>NZ_CP073377.1:0-5497091 GCF_018204675.1 Klebsiella sp. P1927 | reverse complement strand
AGCGCAGATCCACCACCTGCGATTTTGGCGCGACCGCGGCGCTGTCGCGGCGATCGGGCTGCCACATGCCGCCGTGCAGGCGCTCATCGTCAGGCAGATCGCCCTCGACCCGGTGGGCGCTGGGATCGATCAACAGCTTGGCCGGGTTAAAGCGGTGCCCCTGCGCCGGGTCCCAGGGACCATGTACCCGATAGCCGTAGCGCAGGCCCGGCCCGGCGGCGGCCAGCCAGCCGTGCCAGATGTCGCCGCTGCGCGCCGGGAGATCGAAGCGTTGCTCGTTGCCCTGCTCGTCGAATACGCACAGCTCCACCCGCTCCGCATGGGCGGAGAAGAGGGCGAAATTCACCCCCTTGCCGTCATAGCTGGCGCCCAATGGCGCAGGTTTGCCTGCCGCGAGTGAGGTCATTGCGCCTCCCGGACCAGCCAGATCGTCGCCAGCGGGGGCAGGGTCAGCGACAGCGAATGTTCGCGGCCATGGCTGGCGATAGCGTCGCTTTCCACCACGCCGCCATTGCCCTGATTGCTGCCGTGATAGTGCATGGAGTCGGTATTTAGCGCCTCGCGCCAGCGGCCCGGCTGGTTAATGCCGAAGCGGTAGTCGTGGCGCGGCACCGGCGTGAAGTTGCTGGCGACGATAATCTCGTTGCCCGCCCGGTCACGGCGTACAAAGACAAACACCGAGCGCTCATGGTCGTCGACCACCAGCCATTCGAAGCCGTAGGGGTCAAAATCCAGCTCGTGCAGCGCTTTATGATGCCGGTAGGTATGGTTCAGGTCGCGCACCAGCCGCTGGACGCCGTGGTGCCAGTTGTCGCCGCCCTCCAGCAGATGCCAGTCGAGGCTAACGTCATGGTTCCACTCGCGGCCCTGAGCGAACTCATTGCCCATAAACAGCAGCTTTTTCCCCGGGAAGGCGAACAGCCAGCCGTAGTAGGCGCGCAGGTTGGCGAACTTCTGCCAGGCATCGCCCGGCATGCGGTCGAGAATCGATTTTTTGCCGTGCACCACTTCATCGTGGGAGAGCGGCAGCACAAAATTCTCGGTGTAGTTGTAGAGCATGCCGAAGGTCATTTTGTCGTGATGGTAGCGGCGATGCACCGGATCGAGCTTCATGTAATCCAGGGTGTCGTGCATCCAGCCGAGGTTCCATTTGAACCAGAAACCGAGGCCGCCGCCGGCTGGCGGACGGGTCACCCCGGTAAAATCGGTGGACTCTTCCGCCATGGTGACCGCGCCCGGAGTCTGTTCGCCAAGGATGCGGTTGGTGTTGCGCAGAAACTCAATGGCTTCCAGATTCTCCCGACCGCCGTATTCGTTGGGGATCCACTCTCCCGCCTTGCGGCTATAATCGCGATAGATCATCGAGGCCACCGCGTCGACCCGCAGCGCATCGATGCCGAAGCGTTCGATCCAGTACAGCGCGTTACCCACCAGGTAGTTGCTGACTTCCCGACGTCCGTAGTTGTAGATCAGGGTATTCCAGTCCTGGTGATACCCCTCGCGCGGATCGCTGTGCTCATACAGCGAAGTGCCGTCAAACGAGGCAAGGGCAAAATCATCCGCCGGGAAGTGGCCGGGCACCCAGTCAAGAATGACGTTCAGCCCGGCGGCGTGCGCGGCATTGATAAAGTAACGGAAATCGTCGCGGGTGCCGAAGCGGCGGGTCGGCGCATAGAGCCCGGTGGGTTGATAGCCCCAGCTGCCGTCGAACGGGTGCTCGTTAACCGGCAATAGTTCGAGATGGGTGAAGCCCATCCATTTCGCATAGGGCACCAGCTGGTCGGCCAGCTCGCGGTAGCTCAGCCAGAAATTATTATCGGTATGACGGCGCCAGGAGCCGAGATGCACTTCATAGATAGAGATCGGGGCATCAAACTGGTTCGCCGCTCTACGGTCCGCTGGCTGTTCCACTTTGGGCGGCAGATCGCAGATAAGCGAGGCGCTTTCCGGACGCATTTGCGACTCAAAGGCGTAAGGGTCGGCTTTGACCCGCAGATTGCCGTGGGCGTCAATCAGTTCGAATTTATACAGCTGGCCATTGTGCGCGCCGGGAACGAACAGCTCCCAGATCCCGGACTCTTTGCGAAACCGCATCGGGTGGCGACGGCCATCCCAGTAGTTAAACTGCCCCACCACCGATACGCGGCGGGCGTTCGGTGCCCACACCGAGAAACGGGTACCGGTGACGCCGTCCATGGTGGCAGCGTGCGCGCCCAGCGTTTCGTAAGGGCGCAGGTGGGTCCCTTCCGACAGCAGCCAGACGTCAAGGTCCTGCAACAGCGGACCAAAGCGATAAGGGTCATCGATCAGATTCTGCTGCCCGTGCCAGGTGACGGCCAGCTGATAGCGAAAAGCGTTTTTACGCCGCGGCAGGACGCCGCTGAAGAAACCACGCGAGTCGAGACATTCGAGCTTGCCGACTTTGCGTCCGGTTTTCGGTTCAATAACCCACACGTCGGTGGCATCGGGTAATAATGCGCGCACTTCCAGCCCGGCGTCAGTACGGTGCATGCCGAGCACGGAAAAGGGATCCGCGAAATGACCGGCGATTAGCGCATTAATCACGTCTCTATCAATATGATTAGACATGCTTTCATCCTGTTGTAAGTGTCGCTCATTCCTGTAACTGGCGACTTTTTTTGACCTGAACGGCGCAGTGCTCTCAGCATCCTCCTGCTCCGTCCCACCTTCAGGTAAGGAATTCCTTACTTAAAGCATAGCCAAGGCTGAGTTACCTCCGTGGGGAAAAATCTAACATCCGCGTTTACTCCTTGTATTACGCAAAAAAAAAGGGGGCCTGAAGACCCCCTTTCTGTTCATCCTGGGCTTACGCCAGCTGGCGAAGCATCCGGCGCAGCGGCTCCGCGGCGCCCCACAGCAGCTGGTCGCCAACGGTAAAGGCCGATAGATACTCCGGCCCCATATTCAGTTTACGCAGGCGTCCTACCGGGGTGGTCAGGGTGCCCGTCACCGCGGCTGGGGTCAGCTCGCGCATGGTAATCTCACGATCGTTCGGTACCACTTTGGCCCACGGGTTGTGCGCGGCCAGCAGCTCCTCAACGGTCGGGATAGAAACATCTTTCTTCAGCTTGATAGTAAACGCCTGGCTGTGGCAGCGCAGCGCGCCAACGCGAACGCAGAGGCCGTCTACCGGGATAACGGACGAGGTGGCGAGGATCTTGTTGGTCTCCGCCTGGCCTTTCCACTCTTCGCGGCTCTGACCGTTATCCAGCTGTTTGTCGATCCACGGGATCAGGCTGCCCGCCAGCGGTACGCCAAAGTTATCGACCGGCAGCTCGCCGCTGCGGGTCAGCGACGTCACTTTGCGCTCAATATCCAGGATGGCGGAAGCCGGGTCCGCCAGCTCCGCGGCCACATGATTATGCAGCTGCCCCATCTGGCTCAGCAGCTCGCGCATATGACGCGCGCCGCCGCCGGAAGCCGCCTGGTACGTCGCCACGCTGACCCACTCCACCAGATCCTGAGCAAACAGGCCGCCGAGGGACATCAGCATCAGGCTGACGGTGCAGTTGCCGCCGACAAAGGTTTTCACGCCGTTGTTCAGGCCGGCGGTGATCACATCCTGGTTAACCGGGTCGAGGATAATGATCGCATCGTCCTTCATGCGCAGCGAAGAAGCCGCGTCAATCCAGTAACCCTGCCAGCCGCTTGCGCGCAGCTTCGGGTAAATCTCGTTGGTGTAATCGCCGCCCTGGCACGTGACAATAATGTCCAGCGCCTTCAGCGCGTCCAGATCGAACGCATCCTGCAGCGTGCCACCGGTGCTACCGCCGAATGACGGTGCTGGCTGTCCCAGCTGGGAGGTAGAGAAGAACACCGGGCGAATGGCGTCGAAATCGCGCTCTTCAACCATGCGTTGCATGAGAACAGAGCCGACCATTCCGCGCCAGCCGATAAAACCAACATTTTTCATAACGTATTCCTGCGAGGTGTGTGCTGTTTGTGCCTGGCCAGTTTCCAACTGGATTATCCCTCACCTTACAAAATGCAGCTAAAGTCGCAAGTGAAATTAATCAATGATTGCTGAACAATCAGAAAAGCAACTTATCCTGCACATTGTCCACCGTCGCTGGTCGTCGTCAAAAGCGCAACGATTATCGGGGAAATCCCCCGGGGAATGGAATATTTTCCGTCGCTATTTTATTGATCCTGATTATGGATTAAGCGTGAAATCTGGTGCTTTTCCGCTTGCCAAAAAAAAGCGACAAACCCAGTCACAGCAAGGGATGACGAGGGATACGAGCATCGTCGTAGCGCTAATAAGGGCCAATAGCTGGCAAGGAAAAGAGGGAAAAAGGGCGGTTTATTGCAAAGAAGCCAGGGTAAGCAGCGTTACCCTGGCTTTTTATTTCCCGCGAGCGGGAGATGAGCGGGCTTAGCTCAGCAGCTGGAAGGCGATCATACCGACAATCGCCCCGGTGGTGCCAAGGATGGTTTCCATCATGGTCCAGGTCTTCAGCGTCTGGGCTTCACTGGCGCCGGTAAATTTACCGAACAGCCAGAAGCCGGCGTCGTTCACGTGGCTTACCACAATCGAGCCGCCGGCGATACAGATAGACAATGCCGCCATCTGCGCGCCGCTGTAGTTCAGCTGCTCAATCACCGGCATCACCAGGCCGACCGCCGTCAGGCACGCCACGGTGGCAGAGCCCTGAATGATACGCACCGCCGCCGCCAGTACGAAGCAGGTAATAGCGATCGGCAGCCCCATTCCGGTCAGCGCTTCACCAAGCGCCGGGCCAACGCCGGAGTCAACCAGCACCTGCTTGAAGACGCCGCCAGCCCCGATCACCAGCAGAATAATCCCGGCCGGCTGCAGCGCGTGGCCGCAAATCTCCATCACCCGGTCTTTCGCCATTCCCTGACGTACCGCCAGACCGTAAATCGCCACCAGGCAGGCCACCAGGATCGCGGTGAACGGGTGGCCGATAAACTCGAACCATTCGTAGGCAGTGGAACCCACCGGCACAAAGCGCGCGGCGATGGTTTTCAGGCCAACCAGCACCAGCGGCAGCAGGATCAGCGCCAGGCTGAAGCCGAAGGAGGGCATTTTGCCTTCGCCGAGATGCGGTTCCGTGACGTCGTCAGGAATATGCAATTCGACGTAGCGGCTGATGAAGTTGCCCCATAGTGGACCGGCGATAATCATCCCCGGAATGGCCGCGCACAGGCCAATCAGGATCATCCAGCCAAAGTCGGCGTGCATTTGCGACGCCAGCAGCATCGGCGCCGGTCCAGGCAACAGAAACGCCGCGGCGGCGGCAACGCCGGCAAACAGCGGGATCACCAGCTTCACGAGGTTAGTACCGGTATGGCGCGCCATCGAGAAGGCGACGCTAATCAGCAGTACGATCGCCACTTCGAAGAACAGCGGCAGCGCGCAGATGAGACCGGCGAGACCAATCGCATAGTGCGCGCGATTGTGGCCAAAGGATTTGAGCATCTTGACGGCAATCTGATCGACCGCCCCCGTTTCATGCAGGATCTTACCGAACATCGCGCCGAGCGCGACGACGATCGCCAGGAAGCCCAGCGTACCGCCCATCCCTTTCTCCATCGTCGCCGCGATTTTATCCAGCGGCATGCCGGAGAAGAGACCGGCGCCAATAGAAACCACCATCAAAGCCACGAAGGCGTGCATTCGCGCCTTCATGACTAAAAACAGCAGCAGCAATACCGAGCCGACTGCTGTTAAAACAAGCGTTAAAGTACTCACTAGTGACTGCCTTTGTTGATCACCTCGATGGTGCTGGCCACCACGCCTTCCAGCGGCTGGTCGATATCGACGATAAGCACATCGCTCTCGTCGGCGCCTGGTTCCTGCAGCGTTTCAAACTGCGTCACCAACATTTGGGTTTTAAAGAAGTGCCCTTTACGCGCCTTCAGACGGCTTTCGATCACGTCGAAATCGCCTTTCAGGTAGATGAAGGAGAGGTTCGGGTTGCCCTTGCGCAGAATGTCGCGATAGCTCTTCTTCAGCGCCGAGCAGACGATCAGCGACACCTTGTTGGTACGCTGCATGGCGAACGCGGCGTCATTTAGCGCCTGCAGCCACGGCGTGCGGTCGTCATCGTTGAGCGGCTCGCCGGAGGCCATCTTGGTGATATTGCTGCGCGGATGGAGAAAGTCGCCGTCAAGAAACGCGGCATGCAGTTGATGCGCCACTTCGCTGGCGACAGCGGATTTTCCGCTGCCGGAAACGCCCATCAGGACATAGACGTGGTGATCATGGTTAGTCGTGCTCAAAGCGTCCTCCCACTGGACTGGTACGCCGCGCCGGGGCTGACTCATCCAGCGCGAAGGCGGCGTATCGGTTAATTGTTACGGGTAACTGTTATCGGTAACATTGTCATGCCGGACCTGTGGAGAAGCAATATCCATTCGTGCCAGATGTGAATATGTGTGATCTACTTCAAACTTGTCAGTTTAAATTGATCCGCCCGGTGACAATGTGAAACCTAAATCTAACATCTTAGGGGTAATCGCTTCACCACGAATGCGCGCCAGCAGCCGTTCGGCGCCGATGCGCCCCATTCGCTCGCGCGGGGTCAGGACGCTGGCCAGCCGCGGCTCCATCACCTGGCCGATATCATGGCCGTGGAACCCGGCGATCGCCATATCATCGGGGATCTTCAGCCCCAGACGCTGGCACTCGAACGCCGCGCCGACCGCGAGGTCATCGTTGGTGCAGAAAATGCCGTCGAGCTGTGGATATTCGCGGCGCGCCTGGCGCATCAGCTCAATCCCCGAAGAATAGGACGAGGATTGCTCCACCATCACGCTGTAGGGCGTCATCCCGGCGTCAAGCATCGCCTGCTCGTACCCCTTCTGTTTGATGATAGTACGTTCATCAAGACGCGCCCCCAGATAGGCGACATGGCGGTGGCCACGGGCGATGATCGCCGCGGTCATCTGCCGGGCGGCTTCAAAGTTATCAAACCCGACGGCAATATCGAGACACGGCGACCGGCTGTCCATCAGCTCCACCACCGGAATGCCGGCGACTTCGATCATCTTCAGGGTGCGCGGCGTATGGGTGCGTTCGGTGAGGATCAGGCCGTCAATGTTCCAGGAGAGCATCGATTCGAGGCGTTTCTCTTCCATTTCCGGCTTATAGCCGTAGTGCGCCAGCATGGTTTGATAGCCGAAGGCGTCGGTGACGCTTTCGATACCGCGCAGTACTTCCGAAAAGACCTGATTGGTTAACGACGGCAGCAGCACGCCGATGGCGCGGCTGGTGGCGTTGGAAAGAATGTCAGGGGCGCGATTGGGAATATAACCCAGTTCATCGAGGGCAACGGCAATCTTGCCACGCAGCGCTTCGGAGACCTGCTCCGGGTTGCGTAAATAGCGACTGACCGTCATTTTGGTCACGCCGACAAGATCGGCTACATCCTGAAGTACGGGTCTTTTCTTTTTCATCGTCCTGACTGTGATCAACGGGGAAACATTTTCTCAGTTTATCACGGACAAAGCGCAACCTTCCCTAACATGAGGGAAGGCTGCGCAATTTATTTAACCTGGCTCAGATAACTATCAAACCGGCGGCAGATCGAACAGCAGGATCTCGCTATCGCTGTCGGCATGAACCGAAATCGCCTGCTCGTCCCAGATGGCCAAACCGTCGCTGGTGGTGGCTTTAGTACCGTTGATGGTCACTTCGCCTTTGACCACCTGGATCCACACGCGGCGTTCCGCGGCAATCTGGTGAACCGACTGCTCATCTTTCAGCAGCGCCCAGCGATAGAGTTCCATATCCTGGTACACCTTCAGCGAGCCATCTCGCGCATCCGGCGACAGCACCAGCTGTTTGCCCTGGGCGGCGTCGAAGCGGCGCTGCTCGTAGCGCGGGGTAATGCCGGTTTCTTCCGGAATAATCCAGATCTGATACAGACGCAGACGATCGGTTTTGCTCGGGTTGTACTCAGAGTGGCGCACCCCGGTACCCGCGCTCATGATCTGGAACTCGCCCGCCGGCACCTGCTCTTTGTTGCCCATGCTGTCCTGGTGCTCCACCGCCCCTTCCAGCACATAGGTCAGGATCTCCATGTCTTTGTGCGGGTGGGTACCGAAGCCCTGACCGGCGTCGATGACGTCGTCGTTAATCACCCGCAGGGCGGAGAAGCCCATAAAGTTCGGGTCATAATAGTTGGCGAAAGAGAAAGTATGCCAGGAATCCAGCCAGCCATGGTTAGCGTGGCCACGTTCGTTCGCTTTGCGTAAATAGATCATGTTGCACCCCCGTATGTTGTCGATGGAGTCAGTGTGGACCCATTTCGCCGGCGATCATAGAGGGTGAAAATTGACTCCTCTGTTCAAAAAATATGAACAAGCGCAGAGGAGCCAATTTGACTTATCGGGTAAGGGTAATGGTGGCCGGTGAAGGCTGCTCAAAGCCGCGCTGCAGGATCTCCATATTGGTGAGAACGTCAGTTTCCTTGACGTAATTCGGCTGGCCGTTGACGAGGGTGTCGTACAGCGCGTCGTACACCCGACCATAATCGCCGCTCTCCAGCGGCACCGCTTCGCGCACCATCTCCCCTGCCTCGTTGACATACACCAGCTCGCCAACGCTGTCGTCCGCGCCAAATCCCGGCTCGCCCGGCATGATATTGGCCTTCAGGCTGGTCTCCTGCTGGTCAATGCCGTACTTCACAAACGAACCTTTGTGCCCGTGAACGATAAATTTCGGGTAATCGATCTGCACCAGATGGCTGGTCTTAACGATGGCCTTCATATCGCCGTAGAACAGCTGGGCTTCAAAGGTGTCATCCGGGTTGGCTTTATTGCGCAGCGAGCGCAGATCGTAAGAGACATGGTCCGGGCGGCCGAACAGCGAAATGATCTGATCCAGGGTATGCACGCCAAGGCCATAGAACTCGCCGTTTTGCGGACCGCCGGGGTTGGTCTCCGCCAGTGGGCGGTAGTTATCAAAATGACTTTCGATCTCCACCAGTTCGCCGAGTTTCCCGCTCTCAATCACCTTTTTGGTGGTCAGGAAGCAGGAGTCGAAACGGCGGTTCTGATAGGGCGTCACCGTCAGACCTTTGCTGTTCGCCAGGGCAAACAGAGTTTTTGCTTCCTCCAGCGTCGGGGTGAACGGCTTTTCCACCAGCACGTTTTTTCCTGCCTCCAGCGCCTTTTTCGCATATTCAAAATGGCTGTCGGCGTGAGTGCAGACCACCACCAGCTTGACCAGTGGATCGTTTAATACTTCATCAAGGTCGCTGGTGAAATGAATATGGGAATACTGCGGCGCCTGCTCCTCGGGCTTCGCCCGGCGGCGGTAAATGTGCGCTACCTGCCAGCGGTCTTTGCGGTGCAAAACGTAAGGAAGGTGATAGCGGGTGGTGCTTTTACCAAAGCCAATAAATGCGCAGTGCAGAGTCATAACGCTGTCCTTAGTTAATGAGCTACCTTCAACCATAGCGCAAGCCGGTCCCTCACTTCATCCTCTCTGTTCGCTTGCAGTGAAGATTCGTTAGGAAAATAGTTCGAGTATCACTCATACGTAATTATTAATAACTTATTGATTAATAAGTGATTAGATCAACAGTTTTCGGCAAAAAACCTTGATCGCCATGGCAAAACTGCGGATAAGTGGAGAGCAAACCAGGAGGTTGCTGATGACTAACGGAGTAGCCAGCCGCTGCTGATGGACAAACAGTATCTCGCCATAAACGGCGCCCTTTTTTTCTGGCTTCTCGCGCTGATCGCCTGGTCTGTCGATGCAAGCGCGCTGGCGCGCCTGGCGGCCGCCTGCGCGCTTATCGCTTTCCTCCTCCATAGCCAACGGAACAAGATTAACGCGATGTTTATTAAGAAAAATAAAACGGAACCTCAGATATCAGAAGCAGCCACGCCTCCGGCAATTAACCCAGAACCCGAAGCGGTCGCCAGCAAAAAACACGAGACTACGGTCATCGCCAGCGGGGTGCATTTCGTCGGCAATATAGTCGCCAGCGGCCATGTCTATATCCACGGTCAGGTCACCGGCAACATTGAGGCCAAAGAGCATTTGATTAAGGTAATGCGTGAAGGCCAGGTGGAGGGCAACGTCAGCTGCCGGGAGCTAATAATTGACGGCAAGGTGCAGGGCCAGTGTCATGGCGACAGCATCACCATCGAGGAGCACGGCCATCTGGAGGGTACTCTCGCCTATCGCGCGCTGGCGATCAAGAAAGGCGGCGTTTTTAGCGGTCGCGCTGAAATGCTGGCCGCCGCGGAGAACAAAAGTCATATTCTCGGTCTGGTAGCAGACGCACCCTCCAAAACCGACGCGGAGCCCGTCAGGCCGTAGAGCGCCTGAGATAGCAGCAAAAAAAAAGCCAGCACCCGGCTGGCTAAAGTAATACTGGAAGCAATGTGAGCAATGTCGTGCTTTCAGGCTTTCCGCAAGGGTCTCCCTGAATGCAGGACAATAATAATCATTCTCATTCGCACTTGTCTACTTTTTTTTGCAAAAAACAACATTGACTCCCCGGCCGCCGTCAGAGATTGTGAAGGGGAATCAGTAACCAAAAAGAGGATAAGGGAATGAGTGACATAGTGATACGCCATGCCGAACCGCGCGATGCTGAACCTTTACATATGCTGATGGCGCACCCGGAGGTCTATCATGACACGCTACAGATCCCCTATCCATCGATGGAAGCCTGGCAGGAGAAGCTACAGCCCAGACCCCATACCTTTCATCTGGTGGCGACACTGGACGAGCAGGTCGCCGGACATCTGTCTCTCCATGTTGAGCCGCGCCCTCGGCGCAGCCACGTCGCAACCTTTGGCATGGCGGTTGCCGCCGGCCATCAGGGTTGCGGCATCGGCAGCGCGCTGATGCGCGAGATGATCGACCTGTGCGACAACTGGCTGCGCGTCGAGCGTATTGAGCTGACGGTGTTCGCCGATAATGCCCCGGCGATTGCGGTGTATAAGAAGTACGGCTTTGAGATCGAAGGCACCGGCAGGCGTTACGCGCTGCGCAACGGTGAGTATGTGGATGCGTATTATATGGCGAGAATGAAGTAGCGTGTTGCCGGGTGGCGGCTTCGCCTTACCCGGCCTGCGTTCGCACCGTTGTAGGCCCGGTAAGCGCAGCAGCGCCACCGGGCAACACATCAATACCCCGCCGTTAAATCATCCGGCGAACGCGGATCGGAGGTGCCATACAGCATGCCGTCCGGCCCCACCATGATGCTCTGGGTACTGCCCATCGCCTCTTTCAGCGCCACTTTCTGCCCCTTCGCCTCCAGCAGCTTGAGGGTATCCGGGCTAAAGCCTTTCTCCACCCGCAGCTCATCCGGCAGCCATTGATGGTGGAAACGCGGCGCGTTGGTGGCTTCCGCGACGTTCATCCCGAAATCGATGGTATTGACCACCATCTGCAGTACGGTGGTGATGATCCGACTGCCGCCCGGGCTGCCGGTCACCAGCCAGGTTTTGCCATCTTTCACCACAATGGTCGGCGACATTGACGACAGCGGGCGTTTTTTCGGCTCCACCGCATTGGCGTCGCCGCCCACCAGACCATAGACGTTAGGCACGCCGGGCTTCGCCGAGAAATCATCCATCTGGTTATTGAGCAGAATGCCGGAATCACCGGCCACAATGCCGGTACCGAAGGTCGTATTCAGTGTATAGGTCACCGCCACCGCATTGCCGTCTTTATCGACCACCGAGAAGTGGGTGGTCTGGTTGCTTTCATAGGGCGCCAGCTTGCCCGGACGGATCTGGCTGGAAGGCTTCGCCTTGTTGACATCAATCTCGGCGGCGATCGCTTTGGCGTAAGCCTTGCTGGTCAGCGCCTGCCACGGCACGTTGACGAAGTCAGGATCGCCGAGATATTCGGAACGGTCGGCATAGGCATGTTTCTCCGCCTCCGCCATCACCTGCATGGCGTCGGCGCTGCCAAAACCATATTTCTGCATATCGAAGTTTTCGAGGATATTGAGGATCTGCACGATATGGATCCCGCCGGAGGACGGCGGCGGCATAGAGTAAACCTCATACCCGCGATACTCGCCGCTAACCGGCGTACGCTCCACAGCCTTATAGCCGGCGAGATCGGCTTTGGTGATTAGCCCGCCGTGCTTTTTCATCTCGTCAGCGATCTGGTCGGCGATGGCCCCTTTATAGAAGGCGTCCGGGCCGTGCTCGGCAATCAGCTCCAGGCTCTTACCGAGGTTCTTCTGCACCAGCCGATCGCCCTTTTTCAGCGGCTCGCCGTTCTTCCAGAAGATCGCTTTACTATTTTCATGCTGCGGGATCACTTCGCTGCCGTAGGTCTTCAGATCGTCCGCCAGCGCATCGTTAACGATAAACCCCTCTTCCGCCAGCTTAATCGCCGGACGGATCACTTTGTTCAACGGCATGGTGCCATACTTTTCCAGCGCGAGGGAGAAACCGGCGACGCTGCCTGGCGTGCCGGAGGCCAGATGCGAAGTCAGTGATTTTTTACTGTCCGGGTTGCCCTGGTCGTCAAGGAACATGTCGCGGGTGGCCTGCTCTGGCGCCATTTCGCGGAAATCGATCGCCGTGGTCTTGCCGTCTTTAGTCCGCAGCATCATAAAACCGCCGCCGCCAATATTCCCGGCCTGCGGATGGGTGACCGCCAGCGCGTAGCCTACCGCTACCGCCGCATCGACAGCGTTACCGCCCTGGCGCAGGATATCCACGCCGACGCGGGTCGCCAGCGCGTCCACCGAGGCCACCATCCCCTGCCGGGCGCGTACCGGGTGGAACACATCTTCCTCGACGCCATAAGAGACCGGCGGCGGCGGTGGCGGATTGGCGGCGACGGTAAAGCTGCCCCCCGCCAGCAACGCAGCGATGACCACCTGACGCCATATTGTTGTTTTTATCATTGTCTTACTCCTGAAAGGTAGGTTTCATTCCCCGCTTAAGCCTGGTTGATAACTCCTAAAAAATCATTGTTATGGCAGATTCGAGGTACACTTAAGTGATCCCACGCACGGGAGGAGAAAACCATGAAAGCGATTCTGTTTCTGGCGGTGCTGATGCCGCTTGGCGTATTAGCCCAGCCGATCAATATTAATAACAACCCTAACCAGCCGGGTTACGTGGTCCCCAGCCAGCAGCGCATGCAAAATGAGATGAAGGTGCAGCAACAGCAGCAGCAAAGCATGCTGAAGCAGGATCTGAACAATCAGACCCGCTCGCAGCAGCAGCATTTGCAAAACCAGCTGCAGACTAATCAGCAGCGTGCGGCCCAGGGCGGCAATCTGAATGCGCCGCAGCAGGTGCGGCCAAATAACAACGGTGGGATGCTGCGGCAGACTAATCCGTAAAGGTCGTCCGCCGCAAATCCGTCTTAAGGCTGGAAATTCGGCCCGATGACATCAATGGCATCGGTGCAGATGCAGTCTACGCCCCAGCGCAGCAGTTCGGCGGCGCGCTGGGGTTTATTGACCGTGTACACCAGAATGTGCAGGCCGGCCTGTTTCAGGCTCGCCACCCGCGCCGCATCCAGCAGTTTGTGATTGAGGTGAATCGACACGCAGCCCAACCGGGTGGTCAATTCGCGCCAGTCATCGCGCCACTCATCCAGCAGCAGCCCGCGCGGCAGCTCGGGCGCGGCTTCCTGCGCCGCCTCCAGGGCGTCGATTTCAAAAGAGGAGAGCAGCGGCGCGGTCATGCCTTGCCATAGATCGCGCGCGGCCAGCGCCACCACTTTCCCGGTCTGCGGCCCCAGCCCGGTGGTCGGCTTAATTTCGATATTCGCCATCATGTCGTGACGACGGCAGCGCTCCGCCACCTGGGAGAGCAGCGGCAGCGGCTCGCCCTTAAATTCACGGCTGAACCAGCTACCGGCATCGACCTTCAGCAGATCGTCCCACGCCAGCTCGCCCGCTACGCCCCAGCCATTGCTGGTGCGTTCGAGATTATCGTCATGCAGCAGAAAGATCTGCCCGTCCTTCGACAGCTTGGCGTCAAATTCAATCATCGTGTGCCCGTAGCGGGCGCCGACGTCGATAGCCGCCAGGGTGTTCTCCGGCGCCAGTTTACCGCCGCCGCGATGGGCGACGATGCGGGGATAAGGCCAGTTACTCATGCGCGTTTTCCTGTTTCACCATCAAAGAGGTGCAGATGTTCCAAAGGCAGATGCAGCCATAGCGTGCTGCCTGCCGCCGGGCGCTGCTGATGCGGCAGTCTGACCACCAGCTTCTGTTCGCCCCAGCGCCCGTGAGCGAGGTTATCGGCACCTAAAATTTCCAGGGTGTCCATCAGCAGCGGAATACCACCTTGCGCCTGCGAGCTTAAGATAAAATGCTCCGGACGGATACCGAGCGTCATTTTACGCCCAGCGTGGCGCCGGTGCTCATGATTCGTCGGCAGCTGCATGCCGCCCGCCAGCTCAAAGCGACCGCCGTCATCGCTGATGCGCCCTTCCAGCAGGTTCATGGCCGGGCTGCCGATAAAGCTCGCCACAAAGCGGCTGGCTGGCTTCTCATACACTTCCACCGGGGTGCCGATCTGCTCGGCAACGCCTTTGTTCATCACCATCACCCGCTGGGCGAGGGTCATCGCCTCCACCTGGTCATGGGTGACGTACAGCGAGGTGGTTTTCAGGCGGCGATGCAGCTGCTGCAGTTCCAGACGCATCTGCACGCGCAGCTTGGCGTCGAGGTTTGACAACGGTTCGTCGAACAGGAATACCGCCGGATCACGCACGATGGCGCGGCCCATCGCCACGCGCTGGCGCTGGCCGCCGGACAGTTCCCGCGGGCGGCGCTTGAGCAGACCATCCAGCTCAAGAATGCGCGCCGCCTCCTGCACCCGCTCGGCGATCAATCCCTTACCCATGCCGCGAATCTTCAGCCCCCACGCCATGTTCTCTTCCACGCTCATATGCGGATAAAGGGCATAGTTCTGGAACACCATCGCGATGCCGCGATCCTTCGGCTCCATCTCGGTCACCCGTTTACGATCGATCCAGATATCGCCGCTGGTCACCCGTTCCAGTCCCGCGACCATCCGCAGCAGCGTTGATTTCCCGCAGCCCGACGGGCCGACCATGACGATAAATTCTCCGTCCGCCACGTCCAGCGTCAGCGGTTGAATTACCTGGGTTTTGCCATCCCAGCTTTTGCTTACTGCCTGTAGTTTTAAACCAGCCATTTTATTTCTCACTATCGACCAGGCCGCGCACAAACGCGCGCTGCATGGCTAAAACGATGACGACCGGCGGGATCAGGGTCAGCAGCATCGCCGCCATCACCTGATTCCACTGGGTAGTACCTTCGCCGGTGGCGATCATGCCTTTAATACCGGCGACGGCGGTGCCAAGATTCACATCCTGAATAATCAGCAACGGCCATAGATACTGGTTCCAGCCGTAGATAAAGGTGATGACGAACAGCGCGGCGAGGTTGGTTTTCGACAGCGGCAGCACGATGTCGCGAAAGAAGCGCATCGGCGAAGCGCCATCGATACGCGCCGCTTCAATCAGCTCGTCCGGCAGGGTCATAAAGAACTGGCGGAACAGGAAGGTAGCGGTGGCCGAAGCCATCAACGGCAGCGTTAACCCGGCATAGCTGTCGAGCATGTTGAGGTTGGCGATCACCTCCACCGTCGGGAAAATACGCACCTCGACCGGCAGCATCAGGGTGATAAAGATCATCCAGAAGAACAGGTTACGCAGCGGAAAGCGGAACCAGACGATAGCGAACGCCGAAAGCATCGACACCACGATTTTGCCGACCGTAATGGCGAACGCCATGATGAAGCTGTTGAGCATCATCAGCCAGAACGGCGCGCTGTTGACGCCGACGCCGTTCATCCAAATGGTCTTCATGTTCTCCAGCAGATGGCCACCGGGGATCAGCGTCATCGGCGTTTCAAATACCGATTTGTTATCCAGCGTCGCCGCCACGAAGGCGACGTACAGCGGGAATAAAATGACGGCGATACCCAGGATCAGCATGGTGTGGCTGAAAATCGTCAGCCCGCGACGGTTCTCAATCATTGGTAACGCACCTTACTTTCAACGTAACGGAACTGCACCACCGTCAGGATAATGACGAGGAACATCAGCACCACCGACTGCGCGGCGGAAGCGGATAGATCGAGCCCGGCGAAACCTTCGCGATAGATTTTGTAGATCAGAGTGGTGGTCGCCTGCACCGGGCCGCCGGCGGTGGCGGCATCGATCACCGGGAAGGTGTCGAAGAAGGCATAAACCAGGTTGACCACCAGCAGGAAGAAACTCACCGGCGCAATCAGCGGCAGCGCCAGCTTAAAGAAGCGACGAATCGGCCCGGCGCCGTCGATGGCGGCGGCCTCAACCAGCGAACGCGGAATCGACTGCAGCGCGGCGAAAAAGAACAGGAAGTTGTAGCTTATCTGTTTCCACACCGAGGCGAAGACCACCAGAAACATCGCCTGGCCGCTGTTCTGCGCATGGTTCCAGTCGTAGCCCAGCTCGCCGAGGAAATGGGTGATCAGCCCGCGCCCGGGGTTAAAGAGGAAGATCCACAGCACCGCCGCGACGGCGGGGGCCACGGCGTACGGCAGCAGCATCAGCGTTTGATAAAAGCGGCTGCCGCGCACCACATAGTCGACCAGCGCGGCGAAAAACAGTGAAATGAGCAGGCCGCTGACGGTCACCAGGGCGCTGAATTTTATGGTGGTCCAGAACGAGTCCAGGTAGTACGGATCGTGGAACAGCGCAACAAAGTTATCCAGGCCGACGAACTGGCTGGAAAGGCCAAAGGGATCGACGCTCTGCAGCGAGTACCACAGCGCTTCGCCTGCGGGCCAGATAAAGAAAATCAACGTGATAATCAGCTGCGGCGCGACCAGCACATAGGGCAGCCAGCGCGAGCGGAATACCGGACGGGATGATGACATTGAGATTGGGTTCCTGAACAATGCCGGGTGGCGGCTACGCCTTACCCGGCCTACATAGGGCACATCGTAGGCCCGGTAAGCGCAGCGCCACCGGGCAAGTTACAGATTACGATTTGGTCGCTTGCTCGAAGCGACGCAGCAGCTGGTTCCCGCGCTGCACGGCGGAATCCAGCGCCTGCTGCGGGGTTTTCTTGCCGGTCCACACGCTCTCCAGCTCTTCATCGACGATGGTGCGGATTTGCGGCATGTTGCCCAGGCGCAGACCTTTGGTGAACGGCAACGGCGGCTTGTTCAGCATCTGGCGGGTAGCGATATCGGCGCCCGGGTTCTTATCATAGAAGCCCTGCTGACGCGTCAGATCGTAGGCCGCGGTAGTGATCGGCAGGTAGCCGGTTTTCTGGTGCCACTCGGCGGCGTTTTCCGGTTTGGTCAGGAAGTCGAGGAACTTCGCCACGCCGGTGTAGGTCTCTTTGTCTTTGCCCTGCATCACCCACAGGCTGGCCCCGCCGATGATGGCGTTCTGCGGCGCGCCTTTCACGTCGGCATCGTAAGGCATCATGCCGACGCCGTAGTTAAATTTGGCGTACTGGCGGATATCGGCCAGC
The DNA here is from genome assembly GCF_018204675.1 of Klebsiella sp. P1927. NCBI lineage: Bacteria > Pseudomonadati > Pseudomonadota > Gammaproteobacteria > Enterobacterales > Enterobacteriaceae > Klebsiella > Klebsiella sp. P1927. Next base: position 5,479,599 of record NZ_CP073377.1, on the reverse strand, counting down.
GATCCGGACGAGGCAGTGGTAATGGCGCAGTCGCCGTTATAGAACTTTTCGGTAGACTCGTCTTTACGCCCGAAGTAGCTGAAATCGCCCTTCTTGTTCATCTCTTCGAGCAGCGCGATATGCTTCACCTGCTCCGGCTTGTTGAACTCAAGAACCGCGTCGGTACCGTCGAAGCCGTTATTCTTCGTGGCCACCGGCAGACCGTGCCAGGCGCTGAAGTTTTCAATCTGGATCCAGCCCTGCCAGCCGCTGGCGTAGCCGCACTTCATCCCGGCGGCTTTCAGCTTCGCGGTGTAGGCCGCCAGATCCTGCCAGGTCTTCGGCGGCTGATCCGGATCTAAGCCGGCTTTTTTGAAGGCGTCTTTGTTGTAGTAGAGCACCGGGGTAGAGCTGTTAAACGGCTGGGAGAGCAGATGGCCGGTTTTCGAATCGGTGTAATACCCGGCCACCGTCGGTACGAACTGCGATTCATCAAACTTGATGCCCGCCTCGCTAAACACCTGGTAGACCGGCTTAATGGCTTTTGACGCCATCATGGTGGCGGTGCCGACTTCATACACCTGCAGGATAGCCGGCGCGTTGCCGGTACGGAAGGCGGCAATACCGGCGCTCAGGCTCTGCTCGTAGTTGCCTTTGTATACCGGAACGATTTTGTAATCAGGATTGGCCGCGTTAAAGCGTTGCGCCAGAGAATCCACTTCTTTACCCAGCTCGCCTTCCATTGAGTGCCAGAACGGGATGGTGGTAACCGCCAGGGCCTGACCGGCAAAAGCCAGGCTCAGCGCCAGTCCTAAAGCTGTATGTCGTAACGATATCATCGGTTATCTCTCTTGTTGTGCCGGATGCGCGATTTCACGCGTTTTATGCTCGCGGGGTAACATGACATGTTCGAATTACAGAAAAATAACTTTTTTATTACAAAAAAAAGATAGTAACGGGTCAGAGAGATGACAAGCCGATGAAAGGACGGGGGAAGTAAAGTGGGAGCTGAGACACGGATAATATTCGTGCGGTCGGCTCCCGGGGTCGGCGCAAGCGCCTCGCCCGGGCTACAAACCGGCGAAGCCGCCGGGTTGCAACGAGTTAACCGTCATCCGCGCAAGCGCGCGACAATCTGTTCCAGGGTAAGTTGCCCTGCTGCCGCCTCGACGGTCATGCCGACGAAGTCTGGATTCGCCGGCAATATAATTCCATTTCGCTTTAAAAAAAGCAGAGTGATAAACAGTGCCGTACGCTTATTACCATCATTAAATATATGACCGCGAGAAATCGCCAGCAGATGCATCGCAGCGAGTCGCCACACGTCTGTCACACCTTCATATTCAATTTTGTTTAGCACCCTATACATTATCGCTTCGGCACGCCCTGGATCGGGCATACCGGCAACGCCAGGCGTGACGCGGAGCAGCCTGTCGTGAAACTGTATTATCTCTTCCGCTGAGATAATCTGCAGCGTCATTTATCCGCAAGCTCCCTGATCTCATCACCATGAACCGCCATGATAGCCGCGAACTCATCATCCATTCTGGCCGTCTGGTAGCGTTCAAACTCTTCTGCACTAATGATGACTGCAGATTTATGCCCACGACGGGTAATGGTCACAGGTACACCTGTCACTGCGCTTTCCAGCACATCGGCCAGATTTTGCCGGGCTTCGCTATAGTTAACCGTTCTCATAAAAACCTCCAAAGCTGTACTCTTTTATTGTACAACATATATGTACAAAAAAAGAGCCAACAGGCTCTTTTAAATGTATTCGTGCGATCGGCTCCCGGGGTCGGCGCAAGCGCCTCGCCCGGGCTACAAACCGGCGAAATGAACGACGCCGGGTTGCGATGAATTAACCGCCAAGATAGGCGCTGCGCACCGCCTCGTTGGCCAACAGCGCGTCGCCGGTGTCCTCCAGCACCACGTGGCCGTTCTCCAGCACATAGCCGCGGTCGGCCAGCTTCAGCGCCTGGTTGGCGTTCTGCTCAACCAGGAAGATCGTCATTCCCTGCTCGCGCAGCTGCTCGATGGTGTCGAAAATCTGCTGAATGATAATCGGCGCCAGCCCCAGCGACGGTTCATCCAGCAGCAGCAGGCGCGGTTGGCTCATCAGGGCGCGACCGATCGCCAGCATCTGCTGCTCGCCGCCGGACATGGTGCCGGCGCGCTGAATACGGCGTTCATGCAGACGCGGGAACAGCTCATACACCCATTTGATGCGGGTCTGGAACTGATCGCGGTCGGCAAAAAAACCGCCCATCGCCAGGTTCTCTTCCACCGTCATACGCGAAAAGACGCGCCGCCCTTCCGGAACGATCGCCACCGCCTCGCGCATGATCTTCGCGGTTTGCCAGTCGGTAATATCCTTACCGTCAAAGACAATGCGCCCGCTGGAGGCGCGCGGGTCGCCGCACAGCGTGCCGAGGAGGGTGGTTTTCCCCGCGCCGTTGGCGCCGATAAGCGTGACGATCTCGCCCTGTTTGATATGCAGGCTGACGTTGTGCAGCGCCTGAATCTTGCCGTAGTGGGCGCTGACGTTGTCAAAAGTTAACATCGCGTTTTCCATCTTATGCCTCACCAAGGTATGCGCGGATCACGTCCGGGTTATTACGAATCTCTTCCGGCGTCCCGTTGGCCAGCGGTGTTCCCTGGTTCACGACGTAGATGCGATCGGAAATGCCCATCACCAGCTTCATATCGTGTTCGATAAGCAGGATGGTGGTGTTGTGATGGTTACGCAGCTCGGCGATAAGCTCGTCCAGCTCTTTGGTCTCTTTCGGGTTCAGCCCCGCCGCCGGTTCATCGAGCATCAGAATTTCCGGCTGGGTCACCATGCAGCGGGCAATCTCCAGCCGACGCTGGTCGCCGTAGGCCAGGTTGCTGGCCTGACGGTTGGCATGCTCCAGCAGGCCGATACGCTCCAGCCAGGTGGCGGCCCTGTCCAGCGCTTCGCTCTGCGCCCGACGGAAGGCCGGCGTTTTCAGCAGGCCGGAGAAGAGCCCGGTTTTCAGCTGCTGATGCTGCGCCACCAGCAGGTTTTCAATCACCGTCATTTCGCGGAACAAGCGCACGTGCTGGAAGGTCCGCACCACGCCCATCCGCGCAATCTGCTGACCCGGCAGCCCTTCCAGGTGCTGGTCGCGCAGCAGAATAGTGCCGCCGGTGGGCTTGTAAAAACCGGTCAGGCAGTTAAAGACGGTGGTCTTCCCGGCGCCGTTGGGGCCGATCAGCGAGACGATCTCGCGCTCTCTGAGCTCCAGCGACACATTGTTGACGGCCAGCAGACCGCCGAAACGCATCATCAGGCCGCTAACGGATAATAATGGCTGACTCATGCCTGCTCTCCTTTCGCCTGACCGTTTTTCAGCTTCAACTGCACGCGCGTCATTGGCAGAAGCCCCTGCGGACGCCAGATCATCATCAGCACCATCAGGCCGCCGAGCATTAACATGCTGTATTCGTTGAAGTCACGCATCAACTCGCGCGAGACCACCAGCAGAATAGCCGCGAGGATCACCGCGAACTGCGAGCCCATCCCGCCCAGCACGACGATCGCCAGCACAAAGGCTGACTCGGCGAAGGTAAAGGATTCCGGGCTGACGAAGCCCTGGCGCGCGGCGAACAGCGTGCCGGCGAAGCCAGCAAACGCGGCGCTGATGGTAAAGGCGGTCAGCTTGATGCGCGTCGGGCTCAGGCCCAGCGAACGACAGGCGATCTCATCTTCACGCAGCGCTTCCCACGCCCGGCCCAGCGGCATTCGCAGCAGGCGGTTGATGACGAACAGGCTGAGCACTACCAGCAGCAACGCCACCAGGTAGAGGAAAATCACCCGGTCGGAGGGATCGTATTTGACGCCGAAGAAGTTGCTGAAGGTATCCCAGCCGCCTTCGCGGGCGCTGCGGCTAAATTCGAGGCCAAAGAAGGTCGGTTTCGGGATCTGGCTGATGCCGTTCGGCCCGCCGGTGATCTCGGTATTGTTGAGCAGCAGAATGCGCACGATCTCGCCGAAGCCTAAGGTCACAATCGCCAGGTAGTCGCCGCGCAAACGCAGCACCGGGAAGCCCAGCAGGAAACCGGCCGCCGCGGAGACCAGGCCGGCCAGCGGGAGACAGGTCCAGAAGCCAAGACCGTAATAGTGGTTCAGCAGCGCAAAGGTATACGCGCCGATGGCATAGAACCCACCGTAGCCCAGCACCAGCAGGCCGGAAAGGCCGACCACCACGTTCAACCCGAGGCCGAGGATGATATAGATCATCGTCAGGGTGGCGATATCCACCGTGCCGCGCGACACCATAAACGGCCAGGCCACGGCAATCACCAGCAGGGCGATCAGGAACAGCTTCTGCTTCACCGTCGACCCGTCAATCGCCGGCATAATAAACTTCGGCCCGGAGACGTTCTTAACCGCTTTCTGGAACAGCGGCCGCAGCAGCTGGAAGAAAAAGACCACCGCGGTACCGATGAAGATCCACTGCCAGCGAATATCGGCGGCGGTATCGACCACCAGTTTGGTGCCGTTCAGCTCCAGCTGCACGCCCATAAAGACGCCCGCCAGAATGAAGAACATCACGGCAGAGAGCAGCGCCATTGCAATTCGCATCGGTTTCATACTTTTTCCACCTCCGGGCGGCCCAGAATGCCGGTCGGCATCACTAACAGCACCAGAATCAGCAGCGCGAAGGAAACGACGTCCTTATATTCGGTGCTGAGATAGGCGGAAGAGAGCGCCTCGGCAATACCCAGGATCAGGCCGCCGATCATCGCGCCAGGGATACTGCCGATCCCGCCGAGCACGGCGGCGGTGAACGCCTTCATCCCGGCCATAAAGCCGATGTAGGGGTTAATCACGCCGTAGAACTGCCCCAGCAGCACGCCGGCCACCGCCGCCATCGCTGCGCCGATGACAAAGGTCAGGGCAATGACGCGGTCGGTGTTAATCCCGAGCAGGCTGGCCATTTTCAGATCTTCCGCGCAGGCGCGGCAGGCGCGCCCCATCCGCGAGTAGCGAATAAACAGCGTCAGGGCCAGCATGGCGATAAAGGTCACCACCCAGATCACCAGTTGCATGGTGGTGATTGTCGCGGAGAAGCTGTCGCTGTGGCCGACGACCCACTGGCCGTTAAACAAGCTCGGCAGCGCCACGTCGCGGGAGCCCTGGGTCAGGCTGACGTAGTTCTGCAGGAAGATAGACATCCCGATGGCGGAGATCAGCGCAATCAGGCGCTTGGAGTTACGCACCGGCCGATAGGCCACGCGCTCAATGCTCCAGCCGTAGGCGCTGGCAATCACAATGGCGCCCACGAATCCGGCGGCGACCAGCAGCCAGCTAGTGTCAATGCCCATCATCATCAGCGCGGCGATGATCATGAAGGAGACATAGCTGCCAATCATATAGACCTCGCCGTGGGCGAAGTTGATCATGCCGATAATGCCGTACACCATCGTATAGCCGATGGCGATCAACGCATAGGTACTGCCCAGCGTGACGCCGTTAAACATCTGCTGCAGAAAATAGAGAAACTGCTCGGACATAAGGTAACCTTTTTCAAACCGCCCGCGGTTCGCAGGCGGAGGGATAACTCGTCTTCAGCGCTTATTTCGCCGCGCTCGAAGAGCCGTCGGCGTGCCACTGGAAGACACCAAACTCAAATCCCTTCAGATCGCCTTTTTCATCCCAGGTCAGCGGCCCAATCACGGTTTTCGCCCCGTGCGCTTTCAAATCTTTGATTAAATCCAGCGGCTGCTGGCTGCCGGTTCTGTCCATCGCCTGCGCCAGCGACTGAACGGCGGCATAGGTGATCCAGACGTACGGTCCGCTCGGATCTTTCTTCTCCGCTTTCAGCGCGTTGACGATGGCGCTGTTGGCAGGGTCCTGATCGTAGCGTTTTGGCATTGTCACCAGCATGCCTTCCGCCGCGGCGCCCGCGATATTGGACAGCGAGGCGTTGCCGACCCCTTCCGGCCCCATAAACACGGTTTTCAACCCGACGGAGCGCGCCTGGCGCAGCATCTGGCCCATTTCCGGGTAGTAGCCGCCGTAGTAGACGAAGTCGATGTTCTCTTTCTTCAGGCGCGCCAGCAGGGCGGAGAAATCTTTTTCCCCCGCGGTGATGCCATCGAAGAAGACGATGTTGGCCCCGGCTTTCTTCAGGTTGTCCTGCACCGAACGCGCCAGCCCTTCGCCGTACTGCTGCTTGTCATGAATGATGGCGATACGCTGCGGTTTGACTTTCTCGACGATATATTTCGCCGCGGTCGGCCCCTGCGAGGAGTCGAGGCCGGCGGTACGCATGATGTACTGGTATCCGCGCTGGGTCAGCTCCGGATTGGTCGCCCCGGGGGAGATCATCAGGATGCCTTCATCCTCATAGATGTCGGAAGCCGGCTGAGTGGAAGAGGAGCACAGGTGGCCGATAACGTACTGAATGCCGTCGTTGACGATTTTGTTGGCCACCGCGACCGCTTGCTTCGGATCGCAGGCGTCGTCATATTCGACGGCCACCAGCTTGTCGCCCTTAATGCCGCCGCTGGCGTTGATGTCTTTAATCGCCTGACGCGCGCCATTGAACTCCATGTCGCCCCACTGGGCCACCGGCCCCGACATCGCGCCGACCACGGCGACCTTAATATCCTTGGCCATCGCCGCGTGCGACATCGCTAATGCGACAATGCCCGCGACGATGGTTTTCGCGTTCCTTTTCATGCTGCAGAACCCCGTTCGTGATGTGGTGTAAATGTTTTGTATTTTTATGGTTAAAAAGCATTCTGTGCTTTTATTAAACAACGCCATTTTTACCATTGAGTTTAATGGTTTAGCGCAGTTTTTCACTAAAAAACAGATTAAAACCTCTATTTTTCAGTCGATTAAGCAAAGATAATATTCTGTATTTTGGTGAAGATAAACAAAAAAAAGTCCATCCTGCAGCATAAAATAACGATACATAAGGCGGAATAAAACGCTGCACATTAGGTTAAAATTCTGCTTATTTTTCGATCCATGACGGATTGCGCTACCCTGACAACGCCAGGAAAACGAATCCCCTGATGTACGCGCAAAAAACAGCGCTCCGCCAGACAGCAATTTTGGGTACACTGGCGCCTCTGTTTTGCACTGGATTTGCCGCCCATGAAACTGACCATTATCCGTTTACAGCACTTCAGCGATCAGGATCGCATTGATCTGGGGAAAATCTGGCCGTCGCAGGATCTGTCGACGCTGACCCTTGATGAAAACCATCGTCTCTACGCCGCCCGCTTTAACGAGCGCCTGCTGGGCGCCGTGCGCGTTACCCTGCGCGGCGTCGAAGGTGAGCTTAGCGATCTGTGCGTGCGTGAAGTGACCCGCCGCCGCGGCGTCGGGCAATACTTAGTGGAAGAGACGTTGCGTGATAACCCGGCGATCAATAGCTGGCGCGTCGCCGACCACGGGGTGGAGGACCGCGGCGTGATGGCGGCCTTTATGCAGGCGCTCGGCTTTAGCGCCCAGCAGAATGGTTGGGAAAAGCATTAAGCCGTAGCCCCAATAAGCGGAGCATGACCAAGGAAGAACCCGGCGGCGCTTCGCTTAGCCGGGCTACCTGGCGACTCTAGCCCCGGTAAGCGCAGCGCGACCGGGGTCAGACAACGCATTTGCAGTGGGAAAGGCGCCCCCCATTTAACCCAGCATTTCGCGTTGTAAAAAGGCGTCAAGACCCGAAATCCCCGGGAGCTTACATCAGTAAGTGACCGGGGTTGAGGGCCGCAGACAACGCATTTGCAGTGGGAAAGGCGCCCCCCATTTAACCCAGCATTTCGCGTTGCAAAAAGGCGTCAAGACCCGAAATCCCCGGGAGCTTACATCAGTAAGTGACCGGGGTTGAGGGCCGCAGACAACGCATTTGCAGCGTGAAAGGCGCCGGTTAAATTATTTGGCGTCGGTCGCCGTACCGTTCGCATGCCAGGTAAAGACCCCGAACTCAAAGCCTTTCAGGTCGCCTTTCTGATCCCACGACAGCGGGCCCATCACGGTGTCTACTGTCGCGCCTTTCAGGTATTTAGCGATTTCCGCCGGATCGTCAGACTGATTCAGGCCTGCCTGCAGCGACTGCAGCGCCGCGTAGGTGGTCCACACGAAGGCGCCGCTCGGATCCTGTTTCTTCGCCTTGATCGCATCCACGATCGGTTTGTTCGCCGGCACCTGGTCGTAGTTCTTCGGCTTGGTTACCAGCAGGCCTTCCGCCGACTCGCCGGCGATGTTAGACAGGGAGACGTTCGCTACGCCTTCCGGGCCCATAAACTGGGTTTTCAGACCGGCGGCGCGCGCCTGACGCAGGATCTGGCCCATTTCCGGGTGATAGCCGCCGTAGTAGACGAAATCGATATTCTCTTTCTTCAGGCGCGCCACCAGGGTGGAGAAATCTTTCTCACCGGCGGTGATCCCGTCGAAGAAGACCACGTTCGCCCCGCCTTTTTTCAGGCCATCCTGCACCGCACGGGCCAAACCTTCGCCGTACTGCTGTTTGTCATGTACCACTGCGATACGCTGCGGCTTCACTTTGTCGAGAATGTATTTCGCCGCGGTTGGCCCCTGATCGGAGTCCAGACCGGTGGTGCGCAGGATCAGTTTATAGCCGCGCGCCGTCAGCTCCGGAGCAGTCGCTGCCGGGGTAATCATCAGAATGCCTTCGTCTTCATAGATATCAGACGCCGGCTGAGTGGAAGAGGAACACAGGTGACCAATGACGTATTTGATGCCGTCGTTGACCACTTTGTTGGCTACCGCTACCGCCTGTTTCGGGTCGCAAGCGTCATCATATTTGACGATCTGCAGCTTATTGCCCTTGATGCCGCCCTTAGCGTTGATATCCGCTACCGCCTGCTCTGCGCCGGTAAACTCCTGGTCGCCGTACTGGGCCACCGGGCCGGACATCGCCCCGACTACCGCGATTTTGATATCTTCCGCCAGCGCCGCGCTGCTCATAACTAAGGCAATACATCCTGCCAGTAACGCTTTACCCTTCATATTCATCCTGAGGCTCCCCATTATTATGGTTTTTGCATTTGTTGTGATGTTGTTTATTAGCGCATTATTTTGTTTATACCGATAGGAAAAGCATATGATAGCTAATCAACCGGGGGCTGCCCGCGCTTTTGCAGCACACTATGCTAAACATACCGTCATTCTGAGGAATTTGAAACGACTAAATTGCGGGCTATGTAACAGATAAGTGACAAATAAAAAAACCGCGCCAGCATGAACCGGACGCGGTGCAAAACAGAGCCTGATTACCAGCCTGCGGGTAGGTAGCCCACCGCGGATGCTATCGCGTAGGCGGCGCTGCAAAGATACAACAACACAATGAAGCATTGGATAAGCGGATGGGTCATCCAGGCCGGACAGGTCCAGCCCGGGGTCAGATCGCCACGCTGGCGGGCGCCCTTGAGCATCAGGATCGGCATAATCGATAAAATGACGCCGCTGAACACCCCGGCAAAATAGAGCGCGTTGACGAAGGAGACCATGCCGCTATAGGCCAGTACGAACGGCGGGATCGCCACCACCAGCAGCACCATCAGGCGCCGGGCGGGCTGTTCGTCATTCCCCAGGCGGAACTGATCGAAGATATTGGTCAGGAAGCTGCCGCCCAGTCCCCAGTAGGAGGTCAGCATCGCGCACAGCGCAAACAGATTGGCTGAGAAGAAGGCCCATTCGCCAAGCGCCCGCCCCCAGGAGATGGTGGCCACATCCGAGATATTGTCGAGACCGTTAAGCGAGATCACCGACAACGGCACCAGCGCCAGCAGGGTAAAGGTCAGCGCCATACCGACCATGATGGCTTTAGGCAATTTTTCCGGTTTGTCGGCGAAGCCCCGCGCCATCTCCGGCACGATATACTGTGCCGAGAAGCAGAATGCCACGACGTTGAAGACCGGAACCATATACAGCCAGTTGCCGTCGAGCAGATAGCCGACGCGGGTGGTATCTTTCAACAGCGTGGCAATCACCAGCACCGAGATCATCACCACCATGCCGATGCTGATAAATTTCTCACCGCGGCCGATCGCCTTCAGCCCCAGGTAGAGTACCCCTGCCGCCGGAACGAAAAACAGCACGCTGCCCAGCGCCGGCGAGATGCCAAACAGGGAGTGCAGCAGCTTACCGCTGCCGGTCATATACGCCGTCAATGCCCCGACGCTATTGACGCAGACGGAGAGAAACATCATCAGCGCGCCAAAGCCGCCGACGTAGCGCTTCGATAATCCACTGAGCTGCAGATGTTTACGGGTGCGCAGCGTGGATTCCGCGACATAGAGCATAGTCACCGTCGTCAGGCTGCCCACCAGCACCAGCCAGAACAGCAGCGGTAAGAAGCCCGCTTTGCTCGACGCATAGGCGATAGAGAGGACGCCCGCGCCAATATTGGTACCGACAATCATCGATACCCCTTCGACGAAGCTCAGAGATTTTGCAGGGACAGCCGTACGTTCCCGGCCGGTGAGGACGGGAGAAAAGGTGGAGTTTTCAGACATAATACTTAATGAGATGGTCACTCCCTCCTTCCCAGTACTATGCTGAGGACAGGCTTTCATTCGGAGAACCATCATGGAAAACATTGCGCTTATTGGTATCGATCTGGGTAAGAACTCTTTCCATATTCATTGTCAGGATCATCGTGGGAAGGCCGTTTACCGTAAAAAATTCACCCGACCAAAGCTAATCGAATTTCTGGCGACATGCCCGGCAACAACCATCGCGATGGAAGCCTGTGGCGGTTCTCACTTTATGGCACGCAAGCTGGAAGAGTTAGGGCATTTTCCAAAGCTGATATCACCGCAATTTGTCCGCCCATTCGTTAAAAGCAACAAAAATGACTTCGTTGATGCTGAAGCTATCTGTGAAGCAGCATCACGTCCATCTATGCGTTTCGTGCAGCCCAGAACCGAATCTCAGCAGGCAATGCGAGCTCTGCATCGTGTCCGTGAATCCCTGGTTCAGGATAAGGTGAAAACAACTAATCAGATGCATGCTTTTCTGCTGGAATTTGGTATCAGCGTTCCGCGAGGTGCTGCCGTTATTAGTCGACTGAGTACCCTTCTTGAGGACAGTAGTTTGCCTCTTTATCTCAGCCAGTTACTGCTGAAATTACAACAGCATTATCACTATCTTGTTGAGCAGATTAAAGATCTGGAATCTCAGTTGAAACGAAAGTTGGACGAAGATGAGGTTGGACAGCGCTTGCTGAGTATTCCCTGCGTTGGAACGCTGACTGCCAGTACTATTTCAACTGAGATTGGCGACGGGAAGCAGTACGCCAGCAGCCGTGACTTTGCGGCGGCAACAGGGCTGGTACCCCGACAGTACAGCACGGGAGGTCGGACGACATTGTTAGGGATTAGCAAGCGGGGCAACAAAAAGATCCGAACTTTGTTGGTTCAGTGTGCCAGGGTATTCATACAAAAACTGGAACACCAGTCTGGCAAGTTGGCCGACTGGGTCAGGGAGTTGTTGTGTCGGAAAAGCAACTTTGTCGTCACCTGTGCTCTGGCAAACAAGCTGGCCAGAATAGCCTGGGCACTGACGGCGCGACAGCAAACTTACGAAGCATAAAGGCAGAAATACACCAGTTTAAACAATCATTCATCTGGTTTTGCGAATACTGATATTGATGATACTAACGGCCCACCGGCCTGTTGAGGAACCTGTAAAACGGAAAGGCTCATTGAAGCCGTATATTTTCTGGAGGTTCATCAGGCGCGGAACTCATCGAGGCGCGGGAATAAAATCCCATTCAGACGCCGGATAGATTCAAGCAAGCCAACTTGTCGTCAAAATCGGTGTTGCAAAAACGGGAGTGACCATAGATTCCGTTTTACTCCGGCGGTTTTCACCGCCGGAAAAAAGGTGATATCAGAGTGATAAACCACTCACGCTGAGCATAAACAGCCGGCTGCGGCGTCCTGTTTCTGTTCGGCTTCCCTGCCGCCGCAGCCCGCCGGGGAGACGTTAGCTCTTCAGTACGCGCGCCAGAATATCCAGCGCTTTCGAGAACTGGGCGTCGGGGATAGTCAACGGATACAGGAAGCGGATCACGTTGCCGTAGACGCCACAGCTCAGCAGCAGCAGGCCGTTCTCCTGCGCTTTCTGTTGCACAAGGCGGGTGAATTCCGGCGACGGTTCGCCTGTTTGCGGATCGTTAAACTCCACCGCCACCATCGACCCCCGGCCGCGGACATCTACGATCGCCGGGCAGGTAGCGCGCGCCTGGTTGAGCACTTCCTGCAGATGGCTACCCAGCTGTTCAGCGCGCTGACACAGCTGCTCTTCGGCAATCACATCCAGCACCGCGTGCGCCGCGGCCACCGCCAGCGGGTTACCGGCATAGGTTCCGCCCAGCCCGCCTGGGGCTGGCGCATCCATCACCTCGGCGCGGCCGACAACGCCCGACAGCGGGAAACCGCCGGCGAGGCTTTTCGCCATCGTCATCAGATCCGGTTTCACCTCATAGTGCTGCATAGCGAACAGCTTGCCGGTGCGGGCGAAACCGGTCTGCACTTCATCGGCGATCAGCAGAATGCCGTGGGTATCGCACAGGTCGCGCAGCGCCTGCATAAAATCGGCCGGCGCGACGTTAAAGCCGCCTTCCCCCTGGATCGGCTCGAGAATGATGGCCGCTACCTGGTCCGGCGCAATATCCGCTTTGAAAATGCGCTCCAGGCTTTTCAGCGCATCCGCGGTGGTCACGCCATGCGCCGCATTGGGGTAAACGCCGTGATACACCGAGCCCGGGAATGGCCCGAAGCCGATTTTGTAGGGCGCGACCTTACCGGTGAGGGCCATGGTCATAAAGGTACGGCCGTGGAAACCGCCGCCGAAGGTAATCAGCCCCGGACGACCGGTGTAAGCGCGGGCGATTTTCACCGCGTTCTCGACCGCTTCCGCGCCGGTGGTGAAGAAAGCCGTTTTTGCCGGCCCGTCAATTGGCGCCAGATCGTTGATACGCTCCGCCAGCGAAACATAGCTTTCGTACGGCACAATCTGATAGGCGGTGTGGGTGAACGCCTGCAGCTGGTCGGCAACCGCGGCGACCACTTTCGGATGGCGGTGACCGGTATTTAACACGGCGATCCCGGCGGCGAAATCGATCACCTCATTGCCTTCGATATCCCACAGCGTGGCGTTTTCCGCCTTCTCGACAAAGTAGTTACACATTACGCCTACGCCGCGCGGCGTCGCCTGCTGGCGACGTTGATTCAGTTCTGAGCTTTTCACCTGCGAATCTCCTGTCGTGTATGTCACGTTATCGCAACAAATTAGAAACGATGTCGTTTATTTACACAGGAGTTGGCCCTATAATCGAGTACCAATTTTGAATATCTGAGGGATCCAATTGCGTTCGCTGGTGGGTGACCTGGTGCTGGTCCGTCTGCAGGAAGAGCGGGATCCTCTTCTGCACAAACGCTTATATAACGCGCTGCGCCGCGCGATCCTCGACGGTTCGCTGGCACCGCAAAGCCGTCTGCCGCCGTCGCGGGACCTGGCGGGCGAACTTGGCGTATCAAGAAACACCATATTAACAACTTATGAACAATTGCTGGCGGAAGGATATGTGGTTTCCCGTCGGGGAAGCGGAACATTCGTTGCCCAAACCGCCCCTGAGAGCTCATTGACGGCTAAAGGTCAGCAAGAAAACAGCAGTATCGCAGCACCGACGGCGCATCTTTCACGCCGAGGCCAACATCTGCTCGGCCAGGTCAGCGCCAGCCCGCGCCAGTGGGGAGCGTTTATACCCGGCGTGCCGGACGTTAACGCCTTTCCCCACCCGCTGTTCAGTAAGATCCAGGCCCGCATCAGCCGTCGGCCCAAACCGGAGCGGCTCAGCTATAGCTGCAACGGCGGCACTCCGGAACTGCAGCAGGCGCTGGTGGATTATCTGCGCGTGTCGCGCGGCGTCCACTGTCAGTCAGATCAAATTCTTATCACCGAGGGGATCCACCAGGCGATCGATCTGGTCACCCGCATGCTGTGTGATAACGGCGATCTGGCGTGGGTGGAGGAGCCTTCCTACTGGGGGATCCGCCACGTGCTGGCGATGAACGACGTTCGGGCAGAGCCCCTGACCGTCGATGCCAACGGCCTGTGCCCGCCGGAGACGGTTGACGATGCGCCGAGGCTGATCTTCGTTACGCCTTCCCACCAGTATCCGCTGGGCGCGGTGATGAGCCTTGAGCGCCGCCAGCGGCTGCTGGCGCTCGCCCGTCAGCAGGGGAGCTGGATCGTCGAAGATGATTATGACAGCGAGTTTCGCTTTTCCGGTCAGCCGATCCCCGCCCTGCAGGGTCTGGTCGCCGACGCCCCGGTGGTCTATATCGGCACCTTCAGCAAGACGCTCTATCCCGGCCTGCGCCTGGGCTACGTGGTGATCCCGCGGCCGCTGGTCAGCGACCTGAAGCACGCCCATGCTGAGCTTTACCGCGGCGGCCATTCGCTGATCCAGATGGCGCTGGCGGAGTTTATTACCGCCGGCCACTATTCGGCCCATATCCGCCGTATGCGGCTGCTCTACAGCCGTCGCCGCGCCTTTTTAACTGAGCTTATCCAGCAGCACTGTATGCCGTACGCCCTGTCTGACTTCAGCGATAATGCCGGGCTGCATTTGATCCTCAATTTGCCCGCAGAGGCTGACGATGTGGCGATCGCCAGAGAGGCCAATGCGCGGCACATTCTGGTGCGGCCGCTGTCGCGCTACTACCTGACGGCGGCGCGCAAGAAAGGATTACTGATGGGATTCGCCAGCCAGCCCGAAGAGCAGATGGCGTCGGCGTTCAGCGTCTTACTCGGCTGCCTGCAGACGCACTGCCCGCAGATGCTCCTGCTCCGGGAGGACGCAGAAAAACAAAACGCCCCAACCTGAGGCGGGGCGTTATCGGGGAGCCTGATATCAGGTATCAGGCAGGCGTGGCGTATCAGGCTTCGATAGCGGCACGCAGTTTTTTCATGGCGTTCTTTTCCAGCTGACGCACGCGCTCTGCGGAGACGCCGTAGCGGTCGGCCAGTTCCTGCAGCGTGGACTTGTTATCTTCGTCCAGCCAGCGGGCGCGGATGATGTCCTGGCTACGCTCGTCCAGGCCCTGCATCGCGTCAGTCAGCTTATTCGCCGCCTGCTCTTCCCAGTTATCGTCTTCGATGCCGTCGGCAAAGTTAGACGTTTTGTCCTGCAGATACAGGACCGGCGCCATCGGCTGGCTGTCGGACTCATCGTCGGACGACATGTCGAAGGTCATGTCCTGGGCCGCCATACGGGATTCCATCTCGCGGACGTCTTTGCTCGACACGCCCAGCTCACGGGCCACCATTTCCACTTCATCCTGGTTGAACCAACCCAAACGCTGTTTGGTTTTACGCAGGTTAAAGAACAGCTTACGCTGTGCTTTGGTGGTAGCGACCTTCACAATACGCCAGTTGCGCAGCACGTATTCGTGAATTTCGGCTTTAATCCAGTGCACGGCGAAGGAGACCAGGCGCACACCCACTTCCGGGTTGAAGCGACGCACGGCTTTCATCAGGCCGATATTGCCTTCCTGGATCAGATCCGCCTGCGGCAGGCCATAGCCCGAGTAGTTACGAGCAATGTGAACAACAAAGCGCAGGTGAGACAGAATCAGCTTTTTCGCTGCTTCCAGATCGCCCTGGTAATGCAGCTTTTCAGCAAGCTCCCGCTCTTCATCAGCCGACAGCATCGGCCAAGTGTTAGCGGCCCGGATGTACGATTCCAGGTTACCAACGGGGGCTAAAGCTAAAGTTTGCATTTCTTTGGTCATTCAAATCCTCTCAATTGATATCTTCTGACGCGTTCTTGTCCCCATCAGGCAACAAGCATGCCAGCATTCATGAGCAACGAGAATATCACTCACATTAGTATCAGACAGTGATTTTATCCACAAGTTCCATGCAACGGTGTGAATAAATTACGCACAAAATGTGACACCACGATGAAAAAGTGAGGGCAGGAAAAGGGGAACAAGCTTGCGGTATCTTTCCCTGCGAACAGGAACTCATTGCAGCAGGGAAAGATTATATCACGCTTTTATTAATCGGGAGTAAAGTGACGTAAATGTTGCACTGTCGCCAGCCAGGCGGCTACCCACCCGATCATCGAGCAGACGATCAACATCAACAGACACTCGTCGAAGCCTAAGCCGCTCAGCTCAAACTGGGTGCCGAAGACTTTCGCCACTTCGGTCACCGCCGACGAGAGGCGCATTACCAGAATCTCCGACAGGATCAGCGATAAAAACGCGCCGGAAAAGCCCAGCATCGCTCCGCCGTAGAGGAACGGACGCAGGATAAAGCCGTCGGTGGCGCCGATAAGCTTCTGAACGTTAATGGTATCGCGGCGGGCGAAGATGCTCAGGCGCACGCTGTTGCCGATCACCAGGAACACCGCCGCCACCATCAGCACGCCGATCATCGCCGACACGCGTCCTACCAGCCCGGTGAGCGAGGAGAGACGGGCAAACCAGCTGTCGTCCATCCGCACTTCATCGACACCCTGGATCCGCGATACCCGATCGCGCAGGGTATTCAGCGCCTCGGTGCTCTGGAAATCCAGCTTCGGCACCACGATGGCGACCGCCGGCAGCGGGTTCTCCTCCAGCATATCCAGGGCGCCGCCAAAGCCAGACCAGTTACGGAATTCCCCCAGCGCCTCGTCACGGGACAAATAGTTTACCTTGTCGACGCCCTGCTCCGCCTGCAGCTGGCCCACCACCCGCGCCGCGGCATCGTCATCCAGCGTTTTTTCCAGATAAACGGTGATCTGCGGCGAGGGATAATACTGGGACGCCGCGCTGCTGACGTTTTTGTAGACCATGTAGCAGACGCTTGGCAGGGTCAACGAAATGGCGATGACCATTACCGTCAGGAAGGTCGCCAGCGGCGTGCTTTTTAGATCCTGCAGCGCGCCGTGCCAGGCATAGCGCACCTGCTCGTTGAATACGTTGCTCTTACGCGAGGCCGGGTTAGGCGCCGCTTTCGGCCGTTTTGGCGCATTGCGCCCGCCGCCGCCGCCGCCCGCGGCGTTGCGCAGGCGATCGAACTTGCTGCCGAACTGGCGAATCTGGTTCATTGCGTCGCGCTTATTCACCCCGAATGCCTCCATGCAGATGGCCGTCGCTAAGCGTCAGCACGCGGTACGGACGACTGGAGATAAGCCCCAGATCGTGCGTGGCCATCAGTACCGTCACCCCGACGCGGTTAAACTCTTCAAACAGACGTAAAATCCCCTCCGAGAGCGCCTCGTCGAGGTTGCCGGTCGGTTCATCCGCCAGCAGCACCGCCGGCTTGTTGACCACCGCGCGAGCGATTCCCACGCGCTGCTGTTCACCGCCGGAGAGCTGAATGGGAAAATTCTTCGCTTTGTCCAGCAGGCCAACCTTGTCCAGCGCCGCCGAGACGCGACGACGAATATCATCGCCGCTGGCGCCGGCGATAATCAGCGGGATCGCCACGTTGTCATACACGGTACGATCCATCAGCAAATGGTGGTCCTGGAAAATCATACCGATCTGGCGGCGCAGGAACGGCACCTCACGGCTCTTCAGACGGCTGATTTCATGACCGCTGAAGAAGATTTTCCCGGCGCTGGGCCGTTCGATACCACAGATAAGCTTCAGCAGGGTACTCTTCCCTGCGCCGGAATGGCCGGTCAGAAACGCCATCTCGCCCGGCTGCAGGTGGAAGGTCACCCCCTGCAGCGCTTGTCTCCCACCGAGATAGGCTTTGCTGACTTGTTCAAAGCGAATCATTCTTAATCCTCTCGGGCAAAAAGTGCCTCAATAAAGTCGCCCGCATTAAACGGACGCAGATCCTCAATACGCTCGCCGACGCCAATATAGCGAATCGGAATGCCGAACTGATCGGCCACCGAGAAGATCACGCCGCCTTTGGCGGTGCCGTCCAGCTTGGTCAGGGTGATCCCGGTCAAACCTACCGCCTCATGGAACAGTTTGGCCTGGCTAACAGCATTCTGCCCGGTGCTGGCGTCAATGGTTAACATCACCTCGTGCGGCGCGTCGACGTCCAGCTTTTTCATTACCCGGACAATCTTCTTCAGCTCTTCCATCAGGTGCGATTTATTCTGCAAACGCCCGGCGGTATCGGCAATCAGTACGTCAACATGACGCGCCTTCGCCGCCTGAATGGCGTCGAAAATCACCGAGGCGGAGTCGGCGCCGGTGTGCTGGGCGATCACCGGGATATTATTACGCTGGCCCCAGACCTGCAGCTGTTCCACCGCCGCCGCACGGAAGGTATCCCCCGCCGCCAGCATCACCGACTTACCCTGCTGTTCAAACTGACGCGCCAGCTTGCCGATGGTAGTGGTTTTCCCCACACCGTTCACGCCGACCATCAGAATAACAAATGGCGTTTTGCCTTCAACGTTCAGCGGCTCGTCTACTTTGGCGAGAATCTCGCCCATCTCTTCTTTCAGCAGGCCGTACAGCGCTTCCGCATCGCGCAGCTGCTTACGGCTGGCGCCTTCCGTCAGGTTGGTAATGATCTTGCGGGTGGTTTCCACCCCGACGTCGGCGATCAGCAGCTGTTCTTCCAGCTCTTCAAACAGATCATCGTCGATCTTCTTACCGCGGAACAGGCTGATAAATCCGGAACCGAGATTTTGCTTCGTTTTCAGCAGGCTACGTTTGAGGCGGGCGAAGAAACCTTCTTTTGTCGGTTTTTCCTGCTCCTGAGCCAGCGCTTCAAGCGGCGCCTCGTCCTCGGGCGCCGGCACCACTACCGCCGCCTCTTCTGCCGCTTCGGCCGCCAGCGCCTGCGCTTCCAGCTCTTCATCGCTTAACGGCGCGTCCTCTTCGGGCGCTTCTGTCTCCTGCGGCTGGACAACGATGCCTTCCACAGGCTGCTCTGCTACGGCTTCCGCCACCACCGGTTCGGCGATAACCTCTTCCGCCAGCGGCTCAACCACCGCAGGCTGTTCAGGCGGTTCGCTGACCGCGGGCTCCGGTTCAACAACAGGCGTTTCTTCGGTCAGAGCAGGCGTTTCCACCCACTCTTCTTCCTGCGCGCTGGCAGGCTCCGCGAGGTGCGCTTTTTCGCTTTCGACCACCGTCTCGGTCACTTCGACGACGTCTTCGGCAAACGCCTCCGGGTCTGCTTTCGGCGCGCTCGGCTCAGCAGGGGTTTCAACCGCCGGTATCTCTTCGGCAACCGCTTGCTGTTCTTCTACTTTTTGCTCTGTCTCGGTTTCCTGTGCCTGTTCTTTCTGTCCAAAGCCCAGCCAGGAAAAGAAGCCACGTTTTTTCTCTTTTGCCATTTGCGACCACACTCCTCGCTGTTTATTCATGGCGCAGCTTCATCAGAAGCTGAAAAAATGATGAAATTAGTTGGATAGTCTATCACTTAACTTAACTCGCAGCACCGCCCCCGGATTAAGGTTTCGTCAACCGCCGTCGATCGCTAGAATAGCAGGCTGGAAGTTGAGACTTGAGCAGAGAGATGAAAAAACCAAACCACGCGGGCAGCGGTCAGATCCGCATCATCGGCGGGCAATGGCGCGGCCGTAAATTACCGGTGCCGGAGAGCCCGGGCCTGCGGCCGACCACCGACCGGGTTCGCGAAACCCTTTTTAACTGGCTGGCGCCGTCCATTGTTGACGCGCACTGCCTCGATTGCTTTGCCGGCAGCGGCGCGCTGGGGCTGGAAGCGCTGTCCCGCTATGCGGCCAGCACCACGCTGCTGGAGATGGAGCGCGGCGTAGCCCAGCAGCTGCAAAAAAATCTCGCCACCCTGAAAGCGGATCGCGGCAAGGTGATCACCACCAACACCCTCAGCTTCCTGAGCCAGCCGGGGACCCCGCACCAGATCGTGTTCGTCGACCCGCCGTTCCGTCAGGGGCTGCTGGAGGAGACGCTACGTCTGCTGGAGACACAAGGCTGGCTGGCCGATGAGGCCCTGGTGTACGTCGAAAGCGAAGTCGAAAACGGCTTACCGCCGGTGCCGGCTAACTGGCAATTGTATCGTGAAAAAGTGGCCGGACAGGTCGCCTACCGTCTTTACCAACGTGAGGCCCAAGGAGAGCACCATGCTGATTAATTTAGGCCGCCTGCTGATGCTGTGCGTCTGGGCCTTTCTGTTATTGAATCTGTTTCAGCCCTTCCCGAAGCCGCTGAATATCTTTGTCAACGTCGCGCTGATTTTCATGATCCTGATGCACGGTCTGCAGCTGACGCTGCTCAAGGCGACGCAGCCGAAAGAGGCGCCGCCGCTGAGCCGCTTTGAGCAAATCCGCATTTTTATTTTCGGCGTGTTTGAGCTCGTGGCCTGGCAGAAAAAACTGAAGGCGACGCTGAAAAAATAGTCCTGAAAAGGGCTCAGGGATCGGGCGTAAACGCCACGAACGCTGTGCCCTTATAACTCAACATCCCACGATCGCCGACGCTCAGCGCGTGATATTGCGGCGCGTCAAGGCGAAACACCACCTCCAGCCCACCGTTTTCGGGGCGAAAGCTCGCTTCATAGCGCATCTCACTGCCTGCAGGCGTCACCGTCTGCTGCCGCGAGCGCCGATCGTTAATCACTTTTTCCCGTTTATTGCTGACGATAACCCGCTTTTGTAGCAACGGCGCGGCGTCATTCGCCTGTTTCTCACGGCGCTGCTGGACATAGCGAAACGAAGCCGCCACCACAATCACCGCGACGACCAGAACAAAAAAGAGGGGCATTTTACTCATCAAGGTTACCCATAAAAAATATCAGGAATCAGCATACTGCGTCGGGAATAACATTGTCATCTGCTACGCCAAACCACTACACTGAGTAGTAGCATCACGCATCCGTAACTTTCTTTATGATAACAGATACAGGGACTTACTATGCTTTGGTCATTTATTGCTGTCTGTTTCTCCGCATGGCTTTATGTCGATGCATCCTATCGTGGGCCGGCATGGCGACGCTGGGTTTTTAAACCTGTCACCCTGATTCTGTTGCTGTTACTGGCCTGGCAGGCGCCGATGTTCAATGCCATCAGCTATCTGGTGCTGGCTGGCCTGTGCGCCTCGCTGCTCGGCGACGCCCTGACCCTGCTGCCGCGCCAGCGGGTGATGTACGCGGTGGGCGCTTTCTTCCTGTCACATCTGCTGTATACCATCTGGTTCGCCAGCCAGCTGACGCTGTCGTTCTTCTGGCCGCTGCCGCTGGTGCTGCTGGTATTCGGCGCCCTGCTAATGGCGGTGATCTGGAGTCGGCTGGAAGAGATGAAAATGCCGGTGCTGACCTTTATCGGAATGACGCTGGTAATGGTCTGGCTGGCCGGTGAGCTGTGGTTTGTCCGCCCCACCAACACCGCGCTGTCCGGTTTCGCCGGCGCAGCCCTGCTGCTGCTGAGCAATGCCGTGTGGCTGGTGAGCCACTATCGTCGCCGCTTCCGCGCCGATAACGCCATCGCCGCCGCGTTCTACTTTGCCGGCCACTTCCTGATCGTGCGCGCGCTGTACCTGTAATTTAGTTCTTGACTCTGGAGTCGACTCCAGAGTGTATCCTACGGCTAATGAGAAAATTATCATTTCCCGGAGGGTGCCATGTCGACTCCAGACGCGCAGGATAAAAAAGTTCCACAATTCTCGTCTTTCACCATGCGGCCAGCAACCGCCCCGGCGGAGAGCTGCTGTACAGATCACGCCTGCGCCACAGAGTCCGCCCCTGCCGCCGAAGCGCTTAGCGACGCCCGCTATAGCTGGCAAGTTGATGGCATGGACTGCGCCGCCTGCGCCCGCAAGGTGGAAACCGCGGTCCGTCAGGTGCCCGGGGTCAGTCAGGTCCAGGTGCTGTTCGCCACAGAAAAGCTGCTGGTTAACGCCGAGGGCGATGTCCGCGCTCAGGTTGAGAACGCGGTCCGCCAGGCGGGGTATACGCTGCGCGATGCCGATGCTCCCGCAGCTAAGCAAACCCGAGGGTCGCTGCTGCGCGACAATCTGCCGTTACTGACGCTGGTTATCATGATGGCCTTGAGCTGGGGGCTGGAGCAGGCCAACCACCCTGCCGGTCAGTTGGCCTTTATTGCCACCACCCTGGTTGGCCTGTGGCCGGTTGCCCGCCAGGCGCTACGCCTGATCAAGAGCGGGAGCTGGTTCGCCATTGAAACGCTGATGAGCGTCGCCGCCATCGGGGCGCTGTTTATCGGCGCCACCGCGGAGGCGGCGATGGTGCTGTTGCTGTTCCTGATCGGCGAGCGTCTCGAAGGCTGGGCCGCCAGCCGCGCACGGCAGGGGGTGAGCGCGCTGATGGCGCTGAAGCCCGACACCGCCATCCGTCTGCGCAACGGCGTGCGGGAAACCGTCGCCCAGCGCGACCTGCGTCCCGGAGATGTGATTGAAGTGGCTGCCGGCGGGCGTCTGCCGGCGGATGGACAACTGCTGTCGCCGTTTGCCAGCTTTGATGAAAGCGCCCTGACCGGCGAGTCGGTGCCGGTGGAGCGTCAGGCCGGGGAACGGGTAGCGGCGGGCGCCACCAGCGTCGATCGCCTGGTGCAGCTTACCGTGATATCCGAACCGGGCGACAGCGCCATCGACCGCATCCTGAAGCTGATTGAAGAGGCTGAGGAGCGTCGGGCGCCAATCGAGCGCTTCATCGACCGCTTCAGCCGGATCTACACCCCGGCCATTATGGTGGTGGCCTTGTTGGTCGCCATTGTCCCGCCGCTGTTCTTCGCCAGCGCCTGGCTACCGTGGATTTATAAAGGGCTGACGCTGCTGCTGATCGGCTGTCCGTGCGCGCTGGTCATCTCCACGCCGGCGGCCATCACCTCCGGCCTGGCGGTCGCCGCCCGCCGCGGGGCGCTAATCAAAGGCGGCGCGGCGCTGGAGCAGCTGGGCCAGGTGCGCCAGGTGGCGTTCGATAAAACCGGCACCCTGACCGTCGGCCAGCCGCAGGTGACTTCGGTTATTGCCACGGCCGAAGTTGACGACAACGCGCTGCTGGCGCTGGCGGCGGCGGTGGAGCAAGGCTCCAGCCACCCGCTGGCGCAGGCTATCGTCCGTGAAGCGCAGCGGCGTCAGCTGAGCATTCCGCTTGCCAGCGGCCAGCGGGCGCTGGCGGGCTCTGGTATCGAAGCCGAAGTCAACGGCAGCCGCATCCTGATCTGCGCAGCCAGCAAAGCCGCCCCGGCAGAGCATGAGGCGCAGATCCAGCAGCTGGAAAGCGCCGGGCAAACGGTAGTGCTGGTGATGCGCGGCGAGACGCTGCTCGGCATTCTGGCGCTGCGCGATACCCTGCGCGACGACGCGCGTCAGGCGGTGGATGCTTTGCATCAGTTGGGCGTTCAGGGGGTGATCCTTACCGGGGATAACCCGCGCGCCGCGGCGGCCATCGCCAGCGAACTGGGGCTGGAATTCCGCGCCGGTCTGCTACCGGCGGACAAGGTCAACGCGGTGATAGCGCTGAATGCCGACGCGCCGCTGGCGATGGTCGGGGACGGTATCAACGACGCCCCGGCGATGAAAGCGGCCACCATCGGCATCGCCATGGGCAGCGGAACCGACGTGGCGCTGGAGACGGCCGACGCCGCGCTGACCCATAACCGTCTGACCGGCCTGGCGCAGATGATTTCCCTGGCGCGCGCCACCCACGCCAATATCCGCCAGAACATCGCGATTGCCTTAGGGCTGAAGGGGATTTTCCTCGTCACCACCCTGCTCGGCCTGACCGGTCTGTGGCTGGCGGTGCTGGCGGATACCGGCGCCACCGTGCTGGTAACGGCTAACGCGCTGCGGTTATTGCGTAAGAAGTTGTAGCATCGATACCGGCTTCCCTGCTCGCGCTACGCTTAGCAGGGCTACGGTTCCAGACCGTCGGGTAGCCCGGATAAGGCGCTACGCGCCGCCATCCGGGAGAGGCTCAGTGGCTTTTGCGGATCAGGTAGCGGTACGGCAGGGCTTCGGTTTCCTGGGCCACCAGCTCATGCTCCATAAAGCGGCAGAATCCCGGGATATCGCGGGTGGTGGCCGGATCGTCAGCAATAATCAGCAGCGTCTCGCCCACCGGCATCGTCCGCACGGTTTTACGCACCATCATGACCGGCTCCGGGCAGCGGAGTCCCAGGGCATCCAGGGTGTGGTCAGGAGTGGAGAAAAGTTCGCTCATTTTAGTCTCACGTCAACAAAACGGCCCTAGTTTACCCCCTGCTCGCCAGTACGCAAGCCAGGTTAACGTTTGCGCGAAAAACAACCATTGCATTACGCCGGCAACGCAGTATCATGCAGCCGTTTTTAATTGGGTTCCCTCACCCCAACGTTCCGCTGCCGATTGCTCATTCACCTGAAGCATGACGGGCATAAAAAGGTCACAATATGAATCCGTTTACTACCGTACAGCGCAAAAAAGCGCTCGTCTGGCTTTCGCTATTTCATTTGCTGGTCATCACCTCCAGCAACTATCTGGTTCAGCTGCCGATCTCCATCTTTGGTTTCCATACCACCTGGGGCGCGTTTAGTTTTCCGTTTATTTTCCTCGCCACCGACCTGACGGTGCGGATTTTTGGCGCCCCGCTGGCGCGACGCATCATTTTCGCGGTGATGGTCCCGGCGCTGGCCATCTCTTACGGCATCTCCGCGCTGTTCTACATGGGCGAATGGCAGGGCTTTGCCGCGCTGGGCACCTTTAATCTCTTCGTCGCGCGCATCGCCGTCGCCAGCTTTATGGCCTATGCGCTGGGGCAGATCCTCGACGTTCACGTCTTTAACCGCCTGCGGCAGAGCCGCCGCTGGTGGTTGGCCCCTACCGCCTCGACGCTGTTCGGCAACATCAGCGATACCGTGGCGTTTTTCTTTATCGCTTTCTGGCGCAGCCCGGACCCGTTTATGGCCGCCCACTGGGGGGAAATCGCCCTCGTCGACTACAGCTTTAAAGTGCTTATCAGCATCATTTTCTTCCTGCCGATGTACGGCGTGCTGTTAAATATGCTGTTGAAAAGACTGGCGGATAAATCTGATTTGTCGGCATTACAGCCGAGTTAAAGGTACTCGCGGGCTGATGTGTTAAGATAGCCGGATGAGCCATTAGTGGCCGTTTATCGAAAGGAAGATGTCAATGCGCAATTTGGTTAAATATGTCGGTATTGGCCTGCTGGTGATGGGGCTTGCCGCCTGCGATAACAGCGATTCAAAAGCGCCAACCGTTGGCGCAGCAGCGGAGAGCAATGCCAGCGGCCAGGCAATCAGCCTGCTGGATGGCAAGCTGAGCTTCACCCTGCCTGCGGGCATGGCCGACCAGAGCGGCAAACTGGGTACCCAGGCGAACAATATGCACGTCTACTCTGACGCTACCGGCCAGAAAGCGGTCATCGTCATCGTCGGCGACAGCACCAATGAAGATCTGGCGGTGCTGGCGAAACGCCTGGAAGATCAGCAGCGCAGCCGCGACCCGCAGCTGCAGGTGGTGAGCAATAAACCGCTGGAGATTAAAGGCCATACCCTGCAGCAGCTGGACAGCATTATCTCCGCCAAGGGGCAGACCGCCTGGTCTTCCGTGATCCTCGGCAAAGTGGATGACAAGCTGCTGACCCTGCAGGTCACCCTGCCGGCGGATAACCAGCAGCAGGCGCAGACCGAAGCGGAAAGCATCATCAACACCCTCACCATCCAGTAATTACTGGCCTGGTGCGCTGGCCTCCGGTTCGCTAACCGGGGGCCGTTTTTTTAGCCGCCAGCCCAACAGCAGCGCCGCCATCACCAGCCCCGCCGCGGCGAGATAAATCATCGAGATCCCGGTCCACGCCATCAGCAATCCGGCCAGCGGCCCGCTGACGCCCAACGACAAATCCATAAACACGGTATAGGTCGCCAGCGCCGACCCCTGATTGTGCTGCGGCACCGCTTTCACCGCCACCACGCCCAGCGCCGGAAAGACCAGCGAAAAGCCAGCCCCGGTAAGGAAAGTACCGATTTTCGCCATCATCGGCGTATCGGCAAAGCCGACCAGCAGCAGGCCGATCGCCTCCACGCTAAAGCAGAGCATCGCCACGTTCAGCCCGCCGAGTAGGTTAATGGCGTTGGGAAACAGCAGCCGCGCGCCAACGAACGCGCAGCTGAATAATGTCAGCGCGAAAGCCGCGCCGTCCCAACCTTTGGCGTCATAAAATAGCGTGATAAAGGTGGCGATCACCCCAAAGCCGGCGGAGGCCAACGCCAGCGCCATGCCGTAGGGCCAGACCCGGCCGAGCACCGCGCGAAACGACATCGCTTTGCCTTTGGCAGCCTTCACCGCCGCGCGGGGCAGCGCGCAGAGGATAGCCACCAGCGCTACCGCCATAATGACCCCGGCCAGACCGCTGAGGCCAATGTGCGAATAGCACAGCACGCCGAGCGGCGCGCCCATCGCCATCGCCCCATAGGTCACAATCCCGTTCCACGAGATCACCCGCCCGATATGCAGCGAACCGACCACGCCGACGCCCCACAGCGTCGAGCCTGTGCCGGCGAAGCTCTGGCCGATACCAAGGATCACCCGTCCGAGGCATAACAGCAGCAGGCTAATCAGTGGCCAGCCGCTGCCCCAGGCGGCCAGCAGATAGCTCAAACCGCTCAAAAAGCAGCCGCCGAGGCCGAAGACGACAATCTTTTTGGGCCCCAGCAGGTCGGCATAGCGCCCGGCATGCGGGCGGCTGAGCAGCGTGGCGAAATATTGCAGGCTAATCACCAGCCCGGCCCAGAAAGCGCTAAAGCCCATGACATCATGAACATAGCCGGGCAGCACCGCCAGCGGCAGGCCGATGGTGAGGTAGCTGGCAAAGTTAAAGATAACGACAGAGACAATCCGCAGATTGAGGCGCAGTCCATTAAGCGCCGGTTCGGCGACGGGTTCGGGCATCAGGTTCCACCAGATTTCGACAACCAGCTTTCACTATTACCACGCTGTCGGCGGAAAAGCAGCCCTCCTTTCGGAATATTGGCAGTCGGCGAACCGCTACACTTATCTGGCGCGACTCATAAAAGGAATACCTATGTCCCCTCCGCAGGCTGATAAAGCCGGGCTTCATATTTTACTTAAGCTGGCGGCGCTGGTGATTATCCTCGCCGGGATCCACGCCGCCGCCGATATCCTGGTGCAGCTGCTGCTGGCGCTGTTTTTCGCTATTGTTCTCAACCCGCTGGTCACCTGGTTCATTCGCCGAGGGGTGCGGCGTCCGTTCGCCATTACCCTGGTGGTGACGGCTATGCTGGTGATGCTCACCGCGCTGCTCGGCGTGCTGGCGGCGTCGCTCAATGACTTTGTCGCCATGCTGCCCGATTTCAACCGCGCCCTGACGCGCAAGATCCTCCAGCTCCAGGAGTATCTCCCCTTCCTTAATCTGCATATCAATCCGGAGCGGATGCTGCGGCGCATGGATTCAGAACGGCTGATGACCTGGGCCACGACGCTGATGACCCAGCTTTCCGGGGCGATGGCCAGCATCGTGCTGCTGGTGATGACGGTGATCTTTATGCTGTTTGAGGTTCGCCACCTGCCCTACAAACTGCGTTTTGCCCTCAATAACCCGCGCCTGCATATCGCAGGATTGCACCGGGCGCTGAAAGGCGTCACCCATTATCTGGCGCTGAAGACGCTGATTAGCCTGTGGACCGGGCTGATTGTCTGGCTGGGGCTGCTGGCGATGGGGGTACAGTTCGCCCTGATGTGGGGGGTGCTGGCGTTTTTGCTGAACTATGTGCCGAACATTGGCTCCGCCATCTCCGCTATCCCCCCCATGCTGCAGGCGCTGCTGTTCAGCGGCATCTATGAGTGCCTGTTGGTAGGGGCGCTGTTTCTGGTGGTGCATATGGTGCTGGGCAACATGGTGGAGCCGCGCATGATGGGCCACCGGCTGGGGATGTCGACCCTGGTGGTGTTCCTGTCGTTGTTGGTCTGGGGCTGGCTGCTGGGGCCGGTGGGAATGCTGCTCTCGGTGCCGTTAACCAGCGTCTGTAAAATCTGGATGGAAACCACCGTCGGGGGCAGCAAGCTGGCGATCCTGCTCGGCCCGGGCCGTCCCAAAAGCCGGCTCCCCGGCTAGCGGCGTTTCACCGGCCAGAAGATGGTCAATACGCCGGCGACGATGATCGCCACGCCCAGCAGCGATTGCCAGTAGAACGGCTCATGCCAGCCGGGCAGCCAGATGGCGGCGGCCCACACGAGGATATAGCTCAGGCTCAGTAGCGCATACGCTTTCGACAGCGGCAGGCGATGGAGGGCAAAGTACCAGCAGACCATCGACAGCAGGTAGCCCAGCAGGCCGAAAAACAGGCCGAAAGTCCCGGGCTGGAAATGCAGCAGATGCTGGAGAAATGCCACAATATCGGTCAGCGGCGGCAAGGCCACCATGGCGCTGCGCAGCAGCAACTGCGCGGCGCTGACGAGGCCGACGCTGAGTAATGCCCAGAAAAAGCCCATCAGACGCTGGTCCCCAGAATGACAATGCCCACGACGATCAACCCGACGCCAAGCCAGTGGCGACGGGCGACCGGCTCATGCCAGATGCCCCAGCCCGCGAGGGTAACCCAGACGAAATTCAGACTCAGCATCGGATAGGCGATGCTGACCGGAATAGACTGCAGGACGCTCAGCCACAGCAGCATGCCGCAGCCCAGACATAACAGCGCCATCCCCAACCAGAAGAGTATATGGCGACTCCGCCGTCCGCGACGGGACGGGCGGGTCGCCTGTTTCTGGCAGAGCTGTCCGGCGCAGCTCAGCAGGCTGGCGCACACCAGACAGATCCAGACGCTCATTGCGGCAGGTACTGAAGGAAAACGACCCGGCCCAGCTCGTAGGCGTTATCCGGTTTCGGTAACGGTAAGTCGAGCATACTCTCTCCTTTATCCATCAACAGCACCAGCGAGACCGGCCCCTGCTGACGATGCGCGGCCAGCCAGTCGGCAAAACCGGCCTGGCTGACAAAGCTTCCCTGAGCATCCGGCCAGTCGAGACCGTACTTCAGCTCACCCTGTTTGTCGAACATAATAATATCGCTTCGCTTCAGCTCCCAGGCCAGGCCGCCGGCGATCCCAACGTTGTTGGTCAGGACGTAACGGCTGGGCTGCAGGGATTCGCTGACGATATCCACGAGGAACTGCGGCTGTTTGCTGTCGATAACCCGGTCCGGGATGGCGAAGCCCACCAGCAGCGCCAGGCCGAGCGGACAGAGCGCGGCGAGGCTCCAGCGGCGGCCAGAGTCTTTCATCGCCAGCCAGCCCATCAGCGCCCAGACGGCAAAAGCGATCGCCGCCAGCAGACATTTATACAGCTCAATCTTGGTCCACACCGGCTTATGCATGAAGCCCCACGGCGAGACCACCAGCACGGCGATAAGCCCCAGCAAACCAACGCCCAGGTTGATCATCCCGTTGATGCGCAACGCTTTCGCGCCGGTCTTTGCGGCCTCCAGCGCGTAGCGGGCCATCAGGATCGACAGCGGCGCAAAGCACGGCAGAATATAGGTCGGCAGTTTGCCTTTGGCGATACTGAAGAACAGGAACGGCATCGCCACCCAACCTAACAGATACAGCGCGCCGCGGGCCTCATCGCGCTCAAGCCAGCCGCGCTTTAGCGCCCCCGGCAGCAGGGCCAGCCACGGCAGACTGCCGGCGATCAGGAACGGGATGTAGTACCAGAACGGCGCTTTGTGCTGGGCGTCTTTTTCAGCAAAACGCTGAATATGCTCGACCCAGAAGAAGTAGCGCCAGAAGTCCGGCTCGCGCTGAGCGATAGCCAGCCCCCAGGGCAGCACCACCAGCGTACAGACGATTACCGCCAGCCAGCCGTAGGTCAGCACTTCACGCCAGCGTTTACGAGCGATCACCCACGGCAGAACGCCCACCACCGGCACCGCCAGCGCCAGGAAGCCCTTGGTCATCACCCCCATCCCGCAGGCGACGCCCAGCAGCACGTAGCCCAGTATTTTGCCGCTGCGGCTGTGCGCCTGCGCCGCGCCCCAGAAGCTGCACATCGCCAGCGCCAGCCACAGGGTGATCATCGGGTCCAGCACCGCATAGGTGCCAATCGCATACACCAGCATCGCGGTGAGGAAGATAATCGGCGACAGGATAGCTACCCGCTTATCACGAAAGATCCGCCACGCCAGCCAGGCCACCAGCAGGGCGGTCATGGTGATGGCGAAGACCGACCCGAAGCGTACGCCGAAGTTATTATGGCCAAACAGCCACTGACCGATACTGTTGATCCAGTAACCGGCAATCGGTTTTTCGAAGTAGCGCAGGCCGAGAAAATGCGGTACCACCCAGTCGCCGGTGGCCAGCATTTCACGGCTGATCTCCGCGTAGCGGGTTTCGTCGGGTTGCCAGAGCAAACGGAAATTGAGCGGCAGCAGATAATACAGCGCAAACAGCGCAATCAGAGAGACGCCATAGCGAATGCTTTTCATCAAACACCCGAAGTCAGTAATTGTTCACGTCCGAGCCAGCCTTCCCGGCCAGCCAGTTCACCACGAACCACTTTGCCTGAGGGCAGCTCGCTAAAGTCAGCGGGCAGCAGCTGGCTCAGTGGGCAAAACTGAATTTCTTCTTCCGCCGCCATGGTCAGTAGTTCATTGAACTGATCGGCGTAGGCAATGCCTTCCACTTCAGCGTGAATGGTATAGACCGGCACGCCCGCATCGCGATGGATGCAGTCCAGCAGGTAGCGGTTAAAGCCGGCGATATCCACCGCCGTGCCCACCGCCTCGTCCCAGGTCGGCAACGTGACCGGGATCTGCACCGTACCGGAAACGCCGCTGCCGAGCTGGGGCAGAAACGGCCGCGTGCCGCGACAGTCGCTGTTGTAGAGAAAATCGAAGGATTCTTTGGCTTTAACCACCCGCTGATCGGCGCGCCAGCCGGCGACGGCCGAGCAGGTCACCGGCCGGCCGATGATGCGCTCGAGCTCCAGCAGGCCGCGCTCAACCTCCAGCGCCAGCCTTTCCTGCGGCCAGACGCCGCTCCACGCCTGCCAGCTGTAGTGGTCCCAGGCGTGCAGGCCGACTTCATGAGATTCGGCGGCGGCGC
The DNA here is from genome assembly GCF_018204675.1 of Klebsiella sp. P1927. NCBI lineage: Bacteria > Pseudomonadati > Pseudomonadota > Gammaproteobacteria > Enterobacterales > Enterobacteriaceae > Klebsiella > Klebsiella sp. P1927. The sequence goes on along the minus strand of NZ_CP073377.1, from coordinate 5,448,585 downwards.
GGAGCACCGCTTCGTTCCCTGCGCCGATGCGGCGCCCCGGCCAGGCGGTGCCGGCCAGCAGAATATCCCAGCCGTACAGCGAGGCGGCTCTGGAACGCAGCATCTTCCACAGAAACTTCGGTTTTATCAGGCGCCACAGATGGCGCCCCATATTGTCCGGCCCGACGCTGAAGAAGAAGCTTGCCTGGATCCCATGCCGGCCCAGCAGCTCCAGCAGCCGCGGAACGCCGTCCCGCGTGCCGCGAAAGGTATCGACATCTATGCGTAAGCCGACCTGTTTCATGGATTTTTATCGTCCACCAGTTCAACCGTGCGCAGGAAGAAGTCCAGCGTGTGTTCGACCGTTTCTTCCATCTCCACCTTCGGCTCCCAGTTCAGGCAGCGTTTGGCGTTGCGGATGCTCGGCTTACGATGCTCAACGTCCTGGTAGCCCTTTCCGTAGTAATCGCTGCTTTCCACTTCACGGAAGCCGGCGAACGGCGGGAAGCGATCGCGCAGCGGATGACGTTCGAAGCAGGCGAGCAGCATTTCGGCCAGCTCTTTGATACTCGCTTCGTTATCCGGGTTGCCGATGTTAATGATCTGCCCGTCGCAGCGGCCGTCTTTGTTCTCGATGATGCGGAACAGCGCTTCGATACCGTCGCTGATGTCGGTGAAGCAGCGCTTCTGCTTGCCGCCTTCGATAAGCTTGATCGGCGACCCTTCCACCAGGTTGAGGATCAGCTGAGTGATGGCGCGGGAGCTACCGATACGCGCGGCATTAAGGTTATCCAGACGCGGCCCCATCCAGTTGAACGGACGGAAAAGGGTGAACTTCAGGCCGTTCTTATCGCCATAGGCCCAGATCACGCGATCGAGCAGCTGCTTGGAGACCGAGTAGATCCAGCGCTGTTTGTTGATCGGCCCCACCACCAGGTTGGAGCTATCTTCGTCAAAGTTTTTGTCGGTGCACATGCCGTACACTTCCGAGGTCGACGGGAAGATAATGCGCTTATTGTATTTCACGCAGTCGCGGATGATTTTCAGGTTCTCTTCGAAATCCAGCTCGAACACGCGCAGCGGGTTGCGGGTGTATTCGATAGGCGTGGCGATGGCCACCAGCGGCAGCACCACGTCGCATTTCTTAATGTGATACTCGATCCACTCAGAGTGAATGCTGATATCGCCTTCCACAAAGTGGAAACGCGGACAGTCGAGAAAACGGCTGATGGCGTCGGAGCCGATATCCAGACCGTAAATCTCATAGTTGTCGTCCTGCAGCAGGCGCTCGGTCAGGTGGTTACCGATAAAGCCGTTGACGCCGAGGATCAGCACCCGGGTGCGACGCTTAATCGCCACCACCGGTTTGCTGCTGATCACCGCCCCGGACACCAGGCCCAGCGCCTGCGCCAGCTGAGCGCCCTGCATGTACACGCCGCGTTCGGTCTGGCCGGTGACAATCTCCAGCGCCCCGTCCTGGCACGCGACGATCAGCGGAGCAATGGAGAGCACGGTGCCCGGTTTAGCTGCTGGCAAATCGTGGCGAACGCGGGATTTCCAGACGATAAACTTGTTCGCTCCGGCGTAGCCGAAGGCGCCCGGCCACGGATCCGAGACCGCACGCACCAGATTGTGCAGGGTCTGCGCCGGCAGCTCCCAGTCCAGCCGGCCATCTTCCGGGGTACGACGCCCCACATAGGTTGCCTGGCTGTGATCCTGCGGACGCTCATCGGTGGTGCCGGCGAGGATCGCCGGCAGCGCCCGGCTCAGCAGCTCAGTGGCGGCAGCGCACAGCTTACGATGCAGCGTCAGGGCGGCGTCATCCGCGCCAATCGCCACGGCCTGCTGGGCGACGATATCGCCAGCGTCTGCGCGGTTCACCATCCGGTGCAGGGTGACGCCGGTTTCGCTTTCGCCATTGACCAGCACCCAGTTCAGCGGCGCGCGGCCGCGATATTTTGGCAGCAGCGAACCGTGCAGGTTGAACGCCCCTTTCGGCGCCAGATTGAGGATCTCATCGCCCAGCAGGTTGCGATAGTAGAAGGAGAACAGCACGTCCGGCTTCATCTCGCGGATACGCTCAATCCACAGCGGATGGTTCACGTCTTCCGGGGCCCACACCGGAATACCCTGCTCGGCGGCAAGGCGCGCCACGGAGCCAAAGAAATGGTTTTCGCCAGGGTTATCCGGGTGGGTGAAAATAGCAGCGATATCATACCCGGCGTCCAGCAGGGACTGGATACCGGTGCAGCCCATATCGTGATAAGCGAAGACTACGGCTTTCATGAACGATCTTCCTCTTTAGATGCCGTTTCCGGCTGGCGAACAACACGTTGAATAAAGTAGCGGGGGCGGGCGCGCACGTCGTTATAGATGCGGCCGATATACTCCCCGAGCAGGCCCATACCGACAAACTGGGCGCCGATGAACATGAACAGCACGGCGAAGAGCATAAACACCCCTTCCGCCGCCCACTGCGGGCCAAAGGCCAGACGCAGCACCACCAGCAGCAGGCCGAAGGCGAAGCCCAGCAGGGCAATCACGCTGCCGAAAATGCTGAGCAGACGCAGCGGCGTGGTGGTCAGACAGGTCACCAGGTCGTACATCAGGTTGATCAGGCGCATAAAGCTGTATTTGGAGTCGCCGAATTCGCGCTCGGCGTGCATCACCGGGATCTCCACCGCGCGCCGGGCGAAGGTATTCGCCAGGATCGGGATAAAGGTGCTGCGCTCATGGCAGTTGAGCATGGCGTCGATGATATGGCGGCGGTAAGCGCGCAGCATGCAGCCGTAGTCGCCCATCGCTTTGCCGGTGGTGCGCTGGATCAGGCGGTTGATCATCTTCGACGCGGTTTTACGGAAGATGCTGTCCTGACGGTTCTGGCGGACGGTGCCCACCACGTCGTAACCTTCATCAGCCTTCGCCACCAGCCGCGGGATCTCCTCCGGCGGGTTTTGCAGGTCGGCGTCGAGGGTAATAATCAGATCGCCGGTTACATGGCTGAAGCCGGCCATGATCGCCGAGTGCTGGCCGTAGTTACGGTTTAACAGCACGGCGACGACGTGGCTGCCTTCCGCCTCGGCGGCTTCGGTGAGCATGCGCGCGGAATCGTCGCTGCTGCCATCGTCGATCAACAGAATTTCATATTGCCGCCCCAGGGTGGCGCAGGCGGCATCCGTACGACGAAGCAGTTCCGGCAGGCTATCCTGTTCGTTATAAACCGGGATAACCACCGAGACCTTCTTCACGGGAGGGTAAGTAAGCATATCAACGTCCTGACAACTGGCGCAGTGCGGAGATAACGCGAGTGACATCGTCATCGGTCATATCCGGGAACAACGGGAGAGAGCAGATGCGGGCGCTGTTCCATTCGGTATTCGGCAGGGAAACCTCAGGGAAGCGCTCGCGGTAATATTTTTGCGTATGGGCCGCACGGAAGTGCAGGCCGGTGCCGATGCCCATCGCCTTCAGCTTTTCCATCAGCGCGTCGCGGCTGATGCCGCACGCGGCCTCATCGACGCGGATGATAAACAGATGCCAGGCGTGCTGGTGATCCCAGGTCGGGACGCTCAGCGGTTTAAACGGCGTGTCCGCCAGCTCGCGCAGGTAGCGCTGGGCAATCTCGGTCCGGCGCTGATTGGCGTGGCTCAGTTTTTCCAGCTGGACCAGCGCCAGAGCGGCATTGATATCGGCAAGGTTGTACTTGAAGCCCGGGGTGATCACCTCCGCCTGCGGCGCGCGGCCGTGGGTCTGGCGATCATAAGCGTCCACGCCCAGACCATGGAATTTCAGGCTACGGATGCGGGAGGCCAGCTCGTCGTCATCGGTGACAATCAGCCCGCCTTCGGCGCAGGTCATGTTTTTGATCGCGTGGAACGAGAAAATGGCGGTCCCCTGCCAGCCCACGTGGCGGCCTTTATAATGGGTACCGGCCGCATGGGCGGCGTCTTCGATCACCGAAATGCCATGGCGCTCGCCCACCGCGCGAATGGCGTCAATGTCGGCTGGCGCCCCGGCGTAATGCACGGGAATTATCGCTTTGGTACGCGAGGTGATCGCCGCTTCCACCGCTGCAGGGGTAATCATCAGATTGTCGTTATCGACATCGATCATCACCGGCGTGGCGCCCAGCAGGCAGATCATATTGAGAGTGGAGACCCAGGTCTGGGACGGCGTAATGACTTCATCGCCGGGGCCAATACCCAGCGCCATCAGGGTCACATGCATCCCGCCGGTCGCTGAACTGACGGCAATCGCATGACGGTTGCCGGTCAGCTGGCAGAATGCCGCTTCAAGTGCCTGATTCTTCGGCCCGGTGGTGATCCAGCCCGACGCTAAAACTTCACGCAGCGCAGCCAGCTCTGCGTCGCCCATCGACGGGCGCGAAAAAGGCAAAAAATCGCTCATCATCATCCTGTTCTGTAGATGACCCACGCACGAATCTGGGTCGTTAGAATAAAATATCCTGCGCCTGCGGACTTAAACGAAATTAAAATGAAGTGAGTTCAGCACGGCATTCCATTTCAGGGTATCTCGACCACTATTAATGTAGTCGACCTTGCTTAGGATAATATTAAGAAATTAATATTTCTTTAGAACAAGAAATAACTTATTAATAAACAGTATGATAGGAGTTTTTTATGGCAGAAATTTGACGGAGGAGCGTTCCTGTCACGAAAAAGAGAACAGGAACGCAATAGTTGAAATTAAACGAGAACTAAACCAGTTCACAATTTATTATTCTGTCATTGTCACGCTTAATGACAAAAAGTTAGCGCAGATCACAAAGTTATTTCTGCTGAATTACAAATTTGCAGGAAAATCCGCAGGCAATTCGCTCGCCGGGCAATTAATGACCTCGTCATTATCCGCGCCACAGTCGCGAATGAAGGTGATAGTGGCGAACTCGTCAATCACTTCCGTCGGGTAGGCCGGGCCGGCATCGCGATACGAATTCATCAGCGGAATATGGTCGTTCTGGAAGCAGATGGTTTTTTCCGGGTTATTCATGATCCAGCGCGGGAAGAAAATAGTGCCGTGGAACAGTTTGTCGCCCAGGTTGACGATCAGGCTGACGTCGGTGCCGGTCGGTTCGGTCCAGGAGATTTTGTAGATACTTTCCCCCACCCGCACAATGTACGCTTCCTGATCTTTCACCCAGCGATTGCCGACGATGCCGCTGTGAATACGGTAGTCGAGGGTGTGGCCATTTTTGACGTAAATCTCGTAGTTCCAGCCGTTGTCGTAGGTATAGACCAGATGTTTACCGATAAAGCCGCTGAGGTCATGTTTGTCGAAAGTGCTCATCATTTATTCTCCTCTGTTTTGTTGAGGACAGCATACGTCTTTAAAAAATGAATGAATAACGCTATGTTTGGATTAAATACATTCAAATTTTAGATTGATTATGCACAAGACAACCCTGGAGCAGTGGGCGTTACTCGAAAAGGTAGTGGAATTGGGGAGCTTTGCCAGAGCAGCGGAGGAGACCAATCGCAGTCAGTCATCGGTAAGCTATAACCTCGCGCTGCTGCAGGAGCGCTTAGGCGTGGCGCTGCTGGCGCCGTCCGGCCGGCGGGCGGTGCTGACGCCGGCTGGCGAACTACTGCTGAATCAGGTCAAGCCGCTGCTGCAGGCCTTCGCCTACGTCGAGACGCACGCCGCCACTCTGCGCAACGGGGCGCGGACCCGCCTGGATCTGGTGGTCGACAGTATTTTCCCGCGCCAGCGGCTGTTCGCGATTTTACGCCAGTTTCAGCAGCGCTATCCGCAGACCCAGGTCAGGCTCACCGAAGTGCTGGAAAACCTGGATGACGAGAGCGCGGCGCGGACGGAAGCCGATGTGATGGTGTTGACCCGCCGCCAGGATATTACCGGCCGCGGGGAGTGGCTGATGAATATTGATTTCATCGCCGTCGCCCACCGCGACCACCCTCTCGCCGCGCTGGACGGACCGCTGGAGGATAGCGCGCTGGCGCCGTGGCCGCTGGTGCGCATTGCCGATCAGGGCGGCGATAGCCAGGCGCCGCGAGACGCCTGGACCTTCTCCACCATTGATGCCGCCATTGATGCGGTGATGTATCAGGTCGGCTTCGGCTGGCTGCCGGAGGAGCGCATTCGCCCCCATCTCGACCAGGGCGTGCTGAAGCGGCTGCCCCTCAGCCATGGCGCGCGCCGCGCGACGCCGCTGCATCTGATCGTCAAGCGGGACCTGGCGCCGATCGACGAACAGGTGGCCACGCTGCTGGCGTTGTTCCGGACGCCCTGAGGGGTAAGGCGGCGCTGGTCGCCTGGGCGTAATGATACGATTTTCTTATACTTTCCGGCGCAATATTGATCCAGGTTACTCCCAAAGTATGATGAATCACTAAAATCGTCATACTTTCCTGTCGTTGAGATTGCCGTCTTGTCTATTATCCGCCTCACCCTGCTGGCGCTGCTCGCCTGCGTCCCTCTGCTGGCTCAGGCCGCGCCGTACCAGCTCACCACCGCCTGGCCGGTTAACGTCGGCCCGCTGAATCCCCATCTCTATACGCCCAACCAGATGTTTGCCCAAAGCATGGTCTATGAACCGCTGGTGAAGTATCAGGCTGACGGCAGCGTACAGCCCTGGCTGGCAACCCGCTGGCGTCACTCCGCCGACGGCAAAACCTGGTGGTTCACCCTGCGCGACGATGTGGCCTTCTCCAACGGCGAACCGTTTAATGCCCAGGCCGCGGCGGCCAATTTTCGGGCGGTGCTGGCCAACCGCCAACGCCACGCCTGGCTTGAGCTCGCCAACCAAATAACCGACGTGCGGGCCCTCAGCGCCACCGAGCTGCAGATCACCCTGAAAAGCGCCTACGCCCCCTTACTGCAAGAGCTGGCCCTGCCCCGCCCGTTCCGCTTCATCGCCCCCTCGCAGTTTATCGATGGCGGCACCGCCAGGGGCATTAAAGCCCCGATCGGCACCGGCCCGTGGCGGCTGGCAAGCTCGCAGCTCAATCAGCGCGATGTGCTGGTGCGCAATGAGCGCTACTGGGGTCGCAAACCCGCGCTACAGCAAATCACCATCAAGGTGATCCCTGACGCCACCAGCCGGGCGGTGGCGTTCGAAACCGGAGAAATCGATATGCTCTACGGCGATGAAGGGCTGCTGCCGCTGGACACCTTCGAACGCTTTCGCCATCACCCCGGCTACGTGGCTCGTCTGTCCGCCCCGGCGGAGACGGTAATGCTGGCGCTAAACGCCAGCCAGGGCCCGACCCGCGAGCAGGCGGTTCGTGAGGCGCTCAACTACGCCGTCGATAAACAGACCCTTGTCGATAGCGTGTTGTATGGCACCCAGCAGGTTGCCGACACCCTGTTTGCCCCCTCCGTCCCTTACGCCCCGCAGGATCTGACGCCGCGCCGTTACGACCCGACAAAAGCCCGCGCCCTGCTGGAACAGGCCGGCTGGCAGCAGCTGGAGGGCCAGCCCTGGCGACAAAAAGCCGGGCAACCGTTGGCGATTGAGCTGGCGTTTATTGGCACCGACGCGCTGGCTAAATCGATGGCCGAAATTATTCAGGCCAATCTGCGGCAGGTCGGCGTGCAGGTCACCCTGGTGGGCGAGGAGGAAAGCAGCATTTACGCGCGCCAGCGCGAAGGCCGCTTCGGCATGATCTTCAATCGCACCTGGGGCGCGCCCTACGATCCGCATGCCTTTTTAAGCTCGATGCGCGTCCCGTCGCATGCGGATTACCAGGCCCAGCGCGGCCTGCCAGACAAGGCACTGATTGATAAAGAGATTAGTGAAGTGCTGACCACCGGGGACGAGGCGCAGCGGAGAAAACTGTACCATGATGTGCTGACCCGTCTGCATCAGGACGCGGTGTATCTGCCCATCAGCTATGTCTCGCTGATGTCGGTCGCGCGCCAGGAGGTCGGGGAGATCCCGTTCGCCCCGGTGACCAGCGAGATCCCTTTCGACCAGATTACCCCGGTAACGCCATAATGCTACGCTATATTTTACGCCGCCTGCTGCTGCTGATCCCGCTGCTGCTCGCCGCCTCCGCCATCATCTTTCTGCTGCTGCGGCTCGGCGCCGGCGACCCGGCGCTGGATTATTTACGCCTGTCGAACCTGCCGCCCACTGAAGAGATGGTTGCCTCGACCCGCGAGCTGCTGGGGCTCAACCAGCCGCTGGCAATGCAGTATCTGCACTGGCTATGGCGGGCGCTGCACCTGGATTTCGGTCTCTCCTATGCCACCCAGCGCCCGGTGCTGGACGACCTGCTGCACTTCCTGCCGGCCACCCTGCTGCTCACCGGCGCGGCGCTGGCGCTGATCCTCGTCACCTCCCTGCCGTTGGGCATCTGGGCGGCGCGCCATCGCGATCGCCTGCCGGACTATATCGTACGGCTGATTGCCTTCCTCGGCGTCTCAATGCCCAACTTCTGGCTGGCCTTTCTGCTGGTGATGCTCTTTTCCGTGCATCTGCAGTGGCTCCCGGCGATGGGGTATGGCGACTGGCAGCACCTGATATTGCCCGCCGTCTCCATCGCCTTTATGTCGCTGGCGATCAACGCCCGCCTGCTGCGCGCCAGCATGCTGGACGCCGCCAGCCAGCGTCACGTGATATGGGCGCGGCTGCGCGGATTGAGCGCGCGCCAGGTGGAGCGCCGACATATCCTGCGCAATGCCACCCTGCCGGTGGTGACCGCCATGGGCATGCACATTGGCGAGCTGATCGGCGGCACCATGATTATCGAAAATATCTTTGCCTGGCCCGGGGTCGGCCGCTACGCAGTTTCCGCCATTTTCAATCGCGATTACCCGGTGATCCAGTGCTTTACCCTGATGATGGTGACGGTGTTCGTGCTGGCTAATCTGGCGGTAGATGTGCTTAACGCGGCGCTCGACCCGCGCCTGCGCCGCCACGAGGAGGTGAGCGCATGAGAGGGCTACAAAGTTTTCGCTGGCCGGTAAAACTGGCCATGCTGGTTATCGCGCTGCTGGCGGTCATCGCCATCGGCAGCGGCTGGTGGCTGCCCTGGGATCCAGCGGCGATTGACCTTCAGCAGCGGCTGCTGCCGCCGGGCGCAGCGCACTGGCTCGGCACCGATCATCTCGGCCGGGATATTTTCTCACGCCTGCTGGCCGCCACCCGCGTTTCGCTGGGGGCGGTGATGGCTTGTCTGCTGCTGGTGCTGCTGATCGGCCTGGCGGTCGGCGGCTGCGCCGGACTGCTGGGCGGCCGCGCCGACCGCGGCCTGATGCGCATCGCCGAACTGTTTATGACTTTTCCGACCTCGATCCTGTCGTTTTTTATGGTGGGAGTGCTGGGTACCGGGCTGACCAATGTGATCCTCGCCATTGCGCTGTCACACTGGGCCTGGTACGCCAGAATGGTGCGTAACCTGGTGGTTTCCCTGCGCCAGCGCGAATTTATCCTCGCCGCCCGTCTGAGCGGCGCCAGCCAGTGGCGGCTGTTCAGCGACCATCTGGCCGGCGCGGTGATCCCCTCGCTGCTGGTGCTCGCCTCGCTGGATATCGGCCATATGATGCTTCACGTAGCCGGCATGTCGTTCCTCGGTCTCGGCGTCAGCGCGCCGACGGCGGAATGGGGGGTGATGATCAACGACGCCCGGCAGTATATCTGGACCCAGCCGCTGCAAATGGTCTGGCCGGGGCTGGCGCTGTTCATCAGCGTGATGGCTTTTAACCTGCTGGGCGACGCGCTGCGCGATCGTCTCGATCCCCACCTGATCGCGGAGCATAGCCACTGATGCCGCAGAAGATCCAACTGGAACAGATCTCGCTTACCGCTGACCGACCGCTGGTCAGCGACGTCTCCTTCACCCTGCGCCGCGGCCAGGTGCTGGCGCTGCTCGGCAGCAGTGGTTGCGGAAAATCGCTGACCTGCGCCGCCGCGCTGGGCCTGCTGCCGCCCGGCGTCAGGCAAACCGCCGGCCGGGTGCTTCTCGACGGCATTCCGGTGCACGGCGAACAGCTGCGCGGGGCGACCATCGCCACCATCATGCAGAACCCGCGCAGCGCCTTTAACCCGCTGCAGACCATGGCCGCGCATGCCCGGGAAACCTGCCGGGCAGCGGGTCGTGAAACGAATGACGCCGTGCTGCTGGCAGCGATGGAGGAGGTCGGTCTGGACAATCCGCGGGCGCTGCTGAAGCGCTACCCTTTTGAAATGAGCGGGGGCATGCTGCAACGGATGATGGTCGCTCTCGCCCTGCTCAGCCGCGCGCCCTTTATCATCGCCGACGAGCCGACGACCGATCTCGATGCCATCGCCCAGGCGCGCATCCTCGACCTGCTGGCGGATATTGTCGCCAGGCGCGGTCTGGGACTGCTGCTGGTGACGCATGACATGGGCGTCGTGGCGCGGCTGGCGCATCACGTAACGGTGATGGAGAACGGTCGCCTCGTTGAACACTGCGATGTGAATACGCTATTTAGCGCCCCGCGGCACCCGCTCAGCCAGCGCCTGCTGGCCGCGCATCTGGCGTTATACGGTCTGGAGAAAACACCATGAATTTACTCAGCGTCACCGGGGTGAGTCACGATTATCCTCACCACGGCAGAGTCCTGCACGAGATACAACTCGCCATCGCCCCCGGCGAAACGGTGGCCCTGCTCGGACGCAGCGGCTGTGGGAAAAGCACCCTGGCGCGGATGCTGGTGGGTCTGGAAACGCCGCAGCACGGCGATATTGCCTGGCGCGGCGCGCCGCTGGCCGCCCTGAAGGGCGAGGCCATCGGCGCCTTCCGCCGCGATATTCAGCTGGTATTTCAGGATGCCTTCAGCGCGGTGAATCCGCGCAAAACGGTGCGCGAGATCGTCAGCGAGCCGCTGCGCCATCTGTTGTGCTTGCCGCGTGAGGCGCGTGCGCGGCGGGTGGAAGAGATGCTGCTGGCCGTCGACCTCGCGCCGTCGCTGCTCGATAAGCGCCCGGCGCAGCTCAGCGGCGGACAGCTGCAGCGCGTCTGCCTGGCACGCGCCCTGGCGGTACGGCCGCAGCTGTTGATCCTTGATGAAGCGGTTTCAAATCTCGATCTGCTGCTGCAGGCGGAGATTATCGCCCTGCTGAAGCGTCTGCAGGCGCAGTTTGACACCGCCTGCCTGTTCATCACCCATGACCTGCGGCTGGTGGAGCGCTTTTGCCAGCGAGTGCTGGTGATGGAGCACGGGCGCATCGTCGAAACCGCAACGGTTAGTCTACCGCTACGCCTGCGCTCTCCTGCCGGACAGGCGCTCCAGCAGGCGGTGCTCCCCCCTTTTCCTGCCACTCTGCTTAACGAGGCCATGCCATGCAGCGCGTAACCCTGACCCTTGATGATGACCTGCTGGCCGCCCTCGATGCGCTCAGCGCCCGCCGCGGCTACCACAACCGTTCGGAGGCGGTACGCGATATTCTGCGCGACGCCCTCAACCAGGATCCTCCGTCGCCGGAATCACGGCGCGGGTATGCCGTCCTGTCGTACGTGTATGAACATGAAAAACGCGAACTGGCGAGCCGGCTGGTGGCCACCCAGCATCATCATCACGATCTCTCCGTCGCCACGCTGCATGTGCATATCAGTCATGACGACTGCCTGGAGATTGCGGTGCTGAAAGGTGATATGGCCGAGGTACAGCATTTTGCCGACGACGTGATTGCCCAGCGCGGCGTGCGCCATGGGCATTTGCAGTGTTTAGCGGATGATTAATTATTTGAAAATTCTTGGGTGGTTTATCAACAGTTGATAAACCACATAAACTATACGCTTTGTGAATTATCCCTCTTCGCCAATAATGGCGCCTCATTTAACGATCTCGTTATGGCGAGGCTCCTGCATAAATACAAGTTACCGCCCTGTTGGTATCGAGAGAGACCACTCAGGGAAATACAGGCTTCCATCGAATCAAGGTGTTGCCAAGGTAACTTCTGGCGGTCATGACCGTTCAGATACGTTATGCAGTGCTAAAACCAGGACGTAGGGATCTGCCTGCGCTAACCCTGTCTTGTTCGCCCCTATGAGTGATTTTTTATAGGGATTTTTAAACATGTCTTCCATTCAACTCTGCGCCGCCCATCAGGCGACCTCTGGCTTCGACGGCGATGCGATCGTCCAGTACATGCGTACCGATTTTATTACGCTGCAGGAACATCTCAGCGTTCATGAGGCGCGCGAACACTTTATCTCCCAGCTGGCCAGCGATGATATTCCCGGGCAGGTGTTTGTCGTCGCCGGCAAGAAGCTGCGTGGCAGCCTGTCGGTCAAAAAGCTACTCCAGGAAACGGATATCAACCAGTCTATCCGCCACCTGATGGACAGCTGCCTGTTTCGCGTCAAACCTGACGATGAGCGCCAGCAGGTGATTGCCGAGCTCAGCGAGCGCGGCCTCGACCTGGTCCCCGTCGTCGATAAAGGCGAGCTGGTCGGCTGCCTGATGGAGAAGGAGATCGCCCATCTGCTGGAGGATGACGTCACCGAAGATGCTCAGCTGCAGGGGGCAACGCTGCCGCTGGAAAAACCGTACCTCGAGATCAGCCCCTGGACGCTGTGGAAAAAACGCTCGGTGTGGCTGCTGCTGCTGTTCGTGGCCGAAGCCTACACCAGCAGCGTACTGCAGCATTTCGAAGAAGCCCTGGAATCGGCCATCGCGCTGGCCTTCTTTATTCCGCTGCTCATCGGCACCGGCGGCAACAGCGGAACGCAGATCACCTCGACGCTGGTGCGCTCGATGGCGCTGGGGGAAGTGCGACTGCGCGATATGGGGCGGGTGATCCGCAAAGAGGTATCGACCTCGTTTCTGATTGCCCTGACCCTGGGCCTGGCGGGCTGCCTGCGCGCCTGGATGATGGGGATTGGCATGGAAATCACGCTCATCGTCAGCCTGACGCTGGTGTGCATTACCCTGTGGAGCGCGATTGTCTCCTCGGTCATTCCGATGGTGCTTAAGCGGATCGGCATTGACCCGGCGGTAGTTTCCGCGCCGTTTATCGCCACGCTGATTGATGGCACCGGGCTAATTATCTATTTCAAAATCGCCCAGTATTTTCTTGGGTTGAACTGATCATATACGTCCGGGCACCAGGGCGCCCGGACGCGTAGATTACCCTTCCACCAGCGCCTGCGCGCAGGCCCAGGCGCTTGACCACGCCCACTGGAAGTTATACCCCCCGAGCCAGCCGGTAACGTCCATCACTTCGCCGATAAAGTAGAGACCCGGCGCCTTACGCGCCTCCATAGTACGCGACGAGAGTTCGTTGGTGTCCACGCCGCCGAGGGTCACCTCCGCCGTCCGGTAGCCTTCGGTGCCGTTCGGCTGCACGCGCCAGGCGGTTAACGTCTCCACCAGCGTCTGCTGATCGCGAACGTTCAGTTGCTTGAGCGTCACATCAGGTATCTGTCCCAGCTGCTGCAGACACTCCACCAGCCGCTTCGGCAGCTGCATCGCCAGGGTGTTCTTCAGGCTCTGGTTGGGATGCGCGCTGCGCTGCTCGTTAAGGAAGTCATCAAGATCGCAGTCCGGTAGCAGATTAACGGTGACGAACTCGCCGGGCTGCCAGTAGCTGGAAATTTGCAGCACCGCCGGTCCGGAAAGGCCGCGGTGGGTGAACAGCAGATTTTCGCGAAACAGAGTGCCGTTCTCGGCGGTAATGGTCGACGGCACCGACACGCCGGAGAGGACCTGCAGCTGCTCAAGCAATGGCTTGTGGAGGGTAAACGGCACCAGCCCCGCGCGGGTCGGCAGCACCTTCAGGCCGAACTGCTCGGCGACTTTATAGCCAAACGGCGAGGCGCCGAGCCCCGGCATCGACAGACCGCCGGAGGCGATCACCAGCTTTTTGGTCACCAGCGTTTCGCCGTTCACCTGTAGCCGGTAGCCTTGTTCATCGCGCTCCACGCTGAGGATTTCGCTGCGCAGACGGATCTCCACGCCGCCCTTTTCACATTCCGCGAGCAGCAGATTGACGATCTGCTCCGCCGAATCATCGCAAAACAGCTGGCCGAGGGTCTTCTCATGCCAGGCGATGCCGTATTTACCGACCAGCTCGATAAAGTCCCACTGGGTGTAGCGCGCCAGGGCAGATTTGCAAAAATGCGGGTTTTGGCTCAAATAGGCCGCCGGTTCAACATACATGTTGGTAAAGTTGCAGCGGCCGCCGCCGGACATCAGAATTTTTCGCCCCGGCTTTTTGCCGTTATCCAGCAGCAGGACGCGGCAGCCAAGCTGGCCCGCCTGCGCTGCGCAAAACATTCCCGCCGCTCCGGCGCCAACGACAATGGCATCAAACCTTTCCACACCGCGTTCCTCGTTCCCCAATTGTCGGGTTTTGTAAATATTTCACTCTGGTCACACCAGCGGGAAAAATCCCGCATTAGATACATCATTGAAAGATATAGGATTACTCCCAACAGGGTAAAACCTAAACAGGAAGAAAATCAAAAAAAGTCTATATTTCACTTTGCCCGCGCCGCTAAAGTCACTGATAATGCGCCGCGTTCATGTCCTCAAAATGGCGTAACGTCCTATGCTACATTTATTTGCCGGTCTGGATTTACATACCGGACTATTATTATTGCTTGCTTTAGCTTTTGTACTGTTTTACGAAGCGATTAACGGTTTCCATGATACCGCAAACGCGGTGGCTACGGTTATCTACACTCGCGCAATGCGCTCACAGCTCGCTGTGGCGATGGCGGCGCTCTTCAACTTCTTCGGCGTTCTGCTGGGCGGTCTCAGCGTAGCCTATGCCATCGTGCATATGCTGCCGACCGATCTGCTGCTTAACATGGGTTCCGCACATGGCCTCGCCATGGTGTTCTCTATGCTGCTGGCGGCGATCATCTGGAACCTCGGCACCTGGTACTTCGGTCTTCCAGCTTCCAGTTCTCATACCCTGATTGGCGCCATCATCGGCATTGGTTTAACCAATGCGCTGATGACCGGTACTTCCGTGGTTGATGCGCTGAATATCCCGAAAGTCATCGGTATTTTTGCTTCGCTTATCATCTCGCCGATCGTCGGTCTGGTGATCGCGGGCGGCCTGATTTTCCTGCTGCGTCGCTACTGGAGCGGAACCAAAAAACGCGCGCGTATCCACCTGACGCCCGCAGAGCGTGAAAAGAAAGACGGTAAGAAAAAGCCGCCGTTCTGGACCCGTATCGCGCTGATCCTGTCTGCTATTGGCGTGTCGTTCTCTCACGGTGCTAACGATGGGCAGAAAGGCATTGGCCTGGTGATGCTGGTGCTGATCGGCGTCGCGCCGGCGGGTTTCGTGGTGAATATGAATGCCTCTGGTTACGAAATCACCCGTACCCGCGATGCGGTCAACAACGTGGAAACCTTCTTCCAGCAGCGTCCTGAACTGCTGAAAAAAGCCACCGGCGTCGATCAGCTGGTGCCTTCTCCGGATACCAATACCGCGGCCAATGGCGAGTTCCACTGCCATCCGGCGAACACCATCAACGCCCTTGACCGCGTCAAAACCATGCTGACCGGCGTTGAGAACTACGAGTCGCTAAAACCGGAACAGCGCGGCCAGCTGCGTCGCATCATGCTCTGCATCTCCGACACCACCGACAAGGTGGCGAAGCTGCCGGATGTGAGCGCTGACGACCAGCGTCTGCTGAAGAAACTGAAAACCGATATGCTGAGCACCATCGAGTACGCGCCAATCTGGATTATCATGGCTGTCGCGCTGGCGCTGGGTATCGGCACCATGATCGGCTGGCGCCGCGTGGCGACCACCATCGGTGAGAAGATTGGTAAGAAAGGCATGACCTACGCTCAGGGGATGTCGGCTCAGATGACCGCAGCGGTTTCTATCGGTCTGGCGAGCTACACCGGGATGCCGGTTTCCACCACCCACGTACTCTCCTCCTCGGTAGCGGGGACGATGCTGGTGGATGGCGGTGGTCTGCAGAAAAAGACGGTGACCAGCATTCTGATGGCCTGGGTGCTGACCCTGCCGGCAGCGATTATCCTTTCAGGCGTCCTTTACTGGCTCTCCCTGAAACTGATTTAAGCGTTATTCGTTCAAAACGGGCCAGCTTGCTGGCCCGTTTTTTTATTCTGAAACGTTAGTGCCAGATCATCAGCGCAATCAGGCTCACCACCACCAGGCCGCACAGGGCGCTGGTCAGGATAAACTGGCGACGAACACGTTCGCAGCGACGAATAAATTCATCATCGTGATGGTCACGGTAGCGCTGGGCATAGATATACCACACCAGCCGCATCTGTTTGCTGGGCTGCCCGTGCGAGGTAAAAAAGCCGCCGCCATCAACATACTGATAGAGCAAGGGATCGCAACCACGTAGCACCACCAATAATGCACGCAACGATGAGAAGTAGCGTGCCATATTCACCACACAAACGACACACAGGGCCCAAAACAGCGCAATAGTGCTGATCATACCTCCTCCCCGGCGACCCGCCTACGGAGAAAACCTCCGCGGCTACCGCTCCCCAAATAACCCACGACGATACCGTAAAGAGTGCGATTCCGATCACATTTATTTTTCCGACCGGCTCATTAAATAGTGTAGGAGATCCATTAATTTTTTTACCACAAGGTTATTCGTTATCAATACGTAAGACGGATAAATTTGTTTAACTTTTAGGTGAACCCAGTGCATTGACGGAGTGCGGGGGGCGCTATAAGGTAGGAAATATCTTCTACAATGAAGTCCTTAAAGGCTACCCTCCCGCGAATGTAGCACGCAGGACGCGGGCGAAACGGCAGCGCCAGCTGTCAGGTCCAATGGTCATCGACAAACTTATGGAAGGAGTAACACTATGGCTTACAAACATATTCTGATTGCAGTAGACCTGTCCCCGGAGAGTAAAGTACTGGTTGAAAAAGCCGTTTCTATGGCCCGCCCGTATAACGCGAAAGTCTCCCTGATCCATGTGGATGTGAATTACTCCGACCTCTACACCGGGCTGATTGACGTTAACCTCGGCGACATGCAAAAACGCATCTCCGAAGAGACCCATCACGCGCTGACCGAGCTCTCGACCAACGCAGGCTATCCCATCACCGAGACCCTGAGCGGCAGCGGCGACCTTGGCCAGGTGCTGGTCGATGCGATTAAAAAATACGATATGGACCTGGTGGTCTGCGGCCATCATCAGGACTTCTGGAGCAAGCTGATGTCCTCTGCCCGCCAGCTGATTAACACCGTTCATGTCGACATGCTGATCGTCCCGCTGCGCGACGAAGAAGACGAATAACCGTCTCGTTTTATCCGCGCAATACGCCCGCCGATGCGGGCGTTTTTTATTTTCGCTTTCCCTCGCCATGCGGCAGAACTTCAATCCATAAAATCGCCATTCAATTAGTGTGATCAACCAGTTATTCGGCGAAATATCTATATAATAATCTATTCCATAAGCCAATAACCGCAGCATGGCGAGTTATCAGACATTTTCGGCGCGTTCTGGCATACGCGTTCATACTTTTTGGGAAAGTAATACAAGGCGAAGGAATATGAATACAACTGCACCTACGGGCTTGCTGCAGCAACCTCGTCCGTTCTTTATGATCTTCTTTGTGGAGCTCTGGGAACGTTTTGGCTATTACGGCGTTCAGGGGATCCTGGCGGTCTTCTTTGTTAAACAGCTGGGCTTCTCTCAGGAACAGGCCTTTATCACCTTCGGCGCCTTCGCGGCGCTGGTTTACGGGCTGATCTCCATCGGCGGCTACGTGGGCGACCATTTGCTGGGGACCAAACGCACGCTGGTGCTCGGCGCCATTGTGCTGGCTATCGGCTACTTTATGACCGGGATGTCGCTGCTGAAACCGCAGCTGATCTTTATCGCTCTCGGCACCATCGCCGTCGGCAACGGTTTGTTTAAAGCCAACCCGGCGAGCCTGCTCTCCAAATGCTATCCGCCGAAGGATGCCCGTCTCGACGGGGCATTTACCCTGTTCTATATGTCGATAAACATCGGTTCGCTGCTGTCGCTGTCGCTGGCGCCGGTGATCGCCGAAAAATTTGGCTACGCGGTAACCTATAACCTGTGCGGCGCGGGGCTGATTATCGCGCTGCTGGTCTACTTCGCCTGCCGCGGGATGGTGAAAGATATTGGCTCCGAGCCGGATCATCGCCCCCTCAGCCTACGCAATCTGGCGCTGGTGCTGGCCGGTACGGTGGTAATGATTTTTCTCTGCGCCTGGCTGATGCATAACGTGATGATCGCCAACCTGGTGCTGATTGTTCTGTCGGTCGTGGTTATTGCGTTCTTTTTCCGTGAGGCGTTTCGCCTCGATAAAACTGGACGCAACAAAATGTTCGTCGCCTTTATTCTGATGATCGAGGCGGTGCTGTTTTACATTCTGTATGCCCAGATGCCGACCTCGCTGAACTTCTTCGCCATCAACAACGTCCATCATGAGATCCTTGGCTTTACCATCAACCCGGTCAGCTTCCAGGCGCTGAATCCCTTCTGGGTAGTGGTCGCCAGCCCGGTGCTGGCGGCGATCTACACCCATCTCGGTCATAAGGGTAAAGACCTGACCATGCCGGTGAAATTTACCCTCGGGATGTTCCTCTGCGCGCTGGGCTTCCTGACCGCCGCGGCGGCCGGGATGTGGTTCGCCGACGCCCAGGGGTTAACCTCGCCGTGGTTTATTGTGCTGGTTTATCTGTTCCAGAGTCTGGGCGAACTGTTAATCAGCGCTCTGGGGCTGGCGATGGTTGCCGCGCTGGTGCCGCAGCATCTGATGGGCTTTATTCTGGGGATGTGGTTTCTGACCCAGGCCGCCGCTTTCCTGCTGGGCGGCTATGTGGCGACCTTTACCGCGGTGCCGGAAAACATCACCGACCCGCTGCAGACCCTGCCGGTCTACACCAATGTGTTCAGTAAAATTGGCCTGGTGACGCTGGGCGTCACGGTGGTAATGGCGCTGATGGTGCCGTGGCTGAACCGGATGATTAATACCCCGGCCAGCGCCGAATAACCGTTTGAGATGGCCGATCCGCACTGGCGCCGTTTGTTCAGATATTGTGGTTCCCGGCTTGCGCTACGCTGAGCCGGGCGACGATTCGGTAGCCCGGATAAGGCGCGTTGCGCCGCTATCCGGGAGATACCACCACGGCGTAATATTACTCCGGCGTACCGGCGTAAATATCAAACCGATGCCCTTTGGTCACCACCGCATTCGGCGTGGCGACTTCCGCCAGCGGCGGCGCATAATCCGGGCGCTTCACCACCACCCGCTTGGTCGCCAGCTGGCGCGCCGGGGCCAGCAGGCCATCGGCGTCTAAATCCGGCCCCACCAGCGACTGAAAGACGCGCATCTCTTTCTTCACCAGCGCGCTTTTCTGCTTATGCGGGAACATCGGATCGAGGTACACCACCTGCGGGCGCGGGGTGATATCGGTTAACGCCGTCAGGCTGGAGGCGTGGATCAGCTGCAGCCGCTCCTGCAGCCAGCCGCCGATTTCCGCGTCAGCATAGCCGCGCGCCAGGCCATCATCGAGCAGCGCGGCGACCACCGGATTACGCTCCAGCATCCGCACGCGACAGCCGACTGACGCCAGCACAAAGGCATCGCGTCCCAGCCCGGCCGTCGCATCGACGACATCCGGCAGGTAATCGCCTTTAATACCCACCGCTTTAGCCACCGCTTCGCCGCGGCCGCCGCCAAACTTGCGCCGGTGGGCCATCGCCCCGCCGACGAAATCGACGAAGATGCCGCCAAGCTTGGGCTCATCGCGCTTGCGTAGCTCCAGATGCTCCGTCGTCAGCGCCAGCGCCATCGGGTTATCGTCATCCTGCTCCAGCCCCCAGCGGGCGGCTAAAACAGATAAGGCGCCGTCACCGGCGCCTGTTTCATCAATTAAGCAGATCTTCACGTAGCAATCAGCCTTTGATCCCGTAATGCTCCAGCATCGCGTCCAGCTGCGGCTCGCGCCCGCGGAAGCGTTTGAACAGCTCCATCGGCTCTTCGGAACCGCCGCGGCTCAGGATATTGTCGAGGAACGACTGACCGGTTTCACGGTTGAAAATCCCCTCTTCTTCGAAGCGTGAGAAGGCGTCTGCCGCCAGCACGTCGGCCCACAGGTAGCTGTAGTAACCTGCCGCATAGCCGCCAGCGAAGATGTGGCTGAAGGCGTGCGGGAAGCGGCCCCAGGTCGGCCCCGGCACCACGGCGACCTGCTTTTTAATCTCGGCCAGGGTCTCAAGGATTTTCGCCCCCTGCTCCGGTTTGTACTCCGCATGCAGGCGGAAATCGAACAGGCCGAACTCCAGCTGGCGCAGAATAAACATCGCCGCCTGGTAGTTTTTCGCCGCCAGCATTTTCTCCAGCAGCTCCTGCGGCAGCGGTTCACCGGTTTCATAATGGCCGGAGATAAACGCCAGCGCTTCCGGCTCCCAGCACCAGTTCTCCATAAACTGGCTCGGCAGCTCGACCGCATCCCACGGCACCCCGCTGATGCCGGAAACCCCGGCGGTGTCGATGCGGGTCAGCATATGGTGCAGACCGTGGCCGAACTCGTGGAACAGGGTGATCACTTCGTCATGGGTGAACAGCGCCGGCTTGCCGTTGACCGGGCGGTTGAAGTTACAGGTCAGGTAGGCGACCGGCTTCTGCAGGGAACCATCCAGTTTACGCATCTGGCCGACGCAGTCGTCCATCCACGCCCCCCCGCGCTTATGTTCGCGGGCATACAGGTCGAGATAGAAGCTGCCGCGCAGCTCGTTGTGTTCGTCATACAGCTCGAAGAAGCGCACTTCCGGATGCCACACATCGACATCGGTACGCTCTTTAGCGGTAATACCGTAAATGCGCTTAACCACTTCAAACAGGCCGCTAACGGCTTTGTTTTCCGGGAAATAGGGGCGCAGCTGCTCATCACTGATGCTGTAGAGGTGCTGCTTCTGTTTTTCGCTGTAGTAGGCAATGTCCCACGGCTGCAGCTCATCGACGCCAAACTCGGCTTTGGCGAAGGCGCGCAGCTGGGCCAGCTCTTTTTCGCCCTGCGGACGGGCGCGTTTTGCCAGGTCGGTGAGAAAGTCGAGCACCTGCTGCGGATCCTTCGCCATTTTGGTGGCGAGGGATTTATACGCATAGCTGTCAAAGCCCAACAGCTGCGCCAGCTCGTGACGCAGGGCGAGGATCTCCGCCATCACCGGGCTGTTATCCCATTTCCCGGCGTTCGGGCCCTGATCGGAGGCGCGGGTGGAATAGGCGCGATACATCTCTTCGCGCAGCGCCTGGTTATCGCAGTAGGTCATCACCGGCAGATAGCTCGGAATATCCAGGGTCAGCAGATACCCTTCCTGCTCTTTGGCCTGCGCCTGAGCCTGAGCGGCGGCCAGCGCGCTTTCCGGCATGCCGGCCAGATCGGCGACATCGGTCACCAGCTTGTTCCAGCCCATGGTGGCGTCGAGGACGTTGTTGCTGTACTGGTTGCCCAGCTCAGAGAGGCGCGCGGCGATTTCACCGTAGCGTTTCTGCGCCTCCGGCGGCAGGCCAATCCCGGATAATTCAAAATCGCGCAGCGCGTTATCAACCGCTTTTTTCTGCGCGGTATTCAGCGTGGCGTAGTTATCGCCATCGCGCAGGTCGCGGTAGGCTTTATACAGGCCTTCATGCTGGCCGACCCAGGTGCTGTACTCGGAGAGCAGCGGCAGCGTCTGTTCGTAGGCCTCACGCAGTTCAGGGCTGTTTTTAACCGAATTCAGATGGCTGACAGGCGAGAAGATGCGTCCCAGCACATCGTCCACTTCCGCCAGCGGCTGGCAAAGATTTTCCCAGCTATACGGCGCGCCATGCGCCACCGCGCTTTCCACCGCGGCCCGGCAATCCTCCAGCGCTTTGGTGACCGCAGGGACCACGTGCTCTGGTTTGATCGCAGAAAAAGGCGGCAGGGAGAAAGGCGTCAATAATGGATTGGTCATATGCGCTGTCCTGTTGAAAAGGGTGAATGAAGCGCGCGTCCGGCGCTTATGCATGAGATCTAGAATGGGGGATAGTTGGGGGAATTTCAATGACGGGCGGTGCGTCAGCCTGGGTATTGCTGCGATAAGTCCGCCCGTTGCCGGAAAAGCGCGACACGCAGTGCAGCGTGCCGGAAACCACATTAATGCCTTTTTTGCGCCATCTCCCAGGCCGCCGACAGATTCAGCCGCTGCCAGAATTGCTGTTCGGGGGTGGCGCCGGATAGCGGGTAACCCGCCGGCAGCGCGGTGTTGACCATCAGCGCCCGACGCTGGGCAGCTGACAGATGCGGCAGGGCATCTTCCAGCAGCACTTCCGCCCCCTCCGGCACCTGTAAACGCGGCTGCGGACCCTTCTGCTGCGGCAGATCGTAGGTCATGGTGAAGCGAGAGAAATCACGCATCGCCGGATCGCGCCAGGGATCGTCTTTCACGCTGCTCTTCGCGCACTCGGCAAGCGATGTGCCGCAGGCCTTCGCCAGCGCGGCGCGCAGCTGATCGCGGGCTTCGTTAAATAATACCCGGTAGTGCGGATCGTTAAGATAGTGGGCCACGTTGCGCTCGGCCACCATTCGCGAGCCGATCACGTCCAGCGGGTAGTGGACGCCCAGCACGATGCGCGAGAAGCCATAGCGGGCGCCGCGCGCCACCAGCGCGTCGTAGCGCTCCGGGATCATCGCCGCCAGCAGCAGCGCATCGGTATAGCCGGTGTTGGTGTGGCCGCTGGGGAACGAGCCGCCGTCGGCGGTGTAGGGCTGGTTATCTTTCACCACCACATCGTCAGGCACCAGGTGAATGGTGTTGCCCTGCACCAGAAACGGCCGCGGATTGTTGAAGTGCTTTTTCGCCTCGCCGGTGCTGACCTCCGAGGCTTTGATCAACGCTGCCGCTTTCCCCAGCGCGCCCTGGTCATAGGCGGTCAGAAACGCTTTGCCAAGGCGTGGCCCCAGCGCGTCGCTGAGGAAGTAGAGGTAGCTAATGCCTTCCGCATCGGCCAGCGCCTGACGGCGCGTGGTCTGCACGGCGTCGCGATTGATGGCGGTCACTGTCGCCAGATTCTGCTTCACGACGGTCTCCGGCAGGGTACTGAACGCCGACAGCAGCGCAATGCCCGCCTGCTGGTTGGCCCGGGTCTGGAAGTCATAGCCGCTGGCCTTCAGCCAGGCGGTATCGGCCTGAGTTTGGTTTTGTTTGGTGTGCGCCAGCCGATCGCGGGTCAGCGTGGCGGCATCCCCCTGCAGAGCGTGGCGTAGCTGCGCCAGCGCCTGTTGCTCAAGATCGTCATACGCCTGGCTGGAGGCAGCCGGCGTCACGCTATTGGCGAGGGCCGCCGCCCTGTTCAGCGGGATGTCTTTAGCCAGAACCGGTTGCGCCAGCAGCAGCGCGACGGCCAGCAGCGAGAGTTGCCTTTTCATTATTTTTCCTTTTATTCAAATAATTACCTTGCCTGTACCCGACACTAGCGCGGCCGTTTGACGTTTTTATGACAGCGTTATGTTTTGCAACGCTTTTAGCAGAAATGAAACAGCGCGGCGGCGCAGCGGTAATCTCGGCCGATCTGCGGTAAACTATCGGTTAACTTGTTTACTTCCCGGAATCTCTGCATCCATGCTCAGTTATCGCCACAGCTTTCACGCAGGCAACCACGCCGACGTCCTCAAACACACCGTTCAGAGCCTGATCATTGAATCACTGAAAGAGAAAGAAAAACCGTTTCTCTACCTGGACACTCACGCCGGCGCGGGCCGCTATCAGCTGAGCGGCGAGCACGCCGAACGTACCGGCGAGTATCTTGAAGGCATCGCCCGCATCTGGCAGCAGGACGACCTGCCGGCAGAGCTGGAGCCGTATATTTCGGTCGTAGAACACTTCAACCGTAACGGCCAGCTGCGCTACTACCCGGGCTCGCCGCTGATTGCCCGCCAGCTGCTGCGCGAGCAGGACAGCCTGCAGATGACCGAGCTGCACCCGAGCGACTTCCCGCTGCTGCGCGCTGAATTCCAGAAAGACAGCCGCGCGCGCGTCGATAAAGCCGATGGCTA
The DNA here is from genome assembly GCF_018204675.1 of Klebsiella sp. P1927. NCBI lineage: Bacteria > Pseudomonadati > Pseudomonadota > Gammaproteobacteria > Enterobacterales > Enterobacteriaceae > Klebsiella > Klebsiella sp. P1927. The sequence continues at coordinate 5,424,640 of NZ_CP073377.1, read as the reverse complement.
CCAGCAGCTGAAAGCCAAGCTGCCGCCGGTATCGCGCCGCGGTTTGATTCTGATCGACCCGCCGTACGAAATTAAAACCGACTATCAGGCGGTGGTCACCGGGATTAACGAAGGCTACAAACGCTTCGCCACCGGCACCTACGCCCTGTGGTACCCGGTGGTGCTGCGCGCGCAAATCAAACGCATGATCAAAGAGTTAGAAGCCACCGGCATTCGCAAAATCCTGCAGATTGAGCTAGCGGTGCGTCCGGACAGCGACCAGCGCGGCATGACCGCCTCCGGGATGATCGTCATCAACCCGCCGTGGAAGCTGGAGCAGCAGATGAATAACGTGCTGCCGTGGCTGCACAGTAAACTGGTTCCGACCGGCACCGGCCACGCCACCGTCAGCTGGATCGTACCGGAGTAATCGCAACCATCGGTGGAACCTTTTAAGCCTCGCGCTACAATCGCGGCAATCAACGATTAAGGACATATGGGCATGAGCAAACATTATGATTACCTCGCCATCGGCGGCGGTAGCGGCGGTATCGCCTCAATTAACCGCGCGGCCATGTACGGCCAGAAGTGCGCGCTGATTGAAGCCAAAGAGCTGGGCGGCACCTGCGTCAACGTCGGCTGCGTGCCGAAAAAGGTGATGTGGCATGCGGCGCAGATCCGCGAAGCGATTCATCTTTACGGCCCGGACTACGGTTTCGATACCACCATCAACCATTTTGACTGGGAGAAGCTGGTCGCCAGCCGTAGCGCCTATATCGACCGTATTCATACCTCTTACGACAACGTACTGGGTAAGAATAAAGTCGACGTGATCAAAGGCTTCGCGCGCTTTGTCGATGCCCACACCGTGGAAGTCAACGGCGAGATCATCACCGCTGACCATATCCTGATCGCCACCGGCGGCCGGCCGAGCCACCCGGATATTCCGGGCGTCGAATACGGTATTGATTCCGACGGTTTCTTCGAACTGCCGGCGCTGCCGAAGCGCGTGGCGGTGGTCGGCGCAGGCTATATCGCCGTTGAGCTGGCGGGGGTGATTAACGGCCTCGGCGCCGAAACCCACCTGTTCGTGCGCAAACACGCGCCGCTGCGCAGTTTCGATCCGCTGATCGTTGAGACCCTGGTGGAAGTGATGAACGCCGAAGGCCCGCAGCTGCATACCAATGCGATCCCGAAAGCGGTGGTGAAGAATGCCGACGGCAGCCTGACGCTGGAGCTGGAAGATGGCCGCAGCCAGACCGTTGACTGCCTGATCTGGGCGATTGGCCGCGAACCGGCGACCGACAACTTCAATCTGGCGGCAACGGGCGTTAAAACCAACGATAAAGGGTACATCATCGTTGATAAATTCCAGAACACCAACGTGCCGGGCATCTACGCGGTGGGCGATAATACCGGCGCCGTTGAGCTGACGCCGGTCGCCGTGGCCGCAGGCCGTCGTCTCTCCGAACGCCTGTTTAACAACAAACCGGAAGAGCATCTGGACTACAGCAACATCCCGACCGTGGTCTTCAGCCATCCGCCAATCGGCACCGTCGGCTTAACCGAGCCGCAGGCGCGCGAGCAGTACGGCGACGACGCCGTGAAGGTCTACAAATCTTCCTTCACCGCGATGTATACCGCCGTGACCTCTCACCGTCAGCCGTGCCGCATGAAGCTGGTGTGCGTCGGCCCGGAAGAGAAGATTGTCGGCATCCACGGCATCGGCTTCGGGATGGATGAGATGCTGCAGGGCTTTGCGGTGGCCCTGAAGATGGGCGCCACCAAAAAAGACTTCGACAACACCGTCGCCATTCACCCGACGGCGGCAGAAGAGTTCGTCACCATGCGCTAAGACGCGATCGCCGGATGATAAAAAGAAGCCCCGGGGGCTTCTTTTTTTATGCTCAGGCCACGCCGTTATTGCCATGGCGCATAAACGCCGGGCGCTGATTGAGCGCCATATACCAGCGCTCCACGGCTGGCATCTCCGGATGGGCGAAAGGGGTCATTTTCCAGCGATGCACCGACAGCCCCAGCACGATATCGGCCAGGGTGAAGCGCTCGCCGGCTATCCACGCCCCGGTACGCTGCAGCTGCGCTTCAACAATGCGCACGCAGTGGGTCCAGGCGGCAATACTCTCTTTAATCGCCACCGGATCCTGAAAGCGCGGATCTTTACGCACCAGCCCCATAAAAGCATGGCGCCAGGCAGTGTTAAACTCGGTCGCCTGCCAGTCCATCCAGTGCTCCACCTCGGCGGCGGGCTGCGGTTCGGCGGGCAGCAGATCCCAGCGCTCCGCTTTGCGCGCCAGATAGCGGCAGATACTGTTCGACTCCCAGAGCACGAAGTCATCGTCCAGTAGCACCGGCACCAGGCTGTTAGGATTCAGACGCTGAAACTCAGGCGTATCCAGGGGCTTAAATCCGCTGCCGTAATCTTCCTGCTGGTACGCCAGCCCGGCTTCCTCGCAGGTCCACAACACTTTCCGTACATTGATTGAAGAGCGTTTACCCAGAATTGTTAGCATCGTCAGCGATTCCTCAGCCATAAAAGACAGTTCATTCACTCTACTCTATTGCCAGCCAGCAACAAGGCAGAGCGCTGGATAATGTGTATAGTTGATTCCAGCCTGTTTGCCGAAAAGGAACCCGACATGTTGACCCCTTTTACCGTTTTGATGCCTGCAAATATTCGTTTTGGCCGTGGTCAGGCCGAGAGCGCCGCCCCCTGGCTGGCGCAACAGGGCGGCCCAATCCTGCTGGTGCATGGCGCCAGCCCGCAGCGGGCGGCGTTTCTCCGCCAGCAGCTGGAGACGCTGCAGCTTGCGGTCACGACGCTGGCGATAAGTCGCGAACCCTGGCTTAGCGATATCGAGCAGGGCGTCCAGCTGGCGCGCGAGAAAGGGATCAGAGCGGTGGTCAGCCTCGGCGGCGGCGCGGTGATTGACGCCGGTAAGGCGATTGCGGCGCTGGTCCCCGCCGCCGGCCCGGTGATCGACTATCTGGAGGTGGTGGGAACGGGCCGTCAGCTGGAAGCCAGTCCCCTGCCGTTCGTGGCGATCCCCACCACCGCTGGCACGGGCGCGGAGGCCACCAAAAATGCGGTGATCAACGTTCCGGAACAGCAGCGGAAAGTGAGCCTGCGCGACGACCGAATGCTGCCTGACCTGGCGATTGTCGACCCGGCGCTAACCGACAACGCGCCGCGGAGCATCACCCTGAGCTCCGGCCTCGACGCCCTGACCCAGGTGATCGAGCCCTGGCTCTGCAGCCGGGCCACTCCCTTCACCGATGCTCTCTGCCAGCAGGCGATCCCGCGGGGAATTCGCGCGCTAAAAATCCTGATGGAACAAGAGTGTCCGGCCAGCCGCGACGAGATGGCCTGGGTCAGCCTGTGCGGCGGACTGGCGCTGGCGAACGCCGGGCTGGGGGTGATCCACGGCCTCGCCGGCCCGCTGGGCGGCCTGAGCCGCGCCTCGCACGGCGCCCTATGCGGCAGTTTGTTGCCGTTTGGCCTGGCGCTCAATGAGTCGCAGATCAACGACCCTGGCCTGCGCCAGCGCGTTAACGATGTCCGCCGCTGGCTGGCCGACGGGCTGGACGTCCCTGTGGATCGGGTCTGGGACAGTCTGCGGGAATGGAGCCATCGCGCTGGCCTTGGCACCCTGCGCGACCTCGGCGTAGCGCGCGATGCGCTGGAACCGGCGGCGCTGGCCGCCAGCACCTCCTCATCGATGAAGGCCAACCCGGTCAGCCTGAGCGGCGAACAGCTGCTGGAGATGCTGGAGGCGGCGTGGGAGTGAGCGCCCCGGGATAAAATTTTGTTGCATAATGAATGCTCCGAATTTCATCTGCGCCAGGATGTACAATTTTTAATTACTTATCAACAGCGTACTTTGAAATGGCAGCTTTTCTTCTCGGCGGAAAAGCGTGATCTCACGCACAGTTTGCTTCACACTCACCGAAGCGACTGTCTACGCTTAATAGACAAGGCCGGGTATGCCCGGCCCCGAACTCACGCTATCCGGAGGTCCGTATCGCTATGTTCAGCCAGAAATTACGCCACGTTGAAGACGACGAGTTAAGGATCGACATCGATCCCTGCTACGAAGCCGATCCGTACGAATTAAAGCTGGATGAGATGATAGACGCTGAACCGGAGCCTGAGGTGATCGAGGGGCTTCCGGCGTCCGATGCCCTCACCCCGGCGGATCGCTATCTTGAGCTGTTTACCAACGTGCAGAAATCACGCATTTTCGCGGACAGCAAAACCTTCCCCGACTGCGCGCCGAAACACGATCCGCTGGACATCCTGCGGAACTACCGCAAGGTCAAACGCCAGCCCGACTTCGATCTGCGGCAGTTCGTTGAGGACAACTTCTGGCTGCCGGAGAGCCAGAGCGACATCTATATCTCCGACCCCAGCCTGACCCTGAAAGAACACATCGACAAGCTGTGGCCGGTGCTGACCCGCGAGCCTCAGGATCATATCCCGTGGTCATCGCTACTGGCGCTGCCGCAGGCCTACATCGTGCCCGGCGGTCGCTTTAGCGAAACCTATTACTGGGACTCTTATTTCACCATGCTGGGGCTGGCGGAGAGCGGCCGGGAAGATTTGCTGAAATGCATGGCCGATAACTTTGCCTGGCTGATTGAAACCTACGGCCACATTCCGAACGGCAACCGCACCTACTACCTCAGCCGCTCGCAGCCGCCGGTGTTCGCCCTGATGGTCGAACTCTTTGAAGAGGATGGCGTGCGCGGCGCGAAGCGCTATCTGGACCATCTGAAGATGGAGCACGCCTTCTGGATGGACGGCGCCGAGTCGTTGATCCCGCACCAGGCGTATCGCCACGTGGTGCGTATGCCGGATGGCTCCCTGCTCAATCGCTACTGGGACGACCGTGACACGCCGCGGGATGAGTCGTGGCGCGAAGACGTGGAGACCGCCCGACACTCCGGGCGGCCCGCCAATGAAGTGTACCGCGACCTGCGGGCGGGCGCCGCGTCCGGCTGGGACTACTCCAGCCGCTGGCTGCGGGATATCACGCGGCTGGCCAGCATCCGCACGACGCAGTTTATCCCCATCGACCTGAACGCCTTCCTGTTCAAGCTGGAGACGACCATTGCCAACCTCTCCGGCCTGAAGGGCGATCGCGAGACGGAGGCGGCCTTCCGCCAGAAGGCCCAGGATCGGCGGGCGGCGGTCAACCGCTATCTGTGGGATGATGAGAACGGCTGTTTCCGCGATTATGACTGGCGCCGTGAACAGCTGGCGCTGTTTTCCGCAGCCAGTATCGTCACCCTTTACGTCGGCCTGGCGACCCACGAACAGGCAGAACGCCTTGCCGATGCGGTGCGGGCCCGCCTGCTCACCCCCGGGGGGATCATGGCCACCGAATACGAAAGCGGTGAGCAGTGGGATAAACCCAACGGCTGGGCGCCGCTGCAGTGGATGGCGATCCAGGGATTTAAACGTTACGGCCAGGATCCTCTGGGAGATGAGATTGCCTGGAGCTGGCTGCAGACGGTCAACCACTTTTACAAGCAGCATCACAAGCTGATTGAAAAATACCATATTGCCACCGGCGTCCCCCATGAGGGCGGCGGCGGGGAGTATCCCCTGCAGGATGGCTTTGGCTGGACCAACGGCGTGGTGCGCCGACTGATTGGCCTGTACGGTGAGCCAACCTAGTCGGGCTGTTCCCGGCGGCTTTCTCCTGCTATGTTCAGAGGATTCGCCCTGCCCGGAACGACGCTTATGCCTGAACTTCTGACGCCGCGCCTGCGCTGCTCACCGCTGCAGCTGGACGACTGGTCGTTTTTTCTTTCCCTGCAGCAGGATCCGCAGGTCATGCTCTACGTCGCCGATCCCCGACCGCAGGCGGCCATCCGCGAGGCGTTCGATTCGCGGCTGCCGCCGTGGACGCCCGGGGATGAACACTGGCTGTGCCTGGTGGTGCGCGACAGGCTGACCCATACCCCGCTCGGCCTGACCGGTTACCAGCATCATCAGCGCGACATTGCCGAGGTTGGCTTTCTCTTCGCCCCGGCGGCGCAGGGCCGGGGCTACGGCTACGAATCGCTGCGCGCGCTGTGCGACTACGCCTTTACCACCGGCGGCGTCCGCCGCCTGACCGCCAGCGTCACCGCCGGCAACGAGGCGTCTAAGCAGTTACTGCTCAAAGCCGGCTTCCGGCTGGAGGGAGAGCTGCGGGAAAACTACTGGCTCAACGGACGCTGGCACAACGACTGGCTGTTCGGTCGGCTGCGTGGGGAGGGCGATGCGCCGTAGCGCACCGCCGGTCACAGGCTGGGGGCAGTCAGGATCAGAGGAACATCCCACCCGAGACTTCCACACGCTGCGCGTTCATCCACGCCAGCTCATCGCTGAGCAGGGCGGCGATGGCGTCGCCGATATCATCAGGCAGCCCAACGCGCCCCAGCGCAGTCTGGGCGGCGATATGCCGATTCACCTCGGCGTTATCGCGCACCTCCCCGCCGCCAAAGTCGGTCTCAATGGCCCCCGGCGCGATGATGTTCACCGATATCCCCCGTCCGCCCAGCTCTTTCGCCTGATAGCGGGTCAGAACCTCCATCGCCCCCTTCATCGCGGCGTAGGCCGCATAGCCCGGCAGGGCAAAGCGCGCCAGGCCGCTGGAGACATTGAGGATACGCCCCCCATCCTGCAGGAGAGGCAGCAGACGCTGGGTCAGGAAAAACGGCCCTTTGAACTGGATATTCATCAGCTCGTCAAACTGCGCTTCGCTGGTCTCGGCGAAGGGCGCGTTGAGTCCGATCCCGGCATTGTTCAGTAAATAATCAAAGGTTGTGCGTCCCCACTTCTGCGCCAGCACCTGCGCCACCTCGCTGGCGAATGCGTCAAATGTTGTGGAATCGCCGACGTTCAGCGCTAATGCTGCCGCTTTGACCCCTTTTTGCTCTATTTCCGCCACCACGTCGAGGGCCGCCTGGCGGTTGCTGTGATAGGTCAAAAGAATATCGGTTCCCTTTGCCGCCAGCTTCAACGCGGCGTTTTTACCCAGACCGCGGCTGCCGCCGGTCACTAAAGCGATACGTTGTGTCATCAGAAGACCCCTTTCAGGTTGCGTTGTGATTGTGTTGTAGCTTATTAACTGCTCATGCAACAATAAATACGCTATATTGCGTTTTACTGTTTCATTAACAACAACAATAGGCGATCGGCATGGATAAAATTCATGCAATGCAGTTATTCATTCGCGTAGCGGACCTGGAGAGCTTCTCCCGCGCCGCCGAGACCCTGGCGCTACCTAAGGGAAGCGTCTCGCGACAGATTCAGGCCCTGGAAAGCCATCTTGGCGTGCGGCTCCTGCACCGCACCACCCGCCGGGTCCAGCTCACCCAGGATGGGATGGTCTACTACGAGCGGGCGAAAGATCTGCTGAGCAACCTCGACGAACTGGACGGCATGTTCCAGCACGATCCGGCGAGCATCAGCGGCCGGCTGCGGGTGGATATGCCGGTCGGTTTTGCTAAAAAAATGGTGATCCCGCATCTGCCGACTTTTTTACAGCAGTATCCGGGCATCGAACTGGAGCTGAGCAGCAGCGATCGGCTGGTGGACGTGATCCGCGAGGGGTTTGACTGCGTGGTGCGCGTCGGCGCGCTCAAAGACTCAGGGCTGATTGCCCGGCCGCTGGGCAAGCTGACGCAAATTAACTGCGCCAGCCCGGACTATCTGGCGCGTTTTGGCTATCCGCAATCCCTGGAGGATCTGGCGGATCATGCCCTGATCCACTACGCCAGCACCCTCGGGGTCCGTCCCCCCGGCTTTGAGGTAATGATCGACGGCGCGGTGCGCTGGGTAAAAACCGGCGGCATATTGACGGTCAACAGTACGGAAACCTATCAGGCAGCCTGTATCGCCGGGCTGGGGATTATTCAGGTGCCACGCACCGGCGTGCGCGAGGCGTTACGCGCCGGCGACCTGATTGAGATCCTGCCCCAGTACCGCGCCGAGCCGCTGCCGGTCTCGCTGATCTACCCGCACCGGCGCAATCTCTCCCGCCGGGTAAATCTGTTTATGGAGTGGCTGGGCGGGCTTATGAAAGCGTATGTCGATTGAGCGGCGCGGCCGGAAAACGGGCGGCGGGGAGAGGCATTCCTGCAGGATACGGCATTTAAGGTATACTTTTTGCTGAATCTCGCTGTAAAAAAGGAAGAAATTACGTATGACGCCGGAAAACGACGATCGACGCCCGCCACAGGAACCGGATACGCAGCCGGAGAAAAGCAAAAGCACGCTCGAGGCCCTCAATGACACCGCCGTCGGGCAAAAAGCCAGCCAGGCGCTGAAGACCGTCACCGGAACGGCGGCCAAAGTGCAGCGCAACCCGGTGATCGCCCATCTGTTGCGCGCCGCAGAGCGCTTCAATGACCGGCTCGGCAATCAGTTTGGGGCGGCTATCACCTATTTCTCGTTCCTGTCGATGATCCCGATCCTGATGGTCTCCTTTGCCGCCGCCGGCTTCGTGCTGGCCTGGCACCCAACCCTGCTGCAGGACATTTTCGACAAAATTCTGCAAAACGTCAGCGACCCAACGCTGGCGGCAACGTTGAAAAACACCATCAACACCGCGGTGCAACAGCGCACCGCCGTCGGTCTGGTCGGCCTGCTGGTCGCCCTCTATTCCGGTATTAACTGGATGGGCAACCTGCGCGAAGCGATCCGCGCTCAATCGCGCGACGTCTGGGAGCGCCGGCCGCAGGACGAGGAGAAAATCTGGGTCAAGTACTTCCGCGATCTTATCTCGCTGATCGGTCTGCTGGTGGCGCTGATTATTACGCTGTCCATCACCTCCGTCGCCGGCTCCGCCCAGCAGATGATTATCTCCGCGCTGTATCTCGACAACATTGAATGGCTGAAACCCGCCTGGCGGCTAATCGGCCTCGCCATCTCGATTTTTGCCAACTATCTGCTCTTTTTCTGGATTTTCTGGCGCCTGCCGCGCCATCGTCCGCGGCGCAAGGCCCTGTTTCGCGGCACGCTTATCGCGGCGATTGGCTTTGAAATCATAAAAATCGTCATGACCTGGACGCTGCCGGCGCTGGTGAAATCCCCGTCCGGGGCGGCGTTCGGATCGGTGCTGGGGCTGATGGCCTTTTTCTATTTCTTCGCCCGCCTGACGCTATTCTGCGCCGCGTGGATCGCCACCGCGGAGTATAAAGACGACCGGCGGATGCCGGGCAAAACCCACCGCTGAGGTATTGCGAGGATGAATAAAAGAGGCAAAATTCATCCTCGCGCTTGATTTCAGCAGATAAATCCAGCATGTAACTTTTATTTAACTCAAAACTGGTTTTATTCTCTATCTTTTTAATTGTGTGAAGCATTTCATAGAACTATTTTTACTGGTGTAAAAATTATCCGCTTTTTGCCTCTTTTTTGCCCATTTTCCGCGTTTGTTACAGATTGAAATGTCCCTGTGGCTGTGGCTATATGGCTTTTCGTTCGCGCAAAAATAAGAAAGATCTATGCAAGCCACAGCCACAACTCTCGAAAACACGCAGGAAACCGCCCCGGTCAACTCACGCAACAAGGTTGTTGTCGCCTCGCTCATTGGCACCGCCATTGAGTTTTTCGACTTCTACATCTATGCCACCGCCGCGGTCATCGTCTTCCCGCATATCTTTTTCCCGCAGGGCGATGCCGCTGCGGCCACCCTGCAGTCGCTGGCCACCTTCGCCATCGCCTTCGTCGCCCGGCCGATCGGCTCCGCGCTGTTTGGCCACTTCGGCGATCGCGTCGGCCGGAAGGTCACCCTCGTGGCCTCGCTGTTAACCATGGGGATCTCCACCGTGGTGATCGGCCTGCTGCCCGGCTATGAAATCATTGGCATTGTCGCGCCGATGCTGCTGGCGCTGGCGCGTTTCGGTCAGGGCCTTGGCCTCGGCGGGGAATGGGGCGGCGCAGCGCTGCTGGCTACGGAAAACGCCCCGGCGCGCAAGCGCGCCCTGTACGGCTCCTTCCCGCAGCTGGGCGCGCCGATCGGCTTCTTCTTCGCCAACGGCACCTTCCTGCTGCTCTCCTGGCTGCTGACCGACCAGCAGTTTATGGAGTGGGGCTGGCGCGTGCCGTTTATCTTCTCTGCGGTGCTGGTGATCATCGGTCTGTATGTTCGCGTCTCGCTGCATGAGACCCCGGTCTTCGCCAAAGTGGCGGCGGCGAAAAAACAGGTCAAAATCCCGCTGGGTACCCTGTTGACCAAACACGTCCGGGTGACGGTGCTGGGCACCTTCATCATGCTGGCCACTTATACCCTGTTCTACATCATGACCGTCTACTCGATGACCTTCAGCACCGGCGCGGCGCCGAATGGCCTGGGTCTGCCGCGTAACGAAGTGCTGTGGATGCTGATGATGGCGGTGATTGGCTTTGGCGTAATGGTGCCTGTCGCCGGCCTGCTGGCGGACGCTTTTGGTCGTCGCAAGAGCATGATTATCATCACCACGATGATTATTTTGTTCGCCCTGTTCGCCTTTAAACCGCTGCTGGGCTCCGGCAATCCGCTGCTGGTCTTCGCCTTCCTGCTGCTGGGCTTAAGCCTGATGGGACTGACCTTTGGCCCGATGGGCGCGCTGCTCCCGGAGCTGTTCCCGACGGAAGTGCGCTACACCGGCGCGTCGTTCTCCTATAACGTGTCGTCGATCCTCGGCGCTTCGGTCGCGCCGTACATTGCCGCCTGGCTGCAGGGTAACTACGGTCTCGCGGCGGTCGGCACCTATCTGGCGGCGATGGCGGCGCTGACGCTGATCGCCCTGCTGCTGACCCACGAGACCCGCCACCAGTCGTTGTGATCCTTCGCCCTGACGCCCCCGGCGTCAGGGCTCTCCTCTACTTTTTCATCTGCGACAAAATGGTCCGACACTGGTTGCTATCGCCCTCCGCCGGGGAGATCAGCGCCAGCAGCGCGGCGGCCGGCGTCACCAGGGTTGCCAGCGCCGCCGCTACCGCGCCGCGGACAATCAGCGGCCCGGCCTTCACCCCCGCCTGCGGCGATTTAAAGGTGCCCCGGACATACAGCGGGGAACGCAGGGTGATCACCCGAAAGCCTTTGCTTTCCGGATCGATGGTCAGGTCCAGCTGCTCGGAGGCGAAGCTGGCGGTCCCGGTCACATTGATCAGCGCGTTTTCTGTATCGAAGGCAAAAATCTGCGGCCGGGCGACGCCGTTGGTTACGTCGATATTGGCCGCGGCGCAGTTCACCCGAACCTCCTCATCGCCAAAAATCTGGCCGATCAGGTAGTTACCGACGTTAAGACCGAGGATTTCCATCAGGTTGCGACTGATCAGTCCGTCGTTCATCAGCAGCTTCAGGTTACCGTTGCTGTTGCCGAGCAGGGCCGCCACCGAGTTGCCGCTGCCGCGCAGCTGGACGTCGCCATTCATCTCGCCGAGGGTTTTCTGCATCATCTCGACGTTTGGCATCAGCGCCTTCAGCTTCAGGCGTCGCGCCTGCAGATTGGCCTCACCCTGCAGCGGCTTTTTATCACCCTGCAGGTGTACGCTGCCGGCAATCGACCCGTTGGCCAGGCCAAAGCGCACCGGCTGCAGGCGCAGGTCACCATCCTCCAGAATCACATGGGTCGACAGATCGCTGATCGGCAGGGTGCCGCCGTGCTCAATTCTCCGGCCCTTAAAGCGCACATCGGCATCCATCACCTGCCACTTGTCGGTTTCAAAGCGGTCCGCCGGCAGCACTTTACCCGCCGGCTGCGGCCGGTCATCCGCCTGGCGCGCAGCGCTTTTCTTCGTCCCTTTGCCGGAATCGACGCCGATTAATGGCCCGAGGTCCGCCAGACGCAGCTGCTTCGACTCCATATCGCCGCTGAGTTTCGGCCGCGGCTTGCCGGTGGTGTAGGTCAGGGAGCCATGAATGTCGCTATCGCCGATTCGGCCGTTAAAATTCTGATAGTTAAAGCGCATGCGGTTTTTTTGCGTAAAGTCGGCGCGCAGGCGGCCGTCGGTGGAGAATGACGGCGTCTCCGGCAGCAGCACGCCGGTCAGGTCATAGAGATCGCGCAGCGAGTCGCCGGCGAATTTTAGCCGCAGGTCAATGCCGCCGACGTTGAGCGGGTCGCTGACCGTGCCGCTGAACGCTACCCGGGTGTTACCGGAGTGGAAGTCGCCCTGCAATGGGAAGGGGGCGCTTGCGCTGCGCAGGGCCAGCATGCCGCCGATTTTCCCGTTGCCGGTGACCGGCTGGCCCTTGTAGCGGCCCTTCAGCGACAGACCAAAGACATAGTCGCCTGGTTTCGCCGCGCTATGGCGATCCTTTGTGCCGGTCACTTCGCTGAACGGCAGCGGTTTGCCGAGGGGATCGACGAGGATGGTGATATCGCTGCGGGTGATCTTGTCGTCAATGGCGATAGTCCCGCGATCAAAGAGAATATTATCGAGGCGAAAGGACCAGCTGGAGGGCGCGCTGTCGTCCGAAGTACGCTTATCGCCCGCCAGCTGAAAGGTCCAGTTATTGTTGTCTTCCGCCAGGCGGATCAACCGTACGTCGGGCTGCTCCAGCTTGATCCACGGCAGGTACACCGTTTTGCTCAGCAGCGCCAGCGGGGCAAGGGTCGCCTCCACCCGCGGCAGATGGATCATGGTCACCTGGGGAATGGCCGGCGGGTTGCCCAGCACGATATCCTCCGCGTGTACGTGGGGCCACGGGATCCAGCTGCGCCAGCCGCGCTCGTCCGGCTGCCGCTCCCAGACCACGCCGAGATCGCCGCGGATGGCGAACGGGCGGTTAAGTTCGGCGGACACTTTCTGATTGATCGTCGGCTTCAGCCGGTTCCAGTCAAAGGTGGCCAGCACGATAAAGAAAAGAACGATCAGCAATAGTATCGTTCCTGTGATGATAACCAACGTTTTACGGGTTCTGCTCATCCCTACTCCGCTCCTTTTGCATCACGTCAGTCCTGAATATAGTCAAAAAGCGGCGTTTATCCTGGAAATGCGCTTTTCGTCACATTACGCGCGTCAGGTCAAAAAAATAATGGAACGATGTTTTAATATGATTGACCAGCAAAACAGCGCAGCGCACACTAGCGCTTATATCGATTCCATTGCAGGTTCTGGCTATGTCTAAAAAAATTGCCGTTATTGGCGAATGCATGATTGAGCTGTCAGAGAAAAACGGGGCCGTTAACCGCGGCTTTGGCGGCGATACCTTAAACACCTCGGTCTATATCGCGCGGCAGACGGATGCCAGCGCATTGAGCGTCCACTACGTCACCGCCCTGGGAACCGATGCGTTCAGCCAGCAGATGCTCGACAGCTGGCAACAGGAAAACGTCAACACCGATCTTATCCAGCGGATGGCCGACCGCCTGCCGGGGTTGTATTACATTGAAACCGATGACACCGGCGAGCGCACCTTCTACTACTGGCGCAACGAGGCGGCGGCAAAGTTCTGGCTGGAGAGCGATCGCGCGGCGGCGATTTGCGAAGAGCTGGCCACTTTCGACTATCTCTATCTGAGCGGCATCAGTCTCGCCATTCTCAGCCCGGCCAGCCGCGACAAGCTGTTCACGCTGCTGCGTGAGTGCCGCGCCAACGGCGGCAAGGTGATCTTCGACAACAACTATCGTCCGCGCCTGTGGGCCAGCCAGGCGGAAACGCAGCAGGTCTATCAGGAAATGCTCGCCTGCACCGATATCGCGTTTCTGACCCTCGATGATGAAGACGCGCTGTGGGGAGAAAAACCGGTTGCTGAGGTGATCGCCCGCACCCACGCCGCCGGCGTGGAAGAGGTGGTGGTGAAGCGCGGCGCGGATGCCTGCCTGGTCTCGGTTAGCGGGCAACCGCTGCGGGAAGTGCCGGCCGTCAGGCTGGCCAAAGAGAAGGTGGTGGATACCACCGCCGCCGGAGACTCCTTCAGCGCCGGCTACCTGGCCGTTCGCCTGACCGGCGGCGATGCCGAATCCGCCGCCAGACGCGGACACCTGACCGCCAGCACGGTGATCCAGTATCGCGGGGCGATCATCCCGCGGGAAGCGATGCCGCAGTAATTCTCCGCACAAAGCGCTCTCCGGCCGCCGCTGGCGCGCCGGAGAGGCGTTAGGTTACTGCCCCGGCGGGATGTCGCTGGCCTCGCTGTGGGCGTCAACCGTATCGGCGCTGCCGCTAGCCGCCGTGGCCGCCGGATTCGGCGCCATCAGTTTTTCCCAGGTGGCCTGCAGTTCCTTCATATTGTATTCCGGTTCGCCCTTCGGCTGTTGCAGCACCAGCGCCATGTCCTGCGAGAGCTGCTGGCGCAGATACTGGTTCAGCATGTCCACCGTCAGGGAGTTGAGGAACTCCTGACGCAGCTTCTGGTACTGCTCCGGCGCGATGTCCACCACCTGATTCTGCAGGGAGCGCATGCGCTGGCTCATCAGAATGTCGGTGTCAGTGCGCGCATAGGTGGCAAACAGCTTCTGCAGCTCGAGGCTTTTCTGAGCGATAAGCGCGTCAAACTCCTCCTGAGGCAGCCCGTTGTCCCGCACTTTCGCCAGCTCGCGCGAAACCACGCTCAGGTTGTTGTTCAGGCGCTCGCCCGGGGAATCGATGTTGATGGCGCACTGCGCGCGCTGATATAGCACCCGGCAGTCAAAGCCAAGGCCAATATCCTTCACGTTATTTTTGCCCAGACTCTGCTGCACGTGCCAGAACAGCGCTTCACGGGCGAGATCGTCACGCCAGTAGCGCTGCAGCGCCGCGGAGTCGCGGATCGGCTGCCATGGCGCATCCCACATGATGGACAGTTTGTCCTGACGCACCGCGTTGGTCATGATGCTGACCGGCACGGTAGGCAGCGGCGATAAGGTCGGCACCGCTGCGGGGGTTTCCCGCTTGCCCTTCAGATCGCCAAAGGTCTTATTGATTTGCTCGGCAACGCTGCGGCTGTCGACATTCCCCACCACGATCAGCGTCATGGCGTCGGGGGTGTACCATTTTTGATAAAAGTCTTTCAGCTGCGCCACATCGATCGGCTGCTTCAGCGGCGCGGCGGGGTCATGGCCCAGCATGGTGGACCCTTTCAGGCGATAGCGCCACCAACCCTCTTTGGTATCCAGTGGCCAGGTCGCCACCATGTCGCTGCCCTGCAGCGCATGATTGATCGATTCAGGCGTAATGGCCAGTTTACCGCTGGCGTCCGCCAGCCAGCTCAGCGCCTCTTTCAACAGATCGTTGCGGTTATTGGGCAGGCTGAGATTAAACATCGTGTAATCGTAGGAGACGATGGCCGGCGGCAGAGGACGCTTCGGGTCAATACTCTGCTGCCATAAAGAGCGCGCCTGCATCGTCGGCAGGCTGCCGCTTTGCGTCAACGCCAGGCGGGGAATAAAGCGGCTGAAACCGCTCTGCTGAGTGCTTTCGCTCAGCGAGCCAATATTGACGGACAAACGGACTTCGATACGGTCGCTGGGACGTTGCGGCGTGGCCAATACCTGCCACGATAAACCATTCGCTAAGGTCCCTTGTTGCCAGGCCGGATCAGGCTGGAGCGCTTCTGCCTGCACATAACCGGCCGCCGCTACCATCAGCAAACCGCCCGTTAAGAGTTTAATTGTTGTGCCCTGCATGTGAACCCCTGATGAACATTCCTGGTTACAACAGCACCCCACTGACGGGCTGCCGAAAAAAGTGAGAGTGAAATACGTCGGTTAGACCACACGGAGACGAAAATGTCGCATGACAACGTAAAATAATCATTTCGTGTCATTCCCGCCGGGCGGGAATGACCTCTAATTATGCGCAGGAGGCCGTACTCCAGCAAGGGAGTACGGGCCTAAGAGGAGGATTTAAGAGGATAATTCGTGCGTTTTGTTCGCCGGAACACGGTTATTCAGAACGTCATCCATCTGTTTGGCATCCAGTTCTTTCACCCATTTCGCCACCACCACCGTGGCAACGCCGTTACCCACCAGGTTAGTCAGCGCGCGGGCTTCGGACATAAAGCGGTCGATACCGAGGATCAGCGCCAGGCCAGCCACCGGTAAATGCCCGACGGCCGAGATGGTCGCCGCCAGCACGATGAAGCCGCTGCCGGTCACCCCTGCCGCCCCTTTCGAGGAGAGCAGCAGCACCACCAGCAGGGTGATCTGATGGAAAATATCCATATGGCTGTTGGTCGCCTGGGCGATAAAGACTGCGGCCATCGTCAGATAGATAGAGGTGCCATCGAGGTTGAACGAATAGCCGGTCGGGATCACCAAGCCCACCACCGATTTGCGGCAGCCCAGCTTCTCCATCTTGTCGAGCATTCTCGGCAGCGCCGATTCTGATGAGGAGGTCCCCAGCACAATCAGCAGCTCTTCCCGGATATAGCGGATAAATTTGAAGATGCTGAAGCCGGTGGCCCGGGCGATGCTCCCCAGCACCACCACCACGAACAGGATACAAGTGATATAGAAGCAGATAATCAGCTGCCCCAGCTGCACCAGGGTGCCGACGCCATATTTACCGATGGTAAAGGCCATGGCTCCGAAGGCGCCGATCGGCGCCAGGCGCATGATCATATTGATAATGCCGAAGATAACCTGGGAGAAGCTTTCAATGACGTTGAAGATCAGCTGGCCCTTGCTGCCCAGACGGTGCAGGGCAAAACCAAACAGGACGGCGAACAGCAGAACCTGCAGAATGTTGCCGCTGGCGAAGGCGCCAATGACGCTGCCCGGGATCACATCCAGTAAAAAGGCCACTACCCCTTGATCTTTAGCCTGCTCAGCGTACACCGCCACCGCTTTCGCATCGAGCGTCGACGGGTCGACGTTCATCCCGGCGCCCGGCTGCACCACGTTGACGATAATCAGACCGATAATCAGCGCGATGGTGCTGACAACTTCGAAATAGAGCAACGCCACCGCCCCGGTACGGCCAACGGCTTTCATGCTTTCCATCCCGGCGATCCCCGTCACGACGGTACAGAAGATAACCGGAGCAATCACCATTTTAATCAGCTTAACGAAGGCGTCGCCAAAGGGTTTCATTTGCGCGCCCAGTTCCGGGTAAAAATGGCCCAGCAGAATACCGATCGCTATGGCCGTCAGCACCTGGACATAGAGGCTTTTAAAGATAGAGGTTTTCATAGGGTGTCCTTTGGGAATAACCACAGAGCAAGAAGGGATATTTGACGTCTGTGGCTTAAAAATAACACCCTGGAAACATTTCAGAAATAACTAACGCCGAAAGTGCAACGCAATTGTTAAAATCTTTGAGCTGACTCGCACAAGTCAACAAAACATTTACAAATTTTCATCCTCCCGAACCGGGGAGAGATAGCGCGCGCTGAATGCCTCCTGCGGCAAAGCGCAACCGAACAGATGGCCCTGGAGCACCTCGACGCCGGCGGCTTGCAACCAGCGGCGCTGGGCGTCGTTCTCCACCCCTTCCGCCACGATACGCAGCGACAGGCCGCGCGCGAGCTGGATCATCGCCGGCACCATGCTGACATCCTCCGGCAGCATATCGATGAATACCTTATCAATTTTCAGAATATCCACCGGCAGGGCCTTCATCTGCTGTAGCTGGTGCAACCCGGCATAACCCATGCCAAAATCATCCAGCGCAATCTGCACCCCGGCCTCGCGCAGCGGGCGCAACCGGGCCATCACATCCTGCGGATCGTCCATCCGGCAGCTCTCCGTCACCTCGAGGATGAGGGTACCCGGGGCGATGCGGTAGCGGGCGATCAGCTTCAGCATCTCCTCGCCGCGGTCATGCTCCAGCAGCTGGAGCAGCGAAACATTAACCGACAGCGGCAGCATAATCCCCTGGCTTTGCCAGGCCGCCAGCTGGCGGCAGGCCTCTTCCATTACCCAGTAGCCGACCGGGATAATCAGCCCGCAGGACTCAATGCGCTCAATCAGCGCCGGCGGTAGCGACCAGCTGCCATCCGCCTGCCGCTGGCGCAGCAGTACCTCGGCGCCGCAGATCTCGCCGCTGGCGCAGGCCACCTGCGGCTGCAGCCAGATCGCGAACTGCTGGTTATCGAGCGCGGTCATAATGTCGTGCTCTTCCATCAGGCGGCGCTGAGCCTTTTCCATCTGCTCGGGATCGAAGAACTCGATCTGGTTTTTGCCTTTACGTCGTGCGGTGACGGCGGCCGACACCGCGCGCCGGTAAAACTGCTCGGCGCTGAGCCCGGCGTGGAACATGGCGATCCCGACGCTGGCGTAGGGCCGCAGCTGCAGCCCATGCAGCGGTAAACGCTCATTAATAATAGTGAGCACTTGCTTACTTAACGTCACCGCCTGCCACGGTTCGGCAAGGCCATCGGCGAGAATCGCGAAGTCATACCCGCTCACCTGAGCCAGCACCATCTGCGGCGGGATCGCGGCCCGCAGCTTCTCCACCAGCGTCAGGAGCAGCATTTCGCGCTGACTCTCCTTGAGGACCCCGGCGGCGTCCTGCAGGGTTTCACAGGCGACGACGATCAGCGCGGCGCTCTGCGGGCGGGCCACCGTCTGCTCCAGCATCGCCAGCAAAAAGGCTTTATTCGGCAGCTCGGAGACCGGGAAGCGGGTCGACTGGATGGACAGCTCATCATGCTGGCGGACCAGGCTCTGCTGGTTGCGGTTATAGCTGCGCACCAGCATACCGATCTCGTCGTCATGGTGCAGGCGCGGGAGGGTCAGCTGATGGCCAAGACGCTCCTGCTGGGAGAGATCGTTCAGCTCGCGGGCGATACGCCGCAGAGGGCGAACCATCAGCCGGTTGATGCACCAGGTGAGCGCCACCGTCAGCATCAGCACCAGAAGTAAGTAAGCAGTCACTAACGTGGCAAGGGCGCTCATGACGAATTTATACATGCGATAGGAGTCGGCCTGCAGCACCAGATAGGCCAGCGGCTGCGGGTTGGCCGGCCGCTCCAGCGAATAAATGGGCAGCGAAATCTGCACCGGCAGCTCAAACAGCCGGGTGACGGTTACCGGCACCGGCCGCTCGGGGATAAATCGCATCCGCAGCGCCTGGAACTGGTTCGGCAATACCACATCCGCCCGGCTGACGATGCCAGCAGGCTGGATACGGCTTAAAATGGCTTCCGCTTCCGGAATATCGGCTTTCAGAATAGCCGCAGACAGCGGTTCGCGAACGGATCGCGCGATACTTTCTAACTGCGTGGCCGTGGTAAAGCGACTCTGTTGCACAAAGTGAAACAGCAAAATAGTGCAAAAAACCAATACAAAGGCCATGGACACGCTCGCGACCATCGCCATCTGTTTGATTGTAAGTGAACGGCTGACGCGCAACGGTGTTCTCCACTGATACTGAATACATACCCGGTATCAATCCTTCAATCCCGGTCGTTTCAGGCTGATTATATACTTAAATCCTTCGCCCACGCCCGCGAGGGATGAAGTGACGGGATATTTCCGCGCGGTGGCGCGGACGCCGGGATACATCCCCGACGGCCAACGGTGGGCAACGCCTCACGAGTATACGCGAAGCGCGTCGCGGAGTGGCGCTCTGTAACGTAATTCAGCCTATTCTGCTACCAGTCGGCGTAGGGCACCAGCGGCTGGGGCGGCATATCCAGATCCCCCTGCCAGCCGGCCGCCGAGTAGCGGACGTAAAGCAGCGCATGGCTCGGGGTGTAATCCTTCGCCTGCTGAATATCGACCGCGGCGCCGACGAACCAGTTGCTGGTCACCCGCCGCTCCACCAGCGCTCTGGCGGTGTAACCGAATCCATGGCTGCTGCTTCCCTCCTCCGTCAGCTCGCTGGCGCGCTGCCGGTAGTCGGACGGGATCAGGTTCAGCAGCGGATAGCGGGCTTGCGTCTGGGTGCGCGAATGGGACCATGACACCGACCCGCCGAGCTCCCAGGACCAGTTCTCGGTGCGCTGACGCCAGGTCACCGGCACGGCGAACGAGAGATACTCCTGTGGGCTGTAATAGCCGCCCTGGCCGAGGGTGTAGCCGCTGAGATCTTTGTCGTAGTGCCAGATCATATTGTTGAGGCCGACGGTGACGCGACGATTATTCTCGTTGATGACCTTGTAGTAGTACCCGGTCATCCAGCGCACGCGCCAGTTATCCGCCACGTTTTTACCGGTCAGCGAGTCGGCGCCCAGCGAGGACCAGATGCCGTGAGCCTCCCCGCGATCGTAGCTCAGGCTCAGGCCGCCGCCGTCGGCGCGGACGCCGCCCCAGGTGGCGCCGGTATGGCTGCTGCTGTCCTTCTGCCCGCCAAAGGAGAGCAGCGAGCTGGAGATAGGCCGCCGGTGGACGTTGACCGTGTACCCCACCGGCCCGACGTCGCTGCTGTAGCTCAGCCCCCCCACCACATCGACGACATTGAAGCCCATCGGCGTGGTGCCGATATCCCCGCTCCAGGTGTCATTCTTCCAGCCGACCGCCACGCTGGCCCCGCTGTCGGTCTGATTTTTACTGCCGCTGGTACAGGCGATCTCCCCGCAGGTGCCCCAGCTGGGCGAGTAGCTCCCGTCGCTGTGGGTGGAAAAGCTGCCGGCATCCATATTGACCAGATCGGTGCGAAAGAACATCCGGCCATCCGCCAGCGGAGCATCCACCTGCAGCATGGTGGTATGCGCCTTCAGGTCGGAATAGCCGCCGGTGCCGCTGGAACCCCAGAAGTCATGTTCCAGGGTGACGTTCAGATCCTGCTGACGATAAAGGTCGGCGGCATCGCTGCGGATCCCACGCTTCAGCCAGTCATCATGGCTGTCGTTGCGCGTCAGCCGCGTAAAAGTATCGTTATCCTGCGGCTGCGCGGGGGTAATGCCGGAGGCCACCATCGCTTCCCGGTAGTGCGTCAGCGCCTGCTGCGGCGCCCCGCTCTGGGTGGCAAAGCGCGCAGCATCGCGCAGCACCAGCGCGCTCTCCATCGAGGGCGGCTGCGCCTTCGCCTGCGGCACAATCTGATTAAAAATCCGTTGCGCGTCAGCGGTATCGCCAAGGCCAGCTCGCGCCAGCGCCACCCGCCGCTGCATGTTCATGGATTCGGTCTCTGCGCCTTTCAGCTGCATGACCTGCGCCCGGGCGGCCGGTTTATCGCCCTCGGCCAGGTAGACTTCCGCAAGGCCGAGGCGCGCATCGCCGTTGTCGGCCTCCTGACGCAGCACCCGCTGATAGTCGGCAATCGCCGTCTGGCTGTCGCCGCGCTGCTGCGCCCAGTCGGCCAGCGTCAGATCATAGCGCACCGAGGCGGGTTGCCGTTTGATGAGGGCGATCGCCTGCGCTTCGTCGCCGCTGTCGCGCAGCTGGTTGGCCTGGCGCAGCACCCGGTCGCTTTGCAGGCGCGCTTCGAGTTCACGAATGTTATCCGTCCACGCGCTGCGCGGCAGAGCGGCGATTTGCGCCAGAGCCAGATCGTCCTGGTCGTTCCCCGACAGGTAGAGTCCCGAGGCGTAGACCCGTTCGGCGTCCTGCGGCTGGCGGTTGACCATCGTCCGCATCAGCGCGTCGGCCTCCTGGCGTTCGCCAGCGCTGACCAGATCCCGCGCCAGACGGTAGGTTATCCAGACGCTGTCCGGATCCAGCGCCAGGCGCCGACGCTGAACTTCCGCCGCCTGCGCCCAGTTGCCCTGGCTCTCCAGAGCCTGCGCCTGTTTCTCCAGCCGGTCGTTAGTCAGGCTGCGCTCAATATCATCGATACTGCGCCGCTGAGCGGGAGGGAGGCCGGCGATCCAGGCGCTGGCTTTCTCCGGCGATTCGGCGCGATAGAGGTTGGCCAGGCCGCGCACCGCCAGGTTATTGCCGCGATCCAGGCGCAACGCCTGCTGGTAATAGCGCTCCGCCGCCGCCTCTTTGCGCGCCGCCGCGACATCCCCCAGCCCCAGCACGGCATAGCTGTCGGTGCGATCGACCCGCTGCGCCTGGGCATAATAGTTCTGCGCCTGCGAAAGCTGGCCGGCTTTCAGGGCGTTATCCCCCTGCTTTATCAGCAGCCAGTAGCGGTTAGTTTGCAGCAGGCTGTCCCACTTGCCGCGGTTCGGGCTGTCAGGGTCCATGGCAATCGCTTTACTGAGCTGCGCCACTGCCCGCGCGCGGTCGCCGCGCTGGGAATAGGCCTGGCCGAGAGCGCCCACCGCGTCGCTGTCGCGGCTGTCGGCCTGAACGGCTTTCTGCAGATCCGCGACCGCCTGCGTGGTATTCCCGGACTTGACCGCCGCCAGCCCTTCCGAGCGGGCGCGGAAAGTCGGATCCTGCAGCTGCGCCTGCTGTTGGTCGAGCAGAACGCGGGCGTTCGCCGCCACCGAGCCGGTGGGAAACTGCAGAAGAAATTGCTGCAACGCCTGCACGCTGGCCTTGCTCACCGGCATGCTTTTCACCTCACTGAACCACATATCGGCGGCGATACCGCGTCCCGAGGCCGATCGGGCCATCTCCGCCAGATAGGCGAACCCCTCCTGCAGTTTGTTATCGGCGAACATCTGCTTCGCCAGCGAAGTCAGCAGGCTGACGTTGCCCGGCGCGCTGGCGTTCAGTTTTTTCAACTGGCTGACGCCTTCGCTATGGCGGGACGGCAGGCGCGCCACCAGCGTCCAGTATTCAATGGCGACGTCAACGTCATCCGGCACCCCGCCGTACAGTTTTTCATAGGCGGCGATGGCTTCATCGACCTTCCCGGCCACGCCCAGCAGTCGCGCCTGCTGCAGCGCCTGGCGGCCCTCGCCGGTGTTGCTTTTCATCTCATTGCGCGACGCCTTCAGCTCCGGGGAGTCCGGCGCCAGCTTCGTCAGTCGTTCCAGCTCTTTTTGCGCCCCGGCGGCATCCCCCTGACGCAGCAGATAGCGCATCCGCGCGGCAATCAGCTCCGGGTTGTTGGGATCAATCAGCTCCAGACGGTACAGCGACTGGCGCACCAGGTCTTCACGATTGCTGGCCTCGCCGAGGCGGACCTGCTCCAGCAGATGCTCCTGGGCAGGCGTCGTCGCCGCCTGCGCTAACGGCAGCAGCGCAACGCCGAGGGACAGCGTGAGTAAACTTAGTGAGAGCTTGCGCATTCCTGGTTCCAGTCAGGTTGTAATTCACCACTCGCCGTGAAACGAAAACGGTGTTGATCCCAACCCTGGCCGAACAGCGTCAGAACTGCGCTGTAGTAGGCATCCGCGCCGGGATAGTTATCGGCGACGCGCTGGCGTTGCACCGACCGGGCCTCGTCGTCCTGTAAAAACGGCAGCATTGCCGCGGAGAAGCCCACTGGCCCCTGACCGCTGGTTTTGCCGGTGGCGATATTCACTTTCTCCGGGGGTACTCCCTGCTCCGTGGTCTGCGCCGCCATCGGCGCGAAGCGTTGCAGCAGACGCGCTTTCTGCTTATCGCCATCATGGAGCATGCCCACCCACAAGTAGACGCGAATCGCGTCATAGCTGCCGATCGGCGGCTTTTCGGTTTTCAGCTGCCAGCCTTTCCCTTTCTCATAGCGCACCCAGTCCGGGGTAAAGCCTTTCGGCGCGGTCTCCAGCAGCAGGCGCAGGTTACTGTCGCGCAGAGCGGGCCACGGCGCGCCAAAACGCACAAAGTAGGTGGCCAGCTGCGGCGGAAGATAGCTGGGGTTAAACCGCCAGCCGCTGTCATCGGCAAAACCGACTTTTCCCGGCAGCAGCATCGTGCCGAGGCCCGGCACCGCCACCGTCTCTTCAGCGACAATCCGCGCCAGCAGGGCTTTTCCGGTCTCGGTGTACTGCGGCTGTTGCCACAGGCGGCCCGCCTCCAGCAGCGCCCAGGCTATCCACAGATCCGAGTCGGACGCCGAGTTGCTGTCCAGCAGGGTCCACTGCTCATCGTCCTTTTTGCCCCACAGCCAGCCCGGCAAATGTTGTTTCAGATCGCCTTCCGCCAGGTTGTTCTGCGTCCAGGTCAGCAGTTTGTCGAACCCTGCGCGATCGTTGGCCGCCAGGGCGAAAAACAGGCCATAGCTCTGTCCTTCCGAGGTGGAGATTTTGCGCGCATCGCTGGGGTCAATCACCCGTCCCTCGGGGCTGACGTACGCTTGTTTAAACTGCTCCCAGGCGGGCCACTGGCAGGCGGCGCCCACCTGGCCCGCCGCCAGCAGCAGCGCCGAGAGCACCGCGCCACAAAGAACTTTCATCATGGTTTACTCATCATCCAGGCTAAGACGGCGGCGGCTGATGATGCGCAGCATGCGCCACAGCACCCATGCCAGCAGCACAATGCTGATGGCAGCGAAGATCGCCAGCAGTATCGGGTGGTTAGAGAGCGCGAACCAGATGCGCTCGAACCAGGGCAGATGACCCACGTAGTAAATATCCCCCACCCGCAGACTGTTGACGCCGGATTCGCGGATCACCGCCACCGAGCCAAACATCGCTGCCCGCTTACCGCTGTCGTTGAGGGCGTTGGTCAGCAGTTCATTACCGCGCGGGCTGTCGGCCAGCAGGGCCACCACGCTGCGCTGATCGTTATACGGCGACTGGAAGCCAATCACCGCCGCCATCGGCCCGGAAGAGGTAATGTCGGTGCGGGTATTGGGCGTGCGGGCCTCATCGTCGGGATAAATGCTCGCCAGGTCATAGTGGCGCATCGGCATTTTCACCCAGCTTTTGGTCGCCTCGACCAGCAGGTTGATTTTGGTGTCGTCCTTGAGCGACGACGGGATCGCGCCGATCAGCAGCAGATCCGCGTCTTTATTCTTGATCTGGTTGCCATCGTCGGTCATTTGCAGATTAATCGCCGCCAGACCGGTCTGCGAACCGATGCCCCCCAGCGCCTGCAGCAGCGTCGCCACCTGGCCCTGGGTCGGCGCCTTCGGCACCACCACCAGCGTGTCGGAAAGGTCCGCCATACGGCTGTAAGGGAAGCCCGCATTGGCGAAGACGCGCAGGTCCGGCAGGGCGATAAAGTGATAATACTTCGAGAAGTCGATGGTCGAATCGTCGCCAATCACCACATGGTTCTGCACCGGCTGGAAGGTAATACAGTTGTCGATGGAGCCGCCGGGCATCGGGTTCATATACTGGAAGTCAAAGCGCAGCTGGTTGACCGCCCCAAGACGCAGCGCGGGGATGGTGACCTCCGATTTGCCGTCCAGCAGCCCCTGCAGCACCGGCAGGCGCAGGATCAGTTTGTTCACGTCCTGGGAGCTGTTAAGGCTGAACGACTGCAGGAACTGGTCGTTGAGGCTGATATCCATCCGCGAGCTGTCCTTCACCGGCGGCATGGTGTAGCGGTATTTCAGATCCATATCGATGCCGTTGGCCCGCAGCAGATAGAGATCCGGCGGCAGGTTAAGCGCCACGGTGATGGCATCCGGCACCAGGCCGCTGGACTGCAGCTGTTGCTCATAGGTTTTCAGCTCAGCGAAGGTGACCGAGCGGTCGGTGCGCACCCAGTTCGGCGCGTCGTAAGGCTGACGCGGCTGCAGGGTTTTGATGCCGTCCACGGTGACGCTGCTGCCGCGGAACAGAATATTGCCCTGAGCAATCCCCTTCGCCGCCAGCAGCAGGTCGTTATCATCGCGGCCGAAAATCACCAGCAGCTTGACGTAGGGATCGTTCGGGTTGTCGATCATTTCGATGGTCGGCGCCTTGACCGGCGGATGATCGCGCAGGAAGTCCGGACGCTTGTCGTTGGTGGCGAAGACAATGGCGTTACGATCCGGCAGTTCATTGAAATAGACCGGGAACTGCTGGCCGCGCCAGCCGGCCTTGCTGCCGAACCAGGAGGCGACTATCGCCGCCGCCTGCTGCTGGGTGACCGCTGGCGAGCCCGGGAAAATCATCGGCAGCTTCAGCGGGCGGTTATCGCGCGGATCGTAGAACGGCACCGGGAAGTGTGACAGATCGTTATTTACCTTCAGCGACTGGTAGGTGAGATCCAGATAGCTTTCGCGTCCGACGTCCAGCCACAGCGTACTGCTGGCCGGGTTTTCGCAGACGTCGCGGTAGTGGCCGACAAACTCCAGCCGTACGCGGTTGAAGTCGGTGATGTACAGCGGGTCAATCGGCAGCTGCGCGCGGATCTTTTTCCCCAGCTGCTCTTTAGTGACGGGCAGGACGCCCATCAGCTCATCGTTAAGATAGACCTTCAACTGCGACTGCACGGGCAGCAGCGAGGGCGATGGGGTGTATTCCAGATTGAGCAGCGCGTTGGCGACCAGCTCATCGCTGCGCATGCCGAATTCGACCGACGCGTCAGGCCGTGAGCCGCGCAGCACGATGCTGCCGGGCGGCGGCGCGATGGTGGCAAAGCTCAGCTTCACCTCCCGCTGCGGCACGTTCTCGGCCACCGCCGCCGGAGCGGTCGGTTCGGCGAGGGTCGCCGTCGGCTCGCCCACCACGATCGGCGCAGCCGGGGTCGCGGCCTGCGGCTGAACGCCAGGGGCAGCGTTCGCCACCGCGGCCGGCGCCGCGTAAGAGGCCAGTGGATACCAGCTGCACATGCCCACCGCTACTGCACACATCCAGGAAAGTTTTCTTTTCATCGCATTATCATCATTGTTGAGCCATTGCCGGGTCTGCGGAGAGCGTCGGCGCGGCGCGTTCAGGGCGTCGGGGTACAAACGACGCTATCCAGGCCACCAGCGAAGTGAGCGCGCGGAAAACCACCTTCACCGACGGCGGCGAAAACTCCGCCAGGTGACGATAGCCACGAAAGCCCAGCTTGAGGATATCCAGCAGGCTTTCCATCGGCTTATCTTCCGGGAAGCTATCCTGCCAAAGCGCCCACGTATCAGCGCGGGCAAACGTACACTGCACAAAATCGATATGCTGCTGGTTGGTTAACGGCAGCAGCTGGAGCCCCACTTCGCTGCCGTTGACCCGCGCGACCCTGACCGGGAAGGCATACTCCTGCTGTCCCCGTTTGAGCAGCAGCCTGGCGTTCTGGCCTTCCAGCACCTGCGCGTCGCCGTTAATTTTGATCCCCAGTCCGCCGTCGGAATAGTCGTGGACGGTGCAGGAGAACAGGTGGCCATCTTCGCGGGCGATAGCCGCCGGCATGCTCATTTCGACACGGTGCGAACGGCGAACCTGCTTGCTTTCAACCGAGACCGCCACCGCGCCGCCAAGAATAATCAGGTTGTAGAATACCCAGACAATACTCACCCAGACGGTGAGGATTTCATTTTCCGGGCCGTACATGAAGCGCCAGATCCCCACCGCGACGCCGACCAGATTGAGCAGCACCAGGTAGATATAGGGCCGGGAGATCACCCAGTCGACATACTCCTCTTCCACCAGCCCGCCCTTCGCGGTGACGTTGAACTTGCCTTTATGCGGGTTGATCAGCGCCACAAAAGTGGGCGGCGCGATATACCAGGCCAGCACCGTCTCGTAAATTTCACTCCAGAACGAATGGCGATATTTGCCCTGAATCTTCGAGTTGGTCAGGCTGGCGTGGATCATGTGCGGCAACACGAATAGCGCGATCATCAGCGCTGGCGCATAAATGATATAGGCATGGAGCAGCAAAAAGGCCAGCGGCGCCGTGAGGAAGATGAGGCGCGGAATACCGGAGAGAAAGTGAAGCATGGCGTTGGCGTAGCAGACGCGCTGCACCAGCTTCAGGCCTTTGCCAAACAGCGGATTATCGAGGCGGAATATCTGCACCATCCCGCGCGCCCAGCGGATGCGCTGGCCGATATGCGCGGATAAACTCTCCGTCGCCAGCCCCGCCGCCTGCGGAATACGCATATAGGCGGAGGTATATCCCCGCCGGTGCAGACGCAGCGAGGTGTGGGCATCTTCGGTCACCGTTTCGACGGCTATCCCGCCAATTTCATCCAGCGGGCCGCGGCGGATAACGGCGCAGGAGCCGCAGAAGAAGGTGGCGTCCCACATGTCGTTCCCGTCCTGCACCAGGCCGTAGAATAGCGTCCCTTCGTTCGGCGTTTTGCGAAAACGACCAAGGTTGCGCTCAAAGGGATCGGGCGAGAAGAAGTGGTGCGGGGTCTGCATCATCGCCAGCTCTTTCTCTTTCAGGAACCAGCCCATGGTCATCTGCAGAAACGAGCGCGTCGGCACATGGTCGCAGTCAAAGATCGAAACGAACTCCCCTTTGGCATATTTCAGCGCATTATTGATGTTGCCGGCCTTGGCGTGTTCGTGGCTGGTGCGGGCGATATAGTGCACCCCAACATCTTTGGCAAACTGGCGAAACGCTTCCCGTCCGCCGTCGTCGAGGATCCAGATGTTCAGCTTGTCCTTCGGCCAGTCGATGCCCTGCGAGGCGTAAATGGTGTTTTTCACCACGTTGAGATCTTCGTTATAGGTGGGGACGAAGATGTCCACAGTTGGCCACAAATCCATGTCCTCCGGCAGCGGCACCGGCTGGCGATTCAGCGGCCAGACCACCTGGAAGTAGCCCAGCACCAGCACCACCCAGGCGTAGGTCTCTGCGAACAGCAGAATGATCCCGCACACCAGACTTACCGGGTCGTTCCAGTTCAGCGTCGAGGTATAGCGCCACCAGATATAGCGGCACGACACCGTCAGCGACAGCACGATCAGCATCAGCGCCGAGAAACGGCCCGGGATGCGTCGCACCAGCAGCGCCACGCCCCACAGCAGCATCAGGAAGATAAACTGCGACAGCGGGTTAAAGGGCTGCGTAATACACATCAGCGCCAGCACCAGCGAGCAGAAGGTCACCCCCCCAAGGATCGCCCGGCGCAGTTTAGGATTGAGGTGCGCCAGCTCTTTCTGTTTATCCAGATGGCCGGTCCGGGCGTTCATCTGCTCAGGCAATTTTTCCAGCCACTGCGTATAGCGACCGTGCACCCCTTCCAGCGCCGCCAGCGAACGCCAGTTGACCTTTTTCTCCGGCTCCGGCACGCGCGTCGTCAGTAACCACAGGGATTGCAGCAGGTAGCGCAGCGGATCCAGCGGACGCGGGCGATGCGGATTTATGTGGGGAAAATAGGTTTCATGGCGGGCCAGAATCGCCTGCCAGCGCGGCGTCTCCAGCGGCATCAGCGCCCAGACCAGCGACGCCCACAGACAGCCAAGCGACGCCGACAGCCACGAAGCGCCGTGCTGCCGATAGTCATCATAGCGCGCACGCAGCCGCTCCCCCACCGGCGGGGCCAGCAGCAGCGTACTGAGGCGGATCATGCCGCTCTCCCGGCGGAATAGTGGATCAGGCACCAGTTCGCCAGGGTCAGCACCTCTTCCGCCGCCAGCGAATCCTGACGATACTCCCCAAGAGGTTGTTTCGCCGCCAGGCACTCGGCCATCGCCTCGTCGCGGTGAATCGTCACCGGCAGGATGCGCGGCTGGCTCTCCAGCCACAGCTGGTAGAGATCTTCCTGCAGCTGGCTGCCGACCCGCAGATCGTTAATCAGAATATCGCCGTTGGCCGGGAGGGGCTGCTGGTGTAGACGGATATGGCTATTGGCGTCGGGATGAACCACCACCAGCGAGCGATCGCAAAGCGTCAGCAGCTCGCGAGTCAACGGCGAATAACCCGCCGGCAGATCCAGCAGCAGCCAGCGGTACTGGCCCTGTAGCTGCTGTACTGCCTCCGCTATCGCCCCCAGGGTGGGCTGCAGCTGGTCGACATTTTCTCTTTCGCCGGCGCTGAGCTGGCCAAACGGCAGTAGATCGATATGCTGCGTATAGCGCAAGCCCGCGTCACGCCAGTCCCGGCCGTCGAGCAGCGCCCGCGCCCAGCCGTCCTGATGATGGATATCGGTATTAAAGAAAAAGCGCAGCATATTATCCGGGCTGGCGTCGATCGCCAGCACGCTTTCACCGAGCAATTGCAGGGCCCAGGCGAGTGCAGCCGTAATGGACGTGACGCCAGTTCCCCCGCGCACGCCCTGTAATCCCAGAATAGCCATCTCCGGCTTCCTTATTTTTTCTCTGCAAACTCTGCCAGCAGCGGCCAGCGCTTCAGCGCCGCGTTCAGCTGTTCGCGCCTGGAAATATCATGATAATCAATATCCGGCAGGGAAAATGCCCGGCTAAGCGCCAGAAAATCATTTTGAAAGGTGTACCCCAGCGTGGCGTCCGTGGGTACCGCAGGATCTTTTGCTGGCATATCTCTGTCCGTTCGAAATTTATTATTAAACCAGAGGACGTATACAGCTCATCCTTAAAAGCAGGTGTACATGCTAAAACTGATGACCTTTAATTTCAATGTTAGGTTTACTCTGTCGGTTTCGCTAGTAAACTTATTCAGTGTCAATCAGGGCGCACGAGGGATGCCGTGGATAATGTATTTACTTTGGGTATTTCATCATTATGGGATGAAGTGTGCCATATGCCGGTCGGCGGAGTATGGTGGCTCAACGTCGACCGTTATGCCGATGCCGTCAGCCTGTTTAATCAGACGCTGGCCGCGCAGGCGAAAAACAGCCACGTTGCCGCGCTGGTTATGGGAAACAAACCCAAGGATATCATTTCCTTAGATCATACTCACGGTCCGGATAATATCGCGCTGTTCACCCTGCCGAATCGCCCGCAGGCGCTGGAGGAAATACACCGCGATTTAGTCTGCTCCCTCGAACCTGGCAATTATTTGTTTATTCTGCTATGCGCTGAAAATGCCTGGCAAAATATAAATAATGAAAAGTTATGCGCCTGGGTAGAAAAGACCAGCCGCTGGGCGCAATATCACCGTTGCGCGTTCTTAGCGATCAATTCCGCGCAGGATATCGATCGGCAGCTGACTCCCTTATTACGTGAGTACCGCTCCCTTTCCGGACTGGCAAGTATTCGTTACCAGGGCGACCGGCATATCTTTGATATTGCCTGGTGGGGAAGCGATAAGGGTATCAGCGCCCAACAGCAGCTGATGGTGCAACATGATGACGCCGGCTGGCGATTAGCGCAGGACGCTGAAACCAGCGTGCAGCCGCGCAGCGACGAAAAAGCGATCCTCAGCCATGTGCGCGTGCTGGAAGGCGCCCCGCCGCTGTCGGAATACTGGACGCTGTTTGACACCAACGACGAGGTCTTCAACGCCGGGCGCACCGCGCAAGCGGCGACGATCCTCTTCTCCATTACCCAAAATACGCAAATTGAACAGCTGGGCCGCTATATTCATACCCTGCGTCGCCAGCGCGGTACGGCGCTGAAAATCATCGTCCGTGAACAAACCCCGAGCCTGCGCGCGACCGATGAGCGGCTACTGCTCAGCAGCGGCGCCAGCCTGGTGATCCCCAGCAGCGCATCGCTCTCCCGCTGCCTGACGCTAATCGAAAGCGTACAGAACCAAAAGTTCTCCCGCCATATCCCGGAAGATTTTGCCACCCTGCTGACCTGGAGCCAGCCGTTAAAGCTGCGCGGCTACCAGAAGTGGGATGCCTTCTGCGAAGCGGTGCACAACGTGATGACCAATACCCTGCTTCCACCCGACAGCAAAGGCGTGATGGTGGCCCTGCGCCCGGCGCCGGGGCTGCGCGTTGAGCAGGCGCTGACGTTATGCAAACCTAACCGGATGGGCGACATCATGACCATCGGCAATAACCGGCTGGTGCTGTTTTTGTCGTTTTGCCGGATCAATGACCTCGATACCGCGCTAAACCACATTTTCCCGCTGCCGACCGGCGATATTTTTTCTAACCGTATGGTGTGGTTTGAGGACAAGCAAATCCTCTCGGAAATCGTAATCATGCGCGGCGTCGAGCCGGCGCGCTGGAACACGCCGCTGCCTCTCTCGGTCGGTAAAAACGAGACCATTAACGCCACCCACGATGGACGCCACTGGCGACGCTACCCCGAACCACACCGGTTAACCACCCGCGAGGAGCAAGCCTGATGATGTCTCTCGCCGATATTCTGCAACTGGTGGTGCTCTGCGCCCTGCTGTTTTTTCCGCTGGGCTACCTGACGCGCCACTATCAGCGCCGGATCCGCACGACGTTAAGACTGATGTTCTTTAAACCCCGTTACGTGAAACCGGCAGGGGTATTACGCCGGGGAACAACGGTTAAGCAAGGCAAAGCGAACAAATGACAAATAAAAAAACGACCGCGGCACCGCTTCCGCTCTGGCAGTACTGGCGCGGCCTTGGCGGCTGGAACTTCTACTTTCTGGTCAAGTTTGCCCTGCTGTGGGCCGGGTATCTCAATTTCCATCCGATGCTGAACCTGGTATTTCTCGCCTTTCTGCTGGTGCCGATCCCGCGCGAAAAGCTACACCGTATCCGCCACTGGATCGCTATTCCGCTGGGATTCGCGCTGTTCTGGCACGATACCTGGCTGCCCGGGCCAGAGTCGATTTTTAGCCAGGGGTCGCAAATCGCCGGCTTCAGCGCCAGCTATATCTGGGATCTGATTGTCCGCTTTATCAACTGGAGCATGGTTGGCGCCTTCTTTGTTTTGCTGGTGCTATGGTTGTTTATCAGCCAGTGGCTGCGCGTCACCGTGTTTGTCTCGGCAATGGTCGTCTGGCTGGCGGTCAGCCCGCTGCTGCCGGCCTTTACCCTATGGCCCTCCGGTCAGCCCACCACGGCCGCCGCCACGACCGCACAGGCCAATACCGGGGCCAACGCCGCCGCTGGCGCCGCGTCCAGCCCCGCCAACAGCGATATTCCGCCGCAGACCGAGCCGCCGACCTCAGCCAACCTGACCAACTGGCTGAACGCTTTCTATGCCGCCGAGCAGAAGCGCAAGACGCCGTTCCCGGACCAGCTGCCGGCGGATGCGCAGCCGTTTGACCTGCTGGTGATCAACATCTGCTCCCTCTCCTGGTCGGATATTGAAGCCGCCGGTCTGATGGATCATCCGCTATGGAAGCACTTTGATATTGTCTTCAAAAACTTTAACTCCGCGACCTCCTACAGCGGCCCGGCGGCGGTGCGCCTGCTGCGCGCCAGCTGCGGCCAGCTGTCGCATACTAACCTGTATCAGCCGTCCGGCGCCGACTGCTACCTGTTTGAAAACCTGGCGAAGCTCGGCTTCAACCAGCAGCTGATGCTCGGCCATAACGGTCTGTTCGGCGACTTCCTGAAAGAGCTGCGTTCGCTGGGCGGTATGCAGAGTCCGCTGATGGACCAGACCGGCCTGCCGGTCAGCCTGCAGGCGTTTGACGGCTCCCCGGTGTATAAGGATCTGGCGGTCCTCAACCGCTGGCTGAAGACCGAAGAGGCCAGCAGCAATCCGCGGAACGCCACCTTCTATAACACCCTGCCGCTGCATGACGGCAACCACTTCCCGGGACAAAGCAAAACCGCAGACTACAAAGTGCGGGCGCAGAAGCTGTTTGATGACCTGGATAACTTCTTCACCGAGCTGGAGAAATCGGGGCGGAAAGTGATGGTGGTGGTGGTGCCGGAACACGGCGGCGCGCTGAAGGGCGATAAGATGCAGGTATCTGGCCTGCGCGATATTCCAAGCCCGTCGATCACTAACGTCCCGACGGCGGTGAAATTCTTCGGCATGAAGGCGCCGCATGAAGGGGCGCCGATTATCATCGATCAGCCCAGCAGTTATCTGGCGGTGTCGGAGCTGGTGGTGCGCGCCCTCGACGGCAAAATGTTCAGCGAGGACAGCGTCAACTGGCAGCAGTATGTCGCCAACCTGCCGCAGAGCGCGGCGGTGTCCGAGAACGCCAACGCCATCGTCATCCAGTATCAGGGCAAGCCTTATGTCCAGCTGAATGGCGGTAGCTGGGTGCCTTATCCGCAATAAGCGACAAGGCCGCCTATGTTGGCGGCCTTACATCGTGAGACGTTCCCATTCCACCTTCTCAGCCCGCAGGCATACGGGCGGGGAAGGCGGCAAATCAATCACCGTATTTAGCGCTGATCCTGTTTCGCCAGCCAGACCAACAGCTTGAGGCTGGCAGAGTAATAATCATCCTTGTCGTCAATCTGCGGCGCCTCCTGCGGTTCACCCAGCGTCAGATCGCGCACCGCCAACAGGCCGCCGGCCATATACCAGGGGGCCACCTCGTTGGTGCTGACGTTGATCCACGCCGGGGTTTGCAGGCGCGGGTAACTCTGCATCCAGGCCTTCCAGGGCGCGAGCAAGGCGCTGTGCGGATCGGCCCACGAGAGATACAGCGGGATACGGATCGCATCGAAACTCATCCGCGGCGGCCACTCTTTGGCTGGCAGCATCTTGCCATCCGCCCGCAGCGCCACCCAGTCGCTGGGTAGATGTGATTTCCCCCAGCCCATCTGCCCCAGCAGCGCCTGTCCGTCGCTCTGCAATGTCCGCCAGGCGGTGAGATGCGTCCGCTCCGCGAAGGCGCGCCAGGCCGGGAAGATGAAATAGGAAGGGTTAAGGTTCAGGTGATCATTGAGGTTGAACCCTTTCACGCCCGGGAGCATCACCTGGCGACCGGCGAAAGTCACCACCGTAGACTTCAGCAGGGCGGCGGTGATGGCGTCAGAGGCAATCGCATAGCGCTTATCCTGCCACTGCTTTTGCGCGCGCAGCAGCGCCCAGGCGATCAGGGTATCGCCATCGGAGGCGTTGTTTTTATCGGCGATAGGGTCCGGCGCCACCGGGTTATAGCGCCAGTAAAACAACCCGTTAGACTTGTTGCGCAGGGTGTTGTCCGTCCACTGCCACAGCTTGTCGAACGCCGGACGATCGTTATTCGCCA
This sequence comes from Klebsiella sp. P1927, assembly GCF_018204675.1. Classification (NCBI taxonomy): domain Bacteria; kingdom Pseudomonadati; phylum Pseudomonadota; class Gammaproteobacteria; order Enterobacterales; family Enterobacteriaceae; genus Klebsiella; species Klebsiella sp. P1927. The sequence goes on along the minus strand of NZ_CP073377.1, from coordinate 5,390,147 downwards.
CCGCCAGGAGCATGGCGAAGCCCTGACCTTCCGTATGCGACACATTGCCATTGGCGGTATCAATGATACGACCATCCGGCATCATAAAACGGGCCTTATAGCGCTCCCAGGCCGTATCCGCCCACGCCCTGGGCACCAGCATCACTACCGTTGTCACTATCACCGCCACTAAAGCACGCAGGGGCATAAATTCACTCTTTATGGATGGTAGTAGAGAAACTGAACGTCAGAGACGGAGAACACCCGCTCACGCTGCAGTATCACGTGGGCACTGCCTCCCTGACTCTGCAGCCAGCGAGAATATAACCCCTCGAGTATGGCACAGAACGCGTTGCACCAGCGCACGCGCCCCGCTTCGTCGCGGCTGACCGGCAACGCCTGATGGCGCAGGCGCAGGCCGTCCTCACCGACATCGATGGTCACCACGCCCCAGTGAAAATGAGTCAGCAGCCGGTTGATATTGGCCTCCAGATCCCCCACCGTCTCCGACGCCGGCAGCGGATGGGTCTCCGCCAGCGAGGCGCCCATCTGACGCAGGAAGGGCTGGCTTTCCAGCTCGCCGGCATTATTTAGCATACCTTCGATCATAATAATCAACAGATCGAACCATCCGGCAGGCGTCTGCTGCTGCTGAAACCAGGTCATCACCACCGGGTTATTGTTCTCCGTCATCATCAATGATCTCCTAACATATAGCGAATATAGAGCCCGGCGGTGCTTTCGTTATAATCCCCGAAGGTGTCATAGCCAATCTGACCCCCCAGGGTCATTTGTTTGTTGACCTTGTAATCCGCCCCGGCGCGCAGGGTATACCCTATGCCGCTCTTCGAGGTCGCGGAGTAGTAGGCTTCCTTGGCAAACCCATTGCTCACCGCCGTCTCCAGGGTCTGCTGCCACTCCGAATTGGTCGGGAAATAGGCGCTCTTATCCTGACTGTAAGACTGATAGCCCACCGAGCCGCCGAGCTTCATGGTCCAGTTATCATATTTCTCCGTCAGACTGACCGGCAGCGATACGCTGACGTAGTTTTGCGGACTAAAGTAGCCCCCCTGACCATAGGTGAAGTAGCTGAGGTTTTTGGAGTAATCCATATAGCTCATGCTCAACCCGGCCTGCAGCTGGCGGTATTCGTCATGGTAGGGACGAAGATAGACCCCGGCATTGGCGTTGATACTGGTGTTGCTGGCGACGTTCTGCCCCAGATAGCTGTATCCACCGCCGCCGACATAGAAGCCCGCGTCGCCGTCGTCATAGCTCAGCTGCAGGGTGCCGCCGTTTTTCGTCACCTGCCCCCAGGTTTTCCCGGAATAGGCGTCTTTCAGACCCACGTAGGAAAGCAGGCTGTCGGTTAGCGAGCGGCGTTCGCCGGTGAGGATCAGCGACAGATAGTTGGTCAGCTTGGGCGACCATTTCACCCCGCCGACTACGGTATTAAGATCCTGGCCCAACGGCGTGCTGCCGATATCGACCCGGTAATCGTCACCGCTTAACGCCAGCGCCAGTTCGACGCCGTTGGCCTTCTGCGAATCGGTCGAGCCGCTGGTCTGGTCAACGTTCGGCTTGCGGCTGGACGAAGAGAGATAGCTGGCCACCTGCCCCGCATCATAGCTCCCGAGCTTCGCCAGGTTTTCCATCCCGCTGTTGGTGGTCGGATTGAAATCTGCCGCGTTCAGGGTGCCGAGGCCGCTTAACGCCTCGGCCCCTGGATTGCTGGCGAAATAGGCCGTCCGCTCCGCCTCGGTCATCGAGGCGATCGCCGCCTGCTCGCTGGTGGCGGTACTCACCATGTTGGAGACCGCGTTAGCCAGCGGGTTGGCGCCGTAGCGACGCCAGGCGTCGCCGCTGGCGGTCCCGGCGTTCAACGACACCGGGGTGACGGTAAAGTCAAAGCGCGAGTCGCCAAACGGCGAGGATGACCAGGTCAGCGGCGTCCGGAGCTCCGTCAGCTTGCTGGTGCCCGATTCGCCGTCGCGTCCACGCACGTCCATTCCCCCCTGCAGCCAGCTGCCGGTTTTCTCCTGCAGCGACTCCATCATGGTGTCCACCTGACGCAGCATCCGCGTCTGGGCGGTGTCCACCGGCAGATCGGTGCGCTGGATCCCCGGCAGCGTGGAACCAGGCGCGGCGGCCGACTGGGCAACCTGCCACGGCATGTACTGCCCGTAGGCGGAGGCCGTCCGCGTCGGCGCCGACGTTTGCGACACGCCGATAAAGGGGTTATCCGCCGCCAGCACCCCGCCGACGGTCGGCGTTTCGCTACTGTTGGTGCTTTGCATGCCCAGCAGTTTGCCGCGGGCGCTGCGCAGATAGGTCATCGCCTGCTGATGATGTCCCTGGGCCTCCGCCACTCTCGCCAGCAGCAGCAGGCGATCCGGGGAGTTATCCTGGCGCAAACCGCCGGCCAGCTGTTCAGCGCGATCGTTGTTCCCCGCCGACAGCGCCACGTCGATGGCCCCGGCGCGCGCATCCTGGTTCGGCGTATCGCGCGTCATAAGGTAGTCATAGACCACCCCGGCCTCTTTGTTCATTTTGCCGCTCTGGTACAGCCGCGCCATGGCGAACATCAGATCGGTATTTTGCGGATCGCTTTGCATAGCGCGGATCAGCTTGTCATACGCCGCAGCGTAATTGCCCTGCTCGCGCAGGCGGTCGGCTTCGTTGATCACATAGCCATTGCGAATGCTCGCCAGCTGCGTCGGCGTACTGCTGGCCTGCAGCTGCGGATTGCTGATCAGGTTCTGCGCCTCGCCGGTTAGCCCGGCCTGATTCAGGACGGCGATCTGATCGGCGTAATCCCCGGCATTGCCGGATACGCCGCTGCTGATATTGTTGCGCACCAGCGAGACCGCGGTGGTCAGGTCGCCGCTCTCGGCCAGCAGACGCGCCAGCTTGCCGGCGTCCGCCGGGGCTTTTGGCGGCGTGGAGGCCATCGCCCGCAGGGTATTGCTGGCGGCGATGGTATTGCCCTGCGCCAGGTAGTTTTCGGCCGTCACCAACTGCAGGTTGTAGTTCACCCGCTGGCGCAAATCGCGCATATCGCTGGTCTGGCTGCCGCCGGGAACGCGCGCCAGCAGCGTCTGCGCCTGCTGCCAGGCGCCGTTTTCGCTGGCAAACAGGGCGGCGGCATACAGCGCACTGTTGCTGGCGCCGGGGCGATAGGCCGCCGACATCAGCGAAGAGGCCTCGCTGCCGTTACCCGATTTTTGCAGCAGCCGGGCCAGGTCGAGGCGCAGCCAGGGATCGTCCGGATAGCGGGCGACGCCTTCGCGCAGGGTGGCAATGGCGCCGGCTGGGTTACCGCTGCTGACCTGCGCCTGGGCCTGACGGCGCAGGGCATCGCCCGGCATACCGGCCACCACCCGCGGCTGCAGTTTTTGCCGCAGGCTCTGCGGGAGCGTCTGCAGCATCGCCTGCGCCTCGGCGGATTTATTCTGCTCGCGCAGCACGTAATAGAGGTTTTCCCGCGCCGCCGCGTTCTGCGGATCGTCATTTAACAGTGAGCGCAGCGTTTGCTCCGCCTGGGGCAAATCTTTGTTGTGCCGCAGCACATCGGCGCGGAACAGCTTCGCCGAGGCGCCCTGCGCCCCGCTCTGCTGCGCCAACGGCGCGGAGAGCGCCAGCGCCTGGCTGATATTGCCCTGCTTATAGGCCTGCTGGGCCTGCGCCAGCTGGCCGTAGAACAGCGCATCGGCCGCCTGCTGACGACGGGTCGCCGAGGCGTCGCCGCCGAGGTCCGCGGCCCGGCTCAGATACTGCGACGCGGCCTGGTAGTCGCCGCTGCGCTGGGCGATATAGCCCATGCCCGCCAGCGCATCGGCATCCTGGGGGTTAGTCTGCAATACCTCTTCAAACTGCTGCTTCGCGGCGGCGGTATTGCCGCTGTTGAGGTTGGCGTAGCCCTGGCCGCGCGCCTGACCGCTGCGCCGTTCGCGAAAGTAATTCTGAACTTCGCTGTCCTGGGGATGCCGCTGCATCCAGGTGTCGTAATACTGCTCATCCCCGGCCTGCGGGCCCAGCCAGAGCAGCGCCTGGCGCAAGCCGCTGTCCGCCTCTTTATTGCCGCTGGCCATCGGCTCGAGCAGGGCGATCCCTTCCCGGCGAGTCTCTTCCCGCCAGGTTAACGCTTTGCCCAACGCCACCCGCGGGGCGTTCTCCTGCGGATGCTGCGCCACGTACTGGCGCAGCTCGCTGATAGCCTGCGGATAGAGCGATTTGTCGCTGGCCATGGTCAGGTAATATTCCGCCGCCAGCTCGGCAGGCGGCGTATTGCCATTGAACATGCTGCGCCAGGTCGCCAGCGCCCCGGGGATATTGCCTCCGCGCGCCTGCTGGCGGGCCAGGCTGAGCTGGCCCTGCGGCACCTGCGACATCTTTTTGGCGTTGTCCAGATCCTGTAGTCCCGGGCTGTCAGGGGCCGCTTTCGCCAGACGCGCGCGCCACTGCGCCGCCGCCTGCATATCGCCGCCCTGCTGCGACCAGAGCGCCATCAGATACAGCGCCTGGGTGTTGTTGGCATCCACCGAGAGCACCTTCTGCAGGGACTCCATCGCCAGCTCGTCATGAGATTTCTCATGCCAGTAGTTGGCCTGAGCGAACAGCGCCTGTAGCGCCGCGTCGTTCCCCGCCGCCAGCGCGCCGCCCGAGGCAGCGAGAGTCAACGCGCCGGTGAGGCAGAACGTGGTAAGCCGACGGGAGGTCTTCATCGTTATTATTATCTTTCTTTTCATTGGTTATCCCCCGAACCCAGACGCTTACGGGCGTGACGTTTAAACATCGCGGTCAGCGCCAGTCCCATTATCGAGGTGGCAATCAGCCCCAGCACCGCCAGGAAACCTGAGTGCTGGCTGGCATACCAGACCGCCATCATGTACCACGGCATCTGACCGCTGGGGAACGGCGTACTCACCTGGAAGCTGCGCACCCCGTTATCGCTGGTGATCACCGCGGTATCGCCGCGGATCCCGGCGTTAATGCGCGGCGATTCCAGATCGGTCTTCAGTCGCGCCAGCTGGTCATCATTGCTGGCCAGCGCCACCACCACCAGGCGGGTGGAATTCCACGGCGAGCGATAGCTGATGAACCCGCGCCAGGCGCTGCTCGACGAAAAGTAGCGATCGGCGTCGAGGCTGGCGGAAGTCCAGTCGCCGGTGAGCCGGCGCTGGACTTTTTGCCACAGGTCTGGCTCGCGGACGCTCAGCACATTATCTACCGGGCGATAGGGTGAGTCGGCCAGCAGGCTCTGGTTAAAGGCCTGCTGATCGAGAGCGGTGACCGCCAGCACGTCACGTTCACGCAGCGACTGCAAATCCCCCCCGCCGGTGGGCATCCCGAGCACGACGCGGTTATTCGCCAGCGCGGTGCCGGTCGCGTTCCCGGAGCGTGCCGCCAGATTCAGCAGGGTCGCCACCTGGGTTTCAGACGGGTCCGCCGGCAGCAGGAGGGTCGTCTGCGAATAGTCCGCCAGCCGCGAGAAGGGGAACGAGGCGCCGACAAAGTAGGAGAGATTGGGCAACAGCGAGAAGTGACGCGTCTTGCTCAAATCGATCCAGGAGTCGTCAGTGATCCGGCTCTTGATATTGTTATTCAGCAGCACCGAACACGGAACATCGTCCTTTGGCACCACATTGAAGTACATCGACAGCTGGTTATCGCCGTAAATCAGGTAAGGCGCCAGCGGGATGGTAAAGCGCTCCTGGCGCGCATCGCCCCCGAGGTAGCGCCAGACTTTCTCCAGCGGCCCCTGCTTGTTCATCGGCAGGTTGTTGAGGAAGGTGCCATTGAGCGTGACGCTCAGCAAGGACTTGTCCTCATTAATCCAGCTTTCCGACGGGAAGCGGTAGCCAACCTGTAGCGGAATGGTCTCCCCATCCCACAGATAGAGATCGGGCGCGGCGCGGAAGGCGATACGTAAAGGTTCGTGCCAGACGCCGCTGACGGTCGGGCTTTGGTCCTTACGCAGCAGCTCGCTGAGCTTGACCGGACGATCGGTGGGGATCCAGCGCGGGGCATCATATGCTTTGCCAACCGGGATGGTCTGCGGTTCGACATCCAGCGTCGCGGTTTGCGGCGCAAAGTTGCCGCGGGTTAACCGCCAGGCGGCCATGCGCAGCGCCGTATCGTTTTTACCGACAATCAGCAGCAGTTTATAGGCCGGATTGGCGGGGTTGGCGATGATGCGCAGCAGCGGCTTATCGGTTTCCGGCAGCATCATGCCGCCCACCTGCTCCCCCGGATGGCCAATCACGATGCCGTGGCGTTCCGGCAGACGGTCGCGCAGAGCGCTGAAGGCAATGCCGCGATAGTCCGCCTGGATACCCAGCCAGGAGGAGATCAGCGCCGCGGCGCTGAAGACGTCCGCCGACGGCTTGGCCCCATAGGCGACCGCAATGTCCGCCGGGGTCATCTGCATGCTGTCAAAGAAGGGCCGCGGGAAGTGGCTCAGGTCGTCGCTGATGTTCAGCTGCTGGCTTTCCCAGCTGAAATGCGACGTGGGCAGCACCGTCACCCGCGACGTATCATGAATGTCACGCTGGCACTGCAGGGTATCGCCATCGTTGATCTTCACGCTCAGGTTATTGCTGGAGACCATCAGCGCGGGCGGAATATCCAGCTGATAATGGGAGACATCCTCGCCATCGGCGCCCAGCGGCAGCGTGCCGAGCGGTTGACCGTTGAGCATCAGCTGCAGGGTGGCGTTGCGGCTCGCCATCTCCGGCGATACGCGAACGGCAAGGCTGAGCTGCGAATGGATCACCACCTGATCGGCAGGCAGGGTAAAGCTGACCCCACCCTGTCGCTGGCCGCCGCTGAGGATAATCCCGTCCGGCATCCCCATCTGCGCCAGATTCAGATCGCCTCCCCAGACCGGAGCGACAGGAATGACCTCCGGCGCGGCCGTGCCGCTCACCGGCGGGGGTAAGTCCGGCATAACCGGCGCAGGGGCCGTCGCCGCCGCATCGCCGGCGGTGGCGGGGGCTGCCGGAGAGGCGCCCTCCTCCGGCGAGGCAGCCGGAGGTTCGTCGCCGGGCTCGCTGTCCGCCGCGTCGTTGAGCTGCGGGAAGCTCAGCGGGGCAGCGGCGCCGGAGCCCGGTTCTTCACTGTGTAGCGCAGGCGCAGAGAGCATCCCTGCCAGCAGCGCCAGCGTGGTTAATCGCTTCATAACGTCCCATCCTCCTGCGCCGTTTTCGCCACTGTTGCCCGATTGCGCTGGCTGCGACGGGTTTTCCACGTCAGCCAGAACAGTTCGAACACGCAGCGTAAAATGGTGAAGAAGGAGCGGAACGGGTTATCCTGCGGGCGCGGCGGATTAATCCGCGCATCCGCGCGGGCCAGCACCACGCGCACCAGTTCACGGCGGCGCGAAAGCGGAATATCTTCATCAAACTTGAGGCGCAGGAAGCGCTCGTCAGAGGTGACCAGCTGGGCCGGGATCGAGATAGCCCCGGACTGCAGGATCAGCTCAATCTCTTCGATGTCATCCTCCAGATGGCGATTATCAGGCGCGACCACGCGGCAGCCGCCCATCGACAGGTCCGCGGTATGGCTGCGCGAGACGATGCCGCTGGCGTAATGGATCACCACCGGAATATCGACATCGATACGAATGGTTTTTCGCACCTGCCGCGTTTCGCGCGCCACGGCAATCGCCGCCAGCAGGAAGATCAGACTGTAGATCCCCCACCCGACGTTGAGGGCGATAACGTTGGGATCCGAGCCAAAATAGTCATGGCCAATCGCCCGGACGATGCCGACGATCACCCCCAGGGCCAGCAGGCAGGCCACCACCAGGTGCGGGCGCACCACGGTGAAATCGAAGTAGCCGACGTCCAGCAGCCCCCCCTTATCGGTAACGTTAAACTTGCCGCGTTTGGGGAAAATCATCGTCACCAGGGTCGGCAGCACCAGGTGGAAGGCCAGCACAATATCGTAGATCTCCCCCCAGAAGCTGTAGCGATAGCGGCCGTTCATTCGCGAACCAACGTAAATAGCGAGGAACAGGTGCGGCAGGGCATAGGAGACAATCAGGCTCGCCGACGAGTAAATAATATTGAGGTTAAACAGCAGGTAAGCCAGCGGGGCAGTGACAAACACCACCCTGGGCAGCGCGAACTGGTAGTAGAGCATGGCGCTGAGATAGCACAAGCGCTGCTGAAAAGTAAGCCCGCGGCCAAACAGCGGATTATCGACGCGGAAAATCTGCGTCATCCCGCGCGCCCAGCGGGTACGCTGGATGACGTGCACCACCAGGCGTTCAGTAGCGAGGCCTGCGGCCAGCGGGATATCGAGAAAGGCCGACTTCCACCCCAGACGCTGAAACTTCAGCGCCGTATGAGCATCTTCGGTCACCGTTTCGACGGCGAAACCGCCGATCTGCGCCAGCGCCTCGCGACGGATCACCGCGCAGGAGCCGCAGAAAAAGGTGGCGTTCCAGTTGTCGTTCCCCTGCTGAATCGGGCCATAGAACAACATCCCTTCGTTGGGAATGTTGCGTCCGACGGAGAGGTTACGTTCAAACGGGTCCGGGGAATAGAAGTAGTGCGGCGTCTGCACCAGAGCCAGCATCGGGTCTTTCAGGAAACCGCCGACGGTGGCCTGCAGGAAGACGCGCGTGGCGACGTGGTCGCAGTCGAAAACGCAGATAAGCTCCCCCTGAGTCAGGGTCAGCGCATGGTTAAGGTTCCCCGCTTTGGCGTGCTTGTTGTCATTGCGGGTGATATAGCCCACGCCGACGTCGGCGGCGAAGACGGCAAACTCGCTGCGCTTACCGTCATCCAGAAGATAGATTTTCATTTTATCTTTTGGATAATCAATGCATTGTGCCGCCAGGACGGTATCGCGCACCACCTCCAGCGGTTCGTTATAGCTCGGAATATAGATATCGACCGTCGGCCACTTACTCATATCATCCGGCAGCGGAACAATGCCGCGCTTCAGCGGCCAGACCGTCTGCAGATAGTTAAGCAGTAGCATCACCCAGATATAGACTTCCGCCAGAAAGAGTCCCATGCCGAGAATAGCTTCAATGGACGAGTTGAAGTGCAGGGTCTGCGTGAGGCGAAAATACATGTAACGGGTGGACATCAGCAGCGACGTGACGACCATAATGACCGATACGCTGCGGCGCTTGCTGAAGCCCATCAGAAAGAGAATACCGATACTTAACAGACCAAAAATATACTGCTTTTGGCTGTCCATCGGCGTGATCACCACCAGCACGGCGACGGGTGACAGCACCAGCGCCAGCAACCAAAAAAGAGATTTTTTCATTCAGCAGCCCTGCAAAAAGTTAACGCCCTGACATGCGTGGCTGGCTGTGCACCGTGCCATCGCCAATATGAATACCCAACAGCGAAGATATTTTTTTAGCCATGATTTCAATATCGAAGGCCGCTGCCGAGGAAGCGTTAAAGTCCAGGATCGACTTCTGCGAGGCATTGGCCTCCACCACGCTTTCATCACGATGGATCACGCCAAGCAGTCGCTCGCCCAGTTTCTCTTCCATCAGGCTGGTGACGTCCCGGCTGACCTGGCGACGGCTATCGCTTTGGTTAATGACGAAATAGTGCCCGTGCTTATGATTCAGCGCCGCGCCGGTCAGGCGCTGCTTTTCTACGTGCGCCAGGGTCGACATCGAGGCGGTATCCGCCAGCAGCGGGATAAGATGCAGGTCCGCCAGCCCCGTCAGCGCCTTTAGCGCGGGCGAAGGTCCAGGGGGCATATCGGCGATGGTGATAAGCCCGGGATAATTAAGCAGCGCGGACAGACCGCGCTGGAGGAAATGGTCATTATGGGTCAGTTGCTCATCAAACGCCTGACGCTGCGCCTCGCTCACTTCGCCATATGGCAGGACGAAAATATTACTGCCGGCGCTCAACACGCACTGGCTCCAGTCGTGCAGCTCCAGCGCCTTCGCCACATAGCCCCGCTCATCGTTCAGCGGTACGCCAAAATGCAAACGCAGCGCGTTCTGGACATCAAAATCCAGCGCCAGAACTTTGCTGCCCGTCCGCGCCAGCGAATAGGCTAAATGGCCGCCAGGGTCGTTTTCCCTACGCCGCCTTTCGGTGAACAGACGCAAATCAACGGCATGTCGCGATCCTTTCCAGAAGTGATTTCAAAGGCTGGTCTTTATTTTTCGCCACCGGCTCCGCGCTTTTCGCGGCGAACAGGTGGGCATAGTTCTCGGCGGCGGGCGCGGGTCGGGGGGCCATTCTCGGCGGCGGCGCCATGGCCGGTTCCGACGCCGGAATTGAAGGCGCAGGGGTCGGCGCAGGCTCCTGCCTGACCGGCTCCGGTGCGGCTGCGGCGGTCTCCACGACCGGCTGGGAAGTAGCAGGCGCGGCCGAAGCGGCAGACACAACAGGATCAGAGGTTGGCGCCGCTGCTACGGCCGCCTCTACCTGGCGGAACAGATCCGCAGGCACCGACTGCGGCAACGGCGCGGAGACCGAGCCTCCCAGCGCCAGAGAAGAGGATTTCTCGGCGCCGGGATTTAGCTGATTGAGGATCGCCCAGTCGCCGTGTTCCCGCGTGGCGGCTTGCGAAGAAAGATCCTGAAAGTTGAGGTTTTGCGTCCGCGATTTTTCTTGAAAGCGCTGCAGATCATCATAATGGTTCATTGATAACCTCATGATTTTAAAAATTTCATATTAAGTTTGTTGTTATTTTCTGGGTATATTAAAAATATCGTGACGCTTCTGGGATGGCAGATAACGCGCCGATGGTGACGTACCAATACACACGATTGACAGGGTTATAATAGTTTAGAATTTGATTTTCGGGATGATTCCACGGCAGAAGTATCGCTACACTAACATTTCCCTTGCAGAAGGGTAGCCCCATTTTTTAGGTATGCGTACATCCTTAACTTCCCGCAATCACCACGCTTCCCAGTCGTTTTTATATAAAAGTATTAGGTCATGATGAAATCATAGCGTCAGATCAGCGAAAGAATAAACCTGAACCATTTTAATTTCTCTTTAATTCTATAAAAATGGACTGAAAGGCTTATTTTTTCGGATAATCTACGAAGAATGCTCTGAGAGCGTGACATAAACTGCGGCAATATGCGTAAGCGCCAGGTTTTATCCACGGCGGGAGAGAAGCTCCCGGCCATGGGACCGGGAGCGCGCCATCAGGCGTGGGACTTTTGCGGATTCTCATCCTGGTCGACGGCAAAGCAGGCCACCAGCTGGCCGCCGTAATCCTTCAGCTGCGGCTGGAGCTGAGTGCAGGGGCCAAAGCGACGGCGACAGCGCGCGTTAAAGGCGCAGCCCGGTGGCGGATTTAGCGGGCTCGGCAGTTCGCCGGTCAGCTTGATTCGCTCGCGCCGGTCGTCTGGGTTCAGACGCGGCGTCGCCGACAGCAGCGCCTGGGTGTACGGATGACGCGGATTGTTGAAGATCTGGTCTTTGGTGCCCTTCTCCACGCAGCGGCCGAGATACATCACCATCACTTCATCGGCGATGTGCTCAACGACCGACAGATCGTGGGAGATAAACACGTAGGACAGCCCTAAATCCTGCTGCAGATCCATCATCAGGTTCAGCACCTGAGCTCGTACCGAAACGTCCAGCGCGGAGACCGGCTCATCGGCAATCACCACATCTGGATCCAGCATTAGCCCGCGAGCAATAGCGATACGCTGACGCTGACCGCCGGAGAACATATGCGGGTAGCGATCGTAATGCTCGGTTTTCAGGCCCACTTTCGCCATCATCGCCAGCGCTTTTTCACGCCGCTGCTCTTTGCTCAGGCTGCTGTTAATCAGCAGCGGCTCCTCCAGAATCTGCCCCACTTTTTTACGCGGGTTCAGCGAACCATACGGGTTCTGGAACACAATCTGGATTTTTTGCCGCCGCAGCTTCTGCGCCTGCGGGTCGTGCTTAAGCAGATCCTGCCCCTGATAATAGAGCTCGCCGCCGGTGGGGATCTCAATCATCGTCAGCAGACGACCGAGGGTCGATTTGCCGCAGCCCGACTCCCCCACTACCGCCAGCGTTTTACCGCGCTCAAGGGTAAAGGAGACGCCGTCCAGCGCCTTCACCAGCCGTTCCGGGGCGAATAACCCCTTCTTCACCGGATAGTGTTTTTTCAGATCAATGGCCTGCAACAGCGGTTGTGGCGTGGCGGCCTTTTGCGTACTCATAATCCAGGCCTCCCGGCATCATCGAGTGGGTAGTGACATTTAGACTGGCGGCCGCCGGTCAGATCCGCGAGCGCCGGCTCTTCGCTACGGCATTTATCCGTGGCGTAGGGGCAGCGCGGATTAAGCAGGCAGCCGTTGGGACGGTCATATTTCCCCGGCACCACGCCCGGCAGCGAGGCCAGACGCGCTTTATCCTGGGCGAATTCCGGCAGCGCGCGCAGCAGCGCCTGGGTATAAGGATGGCGCGGCGCGCGGAAGATATCTTTCGCGTCACCGGTCTCCACCACCTGACCCGCGTACATAACGATAATTTTATGCGCGGCTTCCGCCACCAACGCCAGGTCGTGGGTGATCAGCACCAGCGCCATATTCTCCTGCTGCTGCAGATCCAGCAGTAGCTCAATGATTTGCGCCTGAATGGTCACGTCCAGCGCGGTGGTCGGTTCATCGGCAATCAGTAGTTTTGGCCGACAGGCAATCGCCATCGCGATCATCACGCGCTGGCTCATGCCGCCGGAAAGCTGATGCGGATAGACGTCCAGCCGCGAGGCCGGATCGGGAATGCCCACCAGGTTCAGCAGGTCGATGGCCCGCTGGCGGCGGGTTTGCTTATTACCACCCTGATGGACCTTAATCGCTTCCATAATCTGGTAGCCGACGGTAAAGCACGGGTTGAGGCTGGTCATTGGATCCTGGAAGATCATCGCCACTTCCGCCCCCACCAGCTGGCGCCGCTCTTTTTCAGAGATGCGCTGCAGATCGCGGCCGTTAAATTCCAGTTTATCCGCCATCACCCGGCCGGGATAGTCAATCAGCCCCATAATCGCCAGCGAGCTGACGGATTTACCGGAGCCGGACTCCCCGACGATACCGACCACTTCACCCTGCTTCACGCTATAGCTGATGCGGTCTACGGCGCGGAACGGCGCGTTTTCATCGCCGAAATGCACCGATAATTTATCTACATTCAATAACGCCATCTCGAACCTCTTACTGCTTCAGTTTGGGATCGAGCGCGTCACGCAGACCGTCACCCATCAGGTTAAATGCCAGCACCGTCAGCAGGATCGCCACGCCCGGGAAGGTGACTACCCACCAGGCGCTCTGCGCGAACTGCAACACGTCGGAAAGCATGGTGCCCCACTCCGGCGTCGGCGGCTGCGCGCCCATGCCGAGGAACCCCAGCGCTGCCATGTCGAGAATGGCGTTGGAAAAGCCCAGCGACGCCTGAACGATCAGCGGCGCGAGACAGTTAGGCAGAATATTAACGAACATCTGGCGCATCGCGCCGGCGCCCGCTACGCGGGAGGCGGTCACGTAGTCACGGTTGACCTCCACCAGCACCGCAGCGCGCGTGAGACGCACATAGTGCGGGAGCGCCACGAAGGTTAGCGCCAGCGAGGCGTTGACGATGGAGGGCCCGAAGATTGCCACCAGCACCAGCGCCAGCAGCAGACTCGGCAGCGCCAGCATAATATCGACGACGCGCATGATGATTGAGTCCACCACTCCGCCGAAATAGCCCGCCACCAGGCCGAGCACCACGCCGAGGATCAGCGACAGAACCACCACCAGGCAGCCCACCAGCAGCGACAGGCGGGCGCCGTACATCAGGCGCGACAGAATATCGCGGCCCACGTCGTCGGTGCCGAGCAGATGCGCCATGCTGCCGCCGTCCTGCCAGAACGGCGGCGCCAGCAGCGAATCACGGAACTGATCCGCCGGGTTATAGGGGGCGAGGAAGTTGGCGAATACCGCGATGACGATCATCACCACCACGTATACCAGCCCGACGACTGCCCCTTTGTTGCGTTTGAAATAGTGCCAGAACTCCTGCAGCGGAGTCATGGGTACCGGCGCAGCGATAACTTTATTTTCAGTAACTTGTGACATGATGGCCCCTTACTTCTTATGCCGGATACGCGGGTTCACCACGCCGTACAGCAGGTCGACCAGCAGGTTGACGAGGATAATCATCGTCGCCACCAGCAGCACCCCGCCCTGCACCACCGGATAATCGCGACGCTGCAGCGCGTCGATCAGCCAGCGACCTAAACCAGGCCATGAGAAAATGGTTTCGGTCAGGATGGCGCCCGCCAGCAGGGTGCCCACCTGCAGACCAATCACCGTGACCACCGGCAGCATCGCGTTACGCAGCGCGTGGATCACGATCACCCGCATCCGGGTCAGGCCTTTGGCGCGCGCGGTACGGATATAGTCTTCGCCAAGCACTTCCAGCATCGACGAACGGGTCATACGCACGATCACCGCCAGCGGGATGGTGCCCAGCACGATAGCGGGCAGGATCATATGCATTAAGGCGTCAATAAAGTCGCCCTGCTCGCCCCAGATGGCGGTGTCGATCAGCATAAAGCCGGTCAGCGGCAGGGTATCGTCAAGGAATACCGTATCGCTGATGCGCCCGGAGACCGGCGTCAGGTTCAGCTGTACCGAAACCAGCATAATCAGCATCATGCCCCACCAGAAGATAGGCATTGAGTAGCCGGTCAGCGCCAGGCCCACCGCGGTGTGGTCAAAGATGGAGCCGCGTTTTACCGCAGCCAGCACGCCCACCGGAATGCCGACGGCGACGGCGAAGATCATCGCGCAGACGCCCAGCTCAAGAGTGGCTTTAAAGCGCGGGACAAACTCCTGCCACACGGGAATGCGGCTTTTCAGCGAGATGCCTAAATCGCCGTGCAGCACGCCCCAGATATAGTGGGCATATTGCTGCCACAGCGGCTTATCAAGGCCCATTTCGGCCAGCAGCTGCGCGTGACGTTCGGGGGAAATACCACGTTCGCCCGCCATAATCATCACCGGATCGCCGGGGATCATATGGACGAAAGCAAAGGTGAGAAGGGTGATACCGATAAATGTCGGGATGACTAGTCCCAGACGTCGGAGAATAAACTGCAACATAACCCGGATTCTCTCTAGTGACGCCCCGCCTGGCGACAGGGCGTCTGTATTGCTCACAAAAGCATTCCCCGGAATAGCGGGAATACGCCCCCCGCCTCTCCCACGCGGGGAGAGGGGGTCAGGCATCGTGCTTATTATTCGACAGAGACGTTATCGAAGTGGTGTTTGCCCAGCGGGTCCACCACATAGCCTTTGACTTCTTTACGCACCGGCTCATAGACGGTGGAGTGAGCAATGATCAGCGCCGGAGCCTGGTCATGCATCACTACCTGAGCCTGTTTGTACAGTTCAATACGCTTGTTGTGGTCGTCGGTAGCGCGGGCCGGCTGAATAAGATCTTCAAACGGCTTATAGCACCAGCGCGAGTAGTTGGAGCCGTCTTTCGCCGCGGCGCAGCTGAACAGGGTCGCGAAGAAGTTATCCGGATCCCCGTTGTCGCCGGTCCAGCCCATCATCACGCTCTGGTGCTCGCCCGCTTTCGCCCGCTTCAGATACTCGCCCCACTCGTAGGTGACGATCTTGGCCTGGACGCCAATCTTGGCCCAGTCAGCCTGAATCATCTCCGCCATGCGGCGGGCGTTCGGGTTGTACGGACGCTGTACCGGCATCGCCCACAGATCGATGGTGAAGCCTTTTTCCAGGCCCGCTTCTTTCAGCAGCTGCTTCGCCTTCTCCGGATCGTAGGTGTAGTCCTTAACGTCGTCGTTATAGCCCCACATGGTCGGCGGGATCAGGTTCTTCGCCGCCTGGCCTGCGCCCTGGTAAACCGCTTTGATGATCGCTTCTTTGTTGACCGCGTAGGTCAGCGCCTGACGTACTTTGACGTCGTCCAGCGGTTTCTTCTCGGTGTTAAAGGAGAGATAACCAACGTTCAGACCCGGCTGTTCTAGCAGGGTAATGTTCTTATCTTCCTTCATGCGCGCGATGTCGGCCGGGTTCGGGTACGGCATCACCTGGCACTCGTTTTTCTGCAGCTTGGCATAGCGCACGGAAGCGTCCGGGGTGATGGAGAAGACCAGACGATCGATCTTCGGCTTGGTACCCCAGTAGCCCGGGAAGGCTTTATACAGAATGCGGGAATCTTTCTGGTATTGCAGCAGCTGGAATGGGCCGGTACCGATAGGATTGAGATCCACTTTTTCCGGCGTGCCGGCTTTCAGCATGTTGTCAGCATACTCTTTCGAAAGAATGGAGGCGAAGTCCATGGCCAGATCAGCGAGGAACGGCGCTTCCGGACGGGTCAGGACGAACTGGACGGTATTATCGTCCACTTTCTTCACTTCGCTAATCAGGTCCGGTAAGCCCATCCCTTCAAAGTATTCATAGCTGCCGCCAGAAACTTTATGGTACGGGTTATTAGTATTCTTCTGGCGATCGAAGGAGAACACCACGTCATCGGCGTTCAGGTCACGGGTTGGTTTAAAGTCTTTATTATCCTGCCACTTCACACCCTGACGGAGGTGGAAAGTATAGGTTTTGCCATCCGCACTGACTTCCCATTTCTCAGCAAGTCCTGGAATAACTTCCGTCGTACCGGTTTTAAATTCGACCAGGCGGTTATAGATCGGTACGGAGCTGGCATCATAGGTGGTGCCAGAGGTGAAGAGCTGTGGGTTAAATCCTTCCGGCGAGCCTTCAGAACAATAAACCAGGGTTTTCGCTTGCACGCTGGCGGCGACGGTCATGGCGACCAGGCTCAGACCAAGCTTCAGCATCCCTGATTTCTTCAAGGAAATACTCATTATTCTGCTCCAAAATTGTGATGTTGTTTGCATATATCCGCCGGACCTTTATTTATTTTTTACCCGGTCCGGTCGGTGGTGCCCGAAGGCGTAGAGAGAGATGGGGATTCCTTTCGCAAAAACGACTGAGTTGCAGTACGGATTCTCCATGAAATGCCCCTCATGCCCTACAATCTGTCAACAGAATGGGGAAACGTCAATACAGCCAGCCGGGTTTTACATCCAGCGTGAGAAACGGCAGGCAAAGATTAAAAAAACTTCAGGACGCTATTTTCAGCAGAGAAATTTATGCTACTGGCAATTCAGCAGAATAAAGACCTTATTAATTTGCAACACCCAGTGGGAAACAATGCCAGCAAATGAGAAAAATTTCTTGCTGTGTGACCAATATGTGAGCGATTAATAGCGTGAACGTTAAAACGCACAGCGGAAAATGCTGCATTCAGCCATAAGCTTCGCGAAAAAAGATCTGTTCATCGATAAAAAAATGCAATGGAAGATATCACAAAATAGCGAATAGCCGGCTGAAAACGTGAGTAAAGACGTTTATTGTGATTTTGGTGGTATTTTTGGCCAGTTGTGCACTGATGATGCCCGGCGGCGCTGCTGGACTGACCCCATAAAGTTGGATGGTTCATATTAAGCGGCTCTCAGAGCCTGGGTTCGGTACTCTACCGGACTCAGGCCTTTTAATTTCAGGCTTATCCGCTCGTTGTTGTAGTAATGGATATAGTCCTCTACGGCTTTTCTTAGCGCACTGACACTCCTGAACTCCCTCAGATAAAAACACTCCGATTTCAGGGTCCCGAAGAAGTTTTCCATCACTGCATTATCCAGGCAGTTTCCTTTACGCGACATACTCTGCGTCATCCCATGCGCCTTTAAACGTTCCTGATAGCTCCTCATCCTGTAATGCCAGCCCTGATCCGAGTGCAGCAGCGGAGCATCTCCCGGTCTGAGCTTTGGGAACGCACCGTCCAGCATCGTATTCACCATCTCCATCACCGGCCTTTCCGACAGGCTGTAGGCGATAACCTCCCGGTTAAACAGATCGAGAACTGACGACAGGTAAAGCTTTTTTCCCTGTACCGGGAACTCTGTCACATCTGTTACCCATTTTTCGTTGGCTTTTGACGCACCGAAGTTCCGGCTCAGGATATTGGGCGCGGCCTCGCCCGTTCTCCCTTTCCAGGCACGATATTTTTTCGCCCTTATCACAGACCGGAGTGACAGTTCTGCCATCAGCCGCTGCACTGTTTTATGGTTTATCCGCAGCCCCTGTTTTCTCAGTGCGAGCGTGATCCTGCGGTAGCCATAACGACCTTTGTGATAGTGGTATATCTTCCTGATGTTCTCTTTAAGACCCGCATACCTGTCCCCTTGCTTCAGTGCATTCATATTGTAATACCACGTGCTACGGGACATACCGGCCGCCCGCAGAAGGTCCCGCAGAGCGTGTTCATGCCTTAGTTCACTGATTATCAGGGCTTTTTGCCATTTTTTTCGCTCTGAACCAAGGCTTTCAACTTTTTTAGATAGGCATTCTCTGCCCGCAGATAACGCAGTTCGGCCCTGAGTTCTTCGGGGGAGAGTTTTTCCAGCTCTTTATCTGTTAGTGGTGGGATATTTTTTGGCTTTGTCATTTTTCCGGGCCGTCCGCATTGTATGTTTAAAAGACCTTCCGCTCCGGCATCGTTGTACACGTCGAGCCAGCGCCGGACAAGTATTTCTGCGGAGAGATTAAACCGGGCAGCCGCTTCACGCATCGTCAGGCGGTCACTGATAACCGCCCGGACGACCACGAGTTTAAATTCATCGGAATAATGATTATTTTTTGCAGTCAGGCCTTCTGCACCGTGGAACTGCCATGCCCTGACCCAGCGACGGACAGATGTTCTTTCAATACCAAAAAGGTCGGCTGTACTCTGTTCTCCGTCTTTACCGGACAAATAATGATTAACCACAGCCAGTTTTGTTTCAGGGGAATACTTTGGTTTAGCCATAAAATTGCACCTTACTCAGTTGGGTGTCCAACTTTTGGGGTGCAGTCCATGCGCTTGCGCGGGCCTACGAAACGCGAGTCGAACCTCCTGCCCCCGGAGGTTCTCATCCTCACTGGCCTCAGATGCAAAAAAGCCTGCTCATTGAGCAGGCTTTTCGAATTTGGTCGGTGATAGAGGATGACTCACCACTTCGTGGCTCGCCCTGCGGGCCGTTGCTGACGCAACGTTCTCTCGCTTCGCTCGAGTCGAACCTCCTGCCCCCGGAGGTTCTCATCCTCACTGGCCTCAGATGCAAAAAAGCCTGCTCATTGAGCAGGCTTTTCGAATTTGGTCGGTGATAGAGGATGACTCACCACTTCGTGGCTCGCCCTGCGGGCCGTTGCTGACGCAACGTTCTCTCGCTTCGCTCGAGTCGAACCTCCTGCCCCCGGAGGTTCTCATCCTCACTGGCCTCAGATGCAAAAAAGCCTGCTCATTGAGCAGGCTTTTCGAATTTGGTCGGTGATAGAGGATTCGAACCTCCGACCCCTTCGTCCCGAACGAAGTGCGCTACCAGGCTGCGCCAATCACCGAATGCGGGGCGCATCTTACTGCTGGGATGCCTACCCGTCAATGCCTTATTTTCAAAAAATCGCTCAACCGGCGAGAAACTCAGCAGCCTGAGCAGCGAATCGCCGGTTGCTCAACGTTTTTAGCGGCAGTTGACCTCAAACGTTTTGCGATACTCGGATACCTTACATGTCACCGGCTCGCCGAGATAGGTTGCGCCCGCCGGGGTGAATGTAAACTCTCCCAGTAGCATCGTCAGCTCCCCCAGCTCCGGGCAGGATTGCTGATGACGCATAATATCCGGGCGGGTATCGTTATTCACCGCCCGGGCGATGTCGCTGTATGCCAGCTTGTCAGCAAAGGCATTAGCACAAAACTGCAGTTCGCTTTGCGCCATATGCGCGGCCTGCCCCTTCAGCTCGGCATGCTGTGCCAGCAGCAGCTGGCGAACCTCGCCGGCCCGGCTGTAGCCAATCGCCGTATAGCCGGCCTTATTGCTGAGGTTGACGCTGGCGCCAGCCGCAAGCAGCGCCTCGACATTGGCTTTATTATTCATTTTGACCGCCAGCATCAGCGGGCTGAGATCGTTGGCGGAAAGCTGGTCCACCTTTGCGCCGCGCTGCGCCAGCGCCGCGATCACCGCAGGCGCCCCCTGACCCGCCGCCACCTGCAGCGCCGTGAGTCCTTCACGGTTCGGCTGATCCACTTCCACCCCGGAGGCCGACAGCGCCAGCACCAGATCGGGATCATCCCCCGCCGCCGCCAGCATCAGCGGTGTGGTGCCGGATTTATCCGCCAGGCTGGTGTCCGCCCCGGCGTTGGCCAACGTCGTGATGGTTTCCGCCGATCGCGCGTGATCGACAGCGAGGAAAAAGGCCGATTCCCCGGACGCGTTGACAGCCTTCACGTCCGCGCCGTGCTTGAGGAGCAGCGCCACTATCTCGTCGACGTTCTTCTTAAACGCGCCGGGCGCCAGTTGTAACGCCATGTCTTCGGTCATCAGCGCGCGATTGCCCGTCGCCAGCGATTTCGCCGCCGTTGCGCCAACTATCTTGTCCAGCGTACTCTCCTCTTCGACAGGCGCATCGGGCTTTTTCATCGCCAGAATATGCTGATAGTCGTTTCTGATGTCCCCGCCGTCGGAGATGGCGGACATCAATGCCGTACTCTTGTCGATGGAGGTCTGATTCACCGACGCTCCCGCCTGGAGAAGATCGCCGATAATCGCGGTATCGCTGCCACGCGCCGCCGCCAGCATCAGCGCCGTGACGCCCTGGCGCGTCTGGAGGTTCGGCTTCGCCCGACGCTTAAGCAGCAATTCCACCACATCGCGTCGATTTTCCGCAGCAGCGACCATCAGGCCGCTTAAGCCGGTTTTATCCTGACCATCCACATCAATGCCGTTATCCAGCATGGCTGCGATCGTCGCTGGCGCATCGTATTTACAGGCCAGCAGGAACTGGCTGGTCTCTTCCTCAGACTGGCAGCCCGCGAGCATCATCAGGCACAGTAGGACCAACCCCTTTATCACCTTCATCCTTTCTCTCCATGAAAAGTTCATGCACAGGGGAAGCGAGGAAACAGGGGTAATCAAAGAAGAAGAGGTCACCTGCCAGACACGTCCACTGTGCGAAAAAAATCCCTCGCGCGGCGTCAGCCGGCGAGGGATTAGCTTATCCTGGGCTCAGGAAAGGAAAACAGACCCGAGAATCTGAAAACTATCGGGCCTTACTTTTTCCACCGGCACCAGTTGTTGTTCTCATTGATCCCGCCATCCGGCGAGGTATAGCCGAGGCAGCCCATAATGGTGTCGTACAGCTCGACGTGACGGCGCGGCACCTTCATCGCAGCCTGCTGCTGCAGATGGGCAAACGCGGCGGCGTGATCGGGATTTTCCAGGTACTTATCCGACATCCACACCATCATCGGCACGCGGAACTGCTCCGGCGGCGCCATCTTGCGCGGCGTACCGTGCAGGTGTTCACGCTCGTTAATCGACTCCCCGTGGTCGGCGGCATAGAACACAATCGCTTTCTTATCCCGCAGCTGGTCGAGGACGCTGACGATAAAGTGATCGACATAGGTCACGCTATTGTCGTAGGAATTGATCAGTTCCGCTTTCGAGCACTTGTTGTCGACGCCGACGCACTCCGGTTTCCACTGGGCGAAGCTGCGCGGGTAGCGTTGGGTGTAGTTAAAGTGGGAGCCTTTGGTGTGGAGAATGATCAGATGCTTACCGGAGGCGTTGCCCTGCGCCATACCGCGCTTCATCTCATCCACCAGCAGCATATCGTCAACGCTCTTACCGCGGTTGCGCGGCTCGGCGCCAATCTGCTCGCGGTAGGCGATATTGTTGGCCATCGTGTTGCTGTAGAACCACATCTCGCTCTGCATGGCGTACAGATTGCCGCTGAAGCCCAGCTGATGCAGCACGGCAAAGACATTCTGCTCTTTGAGCGTCCGCTGTGGGTTATCTTCCGCCCCGCCCTCGCGCACAAACATGCAGCGTAACGACAGTTTGGTAGCGGTATCGCACGAGTAACCGCGGAAGGCGACGAGATTCTTCTCTTTCTCCAGCTCTGGCGTGGTATTGCGGCTATAGCCGAGGATGCCCATATGGTCCCAGCGGGTCGTTTCGCCAATGATAAACACCACGTAGGTATCATCCAGACCTTCCGGCGCGACGTAGGTGAACTTCTTCGCCGGGTTAATCAGCGATTTGTTGTCTGAGGATTCATCCACCTGCGCCCAGGCGTACAGACCCAGCGCCGACAACCAGTTCGACGGCAGGTAAGAGTTGGCGATCACCCCGCCATAGCTCGGCATATCCACTTCCGAATGGCGCTCCACATCATGCTGGCGCAGCTCTAGCAGGCGGATGGGTCCCCAGACAATCAGTCCGGCCAGCACCACGATCAGCACGTTTTTAACCCGCTGGCCCGGGGTGCGCAGCTGGCGCAGCAGCGTATGGCGGCAGCGGTTGCTCCAGATGAACAGCAACGGCGGCGCGCTCACCGCCACCAGCCAGAGGATCAGGTGCCAGCCGATGACCTCTTTCGACAGGTCGATATCGGTGGTCATCACCGAAGCGATGATCCCGTAGCCAATCACCACATTGAGGAACGTCATGTAGTAACTCGCCGCGGCGGAAAACAGGACAATCAGCGTCGCCAGAATGCGCCAGATACGGCGGCCGAACAGCGACAGAAGACGTAACAGGAAGAAGGTGACAAATACCGTGGCAACCAGTTCAACAACACCGGAAAGCCCTTTCCAGAAAGTGAACTCTTGAGCATAACCATCGAAACGCCGGAAAAAAACGGCGACGTTCATAAACCAGCCGATGTACAGCGCCAGCCAAAAACTAAGCTTCTGCTGCGTCATCGTTCTAATATATTTCATGCAAGCAAACCTGGAAAAAGAAGAATAAAACACCGCCTGACGCTGTGGCACGAGTCAGTAGGCTAATAGGGTGCGTTAGGGTTGGTTATCAGAAACCTCTACAAACCGCGATAAGTAGACCACAGGGAACGAGAAAAGTATCAGGAGGGAATGTGATCCAGCCAAACATTTACAAAACATTTGGCTGGATTGGCACTATTTGCTTAGGGAAATAACCAGGGGCACGTTTCACGCTGCAGGTTTCAGGCGTGCGCCTCGTTATATACCGTGCTTTTCGGCTGACGAATGGTGGTGGATAACGCCAGCGAGAGGATCAGCAGGGCGAAGATCACGCAGAAGGTCACGTAGAAACCGCCGAACAGCGAAGCGATGAGAGAGCCGCAGATGCTGCCGATACCGAAGCCCAGATAAATCACGCCATAGTTTTTCGCCAGATTGTTCAGACCAAAGAACTCACTCACCAGCGACGGGAAGACGGTAATGGTGCCGCCGAAGTTAAAGGCGACGCAGGCGATGGCGGCGAAGAAGGTCAAGGCATTCAGCGGGGCGAACAGCAGCGCGGCCATCCCCACCAGCGACACGACCTGACCGATGGTAATCACGCGAATGCGGGAGATTTTATCAGACAGGATACCTAACACCAGGCGACCGCTGAGGTTCGCAATCGAGATAACCGTTACCGCGTTGGCCGCCGTGGCGACATCCAGGTGGACCATTCCCTGGGCAATATCTTTCGCTACGCCAATTACGTACAGACCGCTCATGCAGGCCGTCAGGAACATCACCGCCAGCATCCAGTACTGCGGTTTACGCATCGATTCGGCGAGGGTGAAGTCGTTTTCCACGACGCCGTTGGCCGCGGTGGCTGCCGGGTGATTTGGCGCATCTTTCATCAGGGTCGCGCCAAAGACGATCATCACCAGCACGATAGCGCCCCAGATAACGAAGGTTTTTTCCAGGCCAACGGTGGCCAGCAGGTGGGAATCAATGAATTTGAACCCCAGGCTGCCGAGACCATAGGAGCCAATGGAGAAGGCGGAGATCAACCCTTTACGCTCCGGGAACCATTTCACGCAGTTCGACAGGGTCAGCAGGTAACCGGCGCCGTCCGCCAGCCCCACCAGCACGCCCGCGCTCAGCCACAGCATCATCAGGCTGCTGGAGTGCGCGGTCAGGAAGAAGCCCAGGCCGAGCAGGATCCCGGAGGCCATGGTGACGCGCTTCACGCCAAAGCGCTCCTGCAGCTTGCCGGCGACCGACGAAGAGAGTGCCAGCCCGAGGCTCAGCAGACCAAAGGAAAAAGCCACCTGACTGACCGGCTCGCCCAGTTTGTCAGACAGCGAACTGTTAAACAGGCTCCAGGTATAAACCGAACCGAGAGCGAATTGGGTGATGATGGTGCCGATCAGTGTCAGCCAGCGGGTCGATTGACGGTTTGCAGCGTTCATAGCAGTTGTCCTGATAAATTAACTGCCGCCACAATAGCGAAGGCCCCTCATCCAGTGGGGGAAAAAGGCATGAACTGCCATCAGCGGGGAATGAAATGCATTAATGTTGGAATGAATGGCATTGCATAACATTCATTCCGTAAATTACAGGCAAAAAGTTAGTGTGCGCTATCTCACAGAAATGCGCCATTGCTGAGATTTAACAATAACCACATCGTTTCAAATGCGTAACAATTCCCGATTAAAAATTGGCGCTGACCCCCATCAAATAGAGCGTATTTTCCCCTGACGGCAGGTTATCCGCCTGCGACAGCGTTGCCCATGCCGCCACGTGGGATCCCAACCGCATATCAGCGCCCAGGGTGACATCGCTCCAGCCTCCCTCCCTGGCACGGGACATCGGCGCCCAGACATCGCTGGCGAGCGACTGGTTATAGCTCACCTGCGCCCAGGGATGCACGCCCCACAGCGCCTGATAATCCATGCGCCAGCCGAGCGTGTTAACGTAGCCCGCCTCGCCTGCGCTTCTCACCGTCGGCGCGGTGACGTCGCTGCGCAGGCTGGCCACCGGCCCGGAGGTTACGCCGTTTGCCAGCGGATAATTCCAGCCAATGCTCAGGCCGCGGCCGCTGTCCGGCGGCGCCAGCCCCTGGTTTAACGCCAGCCCCCCGGGCGTCTCAGAGGACTTCATCCGCTCGGCGAGAATATCTTCATAACGTGGTTGGTGATCGCTATCCCATGTATAGCGTTCCGACGTATTACTTTTTGTATCGATAGCGATATATTCCTGTTGCCAGGCATTCGCTCCAGAGACACATGACACCCAGACGGATACGCTCGCCGGGATCAAGAACCCCCGGAGGCCATTGCATTTCTTTATTATCATTAATGCGACTCCAGAAAAGAGCCGAATCGGCAATATTGCTGTGTTTTTAGTGGGGATACGATTTCCCTGTATTAACTATTATCTTTATCTTTCAGCCGTCAAGGCGGGCGTCCACTTTTTTAGCGCAGAGGGAGAAACAGCTATGCAGCGTTGCGGATGGGTGAGTCAGGATCCGTTATACATCGAGTATCACGATACCGAATGGGGTGTGGCGCAAAAAGAGGGTCGCCAGCTGTTTGAAATGATCTGCCTTGAGGGCCAGCAGGCCGGTTTATCGTGGATCACGGTGTTAAAAAAACGGCAGAACTACCGCCAGGCTTTTCACCAGTTCGATCCGGTGCGCGTGGCGGCGATGGGTGATGACGATATCGAGCGACTCCTGCAGGATACCGGCATCATTCGCCATCGGGGAAAAATCCAGGCCATTATCGGCAACGCCCGCGCCTATCTGGCGATGGAAGAAAATGGCGAGTCGTTCACTGATTTTGTCTGGTCCTTCGTCGACAATGCGCCACAGGTGACCCGCGCTGCGACGCTGGCGGAAATTCCCACCACGACGCCGGCCTCCGATGCGCTGTCGAAGGCATTGAAAAAACGCGGCTTTAAGTTTGTCGGCTCGACAATCTGTTATTCCTTTATGCAGGCCTGTGGGCTGGTCAACGACCATGTCACCGGCTGCTTCTGTCACCCTGGAGGTCAGGATGATCCGCAAGTGGGACACTGAAGATACCGCGCCGCTGCTGGCGCTGTGGCTGGACAGCACGATTCATGCCCATCCTTTTATCAGCGAAAGCTACTGGCGCGACAGCGTCGCGGTAGTACGGGATGTCTATCTTCCCGCCGCCAGCACCTGGGTCTGGGAGCAGGATGGCGAGTTAAAAGGCTTTGTCAGCGTGCTGGACTCCCGTTTCGTCGGCGCGCTGTTTGTCGCGCCGGGCGCCACCCGCCAGGGCATTGGCCGGGCGCTGCTGGATGAAATCAAACAGCACTACGCCTGGCTGAGCCTTGAGGTTTATCAGAAGAACGAATCGGCGGTCAGTTTCTACCATGCGCAGGGCTTCCGGATTGAAGACTGCGCATGGCAGGACGATACTCAGCACCCGACGTGGATTATGCGTTGGCCGGCGGATCAAATGCCGTAAGCGGCAGCGCCGGGCCGGTATATTTCTCCAGCCACGCCAGGGCGGTGTTCCCGGCACAGCCGTTGCCCAGCCGGGATGTCGGAATATCTTTGGTTAAGACGTTCACCGCCCCGTTTTTGCAGATGCCGACCTGCGGATCCAGGTCGGGCCACGCTCCTTCATGCAGGCAAATCACCCCCGGGCGGATCCCCTCCGTCACCACGGCGCCGGCCAGCACCTGACCGCGGGCGTTCCATACCCGCACCAAATCGCCATCGACAATCCCGCGCGCCTGCGCATCCTGCGGATGAATAGTCACCGGTTCGCGCCCGGCGACGGCATAGCGCTCGCGCAGCGCGGTGTGGTTCAGTTGACTGTGCAGACGGTGGGCCGGATGGGCCGACAGCAGCTGCAGCTGCCCCGCCTCTGCGTTGCCATGCCACTCGTCGGGCTCCAGCCACATCGGATGCGGCGGACAGTCGGCGTAACCAAAAGCGGCGATGGTCGGCGAGTGGATCTCTATTTTACCGCTCGCCGTTTTCAGCGGGTTGGCCTGGGGATCGGCGCGGAAGGCGGCGAAACGCGCAAAACGGGCATTCTCCGGCTCCTCCGGCATCTCAATCAGCTGGTTAGCCTGCCAGAATTCGGCAAATGGCGGCAGCGTCACCTGCTGCTGGGCGCCGCGCCGGGCGGCCATCTGATAGAAAGTCTCCAGCCACTGCAAATCACTCTTCCCTTCGGTGAAGCGTTCGCGGCCACCCGCCTCCCAGCGTTCGCTGAGGTCGGCAAAGACCGCGAAATCGTCGCGCGCTTCATCTCGCGGAGCAACCACCTGCTTCATCGGCACCAGATGCTGGTTACTGTAGTCCCCGGTCATGGTCAGATCGTTGCGCTCAAACGAGGTGGTCGCCGGCAGGACGATATCGGCATGGCGCGCGGCGGCGGTCCAGAAGCATTCGGAAATGACGATAAGCTCCGGTTTCTGCCACGCCTGAATCAGTCGGTTGGTGTCCTGATGATGAGTAAAGTTGGCGCCGCCGGCCCACCAGATAAAGCGAATATCGGGAAAGCGCCGCGCCATGCCGTTGTGCTGATACTCCGCCCCCGGATTCTCCAGCGCCTCGACAATTCGTGCGACCGGGATCTTCTCCACCGCGTCCACGCCTCCGGCCACGCTCCCCTGCATCGAGCCCAGCACCGCCGCGCGGCGGGTCGGGTTGCCGCCGTTGGCAAAATGATAGGAAAGACCAAACCCGCCACCGGGGGTGCCGATCTGTCCCAGCATGGCGGCCAGAGTGACCAGCATCCAGTGTTTCTGCTCGCCATACTGCTGACGCTGCATGCCCCAGCCGGCCATCAGCATAGTGGTATTTTCGTGGAAAAGTTGCGCCAGTTCGCGGATTTTATCTGCTTTAACGCCGCAGATCGCTGCTGCCCACTCAGCGGTTTTCGCTACGCCGTCGCTTTCGCCGGTCAGATAGCGGGCAAAAATATCGTAGCCGCTGGTGCAGCGGGTAAGAAACGCATCATCCTGCCAGTCATTTTCCACCAGCGTATGGGCGATCCCCAGCATCAGCGCGACGTCGGTGCCCATATGCGGCGCGATCCACTCCATCGAATCGCCAAAGAAATCGACGGTTTCCGATCGCATCGGATCGATGCAGATCAGCCGCTTACCGCTCTGGCGCAGCCGATCAAACCACGGGATCCCTTGCTCGTCGGAGGCATTCCAGGCAATTTTCAGCGTGTTCAGCGGGTTGGCGCTCCACAGCACCACCACTTCGCTGTGCTCGAGCACCAGCGGCCAACTGGTCTGCTGCTGATACACCTCATTGCCGCCAACGACATAAGGCATGATCGCCTGCGCCGCGCCGGTGGAGTAATCGCCAAGATGGCCGGTATAGCCGCCCGCCAGGCTCATATAGCGCTGCAGCAGCGTCGCCGCCTTATGCAATACGCCGTTAGAGCGCCAGCCGTAGGAGCCGGCAAAAATGGAGGCCGGACCGTAGCTGTCGCGGATCCGCCGATGCTGGGCATCGATCAGATCCAGCGCCTGCTCCCAGCTCACCCGCACGAATTCATCCTGACCGCGGACCCCCTGGGGCTTGTCCGGTGAAGCAAGGAAGCCTTTACGCACCATTGGATAGCGCACGCGGGTTTTGCTGTGCACCTGATCGCGCACTGCCGTTTGCAGCGAGTTGGCAAACGGTGTCGCCAGCGCGCCGCGGGAAGAGAGGACGTTTTCCCCGTCCGTTTCCACCAGCATCGGTCCCCAGTGGGCGGCGGTTAAGATGGTTTTGGTTGCAGATGAGGTTGGCAAGGGCGGCTCCTGGTCAGCGAATGCAGGTGTCATGACGGCGTGATGGGCAACCGTTCAATGTTATTTACAAAAAGAGATGGTATCCGGGGAATTTTCTCCGTAATCGCGCGTCATAATCAACCGTCACGTTCGCTGTGACAAAGAATAAAAAGGATTAAGGATATTAAATGAAAAAACGCGTACTTATGATTGCGGCGCTGGTCAGCGGCACTCTGGCCATTTCTGGCTGCACCACCAACCCCTATACCGGTGAACGTGAAGCAGGCAAATCCGGTATTGGCGCAGGTATTGGCTCCTTAGTGGGCGCTGGCGTCGGCGCGCTCTCCTCTTCCAAACATGACCGCGGCAAAGGCGCGCTGATTGGCGCAGCGGCCGGCGCGGCGCTCGGCGGCGGCATTGGTTACTACATGGACGTGCAGGAAGCGAAGCTGCGCGACAAAATGCAGGGAACCGGGGTCAGCGTGACGCGAAATGGCGACAATATCGTGCTGAACATGCCGAATAACGTCACCTTCGACAGCAATAGCGCCAACCTGAAGCCGGCCGGCGCCAACACCCTGACCGGCGTGGCCATGGTGCTGAAAGAGTATGAGAAAACCGCTGTTAACGTGGTCGGCTACACCGACAGCACCGGCAGCAAGGATCTGAATATGCGTCTGTCGCAACAGCGTGCGGACAGCGTCGCCAGCGCGCTCATCACCCAGGGCGTGGCGGCCAATCGCATTCGCACCACCGGCATGGGCCCGGCAAACCCGATCGCCAGCAACAGCACGGCGGAAGGCAAAGCGCAGAACCGTCGCGTGGAAATCACCCTCAGCCCGCTGCAGTAAGCGCATCTTCATATCGCCCGGCAGCCGTTCTGCCGGGCAAAATGCTTGATATCGCTATTTTTCGCGCTAAGGTGTTGGCAGATTTTCAGCAAAGGAAGCCACCATGGCGAAAGCGGCGCGTGCAACTATCAGCGATGTGGCGAAAGCCGCAAAGACCGGCAAAACCAGCATTTCACGTTATCTTAACGGCGAGAAGCATCTGCTTTCCGACGACCTGTTATCACGTATTGAAAAAGCCATTGCCGAACTCGACTACCGCCCCAGCCTGATGGCCCGCGGCCTCAAGCACGGCCGGACCCGCCTCATCGGCCTGATCATCGCCGATATCACCAACCCCTACTCGGTCAACGTCATGAGCGGCATTGAAGCAGCCTGCCGGGAAAAGGGCTTCACCCTGCTGGTGTGTAATACCAATAACGAGCTCGATCAGGAGCTGCACTACCTGGACCTGCTGCGCAGCTACCAGGTGGAGGGTATTGTCGTCAACGCAGTCGGTATGCGGGAGGATGGCCTGAACCGCCTGCAGCAGTCGGCCCTGCCGATGGTGCTGATTGACCGTAAAATCCCCGACTTCGCCTGCGATGTGGTCGGGCTTGATAACGCCCAGGCCGCCACCACCGCCACCGAACATCTGGTGGAAAAAGGATTCGAGGCCATCCTGTTTCTCAGCGAACCGCTGGGCTCGGTGAATACCCGTCGCGAGCGCCTGAGCGCCTTTCGCGCCACGCTTGCCCGCCACCACGGCGTGGTGGCCGAAAACGCCGAGGTGCAGCTTAACGACGGCGCGATGCTGGACAACGTCCTGCGTCAGTTCCATGCCCGCCACCGCGGGATGCGCAAAGCGGTCATCTCCGCCAACGGCGCGCTGACGCTGCAGGTAGCCCGCGCCCTGAAGCGCGTCGGCCTGATCTGGGGGAGCGATATCGGCCTGCTGGGCTTCGACGAACTGGAGTGGGCGGAGCTGGCCGGCGTCGGTATTACCACCCTCAAACAGCCGACGTGGCAGATCGGCTACGCGGCGGTCGAACAGGTTATTCGGCGCATTGCCGGCACTAACGACCCCATCCGCGAACGGGTATTTTCCGGCGAGCTTATCGTCCGCGGATCAACCTCCCGTTAACGATCCTTCGTGATGCCGATCATAAATTAAACATCTCGCCCTTTCTTATGGAACCGATACCATCTAGCGTATTAAGGAGATTAAGCAACAAACGCCGGGAGTAAGAGCGCGATGGCCAGAAAAATTATTGTCGTTACCGCTGCGTATGGTAATGACCATGTTAAATCCTTAGGCGGGCAGGCCGCCGTCCTGCCGTTTATCGCCAACGCCGGCGCGGACGGCGTCGAAATCCGCCGCGAGCTGTGCAGCGCGGAAGAGCTCAACGCTCTGCCCTCGCTGGCGGCCACCATTGAGCGCCACGGCCTGCTGGCCTGCTACTCCGCGCCGCAGGCGCTGTTCACCGACAACGGCGAGCTTAACCCGGATCTCCCGACGCTGCTCGCGGAAGCGCAAACCCTGAACGCTCTGTGGCTGAAGCTCTCCCTTGGCCATTTCCTCCACAATCAGCAGTTGGATGAACTGCGCGATATCCTCAGCGACAGCGGCATGGCGTTGGTGGTAGAGAATGACCAGACCGACTGCGGCCAGCTGGCGCCGATGCAGCGCTTCAAAGCCGCCTGCCGGGTCCATCAGCTGCCGATCACCTTAACGTTTGATATGGGCAACTGGCTGTGGGTTGGCGATTCGCCGGAAGAGGCGGCACGTCATCTTGCGCCGGCGGTCAGCTATATTCATGTTAAAGCGGCGGAGCCTCATCATGAGAAATTCCGCGCTGTACCGCCGGATCAGGCCGCCGAACGCTGGCTGGCCCTGCTCGATAATCTTCCCGCCGACGCGCCGCGTGGAATCGAGTTTCCGCTGACTGGCCATGACCTGACGGCCGTGACCCGCCGCTACGTCAACCTGTTACGCGAGGATTAAGTCGTGGAAAATTTAGATGTCATCACCATCGGCGAAGCTATGGCCATGTTTGTCGCCACCGAAACCGGGGATCTGGCCGAGGTGGAGCATTTCATGAAACGTGTCGCCGGCGCCGAGCTGAACGTCGCCACCGGCCTGGCGCGCCTGGGTCTGAAAGTCGGCTGGGTGAGCCGCGTCGGCAACGACAGCTTTGGCCGCTTCGTACTGCAATCGCTGGCGAAAGAGGGGATCGATAGCCACGCTGTGGCCATCGACAACCGCTTCGCTACCGGTTTCCAGATGAAATCGAAAGTCGAAAATGGAACCGATCCCATTGTGGAGTATTTCCGCAAAGGATCCGCAGCCAG
The DNA here is from genome assembly GCF_018204675.1 of Klebsiella sp. P1927. NCBI lineage: Bacteria > Pseudomonadati > Pseudomonadota > Gammaproteobacteria > Enterobacterales > Enterobacteriaceae > Klebsiella > Klebsiella sp. P1927. The sequence continues at coordinate 5,358,448 of NZ_CP073377.1, read as the reverse complement.
CCATCTTTCGCCGGACGATTTTCGCGCCGACTACTTCACCAGCGCCCGCCATCTGCACCTGAGCGGCGTCGCGGCGGCCCTTTCTGAGAGCTCTTACGCGTTGCTGGAGCATGCGGCGAAGGTAATGAAAGCCGAAGGAAAAACCCTCTCTTTCGACCCCAATCTGCGCCCGGTGCTGTGGAAAAGCGAAGCCGAGATGGTGGAGAAACTCAACCGTCTCGCCTTCCAGGCTGACTGGGTTTTGCCAGGCTTAAAAGAGGGCGTGATTCTTACCGGCCAGCAGACCCCGGAAGGGATTGCCGATTTCTATCTCTCCCGCGGCGTCAAGGCGGTAGTCATTAAAACCGGCTGCGACGGCGCCTGGTTCAAGAGCGCCAGCGGCGAACAGGGAACGGTCGATGCCATTAAAGTCGATAACGTCGTCGATACCGTCGGCGCCGGCGACGGCTTTGCCGTCGGGGTGATTAGCGCCCTGCTGGAAGGCAAAACCCTGCTTCAGGCGGTGAACCGCGGCAATAAAATCGGTTCGCTGGCGATTCAGGTCCAGGGCGACAGCGAGGGGCTGCCCACTCGCGACGCGCTGGGCGAGTAACTTTTCTACGCAACGATAACAGCCGTCCTGTACCCTACCTGCAGCGCGGCACAGCAGCGTCCGTTTCGACGGACGTATGTCTCCTCATTGACAGAGGCAAGCCTATGAATAGCTCAACAAATGCAACGAAACGCTGGTGGTACATCATGCCTATCGTGTTTATCACGTATAGCCTGGCGTACCTCGACCGCGCCAACTTCAGCTTCGCCTCCGCGGCAGGCATTACCGAAGACCTGGGCATCACCAAGGGGATCTCCTCCCTTCTGGGGGCGCTGTTCTTCCTCGGCTACTTCTTCTTCCAGATCCCCGGCGCTATCTATGCGGAGCGCCGCAGCGTTCGCAAACTGATCTTTATCTGCCTGATCCTGTGGGGCGGTTGCGCCTCCCTGACCGGTATTGTGCATAATATCCCGGCGCTGGCGGCGATCCGCTTTATCCTCGGCGTCGTCGAAGCCGCGGTGATGCCGGCGATGCTTATCTATATCAGCAACTGGTTCACCAAATCAGAGCGCTCTCGCGCCAACACCTTCCTGATCCTCGGTAACCCGGTGACGGTCCTGTGGATGTCGGTAGTCTCCGGCTACCTGATTCAGGCCTTCGGCTGGCGGGAAATGTTCATCATCGAAGGGGTGCCGGCGGTGATCTGGGCCTTCTGCTGGTGGGTGCTGGTGAAAGATAAGCCGTCGCAGGTGTCCTGGCTGGCGGAGAGTGAAAAAGCGGCGCTGCAGGAACAACTGGATCGTGAACAGCAAGGCATCAAAGCGGTGCGTAACTATGGCGAAGCCTTCCGCTCCCGCAACGTGATCCTGCTCTGCGCGCAGTATTTTGCCTGGAGTATCGGCGTATACGGCTTTGTACTGTGGCTGCCGTCGATTATCCGCAGCGGCGGTGAAAATATGGGGATGGTGGAAGTGGGCTGGCTCTCTTCTGTCCCGTACCTGGCGGCCACCATCGCCATGATCGTCGTCTCCTGGGCCTCGGATAAACTGCAAAACCGTAAGCTGTTCGTCTGGCCGCTGCTGCTGATTGGCGGACTGGCCTTCATCGGTTCCTGGGCGGTCGGCGCCAACCACTTCTGGGTCTCCTACACCCTGCTGGTGGTGGCCGGGGCGGCAATGTATGCGCCTTACGGCCCCTTCTTCGCCATTATTCCGGAAATGCTGCCGCGCAACGTCGCCGGGGGCGCCATGGCGCTGATCAACAGCATGGGCGCCCTGGGCTCCTTCTGCGGCTCGTGGTTTGTCGGCTACCTGAACGGCGCCACCGGCAGCCCCGCAGCGTCCTATATTTTTATGGGGGTAGCGCTTTTCGCCTCAGTATGGCTGACTTTGATTGTTAAGCCTGCTAATAATCAAAACCTTCCACTTGGCGCTCATCACGCCTGAACGACTCATACTACGGAGATTCGCATGAAGCCGTCTGTCATTCTCTATAAAACGCTTCCCGACGACCTGCTACAGCATCTGGAGGAGCACTTTTCCGTCACTCAGGTGAAAAACCTGCGGCCGGAGACCGTTTCGCAGCACGCTGAGGCCTTCGCCCAGGCTGAAGGCCTGCTGGGCTCCAGCGAAAAGGTTGACGCCGCGCTGCTGGAGAAGATGCCGAAGCTGCGTGCGACCTCCACCGTTTCCGTTGGCTATGACAACTTCGACGTCGAGGCGCTGAACGCCCGCCGGGTGCTGCTGATGCATACCCCGACCGTGCTGACCGAGACCGTCGCCGATACGGTCATGGCGCTGGTGCTGAGTACCGCGCGCCGGGTGGTGGAAGTGGCGGAGCGCGTCAAAGCGGGTGAATGGACGAAGAGCATTGGTCCGGACTGGTTCGGCACGGATGTTCACCATAAAACCTTAGGCATCGTCGGCATGGGCCGCATCGGTATGGCGCTGGCGCAGCGCGCCCACTTCGGGTTCGGCATGCCAATCCTGTATAACGCGCGTCGCCAGCATCCGCAGGCGGAAGAACGCTTCAATGCCCGCTATTGCGATCTCGATACCCTGCTGCAGGAGGCTGACTTTGTCTGCCTGATCCTGCCCCTGAGCGAAGAGACTCACCATCTGTTCGGTCAGGCGCAGTTTGCAAAAATGAAATCTTCCGCCATCTTCATTAACGCCGGGCGTGGCCCGGTAGTGGACGAGCAGGCGCTGATCGCCGCCCTGCAGAACGGTGAGATCCACGCTGCCGGTCTCGATGTGTTCGAACACGAACCGCTGGCCAAGGACTCACCGCTGCTGAGCCTGCCGAACGTCGTCGCGCTGCCGCATATCGGCTCCGCCACCCATGAGACGCGCTACAATATGGCGGCCTGCGCGGTGGACAACCTGATCGACGCCCTGAACGGCAACGTAGAGAAAAACTGCGTCAATCCGCAGGTAAAATAAGCCATAAAAAAACCCGGGTAACGGCGGCAACCGCCCTCCCCGGGTTCTTTTTGCATCCTGTCCATCATCCTGCCCGTTCGCCGCAGCCAACGTCAGCCAGATGAAGCATTAACGGGTGGCGTTCACCGCCGCCGTCCATGCCTGATTAAACGCCTGATGCTGCGCCGCCAGCGGCCCAATCAGCGCATTGTACTGGCTGGCCTGCTGGGAGGTTGGGAACTGAATGCCGTTGGCGACAAAGCTCACCTGCGTCCCCTGCTGAGCGACAAAATCCCCAACCTGAACCAGCTGCTGGGTAAAGATCTGCGCGGCCGGGATCAGCGGCTGCAGCGCGTCGGCTGGCGCCGTCACCACCTTGGCGTAAACCTGATCGAAGACCGGCTTGAGATCGTCAGCCTGCTTCAGCGCGCCATGCGCGGCATCGGCCTGCATTTTCGCATTCTGCAGCTGCTGGCTGAGCACGCCCAGCGCGCCGTTCGCCTGACGCAGCGGCTCACGCTGGGTCATATAATCCTGCGGGACGCGGATCGCATTGACGCTGTCCACCACCGGGCGCAGACCAGCGTCCATCGCCTGGCTCACCTGCTGCGAGTAACCGTAGATCACCGCGTAGTCAGAGACAAAAGGCCCAAACTGTTTTTTCTGATCGGCGGTCAGCGTCGGCAGACGTTCACCGCTACGCATCGCCGTATTCTGCAGGAAGTCGATAAACGCTTTGCGCTGATCGCCCTCTTTATCAAAACACCCACTCAGGCTAACCACCATCAATAAGGCCGCCATAGCCGCAAACCAGCGAGAGCAGGACTTTCCTGTCGCCATTTTTTTACTCCTTTCAGCCAAAAAAAGCGCACAACGGCACACACGTGCCAGACGCTGACAAGGATAGTCCAGCTCGGCCTCGCAGGATACCCTTTCCTGCTAATCTTACGCGGGAAAAACACCATTTTGCACGCCATCGTCGCGCTGTAGAACGTCTGTTATGCGCATCACAAATATGGTCTTAAGATCAGGTGGGCCAGAACCTCATAAACCATTGATATTAATATAAATAAAAAGCCACAACCCGGCACTGCGCCTTAAAGCGGACGATAATCGCACGCTTTGGCACGCGTCTGGATTGCCTGCCTCGCACTTCAATGATTTGATGAATGAGCGATTAACGGCGACATGTTCGATTATCGCACAAATCAAACTCAACGACGCGAAGGCGACGATAATAATAAACCTCTGTCCCTCGCTCAGTCTGCCAGGAAAGCCGTATGACTAAGACAACCATCGACATTCAGGCCTTTATCAACGAGCACCCCTTCACCCGCTACCAGTGGATGATCCTTGCGCTCTGCTTTATCACCGTCGCGATGGACGGGTTCGATACCGCAATTATCGGGTTCATCGCCTCCGACCTGGTGCAAGAGTGGGGCGTGGAAAAATCGGCCCTCGGCCCGGTGATGAGCGCCGCGCTGGTGGGCCTGGCGGTCGGCGCCTTAACCGCAGGGCCGCTGGCTGACCGCATCGGCCGCAAAAAAGTGCTGATCATGTCGATCGTGGTGTTCGGCGGATTCAGCCTGCTCACCGCCTTCGCCACCAGCCTTAATCAGCTGACGCTGCTGCGCTTCCTGACCGGTCTGGGCCTTGGCGCGGCGATGCCGAATGCCGCAACGCTAATGAGTGAATATGCGCCGGAGCGCCGTCGGGCGCTGCTGGTGAACCTGATGTTTGTCGGCTTTCCGATGGGATCTTCGCTGGGCGGCTTTTTATCCGCCTGGATGATCCCGCACTATGGCTGGCAGAGCGTGCTGGTGCTGGGCGGCGTGATGCCCCTCCTGCTGGCGGTGGCATTAATATTCCTGCTGCCAGAGTCCGTCCGCTATCTGGTAGTGAAGCAGCACCCGGCGCAGCGCATTGCTGCTATCCTGCGCCATATCGCGCCGCTGCCGAAGACAGTGGAATTTGTACTACGCGAAGCAGGCCAGGTGAAAGAGAAATCCGCGATCGGCGTCATTTTCTCTCCTCGCTACGCGGTGGGTACCGTGATGCTGTGCCTGACCTACTTTATGGGCCTGCTGATTTTCTATCTGCTGACCAGCTGGCTGCCGCTGCTCATCCGTGAAACCGGCGCCTCGATGAGTCAGGCCTCAATTATCACCGCCCTGTTCCCGCTCGGCGGCGGGATTGGCGTGCTGATCCTCGGCGCCCTGATGGACAAGATCAACCCCAATAAAGTGGTGGCCGTCGGCTGGCTGCTGACCGGCGTTTTTGTCTGCCTGGTGGGTTTCTCCACCAGCAGCCTGGCGCTAATGGGAGTGATGGTCTTTATCGCCGGCAGCATTATGAACGGCGCGCAGTCGTCGATGCCGGCGCTGGCGGCTGGCTTCTATCCGACGCAGGGGCGCGCCACCGGCGTCGCCTGGATGCTGGGTATCGGCCGCTTCGGCGGCATCCTCGGCGCGTTCAGCGGCGCCTTCCTGATGCAGGCTCAGCTCTCCTTTGAGACCATTTTCACCCTGCTGGCCATCCCGGCGTTCCTGTCAGCCTTTGCGCTGCTGATCAAGTACCGGGTCAGTAAATCCGTGCCGGCGACGACAGATGAGGCGAGAAGCCTGCAGAAAGCCTAACCCTATAAGCCGGCGCCCCGCGCCGGCTTTGCCGCTTTTTTCTTATCCGTTTACAAAAATTTTCGAAGCCACCTCATCGCGTTAATAATCATTCTTTTAGGCTACGCTGCCGTTTGGCTGTCGGGGCAGATTCGATAGCCTGTTGGCAAATAATCACCGACGTTACCATCCCTTGCGCCATTTTCTGACTATTCTTAATGAGCTATAGAAAAATCTTTTCCGCTGTGTGATAAAAGGAGTTCTCAATGGAATATAAAGATCCCGTGTTTGAACTGCTGAGCAGCCTGGAACACATCGTTTTTAAGGATGATAATCAGAAACTTACCTCAAACCGTAAGTCCACTGTATTTAGTGAATTTGAACAGCTGCGTAAAGGCACTGGACTTAAGATTGACGACTTTGCCAACGTCATGGGCGTGAGCGTCGCCATGGTAAGAGAGTGGGAGTCGAGACGGGTCAGACCGTCTCCCACCGAGCTGAAATTGATGCGCCTGATTCAGGCCAATCCACAGCTTTCACGACAATTACTCGATTAATCTCGCGCGCAGCGGCAAAGGCCAGTAAGGGAGCTTTTGCCGCTGCACCGTAAAAAAAAGTTTGCTATCAGGTGCTGAACGTGCGTTAATGCTCGCAGGTTTGATGTACAGACCACAGAGCAGTCGAATAGAGCAGTCCTTCAAAGGTTATCCAAAGATACCCCCGTAGTGAACTTTCCCTTTATCGCTTTAAATCTGTAGTCCAGACCCCTACGCCGCAAGGCTCACTTATTTTTTTAAAGGTAATTCACTATGTCCGGTAAAATGACTGGTATCGTAAAATGGTTCAACGCTGACAAAGGCTTCGGCTTCATCACTCCTGACGATGGCTCTAAAGACGTGTTCGTACACTTCTCTGCTATCCAGAACGATGGCTACAAATCCCTGGACGAAGGTCAGAAAGTATCCTTCACCATCGAAAGCGGCGCTAAAGGCCCGGCAGCTGGCAACGTAACTTCTCTGTAAGTTCAAGCCGCTAAGAATCGAGAATCCCTGCCTGATGGCGGGGATTTTTTTTATCTGTCGCCAGTAGCCGCCAGCATAAGATGGCGGCTACCGGGCATTCAAAGCAGGGAAAAGTGCCAGCTCGTCTCCCGCCACGCCAGACTATGGGTCAGCTTCAGACCTTGTAAAAACGCCTCATCATGCGACACCACCAGCATCGCGCCGGGAAACGCCGCCAGCGCGCTTTCAATAGCCTGCGTCGATGCTAAATCGAGATGGTTGGTTGGCTCATCCAACAAAAGCAGCTGGGCAGGCTCGCGTCGCCAGAGCACGCACGCCAGCGCCGCTTTCAGGCGCTCGCCGCCGCTGAGCGCCGACAGCGGCAGAGTGACCTTATCCGCGCCCAGCTGGAGCTGCGCCAGGCGGGTGCGCAGGAGGCCCTCATCCAGTGGGGTATCTTCCAGGCTCAGGTGCGCCATTACCGACAGGGATAAATCCAGCTGCGTCAGATGTTGATCGAGGTAAGCGGCGCTCACCGAAAGCCGAACATCGCCTGACGCGGCCTGCTCCAGCCCCAACAGCGTTTTCAGCAAAGTGGTTTTGCCACAGCCGTTTGGCCCCTTTAGCGCGATGCGCATCGGACCATCGATACGCCAGTTCAGCGGCGCAGCCGGCGCATGGTCGAGCTGCAATGACTCCACCACCAGAACCTGCTTGCCGGCGGCCACTTCGCTACCCGGCAGGGTAAACATCACTGGGGTCTCTTCCTCAACCCGCTCCCGCGCCTGCTGCACGGCGGCATTCAGACTGCTGTTCTGTTCACGATGCTGACGGCGCAGCGCTCCCGGGCGCTCTTTTGCCGCGCCTTTGTACTTCACGCGCTCGAAGGAGGCGATATTTAGCGTATCAACGGTACGCAGCGTCTGAGCCGAGCGCCGCTGGGCGGCGTCATGCTCCTTTTGCATTCGCGCGCGGGTGCGCCGTCGGTCGGTCACGGCATGCTCCAGCGCCGCGCGCGCAGCCTGCTGCTCCGCCATACGCTGGCGCTGATATTCATCATAGTTGCCGCCGTAGCTGCGCAGCGCCGTCGGCGTCAGCTCAATAATCCTCGGCATCCGCGTCAGCAGCTCGCGGTCGTGGCTGGCGATCAGAGCCCCGCCCTGCCAGCTTTCCAGTTGGTGATAGAGCCACTCCCGCCCCTGGCGGTCCAGATGGTTGGTAGGCTCATCCAGCAGCAGATAATCGGCGCCCGAGACGAAGGCGCCGCACAGCAGAGCCTTCATCCGCTCGCCGCCGCTGAGTGAAAACGCGGGGCGATCGGCAGAGAACGGCGGGAGATCGGCTTCACGGAACGCTAAACTCAGGCGATCGGTGAGATCCCAGTGACCATCTAACAGATCGAAATCGTCGGCCAGCCCTTGGCCCTGTTCAAGGCGAGACAAGGCGGCAAAAACCGACGCATAGCCCAGCAGCGTAGCGAGGGTGGTCTCCGGCGTGAGCGTCGGCTGCTGCGCTACCCAGGCAACGGCGGCGGCGCGCTCAATATGGCCGCCGGCAGGAGAATCAAGGCCCGCCAGCAGACGCAGCAGACGAGTCTTGCCGACGCCGTTCCGGCCGACCAGGCCGCAAAGGGACGGTTCCAGCGAGACGCTGAGCGGACCAAACAGGGTCTGTCCCGTCGCAAACTGACAGGTGACCTGATGTAAAACAAAAGCGGGGATGTGGGCGCAATGAGCCATAAGCACTCCTGAATGAAATCAATACTCCCCTACCCGCAACGTCTGCGAGGTAAGGCGTGAAATTCATCAGTCGTGTTTGTTCATTTGTGGGGCGCGCTCCGGTGAGACGAGGGATTCGTCGGGACATAGGATAGCCACACTCCGGTATGCGTTGCAAGCCTGTTTTATTCAACGATCTTGTAAAAATAAAAAGGCCTCCTGATATCAGGAGGCAAATGATTTATTTGGTGAACAATGAAAGGGTGCATTGAGAATGCCTGACACCGCAAGCATGGTGGGGATAGATCCCCACCAGATGCTCTTACTGTTTAATATCACAGGCTAAGAATGCCACCAGCTCAATATTTCCCTGCCTGCGCTGTAATTCACATAGCGAATCACGAACCATCCAGGTCAATAATAAAATAGTGAAGCAAATCACTACTAAGCCAAACAACAGATACTTTTGCGGCATTCCACGCCTCCAGTGTGTGTAAGTTCACACAGATATTGCAATTGCCTCAGAACACTAAAGGAGGGATTGCCAGATGTTGATGCAGCATATCGGTGTCGGCTATTTTGGGTATTACCGAGCAACTGCTTATGCGATGAAACACTCTCTTATGCCCGAGATTGCGAAGTTAAGAATGAAGGCTCTGAACTTCTGGGATAAGCACGGGATCCGTGCCGCAGCTGATGCTTTTGACGTATCAACGCGAACACTCTACTGGTGGCGCCGGTTACTGCGCACCGGTGGTCCAGAAGCACTAATTCCAAGAAGCAAAGCCCCTCTGGTTCGCCGTTCAAGGCACTGGCATCCTGATGTACTCAAGGAGATCAGGCGTCTGAGAACTGAGTTACCCAATCTCGGCAAAGAGCAGATTTTTGTCAGGCTGAAACCATGGTGTGAAGCGCGGCATTTTACCTGTCCCAGCACGTCAACCATTGGAAGAATCATTGCTGGTGCTCACGATAAAATGCGGATGATCCCCGTACGCCTCAGCGCCAGGGGCAAAGCCCGGTTGATAAAAAAACGCTCAGTGAAGCCCAGAAGACCAAAACAATACCGCCCGGTAAAAACAGGCGAACTCATAGGGATGGACGCGATTGAACTCAGGATGGGGGACCTACGCCGCTATATCATTACCATGATCGACGAGCACAGCGACTATGCGCTGGCCCTGGCGGTCCCTTCACTCAACAGCGATATTACCAGCCATTTCTTCAGCAAGGCCACAAAGCTCTTTCCTGTCGCTATCAGACAAGTTGTCACTGACAACGGTAAGGAGTTCCTCGGTAACTTTGATAAAACGCTACAGGAAGCCTCGATTAAACACATCTGGACCTATCCGTACACACCGAAAATGAATGCGACCTGTGAGCGATTTAACCGGACACTTAGAGAACAATTTATTGAATTCAATGAATTGTTGCTTTTTGAGGACCTGAATTTGTTTAATCAAAGAATGGCTGAATATCTGGTGCTGTATAACAGCAAAAGGCCACATAAATCACTCGAACTGATGACGCCAGTGGACTATATTTTACGTGAGAGTAAAAATTGCAATATGTGGTGGACCCATACACAGTGTTGATTTTCAACAAGTAAGAGGCTACTCTTATGGTGTTCATGCATAGGGGAGCCTCACTTTGATTACTATCAGGTGGGGCTTTTCTCTGTCTGTCTCCCGCTGAATACCTGAGACACATAGTCTCAAGCACCCGCCGCCATTCTAGCGTAAATACCTCTCGGAATTATGTTTATATATTCCTAAAACTTTTCTTCTCGATGAATGCAAATAATGAAGATATCAATGGCAGAATTATTAACGGTTCACCTATTTATATTTCACGTATAAAAAAACCTGCCCTGAGGCAGGTCTTTATTATTACCGATACGCTTACTGCAGCAGAGAAATATCCGCCACCTGCAGGAACAGTTCACGCAGTTTGGACAGCAGCGTCAGACGGTTGATGCGAACATCTTTGTCTTCAGCGTTAACCATCACGTTCTCGAAGAACTCATCCACCGGCTCGCGCAGCGCGGCCAGCTCGATCAGCGCATCCTGATAACGGCCTGCGGCGAAATACGGCTGCAGCTTGTCGCGCAGCACCACCAGATTACCCGCCAGCTTAATTTCCGCCGCTTCTTTCAGCACCGAAGCGTGAACGATGTCGTTCAGCGTCTCATCGGATTTCGCGAGGATGTTAGAGACACGTTTGTTTGCCGCCGCCAGCGCGGAGGACTCTTCCAGAGTACGGAAGTGCGATACCGCCTTCATACGCGCATCGAAATCCGCCGGGCGGGTTGGACGACGCGCCAGTACCGCCTGGATCGTGTCGACGCCGTAGCCTTCGTCCTGATACCAGGCACGGAAGCGGCCCAGCATAAAGTCGATCACATCATCAACCACGTTGGCGTTGGTCAGCTTCTCACCGTACAGACGAACCGCTTCTTCGGTCAGCGTCTGCAGATCGAGATCCAGGTTCTTCTCAACGATGATACGCAGCACGCCCAGCGCGGCGCGACGCAGCGCAAACGGGTCTTTATCGCCTTTCGGATGCTGACCGATACCAAAGATACCCGCCAGGGTGTCCATCTTATCGGCAATCGCTACCGCGCAGGCCACCGGATTAGACGGCAGCGCGTCGCCAGCAAATCGCGGCTGATACTGCTCGTTCAGCGCCACGGCCACGTCTTCCGCTTCGCCGTCATGGCGCGCGTAGTGCATCCCCATCACGCCCTGGGTGTCGGTGAACTCGAAGACCATGTTGGTCATCAGGTCGCACTTGGACAGCAGGCCCGCGCGGGTTGCGTGGTTCACGTCAGCGCCAATCTGTTCGGCAATCCAGCCCGCCAGCGCCTGGATGCGATCGGTCTTGTCGCGCAGGGTGCCCAGCTGCTGCTGGAACAGCACGGTTTCCAGACGCGGCAGGTTATCTTCCAGACGTTTTTTACGGTCGGTATTGAAGAAGAACTCGGCATCGGCCAGACGCGGACGGACCACCTTCTCGTTACCGGAGATGATCTGCTGCGGATCTTTGGACTCGATGTTGGCCACGAAGATAAAGTTCGGCAGCAGTTTGCCGGCGTTGTCGTAGACCGGGAAGTACTTCTGGTCGCCCTTCATGGTGTAAACCAGCGCTTCAGACGGCACCGCGAGGAATTTTTCTTCGAACTTCGCCGTCAGCACCACCGGCCATTCCACCAGCGAGGTGACCTCTTCCAGCAGGCTTTCGCTCAGATCGGCTTGACCGCCGATCTTACGCGCCGCCTCTTGCGCATCAGCTTTGATTTTGGCTTTACGCTGTTCGTAATCGGCGATGACTTTACCGCGCTCCAGCAGGATCTGCGGGTACTGGTCGGCATGGTCGATGGTGAACTCCGGCTCGCCCATAAAGCGATGGCCGCGAATCACGCGATCGGACGGAATACCGAGGATAGTGGCCGGGATCACTTTGTCACCCAGCAGCAAAGTCACCGTGTGTACCGGACGCACGAAGTGGACGTCAGACGCGCCCCAGCGCATCAGTTTCGGGATCGGTAGCTTCGCCAGCGAGCTGGCAATCATGTTCGGCAGCAGCGCTTCGGTGCTTTCGCCCTTCACATGGGCGCGATACAGCAACCACTCGCCTTTGTCCGTGGTCAGACGTTCGGCCTGATCGACGGTGATACCGCAGCCGCGCGCCCAGCCTTCGGCCGCTTTGCTTGGCTTGCCTTCGGCATCGAACGCCTGGGCAATAGCCGGGCCGCGTTTTTCCACTTCGCGATCGGCTTGCGCCGCCGCCAGGTTGGCCACCTTCAGCGCCAGACGACGCGGGGCGGCAAACCATTCCACTTTACCGTGCGCAAGGCCAGCGTTATCCAGCTCCGCGGTCACATTCGCAGCAAAAGATTCCGCCAGGCTGCGCAGCGCTTTTGGTGGCAGCTCTTCAGTGCCGATTTCCACCAGAAAAGTATTCTCAGACATGGCCGCCTCTTATTTATTCTTGTTGCACATCGGGAAGCCGAGCGCTTCACGGGAAGCGTAGTACGCTTCCGCCACTGCTTTAGTCAGGGTGCGAATGCGCAGGATATAGCGCTGACGCTCGGTGACGGAGATGGCTTTACGCGCATCCAGCAGGTTGAAGCTGTGAGCCGCTTTCAGAATACGCTCGTAGGCCGGCAGCGGCAGCGGGGTCTCCAGCGCCAGCAGCTGCTGGGCCTCTTTCTCATACTGTTCGAAGCAGGTGAACAGGAAGTCGACGTCGGCATATTCGAAGTTATAGGTGGACTGCTCCACTTCGTTCTGGTGGAACACGTCGCCGTAGGTGGTTTTCCCCAACGGGCCATCGCTCCAGACCAGGTCATAGACGCTGTCCACACCCTGGATGTACATCGCCAGACGCTCCAGACCGTAGGTGATCTCGCCGGTCACCGGCTTACACTCGAGGCCGCCGACCTGCTGGAAGTAGGTGAACTGCGTCACTTCCATGCCGTTGAGCCACACTTCCCAGCCCAGACCCCAGGCGCCCAGCGTCGGGTTTTCCCAGTTGTCTTCGACAAAGCGAATGTCGTGGATAGTCGGGTCCATACCCAGCTCTTTCAGCGACCCGAGGTACAGCTCCTGGATGTTGTCCGGAGAGGGTTTAATCACCACCTGGAACTGATAGTAGTGCTGTAAACGGTTCGGGTTTTCGCCATAGCGGCCATCGGTTGGACGACGGGAAGGCTGCACGTAGGCGGTCGCCATCGGCTCCGGTCCTAACGCGCGCAGGCAGGTCATCGGGTGAGAGGTGCCGGCGCCGACTTCCATGTCCAGTGGTTGAACAATGGTGCAGCCCTGACGAGCCCAGTAATCCTGTAAGGTCAGGATCAGGCCCTGGAAGGTCCTGGTATCAAACTTTTGCATATGATTTCGTGCTGGATACGTGTGGATTTAAAGGAAGGAGTCAGTATACCCGCTGGCTGCGAGATATACAGTACGAAACGGCGTTGTTTCAGGAAAACGGACGAAATTTACGCCAGGCGGGGTCGATTCAGCGCATCGAAAGATGCATAAACTGGCCGTCCGGGTCAAAGGAACAGATGAAACGCTCATTCTTGCCGGTACGGCCAGAAAGCTCATAGCTCGCCTGGAATTGTTCAAAGTGGTTCACGTCAACGAGCTGCGTTTGCGTGTTATAGCGGATAGCCGCCTGATCCTTGCAAAGCTGCGCCATATTGAGCGTGGTTTGCGGCGTAATACGAGCGCGCTGCGCTTTTTGCGTCGGCGGGGAGACGGTCTCGCTGCAGCCCGCGAGGAGCAGCACCAGCATGACGGAAACAACACCTTTCACCACGTTCTCCTCCACCGCCTTGTTAGCAAGTTGTTATCTTAAAGATTCAGTATTACAGGTATTTTGCGAATATCATGAAACTGCGACAAGTCTGTGACCGAAAACTCAGACTAATCTATTGCGACACCGGGAAACCGGGCAGGTCATATCTTATTTCGCCAGCAGACATTGAGGGACTGATGCAAGAAAAGATACACTGGATCACCAACCTGCGCGGCATCGCCTGCATGATGGTGGTGATGATCCACAGCACCAGCTGGTATATCACTCACCCCCATGCGATTACCCTGCTGCAATGGGATATCGCCAATCTGCTCAATTCCGCCTCCCGCGTCAGCGTGCCGCTGTTTTTTATGATCTCGGGCTACCTCTTTTTTGGGGAACGCAGCGCCCAGCCGCGCCATTTCTGGCGGATTGGCCTGTGCATTGCGTTCTATAGCGCGCTATCTCTGCTGTATATCACGCTGTTTACCCATATCAACGTCGAGCTGTCGTTAAAGAATTTGCTGCAGAAGCCTGTCTTCTACCACCTGTGGTTTTTCTTTGCTATCGCCGTCATCTACCTGCTCTCGCCGCTGATTCAGGTTAAGTCCACCAGTAGCACAATGCTGCTGGCGCTGATGGCGATCCTCGGCATTCTGGCCAACCCCAATATGGTCAGCGTTAAAGCCGTCGGGATTGAGTGGCTGCCAGTCAACCTCTATATCAACGGCGACACCTTCTACTACGTGCTCTACGGCGTGCTGGGCAGAGCCATTGGCACCCTGGACACCGATAAAAAATGGCTAACACCGCTCTGCGCCGCGCTGTTCATCGCCGCCGTGTGGGTCATTTCCCGCGGCACGCTGCATGAGCTGCGCTGGCGCGGAGACTTCGGCGACACCTGGTATCTCTACTGCGGACCGGCGGTGTTTGTTTGCGCGGTCACCCTGCTGACGCTGGCCAAAAACTGGCTTAACGCGCGTCCCCTGCCCGGTATCGCCTGCATTGCGCGACATTCGCTGGGGATCTACGGCTTTCATGCCCTGATAGTGCATGCGCTGCGCGCCAGCCATCTGGAGCTATCCCGCTGGCCGCTGCTGGATATTGTGTGGATATTTAGCGCCGCCCTGCTCGGCAGCCTGCTGCTGTCAGGCCTGGTGCAGCGGATTGATAGCCGCCGGCTGGTCAGCTAACGGTCCGCCGCCCGGAGGGGCCCGACTTACGTCTCAGGCCCCTCTTCCGTCACGCTGAGAGGTTCCCGTAAGCGCGTCGGGTCCCAGACATCACGCACGTTTTTCTGTACCGCAACAGCGCCAAACAGGCTCAAAAAATACGCCAGCCCATAGAACCCTTTCTCGCTGAGCAGCAGAGTGGCATTCCACAGTCCGATAACCAGCAGACCTACAGCGATAACGAAGACCACCAGACAGGTGGTGTAGTACAGCGCGGTGGTCGGAATGGCTTCATACTTATCGCGCACCGTCTTTTGATAAGATGCCGCGGCAAACAGCCCCAGTACCAGGACGGCAAAATAATAGCCTTTCTCATTCAACTGCATATCGGCATTCCACAGCCCCACCAGATAGGTGACGATGCCGCCGATCAGGGCAATCCAGGAGATCAAATGAAACGCAGGAGAATACGTCGCGTGCTTGTTTTCCATCATTTTTTACCTTTTACGCGCCTCGGGGCGGCGCTTATTCCGTTTTTTGCATCGCGCGGGCGATGCGGGTCCGTTCGGGGGTTGCCGATGCGCCATATAAGCAGACAAACCATGCCGCGATATAGACGGCTTTTTCATGCCAGTCTGCCGGTACATACCAGGCGCCGACCAGCAGCAGGCCGACCGATAGCAGCAGCACCAGCCGGCATAAGGCAATAAAACCGTCGTCCTGTTCCTGCCACTGACTGGCGCGCTGATGGGCGAGAACAGCAAACATCCCCATCACCAGCACGCCGAGAAAATACCCTTTGCCGCTGAACAGCGGGCAGGTCCGCCAGATACCGAGCAGATAAACCAGCGATCCTGTCGCCATCATCCCCCTGGCAATATTGCGTTTTGTGATCATCTCACCTCCCTGGTCGACAGGGGCTGATTATGACCGACTCCCTCGGCGATGCCTCAGATTACGTACGACAAAGCGGAGATTTCGGAATAAATAAATACGCATTTATGGATGGATGTAGCCGGGACATTCAGGAAGGGAATCCGCCCGGCGCTGCCGGACGGACTGAGGCTAAGACATCAGCGGTTTCAGTTGCTGATAAATCTGGCGGAAGGTTTCCCGCTGCGGCGCATAGTGGGCCACACGGCGATCGTCCGGGCGATGGGCTTGTTCAAGCGGCAGCGGCTTCAGCAGCCCGGGGCGGTCTGCCTCGTCGTGAACCGCCAGCTGCGCCAGCCTGGCCGCCCCCAGCGCCGGGCCGACATCGCCCCCGGTACGGTAATCGAGCTGCAGGCCGCTGATATCCGCCAGCATTTGCCGCCAGTAAGCGCTGCGCGCCCCGCCGCCGATAAGCGTGATGCTCTGCGGCTTGATGCCGCAGGCGTGCACCACGTCCATACCATCCGCCAGCGCATAGCCCACCCCCTCCAGCACCGCCCGCGCCAGCTCTGCCGGCCCATGCTGATGCGTCAGGCCAAAAAAGACGCCCTTAGCCTGCGGGTTGTTGTGCGGCGTGCGTTCGCCAGACAGATAGGGCAGGAACCACACCGGACCGGCGCTTTCATCCGCCGTCTGCGCCGCCGCGATCAGCGCCGGCACGCTGGCGAGACCGGTTAATTTTGCCGCCCAGTCCAGACAGGAGGCCGCGCTGAGCATCACCGACATCAAATGCCAGCGGCCCGGCAGGGCATGGCAGAAGCTGTGCACCGCGCTTTCGGGTTTGCTAAGAAACCCTTCACTGACGGCGAAGTAGACGCCTGACGTACCCAGCGACAGCATCGCCTGACCGGCATCGGCCATGCCGACCCCGACCGCGCCCGCGGCGTTGTCGCCCCCGCCGCCCACCACCAGCGCCGGCGGCATATTCCACGCCTGCGCCACCTCAGGTCGCAGTTGCCCGGTGACGTCGCTGCCTTCGAACAGCGCCGGCATCGCATCCCGACTGAGATCGCAGGCGGCGAGCATCTCGTCGCTCCAGTCGCGCCGGGCGACGTCCAGCCACATCGTGCCGGCGGCGTCAGACATATCGCTGGCGAGCTCGCCGGTCATGCGCAGGCGCAGATAATCCTTGGGCAGCAGCACTTTATCGACCTGGCTGAACACTGCCGCCTCGTGGCGCTGTACCCATAAGAGCTTCGGCGCCGTAAAGCCCGGCATCATCAGGTTGCCGGTGATCTGCCGGGAAGCGCTGACTTTGTCTTCCAGCAGCTGGCACTCTTCGGCGCAGCGGCCGTCATTCCATAAAATGGCCGGACGCAACACCTGTAACGATTTATCCAGTAGGGTGGCGCCGTGCATCTGCCCGGCAATGCCCAGCGCCTTCACGTCGCGCAGGCTATGCTGCGCGCCCAGGGCTTTCATCGCCGTGTCCGTCGCCAGCCACCACTGTTCGGGATCTTGCTCCGACCACAGCGGATGCGGACGCGAGACGGTGAGTTTTTCGGTATGCGATGCCACTACCTCACCCTGCTCATTGAGCAGAATGGCTTTGACGCCCGACGTCCCCAGATCGATGCCGATATACATACTCCCTCTCCTTAAACGCGCGCCACGGCTGAGCGTGGCGCGAACAGAGCATCCTGGTTGCGGCGCCGGTCACCCCGGGCGCCGCCGTATGATTACTTGTCAAACAGATAATGGTTGACCAGGTTTTCCAGTTGTTCCTGCTGGCCGCTGCGATGCTGCGGCGCCAGCTGATGCTGAGCGGCATACTGGGCAATATCGCTCAGGGTCATCTGCCCGTTAAGGATCTGCTGCCCCAGCTCACCGTTCCAGCCGGCGTAGCGTCTGGCCACGCGCTTATCCAGTTCGCCGTCCTCAATCATCCGCGCCGCGACCTTCAGCGATAGCGCCATGGTATCCATCGCGCCAATATGACCATAGAACAGATCGTATTTGTCGGTGCTCTGCCGGCGCACTTTCGCATCAAAGTTGAGCCCGCCGGTGGTGAAGCCGCCCGCTTTGAGGATTTCATACATCACCAGCGCGTTCTCTTCGACGCTGTTCGGGAACTGGTCGGTATCCCAGCCCAGCTGCGGATCGCCGCGGTTGGCGTCAACGGAGCCGAACAGCCCCAGCGCAATGGCCGTCGCAATTTCATGATGGAACGAATGGCCGGCGAGCGTGGCATGGTTAGCTTCAATATTCAGTTTAATCTCTTTTTCCAGACCAAACTGTTTGAGGAAGCCGTAAACGGTAGAGGCATCATAGTCATACTGATGCTTGGTCGGCTCCTGCGGTTTGGGCTCAATCAGCAGCGTGCCTTTAAAGCCGATTTTATGCTTATGCTCCACCACCAGCTGCATAAAGCGGCCAATCTGCTCACGCTCCTGGCGCAGGTCGGTATTCAGCAGGGTTTCATAGCCCTCGCGACCGCCCCACAGCACATAGTTTTCACCGCCCAGTTGATGGGTGGCATTCATGGCGGTGACCACCTGGGTGGCCGCCCAGCTAAATACTTCCGGATCCGGGTTGGTGGCCGCGCCGGCGCCGTAGCGCGGGTTGGTAAAGCAGTTTGCGGTCCCCCACAGAAGCTTCACGCCGCTCTGCTGCTGTTTCTCAGCCAGCACCTCGACCATCCGGGCGAAGTTATTGCTGTACTCCTTGAGCGAAGCGCCTTCCGGCGAGACGTCAACGTCGTGGAAGCAGTAGTAAGGCACGTTGAGTTTATGGAAGAATTCGAACGCCACATCGGCTTTGCGTTTGGCCATCTCCAGGGCGTCGCCAGGCTGCTGCCAGGGACGATCAAAGGAGCCCACGCCAAACATATCGGCGCCATTCCAGCAGAAGGTGTGCCAGTAACAGGCCGCAAAACGCAGATGATCTTCCATCCGTTTGCCCAGCACCAGTTCATCCGGGTTGTAATGACGGAAAGCCAGCGGGTTAGTGGATTTCGGGCCTTCGTAACGAACGCGATCGAGTTGATCGAAATAGGTCTGCATAGAGAACTCCATATTCAGAGATGCGGCGAATAACCAATCAGATACCCTAAATAATTCGAGTTGCAGGAAGGCGGCAGGAGCGCGAGTCCCCGGTAACCGGGGGCGGAGCAACGAATGTCACCAACCCACCTACAACTTGAAGTATGACGGGTTTAAGCCAATATAGAATTTCGCTTTCATTTTCCTCAATTACGTTATTTCACACCGCCATTGAGAGAATCCACAAACGTGCGCCAGCTCGCAAAAATAATATCCAGTCACCGTTGCGCCGCTTTGTCAGAGACAGTCCAGTGCAATAATAAGAGCGTGCATGAATAAAATACGATCGCCGTCATAATTTGCACATTAAACGAAATTTCATAACGGCAAAATAAGAACCGGTAATTGCCAGCCCTGCTTTCCGCGTTAAGAATCTGTAACGTATCCGCAACCTCATGTATCAAACATTATTTTCCGTTCGGCTTACCTACCCTTACAAAAAAGGTATCGTTATTATGAAGATAAAGAACCTTTGCCTTACGCTTTGCGCCAGCTCCCTCCTGCTCGCCAGCATGGCGGGGATGGCGAAAGAAGTGAAGATTGGCATGGCCATCGACGATCTGCGTCTGGAGCGCTGGCAGAAAGACCGTGATATTTTCGTCAATAAAGCGGAATCCTTAGGCGCCAAAGTTTTTGTCCAGTCCGCTAATGGCAATGAAGAAACGCAGATGTCGCAAATTGAAAACATGATCAACCGCGGCGTCGATGTGTTAGTCATTATTCCTTATAACGGCCAGGTACTCAGTAACGTTATTAAAGAAGCCAAGCAGGAAGGTATTAAAGTCCTGGCCTATGACCGTATGATTAATAATGCCGACATTGATTTCTATATATCTTTCGATAATGAAAAAGTTGGTGAAATGCAGGCGCAAAGTCTGGTCGACAAAGTGCCGCAGGGTAATTATTTCCTGATGGGCGGTTCGCCGGTGGATAATAACGCTAAACTGTTCCGCGCCGGACAGATGAAGGTTCTCAAGCCGTATGTCGATGATGGCAAAATTAAGATTGTCGGCGATCAGTGGGTTGACGGCTGGCTGCCGGAGAACGCGCTGAAAATAATGGAAAACGCGCTAACGGCGAATAATAACAAGATCGATGCCGTGGTCGCCTCCAATGACGCCACCGCCGGCGGCGCCATCCAGGCCTTAACCGCCCAGGGGCTGGCCGGCAAAGTGGCGATCTCCGGTCAGGATGCCGACCTGGCGGGCGTGAAGCGCATTATTTCCGGTACCCAGACGATGACCGTCTATAAACCGATTACCACCCTGGCCACCAACGCCGCTGAAATCGCCGTTGAGCTGGGTAACGATAAGCAGCCGAAGGCCGATACCACGCTGAATAACGGCTTAAAAGACGTCCCTTCGCGCCTGTTAACGCCAATTGAGGTAAATAAAGAGAATATCGACGCCACGGTGATTAAAGACGGTTTCCATAAAAAGAGTGAACTGTAATGGCTGACGCCCCGCTGCGGGGCGTCATTTTCATCCCGCCGGATATCACTGTTGCGGAGTCTTTATGACCTGGCTACTCGAAATGAAGAACATCACCAAAACCTTCGGCGCTGTTAAAGCCGTGGATAACGTCAGCCTGCGCCTGAACGCAGGCGAGGTGGTCTCGTTATGCGGTGAAAATGGGTCGGGGAAATCGACGCTGATGAAGGTGCTGTGCGGTATCTATCCGCACGGAAGCTATGAGGGCGAGATTATTTTTGCCGGCGAAACGCTGCAGGCAAACCATATTCGCGATACCGAACGCAAAGGCATCGCCATTATTCATCAGGAGCTGGCGCTGGTGAAACATCTCACCGTGCTGGAGAATATTTTCCTCGGCGCCGAGATATCCCGCCATGGTCTGCTGGATTATGAAACCATGACGCTGCGCTGTCAGAAGCTGTTGGCGCAGGTCAATCTGCCCATTTCCCCCGATACCCGCGTCGGCGACCTCGGCCTTGGTCAGCAGCAGTTGGTGGAGATCGCCAAGGCGCTGAATAAACAGGTTCGCCTGCTGATCCTCGACGAACCGACCGCCTCCTTAACCGAACAAGAAACCGCGACGCTGCTGGCGATCGTTCGCGATCTGCAAAACCACGATATCGCCTGCATCTATATCTCGCATAAGCTCAATGAGGTCAAAGCGATCTCCGATACGATCTGCGTGATCCGCGACGGCCAGCACATCGGCACCCGCGATGCCAGCGGCATGAGCGAAGACGATATCATCACCATGATGGTCGGCCGCGAGCTCACCGCGCTCTATCCCAGCGAGCCGCACGCCCACGGCGAGGAGATCCTGCGGGTTGAACATTTAACCGCCTGGCACCCGGTAAACCGCCATATTAAACGGGTCAATGACGTCTCATTTTCCCTGCGTCGCGGAGAAATCCTCGGCATCGCCGGGCTGGTCGGCGCCGGACGTACCGAGGCGGTACAGTGCCTGTTCGGCGTCTGGCCGGGGCGCTGGCAAGGGGAGATCTTTATTGATGGCCAGCCGGTGAGCATCTCTAACTGCCAGCAGGCCATTGCCCACGGCATCGCCATGGTGCCGGAAGACCGCAAAAAAGACGGCATCGTGCCGGTGATGGCGGTGGGCAAAAACATTACCCTCGCGGCGCTCAACCAGTTCACCGGCGCAATGAGTAGCCTGGACGACGCCGCCGAGCAGCACTGCATTCAGCAGTCCATTCAGCGTTTGAAAATTAAAACCTCCTCGCCGGAGTTGGCGATTGGCCGTCTGAGCGGCGGCAACCAGCAAAAGGCGATTCTGGCGCGCTGTCTGCTGCTCAATCCGCGCATTCTGATCCTCGACGAACCCACCCGTGGCATCGATATCGGGGCGAAGTATGAAATTTATAAACTGATTAACCAGCTGGTGCAGCAGGGCATCGCGGTCATTGTCATTTCATCCGAACTGCCCGAGGTGCTCGGTCTCAGCGATCGGGTGCTGGTCATGCACGAAGGCAGACTAAAAGCCAATTTGGTTAATCAACATCTGACCCAGGAACAGGTGATGGAAGCCGCGCTGAGGAGCGAACGCCATGTCGAAGAACACGTCGTCTGAAATCAAACTCACCCCAACCGCCCCCGCGGCCCTGCCGGCGCTAAAAGGGCTGAATCTCCAGGTCTTCGTGATGATCGCCGCCATCGTCGTCATTATGCTGTTTTTCACCTGGGTTACCGATGGCGCCTACCTGAGCGCACGCAATATCTCCAACCTGCTGCGGCAGACGGCCATCACCGGCATCCTCGCCGTCGGCATGGTGTTTGTGATTATTTCGGCAGAAATCGACTTGTCCGTTGGCTCGATGATGGGGCTGCTGGGCGGCGCTGCGGCGATCTTTGACGTCTGGCTCGGCTGGCCGCTGCCGCTCACCATTCTGGTGACGCTGGTGATGGGCCTGCTGCTCGGCGCGTGGAACGGATGGTGGGTAGCCTATCGCAAGGTGCCCTCGTTTATCGTCACCCTTGCCGGGATGCTGGCGTTTCGCGGCATTCTGATCGGCATCACCAACGGGACCACCGTCTCGCCCACCAGTCCGGCGATGTCGCAGATCGGCCAAAGCTACCTGCCAGACGGCATCGGCTTCGGCATCGGCGTTGTCGGCATGGCGGTGTTTATCGTCTGGCAGTGGCGCGGGCGGATGCGCCGGCAGGCGTTAGGTCTGGCGACCTCGTCCTCCACCGCCGCCGTCGGCCGCCAGGCCATTACCGCGGTGATTGTGCTGGGCGCAATCTGGCTGCTCAATGACTATCGCGGCGTACCGACCCCGGTGCTGATCCTCGCCGCCCTGCTGCTGGCGGGCCTGTTTATGGCCACCCGCACCGCCTTTGGTCGCCGCATCTACGCCATCGGCGGCAACCTGGAGGCGGCCCGTCTGTCCGGGATTAACGTCGAGCGTACCAAGCTGGCGGTGTTTGCCATTAACGGCCTGATGGTCGCCATTGCCGGGCTAATCCTCAGCTCACGGCTCGGCGCGGGGTCGCCTTCGGCGGGCAATATCGCCGAACTGGACGCCATCGCCGCCTGCGTCATCGGCGGCACCAGCCTGGCGGGCGGCATCGGCAGCGTCGCCGGGGCGGTAATGGGGGCGTTTATTATGTCGGCCCTGGATAACGGCATGAGCATGATGGACGTCGCCACCTTCTGGCAATATATCGTTAAAGGCGCCATTTTGCTGCTGGCGGTGTGGATGGACTCTGCCACCAAGCGGCGCGCATAAGGAGAGACTCTCTGAAGAATGTCTGAATTCTTTGCGCTACCGCCAAACTTCGCCATAAGGCGCTTGAAATATCTCGGGCATTAGCCGGTAGTGTATACCCAACATCATTCGGGTTGCAGACGGCGCCCCCGGCCGCGTACCGGCGTACGTGGCCGGGATGAGTGGTAAGTCAGGCCATCGGCAACATCTTGAATGAAGGGGTATGACCGGGGTTAGAGCAGGAACATTATCTATGTTTGAAAAGCGTCACCGTATTACGCTGTTATTTAACGCCAACAAAGCTTATGACCGCCAGGTAGTTGAAGGTGTCGGCGAGTATCTGCAGGCCTCCCAGTTGGAGTGGGATATCTTTATTGAAGAGGACTTTCGGGCACGCATCGAAAACATCAAAGAGTGGTTGGGCGATGGCGTCATCGCCGACTATGACGATCCCGAAATCGAAAAGCTGCTGGCCGATGTCCACGTGCCCATCGTCGGCGTCGGCGGATCTTATCATCAGCCAGAGCAGTACCCGCCGGTCCACTATATCGCCACCGACAACGCCGCGCTGGTGGAAAGCGCTTTTCTCCATTTAAAGGAAAAAGGGGTGCACCGCTTCGCGTTTTACGGACTCCCCGCCTCCAGCGGTAAACGCTGGGCGGTAGAGCGCGAGTATGCCTTCTGCCAGCTGGTCGCGAAGGAGAAGTATCGCGGCGTGGTCTACCAGGGGCTGGAGACAGCGCCGGAGAACTGGCAGCACGCGCAAAACCGGCTCGCCGACTGGCTGCAAACCCTGCCGCCGCAAACCGGCATCATCGCCGTCACCGACGCCCGTGCCCGCCACGTCCTGCAGGCCTGCGAGCTGCTGCATATCCCGGTGCCAGAGAAACTGTGCGTTATCGGCATCGATAACGAGGAGCTAACCCGCTATCTCTCTCGCGTCGCCCTCTCCTCTGTCGCCCAGGGCACCCGCCAGATGGGTTATCAGGCGGCAAAATTACTCCACCGGCTGTTGAATAACGAGGCCCTCCCGCTGCAGCGCCAGCTGATCCCGCCGATGCGCGTCGTTGAGCGACGCTCCACCGACTACCGGTCGTTAAACGATCCCTCCGTGATACAGGCGATGCATTACATTCGCAACAATGCCTGCAAAGGCATCAAGGTGGAACAGGTGCTCGACGCCGTGGGCATCTCTCGCTCTAATCTGGAAAAACGCTTCAAAGAGGAGGTCGGGGAGACCATCCACACGGTGATCCACAGCGAAAAACTGGAAAAGGCGCGCAGCCTGCTGGTGTCCACTAGTCTGTCGATCAATGAGATTTCGCAGATGTGCGGCTATCCGTCGCTGCAATATTTCTATTCGGTGTTTAAGAAGGAGTACGACGTGACGCCGAAAGAGTACCGCGATCGGCACAGCGAGGTGATGCTGTAGGGTAAAAAATGCCCGGCGACAAGGCCGGGCATCCGGATTACAGATGGGCGGCGATGAGCCGCTGATTGTCCTGATACATCGCGAAGAGATAGTTGTTGTAGCTCGACCCTTTGGTCGAATACCCCTTCAGCTTATGAATCATGGTGCTGGCGGTTACTTCCTGATCCGCCTTGCGCAGCTGCAGGCGCGACTTGCGGAAAGAAGAATAGGCCGGGTGGGTGTTCAGGTTTGTTACGTAAGCCTGCACCGACTGCTCTACCGACTCAAACTGCGAGTAACCTTTCATCGCGCCGCGGCAGCGACCGGCGCCGCACTTCATGCCGAACAGGTTGTTATTCTCGCGCGCCAGCCTGGAGGTACCCCAGCCACTTTCCGCCGCCGCCATGGTCGCCACCATGCTGTTCGGAATAATGTCGACACGCTCAAGCAGCGCGTTCCAGGGCACATGACGCGTATTGCCTGACCACTTCACCTTATAACGGGAAGCGATATCCTTCAGGCGCACCTTCTCAGTCGGTGACCAGCGAGCATCGTACTGCTTGGAAATAAGCCAGTTACGATCCGCAGTAATCGCCTGATTCTGCTTGGTAATATAAGGCATGACCGTCCGGAGAAACGCTTTTTTCCTTGGTGTTCCGGAAGGGTATTTTCGCAAGTCAGGAAGTGAACTGCTCTTTACACTATTGCGAGAATACTCTTGTTTACTGCTTACCTTAGTACTACTTATCTTCTTTACCGTTGGGGCTTTATGACTCTTTGTCGCTGTGTGCGTTGTCGCCAACACACTACCTGAAAAGATGCAGGTTAGTAACATAAGTATGGCGGCCCCATATCGTCGTATGGGATTCGATATCATCAGGTCTCCTGGTCGGATATATGCATTCCAACACCTTGTTTTTCACAAAAAAACGATAGCTGAATCGCTAATAGTATCAAAAATACGCACTGAGGGCATCAACAGAAATAGTCCAATTCCTAATTGCTGTCATCTGAAATCGGTTTCTGCGGCGCATCGCCAGCGCGAAAATGCTAGCTTCGTCTCATTTTTAGCCTATTTTTTGAGCGGTGTCACTCACCCCTTTTCATCCTCCTGGTAAAACGCGCGTCAGGAGGAGTTCACCCGCGCGGCGACAAGGCACACTAGATAAAAACCGCTCACAGGATCTCGCAATGAAACTCGCTGCGCTTGCCACGTTATTCGTGCCTGGGATGGCCTTTGCCGCCTGGACTACCACCGACTTTCCTGCTTTTACCGAAGAAGGGACCGGCCGATTCATCAGCCAGAAAGTGGTTGAGAAGGGTACACGTCCCCTGCAGCTAAATTTTGACCAGCAGTGCTGGCAGCCTTCCGGCGGCATTAAGCTCAACCAGATGCTGTCCATGGAGCCCTGTCGCGGCACACCGCCGCAATGGCGCATCTTCCGCCAGGGTCTGTATACCCTGGAGGTGGATACCCGTTCCGGCACGCCAACGATGATGATTTCGCTGGAGGAAAAAGAGACCAGCGCCGCGGCGCCGCAGATCCGCCAGTGTCCGAAGTGGGACGGAAAACCTCTGACCATCGACGTCAGCAAAACCTTCGCCGAGGGCAGCAAGGTCCGCGATTTCTACAGCGGCAATGTCGCGACCGTCAGCGGCGGCAAAATCACCCTGCAGCCCGCCTTCGGCAGCAATGGCCTGCTGCTGCTTGAGCGCGCCGAGACGGCCGCCCCGGCGCCGTTTGACTGGCACAATGCCACCGTCTACTTCGTCCTGACCGATCGCTTCGTAAACGGTAACCCGGCCAACGACAACAGCTATGGTCGCCATAAAGACGGCATGCAGGAGATCGGCACCTTCCACGGCGGCGACCTGCAGGGATTAACCAGCAAGCTGGATTATCTGCAGCAGATGGGAGTTAACGCCCTGTGGATCAGCTCCCCGCTCGAGCAGATCCACGGCTGGGTCGGCGGCGGCACGAAGGGCGATTTCCCTCACTACGCTTATCACGGCTATTACACCCAGGACTGGTCGAAACTGGACGCCAACATGGGGACCGAAGCGGATCTCCGCCGACTGGTGGATGAAGCGCATAAGCGCGGAATACGTATTCTGTTCGACGTGGTGATGAACCATGCCGGCTACGCTACCCTGGCCGACATGCAGGAGTTCCAGTTCGGCTCCCTGTATCTGCAAGGAGATGAGCTGAAAAAAACTCTCGGCGAGCGCTGGACGGACTGGAAGCCGGGCGCGGGACAGACCTGGCACAGCTTTAACGACTATATCAACTTCAGCGACAAAGCCGGGTGGGAGAAATGGTGGGGTAAGAAGTGGATCCGCACCGATATCGGCGATTACGACAATCCGGGCTATGACGATCTCACCATGTCGCTGGCCTTCCTGCCGGACCTGAAAACCGAATCGAAGGAGGTCTCAGGCCTGCCGAACTTCTATAGCCATAAACCAGACACCGCAGCGAAAGCGATCCCGGGCTATACGCCGCGCGACTATCTGACACACTGGCTGAGCCAGTGGGTACGTGACTACGGCATCGATGGCTTCCGCGTCGATACCGCCAAACATGTGGAGATGGACGCCTGGCAGCAGTTAAAAACCCAGGCCACCGCCGCGCTGGCGGAGTGGAAGAAAGCCAATCCGGATAAAGCGCTGGATGCGGCGCCGTTCTGGATGACTGGCGAAGCCTGGGGACATGGAGTGATGCAGAGCGATTATTATCGCCACGGTTTTGATGCGATGATCAATTTCGACTACCAGGACCAGGCGGCGAAAGCGGCGACCTGTATGGCCAATATTGACCTCACCTGGCAGCAAATGGCGGACAAGCTGCAGAGCTTTAACGTCCTGAGCTACCTCTCCTCGCACGATACGCGGCTGTTCCGCGAAGGCGGCACCACCGCGGCGGAGCTACTGCTGCTGGCCCCTGGCGCCGTGCAGATTTTCTATGGCGACGAATCATCGCGCCCGTTCGGCCCCACCGGCTCGGACCCGCTGCAGGGTACCCGCTCGGAGATGAACTGGCAGGATGTCAACGGCAAGGCGGCCCGCAGCGTTACCCACTGGCAGAAGATCGGCCAGTTCCGCGCTCGCCATCCGGCAATCGGCATGGGCAAACAGACAACGCTGTCGATGTCGCGTGGTTACGGGTTCGTGCGTGAGAGCGGTGAAGACAAAGTGATGGTCATCTGGGCCGGCCAGCAGCAGTAATCCACATGTGGCTCTCCGCCCTGCGGGGAGCCACCATTTAGAACAAAATGCTAACAAAATAGCAATATACAGGATAAAGATAAAAACCCGCCTCCTCCCGCCGATTTGCACCACGCCAGCGCTGGCGTTATGGTTAGCCACTTTCCAGAACCACCGATAGACTATTCGCGATGACATTTTCCCTTTTCGGCGACAAATTCACCCGTCATTCAGGCATCACCCGCTTGATGGAAGACCTTAATGACGGTCTGCGCACGCCGGGCGCTATTATGCTGGGCGGCGGCAACCCCGCTCAGATCCCGGAAATGAATGACTACTTCCAGCAGCTGCTGGCCGACATGCTGGATAATGGCAAAGCCCTTGATGCGCTTTGTAATTATGATGGTCCACAGGGCAAAAGCGAGCTGCTGGCTCTGCTGGCGAATATGCTGCGCGACGAGCTGGGCTGGGAGATCGAACCACAGAATATTGCGCTAACAAACGGCAGTCAGAGCGCATTTTTCTACTTATTTAATCTGTTTGCAGGCCGTCGGGCAGATGGCACCACCCGTAAGGTACTGTTCCCACTGACGCCGGAATATATCGGCTACGCCGATGCCGGTCTGGAAGAGGATCTGTTCGTTGCCACCCGGCCGAACATCGAACTGCTGCCGGAAGGCCAGTTTAAGTACCATGTTGATTTTGAGCATCTGCAGGTGACGGAAGAGACCGGGATGATCTGCGTCTCGCGCCCCACCAACCCGACCGGCAACGTCATCACTGATGAAGAGCTGATCAAACTGGATGCGCTGGCGAATCAGCACGGGGTCCCGCTGGTGATTGATAACGCCTACGGCGTGCCGTTCCCGGGCATTATCTTTAGCGACGCCCGACCGCTGTGGAATCCGAACATCGTGCTGTGTATGAGCCTGTCCAAGCTGGGCCTGCCGGGCAGCCGCTGCGGGATTATCATCGCCAACGAAAAAATCATCACCGCCATCAGCAACATGAACGGCATTATCAGCCTCGCCCCTGGCGGCATCGGGCCGGCAATGATGTGCGAAATGATTAAACGACAGGATCTGCTGCGCCTGTCAGAGACGGTGATCAAGCCCTTCTATTACCAGCGGGTGCAGGAAACCATCGCCATTATTCGCCGCTATCTGCCGGAGGAGCGCTGCCTTATTCACAAACCGGAGGGGGCAATCTTCCTCTGGCTGTGGTTTAAGGATCTGCCGATCTCCACCGAGCTGCTGTATCAGCGGCTGAAAAAGCGCGGCGTGCTGATGGTGCCGGGGGATTACTTCTTCCCTGGTCTGGATAAACCGTGGCCGCACACCCACCAGTGTATGCGCATGAACTATGTACCGGACCCGCAAAAAATCGAAGCCGGAGTGAAAATCCTCGCCGAAGAGGTAGAATTTGCCTGGCGCGAACAGGAAGCATAGTCTCGGACGCCGCGGGCGGGTAACGTTCGTCAGCGACCCCATTCATGCCAGCGCCAGCCGCTGGCGTTTTTGCGCGCATAGCGCTTCCAGCTCTGCGGGAACCATCACCCGCAGCGCCTGCGTCGGGCAGGCGGCCACGCAGGCCGGTCCTTCGGCGCGGTGATGGCATAGATCGCATTTCAACGCCTGCGCCTGCTGGTTCATTACCGTAACGGTCATCGCGCCGTACGGGCAGGCCACCATGCAGCTTTTGCAGCCGATGCAGCGCCGCTGGTCGACCCACCAGACGTCATTGTCGCGCTGAATCGCCCCCTGTGGGCAAACGCTGGCGCAGGGCGCATCCTCGCACTGCCGACAGGCCATCGCCGTCGATATGTCACCGCTTTTCACCACCCGGATACGCGGCGCGAAATGGTTCGTCGACAGGGCGGCGACATCCTGCGCCTGCTGGTGCGCCACCGCGCAGGCCACTTCGCAGGTACGACAGCCGATGCACCGCTGGGCATTGGCAATAAGAAACTGGTTCATCCTCTGCTCCCTGGGGATAAAACCGCAGGGTGCCAGAATAGTCCCTGCCCGCGCTTTGATCCTGAATGGAATCAGCGCTGTTTTTTGTCAGATGGCCTGCAGGATGTGGTCATTTGCCTGACGCTTCACGCACCGTGAAACCCAGCTCACGCGAAATTGCTTCGGCGGTCTCACGTAGTGGTTTTAACAAGTTCTTTTCGCCAGCTCCCCGGCACGAAGTCCGCCGGGGAGCCGACGTTAATGATTACCGGAACAATGCCTTATCGCGCAGGATATGATCGTTGCCGCGACGGCGGGTGAAGCCAATCCGATCGAAATACTCCAGGATCTGGATCGCCAGCTTCCGCCCTACGTTTAAGGTATCGCGGAAATCCGCCGCGCAGGTTGAACCGCGCAGCCGATCCAGCTCGCGCACCCGCTGGGCGAACTGCACAATGCGATCGTTGCGGTAGTAACGATCCTTGACGATCGCAGTAATCATCCCCTGCTGCGCCGCCTGGCGCAGCACCGCGCGCATCAGTGACTCTTCAACATGGACTTCGCGCGCAAGATCGCGCACCCACCACGGATCGTCGCCGAACAGAGTCTCCACCTTATGCCAGACCGCCTGCTGCTCGTCGGTAAACCCGGCTTTATGCTCCGGCAAATGCAGCCAGCCGTGATGGCTGTGGACTAAGCCGCTCTCGCGCATCTGCTCAATCAGCAGCAGCACCAGCGCTTCATCTTCCATCGGCAGCGCGATGCGGCGCAGGCGCTCCCGGCCAGGGCCCGGCTCGTCTCGATGCTGCTCATGGTAGCGCGCAAGGGCATCCAGCAATTTTCGCTGCCAGCGGGCGGCAAGCGGCGCGCTAAGCAGGCGCTGTCCGGCCTGCAGATAGTCCGGTCGCTGGATCAGGGCCGCCATTCCGGCTTCGCTGAGCTGCCGCGCCCAGGCGAAGTGCTCAAGCCGGACGGCATCCCGCTGCAGATGTAACTCCAGCGCCTGCGCATCGTCAGCGCCGACCGCTGCCAGGGCGTGCAGCCACTGCAGATATTCCGGTTTACGTTTGCCGCGACGCGGAGGATCCAGCGTCACCACCCGTGCGCCCGCCAGCGTCAAGCGAGCAGAGATATCGCGGAGCACCAGCCGGTCGTTATCCGCCAGCCACAGCGGAGTATCCAGCACCAGCTCCGCCAGGTTGCCCTCAAGAAGCGACACCCGGCCGGTAATGTGGCTGGCAGCATGGTGAATATGCAGCGGCTGCCACTGGCTGAGCGGCGTATGGCACTGCAGCTCGACAATCACCCGTTCTGCTGGCTCCGGCGGTGGTGAGGAGAGCAGCCAGTCGCCGCGGTGCACGGCCTCTTTTTGCGCATCGCCGACAATATTCAGCGCAATGCGCTGTCCGGCGTGCGCCTGCTCAACCGCTTGATTCTGGGCATGCAGGCCGCGGACGCGCATCGGCGTGTTGACGCCGGTAAGCCACAGGGTATCCCCGACCCGTACTTCGCCGGAGAGCGCCGTCCCGGTGACCACCAGCCCCGCGCCTTTGACGGTAAAAGCGCGATCCAGCGCCAGGCGAAACCGCTGCTGCTGCGGGCGGGGGCGCTCCGCAAGCTGCAGCAGATGGCTGCGCAGTTCCGCAATACCGATGTTTTCCGCCGCCGCGGTGGGAAAGAAAGCGACGGCGTCAAAGCCCAGCTCGCCCAGGGTCTGCTCGACCTCAGCCTGAACCTCCGCCACCCTGGCGGCCGCCACGCGGTCCGTTTTGGTCAGCGCCACGGTCAGCGTCGGCTTTCCGGTCAACTGCAGGATCGCCAGGTGTTCGCGGGTTTGCGCCATCACCCCGTCATCGCAGGCCACCACCAGCAGCGCATGGTCAATACCCCCCACCCCCGCCAGCATGTTGGACAAAAACTTTTCGTGCCCGGGAACGTCAATAAATCCCAGCACCCGCCCGTCCGGCTGCGGCCAGTAGGCATAGCCGAGATCGATCGTCATTCCCCGCGCTTTCTCTTCCGGCAAACGATCGGCATTCACGCCGGTTATCGCCTGCAGCAGCGTCGTTTTGCCGTGGTCAACATGTCCAGCGGTGGCAATAATCATCGTAACAACATCTCCATAAAGCGGGTTTCATCTTCCAGACAGCGCAGGTCCAGCCAGAGCCGACCGTCATAAATGCGGCCAATCACCGGACACGGCAGCGCGCGCCAGCGGGCCGCCAGCGCCTCCAGCCGGCTACCGCGGCCGTCATGCGGGGTAAAGGTCAACGCCGCGCTGGGCAGGCGGTCGACGGGTAACGAGCCGCTGCCAATCTGCGACTGGCAGGCTGCCACGCTGACGGCAAAATCAGCATAGTGTGCCGCCAGGTCAGGCTGCAGGCGTTCAGCCAGCCGGCGGATCTCCTCCGCCGGACGGGTGAGCAGGCGCAGCGTCGGCAATTTCTCCCTCAGCGCCTCCGGGTGCTGATAGAGGCGCAGCGTAGCCTCCAGCGCCGCGAGGGTCATTTTATCGGCGCGCAGGGCCCGCTTCAGCGGGTGGCTTTGCAGCTGGGCAATCAGCGCGCGTTTGCCGACGATAATCCCGGCCTGCGGGCCACCGAGCAGCTTGTCGCCGGAGAAACTGACCAGGCTCACCCCGGCGGCGATCATCTCCTGCGGCATCGGCTCCTTTGGCAGGCCATACTGACTGAGATCCACCAGCGACCCGCTGCCCAGGTCGGCTACCACCGGAACATCCAGTTCGCGACCAATGGCCGCCAGCTCCGCTTCGTCGACGGCTTTGGTAAAGCCCTCAATGCTGTAGTTGCTGGTGTGGACCTTCATCAGCAGCGCGGTATTGTCATTCACCGCCTGGCGATAATCTTTGGCATGGGTGCGGTTGGTGGTACCCACTTCGTGCAGCTGACAACCCGCCTGACGCATCACATCAGGAATGCGAAATGCGCCGCCGATCTCCACCAGTTCGCCGCGGGAAACCACCACTTCGCGGCCGCTGGCGGTGGCCGCCAGCATCAGCAGAACGGCCGCCGCGTTGTTGTTCACGATACAGGCATCTTCCGCGCCGGTGATCTGGCACAGCAGATCGGCAATGGCGCGATCGCGATGGCCGCGCCCGGCGTCGTCGAGATCATATTCGAGCGTCACCGGCGCGCGCATCGCGCTGGCAACCGCCTCCACGGCCGACTCCGCCTGGATGGCGCGCCCCAGATTGGTATGCAATACCGTACCGGTGAGATTAAACACCGGACGCAGGGCGCTCCGCTGGCCGGCGGTGAGCCGCTGCTCACAGGCGTGCAGCCAGTCATGGCTCCAGTCAGGCAGTGTCTGACACTGGCGGATCTGTTCCCGCGCCTCGTCCAGCATCTGGCGCAGCTGCGTCACCACCTGCGAATGGCCGTGCTGCGCCAGCAGGGAGGAAAAAGCGGGGTCGCGGAGTAAGCGGTCAATGGCCGGAAGCCGGGTATAAAGCGCACGAATTTCGGTAGTCATGAATGGGCCTGGCGGTAAGTTATTTTCCCCCCTCCCGACGGGAGAGGGAGTCAACAATCAGCGGCGATTGTAACGCCTCCTTGCGCAAACTGTTACCTGCCTGGGTCAAGTCCGCGGCGGTTCGGTGCGCGCAAAGCTGGCGCGCTGGAACAGCGCATCCACCAACTTCACCAACTGCGGCCGGGTGGCGCACCAGCCCGGCGCCACCCGGCGAAAGTTCAGGTAGGCAATGGCGCAGGCCGTAGAGATGGTCGCCAGATTGACCTCGTCACCGCGTAGCGTTCCGTCCGCCGCGCAGGCTTCCAGCCTGTCGAGGCCGCGCGCCACTTTCTCCCGCTGGCGGAGCAGCTCT
This sequence comes from Klebsiella sp. P1927, assembly GCF_018204675.1. Taxonomy (NCBI): domain Bacteria; kingdom Pseudomonadati; phylum Pseudomonadota; class Gammaproteobacteria; order Enterobacterales; family Enterobacteriaceae; genus Klebsiella; species Klebsiella sp. P1927. The sequence goes on along the minus strand of NZ_CP073377.1, from coordinate 5,325,106 downwards.
TGCTCTGACTGTTGGGCCGCAGGGCGAGCTTTTTCGCGCACCAGCGCCTGGGCGGCCTCCATCACCCCATCTGCCAGCGCCTCAAGCTGGCGCATCCTGAGAGCGGCTCTGGGGTCGGCGGGGATCATCGGCGGCGCCACGCCCAGCAGCTCCAGATACTGGGCGATGACCGGGGAGTCAAACCAGCACTCACCGTCGTCCGTCACCAGCGCCGGTACCTTGCCCAGCGGGTTATAGCGCGCCACACCGTTGCTTTCGCTGTAGGGGGATTCGTTGACAAACTCAAAAGGGATGCGCTTTTCCAGCAGGATCACCGATATTTTGCGCACAAAGGGACTGGTGTAGCTGCCGATCAGTTTCATAGCCTGCTCCTTATCGCCAACAAATTATCGCCAACAAAGATATGAGTATGGCTCAGGGCGAGGTAAAAGGCAGGTGAGCATCCCGCTCAACCTGCCGCCGATCGCATTAATGGTCGAGATAGAGGTAGTGCATCCAGCTGGTCATCCGCAGCAGCACTTTACGCATCACCGAAACGTGGGCGAAATGGTCGGAGTAGACCGCCACCTGCGCATAGATGCCATCGGGTAGTGCATCGATTTCGGCATTCGGATCGAGCTCAATGGTCGCCAGCACGCCATCGCTGCCCGGCGTCACGGTCAGCGACTGCAACGCCCCCTGCGCCTGATAGGTTCCCCCCGGCACCACCGGTAAAATGCTCACCAGTTTGCCGTGGAATACCTGTCCGGGCAGGGCGTTAAACACCGCTTCCGCGTCGTCGCCTTTCTCCAGCCTTAACAGGGAATTTTGCCGAAACTGGGCGACGATCAGCCGTTTTTGCTCGGGGATAAACACCATCACCGGACGCAGCGGCAGCGAGGCGGCATAGGTCCCCGGACGGATCAGCACCTGGGTGATATACCCATCGCTTGGCGCCCGCACGGTGGTCTGATCGAGATTATATTTCGCCTCCGCCAGCTGGGCGCGCAGGCTGGCCACTTGCGACTGCTCGCCGTTGATCATGCTGTCCAGCTGGCTCTGGATCTGCGCCTGCTCCGCCACCGACGCCTTGACCAGCGCGTCCTGGGCAAGGTAATTCTGCCTGGCGTTATCGATGTCGCTTTCCGAGAACGGGTTCACCCGCGCCTGGCTCCCTTTCAGGTAGCGCTGATAGTCCTTGTATAAGCGATCGCGTTCCGCCGACACGCGGGTGGTGTTGGCCTGGGCTTCAGAGAGCTGCGCTTTGAGGGTGTTAATACTGTGCAGCGCCGTCACCAGGTCGGCCTGCAGACGGTCGACCCGCGCCTGATAGCGCGCCGGGTCAATAGTAAAAAGCACCTCACCCTTTTTGACGCGCTGATTCGCTTTGTCGGTGACGCTGTTAACCACTCCGGTAACCTGCGGCGTAATAGGAATAGATATCACCGCCTTTTGCGCCAGAAAGGTGTAAGGGTGGTTATAGTTCATTAATAAAATAAGCGCGCTAACAATAAATACGCCCCCCAGCGCCGCGGTAGGTACCGTCCATTTATTTACCGGTATTTTGAAGATTTTAAATATCGACCAGGCGATGGCCACGTAGGTCAAAATTATCAACAGATCCATAGATTATTTCTCCGCCGCAGAGGTGGACTGCGGCCGCTGGATGGCCGCCACCTGGTGTTCAAGGTCGCTCAGTCGTTGGCGAAGCTGTTGTATATCGGTCTCTTTTTCAGGTTCGTCAGGGGCCGTATTCGCCTTATGCTGCATGCCCCAGCCGCGCTCAGGCTGGTACAACGTGGCCCAAATCCATAAAAACGGCCAGATGACGTGGAGAGTAAAAAGACTGACCCATCCGGCGACATGAATAGCATCGGAATGAGGGTGGTTGCGTTTTTTGGCGATCAAATAAGGAATATCGTGAATAATGATAATCCCATAAAAAATGACCAGAAAAACGAAGATCAGAACGCCCAGCGCAAAATAATTGAGAAACATAATTCCCTCGGCTTTACGCTAATAATTTATATGAATTTTATTCACGACCCACTGACATTCGGGCCGCTATTTTGAGCATAATTCACGCCTTTCATTTTTGCCATCCGGCGTAAAAAAGTTATTCGGCAGTTAAGGTTGCTTAGTTACAGAGCCATCTCGCCCTGGCCGCAAAACCGGGCCGAGATCACAGCGGCGTAAACCCCCCGCGAAATTCTTTGTGATCAAAATCACAAACAAACAACAAAAACACGAAACAAAAATGTGACAAATATCACACAAAAAGGCAGATCAGCGGCTAAAAAGGCGCTGTGTTGTTTTTTTACACAGTAATTTTGTGATCATCATCACTAAAAAACCCTCTTAGCCACCTATATTCATGTGATCCAAATCACATAAAAGGGCGCTGGCTGGACAGCTAAACGATTCAGTGCCAGATTTCGCACTATCAATCAGGGCCCGGCTACCTCTGCCGCCACATTAACAACAAACCTCGGGCTTTAAGCCTGCGCGCTACGCAAAACAGAAGAAGGGGTGTTTTATGTCATCCGATATCAAGATCAAAGTGCAAAGCTTTGGTCGTTTCCTCAGCAATATGGTGATGCCGAATATCGGCGCGTTTATCGCGTGGGGTATCATCACCGCGCTTTTCATTCCGACAGGGTGGTTGCCAAACGAAACGCTGGCGAAGCTGGTCGGTCCGATGATCACCTACCTGCTGCCGCTGCTGATCGGTTACACCGGCGGTAAATTAGTCGGCGGCGAACGTGGTGGCGTGGTCGGGGCGATCACCACCATGGGCGTTATCGTCGGCGCGGATATGCCGATGTTCCTCGGCTCAATGATTGCCGGCCCGCTGGGCGGCTACTGCATCAAGAAGTTCGATAACTGGGTAGACGGTAAGATCAAATCCGGTTTTGAAATGCTGGTGAATAACTTCTCCGCCGGCATCATCGGGATGATCCTCGCCATTCTGGCCTTCCTCGGCATTGGCCCGGCGGTCGAAGTTCTGTCGAAAATTCTGGCGGCTGGCGTTAACTTTATGGTGGCGCACGACATGCTACCGCTGGCGTCTATCTTCGTCGAACCGGCAAAAATCCTGTTCCTTAACAACGCCATCAACCACGGTATCTTCTCGCCGCTGGGTATTCAGCAGTCCCACGAGCTGGGTAAATCCATCTTCTTCCTGATTGAAGCTAACCCGGGTCCAGGGATGGGCGTTCTGCTGGCGTACATGTTCTTTGGCCGCGGCAGCGCAAAACAGTCTGCAGGCGGGGCTGCTATCATCCACTTCCTGGGTGGTATCCATGAAATCTACTTCCCGTACGTACTGATGAACCCGCGCCTGATCCTGGCCGTTATCCTCGGCGGGATGACCGGTGTCTTCACCCTGACTATCCTCAATGGCGGTCTGGTTTCCCCGGCTTCCCCAGGCTCTATCCTGGCGGTACTGGCGATGACGCCGAAAGGCGCCTACTTCGCTAACATCGCCGCGATTATCGCAGCGATGGCGGTCTCCTTCGTGGTCTCTGCGGTTCTGCTCAAGACCAGCAAAGTTAAAGAAGAAGACGATATCGAAGCCGCAACGCGTCGTATGCATGACATGAAAGCGGAATCCAAAGGCGCCAGCCCGCTGGCGGCCGGTAATGTCACCAACGACCTGAGCCATGTGCGTAAAATCATCGTCGCCTGCGACGCCGGGATGGGTTCCAGCGCTATGGGCGCCGGGGTACTGCGCAAGAAAGTGCAGGATGCCGGGCTGAGCAACATCTCGGTCACCAACAGCGCAATCAATAACCTGCCGCCGGATGTTGACCTGGTCATCACCCACCGCGACCTTACCGAGCGCGCCATGCGCCAGGTGCCGCAGGCGCAGCATATTTCGCTGACCAACTTCCTCGACAGCGGTCTGTACACCAGCCTGACCGAGCGCCTGGTCGCGGCCCAGCGCCACATCGACAACGAAGTCAAAGTCACCGATAGCCTGAAAGACAGCTTTGACGATACTAACAACAACCTGTTCCAGCTGGGCGCGGATAACATCTTCCTCGGTCGCAAAGCAGCCACCAAAGAAGAAGCGATTCGCTTCGCCGGTGAGCAGCTGGTGAAAGGCGGTTACGTTGAGCCGGAATATGTGCAGGCGATGCTGGACCGCGAAAAACTGACCTCGACCTATCTCGGCGAGTCCATTGCGGTACCGCACGGCACCATCGAAGCGAAGGACCGCGTGCTGAAAACCGGCGTCGTCTTCTGCCAGTACCCGGAAGGCGTGCGCTTCGGTGAAGAAGAAGATGAAGTCGCGCGTCTGGTCATCGGCATCGCCGCTCGTAATAACGAGCACATTCAGGTTATCACCAGTCTGACTAACGCCCTGGATGACGAAACCGTGATTGAGCGCCTGGCGAAAACCACCAGCGTCGACGAAGTTCTGGCACTGTTAAATAAATAATCAGCGCTATCCACCCCTCTCCTTTGGGAGAGGGTTGGGGTGAGGGGAAAGGCCTCACCCCAGCCCTCTCAGGTGAAAACATTAATTGAAGGTTAATACTATGAAAGCATTACATTTTGGCGCAGGTAATATCGGACGTGGCTTTATCGGTAAATTGCTGGCCGACGCGGGCATCGAACTGACGTTTGCCGATGTCAATCAGACCGTACTTGATGCCCTGAATGCCCGTCATAGCTATCAGGTTCACGTCGTCGGTGAGAATGAGCAGGTGGACACCGTCTCCGGCGTCAATGCCGTCAGCAGCATCGGCGATGAGGTTGTGGACCTGATCGCTGAAGTGGATCTGGTCACCACCGCCGTCGGTCCCGTCGTGCTCGAGCGCATCGCGCCAGCGATCGCCAAAGGGCTGGCGCAGCGCAAAGCGCAGGGCACCGAACGCCCCCTGAACATCATCGCCTGCGAAAATATGGTGCGCGGCACCACGCAGTTAAAAGGCCACGTGTTTAACGCGCTGGCGGAAGAAGATAAAGCGTGGGTGGAAGCGCATATCGGCTTTGTCGACTCTGCCGTTGACCGTATTGTGCCGCCATCGGCTTCCGCCACTCATGACCCGCTGGAAGTCACCGTGGAAACCTTTAGCGAATGGATTGTCGATAAGACTCAGTTCAAGGGCGCGCTGCCGACTATCCCGGGAATGGAATTAACTGATAACCTGATGGCATTTGTCGAACGCAAGCTCTTCACCTTGAACACCGGGCATGCTATAACCGCCTACCTCGGAAAACTGGCGGGCCATCAGACGATTCGCGACGCGATCCTCGACCAGAAAATTCGTGCCGTCGTGCAGGGCGCGATGGAAGAGAGCGGCGCGGTGCTGATCAAACGTTACGCCTTTGACCCGCAGAAGCACGCGGCTTATATCCAGAAAATACTTGGCCGTTTCGAGAACCCGTACCTGAAAGACGATGTTGAGCGCGTTGGCCGTCAGCCGCTGCGCAAACTGAGCGCTGGCGACCGTTTAATTAAGCCGCTGCTGGGTACACTGGAATACGGGCTGCCGCACCGCAACCTGGTGAAAGGGATTGCGGCGGCGATGCATTTCCGTAGCGAAGACGATCCGCAGGCGCAGGAGCTGGCGGCACTGATCGCCGACAAGGGGCCGCAGGCCGCGCTGGCGCAGATTTCCGGCCTGGATGCCGCAAGTGATGTCGTCGCGGAGGCCGTTAACGACTACAACGCGGAAAAATGATGCACAACCTGGCGCGGCCGACGTCGCGCCCATTACGACTCCTGTCAGATATGCAGGCAATGATGGAAGAAACACAAGCATTTGAAAACCGTGTGCTTGAGCGTCTGAATGCTGGCAAAACCGTACGAAGCTTCCTGATCGCCACCGTCGAGCTGTTAACGGAAGCGGTCAATATTCTGGTGCTTCAGGTGTTCCGTAAAGACGACTACGCGGTGAAATACGCCGTCGAGCCCTTGCTGGAGGGCAGCGGGCCGCTCGGCGATCTCTCTGTACGCCTGAAGCTGATTTATGGCCTTGGGGTGATAAGTCGTGCCGAATATGAAGACGCTGAGCTGCTGATGGCCCTGCGCGAAGAGCTTAACCACGACGGCAATGAGTACAGCTTTACCGACGACGAAATTATCGGTCCGTTCGGCGAGCTGCACTGCGTCGCCGCCCTGCCGCCAACGCCGCAATTTGATGACAGCGATGCCGAACTGCTGGCAATGCAGAAACTGCGTTACCAGCAGATGGTGCGCTCAACGATGGTGCTGTCCCTGACTGAGCTGATTTCACGAATCAGCTTAAAAAAAGCCTTTCAGAAATCAACGCTCTGATTCCGGTTCCGTCTGGTCGCAGGTCGGCCGGTAAAGCTGACGATAATATTCCAGACGCTGCAGGAACAACGCTTCCTTATCCTGAGGAATGTCTCGCGGTACATGCTGCAGACGCGGAGACTTTTTCAAATACTCCATAAACGCCTGACTGGAAGCCATAAAATCAACCGCTTTGTCGATTAAACGTGGTACGCCGTCGCCGATCTTTGCCATCACGTCCTCCTTTTGGGAATAATCTGATTAAGCATTAGCCAATTCACCAGCGTGGGTTAAGGAAAACGTGCTTATCTGCCGACAGGCTTCACAGAAATGAAATTAGAACGGGTATTAGGCGGAATATTAATAAAATTCAAATTATTAGCGATAAATGATATTGCATTCCGCGGGCGACAAACGGCGAATTTTTGATAAATAGCTATCAACAATAGCGGTCACGGCACATACTATAGGCGAATGAAGCCCCTTTATTAACAGATCAAATCACCATGAAAGAAGTCGAAAAGAATGAAATCAAGCGTCTGAGCGATCGTCTCGACGCCATCCGCCACCAGCAGGCCGAGCTGTCGCTGGTGGAAGCCGCCGATAAATATGCTGAACTGGAAAAAGAAAAAGCCACTCTGGAAACGGAGATTGAACGTCTGCGTTCCGTCCAGAGCCAGAAGCTGAGCAAAGAGGCGCAGAAACTGATGAGCCTGCCGTTCCGCCGCGCGATTACCAAAAAAGAGCAGGCCGATATGGGCAAGCTGAAGAAAAGCGTTCGCGGCTTGGTGGTTGTCCATCCGATGACCGCCCTGGGCCGGGAAATGGGTCTGAAAGAGATGACCGGTTTCGCCCGCAGCGAATTTTGATCCCCAGTCCTCTCCGTACGGAGAGGGCTATTCTGTCTTCACTCCCCCACATTTTTACCTTCAGCCGGGTCGATTGGTCCAACCAATAATTTCATCCACCCCCTGGCAGTTCACAAATCCGTCAAAACCCATCACAAACACGTTGCTTAAGAGTAACATCTGATTAACCATTCATTGTCATCAACCCTGATACCCTTAATTGGCCGGGCCAATTTTACTTTTGGTGGGATCGGCAATGAGCGCAGACTCAGCCCTCCTCTCCTGGCGGCCCGATGGAGACCCTGCATGAATCTCTGGCAACAAAACTACGATCCCGCCGGTAATATCTGGCTATCCAGTCTTATCGCATCGCTACCGATTCTGTTTTTCTTTTTTGCGCTGATTAAGCTCAAACTGAAAGGCTACATCGCTGCCACCTGGACCGTCGCAATCGCGCTGGTCGTTGCCTTACTGTTCTATAAAATGCCGGTGGACCGCGCCTTAGCCTCGGTGGTCTACGGCTTCTTCTACGGCCTGTGGCCTATCGCGTGGATTATTATCGCCGCGGTCTTCGTCTATAAAATCTCGGTGAAGACCGGACAGTTCGACATCATCCGCTCATCGATTCTGTCGATTACGCCGGACCAGCGCCTGCAGATGCTGATCGTCGGCTTCTCGTTCGGCGCCTTTCTCGAAGGGGCGGCGGGTTTCGGCGCACCGGTGGCGATTACCGCCGCGCTGCTGGTTGGTCTCGGGTTTAACCCGCTGTATGCGGCTGGCCTGTGCCTGATCGTCAACACCGCGCCGGTGGCCTTCGGCGCGATGGGCATCCCGATTCTGGTCGCCGGCCAGGTGACCGGTATCGATAGCTTCGCCATCGGCCAGATGGTGGGCCGCCAGCTGCCGTTCCTGACCATTATCGTGCTGTTCTGGATCATGGCGATTATGGACGGCTGGCGCGGCATTAAAGAGACCTGGCCGGCGGTGATAGTCGCAGGCGGTTCGTTCGCTATTGCCCAGTACCTCAGCTCTAACTTCCTTGGCCCGGAGCTGCCGGATATCATCTCGTCGCTGGTCTCCCTGGTCTGTCTGACCCTGTTCCTCAAACGCTGGCAGCCGGTACGCATCTTCCGCTTCGGCGATCTCGGCGCCTCGCAGGTGGATATGACGCTGGCCCGCACACGCTACACGGCGGGACAAGTGATCCGCGCCTGGTCGCCGTTCCTGTTCCTGACCGCCACCGTGACCCTGTGGAGCGTGCCGCCATTCAAAGCGCTGTTCGCTCCTGGCGGCGCGATGTATGACTTCGTTATCAATATTTCGGTACCATTCCTCGACAAAATGGTTGCCCGTATGCCGCCGGTGGTTAGCGCCGCGACGCCCTACGCCGCGGTGTATAAATTCGACTGGCTGTCGGCAACCGGCACCGCCATTCTGTTCGCCGCCCTGCTGTCCATCGTCTGGCTGCGCATGAAGCCGAAAGATGCGCTGACCACCTTCGCCGGGACGCTGAAGGATCTGGCGCTGCCGATCTACTCTATCGGCATGGTGCTGGCGTTCGCCTTTATCTCTAACTATTCCGGGCTGTCGTCGACCCTGGCCCTGGCGCTGGCCCATACCGGCCACGCGTTTACCTTCTTCTCGCCGTTCCTTGGCTGGCTGGGGGTATTCCTGACCGGTTCGGACACCTCGTCTAACGCCCTGTTCGCCGCGCTGCAGGCAACGGCGGCGCAGCAGATTGGCGTCTCCGATATTCTGCTGGTCGCGGCCAATACCACCGGCGGCGTTACCGGCAAGATGATTTCCCCGCAGTCGATCGCCATCGCCTGCGCCGCGGTAGGCCTGGTGGGCAAAGAGTCGGATCTGTTCCGCTTTACCGTCAAACATAGCCTGATCTTCACCTGCATGGTGGGGCTGATCACCACGCTGCAGGCCTACGTTTTAACCTGGATGATCCCGTGATAGTGATGCCTAAACGCCTGGCCGACGACGTGGCGCGTCGCGTCCGGGCGCTGATTGAAGAACAACAGCTGGAGGCGGGCATGCGACTGCCCGCCGAGCGCCAGCTCGCCGCCCAGCTCGGCGTCTCACGCAATTCCCTGCGCGAAGCGCTGGCGATGCTGGTCAATGAAGGGGTGCTGTTGAGCCGTCGCGGCGGCGGCACCTTCGTCCGCTTTCAGCATGAGCCGTGGTCAGAGCAAAACATCGTCCAGCCGCTGAAGACGCTGCTGGCCGATGACCCGGACTACAGCTTCGATATCCTCGAAGCTCGCCACGCCATCGAAGCCAGCACCGCGTGGCACGCGGCGATGCGCGCCACCGACGCCGATAAAGAAAAAATTCGTCTGTGCTTTGAAGCGACCCAGAGTGAAGACCCGGATATCGCCTCGCAGGCGGATGTCCGCTTTCACCTGGCGATCGCCGAAGCCTCGCATAACGTGGTGCTCCTGCAAACCATGCGCGGCTTTTTCGACCTGCTGCACTCCTCCGTTAAGCAGAGCCGCCAGCGCATGTATCAGGTGCCGCCGGTGTTTGCCCGCCTGACCGAACAGCACCAGGCCGTCATGGAGGCGATTGTCGCCGGCGACGCCGAGGCGGCGCGCCAGGCGATGATGGGCCACTTAGGCTTTGTCCACGCCACCATCAAACGTTTTGATGAAGACCAGGCCCGCCAGGCGCGAATTACCCGCCTGCCCGGTGACCACAATGAAAATTCCAGGGAGAACTCGTGATGATTATTTCCGCCGCCAGCGACTATCGCGCCGCCGCACAGCGTATCCTGCCGCCGTTTCTGTTCCACTATATTGACGGCGGCGCCTACGCCGAACATACCCTGCGCCGCAACGTCGAGGACCTTTCCGATGTAGCCTTGCGCCAGCGTATTTTGCGCAATATGTCGGACCTGAGTCTGGAAACGACGTTATTCAACGAGAAGCTGGCGATGCCGACGGCGTTGGCGCCGGTCGGGCTGTGCGGGATGTACGCCCGCCGCGGCGAAGTGCAGGCCGCCGGCGCGGCGGACGACAAAGGCATTCCGTTCACCCTCTCTACCGTTTCCGTCTGCCCGATCGAAGAGGTCGCCCCGACCATCAAGCGCCCGATGTGGTTCCAGCTGTATGTCCTGCGCGACCGCGGCTTTATGCGCAATGCGCTGGAGCGCGCCAAAGCCGCCGGCTGCTCGACGCTGGTCTTTACCGTCGATATGCCGACTCCCGGCGCCCGCTACCGCGACGCCCATTCCGGCATGAGCGGCCCGAACGCCGCCCTGCGCCGCTACTGGCAGGCCGTCACCCATCCGCAGTGGGCGTGGGACGTCGGCCTTAACGGTCGCCCGCACGATCTGGGCAATATCTCCGCCTATCTCGGCAAACCGACCGGGCTTGAGGATTACATTGGCTGGCTGGCGAATAACTTCGATCCGTCGATTTCATGGAAAGACCTGGAGTGGATCCGCGATTTCTGGGACGGTCCGATGGTGATCAAAGGGATCCTCGATCCGGAGGACGCCCGCGACGCGGTGCGCTTCGGCGCTGACGGCATTGTCGTCTCCAACCACGGCGGCCGCCAGCTCGATGGCGTGCTCTCCTCGGCCCGCGCCCTGCCGGCAATTGCCGACGCGGTGAAAGGCGACATCACTATTCTCGCAGACAGCGGCATCCGCAACGGGCTCGACGTGGTGCGGATGATCGCCCTGGGCGCCGACAGCGTACTGCTGGGCCGCGCTTACCTGTACGCCCTGGCGACCCACGGTAAGCAGGGCGTGGCGAATCTGCTGAACCTCATCGAGAAAGAGATGAAAGTGGCGATGACCCTCACCGGGGCGAAAAGTATCCGTGAAATCAGCCGTGATTCGCTGGTGCAGAACGCCGAAGCGCTGCAGACCTTCGATGCGCTGAAGCAGAATAACGCCGCGTAATTCTCCACGTTTTCCCTTACGCCGCCCCTCTCCCTCAGGGTGAGGGTTCGCCAAATATCTGCTATTCTGCCCCCCGCAATTAAGGGGGCAGTATGCTGAACATCGTGTTATTCGAACCAGAGATCCCGCCGAACACCGGGAATATTATCCGCCTGTGCGCCAACACGGGCTTCAGTCTGCATATCATTGAGCCGATGGGCTTCACCTGGGACGATAAACGCCTGAGACGCGCCGGACTGGACTATCACGAGTTCACTGCCGTGCAGCGCCATGCGGATTACGCGGCGTTTGTCGCCAGCGCGCAGCCGCAGCGTCTGTTCGCCCTGACCACCAAAGGCACGCCTGCGCACAGCGCAGTGAGCTATCAGGACGGCGATTTCTTGATGTTTGGCCCGGAAACCCGCGGTCTGCCGGCCAGCATCCTCGATGCCCTGCCGCCGGAGCAGAAAATCCGTATTCCGATGATGCCGGACAGCCGCAGTATGAACCTGTCAAACGCGGTGTCGGTGGTGGTGTATGAAGCCTGGCGCCAGCTGGGGTATCCTGGCGCGGTCTTGCGCAGCTAACCTGAGCGGTTCCCGGATTACGGCGCGTTGCGCCTTATCCGGGCTACATTTCTGTGCTTAGCAGCGGCAAATGGCAATACATCAAATCCCATCGCCGTACTCGAAGGTGTGGTGGATGCCATTGAAATGCTGATCCATATCCATCGCCGGCTTGTCGCTCTCCGGCTTGCCGACGATACGCGCCGGTACGCCCGCCGCGGTGGTGTGCGGCGGAACCGGCTGCAATACCACCGAACCGGCGCCAATCTTCGCGCCACGCCCGACTTCAATATTGCCGAGGATCTTCGCCCCGGCGCCAATCATTACGCCTTCGCGAATTTTCGGATGACGGTCGCCGCTGGTTTTACCGGTCCCGCCGAGGGTGACCGACTGCAGAATAGAGACGTCATCTTCAATCACCGCCGTTTCGCCGACCACAATGCCGGTGGCATGGTCGAGCATGATCCCGCGGCCGATTTTCGCCGCCGGGTGGATATCCACCTGGAAAGAGACGGAGACCTGATTTTGCAGGAAAATCGCCAGCGCGCGTCGCCCCTGAGTCCACAGCCAGTGGCCGATACGATAGGCTTGCAAGGCATGGAAACCCTTCAGATAGAGCAACGGCGTGGAGTATTTATCCACCGCCGGGTCGCGCGTGCGCACCGCCTGAATATCGCAGGCGGCGGAGGCGATCATTTCCGGATCGGCGGCGTAGGCCTCTTCCACCACTTCGCGAATGGCGATCGCCGGCATAATCGGGGAAGCCAGCTTGTTGGCCAGCATATAGCTCAGCGCGCTGCCGAGATTTTCATGCTTGAGTAGCGTTGCGTGGTAAAAACTGGCGAGCATCGGCTCACAGTCAGCCAAAGCCCGGGCTTCGGCTTTAATATTATTCCAGACGATATCCAGTTCTTCACACGGCATTGCATACTCCAGGCGATATAGTAATGACCTGCCAGTTCTGCGCTGGCAGGGTCATTCAGGTGACAAAGGAAAGCTAATTGCTGCTGCGCTCGTCCTTGCGGGCGCGACCCAATAAGGTCAATGCTGCCTCGCGCGCAATTTTTCCGCAATACAATACCTGATAAATTTCCTCGGTTATTGGCATTTCGACACCTAAACGCTGTGCCAGAACGCGAACTTCCTTGGTATTGCGGTAGCCTTCAACCACCTGGCCAATCTTGTCCTGGGCGCTCTGCACGTCCATACCCTGGCCGAGCATCATGCCGAAGCGACGGTTACGGGACTGGTTGTCGGTGCAGGTGAGCACCAGGTCACCGAGGCCGGCCATGCCCATAAAGGTTTCCGGATCGGCGCCCAGCGCCGCGCCGAGGCGGGACATTTCCACCAGCCCACGGGTAATCAGCGCCGTACGCGCATTGGCGCCGAAGCCGATGCCATCCGACATACCTGCCCCGATGGCAATGACGTTTTTCACCGCGCCGCCGAGCTGCACGCCGATAAAGTCCGGGTTGATGTAGACGCGGAAGCTTTTGCCGCAGTGCAGTAGGCGCTGAAGGTCTTCCGCAAACTGCGGATCCGTGGCCGCCAGCGAAATCGCCGTCGGCAGGCCGGCGGCCAGCTCTTTGGCGAAGGTTGGCCCCGAGATCACCGCCAGCGGAATATCATCGCCCAGCGCTTCACGCGCCACGTCCTGCAGCAGACGGCCGGTTTCGGCCTCCAGGCCTTTGGTGGCCCACACCAGCCGCGCGTCGGAACGCATCAGCGGTTTAATCTGGCGTAACACCTGACCGAATACATGGCTCGGCACCACGACAAGGATGTCGCGGCTGGCGGCCAGCGCGGTGGCCAGGTCGCTCTCAAGATGCAGCGTATCCGGGAAAGGCACATCGGGAAGGAACGCGGCGTTGCAGCGATCGTGTTGCAGCGTCGCGATATGTTTCGGGTCATGGCCCCACAGCACAACGTGGTGGCCATTTCTTGCCAGGGTGATGGCAAGAGCGGTGCCGTAAGAGCCGGCACCGATCACAGTCATTGCAGCATTAAGTGCGTTCATCAGGCATCCTGATGTTGTTCAGCACCTTCGCCAGCCTGCTGCTGCAGATAGTTCATGAACAGCGCGTCGAAGTTCACTGGCGCAAGGTTAAGTTGCGGGAAGGTGCCGCGGGAAACCAGGCTGGTGATGCACTCGCGCGCGTACGGGAACAGAATGTTCGGGCAGTATGCGCCGAGGCAGTGCGCCATCTGGGTGCCTTCGATGCCGTCGATGGAGAAAATACCGCCCTGCTGTACTTCACAGAGGAACGCGGTTTCTTCGCCCAGCGCAGCGGTCACGGTCACACGCAGCACCACTTCATAAACGCCTTCAGCCAGCTGGGTGGAGGCGGTATCCAGATCAAGTTTAACTTCCGGCTGCCAGTCTTTCTGGAAAACTTGCGGCGCGTTCGGCGCTTCAAAAGAGATATCTTTGGTATAGATACGCTGGATCTGGAAGGTCATTTCGGTGCTGTTTTGTTCTGACATAGTAAAACCCTTTCGTGTTGTCCTTAAATACGCGCTTCCGCCAGGGAAAGCGCGCAAAAATTAGCGCAAGAGGGGATCAAGTCCACCACGTGAATCAAGCGCATACAAGTCGTCACAGCCGCCAATGTGCTGCGCATCAATAAAAATCTGCGGAACCGTCGTCCGTCCGCTGCGCTGGATCATCTCCTCACGCTTCGCGGCATCGCCATCGATCGGCAACTCATGGAACGTTACGCCTTTGCTGTTCAGCAGCGCTTTCGCGCGGATGCAGAACGGGCAGGTCGCTTTGGTGTAGATCTCAATATTGGCCATGACTTCACTCCTGTTGTTACCCTGAGGGTTTTACGCCGCAGCCTGTGTTCCCTTCACGTCAGGCGTGAAGGAGAAAACGCGGCGGCATCACCACGCGAGGTAAGTTATTTGCCGCGTACCAGAGGGAGGTTTTCGCCGCTCCAGCCAGCAATGCCCTCTTTCAGTACAAAGACTTTTTCAAACCCGGCTTTGTTCAGCGCGCTGGCGGGCTCTTGCGCCTGCATGCCGGAACCGTCTACCACAATAATGGGTTGCGATTTGTGTTTTTCCAACTCGCCGACGTTATTGGCTTTGATATCGCTGGGCAGCAGGTTAATAGCGCCGGCAATATGGCCTTTACGGAAATCGTCACGCTGACGCAGGTCGACCACCACCGCATCTTCTTTATTGATAAGACGCGTCGCTTCACCACGGGTGATGACTTTAACTTTCGACATCAGCCCCTTGAAGGTGGTGAACACTACCGCACCCAGCAGCGCGATCCACGCGATGCTCAGGACCGGGTGACGGCCGATGAATTGCATAATTTCTTGCATGGGGGGTTACAACTCCCGACTAAGTGAGAAAAAAACCAGGAAAGGAGTATACCTGTGCCTTGCGGCAATTACAGCCAGTGAGCGCGATGTAATGTATTTTCTGCGGGCGGTGGCGAAAAAAAGCCGCTCTCGCTGACCCGGCGCGGCCCGGCCGCTCCCTTTCTTTGATCTTTCACGGGGATTTAAACGATTCAGCTGTAGTAAAATTACGCAAAATTTCTGTCTTTGAGCATGAGGTTGTCGCAATGTCGGTTTCTAAAAAACCTATGGTACTGGTGATTCTGGATGGCTACGGCTATCGCGAAGACCAACAGGATAACGCCATTTATAGCGCTAAAACGCCGGTAATGGACGCGCTGTGGGCCAAACGTCCACATACCCTGATCGATGCATCCGGCCTCGAAGTCGGCCTGCCGGACCGTCAGATGGGGAACTCCGAAGTAGGCCACGTCAACCTGGGCGCCGGTCGTATCGTCTATCAGGACCTGACCCGTCTCGATGTGGAAATTAAAGAACGCACCTTCTTCGCCAACCCGGTACTGACCGCCGCGGTCGATAAAGCGGTTGCCGCCGGCAAAGCAGTACATATCATGGGCCTGATGTCGCCAGGCGGCGTCCACAGCCACGAAGATCACATCATGGCGATGGTGGAGCTGGCGGCAGAGCGCGGCGCTGAGAAGATCTACCTGCACGCCTTCCTCGACGGCCGTGATACGCCGCCGCGCAGTGCGGAAAAAACGCTGGCGACATTCGAAGCCAAATTTGCCGCGCTGGGCAAAGGTCGCATCGCGTCGCTCATCGGCCGCTATTACGCCATGGACCGCGACAACCGCTGGGATCGCGTGGAACAAGCTTATGATCTGCTGACCCTGGCCAAAGGCGAATTCCAGGCCGATACCGCCGTCGCGGGTCTGCAGGCCGCCTACGCCCGTGACGAAAACGACGAATTCGTGAAAGCCACCGTTATCCGCGCCGCCGGCCAGGCCGATGCCGCGATGGAAGACGGCGACGCGCTGATCTTCATGAACTTCCGTGCCGACCGCGCGCGTGAAATCACCCGCGCCTTCGTCAACGCCGACTTCGACGGCTTTGCGCGTAAGAAAGTGGTTAATCTCGATTTCGTGATGCTCACCGAATACGCCGCCGACATCAAAGTCGCCTGCGCCTACCCGCCCGCCTCGCTGGCCAATACCTTCGGCGAGTGGATGGCGAAGCACGATAAAACCCAGCTGCGTATCTCCGAAACTGAAAAATACGCTCACGTCACCTTCTTCTTCAACGGCGGCGTAGAAGAGCCGTTTAAAGGCGAAGAGCGGATCCTGATTAACTCGCCGAAAGTGGCGACCTACGATCTGCAGCCGGAAATGAGCTCCGCCGAGCTGACCGAGAAACTGGTCGCCGCCATCAAAGGCGGAAAATACGATACCATCATCTGTAACTACCCGAACGGCGATATGGTTGGCCATACCGGGGTGATGGAAGCTGCCGTAAAAGCGGTTGAAGCGCTGGATCGCTGCATCGACCAGGTGGCTCAGGCGGTGGAATCCGTTGGCGGCCAGCTGCTGATCACCGCCGACCACGGCAACGCCGAGCAGATGCGCGACCCGGCCACCGGCCAGGCGCACACCGCCCATACCAATCTGCCGGTTCCGCTGATCTACGTCGGTAATAAAGCGGTCAAAGCGGTCAACGGCGGCAAACTTTCCGACATCGCCCCGACCATGCTGTCGCTGATGGGAATGGAAATCCCGCAAGAGATGACTGGCAAGCCGCTGTTCATCGTGGAATAATCCTTCCCCATGAGGGGAAAGGCGATGTATTCAACTACATGGATCGCAGCGGCAGTTCGATCCGTCCTTTACGCCAGCGCGCTCAGCGCTGGCGTATTGCTGTGCGCGTCATCTGCGCATGCCGACGATCGCGATCAGCTAAAGTCCATCCAGGCCGACATCGCCGCCAGGCAGCGGGCGATTAAGCAACAGCAGCAGCAGCGCGCAAGCCTGCTCGCCCAGCTCAAAGCGCAGGAAGAGGCGATCGCCGCCGCGGCCCGCAAACTGCGCGAAACCCAGGATAGCCTGAACCAGCTCAATAAGCAGATTGACGAGATGAACGCCGCTCTCGCGAAGCTGGAGCGCCAGCGCGCGTCTCAGGAGCGGAACCTCGCCGCGCAGCTCGATGCCGCTTTCCGCCAGGGGCCGCATACCGGCATCCAGATGGTGCTCAGCGGTGAAGAGGGCCAGCGCAATCAGCGGATGCAGGTCTATTTCAGCTATTTCAACCAGGCCCGCCAGGAGACTATCGCGGAGTTGAAGAAAACGCGCGAAGAGATGGCGGTGCAAAAGTCGATGCTCGAAGAAAAACAGAGCCAGCAGCAAACGCTGGTCTACGAGCAAAAGGCCCAGCAGGCGAAGCTGGAGCAGGCGCGTAACGAACGGAAAAAGACCCTTTCCGGCCTGGAGTCTTCCATTCAGCAGGGTCAGCAACAATTAAGTGAATTACGGGCTAACGAATCGCGCCTACGCGGTCGTATCGCCCAGGCGGAGGCTGCCGCCAAAGCCCGCGCCGATCGGGAAGCACGCGACGCGCAGGCGGTGCGCGACCGCCAGCAGGAAGCATCGCGCAAAGGCACTACCTATAAACCAACGGAAAGCGAGCGTTCGCTGATGTCACGCACCGGCGGGCTGGGCTCGCCGCGCGGTCAGGCGTTCTGGCCGGTTCGCGGTCCGCTCCTTCATCGATATGGCGAACAGCTGCAAGGTGAACTACGTTGGAAAGGGATGGTTATCGCCGCGTCTGAAGGCACCGAAGTCAGAGCCATTGCCGATGGTCGGGTCATTCTGGCCGACTGGCTGCAGGGCTATGGACTGGTGGTGGTGGTCGAACATGGCAAAGGCGACATGAGCCTGTATGGCTATAACCAAAGCGCGCTGGTCAGCGTTGGCACCCAGGTGCGTGCCGGCCAGCCTATCGCGCTCGTAGGCAGCAGCGGCGGTCAGGGCCGTCCGTCGCTCTATTTCGAAATTCGCCGCCAGGGTCAGGCGGTCAATCCACAGCCGTGGTTGGGAAGATAAGTTTTGCTTCAATTTCGCGCAATTGCTCTTGCCGTAGCCGGTTCGCTGGCTCTGGCGGCGCCAGCGTTCGCTGGCAAACTCTCCATCGTTATTGACGATTTTGGCTACCGCCCGCAGACCGAGAATCAGGTGCTGGCGCTGCCGGCAACTATCTCCGTCGCCGTGCTGCCGAACGCGCCGCACGCCCGGGAAATGGCCACTAAAGCGCATAATCAGGGCCATGAAGTGCTCATCCATCTGCCAATGGCGCCGCTCAGCAAACAGCCGCTGGAAAAAGACACCCTGCGTCCCGAAATGAGCAGCGAGGAGATCGAGCGCATTATTCGCGAGGCTTACGGCAAAGTCCCTTACGCCGTCGGGCTGAATAACCATATGGGCAGCGCGATGACCTCCAACCTGTTTGGCATGCAGAAGGTGATGCAGGCCCTGGAGCGCTACAATCTCTATTTTCTCGACAGCGTCACCATCGGCAACACCCAGGCCATGCGCGCCGCGCAGGGTACCGGCGTGAAGGTGATTAAGCGCAAAGTGTTTCTCGACGATACGCAGAATGAAGCCGATATCCGCAACCAGTTCAATCGCGCCATCGCCCTGGCGCGGCGCAACGGTTCGGCGATAGCCATTGGCCATCCGCATCCGACGACGGTGCGGGTGCTGCAGCAGATGGTCTATAACCTGCCGCCGGATATCACGCTGGTGCGCCCGAGCAGCCTGCTGAACGAGCCGCAGGTCGACAACTCGACGCCAAACTACGCCCAGCCGCCTGCGCAACAAACGCAGCAGAAGCCGCGTAATCCGTTCCATGGCGTGAAGTCTTGCAAACCGAAGCGCCCGCTGGAGCCTGTGAACGCCAGCCGCTTCTTCACTATCCTCAGCGATAGCATCAGCCAGAGCGCGCTGATCCAGTACTATCGCCTCAAATGGCAGGGCTGGGACAACCCCGGCAACTAGACTACTCAGGGGTCCGTTCGCTTTTGCGCGACGGGCGCCTGGTTATCTTCGTGGGCGTACCACGCCTTAAAATATTTCAGAAAGCTGTAAAACGTCGCGTACAGGCCGGTCACCACGCCGACCTTGCCATAGCGCCACGCCCCGCTAAACAGATACCACTTAAAGAAAGCGCCAATGGCGCTGACGATCCCCCGCGTCAGCGAAGGTTTGATCTGCTGGTACTTCACCAGCCGGGTGGTATAGCTGTTCAGCTTATTAAACACTTCATGCAGCGAATAAAAGGTATCGTGGCGAACGAAGCCCGGCAGCCTGACGGAGCTCGCGTGTCCGACCACCTGGTCATCCACCGGCCGATCGTTAAACCGCGCCTGCTGGCGGTTAAAGAGGCGCACCGGATAATCCGGTGAGGAAATGGGGTAGATCGTCCGTACCTGTTTGCCTAGCACAAACCAGTAGCGCGGCAGACGCCAGGCGCAGGTCGGGTCAGGCTCCTCCCCCGCTTTTAGCGCCTGAATGGCCGTCACCACGTCATTATCAAGAATTTCGTCGCTGTCCATGCACAGCACCCAGTCATGGCTGGCCAGCCCGATGGCATAGTTCATCTGCGCGCCGTGGGCTTTATAGGCATGGTGATGGACGGTGAGACCAAACTGCTGACAAATAGCGACGGTTTCGTCGGTACTGCCGGAGTCGACGACGATACATTCATCGGCCACCTTCAGCAGAGGCGGCAGCACCTCCATCAGCAGGCGCGCAGAGTTACAGGTCAGTAAGCATACGGAGAGTTTAAGCATGATAGTTACAAAGTTAAACTGCGACTAAACACACTGTATAAGCGAATAACCGTAAAATCGATGTAGAAATTGTGCGCTTAATATTAAGCAGGCTAAAAATGTTATCCAAATCTAAATTAAGGCGCCCGCAGGCGCCTTTTTTGCTGATTTTTACGCCAGCATGGGGGATTAGTCCCAGCTCAAAACCACTTTACCGGACTGGCCGGAGCGCATCGCGTCAAAACCTTTCTGGAAGTCATCAATGCCGAAGCGGTGGGTGATGATCGGTGAGAGATCCAGACCAGACTGGATCAGCGCCGCCATCTTGTACCAGGTTTCGAACATTTCGCGACCATAGATACCTTTGATAAACAGCCCTTTGAAGATGACCTTGGTCCAGTCGATGGACATATCCGACGGCGGGATACCCAGCATCGCGATACGGCCGCCGTGGTTCATGGTATCAAGCATGCTGCGAAACGCCGGCGGCGCGCCGGACATCTCCAGACCCACATCGAAACCTTCGGTCATCCCCAGCTCGGCCATCACGTCATTAAGGTTCTCTTTGGCCACGTTCACCGCGCGGGTAACGCCCATTTTGCGCGCCAGCTCAAGACGGTACTCGTTGACGTCGGTGATCACCACGTTACGCGCGCCGACGTGTTTCGCTACCGCCGCCGCCATCACGCCGATCGGACCGGCACCGGAAACCAGCACGTCTTCCCCGACCAGATCGAAGGAGAGCGCGGTGTGCACCGCGTTGCCGAACGGGTCGAAGATAGACGCCAGGTCATCAGAGATATTGTCGGGGATTTTAAAGGCGTTAAAGGCCGGGATCACCAGATACTCAGCAAAGCAGCCCGGGCGGTTGACGCCCACGCCGATGGTGTTGCGGCACAGATGGGTGCGGCCCGCGCGGCAGTTACGGCAGTGGCCGCAGGTGATATGCCCTTCGCCGGAGACGCGGTCGCCAATCTTAAAGCCGCGCACTTCCTGACCAATCCCCACCACTTCGCCGACATATTCGTGACCGACCACCATCGGCACCGGAATGGTCTTCTGCGACCACTCATCCCAGTTGTAGATGTGCACGTCGGTCCCGCAAATGGCGGTCTTGCGGATTTTAATCAGCAGATCGTTATGGCCGACTTCCGGTTCCGGTACGTCGGTCATCCAGATGCCTTCTTCCGCTTTCAGTTTGGATAACGCTTTCATCTCATACCCTTATTAGGCGATGACGCCCAGTTGTTTGCCGATGCGGGTAAAGGCTTCCACCGCACGCTCAATTTGTTCAGGAGTATGCGCCGCCGACATCTGGGTGCGAATACGCGCCTGGCCTTTCGGTACCACCGGATAGAAGAAGCCGGTGACATAGATCCCTTCTTTCTGCAGCTCGCGGGCAAAGTTCTGCGCCACCACCGCCTCGCCCAGCATCACCGGAATGATGGCGTGGTCGGCGCCGGCCAGCGTGAAGCCTGCCGCGGTCATTTTTTCGCGGAACAGACGCGCGTTAGCCCACAGGCGATCGCGCAGGTCTGCCCCCTCTTCAACCATCTCCAGCACTTTGATGGAGGCGGCCACGATGGCCGGCGCCAGAGAGTTGGAGAACAGATACGGACGGGAGCGCTGGCGCAGCCACTCAACCACCTCTTTGCGCGCGGCGGTGTAGCCGCCGGAGGCGCCGCCCAGCGCTTTACCCAACGTGCCGGTGATGATATCGACGCGCCCCATCACATCGCAGTATTCGTGGGAGCCGCGGCCGTTTTCGCCGACGAAGCCGACGGCGTGGGAGTCATCGACCATCACCAGCGCATCGTATTTATCCGCCAGGTCGCAAACGCCTTGCAGGTTGGCGATCACGCCATCCATCGAGAACACGCCGTCGGTGGCGATCAGCACGTGACGCGCGCCGGCCTCGCGAGCTTCTTTCAGACGCGCCTCCAGCTCTTGCATATCGTTGTTGGCATAGCGGAAGCGCTTCGCTTTACACAGACGCACGCCGTCGATGATCGAGGCATGGTTCAGGGCGTCGGAGATAATGGCGTCTTCCGGGCCGAGCAGCGTTTCAAACAGGCCGCCGTTGGCGTCGAAGCAGGAGGAGTAGAGGATCGCGTCTTCCATACCGAGGAAATCGGCCAGCTTCTTCTCCAGCTGCTTATGCGTATCCTGGGTGCCGCAGATGAAGCGTACCGAGGCCATCCCGAAACCGTGGCTGTCCATGCCGGATTTCGCCGCGGCAATCAGTTCCGGGTGGTTCGCCAGACCCAGATAGTTATTGGCGCAGAAGTTAATCACGTGGCTGTCGCCGACGGTAATGTCCGCCTGCTGCGCCGAGGTGATGATGCGCTCTTCTTTGAACAACCCTTCGGCCCGAGCGGTCTCCAGATTGCTAGTTAACTGTTTGTAGAAATCACCACGCATTGCAACTCTCCAGATTCGGCAAAATTTGGCACATATTACCCAAAGCTATACGCTGATACGAGATGATGCAGGCTTGAATGAATTATTTGCAGCATAAATCACGTCAGCCCAGCACCTTATTCTGCGAATGGCTGTAGGCTTGCTCATGTGGTGATATGATAAGAGCATTCATGTCCGGATTGTCTCCGGGCTCTCAACTTCAAAGGTACAGTTATGATCATCGTTACCGGCGGCGCAGGCTTTATCGGCAGCAACATCGTTAAAGCGCTGAATGACAAAGGCATCACCGACATTCTGGTTGTCGACAATCTGAAAGACGGCACCAAGTTTGTAAACCTGGTTGACCTGAACATCGCTGACTACATGGATAAAGAAGACTTTCTGATCCAGATTATGGCGGGTGAAGAGTTCGGTGAAATCGAAGCAATCTTCCACGAAGGCGCGTGCTCTTCCACTACCGAGTGGGATGGCAAGTACATGATGGACAACAACTATCAGTACTCCAAAGAGCTGCTGCACTACTGCCTGGAGCGCGAAATCCCGTTCCTGTACGCCTCCTCCGCGGCCACCTATGGCGGACGCACCAGCGACTTCATCGAGTCCCGCGAGTACGAACAGCCGCTGAACGTTTACGGCTACTCCAAATTCCTGTTCGACGAATACGTCCGCCAGATCCTGCCGGAAGCCAATTCGCAGATCGTCGGCTTCCGCTACTTTAACGTCTACGGGCCGCGCGAAGGCCACAAAGGCAGCATGGCGAGCGTCGCTTTCCACCTCAATACCCAGCTGAATAATGGCGAAAGCCCGAAACTGTTTGAAGGCAGCGACGGCTTCAAGCGCGACTTCGTCTACGTGGGCGACGTGGCTGACGTCAACCTGTGGTTCTGGGAAAACGGCGTTTCCGGCATCTTTAACCTCGGCACCGGCCGTGCGGAATCCTTCCAGGCCGTCGCCGATGCGACCCTGGCGTACCACAAAAAAGGCAGCATCGAGTACATCCCGTTCCCGGACAAACTGAAAGGCCGCTACCAGGCGTTCACTCAGGCGGATCTGACTAACCTGCGCAAAGCGGGCTATGACAAACCGTTCAAAACCGTTGCCGAAGGCGTAACGGAATA
This sequence comes from Klebsiella sp. P1927, assembly GCF_018204675.1. Lineage (NCBI taxonomy): Bacteria > Pseudomonadati > Pseudomonadota > Gammaproteobacteria > Enterobacterales > Enterobacteriaceae > Klebsiella > Klebsiella sp. P1927. The sequence goes on along the minus strand of NZ_CP073377.1, from coordinate 5,301,884 downwards.
TATGGCCTGGCTAAACCGCGACGCGTAAGAAACAAGCATGAAAATATTGGTGGTAGGCCCGTCTTGGGTGGGCGACATGATGATGTCGCAAAGTCTTTATCGTACGCTCAGGGCGCGCTATCCCCAGGCGATTATCGACGTGATGGCGCCAGCCTGGTGCCGTCCGTTGCTTTCGCGCATGCCGGAAGTGAACGAAGCGATCCCGATGCCGCTGGGTCACGGCGCGCTGGCTATCGGCGAACGCCGCAAGCTCGGCCACAGCCTGCGCGAGCGTCGCTACGATCGCGCTTACGTGCTGCCGAACTCGTTTAAATCGGCATTAGTCCCTTTCTTTGCCAATATCCCGCTGCGCACCGGCTGGCGCGGCGAGATGCGCTACGGCCTGCTCAACGACGCCCGAGTGCTGGACAAAGACGCCTGGCCGCTGATGGTGGAACGCTACGTGGCGCTGGCCTACGACAACGGCGTGATGCGCTGCGCCAAAGATCTGCCGCAGCCGCTGCTGTGGCCGCAGCTGCAGGTCAACGAAGGGGAAAAGTCGCAGGCCTGCAGCGCCTTTAACCTGTCCAACGATCGGCCGATCGTCGGCTTCTGCCCCGGCGCGGAGTTCGGCCCGGCCAAACGCTGGCCGCACTATCATTATGCTGCGCTGGCGAAAAAGCTTATCGACGATGGCTATCAGATTGCGCTTTTCGGCTCGGCGAAAGATAACGAGGCCGGCAAAGAGATCATCGCCGCCCTCAGCAGCGAGCAGCAGGCCTGGTGCCGTAATCTGGCGGGTGAAACCCAGCTGGAGCAGGCGGTCATTCTGATCGCCGCCTGTAAAGCTGTAGTGACTAACGATTCGGGGCTGATGCACGTCGCCGCAGCGCTGGACCGCCCGCTGGTGGCGCTGTATGGCCCGAGCAGTCCGGACTTTACCCCGCCGCTGTCGCATAAAGCGCGGGTTATCCGTCTGATTACCGGCTACCACAAGGTGCGCAAAGGCGATGCCGCCGAAGGCTATCATCAGAGCCTGATCGACATCACCCCAGAACGCGTCCTGCAAGAGCTGAACGAACTGTTAGCGGAAAAAACCGAGCACGAGGAAGCGTAACGGATGCGGGTATTGATCGTTAAAACCTCCTCCATGGGCGACGTGCTGCACACGCTGCCCGCGCTAACCGACGCCGCGCAGGCTATCCCCGGCATCCGCTTCGACTGGGTGGTTGAAGAGGGTTTCGCGCAGATCCCCTCCTGGCATGAAAGCGTCGAGCGGGTTATCCCGGTGGCGATCCGCCGCTGGCGCAAAGCCTGGTTTTCCGCGCCGATCAAAGCCGAGCGTCAAGCCTTTCGCGAGGCCGTTCAGGCGGTAAAGTATGACGCCATCATCGATGCCCAAGGGCTGGTAAAAAGCGCCGCGCTGGTTACTCGCCTGGCGCACGGCGTCAAGCACGGTATGGACTGGCAAACGGCCCGCGAGCCGCTGGCGAGCCTGTTTTACAACCGCCGCCACCATATCGCGAAACAGCAGCACGCGGTGGAGCGTACCCGTGAGCTGTTCGCCAAAAGCCTTGGCTACGCGAAACCCCAGACCCAGGGGGATTACGCCATTGCGCGCCATTTCCTGCAGCACGAGGCTAGCGCTGCCGCGCCCTATCTGGTGTTTCTGCACGCCACCACCCGCGACGATAAGCACTGGCCGGAAACCCGCTGGCAGGAGCTTCTCGATCTGCTGGCCGACAGCGGCGTCCACATTAAGCTGCCGTGGGGGGCCCCGCACGAAGAGGCGCGGGCGAAGCGGCTGGCGGAAGGCCGGGAGTATGTCGAAGTGCTGCCGCGCATGAGCCTTGAGCAGGTGGCGCAGGTTCTGGCCGGCGCCCGGGCCGTCGTCTCGGTCGATACCGGGCTGAGCCATCTGACCGCCGCGCTGGATAAACCGAACTTTACGCTCTACGGCCCGACCGACCCGGGGCTGATTGGCGGATACGGTAAAAACCAGCATATCGTGCGGCCGGAAAACAGCGCCAGCACCGGCGATATTGCGGCCAGCCGGATTCATCTTCTCCTGCAAAATCAGGGGCTGCTCTGATGGGATCCCTGTTTAAGCAGATCTACCGCTATACGCGCCCTCGCGCGTATCGCCACAATGAAAATCTGTGGCCTTTTACCCGTATTACGCGCGCGCCAAGCGGCGAAATCAGCGCGTTACGCTATAAAGGGAAAACGGTGCCGCTGGTCAGCCTGAGCGCGCTGAAAAACAGTATGCAGGGCGAAGTCCTGCTGACCGCCACCGGCCCCTCAACCCGCAATATCGATTTTTCCCTGTTGTCGAAAACGATCCCGGTGATGGGCGTCAATGGCGCCTGGCATCTTGCCGACCGGCTGCACTTTTCACTCTATACCATCGTCGACATGGAATTTTTCGATAAGAAGCCGGACATTATCCGCGCCATTGTCAGCCAGCCGGATATTTTGCTGTTCACCACCATGCACGGGATCGCCAAAATCGTCGATCGCTATGGGGACGCGCTGCGCTGCCGTTTGGCGTTGATTGAGGACGGTTGCTATAAGATTTACCAGCCGAAAGTCGCCAGCGAAGCGATAAAGCGCACTTACCAGCAGAATGCGGCGATGTGCTTTCATCCTCAGCGCCCGGATATCTGTTTTAGCACCGATATTCGCCAGGGCATCTTTGATGCCGGCACGGTGGTCTACTGGGCGCTGCAAATTCTCGCCTGGCTGGGCTTCAATACTATCCTGGTGAGCGGCCTGGATATGACCAACTTTAACCAGCCGCGATTCTACGAAACACAACAAGAAAAATTGCCTTCTTACCTGGCAACAAAAGTGGATACCCTCGTCATGCCCTCCTTTGCGCATGCCGCGCAGGTACTGCAGCAACGCCAGATTCGGGTGATTAATTTTTCCCCAGAAAGCGCTGTGCCGGATACTATCTTCGAAAAGGTTGCGTTTAATGAGTACTTTAAAAGTGAGTAACTTCGCCAGACAGGGTTACTCGATTGTCTTTCCTTTGTTTTTATTTTTCAGCGCGATTTTTTGCATGTCCACCCGGACCAATAATCTGCTGCATTTATCGATCCTGCTGCTATTGCTGTCGCTGGTACGCCAGGAAAACCGCCAGGCGCTGGCCGGGGTGTTACGCGAGCAGTGGCAGACCTGGACGCTGCTGGCGGCTTTCTTTATCTATTACGCCCTCAGTAATGTGTGGGGCCATACGCCGCAGCATATTGACTCGCCGATCACCCACGGCGTGTATCTGACCGGGTATCTGTTGCTGATGACGATGCTGCTCAGGGACGGACGAACCCGCCGACTGGCGATGCTGGCGGTGGTCGGTGGGATCACCGTGCTCTCCCTGTGGACGCTGATTATCGACCATACGCTGGTTCTCACCGAACGAGCGGTCTCCCCCGAGAACCCCGGACCAACGAACGTTATCGACCTTGCCGGTTACTGCGGCATCGGCATTTTAATTTGCGGCATGCTACTGAAAGAAAAAGCCAGCCACTGGCTCTATCTGCCGGTGGTCATCATGCTGGTGATGCTGCTGCTCACCCAAAGCCGCGGGCCGATCATCGCCCTGGTGCTGGCGGTCGGCTGTACGCTGCACCTGCACGTCTTCACCCGCCGCAACCTGCTGATCGCCGCGGCGCTGGCCGTGCTGGTAGCGCTGCTTTTGGTCATGACGCCGGTGGGCGACATGCTGCTCGCCCGTTTCGAGGAGCTGGGCACCCAAAGCGGGCTGCGCCTGAGCATCTGGCACCATACGCTGTCGGAGATGGCCAGCCAGCCGTGGCTGGGGCGCGGTTTCAGCTATGAACTGGATTTCATCAACTACAGCGGCGAGCACATCACCACCACCCACAGTGTGTATATGGGCGCCCTGCTGAAAGGCGGCATCGTGGGGTTACTGCTGCTGTTGGCGATCATTGCCTGCGGGCTATGGCAGGCGTGGCGCAAGCGCCATACCGACAGCCGCTACAGTCTGGCGATCCTGTTTTACGCGCTGGTGTTTATGGCCTCGCAGGGGATGTTTATCATCAGCAATCCCCGGGAAACCTGGGTGCTGTTCTGGCTGCCGCTGGGCATTGCGCTCAGCAAAGGGTTGGCGGAAAAACGCTAACAAAAAGGGCCGTCAGCGGCCCTTTTTATATTAACTTTTTAAATCAACTGCGGGCGGCGACCAGCCGGTCGGCCTGCTCTTTAATCACGGGCCACACCGACTCAATCGCCACATCGGCGACATTCGCTTCTTCACAGACTATCTGCTTCGCCTTGTCATAGCCCGGCGCCCAGATGTGATAGCCGGGCAGCCCGGTATTCTTGAGTTTGCGTTTGTTATAGACCGCCACCATCGGCTTATCGAAAGCCCGGGCAATATGCACGATCGAGGTGTCCGGCGTAATGACTAAATCACAGCTGCGGATCACTTCTACGGCGGAGTTGATGGTGCTGTCGGCGATGTACAGCGCCATATCCAGCCCCAGCTGGCGGATTTTTTCACTGCGCCCCACCATCACGATACAGACCCGGTAAGGCAGAGCATGTAGCCGCTCGACCAGGGTCGCCACCTGGTGACGACAGAAGTCTTTATCCTCGGAGGCGGTAAAAGGGTTAATGGCGATACGCAGTTCGACCTCTCCGGCCTGAGAAAGCAAGCGGGCCACTTTCTCCCGCTCATGGCGGCAGCCGGGGAGATGATAGTGATACGGGCGGTCGTCAACGATGCCAAACAGCTTCACCACCTGCTTATAGCGCAGGGAAATATGGCTGTTGCCGTCAAAAAAAGCGATTGAGTGATCGTAAAGTTTATAGGGCTCTTTATTAAAACCAATCACGCTGGTCGCCCGTAAATCGGCGAGTAATTTAAAGCGTTCATAGCTGGTCACGTCATCAAAATCGATAACCGCATCAAAACCCGCCGCCCGCAACGTATTTAAGGACATGCGAGGCCGATATAAATATACTTGCTGAATGAATTCTGAGCCTGCTAATATTTCGCTGCATATTGGTCCGGTTAACACCGAAACCTGATATCCCCGTTCGGCCAGTATTCTGGCGCAGCCGGTCGTGACCACCATATCACCGACTTTATCATCCAGACGCAATAGCAGCACGCGGCGCACAGCCGCTGGGTCGAAGGCTTTACGCGCCGGCTTATTTCTGTATCGATAGTTAATTAAATTAAATTTAATGCCGCGGAAAAAAGCATTCTTTTTCCGCGTTAATTGTTTAAGGATACGCATACGGTACCTTGAGCTGTGTTAGCGCTGTGTAATTTTCCGCTGGTAATATTCTGCCAGCGTCATGCCCTTCACCTGCGGCGCCAGCCAGCTAAAAAAGGCTTCGAGGTCAGCGTATAAACGCTCAATATCCCGTTCATTCTGGAACGTGGGGCTGCCGCCGGGCATATACTCTGAAGAGTGGAGCATATATTCCACGTAGTCATTGCCCTGCGTCAACGTTTGTTCGACGACTTTTTTCATCGTCTCCACATTGCCGCCCATCGGTCGCAGCCAGTGTACGGAGGGGGATCGCACTTTGCCGCGCAGGCGGTCGTAGCCCTGCTTCACGCTGTTCATCCACGCTGAGTGCTTGTACTGGATGCTCATCGGCACTTCCAGCAGCGGCGAGTGGCCCTCGCGGCTGATGTCATTTTCATCGAGGAAATAGGCATGCTGCGGAAAGCGGCGATAATCGGTCCCGCCATCGCCCTGCGGCGCCCCCTTGGCGGTCTTCCAGTTCACCCGCGGGGTCACCGAGCAATCCACCTGATACCCGTATTCCACCAGCAGACGCGCATAGCGCTCGTCAAAAGCCCAGCGCCCGGCGCGATGGCTAACCATTTTGGTCTGGAAGGTATCCTCCAGCAGACGCGTCATATAGTCGACCTTCTCACGCATCATAGCGTCGCTGTATTCAATAAGATAAGGCTTATGGCGCCAGTCATCTGCAGTCAGCGGCTCGGTCGGCGGGCTGTTCCACGCATGCAGATGCATGCCGACTTCCGCGGTGCCGCGGGCAATCACGTCTCTGGCGAATTCGATATAAAAGGGGTCGATGGCCATTTCATAGTTGGTCAAATAGACCGGTTTAAAGCCATACTTTTCGCAAAGCTGCTGAAAACGCGGAAGATAACGCGCATTCTCGGTGGTGATGCTGTCATGTTTTTGCCAGAGGTTATCGCCCTCTGTATCAATCGTAATGAGAAATGCGGGATTGTGCACGAAAACGTCCTCAGGCCATACGTATCGGGTCATGGTAGAGCAATACAACGCTTCTCTCAATCTGTCTGATCCCCTAGAATCGGAACCCTTATCCTGGATGAAGAACAGAGTATGACGCCTGAAACCCTCTCCCGCGGCCCGTTGAACCCGGCGCGGATCCTGGTCATTAAGCTGCGCCATCATGGCGACATGCTGCTGATCACCCCGCTTATTCACGCGCTGAAACAGCAGTACCCCGCCGCCAGCGTGGATGTCCTGTTGTATGAAGAGACCCGGGATATGCTCGCAGCCAACCCCGATATCCACCATATTTATGGTCTCGATCGCCGCTGGAAAAAGCAGGGAAAAAGGTATCAGCTGAAGATGCAATGGCAGCTCATTCAGACGCTGCGCCAGCAGCGGTACGATATGGTGCTTAACCTGGCCGACCAGTGGCCGAGCGCGGTTATCAGCAAACTGACCGGCGCCGCGACGCGGATTGGTTTTGATTTTCCGAAGCGCCGCCACCCGGTCTGGCGCTATTGCCACACCGCGCTGGCCTCCACCCAACAGCACAACCAGCTGCATACGGTACAGCAGAATCTCTCTATTCTCGCTCCGCTCGGTCTCCAGTTGAACGAAGCGCCGGCGCGGATGGGCTACAGCGAAGCAGACTGGGCCGCCAGCCGCGCCCTGCTGCCGGAGGACTTCCGGGAACACTACATCGTCATCCAGCCGACGTCGCGCTGGTTCTTTAAATGCTGGCGCGAAGATCGGATGAGCGCCCTGATCAACGCGCTGTCCGCCGAAGGATACGCGGTGGTGCTCACCTCCGGCCCCGATGCTAGAGAGAAGAAGATGGTGGATACCATCATCGCCGGCTGCCCGCAGGCGCGACTACACTCTTTAGCCGGCCAGTTAACGCTGCGCCAGCTGGCGGCGGTGATCGATCATGCCCGGTTGTTTATCGGCGTCGACTCGGTGCCGATGCATATGGCTGCAGCCCTTGGCACTCCGCTGGTCGCCCTGTTCGGCCCCTCGAAGCTGACCTTCTGGCGTCCGTGGCAGGCGAAAGGCGAGGTGATCTGGGCCGGCGACTTCGGTCCGCTGCCCGATCCGGACGCTATCAACACCAACACCGACGAACGTTATCTTGATTTAATTCCTACCGACGCCGTGATCGCGGCGGCGAAAAAGGTACTGGCATGAGTAAATTCAGGCTGGCTCTGGTGCGGCAGAAGTACCGCCCGGACGGCGGCGCAGAACGGTTTGTCTCCCGCGCGCTGGAAGCCCTCGACAGCAGTCATCTGCAACTGAACGTCATCACCCGCGAATGGCAGGGGCCGGTGAAACCGGACTGGCAGATCCATATCTGTAACCCACGTAAATGGGGGCGCATCAGCCGCGAGCGCGGCTTTGCCAACGCCGCGCGCGCGCTCTGGCAGCGCGAGTCCTTCGACCTGGTGCAGAGCCATGAACGTATTCCCGGCTGCGATCTCTACCGCGCTGGCGATGGCGTTCATCGCCGCTGGCTGCAGCAGCGCTCGCGCATTTTACCGGCCTGGAAAAGCCGCCTGCTGTTCGCCGACCGTTACCACCGCTACGTCATGCAGGCGGAACGCGAGATGTATGAAGACTCACACCTGCGCGGGGTGATCTGCAACGCCGAGATGATCAAGCGCGAGATTATCGAAGACTTTGGCCTGCCGGCGGAGAAGATCCACGTTATTTACAACGCCATTGACAACCAGCGCTTCCTGCCGCCAGACGAAGAGACCTTTGCCGCCTTACGCGCCAAATGGCAGCTGCCGCTGCAGGCGACCTGCCTGATCTACGTCGGCTCCGGCTTTGAACGTAAAGGGCTGGCGGCGGCGATCCGCGCCATCGCTCCCACCGATCGCTACCTGCTGGTGGTCGGCAAAGATAAGGATCAGCCGCGCTATCAGGCGCTGGCGAAGAGCCTGAACTGTGAAGCGCGGGTGCGCTTCTTCGGCATGCAGTCGGAGACATTGCCCTTCTATCAAATGGCCGATGGTCTGCTGCTGCCCACCCTCTACGATCCGTTCCCCAACGTCATCCTCGAGGCAATGGCCTGCGGTCTGCCGGTGATCACCACTACCGGCTGCGGCGGGGCGGAGTTTATCGTCGACGGCCACAATGGTTACGTCTGCGACGCTCTGGATATCCCGGCGCTACAGCAGGCGGTAATGGCCCTGCCCGCGCGCGCGCTGGGCTCCGCGCAAGGCGGTCACGCCCGCGAGCGCATTATGGCCTGCACCAGCGAGCGACTCTCAACCCAGCTGCTTTCTCTTTATCAGGATCTGGTGAAATAACGATGCGCATCTTATTTGTGATTGACGGTTTACCCGGCGGCGGCGCGGAAAAAGTGGTCCTGACCCTGGCGGCACAGTTCCTGCGCGACGGCGATCGGGTGTCGCTCATTTCGCTGCGCGATGTCTGCGAGTACCCATTGCCCGAGGGGCTCGACTACCAGGTAGTTGCCGATCGCTGCCGTAAACCGTGGCGCAAGCTGACCGAGCTGTCCCGCCGCGCCCGCCAGCTGGATGCCGCAGTCGTGCGGGCCGAACAGCAGGGGCAATTTGACCTTGTGCTCTCCAACCTGCACAAAACCGACCGCATCGTCGCCCGCAGCCGGGCGCTGCGCGAGCGTAACGTCTGGTTCTGTCTGCACGGCGTATTCTCTGCCTCCTATCTCGGGCACCGCACCGGCTTTGACCGCTGGATGAAGCAGCAGAAAATTAAGCGAATTTATCAGGGTCGCAACGTGGTGACGGTTTCCGACGCGGTGGGGCGAGATCTGGTGGAAGAGTTTGCCCTGCGCCCGGCACAGCTGAAAACCATCTACAATCCCTTCGATATCGCCGCCCTGCGCGCCGAGGCGGAAGCCGATAGCGAGCGCCCGGACGGTGACTACCTGATTCACGTCGGTCGCTTCCATCCGGGCAAACGCCATGACCGCCTGCTTGAAGCCTATGCGCAGAGCGGCATCGACGCACCACTGGTGCTGCTAGGCCAGGGAAAACCGGAGCAAGAGCAGCGCCTGCGCCAGCTGGCAAAAACGCTGCACATTGACGATCGGGTGTGGTTCAAAGGCTTTCAGAAAAACCCCTTACCGTGGATCAAAGGCGCACGGATGCTGGTTTTGAGCTCCGATAGCGAAGGATTCGGCAATGTGGTGGTGGAGGCGCTGCTGTTACATACTCCTGTCGCCAGCACCCGCTGCCCCGGCGGCGTCACCGAGATCCTCACCGGCGAACTTGCCCGCGGTCTGGCGGATCTGACCAGTCCGGCGCTGGCTCAGACGATGCAAAGCATTTACCATAACCCGCCGGCCATCGACGATGCCGCGCTGGAAAAATTCAGCGTCGTATCCATTTGTCAGCAGTACCGTCAGCTGCAGCGCACCTGACGCCGTTAGTTAACCAGGATCGAAGATTTATGAGTCAAACGCCTTTATTGAGCATCGTGGCTGCCGTCTACAACGGTGAGATATTTCTAGCGCAATTCTTTGAGTGCATTGAACAGCAGCAGCTGGACAGCTATGAACTGATCCTGGTGAACGATGGTTCGACAGACAACAGCCTGGCGGTGATCGCCGAATGGCAGGAGCGGCTGCAGAACGTCCAGGTGCTGGAGCAGGAAAACCAGGGCGTCTCGGTCGCGCGCAATACCGGCCTCGCCGCCGCCAGCGGCAAATATCTCGCGTTTCCGGATATCGACGACAAACTCTATCCGGGCATGTATCGCACGCTGCTGGAGATGGCCGAGAAAGAACATCTCGATATCGCCACCTGCAACGGCACCTATGTGTACGAAAAGCGCCGCGAGAGCCACCCGATCTTCCCACTGGATCGCCTGCCCTCGACGGGTGTGCTGCCGGGCCATGTCTGGCTTAAGCAGGCCCTGGACTCGCGGAAGTTTCTGCACGTCACCTGGCTTAATATTTATCGTCACGACTTTATCCGCCAGCATCACTTCCATTTCGAGCCTGGCCTGCGCCATCAGGATATCCCATGGACCACAGAAGCCCTGCTGGCCGCGGAGCGCGTGCAGTACACCAGTCAGCAGTTCTATGATTACTACATTCACTCTGAGTCGGTGTCGCATAAGCCGGACAACGACGACACGCTGATGCGTTCGGCGCGCCACTATATGAAGATTCTGGAGATGCTGGAGGCGATTAACCAGCGCTACCCGGATAAAGTACGCCATATCGCCGCCTGTCGCTGGCAGATCGCCAAAGAAGGCCTGGGGATCATCCATACCTTCGATAGCATGAAAGATGAGTCCAAAAAGCATGTTATTATTAACGAATTCTTCGACCGCGGTATCTGGCGGTTAATCTGGAAAAACGCCTGTACTTTCCGTTTACGCTGGCGCCTGGGACGCCGTTATCTGCGTATTAAGCGTTATCGCCACGCGGGATAGACCAAAAACCCGCTGTTTCCGCCAAAGAGATAGCTTTACGCGGGCTAAATGCTTAGAATTTGCCCGCCAAAACAGAGAACGGATAAATAGTTTGGAATTGCTTTATACCACCCTACTTTACCTTATTCAGCCGCTGGTGTGGCTGCGGCTGCTGCTGCGCAGTCGTAAGGCTCCTGCCTATCGCAAACGCTGGGCGGAACGCTATGGCTTCTGTCAGAACAAGGTAGAGCCGGATGGCATTCTGCTGCACTCCGTTTCCGTCGGCGAGACCTTAGCCGCCATTCCGCTGGTCCGCGCCCTGCGCCATCGCTACCCTTCTCTGCCGATCACCGTCACCACCATGACGCCGACCGGCTCCGAGCGCGCCATGTCGGCGTTTGGCAAAGATGTTCATCACGTCTATCTGCCCTACGATCTGCCCGGCGCCATGAACCGCTTCCTGAACACCGTTCAGCCGAAGCTGGTGATCGTTATGGAGACCGAGCTGTGGCCGAATATGGTGGCCGCGCTGCATAAGCGTAAGATCCCGCTGGTGATCGCCAACGCGCGCCTGTCCGAACGTTCCGCCAAAGGCTATGCCAAACTGGGCGGCTTTATGCGCCGCCTGTTGAGCCGCATTACGCTTATCGCCGCGCAGAATGAAGAAGATGGTAACCGCTTCCTCTCCCTGGGGCTGAAGCGCAACCAGCTGGCGGTCACCGGCAGCCTGAAATTCGATATCTCCGTCACGCCAGAGCTGGCGGCCCGGGCGGTGACGCTGCGTCGGCAATGGGCACCACACCGCAAGGTCTGGATTGCCACCAGCACCCACGACGGTGAAGAACAAATCATCCTCCAGGCGCATAAAAAACTGCTGGAGGCTTTCCCGAACCTGCTGCTGATCCTTGTTCCCCGCCATCCGGAGCGCTTCCCTGACGCCCGTGAGATGGTACAAAAGGCTGGGATGAGCTTTACTCTGCGCAGCACGGGCGAGATCCCCTCCTCCAGTACCCAGGTAGTCATTGGCGATACCATGGGCGAGCTGATGCTGCTCTACGGCATTGCCGACCTCGCCTTCGTCGGCGGCAGCCTGGTGGAGCGCGGCGGCCATAACCCGCTAGAGCCGGCGGCGCACGCCATTCCGGTGCTGATGGGTCCGCATACCTTCAACTTCAAAGATATCTGCGCCAAGCTGCAGCAGGACGATGGCCTGATCACCGTTACCGATGCCGATTCGCTGGTCAGGGAGGTGTCCACGCTCCTGACCGATGAAGATTACCGTCTGTGGTATGGCCGTCACGCGGTGGAAGTGCTGCATCAGAACCAGGGCGCGCTGTCGCGTCTGCTACAGTTACTGCAACCTTACCTGCCGCAGCGGAGTCATTAATGTCGAACCGGCTTTCCGTGGTGATGATCGCTAAAAACGCCGCCGACCTGCTGCCGGATTGTCTGGGCTCCGTTAGCTGGGCGGATGAAATTATCGTCCTCGACTCCGGCAGCACCGACAACACCGTTGAGCTGGCCCGCGGCCTCGGCGCCCAGGTCTATACCCATACCGACTGGCGAGGCTATGGCATTCAGCGCCAGCGCGCGCAGGATTACGCCACCGGCGACTGGGTGTTGATGATCGATACCGATGAGCGCGTCACGCCAGAACTCAGGCAGGCTATTCTTAAGGTACTGGACGCCCCCCAGCGCGGCGCCATCTACAGCATCGCCCGCCGTAACTATTTTCTCGGACGCTTTATGCGCCACAGCGGTTGGTATCCCGATCGCGTCCTGCGCCTGTACGAACGCGCCCGTTACCGCTATAACGATAATCTGGTCCATGAATCGCTGGATAGCCTGGGCGCTGAGGTTATTCCGCTGACCGGCGATCTCCTGCACCTGACCTGCCGCGACTTCGCTGGCTTCCAGCAAAAACAGCTGGCGTATGCCGCCGCGTGGGCGCTTGAGCGTCACCAGAAGGGCAAGAAGACCTCGATGGCAGGGATTTTCAGCCATACGCTGGGCGCGTTCCTCAAGACGTTGCTATTGCGCGGTGGGGTGCTGGACGGTAAACAGGGATGGTTACTGGCGATGGTCAACGCGCAGTATACGTTTACGAAATATACCGAGCTGTGGGCGCTGAGCCACGGCTACTCGGAGAAAGAGTCATCATGAGCACAAAAGCGATCTATCCGGGTACCTTCGACCCCATCACCAACGGTCATATCGATATTGTCACCCGCGCGGCAAGTATGTTCGATAAAGTGGTGCTGGCTATCGCCGCCAGCCCGAGTAAAAAGCCGATGTTCAGCCTTGATGAGCGCATTGCGCTGGCAGAGCAGGCGACGGCCCACCTGGTGAACGTGGAGGTTATCGGCTTCAGTGATTTGATGGCCAATTTCGCGCGCGCGCAGCAGGCCAATATCCTGATCCGCGGCCTGCGGGCGGTGGCGGATTTCGAGTATGAGATGCAGCTGGCCCATATGAACCGCCACCTGATGCCCACCCTTGAGAGCGTGTTTCTGATGCCGTGCAAAGAGTGGTCGTTTATCTCTTCCTCACTGGTGAAGGAAGTGGCGCGCCACCAGGGCGACGTTTCTCACTTTCTGCCAGCTAATGTGCATCAGGCGCTGTTGAATAAGCTGAAGTAACGCATCTGCCGGGACATGAGCCACGTCGGCTGGCGCAGCACTACGCCGCTGGGCCATTCACACCGGCTCTGTCCCGGTCTTTGTGCCAGATGGCGCTACGCTGACCTGGCCTACAAACGCCCCCGGCCCACCAGATGCGCACCCGCAGGCCCGCTGACCTGGCCGACAAACATTCCTGTTCCTGAGACTACTTCTGGCACTGACGGCAATAAAAGGTCGCCCGCTGGGCATGTTTGGTCCCGACGACCGGCGTGCCGCAGATCCGGCAGGGTTCGCCCTTGCGGCCATAGACCTGTAGCTCCTGGGCGAAATAGCCCGGCTTGCCATCGCTTTGCAGGAAATCCTTTAACGTGGTGCCGCCCTGCTCTATCGAACGCAGCAGGACCAGCTTAATCACCTTCACCAGCTGCTCACACTCTTCCCGCGACAGCGAGGACGCCAGCCGGTCAGGATGGATCCCGGCGGAGAACAGCGATTCACTGGCGTAGATATTCCCCACGCCCACCACCAGCTTGTTATCCATCAGCCAGGGTTTGATCGCGGTTTTCTTCTTCGCGCATTTTTGCTGGAGATAGTCGGCGTTGAACGCGTCGCTGAGCGGCTCCGGGCCAAGATGAGCCAGTACCGGATGGCCTTCCAGCGTTCTGGTCCACAACCAGGCGCCAAAGCGGCGTGGATCGGTGTAGCGCAGCACCTTGCCGTTACTCATGACCAGGTCAACGTGATCGTGTTTTTCAGCAGGCAGCTCTTCGCTCAGGATGCGCAGGCTCCCCGACATCCCAAGATGGACGATGATCCAGCCGTCCGACAGCTCCAGAAGCAGGTATTTGGCGCGGCGACGCACGCTGAGAACCGGAACGTCGCTCAGGCGATAAATCTCTTCGGAAACCGGCCAGCGCAGCCGTCCGTTGCGCACGACGGCGTGCAGAATGGTTGCGCCAACCAGGTGCGGCTCGATGCCGCGACGGCTGGTTTCAACCTCTGGTAATTCAGGCATGATTTTCCTCCGTTTACCCGACGTATTGTGCTTCACGGACAGGTGACTGAAAAGGGAGTATGTGAAAGCAATATGGGGGAGTTTTAAAAACAAAAAACCCCGCCGAAGCGGGGTTTTTATACAAGGAGGCTAAAATTATTTGATTTTAGCTTCTTTGTAGATAACGTGCTGACGTACAACCGGATCGTACTTTTTCAGTTCCATTTTTTCCGGTTTGGTACGTTTGTTCTTCGTGGTGGTGTAGAAGTGACCAGTACCAGCGGAAGAAACCAGCTTGATTTTCTCACGAATACCTTTAGCCATGATTTATTTCCTCTAAGTACTTAGTACTTTTCGCCACGGGCACGCAGTTCAGCCAGAACTGTATCGATGCCTTTCTTATCGATTACACGCATACCTTTAGCAGATACGCGCAGGGTGACAAAACGCTTCTCGCTCTCAACCCAGAAACGGTGAGAGTGCAGGTTCGGCAGGAAACGGCGTTTAGTCGCGTTCAGTGCGTGGGAACGGTTGTTACCGGTCACCGGACGCTTGCCAGTAACTTGGCAGACTCGGGACATGTCTATTCTCCAAAAATCAAATTAGCTCGAGCTTCGTATGGGGTATTGGCGCCTCGTCAGGCTTTACAGCCTGGTCATCGCAGTTCAATGTGAACTCTCGACTGCCAGGCCCAAATGCCAAACCCGAGATTCTCAAAGGTGGCGTAGTATACGCTGACTCGGCGATGTGCTCAAGTCCCGAACAGACAAAGATCCCGAAGGATCGCCAGTTCGGGGCTAAATCCAGCCACGTTCGGCAAAAGATACATACGCACCGCGGCCGATAACCAGATGATCAAGCACGCGTATCTCCATGAATCTACAACATTTTATCACCCTTTCGGTAATCAGTCTGTCGGCCTGACTTGGCTCCGGGCTACCGGAGGGATGATTATGCGCAAGGATCACGGCGGCGGCGTTCACTTTGATGGCTTCGCGTACAATTTCTCGCGGATGCACCTCAACGTGGCTAAGAGTACCAGAAAAAAGACGACTATGTTTCAACACCCGGTTCTGATTATCTAAAAAGATCACCATAAAGATCTCGCGCTCCTCTTCCGTCAGCTGGCTTTGTAAAAACTCGCGCGTCATCGAGGGCGTGACCAGCGCGGCCTCCTCGACCAGCTGCGAGCTAAAATAGCGTCGCGCCAGCTCGGCAATGCCCTTCAGTTGGGCATATTTCGCCAGCCCCAGTCCGTCTACAGCAATCAGTTGCGCTTTATCAGCGGAAAGCAGAGCGTAGAGTGAGCCAAAACGCTGCAGTAACGCCTGGGCATAGCTGAGCACATCCTGACGACGCGTGCCGACGCGCAGAAACAGCGCCAGCAGCTCAACATCCGTTAGCGTTTCGATGCCGTATTGCAGCATCTTCTCCCGTGGCATCAGATTTTCCATTCCGTCCATGCGCCCTCCTGGGTGAATCAGCCTATCCTGGCACAGCCTGACGGCGCTGCCGACCCGCCGATTTTCACCCTGCGTAGCCGCTCGCAAAGTGAATGCCCGGCAGAGGCACGACGGCGGCAGGATTGTGATAAGATGCGCGGATTCTGGTCTACGGCAACAGGAAGACATCATGATGACTCTGGCGGGTAAAAAAATCGTCCTGGGCGTCAGCGGCGGCATCGCGGCGTATAAAACCCCGGAACTGGTGCGCCGGCTGCGTGAACGCGGCGCGGAAGTGCGTGTCGCGATGACGGAGGCGGCAAAAGCGTTCATCACCCCACTCAGCCTGCAGGCGGTATCCGGCTATCCGGTTTCCGACAGCCTGCTCGATCCGGCGGCGGAAGCGGCAATGGGCCATATTGAGCTCGGTAAATGGGCCGACCTGGTGATCCTCGCCCCAGCGACCGCCGATTTAATCGCTCGCGTGGCGGCCGGCATGGCCAACGATCTGGTGTCGACGATCTGTCTTGCCACTCCATCCCCGGTTGCCGTGGTGCCCGCCATGAACCAGCAGATGTATCGCGCGCAGGCCACCCAGCATAATCTGCAGACGCTCGCTACTCGCGGGCTGCTGCTATGGGGACCAGACAGCGGTAGCCAGGCCTGCGGCGACGTCGGCCCGGGGAGAATGCTCGATCCGCTAACTATCGTAGACATGGCCGCGCAGCATTTCGCCTCCCCTGTCAAAGATTTGCAACATCTCAACCTCATGATTACCGCGGGCCCGACCCGTGAGCCATTGGATCCGGTGCGTTATATCACCAACCACAGCTCTGGCAAGATGGGCTTCGCGATTGCCGCCGCCGCAGCGCAGCGGGGCGCGAACGTGACCTTGATCAGCGGGCCGGTATCGCTACCGACCCCGCCGTTTGTGCAGCGCATTGATGTCACTACCGCGCTGGAGATGGAAGCGGCCGTCCAGGCTGGCGCCCAGCAGCAGCACATTTTTATTGGCTGCGCCGCAGTAGCGGATTACCGCGCCGCCGTCATCGCCGAAGATAAAATAAAAAAACAAGGTGATGAATTAACAATAAAAATGGTTAAAAACCCGGATATAGTGGCCGGGGTCGCGGCGCTAAAATCACATCGCCCCTACGTCGTTGGGTTTGCCGCCGAAACGAATTATGTGGAAGAATATGCGCGGCAAAAACGTGCCCGCAAGAACCTCGACCTGATTTGCGCCAACGATGTTTCCCAGCCTAATCAGGGCTTTAACAGCGACAGCAACGCACTACACCTTTTCTGGCAGGATGGGGAAAAGCGCTTACCACTTGAGCGCAAGGAACTCCTGGGCCAATTATTACTCGACGAGATCGTGACCCGTTATGATGAAAAAAATCGACGTTAAGATTCTGGACCCGCGTGTCGGCCAGCAATTTCCGCTGCCGACCTATGCCACCTCCGGCTCCGCCGGACTTGACCTGCGAGCCTGTCTCGACGACGCCGTAGAGCTGGCGCCGGGCGCAACCACGCTGTTGCCGACCGGCCTTGCGATTCATATCGCCGATCCCTCTCTGGCGGCGGTGATCCTGCCGCGCTCCGGCCTGGGTCATAAGCATGGCGTAGTCCTGGGCAACCTGGTGGGCCTTATCGACTCCGATTACCAGGGGCAGCTGATGGTGTCCGTCTGGAACCGCGGTCAGCAGAGCTTTATTATCGAGCCGGGCGAACGTATCGCACAGATGGTCTTTGTGCCGGTCGTTCAGGCGGAATTTAACCTGGTGGAATCCTTCGATGCCACCGACCGCGGCGAAGGCGGCTTCGGTCACTCAGGGCGTAAATAAGCCCAGCAACACGGAATCTGCATCCCAACGCGCATAACGCAATAACATTACCGCAAGCCCTGGTTTGCGGTCGCGTTGTGGATGTCTGCCTGACAAGTGCTTATTTTCAGGGGTATTTTAAAACATGGCAGAAAAGCAAACTGCGAAACGGAATCGTCGCGAAGAAATACTTCAATCTCTGGCGCTGATGCTGGAATCCAGCGATGGTAGTCAGCGTATTACCACCGCGAAACTGGCGGCTTCCGTCGGCGTCTCTGAAGCCGCGCTGTATCGCCATTTTCCCAGCAAAACCCGCATGTTTGACAGCCTGATCGAGTTCATTGAAGACAGTCTGATTACGCGCATCAATTTGATTTTGAAAGATGAAAAGGACACCACCGCGCGCCTGCGCCTGATCGTTCTGTTGATTCTTGGCTTTGGCGAGCGTAATCCTGGGCTGACGCGTATCCTCACCGGGCACGCGCTGATGTTCGAACAGGACCGGCTTCAGGGTCGCATCAACCAGCTTTTTGAGCGCATCGAAGCGCAGCTACGCCAGGTGATGCGCGAGAAAAAAATGCGCGAAGGCGAAGGCTACACCCTCGACGAAACCCTGCTGGCCAGCCAGCTGCTGGCTTTCTGCGAGGGCATGCTGTCGCGCTTTGTGCGCAGCGAGTTCAAATATCGTCCGACGGATGATTTCGACGCCCGCTGGCCGCTGGTTGCCGCACAGCTGCAGTAATCTTCTTCTGAGATGCCCGGTAGCGTGACGCTTACCGGGCGTATGTCTTAGACGCCGTAGGCTTCACGATAGGCGCGAACTGACGCCAGGTGTTCCGCCATCTCGGGTTTCTCTTCCAGATAAGTAATCAGCTCTTTCAGAGTGATGATTGAGATAACCTGGCAGCCGTAATCCCGCTCCACTTCCTGAATGGCGGAGATCTCGCCGCGGCCGCGTTCCTGACGATCCAGGGAGATCAGAACGCCCGCCAGCTGCGCGCCCTGGGCCTGGATAATCTCCATGGATTCGCGAATCGCCGTACCGGCGGTGATCACGTCATCCACCAGCATTACCCGGCCCTGCAGCGGGCTACCGACCAGATTGCCGCCTTCGCCATGGGTTTTTGCCTCTTTGCGGTTAAAGCAGTAAGGCAGATCGCGGTCATGATGCTCGGCTAACGCCACCGCGGTGGTGGTGGCGATTGGGATTCCTTTGTAGGCCGGGCCAAACAGCAGGTCAAACTCAATTCCGGAATCCACCAGCGCCTCGGCATAAAAACGGCCCAGCAGAGCCAGATCGCGCCCGGTGTTAAACAGGCCGGCGTTGAAGAAATAGGGGCTCTTGCGCCCGGATTTCAGCGTGAATTCGCCAAACTTAAGAACCTGCTTGCTAAGCGCAAACTCAATAAACTGGCGCTGATACGGCTTCATGGATTCGCTCCTTTGGTACTTTTCATCATTGTCAGACTGCGCGCTCCCCTTCGCAGGTGTGATGAAGGATAAAGCGCAAAAAAAAGGCGACTTCTCAGTCGCCTTAATCATTAATTTTCTAACGCCGCCTTCTGCGTCGTGATAATGGACTCGATCCCCCCTCGGGCTAACGCCAGGAGAGTGAGGAGTTCTTCATGGGTAAACGGCTCACCTTCCGCAGTGCCCTGCACCTCAATAATACGGCCATCTTCGGTCATCACCACGTTCATGTCGGTCTCCGCGGCGGAGTCTTCGATGTACTCCAGATCGCAGATGGCTTCGCCATTTACGATACCGACGGAGACCGCGGCCACCATCCCTTTCATCGGATTGGTTTTCAGCTTGCCGGCGGCGACCAGCTTATTCAGCGCATCGGCCAGCGCCACGCAGGCACCGGTAATGGAGGCAGTGCGGGTGCCGCCGTCGGCCTGCAGTACATCGCAGTCGAGAGTAATCGTGAATTCGCCCAGCGCTTTCAGGTCAACCGCTGCGCGCAGCGCACGGGCAATCAGGCGCTGAATTTCCATCGTCCGGCCGCCCTGCTTGCCTTTTGCCGCTTCACGCGCGTTACGCGTGTGCGTAGAACGCGGCAGCATGCCGTATTCAGCGGTGATCCAGCCCTGGCCCTGGCCTTTCAGGAAACGCGGAACGCCTTCGTCAATAGAGGCAGTGCACAGCACTTTGGTATCACCGAATTCGACCAGCACGGAGCCTTCAGCGTGTTTTGTGTAATTACGGGTCAGGGTGACGGGACGCACCTGATTAGCGCTACGGCCTGCTGGACGCATGATAGAAATCTCCGGCTTGAAACGAATGTGAGGGCGCATTATACGAATTTCATGGCAAAAAGCCTATGCCCACTCCAGCCGGACGCGCCGATAATGTCAGTCCAGCGTTTTACGATAAGATTTCAACCCCACGCCAATGACAATCACCGCCAGGCCTATCAGCGGCAAGAGGTCAGGCAACAATGCCGTTGCTGAATAGCCTTTCAGCATAATGCCCTTAACCAGGCGGATGAAGTAGGTCAGCGGTAAACAGGAGCCAATGGCTTTCGCCCAGTCAGGCATACTAATAAAGGGGCTAATAAAGCCGGACAGCATAATGGAAGGGATAAAGTAAAAAGAGGACATTTGCAGCGCCTGCAGCTGGTTTTGTGCTAAGCCAGAAATACCGATACCAATTGACAGACAAAGAAAGACATAAATTAACAGCACAAAAAATAGTAGGAAGACGCTACCGTGAAGGGGGATATCGAACAACAAAACGGCGGCAATCAGGATTAACGTCGCCTGAAACAGACCAATGATAACAAAAGGCGTTATTTTCCCAATAATGACCTCAAGCCCGGACAACGGAGAGACCAGTAAATTTTCTAACGCCCCGTTTTCTCGCTCGCGGGTAATAGACAGGGCGGTCATCAGGATTAACGTTGTACTGAGTATAGACCCCATAATACCGGGAATAGTATTAAACTGGGTTATCCCCTCAGGGTTAAACATGCGATGAATGATAAGCTCGAAATCATCCTCTTTTTGCACCACACGCATGTCGCCCGGCAAATCGTGCTGAAACATCGACTTCGCCACCTGCACAAGGGCGCTGAGCGCATTCCCCGTGGTGATCGGATCGATGGCATCCCCCTGAATTAATAGTTGTGGCTTTTCTCCACGCAGTAACTTGCGCGTAAACCCCTCAGGGATCGTCACGATAAAAGTGACATCCCCCCGCACAAAGGCTTTCTGCGCCGCCTCTTCTGAATCGACAGGAATCATCGAAAAATACCCGGTATTTTGCGCTTCCGTCACAAAGATTTGACTCATGCGTTCGGTATCATAATTTAGTAAGGCGGTCGGAAGATTATGCGGATCCATATTGATGGCATAGCCAAGAATGATCAGCTGAAAAAGAGGTGTCAGGAGCACCATACTGATGCTGACTTTATCACGGCGTAGCTCGTGAATTTCCTTAATAACCACGCCAATCCACCGCGTAACGGAGAAGCTAAAATTAATTTTTTTCACAATTATTTTTCATCAAGTAGGTAAATGCATCTTCCAGATTGGTATCCACCTTACAGAACTCATAACCCTGTTGCGTAAAGGCAAAAAGCGCGGATTTTAACTTCGCTTCATCTCTGGATGTAATATAAAGCTGATTGCCAAAAATGACCGTTTGCTCAATATCCGGCAAGCGCTGTAGCTGGCTTTCAAGCAGCGTCAGACCGGCGCCGCTGGTTCGCATGGTGATCAAATTCTGGGAGGCTATAATCGACGCAATAGTGCCATTCGCCAGCAGCCGACCATATGAGAGATAGGCAACCTTATGGCAGCGCTCAGCCTCATCCATATAATGCGTGCTCACCAGTATCGAGATCCCCCGGTCAGAGAGCTGGTGCAGCATTTGCCAGAACTCTCGCCGCGCCTTGGGATCCACGCCAGCAGTCGGCTCATCCAGAAATAGCAAAACAGGTTCATGCAACATACAGGCGGCGAGGGCCATTCTTTGCTTCCAGCCCCCAGAAAGCTCCTTAGCCAGCTGGTGCTGTCGGGCAGTGAGGCCTAACTCAGAAAGCGCACGTTCAACCCGATCTCTACGCCGATCGAGGCTATATAACCGCGCAATAAAAAGTAAGTTTTCCCGAATAGTTAAATTTCCCCACATTGAGAAATACTGGGTCATGTAGCCTATCTTTTTTTTTATTTTTTCCCGCTGCGTAAAGATATCCATACCCAGACAAGTACCTTCACCGGAATCCGGCGTAATCAAACCACACATCATTCGAATCGATGTCGTTTTTCCGCTACCGTTCGGACCGAGAAAACCATAGATCTCGCCTTTTGCCACCTGTAAAGAGAAATCCTTTACGACGTGATGCTCGCCAAAATGTTTATTGAGATTTTTTACATCAATACAAAGATTATTCATCGCCAATAATCTCCACATCAAACGGTTGGCCGATTTTCATCCGCCCTGCCTGCTGCAGCGCAGGGATAGCCTCCGCCATAAAAATGAGCTTCTCACGACGTTTCGTACTATAAATAACTGGAGGCGTAAACTCGGCCTCAGGGCTGATATAGTTAATAACGCCAGCAATGGGCTCAGCGCAACCATCGCATATAAGTTTTACCTTAGATCCGATTTTAAATTTACCGAGCTTCGCTTCGGGTATAAAGAAGCGTACTTTTATATTCTCAGGAGGTAACAGACTGATTATTGGTTTACCAGCAGAAGGGCGCTCCCCGGCACGATAAATAATATCGAAGACTTTAGCATTGACCGGAGAAACAATCGTCGTTTGCTGGACATCCCACAGCGCCTTATCCCGTTCGAGTTTTGCCGCGGCCACCATTGAGCGCTGCTTGCTAATCTCATCCTGCCGGGCAGGGAGTTGCCGTGCTTTGAGTTGATTAATTAACTCTTCAACCTGTGCGCCTTTTTGAGTTAATTCATCCCGGATATCCTCCCATTCCGCAAGCGATATGGCATGATTGGCGTAAAGATTACGATATCGCCCAAGCTGCCGCTTTACCTGGGATTCTGCCGATTGTGCTTTTTTAATCTGCGAACGTATAATATCCAGCTCTTCAGGCCGTTCTCCAGATTCCAGATTTCGTAATAGAGCGCTCTCTGCTGATAGTTTTTCCTCAGCGCGCAGGAAAATATTTTGCGCATCGAAGGACTCAATCTTCACTAACTCCTGTCCTGCGGCGACGTTATCTCCTTTATTGATCAAGATCCGTTCTATTTTTTCATTACCAGAATATGAAAGGTATACAAATTCTCCATGTGAATAACCGGATAACATGTTATCTGGTTTGTTATCACACCCGGTGAGTATCAGCACCGATATCAGTATAATAAATACATTTATTGGCTTTCGCATTAAAACGCATCCATACGCATATCATTTCCCTTATCACTACGGTCTGGATTGAGGCACGCTCGCTCCAGGACCGGACAATCATCGTCAGTTTAATCTCTTAAATAATGCTTAACGTAGCTTTCATTCAATTTATCTATAGAGCTCAGATTTAACCCAGCTATCGAATTAAAAGAATAATCTTTTGTGAATGCAAGAATCGACGATCCGCCCGGGGAGAACCATTTAGCACTCTGTTTAAAAGGCCAGGGAAGTTCATAACCTTCTTCTCTCAGCAGGTGATTAAGCATGCTCCAGTCTGCTCTAAAATCTTCGCCACAAAATGGAGTATCATCCTGTACATTTTCGGCAGTGAACAATGCTATCGGCGTACAAAAATCAGCTGTCGAGGAAAAGTATATATTATAGAAACTGATGATGAGTTTCTGTACTTTTTCAGGAAAAGTTCCAGGAATGGTCAGCACACCCAGCAAGTATTTATAGTCCGGATATCTTTTTATAAAGTCAAATATCCCTTGCCATAAATAATCAAGCACCTTACTTTTTTGATAAGGTTTCTGAATAAAGCCGCGGCCAATTTCCACACACTTCTCTAAACAGGAATAGGCATTATCATGGTATTTAAACAAGCTGTTGCTATAGAGGCCTGTTACACCATGTTGGGCCAGCTGCTCGCCAACGGGCATAACACGATATGCTCCCAGGATTTCCACATCAGAAGGATCCCACAAAATGATATGATAATAACTTTCATCAAAAACATCGTTATCTCGGTCGTTACCAGTTCCGGCACCAATATCGCGATAACAGCGTTCGCGTAAGCGCCCTAACTCATCAATAATAGGTGAGGTTCGGTTAGTATTACAGCGATATATCACTAGTTTTCTACCGTCTTCAAACTGCCTTAATATTTCGCACTCCTCTATTGCGCTAATTAGCTCCTTTTTACCTGGTTCTAATTCTTGCGGCGCAATCGTATCTAACATAGCCGGGCCATTCTTCGCTATACTCTGGAGGTGCGTCAAACATACATTTGCCGCGGCAGAAAGATCTTTATTGTATTCTTTAAACGAGGATAAGGCTATTTGCTGTCCTATATTGATTTTCATGGTCTTGCCATGATGGCGGAGAGCTTCACGAATAACCATCATATTCGACAGTTGCCGCCAGAATGTTGCAGTAAGATAATAAATCTTACTGTTTGCTCCCGTAATATGAATTGGTACCAATGCTGCATTATTTCTCATAGCAAGCTGTAAAAAACCGGGGTTCCACTTATGCTCCTGTAACCCGGAAAGAGACCAGTTAGCCAGCTTACCCGCAGGACATATAATCAATACGCCTCCTTTTCGCAGGTGATCGTTCATCTCGCGGAATTTTTTATGGCTCATCTTACCGGCCATATTCTCAATTCCAATGGTAAGTTCCGATACCTGGGGGAATATAATTGGCAAAACGTGATTGGCTATTATTTTTATATCATTCCTGACTCGGGAGACCGTATGTATTAAGCTAAGTCCATCGATAACCGTCGGATGATTTGAAATAACAACCGTAGCCCCATGCTCAGGTATGTTGTTAAATTGGTGGTGTTCGCTTTCACATTTCAACTCAAGGAGTTCAACAACTGCATTAACCCACTCGACCCCATTTTTATTAAGGAAGGTGCGAATAAGCAGGTCATTTCTTCCCAAGCTGACTCGCTGATTAAAATTTCGCGGATCTGGGCCGATTTTTTTCCCGCAAACACATCGAATCAGCCTATTTAGGCTATTTTTTCCACCATTTCTGGCGTTATTTCCGGTTTTTACTGAGATCTCTCCCACTGACGTATCATTTGGTCCACCCGAAACAGGTTGGCCAGGGTGAATAACATCGCCAGTTGGTTATCGTTTTTCAGCAGCCCCTTGTATCTGGCTTTCACGAAGCCGAACTGCCGCTTGATGATGCGAAACGGGTGCTCCACCCTGGCACGGATGCTGGCTTTCATGTATTCGATGTTGATGGCCGTTTTGTTCTTGCGCGGATGCTGCTTCAAGGTTTTTACCCTGCCGGGACGCTCGGCGATCAGCCAGTCCACATCCACCTCGGCCAGCTCCTCGCGCTGTGGCGCTCCTTGGTAGCCGGCATCGGCTGAGACAAATTGCTCCTCTCCATGAAGCAGATTACCCAGCTGATTGAGGTCATGCTCGTTGGCCGCGGTGGTGACCAGGCTGTGGGTCAGGCCACTCTTGGCATCGACACCAATGTGGGCCTTCATGCCAAAGTGCCACTGATTGCCTTTCTTGGTCTGATGCATCTCCGGATCGCGTTGCTGCTCATTGTTCTTGGTAGAGCTGGGTGCCTCAATGATGGTGGCATCCACCAAAGTGCCTTGGGTCATCATGACGCCTGCTTCGGCCAGCCAGCGATTGATGGTCTTGAACAATTGACGGGCCAGTTGATGCTGCTCGAGCAGGTGGCGGAAATTCATGATGGTGGTGCGATCCGGCAGGGCGCTATCCAGGGATAATCGGGCAAACAGGCGCATGGAGGCGATTTCGTACAGGGCATCTTCCATGGCACCGTCGCTCATGTTGTACCAATGCTGCATGCAGTGAATACGCAGCATGGTCTCCAGCGGATAGGGCCGTCGGCCATTGCCCGCCTTGGGATAAAACGGCTCGATGACAGCGGTCATATTCTGCCATGGCAGAATCTGCTCCATGCGGGAGAGGAAAATCTCTTTTCGGGTCTGACGGCGCTTAGTGCTGAATTCACTATCGGCGAAGGTGAGTTGATGGCTCATGATGTCCCTCTGGGATGCGCTCCGGATGAATATGATGATCTCATATCAGGAACTTGTTCGCACCTTCCTTAACAAGTCGCTCGTTATATATTAAGCGAGAAAATACCTTATTGCCAAATGCCGTCCTGAACAGCCATTTTTTCCAAAAAGGTATGGTTGTATTTGGAAAAAATTCCCTTACGACTCTGTCAAAGATAGCGTCCATATTAAAATCCTTTTTATAGAACTCATCTTAAACGACTATACTAGCGTTCTTTCAGTCGGACAATACCGCATAAAACTTAAAAAGGCCAAAACAAAACAATTAGATATAATTAATACAACAGTATTCTCACCATAAATACAATCACCAAAGTTTTAATAAATTTATAGTAATCAATGCAAAAAAAACATACATAATGCTTAAAGGTAATACCCTATCTCATTTCTGGTGGTTATACTTCCTACAACTCACAGAATAGCTTTTCTGGCGGTATATGCATTTGTACAAAGGCATCCGAATTCCATGCCCGTATCTAATATCAGAAAATATTAACTACGGATTTCCATAATATATAACCCCACCTACAGCCCCTGGCGAAAATAACTTTGCGGCTATATCCGTTAAAACAATCGTCCTTGAAGTATTTCATCACTATTCCTGTTAAGTCACCGCCCGCACGGCTATAATCCTTGCATTCATTATTACGAAAACAGGAACGTCTATGATCCGCAGTATGACCGCCTATGCCTGCCGTGAAATCAAGGGTGACTGGGGTAGCGCCGCATGGGAGCTGCGCTCGGTAAACCAGCGCTATCTGGAAACGTACTTCCGCCTGCCGGAGCAGTTCCGTAGTCTGGAGCCCGTGGTACGCGAGCGCATTCGCGCCCGCCTGACTCGCGGTAAAGTCGAATGCACCTTGCGTTTTGAACAAGATCCCAGCGCTCAGGGTGAACTCATCCTCAACGAAAAGCTGGCTAAACAGCTGGTAAACGCTGCCAACTGGGTGAAAATGCAGAGCGATGAAGGGGAAATCAACCCGGTTGATATCCTGCGCTGGCCGGGCGTGATGGCCGCCAAAGAGCAGGATCTCGACGCCATCGCCGCCGACATTCTGGCCGCTCTTGACGGCGCGCTGGACGACTTCATCGTCGCCCGCGAAACGGAAGGCCAGGCCCTGAAAGCGCTTATCGAGCAGCGGCTTGAAGGCGTGAGCGGCGAAGTGGCGAAAGTTCGCGCTCATATGCCGGAAATTCTCCAGTGGCAGCGCGAGCGCCTGGTCGCCAAGCTGGAAGATGCGGAAGTACAGCTGGAAAATAACCGCCTTGAGCAAGAGCTGGTGCTGATGGCGCAGCGTATCGACGTTGCCGAAGAACTGGACCGTCTCGAAGCGCACGTTAAAGAGACCTATAACATTCTGAAGAAGAAAGAAGCTGTGGGTCGCCGTCTCGACTTTATGATGCAGGAGTTCAACCGTGAATCGAACACCCTGGCGTCAAAATCGATTAACGCCGAGGTGACCAACTCCGCGATTGAGCTGAAGGTACTCATCGAGCAAATGCGCGAGCAAATCCAGAATATCGAGTAACGCTTTCTCGTTTGTTAATGTATTTCGGTATCCAGGGCCATGATAAATCATGGCCTTTTTATTTATCTCTCTCACGGGCGAATGATAAGAATCTACTTATAAAAAATAGTCGTCCAGTTTTCGGTTGTGGCAAATAAGCACAACGCGGCACAGTCAGGAAAACACTACCGCGAGAGAAAAGAATGGACTTTAATGCACTTCACCAGCAAAACCAACCTTTGTTGCTTGCCAATGTCTGGGATGCCAGCAGCGCTCAGGCTGCTCAGCAGGCTGGTTATCAGGCGCTGGGATCCTCCAGCGCTGCTATCGCCGCAATGTTAGGGTATGAAGATGGCGAAGAGATGAGTTTTGACGAGCTGTTTTATGTCGTCTCACGCATCAAAACCGTTAGCGAACTGCCGTTAAGCGTCGATTTAGAGGCGGGCTACGGCGCGACAACCAGCCACATCATTGACAATATCCGGCGTCTAGCGCATCTCGGCGTGAGTGGAATAAATCTCGAGGATAGTCATGTGGTGGATGGTACGCGTCGTCTTGACGATGCGGAGCGCTTTGCCGTCAAACTGCAGGAAATAACCCGCGCCTGTCCCGGTCTGTTTGTTAATGTCCGCACCGATACCTTTCTTCTCAACGTACAAGATGCGCTGGTTCAAACGCTCTATCGCGGTCAACTCTACGCCAAACACGGCGCATGCGGTTTTTTTGTGCCTTGCGTCACCCGCGCGGAGGATATTACCGCCATCGTTCACCACGTGCCTTTACCCTTAAACGTAATGTGTATGCCTGAGCTGGCTGACTTCAGCACCTTATCGACACTGGGCGTAAAACGAATTTCGATGGGCAATTTTATTTATGCTGCGACGCAGGCCAGACTGAAAGACTTATTATGTCAGGTGCAAACCCAACACTCTTTCTCAGGTGTTTTTTGACCATGAAAATTACCGACAGCATGCAGTGCGATATCTGGTATCAGGCGCTGCTTGAACGCGCGGTGGAATTCACCGGCGTTTTTTTCGTCGGCGTGAAAACCACCGGCGTATTTTGTATCTCGGTCTGTCGGGCGCGAAAACCCCGGCGGGAAAACGTCGAATTTTATAATGACTTTAAATCCGCGCTGGATGCCGGCTTCCGGCCATGCAAAGTCTGTCGCCCGACGGAGAATGCCCGGACGGCCCCCGCCTTTGTTGAACAAGCGCTCCGCCTGCTGCGAGAAGCTCCAAAGGTCCGCCTCAGCGATAGCGAGCTACGTCAGCACGATATTAGCCCGGAACGCGTTCGCCGCTGGTTCCTGCAAAACCACGGGATCACCTTTCAGGCTTTTCAACGGATGCAGCGTTTGAATATGGCGCTTCAGGAATTAAAAGCAGGCCGCTCAACTACCGATGTCGCTTTCGATAGCGGTTACGAGTCCTTAAGCGGCTTCGGCTATACCTGCAAAAAATTGACCGGTTTCGCACCCAGCGCGCAACGCCAGGTTGTTTTAATTCATCGTTTTACCACCCCGTTAGGGCCAATGTTTGTTTGTGCAACGCAACGGGGAATTTGTCTGCTGGAGTTTGTCGACAGACGAGCGCTGGAGTCAGAATTCAGCGACCTGCAGCGGCGGTTCAACGCCAGCATCATCGCAGGTGAAAATGCCCACACCAGGCAGGCGCAACAGGAAATAACGGAGTATTTCGCCGGACAGCGTCAATCGTTCGAGGTGGCGCTTGATACCCCAGGCAGCGAATTCCAGCGAGCGGTCTGGCGCCGTTTACAGCACGTTAGCTTCGGTGAGACGACGCATTATCAATCGATTGCGATGGAGATAGGTAAACCAACGGCCACGCGCGCGGTGGCTGCTGCAAACGGCGCTAACCGCGTCGCGATTATCATCCCGTGCCATCGAATTATCGGCAAAGATGGTTCGATGACCGGTTACGGCGGCGGCATTGCACGAAAAATATGGCTTATTAACCATGAGGCAACCATCAGGGAAAAACGCGGCTGATTTTACTTTCAGGATCAACGGGCCCCTCCCTGACTTTCACCGCGGCTCGGTAAGCCTATTTTTTATCCAGCACCCGGCAGGTTAAAAACGCCCCTGCCGCGCACAGCAGCGCCGGAGCCAGATAGCTGTGATCCATGTGGGTAAACTCCATCACCAGCGCCACTGCGGTCAACGGCATCTGCATGGAGGCGGCGAGAAACGCGGCCGCCCCCACCACAGCGAAGCTGCTTTTATCACCGCCAGGGAAGCCGAGCTGCCAGAGCGCGCAGAGCAGCAGGCTGACCAATCCGCCCACCGCCAGCCCTGGGGTTAACAATCCACCCTCCGCGCCGCCGCGCAGCACCGCCAGAATCACCACCATCTTCAATACTAACAGGACAGCGACCATGGAGAGAGGCAGCCCGTCGCTGAGCGCCAGCTGCATTGGACCCTTGCCATTGCCCGGAAGCTCGGGGAAATAAAGACTCAGGATGGCAAGAAGAGAAAACCCCAGCAGACAGAACACCGGCATCTGCCAGTTACTTCGCGCGCGTGAACGCGCCGCGCTGGTCGCTTTGCGAAAGAGCCAGGCGCCGGTGCCAAGAATCGGGCCCGCCAGAATCGCCCACCAGAGAAAGGTGTGCGGAAGTGCGCTGGAAACAAAATGGTATTGCGATTCATCCCCTAACCCCAGGGTGGCCGTCCAGGCGGCAATCGCCGAGGTCATCATCGCCGCCAGCGTTTTTTCCCAGCTAAACGACAGCAGCATGACCTCAAGGCTGAACAACGCCCCGGCCAGCGGGACGTTATAGACCGCCGCCAGACCCGCGCCCGCCCCACAGGCAATCAGCGTGCGGGTTTCATCTTCCAGCAGGCGCAGCTTACGCGCCACCATCCCCGCCCCCAGCGCGCCCATTTCCCGGGGCGCCACTTCGCGGCCAAGCGGGGAGCCCAGCGCTACTGTGACGATCTGCAGCAGCGCGTGGATCGTCGTGGTGCCCGCGGGCATGGGTACGCAGGGGTTGGCCACCGCCGCCGCAATGGAAACCCGCCTCTGCCCATAGCGACCAAGCAGCCACCAGCCAAATCCGGCGACGGCGCCGCCGGCCACGATTGCCACGATGCGGCGTGGCCAGGACGACTCCGTGACGCCCTGTAAAAATGACACCGAACCGACGATCTGCCCGTAACTGTAACCAAAAGCCAGGTGCTGAATCGCGTGTAAAATTAGTGCCAAAACCATGCCGGACAGACCGGCCAGAATCCCGGTTAATACCACGGCTATCAGGCGGATCAGATGATTTTTATTCCCGGCGGCGACGCTCATTTTCTCAGGCCTTGAAAAGGAAAAATAAAAGAATAAAGGACGAGACTTAAACATTGCGTAATCATAGTGTTTTCGATAGTGATACCCATCGCTTCACTTAGCATTACTTTTTCTAATCAATAAAAATCCCTAAAAATCAATAAACCTTTAAATCAAGCCATCACAGATACTACTTCCATTAATTTTTCCTGGCGTAAATGATTCGCTTTAGAAAATCTCAATCGTGATCCTGCGCACAAATCGTTAACCTGCCCGCCATTACCTGGGGGGATCTATGCTGCTTCATGTTCTGTATTTAATCGGTATCACCGCGGAAGCCATGACCGGCGCACTGGCTGCCGGGCGCCGGCGGATGGATACGTTTGGCGTCATTATTATCGCCACAGCGACCGCGCTGGGCGGGGGTTCCGTTCGCGATATCCTGCTGGGGCACTATCCTCTTGGTTGGGTGAAGCATCCCGAATATGTCATCATTGTCGCCGTCGCCGCCGTTCTCACGACCATTGCCGCTCCGGTGATGCCGCACCTTCGTCGGCTGTTTCTGGTGCTGGACGCGCTGGGGCTAATCGTGTTTTCCATCATCGGCGCGCAGATCGCCCTGGACATGGGCGAAGGCCCGGTTATCGCCTCTATTGCCGCCGTGATCACCGGTGTCTTCGGCGGCGTACTGCGCGATATGTTCTGCAAACGCATTCCGCTGGTCTTCCAGAAAGAGCTGTATGCCGGGATCTCCTTTGCCGCAGCCGTACTCTATATTGCTCTGCAACATTACGTCAGCAGCCACGATGTGGTGGTGCTGGCTACACTGCTGTTCGGCTTTACCGCCCGCATGCTGGCGCTACGCTGGAAACTGGGGCTACCGGTCTTCCACTACACCCATGACGCCCACTAACCGCCTTAAAATCCGGGGATGCGCTGCCCGCTAAGCCATTGCGCCAGCGCCACCACGTCCGGATGGTGCAGGAAAGCCACCAGCTGGCGGGCTCTGATCTCCCCCACGCCCGGCAGCGTGCGCCATTGCGCTTCACTTTTTGCCGCCAGCAAATGCCAGTTCTCGCTTTCGAGCTGCGCCAGCGCCCCCTGCGGCACCGGGATCCCCATCGCCAGCACCCAGCGGATAAAAGGTCGTTTGCGAACAAGATCAAACTGATGCCAGAGGTGCTGCCCGCGGGCGGCGGAAATCCCTGGCACCGCCTGCAGCTGCTCAACGGTAAGCGCCAGCCAGGAAAAGATATGCGTCATCGGGTTTTGCTGCTGAATGACGCGCCATAAATTTTCCCCCACGCCATCGACATTCAGGGCGGACTTTGATGACAACCAGATCAGCCTGGAAAGAAACTGTTCGCTGCACTCAGGGGTGGCGAAATAGCAGGTTAGCGCATTAAATTTCGCCGGCGGCGGCGTCGGTTTATGGCGCTCGGCCGTCCGCCAGACGACGGCGTCGACCCGAGGAATACCCTGCCCTGCCAGACTGATCTGCAGCTGATCGCCAACCCCAATATCCAGCATCTGCCAGCGGGACACAGAGCCAACGTTAACCCGCTGCACGCGTTTATCATCCAGCCGCTGGGGCTCAAGCTCGGCCACCACGTTGAGTCTGCCGCTGCGGCCGGTACTGAAACGGATCGCCCGTACCTGCATCACCCGCGATGCCGGAGGATATTTCCAGGCAGCCAGCCACTCGCCCTTTCCGGGCGACCAGACTCGCCCTGGCGGCTCGCGTCCTTCGCGCACAATCACACCGTCGCTGACGAAGGGCAGCGGCGAGCGATACCAGCGCTGGCGCCACTGCGCCACCTGCTCGATGCTCGACACCGGGTGGGTATATTGCCCGCTGTACTTAAACCCCGCCTGCGTCAGCAGCTGCTGTCGACGGCGCATATCCGACGGGCCGTCTGGCCAGGCCCAGATAAAAACGTCCAGTTGACTGAGCGCCGCCGCCGCGTCGGCTCGCATCATCAACCCGGCGACTTTCGCCCGCGCGTTCATCCCCCCAGCCTGCTGCTGAACATGGCCGCCCCGGCGCAGAAACAGCTCCCCCTGCAGTACGCTGTCGGCCAGTTCACCGGTCATCACTTTCTCCAGCGCTGGGATCTGCCGGGCTCGGGCGGTCCATGCCTCACCGCGCAGACCATCGCCGCGGCTAATGGCCTGAACCAGACGCCCCTGGCGATAAACGAGAGTCACCGCCACGCCGTCCACTTTAGGCTGTATCCACAGGTCGGATTTATTTTTCATCCAGCGGGCAACGCTGTCCTCATCCGCCAGCTTGCGCACGCCGGTATGGGCCACCGGATGACGCGCATCGCCGGTGGGCGGAGGCAGATCGTCATCCTCAGGCGTCGCGCCCGGAAAGCATTGTCGCCACTGCGCCAGGCGCAGGGTGAGCTGGTCGTAAACGTCATCGCTCACTCCGCTGGCGCCCTGCCGCCAGTAAGCCTCTTTCCAGGCGACAATTTGCTGATGAAGGCGTGATGTCTCCTGCCTTCCTCTGGCCGGCGGCCAGTCCGGACACGTCGCCAGCGCGCTGGCAGAGAACATCCCTAACGCCAGCCACCACCCTCCTTTACGCATTGCAGTCCCCTCCTCCATCACCTGGCGGAGAGTCTGCTGCAGAATGCCGCGAGCCGCGACGGAAGCTTTTTCGCCTTGCGAAGCGCCTTCCAGGATTTACGCCTCTTTGCGGCAACGGCTGGCGAATTCAGGAAAACGGCAGGCAAAATGAAAGAAACAGCGGCAAAAAGTGTGACAATGACTGCGTCACGCCGCGGCGACGTGTATAATAGGCTCGTATGTAGGACCTCTTTCGATAACCACATACAAAAGACACTCATGGCTCAAGGCACGCTTTATATTGTTTCCGCCCCTAGCGGCGCGGGTAAATCCAGCCTGATTCAGGCTTTATTAAAAACCCAACCGTTGTATGACACCCAGGTATCGGTCTCCCATACCACGCGGGCGCCGCGTCCGGGTGAAGTGCACGGCGAACACTATTTCTTCGTGAATCACGACGAATTCCGCTCGATGATTGGCGAAAACGCGTTTCTGGAACATGCAGAGGTCTTTGGCAACTATTACGGCACGTCGCGTAAAGCGATCGAGCAGGTGCTGGCGACCGGCGTCGATGTCTTCCTCGATATCGACTGGCAAGGCGCGCAGCAGATCCGTAAAAGCATGCCCGGCGCGCGCAGTATTTTTATTCTGCCGCCGTCAAAAGATGAACTGGACCGTCGCCTGCGCGGCCGCGGCCAGGACAGCGAAGAGGTGATCGCGAAACGGATGGCCCAGGCCGTTGCGGAAATGAGCCATTACGCGGAATATGATTACCTGATTGTGAACGATGATTTTGACACCGCCCTGAGCGACCTGAAAAATATCATCCGCGCTGAACGTCTGCGCATGAGCCGCCAAAAGCAGCGACATGGCGCTTTAATCACCAAACTATTGGCAGACTGAACCCACATTCAGTATCATGCCCAGTCATTTCTTCACCTGTGGAGCATTTTAAGTATGGCACGCGTAACTGTTCAGGACGCTGTAGAGAAAATTGGTAACCGTTTTGACCTGGTACTGGTCGCCGCGCGTCGCGCTCGTCAGATGCAGGTTGGCGGAAAGGATCCGCTGGTACCGGAAGAAAACGATAAAACCACCGTTATCGCACTGCGCGAAATCGAAGAAGGTCTGATCAACAACCAGATCCTCGACGTACGTGAGCGCCAGGAACAGCAAGAGCAGGAAGCCGCTGAATTACAAGCCGTTACCGCGATTGCTGAAGGTCGTCGTTAATCACACAGCGGGTCGCCCTTGTATCTGTTTGAAAGCCTGAATCAGCTGATTCAAAACTACCTGCCGGAAGACCAGATTAAGCGTCTGCGGCAGGCGTATCTCGTTGCACGTGACGCTCACGAGGGTCAGACACGTTCAAGCGGTGAACCCTATATCACGCACCCGGTCGCGGTAGCCTGCATTCTGGCCGAGATGAAGCTCGACTATGAAACGCTGATGGCCGCGCTGCTGCATGATGTGATTGAAGATACCCCCGCCACCTACCAGGACATGGAACAGCTTTTTGGTAAAAGCGTCGCCGAGCTGGTAGAGGGGGTGTCGAAACTTGATAAGCTCAAGTTCCGCGATAAGAAAGAGGCGCAGGCCGAAAACTTTCGCAAAATGATCATGGCGATGGTGCAGGACATCCGCGTCATCCTCATCAAGCTTGCCGACCGCACCCACAACATGCGTACTCTGGGCTCGCTGCGCCCGGATAAACGCCGCCGCATCGCCCGCGAAACCCTGGAAATTTACAGCCCGCTGGCGCACCGTTTAGGCATCCATCACATCAAAACCGAGCTCGAAGAGCTGGGCTTTGAAGCACTGTACCCTAATCGCTACCGCGTCATTAAAGAGGTGGTCAAAGCGGCGCGCGGCAACCGTAAGGAGATGATTCAAAAGATCCTCTCCGAAATCGAAGGGCGTTTGCAGGAAGCAGGGATCCCCTGCCGCGTCAGCGGTCGCGAGAAGCATCTATACTCCATCTACTGTAAAATGGTGCTCAAAGAGCAACGTTTTCACTCGATCATGGATATCTACGCCTTCCGCGTTATCGTCCATGATGCCGATATCTGCTATCGCGTGCTCGGCCAGATGCACAGCCTCTACAAACCGCGTCCGGGTCGTTTTAAAGACTACATCGCCATTCCGAAAGCTAACGGCTATCAGTCTTTGCACACCTCGATGATCGGCCCCCACGGCGTCCCGGTCGAGGTACAAATTCGTACCGAAGACATGGACCAGATGGCGGAGATGGGGGTAGCGGCGCACTGGGCTTATAAAGAGCACGGCGGCGAAAGCAGCACCACCGCGCAAATCCGCGCTCAGCGCTGGATGCAAAGCCTGCTGGAGCTGCAGCAGAGCGCCGGTAGCTCGTTTGAATTTATCGAGAGCGTAAAATCCGATCTGTTCCCCGATGAGATTTACGTTTTCACCCCGGAAGGGCGCATTGTCGAACTGCCTGCCGGCGCCACGCCGGTGGACTTCGCCTACGCGGTGCATACCGATATCGGTCATGCCTGCGTCGGCGCGCGCGTCGACCGTCAGCCCTATCCGCTGTCGCAGCCGCTCTCCAGCGGTCAGACTGTCGAAATTATCACCGCGCCGGGCGCTCGCCCGAACGCCGCCTGGCTGAACTTTGTCGTCAGCTCGAAAGCGCGCGCCAAGATCCGTCAGCTGCTGAAAAACCTTAAGCGCGACGATTCGGTCAGCCTTGGCCGTCGTCTGCTCAATCACGCGCTGGGCGGAAGCCGCAAACTCGCCGAGATCCCACCGGAGAATATCCAGCGCGAACTCGATCGCATGAAGCTGGCCTCGCTTGACGATCTGCTGGCGGAAATCGGTCTGGGCAACGCGATGAGCGTCGTGGTGGCAAAAAACCTGCAGCAGGGCGAAGCCGCTGCGGCGCCGGTGCCGGCTAACGCGTCGAACCACGGTCATCTGCCAATCAAAGGCGCCGATGGCGTGTTGATCACCTTCGCCAAGTGCTGTCGCCCGATCCCAGGTGACCCGATTATCGCCCACGTCAGTCCGGGTAAAGGGTTGGTTATCCACCATGAATCCTGTCGTAACATTCGCGGCTACCAGAAAGAGCCGGAGAAATTTATGGCGGTTGAGTGGGATAAAGAGACCGCTCAGGAGTTCATCACCGAAATCAAGGTGGACATGTTTAACCACCAGGGCGCGCTGGCTAACCTGACGGCGGCGATCAACACCGCGTCTTCCAATATCCAGAGCCTGAATACGGAAGAGAAAGATGGCCGCGTATACAGCGCCTTTATCCGCCTGACCGCGCGCGACCGCGTGCATCTGGCGAATATCATGCGCAAAATCCGCATCATGCCGGACGTGATTAAAGTCACCCGTAACCGAAACTAGCTTTATGAACTCAAAGCGCTACGAGCGTATCTGCGAGATGCTCGCCAGGCGTCAGCCTGACCTGACGGTCTGCATGGAGCAGGTCCATAAGCCTCATAACGTCTCTGCGGTCATCCGGACCGCAGATGCCGTTGGCGTACACGAAGTGCATGCCGTCTGGCCGAGCAGCCGGATGCGTACCATGGCCTCCGCCGCCGCGGGCAGCAACAGCTGGGTGCAGGTTAAAACCCACCGCACTATCGCAGATGCCGTCAGCCACCTGAAAGGCCAGGGCATGCAAATTCTCGCCACTCACCTTTCCGACAAAGCCATCGATTTTCGTGAAATCGACTATACGCGTCCAACCTGCATCCTGATGGGCCAGGAGAAAACCGGCATCACCCAGGAAGCGCTGGCGCTGGCCGATCAGGACATCATTATCCCGATGATCGGCATGGTGCAGTCGCTGAACGTCTCCGTCGCCTCGGCGCTGATCCTCTACGAGGCGCAGCGCCAGCGGCAGAATGCCGGGATGTACCAACGCGCCAACAGCATGCTGCCGCCACAAGAGCAGCAGCGCCTGCTGTTCGAAGGCGGCTATCCGGTGCTGGCCCGCGTCGCCAGACAAAAAGGTCTGCCTTACCCCCACGTTAACGAGCAGGGCGAAGTGGAAGCCGATGCCGCGTGGTGGGCCACCATGCAGGCTGCGAGGTAAACCCAATGTCAGGCCGCCTGTTAGATGCCGTTCCGCTCAGTTCACTCACCGGTGTGGGCGCTGCGCAGAGCAGCAAACTGGCGAAGATTGGCCTGCATACGGTACAGGATCTGCTGCTGCACCTGCCTTTACGCTACGAAGATCGCACCCATCTTTACCCGATAGCCGAGCTGCTTCCCGGAGTTTATGCCACCGTGGAAGGTGAAGTGCTCAACAGCAATATCACCTTCGGCGGCCGGCGGATGATGACCTGCCAGATCAGCGATGGCACCGGCATCCTCACCATGCGCTTTTTCAACTTCAACGCGGCGATGAAAAACAGCCTCGCGACCGGTCGTCGGGTGCTGGCCTACGGTGAAGCCAAACGCGGGAAGTACGGCGCCGAGATGATCCACCCGGAATATCGCGTCCAGGGCGATATGAGCACCCCGGAGCTGCAGGAAACGTTAACCCCAGTCTATCCGACCACCGAAGGCATCAAGCAGGCGACCCTGCGCAAGCTCACCGATCAGGCGCTTGAGCTCCTGGAAACCTGCGCGATTAGCGAACTCCTGCCGCCGGAGCTGGCGCAGGGGATGATGAGCCTGCCGGAGGCGCTGCGTACGCTGCACCGCCCGCCTCCCTCCTTGCAACTTAGCGAGCTGGAAAGCGGCAAGCACCCGGCGCAGCAGCGTCTGATTCTGGAAGAGCTGCTGGCGCATAACCTCAGCATGCTGGCGCTGCGGGCAGGCGCCCAGCGCTATCACGCCCTGCCGCTCGGCGCCAACGATACCCTGAAAAACCAACTGCTGGCCTCCCTGCCCTTTAAGCCCACCGGCGCGCAGGCGCGGGTTACCGCCGAGATTGAACACGATATGGCGCTGGACGTGCCGATGATGCGCCTGGTGCAGGGCGACGTTGGCTCCGGTAAAACGCTGGTCGCTGCCCTGGCCGCCTTGCGCGCTATCGTCCACGGCAAACAGGTGGCGCTGATGGCGCCCACCGAACTGCTTGCCGAGCAGCATGCCAATAACTTCCGCAACTGGTTCGAACCGCTGGGTATTGAAGTCGGCTGGCTGGCGGGCAAACAGAAAGGCAAAGCCCGCCAGGCGCAGCAGGAGGCTATCGCCAGCGGCGAGGTGCAGATGATTGTCGGCACCCACGCCATCTTCCAGGAGCAGGTGCAGTTTAACGGCCTGGCGCTGGTGATTATTGACGAACAGCACCGCTTCGGCGTGCATCAGCGGCTGGCGCTGTGGGAGAAAGGTCAGCAGCAGGGATTCCACCCGCATCAGCTGATCATGACCGCCACGCCGATCCCCCGCACCCTGGCGATGACCGCCTACGCCGATCTGGACACCTCGATTATCGACGAGCTGCCGCCAGGCCGAACTCCGGTGACCACCGTCGCCATCCCCGACACCCGGCGCAGCGATATTATCGACCGCGTGCGCAACGCCTGTACCCATGAAGGTCGCCAGGCCTATTGGGTCTGTACGCTGATTGAAGAGTCCGATCTGCTGGAAGCCCAGGCGGCGGAAGCCACCTGGGAAGAGCTCAAACTGGCGCTGCCGGAGCTCAATATCGGCCTCGTCCACGGGCGGATGAAACCGGCGGAGAAGCAGGCGGTGATGCAGGCCTTCAAGCAGGGCGAGATGCATCTGCTGGTAGCCACCACGGTGATTGAAGTCGGTGTCGACGTGCCTAACTCAAGCCTGATGATTATCGAAAACCCGGAACGTCTGGGTCTGGCGCAGCTGCACCAGCTCAGAGGGCGCGTCGGGCGCGGCGCGGTCGCTTCCCACTGCGTGCTACTCTATAAATCGCCGCTCTCCAAAACGGCGCAGAAACGTCTGCAGGTCCTGCGCGACAGCAACGATGGTTTCGTCATTGCCCAGAAAGACCTCGAAATTCGCGGTCCCGGCGAGCTGCTCGGCACCCGCCAGACCGGCAACGCCGAATTTAAAGTGGCGGACTTACTGCGCGATCAGGCGATGATCCCCGATGTCCAGCGCATTGCTCGCCACATTCATGAACGCTATCCGCTGCAGGCCCAGGCGCTTATCGAGCGCTGGATGCCGGAAACCGAACGCTATTCCAACGCGTAGCGCGCTTTTGCCGCGCTGCGGGCAACTTTTCTACACAACGAGTGGATTATGAAACGAGAACTGGCCATCGAATTTTCGCGTGTCACCGAAGCCGCCGCGCTGGCGGGCTATAAATGGCTGGGCCGCGGCGATAAGAATACCGCCGACGGCGCAGCGGTTAACGCCATGCGCATTATGCTTAACCTCGTCAATATCGACGGCACCATCGTCATCGGCGAGGGCGAAATCGATGAAGCGCCGATGCTTTATATCGGCGAAAAAGTGGGTACCGGCAAGGGCGATGCGGTAGATATCGCCGTCGATCCCATCGAAGGCACCCGCATGACGGCGATGGGCCAGGCCAACGCCCTGGCGGTGATGGCGGTCGGCGATAAGGGCTGCTTCCTCAACGCGCCGGATATGTATATGGAAAAGCTGATCGTCGGCCCGGGCGCTAAAGGCGCTATCGATCTCAATCTGCCGCTGGAAGAGAACCTGCACAATATCGCCCGCGCCCTGAACAAGCCGCTGGGCGAGCTGACCGTCACCGTGCTGGCGAAACCGCGCCACGACGCGGTCATTGCCCAGCTGCAGCAGCTGGGCGTGCGCGTGTTCGCTATTCCCGATGGCGACGTCGCGGCCTCTATTCTCACCTGCATGCCGGATAGCGAAGTCGACGTACTGTACGGCATCGGCGGCGCGCCGGAAGGGGTGGTTTCCGCCGCGGTGATCCGCGCCCTCGACGGGGATATGCAGGGGCGCCTGCTGGCTCGCCACCACGTGAAGGGCGATAACGAAGAGAACCGCCGCATCGGTGAAAATGAGCTGGCGCGCTGCAAAACCATGGGCATTGAAGCGGGCAAAGTGCTGCGTCTGGATGAAATGGCGCGCAGCGATAACGTCGTCTTCTCCGCCACCGGGATCACCAAAGGCGATCTGCTGGACGGCATCACCCGCAAGGGCAACATGGCCACCACCGAGACGCTGCTGATCCGCGGCAAGTCGCGCACTATCCGTCGTATCCAGTCGATTCATTACCTCGACCGTAAAGATCCAGACATCCAGCAGCACATCCTGTAATACCGCTTTTTCTCTCCCAGGCAACCGTCCGCAGGCGGTTGCCCTGTTCTTCGTTTATATTTGATCAATAGAGCTTTCTTGCGCCTTCGGGGTGGAAATCTGGCTCGTCTGGACCGAAGATAAGGCATCGCTTGGCAACAGGAGAAGACGATGGCGGACTGGGTTAGCGGCAAAGTGACAAAAGTGGAGTACTGGACGGACGCCTTGTTCAGTTTATACGTGCGGGCGCCTGTTCATCCGTTTACCGCCGGGCAATTTACCAAGCTCGGGCTGGAAATCGACGGCGAACGCGTGCAGCGCGCCTACTCCTACGTCAACGCCCCCGGCAATCCCGACCTCGAGTTCTATTTGGTCACCGTCCCGGAAGGCAAGCTGAGCCCGCGTCTGGCGTCGCTGAAGCCGGGCGATGAAGTCCTGGTGGTGAGTGAAGCGGCAGGTTTCTTCGTCCTCGAGGAGGTACCGGATTGCGATACCCTGTGGATGCTGGCGACCGGCACTGCGCTGGGGCCGTACCTGTCAATTTTGCAGGAAGGCAAGGACCTTGAGCGCTTTAATAACCTGGTGCTGGTCCACGCCGTCCGCTACGCCGCGGACCTGAGCTATCTGCCGCTAATGCGCGAACTGGAGCAGCGCTATGCCGGCAAACTCCGTATTCAGACGGTGGTCAGCCGCGAAACCG
Source organism: Klebsiella sp. P1927 (assembly GCF_018204675.1). Classification (NCBI taxonomy): domain Bacteria; kingdom Pseudomonadati; phylum Pseudomonadota; class Gammaproteobacteria; order Enterobacterales; family Enterobacteriaceae; genus Klebsiella; species Klebsiella sp. P1927. The sequence goes on along the minus strand of NZ_CP073377.1, from coordinate 5,260,918 downwards.
TGGAAGGCTCGCTGACCGGCCGGGTGCCGTTTCTGATTGAAACCGGCGCGCTGGAAGAGGCCGTCGGCCTGCCGATGACCACCGACACCAGCCATGTGATGCTGTGCGGCAACCCGCAAATGGTGCGCGATACCCAACAGCTGTTAAAAGAGACCCGGCAGATGACCAAACATCTGCGTCGCCGGCCGGGCCATATGACGGCGGAGCACTACTGGTAATCAGGCGTCCGCTTTCCAGCGCACGTCCTGGGTCTCCTTGCCGAACTTATTCTCGCCCTGGGTGCCGACAAACGCCCCCAGGTCGATCAGCATCATGACGATAATCAGCGTTGGCACAAAGCGCCCGACGCCCCACTGCCAGACCTGCGGCAACATCGCCCAGTTCCCCGCCAGCAGCATCCACGCCAGAACCATCAGCAGCGCCCACAGCCCGGATTTGCCGCGATCGTGCAGTCGCTTGACCACCACCGCCGCCGTCGGCCACAGCAGGCAGACGATAATAAACGCCGCCGTCTGCAGGTTGAGCAGATTGCTGCCTGCCAGGGTAAACAAGGCGCTCATGGTCACCAGCCAGATGGCAATCCAGATCCAGAAATCGCGGCGGCCAATGCGCCCTTTAATTGAGAATAACCACTGCTGTAGGGTCATGCGTTTTTCCTTATCATCATCGTCTGCGTAGTTTACCCTGGCGTCGTGACTTTTTGACAAGCGCCGCGCTTCCCGATTTAATCGTCAGCAGGCAAAAAAAGGAACGACGGGCATGAAGAAGTGGACAATTTTGTGGTTAAGTGGGCTGATGGGCCTTGCCGTCGGCCCGCACGCGTTGTCCGCAGAGAGCGAATCGACGACCGCGGCAGCGCCCTACCTGCTCGCCGGCGCGCCGAGCTTTGACCAGTCGATCAGTCAGTTCCGCGAGAAATTCAACGCCGATAACCCAAAGCTGCCTCTGAACGAATTCCGTTCCATCGCCACCAGTCGCGATCGGGCTAACCTGACCCGCGCCGCCAGCAAAATTAACGAAAATCTCTATGCCTCCACCGCGCTGGAGCGCGGCACGCTGAAGATCAAATCCATGCAGATCACCTGGCTGCCGATCCAGGGGCCGGAGCAAAAGGCGGCCAGGACCAAAGCGCTGGAGTATATGAGCGCCATGATCCGCGCCTTCGTGCCGACTTTTAGCCAGGCGCAAAGCCAGCAAAAACTGCAGAAACTGCTGGCCGCCGGCAAGGGCAAGCGCTACTTCGCCGATACCGAAGGCGCCGTGCGCTATGTGGTGGCAGATCATGGGGAAAAGGGCCTGACCTTCGCCATTGAACCGATTAAGCTGGCGCTATCTGAAACGCTGGAAGGTAACAATAAATGACAAAAAGCAAAGCCTTTCCAGTGACGAGTCTCTATACTGTTTCACAGACCATGCTGCCCTCTGGGGCGGCTATATTCCTTAATTCGCTTAAGTAGCGTGGAGAATTAAAATGCGACATCCTTTAGTGATGGGTAACTGGAAACTGAACGGCAGCCGCCACATGGTAAACGAACTGGTTGCGAACCTGCGTACCGAGCTGGCTGGCGTAAGCGGCTGTGCAGTTGCCATCGCCCCGCCGGAAATGTATCTGGACCTGGCTAAGCGCGCGGCAGAAGGCAGCCACATTCACCTGGGCGCGCAGAACGTTGACGTGAACCTGTCCGGCGCATTCACCGGTGAAACCTCCGCCGAAATGCTGAAAGATATCGGCGCGCAGTACATCATCATCGGCCACTCCGAGCGTCGTACCTACCACAAAGAATCCGACGAGCTGATCGCGAAGAAATTCGCCGTGCTGAAAGAGCAGGGTCTGACCCCGGTTCTGTGCATCGGTGAAACCGAAGCCGAAAACGAAGCGGGCAAAACGGAAGAAGTTTGCGCACGTCAGATCGACGCCGTGCTGAAAACCCAGGGCGCTGCCGCTTTCGAAGGCGTGGTTATCGCTTACGAACCAGTATGGGCTATCGGTACCGGCAAATCAGCGACCCCGGCTCAGGCGCAGGCGGTGCACAAATTCATCCGTGACCACATTGCTAAAGCTGACGCCAAAATCGCTGAGCAAGTGATCATCCAGTACGGCGGTTCCGTTAACGCTGGCAACGCCGCAGAGCTGTTCACCCAGCCGGACATCGACGGCGCGCTGGTTGGCGGCGCCTCCCTGAAAGCTGACGCTTTCGCGGTGATCGTTAAAGCAGCAGAAGCAGCGAAAAAAGCGTAATTCGCTTTTCCCGGTGGCGACACGCGACCGGGTTGACTGACAAAACGTGGGAGCCCGGCCTAGCACAGCGCAAGCCGGGCTTTCTTTTGCCGTTACAGTTTCCCCAACAGCTGATACCAGGCGTAGTCCAGCGGCAGTAAAATCAGATAACTCACCGCCGCCAGCGCCAGACACAGTTGCATCCCCGCCCTCGCCGGGACCTTGCCTAACCCCATCGCCACCACGATCGGCGACGCCTGATAGGGCAGCAGCGGCGTGGAATAGCCCAGCACCTGAATCATAATCACGCTTAGCAGCGGAAAACCGGTGGCGTCGGCAAAGCTCTGGGCAAAGGTGGTATACAGCGCCGGCACGCCGTTGGCGGTCATAATAAAGTTCAGCGCGCTGGTTATCCCGGTCAGGGCGAGAAAGCTGGTGAAAGGATTGTCTTTATCCAGGGGCATCACCTGCAGCAGCGCATTGCCCACTGCGCCGCCAATCCCGGTTTGGGTGACGGCGATCGCTAGCCCCAGAATCCCGGCGACGTAAATGCAGGTGCGCATATTCACCCCGCTGGCAAACTCCTCGCCGTTGATAAAGCCCACCCGCGGCAGCAGCGTGATCACAGCCGCCGCCAGGCCGGTCCACGCCGGGCCGACGCCGTGCCAGCTCTCGGTCACCCATAGCGAGAGGACCACCGCCAGCAGCCACGCCAGACGTTTCTCGTCGCGGCTCATCGGCGGCAGCGGCGCCAGGTCGCGCGGTGGATGCGGCTTGCCGGGAAAAAGCCAGCAAATCAGCGCCACCAGCACCGCCCCTTTCAGCCAGCCAAGCACCGGCGTATGCAGCAGTAAATAGGGAACATAATTCAGATGGATACCGTACGAGCCTTCCGCCGCGCCACTCATCACCAGATTCGGCACGTTGGCGGGCAAAATCGTCGCTGACAGCTGAAAGGTGCCGAACCCCACCGCCAGCGCCAGGCCGAACCAGCCGCGGCTGCCGTCGGCAATGCCCGCGCGGCGGGCCATCGCCGCCACGATCGGCATCAGCAGCGCGATGCGCCCCATGTTGGAGGGCATCACGAACGCCAGGGCGTAGCTCAGGAGTACCACGCTGGCGACCATCCGCGGCCAGGAGTCGGTGAGCCTGGCCGACAGCGCCTGCGCCGCCCGGTCCGCCAGTCCGGTTTTACGGATGGCGATGCCGAGCACAAAGCCGCTGAACACCAGCCAGAACGCCGAAGAGGCAAAGCCGCCGAAGATCACCTCCGGCGGAGCGATTTTCGCCATCATTGCCGCTGCGAAGAACAGCAGCGCGGTGATAAATTCCGGCAGCAGCGACGTCGCCCAGAGCACGATGGTGACGCCGACAATCAATGAAGGAAGGAACAGCGGGTGGGTAAGCCAGAGCGACATGCCTGTCTCCTGTCGTTTTTTTCAGCAAGAATACGACGACAGGTAAGACAGGTAAACGCCAGAACTAGTGGTTTGCGTTAAGGATGGCGCAGCGATGATCCTGAATTTCTTCCGCTGAAGCCCGGTTCAGGGTCAGCAGGTTACGCTCCGTCGCCAGCAGCACCAGCGAGCCGTCGCTCTGTTGCGCCATTGCCAGCGCGAAGCGTCCCATATGCTGGCGCGCCTCCGGCACCTCTTCCGCCAGCATCAGGAACGGGCTACGCTGGGCCAGCTCCGCCTCCGTCACCCGGCGCGCCAGGTATTCGTGGCCCTGAAGCCCGCCCGGTAACGGCAGCCAGCGGCTGCTGATCGCTGCGGCATCCTTATCTAACTGCACGCGCACATCGGGGCGCAGGCAGGAGATATGAATATGGAAATGGTTTTGCGTACGTCCACTGCGCGAGTTGATCGCCAGCGATACCGCGTTATCAGGAACCGGCGCGCCGTGGCGCTGGCTCATGATTTCACGCCCCTGCCAGGCCTGCCAGAAAAAGTTCGGCGTCAACGGATCCAGCAGCAGCGGGCTTTCGGTGCCGTTGATGCGGTAGGTCGGCATCAGCAAATACTGCAGCGGGCCGTTACGGTCTTTAAACAGCACATAGCCGCCCTTGAGGTTCACTTCCGCGCACGGCGACGGGTTTTGCTGCTGTTGCTGATGGGGTACGCACTGCTGCAGGACAATCTTGCGTAATGCGTCCGGGTTGCCAGAGTGCAGCCAGTAGTAGCCGCCCGCCAGCGCCGCGAGGATCGCCACCAGCAGCGCCAGCAAAAAGTATCTTACTCTTCTCATTTTCATTCCCTGTTAAGCCTGAAGCGGAAGAGTAGCGTAATTTGATGACTAAATGAAAACAGATGGTGGACGGGGCGTTGTCCCGGGTGGCGGCTGACGCCTTACCCGGGCTACGCACCGCGCAAAACTATAGCCCTGCTAAGCGTAGCGCAAGCAGGGACAAGAGAATTAACGCTGGCTAATCTGGTCGAAGGTGCCGCCGTTGGAGAAGTGCTCTTTCTGCGCTTTCGTCCAGCCGCCGAACTCCTGATCGATGGTAAACAGCTTCAGTTTCGGGAATTCGTTAGCATATTTCTTCGCCACATTCGGATCGCGCGGGCGGTAGAAGTTCTTCGCCGCAATCTCCTGGCCTTCCGGCGAGTAGAGATACTTCAGGTACGCTTCCGCCACCTGGCGCGTGCCTTTCTTATCCACCACTTTGTCGACCACCGAGACGGTCGGCTCAGCCAGAATCGACTCACTTGGGGTCACGATTTCAAACTTGTCTTTGCCCAGTTCGTTGGTCGCCAGCAGCGCTTCGTTTTCCCAGGCGATCAGTACGTCGCCGATGCCGCGTTCTACGAAGGTATTGGTCGAACCGCGCGCGCCGGAGTCCAGCACTTCCACGTTTTTATACAGCGCCTTGACGAATTCCTGGGCTTTCGCCTGGTCGCCGTGATTCTGATGCAGGGCATAGCCCCAGGCCGCCAGGTAGTTCCAGCGGGCGCCGCCGGAGCTTTTCGGGTTCGGGGTAATGACCGACACGCCCGGTTTGATCAGATCGTTCCAGTCATGGATCTGTTTCGGATTGCCCTTGCGGACGAGGAACACGATGGTGGAGGTATACGGCGCAGAGTTATCCGGCAGGCGTTTCAGCCAGTTTTTATCGATGCGGCCGCGTTCGGCAATAGCGTCGACATCGTAGGCCAGCGCCAGCGTGACCACATCCGCTTCAATACCGTTAATCACCGAGGTCGCCTGTTTGCCAGAGCCACCATGCGACTGGCGGATCACCACGTTGTCGCCGGTCTCCTGCTTCCAGTGTGCGCTAAACGCTTTGTTGTACTGTTCGTACAGCTCGCGCGTTGGATCATAAGATACGTTTAATAGCTGAATGTCTTTTGCCAGAACGCTGGCGGATGCCAGCAACAGAGTTAACCCTACGCCCCACTTATTCATCGCACCGCTCTCTTTATGTGTGTTGTGATGGGTTAAGCGTGCCAGAAAGCGATTCAATGATTAAAGAATAAAAAAAGATTGGCTATAACTTGCGGATATAAAGACGCGAGTAAGGATGACCCCCTCCCGGGCGGGAGAGGGCGCGAAGCGATTAGACTTCTTCCATGCGACCCAGCAGCGCCTGCAGACGTTCCTGCCAGCCCTGCTGCTGCTCTTTCAGCTGGCTGTTTTCGCGCTCCAGCTCTTCACGACCATGCTGCGCGCTCTGAACTTCCTGCACCAGGGTGTTGTTCTTTTCTTTCAGCTCTTCGATTTCCATCTGCAACAGAGTGATGGTATCAATCGCCTGCTGAACCTTAGATTCTAATTTCTCAAACACTTCTAATGACATCGTCATACCTCTCCTGAACTTGCAAGGCGTTGATAGAAACTCGTGTTTCGTATACGCGGTCCCGCCTTAACGAAAATTAGCGCACATAGCGGTGTTATCGTCGATTGTATGAATCCCCGCCGCCCCTGTCCAGCGGCAAGCCGCGTAGATTGCGGTTTGCAACACTTTTCAGTCTTTACCTGGTGCTTTCAGCGCAGTTCGCTCGTAGTTCATGGGTCAATGTTAATTTTATGGTTAACAAAATGCGTGGTGAAACGCTCCGGCAGCGCTCTCGATGCGCGCAAATGGCGCGAAAACGCTCATTTTCTTGACGAGGTACACACATTTGAAGTTCGATATTTCTCGTTTTTGCTCGTTAACGATAAATTAACACTATGCCTACATGGCAATATGGTCGTCTGTGACCACCCTACATACAATAATCATCACCACGCTTCAGGATTCGATTATGAGCCAAACATCAACCTTAAAAGGCCAGTGCATCGCAGAGTTCCTCGGTACCGGGTTGTTGATCTTTTTCGGCGTTGGGTGCGTGGCTGCGCTCAAGGTCGCGGGAGCCAGCTTCGGACAATGGGAAATCAGCATCATCTGGGGTCTGGGCGTCGCCATGGCGATCTACCTGACCGCCGGGGTCTCCGGTGCGCACCTTAACCCAGCGGTGACTATCGCGCTGTGGCTGTTCGCCTGCTTCGAAGGCCGCAAAGTGGTTCCTTTTATTATTTCGCAATTCGCTGGCGCCTTTTGCGCTGCGGCATTAGTTTACGGGCTTTACTACAATCTTTTCCTCGATTATGAAACCACCCACCATATGATTCGCGGCAGCGTGGAAAGCCTCGATCTGGCCGGCATTTTCTCCACTTACCCGAACCCGCACATCAATTTTGTGCAGGCCTTCGCGGTAGAGATGGTGATTACCGCTATCCTGATGGGCGTCATCCTGGCGCTGACCGACGATGGCAACGGCATACCGCGCGGCCCGCTGGCCCCTCTGCTGATTGGCCTGCTGATTGCGGTGATTGGCGCCTCCATGGGACCGCTGACCGGCTTCGCCATGAACCCGGCGCGTGACATCGGCCCGAAAGCCTTCGCCTGGCTGGCGGGGTGGGGTGACGTCGCCTTCACCGGCGGCAAAGATATTCCTTATTTCCTGGTGCCGCTGTGCGCACCGGTGGTCGGCGCGGCGCTGGGCGCATTCAGCTATCGTAAGCTGATTGGCCGTCACCTGCCTTGCGACACCTGCGTGGAGGAAGAGCAACAGAGCCCCTCCTCTTCCACCGCTCAACATAAAGCTTCGCTGTAATCTGACTACGGGACACCGACTATGACCGACAAAAAATATATCGTTGCGCTTGACCAGGGCACTACCAGCTCCCGGGCCGTTGTGATGGATCATGATGCCAATATCGTCAGCGTCTCCCAGCGAGAATTTGAACAAATTTATCCTAAGCCAGGCTGGGTCGAACACGACCCGATGGAAATCTGGGCTTCCCAAAGCTCGACGCTGGTCGAAGCGCTGGCCAAAGCGGATATCAACTCCGATCAGATCGCGGCCATCGGCATCACCAATCAGCGTGAGACCGTGGTGGTGTGGGAGCGAGAGACCGGTAAACCCATCTACAACGCTATCGTCTGGCAGTGCCGCCGTACCGCGGAGATCTGCGAGCAGCTCAAGCGTGACGGGATGGAAGAGTATATCCGCAAGGCCACAGGCCTGGTGGTGGACCCGTACTTCTCCGGCACCAAGGTGAAATGGATCCTCGACCATGTCGAAGGTTCCCGTGAGCGTGCGAAGCGCGGCGAGCTGCTGTTCGGCACCGTTGACACCTGGCTTATCTGGAAGATGACCCAGGGCCGCGTGCACGTCACCGACTACACCAACGCCTCGCGTACCATGCTGTTCAACATTCACGACCTCGACTGGGACGACAAGATGCTCGACGCGCTGGACATTCCGCGCGCCATGCTGCCGGAAGTGCGCAAGTCTTCCGAAGTGTACGGCCAGACCAACATCGGTGGTAAAGGCGGGACCCGTATTCCTATCGCCGGGATCGCCGGTGACCAGCAGGCGGCCCTGTTCGGCCAGCTGTGCGTCAAAGAAGGGATGGCGAAAAACACCTACGGCACCGGCTGCTTTATGCTGATGAATACCGGCGAAAAAGCGGTCACCTCCACCCACGGTCTGCTGACCACCATCGCCTGCGGCCCGCGCGGCGAGGTGAACTACGCTCTGGAAGGGGCGGTGTTTATGGCCGGCGCGTCTATTCAGTGGCTGCGCGACGAGATGAAGCTCATCAGCGATGCCTTCGACTCCGAGTACTTCGCCACCAAAGTGAAGGATACCAACGGCGTATACGTGGTACCCGCGTTCACCGGTCTTGGCGCACCGTACTGGGACCCGTATGCCCGCGGCGCGATTTTCGGCCTCACCCGCGGCGTGAACTCCAACCACATTATCCGTGCGACGCTGGAGTCCATCGCCTTTCAGACCCGCGACGTGCTGGAAGCGATGCAGGCTGACTCCGGCATTCGTCTGCACGCCCTGCGCGTAGACGGCGGCGCGGTGGCTAACAACTTCCTGATGCAGTTCCAGTCCGATATCCTCGGCACCCGTGTCGAGCGTCCGGAAGTACGCGAAGTGACGGCGCTGGGCGCGGCCTATCTGGCCGGTCTGGCGGTCGGTTTCTGGCAGAATCTGGATGAACTGCAGGAGAAAGCGGTGATTGAGCGCGAATTCCGCCCGGGGATTGAAACTACTGAGCGTAACTATCGTTACAGCGGCTGGAAGAAAGCGGTGAAACGCGCGTTAGCGTGGGAAGAGCACGACGAAGCGTAAGATTGTGAAGTTATTCCCGGCTTGCGGCGTAAACGCCTGAGCCGGGCTACAAAACCCCAAACAGCACGATCTTGTAGCCCGGACAGGTGCGCAGCACCGCTTCCGGGTTTTTTATCAACCAAACATCGGCAGCAGCAGGTACAGCTTAATCACCAGCGCGTTGACGATATCGATAAAGAACGCCCCCACCATCGGCACTACCAGGAAGGCCATATGCGATGGCCCGAAACGGTCGGTAATCGCCTGCATATTGGCGATCGCCGTCGGCGTTGCCCCCAGGCCAAACCCGCAATGCCCGGCTGCCAGCACCGCGGCATCGTAGTTTTTGCCCATCATCCGATAGGTGACGAACACCGCATACAGCGCCATCGCCAGCGCCTGCACCGCCAGGATAATAATCATCGGCAGCGCCAGCGAGGCCAACTCCCACAGCTTGAGGCTCATCAGCGCCATGGCGAGGAACAGCGACAGGCTGACGTTGCCCAACACCGATACCGCGCGATCGAACACCCGATACAACCCCGCCAGCGCCAGGCTGTTGCTGAGGATCACGCCGATAAACAGCACGCAGACGAAGGTCGGCAGCTCGAAGACGCTCCCCGCCAGCAGTTGCGCAACCACCTTGCCCAGCGTCAGACAGATGGCGATCAGGGCGATACTTTCGATCAGCACCAGCGAGGTGATCACCCGCCCCACGTCCGGCTTTTCAAAGGCGGTTGGCGCCACCTGATCGTCCGGTGTCCCGTCCGGTGAGGAAGAGTGCTTCACCAGATAACGCGCCACCGGGCCGCCGATCAGGCCGCCCAGCACCAGGCCGAAAGTCGCGCAGGCCATCGCCACCTCGGTGGCGTTGGCAAAACCGTAGCGCTCAACGAACAGCTTACTCCACGCCGCCCCGGTGCCGTGGCCGCCGGATAAGGTAATCGACCCGGCCAGCAGACCCATTAGCGGATCCAGCCCCAGCAGCGTCGCCATGCCGATACCGAGGGCGTTCTGCAGCAGCAGCAGGCCAACCACCACGATCAGGAAAGTGCCCAGCACCTTGCCGCCGGCCCGCAGGCTGGCGAGGTTGGCGTTAAGACCGATGGTGGCGAAGAACGCCAGCATCAGCGGATCTTTCAGACTCATATCGAAATCAATTTCGATATCCATGCTTTTTTTCAGCGCCAGCAGCGCCAGCGCCACCAGCAGACCGCCGGCAACGGGTTCAGGAATAGTGTATTTCTTAAGGAAGGGAACGGTTTGTACGAGTTTTCTGCCGAGTAACAGCACGAGCGTTGCGGCAACGAGCGTCGATAAGGTATCGAGATGAAACATAAAAAGCTCCTTATGGGCGCATGATCCATTCACACGCGACGATATTCCTGGTGTCTTTAGCTTCTCATCATGAGGAGTCAGAGGGGGATTTTACGCAGAACGGCGGAAAAATTGACAGAAAAAGATATTTTGTATCCTGAATGATGCGATTTAGCATACAAAATGTTAATTATCTCGTTGCGCATATTCACGGTATAAATTTTTATGAGCAAACGCTGGCAAACGTTTGCTTTTGGTCTACAGTCCGATAAAATTCCCGCTTTGCCACCTTGGGATTGCTTGTGATGTCCGTTAACACCGCAGAGTCAGAAAATGCGCAACCGGTTGCGCATAAACCAGCCAGCGAATTAATCTACCGCCTCGAAGATCGCCCGCCGCTACCGCAAACCCTGTTCGCCGCCTTCCAGCACCTGCTGGCGATGTTTGTCGCGGTGATCACCCCGGCGCTGTTAATCTGCCAGGCTCTCGGTCTCCCGGCGCAAGATACCCAACATATCATCAGCATGTCGCTGTTCGCCTCCGGCGTCGCCTCTATTATTCAGATCAAAGCCTGGGGCCCGGTCGGCTCCGGACTGCTCTCCATCCAGGGCACCAGCTTCAACTTTGTCGCCCCGCTGATCATGGGCGGTACCGCCTTGAAAACCGGCGGCGCCGACGTCCCCACCATGATGGCCGCCCTCTTCGGCACCCTGATGCTGGCCAGCTGCACCGAAATGGTCCTCTCCCGGATCCTGCACCTGGCGCGCCGTATCATTACCCCGCTGGTTTCCGGCGTGGTGGTGATGATTATCGGCCTGTCGCTGATTCAGGTCGGACTGACCTCCATCGGCGGCGGCTACGCGGCGATGGCTGACCACACCTTTGGTGCGCCGAAAAATCTGCTGCTGGCGGGTATCGTGCTGGCGCTGATTATTATCCTCAACCGCCAGCGCAACCCGTACCTGCGCATCGCCTCGCTAGTGATTGCCATGGCTGCCGGTTATCTGGCGGCGTGGTTCCTCGATATGCTGCCAGCCAACACCGCCCCGACCAACAGCAGCCTCATCACCGTCCCGACGCCGCTCTATTATGGCCTCGGCATCGACTGGAGTCTGCTGCTGCCCCTGATGCTGGTGTTTATGATCACCTCCCTGGAAACCATCGGCGATATCACCGCCACCTCCGACGTCTCCGAACAGCCGGTCTCGGGTCCGCTGTATATGAAGCGCCTGAAAGGCGGCGTGCTGGCTAACGGCCTGAACTCCTTCGTTTCCGCGGTCTTCAACACCTTCCCGAACTCCTGCTTCGGCCAGAACAACGGCGTGATCCAACTGACCGGGGTCGCCAGCCGCTACGTCGGCTTTGTGGTCGCCCTGATGCTGATCGTCCTCGGCCTGTTCCCGGCGGTGAGCGGCTTTGTCCAGCATATCCCTGAGCCAGTGCTCGGCGGCGCCACGCTGGTGATGTTCGGCACCATCGCCGCGTCCGGCGTGCGCATCGTCTCCCGTGAACCGCTGAACCGTCGAGCGATCCTGATTATCGCTCTGTCGCTGGCGGTAGGCCTCGGCGTGTCGCAGCAGCCGCTGATCCTGCAGTTCGCCCCGGACTGGCTGAAAAACCTGCTTTCCTCCGGGATTGCCGCCGGCGGTATCACGGCGATTGTTCTGAATTTAATTTTCCCGCCAGAAAAGGCGTGATCTCATGCGTTCCCGGTCGCGCATCGGCCGGGACGTCCTCCAACCACCTGCCCCATCACGGAAATAAACCACGCCTGCCTTGAGAAGTGCGCCTAAATCGGGCATAACACGGTGATGTGCATCTCACAGAATGGAAGACCATGAAATTTCTTGGAAAGCTGATTCTCTGGCTGCTAGTCGCTCTGCTGCTCGTCATTATTGGCGCGTGGTTCCTGCTGCAAACCCACTGGGGCGCCCGCCAGGCCAGCGCCTGGCTCAGCAATGGCACCGGCTGGCAGGTCTCCTTCGATGAGATGGAGCACGATTTCTCCTCCCCCCATCATGTGCAGTTGCGAAACGTCACCTTTGGTCGGGAAGGCAAGCCTGCCACTTTGGTGGCAAAAACGGTCGACATTGGCTTCAGCACCCGCCAGTTTAGCGATCCGCTGCATGCGGATGAGATAGTCCTTAACGACGGCACTCTGAATCTGTCACCCCACTCTGCAGACCTGCCGTTCGCTGCCGACCGGCTGATGTTGCGCAATATGGCTTTCAACAGCCCGGAAACCGGCTGGGCGCTCAGCGCGCAGCGCGTCACCGGCGGCGTCAGCCCATGGACGCCGGAGGCGGGCAATGTGCTGGGGAAAACGGCGCAGATCCAGATGAGCGCGGGCTCGATGACGCTCAATGGCGTCGAAGCCAGCAACGTTCTGATTCAGGGTAAGATTGATCAGGGCGAGGTCACCCTCTCCACCCTCGGCGCCGATGTCGCCCGCGGCACCTTAACCGGCAATGCCAAACGCAGCGCCGATGGCAGCTGGCGGGTGGATAACCTCCAGCTCAACGAGATTCGACTGCAGAGCCCCGCCTCGCTGGCCGAGTTTTTCGCGCCGTTAACCACGGTCCCCTCTCTGCAGATTGGCCGCCTGGACATCACCGACGCCCGCCTGCAGGGACCGGACTGGGCGGTAACCGACCTCGACCTGAGCCTGCGCAACCTGACCCTTAGCCACGGCGGCTGGCAGAGCGAGGACGGCACGCTGTCGATGAACGCCAGCGAATTTATCTACGGTTCGCTGCATCTTTTCGACCCGATCCTCAATGCCGAATTCTCTCCCCAGGGCATTGCGCTGCGCCAGTTCTCCTCGCGCTGGGAGGGCGGCATGGTGCGCACCTCCGGCAACTGGCTGCGCGCCGGGAACGCCCTGGTGCTCGACGATACCGCTTTCGCCGGACTGGAGTACACGCTGCCGGCGAACTGGAAACAGCTGTGGATGACGCCGCTGCCAGCCTGGCTGCAAAGCCTGACGCTGAAAAAATTCAGCGCCAGCCGCAATCTGATCATCGATGTGGACCCTGCTTTCCCGTGGCAAATTACCGCCCTCGATGGCTATGGCGGCGAGCTACAGCTGGTGAAAAACGGCAGCTGGGGAGTATGGAACGGCAGCGCGACGCTGAACGCCGCGGCGGCGACTTTCAACCGGATCGACGTGCGCCGCCCATCACTCAAACTGAACGCCACAGCCTCGACGGTCAATATCACTGAGCTTAGCGCCTTCACCGAGCGCGGCATTTTGCAGGCCACCGCCGCGGTATCCCAACTGCCGCAGCGCCAGGTCAATCTGAGCTTCAGCGGCCGCGGCGTGCCGCTGAATATTCTGCAGGCCTGGGGCTGGCCGTCGCTACCTATAAGCGGGGATGGCAATCTCCAGCTGACCGCCAGCGGCAGCGTGCAGGCCGATGCCCCGCTCAAACCGACGGTCAACGGGCAGCTCAGCGCCGTGAATATGGAGAAACAGCAGGTGGCGCAAATCATGCGCAACGGCGAGGTCAGCCCCGCCCCCGCCGCGCCAGCGCCCGCTCCCGTCACCCCATAGCGATGCCCCATTCCCCTCTCCTCTATGGGGAGAGGGATTGCTTCCCGGCAAAACTCCACTCTGACAACTCTCTCCCTTTCAGGGAGAGAGTTGGGGTGCGAGTCCTGAAACCTGTGCGCAATACGCGGCTATCTGTACCTATTTAGCGCAACAGGTTCCTTTCAAATATCAGAGTTGCTATAACCAAATCACTGGAAGTCGATAAAAAACCGCTCCCTGTACCTACAAAAATATAAAAGGATCAATCATGCCTGAAATACGTCAGCGTATTCTGGAGAATATGCAAAAATTCTCCCGGGCCATGATCGGCGCCGTATTGTTCTTGCCGGTCATTGGCTTAATTCTGGCCCTCAGTTCAGTATTAACTAATCCGACATTAATTGCTGAAACCAGTTTCTTACATCAGCTTGGGCAAATGCTCGGCGACACCTTTTGGCCTTTATTTGGCAACCTCGGCTTATTATTTTGCGTCGGCATAAGCTATGGCCTGGCAAAGGATAAAAAAACCGAAGTCGCACTGGTTTCAGTGATGTGCTTTATTATGTTTCTTGGCGCCAACCACTCCTGGCTGGAACACACCCATGGACTCGCCGAAAAAATTAACGGTGAATATTATGGCACCGGGCAAACCCAGCTGCTGGGCTTTGTGGTGGTGGATATGGGCGTTTTCCTGGGCATTATTCTCGGCTGCACGATTGCGTGGGTGCACAATAAAGTCTCTGCCATTGAGCTGCCTGGCGCGCTGTCGATGTACGGCGGCGCCAAGCTGACGCTGGTGGCGATGACGCCGGTGGTTATCTTCTACGCCATCGCCTTTACCTGGATTTGGCCCTTTATGACCCACGGCATCTCCGCCCTCACCGGTTTTATGAAAAATGCCGGGGTCGCCGGGGTCTTCGTCTATGGTTTCTTTGAAAAATTCCTTATCCCCACCGGCCTGCACCATTTCGTCTGGTCCCCCTTCCAGCTCACCCAGATTGGCGGCACGCTGAACGTGGATGGTCAGGTGGTCTCCGGCACCCAGGCCATATTCCTCGCCTATATGCGCCATCCCGACCTGACGCCGGTCATGAACGACGCATTACGTTTTTCGCAGCAAGGGATGACCACTATCTTTGGCCTGGCGGGCGCCTCGCTGGCGTTCTACCACACCGCGAAACCGGAGAAGAAAGCGATGGCGAAGGCGATTCTGCTACCGGCGATTATCACCTCGATGCTGACCGGCATCACCGAGCCGATTGAGTTCACCTTCTTATTTGTCTCACCGCTGCTGTGGGTGATCCACGCGACGTTAACCGCCGCCTCGCAGGCCATTTGCGACATATTCACCGTACGTCCCTGGGGAGCATCGGGCCTGATCGAGTTTCTGATCTATAACCTGCCGCTGCCGGTCTCCTTAACGCGCTGGCCGGGCTATGTCCTTATCGGTATCGGCCAGTTCGCCGTCTACTACGTGATTTTCCGCACCCTGGTGGTGAAGCTGAACCTGAAAACGCCGGGCCGGGAAGATGACGAGAACGTGAAGCTCTACAGCAAAGCAGAGTACCGCCAGAAAGTCGCGCAACCGCAGTCGGTCACCGATGACATTATCCGCGGCCTCGGGGGCAAGGAGAATATTCTCTCCGTCGATAATTGTTTTACTCGCCTGCGCGTGGCCGTGCGCGATATGGCGCGGGTTGATGACACGCAATTAAAAAATACCGGCGCCAACGGCGTCGTACGCAATCGAAATGAAGTTCAGGTTATTTATGGCGTCAAAGTGGGACAGGTACGTTCCCGGGTTGATAACTGGTTAGCAGAAAATTAATGAGGAGTATTTATGAAATTAACCGTATTAGGCGGGGGCGGCGTTCGCTCTGCATTTTTAGCGAAATCTCTGGCCTATAACGCTCACCGCATTGGTTTAACAGAAGTCGTTTTTCTCGATAACTCTGCTGATAATCTGGCGATATTTGGCGAAATTGCCCGCTATGTATTTAATACCATTCGCCCGGATATTCAGTTTAGTACCACCACCGACCCGGTCGCAGCGCTGCAGGACGCCAACTATATCATTACCACCCTGCGGGTTGGCGGCGATGAAAGCCGCATTCGCGACGAACGTATTGCGCTTGAGCATAACACTCTCGGCCAGGAGACCACCGGCGCCGGCGGTTTCGCGATGGCCATGCGCTCGATCCCGGCGATCCTTCGCTATTGCCGGCTGATCGAAGAACATGCCGCCGAAGACGCCATTCTGTTTAACTTTACCAACCCGTCAGGTCTGGTGACGGAAGCGATTATTAAGTCCGGCTTTAAGCGCCGGGTCTATGGGATCTGCGATGCCCCCTCCGAGCTGATTCGTGAACTGCCGGCGATCCTTGGCTGTGAGGAGCGCGACCTCAGCGTGGAATGCTATGGGCTGAACCATTTCTCCTGGTTTACCCACTTCACCGTCCGTGGGGAAGAAGTGACCGAACGGCTGATCGCCAGCCCGGAACTGTACCAGAAGACGGCGATGCAGTACTTCTCCCCGGAGCTGGTACGGCTTTGCGATAATCAACTCCTCAATGAATATCTCTATTATTACTACTATCGCGACGAGGCGCTGAAGGCGATTCAGGGGGCCGGCGAGACGCGCGGAGAGCAGATCGCCCGCATCAATCAGGAGATGCGCGAGGCGCTGCGCACCGTGGATGCCAGAACGCAACCGGAGGCCGCCTTCACCATCTGGATGCAGCATTACCTACGCCGGGAAAACAGCTATATGCAGAACGAATCCCGGCAGGAGAAATTCCACACCCGCGAACCGCTGACGCTGCGCCAGTTTATCGAAGAGCCGGACACCGGCGGCTATGCCGGAGTGGCGCTGGATATCTTGGAAGCGGTGAACAGCACCACCACCAAGCGGATCGTGGTGTCGATCCAGAATCACGACACGCTCGATTTTTTACGCCCGGACGACGTGATCGAGATCAGCTGCGACCTGAGCCGGGATGGCCTCAAGCCGGTGACGCCGGTGAAGGTACCGACGGCGCAGAAGAATATGATTGCCTGCGTGAAGGAGTATGAGCGGCTGGCGGTGGCGGCGATCCTGCAGCAGGATAAATCGCTGGCGGTGCGGGCGCTGATGGCGCACCCGCTGATCGGTTCCTATTCGCTGGCGAAAACCCTGGTCGAAGCCTATCTTGACGATGAGCAGTTCGCCGCCTGGCGGTAATCCGCTGCCGATGGGATTCCCCCGCTCGCACCGCGCTTAGCGGGGGCTAACTATTGCTACGTAGGCTGGTAAACCACATCTTCAATAGTCGCTCAAAGCCTAAGATGCAGTAGCCGAAAAACGGGTTGCTCCAGTAAATATCATCATCGAACTTCTGCGGGTCGTGAATAATAAACGCCGTATCCGCGGCCTGCGCCAGCGGGCTTTGGTAGTCGCCGGTAAAGCAGACCAGATTAATCTCCTTCCCCTCCAGGGCCTTAATCCAGTTGAGCGCCGAGCTGCTGCGCCCGGATTTAGAAATGATCCAGATGGAGTCGAAGCAGGCGGCGTTTTTCTGTTCGAGGATTTCGTAATCGGGCCACAGCGCCAGGCTGGCATTCACGCCGGTGACGAGAAACTTGTTGTAAATATACTGGGCGATCAGCTGTGAAAAGCCGCTGCCGTGGATCAGGATGCGCTGCTGTTTAAGGCTTGCCAGCAGCGGCGTCAGCGCTTCTTCCGGCTGAACGCTCATGTAGTCGATATCGTTGGTGACATCGAGCTTCGGCATGGTGATATTGAACTTGATAAAGTAAACCAGCTCCAGCCAGCCGCTGAACTTCAGTTTCTTTGCCAGCCGGACCAGGGAAGAGGGGTTGCTGTAGCACTGTTCGGCCACAGCGCGAACTCCCTGGCGGATACACTGCTCCGGGTCGTTCTGAATAAAGCGCAGCACGGTCATTTCCGTTTTGCTTAGCTTCACGTCACGAAAGATATTTTCTACGTCCATGGCGGGCTCCTCTCAGCGGCAGAATACGCTAACACCGTTCGACAACCGCGTCTGCGGCCTGAGTCACCACAATGAAATGAATGTTACTTTTTGTACAAAAATGGAATAAAAAAACCCTCTCCGCCTGGCGAAGAGGGCTGCTGCTGTTAACCTATTTACAACGTAATCGTCAGCGTATTGCCCTCGGCGCTCACCACCACGCCCAGTTCGCTACCGGTCTGCGTACCGCCCTGCACGCCCGCGACCTGCGGGATATTGCGCAGGCACAGCGTCCAGCCGCGGGCCTCGCCTTCGCCGCTCACAGCGATGGCGTTGCCCTGGCGCCTGGCCTTCAGGGTGAAGATCGTCGAGCCGTCTGCCGCCGGAACGTCACAGCGTGCCTCGCGTCCATCCTCAAGGTGGAACAGCTGGAAGGCGGTGCCCTCATGCCAGGCGTAATCCGGCTTCTGGTCATTGTTGCCCAGCGCCAGCAGGCTGTTGTCGCGAACGTAGACCGGCAGGCTCAGCGCATCGTGATGCTGCTTATGCCAGCGGCTACCCGGCAATTCATCGTTATGCCACAGATGCGTCCAGTGCCCTTCCGGCAGATAAAACTGCACTTCGCCGGCCTCGGAGAACACCGGCGCCACCAGGACCGAATCGCCCAGCATATACTGGCGGTCGAGATAGTCGCAGGCCGGATCGTCCGGAAACTCGAGCATCATCGCGCGCAGCATCGGCGTGCCGCACTCGTTGGCCAGCGCCGCCTGACGATAGAGATACGGCATCATGCGGCATTTCAGCTGCGTGAAGTGGCGCACCACGTCGCAGGACTCGTCATCGTAGGCCCATGGCACCCGATAGGATTTGCTGCCGTGCAGCCGGCTGTGGCTGGAGAGCAGGCCGAAGGCGCACCAGCGCTTGTAGACGTGGGCCGGCGCGGTGTTTTCGAAACCGCCGATATCGTGACTCCAGAAACCGAAGCCGGACATGCCGATCGACAGCCCGCCGCGCAGGCTTTCCGCCATCGATTCGTAGTTGGCGTAGCAGTCGCCGCCCCAGTGCACCGGGAACTGCTGCGCGCCCACCGAGGCGGAGCGGGCGAACAGCACCGCCTCCTGCTCGCCGACGGTCTCTTTCAGCACCTTCCACACCAGCTCGTTATAGATGAAGGCGTAGTGGTTGTGCATTTTCTGCGGATCGGAACCGTCAAACCACTGGACGTCGGTCGGGATACGCTCGCCAAAGTCGGTCTTGAAGCAATCGACCCCCATCGCCACCAGGCCTTTTAGTTTGTCAGCGTACCACTGGCGGGCTTCCGGATTGGTGAAGTCATAAATCGCCAGCCCCGGCTGCCACTTATCCCACTGCCACAGCGAACCGTCCGGACGCTTCAGCAGATAACCCTTCTCTTTCAGCTCTTTGAACACCGGCGAGCGCTGACCGATGTACGGGTTGATCCACACGCAGACCTTCAGCCCTTTCGCCTTCAGGCGCTTGATCATCCCTTCCGGGTCCGGGAAAGTTAGCGGATCCCATTCAAAATCGCACCACTGGAAGGCCTTCATCCAGAAGCAGTCGAAGTGGAAGACGTGCAGCGGCAGATGGCGCTCAGCCATGCCGTCGATAAAGCTATTCACCGTCGCTTCGTCATAGTTAGTGGTGAACGAGGTCGTCAGCCACAGACCAAACGACCATGCCGGCGGCAGCGCCGGGCGGCCGGTGAACTGCGTATAGCGGTTAAGCACCGCTTTCGGCGTCGGGCCGTCGATGACGAAGTACTCGAGGTATTCGCCTTCAACGCTGAACTGGACTTTAGAGACTTTCTCCGAGCCCACCTCGAAGGAGACGCGCTGCGGATGGTTGACCAGCACGCCGTAGCCGCGGTTGGTCAGATAGAACGGGATATTTTTGTAGGATTGCTCGGTGCTGGTGCCGCCGTCCTCGTTCCAGGTTTCTACCGTCTGGCCGTTGCGCACCAGGGCGGTAAAGCGCTCGCCGAGGCCGTAGACGGTTTCGCCGACGCCGAGGTCGAGGCGCTCAAACATGTAGTTGCGCTGGGTCTTACTATCCTGCACGTAGCCGTTGTTTTTTAGCTGGCTACCGGTGATACGCAGGCCGTCGCGCAGAAAATCCAGCGCCCAGAATTCGCCTTTAGTCACCCGCACGCTGAGGCTGCCGCTTTTCAGCTCGGCGAACCCGGCCGTATTTTCTATTTCGACATGGACGTCTTTCTGCACGTTCAGCGGATAGTGCGGGCCGTTATCCAGCGCGCCCTGGAAGTGCTCCATACGCACGCCGATTATCCCTTCCTGCGGCGAGAAAAAGCGCAGGGTGAACAATGGCGTATCCAGCTGCCAGGCGCGTTCGCGGACATCGCGCGGCGCGGCATAGACCACCATTTCATTCCCCTGCTGCTCCACCTCGTAAACCTGTACGGGTTGGATCAGGTTGAGCCCTGGTTGAATGAGCCAGTTTCCATCACTGATTTTCATTAAAACGTCCTCTTAGTTTTGCCATTCTTTGTCGATCGGGGCGGCGGTGAAATCTTGTTCGTTGCGACGCGCGCCCTCGGCCAGCTCGGCCATCATTTTTTTCAGGAACGGCGTTTTCAGCGTGTAGTAGCGTTTGGCGATCACCGCGCTCAGCAGGTAGCACACCGCCGGAACGAGGGTGAACAAGGCGATAATGATGGTGAGGGTGGCGCTGTTCTGGGTTTTAGCGGCGGCGTCATAGCCGCCGCCGGCCAGCATCCAGCCGATCAGCGCGCCGCCCAGCGCCAGCCCTAACTTGAGCACAAACAGGGTACCGGCGAAGCTGATGCCGGTCAGGCGTTTGCCGTTACACCATTCGCCGTAGTCGACGGTGTCGGACATCATTACCCACTGGATTGGCGTCACCAGCTGGTGCAGTACGCCAATGACGAAGATAAAGACAAACATGGTGATTTCGGCGTCCATCGGTACGAAGAACATCGCCACGCTGAGCACCGCCAGGAGGGCGTTGGTCCACCAGAAGACGCTGACTTTGCATTTCCAGTCGGTCAGCGGTTTCGCCAGCGCCGAGCCAATCAGGTTGCCGACGCAGTAGGTCGTGAGGAAGGCGGTGAACAGCGCCGCCGAGCCCATGATCCAGGTGGTGTAATACATCATCGCGCCGCCGCGAACGCAGACCGCGAGGATATTGAGGATGGTGAGCACGCCGACCACCCGCCACTGGTCATTGCGCCAGATATCGCGCAGGTCTTCACGCATCGAGGTACTGCTCGGCGGCGCTTCGACACGCTCTTTGGTGGTAAAGAAGCAGAAGGCCAGCATCAGGAAGGCAATCACCGACAGCACCGCGATGCCCCCCTGGAAGCCGAGCGCTTTGTCTTCGCCGCCGATAAAGTTGACCAGCGGCATCATCAGCACGGTGGAGAGCATGCCCCCCGCCGTCGCCAGCACGAAGCGCCAGGACTGCAGCGAAATGCGCTGCGTCGGGTTGTCGGTGATCACGCCGCCCAGCGCGCAGTAAGGGATATTCACCACGGTGTAGAGCAGGGTCAGCAGCGTGTAGGTCACGGCGGCGTAGATCAGCTTGCCGTTGTGGCTTAAATCCGGCGAGCTGTAGGCCAGCACGCAGACGAGGCCGAACGGGATAGCGCCGAAGAGGATCCATGGGCGGAACTTACCCCAGCGGCTGCGGGTACGGTCGGCAAGCAGACCCAAACACGGGTCGGAAATCGCGTCCAGCGCGCGCGCCAGCAGGAACATGGTGCCGACAAAGCCGGCGGGGATACCAAAAATATCGGTGTAAAAAAACATCATGTACAACATGACGTTATCAAAAATAATGTGGCTGGCGGCATCACCCATGCCATAACCAATTTTCTCTTTGACGGACAAAATGTGATCTTTCATATGCGCACTATTCCCTTAGCGGCACCGAGGGTTGGTACCGGTTACGGTTTTTGTAAACCTTTGCCGCACTAAGATGAATTGCGATATCTCGTTATCAGATTACGTTTCTTGTTTTCTGTGATCGCGGTAGGGAATCAGGGAGTGAAAAAGTGTAACTCACGGATTTTGTGAGGATTTGTCCAGGACTGTTCTGTAAAGTCCAGTTTTAACAGTAAAAAAGTGCGTTTAGGTATGTGGTAAACGGCTGAAAGTAGCTATAATGCGCCCCGCCTCCATGTAGCAATCGAGGCGCGGAAGATCGTCATCTCCGGTGAGGTGGCTGGACTTCAAATCCAGTTGGGGCCGCCAGCGGTCCCGGGCAGGTTCAACTCCTGTGATCTTCCGCCAGTTTGCCCCTGCTCCCCCACAGCCACTCCCTACCAACCTGAGCCCCCCAAACTCATCATCCCAGCCAATCATTTTTATCCAAACCCTGCGTTATTTTGTCTCTCGCAAACCCGTTACACTGGCGCGGTGGCCGCGTGCCGTTAGCAACCGAAACAGGAGATCCATAATGACCCCCGAACTCAGACACTGTTTTTCCATTACCATCCAGGTTGATAAACCGATAATCGTCTCCCGCAGCCCGCAGACCGGTAAGCGCCAGCTGATCCCGATTGTCGGCGGCAGCGTCTCGGGTCAACTTCGCGGCCACGTATTACCCGGCGGCGTCGACAGCCAGATAATCGAACCCGACGGCACCTGCAGGCTGTCCGCCCGCTATGCCCTGCAGGTGGCGGAAGGCACGGTCTATGTGGAAAACAATGGCATCCGCCGGGTGCCGGCCCAGTATCATGACCAGCTTTTCGCCGACGATATGCGCTTTTTTAGCGATATTCCGCCAGAAGCCATCTATTTTCGCACCGTGCCCACCTTTGAGGTGGATGCTCCCGCGCTCAGCTGGCTAACCACCTCGCTGTTTATCTGCGCCGGTGGCCGGACCCAGGATGGGGTGATGCTCGACTTCTATCAGGTGGGCTGATTTTCACTTTCTGCATATAACTGTTATTGCCGTTAGCCCGTTTTTCCCCTCCCGGCAGCGGTCTACGATGGCTCCATCTTTTCATTCACCCGAATCACAGACCGGAGCAGTTATGAAAGCTATCGCCATTACTCAAGCCGCCGCTGACGGCAACAACATCCCTTCTTTAACCGAGATCGACCTGCCGATCCCCACCGCCCACGGGCGTGATCTACTGGTCGCTGTGAAGGCTATCTCGGTCAATCCGGTAGACACCAAAGTGCGCGCCGGCTTTCAGGGCGACACGCCGCGGGTGCTGGGCTGGGACGCCGTTGGCGTGGTGCAGTCCGTCGGTGAGGAAGTGACGCTGTTCGCGCCCGGGGACGAGGTCTGGTACGCCGGCGCGCTGGGCCGGGCCGGCAGCAACAGTGAATATCAGCTGGTGGATGAGCGCCTGGTGGCGCACAAACCGCGCACCCTCGATAATGCCTCCGCCGCCGCGCTGCCGCTGACGGCGATCACCGCCTGGGAGCTGCTGTTTCACCGTCTCGGCGTTGAGGAAGGCGGCAATGCGGGCGACACGCTGCTAATCGTCGGCGCGGCGGGCGGCGTGGGGTCTATCCTGACCCAGCTGGCCAGTAAACTGACCGCCATGACGGTGATCGGCACCGCCTCGCGTCCCGAGAGCCAGCAGTGGGTCCGCGAGGCGGGCGCGCACCATGTGATCGATCACAGCAAGCCGCTCGCCGACGAGCTGGCGCGCATTGGTATCACGTCGGTAACCCATGTCGCCAGCCTGACCAATACCGAGCAGCACTTCAACGCGCTGATCGACGCCCTCGCCCCGCAGGGCAAGCTGGCGCTGATTGATGACCCGGAGACCCTGGACGTGGTGCCGCTGAAAGCGAAAAGCCTGTCCCTGCACTGGGAATTTATGTTCACCCGTTCAATGTTTGAGACGGATGATATGATCGCCCAGCATCAGCTGCTCACCCGCGTGGCGGCGCTGATCGACAACCACACTATCAAAACCACCCTTGGCGAACACTACGGCGCCATCACCGCCGCCAATCTGCAGAAAGCGCATCGCCAGCTGGAAACCGGACGCGCCGTCGGCAAGATCGTGCTGGAGGGGTTTTAAGATGATATCGCTTATCGCCGTGCTCAAGGCGAAACCGGGCCAAACGGACGCCCTGCGTCAGGCCCTGCAGGCGCTGCTCCTGCCGACGAGACAGGAGCCGGGCAACCTCGACTATGCCCTGTTTCAGCTGCGCGACGCGCCGGACACCTTCTATATGCGCGAGGCGTGGCAGGGACAGGACGCCCTCGATGCCCATGTCGCGATGCCCTATTTTCAGGCGTTTATGACGCAGATGGAGTCTCTGCTGGCTGAGCCGCTGCGGCTGGACTTTCTGACGCCGGTTGAGCCTTAGCCCACCGGCTGACGAGGGGTGGGAAAATCACGCCCCTCCGCCGCGCGGGTTTAAAAGTGGGCGGGAAGCGTGCGGGTTATCTTTTCCAGCACCCCGCGATGGACCGTAATGTAACCACCTTTGCGCAGCTCTGCCAGAATCGACATAACACGGCTGCGCGACAGGTTGGTGCGGCGCTGTATAAAGCTTAACGCATTAATTTGGCGACGATACTCCTCCGGGTAGTCCGCCAGCTCTGTTAGCAGGGTTCGCACCATCGGATAAGAATCCACCCCCACCATCTCCTGCGAACGCATGCTCAACACCATCAGCCGCTGCGCCAGAACATGGGCCATCTCCTGCCACAGGTTTTGCGCATTGAGGATCTCGACCGCGGCCTGGTGTCCTATCCAGCGTCCGCGCAAATCTGTCTCAGCAAACAGAGAGCAGTGGTGTTTTTCCGGAATACCGTTAAAGACGCCGTAACCATCGATTAATCCCAATAGCGAAGGGGCAAATATCGTTGATATCACCATGTTGTTTTCCGCATGGCATAGCGAGGCAATCCCCTCTTCGAGCAGAATTAATCCGGATTCAGCCTGGGTCGGCGGAAAACGATAATAGGTCGATCGCGGCAGCGCAAAGGGTGAGCTGGCGGGCAGGAACGCAGATAACAGGGATTCCACCGCGAATAACGGCTTTGTCTGTCTTCCGTAGTAAAAAGACGGTAACGCCTGGTCAGTAGAGAGGCTGGCTGCAGGGATCGACATGGTTTTTATGCCATCAGGTCAGGTTGAAAAAGTGATTCGTTGAGAATCATAGTATCAACAGGTGAATTAACGAATAAAAGACAAGACGTTACGAGGATAAAAAGAGTGTAAGCATCATTATCTGCAATAACTATTTATCTCTATTTTACAGGAATAAAAAATACGATGAGCCTTAATTACCTATAAGGCTTAGCGGCGATAAAGATAAGGCCACCTTATTATTTACTGCGCTGGCTAACGCCGCGCCTGAGGGTTTCTCTACCGCTTTCCCCCTCGCATCTCGGCCAGTCCAGGCTACGCTTATCGATGCCACTGACCACCCGCATTCCCCTCCCGTTCTATTGAGTCCATTCATCAAGAAGAGGTTTCGCTATGCTGATCAACGCTATTGGTACCTACTCCGCCAGCCAGCCGCTGGAATCAATGGCCATCACCCGCCGCGACCCGGGGCCGCAGGATGTACAGATCGCCATCGCTTACTGCGGCGTCTGCCACTCCGATCTCCACCAGGCGCGATCGGAATGGGCAGGAACGCTGTATCCCTGCGTGCCGGGGCATGAAATTGTGGGTCGGGTGACCGCGGTCGGCAACGCCGTCTCGCGCTACGCCGTCGGCGATCTGGTGGGCGTCGGCTGTATGGTCGATAGCTGTCAACAGTGCGAAGAGTGCGCCGAGGGGCTGGAAAACTACTGCGACCACATGGTGCTGACCTATAACGGGCCGACCCAGGACGCGCCGGGACACACGCTTGGCGGTTATTCACAGCAGATAGTGGTCAATGAACGCTACGTGCTGCGGATAACCCATCCCGAAGCGCAGCTGGCCGCCGTCGCGCCGCTGCTGTGCGCCGGGATCACGACATACTCGCCGCTGCGCCACTGGCACGTCGGGCCGGGTAAAAAAGTCGGCGTGGTCGGCATCGGCGGCCTCGGGCATATGGGGATCAAGTTGGCCCACGCCATGGGGGCCCACGTGGTGGCTTTTACCACCTCCGAATCCAAGCGTAATGCGGCCAGAGCGCTGGGCGCCGATGACGTAGTGGTGTCGCGCAATGAAGACGAAATGGCGGCCCACGTCAAAAGCTTCGATTTCATCCTCAACACCGTGGCGGCGCCGCACAATCTCGATGCCTTCACCACGCTGCTGAAACGTGATGGCACCATGACGCTGGTTGGCGCCCCGGCCACGCCGCATCCGTCGCCGGAAGTGTTCAATCTGATCTTCCGCCGCCGGTCGATTGCCGGCTCGATGATCGGCGGTATTCCGGAAACTCAGGAGATGCTCGACTTCTGCGCCGAACACGGCATCGTCGCCGATATCGAATTGATCCGCGGCGATGAGATCAACGAAGCCTGGGAAAGAATGGTCAAGGGTGACGTGAAATACCGCTTCGTGATCGACAGTGCGACCCTCGCCGGCTAAGCGCCGCGACGAAAGGTACGCCGCCATTCCGTCGGGCTGACGCCAAAGCGCGCTTTAAACTGCTGGCGCCAGGTGACCGCTGAAAGATAGCCCACCGCCTCCGCCACCTGCTCGACCGGCAGATCGCCCGCCTCAAGCAGAGCCTGGCTGCGGCGCAGACGTTCGGCGGTCAGCCAGTCGGTAATGCTCATCCCGGTTGCCCGGGCGAAGTGGCGGGTCAGGGTACGGCGGCTCATCGCCACCACCCGGGCCAGCGAATCGAGACTGTGCGGCTCGGCAATATGCTGCTGCAGATAATCCAGCAGGCAGTTGATTCGCGCATCGCGGGTGTTTTTCGGCACCGGCTGGGCGATAAACTGCGCCTGGCCGCCCTCGCGGTGCGGCGAAACAATCATCCGCCGGGCGATCTGGTTGGCCGCGAGGCTGCCGAAACGCTGGCGGATGATGTAGAGGCAACAGTCCAGCGCCGCCGCGGTGCCCGCCGAAGTAATGATCCGCTGGTCGTCGACGTACAGGGCGTTGATATCCAGCTGCACCTGCGGAAACCGGCGCTGGAAATCCTGCTCGAACTCCCAGTGAGTCGCCGCTCGCCTGCCGTCCAGCAGCCCGGCGTAGCCGAGGACGAACGCGCCGAGGCACAGGCCGACAATCTCCGCGCCGTTATCCCGGGCCCGCACCAGGCTATCAAGCAGCGCCTGCGGCGGACGTCGATCGACCTCGCCCCAGTAAGGCACCACCACGATATCCGCCTGTTCCAGCGCGGCATAATCGCCGGTGGCGTACAGCGCAAAACCATCGCGGGCGCTCAGCAGCCCCGGCCGCTCGGCGCAAATGTGCAGATTAAAGCGTTTGATTTCCGAAACCGAATCGCCAAACAGCATGCAGGGGACGGCGTAGTGAAACGGGCTAAAGCCCTCTACAGCGACAATCGCCACGTCGGTGAGTTTCATCGTCCCTTCCCCTTACGCATGTTAATAAACGACGGTTTCTCCATCCTGCGGAATAGAAACCACATCGGCAATCTGATTATCCAGCGCATACTGGCGCATCTCTTCCCGGCTCACCAGGCAGTGGTTGACCGCCTCGAGGTGGATAGCCATGATTTTTGCTTCCGGTAGGGTGAAGTGCACGTTCAGGAGATCTTCCTTGCCCATGATAATCGGGCCAAAGCCGATGACGTGGGCGTAGCCGGCGTTGAGGACCACCACGTCCGGGCGCAGCTTCAGCAGGTCGGCTGCAATGTCATCGCGCCAGATAGTATCCCCCACCAGCCACAGCGTCTTCTCCTGCGGATGGCGAAACACCACGCCGCAGGCCTCGCCCAGGCGTTCAGCCATCGCCGGCACCGCGTAGGTCCGGTCGCTGCCGTGTTGGCCGGAGGTGGTTTTCTGCAGGCGCACGCCGGCAAATTCGCTGTCTGCCGACAGCAGGCGCAGATCCTGAAATCCCTGGCTGCGCAGCAGCGCGGCGTCGGCCTCATGCTGGGCGAACACCGGCAGGGTTTTCGGGATCGCGGCGATCGCCGCCGCGTCCCAGTGATCGTCATGGGTGTGGGTGACGATCACCGCGTCAACGTCGACAATTTTATCGCGGGAAAACGGCAGCTCAACCAGCGGATTGCGCAGTTCGCTGCGCGCGGTGCCCGGAAAACCCGGCCAGGCGCCTTTGTCCGCCAGCATCGGATCGATGAGAAATCTTTTCCCGGCGTAGTGAATAATCTGGGTCGCATTACGGATGTGGGTGATGTTCATGTTGGCGTTCCTCTGAGGTCATCTGACGAACATCGTACTGAGTCCCCGCCTGGCTCAACAGGGGCGTTTGGGCAATGATCGATGAAATCGGGCCAACCTGCGGCGGTTGCCATCCGCCTCCGGCTATGTTGTTCTTAAGGCTCAATTTTTGACAGGAGTGGCAGGATGAAAAAGAAACTGACCGCCGCCGATATGCACGACCCGCAGGTCATCGCCGAGACGCCGTGGTTCAGCATGCGTAAGGTGGGTATTGATGTCGCCCCCGGCGAGCGCCGCGACTTTTATTCCATTCATTACCCGCGCCCGGCGGTGGGGATTGTGGCCATCCAGGATGAGAAGGTGCTGCTGATTCGCCACTACCGCTACCTGATCGATAAGGTGGTGTGGGCGATCCCTTCTGGCGGCGTCGATGAAGAGGAAGACCCGGCGGTCGCCGCGCTGCGCGAGCTGCGGGAAGAGACCGGATGGCAGGCGCAACGCGTTGAGGAGATCATTCGCTTTAACCCCTCCTACGGCAGCAGCGATCAGCTGTTTATCACCTGGCTGGCCACCGGTTTACGCTGGGTGGGGATGGATGCAGATCAGGATGAGGTGATGGAGACCGGCTGGTTTACCTTCGACGAGATAAACCAGCTGATCGCCCGCGGCGAGATGCCGGACGGGCTGTCGCTGGTGCCGCTGCTGCAGCTGATGGCGCAGCGGCGAAGCGGCTCGCTTACGGCTTAAGCATCCGCCAGCGGAACCACAGCTGGGCCACGAGGATCAGCACGCCGCCTATAATCTTCTGCAGCGGCAGCTGTTCGCCGTACCACAGCGCGGCGGCAATGACCGTCAGCAGCGGTTCAAGCACCATGATGATCGCCGCGCTGGCCACCGCCGCGTACTTCTGCCCCTTCATCTGCAGACCGAAGCGCAGGCTGGTAGCGATGACAATGCTGGCCACCAACCAGCCGAGAGTCGGCAGGGTCATCGGCTGGTCCCAGCGTTCAACGGCAGCGGAGATGGTCAACCCGACGATACCGGTGATCGCCAGCTGCACGGTGGTCAGGGGGATCAGCGGTACTTCACGCGCGCAGCGGCTGGTGTAACAGAACCAGATCGACTGCACCAGCGCCGTCAGCAAAAACCAGCCCTGGCTGGGGTGGAAGGCTATCGGCATATGCAGACTGAGCAGCCCCAGGCCAACCACCGCAATCGGCAGGCACTCCCACCAGGCGCGCGGCGGGCGCACCTTCATCATCACCCATGCGGTCAGCGGGACGAACATCATCGACAGGCTCATGATAAACGCCCCTTCGCCGAGCGACGCCGTCGTGGAGACCGAATAGATCCACAGGCAGAGGTTGAGCGCAAACCAGAGTCCGCTGATGATGAGTTTTGGCCAGTGCTGCTTTTGCGGGCGAAAACCGCGGCAGAACGGCAGCAGAAGCAGCGCGGCGAAGAAAAAACGCAGCCCAAGAAACGCGAACACCGGCATGCCGGCGATCGCCTCGCGGGAAAATATCCAGCCGCAGGCGGCAATCACCGTCGCGGCAATCAGCAGCAGGTCAGCCTGCCGTTGGCGTACCATACGCGCCTCTCCCTGTGTGTTGGCTTACCAGCCAGGCACCGCGCCGCCGTTGAAGATAGTCTCTGCCGCCTTCGCCACCTCCGGCGACTGGTACGACTGCATAAACTCCTTCACGTTTTGCGCGTCTTTATTGTCTTCCCGGGTCACGATGATGTTCACGTAGGGCGAGTTTTTATCTTCGATAAAGATGCCGTCACGAACCGGCGACAGCCCGGTTTGCTGCAGGTAGGTGGTGCTGATGATAGCCACGTCGACTTTGGGATCGTCGAGTACGCGCGGCAGTTGCGCCCCTTCCAGCTCCATGATCTTCAGGTTACGCGGGTTGTCGGTGATATCCACCGCCGTCGGCAGCAGGCCGGTCCCGGCTTTGAGGGTAATCAGCTTCTCTTTTTGCAGCAGCAGTAGCGCCCGCCCGAGGTTGGTCGGATCGTTGGGGATAGCGATCGTCGCGCCGTCTTTCAGTTCGGCGACTGACTTGATCTTGCGCGAATAGCCGGCCATCGGGAAGACGAAGGTATTCCCGACCGCCACCAGATGATAATTATGCGCTTTGTTGTCCTGCTCAAGGAAAGGCCGATGCTGGAAGACGTTGGCGTCCAGATCCCCGGCGTTGGTCGACTCGTTGGGCAGCAGTGAGCCGCTGAACCCCACCAGCTCGACCTCCAGACCGTACTTCTCTTTGGCCACCTTCTTCGCCACTTCCGCCACATCCTGCTCGGCGCCGTTAATCACACCGACCTTAATGTGCTTCGCTTCATTACCCTTTTGGTCGCAGCCGACCAGCGCCAGACCCGCCAGCATTACCGCGGCGGCGGCCTGTAAACGTAATCTCATCCTCTTCACCCTGTCTGTCCTGAATGTCATTGTTTTTTTTCGTACAAAACTATAACGACTTTCGGGTCGGGTAATAAACAGCAAACCACGCAACTGGAAATAAAATCATCTTCGCGAAACGCGAGGCGCTAGCCCCGTCGCCACTCGCCCGGCGTCACGCCATAGCGCATTTTGAAGCGCTTCGAGAAGGAAGCCTGCGACTGAAAGCCGCAGCGTTCGGCAATGACCTCGAGGTTGGTCTGACGCTCCAGGCGCAGCAGCCGGGCGGCCAGCGCCATTCGCAACTGCGACAGCCACGCCTGCGGCGTCAGGTGATAGACGCGGGCAAAATGACGGGCAAAGGTGGCCCGTGATAAAAACGCGCGGGCGGCCATACTCTCCAGCGTCCACGGTTGCTCCGGGGTCGCCATCACCGCCAGCACCGCCGGCATCAGGCGTTCATCGCTCATCAGGCGCAGCAGCCCGCCGGGCGGCTGTTGCTCGCCAAGCAGCATGCGCAGCAGGAGCACCAGCAGCGTATCGCCGAGGCTGCGCACGATAGCGCTGCCGCCGGGACGCTGCGCCAGGCTCTCGCGCACCAGTATATTAAGCAGCGCGTCCAGCTCCGGGCAGTCTTCACGCGCATCGGTATGGAGATGGATCAGCGTCGATGCTTCACTGAACAGCCAGCTGACGTGCGGACCAAAATAGAATTCGCCGCACAGCATCTCCAGCGCCCCCTCCGCCGGGCCGGCGCGCATTTCCGTCACCGTGCCGTTAAACCGGTGCGCCACCGGCAGCACCTGGCCCCACTCCACCAGGCTCTCCATCAGGTGCGGCGAACCGTGGGGCAGGAGGACGACATCTCCCGCGCGCAGGTGATGGGTCTGGCCGCCGACGTTGAGCCGCCCCTCGCCGCGCAGCACCACGTGCCAGGGCACCACGCCGCTGCGCATTTGCTGGTGCCCGGCCTGCCAGCGGCCGCCGAAGCGACAGTGCAGGTTCACTTCGCAGCGCGGCGCCAGCAGCGCCAGCAGATGACTGAGACTGTCCATGCTTCTCCTGAGACGATAAGACAAAAAGGTGAGACGAAGACCGCCAGTCTAGCATGCGGCAAGCGCCTAAGATGACCCCATTGCCAACACACCCTCGATAACAACAGGAGTTAACCATGAGCCGTTTAGCAGATATCCGTGAACAAGACGCCACCGGCAAAGCCGCCGATATTTTCGCCGGGATCAAAAAAGCGATGGGCAAAGTGCCGAACGCCTACCTGACCATCGGCGGCCACTCGCCGGCGGCGCTGCAGCAGGCGCTGGCGCACAATGCGATGCTCCATAAAGGCAGCCTCAGCGCCCAGCAGCTGGAAGCGATTAATCTGTCGGTCAGCGAAGCCACCGGCTGTGACTACTGCCTGGCCGCGCACACCCTGATGGCGAAAAAAGCTGGCTTCAGCAGCGAGCAGATCCACGCCCTGCGCCGCGGGGAGTATGCGGAAGAGACGCAGCTTGATGCGCTGGTGAAATTCGCGCAGACCCTGGTGACCACCACCGGTACGCTGCCGGAAGCCGACGTCGCCGCGCTGCGCAACGCCGGTTTTAGCGACCAGCAGGTGATTGAGATTATCAGCGCCATCAGCGCCATCCTGTTCACCAACATGGTGAACCGGGTTAACGACACGGTAGTCGACTTCCCGAAAGCCGATTAATCCGTCGCGCAGCGCCGGTTTTACAGCCCCAGATCGCTGAGCCCCGGATGATCGTCCGGGCGGCGCCCCTGCGGCCAGTGGAACAGGCGCTCGCTTTCGCTAATTGGCAGATCGTTGATGCAGGCGTAGCGCGTCTGCATCAGTCCATGCTTATCAAACTCCCAGTTCTCATTGCCATACGAGCGAAACCAGTTGCCGCTGTCGTCGCACCACTCATAGGCGAAGCGCACGGCAATGCGATTCTCCTGCCATGCCCACAGCTCCTTAATCAGCCGGTATTGCTGCTCCTTGCGCCATTTTCGCTGCAGGAACTCAACAATTTGCCCCCGACCGTGGACAAATTCGCTGCGGTTGCGCCATTCGCTATCCACGGTGTAGGCCAGGGCGACTTTTTCCGCATCGCGGCTGTTCCAGCCATCTTCCGCGGCGCGGACCTTCTGGATAGCGCTGTCGCGGGTAAACGGCGGTAACGGAGGACGTTGTTCGGTCATGCTTACTCTCCTCTACGGGCTAATTGCTGCTGCAGGCGCTGATTCTCCTGCTCCAGGTCATGAATACGTTGCTGCAGGTTCTGGCTGTACTCCGCCACCTGCTGCGCGCTGTAGCGCGGCGTAATGTGCTGCGGGCAGTTCCAGTCAAACGCCTGCAAATGAAAAAGAAACAGACGTTCAATGCGGGCGCGATAGTTGGCCGGCGCCACCTGCGCCAGCAGCTGCGGGTGGTCCTCTGCCGCCAGGACCTCGACGGTGGCGTAGATTTTCAGCCTGGCACGGCGCGGATAATCCATCAAAAACAGGCAGGCCCGGTCGCTGCCGCGCAGATTGCCGGTAGTAATGTACTGGCGGTTACCACCGAAATCGGCCATCGCCAGGGTGGTGTCATCCAGCAGATGCAGAAACCCCGGCGGGCCGCCGCGATGCTGAATGTAGGGCCAGCCGCTCTGCGACACCGTCGCCAGATAAAAGCTGTCGCGGGTGGCGATCATCCCCGCTTCGCTGTCGCCGAAGCGGTCGGCCTGGCGGCGACTGCGCGGCGTTTGCCACAGCGAGTCGCTGCCCATTTCATGCTGCACATCCATCACGTCCGGGGTGATAGCGATATCGAGAAAGGTTGCTGCCATAGCGCCTCCTGTTGTCTGGCGCCATCATGGACTGTACTGTGAAGAATGATAATACGGGTAAAGTGGCAATCATCTTTCCGCAAAACGGGAGAATAATGGATCGATTAAGCGCGATGGCGCTGTTGGTGAAAGTGACCGAGCTGGGGAGCATGTCGGCGGCGGCGCGGGCGCTGAATATGCCGTTGACCACCGTCAGCCGCCATATTGGCGAACTGGAGAGCGCGCTGGGCGTACGCCTGCTGGCGCGAACCACCCGCAAACTGACGCTCACCGACGCCGGGGTCGATTATGTTGCCGCCGCGCGGCGGATCCTTGAGGAGGTGGAAAACGCCGAACGCCAGGCGACGGGCGAATATCAGGAACCGAAGGGCGAGCTGGTGATCTCCGCGCCGACGATGTTTGGACGCCAGCACGTTCTTCCGGTAATCAGTGAATTTATCGCCCGCTACCCGCTAATTCGCGTCCGTTTGCTGCTCAGCGATCGCAATGCCGACCTGGTGAGCGACCATGTCGATCTGGCGGTGCGGATTGGCGACCTGGCGGACAGCAGCATGGTGGCCACCCGCCTCGGCACCATGCGGATTGTGGCCTGCGCCCATCCGGCGCTGCTGGCGAAATACGGCGAGCCGCAGCGGCCGCGCGATCTGGCGGCGCTGCCGATCATCCGCATTGAATCGCCGATGCCCTATCGCGGCTGGCGCTTTCGCGCCGCTGAGCGCGAGGACCAGCTGATTAACCTGCCGCCGGTGCTATCCGTTACCACGCCGGAGAGCGCCGCCGATGCCGCGCGGCTGGGGGTGGGGGTGGCCCGCTTACTGCATTATCAGGCGCTGGATGGC
This sequence comes from Klebsiella sp. P1927, assembly GCF_018204675.1. Classification (NCBI taxonomy): domain Bacteria; kingdom Pseudomonadati; phylum Pseudomonadota; class Gammaproteobacteria; order Enterobacterales; family Enterobacteriaceae; genus Klebsiella; species Klebsiella sp. P1927. The sequence goes on along the minus strand of NZ_CP073377.1, from coordinate 5,226,968 downwards.
CTGCGCCACGGGGAGCTCCGTCTGCTGCTGGAAAACGTCGAGCCGGATCCGGCGCCGGTCCATTTGCTGTATACCGCTCGGGATCTGGCGCCGCTTAAGCTGCGCAAATTTATCGATTTTGCCGCACCGGCGCTGCGTCAGGCACTGCTGCGCATCGCCGGGGCCGCTTAATGCGTCGCGGTCTTCAGCGGCGCCTCCTTTAACAGCCATGAGAGGACAAACGCCACCGCCATAATGCCGGCCGCCATCAGAAACGCCGCGTGGATCGCCGCGCCGAAGGCGTCGAGGTAGTCGAGGCGGATATCCGCGGGCAGGTGCTGGACCGCCACCGGATTCATTCCCGGCGGCAGCACCGCGCCTTCCGGCAGCAGTTGTTGCAGGTTGCTCTGCAGCACGTGCGTGAACACCGCGCCAAACAGCGCCACGCCGATGGAGCCGCCAATCGAGCGGAACAGGGTCGCGCCGGAGGTGGCGACGCCGTACATCTGCGCCGGCATCGCATTCTGCACCGCCAGGACCAGCACCTGCATCACCAGCCCCAGACCCGCTCCCAGCACGCCGGTAAACAGGTACAGCTGCCACAGCGGCGAGTGAATGGTGATGCGGGTCAGCAGTACCATGCCGGTCACGCCGAGCAGGGTGCCGAGGATCGGAAACAGGCGATATTTACCGGTACGGCTGATAATCCGCCCGCTGATAATCGAGGTCAGCAGCAGGCCGCCCATCAGAGGGATCAGCTGCAGCCCGGCTTCGGTGGGCGTCGCCTCCTTCACCACCTGCAGATAGAGCGGCAGGAAGGTGACTGACCCGAACAGCGACATGCCGATGACGAAGCCGATCAGGCTGCACAGTAGGAAGCTGCGGTTGCGGAACAGCGCCAGCGGAATAATCGGCTCGGCGGCCATCCGTTCTTCGTAAATAAAGCCGATGATCCCCACGATGCCGAAGGCCAGAATGCACCACAGCTGCGGGTCATTCCACGCATGGACGCTGCCTCCTTCCGAGGTAAACAGGATGATGCACAGCAGCGCCATGCTGAGATAAATCGCCCCCAGCCAGTCAATCTGATGCTGGCTGCGTTTATTGCTGCTGTGGAATACCGCGCCGATCACCAGCAGCGCGAACAGGCCGAGCGGCAGGTTGATATAGAAGATCCAGCGCCAGGAGGCGTGCTGCACCAGAAAACCGCCGATCAGCGGGCCGATCACCGTCGCCAGGCCGAAAACGCCGCCGAACAGCCCCTGATAGCGGCCGCGGTTGGCGGGCGGGATGACGTCGGCGACCGCCGCCATGCTGATCACCATCAGGCCGCCGCCGCCGAGCCCCTGCAGGCCGCGCATCAGCACCAGCTGGGTCATATTCTGCGCCAGCCCGCAGAGCGCGGAGCCGACGAGAAACAGCCCAATCGCCACCTGCAGCACAATTTTGCGGCCGAACAGATCGCCAAATTTACCGTACAGCGGCACCGCGATGGTGGAGCTGAGGATATAGGCGGTGACCACCCAGGAAAGCTTGTCCAGCCCGCCCAGTTCGCCGACAATCGTCGGCAGCGCGGTGGAGACAATGGTCTGATCCAGCGCTGAAAGCAGCATCACCAGCAGCAATGCGCTGAACAGCAGGCGTATCGACTGCACCGGTGGGTTAGCAACTTGAGAAGTCATTGCAACGCTCGCTTGAAATTAATTAAATGCATAATTAATATTTAGTGAAAGAATGAGTCGGGTCAAGAGATCGCCATATCATGACAGCACAAAAGGATCAGGATGCTCCCCGCCGCCCGGGTCGGCCGCGCGGTAAAAAACCGGGTACCGCCAACCGCGAACAGTTGATGGACATCGCCCTGACGCTGTTTGCCCGCGACGGGGCGGGCCGCGTATCGTTGAACGCCATCGCCAAAGAGGCCGGGGTGACGCCGGCGATGCTGCATTACTACTTCAGCTCGCGGGATGCGCTGGTGACTCAGCTGATTGAGGAGCGCTTTATGCCGCTGCGCAATCACATCAGCCGCATCTTTGTCGATCATCCACAGGACCCGGTGCTGGCGCTGACGATGATGGTCGAGACGCTGGGGCATATGGCGGAGAAAAACGCCTGGTTCGCGCCGCTGTGGATGCAGGAGATCATCGGCGAGATGCCGATTCTGCGCCAGCATATGGATGCCCGCTTCGGCGAGGAGCGTTTTCAGGTGATGCTGGGGACGGTGCGTCGCTGGCAGCAGGAAGGCAAGATCAATCCGGCGCTGGCGCCGGAGCTGCTGTTTACCACGGTGATTAGCCTGGTGCTGGTGCCGTTTTCGCGCATCCACAGCGATCCGCGTTTACAGGCGGTCAACCGCCAGACCATCGTCAGCCACGCGCTGGCGTTGATGGGCCACGGCGTCGGGGGTTAAGCGCAGCCGCCGCCCGGCAAATGCTTTTGTAGCCCGGATAAGGCGCCACGCGCCGCCATCCGGGATTTTCCCTGCTCGCGCTACGCTTAGCAGGGCTACAACTTCTATGTTAATTCCCGGCAGATTGCGCTCCCGATATTTCTTCTGCGCTATGTCTCTTATGGCGCAGGGAGCGCACAGGGGGCGGCCAGTCGCCGCCGCCCCCTGTACCCCCGGGCTCCGGCCAGCAAAATCGCCGCTACGCGGTCCCTTCGACTTATCCCTGCAGGCTTCGGGTCGGGCCGAGGCAGCGTCCGTGCAAAACACGGCCCTCAGCCCGCATCCATGCGGGCTGCCCCGGCCTTCCGGGAACGTCTCAGCGATTTTGAGGCCGCCAGCACCGGCAGTTTCAGTCGCGCAAGTGGGTATATCAACAACTGGTCGCACGACCCCCAGGACGGGTAAGGCAACAGCCGCCACCCGGCAAGAATACAGGTGCCGTGCCTGATATCCTGCCCGGCGGCGCTGCGCTTGCCGGTCCTGGGTGGGGCGAAACTACGGGAGGACTGTGTAGGCCGGATAAGGCATTTATGCCGCCATCCGGCACAACCACAGGTGCGGTACCTGACCGCCCGGGGATACCAGGATCGTTACAGCGCCTTCGACAAATAGTGGCGCTGCATGCCTGCGTGCGGGAAGTCGGGCAGCGACATCTGCAGCTGATAGCCTAATTTCTGATAAAACGGCAGCGCCTGGAAGCTAAAGGTATCCACCAGCAGATGGCTGCAGCCTTGCGCCTGCGCCTGCTGTTCCGCCTCCTGCATCAGTTCGCTCCCCAGCCCGCGCCCGCGCGTCGTCTCGCTAACCCACAGATACTCAATGCACAGCCAGTTGCCCTTGCGTTTGGCAATCAGCCCGCCCTGCATTACCCCTTGCGCATCGCGCGAGTAAATCCCCAGATCGCCAAACTGCGCCGCATCGAGATACTGCTGATTATACTGCCGCAGACCGGAAAATAATTCTTGTTGATCGTTGGGATTAATGCTTTTTGTAATGATTAGTGTCATTAACTATCTCCAGTATCGCGCTGCCGAATGGTTATTTTCCCTCTCCACTTTCACAAAATATTCTTATTTTCTCCATGATTATTTGCCTTAATTTTTTGCGTTCTAAAAGTAAGCAAAAAAACCTTTCCATTATCGCGACGGATCGTATAATGGGGAAAAATGAGAATGATCATTCTCACCACAAAACCAGAGGAGATGCGCTTTTCACCTCCTGAAGACCGAAGAGGTTGGCTTCAGCGGAGACACAATAACAATCACGTTCAGGAACATCTGTGTTCCTTTTTTGTCATTTTCGCTCACCCGAAAATGCCTCAGCGCCCAACCTATTCCCTCGTTTTTAAATAAACGGGGCGGACGTCTTATATCTTGAGAAAATATAATGAAATACATCATAGCTCCCATCGCGACAGCATTATTTCTCCTTAGCGGATGCGATAATGCGCAGACATCTGCTCCGCAGCAACCCACGCCGGAAGTGGGCGTGGTCACCCTGCAAAGCCAGCCGGTGCCGGTAGTCAGCCAGCTCACCGGCCGCACCACCGCCTCGCTCAGCGCCGAAGTTCGCCCGCAGGTGGGCGGCATCATCCAGAAACGCCTGTTTACCGAAGGCGATATGGTGAAGGCCGGGCAGGCCCTTTACCAGATCGATCCCTCCAGCTATCGCGCGACCTGGAACGAAGCGGCGGCGGCGCTGAAACAGGCCCAGGCGCTGGTGGCCTCCGATTGCCAGAAGGCCCAGCGCTACGCGTCGCTGGTCAGGGATAACGGCGTTTCCCGCCAGGATGCTGACGACGCCGCCTCCACCTGCGCCCAGGACAAGGCCAGCGTGGAATCGAAGAAAGCGGCGCTGGAGAGCGCGCGCATTAACCTGAACTGGACCACCGTCACCGCGCCGATTGCCGGGCGCATCGGCATCTCGTCGGTTACGCCGGGGGCGCTGGTCTCCGCCGATCAGGATACCGCGCTGGCGACGATCCGCGGGCTCGACACCATGTATGTTGATCTGACGCGATCCAGCGTCGATCTCCTGCGTTTACGCAAGCAAAGCCTGGCCAGCAACAGCGACACCCTCAGCGTGACGTTAACCCTGGAAGATGGCAGTACCTATCCCGAAAAAGGGCGTCTGGCGCTCACCGAAGTCGCCGTCGATGAATCTACCGGCTCGGTGACCCTGCGCGCTATCTTCCCCAACCCGCAGCACGTCCTGCTGCCGGGGATGTTCGTCCGCGCGCGCATCGATGAAGGCATCATGAACGACGCGATCCTCGCCCCGCAGCAGGGGATCACCCGCGATGCCAAAGGCGACGCCACGGCGCTGGTGGTCGATGCCGCCAACAAAGTTGAGCAGCGTACCGTGGAAACCGGCGACACCTACGGCGATAAATGGCTGGTGCTGAGCGGCCTGAAAGCGGGCGACAAGCTGATTGTCGAAGGCACCGGTAAAGTGGCCCCCGGACAGACAGTGAAGGCCGTCGCCGTCAACAATAACGGAGGCAACGCCTGATGTTCTCCCGTTTCTTCGTGCGTCGCCCGGTCTTTGCCTGGGTGATCGCCATTCTGATTATGCTCGCCGGGGTGCTGGCGATCCGCACGCTGCCGGTAGGCCAGTACCCGGACGTCGCCCCGCCGGCGGTGAAAATCTCCGCCACCTATACCGGGGCGTCCGCCGAAACCCTGGAGAACAGCGTCACCCAGGTCATCGAGCAGCAGCTCACCGGCCTCGACCATCTGCTCTACTTCAGCTCCACCAGCAGCTCCGACGGCTCGGTCAGCATCACCGTCACCTTTGAGCAGGGGACCGACCCGGACACCGCCCAGGTGCAGGTGCAAAACAAAGTGCAGCAGGCGGAATCGCGGCTGCCGAGCGAAGTCCAGCAGTCCGGCGTAACGGTGGAAAAATCGCAGAGCAGCTTTCTGCTGATCCTCGCGGTGTATGACAAAACCAACCGCGCCACCAGCTCCGATATCTCCGACTGGCTGGTCAGCAATATGCAGGACCCGCTGGCGCGCGTGGAGGGCGTCGGCAGCCTGCAGGTATTCGGCGCCGAATACGCGATGCGCGTCTGGATGGACCCGACCAAACTCGCCTCCTACTCGCTGATGCCTTCCGACGTTCAGTCGGCGATTGAGGCGCAGAACGTGCAGGTTTCCGCCGGTAAAATCGGCGCGCTACCGTCGTCCAATGCCCAGCAATTAACCGCCACCGTGCGCGCGCAGTCCCGGCTGCAAACCCCTGACCAGTTCAAAGCGATCATCGTGAAAAGCCAGGCCGACGGCTCGGTGGTGCGCCTGAGCGATGTCGCGCGGGTGGAGATGGGTAGCGAGGATTACACCGCCACCGCCAATCTGAACGGCCACCCGGCCGCCGGGATCGCGGTGATGATGGCCCCCGGCGCCAACGCGCTGGACACCGCGACGCTGGTGAAAAGCAAAATCGCCGAATTCCAGCGTCAGATGCCGCAGGGTTACGATATTGCCTATCCGAAGGACAGCACCGAGTTCATCAAAATCTCGGTCGAGGACGTGATTCAGACCCTGTTCGAAGCGATTATCCTCGTCGTCTGCGTGATGTATCTGTTCCTGCAGAACTTCCGCGCGACGCTCATTCCGGCGGTGGCGGTGCCGGTGGTGCTGCTTGGCACCTTCGGCGTGCTGGCGCTGTTCGGCTACTCGATTAACACCCTGACGGGCACTGTTGCAAAGTTAGCGATGAGGCAGCCTTTTGTCTTATTCAAAGGCCTTACATTTCAAAAACTCTGCTTACCAGGCGCATTTCGCCCAGGGGATCACCATAATAAAATGCTGAGGCCTGGCCTTTGCGTAGTGCACGCATCACCTCAATACCTTTGATGGTGGCGTAAGCCGTCTTCATGGATTTAAATCCCAGCGTGGCGCCGATTATCCGTTTCAGTTTGCCATGATCGCATTCAATCACGTTGTTCCGGTACTTAATCTGTCGGTGTTCAACGTCAGACGGGCACCGGCCTTCGCGTTTGAGCAGAGCAAGCGCGCGACCATAGGCGGGCGCTTTATCCGTGTTGATGAATCGCGGGATCTGCCACTTCTTCACGTTGTTGAGGATTTTACCCAGAAACCGGTATGCAGCTTTGCTGTTACGACGGGAGGAGAGATAAAAATCGACAGTGCGGCCCCGGCTGTCGACGGCCCGGTACAGATACGCCCAGCGGCCATTGACCTTCACGTAGGTTTCATCCATGTGCCACGGGCAAAGATCGGAAGGGTTACGCCAGTACCAGCGCAGCCGTTTTTCCATTTCAGGCGCATAACGCTGAACCCAGCGGTAAATCGTGGAGTGATCGACATTCACTCCGCGTTCAGCCAGCATCTCCTGCAGCTCACGGTAACTGATGCCGTATTTGCAGTACCAGCGTACGGCCCACAGAATGATGTCACGCTGAAAATGCCGGCCTTTGAATGGGTTCATGTGCAGCTCCATCAGCAAAAGGGGATGATAAGTTTATCACCACCGACTATTTGCAACAGTGCCCTCGCGAAGCCACCGAAAAATCGATGGGCGAAATCTCCGGCGCGCTGGTGGCGATTGCCCTGGTGCTGTCGGCGGTGTTCCTGCCGATGGCCTTCTTCGGCGGTTCGACCGGGGTCATCTATCGCCAGTTCTCGGTAACCATTATCTCGGCGATGATGCTGTCGGTGGTGGTAGCGCTGACCCTCACCCCGGCGCTGTGCGGCGCGCTGCTCAGCCACTCCAAACCGCACACCAAAGGGTTCTTCGGCGCCTTTAACCGCCTGTGGGGGCGCACGGAGGCAGGCTACCAGCGCCGGGTGCTCGGCGGCCTGCGCCGGGGCGCAGTGATGATGGGCGCTTACGCGCTGATTTGCGGGGCGATGGCGCTGGCGATGTGGAAGCTGCCGGGCAGCTTCCTGCCGGTGGAGGACCAGGGGGAGATCATGGTCCAGTACACCCTGCCCGCCGGGGCGACGGCGGTGCGTACCGCCGAGGTGCGCCGCCAGGTGACCGACTGGTTCCTCACCAAAGAGAAAGCCAATACCGATGTCATTTTCACCGTCGACGGCTTCAGCTTTAGCGGCAGCGGGCAGAACGCCGGGATGGCCTTCGTGTCGCTGAAAAACTGGTCGCAGCGCAAAGGGGACGACAACACCGCCCAGGCCATCGCCCTGCGCGCCACCAAAGAGCTGGGGACGATCCGCGACGCCACCCTCTTCGCCATGACCCCGCCGTCGGTAGACGGTCTCGGGCAGAGCAACGGCTTCACCTTCGAACTGATGGCCAGCGGCGGTACCGACCGTGACAGCCTGATGAAGCTGCGCAGCCAGCTGCTGGCGGCGGCCAACCAGAGCAGCGAACTGCAGTCGGTGCGCGCTAACGACCTGCCGCAGATGCCGCAGCTGCAGGTGGATATCGATAACAACAAAGCCGTCTCGCTGGGGCTGTCGCTGAGCGACGTGACCGATACGCTCTCCAGCGCCTGGGGCGGTACCTACGTGAATGACTTTATCGATCGCGGCCGGGTGAAGAAGGTCTATATCCAGGGCGAAAGCGACGCGCGCGCGGTGCCGTCGGACCTCGGCAAATGGTTCGTTCGCGGCAGCGATAACAGCATGACGCCGTTCTCCGCCTTCGCCACCACCCACTGGCAATACGGCCCGGAAAGCCTGGTGCGCTACAACGGCTCCGCCGCCTTTGAGATCCAGGGCGAAAACGCCGCCGGCTTCAGCTCCGGCGCGGCGATGGACAAGATGGAAAAGCTGGCCGACAGCCTGCCGGCGGGCTCCACCTGGGCGTGGAGCGGCATTTCGCTGCAGGAAAAGCTGGCCAGCGGCCAGGCGATGAGCCTGTACGCCATCTCGATTCTGGTGGTGTTCCTGTGCCTGGCGGCGCTGTATGAGAGCTGGTCGGTGCCGTTCTCGGTGATCATGGTCATCCCGCTCGGCCTGCTTGGCGCGGCGCTGGCGGCGACGCTGCGCGGCTTAAGCAACGACGTCTACTTCCAGGTGGCGCTGCTGACCACCATCGGCCTGTCGTCGAAAAACGCCATCCTGATCGTGGAGTTCGCTGAATCCGCCGTGGATGAGGGGTATTCGCTCTCCCGGGCGGCGATCCGCGCCGCGCAGACTCGTCTGCGCCCGATTGTCATGACCTCGCTGGCGTTTATCGCCGGGGTGCTGCCGCTGGCCATCGCCACCGGCGCCGGAGCCAACAGCCGCGTGGCGATCGGCACCGGGATTATCGGCGGCACCCTGACGGCCACCCTGCTGGCGGTGTTCTTCGTACCGCTGTTCTTCGTGCTGGTGAAACGTCTCTTCACCCGCCAACGTCCTTCTCAGGAGTAAGGTATGTTTCGTTTAAGTTTTATGTTTATCGCGCTCCTGACCGCGGGCTGCGTCTCGCTTGACCCGCATTATGATCGCCCGGCCGCGCCGGTGCCGGCCACCCTGCCCGGGGCGCACGGCGAATCGACGGCGGTGGTCGGCGACTGGCAGAAAGTGGTCAATGACGCGCGGCTGAAAAAAGTGGTCAGCATCGCGCTTAACAGCAACCGCGATGTGCAAAAGGCGCTGGCCGATATCGAGGCCGCGCGCGCCCAGTATGGCGAAACGCGGGCATCGCTGTTTCCCACCGTTGATGCCGAACTGAGCCACACCCGCAGCAAAACGGTGGCCAGCGGCCTGAGTTCCGCTTCGCAGGCCGACGGCGCGGTCTCCAGCTTCGAACTGGACTTGTTCGGCAAGAACCAGAGCCTGTCGCGCGCGGCGCGCGAAACCTGGCTTGCCAGCGAATTCACCGCGCAGAATACCCGGCTGACGATGATTGCCGATTTGACCACCGCCTGGGTGACGCTGGCGACGGATAACAGCAATCTGGCGCTGGCGCAGCAGACCATGGACAGCGCGGCAAACTCGCGCAACATCGTCGCCCGCCAGATGGCGGTTGGCACCGCCTCAGCCGGCGATGTAAGCTCGGCGGAAAGCGTCTATCAGCAGGCGCGCGCCAGCGTCACCAGCTATCGCACGCTGGTGGCGCAGGATAAAAACGCCATTAACCTGCTGGCGGGGGAAACCGTGCCGGAGAGCCTGCTGCCCGGCACTCTCGAGAGTCTCGGGGATAACAGCATCGCGCTGGTGCCGGCGGGCGTGTCGTCGTCGGTGCTGCTGCGTCGGCCGGACATTCAGGAAGCGGAGCACAATTTGAAGAGCGCCAATGCCGATATCGGCGCGGCGCGGGCGAACTTCTTCCCGTCGATTTCCCTGACCGCCAGCGCCGGGGTCGGCAGCGACTCGCTGTCGTCGCTGTTCAGCCACGGGATGCAGGTGTGGTCGTTCGCCCCCTCCATCAGCCTGCCGCTGTTCACCGGCGGCAGCAACCTGTCGCAGCTGCGCTATGCGGAAGCGGAGAAAAAGGGGCTGATCGCCACCTACGAGAAATCGATTCAGAGCGCGTTTAAGGACGTTGCCGATGCGCTGGCGCGCCGGGAAACGCTGAGCGAAGAGCTTGATGCTCAGCGGCAGTATGTCGCCGCCGAGCAGACATCGCTGGATATCGCCATGAAGAGCTATCAGGCCGGGGTCGGCGATTATCTGTCGGTGCTCACCGCTCAGCGCACGCTGTGGTCGGCGAAAACGACGCTGCTGTCCCTGCAGCAGACCGACCTCAATAACCGGATCACCCTCTGGCAGTCGCTGGGCGGCGGCGCCAGTTAAACTTACCCGCCGGGCGACCGAGCCCGGCCTCTACAAGGAATCGTTATGGCACGTGTTTCCCTCTCCTGGGCGCTGATCCTCGGCCTGCTGTCGGGTATCGGCCCGCTGTGCACGGATTTTTATCTGCCGGCGCTGCCGGAGATCACTCAGCAGCTGCAGGCCACCAGCACCCAGACCCAGCTGTCGTTGACCGCCGCGCTGATTGGTCTCGGCCTGGGTCAGCTGTTTTTCGGCCCGCTGAGCGACCGCATTGGCCGCCTGAAACCGCTGGCGCTGTCTCTGCTGCTGTTTATCTTCTCTTCGGCGATGTGCGCCCTGACCCGCGATATCAACATGCTGATTGTCTGGCGCTTTTTACAAGGCTTTGCCGGCGCCGGCGGCTCGGTGCTGTCGCGATCCATCGCCCGCGATAAATACCAGGGCACCCTGCTGACCCAGTTTTTCGCCCTGCTGATGACCGTGAACGGCATTGCGCCGGTGCTGTCCCCGGTGCTGGGCGGCTACGTTATCACCGCCTTCGACTGGCGAATTCTCTTCTGGACGATGGCCGCCATTGGCGGCGTGCTGCTGGTGATGAGCCTGGCGATCCTGCGGGAAACGCGCCCGGCCACAGCGGCGCATGCCAGCCGCCAACGGCCCGGCCAGCCGGTGCTGAAAAATCGCCGCTTTCTGCGCTTCTGCCTGATCCAGGCCTTTATGATGGCCGGGCTGTTCTCCTACATCGGCTCTTCTTCCTTCGTGATGCAGAGCGAATACGGCATGAGCGCCATGCAGTTCAGTCTGCTGTTCGGTCTGAACGGTATCGGGCTGATCATCGCCGCGATGATCTTTTCCCGTCTGGCGCGCCGCTTTAGCGCCGAAAGCCTGCTGCGCGGCGGCCTGACGCTGGCGGTGAGCTGTGCGGCGATCATGCTGCTGTTTGCCTGGCTGCATCTGCCGGTGCTGGCGCTGGTCGGCCTGTTCTTTACCGTGTCGCTGATGAGCGGCATCAGCACCGTCGCCGGCGCGGAGGCGATGAGCGCGGTCGACGCCGCGCAGTCCGGGACCGCGTCCGCGCTGATGGGCACCCTGATGTTTGTCTTCGGCGGCATCGCCGCGCCGCTGGCGGGTCTCGGCGGCGAAACAATGCTGAAAATGAGCCTCGCGATGGCCATCTGCTACCTGCTGGCGCTGCTGCTGGGCCTCAGCAAACCGCGCGACGCACGCTAATCTCCTGCTGCGGTAATAAAATATTCCAGATTTATTACCGCACTATTTCCCGCCATACCTACCATTCTCCTATTATTCTCCACGTACTAATCGTGATACTCTTCACAGGCAAGGAATAAATAATTCCTTATACTGCGCGCCACTGAGAATAACGAGGTTTCTATGAGTATCGACCTGAGCAAACTGCTGACCGAGCGACGTAACGCCAACAGCGCCAACATTGACACCCTCTCCACCCTCGAGATGCTGACGGTGATAAACCAGGAAGACCAGCAGGTAGCCCAGGCGATAACGCCCTATCTGCCGCAGATTGCCGAGGTGGTGGATAAGGTCGCGGCAGCGCTGCAGGCCGGTGGCCGCTTGATTTACATTGGCGCGGGTACCTCAGGGCGTCTGGGGATCCTCGATGCCAGCGAATGCCCACCGACCTTCGGCACCCGCCCGGAGCAGGTGGTGGGGATCATCGCCGGCGGACATAAAGCGATTCTCAGCGCCGTGGAAAACGTGGAAGACAACAAAGCGCAGGGGGCGATGGATCTGCAGAACCTGAACTTCAGCAACCGCGATGTGCTGGTGGGGCTGGCGGCCAGCGGACGCACGCCGTACGTCATTGGCGCCATGGAATACGCCCATAGTCAGAATGCCTTTGTCGCCATCGTCAGCTGTAACCCGCATGGCGAAATGGCCCAGCTGGCGGACGTGGCGATCACCCCGGTGGTCGGCCCGGAAGTGGTCACTGGCTCTACCCGCCTGAAAGCCGGCACCGCGCAGAAGCTGGTGCTGAACATGATCTCCACCGGGGCGATGATCCGCGTCGGCAAGGTGTACAGCAACCTGATGGTCGACGTCGAAGCGACCAACGCCAAGCTGATTGAGCGCCAGGTCTCTATCGTGATGGAGGCTACCGACTGCGATCGCGCCACCGCCCAGAAGGCGCTGGAGGCCTGCGGCCGCCACTGTAAAACGGCGATCGTGATGGTGCTGGCGGACTTAAGCGCCGCAGAGGCGCAGTCGCTGCTGGCGAAAAACAACGGCTATATCCGCAAGGCGCTCAGCAACACCTGAGCGCCGACAGACAGGTAACGGGCAATGGCAAAAATAACGAAAGAGATGATAGCGCGGATCCTCGCCCACGTGGGCGGCGCCGCAAACGTCGCGCAGGCGGGCAACTGCATGACGCGCCTGCGCTTGACCCTGCGCGATGAAAGTCTGGCCGACAGCGCCGCCATCCGCCAGATTGACGGCGTGATGGGGGTGATCGTCAGCGACGAGCAGTTCCAGGTGGTGCTCGGCCCCGGCAAGGCGCAAACCGCCGCCGAAATGATGAACGGCCTGCTGGAGGCAGCGCCCGCCGCCGCGCCGACGCTGGCCGACGTCGCGGCGGAGAAAAAGCAGGCGCTGAAGGGCAAGCAGACCAGCGCGGTGCAGAAGTTTCTCGCCAAATTCGCCACCATCTTTACGCCGCTGATCCCCGGCTTTATCGCCGTTGGGCTGCTGCTGGGCTTCGCCACCCTGGCGGAACAGGTTTTCGTACTGGAGAACGCCCATCCGAACGCCAGCCTGGTGGCGCTGATTGGCTATATGAAGGTCTTCAGCAAAGGGATGTTCACCTTTCTGAGTATCCTGATTGGCTATAACGCGCAGAAGGCGTTCGGCGGCTCCGGCGTGAACGGCGCGATTATCGCCTCGCTGTTCGTGCTGGGCTACAACCCGGAGGCAACCAGCGGCTTCTACGCCGGCATTTCCACCTTCTTCGGCCATGGCATCGATCCGCGCGGCAATATCATCGGCGTACTGATCGCCGCTATCCTTGGCGCGTGGGTTGAACGCCAGGTGCGGCGGGTGATGCCGGCCAACCTCGATATGATCCTCACTTCGGCGGTGACGCTGCTGATCATGGGCGCGGTGACCTTTACGGTGATCATGCCGATTGGCGGCTGGTTGTTTACCGGCATGTCGTGGCTGTTCCTGCATCTTAACGGCAACCCGTTTGGCTCGGCGGTGCTGGCCGGCCTGTTCCTGCTGGCGGTGATGTTCGGCGTCCATCAGGGGTTTGTCCCGGTCTATTTTGCGCTGGTGGACGCCCAGGGCTTTAACTCGCTGTTCCCGATCCTGGCGATGGCCGGGGCCGGGCAGGTGGGGGCGGCGCTGGCGCTGTTCTGGCGGGCGAAGCGCGATTCGCTGCTGCGAACCCAGATTAAAGGGGCGATTATTCCGGGCTTCCTCGGGATTGGCGAGCCGCTGATCTACGGCGTCACCCTGCCGCGGATGAAGCCGTTTGTCACCGCCTGCCTCGGCGGCGCCTGCGGCGGGTTCTTCGTCGGACTGATCGCCTGGCTGGGGCTGCCGGTCGGCCTGAACACGGTGTTCGGTCCGTCCGGTCTGGTGGCGCTGCCGCTGATGACCTCCGGCAGCGGAATTTACGCCGGGATGGCGGTCTACGCCGGCGGGCTGGCGGTCTCCTACCTGTGCGGTTTTGTCCTCACCTGGCTGTTCGGCAGTAAAAATGTCGATTTAAGCTAGAACGCGACTATCGGTTAATGCCCGGCGGCGGCTTCGCCTTACCGGGCCTGCAAAATAGTTACGCCGCCGCGCCCGACTACCATTTCCTGCCCCGCCGCCCGGGCGCGCGCATGCTATGATTCCCCTTTGTCATATTTCGCTTGAGGAAAAGATGGGCTCCAGCAAAAAAGGGATGCTGAACGTACTGATTGCCGCCGTGCTGTGGGGCAGTTCCGGGGTGTGTGCGCAATTTATTATGCAGGAAAGCCAGATGTCGTCGCCGTTTCTGACCATGACGCGTCTGCTGTTCGCCGGGCTGATCCTGCTGATGCTCGGCTTTGTTCACGGCGACCGCATTTTCCGCGTGCTGCAAAACCGCCGCGACGCCCTCAGCCTGCTGTTTTTCTCGCTGTTTGGCGCGCTAACCGTGCAGTTCACCTTTCTGATGACCATTGAAAAGTCCAATGCCGCCACGGCCACGGTGCTGCAGTTTCTGTCGCCGACGATCATCGTCGCCTGGTTCGCCCTCGCCCGCAAAGCGCGTCCCACTCCGCTGGTGCTGGGGGCTATCTGCACCTCGCTGGCGGGCACCTTTCTGCTGGTGACCCACGGCAACCCAACGACGCTGTCGATTTCGCCGGCGGCGCTGTTCTGGGGGATCGCCTCGGCGTTTGCCGCCGCCTTTTATACCACCTATCCTTCAACGCTGATTGCCCGCTACGGGACGCTGCCCATCGTCGGCTGGAGCATGCTGTTCGGCGGCGCGATGCTATTGCCGTTTTACGGCGGCCAGGGCACCGATTTTGTGGTTAACGGCAGCCTGCTGTTAGCTTTTTTCTACCTGGTGGTGATCGGTACTTCGCTGACCTTCAGCCTCTATCTCAACGGCGCGCAGAAGATTGGCGGCGCAAAGGCCGGGATCCTAAGCTGCGCCGAACCGCTGAGCAGCGCCCTGCTGTCGCTCCTGCTGCTGGGGATCACCTTCACGCTGCCGGACTGGCTGGGCACTCTGCTGATCCTCGCGTCGGTGGTGCTGATCGCCATCGACTCGCGGCGGCGGGTGAGAGCCGCCTGAGCAGGCGATAAAAAGCGCATTTTCAATAAGTTAAACTGACCACTATTTGCGTGTTTTCCCGCCTGCGCATATAGTTGACGGAAGCGATTACGGAAGGAGAAGCCTGATGAAAGCATGTTGGATGGTATGCCTGGTCACCGCCCTGAGCGCCACGTCGGCGTGGGCCGAATCACCGCTGCAAAGCCTGCAGTTCGAGCAGCAAAAACAGCAGGTGCTCAAAGCGGTGAAGGAAAAATGCGCGCCAGCAAGCCACCTCAGCGACAACGATTTTGCCAATAAAGTGCTGGCGACCGACGGTAACAAGAACGCGGTCCGCGAAGCAACGCTGGCGAAGGAGCGCAATAACCAGAAAAGCTACCAAGCCGCAATCGACAAAATCGTCTGTCCGGCCAAATAGCGGTTATTTCAGCCTCGCGACCAGCGTTTTCCAGTCAAACGGCGTAAGCTGCCTGTAGCTCAGGCTACGGGCGGCCATCTGCTCCGGCAGCTGGCGCTGGCTTTTCGCGATCGCCTCGCTCATTATCCCGGCGCTCCCCACGTCACGCAGGGTTTTCACCACCTCTTCCATCTCTTCGCTGCGCCGAATGCCATGTTCCGCCACCCGGCTGATCAGATAGTCGGGGAACGCGCCTGTCCAGCCCAGAGAGGGGAAACTATGATGCAAGGAGCTAAGCACCTCCTCCTCAACGCCGTATTCACGAGCCGCGAACAGGCATTCTGTGGTAAGCGCTTCAAGACCTTTGATCATCACGCTACGGCACATTTTTATCGCCGACACCTGGCCCACCGTACTGGCGCCATAGCGGGCATTCAGCCCCAGCCCCTGCAGACGCGGCGCGATCGCCTCCGCCTGCGGCCCGCCGATCAATAACGGTGTCTGCAATCGGGCCGGCGGTACCGGCGCCATCACCGCGACATCGATGTAGGCGCCCGGCAGAAAATGTTCAGCCGCCTGCCGTTTCGTCTCCGGCGCCACGGAGTTGAGATCGAGGAAATATTGTCCCGGCTGCAGCAGCGCGGCCGCCTGCTGCGCCACCTTTAGCGCCTCACCGGCGGTCACAGTAGAAAAAACCAGCGTGGCCCCCTCCAGCGCCTGCGCCAGCGAATTTCCCACCTGAACGCGCGAATCACGGGCTTTCCTGAGCATTGCCTCTCGCTCCGGGCCATTGAGCTTGCAATCCCACATGGTCACCGCATGCTCACGGGCCAGATCCGCCGCCAGAATGCCACCCGCCTCGCCAAAACCAATAAACGCGATTGTCATCATCACTCCTCACGCGGCCAGACGCGGGCCGGAATAAAAACCTCGCCAGCAAACAGCAGTCGCGCTGTGCGTAACAGGCCGCAGCCAGCCAGGGCGCCGTCAGCATCAAGCTGAAGCGTCACGCTAAATTCGCCTGTCGGATGCTCGACGCTGAGCAGCGGCGTATCGCCTGGCGCTACCTGCGCCAGGCCCTGCGCGACAGAGCCGGGGAGCAGACAAGCGCTGGCCACGCTCACCGCGCCAAATACGCCGATCGACGCGTGGCAGCGGTGGGGGATAAAGGTGCGGCTGCTGATGGCGCCGCCGTGTCGCGGCTCGGCGATCAGGGTCATCTTGGGCACCGTGCGCTGGCTGACGTCGCCAAGCTGCATCAGCGGCCCGGCCTGCAGGCGAATCGACTCCAGGCGACGTTTAAGCGCGTCGTCATTATCCAGCTGTTCGCGCGTCTCATAGCCGGTGCAACCGAGGTCGCACGCGCGCAGCAGGATCACCGGCATACCGTTATCGATGCAGGTCACCTCGACGCCGTCAAAACGATCACGAACCCGGCCGGTCGGCAGCAGGGCCCCGCAGCTGGAGCCGGCGACATCAAGAAAATGGAGCAGGATCGGGCTGGCGCTGCCCGGCACGCCATCGATACGACTCTCGCCGACGTAGTCGACCCCGTCGGCATCGCAGGGGATCTCTGCCACCGCCAGTTGCCCCGTGTTCTCCATAAAAATACGCACCCGAGTGAGCGGCGCATCGTAGCGAACCAGACCGCGCTCGATGGCGAAAGGGCCAACGGCGGCGAGAATATTGCCGCAGTTTTGGCCATAATCCACGGTAGCCGCCGCCACGTTCACCTGGGCAAACAGATAGTCCACATCGGCGTCAGGCCGTGCGGAGCGGCGGATAATCGCCACTTTGCTGGTCAGCGGATCGGCGCCGCCGATCCCGTCAATTTGCCGGGGATCAGGCGAGCCCATCACCGCCAGCAGCACCGCATCACGTCGCACCGGATCGGCAGGCAGATCGTCGGCCAGAAAACAGGCCGCTTTAGAGGTGCCGCCACGCATCCATAGACAGGGGATTCCGCGTTGCGCCATTTATTCCTCCACCTCGTCTGCGCGGTCGTAATACCGCAGGCCCTTTTCCGCCAGACGCGGACGCATAGCGTAAATATCCAGCCCCAGCTCGCCATTGCGCATCCGCTCACGCTTCGCAAGCTCATTGCTCATGCGGGCTTCCGCTTTATGGAGCACATCACGGACCCGGGCGTGAGGCAGCACCACGACGCCATCGTCGTCGGCCACTACGACATCGCCCGGCTGTACAAGCTGACCTGCGCATATCACCGGGACGTTAACCGAACCGAGGCTCTCTTTCACCGTCCCCTGGGCATAAACCTGACGGGACCAGACGGCGAATCCCATTTCCCGCAACGTTTGCGAATCACGAATGCCGATATCGCCCACCAGCCCGACCACGCCGCGCGATTGGAGAGACGTCGCCAGTAGATCGCCGAAGAAGCCATCGCCGCACGGCGAGGTCGGGGCCACCACCAGAATATCGCCGGCGCGGCACTGCTCGACCGCCACATGAAACATCCAGTTGTCGCCAGGCGTCACCAGCACGGTTACCGCGTTGCCCGCCCGGCTGACGCCCTGCTGAATCGGACGGATTGCCGGCCCCATCAGCCCCTGACGATCCCAGGCTTCATGGAGCGTCGCCACCCCGGCCGCCTCACAGCGGCGCAAAACCGCCTCGTCATGACGCGGCAGATGGCGGATCACAAGGCCTTTTTTATTTATCAGGTTCATGCCAGGTTCTCCGTTACGCGGGGGAAGATGCTCTGGAAGGCTTCGCCGTGAACGATATCGCGCGCGGCCGTGATGCCGATATTGCGCTTGGCCTGCACCCCGCGCTGCAGCGCCACGCGGGTGTAGTATTCCCACAGATGCTCCTGACCCTGCATGCACTGAATGGCCTGATACTTTTTCTCCCAGACGGCGGTGATGTCCAGTAACACATCGGGTTTCCAGTTGCACTGCTCCGGCTGGTGCGGTTCGAAACAGTAAACCGGGGGAGCAGCGACAATTTTCTCACCGGGGCGATAGCCCTCTGCCTGGGCGATAATCCGTGCTTCCTGCGCCAGATGGGAGGCCAGCGGATGATCGTAGTTATAGGGATCGTGCAGGGAGTGCGTCAGGACAAAGTGGGGCTGGATACGGCGATACACATCCGCCAGACGAAATAGCGTCTCTTTATCGGCGCGCAGCGGATAGTCACCGATATCAAAGAATTCGACGCTGGCGCCCAGGATCGCGGCGGCGGCCTGCGCCTCTTCGCGACGCACCTGCTTCACCGCCTCCTCGGTCATGTTGCCTTTACGCCACAGTTTGGCGGACTCGCCGCGCTCGCCAAAGGATAAACAGACCACATGGACCTGATAGCCCTGCAGGGCATGCAGCGCTATCGCACCGCCCGCGCGCCAGACGAAATCGGCCGAGTGGGCGCTGACGACAAGGGCACTTTTTTCGCTAACCGGATGAGACATGATGGCTTCCTCTGTTGTTTTTTTCAGCTTGTCATGTCCCGTCGTGGGGAGGTAATTCGTTAACTTGCGAAGGCTATGATTTTTATTTATGTTGTCGTCTCACTCACTTTTTCAGGCCTGACGAACAATGCTAAAGAGAAAGCACGATAAAATTATAAATATCATGCAGCTGCGCTTTTTCTGTCAGGTCGCGCTGCGCGGTAGCGTCTCACGCGCGGCCGATGACTTATTCCGCACGCAGTCAGCGATAACCCGGGCTATTCGCGATCTTGAAGCCGCGTTGAACGTCACGCTGTTCGAACGCCATTACAGCGGCATGGTGCCCACCGAGTATGGTAAGTGCATCCTGCCGCGCGCCCGGCGGGCGATTGACGACCTGCAGGCCATTCCGGCGCTGCTGCAGAAGCACCATACCCGCAGCAGCGGCCCGCTGGCGGACGCCGGCTGGCTGTTCAATACCCGCCGCTTAGCCATTTTTATTCAGCTCTATCACGTCAACCATACCCAAACCGTCGCGCAACAGTTGGGGATCACTCAGCCGGCGGTCAGTGCCGCGCTTAAGGTCCTGGAAAAAGGAGCGGATTCGGCGCTATTTCGCCGGACGCCAGAGGGGGTGCGTCCCACGCCTGCCGCGGAGCTACTCTATCCCCCGGTGAGCAGAGCGCTCAACGAGCTGGAAAACATCTGGAGCGATCTCGCTGCCCGTCGCGGGGTGCTGGAGGGCACCGTGCGCATTGGCGCCCTGCCGCTGAGCCGGACCCGGCTACTGCCCTCCGCCATCGCCGCCTTTCTGGCCCAGCACCCGGGCATCACCCTCATGACCAATGAAAGCCCGTATGAGTCGCTGGTCGCCGATATGCGGGCAGGTAATATCGATTTTATTATCGGCGCCCTGCGCCAGGATGAAGATCTTCCGGACCTCTGTAGCGAAGCGTTATTCGAAGAGGATATGTTGATTTTACTGCGTAATAACCACCCGCTGCTGCGCCATCCGGACCCGCGCAGCCAGCTGGCGACAGCGCAATGGGTGCTGCCGCGCGCCAACGCGCCGGCGCGCAATTTGCTGGATAAGGCGTTTGTCACCCTGGGGCTGCCGCTGCCCCAGCCGACGGTGGAGACCGGGGATGCGGCGATGGTGCGAGGATTGCTGCAGGGCTCCGACATGCTGGCGGCGGTCTCCGCCAGCCAGATGCGTTTTGAAACTGACAATGGGCTGCTCAGCGTGTTGCCGGTTCCCCTGCCCGATACCACCCGGCGTATCGGGCTGACGTTTCGCGCCGGCAGCCTGCCCTCCCCGGCGACGCAGGCGCTGTTGCGTTTTATTTATCAGCAGGTTCAGGACGGGGCCGTTTAACGTTTACCCGCCACCGAATAGGTTACCTGCTGGTTGCGCGTTTGCTGAAACGCCTCCAGCGTCTGCCCGCGCATCGCGGCGTAAATATGCAGGTTGGATACGCCGACCACCGCGCCCATTTTCTCCAGCAGGAAGAAGCTGGCGCCATATTGAATTAATCCCCGCCAGTCGCGCGCGTTGAGCAACTGCTGTTCCTCCTCACTCAGTCCGGCTTCGGCATAAAGCGACTGAGGCGACTGCAGAAAACGTTCACGCCAGGCAGGCTCAATCAGCCGATGCAGGAAACGGTTAAGCCGCAAGCCATTCAGGCTGCGCTCGTGGGTAAAAGGATAGGTTCCCGGCAGTTTCTCCACCCCGGCCAGCTGCTGCGCCATATGCTGGCGATGGCGCGTCAGGGTATCGACGGGGGGCAGGCGCGCATTGTTCTCAAGGATCAGCGTGGCGATACCGGTCATCGAGGGCAGGTAATAGTCGCGCCAGGTTTCGGTGACATTGGCTGATAGCGCGCCGCGCATCACCAGCCACATGATTACTTCGGACCCCTCCATCCCCCCCAGCTCGGCATATTCGCCAAGGGTCATTTCGGTAAGCTTTTCCGGGTCATTAACCAGCATATCAACAAACTGGGCATCCCAGTCGGGATTATTAAATCCGCAGCGCTCGCCATGAACCTGATGCGAGAGCCCGCCGGTCGCGACAATCGCCACATTGATATCTTCCGGGAAGCTTTCAATCGCCCGGCGCAGCGCCTGGCCGAGTTTGTAACAACGGCGCGCGCTTGGTACCGGAAATTGCAGCACGCCGATCTGTAACGGGATCACCGCCGTCGGCCACCCCTGCGCTTCATCCCAGGGCAACAGCGCCGAAAGCGGCGAGAAAAGGCCGTGGTCGAGCTTTTTATCCATAAAGAACGACATATCAAACTCGTCGGCCATCAGGCTGGCGCCAATGTGCCTTGAGAGCGCCGCGTTGCCCTGGACCGGCGGCAGGCAGCGCGGTCCGCCTCCCTCATCGGCAACGTCATATTGACTATCGATTCCCAGCGTAAAAGTCGAATAGTGATCGAAGAAAAAGGCGGTCACATGGTCATTAAAGATGTATACCAGCGCATCCGGTTTTTTCTCCTCCAGCCAGCGCTGCAGCGGTTCGAAGCTCTGGAAGATCGGCGCCCACGCCGGATCCTGCTGTTTATGATGATCGACCGCGAAGCCGATAGTCGGGGTATGAGAGACGGCGATACCGCCGAGAATGTTAGCCATCAGATAACTCCACTTATCGGTGTTCGAGGGGGGATGACAAAGCGTCAAGTTCTGCCTCTGTGAGTCGAGGCTTAGCGTGATTCATACGGTGCAACAAAATACAGATCCCCGCCAGGCAGGCCGGCAGCGCAAGCACCAAAAAGATCGACGAGTGTCCCGGCACGGCCAGCATCAGCATCCCGCCCAGCGTGGAGCTGAGGATAGCCCCGGTACGGCCGATACCATGCATCCAGCTGACGCCGGTAGCGCGGATCTCGGTTTGATAATAGGCGGGCGAATAGGCCTGCAGACCGTTCTGCGCGCCGTTAATGCACATCCCGCTGATAAAAATCAGCACCGACAGCGCCGCCGAACCGAAATCCATCACCCCCTGGGACAACAGGCACAGACAGCCGAGGAAATAGGTTGCCGCAATCACGGCTTTCGCCGAAGCGCGATCCATCAGCATACCGACAAGGATCCCGCCCAGCGGGCCGCCGAGCTGGAACAAGCCGGTCATCATCGCCGCCTGCTGCAGCGACAGGCCGCCGGAGCGGAGAATGGTTGGCAGCCAGCCGTTCAGCAGGTAAATCACGAACAGCCCCATAAAATAGGTTAACCACAGCGCTATCGTGCCGCGGGCATAGCCATGCCGGAACAGCTGCGCCACTTTGCTGCTCCGCGTGATGGGCGGCGCATTCAGCTGGAAAACGGTTTCAGCCGTAAACTGGCCCCCAAGCCGGTTAAGCGCCCTGGCGATCTGCTCGCCCGGTAGTCGGCGCGCCACCATGTTCATCGCCGACTCTGGCAACATCACGATCATAAAGGGGAGCACCACGAGCGGCAGCACGCCGCCAAAAACCAGCGCCGAGTGCCAGCTGTAATGCGATAACAAACCGGCGGCGATAAAGCCGCCGAGGCCGGAACCCACGTTAAAACCGCTGTACATCAGGGTGATCATCACCCCTTTACGCCGCTCCGGCATATATTCCGCCACCAGCGTGACGCAGTTGGGCATTACGGCGCCAAGGCCAAGGCCGGTGAGAAAACGCATCAGCGCCAACTGCGTCGGGCTTTGCGCCACGGCGCCGGCCAGGCTGAACAGCGCAAACAGCGCCACCGACCAGAGTAAAATTCGCTTTCGGCCGTAGCGGTCAGAAAGCGGACCCGCTACCAGGGCGCCAATGGCGACGCCGAACATGGCCGCCCCAAGAATCGGCCCCATTTCGGCCCGGCTGATGCCCCAGTCTTCGATGAGCGCCGGGGCGACAAAGCCCATCACCGCGGCGTCATACCCATCCAGCATAATGATGATGAAACAGAGCAGCAGCACGTTCCATTGAAAGCGCGAGACCGGGCGGGTATCTATCCACGCTTTCACATCGACAACGTTCGTGTGATTCATAGGGTGACTTCCTCAAGCAGGCGGTACGAATGTTCTGGTTAGTGTTTTTTGAGTGGAACTTTCGTACTCAACTTAAGGCAGGTCACGCAGGCTGTCCGGTTCGAAAATCCGGCGTCAGATATGAGTTTTATTTATAATGTGAGGGATACGACAAAAACCAGCCAGCAAAAAACCCGCAGCCAACGGCGGCGGGTCAGGGCAAGAGCAGCGTTTAGTGCTTCGGAATAATTAAATCGCCGCGCAGCGGGCTGCCGCCCGGGTTGTCCGTTTTCTCGGTCAGCCAGTTGACGATCCGCGATGCCATCGCGTCCATGGAATATTCAATCGCCGGGATAGTCGGGATACCGGGCAGCTGTAACGATCCGGCGAGGCTAAACACCATGACATTTTGCGGAACGGCGCGGTTAAACGCCTGCAGCTGCGGCACCACGCGCTGCGCCTGCTGTTCATCGCTCACCAGCAGCGCGTTAAAGTTCAGCGTCGTGGCGTTATTGACCAGCTCCTGCACCGCCACCGACGGCGAGGTATTATCCAGAAACACCAGGTTGCGATTAAACGGCAAAAAGTTTTTTTCCAGCGCGTGCTTGTAGCCCAGCAGCACCTGGTCGGCAAAGCCGCTGCTCTGCGGATGAATCAGCGCAATCTGCCGTCTCCCCTGGCTAATCAGATAGTGACAGGCGGTTTCGGCGGCGAAAGCATGATCGAACTGAATACTGTTGTCGCCTTCGCTATCGAGGCAGTCCACCAGCACCACGTCCGGGCGGTTAATATTCAGAGGAAAACGCGCGCCGATGATTAGCACGTTATCGCACAGCCCGCAGGTCAACTCCTCCAGAGAGTTCATCACGCCGTGGCTGGTGTTGGCGAAGCGCAGCAGCAGGTGTTTCTGGTGCTGGCTGAGCTGTTTTTCCAGGGCGTAGAGATAGCTGGTGGTTTGGTTGATGTTGTCCTGGGCGCAGATGACGCCGATGCAGCCGGTGGACTGGCTGAGCAACGACTGGGCTATCATGTTTGGCCGGTAATTGAGCGCTTCCGCCGCCTGCAGCACCGCCTGACGACTGGCTTCCTTCACGCCACGTGAGCCGCTCAACACTCGCGACACCGTGGCTTTGGAAACCCCGGCAAGTCGTGAAACATCATTGATTGTCGACATCATTTTCCCCTGCGCGGGCGCCGCGTCCCGCCAAAATCCTGTAAACCTGAATCGCTTCAATTATGACCAGCGCAGTATATCCATTTCGCCATTTGTTTGGAAACCGATTTTCCATTTCAGCGCAAAACATCGCCAAATCGACAGAATAATGTGAGCGAAATCCAATAAATCCGCCCTATAAGCAGGAGATCTTGACCACTATCACAGTTCTGCTTTTTATAAATGGAAACCGGTTTCCGTCTGATATCAAATCACCCACGCAATAACTTTTTACATTTTGAGGATGGTCGTCGATGTACAAGATTATGCTGTGCTGCTCTGTCGGGATGTCCACCAGTCTGCTGGTCAGAAAGATGGTTGAGGCGGCGAATGAACGTGACCTGCCGGTGCAGATTGACGCCTATGGCGTTTCCGAATTTGACATGCAGTTTCCGCAGTATCAGGTGGTGTTGCTTGGCCCCCAGGTGAAATACATGTTGAAAACCCTGTCTGACAAAGCGGCTTCCCTGAACATTCCCGTTCAGCCCATCGATACGATGGACTACGGTATGCAGCGGGGAGACAACGTCCTGAATTATGCTCTGTCGCTGATCCCAGCGGCGCACTGAGAGGTGTTGAAATGAGTTCTCTGTATCAGTCCATGATTGCCGTGATCGAGCAATCTATTACTCCGCTGGCAGGACGCCTTGGGCAGCAGAAATACGTTATCGCTATCCGCGATGGCTTCACTGCCGCCTTGCCGTTTATGATCATCGGCTCTTTCATGCTGGTATTTATCTTTCCGCCGTTTTCACCCGATACCACCAACGGCTTTGCCCGCGGCTGGCTTGATTTCTCCCAGCACTACCGCGAACAGCTGATGCTGCCGTTTAACCTCAGCATGGGCGTGATGACCTTCTTTATCTCGGTCGGCATTGGCGCCAGCCTCGGTCGTCAGTTTCAGCTCGATCCGGTGATGTCCGGTCTGCTGGCGTTTATGGCTTTCCTGCTGGTCGCCGCACCCTATGCCGATGGCAAAATTTCCACTCAGTATCTGTCCGGTCAGGGCATTTTCACCGCGCTGATCACCGCCATCTACTCCACCCGCGTTTACGCGTGGCTGAAGCAAAACAACATTACGATTCGTCTGCCGAAAGAGGTCCCCACCGGCGTCGCCCGTTCGTTTGAAATCCTGATCCCGGTGCTGGTGGTTATTGCGACTCTGCATCCGCTGAATCTGTTTATCGAAGCGCAGACCGGGATGATCCTGCCGCAGGCGATCATGCATCTGCTGGAGCCGCTGGTTTCCGCCTCCGACTCGCTGCCGGCGATTTTGCTCTCTGTTCTGATGTGCCAGATTTTCTGGTTCGCCGGTATCCACGGCTCGCTGATTGTTACCGGCATTATGAACCCGTTCTGGATGGCCAACCTGTCGGCAAACCAGGCGGCGCTGGCGGCTGGCACGGTACTGCCGCACGTCTACCTGCAAGGCTTCTGGGATCACTATCTGCTGATTGGCGGCGTCGGTTCTACCCTGCCGCTGGCCTTCCTGCTGCTGCGTAGCCGGGCCACCCATCTGCGCACCATCGGCAAGATGGGCATCGTGCCGAGCTTCTTTAATATCAACGAGCCGATTCTGTTCGGGGCGCCGATCATCATGAACCCGATGATGTTTATCCCCTTCGTCTGCGTACCGATGGTCAACGCGGTGCTGGCTTACGGCGCGACGCGTCTTGGCTGGCTGAGCCAGGTGGTGTCGCTGACGCCGTGGACTACGCCGGCCCCAATTGGCGCGTCGTGGGCGGCTAACTGGACCCTGAGCCCGGTGGTGATGTGTCTCATCTGCATGGTGATGTCGGCGGTCATTTATCTGCCGTTCCTGCGCGCTTATGAACGTTCCTTAATGAAAACCGAAGTTGAGAAAGCCAAAAATAGCGTTCCGGTAGCAGAAACCGTTAGCTAATCCCTCTCCTTCCGGAGAGATAATAAGATGACAGCGTAATAATGCAGAAAATGGGCTTTCACTGCATTATTAAATAATAAATACCTCAGGAATACACATGATTGAATTAGAAGATGCGGTAATGGAAATTATCGTTAATGCGGGACAGTCACGCTCATTATGTTTTGAAGCGCTGCATGCGGCCCGAACCGGAAATATCGACGAAGCGCGTTTACTCTTAAACGAGGCCGACGGCTACGCCCGCCGGGCGCATCAGATGCAGACCCAGCTCATCGGGCAGGATGCCGGTGAAGCGCGTCAGCCCATGACGCTGATTATGGTACATGCCCAGGATCATTTGATGAATTCGCTGCTGGCCCGCGAGTTCTCAGAAGAATTAATCCATCTGTACCAGCGTTAATTAATATGGAATAACGTTAGCGAGAATATTATTCTCCGGCGTCGCTGTACCCTAAAAAACAAATCAGCTTATTTTGGCTATTTATTCTAGCCAGAATGGGATGGTTATTATCTGAAATATATTAATTATTAAAGCGAGATAACCATGAATACTGTAAAAAAACTGCCTTTAGCCATGGCGGTGGTCGCCGCGCTGTGCCCAATTTCTGTCATGGCGCAAGAATTTACGCAGGAACAGATCGACGCCATCGTCGCCAAAGCCGTTGATAAAGCGCTGGCCGACCGCCAGGCAAAAATCGACGCCGCGGCCAACAAAAAGGTCGACGTGATTACTAACCCGGAAACCACCGCCGCCTCGCCGGATATGGCCATTCCGTTCGGCCTCAAGTTCAGCGGCTACGCCCGCTATGGCGCCCACTTCCAGACCGGCGACCAGAAATATGTCGGCGTCGACGGCTCCTATAACGGCGCCTCGGCGATCGGCCGTCTGGGCAACGAAAGCAACGGCGGCGAATTCCAGATCAGCAAGGCCTTCAAAAGCGCGCAGGGGGCTATCTGGGATCTCAACGTGATGTTCGACCACTGGAGCGACGAAGTTAACCTGAAGAAGGCCTACGTCGGCGTTACCAACGTGCTGGAATCCAACCCCAACGCCTATCTGTGGGCCGGCCGCGACTTCC
This sequence comes from Klebsiella sp. P1927, assembly GCF_018204675.1. Classification (NCBI taxonomy): domain Bacteria; kingdom Pseudomonadati; phylum Pseudomonadota; class Gammaproteobacteria; order Enterobacterales; family Enterobacteriaceae; genus Klebsiella; species Klebsiella sp. P1927. Next base: position 5,200,071 of record NZ_CP073377.1, on the reverse strand, counting down.
ACCAGCGTCCGCAACAGGGGATCAACGACTACTTCTGGATGAACCACGACGGCCAGGGCGCCGGGGTGAAGAACTTTGATATCGGCGGCGTGCAGTTCGACGTGGCGGCGGTGTCGCAGGTGAAATCCTGTAGTCCGGAAGTGATGGCCGACGAGACCAACCCGTCGCGCATCACCTGTACCGGCAGCTCCGACACCGGCGACAACGGCCACTACGCGCTGACCACCAAAACCCACAACATCAAGGCCGGGCCGATCGACGTCGAGGTGTACGCCAACTACGGCTTTGACTCAAAGGCGGTGGACAGCGACGCGCGTCTCGAAGCCTGGCAGGGCGGCCTGGTGCTGAGCCACACCAACGACAGCGGGGTGAACAAGGTGATCCTGCGCTACTCCGACAACTCGGATAACAGCGTCTACAACAAGACCGACGACCTGACCACGGTCTACGCCAGCTTCGAGGGCAGCCATAAGTTCACCCAGCAGGCGCAGGTGGAATATCTGCTGGCCTTCCACGACTACGACAACGGCAAGGATAATACCGACAACCGTAAAAACTACGGCGCCATCGTCCGGCCGATGTATTTCTGGAACGATGTGCACTCCACCTGGCTGGAAGCGGGCTACCAGCGCGTGGATTACGACCAGGGCGGGGATAACCACGGCTGGAAGCTGACGCTGTCGCAGAACATCGCCATCGGCATGGGGCCGGAGTTCCGTCCGATGCTGCGCTTCTACGTGACCGGCGGCCAAGTGGATAACGAGCACACCGCGAAGGTAAACGGCACCCAGGACCAGCAGCTGGATTCGCTGAACGTCGGCGGGATGTTTGAGGCGTGGTTCTGATGCGATAGCGTTGTCGAAGGAGCGTTCCCGGCTGGCGCTACGCTTAGCCGGGCTACAACTGAGGAGGCCTGCGGGATTCCACCCCCAGGCCCGCGCAAGCGCAGCGCCGCCGGGCGGTCAGGCACCGTACCCGCGGTTGTGCCGGATGGCGGCATACATGCCTTATCCGGCCTACGTTCCTGAGGAAGCCTGCGGGACCCCACCCCGTAGGCCCGGCAAGCGCAGCGCCGCCGGGCGGTCAGGCGCTGTACCCGCGGCTGTGCCGGATGGCGGCATACATGCCTTATCCGGCCTACAGAAAATCGCCTTCCCCCCAGGACCGGCAAGCAACAGCTCCGCCGGGCAGTCAGCCCCGTGCCCTGGTGGCGTCATCAATTCTTTATCTCTGGCTTAATCGGCGGGCGATACGCTCAAGCTTCATCATCAACAGCAGCGTGACGCCCACCAGCACAATGGTCAGCGCCGAGCCATCGGCGATATTGCCGCGATCGGTGAGGCTGAAAATGGTCACCGGCAGCGTCGTCCAGCCCGGCGGATACATCATCACCGTCGCCCCTAGCTCTCCCATCGACAACGACAGGCTCAGCGCCAGCGCCGAGATCATCCACGGCGTCATCAGCGGCAGCGTCACATGGCGCAGGCGATACCACGGCGAAGCGCCCAGGCTGGAGGCGACGTTTTCAATATCAGCGGAAATACGCGCCAGCCCGGTCGTTACGTTGCTGAAGGTAAAGGCGGAGATCAGCACGAAGTGCGCCGCCAGAACGATAAAGAAGGTGCCGTTCATCTGCAGCGGCCCCTAGCTGAACGCCACCAGAATGCCCAGCCCGACGGAAACCGAGGGGATGGCGCTGGGCAGATAAAACGCCAGGCCAAGATATTTCTGTAGCGTCGCGCCATGCTGGCGCAGCGCCAGCGCCGCCCACATCCCGCACAGCAGCGCCAGCAGGCTGGCGCAGAAGCCCACCATCAGGCTCGAAAACAGCGAATCCCACGCCGCGCCGCGAAAGGCGTTAACAAAGTGGGCAAAGGTAAAGCCGGTGGGCAGCAGGCCGTTCCATTGTTTACTCAGGCTGGAGAGTAAAATCACCGCCAGCGGCAGCAGGAAAACGCCGGCAAAAAGCGTCACCGCCAGCGCGCCCGCCGCCGCGCGGCCTTTACGCGACCAAATCAACATCGTTAACTCCTTACGCCAGTGCGCGCCGCCGCCAGCCGATAGAGCATAAACAGCCCCAGCGACAGCAGAATATTGATCAGCGCAATCATGCAGGCCACGCTGTAATCCGACTCCAGAATCGCCTTGCTGTAGACCATCATCGGCAGGGTATTGACCCCTTTGGCGCCAATAAACAGCACGATCCCGAACTCGTTAGTGGTCAATAGCAGGCACAGGCTGCCGCCCGCCATCAGCGCCGGGAGCGCCGCCGGGAAGATAACCTGGGTAATCACCCGTAACGGATGAGCGCCGAGAATACTCGCCGCTTCCAGCTGGCTCTTATCTATCTGCCGCAATCCCGCCATCAGCGGACGCATCACCAGCGGCGTAAAGACGGTAATCTCCGCCAGAATCACGCCGTTAATCGAATAGAGGAAGTCTACCGGCGGCAGTTCAAAAGCAAACAGCGCCATCAGGGTGCCGTTGAGCAGCCCCGCCGAGCCGTAAATAAAGGTGAACGCGAGAGTGATAAGAAAGGTCGGCAGCGCAATAAAAGTATCAATGACCCGGCTCACCAGTTGGCTGCCGGGGAACGGAATAAACACCAGAATCAGCGCCAGCACGCTGCCGAGTACCAGGCAGCCAAGGGTAGCGAACACCGCAATCTGTAAGGTATTGAGCAGCGCGCCAATAAAGCGTTTTGAGTCGATCACCTGCCAGAAAGTCTCGAGGCTCAGGTTGCCGCTGGCGTCACGTAATGCCTGTTCGGCGATCAGCAGTAGCGGATAGAAAAATAGCGTCGCCAGCACCAGCAGCGGCAATGCCAGCCACAGGTAAGGCCGTAAATTTCGCGCCGGACGCGCAAGCGTGAGGGTTTGCGCCATCATTGCACCTCGATCAGAACCGCATCGCCAGGTTCGAAGTAGAGCGCCAGCTTGTCCCCCGCGCGCGGCAGCGGGTTCACGTGGGTCATCACAATCCGCACCGCTTCGCCGGCAACATCGCACAGCAGATGCGTCAGATCGCCCTGCCAGTGCACCGACGTCAGGGTGGCGTTGAGACGATTACTAGTTGCCGATCGCGGCGCCAGGCTCATGTGCTGCGGGCGAATGCATAACAGTTTGTTGTTGCCATGCAGGCCGCCCCGGCTGAAGGCGTTAATCAGGCCGCCGCCACAGCTCACGCTAACCAGCCCCGGCTCGGGGCTGTCTTTCAGCGCCGTCGCCTGCAGGATATTGGCACGGCCGAGGAATTCGGCGCTAAAGCGGTTCGGCGGATAGTGGTACAGCTCGTGCGTTTCGCCGTGGGCGATCAGCGAGCCATCTTTCATGATGCCGATTTTGTCCGCCAGGGTCAGCGCTTCGGTCTGATCGTGGGTGACGTAGAGAATGGTCAGTTCCGGCAGTTCGCGATGCAGACGGGCAATCTCTTCCACCATGTTATGGCGAATTTGCGCATCCAGCGCCGACAGCGGTTCATCAAGCAACAGCACCCGAGGACGCACGGCAATCGCGCGGGCTATCGCCACGCGCTGCTGCTGGCCGCCGGAAAGCTGATGCGGGTAGCGGGTGGCGTAATCCGCCATGCCGACGATTTTTAAGGCTTCAGTCACCCGCTCGGCGATAAGCCCCCTGGACTGCTTTTGCGCCCGCAGGCCGAAGGCGACGTTATCTTCCACCTTCATATGCGGAAACAGCGCGTAGTTCTGCACCACCATCGCCAGCCCGCGTTTGTACGGCGGCAGCTGGGTGACGTCAGTATCGCCGATCAGGATCCGCCCGCCAGCCGGTTGCACAAAACCGGCAATCGCCCGCAGCACCGTGGTTTTCCCGGAACCGGAAGGGCCTATCAGCGCCAGCACCTCACCGGGTTCAATGGTCAATGACAGCGGTTTTAAGACCACGTTGCCGTGGTATGAAACGCGCAGCGAGTCCAGGGTGATCCCGGAAGTCCCCGCCAGCGACGGGGAAGAAGTGACGGTGGCTTTCATCAACATCAGGCTTACTCGCTATCGGTCACTTTATGCCAGCGGGCAATGTCAGCCGACAGCGATACCGCGACATCGTCCCAGTTAGGTTCCCAGCTCTTCACGCCGTCGAGCGCCGCTTTCGCCGCCTTAAAGTTAGCATCATCCGGCGCTACATCGCTGCGTACCGGCAGGCCCCAGGAGCGCGCGCTGACGCTGGATTGCGCCGGTTTATCCAGCAGGAAATTGATCAGCTTTTTGCCGTTTTCGCTGTTCGGTCCGTTCTGCACCAGCCCGATGGTGTAGGGCAGCGCCAGCGCGCTGCGCTCGCCTTTGTCATCCGCCGGCCAGAAAATTTTAACGTTCGGGTTACGCGCCATCTGCGACAGGTTCATCTGCAGATCGCCGTTGGCGACGTACAGCTCGCCTTTGTTGACCAGCGCCGTCAGCTTACCGGTCGAGGCCGATGGGCCAACGTTATTGGCCTGCAGCTTACCCAGATACGCAAAACCGGCGTCTTTACCGCCGAGGCTATGGAACGCCTGCAGCATCACCGCGGTACCGTCGCCCGCCTGACCCGGCGTGGAGTACTGCAACTTGTTCTTGTAGCGGCTATCCAGCAGATCCTGCCAGCTGGCCGGCGCGCTTTTCAGCAACTGACTGTTATAGATGAAGGTCAGATAGTTATTCACCAGCGGCGCGTAGCGGTCGTTAGCGCCGGGGATCTGCGCGCTACCTTGCGGGGTAAAGGTTGCCAGCAATTGCTCTTTCGCGGCGCGCTGGATAAACGGCGGCACCGTGACCAACACGTCAGCCTGTGGATTGGTGCGCTCCTTCGCCAGACGCTCGACGATCGCGCCGGAGCCGCCTTCCACATACTGCACTTTGATGCCCGTCGCTTTGGTGAAGGCAGCGAACTGGCTCTGATACCAGCTGTTATCGCCGTCATGCAGGCCGTCGGCGGAGTAAACCGTGACGACGCCGTCCGCCCAAACCGGAGAGCTGGTCAGCGCGAACAGGGACAGCAGAGCAAATCGGGAGAGTTTCATCGTGTAAGCCTCATCGAATAGTCAGTTATTCTGGTGTAGACCAGATTTAGCTTCACGCTACCGGGGGTATATGACAAAACGATGAAAAAAGTGTGTCGAAGGAGTTAAAACGAACGGGATGCGTAGCCCCGGCACGCGCTAGCGCCACCGGGGAGATCAAAAAATTTAACTAATAAAATCAATGGGTATCGACTTCGATCCGCAGGCTATCATGCCGCCAGTATTCAATATCGTAATCGAGAATACGCCCGTGCTGATCGTAATTCAGCCTGCGCAACAGCAGCGCCGGGCGCCCCTCCATCACCCCCAGCGCCTCGGCGGCCTGCGGCGGCATTGAGGTGGGATAAAACGACAGATGCATACTGGTATAGATCAGTTCGTAGTGAGTTTGATAAATCTCGGTCAGACTGCCGTTGAGATCGTGGCGCAGCAGCTCAGGCACCCGCGCGGGCAGACAGTGGTTTTCGCAGTAGCATACCGGCCGCCCGTCGGCATAGCGCAGCCGGGTCAGCAGGTAGACCTGATCGAAGGGCTGCAGCGCCAGAGGCGCCATCACATCCAGCGGCACGGCAGCCAGGCGGCCATCAAGCAGCACCGTTTTCGGTTCGCGCCCCTGTTCGAGACACAGCTTGTGGAAGTTGGTATTTTGCGTCGGATCCAGCCACAGACGCTCCGGCGTCACAAACCAGCCGCGGCGGTCGGCGCGGTAAATCACGCCGCTGGCCTCCAGCTGCGCCAGGCTCTCACGCACCGTAATCCGCGTCGTGTTGAACAGCGCGCACAGCTCGCGCTCGGAAGGCAGCTTGTCGCCGCTTTTGAGGGCGCCGTTTTGAATACGCGCCTGCAGCTGCGCCTTAATCATCAGGTATTGCGGCATCTCGCCAGAGGGTGATTTCATGTTTACTCACTGCCACTTTTCGTGCGCTCATTATACATAGCCAGATGAATTTTTTGTTGCAGCGCCACATTTCCTTTGACCCTGTCCCGGCTTTGTCTCCATGATAACTATAAATCTGGTATAGACCAAATGGTGAGACAAATGACTTCACGAAATTACCTGCTGCTGACCCCCGGCCCGTTAACCACCACCCGTACGGTGAAAGAGGCAATGTTGTTCGATAGCTGCACCTGGGATGATGATTACAATCTCGGCGTGGTACAGACCATTCGCCAGCAGCTAGTGCAGTTGGCTACCCCGGCCGACGGTTATACGGCGGTGCTACTGCAGGGTAGCGGCAGCTACGCGGTCGAAGCGGTGCTCGGCAGCGTCATCGGCGAACAGGGCAAAGTGTTGATCGTCAGCAATGGCGCCTATGGCGCGCGTATGATTGAGATGGCGCAGCTGATGGGCATCGCCTGCCACCCTTACGACTGCGGCGAAGTCTCCCGTCCGGACGCGGCCGCGATCGAACAGATCCTGCAGAACGACCCGGCGATCACCCATATCGCGATGGTACACAGCGAAACCACCACCGGTATGCTGAATCCGATCGAAGAGGTGGCCGAACTGGCGAAACGGTACGATAAACGCTATATCGTCGATGCGATGAGCAGCTTCGGCGGCATTCCACTGGATATCGCCGCGCTGAATATTGATTACCTGATAAGCTCCGCCAACAAATGCATTCAGGGCGTGCCGGGCTTTGCCTTCGTGATTGCCCGCGAAGCGGAGCTGGCCGCCTGCAAAGGCCGTTCGCGCTCGCTGTCGCTGGATCTGTACGCCCAGTGGCGCTGCATGGAGGACAACCACGGCAAGTGGCGCTTCACCTCGCCGACGCATACCGTGCTGGCCTTCGCCCAGGCGCTGAAAGAGCTGGCGCAGGAGGGCGGCGTCAGCGCCCGCTATCAGCGCTACCGCAACAATCAGCGCCGGCTGGTCGCCGGGATGCGCGCGCTCGGCTTCCGGCCGCTGCTCGACGATAGCCTGCACTCGCCGATCATTACCGCCTTTTATTCACCGGATGCGCCGCAGTATCGCTTTCACACCTTCTACCAGAAGCTGAAAGATCAGGGCTTCGTTATCTATCCGGGCAAAGTATCGCAAAGCGACTGCTTCCGCATCGGCAACATTGGCGAAGTCTACGACGCCGATATCACCGCCCTGCTGGCGGCTATCGACAACGCCATGTACTGGAAACAATAAGGAACCGCCATGAACCGTATTAGCGCACTGATCCTTGACTGGGCAGGCACCACCGTAGACTTCGGCTCTTTCGCCCCGACGCAAATCTTCGTCGAGGCCTTCCGCCAGGCCTTCGATATTGAGATAACCCTTGAAGAGGCCCGCGTGCCGATGGGGCTTGGCAAATGGCAGCACATTGAGGCGCTGGGCAAACTCCCTTCTGTCGACAGCCGCTGGCAGGCCAAATTCGGCCGCGCGATGACGGCCGCGGATATCGATGCGATCTACGCCGCGTTTATGCCGCTGCAAATCGCTAAGGTTGTCGATTTTTCCGCACCAATAGCCGGCGTGGTCGACACCATCGCCACGTTTCGCGCCGAGGGCCTGAAGATCGGCTCCTGCTCGGGTTATCCGCGCCCGGTGATGGAAAAGCTGGTACCGGCCGCCGCCGCCCAGGGCTACGCCCCGGACCACTGGGTCGCCACCGATGACCTTGCCGCCGGCGGTCGTCCGGGCCCGTGGATGGCGCTGCAGAACGTGATTACCCTGGGCATAGACGATGTGGCCCACTGCGTGAAGGTCGACGACGCCGCGCCGGGCATCAGCGAAGGGTTACATGCCGGGATGTGGAGCGTCGGGCTGGCGGTGTCCGGTAACGAATTCGGCGCAACCTGGGAGGAGTACCAGGCGATGTCGAAAGCGGAAATCGCCACCCGCCGCGAGCGGGCGGCAGGCAAACTGTATGCCGCCGGGGCGCATTATGTGGTTGATACCCTGGCGGACCTGCCGGAAGTGATTGCCGACATCAATGCCCGGCTGGCAAAAGGCGAGCGGCCTTAAGCGGGTGAATTCACCTTCACTTTGGCCGCCACCAGCAGGCCGGTAAACAGCATCAATATCCCTGACAACACCAGCGGCGACAGCAGCCCTAAGTGGTCAAGCGCAATGCCGCCGACCGCGGCGCCGCAGGTGTTGGCCAGCTGGATCACCGCCACCTGAATCGACCCGGCTTTTTCCGCCTGATCGGAGAGGGAACGGGTGATCCACGTTGACCACCCCACCGGGATCAGCGCAAACGCGAAGCCCCAGATAATCGCCACCGTCGAGGCGATGATTTTGCTCTCTCCCCACAGCACCAGCGCCACCGCGCAGGCGGTCAGCACCAGCGGCGCGATCGCCAGCGCCGCTTTTACCGAACGCTTGAGCAGCACCGAGGAGAGCGAGGTACCGATAAAGCTGGCGATACCAAAGCTCAGCAGCACCAGCGTCAGGCCGTCGACATCAAACCCGGCGAGGGTCATGTACACCGGGCGAATATAGGTAAAGAAGGCGAACTGTCCGGCAAAGGCCATGAAAATGGCGCACATTCCGGCCATCACCCCCGGACGCTTCAGCAGACCAAACATATTTTGCTGCTGAGAAGCCGATTCACCGGGCAGCGACGGCAGCGCTTTCAGCACCCAGAGCGTACACAGCACGCCCATTACCGCCGCGCCGTTAAAGACGTTGCGCCAGCCGATAAGCCCGCCAAGGAAACTGCCCAACGGGGCGGCGATCACCAGCGCGATTGATACCGCGCCGAAGATAATCGATAGCGCTTTCGGCACCACGCGCATCGGCACCAGACGCATGGTCAGCGATGCGGACATCGCCCAGAAACCGCCGAGCGCCAGGCCCAGACAGGCGCGCCCCAGCAGTAGCAGGGTGAAGCTATCAGCGAAAGATACCAGCAGGCAAGAAAGGGTCAGCAGCAGTGAAAACAGGATAACCACGTAGCGGCGATCGGTTTTACCTATCACCGTGGTGATAAACAGGCTGGAAAACATCGCGACGAATGCCGTCGTCGTCACCGACTGCCCGGCCATCCCTTCGGAGATGCCTAAATCCAGCGCCATCGGCGTCAGCAGGCTGACCGGCAAAAACTCAACGGTAATCAGGCAGGCGACGCAGAAAGCAACCGCGAAAACCGCCGACCAGTTTGGCCGCGCGAGATCGCGTGCATGGGGTTTGGTTTCATTTGAATGACTCATGAGTGACCTGCGAAGAAAGTGGCGGAAAGCTGCGCAGTGTAACATTTTGTATGTGACGTACTTAACGTTTTCGCAACTCTTCTCGCTTTTCATAAGAGGGTGCGTAGCTGCTCGCATGTTTAAAAAACGATGCTTGCTATCGCTTTAACAAATCTCAGGAGAATTTAATATAGCACTATGTGCTATACTTTTAACGACAGGATGTCAGCAATGCGTATCTTTAAAACCAAATGGTTCGCCAGAGAGGCTAGCTCTCATGGCATTTCCGACGACGAGCTCTATCAGGCAATTCAATCTGCGCTTCAGGGCAAAGTGGTTGATTTAGGAGGAGGGGTTTATAAAAAGCGACTCAACAAGAATCGCGATCGCGCAATCATCCTTACCAAAAGCGCAGAGTATTGGTTTTATACCTTTCTATATGCCAAACAGGATATGGCCAATATCAACCATCGCGAATTAATGGGGTTTCGTGAGTTAGCAAAACACTATGCCAATCTCTCTGAAGAGAAAACGACGGTCTTAGTTAAAAGTAAAGAACTGGTGGAGATTTGCGATGACAGCAAAAAATAAATACAAAAGCCCGGCTTTCGAAGCGATCCATAGCGCTGCGTCGGGGCTATTCAGCGTTGGCGCAATCCCACAGGAAACAATGCGCCATTTTGATGAATCATGTCTCGGTAGCGTAGCCACACTTCAACCCATTGAAATTAAAGCGCTACGTGAACAACTCAATGTTAGCCAACCCGTGTTCGCTCGTTATCTGAATACCAGCGTGTCTACCGTGCAAAAATGGGAGACTGGCGCTAAACGACCGAGCGGAATGTCATTAAAATTGCTTAGCGTCGTACAAAAACACGGCCTGAAAATCCTACTGTAGTTATCCTGCCGGATGGCGCTTACGCTTATCCGGCCTGCAAGTGACGAGTGCGGAAACCGTAGGCCGGATAAGGCGCAGCCGCCATCCGGCACACAAAAGCGATGAACCACAGGCCGGATAACAATGAGATCAGTGCAGCCAGTGCACGCCGTCTTCCGGGAGAAACAGGTCGTTGTAGCGCTGCTGTAGGTTATGTAAATCGCTCACATCCGGGTCCAGCTCGCGCAGAAACCCTTGCGCCAGGCGGATCTGCGCCTCGGTAATCGGCGCCGCTAAACGCGCTTTTTGCATCAGGCGATACCAGTAATGCAGGTTTTTTTCGCTGGCGTCGACAATCGCGACCTGCCAGATGAGCAGCACCTGGGCGGCGTTCTGCAGATGCGCTTCATTCGGCCGCTCCAGGTAACGCAAATACTCATTACCGGCGGTTTTTCCCAGCTGATCGATCATCGATTCCAGCGGGACAGGCGTGATGCCGAGGCGTTCGCTCAGGCGGCGGATCGCGCGGCGTGAATCAGAGGTAAGCACCCGAAATCCCACAACAAACACCACTACCAGGGTGGCCAGTCCTATCCAGATCATGCATCCTCTCATCCAATCGCAGCCTGACTATCATAATGGGAATTTGCCTGCTGTCGACTGTCGGACCTGGCATAATGCGCAAGAAATAAAAAAGCCCGGCGCGAAGGCCGGGCAAGGTTACCAAATACCTGGTGAATCAGGCGGTCTGCAAAATACGGTTCTTTTTCTCGCGGCGAATTTTACGCTCTTCAAAGATAGCCACGATGGCCATCAGGCAGATACAGCCGACGGCGGCGGCGTCCAGCGCCGCAAAGGTGCCGGCCCAGCCGGTCAGGCCGAAGACCGGGGTGCCGTCGGCGATCATCCCGAGACCCAGTTTGGCGAAGCTATCGCCGATCAGATAGGCGAAGGTGCCCTTGATCCCATCGGCGGCGCCGATCGCTTTTTTCGGTACGAAACCGACGGCGGCGACGCCGATCAACAGCTGCGGACCAAACACCAGGAAGCCCAGCGCAAATAACGAGGCCAGATAGACGTACTGGTTGCTGGCGTGTTGGTAAACCCCGAGGGTGGCGATAATCAGCGCCAGCGCGATGCAGGCCACCAGCGCGCGGCGGCCGTTGGCCAGATCCGACAGCCAGCCCCACAGCAGCGTGCCGACCAGCGCGCCGACCTCAAACAGGGTAAAGCCCTGAATCGCCACCTCTTTCGACAGCTTCAGCTCCTGGAAGGCGTACACGGTGGACCACTGATCGATACCGATACGCACCACGTAGAGGAAGATGTTGGAGAAGCACAGCAGCCAGATCACTTTGTTTTTCAGCACGTACTCAACAAAGATCTGCCACTTGGTCATCGCATTTTCTTCGGTCTCTTTGTCCTCTTCGCTGATCGCTTCGCCAAACAGCTCTTCCGCCGTGCCGAGGCCGTAGGATTCCGGAGAGTCGCTACCGTAGCGCAGGCCGATAAAGCCAACGATCAGCGCAATAATCGACGGGAAGATAAACATGCCGATCACATGGCCGTCGAACAGATAGTTGGCGCCAAACAGCGCCACGCCCGCCGCGCCCGCGCCGCCGAGGTTGTGGGAGATATTCCAGAAGCCGAGGAAAGTGCCGCGTTTGCGTCTGGGCGTCCACTTGGTGATGGTGGAATAGCTGCACGAGCCGCCGGTGCTCTGGAAGAAACCGCTCAGCGCATAGAAGGCGATCATCAGGAACAGGCTGGTAGAACCCGCCCCCATGCTGGCGCTAAAGCCCAGCATACAGATGGCGGAGAGGATCAGCATAAACGGCAGGAACTGCTTGGTGTTTTTGCCGTCGGCATAATAAGAGACCAGCGTCTTGCCCACGCCGTAGGTGATGGAGAAGCCCAGGCCAATCATCCCCAGCTGGGTCATGCTCAGCCCGTAGGTGGAGATCATGTCGTTCTGCGCGATGTTAAAGTTCTTGCGGATCAAGTACATGGTCAGGTAGCCGATGAAAACCACCAGATAGGACTGCATGAAAGGTTTGAACCACATTTTGCGCCGCACATCGAGCGGCAGATCCAAGGTCGGCTTGCGCACCTGATTCAGAAAGGCCAGCATGGGTATCTCCTGAGCTGATTTTTTATGCCTGCGTAATAACCAGGCATTGTAAAAACCAGCGCGCCGTCTGGCCTGAGACGGCGTCCAGGTAAAACCGGGAAAATTTCTTAGTTTTGCCCCGTTCGCGGCGAAAGGGTGAGCTACATCACGCTTCGCTGGCGGTACGCGGCGCCTGCGCGTTTAAAAACGGCAGCAGCAGCAGCGCGGAAATGCCGGCGGCAATCGCAATCACCACGAAGAATCCGGTCCAGTGCCAGATATCCATCACCTGCGCCAGCGGCCAACCGGAAAGCGAGGCGCCAAGATAAGCGAACAGGCCGACAAACCCGGTTGCCGCCCCGGCGGCTTCTTTATGCGAACATTCCGCCGCCGCCATGCCGATCAGCATCTGCGGGCCGAAAACGAAGAAACCGGTAGTGAAGAAGCAGGCCGCCTGCATGACATAGCTGGCGAACGGCATCAGCCACAGGCCGCCAACCGACAGCAAAATTCCGGCGGCGAAAATCAGGTTCATCGGCCCACGGTTGCCGTTAAACAGCTTATCCGAGCCCCACCCCGCCACCAGCGCACCGATAAAACCGCCCAGCTCAAACATGGTCACCGCCGAGTTAGCGGTCACCAGATCGACGCCTAGCGTCTCCGACATATACAGATTGCCCCAGTCGTTAATCGCCGCCCGCACCACGTACACCAGCACATAGCACAACGACAGCAGCCAGATGTAGGGATTGGCCAGCACGTAGCGGGTCAGGATCGCTTTACGAGACATCCCAGCGCCTTCCTGCTGCTGGGCGATTTCCAGCGCATCGTGACGCCAGTCGCCCACGGCGGGTAACCCCACCGCCTGCGGGCGATCGCGCAGCCGCCAGCACAGATACAGTCCGGCGAGGATCGCCAGACAGCCGGCAATGGTCATCCCGGCACGCCAGCCGTAGTGCAACGCCGCCGCTCCCACCACCATCGGGATCAGCGCGCCGCCGACGTTATGCGCCGTATTCCATAGCGCCCACCAGCCGCCGCGCTCGGTCCGCGAATACCAGGCCGTCAGCAGTCGGGCGCAGACCGGCGAGCCCCAGCCCTGGAAGAAGGCATTCAGCGCCCACAGCAGCGCGAAAGCCCATAGTGAGGAAGAAAAACCGAACAGAATATTCACCACCCCGGTGGCGATAAGCCCCAGCCCCATAAAATAGCGGGCGTCGGAGCGGTCGCTGACGATACCGGAGAAAAATTTCGACAGCCCGTAGGTGATATAGAACAGCGTGGCCAGCAGGCCAATATCGCTGCGGGTCAGGACGTTGCTGGCGAGAATTTCCGGGACCGCGGCGTTAAAGCTTTTGCGGGTGAAATAGAACAGCGCGTAGCCCAGCCAGATGGTCAACAGGATATGGCGACGCCAGTAGCGATAACGCGCATCAAGTTCGCGTTTATCGCTAATCGGCGCAGCGTCCGGCGGGGCTTTTAAAAAGGCGAACATCGGCGATCCTCTCAGGCGTAACGCAGCGGTAGATTGACGCACACCCGTGTACCATGGGTGCAGGAGATCGTCAGTGTGCCGCCCAGGGCGGTCACGCGCTCGCGCATGCCGGTCAGGCCGAACCCCTGCAGATTCGACCCCGGCGGCAGGCCGCAACCGTCATCTTCCAGCACCAGCATTAGTCGCTCATCCTGCTGCCAGCCCTGCAGAGTGACAGCGCTGGCGCTGGCGTGCTTGACGATATTATTCAGCCCCTCCTGGCAAACGCGAAACAGGGTCACGCGCTGGTTCTCGCTCAGTCCCGCCTCGTTAATCCGCCAGTCGAGATGGCTGACAATGCCGCGGTCCTCCAGCTCCATCTCGCGCATCAACGAACGTACCGCCTGCTCCAGCGGCAGGTCGTCGAGCTGACGCGGACGCAGACGGCCCAGCAGTCTACGCACCGAGTCGTAAACTCCCAGCGACAGCTGTTCTATCAGCTGACCGCTCTGGCGCACGCTGGCGTTGTCCGGCGCCAGCCGCTGTACGATCCCGGCCTGGGTGCGGATCGCGGTGATGGTCTGGCCGATATCATCATGGAGCTCGCGGGCGACGTCTCGCCGCACGCTCTCTTCGGTCTCCAGCAGGCGTTCCGCCAGCCGACGATTACGCGCCAGCTCGCTTTGTAATGACTGGTTCAGCTCGCGTAGCCGCTGGATCCCCGCCCCCAACAGCAGCCCGGTGAGGCTCTGTGCCAGCAGGGAAAGCAATAAATCGACCGGGTGATCGTGCCAGGTCTGGCTGGCAATCAAGGCGATAGCGTTCATCAGGGTGGCGATCAGCGCTCCCTGCCAGCCGTAGTGCCAGGCGAGGGCGATAATCGGCAGCGCCAGACAAAACGGGGTAAAGCGGGAGAGCTCGGCGGGCAGGCCAAGCTGCAGCCACAGGCTAATGGTGAATAACAGCAGATACCAGATCAGATGCCGCCCGCGCCAGTTAACCGGCTGCGCCACCAGCGCCGGCCCCAGCGGCCGCCAGACGGTGCTGGTAAGATAGTGCCAGAAAACCAGGCAGGTCGGCGCCAGCGTCAGGCCGCCGGTCAGCGTCAACAGCAGGGCGTTAAGCCCCTCGTCCCCCTCCGCCAGCCACGGCAGCGATTGCAGCAGCGCGGCGGCCATTAACGCCCCGCCCTGACGCAGCAGCGTCAGCCAGTCGCGCTGCTGCCGGTAGCGCGAGATCAACGCCACCGGCAGCAGAGTCAGCAGGCTTCCGGTCATCAAAATTATCGGGTGCGCCAGCGCCACCTCCTGCGCCAGCCATAAGATAAGCAGCCACTCGGTTCCCAGCAGCACTGGCCAGTAGCCGCGGGGGCATTGCAGCATTAACCCCAGCCGCAGGCCAAAGGGAAACAGCAGCACCGCTAAATCCGCGCGTTCCACCAAATGCAGACTGATGCTCCACAGGCAGAACCAGGCGGCCGCGAAGATAAAGGCGCAGCCGATGACCGACAGCAATCGTGAGACGACGGCCTTCATTGCCAGCTATCGAACATGCGGCGCGCCAGCTCAACGTCGTTGCTGACGCCCAGCTTTTCCAGCAGGTTGGCGCGGTGTACGTGGACGGTTTTCGGCGACAGACCGAGCTCGGCGGCAATCTCTTTCACCGCCATGCCCTGCGCCAGCTTTTCCGCCACCTGACGCTCGCGTTTGGTGAGCGGATCCTGGCGCCCGGCGGCCAACTTCATGGCGATATCCGGCGTGAGATAGCAACCGCCCGCCGCCACCGTGCGTACCGCGGCGATAAGTTCATCGGGGCTGCAGCGTTTCGACAGGAAGCCGCGCGCGCCGGCATTCAACGCTTGCTCGATCAGCGCCGGGCTATCGTGTACCGACAGCATGATGGTCGCCATCCCCTTCGGCAGCTGGCTGAGCAGCTCCAGCCCGGAAATATCCGGCATTGAGATATCGCAGATACAGACCTGCACGCCGCGCCCCGGTAGCCCCGTCAGCGCCTCGCGGCCGCTACCAAATTCGGCGACAACCTGAAAATCAGCTTCCAGCCCCAGCAGCTGAGCAAAGCCGGAGCGGACAATCAAATGATCGTCAATAAGGGCGATGGTGGTCATGGTGTGTCCTGGTGCCTGAAAACGCCGGATGGCGGCGTAAACGCCTTATCCGGCCTACGGATTCACTGCTTGTAGGCCGGATAAGCGCAGCGTCATCCGGTAAAGGCGCTTACCTTAGCGATAAGCGCGTGGCTGTTCAAGCCTTGAGCGCTATTCGAAGAACACCGCAATTTTGTTAAACATGGTGGGATCGGACTGGTTACGCGCCACTTTGGTGACATCTTCCAGCTTTTCAATCTGGCTAATCATCTGCCCCAGTCGCTGGTCATCATTTACCAGCAGCCAGATGCGGCTGTGTTCGCTGCCCTGAATTGGCAGACAGAGAATGCCTTCGACGTTAAACGCGCGACGGGCAAAAAGCCCGCACACGTGGGTCATGACGCCGGGATGGTTGCGGACGGTGAGTTCCAGAATGACGTTATCACATTGTTTTTGCATGGCTTATTCCCCCACCATTTCAGTATTGGCCGCACCCGGCGGTACCATCGGATACACTTTCTGCTGTGCGTCGATGCGCACGTGGATCAGCGCCGGCCCCGGACGGTCGATGATCGCCTGCAGCGCCGCCTGCGGATCGACTTCATTATTTAAATCACAGGTTTGCAGGCCAAAACCGGCGGCAATCTGCATAAAGTTAATCATCCCCGGATAGGTGGCGGCAAAAACGCCCTGCTGATAGAACAGGCTCTGCTGCTGATGCACCAGCCCCAGCGCTTCGTTGTTCAGCAGGATAATTTTTACATCCAGCTGATTTTCGGCGGCGGTGGCCATCTCCTGAATATTCATCATCAGGCTGCCGTCGCCGGAGAAGCAGATAACCTTGCGCTGCGGATTCGCCAGCGCCGCGCCGATGGCTGCCGGCAGGCCGAAGCCCATGGTGCCGAGGCCGCCGGAGGTCAGCCACTGGCGCGGACGATTGAGCGGGTAGGCCTGCGCCGTCCACATCTGGTGCTGGCCAACGTCGGTAGTGATGATCGCTTCATCATCCACGCAGGCGGCCACGGCGTTAATCAGGCCGTAATGGGAGAGCGGGTCGCTTTCCTGCGGGATGGCGCAGGGGAATTCGCGCTGCAAGTCGGCCACCAGCTGGCGCCATTCCTCGCGCGGCTGCGCCTCAATATGCGGGTTCAGCTGGGCTAAGACTTCCGCCACATCGCCCTGAATCGCCACGTGCGGTTGCTTGATTTTGCCCAGTTCGGCGCGGTCGATATCGACGTGGATAATCTTCGCGTTCGGGCAGAACTGCTCGGTCTTGCCAATCGCCCGGTCATCAAAACGGGCGCCTAAAACAATCAGTAAATCCGCCTCCTGCAGAATAAAGTTGGTGCTGCGCGCGCCGTGCATCCCCAGCATCCCCAGCGACAGCGGGTGCGCCTTCGGCAGCATGCCCAGCGCCATTAAGGTCATGGTGGTCGGCAGGTTGGCTTTTTCCGCCAGCTCACGGATCGCCTGCGGCGCGTTAATCACCCCGCCGCCCAGATACAGTACCGGGCGTTTCGCCGCGTTGATCATTGCCGCCGCTTCACGCACGCTTTCAGGCGCGAATGCCGGTGCCGGGGCGCGCTCGCCAGGCTCAGGCAGCGCTTCCAGCTCAATGGTCGCCGACTGTACGTCTTTAGGAATGTCTATCCACACCGGCCCGGGACGCCCGGACTGGGCAATACGGAAGGCGTCGCTGATCACCTGCGGCAGCTCGGCAATGTCGCGCACCAGATAGTTATGTTTGGTGATGGGGATAGAGATGCCGTAGGTGTCCACTTCCTGGAAGGCGTCGGTACCGATCATCGAGGCCGGTACCTGGCCGGTGATGCAGACCAGCGGAATCGAATCCAGGCGGGCATCGGCGATCGCCGTCACCAGGTTCGTCGCCCCCGGGCCGCTGCAGGCCATACAGACCGCCGGCTTGCCTTCGGTACGCGCCATCCCCTGGGCGATAAAGCCCGCGCCCTGCTCATGGCGCGCCAGGATGTGGCGGATCTGCGTGCTCTGGCTTAAGGCATCGTAGATAGGCAGGATGGAGCCGCCCGGAATGCCGCTGACCATAGTGATACCCTGGCGCTCCAGTAAATGAACAACCAGCTGCGCGCCGGTAAAGCGCATTGTGTTTGATGTGGTGCCCGAACTTGCCATGCTCCAGTCCTTTTCTTCTGGGCCGACTTTACCGGGGGGCTCGCCAACAAAAAACCCCGCTCGGTTTGCGCCGGCGGGGTTTGGAATTCGTGTTGTTCCGGACCCTACGGCGCATTGCCGACGACGACCACCACAGACACGACGACCACCGCGGCTGGCGCGGTTTTTAGTAGGGTCGAAGCGATCAGGGTTGCGTTCATTAGGGACCTGTTGTGTCGAAAAATAAGCTGAATTTATACAAACACAGGTTTTACGTTTTCACAATGGATTTATTTTCATCCACGAAAATTTGCGCGAAAGATCACAGTTCGGCGCAAAAGGGCAGAAAACAAAAAACCCCGCCGGAGCGAGGTTTTTATCAGCATGGTTACAGGTGGTAGCCGCAAGCACACTGTATTACGTCAACGCCAAAAGTATACGCGATCGCTGCAGTTCGCGCAATTTAAGGTCGGTTTTTCTCTGTCATAGAGTATGGATGAGAGGGGCGGATTTGTCCAAAAAATACTGTTCATCCATACAGTATTTATTTATACTGGGTGTGTTCACTTTGTGCCATTCGGGGGCCGCAAGTTTGACCGGCGCAACGAAGTCCTGGCTGAAACGGGTGGTGCCGTCAGTGCCTTAACCCCGAGAGAGCACACTGTGTTACGTCAACAACGTGCAGTCACTGGCCCGCGCGGCAACGCGTGGTTCAGCGCTGCGCACCCCTGTCGTTGCAGGCGGCGGGCCGGGAAGCCGTTCATGGAAAGGACGAACTATCGGCCAGGGCAGACGCCGCCGGCGACAGGCAGGGATAAGCTGGCAACGGGCAGCGGAAAGGTACGTCAGCTTATTGTGCTCCTTAACCACAGGAGACGCGCGTATGGGCGGAATGGATATTATTATTTTGATCCTGAAACTCATGGTTGCTGTGTTGCAACTACTTGATGCAGTCCTGAAACAGTTCCGCTGATTCAGGTTCAAGTCGCACCTGAGGGGGGCGGGAAACCGCCCCCCTGCAGGCGCCCGCCGGGCGTCCCGGGATGACTTGATGGAGGAAGCTATGCCACCCCTGTTAATTGCCGCCACGACGCCGGATGCCCCGGGGTTCGCGGCGCTACGAATTGAAAGCCTTGAACAGCATTTCAATATGCTGCGCCGCCTGGCGGAAAACTGGCAGAGCGGCAAAAACCGCTTTAACGCGCCGGGCGAAACGCTGCTGGGCGCCTTCGTCAACCACCAGCTGGTAGGGGTATGCGGCATCAATAGCGATCCCTTCAGTCCGCAGCCGCGGGCCGGGCGCATTCGCCACCTCTACATCAGCGAACGCTATCGTCGCCGGGGCATCGGCCAGCAGCTGCTGGTCTCGGTTATCACCCACTCCAGCGCCTGGTTCGACTTTCTCAACACCCATGCCCCGGCGCAGGCCTGGCCCTTTTATGAAAGGCTTGGTTTTCGCCCGGTGTACGATGAACCGCGGGTGACGCATCGCCTGTTTTGTTCGCTTTAACCCCCGCTGGCAGGCAGCGCGGGCGCGTGTTACATTCCGGTGACCTTCACTGTTGAACCTGTCTGCGATGACCCTCACCGTATTCTGCATTTTGCTGTTCGCCGCCCTGCTGCACGCCAGCTGGAACGCTATCGTCAAAGCCAGCGGCGATAAAATGTACGCGGCGATCGGCGTCAGCGGCTCGGCCGCGCTGATCGCCCTGGTGATGCTCCCCTTTGCCCCGCAGCCCGCGCTGGTCAGCGCCCCCTATCTGCTGGCGTCGTGCGCGTTACAGGTGGTGTATACGGTGCTGGTGGCGAAGACCTACCAGGTATCGGATATGAGCCAGACCTATCCGCTGATGCGCGGCACTGCGCCGCTGCTGGTGGCGGCGATAAGCGTGCTGTTCCTCGGCGATCGTCTGTCGCCGCTGGCCTGGCTGGGCATAGGCGTCATCTGCCTGGCGATTCTGGCGATGGCCTTTAACGGCCGCGCCAGCTCGCGCAAAGGCATCGTGCTGGCGCTGATCAACGCCTGCTTTATCGCCGGTTATACGCTGGTGGACGGCACCGGCGTCCGGCTGGCGGGCTCGGCGCTGGGCTACACCCTGTGGACCTTTTTTATGAACGGCTTCTGCCTGCTGTGCTGGGCGATGGTGGCGCGACGGCGTGAGGCCAGTCGTTATTTACGTCAGCACTGGAAAAAAGGCATCCTCGGCGGGATCGGCACCATGGGCTCCTACGGCCTGGCGCTATGGGCGATGACCCAGGCCCCGCTGGCGGTGGTCGCCGCGCTGCGTGAAACCTCCATTCTCTTCGGCGCGCTGATCGCCTTTATCGTCCTGAAAGAGCAACTGATGCCGCTGCGCATCGTGGCCGCCTGCGGGATTGCCGCCGGGGCGATCCTCCTGCGCCTGGCGTAGCCTGAGATGGCAACATTAGTTGCCGTTCCTGTTTACATAATCTGCCTGGAATTCCCTCAACAATCGGCACTTTGCAGTTGTTCTGTCATTTTAATATGGTAGATTCCTCCATCGTTTACGGGATGTGGTAGTCACATATTCTTCATTTCTCTTTACTCACAAAGTATTCATCGACATGAAACGGCATAAGAACTTCAATTTGTTGTTGATGCTGGTACTGCTGGTGGCCGTCGGCCAGATGGCGCAGACCATTTATATTCCGGCCATCGCCGACATGGCGGTCGCGCTGAACGTCCGCGAAGGGGCGGTACAAAGCGTGATGGCGGCCTACCTGCTGACCTACGGTATTTCACAGCTATTCTACGGCCCGCTCTCTGACCGCGTCGGTCGCCGCCCGGTGATCCTCGTCGGGATGTCGATTTTTATGCTGGCGACGCTGGTAGCTATTACCACCCATAGCCTGCCGGTGCTGATCGCCGCCAGCGCCATGCAGGGGATGGGCACCGGGGTCGGCGGCGTGATGGCGCGCACCCTGCCCCGCGACCTGTACGAAGGCGCTCAGCTGCGTCATGCCAATAGCCTGTTAAATATGGGTATTCTGGTCAGCCCGCTGATTGCCCCGCTGCTCGGCGGCATCCTCGACACCCTGTGGAGCTGGCGCGCCTGCTACGCTTTCCTGCTGGTCCTGTGCGCCGGGGTGACCTTCAGCATGGCGAAGTGGATGCCGGAAACGCGCCCGGAAGGGGCGCCGCGCACCAAACTTCTGGCCAGCTACAAAACGCTGTTCGGCACCGGCGCCTTTAACTGCTATCTGCTGATGCTGATCGGCGGCCTGTCGGGGATTGCGGTATTCGAAGCCTGCTCCGGGGTGCTGATGGGCGCGGTGCTCGGCCTGAGCAGCATGGCGGTGAGTATTCTGTTTATTCTGCCGATCCCGGCGGCGTTCTTCGGGGCGTGGTTTGCCGGCCGCCCCAACAAGCGTTTCCCGACCCTGATGTGGCAGTCGGTGATCTGCTGCCTGCTGGCGGGTCTGATGATGTGGATCCCAGGGCTGCTGGGCATCATGACCGTCTGGACCCTGCTGGTGCCTGCGGCGCTGTTCTTCTTCGGCGCCGGGATGTTGTTCCCGCTGGCCACCAGCGGCGCGATGGAGCCGTTCCCGTTCCTCGCCGGAACCGCCGGGGCGCTGGTGGGCGGCTTGCAGAATATCGGCTCCGGCGTGCTGGCCTGGCTGTCGGCGATGATGCCGCAAACCGGTCAGGGCAGCCTCGGCCTGCTGATGATGCTGATGGGCCTGTTGATTCTGCTGTGCTGGCTGCCGCTGGCCTCGCGCTTTACCCACCATCAGCAGCCGGTATAAGCGCGGCGGCCGTTCCCCGGATGGCGGCTGACGCCTTATCCGGGCTACCGGACTGGTCGTCTGCCGGCCCGCGCAAGCGCAGTGCCGTCATTTTGCCGGGTGGCGGCGCACGCCCTACCCGGCCTCCCTAACAACTCCGAGGGATAGCCCGGCTCTTTTTCAGGTCAGGCTATGCAGCCACTCGATAAAGGCGTCGATTTTCGGCCACTGGCGGCCCGGCAGGGTGGTCACATAGTAGTGCTGGTGGCATTTCAGCGTCATATCGCCGAACGGGGCGATCAACTCCCCACTCTCCAGCCGCTTCTGCACCAGCCGCTTACGCCCCATCGCTACCCCGACATGATTCATCGCCGCAATCACCGCTAAATCAGAACGATCGAAGCCGATGCCCGACGATTGCGGCAGTTCAATCCCAAATTGTTGTGCCCAACTGAACCATTCATCGGTGCCGGAATCATTGCTCCATGCCTGGCGATCGTGAAGCAGCGTACAGTGGCGCAGACTGGCAGGATTTGACGTTAACTGCAGCTGGCGGGCGTAATACGGCGTACATACCGGCACGATCGCCTCATCCATCAGAAAATGGTGGCTTAGCTGCGACGACGGCGCGTCATCAAAATAGATTGCCAGATCGATACCCGCCCGCTGCAGGTTGACGTTATCGTTGCCGGTCAGCACGGTCAGCGAGATGGCCGGGTAGCGGCGACTGAAATCCCCCAGCGCCGGCACCAGCCAGCACTGGGCGATAGAGGGCCGCGAGTAGACCGTCAGACTGCCGGAGAGCTCCTGGTTTTTGATGTCCAGAATCTCCTGATTGAGACCATCCAGCGACGCCTTCAGCGCCCAGTAAACGCGCTTCCCTTCACGCGTCAGCTCCACTTTGCGGTGCGAGCGGACAAAGAGCTGGATCCCCAGCTCCTCTTCCAGCTGATTAATCCGGTGACTGACGGCGCTTGGGGTGAGCGCCAGCTCGTCGGCGGCAAGGGCGAACGACTCGTGCCGCGCCGCCACCTCAAACGTCGACAGCCTGGAGAGTTGCCAGCCGTTCAGCAACCGGGTACCTAAGGTTATTAGCACATCCACTATGCGCTCCTGGCGATAAAAGGGAGTCTGGATGATAAAAAAATAACGCCGGAACTTCCGCTAAAGGATGAGTTAATTTGACCCATAGCATATTTAGAGGTCACTTTTAGAGCTAAATCACCTTTTTGATTCAATTTGGCTCATCTGAAAGGTTATTTATATCGTTTGTCAGCCCATGCCGAGTTTCTGTTCAATAACCACACGTTACTTACGGCGAGGTGGGGTATGGAATCGCAAATTTGGGTTGTGAGCACATTGCTGATTAGCATCGTGTTAATTGTATTAACCATCGTCAAACTGAAGTTTCATCCGTTTCTGGCGCTGCTGCTGGCGAGCTTTTTCGTCGGGGCGATGATGGGAATGGGCCCGCTGGAGATGGTCAACGCCATTGAGAGCGGGATCGGCGGTACGCTGGGCTTCCTGGCGGCGGTGATCGGTCTCGGCACCATTCTCGGCAAGATGATGGAGGTCTCCGGCGCGGCGGAGCGCATCGGCCTGACGCTCCAGCGCTGCCGCTGGCTGTCGGCGGACGTGATTATGGTGCTGGTCGGCCTGATCTGCGGCATTACCCTGTTTGTCGAAGTCGGGGTGGTGCTGCTGATCCCGCTGGCATTCTCCATCGCCAAAAAAACCAATACTTCGCTGCTGAAGCTGGCTATTCCGCTGTGTTCCGCGCTGATGGTGGTGCACTGCGTGGTACCGCCGCATCCGGCCGCGCTGTTCGTGGCGAATAAACTGGGGGCTGATATCGGGACGGTTATCGTCTATGGCCTGCTGGTCGGTCTGATCGCCTCGCTGGTCGGCGGCCCGCTGTTCCTCAGGCTGCTCGGCAACCGCCTGCCGTTTAAACCAGTGCCAGCCGAGTTTTCCAACCTCGACGTTCGCGAAGAATCGACGCTGCCGTCGCTCGGCGCTACGCTGTTTACCGTGCTGTTACCGATTGGCCTGATGCTGGTGAAAACCGTCGCTGAACTGAATATGGCGAAAGGCGGCACGCTGTATACAGTGCTGGAATTTATCGGCAACCCCATCACCGCGATGTTTATCGCCGTCTTTGTCGCCTATTACATGCTCGGCATCCGTCGGCAAATGGGGATGGGCGTTCTGCTGACTCATACCGAAAACGGCTTTGGGTCCATCGCCAACATCCTGCTGATTATCGGCGCCGGCGGCGCATTCAACGCGATTTTGAAATCCAGCGGCCTGGCCGATAGCCTCGCGGTGATCCTGTCGAACCTTGATATGCACCCGATTTTGCTGGCCTGGCTGGTGGCGCTTATCCTGCACGCCGCCGTTGGCTCCGCCACCGTGGCGATGATGGGCGCTACCGCCATCGTTGCCCCGATGCTGCCGCTTTATCCCGGCGTAAGCCCGGAGATCATCGCCATTGCCATCGGTTCCGGCGCCATTGGCTGCACGATCGTCACCGATTCCCTGTTCTGGCTGGTAAAACAGTACTGCGGCGCCAGCCTCAGTGAAACGTTCAAGTACTACACGACAGCGACATTTATCGCGTCGCTACTTGCACTGGCCGCCACCTTCCTGCTTTCTTTCATCATCTAAGCGAACGAGACGTAATATGAAAAACGCTGACCTGACCACCTTAACCGCGACCTTCCCGCTTGTGCAGGATCTGATCGCCCTGAAAGAAACTACCTGGTTTAACCCGGCAACCACCACCCTGGCGGAGGGGTTGCCTTACGTCGGTCTGACCGCCGACGATGTGCAAGACGCCCATGCCCGCCTTCAGCGCTTCGCGCCCTATCTGGCGGCAGCCTTCCCGGAAACCGCCGCGAGCTGCGGGATTATCGAATCAGAAGTGGTTGCCATTCCGGCAATGAAACGCAGCCTTGAGCAAAAATTCGGCCAGCCAATTAGCGGCGAACTGCTGCTGAAAAAAGACAGCCATCTGCCAATCTCCGGCTCAATCAAAGCGCGCGGTGGGATTTATGAAGTGCTGACCCATGCGGAAAAGCTGGCGCTGGAAGCCGGGCTGCTGACGACCGCAGACGATTATCGCAAATTGCTGACGCCGGAGTTTAAACAGTTCTTTAGCCAGTTCAGCATCGCCGTCGGCTCCACCGGCAACCTTGGGATGTCGATAGGCATCATGAGCGCGCGCATTGGTTTTCAAGTCACGGTGCATATGTCCGCCGATGCCAGGGCGTGGAAAAAAGCCAAACTGCGCAGCCACGGCGTAACGGTGGTTGAGTATGAAGAGGACTATGGCGTGGCGGTCGAACAGGGGCGCAAGGCAGCGGAATCCGATCCGAACTGCTTTTTCATTGATGATGAAAACTCACGCACGCTGTTCCTCGGCTATGCCGTAGCCGGCGAGCGCCTGAAGGCGCAGTTTGCCAAAGCAGGGCGCGTGGTCGATGCCGATCACCCGCTGTTCGTCTATCTGCCGTGCGGCGTCGGCGGCGGCCCCGGCGGCGTGGCATTTGGCCTGAAGCTGGCCTTCGGCGACCACGTTCACTGCCTGTTCGCCGAACCGACCCATTCGCCATGCATGCTGCTCGGCGTCTATACCGGGCTCCACGACCAGATAGCGGTGCAGGATTTAGGTATTGATAACCTGACCGCGGCCGACGGTCTGGCGGTCGGCAGGGCGTCCGGGTTCGTTGGCCGGGCAATGGAGCGCCTGCTCGACGGGTTCTATACCCTTGACGACCAGACGATGTATGACATGCTGGGCTGGCTGGCGGCAGCGGAAAATATCCGCCTTGAACCCTCCGCGCTGGCCGGGATGGCCGGAGCGCAGCGGGTCTGCGCCAGCAAAGCGTACCATCAGCTGCAGGGGCTGAGTGAGCAACAGCTGCAGCAGGCCACCCACCTGGTGTGGGCCACCGGCGGCGGCATGGTGCCGGAAGAGGAGATGGCGCAGTACCTGGCGAAGGGGCGCTAATCTTTAGCGCAGCAGCGGCATCAGCGCCTCTGGTGGCCGCTGCTGTCGTCGCAGGTCCCGCATCACTCGCATATAGGGCCCGCTAAAATCGTAGAACTGCCGGTAACCCGCGCACAGCGGGTCTTCCTGTTCGCCACAGCGGCACAGGCGCAGCCACGGGCAGCCGTAGCAGGTGCTGTTGGCCGCCGGCGCGCCTGGCTGGGTCAGCGTCTCCCCACACCAGGCGCTCAGCGTCTCGCTAAACAGTAAAATATTGATGCGCCCAATATCTTCCCGCACCCAGCGGTGAAAGACTGCGCAGAGAAACTCTCCCCAAAGCGCGGCGTCGCCGGCCGCCAGCTGCGGAATAAAATGGATAGCGGTGAGCCCCTGTTGACGAAGCTGTGCATAGAACGCCTGCGGTTGATGGCAATGATGCGCCTCCACCACGACAGCCTGAAAGGGAGTGTCATGTTGCTGGCCGGGGGCATGAGTGAGAGGCAAATTCGCCGGACATCCTGTCATGACATATCCCTAATGAATAAAACGATCGGTTGAAGGTGAGTAACAGCAAACAGGAATGCCAGAGAAAGTACTGCGAGTGCGATCAAAAATTTGTCACGAACCGCCCGCGGCTGTAAAAAATCGCTATCGTCGACATCCATCAGATGACGACGGCGGGTATAGCCCCAGAGGATCACCGCCACAATCGCCAGCACGCCGATCGACAGCCAGAACGGCAGGCCGGCGCGGTGCCAGCTGTGCTTAATCGCCAGCGCCATCAGCGCGCCGTAGCCCAACAGGGTGCGAAACCAGGCCAGCGAGGTGCGCTCTGGCTGAAGACCGGGATCGCTTTCCCGCCGCGCCCGGCGTTTATCCGCCATACACCACCAGCAGCATCACCGCGGCCACCACCGCCAGCAGCAGAATGCTAATCACCAGCAGCGTGCGGGTATAGGGAAGGTCCTGCTTGAGACGCATCGCCTTCTCGTTATTCAGCCAGCGCAGATAGCCATAGATGGCCATGCCGCCGGCAAAGAGACACAGCAGCAGGGCGAGAATTTCACGGATCAGCGGCGTGGCAAAGTCCGGCGCTAACTGGTCAAGGCCGACGCCGGCGGCGAGAAAACCGAGCGCCGTGCGGATCCATGCCAGAAAGGTGCGTTCGTTAGCCAGCGAAAAGCGGTAATCCGGCGCTTCGCCGAGGCGGGAGATTTTCATTACAGTTCCTTGTTCATCGCGCTGCAGGCTTCAGCATAGCGTAAATCAGGAACCGGGGAGAAGAACCGGCGCCCCGCAGGGCGCCGGTAGTACAACGGGGATTAATGCAGCTCAGGCCAATAATCTTTGTTGGCGGCAATGAGGTCGTCGAGGATCGCTTTCGCCACCGAGGCGCTCGGCACGGTTTTCGACAGGGTAATCGCCTGCCACAGCTTGTGGTAAGAGCGCTGTTCCCAGGCATCGACCACCAGTTTTTCCACTGCCACCTGCTGGCTCATCAGCCCTTTCTGGAAATGCGGGATGTCGCCTACCGTCAGCGGCTCCGGTCCGTTGTGGCCTACCAGACAAGGGATCTCCACCATCGCGTCGGCGTCAAAGTTATGGATCGCGCCATTGTTCGGCACAATCAGCAGCATCCTTTCCTGCGTGTTAAAGGCGATAGCCGTCGCCAGATCGACGATATAGGAGGCATGCTCGTCAATCTCCAGATCGCCGGCGGTGGATTTCCCGGCGGCGATGATCGCCCGGCAGGCGCTGAAGACGTTTTTCTCCCGATGATCCATCACCTCATTGGCGCGGGTGCGTTCCGGGTTGGAGTGGGCTACCACATAGTCCGGGAACAGATAATATTTCAGGTAGGTGTTCGGCATGGTCTGCGGATCCAGCGCCTGCACATCTTTCGCTTTGGCAAAGGTGTCGTTCCAGCTGGCCTCGGTGTGCGGATCGTTCGAGGGCGGCACATAGCCGTATTTCGCCACATATTCGCGCAGTTTCGGCATCAAATCATTGCCGTCGAGGTCCTCAATCGACGTCCACCAGCCGAAGTGGTTGAGGCCGTAGTAGCGCACGCGCATCTGTTTACGGTCTTTGAGGCCGACAATCTGCGCCATCCGCCCTTCAATGCCGATCGGCATATCGCAGATGTTGAGGATTTTGGCGTTCGGCCGCAGACGACGAGTGGCTTCCGCCACAATCGCCGCCGGGTTGGAGTAGTTAAGCATCCAGGCGTTCGGCGAATATTTTTCCATATAATCCACCAGCTCCAGCACGCCGCCGATAGAGCGCATACCGTAGGCGATCCCGCCCGGTCCGCAGGTCTCCTGGCCCAGCACGCCGTGGCGAAGCGGGATTTTCTCATCCTGTTCACGCATCGGATATTTCCCGACGCGGATATGCGCCATGACAAAATCAACATCGGTAAACGCCGCCTGCGGATCGGTGGTATAGCTGAACTCAATCTCCGGCGCCTGCTCTTTGAGGATCACTTTGCACGCCTCGGCGATGGTCTCCTGGCGCGCGCCGTCGTTGTCATAAAATTTCAGCGACCGCAGCGGAAAACGATCCTGGTTTGCCAGCAGCATCAGGACAATGCCCGGGGTGAAGGTGCTGCCGCCGCCTGCGATAACAACTGAGAATTTTTTCATGATACTGCCTCCGTCATGGTGGTATGTTCGGTCGAAAGAGAATCTTTCATCAGGTTTTCCAGCTGGTCGCGCACCTGGGGAACGTGCAGGCCGACGATGACCTGAATCCCGTTGCCGCGGCGTACTACCCCGTGGGCGCCCAGCGCTTTAAAGACGTCGTCACTTTGCGTTTTCGCCATATCGACCAGCGCGATGCGCAGTCGGGTGGCGCAGTTGTTGATGCTTTCAATGTTGTCGGCGCCGCCGAGGGCCTGCAGGAAGCCAGCGGCCTGACCCAGCCGGGTCTCTGGCGCGGCGGCGGCCGTGGTTTTACCTCGTGCCGCCTGGTAATCGGCCTTGCTGTAGAGCTTGATTTCGCTCTCTTCCCTGCCAGGCGTCTTCAGGTTCAGACGCAGGATCAGGGTACGGAAGACTACGAAGTAGAGGGCGGTGAAACAGAGGCCGATGCCTATCTGAATGAACATCATCGAAGCGTGGTGATGGAACATCGGGATCCAGTTTTGCGGCAAGAATTGATCGAGCAGGCCGCCGCCGAAGTTGCCCACCACGCCGCAGATGTACATCACCGTCGCCATGGTCGCCGCCAGCACCGCGTGAACGGCGAACAACAGCGGCGAGATGAACAGGAAGGTGAACTCCAGCGGCTCAGTGATCCCGACCAGCATCGCGGTCAGGGTGGCGGGGATGAGCAGACCGGCGACCTTGACGCGGTTTTCCGGCGCGGCGGTGAAGTAGAGCGCCAGCGCAATCCCCACCGACCCAAACACTTTCGAGTTACCGTGCAGGGCAAAGCCGCCCTCCGGGAACAGCGTCTTCAGCGGTTCCGTACTCTGACTGAACGCCTGCAGATGCTCTGCCCAGTAGACCTGCAGTCCGCCCTCCACCACCGCCGGGCCAAAGATGAACGGGCCATAGACGAAGTGGTGCAGGCCGGTGGGGATCAGGATGCGCTCAAGGAAGATGTAAACCCACACCCCAAGCGCCCCGGCTGAGCGCAGGAAGGCCTGCAGTGATTCAATGCCCAGCTGGACCTTTGGCCAGCCGAGCAGGGTCAGCCAGGCGCAAGGGATCATCGCGAGGAAGGCGACAATGACCACAAACGATGAACCCTGAAAGATGCCGAGGAATACCGGCAGGGGTTTATCGAAATAGCGATTGTGCAGGGCCGTCACCAGACCGGAGATGACGATGGCGCCGATAATGCTGGTGTCGAGGGTTTTAATCCCGGCAATCATCGTCAGGCCGCTGCCGGCCGTGGGTTCAGCGGAAAAATCGACGCCGAAGAAGTGGCCCCAAGTCATCCCCATGGCGTTGATAAAGTAGTTCCAGGTGAGAAAGCTCACCAGCACCGCCAGACAGGCCCGGCCCTGGGCCTGTTTCGCCAGGCCGATCGGCAGACCGACGGCGAAAATCAGCGGCATATTACGAAAGACGGTCCAGCCGCCCTCCTCAATGATGTGAACGATCTGGGCAAACAGGCTGTCGGGTGCGGTCAGCGCTTCGCCGACGAACATCGGGTTGCGCAGCATGATGGCGATACCGACCACGATCCCGGCAAAAGGAAACAACAAAACCGGGGTAAACATGGCGCCGCCAAAGCGTTGTATTTGACTGAGCATTGGGAAATCCTCATGTAACAACTCGTAGGGTGAGTGGCCTTCTTTTTCTTGATTACCGGCCTGACTGGAGAATAAAAATTTGCCCGTCCGACAACATGCCGCGCCGTTGCGATTCGTGATCCCATTCATGGTTTTAATTTGGCCAAAGTTGTCTACTTCGGTAACAAAAGTTAGACATCGATAAGTCAGGCAGCGAAATTAACTAAATGAATGTGTCTTAATTGATTGTAATTAATCTATTTTTTTAGAAAAAAGAGCACAAAGCGACATCCCCTTTTCCTGCACAAGAGGACTACTGGTGATCTATAAATCCATTGCTGACCGCCTGCGGCTGCGGCTGAATTCCGCCGACTTCGCCATCGGCAGCCCGCTACCAGGAGAGAAAAAACTGGCCGAGGAGTTCGGGGTGGCGCGCATGACTATTCGCAAAGCCATCGATCTGCTGGTGGACTGGGGATTGGTTGTGCGTCGCCACGGCTCGGGAACTTACGTGGCGCGTAAAGACGTCCATCATGAAACCAGCAATCTGACCGGCCTGGCGGAAGTGCTGCGCAAGCAGGGTAAAGAGGTGGTGAGTCAGGTGCTGGCCTTCGAGGTGATGCCCGCCCCGCCGGCCATCGCCAGTCTGCTGCGGATTAAAATTGATGAACGGATCTACTTCTCACGGCGGGTGCGCTACGTCGACGGCAAGCCGCTGATGCTGGAGGATAGCTATATGCCGGTGAAGCTGTTCCGCAACCTGTCGCTGAGTCATCTGGAAGGGTCGAAATTTGATTATATTGAGAAAGAGTGCGGGATCATCATCAGCGGGAACTATGAAACGCTGACGCCGGTGCTGGCGGACAAGCAGTTGGCGCGCTCAATGAACGTCCCGGAGCAGACGCCGCTGCTGCGTATTACCTCCCTTTCCTACAGCGACAGCGGCGAGTTTCTTAACTATTCGGTCATGTTCCGCAACGCCAGCGAGTATCAGGTGGACTATCACCTGCGCCGCGTCCAGGCGCAAAGCCCGCTAGCTTAGCCCCCAGAACAGCACGGCGAGTAGCTGCGGGGTGATAATGCGCAGGAACATCACCAGCGGATAGACGGTGGCATACGAGAGCGCCGCTGCGCCGCTGGTGGCGTGCAGGTTGTTGGCGAAGGCCAGCGCCGGCGGGTCGGTCATGGAGCCGGCCAGCATGCCGCACAGCGTCAGATAGTTCATTTTCGCCAGCATGCGCGCGAGGACGCCCACCGTCAGCAGCGGGATGGCGGTGATGAAAATACCGTAAGCGATCCAGCTCAGACCATCGCCCTGGGTCAGGGTGGCGACAAAGTCACCCCCCGATTTTAGCCCGACCACCGCCAGAAACAGCACGATCCCCAGCTCGCGCAGCGCCAGGTTGGCGCTCGGCGGCATAAACCAGTACAGCTTGCCGATACTGCCGATACGCCCAAGGATCAGCGCCATAATCAGCGGCCCACCGGCCAGTCCCAGCTTCAATGCTGCAGGGAAGCCGGGAATAAACAACGGGATAGATCCCAGCAGTACCCCGAGTCCGATGCCGATAAACACCGGCAGCATCTGGACCTGCTGCAGCTTCTGCTGAGCGTTACCCAGTTCGGCGGCCACGGCGTCAATTGCCTCCGGACGGCCGACCAGGTTGAGGATGTCACCAAACTGCAGGCTGGCGCTGCTGCTGGCTACCAGCTCGACGCCTGCCCGGTTAAGCCGGGAGATCACTACGTCATAGCGCTGTTTGACGTGCAGATCGCGTATTTTCTTTCCCAGCACTTTTTCGTTAGTGACCACCACCCGCTCCACTTTCAGATCGGTGCCGCGCGTCGACAGCGAGGTCGCCACCTCCTGGCCTATCACCAGCTGCGCATTGTGCAAATCCTCAGGTCGCCCCACCAGGTGCAGCAGGTCGCCAGCCTGGATAAGGGTGCCCGGCGCAGGCACCATCAACAGCTCACCGCGTTTCAGCCGCGAACAGACGATGTTGTCGTTGTTGAGCATCGGCACATCCTGAATCGCCATCTGGTTGAGGTTGGGGTTTTCCACCCGCACGTTGATGGTGTGTAAATGGGCGTGGCCGTTACCGCTGCTCTCCTCAAACCGCTGGGCCTCTTTCTCGACATTGATGCGAAAGAACAGACGCACCAGCCACATGGTCAGCAGAATGCCGCAGATGCCGAACGGATACGCCATCGCGTAGCTCATCCCCATTTGATCGACCACCTCGAACGGTACGCCGAGATCGCGCAGAATTTGCTGCCCGGCCCCCAGCGCTGGCGTGTTGGTCACCGCACCGGAGAAGATACCGAGCACCACCGGGAGAGGAATATTGAACAGTTTATGCAGCACCGCGGTCACCAGGCCGCCGAGGATAACGATAAGAATAGCGAACAGATTGAGCCGCAGGCCAGAGACCCGCAGCGAGGCGAAAAAGCCCGGCCCCACCTGAATACCGATGGTGTAGACAAACAGGATCAAGCCGAATTCCTGAATAAAATGCAGCATCGGGCTGCTGAGGGTGACCCCTGCCTGATCGACAAAGTGGCCGACAATAATCCCGCCAAACAGGACGCCGCCAATGCCAAAGCCGACGCCGCGGATTTTGACATTGCCGATCCACAACCCCACTACCGCCACCAGCGCCAGCACGCTGACCGTCAATGCTATCTCACTCATGGTACCGTCCCTGTGAATAACACCATTAACTACAGGGATTATGACCGCTGCCAGGTGGATTGTATGCCGCCTGGCGCACAATAATCATGGAGTAAGATACGCTACTCAGGCGCGTTCTTATTTTTCGCTGCGATAGTGAGTTGCTGAATACTTTTCTCCGGGGAAGGAAGTGCTTCAGGCATAGTGCCACCCAGGTCTTTAATAGTCTGGCGTACTTTTTGCCCTACGTCATAATGCGTTTTGTTGGCGAGTTGCTTCGAATCAACCGCGTCCCGACGTAGTTTTTCTTCCGTTTGGGTAGCACGAAACAGGTTGGCCGCGAGCTCAGTCGATCCCATATAGTCGAGTATTTTTTGGCTTTTCTTTAGGCCCTTACGCTCATGGATTGCTTTTTGGTCAAGACCACCATAGAGACCTTTATAACCATGGTTTTGAAAGACAGCAAAATCAAGAGTCGTCTCAACACCAGCACGTTGGGCCGTTTCAACCAGATGTTTATTATGCTCTTTGAGCTCATTGTGCAGGAACAGTCGCTTTTCATCCTCTCGTAGAGACTTAAATATTTGATCATCTTGCAATTCCTGGCGCCGGGTTTGCAAGGCAAAGTACGTTTGCCCCGCAGCAATCACCGGTTTCGACGGATCGCCATTTTGCACTACCAGATAGCAGGCGTAGCGTGAGAGGTGGAAATCTTCAAGATTCCTGCTGGCGCCAGAACCTAATTCGACCATTTTGTTGGTTTCAACAAAATGGTCTGCCGAGGGATGACCACTCGCCTCACATGAAATTATCGCTTTTGCAATGACCTTATAAAAATTCCGCCACTCTTTATAGTCAAGCAGGGGACCAAGGTTGCGGGCAGACCAATACTCCCGCCCCGCCTCATCGCTCTTTCTAATCGCTTCAAATGGCTGCTGTTCGTTCATAACGTATCCTTGTTTGAGTGAGTCCCAAAGTATGATTGTTTTTTAAACTGAAACACCCGTTGCAGCAAGGAAGTTTATTGTGCTCTCGCACACAAAAAAGCCCCGAAAATCGGGGCCTTATAAGTTATTCGCTTAATTAACTATTTAATGCCGGTCGTTCGCTGATGGCGATACGCTGCGGGGCGATCTGCTCAGGCTCATTGCGGGTCAGATCGATATGCAGCAGGCCATTGGTGAAGGTCGCGCCAGAGACCTCCATGTTGTCGGCGAGGGTGAAGCTCAGGCTGAAGGCCTGGCTCACCAACCCCTGGTGCAGCCATGTGGTCTCTTTTTCCGGCTGCTGCGGCGTGCCTTTCACCACCAGACGGGTGCCTTCCAGTTGAATATCCAGATCTTCCTGACGGAAACCGGCCAGCGCAAGGGTAATGCGGTAGTGGTTATCGTCGCTTTTTTCGATGTTATAGGGCGGGAAGCTTTGGCTTTCACCGGCGGTTTGCAGGGCGCTGGCCAGTTTGTCAAAACCGATCCATTGACGCAGCAGGGGGGATAAATCGTAGTTACGCATACTGTTTTCTCCTTCTAAGAAGCGAGTGAATACCTGCGAATTCTGTAAATTCGCATCTGCTCCCTGACGGCGAGCAGGTTGTTACATCAGGCCGCCACGCGGCCTGAAACGGACAATTAGTTGATTTCGATGCGGCGCGGCTTGTTCGCTTCCGGGATCACCCGTTCCAGATCGATATACAGCAGGCCGTTCACCAGATTGGCGCCGCGGACGTGAATGTTTTCCGCCAGCTGGAATTTGCGCTCGAAGTTGCGCTCGGCGATCCCCTGATACAGGTAGGTCCGCTCTTTCTGCTCGGCGGCGTGGGCGCCTTTGACGATCAGCAGATTGTCCTGGGCAGTGATCTCCAGCTCGCTTTCAGCAAAGCCAGCCACCGCGATAGCGATGCGATAGTGGTTTTCGTCTACCAGCTCGACGTTATACGGAGGGTAGCCGCCGTTGCTCTGGCTTTGATTGTTTTCCAGTAGGTTGAACAGGCGGTCGAAACCAATGGCTGAACGATATAGCGGGGAAAGATCGAAGTTACGCATAGTAAATAGCTCCTGAAAATCAGCGAGAATCAAATGACCTTCCATCGTGGACAGGCCGCGGTAATCCGGAATACCCCTCAGGCGTATTCTCAGTGGGTTACACCTATAAAATGGGTTTCTCCCCGTGCTTTTCAAGGGATTGAGGGCAATTTTTTTTGCAGTTTATCGATGATTGCTTAGACTGGGTGGAGGAGCACAAAAAGCAAAGTGCGATGCCCGCCACAGTGCGGCGCAATAACACTATGCATTCACGGGATGGCCCGATATAACCGCTGAAAGGTTATCTCAACGCCCGAAACGACAATGGAAGAACAATGAAAAGCAGACGACTGTTAAAGCTGGTCCTGTTCAGCGGGATAATAAGCCTGAGCGGTTGCTCCAGCGTAATGTCACATACCGGTGGCAAAGAGGGAACCTATCCGGGCACGCGATCCAGTGCGCAAACGCTGGGGGACAGCGATACCAACTGGGGTGTGAAATCGCTGGTGGCGCTGGACATGCCGTTCACCGCCGTCATGGATACCCTGCTGCTGCCGTGGGATATGTTCCGCACCGACAGCTCAATCAAATCTCGGGTCGAAAAGAGCGAGAAGGCTACGCTGGCGACCAACTCGGTGATCCCGCCAGCGCCGATGCCTGCCCAGTAAGTTATCGTCCGGTCTGCGTAACCCACAGCTGACGATAACCGTCCACCTCCTCCATCCAGGCAATCTGTTTACCGTCTGGCGAAAAGACGATCGCGTCCGCCGAGGGCGCATGCGTATCGGTTAAAAAGGTGATATCTCCCGTACCGGCATGGCAGCAGGCAATCCGATCCTCCAGCGCAAAACCCAGCCACTCTCCCGACGGATGCCAGTTAAACGCCGACTGGATACCCGACGCGTGATGCGTCAACTGCCGCGGCTCGCCCCCCTGCGGGGAAATAAGCCACAGCTGCACTACGCCGGCGTCGTCGCGCATCAGAAAGGCTATCGCCGTCGCCTGGGGATTGGCGCGCACCCAGTGGCGCGGGACGTTCACCAGTCCCGAGTAGCGGCGATGGTGGGTGAAGGTCAAACGACGCTGGCTGACGCCCGCCGGCGGCGCCAGCATTGTGGTTGCGGTACCGGCCAGCGGCGCCCCGCCAGGCTGCTTCCAGCCGGCTTCATCCTGCGGCAGATCGACAATAAACAGCTCAGGCACTTTATCGCCATTTTCCGCCAGCGTATCGCCAATAAACGCCAGAGTATGGTTCCCGACCCAGCCCTCCTCATAGGCGCGATTAATCTCATCGCTGCCCGGCGCGGGTGCCGGCGTCGTGCGGCTTACCAGCACGCACCAGTGGCTGCCGCCATATTCGCGCGGATGCTGTCCCTGCGGCGTCACCGGTCCATAGGGCGCCGCCACGCCGACGTTGCGCAGATCCAGCGCCGGATCGCGCTCGTGCAGCACGTGATCGTTGTAGGTAAAACTGACAAACTGACCGTTGGGGCTATAGACATGGACGTGGCTGCCGCCGCGCAGTGCGCCGGGCGTGTAGGGGGGGGTAATGTCCATGGCGTCCAGATTCTCGACAGCCCCCTGAAAGGCCACCACCCCGCGGCGATGATGAAAATCATACTGCCACTGCGCATCCGGCCGCTCGGGGCCATGAATAAACACATAGCGCTCCTGGGTTGGATGCACGGTTACCACGCCCACGTGCGCGCCCTGCGTGGCACGATAAATGGTCTCCACAGTACCGCTGTTTACGTTCACTCGCTCAATGGTTTCGCCGGTAAACGATGCGCCGGACGGACGAACGTCGAATACCAGCCACTGGCTGTCGGGAGTCCAGGTATTAATATTGGTAAGCTGGTGATGACGGGGAGCAAAAGTGACTTGTTTCATGACGATACCCTGATGCGAGACTTACGCATCAGGGTAGCGTATCGCAAAAAATTAGCCTACACGTTTCACATCGCCGACCAGCAGGATATAAGACAGCGCGCCTATCAACGCCACCACGGAGATATAAACCAGCGCCGGGCCAAAGCCGTAATCCTGCGCCAGATAGCCAATCACCAGCGGGACGGTGATGCCGCCCAGGCCGCCAACAAAGTTAAACACCCCGCCGGTCAGGCCGATCAGGCGCATCGGCGCCAGGGAGGAGACCAGCGACCAGGTGATAGACGCAAAACCGTTACCGAAGAACGCCAGCGCCATCAGCGCCATGATCCAGATGGGGTCGTTGGTGTAGTTTGCCCCCATGATGCAGGTGGAGATCAACAGTCCACAGATGATCGGCGTTTTGCGCGCCACGCCCAGCGAGTAGCCTTTTTTCACCAGCTTATCCGCCAGCCAACCAGACAGCAGGACGCCAAAAAACGCGGCGAGGAAGGGCACCGTGGTCATAAAGCCGGCCTTCAGCGCGGTGATGCCTTTTTCCTGGGTTAAGTAGTTCGGAAACCAGGTCAGGAAGAACCACAGCGTCGAGGTTACCGCGAACTGTCCAAGGTAAACGCCAACCAGCTTGCGGTGAAAAACCAGCTTCCAGTCCGCTTTCGATAACGGTTGACGCGCCTCTTTCTTCAGCGGCGCATCGCCATCCACCAGGCCGCCGCCGTCGCGGATATAGTCGAGTTCGGCTTTACTGATGCTTTTAGTCAGGCGCGGCGGTTGATAAACCTTGAACCAGATCAGCGACCAGATAATGCCGATACCGCCGGTAACGATAAACACCCAGTGCCAGCTCAATAGCTCCTGGATCCAAATCAGCAGCGGCGTGAGGAAAGCCAGGCCAACAAATTGCCCCGAGGTATAAAACCCGACGGCGGAAGCGCGCTCGTGCTCCGGGAACCAGCTGGTCACCATGCGGTTGTTGGTCGGGAAGGCTGGCGCTTCGAAGATCCCGGTGATAGCGCGCAGGCCAATGAGCGACATTAAACCGGTGGCGAAGCCTTGTAGCAACGTCGCCACCGACCAGCCAAATATAGCGATAAAGTAGGTAAGCCGGGATCCCACGCGGTCAAGGAACCAACCGCCAGGGATCTGGCAGAGGGTATACAGCCAGGCAAAGGCGGAAAATACGTAGCCCATTTCCGCTTTGCTAATACCAAACTCCTCCTGAATATGCGCCGAGGCGACGGCGAGGTTGGCGCGGTCAACATAACAAATAACCACGGTAATAAAGATCATGATGAGCGTCAGATAACGGCGGCGCCCGGTTTTTACAGCGGTAACTGAAATATCCATCGCAATCTGTCTCCAGATTTTGGGCATAGCGAAGCCGCTCACCATGCCCGGTAATTTACAGAGGGTGTTTTTGTTTTTTATTAATAACTATGTTGCGATGCGCTAAATAATTCGCGCTGGGGAAAGGCGGCAAATTTTCGCATCCCTGGGAGCATACAATAGTATGTGACCTGGGTAAGAAAATGCAGCCAACGCATCACCAGTGCGAAGTATGACGCGCATTTACCATTCGGCGACAGATCCATCCTCATACCGCCACAACGGATTTCGCCAGTCCGGCGCGTTTTTACTTAACTCAATCACGCGGGCCTCATCAATTTCCACGCCCAGCCCCGGCTTCATCAGAGGTTTAAAGAAGCCGCCTTCCATATTGAAATCTTCTTTGTTTTTCACAAAATCAAGCAGTTCGGCGCCTTTGTTGTAGTGGATCCCCATGCTCTGCTCCTGGAAGACCGCGTTATGTGAAACGAAATCAACGTGCAGACAAGCCGCCAGCGCGATCGGCCCCAGCGGGCAGTGCGGCGCCAGCCCAACGTCATAGGCTTCCGCCATGCCGGCAATTTTATAGCATTCGGTAATACCGCCTGCGTGCGACAGATCGGGTTGTAAAATAGCCACCCCGCCCGCTTCCAGGACCCGTTTAAATTCAAAGCGCGAAAACATACGTTCGCCGGCGGCAATGGGAATATGGGTTTGCGCCGCCAGCCGCGGATAATATTCCGCCTGCTCGGCTAAGGAAGGTGCGAATAAGCAGGTCATTTCTTCCCAAGCTGACTCGCTGATTAAAATTTCGCGGATCTGGGCCGATTTTTTTCCCGCAAACACATCGAATCAGCCTATTTAGGCTATTTTTTCCACCATTTCTGGCGTTATTTCCGGTTTTTACTGAGATCTCTCCCACTGACGTATCATTTGGTCCACCCGAAACAGGTTGGCCAGGGTGAATAACATCGCCAGTTGGTTATCGTTTTTCAGCAGCCCTTTGTATCTGGCTTTCACGAAGCCGAACTGCCGCTTGATGATGCGAAACGGGTGCTCCACCCTGGCACGGATGCTGGCTTTCATGTATTCGATGTTGATGGCCGTTTTGTTCTTGCGCGGATGCTGCTTCAAGGTTTTTACCTTGCCGGGACGCTCGGCGATCAGCCAGTCCACATCCACCTCGGCCAGCTCCTCGCGCTGTGGCGCTCCTTGGTAGCCGGCATCGGCTGAGACAAATTGCTCCTCTCCATGAAGCAGATTACCCAGCTGATTGAGGTCATGCTCGTTGGCCGCGGTGGTGACTAGGCTGTGGGTCAGGCCACTCTTGGCATCGACACCAATGTGGGCCTTCATGCCAAAGTGCCACTGATTGCCTTTCTTGGTCTGATGCATCTCCGGATCGCGTTGCTGCTCTTTGTTCTTGGTAGAGCTGGGTGCCTCAATGATGGTGGCATCCACCAAAGTGCCTTGGGTCATCATGACGCCTGCTTCGGCCAGCCAGCGATTGATGGTCTTGAACAATTGACGGGCCAGTTGATGCTGCTCGAGCAGGTGGCGGAAATTCATGATGGTGGTGCGATCCGGCAGGGCGCTATCCAGGGATAATCGGGCAAACAGGCGCATGGAGGCGATTTCGTACAGGGCATCTTCCATGGCACCGTCGCTCAGGTTGTACCAATGCTGCATGCAGTGAATACGCAGCATGGTCTCCAGCGGATAGGGCCGTCGGCCATTGCCCGCCTTGGGATAAAACGGCTCGATGACTTCCACCATGTTTTGCCATGGCAGAATCTGCTCCATGCGGGAGAGGAAAATCTCTTTTCGGGTCTGACGGCGCTTAGTGCTGAATTCACTATCGGCGAAGGTGAGTTGATGGCTCATGATGTCCCTCTGGGATGCGCTCCGGATGAATATGATGATCTCATATCAGGAACTTGTTCGCACCTTCCCTAAGGAAGGTGCGAATAAGCAGGTCATTTCTTCCCAAGCTGACTCGCTGATTAAAATTTCGCGGATCTGGGCCGATTTTTTTCCCGCAAACACATCGAATCAGCCTATTTAGGCTATTTTTTCCACCATTTCTGGCGTTATTTCCGGTTTTTACTGAGATCTCTCCCACTGACGTATCATTTGGTCCACCCGAAACAGGTTGGCCAGGGTGAATAACATCGCCAGTTGGTTATCGTTTTTCAGCAGCCCTTTGTATCTGGCTTTCACGAAGCCGAACTGCCGCTTGATGATGCGAAACGGGTGCTCCACCCTGGCACGGATGCTGGCTTTCATGTATTCGATGTTGATGGCCGTTTTGTTCTTGCGCGGATGCTGCTTCAAGGTTTTTACCTTGCCGGGACGCTCGGCGATCAGCCAGTCCACATCCACCTCGGCCAGCTCCTCGCGCTGTGGCGCTCCTTGGTAGCCGGCATCGGCTGAGACAAATTGCTCCTCTCCATGAAGCAGATTACCCAGCTGATTGAGGTCATGCTCGTTGGCCGCGGTGGTGACTAGGCTGTGGGTCAGGCCACTCTTGGCATCGACACCAATGTGGGCCTTCATGCCAAAGTGCCACTGATTGCCTTTCTTGGTCTGATGCATCTCCGGATCGCGTTGCTGCTCTTTGTTCTTGGTAGAGCTGGGTGCCTCAATGATGGTGGCATCCACCAAAGTGCCTTGGGTCATCATGACGCCTGCTTCGGCCAGCCAGCGATTGATGGTCTTGAACAATTGACGGGCCAGTTGATGCTGCTCGAGCAGGTGGCGGAAATTCATGATGGTGGTGCGATCCGGCAGGGCGCTATCCAGGGATAATCGGGCAAACAGGCGCATGGAGGCGATTTCGTACAGGGCATCTTCCATGGCACCGTCGCTCAGGTTGTACCAATGCTGCATGCAGTGAATACGCAGCATGGTCTCCAGCGGATAGGGCCGTCGGCCATTGCCCGCCTTGGGATAAAACGGCTCGATGACTTCCACCATGTTTTGCCATGGCAGAATCTGCTCCATGCGGGAGAGGAAAATCTCTTTTCGGGTCTGACGGCGCTTAGTGCTGAATTCACTATCGGCGAAGGTGAGTTGATGGCTCATGATGTCCCTCTGGGATGCGCTCCGGATGAATATGATGATCTCATATCAGGAACTTGTTCGCACCTTCCCTAAGGAAGGTGCGAATAAGCAGGTCATTTCTTCCCAAGCTGACTCGCTGATTAAAATTTCGCGGATCTGGGCCGATTTTTTTCCCGCAAACACATCGAATCAGCCTATTTAGGCTATTTTTTCCACCATTTCTGGCGTTATT
Organism: Klebsiella sp. P1927; assembly: GCF_018204675.1. Classification (NCBI taxonomy): domain Bacteria; kingdom Pseudomonadati; phylum Pseudomonadota; class Gammaproteobacteria; order Enterobacterales; family Enterobacteriaceae; genus Klebsiella; species Klebsiella sp. P1927. Next base: position 5,159,042 of record NZ_CP073377.1, on the reverse strand, counting down.
TCCGGTTTTTACTGAGATCTCTCCCACTGACGTATCATTTGGTCCACCCGAAACAGGTTGGCCAGGGTGAATAACATCGCCAGTTGGTTATCGTTTTTCAGCAGCCCTTTGTATCTGGCTTTCACGAAGCCGAACTGCCGCTTGATGATGCGAAACGGGTGCTCCACCCTGGCACGGATGCTGGCTTTCATGTATTCGATGTTGATGGCCGTTTTGTTCTTGCGCGGATGCTGCTTCAAGGTTTTTACCTTGCCGGGACGCTCGGCGATCAGCCAGTCCACATCCACCTCGGCCAGCTCCTCGCGCTGTGGCGCTCCTTGGTAGCCGGCATCGGCTGAGACAAATTGCTCCTCTCCATGAAGCAGATTACCCAGCTGATTGAGGTCATGCTCGTTGGCCGCGGTGGTGACTAGGCTGTGGGTCAGGCCACTCTTGGCATCGACACCAATGTGGGCCTTCATGCCAAAGTGCCACTGATTGCCTTTCTTGGTCTGATGCATCTCCGGATCGCGTTGCTGCTCTTTGTTCTTGGTAGAGCTGGGTGCCTCAATGATGGTGGCATCCACCAAAGTGCCTTGGGTCATCATGACGCCTGCTTCGGCCAGCCAGCGATTGATGGTCTTGAACAATTGACGGGCCAGTTGATGCTGCTCGAGCAGGTGGCGGAAATTCATGATGGTGGTGCGATCCGGCAGGGCGCTATCCAGGGATAATCGGGCAAACAGGCGCATGGAGGCGATTTCGTACAGGGCATCTTCCATGGCACCGTCGCTCAGGTTGTACCAATGCTGCATGCAGTGAATACGCAGCATGGTCTCCAGCGGATAGGGCCGTCGGCCATTGCCCGCCTTGGGATAAAACGGCTCGATGACTTCCACCATGTTTTGCCATGGCAGAATCTGCTCCATGCGGGAGAGGAAAATCTCTTTTCGGGTCTGACGGCGCTTAGTGCTGAATTCACTATCGGCGAAGGTGAGTTGATGGCTCATGATGTCCCTCTGGGATGCGCTCCGGATGAATATGATGATCTCATATCAGGAACTTGTTCGCACCTTCCCTAATACCGGCTCCTCAATAAATAATGGGCGATATGGCTCCAGCTCTTTAATTAATACCTTAGCCATCGGCGCGCTAACGCGGCCGTGAAAATCGAGACCAAACTCAATTTCATTGCCAAACGCTTCGCGGATTTGCGCCACGGTATTCACCGCGGCATCAACCGCGCGGGAATTATCAATGATACCCATCTCTTCGCAGCCGTTTAATTTAAAGGTGTCAAAACCAATGCCGCGCAGCTTCTTAATCCCGTCAATCACTTCGGCGGGGCGGTCGCCGCCCACCCAGCTGTAGGCTTTAATTTTGTCGCGCACCAGCCCGCCCATCAGTTGCCACACTGGGGCATTCAGGACCTTACCTTTAATATCCCATAGCGCCTGATCAATACCGGCGATGGCGCTCATCATAATCGGGCCGCCGCGATAAAAGCCGCCGCGGTACATTACCTGCCACAGGTCATTAATCCGCGCCGGATCCTGACCAATCAGGTAATCGCCAAATTCATGAACGGCTGCCTCCACCGTACGGGCGCGCCCTTCAATCACCGGTTCGCCCCAGCCGACGATGCCTTCATCGGTTTCAATCTTCAGGAACATCCAACGCGGAGGTAAACGGTACGTGGTGATATTGGTTATTTTCATTTCACTGCCTCTCGATACGCTTTTACGAATGCGGCTGCCTGCTGCGCGGTACGTTCAACCGGCTGGCCGGCACGATAGAGATCGCTACCCAATCCTGCCCCAACACAGCCGGCATTAATCCACTGCGCCAGGTTTTCCGGCGTCACGCCGCCAACGGCAAAGACCGGAACCTCGGGCGGAAGCACGGCTTTCAACGCTTTGATGTAATCCGGGCCAAAAGCCGATGACGGGAAGATTTTCAGAGCCTGCGCGCCGGCATCGAGCGCGCTAAAGGCTTCGCTGGCGGTGGCGCAGCCTGGACACACGGTCATGCCGTAACCCACCGCTCGCCGGATCACTTCCGGTTGAATGTTTGGCGTCACAATCAGCCGACAGTCCATGGCCGCCAGCCTGTCGACCTGCTCCGGTTGCAGCACCGTGCCCGCGCCGATAAGCGCCTGCTCGCCGTAAGCGTCGACGACCTGCGGAATACTTTTCTCCCACTGCGGCGAGTTCAGCGGGATTTCGACCGCGTCGAAACCGGCGTCGATAACGGCGCCAACGTGAGCCAGCGCCTCGTCTGGCGTAATACCGCGCAGGATAGCGATAAGTGGAAGGTTAGTTTGCCACTGCATAAGCGATGCTCCTTATTCCTGTCTGAAATGCCGTATCGCCCGCAACCGCGCTGACTTCGCGGCCAATGGCGGCGAATGCCTGCTGATAGCGGGATGTTAACGATGACCCAGCGACGAGACTGATCGCCTGCTGTCCGGCGAATGTGTCGCTGAGGGTGGCAACTTCAGCGCCAATCAGCAGGCCGGAAAGAAATTCGCTAACCTGCTCGCGAGGCAGCGCGCCCAGCACGTGCGAAGCGCGAACTTCAAACAGCTGCGGCAGGACGGCGGGGTTGTTGATACCGCGCTGCAGACCTGCCGCGAATGCGGCAGCGGACGTTTCCTGCGGCGGTAAGCCGGCGCCCACCAGCGAGTGCTGAAGCAACAAATGATGCAATTCACCGGTCAAAACAGTACGAAAATCGTGAATTTGCCGGCGATCGGCCAGTACCCACTTACAGTGGGTTCCCGGCATCACGTAGACAGATGAAGGGGCTAAGGCGCGTGCGCCCAGCAGCTGCGTTTCTTCCCCACGCATGACGTTATGGTTATCGTCACGGGAAACGCAAAGGCCGGGAATTATCCAGATATTGTCGCCAACGGCAGTTAACTGCTGGCCAATATCCGAGAAAGCGGCAGGAAGCGGCAAATAAGGGGCGATTTTCCAGCCCACGTTGCTGCCGACCATCCCTGCCATCACCACCGGTGTGGCGCCATCGCGCCAGTGCTGGGTGATTTCCGCTAACACCGCAGCGGGAGAGCGACCATTCAGGCGCGTTACGCCTGCTTCAGATTGCCTGCTTTCCAGGCATTCTTCGCCCTGATAAAGCCAGGCGCGTAAATTCGTCGATCCCCAATCTATTGCGATGTAGCGAGCCGTCATGTGATTTCCTTAAGCCTTCGTGTCGAGCTGGCGATCATCGTCAACGCCGCCTGCTCCGCCGCGTCGCTATCCTGATGCCGAATGGCGTCAAATAGCGCTTTATGTTCCTGGAGGGTTTTCGGCATGTTGCCTTCATCGCCCATCCAGGTCCGTTCAAATACCGCCCGCTGCAGCGAACTGATCGCCACGCTAAGCTGCTGCAAAACCGGGTTATGTACTGACTGCAGCACCGCCTCGTGGTAGCGAATATCCGCTTCGTTAAAGGCATCCCGGTTTTGGTTGTTGGCGATCATGTCATTGAGCGCCGACTCGATTTCCGCCAGATCGCTTGAGGTGGCGCGTTCCGCCGCCCAACGCGCGATGGCGGGTTCAACCAGGTTGCGCACTTCACTCATCGCGCTGATAAGACGCGGGTCATAGTCATTTTCCAGTACCCACTGCAGCACCTCGGTGTCGAGGTAGTTCCACTGGTTTCTGGGAGCGACAAACGCGCCGCGATAGCGCTTCATTTCAATCAGCCGCTTCGCCATCAGGGAACGAAACACTTCGCGGATGATGTTGCGCGAGGTTTCAAACTCCTCACAGAGTTCCGCTTCGGCCGGAAGCGCCGAACCCGGGACGTATTTACCGCTGACGATCTGTTTGCCCAGCGAGATCACAATGCGATCGGTCTTATTGAGAGTCATGGAGAGTCCTTGTGCTCTATGTGTACTGCTCTACTTTACCGTCGCTGCTGAATTTCGCCTCATGTTTGTACTACTAACGTGATGCTGTACGTTATCAACATGAGCGTAATGTAGTACAACATTATTGTGTTGTACTACAATTTGGATCACAAAAAGAACAATTCATGAAAATTAAAGCGCAGCGGCCCTGACAAGAGGCGATAAGAGAGAAAATTAAGGGGAGGAGGCGTTAAAACGCTTCGCCGACCTGGAAGTAAAAGCCGCTGCTGCCATTGCCGATACCGTAGTCGAGGCGAACATTAACGCGAGGTTTGAATTCAAAGCGGTAGCCAACGCCCGCCGAAGGCAGCCAGCGGCCATTATTCAGCGACGACAGTGAGGGCCCCATGGTTCCCGCCCCGGCCCAGGCGACAATCCCGTGCCGCCAGGTGAGCTGCCGGCGGTATTCCAGCTGGCCGCTGACGACCTTTTTATCCCGGTAGCGCCCCTGGTAGTAGCCGCGCATCCGTTCATCGCTGCCGAGCAGCGGCATCATGCTCCACGGTACCTCGCCCTGGGTGAAGGCGCCATCGGCCTCCCAGGCGAGCACGCTTTTCTCGCTCAGGGCATGATAATGGCTATAGTGCAGCTGAAATTCCTCAAAGCGGGTATCGCTACCTAATCCGGGCGCATAGTGGGTATAGCGGAGGTTGGCATACTGACCCCGGCGCGGGTTAGGGACAAAGTCGCGATCGTCCCAGTTGATATCGATGCTGGCGCCGGAGCTGAATACCGACGGTCCCTGTGGAGTGTTTTCTATCTTCGGCCGATCGTCATGGTCCATCTCATCGGCATTCTGCGCCGCCAGCGACCATCCCGCCCCGAGATAAACATGATCGATAAGCTGCCGATAAAGGGTGGGTCGCAGGGTCAGTACCTGGGCGGTATACTTCTCTTTTTCATTGTCTTTATCCCCGGCATGAAAACCCTGCCCCCAATAATAAGTGGGCGTGTTGGCTATCGACCCGTCGACAAAAACGCGCCACAGATCACGATCGAAAAAGGTGTAGTTTTTCACGCTGAGGCCAAAGGCGCCGGTAGAGCTGGCGTAGCCGCTGAGCGTCAGGGTCGAGTTCTGGCTGGTGGTATCCTGCGGGTCGGGACGATACAGGCCGACGACAGCGGTGCCAATGCCCAACCCTAGTTCCGGCGTATAGAACGGACCGGGCATCACGCCCCAGTCGATGCCTTTGCTGGCGTCGAACTTATCGCTGGCGCCGAGATGCTGCAGCCAGCCGTCGATTTTCTCGCGGCTGAGCGCCTCGGCCTGGCTGCCTGTCGGGCAGACCATCAGCAGCAGAAAAGTGATAAACAGTCGGCTCAAAAGCGATACTCGCCGGCAATAAAGAAACTGTTACGTTCGGCAAAGCCAAACTCGGTAGTAATATTAAAATTCTGCGTCAGCTCGTATTGCGCGCCCACCAGAACGTTCCATGGCGACTGCAGATGCTGCTTCACATCGAAGCGACCGTTATTGTCCTGGTTGGCCAGATTAACCATATTCTGCAGCATCGGCGACGGCATCGAGAGATCGCTGAGGCTGCCTTTAAACTCCTGCTGCACATCCTGATACATGCTGCCAACCCACAGATTTAGCTTTCCGGCGGGGAGATGCAGCGCATCGACCGATGGCGTACTGAAACGATAGCCAACGCGCGGCGAAAAGGTAAGCGCATCGATGCTGCCGTCGAGGATATCAAAGCGCGTTTGCGTGTAGTTGGCGTCCAGCACGGTAAACCAATTGCCGACGCCGCCCACCAGGGTGGTGCCCATCCCGTAGGTAGTACCTTTAAAATCGAGACGAAAGTCGAGATCCTGCATCCCCGGCAGGGGCACCACTTTACCGTTCGGTCCCTTCAGGCCGACAGCTATCTGCGAAATTGAATGCCCTTCGGTGTGCCCCACCAGGCCATAAACGTTCATAAACGGCAGCAGCCAGGCATCCAGCTTGAGCGTCTCGGTTTTGCTGCTTTCCCGCGTATGACCAACGCCAATCTGGAAAGCGTTATCCAGCGAGACCGGCCCATTAGCGAAAATGTTATTCACGGCGTGCTTGCAGACAGGATCCTTACCGCAATCGATATTGCGGCCATCCAGCGACAGCCCGGTGAAGTTAATGCTGTCGACATTAATATTCTGCCGCATATCCATATAGTTAATGCTGACGCCAAACGGCAGCGGCAGGACGTAGCCGCGCTTTCTGGCCTCATCGCCTAGCAAAGGGAGTAGCGAGGACGATGCTGCGGCCGCAGGCTGGCGACTTTCTGGCGCCGGCAGATCCGCAGGCTCTGCGCCGTGATAGGCATACGCCGGTTCGAGCGGCGCCGTTGGTTCCGCGGCCGCGCAAATCTGAACAGAGGCGAATGGCAGCGTAACCAACATCAAACGGTGGTATATATTCATGAAAAGTATGATGTTAGTTCTGAGTTGCTAAAAAGAGGGCGGGTAGCTTATAGAATCCCCTGCAAGGATTGAGGGATTTAAATGCGGATTAACATCTGTTCATGAAAAAAGAGAAGACAGACCCGGCGAACGCCGGGCCGGAAAGAAGTTTACGCTAAAACGTATTTTTCAATGGCGAAGGCAACGCCATCTTCAAGGTTCGATTTGGTGATGAAGTTCGCCGCTTCTTTGACCGCAGGAATGGCGTTATCCATTGCCACGCCGACGCCGGCAAATTCAATCATCGCGATATCATTTTCCTGATCGCCAATCGCCATAATCTCTTCCGGCTTGATGCCCAGCGCATCGGCCAGCGACTTCACGCCAGTGCCTTTATTGACGCGTTTATCCAGTATTTCGAGGAAGTAAGGCGCACTTTTCAGCACGGTGTACTTCTCTTTCACTTCCGCCGGAATACGGGCGATGGCCTGGTCAAGGATTGCCGGCTCATCAATCATCATCACTTTTAGCAGCTGGATCTCAGGATCCATTTTCTCCGCTTCGCAGAACACCAGCGGAATGGTTGCCACATAGGATTCGTGGACGGTGTAGTAGCTGATATCGCGGTTCGCGGTATACAGCGTATTGCGATCCAGCGCATGGAAGTGGGAGCCGACCTCGCGGGAGAGCTGCTCAAGGAAGCGATAGTCGTCATAGCTCAGCGCGGTTTGCGCGACGGTGCTTCCGTCACCAGCCTTCTGCACCAGCGCGCCATTGTAGGTAATGCAGTAATCACCCGGCTGCTCCATATGCAGCTCTTTCAAATAGCTGTGGACGCCAGCGTAAGGGCGACCGGTGGTCAGCACCACGTTAACACCGCGCTCGCGCGCCGCGGCGATGGCGGCTTTCACCGCTGGAGAGATGGTATGGTCGGGCAGCAGCAGCGTGCCGTCCATATCGATTGCAATCAGTTTAATAGCCATAGGGTCCCCGGGTAAGATGAGTCTCCCCTCATGCTAACGCGATTCCGCTCAAAAAACAGTAAAAGTGTCGGCCAGAAAGGGGGATGGAACCACAGCAGCGGATTCCTCTTTTAGCGGCAAAAGAAAAGCCCGATCGCGCGATGCGACCGGGCTTATACATCCTGTTGCCCCGGTAAAACTCGTTACCGGGAAACATGCGGCTTAAATATCGATATTCGCCGCTTTCAGGGCATTCTCTTCGATAAACGCGCGACGCGGCTCAACGGCATCACCCATCAGGGTGGTGAACAGCTGATCGGCAGCGATGGCATCCTTGACGGTCACGCGCAGCATGCGACGGCTGTCCGGATCCATGGTGGTTTCCCACAGCTGATCCGGGTTCATCTCGCCCAGACCTTTATAGCGCTGGATGGAGAGACCGCGACGGGACTCTTTCACCAGCCAGTCCAGGGCCTGCTCGAAGCTGGCTACCGGCTGACGACGTTCGCCGCGCTCGATGTAAGCATCTTCTTCCATCAGGCCGCGCAGTTTCTCGCCCAGGGCACAAATACGACGATATTCCGGCCCCATAATGAACTCGTTATCCAGCGGATAGTCGGTATCCACGCCGTGGGTACGTACGCGAATAACCGGCTCAAAATGCTGCAGTTCTTTGTTCTCGTGGAGATCGAATTTCCACTGGCTGCCGTGCTGTTCTTTCTCGTTCAGCTCGGAGACCAGGGTGTTCACCCAGCGGGTCACCTTCTGCTCGTCCGCCAGGTCGGCCTCGGTCAGGGTCGGCTGATAGATAAGCTCTTTCAGCAGCGCTTTCGGGAAGCGGCGCTCCATGCGGCCAATCATTTTCTGGGTGGCATTGAACTCGGCAACCAGTTTTTCCAGCGGTTCGCCCGCCAGCGCCGGCGCATTGGCGTTGGTGTGCAGGGTCGCACCGTCGAGCGCGATGGAGATCTGATACTGATCCATCGCTTCGTCGTCTTTAATGTACTGTTCCTGCTTGCCTTTCTTCACTTTGTACAGCGGCGGCTGGGCAATGTAGACGTGGCCGCGCTCGACGATCTCCGGCATCTGACGATAGAAGAAGGTCAACAGCAGGGTACGAATGTGCGAGCCGTCGACGTCCGCATCGGTCATGATGATGATGCTGTGGTAGCGCAGTTTATCCGGATTGTACTCATCGCGACCGATACCGCAGCCCAGCGCGGTGATCAGCGTCGCCACTTCCTGGGAAGAGAGCATTTTATCGAAGCGGGCTTTCTCAACGTTAAGGATTTTACCCTTCAGCGGCAGGATCGCCTGGTTCTTGCGGTTACGACCCTGTTTAGCAGAGCCGCCCGCGGAGTCCCCTTCCACCAGGTACAGTTCGGACAGCGCCGGGTCGCGCTCCTGGCAATCCGCCAGTTTGCCCGGCAGGCCTGCCAGATCCAGCGCGCCTTTACGACGAGTCATCTCACGAGCGCGACGTGCGGCCTCACGGGCGCGCGCGGCGTCAATAATTTTGCCGACCACGATTTTCGCATCGGATGGATTTTCCAGCAGGTATTCGCTCAGCAGTTCGTTCATCTGCTGCTCCACCGCCGATTTCACCTCGGAGGAGACCAGCTTGTCTTTGGTCTGCGAGGAGAATTTCGGATCCGGCACCTTCACGGATACCACGGCAATCAGGCCTTCACGCGCATCGTCGCCGGTGGCGCTGACTTTCGCTTTTTTGCTATAGCCCTCTTTGTCCATATAGGCGTTAAGAGTACGGGTCATCGCCGCGCGGAAGCCGGCGAGGTGAGTACCGCCGTCACGCTGCGGAATGTTGTTGGTAAAGCAGTAGATGTTTTCCTGGAAGCCGTCGTTCCACTGCAGGGCCACTTCCACGCCGATACCGTCTTTTTCGGTGGAGAAATAGAAAATATTCGGGTGGATCGGCGTTTTGTTCTTGTTGAGATACTCAACGAACGCCTTGATGCCGCCTTCGTAGTGGAAATGGTCTTCTTTGCCGTCGCGCTTATCGCGCAGGCGGATAGAGACGCCGGAGTTCAGGAACGACAGCTCGCGCAGGCGTTTCGCCAGGATGTCATATTCAAATTCGGTGACATTGGTGAAGGTTTCCAGGCTTGGCCAGAAACGCACCATGGTGCCGGTTTTGTCGGTTTCGCCAGTCACGGCCAGCGGTGCCTGCGGCACACCGTGTTCGTACATCTGCTTGTGAACTTTGTTATCGCGCTGGATAACCAGCTCCAGCTTCTGCGACAGGGCGTTAACCACCGAGACGCCTACGCCGTGCAGACCGCCGGAAACTTTATAGGAGTTATCATCGAATTTACCGCCAGCGTGCAGGACGGTCATGATAACTTCCGCTGCGGAGACGCCCTCTTCCGGGTGAATGCCGGTCGGGATGCCGCGGCCGTCATCCTGGACGGAGACGGAGTTATCGCTGTGGATGGTGACAACGATATCTTTGCAGTAACCCGCGAGCGCTTCGTCGATAGCGTTATCCACAACCTCGAATACCATGTGGTGCAGACCGGTGCCGTCATCCGTGTCGCCGATATACATACCCGGGCGCTTACGCACCGCATCCAGCCCTTTCAGGACTTTGATACTGGAGGAGTCATAAGAATTCGACATCAACGTTTCTCGCTCATTTAATCTTGGGTTAATCCGTTATTTTACCTTTTTCCACGCGGAACATCTTCGAATTTTTGTCCGACATGTCCATAACGTGTTCAGCGCTGATCGCGCTGACGAAAACCTGCGACTGCGTCGCTTTCAGGCGGCTGGATAACAGACCGCGGCGGGCATCATCAAGTTCCGAGGCAAAATCATCTATCAGGTACAGGCAGCGCCGCCCGCTGACGCGGGTGAGGAACTCTCCTTGCGCCAGACGCAGGGCGCACATCAGCAGCTTAAGCTGCCCGCGCGACAAGGTATCTTCCACCGGCGCTCCGTCGGCGCGAATGCGAAAATCCGCTTTATGCGGGCCGTGGGCGGTGTAGGTTAACATTCTGTCGCGCTCGAAATTCCGCTCCAGCACCTCCGCGTAGTCGGTCTCTTTTTCCCAGCCGCGCTGGAAAGAGAAGGTGAGCGTGAATTCCGGTAAAAATTGCTGACAGGTATCCGCCATGTCTTCGACGATAGCGGCGCTGTATTCGGCACGCCAGCGGCTGATCTGCTCCGCCAGCGGGATTAATTCCAGATCCCAAGGCCGCAGCTGGGCATAGCGGCTGACCTGACGCAGCGCGGCGTTGCGCTGCTTGACCAGGCGCTTCAGGTTGCTCCAGGCGGTGAAGAATCCGGCTTCGTTATGAAAGCATCCCCAGTCAAGGAATGCTCTTCTGTATTTGGGGCCGCCGTTGAGTAAAGTAAACCCCTCCGGCGTAATCAGCTGCATCGGCATCAGGTGCGCCAGCTCCGCCACTTTGTGGCCGTCGGTGCCGTCGATACGCACCTTGCTGTCGCCCTGTTTGTCTTTGGTCAGGCCGATGGCGGTTTCCCGCTCTTCGCCCTGTAAACGCCCATGCAGAACAAACGCATCCTGCTCGTGGCGGATCACTCGGCCAATTTGCAAACTGCGAAATGCCCGGCCGTGGCCAAGCGTGTAGATAGCTTCCAGCACGCTGGTTTTGCCGCTGCCGTTCGCGCCAACCAGGAAGTTAAAGCCGGGAGATAAAGCGAGATCCGCGCTTTCAATATTGCGGAAGTCTTTGATGAGCAAGCGCGTCAGTGACATATCAGCGTTCTTTGGGCCAGGGCGTTATCGGCGCAGCCAGTTTCAACGCGGACTGCGCGCAGACCCTGGAGCGTACACAAAGTACGTGACAGGGGCGAGCACAGCCCAGGTTGAAAATGGCAAGTAAGATAGCCCGATATTTTCCACTACAATCTCATAGGCATGACGACATAGGCTGCGGATTGAGAGGCCGCATCCTCAATCTGCACGCTCGACACCGAATCCGTCAGCAGAATGCGTACATTCTCGCACTTCAGCGCATTCAGCACATCCAGCACATAGCTAACGTTGAAGCCAATCTCCATCTCCGTTCCGGCGTAGGTCACATCCAGAATCTCTTCCGCTTCTTCCTGTTCCGGGTTATTGGCGGTGATTTTCAGCTGGTTTTCGCTAACGTACAGCCGCACGCCGCGGAATTTCTCGTTGGAGAGAATCGCCGCGCGCGCAAAAGCCTGCTTCAGAATATCGCAGCCCGCTTCGAGGTGTTTATCCGGATTTTTCGGCAATACGCGGCGATAATCCGGGAAACGGCCATCAACCAGCTTAGAGGTGAAGATAAAATCGCCAACGTGGGCGCGGATATTGTTGCTGCCAATCTGCACGCGCAGCGGGATATCCCCGCCGTCGAGCATCCGCATCAGCTCAATCACCCCTTTACGCGGCACGATCACCGAATGGTTCGGCAGCGACGCTTCCAGCGGCATCGAACAGACCGCCAGGCGGTGACCATCGGTGGCCACCGTGCGCAGTTCGCTGCCTTCGGTTTCAAACAGCATGCCGTTTAAGTAGTAACGAACATCCTGGTGCGCCATCGAGAACTGGGTGGCTTCGATCAGACGCTTCATGGTCGCCTGCGGCAGGGTAAACTCCACTTCACTCTGCCAGTCATCCAGATTCGGGAAATCGGCGGCGGGCAGGGTCGACAGCGAGAAGCGGCTGCGGCCGGAACGCACCAGCATGCGATCGCCTTCCAACTGAACCGCGATCTCCGCGCCTTCCGGCAGGCCGCGGCAGATATCAAAGAATTTCCGTGCCGGAACGGTCGTTGCGCCCGCTTCGTGCGGCTGAACCAGCGCCACGCGCGCCACCATCTCCATTTCAAGATCGGTACCGGTCAGCGACAGCGCGCCCTCCGCGACCTGAAGCAGCAGGTTACCGAGAATGGGCAGCGTCGGACGACCACCTAACGGACCGCTCACCTGTTGCAGCGGTTTTAATAAATGTTCACGTTCTACGGTAAATTTCATAGCGTCACGAGGATAATGTTCTGATTAAATTGGAAAAATCTTCTTTAATGTCGTGGCTTTCTTCACGCAGCTGCTCAATCTTGCGGCAGGCGTGCAGCACGGTGGTATGGTCTCGGCCGCCAAACGCATCGCCGATTTCCGGCAGGCTGTGGTTGGTCAGCTCTTTGGCCAGCGCCATCGCCATCTGGCGAGGACGCGCCACCGAACGGGAGCGGCGTTTGGACAGCAGATCCGCTACCTTAATCTTGTAGTACTCCGCCACCGTCTTTTGAATATTGTCGATGGTGACCAGTTTTTCCTGCAGCGCCAGCAGATCGCGCAGCGCTTCGCGCACGAAATCGATGGTGATCGCCCGGCCGGTGAAGTTGGCGTTGGCGATAACGCGATTCAGCGCCCCCTCCAGCTCACGCACGTTCGAGCGCAGACGCTTGGCAATAAAGAACGCCACTTCGCCCGGCAGGCGGATGTCGTTCTCGTCGGCTTTTTTCATCAGGATCGCGACGCGGGTTTCCAGCTCCGGCGGCTCGATCGCCACCGTCAGCCCCCAGCCGAAGCGGGATTTTAGACGATCCTCAACGCCGTTGATCTCTTTTGGATAACGATCCGACGTCAGGATGATCTGCTGATTACCTTCCAGCAGCGCATTGAAGGTGTGGAAAAACTCTTCCTGGGATCGTTCTTTATTGGCAAAGAACTGAATGTCATCGATCAGCAGGGCGTCAACGGAGCGGTAGTAACGCTTAAACTCTTCGATGGCGTTGTTCTGCAGCGCTTTAACCATGTCCTGAACGAAACGCTCGGAGTGCATATAGACCACTTTCGCGTTCGGCTTACGCGCCACAATGCCGTTCCCCACCGCGTGCAGCAGGTGAGTTTTACCCAGACCCGTCCCGCCATAGAGGAACAGGGGGTTGTAGGCGCCGCCCGGGTTATCCGCCACCTGACGCGCCGCCGCGCGGGCCAGCTGGTTAGATTTACCTTCGACGAAGTTATCAAACGTGTGTTTCACGTTAACGTTAGAGCGGTAGGTCGGCTCCGCCGGCGCCGGGACATTATCCCAGCCAGGGCGCACGATCGTCGGCGCCGCGCGCGCGGTCTGCACCTGCGCCGCCGGAATGGCCGCCGCAGCCGGGCTTACCGCCCCTTTCTGCAGCGAGCTGGCGGGCTTAGCGCCCACCTCAAAACGCAGCTGCGGGGCGTCCGCACCGCAAAAATCATTGAGGAGTCCATTGATATTATTGAGGTATTTGTCCCTTACCCAGTCGAGCACAAAACGGTTTGGCGCATACAGTGCCAGCGTGTTATCGCTCAGTTCCGCCTGCAATGGGCGGATCCACATGCTGAATTCTGTGGCTGGTAACTCATCCTGCAATCGGGCAAGACACTGCTGCCAAAGCGAAAGTGACACGGCGGACTCCACTCGAACATAAAATCGATATCAAAGAAAAACTGAAACAATCGTGATTGTTGGCACACGTCGACAAGACCCTGCATTAGCCGAAAAGCCCCTGCACAAAAGGGGTGACGTGCGAACCGCTATCTGCGGTTATTACCCGCTGCGGATCCGGGGATCGCGATCGGGACCGGGGATCATAGCCTAAACTGAGAAAGAGATCTTGTGTTTCTCAACAGATTCTTCCCGATTTATCCACAGGAAGGATCGAAACCGGGTAAGTGTAATCGATCCTGCGGGGAGTGAAGCACGATTTCCGCCGCATATTGGAAAAATTAATGAGCTATGCCGCTTTTGGGCGGAAACGATCTAATAAAGATCCTTGTGGATCCTTGCGCTTTACTGGCCAGGCCGTATAATCCCCCACCCGGCGCGTAATGCCCGTTTTCGTCACGCGTCTCAGCTTATTTTTTGTGCGACGAGGTGCGAGAAATAAGGAAAGAGAATTGACTCCGGAGTGTACAATTATTACAATCCGGCCTCTTTAATCACCCACGCTGAGGCGTAAGCCGTTCGAAGTTCGTTCGGGTCTACGCAAAAGTCAGTGAATTTATTCAAGTTTAGGTAGAAATCGCCATGAAACGCACTTTTCAACCGTCTGTACTGAAGCGCAACCGTTCTCACGGCTTCCGTGCTCGTATGGCTACTAAAAATGGTCGTCAGGTTCTGGCACGTCGTCGTGCTAAAGGCCGCGCTCGTCTGACCGTTTCCAAGTAATAAAGCTAACCCTGCGTGGTTAAGCTCGCATTTCCCAGGGAGTTACGCTTGTTAACTCCCAGTCATTTCACTTTCGTCTTCCAGCAGCCACAACGGGCTGGCACGCCGCAAATCACCATCCTCGGCCGCCTGAATTCGCTGGGGCATCCCCGCATCGGTCTCACCGTCGCCAAGAAAAACGTGAAACGCGCACATGAACGCAATCGGATTAAACGTCTGACGCGTGAAAGTTTTCGTTTGCGTCAACATGAACTCCCGCCAATGGATTTCGTGGTGGTGGCGAAAAGAGGGGTTGCCGACCTCGATAACCGTGCTCTCTCGGAAGCGTTGGAAAAATTATGGCGCCGCCATTGTCGCCTGGCTCGCGGGTCCTGATCGGCCTGATTCGAGTTTATCAGCGCCTGATTAGTCCGCTACTCGGGCCGCATTGTCGTTTCACCCCAACCTGTTCTCAATACGGAATTGAGGCCTTACGCAGGTTTGGAGTGATAAAAGGCAGTTGGTTGACGATGAAACGCGTATTAAAATGCCACCCTTTACACCCTGGTGGTGACGATCCCGTCCCGCCTGGACCATTTGATACCAGAGAACACTAACGATGGATTCGCAACGCAATCTTCTTATCATCGCTTTGTTGTTCGTGTCTTTCATGATCTGGCAAGCCTGGGAGCAGGACAAAAATCCGCAGCCCCAGCAGCAGACCACGCAGACTACGACCACAGCAGCGGGTAGCGCCGCCGACCAGGGCGTACCGGCCAGTGGCCAGGGGAAACTGATTACGGTTAAAACCGACGTGCTTGAGCTGACTATCAACACCAACGGTGGCGATATTGAGCAGGCGCTGCTTCTGGCGTATCCAAAAACGCTGAAATCGACCGAACCGTTCCAGTTACTGGAAACCACGCCGCAGTTTGTCTACCAGGCGCAGAGCGGCTTAACCGGCCGTGACGGTCCGGATAACCCGGCAAACGGCCCGCGTCCGCTGTACAACGTCGATAAAGAGGCGTTTGTGTTGGCCGATGGCCAGGATGAGCTCGTTATCCCGCTGACCTACACTGACAAAGCCGGCAACGTCTTCACCAAAACCTTCACCCTGAAGCGCGGTGGCTATGCGGTGAACGTGGGTTACAGCGTGCAGAATGCCAGCGAGAAGCCTCTGGAAGTCTCGACCTTCGGTCAGCTGAAGCAGACCGCTGCGCTGCCGACCAGTCGCGATACGCAGACCGGTGGCCTGTCCACGATGCATACTTTCCGTGGCGCCGCGTTCTCCACTGCGGATTCGAAATACGAAAAATATAAATTCGATACCATTCTGGATAACGAAAACCTGAACGTCAGCACCAAAAACGGTTGGGTTGCCATGCTGCAGCAGTACTTCACCACCGCATGGGTGCCGCGGAATAACGGGACGAATAACTTCTACACCGCCAACCTCGGCAACGGCATTGTCGCTATTGGCTACAAATCGCAGCCGGTACTGGTGCAGCCAGGCCAGACCGACAAACTGCAGAGCACGCTGTGGGTCGGCCCGGCTATTCAGGACAAAATGGCTGCCGTTGCGCCGCACCTGGATCTGACCGTCGACTACGGCTGGCTGTGGTTCATCTCCCAACCGCTGTTCAAGCTGCTGAAATTCATCCACAGCTTCCTCGGCAACTGGGGCTTCTCGATCATCGTTATCACCTTTATCGTTCGTGGCATCATGTACCCGCTGACCAAAGCGCAGTACACCTCCATGGCGAAGATGCGCATGCTGCAGCCGAAGATTCAGGCCATGCGTGAGCGTCTGGGCGACGATAAACAACGTCAAAGCCAGGAGATGATGGCGCTGTATAAAGCGGAAAAAGTAAACCCGCTGGGCGGCTGCTTCCCGCTGATTATTCAGATGCCGATCTTCCTTGCGCTGTACTACATGCTGAGCGCCTCGGTTGAACTGCGTCATGCGCCGTTTATCCTGTGGATCCACGACCTGTCTGCTCAGGACCCGTACTACATCCTGCCGATCATCATGGGCGCGACCATGTTCTTCATCCAGAAGATGTCGCCGACCACCGTGACCGACCCGATGCAGCAGAAGATCATGACCTTTATGCCGGTCATCTTCACGGTGTTCTTCCTGTGGTTCCCGTCTGGCCTGGTGGTGTACTACATCGTCAGCAACCTGGTCACCATTATTCAGCAGCAGCTGATTTACCGTGGTCTGGAGAAACGTGGCCTGCATAGCCGCGAGAAGAAGAAATCCTGATACTCTTCATTCTTCAAGCCGCAGATGCGTTGGCTTCATTAGTTCGCCCCAGTCACTTACTACAGTAAGCTCCTGGGGCCTCACTAACTTGCCGCCTTTCTGCAACTTGAATTATTTCGAGTATCTACGGTAGCGTTAATGCCAGAGAAGGCGGTCAATGGACCGCCTTTTTTACATCTACATAGAGAGTCACCATGAGCCATAACGACACTATCGTCGCCCAGGCAACCCCTCCGGGACGCGGGGGTGTGGGCATCCTGCGTATCTCCGGCCTTAAGGCGCGCGACGTCGCGCAGGCGGTGCTGGGCAAGCTGCCGAAGCCGCGCTATGCCGACTACCTGCCGTTCAACGACGTTGACGGTACCCCGCTGGATCAGGGGATTGCGCTGTGGTTCCCCGGGCCGAACTCCTTTACCGGGGAAGATGTGCTTGAGCTGCAGGGCCACGGCGGCCCGGTCATTCTCGACCTGCTGCTTAAACGTATTCTGACCCTGCCGGGCCTGCGCATCGCCAGGCCGGGTGAGTTTTCCGAGCGCGCGTTCCTCAACGACAAGCTCGATCTGGCGCAGGCAGAGGCCATCGCCGACCTTATCGACGCCAGTTCAGAGCAGGCGGCGCGCTCGGCGCTGAATTCGCTGCAGGGGGCGTTCTCCGCGCGGGTGAATCATCTTGTGGAAGCGCTCACTCACCTGCGCATCTACGTGGAAGCGGCCATTGACTTCCCGGATGAAGAAATCGATTTCCTTTCCGACGGCAAAATTGAAGCCCAGCTGAACGAGGTGATGGCCGATCTCGACGCCGTCCGCGCGGAAGCTCGTCAGGGCAGCCTGCTGCGCGAAGGGATGAAAGTGGTGATCGCCGGGCGGCCAAATGCCGGTAAATCAAGCCTGCTGAACGCCCTGGCGGGCCGCGAAGCGGCGATCGTCACCGATATCGCCGGTACCACCCGCGACGTGCTACGCGAGCATATCCATATCGACGGCATGCCGCTGCATATCATCGATACCGCAGGCCTGCGCGATGCTAATGACGAAGTGGAACGTATCGGCATCGAGCGCGCCTGGCAGGAGATTGCCCAGGCCGATCGGGTGCTGTTTATGGTCGATGGCACCACCACCGGCGCCGTTGACCCGGCGGAGATCTGGCCAGACTTTATCGAGCGCCTGCCCGCTAAATTGCCGATTACCGTGGTGCGCAATAAAGCCGATGTCACCGGCGAAGCGCTCGGTATCAGCGAAGTAAATGGCCACTCACTTATTCGCCTGTCGGCACGTACCGGCGAAGGCGTGGAGGTGCTACGTAACCACCTCAAGCAGAGCATGGGCTTCGATACCAATATGGAAGGCGGCTTCCTCGCCCGCCGCCGTCACCTGCAGGCCCTGGAAGAGGCGGCGAACCATCTGCAGCAAGGCAAAGCCCAGCTGCTGGGCGCCTGGGCCGGCGAGCTGCTGGCGGAAGAGCTGCGCCTCGCGCAGCAGGCGCTGAGCGAGATCACCGGGGAGTTCACTTCCGACGATCTGCTGGGCCGCATCTTCTCCAGCTTCTGTATCGGCAAATAACGTTTAGTCCGTAAACGTTCACTCACCCGCATTAACGCCGCGTTAATGCGGGTTTTTTCTTGCCCTTTGCGGCGCAACGTTCTCTACTTTTATCTCCCCCTCTGCCGCGAGACTAAAACATGACCGTTGAATATACCGTGATCGAGAAGGTGCCCTCCGCCGAAGCGTTTTGCCACCTGCGGGTAGCCGCCGGCATGTCGCCGCGCCCCCTGGAAGGCGCCAGAGCCGGACTGCCGCATAGCTGTTATGGCGTACATATCCTCTGGCAGGAGACGCCGATCGCGATGGGACGCATCGTCGGCGACGGAGCGATTAATTTCGATATTGTCGACGTCGCCGTCGATCCGGCTCACCAGGGAAAAGGCCTTGGCCGGCTGGTGATGGAGAAGCTGGTCGCCTGGCTGGACGCTAACGCCTTTGATGGCGCCTACGTTACGCTGGTGGCGGATGTGCCGGAACTGTACGCGAAGTTCGGCTTCGAAAGCGTTCGCCCGGAGAGCGAGGGGATGGCCCGCGTCTGGCGAACCCGCAGTCGTTAGCTCGCATTTCCTGCCAGGAAAAGAGCGTTGTCCAAATGGCAACTCGTCTTACGGCGCGTTCCTCACTATGCTGAACGCCATTCACATCGCGAGGATCCCATGACACGCTTTCTTCTCTGCAGCTTTGCCCTGGTTCTGCTCTACCCCTCCGGCATCGATATGTATCTGGTCGGCCTGCCGCGTATTGCTCAGGACCTGGGGGCCAGCGAGGCGCAATTACATATCGCCTTCTCGGTCTATCTGGCCGGTATGGCCTCCGCGATGCTGTTTGCTGGCCGCATCGCCGACCGCTCGGGGCGTAAGCCTGTCGCTATTGTAGGTGCAGCGATCTTTGTTATCGCCTCCCTGCTCTGCGCCCAGGCGCATACCAGCAGCCACTTCCTCATCGGACGCTTTATCCAGGGGATCGGCGCCGGCAGCTGCTACGTGGTGGCTTTCGCTATCCTGCGCGATACGCTGGACGACCGTCGCCGCGCCAAGGTGCTGTCGTTGCTCAACGGCATCACCTGCATTATCCCCGTCCTGGCGCCGGTGCTTGGCCACCTGATTATGCTGAAATATCCGTGGCAGAGCCTGTTCTACACGATGACCGGCATGGGCGTCATGGTCGCTGTGCTGTCGGTCTTTATCCTGCGTGAAACGCGGCCGACGGCGCCTCCGCAGGCAGCGTCACCGCAGCATGACGCTGGCGAATCGCTGTTGAACCGCTTTTTCCTCAGCCGCTTACTCATTACCACCCTCAGCGTGACGGTGATCCTGACCTACGTTAACGTCTCGCCGGTACTAATGATGGAAGAGATGGGGTTCGACCGGGGAACTTACTCAATGGCGATGGCTCTGATGGCGATGATCAGCATGGCGGTCTCCTTCTCAACGCCGTTCGCCCTGTCGCTGTTTAATCCCCGCACCTTAATGCTGACCTCACAGGTGCTGTTTCTGGCGGCAGGCGTGACGCTGAGCCTCGCGACTCGCCAGGCCGTCACCCTGATCGGGCTGGGCATGATTTGCGCCGGCTTCTCCGTTGGGTTCGGCGTCGCGATGAGCCAGGCGCTGGGGCCGTTCACGCTGCGCGCGGGCGTCGCCAGCTCGGTCCTCGGCATCGCGCAGGTGTGCGGTTCATCGCTGTGGATTTGGCTCGCCGCCATCATCGGACTCAGCGCAATGAATATGCTGATCGGGATACTCATTGCCTGTAGCATAGTGAGCCTTGTTTTGTTACTGGTCGTCACCCCGCCGCGGGTTGCGCAATACGATGAAGAAGCCGCTGTCGAGTCTTGATCTTAATTTACTCCTCTGCCTGCAGCTCCTGACCCAGGAGCTCAGCGTTACCCGTACGGCGAAGCGGATGAACGTTTCGCCGTCAGCGGTGAGCAAGTCGCTGGCCAAACTGCGCGCCTGGTTTGACGATCCGCTGTTTGTGAAAACCCCGCTGGGCCTGGCGCCCACGCCGCTGGTCAGCAGCATGGAGCAGGATCTGGCGGACTGGATGCAGATGGGCAACCAAATCCTCGATAAACCGCACCATACCATGCCCAGCGGCCTCAAATTCGAACTGGCGGCGGAAACGCCGCTGCTGATGATCCTGTTTAACACCCTCTCTCAGCGCATCTATCAGCGCTATCCGCAGGCATTGATTCGTTTGCGCAACTGGGACTACGACTCCCTGGACGCCATCATCCGCGGTGAGGTGGATATCGGCTTCTGCGGACGCGAAAGCCATCCGCAGTCGCGTGAGCTGCTGAGCCTGCTGCCGTGGTATATCGATTTTGAGGTGCTGTTCACCGACCTGCCGCAGGTCTGGCTGCGCGCCGATCATCCGGCGCTCAGGGAAGAGTGGGATCTGGCGGCATTCTTACGCTATCCGCATATCACTATCTGCTGGGAACAACGCGATACCTGGGCCCTGGACGACGTGCTGCAGGAGCTGGGGTATAAGCGTAACGTGGCGCTGACCGTGCCGGGGTTTGAGCAATCACTTTTTATGGCCGCTCAGCCGCAGCACACCATGCTGGCCACCGCGCCGCGCTACTGTCAGCACTATAATCAGCAGCACCAGCTGCCGCTCGTCTCCCGGCCGCTCCCCCTGGAGGCGCAGCATCTGGAAAAGCTGCGCGTTCCCTTCACCCTGCTATGGCATAAGCGCAACAGCTACAACCCGAAGCTTGTCTGGCTTAGAGATACGCTGAAAGCGCTCTATTCCGGTACGCTTTAAGCCTTGTTTCGTGCCCATAGCACCTTATTTGCGCAAGAATTTGTAAAATTCAAACAAATTCCCTTTTCAATGGGGGATTTCGGCATTAAAACCTGTTAATACCAGGCGATAATAGCGCCCGCAGTTTTATCCAGACCATTACTCACGGAGCGACGTATGGCAACGCATTTTGCAAGAGGGATACTCAGTACCGGGGAGCCGCTATCGACACGTTTGTCAGCGGCCTGTCATCAATCCGCACGTCTTCTCCCGACATATCGCCAGGCTCGCTTTTGCGCGTCGCGCTCGCTGCTTGCCGAGCTGCTGTTTATGCTTTACGGCATCAGCGAGCTGCCTGAAATCATCAACGAAGCGAATGGCCGACCGGTTTTTAGCGATCGCCAACTGCCCCGCTTTTCGATCGCTTATACTGGCAATATCGTTGGTGTTGCCCTCACCACCGAGGGGGATTGTGGCCTCGACATGGAACTGCAGCGCACTGTCCGCAGCCACGACGCCGACCGGCACAATTTCAGCAACAATGAGAATCTGTGGATTAACATACAGCATGACCCGGACGAAGCGCGCAGCCAGCTGGTAGCGCTGCGCCGCAGCGTGCTAAAGCTGACCGGCGAAGCATCAACGCAGCTGCAGCTGCTGCCCGGCTCTGGCCGCCTGCGCACCGCCGGCAGTCAGCCAATCGAAGCGGTATGTGACGCCGAATCGCTGCTGGTATGGTCCATTGCCGCTACCCCGAACATCGGCTCGCTGAAGGTCTGGGAATATGATGCTAAGGGAGGTGACTGGCGCAGCCTGGCAGATGCGCAGCAGCGCGCACGCGAACCGTCAGCCCGCCTGATGCGCTTTACCAGCTTACCCATGGAAAAAACCTTATCCCTCAATTGACCGGTCTTGCCGGCATCATGATCCAAAGGAGCAATCATGTCAGATACCTTGAAAGTGGTTACGTTACTCGGCAGCCTGCGTAAAGGGTCGTTTAATGGAATGGTCGCGCGCACCCTGCCCGGCATCGCGCCAGCGGGCATGGATATCTCCGCGCTGCCGTCGATCGGTGATATCCCGCTGTACGATGCTGATATGCAGGAGGAAGAAGGTTTTCCGCAGCGCGTGCAGGAGATTGCGCAACAGATCCGCGAGGCGGATGGGGTAGTGATAGTCACTCCAGAATATAACTATTCCGTGCCTGGCGGCCTGAAAAACGCCATCGACTGGCTGTCACGCCTGCCCGAGCAGCCGCTGTCCGGCAAACCGGTACTGATTCAGACCAGCTCAATGGGCGCCATCGGCGGTGCGCGCTGCCAGTATCATCTGCGGCAGATTCTGGTCTTCCTTGATGCGATGGTAATGAATAAACCGGAATTTATGGGCGGCGTCATCCAGAACAAAGTGGATCCGCAGGCGGGTGAAGTGGTCGATCAAAGCACCCTCGACCATCTGCGCGGCCAACTGACCGCTTTCGGCGACTATATTCGGCGGGTTAAAGCATAAAAAAAGCCCGGCAGCGATGCCGGGCTTTTTCATCATGCGTGCGGATTAATGTGCATCGATAAAGACAATTTTCAGCACGAACAGCAGCGAAACGATAATCACACACGGGCTGAGCTCGCGCAGCCGGCCGGTACCGATCTTCATCACGCAGTAAGAGATAAAGCCCAGGGCGATACCTTCGGTGATCGAGAAGCTAAACGGCATCATCACTGCGGTGATGAACGCAGGCACCGCCTCGGTCAGGTCGCTCCACTTCACGCGCGCGAGGCTGGAGGTCATCAGCACGCCAACGTATATCAGCGCGCCCGCGGCGGCATAGCCAGGAACCATCCCCGCCAGCGGAGAGAGGAAAATAACCAGCAGGAACAGGATACCAACGACAACGGCGGTCAGGCCGGTACGCCCGCCCACGGAAACGCCGGAAGAAGATTCGATATAGGCCGTCACCGACGAGGTACCGATGAAGGAGCCCGCCACCGACGAGACGCTATCGACAAACAGCGCTTGCTTCATGCGCGGGAATTTACCGTTGGCATCCGCGAGACCCGCTTTATCCGTCACGCCAATCAGCGTCCCGGAGGAGTCAAACAGGTTGACCAGCATAAAGGAGAAGATCACGCCGGCCAGGCCCAGGTTCAGGGAGCCCGCCAGATCGACCTGACCAATCACCGAAGCCACGCTCGGCGGCGCCGAGACGATCCCGGTGTAATGCACGTCGCCCAGCATCCAGCCCAGCAGGGTGGTCACAACGATAGAGACCAGTACCGCGGCGTGAATGTTGCGCGACGCCAGAATCGCGATGATAAAGAAGCCCAGCACGCCCAGCAGTACGCTGTGGGAAGTCAAATGACCAATGCTGACCAGCGTTTCCGGATTGGCGACAATCACCCCGGCGTTTTTCAGGCCCATCATGCCGATAAACAGGCCGATACCGCTGGTGATACCTACACGCAGGCTAAGCGGAATATTGGCGATCATCCAGTAACGTACGCGGAAGATGGTCAGCAGCAGCAGGCCCACGGCGCCCCAGAAGATGGCGCCCATGCCCACCTGCCACGGCAGCCCCATCGCCTGCACCACCACAAAGGCGAAAAAGGCGTTCAGGCCCATCGCCGGCGCCAGGGCGACCGGCAGGTTCGCGAACAGACCCATCAGGATACTGCCGAAAGCGGCAATCAGACAGGTGGTCACAAACACGGCGCTGGTATCCATGCCCGCTACGCCAAGAATTTGTGGGTTAACAAAAACGATATACACCATCGTCAGGAACGTGGTGAAACCGGCGATGGCTTCGGTGCGCACCGTGGTGCCGTGCTCGCGCAGCTTAAATACGCGCTCCAGCAGACCCTGGCCAGAAGACTGGCTGGTTTGTTGTTGACTCATTATCGGTTTCCGAACGTAAGGAGGGAAAATTCGAGGCTATCCTATACCAAATTACGGCACCAGGCGCGGTTGTATGGTAATTTTTTTCATTTATTTTGCTTATACGGCAACGATTGCGTCGCGGCATTGAGCATTACGAAAACGTTAAACTTGTTAATATGGAAAGGCTATGACTCAACCAGAAGCAGTATTTTTTGACTGTGACGGCACGCTGGTCGACAGCGAGGTGATTTGCTCCCGCGCCTACGTTCACATGTTTCAGGAATTCGGCATTACGCTGGACCTCGCCGAGATTTTTAAGCGCTTCAAAGGTGTGAAGCTGTACGAAATTATCGACACCATCAACGCTGAGTATGGCGTTAATCTGCAAAAGGCCACCCTGGAGCCGATTTACCGGGCCGAGGTCGCTCGCCTGTTCGATAGCGAGCTGGAGGTGATTCCCGGAGCCCAGGCGCTGCTGGATGCGGTAAGCGTCCCGATGTGCGTGGTTTCCAATGGCCCGGTCAGTAAGATGCAGCACTCGCTCGGACGCACCGGCCTGCTGCGCCATTTCACTGACCGCTTGTACAGCGGCTACGATATTCAGCGCTGGAAGCCCGACCCGGCGCTGATGTTTCATGCGGCAGAGGCCATGCAGGTAAAAGCTGAAAACTGTATTCTGGTGGATGACTCCAGCGCCGGCGCTCAGTCGGGGATTGCCGCCGGCATGGAAGTGTTTTATTTCTGCGCCGATCCGCACAACCAGCCGATCGATCATCCCAAAGTGACGACCTTTACCGATCTGGCAGAGCTGCCGGCATTGTGGCAGGCGCGCGGCTGGGATATCACGCGTTAAGGGCCTGGTGAGCGGCACGTTGGCATCGATGCCCCCCCGCTATGCGTCTGCGTAAGCGGGGAATAGAACTAGCGGCTTTTTATTGCTGCAATTCCGCCGCCGCCGCTTTATCGGCAATAATCACCAGTGAAGGGTGCAATTTGAGCACTGAAGCCGGCACCTGCACGCTGACCGGACCTTCCACCACTTGCTTTAACGCGTGCGCTTTTGCCGCACCGCTGACAATTAGCAATAAATTTTTCGCCGCCATCACGCTTCTCGGCCCCATGGTGACATAGCTGTCTGGTACTGCCGAGATATTCCCGCCCATCTCGCTGTTAGCGATAAGAGCAATCATTTCCCCATGAATCGGCACTTCGACCGTCTGATCATGAAAGCGGGTGGTATTCGGCAGGTTGCCGCAAAAATGGCCGTCGGCCCCCAGCCCCAGCACCATCAGATCCAGACCGCCAGCCTCTTCCAGCTGGCGATCGTGCTGAGCGGCGTTGTCCAGCGTCAGCTTGTGAATGTTCTCTTCTTTGATCTGCGCCGGGGTAAAAAACAGCTGGCGCAAATTAGATATCGTGACGCCTTCTCGCGACTGGCCGCGAAAAGGGATCTCATCGAAGTTGTAATAGTGCACCCGATCATAGAATGCTTTGCCTTTCACGGCGGCGGTCAAATGCTTATACATCCGCTTTGGCGTGCTCCCCGCCGTCACCGCCAGATTCACCCGCCGCGGCGCCGTGATATAGCCCAGAACATGATGGCTGGCGACCAGGCTCATCTCTTCATAATCTTCGGTCACAATCATTTTCATCTTGTCGTCCTTCACAAGCACAAAACGGGGGCTGAAGGCCCCCTAAAGGTTATTTAAACAGTTTTTGCACAAACTCGGCGTAGGCCGGGCGCCAGACGTCCATTTCATGGTTCAGGCCGGGATACTGGTGGTAATCAAATTTAATCTGCTGTTTTTCCAGCTCGCTTTTCAGACCAGCAATGTCTTTACCGGTCACAGAATCTTTTTCCCCGACGACCACGGTAAAGTTACGCAGCTGCTTATTGATCGCGTCAGGCTGCTTCAGCTGCGCTTCCACGCCGGCATTCGGCACCGTGGTAGTCGTAACGCCGCTAAAGGTGGCGAGCCAGCCAAAGCTCTCCAGATGATTCATTCCGGAAACCAGCGCCTGATAACCGCCCTGCGAGAGGCCCGCCAGCGCCCGACCGTCGGCATCTTTACGCACGTTAAATCGGGCATCGATCAGCGGAATAATATCCTGCATGAGCTCTTTATCCGCCGCCTGCGCATTAAGTGGATAGAAGGTTTTGCGCCGCTCCTGCGGCGGGAAGTTTTCCGCGACCGCTTCCGGGATATCGGTTTCGGTATCCGGGACCACCACCAGCATCGGCTTAATCTTGCCCTCCGCCAGCAGGTTATCCATGATTTGCGGGATCCGCCCCTGATCGATGGCCGACAGGCCGCTGTCGCCAAAGCCATGATAGAAATAGAGCACCGGCAGCGGATCGCCGGTTCCGCTATAGCCCGGCGGCGTCCAGACATAGAGACGACGTTCGGCGTTCAGAGCCTTCGAGTGATAGGTGAGGGTGCGCAGATCGCCATGCGCAACCTCCCGATCGTCAAGAATACTGCCCGGCACCAGAATCAAACTGGTGTTCACCTGGCGCTGCGGCTTCTGATAGCGGCTGCCGGTATCTACCGAGCGGAAGCCATCCACATCGAAATAGTATTCATAGAGATTGGGCTTCATCGGCTCGCTTTTCCATGTCCAGACTCCGTCCGCTGCTTTGGTCATGTCGTGCGAGACAAAGGAGTCCGGCGTGGCGCCAGTCACTATCGAGACCCGCCGGGCATCAGGGGCAAACAAGCGGTAAGTGATACTCTTATCCGCGTTAACCTGGGTGATAAAGTGGCTCACCGGCAGGCTTGGGTCCGGCATCGCGGGTAATGGCGCCGCCTGGAGGGTAAACGCCGCGCCCGCCAGCGCCAGGGCGAAATAAATTGCATGTCGTTTCATCGTTGTTCCTCTTTCGTTGTGTCCGTTCAGTTATCGTCTCACCACCAGATTTCCGCCTGCGCCCCCACGGCAAACTGATCGTTCTTCCCGTCTTCAAAAATGCTGGTGGTATTATTCACGGCCTTATCCAGGTCAATATCCTTCGCTTTAATATAGGTGGCATAGAAACGAATTTCCGGGCGCGAGGTCAGCATACTGGTATTGACTTTGAAGGTATGGAACAGCGTGGTCTTGTAGCCGGACTCGTTATATTTCTTGCCGGTAACATCTTTGTTTTGCTGTTTGAAGTACCCCAGCTCGACGCCGGTCTGGTTATATTTATCCCAGATATAAGCCGGTCGCAGAACCGTACGGATAGATTCAAAATCGGAGTGGGCTCCGGTTTCGTAGCTATAGACGTCGTTACCAAAAGAGTAGACGATGGCATTCGCCATAATAACGTCATCGCGTAAATAGGTTTCCCCCTGCGAGGTTAAGCGCACGGCGGTGCCATTGGTATGATCGCCATAATAGCGGCCATTAAAGGTGGTATAGGGGCTGGATCCGGCATAGCGTGAGAAGCTGCTGGCAATAGAGTTATTGGCCAGTAAGAAAGAGAATTCGTTAAAGCCGCCGTTAGCAAATTTCTGCGTTAACGAGGTACCAGCCATCCAGGTATCTTTCCACGGATAATAACCTTCATTGCCCTCTTTATATTTCTCAGAGGAACTTTGGTTGGCGGCGACATAGCGTCCGCTAACCATCAGGCTGGCTTTATCCCACAGCGGAATCTCTTTGTAACGAACGTCCAGGGTGTTGGTGTTAATTTGCTGCTTATTGCTTAAAGAACGGTCATAATCATCGACATCTTCGCGAATCAACGCGATATCGAATTTCCCGGCGCCCACCTGCCAGTTTTCCAGCCCTACGCCGGCCGCCGCATCGGTTCTCTGCGTTTTCCAGTCCAGCATCTGGATTTCAATTTTTGGCGCCCCGTGTTTGCCGACCCAGAAATCGGCTTCCGGCGCAAACGGCAGGAACCCTTTGGTGTTAACATACATATCCGAGAATTGAATGTAGTTTTCGCCGCCGGCATTGTCACCAAACCAGCCAGTGGAATACTGCTGGCCGACGTTCCCGTCGAGCATCACGATGGCGTCGACGCGTTTATCGCCTTCCTGAAACACCCGCTGCTTCAGCTGCAGATCGAACCAGCCGGAATATTCATTGCCCAGGCGGCCAAGCGAACCGATCGCCCATGATTTTGGCGAGCCGTGCGAGGCGGTCCCCCAGCCGGAACGGAAGTAGCCGTTATAGCTAAAGCCAATTTCATCTTTCACGAACTTGCTAAAGTCTTTCAGCGTCATCGCGCTGTAGGCTGGCGCGCCATCGGTGACAGGTTGTTGATTTTTAACCAGCACCGCATCCGGTTTAACCGCCGTTTTCGGCCCGGCGGTCGCCCCCCCGGTCTTGCGCTTCTGACCTTCCGCAGGAGGAGACCATGAGGCCCAAATCTGGTCTCTTTTTCTTTCCTGGTCCTGATATTTTTTGAGCTCTTTTTGCGTGTCTTTGAGCGCTTTTTCCAGCAGCTCAAGCCGTTGTTCCACCGTCAACTGGCTCGCTAGCAGATTAGTTGAATAACAAAGTGGCGCCAGCAAGACTATCGCCGAAGCGATCCTGTTTTTTCTCATCATAATATTCCCTTATATAATCATTGGCGTAAATAAAACACGACAACAACCCTATTCCGTGCCGGTGCTAATAGCCGTATCCATACCGTTTGACGTCGCGGCGGCTGTTATTTTTGCGGTTAGACAAAAACAAAAAAACCTGAAGAAGACCATCTGCCTTGGCAGATAATCCTCTTCAGGTTTTGCCCGCGCATCGCGGTAGCAACCCTCATTCAGCCATTATTGGCCCGCATAAAACAAAAAACCTGATATCGCCCCCAGGAGCAATATCAGGTTTTGCCTGCTGTCGCAGTCACAATCCGTTTAAACCATCCTGAGCGTTAAAACTCAGTGAGTGGCAGCTGATTGTTACGCGATAAAATGAATAACTCAAACGGGCAGATTGTTAATTGTGACGATAATCTCAGCAATCTCGCTGCCGCGGGGTAAAACATATCTAATTCTGATAAATCCATTTACCAGAATTAGACAGAATGATTATTACTCTTTCGGATCTTTGCCAGCGAGCAGTTTATCCAGCTCATCGCCGCCAACGTGACGGAAATCCTGACCTTTGACGAAGTAGAAAATATATTCGCAGATATTCTGGCAGCGGTCGCCGATACGCTCGATGGAGCGCGCACAGAACAGCGCGGTCAGGACGCTGGGGATAGTGCGCGAGTCTTCCATCATGTAGGTCATCAGCTGACGCACGATGCCTTCATACTCCTGGTCGACTTTCTTATCTTCGCGATAGATACGTACCGCTTCGTCGAGATCCATACGCGCAAACGCATCCAGTACGTCATGCAGCATCTGCACCGTGTGGCGGCCCAGCGATTCGAGGCTCACCAGCAGCGGCTGGTGCTGCTGGGAAAACTTCTCCAGCGCGGTGCGGCAGATTTTATCCGCCACGTCGCCAATGCGTTCCAGCTCAGCGATAGTCTTGATGATCGCCATCACCAGGCGCAGGTCGCTGGCGGTCGGCTGGCGCTTGGCGATGATGCGCACGCACGCTTCATCGATAGCCACTTCCATCATGTTGACCTGCTTGTCGCCGTCGATGACGCGTTTCGCCAGATCGCTGTCCTGGTTATGCATGGCGGTGATGGCATCAGAGAGCTGCTGTTCCACCAGCCCACCCATGGTCATCACCTGGGTGCGGATATACTCCAGTTCAGCGTTGAACTGGCCGGAAATATGTTTGTTAAGATTTAGGTTGTCCATGGTGTCTCCTGATTGCCCAACTGGTGAGAGCCTGAAAGCACAAGGGCAAATCAACCGTAGCGGCCAGTAATATAATCTTCAGTTTGTTTCTTCGCGGGCTTAGTGAACAGGTCATCCGTGTTGCTGAACTCAATCAGCTCGCCAAGATACATAAATGCCGTATGGTCGGAGCAACGCGCAGCCTGCTGCATGTTGTGAGTCACGATAACGACGGTGTAGTCCTGTTTCAGCTCGGTGATCAGCTCTTCGATACGCCCGGTGGAGATCGGGTCCAGCGCGGAGCACGGCTCATCAAGCAGCAGCACTTCCGGGCGGATCGCGATACCGCGGGCAATGCACAGACGCTGCTGCTGACCACCGGAGAGAGAATACCCGCTCTGGTGCAGTTTATCTTTGGTTTCGTTCCATAATGCGGCTTTGGTCAGCGCCCACTGCACGCGCTCGTCCATATCGGCACGGGACAGCTTTTCAAACAGGCGCACGCCGAAGGCGATATTGTCGTATATGGACATCGGGAACGGCGTTGGTTTCTGGAACACCATGCCAACCTTAGCGCGCAGCAGGGCGATATCCTGGGTGTTAGTCAGAATGTTGTCGCCATCCAGCAGGATCTCACCTTCCGCGCGCTGCTCCGGATACAGTTCAAACATCTTGTTGAACGTGCGCAGCAGGGTGGATTTACCACAGCCTGACGGACCGATAAACGCCGTCACCTGGTTTTTGGTGATATCCAGGTTGATGTTCTTCAGGGCATGGAATTTGCCGTAGTAGAAGTTCAGGTTACGAACTGAAATCTTACCCGGAGCTGTATTCACCATACTCATCTCAATCTCTTCCTCATTCAGCGCAGCAGTTGCTGCGCCGCAAAAAATTAACCGTGTTTCTTCTTGGCGAAGATAACGCGCGCCAGGATGTTCAGCAGCAAGACGCACAGGGTGATAATCAATACCCCGGCCCATGCCAGTTGCTGCCACTCCGCAAACGGACTCATGGCAAATTTGAAAATGGTCACCGGCAGGTTGGCAATCGGCTGCATCATGTCGGTGCTCCAGAACTGGTTGGACAGCGCGGTGAACAGCAGCGGCGCCGTTTCCCCGGCGATACGGGCAATAGCCAGCAGGATCCCGGTCATAATCCCTGAGACGGAGGCTTTCAGGGTGATCGCCGAGATCATCTTCCACTTCGGCGTCCCCAGCGCATAGGCCGCTTCACGCAGGCTATCCGGCACCAGCTTCAGCATGTTTTCGGTGGTACGAATAACGATAGGCACCTGCAGCAGCGCCAGCGCGATAACGCCCGCCCAGCCCGAGAAGTGCTGCATCTGCGCCACCACAATGGTGTAGACGAACAGACCCACCACGATAGACGGCGCGGAAAGCAGAATGTCGTTGATAAAGCGGATGATTTCCGCCAGCACCGACTTGCGGCCATACTCCGCCAGATAAATTCCGGCGAGGATACCCAGCGGCGTACCAAATACGGTTGCCCACAGGATCAGCAGGCCGCTGCCGGCGAGGGCGTTAGCCAGTCCACCGCCCGCCGTATTCGGCGGCGGCGTCATTTCGGTGAACAGCGCCAGACTCATGCCGTCGAAACCGCGGGTTATCGTCGCCATCAGGATCCAGATAAGCCAGAACAAACCAAACGCCATGGTCGCCATCGACAGCGCCAGAGCGATACGGTTCTTCATGCGGCGTTTGGCCTGCATCTTGCGACGGGACTCCGCCAGTTCGGCGGTAGTTTGCAATTCAATGGTCGCCATTAGCGTGCCCCCTCATTCTTCGCGAGGCGCATAATCATAAACTTCGACGCGGCCAGAACGATAAAGGTGATAACGAACAGGATCAGGCCCAGCTCCATCAGCGCCGCCACGTGCAGGCCGGTTTCCGCTTCGGCGAACTCATTAGCCAGCGCGGAGGTAATACTGTTCCCCGGCATATACAACGAGATGCTGTCGAGCTGGTAGGTGTTGCCGATGATAAAGGTGACCGCCATGGTTTCACCCAGCGCGCGGCCCAGACCGAGCATCACCCCGCCGATCACCCCATTCTTGGTGAACGGTAAGACAATGCGCCAGATCACCTCCCAGGTGGTGCAGCCGATGCCATAGGCCGACTCTTTCATCATCACCGGGGTCTGTTCGAAAACATCGCGCATGACCGCGGCGATGTAAGGGATGATCATGATGGCCAGAATGACGCCAGCGGCGAGAATACCGATACCAAACGCCGGGCCGGCAAACAGCGCGCCGACGAACGGGATGGTCGACAGAACGTTGCCGACCGGCTCCTGGAAGTAAGTCGCAAACAGCGGGGCGAAAATAAACAGGCCCCACATGCCGTACACGATGCTCGGGATTGCCGCCAGCAGCTCAATCGCAATGCCCAGCGGACGCTTGAGCCAGGCGGGGGACAATTCTGTCAGAAACAGCGCGATGCCGAAGCTCACCGGAACGGCGATCAGCAGCGCGATAAAAGAGGTGACCAGGGTTCCGTAAATCGGGACCAGCGCGCCGAAGATCTCGTTAGGCGCATCCCACTCTTTGGTCCACAAAAAGGCAAAGCCAAACTTTTGAATGCTCGGCCAGGAAGAGATGATCAGGGAAACGATGATGCCGCCCAGCATCAATAGCACAATCAGCGCAGCCAGTTTTACCAGCGCACTGAAAATCATGTCACCCTTTTTCCCCGGAGGGGTAAATGCAGGCTTGGTTGCAGCCATAGATTACTCTTTACGTATTAAAACTTGTTCGAATAAATGCCCGGTGGCGTTGGCTCCCGGGCCTACAGTCTGAACCGTAGGGCGGGCAGCGCCTGAACGCCCCCGCCATCTTCGTCAAAAATCTACTGTTAGTACAGCGCTTTACCGCTGCTGTCTTTGACGTTGGTTTTCCATGCCGCGCGAACCTGCTCTACCACGCTTTCCGGCAGCGTCGCGTAATCCAGCGCATTCGCTTCTTTCCCGCCGTTTTTATACGCCCAGTCGAAGAACTTCAGCACTTCAGCGGTCTGTTCCGGCTTGTTCGTCGCCTTATGCACCAGGATGAAGGTGGTTGAGGTGATCGGCCATGCATTCTCGCCTTTCTGGTTGGTCAGGTCCTGAGCGAAAGACTTGCTCCAGTCAACGCCTTTTGCGGCGTTAGCGAAGTTGTCTTCAGTCGGGCTAACCGGCTTGCCGTCGGCAGAGACCAGTTTGGTGTAGGCCAGGTTGTTTTGCTTAGCGTAAGCGTATTCGACGTAACCAATCGAGCCAGGCAGACGCTGAACAAAGGCGGCGATACCATCGTTGCCTTTACCGCCCAGACCGGTTGGCCAGTTTACGGTAGAGCCGGCGCCGATTTTCGATTTCCACTCTTCATTCACTTTGGACAGGTAGCTGGTGAAAACGAAGGAGGTACCTGAACCATCGGCGCGGCGGACCACGGCGATGTTCTGCGACGGCAGCTTCAGGCCCGGGTTGAGCTTAGCGATCGCTTCGTCATCCCATTTTTTAATTTTACCCAGGTAGATATCACCGAGGGTTTTGCCATCCAGCACCAGTTCGCCGGATTTCACGCCAGGCAGGTTAACCGCCAGTACCACGCCGCCAATCACGGTGGGGAACTGGAACAGACCTTCCTGGGTCAGTTTGTCATCAGCCAGCGGAGCATCAGAAGCACCGAAATCAACGGTGTTGGCAATAATCTGCTTAACGCCACCAGAGGAACCAATACCCTGGTAGTTCACTTTATTGCCGGTTTCTTTCTGATAGGTATCAGCCCATTTGGCATACACCGGCGCAGGGAAAGTTGCGCCTGCGCCAGTCAGGCTTGCTGCTGCGAAGGCAGAGAAAGCGCTCATCGATAAGGTCGCGGCGACAACTGTTGCGACGGTGGTACGCATAACGTTCATAATGTCTCCTGCTGGGATTCGTAAATCATTGTTTCGAGGCTATGGTGAGCAAAATAGGTCAAAGAGGTGACAGTAAAATGTACGAATTATGACAGTTTTATGACAGGCCGGGAGAGTGGATTTTACGCCAAATAATACGCTTATAACTCAGATGGTTATCTTTAATCATGACCGTGCAATGACAAAATAATTTTCTTTTTATGACGGCGAAATCGGACCGTAAAACGATCGTTTGTCATCTACCGCCAGCCAAAATATTGCGCACGTAATCGATGGAAAACAGCAGGTGCAAATAAAAAGGGCCGCCGTCGGCAGCCCTTTGCAGGATAGGATGCTTTACTCAACCGTTACCGATTTCGCCAGGTTACGCGGCTGGTCAACGTCAGTGCCTTTGATCAGCGCGACGTGATAAGCCAACAGCTGCAGCGGAACCGTATAGAAGATAGGGGCGATGGTCTCTTCCACATGCGGCATCTCAATGATGTGCATGTTATCGCTACCGTTGAAGCCGGCTTCACCGTGGGCGAAGACGTATAGTTCACCGCCGCGGGCACGAACCTCTTCGATGTTGGATTTCAGTTTTTCCAGCAGTTCGTTGTTCGGCGCCACCACGATCACCGGCATTTCCGCATCAATCAGCGCCAGTGGGCCGTGCTTAAGCTCGCCCGCCGCATAGGCTTCCGCGTGAATGTAGGAGATCTCTTTCAGCTTCAGCGCCCCTTCCATAGCGATCGGATACTGATCGCCACGGCCAAGGAACAGCGCATGGTGCTTATCAGAGAAGCGCTCTGCCAGCTGCTCAATACGCTTGTCCTGGGAGAGCATTTGCTCGATACGGTTCGGCAGAGCCTGAAGGCCGTGCACGATATCATGCTCGATAGACGCATCCTGACCTTTCAGTCGCGCCAGTTTCGCCACCAGCATCAACAGCACGGTTAGCTGAGTGGTAAAGGCTTTGGTCGAGGCCACGCCGATTTCCGTTCCGGCTTTGGTCATCAGCGCCAGATCGGACTCGCGCACCAGCGACGAGCCCGGCACGTTGCAGATGGCCAGCGAGCCGAGATAGCCCAGCTCTTTCGACAGACGCAGCGCCGCCAGGGTATCGGCAGTTTCACCGGACTGGGAGAGGGTGATCATCAGGCTATTGCGACGCACTGCGGACTTGCGATAGCGGAATTCGGAGGCGATTTCCACATCGCACGGGACGCCGGCTAACGCTTCGAACCAGTAGCGGGAAACCATCCCGGAGTTATAGGAAGTCCCGCAGGCAACTATCTGAATATGTTCAACCTGAGCCAGCATTTCATTGGCGTTCGGCCCCAGTTCGCTGAGATCCACTTCGCCATGGCTGATGCGCCCGGTCAGGGTGTTCTTAATCGCGTTCGGCTGCTCGAAAATCTCTTTCTGCATATAGTGGCGGTAGATACCTTTATCGCCAGCGTCATACTGCAGATTGGATTCGATCTCCTGGCGCTTCACTTGCGCAGCGGACTTATCAAAAATCACCACCGAACGGCGAGTCACTTCCGCGATATCGCCTTCTTCGAGGAAGATGAAGCGGCGGGTAACCGGCAGCAATGCCAGCTGGTCGGAGGCGATAAAGTTTTCACCCATCCCCAGGCCAATTACCA
The DNA here is from genome assembly GCF_018204675.1 of Klebsiella sp. P1927. Classification (NCBI taxonomy): domain Bacteria; kingdom Pseudomonadati; phylum Pseudomonadota; class Gammaproteobacteria; order Enterobacterales; family Enterobacteriaceae; genus Klebsiella; species Klebsiella sp. P1927. The sequence continues at coordinate 5,123,971 of NZ_CP073377.1, read as the reverse complement.
GCGGGCTACCGGAGCGGGCCGCCAGCAGAGTTCCCGGGTCACGGGTATCCATGATCACCGTACCGTAAGCGCCGCGCAGCTGCGGGATAGCGCGCAGGACGGCTTCACGCAAGGTACCGCCTTGTTCCAGCTCCCAGTGCACCAGATGGGCAATAACTTCGGTATCGGTCTCGGTGACGAAGACATAGCCGCGAGACTGCAGCAGGGCGCGCAGCGGCTCATGGTTTTCGATGATCCCGTTATGGACCACCACAATGTGTTCAGAAACATGCGGATGCGCATTGCTCTCAGACGGTTCGCCGTGCGTCGCCCAACGAGTATGGGCGATCCCGGTACCACCGTGTAACGGTTGCTCTTCTACCGCCTGAGCCAGCATCTGAACTTTACCCAGGCGACGCACGCGGGTCATATGACCTTCGCTGTCGACCACTGCCAGACCGGCAGAGTCATAGCCACGGTATTCCAGACGACGTAAACCTTCGAGAAGGATTTCAGCAATATCACGCTGCGCGACTGCGCCAACAATTCCACACATAGTTAAATTTCCTGATAATGGCGATATGCCATGCGTTGTCGCTGACCTGTATTTGCCCGTTTTCCGGGCGCCCCGAGCCTTGTAGAGAGTGGGGTTATTGTTATGGTACTGCCTGCGGACGGGGATCTATGTTGACCCTCTCATCCTAGTTCGCCGGGAAAATTTCCCCGGCGATAATCCAAATTATTTCTTCTTCACCGGACGCTGCCAGCCCTGTTTGTGGACCTGCGGTACGCGGCTCAACACCAGTTCGTTATCGGCGATATTGCGCGTGACGGTGGTGCCGGCGGCGATCGTGACGCCGTTGCCTACCGTGACCGGGGCCACCAGCTGGGTATCCGAGCCGACAAAGACATCATCGCCAATAATCGTTTTATGCTTGTTCGCACCATCGTAGTTGCAGGTGATGGTGCCCGCGCCGATATTGACGTTATCGCCAATCTCCGCATCGCCCAGATAGGTCAGATGACCCGCCTTGGAGCCTTTCCCGAGACGCGCTTTTTTCATTTCCACGAAGTTACCAACGTGGGCGCCTGCCAGCAGTTCGGCGCCCGGGCGCAGACGGGCAAATGGACCGATGGTGCAGGCCGCCTGCAGCTGGGCATCTTCCACCACGCTGTAGGGGCTAATTTCGCAGTCATCGCCGATGGTGCTGTTTTTGATCACGCAGCCGGCGCCGATTTTCACTCGATCGCCCAGCACCACGTTGCCTTCCAGAATAACGTTAGTATCGATCTCTACATCGCGCCCGTGCTGCAGCGTACCGCGCAGATCGAAACGCGCCGGATCGCGCAGCATCACGCCCGCCAGCAGCAGCTTTTCCGCCTGCTCCGCCTGGTAGACGCGCTCCAGGCGCGCAAGCTGCAGGCGGTTGTTGACGCCTTCGACTTCGCTCAGGCGCTGCGGATGCACTGCGACGATCTGGTGTCCTTCCTGGTGCGCCATGGCGATGATATCGGTGATGTAGTATTCACCCTGAGCGTTGTTATTGGTGAGTTTCGCCAGCCAGCGCTTTAGATCCGCTCCGCCGGCGATCAGGATCCCGGTGTTGATTTCCTGGATCTGGCGCTGGGCCTCGCTGGCATCTTTGTGCTCAACGATGCCCGTCACCTGGCCATTTTCACGGGTAATGCGGCCATAGCCGGTTGGGTCATCCAGCTTCACCGTTAACAGACCAATCCCACCCTGTGGTTTCGCGGCGCGCAGGCGCTGTAGCGTCTCAACGGAGATCAGCGGCACGTCGCCATAGAGCATCAGGATGTCTTCATCATCATTGAAGAATGGCGCCGCCTGCTGCATAGCGTGCCCGGTTCCGAGCTGCTCGGCCTGCAGCACCCAGTTCAGGTTGTCTTCATGCAGAGTCTGACGCAGCAGATCGCCGCCGTGGCCGTATACCAGGTGTACCGCACATGCGCCTAAATCGTTAGCGGCATCAATGACATGCTGCACCATTGGCTTCCCGGCCAGGGTATGCAGCACCTTAGGAAGATCGGAATACATGCGGGTCCCTTTGCCTGCAGCAAGGATAACCACGCTCATCGCACTATTTGACATACTCATCCTGACGGTAGTTAGAACGAAAAGTAAAAGCCTTTCACGTTGAAATTTCTACATATTTTTCATCATAAAACGAGACGTGGAGAAAACGTCCAGGCTCACTGTTTTACCCCATTTTATGACGCTATTTTTAACCACTGCAAATCAGTTTAACGCTGAAAAAGGAGGGCGGGGTGGAGAATCATTAACTATCTCACTGCTTTTGCTGTTTTTTCGCCACCTGAATAAAGCCGCAGCGGCAGACGTTTATCAGCACCCACAGCGGGAAGAACCAGGATAAATATTCGCCAGTCGCTGGCGGGGGAGGGCGGTAAAGTGATTGATGCTATCCATAAAAAACGAAAGGCCACCTATCAGGTGACCTTCTTTTCCCGGTTTCACATCGCCAGTGTTGTCGTTTTGATGGGCGATACGTCGTGTCAGCGGGCGAGATAGCGCGGAGCTTAGAAGCTCAGGACGCTAAATTTAGCGATGATTTTATGGAACAGTTTCATGATGATTTCCTGACGCAGGTGCAGTTTATAACGCTCTTTTTGTGATATACATCACATAAAAAGAGTTTACGCCTCATCATTTAACTAATCAATAACAATTAAGGGTGAATACTGTTTTCACTTCATCCGCTCGTCAGCAGCGGGCAATAAAAAAAGCCAGCCTGGAACCCAGACTGGCTTTTTACGTTCAAGCCGGTGTTACATCGCTTTTTTGGTCAACTCGATAACGCGCAGTTTAGCGATCGCTTTGGCCAGTTCCGCAGACGCCTGAGCGTAATCCACATCGCCGTGAGAGCTCTTAATGTGCTCTTCCGCTTTGCGTTTCGCTTCCAGCGCTCGCGCTTCGTCGAGGTCCTGACCGCGAATTGCGGTATCCGCCAGGACGGTCACGCTGCCAGGCTGCACTTCAAGAATGCCGCCGGACAGATAGATAAACTCTTCATGACCGTGCTGTTTAACGATGCGAATCATACCAGGCTTAATGGCGGTGAGCAGCGGCGCGTGGCCCGGGTAAATACCCAGTTCACCTTCGCTACCCGTTACCTGGATTTTTTCGACCAGACCAGAGAACATTTGTTGCTCTGCGCTGACGACGTCCAGGTGGTAAGTCATTGCCATATCACCCTCCGATTAAGGCGTTAAAGTTTTTTGGCTTTTTCCACGGCTTCGTCGATGGAACCGACCATGTAGAACGCCTGCTCTGGCAGGTGATCGTATTCGCCTTCCATGATGCCTTTAAAGCCACGGATGGTGTCTTTCAGCGCCACGTATTTGCCCGGAGAACCGGTAAAGACTTCTGCCACGAAGAACGGCTGGGACAGGAAGCGCTGGATCTTACGCGCGCGAGCTACCACCAGTTTGTCTTCTTCAGACAGTTCGTCCATACCGAGGATGGCGATAATGTCTTTCAGTTCCTGATAACGCTGCAGGATGGACTGAACGCCACGCGCGGTGTCGTAGTGTTCCTGACCAACAACCAGCGGATCCAGCTGACGGCTGGTGGAATCCAGCGGGTCAACGGCCGGGTAGATACCCAGGGATGCGATCTGACGGCTCAGTACTACGGTTGCATCTAAGTGAGCAAAGGTAGTGGCTGGGGATGGGTCAGTTAAGTCATCCGCCGGTACGTATACCGCCTGTACGGAGGTGATAGAACCGGTTTTGGTGGAGGTGATACGTTCCTGCAGAACGCCCATCTCTTCCGCCAGGGTCGGCTGATAACCTACCGCTGAAGGCATACGACCCAGCAGCGCGGATACTTCAGTACCGGCCAGGGTGTAACGATAGATGTTATCGACGAACAGCAGTACGTCACGACCTTCGTCACGGAATTTCTCAGCCATGGTCAGGCCGGTCAGCGCAACGCGCAGACGGTTTCCCGGCGGCTCGTTCATCTGGCCGTACACCAGGGATACTTTATCGATAACGTTGGAGTCGGTCATTTCGTGGTAGAAGTCGTTACCCTCACGAGTACGCTCACCTACGCCCGCAAACACAGAGTAACCGGAGTGCTCGATCGCGATGTTACGGATCAGCTCCATCATGTTTACAGTTTTACCTACACCCGCACCGCCGAACAGACCAACTTTACCGCCCTTCGCGAACGGACACATCAGGTCGATAACTTTGATGCCGGTTTCCAGCAGTTCCTGAGAGCTGGACAGCTCTTCATAGGACGGTGCCGCGCGGTGGATAGCCCAACGCTCTTCTTCGCCGATGTCGCCTTTCATGTCAACCGGTTGACCCAGTACGTTCATGATACGACCCAGCGTTGCTTTACCTACCGGGACTTCGATCGGGTGCTCGAGGTCTTTTACATCCAGACCGCGGCGCAGACCATCAGAAGAACCCATGGCGATGGTACGTACGATACCGCCGCCCAGCTGCTGCTGAACTTCCAGCACCAGAACTTCATTACCATTCTGTACCTCAAGGGCTTCGTACACGCGTGGTACGGCATCCTGAGGGAACTCGACGTCGACCACGGCGCCGATTACCTGGACAATCTTTCCAGTAGCCATCTTAAATCCTCTACGAAATAACCTGGTTAAACCGCGGCGGCCCCCGAGACGATCTCGGTGAGTTCCTGAGTAATGCTGGCCTGACGAGCTTTGTTGTATACCAACTGCAGCTCTTTAATCAGGCTGCCGCCATTATCGGTCGCGGCTTTCATCGCCACCATACGGGCGGCCTGCTCGCTGGCCAGGTTTTCAACCACGCCCTGATAAACCTGAGATTCGACGTAGCGGCGCAGGAGGGTATCCAGCAGCGCTTTCGGATCGGGCTCATACAGGTAATCCCAGGATTTACGTTTCAGATCAGCATCTTCTGATGCCGGTAACGGCAGCAGCTGAGTGATCGTCGGAACCTGAGACATGGTGTTAATAAATTTGTTGCTGACAACGTACAGCTTGTCCAGACGGCCTTCATCATAGGCCTGCAACATCACTTTTACCGGGCCGATCAGTTCGGACAGGGATGGGTTATCCCCCATACCGGTCACCTGTGCAACCACGTTGCCGCCCACGGAGTTAAAGAAAGAAACGCCCTTAGAGCCGATCATTGCGAGGTCGCACTGAACGCCTTTATCGGACCATGCTTTCATTTCCGCCAGCAGTTTCTTGAACAGGTTAATGTTCAAGCCGCCGCACAGACCACGGTCGGTCGACACCACCAGGTAGCCCACGCGCTTAACGTCGCGTTCTTCCAGGTAAGGGTGCTTATATTCCAGATTACCGTTCGCAAGGTGACCAATCACTTTGCGCATAGTATCTGCGTAAGGACGGCTGGCCGCCATGCGCTCCTGCGATTTACGCATTTTGGAAGCGGCGACCATCTCCATCGCTTTAGTGATCTTTTGCGTGTTCTGGACGCTTGCGATCTTACTACGTATCTCTTTTGCGCCGGCCATGAGCTTCTCCTCAATGCCTTGCGGCCTGCCCTAAGACAGACCGCCAGACGTTACCAGGACTGGGTTGCTTTGAAGGAATCGAGGATGCCTTTCAGCTTGCCTTCGATTTCGTCGTTATAGCCACCGGACTGGTTAATCTCTTGCATCAGCGGAGCGTAATCACGGTCGACGTAAGCCAGCAGAGCGGCTTCGAAGCTACCGATTTTCGCCAGTTCTACATCAGCCAGGTAACCACGTTCTGCTGCGAACAGAACCAGAGACTGCTGCGCGACGGACATCGGCGCATACTGTTTCTGTTTCAGCAGCTCGGTCACTTTCTGACCGTGGTCCAGCTGTTTGCGGGTTGCATCGTCAAGGTCGGATGCAAACTGGGAGAACGCCGCCAGTTCACGATACTGCGCCAGCGCGGTACGGATACCACCGGACAGTTTCTTCATGATCTTGGTCTGCGCTGCACCACCAACACGGGATACGGAGATACCCGGGTTAACCGCAGGACGAATACCGGCGTTAAACAGGTTGGTTTCCAGGAAGATCTGACCATCGGTAATAGAGATTACGTTGGTCGGAACGAATGCGGAAACGTCACCCGCCTGCGTTTCGATAATCGGCAGCGCAGTCAGAGAACCGGTTTTCCCTTTCACTTCACCTTTGGTGAAGGCTTCAACGTATTCGGCGTTAACACGCGCAGCACGCTCCAGCAGACGAGAGTGGAGGTAGAATACGTCGCCCGGGAACGCTTCACGTCCAGGCGGACGACGGAGCAGCAGGGAGATCTGGCGATAAGCAACAGCCTGTTTAGACAGATCATCGTAAACGATCAGCGCATCTTCACCGCGGTCGCGGAAGTATTCGCCCATTGCGCAACCAGCGTATGGCGCCAGGTATTGCAGTGCAGCAGATTCAGATGCAGTCGCTACCACTACGATGGTGTTAGCCAGCGCGCCGTGCTCTTCCAGTTTACGCACCACGTTAGAGATGGTGGACGCTTTCTGACCGATAGCGACATAGACGCACTTGATGCCGGAATCACGCTGGTTGATGATGGCATCGATAGCCAGCGCAGTTTTACCGGTCTGACGGTCGCCGATGATCAGTTCACGCTGACCACGACCGATTGGGATCATGGCGTCAACGGATTTGTAACCGGTCTGTACCGGCTGATCGACGGACTGACGTTCGATTACGCCCGGCGCGATCGCTTCAACGGCGGAGAAACCGTCGTTTTCCAGCGGACCTTTACCATCAATTGGCGCGCCCAGGGTGTTCACCACGCGGCCCAGCAGGCCACGGCCTACCGGAACTTCCAGGATACGGCCAGTACATTTCACCTTCATGCCTTCGGCGAGGTCAGCGTACGGACCCATTACCACCGCACCTACGGAGTCGCGCTCCAGGTTCAGTGCGATAGCGTAACGGTTACCCGGCAGGGAGATCATCTCGCCCTGCATACATTCGGCAAGGCCGTGGATGCGGATAACACCGTCACTTACAGAAACAATAGTACCTTCGTTATGAGCTTCGCTCACAACATTGAACTGAGCAATGCGCTGCTTGATCAGTTCGCTGATTTCGGTGGAATTCAGTTGCATGCTCCAGTCCCCTTAAGACTGCAAGACGTCTGCAAGGCGCTCAAGACGGCCGCGTACGCTGCCATCAATGACCATATCACCCGCACGGATGATAATACCTGCCATAACAGACTTATCGATTTTGCAATTCAGCTTAACTTTGCGTGACAGACGTTTTTCCATCGCGCTGACGATCCTGGCAAGCTGTTCATCACTCAGTTGGTTGGCAGATATTACTTCTACCTCTGCGATGGCCTCACTGGCCGCGCGCAGGTGAATGAATTGCTCAAGAACGTCCGGGAGCACCTTCAGACGATTATTTTCCGCCATCACCTTAATCAGGTTCTGGCCATTTTCGTCGAGTTGCTCGCCGCAGATAGCGATAAACGCTTCTGAGAGCGTTTCCGGCGCCAAAGCACCGGAGAGAAGCTCTGCCATTTGGTCGTTTTTGGTCACTTCGGCGGCAAACGCCAGCATATCCTGCCAGCGTTCAACACTGTTGTGTTCGACGGCAAAGTCAAAAGCTGCTTTGGCGTAGGGGCGAGCTACCGTTACAAATTCAGACATCAGCCCCTCCCTCCTTACAGTTCAGCGACAAGTTTATCCACGATGTCGCTGTTAGCAGCTTCATCCACGGAACGTTCGATGATCTTCTCGGCGCCAGCAACAGCCAGGATAGCGACCTGCTTACGCAGCTCCTCGCGTGCACGTTTACGCTCAGCATCAATTTCAGCCTGCGCTTGTGCAACGATTTTGGTGCGTTCCTGTTCTGCTTCAGCTTTAGCTTCGTCCAGAATCTGAGAGCGGCGCTTGTTCGCCTGCTCAATGATTACCTGGGCTTCCGCTTTCGCTTTTTTCAGCTGGTCGGTCGCGTTGGCCTGTGCAAGGTCCAAATCTTTCTTAGCGCGTTCTGCAGAAGCTAAACCGTCAGAAATCTCTTTCTGGCGTTTTTCGATGGCAGCCATTAAAGGCGGCCATACGTATTTCATGCAGAACCATACGAAGATAACAAACGCGATGGCCTGGCCGAGGATTGTTGCGTTCATGTTCACAGCACAATACCTCTTTAATTAACTCTGTGGCTTAGGTTTCTAACAACTTACTACGCGACGGCGAACATCACGTACAGACCCAGACCTACAGCGATCATCGGGATAGCATCCACCAGACCCATAACGATAAAGAACTGAGTACGCAGCAGAGGGATCAGATCCGGCTGACGCGCTGCGCCTTCCAGGAATTTACCTCCGAGGATGCCGATACCGATCGCAGCACCGATTGCCGCCAGACCCATCATCACAGCGGCAGCCATGTACAGCAGATCCATATTCAGGTTTTCCATGACAGTCTCCAGTTTGTTTCAGTTAAAACGTAGTAGTGTTGGTAAAAAATCAATGCTCTTCAGATGCCATCGACAGATAGACAATCGTCAGAACCATGAAGATGAAGGCTTGCAGCGTAATAATCAGGATGTGGAAAATGGCCCAAGGCACATTCAGAACCCACTGTGACCACCACGGCAACAGACCAGCAATCAGAATGAAAATCAGCTCACCGGCATACATGTTGCCGAACAGTCGCAGACCGAGAGAGACCGGTTTGGACAGCAGGCTTACCCCTTCAAGGATTAAGTTGACAGGAATGAACGCCCAGTGATTGAACGGCTGCATGGTCAGTTCTTTAACGAACCCACCAACGCCTTTCATTTTGATGCTGTAGAAAATAATCAGGATGAACACGCCAAGCGCCATCGACAGGGTGATGTTCACGTCGGCAGACGGAACCACGCGCAGTGCTGGCAGGCCGAAAATGTGTTCGCCGATATAAGGAAGCAGGTCGATTGGCAGCAGGTCCATCAGGTTCATCAGGAAGACCCAGACGAACACGGTCAGCGCCAGCGGCGCGATAACCTTGCTCTTGCCATGGTACATGTCTTTGACGCTGCCATGGACGAAGCCGATGATCATTTCGATGAAGGTTTGGAATTTCCCTGGTACGCCGCTGGTCGCTTTCTTAGCAACGCTACGGAACATGGCAAGGAACAGCAGACCGAGAACCACCGAGAAGAACATGGAGTCAATGTTGAGCGTCCAGAAGGTGGCTGTGTGGTTGTGCGGATCCACCAGCGAGAATGTACGCAGGTCCAACTGAAGGTTGTTCAGATGGTGTCCTATGTAATCCTGCGGCGTCATATTTTCTGAAGCCATGATGCCTTTACCCTTTGTTGTTAATTACAGCTGGCGCCAGAACTTGTACCACCAGCACCAAAACCCACGTCACGATCAGTGGCAAAAATACCACTTTTAAAACGGCCAGCGCCACCGCCAGAAGGGCGAAGGTCAGCAACACCTTGAAGGCTTCACCGAAGGCGAAGGTCCAGGCCACACGGCCTTTTGCTGGTGTATGCGCCTGATGACGCCAGGCAAAAATTATAAACATCAGATTTGGCAAGACCACTGCCAAACCGCCGCATACAGCGGAAATGCCCCAGAAGGGGTCTTTGAGGCTGAACAGCAGTCCACTTGCCATTACTGCCAGTAACTGAATAAACAGAAGCTTGCGAGCAACGTTTCGACTCAAGAGCGACACTGACATCACGTTTTTACTCCTGCTCCCTTTGAGGTATGTCGCGTGTCGTATAAAACGTCCTTTAAGACGAAGAGTCAAGCATCAAAAAGCGGACAAATTATACGGTGACGCCCCGTGATTTCAAACAATAAGTAGCAAAATAGTGAATAAATGTTTAATTATTTTCCAACGGACAACTTTCCGTGCATTTCAGCGTTCTGTGAGCGGTCATACAAAACTGCAAATAACGAGGAAACACGGCAATTAAAGCGTGCATCAGATCACATAATAAACATTTCAAGCGCCCTTTAATGAATCAAGGACATAAAACACTATTTTTCATGCTTTTGATATTCAAGATAAAAAGTGAGGACATTATCTAAAACAACCTCACATACAATAAAAACCTTTTATTGACATTTATAATAAAAATTTAACATCACTATGCTGTTCATCATTGTCGATTTTTAGCACCCTGATATTTTCAAAGTTGACTATTTTGTCAGTGAATCACTTACGCTAAGTTAACTGCAAGAAAAGCCATAGTAAAAACAAGGTTAAATGCAGCCCGTTAATATCGGGGGACGTCCTTTATTTTTGTAACATGCGCGGGCCACATTTTTTCCACATTTTTTGATAAAAATTAACTCGATTTTGGCTTAATCACCACCAGGTGCCGCTCCCCTTCCAACCGAGGAACATGCAGCTCAATCACCTCGACAATGTCATACCCTTCCGGCAGACTTTCCATTTCTTCTTTTTGCGCTAACCCTTTGAGCGCATAGAAGTGACCATTCGCTGCCGGCAGATGATGGCACCAGCTCACCATATCATTAAGCGATGCGAAAGCGCGGCTTATCACGCCATCAAACGGCGGCTCGGCCGGGAAGGCTTCCACGCGGCTCTGCACCGGGGTGACGTTATCCAGCTTCAGCTCGTGCTGCACCTGACGCAGGAAGCGCACGCGCTTGCCAAGGCTGTCCAGCAGGGTGAAATGTGACTCCGGACATACGATGGCCAACGGGATCCCCGGCAACCCCGGGCCCGTACCAACATCGATAAAGCGCGAGCCCTGCAGATAAGGCGCCACGATGATGCTGTCGAGAATATGACGCACCAGCATCTCATTCGGATCGCGAACGGAGGTCAGGTTATAGGCTTTGTTCCACTTATCGAGCAGTCCGACGTAAGCCACCAGCTGATTTTTCTGGTGATCGGTGAGCGAAATACCCGCTTCATCCAGCAGACGAGAAAGTTTGTTGAGCACGGTAAGTACCTTCAAAAAATAATGAGCCCGGAGGCGCTAACGCTTACCGGGCTATGAATGATAAAGGCGAACGCTGATTATGCAACTGGGAAATCAGCGCGGCAGGCAGCCGCAATCAGGCGCTGCGGCGCAGCATCCCCTGCTTTTTCAGCCAAACCAGCAAAATAGAGATCGCCGCCGGGGTGATCCCGGAGATACGTGACGCCTGCCCTATCGACGACGGTTTATGGTCGTTCAGTTTGGCAATCACCTCGTTAGACAGCCCAGTGACCTGGCGGTAGTCGAGGGTCGCTGGCAGCAAGGTATTCTCATTGCGCTGTTGTTTCTCAATCTCATCCTGCTGGCGCGCGATATAGCCCTCATACTTCACCTGGATCTCTACCTGTTCAGCCGCCTGACGATCTTCCAGTCCCGGGGTGAATGGCGAGAGTTGAACCAGCTGTTCGTAGGTCATTTCCGGACGACGCAGCAGATCTTCGCCGCTGGCTTCACGCGACAACGGCGCGGTCAGGTGAGCGTTCACTTCGTTGGCGCTCTCTGCCTGCGGATTCACCCAGGTGGATTTCAGACGCTGGCGTTCACGTTCGATGCTTTCCAGCTTCTCGTTGTAGCGCGCCCAGCGTTCGTCATCTACCAGACCCAGCTCGCGCCCCTGTTCGGTCAAACGCAAATCGGCGTTGTCTTCGCGCAGCATCAGACGATATTCAGCGCGGGAAGTAAACATGCGGTACGGTTCTTTGGTACCCAGGGTGCAGAGGTCATCTACCAGCACGCCGAGGTAAGCCTGATCGCGACGCGGCGCCCAGCCCTCTTTTTCCGCAGAGAAGCGGGCGGCGTTAAGTCCGGCCAGCAGCCCCTGAGCCGCCGCCTCTTCATAACCGGTGGTACCGTTGATTTGGCCGGCGAAGAACAGACCCTGAATAAATTTGCTCTCAAGCGTTGGCTTCAGATCGCGCGGGTCGAAGAAATCGTACTCAATAGCGTAGCCTGGACGGACGATCCGCGCATTCTCCATCCCCTGCATCGAGCGGACGATTTGCATTTGCACATCAAAGGGCAGGCTGGTGGATATACCGTTCGGATAAATTTCGTTTGAGGTCAGTCCTTCCGGCTCGAGGAAGATCTGATGCTGGTTGCGATCGGCAAAGCGCATGACTTTGTCTTCGATCGACGGGCAATAGCGAGGTCCGATCCCTTCGATCACTCCGGCGTACATAGGACTGCGATCGAGGTTATTGCGGATCACATCGTGGGTTTTCTCGTTAGTGTGGGTGATATAGCACGGTACCTGGCGCGGATGCTGATCCGCGGATCCCATGAACGAGAAGACCGGCATCGGGTTATCGCCATGCTGCTGCGCCAGCACGCTGAAATCGATGGTGCGCGCGTCAATACGCGGCGGAGTACCGGTTTTCAGACGACTTACGCGCAGAGGCAATTCACGCAGACGACGAGACAGCGGGATAGACGGCGGATCGCCGGCGCGGCCGCCGCTGTAGTTGTCCAGACCAATATGGATTTTGCCGTCAAGGAAGGTCCCGACAGTCAGCACTACCGCTTTAGCGCGGAATTTGAGGCCCATCTGGGTGACGGCGCCCACGACGCGATCGTTTTCGACAATCAGATCTTCAACCGCCTGCTGGAAGATCATCAGGTTCGGCTGGTTCTCCAGCGCGGTACGTACTGCCTGACGATAAAGCACGCGGTCAGCCTGGGCGCGGGTGGCGCGCACTGCCGGTCCTTTGCTGGCGTTTAGTATCCTAAACTGAATACCCGCCTGATCGATCGCTTTGGCCATCAAACCGCCGAGCGCATCCACTTCTTTTACCAGGTGTCCTTTCCCAATGCCGCCAATCGCCGGGTTGCAACTCATTTGCCCCAGCGTGTCGATATTGTGTGTCAAAAGCAGGGTTTGTTGACCCATACGCGCTGCGGCCATTGCGGCCTCAGTGCCTGCATGACCCCCGCCAATGATAATGACGTCAAAAGGATCCTGATAAAACATGGTGGTCTGCCTCGCATAAAGCGGTATGAAAATGGATTGAAGCCCGGGCCGTGGATTCTACTCAACTTTCGTCTTTCGAGAAAGACTCCGGGATCCTGAGTATTAAAAAGAAGATCTTTATATAGAGATCTGTTCTATTGTGATCTCTTATTAGGATCGACTCTCTTTGTGGATAAGTCGGATCCGCGAAGTAAGATCAAAAGCTTAAGAAGGATCACTATCTGTGAATGATCGGTGATCCTGGTCCGTATAAGCTGGGATCAGAATGAAGGGTTATGCACAGCTCAAAAACCATACTACGGTTATTCTTTGGATAACTACCGGTTGATCCAAGCTTTTAAGCATGGTTATCCACAGAAGATCGGACGATCTTTACAATTCTCAGAGCAAATTTTTCCAGGATCCCAGCCAGATTTCCGCTGGATCCTCCGGAATTTCGTGTTCAAGGACGTTGATCTTCAGCGTCTCACCGATCTGTTTTGCCCCGCAGGCCTTCAGCGCCGCTTCTAATTTATCGATCGCGCCGCAAAAGGTGTCGTATTCGCGGCTGCCGATCCCTATAGCGCCAAAGCGCACGGCGGAAAGATCGGCCTGCTTCTCCTGCAGCGCGTCATAGAAGGGAACCAGGTTGTCGGGAACGTCGCCGGCGCCATGGGTGGAAGAGATAATTAACCAGATCCCTTGCGCCTGCAGATCGTCCACCAGCGGACCGTGCTGGATTTCAGTGCTATAGCCGGCTTCTTCCAGCTTTTCCGCCAGATGCTCTGCTACATATTCCGCACTGCCCAGGGTGCTGCCGCTGATAAGTGTAATGTCTGCCATAGATCGCCGATCGCCCGCTCAACTGTTCAGAGTGGCGTATTGTACGCTGTGAGCGAGCTGGGATCTACCTGTGGAAAAATGTGGGATTAAAAAAAGCGATCAGGGCTTGATGGTGCGCATGATCGGGTTCTGCAGCACGATCAGAGTTTCAGTGGACTGAATTTCATCGATTGTTTGGATCTTGTTGATAAGTACCTGCTGCAGAGCATCGATGGATTTACACATCACCTTAATAAAGATGCTGTAGTGGCCGGTGGTGTAGTAAGCCTCGGTGACCTCCTCCAGACTTTCCAGGCGGGCGAGGGCGGAGGGATAGTCTTTGGCGCTTTTTAAAATAATGCCGATGAAGCAACCGACGTCGTAGCCCAGCTGCTTGGGGCTGACGTCAATGCGCGCGCCGGTAATGATACCCGCCTGCTTCATCTTTTCGACGCGCACGTGAATGGTGCCCGGGCTGACGCTGAACTGTTTGGCCAGTTCGGCATAGGCGGTACGGGCGTTGGCCATCAGCGCATCAAGAATGCCGCGGTCCAGATTGTCGATCTGATAATTTTCCATATCTTTTTCTTATGAAGTTTGAGGGTTCTTACTATTTTAGCGCCATATTTTAATGAATTAAAAGTTGATGCGCCTTTTTATTGATTGATTATTGTATTTCCGCCCTGTTTTGTTGCTTAATCAATGGCAACAGGACGCAGGAGTCATAAAAATGAAAACCGCATATATCGCAAAACAACGCCAGATCAGTTTCGTTAAATCCCACTTTTCCCGTCAGCTGGAAGAGAAGCTTGGCCTGATTGAAGTCCAGGCGCCAATCTTAAGCCGCGTGGGCGATGGGACGCAGGATAACTTGTCCGGCTGCGAGAAAGCGGTTCAGGTAAAAGTGAAAACACTGCCCGACGCCCAGTTCGAAGTGGTTCATTCGCTGGCGAAGTGGAAGCGTCAAACCCTGGGACAACACGACTTCAGCGCGGGCGAAGGGCTGTACACGCACATGAAAGCCCTTCGCCCCGATGAAGACCGTCTGACGCCTATCCATTCCGTCTATGTTGACCAGTGGGACTGGGAGCGCGTGATGGGGGATGAAGAGCGTCACGTCGGCACCCTGAAGGCAACCGTCGAGGCGATCTACGCCGGGATCAAAGCCACCGAGCTGGCGGTCAGCCAGGAGTTTGGCCTGACGCCGTTCCTGCCGGAACAGATCCATTTTGTTCACAGCCAGGAGCTGCTGAGCCGCTATCCGGAGCTTGATGCCAAAGGTCGTGAGCGGGCTATTGCCAAAGAGCTGGGCGCCGTCTTCTTAATTGGTATCGGCGGCAAACTAGCTGATGGCAAGCGCCACGACGTGCGTGCGCCGGATTATGATGACTGGAGTACTGAGGTTTCTGAAGGTTTTGCCGGCCTGAACGGCGATATCCTGGTGTGGAACCCGGTGCTGGAGGATGCGTTCGAGATCTCCTCGATGGGGATCCGCGTTGACGCCGAGGCGCTAAAGCGCCAGCTGGCGCTGACCGGCGATGAAGATCGCCTGAAACTGGAGTGGCACCAGGCGCTGCTGCGCGGCGAGATGCCGCAGACTATCGGCGGCGGCATTGGCCAGTCTCGTTTGACGATGCTGTTGCTGCAGCTTGACCATATCGGTCAGGTGCAGTGCGGCGTATGGCCGGCGCAGGTTCGCGAAAGCGTTTCCGCGCTGCTGTAACGATTAGCGCCGCCAGCGTCGCAGCAGGCGGCTACGCAGCCCGGTGTCAAAGCGCCAGATATGATCGAAGATGCGCATGATGCCGGGTTTGCCGTGAACCGACATCGCCACCGCGTGAAAACGGTGCTGATGCTTACGCTGTAACTCCCCCACCTGAGCAATCACCTCATCCGGCAACCGTTGGGCAATAAAGTCGGAGATCACCACGGCATCCGCATCCACCCACTGCGGGTTTTGCAAACGTTCAATAATGGCGCGAAAACAGCTGGCCAGATCGGTGCCGCCGCGAAAACGCTGGCTCAGGAAACGGATCGCCTGCTCCAGTCCGCTCTCGCTGGTCAACTCGTAATGCACTACTTCGCTGGAAAACAGCATAATGAAGCAGCGACGGTTATCGGCCAGCGCGATGCGCATCAGGGCCAGACAAAAGGCCTTAGCGCACTGTTCGTTAAAACCGCCCATCGATCCTGACGTATCGACGCAGACAATGAACGGCCCGCGCGGTTGCTCATCAAAATCCTGCCGCGTTACCGGGCGTTCGGTAATTTTCTCGCGCCAGGCATCGCCGTGTAGCCGGTAGGTGAGCAGCTGTTTCTCCACCAGCTTGCGATAAAATTCAAACTCCAGCTCCGTGATGCCAAGCGTCGCCAGCTCCGGCGGCAGCAGGCGTAGAATGTCGTCGCTCTGCTGGAGGCCGTCGACCTGTTCAGGCACCGTTGCCGGCTCGCGTACCAGGCTGCGGAAGGTTTCCATCGGCGCATCTTTCTTCGGCACGGATTTCGCTTCCCTTGAACGCCCCAGCTGTTCCGCCAGCTGCAGCAGCTCCGGTTGCTGGTTAAGAAAATCGCCATAGCGCACGATCAGCTGGTAGTCGCCTCGTTTGAGTTCGCCGGCGCTCATATCCCACAGGCGTCCGGCGGCGGTATCATTTTCCGCCAGCACCGGATCGAGCTGACCGCTGAGCGTCATTCGTTCCTGGACCTCACTGAGCAACTGGTCGCGCTCCTCGTCCAGCAGCTGCTGGTTAAGGCTGGTGGCTTGCACCACCAGGCTCAGGCGCCAGCGCTGTAAAAACAGCGTATGCAGCGCCGGGGTAAAGGTGGCATTGTCATCCACCAGCTTCTGCGCCTGGGCGGCAAAAGGGGACTGGAGCTGGTGCAGTTTGCCGAGAATTTGCGGGAGCTGGACGATAAACTGCGAGGTAGAGAGCAGCTGAGCCTGCTGATAGGTTTGCACTTCGGCGTCCAGATCCGGCGGGATGTTAACTTCTTTTAAGCGGGCGCGAACGGCTTCCCGCCAGCGCGGAATATCCGCCGCGATGATGTTTTTCAGGCGGGGAAATTTTTCAAAGAACACCGCCAGTTGAGGAGAGGCCAACAGCGCCAGCAGCATCTCCTCGATCATTCCCTCTTCGCTGACTGCCAGCATGACATTCAGCATATCGAGCGTCATGGCTGCTTCGCCTGTTTAATCTGCGCGCCGACGTCCTGCAGGCTGGCTTCGATTCTTCCCAGCCATTCGACCGGGATAAACAGGCACTTTTGCTGCTCGCTGAAGCGGTTGTGTTGCTGGTGCCACTCATCATCCAGCGCTTCCAGCTGCTGGCGAATTTCCGCCGGCATATTCTCCTGCGCTGCGCTGCCGGGCAGCGCGAGGCGTGAGCCCTGCAGGCTCACATCGCGGACGACCAGATGCTGGCTGGTGTCGACATCCATATTGAGTAGTTGAGCAAAGCCGATCCCGTTGAGCTTACCGCGGATCTCGCCGCCCTTTTCCAGCCAGTTGGCTAACGCCTCGCGTTCAAAAGTAATGTGGATCACTTCCATATCGTGAAGTTTGAGCGGCTGCTGCAGCAGCAGCGTCAGGGTGGTCCCCTGGATCTCCGCCGGCAGTTCATAGTGCGGTTTGCGGCTAAACATCCCGCCAAGGCGGGTGACCTTCAGCGCCGTTTTGTCGCTTTGCTGTTGTTGGATCTGAATGCGTCGCTGCACAATCGCCCCCAACCGCGTCAGCATCGCCTGCTGTTGCCAGGCGTGACAGGTCATGAGCGTTTCCAGCTGCTGCGACATCAGGTTCATACTTTCGACGTTGTGCCACAGACAATCTTTCAGCAGGATTAGGTCAATCGGCGCGATGCTGTCGCGGCCGCTGAAGAAGGCGCTGGCCTGCAGCAGGCGAATAGCCTTTTTCCAGCGGCGATCCGAGACGTAGGGGGCATTTGGCAGGGCGTCCAGCTGCTGGCGGAGCTGGAATATCAGCTCAAACACCGCGTCCGGCAGTTTAATATTGCCGATCTGCTGCTGCCATTGGGTAAATTCCTCGTCGCTCACCTGCAGCGCGCTGGGCACTGGATTGCTGTTTTCATCCTGCTGGCTGACCAGCATCGAACGGAAATTACCTTTATCCTGCACTTTATCAAGCCATAGACGGATCAGCATTCGGTCATACAGCGCTTCCAGGCTGCTGTCGGCTTCCGGGAGTTCGTTCGACGCGGCCACCAGCAGGCGCATTGGGATTTTCTCTTCATGCGCGCCATTGCGGAAGTGACGTTCGTTAATCGCCGTCAGTAGGGTGTTGAGGATAGCCGGACCTGCTTTCCATATTTCATCGAGAAACACGATTTCCGCTTCCGGCAGGTAGCCGGCGGTTAAACGTTCGTAACGGCCTTCATCTTTCAGCGCCTGAATGGACAGTGGCCCAAAAACCTCTTCCGGGGTGGAGAAGCGGGTCATCAGGTATTCAAAAGCGCGCGCCTGCTGGAAGGCGAATTTGAGGCGGCGGGCAATCAGGCTTTTGGCGATCCCCGGTGGACCAAGCAAAAAAACGCTCTCGCCGCTGAGCGCCGCCAGCAGGCAGAGGCGTATCGCGTGGCTGCGTTCAAAGAGTCCTTTTTCGAGTGCCGCGCTGAGCCGGGAAATTCTTTCAGCCAGTAAATGTGTTTGAGCCATAATTGAGTTGCGTGCTTTGTCATGTATCGTTATTGGGACGAGTATAGATGTTAGAGCCGGGGCGGTAATAGCCTGAAGAATCGATTTATTTTTTTTGAGCCAGGTTAATATGGTGTCTGTTAGGGGTACGATTTCACAAATAATCGTGCATACTGTGCGCTTTTTGTGGGCCAAGGGACTAGGCACACATTTGTTTTATAAACGAAAAGACTAGTCTATGAGCACTGATAATAAACAATCGTTGCCGGCGTTAACGCTGGCGGCCATCGGCGTGGTGTACGGCGATATCGGTACCAGTCCACTGTATACCCTGCGCGAATGCCTGTCAGGTCAGTTTGGCTTTGGCGTAGAGCGCGATGCCGTTTTTGGCTTTTTGTCGCTGATTTTCTGGCTGTTAATCTTTACCGTATCGATTAAATACATCACCTTCGTGATGCGGGCGGATAACGCCGGGGAAGGCGGGATCTTAACGCTGATGTCGCTGGCCGGACGTAATACTTCGGCCAGAATGACCTCCGTGCTGGTGATCCTCGGCCTTATCGGCGGCAGTTTCTTCTATGGCGAAGTGGTGATTACCCCGGCGATTTCGGTAATGTCGGCGATAGAGGGGTTAGAAATTATCGCCCCGCAGCTGGATACCTGGATTGTCCCTATCTCCATTATCGTGCTCACCCTGCTGTTTGTGATCCAGAAGCACGGGACTGGCATGGTCGGCAAGCTGTTTGCGCCGATTATGCTGATCTGGTTCCTGTTGCTGGCGGTGCTGGGCGCGCGAAGCATTTACGCTAATCCGGAAGTTCTGCAGGCGCTGAACCCCTACTGGGCTGTGCACTTTTTCCTGCAATACAAGACCGTTTCCTTTATTGCGCTTGGCGCGGTGGTGCTGTCGATTACCGGGGTGGAAGCGCTGTACGCCGATATGGGCCACTTCGGCAAACTGCCGATCCGCGTTGCCTGGTTCTCCGTCGTGCTGCCCTCGTTGGTGCTGAACTATTTTGGCCAGGGCGCGCTGCTGCTGAAGCACCCGGAAGCGATTAAAAACCCGTTCTTCCTGCTGGCGCCTGAGTGGGCGCTGATCCCGATGCTGATCATCGCCACGCTGGCGACGGTTATCGCCTCCCAGGCAGTGATTTCCGGGGTCTTCTCCCTGACCCGTCAGGCAGTGCGTCTGGGCTATCTGTCGCCGATGCGCATTATCCATACCTCGGAAATGGAGTCCGGGCAGATTTACATTCCGTTCATTAACTGGCTGCTGTACGTTTCTGTGGTCATCGTTATCGTCAGCTTTGAGCATTCGTCTAACCTGGCGGCGGCGTATGGTATCGCCGTAACGGGCACCATGGTGCTGACCTCCATTCTGTCGGCGACCGTGGCGCGCAAAAACTGGCACTGGAACAAGCTGTTTGTCGGTCTGATGCTGGTGGCCTTCCTGTGCATTGATATTCCGCTGTTCTCGGCGAACCTCGATAAGATTGTCTCCGGCGGCTGGCTACCGTTGTCCCTGGGGATGGTGATGTTTACGGTGATGACGACCTGGAAGAGCGAGCGTTTCCGCCTGCTGCGCCGGATGCACGAGCATGGCAACTCGCTGGAAGCGATGATCTCTTCGCTGGAGAAGTCACCGCCAGTGCGTGTGCCGGGTACTGCGGTGTATATGTCCCGCGCCCTGAACGTGATCCCGTTTGCCCTGCTGCATAACCTGAAGCACAACAAGGTGCTGCATGAGCGAGTGATCCTCCTGACCCTGCGTACCGAAGATGCGCCTTACGTGCATAACGTTCGCCGGGTGCAGATTGAGCAGCTGTCACCGTCTTTCTGGCGGGTGGTGGCCAGCTACGGCTGGCGGGAAACGCCTAACGTTGAAGAGGTGTTCCACCGCTGTGGCCTGGAAGGACTCAGCTGCCGGATGATGGAGACCTCGTTCTTTATGTCGCATGAGTCGCTGATTATCGGCAAACGGCCATGGTATCTGCGCCTGCGCGGCAAGCTTTATCTGCTGCTGCAGCGTAACGCCCTGCGGGCGCCGGATCAGTTTGAGATCCCGCCAAACCGGGTTATCGAGCTCGGTACCCAGGTCGAAATCTGATGTCAAAAAAGCCCTTCCATTGCGAAGGGCTTTTTGTTTCTCACTCCGGTTGTTATGTCCTGTCGCTGCCTCGCGAAACGTTTCGATGGCGATCACATTTCTCTCTTCTGGTGATGGTTTTCTGCTCACACATTGATAATAATTATTTTAGCGAAACGTTTCGCTAGTGGAGCAAAAGAGAAAAAATGAAAAAAGGCACCGTACTTAACGCTGATATTTCCGCGGTCATTTCCCGCCTGGGCCACACCGATACGCTGGTGGTCTGCGATGCCGGATTACCGGTTCCCCGCAGCAGCACGCGCATTGATATGGCGCTGACTCAGGGCGTACCTTCATTTATGCAGGTGCTGGAAGTGGTGACGACGGAAATGCAGGTTGAAGCGGCTGTCATCGCGGAAGAGATTAAAACCCATAATCCGCAGCTCCACGCGACGTTGCTCACTCACCTCGAGCAGCTGCAGCAGCACCAGGGAAATACCATTGAAATTCGTTACACCAGCCATGAGCAGTTCAAAAAACAAACCGCAGACAGTCAGGCGGTAATTCGCAGCGGGGAGTGTTCCCCGTTTGCGAATATCATTCTCTGTGCCGGCGTCACGTTCTGAGGTCGCCGTCATGGAAGCCTTATTGCAACTGAAAGGGATCGACAAAGCGTTCCCTGGCGTCAAGGCGCTCTCCGGCGCGGCGCTGAATGTCTATGCCGGCCGGGTGATGGCGCTGGTAGGGGAAAATGGCGCCGGCAAATCCACTATGATGAAGGTGTTGACCGGGATCTACACCCGTGATGCCGGCTCTTTGCTGTGGTTAGGCAAAGAGACGACCTTTAACGGCCCAAAATCCTCCCAGGAAGCCGGGATCGGCATTATCCATCAGGAACTGAACCTGATCCCTCAGTTGACGATCGCCGAGAACATCTTCCTTGGCCGCGAGTTCGTTAACCGTTTTGGCAAAATCGACTGGAAGCAGATGTATGCCGAAGCCGACAAGCTGTTGGCAAAGCTGAATCTCCGCTTTACCAGCCAGAAACTGGTGGGCGATCTATCGATTGGCGATCAGCAAATGGTGGAGATCGCCAAAGTGCTGAGCTTCGAATCGAAAGTCATCATTATGGATGAACCGACCGATGCGCTGACCGATACCGAAACCGAATCGCTGTTCCGCGTCATCCGCGAACTGAAGTCGCAGGGGCGCGGTATCGTCTATATCTCCCACCGTATGAAAGAGATCTTCGAGATTTGCGACGACGTGACGGTCTTTCGTGACGGGCAGTTTATCGCCGAGCGCGAGGTCTCGTCGCTGGATGAGGACCGACTTATCGAGATGATGGTCGGCCGTAAGCTGGAAGACCAATATCCACACCTCGATAAGGCGCCCGGCGCGGTGCGCCTGAAGGTCGACAACCTCTGCGGCCCGGGGGTGGATAACGTGACCTTTACCCTGCGCCAGGGGGAGATCCTCGGCGTTGCCGGGCTGATGGGCGCCGGGCGGACCGAACTGATGAAAGTGCTGTACGGCGCGTTGCCGCGCAGCAGCGGTTCCGTGACGCTCGATGGCCGCGAAGTGGTGACCCGTTCGCCGCAGGATGGTCTGGCGAACGGCATTGTCTATATCTCCGAAGACCGTAAGCGCGATGGTCTGGTTCTCGGGATGTCGGTAAAAGAAAACATGTCCCTGACGGCGCTGCGCTATTTCAGCCGGGCGGGCGGTAGTCTTAAGCATAAAGATGAACAGCAGGCGGTGAGTGATTTCATCCGCCTGTTTAACGTGAAAACGCCGTCCATGGAGCAGGCGATCGGCCTGCTCTCCGGCGGCAACCAGCAAAAGGTCGCCATCGCCCGCGGGCTGATGACCCGGCCGAAGGTGCTGATCCTCGATGAACCGACCCGCGGCGTCGACGTCGGGGCGAAGAAAGAGATCTACCAGCTCATCAACCAGTTCAAAGCCGACGGCCTGAGCATCATTCTGGTCTCCTCCGAGATGCCGGAAGTGTTGGGCATGAGCGATCGCATCATAGTGATGCACGAAGGGCATCTCGGCGGTGAATTCACACGCGAGCAGGCCACCCAGGAAGTATTGATGGCTGCCGCTGTGGGCAAGCTTAACCGTGTGAATCAGGAGTAAGAAAGATGACAACCCAGGCTGTTTCTGGTCGCCGCTATTTCACAAAAGCGTGGCTGATGGAGCAAAAATCGCTGATTGCCCTGCTGGTGCTGATCGCGGTGGTATCGACCATGAGCCCCAACTTTTTTACCGTCAATAACCTGTTCAATATTCTGCAGCAAACCTCCGTTAACGCCATTATGGCGGTAGGGATGACGCTGGTCATACTGACCTCGGGGATCGATCTGTCCGTCGGCTCCCTGCTGGCGCTCACCGGTGCGGTGGCAGCGTCGATCGTTGGCATTGAGGTTAATGCGCTGGTGGCGGTCGCGGCTGCCCTCGCATTAGGTGCGGCGATCGGCGCAGTCACCGGGGTGATTGTAGCGAGAGGCCGCGTGCAGGCCTTCATCGCCACCCTGGTGATGATGCTGCTGCTGCGCGGCGTAACCATGGTGTACACCAACGGCAGCCCGATCAATACCGGCTTTAGCGATAATGCCGATCTGTTCGGCTGGTTTGGCATCGGGCGTCCGCTGGGGATCCCGACGCCGGTATGGATCATGGCGATTGTCTTCCTGGCGGCCTGGTACATGCTGCACCATACTCGCCTGGGCCGTTATATTTATGCCCTGGGCGGTAATGAAGCGGCGACGCGTCTGTCCGGGATTAGCGTCAATAAAGTTAAAATTATCGTTTACGCCTTGTGCGGAATGCTGGCTTCGCTGGCCGGGATCATCGAAGTGGCGCGTCTCTCCTCCGCGCAGCCGACGGCGGGGACGGGCTATGAGCTGGACGCCATTGCGGCGGTGGTGCTCGGCGGCACCAGCCTCGCTGGTGGCAAAGGACGCATCGTCGGCACGCTGATTGGTGCGCTGATCCTTGGCTTCCTGAATAATGGTCTTAATCTTTTAGGCGTTTCTTCCTATTACCAGATGATCGTTAAAGCGGTGGTGATTTTGCTGGCGGTACTGGTAGATAACAAAAAGCAGTAACTAAGAACTCTACAGGACATCTTAACTATGAATATGAAAAAACTGGCGACCCTGGTCTCTGCTGTTGCGCTAAGTGCGACCGTTAGCGCGAACGCGATGGCCAAAGACACCATCGCTCTGGTTATCTCTACCCTCAACAACCCGTTCTTCGTGTCGCTGAAAGACGGCGCGCAAAAAGAAGCTGACAAGCTGGGCTACAACCTGGTGGTGCTGGATTCCCAGAACAACCCGGCGAAAGAGCTGGCGAACGTCCAGGATTTAACGGTGCGCGGCACCAAGCTGCTGCTGATCAACCCCACCGACTCTGATGCCGTCGGCAACGCCGTGAAGATGGCGAACCAGGCGAAAATCCCGGTCATCACTCTCGACCGTCAGGCGACAAAAGGCGATGTTGTGAGCCATATCGCCTCTGACAACGTGCAGGGTGGGAAAATGGCTGGCGATTACATCGCGAAAAAAGTGGGTGAAAGTGCAAAAGTCATTGAGCTGCAGGGCATTGCCGGAACTTCTGCGGCTCGCGAGCGTGGCGAAGGCTTTAAACAGGCCGTGGCGGCGCACAAATTCAACGTCCTGGCCAGCCAGCCGGCCGATTTCGACCGCACCAAAGGCCTTAACGTGATGCAGAACCTGCTGACCGCACATCCTGACGTCCAGGCAGTGTTCGCGCAAAATGATGAAATGGCGCTGGGCGCCCTGCGCGCGCTGCAGACCGCAGGCAAGTCCGATGTGATGGTGGTTGGATTTGACGGCACTCCGGATGGCGAAAAAGCAGTAAACAGTGGCAAACTGGCGGCGACCGTCGCACAGTTGCCGGAGCAGATCGGCGCGAAAGGCGTTGAGACTGCTGATAAGGTACTGAAGGGCGAAAAAGTGGAAGCTAACTACCCGGTTGAGCTGAAGCTGGTCGTTAAGCAGTAATATGCGATTCGGACTGGCAACGGTCCGAGGGACAATATAAAAAAAGAAAAGCAGGGCATGCGCCACCGGATCCCGGTGGCGCGCTTTCCCGGGAACAGAAATGATGAAAGCTGCAGGCAAACTTGTCGTCCTTGGCAGTATCAATGCCGATCACATTCTTAACCTTGACGCTTTCCCGACGCCGGGCGAAACCGTCACCGGCCACCATTATCAGGTGGCGTTCGGTGGAAAAGGGGCCAACCAGGCGGTGGCCGCCGGGCGCAGCGGAGCGGATATCGCGTTTATCGCCTGCACCGGCGATGACGATATCGGTGAACGCATCCGTCGTCAGCTGGCGAGCGATAAAATCGACGTGGCCCCCGTGCGCGCGGTTGCCGGGGAAGCGACCGGGGTGGCGTTAATTTTCGTTAACGCCGAAGGTGAGAATGTCATCGGTATTCATGCCGGCGCCAATGCGGCGCTTTCCGTCTCCCAGGTTGAGGCGGAAAAAGAGCGTATCGCCAGCGCACAGGCGTTGTTGATGCAGCTGGAGTCGCCGCTGGAGAGCGTCATAGCGGCGGCGAAAATCGCCCATCACCATCACACCACCGTGGTGCTGAACCCCGCGCCAGCGCGTGAACTACCGGATGAACTGCTGGCGCTGGTGGATATTATTACCCCTAACGAAACCGAAGCGGAAAAGCTGACCGGTATTCGGGTTGAGAGTGACGAAGATGCGGCAAAAGCCGCCAACGTGCTGCATGCCAAAGGCATTGGTACGGTGATGATCACCCTCGGCAGCCGCGGCGTCTGGCTCAGTGCCGAAGGCGAAAGCCGCCGGATCCTAGGGTTTCGCGTACAGGCCATTGATACTATCGCGGCCGGTGATACCTTTAACGGCGCGCTGGTGACCGCGCTGCTGGAAGGGACCGCCCTGCCGGAGGCGATTCGCTTTGCGCATGCCGCAGCGGCGATCGCCGTAACCCGCAAAGGTGCTCAGCCGTCCGTGCCTTGGCGCACAGAGATCGATGAATTTTTAGCGCAACAGGGGTAATGCTTGGCTACGATGAAAGATGTGGCCCGCATCGCGGGCGTTTCCACATCGACGGTGTCACACGTCATCAATAAGGACCGCTTTGTCAGCGAGGCGATTACCGCCAAAGTTGACGCTGCGATCAAAAGCCTCAACTACGCCCCCTCTGCGCTGGCGCGTAGCCTCAAGCTCAATCAAACCCGTACCATCGGCATGCTGATCACCGCCAGTACCAATCCGTTTTATTCGGAGCTGGTGCGGGGCGTGGAGCGTAGCTGCTTTGAGCGGGGTTATAGCCTCGTGCTCTGCAATACCGAAGGTGATGAGCAGCGAATGAATCGTAATCTGGAGACGCTAATGCAAAAACGCGTCGATGGATTACTCCTGCTGTGCACGGAGACCCATCAGCCCTCCCCGGAAATCATGCAGCGCTATCCGTCGGTACCGACGGTTATGATGGACTGGGCCCCCTTTGATGGCGATAGCGATCTGATTCAGGATAACTCGCTGCTCGGCGGCGATATGGCGACCCAGTATCTGATTGACCAGGGGCATTCACGCATTGCCTGTATTGCCGGCCCGCTGGATAAAACCCCGGCGCGCCTGCGTCTTGAAGGCTATCATGCCGCGATGGCGCGCTGCGGCCTGCCGGTTGCCGAAGGATATGTGGTGACCAGTGATTTTGAGTTTGGCGGCGGGTTTAGCGCGATGCAGCAGCTGCTGGCGTTGCCGCAGCGTCCGCAGGCGGTGTTTGTCGGTAACGATGCGATGGCGGTTGGCGCTTATCAGGCGTTATACCAGGCCGGGCTGCTGATTCCGCAGGATATGGCGCTGGTGGGCTACGATGATATTGAGCTGGCACGTTATATGACGCCGCCATTGACCACCATTCACCAGCCAAAGGATGAGCTGGGGGAACTGGCCATCGACGTACTGATCCATCGCATGGCCGATCCGCAGCAAAAACAGCAGCGCGTTCAGTTAACGCCGGAGCTGGTGGTTCGCGGTTCCGCTTAGCGTTTATGCCGCTCGCTAATCAGGTTGCGGCCATCCTTCGCTCTTAACAGCATAAACATCAGCGCCGATATAATGGTTATCACGCCCATGGTTATAAAGGTGTAGTGAAACTGCTGTACCGTGCTTGCATTATCAAAACCTTCATAGAAGCGTAGCACCGCAGCGCTGATGGCCACCCCGAGACTAATGGAAAGCTGCTGGGTGACGGCCAGCAGGCTGTTGCCGCTGCTGGCATTATCATCGGTCAGATCGGCCAGGGTAATGGTATTCATGGCGGTAAACTGCGTGGACATCGCCATCCCCAGCACGAACAGCGGCAGAAGAAGCATCCACAGCGGCATCTCTGGCGACTGCAGCGAGAACTGGGCGATCATAAGGCCAATAAACACGGTGATCCCCACCAGGGTCTTACGATAGCCAAACCAGCGCAGCACCTGGGTAACGGTGGATTTCGCAATAATCGAGCCGATAGCGGTGGGGGCGATCATACAGCCGGCGATAATGGCCGGATAGCCGAAACCAACCTGCAGCATCAGCGGCATCAGAAACGGTACGCAGCCGGTACCTAACCGCGTGGCGAGGTTGCCGGCAATGCCGACCGAGAACGTATGGGTCTTAAATAAAGAGAGCGAGATAAGCGGCGTCGGATGGCGACGCGCGTGACGCACATAGGCCACGAGCAGTAACAGACTGACGGCAATCACGGCCAGCGCCTGCCATGTCGCCACGATTTTTTCCCCAAACAGTTCAATACCGCTGGAAAATAACACCAGACTTAAGCCAAATAACAGAAAACCGCCTATATCGAAGCGTCGGCGCGGCGTTGTGAAATTTGGCATGTATTTACGGGCGTACAGAATGCCAATTACGCCGATCGGAATGTTTATCAGGAAAATCCAATGCCAGCTGGCCCAGGTAACAAATACCCCGCCGAGTACCGGGCCCAGAATCGGCCCCACCAATCCCGGCATGGTGACAAAGTTCAGGACCGGCAACAGTTCGCTGCGGGGGTAGGCACGCAGCAGGGCCAGCCTCGCCACCGGCATCATCATCGCCCCACCGATCCCCTGAATTACGCGAAAAATGACCAGTTCCGTTAAGGAACTGGAGAGGGCGCAGGCGAGGGAACCGAGGGTGAACAGGCTAACGGCGATGATAAAGACCCGGCGCGTGCCGAAGCGATCGGCCAGCCAGCCGCTGACCGGGATCAGCATCGCCACCGTCAGCGTATAGCTGATAATGGCCGACTGCATCGCTAAGGGAGAACGATTAAGACTGTGGGCGATAGCCGGGAGGGCGGTGTTAAGAATGGTGGCATCCAGCGCCTGCATAAAGAAGGCCATCGCCGCGATCCACGGCAGGCCAGCCATGCTGCGCCCTTTTTTTCCGCTCATGCCAAATCCTTGTTATTGATTTACGTGGTGTGGGGCGTTCAACAATGCCTGGCAGGCGAGCAACGCCCCCGGCGCATCACTGTTAAGAATGGCATCGACAATCGCCTGGTGGAGATCGAGCTTCACCACTTCATTTTGCGTAATCGACGTGAAGTAGGTGTGGTAGACCGAATGAAACAGCGAGGCGAAAGAGCTGAGGAAAGGATTACCGCTCATTTCATAGATATGCTCATGCCAGGCCATATCGACTTCTATCCAGCGTTCGCGCTGAAAATGGCGTTTCAGAGCAATCATCTCTTCCATTAATGTATTGAGCTGCGCTTTTTGCCCGGCGGTGCCGTTGGCGGCGGCGAGAAAGCAGGCCTGTGGCTCCAGGCTGCTGCGCATGACGAGAAAGTGGCTTACCACCTCTTCGAAGTTATCTTCTGTTAGCCACCAGGAGAGCAGTTCCTTATCAAGGAAATTCCAGCTGCTGCGCGGCATCACCCGGGTGCCAATGCGAGGGCGGGGCAGCAGCATGCCTTTTGCAGTAAGCGTCTTCACCGCTTCGCGGACGGCGGTACGGCTTACGCCGAACTGCTCCCCCAACTCCATTTCGCCGGGAAGAATGCTTTCCGGCTGATATTCGCCAGTCAGTATTTTTTGGGCGAGCTTTTCGGCCAGTACCCAGGAGATGTTCTTTTGTGCCGCCAGTTGCTGTGCGCTTAAAGACATAAATGCCGTTCCTTTCTTTCCTCTACTCTAACAGTATGCCACCAGGCGCCCCGTTTCGTCGGTTAAAACGGCAAAACGGCGGTTTTTTGCGACATTCCTCGCCGCATTGTTGAAAAAAGAGACGGTTGAAAACTTTTTTTGCATTTCCCCTTGTCACCTCAGAATTACTCCCTATAATGCGCCTCCACTGACACGGAACAACGGCAAGCAAGCCGCCGGGTCAGCGGGGTTCCGGTGAGAACCTCGCAGAGAAAAGCAAAAATAAATGCTTGACTCTGCAGCGGGAAAGCGTAATATGCACACCCCGCGCCGCAGCGAAAACGAAGCGGCACTGCTCTTTAACAATTTATCAGACAATCTGTGTGGGCACTCAAAGTGACATGGATTCTTAACGTCCTCGGACGAAAAATGAATACCAAGTCTCAAGAGTGAACACGTAATTCATTACGAAGTTTAATTCTTTGAGCATCAAACTTAAATTGAAGAGTTTGATCATGGCTCAGATTGAACGCTGGCGGCAGGCCTAACACATGCAAGTCGAGCGGTAGCACAGAGAGCTTGCTCTCGGGTGACGAGCGGCGGACGGGTGAGTAATGTCTGGGAAACTGCCTGATGGAGGGGGATAACTACTGGAAACGGTAGCTAATACCGCATAACGTCGCAAGACCAAAGTGGGGGACCTTCGGGCCTCATGCCATCAGATGTGCCCAGATGGGATTAGCTAGTAGGTGGGGTAACGGCTCACCTAGGCGACGATCCCTAGCTGGTCTGAGAGGATGACCAGCCACACTGGAACTGAGACACGGTCCAGACTCCTACGGGAGGCAGCAGTGGGGAATATTGCACAATGGGCGCAAGCCTGATGCAGCCATGCCGCGTGTGTGAAGAAGGCCTTCGGGTTGTAAAGCACTTTCAGCGGGGAGGAAGGCGTTAAGGTTAATAACCTTGGCGATTGACGTTACCCGCAGAAGAAGCACCGGCTAACTCCGTGCCAGCAGCCGCGGTAATACGGAGGGTGCAAGCGTTAATCGGAATTACTGGGCGTAAAGCGCACGCAGGCGGTCTGTCAAGTCGGATGTGAAATCCCCGGGCTCAACCTGGGAACTGCATTCGAAACTGGCAGGCTAGAGTCTTGTAGAGGGGGGTAGAATTCCAGGTGTAGCGGTGAAATGCGTAGAGATCTGGAGGAATACCGGTGGCGAAGGCGGCCCCCTGGACAAAGACTGACGCTCAGGTGCGAAAGCGTGGGGAGCAAACAGGATTAGATACCCTGGTAGTCCACGCCGTAAACGATGTCGATTTGGAGGTTGTGCCCTTGAGGCGTGGCTTCCGGAGCTAACGCGTTAAATCGACCGCCTGGGGAGTACGGCCGCAAGGTTAAAACTCAAATGAATTGACGGGGGCCCGCACAAGCGGTGGAGCATGTGGTTTAATTCGATGCAACGCGAAGAACCTTACCTGGTCTTGACATCCACAGAACTTTCCAGAGATGGATTGGTGCCTTCGGGAACTGTGAGACAGGTGCTGCATGGCTGTCGTCAGCTCGTGTTGTGAAATGTTGGGTTAAGTCCCGCAACGAGCGCAACCCTTATCCTTTGTTGCCAGCGGTTCGGCCGGGAACTCAAAGGAGACTGCCAGTGATAAACTGGAGGAAGGTGGGGATGACGTCAAGTCATCATGGCCCTTACGACCAGGGCTACACACGTGCTACAATGGCATATACAAAGAGAAGCGACCTCGCGAGAGCAAGCGGACCTCATAAAGTATGTCGTAGTCCGGATTGGAGTCTGCAACTCGACTCCATGAAGTCGGAATCGCTAGTAATCGTAGATCAGAATGCTACGGTGAATACGTTCCCGGGCCTTGTACACACCGCCCGTCACACCATGGGAGTGGGTTGCAAAAGAAGTAGGTAGCTTAACCTTCGGGAGGGCGCTTACCACTTTGTGATTCATGACTGGGGTGAAGTCGTAACAAGGTAACCGTAGGGGAACCTGCGGTTGGATCACCTCCTTACCTTAAAGAACCTGCCTTTGTAGTGCTCACACAGATTGTCTGATGAAAGTAAAGAAGCAAGGCGTCTTGCGATTGAGACTTCAGTGTCCCCTTCGTCTAGAGGCCCAGGACACCGCCCTTTCACGGCGGTAACAGGGGTTCGAATCCCCTAGGGGACGCCACTTGCTGGTTCGTGAGTGAAAGACGCGTGCCGAACTATCTCAAAACTCATCTTCGGGTGATGTTTGAGATATTTGCTCTTTAAAAATCTGGATCAAGCTGAAAATTGAAACGACACACTGTTTAAGTGTGTTCGAGTCTCTCAAATTTTCGCAATCAGAAGTGAAACATCTTCGGGTTGTGAGGTTAAGCGACTAAGCGTACACGGTGGATGCCCTGGCAGTCAGAGGCGATGAAGGACGTGCTAATCTGCGAAAAGCGTCGGTAAGGTGATATGAACCGTTATAACCGGCGATGTCCGAATGGGGAAACCCAGTGCAATTCGTTGCACTATCGTTAACTGAATACATAGGTTAACGAGGCGAACCGGGGGAACTGAAACATCTAAGTACCCCGAGGAAAAGAAATCAACCGAGATTCCCCCAGTAGCGGCGAGCGAACGGGGAGCAGCCCAGAGTCTGAATCAGCTTGTGTGTTAGTGGAACGGTCTGGAAAGTCCGACGGTACAGGGTGATAGTCCCGTACACCAAAATGCACAGGCTGTGAACTCGAAGAGTAGGGCGGGACACGTGGTATCCTGTCTGAATATGGGGGGACCATCCTCCAAGGCTAAATACTCCTGACTGACCGATAGTGAACCAGTACCGTGAGGGAAAGGCGAAAAGAACCCCGGCGAGGGGAGTGAAAAAGAACCTGAAACCGTGTACGTACAAGCAGTGGGAGCACCTTCGGGTGTGACTGCGTACCTTTTGTATAATGGGTCAGCGACTTATATTCTGTAGCAAGGTTAA
The DNA here is from genome assembly GCF_018204675.1 of Klebsiella sp. P1927. Lineage (NCBI taxonomy): Bacteria > Pseudomonadati > Pseudomonadota > Gammaproteobacteria > Enterobacterales > Enterobacteriaceae > Klebsiella > Klebsiella sp. P1927. Next base: position 5,092,392 of record NZ_CP073377.1, on the reverse strand, counting down.
CCGTATAGGGGAGCCGCAGGGAAACCGAGTCTTAACTGGGCGTTAAGTTGCAGGGTATAGACCCGAAACCCGGTGATCTAGCCATGGGCAGGTTGAAGGTTGGGTAACACTAACTGGAGGACCGAACCGACTAATGTTGAAAAATTAGCGGATGACTTGTGGCTGGGGGTGAAAGGCCAATCAAACCGGGAGATAGCTGGTTCTCCCCGAAAGCTATTTAGGTAGCGCCTCGTGAACTCATCTTCGGGGGTAGAGCACTGTTTCGGCTAGGGGGTCATCCCGACTTACCAACCCGATGCAAACTACGAATACCGAAGAATGTTATCACGGGAGACACACGGCGGGTGCTAACGTCCGTCGTGAAGAGGGAAACAACCCAGACCGCCAGCTAAGGTCCCAAAGTCATGGTTAAGTGGGAAACGATGTGGGAAGGCACAGACAGCCAGGATGTTGGCTTAGAAGCAGCCATCATTTAAAGAAAGCGTAATAGCTCACTGGTCGAGTCGGCCTGCGCGGAAGATGTAACGGGGCTAAACCATGCACCGAAGCTGCGGCAGCGACACTATGTGTTGTTGGGTAGGGGAGCGTTCTGTAAGCCTGCGAAGGTGTGCTGTGAGGCATGCTGGAGGTATCAGAAGTGCGAATGCTGACATAAGTAACGATAAAGCGGGTGAAAAGCCCGCTCGCCGGAAGACCAAGGGTTCCTGTCCAACGTTAATCGGGGCAGGGTGAGTCGACCCCTAAGGCGAGGCCGAAAGGCGTAGTCGATGGGAAACAGGTTAATATTCCTGTACTTGGTGTTACTGCGAAGGGGGGACGGAGAAGGCTATGTTAGCCGGGCGACGGTTGTCCCGGTTTAAGCATGTAGGCTGATTGTCCAGGCAAATCCGGATAATCAAGGCTGAGGTGTGATGACGAGGCACTACGGTGCTGAAGTAACAAATGCCCTGCTTCCAGGAAAAGCCTCTAAGCATCAGGTAACATCAAATCGTACCCCAAACCGACACAGGTGGTCAGGTAGAGAATACCAAGGCGCTTGAGAGAACTCGGGTGAAGGAACTAGGCAAAATGGTGCCGTAACTTCGGGAGAAGGCACGCTGGTGTGTAGGTGAAGTCCCTGCGGATGGAGCTGAGACCAGTCGAAGATACCAGCTGGCTGCAACTGTTTATTAAAAACACAGCACTGTGCAAACACGAAAGTGGACGTATACGGTGTGACGCCTGCCCGGTGCCGGAAGGTTAATTGATGGGGTTATCCGTAAGGAGAAGCTCTTGATCGAAGCCCCGGTAAACGGCGGCCGTAACTATAACGGTCCTAAGGTAGCGAAATTCCTTGTCGGGTAAGTTCCGACCTGCACGAATGGCGTAATGATGGCCAGGCTGTCTCCACCCGAGACTCAGTGAAATTGAACTCGCTGTGAAGATGCAGTGTACCCGCGGCAAGACGGAAAGACCCCGTGAACCTTTACTATAGCTTGACACTGAACATTGAGCCTTGATGTGTAGGATAGGTGGGAGGCTTTGAAGCGTGGACGCCAGTCTGCGTGGAGCCAACCTTGAAATACCACCCTTTAATGTTTGATGTTCTAACGTTGGCCCCTGACCGGGGTTGCGGACAGTGTCTGGTGGGTAGTTTGACTGGGGCGGTCTCCTCCCAAAGCGTAACGGAGGAGCACGAAGGTTAGCTAATCCTGGTCGGACATCAGGAGGTTAGTGCAATGGCATAAGCTAGCTTGACTGCGAGCGTGACGGCGCGAGCAGGTGCGAAAGCAGGTCATAGTGATCCGGTGGTTCTGAATGGAAGGGCCATCGCTCAACGGATAAAAGGTACTCCGGGGATAACAGGCTGATACCGCCCAAGAGTTCATATCGACGGCGGTGTTTGGCACCTCGATGTCGGCTCATCACATCCTGGGGCTGAAGTAGGTCCCAAGGGTATGGCTGTTCGCCATTTAAAGTGGTACGCGAGCTGGGTTTAGAACGTCGTGAGACAGTTCGGTCCCTATCTGCCGTGGGCGCTGGAGAATTGAGGGGGGCTGCTCCTAGTACGAGAGGACCGGAGTGGACGCATCACTGGTGTTCGGGTTGTCATGCCAATGGCACTGCCCGGTAGCTAAATGCGGAAGAGATAAGTGCTGAAAGCATCTAAGCACGAAACTTGCCCCGAGATGAGTTCTCCCTGAGACTTTAAGTCTCCTGAAGGAACGTTAAAGACGATGACGTTGATAGGCCGGGTGTGTAAGCGCAGCGATGCGTTGAGCTAACCGGTACTAATGAACCGTGAGGCTTAACCTTACAACGCCGAAGATGTTTTGGCGGATTTGAGAATTTTCAGCTTAGATTCAGAGTTGAGTACGCAATATAAAGAATTGCATACTGAGCACAAAGAATTTGCCTGGCGGCACTAGCGCGGTGGTCCCACCTGACCCCATGCCGAACTCAGAAGTGAAACGCCGTAGCGCCGATGGTAGTGTGGGGTCTCCCCATGTGAGAGTAGGGAACTGCCAGGCATCAAACAAGTGAAGAGCCCATCCTGTCGGATGGGCTTTTTGCGTTTCTGTCGTCCGGCCAGCGTGCCGGCATGTCCCCCCGGTGGCGCTGCGCTTGCCGGGGCTACGGATCCGACACGGGGCTACGTCCCTGTGGCCGGACAAGGTGCGCAGCACCGCCTCCGGGAAAATCCCTCCTATATCACCGTCGATAAATGACTATTGCCTCTCTAACCAACTCACAATAAATGTCGCGATCTGTGGTACATCATTTAAATCCAGCAGCGGAAGTGAGGTCGCGATCGATACATCGCTGGCCACGGCGATGGTATGCTCATCAATTACCAGCTCTTCTACACGATGGCCGCTGTTTTGCCGAAAAAGCAGGATCTTCGGCACGGGTTCATGTTTAAACCCCTCCACTAAAACCAGGTCCAGTTTGCTGGCATCCATTCGACTGACCAGCCACGTGAGATCTAATTCCGGCTTCTCTGGCGTCTCGGTCATCAATGCCCACCGCTGTTCGCTGGCGACAATAGTTTGCGCAGCGCCCGCCTTACGCAGTTCATAGCTATCTTTGCCCGGCTTATCCACGTCCATATCATGATGGGTGTGCTTTATCAGTCCCGGGCGTAATCCTAGAGCGCAAAGCTCAGGGATAAGACGCTTTAATAATGTTGTTTTTCCGGTACCGCTCCATGCGGCGATCGCCAGTAATGGGATCATGATGGCTCCTGCATCTGCTGCAAATCTTCGAGCGTATTTACATTAATGAAAGCAGTTTTCACATCGCTGAAATTCACCGGGCGCCCACCCATTTGTCGCATAAAAACCATCACCCTGCGCTCTCCATGTGCCAGATAAGCCTCCAGTTCAGGAATGATTTGACGATGAACTAATGCAACGGCAGGATGATCCCGTTCGCCGTCATGGGCCCAAACGACCGGTGCGTCCCCTCTCTGCTGGATAAAGCGCTCCACCAAAAAGGACGGAATGAACGGCGTGTCGCAGGGGCAAAAAACAAACCATGGGCTCGCGACCTGCTGCATCACAGCAAGCATTCCGGCCAGCGGTCCCTGATAACCCTCCTGTATGTCTCGAAAGACCGGAAATCCGCTGGCACGCCACTGTTCAAGATGACGATTGGCGCTAATGACTAACTCATCTACCTGCGGGGCTAATGCTTCCGCGACGTGTCGCCAGAGAGGGCGACCATTTAGCGCCTGTAATCCTTTATCAATGCCGCCCATCCGCGTGGCCCTGCCGCCCGCCAGCACGACGCCGGTTATCGCCTCGCTTTGCATATGAATATCGCCTCTTTCATTGTGGGATTGACCCTGTTAACTTGTCCCTATCAAGAGTAAGGAGCATGACCATGAAATGTAAACGTCTGAATGAAGTAATTGAACTCCTCCAGCCAGCCTGGCAAAAAGAGCCTGAACTGAACCTGATGCAATTTTTGCAGAAGCTGGCGAAAGAGGCCGGCTATGATGGCGAACTGAGCGATCTTTCCGACGATATTCTGATCTATCACCTGAAGATGCGCGACTCTTCCAAAGATGCTGTCATCCCGGGTATTCAGAAGGATTATGAAGAGGACTTTAAAACCGCGCTGCTGCGCGCCCGCGGGGTAATAAAAGAGTAAAAGGTTGTAAGCGCTACCGCGTAAAGTGCAATGAGATGATATCCTGAACTATTCGTACGATTATCGGATGTCAGGATGCACGATAAGGCTTTTACTTTTCAGACGCTTCGCCCGGATACCATTATCGATGGGTTATTCGATCTGGGTATGCGGGTGGACTCCGGTCTCACCCCGCTAAACAGCTATGAGAACCGCGTTTATCAGTTCCAGGACGAAGAGCGCCATCGCTATGTGGTAAAGTTCTATCGTCCTGAGCGCTGGTCCGCAGAACAGATCCTTGAAGAACACCAGTTTGCGCTTCAGCTTGTAGAAGATGAAGTGCCCGTTGCTGCGCCGCTCTTATTTAATGACAGCACGCTTCATCAGCATCAGGGATTCTACTTTGCCGTTTTCCCAAGCCTTGGCGGTCGTCAGTTCGAAGCGGATAACCTTGATCAGATGGAATGGGTTGGCCGCTATCTGGGGCGCCTGCACCAGACGGGCTGCAAACAGCGCTTTACTGCCCGCCCGGAAATTGGCGTGCAGGAGTACCTGCTGGAACCGCGTCAGGTGTTTGAGCAGGCGACGCTGATCCCCTCTGGCCTGAAGGCCGATTTCCTGAAGGCGACCGATAAACTCATTGCTGCCGTCATGGAGCAATGGCACGGCCGCGGGAACACGTTGCGCCTGCACGGTGACTGCCATGCCGGTAATATCCTCTGGCGCGACGGACCACTGTTTGTCGACTTAGACGATGCGCGCACCGGCCCGGCGATTCAGGATCTGTGGATGCTGCTCAACGGCGATAAGGCTGAACAGCGTATGCAGCTGGAGACTATTGTCGAGGCCTATGAGGAATTCAGCCCCTTTAACAGCGATGAAATCGCGCTGATTGAACCTTTACGCGCTATGCGACTGGTTTATTATCTGGCGTGGTTGCTCAGACGCTGGGACGATCCCGCTTTCCCGGTCAATTTCCCCTGGTTAACCGGGGAGGATTACTGGCGGGGGCAGACGTCGACTTTTCTTGAGCAGGTGAAGGTTCTACAGGAACCCCCGCTTCAGTTAACGCCAATGTATTAATGTGATATATCCAGGAGAGAGTAAATCATGAAAAAAGTTTGGCTGGCGCTGGCTGGTATGATTCTGGCTTTTAGTGCATCCGCTGCCCAGATCACCGACGGCAAGCAGTACATCACCCTTGATAAGCCGATTGCTGGCGAGCCGCAGGTGCTCGAGTTCTTTTCGTTCTACTGCCCGCACTGCTACCAGTTTGAAGAAGTGCTGCATGTCTCTGACAATGTGCGCCAGAAACTGCCGGAAGGCACTAAAATGACCAAATACCACGTTGAGTTCCTGGGTCCGCTGGGCAAGGATCTGACGCAGGCATGGGCGGTGGCCATCGCGCTGGGCGTTGAAGACAAAATTACTGCGCCGATGTTCGAAGCCGTGCAGAAAAACCAGACTGTGCAGAGTGTGGCTGACATTCGTAAAGTGTTTGTCGACGCTGGCGTGAAAGGGGAAGACTACGATGCCGCATGGAATAGCTTCGTGGTGAAATCTCTGGTCGCTCAGCAAGAGAAAGCGGCAGCCGATCTGCAGCTGCAGGGCGTACCGGCTATGTATGTTAATGGTAAATACCAGCTGAATCCGCAGGGGATGGACACCAGCAATATGGATGTCTTCGTCGCTCAGTATGCGGATACCGTGAAGCAACTGGTAGAGAAGAAATAAAAAAAACGCCGGTCACTGACCGGCGTTACTTTATCTGTTTTGCAATAGCTACCGTTCTTTGTCCCTCATGATGTCAGTCAACTGACGGTCTTTCTCTTCCCATAGGCCATTCAGCCAGCGCTGGAAGCCGCGCTTAAAGTTCTTATCGTTAACGTAATCGCCGTGCAGCTCTTCGCCAATAGGGACCAGATTGATACGGACCACGATGCGCGTCAGGCGGCCGCTTAACATATCGTAAAATGGTCTTGTATGATTATCCGGGTAGCACAGCGTGACGTTCAGCAGTTTATCGAACTGCGAACCGAGTACGTTGAGCGCCATGGCGATACCAGCGGCTTTCGGCGGTAACAGGTTGTGGTAAGGAGAGCGCGTTTCGCGCTTTTTTTCTTCGGTAAAACGCGAGCCTTCCACAAAATTGACGATAGTCGTCGGATGCGCGCGAAATTTTTCACACGAACGGCGGGTGGTTTCGACATCTTTACCGCGGCGCTCCGGGTGACGAATAAGATAGCTGCGCGAGTAGCGGCGCATAAAAGGCATATCCAGCGCCCAGCAGGCGAGGCCAATGAAGGGTACCCACGCCAGCTGTTGTTTAAGGAAGTACTTATTCATCGGAATATGCTTGCGGAACAACACGCACAGCACCACGATGTCTGCCCAGCTGTGGTGGTTGCTGATCAGCAGATACCAGTTCTTTTTGTTCAGGCCTTCCAGACCCTGGACGTCCCATTTTAGCCAGGGATTGAGATGCAACAGCAGCGCCAGCCCTTCGCACCAGCAGTACATCATAAAATTGCAAAAAACGGATATAGAGCGCCATACCGCTGGAATGGGGACCAGCAGTTTAATCAGCCCGGCGACGATGATCGGTACAGAGCAGATAATGGTGACTAAGATGGTTAAGGCGATACTCAGCGGAAGTGTTATCGCAGCGAGTAATCTCGACATAGTTAGTTTATTCAGAAAGTTAGGCTGACAAAGAGCGCCTTTAAGCTGCGCAAGAGGCTGATTTTACCAGAAAACGCGGCAAATGACGGGTCTTACCAGAACAGAAAAAAACAAGGATCTTCTATCCACATGGAAGATTAGGTCATCAAATTAATGCCAGGATCGTTGATTTGTTTTTAAGTGGTTGATAAATAGTAAATAATACTATTTATTCATTTATTTTCAGGGGCGGATAAGCTGACGTTGTAAAACTATACACAAAGTTATCCACAAGCTAAGTTGTCGCGCGATCGCGACGATCGTTGAATCTTTTCCGCGAATTGCGGGAAAAATTCAGGATTTCATGCCCGTCTGTGGCATCCTTTATCCATAATCTGATAAACAGGCACGGAAATTATGGTTCAGATCCCAGAAAACCCTCTCATCCTCGTTGATGGCTCCTCCTATCTTTATCGGGCGTATCATGCGTTTCCGCCGCTGACTAACAGCGCAGGGGAGCCCACCGGGGCTATGTACGGCGTACTGAATATGCTGCGCAGTTTGATACTGCAGTATCAACCGACTCATGCCGTCGTGGTCTTTGATGCGAAAGGGAAAACCTTCCGTGATGAATTGTTCGAGCATTACAAATCTCACCGCCCGCCGATGCCGGACGATCTGCGCGCGCAGATTGAGCCGTTGCATAAGATGGTGAAAGCGATGGGGCTGCCGCTGATGGCAGTCCCGGGCGTCGAAGCTGACGATGTGATTGGCACCCTGGCGCGGGAAGCGGAAAGGGCAGGTCGCCCAGTCCTGATCAGCACCGGCGATAAAGACATGGCCCAGCTGGTGACGCCGGGCATCACCCTGATCAATACCATGACCAACACTATCCTCGGACCGGATGAGGTGGTTACTAAGTACGGCGTCCCGCCGGAGCTGATTATTGATTTCCTGGCGCTGATGGGCGACTCCTCGGATAACATTCCCGGCGTGCCGGGCGTGGGCGAAAAGACCGCCCAGGCGCTGCTGCAAGGCCTCGGCGGCCTTGATACGCTGTATGCGGAACCGGAGAAGATCGCTGAACTGAGCTTCCGCGGCGCGAAAACGATGGCGGCGAAGCTCGAGCAGAACAAGGACGTGGCTTATCTCTCTTATCAGCTGGCGACCATCAAAACCGACGTCGAGCTGGAGCTCACCTGCGAAGAGCTGGAGGTGCAGCCGCCGGCGGCAGACGATCTGCTGGCGCTGTTCAGACAGTATGAATTTAAGCGCTGGACCACCGACGTTGAGGCCGGAAAATGGCTGCAGGCTAAGGGGGGCAAACCGGCTGCGAAACCTGCAGCGCCTGCAGCAGCGGCAGAAGCGGAAGAAGAGGTTGAAGCCGCTACTGCACTTTCAGCAGAGCATTATGTCACTATCCTTGATGAGGCTACGCTGCTCACCTGGATCGATAAGCTGAAGCAGGCGCCGCTCTTTGCCTTTGATACGGAAACCGACAGCCTGGATAACATCTCCGCCAACATGGTTGGTCTTTCATTCGCTGTTGAGCCAGGCGTGGCCGCCTATGTCCCGGTAGCGCATGATTATCTTGATGCGCCGGATCAGATCCCGCGCGAGCGCGTGCTGGCGCTGCTTAAACCGCTGCTGGAGGATGAGAAGGTGCTCAAGGTCGGGCAAAATCTCAAATACGATCGCGGCATTTTGGCTAATTACGACATTGAGCTGCGCGGGATTGCGTTCGATACCATGCTCGAGTCTTACATTCTCGACAGCGTGGCGGGCCGCCACGATATGGACAGTCTTTCCGACCGCTGGCTGAAACATAAAACCATTACCTTCGAAGAGATCGCTGGCAAGGGTAAGAATCAGCTCACCTTTAACCAGATTGCGCTGGAAGAGGCTGGTCGCTACGCGGCGGAAGATGCCGACGTTACGCTCCAGCTGCATCTGAAGATGTGGCCGAAGCTACAGCAGCATGAAGGCCCGCTGAATATCTTCCAGCATATTGAAATGCCGCTGGTGCCGGTGCTGTCTCGCGTTGAGCGCAACGGCGTTAAAATCGACCCCGCCGTGCTGCATGCGCACTCGCAGGAAATTGCCCAGCGCCTGGTTGAGCTGGAGCAGCGAGCACATGAGATCGCCGGGGAAGCGTTTAATCTCTCCTCCACCAAACAGCTGCAAACGATCCTGTTTGAAAAACAGGGTATCAAGCCGCTGAAGAAGACGCCGGGCGGTGCGCCGTCCACCTCTGAAGAGGTGCTGGAAGAGCTGGCGCTCGATTATCCGTTGCCGAAAGTGATTCTGGAGTATCGTGGGCTGGCGAAGCTGAAGTCGACCTATACCGATAAGCTGCCGCTGATGATTAACCCCAAAACGGGCCGCGTGCATACCTCCTATCATCAGGCGGTCACCGCCACCGGCCGTTTGTCGTCTACCGATCCAAACCTGCAAAACATTCCGGTGCGTAACGAAGAAGGGCGCCGTATTCGCCAGGCGTTTATCGCGCCGGAAGATTACGTCATTGTCTCGGCGGACTACTCGCAAATCGAGCTGCGCATTATGGCGCACCTGTCGCGGGATAAAGGCCTGCTGACCGCCTTCGCGGAAGGGAAGGATATTCACCGGGCGACGGCGGCTGAAGTATTTGGCTTACCGCTGGACAGCGTCAGCAGCGAACAGCGGCGCAGTGCGAAAGCCATCAACTTCGGTCTGATCTACGGCATGAGCGCCTTTGGCCTGGCCCGCCAGCTGAACATCCCGCGTAAAGAAGCGCAGAAGTACATGGATCTTTATTTCGAACGTTATCCGGGCGTCCTGGAGTATATGGAGCGCACCCGCGCACAGGCGAAGGAGCAAGGGTATGTTGAAACGCTGGATGGCCGTCGACTCTATTTGCCGGATATCAAGTCCAGCAATGGCGCTCGTCGTGCCGGCGCGGAGCGTGCGGCGATTAACGCCCCGATGCAGGGGACGGCTGCGGATATTATCAAGCGGGCGATGATTGCCGTTGATGAATGGCTGCGGAGCGAGAAACCTCGCGTGCGGATGATCATGCAGGTTCACGATGAACTGGTCTTTGAAGTGCATAAGGATGAGCTCGATGCCGTATCGAAAAAGATCCACGAACTGATGGAGAACAGCACTACGCTGGCGGTACCGTTGCTGGTGGAAGTGGGCAGCGGCGAAAACTGGGATCAAGCGCACTAAGTATACAAAGCGCAACGCGATTTTCTGTAAGTAAGCAACATAACTTATAGAGTTTTGTGAGGATCATTTGAATTTGCTATGTAAATAGTGAAAAAAAACTACAAAAAATGCTTTATCCGTGAGCGAAAGAAGAGTAAAGTTATTCGCGTAGGGTACAGAGGTAAGATGTTCTATCTTTCAGACCTTTTACTTCACGTAATCGGATTTGGCTGAATATTTTAGCCGCCCCGGTCATTTATGACCGGGGCGTTTTTTATTGCGCGAAAGAAAAGTTTAAGGCTGTGAAAACAACGTAGTATGAACGTCCGGATAGGGCGCTACGCGCCGTTATCCGGAAAAAGCGGGGGTTACTCGGCGTCTTCGACGGCTTCTTGCGGCGGGATTTCGTTAAACCAGCTATCCAGCTTCTGTCGCAGCTTATCGACGCCAGATTTTTTCAGCGAAGAGAAGGGTTCAACCTGGACATCGCCATTGAAGGCCAGTACCGCTTCACGCACCATATTCACTTGCGCTTTACGCGCGCCGCTGGCGAGCTTATCGGCTTTGGTGAGCAGTACCAGCACCTGAATATCGCTCTCTACCGCCCATTCGATCATCTGCTGATCGAGATCTTTAAGCGGATGACGTATGTCCATCAGCACCACGAGACCCTTCAGGCATAGACGTTTTTCCAGGTATTCCCCCAGCGCGCGCTGCCACTTGATCTTCATCTCTTCGGGTACTTGCGCATAACCATAGCCGGGCAGGTCGACAAGGCGCTTGCCCTCAGCGACTTCGAACAGGTTAATCAGCTGCGTACGCCCCGGGGTTTTGGAGGTACGCGCCAGGTTCTTCTGATTAGTCAGCGTATTCAGCGCGCTGGATTTTCCCGCGTTGGAGCGGCCGGCGAACGCCACTTCAATACCGGTATCGGCAGGAAGATGGCGGATATCTGGCGCGCTAGTGACAAAGTGCGTCAGTTGATAATTCCAGTTGGTCAAGACGGTCGTCTCCGTTAAAACAGGCTATGGCAGCGATTATACCTGAACAGCAGAAAAAGGCTGTTTTTACCGCACGCCGTTCCTGTAAGTAAAAACCATATGGTTTGTGAGACATTGACTATTCTTTGTATAGGACATACCTGAGGAAAATAAGACAAAACATATTTAAAGTGTTGAAAATTAATTAATTATAGAAATAGAGAATTCTGAAAATAGATTTTTAACTGCCAGACTGGTTGTCGATTTTTGTCAACAAGGTAAAGTAATACACAACGGCGGGGATGCTGAAAGGATTAGGACTCAGGACGAGGAGTCAGGAAGCGCCAGGAGGCGAAGACCACAGGATAGTCAGGATGACGCGCGTCTTGGAGACGTTTTACAGGGAAAAGGAAGAAACAGGGACCGTTGGACGCTAAGGGAAAGACAGGGTGAGTCGTTAGCGAACAGGGAAAGAAGAGCCCGTTAAGGGTGGTCAGTGAGGAAAAAGGCGACAGAGTAATCTGTCGCCTTTTTTCTTTGCTTGCTTTCTGCTAGATTCCGCCTCAATTCTATACTGAATACTACTGTCTGAAGATTACACATCATGAAAAAACCGACATCCGCCACCCGTGGCAAATCCGGCCGCAAGTCGCGTGAAGAGTTAAATCAGGAAGCTCGCGATCGCAAACGGCAGAAGAAACATCGTGGCCACGCGGCAGGCAGTCGCGCGAACGGCGGCGATGCGGCTTCAGCGGGTAAAAAACAGCGTCAGGCGCAAGATCCGCGCGTGGGTAGCAAAAAACCGATCCCGCTGGGCGTGAGCGAAAGCAGCGCTCCAGCCCCCAAGCAGCATAAACCAAAGAGCGAGAAACCTATGCTTTCACCGCAGGCTGAGCTGGAGTTGCTGGAGAATGATGAGCGCCTGGACGCGCTGCTGGAACGTCTGGAAGAGGGCGGCACCCTTAATGCTGAAGAGCAGAGCTGGGTGGACGCCAAACTGGATCGCATTGATGAGCTGATGCAGCAGCTCGGCCTCTCTTACGATGATGAAGATGAAGAAGAGGAAGAGCGTCAGGAAGATATGATGCGTCTGCTGAAGGGTGGAAACTAACATTTGCATCCCATCGGATTCCCGGTACTCCTTATAACCCTTCTGGTTATATGTTATCTGCTGTGGTTATTCGTTAAACTACGACGGTTGTCGCGGCGTCAGAAATGGCTGCGCAACCGGCTCATGACCCGCGGTGCGGTGGGGCCGGGACGGCGTACCCGTCGGCGGCACCATCGGAAGGAGTGAGCATGTCTGAGCAGATAATCGACTGGGATCTGGCCCTGATCCAGAAATATAACTATTCCGGGCCGCGCTATACCTCGTATCCCACCGCGCTGGAGTTTTCACCGCAATTTGGCGCGGCGGAATTCGATGCCGCTGTGGCCCGTTACCCACAGCGTCCCCTGTCGCTGTACGTGCATATCCCGTTTTGCCATAAGCTGTGTTATTTCTGCGGCTGCAATAAGATAGTCACCCGCCAGCAGCATAAGGCCGATCAATATCTCGATGTCCTTGAACAGGAGATCATCCACCGCGCGCCGCTGTTTGCCACTCGCCAGGTGAAGCAACTGCACTGGGGGGGCGGCACGCCAACTTATCTCAATAAGGCGCAAATCAGTCGCCTGATGGATCTGTTGCGCAGCCATTTCCATTTCAGCGCGGAAGCCGAGATCTCCATAGAGGTCGATCCGCGTGAGATCGAACTGGATGTCCTCGATCATTTACGCGCTGAGGGTTTCAACCGCCTGAGTATGGGCGTACAGGACTTCAATAAAGAGGTTCAGCGTCTGGTTAACCGTGAGCAGGACGAAGCGTTCATCTTTGATTTGCTCAACCATGCGCGGGAGATTGGTTTTACCTCGACCAATATCGACCTCATTTATGGCCTGCCGAAGCAAACGCCGGAGAGCTTCGCCTTTACCCTGCAAAAGGTCGCCGAGCTCAATCCTGACCGCCTGAGCGTGTTTAACTATGCGCATCTGCCCACGCTCTTTGCCGCTCAGCGGAAGATTAAAGATGCCGATCTGCCCTCCGCTGAGCAGAAGCTGGAGATCCTGCAGGAAACCATCGGCTCGCTGACGACGGCAGGCTATCAGTTTATCGGCATGGACCATTTCGCCCGTCCCGATGATGAATTAGCGGTCGCGCAACGTCACGGCGTACTGCATCGTAATTTCCAGGGCTACACCACTCAGGGCGATACCGATCTGCTGGGGATGGGCGTTTCGGCGATCAGCATGATTGGCGACAGCTACGCCCAGAACCAAAAAGAGCTCAAGCAGTACTACCAGCAGGTAGCAGAGCAAGGGAACGCCCTGTGGCGCGGGATCGCGTTAACTCGCGATGATTGTCTGCGTCGCGACGTGATTAAAGCGTTGATCTGTAACTTCCAGCTGGATATCGCGGCGGTCGAGGCGCAGTGGGATGTGGATTTTGCGTCTTATTTCGCCGAGGATCTGAAGCTGCTGGCGCCGCTGGCGCATGACGGGCTGGTGGCTGTGGATGATAAGGTCATTCAGGTGACGGCGAAAGGCCGCCTGCTGATCCGCAACATCTGTATGTGCTTTGATGCCTACCTACGGCAAAAGGCCCGGATGCAGCAGTTCTCACGGGTTATTTAATATTTTCCCCCTCTCCCGCAGGAGAGGGGGAACAATTAGCTGAACAGCCCGACCAGCGCAGCGCACAGCACGGCAGCGACTGCCGTTTGTGGCGTGTGACTCGCAGCGGCGCCGCTCGATATCATACTCACCAGTGATTCAAACATGATGCTCTCCCCTAATGCCGGGCACGATCATACTCAACTCATCGGAACAGTAAAGTACAAAATAGCAGCACTTTGCGCCGATCGGCTATTTTTCATCATGCTGTTGAACCCTACTCCATACCCAACTCTTTTAGCTTACGCGTCAGGGTATTACGTCCCCATCCCAGCAGGCGCGCAGCCTCCTGCTTGTGCCCCTGAGTATGGCGCAGGGCGGTCGTTAGCAGCGTGCGCTCCATTTCGGGTTGCGCTTCTGAGAGCAGGTTTTGATGACCGGATCGCAACGCCCGATCGGCCCACTGACCCAGCAGCGTAGCCCAGCTGTCAGGCTGCATCTGCGTTGGGCTATCAGGAATCGTGGTCTCAAACAGTTCGCTCGGCAGATCCTGCGTCAGCACCTCCTGGCCGGCGGCCATGACGGTGAGCCAGCGACAGGTGTTTTCCAGCTGACGGACGTTGCCTGGCCACGCCAGGCGGGTCAGCGCTGTCTCCGTTTCCGGATGCAGCTGTTTGGCTTCAACGCCGAGCTCGCGGGCGGCTATCTGCAGAAAATGGCGGGCCAGGCGTGGAATATCTTCCCGGCGCTCGCGCAGCGGCGGTAAATGCACCCGGATGACGTTCAGGCGGTGGAACAAATCTTCACGAAATTTCCCCTCCTGCACGCGCTGTTCCAGGTTCTGGTGGGTAGCGGCGATGATCCGCACATCGACCTTGACCGGCGCGTAACCGCCCACGCGATAAAACTGACCATCCGCCAGCACGCGCAGCAGACGAGTCTGGACATCAAGCGGCATATCGCCAATTTCATCCAGGAACAGCGTACCGCCGTCAGCCTGTTCAAAGCGACCCTGACGGACGGTATTGGCGCCGGTAAAGGCTCCTTTTTCATGGCCGAACAGCTCGGACTCAATCAGGTCCTTGGGGATCGCCGCCATATTCAGCGCGATAAACGGCGCTTTTGAGCGTGGACTATGGCGATGCAGGGCATGTGCGACAAGCTCTTTACCGGTACCGGATTCGCCATTGATCAGCACGCTGATGGATGAGCGCGACAGGCGGCCAATAATGCGAAAGACATCCTGCATAGCTGGCGCTTCGCCGATGATGTCGGCAGTTGGGCTACTTATCGGCGCATTTCGCGGCTGCTGCTGCTCTTGATAGTGGCTTATCGCCCGGTCGACGAGGGCGACGGCTTCATCGATATCAAAAGGTTTGGGCAAATAATCAAACGCGCCCTGCTGATAAGCGCTGACCGCGGCGTCCAGATCGGAATGCGCGGTCATTATGATGACCGGAAGCATTGGATGGCGCTGCTTAATCTGTTTGAGCAGCGCCAAACCATCCATTCCGGGCATACGGATATCTGACAGCAGTACATCCGGGGTTTTGGTGGTGAGGGCATCTAGCACCTCATTGCCGCTTTCGAACGTTGTGCAGCTCAAGCCGGCTCCGGTGAGCGCGCGTTCAAGCACCCAGCGGATGGAGCTATCGTCATCAACGATCCAGGCTATCCCTCGTTGCATAAACACCTCTACTTCCGAATAGGCAGGTATACCGAAAATTCGGTATGACCCGGCCAGCTGGTGAATTCAATTTTGCCGGAGTGCTGATCGATAAGGCTACGGGCGATAGATAAGCCCAGGCCGGTACCGCCTTCGCGGCCGCTGACCATCGGATAGAACAGCGTATCCTGGAGATGGGGCGGAATACCCGGGCCATTATCTTCAACGTCGATGCGGGCGGCGAGGCGATAACGCACCCCGTGCAGCGTCAGCTGGAAAGCGGTGCGGGTGCGAAGAATAATTTCGCCCCCTTCCGGCCCCAGCGCCTGCAGCGCATTACGGACGATGTTCAGCAACACCTGTTCAATTTGATCCGGGTCGTGGGGTAGCTCTGGTAGGCTGGGGTCGTAATCGCGGATCAACTTCACGTTGTCCGGCAACTCCATGGAAACCAGTTTAACTACCCGTTCGGCGACTTTGTGGATGCTTTCGGTAACGTGCATGCCCGGATGCTGTGGTCCGAGCAGGCGGTCGACCAGATTTCTTAACCGGTCGGCCTGCTCAATGATCACTTTGGTATATTCCGTTAGCGCCGGGTCGGGCAGCGCTTTGCTGAGCAGCTGGGCCGCGCCGCGCAGGCCGCCTAACGGGTTTTTTATCTCATGCGCCAGGCCGCGGACGAGGTCGCGAGCGGCGACCTGCTGCGCATGCTGCAGCTGCTCCTGGCTCAGGCGGCGCTGATTATCCATCGGCGCCATTTCCAGCAGAATAAAGCCTTCCGGCAGCCGCTGGGCGGTCAACGACAGGATGTGCGAACGGCCATCGATAACCAGCGTCACTTCGTTATCGGTAAACCCCTGGCCCGCCTGCAGGCTCTCCTGCATCAGCCCGATATTCAACGAAAAATAGCTCAACAGCTCAGGTAATGGGGTGCCAAACAGCTTGCGCGAGCTCTGCGCCAGCAGCTGCTGCGCCGCAGGGTTGGCAAAGTGCACCGCCAGGTCATCATCGACCAGTAAAATACTGTTGATAAGGGAGTTAAGGATCTGCCCAGCATCGGGCAGTGTGCCTGTTGCCATTCGACAGTCTCCTGAAAATGAATGCACCAATTTAGTGCAGTATAGCTTTTTATCGGTAAAAAGCTCGCGAGATCAGCGTGTTGGTGGAGAAAAAAGCCCATCCTGAGATGGGCTGAAAGTTTCCACGGCAACAAAATATCCCGGGCATCTCGCGCCACAACACGACATACCCTGGATTTACAGCAAAATTAGACGCTGTAGTACAGTTCGAACTCAACCGGATGCGGAGTCATGCGTACGCGGTCGTTCTCTTCCATACGCAGGGCGATGTAGGCATCGATAGCGTCATTGGTGAACACGCCGCCAGCGGTCAGGAACTCGCGGTCAGCATCCAGGGCCTGCAGGGCTTCTTCCAGAGAACCGGCAACCTGCGGGATCTCTTTCGCTTCTTCCGGCGGCAGGTCATACAGGTTTTTATCCATTGCTTCGCCCGGATGGATTTTGTTCTTGATACCATCAAGGCCAGCCATCAGCAGCGCCGCAAAGCACAGGTACGGGTTGGCAGCCGGGTCCGGGAAGCGCACTTCGATACGACGCGCTTTCGGAGAGGTCACCACCGGAATACGGATAGAGGCAGAGCGGTTACGGGCAGAGTAAGCCAGCATAACCGGCGCTTCGTAACCCGGGACCAGACGCTTGTAGGAGTTGGTGGTCGGGTTCGCCAGGGCGTTGATGGCTTTAGCGTGTTTGATTACGCCGCCGATGTAGAACAGCGCCTGCTCAGACAGACCGGCGTATTTGTCGCCGGAGAACAGGTTGGTACCGTTTTTCGCCAGAGACATATGGCAGTGCATGCCGGAGCCGTTGTCGCCGAACATCGGTTTCGGCATAAAGGTCGCGGTTTTACCAAAGCGGTGAGCGACGTTGTGAACAACGTATTTGTAAATCTGAATTTCATCCGCTTTTTTGGTCATGGTATTGAAGCGGGTTGCCACTTCGTTCTGACCTGCGGTTGCTACTTCATGGTGATGGGCTTCAACAACCAGACCCATCTCTTCCATGATCATACACATGGTGGAACGGATGTCCTGAGAAGAGTCTACTGGCGGAACCGGGAAGTAACCCCCTTTCACGCCCGGACGGTGACCTTTGTTACCGCCTTCGTATTTGGTGGAGGAGTTCCACGCACCTTCAATGTCATCGATCGCGACATGGGAGCCGGAGATAGAGGCGCCAAAACGGATGTCGTCGAACAGGAAGAATTCTGGTTCTGGCCCGAACAGGACGGTATCAGCGATGCCGGTGGCGCGCAGGTACTCTTCAGCGCGTTTCGCGATGGAGCGCGGGTCACGGTCATAGCCCTGCAGGGTGCCTGGCTCGAGGATATCGCAGCGGATGATCAGGGTCGGTTCTTCGTAGAACGGGTCAATGACCGCGGTGGACGCGTCCGGCATCAGGACCATGTCAGATTCGTTGATACCTTTCCAGCCACCAATCGAGGAGCCATCAAACATTTTGCCTTCTTCGAAGAATTCGGCATTTACCTGATGAGACGGAATCGTGACGTGCTGTTCTTTACCTTTGGTATCGGTGAAGCGCAGATCGACAAACTTCACTTCGTGCTCGTTCAGCATCGTCAAAACGTGTTCAGCGGACATACTTAAACTCTCCCGGATTGGTCATTGTCGTCGTGGTAACGAAAACTTCATACTGCTTAAAAGTGGCGTTGTTGCCTTAAAAAATATAAAGCGAAATCTGTGCCAACTTTTAAATGCCCCATAAAACGCTGTATCATGCGCACCATAGTGCAAAAGGACTGCACCATGATGGAGATAATGCACCAAAATAGTGCTTCAGTGTGAACATTGAGCACCATTTTGGTGCAATTTTTGTTACGGTGCCCTTTTATCGCTCCGTGAAAGCGGTCACAAAGAAACTCTGCAATACTTGTTTGCGGAGGATGTTTGTGATCCTGTTCAGTCCTTCGCTTAATACGTGTACAATAACGCGCTATTTCTAATGCCTGAGGCAAAGTTGTGATCGAAAATCTGCGTAATATCGCCATCATCGCGCACGTTGACCATGGTAAAACTACCCTGGTTGACAAGCTGCTACAGCAATCCGGTACGTTCGACGCACGTACTGAAGCACAAGAACGTGTGATGGACTCCAACGATTTGGAGAAAGAGCGTGGGATTACCATCCTCGCGAAAAACACCGCAATCAAATGGAATGATTACCGTATCAACATCGTTGATACCCCAGGGCACGCCGACTTCGGAGGTGAAGTTGAGCGTGTTATGTCCATGGTTGACTCTGTGCTGCTGGTGGTAGATGCCTTTGATGGCCCGATGCCGCAAACGCGCTTCGTGACCAAAAAAGCTTTTGCCCACGGTCTGAAGCCGATCGTGGTCATCAACAAAGTTGACCGCCCGGGCGCGCGTCCGGACTGGGTTGTCGATCAGGTGTTCGACCTGTTCGTTAACCTCGATGCGACCGACGAACAGCTGGACTTCCCGATCGTTTACGCGTCCGCGCTGAACGGTATCGCGGGTCTGGATCACGAAGACATGGCTGACGACATGACCCCGCTGTACCAGGCGATTGTCGATCGCGTGCCGGCGCCGGACGTTGATCTTGACGGTCCGCTGCAGATGCAGATCTCCCAGCTGGACTACAACAACTACGTTGGTGTTATCGGCATCGGCCGCATCAAGCGCGGTAAAGTGAAGCCGAACCAGCAGGTCACTATCATCGATAGCGAAGGCAAAACCCGTAACGGTAAAGTCGGTAAAGTGCTGACTCACCTGGGTCTGGAGCGAATTGAGAGCGACGTAGCTGAAGCTGGCGACATTATCGCGATCACCGGTCTGGGCGAGCTGAACATCTCCGACACCATCTGCGACCCGCAGAATGTCGAAGCGCTGCCGGCCCTGTCCGTTGATGAGCCGACCGTTTCCATGTTCTTCAACGTCAACACCTCTCCGTTCTGCGGTAAAGAAGGTAAGTTCGTTACCTCTCGCCAGATCCTGGACCGTCTGAATAAAGAGCTGGTGCACAACGTGGCGCTGCGCGTTGAAGAAACCGAAGACGCTGATGCGTTCCGCGTTTCCGGCCGTGGTGAACTGCACCTGTCCGTTCTGATTGAAAACATGCGTCGTGAAGGTTTCGAGATGGCGGTTTCCCGTCCGAAAGTTATCTTCCGTGAAATCGACGGCCGTAAACAAGAGCCGTTCGAGAACGTGACGCTGGACGTCGAAGAGCAGCATCAGGGTTCTGTCATGCAGGCGCTGGGCGAGCGTAAAGGCGACCTGAAAAACATGAATCCGGACGGTAAAGGCCGCGTACGTCTCGACTACGTGATCCCAAGCCGCGGTCTGATCGGCTTCCGTTCAGAGTTCATGACCATGACCTCCGGTACCGGTCTGCTTTACTCCACCTTCAGCCACTACGACGACGTTCGTCCGGGCGAAGTGGGCCAGCGTAACAACGGCGTACTGATCTCCAACGGTCAGGGTAAAGCGGTAGCGTTCGCGCTGTTCGGTCTGCAGGATCGCGGTAAGCTATTCCTCGGCCACGGCGCTGAAGTTTACGAAGGCCAGATCATCGGTATTCACAGCCGTTCCAACGACCTGACGGTAAACTGCCTGACCGGTAAGAAACTGACCAACATGCGTGCGTCTGGTACTGACGAAGCCACGGTTCTGGTTCCGCCGGTTAAGATGACCCTGGAGCAGGCTCTGGAGTTCATCGATGACGACGAACTGGTAGAAGTTACTCCGACCTCTATCCGTATCCGTAAACGTCACCTGACCGAGAACGACCGTAAACGCGCGATGCGCGGTGCAAAAGAAGAGTAATTTTTTCTTCTTGTTGTTCGCTAAACCCCGCCTCTCCGGCGGGGTTTCTTTTTTTCATTCCTGCATCACACGCCAATAGTCAAATCCAGCCTTTCCCGCTAAAGTTAATTTTCCACGGCGCGGAAGGAGACAAAAATGCTCTATATCTTTGATTTAGGTAATGTGATTGTCGACATTGACTTCAACCGGGTATTGGGAGCCTGGAGCGATTTAACCCGCATCCCGCTGGCGACGCTGAAGCAGCATTTCACCATGGGTGAGGCTTTCCATCAGCATGAGCGCGGCGAGCTCAGCGATGAAGACTTTGCCGCCGCCATGTGCCATGAAATGAATATGCCCCTCAGCTATGAACAGTTTGCTCACGGCTGGCAGGCGGTGTTTGTCGCGCTGCGCCCGGAGGTGATTACCATCATGCATAAACTTCGTGCCCAGGGGCATCGGGTGGTGGTGCTCTCCAATACCAATCGTCTGCACACCACGTTCTGGCCCGATGAATACCCGGAAGTGCGCGCGGCCGCCGATCGCATTTATCTGTCGCAGGAGATGGGATTGCGTAAGCCTGAAGCGCAAATTTATCTGCGAGTACTGGAAGAAGAGGGGTTTTCCGCCGCGGATACGGTCTTTTTTGATGATAACGTCGATAATATAGCAGGGGCCAACCGGTTGGGGATCACCAGTATCCTGGTGACTGGTAAGGAGACCATCCCTGACTATTTCGCGAAACAGCTATGCTAAAAACCGTTCATCAAAAATTACTCCACCATACCCGGCCGCTGCTGGCGTGGCTAAAGCTGCTGTGGCGGCGCATTGATGAAGATCATATGACCACCCTGGCGGGGAACCTCGCCTATGTGTCATTACTGTCCCTGGTGCCGCTGATTGCCGTCGTGTTCGCGCTGTTTGCGGCCTTTCCTATGTTCTCCGAAGTCAGCGTGCAGATCCGTCATTTTATCTTCGCCAATTTTATTCCGGCGACCGGGGATGTAATCCAGGGATATATCGAGCAGTTCGTGGCCAACTCCAGCCGCATGACCGCCGTAGGCGCCTTTGGCCTGATCGTCACCTCGCTGCTGCTGATGTACTCGATCGACAGCGCGCTAAACACCATCTGGCGCAGCACGCGCAGCCGCCCCAAAGTTTATTCCTTTGCCGTTTACTGGATGATCCTGACCCTCGGCCCGCTGCTGGCGGGCGCCAGCCTGGCGATCAGTTCCTATTTGCTGTCGCTGCGCTGGGCAAGCGACCTGGACGGCGTAATTGATAATCTGCTCCGCCTATTTCCGCTGATCCTCTCCTGGGCAGCGTTCTGGCTGCTCTATAGTATTGTACCGACTACCCAGGTACGTAACCGCGACGCGGTGATCGGGGCGCTGGTGGCGGCGCTGCTGTTTGAGGCAGGTAAAAAGGCGTTTGCCCTCTATATCACCACCTTTCCGTCCTATCAGCTAATTTATGGGGTGATTTCGGTGGTGCCGATTTTGTTCGTCTGGGTGTACTGGACCTGGTGTATCGTCTTGCTTGGCGCTGAAATTACTGTCACTCTCGGTGAATACCGCAAACTTGAAACAGAAGAAACAGAACAACCATGATTGCATTAATTCAACGCGTATCCCGTGCAAGCGTTACCGTGGCGGACGAGGTGACGGGCGAAATTGGCCCAGGGCTTCTGGTGCTGCTGGGCGTCGAGAAAGACGATGATGAACAAAAGGCGAATCGCCTTTGTGAACGCGTGCTGGGCTACCGCATCTTCAGCGATGCGGAAGGGAAAATGAACCTGAATGTCCAGCAGGCGGGCGGCAGCGTGCTGGTGGTTTCGCAATTTACGCTGGCGGCCGATACCGAGCGGGGGATGCGACCGAGCTTCTCGAAAGGCGCTGCCCCTGACCGCGCTGAGGCGCTGTATGAGTATTTCGTCGCCCGCTGTCGCCAGCAGGAAATGCACACCCAGACCGGAAGATTCGCTGCGGATATGCAGGTTTCTTTGGTCAATGATGGTCCCGTGACCTTTTGGTTGCAGGTATGACCCAGCTTCCGGGCAGGCTGCGGGTAACAAAAGAGAGTACGACTATGTATCACCTTCGTGTACCGCAAACAGCAGAAGAGTTAGAGAGCTACTACCAGTTCCGCTGGGAGATGCTGCGTAAGCCGCTGCATCAGCCTAAGGGATCGGAACGTGACGCCTGGGATGCGATGGCGCATCATCAGATGGTAGTGGATGAAGAGGGCAACCTGGTTGCCGTCGGCCGGCTATATATCAATGCGGAGAATGAAGCCTCCATCCGCTTTATGGCTGTGCATCCCTCGGTGCAGGATAAAGGGCTGGGTACGCTGATGGCGATGACCCTGGAGTCCGTCGCGCGTCAGGAAGGGGTTAAGCGGGTTACCTGCAGCGCGCGCGAAGATGCGGTGGAATTTTTCGCCAAGCTCGGATTTGTCAATCAGGGGGAGATCACCACCCCGACCACCACGCCGATCCGTCATTTTCTGATGATCAAACCGGTCGCGTCGCTGGACGATATTTTGCACCGCGGCGACTGGTGCGCACAGCTCCAGCAGGCGTGGTATCAGCATATTCCGCTGAGTGAAAAAATGGGCGTACGTATTCAGCAGTACACCGGGCAGAAATTTATTACCACCATGCCGGAGGCGGGGAACCAGAATCCGCACCATACGCTGTTCGCCGGCAGCCTGTTTTCGCTCGCTACCTTAACCGGATGGGGGCTTATCTGGCTGATGCTGCGCGAGCGGCACCTGGGAGGCACCATTATTCTGGCGGATGCGCATATCCGCTACAGCCAGCCTATTAGCGGCCGCCCCAGCGCCATCGCCGACCTCGGTTCTCTGAGCGGCGATCTCGACCGACTGGCGCGCGGGCGTAAAGCCCGCGTGCAAATGCAGGTGGAGCTTTTTGGCGACGATAAACAGGGCGCCGTTTTCGAGGGGATCTACATCGTGTTGCCGGCGAAGCCCTTTGGCTCGTACGAAGAGGGCGGCAACGAGGAAGAGTAAGCGCCTGGGGCAGTTATCGTCCTGGCGATGCCACACGCCAGGCGATATCCCGCATGGCATCACGCGCGGCGTTGCTGACGCCTCCCAGCTGAAAGAAGCCGTGGATCACCCCCAGATAGCGCTGACAGGAACTCTCCACCCCTTGCTCCGTCAGCCTTCGGTACAGCACTTCGCCCTCATCACGTAAAGGATCGAACTCCGCCGTCAGAATGTGTACCGGTGGCAGCCCGTTAAAATCTTCGCGCCAGAGCGGACAGGCATCCGGATGGTTTGCCGGCGTCGAGGCGAGGTACATTTCGTAGCCGCTCAGTAGCGTGTCCCGGGTAATCACATAGTCATCGCCATTGCTGAGGTAGCTCGCCATGCTGGCGGTGGGGTCAAGCATCGGATAAATCAGGATCAGTTGCGCGGGTTGCCACGCCGCTTTCGCTTTCAGGCGCAGGGCCGTGACCAGAGCGAGGTGCCCGCCGGCGCTGTCGCCGGCCAGGGTGATGCGCGAAACATCCACGCCAAGCTGTTTTGCGTGCTGGTGAATAATCGTGGCACCTCGTTCTGCATCATCGTGCGCCGCCGGAAAAGGGTACTCCGGGGCCAGACGATACTGCACGGCGATCACCCGGCACCCACTGAACCAGGCAAGCTGGCGCAATTGATTGTCATGGGTGGCAAAGCCGCCGCTGACAAAACAGCCGCCGTGGTAGTAGATAAGCGTGGGTAGCAGGCCGTCGGCAGTGGGCGGTGAAACGACGCGGAAGTGCATACCCTCCAGGGTGATATCCTCCACCCGCACTCGCGTTTCCGTCTCCCCGGCGAGTACCGCACTGGCGATATAGCCGGCCCTCCGATCATCAATATGCTGATCGCGTGATGACGGACGACCTGCCGCAATAAATGCCTCAACCAGCGAAGCAATCCCTTTTTCCAGCGCCATATGAAGTTCCTTATACTGTTTTAATATCCAGTGTTATAGCCTGGATTATGGCGAAAAGACAGGCCTGTTGAGGTCGCCTGTGCATTATGGAAAGCGGCTCGCAAAAAAGAGTTTACCTGACAAAATCCTGTTTGTTTCCGATTTCAAAAGCTGTAGCTTGCTCATAACTTCATCACTGGTGATATACTTGAGGTATATATGAGCATGATGGCTGAAAGGGATATGGGCAGAATTCTTCTCGATTTATCAGACGATGTCATTCAACGTCTCGATGACCTCAAAGTGCAGCGTAACATTCCGCGAGCGGAACTGTTACGTGAAGCGGTTGAACAATATCTGGAGAAACAAGATCGAGCTAAAGATACCATCTCCAGTGCGCTGGGTCTGTGGCAAGACTGCGAAGAAGACGGCATGGAATATCAACGTCAGCTACGCAAGGAGTGGTAATGACCTCCGGATCTGCGCTTTTTGATACCAATATTCTTATTGATTTATTTAGCGGGCGTCGCGAAGCCAAACAGGCGCTGGAGGCCTGGCCACCGCAGAATGCGATCAGTCTGATTACCTGGATGGAGGTGATGGTTGGCGCTAAAAAATATCACCAGGAGCAGCGCACGCGAATGGCGCTGAGCACCTTTAATATCATTAACATCTCACAGGATATTGCAGAGCGAAGCGTTGCGCTGCGGCAGGAGTATAAGCTTAAGCTGCCGGATGCCATCATTCTGGCGACGGCGCAACTCCATCGTCTGGAACTAATTACGCGGAATACGAAGGATTTTGCCGGTATTCCTGGCGTAGTCACGCCGTACGAAATCCACCCTGAATAATTCGAGTGGCAGGAGGACGACAAGTGAGCGACAGACTCGTCTGAAACGAATATCTCCAGCCAAAGGTTGGCCTCTGATAACGGTCAGTGACGCGTGTGAATAATCCCTGCGCACGTTCGTGTCACAAGAAGGAAAACGGGCGACAAGAGCCGCCCGAAATCATACTGCAGAACTTACTCCCCTTCGCCGGGGAACATGAACGGGTTAATTGAGCTTCTGGCGAAGCCCTCCTGTTCCATGCGGGCGTCGAGCACCAGGGAGGCCAAATCGTCGGCGACGGCTTCGACTTTCGGATCCTTCTCCTGATACATAATCTTCAGGTAGGTTCCGCAGTCGCCGCAGCTTTCGGCTTTCACCGCCGCCTGCTCGTTGTCCAGCGACCAGTAGTGCAGGTCGCGGCTCTGCTCGCAGTTGCTGCACTTGACGCGTACTACGTGCCACTCAGTTTCGCACAGGTTGCAGTGCAGATAGCGCAGCCCCTGAGTGGTGCCGATTTGCACGATGCTGGAGACAGGCATCGAGCCGCACACCGGGCAGAACTGGCGCTGTTCGCCGTATTCGGCGCGCGCTTTTCCTGGGATCAGACTGGCCATCTGCGCCCAGTAGAGCGACAGCGCAGCCCAGATGAACGGCGCTTTGTCGCTACTGACGGAGGCGAAATCGGAAACAAACAGCGCGCTGGCCATCTGCTCCAGCTCCTGCTCAGAGGCTTTTTCCAGATTCTCAATGACCGCCAGCGCCGGGCCGCTCATTTCCGGCTTCAGCTCGGCAATCAGCGAGTGCAACAGCTTGTGCCAGTGCTTGTCGCGCGGCAGGACGTGGATATCCAGCGGCGGCTTGCCCTGTTCGCTGGCCGCTTTAATGCGGGCGGTGAGATCCATCTGCAGCGGATGGTCGTACAGCACTACTTCCTGGGCATGGGCAATCAGCGCGGCAAAGCGCAGGTAATCGCCTAGCGGGTTATTAGCGGCCAGCTCGCGCAAGCGTTCAGCGCGGCGGTTATACAGATTTTTCAGCCTGGGGAACAGTAACGGCGGAATTGCTTCCGCCGTGCGTTTCTCGCTCGAACCCAGCTCGTCTTGCGGGATTATGCGAATACTCATTCAGATGACTTTTCCTGTTTCTGGCGGACCTCTCGGTACCAGCGCGGGTGATGTTTCTTCGCCCACGTTTTGGTAACCCAGCCTTCCACCATCGCGGTAATGGTGCCTTTCACCCAGAGGGCGGCGTAGATATGCACCATGATAACCACAATTAACGCCACTGCGGCAAATGAATGCAGCATCAGCGCAAATCGGATCACCGGGATTGAGAAAGCCGGCGCAAAATACGGACGCCAGATGATCACACCGCTCACCAGCAGCAGTACCAGGAAGATAATCGCCGCCCAGAATACGCATTTCTGGCCGAAGTTATAGCGCCCGGTATCGCCCACCTCCTCGTTGACGACGATCTTACGAATATTCTTCGCCCAAAAGATATCATCCCGATTGATTAGGTTGTGATGCCAGTAACGGAAAAACATGATGATAAACGACGCGAACATCACCACCCCGACGAACGGGTGGAGAATTCGCGCCAGCTGCGGCGTGCCGAGGATATGCATCAGCCAGTTAAAGGACGGGAAGAAAAAGCCTAACCCGCTCACCGCCGCCAGGACGAAGCAGAAGGCGGTGACCCAGTGGTTGATGCGTTCCGGCGCCGTGTAGCGCACGATGGTGTCACGTCTTTTCATTTGCGCACCTCGTCTTTCTCTTCATGCAGATTGTCCTCTTCCTCTTCCGCGCGGTTCGGACCGACGCCGACGTAGTGGAAGATACTGGCTGCGAAGGTCGCGGCGAAGCCGACGGCCGCCAGCGGTTTCCAGATGCCTTTCCAGAACTTGACGGTCTGGCTGATCTCCGGGTTTTCCGGCAGGCCGTGGTACAGATTCGGCTTGTCGGCATGGTGCAGCACGTACATGACGTGGGTGCCACCGACGCCGGCCGGATCGTACAGGCCCGCATTGTCATAACCGCGGGTTTTCAGCTCAGCCACGCGTTCGCCGGCCAGCGTTTTCATATCCTCTTTGGAGCCAAAGTGGATTGCGCCGGTCGGACAGGTTTTCACGCAGGCAGGCTCCTGGCCGACGGTCACGCGGTCTACGCACAGGGTACATTTGTAGACGCGGTTGTCTTCCGGGTTCAGACGCGGTACATCGAACGGACAGCCGGCGATACAGTAGCCGCAGCCGATGCACTGCTCGGACTGGAAGTCGACAATACCGTTGGCGTACTGAATGATCGCGCCTTCTGACGGGCAGGCCTTCAGGCAGCCCGGGTCCGCGCAGTGCATGCAGCCATCCTTGCGGATGAGCCATTCCAGCTTGTCGTTTTGTTCCACCTCCGAGAAGCGCATGACCGTCCATGACTTGGCGGTCAGGTCCGCCGGGTTGTCATACACCCCGACATTGTGACCGACTTCATCACGAATATCGTTCCATTCGGAGCAGGCCACCTGACAGGCTTTGCAGCCGATACAGGTGGTGACGTCGATAAGCTTCGCCACCTCCTGCTGGTGGTCCCGCGCCTGAGGCGCGGGGGTGAAACCGTTAGTCGCGGAACGACGAATAATATCTTGCGATTGGTAAGCCATAAGTCGTCTCCGTTACACCTTTTCCACGTTCACAAGGAAAGCTTTGAACTCCGGCGTCTGCGTATTCGCATCACCGACGAACGGCGTCAGGGTATTGGCAATAAAGCCTTTTTTCGCCACGCCCTCATAGCCCCAGTGAATAGGAATGCCGATGGTATCGATATCCTTACCGTCAACTTTCAGCGTGCGAATACGTTTGGTCACCACCGCCTTGGCTTTGATATAGCCGCGGTTGGAGGAAACTTTCACGGTATCGCCGTGGCCGATGCCGAGCTTATTCGCCAGTTTTTCGCCGATCTCCACGAACTGTTCCGGCTGGGCGATGGCGTTAAGTAGCGCATGCTTGGTCCAGTAGTGGAAGTGCTCGGTCAGACGGTAAGTGGTGCCGACGTACGGGAACTTCTCGGCCTTACCCATCTGCTCGAGATCGCCTTTGAAGACGCGAGCGGCCGGGTTAGAGACCACGTTCGGGTGCAGCGGGTTGGTCCCGAGCGGCGTTTCAAACGGCTCGTAGTGTTCCGGGAACGGTCCTTCCGCCATCTTGTCGATAGCGAACAGACGGCCCATCCCTTCCGGCTGCATGATAAACGGACCGACGTCGCTGCCAGGCGCGGCGGCGCTGTAGTCCGGAATATCCACGCCGCCCCATTTGGCGCCGTCCCATTTCAGCAACTGACGCTTCGGATCCCACGGTTTACCCTGCGGGTCCGCGGAGGCGCGGTTATACAGGATGCGGCGGTTGAGCGGCCAGGCCCAGGCCCAGCCCAGGGTATTGCCGAGACCGGATGGATCGGCGTTATCGCGGCGCGCCATCTGGTTACCTTCCGGCGTCCAGCTCCCGGCGAAGATCCAGCAGCCGCTGGAGGTGGTGCCATCATCTCGCAGCTGCGCAAAGGAGCTCAGCTGTTGGCCTTTCTTGACGATCACCGCGCCGGTTGCCGGGTCGGTGATATCCGCCAGCGCTTTACCGTTGCTTTCCATCGCCACTTCTTCCGATGCCGGCTCGTGTGGCGTGGAGTAGTTCCACGTCATGTTGAGCACCGGCTCCGGCGCCGGGCCACCCTCTTCGGCATACATCTTACGCAGGCGAGTGAAGATACCGGCGAGAATTTCACCATCGGTGACGGCGATCCCCGGGGCGTCCGCGCCTTTCCAGTGCCACTGCAGCCAGCGGCCGGAGTTGACGATAGACCCATTCTCTTCGGCGAAGCAGGTGGAGGGCAGACGGAACACTTCGGTCTGGATTTTCGCCGGATCGACATCGTTCGACTCACCATGGTTTTGCCAGAAGGTGGACGTTTCGGTATTGAGCGGGTCGATAGTCACGAGGAACTTCAGCTTCGACAGGGAAGCGACGACCTTGTTTTTGTTCGGGAACGAGGCGACCGGGTTAAAGCCCTGGCAAATATAGCCATTCACTTTGCCCTGATTCATCATCTCGAAGTACTGCAGAACGTCGTAGCTCTTATCCCACTTCGGCAGCCAGTCATAGCCCCAGCTGTTTTCCGCGGTGGCTTTGTCGCCGAAGAAGGCTTTCATCATGGAGACGAAGAACTTCGGATAGTTGCCCCAGTAGTTGACCTGGTCTTTCAGCAGCGGCTTCGGCGTGTTAGCCGTCAGGTAGGTCTGCAGGTCGGCCTGTTTTTCGTTCGGCAGCGACATGTAGCCTGGCAGGCTGGTGGAGAGCAGGCCGAGGTCGGTCAGACCCTGGATATTGGAGTGGCCGCGCAGGGCGTTGACGCCGCCGCCCGCCATCCCCATGTTGCCGAGCAGCAGCTGGATCATCGCCATGGTGCGGATATTCTGCGCACCGATGGAGTGCTGGGTCCAGCCGAGAGCGTACAGGAACGATGCGGTCTTATCCGGCGCGCTGGTTTCAGCAATGTATTCACAGACTTTGAGGAAGTCGGCCTTCGGCGTACCGCAGATGTTTTCGACCACATCCGGGGTATAACGGGAAACGTGCTGTTTTAGCAGATTCCAGACGCAGCGTGGATGCTGCAGCGTGGTATCGCGTTTGGCGAAGCCGTTTTCATCCAGTTCATAGTTCCAGCTGGTTTTGTCATACTGGCGTTTTTCGGCATCGTAGCCGCTGAACAGACCATCATCAAAGCTGTAGTCCTCACGCACGATCAGGCTGGCGTTGGTATAGGCTTCGGTGTATTCGCGGTTGAATTTTTCGTTATTCAGCAGATACAGGATCACGCCCGACAGGAAGGTAATGTCGGTACCGGAACGAATCGGGGTATAGAAATCAGCCACCGACGCCGTACGCGTAAAGCGCGGATCGATAACGATGAGCTTGGCGCCGTTATGAATTTTGGCTTCCATCGCCCAGCGGAACCCCACCGGATGCGCTTCTGCGGCGTTACCGCCCATCACTACGACCAGGTTGGCGTTTTTAATATCAACCCAGTGGTTGGTCATCGCACCGCGACCAAATGTTGGAGCAAGACTTGCTACCGTTGGTCCGTGTCAGACACGCGCCTGGTTATCCACCGCCAGCATCCCGAGGGCGCGGGTGAATTTTTGCGTTAAATAGCCGGTTTCGTTACTGGAGGCGGAGGCGCACAGCATCCCGGTAGTCAACCAGCGGTTGACGGTGGTGCCGGCGTCGTTTTGCGCGATAAAGTTGGCGTCGCGGTCCTCTTTCATCAGCTTGGCGATGCGATCGAACGCTTCGTCCCAACTGATTTGCTGCCATTTATCGGAGCCTGGCGCGCGATATTCCGGGAATTTCAGGCGGCTTTCAGAATGGATAAAGTCCACCAGACCAGCCCCTTTCGGACAGAGCGCACCACGGTTGACCGGATGATCCGGATCGCCTTCGATATGGAAAATGGATGCTTTGGCGTTTTTCGCGCCGTCGCCGAGGCTATACATCAACAGCCCACAGCCGACAGAACAGTATGTGCAGGTGTTACGGGTTTCGCGCGTGCGCAGCAATTTGTACTGCCGTGTCTCCGCGAGCGCAGTTGCCGGGGCAAAGCCCAGCGCTGCTGCCGTGGTTCCCGCCATACCGCCAGCGCAGATCTTAAAGAACTGCCTTCTGCTGACCTGCATGGTTCGCTCCTTGTTTCGACATTGTCACATGTAGTTATTTGCTTTGCGGTGAAGGCCGCAAAGGTTCAGAATTAGGGCAAATTTCCCTCATTCCTGAAGGGATAAAAACAGAATACCACATTGTGTGTATGCCTGTTCCAATACGGTTAAAGCAAAGTGAACAAGAAGCCTCTCGAACAAATCAAAAATGTGACGAATGTCACAGGATATCGCCAGGTCTCCCTCTGGAAACGCGAGGATCTGCAACACCCTCAGCCAGATGAGTTAGCGGAAGAGGTGCCCGTCGCGCTGGTCTACAACGGTATCTCCCACGTGGTGATGATGGCCTCCCCGAAAGATTTGGAGCAATTCGCCGTCGGCTTCTCCTTATCCGAAGGGATTATCGAGCACCGGCGGGAGATTTTCGGCATGGACGTGGTAGCGGTGTGCAACGGCCTTGAGGTGCAGATTGAGCTCTCCAGCCGGCGTTTTATGGGCCTCAAAGCCCGGCGTCGCGCGCTGGCCGGGCGCACCGGCTGCGGCGTATGCGGCGTCGAGCAGCTCAATGATATTGGTAAGCCGGTCCAGCCGCTGCCGTTCACTCAGTCGTTCGATTTAGCCAATCTCGATCAGGCCCTGGCGCATCTTAACGACTTTCAACCGGTTGGCCGGCTCACCGGCTGTACTCACGCGGCCGCGTGGGTCCGGTTGACGGGCGAACTGGCGGGCGGGTTTGAAGACGTTGGCCGGCATGTCGCCCTGGATAAATTGTTGGGCCGGCGGGCGGAAGTCGGCGAGGGGTGGCAGCATGGCGCCGCGCTGGTCTCCAGCCGCGCCAGCTATGAAATGGTGCAGAAGGCCGCGATGTGCGGCGTCGAGATCCTGTTCGCGGTCTCGGCGGCCACCACCTTAGCAGTGGAAGTTGCCGAGCGCTGCAATCTGACGCTGGTGGGCTTTTGCAAGCCGGGTAGGGCGACAGTTTACACCCATCCGCAGCGTTTAATTGCGGGTTAAATATTGGTCAATAAATTTGAACAATGACAGCAAATCCTTCCGCTTTTTGTTTAGCAATGTGCGGGCTACTATTTAACACATCAAGGCACAGCGCCTTATCTAAACAACTAAATGAAAGGGTTTATATTATGAAAAGCATCAAAACTTTTGTCGCAGTAATCGCTATGGCCGCCTCTTTCGCTTCCTTCGCTGCTGAAACCGTGACCGCAACCGCCTCCACAATGGACGGCGCGGAAGCGAAAATCGCCGCACAGGCGCAGGCTGCCGGCGCTTCGTCTTACAAAATCACCGAAGCGTTTACCGGCAACCGCGTGCATATGACTGCCGAACTGAACAAATAAGCGTATAGCAACTGTCGAAAGAGCGCCTCAGGGCGCTTTTTTTGTTTTTGTTTTCCGCTTCCCGTCTCTGCGAAATTTGCCAATATTTTCCTCTGCTACGAAAAAAATGTGGCACTAATCACGTTTCCGTTCTTTTCTTAAATCCTCCTTTTTATGGCAAAGGAAAGGTCAGCACGCCTGAATATCTCGATTTTTTAACGCCATGAAATTTAAAGAAATAAAAAACAGAAAGCGATGGAGATCACTCTCTTTAAATGGGATGTGTATCACAAAAATAGGTGTTTCGCCGTACCTGTCAACTATTCACTGCGGTAATTTAATACGCATTATGTGATCTTCATTGCAAATAAAAGGCTTGTACTCAGGGAAAAATGTTGTCAGGCAAATGAGCGAGGATGCGTCATGAAAATTGGTATCGTTATTAGCGGCGGGGATGTTTCTGGAATGAATAATTTTATATTCCAGATAGCCAGGCAGGCTAATGCTGATATCACGCTGTTTAATGGCGGTATTCCAGGGCTACTGGAGAAAAGTCATCAGGATATGGCGTGGCGCGATCTGGTTGATTATTCAATTACCGCGGTGCCGATCATTACCTCGGGGCGAACCAGTCGCAAACTGCAGCGCAGTGAATATGAAAGCATTGCTAAAAAACTTAAATCTCTGCGTATTGATGTGCTCATTATGGCCGGGGGGGATGGCAGCCTGCAGTTTCTGAATACCCTTAGTGAATTTGAGATTAATTGCTTTGGTGTGGGAATGACTATCGATAATGATGTGTATGGCAGTGATTATACGATTGGTTTTTCCACGGCCTGTGAGCAAATTATTAAAGAAGTCTCTCGTTTAAGAAATACCGGAAGAGCGCTGCCCGGTCGGGTTTTTATGGTTGAGATATTAGGAGGCTATTGTGGAGAACTAACGTTGCAGTCCGCCATTAAATGTAATGCGGATATTGCCCTGATCCCGGAGGCACAGATGCCGTTGGCCGTGCTCGCGGAACGGATTACCCGGAAGCTGAGTACGCAGAATAGCGTCGTTATCCTCTGCTCAGAAGGCTATACCAAAGAGTACTCTCCCGGCTTTCAGGGGGCGATTGATACCATGATTAAACAGCTGGAACCACAAATAGGTGTCCGTATCCGTAAAACGATCGTCGGCTATGGTTTACGCAGCGGTGATCCAACCTGCGAAGAGATTTATCAGGGCACTATTATGGCCAGTGAAGTGGTTCGCTGTATTCAGTCAGGTATGAAAAATAAAGCCATAATAATTAATTCCAGTAACAAACCTATTCCGATTGATTTAGTCAGTATGAAAAAACGTCTGGTCGATACTGAAGGACATCATTATAAACTTGCCAAGCAACTCAATATTATTTGAGGAGACCCTCCATGCTGAAAATTTTATGCGTATGTGGCTGCGGCCTCGGTTCAAGCTTTGCCATTGAAATGACGGCGAAGGCAGTTTTAAAGAAGCTGGAAATTCCCGCTCATATTGAACACACCACCGTTTCCGAAGCTGGGGCTTTTAAATCGGATATGATTCTGACGCAAAAAACCTTTGCCGACATCTTAACCGCCGATGCCAGTGAAGAAGAAATTAAACGTGTCGTGGTGTTGAATAAACTTACTGATAAAGAGGAGATTGAAACTAAGATCGTCGCATTCTTAAAAGAACGTCATCTGAAGGTGGCTGATTATGAATAGCTTCGTTGCGTTTATCGTTAAGGATTTACTCGGCCAGGCATCCATTCTTATTGCTTTTATTGCCATGCTTGGCCTGATCCTGCAAAAGAAATCGCCAGGCAAAACCGCGGAAGGGACATTTAAAACGCTGCTCGGTTTCTTAATTATGATGGCCGGGATAAACATCATTGTCGCCACGCTGACCTTCCTGAATGATATCTTCACCCAGGGATTTGGCATGAAAGGCTATATTACCGATGTGGCCGCCATCGCCGGGTTAGCGAATCGGGAATTAGGTTCGGAGGTGGCGCTGACGCTGCTGGTGATCTTTGCCGTCAATATTATTATCGCCCGGCTGACGCCGCTGAAATATATTTTTCTGACCGGCCAGGCGCTGCTGTGGATGGCGACGATCGGCGCCGTGATTGGCTATAAGTCCGGGCTCACCGGCGTACCGCTGATTTTAACCGGGGGCATCTTCGGCGGCGTGATGGCGGTGTTAATGCCGGCCCTGGCGCAGCCGGTGGTCAGGCGCATTATCGGGTCTGACGATGTGGCCCTGGGGCACTTCTGTACTATCGGCTATCTGGTGCAGGCTGCGGTCGCTAAAGTTGTCGGAAAAGGCTCTCGCTCCACGGAAGATCTCGAACTGCCTGATAACTTTAAGTTTCTGCAGGATACCTATCTGGCCATGGCGGTGGTGATGGTGCCGATGTATCTCATCCCG
This sequence comes from Klebsiella sp. P1927, assembly GCF_018204675.1. NCBI lineage: Bacteria > Pseudomonadati > Pseudomonadota > Gammaproteobacteria > Enterobacterales > Enterobacteriaceae > Klebsiella > Klebsiella sp. P1927. Next base: position 5,058,036 of record NZ_CP073377.1, on the reverse strand, counting down.
GCTATCGCGGCGGGGCCTCAGTACATCGCGCAGTTCTCCGGCGGCATTAATTACCTGATGTATGCCTTCATGCAGTCCATTCAGTTTGTCGCCGGGGTCTTTGTCCTCTATAGCGGCGTGCGTTTATTACTCAATGAGCTGGTGCCGGCTTTTCGCGGTATCGCGATGCGTATTGTCCCGGATGCAAAGCCCGCTCTCGATTGCCCGGTGCTATTTCCCTATGCACCGAATGCGGTGATTGTTGGATTTCTGGCAACGACTGTCGGCTCGATTATCGGCATGCTGGTTTTCCCGATGTTCGGCCTGGCGATGATTCTCCCCGGGCTGTTAACCAACTTTTTCGCCGGCGGTACGGCAGGGGTATTTGGCAATGCGCTGGGCGGACGTCGCGGGGCGATGATCGGCGGGGTGATTCACGGCCTGTTTATCACATTGCTGCCGGCCATTCTGGTACCCATGCTGGAGAGCTACGGCTTTACGGGCGTCACCTTCAGCGATTCAGACGTCATCAGCTCCGGTCTGGTATTAGGCCACGCCTTCCAGAATAACTGGCTCTTTGTCGCCTTGTTTATTGTGTTTGTCGCCGCACTGGCATGGTTTGTAAACGGTAAATCCGCTAAGCCGAAAGGGGAAAGTGTTCATGAGTCTGTATAATTTTAATGAGATTTTAAAAATCGCTCAGGAAAGAGATTTTAAAGCGATTGGCTCGTTTAACTTGCACTGTATTGAGATGTTACCGGCTTTTTTTAAAGCCGCGCAAAACAGCCGCAGCCCATTAATGATCCAAATATCAACCGGTACCGCAGAGTATCTGGGGTATCGGTTACTGGTCGATGCCGTGCGTTCATTAGCAGACAGTGAAAATATCCCGACCTGCCTGCATCTCGATCACTGCTCCGATATTAAAGCCATCGAGACGGCAATGAATGCGGGCTTTTCTTCGGTGATGTACGACGGGTCTCACTTAAGCCTCGAGGAAAATATCGGTAACACGCGGATTGTGGTGGAAATGGCCCGGCCGCGGAATATTACGGTAGAAGGTGAGCTGGGGGCGATCGGCGGGTCAGAGGATGGAAAAGCGGTGGCTGCCGAAGATATCTGTTTTACTACCGTCGAAGACGCGACGCGTTTTGTGAAGGAGACACAGGTCGATATGCTGGCCGTCTCCGTGGGCACTGTGCATGGCCTGTACACCGGTAAAGCGCAGATACAGCATGCGCGGCTGAAGGCGATAAGCGAAGCGACGGGCGTGCCGCTGGTGCTGCATGGCGGCACAGGTGTCAGCGATGAGGATATGCGGCTGGCCGTCACCGAAGGGATTAATAAAGTGAACGTCGGAACGGAAATGAACGTGCAGTGGGTCGACCGCTGTAAATCAACGTTTGAGAAAGGAAAAGTAAATGACAGCGTACGGAAATTTTTAATTCCCGCCAACCAGGCAGTTACTGCCGTATTAATGGAAAAAATGGCGCTATTTAAGTAGCGTTTTTACCGACACATATCTTTTGTTGCCCTGTCTTCCGCCAGGGAGGGAGCTTGCTATGTTTGAATCATTGAAAACGCTGTGGAAAAAAGAGCAAAACCCGCTGCAGGATTATGATCAACAGTCCCGTCAGCTGGCGGAAGAGATCGCCAGACTGGAAGGCGAATTACAGCGCCAGCCCGATAATAGCGACGTGCAAAAAACATTGATGTTGACTTACAACCGGGCATTATCGGTATATGCCAAAAGTAAGAGCCACCGGCAGGATATCGATGCGCTGTTTCTGCAGATTGATAATTTACGCAATATTATTCGCCGCAATATCTAGGAACAGAGAATGACCATAAAAGAACTGCTTATTGAGGCCGATGCCATTCAGGTTGGCGTTGTGGAGTCCGACTGGCAGCGGGTAATAAAGCTGGCTGCCCGCCCGCTGGAGGCAAAAGGCTTTATTTCGACGGAATATAGCCAGGCGGTGATCGACAATACTTTAAATCATGGCGCTTATTACGTTTTTGATGAAGGGATTGCCATCCCCCATGCCCGCCCCGAATGCGGCGTCAGACGCAACTGCTTTAGCCTGGTGGTGCTGGAAAAGCCTATTCCCTTTGCGGACAGTGAAAAAGCGGACATTGTTATTATGTTTGGCGCCCGGGACAGCAATGCGCATATCGAGGAGGGCATCCGTTCCATCGTCGCGCTGCTGGATAATAATGACACCATGGCCAAACTGCGGACGGCCCGCAGCCGGGAGGAGGTTGTCGCATTACTATGAACAGACATCTGACCCCAGGCTGCAAAACGGCCATTTTAATCAACGGCATTCCGGCGTCGGGGAAGAGCACCATTACCCGTTTGCTGGCGGAGACCTTTAGCCTGCCGGTATTGACGATCGACGGCATCAAAGAGCCGTTTATGGCGCGCCTGGCCCCTGTCGACCGGCCGATGAATCGCCAGCTGGGCTGCGCGGCGTATGAGGTGATCTGGTCGATTGTCGGCGCATCGCCTGCCAGCATGGTCTGGTTGATCGACGCCTGGTTCGGCTTTCAGCCGCGGGAGACCTTGCAGAGACTGCTACAGCAGGCGGGCGTGGAGCAGGTGATTGAGGTCTGGAACCATATCTCTCCGGAGCTGGCCGTCGCGCGCTATGCCTCGCGGCTGGCGACGCGGCCGCCGGGCCACCCCGGAGAAGAGTATTTGCCGGAGCTGGCCCAGCTGGCCGGGCGGGCGCAGCCCATGTCGTTAGGACCTGTACTGACGATAGACCAGCGGCACCCGCTGCAAATCGAACCGGTTATTCAGTGGCTTGAAGGCACGATCGCCGGACAGCACAGCGGTTTTACAGATTACGCTTACTCGTCCTAGGGCATACCCGCCAGGCGCAGCAGCGCGGTCACCACGGCGGCGGCGATAATCACGCCGATCAGCGGGACCTTGCGCCAGGCGAGGAACACAGCGAAAGCAACGCCCAGAACGCGCGCCATACCGGCGAAATGTGCGCCCTCATAGAAAGTGGTGGCCAGGGCGACGGAAAAAAGCAGCACCGTCGCCGCATCGGAAAGCAGCGCCTGCGAGCGCTCGGAAAATGCCAGCCGATTGCCGAGCTTCGCGCCGCCGAGACGCATCAGATAGGTTCCCAGCGACAGGATGGCGATACCGGCGATAAACAGCGTCATATTGCCCATTATTTTTTCCTCGACAGTAAACCGAACAGCGAAAGCAGCACCGGCAGCCCGGTGGGCACAAACGGTACGGCGGCAAGCGCCAGCGCGGCGCCGCTGGCGGCGCGGATCAGCGTAGTGCGGTTTTTAAAGGCCGGGATCACCAGCGCCAGCAGGATCGCCGGGAAGACCGCATCAAGCCCGATGGTTTCCGGCGCTGGCAGCAGTTTGCCGACGGCCGCGCCGGTTAGCGTACCGAGGGGCCAGATCAGCGCGACGCCAGCGCCGCACAGCCAGTAGGCCGCTTTGCGCTGCGCGGGGGTGGGCTGCGACAAGCCAAAGACCACGCTCTCGTCGTTCATAATGTGGCACCCGATAAAGCTTAAGGCGCGCCGACCAACCAGTTCGCGTACGGTCACCCCGAACGGGATATGACGCGCATTGACTAACAGGCCGGCGGCGGCGGCGGCCAGCGGACTACCGCCGCTGGCGACAATGCCGATAAACATAAATTCAGAGGCGCCCGCCAGCACCGACACCGAAAGCAAGAGCGGCACCCATAAAGGGAAGCCGTAAGCCACCGCCAGCGACCCATAGGACATGCCCACCACCCCGACGGCAAGGCAGACCAAAACAATCGATTTTATCGTGTCTCCGCTGAGACTGGAGAGAGTTTGTTTCATATCACTTAGCCATATCGAACGAATTTCCATTATAATGAACACATAATGATCGTTTTTCAAGGCGAACGAATTGTTCGATATAAAAAACAAGGGGCGGGTATGACACAGCCAATCAGCGTTATCGCCAAAAGTCTGGTGCGGGAGCGGGCGCGGACCGGGCTTTCGCTGGCGGAAGTCGCGCGTCGGGCGGGTATCGCAAAATCCACGCTATCGCAACTGGAGTCCGGCAACGGCAACCCGAGTCTGGAAACGCTGTGGTCGCTCTGCGTAGCGCTGGATATTCCATTTGCCAGGCTGCTTGAGCCGCAGGTGAACAAAACGCAGGTGATCCGCCGCGGCGAGGGGACCAAAGTGGTGGCAGAGCAGGCGAACTATCAGGCCATTTTGCTGGCCGCCTGTCCGCCCGGCGCGCGTCGGGACATCTATTTGCTGCTCACCCAGCCCGGCGCCGACCGCATTTCGCATCCGCATCCGCCAGGCTCGGTGGAACATATTATCGTCACCCAGGGGCGGGCGCGGGTAGGGCTGACGTCGGCGCCGGAAGAGCTCGGCGAGGGCGACTATATCTGCTACCCGGCGGATCAGGAGCATGTTTTTCAGGCGCTGGAGCCGGATACGCAGGCCCTGCTGATCGCTGAGCAAAACTGACATCGCGTCGGCGGGGGACGCGCGCTCGCTGGACGTCATAGCCATATTGCGGGAAACTAGCTTTCCTATGCGAAAACAGGGATTTTTATGTCGCTGAAAGCCATTGCCAAACAACTTGGGATCTCCGTCACGACCGTCAGCCGGGCGTTGAACGGCTACGACGATGTGTCGCAGGAGACCCGCGCCCGGGTTGAGGCTGAAGCGCAGCGCCGGGGCTATCGCCCCAACACTTTCGCCCGCCGTCTGAAAATGGGCACCATCGATGCCGTTGGTCTCGTCTTCCCTGTCCGCCCCGCGCCGCTCAACAATAACGTTTTTCTCGAGATGGTCGGGGAGATCAGCCATGAGCTGGCGCGCCATGACATTGATTTGTTGCTGATCGCCGATGATGAGCAGGCGGATAAACATGGCTATATGCGCATGGTGCAGGGCCGTCGCGTCGATGCATTAATCGTGGCCCATACTCTGGATGACGATCCGCGGCTGGCGCAGCTGCAGGCCTCCGGCTTTCCGTTTCTGGCGCTCGGCCGTAGCCGCCTGGCGCAGCCCTACGCCTGGTTTGATTTCGATAACTATGCCGGCACCTGCCGCGCCACCCGCCATCTGATTCAACAGGGCCACCAGCGTATCGCTCTGCTGGGCGAGAACAACAATCAGGCGTTTATTTTGCAAAGGCGTAACGGCTACCTCGATGCCCTGCGCGAGGCGGGGTTATCCGATGCATGGCTGCGTAGCGTGCCGGCGACGCGCCGCGGCGGCTATCAGGCCACGCTGGAGCTGCTGCGTCTGCCTGAGCCGCCTACCGCGATTATCACCGACTGCAACACCCATGGCGATGGCGCCGCGATGGCGCTCGCCCACCTGGGGCGTTTAACCGGCGACAACCGCGTCGCCCTGGTGGTGTACGACGGGCTGCCGCAGGACAGCATCATTGAGACCGATGTCGCCGCGGTGATCCAGTCCACGCGCCAGGGCGTGGGAAGGCAGATTGCCGATATGGTGCGTCGCTTAATCGCCGGGGAGGATCTCGCCACGCTGCAGGTGCTATGGCAGCCGGAATTTATCCCGGGTGAAACCGCCTGATCTTATCCCTTTTTAACCCGTAATTCTGAAGCCGATCACGGATCCGAAACGTTTTGGTTGGCATCCGAAACGTTTCGGATCAACAGTAAGACATTCCTTGTGATGGAGATGTCTGATGTCTGATTCGCTGATTCACCTGCAAAGCGCCGGTGCCGATGTTGTGATTAAAACCCGCCCTTTCGCCGAAATTGTCTACTGGGGACCGCATTTAAGCCACTTTTCGCCGCAGGATGCCGACAGCCTGACGCGCCCGGTCGCCAACGGTAGACTGGATGTCGATTCGCCAGTGACCTTAATGGCGGAGCTGGGCCATGGTCTGTTTGGCGCGCCGGGCATTGAAGGCCATCGTCAGGGGCTGGATGCCTCTCCGCTGTTCACCACCAGCGAAGTGCGGCACGAGGGCCAGACGCTGACCCTGGTCAGCGAAGATCCGCAGGCCGGCCTGCGCCTGCAGAGCGAGATCGCGTTGGATGCCAGCGGCGTGCTGAGCGTGCGCCATGGCGTGACCAATCTGCGCGCCAGCCCATGGCAGGTGGATCGCCTGGCGGTCACGCTGCCGGTCGCCGAACGCGCTCGCGAGGTGATGGCTTTCCATGGCCGCTGGATCCGCGAGTTTCAGCCTCACCGCCTGACGCTTGAGCACGACAGCTTTGTGCTGGAGAACCGCCGCGGGCGCACCTCTCACGAACATTTCCCGGCCCTGATCACCGGCAGCCGCGCCTTTAGCGAGATGCAGGGTGAAGTCTGGGGCGTGCATCTGGCCTGGAGCGGTAACCATCGCCTGCGGGCGGAGGTGAAAACCGATGGCCGTCGCTATCTGCAGGCCGAGGCGCTCTATCTGCCGGGCGAAATGGCGCTGGCGGAAGGGGAAACCTTGTGGACGCCGTACCTGTATGCCAGCTACTCGGCGAATGGGCTGAACGGCATGAGCCAGCAGTTCCATCGTTATCTGCGCGAACGGATTATTCGTTTCCCGGGCAACAAACCGCGCCCGGTGCATCTCAACACCTGGGAGGGGATCTATTTCGACCACGACCCGGACTACATCATGCGTATGGCCGACGAAGCGGCGGCCCTGGGCGTCGAGCGCTTTATTATCGATGACGGCTGGTTTAAAGGGCGCAACGACGACTGGGCGGCGCTTGGCGACTGGTATCTCGATGAGAAAAAATACCCCTACGGCCTGACGCCGGTTATCGATCACGTGAAGTCTCTGGGTATGGAATTCGGTATCTGGGTGGAGCCGGAAATGATTAACCCGGATTCCGATCTGTACCGGGCGCACCCGGACTGGGTGCTGGCGCTGCCGGGCTATACCCCGCTGACCGGCCGCCATCAGTTTGTCCTGAACCTCAACATTCCCGAAGCGTTTGATTATCTGCTGGAGCGGATGAGCTGGCTGCTGGGCGAGCATGCGGTGGACTACGTGAAGTGGGATATGAACCGCGAGCTGGTGCAGCCTGGGCATCAGGGACGCGCCGCTGCGGACGCGCAAACGCGCCAGTTCTACCGCCTGCTGGATACGCTGGTGGCCCGTTTCCCGCACATTGAATTTGAATCCTGCTCCTCCGGCGGCGGACGGATCGATTATGAAGTCCTCAAACGCAGCCATCGCTTCTGGGCGTCTGACAACAATGACGCCCTTGAGCGCAACACCATCCAGCGCGGCATGAGCTACTTCTTTCCACCCGAGGTAATGGGCGCGCATATTGGCAATCGCCACTGTCATGCCACCTTCCGCCAGCATAGTATCGCCTTCCGCGGCCTGACGGCGCTGTTCGGTCATATGGGCCTTGAGCTGGATCCGGTGAGCGCCGATGAAGAAGAGCGCGCCGGATACCGAAAATATGCGGCCCTGCATAAACAGTGGCGCGACGTGATCCATCACGGCGTGCAGTGGCGAATAGATATGCCGGACGCCACCACCCTTGCCCATGGCGTCGTCAGCCCGGATAAAGCGCAGGCGATCTTCCTCGTTAGCCAGCTGGCGATGCCGGACTACACCCTGATGGCGCCCCTGCGCCTGGCGGGCCTGGAGGCGAGCGCCCGCTATCAGGTGACGCTCCTCGATCATCCGAACATTCAGATCACCGGTGAGGGCGGCCACACCATGCGGAAGCTGCCGGCATGGATGACGACGCCGCAGACGGTGAGCGGTGAGTGGCTGCAGCAGGCGGGGCTGGCGCTACCCATCCTCGACCCGGAAAGCGCCATTCTGATTGGTCTGCAACGCGTGTGATGGTATCGGGCCGCGCTGCGGCCCTTCTTGAGGAAAATATAATGAACCCGACCGTCTGTACCCACAAAAACAACCCCAACTTCTGGATTTTCGGGCTGTTCTTCTTTCTCTACTTCTTCATCATGGCCACCTGCTTTCCGTTTCTGCCGATCTGGCTGTCGGACGTCATCGGCCTGAATAAAACCGAAACCGGCCTCGTTTTCTCCAGCCTGTCGCTGTTCGCCATCTGTTTCCAGCCGATCCTCGGAGTGATCTCTGACAAGCTGGGGCTGAAAAAACACCTGATGTGGATCGTGACCGTTCTGCTGGTGCTGATTGCTCCCTTCTTCCTTTATGTTTTCGCTCCGCTGCTGAAAACCAATATCTGGCTCGGGGCGCTGAGCGGCGGCGCCTATATCGGCTTTGCATTCTCCGCAGGCGCCGGCGCGATGGAGGCCTATATCGAACGGGTAAGCCGCAACAGCGGGTTTGAATACGGCAAGGCGCGCACCTTTGGCTGCCTGGGATGGGCGCTGTGCGCGACTACCGCCGGAATGCTGTTCAGCATTAATCCCGAATGGGTGTTCTGGATGGGGTCAGCCGCCGCGCTGCTGCTGGTGGTGCTGGTGGCCATCGCCAAACCGCAGGCCAGTCAGTCCGCGCAGGTGATGGATTCGCTCGGCGCCAATCGCCCGGCGATCGATTTAAAAACGGCGGTGCGCATGTTCCGCCAGCGTAAGATGTGGATGTTTATTCTGTATGTTATCGGCGTGGCCTGCGTGTATGACGTTTTCGATCAGCAGTTCGCCACCTTCTTCAAATCGTTCTTCGCGACCCCGGAAGCGGGCACCCGCGCCTTTGGTTTCGCCACCACCGCGGGAGAAATATGTAACGCCATCATTATGTTCAGCTCGCCGTGGATTATTAACCGTATCGGAGCGAAGAATACCCTGCTGATCGCCGGGATGGTGATGGCGGCAAGAATGATTGGCTCTTCCTTCGCCACCACCGCCGCGGAAGTCGTAGCGTTGAAAATGCTCCATGCGCTGGAGGTGCCGTTCCTGCTGGTGGGCGCCTTTAAATACATCACCGGCGTGTTTGACGTCCGGCTGTCGGCGACTATTTATCTGGTGGGCTTCCAGTTCGCCAAGCAGGTGGCGGCGATCTTCCTCTCCGCCTTCGCCGGCAATATGTACGATCGGATCGGCTTTCAGGATACCTACATGATCCTCGGCGGTATTGCCCTGACCGTCACCTTAATATCCGCGTTTACGTTAGCGGGTAAGACGAAAACCGAGCCGCTGCGCGATAATGCAATGACCGTTTAAACGACCGGCCTCCCGTCTGGAGGGAGGCCAGTTATTTTTACGCCAGATAAAACACTTCTTTGAGCTCCGCGCTCAGCGGGCTGTTGTCCGGGTTGCTGGGCATCACCTCGCGCATGTATTTCCACCAACGCTGGCATACTTCCGTGCTGGCGACCGCTTCCCAGCGGGCTTCCGATTCAATCTCCACCGTCGCGAACAGGAGATGGCGTTCTTTATCGAGATAAATGGCGTAGTGGTGCGCGCCGTGATCCTTCAACACTGCCTCCAGCTCCGGCCAGATGGGGTTATGGCGGCGCTGGTACTCCTCGTGCGCGTCGGGGTTCACCTGCATGACGAAGGCTTTACGGATCATAAGGCCTCCAGATAGAGCTCGCGAACCTCATCGCGGCTGGCGGGGCGCGGGTTACACGGCGCGCATGGGTCGGCCAGCGCTTTATCCAGCCAGCCTTCGATATCGGCTTTGCTGACGCCAAGCTGGCTAAAACCCTGGGGGATCCCTACGCGTTTGCTCAGCGTGCGGATGGCATTGATGGCCTCCATGCTGGCAGCTTCATCGCTCATGCCGCGAGTATCGACGCCCATCGCCTGCGCCACGCGGGCAAAGCGCGCCACCGCGTTCGGGCGGTTAAAGTTTTCGATGATCGGCAGCAGGATGGCGTTGCATACCCCGTGCGGCAGGTTGTGGGTGGCGCCAGGCTGATGGGCCAGGGCATGTACCAGCCCGAGACCGGCGCTGTTGAACGCCATGCCCGCCAGATACTGGCCAAAGGCCATCTGCTCGCGGGCCTGCAGATCGTGCCCATCGTCTACCGCTTTCGGCAGCCACAGGTTAATCAGACGAATGGCCTCGAGGGCGTTGGCGTCGGTCAGCGGATGGGCGCCAACGGAGACAAAGGCCTCGATGGCGTGGGTCAGGGCATCCATGCCGGTGGCGGCGGTAACGGCTGGCGGAATGTCGAGCATCACGCTGGCGTCGTCGACGGCGATATCCGGGATCAGGTTCGGGTCGATAATCACCTCTTTCACCTGCCGCTCGCTATCGATAATTACCGCGTTGCTGGTCATCTCCGCCGCCGTGCCGGCGGTGGTATTGATGGCCACCAGCGGCACGCCAGCGTTTTTCACTTTGCCGACGCCGGAGTAGGCGGTGGAGGGGCCTGGGTTGGCGGTGAGGATTTTTATCGCTTTGGCGGTATCAATCGGGCTACCGCCGCCGAAGGCGATCAGGTAATCGCAGCGGGCCGCCTGGTAAGCCGCATAGCCTTGCTGCACCAGCGCTTCGGTGGGGTTGGGGAATACCTCGTCAAATAGCTGATAAGCCATCTGCTGTTCATCCAGCGCGGCGAACAGGCTGTCCAGCAGGCCCAGCTTCACCAGCTGACCGTCGGTGACGATCAGCGCCTTGCCCCACTGTTTGCCCGCTACCAGCTTGACCATATCACCGATCGCGCCTGCGCCGTGGAGGCTGATTTTAGGTAGTGCCAACATAAAACTCATGATAATTCTCCTTAATGTTGATTTTGGGAAATCCGTTTCCCCTCACCCCGACCCTCTCCCGCAGGGAGGGGGCCAAGGTGAGGGGGAAATTAACATCGTCTTCGCTGCATCATCCGCCGGGTAATAATCGGCAGGGAGATCACCACGATCAGCATGGCGCCGATAATCACCGACATCACGATGCCGGGGACGTTCAGCAGGCTCAGGCCGAAGGTCACCAGCCCCATCAGAAAGGCGGCGATGATCACCCCGGGCATGCTGCCGGAGCCGCCGAGAATATTGACGCCGCCGAGCACCGCCATGGTGACAACCGCCAGCTCCCAGCCCATCGCCAGGGTGGGGCGGGTACTGCCGAGCCGTGAGGTCAGCAGGACCGCCGCCAGCCCGGCCATCAGCCCAACCAGCGCGAACAGCACCAGGTTATGACGCTTAACGTTAATCCCGGAGAACCAGGCGCCGGTCGGGTTATTGCCGATGGCGTAGGTCCGGCGACCAAAGTTGGTTTTATGCAGCAGGAAGGTGAAGGCGGCCGCGAGGAGGATAAACAGCGCAAACTCAAAAGAGAGCGCCCCCCACACGTACCCCTGGCCGAACCAGGCAAAGCTCTCCGGATAGTGGTTGAGTGCCTGATCGCCCAACAGGATATAGGTGATGCCGCGATACAGGCTCATGGTGCCGATGGTGATCACAATGGACGACAGGTTAAAGCGGGTCACCAGCAAGCCGTTGAACAGGCCGCACAGCAGACCTACGCCCAGGCCGATGACCACCAGCAGCGGAGTGTCCATCCCCGCTGCCGCGCAGAAGCCCATCACCGTTGAGCTGAGAGCCATCGTCGAGGCTACCGACAGATCGATTTCCCGGGCGATAATCAGCATCGCCATCGGCAGGACGACGATCGCCTTCTCGGTAAAGGTAAAGGTGGCGTCCGACAGGTTCCAGATATTGAGGAAGTACGGGGAAGCCACGGCGTTGCCGATAAATACCGCCAGGGTGACCGCCAGTAAAAACCCTTCCCAGCACAGCAGGCGGCGCAGCGGCGACGGCGCGGCCGGGGCGTTTTTCATCTCTTCAGATACCATCATTTTGCTCATGATTTCACCGCCTGTTTCTGTCTGGCTAACGCCGCGTTGCGCAGGATTAACCGCCCGTGACCGCGATTGCCGCGCTCGTTGAGCAGCACCGCCATGACGATCACCGCCCCGGAAATCGCCATTTGCCAGAAGGGCGAGATGCCGATCACCGGCAGGGCGTTATTGATGACCCCGAGGAACAGCGCGCCGCACAGGCAGCCCAGCACCCGTCCGCTTCCGCCCATGGTGCTGATACCGCCGATCACGCAGGCAGCGACCACCTGGAGTTCAAAACCGTTGGCGACGTCGACATAGGCGACGGCGAAGCGCGAGATCCACAGATAGCCGCAGAAGCCGGCCAGCGCGCCGGAGAGACAGAAGCTGACGAACTGCATTTTTCCGGCGTTAATGCCGGTGTAGTATGCCGCCGTCGCGTTGCCGCCCGCGGTGTATAAGGCCCGGCCGGTGCGGCTGTAGCGCAGGAAATAACCCACCAGCAGCAGCGCGGCGATGGCGCACCAGCTCAGTAGCGGCAGCCCCAGGAGGGGGCTGCGCGGCAGACTGAGAAAATCAGCGCTCATCTGATGTGAGTTAACCCAGCCGCCGTCAGTCAGCAGGAAGATAATGCCGCGATAAATGCTCATGGTGCCCAGGGTCACCACAATGGCGGGAATGCCGAGGCGCCAGACCAGCAGGCCGTTAATTACTCCCATCAGCAGGCCCAGCAGAGTCGCCAGCGCCAGCAGCGCTACCACCGGAATACCCGGATAGTGGGCGTTAAGCAGGGCGACGATCATCCCGGTCAGCGCCAGGTTGGCGGCCATCGACAGATCAATGCCTTTGGTGAGCAACACCATCATCTGGCCGAGGGCGAGGATGATAAGGATGGCGGTATCGTTAAACATCTCCACCAGATTGCCCGGTGAAACGAACGACGGCGCCCGGCTGCCGATGGCGCCGATCATCAAAATAATGACCACCGCCAGCAGCGCTTCGCGATGTTTCAGCCATGCGTGTCCCATCATGCCGCCTCCTGGCCGATGCCGCTAGCGGCGCTAACGATGGTTTCCGCCGTCGCTTCCCCGGCCCGGTACTCGGCGACCATCTGCCCTTCGTGCATTACGATAATCCGGTCGGCCATGCCCATCACTTCCGGCAGCTCTGACGACACCATAATCACCGCCAGCCCCTGGCTGACCAGCTCGGACATAAACTGATGCACGGCGGCCTTTGAGCCGATATCGATGCCTTTGGTCGGCTCATCGAGAATGATCACTTCGGGCTGGGTCGCCAGCCATTTGCCAATCACCACTTTCTGCTGGTTGCCGCCGGAGAGGGTCTCCACCGGCTGCCGCCAGCTGAAGGCTTTTACCTGCAGGCGCGAGGCGTACTCGTCGGCCAGCCGCCATTCCCGGGCGTCGTTCAGGACGCCGTTAGGGTTGAGCTTGCTGAGCTGCGGTAAACTGATGTTCTGGGCGATAGGCAGGGCGATGATCGCTCCCTGTTTCTGCCGCTCTTCCGGCACGCAGACGATGCCCGCGCGGATGGCGTCGGCGGGCTGGTGAAAGCGCATGGTTCTGCCGTTCAGGCGGATCTCGCCGGAGGAGGGGCGCGAGACACCGGAGAGCGCCTGCATCAGCTCGGTGCGTCCGGCGCCCACCAGGCCGTAAAAGCCGAGAATTTCTCCCTTGCGCAGGCGGAAGCTGATATGGGCAAACTCGGTAGGATGACAGAGATCGGTCACCTCCAGCACCGTTTCTCCGGGTGTGCAGTCGACTTTCGGGTAGGTTTGGCTGATCGCCCGGCCCACCATCATCGACACCATCCGCTCTTCGGTGATGTCGCTTATCGCCCCGGAGCTGACGTACACCCCATCGCGCAGGATGGTGTAATAATCGGCCAGCTCGAAGATTTCATCGAACTTATGCGAGATAAACAGGATCGCTTTGCCGTCCTGCTTCAGACGCTCAACGATGTGATAAAACTCGAGGATTTCATGCTGGGAAAGCGCGGCGGTCGGCTCATCGAGGATCACCACCTGGGCGTCGAAAGCCAGCGCCCGGGCAATCGCCACCATGTGACGCTGGGCGATGCTGAGGGTTTTCAGCGTGGCTCGCGGGTCGATCTGGACTTCCAGCCGGGTGAGGATCTCGTTGGCTCTGCGGTGCATCGCCGGCCAGTCGAGCGTTTTCAGCAGTCCCTTATACAGATACTGGCCGACGAAAATGTTTTCGCTGACCGAGAGTTCGTCAAACAGCACGGTTTCCTGGTGAATGGCGGTGATCCCTACCTTATGCGCCGACTCCGGCGTTGGCAGATGAATGGGGATCGCTTTATAGAGGATCTCGCCCTCTTCGGGCTGATAAATACCGGTCATCACTTTGACCAGCGTGGATTTCCCCGCGCCGTTTTCGCCGATTAAGGCGGTCACTTTGCCGGGCCAGAGATCAAGCTGCACGTTCTCAAGGGCGCGCACACCGGGAAAAATTTTGGTGATCCCCTTCAGCGACAGCAGTGGCGTTGATGCTGACATGATAGTTCTCCACAAAAATCACCCCTCACCCTAACCCTCCCCCACAGGGGCGAGGGAACGGTCCGGCGTCCGCTGGCCGCATCGCGCAGAGGGCCAGCCGTTCCCCCTCTCCCTCCGGGAGAGGGCCGGGGTGAGGGAACAAGGATTAGAAAATTTTCGAGAACTTATCGATGTTGCTCGCATCGTAGACAAACGGCTTGGCCATCGCGCCATTCCCCTCGGCGTCCAGCTTCACTTTGCCCAGCTTGCCCATACTGGCTTCGGTTTTGGTCGCCGTGCCTTTGACTAAATCGTCGGCCAGATAGGTGGCGGCGTAGCCCAGGTCAATCGGGTTCCAGATGGCGAAGCTTTTGCTGGCGCCGGACTTGATCGCGCCGGCCATTTCCGACGGCAGCCCCAGCCCGGTGACATACACTTTGCCGATTTTGCCCTGGTCCTTCACCGCCTGCGCGGCGGCAACAATCCCCACCGACGACGGCGAGACAATGACTTTCAGGTCCGGATATGATTTCAGCAGACCCACCGCTTCGCGGTAGCTTTTATCCGACAGATCGTCACCGTAGGCGACGGTGACCAGCTGCACCGACGGATACTGCGGTAGCACCTTTTTCATCTCCTCAATCCAGATGTTCTGGTTCGTGGAGGTTGGGGTGGCGCTTAACACGGCCACCTCGCCTTTCTCAACGTTCAGCGCCTGCAGCGCATCGGCGGCAAGCTTGACGTTGGTTTCGCCAATTAAGGCGTTATTTGAGGGGTTAAGATGGATCTGACGGCCTGCCGGCGCCACGCCGGAGTCCCATGAGACCACCTTGATGCCGCGCTGCATCGCTTTTTTCAGCACCGGCACCACCGCGTCCGGATCGTTGGCGGAAATGGCGATCGCATCCACCCCCTGGGCGATCAACCCGTTCAGCACGTCGATCTGCGCCTCGGCGGTGGTAGTGGTCGGGCCGGTGTAGATCACTTTGACATCACCTAACTCCTTGGCTGCCTGTTGGGCGCCAACGTTGGCGGCTTCGAAGAAGCCATTTCCCAGCGATTTCGCCACAAGGGCGATTTTAACTTCGGCTAAGGCGGAACCGGACAACGCCAGGGCGGCAACGGTGAGGATCAAGCTTGTCTTTGTTTTCATTGCTTTTACTCCACATGAGTTAGTTTTGTAGGGTTTGCAGGTGATATTTCGCCCCGTCTCGGTGAGCGGGGCGCGATGTTGTTATGGATAAAGATCTAAAGCGGACTGCAGCGGCTGCACGTTGAAGCGTTTGCCAAGGGCGATAAGCTCGTCGCGGGTGATGGTCTGCTTCATCCCGCCCATCGACAAGACTTTCACCAGCACTTCGGCGGACTTCTCGGCGGTATCGATCAGGCCGAAGGTCTCATCCAGCGTGGGGCCGCTGCCGAAGACGCCGTGGAACGGCCACAGCACAAGCGAGTGTTTTTGCATGGTTTCGGCGGTCGCCTGGCCGATTTCATCGGTGCCCGGCACCATCCACGGCAGAATGCCGACGCCATCCGGGAAGACCACCAGACATTCGGTGCTACCTTCCCACAGCTTACGGGTGAAAAGATCGCTGTGGTTCTCCAGAACATAGGTCAGGGCGATCAGGTTGGTGGCATGGCAGTGCATGATCACCCGGTCTTTGCCGCCGGTCAGTTTGATGCGCTCGCTGTGCGACAGGAAGTGTGCCGGCAGCTCGGAGGTCGGGACGGCATCCTCCGTCAGGCCCCACAGGATATGGTATCCCGCGCCGTCGCTGTCGACCTTCACCACGCCGAGGTTAGCGGCCGGGTCGAGCTGGACGTTACGGAAGAATTTGCCGGAGCCGGTGACGATAAACGGCTGGTTGGCCAGGGTTGGCATCGGCTGGCTGAGGGCGATATAGCGCGGTTTGGCGTGGAAATCCGCCGCGTAAGGTTCGATATCCGCTTCATCCAGACGCAGCGTCAGGTTGCCGCCGTTGCGTTCGTCCCAGCCTTTCAGCCAGGCGTCGGAGGTGGCTTTGATCATGCCCTGGACGAACCAGGCGTCGATAATGGTCTGCATAGTCTTGTCTTTCCTGTTGATTCGGTGCGGGGTTGACCCCCTCACCCTAAATATGTGCGTGCCCCCGGATTGCGCCGTAAACGGCTTATCCGGGCTACCGGTTCGTAGCCCGGGTAAGGCGTCAGCCGCGACCCGGGGAAGCTCGTGCATTACCCGCGCTGGCTCAGAACCGCATTCTCATAAGCCCGTACGCTGTCCAGCCACTGGCTGCCCGCCGGCGTGTCGTGACGCTGACAGTACATCTCCCAGATGGCCTGCCACGGCAGCGATTTTTGCTCTTCGAGCAGCGCCAGGCGGGCGGTGTAATCGCCGTCGTTCTCCAGCTGGCGCAGCTGGGCGGTCGGTTCCAGCAGGGCGCGCAGCAGCGCTTTTTTCATATTGCGGGTGCCAATCACCCAGGCCGCGATGCGGTTGATGGAGGCATCGAAGAAGTCGAGGCCGATGTGCACGCGGTCAAACAGGTTATGGCGAATGATTTCGCTGGCGATGGCCTGGGTTTCATCATCCAGCAGCACCACGTGGTCGCTGTCCCAGCGCACCGGGCGGCTGACGTGCAGCAGCAGGCGCGGGATGTAGAGCATGGCGGCGGAGATCTTGTCGGAGATCACTTCCGTCGGATGGAAGTGGCCGGCATCGAGGCACAGCGCCGTCTGACGGCTGGTGGCGTAACCCATATAGAACTCGTTGGAGCCGACGGTGTAGCTTTCGGCGCCGATGCCGAACAGCTTGCTCTCCACGGCGTCGATATGGTGCGCCGGGTCGAGCTTCTCGCTGATCACCTCATCAAGGGCGTTCAGCAGCCGCTGGCGCGGGGCGAAGCGGTCAACGGTTATATCCTTCATGCCGTCCGGCACCCAGATATTCATCACCGACGGCGTGCCCAGCTGTTCGCCAAAATAAGCGGATACGCGGCGGCTGGCTTTGCAGTGGTCGATCCAGAACTGGCGGATCTCATCGTTGGCGTGCGACAGGGTAAAGCCGTCGGCGCTCAGCGGATGCGAGAAGCAGGAGGGGTTGAAATCCAGCCCCAGTTTGTTGGCTTTCGCCCACGTAACCCAGTTTTTAAAGTGCTCCGGCTTAATCTCATTGCGCGCTACCGGCGCGTCGGATTCCAGGTAAATAGCGTGCAGATTGAGACGCTTTGGCCCCGGGATCAGGCTCAGCGCCTGCTCAAGGTCAGCGCGGAGTTCTTCTGCATTGCGCGCTTTGCCCGGGTAGTTGCCGGTCGCCTGGATGCCGCCTGTCAGGCTTCCCGCCGGGTTTTCGAAACCGGCGACGTCGTCACCCTGCCAGCAGTGCATGGAGACGGGCAGACGGTCCAGCTGGCGCAGGGCCTCCTCGACATCCACGCCGACGGCGGCGTAGCGCTGCTTAGCAATTTCCCAGGCTTGTTCAAGTTGAGTGGTCATGCGCAAAGCTCCTTGGTCTGTTGTGGCTGAAACTGCGCCACGAAACGGGCAATTTCACTATCAGGATTGGGGGTAAAAGTGGTGAGCGCCGCGTTGCCGCGCACTACCTGACGAAACTCATCGACATTGGCCAGCTCGTCGAGGGTCATTAACTGGATGCCGATATTGCCGAGGGTGGAGGCCTCTATCGGGCCGGCCACGACGGCGATCCCGCAGGCGTCAGCGCACAGCTGGTTGAGCAGCGTGTTCTGACAGCCGCCGCCGACGATATGCAGCTGGCTGAAGGGGTGGCCGCGCAGCGCCGCCAGCTCGTTAAGCACCCGGGCGTAGAGCAGCGCCAGGCTGTCGAAAATGCAGCGCGCCAGTTCGGCATCGCTTTCAGGAACCGGCTGCCCGGCGTCGCGACAGGCGGCCTGGATCTCGGCGCTCATACTGGCCGGGTTGATAAAGCGGTCATCGTTGCAGTCAATTATGAAGCGGCACGCCGGTAGCGCGGCGGTGCGGGCGATCAGCCCCTGCAGGTCGCTGACGTTTTGCTCTTTTAGCACCCGCTGCAGCAGCCACAGGCCCATGATATTTTTCAGCACCCGATAGCGGCCTTCGGCTCCGCCTTCGTTGGTGATATTGGCCTGCAGCGCCGCGTCGCAGGTGTACGGCGTCAGGCTTTCAAACCCCATCAGCGACCAGGTGCCGGAGGAGAGATAGGCGGCATGGCGGTCGGCCAGCGGGGAGGCGATCACCGCGCTGGCGGTGTCGTGGCTGGCGACAGCGACTACCGGAATTCGGTTACCCTGCGGGCAGATCCAGTGGCCTATCACATTGCCGGGGTGGGTCGGCTTTCCGAACCACGCCAACGGCGCGCCGGTCCAGTTCAGCAGCGTCTCATCCCAGCTATCGCTGTTAATATTGACCAGCTGGGTGGTGGTGGCGTTGGTATATTCCCAGTTCAGATTGCCGGTCAGGCGGAAGCTGAAATAGTCGGGGATCAGCAGGGCATGGGCAGCCTGACTGACCAGCTCCGGCTGCTGCTCCACCAGCGCGCGCAGCTGATAAAGCGTGTTAAACGGCAAAAACTGAATGCCGCTGCGGCGATAGATTTCCGCCCGGCCCAGCTGCGCTTCAGCGTGACGCAGCAGGCCCTGGGTGCGGTCGTCACGATAGGAGATCGGCAGCCCGACGCGCTGGCCCTGCTTATCCAGCAGGACATAATCTACCCCCCAGGTATCGATGCCGATACTGTCTATCAGAATGCCCTGCTCACACACTTTCTCCAGCCCGCGGCGGATCTCGCCTTCCAGGCTATCTACATCCCAGCAGTCGAAGCCGTCTACTTTCTGCAGACTATTGGTGAAGCGATGAATTTCGCGCAGCGTCAGGGCGCGCGGCCCGGGCTGATAGCTGGCGAGCATCACCCGCCCGCTGGAGGCGCCTAAATCGACAGCGACACAATGACGAATACTCATGAAACGATCCTTCTTAAAATCATTGTCCGCAGTCTAAAAAAGGCCGTTTACTGACACCTTCTCGCTACGGACAGCCAAAACTGGCCGCTGGCAAGAAAGCAAAGGTGACCGTGAGGGACATCACAGTTTGCGGTTTTAGGGGATGGCGAGGGGGATGTGATGGCCTCCGCAGTTCCGCATCTTTCCGGCTGATTCTTGAAAAAGCGGCAGGATTTACGAATTTCGCGGTCAAAAATTGAAGGCCGGATAGCCAACCCTTCATTACTATCAGCCGGTGACTGATAATTTTTCTCATTACGAGGGTGGCATCATGACCATATTGCACAGTACGGATTTCTTTAAGGCCGGGATCTCGACGGTGGCTATTGAACCCCGCCTCCCTCAGTCGGCCTTTCCGGAACATCACCATGATTTCCATGAAATAGTTATCGTGGAGCAGGGATCGGGTATTCACGTCTTCAATGGCCAGCCCTACACCATTGGCGGCGGTTCGGTCTGTTTTATCCGCGATCACGACCGCCATCTTTACGAGCACACGGATAATCTGTGTCTGACCAATGTGCTCTATCGCGCGCCGGATGCGTTTCGCTTTCTCGCCGGGGTCAGTCAACTACTGCCCCAGGAACAGGAAGGAAACTACCCCTCGCACTGGCGGGTGAATCAAACCGTCCTGCAACAGGTGCGGCATATCGTGGCGCAGATCGAGGCCGTGGGGAGCGATACGGATACTCATGCCGTCGCCAGCCGTGAGATCCTGTTTATGCAGCTGCTGGTGCTGTTACGTAAAAGCAGCCTTGCGGAAGAGGCCACCAACAACGATGCGCGGCTGAATCAGCTGTTGGCCTGGCTCGAAGACCATTTTGCGCAGGAGATCTGCTGGGAGGAGGTGGCGGCGCAGTTTTCGCTGTCGCTGCGTACGCTGCACCGCCAGCTGAAGCAGCAGACCGGTCTGACGCCACAGCGCTATCTTAATCGGGTGCGCCTGATGAAAGCCCGCCACCTGCTGCGCCACAGCGATGAAAGCGTGACTGATATCGCTTATCGCTGCGGCTTCGGCGACAGTAACCACTTTTCGACGCTTTTTCGCCGGGAGTTCGACTGGTCGCCGCGCGATATCCGCCAGGGGCGCGACGCCATTCTTCAGTAACGCGAGAAGAGTCAACGTATTGCAGACTAAAAACGCGAATAATGCGCCGTTATCCGCGTTTGGAGTGTGAGCCGTGGCCGGTCTGATTTTACGTAAAGAGGAGTTTTTCCCTTCCGCCACACAGGCAGTGGCGGTGGCAGACCGCTACCCGCAAAATGTCTTTGCCGAACATACCCATGAGTTCTGCGAGCTGGTGCTGGTGTGGCGAGGCAACGGGCTGCACGTCCTTAACGATCGTCCCTGGCGCATTACCCGCGGCGATCTGTTCTACATTCGCGCCGAAGATAAACACTCCTATGCTTCCGTTAACGATCTGGTTCTGCAGAACATCATCTATTGCCCGGAGCGGCTGCAGCTCAATTTTGACTGGGCCGGGGCGATCCCTGGCCTCTTCGGTACGCCGTGGAAGCCCCACTGGCGCATGGGCAGCACAGGTATGGCGCAGGCGCGCCAGGTGATTAGCCAGCTTGAGCATGAGTGCGCCCGGCGCGACGCGCAGGGAAATGCGATGGCCGAACTGCTTTTTGCCCAGCTGGCGCTGACGTTGCAGCGCCATCGCTACGCGACGGATGATCCCGCGGCGACGCAGCGCGAAGCGCTGCTGGACAAACTGCTGGCCGCGCTGGCGGCCAGCCTCAGCCGCCCCTTTGTTCTGGAGCGTTTCTGCGAGCAGGAGGGCGGCAGCGAGCGGGCGCTTCGCCAGCAGTTTCGCCAGCAAACCGGGATGACCATCAATCACTATTTACGCCAGCTGCGGATCTGCCATGCGCAGTATCTGCTGCAGCATACCGAGCGCTTAATCGGCGATATCGCCATGCAGTGCGGCTTTGAGGACAGTAACTACTTTTCGGTGGTTTTTAGCCGGGAAATCGGCATGTCGCCGGGGCAGTGGCGGCAGCGCAGTCGCGCCGCCGCCTGAAGAGCGTCGTTGTCAGGCAGATGATCCGGTGATTAACTGGCCATTCCCAGACCGACGATATTGGCGGCGATGATAATCACCACGCAGCCGAGGCTCAGGACGCTCACCGGACGACGGCCGGCGTTGTTCCACTCCTTCAGCACCAGACCCACCACACCGCCGCACAGCACGTAGAAACTCATGTGCAGCATCCAGCTCATATAATCATACTGCGCCGGAATGCTGGCGTGGCCCCAGGCATAGAAGAAGAACTGGAGATACCACATCAGACCGCCGAGGGCGGAGAGCAGAAGGTTGCTGATGATAAGCGGTTTGGCCAGCGAGAAATCGGCTTTGACTGACAGGTTCTTCACTTTCGCCAGACGAATAAAGCAGAAGCCAAGGTTAACCAGCGCCCCGCCGCCCATAATCACCACGTAGCTTGGCAGCGCTGCGTACAGCGGGTCGACGCCGAGCGCCGCGGCGGCATCATGCATCGGTTTGGCGGCGTTCATCGCGAACGACATCCCTGCGGAGAAGATACCGCACATTACCGCCAGCAGAAGCCCTTTCTTCAGATTGAACTCTTCGGCTTTGATGCCCATTTTGCGCTCTTTCAGCTGGCCTGCGCGGGTGACGATGCCGACGCCAATCACCGCCACCAGCACGCCGAGCAGCGTCATTTGACCGCCCTGGGTGTGCATCAGCACTGCAAACTGACCGTTAATAATCGGCGTCATCAGCGTGCCGACAATCAGCGTGATGCCAATGGCGATGCCAATCCCCATCGACATGCCAAGATAGCGCATGGTCAGGCCATAGTTGATATTACCAATGCCCCACATGGCGCCGAACAGAAAGACCGGCAGCAGCGTGGAGGCGCTAAAAGAGCGGTAGTAGGCCCAGAAGTCGGGTAACAGCGTGGCGCTGATGGCCCAGGGCAGAATCAGCCAGGAGACGATCCCCCCGACCGACCACATGGTTTCCCACGACCAGTGTTTTACTTTCTTGAACGGGGCATAGAAACAGGCGGCACTGGCGGCCCCTATCAAATGCCAAAAAATACCCATCGTAATCGCGTGGTTCATTGATTTTATCCTCATCTTTTTTTATCGGAGACGGCGGCTTCCGATGGGATGAGTGTAAAAATTGGCCGCTTTGGCCGCCTTCAGGACGTTGCCACAGGATGGCTAACCCTGGCAACCATGGGCTTAATTAGTTGTTCTACATCACAAAACGACGGGTATTTCTTCTGGTTATATCCATATGAAAAATACGGCATTGATAAGCATTTTCAATACCATTTAATTAACTATAATGGACAAACTGCTTACGCGGCGTTAACACTTGAGCCGCTCGACAATAATGGAGATGATTATGAGCTATACCCTGCCATCCCTGCCTTACGCTTACGATGCTCTGGAACCGCACTTCGACAAGCAGACGATGGAGATCCATCACACTAAACACCACCAGACCTACGTGAACAATGCCAACGCCGCGCTGGAAAGCCTGCCGGAGTTCGCTAACCTGTCCGCTGAAGAGCTGATTACCAAGCTGGATCAGCTGCCGGCTGACAAAAAAACCGTACTGCGTAACAACGCCGGCGGCCACGCGAACCACAGCCTGTTCTGGAAAGGCCTGAAAACCGGTACCACCCTGCAGGGCGACCTGAAAGCGGCTATCGAGCGCGATTTCGGTTCCGTGGAGAACTTCAAAGCGGAATTCGAAAAAGCCGCTGCTACCCGTTTCGGCTCCGGCTGGGCGTGGCTGGTCCTGAAAGGTGATAAACTGGCCGTTGTCTCCACCGCCAACCAGGATTCCCCGCTGATGGGCGAAGCCATTTCCGGCGCTTCCGGCTTCCCGATTATCGGCCTGGACGTCTGGGAACACGCTTACTACCTGAAATTCCAGAACCGCCGCCCGGACTACATCAAAGCCTTCTGGGACGTAGTGAACTGGGACGAAGCTGCAGCGCGTTTTGCCGCCAAAAAATAAGGTTGCATTGCGCTAAAAGAGAAGCGAGTCTGATGACTCGCTTTTTTTATATCTGTAGCAAGGAGAGCAGCCATGCATTATCCGGTGAATGTCTTTGTCGGCAAAATCAGGGACTACGCGGGCAGTCGCCCCAGCGCGATCGACAAAATCCAGGTCGACGGAGAATTGCAGCTCGGCGATCTCGGTCTCGATGGGGACCAGCAGGCGGAGAAGAAAATCCACGGCGGGCCGGACCGCGCGCTGTGTCATTATCCGCGCGAACACTATGCCGACTGGATCCGTGACTTCCCCCAGCAGGCCGAGCGGTTCTGCGCGCCGGCGTTCGGCGAAAACCTCTCCACCACCGGGCTTACCGAGCAAAACGTTTATATCGGCGATATCTTTCGCTGGGGCGAGGCGCTGATCCAGGTCACCCAGCCGCGATCGCCGTGCTTCAAGCTCAACTTTCATTTTGCGATCAATGATATGGCGCAGCTGATGCAAAACAGCGGAAAAACCGGCTGGCTGTACCGGGTGATTGCCGGAGGGCAAGTTTCCAGCGATGCGCCGCTCGAGCTGGTTTCCCGGCTGAGTGATGTCAGCGTTCATGAGGCCGGGGCGATTGCCTGGCAGATGCCGTTTGATGATGATCAGTACCACCGCTTATTGTCGGCAGCGGGCCTGTCTGTTAGCTGGAGCCGAACGATGCAGAAACGGCGTTTAAGCGGCAAGATAGAGGATAGTTCGCGGAGATTATGGGGGAAATAATCCCCCATATTAAGTATTCCCGGGATGCTCCCGGCGCAGCGCCGCACAGCGCAGGCCGGGTCGGCGTCAGGTTCGTTTATACAGCGGCAGCCAGATTGTTAAACGCAGACCACCCAGCGGGCTGTCGTCGGCCTTCACCCAGCCGCGGTGCTGCTGAATAGCGGTTTCGACAATCGCCAGCCCCAGGCCGGTGCCGCCGGACTCGCGGTCGCGCGCCTCGTCGGTCCGGTAGAATGGCCGGAAAATCTGTTCGCGATCCTCCGGGCTGACTCCCGGGCCGTCGTCATCGACGTTAACCGTAATCCCGTCTTTATCCACCGAGAAGCTGACGGAAATTTTCGTATGCGAGTAGCGCAGGGCGTTGCGCACGATATTCTCCAGCGCGCTTTCCAGCGCATTAGGGTTACCGTACAGCGGCCATGGGCCCGGCGGATACTCAACGGTGAAAGATTTCCCCATCTGCTCAGCTTCAAAGGCCGCATTGTCCAACACTTCGTTCCATAGCTGATTGGCTTTCACCGTCTCGCTGACCAGGGCGTTTTTCGCCTGATTGCGCGACATCACCAGCAGGTCGTTGATCATGCTGTCCAGCCGGTGCGCTTCGGTTTCGATACGCTCCAGCTCCTTGCTCTCTCCGCTGCGGCGACGCAGCAGGGCGGTACCCAATTGCAGGCGCGTAAGCGGCGTGCGCAGCTCGTGCGAGATATCGGACAGCAGCCGCTGCTGGCTGGTCATCATCCGCTCCAGGGCCGTCACCATCTGGTTAAAACTGGCGCCAGCGGCTAAAAACTCCTGCGGCCCGGCTTCCAGCTCCGGATGCTGGCGCAGGTTGCCCTGGGCGACTTCATCGGCGGCATTTTTCAGCTTACGCGCCGGTTTCGCCAGGCTCCACGCCAGCCACAGCAGCAGCGGGGCGCTGACCAGCATCGTGACGATCAGCAGCAGCAGCGGCCGGTCAAACAGCAGGTTGATAAAGTCGGATTGTGAGGTGCTGGCGGGACGAATCAGATAGAGCTGATAGTTATCCTCCCCGTCCCGGACGGAAAACGGGCCCACCATTTCCAGGCGGCCATAGCGTTTTTTCTGCGGATGATCGGCGTTATCGGCCTGGCCGATAAAGTTACGAATGATCTGCATTTCGTTGCGTTCTGCGCCGATCACGCGGCCTTCGCTGGTCACCAGCAGCAGGCGTTGTCCCGGAGGCGCCCATTTATCGATGGCGCGAAACAAACGACGCCACCACATCAGGTCGTTTGGCGGATCGTTGGCCAGCTCGGCCTCGACGTGCTGCTCGATCATGATGCCCTGACGCTGCTCGCTTTCCAGCAGCTCGGTCATCTGCCGGGAATCCAGTTTGGGCAACATCAGCACCAGCATCAACACCAGCGCCAGCGTGAGCCAGAAGATGGCGAAGATGCGTGCAGTCAAACTTCCAATCATGAAGCGGAAACCATCAGATACCCGCGGCCACGCAGCGTTTTAAACCACGGATGGCCATCTTTGCGCTCCGGCAGCTTACGCCGCAGGTTGGAAATATGCATATCGATGGCGCGGTCGAACGGCGTCAGGCGCTTGCCTAACACTTCCTGGCTTAAATGCTCACGGGAGACTACCTGACCGAGATGCTGCGCTAACAGATAGAGCAGGGTGAACTCGGTGCCGGTGAGCTCCAGCGTCTGGCCATCGAAATTGGCTTCCTGGCGGCCCGGATTGAGGCTTAAGGCATCCACTTCCAGGGTTGGTGAGCCGGCTTCGGTCGTCTGCTGCTGCTCGCTCCAGTGGGAACGGCGCAGAATCGCGCGTATACGGGCCACCAGCTCGCGATCGTTGAATGGCTTAGGCAAATAGTCATCCGCGCCCAGCTCGAGGCCGAGAACGCGATCCAGCTCGCTTCCGCGCGCTGTTAGCATGATAACCGGAGTCTGGTGTGTCTGACGCAGCTCTTTCAGCGTATCGATACCGTTTTTCTTCGGCATCATCACGTCGAGCAGCAATAAATCAACGCTGTCGTCCAGAAGGGCCAGCGCCTGTTCCCCATCATGGGCCACCAGCACGTTAAAACCTTCCATATCGAGCAGCTCTTTTAACAGGGAGGTGAGCTCCCGGTCATCATCAACTAACAGGATTTTATTCATTGTTTAAATACCTCCGAGGCAGAAATTACGTCATCAAGGCCCGCTAATCCATGACTTTACGTTGTTTTACACCCCCTGACGCATGTTTGCAGCCTGAATCGTAGACTGTCTCTCGTTGAATCGCGACACAAACGTTTTGGGAGTATGTGATGCGCAATGTTATCGCTGCCGTCATGGCCTCAACGCTGGCGCTAAGTGCATATAGCCAGGCCGCTGAAGTCGTTACCAGCGTTAACTGGCTCCCCGGAGACGACGGGGGACAGCGCGGTAGCCAAAGCCATATGTTTGACGGCATAAGTTTAACCGAGCAGCAACGTCAGCAGTTACGGGATCTTATGCAACGGGCACGCCACGACAGGCTCCCCGTTAATGTTAGCGAAATGGAGACAATGCATCGCCTTGTCACCGCAGAAAATTTTGATGAAAACGCTGTGCGCGCTCAGGCAGAAAAGATGGCGCAGGAACAGGTTGCCCGCCAGGTCGAGATGGCTAAGGTTCGCAACCAGATGTACCACCTGCTTACGCCAGAGCAGCAAGCGGTTTTAAATGCTAAGCACCAGCAGCGTATGGATCAGTTGCGTGAGGTTGCAAGGATGCAGAAAGGCTCAGCGATGATGCTTTCGAGTAGTAGCAACACCCTGCAACCCCAGTAACAAACCCTGTTTTCCTTGCCATAGACACCATCCCTGTCTTCCCCCACATGATGTGGGGGTTTTTTTTGCCCTTTTTACGGTAAATCAACTCCTTCGCCTATCCCGTGAGCGTCACAAGTTCGGGTTATACTAAGCGAATTGCAGGAGAAGGAGCCTATATGAATCAATCTTATGGCCGGTTGGTCAGTCGCGCCGCTATCGCCGCGACGGCTATGGCCTCCGCGTTACTTTTGATCAAAATTTTTGCGTGGTGGTATACCGGTTCTGTCAGTATTCTGGCTGCGCTGGTGGATTCGCTGGTGGACATTGCCGCCTCGCTGACCAACCTGCTGGTGGTTCGCTATTCGCTACAGCCTGCTGATGAAGAACATACCTTTGGTCATGGCAAAGCGGAGTCGCTGGCGGCGCTGGCGCAAAGCATGTTTATCTCCGGCTCGGCGCTGTTCCTGTTTCTCACCGGCATTCAGCACCTGGTGCGTCCGGAGCCGCTGCAGGCCGCCGGCGTCGGGGTCGTCGTCACATTGATCGCCCTCGTTAGTACGCTGGCGCTGGTGACTTTCCAGCGCTGGGTGGTGCGAAAAACCCAGAGCCAGGCGGTGCGGGCGGATATGCTTCATTATCAGTCTGATGTTATGATGAACGGCGCCATTCTGGTGGCGCTGGGCCTCTCCTGGTACGGCTGGCATCGCGCCGACGCGTTGTTTGCCCTGGGGATTGGCATCTATATTTTATATAGCGCGCTGCGGATGGGCTATGAGGCGGTTCAGTCACTACTCGACCGCGCCTTGCCTGACGAGGAGCGTCAGGACATTATCACCATCGTGACCGCATGGCCCGGCATCCGCGGGGCGCACGATCTACGAACGCGGCAGTCAGGGCCGACCCGCTTTATTCAGATTCATTTGGAAATGGAAGATAACCTCCCGCTGGTGCAAGCCCACGTGATTGCAGACCAGGTGGAGCAGGCGATTCTGCGCCGTTTCCCGGGGTCCGATGTCATTATCCATCAGGATCCCAGCTCTGTGGTGCCAGCGGCGCAGCAGGGCTTTTTTGAGCGTTAGGTTATAGTCTGTAAACTCGATGTAAAAATGTGGGGCAGATCGGCATTTTTTGTATAAATTACCGCCGTTTGGTCTGACCTGAATCAATTCAGCTTGAGGCGTTTGATATACTATTGTCATTAGCGTCGTGCACTCCTGGTGAGGGAGCGCTTCAGGCAACAGAATTATTTTTTGCTTCCTAAGTTCAGAGGTAGTCATGATTAAGAAAATCGGTGTGTTGACAAGTGGCGGTGATGCGCCGGGCATGAACGCAGCAATTCGTGGCGTTGTGCGCGCGGCATTAACGGAAGGTCTGGAAGTTTTTGGAATCTATGACGGTTACCTCGGATTGTATGAAGACCGTATGGTTCAGCTCGACCGTTACAGCGTTTCCGACATGATCAACCGCGGCGGTACCTTCCTGGGCTCCGCTCGCTTCCCGGAATTCCGCGAAGAACACATCCGCGCTGTGGCTATCGAAAACATGAAGAAGCGCGGCCTGGACGCGCTGGTGGTTATCGGCGGTGACGGTTCCTATATGGGGGCGATGCGCCTGACCGAGATGGGCTTCCCATGCATCGGCCTGCCGGGCACTATCGACAACGATATCAAAGGCACTGACTACACCATCGGCTTCTTTACTGCCCTGAGCACCGTGGTGGAAGCGATTGACCGTTTGCGCGACACCTCCTCTTCGCACCAGCGTATCTCCGTGGTGGAAGTGATGGGCCGTTACTGTGGCGACCTGACCCTGGCGGCGGCGATTGCCGGCGGCTGTGAGTTCATCATGGTGCCTGAAGTGGAATATACCCGTGACGATCTGGTGGCAGAAATCAAAGCCGGTATCGCGAAAGGGAAAAAACACGCTATCGTGGCCATCACCGAGCACATGTGCGACGTTGACGAGCTGGCAAGCTACATCGAGAAAGAGACTGGCCGTGAAACTCGCGCCACCGTCCTCGGCCACATTCAGCGCGGCGGTTCCCCGGTTCCTTACGACCGCATCCTGGCTTCCCGCATGGGCGCCTATGCGATTGAGCTGCTGCTGCAGGGCCATGGCGGCCGTTGCGTCGGCATCCAGAACGAGAAGCTGGTGCACCACGACATAATCGATGCCATCGAGAACATGAAGCGTCCGTTCAAGAACGACTGGCTGGATTGCGCGAAGAAACTGTACTAAGTTACGCGCCGAATAAACAAAAGGCCTTCTCATGGAGAAGGCCTTTTTTATGGCGGAAGGTTTATTCGATATCCAGCGGGTCTTCCGACAGGATCATCCCGGTGTTATCGGCATACAGATGGTCGCCGGAGAAGAAAGTCACCCCGCCGAAATTGACGCGCACGTCGCTTTCGCCGATGCCTTCGCCAGCCGCGCCGACCGGAATCGCCGCCAGCGCCTGAATACCAATGTCCAGTTCCTCAAGGTCGTCAACCTGGCGCACCGCGCCATAGACCACCAACCCTTCCCATTCATTCTGGACGGCCAGACGCGCCAGGTCAGCGTCAATTAACGCGCGTCGTACTGAGCCGCCGCCGTCGATCAGGAGAATATGACCACGGCCATTCTGCTCGAGCAGATCGTAGAGCAACCCGTTATCCTCGAAACATTTAACCGTAATGATCTGTCCACCAAACGACGACCGTCCTCCAAAGTTAGAGAACAGCGGTTCCACGACGTTGACATCTTCCTGGTAGATGTCACAAAGCTCGGAAGTATCGTATTTCATAGGCTTAACGTTCAGTTGCTGCGAGAGTTTTTAGTATATCCCGCGAATCGCATTGTTGGCAAAATCATCAATTGTTAATTGATATTTGTCAGTTAAGCCATCAGCTTACTGGCAATAATTCCGATAACAAACAGCAGGTTGGTTAGTAAAGCCCCTTTGACCGTCTTTTCGAGCATTGGCCGCATCGCCAGCGGATCGGATTCGCGCAGGACGTAGCGCGCCTGTTTCACCAGCAGCGGCGTGGCGAGAATAAACAGCCAGCCCCAGGCTGAATGCAGCGCCAGCAGGTTAAACAGCGCCAGACACAGCAGGGCGCCGAGCAGCAGGCAGGCATGATAGCGGCGGGCATTGACCGGGCCCAGGCGCACGGCGAGGGTGTTCTTCCCGTTCTGCCGGTCGCTGTCGATATCGCGCAGATTATTGATGTTCAGCACGGCGGTCGCCAGCAGACCGCAGGCTGTCGCCGGCAGAAAAATGGCCGCTTCCACATTATGGGCTTGCAGATACCAGCTGCCGAGGACGCTCAGCCAGCCGAAGAAAACGAGTACTGAGATATCACCCAGACCAATATATCCATACGGACGGGTGCCCACCGTGTAGGTGATGGCGGCCACGATAGACAGGCCTCCCAGGGCGAGGAAGCCGATGAAATCGCCGACGCTCTGCCAGGCGGCGCACAGCAGCGCCAGACCAAACAGGCAGATGAGTACGACGGTGACGATCAGGGCGCGCTTCATCTGCTGGGGGGTAATCACCCCTTTCTGCATCCCGCGCAGCGGCCCGATGCGATCCGGTTTATCGCTCCCCTTAACCGCGTCGCCGTAGTCATTGGCGAGGTTGGAAAGAATTTGCAGCAAGCCGGCAGTGATCAGCGCCAGCAGGGCAACCCAGGGATCAAAATGGCCCTGCTCCCAGGCAAGGACGGTGCCAACAATAATCGCGGCAAATGCCAGCGGTAACGTTTTAGGACGCAGGCTTTCCAGCCACGCCTGTGAACGGCTGATATCAGTCATAGTTATTTTAGCCAATAAAAATGGGGGCGATAGCCCCCATCAACAGTGATGAAAATGCATTGCACCGGATTATAGGATAAAACGGCTCAGATCTTCATCTGCCACCAGAACATCCAGGTGTTTACTCACATATTCGGCATCGATAGTGACGGTCTGGCCGTTCATCTCGCTGGCATCATAGGAGATATCTTCCACCAGGCGCTCCAGCACGGTGTGCAGGCGACGCGCACCGATGTTCTCGGTGGTTTCGTTTACCTGCCATGCGGCCTGGGCGATGCGCTTGATGCCGTCTTCGGTGAATTCGATGTTCACCCCTTCGGTCGCCATCAGCGCCTTGTACTGCACGGTGATGGAGGCATTCGGCTCGGTCAGGATGCGCTCGAAGTCGTGGGTGGTCAGCGCCTTCAGCTCAACGCGGATCGGCAGACGCCCCTGCAGTTCCGGGATCAGATCGGATGGGCTGGCCACCTGGAATGCGCCGGAGGCGATAAACAGGATGTGGTCGGTCTTGACCATCCCATGTTTGGTGGAGACGGTGCAGCCTTCCACCAGCGGCAGCAGGTCGCGCTGTACGCCTTCGCGGGAGACGTCCGGGCCGGAGGTGTTGCCGCCGCGCTTACAGATTTTGTCAATTTCGTCGATAAAGACGATACCGTGCTGCTCTACAGCGTCGATGGCTTCCTGCTTCAGCTCTTCCGGATTGACTAGTTTGGCCGCTTCTTCTTCAATCAGCAGCTTCATCGCGTCTTTGATTTTCAGCTTACGCGGTTTCTGCTTCTGGCCGCCGAGGTTCTGGAACATAGACTGCAGCTGGCTGGTCATCTCTTCCATGCCCGGAGGGGACATGATTTCAACGCCCATCGGCGCCGCAGCGAGATCGATTTCAATCTCTTTATCGTCCAGCTGGCCTTCACGCAGTTTTTTACGGAACGCCTGGCGCGCTGCAGACGGTTCCTGCGACGGCTCAGTCTGGCCCCAGTTGTTCTTCGCCGGTGGGATCAGCACGTCAAGCACGCGCTCTTCCGCCAGCTCTTCCGCGCGGTAACGGTTCTTATCGATGGACTGCATGCGAACCATTTTGATCGCCGCATCGGTCAAATCGCGGATGATGGAGTCCACTTCTTTACCGACATAGCCCACTTCGGTGAACTTCGTCGCTTCAACTTTGATAAACGGCGCGTTAGCCAGTTTTGCCAGACGACGGGCGATTTCGGTTTTACCGACGCCGGTTGGGCCGATCATCAGAATGTTTTTCGGCGTGACTTCATGACGCAGCTCTTCGTTAAGCTGCATCCGACGCCAGCGGTTACGCAGGGCGATAGCAACAGAACGCTTGGCGGCGTCCTGACCGATAATGTGTTTGTCCAGTTCGCTGACAATTTCGCGTGGGGTCATTTCAGACATGGGAGATCCTTACGCTTTAGAAGGTAATTCTTCGATGGTGTGGAAATGGTTGGTATAGATGCAGATATCACCTGCAATATCCAACGCTTTCTCGGCGATGTCGCGCGCGCCCATATCGGTATTTTCCAACAGCGCGCGGGCCGCGGCCTGGGCGTAAGGACCGCCGGAGCCGATAGCAATCAAATCGTTTTCCGGCTGTACCACGTCACCGTTACCGGTGATGATAAGCGACGCGTTTTCGTCCGCGACGGCCAGCAGCGCTTCCAGTTTGCGCAACATCCGGTCAGTTCGCCAGTCTTTGGCCAGCTCAACGGCGGCCTTCACCAGATGGCCCTGGTGCATTTCCAGTTTACGTTCAAACAGTTCGAACAGCGTGAAGGCGTCGGCGGTGCCGCCAGCGAAACCGGCAATCACTTTGTCGTTGTACAGACGACGCACTTTCTTCACATTGCCCTTCATCACGGTGTTGCCCAGCGTGGCCTGGCCATCACCGGCAATAACAACATGGCCGTTACGGCGAACACTTACAATTGTAGTCACGAGCAGACCCCTTGGTTGCAAAAGCGGAACAGGGGCCCCGCGCTGTCCGCGGGGCCGAATGCAATTATAGATGGGGGGGATTTTGAGGGTTTCAACCCCTGGCGGCGAGACGAATGCAGTTCGCGTGTCCAGCCATCTTCAGGCGGGTGATCATCTCGTTGGCGCTTTCTTTGCCTTTCAACGGGCCAATAACCACGCGGTTCCAGCCGTTGTTAGTGGTAATGTGCGAAGCAAACCCTTCGAAAGCCAGCTGAGCGCGGACGGTTTCGGCCTGCTCGGCGCCTTTAAAAGAGCCGCACTGGATCATCCAGCTACGATCGTCTTTCTTCTCGGCGGTGGTTTTCGGCGCTTCTTCCACCCGAGTTACCGGCGCCGCGGCCTGGGTACGCGGCTGCGTGGTATTGGTATGCGCTGGCGTCTGCAGCAGATCCTGGTACGGCTGCTGGTTTGACGCGGTCTGCTTCGGTTGTTGCTGCTGAACCGGCTTCGGCTGCTGAACGCGCGGCGGCTGCTGTTGGACGGTCTGCGCCTGAGTCTGCGCCCACTGTTGCTGCTGCGCCTGCTGCTGTTGCTGCGCTAAACGCTGACGCTGAAGCGTCTGCTGGCGCT
The DNA here is from genome assembly GCF_018204675.1 of Klebsiella sp. P1927. Lineage (NCBI taxonomy): Bacteria > Pseudomonadati > Pseudomonadota > Gammaproteobacteria > Enterobacterales > Enterobacteriaceae > Klebsiella > Klebsiella sp. P1927. The sequence continues at coordinate 5,025,002 of NZ_CP073377.1, read as the reverse complement.
GCGCCGGCGTTTGTTCGTTCCACGGCACTTCGGTCAGCTGGGTCGGCTGCTGGCGCATATCGGCCTGCATCTGGGCGAGCAGCTGGCGCTGCTCGTCGGTCAGCTGTTCCGGTTTCATGACTTCGCCACCGGCGGTCGGTTCGGTCGGCGCGCGGACGCCAGGCTGGCGGCTTTCCAGCTCTTTAATATAGCGCCAGCGCTCTTCCGGTTTGGGCGGCAAGCCGTTGCCGGCGGCCTGGCGATTTTGCATCGCTTCCGCTTCTTCTTTCTTATGATGCGTAATGAAATAGAGGCCACCGATAAAGGCCACCAGCACAGCCGCCGCGATCGCCACCATCGCCGGTGAAATCGCCGGAAGGCTGCTTTGCTTATTCCTTGAGCTTCGGGTCGTGCTCTTTTTGCGCCGCGAAGAAGCCGGTTGGCTGCGGCGTACATAATCTCGTTGTGCCACTATCGTTTCGCTGTCTTATATTCGTTCGTCAGCCCGCCATGTTACTTAAGCGGCGGGCCTTTGACCAGAAGAGCAGGCCCGAAAGCCTGATGGTTATCGTCTGATTTTTTGCGTACTGCCGCGAACAATCAGTTCGCAATCGAGCAGACGCGAGCCGCTGTTCACGTTATGCCCCTGCATTTGCTCCAGTAATAGCAGCATTCCTTCACGGCCGATATCAAACCGTGGCTGTGAAACCGTGGTCAACGGCGGATCGCAAAATTCAGACAACGCGATGTTATCGAAGCCGACAATTGACAGGTCGTCCGGCACTTTCAGACCGCGACGTTTTGCCAGCGATAAGGCGCCCAGCGCCATCACATCGCTATGGCAAAAGACCGCCGTGGGCGGCACCGGCTGCGCCAGCAGCTGCTCCAGCGCATTGGCGCCGGCTTCGAAGGTAAAGTTGCCGCGAGCAATATAGTGCGGATCGACGGTGATACCGCTGCGGCGCAGCGCCTGCACATAACCCTGCAGGCGATAATGGCACAACGGCATATCTTCCGGGCCGGCGATACAGCCGATACGCTGATGTCCCAGCTCGTGGAGATAATTTACCGCGTTAAAGGCCGCCGTCAGGTTATCGATATGGACGGTGGGCAGCTCCAGCTCCGGCGCAAACTCATTCGACATGACCATTGGCGGCAAATTGCGCTGCTCTTCCACGCTGGCGTCAAACGGCAGGCGCGAGCTGAGCAGCACCATGCCGTCGATCTGCTTGGTGATGATAAGGTCGATAAAGGTTTTTTCTTTCTGATTCTGGTGGGCGCAATCGCCGATTAACACCAGATAGCCGTGCTCGGCGGCAGTGACTTCAATACCGCGGATCACTTCACTAAAGAAGGGATCGCAGATATCCGGGACGATCACGAGGATCGTCCGCGATTCGTTGCGCTTCATATTGCGTCCGAGCGACTGCGGTAAATAGCCGACTTCCAGCGCCGCCTGCTCGACCCGGTTACGGGTGGCTTGCGACACCTTATCAGGGTTCATCAACGCTCGGGACACGGTTGCCGTGGAAACGTTTGCCTTGAGGGCGACGTCTTTCATGGTGGCGGCAACCACTTGTTTTTTGGGCTTCACCTGGTTTCTCCTCGCTGAATGGCGCTGGCATTTCCCTTGGGCGCTAACTGCTGCATCATTTTTATCAGATAGTCGCGGCAGTGAGTTACAGAATTTTCATGAAAAACGTGATGCTTGTTAAATTTTTCGATCCGGCTCGCAAGAGAAGGCTTATCCTTCAATCGGATCGACATCCAGCACCCACTTCACTTTTCTCGCCTCCGGAAGCGTATTGATCAGCGCCAGCGTACCGCTAACGATATGTTGCAGACGCACCCGCGAAGGATGCTGCAGCAATATTTGCCAGCGCCAGCGGCCGCCGCGCTTTGGCGCCAGCGCCGGAACCGGACCGAGCACCCATAGCTTTTCGTCGGCCAGCGGGCTGGCCTGCAGCAGATTGCGCAGCTGTTGTAAAAACAGCGGCGCCTGCTGGTTGTTATGGTCTTCCGCACGAATCAGCACATGGCTGGTCCACGGCGGCAGCTGCATCGTCTGCCGCTCTGCCAGCGCCTGTTCGGCAAAGGCGTCGTAGCCTTTATACAGCAGGGTCTGCAGTAGAGGGTGTTCCGGATGGTGGGTTTGAAGAATGACCTCGCCCTGTTTTCCTGCCCGGCCCGCTCGTCCGGAGACCTGGGTATAAAGCTGAGCGAAACGCTCTGCGGAGCGGAAATCAGCGGAAAACAGCGCCCCGTCGACATCCAGTAGGGAGACGAGAGTGACGTCCGGGAAGTGGTGCCCTTTGGCCAGCATTTGGGTGCCAATCAGAATACGCGCCCCGCCGCGATGGACGGCGGCGAGATGCTCCTCCAGCGCTCCTTTGCGGCTGGTGGTATCGCGGTCGATACGCGAGATAGGCACCTCAGGGAACAGCGGCGCCAGGGCCTGCTCCAGCTGCTCGGTGCCGATCCCTACCGGCACCAGATGCGTGGAGCCGCAGGAAGGACACTGGCGCGGGATCGGGCGCTGGCTGTCGCAATGGTGGCAGCGCAGATGGTGCTGCGCCTGGTGCAACGTATAGTAACTGTCGCAGCGCGGGCATTCCGCTATCCAGCCGCAATCGTGGCACAGCAGCGCTGGCGCAAAGCCGCGGCGGTTAAGAAACAGGATCACCTGGTTATCCGCTTGCAGGTGCTGGCGCATACGGCTAATCAGCGCGGGAGACAGGCCCGCCTGCAGCGGTTGCCCTTTGAGATCGAGCACGTGCTGCTGGGCCGGGCGCGCATTGCCCGCGCGTTTGCTTAAGGTTAACTGGCGGTATTTACCCTGGCGGACGTTATGCAGAGTCTCCAGCGCCGGCGTCGCCGAGCCGAGAATTATCGGGATCTGCTCGCTGTGGGCGCGCCATACCGCCAGGTCGCGGGCATGGTAGCGCCAGCCTTCCTGCTGCTTGTAGGAGCTGTCATGCTCTTCGTCGATGACGATGACGCCGAGATCTTTAAATGGGGTAAACAGCGAGGAGCGGGTGCCGATCACAATGGCCGCTTCGCCATTTTTCGCCTTCAGCCAGGCCGAGAGACGTTCGCTGTCATTGAGCCCGGAGTGCAGCACTTCCACCGGCGCGTTAAAGCGCTGGCGAAATCGGGCGATGGTTTGCGGCGTCAGGCCGATCTCCGGCACCATCACCAGCGCCTGGCGCCCCTGCGCCAGCACATTCTCCAGCACGCTCAAATAGACTTCCGTTTTCCCGGAGCCGGTAATACCCGCCAGCAGCCAGGCGGAGAAACGATCGGCGGCGCTGTGGATCGCCCCGACGGCGGTGGCCTGCTCGGTATTCAGGCGCAGGCGTTCGCCGGCAACCGAATACGCGCTGCGCCAGTCGGTGAGGGCGGGCGCTTCGCAGGCCAGTTCCGCCAGCCCTTTGCCGCGCAGCGCCTGCAGCGCCGCTTCATTGAATTCCAGTTCGCCAACCTGATGACGCCAGATTTTGCCCTGGCGCAGCGCCGCCAGCGCCTGCTGCTGCTTCCGGGAGCGTTTCAGACCGTTAAGGTCGACAACCTGCCCCTGCTCGGTGGCGAACCAGTACCACAGCGGCGTGGCGCTGGCGGGTTTGCCCTGGCGCAGCATAACGGGTAATGCATGGAACAGCACATCGCCGATCGGGTGATGGTAATACTCAGCCGCCCACATCAGCAGTCGCCAGACAGTCGTGGAGAAGACCGGCTCGTTGTCCAGCGCTTCGGCGACCGGTTTTAGCTCATCCAGCGGCAGTTCGCTGCGCTCGCTCACCGCCGCGACAATGCCGATCCGCTCCTGTTTGCCGAACGGCACCCGCACCCGACAGCCCGCTTTGACCGCCATGCCTTCAGGCAGCAGGTAGTCAAAAGTGCGCGGTAGCGGAACGGGTAGGGCAACGTGGGCGACGGACATGTCATCTTCCTGACTTGAAATCTGGCGGGATAGTATACACATTACGATAAGGCGGCGCGGATCAGTTTGCATATGCTGGTCAAATTCTGTATGATTCGCCGCCTTTGATGCGCTTTATATCGCATTGAAGATTGACCATTACCGCGTGCTTCACGCTGTCAGCAGCGTAGAAGGCGACGGGAAATTACTAATATCGCGTGGTGTCTGGCGTTAGGGCTGGAAGAGCGACGCGGCCTTAACTGAGGTTCTCCCATGAAAAAAGGTATTCACCCAAATTACGACGAAATTACTGCTACCTGTTCTTGCGGTAATGTCATGAAAATCCGCTCCACCGTTGGTCACGACCTGAACCTCGACGTGTGCGGCAAATGCCACCCGTTCTTCACCGGCAAACAGCGTGATGTTGCTACCGGTGGCCGTGTTGACCGCTTCAACAAGCGCTTCAGCATCCCGGGCAGCAAGTAAGTTGCCAGAAGAAGCCGCCTCAGGGCGGCTTTTTTGTCTCTCCCGCCTGCCTGGGCGGGAAAGAAAAAAGGGCGGAAGATTATTCCGCCCTTTTTATCGTCTCAGTATTCCCACGTATCCGGGTCGATTCCCAGTTCACGCATAATCGCTTTCGCCGCTTCCGGGATCTCATCGCTGCGCTCTTTACGCAGGTCTTCATCGTTAGGCAACGGTTGTCCGGTAAAGGCATGCAGAAACGCTTCGCACAGCAGCTCGCTGTTGGTCGCGTGACGCAGGTTATTCACCTGACGACGCGTGCGTTCATCGGTGAGGATTTTTAACACCTTCAGAGGAATGGAAACCGTAATTTTCTTTACTTGTTCACTCTTCTTACCGTGCTCAGCGTATGGGCTGATATATTCGCCGCTCCATTCAGCCATGAGATACCTTAATCCTCTGTTTATTAGTGAAGGGCCAGAATATTCCGCCCGGGCTATAATTGCGCGTAGTTTACCGTATGCGCGGGCTTTCTGACATGAGATAAGCCGCCGACGACGTGCGCTAATGCATATAATTTTAACGGCTATTTGCACTTTGCTCAATCTATACGCAAAGAAGTTTAGATGTCCAGATGTATTGACGTCTATTGTGACAATGATTACTCTGGAGCCTGACTTTTCACCGATTCAGCCCAGGAACTTCCCAACATGACGCGTAAACAGGCCACCATCGCAGTGCGTAGCGGTTTAAATGACGACGAGCAGTACGGTTGCGTTGTCCCGCCGATTCACCTCTCCAGTACCTATAACTTCACCGGCTTTAATGAACCGCGCGCCCACGACTACTCCCGTCGTGGCAATCCGACGCGCGATGTGGTGCAGCGCGCCTTAGCGGAGCTGGAGGGCGGCGCCGGCGCGGTGCTGACCAATACCGGAATGTCGGCGATCCTGCTGGTGACGACGGTGTTCCTTAAACCGGGCGATCTGCTGGTGGCGCCGCACGACTGCTACGGCGGCAGCTACCGTCTGTTCGACAGCCTGGCGAAGCGCGGCTGCTATCGCGTCCAGTTTGTCGATCAAAGCGATGAGCAGGCGCTGCGGGCGGCGCTGGCGGAAAAACCGAAGCTGGTGTTGGTGGAAAGCCCAAGTAATCCATTGCTGCGGGTGGTGGATATTGCGAAAATCTGTGGTCTGGCGCGTGAGGCCGGGGCAATTAGCGTGGTGGACAACACCTTCCTGAGCCCGGCGTTGCAAAACCCGCTGGCGCTGGGCGCCGATCTGGTGCTGCATTCCTGTACCAAATACCTCAATGGTCACTCCGATGTGGTGGCCGGGGTGGTGATTGCCAAAGATCCAACAACTGTCACCGAACTGGCATGGTGGGCGAATAATATTGGCGTCACCGGCAGCGCCTTCGACAGCTATCTGCTGTTGCGCGGGCTGCGGACGCTGTCTCCACGGATGGAAGTGGCGCAGCGAAATGCCCTGGCGATCGTTGAGTATCTGAAAACCCAGCCGCTGGTGAAAAAGCTGTATCATCCATCGCTGCCGGAAAACCAGGGGCATGAAATTGCGGCGCGTCAGCAAAAAGGTTTTGGCGCAATGTTAAGCTTCGAGCTTGACGGTGACGAGCAGACGCTGCGCCGTTTTCTGAGCGGGCTGTCGCTGTTTACACTGGCGGAATCGCTGGGGGGCGTTGAAAGCCTGATTTCCCATGCGGCAACGATGACGCATGCCGGCATGGCGCCTGAAGCGCGTGCCGCCGCCGGAATTTCAGAAACGCTCCTGCGTATATCGACCGGTATTGAAGATGGTGAAGATTTAATTGCCGACCTGGAAAATGGCTTCCGGGCAGCAAACGAGGAATAAAGATGAGTGTGATTGCGCAGGCAGGGGCGAAGGGTCGTCAGCTGCACAAATTTGGTGGGAGTAGTTTAGCGGATGCGAAATGTTACCTGCGCGTCGCGGGGATCATGAAGGAGTATTCGCAGGCGGGGGATATGATGGTCGTCTCCGCCGCTGGCAGCACCACCAACCAGCTGATCAGCTGGCTTAAGCTTAGCCAGAGCGATCGCCTTGCTGCGCATCAGGTTCAGCAGTCGCTTCGCCGCTATCACACCGAGCTGATTGGCGGTCTGCTGGAGCCTGCGGCGGCGGATACGTTGATAGCCGCCTTTATCCACGACCTTGAGCGTCTGGCTGGTCTGCTGGACGGCGGGGTTTCCGAAGCGGTCTATGCGGAAGTGGTCGGCCATGGGGAAGTGTGGTCCGCGCGCCTGATGGCGGCGGTTCTCAACCAGCTGGGTATGGAAGCCGCCTGGCTGGACGCGCGCGCGTTCCTGCGCGCGGAACGCGCCGCGCAGCCGCAGGTGGATGAGGGATTATCTTACCCACTGCTGCAGCAGCTGATGGCGCAGCATCCTAACAAACGTCTGGTGGTGACCGGCTTTATCTCCCGCAACCAGGCCGGCGAAACCGTCCTGCTGGGCCGTAACGGGTCTGACTACTCTGCCACCCAGATCGGCGCGCTGGCGGGCGCCTCCCGGGTCACTATCTGGAGTGACGTTGCCGGGGTGTACAGCGCGGATCCGCGCAAGGTGAAAGACGCCTGCCTGCTGCCGCTGCTGCGTCTGGACGAAGCCAGCGAGCTGGCGCGCCTGGCCGCGCCGGTGCTCCATGCCCGCACGCTACAGCCGGTTTCCGCCAGTGATATCGATCTGCAGTTACGCTGCAGCTACACGCCGGAACAGGGTTCCACGCGCATTGAGCGCGTGCTGGCCTCCGGTACCGGCGCACGGATTGTCACCAGCCATGACGACGTCTGCCTGGTGGAGTTCCAGGTGCCGGCCGGTCACGATTTCAAACTGGCGCATAAAGAGCTGGACGCTCTGCTCAAACGCGCCCAGCTGCGCCCGTTAGCCGTTGGCGTCCATGCCGACCGTAAGCTGCTGCAGTTCTGCTATACCTCCGAGGTGGCCGACAGCGCGCTGAAATTGCTCGATGAAGCCGGTCTGCCGGGCGAGCTGCGTCTGCGTCAGAAGCTGGCGCTGGTGGCGATGGTGGGCGCGGGAGTCACCCGTAACCCGCTGCACTGCCACCGTTTCTGGCAGCAGCTCAAAGGGCAGCCGGTGGAGTTCACCTGGCAGTCTGAAGAGGGGATCAGCCTGGTGGCGGTGCTACGCGCCGGGCCGACGGAAAGCCTGATCCAGGGGCTGCATCAGTCCTTGTTTCGCGCCGAAAAGCGTATTGGCCTGATGCTGTTCGGCAAAGGGAACATTGGTTCCCGCTGGCTGGAGCTTTTCGCCCGTGAACAAACTACGCTCTCGGCGCGTACCGGTTTCGAGTTTATTCTCGCCGGCGTAGTCGACAGTAAACGCAGCCTGCTGAATTACGACGGGCTGGATGCCAGCCGGGCGCTGGCTTTCTTCAACGATGAAGCGGTGGAGCAGGATGAAGAGTCGCTGTTCCTGTGGATGCGCGCGCACCCGTATGATGATTTAGTGGTGCTGGACGTCACCGCCAGCGAACAGCTGGCCGACCAGTATCTTGATTTTGCCAGCCATGGCTTCCACGTCATTAGCGCCAACAAGCTGGCGGGCGCCAGCAGCAGTGATAAATATCGTCAGATCCACGACGCGTTTGAGAAGACGGGGCGCCACTGGCTATATAACGCCACCGTGGGCGCCGGCTTGCCGGTGAACCATACGGTGCGCGACCTGATCGACAGCGGCGATACTATTCTCGGCCTGAGCGGTATCTTCTCGGGAACGCTCTCCTGGCTGTTCCTGCAGTTCGATGGCACCGTGCCGTTCACCGACCTGGTGGATCAGGCGTGGCAGCAGGGGCTGACCGAGCCGGATCCGCGCGTCGATCTGTCCGGTAAGGATGTGATGCGTAAGCTGGTGATCCTCGCGCGGGAAGCGGGCTATGACATCGAACCGGATCAGGTGCGTGTGGAATCACTGGTGCCGGCGCACTGTGAAGAGGGGTCGGTCGATCACTTCTTTGAGAATGGCGAAGAGTTGAACGAGCAGATGCTGCAGCGTCTGGAAGCGGCCCGCGAGATGGGACTGGTGCTCCGCTACGTGGCGCGCTTTGATGCCAACGGCAAAGCACGCGTCGGTGTGGAAGCGGTACGCGAAGAGCACCCGCTGGCGGCGCTGCTGCCGTGCGATAACGTGTTTGCCATCGAAAGCCGCTGGTATCGCGATAACCCGCTGGTGATCCGCGGGCCAGGCGCCGGGCGCGATGTGACCGCCGGGGCGATCCAGTCGGATATTAACCGCCTGGCGCAGCTGCTGTAAGCGTCGCGTTATACTCTTGAACCAGTGAGACCACTATTTGCGTTACGCGCCCTGCGGAATACAGGGCGCTCTGCGCAAACGCGGGTCTGTTTTTCAGCCATATTGTAAACCGTCGGCTGGCCGCAAGGTCTGGTAGAAAGGCGTTCTCTTCTGCAGTGCCGGCAAGCCGGCAGACCATTTTCTGATTCTCTTCCTGCGTCCAACGCTGCCATGAATTTTGCCACCAGCCATGATGGGTTTTCCCCTGTAGCTGCCACGGAGCCGGGCTGGCTGGGTTCCTTATCTCTTCTTCCACATACCATAGATCGCCTTGCCGCTGACGAAAAAGCGGCGCCCAGGCAACGATCGCCGCGCCGCGTAAAAAGCATTCATGCGCAATAACGTGCGTTTTCACCTCTGGAAACCGCTGGCTGAGCAGTTTGAAATGACCGTGCGCGGCGATAACCGGGCGCAATATATTGCCGCGGGCATGGCGCTTTTGCATTGCGCTGCCGTACTGGATTTCATCGAACTGACTGCGTTGTAAAAAGCGCATTTCAGTGAGAGAAATACGTTGAATAATATCGTCAGTCTCCTCCCTGTCGGCTTGTCCGCCGCGCCAGTGATAGCGTAATGATTCGCCTACCGCGAAAGGAGTGAAATTAGAGGTAAGATGAATAACATTACCGCGCACGGCATCAAAGCTTAATAAAAAATAGAGCTTTTGCCCGGCGGCATTACCCTGGAATAGCGCTATCAACGGTACGCTGCAAATACGTCGTGGGGCTTCAATTGGGGCGATGTGTGGGAATTTTGGCGTCCAGACCTTTTTACAGTGGCGGCACTGAAGGCGTTGCGTACCCTGCGGATTGCGGCCGTAGCGAATAATATCCCGCTGATAGCATACCGGGCAAAAATAGCCGTAGCGGCGGGCATGATCCGTCAGATAAGCCGCCAGCCAGGGGCGGAATTCCCGTTCGTTAAACAGGGGGGGATAGCTGCCGCAGGCTGCGCAGTAGAGCGCCGGGTAGCCCAGCCGAAAATTCGGGAAATGATACTCAGCCGCAGACGGTAAACCTAAATTGCGGCAGCCAAAAGTTTTACAGGCGTTAATGGTAAAGAGAGTATCCACTGGCAGGTCAATACCAACGATTTTTACAGGTCGTTAATTTTGTCCTGCTCAGGTTGCATACAACTGTGAATGCTCTCACATAAAAAAGTCTTTCAGAACGTAACTTAGCGGTTCTTTATCACTCTGAAAGGAACTCCGATGAAACTAAAAACAATGAGCGCAGCACTTCTGTTAACTTTGCCTTTCTGGGCCTGCGCCAAAGATGTCACCATAATTTATACCAACGATCTTCATGCCCATGTCGAACCTTATAAAGTGCCATGGATTGCGGATGGTAAACGAGATATTGGCGGTTGGGCGAATATCACGACGATGGTGAAACAGGAAAAAGCGAAAAATAACGCGACCTGGTTTTTTGATGCCGGAGATTATTTTTCCGGGCCTTACATCAGTAGCCTGACGAAGGGCAAAGCGATAATCGATATTATGAATACGATGTCCTACGATGCGGTGACTATCGGTAATCATGAGTTCGATCACGGCTGGGATAATACGTTGCTTCAGCTTAGCCAGGCGACATTCCCGATTGTTCAGGGCAATATTTTTTATCAGAACAGCGATAAATCGTTCTGGGATAAGCCCTATACCATTATCGAAAAAGATGGCGTGAAAATTGGCGTGATTGGCCTGCACGGCGTGTTTGCTTTTAATGACACCGTTTCTGCCGCGACGCGAGTGGGTATCGAAGCGCGCGATGAGGTGAAATGGCTACAGCATTATATCGATGAACTTAACGGTAAAGTGGATCTGACCGTGGCCCTGATCCATGAAGGCGTCCCGGCGCGTCAGTCGAGCCAGGGGGGAACCGATGTGCGTCGTGCGCTGGATAAAGATATTCAGACTGCGGGTCAGGTGAAAAGCCTGGACGTTTTAATTACCGGCCATGCTCACGTTGGCACACCGGAGCCCATTAAAGTGGGTAATACGTTGATCCTTTCTACCGATAGCGGCGGCATCGATGTGGGTAAACTGGTGCTGGATTATCAGGAGAAACCGCACCAATTCACGGTGAAGCACTTTGAGCTGAAGACGCTTTATGCCGATGAGTGGAAGCCTGATCCGCAGACAAAACAGGTCATCGACGGCTGGAATAAGCAACTTGATCAACTGGTGCAGCAGGTCATTACACAATCGCCCGTTGAACTGACCCGTGCGTATGGCATCTCTTCGCCGTTGGGCAATCTTGCCGCTGACGCCTTGCTGTTGGCAGCAGGTAGGAGTACGCAGATGGCGTTAACCAACTCGGGCGGGATCCGGAATGAGATCCCCGCCGGGGCGGTGAGCATGGGCGCCGTTATCAGCACCTTCCCATTTCCCAACGAGCTGGTCACCATGGATCTAACCGGGAAGCAGTTGCGTAGCCTGATGGAGCATGGCGCCGGGTTGAGCAACGGCGTGCTGCAGGTCTCCCGGGGACTGGAAATGATGTATGACAGCAGCAAACCTGTGGGCCAGCGCGTTGTGTTATTCAGGCTAAACGGTAAACCGATTGACGATACGACGGTTTACCATATTGCCACCAACAGCTTCCTTGCAGATGGCGGCGATGGTTTTGTCGCGTTTACCGAGGGGCAGGCGCGTAATACCTCCGGCGGCTATTACGTTTCAAATGCGGTCGTAGACTATTTCAAAGCCGGGCAAAAGATAACGGATGAGCAGCTTAACGGGCAGCGCGTTGTCGATGTGAAGAAATAAGTTTTTAAGGCCGGGCAGTCAGCCCGGCCTTAAGCGATCAGTGGGCCGCAAATACCGCCCTGGCGGCAAACAGGCCGTTGAGGGCCGCCGGGAATCCGGCATAGACTGCCATCTGCATGATCGCTTCCGTAATCTCCTCTTGCGTCAGGCCGACGTTTAATCCCGCGGCAATGTGTACTTTCAGCTGTGGCTCGGCGTTACCCAACGCCGTGAGCGCGGCGATGGTGGCGATTTCCCGGCTGCGTAAATCGAGCCCTGGCCTGGCGTAAATATCGCCGAAGGGGAACTCAATCAGATAGCGGGCGAAATCGGGGGCGATATCCCGCAGGCTGTCGACGACAGCTTCCCCGCCCTTACCATCCACCCGCTGAAGCATTTCCTGACCGATGATATAACGTTCGCTGGACATCGTTTTTCCCTCTCTGTGATGGTGCGTTAAGAGGAAGGGTAGGGAAGTGTGCCGGACTTGAGTAATACCCTTTTCGTGATACCTTTTCAGTATGACAACTTCAAGATTACATTCTCTGGATATTCGCCTGCTGCGCGCCTTTGCCGTGGTAGCGGAGGAAAATAACATCAGCCGGGCGGCGCAGCGGTTATTTATCTCGCAGCCGCCGCTGACCCGCCATATCCGCCATCTGGAAGCGCAGCTGGGGGTGACGCTGTTTCAGCGCCATAGCAAAGGCCTGATCCTGACCGACGCGGGTAAAGAGGTGCTGGAGATGATTCAACCTCTGCTGGCGCTCCAGGAACGCACGCTGGCGGCATTGAGTGAGCTCGCCGTTCACTCGCCGCAGGCTCTACGTCTGGGCGTGACGACGGCCTTCGAACAGGGCATTTTCGCCGCCGTTGAGGCTGCGCTGAGCGAACATACCCGCGCGTTGCATATCACCCGCCACGCCTCACCGGCGCTGGCTCAGCAGGTACGCAAAGGCAAACTCGATGCGGCGCTGGTCGCGCTGCCGCTCAATACTGAAGGGCTGCACCTGCACCCATTGCCGTATCATGAGCCGCTCATTGCGGCATTACCGGCCTCCTGGCCGGAAGCCGGCAGGCCAGGGCTGACGTTAAGCGCGCTCAATCATCGGCCGCTGTTCTGGTTTAAACGCGAGCGTAATCCTGGTTTCTTTGACTACACGCGCCGCATTTTCGACCGGGCTGGCTATGCCCCGACGTATGTGGAAGAGCCGGCCGAGCATGATGTGCTGCTGGCGCGTATTGCGCGCGGGGAAGGCATGATCCTGCTGCCGGCGTCCTTTTCCGCGATTCAGCGTCAGGGGGTGGCGTTCTGCCCGGTGGCTGAGGGCGACGCGATGCCGTTAAGCCTTGGGGTGATTTATCCGCCTCACCAGGCAGAGTCCGTGCAGCAATGGCTTTCTCTGCTGGATGGCATTCTGGCGACTGGCTAGTCTCAGGCTGACTCGCGAGCCACCTTATATTGCCCACCGAGCCGCTTCCTGTGCGTGGCCAGGTGATCGGAAGATGAAATTTTTTCATGTAGGTGACCTATTCCTCACTCTTTACGCAGATTTTTCTATTGACGCCCGCGCGCTTTTCCGTCATTTTTACATCTGGACGTCTAAACGTATAGAAGTTCGCAATATAACAGCCATTACATGCGATTGATGAGGTAAGGTATGAGCTTTTTTCACGCCAATCAGCGGGAAGCCCTGAATCAGAGCCTGGCGGAAGTCCAGGGCCAGATTAATGTGTCTTTTGAATTCTTTCCGCCGCGCACCAGTGAAATGGAGCAAACCCTGTGGAAATCCATCGATCGCCTGAGCAGTCTGAAACCGAAGTTTGTTTCGGTAACCTATGGCGCGAACTCTGGCGAGCGCGATCGCACCCACAGCATCATCAAAGGCATTAAAGAGCGAACTGGTCTGGAAGCAGCGCCGCACCTGACCTGTATCGATGCCAGCCGCGATGAGTTGCGCACTATCGCTCAGGATTACTGGAACAACGGTATCCGCCATATCGTCGCCCTGCGCGGCGACCTGCCGCCGGGCAGCGGTAAACCGGATATGTACGCCGCCGATCTGGTGACGTTGCTGAAAGAGGTAGGCGATTTTGATATCTCTGTCGCCGCGTATCCGGAAGTGCATCCGGAGGCGAAAAGCGCGCAGGCGGATTTACTGAACCTGAAACGCAAAGTAGAAGCAGGGGCCAACCGCGCGATCACCCAGTTCTTCTTCGATGTGGAAAGCTACCTGCGTTTTCGCGATCGCTGCGTCTCGGCAGGCATCGACGTGGAAATCATTCCCGGTATCCTGCCGGTCTCCAACTTTAAACAGGCGAAAAAGTTTGCGGATATGACCAATGTCCGTATCCCGGTGTGGATGTCAAAAATGTTCGAAGGGCTGGATAACGACGCCGAAACCCGTCAACTGGTGGGGGCGAATATCGCCATGGACATGGTGAAGATCTTAAGCCGGGAAGGGGTCAAGGATTTCCACTTCTACACCCTGAACCGCGCCGAGATGAGCTACGCCATCTGCCATACGCTGGGCGTACGCCCGGCCTGAGTTTTCATTAACGTTTAGTGCGATGGCGAAGCCGGTATTCGCCATCGCTTTTTTTTGCCCAAAACGCTGATACAGGTCAGGGGAGAGCAGAAGATAAAGCGCGTATAGTGCCAGCCTGATAATTGACAGGGATGGGTTATGCAATGGCAAGGAAGAGCGATCCACTGGCGTTTGGCGGTTTGGCGTTATTAACGCTGATCTGGAGCTTTAGCTGGATCGCGATGAAGCAAGTGACGAGCTATATCGGCGCTTTTGACTTCACGGCGCTGCGCTGTATTTTTGGCGCCGTGGTGCTATGGATAGTGATGTTGATCCGCGGTAAAGCGCTCAAGCCGACGCCTTTCGGCTACACCCTGGCGATCGCGTTATTGCAAACCTGCGGCATGGTCGGTCTGGCACAGTGGGCGCTAATGAGCGGTGGCGCCGGTAAAGTGGCGATCCTGAGTTATACCATGCCATTCTGGGTAGTGGTGATGGCCGCGTTATTCTTAGGTGAGCGCATGCGGCGATGGCAGTATATCGCCATCGGGGTGGCATGCGTGGGCCTGATACTCGTACTTCAGCCTTGGCAACTCGATTTTACCTCCCTGAAAAGCGCCTTGCTGGCGATCCTCTCCGGCGTGAGCTGGGGGGCAGGTGCGATCGTCGCGAAGCGTATGTATACCCGGTATCCGCAGGTTGATTTGCTGGCACTAACGACATGGCAGATGCTATATGCCGCCGTAGTAATGAGCGTAGTGGCCTGGCTCGTCCCGCAACGAGCGGTAGACTGGCAGCCCGACGTTTTCTGGGCCCTGGCTTACAGCGCAATCCTTGCAACGGCGCTGGCCTGGAGTCTGTGGCTTTTTGTACTGCGTAATTTACCGGCAAGTATAGCCGGTCTGAGTACGCTGGCCGTACCGGTCTGTGGCGTGCTATTTTCCTGGTGGCCACTACATGAAAATCCAGGAAAGGTGGAAGGTTGTGGCATTGCGTTGATAGTACTGGCGTTGGCGATGATCAGTATCAAGAGACGAGGGGCATAGCCTGCTCCGGCCTGCAGAGATGCATAAAAAACACCCGGCTGTCGCCGGGTGTTTTGCTCTGGTTTATTCCCATTCCTGCAGGAAGCGCTGACCATACTGGTCGGCCACCAGCAGCGCGGCGTAGACCTGGTCGGAATCAACGCCGCCCGGCATATTGTGAATGGTTTCGCCTTCAGCGCAGGCGGCTTCCGCCACCAGACGCATTTTGGTCGGGATATCACCTTTGATATCCAGCTGCGCCAGGGTGATCGGCAGCCCAACGCTGTGGCACAGCGCGGCGACGGTCTCTATTTCGTCCACCGGCGCATTTTCCAGCACCAGCTGCGTCAGGGTTCCGAACGCCACTTTTTCCCCGTGATAATAGTGATGGGCGTCAGGGATGGCCGTCATGCCGTTATGAATCGCGTGCGCCGCCGCGAGACCACCGCTTTCGAAACCCACGCCGCTCAGATAGGTGTTGGCTTCCACCACCCGCTCCAGCGCCGGGGTGACCACGTGCTGTTCGGCGGCCAGCATCGCTTTTTCACCCTCTTCGAGTAAGGTGTTGTAGCATAGCTCGGCCAGCGCCAGCGCCGCCTGGGTGCACTTCCCGCCCGCCATGGTGGTGGCGCCGCTACGGGAGCAGGCGCGGGCTTCGAACCAGGTAGCCAGCGCATCGCCAATCCCGGCGGCCAGCAGGCGGGCCGGCGCGCCGGCAACGATCTGCGTATCGACAATGACCATGTTGGGGTTGCGCGGCAGCATCAGGTAGCTGTCGAATTCCCCTTCGTCGGTGTATATCACCGACAGCGCGCTGCACGGCGCATCGGTGGAGGCGATGGTGGGGGCGATCGCCACCGGCACATTCATAAAGTGGGCCAGCGCTTTCGCGGTATCCAGGGTTTTGCCACCGCCGATCCCCAGCACGGCGGTGCACTTCGCGTTGCCGGCGATATCGCGTAGGCGGTTGATTTCATTATGCGAACACTCACCGCCAAACGGCGCGATTTCGGCCGCCAGGCCAGCGTCGGCCAGGCTTTTACGCAGCATCTCTTCCGCAAACCCCAGGACGAATTTATCACCGACCACCAGCCAGCGCTCGGCCAGCGGTTTCAGATAGTCGCCGAGGCGCTTGATGGCGCCTGCGCCCTGGATATATTTGCCTGGTGATTGAATAATGCGATCCATTTCGATTCCTCCTCGATGACCGTGACGCCGCCCGCAGGCGGCTCGCGGATCCGGTTACAGATTCAGCGTGCCAAAGGCGTTATTCCAGTCTTGTTCAAACTTCTCTATGGCTGACTCTACCGCAGGGGTGCCGAGCATTTGTTGCGCTACATCTAGTGGAAGGGTGATTGCTTCGCAGCCAGCCAGCAGACAATCCAGCGCCTGGCGTGGCGTTTTGAAGCTTGCCGCCAGAACTTTGCTCTCGGGCGCATGCATTTCCAGCAGGGATTGCAGCTCCTGCACCATGCGGATGCCGTCCCCGCCCTGGGCGTCGACGCGGTTAACGTAAGGCGCGACGTACTTTGCGCCGGCCAGCGCGGCCAGCAGGCCTTGCGAAGCGCTGTAGACGGCGGTGCCAAGGGTCGGGATGCCTTCTTTCTTCAGCAGTTTGATAGCGGCGAGCCCTTCGGCGGTGACCGGGATTTTGACCACAATGCCCGGCACGGAATTGCTCAGACGTTTGGCCTCTTCCACCATGCCCTGCGCGTCGCGGCTCATGGTCTGCGCGAAGAGGGTGCCCTTCGGACCGACGGCTTTTTGCAGGCGCGGCAGCACATCCCAGACCGGGACTTTACCGGCGGCGATAATGCTCGGGTTGGTGGTTACCCCGGCCAGCGGGTAGATGCGGGCCAGGCGTTCCACTTCGGCGACGTTGGCGGTATCCAGATAGAGTTCCATTGTGTTTTCCTCAATGCTTAATTCGGTGCTGTCGTTGAGGTAAGCATACGGCTTTCGTTCGAAGGATCGCCAGATGACAAATTTGCCAAAAACTGGATAAATGTACGCATCGTGATTAAGGATGATTTAGATCACATTTATCGGTGCTGGCTGGGATGGGAGGTAACTATAGCGCGCACAAAAGTCAGGTTTAACACACAAAAATCTAGTTTTTTACCGGGGATGCTTTTTCCGTCAGCTGGCTATGGTACTGGCGGCGGTATTCAGACGGCGAGCGTTCCGTAGTTTTGCGGAACAGGCGGCAGAAGTAGTTGCTGTCGGCGAAGCCGCAGGCGTGGGCGATGTCTTTCACTTTCATATCGTGGCCCTTCAGCAGCATACGGGCCTGTTCGAGACGAATATGGTTTAGATATTCATTGAAGCCCATTGGCCCACATTTCTGGAACAGATGGGAAAGATAGTTGGGAGAGAGGTAGAACGCCTGGGCCACCGATTCCCGGCTCAGCGGTTCCGCATAATGGATGTCCATATATTGGCGGATCGCTTCGAACAACGCCTGGCTGCGCGAGGAGGTTTGCGCCTGGCTGCCGAGAAGATCATGGCAGTGGCTGAGCAGGCTGACGACGATGCTGCGGGCGGTTTGCTGCTCCTGCGGTTGCATCCGGAGTTCATTGAGCGCCTGCAGCAGAAATGATCCGACGCGCGGCCCGCGGCGCAGCGCCTGCCGCTTGTCGACAACAGTTATCGCCTTGCCATTCCAGTGCTGCAGCGAGCACTCCAGCTGCTGCTTAGCGAACAGGATGCTTAACAGCAGGCAAGGCGCTTGCCACTGCGGGCAGTTCCAGCTATCGCCAGGGATATAGAGCACGTCATGGGCCTCAAGGAGCGGGGCGTTATCGCCGAGCGCCTGGTCGGGCAACTGCCCATCGAGGAGGATATTCAGACGGGGAAAATCCACCTGCACCACCGGCTCAGCAGGCGAGCGCGTCTCGCCGGCGAAATAAACCCGGCCGAGGCTGGTCTGCTTTTTTAGCAATGCATCAATAAGTTGATTGATATCGTTGTCCATCATTCTTCCGTTCAGCGCATCACCCTTTTCATCATACCGGACATTATTCCAGCGGTAAAAGCGCTTGCCTGTCGCTCTTGCCTCCCAGATAAGATATGTTATATCGTAACAATTTGTCGCCATTGATAGCAAACTCAGGAGAGAGTAATGACCAGAAAGATCCCCCTGCTGGCCTTAGGATTCGGCATGGCTTTAGCCAGCGCCCAGGCGTTCGCCCACGGCAACCATAGCCATGGCCCGGCGTTAACCGAAGTGGAGCGTCAGGCCAGCGAAGGCATTTTTGCGGATAAAGATGTGCAGGACCGCGCGCTGAGCGACTGGGAGGGCGTCTGGCAGTCGGTGAACCCGTATCTGCTCAACGGCGATCTCGATCCGGTGCTGGAGCAGAAGGCGAAAAAGCCCGGCGGCAAGAGCGTGGAGGAGTATCGCGCCTATTATAAGAAGGGCTACGCCACCGATGTGGAGCAGATTGGCATTGAAGATGACGTGATTGAGTTCCACGTTGGCCAGACCGTCAATAGCTGCAAATACCGCTATTCAGGCTATAAAATTCTGCATTACGCCTCCGGTAAGAAGGGCGTGCGTTATCTGTTCGAGTGCCAGCAGGGCGATGCCAACGCGCCGAAATTTGTGCAATTCAGCGACCATATCATTGACCCGCGTAAATCACAGCATTTCCATATTTTCATGGGCAATGAATCACAGGAGGCGTTGCTGAAAGAGATGGATAACTGGCCGACCTATTATCCGTATGCGCTGCATAAAGAACAGATCGTTGATGAGATGCTGCACCACTAGAACGGGCGGAAAACCCCCGGCCGGGCGGCCGGGGGGAGATAGATTAACCGGTGTTACGCATACCGGCGGCGACGCCGGCGATGGTGACCATCAGCGCTTGTTCAACGCGCGGATCCGGGTCCTTGCCCTCTTCTTCAGCCTGGCGTGAACGGTGCAGCAGTTCCGCCTGCAGGACGTTCAGCGGGTCGGTATAGATATTACGCAGCTGGATAGACTCGGCGATCCACGGCAGGTCGGCCATCAGATGGGAGTCGTTGGCGATGGCCAGCACGACGTTGATATCGGCAGCCAGCAGCTTGCGCAGCTCGGAACCCAGCGCCCACAGCTCCGGCTTCACCAGGCGCTGATCGTAGTACTCCGCCAGCCACAGGTCGGCCTTCGAGTAAACCATCTCCAGCATGCCGAGGCGGGTAGAGAAGAACGGCCAGTCGCGACACATGGCTTCCAGTTCACTCTGTTTTCCACCTTCGACCACCTTCTGCAGCGCAGCGCCAGCGCCCAGCCAGGCCGGCAGCATCAGGCGGTTCTGGGTCCAGGCGAAGATCCACGGAATGGCGCGCAGCGACTCGACGCCGCCGGTTGGACGACGTTTTGCCGGACGCGAACCCAGCGGCAGTTTGCCCAGCTCCTGCTCCGGGGTCGCAGAGCGGAAGTAAGGGACGAAATCTTTGTTTTCACGCACGTAGCCGCGATACATCTTGCACGACACGTCGGACAGCTCGGCCATGATGTCGCGCCATTCTGCTTTCGGCTCCGGCGGCGGCAGCAGGTTGGCTTCCAGAATGGCGCTGGTATACAGCGACAGGCTGCTGATGGTGACTTCCGGCAGGCCGTACTTAAAGCGGATCATCTCGCCCTGCTCGGTAACGCGCAGGCCGCCTTTCAGGCTTCCCGGCGGCTGCGAGAGCAGCGCGGCGTGGGCCGGCGCGCCGCCGCGGCCGATAGAGCCGCCGCGACCGTGGAACAGCGTCAGTTCAATACCGGCTTTTTCGCAGGTTTTGATCAGCGCGTCCTGCGCCTGGTACTGCGCCCAGGAGGCGGCCATCACGCCGGCATCTTTAGCGGAGTCAGAGTAGCCGATCATGACCATCTGCTTGCCCTGGATAAAGCCGCGGTACCAGTCGATATTCAGCAGCTGGGTCATGACGTCGTTGGCGTTGTTGAGGTCATCCAGCGTTTCGAACAGCGGGGCCACCGGCAGAGCAAAGCCAATCCCGGCTTCTTTCAGCAGGAGATGAACCGCCAGCACATCGGACGGCGTTTTCGCCATCGAGATCACGTAGGCAGCGATCGATCCGCGCGGCGCCTCGGCGATCACCTTGCAGGTGTCGAGAACTTCACGCGTCTCTTCGCTTGGCTCCCACTGGCGCGGCAGCAGCGGACGTTTGGAATTCAGTTCGCGGATCAGGAAAGCCTGTTTGTCGGCTTCCGACCAGCTTTCGTAGTCGCCGATCCCGAGGTAACGGGTCATTTCACCCAGCGCTTCGGTATGGCGGGTGCTTTCCTGACGAATATCAATACGGACCAGCGGTACGCCGAAAGACTTCACGCGGCGCAGGGTGTCGAGCAGCTCGCCGTTGGCGATAATGCCCATGCCGCAGGCCTGCAGCGATTTATAGCAGGCGTACAGCGGCTCCCACAGCTGCTCGTTCTGAGTGATCAGTCCCGCCGGTTTCGGCAGCTTCTGGCCTTTCAGGCGCGCTTCCAGCCAGGCCTGGGTCTCCATCAGCTGAGAGCGCAGTTTTTTCATCAGATAACGGTACGGTTCCTGAGCGCCCTCGGCGCCAGCCAGGGCGCGCAGCTCGTCGGTACACTCCACCATCGACAGCTCGGAGATCAGCACCTGCACGTCTTTGAGGAACAGGTCGGTCGCTTTCCAGCGGCTGAGCAGCAGCACGTGGCGGGTGATATCGGCGGTCACGTTCGGGTTGCCGTCGCGGTCGCCGCCCATCCACGAAGTGAAACGCACCGGGACAAAGTCCACCGGCAGCTGATAGCCGAGGTTGGCTTCCAGCTGTTCGTTCAGCTCGCGCAGGTAGTTAGGCACCCCTTCCCACAGGCTGTTTTCCACCACCGCGAAGCCCCATTTGGCTTCATCGACCGGGGAAGGGCGGTGCTTACGAATTTCATCGGTATGCCAGGACTGGGCGATCAGCTGGCGCAGACGGCGCATCAGCTGGTGGTGCTCGTAGTCCGCGATATCTTTGTTATCCAGCTGCTTGAGGCAGTTGTTCACTTCCACCATTTTATGGATCAGCGTCCGGCGGGTGATCTCGGTCGGGTGGGCGGTTAACACCAGCTCCAGGGACAGAGATTCCACCGCTTTTTTGATGGTCTCTTCGTTGAGATTGGGTTGGTCTTTGAGCTTTCTCAGGGTACGCGCAATGACTTCCGGATTGCTGGCCGCTTCGCCATTCGGCGAAATGCTGTGGTACTGCTCAGCGGTGTTAGCCAGATTCAGGAACTGGCTGAAGGCACGGGCTACCGGCAGCAGTTCGTCGTTAGACAAATTCTGCAGCGTGGTCAGCAGCTCCTGGCGGTTAGCTTCGTTGCCGGCGCGTGAAGATTTGGACAACTTACGGATAGTTTCGACACGATCAAGAATATTTTCTCCCAATGCATCCTTGATGGTATCGCCCAGCACCTTGCCGAGCATACTGACATTACTACGCAATGCGGAATATTGTTCGTTCATGTTACCCCAGACACCCCATCTCATTTTATTTTGTTATATCCGCTGCGCTGGAACGTGAGCAACGGATAAGCAACCCGTCTTTTATAAAGCCACGTAAATACCCCCACGTCAATTACTGCGAAATCGCTTCAGCAAACGAGTAAATACCCGTAATTTGCGAAATTTAACTCAGGGGGCGCTGGATAAGCATCGCTTATGGAAATGTGACGATCGTCACCGTTCCGCCCCGGGAGAACGGGGCGGAAAAAGAGGGCGATTTTAGTGCCAGCAGAAGTGGTGGACCACCTGGCTAATCAGCTCCCGCGTCGGCTTGATAAAGCGCGTCTCCAGAAACTCGTCAGGCTGATGGGCCTGATTGATGGAGCCCGGGCCGAGAACCAGCGTCGGACACAGCGTCTGGATAAACGGCGCTTCGGTGCAGTAGTTCACCACGTCGGTCTGCGCGCCAAGCAGTTTCTCGACCACCTGCACCAGCTTATGGTCCGGCGGGCACTCGTAGCCGGGGATCGGCGGATGCAGCTCAGAGAACGTCAGGCGGCCCGGCCAGCGTTCGCTGACCGGGGCCAGCGCCTCGCCCAACAGACCATTAAGATCGTTTAGGGTCATCCCCGGCAGCGGGCGGATATCCATATGCAGTTCACAGCAGGCGCAGATACGGTTTGAGGCATCGCCGCCATGGATAGCGCCCAGGTTGAGGGTTGGGTAAGGGACCGTAAACGCCTCGAAGTGATAGCGCTCTTTAAGCAGATCGCGCAACTGCATAATCCGGCCGATGGCGTCGTGCATCAGCTCGATCGCGTTGACCCCGCGCGCCGGATCGCTGGAGTGGCCGGACTGGCCCTGAATACGGATCGCGTTGGACATATGTCCTTTATGGGCGCGGATTGGCTGCAGGGAGGTGGGCTCGCCGATGATGGCGCAGTCCGGGCGCAGCTGGGTGGTTTCGGCAAAATAGCGCGCGCCAGCCATGCTGGTCTCTTCGTCGGCGGTGGCCAGAATATACAGCGGTTTTTTCAGCGTGGTGACGTCGACATCGCGCAGGGCGTCGAGAATAAAGGCGAAAAAGCCTTTCATATCGGCCGTGCCGAGGCCGTAGAGTTTGTTATCGTGTTCGGTGAGGGTGAACGGGTCGCGCGTCCAGCGGCCATCATCGAACGGCACGGTATCGGTATGCCCGGCGAGCAGCAGGCCGCCGGCGCCGTGTCCGGTGCTGGCCAGCAGATTGAATTTATGGCGCGTATCCGGCACCGGCTGTACCTCGACGTTGAAGCCGAGATCGCGGAACCAGCCGGCCAGCAAATTGATTAAAGACTCATTGCTCTGATCGAGAGCCTCTTCGGTCGCGCTGATGGACGGTGTGGCGATCAACGCGCGGTAGATCTCGATAAAGGGCGGTAAATTGTTTTTCATTGTTGACACACCTTGGGTCGTGATAGTATCAATATTCATGCATTTATTGTGAATAAAAATACAATATCGTTGAGCGTAAGAAAACCCATCGAATGTAAGGAGATGCGCTTCCAATGTTAAATACGCTGATTGTGGGTGCCAGTGGTTATGCCGGCGCAGAGCTGGTGACCTATATCAATCGTCATCCGCATATGAACATAACCGCTTTGACGGTCTCCGCGCAAAGCAATGATGCGGGAAAATTAATTTCCGACCTGCATCCGCAGCTCAAAGGCATTGTCGATATGCCGCTGCAGCCGATGTCCGATATCAGCGAATTCAGCGCTGGCGTGGACGTGGTGTTTCTCGCCACCGCGCACGAAGTGAGTCACGATCTGGCGCCGCAGTTCCTTGCCGCCGGCTGCGTGGTGTTCGATCTCTCCGGTGCCTTCCGCGTTAACGATGGGGCGTTCTACGAAAAATATTATGGTTTCACTCATCAGCATCCCGAGCTGCTCAAACAGGCGGTGTATGGTCTGGCGGAGTGGAGCGCGGATGCGCTTAAAGAAGCGCAGTTAATCGCGGTGCCTGGCTGCTACCCGACGGCGGCGCAGCTGTCGCTGAAGCCACTGATCGATGCCGGTCTGCTGGATCTCAACCAGTGGCCAGTGATCAACGCCACCAGCGGGGTGAGCGGCGCGGGACGCAAAGCCGCGATCGGCAACAGCTTCTGTGAAGTCAGCCTGCAGCCGTACGGCATATTTAACCATCGTCATCAGCCGGAGATTGCCAGCCACCTCGGGGCAAAGGTAATTTTTACCCCGCACCTGGGTAATTTTAAACGCGGTATTCTGGAAACCATTACCTGCCGCCTGAAGCCGGGCGTTGGCCATGCGCAGATCGCGGCGGTTTACCAGCAGGCTTACGCCGATAAACCGCTGGTACGTTTATATGATAAAGGCGTGCCCGCAGTGAAAAGCGTCGAAGGTCTGCCATTCTGTGATATCGGTTTTGCCGTGCAGGACGATCATCTCATCGTCGTCGCGGCAGAAGATAACCTGCTGAAAGGCGCCGCAGCGCAGGCGGTGCAGTGCGCGAATATTCGTTTCGGCTTCGCTGAGACGCAGTCTCTTATTTAAGGTGTGATGATGAACCCATTAATTATCAAACTCGGCGGCGTATTACTCGATAGCGAAGAAGCGCTGGAGCGTCTGTTTACCGCGCTGGTCAATTACCGTGAAGCGCACCAGCGTCCGCTGATTATCGTCCACGGCGGCGGCTGCGTGGTGGATGAGCTGATGAAGCAGCTCAATCTGCCGGTGCAGAAGAAAAATGGTCTGCGGGTGACGCCGGCTGAGCAAATCGACATCATCACCGGCGCGCTGGCGGGAACCGCTAACAAGACGCTGCTGGCGTGGGCGAAAAAGCACGGTCTGGCCTCTGTCGGCCTGTTCCTCGGCGATGGCGATAGCGTGAAGGTGACGCAGCTGGATGCTGAGCTGGGCCATGTCGGGCTGGCGCAGCCGGGCTCTCCGACGCTGATCAACACCCTGCTGGCGGGCGGTTACCTGCCGGTGGTGAGCTCTATCGGCGTGACCGATGAGGGCCAGCTGATGAACGTCAATGCTGACCAGGCGGCGACGGCGCTGGCGGCTACCCTGGGGGCGGATCTGATCCTGTTGTCTGACGTTAGCGGTATCCTCGACGGTAAAGGGCAGCGCATTGCCGAGATGACCGCCGAGAAAGCGGAGCAGCTGATCGAGCAGGGGATTATCACCGACGGCATGATTGTTAAAGTGAATGCGGCCCTTGACGCCGCACGTGCTCTGGGTCGTCCGGTGGATATCGCCTCCTGGCGTCACGCCGAGCAGCTGCCGGCGTTATTTAACGGCACGCCGATCGGCACACGTATTCTGGCTTAAGATTTCATGCCCGGCGGCGCGTCGTCTGCCGGGCTTACAAGACCGTAGGCCGGGCGGCACAATGCCGCCGGCGGAACTAACGAATAAAGGAAGCATGTTATGGCACTTTGGGGCGGGCGTTTTACACAGGCAGCAGATCAACGGTTCAAACAGTTCAACGACTCGTTGCGCTTCGACTATCGTCTGGCGGAGCAGGATATCGTTGGCTCTGTCGCCTGGTCGAAAGCGCTGGTAACGGTCGGCGTTCTGAGTGCCGCTGAACAGCAGCAGCTGGAAGAAGCGCTGAACGTGCTGCTGGAAGAGGTGCGCGCCAATCCGCAGCAAATCCTCGCCAGCGATGCCGAAGATATTCACAGCTGGGTGGAAGGCAAGCTGATCGATAAAGTGGGCCAGCTGGGCAAGAAACTGCACACCGGGCGCAGCCGTAACGACCAGGTCGCCACCGATCTTAAACTGTGGTGCAAAGATACCGTTGTCGAACTGCTCTCGGCGAACCGCCAGCTGCAGAGCGCGCTGGTGGAGACCGCCCAGCAGAATCAGGACGCGGTAATGCCGGGGTACACCCACCTGCAGCGCGCCCAGCCGGTGACCTTCGCGCACTGGTGTCTGGCCTACGTTGAAATGCTGGCGCGTGACGAAAGCCGTCTGCAGGACGCGCTGAAGCGCCTCGACGTCAGCCCGCTGGGCTGCGGCGCGCTGGCGGGGACGGCGTATGAGATCGACCGCGAGCAGCTGGCCGGCTGGCTGGGCTTTGCCTCCGCCACCCGTAACAGCCTCGACAGCGTGTCCGATCGCGATCATGTGCTGGAGCTGCTTTCCGATGCGGCTATCGGTATGGTGCATCTGTCGCGCTTTGCGGAAGATCTGATTTTCTTTAACTCCGGCGAGGCGAACTTCGTCGAGCTTTCCGACCGCGTGACCTCCGGCTCCTCGCTGATGCCGCAGAAGAAAAACCCGGACGCCCTGGAGCTTATCCGTGGCAAATGCGGCCGCGTGCAGGGTGCGCTGACCGGCATGATGATGACGCTGAAAGGACTGCCGCTGGCCTACAACAAAGACATGCAGGAAGATAAAGAGGGGCTTTTCGACGCCCTGGATACCTGGCTCGACTGCCTGCATATGGCGGCCCTGGTGCTGGACGGCATTCAGGTAAAACGCCCGCGCTGTGCGGAAGCGGCGCAGCAGGGCTATGCCAACGCCACTGAGCTGGCGGATTATCTGGTGGCGAAAGGCGTACCGTTCCGCGAGGCGCACCATATTGTCGGTGAAGCGGTAGTGGAAGCCATTGCGCAAGGGAAACCGCTGGAAGCGCTGACCCTGGCCGATCTGCAGAAATTCAGCCCGGTGATTGCGGACGATGTGTATCCGATCTTGTCGCTGCAGTCCTGCCTCGAGAAACGCGCAGCGAAAGGCGGCGTCTCGCCGCAGCAGGTAGCCCAGGCTATCAACGAGGCGAAGGCTCGTTTAAGCTAATCCTTAGATATCTGCCCTCCCTGACCCGGCCAAGCCCAGCGACGCCGGGTTTTTTATGCAAAAAAAAGCGGACGCAAGGTCCGCAAAAGTTCACGTTGGCTTTAGTTGTTCGGGTAGAGAAACAGTGTGACGGGTCAGTGATTTTCACAGGTAGACCGTCTTTATGGGCGTATTATTGAACAGAAAACTTGATAGGGATAATCGTTCGTTGCTATGCTATCTATCGCCATGGACTATCGTGGCGATGGAGGATGAATAATGAATATTCGCGATCTTGAATACCTGGTAGCGCTCGCCGAACACCGCCACTTCCGGCGGGCGGCTGACTCATGCCATGTGAGCCAACCGACGCTCAGCGGACAGATCCGCAAGCTGGAGGATGAGCTTGGCGTCATGCTGCTGGAGCGCACCAGCCGTAAGGTTCTGTTTACCCAGGCGGGGCTGTTGCTGGTGGATCAGGCGCGTACCGTGTTACGCGAAGTAAAAGTGCTCAAGGAAATGGCAAGCCAACAAGGGGAAACCATGTCCGGGCCGCTGCATATCGGCCTGATCCCGACAATTGGCCCGTACCTGCTGCCGCACATCATTCCGATGCTGCATCAGACCTTCCCGAAGCTGGAAATGTATCTGCACGAAGCGCAGACCCATCAGCTGCTGGCTCAGCTCGACAGCGGTAAGCTCGACTGCGCCATCCTGGCGCTGGTCAAAGAGAGCGAGGCCTTTATCGAGGTGCCGCTGTTCGATGAGCCGATGATGCTGGCTATCTATGAAGATCATCCGTGGGCGAACCGCGATCGGGTGCCGATGTCGGATCTGGCCGGTGAAAAGCTGCTGATGCTGGAGGATGGCCACTGTCTGCGCGATCAGGCGATGGGCTTCTGCTTTGAAGCGGGGGCGGATGAGGATACCCACTTCCGCGCGACCAGCCTGGAAACGCTGCGCAATATGGTGGCGGCAGGCAGCGGCATTACCCTGCTGCCGGCGCTGGCGGTGCCGCAGGAGAGAAAACGCGATGGCGTAGTCTACCTGCCGTGCATTAAGCCAGAGCCAAGACGCACCATCGGTCTGGTTTATCGTCCAGGCTCCCCGCTGCGCAGCCGCTATGAACATCTGGCGGAGGCCATCCGCGGCACGATGGATGGCCATTTCGACAAGGCGTTAAAACAGGCGGTTTAAGCCGTTCAGCGCGGCAACCCGGTACGCTTCCGCCATGGTCGGGTAGTTAAAGGTGGTGTTGACGAAGTACTCAATGGTGTTGCCACCGCCTTTCTGCTCCATGATCGCCTGGCCGATATGAATAATTTCGGCCGCGCGCTCGCCAAAGCAGTGAATGCCAAGGATCTCCTTGGTTTCACGATGGAACAGGATCTTCAGCGTACCAACGCTCATACCGACGATTTGCGCCCGCGCCAGGTGTTTAAACTGGGCGCGGCCCACCTCATACGGCACTTTCATCGCCGTCAGCTGCTGCTCGGTTTTCCCGACGGAGCTGATTTCCGGAATGGTATAGATCCCGGTCGGGATATCTTCAATCAGATGCGCTGAGGCTTCGCCTTTCACCAGCGCCTGGGCGGCAATGCGTCCCTGATCGTAAGCGGCAGAAGCCAGGCTTGGATAGCCGATGACATCGCCAACCGCATAGATGTGCGGGAGGGCGGTCTGATACATGCTGTTGACCTTCAGCTGACCGCGGCTGTCGGTCTGCAGACCGATATTTTCCAGCGCCAGGGTGTCGGTGTTGCCGGTGCGGCCGTTAGCGTACAGCAGGCAATCGGCCTTCAGCTTTTTGCCGGACTTCAGGTGCATGATCACCCCGTCATCCACCCCTTCAATTTTCTCATACTCCTCGTTGTGGCGAATAACCACGCCGCTGTTCCAGAAGTGATAAGAGAGCGAGTCTGACATCTCCTGATCGAGGAAGGCCAGCAGACGATCGCGGGTGTTGATCAGATCGACCTTCACCTCCATGCCGCGGAAGATCGACGCATATTCACAACCGATCACCCCGGCGCCGTAAATGATCACATGGCGCGGCTCATGCTGCAGGCTGAGAATCGAATCGCTGTCATAGATGCGCGGGTGGTGGAAATCGACATCCGCCGGATGGTAGGGGCGCGATCCGCAGGCGATAACGAATTTCTCCGCGGTCACAGTCTCGACCGTGCCGTCATGGCACTCCAGCGCCAGAGTATGCTCATCCACGAAGTGGGCATTGCCCTGCAGAATTTCACAGTGGTTGCGCTCATAGAATCCCTGGCGCATATGAGTCTGCTGGTTGATGACGCTGTCGGCATGGTTAAGGATGTCGGCGAAAGAAGAGCGAAGAAGGCGGGAGTGGTCGCTGTAGAGGGGGTTTTGGTTAAACTCGATAATACGGCTGACGGCATGGCGGAGGGCTTTCGACGGGATGGTGCCCCAGTGGGTGCAACCGCCGCCGACATTATGGTAGCGCTCGATGACGGCAACGCGTGCTCCCTGTTTCACCAGTCCCATGGCGGCGCCTTCCCCGCCAGGACCGGAACCAATCACTATTGCATCATAATCCCAAGAGTGTGACATGGCATTACTCACCTGTTTTATACATAAAATAAACACGATGATAACATTCGCTGCGCTTTAACCCAATTATCGTTGTGCTTTTTTGCAGCATAAAAGCAGAAACGGCTCGTAAACAATCATTCACAATCCAGGGCAAACCGATTAGTTTTAATCTCTGGTATAGTGCCAGCAGGGCTATTGGAAGGATTCATACATCGTGATGGGCGTAAGAGCACAACAAAAAGAAAAAACCCGCCGTTCGCTGGTGGAAGCGGCATTCAGTCAACTTAGCGCTGAGCGGAGTTTCGCCAGCCTGAGCTTGCGTGAAGTGGCCCGGGAAGCAGGGATCGCGCCGACGTCCTTTTATCGTCATTTTCGCGACGTCGATGAGCTGGGCCTGACGATGGTCGATGAGAGCGGACTGATGCTGCGCCAGCTGATGCGCCAGGCGCGCCAGCGGATAGCCAAAGGCGGCAGCGTGATCCGCACCTCGGTCTCCACCTTTATGGAATTTATCGGTAACAACCCGAACGCCTTCCGCCTGCTGCTGCGCGAGCGCTCGGGAACTTCTGCGGCGTTTCGCGCCGCCGTCGCACGCGAGATCCAGCACTTTATTGCGGAACTCGCCGACTATTTAGAACTCGAAAACCATATGCCGCGCGCCTTTACCGAAGCGCAGGCTGAAGCTATGGTCACCATCGTTTTTAGCGCTGGCGCGGAAGCGCTGGATGTCGGCCCTGAGCAGCGCCGGCAGCTGGAGGAACGGTTGGTACTGCAGCTTCGAATGATCTCGAAAGGCGCGTATTACTGGTATCGCCGTGAACAAGAAAAAATGTCACATCATTCCGAATAACGTGAAGGACGAGCAATGAAACACTCAGTTCAAGATAAAGGTACGCTGCTGCTGGCGCTGATTGCCGGGTTATCCATTAATGGCGCCTTTGCGGCGCTGTTCAGTTCGATAGTTCCGTTTTCCGTCTTCCCCATTTTATCCCTGCTGCTGACGGTCTACTGTCTGCATCAGCGCTATCAGAATCGCAGTATGCCCGTTGGGCTACCGGGCCTGGCCGCCGCCTTTTTTATTCTCGGGGTGCTGTTGTACAGCACCGTCGTGCGTGCGGAGTACCCGGATATCGGTTCTAACTTCTTCCCGGCCGTTCTGTCCGTCGCGATGGTCTTCTGGATCGGCTACAAGATGCGTAACCGCAAAGATACCGCAGCCGAGTAAGCCGCCAGTGGTAAAAAAACCGGCAATATGACGTTGCCGGTTTTTTTGGGCCTATTTGCGGGTCAGCAGGACGCCGCACTCCATGTGATGGGTATACGGGAACTGGTCGAACAGCGCCAGCCGGGTAACGTTGTGCGTCTGGCTTAGCGTTTCCAGATTGCGACACAGCGTTTCCGGGTTGCACGAAATGTACAAAATACGCGGATAGGCCTGCACCATTTTTTCCGTCTCGCTGTCCAGCCCGCTGCGCGGTGGATCGACGAAGATGGTTTCGCACTGATAGCTATGCAGATCGATACCCTGCAGCCGGTTGAACTGCCGCACCCCGTTCATCGCCTGAGTAAACTCTTCCGCCGCCATGCGGATAATCTGCACGTTGTCGATATGGTTAGCGGCGATGTTGTACTGCGCCGCCGCCACCGACGGTTTGGCGATTTCGGTGGCCAATACGCGATCGAAATTACGTGCCAGCGCCAGCGAGAAGTTACCGTTGCCGCAGTACAATTCCAGCAGGTCGCCAGTCGCCCCTTTGGTGACATCCAGTGCCCACTCCAGCATCTGAATGTTCATGGCCGCGTTCGGTTGGGTAAAGCTGTTTTCCACCTGACGGTAGATCATCTCCCGCCCGCCAACCGGCAGGCGTTCATCTATATAGTCTTGATCGAGCTCGATTTTGGTTTTGGTCGCCCGCCCAATCAGATGCACATTGAGCCCCTGGGCTCGCAGGGCGTCACGCAGCGCCTCCGCTTGCTCACGCCAGGCATCGTCCAGCTTTTTATGATACAGCAGCGACACGACCGCCTGGTTGCTGAGGGTGGTCAGATAGTCAATCTGGAACAGCTTCTGGCGTAGCACGGGATTGTTGCGTACGCCCTCCAACATGGCGGTCATCAGCTGATTGATCAGCGCGCTGGCGGCCGGGAAGCTGTCAACGCGAATCCGCGACCGGGTCTGCTGATCGAAAATAATATGGTACAGATCGTCGCCATCGTGCCACAGACGGAACTCGGCGCGCATGCGGTAGTGGCTGACCGGCGAACGAAACACTTCCGGAACCGGCGCGGCAAAAGGCGCCATCATGGTTTGCAAACGGACGACTTTTTCTGCCAGCTGCGCTTCGTATTGTTCGGTAGGAAGGTGTTCGGGGGTCATGATGCATCCTGAATAAAATAAGTACGCGGGGATTGTAGGGAAAGCGCCGGGGATGTCCAGCCTCGAATGTGGCGGGAAATATAATTAGCAGTCTGGACATCTATATGAGTCTAATTGTAGCATTCGCCTACCGGTCCTGTGAGTTAAAAGGGAACCCAGTGGAAATCTGGGGCTGACGCGCAGCGGTAAGGAAGGTGAGAAATGAGCGCACTCGGTGCAGACACTGCGGCTAGCCGTGGGAAGTCATTATTTCTTGAAACAGCCTCCAAGCCCGAAGACCTGCCGGAATACGTCGCACTGGGTTTTATCGTCGCGAGCAAATGATAAAACCTGCGGCATCCTTTTTCTGTTTCGGATGCTTTTACAATGATTAAAAAAGCTTCGCTGATGACGGCCTTATCCGTCACGGCATTTTCCGGCTGGGCGCAGGATAGCAATTCAGATACGTTAGTGGTGACAGCAAACCGTTTTCAACAACCGGTCAATACCGTGCTGGCGCCGACCGACATTGTGACGCGCGATGATATCGACCGCTGGCAGTCCAAAGATTTAAACGATGTGATGCGTCGTCTTCCCGGGGTTGATATTTCCCGCAACGGCGGCATGGGGCAGAGTGCTTCGCTGTATGTCCGGGGGACGGAGGCTCGCCACGTGCTGGTGCTGATCGACGGTGTGCCGATGGCGCGTCCTGGGATCTCCAACGGCGTAGATATCAGTCAGATCCCTATCTCACTGGTCCAGCGGGTGGAATACATCCGCGGCCCGCGCTCCGCGGTGTACGGCTCCGGAGCGATCGGCGGGGTGGTGAACATCATCACCATGACCGACGCTGAGCGTTCGCAGATCAACGCCGGCGCGGGTACGAACGGCTATCAGTCCTATGACGGCGCCTTTAACAAGCGGTTTGGCGATACGTTGGTTACCGCTGCTGGCGCCTATCAGACCACCAAAGGGTTTAACGTCCAGCCGAATTCCTCTTACAGCGGCGACAGCGATCGCGACGGCTACCGCAATAAAATGCTGTGGGGCGGGGTACAGCATCAGTTCGATGACAACTTCTCGGGGTTCTTCCGCGGCTATGGTTATTCCGCCAACGCTGACTATGACCAGGGTAACTGGGGCTACGCAGGTGGAAACGATGAAGATCAATCCTATACCCAATCCTGGGATACCGGTCTGCACTACCACTCCGGAATTTACTCCTCCCAGCTGATTGCTAACTATCAGCGCATCAAAGATTACAACTACAGCAGCGACGCTGGCCGCTATGCCGCGGGCACCACCCTGGATGATATGGAACAGCGCTATATCCAGTGGGGAAATAATGTTGTGGTAGGCCATGGGGCAGTGAGCGGCGGCGTTGACTGGAAACAAGAGAAGCTGAAATCCAGCGGAACGACCAGTACCGACGTGTATAAGCGTGACACCACCGGTCTTTATCTGACGGGACAGCAGCAGATTGACAGCGTGACGCTGGAAGCTTCCGGCCGTGAGGATCATGACGAGCAGTTTGGCTGGCACGGTACCTGGCAGACGGCCGCAGGCTGGGAATTTATCGACGGTTATCGGACAACGCTCTCGTACGGCACAGGATTCCTCGCCCCCTCCCTCGGGCAGCAGTACGGCGCAGAACGCTTTGGCATCGCCTCTAACCCGAATCTGAAGCCAGAGGAGTCGAAGCAATGGGAAGCGGGCCTTGAAGGGTTAACGGGGCCGGTCGACTGGCGCCTCTCCGCGTATCGCTATGAGATTCAAAACCTCATCGATTACGACAACAACGCCTATTACAACGTCAAGTCGGCAACGATTAAGGGGCTCGAGTGGACGGGGAATATAACCACCGGGCCGGTGGAGCACCATCTGACGCTGCAGTATGTTGACCCTCGCGATGATGAAACCAATAAGATCCTCTATCGCCGGGCGAAGCAGCAGGTGAAATACGAGCTGAACGGCCAGGTCTACGATCTGGGGTGGGATGTGACGTATCACTACATCGGCAAGCGTTACGATTATGACTACGACAACTCGCGTACCGTCAATATGGGTGGGTTGAGCCTCTGGGATGTCGGTTTATCGTATCCCGTCACCTCACACCTGACAGTTCGTGGTAAAATAGCCAACCTGTTCGATAAAGATTACGAGACAGTTTATGGCTACCAATCTGCAGGACGGGAATACACCTTGTCTGGCAGCTACACCTTCTGATCCACGTCCCACCGTGCTGGTGTTTGATTCCGGCGTCGGTGGGTTGTCGGTTTATAATGAGATTCGGCAGCTGCTGCCGAATCTGCATTACATCTATGCTTTCGATAACGTTGCCTTCCCCTATGGCGAGAAGAGCGAGGAGTTTATCGTTGAGCGCGTTGTGGAAATCGTCACCGCTGTCCAGCAGCGTTATCCCCTGGCGCTGGCGGTGATCGCCTGCAATACCGCCAGTACCGTCTCCCTGCCTGCCCTGCGTGAAAAGTTCGCTTTCCCCGTCGTTGGCGTGGTGCCGGCGATCAAGCCCGCCGCCCGTTTAACGGCGAACGGCATTGTTGGCCTGCTGGCGACGCGCGGTACCGTAAAGCGTCCTTATACCCGTGAGCTGATCGACCGCTTTGCCAATGAATGTCGGATTGAAATGCTGGGGTCGGCGGAGCTGGTGGAGCTGGCGGAAGCGAAGCTGCACGGCGAGCCTGTGCCGTTAGAAGAGCTGCGCCGTATCCTGCGCCCGTGGCTGCGGATGCAGGAGCCGCCGGATACGGTGGTGCTGGGCTGCACCCATTTTCCTCTTTTACAGGAGGAGCTGCAGCGCGTTCTGCCGGAAGGCACGCGGCTGATCGATTCTGGCGCGGCGATTGCCCGTCGCACCGCCTGGCTGTTAGAGCATGAAGCGCCGGATGCGAAGTCCAGCGACGAGAATAAAGCATTCTGCATGGCGCTGACGGCAGAAACAGAACAGCTTTTACCCGTTCTGCGTCGCTATGGCTTCTCGACGCTGGAAAAATTACCGCTCTAAGGGCGTTTTGCACAAAAAAGAGACGGTTGAATAATTTTTTGAAAACAGGGCTTGTCAACGTCTCAGAACTCCCTATAATGCGCCTCCACTGACACGGAACAACGGCAAGCAAGCCGCCGGGTCAGCAGGATTTTAGCGGTGAAGTTCAGCGCTAAAAACTGACAGAGAAAAGCAAAATAAGGGCTTGACTCTGAATGAGGAAAACGTATTATACGGGACCTCGCAACGGTGAGCTGAAAGCCGCGTTGCAACTGCTCTTTAACAATTTATCAGACAATCTGTGTGGGCACTCAAAGTGACATGGATTCTTAACGTCCTCGGACGAAAAATGAATACCAAGTCTCAAGAGTGAACACGTAATTCATTACGAAGTTTAATTCTTTGAGCATCAAACTTAAATTGAAGAGTTTGATCATGGCTCAGATTGAACGCTGGCGGCAGGCCTAACACATGCAAGTCGAGCGGTAGCACAGAGAGCTTGCTCTCGGGTGACGAGCGGCGGACGGGTGAGTAATGTCTGGGAAACTGCCTGATGGAGGGGGATAACTACTGGAAACGGTAGCTAATACCGCATAATGTCGCAAGACCAAAGTGGGGGACCTTCGGGCCTCATGCCATCAGATGTGCCCAGATGGGATTAGCTAGTAGGTGGGGTAACGGCTCACCTAGGCGACGATCCCTAGCTGGTCTGAGAGGATGACCAGCCACACTGGAACTGAGACACGGTCCAGACTCCTACGGGAGGCAGCAGTGGGGAATATTGCACAATGGGCGCAAGCCTGATGCAGCCATGCCGCGTGTGTGAAGAAGGCCTTCGGGTTGTAAAGCACTTTCAGCGGGGAGGAAGGCGTTAAGGTTAATAACCTTGGCGATTGACGTTACCCGCAGAAGAAGCACCGGCTAACTCCGTGCCAGCAGCCGCGGTAATACGGAGGGTGCAAGCGTTAATCGGAATTACTGGGCGTAAAGCGCACGCAGGCGGTCTGTCAAGTCGGATGTGAAATCCCCGGGCTCAACCTGGGAACTGCATTCGAAACTGGCAGGCTAGAGTCTTGTAGAGGGGGGTAGAATTCCAGGTGTAGCGGTGAAATGCGTAGAGATCTGGAGGAATACCGGTGGCGAAGGCGGCCCCCTGGACAAAGACTGACGCTCAGGTGCGAAAGCGTGGGGAGCAAACAGGATTAGATACCCTGGTAGTCCACGCCGTAAACGATGTCGATTTGGAGGTTGTGCCCTTGAGGCGTGGCTTCCGGAGCTAACGCGTTAAATCGACCGCCTGGGGAGTACGGCCGCAAGGTTAAAACTCAAATGAATTGACGGGGGCCCGCACAAGCGGTGGAGCATGTGGTTTAATTCGATGCAACGCGAAGAACCTTACCTGGTCTTGACATCCACAGAACTTTCCAGAGATGGATTGGTGCCTTCGGGAACTGTGAGACAGGTGCTGCATGGCTGTCGTCAGCTCGTGTTGTGAAATGTTGGGTTAAGTCCCGCAACGAGCGCAACCCTTATCCTTTGTTGCCAGCGGTTCGGCCGGGAACTCAAAGGAGACTGCCAGTGATAAACTGGAGGAAGGTGGGGATGACGTCAA
This sequence comes from Klebsiella sp. P1927, assembly GCF_018204675.1. Taxonomy (NCBI): domain Bacteria; kingdom Pseudomonadati; phylum Pseudomonadota; class Gammaproteobacteria; order Enterobacterales; family Enterobacteriaceae; genus Klebsiella; species Klebsiella sp. P1927. Next base: position 4,989,240 of record NZ_CP073377.1, on the reverse strand, counting down.
GTCATCATGGCCCTTACGACCAGGGCTACACACGTGCTACAATGGCATATACAAAGAGAAGCGACCTCGCGAGAGCAAGCGGACCTCATAAAGTATGTCGTAGTCCGGATTGGAGTCTGCAACTCGACTCCATGAAGTCGGAATCGCTAGTAATCGTAGATCAGAATGCTACGGTGAATACGTTCCCGGGCCTTGTACACACCGCCCGTCACACCATGGGAGTGGGTTGCAAAAGAAGTAGGTAGCTTAACCTTCGGGAGGGCGCTTACCACTTTGTGATTCATGACTGGGGTGAAGTCGTAACAAGGTAACCGTAGGGGAACCTGCGGTTGGATCACCTCCTTACCTTAAAGAACCTGCCTTTGCAGTGCTCACACAGATTGTCTGATGAAAAACAGCAGTAAAAACCTCTACAGGCTTGTAGCTCAGGTGGTTAGAGCGCACCCCTGATAAGGGTGAGGTCGGTGGTTCAAGTCCACTCAGGCCTACCAAATTTGCGAAGCAAATTTGAAGAGGTTGCAAACGATGGGGCTATAGCTCAGCTGGGAGAGCGCCTGCTTTGCACGCAGGAGGTCTGCGGTTCGATCCCGCATAGCTCCACCATCTTTACTGCGAACACAAGAAAACTTCAGAGTGAACCTGAAAAGGTGCACTGCGAAGTTTTGCTCTTTAAAAATCTGGATCAAGCTGAAAATTGAAACGACACACAGTTAATGTGTGTTCGAGTCTCTCAAATTTTCGCAATCAGAAGTGAAACATCTTCGGGTTGTGAGGTTAAGCGACTAAGCGTACACGGTGGATGCCCTGGCAGTCAGAGGCGATGAAGGACGTGCTAATCTGCGAAAAGCGTCGGTAAGGTGATATGAACCGTTACAGCCGGCGATGTCCGAATGGGGAAACCCAGTGCAATTCGTTGCACTATCGTTAACTGAATACATAGGTTAACGAGGCGAACCGGGGGAACTGAAACATCTAAGTACCCCGAGGAAAAGAAATCAACCGAGATTCCCCCAGTAGCGGCGAGCGAACGGGGAGCAGCCCAGAGTCTGAATCAGCTTGTGTGTTAGTGGAACGGTCTGGAAAGTCCGACGGTACAGGGTGATAGTCCCGTACACCAAAATGCACAGGTTGTGAACTCGAAGAGTAGGGCGGGACACGTGGTATCCTGTCTGAATATGGGGGGACCATCCTCCAAGGCTAAATACTCCTGACTGACCGATAGTGAACCAGTACCGTGAGGGAAAGGCGAAAAGAACCCCGGCGAGGGGAGTGAAAAAGAACCTGAAACCGTGTACGTACAAGCAGTGGGAGCACCTTCGGGTGTGACTGCGTACCTTTTGTATAATGGGTCAGCGACTTATATTCTGTAGCAAGGTTAACCGTATAGGGGAGCCGCAGGGAAACCGAGTCTTAACTGGGCGTTAAGTTGCAGGGTATAGACCCGAAACCCGGTGATCTAGCCATGGGCAGGTTGAAGGTTGGGTAACACTAACTGGAGGACCGAACCGACTAATGTTGAAAAATTAGCGGATGACTTGTGGCTGGGGGTGAAAGGCCAATCAAACCGGGAGATAGCTGGTTCTCCCCGAAAGCTATTTAGGTAGCGCCTCGTGAACTCATCTTCGGGGGTAGAGCACTGTTTCGGCTAGGGGGTCATCCCGACTTACCAACCCGATGCAAACTACGAATACCGAAGAATGTTATCACGGGAGACACACGGCGGGTGCTAACGTCCGTCGTGAAGAGGGAAACAACCCAGACCGCCAGCTAAGGTCCCAAAGTCATGGTTAAGTGGGAAACGATGTGGGAAGGCACAGACAGCCAGGATGTTGGCTTAGAAGCAGCCATCATTTAAAGAAAGCGTAATAGCTCACTGGTCGAGTCGGCCTGCGCGGAAGATGTAACGGGGCTAAACCATGCACCGAAGCTGCGGCAGCGACACTATGTGTTGTTGGGTAGGGGAGCGTTCTGTAAGCCTGCGAAGGTGTGCTGTGAGGCATGCTGGAGGTATCAGAAGTGCGAATGCTGACATAAGTAACGATAAAGCGGGTGAAAAGCCCGCTCGCCGGAAGACCAAGGGTTCCTGTCCAACGTTAATCGGGGCAGGGTGAGTCGACCCCTAAGGCGAGGCCGAAAGGCGTAGTCGATGGGAAACAGGTTAATATTCCTGTACTTGGTGTTACTGCGAAGGGGGGACGGAGAAGGCTATGTTAGCCGGGCGACGGTTGTCCCGGTTTAAGCATGTAGGCTGGTTATCCAGGCAAATCCGGATAACCAAGGCTGAGGTGTGATGACGAGGCACTACGGTGCTGAAGTAACAAATGCCCTGCTTCCAGGAAAAGCCTCTAAGCATCAGGTAACATCAAATCGTACCCCAAACCGACACAGGTGGTCAGGTAGAGAATACCAAGGCGCTTGAGAGAACTCGGGTGAAGGAACTAGGCAAAATGGTGCCGTAACTTCGGGAGAAGGCACGCTGGTGTGTAGGTGAAGTCCCTGCGGATGGAGCTGAGACCAGTCGAAGATACCAGCTGGCTGCAACTGTTTATTAAAAACACAGCACTGTGCAAACACGAAAGTGGACGTATACGGTGTGACGCCTGCCCGGTGCCGGAAGGTTAATTGATGGGGTTATCCGTAAGGAGAAGCTCTTGATCGAAGCCCCGGTAAACGGCGGCCGTAACTATAACGGTCCTAAGGTAGCGAAATTCCTTGTCGGGTAAGTTCCGACCTGCACGAATGGCGTAATGATGGCCAGGCTGTCTCCACCCGAGACTCAGTGAAATTGAACTCGCTGTGAAGATGCAGTGTACCCGCGGCAAGACGGAAAGACCCCGTGAACCTTTACTATAGCTTGACACTGAACATTGAGCCTTGATGTGTAGGATAGGTGGGAGGCTTTGAAGCGTGGACGCCAGTCTGCGTGGAGCCAACCTTGAAATACCACCCTTTAATGTTTGATGTTCTAACGTTGGCCCCTGACCGGGGTTGCGGACAGTGTCTGGTGGGTAGTTTGACTGGGGCGGTCTCCTCCCAAAGCGTAACGGAGGAGCACGAAGGTTAGCTAATCCTGGTCGGACATCAGGAGGTTAGTGCAATGGCATAAGCTAGCTTGACTGCGAGCGTGACGGCGCGAGCAGGTGCGAAAGCAGGTCATAGTGATCCGGTGGTTCTGAATGGAAGGGCCATCGCTCAACGGATAAAAGGTACTCCGGGGATAACAGGCTGATACCGCCCAAGAGTTCATATCGACGGCGGTGTTTGGCACCTCGATGTCGGCTCATCACATCCTGGGGCTGAAGTAGGTCCCAAGGGTATGGCTGTTCGCCATTTAAAGTGGTACGCGAGCTGGGTTTAGAACGTCGTGAGACAGTTCGGTCCCTATCTGCCGTGGGCGCTGGAGAATTGAGGGGGGCTGCTCCTAGTACGAGAGGACCGGAGTGGACGCATCACTGGTGTTCGGGTTGTCATGCCAATGGCACTGCCCGGTAGCTAAATGCGGAAGAGATAAGTGCTGAAAGCATCTAAGCACGAAACTTGCCCCGAGATGAGTTCTCCCTGAGACTATAAGTCTCCTGAAGGAACGTTGAAGACGACGACGTTGATAGGCCGGGTGTGTAAGCGCAGCGATGCGTTGAGCTAACCGGTACTAATGAACCGTGAGGCTTAACCTTACAACGCCGAAGATGTTTTGGCGGATTTGAGAGAATTTTCAGCTCTGATACAGATTAATCGATACGTCGGTGAGACGTGTTGATAAAACAGAATTTGCCTGGCGGCACTAGCGCGGTGGTCCCACCTGACCCCATGCCGAACTCAGAAGTGAAACGCCGTAGCGCCGATGGTAGTGTGGGGTCTCCCCATGTGAGAGTAGGGAACTGCCAGGCATCAAATTGCAGTAAGCCGGGGTGACAACTGGTGGTAATAAAGCGAAGAAATTCGGTGGAGCGGTAGTTCAGTCGGTTAGAATACCTGCCTGTCACGCAGGGGGTCGCGGGTTCGAGTCCCGTCCGTTCCGCCACTTATTTAACATTAAGCCTGCTCAAATAGCAGGCTTAGTGGTAAGAAAATTTTAGGGGCGTAGTTCAATTGGTAGAGCACCGGTCTCCAAAACCGGGTGTTGGGAGTTCGAGTCTCTCCGCCCCTGCCATTTATAAGAATCCTTTGCTCAGGCAAAGGATTTTTTTTTATCTCTAATCTCCATTGGCAATATCCCCGACGAAAATACCTTGCTGATCTCCGTCCATGGAGAGTAGCGTTTATTCCAGAATAGGGTTTTTCAGGATCTCATGGATCTGCGCCTGCTTATCGCTATTTTGTAACCAGATCGCATAAAGTGGACGGGATAACGTAGCGCTGTCCATGACCGTATGTAACCCATGCTTCTCTTTCGCCCAGCGAGCAGGTAGCCAACAGCAGCCGTTCAGGCGCGATAATTGCTGATAGATCAGTTCAGCTGAAGAGGTAGTGAGCAGCGGAACATCATCGCTTCCTATCAGTCCCACTTCGTTTTGCTGAAAATCAGGCCCCCATTCAAGGCGCAAGTAATTCAATTCATTTCTGTTTTTTGCAGGCGATGCGCAATACAGGGCAAGAGTAAAATTACCCAACAGCTGGCTGCTTAATTCATCCATCTTCGGCGATTCGGTGGTGATCAGCAGATCCAACTGGCGTTCGTGAAGCTGTTTAACCAACGACTGCCGCTGCGCGATACGGGCTTCAAACTGGAGATTGTAAGGTGCGCTGTAGAGGGTACCGAGCCAGCTGTTAAGCATACATTCCCACAGGGAGGCGCTGGCCCCAATGGAGAATTCATTGTGTCGCGAAGAGTGTGCCACCTCCTTGCGCGCAGCCTGCCAGGTATTCATGAGCGTTTCGGCATAGGGGAGGAGCTTTTCGCCGGCAGTCGTCAGGCGGATGTTATTACGATGACGGGTGAACAGATTCACACCAAGTTGATTTTCCAGCTGACGAATACGAAAGCTGACTGCTGACTGTGTCAGGTAAAGCGCCTCTGCTGCTCGCCCAAAGTGACGAGTTCTACTCACTTCCAGGAAAGTCTTGAGCAATTCCGTATCCACACCGTTCTCCACAAAATTATTTGTCGTGATGATTTAAATGTTTTGTTTGACGCTCTGTCAAGCGTAACTAATACTCCGCGCCATAAATAGCTCGGCCAAAGAATCAGGAGCGTGTAGGATGGCGGAAAGCTTTACGACGACTAATCGTTTTTTCGACAATAAAAATTATCCACGCGGGTTCTCCCGTCACGGTGATTTCACCATCAAAGAGGCGCAACTGCTGGAACGTCATGGTTATGCCTTTAACGAACTGGAACTGGGTAAGCGCGAACCTGTTACCGAAGATGAAAAACAATTTGTCTCGGTGTGCCGTGGTGAACGTGAGCCGGTGACGGAAGCAGAACGCGTATGGATTAAGTATATGGCGCGTATCAAGCGGCCGAAGCGTTTCCATACTCTGTCCGGCGGCAAACCGCAGATGGAAGGCGCTGACGATTACACCGAAAGCGATGACTAAGAAAAAAGGGCGTAAGCCCTTTTTTTACGCCATCATTTTCTGCAGATGGTTGAGCATCCGATCTATTGCCCGATAGCTGAGCGCCTCCTGCAAATGACAGCGTTCAATCTCTTCAACCTCTGCCAGATCGGCAATGGTTCTCGCAACCTTTAACAGACGCTGCCAGGCGCGAATAGAAAGCCCCAGCTGCGTTAGCGTCTGTTCCAGCCAGACAGCATCCTCCCGCCTTAAGCGACAGCAGTTCTTCATTTCACGATTCTCAAGATGGGCATTGAGTTTATTTTGCCTGAGCATTTGTCGTTCACGCGCCGCCAGCACCCGCTGCCGGACCGTTGCGCTCGATTCTTCGCCCTGCGAGCCCTGACTCAGTATTCCTGGCGGCGGCAATGGGATCTCTAAGGAAAGATCGAAGCGGTCGAGGAAGGGGCCTGACAGGCGTCCAAGGTAGCGCAATGTCTGCTCCGGCGATGCACGATTATGTTTACCCTGATAATGTCCTGTCGGGCTTGGATTCATCGCTGCAATAAGCTGAAAGCGCGCCGGATAGTCAATTTTGGCGCGCGAGCGTGATATGTGGATCTTGCCTGACTCAATAGGTTCGCGTAGCGCATCCAGTACCCGCCGCTCAAACTCCGGCAGTTCATCAAGAAACAGCACGCCATTATGGGCCAGGGAAATCTCACCGGGGACCGGTATCGAGCCGCCGCCCACCATCGCTGCCAGCGAGGCGCTATGGTGGGGGGCGCGGAACGGCCTCTGACGCCACCGCGTCTTTGCGGTGTGGAGGTTGACCAGACTCTGTATGGCCGCGCTCTCCAGCGCTTCCTGATTGCTTAATGGCGGCAGGAGACCGGGGAGTCGGCTGGCTAGCATGGTTTTCCCGGTCCCGGGCGGGCCTATCAGGAGCAGGTTGTGACCACCGGCGGCCACAATCTCCAGCGCTCGTTTGCCCTGCTGCTGGCCGATAACATCGAGCAGATCTTCGTAGCGTTCATCCCGAGCAGGCGCCTCGGCGAGAGGCGGCGAAAGCGATGTCTGCCCCGCAAGAAATGCGCAAACCTCTTGCAGATGGTCGGCGACCAGACAATCGCTGCCGCCGATCAGGCCGACCTCCGCCGCATTGTCAGAGGAGACGACAATGCGCCGGCCGGCTTTGATGGCCTCCATTGCGCTGGGGATCGCCCCTGGAACGCCTCGTAACCCACCTGTAAGGGCGAGTTCGCCCACAAACTCATATTGATTCAGTCGCGTCGTGTTGAGCTGCTCTGAGGCAACGAGAAGCGCGAGAGCGATGGGCAGATCGTATCGTCCGCCTTCTTTGGGCAGATCCGCTGGCGCCAGGTTAATGGTTATCTTCTTCGCAGGAAAAGCGTAGCCGCTGTTGATCAGGGCGCTGCGGACTCGGTCGCGGGCCTCTTTCACGGTGGTTTCCGGCAGCCCGACCATAGTTAGACCAGGAAGACCGTTGCTGAGATGAACCTCAACGGTAATCAATGGCGCTTCGATACCGAGCGCCGCGCGAGTATAGACGATAGCGAGCGACATAAAACCTCCTGGACAGAGAAGAATTATGGTTGGCATGACGTAAAGCGAGAATGGAAAAAGTGCGAATTTAGAACTGCGTATCCATACTTTTCGCGGCACATCGTTACATTTAGCCGAAAATGGACGTTTGATCGCAAAACAGAGCTATGTTGGCAAAGAGGGCGCCGAAGAGCGCGGCAGGGGTGAGAAAACTGAATTTTTTTCATTTTTGATTTTTTTCATATAAAACAATTATTTTTATTGAAACCGTTAGGCTGATCAGCAACGAAGATATAAAAAAATCTTGTGCTTTATGTGATGTCTGTGGTAACTCTTTAGGTATTCCTTCGAACAAGAAGCCAGAAAGTATAGAAAATGACAGCCCTTCTACGAGTGATTAGCCTGGTCGTGATTAGCGTGGTGGTGATTATTATCCCACCGTGCGGGGCTGCACTTGGACGAGGAAAGGCTTAGAAATCAAGCCTTAACGAACTAAGACCCCCGCACCGAAAGGTCCGGGGGTTTTTTTATAACTGAAATAACCTAAGCGAGGAGCAGATGATGACTTTTAGCATAAAATTCTGTTTCTCCCGATTTATGACGGGGAACTAACTATGAATGGCGCGCAGTGGGTGGTACATGCTTTGCGGACACAGGGAGTCGACACAGTTTTTGGCTATCCGGGTGGCGCAATTATGCCGGTTTACGATGCACTGTATGACGGCGGCGTGGAGCACCTGCTGTGCCGGCATGAGCAAGGGGCAGCCATGGCGGCCATTGGTTATGCGCGAGCAACCGGTAAAACCGGGGTGTGTATCGCGACGTCCGGCCCGGGCGCGACCAATCTGATCACCGGCCTGGCGGACGCCCTGCTTGACTCTATTCCCATCGTAGCTATCACCGGCCAGGTGGCCGCACCCTTCATCGGCACGGATGCGTTCCAGGAAGTAGATGTTCTCGGTTTGTCACTGGCCTGTACTAAGCACAGTTTCCTTGTGCAGTCTCTGGACGAACTGCCGCGGGTTATTGCCGAGGCTTTCCAGGTGGCAAACTCAGGCCGTCCAGGTCCGGTGCTGGTTGATATCCCTAAGGATATTCAGATGGCGCAGGGCGACCTCGATCCCCATTTCTCTACCGTCGCCGATGAGATGGCATTTCCGCAGGCGGAAGTGGCGCAGGCTCTGCAGATGCTGGCCCAATCGCAGCAACCGATGCTGTATGTTGGCGGCGGGGTCGGCATGGCGCAGGCGGTACCGGCTTTGCGCGAATTCCTGGCGGTGACCAGGATGCCGGCAACCTGCACCCTGAAAGGGCTGGGCGTGGTGGATGCTGATTATCCCTATTATCTCGGCATGCTGGGAATGCACGGCACTAAGGCGGCCAACCTGGCGGTACAGGAGTGCGATCTGCTGATCGCCGTCGGCGCGCGCTTTGACGATCGCGTAACCGGTAAGCTCAATACCTTCGCACCGCATGCCAAAGTGATCCACATGGACATCGATCCGGCGGAGCTGAACAAGCTGCGTCAGGCGCATATCGGTCTGACAGGCGATCTGAACTGCCTGCTGCCGGCGCTGCAGCAGCCGTTAGCTATCGATGGCTGGCGCGAGCGGAGTGCCGCACTGCGTGCCGAGCATGCCTGGCGTTACGATCATCCCGGTGAGGCAATCTACGCGCCGCTGCTGCTGAAGCAGCTTTCCGACCGCAAGCCGGCGGACAGCGTGGTGACCACCGACGTTGGCCAGCACCAGATGTGGTCGGCTCAGCATATGACCTATACCCGCCCGGAAAACTTTATCACCTCCAGTGGCTTAGGCACCATGGGCTTTGGCCTGCCGGCCGCCGTTGGCGCCCAGGTGGCGCGCCCTAACGATACGGTGATCTGTATCTCCGGTGACGGCTCCTTCATGATGAATGTACAGGAGCTGGGCACCGTTAAACGCAAGCAGTTACCGCTGAAGATCGTGTTACTCGACAACCAGCGGTTAGGGATGGTTCGACAATGGCAGCAGCTGTTTTTCCAGGAACGTTATAGCGAAACCACTCTGACTGATAACCCTGATTTCCTCACGCTGGCCAGCGCCTTCGGTATTCCTGGCCAACACATCACCCGTAAAGACCAGGTTGAAGCGGCACTCGACACCATGCTTTCGAGCCAGGGGCCATACCTGCTTCATGTCTCAATCGACGAACTTGAGAATGTCTGGCCGTTGGTGCCGCCCGGCGCCAGTAACTCTGAAATGCTGGAGAAATTATCATGATGCAACATCAGGTCGCTTTACAGGCACGTTTCAACCCGGAAACCTTAGAGCGCGTGCTGCGCGTTGTCCGCCACCGGGGTTTCCACATCTGCGCAATGAACATGGAAACCGCGCCGGACGCACAGAACATAAATATCGAATTGACCGTTGCCAGCCCGCGGCCCGTCGAATTACTGTTTAGTCAATTAAGCAAACTGGTCGACGTTGCCTGCGTCGAGATCCAGCAACCCACATCACAACAAATCCGCGCCTGAGCGCAAAGGAAGAAAAATGACGACGAAAAAAGCTGATTACATTTGGTTCAATGGCGAGATGGTTCCGTGGGGCGAAGCGAAAGTTCATGTGATGTCCCATGCGCTGCACTACGGTACCTCGGTATTCGAGGGGATCCGTTGCTACGACTCGCACAAAGGCCCGGTGGTGTTCCGTCATCGCGAACATATGCAGCGTCTGCATGATTCAGCCAAAATTTATCGTTTCCCGGTCTCCCAGAGCGTCGACGAACTGATGGAAGCCTGCCGCGAAGTCATTCGAACCAATAATCTGACCAGCGCTTATATCCGTCCGCTGGTGTTTGTTGGCGATGTCGGCATGGGGGTAAACCCGCCTCCGGGTTACAACACTGACGTGATCATCGCGGCGTTCCCATGGGGAGCCTACCTCGGCGCAGAAGCGCTTGAGCAGGGGATCGATGCAATGGTCTCTTCCTGGAACCGCGCGGCGCCGAACACTATCCCGACGGCAGCGAAAGCCGGTGGTAATTATCTTTCCTCGCTGCTGGTTGGCAGTGAAGCGCGTCGCCATGGCTATCAGGAAGGTATCGCCCTCGATGTTAACGGCTATATCTCCGAAGGCGCAGGGGAAAACCTGTTTGAAGTGAAGGACGGTGTACTGTTCACCCCGCCGTTTACCTCTTCCGCGCTGCCGGGCATTACCCGCGACGCCATTATCAAGCTGGCGAAAGATCTTGGTATCGAAGTCCGCGAGCAGGTGTTGTCCCGTGAATCCCTGTATCTGGCGGATGAAGTCTTCATGTCCGGCACTGCGGCGGAAATCACCCCGGTACGCAGCGTGGACGGCATCCAGGTCGGCGCAGGCCGTCGCGGTCCGGTAACCAAACGCATTCAGGAAGCCTTCTTTGGCCTCTTCACCGGTGAAACAGAAGATAAATGGGGCTGGTTGGATCCGGTAAGTAAGTAATTAAAAATGGGACGGCACGCACCGTCCCATTTAATAAACACAGATGGGAGTAAAAAGAGCATGCCTAAGTACCGTTCCGCCACCACCACACATGGCCGCAATATGGCGGGCGCCCGCGCGTTGTGGCGCGCAACCGGAATGACCGATGCCGATTTCGGCAAACCGATTATCGCCGTCGTTAACTCCTTTACCCAGTTTGTCCCCGGGCACGTGCACCTGCGCGATCTCGGCAAACTGGTTGCCGAGCAGATTGAAGCCGCCGGTGGCGTGGCCAAAGAATTCAACACCATCGCAGTGGATGATGGGATCGCTATGGGCCACGGGGGTATGCTCTATTCACTGCCATCCCGCGAGCTGATCGCCGACTCGGTGGAGTATATGGTTAACGCCCACTGCGCTGATGCCATGGTTTGTATCTCCAACTGCGACAAAATCACCCCGGGGATGCTGATGGCCTCCCTGCGTTTGAATATTCCGGTGATCTTTGTTTCCGGCGGCCCGATGGAAGCCGGGAAGACCAAGCTGTCAGATAAAATCATCAAGCTTGACCTGGTGGATGCGATGATTCAGGGGGCGGATCCGAAAGTGTCCGACGAGCAGAGTAATCAGGTGGAACGCTCCGCCTGCCCGACCTGCGGCTCCTGTTCCGGGATGTTCACGGCGAACTCCATGAACTGCCTGACCGAAGCGCTGGGCCTGTCACAACCGGGCAACGGCTCTCTGCTGGCGACCCACGCCGATCGTAAGGAGCTGTTCCTAAACGCCGGGAAACGTATCGTGGAGCTGACCAAACGCTATTACGAGCAGGATGACGCTTCCGCGCTGCCGCGCAATATCGCCAGCAAGGCGGCCTTTGAGAACGCTATGACGCTGGATATCGCCATGGGCGGCTCCACCAATACCGTTCTGCACCTGCTGGCGGCGGCGCAGGAAGCTGAAATCGACTTCACCATGAGCGATATCGATAAGCTCTCCCGCAAAGTGCCGCAGCTGTGTAAGGTGGCGCCGAGCACGCAGAAATACCATATGGAAGATGTGCATCGCGCCGGCGGCGTGCTGGGCATTCTGGGCGAGCTGGACCGCGCCGGGCTGCTGAATCGCGAGGTCAAAAACGTCCTTGGCCTGACGCTGCCGCAGACCCTGGAACAGTACGATGTGATGGTGACCCAGGACGACGCGGTGAAAAAAATGTTCCGCGCCGGCCCGGCGGGCATTCGTACCACCCAGGCGTTCTCGCAAGACTGCCGCTGGGATACCCTGGATGACGATCGCGCCGAAGGCTGTATCCGTTCTCTGGAACACGCTTACAGCAAGGACGGCGGCCTGGCGGTGCTGTACGGCAATTTCGCGGAAAACGGTTGTATCGTGAAAACCGCCGGCGTGGACGACAGCATCCTGAAATTTACCGGTCCGGCGAAAGTATATGAGAGCCAGGACGATGCAGTTGAGGCTATCCTCGGCGGTAAAGTCGTGGAAGGCGACGTCGTGGTGATCCGCTACGAAGGGCCGAAAGGCGGGCCGGGGATGCAGGAAATGCTTTACCCCACCAGCTTCCTGAAGTCGATGGGGCTGGGCAAAGCGTGCGCGCTGATCACCGATGGCCGTTTCTCCGGCGGCACCTCAGGGCTCTCTATCGGCCACGTCTCTCCGGAAGCGGCGAGCGGCGGCAACATTGCGCTCATTGAAGATGGCGACATGATCGCGATTGATATTCCGAACCGCAGCATCCAGCTGCAGCTGAGCGATGCGGAAATTGCGGCGCGTCGTGAAGCCCAGGAAGCGCGTGGCGACCAGGCGTGGACGCCGAAGAATCGCCAGCGTCAGGTCTCCTTTGCTCTTCGCGCCTACGCCAGCCTGGCGACCAGCGCCGACAAAGGCGCGGTACGCGATAAATCCAAGCTGGGTGGCTAATCATGGCGGATTCACAACCCTTGTCCGGCGCCCCTGAGGGCGCCGAGTACCTGAGAGCAGTGCTGCGCGCGCCGGTTTATGAAGCGGTGCAGAAAACGCCGCTGCAAAAAATGGATAAGCTCTCGTCGCGGCTGGATAACGTTATTCTGGTGAAGCGTGAAGATCGCCAGCCGGTACACAGCTTTAAGCTGCGTGGCGCTTACGCGATGATGTCCAGCCTGACTGCCGAACAGAAATCCCACGGGGTGATCACCGCTTCGGCGGGCAACCATGCCCAGGGCGTGGCGTTTTCCGCATCGCGGCTGGGCGTTAAGGCGCTGATCGTGATGCCGGTAGCGACCGCCGATATCAAAGTCGATGCCGTTCGCGGCTTTGGCGGCGAAGTGCTGCTGCACGGCGCCAACTTTGACGAAGCGAAGGCGAGAGCGATTGAGCTGGCGCAACAGCAGGGTTTTACCTGGGTGCCGCCGTTCGATCACCCAATGGTCATCGCCGGACAGGGAACCCTGGCGCTGGAGCTGCTGCAGCAGGATGCCCATATTGACCGCGTATTCGTCCCGGTGGGCGGCGGCGGTCTGGCAGCGGGCGTGGCGGTGCTGATCAAGCAACTGATGCCGCAGATCAAAGTGATCGCGGTGGAGGCGGAAGATTCTGCTTGCCTGAAGGCGGCGCTGGACGCAGGCCATCCGGTGGATCTGCCGCGCGTCGGCTTGTTTGCCGAAGGCGTGGCGGTCAAACGCATCGGCGATGAAACGTTCCGTTTATGCCAGGAGTATCTGGACGATATCATCACCGTCGATAGCGATGCTATCTGCGCGGCGATGAAGGATCTGTTCGAAGATGTGCGGGCGGTGGCGGAGCCTTCCGGCGCGCTGGCGCTGGCGGGGATGAAAAAGTATATCGCCCAGCATAACATCCGCGGCGAGCGTCTGGCTCATATTCTGTCCGGGGCCAACGTCAACTTCCATGGCCTGCGCTACGTGTCCGAGCGCTGCGAGCTCGGGGAACAGCGGGAAGCGCTGCTGGCGGTGACGATCCCGGAAGAGAAAGGTAGCTTTTTGAAGTTTTGCCAGCTACTGGGGGGCCGCTCAGTGACGGAGTTCAACTACCGCTTTGCCGATGCCAAAGACGCCTGTATTTTTGTCGGGGTACGCCTGAGTCGTGGCCTGGAAGAGCGGAAAGAGATCCTCCAGTTACTGAACGACGGCGGCTACAGCGTGGTGGATCTCTCTGATGATGAGATGGCTAAGCTGCATGTGCGCTATATGGTCGGCGGCCGGCCGTCAAAAGCGCTGCAGGAGCGGCTGTTCAGCTTCGAGTTTCCGGAATCGCCGGGGGCGCTGCTGAAATTCCTGCATACCCTTGGCACCCACTGGAATATTTCACTGTTCCACTACCGCAGCCACGGCACTGACTATGGTCGGGTACTGGCGGCCTTCGAGTTGGGCGAGCACGAGCCGGACTTTGAAACTCGTCTCAATGAGCTGGGCTATGAGTGCCACGACGAAACGCATAACCCGGCATTCCGCTTTTTCCTCGCGGGTTAGTGGTTGGGAAGAATTTTCCAGAAAGCATCAATAAGCGGCTCATGCAGCCGCTTTTTTTGTGCGCAAACGCCCAGCTCAAACGGCGTTTGCTCATCGCTGCGCTCCAGGATCATCACCCTGTTGCGTACCGGTTCCGGACTGTTCTCCAGCACCACTTCCGGCAGCAGCGCCACGCCGCATCCCAGGGCGACCATCGACACCATCGCTTCGTGCCCGCCGACGGTGGCGTAGATCGACGGATTGCTGATTTTATGCCGCCGAAACCACAGCTCGATGCGCCGACGTACCGGCCCCTGGTCGGCCATGATAAAGGGCACTGTCGACCAGTCGGGGCGCTCGACGGTCACCTGGTTGCGCACCGGGCAGGGAAGGGCCGGGGCAATTAACACCACGGCGAGGTTCTCCAGCATCGAAAACGCCACCGACCCTGGCAGAGTCTCCGGCTTACCGGCAATCGCCAGGTCGGCTTCGCCGGTGACGACCTTCTCCATAGCGTCGGCGGCGTCGCCGGTCGAGAGCTTGATCTCCACCGAGGGGTGCGCGGCGCGAAAGCGGTCGAGAATCGGCGGCAGATGGCTATAGGCGGCGGTGACAGAGCAGAAGATGTGCAGCTCGCCGGAGAGCGAAGGGCCCTGCTGATCGATGACGTGACGAAGCTGCTGATACTGCAATAAAGTCTGTTGGGCAAAGGTACGTAACTCTTCCCCGGCTTCGGTAAGGGTCACCGTGCGATTATCTCGCACGAACAGCGGCTGGCCGAGGTCCTCTTCCAGACGCTGGATCTGGCGCGAAAGCGTCGACGGGCTGACGTGCATGGCCCGCGCGCTGCGGCCAAAATGGCGGCTTTCCGCCAGATGCAGAAAGGTTTTCAGATCGCGTAAATCCACGGCGCGTACTCCCCGGTTTTGTATTTCATAAAATGCAACGTGACGTTGTGAATATATCAATTTCCGCAATAAAATTCCTGTCATATAGTAAGTTCATTCTCGCAAAAGCGAACCGAACAATAAGCACGACACAACATCACGGAGTTACAGACATGGCTAACTACTTTAATACACTGAACCTGCGCCAGCAGCTGGCACAGCTGGGCAAATGCCGCTTTATGGCGCGCGACGAATTCGCCGATGGCGCAAGCTACCTTCAGGGTAAAAAAGTGGTCATCGTCGGCTGCGGCGCACAGGGCCTGAACCAGGGTCTGAACATGCGTGACTCCGGCCTGGATATCTCCTATGCGCTGCGTAAAGAAGCGATCGCTGAGAAGCGCGCCTCCTGGCGTAAAGCGACTGAAAACGGCTTCAAAGTCGGCACTTATGAAGAGCTGATCCCGCAGGCCGACCTGGTGGTTAACCTGACGCCGGACAAACAGCACTCAGACGTTGTGCGCTCCGTACAGCCGCTGATGAAAGACGGCGCAGCGCTGGGTTACTCCCACGGCTTCAACATCGTGGAAGTGGGCGAGCAGATCCGTAAAGACATCACCGTGGTGATGGTGGCGCCGAAGTGCCCGGGCACCGAAGTGCGTGAAGAGTACAAACGCGGTTTCGGCGTACCGACGCTTATCGCGGTACACCCGGAAAACGACCCGAAAGGCGAAGGCATGGCGATTGCCAAAGCATGGGCTGCGGCGACAGGCGGCCACCGCGCGGGCGTGCTGGAGTCTTCCTTCGTGGCGGAAGTGAAATCTGACCTGATGGGCGAGCAAACCATCCTTTGCGGCATGCTGCAGGCGGGTTCTCTGCTGTGCTTCGACAAGCTGGTGGCGGAAGGTACCGATCCGGCGTATGCAGAAAAACTGATTCAGTTCGGCTGGGAAACCATCACCGAAGCGCTGAAGCAGGGCGGCATCACCCTGATGATGGATCGCCTCTCCAACCCGGCGAAACTGCGCGCTTATGCGCTGTCCGAGCAGCTGAAAGAGATCATGGCGCCGCTGTTCCAGAAACACATGGACGACATCATCTCCGGCGAATTCTCCTCCGGTATGATGGCGGACTGGGCGAATGATGATAAGAAACTGCTGACCTGGCGTGAAGAGACCGGCAAAACCGCCTTCGAAACCGCGCCGCAATATGAAGGCAAAATCGGCGAGCAGGAGTACTTCGATAAAGGCGTTCTGATGATCGCGATGGTGAAAGCGGGCGTTGAGCTGGCCTTCGAAACCATGGTGGCCTCCGGCATCATCGAAGAGTCTGCTTACTACGAATCACTGCATGAGCTGCCGCTTATCGCCAACACCATCGCCCGTAAGCGTCTGTATGAGATGAACGTGGTTATTTCCGATACCGCTGAATATGGTAACTACCTGTTCTCTTACGCTTGCGTACCGCTGCTGAAAGAGTTCATGACCACCCTGCAGACCGGCGACCTGGGCACAGCGATTGCCGAAGGCGCGGTAGATAACGCGCAGCTGCGCGATGTGAACGAAGCGATTCGCAGCCACGCTATCGAGCAGGTTGGTAAGAAACTGCGCGGTTATATGACCGATATGAAGCGTATCGCGGTAGCCGGCTAATTCCTCGTCGTCTTTCGACTTGCCGATGCGTTGGCTACGGTACGTACACCCCAGTCACATAGTAATCTTTGTTCCTGGGGATGTACTTCCTTGCCGCCTTCCGGCAAGCCGAAATCCATAGAGGCATGGATTTGTTTAGTAGGCCTGATAAGCGAAGCGCCATCAGGCAAAAACCCGGAGATTAAGATCCCCGGGTTTTTTTATTATTTCCGGTACAGCACTTTGATGATGTGGTAGCCGAACTGGGTATGCAGCGGGCCGGTTGGCTCCAGTTCAGGGCAGGAGAAGACCACTTTATCGAAGGCTGGTACCATCTGGCCCTGGCGGAACTCACCCAGATCGCCGCCGCGTTTGCCTGACGGACAAATGGAGTGTTTCTTTGCCAGCTTGCCGAAATCGGCGCCGTTTTTGAGCTGCTCGAGCAGATCGAGCGCCAGTTTCTCTTCTTTTACCAGGATATGCAGTGCTGCCGCGGTTTTAGCCATGATTGCGCCTTGAGTGAGTTGGGATAAATCAGGGCGCCATAGTATCACGCGCTAGCGGCGATACAGCACCTTGATGATGTGGTAGCCGAATTTGGTTTTCACCGGGCCATAGGGTTTGAGCAGCGGACAGCTGAAGACGGCTTGATCAAACGGACCGACCATCGCGCCTTGCTGAAACTCGCCTAAGTCGCCGCCGTTGCGGCCAGACGGACATTTAGAATAGCGTTTCGCCAGATGATCGAAGCTGACGCCCCGCTCCAGTTTGGCGAGGATCTCCAGCGCCAGTTTCTCTTCTTTGACCAGGATATGCAGGGCCGCTGCGCTTTTTGCCATGACATCATTCTCAGGATGGTTTGTGTGGCTGACACTTTACCATCAGTCAGTAAATCTCGGCTCCGCTTTCTGCTACAATCCCCACCCCGTTCGAAGATTGAGCAAGACTCCCATGCGTTTAAACCCTGGCCAACAACAAGCCGTCGAATTCGTCACCGGACCGTGCCTGGTGCTGGCGGGCGCCGGTTCCGGTAAGACCCGCGTTATTACGAATAAAATCGCCCACCTGATCCGCGGCTGCGGCTATCAGGCGCGCCATATCGCGGCCGTGACCTTTACCAACAAAGCCGCGCGCGAGATGAAAGAGCGCGTTGGGCAAACGCTGGGGCGCAAAGAGGCGCGTGGCCTGATGATTTCCACCTTCCACACTTTGGGGCTGGATATCATTAAGCGCGAATACGCTGCGCTGGGTATGAAGTCTAACTTTTCCTTATTCGACGATACCGACCAGGTGGCGCTGCTTAAGGAACTGACCGAAGGATTGATCGAAGATGACAAAGTGGTGCTTCAGCAGCTGATCTCGACGATCTCCAACTGGAAAAACGATCTAAAAACCCCGGCGCAGGCCGCCGCTGGCGCGAAAGGCGAACGGGATCGTATTTTCGCCCACTGCTATGGGCTATACGACGCGCACATGAAGGCCTGCAATGTCCTCGATTTTGACGATCTGATCCTGCTGCCAACGCTGCTGCTGCAGCGCAACGAGGAGGTGCGCGAGCGCTGGCAAAATAAGATCCGCTACCTGCTGGTGGATGAGTATCAGGATACCAATACCAGCCAGTATGAGCTGGTGAAACTGCTGGTGGGTCAGCGGGCGCGCTTTACCGTGGTGGGCGATGACGACCAGTCGATCTACTCCTGGCGCGGCGCGCGGCCGCAGAACCTGGTGCTGCTCAGCCAGGACTTCCCGGCGCTGCGGGTGATCAAGCTTGAGCAGAACTACCGCTCATCCGGGCGTATTCTGAAAGCCGCCAACATTTTGATCGCTAATAACCCTCACGTCTTTGAAAAGCGGCTGTTCTCCGAACTGGGATATGGCGCAGAGCTGAAAGTGCTCTCCGCCAACAATGAAGATCATGAAGCGGAGCGCGTGGCCGGGGAGCTGATCGCCCACCACTTCATTAATAAAACCAATTACAAAGACTACGCGATCCTTTATCGCGGCAATCACCAGTCGCGGGTCTTTGAAAAGATGCTGATGCAGAACCGCATCCCGTACAAAATCTCCGGCGGCACGTCGTTCTTTTCGCGTCCGGAAATTAAAGATCTGCTGGCCTATCTGCGCGTGCTGACCAACCCGGACGACGACAGCGCCTTCCTGCGTATCGTCAACACGCCGAAGCGCGAGATCGGCCCGGCGACGCTGCAAAAGCTCGGTGAGTGGGCGATGGGCCGCAACAAAGGATTGTTCACCGCCAGCTTTGATATGGGTCTCAGCCAGACGCTGACCGGGCGCGGCTATGAATCCCTTACCCGCTTCACCCACTGGCTACGCGAGATCCAGCAGCTGGCCGAACGCGAGCCGGTCAACGCCGTGCGCGATTTGATTCGCGGGATCGACTACGAATCCTGGCTGTATGAAACCTCGCCCAGCCCGAAAGCCGCGGAAATGCGCATGAAAAACGTCAACCAGCTGTTTACCTGGATGACCGAGATGCTGGAAGGCAGCGAAATCGATGAGCCGATGACCCTGACCCAGGTGGTCACCCGCTTTACCCTGCGCGACATGATGGAGCGCGGCGAATCGGATGAAGAGCTGGATCAGGTGCAGCTGATGACTCTCCATGCGTCAAAGGGGCTGGAGTTCCCCTACGTCTATCTGGTGGGAATGGAAGAGGGATTGCTGCCGCACCAAAGCAGCATTGATGAAGATAACGTCGATGAAGAGCGACGGTTAGCCTACGTTGGCATCACCCGTGCGCAGAAAGAGCTGACCTTTACGCTCTGTAAGGAGCGCCGGCAATATGGCGAGCTGGTGCGTCCTGAACCGAGTCGTTTTCTGCTGGAGCTACCTCAGGACGACCTTATCTGGGAGCAGGCACGCAAAACCATTACGCCTGAAGAGCGGATGCAAAAAGGCCAGGCCAACGTAGCTAATATTCGGGCGATGCTGGCAAAGGCGAAAAAAGCTTAGCGTCTCAGGCGATAAACTGCTGCCAGGCGGCGGAGAAGGGCATCACCAGTATTAGCGAGGGCAGCATATTGGCGGTAGGGAAGGCACGGATCCCGCACAGACGGAAACCGGTCGCCAGCATAATGATGCCGCCGCAGGCGGTGAAGTCGGCGATCATCGACGGATTGATTAACGCCATGATAAAGGTTGCCGCGAAAAACAGGATAACGAAAACAATCAGCTGGGGAATAAAGATCACGGTGATGATATACCCCAGCGTGGAGGCGAAAATCGCGGCAGTAAAAAAGTCGAGGATCGACTTGGTCAGCAGAATGGTCGGGTCGCCGGTCATCCCTTCGGTTAAGGCGCCGAAGATGCCGGTACCGCTGGCGCAGAACAGGATCAGCACGGCGATAAACTGATTCATAAAATCTTCCGCACCGACGCTGGCGCTGGACTGCGCCGGAAAGATACGTTCAATGGGGCTGCGCAGCGTTGTTCCGGCTCGTTCAATCCATTTTTCAATATTCAACAGGCCGCCGATAATCGTGCCGACAATAATAGCCAGGGCAATCGGCGGCAGGTTATGCAATTTATTGACAAAGAATATGCCCATACTGATTGAGATCAGTCCGGCGATCAACGGTAAGGTTTTTTTGAAATGTTCCGGAATAAAACGATTCAGTGAAGCGCCCGCCAGCGCACCAACGAGAAGCGAGCCGCTACAGACAAATATACCTATAGCCATAATTTATTTTCCCTAATAAAAATCAGGGCCTGAATATACAGGCCCTGAAATATTTAAATTAATTATTTAATGTTAAATACGCGGCTGGCATTACCCCAGGCGATTTTCTCTTTCAGGCCTGCTTCAAGTTCTAAAGGATCAAACCAGTCGCAGGCCTGATGAATATCTTCATACGGATAATCGACAGAGAACATCACGCGATCGGCGCCCATGACTTCAATAGCATTATTCAGTGAATGGGTATTGAAATGGCCGCTGGTGGTAACGATGAAGTTATTCTGCAGGTAGTGCATTAACGGTTTTTCCGCTTTACCCAAACCGCAGCCGAAACGCTGACGATAGAGACGATGTTGAGTGCGCGGCAGCATATGTACCAGCCCTTCGCCGAGGTGACCCAGCACCAGATTGAGGTTAGGATAACGATCGAACAGACCGCTCATCATCAGACGAATAGCATGCACTGCCGTTTCCTGAGCGAAGCCCCAGGCAGAGCCGATCAGGCTTTCGTAACCGGTATAGATGCCACGCGCCGGGCCTTCCAGCGGTTCACGAGGATGCAGATAGACAGGCACGTTCAGCTCGTTGACCTTATCCCAGAATACCAGCATGGATTCGTCATCAAGATACAGGCCATGCTCGCTATCTTTAACGTTGGTGTAGCCGTTGATCAGCGCACCTTTCATGCCTAACTTTTTCACGGCGCGCTCCAGCTCTTCCGCCGCGGCTTCCGGGTTCTGCAATGCCAGGGTGGCGAAGGCGCTGAATTTGTCCGGATTTGGCTTAACATAATTCTCAACGATAAAATCGTTGGTATCGCGGGCAAAAGAGACGGCTTTGGCTTTATCTAAAATAGACTGGGCGCCAGGTGAAGTCAGAGAAAGAATTACATGATCAATATGACGCTGCGCCATTTCTTCCAGCTGAATGCTGCGATCCAGCAGGCGGCGTTCAACATCTTTCATATATTCTGTGCCGTTACGACCTGCTTCACCAGATGAATCCCACAGACGGTTATTTTCAGGAGTGGATACGTGTTCTTCTAAAGCAATTTTTCCGCGCATGATATTTTCCTTGCGATATGAGTCAGTGTGGCTTGATGCGAGGAGAATAAAAGCTTTCACGTATTACCAGCAATAAACCAAACGTAATAGGGGTTATTAATAAAACCAATACACGGGCGTATTTTGTTACTTAGATTTTAATAGAAGTACTCTGCTGTGCGGGATCGGCAAGCGTAGCGATCAGCGAGCGTAGCCAGATATGTCCGGGATCGCGGTGCAGCCGCTGATGCCAGACCTGACGGATGGCGATTTTGGCGAGGGGAAAAGGCAGCGGCCAGCTGCGGCAGGGATAGCGCCGGGTGATATGCCGCGCCACCTGTTCCGGGACGACGGCAATCATATCGCTTTCGGCCACCAGCTCACCGGTACCTAAAAAACTTGGTAACGTTAGCGCAATGCGCCGGGGCATGTGGTGCTCATCAAGCAGCTTATCCATATCGCCATGGGCAGTCCCCTCCACGCGGATCGCCAGATGCTTTTCCTGGCGCCAGTCTTCGGCGCGGAGCTGTGCGCGAATGCGAGGATGGTTTTCCGCAGCCAGGCAGACATATGATTGATCGAAGAGATGTTGCTGGTAGACGCTTTCCGGAAGCTGCGTCAGATAGCCGATCGCGAGATCGCATTTCCCGGATTCGAGGGCGTTGAGGGTCTGCTCATCCAGATTCTGTACCGTAAAGGTGATCCCGTCCGCCGCCTGCTGCTGGAGCGCAATTTGCAATAAAGGCAGCAGCGTCATTTGGCTGATATCGGTCATACCGATCGTAAAATTACGCTGGCTCTGCTGGGGAAGAAATTCAGGTTTGACCGCTAAATCGTTATCGGCAAGCTGGAGAAGAGTCGAGATGGTGGGGGCGATCGCGTCCGCTCGCGGCGTCGGGATCATCCGCTGCCCGACCCGGACAAACAGCGGGTCAGCAAAATGATCTCGTAGTTTTTTCAGCAAAAGGCTGCCGGTGGGCTGGCTGATATCGAGCGCGTCAGCCGCTGGGGAAACATTGCCCAAGCGGTAGAGCGCAGAGAAAAAGCGTAGCGATTTGAAATCCAGTTCTTCCCGCATCCGCCCTCCTGGCTGGATATTATTTCAGCGTATCGCCGCTGGCGACCCGAAGTATCCAGTGGACGTAGCTTTGCCACTGACACTCCTGATCGACCATCTCCCGACCCAGCGGATGTTCATCCAGCCAGTTTCCCGGCAATATCAGCGTCAGTTGTTCGTCTTGAGCGGTCAGCTGAATGGCGGGCAACAGATCGTCGCGCCGCCGGCTGGCAAACAGGATAGCCAGTCGCAGCAGACGACACAGATGCTCAGCCACCCGCGGTGGGACGGCATTCTGTTGATGAAGCGAAGAGAGGTCGATAGCGTTAGTCTGGTTAAGGAGCAGCGTGGCAATCAGCTTCTTCTGCGCCGGGGTAAAGCCCGGCAGGTCGAGGTTATTGACCAGATAGGCGGCGTGCTGCGGCGCGCGCTTAAAATCCACGCTCAGCCCAATCTCATGCAGCGCACAGGCGCTAAGGAGTAAATCACGGCTTAGCGGATCCAGCTCCCAGCTGCCATCCAACTGACTGAGCAGATGACTGGCAAGGCCGCCGACGCGCTGGGCCTGTTCTGTGTCGATCATAAAACGACGCTGAATATTACGCAGCGTGCGGCTGCGGATGTCCTGCTCAACGGAGAGATGCAGCATGCCGTACACCAGGCCTTCGCGTAACGCGCCGCCCGCGAGGGTCATACACTGAATATTCAGTTCGCTGAAGATAGCGATCAGGATCGCCAGCCCGCTAGGAAACACCAGCGCCCGCTCAAGGGTTAAGCCTTCGATCTCCAGCTCTTCCAGACGTCCGCACTGGATAGCGCGCTGTTTAAGCTGCTGGAGTTTGGCGAGGGTGATTCGTTCATCCATCCCCTGCGCCATCATAATTTCCTGCAGAGCCTGAACGGTGCCGGAGGCGCCAACGCACACTTTCCATCCGTGATAGCGCAGCACATCGGCGACGGGCAGTAGCACCTCGCGCGCAGCCGCTTCGGCGAGATCGAAATTCTCTTTCGTCAGACTACGGTCGGCAAAATAGCGTTCAAGCCAGGTGACACAGCCCATCGACAGGCTAAACAGCGAGGTTGTTTGTGCGCCGGTCCCGGTCACCAGCTCGGTGCTGGCGCCGCCGATATCGACCACCAGGCGCTGATCGGCGCCGCCGGTGGTGTGGGCGACACCCTGGTAAATCAGGCGCGCTTCTTCTTCGCCGCTGATCACTTGCACTGGAGTGCCGAGGATCTCCTGCGCTTTCGCCAGAAACTCCCCCGCATTGACGGCAAGACGCAGCGTGGCGGTGGCCACGACGCGGATTTGCGTCGGCGGAATATCCTGCAGGCGCTCGGCAAACAGGCGTAAGCACTGCCAGCCCCGTTCCATCGCTTCTGCGGAGAGGGTGTTGTCGCTATTCAGGCCGGCGGCCAGTCGAACCTTACGCTTAATGCGGCTCAGCGTCTGGATGCTGCCCGCCACCTCGCGCACCACCAACATATGGAAACTATTGGAGCCCAAATCAATGGCGGCATATAGCGAGGTGGAGCTCATACTCTTCATCGTTCAGAAGGCTCCCTGGTCGGCGGGGCGCTTAGGCCCGATCCACATCACTGAGCGGGTCGCCAGAGGAAGGTCGCCCTGGCAGATTCTGAATGACTGAGCGTATGGCATAGATCTCTTAACCTGAACGACGACGATTGCGCGGTGGACCGTTACGGCGCGGGCCGTTGCCTGGGCGCGCACGGGTCAGACGCAGCGGCTTAGGCAGGTCGGTCATCAGCGCGTCCGGGTTGTACTTACTGACCGGAATTGAGTGACCAATATAGGTTTCGATCGCCGGCAGATTCAGCGCATACTCTTCGCAGGCGAGGCTAATGGAGTGACCGCTGGCGCCAGCGCGACCGGTACGGCCGATGCGGTGAACGTAATCTTCGCAGTCGTCCGGCAGATCGTAGTTAAAGACGTGGGTCACGGCCGGAATGTGCAAACCACGAGCGGCAACATCGGTCGCGACCAGAATATCGAGGTCGCCACGGGTAAATTCTTCGAGAATGCGCAGACGTTTTTTCTGCGCCACGTCGCCGGTCAGCAGACCTACGCGATGGCCGTCGGCGGCGAGATGGCCCCAGATATCTTCGCAACGGTGCTTGGTATTGGCGAAAACGATGGCGCGATCGGGCCACTCTTCTTCCAGCAGCGTCTGCAGCAGGCGCATTTTTTCTTCGTTGGACGGGTAGAAGAGCTCTTCTTTAATACGGTGGCCCGTTTTCTGTTCCGGCTCGACTTCAACGTACTCGGCGTTATTCATTTGTTCGAACGCCAGTTCGCGGACGCGATAAGAAAGGGTCGCGGAGAACAGCATGTTCAGGCGCTGAGTGGCCGGCGGCATGCGGCGGAACAGCCAGCGGATATCTTTAATAAAGCCGAGATCGTACATGCGATCGGCTTCGTCCAGCACGACAACCTGAATGGCGCCGAGGTTAATGTGGTTCTGCTTCGCGTAATCGATCAGACGACCAGTGGTGCCGATCAGAATATCGACGCCGCTTTCCAGCACTTTCAACTGCTTATCGTAGCCGTCGCCGCCGTAAGCCAGACCCAGCTTCAGACCGGTGGCCTGCGCCAGTGGCTCAGCGTCGGCGTGGATCTGTACCGCCAGTTCACGCGTCGGCGCCATAATCAGCGCGCGCGGTTGGTTAACCTGGCGATCGGCGATAGCCGGGTGAGAGAGAAGATAATGAAACGTTGACGTCAGGAACGCCATCGTTTTACCGGTACCGGTTTGCGCCTGCCCGGCGACATCGCGGCCTTCCAGCGTCAGCGGAAGGGCGAGGGCCTGAATGGGTGTGCAATTATGAAACCCTTTCTTTTCAAGGGCTTCAATGACTGCCGGGTGCAGGGCGAAGTCGGAAAACTTCTGTTCTGTTAAATGTGTTTTGCTCATAGTGTGGTAGAATATCAGCTAACTATTGCATTAAGAAAGCGTATCCGGTGAAATAACGTCAACCTTTCGTTGGCGGTGTACGAAATTATTCAAGGTACGTCTACGGTAACTGAACGAATCCAGGATAGCTTAGACTACTAAGCGAGTCGGGAGCGATAAATCTGCAGCATGCAGTTCGCGTTCGGGCACCCTGGCGTCAACAGGCGAGTCCATGATGGATTGCGCCAGTTGGCAGGCCAGAGAATTGAGGTATCCTGAAGAATAGCGTGCATAACGTAGCCGCAGCGCGTCGTTGATGGCTACGACACCAACACACCAGGCTTATTCCTGTGGAGTTAAATATGAGCGATAAAATTATTCACCTGACTGACGACAGTTTTGACACGGACGTACTCAAGGCTGACGGGCTGACCCTCGTCGATTTCTGGGCAGAGTGGTGTGGTCCGTGCAAAATGATCGCCCCGATTCTGGATGAGATCGCTGAAGAGTATCAGGGCAAACTGACCGTAGCTAAGCTGAACATTGACCAGAACCCGGGCACTGCGCCGAAATACGGCATTCGCGGTATCCCAACCCTGCTGCTGTTTAAAAACGGCGAAGTGGCGGCCACTAAAGTTGGCGCCCTGTCCAAGGGTCAGCTGAAAGAGTTCCTCGACGCTAACCTGGCGTAAGCAAATTGCTGTTCCGGCGTCCAGATTCCTATTTTTTGCGGAACTCTGGACGCCCGGCTGGAGTCGTGCTAAGTTAATCCACAGACTTCGTTTTAAACATACCTTGTTTGAATCTTGTTTTACCCGAAGCATCCCGCATAAATGCGCGTGAAGCTAATAATTCCGGGCTTTTCACTCATTCCGTCTAGTCGTTTCAGTTCTGCGTTCTTTCCTGTGACCAGGCAACGTACAGACACGAGATGAAGGCCGTTAACAGGCATGGAAGTTCCTGCCATACCATTCACAACATTAAGTTCGAGATTTACCCCGAGTTTAAGAACCCACACCACTATGAATCTTACCGAATTAAAGAATACGCCGGTTTCTGAGCTGATTACTCTCGGCGAAAATATGGGGCTGGAAAACCTGGCTCGTATGCGTAAGCAGGATATTATTTTTGCCATCCTCAAGCAGCATTCGAAGAGTGGCGAAGATATCTTTGGCGACGGCGTACTGGAGATACTGCAGGATGGATTTGGATTCCTCCGCTCCGCAGACAGCTCCTACCTCGCCGGCCCTGACGACATCTACGTATCCCCCAGCCAAATCCGCCGTTTCAACCTCCGCACTGGTGACACCATTTCCGGTAAGATTCGTCCTCCGAAAGAGGGTGAACGTTACTTTGCGCTGCTGAAAGTTAACGAAGTTAACTACGACAAGCCGGAAAACGCGCGTAACAAGATCCTGTTCGAGAACTTAACGCCGCTGCACGCGAACTCTCGCCTGCGTATGGAGCGTGGTAACGGTTCTACCGAAGACTTAACCGCTCGCGTACTGGATCTGGCCTCCCCGATTGGCCGCGGCCAGCGTGGTCTGATCGTCGCGCCGCCGAAGGCCGGTAAAACCATGCTGCTGCAGAATATCGCGCAGAGCATCGCATACAACCACCCGGACTGTGTCCTGATGGTACTGCTGATCGACGAACGTCCGGAAGAAGTGACCGAGATGCAGCGTCTGGTGAAAGGTGAAGTGGTTGCTTCCACCTTTGACGAGCCGGCATCCCGTCACGTGCAGGTTGCCGAGATGGTTATTGAGAAAGCGAAACGTCTGGTTGAACACAAGAAAGACGTTATCATCCTGCTCGACTCTATTACCCGTCTGGCGCGTGCCTACAACACCGTGGTTCCGGCTTCCGGTAAAGTGTTGACCGGTGGTGTGGACGCCAACGCCCTGCACCGTCCGAAGCGTTTCTTTGGTGCGGCACGTAACGTCGAGGAGGGCGGTAGCCTGACCATCATCGCCACGGCGCTGATCGACACCGGTTCCAAAATGGACGAAGTTATCTACGAAGAGTTTAAAGGCACCGGTAACATGGAACTGCACCTCTCTCGTAAGATTGCTGAAAAACGCGTCTTCCCGGCTATCGACTACAACCGTTCCGGTACCCGTAAAGAAGAGCTGCTTACCACTCAGGAAGAGCTGCAGAAAATGTGGATCCTGCGCAAAATTATCCATCCGATGGGTGAGATTGATGCGATGGAATTCCTCATCAATAAGCTGGCAATGACCAAGACGAATGATGACTTCTTCGATATGATGAAGCGCTCGTAAGGTAAAAAAAGCCAAAAACGCCACGCCTTTGCGTGGCGTTTTCATTTTGGGGTTTGTATGATCCAGAGACAGAGAAAGCGGGACGAAAGTTGTCGTATAATGGCGCCGGATAGCAGGCGGAGACAGCTTTAACAGACTAAAATCTATACAATAAATTTGTAATGTTCTGCTTTTCCCCTTCTGGAGTTGGGGCATCATCGCTATACTTCCCGGATTAACTATGCTGAGAGCACATGCGTTGTGAATTTACTCACTGCTATTACTGAATTAATCAGTATTTTCTTATTCACGACCCTCTTTATTTTTGTCGCGCGGAAAGTGGCAAAAAAGATCGGGTTAGTGGATAAACCCAACTATCGCAAACGGCATCAGGGGTTGATTCCGTTGGTCGGTGGTATCTCAGTTTATGCAGGTATCTGTTTCACTTTCGCCATCGCCGATTATTATATTCCTCACGCCTCGCTGTATCTGGCCTGCGCGGGGGTATTGGTGCTGGTTGGCGCGCTTGACGATCGCTTCGACATCAGCGTGAAAATTCGCGCGGTCATTCAGGCCGCGATCGCCGTGATTATGATGATGGCAGGGAATCTGCATCTGAGTAGTTTGGGCTTTATTTTTGGCTCGTGGGAACTGGTGCTGGGGCCCTTCGGCTTCTTCCTGACGCTGTTTGCCGTCTGGGCCGCTATCAATGCGTTCAACATGGTCGATGGTATCGACGGCCTGCTCGGCGGACTGTCATCGGTCTCTTTTGCGGCGACCGGGATTATCCTTTGGTTTGATGGTCAGTACAGCCTGGCGATGTGGTGTTTCGCGATGATCGCCGCCATTCTGCCCTATATTCTTCTCAATCTTGGCGCCCTCGGCCGCCGCTATAAAGTCTTTATGGGTGACGCCGGCAGCACGATGATTGGCTTCACCATCATCTGGATCCTGCTGGAAACCACGCAAGGTAAAACGCATCCCATTAGCCCGGTGACCGCGCTGTGGATTATCGCTATCCCGTTGATGGACATGGTGGCGATTATGTATCGCCGCCTGCGCAAAGGCATGAGTCCTTTCTCACCGGACCGTCAGCATATTCATCATTTGATCATGCGCGCCGGGTTTACTTCCCGCCAGGCGTTTGTCCTGATTACCCTGGCCGCCGCCCTGCTGGCGCTGGTTGGCGTCGTGGCGGAATACACCCGCATTGTGCCGGAATGGGTGATGTTAATTCTCTTTTTGGTAGCCTTCTTTCTTTATGGCTACTGTATTAAGCGCGCCTGGAAAGTGGCGCGCCTGGTTAAGCGCATCAGACGCAGAATTCGGCGACACAGCGGCAATAATCCGAAACTAACCAAGTAGAGCTGGGGATGTGATGACTCAACCATTACCGGGAGCACAAGCAGTGAACGTTGAGAACGAGCTGGATATTCGCGGGCTGTTTCGCGCTTTATGGGCAGGAAAAGGCTGGATAGTCGGCGGCGCCGTACTCTTCGCCGCCATCGTGCTGGTGTACACCTTCTTTGCTCGCCAGGAGTGGAGCGCCACGGCGATCACCGATCGGCCTACTGTCAATATGTTGGGGGGATACTATTCCCAACAGCAGTTCTTACGCAATCTGGACATTAAAGCCGACCTCGCCTCGGTCGACCAGCCTTCCGCCATGGATGAAGCGTATAAAGAGTTCATCATGCAGCTGGCCTCCTGGGATACCCGGCGCGATTTCTGGCTGCAAACGGACTACTACAAGCAGCGTCAGTCGGGTAATGCCCGCGCTGATGCGGCGATGCTGGATGACCTGATTAACAATATCCAGTTTATGCCAGGCGATGCGGCCAAGAGCATTAACGACAGCGTCAAACTGACCGCCGAGACCGGGCAGGATGCCAATAATCTGTTGCGTCAGTATGTGGCCTTCGCCAGCCAGCGGGCGGCAGGCCATCTTAACGACGAACTTAAAGGCGCCTGGGCGGCGCGGACGGTGCAGATGAAGGCGCAGGTGAAGCGCCAGGAAGAGGTGGCCGAGGCCATCTTCAACCGCCGGACGCACAGCGTGGAGCAGGCGCTGAAGGTGGCTCAGCAGCACAATATTTCACGTAGCGAAACGGATGTTCCTGCCGATCAGTTGCCGGATTCAGAGCTATTTTTATTGGGCAGGCCGATGCTGCAGGCCAGGCTGGAAAACCTGCAGGCCGTCGGGCCGGAATATGACCTCGATTACGACCAGAACCGCGCCATGCTGAGCACGTTGAACGTCGGTCCAACGTTAGATCCGCGTTTTCAGACTTACCGGTATTTGCGGACGCCGGAAGAACCTGTAAAACGCGATAGCCCGCGCCGTGTATTTCTGATGGTGATGTGGGGGATTGTGGGTGCGCTCATCGGCGCAGGCGTGGCGTTATCGCGTCGTCGTGTCCTGTGATTGCGGCCTGTGGTGAAGGGCAGATGACCTTCATCGCCTAATCGAAGAGAATCGATGTGAAAGTACTAACTGTATTTGGCACGAGGCCGGAAGCCATCAAGATGGCGCCTCTGGTCCATGCGCTGGCAAAGGATCCTCATTTTGAGGCGAAAGTATGCGTGACCGCGCAGCATCGGGAGATGCTCGATCAGGTGTTGAAACTTTTCTCTATTGTCCCGGACTACGATCTCAACATCATGAAGCCGGGGCAGGGGCTGACCGAGATCACCTGTCGCATCCTTGAAGGGCTGAAGCCGGTGCTGGAGTCGTTTAAACCCGACGTGGTGCTGGTGCATGGCGATACCACCACCACCATGGCGGCGAGCCTGGCGGCGTTTTACCAGCGGATACCGGTGGGTCACGTAGAGGCCGGCCTGCGCACCGGCGATTTAAGTTCGCCGTGGCCGGAAGAAGGCAACCGTACGTTGACCGGCCATCTGGCGACATACCATTTCGCCCCCACGGAAACCTCGCGGCAGAACCTGCTGCGGGAAAATATTGCCGACAGTCGGATCACGGTTACCGGGAATACGGTCATTGACGCCCTGTTCTGGGTGCGGGATCGGGTGCTGGGTGATGAAGCGCTACGGGAGACCCTGCTGCAGCGCTATCCTTTCATCAGCCACGGTAAAAAGATGATTCTGGTTACCGGCCACCGGCGGGAAAGCTTTGGGCTCGGTTTTGAACAGATCTGCCAGGCGCTGGCCGAGATAGCCCATACCCACCCTGAGGTGCAGATTGTCTATCCGGTTCACCTGAATCCTAATGTCAGCGAGCCGGTGAATCGTATTCTTGGTCATATTGACAATGTGATGTTGATTGAACCGCAGGATTACCTGCCGTTCGTCTGGCTGATGGATCGCGCCTGGCTGATCCTGACCGATTCCGGCGGCATTCAGGAAGAGGCCCCCTCGCTGGGTAAGCCGGTGCTGGTCATGCGCGATATGACCGAACGTCCGGAAGCGGTGGCCGCCGGCACCGTGTGTCTGGTGGGCACCGACAGCCAGCGCATCGTCGCGGAAGTGACGCGACTGCTGGAGGATGATGCTGCATACCAGGCGATGAGCCGCGCGCATAATCCCTATGGCGATGGCGAAGCATGTCGTCGCATTTTGTCTGCACTTAAAAATAATCAGGTAACGCTATGAGTTTTTCTACCATTTCAGTGATTGGCCTTGGCTATATCGGGCTGCCAACCGCTGCCGCGTTCGCCTCCCGGCAGAAGCGGGTGGTCGGCGTTGATGTTAATCAACATGCCGTGGAGACCATTAACCGTGGAGAGATTCATATCGTGGAGCCGGATCTGGCGAGCGTGGTGAAGACCGCGGTCGAGCAGGGGTATTTAAGCGCCACCACCACCCCGGTGGAGGCGGATGCTTACCTGATTGCCGTGCCGACGCCGTTTAAAGATCGCCACGAGCCGGATATGGTGTTTGTCGAGTCGGCCGCCAAATCTATTGCGCCGACGTTAAAGAAAGGCTCGCTGGTGATCCTCGAGTCCACTTCGCCGGTCGGGTCGACCGAACAGATGGCCGAGTGGCTGGCGGAGATGCGCCCGGATCTTAGCTTCCCCCAGCAGGTGGGTGAAGCGGCGGACGTGAATATCGCCTACTGCCCGGAGCGGGTATTGCCCGGTCAGGTGATGGTCGAGCTGATTAAAAACGACCGCGTTATCGGCGGCATGTCGCCGGTCTGCTCCGCTCGCGCCAGCGAGCTGTATAAAATCTTCCTTGAAGGCGAATGCGTGGTGACCAACTCGCGCACCGCCGAGATGTGCAAGCTGACGGAAAACAGCTTCCGCGACGTCAACATCGCTTTTGCCAACGAGCTGTCGCTGATTTGCGCCGACCAGGGGATTAACGTCTGGGAGCTGATCCGCCTGGCGAACCGCCATCCGCGCGTCAATATCCTGCAGCCGGGCCCGGGTGTTGGCGGCCACTGTATCGCCGTCGACCCATGGTTTATCGTGGCGCAAAACCCGCAGCAGGCGCGTCTGATCCGCACCGCTCGCGAGGTCAACGACCACAAGCCGGAATGGGTTATCGAACAGGTGAAAGCGCAGGTGGCGGACTGCCTGAATGCCACCAACAAGCGGGCCAGCGAACTGACGATCGCCTGTTTTGGCCTCGCTTTTAAACCGAATATTGACGACCTGCGCGAAAGTCCGGCGATGGAAATTGCCGCGCAGATTGCCCGCTGGCACAGCGGCACGACCCAGGTGGTTGAGCCCAACATTCACGCGCTGCCGAAGAAACTCGATGGACTGTGTACGCTGGCGACCCTTGAGGCGGCGCTGGCCAGCGCCGATGTGCTGGTGATGCTGGTCGATCACAATGAATTTAAAGCCGTTAGCGGCGATAGCGTCACCCAGGCGTTTATCGTTGACACCAAAGGAGTGTGGCGGTGAGAACCATTCTGGTCACCGGCGGCGCGGGCTTCATTGGTTCGGCGGTAGTGCGGGAGATTATCCAGCACACCGCCGATCGCGTGGTGGTGGTGGATAAACTGACCTACGCCGGCAATTTAATGTCGCTGGCGCCGGTGGCGCAGGATGCGCGTTTCGCCTTTGAACAGGTGGATATCTGCGACCGCGCCGAGCTGGATCGCATTTTTCGTCAGCATCAACCGGATACGGTGATGCACCTGGCGGCGGAAAGCCATGTCGATCGTTCGATTGACGGCCCGGCGGCGTTTATCGAGACCAATATCGTGGGCACCTATACGCTGCTGGAGGCGGCCCGTAGCTGGTGGAATACCCTGGCTACGGCGCAAAAATCGGCGTTTCGCTTCCATCACATCTCCACCGATGAAGTGTATGGCGATCTGCACGGCAGCGATGATTTCTTTACCGAGACCACGCCCTATGCGCCAAGCAGCCCCTATTCGGCTTCGAAAGCCAGCAGCGACCACCTGGTGCGCGCCTGGCTGCGAACCTATGGCCTGCCGACGCTTATCACCAACTGCTCAAATAACTACGGCCCGTATCACTTTCCCGAGAAGCTGATCCCGCTGACGATCCTTAACGCGCTGGCGGGCAAGCCGCTGCCGGTGTATGGCAATGGACAACAGATCCGCGACTGGCTGTACGTGGAAGATCACGCCAGAGCGCTGTATCTGGTGGCGACCCGCGGCGAACCGGGCGAAACTTACAATATCGGCGGTCATAACGAACGGAAAAATATCGAGGTGGTGGAAACCATTTGTCAGCTGCTGGAAGAGCTGGCGCCGGATAAGCCGCAGGGCGTGGCGCACTATCGCGATCTGATCGCCTTCGTTGCCGATCGTCCGGGCCACGATCTGCGCTATGCCATTGATGCCTCGAAGATTGCCCGCGAGCTGGGCTGGACGCCGGCAGAGACTTTCACCTCCGGTATGCGTAAGACCGTGGCGTGGTATCTGGCGAACGAGGCCTGGTGGCGTCAGGTTCAGGACGGAAGCTATCAGGGCGAGCGTCTTGGGCTGCAAAGCTAATCATCTCTGGGGGGAATGATGAAAGGTATTATTCTGGCAGGCGGTTCCGGAACGCGGCTACATCCCATCACCCGCGGCGTATCGAAGCAGCTGTTGCCGATCTACGATAAGCCGATGATCTACTACCCGCTGTCGGTATTAATGCTGGCCGGGATCCGTGAGATCCTGATTATCACCACGCCGGACGACCTACGTGATTTCCAGCGCCTGCTCGGCGATGGCTCAGAGTTTGGCATTGCGCTGCACTATGCCGTACAGCCGACGCCGGATGGTTTAGCCCAGGCGTTTATCATCGGAGAAGCCTTTCTTAACGGCGAACCGGCGTGTCTGGTGTTAGGCGACAATATCTTCTTCGGCCAAAGCTTTAGCCCGAAGCTGCGCAGCGTCGCTGCCCGCACGGAAGGGGCGACGATTTTTGGCTATCAGGTGATGGATCCTGAGCGCTTTGGCGTGGTGGAGTTTGATGATAACTTCCGTGCGCTATCGCTGGAAGAGAAGCCGAAGCAGCCGAAGTCGAACTGGGCGGTCACCGGTCTCTATTTCTACGATGGCAAGGTGACGGAGTATGCCAAACGGGTCAAGCCATCCGAGCGCGGCGAGCTGGAAATCACCTCCATCAACCAGATGTATCTGGAGGATGGCGCATTGACCGTCGAACTGCTTGGACGCGGCTTTGCCTGGCTGGACACCGGCACCCACGATAGCCTGATCGAGGCCAGCATGTTCGTGCAGACCGTCGAGAAGCGCCAGGGCTTTAAAATCGCCTGTCTGGAAGAGATCGGCTGGCGTAACGGCTGGCTGGACGACGACGGCGTCAAACGTGCGGCGAAGCGGCTGGAAAAAACCGGCTACGGCCAATATCTGCTGGATCTGCTCCGTGCCCGTCCGCGCCAGTATTGACCCCCTGGAGTGGGAGAACCGCTTCTTTGCCGTGAACAGCGCGATCGTGCGCTTTGACGAGCACGCGCCGCGGCTGACGCCTGAGGCGCTGGCGGGGTGGTCGCGAGTGCAGGCGAAGATCGCCGCCAGCGACACCGTCCGGCTGGACGCGCTGCAGCGGCTGGGTTTTCAGCTGGTGGAAGGTGAGGTCGATCTGGCGCTGCCGGTGGGCAGCCCTGCAGATGCCGGCGCAGACGTCGCCGTGGAAGCGGATATTGCGCCGCTGCGCGAGCAGGCGGCGCAGGCATTTGCCATGAGCCGCTTTCGCGCGCCCTGGTACGCTGCCGACGCCAGCGGCCGCTTCTATGCCCAGTGGATTGAAAATGCGGTGCGCGGCACCTTCGATCATCAGTGCCTGATTTACCGCCATCCTGAGGGCGATATTCGCGCCTTTGTCTCCCTGCGGCAGATCACTGCGACCGAAGCGCGTATCGGCCTGCTGGCCGGACGCGGCGCCGGGGCGCAGTTGATGCAGGCGGCGCGGTACTGGGCCGCCTCGCGCGGACTTTCTACACTGCGGGTGGCGACCCAGATGGGCAACACCGCCGCGCTTAAACGTTATATTCTCAGCGGTGCTAACGTGGAAAGCACCGCCTACTGGCTATACAGGTGACCCCCATGATCCCATTTAACGCGCCGCCGGTGGTTGGAACCGAGCTTGATTACATGCAGTCTGCGATGAACAGCGGCAAGCTGTGCGGCGACGGCGGCTTTACGCGCCGCTGCCAGCAGTGGATGGAGCAGCGATTTGGCACGGCAAAAGCGCTACTGACCCCTTCCTGCACGGCTTCGCTGGAGATGGCCGCGCTGCTGCTGGATATCCAGCCGGGCGACGAAGTGATTATGCCCAGCTATACCTTTGTCTCCACCGCCAACGCCTTTGTGCTGCGCGGGGCGAAAATCGTCTTCGTTGATATCCGTCGCGATACGATGAATATCGACGAAACGCTCATCGAAGCCGCCATCACCGATAAAACCCGGGCGATTGTCCCGGTGCATTATGCCGGCGTAGCCTGCGAGATGGACACCATCATGGCCATCGCCGACAAATACAACCTGTTTGTGGTGGAAGACGCCGCACAGGGGGTGATGTCCACCTACAAGGGGCGCGCGCTGGGCACCATCGGCCATATCGGCTGCTTCAGCTTCCATGAAACCAAAAACTACACCGCCGGCGGTGAGGGCGGGGCGACGCTGATCAACGATCGCACGCTGGTGGAACGCGCGGAGATTATTCGCGAAAAAGGCACCAACCGCAGCCAGTTCTTTCGCGGCCTGGTGGATAAATATACCTGGCGGGACATTGGCTCCAGCTATCTGATGTCCGACCTGCAGGCCGCCTATCTGTGGGCGCAGCTGGAAGCGGCGGAGCGCATCAACCAGCAGCGCCTGGCCCTGTGGCAGAACTACTATGATGCGCTGCTGCCGCTGGCGCGCGCCGGGCGTATCGAACTGCCGACGGTTCCGGCCGACTGCGGGCAAAACGCGCACATGTTCTACATTAAGCTGCGCGATATCGAGGATCGCAGCAGACTGATCGCCTGGCTGAAAGAGGCGGAGATCCTCGCGGTATTCCATTACATTCCCCTGCACAGCTGCCCGGCAGGCGAACAGTTCGGCGAATTCCGCGGTGAAGACCGCTACACCACTCAGGAGAGCGAGCGTCTGGTACGCCTGCCGCTGTTTTACAATCTGTCTGTGGTGAACCAGCGGACGGTGATTAACTCGCTGCTGAGCTACTTCTCCTGATATGTCGTTAGCAAAAGCCTCACTGTGGACGGCGGCATCGACGCTGGTCAAAATCGGCGCCGGTCTGCTGGTCGTCAAGCTGCTGGCCGTCTCGTTTGGGCCGGCGGGCGTTGGCCAGGCCGGTAACTTCCGGCAACTGGTCACCGTACTCGGCGTGCTGGCCGGGGCCGGGATATTTAATGGCGTCACGAAGCTGGTGGCGCAGCATCACGACGATCCCCCGCGCCTGAAGCAGGTGGTGGGCACCTCGTCGGCGATGGTGCTTGGCTTTTCCACCCTGCTGGCGCTGGTATTTTTACTGGCGGCGGCGCCGATAAGCCAGGGGCTGTTCGGCCATACGCACTATCAGGGGCTGGTACGCCTGGTGGCGCTGGTGCAGATGGGGATCGCCTGGGCGAATTTCCTGCTGGCGCTGATGAAAGGCTTTCGCGATGCGGCGGGTAACGCCTTCTCGCTGATTGCCGGGAGCCTGATCGGCGTGGCGGCTTACTATGCTTGCTACGTGTTGGGAGGCTATCAGGGCGCGCTGCTGGGGCTGGCGTTAGTTCCAGCGCTGGTGGTGGTCCCGGCGGGTATTATGCTCTGGCGGCGGGGTAATATCCCGCTGAGCGCCCTGCGTCCGCGCTGGGATAACGGTCTGGCGGGACAGCTATCGAAATTTACCCTGATGGCGCTGATAACCTCGGTGACCCTGCCGGTAGCCTATGTGATGATGCGTAATCTGCTGGCGGCGCATTACGGCTGGGAGGCGGTCGGGATCTGGCAGGGGGTGAGCAGCATCTCCGATGCCTACCTGCAGTTTATTACCGCCTCGTTTAGCGTCTATCTGCTGCCGACGCTGTCGCGGCTGAGCGCCAAAACGGATATCACCCGCGAGATAGTCAAGTCGCTGAAATTCGTCCTGCCGGCAGTAGCGGCGGCGAGCCTGACGGTCTGGCTGCTGCGCGATTTTGCCATCTGGCTGCTGTTTTCCGATCGCTTTACCGCGATGCGTGACCTGTTTGCCTGGCAGCTGGTGGGCGACGTTTTAAAAGTAGGCGCTTACGTCTATGGCTATCTGGTGATCGCCAAAGCGTCGCTGCGTTTTTATATTCTGACGGAAATCAGCCAGTTCGCACTGCTGACCGCATTCTCACACTGGCTTATACCGGCGCACGGCGCGGTTGGCGCGGCGCAGGCATATATGGCCACTTATATTGTTTATTTCGCCCTTTGTAGTGGCGTGTTTTTACTCTGGCGTAAACGGGCATGACAGCACTGATACATGTACTGGGATCGGATATCCCGCATCATAACCAGACCGTACTGCGGTTCTTTAACGACGAACTGGCCGCCGACCCGCAGGCCAGGAGATTTATGATCGTCGGTGATGAGGCCAGCGTGCGTGATGGGTATCCGGCGCTGGATGTCACCTGCTATCCGGGGAAGAAATCGCTGGCGCAGGCAGTGATTGCTACCGCGAAAGCCAACCGCCAGCAGCGCTTTTTCTTCCACGGCCAGTTCAATACCGGGCTGTGGCTGGCGCTGTTGAGCGGCGGCATCCGCCCGTCGCAGTTTAACTGGCATATCTGGGGGGCGGATCTGTATGAAAATTCTGCCAGCCTGAAGTTTCGCCTGTTCTATCCGCTGCGCCGTATGGCGCAGGGGCGGGTAGGGCGCGTTTTCGCCACCCGCGGCGATCTCAGCTGGTTCGCTAACCGCCATCCGCGCGTCCCGGGCGAGCTGCTCTACTTCCCGACCCGTATGGATCCGGCGCTGAATACCCTGGCCGATAACGCTCCGCGCGGTGATACCCTGACTATTCTGGTCGGCAACTCCGGGGATCGCAGCAATGAACATATTGCCGCGCTGAAGGCAATCCATCAGCAGTTTGGCGATACGGTAAACGTCATCGTGCCGATGGGCTATCCAGCGAAAAACGACGCCTATATCAATGAGGTTCGCGAGGCGGGGGCGGCGCTGTTTAGCGGTGAGCATCTGCAGATCCTCAGCGAGAAGCTGGAGTTTCATGATTATCTGGCGCTGCTGCGCCGCTGCGATCTGGGCTATTTTCTGTTTGCCCGCCAGCAGGGGATCGGCACCCTGTGTCTGCTGATTCAGGCGGGCATCCCCTGCGTGCTCAATCGGGAAAACCCGTTCTGGCAGGATATGGCCGAGCAGCATGTGCCGGTGCTGTTCACCAGCGACGCGCTGGACGTCAGCGTGGTGCGCGAAGCGCAGCGTCAGCTGGCGAGCGTGGATAAATCCGCTATCGCCTTCTTCCGGCCGAACTATCTGACGGGCTGGCGGCGGGCGCTACGGTTAGCGGCGGAGGGGCAGGCATGACGTTAATGCAATTTAGCGGGCTGCTGGTGGTCTGGCTGCTGTCGACGCTGTTCATCGTCACCGCCACCTGGTTTGAGTTCCGTCGGGTACGCTTTAACTTCAACGTTTTTTTCTCGTTGCTGTTTCTGCTGACCTTTTTCTTCGGCTTCCCGCTGACCAGTATTCTGGTGTTCCGCTTTGACGTCAGCGTGGCGCCGCCGGAGATTTTGCTGCAGACGCTGCTGATCGCGGTGTGCTTCTACGCAGTCTACTACGTGACCTATAAAACGCGGCTGCGTTCGGCATCGCGTGAGGTTGCGCATCGCCCGCTGTTTACCATGAACCGGGTGGAAACCCATCTGGCGTGGGGCATTTTGATGGGGCTGGCGCTGCTGTGCGTCGGCATCTTCTTCGCCCACAACGGTTTCCTGCTGTTTAAGCTCAACTCCTACAGCCAGATTTTCTCTGCTGAAGTGTCCGGCGTGGCGTTGAAGCGCTTCTTTTACTTCTTTATTCCGGCGATGCTGGTGGTCTATTTTCTGCGCCAGGATTATAAGGCATGGATCTTCTTCCTCGTCAGCACGGTGGCCTTTGGTTTGCTGACCTACGCCATCGTCGGCGGGACCCGCGCCAATATCATCATCGCCTTCGCCATCTTTCTGTTCATCGGTATTATTCGCGGCTGGATCAGCCTGTGGATGCTGGCGGCGGCGGGTGTGCTGGGTATTGTCGGCATGTTCTGGCTGGCGCTGAAGCGCTACGGGATGAACGTCAGCGGCGACGAAGCGTTTTATACCTTCCTCTATCTCACACGCGATACCTTCTCACCGTGGGAGAACCTGGCGCTGCTGCTGCAGAACTACGACAAGATCGATTTCCAGGGTCTGGCGCCGATGATCCGCGACTTCTACGTCTTTATCCCCAGCTGGATGTGGCACGGTCGCCCGACGATGGTGCTCAATACCGCCAACTACTTTACCTGGGAAGTATTAAACAACCATTCGGGGCTGGCGATTTCGCCGACGCTGATTGGCTCGCTGGTGGTGATGGGCGGCGTCTGGTTCGTACCGCTGGGCGCCGTGGCGGTAGGGTTGATTATTAAATGGTTCGACTGGCTGTATGAGCTGGGCAACCGGGAGAGCAATCGCTATAAAGCGGCTATCCTGCACAGTTTCTGTTTCGGCGCTATCTTCAACATGATAGTGCTGGCGCGCGAGGGGCTGGATTCGTTCGGCTCCCGCGTGGTGTTTTTCCTCGTGATCTTTGGTATCTGCTTGCTGGCGGCGAAACTGCTGTACTGGTTCCTGGATAGCGTGGGACTGATTCATAAGCGCGTAAAACCGCTTTCGCAACCGCAAGTCTGAGAAGGATGGACATGACTGGGACCATTTCCGCGCCGTTGTACCTGTTAAGAGGGCTGCAGCTTATAGGCTGGCGCGATATGCCGCACGCTCTGGATTATTTGTTTGCCGATGGCGTTCTCCGCGAGGGGACGCTGGTGGCCATTAATGCTGAGAAAATGCTGGCCGCAGAGGATAACCCGGAGGTACGGGCGCTGATTGAGGCGGCGGAGTTTAAATATGCCGATGGCATCAGCGTGGTGCGTTCGCTGCGCAAAAAATACCCGCAGGCCCAGGTATCCCGCGTCGCCGGGGCCGATCTCTGGGAAGCGTTAATGCAGCGCGCCGGCGCTGAAGGGACACCGGTGTTTTTGGTTGGTGGTAAACCTGAGGTCCTGGCGCAGACAGAATCCAGGCTGCGTCAGCGCTGGCAGGTGAACATCGTCGGCAGCCAGGACGGTTATTTCACCCCTGAGCAACGCCAGGCATTGTTCGAACGCATTCGCGACAGCGGGGCGAAAATCGTCACCGTCGCGATGGGGTCGCCGCGCCAGGAGATCTTTATGCGCGACTGCCGGCGCCTGTATCCGCACGCGCTGTATATGGGCGTCGGCGGCACTTACGATGTTTTTACCGGGCACGTCCATCGGGCGCCGAAGTTCTGGCAGGATCTGGGGCTGGAGTGGTTCTATCGCCTGCTTTTGCAGCCGAGCCGTATCAAAAGACAGTTCCGTCTGCTGCGCTATTTACGTTGGCATTATTCCGGTAAGCTCTGATATTCCACTGCAACCAGGCGAGTTTGCATACATATTCTGTGTAATCTCTTCACTCGCCTGATACTTTATTTGCCATTTCCGCAAAATTAATTAACCATTCGCAGGCTTCATACGCGCCGGGGAGACCTGCGCGTCGGCAAGGCTATGGTTTCAGTTAATAACAATAACCGGGAGTACCCGGAATACGGCAAACACAAGAGGATATATGACTGAGAAAAAAGCGGAGCTCCAGCGTGGACTGGAGGCCCGGCATATTGAACTGATCGCCCTTGGCGGGACGATTGGCGTGGGGTTGTTTATGGGGGCGGCCAGTACCTTGAAATGGGCTGGGCCTTCCGTGCTGCTGGCGTACATTATCGCTGGCCTGTTCGTCTTTTTCATTATGCGCTCAATGGGCGAAATGCTGTTCCTTGAGCCTGTCACAGGCTCCTTCGCGGTGTATGCGCATCGCTATATGAGCCCCTTCTTCGGCTATCTGACCGCGTGGTCCTACTGGTTTATGTGGATGGCGGTGGGGATCTCGGAGATTACCGCCATCGGGGTCTATGTGCAGTTCTGGTTCCCGGAGATGGCGCAGTGGATCCCGGCGTTGATTGCCGTGGGGCTGGTGGCGTTGGCTAACCTCGCGGCGGTCCGGCTATACGGTGAAATCGAGTTCTGGTTCGCCATGATAAAAGTGACCACCATTATCGTGATGATCGTCGTGGGTCTGGGCGTCATTTTCTTCGGCTTTGGCAACGGCGGCCACTCCATCGGTTTTGGTAATCTCACCGAACATGGTGGTTTCTTTGCCGGCGGCTGGAAGGGCTTCCTGACGGCGCTGTGTATCGTGGTCGCGTCCTATCAGGGGGTGGAGCTCATCGGCATTACCGCAGGTGAAGCGAAAAACCCGCAGGTGACGCTGCGCAGCGCGGTGGGCAAAGTGCTGTGGCGGATCCTGATTTTCTACGTCGGCGCGATTTTTGTTATCGTCACTATCTTCCCGTGGGATCAAATCGGCTCCAACGGCAGCCCGTTCGTACTGACGTTTGCCAAAATCGGTATTACCGCGGCGGCGGGAATTATCAACTTCGTGGTGCTGACGGCAGCGCTTTCCGGCTGCAACAGCGGAATGTACAGCTGCGGACGTATGCTGTACGCCCTGGCGAAGAACCGTCAGCTGCCGGCGGCGATCGGTAAGGTATCGCGCAACGGCGTTCCGTCCGTCGGTGTGGCGCTGTCGATTCTGATCCTGCTGGTGGGCTCCTGCCTGAATTACATTATTCCTAATCCGCAGCGGGTGTTCGTCTATGTCTATAGCGCCAGCGTCCTGCCGGGGATGGTGCCCTGGTTTGTGATCCTGATTAGTCAGCTGCGTTTCCGTCGCGTGCATCAGGCGGCGATTGCCAGCCATCCGTTCCGTTCGCTGCTGTTTCCGTGGGCCAACTATTTCACGATGGCCTTCCTGATCTGCGTGCTGGTCGGGATGGGACTGAATGATGAAACCCGCATGTCGCTCTTCGTCGGCATTATTATTCTGGCCGCCGTCACCCTGATTTATAAGGTGTTTGGCCTCGGAAGACAGGGGCAAGTCAATAATACGGCTGAATAACCATCAAAACGAACAAAGCATGAGCAAACGATAATTTTCTTTAAAAAGGCACTAGACAGCGGGGTAGGAAGTCCGTATTATCCGACCCCGCAACGGCGCTAAGCGCCCGTAGCTCAGCTGGATAGAGCGCTGCCCTCCGGAGGCAGAGGTCTCAGGTTCGAATCCTGTCGGGCGCACCATTAACCCGGTGCTGGAGCTGCGGTGGTTTTAATACCGCGTAAAAGGTTTGCAGTGGTGGCTATAGCTCAGTTGGTAGAGCCCTGGATTGTGATTCCAGTTGTCGTGGGTTCGAATCCCATTAGCCACCCCATTATTTGATAGAGTTGTGAATTTGCGAAGGTGGCGGAATTGGTAGACGCGCTAGCTTCAGGTGTTAGTGTTCTTACGGACGTGGGGGTTCAAGTCCCCCCCCTCGCACCACGACTTTAACGAATTGAACTAAAAATTCAAAAAGCAGTATTTCGGCGAGTAGCGCAGCTTGGTAGCGCAACTGGTTTGGGACCAGTGGGTCGGAGGTTCGAATCCTCTCTCGCCGACCAATTTTGAACCCCGCTTCGGCGGGGTTTTTTGTTTTCTGCTGCCGGCCGCCATCTCTTATTTCTCTGATCTTGCTGATAAAAAATCTTCTCTTTGCTTAAGAATACGCGTCAGGAAAACTCTCAATTCATCACTGTGGTAGATGCAATTTCCCCGGATCCTGTGCGATAATAACCGGGTAGATGCTCATTCCATCTCTTATGTTCGCCTTCGTGCCTCATAAACTCCGGAATGATGCAGAGCCGTTCTTACGGTGCTTATCGTCCACTGACAGATGTCGCATTTATGCCTCATCAAACACCATGGACATTACGTTGAGTGAAGCACCCAATTTGTTGTCAAACAGACCTGTTTTAACGCCTGCCCTGATTTCAGCGCAGGCGTTTTTTTCTTTCGGGGATCCGTCAATGTGAAGGCGGGGGAGAAGGGCTATCGCCCCGCAGGAGGCGATAGCCATGCCAGGTTATGGCTGAGGATTATTCTGCAGCGTCAGCAGCAGTCCATCTCGGCGCATAGCGGCGGCTTCTTCCGGCTGATGCAGGCGGTCCAGGACATCCGCCAGCCAGGCGTAATCAAAGGCATCCGGACGCTGCTTAAGCGCGGCGCGGAAGGCGATGCTGGCCTCCTGCCATTCGCCGTGCCGCATCAGCGACTGGCCCAGGGTGCTCCACAGCAGCGGACGGTCGCCAACGGCTTTGATCTGCTGGCGCAGCACTTTCTCCAGCTGTTCCGGGTTATTGGTCTTCAGACGCGGGATCGGCATCACCAGACGGTCATCATACTGTTTCTTCAGACCATCAATGATAATTTGCTGCGCGGTATCGTGATCGTCGCTCTCGATGAGGCGCTCGGCCATCGCCACCTGCAGCGGCACCAGCGCCCGCGTTTTACGGCTCTGGTTGCGCCACCATTCGCGTAGTCCTTCGCTGCCGCCATCGGCCAGCGCTTTATCCATCAGGCCAACCCAGGCCAGCTGTTCCAGCGCCGCACGGTGCGCTTCATCGCCGACGTTAGCTTTCGCCATCGACGGAATGATGTCCAGCAGCGACTGCCAGGCGCCGGTGCGGGTGTA
The DNA here is from genome assembly GCF_018204675.1 of Klebsiella sp. P1927. NCBI lineage: Bacteria > Pseudomonadati > Pseudomonadota > Gammaproteobacteria > Enterobacterales > Enterobacteriaceae > Klebsiella > Klebsiella sp. P1927. Next base: position 4,945,552 of record NZ_CP073377.1, on the reverse strand, counting down.
TGCCTGTTCGGCGAGGCGCAGCACTTCCGGATGACGCGGGGTAATTTCCAGCAGCTTATCGATGCCATGGCGCGCGGCGTGATTTTCATTACGCGCCAGCTGCAGGCGAACGCGAGTGATTTCCACCGGGATCAGGTCATCGCCCGCCAGCTCGGTGGCGCGCTCCAGATGCTGGTTGGCCCGCGCTTCATCGCCGCGCTGCTGGGCCGCTTCCGCCGCCAGCAGATAGTTCACCACCGGCTGTTCGGCGTGATCGGCATTTTTCGCCATCAGCTTCTCAACCTGCTGGTAATCACCTTCCGCCAGCTTAAGCAGCGCCTGCTCGGTTTGCTTACGCGCGCGACGGCGTTTACGGCCGACAAACCAGCCGCGCGTATGCGCCCCGGTGCGGAAAATGCGGCGCAGCAGCCATTCAATGGCGAACAGCACCACCATGGCGAGGATCAGGATGATCACCAGCCCGGTCACGCTGGTCTCGATATTGTAATTATCGGTCTGGATCAGGACGTAGCCCTGATGCCCGGCGATCATCGGGCCAAGCACGATCCCGGCGATCAACAGCGCGAAGAGTAAAAGAATTTTCAGCATGCGTTACTCTCCTTGCGGCGCAGCGGGGGCGGCCGGCGCAGCAGGTGCGGGCGAAGGCGCGCCGCCCGCGGTAACGGCAGGCTGCGCCATCAGGTTGCGCACTCGGGTCTGCATCAGTTTTTCCAGCAACGCCTGGCTCTGCAGCGTTTCCGGCACCGTCATGGTAATGCTTTGCTGACTGAGCTTATCCACCTCGTCGAGGAAGGCTTTGGTGGTGGCGTCATCGGTATCATAATAGGCGCGTACCCAGGTCGAGACGTTATCCAGCGACTGTTTCCAGGTCTCTTCCTGATGGCGCGGAACTGCCTGCGCGGCGACCAGCAGGCGAGAGCGAATATTTTCCCGCAGATAGATATCCTGATTCGGCGCCAGCAGCGGGACCGCCGTTTCATCGCGGCGGCGCACGGTGATAAAGCTGTCCATAAAGTTCTGCCAGCTTTTCTGCAGGTTGACGCGCCATTCGCTGATAGAGCTGGAAAGCTCATCGCTATCAGCGTCCATCGGCGAATCGTCATCGTTATTATCGGCCAGCCGCAGGTTATCGATTTGGTTCGCCAGCTGATTAACCTTGAGGATCATGCCGTCGTAGTCCACCTGGCTTACCGCGGAGAGGGTGGCGATGTCGTCGGTGATCGCCCGGCGGGCGCCGATGAGGCTTGGGTCGTTCATGTCGGCGAGGCTGGCGTCAGCGCTTTTCAGCAGCGCGGCGGCGGTGGTGACATCCTGATCGCTCCACAGCTTACGTCCCGCCAGCTTGACGAGGAAGTCGGCCTGGGCCAGCAGCCAGGTTTTGGCATCGCTACCGGAAATCACCGCCACTTTTTGCTGCAGCTCATCCAACTGTTTGGCCAGCGTCTCCTGCTGGTGTTTGGCTTCGTTTAGCTGGTCGGCCTGCTGTTTGATAACACCTTCCAGTTCACTTTTTTGATTTTCCTGCGCTTTTTGCAGCGCCGCGACCTGGCTTGCTAATTCAGAGGTAGTTGCGTTTTGCCGCGTGGCCTGTTGTTTGTTCAGGCCATACAGGCCGATGCCGGCGGCTATCGCAATGGCGATAGCGATCGCGCTGAGCGCCAGGCTGGTTTTATTGCCTGCCTTCTTCTTCTCAGTATTCTCTGGCTGTGGTGTGGTCTCCACGGCCTCCCTGGTCTCTTCAACCACGGCGGATTGATTTTGTTGTTCCGTCATTATGGCTTCCAATGTTGAGAGTTATTGTAATGCGCGTAGCAGCGCATCGTTGTCGGCGCTATCGGCAACCTGAATCTCCTGCCAGCCCAGTTCCCGGGCCTGAAGGGCCAGACGTTCGCTGACAACGACAACGCGGCAGTGCAGGAGCCACTGTTCGCGATACCATTGCGGTATTAACGACCATAGCTGCTGCAGCATCTCGCCGCTGGTGACCACCAGCGTGGTGACTCCGCGAGATTGCCAGCGCATCGCTTCTTCTGCGCCATCGTAATGTTTTGCACTACGTTGATAACATTCACAAAATGTGACCCTGGCGCCGCGCTCGGTCAGCGTCGCGCCTAAGAGTTCCCGCCCGCCATTGCCGCGTAGGATCAGCGCATTTTTCCCGGCAATGTTTTGTAATTCAGGTAATTGTAGCAAGACTTCGCTAATTTCCCGATCTAACGGATAATGGATATGCTGCCCACTGACCGTATGCAGGGCCAGCGCCGTCGTGCGGCCAATGGCAAAATAGCGCGGAGAAGTGGGCCAGGGCAGGCCCTGCTGCTGCAGACGGGCATGGGCGAATTCCACCGCATGCTGGGATAGCGCAAATAGCAGATCGTCGGGCCCCAGTCGGGCAAGCGCATCGCCCAGCGCGGGAAGCTCCCTGCCGGGCGTAAATTCTATCAGCGGAAAGCTCCAGGCCACGCGTCCCATGGCCCGCAGACGGCTGACCAGCGCTTCTCCTTGCGGTAGTGGACGAGTGACCAGGATGCTCATCGCGGGGCTTCTCCATCATAAACCGCCGCGAGAATCTCGCGGGCGCCATTATCCAGAAGCTCTTCCGCCAGCGAGATGCCGAGGGCTTCCGCCTGTTCCGCTGGCCCGCGTCGTTCGCCGCGCACCAGCTGTGAACCATCCGGAGCGCCAACCAGCGCCCGCAGCCACAGTTCCCCGTCCTTCAGTTCCGCATAGCTGCCGATCGGCACCTGGCAGCCGCCTTCGAGGCGGGTGTTCATCGCCCGCTCGGCGCGCACGCGCACCGCCGTTTCCGTATGGTTGAGAGGCGCTAACAGCCCCCGGGTCCATGCATCATCAAGACGGCATTCGATGCCGACCGCGCCCTGGCCGACCGCCGGCAGAGATTGCTCAGGCGACAGCGGCTGGCGAATACGCGCTTCCAGCTGCAGGCGCTTCAGGCCGGCGGCGGCGAGGATGATGGCGTCGTACTCGCCGTTATCCAGCTTACTCAGCCGGGTACCGACGTTACCGCGCAGAGAGCGGATCGCCAGGTCCGGACGGGTGGCGGCCAGCTGGCACTGACGGCGTAAACTTGACGTGCCAACGACGCTGCCGGCCGGCAGTTCGTCAATCGAGGCATAGCGATTGGAGACAAACGCGTCGCGCGGATCGTCGCGCTCGCAGATAGTCACCAGCCCCAGGCCCTCCGGGAATTCCACCGGCACATCTTTCATCGAATGGACGGCGATATCGGCGCGCCCTTCGAGCATGGCGAGCTCTAACTCTTTCACAAATAAGCCTTTGCCCCCCACCTTTGCCAGCGGAGTATCAAGGATGACATCCCCGCGCGTGACCATCGGCACCAGCTCGACCTTCAGTCCGGGATGCGCTTGTTCCAGGCGCGCTTTAACATACTGCGCCTGCCATAGCGCAAGCGGGCTTTGCCGTGTGGCAATTTTCAAAACTTTGTCTAACATGCTTGTTACCGTCATTATCGACCACTATCCATCCTAACATTGTTGTCTTACGGATGTTAGTTTTCACGGTTTATGTGGGAGGTGGCTCCGGCCCACTCTTTTTTAACCTTTCATGCGCGTGGCGGTTGCCGGAGGCGTAGTGAGGAATTTACAGATAATAAACGGTGCTACACTTGTATGTAGCGCATCTTTCTTTACGGTCAATGAGCAAGGTGTTAAATTGATCACGTTTTAAACCATTTGTCAGTCCGCTGCTCATCACAACCACACCGACGACGAATGGTGACGGTTTTTGTTGAAATACTGAAATCCTCCGTACTATTGTACCTCGGGTTTTTGAACATCAGGCGATATGTCTTGTACCTCTATATTGAGACACTGAAACAGAGACTGGATGCCATCAACCAATTGCGCGTGGATCGCGCGCTTGCTGCCATGGGACCCGCTTTCCAGCAGGTTTACAGTCTACTGCCAACGTTATTACATTATCATCACCCGCTGATGCCGGGTTACCTTGACGGTAACGTTCCCCGTGGCATTTGCCTCTACACGCCTGATGAAACCCAACGCCACTATCTTGAGGAACTGGAACTGCATCGCGGTATGCAGACTCAGGAGCCGCCGAAAGGCGAGCTGCCGATCACCGGCGTCTACTCGATGGGCAGTACTTCCTCCGTCGGCCAGAGCTGCTCTTCCGATCTTGATATCTGGGTATGTCACCAGGCCTGGCTGGATAGCGAAGAGCGTCAGCTGCTGCAGCGAAAATGCAGCCTGCTTGAGAGCTGGGCTGCCTCGCTCGGCGTGGAAGTCAGCTTCTTCCTGATCGACGAAAACCGTTTCCGTCATAACGAAAGCGGTAGCCTCGGCGGCGAAGACTGCGGTTCGACCCAGCATATCCTGTTGCTTGATGAGTTCTACCGCACCGCGGTGCGCCTCGCCGGCAAGCGTATTCTGTGGAATATGGTGCCGTGCGATGAAGAAGAGCATTACGATGATTACGTGATGGGGCTGTATGCCCAGGGCGTGCTGACGCCTAACGAATGGCTCGATCTCGGCGGCCTCAGTTCGCTGTCGGCGGAAGAGTACTTCGGCGCCAGCCTGTGGCAGCTGTATAAAAGTATCGACTCCCCCTATAAAGCGGTGCTGAAAACGCTGCTGCTGGAAGCCTACTCCTGGGAATACCCCAATAACCGCCTGTTAGCGAAAGATATCAAACAGCGTCTGCACGACGGGGAGATTGTCTCCTTCGGCCTCGACCCGTACTGCATGATGCTGGAGCGCGTGACCACCTATCTGCAGGCCATCGAAGATGAAACCCGCCTCGATCTGGTGCGCCGCTGCTTCTACCTGAAAGTTTGTGAAAAACTCAGCCGCGAACGCGCCTGCGTCGGCTGGCGTCGCGAAGTCGTCAGCCAGTTGGTGAATGCCTGGGGCTGGGACGAAAAGCGTCTGATGATGCTCGACAACCGCGCCAACTGGAAAATCGATGAAGTGCGCAAGGCGCACAACGAACTGCTCGACGCCATGATGCAGAGCTATCGTAATCTGATCCGCTTCGCGCGGCGCAATAACCTTAGCGTCTCCGCCAGCCCGCAGGATATTGGCGTGCTGACCCGTAAGCTGTATGCGGCCTTTGAAGCGCTGCCGGGGAAAGTGACGCTGGTAAACCCGCAAATTTCGCCGGATCTGTCGGAACCGAACCTGACCTTTATCCACGTGCCGCCGGGCCGCGCCAACCGTACCGGTTGGTATCTGTACAACCGCGCGCCGGACATGGAATCGATCATCAGCCATCAGCCGCTGGAATATAACCGTTATCTTAATAAGCTGGTGGCCTGGGCCTGGTTTAACGGCCTGCTGACCTCACGCACCCGCCTGTTTATTAAGGGCAACGGCATCGTCGATCTGGCGAAGCTGCAGGAGATGGTGGCCGACGTGTCGCACCACTTCCCGCTGCGCCTGCCGGCGCCGACGCCAAAGGCGCTGTACAGCCCGTGCGAAATCCGCCACCTGGCGATTATCGTCAACCTCGAATATGACCCAACCGCGGCCTTCCGTAACCAGGTGGTGCACTTCGATTTCCGTAAGCTGGATGTTTTCAGCTTCGGCGAAGAGCAAAAATGCCTGATCGGCAGCGTCGACCTGCTGTATCGCAACTCGTGGAACGAAGTGCGTACGCTGCACTTTAACGGCGAACAGGCGATGATCGAGGCGCTGAAAACGATCCTCGGCAAAATGCACCAGGACGCCGCGCCGCCGGACAGCGTGGAGGTGTTCTGCTATAGCCAGCACCTGCGCGGCCTGATCCGCACCCGCGTGCAGCAGATGATCTCCGAATGTATCGAACTGCGTCTCTCCAGTACCCGCCAGGATACCGGGCGCTTCAAAGCGCTGCGCGTCTCCGGCCAGACGTGGGGGCTGTTCTTCGAGCGGCTTAACGTTTCGGTGCAGAAGCTGGAAAACGCCATTGAGTTCTACGGCGCTATCTCGCACAACAAGCTGCACGGGCTGTCGGTGCAGGTGGAAACCAATCACGTTAAGCTGCCGGCGGTGGTGGATGGCTTCGCCAGCGAAGGGATTATTCAGTTCTTCTTTGAAGACGCGGATAACAACGACAGCGGTTTTAACATCTATATTCTTGATGAGAGCAACCGCGCCGAGGTCTATCATCACTGCGAGGGCAGTAAAGAGGAGCTGGTGCGCGACGTCAGCCGCTTCTATTCGTCATCGCACGATCGTTTCACCTACGGCTCCAGCTTTATCAACTTCAACCTGCCGCAGTTCTATCAGATTGTCGAGGTAGACGGGCGCACCCAGGTGATCCCTTTCCGCACTCAGGCGATTGCCGCCGCGATACCCACCAGCCAGGACGTTACCGCCTCGCCGGTGCTGCAGCAGCGCTACTCGTAGATTTGGCCCGGAGAAGGCGTGAGCCGCTATCCGCAGATATTCCCTGCTGGCGCTGCGCTTAGCAGGGCTACGGTTCTAAGTCGTCGGGTAGCCCGGATAAGGCGCGATGCGCCGCTATCCGGGAAACACGTCATTAACGGAATTTCACCGTCTCACCGGCCTGCTGGCTCGCCGCCTGCTCCAGCAGATCCCAGAAGGTTTCGCCGCTGCGATCGCAGATCCACTCGTCGCCTTTGAGATCGAAGTGATAGCCGCCCTGTTTGGTGGCCAGCCACACCTGGTGCAGCGGCTCCTGACGGTTAATAATGATTTTGCTGCCGTTTTCAAAGCTGATGGTCAGCACGCCGCCGTTGATTTCGCAGTCGATGTCGCTATCGCCGTCCCAGTCGTCCAGACGTTCTTCGATGGTCATCCACAGGCTATCGGCCAGGCGATGGAATTCACTGTCGTTCATAATTTGATTCTGCTTTTTTGATTTTTGAAGATGGGTCGCAGTATAGCGCGAAACAAAAGCGCGCGCAGTCGGATGCTAAAGGCTTGCTTTTACGTCTTCTCCTGCGATGATAGAAAGCAGAAAGAATGAATCACGGGCAACTATCAATGAAAAACGTTTTTCCTACGCTTGCCGTTTTGTTTGCGATCTTCAGCCTGACCGGCTGCGGTCTGAAAGGGCCTCTCTATTTCCCACCGGCGGACAAAACCGCGCCGCCGCCGACCAAACCGGTTAACCCTGGCATTCAGAGCGCAACGCCGGATCGTAACGATCGTGGCGATACCGGTGGTCCGAGCCAGGTCAATTACTAACGATAACGTTCTGTTCCGCGCAACTGGAGTAGATGATGCAGTTCTCTAAAATGCATGGCCTTGGCAACGATTTTATGGTCGTTGACGCGGTAACGCAGAATGTTTTTTTCTCGCCGGAGCTGATTCGCCGCCTGGCGGATCGCCACCTTGGCGTCGGGTTCGATCAGCTATTGGTCGTCGAACCGCCCTACGATCCGGATCTGGATTTCCACTACCGGATCTTTAACGCCGACGGCAGCGAAGTGTCGCAGTGCGGCAACGGCGCGCGCTGTTTTGCCCGCTTCGTCCGGCTGAAAGGCCTGACCAATAAACGTGATATCCGCGTGAGTACGGCCAACGGGCGTATGGTATTAAGCGTAACGGAAGACGATCTGGTGCGGGTGAACATGGGCGAGCCCAACTTCGAGCCGTCCCAGGTGCCGTTCCGCGCCAACAAAGCGGAAAAGACCTATATCATGCGTGCCGCCGAGCAGACAGTATTGTGCGGCGTGGTGTCCATGGGAAATCCGCACTGCGTCATCCAGGTTGATGATGTGGATACGGCAGCGGTGGAAACTCTCGGCCCGGTGATGGAAAGCCATGAGCGTTTTCCGGAGCGCGCCAATATCGGCTTTATGCAGGTGGTCGGTCGGTCTCATATCCGTCTGCGCGTCTACGAACGCGGCGCGGGGGAAACCCAGGCCTGCGGCAGCGGCGCCTGCGCCGCGGTGGCGGTGGGGATCCAGCAGGGGCTGCTGGCGGAAACGGTACGCGTGGAATTACCCGGCGGTCGTCTTGATATCGCCTGGAAAGGCCCGGGCCAGCCGCTGTTTATGACCGGCCCGGCGGCCCATGTCTATGATGGATTTATTCATTTATGAAACCAATCGGGGAAGAACAGCAGGAGGTTGCCAGCGCGTTGAACGATCGCGCAGTGGTGGACTATCTGTTGCAACATCCTGAATTTTTTATTCGTAATGCCGCCCAGGTCGAACATCTCCGCGTCCCGCATCCGGTACGCGGTACGATTTCGCTGGTGGAGTGGCACATGATGCGGGCGCGTAACCATATTCATGTGCTGGAAGAAAATATGTCGCTGCTGATGGAGCAGGCGGTCGCTAATGAAAGCCTGTTCCAGCGCCTGCTGCAGCTGCAAACGCGGCTGGCGGCGGCGGAGAGCCTTGACGATATGCTCAACCGCCTTCACCGCTGGGCACGCGAGCTGGGGCTGGCGGGCGCCACGGTGCGCCTGTTTCCTGACTGCTGGCGCCTCGGCGCGCCCTCGAAGTTTACCCATCTGGCATTAAACCGGCAGGCGTTTGAGCCGATCCGTATTCAACGTCTGGGCCAGGCGCGCCACTATCTTGGACCGCTGAACGGCCCGGAGCTGCTGGTGGTGCTGCCGGAGGCGAAGGCCATTGGGTCTGTGGCGATATCGCTGCTGGGGGGCGATAATGCCCCGGGGGTGATGCTCTTCAGCAGCCGCGATGCGCAGCATTATCAGCCAGGGCAGGGGACGCAGCTGTTGCAGGAGATTGCCCAGATGCTGCCCGGCCTGCTGGAGCGCTGGATTGAACGCGCATGACCGATTCTCCTCTCTTCTCCGCCGTCGCCCGCTTTCTTCGCCATCTTGGCGTTGAACGCCAGCTCAGCCCGATCACGTTACTGAATTACCAGCGACAGCTGGACGCGCTGATCGCCCTGGCGGATGAGGCGGGCCTGAAAAGCTGGTCGCAGTGCGATGCCGCTCAGGTGCGAAGCTTTGCGGTGCGTAGTCGCCGCGCGGGGTTAGGCCCGGCAAGCCTGGCGCTTCGCCTGTCGGCGCTGCGCAGTTTCTTCGACTGGCTGGTCGGTCAGGGCGAGCTCAGCGCCAATCCGGCGAAGGGGATTGCCGCGCCGAAAATTCCCCGCCACCTGCCAAAAAATATTGACGTCGATGACGTCAATCGACTGCTGGATATCGATCTCAACGATCCGCTGGCGGTGCGCGATCGGGCGATGCTGGAGGTGATGTACGGCGCGGGATTGCGTTTGTCCGAACTGGTCAACCTGGATATCAAACACCTCGATCTCGAAAGCGGTGAGGTCTGGGTGATGGGCAAAGGCAGCAAGGAGCGTCGTTTGCCGATCGGTCGCAACGCGGTGGCATGGATTGAGCACTGGCTGGATTTGCGCGGCCTGTTCGGTACCGACGACGACGCGCTGTTTTTGTCGAAGCTGGGCAAACGTATTTCGGCGCGCAACGTACAGAAGCGATTCGCCGAGTGGGGCATTAAGCAGGGGCTGAACAGCCATGTGCACCCGCACAAGCTGCGCCACTCCTTTGCCACCCATATGCTGGAGTCGAGCGGCGATCTGCGCGGCGTGCAGGAGCTGCTGGGGCATGCTAACCTCTCCACCACCCAAATCTATACCCATCTTGATTTTCAACACCTTGCCTCGGTGTACGATGCCGCGCATCCGCGCGCTAAACGGGGGAAATAATGCGTTTTTACCGACCTCTGGGCCAGATTTCCGCGCTGACGTTTGACCTGGACGATACCCTTTACGATAACCGCCCGGTGATTGACCGGACGATGCACGAGTCGCTGGCCTTTGTGCGCAGCTACCATCCTTCGCTCAGCCAGTTCGACGCCCATGAGCTTAATCAGCTGCGTCAGACGCTGCTGGCTGCTGAACCTGAGATTTATCATGACGTGACCGTCTGGCGCCACCGTGCGCTGGAGTTAGGTATGCGTAATGCCGGGCTCTCCGCCGAAGCGGCGAAAGCGGGGGCCGATGCGGCGATGGAACACTTCGCCCACTGGCGCAGCCGCGTCGATGTCCCGCAGGAAACGCACGATACGCTGGCGAAGCTGGCGAAGAAGTGGCCGCTGGTGGCGATTACCAATGGCAACGCCCGCCCGGAACTGTTCGGTCTGAGCGACTATTTCCGCTTCGTGCTGCGCGCCGGGCCGGATGGCCGCTCCAAGCCGTTTGCCGACATGTACCACCTTGCGGCGGAGCGTCTGAATGTGCCGCTCGGGCAGATTCTGCACGTCGGCGATGATCTGACCACCGACGTGGCCGGCGCTATTCGCTGTGGGATGCAGGCCTGCTGGATCAAACCGCAAGGCGCGGACCTGATGCACACCGCGGACAGCCGCCTGCTGCCGCATATTGAAATTTCACGGTTGGCATCTCTGACCTCGCTGATATAATCACCAGTCACTCTGTATATATTAACAGGGGTTCGTGGAACCCCTTCTCTTCCGGCGGTGCCAATGGACGTTTCTTACCTGCTCGACAGCCTTAATGACAAACAGCGTGAAGCCGTAGCGGCCTCGCGCACCAATATGCTGGTTCTGGCAGGGGCGGGCAGTGGTAAGACGCGCGTTCTGGTGCACCGTATCGCCTGGCTGCTGAGCGTGGAGAACTGTTCCCCGTATTCCATTATGGCGGTGACCTTTACCAACAAAGCGGCGGCGGAGATGCGTCACCGTATCGGCCAGCTGATGGGCACCACCCAGGGCGGCATGTGGGTGGGCACCTTCCACGGCCTGGCGCACCGTTTGCTGCGCGCGCACCATCTGGATGCCAACCTGCCGCAGGACTTCCAAATCCTCGACAGCGAAGACCAGCTGCGTCTGCTGAAGCGTCTGATTAAGGCGATGAACCTCGATGAGAAACAGTGGCCGCCGCGCCAGGCAATGTGGTACATCAACAGCCAGAAAGATGAAGGACTGCGCCCGCATCATATTCAGAGCTACGGCAACCCGGTCGAGCAGACCTGGCAGAAGGTCTATCAGGCCTATCAGGAAGCCTGCGACCGCGCCGGGCTGGTGGACTTCGCCGAGCTGCTGCTGCGCGCCCACGAGCTGTGGCTGAACAAACCGCATATCCTGCAGCACTACCGCGAGCGCTTCACCAATATCCTCGTCGATGAATTCCAGGATACCAACAACATTCAGTACGCCTGGATCCGCCTGCTGGCGGGCGATACCGGCAAGGTGATGATCGTCGGCGATGACGATCAGTCTATCTATGGATGGCGCGGCGCGCAGGTCGAGAACATTCAGCGCTTCCTTAACGACTTCCCCGGCGCGGAAACCATCCGCCTGGAGCAGAACTATCGCTCGACCAGCAATATTCTCAGCGCTGCCAACGCCCTGATTGAAAACAACAACGGGCGCCTGGGCAAAAAGCTGTGGACCGACGGCGCCGACGGCGAGCCGATTTCGCTGTACTGCGCCTTCAACGATCTCGACGAAGCGCGCTTTGTGGTGAACCGAATTAAAACCTGGCAGGAGAACGGCGGTGCGCTGGAGCAATGCGCCATTCTCTATCGCAGTAACGCCCAGTCGCGCGTGCTGGAAGAGGCCCTCCTGCAGGCCAGTATGCCGTACCGTATCTACGGCGGCATGCGCTTCTTCGAGCGTCAGGAAATCAAAGACGCGCTCTCTTACCTGCGCCTTATCGCCAACCGCAACGACGACGCGGCCTTTGAGCGCGTAGTCAATACGCCGACCCGCGGCATTGGCGACCGCACGCTGGACGTGGTGCGCCAGACGTCGCGTGATCGCCAGCTGACGCTATGGCAGGCCAGTCGCGAGCTATTGAAAGAAAAAGCGCTGGCCGGTCGCGCCGCCAGCGCCCTGCAGCGCTTTATGGAGCTGATTGACGCGCTGGCGCAGGAGACCACCGATATGCCGCTGCACGTTCAGACCGATCGGGTGATTAAAGACTCCGGCCTGCGCGCGATGTACGAGCAGGAGAAAGGCGAGAAGGGCCAGACCCGTATTGAAAACTTAGAGGAGCTGGTGACGGCGACGCGCCAGTTCAGCTACAACGAAGAAGATGAAGATCTGATGCCGCTGCAGGCGTTTCTCTCCCACGCCGCGCTGGAAGCGGGCGAGGGGCAGGCGGACACCTGGCAGGACGCGGTTCAGCTGATGACCCTGCACTCGGCGAAAGGGCTGGAGTTCCCGCAGGTGTTCATCGTCGGCGTCGAAGAAGGGATGTTCCCGAGCCAGATGGCCCTAGATGAAGGCGGCCGCCTGGAGGAGGAGCGTCGCCTGGCCTACGTCGGCGTAACGCGCGCCATGCAGAAGCTGACGCTGACCTATGCGGAAACCCGCCGTCTGTACGGGAAAGAGGTTTATCACCGCCCGTCGCGCTTTATCGGCGAGCTGCCGCAGGAGTGCGTAGAAGAAGTGCGTCTGCGAGCCACGGTGAGCCGCCCGGTAAACCATCAGCGACTGGGCGCGCCGATTGCCGAGAGCGATACCGGCTACAAGTTAGGCCAGCGCGTACGGCATCCGAAGTTTGGCGAAGGCACTATTGTCAACCTCGAAGGCAGCGGCGAGCACAGCCGACTGCAGGTGGCTTTTCAGGGCCAGGGAATCAAATGGCTGGTGGCGGCTTACGCCCGGCTGGAGGCAGTGTAACTTTAAGAAAAATATCATTATTTTGTAATATTCTGCTACCTTTATACGTTAAGGCGCCTGATTTGCGCTTTCGCGTTCCGTTGCGTGTTGACGCCGATTTTGCGCTGGCGTAACATGCGCGCACGATTACGCTAAGAGGACATTCGCCTTGGACACACCCAGTAGATGCTGGCTCAACTTCCTGTCATTCAGGAACAACTCCTAAGGCTATCCTCTTATGCTGATAGCCTTAGCGGTTGTCAGCGACCTGCCCCATTCCCGTCGCGCTGAGTCAGGCTTAATGGTCTGAAACCCAATTTGTTTCTGTGTGCCCACCGAACTGTCCGATAATTTTTTTGCATTGGGAGTCCCGGTCATGCTGAGCGCATTTCAACTGGAAAACAATCGTTTAACGCGCCTGGAAGCCGATGAGATCAAACACCTCGCCAGCTCGGTGTGGGTCGATCTGGTCGAGCCTGACGACGATGAGCGAAGCCGCGTGCAGACGGAACTGGGTCAAAACCTGGCGACGCGCCCGGAACTGGAAGATATCGAAGCCTCCGCGCGTTTCTTTGAAGATGAAGACGGGTTACACATCCACTCGTTCTTCTTTTTTGAAGATGCCGACGATCACGCCGGCAACTCTACCGTGGCGTTTACCATCCGCGAAGGCCGCCTGTTCACGCTGCGCGAGCGCGAACTACCCGCTTTCCGCCTCTACCGTATGCGCGTGCGTAACCAGACGCTGGTCGACGGCAACGCCTACGAACTGCTGCTCGACCTGTTCGAGACCAAAATCGAGCAGCTGGCGGATGAAATTGAAAACATCTACAGCGACCTGGAAAAGCTGAGCCGCGTCATTATGGAAGGCCATCAGGGCGACGAGTACGACGAAGCGCTGTCGACGCTGGCGGAACTGGAAGATATCGGCTGGAAGGTGCGACTCTGTCTGATGGATACCCAGCGCGCGCTGAACTTCCTCGTGCGCAAGGCGCGCCTGCCGGCGGGCCAGCTGGAGCAGGCGCGGGAGATCCTGCGCGATATCGAATCTCTGCTGCCGCACAACGAATCGCTGTTCCAGAAGGTGAACTTCCTGATGCAGGCGGCGATGGGTTTTATCAATATCGAGCAGAACCGCATCATCAAGATCTTCTCGGTGGTCTCGGTGGTATTCCTGCCGCCAACTCTGGTGGCCTCCAGTTACGGGATGAACTTTGAATTTATGCCCGAACTACACTGGAGCTTTGGTTATCCGGGAGCCATCGTGTTTATGATGCTGGCCGGCCTGGCGCCATATCTCTACTTCAAGCGCAAAAACTGGTTGTAAAAAAGGGAGCGTCGGCTCCCTTCTTTACTGGCTGATGCAGGCTTAGCCTCTGCGCAACCGGCGCTGGGTATACAGCGCATCGACGATAAACACCGCCAGCGCGACCCAGATAAAGCCAAAGGTCACCATTTTATCCTTGCCCGGCACTTCGCCGTAGAACGTCACCGCCAGCAGGAACATCAGCGTTGGGCCGATGTACTGGAAAAAGCCCAGCGTGGAGAGCCGCAGACGCGTTGCCGCCCCGGTAAAGCACAGCAAAGGGATGGTGGTCACCACGCCCGCGGCCATCAGCAGCAGATTGAGCGACCAGGGGTTCTCGCCCATATGGCTGGTCGGGCTGTCGGTGATGCCGAACAACCAGATTGCCGCCACCGGCAGCAGCCACAGCGTTTCCACCAGCATGCCGGTTTGCGCATCGACAGCAATTTTCTTTCGCACCAGGCCGTAAAAGGCAAAACTGAAAGCCAGCCCAAGACCGATTATCGGCAGCGAACCAAAGGTCCACAGCTGGACCAGCACGCCGCAAAAGGCGAGGATCACCGCCAGCCACTGCAGACGACGAAAGCGTTCGCCGAGGAAAATCATCCCCAACAAAATATTCACCAGCGGGTTGATAAAGTAGCCGAGGCTGGCTTCCAGCATATGGTGGTTATTCACCGCCCAGATGAACAACAGCCAGTTACCGCCGACCAGCACTGCCGAGAGCGCCAGCAGGAAGATCTTGCGCGGCGTTTTCAGCAGCTTTTTCACCTGTGGCCACTGGCGGCTGACGCTGATGAGCGCCACCATGAAGAAGAAAGACCAGATCACGCGATGGGTCAGAATTTCATCGGCGGGAACATAGTAGATAAGTTTGAAGTACGCTGGCGCGATACCCCAGATAAAGTAGGCGGCGAGGGCCAGAATGATCCCCAACCGCGTCTGTTTCGCATCCATCGGTAAAATCCATTGCCAAAGAGAGTGATGTTACTCGATTTTGGCCAATCAACCCACCATATAGGTGGCCGTTGCGCTGGCAATATAGACCTGAGCTTCGTTATGCAGTTCCACGCGGGCAACCGCCACTTTATTGCCGGCGCGCAGCAGGGTGCTGGTGGCGGTAAAACGTTCGCCGCGGCCCGGACGCAGGTAGTCCACGCGCAGGTCGATGGTTCCCATACGGGAAAGCCGCTGGCGCAACTCTTCTTCGTTGATGGTGTCATGGCGGGTAAGGGTACTGCCGACGCAGACCAGGCCAGCGGCAACGTCCAGCGCGGAGGCGATCACCCCGCCATGCAGAATGCTTTGCGCCCAGTTGCCGACCATCATCGGCTGATTATTAAAGCTAAGCTGGGCAAACGCTTTTTCGTAGCGTTCCAGTTCGAGACCGAGGGCGCGGTTAAACGGCATGTGATAGACGAAAATCTCCCCTACCAGTTTCAGGGCTGCTTCGGCAGTAAGTTCAGACATAACACCGGTTCCATTCGTTAATAAAATGTTGATTTTATGCTTCTAAAATATTGATTTCCACTTTCGGAGCGGATTAGGGGGCAGGTGATTAATAAACAGGTAGAATGGCTTCAGGTTAAACAAAAATAAAAACTATTTTTCAGGAGACCAGCATGCGTATCTCTTTGGCCTGCCTGGTGGCGCTGTGCGCGCTACCGGCCGGTGTTATGGCGCAGGACGCGTCGGTACACGACAAACCGGCAGTGCGCGGCAGCATTATCGCCAACCTGCTCCAGGACCATGATAATCCTTTCCTGCTCTACCCTTATGAGAGCAACTATCTGCTCTATACGTGGACCAGCGACCTCAATAAAGAGGCGATCCGCAGCTATGACTGGGCCGAAAATGCCCGTAAAGATGAAGTGAAGTTTCAGCTAAGCCTGGCGTTCCCGCTGTGGCGCGGTATCCTGGGCGATAATTCGCTGCTGGGCGCGTCCTATACCCAGAAATCCTGGTGGCAGCTCTCTAACAGCAAAGAGTCGGCGCCGTTTCGCGAAACCAATTATGAACCCCAGCTGTTTTTGGGCTTTGCGACCGACTACCAGTTTGCCGGCTGGACGCTGCGCGATATCGAGATGGGGTATAACCACGACTCGAATGGGCGTTCCGACCCCACCTCGCGCAGCTGGAATCGGCTTTATGCCCGCCTGATGGCGCAAAACGGTAACTGGCTGGTGGAAGTGAAGCCCTGGTATGTGGTGGGCAACACCGATGATAACCCGGATATCACCAAATATATGGGCTATTACCGGCTGAAGGTGGGCTACCAGCTGGGAGAGGCGATCCTCAGCGCGCAGGGGCAATACAACTGGAACACCGGCTACGGCGGGGCGGAACTTGGCGTGAGCTATCCCATTACCAAACATGTTCGCGCCTATACGCAGATCTACAGCGGCTATGGCGAGTCGCTTATCGACTATAACTTTAACCAAACGCGCGTCGGCGTCGGGCTAATGCTCAACGATCTGTTT
Organism: Klebsiella sp. P1927; assembly: GCF_018204675.1. Classification (NCBI taxonomy): domain Bacteria; kingdom Pseudomonadati; phylum Pseudomonadota; class Gammaproteobacteria; order Enterobacterales; family Enterobacteriaceae; genus Klebsiella; species Klebsiella sp. P1927. The sequence goes on along the minus strand of NZ_CP073377.1, from coordinate 4,929,195 downwards.
TAATCGTTGCACTCTGGCTCGCAGGCGCTGAAAATAGCGCCTGTTTTCTTTTCAGGCAAATGGGGTCAACGTGGCACAGGCGGAAGTATTGAATCAGGAATCGCTGGCTAAGCAGGTTTTACAAGAGACCTTCGGCTACCAGCAGTTCCGTCCTGGCCAGGAAACGATTATCGAGACGGCGCTCGAAGGCCGGGACTGCCTGGTGGTCATGCCGACCGGTGGCGGCAAGTCGCTGTGCTATCAGGTGCCGGCGCTGGTCATGGGCGGTCTGACGGTCGTGGTCTCACCGCTGATCTCGCTGATGAAGGACCAGGTCGATCAGCTGCTGGCCAACGGCGTGGCGGCGGCTTGTCTGAACTCGACGCAAAGCCGCGAGCAGCAGCAGGAGGTGATGGCCGGCTGCCGCAGCGGGCAGGTTCGTCTGCTGTATATCGCGCCGGAACGGCTGATGCTGGATAACTTTCTTGAGCATCTGGCGAACTGGAACCTGGCGATGCTGGCGGTAGACGAGGCGCACTGTATCTCGCAGTGGGGCCATGACTTCCGTCCGGAATATGCCGCGCTGGGCCAGCTGCGTCAGCGGATGCCGCAGATCCCGTTTATGGCGTTGACCGCCACCGCCGATGATACCACCCGCCGCGATATCGTCCGCCTGCTGGGGCTTAACGATCCGCTGATTCAGGTCAGCAGCTTCGACCGGCCAAACATCCGCTATATGCTGATGGAGAAATTCAAGCCGCTCGACCAGCTGATGCGCTACGTTCAGGATCAGCGCGGCAAATCGGGCATTATCTACTGCAACAGCCGTTCGAAAGTGGAAGACACCGCCGCCAGGCTGCAAAGCCGCGGTATTAGCGCGGCGGCTTACCATGCCGGTCTGGAAAACGACGTGCGCGCCGAGGTGCAGGAGAAATTCCAGCGCGACGATCTGCAGATCGTGGTGGCGACGGTGGCCTTCGGGATGGGCATTAACAAGCCGAACGTCCGCTTTGTGGTGCATTTTGATATTCCGCGCAATATTGAATCCTACTATCAGGAGACCGGCCGCGCCGGGCGTGATGGTCTGCCGGCGGAAGCGATGCTGTTTTACGATCCGGCGGATATGGCGTGGCTGCGCCGCTGTCTGGAAGAAAAACCCGCCGGGCCGCTACAGGATATCGAACGGCATAAGCTGAATGCGATGGGGGCGTTTGCCGAAGCGCAGACCTGTCGCCGTCTGGTGCTGCTGAACTATTTTGGCGAAGGGCGTCAGGAGCCGTGCGGCAACTGCGATATCTGTCTTGACCCGCCAAAGCAGTACGATGGCTTAATGGATGCGCGCAAGGCGCTTTCAACGATTTACCGGGTCAATCAACGTTTCGGGATGGGTTACGTGGTGGAGGTCCTGCGCGGGGCCAACAACCAGCGCATCCGAGAGATGGGCCACGATAAGCTGCCGGTTTACGGTATCGGCCGGGAGCAAAGTCACGAGCACTGGGTGAGCGTGATCCGCCAGCTGATCCACCTTGGGCTGGTGACGCAGAATATCGCCCAGCACTCCGCGCTGCAGCTGACCGAAGCCGCGCGACCGGTGCTGCGTGGCGAAGTGCCGCTGCAGCTCGCCGTGCCGCGTATCGTGGCGCTGAAGCCAAAGGCGATGCAGAAATCCTTTGGCGGCAATTACGACCGTAAACTGTTCGCCAAGCTGCGCAAATTACGTAAAGCGATCGCCGACGAAGAGAACATCCCGCCATATGTGGTCTTCAACGACGCGACGCTTATCGAGATGGCCGAACAATCGCCGCTGACCGCCGGCGAAATGCTCAGCGTCAACGGCGTGGGGACACGCAAGCTCGAGCGTTTCGGGAAGCCGTTTATGGCGCTGATCCGGGCGCATGTTGATGGCGACGATGAGTAGTCAGCTGGCTGAAAAAGTGCCAGAATAGTTTCTCTCTTCATTATTTTCCTGCGAGTTAACTATGCTGATGCTTTTCCTCACCGTGGCGCTGGTGCATATCATTGCGCTGATGAGCCCGGGGCCGGACTTTTTCTTTGTCTCACAAACGGCCATCAGCCGCTCGCGCAGAGAGGCGATGATGGGTGTGCTGGGGATCACCTGCGGCGTCATGGTCTGGGCGGGAGTGGCGCTGCTCGGCCTGAACCTGATCCTCGCCCGGATGGCGTGGCTGCATAACATTATAATGGTCGGCGGGGGCCTGTATCTATGCTGGATGGGCTACCAGATGCTGCGTGGCGCGCTGAAAAAAGAGAAGGTGGCCTCGGCGGAGCCGCAGGTGGAGCTGGCCCGCAGCGGACGCAGCTTCGTGAAGGGATTGCTGACCAATCTGGCGAATCCGAAAGCGATTATCTACTTCGGCTCGGTGTTTTCGCTGTTCGTGGGTGACAGCGTCGGCGCCGGCGCGCGCTGGGGCATTTTCCTGCTGATTATCGTTGAGACGCTGGCCTGGTTTATGGTGGTTGCCAGCCTGTTCGCCCTGCCGGGGATGCGCCGCGGCTATCAGCGGATGGCGAAGTGGATCGACGGTATCGCCGGTACGCTGTTTGCGGGCTTCGGCATCCACCTGATTATCTCGCGTTAACCGGCATGCTGTTTCCCACCCGGTTGTTTCCGGGTGGGAAAGTATCAGTGGCGAAGCCGCTGCAGCTCGTCTTCAGACAGACCGGTCATTTCCATAATCGCCTGGTCATCAATACCGCGACTGCGCATCGCTTCGGCAACCTGCACCAGAGCCTGGTGTTTACCTTCTTTTATGCCCTGCTGTACGCCTTTCTCCATACCTTCTGCAAGCCATGTTTCCGCCAGCGTCATCAGTAATCCTCCATGCTGCGGCACGCGCTGTGCCAGCCCGTACAAGAGTGTCCGAGTATCTTCGGCATCCCCTGCCTGAGCCATATAGTTTACCAATACGGTGATTTGTTGTCCGCTCATCTGCTCCAGCATTAAGAGTTGGGTCAACTTATCCAGCAATTGCGCCATATCGCGCTGGCGGATGTGCTTTTGCACCAGCGTCAGGGCTGCCATGCTGCGGTGCTGCATGATGTCGTCGTCGGGGATCACCGTGATATCGACCAGCGGAAACGCCCCGCTATACAGCTGGCTGGCGGTCTCAGGATCGGCAAAATTATCCAGCCAGCGCATCGACCAGGGATAGGGGCTGCGTCGTCCCTGATAGAAGAGAATAGGGATAACCAGAGGCAGCGTTTTATGGCCGCTCTCCAGGTGCCGCTGCATGGCGGCGATGGCATAGCGCATTAAGCGAAAGGCCATCAGCTTATCGGGTGCGCTCTGGTGCTCGATCAGAACATGGACATAGCCCGCACCGCGGGTGGTTTCCAGCGAATAAAGGATATCGCTGTAGTAAGGTCTGAGATCGTCTTCGAGAAAGCTGCCGGATTCCAGACGCAGGGTGTCCAGTTTGCAGATCTGTGTTAACGACGGAGGCAGGTGGAGCTCGATAAAATCGCGCGCCGTCTCTACCCGTGAGAGAAAAGTTTTAAATACTGCATCATGAGGGGTCGCCGTTTCCGCCATTGCCGTTCATCCGTGAATCACGTATCTGGCGGCATCCTGACATGGCGGGTTCAGCGCCGACAGCGGGCAAAAAAATTAATTACCCACTTTGCGCGCCGGCTCGCGCAGAGAGAAAGCGTCGTTCACCTGGCGAACCTCTCTTTGCGAGCGAGATTCCATGATTCAGGCATGGCGGGCGGAGGCGAGCAGCGCCCCGACCAGCATAAACAGTGAACCAAAGACTTTGTTCAACGCCTTCATCTGCTTTGGCCCTTTGATCCATGCGGAAATGCGCTGCGCCAGGGTCGCATAGCCAATCATCACAATGATATCGACGACGATGGTGGTGACGCCCAGAACGAGATATTGCATCACCTGCGGCTGGTGCGGCAGGATAAACTGCGGAAACAGGGCGGCCAGAAAAACAATGCTTTTGGGATTGGTGAGATTTACGAACACCGCGCGCTGAAACAGTTTGCCGCGCGTCTGCGCCTTCGCCAGCGTATTCAGGTCGATCGCCCCTGCCGCCCGCCATTGCTGGATACCCAGCCAGATCAGGTAGGCGGCGCCGGCCCATTTTAGCACCTCAAAGGCCAGCACCGAGCGGGAGAAGAGAGTGCCGAGACCAACGCCAACCAGCACGATATGAATGGCCAGCCCGGTCTGCAAACCGGCAATCGACGCCGCCGCGCCGCGGTATCCGTGGTTAATGGAAGTGGTCATGGTATTAATCGCTCCGGAACCCGGCGACAGGCTGAGAATAATTGATGTCAGCAGGTAGGCGAACCACCACTCAATGGTCATGAGAAACTCCCTGATTGTCTGTTTTTATGCCACAATACGCTATTGTGTCAGCATTGTGTGATACACGGTAAAAAAACGATTTTCAGCGGTTAACAGGGGTGTAAACCCGATGTTTGGGCAGAAAAAGGACTGGGAAACACGAGAAAACGCGTTTGCGGCCTTTAGCATGGGGCCGCTGACGGATTTCTGGCGACAGCGCGAAGAAGCTGAATTTAAAGGCGTCGACGATGTACCGGTACGCTTTGTCCGCTTTTGCGCGCAACATAACGATCGTCTGGTGTTGATTTGCCCCGGGCGCATTGAAAGCTACGTGAAGTATGCTGAAGTGGCCTACGATCTCTTTCACTGCGGCTTTGACGTGATGATCATTGACCATCGCGGGCAGGGACGCTCGGGCCGCCTGCTCTCAGATACCCACCGCGGACACGTGGTTAACTTCAGCGACTATGTTGATGACCTGGCCGCGCTCTGGCAGCAGCAGGTGGTTCCCGGACACTGGCGAAAACGGTTTATCCTTGCCCATTCTATGGGCGGAGCGATTGCCACGCTTTTTCTGCAACGTTACCGGGCGCATTGCGATGCAATAGCGCTCTGCGCGCCGATGTTCGGGATTATCATTCGGCTGCCGGACTGGATGGTGCGCCATATTCTCGACTGGGCTGAGGGCCATCAGCGCATTCGCGAAGAGTATGCCATCGGCACCGGGCGCTGGCGGGCGCTGCCTTTTGCCGTTAACGTGCTGACGCACAGTCGGCAACGCTATCGTCGCAACCTGCGCTTCTATGCCGATGAGCCGCGGCTGCAGGTCGGCGGTCCGACCTGGCACTGGGTGCGTGAGGGCATGCTGGCCGGCGACGAAGTGCTGGCGAATGTGGAAAAAGATACCGCCCCGACGCTGCTTTTACAGGCGGAGGAGGAGCGGGTGGTCGATAATCTGATGCACGACCGCTATTGCGAATTACGGGCCGCTGCCGGCCATCCTTGTGAGGGCGGTAAACCGCTCGTCATTGAAGGGGCATATCATGAGATCCTTTTTGAAAAGGACGCTATGCGCTCAGTCGCGCTCAATGCCATCGTCGAGTTTTTCAATCGACATACTTAATCCGACGATAACGCTCGTCGCCCTGCTTAGAGGTTAACTTTTTTATGTACCAGGTTGTTGCGTCTGATTTAGACGGCACGCTGCTTTCCCCCGATCATTTCCTGACCCCGTATGCCAAAGAGACGCTGAAGCTGCTTACCGCCCGTGGGATCAATTTCGTCTTCGCCACCGGCCGTCACTACATCGACGTCGGGCAAATCCGCGATAATCTCGGCATCCGGTCGTACATGATCACCTCTAACGGCGCCCGCGTTCACGATAGCGATGGTCAGCAAATCTTTGCCCATAACCTCGATCGCGATATTGCCGCCGACCTGTTTGAGATCGTGCGTAACGACCCGAAAATCGTCACTAACGTTTATCGGGAAGACGAGTGGTATATGAACCGCCATCGTCCGGAAGAGATGCGCTTCTTCAAGGAGGCGGTGTTTAACTACAAGCTGTATGAGCCGGGCGAACTGGATCCGCAGGGGATCAGCAAAGTATTCTTTACCTGCGAGGATCATGAGCATCTGCTGCCGCTGGAGCAGGCGATGAACGCCCGCTGGGGCGATCGGGTGAACGTCAGCTTCTCCACCTTAACCTGCCTGGAAGTTATGGCGGGTGGGGTATCGAAGGGGCATGCGCTGGAGGCGGTGGCGAAGATGCTCGGCTACACTCTTTCCGATTGCATCGCCTTCGGCGACGGTATGAACGACGCTGAGATGCTGTCGATGGCTGGCAAAGGCTGCATCATGGCCAACGCCCACCAGCGGCTGAAGGATCTGCATCCGGAACTGGAAGTGATCGGCAGTAACGCCGACGATGCTGTCCCGAACTACCTGCGTAAGCTATACCTCGACTGAAAAAGATTGACGACTGGCGAATAAGTGTCCAGTCGTCAACCTGACTCTTCGCTACAATGCCTGTTCTTTATCCAACGAGACGACCATTGTGGCGCTGTTAATTATCACCACTATCCTGTGGGCCTTTTCTTTTAGCCTGATTGGCGAATACCTGGCCGGTAGCGTCGACAGCTATTTTTCGGTGCTGATGCGCGTGGGCCTGGCGGCGCTGGTGTTCCTGCCTTTCCTGCGCACGCGCGGCCAGTCGCCGCGCACGATCGTGCTCTATATGCTGGTGGGCGCGATGCAGCTAGGCATCATGTACCTGCTGGCTTTCCGCGCCTATCTCTATCTGACGGTCTCGGAATTTCTGCTGTTTACCGTGTTTACTCCCCTGTATATCACACTGATCTACGACCTGCTCAGCGGACGTAAGCTGCGCTGGGGCTATCTGCTGAGTGCCGCGCTGGCGGTGCTGGGGGCGGCGATTATCCGCTATGACAAAGTCAGCGATCATTTCTGGACCGGGCTGTTACTGGTACAGCTGTCAAACCTCTGCTTCGCCATCGGTATGGTGGGGTATAAGCGTCTGATGGAGGTGCGTCCGATGCCGCAGCACAATGCCTTTGCCTGGTTCTATGTCGGGGCCTTTATCGTGGCGGTGGCGGCGTGGTTTATGCTCGGCAACGCCCAGAAGCTGCCGACCACCACGCTGCAGTGGAGCGTGCTGGTGTGGCTCGGCGTGGTGGCTTCCGGGCTGGGTTACTTTATGTGGAACTATGGCGCCACCCAGGTGGATGCCGGCACGCTGGGGATCATGAATAACGTCCATGTCCCCGCCGGGCTGCTGGTTAACCTTGCCATCTGGCAGGAGCAGCCGCACTGGCCGAGCTTTATTAGCGGAGCGTTGGTGATCCTGGCCTCGCTGTGGGTCCATCGCCGCTGGGTCGCTCCGCACTCCGGACAAACGGCAGATGATCGCAGGCGTGGTTCCGCGCAGAGCGAATAAACGCTTCGGTGACCGGTTGACGCTGTTCGCCATCGCGAACGGCCGCGTACAACCGGCTCCATAACCCCTCACCCAGGGTTTTGGTGACCACCAGGCCCTGGCGTTCAAAGCTTTCCACCACCCAGTGCGGCAGCGCGGCGATGCCCATCCGGGCAGCCACCATCTGGATCAACAACAGCGTGTTATCGACGCTTTTCAGCTGCGGGCTGATGCCGGCCGGCTGCAGGAAGTGGCGCCAGATATCGAGGCGCCCGCGTTGCACGGGATAAATCAACAGCGTTTCCGCGGCCAGATCCTCCGGGGTAACCAGCGTCTTCATAGCTAACGGATGCTCGGGCGCCAGCACCAGACGCACCTCAAAATCAAACATCGGCGAGTAGTGCAGGCCGCTGCGCGGCAGAATATCGGAGGTCATCACCAGATCCAGTTCACCCTGCTGCAGCGCAGGCTGTGGGTCGAAGGTGACGCCGGAATGGAAGTCGACCTCCACATGTGGCCAGCGGGCGCGGAAATTCTCCAGCGCCGGCGTCAGCCACTGAATACAGCTGTGACATTCGATAGCCAGCCTCAGCCGGGTCTGCTGTGGTTCGTTACAGTCCTGCAGGGCGCGAGCGATCTGCGGCAGCACCTGGTTGGCCAGCTGTAAGAGGATTTCCCCCTGAGGCGTAAAACGCAGCGGCTGGCTCTTACGCACAAAGAGACGAAAGCCAAGGCGCTGTTCCAGATCGCTGAACTGGTGAGACAAGGCGGACTGGGTCTGGTGCAGGGCCGCTGCCGCACCCGCCAGTGAACCGCTGTTCCGCAACGCTTGCAGCGTTTTCAGATGTTTAATTTCGATCATGAAAGTCCTTCACTTCGCCATGAGCAATTTGCGCTTGAGGAATATACAGTAACTGTCAATTATGGATGTGTAAACATCTGGACGTCTAAAACTCGTCATATTTCGACTTGCAGATGCGTTGGCTGCCTTGCTTACCCCAGTCACTTCCTTCAGTAAGCTCCTGGGGATGCGCATCGTTGCCGCCTTCCGGCAAGCCGAACTATTGAGATTTTTTCTTCAGATTCAATGAAATAAGAGAGGAACAAAAATGACAATTATTAACCACACCCTCGGTTTTCCTCGCGTTGGCCTGCGCCGCGAGCTGAAAAAAGCGCAAGAGAGCTACTGGGCGGGCAACGCCACTCGCGAGGAACTGCTGGCGGTAGGCCGTGAGCTGCGCGCCCGTCACTGGGAACAGCAGAAACAGGCGGGCGTTGATCTGCTGCCGGTGGGGGATTTCGCCTGGTACGACCATGTTCTGACTACCAGCCTGCTGCTTGGCAACGTGCCGGCTCGTCATCAGAACAAAGACGGATCCATCGACATCGATACCCTGTTCCGCATTGGCCGCGGCCGCGCGCCGACTGGCGAACCGGCCGCCGCTGCGGAAATGACCAAATGGTTTAACACCAACTATCACTATATGGTGCCGGAGTTCGTGAAGGGCCAGCAGTTCAAACTGAGCTGGACCCAACTGCTGGATGAAGTAGACGAAGCGCTGGCGCTGGGCCACAAGATCAAGCCCGTGCTGCTGGGGCCGGTAACCTATCTGTGGCTGGGTAAAGTGAAAGGTGAACCGTTTGACCGCCTGACCCTGCTGAATGCCATCCTGCCGGTTTACCAGCAGGTGCTGGCCGAACTGGCGAAGCGCGGCATCGATTGGGTGCAGATTGATGAACCGGCGCTGGTGCTGGAGCTGCCGCCAGCGTGGCTGGAGGCCTTTCAACCGGCTTATGACGCCCTGCAGGGCCAGGTGAAGCTGCTGCTGACTACCTATTTTGAAGGCGTTAGCGACAATCTCGCGACCATTGCTGCGCTACCGGTCCAGGGGCTGCACGTCGATCTGGTGCACGGCAAAGATGATGTTGCCGAACTGCACAACCGCCTGCCGGCCGACTGGCTGCTGTCCGCGGGCTTGATCAATGGGCGTAACGTCTGGCGCGCCGATCTCACCGAAAAGTATGCGCAAATTAAAGACCTCGTCGGTAAGCGCGAGCTATGGGTCGCGTCATCCTGCTCTCTGCTACATAGCCCGATCGATCTGAGCGTGGAGACGCGCCTTGATGCGGAAGTGAAGAGCTGGTTTGCCTTCGCGCTGCAGAAATGCGGTGAGCTGGCGCTGCTGCGCGATGCGCTGAACAGCGGCGATACGGCGGCGATTACCGAGTGGAGCGCGCCAATCCAGGCCCGTCGCCATTCGACCCGCGTGCACAACGCGGAGGTGGAAAAACGGCTGGCGGCGATCACTGCTCAGGACAGCCAGCGCGCCAGCCCCTATGAGGTTCGCGCGCAGGCACAGCGCCAGCGCTTTAACCTGCCGAAATGGCCGACCACCACCATCGGGTCATTCCCGCAAACGACCGAGATCCGCGGCCTGCGCCTGGACTTCAAAAAGGGTAACCTTGACGCCAGTCATTATCGGACGGGGATTGCGGAACATATTAAGCAGGCGATCGTCGAGCAGGAGCGGTTAGGTTTAGACGTACTGGTGCACGGGGAGGCCGAGCGGAACGACATGGTGGAATACTTCGGCGAACATCTGGACGGTTTTATCTTCACGCAAAACGGCTGGGTGCAGAGCTATGGTTCCCGCTGCGTGAAGCCGCCGGTGGTGATCGGCGACGTCAGCCGTCCGCAGGCGATCACCGTCGACTGGGCGAAGTACGCGCAGTCCCTGACCGACAAGCCGGTGAAAGGGATGCTCACTGGACCGGTGACCATTCTGTGCTGGTCCTTCCCGCGGGAGGATGTCAGCCGTGAAACCATCGCGAAACAGATTGCGCTGGCCCTGCGTGATGAAGTGGCGGATCTGGAGGCGGCGGGGATCGGCATCATCCAGATTGATGAGCCGGCGCTGCGCGAAGGGTTACCGCTGAAGCGCAGCGACTGGGATGCCTATCTGCAGTGGGGTGTGGAAGCCTTCCGCCTTAATGCTGCGGTCGCCAAAGACGACACGCAGATCCATACTCACATGTGCTATTGCGAGTTCAATGACATCATGGACTCCATTGCCGCGCTGGACGCTGACGTGATCACCATTGAAACCTCGCGGTCCGATATGGAGCTGCTGGAGTCGTTCGAAGCGTTCGAGTACCCCAATGAGATCGGGCCGGGAGTATATGATATTCACTCGCCAAACGTGCCGAGCGTGGAGTGGATCGAAGCGCTGCTGAAGAAAGCCGCGCAGCGTATCCCGGTGGAGCGACTGTGGGTTAACCCGGACTGCGGCCTGAAAACTCGCGGCTGGCCGGAAACCCGCGCCGCGCTGGCGAATATGGTGCAAGCGGCGCGAAATCTGCGCCAGTCCGCCTAATCGTTACGCGAAAAATCAAAAAGGAGGCATTTGCCTCCTTTTTTCATGCTTAGGGCGATTACCCTTTTTTACCGCCATACTGAGCAAACCAGGCGAGCATCCGCTGCCAGCCGTCTTTGGCTGACTCTTCATGATAGCTGGCGCGATAGTCGGCGTTAAAGGCATGATCGGCTTCGGGATAGACCACGATTTCCGCCGTGGCGTTGGCTGCCCGCAGCGCCTGACGCATAGTCTCGACGGTGTCCTGCGGAATGCTGGCGTCTTTAGCGCCGTACAGACCAAGCACCGGGGCGTTGAGATCGACGGCGATATCTACCGGGTGCTTCGGCGAATTCAGTGATTTTTCTCCCACCAGCTTACCGTACCAGGCCACTGCCGCTTTAAGCTGCGGGTTATGCGCGGCATACAGCCAGGTAATGCGTCCGCCCCAGCAGAAGCCGGTGATCAGCAGACGATGGGCATCGCCGCCGTGGCGCGCCGCCCAGCTGGCGACGTGGTCGAGATCCGCCAGCACCTGCGCGTCCGGCACCTTGCTGACCAGCTCTTTGAACAGGGTCGGGATATCGTGGTACTCATTCGGATCGCCCTGACGGAAGTACAATTCAGGCGCGATAGCCAGATAGCCTTCCTGTGCCAGGCGGCGACAAAGATCGCGAATATGTTCATGCACGCCGAAAATTTCCTGTACCACGATAACGATCGGCAGCGGACCGTCGGCATTTTTCGGGCGGGCGTGGTAGGCCGGCATGTTTTCACCCTGAGAGGGAATCGACGTCTCTCCGGCGATAATATGCTCTTCCGGCGTATGAACGGCGGTTGCGGCGTGTGGTGAAGCTGCAGGTGCGAATCCAGGTTGCTTGGTGGTGGTCATGGTATTCTCCGTACCCTTATTTATTAGCGCATCAGTAACTATAGACCCTTTACCTTTAGTTCGGGCGGTAATAAAGCACAGTGCCTGAAAGCGGCTATCTTTTGTTCTGTGATGATGAATATAACTTGTTAATGTGATGTGCATCACTATTTACTGAAAAACAACTGCAACCATTATTGGTCTTGGTGACTATCATCACAAAATGTTGCCAGGGGCTTCTGTACAGTACCGTTTTGCTTCTGCTGATAATTCGACCCACAGAGGAGTTTTTTATGTCCAAGTCTGATGTTTTTCATCTCGGCCTCACCAAGAACGATTTACAAGGGGCTACGCTGGCTATCGTCCCTGGCGATCCGGAGCGTGTGGAAAAGATCGCCGCGCTGATGGATAAGCCGGTTAAACTGGCATCTCACCGCGAATTTACCTCCTGGCGCGCGGAGCTGGACGGCAAACCAGTGATCGTCTGCTCTACCGGCATCGGCGGCCCGTCGACTTCCATCGCCGTGGAAGAGCTGGCGCAGCTGGGGGTGCGTACCTTCCTGCGTATCGGCACCACAGGTGCGATTCAACCGCACATCAACGTTGGCGATGTGTTGGTGACTACCGCCTCCGTTCGTCTGGACGGCGCCAGCCTGCACTTCGCGCCGATGGAATTCCCGGCCGTCGCAGACTTCGCCTGCACCACCGCGCTGGTGGAAGCGGCGAAATCAATCGGCGCCACCACCCATATCGGCGTAACCGCTTCCTCGGATACCTTCTACCCGGGCCAGGAGCGTTACGACACCTTCTCCGGCCGCGTCGTGAGCCGCTTCAAGGGCTCAATGGAAGAGTGGCAGGCAATGGGCGTGATGAACTATGAAATGGAATCCGCCACGCTGCTGACCATGTGCGCCAGCCAGGGCCTGCGCGCCGGGATGGTGGCTGGGGTTATCGTGAACCGTACCCAGCAAGAGATCCCTAACGCCGAAACCATGAAGCAAACCGAAAGCCACGCGGTGAAAATCGTCGTGGAAGCGGCGCGTCGTCTGCTGTAACTCAACACTTTCCCTGTCAGGCCGGATCCTCCGGCCTTTCTTTTTTGCGTCGCCTCTCGCAGGAAATTCCTTTTAAACTGGACGTTTGTACAGCACAATTCTATTTTGTGTCATCAGGTTATCGCAGGGGGCGTCGTGGATCTCTCCATTATTATCAGCGCGGTTATCGCACTGGCAGCCGGGTTAATGGTCGGCTGGCTGGCGACCAAAGCGCGCGCCGATCAAATTCGGGCCGATCTCATCGAGGAACGGCGAGAGTTGGATATTGAGCTGAGCGCCGCCCGCCAGCAACTGGCGCAGGAGGCCCACTGGCGTGAGGAGTGTGAGCTGCTGAACAACGAGCTGCGCAGCCTACGGGATATCAATACCTCGCTCGAGGCCGATCTCCGTGAGGTCACCACCCGGCTCGAATCCACCCAGCTGCATGCGGAAGATAAGATCCGCCAGATGATGAACAGCGAGCAGCGCCTTAGCGAGCAGTTTGAAAACCTCGCCAACCGTATTTTCGAACACAGCAACCGGCGGGTCGATGAGCAAAACCGCCAGAGCCTGCATGGCCTGCTGACGCCGCTACGCGAACAGCTGGACGGGTTCCGCCGCCAGGTGCAGGAGAGCTTTGGCCAGGAGGCGCGTGAAAGACATACCCTGGCGCATGAGATCCGCAATCTGCAGCAGTTGAACGCGCAGATGGCACAGGAGGCGCTGAACCTGACCAAAGCTCTGAAGGGGGATAACAAAACTCAGGGCAACTGGGGGGAAGTGGTCTTAACCCGCGTGCTGGAGGCCTCCGGCCTGCGCGAAGGCTATGAGTACCAGACTCAGGTCAGTATTGAGACCGACAACCGCTCGCGGATGCAGCCGGACGTTATCGTGCGCCTGCCGCAGGGTAAGGACGTGGTGATCGACGCCAAAATGACCCTGGTCGCCTATGAGCGCTATTTCAACGCCGAAGACGACTACACCCGCGAAGTCGCGCTGCAGGAACACCTTGCCTCGGTGCGTAACCATATTCGCCTGCTGGGACGCAAGGATTATCAACAGCTGCCTGGCCTGCGCTCGCTCGACTATGTGCTGATGTTTATTCCCGTTGAGCCGGCGTTCCTGCTGGCCATCGATCGCCAGCCTGAGCTCATCAGCGAGGCGTTGCAAAATAATATTATGCTGGTTAGCCCGACGACGCTGCTGGTAGCCCTGCGCACTATCGCCAATCTGTGGCGCTATGAGCACCAGAGTCGTAACGCGCAAAAGATTGCCGAGCGGGCGGGGCGCCTTTACGACAAAATGCGCCTGTTTGTGGATGATATGTCCGCCATCGGCCAGAGCCTGGATAAGGCGCAAGAGAGCTATCGCCAGGCGATGAAAAAGCTCGCTTCCGGGCGTGGCAATCTGCTGGCCCAGGCGGAGGCCTTTCGCGGCCTGGGCGTGGAGGTCAAGCGCGGGATTAATCCTGATTTAGTCGAACAAGCTACGGCTCAGGACGAGCAATATCGTCTCGAAGATGAGGATAACCTGCCGGAAAATGACGCATTTTCACCCGACTCTGCCGAGACGGTGCGTAGCCGGGAGGCGGCTCCGCCACGCTGAAACGTATGGGAAATGCGCTGAGTCTGATACACTCAGTGAACATTTTCTTGAAAAGCAAGCAGGCATAGAGATGGTTGAGGATTCACAAGAAACGACGCACTTTGGCTTTCAGACGGTCGCTAAAGAGCAGAAAGCAGATATGGTGGCGCATGTATTCCATTCTGTCGCCGCAAAATATGATGTGATGAACGACCTGATGTCGTTTGGGATCCATCGTTTGTGGAAGCGTTTCACCATCGACTGCAGCGGCGTACGTCGCGGGCAGACCGTGCTGGATCTGGCTGGTGGTACCGGTGATTTGACGGCCAAGTTCTCCCGCCTGGTAGGGGAAACCGGCCGCGTCATGCTTGCTGATATCAATGATTCTATGCTCAAAATGGGCCGCGAAAAGCTGCGCAATATCGGCATCGTAGGCAACGTTGAGTATGTTCAGGCCAACGCGGAAGCCCTGCCTTTTGCTGATAATACCTTTGACTGCATCACCATCTCTTTCGGTCTGCGTAACGTGACCGACAAAGAGAAAGCGCTGCGTTCGATGTATCGCGTGCTGAAGCCGGGCGGACGTCTGCTGGTGCTGGAGTTTTCTAAACCCATTATCGAACCGCTGAGCAAAGCCTACGACGCTTACTCCTTCCATATCCTGCCGAAGGTGGGCGAGCTGGTGGCAAAAGATGGCGACAGCTATCGCTACCTGGCGGAATCTATTCGTATGCATCCGGACCAGGAAACCCTGAAAGGGATGATGCAGGATGCGGGCTTCGAAAACGTGGATTACTACAACCTGACGGCGGGTATCGTTGCTTTGCATCGCGGTTACAAGTTCTGACAGGAGGGACGCTATGCCTTTCACACCCCTGGTTACCGCTGGCATTGAAACGGCGCTGAATACTTTCCTCTGGCGCGACAAAGCGCTTAAACCCGCTCGCCAGCGCCTGCTGGGCAAGGTATTGCGGGTCCAGCTGCAGGATTTCGCCACGCCCGTGGTGCTGGTATTCAGCGAACGCCAGGTTGACGTCCTGAGCGCCTGGGACGGAGAGGCCGATTGCACCGTGATTACCCGGCTCAGCGTGCTGCCAAAACTGCGCAATCGTCAGCAGCTCACGGCGCTTATTCGCAGCGGTGATCTGGAAGTGCAGGGCGATCTGCAGGTGGTGCAGAATATGGTCTCCCTGTGCGACCTGGCAGAGTTTGATCCCGCTGAACTGCTGGCGCCCTATACCGGCGATATTGTGGCCGAAGGCGTCGGTAAAGTCCTGCGCGGCGGCGCTCAGTTTCTGCTGAAGGGCGCAGAGCGCCAGCAGCGCTATGTCGCGGAAGCGATCACTGAAGAGTGGCGCCTGGCGCCGGGGCCGCTGGAGCTGGCCTGGTTTGCTGAAGAGACAACGGCTATTGAGCGCGCGCTGGCCGCACTGGAAAAACGGCTGGAAACGCTGGAGGGCAAATGACGCCAGGAGAATTACGGCGCCTGTATTTCATCATCCACACCTTTTTGAGCTACGGGCTCGATGAGCTCATCCCCAAAATGCGGATCACGCTGCCGCTGCGTATCTGGCGGCGGATGCTGTTCTGGATGCCAAACCGCCATCAGGATCAGCCTCTTGGCGCCCGCCTTCGGCTGGCGCTCCAGGAGCTGGGGCCGGTGTGGATAAAATTCGGCCAGATGCTTTCCACCCGCCGGGATCTCTTTCCGCCGCATATTGCCGATCAGCTAGCGCTGTTGCAGGACCGCGTGGCGCCCTTTGAAGGGAAGCTCGCGCAGCAGCAG
Organism: Klebsiella sp. P1927; assembly: GCF_018204675.1. Taxonomy (NCBI): domain Bacteria; kingdom Pseudomonadati; phylum Pseudomonadota; class Gammaproteobacteria; order Enterobacterales; family Enterobacteriaceae; genus Klebsiella; species Klebsiella sp. P1927. The sequence continues at coordinate 4,913,338 of NZ_CP073377.1, read as the reverse complement.
ATAGAGAAAGCGATGGGGGGGCTGCCGGTCGAGACCTGGTTTGATGATTTCTCCGTTGAGCCGTTAGCCTCGGCGTCCATCGCCCAGGTGCATACCGCGCGTCTGAAGGAGAATGGCAAAGAGGTGGTGATCAAGGTTATCCGCCCGGATATTTTGCCGATCATTAAAGCGGACATGAAGCTCATCTACCGCCTGGCGCGCTGGGTACCGCGTCTGCTGCCTGACGGTCGTCGTCTGCGCCCGCAGGAGGTAGTTCGTGAATATGAAAAAACGCTGCTGGATGAGCTGAACCTGCTGCGGGAATCCGCCAACGCTATTCAGCTGCGGCGTAATTTCGAAGACAGCCCGATGCTGTACGTGCCGGAGGTGTACCCCGACTACTGCAGCGAAAGCATGATGGTAATGGAGCGCATTTACGGTATCCCGGTGTCCGATGTGGAGGCGCTGGAGGCCCAGGGCACCAATATGCAGCTGCTGGCGGAGCGGGGCGTGCAGGTCTTCTTCACCCAGGTGTTCCGCGACAGCTTCTTCCATGCCGATATGCATCCTGGCAACATATTCGTCAGCTACGAGCATCCGGAAGATCCGCAGTATATCGGCATCGACTGCGGTATTGTCGGCTCACTGAACAAAGAAGATAAGCGCTATCTGGCGGAAAACTTTATCGCCTTTTTCAACCGCGATTATCGTAAAGTTGCCGAGCTGCACGTCGATTCCGGTTGGGTTCCGCCCGATACCAACGTTGAAGAGTTTGAGTTCGCGATCCGCACGGTCTGCGAGCCGATCTTTGAGAAGCCGCTGGCGGAGATCTCCTTCGGCCACGTGCTGCTTAATCTGTTCAATACCGCGCGGCGTTTCAATATGGAAGTCCAGCCGCAGCTCGTTTTACTACAGAAGACATTACTTTACGTAGAAGGGGTAGGCCGGCAGCTCTATCCTCAGTTAGACTTGTGGAAAACGGCGAAGCCTTTCCTCGAGTCGTGGATCAAAGATCAGGTCGGCATTCCGGCGCTGGTGCGCGCGTTTAAAGACAAAGCGCCGTTCTGGATCGAAAGAATGCCGGAAATACCTGAGCTGGTGTATCAGAGCCTGCAGCAGAGCAAACAGCTGCAGACCAGCGTCGATACTATTGTGCGGGATATGCGTGTGCGTCATGTGCGCCAGGGCCAATCCCGTTACCTGTTTGGTATAGGCGCGGTTTTATTGCTCAGTGGTACGCTGCTCTTTATCCATCGCCCTGAGTGGGGAATGATGCCCGGTTGGCTGATGGCCGGCGGTGTGGTGACCTGGCTTATTGGCTGGCGGAAAACCCACTGATCGGTTCGCCTCTTCATGACGCAGGCTTATTTGCGCAAAATCATGTCGGCGGCCTGACGAAGAGGCGGCTCGCAGGATGGCGTGTATAATGCGTCCACACAATTCATCATCTGTCATAGGGGAACGTGTATGGGTGGTATCAGTATTTGGCAGTTATTAATTGTTGTCGTCATCGTAGTTCTGCTTTTTGGGACGAAGAAGCTGAGCTCGCTGGGGTCTGACTTAGGGGCATCTATCAAAGGCTTTAAAAAAGCCATGAGTGATGATGATAAACCCGAAAAGTCGGCGCCAGACGCAGATTTCACGGCGAAAACCATCGCCGATAAACAGGATGATGCAAAAAAAGACGAGACAAAACGCCACGACAAAGAGCAGGTGTAACTCGTGTTCGATATTGGTTTTAGTGAACTACTGCTGGTGTTTGTGATTGGCCTCATTGTTCTGGGGCCACAGCGGCTTCCCGTAGCGGTTAAAACGGTAGTTGGCTGGATCCGTACGTTACGCTCGCTGGCGACCACGGTACAAAATGAGCTGGCCCAGGAGCTAAAACTGCAGGAGTTCCAGGAGAGCCTGAAGAAGGTGGAAAAGGCTAGCCTGAATAACCTGACGCCGGAGCTGAAAGCCTCGATGGATGAACTGCGCGAGGCCGCGGAGTCGATGAAGCGCTCCTATAGCGCCCACGATCCCGAAAAAGCCAGCGACGAAGCCAATACCATCCTTAATCCGGTGGTCAAAGGCAGCGAAGCGCAGCGCCAGGACGTCACGCCGGCGACGGCAGAACATCAGGCCAGCGCTCCGGCTCATGCGCCAGATCCCGTTGCCGACGAGCAATCTGCTTCACCGGCTGACCTTCAGGCAGAGAAAACGTCCGCTACGGCGGCAGTTCCCCATTCTTCCCCCGCATCGAGTGATAAACCGTAAACATGGGCGTAGACGATACACAACCGCTAATTTCGCATCTGATTGAGCTGCGCAAGCGTCTGCTCAACAGCATCATTGCTATTCTGGTGATCTTCCTGGCGCTGGTCTATTTCGCCAATGATATCTACCAGCTGGTCTCGGCCCCGCTTATCAGTAAGATGCCTGTGGGCGCGACGATGATCGCCACCGATGTCGCTTCACCTTTCTTTACGCCGATAAAGTTGACCTTCATGGTGTCGGTGATCCTGTCGGTGCCGATTATTCTTTACCAGGTATGGGCCTTCGTCGCGCCGGCGTTGTATAAGCACGAACGCCGGCTGGTGGTGCCTTTACTGGTATCCAGTACCCTGCTGTTCTATATCGGCATGGCTTTCGCCTATTTTGTCGTGTTTCCGCTGGCGTTCGGCTTCCTGACCCATGCGGCGCCGGAAGGGGTGCTGGTCTCGACCGATATTCGCAGCTATCTCGACTTCGTGATGGCGCTGTTTATGGCATTCGGGGTCTCCTTTGAGGTGCCGGTCGCCATTGTGTTGCTCTGCTGGATGGGCGTTACCACGCCGGAAGACTTGCGTAAAAAAAGGCCGTATGTGCTGGTGGGTGCCTTCGTGGTGGGCATGCTGCTGACGCCGCCGGACGTATTCTCGCAGACACTGCTGGCCATTCCGATGTACTGTCTGTTTGAAGTCGGGGTGTTCTTTGCCCGCTTCTACACCGGGAAGCGCCTGACGCGCGATGACGACGCCGCGGCCGAAGCTGAAGCCGCAGAGCACAGAGAAGAGTAATACCGCCAACCGCCCGTCAGGGCGGTTGGCATATGGGAGCGATCATGTTTGATATCGGCGTTAATCTGACCAGTTCGCAGTTTTCCCGCGATCATGATGAGGTAGTGGCGCGCGCCCTGGCGGCGGGGGTTAACGGCATGCTGCTGACCGGCACAAATTTGGCGGAGAGCCAGCAGGCGCAGAAACTGGCGAGCCGCTATTCCGGCTGCTGGTCCACGGCGGGGGTTCATCCCCATGACGGTAGCAGCTGGACGCCAGCGGTCGCCGAGGCGATTTATACCCTCGCCGGCGAGCCGCAGGTGGTGGCGATAGGCGAGTGCGGTCTGGATTTTAACCGGAATTTTTCCACGCCGCACGAGCAGGAGGTAGCGTTCAGCGCCCAGTTGGCGCTGGCCGCTGAGCTGTCGATGCCGGTGTTTTTGCACTGCCGCGACGCCCACGATCGGTTTCTGACGCTGCTTAAACCCTGGCTTGAGAAGATCCCGGGCGCGGTGCTGCACTGCTTTACCGGCAGCCGCAGCGAGGTGCAGGAATGCCTGGATCTGGGCCTGTTTATCGGTATTACCGGTTGGGTATGCGATGAGCGGCGGGGACTGGAGCTGCGCGAGCTGCTGCCGGCGATCCCGGCGGAACGTCTGCTGCTGGAGACCGATGCGCCTTATCTGCTGCCGCGCGACCTCAAGCCGAAACCGGCCTCGCGGCGTAACGAGCCCGCGTATTTGCCGCATATCCTGGCCAGCGTCGCGGCCTGGCGCGGCGAGGAGGCGCAATGGCTGGAGGCGCAAACGGACGCAAACGTCAGGGCGCTGTTTGGCGTTGACATTAACGGCGTTTAGATTTTCTGGAAGTCGGTATTTTTAACGCTCTGCAGGACTTGCTTATTCAGCAGGTTTAACAGCAACATAGAGCGCGCTTCGCCGTCGGGCTCGGTGAAGATCGCCTCCAGGCCTTCAAACGCGCCGTCGGTGATTAGCACGCTATCGCCCTCATGCGGCGTTTCCGGGTCGGTAATCCCTTCCGGTTTGTAGATAGAAAGCTGATGGATGACCGCCGAGGGGACGATAGCGGGTAGGGCGCCAAAGCGCACGAAGTTGTTAACCCCGCGAGTGGCGCTGATGGTGGTGGTATGAATCACCTCTGGATCGAACTCAATAAACAGGTAGTTCGGGAACAACGGTTCGCTGACCATGGTGCGTTTACCGCGAATGATTTTTTCCAGCGCAATCGTCGGCATCAGGCAGTTAACTGACTGACGTTCCAGATGTTCCTGGGCTCGTTGTAGCTGCCCACGTTTGCAATACAGTAAGTACCAGGCTTGCATAATGACTCATTCCACTTCTAATAACGGCAAGCATAACAAATGGCTGGTGTAATCGCGAAAGCCATTATAATTGAAATCCAAATTTCAGCGTTCTTTCACGCTAATTTAACAAAATTACAGCATCGCGCCGTCGAACACCGTATAATTAGCCGCCTGTAGAGAGGTCAATAACACTTCCATGAAATATCACGATCTTCGCGACTTTCTGACACTCCTGGAACAACAGGGCGAACTAAAACGTATCACTCTGCCGGTCGATCCTCACCTGGAAATCACCGAAATTGCCGACCGGACTCTGCGCGCCGGCGGCCCGGCGCTGCTGTTTGAGAATCCGAAAGGCTATACCATGCCGGTGCTGTGCAATCTGTTCGGCACGCCGCGTCGCGTGGCGTTGGGGATGGGGCAGGAGGATGTCAGTTCGCTGCGCGAGGTGGGTAAACTGTTGGCCTTTCTGAAAGAACCTGAGCCGCCAAAAGGCTTCCGCGACCTGTTTGATAAGCTGCCGCAGTTCAAGCAAGTGCTGAATATGCCGACCAAACGCCTGCGTGGCGCCCCCTGTCAGCAAAAAATCATCCAGGGCGATGATGTCGATCTGAATAAAATCCCGATTATGACCTGCTGGCCGGAAGATGCCGCGCCGCTGATCACCTGGGGGTTGACGGTAACCCGCGGGCCGCACAAAGAGCGGCAGAACCTGGGAATTTATCGCCAGCAGCTGATCGGCAAAAACAAACTGATTATGCGCTGGCTGTCTCATCGCGGCGGCGCGCTGGATTTCCAGGAGTGGTGCGCGGCGCGTCCGGGCGAACGCTTCCCGGTTTCCGTGGCGCTTGGCGCCGATCCGGCAACCATTCTTGGCGCGGTGACGCCGGTGCCCGATCCCCTGTCGGAATATGCCTTTGCAGGCCTGCTGCGCGGCACCAAGACCGAAGTGGTTAAGTGCGTCTCCAATGACCTTGAAGTGCCGGCCAGCGCGGAAATTGTGCTAGAAGGCTACATTGAGGCCGGTGAAATGGCGCCGGAAGGCCCGTATGGCGACCACACCGGTTACTACAATGAAGTAGACCAGTTCCCGGTGTTTACGGTAACCCATATTACCCAGCGTGAAGACGCGATTTATCATTCTACCTATACCGGCCGACCGCCCGATGAGCCAGCGGTGCTGGGCGTGGCGCTGAATGAAGTCTTCGTCCCGATCCTGCAAAAGCAGTTCCCGGAAATCGTTGATTTCTATCTGCCGCCGGAAGGGTGCTCCTATCGCCTGGCGGTGGTGACCATGAAAAAACAGTACGCGGGACATGCCAAGCGCGTAATGATGGGCGTCTGGTCGTTCCTGCGCCAGTTTATGTACACCAAGTTCGTGATTGTCTGCGATGACGACGTCAATGCACGCGACTGGAACGATGTGATTTGGGCGATCACTACCCGTATGGACCCGGCTCGTGATACGGTACTGGTAGAGAATACGCCAATTGATTATCTGGATTTTGCCTCGCCGGTTTCCGGCCTGGGTTCAAAAATGGGGCTGGATGCCACCAATAAATGGCCTGGCGAAACCCAGCGTGAATGGGGTCGCCCAATCAAAAAAGATCCTGCCGTTACGGCGCGTATTGACGCCATCTGGGATGAACTGGCCATCTTTAAACAACAGTAAGCGGGGCTAACGCCGCTGTTTTGCTCTATTGACCCGACAGAGGGGACGCATGACAACCTTAAGCTGTAAAGTGACCTCGGTGGAGGCGATTACCGATACCGTATATCGTGTTCGATTAGTGCCGGAAGCGGCATTTTCCTTCCGTGCCGGCCAGTATCTGATGGTGGTAATGGATGAGCGCGACAAGCGCCCGTTCTCCATGGCTTCCACGCCGGCGGAACAGGAATTTATCGAGCTGCATATCGGCGCCTCGGAGCTCAATCTGTACGCGATGGCGGTCATGGATCGCATTCTGAAAGAGCGTGAAATTGAGGTTGATATTCCGCATGGCGAAGCGTGGCTGCGCGATGACGAAGATCGCCCGCTGATTCTGATCGCCGGCGGTACCGGATTCTCTTATGTGCGTTCTATTCTGTTAAGCGCGCTGGCGCGTAACCCGGATCGCGATATCGCCATTTATTGGGGCGGTCGCGAGGCTAAGCATCTGTACGATCTGGCCGAGCTGGAAGCGTTAAGCATCAAGCATCCGAATCTGCGCATCGAGCCGGTGGTTGAACAGCCGGAAGAAGGGTGGCGTGGTCGCTCAGGTACGGTACTCACCGCCGTGCTGCAGGATTACGGTACGCTGGCCGAGCATGACATCTACATTGCTGGTCGTTTTGAGATGGCCAAGATCGCTCGCGACCTGTTCTGTAATGAGCGCGGCGCGCGTGAAGATCGCCTGTTTGGCGATGCGTTTGCGTTTATCTGAAAATAAAAAAACCCGCCCCTGACAGGCGGGAAGAACGGCAACTAAACCTGCTCTCTTCGCCATAGCCGCCAGGTTCTGGTGGCAATGGCGTTGAGATACCCTTTCGCTTAAACCCGCTCAAACACGGTAGCGATCCCTTGTCCCAGGCCGATACACATGGTGGCGAGGCCGAACTGAGCGTCTTTGCGCTCCATCTGGTTGATCAGCGTGGTGCTAATACGCGCCCCGGAACAGCCCAGCGGATGACCGAGCGCGATCGCCCCGCCGTTGAGGTTGATCTTCTCATCGATCTGCTCCATTAAGCCCAGATCTTTAATACACGGTAGGATCTGCGCGGCAAATGCTTCATTCATTTCAAAAACGTCGATATTGCTGGTGGATAAGCCCGCTTTTTTCAGCGCCAGCTTTGAGGCCGGAACCGGGCCATAACCCATAATGGACGGGTCGCAGCCGACCACCGCCATTGAACGGACGCGAGCGCGCGGCTTCAGCCCCAGCTCGCGAGCGCGGCTTTCGCTCATCAGCAGCATCGCCGCTGCGCCATCGGAAAGGGCGGAAGAGGTACCCGCCGTTACCGTACCGGTCACCGGGTCAAACGCCGGTTTAAGCGTGGACAGCGTCTCGACGGTGGTTTCCGGGCGGATCACCTCGTCATAGTTAAAGGACTTGAGTACGCCATCGGCATCGTGGCCGCCGGTGGGGATAATCTCCGCTTTGAATGCGCCGGACTGGGTTGCGGCCCAGGCACGAGCGTGAGAGCGCGCGGCGAACTGATCCTGCATCTCGCGGCTAATACCGTGCAGACGCGCCAGCATCTCCGCAGTCAGCCCCATCATCCCTGCCGCCTTTGCCACGTTGCGGCTGAGGCCCGGATGGAAATCGACGCCATGGCTCATTGGCACATGGCCCATGTGCTCGACGCCGCCAATCAGGCAGACGCTGGCATCGCCGGTCATGATCATACGGGCCGCATCGTGCAGCGCCTGCATGGAAGAACCGCACAGACGGTTGACCGTATTTGCTGGTACCGAATGCGGGATCTCCGCCAGCAGCGCCGCGTTTCGGGCGATGTTAAAACCCTGCTCGAGGGTTTGCTGCACGCAACCCCAGTAGATATCGTCTATCGCGCTTGCCTCAAGCGACGGATTGCGCGACAGCAGGCTACGCATCAGGTGCGCGGAGAGGTCTTCCGCGCGCACGTGGCGAAATGCGCCGCCCTTCGAACGGCCCATCGGGGTGCGAATTGCATCGACAATGACAACCTGTTCCATTGTGACTCCTTAAGCCGTTTTCAGAGCGCCAACCGGACGGGCTGGCTCTACCTGGGGATAATACGCTTCGTTATGGCGCGCTTTGTCACGCAGACCGGCTGGCACTTCATACAGCGGGCCAAGGTGCTGGTATTGCTGCGCTATATCGAGATACTTCGCGCTGCCGATGGTGTCCAGCCAGCGGAATGCGCCGCCGTGGAACGGAGGGAAGCCCAGGCCGTATACCAGCGCCATATCCGCTTCCGCCGGGCTGGCGATAATGCCTTCTTCCAGGCAGCGGACGACTTCGTTAACCATCGGGATCATCATGCGGGCGATAATCTCTTCATCGCTGAAATCGCGCTTCGACTGGCTGACGTCGGCCAGCAGGCTGTCGACGGCAGCATCTTCTTCTTTCTTCGGCTTACCTTTGCTGTCGTCTTTATAGCGCCAGAAGCCGAGGCCGTTCTTCTGGCCGAAACGGTTGGCGTCAAACAGGGCGTCGATGGCGTCGCGATAATCTTTCTGCATCCGCTGCGGGAAGCCCGCCGCCATGACCGCCTGAGCATGGTGCGCGGTATCGATGCCGACCACGTCCAGTAGATAAGCCGGGCCCATCGGCCAGCCAAACTGTTTCTCCATCACTTTGTCGACTTTGCGGAAGTCCGCTCCGTCGCGCAGCAGCTGGCTGAAGCCGGCGAAGTAGGGGAACAGTACCCGGTTGACGAAGAAGCCGGGACAATCATTCACCACGATCGGCGTTTTGCCCATTTTGCTGGCCCAGGCCACCACTTTGGCAATGGTATTATCCGAGGTTTTTTCGCCGCGGATCACTTCAACCAGCGGCATGCGATGCACCGGGTTAAAGAAGTGCATACCGCAGAAGTTTTCCGGGCGCTGCAGAACGCTGGCCAGCTCGCTGATGGGGATCGTTGAGGTGTTGGACGCCAGCACGGTATCCGGGCGCACTTTTGACTCGGTTTCCGCTAGTACGGCTTTCTTCACTTTCGGGTTTTCGACCACCGCTTCAACAACCACGTCGACGCGATCAAAACCGCTGTATTCCAGGGTTGGCTGAATGGTGCTTATCACTCCGGCCAGCTTCAGACCGTCGATTTTGCCGCGTTCCAGCTGTTTATTCAGCAGCTTCGCCGCTTCGGTCATGCCAAGGGTCAGCGATTTGTCGCTGATGTCTTTCATCACCACCGGCACGCCCTTCCAGGCCGACTGGTAAGCGATACCGCCGCCCATAATGCCAGCGCCCAGGACGGCAGCATGCTTCGGCGTCTCGACATCTTTGGTCAGCTTTTTCGCTTTCGCTTTGACGTACTGGTCGTTCAGGAAGATACCAACCAGCGCGCGGGCCTCATTGGTATGGGCCAGCGGGACAAAGCTTTTATTTTCCAGCACCAGGGCTTCTTCACGACCAAGACGCGCGGCGGCTTCAATGGTTTTGACCGCGGTGATCGGCGCCGGGTAATGCTTCCCGGCGGTTTGCGCGACCATGCCTTTGGCAATCGTGAAGCTCATGGCGGCTTCAATTTTGCTGAGCTTCAGCGGCTCCAGCTTCGGCTGACGTTTCGCTTTCCAGTCCAGGTCGCCATTCATGGCCTGACGTAGGATCGCCAGCGCGCCGTCGCGTAGTTTTTCCGCAGCGACCACGCCATCCACCAGGCCGATTTTCAGTGCTTGATCGGCGCCGACGTCTTTCCCGGCGGCAATAATTTCCAGCGCGCTATCGGCGCCGAGCAGGCGCGGCAGACGCACGGAACCGCCGAAGCCCGGCATAATGCCGAGCTTGGTTTCCGGCAGCCCAATGCGCAGGTCCGGCGTCGCCAGGCGGTAATCGGTCGCCAGCACGCATTCGCAACCGCCGCCCAGCGCATAGCCATTGACGGCAGAGATAGTGGGGACGGGGAGATCTTCCAGACGATTGAAGACGCTGTTAGCAAAATGCAGCCACTGGCTTAACTGCTCCTCAGGGACCAGGAACAGCGAGAGGAATTCGGTGATATCCGCGCCGACGATAAATGCCGCTTTTTCAGAGCGCAGCAGCAGACCTTTGAGATCGCTTTGTTTTTCCAGTACGTCCAGCGCATGACCGAGGCTGGCTACGGTTGCGGTATCAAGCTTGTTGACCGAACCTGGGGCATCGAACACCAGTTCGGCGATGCCATCTTCCAGCCAGTCGAGGTACAGGGTGTCGCCTTTGTAGAGCATGTCAGTCTCCTGAATCCAGCAATATGATCTGGTCATACCAGATGAGACGGAGTGTGGAATTTATGTTAAAGAATTGCAAATTACTCTTTAAATAATTGCTGGTCGGATCACATCCGGCGGAAATCACCCGCACGCAGGTCGATGTGCTAAGATGCGGTGTATCACGATCCCATAAAAGTAAAGGATAAAAGATGGAATCCCTGGCCGCGCTCTATAAAAATCATATTGTTACCCTACAAGAACGTACCCGCGACGTCCTGGCCCGTTTTCAAATGGATGCTCTGCTGATTCACTCCGGCGAGCTGGTTAACGTCTTCCTTGATGACCATCCGTACCCGTTCAAGGTCAATCCGCAGTTCAAAGCCTGGGTGCCTGTGACTCAGGTGCCTAACTGCTGGCTGCTGGTGGACGGTGTGAATAAACCGAAGCTGTGGTTCTATCTGCCGGTAGATTACTGGCATAACGTTGAGCCGTTGCCGACCTCTTTCTGGACCGAAGAGATAGACGTGATCGCGCTACCGAAGGCCGATGGCATCGGCAGCCAGCTGCCTGCCGCTCGCGGTAATATTGGCTATATCGGCCCGGTGCCTGAGCGCGCGCTGGGCCTGGGTATCGCCGCGGATAAGATCAACCCGAAAGGGGTTATCGACTACCTGCATTACTACCGGGCTTACAAAACCGATTACGAGCTGGCCTGCATGCGTGAAGCGCAGAAGTCGGCGGTGAATGGTCATCGTGCGGCCTACGAAGCTTTCCAGTCGGGGATGAGCGAATTCGATATCAACCAGGCCTATCTCACCGCCACCGGCCATCGTGATACCGACGTGCCTTACAGCAATATTGTCGCGCTGAATGAGCATGCCTCCGTCCTGCACTACACCAAACTGGACCATCGTGCCCCGGCGGAGATGCGCAGTTTCCTGCTCGACGCCGGTGCGGAATATAACGGCTATGCCGCAGATCTGACGCGCACCTGGGCGGCGCACGGCGATAACGACTTTGCCCATCTGATCAAAGACGTTAACGATGAGCAGCAGGCGCTGATTAGTACCATGAAGGCCGGTACCAGTTACATTGATTACCATATCCAGTTCCATCAGCGTATCGCGAAGCTGTTGCGTAAACACCAGTTGGTTACCGACATGAGCGAAGAGGCGATGGTGGAGAATGACCTGACCGGGCCGTTTATGCCGCACGGGATTGGCCATCCGCTGGGTCTGCAGGTGCATGATGTCGCTGGCTTTATGCAGGATGACACCGGTACGCATCTGGCGGCGCCGTCGAAATACCCGTATCTGCGCTGCACCCGTATTATCGAGCCGCGGATGGTGTTAACTATTGAACCCGGCATCTACTTCATCGAGTCGTTACTGGCGCCGTGGCGTGAAGGCCCGTTCAGCAAGCACTTTAACTGGCAAAAAATTGACGCCATGAAGCCGTTCGGTGGGATCCGTATCGAAGATAACGTGGTGATTCACGAAAACAGTATCGAAAATATGACGCGCGATCTGAAGCTGGCCTGATGGAGAGCTGGTTAATCCCGGCGGCGCCGGTTACCGTCGTTGAGGAGATTAAAAAAAGCCGTTTTATCACGCTGTTGGCGCATACCGACGGCGTGGCGGCGGCAAAAGCTTTTGTCGAGTCCGTCAGAGCGGATCACCCTGATGCCCGCCACCACTGCGTGGCGTGGGTCGCGGGGCCGCCTGATGATTCGCAACAGCTGGGGTTTTCAGACGATGGCGAACCGGCGGGAACGGCGGGTAAACCGATGCTGGCACAGCTGATGGGAAGCGGCGTCGGCGAGATAACCGCTGTCGTCGTGCGTTACTACGGTGGTATCCTGCTGGGCACCGGTGGTCTGGTTAAGGCCTATGGCGGCGGGGTGCATCAGGCGCTGGCGCAGCTGACGACGCTGCGCAAGACGCCGTTAACGGCATATACTTTGCAGTGTGAGTATGGGCAACTGGCCGGCGTCGAAGCGCTGCTCGCCCAATTCTCCGGAAACGTCGTTGAAAGCGAATATCTGGCGTCAGTTCGGCTGCGCGTGGCGCTTCCCCAGGCCGAAGTGGCGGCTTTTTCAGCAAGACTGGCTGATTTTAGTCGTGGTTCATTGCAATTACTGAAGATTAACGAATAATCCCCTCTGTTTTTTGCCTATCAAAGGAAGCGCCAGAGATGCATTTTCGCGCCATAACCCGAATCGTTGGACTGCTGGTCATCTTGTTTTCGGGGACGATGATCGTCCCGGGATTAGTGGCCCTGATATATCGCGATGGCGCGGGACGGGCCTTCACTCAAACCTTCTTTGTCGCTCTGGCGATCGGCTCCATGCTGTGGTGGCCGAACCGTAAGCAAAAAGGCGAACTGAAATCTCGTGAAGGGTTTCTGATCGTGGTGCTGTTCTGGACCGTGCTGGGGAGCGTGGGGGCCTTGCCCTTTATCTTCTCCGAACAGCCGAACCTGACGGTGACGGATGCCTTCTTCGAGTCATTTTCCGGCCTGACGACGACCGGGGCGACCACTCTGGTGGGGCTGGACTCGCTTCCGCACGCTATCCTCTTTTATCGCCAGATGCTGCAGTGGTTCGGCGGCATGGGGATCATTGTGCTGGCGGTAGCGATTCTGCCTATCCTCGGCGTCGGGGGGATGCAGCTCTACCGCGCGGAAATGCCCGGCCCGCTGAAGGATAACAAGATGCGTCCGCGTATTGCCGAGACGGCGAAGACATTGTGGCTCATCTATGTGTTACTCACGATCGCCTGCGCATTGGCGCTCTGGTTTGCCGGTATGCCGGCGTTCGATGCGATCGGGCACAGTTTCGCCACCATCGCCATCGGCGGTTTCTCGACTCACGATGCCAGCGTCGGCTATTTCAACAGCCCGATGATCAACTCCATCATTGCCATCTTCCTGCTGATCTCCGGCTGTAACTACGGTCTGCATTTTTCGTTGTTGAGCGGACGCAGCCTGAAGGTGTACTGGCGCGACCCCGAATTTAGGATGTTCATTGGCGTCCAGTTGACGCTGGTCATCGTCTGTACGCTGGTGCTATGGCTTCATAACGTGTACGGCTCGGTGTTGACGACGCTGAACCAGGCGTTTTTCCAGGTGGTGTCGATGGCGACCACCGCGGGGTTCACCACCGATAGCATTGCACGCTGGCCGCTGTTCCTTCCGGTGCTGTTGCTGTGCTCCGCATTTATCGGCGGCTGCGCTGGCTCCACGGGCGGTGGATTAAAAGTGATCCGTATCCTGTTGCTGTTCAAGCAGGGCAACCGTGAGCTGAAGCGTTTGGTGCACCCGAATGCGGTGTATAGCATTAAATTAGGTAACCGCGCGCTGCCGGAACGTATTCTGGAAGCGGTATGGGGATTCTTCTCCGCCTATGCGCTGGTCTTTATCATTAGTATGCTGGCGATTATCGCCACCGGGGTGGATGACTTCTCTGCTTTCGCCTCCGTGGTGGCGACATTGAACAACCTCGGGCCTGGGCTCGGCGTCGTCGCGGATAACTTTGCCACCATGAACCCGGTCGCGAAATGGATCCTGATTGCTAATATGCTGTTTGGTCGTCTGGAAGTGTTCACCTTACTGGTGCTCTTTACCCCCACTTTCTGGCGCGAATAACAGGAGTGCTCGTGAAAACTTTAATTCTCTTCTCCACCCGCGACGGGCAGACCCGTGAAATCGCTTCGTTTCTCGCCTCTGAGCTTAAAGAGCTGGGCATCGATGCGGACACCCTGAACCTGAACCGTACCGATGTCGTCGAATGGCATCACTACGATCGGGTGGTCATTGGCGCGTCGATTCGCTATGGGCACTTTCATCCGGCGGTGGACCGCTTTGTGAAAAAGCATCTGGCAGCATTGCAGGCGCTGCCGGGGGCATTCTTTTCGGTTAACCTGGTGGCGCGTAAACCCGAGAAGCGCACGCCGCAGACCAACAGCTATACGCGTAAGTTTCTGCTGAACTCGCCGTGGCAGCCGCAGAGCTGCGCGGTATTTGCCGGCGCGCTGCGCTACCCGCGCTACAGCTGGTACGATCGGTTTATGATCCGCCTGATTATGAAAATGACCGGGGGTGAAACGGATACCCGCAAAGAAGTGGTCTATACCGACTGGCAACAGGTATCCCGGTTTGCTCGGGAAATCGCACAAATGGCGCGCAAATAGCGCGTAAAACTCGCGTTGTGATGGAAAATCGAGCGAACGAAAAGTTTTTTTGCATTTCCCCTTGTCACCTCAGAATTACTCCCTATAATGCGCCTCCACTGACACGGAACAACGGCAAGCAAGCCGCCGGGTCAGCGGGGTTCCGGTGAGAACCTCGCAGAGAAAAGCAAAAATAAATGCTTGACTCTGCAGCGGGAAAGCGTAATATGCACACCCCGAGCCGCAGCGAAAACGAAGCGGCACTGCTCTTTAACAATTTATCAGACAATCTGTGTGGGCACTCAAAGTGACATGGATTCTTAACGTCCTCGGACGAAAAATGAATACCAAGTCTCAAGAGTGAACACGTAATTCATTACGAAGTTTAATTCTTTGAGCATCAAACTTAAATTGAAGAGTTTGATCATGGCTCAGATTGAACGCTGGCGGCAGGCCTAACACATGCAAGTCGAGCGGTAGCACAGAGAGCTTGCTCTCGGGTGACGAGCGGCGGACGGGTGAGTAATGTCTGGGAAACTGCCTGATGGAGGGGGATAACTACTGGAAACGGTAGCTAATACCGCATAACGTCGCAAGACCAAAGTGGGGGACCTTCGGGCCTCATGCCATCAGATGTGCCCAGATGGGATTAGCTAGTAGGTGGGGTAACGGCTCACCTAGGCGACGATCCCTAGCTGGTCTGAGAGGATGACCAGCCACACTGGAACTGAGACACGGTCCAGACTCCTACGGGAGGCAGCAGTGGGGAATATTGCACAATGGGCGCAAGCCTGATGCAGCCATGCCGCGTGTGTGAAGAAGGCCTTCGGGTTGTAAAGCACTTTCAGCGGGGAGGAAGGCGATAAGGTTAATAACCTTGTCGATTGACGTTACCCGCAGAAGAAGCACCGGCTAACTCCGTGCCAGCAGCCGCGGTAATACGGAGGGTGCAAGCGTTAATCGGAATTACTGGGCGTAAAGCGCACGCAGGCGGTCTGTCAAGTCGGATGTGAAATCCCCGGGCTCAACCTGGGAACTGCATTCGAAACTGGCAGGCTAGAGTCTTGTAGAGGGGGGTAGAATTCCAGGTGTAGCGGTGAAATGCGTAGAGATCTGGAGGAATACCGGTGGCGAAGGCGGCCCCCTGGACAAAGACTGACGCTCAGGTGCGAAAGCGTGGGGAGCAAACAGGATTAGATACCCTGGTAGTCCACGCCGTAAACGATGTCGATTTGGAGGTTGTGCCCTTGAGGCGTGGCTTCCGGAGCTAACGCGTTAAATCGACCGCCTGGGGAGTACGGCCGCAAGGTTAAAACTCAAATGAATTGACGGGGGCCCGCACAAGCGGTGGAGCATGTGGTTTAATTCGATGCAACGCGAAGAACCTTACCTGGTCTTGACATCCACAGAACTTTCCAGAGATGGATTGGTGCCTTCGGGAACTGTGAGACAGGTGCTGCATGGCTGTCGTCAGCTCGTGTTGTGAAATGTTGGGTTAAGTCCCGCAACGAGCGCAACCCTTATCCTTTGTTGCCAGCGGTCCGGCCGGGAACTCAAAGGAGACTGCCAGTGATAAACTGGAGGAAGGTGGGGATGACGTCAAGTCATCATGGCCCTTACGACCAGGGCTACACACGTGCTACAATGGCATATACAAAGAGAAGCGACCTCGCGAGAGCAAGCGGACCTCATAAAGTATGTCGTAGTCCGGATTGGAGTCTGCAACTCGACTCCATGAAGTCGGAATCGCTAGTAATCGTAGATCAGAATGCTACGGTGAATACGTTCCCGGGCCTTGTACACACCGCCCGTCACACCATGGGAGTGGGTTGCAAAAGAAGTAGGTAGCTTAACCTTCGGGAGGGCGCTTACCACTTTGTGATTCATGACTGGGGTGAAGTCGTAACAAGGTAACCGTAGGGGAACCTGCGGTTGGATCACCTCCTTACCTTAAAGAACCTGCCTTTGCAGTGCTCACACAGATTGTCTGATGAAAAACAGCAGTAAAAACCTCTACAGGCTTGTAGCTCAGGTGGTTAGAGCGCACCCCTGATAAGGGTGAGGTCGGTGGTTCAAGTCCACTCAGGCCTACCAAATTTGCGAAGCAAATTTGAAGAGGTTGCAAACGATGGGGCTATAGCTCAGCTGGGAGAGCGCCTGCTTTGCACGCAGGAGGTCTGCGGTTCGATCCCGCATAGCTCCACCATCTTTACTGCGAACACAAGAAAACTTCAGAGTGAACCTGAAAAGGTGCACTGCGAAGTTTTGCTCTTTAAAAATCTGGATCAAGCTGAAAATTGAAACGACACACAGTTAATGTGTGTTCGAGTCTCTCAAATTTTCGCAATCAGAAGTGAAACATCTTCGGGTTGTGAGGTTAAGCGACTAAGCGTACACGGTGGATGCCCTGGCAGTCAGAGGCGATGAAGGACGTGCTAATCTGCGAAAAGCGTCGGTAAGGTGATATGAACCGTTATAACCGGCGATGTCCGAATGGGGAAACCCAGTGTGATTCGTCACACTATCGTTAACTGAATACATAGGTTAACGAGGCGAACCGGGGGAACTGAAACATCTAAGTACCCCGAGGAAAAGAAATCAACCGAGATTCCCCCAGTAGCGGCGAGCGAACGGGGAGCAGCCCAGAGTCTGAATCAGCTTGTGTGTTAGTGGAACGGTCTGGAAAGTCCGACGGTACAGGGTGATAGTCCCGTACACCAAAATGCACAGGCTGTGAACTCGAAGAGTAGGGCGGGACACGTGGTATCCTGTCTGAATATGGGGGGACCATCCTCCAAGGCTAAATACTCCTGACTGACCGATAGTGAACCAGTACCGTGAGGGAAAGGCGAAAAGAACCCCGGCGAGGGGAGTGAAAAAGAACCTGAAACCGTGTACGTACAAGCAGTGGGAGCACCTTCGGGTGTGACTGCGTACCTTTTGTATAATGGGTCAGCGACTTATATTCTGTAGCAAGGTTAACCGTATAGGGGAGCCGCAGGGAAACCGAGTCTTAACTGGGCGTTAAGTTGCAGGGTATAGACCCGAAACCCGGTGATCTAGCCATGGGCAGGTTGAAGGTTGGGTAACACTAACTGGAGGACCGAACCGACTAATGTTGAAAAATTAGCGGATGACTTGTGGCTGGGGGTGAAAGGCCAATCAAACCGGGAGATAGCTGGTTCTCCCCGAAAGCTATTTAGGTAGCGCCTCGTGAACTCATCTTCGGGGGTAGAGCACTGTTTCGGCTAGGGGGTCATCCCGACTTACCAACCCGATGCAAACTACGAATACCGAAGAATGTTATCACGGGAGACACACGGCGGGTGCTAACGTCCGTCGTGAAGAGGGAAACAACCCAGACCGCCAGCTAAGGTCCCAAAGTCATGGTTAAGTGGGAAACGATGTGGGAAGGCACAGACAGCCAGGATGTTGGCTTAGAAGCAGCCATCATTTAAAGAAAGCGTAATAGCTCACTGGTCGAGTCGGCCTGCGCGGAAGATGTAACGGGGCTAAACCATGCACCGAAGCTGCGGCAGCGACACTATGTGTTGTTGGGTAGGGGAGCGTTCTGTAAGCCTGCGAAGGTGTGCTGTGAGGCATGCTGGAGGTATCAGAAGTGCGAATGCTGACATAAGTAACGATAAAGCGGGTGAAAAGCCCGCTCGCCGGAAGACCAAGGGTTCCTGTCCAACGTTAATCGGGGCAGGGTGAGTCGACCCCTAAGGCGAGGCCGAAAGGCGTAGTCGATGGGAAACAGGTTAATATTCCTGTACTTGGTGTTACTGCGAAGGGGGGACGGAGAAGGCTATGTTAGCCGGGCGACGGTTGTCCCGGTTTAAGCATGTAGGCTGGTTATCCAGGCAAATCCGGATAACCAAGGCTGAGGTGTGATGACGAGGCACTACGGTGCTGAAGTAACAAATGCCCTGCTTCCAGGAAAAGCCTCTAAGCATCAGGTAACATCAAATCGTACCCCAAACCGACACAGGTGGTCAGGTAGAGAATACCAAGGCGCTTGAGAGAACTCGGGTGAAGGAACTAGGCAAAATGGTGCCGTAACTTCGGGAGAAGGCACGCTGGTGTGTAGGTGAAGTCCCTGCGGATGGAGCTGAGACCAGTCGAAGATACCAGCTGGCTGCAACTGTTTATTAAAAACACAGCACTGTGCAAACACGAAAGTGGACGTATACGGTGTGACGCCTGCCCGGTGCCGGAAGGTTAATTGATGGGGTTATCCGTAAGGAGAAGCTCTTGATCGAAGCCCCGGTAAACGGCGGCCGTAACTATAACGGTCCTAAGGTAGCGAAATTCCTTGTCGGGTAAGTTCCGACCTGCACGAATGGCGTAATGATGGCCAGGCTGTCTCCACCCGAGACTCAGTGAAATTGAACTCGCTGTGAAGATGCAGTGTACCCGCGGCAAGACGGAAAGACCCCGTGAACCTTTACTATAGCTTGACACTGAACATTGAGCCTTGATGTGTAGGATAGGTGGGAGGCTTTGAAGCGTGGACGCCAGTCTGCGTGGAGCCAACCTTGAAATACCACCCTTTAATGTTTGATGTTCTAACGTTGGCCCCTGACCGGGGTTGCGGACAGTGTCTGGTGGGTAGTTTGACTGGGGCGGTCTCCTCCCAAAGCGTAACGGAGGAGCACGAAGGTTAGCTAATCCTGGTCGGACATCAGGAGGTTAGTGCAATGGCATAAGCTAGCTTGACTGCGAGCGTGACGGCGCGAGCAGGTGCGAAAGCAGGTCATAGTGATCCGGTGGTTCTGAATGGAAGGGCCATCGCTCAACGGATAAAAGGTACTCCGGGGATAACAGGCTGATACCGCCCAAGAGTTCATATCGACGGCGGTGTTTGGCACCTCGATGTCGGCTCATCACATCCTGGGGCTGAAGTAGGTCCCAAGGGTATGGCTGTTCGCCATTTAAAGTGGTACGCGAGCTGGGTTTAGAACGTCGTGAGACAGTTCGGTCCCTATCTGCCGTGGGCGCTGGAGAATTGAGGGGGGCTGCTCCTAGTACGAGAGGACCGGAGTGGACGCATCACTGGTGTTCGGGTTGTCATGCCAATGGCACTGCCCGGTAGCTAAATGCGGAAGAGATAAGTGCTGAAAGCATCTAAGCACGAAACTTGCCCCGAGATGAGTTCTCCCTGAGACTTTAAGTCTCCTGAAGGAACGTTGAAGACGACGACGTTGATAGGCCGGGTGTGTAAGCGCAGCGATGCGTTGAGCTAACCGGTACTAATGAACCGTGAGGCTTAACCTTACAACGCCGAAGATGTTTTGGCGATTTGAGAGAATTTTCAGCTCTGATACAGATTAATCGATACGTCGGTGAGACGTATTGATAAAACAGAATTTGCCTGGCGGCACTAGCGCGGTGGTCCCACCTGACCCCATGCCGAACTCAGAAGTGAAACGCCGTAGCGCCGATGGTAGTGTGGGGTCTCCCCATGTGAGAGTAGGGAACTGCCAGGCATCAAATAAAGCAGAAAGCCCGGTCGAAAGACCGGGCTTTTTGTTTTATCTGTTGTTTGTCGGTGAGCGCTCTCCAGAGTAGGACAAATCAGCCGGGAGCGGATTTGAACGTTGCGCAGCAACGGCCCGGAGGGTGGCGGGCAGGACGCCCGCCATAAACTGCCAGGCATCAAACAAGTGAAGAGCCCATCCTGTCGGATGGGCTTTTTGCGTTTCTGTCGTCCGGCCAGCGTGCCGGTATGTCTCCCCGGTGGCGCTGCGCCTACCGGGGCTACGGGCCTGTCGCGTTCTGTCGCCCGCACCGGTACACCACATCACTACCGGTAACGCCACGCAATATCATTGCCCCTGTAATCAGACAAGCCTTCCCCCGCCAGATACGATAAACTAACGCCGATTTTGCATCAGGAAGCCACTATGAACCACTCCCTCAAACCCTGGAATACCTTTGGCATTGAACGCTTCGCCAAGACGATAGTACGCGCCGAAACTGAGCAACAGTTGCTAAGCGCCTGGCAAACCGCTGCCGCGGCAGGCGAACCCACGCTGATCCTTGGGGAAGGCAGTAATGTCCTGTTTCTGAACGACTATGCCGGTACGGTGATCCTCAACCGGATTATGGGGATCGAGGTGAGCGAAACGCCGGAAGCCTGGCGCTTGCACGTCGGCGCCGGCGAAAACTGGCATCAACTGGTGCAGTTCACGCTACAGCATGCGATGCCAGGTCTGGAAAATCTGGCGTTAATCCCTGGCTGCGCAGGATCTTCGCCGATCCAGAATATTGGCGCCTACGGCGTTGAGCTACAGCGGGTTTGCGAATATGTTGACTGCATTGAGCTGGAAACCGGGCGTAAGCAACGTCTTTCAGCCGCGGAATGCCGTTTTGGCTATCGCGACAGTATCTTCAAACATGAATATCAGGACCGCTATGCCATCGTTGCGATTGGCTTATCGTTAGCGAAAACATGGCAGCCTGTACTGAGTTACGGTGATTTAACGCGTCTCGATCCGCAGACCGTCACGCCGCAGCAGGTATTTGATGCGGTCTGTCATATGCGAATGACTAAATTGCCGGATCCAAAGATTAACGGTAATGCCGGCAGCTTTTTTAAGAACCCGATCGTCAGCGCTCAGGTTGCGGAAGCGCTGCTGGCGCAGTTCCCTCATGCACCGCACTATCCGCAGGCAAATGGCAGCGTCAAGCTGGCCGCTGGCTGGCTAATCGATCAATGTGAGCTCAAAGGACAACGCATCGGCGGCGCTGCCGTCCATCGGCAGCAGGCGCTGGTACTGATTAATGAAGATCGAGCGACCAGCGAGGATGTGGTGAAACTTGCTCATTATGTTCGCCAGCGGGTGGGTGCGAAATTCGATGTATGGCTTCAGCCCGAGGTGCGCTTCATTGGCACGCATGGTGAAGTCAACGCAGAGGAGAGCATTGCGTGAAAGACCATACTATCCCTTTAACGCTAATTTCTATCCTTGCTGATGGTGAGTTTCACTCTGGCGAACAGCTTGGTGAGCAGTTAGGCATGAGCCGGGCGGCGATTAATAAGCACATCCAGACCTTACGTGACTGGGGCGTCGATGTGTTTACTGTGCCGGGCAAGGGTTACAGCCTGCCGGAGCCTATTCATCTATTAGATGAGAAAAAGATTTCTCAAGAGATAGACCATGGCCGAGTGACAGTCCTTCCCGTCATCGACTCTACTAACCAGTATTTGTTGGACAGGCTTGATGAGCTGACGTCCGGAGATGCCTGTGTGGCTGAATATCAGCAAGCAGGGCGAGGCCGGCGAGGCAGAAAATGGTTTTCGCCCTTTGGCGCGAATCTCTATCTCTCCATGTACTGGCGTCTGGAGCAGGGCCCGGCAGCGGCTATTGGCCTAAGCCTGGTGATCGGTATTGTGATCGCTGAAGTTCTGCAGCAGCTCGGGGCCGAACAGGTTCGCGTGAAATGGCCAAACGATATTTACCTGCAGGATCGTAAGCTGTCAGGGATCCTCGTAGAACTGACGGGGAAAACGGGCGATGCCGCACAAATCGTCAGCGGCGCGGGTATCAACCTTGTGATGCGTCGCGTGGAGTCTGATGTCGTCAATCAGGGGTGGATCAGCCTTCAGGAAGCGGGGGTGGTCATCGACCGTAACCTCCTCGCCGCGCGCCTGATTAAAGAGCTGCGCCTGGGACTGGAGCTGTTCGAGCAGGAAGGATTGGCTCCCTATCTACCGCGCTGGGAAAAACTGGATAACTTTATTCATCGCCCGGTGAAACTGATTATCGGTGATAAAGAAATTTACGGCATTTCGCGTGGCATTGACGCCCAGGGCGCACTATTGCTGGAGCAGGATGGTGTAATAAAAGCTTGGGTGGGTGGTGAAATATCATTGCGCAGTGCAGAATAAAAAAGGGAGCTTCGGCTCCCTTATTTTATTTACGTAAGCGTACCTGATTCACTGAGTGATTGGCGCTCTTAGTCATGATCAGGCTGGCGCGCTCGCGAGTTGGAAGGATATTTTCTTTAAGATTCATTAGGTTGATTTCATTCCATAGCGAAGTGGCAATATCTACCGCTTCTTCCTTCGAGAGCTTAGCGTAATTATGGAAATAGGAATCCGGATCGGTAAACGCCCCTTCCCGGAATTTAAGAAAGCGGTTGATATACCAGCTTTTCAATAATTCTTCCGGGGCATCGACATAAATAGAAAAGTCGACAAAATCGGAAACGAATACATGATGGGGATCGTGCGGATAATCCATTCCACTTTGCAGAACATTCAGCCCTTCAAGAATTAAAATATCCGGTTGCGCGACGGTTTTGTCACCATTGGGAATAACATCATAAATCAGATGGGAATAAACTGGCGCGGTTGCCTGCGGTACCCCTGATTTGAGATCGGAGACAAACTTCACCAGGCGATGCATATCATAGGACTGCGGAAAGCCTTTTTTCTTCATTAACCCACGTTCTTTTAAAACCGAGTTAGGGTGCAAAAAACCGTCGGTGGTAATGAGTTCGACATGGCGATGCTCCGGCCAACGACTAAGCAAAGCTTGCAGAACGCGGGCGGTGGTGCTTTTTCCTACCGCAACGCTGCCAGCGATACTGATAATATAGGGAATTCGCTGACCATTGGTGCCAAGAAATTGTTCGAGAACAGCCTGGCGACGCAGGTTAGAACTGATATAGAAGTTGAGCAAACGCGACAGCGGCAAATAGATCTCGGCAACCTCTTCCAGAGAGAGATCTTCGTTGATGCCTTTTAACCGCGTGATTTCTTCCTCGGTTAACGTCATCGGGACAGAATCACGAAGTGCAGCCCATTGGTGGCGGTTAAATTGTAGGTACGGTGTCATTAACGTCTGCTCTTTTTGGCTCATAAGCATGTTCTTACTATCACCGAATACCTTGAAACGGTGATGCTTCACACGAGTTAATCAGGACAATGGGCAGGAGGGTAACACCAGATTGCCGGGAATAATAAGAAAAAAACTCATTGAATGCTGCTTTCTCGCGCCAGCATCACAAGAGAAGAATAAGTTTCTTATTCTTTGCAAAGCATGGCCTTTGCTAACAGGCTAGGCTAGCGGCCTGAATCCTTTCCGTCAGCGGTCAGCATGCGATAGAGGTAACCGGAGATGATCGGACAGCGCCTGAAGCGCCGAATTATTGGCGAATATTTGCACTCCGCTGCTTGAAATTACACCGTTTTTTCGCGTGAGAGCACAAAATGTGAGCAAGAGAACGTTTTATGCAAATTTTTAGTTGCATGAACTCGCTCCTCTCCCTAGAATGCGCGCTACTTGATGCCGACTTAGCTCAGTAGGTAGAGCAACTGACTTGTAATCAGTAGGTCACCAGTTCGATTCCGGTAGTCGGCACCATAACAATTTGGGTGGGGTTCCCGAGCGGCCAAAGGGAGCAGACTGTAAATCTGCCGTCATCGACTTCGAAGGTTCGAATCCTTCCCCCACCACCACTTTCTGGCGACGCTTTGCGGAGCCGGAGTTGGTTGGGTAAACTAATCAGCTCAATACTAAAGAGAGCAGTCTCTTTAGTATTACAGAAAGAACTGGGTAGCCGAGTTTCAGGATGCGGGCATCGTATAATGGCTATTACCTCAGCCTTCCAAGCTGATGATGCGGGTTCGATTCCCGCTGCCCGCTCCAGACGTGCTGATATGGCTCAGTTGGTAGAGCGCACCCTTGGTAAGGGTGAGGTCCCCAGTTCGACTCTGGGTATCAGCACCACTTCTTTTCTCTCCTTCCCTGTTTCTCTTCTGTTATGTTCATTCAACAAGTCGGGCATGTTGCCTGGTTGATGTGGTGATATCACCGATTTATCCGTGTCTTAGAGGGACAATCGATGTCTAAAGAAAAGTTTGAACGTACAAAACCGCACGTTAACGTCGGTACTATCGGCCACGTTGACCATGGTAAAACAACGCTGACCGCTGCCATCACTACCGTACTGGCTAAAACCTACGGTGGTTCCGCTCGCGCATTCGACCAGATCGATAACGCGCCGGAAGAAAAAGCTCGTGGTATCACCATCAACACCTCTCACGTTGAATATGACACCCCGACTCGCCACTACGCGCACGTAGACTGCCCGGGCCACGCCGACTATGTTAAAAACATGATCACCGGTGCTGCGCAGATGGACGGCGCGATCCTGGTTGTTGCTGCGACTGAGGGCCCGATGCCGCAGACTCGTGAGCACATCCTGCTGGGTCGTCAGGTAGGCGTTCCGTACATCATCGTGTTCCTGAACAAATGCGACATGGTTGATGACGAAGAGCTGCTGGAACTGGTTGAGATGGAAGTTCGTGAACTGCTGTCTCAGTACGATTTCCCGGGCGACGACACCCCGATCGTTCGTGGTTCTGCTCTGAAAGCGCTGGAAGGCGACGCAGAGTGGGAAGCGAAAATCATCGAACTGGCTGGCCACCTGGATACCTATATCCCGGAACCAGAGCGTGCGATTGACAAGCCGTTCCTGCTGCCGATCGAAGACGTATTCTCCATCTCTGGTCGTGGTACCGTTGTTACCGGTCGTGTAGAGCGCGGTATCATCAAAGTAGGTGAAGAAGTTGAAATCGTTGGTATCAAAGAAACCGCGAAAACCACCTGTACTGGCGTTGAAATGTTCCGCAAACTGCTGGACGAAGGCCGTGCTGGTGAGAACGTAGGTGTTCTGCTGCGTGGTATCAAACGTGAAGAAATCGAACGTGGTCAGGTACTGGCTAAGCCGGGCACCATCAACCCGCACACCAAGTTCGAATCTGAAGTGTACATCCTGTCCAAAGACGAAGGCGGCCGTCATACTCCGTTCTTCAAAGGCTACCGTCCGCAGTTCTACTTCCGTACTACTGACGTGACTGGCACCATCGAACTGCCGGAAGGCGTAGAGATGGTAATGCCGGGCGACAACATCAAAATGGTTGTTACCCTGATCCACCCGATCGCGATGGACGACGGTCTGCGTTTCGCAATCCGTGAAGGCGGTCGTACCGTTGGCGCGGGCGTGGTTGCTAAAGTTCTCGGCTAATCGCTGATAACATTTGACGCAATGCGCAATAAAAGGGCATCATTTGATGCCCTTTTTGCACGCTTTCACACCAGAACCTGGCTCATCAGTGATTTTATTTGTCATAATCATTGCTGAGACAGGCTCTGAAGAGGGCGTTTATACACCAAACCATTCGAGCCTCAGGGCGACGGCTAATCAACTCCTTCTTTGCAACAGCAGGGCAGGGGTGACACCACCGTCAACATTGAAGCAATTTGAATAGTTAAGTGTATAATCCGAAACTTAATTTCGGTTTGGATCGCCTCGCCCCCGCGGGGTGAAATTGTTTGTAGAATACTTCTGACAGGTTGGTTTATGAGTGCGAATACCGAAGCTCAAGGGAGCGGGCGCGGCCTGGAAGCGATGAAGTGGATTATCGTTGCCGTGCTGCTGATCGTGGCGATCGTGGGCAACTTCCTTTATCGTGACATTATGCTGGCGGTGCGTGCGCTGGCCGTGGTTATTCTTATTGCTGCTGCCGGTGGCGTCGCGCTGTTGACGACGAAAGGTAAGGCGACCGTTGCTTTTGCTCGCGAAGCGAGAACCGAAGTTCGTAAAGTGATTTGGCCGACTCGCCAGGAAACGCTGCATACTACGCTGATTGTTGCTGCCGTGACTGCAGTAATGTCACTGATCCTGTGGGGACTGGATGGTATTCTGGTTCGCCTGGTCTCCTTTATCACTGGCCTGAGGTTCTGAGATGTCTGAAGCTCCTAAAAAGCGCTGGTACGTCGTTCAGGCGTTTTCCGGTTTTGAAGGTCGCGTAGCCACGTCGCTGCGTGAACATATCAAATTACACAACATGGAAGAGTTATTTGGCGAAGTCATGGTCCCGACCGAAGAAGTGGTTGAGATCCGTGGCGGCCAGCGTCGCAAAAGCGAACGTAAATTCTTCCCGGGCTATGTCCTGGTTCAGATGGTCATGAACGACGCAAGCTGGCACCTGGTGCGCAGCGTACCGCGCGTGATGGGCTTCATCGGCGGCACCTCTGACCGTCCGGCGCCGATCAGCGACAAAGAAGTCGACGCCATCATGAATCGTCTGCAGCAGGTTGGCGATAAGCCGCGTCCGAAAACGCTGTTTGAACCGGGTGAAATGGTTCGCGTTAACGACGGTCCGTTCGCTGACTTTAACGGCGTGGTGGAAGAAGTGGACTATGAGAAGTCCCGCCTGAAAGTTTCCGTTTCTATCTTCGGTCGTGCGACCCCGGTAGAACTGGACTTCAGCCAGGTTGAGAAGGCGTAAGCCGGCGATCAAAAAAGCAGCGATTTAATCGTTGCATAGGGCGCGAAATTGGCATACAATTTCGCGCCTTTTGTTTTTATGGGCCCGGCCCGTAAAACGATGTTTAATCACGGGGAGCTTCTCTGAAGCGTTAATACCCAATTTGAGGATTTAAGAATGGCTAAGAAAGTCCAAGCCTACGTCAAGCTGCAGGTTGCAGCTGGTATGGCGAACCCGAGCCCGCCGGTCGGCCCAGCACTGGGTCAGCAGGGCGTGAACATCATGGAATTCTGCAAAGCGTTCAACGCTAAAACTGATTCCCTGGAGAAAGGTCTGCCGATCCCGGTTGTTATCACCGTTTACGCTGACCGTTCCTTTACCTTTGTTACCAAGACTCCGCCGGCTGCTGTTCTGCTGAAGAAAGCTGCAGGCATCAAGTCTGGTTCCGGTAAGCCGAACAAAGATAAAGTGGGTAAAATCTCCCGCGCTCAGCTGCAGGAAATCGCGCAGACCAAAGCTGCCGACATGACTGGTGCCGACATTGAAGCGATGACTCGCTCCATCGAAGGTACTGCACGTTCCATGGGCCTGGTAGTGGAGGACTAAGAAATGGCTAAACTGACCAAGCGCATGCGCGTGATCCGTGAGAAAGTTGATGCAACTAAACAGTACGACATCAACGAAGCCATTGCTCTGCTGAAAGAGCTGGCCACCGCTAAATTTACCGAAAGCGTAGACGTTGCCGTTAACCTCGGCATCGACGCTCGTAAATCTGACCAGAACGTCCGTGGCGCAACTGTACTGCCGCACGGTACTGGCCGTTCCGTTCGCGTAGCCGTATTTACCCAGGGCGCAAACGCTGAAGCTGCTAAAGCTGCAGGCGCTGAGCTGGTAGGTATGGAAGATCTGGCTGAGCAGATCAAAAAAGGCGAAATGAACTTTGACGTTGTTATTGCTTCCCCGGATGCAATGCGCGTTGTTGGCCAGCTGGGCCAGGTTCTGGGTCCGCGTGGCCTGATGCCGAACCCGAAAGTAGGTACCGTAACTCCGAACGTTGCTGAAGCGGTTAAAAACGCGAAAGCAGGTCAGGTTCGTTACCGTAACGACAAAAACGGCATCATCCACACCACCATCGGTAAAGTGGACTTTGACGCTGACAAACTGAAAGAAAACCTGGAAGCTCTGCTGGTTGCGCTGAAAAAAGCAAAACCGACTCAGGCGAAAGGCGTGTACATCAAGAAAGTTAGCATCTCCACCACTATGGGTGCAGGTGTTGCAGTAGATCAGGCTGGCCTGAACGCTTCTGCAAACTAATGCCTTTACGTGGGCGGTGATTTTGTCTACAATCTTACCCCCACGATTCTGTCAATAAGACAGACGCTATGCGAGTCATTTGAATTGCAGCAAGGCAGCAATCGAGTGAATCACCGGGAGTGTAGTTAACTACATGACCGGTGTGAACGAGAGCAGCTAACGCCGCTGCGGTTCGAAGGACGAAGTCATAGGAAGAATTTGTTCGTTGGAGCCTGGCCTATCCAGGCCTCCGTCGAAGACCGCAGGTGTTTCGCAAGAAACTTAATCCCCTGCGTAGACGGTGACAGAACGCTAAGATTATTTTTGGATATTCTGGCTTGTTTCTGCTCACCGTATTTAGACGCTCTTTTCGTTGAATTGAGTGAAGTGAGTTCCAGAGCATAGGCTCTGGCAAACATCCAGGAGCAAAGCTAATGGCTTTAAATCTTCAAGACAAACAAGCGATTGTTGCTGAAGTCAGCGAAGTAGCCAAAGGCGCGCTGTCTGCAGTAGTTGCGGATTCCCGTGGCGTAACTGTAGATAAAATGACTGAACTGCGTAAAGCAGGTCGTGAAGCTGGCGTATACATGCGTGTTGTTCGTAACACCCTGCTGCGCCGCGTCGTTGAAGGTACTCAGTTCGAGTGCCTGAAAGACACGTTTGTTGGTCCGACCCTGATTGCATACTCTATGGAACACCCGGGCGCTGCTGCTCGTCTGTTCAAAGAGTTCGCGAAAGCGAATGCAAAATTTGAGGTCAAAGCCGCTGCCTTTGAAGGTGAGCTGATCCCGGCGTCGCAGATCGACCGCCTGGCAACTCTGCCGACCTACGAAGAAGCAATTGCACGCCTGATGGCAACCATGAAAGAAGCTTCGGCTGGCAAACTGGTTCGTACTCTGGCTGCTGTACGCGATGCGAAAGAAGCTGCTTAATCGCAGTTATCTTTGTAAAGCATTCGCTTACGTATAAACTTATTCTGATATTCAGGAACAATTTAAATGTCTATCACTAAAGATCAAATCATTGAAGCAGTATCCGCTATGTCCGTAATGGACGTTGTTGAGCTGATCTCTGCAATGGAAGAAAAATTCGGTGTTTCCGCTGCTGCTGCTGTAGCTGTAGCTGCTGGCCCGGTTGAAGCTGCTGAAGAAAAAACTGAATTCGACGTAATTCTGAAAGCTGCTGGCGCTAACAAAGTTGCTGTTATCAAAGCAGTACGTGGCGCAACTGGCCTGGGTCTGAAAGAAGCTAAAGACCTGGTAGAATCTGCTCCGGCTGCACTGAAAGAAGGCATCAGCAAAGACGACGCTGAAGCTCTGAAAAAATCTCTGGAAGAAGCTGGCGCTGAAGTTGAAGTTAAATAAGCCAACCCTTCCGGTTGCAGCCTGAGAAATCAGGCTGAGGCTGGTGACTTTTTGGTCACCAGCCTTTTTGCGCTGTAAGGCGCCAGTAGCGTTTCACGCTGTTTGACTACTGGTTTGCCTCTCAATGCTTGTTTCTATCGACGACTTAATATACTGCGACAGGTTAGGGTTCCTGGGCTGTGTAAATCGCAATGAAATGGTTTAAGCGTGATAGCAACAGGCATTGCGGAAAGTGTTCCATTTTCCGGTCAACAAAATAGTGTTGCATAAAAAACTGCCCTCTGCGGGCAGATGGGTCGACTTGTCAGCGAGCTGAGGAACCCTATGGTTTACTCCTATACCGAGAAAAAACGTATTCGTAAGGATTTTGGTAAACGTCCACAAGTTCTGGATGTGCCATATCTCCTTTCTATCCAGCTTGACTCGTTCCAGAAGTTTATCGAGCAAGATCCTGAAGGGCAGTATGGTCTGGAAGCTGCTTTCCGTTCCGTATTCCCGATTCAGAGCTACAGCGGTAATTCCGAGCTGCAATACGTCAGCTACCGTCTGGGCGAACCGGTTTTTGACGTTAAAGAATGTCAGATCCGTGGCGTGACTTATTCTGCACCGCTGCGCGTAAAACTGCGTCTGGTGATCTACGAGCGCGAAGCGCCAGAAGGCACCGTCAAAGACATTAAAGAACAAGAAGTCTACATGGGCGAAATTCCGCTCATGACCGACAACGGTACCTTTGTTATCAACGGTACCGAGCGTGTTATCGTTTCTCAGCTGCACCGTAGCCCGGGCGTCTTCTTTGACAGTGACAAAGGTAAGACCCACTCCTCCGGTAAGGTTCTGTATAACGCACGTATCATCCCTTACCGCGGTTCCTGGCTGGACTTCGAATTCGACCCGAAAGACAACCTGTTCGTTCGTATCGACCGTCGTCGTAAGCTGCCGGCTACCATCATCCTGCGCGCGCTGAATTACACCACTGAGCAGATCCTTGACCTGTTCTTCGAAAAAGTGGTCTTTGAAATTCGCGACAACAAGCTGCAGATGGAGCTGATTCCGGAGCGTCTGCGCGGTGAAACTGCCTCCTTCGATATCGAAGCCAACGGCAAAGTGTACGTTGAGAAAGGCCGTCGCATCACGGCTCGTCATATCCGTCAGCTGGAAAAAGACGATATCAAGCATATCGAAGTGCCGGTTGAATATATCGCGGGCAAAGTGGCGGCTAAAGACTATATCGATGAAGCGACTGGCGAACTGATCTGCCCGGCGAACATGGAGCTGAGTCTGGATCTGCTGGCTAAGCTGAGCCAGTCTGGCCACAAGCGTATCGAAACGCTGTTCACCAACGATCTGGACCACGGCCCGTACATCTCTGAAACGGTACGCGTCGACCCGACTAACGATCGTCTGAGCGCGCTGGTAGAAATCTACCGCATGATGCGCCCTGGCGAGCCGCCGACTCGTGAAGCCGCTGAAAGTCTGTTTGAGAACCTGTTCTTCTCTGAAGACCGCTACGATCTGTCCGCGGTTGGTCGTATGAAGTTCAACCGTTCTCTGCTGCGCGACGAAATCGAAGGTTCCGGTATCCTGAGCAAAGACGACATCATCGAAGTGATGAAGAAGCTCATCGATATCCGTAACGGTAAAGGCGAAGTGGACGATATCGACCACCTCGGCAACCGTCGTATCCGTTCCGTTGGCGAAATGGCGGAAAACCAGTTCCGCGTTGGCCTGGTACGTGTAGAGCGTGCGGTGAAAGAGCGTCTGTCTCTTGGCGATCTGGATACCCTGATGCCTCAGGATATGATCAACGCCAAGCCGATTTCCGCAGCAGTGAAAGAGTTCTTTGGTTCCAGCCAGCTGTCTCAGTTTATGGACCAGAACAACCCGCTGTCTGAGATTACGCACAAACGTCGTATCTCCGCACTCGGCCCAGGCGGTCTGACCCGTGAGCGCGCAGGCTTCGAAGTTCGAGACGTACACCCGACCCACTACGGTCGCGTATGTCCGATCGAAACGCCTGAAGGTCCGAACATCGGTCTGATTAACTCCCTGTCCGTGTACGCGCAGACCAACGAATATGGCTTCCTTGAGACGCCGTATCGTAAAGTGACCAACGGTGTGGTTACTGACGAAATTCACTACCTGTCTGCTATCGAAGAAGGCAACTACGTTATCGCTCAGGCGAACTCCAACCTGGATGAAAACGGCCACTTCGTAGAAGATCTGGTTACCTGCCGTAGCAAAGGCGAATCCAGCTTGTTCAGCCGCGACCAGGTTGACTACATGGACGTATCCACCCAGCAGGTGGTATCCGTCGGTGCGTCCCTGATCCCGTTCCTGGAACACGATGACGCCAACCGTGCATTGATGGGTGCGAACATGCAACGTCAGGCGGTTCCGACTCTGCGCGCTGATAAGCCGCTGGTTGGTACCGGTATGGAACGTGCTGTTGCCGTTGACTCCGGTGTTACTGCCGTGGCTAAACGTGGCGGTACCGTTCAGTACGTGGATGCTTCCCGTATCGTTATCAAAGTTAACGAAGACGAGATGTACCCGGGCGAAGCAGGTATCGACATCTATAACCTGACCAAGTACACCCGTTCTAACCAGAACACCTGCATCAACCAGATGCCTTGCGTGTCCCTGGGCGAACCTATTGAGCGCGGCGACGTGCTGGCAGACGGCCCGTCCACCGACCTCGGTGAGCTGGCGCTGGGTCAGAACATGCGTGTAGCGTTCATGCCGTGGAACGGTTACAACTTCGAAGACTCCATCCTCGTTTCCGAGCGTGTTGTCCAGGAAGACCGTTTCACCACTATCCACATTCAGGAACTGGCGTGCGTGTCCCGTGACACCAAGCTGGGGCCGGAAGAGATCACCGCTGATATCCCGAACGTGGGTGAAGCTGCGCTCTCTAAACTGGATGAGTCCGGTATCGTTTATATCGGTGCGGAAGTGACCGGCGGCGACATTCTGGTTGGTAAGGTAACGCCGAAAGGTGAAACCCAGCTGACGCCGGAAGAGAAACTGCTGCGCGCGATCTTCGGTGAGAAAGCGTCTGACGTTAAAGACTCTTCTCTGCGCGTACCGAACGGTGTCTCTGGTACCGTTATCGACGTTCAGGTCTTTACCCGTGACGGCGTAGAAAAAGACAAACGTGCTCTGGAAATCGAAGAGATGCAGCTGAAGCAGGCCAAAAAAGACCTGTCTGAAGAACTGCAGATCCTCGAAGCCGGTCTGTTCAGTCGTATCTACGCGGTGCTGGTCTCCGGTGGCGTTGAAGCTGAGAAGCTCGACAAGCTGCCTCGCGATCGCTGGCTGGAACTGGGCCTGACCGACGAAGAGAAACAAAATCAGCTGGAACAGCTGGCTGAGCAGTATGACGAACTGAAACACGAGTTCGAGAAAAAACTCGAAGCGAAACGCCGTAAAATCACCCAAGGCGACGATCTGGCACCGGGCGTGCTGAAGATTGTTAAGGTATATCTGGCCGTTAAACGCCGTATCCAGCCTGGTGATAAGATGGCGGGTCGTCACGGTAACAAGGGTGTTATCTCTAAGATCAACCCGATCGAAGATATGCCGCACGATGCTAACGGTACGCCGGTAGATATCGTACTGAACCCGCTGGGCGTACCGTCTCGTATGAACATCGGTCAGATCCTTGAAACTCACCTGGGTATGGCTGCAAAAGGCATCGGCGATAAGATCAACGCCATGCTGAAACAGCAGCAGGAAGTCGCGAAACTGCGCGAATTCATCCAGCGTGCTTACGATCTGGGCGCTGACGTTCGCCAGAAAGTTGACCTGAATACCTTCAGCGATGAAGAAGTTCTGCGTCTGGCTGAAAACCTGCGTAAAGGCATGCCGATCGCAACGCCGGTATTCGACGGTGCGAAAGAAGCTGAAATCAAAGAGCTGCTGCAGCTGGGCGACCTGCCGACTTCCGGTCAGATCACCCTGTTTGATGGCCGCACCGGTGAACAGTTCGAACGTCCGGTAACCGTGGGTTACATGTACATGCTGAAACTGAACCACCTGGTCGACGACAAAATGCACGCTCGTTCCACCGGTTCTTACAGCCTGGTTACTCAGCAGCCGCTGGGTGGTAAGGCACAGTTCGGTGGTCAGCGCTTCGGTGAGATGGAAGTGTGGGCGCTGGAAGCATACGGCGCGGCCTACACCCTGCAGGAAATGCTCACCGTTAAGTCTGATGACGTGAACGGTCGTACCAAGATGTATAAAAACATCGTGGACGGCAATCACCAGATGGAACCGGGCATGCCGGAATCCTTCAACGTACTGTTGAAAGAAATTCGCTCGCTGGGCATCAACATCGAACTGGAAGACGAGTAATTCTCGCTCAAACAGGTCACTGCTGCCGGGTTAACGCCCGGCAGCGGAATGTGCTAACTCCGACGGGAGCAAATCCGTGAAAGACTTATTAAAGTTTCTGAAAGCGCAAACTAAAACCGAAGAGTTTGATGCGATCAAAATTGCTCTGGCTTCGCCAGACATGATCCGTTCATGGTCTTTCGGTGAAGTTAAAAAGCCGGAAACCATTAACTACCGTACGTTCAAACCTGAGCGTGACGGCCTTTTCTGCGCCCGTATTTTTGGGCCGGTAAAAGATTATGAGTGCCTGTGCGGTAAGTACAAGCGCCTGAAACACCGCGGTGTGATCTGTGAGAAGTGCGGCGTTGAAGTGACCCAGACTAAAGTGCGTCGTGAGCGCATGGGCCACATCGAGCTGGCATGTCCGACTGCGCACATCTGGTTCCTGAAATCCCTGCCGTCCCGTATCGGTCTGCTGCTGGATATGCCGCTGCGTGATATCGAACGTGTACTGTACTTTGAATCCTATGTGGTTATCGAAGGTGGCATGACCAACCTCGAACGCAACCAGATTCTGACGGAAGAACAGTACCTGGACGCGCTGGAAGAGTTCGGTGACGAATTCGACGCGAAAATGGGCGCAGAAGCGATCCAGGCGCTGCTGCGCAATATGGATCTGGAGCAGGAATGCGAGCAGCTGCGTGAAGAGCTGAACGAAACCAACTCCGAAACCAAGCGTAAAAAGCTGACCAAGCGCATTAAGCTGCTGGAAGCTTTCGTTCAGTCTGGCAACAAGCCGGAGTGGATGATCCTGACCGTTCTGCCGGTACTGCCGCCAGATCTGCGTCCGCTGGTTCCGCTGGACGGTGGTCGTTTCGCGACGTCTGACCTCAACGATCTGTATCGTCGCGTGATCAACCGTAACAACCGTCTGAAACGTCTGCTGGATCTGGCTGCGCCGGATATCATCGTACGCAACGAAAAACGTATGCTGCAGGAAGCGGTTGACGCCCTGCTGGATAACGGTCGTCGCGGTCGTGCGATCACCGGTTCTAACAAACGTCCTCTGAAATCTTTGGCTGATATGATCAAAGGTAAACAGGGTCGTTTCCGTCAGAACCTGCTCGGTAAACGCGTTGACTACTCCGGTCGTTCTGTTATCACCGTAGGTCCATACCTGCGTCTGCATCAGTGCGGTCTGCCGAAGAAAATGGCGCTGGAGCTGTTCAAACCGTTCATCTACGGCAAGCTGGAACTGCGTGGCCTGGCCACCACCATCAAAGCCGCTAAGAAGATGGTTGAGCGCGAAGAAGCTGTCGTTTGGGATATCCTGGACGAAGTTATCCGCGAACACCCGGTCCTGCTGAACCGTGCGCCAACCCTGCACCGTCTGGGTATTCAGGCATTCGAACCGGTTCTGATCGAAGGTAAAGCCATCCAGCTGCACCCGCTGGTTTGTGCGGCATACAACGCCGACTTCGATGGTGACCAGATGGCTGTTCACGTACCGCTGACGCTGGAAGCCCAGCTGGAAGCGCGTGCGCTGATGATGTCTACCAACAACATCCTGTCCCCGGCGAACGGCGAACCAATCATCGTTCCGTCTCAGGACGTTGTACTGGGTCTGTACTACATGACCCGTGACAGTGTTAACGCCAAAGGCGAAGGCATGGTGCTGACTGGCCCGAAAGAAGCTGAGCGTATTTATCGCGCCGGCCTGGCCTCTCTGCATGCGCGCGTTAAAGTGCGTATCACTGAATACGAAAAAGACGACAATGGTGAGTTTGTCGCGAAAACCAGCCTGAAAGACACGACCGTTGGCCGTGCCATTCTGTGGATGATCGTACCGAAAGGTCTGCCGTTCTCTATCGTGAACCAGGCGCTTGGTAAGAAAGCGATCTCCAAGATGCTGAACACCTGTTACCGTATTCTGGGTCTGAAACCGACCGTTATTTTTGCGGACCAGACGATGTACACCGGCTTTGCTTACGCAGCGCGTTCAGGTGCATCCGTTGGTATCGATGACATGGTCATCCCGGAGAAAAAATACGAAATCATCAGCGAAGCGGAAGCGGAAGTTGCTGAGATTCAGGAACAGTTCCAGTCCGGTCTGGTGACCGCGGGCGAACGCTACAACAAAGTTATCGATATCTGGGCTGCGGCGAACGATCGTGTATCCAAAGCGATGATGGATAACCTGCAAACCGAAACCGTGATTAACCGTGACGGTCAGGAAGAGCAGCAGGTTTCCTTCAACAGCATCTACATGATGGCCGACTCCGGTGCGCGTGGTTCTGCGGCACAGATTCGTCAGCTGGCTGGTATGCGTGGTCTGATGGCGAAGCCGGATGGCTCCATCATCGAAACGCCGATCACCGCGAACTTCCGTGAAGGTCTGAACGTACTCCAGTACTTCATCTCCACCCACGGTGCTCGTAAAGGTCTGGCGGATACCGCACTGAAAACAGCGAACTCCGGTTACCTGACTCGTCGTCTGGTTGACGTTGCGCAGGACCTGGTCGTCACTGAAGACGACTGCGGCACCCTGGAAGGCATCACCATGACGCCGGTTATCGAAGGTGGCGACGTTAAAGAGCCGCTGCGCGATCGCGTACTGGGTCGTGTGACTGCGGAAGATGTTCTGAAGCCGGGTACCGCGGATATTCTGGTTCCACGCAACACGCTGCTGCATGAGCACTGGTGTGACCTGCTGGAAGCGAACTCCGTTGACTCCGTCAAAGTGCGTTCCGTTGTATCCTGTGACACCGACTTTGGCGTCTGCGCGCACTGCTATGGTCGTGACCTGGCGCGTGGCCACCTCATCAACAAAGGTGAGGCTATCGGCGTTATCGCGGCACAGTCCATCGGTGAGCCGGGTACACAGCTGACGATGCGTACGTTCCACATCGGTGGTGCGGCATCTCGTGCGGCTGCTGAATCCAGCATCCAGGTGAAAAACAAAGGTAGCATCAAGCTCAGCAACGCGAAGTCGGTTGTGAACTCCAGTGGTAAGCTGGTTATCACTTCCCGTAATACCGAGCTGAAGCTGATCGACGAATTCGGTCGTACCAAAGAGAGCTATAAAGTACCTTACGGTGCGGTTATGGCGAAAGGCGACGGTGAGCAGGTTGCCGGCGGTGAAACCGTCGCAAACTGGGATCCGCACACCATGCCGGTTATCACCGAAGTTAGCGGTTTCATCCGTTTCACTGACATGATCGACGGCCAGACCATTACTCGTCAGACTGACGAGCTGACCGGTCTGTCTTCGCTGGTGGTTCTGGACTCTGCAGAACGTACCGCAGGTGGTAAAGATCTGCGTCCAGCACTGAAAATCGTTGATGCTCAGGGCAACGACGTTCTGATCCCAGGCACTGATATGCCTGCTCAGTACTTCCTGCCGGGTAAAGCGATTGTTCAGCTGGAAGATGGCGTACAGATCAGCTCTGGTGACACCCTGGCGCGTATTCCGCAGGAATCCGGCGGTACCAAGGATATCACCGGTGGTCTGCCGCGCGTTGCGGACCTGTTCGAAGCACGTCGTCCGAAAGAGCCGGCTATCCTGGCTGAAATCAGCGGTATCATTTCCTTCGGTAAAGAAACCAAAGGGAAACGTCGCCTGGTTATCACCCCGGTAGACGGTAGCGAGCCGTACGAAGAGATGATCCCGAAATGGCGTCAGCTCAACGTGTTCGAAGGTGAACGTGTGGAACGTGGTGATGTGGTTTCCGACGGTCCGGAAGCACCGCACGACATTCTGCGTCTGCGTGGCGTACATGCTGTGACCCGTTACATTGTTAACGAAGTCCAGGACGTATACCGTCTGCAGGGCGTTAAGATTAACGATAAGCACATCGAAGTTATCGTTCGTCAGATGCTGCGTAAAGCCACCATCGAAAGCGCAGGCAGCTCCGACTTCCTCGAAGGCGAGCAGGTGGAATACTCCCGCGTCAAGATCGCGAACCGCGAACTGGAAGCGAACGGCAAAGTGGGCGCAACGTTCTCCCGCGATCTGCTGGGTATCACCAAAGCGTCTCTGGCCACCGAGTCCTTCATCTCCGCGGCATCGTTCCAGGAGACCACTCGCGTGCTGACCGAAGCAGCCGTTGCGGGCAAACGCGACGAACTGCGCGGTCTGAAAGAGAACGTCATCGTGGGTCGTCTGATCCCGGCCGGTACCGGTTATGCGTATCACCAGGATCGTATGCGCCGTCGCGCTGCTGGCGAGCTGCCGGCGGCACCGCAGGTGAGCGTGGAAGAAGCGTCTGCCAACCTGGCAGAGCTGCTGAACGCAGGTCTGGGCGGTTCTGACAACGATTAATCGTTGATGCACTGCTAAAAAGCCGGTCAGGTTTCCTGACCGGCTTTTTTTATTGTCTATTTTTCGCCGCTTTCCCGGCCATTAATTACATTTACGACATATTAAATCTTCATTTTCTTAGCAATTAATTCATGAAAAATATCTATTAGAAGCCTTTTTCTAAAACCTTTCTTTATGTATGGGTAAAACTTCTACTCATATCAAAAAATAATCAATTCAAAGGGTATATATTCAAAATACCTGATGAATCATGGGATTACTTCTGTTGCTGTATCTTCGGCGCGACGGCGCTGGAGAGGGATCGCCGCATCTCATGCTTCTCCCGGTCAGGCGCAGAAATAATCCCGAGAGGCAGGTAGGGATCATTTTTAGATCTGAGTGGACAGGCTTTGGGGGCTGCATGGAATTCGCGATACAACTCATTATTATATTAATTTGTCTGTTTTATGGTGCCCGAAAAGGAGGTATTGCGCTGGGGCTGCTGGGCGGCATCGGTTTGGTGATCCTCGTCTTTGTTTTTCATCTCCAGCCGGGCAAA
This sequence comes from Klebsiella sp. P1927, assembly GCF_018204675.1. Taxonomy (NCBI): domain Bacteria; kingdom Pseudomonadati; phylum Pseudomonadota; class Gammaproteobacteria; order Enterobacterales; family Enterobacteriaceae; genus Klebsiella; species Klebsiella sp. P1927. The sequence goes on along the minus strand of NZ_CP073377.1, from coordinate 4,874,837 downwards.
CCGCCGGTTGATGTGATGCTGGTGATCATTGCAGTGGTAGCCGCCTCGGCGACTCTGCAGGCGTCCGGCGGGTTAGACGTGATGCTGCAGATTGCCGAGAAGCTGCTGCGGCGTAACCCGAAATATGTTTCTATCGTGGCGCCTTTCGTCACCTGCACGCTGACCATCCTCTGCGGTACCGGCCACGTGGTGTATACCATCCTGCCGATTATCTACGATGTGGCGATTAAGAATAACATTCGTCCGGAGCGTCCGATGGCCGCCAGCTCCATTGGCGCTCAGATGGGGATCATCGCCAGCCCGGTCTCGGTGGCGGTGGTATCGCTGGTGGCGATGCTGGGAAATTTTACCTTTAACGGGAAACACCTGGAGTTTCTCGATCTGCTGGCGATAACCATTCCGTCCACGCTGCTGGGTATTTTAGCCATCGGTATCTTCAGCTGGTTCCGCGGCAAAGACCTGGATCAGGACGAAGCCTTCCAGGCGTTTATTGCGCTACCGGAGAACCGCCATTACGTCTATGGCGATACGGCGACGCTGCTGGACAAAAAGCTGCCGACCAGCAACTGGATAGCAATGTGGATTTTTCTGGCCTCTATCGCCGTGGTGGCGCTGCTTGGCGCTTTTTCTGAACTGCGCCCGGCCTTTGACGGTAAACCACTGTCGATGGTGCTGGTTATCCAGATGTTTATGCTGCTCTCCGGAGCGCTGATCATCATCATTACAAAAACTAACCCGGCATCGATTTCCAAAAATGAGGTCTTTCGTTCGGGAATGATCGCTATCGTCGCGGTGTACGGCATCGCGTGGATGGCGGAGACCATGTTTGGCGCGCACATGACCGAGATTAAAGGCGTGCTTGGTGAAATGGTAAAAGAGTATCCGTGGGCTTATGCCATCGTGCTGCTACTGGTTTCGAAATTTGTGAACTCCCAGGCGGCAGCGCTGGCGGCGATTGTGCCAGTAGCCTTGGCCATCGGCGTCGACCCGGCCTATATCGTGGCTTCTGCGCCGGCCTGCTATGGCTACTATATTCTGCCGACCTACCCAAGCGATCTGGCGGCGATCCAGTTTGATCGCTCAGGGACCACCCATATCGGCCGCTTTGTGATTAACCACAGCTTTATCCTGCCCGGGCTCATCGGCGTCGGCGTCTCCTGCGTGTTTGGCTGGGTATTCGCGGCGATGTACGGCTTTCTGTAAGAAGGACGGGCGCCGGCAGCGACGCCCGTTAAATCCGTGAGATTATTGCGCGAGGGGCAGACGACGATAGAGTTCAATCATGTCGGTCGCCAGATCCTGAATGACCATAGCGTTCATCAGATGGTCCTGGGAATGCACGGTGATCAGGTTGACCGGCAATTTACCGCTGCCTTCATCCATGCCGATAAGCTGGGTCTGAATTTTATGCGCATGTTTGACGAACTCATGGGATTCAGCCATGGCCTGCTCCGCGGCGACAAAATCGCCTTTGCGCGCCAGCTGTAGCGCCGTCAGCGCCGCGCTACGTGCGGAACCCGCGTTAACCAGCAGCTCCATGATGATCGTTTCTAAATCTTCCATCGATTACTCCAGCATCTTAAGGGCTTTATCCAGAACGGCATCACCTTTCATCATGCCGTAGTCCATCATATCGATCACGGCGACCTTCTTGCCGAACGGGTCGGCCAGCGCCTGCAGCTTCGCCTGCTCATATTTCACCTGCGGGCCGAGCAAAATAATGTCGGCGGCGGCCAGATTATCTTTAAACTCAGCGACCGGTACGGCCTTGATAGAGACCTCAACACCCTTCTTCTGCGCGGCATCTTGCATACGCTGAACCAGCATGCTGGTAGACATACCGGCGGCACAGCACAAAACGATATTCTTCATAGTCAGTGGCCCTTGTGTTCCGTGATGTCTTATCTTTATCGCGGCCCTGGCGATGCGACAACCGCTTTACCGTGATTGTGTGTAAGGCATCACACAATAATTGAAACCGGTTTCATTTTTTCCGGAAAAAATAAAAAAGCCCACCGAAGTGGGCGGTGGCGGCGCTGAAGTCTTACGCGCGCAGGATACGGTTTTTACCCTGCTGTTTGGCTTTGTACAGCGCTTCATCGACGCTCACCACCAGCTTATCCAGTGGCTCCATATTCCATTCCCCGAGGCCGGCGCTGAAGGTGACCGTCAGGCCATCTTCGCGCCAGGTGCGTCGTTCGACGTTTACCCGCCATGTTTCCAGCAGCGTGCGGGCGTTATCGATATGTTCGGCAGGAAAGACCACCGCGAACTCTTCGCCGCCGTAGCGATAGAGGGATATCTCCAGCGGCTGGAGGACCTGTAGCCCTTCGCGAGCGACGTTACGCAGGACGATATCGCCATTGAGATGGCCCCAGGTGTCGTTGATCGATTTAAAGTTATCGATATCGACCAGCGCGAGGGCGAATGGCTGGTGATCGTTCATCAGGGCGGCAATATCGCTGTCGAAGGCGCGGCGGTTTTTGCAGCCGGTGAGAGCGTCGATGGTCGCCTGGCGGACGTAGGACAGTTCGCGCTGTTTATTGGTTTCAATCGCTTTACTCAGCATCGCCTCAAGGCGCGGGGCGCGTTTGACGTCACCGGTTTTAATCGCATTGATGATATTCATCAGCACGGTACGGGAAGCATGACGCAGATAAAGACCGAACAGGATAATAATGATCGCTGCGAGAGTGAAACCGCCGATCACTAAATTGGTCTCATGACGTGTCAGATTGACCAGGGTGGCGTTATCGACACGGAAAATCACAAACCAGTCGGGATTGGTAAAGGAGTAATAGTAATACCAGGTGTCGCTCCCGGGATCGTAAAGCTGCCCCTCTCCGCTGGTCATTTTATCCATCAGCTCGTCCCTGACGAAGGGTTTAAACAGCGCGCCCGGGTCGGAGTGCAGGACCACTTTGCCATCCCGTTGCACCACAAAAAATTCCCCCTGTACGGGCGCCACCATCTGGCGCAGCGCGAACCCCATGGAGGTGAGATCGAGATGAAAGGCCAGGCTGCCCTTGAGTTTCCCTTCCGGGGTAATGATGGGTTTGAAAATGGTAATCGTCGGATGGTGGGTGAAATAATCCATATACGGACTGGTGTAGTGGCTGAAGGTGCTGGCTTCCGCCTGTTTGATAAACCAGGGCCGCGTTTTGGGATCGAAAGCCCGGCTGTCTTCGTTTTCCAGCACCTCCGGGGCGCGCAGATAGTGGCCCTCGGTATCCGCCAGCGAGATGGATGAGACGCTTGGCATCATGTTCTGTAACTGCATCAGCGTGGTTAACCCTTTCTCCGGCTCCACATTGACTGCGCGATTCAGTTCGTCATTGCGGGCAAAGAAGGCGGCTGCGCGCCCGAGGATAAAATCATTTTCCCGCAGCAGGGTTTCCGTATAGTTGATCGCCAGGTTATGGGTAAAATTGCGGTTAATATCGTGATAATCTTCGAGAAAATCTTTCTGTTGCGCCAGAGTCACAAAAATAGCGATCAGCATAAAACTGAGCAAAATACCGGCAAACCCCACGACGATCGGCGTCGTAAAAGAGAGCTTTCTATTGTGTAGAGCCATGAATCGTTAATCGTCCCGGATGTATAAACCATGGGTCCGAACGCAGGTTGCGTCTGGGACGCCTGCCGATCGAATCAGTTCACTATTGCTCAATTATAACTCTGAGGCCTTCATGTATCGTGATTTATATTCGGCGATAATGTGCAGGCCTCTGCTCAGCGCGGAGAGGCAGGGCGAAAATGAGGAAGAAAAGGTTCGCCCTGGTCAGCGTCCGCTGCTGACCCGGGCAGAATAGAAAAACGGCGTCGGGCGGGCCAGCCTCCGTTTTTCATCTCTCGTGCAGGCGCGCAAAATTATCAGGCGTTTACACTGTACATCATGAGGTTTGCGAAGCGCGTCCCAGCCAGCTATCCCAGTCTTTCCATACCGGCTGCAGGCCGCGGGCGGCCAGCGCGCTGGCGACCTCTTCAGGGCGGCGATCGTCGTGCGGGGCAAATTGCTCGAGCTCCGGATGATCGTCGGCGTAGCCGCCGGGCTGGGTTTTAGAGAAGGCGCTGACGTTATTGATCGCCAGCGGGATCACCCGGTCGCGGAACCAGGGTGATTCGCGGGTGGATAGCGACAGCTCAACCTCTGGCGCCAGCAGGCGGAAGGCGCAGATAGTTTGCACTAGCTGGCGCTCATCCATCAGCGAAGCCGGTTCAATACCGCCGGCGCAGGGACGCAGGCGCGGGAAGGAGACCGAATAGCGGCTGCGCCAGTAGCGCTGCTGCAGCCACAGCAGGTGCTCAGCGACTATAAAGCAGTCCACTCGCCAGCTGTCGGAAAGGCCGATGAGCGCGCCAAGGCCGATCTTATCGATCCCCGCCGCGCCTAAGCGATCCGGCGTATCCAGCCGCCAGAAGAAATCCTGCTTTTTTCCTTTCAGATGGTGTTTGGCGTACATGCTTTCATGATAGGTCTCCTGATAGACCATCACCCCGTCGAGCCCCAGGGTTTTCAGCTCGGCATACTCTTCAGTCGCCAGCGGCTGCACCTCCATATGCAGCGAGGCAAACTGGCTGCGGATAGCCGGTAGGTGCTGACGGAAATAATCCATTCCCACCTTACCCTGATGTTCGCCGGTCACCAGCAGCAGATGCTCAAAGCCCAGGTTGCGGATTGCGGCGCACTCGCGGGCAATCTCGGCGGCATCCAGCGTCTTGCGCTTAATGCGGTTGCTCATCGAGAAGCCGCAGTAGGTGCAGTCGTTAGCGCACAGGTTGGAGAGATACAGCGGCACGTAGAAGCTGACGGTATTGCCGAAGCGCTGCCGGGTGAGGCGCTGCGCGCGCTGGGCCAGCGGTTCAAGGTAATTGGCCGCGGCAGGCGAGAGCAGGGCCATCATATCATCGCGGGTGAGCTGTTTGGCCGCCAGCGCCCGTTCGACGTCGGCGGCGGTTTTGCTGTTGATGCGCAGGCGGATATCGTCCCACTCCAGCTGCCGCCAGCGATCGCTAAAGGTTTTCATGCCAGCGCCTCCAGGAATCCGGTGAGCGGGCTGGTGGCCTGCGCCTGCGTACTGCGTGCCCCCGGTCCGGCCTGACGCGCCAGTAATCCGGCATCGATCGCCATACGGAAGGCGCGGGCCATGGCCACGGGGTCGTCGGCGACGGCAATGGCGGTATTGACCAGCACCGCGTCCGCGCCCATCTCCAGCGCCTGCGCCGCATGGCTCGGGACGCCGATCCCGGCGTCGACCACCACCGGGACCGTCGCCTGCTCGATAATAATCTCCAGCATGGCTTTGGTTTCCAGCCCCTGATTGGAGCCGATCGGCGCACCCAGCGGCATCACCGCCGCGCAGCCCACCTCTTCCAGTCGTTTACACAGCACCGGATCGGCGCCGCAGTAGGGCAGCACCACGAACCCTTCGCGGACCAGCAGCTCCGCCGCTTTCAGGGTTTCAATCGGGTCGGGCAGCAGCCAGCGGGCGTCCGGGTGGATCTCCAGCTTCAGCCAATGGGTACCCAGGGCTTCCCGCGCCAGGCGGGCGGCAAACACCGCCTCTTCCGCCGTCTTGGCGCCTGAGGTATTCGGCAGCAGGTTAACCCCCGCCGCCAGCAGCGGGGCGAGGATGGCGTCATTGCGCTGGCGTAAATCGACGCGCTTCATCGCCAGGGTTACCAGCTGGCTGCCCGAGGCGCGAATCGCCTCAACCATCACCTCCGGGGCGGCGAATTTGCCGGTACCGGTGAAAAGATGGGATTCAAACGTTTTGTCTGCAATACGTAACATGTCAGCCTCCAGCGATAACCTGAAAAAGCAGGACCCGATCGCCTTCCTGCAAGAGATGATCTTCCCACCGGTCGCGCGGCAGGATGTGTTGATTGAGCGCCAGCGCAACGCCCGGCTGCTGCTGTTCGAGCTGGGTCAGCAGGGCGCTGACGCTGAGATTGTCGGCGCACGCCAGCGGCTCGTCGTTAAACCAGATCTGCATGCCGCCCTCCGCACACCGGGCAGCTCCGGGAGCGCTGTAGCGCAAGGGCGCGCCAGTTGCTGGTGCGGGCGTCGAACAGCCGCAGGGTGTTGCGCGGCGTCGCCATGCCGCTGAGCAGCTTAATCGTCTCCAGCGCCTGCAGGGTGCCCATCATGCCGACCACCGGGCCGACGATCCCCGCGGTGCGGCAGTTGCGCTGCGGTTCATCGCTTTCCGGCCACAGGCAGCGATAGCAGCCCTGCCTCCAGGGCGGGGTGAGCACCATCAGCTGACCGCCGAAGCCCACGGCGCTGGCGGTTACTAACGGGGTATCGAGGGCCACACAGGCGGCATTGATCGCCTGGCGGGTGACCATATTATCGGTACAGTCCAGCACCACGTCCGCTTTCGCCACTTCGGCGCGTAGCGCCTCGCCGCTTAAGCGCTGCTGGAGCGCTACCAGTTTGATCTGCGGGTTTAGCTGGCTGAGCCGGGTCTGTGCCGCTGCGGCTTTTGGCCGATCGATATCCGCGCTGGTGAACAAGATCTGCCGTTGCAGGTTGCTGAGATGCACCGCGTCGTCATCGGCCAGGGTCAGCGTCCCGACGCCAGCCCCGGCCAGATAGAGCGCCGCCGGGGAGCCCAGCCCGCCAAGGCCGATAATCAGCACTCGACTGGCTAACAGCTTCTGCTGCCCTTCGATGGCAATATCCTCCAGCAGCAGCTGGCGGCTATAGCGCATAAAGTCGTGATCATTCATCGCCCGCTCCCGCCAGCGCCAGCAGTTGGTCGGTCGCTGCCCGCCAGTCCGCCGCCTGGGTGATGGCGCTGACCACCGCGATGCTGCCGACGCCGGTCGCCAGTACCCCCGGCGCCTTTTCCAGGCTAATTCCGCCGATCGCTACGGTGGGGTAATCCGCCAGGCGTTGAATATGTCTGGCAAGCTGCTCGAGGCCCTGCGGCGCGGAAGGCATCTGTTTGGTTTGCGTCGGGAAGACGTGACCTAGCGCGATGTAAGAGGGGCGCGCCGCAAGGGCGACATCAATTTCCATATCATCGTGAGTAGAGACGCCAAGACGCAGCCCGGCCTGGCGGATAGCGCTCAGATCGGTGGTTTCCAGATCTTCTTGTCCGAGATGCACGCCATAGGCCTGATGCTTAATCGCCAGCTGCCAGTAATCGTTAATGAACAGTCGGGCGTGATAGCGGCGACCAAGGGCGATGGCGGCGATCACGTCATCCTCCACTTCGCTGTCGCGCCGGTCTTTGATGCGTAACTGAAGGGTACGTACCCCAGCTTCGAGCAGGCGCTCAATCCACGCCACGCTGTCCACCACCGGGTAGAGTCCGAGACGAAACGGGACGGGTGGAAAATCAGGTTGATACATCAGGCTTCCTCCTGTTTCAGGTAGATTTCGCCGCCGCGGGCGCGGAAGTTATTCGACATATCGGCCATGCCGGCTTCTATACTTTGCTTCGCGGCGTAGTCGCGGACCTCCTGAGTGATTTTCATCGAACAGAATTTCGGCCCGCACATGGAGCAGAAGTGGGCGACTTTGCCGGACTCCTGCGGCAGGGTTTCATCGTGATAGGCCCGCGCGGTGAACGGGTCGAGCGCGAGGTTGAACTGGTCTTCCCAGCGGAATTCAAAACGCGCTTTTGACATCGCGTTGTCGCGGATCTGCGCCCCGGGATGGCCTTTCGCGAGGTCGGCGGCGTGGGCGGCGATTTTGTAGGTAATCAGCCCCTGTTTGACATCCTCTTTGTTGGGCAGGCCGAGATGCTCTTTCGGCGTGACATAGCACAGCATGGCGCAGCCGAACCAGCCGATCATTGCCGCGCCGATACCGGAGGTGAAATGGTCGTAGCCCGGCGCGATATCAGTGGTGAGCGGCCCCAGGGTGTAGAACGGCGCTTCGTGGCAGTGCTCCAGCTGTTCGGTTATATTGCGGCGGATCATCTGCATCGGCACGTGGCCAGGGCCTTCAATCATCACCTGCACGTCATATTCCCAGGCGATTTTCGTCAGTTCGCCGAGGGTGCGCAGCTCGGAAAACTGCGCCTCATCGTTGGCATCCTGAATGGAGCCGGGGCGCAGGCCATCGCCCAGCGACAGCGACACGTCATAGGCGGCGCAGATTTCGCAGATTTCGCGGAAATGCTGGTAGAGGAAGTTTTCCTGATGATGCGACAGGCACCACTTAGCCATGATTGAGCCGCCGCGCGAGACGATACCGGTCAGGCGCTTCGCCGTCATCGGGACGTAGCGCAACAGTACGCCGGCGTGAATCGTGAAGTAGTCGACGCCTTGCTCGGCCTGTTCCAGCAGGGTATCGCGGAAGACTTGCCAGGTGAGATTCTCGGCGATGCCGTTGACCTTCTCCAGCGCCTGGTAAATCGGCACGGTACCAATCGGCACCGGGCTGTTGCGCAGGATCCACTCGCGGGTTTCGTGGATATAGCGGCCGGTGGAGAGGTCCATCACCGTGTCGGCGCCCCAGCGGGTTGACCAGACCAGTTTCTCGACCTCTTCTTCGATGGAAGAGGTCACCGCCGAGTTGCCGATATTGGCATTCACTTTCACCAGGAAGTTGCGGCCGATAATCATCGGTTCAGACTCCGGGTGGTTGATGTTGGCGGGGATGATGGCGCGTCCGGCGGCCACTTCATCGCGAACGAACTCGGGGGTGATGTTTTCCGGTAGGTGGGCGCCGAAGCCTTCACCTGCGTGCTGCTGGCGCAGAACCTCGCTGCGGATACGTTCGCGACCCATGTTTTCGCGAATGGCGATGAACTCCATCTCCGGGGTGACTATCCCCTGGCGGGCGTAGTGCAGCTGGGTAACGCATTTGCCAGCGACGGCGCGTTTGGGCGTCAGCAGGCCGCTGAAGCGCAGCTCATCGAGACCGTCGTCGGCCAGCCGCGCTTTGGTATAGGCCGAGCTGCGTTCGCTGAGCGGCGCGCAGTCGTTACGCGCGTCGATCCACGGCTGGCGCAGCTTTGCCAGCCCCTGGCGGACATCAATGCTAATATCCGGGTCGCCATACGGCCCGGAGGTGTCATACACCGGGATCGGTTCGTTGGTTTCGTACCGGGGGTTATCTTTATCGCCGCCGACGAGAGTTGGGCTGAGCTGAATTTCACGCATCGGGACGCGGATATCCGCTTGTGAGCCGTGAACATAGATGCGGCGTGAATTAGGAAAAGCGGTACCCGCCAGCGTATCAATGAATCGCTGCGCGTGCTCGCGTTGTTCCCGACGGGTTAGTTTGGTAGTAGACATAGCGCATTCCAGTTAAAAAAGGACATGGCTTGTCAGACGACGGATGGAGTAACAGATGCGATCGGCCCTGACGGACTGACGCGAACAGCAGTTTACTCTTGTTCCCTTCGCAGGTATTAGCCTGATCAGGTTCCGCGGATCCCGAATTAACGGTCTCAGCCTTTTCCACGTTAGCCTGCGCATGGAAAATAGGCACTCCGACAAGATGAAATCCCTCCGCAGAGGGATAATGTACGTAAATTACGCGTTAACGGTTCACAACTCAAGCGGTCGGCGCAATATTATCGCGCACGTCATTGCTCAGGTTATGGGCGACAGCTAGGGCGATCAGTTTATCTTCCAGCGCGAAACGCGCCTCCAGCGACTCGCCGATATCCGACAGCGCCTGCTGAAATTCAAGATAGTTATCGTGATCGATGGCGTTTTCGAGGCAGGTATCGTAGTAGTCCATCATCTGCTGGGTATTGGCTTCCAGCTGCGGGTAAAGCCGGGTGGCGGCTAAAAGAGGGGTATCGCCTTCCATTTCGCCAATAATGCGTTCATAAATACTAAAATGACCGGATGAGAGGTAATCCACCAGACTTTGGCAAAAGTCATCCAGCGCCTTTTCGTTTAGCCGCATAAACGACTCTTTGCCCGGTTTCAGGCCAACCAGGTTGTAGTAAGCCACGAGCAGATGCTTACGCACTTGTAGCCAGCGATCGACCAGTTCATTACTACCGCCAACGCGCTCCGTCAGATTTTCCAGCTGGTTTAGCATGATTGACTCCGCTAGTTTTGATTTAAATCTGCTCACCAAAATGTAAATATAATGTTAACAACATGCCAGTGAAGCAAAGGTAGTGCAATAGATATGGATCGTATTATTGAAAAATTAGATCGCGGCTGGTGGGTTGTCAGTCACGAACAAAAATTATGGTTGCCTGGTGGAGAATTACCACATGGCGAAGCGGTTAATTTCGATCTTGTCGGCCAGCATGCGCTGCATATTGGCGAGTGGCAGGGCGAGTCCGTGTGGATGGTGCGCCAGGATCGTCGCCATGACATGGGATCGTTGCGCCAGGTGCTGGATCAGGATCCGGGACTCTTCCAGCTGGCTGGGCGGGGGATCCAGCTCGCCGAATTTTATCGCTCGCATAAATTTTGCGGTTACTGCGGCCACCCGATGCATGCCAGCAAAAGCGAATGGGCGATGCTGTGCAGCCACTGCCGCGAACGTTACTACCCGCAAATTGCCCCCTGCATTATCGTGGCAATCCGTCGCGACGATGCGATCCTGCTGGCGCAACATACGCGCCATCGCAACGGCGTGCACACCGTGCTGGCCGGCTTTGTCGAGGTCGGCGAAACCCTTGAGCAGGCGGTGGCTCGCGAGGTGATGGAGGAGAGCGGTATTCGGGTAAAAAATCTGCGTTACGTGACCTCTCAGCCATGGCCGTTCCCGCAGTCGCTGATGACCGCCTTTATGGCGGATTACGCAGATGGCGAGATCGTGGTCGACAAAAAAGAGTTACTGACCGCGGACTGGTATCGCTATGACGACCTGCCGCTTCTGCCGCCGCCGGGGACAGTGGCGCGGCGGCTAATCGAAGATACCGTCGCGATGTGTCGGGCAGAGTTCGAGTGACATGTTACACTGGGCGTATCAACGCTAAAGGAATGTAAAAATGACCGAACTGAAGAACGATCGTTACCTGCGCGCGCTGCTGCGTCAGCCGGTTGATGTCACCCCGGTGTGGATGATGCGCCAGGCGGGCCGCTATTTACCGGAGTACAAAGCCACCCGTGCGCAAGCGGGCGACTTTATGTCGCTGTGTAAAAATGCCGAGCTGGCCTGCGAAGTGACGCTCCAGCCGCTGCGCCGTTACCCGCTGGACGCGGCGATCCTCTTTTCGGACATCCTGACCATCCCGGACGCCATGGGGCTGGGGCTGTACTTTGAAGCTGGCGAAGGTCCGCGCTTCACCTCGCCGGTAAAAAGTAAAGCCGACGTCGACAAGCTGCCGATCCCGGATCCGGAGCAGGAGCTGGGCTATGTAATGAACGCCGTGCGCACCATTCGCCGCGAACTGAAAGGCGAAGTGCCGCTGATCGGTTTTTCCGGTAGTCCATGGACGCTGGCTACGTACATGGTGGAGGGCGGCAGCAGCAAGGCCTTCACCGTGATTAAAAAGATGATGTACGCCGAGCCGCAGGCGCTGCATGCGCTGCTGGATAAGCTGGCGAAGAGCGTTACCCTGTATCTCAACGCGCAGATCAAAGCCGGCGCGCAGTCGGTGATGATTTTTGACACCTGGGGCGGGGTGCTGACCGGCCGCGACTATCAGCAGTTCTCCCTTTACTACATGCATAAGATCGTCGATGGCCTGCTGCGGGAAAACGAAGGCCGCCGCGTGCCGGTGACCCTGTTCACCAAAGGCGGTGGTCAGTGGCTGGAAGCGATGGCGGAGACCGGCTGCGATGCGTTGGGTCTCGACTGGACCACCGATATTGCTGATGCCCGCCGTCGCGTGGGTAACAAAGTAGCGCTGCAGGGCAATATGGATCCGTCGATGCTCTATGCGTCCGCCCCGCGTATTGAAGAAGAAGTGGCGACCATTCTTGCCGGCTTTGGCCAGGGGGAAGGCCACGTCTTTAACCTTGGACACGGTATTCATCAGGACGTTGACCCCGAGCATGCGGGCGTCTTTGTTGAGGCTGTGCACCGTCTGTCCGCACCCTATCACCAGTAGGAGATAAGCCCTATGGATTTAGCCGCACTACGTACCCAACAGCAACAGTTAGCCGCGTCGGTAGAGCGTGCGGATCGACTGGATCGCGACCCGCCGGCGTTGATCGGCGGCGCGGACGTCGGGTTTGAGCAGGAAGGGGAGATCACCCGGGCTGCGATGGTGCTGCTGACCTGGCCTGAGCTTGAGCTGGTGGAGTATCAGGTGGCGCGGGTCGCCACCTCTATGCCCTATATTCCCGGCTTTCTCTCGTTTCGCGAAACGCCTGCGCTGCTGGCGGCGTGGGAGCAGCTTTCGCAAAAACCGGACCTGCTCTTCGTTGACGGACACGGCATTTCTCATCCCCGGAGATTGGGCGTCGCCAGCCATTTTGGCCTGATGATTGATGTGCCGACTATCGGAGTGGCGAAAAAACGCCTGTGCGGCAAAATCGGCGACCTGGGTGATGAGCCTGGCGCGCTGGCCCCGCTGATGGATAAAAATGAGCAACTGGCCTGGGTCTGGCGCAGCAAAGTGCGCTGCAACCCGCTGTTTATTAGCACCGGCCACCGGGTAGGCATGGACAGCGCTTTAATGTGGGTTGAGCGTTGCATGCGAGGCTACCGTCTGCCCGAGCCGACGCGCTGGGCCGATGCGGTGGCGTCCCGTCGTCCGTCGTTTGTGCGTTGGCAAGCAAATCACAGCTGATTCAGGTACACTGCGCCTAATTTCTGACTTCGAGAATTCATCATGTTACAAAACCCGATTCACCTGCGCCTGGAGAAGCTGGAAAGCTGGCAGCATGTCACTTTTATGGCCTGCCTGTGCGAACGTATGTATCCCAACTACGCGATGTTCTGCAAGCAAACCGAGTTTGGCGACGGCCTGCTTTATCGTCGTATCCTGGACCTGATCTGGGAAACGCTGACGGTTAAAGATGCGAAGGTGAATTTCGACAGCCAGCTGGAGAAGCTGGAAGAGGCGATCCCGGCGGCAGATGATTTCGACATGTACGGTGTCTATCCGGCCATAGACGCTTGCGTGGCGTTGAGTGAACTGATTCATTCTCGTCTGAGCGGCGAAACGCTCGAGCACGCGATCGAGGTGAGCAAGACCTCCATCACCACCGTGGCGATGCTGGAAATGACCCAGGAAGGTCGCGAAATGACCGACGAAGAGTTGAAAGCGAATCCGGCGGTAGAGCAGGAATGGGATATTCAGTGGGAAATTTTCCGCCTGCTGGCCGACTGTGAAGAGCGTGATCTTGAGCTGATAAAAGGCCTGCGCGCGGACCTGCGCGAGGCTGGCGAGAGCAATATTGGTATAAATTTTCAGCAGTGAGACCAGAAAACGTGATTTACCGCCTGAATTGTAGCGTCTGAAGGCTTCCATTCCGCCCCCCGTCTGGTCTACATTTGGAGGGCGAAAAAAAGTGGCTATCGGTGCGTGTATGCAGGAGGGTGCTTTTTTGGCATTTCCGTCGCACTCGATGCTTAGCAAGCGATAAACACATTGTAAGGATAACTTATGAACAAGACTCAACTGATTGATGTAATTGCGGACAAAGCTGACCTGTCCAAAGCACAGGCTAAAGCTGCCCTGGAATCTACCCTGGCTGCAATTACTGAGTCTCTGAAAGAAGGTGATGCTGTTCAACTGGTTGGTTTCGGTACCTTCAAAGTGAACCACCGCGCTGAGCGTACTGGCCGCAACCCGCAGACCGGTAAAGAGATCAAAATCGCTGCAGCTAACGTGCCGGCATTTGTTTCTGGCAAAGCACTGAAAGACGCAGTTAAGTAAGACCGCGTGGCAGTGAACAGTTTTATCGAAGGGGCTATTAAGCCCCTTTTGTCTGTCTGGCGCCGGCCTCTGGCGCTGGCGGGCATCCTGTTGCTGACTGCCTGCAGCCACGACACGTCGCTACCGCCGTTTACCGCCAGCGGATATGCGGACAATCAGGGAGCGATGCGCATCTGGCGTAAAGATTCTGGCGATGAAGTCCATCTTCTCGCCGCCTTCAGCCCGTGGCGTCACGGGGACACCTCGACCAGCGAATATCGCTGGCAGGGCGATCAACTGGCGCTTATCGAACTCAATGTCTATGGCAAACCGCCGGAACATATTCGCGCCCGTTTCGACGCGCAGGGCGATCTGAGCTTTATGCAACGGGAAGTGGACGGGCAGAAGCAGCAGCTCTCCAGCGACCAGGTCGCGCTATATCGTTATCGCGCCGAACAGATCCGCCAGACCAGCGACGCCCTCCGCCAGGGGCGGGTCGTCCTGCGGCAGGGGCGCTGGAACGCTGCCGCGCATACCGTGCTGACCTGCGAAGGGCAGACGGTTACGCCCGACCTCGATAGCCGGGCCCTGGCGCACATTGAACGCCGCCAGAGCCACGCTTCCGCCGCTGTGAGCATTGCCTGGCTGGAGGCGCCGGAAGGCTCTCAACTGCTGCTGGTCGCCAATGAAAACTTCTGCACCTGGCAGCCGACGGAAAAAAGCTTCTAACCTTTACCAGTGGTTCATGCCCATATGACCGCCGGCGCTACCGCGACAGCCGCCATATCCCATTCCTGCGCCGCGGGGAACGCCTGCCTCAGCCAGGGCGATATCAAACTTCACCCGCTGCTGATCCAGCTTCTGGCGTAAGCCTTCCATCTCCTGAGCGACAGCTTCAATCTTCCCGCTGTCCGGCTTTTGCGCCGTGAGCAGCGCATTGTACTCATAGCGTTTGGACTGCAGCTGCTGGCGCAGGGCGCTGGTTTGCGCATAGTAATCGTTATGCAGCTTTTGCACGGTAGCCTGCTGCTCCTGGGTCAGCTGACTGTAGCCCTGGTTGCCCATCCCGTTATTGTTGCCCCAGTGGTGGTTGGCCCAGGCCGCGTTGCTGGCGAAGGTCAGCGCGGCAAAGGTAACGAGGGCGAGAGGTAAGGTACGGTTCCGTTTCATGGCATTTTCTCCTGTGTGGTTTCCCTCGGTATTGCATCTTCCATGCCAGTCTGAAAAAGCCCGTCTGTGTCGGCCTGCCGAAGCCTTTGCCGAGGAGAGCGAGTAAAAATGACCCGTTCCGCCAGGGTCAGGCGAGTCATTTTTACTCGCTTAAGCGCAGGCGATATGTTTGAGAGCAGGATTGGCCGCGCGGAAACATGGCATGATTTCTGCTGAAGGAGCCTGCAGATAGTGAAAAAGAGATGACAAGGACTCGCCGATGAAGATCAAATCTCTCTCCCGGGACGCCGCCGCTGGCGCGCTGAGCTGGCTGCTGACCGGCACGGTTGTGCTGCTGGTCATGCTGTTCTCCGCGATGATCGTCCGCGACTACGGTCGCGAGACGACCGCTGCCCGACAAACCATTGAAGAGAAAGGGAGCGTGCTGATCCGCGCGCTGGAGTCCGGCACGCGCGTCGGGATGGGGATGCGTATGCATCATGCGCAGCTGCAGGCCCTGCTGGAAGAGATGGCCTGGCAACCGGGCGTCCTGTGGTTCGCGGTGACCGATGAAAACGGTAAAATTATCGCCCATAGCGATCCGCAGCAGGTGGGTAAAACGCTGTATAGCCCGGCGCAGATGCGTGCGTTAGCGGTTGGCGAACAGGCCCGCTGGCGCCGGCTTAGCGAACCGCAGCCGGCGCTGGAGATCTATCGCCATTTTCGCCCGCTTAATCCGGCCCGCGGCCACCATATGGGAATGATGAACCGCGGCAATAGCGCCCTGGCTCAGGCCACCGTCCCGCAGGTAATTTTTATCGCCTTTGATAGCCGCGAGCTGGATGCCGCGCAGGCCCGCGGGCAGCGGAATATGGCCATCATGCTGGGTGCCGCCGCGCTGGTGATAGCGGCGACGATCCTCGCTCAGTTCTGGTTCCGCCGCTATCGTCGCTCGCGGAAACAGCTGCTGGAGGCGATGGCCCGCAAGGAAAAGCTGGTGGCGCTTGGCCATCTGGCGGCGGGGGTCGCGCACGAGATCCGCAACCCGCTCTCGTCGATTAAAGGGCTGGCGAAATATTTTGCCGAGCGCACGTCGCCTGGCGGCGAGTCGCATCAGTTAGCCCAGGTGATGGCCAAAGAGGCTGATCGCCTGAACCGGGTGGTCAGCGAGCTGCTGGAGCTGGTCCGGCCCGCCCATCTAAACTACCAGACAGTCGATATCAACGCGCTTATCCGCCACTCATTGCAGTTGGTAAGCCAGGATGCGCAGAGCCGCGGGATCGCGCTGCAATTTACTCCGCGACCTGAGTTAACCACGATCAGCGCCGACCCCGATCGCCTGAATCAGGTGCTGTTGAATCTGTACCTGAATGCAATGCAGGCGATTGGCCGTGACGGCGTCATTCGCGTAACAGCAAGCGAAGCCGATCGTCAGCGGGTGAAAATCGTCGTCACGGATAGCGGTAAGGGGATGAGCGATGAAGAGTTACAGGCTATCTTCACGCCGTATTTCACCACCAAGGCGGACGGCACCGGGCTGGGGCTGGCCGTAGTGCAGAATATTATCGAACAACATGGCGGGACGATCCGCGCCGAAAGTCAGCCGGGAGCTGGAGCGATATTTACGCTTTGGTTACCGGTGGATGCTCAACGGAGGGAAGATGAGCAGCGATAAAGTACAGATTCTGGTCGTTGATGATGACATCAGCCACTGCACGATCCTGCAGGCGCTGCTGCGCGGCTGGGGCTATCAGGTGGGGTTGGCTCACAACGGCCTGCAGGCGCTGGAGCAGATCCATCAGCAGGTCTTCGACCTGGTGCTGTGCGATATCCGTATGGCGGAGATGGACGGTATCGCAACGTTAAAAGAGATTAAGGCCTATAACCCGGCGATACCGGTGCTGATCATGACGGCGTTTTCCAGCGTCGGTACGGCGGTAGAAGCTATTAAGTCCGGGGCGCTGGATTATCTGGTTAAACCGCTGGATTTTGACACCCTGCAGCAGACGCTGGTTCAGGCATTGGCGCACACCCGGCAGAGCGAGAGCGACCCCAGCGTTGCGACGGATTCACGGTGGGGCATGATTGGCGACAGCCCGGCGATGCAGGCGCTTCTTAACGATATTACGCTGGTGGCCCCTTCGGACGCGACGGTGCTGATTTATGGGGAGTCGGGAACCGGTAAGGAGCTGGTGGCGCACGCCATCCACGCCTGCAGCGAGCGTCGTGACAAGCCGTTGGTCACGCTCAACTGCGCGGCGCTGAATGAGTCACTGCTGGAGTCGGAACTCTTCGGCCATGAAAAAGGGGCGTTTACCGGGGCGGATCGGCGGCGGGAAGGACGCTTTGTCGAAGCGGATGGCGGCACGCTGTTTCTTGATGAGATAGGCGATATCTCGCCAGTGATGCAGGTCCGCTTGCTGCGGGCAATTCAGGAGCGGGAGGTGCAGCGGGTCGGCAGCAACCAGACGCTTGCCGTTGATGTGCGGCTTATCGCCGCCACCCATCGTAATCTGGCGGAGGAGGTGAGCGCCGGGCGTTTTCGCCAGGATCTCTATTACCGCCTGAATGTCGTAACTATTGATATGCCGCCGCTGCGCCGGCGACGGGAAGATATTCCGCAGCTGGCGCAGCATTTTCTCAAACGCTATACCGAACGCAATCGTAAGACGGTAAAAGGGTTCACGCCACAGGCGATGGACCTGCTGATCCACTACCCCTGGCCGGGCAATATTCGCGAGCTGGAAAACGCGGTGGAGCGGGCGGTGGTGCTACTGACCGGAAACTATATCTCTGAGCGAGAACTGCCCCTGGCGATCGCCGGTACGCCGCTGCCATCAGGCGGGAGCGAGGAGGGAGGAATTCAGCCGTTAGTGGAAGTGGAGAAAGAGGTGATTCTGGCGGCGCTGGAAAAAACGGGCGGCAACAAAACTGAAGCCGCCCGTCAGTTAGGCATTACGCGCAAAACGCTGCTGGCGAAACTTAGCCGTTAGCCTTTTCACGTTCGATGGCGCGCCAGCCGATATCGCTACGGCTAAAGCTACCGTCCCAGCGAATGTCGGTCAGCAGCTGATAGGCGCGCTGCTGCGCCTGCGCTACGGAGTCACCCAGCGCGGTGACGCACAGCACGCGCCCGCCGTTGGTGACCACGCGCTGGTCGTCAGACAGTTTGGTGCCGGCGTGGAAGACCTTACCGTCTGCGACTTCCTGCTGCGGCAGGCCGTAGATCTCATCGCCCGTATTGTAGCTGCCCGGATAGCCGCCGGCGGCAACCACCACGCCCAGCGACGCGCGGTCATCCCACTCGGAGGTTTTCTCGTCCAGCTTGCCCGCGCAGGCGGCGAGGCACAGCTCGACCAGGTCGGACTTCATGCGCAGCATGATCGGTTGGGTTTCCGGGTCGCCAAAGCGGCAGTTGAACTCAATCACCTTCGGGTTGCCCTGCTTGTCGATCATCAGACCGGCGTAGAGGAAACCGGTATAGGTGTTGCCTTCAGCGGCCATGCCTTTCACGGTTGGCCAGATAATCCGCTCCATGGTGCGCTGGTGGACTTCGTCAGTAACCACCGGTGCCGGGGAGTACGCCCCCATCCCGCCGGTGTTCGGGCCGGTATCGCCGTTGCCGACGCGCTTGTGATCCTGGCTGGTGGCCATCGGCAGGACGTGCTCGCCGTCGACCATCACAATAAAGCTAGCCTCTTCGCCATCGAGGAACTCTTCAATCACGATGCGGTGGCCTGCGTCGCCAAAGGCGTTGCCGGCCAACATATCTTTGACCGCCGCTTCGGCTTCCTCGAGGGTCATCGCCACGATAACGCCTTTACCCGCCGCCAGACCGTCGGCTTTGATGACGATCGGCGCGCCTTTCTCGCGCAGATAAGCCAGCGCAGGCTCCACTTCGGTGAAGTTCTGGTATTCCGCCGTCGGAATATGATGACGGGCGAGAAAATCTTTGGTGAAGGCTTTTGAGCCTTCCAGCTGCGCGGCGCCTTCGGTTGGCCCGAAGATGTTCAGCCCGGCGGCACGGAACGCGTCGACCACGCCAATGACCAACGGCGCTTCCGGGCCAACGATGGTCAGATCGATGTTCTCATCCTGCGCGAAGCGAAGCAGCGCCGGAATATCGGTGACGCCGATGGCGACGTTTTGCAGCGACGGCTCCAGAGCGGTACCGGCGTTGCCCGGCGCGACATAGACGGTATCAACCAGCGGCGACTGAGCCGCTTTCCAGGCCAGCGCGTGCTCGCGCCCGCCGTTGCCGATTACTAATACTTTCATCTGCTGCTCCATGAATTAATGGCGGAAGTGGCGCATGTCGGTGAAGATCATGGCGATGCCGTGTTCGTCAGCGGCGGCAATCACTTCGTCGTCACGGATAGAGCCGCCCGGCTGAATAACGCAGGTGATGCCTACCGCGGCTGCGGCATCGATGCCGTCGCGGAACGGGAAGAAAGCGTCAGAGGCCATGGCGGAACCTTTCACTTCCAGACCTTCATCACCGGCTTTAATTCCGGCGATTTTCGCCGAGTAGACGCGGCTCATCTGACCGGCGCCTATGCCGATGGTCATATTATCTTTGGCATACACAATGGCGTTGGATTTGACGAATTTCGCCACTTTCCAGCAGAACAGCGCATCGCGCAGTTCCTGCTCGGTTGGCTGACGTTTGCTGACCACGCGCAGTTCACCTGCGGTGACCATGCCGAGATCGCGGTCCTGAACCAGCAGACCACCGTTAACGCGTTTGAAATCGAGGCCGGCAACGCGAGTATCCCACTGGCCGCAGGTCAGTACGCGGACGTTCTGCTTCGCGGCGGTGATTTTCAGCGCTTCTTCGCTGGCGGACGGCGCGATGATCACTTCGACGAACTGGCGAGAGATGATCGCCTGCGCGGTTTCAGCATCCAGCTCGCGGTTAAAGGCAATGATGCCGCCGAACGCGGAGGTCGGGTCGGTTTTGTAAGCGCGATCGTAGGCGTCAAGAATCGAGTCGCTGACGGCAACGCCGCACGGGTTGGCGTGCTTAACGATAACGCAGGCCGGCTCGTTGAACTCTTTTACACACTCCAGCGCCGCATCGGTATCGGCAATGTTGTTATAGGAGAGCGCTTTGCCCTGCAGCTGAGTGGCGGTCGCCACGGAGGCCTCTTTTACATTCTCTTCTATATAGAAAGCCGCCTGCTGGTGGCTGTTTTCGCCGTAGCGCATATCCTGCTTCTTAATGAAGTTCAGATTCAGGGTACGCGGGAAGCGGCCAGCGGCTTCTTTGCTTTCGCCGTGATAGGCCGGAACCATGCTGCCGAAGTAGTTGGCGATCATGCTGTCGTAAGCGGCGGTGTGTTCGAAGGCTTTAATGGCGAGGTCGAAGCGGGTGGCCAGCGTGAGGGAACCTTCGTTGGCGTCCATCTCATTAATGATGGCGTCGTAGTCGCTGCTCTTAACCACGATGGCGACATCTTTATGGTTCTTCGCTGCAGAGCGCACCATAGTCGGGCCGCCGATATCGATGTTTTCCACCGCGTCTTCCAGCGAGCACCCTTCACGAGCGACGGTCTGGGCGAACGGGTAAAGGTTCACGACAACCATATCGATAGGCGCGATACCGTGTTGCTGCATGATACCGTCATCCTGACCGCGACGACCGAGGATGCCGCCGTGTACTTTCGGATGCAGGGTCTTCACGCGTCCATCCATCATTTCCGGGAAACCGGTGTAGTCAGAGACTTCGGTAACCGGCAGGCCTTTATCTGCCAGCAGGCGAGCGGTGCCGCCGGTGGACAGCAGCTCGACACCACGAGCGGAAAGCGCCTGCGCGAATTCGACGATACCGGCCTTGTCAGAAACACTGAGCAGAGCGCGGCGGACTGGACGACGTTGTTGCATGGTATTAAATCCCCAGGATTTGAACATTACAGAGAGCGTTAGGTGAGCTTTTGCCTAAAAACTCACCTAACGCACCCAACCGGGCATCCGTGTCATAGCGCGGCATTGTAACGAAAACGTTTGCGCAACGCTCGCGAATTTTTATGTTTCTCTCCAGGCCGGTGATTCTCCTTCTATATAGCTGGCGATCCATGGGGCTAGCGGTCATGTTTTTACGCTCTCTTGTGGATAATTCTGTGTGTAACGAGGTATAAAGCGGGGTTTTGCTGGGGAATGCAGCAGTCAGTCATTTTTCTGCCATTTTTCTATTGCGGACGCTCGAGAACTCCCTATAATGCGCCTCCATCGACACGGCGGATGTGAATCACTTCACACAAACAGCCGGTTCGGTTGCAGAGAAAAATCCTGAAAAACGGGTTGACTCTGAAAGAGGAAAGCGTAATATACGCCACCTCGCGACAGAGCGCTAAAGCGCGTCGCAACTGCTCTTTAACAATTTATCAGACAATCTGTGTGGGCACTCAAAGTGACATGGATTCTTAACGTCCTCGGACGAAAAATGAATACCAAGTCTCAAGAGTGAACACGTAATTCATTACGAAGTTTAATTCTTTGAGCATCAAACTTAAATTGAAGAGTTTGATCATGGCTCAGATTGAACGCTGGCGGCAGGCCTAACACATGCAAGTCGAGCGGTAGCACAGAGAGCTTGCTCTCGGGTGACGAGCGGCGGACGGGTGAGTAATGTCTGGGAAACTGCCTGATGGAGGGGGATAACTACTGGAAACGGTAGCTAATACCGCATAATGTCGCAAGACCAAAGTGGGGGACCTTCGGGCCTCATGCCATCAGATGTGCCCAGATGGGATTAGCTTGTAGGTGGGGTAACGGCTCACCTAGGCGACGATCCCTAGCTGGTCTGAGAGGATGACCAGCCACACTGGAACTGAGACACGGTCCAGACTCCTACGGGAGGCAGCAGTGGGGAATATTGCACAATGGGCGCAAGCCTGATGCAGCCATGCCGCGTGTGTGAAGAAGGCCTTCGGGTTGTAAAGCACTTTCAGCGGGGAGGAAGGCGGTGAGGTTAATAACCTCATCGATTGACGTTACCCGCAGAAGAAGCACCGGCTAACTCCGTGCCAGCAGCCGCGGTAATACGGAGGGTGCAAGCGTTAATCGGAATTACTGGGCGTAAAGCGCACGCAGGCGGTCTGTCAAGTCGGATGTGAAATCCCCGGGCTCAACCTGGGAACTGCATTCGAAACTGGCAGGCTAGAGTCTTGTAGAGGGGGGTAGAATTCCAGGTGTAGCGGTGAAATGCGTAGAGATCTGGAGGAATACCGGTGGCGAAGGCGGCCCCCTGGACAAAGACTGACGCTCAGGTGCGAAAGCGTGGGGAGCAAACAGGATTAGATACCCTGGTAGTCCACGCCGTAAACGATGTCGATTTGGAGGTTGTGCCCTTGAGGCGTGGCTTCCGGAGCTAACGCGTTAAATCGACCGCCTGGGGAGTACGGCCGCAAGGTTAAAACTCAAATGAATTGACGGGGGCCCGCACAAGCGGTGGAGCATGTGGTTTAATTCGATGCAACGCGAAGAACCTTACCTGGTCTTGACATCCACAGAACTTAGCAGAGATGCTTTGGTGCCTTCGGGAACTGTGAGACAGGTGCTGCATGGCTGTCGTCAGCTCGTGTTGTGAAATGTTGGGTTAAGTCCCGCAACGAGCGCAACCCTTATCCTTTGTTGCCAGCGGTCCGGCCGGGAACTCAAAGGAGACTGCCAGTGATAAACTGGAGGAAGGTGGGGATGACGTCAAGTCATCATGGCCCTTACGACCAGGGCTACACACGTGCTACAATGGCATATACAAAGAGAAGCGACCTCGCGAGAGCAAGCGGACCTCATAAAGTATGTCGTAGTCCGGATTGGAGTCTGCAACTCGACTCCATGAAGTCGGAATCGCTAGTAATCGTAGATCAGAATGCTACGGTGAATACGTTCCCGGGCCTTGTACACACCGCCCGTCACACCATGGGAGTGGGTTGCAAAAGAAGTAGGTAGCTTAACCTTCGGGAGGGCGCTTACCACTTTGTGATTCATGACTGGGGTGAAGTCGTAACAAGGTAACCGTAGGGGAACCTGCGGTTGGATCACCTCCTTACCTTAAAGAACCTGCCTTTGTAGTGCTCACACAGATTGTCTGATGAACGTAAAGAAGCAAGGCGTCTTGCGATTGAGACTTCAGTGTCCCCTTCGTCTAGAGGCCCAGGACACCGCCCTTTCACGGCGGTAACAGGGGTTCGAATCCCCTAGGGGACGCCACTTGCTGGTTCGTGAGTGAAAGACGCGTGCCGAACTATCTCAAAACTCATCTTCGGGTGACGTTTGAGATATTTGCTCTTTAAAAATCTGGATCAAGCTGAAAATTGAAACGACACACAGTCAATGTGTGTTCGAGTCTCTCAAATTTTCGCAATCAGAAGTGAAACATCTTCGGGTTGTGAGGTTAAGCGACTAAGCGTACACGGTGGATGCCCTGGCAGTCAGAGGCGATGAAGGACGTGCTAATCTGCGAAAAGCGTCGGTAAGGTGATATGAACCGTTACAGCCGGCGATGTCCGAATGGGGAAACCCAGTGCAATTCGTTGCACTATCGTTAACTGAATACATAGGTTAACGAGGCGAACCGGGGGAACTGAAACATCTAAGTACCCCGAGGAAAAGAAATCAACCGAGATTCCCCCAGTAGCGGCGAGCGAACGGGGAGCAGCCCAGAGTCTGAATCAGCTTGTGTGTTAGTGGAACGGTCTGGAAAGTCCGACGGTACAGGGTGATAGTCCCGTACACCAAAATGCACAGGTTGTGAACTCGAAGAGTAGGGCGGGACACGTGGTATCCTGTCTGAATATGGGGGGACCATCCTCCAAGGCTAAATACTCCTGACTGACCGATAGTGAACCAGTACCGTGAGGGAAAGGCGAAAAGAACCCCGGCGAGGGGAGTGAAAAAGAACCTGAAACCGTGTACGTACAAGCAGTGGGAGCACCTTCGGGTGTGACTGCGTACCTTTTGTATAATGGGTCAGCGACTTATATTCTGTAGCAAGGTTAACCGTATAGGGGAGCCGCAGGGAAACCGAGTCTTAACTGGGCGTTAAGTTGCAGGGTATAGACCCGAAACCCGGTGATCTAGCCATGGGCAGGTTGAAGGTTGGGTAACACTAACTGGAGGACCGAACCGACTAATGTTGAAAAATTAGCGGATGACTTGTGGCTGGGGGTGAAAGGCCAATCAAACCGGGAGATAGCTGGTTCTCCCCGAAAGCTATTTAGGTAGCGCCTCGTGAACTCATCTTCTGGGGTAGAGCACTGTTTCGGCTAGGGGGTCATCCCGACTTACCAACCCGATGCAAACTACGAATACCGAAGAATGTTATCACGGGAGACACACGGCGGGTGCTAACGTCCGTCGTGAAGAGGGAAACAACCCAGACCGCCAGCTAAGGTCCCAAAGTCATGGTTAAGTGGGAAACGATGTGGGAAGGCACAGACAGCCAGGATGTTGGCTTAGAAGCAGCCATCATTTAAAGAAAGCGTAATAGCTCACTGGTCGAGTCGGCCTGCGCGGAAGATGTAACGGGGCTAAACCATGCACCGAAGCTGCGGCAGCGACACTATGTGTTGTTGGGTAGGGGAGCGTTCTGTAAGCCTGCGAAGGTGTGCTGTGAGGCATGCTGGAGGTATCAGAAGTGCGAATGCTGACATAAGTAACGATAAAGCGGGTGAAAAGCCCGCTCGCCGGAAGACCAAGGGTTCCTGTCCAACGTTAATCGGGGCAGGGTGAGTCGACCCCTAAGGCGAGGCCGAAAGGCGTAGTCGATGGGAAACAGGTTAATATTCCTGTACTTGGTGTTACTGCGAAGGGGGGACGGAGAAGGCTATGTTAGCCGGGCGACGGTTGTCCCGGTTTAAGCATGTAGGCTGGTTATCCAGGCAAATCCGGATAATCAAGGCTGAGGTGTGATGACGAGGCACTACGGTGCTGAAGTAACAAATGCCCTGCTTCCAGGAAAAGCCTCTAAGCATCAGGTAACATCAAATCGTACCCCAAACCGACACAGGTGGTCAGGTAGAGAATACCAAGGCGCTTGAGAGAACTCGGGTGAAGGAACTAGGCAAAATGGTGCCGTAACTTCGGGAGAAGGCACGCTGGTGTGTAGGTGAAGTCCCTGCGGATGGAGCTGAGACCAGTCGAAGATACCAGCTGGCTGCAACTGTTTATTAAAAACACAGCACTGTGCAAACACGAAAGTGGACGTATACGGTGTGACGCCTGCCCGGTGCCGGAAGGTTAATTGATGGGGTTATCCGTAAGGAGAAGCTCTTGATCGAAGCCCCGGTAAACGGCGGCCGTAACTATAACGGTCCTAAGGTAGCGAAATTCCTTGTCGGGTAAGTTCCGACCTGCACGAATGGCGTAATGATGGCCAGGCTGTCTCCACCCGAGACTCAGTGAAATTGAACTCGCTGTGAAGATGCAGTGTACCCGCGGCAAGACGGAAAGACCCCGTGAACCTTTACTATAGCTTGACACTGAACATTGAGCCTTGATGTGTAGGATAGGTGGGAGGCTTTGAAGCCTGGACGCCAGTCTGCGTGGAGCCAACCTTGAAATACCACCCTTTAATGTTTGATGTTCTAACGTTGGCCCCTGACCGGGGTTGCGGACAGTGTCTGGTGGGTAGTTTGACTGGGGCGGTCTCCTCCCAAAGCGTAACGGAGGAGCACGAAGGTTAGCTAATCCTGGTCGGACATCAGGAGGTTAGTGCAATGGCATAAGCTAGCTTGACTGCGAGCGTGACGGCGCGAGCAGGTGCGAAAGCAGGTCATAGTGATCCGGTGGTTCTGAATGGAAGGGCCATCGCTCAACGGATAAAAGGTACTCCGGGGATAACAGGCTGATACCGCCCAAGAGTTCATATCGACGGCGGTGTTTGGCACCTCGATGTCGGCTCATCACATCCTGGGGCTGAAGTAGGTCCCAAGGGTATGGCTGTTCGCCATTTAAAGTGGTACGCGAGCTGGGTTTAGAACGTCGTGAGACAGTTCGGTCCCTATCTGCCGTGGGCGCTGGAGAATTGAGGGGGGCTGCTCCTAGTACGAGAGGACCGGAGTGGACGCATCACTGGTGTTCGGGTTGTCATGCCAATGGCACTGCCCGGTAGCTAAATGCGGAAGAGATAAGTGCTGAAAGCATCTAAGCACGAAACTTGCCCCGAGATGAGTTCTCCCTGAGACTATAAGTCTCCTGAAGGAACGTTAAAGACGATGACGTTGATAGGCCGGGTGTGTAAGCGCAGCGATGCGTTGAGCTAACCGGTACTAATGAACCGTGAGGCTTAACCTTACAACGCCGAAGATGTTTTGGCGGATTTGAGAGAATTTTCAGCTCTGATACAGATTAATCGATACGTTGGTGAAACGTGTTGATAAAACAGAATTTGCCTGGCGGCACTAGCGCGGTGGTCCCACCTGACCCCATGCCGAACTCAGAAGTGAAACGCCGTAGCGCCGATGGTAGTGTGGGGTCTCCCCATGTGAGAGTAGGGAACTGCCAGGCATCAAACAAGTGAAGAGCCCATCCTGCCGGATGGGCTTTTTGCGTTTCTGTCGTCCGGCCAGCGTGCGGGTATGTCCCCCCGGTGGCGCTGCGCTTACCGGGGCTACAGATCCTCGGCCACCTGCTGGCCGAGGGGACATCAATGCCGCAAAGTTACCGACGTCAATCGTAGTCTGCTTCAGCCTGCTGCTCATACATCAAATTCAATAACGGATACGGTTGCCCCAGATCGTCCGTT
This sequence comes from Klebsiella sp. P1927, assembly GCF_018204675.1. NCBI lineage: Bacteria > Pseudomonadati > Pseudomonadota > Gammaproteobacteria > Enterobacterales > Enterobacteriaceae > Klebsiella > Klebsiella sp. P1927. The sequence continues at coordinate 4,848,197 of NZ_CP073377.1, read as the reverse complement.
TCAGAGCGCCCTGTCACCCTAAAACCCATCTTCTGATAAAACCCGACCGCTTGTTCATTCTGCTCATTTACATTGGTCGTCAGCTTCGGCGTTAACGACAGCGCATGCTCAATCAGCAACTTCCCCACGCCACAGCCGCGGACATCCGGATCGACGAACAGCGCATCCATATGTTCTCCGGTCAGCAGCATAAAGGCGATCGGCTGGTCTTCCGTATTAACCGCCACCCACAGCGGAGCCTCCGGTAAAAATGCGCGTACCATCTCCTCCAGCTCCTTTCGATACGCTTTTGTCAGAAAATCATGCGTGGCGTCGACCGACCGACACCAGATCGCAGTCAGTTTATCCCCTTCATCAGGCCGGGAACGGCGGATGTTAATAACCATACTTTCTCCTTTTCTACATTCTTATATTCTAACTCAACAAGCGCCGTGAAATTTTCTCACCGTGAACATGCAGACTCGACATTCACCCGATTCCTGGTTATCTTCAGCTATCTGGATGTCTAAACGTTTATACGTATGCTATGAGGTAATACAGTTATGCCAATTCGGGTGCAGGACGAGCTGCCAGCCGTCAATTTCTTGCGCAATGAAAACGTCTTCGTAATGACGACAACACGTGCAACGACTCAGGAAATCCGCCCCCTGAAGGTGTTAATCCTCAACCTGATGCCGAAGAAAATCGAGACGGAAAACCAGTTCCTGCGTCTGCTATCAAACTCTCCGCTGCAGGTGGATATCCAGTTATTACGTATCGATGCGCGCGAGTCGCGTAATACCCCTGCGGAGCATCTGAATAACTTTTACTGTAATTTCGATGAGATCTGCGATCAGAACTTTGACGGCCTGATTGTTACCGGCGCTCCTTTAGGCCTGGTTGAGTTTAACGATGTTGCTTACTGGCCGCAGATCAAACAGGTGCTGGAGTGGGCCAAGGATCACGTCACTTCGACGCTGTTCGTCTGTTGGGCGGTTCAGGCCGCGCTGAACATTCTGTACGGCATTCCCAAGCAGACCCGCGCCGAAAAGATTTCCGGCGTCTATGAACACCATATTCTTCATCCGCACGCCTTACTGACCCGCGGTTTCGACGACTCTTTCCTGGCCCCGCACTCACGCTATGCTGATTTTCCGGCCGGACTTATTCGCGACTATACCGATCTCGAGATCCTCGCGGAGACGGAAGAGGGCGATGCGTATTTGTTCGCCAGCAAAGATAAGCGCATCGCCTTTGTCACCGGCCACCCGGAGTACGATGCCAATACCCTGGCAAGCGAATATTTCCGCGATGTGGAAGCCGGTTTGAACCCTGAGATACCTCATAACTATTTCCCACAAAACGACCCGCAGAACAAACCGCGCGCCACCTGGCGCAGCCACGGCAATCTGCTGTTCGCTAACTGGCTTAACTATTACGTCTACCAGATTACGCCATACGATCTGCGTCATATGAATCCGACGCTGGAATAATACTCTACGTGAGACGATCCTAAAGCGTTTCAGCATTTTGCCTCTGGCACCTTCGGGTGCCTTTTTTATTTCCGAAATTCACTTCATACGCGAGGATAACTTTAATTTCATTGTTATCAATGTGTTAATGATAAATTAAAATTAAAATGGAAATTGTTTTTGATTTTGGAAATTAATTGAGTAGTCTTAATTGTGCTTAGCGAAAACTGCACAACGATCTTTCGCTCGCTTCCAGCGGATCAACCAAGAGGAGCAGCACAATGACGCAGCAGGCGACAATCACCGATGAACTGGCCTTTAGTCAGCCCTATGGCGAGCAGGAGAAGCAGATCTTAACGCCTGAGGCGGTAGAATTTCTGACGGAACTGGTGAGCCGCTTTACGCCGGCGCGCAATAAGCTGCTGGCCGCTCGTTTGCAGCAACAGCAGGCTATTGACGACGGGCAGCTTCCGGATTTTATTTCGGAAACTGCTTCCATTAGAAATGGCGACTGGACTATTCGCGGTATCCCGGCTGATTTGCAGGATCGCCGCGTGGAAATCACCGGCCCCGTCGAGCGCAAGATGGTCATTAACGCGCTGAATGCCAACGTCAAAGTCTTTATGGCGGACTTTGAGGATTCGCTGGCGCCTGACTGGCGCAAAGTCATTGATGGTCAAATCAACCTGCGCGATGCCGTGAACGGAACCATCAGCTACACCAACGAGGCCGGCAAAATCTATCAGTTGCAGCCCAATCCCGCTGTGCTGGTATGCCGTGTGCGCGGCCTGCATCTGCCGGAAAAGCATGTGACCTGGCGTAATGAGGCCATCCCCGGCAGCCTGTTCGATTTTGCGCTCTATTTCTTTCATAACTACCAGGCGCTGCTGGCGAAAGGAAGTGGTCCCTACTTCTATCTGCCAAAAACACAGGCCTGGCAGGAGGCGGCATGGTGGAACGATGTCTTCAGTTTTACGGAAGATCGCTTTGACCTGCCGCGCGGCACCATCAAGGCCACGCTGCTGATTGAGACGCTGCCAGCGGTGTTCCAGATGGATGAGATCCTGCATGCGCTGCGCGACCATATTGTTGGCCTGAACTGCGGCCGCTGGGATTACATCTTCAGCTATATCAAGACGCTGAAAAACCATCCGGATCGCGTACTGCCGGACCGGCAGGTGGTGACGATGGATAAACCCTTCCTCAGCGCCTACTCACGCTTGTTGATTAAGACCTGCCACAAACGCGGCGCGTTTGCGATGGGCGGTATGGCGGCGTTTATCCCGAGCAAAGATACCGAACGTAACCGCCAGGTGCTGAGTAAAGTCACCGCCGATAAAGAGCTGGAGGCAAACAACGGTCACGATGGGACCTGGATCGCCCACCCGGGCCTGGCGGATACCGCCATGGCGGTGTTTGACCGCGTGCTGGGCGATAAGCCGAATCAGCTCTCGGTCACCCGGAGCGAGGATGCGCCAATTACCGCTGAACAACTGCTGGCTCCCTGTGAGGGCGAACGCACGGAAGCCGGAATGCGCGCCAACATTCGCGTGGCGGTGCAGTACATCGAAGCGTGGATCTCCGGCAACGGCTGCGTACCGATTTATGGCCTGATGGAAGACGCCGCAACGGCCGAGATCTCGCGCACCTCTATCTGGCAGTGGATCCATCATCAGAAAACCCTGAACGACGGTACCCCGGTCACTAAGGCGCTGTTCCGCCAGTGGCTGGCGGAAGAGCTGATGGTGATTCAGGAGGAGCTGGGAGAGCACCGCTTCAGCCACGGCCGCTTTGACGATGCGGCGCGACTGATGGAGCAGATCACCACCTCCGACGAGCTAATTGATTTTCTGACATTGCCGGGCTACCGCCTGCTGGCCTAATCGCCAGATGGTGTGGTTCGCCATTTAGTCCTTCACCTATGAGCCTGGGGAGCCAGGAAATTATATGGAGCATCTGCACATGAAAACCCGTACCCAACAAATCGAAGAATTAAACAAAGAATGGACGAACCCGCGCTGGGAAGGCATTACCCGTCCCTACAGCGCGGAAGAGGTGGTGAAGTTACGCGGCTCGGTGAATCCGGAATGCACGCTGGCGCAGCTTGGCGCGGCGAAACTGTGGCGTCTGCTGCACGGGGAGGCGAAAAAAGGGTACGTCAACAGTCTCGGCGCGCTGACCGGCGGCCAGGCCTTGCAGCAGGCGAAGGCGGGTATCGAAGCCATTTATCTCTCCGGCTGGCAGGTGGCGGCGGATGCTAACCTGGCGTCCAGCATGTATCCGGATCAATCGCTGTATCCGGCCAACTCGGTACCGGCGGTGGTGGATCGGATCAACAACACCTTCCGCCGCGCCGATCAGATCCAGTGGTCAGCGGGAATTGAACCGAACGATCCGCGCTTTATCGACTACTTCCTGCCGATCGTGGCGGATGCGGAGGCCGGTTTTGGCGGCGTCCTGAACGCCTTTGAGCTGATGAAATCGATGATTGAAGCCGGTGCAGCGGCTGTTCACTTCGAAGATCAGCTGGCATCGGTGAAGAAGTGCGGCCATATGGGCGGTAAAGTGCTGGTTCCGACTCAGGAAGCGATTCAGAAGCTGGTGGCGGCGCGTCTGGCGGCCGACGTGATGGGGGTCCCGACGCTGGTCATCGCCCGTACCGATGCCGACGCCGCGGATTTAATTACCTCAGACTGCGATCCGTACGATCGTGAGTTTATTACCGGGGATCGCACCAGCGAAGGGTTCTTCCGCACCCACGCCGGGATCGAGCAGGCGATCAGCCGCGGGCTGGCCTACGCGCCGTATGCGGATCTGGTGTGGTGTGAAACGTCGAAACCGGATCTCGAGCAGGCGCGCCGCTTTGCCGAGGCTATCCATGCGCGTTTCCCGGGCAAACTGCTGGCCTATAACTGCTCGCCGTCGTTTAACTGGAAGAAAAATCTTGATGATAAAACCATCGCCAGCTTCCAGCAGCAGCTGTCGGACATGGGATACAAATACCAGTTTATTACCCTCGCGGGGATCCACAGCATGTGGTTCAACATGTTCGACCTCGCCCATGCCTACGCTCAGGGTGAGGGGATGCGCCACTATGTTGAGAAAGTGCAGCAGCCGGAATTCGCCGCCGGGCCGGAAGGCTACACCTTCGTCTCGCATCAGCAGGAGGTGGGCACCGGCTACTTCGACAAGGTCACCACCATTATCCAGGGTGGTACCTCGTCGGTAACGGCGCTGACCGGCTCGACCGAAGAAGAGCAGTTTTAAGCCATGCCCGGTGGCGCGACGCTGACCGGTCCTGCAAGAGGACGCAGGCCGGATAAGCGAGCGCGCCTTCCGGCATGACGTGGCGCCGGATGGGGGAAAGCGATGACGCGTGGTCTTGAATTACTGATTGCCCAAACGATATTGCAGGGATTTGACGCGCAGTATGGGCGTTTTCTTGAAGTCACTTCCGGCGCGCAGCAGCGCTTTGAACAGGCTGACTGGCACGCCGTGCAGCAGGCGATGAAGCAGCGGATCCATCTCTACGATCACCACGTGGGCCTGGTAGTAGAGCAGCTGCGCTGCATCACCGAAGGGAAAAGCACCGACGTCGATTTTCTTCTGCGGGTGAAACAGCAGTACACCCAACTTTTACCGGATTACCCTCGCTTTGAAATTGCTGAGAGCTTTTTCAATTCGGTCTACTGCCGCCTGTTTGACCACCGCTCGCTGACCCCCGAGCGGCTCTTTATTTTCAGCTCGCAGCCCGAGCGACCCTTTCGTACCCTCCCGCGACCGCTGGCGAAAGATTTCTTTCCGGAACGCGGTTGGTCGCACCTGCTGGGTAAAGTACTGTCCGATCTGCCGCTGCGGCTACCGTGGCAAAACAAAGCGCGGGATATCGGCTATATCATTGCCAGTCTGCAGGAGGCGCTGGGGGAGGAACTGCTCGCCACCTGTCATCTGCAGGTCGCCAATGAGCTGTTCTACCGCAATAAAGCCGCCTGGCTGGTGGGCAAACTGGTCATGCCGATGGCGACGCTGCCTTTTTTGCTGCCGATCCACCGCAGCGAAGAGGGTGAGCTGTTTGTTGACACCTGCCTCACAACCCATGCCGAAGCGAGTATCGTTTTTGGCTTCGCGCGTTCCTATTTTATGGTTTATGCGCCGTTGCCCGGCGCGCTGGTGGAATGGCTGCGCGAGATCTTGCCGGGTAAAACGACGGCCGAGCTGTACATGGCGATTGGCTGTCAGAAGCACGCCAAAACCGAAAGCTATCGCGAATATCTACACTACATTACTCGCTGCGATGAGCAGTTTATTGAAGCGCCGGGTATTCGCGGGATGGTGATGCTGGTGTTTACCCTGCCGGGCTTTGACCGGGTGTTTAAGGTGATCAAGGACCGCTTCGCGCCGCAGAAAGAGATGACCGCCGCCCATGTGCGGGCTTGCTATCAGCTGGTAAAGGAGCATGACCGCGTCGGGCGGATGGCGGACACACAGGAGTTTGAAAATTTCGTGCTGGATAAACGGCAAATCGCGCCGGCGCTGCTGGCGCTGCTGCAGGCGGAAGCGGGGAACAAACTCACCGATCTCGGCGACCGCATCGTCATCAGCCATCTCTATATTGAACGGCGAATGGTGCCGCTCAACCTGTGGCTGGAGCAGGTTAACGGCCAGGCATTGCGTGATGCGGTAGAAGAGTATGGCAATGCTATCCGCCAGCTGGCCGCCGCCAACATCTTTCCCGGCGATATGTTATTTAAAAACTTCGGCGTCACCCGCCATGGCCGGGTGGTGTTCTACGACTATGATGAAATCTGCTATATGACGGAAGTGAATTTTCGCGAGATCCCGCCGCCGCGCTATCCGGAGGATGAGCTGGCCAGCGAGCCGTGGTACAGCGTTTCGCCTGGCGATGTGTTTCCGGAGGAGTTCCGCCACTGGCTGTGCGCCGACCCGCGCATTGGGCCACTGTTTGAAGAGATGCATGCCGACCTGCTGCGCGCCGACTACTGGCGCGCACTGCAGATGCGGATTAAAAACGGCCATGTGGAAGATGTCTACGCCTACCGGCGCAAGCAGCGTTTTAGCGTGCGCTATGGCGCCGACAGTAGACCAGATAAGGCGTTTACGCCGCCATCCGGCAAGGTGCGCCGATCTGCCTGATGGCGCTACGCTTATCAGGCCTACTTAAAATGCCCTTCTGGGGCATTTTTTTATTTAACCCCGCCATACGCCAGCGTCACTTCCTTCGCCGCCTTGATCACCAGCGCGCCCAGCTCAGTCACCCGATCATCGGTCATACGCGAGATGGGGCCTGAGATGGAGATTGCCGCGAACGGTTCGCGATGTTCATCGTAAATGCAGGCGGCGACGCAGCGCAGGCCGAGCGCGTGCTCCTCATCATCGAAAGAGTAGCCCCGCTTGCGGGTCTGGGCTAAATCTTCCTTCAGATGCAGCGGGGAGACCAGCGTGGCATGCGTATAGGCATGCAGCCCTTTACGGTGCAGCAGACTGGTGACCTGCTCTTCGCTCAGCTGCGCGAGAAACGCCTTCCCGGCGCCGGAAGCGTGCATCGGCAGTTTACCGCCGATTGGCGCCGACATCCGCATCAGCTGGGTGCACTGCACCTGATCGATAATGATCGCCTGGTGGTCGCTCTGGTCGAGCACCGCTAAATTCACCGTTTCACCGGAATCTTCCATCAGCTGGCGCAGGATCGGGTGGACAATGGCCAGCAGATTGCGGCTTTGTAGAAAGCTGCTGCCGACCACGAAAGCATGCGCCCCTACGGCCCAGTGACCCAGCTCGCCAACCTGGCGGACGAAGCCCAGCTGTTGCATGGTGGTCAGCAGACGGTGAGTCGTGGAGTTGGGCAGACCCGCCTGCTGCGCCAGTTCGGTCAGCGCGACGCTGCTGTGGGACTCGGCAATCCATTCGAGTAATTTCAGGCCGCGGGTCAGCGACTGAACCTGACCGCCAGCCTGCTGGGCAGTGGCAGCCGCGGGTTTTCTGCCGCGTTTCGCGGGAATGGGGGTTGTGGCCATCGCGAACTCCTTTTTCTGTATCGTGGAAATAATTTTCGTTTTATTTGGCAATAATGCAATCACAACCGGACTCATCGGAGGAGTGAAGCTGAACATGTCTCATATTGCCCGTTGTTGTCTTTTCCGCTCCGGTGGTTTATGCCAGTATGGTTTGTTGGCTATTTGGCCTGAGTCGAGCGTTGTCGGGAGCAAGTGTGAGCAGCAAAGTTGAGCAACTGCATCAGCAGTTAAAAGAACGTATTCTGGTTCTGGATGGGGGCATGGGCACCATGATCCAGGGCTATCGTCTGAGTGAGCAGGACTTTCGCGGTGAGCGCTTTGCTGACTGGCCGTGCGACCTGAAAGGCAACAACGACCTGCTGGTGCTCAGCAAACCCGAAGTGATCCGCGAGATCCACGACGCCTATTTCGAGGCCGGCGCGGATATCATTGAGACCAACACCTTTAACTCGACGACCATCGCGATGGCGGATTACCAGATGGAATCCCTGTCGGCCGAGATCAACTTTGCCGCGGCGAAGCTGGCCCGCGCCAGCGCCGACGCCTGGACGGCCCGCACGCCGGAAAAACCGCGCTATGTCGCGGGCGTGCTTGGCCCGACCAACCGCACCGCCTCTATCTCGCCTGATGTGAACGATCCGGCGTTCCGTAATATTACCTTTGACCAGCTGGTGGCCGCCTATCGCGAATCCACCCGGGCGCTGGTGGAAGGTGGCGTGGATCTGATCCTGATTGAAACGGTGTTTGATACTCTGAACGCTAAAGCGGCTATATATGCGGTGAAAGAGGAGCTGGAGGCGTTAGGCGTTGACCTGCCGCTGATGATCTCCGGGACCATTACCGATGCCTCTGGCCGCACGCTTTCCGGACAGACCACCGAAGCCTTTTATAACTCGCTGCGTCACGCCGAAGCCTTATCGTTTGGTCTGAACTGCGCCCTCGGGCCGGACGAGCTGCGGCAGTACGTCCAGGAGCTGTCGCGCATTGCCGAATGCTACGTCACCGCGCACCCGAACGCCGGCCTTCCCAACGCCTTCGGCGAATACGATCTGGACGCCGACACCATGGCGACGCAAATTCGCGAATGGGCGGAAGCCGGTTTCCTCAATATCGTTGGCGGCTGCTGCGGTACCACCCCGGAGCATATCGCCGCCATGAGCCGGGCGGTAGCGGGCCTGCCGCCGCGTCAGTTGCCGGAAATTGCGGTGGCCTGCCGCCTCGCCGGCCTGGAGCCGTTGAATATCGGCGACGATAGCCTGTTCGTTAACGTCGGTGAACGAACTAACGTCACCGGCTCGGCGAAATTTAAGCGGCTGATTAAAGAAGAGAAGTACAGCGAAGCGCTGGACGTTGCGCGTCAGCAGGTGGAAAGCGGCGCGCAGATTATCGATATCAACATGGACGAGGGGATGCTCGACGCGGAAGCGGCGATGGTGCGTTTCCTTAACCTGATTGCCGGCGAGCCGGACATTGCCCGCGTGCCGATCATGATCGACTCCTCCAAGTGGGAAGTCATTGAAAAGGGCCTGAAATGTATTCAGGGCAAAGGCATCGTTAACTCGATTTCGATGAAAGAGGGCGTCGAATCCTTTATCCACCATGCGAAACTGGTTCGCCGCTACGGCGCCGCGGTGGTGGTGATGGCTTTCGACGAGGTTGGTCAGGCCGACACCCGCGAACGTAAAATTGAGATTTGCCGTCGCGCCTACAAAATCCTAACCGAAGAGGTCGGCTTCCCGCCGGAAGATATTATCTTCGACCCCAATATCTTTGCCGTCGCCACCGGTATCGAAGAGCATAACAACTACGCACAGGACTTTATCGGCGCCTGCGAAGACATCAAACGCGAGCTGCCGCATGCGCTAATCTCCGGCGGGGTCTCCAACGTCTCCTTCTCCTTCCGCGGTAATGACCCGGTACGTGAGGCGATCCACGCCGTATTCCTCTACTACGCGATCCGCAACGGCATGGACATGGGGATCGTCAACGCCGGTCAGCTGGCCATCTATGATGACCTCCCGGGCGAGCTGCGCGACGCGGTCGAAGACGTGATCCTCAACCGCCGCGATGACAGTACCGAACGGTTACTTGAGCTGGCGGAAAAATATCGCGGCAGCAAAGCGGACGACGGCGCGAATGCCCAGCAGGCGGAGTGGCGCACCTGGGAAGTGAAAAAACGCCTCGAATATTCGCTGGTGAAGGGCATTACCGAATTTATCGAACAGGACACCGAAGAAGCGCGTCAGCAGGCCGCCCGCCCGATTGAGGTCATTGAAGGGCCGCTGATGGACGGCATGAACGTGGTCGGCGATCTGTTCGGCGAAGGCAAAATGTTCCTGCCGCAGGTGGTGAAATCCGCCCGTGTAATGAAACAGGCGGTGGCCTACCTTGAGCCGTTTATTGAAGCCAGTAAAGAGCAGGGCTCCAGTAACGGCAAAATGGTGATTGCCACGGTAAAAGGCGACGTTCATGACATTGGCAAAAACATCGTCGGCGTGGTGCTGCAGTGCAATAACTACGAAATCATCGATCTTGGCGTGATGGTCCCGGCGGATAAAATTCTCAAAACGGCCAAAGAGGTAAACGCGGATCTAATTGGTCTTTCCGGGCTGATTACCCCATCGCTGGACGAGATGGTTAATGTGGCGAAAGAGATGGAGCGCCAGGGCTTTACCATCCCGCTGCTGATAGGCGGCGCGACCACCTCGAAAGCGCATACGGCGGTGAAAATCGAGCAGAACTACAGCGGCCCGACCGTTTACGTACAGAACGCCTCGCGCACCGTCGGCGTGGTGTCTGCGCTGCTCTCGGACACGCAGCGCGACGAGTTTGTCGCCCGCACGCGCAAAGAGTATGAAACGGTGCGTATCCAGCATGGGCGTAAAAAACCGCGTACGCCGCCGGTGACCCTTGCCGCCGCGCGGGAAAACGATCTGGCCTTTGACTGGGAGAGCTACACGCCGCCGGTGGCTCATCGTCTGGGAGTACAGACGGTGGAAGCCAGTATCGAGACTCTGCGCAACTACATCGACTGGACGCCGTTCTTCATGACCTGGTCGCTCGCGGGTAAATATCCGCGCATTCTGGAAGATGAAGTGGTAGGGGAAGAGGCGCAGCGCCTGTTCAAAGACGCTAACGAGCTGCTGGATAAGCTGAGCGCAGAGAAAACCCTGAACCCGCGGGGCGTGGTGGGTCTGTTCCCGGCCAACCGCGTGGGCGACGATATTGAAATCTATCGCGATGAAACCCGCACCCACGTGCTGACGGTGAGCCATCATCTGCGCCAGCAGACGGAGAAGGTTGGCTTCGCCAACTACTGCCTCGCCGATTTTGTCGCGCCGAAGCTGAGCGGCAAGGCGGACTACATCGGCGCCTTCGCCGTGACCGGCGGCCTGGAAGAGGACGCGCTGGCGGATGCCTATGAAGCGCAGCATGATGACTATAACAAGATCATGATCAAGGCCATCGCCGATCGCCTGGCGGAGGCCTTTGCCGAGTATCTGCATGAGAAAGTGCGCAAGGTTTACTGGGGATATGCGGCCAATGAGAACCTCAGCAATGAGGAGCTTATTCGCGAGAACTACCAGGGGATCCGACCGGCGCCGGGATATCCGGCCTGTCCGGAGCATACCGAAAAGGGGACCATCTGGCAGCTACTGGACGTCGAAGCCCATACCGGCATGAAGCTCACCGAATCGTTCGCCATGTGGCCGGGCGCATCGGTTTCCGGCTGGTACTTCAGCCATCCGGATAGCAAGTACTTCGCCGTGGCGCAGATCCAGCGCGATCAGGTCGAAGATTACGCGCTGCGTAAAGGAATGACGCCGGCGGAGGTCGAGCGCTGGTTAGCGCCTAATCTGGGCTATGATGCGGACTAGTCGTCATCTTTCCTTACAACAAACAAGGCGCTCTGTGAGCGCCTTGTCTCTTTATTGAGGTTAACCCCTTATACTGAGATAGGTTCCTGAACTTCGGAAAACCTATAACGATAAGGAGAAGCTGATTCCGTGTTAACTCTGCTACACCTGTTGTCCGCGGTTGCTCTGCTGGTGTGGGGCACGCATATCGTGCGTACCGGGGTGATGCGCGTCTATGGCGCTCGCCTGCGTACCGTTCTCAGTAGCAGCGTAGAGAAAAAGCCGCTCGCCTTCTGCGCGGGTCTTGGCGTGACTGCGCTGGTGCAAAGCAGTAACGCCACCACCATGCTGGTGACCTCATTTGTCGCCCAGGATTTAGTGGGTCTGATGCCAGCGCTGGTGATGGTGCTGGGGGCCGACGTCGGGACGGCGCTGATGGCGAGGGTGTTGACCTTCGACCTGTCGTGGCTGTCGCCGTTGTTGATATTTATCGGGGTGATTTTCTTCCTCGGCCGCAAGCAGACCCGCGCCGGGCAGCTTGGACGGGTGGGGATTGGTCTGGGGCTGATCCTGTTGGCCCTCGAGCTGATTGTCCAGGCCGTACACCCCATAACCCAGGCGAACGGTGTGCAGGTGATTTTCGCCTCGCTGACCGGCGATATCATGCTGGATGCTTTGATTGGCGCCGTATTTGCAATCATTAGCTACTCCAGCCTGGCGGCGGTGCTGTTAACGGCGACGCTGACCGCGGCGGGAGCGATCTCTTTCCCGGTGGCGCTGTGTCTGGTGATTGGCGCCAACCTGGGATCGGGGCTGCTGGCGATGCTTAACAACAGCGCGGCGAACGCGGCGGCGCGCCGGGTGGCGCTGGGCAGCCTGCTGTTTAAGCTGGTGGGGAGTCTGATTATTCTGCCGTTCGTCCATCCGCTGGCCGCGGCGATGCAAAAGCTGCCGTTGGCCGAGTCCGAGCTGGTTATCTACTTCCACGTCTTTTACAACCTGCTGCGCTGCATCGCGATGGTGCCCTTTGCCGGACCGATGGCGAAGCTGTGCCAGCGTCTGATCCGCGATGAGCCCGAGCTGGATAACCATCTCAAACCCAAGCATCTCGACCCGTCGGCGCTGGACACCCCGGCGCTGGCGCTGGCCAATGCCGCGCGTGAGACGCTGCGCATTGGTGACGCGATGGAGCAGATGCTGGAGAGCCTGCACAAGGTGATGCATGGCGAACCGCGTCAAGAGAAAGAGCTGCGCCGTATGGCGGATGATATCAACGTACTTTACACCGCTATTAAGCTCTATCTGGCGCGAATGCCAAAGGATGAGCTGGCGGAAGAGGAATCCCGGCGCTGGGCGGAAATTATTGAGATGTCGTTAAACCTCGAACAGGCGTCCGATATCGTCGAGCGAATGGGCAGCGAGATCGCCGATAAATCGCTGGCGGCGCGGCGCGCCTTCTCGGTAGAAGGGTTAAAGGAGCTTGATGCGCTGTACGATCTGCTGCTCAGCAACCTGCAGCTGGCGATGTCGGTCTTCTTCTCCAGCGATGTGCCCAGCGCCCGCCGCCTGCGGCGCAGCAAACACCGGTTCCGCATTCTTAACCGCCGCTACTCGCATGCGCACGTTGACCGTCTGCATCAGCAGAACGTGCAGAGCATCGAAACCAGTACGTTGCACCTGGCGCTGCTGGGGGATATGAAGCGTCTGAACAGCCTGTTCTGCTCGGTGGCTTACAGCGTGATGGAGCAGCCGGATGAAGACGACGAACGGGATGACTACTGAGACGGATTATTTTTCCGTTTATGTCGCTTCTTTTCTGGCGAGGTAGCCCTCCCGGGACGTGGCTGACGCCTTCCCGGGAGGGACATCCTAGCTTCTGGCAAACGCCGAGGCCTCTGCCACCAGCGCGCTATCCGGCCGTACGCCGGTATAAAGGGCAAACTGCTCGACGGCTTGCAGGGCAATAACTTCCGCACCGCTGATGGTTTGCTTACCCCGTTGTTGCGCCAGGCGGATCAGCGGAGTTTCCGCCGGCAACGCGACCACGTCAAACACGACGCTGGCCTGGGCCACCATGGCCTCGCTGAACGCCAGCGTGTTGCTTTCCGCTCCCCCCGCCATGCCCAGCGGTGTGACATTGACCAGAATCTCGGCTGCGATCCCTTCGGGCAGGGGCTGCCACTGAAAGCCATACTGTTTTGCCAGCGCCAGGCCGCGCTGGCGATTGCGGGCCGCAATGATCACGTCGCGGAAACCGGCATCACGGAAGGCGGCAATGACGGCTTTCCCCATGCCGCCGCTACCCTGAATCATCACTCTGGCGTTGGTATCGAGCCGATGGCTGGCGATCAGGCTTTTGACCGCGATGTAATCGGTGTTTAGCCCGGTTAACTTCCCGTCGTCGTTGACGATGGTGTTGACGGAGTCGATGACTTTTGCTGACGGATCGATCGCGTCAAGAAACGGTATGCAGCTCTCTTTAAACGGCATGGAGACCGCACAGCCGCGGATACCCAATGCGCGAACCCCTTTTACCGCCGCCTCAATATCCTTAGTCGTAAAGGCTTTGTAGAGGTAGTTCAATCCCAGCTTGTCATACAGATAGTTATGAAAGCGGGTGCCGAAGTTGCCGGGGCGACCCGCCAGGGAGATGCACAGCAGCGTATCGCGGTTAATCATGCGTAATATCCTCCGCGTGGGCCAGCAGATACGCTTCAGCCTCCTGGGACCAGATCCCATGGTGACGCGCCACAATCGCTGCCAGTTCGGGATCGGCGATCTCGCCCAGCGGCGTGAGCGGGAAGGCTTTTCCGGTATACACCAGCTTTTTTCCCCCGCCGACGGCAGGCAGATCGAGGGTGGTTTCGCCCGCGGCGTTCAGGCCGAGAATATGGGTGACCACTTTCGCCGTCTGGACCTTTTTCGCCTGCATCAGCGCCACCGCGGCGCGCATATCGTCAGTATTACCGCCGGAGGTGCCGACGTAGTGGGTAAAGGCGTAGTGCACGTCGTAGAAGTTGATCGGGGCGCTGAATTGCTTATCCTGGGGGCCAGCAAAGAAATTCAGGCAGCCGTCCGGAGCCAGCAACGAGGAGGCCAGGGTGATCAGCTGTTCGTTTGGCACAAACACGAAGATATCGTCGAAGCCATGGCCGCCGCTGAGCGCCAGTAGCGTATCGCGACTGGCCTCATGGCCGTCGAGGTAGTGGATCAGCGTCTGCGGCTCAGAGGGGTAATGACGGCGGGCGTAGCTGAGCTTCGGCTTATTGGTATCGGTCACTACCAGTAGTGAAGGATTGATGGGGCCGTGCAGCGCATAGTCGATAGCCAGCAGCCCCATCGGCCCCGTCCCGCCCAGGATCAGAGTGTGTCCCTGAGGACGGATCCCCATCACGTGGTTGTAACTCCCCTCCTGCAGATGATAATTGGCGTTGAAAGCGCCAATGACGCAGGAGAGCGGCTCCACCAGCGATCCTTCAAACCAGGTATCCCCCTCCCAGGTGAGCAGGCAATCCTGCGCCATCACCTCATTGGGGATCACCACATGGGTGGCTTCGCCACCGATCCATGGGAATGAGTAGCCGGGGCAGTCGGGTCGGTCGGGCAACTGCAGGTTGGCCTGGATCACGTAGCGCTGCCCTGGCTGAAACTTATGCTGCCACTTTTTACCGACGGCAAGGATTTCGCCGCAGAATTCATGACCGATAATAATGGGCCTGGTGGCCACATCATCTGGCACCTTTTTATGATCGGCACCCTGATTGGCCTCTTTCCATGAGGAAAGACACAGGCTGTCCGTGACCACCCGGGCGAGGATCTCATCGTCCTGCATCGCCGGGAGGGTAAAGGTTTCCAGGCGCAGGTCTCGTTTGCCATACAGGCGCAGGGCCGTTGTTGTTTGCATAAACCACCTCATCCCCTTCATCTTTCGGGGCTATGTTGTTGACGTCACCCCGGCATCGCCGGGGCGGAATAATCAGGACAGAAAGCCGAGGGCGTTGCCGATAATGCCTAAGCCGAAAAGGGCGAAAATCAGCCAGACCGGATTCACTTTCTTGTTCAGCAGACGCACCATCAGTAGCGTCAGGCCCAGCGCCAGCAGGCCGGGGCAGAGCTGATCGAGGATGTTCTGGACGGTCATCGTGACGGTGGCGCCGTCTGCACCGGGCGTTTGGGAAACCACCAGCGGCACATTGATGGTGGTCCATTTGGTCACCAGCACCCCCATGACAAACAGGCCGAGAATGGAGGCGCCTTCGGTCAGCTTCTGCAGCAGGTTACCGCCCATATCGCTGACGATATTGACCCCTTTACGGAAGCCCAGTTGCAGGCCGTACCACTTCATTGCCAGCCGCACTGCATTGAAAATAAAGAAAAATAACAAAGGTCCCAGAATGTTGCCGGAGAGGGCCAGCGAGGCGCCAAGGGCCGCGGTAATCGGCCGCAGCGTGCCCCAGACCAGCGGGTCGCCGACGCCGGCCAGCGGGCCCATCAGACCCACTTTGATGCCGTTGATAGCGCCATCGTCAATGGCCGCGCCGTTAGCCCGGGCCTCCTCCATGGCGGCGGTGACGCCGATCACCGGGCCACACACCGCCGGCGTGGTATTAAAGAACACCAGATGACGCTTCAGCGCCGCGACCTGATCGGCTTTGAGCGGATAAAGGCGTTTGATCGCCGGGATCATGTCGTAGCAAAACCCCAGGCCATGAATACGTTCGAAGTTAAAGGAGGCCTGCTGGAGGTTGGAGCGGAGAAACATGCTCACCAGGTCGCCTTGCGTGATTTTTTTCTGTTCCATTTTCGGCTCCATTAGTCGTCAAGCTGGTCAAGGGCGGGGGCAGAGGGGGCAGTGGAGGCGGCGGGTTCAGCTTTACGCCACTGTGGATTGAGCTGGATGTAGATCAGCGCGATGATGACGCCCACGCCGCCGAAGGCCAGCAGGCTGAAGTCGAGATAACCCCCGGCGAGAAAACCGAGGAAAAAGAAGGGCATCAGGTATTTCACGCCCATCATTCGCAGCACCATCGCGTAGCCCACGACGACAATGAAACCACCGGCAATCTGCAGGCCGCGGGTGACGAATTCCGGGATCGCGCTGAGCATACTGCTGACCATATCCGCGCTAACGAACAGCGAGACCACCAGCGCCGGGATTGCCACGCGCAGTGCCTGCACCCCCAGTGCGGAGACATGCAGCAGGTCGATGGTGCGAAAGCGCGCCTCCTCGGCCGCTTTGTCCGCGGCGTGCTGGAACACCACGGTAATGGTACGGGCGAAAACGGTCAGCACCTGCCCGGCGGCGGCCACCGGCAGAGCAATGGCGATACCGGTGGCAATGCTCTGGTGGCCCACAATCACCAGAATGGCGGAGATAATGCTGGCCAGCGCCGAATCTGGCGACTGCGCTGCCCCCACGTTCATCCAGCCGAGGGCGATCAGCTCCAGCGTACCGCCGAGCATAACCCCGGTTTTTAAATCGCCCAGGATGAGGCCAATCACGGTACAGGCGATAAGGGGCCGATGGGTCTGAAATTCATCCAGCACGCTGCCCATTCCGGCAATACAGGAAAAAATAAATATGGCTATTATCTGTAGGGTACTAATTTCCATAATTTATGACCTTTAAGGTGTGAGTCATCCTGCCTGCTACGGCATATCACAACAGGCGCTATTTTTTATTCGCAGAAAGCTGTTTCGTTAATTTTGTCGAGAATATTGACTGACGGATCTGATGCGACCACGCGTAAATCGAGTTTTACGCCCAGTTTATCGAGTTCACGGAATGCCTGAATATCCTGCGGATCCAAAGAAACGGCTTTGGTTAGCTGTTTTTTACCGGGTCGCCAGGCCATGCCACCAATATTTAACGTGGCGATCTGCACGCCCTGGCGCACCATCGTTAAAACATCGTGTGGATTGGTAAATAAATAAAAGACGGTCTCGTCCTGATATTGCGGGTTATGATAGACCGCAACCGCTTTTTCCAGACTGACAACGTTTACCTTCATGCCTGGCGGAGCCGCCTGGCGCAACAGGGTCCGGCGAACCTCATCGTTAAATACATCGTCATTGCAGATAATTATCCGCTGGGCGTTGGCGACTTTTGACCACACGGTGGTGACCTGGCCATGAATCAGTCGGTCATCAATACGGGCGAGGGTAATTTGCATCAGAACTCCTCCTCAACGGTTTCTGGCTGCTGCCAGACCACACAGCACTGACTGGCGATGGCCTGCAGATGCTGGCATAAGTCATCGGCGCTCAGGGTATGCTGGTTATCCACCAGCTCGAGTGCCAGCGGCAGCGACAGGCCGCTAATCACCCGGATCTGCGGGTGACGCATTGCCAGCCCGGCTGCGGCATTCCATGGGCTTCCGCACTGCAAATCTACCGCGATTACCCACTCCTCATCGGTGTGGGCGCTTACTAACTTTTCCAGGTTAATGGCGATATCCGCCGCGTTTTCGCCGGGGACAAACGCGACGGCGCTGACGTTAACCTCGCCGTAGACCATGCATACCGAATCAAGCATGGCCCCGGCCAGCTGGCCGTGGGCGCAGAAGATAGCGTGAACCATACTGCCTCCTTAACCGCGCGTTTTTCCGCCGGCAATGTTAGTGGTGACTCCGGTGATGTAGCTGGCGCGCGCTGACAAGAGATAGCAAACAAAATCAGCCACTTCCGAGAGCTTTCCTGCCCGCCCGATGGGAATGGCGTTTTTGGTATATCCCTCGCGAAGTTGCTCGACGGTGATATTGCGCGTCCAGGCCAGCGCCTCTTCATATTCCGGTGTCCGCAGACCGGTTTTTTCGAGGATCCCCGGCGCAACGCCGACCACGCGGATCCCATATTTACCCAATTCTTTGGACCAGGAGCGGGTAAAGCTGTTGAGCGCGGCCTTGGTCGCGGCGTAGCAGCTTTGACCTTCAGAACCTTCCAGGCCGCTCTCCGAAGAGACATTGACAATCACACCGGCGCGCTGTTTGACCATTTGACGCGCCACCGCCTGCGACATGAAAAACACCCCTTTCTGGTTGATATTGACCATTTTTTCAAAAGCGGCTTCGTTTAATTCATAGCGGCCGGCCGGTGCTTTTTCGTCGACTAATAAACGCGGGAAATTCACGCCAGCGTTATTGACCAAACCATCAATACGCGACCAGCGCTGAATAATGGCATCGATAGTCTGTTGCACCTCTGTCGCGCTGGAAATATCCGTCGGCCAGAAGTGATAATTATCGCCATTGTGATGACGATCGCCGCCATGAATATCAATCATCTGGACATGAGCACCTTGTGATAATAATTCATCGACAATGGCCAGCCCAATTCCCGAGGCGCCGCCGGTCACGATAATGACGTTATCTTTTAAATTTAACCAGGTATTCATTATTCACTCCCATTTCTTTAGATAAAGGGATCCCCCGCAGCGGGTGCTGCGTGAAATCATATCCTGTGTGTTATTTCAGTAATAACTCAGCCGTTTCTCTGTTTGTCACCAGACAATTAATATAGCGTCCGTGCAATGCGCCAAGAATGCCAGAGTATTTCTCTTCCCCCATGGCGATGCCGATGGAATAGCGAGCCTGGCGCAGCTTCGCCATTTCGATCGACAGGGTTTTTTCGCTCATATTGGTATCGACTAACCCGCCGTTAATATCGTAGAAACGCGAACAGATATCCCCGGCGACGTGGCGGGCGTTGAGATCGTCGCTCTCTTCGCTGCCGTAGAAGGCGTGCCAGTTTGCGCCGTCGCGAATGGCCGGTGAACCAATACCCACCAGCGCCACATCCAGGCTGTCCCAGTAGGATGAGATGGTTTTAAAGTGCTGGGACTGCATGATGCCGTTGCGGATCAGCGGGTTATCCAGCAGGGCTGGAAAATCGGCAAGGTGGGATTCCGCTTTCAGTCTGGCTGCCGCGCCGTAGGTTAAGGTGTTCACATGGTAGCGGCTCTCCAGTTTACCGGAAGGTCCACCGATGATGGGGACGCAGATCACCTGGCGTGACTGGCTGGCCTGCGGCAGGTTCTCCACCAGCGAACGCACGGCGCGGCCCCATGAAAAACCGATGATATCGCCTGGCTCCAGCAACCGATCGACAAGCAGGGCGCCATGCTGGCCCATCGCACTCAGCTGTTCTTCTTCCAGCAGCCCATCGC
This sequence comes from Klebsiella sp. P1927, assembly GCF_018204675.1. Taxonomy (NCBI): domain Bacteria; kingdom Pseudomonadati; phylum Pseudomonadota; class Gammaproteobacteria; order Enterobacterales; family Enterobacteriaceae; genus Klebsiella; species Klebsiella sp. P1927. Next base: position 4,828,690 of record NZ_CP073377.1, on the reverse strand, counting down.
TGCTGGCAACCACCGCCTCTTTCAGGCCAAATTTTTGCTTGAGCTGTTGCTCGAGCCACAGGTTTTCATTGTAGTCATAGTTGATGGCGATGGTAACAATGCCCTGCTCGCGGCCGCGCTTCAGCAGGCGACTGATGGTGGTGCGATAGATCCCCAGCTCGCGAGCAATTTGCGCCTGAGTCATATCCTGCTCGTAATAGAGCTGGGCGATTTTGACAATCAACCGGATATCGTCACTGTTTTCCATGGTCATCTGCAGGCTCCTGCACATTTGTGCAAATCGCGGGTTTGTGCTGTTGATCTGATATAACCCTATTAGAGCCACCGTTTAAAGCGATTTTCTTTTATTTCATCACCCTAATCTGGCGAATAATCTTGCACATTTGCGTTATCAATAGCGGGTTATTGGCACCTTTGTGCATTGCACGCTAAATCTCTGATTCTGTGATATTTCATCATGCAAAGTTGCCAGGCGTTGAGCGGGACACTTTTGTGAAAAAAGGCGTAGTCGATCACACCTTGCGCCGGAGGGCGCAAAGGCACATCTTTTTTCTCGCCCACAAGGTAGGGTATATTTCGCTTTTACAGGAGAATCTATGCTGCCCGACTCATCAACCCGATTAAATAAATACATCAGCGAAAGCGGCATCTGCTCGCGTCGCGAAGCGGACCGCTTTATTGAACAAGGCAACGTCTTTATCAATGGCAAGCGCGCCACTATTGGCGATCAGGTGAAGCCTGGCGATTTAGTCAAAGTGAACGGACGGTTGATTGAGCCGCGCGAAGCGGATGATCTGGTACTGATTGCGCTGAATAAGCCGGTCGGCATTGTGAGCACCACCGAAGATGGCGAGCGCGACAACATTGTCGATTTCGTCAACCACAGCAAGCGTATCTTTCCTATCGGCCGTCTGGATAAAGACTCCCAGGGGCTGATCTTCCTCACCAACCATGGCGATCTGGTGAACAAGATCCTGCGCGCCGGCAACGACCATGAAAAAGAGTATCTGGTCACGGTCGATAAGCCGGTGACCGATGAGTTCATTCGCGGCATGGGCGCGGGGGTACCGATTCTCGGGACCGTGACCAAAAAATGTAAGGTAAAGAAAGAAGCGCCGTTCGTTTTCCGCATCACTCTGGTGCAGGGGCTGAATCGCCAGATCCGTCGTATGTGCGAGCACTTTGGCTATGAAGTGACGAAGCTTGAGCGTACGCGGATCATGAACGTGAGCCTGACGGGGATCCCCTTGGGTGAATGGCGTGATCTAACCGATGACGAGCTGATCGACCTGTTCAAGCTGATTGAAAACTCCTCTTCCGAAGCGAAGCCGAAAGCCAGGCCGAAGGCCAAAGCGGCGACTCCCGGCATCAAGCGCCCGGTGGTGAAGATGGAAAATAGCAACGATAAGGGCCGCCCGGCTGGTAACGGGAAACGTTTCACCCAGCCGGGACGTAAAAAGAAAGGGCGTTAACGCCTGCCGCGGGTCGGCGTATTCGCCGACCAGGAAAAGGTCGCTTCCTTATCCGTTTTATAAGCCTGCTGTTTTCTCACCTGGCGGGCTTTCTTCGCTTCCGCTTCACGCTGCGCCATCAGCTTATCGATATATTCCTTTTTCACGCTGTTCGTTTCCGCATTGCTCAGCGGGCGGCCATGCGCAATACGCGCGCGGTCAAGCAGCGTTTTCAATTCGCGCTGTTCGCGCTCGGTCATCTCTTTTTGTGTAATACGGGGGAGTGCCATGGTGGTGCCCTCAGTCAGACCAGAGCACCCAGTGTACGGCAATGAATATTTTACTGATAGCCTGTATGGCAACTAAAGCAGGCACACGCCCAGGCCTGCGCCCGGACGTATCAAACTCAGCGCTTGTCGGCTTTTTTGGCGATGGGCTTTCCTGACCAGTACCCGGCCAGCAGCGAACCGGACAGGTTATGCCAGACGGAGAACAGCGCGCCCGGCAGCGCCGCCAGCGGGCCGAAGTAAATTTTACCCAGCGCGGCCGCCAGGCCGGAGTTCTGCATCCCCACCTCGATCGCCAGCGTACGGCAGGTGGATTCATCAAAACCAAACAGACGTCCGCCCCAGTACCCGCCAAGCAGACCAATAGTGTTATGCAGGATCACCGCGATAATCACCACCAGGCCGACGGAGGCGATATGGGCGGCGGAACCCGCCACCACCGCGCTGATGATCGCCAGAATGCACACCATCGAGAAGGCGGGCAGGAACGGCTCTACCGCTTTCACCACCTTCGGCAGCAGATGATGGACAATCAGTCCCAGCGCGATAGGAATGACCACAATCTGCAGAATGCTGAGCAACATGCCCATGACGTCGACCTGAATATGCGCGTCGACGTACAGACGGGTGAGCAGCGGTGTCGCCACGACGCCGACGAGGGTGGAGACCGAGGAGATGGTCACCGACAGCGCCACATCCCCTTTGGCAAGAAAGATCATCACGTTGGAGGCGGTCCCGCTGGCGACGCTGCCGACCAGCACCATCCCGGCGGAAAGCTCCGGCGGCATATGAAACAGCAGCGCCAGCAGCCAGGCGGCGAGCGGCATCACCAGATAGTGCAGAAATATCCCCGCAGCGACCGGCGCCGGACGCGACAGGACGCGTTTGAAATCCTCCAGCTTCAGATGCACGCCCATACCGAACATGATCAGCATCAGCAGGGTGGTGACCCATGGGCCAATTGGGGTGAAGGTGGTGGGAGTGTAATAGGCCAGAACGGAGAGCAGCAGTGCCCATAACGGGAACAGCCGCGTCAGAGTTGCGAGCATGTTGTGTTCCTTGCGATACGCGAACCGGGCCGCGCCATCCCGATGGGCGGCGAGCAGGTCAGCTGGTTGTGTTGATGTTGTTATAAAAAAGCCGGGTTCGAGCCCGGCTATAGGTATTGTTTAACGTGCTAAGGAATTTTATTCAAACAAATTATGATGCAGCTTCTGCACAACCTTCTCCGCATCGTCGCCCGGCACCAGGAAGCACAGGTTGTGGCTGGAGGCGCCATAGCAGATCATGCGGATGTTAAACGGCTCGAGGACGCCAAAGACCTCTTTGCCGACGCCGCAGGCTTTCGACAGCTCATTGCCAATCAGGGCGACCAGCGCCAGATTTTCTTCCACTTCCACGCGGCACAGCGAAGAGAGCTCGGTCAGCAGCGCCTGGGTCAGCAGGGTATCGCCCGCAGAGGTCGAGCCGGTGGTGTCCATGGTCAGGGCCACGCTCACTTCGGAGGTGGTGATCAAATCAACTGAGATGTTATGGCGCGCCAGAATACCGAACACTTCGGCGAGGAAGCCGCGGGAGTGCAGCATATTCAGGCTGTGCAGCGTCAGCAGCGTTTGCCGGCGACGCAGCGCCAGCGCGCGGAACAGCGGCGGGTTCTCGGTGGTTTTACACACCAGCGTACCGCCCGCTTTAGGCTCTTTACTGGAGCCGACAAACACCGGGATATCGCTGCGCACGGCAGGCAGCAGGGTCGCCGGATGCAGCACTTTGGCGCCAAAGGTGGCCATTTCCGCTGCCTCTTCAAAGGCGATGACGTCGATGCGTTTCGCCGCCGGCGCGACGCGCGGGTCGGTAGTATAGATCCCCGGGACATCGGTCCAGATATCGACGCGGGTGGCATTCAGCGCTTCGCCGAGCAGAGCGGCGGTATAATCGCTGCCGCCGCGGCCGAGGGTGGTGGTGCGGCCTTTCGCTTCGCTGCCGATAAAGCCCTGGGTCACCACCAGGCCTTCCGCCAGGCGCGGCGCCAGCTGCTGCTGGGTCAGTTCGGCGACGGCGGCGATGTCCGGTTCGGCGCGGCCAAAGCGATCGTTAGTGCGCAGCACTTTACGGGCGTCAAACCACTGCGCCTGAATACCGCGTTCACGCAGAATTTCCACAAACAGCAGGGTAGACATCAGTTCGCCATGGCTGACCAGTTCGTCAGTCAGGGCGGTTGAGGAGGCGAGCGCGGCGGCTTCCGCCAGCGTCGTGATATTTTCCAGCAAGCGCTCAATCTCTTCGCGGATCACGTTGGGATAACGCAAACGCTCCAGAATATTGAACTGGATCTGACGCAGAGCGTCCAGCTGGGAAAAACGTTCGGTGGGTTCCAGCCCTCCCGCTAAGGCCACCAGAATGTTGGTCACGCCGGCAGAGGCGGAGAGCACAACAATACGGGTATTGGCATCGAGCAGCGCCACATCGATGCTGCGGTTCATTGCGTCAAAATCAGCAACGCTGGTGCCGCCAAATTTGGCGACGACTAGATCTGTCATAACAACCTCGTGTCAGGGGGCCTGACTTATTAAAACGATTCCTGAGCACCGATCCTGGCAGGGGCTGGACGCCGCCGGATCGCAACAAAATGTCTTAATAAGCCAGGCCAAATTATTCAGCCATGGCACAAGGGAAGAGCGATAAACAGGGTGGCGCAGAGTGATAAACAACTACGATGTCACCCAGAAGTGCTCCACCTTGTAGACCCGACTCACCGCTTTGGGCGCTGAGGTGTTCGGGTATGAAACGCCCGACTGCGAACGTTTCTGGTGACAACCCAGGGGATTCAGCCCCTGTGGCCGGCGAGGAGCGTGACCAGACGCTCTTTCACCTCGGCGTTGCTCCCCCTCACGTATCTTCCCCGGACTGGTTCCTCCAATACGGTTACCTGGGCAACGCACCTCTTCTGGCAATTACTGACGTCTTTCACCTGGCCGGGGGAACAGGGACATTATATCCCCCGCGAATACCCTTTCGCTGTAGCGTGAAATGCGCGAGCAATAGATACCTACCAATACGTAAGCACTGCGGATATATAAAGGCTTAACGCCAGCTATGTCAACGCTGCGGTTATGCGGATTTTTCATGCCTCTGCGGCTAACAGAAAAAAGCCTTATGATAGCTATACTAATGGGGCTTTTTACTCCGTTTTGACCCGATTCCTGACCGGCGTCAGGGTCAAGTCACAAAAATCATCACAATTTTCCGTCACCGGCGCTACAATCGACCGAAGTCACAATCTCAAATCAGAAGAGTATTGCTAATGAAAAACATCAACCCAACGCAGACCTCTGCCTGGCAGGCATTACAGAAACACTTCGACGAAATGAAAGATGTCACTATCAGCGAGCTTTTCGCCAAAGATAGCGACCGTTTTTCTAAATTTTCCGCGACGTTCGACGATCTGATGCTGGTGGACTTCTCCAAAAACCGCATCACTGAAGAGACGCTGGCTAAACTGCAGGATCTGGCGAAAGAGACTGACCTGGCGGGCGCTATCAAGTCGATGTTCTCAGGTGAGAAGATCAACCGCACCGAAGACCGCGCGGTACTGCACGTCGCGCTGCGTAACCGCAGCAATACGCCGATTGTGGTTGATGGCAAAGATGTGATGCCGGAAGTGAACGCTGTGCTGGAGAAGATGAAAACCTTCTCCGAAGCGATTATCTCCGGTAGCTGGAAAGGCTACACCGGCAAACCGATCACCGACGTGGTTAACATCGGTATCGGCGGCTCCGACCTCGGTCCTTTCATGGTGACCGAGGCGCTGCGTCCGTATAAAAACCACCTCAACATGCACTTTGTCTCTAACGTCGATGGCACCCATATCGCCGAAGTGCTGAAGAACGTGAATCCGGAAACGACTCTGTTCCTGGTGGCGTCCAAGACTTTCACTACCCAGGAAACCATGACCAACGCCCACAGCGCGCGCGACTGGTTCCTGGCAACCGCGGGCGACGACAAGCACGTGGCGAAACACTTCGCCGCGCTTTCCACCAACGCGAAAGCGGTTGGCGAGTTCGGCATCGACACCGCCAACATGTTCGAATTCTGGGACTGGGTTGGCGGCCGTTACTCCCTGTGGTCGGCGATTGGTCTGTCCATCATTCTCTCCGTGGGCTTCGACAACTTCGTTGAGCTGCTGTCCGGCGCGCATGCGATGGATAAGCACTTCTCCACCACTCCGGCGGAGAAAAACCTGCCGGTGCTGCTGGCTCTGATCGGCATCTGGTACAACAACTTCTTCGGTGCGGAAACCGAAGCGATTCTGCCGTACGACCAGTACATGCACCGCTTTGCCGCTTACTTCCAGCAGGGCAACATGGAGTCCAACGGTAAGTATGTTGACCGTAACGGCCACGCGGTAGACTACCAGACTGGCCCAATCATCTGGGGTGAGCCGGGCACCAACGGTCAGCACGCGTTCTACCAGCTGATCCACCAGGGCACCAAAATGGTACCGTGCGATTTCATCGCTCCGGCTATCACCCACAACCCGCTGTCTGACCACCATCAGAAACTGCTGTCTAACTTCTTCGCCCAGACCGAGGCCCTGGCCTTTGGTAAATCCCGCGAAGTGGTTGAGCAGGAATATCGCGATCAGGGTAAAGACCCGGCGACCCTGGAGCACGTGGTGCCGTTCAAAGTGTTCGAAGGTAACCGCCCGACTAACTCCATCCTGCTGCGTGAGATCACCCCGTTCAGCCTCGGGGCGCTGATTGCCCTGTACGAGCACAAAATCTTCACCCAGGGCGCGATCCTCAACATCTTCACCTTTGACCAGTGGGGCGTTGAGCTGGGCAAACAGCTGGCTAACCGCATCCTGCCGGAGCTGAAAGACGGCAGCGAAGTTAGCAGCCACGACAGCTCTACTAACGGCCTGATTAACCGTTATAAAGCCTGGCGCGCATAACGCTTGCGCAGCTAAGACGGAATGCCGACCCTTTGGTCGGCATTTTTATTTATAGCCGCCGCAGCAGCCTCGCCGGATTCCCCGCCCACACGCCTTTCTCGGTAATGGACTTCGTTACCACGCTGCCCGCGCCTATCACCACCCCATCGCAGATGCTGACGGCCAGAATCGTGGCGCCGCTGCCGATCGACACGTCATCGCCAATCTCGATCCGCCCCCAGCTGGCGCGGTCGGCGTTTGGTTTACCCTCGCGAAACAGGTCGTTGGCAAACATCACGCCGTGACCGATAAAGCAGCGCTGGCCGATGGTGACGTACTCGCAGATAAAGGTATGGGACTGAATTTTACTGTTCGCGCCGATGCGGGTATTCCGCTGGATCTCAACGAACGGCCCGACGAAGACGTTATCGCCGAGCTGGCAATCATAGAGGTTGGCGGGCTGGTAAATAACGACATTTTCCCCACAAACGACGTTACGTACGCCGGTATCACGAAGCTCAGGCATAGTTCCTCTCAAATCGGTTTGGCCAGAATATGTAAGGTGCTTTGCTGGCTGGCGGAGTGGAAAATCGTGTCTCTGATGTGCTGCATCCCCTGGCGTTCGTAAAAACGGCGCGCGGCGGGATTCGCGGCGAGTACTTCCAGCCACAGCCAACTTTCACCGGCCGTTTTTGCTCGCGTCTCGACGGCGTGAAAAATATGCTCGCCGTAGCGGTGGCCAGTCTTCCCCGGCATCAGGTAGAGCTTATGCAGCAGCGTACCAATCTTGCCGTCGTCAGCCATTCGCTGCTGATAGCTATATTTAGCGAAACCAACAGGAGAGGGGGCTTCGGCGATGAGCCAGTGTTGGGTCGCATCCGCAAGACTCCGACGTAGCGCATCTTCGGCATATTCTTGCTTAAGAAATAACGCCAGTTCATCGGCATCGCGCCAGAGATGAGCAAAGTGGTGATGATAGCTGGCATAGCCCATCGCGCTAAGCTGGGGCGCGTCCTCGGGACATGCCTGTCGAATAGTTAACATGCTGCGTTCCTCGCGTCGTTCTGCGGCTATATTGCCTGTAAAGTGAACAATGTGGAACGACAAAAATCGGTGGGAGAAGGCTGGAGGCGCTCCCTCCAGCCTGGGGGTTAGCGGGCGAAAGCGATCGCTTCGATTTCGACGCCGGCATCTTTCGGTAACCTTGCCACCTCCACACAGGAGCGCGCCGGAAAGGCCGCCTGGTGTTCGATAAAGAAGGCCTCGTAGGCGGCATTGATGGCGGCAAAATCCGCCAGGTCTTTGACAAACACCGTAGTTTTAACGATCTGCCCGACCGTGAGTCCGGCGGCTTCGACGATGGCTTTCACGTTCTCCAGTGATTGCCGCGCCTGTTCGGCGATATCGCCTGGCATGGTGCCGTCCAGCGGATTAATCGGCAGCTGACCGGAGGTGATGGTCATCGCGCCGAGATTGACGCCCTGCACGTACGGGCCGATAGCGGCAGGCGCGTCAGCGGTGGTAATAATCATACGGTTTATCCTTCAAACGGTTACATAAAATAATTTAACAACACCAGCGAGCCGACGCCGCTCACTACCACCCACACCAGACCTAAACGGAAGCTGGCGAGCGTGCAGATGATGGCGGCGATCACCTTCGGATTTTTTAAGTCGAACTCCATGCTGGAATTCACGCTCAGGATCTAAATGGTGATGATGGCCGGCAGAACAGTGACCGGCACGAAGCGTAGCGTTTTGGTCACCCGCTCGGACATCTGGATCTTGCCGGCCAGGCCGATAAACGAGAAACGGATGAGAAAAGTCACCGCGGCCATGCCCAGCGTCAGGGCGATAAAATAGCTATTACTCATTTTCCATCGCCTCCACTAACGGCATATCGGATTCGGTTTTTGCCATCTGCTTGCGCTCTTCCGCCAGGTCGACGCACAGGCCGGCGAGGACGCCAAGCACTGAGGCGACGACGATACCCAGCGAATAGGGTAGGACCACTAACAGCACGCCGGAAACGGCGGCTACAACCGCGGCGACGGTGCAGGCCTGGCTTTTAATTTGCGGCACCACGATGGCGATAAAGGCGGCGACCATGGCGAAATCGAGACCGTATTTCTCAATGTGGGGAAACGAGGCGCCGACCAGCGCGCCAAGAAAATCAGCCAGCACCCAAATCGCCCAGAAGGTAATCATCGCCGAACCATAAAACAGATATTTTTCCTTTTTATTTCCTTCCATCTCTTTGACGGTGGTGGCATACACCTCGTCGGTGAGCGCATAGGACATAAAGCATTTTTTAAAGAATGAAGCTTCACGCACGCTGCCGGAAATAGAGGCGCTATACAGCACGTGGCGAAGATTGATAATTAATGTGGTGAAAATAATCACGCCGAGCGTGGCGCCGGTTTTTAACATATTCAGTGCCAGCATTTGCGCCGAGCCGGCAATGACGATCGCCGACCACGCCGTACTCTGCCAGACGCTCATGCCCGCGCTAACGCTTAATGCGCCGACAATAAATGAAAATGGAAAGTCGCCGATGCATAGGGGCATAATAGCGCTGGCGCCGCGGAAGATGACTTTTTTATTCATCTGCTATACCTGCTAATTTATAAATAATAGTGTGGGTAGAGTACGTTAATCGGGACCTGCTCTTTCAGGCCCGTGAAATGGTATTATTTAGCGACCATAATGCTGATAATTTCTTTATCGGTGAGAGTCATTGGTTTAATCACCAGACGGCACAGGTTATTAATAGTCTGCTCGACATCGGCGCAGACAATACCGTCATTGGCGCCAGCGCAGCTATTTTGCATGGCCATTAGTACCGCCTTAAAGGCGCTGGATACCACTGACGAGACTTTCATCGCGCAGCTGTTGGAACCGCCATCACAAATCATGCCGGTAATATCGCTGACCATATTAATAATTGCGGTATTAATGGTGTTGATATCGCGGGTAAACAGCCAGGCCATACCGGCGGCGGCGCCCATAGCGGCGGTTGAGGCTGCGCATAGCGCAGATAAGCGCGTATAACGAGAATGAATTGAGATGGCGGTGAGATGAGATAGAGACAAAGCGCGAGCCAGGGTCTCTTCATCGACGCCGAGATGCTCTGCAACCACCACTACCGGTATGGTTGCTGTAATGCCCTGATTGCCTGAGCCGAAGTTAGACATCGCTACCACCGGCGCGCCGCCCATGCGGGCATCTGAAGCGGCGACGGTGTTGATGATCACCTTGCTTAACAGATCGTTGCTCATCAGGCCGTTTTTCACTGCGTCAGAAAAGGTACCGTTAATGTTCAGGCCATATTTTTTTGTTTTGCCTTCTGCCGCCAGCGCGGAGTTTAAGCGCGCGGCGTCGAGAATAAAGCGAATATCATTAAAGTCGACGCGATTAATAAAGTCGTAAGCCTGTTGTAGCGAGAAAGTGGGCAGCGTTTCGCGCTGGGTGTGCGTATTCTGTTTTTCGCTTAATGGCTGCGGCTGGCCATTAATATAAAGCTCGACCACGTTGGTGTGGGTTCCTTTGACCACGACACGACAGCAATTCTCGCCAGCAGAGAGGGTTAAATCGAGATGAATAAAATCCGGAGTCTCTTCGACGGCAATATCAACGGCGTTATTGGCGATCAGCTTCTGCGCCATTTCAACGTGCCGCGGAGTGATATCTTCCAGCGTTTTTAATCCCTTTTGCGGGTCGCCGCCAAATGCGCCAATTGCGGCTGCCAGCGGTACACCGCAAACGGTGGTGCCGGGTATGGTGACGCCCATCGCGTTTTTATAAAGATTGGCGGAAATAAAACCGCTAATTTTGGTGCAAGGCTGATCCAGATATTGTGCGGCGTAGGCGGCCGCGAAGGAAATAGCGACGGGTTCAGTACAACCTAAAGCCGGGGCGACCTCTTGTTTGAGCCATTTTACGTACAGGGAAGCGTTATCGGTGTTCATAATGATTTAATGTCCAAAATTAAATTTTATTCAGCTGCGATAATGCTAAGACAAAAGATAAGAAAAAACTTACCCTAATAACCATAAAAAGACTGTGGTTTGGAGAAAAATTTTATCTTACGGGAGGTTTTAAGATACACCTGTGTCAAAAAGTAAACTTTTTATATTTCAGTTAGTTGGGGTGATTCGTTCTAAGCGTAACGGATGTTTTTGTTAATCTGCTCACAGCGTTTCTGGAAGGACAATTTTCTCTTGTTCGTACTTTTCGAATCAATAGCCCGGAGATAGCGTAAGGCGAAGGAATCATAGGTAGATCTGGATCACACTTTTGCGCTATACAGATCGACAACGTTCATGCATTTGAGGTGTCACTATGCCGTCGGTATATCGTCCGCTGGTTAATTTCGTTGCGAAGGCCATGCAGGCCGTGCTGAATCTGGCACTGCTGTGCCTGGGAATTATTCTGGTGGTGTTCCTGGGAAAGGAGACCCTGCATCTGGCGCACGTACTGTTTACGCCGGAGCCGGTGAGTAAGTACAAGCTGGTCGAAGGGCTGGTGGTCTATTTTCTCTACTTTGAGTTTATCGCGCTGATTGTTAAATATTTTGAATCCGGTTTTCACTTTCCACTGCGCTATTTCGTCTATATCGGTATTACCGCAATTGTGCGGCTTATTATCGTCGATCATGAGTCGCCGCTGGCGGTGCTCATTTACTCCGCGGCGATCCTGATCCTGGTGATTACGCTCTGGCTGTGTAACTCCAATCGCCTGAAACGCGAATAAAAAAAAGCGGCCTCCAGGGCCGCTGACCAACAGTCACAAATAGAATTTATGTAGGGTCCAGTTGAGGATAGCAGTGGCATTGACCTTACTTTTTCAGCTGAGGGCGACGGCGACAATACCCGGTTGGGGTCGTGTATTGCGGCTAGACCGTCGGCCCTCCTCTGAAATTTGGGGCCGGTGTTACAAAAAAATTAACCTTTCACTCCACCCGCCGTCAGGCCATTAACCAGCCAGCGCTGCGCCAGCAGGAAGACAACCGTGATCGGAATGGCGGAGAGCACCGCCGCGGCGGCAAAGTCGCCCCACAGATAGTTCTGCGGGTTGAGATACTGTTGCATACCTACCGCCAGGGTATAGCTGTTCACATCGCGCAGCAGCAGCGAGGCGACCGGCACTTCGGTGATGGCCGCGATGAACGACAGAATAAACACGACTGCCAGAATCGGCACCGACAGCGGCAGCAGCACCAGACGGAAAGCCTGCCATGGGGTCGCGCCATCCAGCGCCGCCGCTTCTTCCAGCGAGCCATCGATGGTTTCGAAGTAGCCTTTAATCGTCCAGACGTGCAGCGCGATACCGCCCATGTAGGCAAAGATGACGCCGCCGTGGGTGTTGAGGCCGACGAACGGGATGTACTGGCCCAGGCGGTCAAACAACGCGTACAGGGCAACCAGCGACAGCACCGCCGGGAACATCTGGAAAATCAGCATCCCTTTCAGCAGGGTCGCTTTCCCCGGGAAGCGCATACGGGCGAAAGCGTAAGCGCAGGTGGTGGAGAGAGCGACGATACCGATCGCGGTGATCCCGGCGACCTTAATCGAGTTCCACAGCCACAGCAGGACCGGGAACGGCGGCGGCGTGACGCGGCCATCGGCGTGTTCGACGCTGAAGCCTAACGCCAGACGCCAGTGCTCCCAGGAGATGGTATCCGGGATCAGGCTGCCGGTGGCGAAGTTGCCTTCGCGCAGCGAGATAGCGATAACCATCAGCAGCGGAAACATAATCGCGGCGATAAAAATCAGTAGCAGGAGATGCGTGGTAAATAAACGTAGCTTCTGCGATTTGGGTTGGACCATAGCCATTATCGTTATCTCCCTTAATCAAACTTCATGCGCGTGGCTTTCAGATTCACAATCGCTAACGCGCCAACCAGCAGGAAGATAAGCGTTGCGATAGCCGCCGCCAGGCCGAAGTCCTGACCGCCGCCGCCTTCAAAGGCGATGCGATAGGTGTAGCTCACCAGCAGGTCGGTATAACCGGCCGGGGTGGTGGTGCCGAGACGGTCCGGACCGCCGTTGGTCAACAATTGAATCAGGACGAAGTTGTTAAAGTTAAAGGCGAAGCTGGCGATCATCAGCGGCGTTAGCGGCTTAATCAGCAGCGGGAAGGTAATTTTAAAGAAGTTCTGGAACGGGCCGGCGCCATCCATTGCCGACGCTTCGTACAGATCGTCCGGAATCGCCTTCAGCAGCCCCATGCACAGGATCATCATGTACGGGTAGCCCAGCCAGGTGTTGACGATGATGATCATGGTGCGCGCGGTGGTCGGGTCGCTAAACCAGGCCGGCTTAATGCCGAACAGCGTGCTGAGCATCATGTTGATTTCACCAAAGCTCTGGTTGAACAGCCCTTTGAAAATCAGAATCGAAATAAACGACGGTACGGCGTACGGCAGAATCAGCAGGACGCGATAAATCGCTTTGCCTTTCAGCGCTTCCCACTGCACCAGGCAGGCGAGGATCATCCCCACCGCGACGGTCAGCACCACGGTCAGCACCGAGAACACCACCGTCCAGACGAAGATCGCGAAGAACGGTTTCTGAATGCCTTCATCGTGGAAGACGCGGGTAAAGTTGTCCCAGCCGATAGTCACAGTGTAGCCCGGGCTCAGCTTCTCATTGCCCCAGCTGCCGTCGGCGTTAATTGACTGGTAGAAGCCGACGTCGTTGTTCGGGCGGTATTTAACGTGGGTCTGATTGTTGGTCAGTACCCCGTCTTCGCCGAGGGTATACAGAGGCTGGGTACCGGAGAACTGGCGCAGGGAGCTCATGATGACTTTGCTGTCATCCGGCAGCACAGCGGTCAGCTGGTTCAGCGCGGTGCGATTCTGGGTAATCACGCGCAGGTTGGCGCGCTCGCCTTCCGGCAGGGCGTCGGTTTCTTTTAACGCCAGCTTCTGCTCGCCGCCAAATTTAAAGGCGTCAGAAAGGTAGTTTTTACCGCTTTCGCCGTCGGTCAGCGCCAGCTTCCACTCGTCACCCGCAGGGATCAGCGTGAAATTATAGGCTTTGCCGGCCTGGAAGGAACGATCCATCAGCACCTGCTGCGCACGCTCAAAGGTCAGCTGGTTGGTGCTACTGTAGTTGGTAAACGCGATAGCGATAGTGCAGATCAGCGGAAACAGGACAAACAGGCCCATGCCGGCGAGGCCGGGATAAACATAGCGCCAGGCATAAGCCTTGCGATTAGCGAAAATATACAGGCCAACTGAGCTTAAAATCAGCGTCATGATGGCGAACAGGTACTCCCCCTGGGCGTACATCAAAACAACAAGGTAACCCACCAGCAGGCACAGTAAGCCAATCACAGACCATGTGAGTTGCGGGCTTTGCCACCAGTGTCTCTTTTTAACGGCATCCATGGGGATCATCCTCTACAGCGGTGAAAACTTATTTGTCAGGTGGCGCTTCGCTTACCTGACCTACGGTCCGAGCCGTAGTGGTAGGGCGGGTAGGCGCACGCGCCACCCGCCGTTTTCTTACTTAGTGATACGGCTCTGTGCATCTTTCAGCGCAGCATCGACAGTCTGGCGACCGCTGGCGGCGTTGATAACCGCGGTACGAACGGCATACCAGAAGGCAGACATCTGCGGGATGTTAGGCATGATTTCGCCTTTCTGGGCGTTCGCCATGGTGGCAGCGATGCGCGGATCTTTTTCCAGTTTTTCCTGGAAGGATTTCAGCGCCACGGCACCCAGCGGTTTGTCGTTGTTAACGGCTTCCAGACCCTGATCGGTCATCAGGTAGTTTTCGAGGAACTCTTTGGCCAGCTCTTTGTTCGGGCTGGCGGCGTTGATCCCCGCGCTCAGCACGCCAACGAACGGTTTCGATGGTTTGCCTTTAAAGGTTGGCAGCAGGGTCACGCCGTAGTTAACCTTGCTCTTATCGATGTTAGACCACGCCCACGGACCGTTGATGGTCATCGCGGTTTCGCCTTTGTTGAAGGCCGCTTCCGCGATGGAGTAGTCGGTGTCGGCATTCATGTGCTTGTTCTTGATCAGGTCAACCAGGAAGGTCAGGCCCGCTTTCGCGCCTGCGCTGTCCACGCCGACGTCTTTCACATCGTACTTGCCGTTTTCAAACTTGAACGCGTATCCGCCGTCGGCAGCGATCAGCGGCCAGGTGAAGTACGGTTCCTGCAGGTTGAACATTAGCGCGCTCTTACCTTTCGCTTTCAGTTCTTTATCCAGCGCCGGGATCTCTTCCCAGGTCTTCGGCGGGTTCGGCACCAGGTCTTTGTTGTAAATCAGGGACAGGGCTTCGACTGCGATCGGGTAGGCGATCAGTTTGCCGTTATAGCGAACCGCATCCCAGGTGAACGGATAGAGTTTGTCCTGGAACGCTTTGTCCGGGGTGATTTCCGCCAGCAGGCCCGACTGCGCGTAGCCGCCGAAACGGTCATGCGCCCAGAAGATGATGTCTGGGCCGTCGCCGGTCGCCGCAACCTGCGGGAATTTCTCTTCCAGCTTGTCCGGGTGTTCTACGGAAACTTTAATGCCGGTGTCTTTTTCAAACTTTTTACCCACTTCAGCGAGGCCGTTGTAGCCTTTGTCGCCGTTAATCCAGATAACCAGCTTACCTTCTTCAATTTTTGCGAGGGCAGAGGCGGAAAACATCATCGTGGTCAGTGCCGACAGCGCGAGGATGCGAGCGCCAGTTTTGATTTTCATATACCCGTCCTTTTTGGTGTTGTACTCGTGGATACACTTCGGTGGCTTAACGATGATGAGTTTCCTTTTTTAACAACCCCTTTCCATCCTCCCCAGGTCTACGCCCCACCCGCTGGTTGTGTGATCTCCATTGCAAAAACGGCCGTATTGCGTCCTGGAGCACAGAAAAAAGCGCCCAATTTTGTCGCCTCCATCACGAAATCACGCTCCGCCCGCCATCCCCCGCGGCGAGAGCCAATCTCTCATCCTCCCATCTCCTCCCCCATAAAAAAGCCGGGGGGTGGAGGATTTACCTGCGTAATGAATGCCGCATAGTCGACCCATCTTGAATGTGACTGTTAGTGACAGGTTGTAACGAAGGGAGAAGGGCATGGCGAGCGTACAGCTGCGAAATGTAACGAAAGCCTGGGGTGACGTGGTGGTATCGAAAGATATCAATCTCGATATCCACGAAGGGGAATTCGTCGTGTTTGTCGGGCCATCGGGCTGCGGCAAATCTACCCTGCTGCGTATGATTGCCGGGTTAGAAACTATTACCAGCGGGGACCTGTTTATCGGTGACACCCGCATGAACGAGATCCCACCGGCAGAACGCGGCGTTGGGATGGTATTCCAGTCTTATGCACTCTATCCCCACCTTTCCGTTGCGGAAAATATGTCGTTTGGCCTGAAGCTGGCCGGCGCGAAAAAAGATCTGATTAACCAGCGGGTGACTCAGGTTGCGGAAGTGCTGCAGCTGGCCCATCTGCTGGAGCGTAAACCGAAAGCCCTCTCCGGCGGTCAGCGCCAGCGCGTGGCGATTGGTCGTACGCTGGTGGCAGAGCCAAGCGTTTTCCTGCTGGATGAGCCGCTTTCCAACCTCGATGCCGCCCTGCGCGTCCAGATGCGTATCGAAATCTCCCGTCTGCATAAGCGACTGGGCCGCACCATGATCTATGTCACCCACGATCAGGTGGAAGCGATGACCCTCGCCGACAAGATCGTGGTCCTCGACGCCGGCCGTGTGGCGCAGGTTGGGAAACCGCTGGAGCTCTATCACTATCCGGCTGACCGCTTCGTTGCCGGCTTCATTGGTTCACCGAAGATGAACTTCCTGCCGGTCAAAGTCACCGCGACGGCTATCGATCAGGTGCAGGTTGAACTGCCGAACCGTCAGCAAATCTGGCTACCGGTGGACAGCGCCAACGTGCAGGCGGGCGCCAATATGTCCTTAGGTATTCGACCGGAGCATTTATTGCCCAGCGATATCGCCGATGTAACCCTTGAAGGCGAGGTCCAGGTCGTCGAACAGCTCGGTCACGAAACGCAAATTCATATCCAGATCCCCGCCATCCGTCAGAACCTGGTTTACCGCCAGAACGACGTGGTGTTGGTAGAAGAGGGAGCCACATTCGCTATCGGTTTGCCGCCAGAACGTTGCCATTTATTCCGTGAGGATGGCACCGCTTGTCGTCGGCTGCATAAAGAGCCGGGCGTGTAAGGCTTCCCATTAAAAAAGCGCGAACCCGGCTGGCGATATACCGGCGAAGCGTGCAAAGAAAAGCAATGATCTCAGGAGATAGAATGATGATTACTCTGCGCAAACTTCCTCTGGCGGTCGCCGTCGCAGCAGGCGTGATGTCTGCTCAGGCGCTGGCTGTCGATTTCCATGGCTACGCGCGTTCCGGCATTGGCTGGACCGGCAGCGGCGGCGAGCAACAGTGCTTCAAAGCAACCGGCGCTCAAAGTAAATACCGTCTTGGTAACGAATGTGAAACCTATGCGGAACTGAAGCTGGGCCAGGAGCTGTGGAAGGAAGGGGATAAGAGTTTTTATTTCGATACTAACGTTGCCTATTCCGTGAATCAGGAAGATGACTGGGAAAGCACCTCTCCGGCGTTCCGTGAAGCCAACATCGAGGGTAAAAACCTGATCGACTGGCTGCCGGGCTCCACGCTGTGGGCGGGTAAACGCTTCTATCAGCGTCATGACGTTCACATGATCGACTTCTACTACTGGGATATCTCCGGCCCGGGTGCAGGTCTGGAAAACGTTGACCTTGGCTTCGGTAAGCTCTCTCTGGCCGCTACCCGTAACTCAGAAAGCGGCGGCTCTTATACTTTCTCCAGCGATGACACCAAAAAAAATGCTGCGAAAACTGCCAACGACGTCTTTGATATCCGTCTGGCGGGTCTGGAAACCAACCCGGGCGGCGTGCTGGAGTTAGGGGTCGATTACGGCCGTGCTAACCCGCAGGATGACTATCGCCTGGAAGACGGCGCGTCGAAAGACGGCTGGATGTGGACCGGTGAACATACTCAGTCTATCTGGGGCGGCTTCAACAAGTTTGTGGTTCAGTACGCCACTGACGCAATGACCTCCTGGAACAGCGGCCACTCTCAGGGGACCAGCATCGATAACAACGGCAGCATGATCCGCGTTCTGGATCACGGCGCGATGGACTTCAACGATGACTGGGGCCTGATGTACGTGGCAATGTACCAGGACGTGGATCTGGACAGCAAGAACGGTTCTACCTGGTACACCGTGGGTGTCCGTCCGATGTACAAATGGACGCCGATCATGAGCACCCAGCTGGAAATCGGTTACGACAACGTGAAATCCCAGCGTACCAGCGAAAACAACAACCAGTACAAAATTACTCTGGCTCAACAGTGGCAGGCAGGCAACAGCGTCTGGTCTCGTCCGGCTATCCGTATCTTCGCAACCTACGCGAAGTGGGATGAAAACTGGGGCTACAGCAACACCTCCGGTCTGCAGACGAAAGACAGCAGCGGAAGCGGCGCTTTCACCTCCAGCCGCGGTGACGACAGCGAAGTTACCTTCGGTGCCCAGATGGAAGTGTGGTGGTAATACCGTCCGCAGGACGGGTGTAACCTGGGAGGGGCGTCAGCCCCTCCTGATTATTCAGGGTTAGCGCGCTATTGCCTGGCTACCGCTAAACCGATGCTATCCAAGGTGAGAAGAATGAAAATGAAGAAAACTCTCGTCGCTCTGTGTTTATCCGCAGGGATGTTGGCATGCGTGCCGGGGATGAGCCTTGCCGATGTTAACTTTGTACCGCAGAACACCAGCGCCGCGCCGGCTATTCCAGCCAGCGCGCTGCAGCAGCTGATCTGGACGCCTGCCGATCAATCAAAGACGCAGAGCGTTGATTTAACTACCGGCGGTCAACGCCTGGATGTCCCGGGGATCGTCGGACCGGTCGCCGCCTGGAGCGTGCCGGCCAATATCGGTGAGCTGACCCTGACGCTCGACAGCGAACTGAACAAACATAAGCAGATTTTTGCGCCGAACGTGCTGATTCTCGACCAGAACATGACGCCCGCGGCGTTCTTCCCCAGCAATTACTTTACCTATCAGCAGCCGGGCGTGATGACCGCTGACCGCCTGGGCGGCGTGATGCGCCTGACCCCGGCGCTGGGCCAGCAAAAGCTCAATGTGCTGGTGTTTACCACTGAAAAAGATCTCCAGCAGACCACGACCCTGCTGGATCCGGCGAAAGCCTATGCCAAAGGCGCTGGCAATGCGGCCCCGGATATCCCGGATCCGATCGCTAAACATACCACCGATGGCGTGCTGAAGCTGAAAGTGAAAACTAATAGCACTTCCAGCGTGCTGGTGGGGCCGCTGTTCGGCTCTTCCGGCCCGGGTCCGGTAACCGTCGGCAACACCGCGGCGCCGGTAGCCGCGCCAGCCGCCGCCGCGGCGCCGGCCGCCAAAAGCGAGCCGATGCTCAGCGATACCGAAACCTACTTCAACAATGGTATTAAGCAGGCGGTGAAACAAGGTGACATCGACAAAGCCCTGAAATTGATGAACGAAGCTGAGCGCCTCGGCTCGAAATCCGCTCGTTCCACCTTTATCAGCAGTGTAAAAGGCAAGGGGTAATCGTCTCCCCACAATGCTGATGTTTAGGCACAGCCTTTAGGTGCATCCTCCGGGATGCACCTTTTTTTGCACGCGCGGCAGCCTGTTGCATGGCTGTTGCGTGAATGATCGTATATTGACGTTTGCCCGCCACCAACCGCCTATTCTGCGATACAATGCTTTCACGTTATGTACCGGAGAATCAGGCATGTCCCATCCTGCGCTTACGCGACTGCGTGCGCTGCGCTATTTTGCCGTTATGCCATCCCTGCCGCCGCCGCTAAGTGACTGGCTGCTGCTGGAGGACTCAATGACCCAGCGCTTTGAACAACAAGGAAAGCAGGTCACCGTGACCCTGGTTAACGAAGGGTATATCGGCCGTGACGCGCTGACTGACGAAGCGGCGCTGCTGCCCGACGAGCCGCGCTACTGGCTGCGGGAGATTATACTCAATGCCGATGGCGAGCCCTGGCTGGCCGGGCGCACGGTGGCGCCGGAGTCGACGCTGTGTGGTCCGGAGCTGGCGCTACAGCAGCTCGGGCAAACTCCGCTGGGCCGATACCTGTTTACGTCGTCGACATTAACCCGCGATTTTATTGAAATTGGTCGCGATGCAGCGCTGTGGGGGCGTCGTTCCCGCCTGCGGCTGAGCGGCAAACCCCTGCTGCTGACCGAGCTTTTTTTGCCTGCGTCGCCGTTGTACTAAGAGGAAGAAAAAATGGAGTGGAGTCTGTCGCAGAATAAGCTGTTGGCGTTTCATCGCCTGATGCGCACTGACAAACCGATCGGCGCTTTGCTGCTGCTGTGGCCGACGCTGTGGGCGCTATGGGTGGCCTCGCCGGGCGTCCCGCCGCTGTGGATCCTGGCGGTATTCGTCGCCGGCGTCTGGCTGATGCGCGCCGCCGGCTGCGTGGTGAATGACTATGCCGACCGAAAATTTGATGGTCACGTAAAGCGTACCGCCCGCCGTCCGCTGCCGAGCGGCGATGTTACCGAGAAAGAGGCGCGAACGCTGTTTATCGTGCTGGTGCTGCTCTCTTTCCTGTTGGTGCTCACCCTCAACACCATGACCATTCTGCTGTCGGTGGCGGCGCTGGCGCTGGCGTGGGTCTATCCGTTTATGAAGCGCTACACTCATCTGCCGCAGGTGGTGCTGGGCGCGGCCTTTGGCTGGTCGATCCCGATGGCCTTCTCGGCCGTCAGCGAATCGCTGCCGCTGAGCTGCTGGCTGATGTTCCTCGCCAATATTCTGTGGGCGGTGGCCTACGATACCCAGTATGCGATGGTGGATCGCGATGACGACGTTAAGATCGGCATCAAGTCGACGGCGATCCTGTTTGGCGAAAACGATCGTCTGATTATCGGTATCCTGCAGGTGGCCGTACTGGCGCTGATGGGCGCGGTGGGTTGGCTGAATGGGCTGGGCTGGGAATATTACTGGTCGCTGTTCGTGGCGGCGGGTCTGTTTGGCTGGCAGCAGAAGCTTATCTTCAATCGCGACCGCGATAACTGCTTCAAAGCGTTTATGAACAATAACTACGTCGGGCTGGTGCTGTTCCTCGGCCTGGCGATGAGCTACCTGTAACCTCCTGTCCGCTGCCCCCCGGCATTCCGGGGGGCAGCAAACGCCGCGTTACGCGTCGTCCTGCGTGACGCTCTCAATGGTCAGTCGGACATCCGACGTAATCAAGTCCGCCAGCATCCGATAAACCTTCAGGGTCTCTTCCGGCTCGGCGTCGCCGGTGTCGCTGATATAGCCTTCATCGCGCAGGGTCAACACCAGGGTGCTGAACACCGCTTTGTCGAAGAACTCCGGCGCATTGATGCCGTGTAGCACCGACAGACGCTGGGCCACGGTGCGACTCTCTTTTTCCAGCGAGCTGCGGTTGATCGCCGGGTTAGCGCTCAGCAGCCAGAAGGTGATGGCATAGCGCTGCAGCGTCTCGCGGGCGCCAGCGGCCAGCAGCTGCAGGGAGCGAGAGTGCGACGGGTTGAGGCTCATGACATCGCCATCGACGACGATCAGCTCCTGACGCAGCATCTCGGCAATCAGCGCATCCACCACTCCGGCCAGCTCCGCTTTTTCCCAGCGCAGGAACAGCTCGGCCTTGAGGAACGGATAGAGTGTTTCCACATGACGCAGCACTTCGGCGCGGCTGAGATGACGATGCTGAGTCACCAGAGCGGCTAACAGCGACGGCATCACCAGCATATGGGTGATATTGTTGCGATAGTAGGTCATCAGCACCGCCTGCTCGCGCGGCAGGATGATGATGTCGCCAATGGTGTCCTTCTCCACTTCGAACTTGTTCATCTGCAGTGCATGATCGATGAGCTCGCTGGCTGAAGCGGATGGGGCGGTCGCATCCGGAGAATAGGGCACATTGCGCAGCAGCGCGAGGTAGCACTCTAACTGCTGGGTGAGCTGCTCACGGGTCAGCGAACGCTGGCGGGAGGCCAGTAGCGCCGTACAGCACAGGTTCATGGCGTTGGCCGCGCCGGCGTTATTGATGCGCACCATCAGGTCAGCGGCGATGCTATTCACCGTCGGCGTCAGCCAGGAGGGGCGAACCGCTTCGATCGGGTCGATCGCTTCCCGCCAATCCGGCACATGCTGGTTAAGATAGGTCATCAGCGGCAGCGGTTTGCCGAAGTTAACGTAACCCTGGCCCAGGTTGCGCAGCTTGCTCAAGCCACGCACCATCTGCGGCAGACTCTCTTTCTCTTTAGTGGCGCCGCGCAGCTCTTTGGCGTAGGTTCCTACCTCCATCACGTGCTCATAGCCGATGTAAATCGGCACCAGGGTGATCGGTCGGGTTCCGCCGCGCAGCATCGCCTGGATGGTCATCGACAGCGTACCGGTCTTCGGATCGAGCAGGCGGCCGGTACGGGAGCGGCCGCCTTCGACGAAATACTCCACGGAATAGCCGCGGCTGAACAGTTCGCCAAGGTATTCGCGGAACACGGTGGAATAGAGTTTGTTGCCCTTAAAGGTGCGGCGAATAAAGAAGGCGCCGAGGCGGCGGAAGATCGGCCCGGCCGGCCAGAAGTTGAGGTTGATGCCCGCCGCGATATGCGGAGGGACCAGCCCCTGATGGTACAGGACGTAGGAGAGCAGCAGATAGTCCATGTGGCTGCGGTGGCAGGGGACATAGACAATTTCATGGCCGTCGTGCGCCAGCTGGCGTACGCGCTCGGCGTTATGCACGTTGATACCCTGGTACAGGCGGTTCCAGGTGAAGCCGAGAATGCGGTCGGTCAGGCGGATCATCTCGTATGAGAAGTTCGCCGCAATCTCTTCCATCAGCGCGATAGCGTTCTGCTGTGCCTTCTCGTGCGAAATTTTCTTGCTGCGCGCTTCGTCTTCCACCGCGCGGGCAATCGCTTTCGAGGCCAGCAGTTTATTAAACAGATCCTGGCGGGCCGGCAGACGCGGGCCGACGGCGGCCAGCCGCTGGCGGGCAAAATGCATGCGAGCGACGCGAGCCAGCTTCTGGGCGATGATCTTATCGGTACCGTGCTCATCCGCCATGCGGCGCAGCGAAACGGACGGCGAGAAGCGCACGAAGCTGTCGCGGCCGAGCCAGGAGACGGCGAAAAATTTCTGAATGCCGTTCAGCATCCGCAGCGGCGGATTGACTTCTCCTTTCTCGCGACCCGGCGAACGGCCGAACATGACCGAAACCGGCACCATTTGCACATCGAGGTCCGGATGGTTGCGGTGCAGATCGAGGTAATCGTGGAACAGCTTGATGGACTCTTCTTTTGGCGTGTAATAAGTAAATACGCGCGGCCCACCGTGGATGAATACGTAACGCGGCAGCAGGGCGCCGTCGATTTCCAGCGGTTCAAGCGGGTCAGGTAAATCATGCGCCAGGCATTGGGCGCGCAGCGTCAGCAGGTCCGCCTTCGAATTATAGGGCAGGACGTACATGACCGGACGCGAGGTATCGAGTCCTAATTCCTGGGCAGGCTCTGCCGGAATAGACTTGCTTTTTACCAGCACCTGTAATGGTAAATTCAGTAATTTATAGTAAATTCGTTGCCAGCCGGACATAAACGATGTGAAGCCTCTGGTTAATCATGCAAATGCGCGGCAAGAATAACAGAAAGTGGGCAAAATTTCCGTTACCACGCGGCAAACGCGCACACTCATCGACGTCATTTACGTAAAAAGGTTTTGTGATGGCCAATAATACCACCGGGTTAACCCGGATCA
The DNA here is from genome assembly GCF_018204675.1 of Klebsiella sp. P1927. NCBI lineage: Bacteria > Pseudomonadati > Pseudomonadota > Gammaproteobacteria > Enterobacterales > Enterobacteriaceae > Klebsiella > Klebsiella sp. P1927. The sequence continues at coordinate 4,805,233 of NZ_CP073377.1, read as the reverse complement.
TTAAGGCGGCAGGTTACTCCTGGAAAGGATTTCGCGCGGCGTGGATCAACGAGGCTGCGTTTCGTCAGGAAGGCGTCGCCGCTATCGTGGCCGTCGCGGTAGCCTGCTGGCTGGACGTCGACGCCATCACCCGCGTATTGCTGATTGGCTCGGTCCTGCTAGTGATGATAGTCGAAATTCTCAACAGCGCGATTGAAGCGGTTGTGGACCGTATCGGCTCGGATTTTCACGAGCTTTCAGGGCGCGCCAAAGATATGGGGTCGGCGGCGGTTCTGCTGGCGATTATCATCGCGCTGATCACCTGGGGAACGCTGCTGTGGAGTCATTATCACTAACGTTCTTCGCTAACCCTCGCAAAATATGAACAATCCGCCGATTTTTGTGTGCCATGTGGTTCCAAAATCACCGTTAGCTGTATATACTCACAGCATAACTGTATATACACCCAGGGGGCGGAATGAAAGCGTTAACGACCAGGCAGCAAGAGGTGTTTGATCTCATTAGGGATCATATCAGCCAGACGGGCATGCCGCCGACGCGTGCGGAAATTGCTCAGCGCTTGGGGTTCCGTTCCCCAAACGCGGCGGAAGAACACCTGAAAGCGCTGGCGCGTAAAGGCGCGATCGAGATCGTCTCCGGCGCTTCTCGCGGTATTCGCCTGCTGACGGAAGAAGAGCAAGGCCTGCCGCTGATCGGTCGCGTCGCCGCCGGTGAGCCGCTGCTGGCGCAGCAGCATATTGAAGGCCACTATCAGGTCGACCCGTCGATGTTTAAGCCCAACGCCGATTTCCTGCTGCGCGTCAGTGGGATGTCGATGAAAGACATCGGTATTCTGGATGGCGATTTGCTGGCGGTCCACAAAACCCAGGATGTGCGTAACGGTCAGGTGGTTGTCGCGCGTATCGATGAAGAAGTGACGGTGAAGCGTCTGAAAAAGCAGGGCAATGTCGTTGAACTGTTGCCGGAAAACAGCGAGTTTTCCCCGATCGTCGTCGATCTGCGCCAGCAGAGTTTTACCATTGAGGGTCTGGCCGTTGGCGTGATCCGTAATGGAGAATGGCTGTAGCGCCTGCCTCTGCGCAGCGTCATCTGTTGCGTGACGCTGCGACGTTTTTCCTCAATCAGGTCCTCAAACATGCTGCTCAACGCTGCCGATAAAGCGCTGTGGCGTCTTGCCCTCCCTATGATTTTCTCCAACATCACCGTCCCGCTGCTGGGGCTGGTGGATACGGCGGTGATCGGCCACCTGGACAGCCCGGTATACCTCGGCGGCGTAGCGGTCGGGGCGACGGCCACCAGTTTCCTCTTCATGCTGCTGCTGTTCCTGCGCATGAGCACCACCGGGCTCACCGCTCAGGCCTGGGGCGCCAAAGATCCGCAGCGCCTGGCGCGGGCGCTGGTGCAGCCGCTGGCCCTGGCGCTGGGCGCCGGGGTGCTGATTATCCTGCTTCGCCTGCCGCTAATTGACCTCGCTCTACATATTGTCGGCGGCAGCGAGGCGGTGCTTGAGCAGGCGAGACGGTTTCTCGAAATTCGCTGGCTCAGCGCCCCCGCCTCGCTGGCCAACCTGGTGCTGCTCGGCTGGCTGCTGGGCGTCCAGTACGCCCGGGCGCCGGTTATTCTGCTGGTGGTGGGTAATCTGTTGAATATTGTGCTCGATCTGTGGCTGGTGATGGGCCTGCGAATGAACGTCCAGGGAGCGGCGCTGGCCACGGTCACCGCGGAGTACGCCACCCTCATTATTGGCCTGCTGATGGCGAAGCGGGTGCTGACGCTGCGCGGCGTGTCGCTGGCGATGCTGAAAAACGCCTGGCGCGGGGATCTGCGCCGTTTATTGGCGTTGAATCGGGACATCATGCTGCGCTCGCTGCTGCTGCAGCTGTGCTTTGGCGCGCTGACCGTATTCGGCGCCCGTCTGGGCAGCGACATCGTGGCGGTTAACGCCGTACTGATGACCATGCTGACCTTTACCGCCTACGCGCTGGATGGCTTTGCCTATGCCGTGGAGGCTCACTCCGGCCAGGCCTACGGCGCGCGCGACGGTAGCCAGTTGCTGGAGGTGTGGCGGGCGGCCTGCCGGCAGTCCGGCATGGTGGCGCTGGCGTTTGCCCTGATTTACAGCCTGGCGGGGCAGTACATTATCGCGTTGTTAACCTCACTGCCTTCCCTGCAGCAGCTGGCCGATCGCTATCTGATCTGGCAGACGATCCTGCCGGTGGTCGGCGTCTGGTGCTATCTGCTGGACGGCATGTTTATCGGCGCGACGCGCGGCGCTGAGATGAGGAACAGTATGGCGGTCGCCGCGGCGGGGTTTGCCGTGACGCTGCTTACGCTACCGGTGCTTGGCAACCATGGTCTGTGGCTGGCGCTGGCGGTGTTCCTCGCCCTGCGCGGCCTGTCGCTGGCGCTGATCTGGCGTCGTCACTGGCGACGCGGCACATGGTTTAGTTAGTCATCTCCCGTCATTGCCGTTAGCCGTGACCTTCCCCGGTCGCGCTACGCTTACAGGGCGATTCAATAGCCCGGCTCAGCGTGGCGCAAGCCGGGAACATCCTCTTCGCGTTATCCCGCGGTGCGATGGTTAAAAATTCCGAATAACGAATCGACGCCAGCATTCTCATCTATAGTTAATACCATGTCCGGCACAAAACGGGCTGTAAACCCACCGAATGATGAGGACGTTATTATGAATAAAGACGAAATCGGCGGTAACTGGAAACAGTTTAAAGGTAAAGCCAAGGAACAGTGGGGCAAACTTACCGATGATGATATGACCGTAATCGAAGGGAAGCGCGACCAGCTGGTCGGCAAAATTCAGGAGCGTTACGGCTATGAGAAAGATCAGGCTGAGAAAGAAGTCTCAGACTGGGAGCATAAGAACGACTATCGCTGGTAGCGTTCCTTGATCCGAAGAATGAAGCATTTGTGTTAGTGCCTGTCTGAATGGCGCACGGACGCGCCGTTAACCCTTTTTCCCGCTGCGGCAGCCGCTCAGCGGGCTTTCTTTTTGAGCTGAATAGTATGATCGTGCTGGCAGTGTCCCGGGGTGCTGCAGGCTTCGACTTCCACGCAGCCCGCGCAAAGCCCGTGAGCTTCTATCACATTGTGGCGCAGGGCAAACCCCATGCGGGCCGCCAGCGTATGCATGATATCTTCCACCCCTTCCGCCGCTTCTTCTTTTACCACGCCGCAGCGGTCGCAGATAAACATGGCCGAGCTATGGGTCGGCTGGTCGAACAGATGGCACAGCACATAGCTATTGGTTGACTCTACCTTATGGACAAAACCCTGCTCGAGTAAAAACTCCAGCGCACGGTAAACCGTCGGCGGCTTCGCCTGCGGCTCTTTTTCACGTAGCAAGTCCAGCAGATCGTAGGCGCTGATTGCCCCTTGCTGCAGGCTCATCAGGCGCAACACTTCCAGACGCTGTGGAGTCAGGCGTACGCCGCGCTGTGCGCAAAGCTTTTCAGCATGCGCTAACATCTCTTGCGAAGGGGTCTTATCCATGAGCATCCTCGGATTGCGTGAATTTGAATCTGTTACTTTATCACGTTCCTCAGAAAACACCGAGAGCCGGCAGGTGATACGGGTCATACTTCAGGTTGTCGGCACCGGCGCCCGTCCCGAGCGCTGGCCGCTTATTCTCGAGCAGACTACGCCTTAGCCGCTCGCTAAAACCACCATGTCCGATTTAATCACAACACGCCCGACCCTGGGTATGCTATATCTGAAGTGTCTCATTTTCGGGAGAAAACGATGAAACGACCTGATTGCATTCGCCACTGGCGCGAACTGGAAGGGCCCGACGATGCTACTTATCCCGACAGCCCGGAGCGTTTTTCAATCGGCGCGCCGCTGGGGCGAGGTTTACGTCTCAACCGGCTGGGGATCCACCACGAGCGGCTGCCGCCCGGGCGGCGCACCTCTTATCCACACGCGGAGAGCGATGAGGAAGAGTTCATCTACGTGCTGGAGGGCTATCCGGAAGTGTGGATAAACGGCTATCTCTGGAAGCTGGAGCCCGGCGACAGCGTGGGTTTTCCCGCTGGTACCGGCATCTGCCACACCTTTCTCAATAACACCGAGCAGGAAGTTCGTCTGCTGGTGGTGGGCGAGGCCAACAAGAAGTACAACCGCATTTATTACCCGCTCAATCCCGGCTATGCCGCGACGCGCCAGGATCGTTGGGTTGACCATCCGCCGCAGTTCTTCGGTCCACACGACGGCAAGCCGCGGAAAAAGTAATCATTTCAGGTGAGGGGCGAAGCGCGGCGCACTATGCGCCTGTGGTGTATCTTTATGCTATAGTAGCGCCCCTTTTTACCCGGATGCTTATTTATTCGCCATGATGCCTGAATCAACGTCACCTGTTTTCCCTGCTCACCGCTTCTCCATCGCGCCGATGCTCGACTGGACCGACCGACACTGCCGCTACTTCCTGCGGCTGCTGTCGCGGCATACGCTGCTGTATACCGAAATGGTGACCACCGGGGCGATTATTCACGGCAAAGGGGACTATCTGGCCTATAGCGAAGAAGAGCACCCGGTTGCTCTACAGCTCGGCGGCAGCGATCCCCAGGCCCTGGCGCAGTGCGCGAAGCTGGCCGAGGCGCGCGGCTATGATGAGATCAACCTCAACGTCGGCTGCCCCTCCGACCGCGTGCAGAACGGGATGTTTGGCGCTTGCCTGATGGGCAATGCGCCACTGGTGGCCGACTGCATCAAGGCGATGCGCGATGTGGTGTCGATTCCGGTCACGGTGAAAACCCGTATCGGCATTGACGACCAGGATAGCTATGAGTTTCTGTGCGACTTCATTGAGACGGTCTCCGGCAAGGGCGAGTGTGAGATGTTTATTATTCACGCCCGCAAAGCCTGGCTCTCCGGCCTGAGTCCAAAAGAGAACCGCGAGATCCCGCCGCTGGATTACCCCCGCGTCTGGCAGCTGAAGCGCGATTTCCCCCATCTGACGATGGCGATCAACGGCGGCATCAAATCGCTGGACGAAGCCAGAGTACAGCTTGAGCATATGGATGGGGTGATGGTCGGGCGTGAGGCCTATCAGAACCCGGGCATTCTGGCCTCGGTCGACCGCGAAATTTTCGGCGTCGCCGGCGCGGATGCCGATCCGGTAGCGGTGGTGCGAGCCATGTACCCCTATATTGAGCGCGAGCTCAGCAAGGGCACCTATCTGGGCCATATTACCCGCCATATGCTGGGGCTGTTTCAGGGGATCCCCGGCGCTCGCCAGTGGCGTCGCTACCTGAGCGAAAATGCGCATAAAGCCGGCGCCGATATTGCAGTGCTGGAGCATGCCCTGAAGCTGGTGGCAGATAAACGTTAATTTCTGACCAAAACCTGGTGAAATTGACCACGCCTCGCGCACCGTCGCGGGGCGTTTTGTTTTAAAGTCAAAAGCTTATGGTTGGCATGCTTTTTGTAATACCTGCAGAGTGAAGTATTCATTCTTTGGGGAGAGAACCATGCTGGAACTGCTATTTGTCATTGGATTTTTTGTCATGCTGCTGGTCACCGGCGTATCGCTGCTGGGGATTATCGCGGCAATCGTGGTGGCGACGGCGCTGATGTTCGTCGGCGGGTTGTTCGCCTTGATGATCAAATTACTGCCGTGGCTGCTGCTGGCGGTGGCGGTGGTGTGGGTTATTCGGGCGCTGAAATCCCCGAACGGAAATGCTTTTCGCGACAATAACCGTTGGCGTTACTAAGGTATTGAGGGGTGCGTCACAACCTGAACAATTTTGCAGACAACCGCGTAGGCATTGCTGCGCAAATCTGTCACTATTAGCGCGTTAACGAATTCATCGCGCTGTACCCTACATACAGCCGAACTTAAAAAAAGTAAGGGCTTCCCAGCTGGAAGCCCTAAACTTTTGCCCCTTCTGCCAACTTATGGCAGCAGCAAACTCGAACCCTGCGTCACCCGGCTCTCCAGAACTTCATGCGCCCGCCGCGCTTCGCTCAGCGGATAGATCTGACTTTCAGCCACGTCCACTTTAATCACCCCGCTGGCGATCAGCGAAAACAATTCACTGCAGGCTTCCTCCAGTTCTTCCCGGTTGGTGATATAGCCCTGCAGCGATGGGCGAGTGACGTACAGGGAGCCTTTTTGATTCAGGATCCCCAGATTAACGCCGGTCACCGGACCGGAGGAGTTACCAAAGCTGACCATCAGGCCGCGGCGCTGCAGGCAGTCCAGAGAGGCCTCCCAGGTATCTTTCCCCACCGAGTCGTAGACGACGGCCACTTTCTTACCGTCGGTGAGCGCCTTGAGCCGCTCCACGATAGACTCCTCGCGATAGTTAATCACCTGCCAGGCGCCCGCCTCTTTGGCGCGCTGCGCTTTCTGCGCGCTGCCGACGGTACCGATAAGTTTCGCCCCCAGCGCTTTCGCCCACTGACAGGCTATCAGCCCCACGCCGCCAGCGGCCGCGTGAAACAGGAACATCTCATCAGGCTTAATTTCATAGGTTTTGCGCAGTAGATACCAGACCGTTAATCCTTTGAGGAACGACGCGGCGGCCTGTTCGAAAGAGATAGCGTCCGGCAGGACCGCCGCTTTGTCGGCCAGCACATTGTGTACCGTGCTGTAGGCGCCGAGCGCCGACTGGGCGTACACCACCCGATCGCCTACCTTAATATGCGTGACCCCATGGCCAACTTTACTGACGATGCCGGCCGCCTCGGTGCCCAGGCCGCTCGGCAGCGACGGCGGCGGATAGAGGCCGCTGCGAACATAGGTGTCGATATAGTTGATGCCGATGGCTTTGTTTTCGACCTGAATCTCATGTTCTGCGGGATCGCGTGGCGTGAACTCAACCGCCTGAAGCACCTCCGGTCCCCCGTGTTTCGAAAATTCGATGCGTGTTGCCATGTTCGCTCCTGTGTTGTTCCGAGATTATTCAGTAAGCTTAACAGCCTGCGCCGGCGGCGACGGATTTTCTTACCCGCCTCAGGCCTGCCACGCTTAATGGGTTCTTTAGCGGCAATGGCTTTCTCGCTATACTGTCACGCTCTTTTCCGGATCGGTGAAATGTTAGGCTATGGCAGGAAATAAACCCTTCAACAAACCACAGACAGAAACCCGCGAACGCGATCCGCAGCTCGCCGGGCTGAAAGTCCCGCCGCACTCGATTGAAGCGGAGCAGTCGGTGTTGGGCGGTTTAATGCTGGATAACGAGCGCTGGGACGACGTCGCCGAACGCGTCGTTGCCGACGACTTTTATACCCGTCCGCACCGTCATATTTTTACCGAGATGGCGCGCCTGCAGGAGTCCGGCAGCCCGATTGACCTGATTACGCTCGCCGAGTCGCTGGAGCGTCAGGGGCAGCTGGACAGCGTGGGCGGCTTCGCCTATCTGGCCGAACTGTCCAAAAACACGCCCAGCGCGGCTAACATCAGCGCCTATGCCGACATCGTGCGCGAACGCGCGGTGGTGCGCGAAATGATTTCGGTGGCCAACGAGATCGCCGAAGCCGGCTTCGACCCACAGGGGCGAACCAGCGAAGATCTGCTCGACCTCGCCGAATCCCGGGTTTTCAAAATCGCCGAAAGCCGGGCCAACAAAGACGAAGGGCCGAAGAACATCGCCGATGTCCTCGATGCCACTGTCGCCCGTATCGAACAGCTGTTCCAGCAGCCCCATGACGGCGTCACCGGGGTCAATACCGGCTACGACGACCTCAACAAAAAGACCGCCGGCCTGCAGCCGTCGGATCTGATTATCGTCGCCGCCCGTCCATCGATGGGTAAAACGACCTTCGCGATGAACCTCGTGGAAAACGCGGCGATGCTGCAGGACAAACCGGTATTAATCTTCAGTCTCGAGATGCCCTCGGAACAGATCATGATGCGTTCTCTGGCCTCGCTGTCGCGCGTCGATCAGACCCGCATTCGTACCGGTCAACTGGACGACGAAGACTGGGCGCGGATCTCCGGCACCATGGGCATCCTGCTGGAAAAGCGCAATATCTATATCGATGACTCCTCCGGCCTGACGCCGACGGAGGTGCGCTCCCGCGCGCGGCGTATCGCCCGCGAGCACGGCGGCATCGGACTGATTATGATCGACTACCTGCAGCTGATGCGCGTGCCGTCGCTCTCCGACAACCGTACCCTTGAGATTGCCGAAATCTCCCGCTCGCTGAAGGCGCTGGCGAAAGAGCTGCAGGTGCCGGTGGTGGCGCTGTCGCAGCTTAACCGCTCGCTGGAGCAGCGCGCCGATAAGCGCCCGGTCAACTCCGACCTGCGTGAGTCCGGCTCTATCGAACAGGATGCCGACTTAATCATGTTCATTTACCGTGATGAGGTCTATCACGAGAACAGCGATCTTAAAGGCATCGCGGAAATTATCATTGGTAAACAACGTAACGGTCCGATCGGCACCGTGCGACTGACCTTTAACGGCCAGTGGTCGCGTTTCGATAATTATGCCGGTCCTCAGTATGATGATGAGTAATCCTTCCGCCTTCTTTTATTAAGGAATTCAAATGCAAGCGGCAACTGTAGTTATCAACCGCCGCGCTCTGCGACACAACCTGCAACGTCTGCGTGAACTGGCGCCCGCCAGCAAACTGGTTGCGGTAGTGAAAGCGAACGCCTACGGACACGGTCTTCTCGAGACCGCGCGAACGCTGACCGACGCCGACGCCTTTGGCGTCGCCCGGCTGGAAGAGGCGCTGCGCCTGCGAGCGGGGGGCATCGCCCAGCCGATCCTCCTGCTGGAAGGCTTTTTTGCTGCGGAAGACCTGGCGGTGATCGCCGCCCAGCGCCTGCATACGGCGGTGCATAGCCCCGAACAGCTGGCGGCGCTGGAGCAAGCCGATCTCCCCGAGCCGGTGACCGTGTGGATGAAGCTGGATACCGGCATGCATCGCTTAGGGGTGCGCCCGGAGGAAGCCGAGGCGTTTTATCAGCGTCTGAGCCAGTGTAAAAACGTCCGCCAGCCGGTGAACGTGGTGAGCCACTTCGCGCGCGCCGATGAGCCGACCTGCGGCGCCACCGAACGCCAGCTGGACATCTTCACCACCTTTACCGAAGGCAAGCCGGGCTTGCGCTCTATCGCCGCCTCGGGCGGCATTCTGCTGTGGCCGCAATCGCATTACGACTGGGTGCGCCCCGGAATTATCCTGTATGGCGTGTCGCCGCTGGACGATCGCTCCACCGGGAAAGATTTCGGCTGCCAGCCGGTGATGACCCTGACGTCCAGCCTGATTGCGGTGCGCGAGCATAAAGCAGGGGAGCCCGTCGGGTACGGCGGCACCTGGATCAGCGAACGCGATACCCGTCTCGGCGTGGTGGCGATGGGCTATGGCGACGGTTATCCGCGTGCGGCACCGTCGGGCACGCCGGTACTGGTCAATGGCCGGGAAGTGCCGATTGTCGGCCGGGTGGCGATGGATATGATCTGCGTTGACCTCGGACCGCAGGCCCAGGATAAGGCCGGCGACGCGGTAGTGCTGTGGGGAGAGGGGCTCCCGGTAGAGCGCATCGCCGAGATAACGAAAGTGAGTGCTTACGAACTTATTACGCGACTGACCTCCCGCGTCGCCATGAAATACCTCGACTAAGCCTCTGGCGTACCGGATAGTACAGAGGCTGATCCGGTACGCACCAGGCCTGCGGCGCTCAAAAAAGCGGTTTATACCGCTGCGCGGTCACTTTCCCCTCAACATCCTCTCGACCTGCCGTCATATCCGGTTTATTGTGTAAGAACCTGCCCCATGTAAACCTGGAGATACATCGCGTGTTTCAAAAAGTTGACGCCTACGCCGGCGACCCTATTCTTTCTCTGATGGAACGCTTCAAAGAAGACCCGCGAAGCGACAAAGTCAACCTGAGTATCGGGCTGTACTACAACGATGACGGCATTATCCCGCAGCTGCAGGCGGTGGCGGAAGCGGAAGCACGCCTGAACGCCGAGCCGCATGGCGCCTCGCTGTATCTGCCAATGGAAGGGTTGAGCGGCTACCGTCAGGCGATTGCGCCGCTGCTGTTTGGCGCAGAGCATACCGCGCTTAAGCAAAATCGCATTGCCTCTATTCAGACGGTCGGCGGTTCGGGCGCGCTGAAGGTCGGGGCCGACTTCCTCAAACGTTACTTTCCTGAGTCTCATGTCTGGGTCAGCGATCCGACCTGGGAAAACCACATCGCCATTTTTGAAGGGGCTGGCTTCGAAGTAAGTACTTACCCCTGGTTTGATAAAGCCACCAACGGCGTGCGCTTTGAGGACCTGCTGGCGACGCTGCAAACGCTGCCGGCCCGCGATATTGTGCTGCTGCACCCTTGCTGCCACAACCCGACCGGCGCCGACCTGACGCCAGCCCAGTGGGACCGCGTGGTTGAGGTATTGAAAGCGCGTCAGCTGATCCCCTTCCTCGACATCGCCTACCAGGGCTTTGGCGGGGGGCTGGAAGAGGATGCCTACGCCATTCGCGCCATCGCCAGCGCCGGGATGCCGATGCTGGTCAGCAACTCGTTCTCCAAAATTTTCTCGCTGTACGGGGAGCGCGTCGGCGGTCTGTCCGTGGTCTGTGAAGACAGCGAAACCGCGGGCCGCGTGCTGGGTCAGCTGAAGGCCACCGTGCGCCGCAACTACTCCAGCCCGCCAAGCTTTGGCGCGCAGGTGGTGGCGACGGTGCTGAACGATGCAGCTCTGAAAGCCACCTGGCAGGCGGAAGTGGACGCCATGCGCGCGCACATCCTGACCATGCGCCAGGCGCTGGTCGACGCGCTGCAGCAGGTTGCCCCGGGTAGCAAAGTGGATTACCTGCTCAAGCAGCGCGGGATGTTCAGCTATACCGGATTTAGCGCGGCGCAGGTGGATCGTCTGCGCGACGAGTTTGGCGTCTACCTGATTGCCAGCGGACGCATGTGCGTGGCGGGGTTAAACTCACGTAATGTTCAGCAGGTAGCGAAAGCTTTTGCCGCGGTAATGTAAGCCGCTCTCCAGCAGGTTGTCTCTGCCGGTCAACGGGCAGGGGCAACCCCCTCGGATGTGATCATCCTCTTTTTCTATGACATCTGCGCGAAAAAGGCTTTTCATCCATGCCGCCGGCGGGTAAGGTCGGGACGTTGATAAGCATGCACATTATTGAAAACAATAATGATTGATAGATTTAGGGATAAATATGCGCAAACTTACTCTCGCCCTTGCGGCGGCTTCTCTCCTGTTCACGCTGAACAGCGCCGTTGTGGCGCGCGCCTCCACGCCGCAGCCGCTGTGGGTTGGCACCAACGTGGCCCAGCTGGCCGAGCAGGCGCCGATCCACTGGGTTTCGGTGGCGCAAATTGAGAACAGCCTGCTGGGGCGGCCGCCGATGGCCGTCGGTTTTGATATCGATGACACCGTCCTCTTCTCCAGTCCGGGTTTCTGGCGCGGGCAAAAAACCTTCTCTCCCGGCAGCGAGGATTACCTGAAAAACCCACAGTTCTGGGAAAAAATGAACAATGGCTGGGATGAATTCAGCATGCCGAAAGAGGTGGCGCGCCAGCTGATTGCGATGCATGTGAAGCGCGGGGACAGCATCTGGTTCGTCACCGGCCGCAGCCAGACCAAAACCGAAACCGTTTCTAAAACCCTGCAGGATGATTTTCTCATCCCGGCCGCCAATATGAATCCGGTGATTTTCGCTGGCGATAAGCCTGGCCAAAACACCAAGACCCAGTGGCTGCAGGCGAAGCAGATAAAGGTTTTCTACGGCGATTCGGATAATGATATCACCGCCGCCCGCGAAGCGGGCGCCCGTGGCATCCGCGTGCTGCGGGCCGCCAACTCCTCCTATAAGCCGTTGCCGATGGCTGGCGCGCTGGGCGAGGAAGTAATCGTCAATTCCGAATATTGATGACCGCCTGAACGCGATAAACGGCAGCGACGGCGCTGCCGTTTTTTTATGCAAAATCAGGGGTGGAAGGTTTTACCTTTTCACGTATTGCTGCACACTTAGAAGGATTCATTCGCAAAAGGAGTCAATGATGTGGTATCAGCAAACCCTGACGCTTGGGCCAAAATCCCGCGGTTTTCATCTGGTCACCGACGAAATCCTTGGCCAGATCCGCGGGCTGTCCGGGGTGAAGGTTGGCCTGCTGCACCTCCTGCTCCAGCATACTTCCGCTTCCCTGACGCTCAACGAAAACTGCGATCCCACCGTCCGCTATGACATGGAGCAGTATTTTCTCAACGCCGTACCGGACAATGCGCCGTATGAACATGACTATGAAGGCCCTGACGATATGCCGTCGCACATCAAATCATCGATGCTTGGCGTGTCGCTAATGCTGCCGGTCGAGGACGGGCGCGTCAGGCTGGGAACCTGGCAGGGCATCTGGCTGGGGGAGCATCGGATACACGGCGGTTCGCGGCGCATCGTTGCGACGCTCATGGGGGAATAAAAGATGACAATTTCGGAGTTATTACAGTACTGCATGGCGAAACCGGGAGCAGAGCAGAGCGTCCACAGCGACTGGAAAGCCACGCAGATTAAGGTCTCAGATGTGCTGTTTGCCATGGTGAAGGAGGTTGAGGACCAGCGGCCGGCGGTCGCGCTGAAGGCGAGTCCGGAGCTGGCTGAGCTGCTGCGTCAGCAGCATCGCGATGTCCGGCCCAGCCAGCATCTCAATAAAGCGCACTGGAGCACCGTCTATCTGGATGGCTCGCTGCCGGATTCGCAAATCTACTACCTGGTCGATGCGTCTTATCAGCAGGCGGTGAAAATGCTGCCGGAGCCGGTCCGGCAGCAGCTTACCCGCTAATTATTTCAGCATGGGCTTGAGGAAGCGCGCGGTGTGCGAGGCTTCGCACTCGGCGACGGTTTCCGGCGTACCGGAGACCAGGATTTCGCCGCCGCCGCTGCCGCCTTCCGGGCCGAGATCGACAATCCAGTCGGCAGTTTTAATCACATCGAGGTTGTGTTCAATCACCACGATGGTATTGCCCTGATCGCGCAGCTGGTGCAGGACTTCCAGCAACTGCTGGATATCGGCGAAGTGCAGACCGGTGGTCGGCTCATCGAGGATATACAGCGTCTGGCCGGTACCGCGCTTGGACAACTCGCGCGCCAGCTTCACGCGCTGCGCCTCGCCGCCGGACAGGGTCGTCGCCGACTGGCCAAGGCGGATATAGGTCAGGCCGACGTCCATCAGGGTTTGCAGCTTACGCGCCAGCGCCGGTACGGCATCAAAGAATTCACGCGCCTCTTCAATGGTCATATCCAGCACTTCGTGGATGGTCTTACCCTTGTACTTAATCTCCAGCGTTTCGCGGTTATAGCGTTTGCCTTTGCACTGGTCGCACGGCACGTAGATATCCGGCAGGAAGTGCATTTCGACCTTGATCACTCCATCGCCCTGGCAGGCTTCGCAGCGCCCACCGCGAACGTTAAAGCTAAAGCGCCCCGGCGTATAGCCGCGTGAGCGAGACTCCGGTACGCCGGCGAACAGCTCGCGCACCGGGGTAAACACCCCGGTATAGGTTGCCGGGTTGGAGCGCGGCGTCCGGCCGATCGGGCTCTGGTCGATATCGATCACTTTATCGAAATGTTCCAGCCCCTGGATATCGCGATACGGCGCTGGTTCGGCGATGGTCGCGCCGTTGAGCTGGCGCTGGGCAATCGGGAACAGGGTATCGTTGATCAGCGTGGATTTACCCGAGCCGGAGACGCCGGTGATGCAGGTAAACAGGCCCACTGGCAGGGTGAGCGTTACATCCTTCAGGTTGTTGCCGCGCGCGCCGGTCAGCTTGAGGACTTTCTCCGGGTTGGCGGGCACGCGCTGCTTCGGCACTTCAATTTTGCGTTTACCGCTCATGAACTGGCCGGTCAGGGATTCCGGGACCGCCATAATGGCCTCCAACGGCCCTTCCGCTACTACCTGGCCGCCGTGAACGCCAGCGCCGGGACCGATATCGATCACATGGTCGGCGGCGCGAATGGCGTCTTCGTCGTGCTCAACGACGATCACCGTGTTGCCTAAATTACGCAGGTGGATCAGGGTGCCGAGCAGGCGTTCGTTATCGCGCTGGTGCAGGCCGATAGAGGGTTCATCCAGCACGTACATCACGCCAACCAGCCCGGCGCCAATCTGGCTTGCCAGACGGATACGCTGGGCTTCGCCGCCGGAGAGCGTTTCCGCCGAGCGGGAGAGCGTCAGGTAGTTGAGGCCGACGTTGACGAGGAATTTCAGACGATCGCCAATCTCTTTCAGCACTTTTTCGGCGATTTTCGCCCGCTGTCCGGAGAGCTTCAGATTGTTGAAGAAATCCATCGCATGGCCGATGCTCATATCGGAAATGGTCGGCAGCGGGGTGTTTTCCACAAACACGTGGCGCGCCTCGCGACGCAGACGCGTGCCGTCGCAGCTGGCGCACGGACGGTTGCTGATGAACTTCGCCAGCTCTTCGCGCACCGCGCTGGATTCCGTCTCTTTGTAACGGCGCTCCATGTTATGCAGCACGCCTTCGAACGGATGGCGGCGCACCGAGGTATCCCCGCGGTCATTCATGTATTTGAATTCAATACTTTCTTTACCTGAACCGTACAGCACCACTTTCTGCACGTTGGCGCTGAGGGTGCCCCATGGCGCTTCGACGTCGAATTTATAGTGCTCCGCCAGCGACTTCAACATCTGGAAGTAGTAGAAGTTACGCCGATCCCAGCCGCGGATGGCGCCGCCCGCCAGCGACAGCTCGGGATTTTGCACCACGCGATCGGGATCGAAATATTGCTGCACGCCGAGGCCGTCGCAGGTCGGGCAGGCGCCCGCCGGGTTGTTAAAGGAGAACAGACGCGGCTCCAGCTCGCGCATGCTGTAGCCGCAGATCGGGCAGGCGAAGTTGGCGGAAAACAGCAGTTCTTCCGCTTTCTCATCATCCATATTAGCCACAATGGCGGTCCCGCCGGAGAGCTCCAGCGCGGTTTCAAACGACTCGGCCAGGCGCTGCGCCAGATCGTCGCGCACCTTGAAGCGGTCGATGACTACCTCAATGGTGTGCTTCTTCTGCAGCTCCAGCTTCGGCGGATCCGACAGATCGCAGACCTCACCGTCGATCCGCGCGCGGATGTAGCCCTGACTGGCGAGGTTTTCCAGGGTTTTAGTGTGCTCGCCTTTGCGCTCTTTAATAATGGGCGCCAGCAGCATCAGGCGCAGGCCTTCCGGCTGGGCGAGGACATTATCGACCATCTGACTGACGGTTTGCGCCGCCAGCGGCACGTCGTGATCCGGACAGCGCGGTTCGCCGACGCGGGCGTACAGCAGACGCAGATAGTCGTGAATTTCGGTAATAGTACCCACCGTCGAGCGGGGGTTGTGAGAGGTTGATTTCTGTTCGATGGAAATCGCCGGCGACAGCCCTTCGATATGGTCGACGTCCGGCTTCTCCATCAGCGACAGGAACTGTCGCGCATAGGCGGAGAGCGATTCGACGTAGCGACGCTGGCCTTCGGCATACAGGGTGTCGAAAGCGAGTGAAGATTTGCCAGACCCGGAAAGCCCGGTGACGACAATGAGTTTGTCGCGCGGGATAACGAGGTTGATGTTTTTGAGATTATGGGTGCGGGCGCCCCGAACTTCGATCTTATCCATTCACCTTTCCCGGTAGGTAGATACACGGATTGCCTGGTTTGCTTGAAGGACAAACGGCAGAAACGGCTAATTATGACACAATTTAACCTGAATGAATATACAGTATCGGAATGCAAATTCGGGTCGAGTGTGCAACAATGTCGTAGCCGGGTACTATCTCTGGAATCAGCCTCGCAGCTATTAAAATGCTACGTGGAAATGGTACACTCGCGCGTTTACACTATTAAGAAACGTATTCAGGAGACACGAACATGGCCAGCAGAGGCGTAAACAAGGTGATTCTCGTCGGTAATCTGGGGCAGGACCCGGAAGTACGCTACATGCCAAGTGGCGGCGCTGTCGCCAACTTCACGCTGGCAACTTCCGAATCCTGGCGTGACAAGCAGACCGGCGAAATGAAAGAGCAGACCGAGTGGCACCGCGTTGTGCTGTTCGGCAAACTGGCGGAAGTCGCTGGTGAGTATCTGCGTAAAGGCTCACAGGTGTACATTGAAGGCCAGCTGCGTACCCGCAAGTGGACCGATCAATCCGGTCAGGACAAATACACCACCGAAGTGGTGGTGAACGTGGGCGGCACCATGCAGATGCTGGGCGGCCGTCAGGGCGGCGGCGCACCGGCAGGCGGCGGCCAGCAGCAGGGCGGTTGGGGTCAGCCGCAGCAGCCGCAGGGCGGCAACCAGTTCAGCGGCGGCGCGCAGTCCCGTCCGCAGCAGCAGGCCCCGGCAGCGCCTTCCAACGAACCGCCGATGGACTTCGACGACGACATCCCGTTCTAAGGCTTGCCTTAGGCGCACTGTCTGCGCAGTCGAAAGCAGAAAGCCCCGGTTTCGCCGGGGCTTTTTCTTTGTTATTCCTGCACCGTCATTTCAGGATGGAATTTGACCTACGGTAACGAGCGATTCAGATGACGGGCACCTGAGCGGTGGCGGCTGTCGCCACGCTGGGCTGCGGTTTGGCTGGCTGCGCTACCGGCTCCTGCCGCGGTACGGCCGTCGCTTTCTGTTTGCGGGCCATGTCATCGACGATCAGCCGATAGGCGATGTAATACTTATAGATATTGCTGACGTAGGTTACCGTCTCGGCGCCAATTTTTTCTGCCGCCATATTTTCGACGTTACCGAACCAGACGTTCGGGTCAAATCCTCGCTGTTTAGTCATGGTGCGCAGGCGGGCGATACGCGCCGGACCCGCGTTATAGGAGGCAAAGGTAAACAGCGCTTTATCGAGCCGGGTCATGGGCTCATCGGCATAGTACCGATCCATCATCCAGCGCATGTATTTCACGCCGGCATGGATATTGGGATCCAGCTGTTTAATATCGCCCACCTTCAGCTCTTTTCCAGTGCTGGGCATCACCTGCATAACGCCGATGGCGCCGACGTGGCTCCGTACCGACTGATTCAGCCGCGACTCCTGGTATCCCTGGGCCGCCATCAGCAGCCAGTCGACGTCGTAACGATCGCCGTACTTGCGGAAGACATCTACCATCGCGAGGAATTTGCGTCGTTCCTTACTCGCCGCGGCATTTTTGACATATTTAGCATTTTTCAGGTAACGCAGCAGGAGAGTATTGCCCAGCGTGGTGCCCTGACGATTCTTTTTGACGAAGTTGTTCAGTACCGTCAGCAGCTGCGGGCTGTCTTTGCGTACCGCCCAGGCAATGTCGCCGCCGTCGCGCAGCACCACATTGTCATGGACCTGAATTTTTGGAAACACCTGTTTCCAGAACAACGCTTTATGCTGATCGACGACGATCAGCGGAATCAGCCCGGCGTTGAGCATTTCCAGCAGATCTTCATCCTCCAGCGCTTCCGGCGCCGCCTCCAGTATCACCGGTGGGCGCGACTCACCGGCAAATCGGGCGTTCAGCGCTTGCAGGCTGTCGTAATAGCTGGAGGAGCGGCGAACAAAGACGGTTTGACCAGAGAGTTGCTCCAGGCTGTCGACCTTCGGTGAAGCCGGGCCGGAGATCAGTAATTCTTTCACGTTGCTGTAGAGCGGCTGGGCGAAATCGACCTGTGCTTCCCGCGAGGGCGTGATAGTCAGATTGGCAGCCGCAATATCGCCTTTACCTTCATTAAGCGCGATAAAGAGATTGTCCCGACTGACCGGCACAAAAACGATATGCAGCTTCAGGTGGCGCTGTTTGAGCTTTTTATCCTTCGCTAGCTGTTTATTCAGCTCGTTTTCCAGCGCGATAAAAATGTCGTGCGTCGCCCCGCGCTGGGTGCCTTTATCAATAAAAAAGAAGGTCTTGCTGTAGGTGGTTAATACCCGAATGGTACGACGGTCGATCATGCCAGGCAAATCGCCTCTCCATGGCCGTAGCATATCGTCGATATGAATCGATAGCGTGTTGTCTTCGGCTGCTGCCGGCGGCGCTTTTTCCGCCTCTACTGCCGGCAGCAGAGGAGCGAATAACAGTGTCGCGAGGCAGGTGAGCCAGGCGATAAACAGACGTGATAGCGAGTAGGCGTTCATGGAGGAATACTCCGCAGGGGATGTGATTATTTTAGCAGAACGGCCGCCGTTAGGGAAGGTGCGAATAAGCAGGTCATTTCTTCCCAAGCTGACTCGCTGATTAAAATTTCGCGGATCTGGGCCGATTTTTTTCCCGCAAACACATCGAATCAGCCTATTTAGGCTATTTTTTCCACCATTTCTGGCGTTATTTCCGGTTTTTACTGAGATCTCTCCCACTGACGTATCATTTGGTCCACCCGAAACAGGTTGGCCAGGGTGAATAACATCGCCAGTTGGTTATCGTTTTTCAGCAGCCCTTTGTATCTGGCTTTCACGAAGCCGAACTGCCGCTTGATGATGCGAAACGGGTGCTCCACCCTGGCACGGATGCTGGCTTTCATGTATTCGATGTTGATGGCCGTTTTGTTCTTGCGCGGATGCTGCTTCAAGGTTTTTACCTTGCCGGGACGCTCGGCGATCAGCCAGTCCACATCCACCTCGGCCAGCTCCTCGCGCTGTGGCGCTCCTTGGTAGCCGGCATCGGCTGAGACAAATTGCTCCTCTCCATGAAGCAGATTACCCAGCTGATTGAGGTCATGCTCGTTGGCCGCGGTGGTGACTAGGCTGTGGGTCAGGCCACTCTTGGCATCGACACCAATGTGGGCCTTCATGCCAAAGTGCCACTGATTGCCTTTCTTGGTCTGATGCATCTCCGGATCGCGTTGCTGCTCTTTGTTCTTGGTAGAGCTGGGTGCCTCAATGATGGTGGCATCCACCAAAGTGCCTTGGGTCATCATGACGCCTGCTTCGGCCAGCCAGCGATTGATGGTCTTGAACAATTGACGGGCCAGTTGATGCTGCTCGAGCAGGTGGCGGAAATTCATGATGGTGGTGCGATCCGGCAGGGCGCTATCCAGGGATAATCGGGCAAACAGGCGCATGGAGGCGATTTCGTACAGGGCATCTTCCATGGCACCGTCGCTCAGGTTGTACCAATGCTGCATGCAGTGAATACGCAGCATGGTCTCCAGCGGATAGGGCCGTCGGCCATTGCCCGCCTTGGGATAAAACGGCTCGATGACTTCCACCATGTTTTGCCATGGCAGAATCTGCTCCATGCGGGAGAGGAAAATCTCTTTTCGGGTCTGACGGCGCTTAGTGCTGAATTCACTATCGGCGAAGGTGAGTTGATGGCTCATGATGTCCCTCTGGGATGCGCTCCGGATGAATATGATGATCTCATATCAGGAACTTGTTCGCACCTTCCTTAGCTGGGAACGACAAGGGCGTAAAAAACATAACAATGCCGACAAATAGTTTTCTCCCATTTTATCGCTTACTATTAATGTGTTTTTATCTTTAATTTAACTATGGAGATAATATGGCGAAAATGTGTGTTTTTAATGATAAATAGAAAATAATGATGATGTTTTTATTTTATTTCTCCCCATCTGTTTTGTTGTAACTTTTTGATTGTTGGTGTTTATTTTATTTTTCTCCGATATTGATTATTATCATCTTGATAATGAATCTCATTTTTATTACCGTAACACGGCACATTACTCTAATGACACGCTGTCTGGATTACGCTATCAAAGAATAGCGCGCAGCGCTTTTTCTCTAATGATGAAACAGGGCACTTAATTTTATTATGCCTCACGCTTTTTTTTATTCCCATTAATGCCGGGAAGGCGCTGACCTGCGCCAAAATCTGGCGACGCGCTGAGGCAAGTATTTTATCCCATTGTTTTTTCAATTGGGGAAGGCGTTATGCCCGACAGCAACAGAAAACAGGGCATATTCTATGAAATACACGTCTCACTTCCCGCTGGGGATCGTCATTCCTCTGCTCGCCTGTAGCGTGCCGCTGCAGGCGGCAGAGAACATGACCGAACAATCGACGCCTGACGAGAGCGCCGCCACTGCCGAAAATCACGAGGAGACGATGGTCATAACCGCCGCCAGGCAGAACCTGCAGGCGCCGGGCGTGTCGACCATCACCGCAGAAGAGATCCGCAAACATCCCCCCGCCCGCGATGTGTCGGAGTTAATTCGTACGCAGCCCGGGGTAAACCTGACCGGCAACTCTACCAGCGGGCAGCGCGGCAACAACCGGCAAATTGATATCCGTGGCATGGGGCCTGAGAATACCCTGGTGCTGGTCGATGGTAAACCGGTGACCAGCCGTAACTCGGTGCGGTATGGCTGGCGCGGCGATCGTGACTCCCGCGGCGATACCAGTTGGGTGCCAGCGGAGATGATCGATCATATCGATGTGATCCGCGGCCCGGCGGCGGCGCGCTATGGTAATGGCGCGATGGGCGGGGTCGTCAACATCGTGACCAAACCGACCACACCAGAATGGCACGGGTCGTGGAATACCTATATGAATGCTCCGCAGCACCGTAAAGAAGGGGCGACGAAACGTACTAACTTTAGCCTCAATGGTCCGCTGTCGGACAGTGTCAGCTTCAATCTCTGGGGTAATCTGAGTAAAACCCAGGCCGATGCACAGGATATTAACGCCGGGCATGAAGCGGAACGTACCGGTTCCTACGCCGGTTCTTATCCCGCCGGACGTGAAGGGGTGGTGAACAAAGATATTCACAGTAAGCTGCGCTGGGAGTTTGCCCCGATGCAGGCCCTGGAGTTTGAGGCCGGTTACAGCCGCCAGGGTAATCTCTATGCCGGCGACACTCAAAACACCAATACCAGTACGCTGGTGAAGAGTATGTACGGGAAAGAGACCAACCGTCTCTACCGGCAAACTTACGGCGTAACATGGACCGGCGGCTGGGATAATGGCGTGACCAGCAACAGCTATGCCCAGTACGAACACACCCGTAACTCGCGAATGGATGAAGGGCTGGCGGGCGGTACGGAAGGGATCTTCTCCAGTAGCGAGTTTTCAGATATCGATCTGGCCGATGTCCTGCTACATAGTGAAGTGAATATTCCGTTTACGCTGGGGGTCGATCAGAATCTGACGCTGGGGACAGAATGGAATCAGCAGCGGATGAAAGATGGCGTATCGACAACCCAGGCGCTCTCTTACGGCACTATCGATGGCGTATCGGCTACCGGTCGTAGCCCGTACTCCAGCGCCGAGATCTTCTCGCTGTTTACCGAAGATAATATGGCGCTAACGGACAGCACCATGCTGACACCCGCTCTGCGCTTCGATCATCACAGCATCGTCGGCAATAACTGGAGTCCCTCACTGAACCTGTCCCAAGAGCTGACAGACGACTGGACGCTGAAGCTGGGCATTGCCCGTGCTTACAAGGCGCCTAACCTCTACCAGTTGAACCCGAACTATATTCTCTACAGCAACGGTCAAGGCTGTTATGCCAGTAGTTCCGCCTGCTATCTGATGGGGAATAGCGATCTGAAAGCGGAGACCAGCGTTAATAAAGAGATTGGTCTTGAGTACAAGCATGATGGCTATCAGGCGGGGATCACCTGGTTCCGTAACGACTATCACAATAAGATTGAGTCAGGGTATGCGGCGGTGGGTACCGCCAGCAACGGCACCACCAATATCTATCAGTGGGAAAACGTACCAAAGGCGTTAGTGGAAGGCCT
The DNA here is from genome assembly GCF_018204675.1 of Klebsiella sp. P1927. NCBI lineage: Bacteria > Pseudomonadati > Pseudomonadota > Gammaproteobacteria > Enterobacterales > Enterobacteriaceae > Klebsiella > Klebsiella sp. P1927. The sequence goes on along the minus strand of NZ_CP073377.1, from coordinate 4,783,590 downwards.
GGAAGGAACGCTGAATCTGCCGGTGGGGGAGGCGGTTAACTGGAGCAATAACCTGACCTGGATGCTGCAGAGCAAGAATAAGACGACAGGCGACCGGCTGTCAGTGATCCCGCAGTTTACCTTGAACTCGACCCTAAGCTGGCAGGTTCGTGAAGATCTCTCCCTGCAGAGCACCTTTACCTGGTATGGCCGACAGAAACCAAAACGCTTCAATTATAAGAGCGAGGCGGTCAGCGGCAGCGAACTAAACGAAGTCAGCCCATACAGCATTGTCGGCCTCAGTGCGACCTGGGATGTGAACAAAAATCTGAGCTTCACCAGCGGGATAGATAACCTGTTTGATATTCGCCACTACCGGGCAGGGAATGCGCAAACGACCGGCAACGCGACGACGGGAGCTTATCTGTATGGCGCGGGTGCCGAGACCTATAACGAATCGGGGCGGACCTTCTTTATGAGCGTTAATACTCATTTCTGATGATCCTGATGAGGAGTAAACCGGGTGCAATGCGACCCGGTTTTTTTATTTCAGATGAGAGCGGAGGAGGCGGTTATAAATCGTGACAAAATCTTCACGCCCTCTACATTATTAGCTCAACATATCCTTTTATACTGATTTCCGTCGCGCAAGGTCGTTGATCCCGACCGGGTTCGATAATAGCATCCTGCTATTTCCCTTCTGTAATATCCCCTGTCCCCCTTCCATTCCCAACCGCAGCGATGCGGAGGAGGGGGACCTCCTTATTTTTGCCGCGTGATCTGATAGCGATACTGAGTGGGCGTGAGCGCATGATATTTTTTGAAGGTACGATTAAACGCACTGAGATCGTCATAACCGACCATCATACAAATATCGACGATTCGGTAACCAGGCGTTGTCAGTAATAAACGGCAACACAGCGACATGCGCTGCTGGCGGATATATTCCATTGGCGAACGATCAAAATAATGACGGAAGAGCCGAAACAAATGCCAGGGGGAATAACCAGAGATATCGCTCAGATCGTCGACGGTCAGTTTCTTATCCAGATTATTATCGATCCACAAGAGCAGGTCGCTTAATACCGATTGCTGGAGCGTTTTGCTACGCATAATTGCGGCCAATCCCATAACGCAGGGCTCCCCAATGAGGAGCCCTGGGGTTTATTGAACAGTGAGTGTGCCGTGGCGAACCTGATAATTTTTTTGATTATCAGGGCCAATATAGTCGCTGGCGGGTTTTGCCAGCTGCAGATGACCAAAGGCGGTTGTTTGCTCTGCATGATAATTTTCGCCGTCATTCACGTCGCCGCGCCCGTTATAACGGGCAATGGCCGGGAAGGGATACACCGGACGAGTCGCGATAACAGCTGGAGCGGCGTCAGCGTAAGGCTGACTGACTTTCTGCACGCCGTGAAACTGCGTTTGCGCATCTGGTTTTTCTGTCATCGGCGGCAGGTCGGCAGCGGCTGTTGCCCGTTTGCCGGCCATGATCTCCTGCGGGGCGATGCCTTCCTCGGTCCAGCGCATCAGCGGGGTAAGGAGATCAATTTGATCGTAACCTTCGCCATTACCGCAATGGGCTACCCCAGGCAGCAGGAATAACCGCAGGAAGGTATCCGTTGCGGCATGGCCCATTTCTGCTTCTACGCCGCGATAATAGGCGATAGAAAAGGCCGGGCTGACGGAGTCATCGGCCAGACCGTGCCAGAGGATAAGCTTGCCGCCGCGCTGTTGATAGGCATGAAGATTGGTATTTGCCGCGTTATAGAGCGGCGCCAGTTGGGCGACGGCGTCAAAATTCTGCTGGTTAAGCGGGAAATCCCGCATCGATTGGATCTTCTGTTTTTCTCCTGGCAGGAGCACGGATTGCAGAGCCGGTAGTACCATCATTTCCGACATTGAGTGGCCGGTCGGCGTCTCGGGCACCGGCCAGCGTAGCTCGGAACCCAGCGGCAGACCGCCCGCGACGAACTGGGCGCCGTGGCTGTCGTAAGCGCCGCGGTAGAGCTTTTTCACCACCTCGATCTCTTCCTGCGTCAGGCAGGTAGAACGGTCCCGAGCATCGGCAGGACAGCGGGGGAGCCATGACTCAGAGAACTGACAGGCATACGGATTTTGCAGGATACCATCCTGCACGCCGGAAAGCGTCGGGCAGTGAGCCAGCACGGCCTGGTGAATCAGAGGAAGGCGATTTTTCAGCAGGATAGCGGTACCGTCCGGGCGCTGATTGGCGGCCACATTCCAGCCGTGGAAGAAGGAGTTCTGAAACTGGAAAAAGGCCGCTGGCGCGCCAGCGCTGATACCGTCAAAATCCTGCGGAAAGCGCTGCGCTTCCATCAATGCTTCGCGACCGCCGTCTGAGCAGCCCATAAAGTAGGCATACTTTGGCGGCTGGCGGTAAAGCGTCTGCATCACCGCTTTGGCCAGCACGGCGGTCAGGTGGTTGGCGCGCCAGGCAAAATCGATGCGCTTTTGCGGATCTTCGGCCCATGACGCATCCATCATACTGCCATGGTGCCCCATATCGGTTGCTGCCACCACAAACTCGCCGTTCATTGCCGGCAGGCAGCCGCTGGCATTCGACAGACTCAGGTTAATACTCCCGCACAGTCCGCCACAGCCGACCTGCAAAAAACGTTGACTCCAGCGTTGAGTCGGCAGGGCAATCTGCACGCCAATCTCAGGGGCGATAGTGGCGCTCACCTTGCACCAGCTTCCCTGCGCGGAGGTCTGCATTTCAGTGTGATTGATAGTGACCTTTGCGCCAACGGCCGCGCTGAAGTCGGTAGCGCTTAGCGCATCGCATGTCAGCGCGGGAAGAACGATCGGCAGACTGGCGACAGCCTGCGTGGGTGAAGCGAACGATAACCCGAAGAGGGCGCAGAGGATGATGGGCAAGATTGTCTTGAGTAAGCGTGTCATACGCAGTTCCCTGTGGCTGATGATGGGAGGCGGCAGGATGGCGAAACCTATGCCTCACCTTCCCTGGCGAGGCGCCACTGCTTGGCTATTGTAGATAACGATAGACTTTCCTTGATGCCTTGATAAGGCGACCCTACTGTATTCTGCTATTTTGAGGAAAATATGGAGATGTTTGCCAACGGCGTCTGGCGGTGAATTCGGGGTAGAATGTTGTGATATCAATTGCATAATTTATTCAATTTCTCTTCATTAAATCTGCTGGGTTGCAGGTTATTTTTCTCCCTGTTCCTGGTGATCCCAGAGAGCATCATTCCTAACGAGATCCTTCCCCCTTTCCATTAATAAGAAAGGGGGCTTTTTATTAATAAAACGTTCAGGAAAATCTAAATATAGTACTGGTGTTGGCCATTAGAACAATGCGCTTCAGAAAAAGTTCCATCATTAAATATATTTTTAAAGATGCTTTAATATCCATTTTTTCTCCATTTTGTCGCCATAATTGCATGTAATTCTGCGCCTCGCTCAGGTTATTTTCTGTCGCATATTTTAGAGATGCATCCTGAACAAATAAGCTCAACGCCAGCAGAACACTGCTATTGCTCATTATCTCGTAGACGACACATTCATGTTAAAAAAGACTCATATCATCAGCGGATTATTGATCGCCCCTTTAACGTTATATGCCGCAACATCATATCAAGTTGATGATATCCGTTTTGAAGGGCTACAGCGCGTGACCGTCGGGGCGGCGCTATTAAGTATGCCATTGCACGCGGGAGATGCGGTGACGCCAGAAGATGTCAGCGAGGCAGTGCGCGCGCTGTATGCGAGCGGCAATTTCGAAAATGTGCAGATCCTGCGCGATGGGAAAACGCTGGTGGTGCAGGTTAAGGAACGGCCCACTATTGCCAGCGTCAGTTTTTCCGGGAATAAGGTAGTGAAGGATGATGCGCTAAAGGAAAATCTCACCGCGTCCGGTATTTCTGCAGGTAGTGCACTGGATCGAAATTCGCTTAGCGAAATAGAAAAGGGGTTGCAGGATTTCTATTACAGCGCGGGGAAATACAGTGCGCAGGTTCACGCGGTGGTGACCCCGTTACCGCGTAATCGCGTTGACTTAACGTTCGTTTTTCAGGAAGGCATCTCGGCGAAAATCGCACAAATAAACATTATCGGTAATCAGGCGTTTCGGGAAGAGACGCTCCTGGACCAGCTTCAGCTACGTGATAATGTGCCGTGGTGGAACGTGGTAGCCGATAAAAAATACCAGAAGCAGAAGCTGGAAGCCGATCTGGAAACGCTGCGCAGTTTTTATCTCGATCGCGGCTATGCGCGCTTTGCTATCGAGTCCACGCAGGTCAGTATGACCCCAGATAAAAAATCCCTGTATATCACTATCGCCCTCAATGAAGGCGAACGTTATCGGGTCGACCGAACTCAGGTGACAGGCGATCTGGCTCAGCATGGGCCGGAGATCGAGGCGCTTGCCCAGCCGCTGGCGGGGGCATGGTATAGCGGGGCGCAAGTCACCACGGTTGAAAATGAGATCAAAAAGCACTTTGGTAAGTATGGTTATGCCTGGCCGCAGGTGACGTCCACGCCGGAAATCGATGATGCGCATCACCGCGTGGTGCTGCATATTCAGGTCAACGCGGGCCGCCGCTACTCGGTACGCCAGATCCGCTTTTCCGGTAACGACACCTCCCGGGACGCGGTGCTGCGTCGTGAAATGCGCCAAATGGAAGGGGCGTGGCTCAACAACGAAAAAGTCGATCAAGGGAAGGTACGTCTTGATCGAACGGGTTTTTTTGAGAACGTTGAACAGCAGATCGTTCCGGTCAATGGAACGGCGGATCAGGTCGATGTGGTCTACAAGGTGAAGGAGCGCAACACCGGCTCATTCAATGTGGGCCTGGGATTTGGTACGGACAGCGGCGTGAGCTATCAGCTTGGCGTGACGCAGGATAACTGGCTGGGAACGGGTAATAGCGTTAGCTTCAACGGGACGCGCAACAGCTACCAGTCTTATCTTGAACTGGGGGCGACGAACCCGTGGTTTACCGTAGATGGCATCAGCCTGGGCGGAAAGATTTTTTATAACAGCTATGATGCTTCTGATGCGGATGCCGGGAGCTATAACCAGCAGAGCTATGGTTTAGGTAGTACGCTAGGGTTTCCCATTAGCGAAAATAACTCCCTGAACCTGGGACTGGATTATGTCCATAATCGCCTGACCAATATGGATCCGGAGCTGACGACCTGGCGCTACCTCAGCTCTCGGGGAATCGAGCCCAGCGTGGTGACGAAAGATGGCGACAGCGGCGCAAAATATAGCGCCAACGATTATTTTGTGAGTCTTGGATGGGGCTACAACGATCTCGATCGCGGCTTCTTCCCGCGTGCGGGAAACAAGAGCAGCCTGAGCGGTAAAGTGACGCTCCCCGGTTCGGATAATAGCTACTACAAACTCTCTTTTGACACCGCCCAGTATCTGCCGCTGAGCGAGAACAAGCGCTGGGTCTGGATGGAACGCCTGCGCGCAGGCTATGCCGGCGGGTTAGACGGCAAAAGTGTGCCGTTCTACGATAACTTTTACGCAGGCGGTTCGTCGTCAGTGCGCGGATTTTCTTCTAACACCATTGGGCCTAAAGCGGCCTATTACCGCTGTAACGGTAGCGAAAGCAGCTATAGCGCCTGCCCGCTGGACGCCTCGTCTGATGCGGTCGGCGGGAATGCCATGGCGGTGCTGAACAGCGAATTTATCATTCCAACCCCCTTTGTGAATGATAAGTACGCCGATAGTCTGCGAACCTCGCTGTTTGTTGACGCGGGGACGGTCTGGAGTACATCCTGGCACAACACCGCGCAGACGCTGGCGGCAGGGATCCCTGACTACGGCGATCCGAGTCATATTCGTCTCTCCGCGGGGATTGCCGTGCAGTGGATGTCTCCCCTCGGTCCACTGGTCTTCTCCTGGGCAGAGCCGTTTAAAAAGTACGATGGTGATAAAGCCGAACAGTTTCAGTTTAATATCGGCAAAACCTGGTAGGGCTCCAACGGGGCCTGATAGACCGGCGTGGCTATATTCTGTGGACTGTCCTCCGACATAGCGATTGAGCAGAATATACTCAACCGCTATGTCGATATTATCGCTAAGGAATGCGATCTGGCGGGACACCCGCGACATTTACCCGAGCGCGGTCTGAGGGCCTCGCGGACCTGGTGGCGTACGACGAGGTAACCGCGCAAAAAATAGCTGCCTGCTACTATCCTCTCTTCTTGCCAAACCGCGGGTAATACTCAGTGCTGCATCATCTAATACCAATGACTGAGGCCTCATCCAGAGGGACTAAGACGTATTGTAAATTAAGTTTATATTATCTTATTTTTTATTATATTTTCTTTTTTAAGGGTAATTTGGCTGTTTTTCATCAGGCCTAACCATAAATTTAGAGAGGGAAATGAAACGTTACTAATAATGGAGTATGTCGTTAGGAATTGTCTTAAATCACATAATTGCCAGGGGCGCTTGCGATTTATAACAATGAATGCTATCACTATATATTGTAATAATTTGTAGCATCTTTATAAGGAAGGAATATGAAATGGACTATTCTTAATACCCTGATCTGCCCGCAATCTGGTATCGCCTTCTCGGCTATATCCAGTCTGCGTTTCTTGAAATTTATCATGTGGTACGAGGCTGATGTAATCCTGTTGCCCGGTGAGTCGATAAGACTCTATTCCTCGAGAGTTTTAATTAATGACCAGTATCATTCATTAAAAATCTATAATATTACGGTGTACGACGAGGCGCAGTGGGAAAAATTACGTGAGCGACCATCGTGCCCTTACCATGCCGGTGGCGAGCGGTCTGACTCCTGTTTTTACCAGTCCTTTTGCACGATTAAGCGTTGCCCGAATAATATTCCCCGCAGTGAACCCTGGCGTTAGCCAGTCCACGCCGCCGGTCAGACACCGGCGGCGTGACGTCATTTCGCCAGCAGGGCGGCCAGTCGAGGCTGGACGCTTGCGCAGCCGGCCAGCACGAGGTTGCCTCGCCGCAGGCCCGCATTGGCGAGAAACGCATTGCACGTTCCGCCCGCCTCCTCAATCAATAGCATGCCTGCCAGTGCATCCCAGCTGTTCATATGCGCTTCATAATAGGCGTGGAGCTGACCGGCGGCGACATGCGCCAGCATCAGGGCGCCCGCGCCAAAACGGCGATACTCCAGACCGGCGTCGAGCAGCGTGTCGATAGCCCGGGCGTAGTCGCTGGCCGGGGCCCGGCTGGAGCGCCCCATGCCGATCACCACCGCATCGGGCTCCGGCTCGCGTAGCGTCAGGCGCCGACCGTTGAGATACGCGCCTTCGCCGCGGGCGGCGAAGAAAAATTCATCGCGATCGGGGGCGTAAATGATGCCGAGCGACAGCTCGCCCTGGCACACTCGCGCCAGTGAGATGCACCAGTAATCCATGCCGAGGATAAAGTTGGTGGTGCCATCGACAGGATCCAGCACCCAGACGGTCTGGTCGTTGCCTTCAAAACCGCTCTCCTCGCCGAGGAAACCCTCCTCGGGAAAGTGGGCCTGCAGCCAGCCTTTAATCTCTTGTTCTACCGCGAGATCCGCCTGCGACACAAAGTCCTGGCGCGCTTTTTTATCGACCTGTAATCCCGCATCGCGCAGCGCCTGGGCGTGGGCGCCTGCCTGGCGAATCAAGGCGCATAATGACTCTCGTTGTGCTTCCGTCATAGTCCTGCTCTCAGATAACAAAGGGCGACGTGCGCCGGTGAATTAAGGTTACCTCCACCCAGGTGGTGCGTGAAGGTTGCGAAGGGTCGGCGGCGCGCTCCAGAAGCCGGGCGAGCGCCTGGCGGGCGATCGCCGCCACATCCTGATGTAGCGTGGTGAGCTGATAGCTATATTGCGCGGTCGTCGGCGTGTTATCAAAACCAATCAGCTGAAAATCCGCCGGAGCCTCTCTGCCGCGCTGGCGCATTCCATCGAGAAAGCCACAGGCAAGCTGGGCGTTGGCGCAGAAGATCCCCTCCAGCGCCTCGTCGGCGAGCGCCGCAGCCTGTAACCCGCCCGCGTAACCTTCTTGCTGACAGGCGAGGATCGCCAGGTGGCGTTCGACGTCCACTCCGCGCGTTTGCAGCGCCCGGCCGAACGCTTCCCCGCGCATGCGGCCGGCCCAGGTGGAAGGATGGTGGTTGAGCCAGCCAAAGCGCTGACAGCCGCTGCGCAGCAGCTGGTCGGCGGCCAGTTCGGCGCCGGCGGCGTTGTCAGAACAAACGTAATCCACACCGGGGATCGTCGGCTGACGATTAATGCCCACGACCGGAATATGCTGCTGGACGCACTCGTTCACCAGCGCCTCCGGCGGCTGGCCGGAGGTGACGATAACGCCGGAGACGCGAAACTGAGCGAAACGGCGCAAGGTCTGCGCCAGATCCTGCTCGCTGTGGATCTCGCTCACCAGCGCCTGAAAGCCCTGGCGCTGGATCTCGTTAAGCAGCGCATCAAGCAGGGTACTGCGAAAAGGATCGCTGATGCGCGAGACGATCACGCCGATTAAGTGGCTGCGCTGACGGTTCAGCCCCTGGGCGAGGAAGTTAACCTGATACCCCAGCTCTTCGGCGGCGCGCAGTACCCGCGCCCGGGCGTCGGGAGAGATGCTGCCGTTGTTGCTCAACGCCCGGGACACCACTGCCCGGGAGACGCCCGCTCGCCGGGCAACATCCTGGGCGGTGACGCTGGGTTTGCGTGGGTTCATAGGAGGTACGTCTCGTCAGTGGGCGTGGGACGCGGCAGCGTTAAGGTGAGTCCATCCCGGGAAACGAATAAGCCCGGCCACGGCTGACAGGCCTGCTTTAGCGCCGACAGAGAAGCATCCTCGCAGTGATAGAGCCCCATCGCCGGGAGCTGCAGCGTTCTGAACAGCATCAGGCAGGAGGGGAAATCGCCATGCGAGGCGTCATCGTCCAGGGCTGCTACCGAGGCGCACTCCTGAAACGCCAGCCCGGCGCCGGCCATCAGGGCTATCGAGTCGGCGGTCGGTCGGCCATCGCCGCTGTAAAACAGCGTCTGCCCGGCAATGGTGATGCGGATGGCGCGATTACTCAGCTCATGCTGGGTGGGGGCAGTGCGGATCTGCCAGTCCTGCCACGTCCAGGCTTCGCGGCATTCCTGCCAGTCGATGGTGAAACCAAGGTCCGCCTGCGGCCAGTTCGCCAGCGCGGCCAGCTGCATGAGCACCGGCTGCTGCGCCGGCTGGCAGTAGATAATGACTGGCTTCTGACGGGAATAACTTTTCCAGTGGTTCAGTAGCGCCGTCAGGCCGGTGCAGTGGTCCGGGTGAACGTGGGTGAAGTAGATCGCGTCGATATCGTTGACCTCGCCGCCGCGCTGCCAGAGCGCGCGGGGAACGGTGGGGCCGCAGTCGATTAACCACTGTTTGTTGTCCGCATCGATCACCCGCAGCGCGGAGGTATTTTGCGTGCAGGAAAAGGCGCTCCCGCAGCCAAGCACATCTATTTTCATTTACCCTCGCCAAAATTTTTTGCCGCTTAATTAAATTGTCATAAATACCCGACAAAGTAGGCTCACATCATGTCGAGTCAACGTTGCATTTTTTTTACAGCCAAATGAACACGTGTTCACCTTGCTAAAAAAAATGCCGCAGCAGCGCTTTCAGGTAGCGAATATGAGTTATTTACAGATCTCCGGCCTTAAAATTAGTTATGGCGATAAGGTGGTTTTACATAATATCGATCTGGCGGTAGAGCAGGGAGAGATGATTGCTCTACTGGGCCCGTCGGGATGCGGAAAAACCACGCTGCTGAACGCCCTCTGCGGCTTTATTCCGGTGCAAAGCGGCGAGGTGGCTATTGCCAGCCGAACGATCACTCATCTTGCGCCGGAGCAGCGCAATATCACCATGGTATTTCAAAGCTACGCCCTGTGGCCGCACCTGACGGTAGCGCGCAATATCGGCTATGGCCTGAAGCTGCGCAAATGGCGCGGGGCGGATATCGCGCGGCGGGTGGCGGAGCTGCTGCGAATAGTCAATCTCGAAGGGCTTGGCGAGGTGAAAGTGACCGAACTGTCGGGCGGCCAGCGGCAGCGGGTGGCGCTGGCGAGAGCCCTGGCCATAGAGCCCCAGGTGCTGGTGTTGGATGAGCCGTTATCTAATCTGGATGCCAAAGTGCGCCTGAATGTGCGCCATGAAATTAAATCTCTGCAAAAGAGACTGGGGTTCACGTCATTAATTGTCACCCACGATCAGCAGGAAGCCTTAGTGATGGCGGACCGCATTGCGGTATTAAATCAGGGGCGTATTGAACAAACCGGCACGCCGGAAGAAATATATCAACGCCCCGCGACGCCCTTCGTCGCTGATTTTATGGGGGCCGATAATAAAATAATTTCCGGTGAATTATCCGCTGCCGCAATATCCGGTTTATCTGCCGCTCAGCAGGGTGACAACGTTATTTATTTTCGCAGCGCCGATGCCGCGCTCGCTGAATTAACGCAGCCTGCGCCGCAGGAGGGACTGGCTCTGGAAGGCGTGGTGGAGCAAAGCGCGTTTCTGGGCAATCTGTATCGTCACAGCGTGCGCTGCCATGACCGCCTGCTGCTGGCGGATGCCGCGCAGTGCTGGCCGACAAAAAGCCGCGTTCGGCTCCATGTGCCAACGCCGGCCCTGCATATTTTTCCTTTACCACTATCACAGTGATATCAGCGTGTTCATTCTGGGGACAATCCATGTTGACTAAGACGAAAGCAGCGATCGTAACGACCCTCTTCCTGAGCCTTGGCGCACAGGCCGACACCATTCTCAACGTCGCCACCGCGGGCGATCAGAATATGGTGGATTATGTAAAAACCTGGCTGGGGCCAAAATTTGAAGCCGCTCATCCCGGCGTCAAGGTGCGGGTGATCGGTACCGGCCCCGGCGACGCCGGGTCGAATAAAATTAGCGAGAAGCTAACGGCCCAGCAGGAGAGCGGCGCGCAGCGGTGGGATATCGACGTCGCGGTAGTGCACCAGAAGGCGGGCGGTGAGCAGGTGGCAAAGGGATTGCTGCAAAAATACCGTCAGGATATTCAGACCGGCGGCATGGTGAGTTCGCCGAGCGCCATCCAGGCGCTGGGCGTTAACGTTGACGGATACGTGATGCCGATGTTCTTAAGCCAGACCGCTATCGCCTGGAACAGCGATCTGGTCACTACCCCGCCGACGTCGTATGACGAGCTGGTGGCCTGGACGCAGAAACACCCGCAGGCTTTTGGCTATAACGGCATCAAGAACGGCATGTCCGGCGTCAGCTTTGTGGTGGGCTGGATCTACGCCTACGGGACCGACGCCCAGCGTCTCTCCGCCGGGCCCTATGATAAAAGCGTCGAAAAAGGCTGGCAGCAGGCCTATGAGAAGCTAAAGGCGTTCAATAAAAACGTAACTTTCACCCCGGGCAACGCCGGGACGCTCGATATGCTGAGCCGGGGGGAAATCGCCATGGGCCCGGTGTGGGTCGATATGTTCTATAGCTGGAAAGATCAGGGCAAGCTGCCGCCGTCGATCAAGCTTGCTTTACTGGCGCCGGGCATGCCGGGCCAGCCGATGTATTACGTCATCCCGGCGAAGGCGGCGAATCCGCAGCTGGCGCGCGACTTTATCGCGCTGGCCACCAGCCCGGAAGTGCAGGCGCAGGGGATCGTCAAGCAGTTCAACTGGTATCCGGGCATCGACGCCGGGCAGGTGAAGCCGAAGCTGGATGCGGCGACCTGGCAAAAGCTGTTTGCCGAAATCTCGCCGGAAGCGCTGGCGAAGTATGGCAAAAGCTTCCCGATCGCCCCCTACTTTGACGATATCAAAGAGGGTTACGAAAGCCAGGTGGCTAATTAAACCTTTTTCCAGCCCGGGCCGCCGTCCCGGGCGCTTGCTTGTGCTGACGCCAGGTTTATTATGTCCAGTTCATTAAAATATCTGCTGCTGGTTGCCCCGGCGGCGCTGATGATCGCGATCCTGTTTTTGTATCCGCTGGGGTTTTCGCTGGTCTCGGCGTTTACCGCGCCGGGACAGCCGTTCACCCTCGATCACTTCCGCAAGGTCTATGCGCTCTACGCCAGCGATGTGCTCTTTTCGCTGCTTATCGTGCTGATCTCAGTGGCGCTGTTAGCGCTGCTCGCCATTACCCTGTCGGCAGTGATTGCGCTGTCACCCTGCCGACCCGTTGTGCGTTTGCTGGGTTTTTTGTATCGCCTGCCGCTGTTTATTCCTTTTATCGTTGTTGCCCAGATGATGCGCACTTTTCTCGCCAAAAATGGCCTGATGAACAATGCGCTGGTGGCGGCCGACCTGGTCACGCCGCTGGAGACGCTCTCCTGGCTGGGATGGAAAGGGATAGTGATCACCTTTGTCTGGAAGCAACTGGCCTTTGCCACGCTGCTGATCTGCGGGGCGATGGCGGCGCTGGAGTCGTCGCAGATCCTTGCTGCACGTAATCTTGGCGCCTCCCGGCCGCGGATCCTGTTCGATATCATGCTGCCGCAGGTCCTGCCGACTATCGGCGTGGCGCTGGTGCTGTCGACGGTGACCATGATGTCGGTGCTGTCGGTACCGTTGATGATCGGCGTGGGGGCCCCGACGATGCTAACCGTGGATATGGCATTTCGCGTCAATTCCTATGGTGATTACGCGGTAGCGAATGCGCTTGGCGTGGTGTCGCTGGCGATCTGCGGCGCGCTGTCGTGGTTTTACCTGCGCCACAGCCTGCAGCAAAAAGGCGGTGAATCATGAAAGCGCTGGCCCTCGTATCAACCTCGGCATGGTGGGTGAAAGGGCGCCGTAAAGTGCGCGCCAGTCCGGTGCTACAGACCCTGCTGCTGCTGTTTATGCTGCTGGCGATGTTTGGTCCGCTGCTGAACCTGTTGATCTGGACCGTAGCGGAAAGCTGGTATTTTCCCCATTCGCTGCCCAGCCGGTGGGGGCTGAAGTACTGGTATCAGGTTTTCAATCCATACAGCGATGTCTCCAGCTCGCTGTTAACCAGCGTGCTGATCGCTCTGTTATCGGTGGGGGTCTGTTTGCTGATTTCCGTACCCGCCGGCTATGCGCTTTCCCGGCGGAAAATGCCATTACGGATGCTGTTCATGCTGCTATTTCTTATCCCGCAGGCCTTTCCTAACCTGACGGTATACATGAATGTTGCCAGATTGTTTTATCAGTGGGGATTGAACGGCAGTATCGCAGGGGTGGTGCTGGTGCATAGCGTCCACGGTCTGATGTACTCGGTGTGGATCTGTGTGGCCGCGTTTTCAGCCATCGACCCGCTGCTGGCGCGGGCATCGCGTAACCTGGGCGCCGGGCCGGTGTATACCTTCTGGCACATTGTGCTGCCGCAGGCGGCGCCGGGGATCGTTGCCGCCAGCATCTTTGTTTTTCTGGAGTCGCTGGATGAGTTTACCGGCACTTTCTTCGTCGGGGCGCCGGATATCACCACGCTGCCGCTGCTGCTCTATAACGCCAGCATGTCGGGTAACTATCAGGTCTCGTCGATTACCGCGCTGATTTTGCTGGTCCCATCGCTGCTCTTTATGGTGGTGATCCATAAATTTATGCGTCCGGAGATGATGGCGAAATTAGGGAAATAAGGGCTGCAGAAAACGAAAAAGCTTCCCGTCGGGAAGCTTTTTAACCTCAGGTCATCATCATTGGCCACTCTGGCGGCGTCTGACTCATGACTTCAATCATCACATCTTTGATATTGCCCCAGATTTTGGCTATATCAAGCAGGGTGATACCGAGCAAACCGGTGGCGAACCAGCAGGCGGCGGCCAGGCCGAGGCAGCTGCAGATCACCGCCAGACCGGCGTAATCGCTTTTGCGAAGCTGAATATTCAGTGAGCTGGCGAGAAACATCAGTACCGCGCTCACCAGGGGCCAGCGCAATAATACGACACTGGTAGTAATGGAAGCCATTAACCTATCCTCAAAGAAAGTCGGGAGCCATGGACGACCTGACGCGACTGACGATGGCATAGCGCTCTGGTCTCAACTGGCGTACTAGAGAGTGATGAAACGCCATTTCTGTTTCATCAACTTGTGTGAACTATATCACACTTGGCGCTTTATTCACCAGTCAAAAAATGAGCTTTTGCTGCGTTTAATAACTATGAAATTTGTGTGGATATTGGTGAGCAACCCCGGGAAGCATATTTTCATTCACTGCCTAATGATTATTATTCTGCGGGTTTTATTACCTGTTCTTGTTTATTACACGGAGAAACCGAGTCAGATGCGCGTCTATTCTTAATCTTGCCGGAATATCTTCCGAATACCTGATAAATAAGTATTATTCATCACCATCAGAGGTAAAACTGACGCTCGTGAGGGCTGTCGGATGTCAGCTGATGTCTATCGCAATCGCGATTGCTAACGTGTTCGGGCTACCTTAATTAAGGCATATCGCATGGATGTAAGCGTAAATGGGTGACAGTGCGCCGCATAAGGCGCTAAGACTCATCGGAACAGGTTTGGTTATTTTATTGCCAGTGGTGCTGGCATTGTGGTTTGCCCAGCTGCGGGCTAAAGCCGAAACCATTGATCAATTACACTCATTTTCGCAGCTGGCGCTGCAAAAAACGGAAATGGTCATCCGGGAAGCGGATCAGGCTCGGGCTAAAGCCAGCCAGTATCGCGGTGAGTTGTGTTCAGCGGATCACCAGCGTTATTTACTGCATATTGTGCGCGGCCTGCTGTATGTGGAAGATCTGATCTACGCTAACGGCCAGCGCTTTATCTGTTCAACGTCCGTTCATCAGCAAACCGGCTGGCGGATGCCGGCGGCTAATTACACCAAAAAGCCGGATGTCGCGATTTACTATTACCGGGACACGCCGTTTTATCCGGGCTTTGCCATGAATTATATGCAGAAGGGGCCCTATGTTGTGGTGGTTAATCCCTTCTCGTACAGCTCGGTGATCGCCAGCGACCGCGATTTAGCCTATGGCGTTTTCGATACCAAAACCAACCTCTTTTTCTCGGTAAGTAACAATGTCGAGCCCGCGGAACTCCATGCGTTAATTCGCGAAGGCGATACCTTTTTTAATCAGAATGGCCGGGTGTATACGATCGCCCGCTCCGCTATTCGCCCCATCGCCGTCATTATGTCCACCTCGCGGGCCAGCTACTATCACAACTTTTGTGACCAGGCCAGTCTGACGCTGCCGCTGGGGATAATTTGCAGTATTTTACTGGTGCTGGTGTGGTCGCGCACCCGCCGACAGTATCACTCGCCGCGCAATATGCTGCAGCGGGCTCTGAGCTGCCGCCAGCTGCGCCTGCACTACCAGCCGATTATCGATATTAAAAATAACCGCTGCGTTGGGGCGGAAGCGCTGCTGCGCTGGCCTGGGTTTGACGGTCCGGTGATGAACCCGGCGGAGTTTATTCCGCTGGCGGAAAATGAAGGCATGATTGCCCAGGTCACGGACTACGTGGTGGATGAACTGTTTTATGAAATGGGTGAGTTTCTGGCCAGCCATCCACAGTTGTATATAGCCATCAATCTCTCTGCGTCGGATTTCCATTCGGCGCGGCTGATTTCACAGATCAGTGAGAAAGCGCACAGCTACGCGGTCTGTATCGGACAAATCAAAATCGAAGTGACCGAGCGCGGGTTTATCGACGTACCGAAGACCACGCCGGTGATCCAGGCGTTCCGCGAAGCAGGCTATGAAATTGCCATCGACGATTTCGGCACCGGCTACTCGAATCTGCATAATCTGCACGCGCTGAACGTCGATATCCTCAAAATCGATAAAACCTTCGTCGATACGCTCACCACCAACAACACCAGCCACCTGATTGCTGAACATATCATCGAGATGGCGCGCGGGTTGCGGTTAAAGACGATTGCAGAAGGCGTGGAGACGCCGGAGCAGGTAAGCTGGCTCTACAAGCGCGGCGTACAGTATTGCCAGGGCTGGCTGTTTGCGAAAGCGATGCCGGCGCGGGAGTTTATGCAGTGGTTAGCCAATGCTCCCGCGCCCGCGAACGTGCCTCAGCCGCCGCGTCACGCGGAGATCTGATGGCGATAGTCGCTGGGAGTGCGGTCAAACTCGCGGCGGAACACCCGGGAGAAGGTTTGCTGCGAGACGTAGCCCAGATCCATGGCGATATCAAAGATCGGCCGCTGGGTGGTTCGCAACGCTTCCGCCGCCAGCAGCAGGCGGCGCTGGCGAATATAGTCCCCCAGCGTCTGATGCATCACGGTACGGAACATCCGCTGCAGGTACCACTTCGAGTATCCTGACTTTCTGGCGACTATATCAATGTTAAGTGGTTGATCGATATGTTCATCAATCCATTCAATCAAAGTTTGAATAATATCCTGATGGGACATAAAGCGGCCTCTCTCAATTCTCGATTCGTCGTTTTGTCTGCAGGCGAGTATAATTCCTCAAGTTAACTTGAGGTAAAGCGCTTTATGGAAAAGAAATCACCCCGCATCAAAATGCTGTTGACGCCTGGAGAAGTGGCAAAACGAACCGGCGTGGCGGTCTCGGCCCTCCATTTTTATGAGAGTAAAGGACTGATCCACAGTCAGCGGAATGCCGGCAATCAGCGGCGCTACCGGCGTGACGTTCTGCGCGCGGTGGCGATTATCAAAATTGCGCAACGTATTGGCATCCCGCTGGCCACTATCGGCGACGCGTTTGGCGTGCTGCCGGAAGGGCACAATCTCAGCGCAAAAGAGTGGAAGATGCTGTCATCGCAGTGGCGTGAGGAGCTGGATCGGCGCATTCATACCCTGACGGCGCTACGCGACCAGCTCGACGGCTGTATCGGCTGCGGCTGTTTATCGCGACGCGACTGCCCGCTGCGCAACCCGGGCGATAAACTGGGGGAAGAGGGAACCGGCGCCCGGCTGCTGGAAGACGAGTGATAAAACTAAAGCGCCACAACTGGGCGCTTTAGTTGTTTTCCGGTCTTGGTCTTTCGCATTATCTCGCTGGTTCGCGAGAGGGTTTCCCCCGACGTCGACGTCCCTCAGTATTGCGCAATCTGTTGATGGAGGTTCCGGTTTGCGTCGACACTTTAACTATGGCATCTGCCGTCGCTTTTTCCTCACTATTTTGCTGAAATTTTCCCGGCAATGAGCGCCTGTTTCTATAGTTAATTTGAACAAACTACGGGAGAGGCTCATGCTGACGGTACATCATCTTAATCAATCACGATCGCAACGCGTACTGTGGGCACTGGAAGAGCTGCAGCTGCCTTATCAGATAGTCCGCTATCAGCGGGAGAAAACGATGCTGGCGCCGGCGGCGCTGAAAAAAATCCATCCGTTGGGCAAATCACCGGTACTGGAAGATAACGGCTATGTGCTGGCGGAGTCCGGGGCGATCCTCGAGTATTTGCAGGAAACCTGGGACAGCGGCGGGTTGTTGAAGCCGCAGGGAATTGACGACAAACTGCAGTACCGCTTCTGGCTGCACTATGCCGAAGGCTCGCTGATGCCGCTGCTGTTAATGAAGCTGGTGTTCGCCAGCCTTGGCAAACCCCCTGTGCCCTTTGGCGTTCGCTCGCTGGGTTCGCTGCTGGGAAAGGGGATACAGAAAACGTGGCTCGATCCGCAGCTGGCCACCCATGCGCGGTTCATTGACGACCATCTTGCCGCACGGCCATGGTTCGCTGGCGAGCGGCTGAGCATGGCCGATATCCAGATGAGCTTCCCGGTGATGGCATTGTTGGCGCGCGGCGGCATGCATGACCTTGTCCATATCGAGGCCTGGCGTCAGCGAGTGGAACAGCGACCGGCCTGGCAACGCGCCATCGAGCGCGGCGGCCCCTTCACCTTACCCGGCGCCTGAGATATCAGCGGATCCGATGACGTCGATAAATGAAAGCAACTCACTAAAAAATTGTTAGCGGATTGCGCATGGACGATAACGTTTGCGCATCGTCTGGTTGTTTTCTGTTCGTCATAAGCGAAATTTAGCGAAATACGATAAACATCGGTTGAAAAGGGTTATCTAAAGGCCGGATAATCGTTTGCCTTTCTGTTTCGCTCCCCCTTTTTTCTGCTGTCCGGGGGAGGCGATAAGGTTGACCACCGTAGTGTATGCGCGGAGTTAAACGTTTGCTTTTTTGCGGCCCCCCTGGCGCTGCGATTCGGTACATGGAGATCGCGTTTAACTGGCAGTGGACGGTCCACCACGCATATCAACGAACGATAAAAATTTTCAGGGGAAGTTTTCTATGTCTACGCCTTCAGCGCGTACCGGCGGCTCATTGGACGCCTGGTTTAAAATTTCGGCGCGCGGCAGCACCGTGCGTCAGGAGATTGTTGCAGGTCTTACTACCTTTCTGGCGATGGTGTACTCCGTCATCGTGGTGCCGGGCATGCTCGGTAAAGCGGGCTTCCCGCCGGCCGCGGTGTTTGTCTCGACCTGTCTGGTAGCGGGCGTTGGCTCGCTGGCGATGGGATTATGGGCGAATCTGCCGATGGCGATCGGTTGCGCTATCTCGTTGACCGCCTTCACCGCCTTCAGCCTGGTGCTGGGGCAGCAGATCAGTATTCCGGTAGCCCTCGGCGCAGTATTCCTGATGGGGGTCCTGTTTACGGTGATCTCGGCAACCGGCATCCGCAGCTGGATCTTGCGTAACCTGCCGCAGGGCGTGGCGCACGGTACCGGGATCGGCATTGGCCTGTTCCTGCTGCTGATCGCCGCCAACGGCGTTGGTCTGGTGATCAAAAACCCGCTGGACGGTTTGCCGGTGGCGTTGGGCAACTTTGACAGTTTCCCGGTGGTGATGTCGCTGATTGGCCTCGCGGTGATCATTGGTCTGGAAAAAATGAAGGTGCCGGGCGGCATTCTGCTGACCATTATCGGCGTGTCGATTGTCGGCCTGATTTTCGATCCCAACGTCCATTTCTCCGGCATTTTCGCTATGCCATCCCTGAGCGATGGCCAGGGTAATTCCCTGATCGGCAGCCTGGATATCGTCGGCGCGCTCAACCCGGTCGTGCTGCCAAGCGTGCTGGCGCTGGTGATGACGGCGGTCTTTGACGCCACCGGTACCATCCGCGCGGTGGCTGGCCAGGCGAACCTGCTGGATAAGGACGGACAGATCATCAACGGCGGTAAAGCGCTGACCACCGACTCCCTGAGCAGCGTCTTCTCCGGTTTAGTCGGGGCGGCGCCGGCGGCGGTTTATATCGAATCGGCGGCGGGTACCGCGGCCGGTGGTAAAACCGGTCTGACCGCGGTGACGGTCGGTGTCCTGTTCCTGCTGATCCTGTTCCTCTCCCCGCTCTCTTATCTGGTGCCGGCCTACGCGACCGCGCCGGCGCTGATGTACGTTGGCCTGCTGATGCTGAGCAACGTGGCGAAAATCGATTTCAATGACTTTGTTGACGCGATGGCTGGCCTGATCACCGCGGTGTTTATCGTGCTGACCTGTAACATCGTGACGGGCATCATGATCGGTTTCGCGACCCTGGTTATTGGCCGTCTGGTCTCCGGCGAGTGGCGCAAACTGAACCTCGGCACGGTGATTATCGCTGTGGCGCTGGTGGTGTTCTACGCCGGCGGCTGGGCGATTTAAACCCTTCGTGCTCCTCACGGGCGGCTCAGGCCGCCCGTTTTATTTTTAAGCCACATCCTGTTTCCATTTGCGTTAATCTGGGTAGCGTATGATTCACAGGCACGACGCCTTACAGGTATAAAAGAAAACGCAGCAAACAGGGAACACATGGAAATATTCTTTACCATCCTCATCATGACCCTTGTGGTCTCACTCTCCGGGGTAGTGACGCGCGTACTGCCCTTTCAGGTTCCACTTCCACTGATGCAAATCGCCATTGGCGCGCTTCTGGCGTGGCCGACCTTTGGTTTGCACGTTGAATTTGATCCAGAGCTGTTTCTGGTACTGTTTATCCCGCCGCTGCTATTCGCCGACGGCTGGAAAACGCCAACCCGCGAATTTATTGAACACGGGCGCGAGATCCTCGGCCTGGCGCTAGCGCTGGTGGTCGTGACGGTGGTCGGCATCGGCTTTCTGATCTACTGGATTGTACCGGGCATTCCGCTGATCCCGGCGTTCGCGCTGGCGGCCGTGCTGTCGCCGACCGACGCCGTGGCGCTTTCGGGCATCGTTGGGGAAGGGCGGATACCGAAGAAAATCATGGGCATTCTGCAGGGGGAGGCGCTAATGAACGACGCCTCCGGCCTGGTCTCGCTCAAGTTTGCCGTCGCGGTGGCGATGGGCACCATGGTCTTTACCGTTGGCGGCGCCACCGTAGAATTTCTGAAGGTGGCGATTGGCGGCGTGCTGGCCGGGTTTGTGGTGAGCTGGTCGTATGGCCGCTCGATGCGCTTCCTCAGCCGCTGGGGCGGGGATGAACCCGCCACGCAGATTGTCCTGCTGTTCCTGCTGCCGTTTGCCTCCTATCTGATTGCCGAACATATCGGTGTCTCCGGCATCCTGGCGGCGGTGGCGGCGGGGATGACCATCACCCGTTCCGGCGTGATGCGCACCGCGCCCTTGGCCATGCGCCTGCGCGCCAACAGCACCTGGGCAATGTTGGAGTTTGTCTTCAACGGCATGGTCTTCCTGTTGTTGGGCCTGCAGCTGCCGGATATCCTCTCCAGTTCGCTGGTGGCGGCGGAGGCCGACCCCAACGTTGAGACCTGGATGCTGTTTACCGACATTATCCTGATCTATGCCGCGCTGATGCTGGTGCGTTTTGGCTGGCTGTGGTCGATGCGTAAGCTCAGTCAGCGCTTCCTGAAGAAGAAGCCGATGGAGTTTGGCTCCTGGACTACGCGCGAGCTGCTGATCTCCTCCGTTGCCGGGGTGCGCGGGGCGATTACCCTCGCCGGTGTGCTCTCCATTCCTCTGCTGCTGCCGGACGGGAATGTCTTTCCGGCGCGCTATGAGCTGATTTTCCTCGCCGCCGGGGTGATCCTGTTCTCGCTGTTCGTCGGGGTGATTGCGCTGCCGATCCTGCTACGTCACATTGAATCGAGCGATAATGTGCAGCAGCGGAAAGAGGAGCGTCTGGCGCGCGCGGCAACGGCTGACGTGGCGATTGTGGCGATCCAGAAGATGGAAGAGCGTCTGGCGGCGGATACCAAAGAGAATATCGATACCCAACTGCTGACCGAAGTCAGTTCGCGGGTGATCGGTAACCTGCGCCGGCGCGCCGATGGGCGTAACGACGTGGAAACCTCTATGCTCGAAGAGAGTCTGGAACGCCGCTTCCGCCTGGCGGCGCTGCGCTCTGAGCGCGGCGAGCTGTATCATCTGCGCGCCACCCGGCAGATCAGTAACGAGACGCTGCAGAAGCTGCTCCACGATCTCGACCTGCTGGAAGCGCTGTTAATCGAAGATCAATAACCTGTAATCCGGATAGCGCGACGCTTATTCGGACTACTGGCGAGACTGCAGTAAATGTGTAGCCCCGGTAAGCGTTAGCGCGACCGGGGGAAACCCGGGCAGCGGCGCAAGCGCCTGACCCGGGCTACCCCTTCCCTTGCGGAACGCGTTGTCACCAGAGAATTATTCCAGCCAGAACGCTTTGCTGCACGTCAGCCAGGCTTCAGCGCTGCGCGACATATATACGCCTTCCCGCCAAATCATCCCCAGCTCCCAACGCAGCTCGCTTTGCAACGGGATCCAGCAAAAATTCTGCCGGTCGAGACGCTGGCAAATCGGCTCCGGCAGGATCGCTACGCCAATGCCCGCCTGCACCATGGCGGCGAGAAAATCCCACTGGCCGCTGCGCACCGCGATACGTGGCTTCACGTCATGCTCGGCAAACAGCCGCATCAGCTGCTGGCTAAGGGCAAATTCCTCGTTGTAGATAACCAGCGGATGCGACGCCAGCTCGGCCGGCGAGAGCGAGGTTTTACCTTCCCACTCCGCGGTCCTTGGCGTCAGGACGCACAGCGGGTGATTGAACAACGGCAGAATGGTGAGGCTGCTATCCTCCTCGACAGGCAGGGCGGTCATCGCCATATCAAGTTCGCCATTGCTGACCGCCTGCTGGACCGTCAGGCCGCCAAACTCGGCGATCTTCAGCTCGACGCCCGGATAGCGCTGGCGGAAGCGACTGATCGGCTCGGCCATCAGCATCCCGACCATCGGCGGAATGCCAAGCCGCAGCACCCCTTTATGCAGGTGGTTGATATCGCTCAGCTCTGACTCCAGCTGGCTGAACTCGCCCAAGATCGCCTGGCCGCGTTCAAAAACGACGCGCCCGGTATCGGTGAGCAGTAGTTTGCGGCCGTCGCGGATCAACAGCGTGCAGTTCAGCTCATCTTCGAGATTCTTGAGCATCTTGCTGATGGTGGGCTGTGTGACAAACAGCTTTTCCGCCGCGCGAGTAAAACTCTGCTGACGAACCACTTCAACGAAATAGCGCAGCGTTCGGATATCCATAATTATTCCCTGAGACTATACCTGCGATGATTTTAATTCATTTCTGTCCGCTTCGGCGGCTCTCTATACTGCTCGCCTGACTTCTTTTTTTCAGGACTATCGCACATGGCCTTCGCGCCAGCTCGCGTTGCCCCCGCCGTGGCGCAACGACTTCAGATCCCGGTACAGGTACTTCTCTACGTCGGGTTATTCATCTTCGCACAATATCTGGTGAACAGGTGGCAGGTACCGCTGCCGGCTAACCTGGTCGGCATGGTGATGCTCCTGCTGCTGATCGTCTGCCGGGTGATACCGGTAAGCTGGGTGCGCGCCGGCGCCCGCTGGCTGCTGGCGGAGATGCTGCTGTTTTTCGTCCCGGCGGTGGTCGCGGTGGTGAACTACGCCCAGCTGTTGATGGTCGATGGTTGGCGGATATTTCTGGTGATTGCCTTAAGCACGCTGATGGTGCTCGGCGCCACCGCCTGGGTCGTTGACAAGGTCTATCGTTACGAAGTGGGCAGGTTAAAAAAATGAGCGATGCCGTGCTGAGTATCCTGTGCCTGGTGGCGACGCTGGTCCTCTATTACGCCAACAAAAAACTGTATCGACGTTTTCATAAACTCCCTCTGATGCCGCTGGTGTTCACGCCGATCCTGCTGGTGCTGATTCTGGTGGTAGGCCATATCTCTTATCAGAGCTATATGGGAGAGACCCACTGGCTGCTGTGGCTGCTGGGCCCGGCGACCATCGCCTTTGCCGTTCCGGTGTATGAAAATGTCGCGGTGATTAAACGCCACTGGATGTCGCTCAGCGCCGGGGTGGTGACGGCGGTAGTGGTGGCTGTCACCAGTTCCGTATGGCTGGCGCGCGGGTTTATGTTGTCTGATGAAATTCAGCGTAGCCTGGCGGTGCGCTCGGTGACCACGCCCTTTGCGCTGGCGGCGGCGAAACCGCTCGGCGGTCAACCCGATTTGGTGGCGCTGTTTGTGGTGATCACCGGCGTGTTTGGCATGGCGGTGGGAGATATGCTGTTCTTACGTCTTGCTATCCGGGAGGGGATGGCGAAAGGAGCCGGGTTCGGCGCGGCTTCCCATGGTGCGGGAACGGCGCGCTCGTATGAGCTGGGCCAGCAGGAGGGCGTGGTGGCCAGCCTGGTGATGATGCTGTCAGGCGTAGTGGTGGTGCTGGCTGCGCCGGTCGTCCGCTGGCTGCTGTTTTAACATTATCGCCAGAGTGAATGTTAATAAATATTGAGGAGAGGAATAGCTATCGGCTATTCCCTGTTTTTGTTATTGATGTATTTAACGGTTCATCATAAAAGATTAAGCCAATTCTTATATCAGCACTGACTTTGTAACTAAATGTTTCTCTGCATGCCCGTATTTAATTGTGGGGTAAATATTATATAAATATCCAATTATCTTTGCGAATTTTATAACTTTATAACTATTTGATTTTTATGGTTTTGAGTATGGCCACTCATGCGTTGCGATGTTATGTCGCAAAAAATCAATTTTTACATTAATAATTGAGTTCTTACCTCATGCTAGTTATTATTTTTACGCGAGCTTGTATTATTGAATGGATTCAAATGCTGGTCGTTTATTTATGAATAATATTAATTGTCATAAACCATATGTCATGTAAATACATGCATGACGCCGCGCTGCTTGAATTTCATTCTCTAATATCGCTGCATAAAGCAATTGACGGACTGATTGTCGTTTATAATGGATATGGGAATAAATATGAAGATGAGTAAAAAATTTCTGGCGGGTGCCCTGATTTTCTCTGCCTGCAGCGCGCTGTCTACCGTTGCGCAGGCTGATAACACCATTACCTTTAATGGTATTGTTTCCGATACCACCTGTACGGCGACCATTGATGGCGGTGTAACGGCTATTGATATGGGCACCACCTCAGTGGCGGATCTGAAAGCGTATACCTTCGGCGCTGCCAAGAACTTCTCCTTTAGCTTAGCTGATTGCCCGACCGCGGAAGAAGGTGGCAACAGTATCGCCCGCGTCACTTTTGGCGGTGTTTCCGATACCGCGAACAGCGATTATTTTAAAAACCAGGCAACTGATGAGCCGGCAACCGGCGTCGCTGTGGCCCTTTTCGACGAAGCGGGCAATGTGATGAAGAATAACGAAGAGGGTTCTGATGTTGATATCTCTTCGGGTGCAGCAACCATTCCGTTCACCGTTAAAATGGTGAAATCGGGTGATGCCGATCCGACGAAAGGTACCGTTCAGACAACCGTGACTTATAACGTGACCTATCATTAATTCGGCTTCTTGTTGAATGGAGAAAGGGGAATCGCCTGCTATTCCCCTTAAATTAAACATATGAGATATCCTTTTTTTGCGATCGGTTTATTGCTGTCTTCTTCCTTCGCGCAGGCCAGCGTGGTCGTTGGCGGTACGCGTCTGGTTTTTGATGGTACGAAAAATAACGCTGTAATAACGGTTGAGAATAAAGATCAGAACAGCAATATCGTTCAGTCCTGGCTCTCGGTGGTTGATGCAGCCTCACCCGCCAAAGACGCATTTATTATTACGCCGCCGCTGTTTCGTCTCAAAGCCGGGGAGAAAGGATTTGTCCGCGTAGTTCGATCAGGAAAGAAATTACCCGACGATCGCGAGTCGATGTTTTGGCTCAATATTAAAGGGATCCCGGCAACAGAATATGTACCTGATAAAAATGTCGTACAGTTTGCGATTAATTCGAAAATAAAATTGATTTATCGACCCGCTGCGTTAAAAGGTAATACACCGGAATCGTACGCTGAAAAATTACAGTGGGGGAAAGAGAGGACGTCGGTGACGGTAAAAAATAACTCACCGCTGTATATGAATTTCTCACAGGTTAGCCTTAACGGTAAAAATATTTCTGGCGCATGGTTTGCTGCCCCGTTTTCCACCTTAAAAATACCCGTGCAGAGTAGCCTGTCGGCGACAGGAAAAAAAGAGATCACATGGAGCGTGATTAATGATTATGGTATGTCAGGGAAGAAATATACCGCTATCATTCAGTAGCGTTGAGCTGCTATTTTCAACTAAAAGTATCTGCGTCGCTATTATTCTGTGCCTAAGTACTCTACCCTCTCGCGCGGAGGCCGGCGAATATTTCAACCCAAATTTACTCGAAGTCGCCGAGAGTCCTGCGGCTTCGGTTGATCTATCCTATTTTTCGCAAGATGGCATACCGCCGGGCACCTATCACCTGGATGTTTACATCAACGATAAGTACGTCAGTTCAGACTCGCTGACTTTTCAGGAAATTAGCCATGACGCAGGCGCGACTGCTTCTCCCTGCCTGTCCGCGGAGTATCTGAATTCATGGTTGATTAATACCACCGCCTATCCGCAGTTGTTCGAGGCAGGGGAAACCTGCGCCCGGCTGTCGGCGATCCCCGGGATGACGTTCTCGGTATCTCTTGCCCAGCAGCGCATTGATTTTACCGTGCCGCAGGCCGCCATGCTGAATCGCCCCAGAGACTATATTCCCGAGAGCCAGTGGCAACAGGGGATCAATGCCGGTCTTCTCAACTATAGCGTCACCGGGCAGCGTAATGCGCCGCGGCATAACGGCGCCACTATCGACAGTCAGTTCGTCAGCCTGCAGCCTGGGCTGAATCTGGGACCATGGCGCCTGCGCAACTACAGCACCTATAGCCACAGCGATAACAACAGCCGCTGGGAGTCGGTTTACTCCTATCTTGCCCGCGATATTCACACCCTACGCAGCCAGCTGGTGGTCGGTAATACGTATACCTCTTCCGGCATTTTCGACAGTTTGAGTTTTACCGGTCTGCAGCTCAGTTCGGACAAAGAGATGCTGCCGGATAGCCTGCATGGCTTTGCGCCGACGATTCGAGGGATCGCGCGCACCACCGCGGAGGTCTCGGTTTATCAGAATGGTTACAGCATTTATAAAACCACCGTTGCTCCCGGCGCCTTTGAAATTAACGATCTGTACGCCACCGGCAGCGCCGGCGACCTGTACGTCAACATTAAAGAGTCTGACGGCAGCGAGCAAAACTTTGTGGTGCCTTTCGCGTCGCTGGCGATCCTGCAACGTGAGGGCCAGCTGGACTATGCGCTGAGCAGCGGCAGGACGCGATCGGGTAGCTCCGACGATAAAGAATATAACTTTATTCAGTCTTCCCTGGCCTATGGCGCCACCAGCAACATCACTCTTTATACTGGTTTCCAGCAGGCGGAAGATAAATATACCAACCTGTTGTTAGGCGCTGGCTTTAACCTCGGTACTATCGGTGCGCTGTCGTTTGATGGCTCTCAGTCGTGGGCCGACGTGAAAACCAGCGATACGGCCTCGTCAACCAGTAAAGAGCAAGGGCAATCGTATCGCGTCCGCTTCAGTAAAAGCTTTCTGCAGACGGGCACCAGCTTTTCCGTGGCCGGTTATCGCTACTCCACCTCGGGATATTATTCGTTTCAGGACTTTGTCGATAACTCTTCCACACAGCGCGACTGCTGTACGCAGAGCGGCAGAACGAAAGGCCGGTTTGACGCATCGTTGTCGCAGACGCTGTTTGGCTATGGTTCGCTCTCGCTTTCGTTGGTCAATGAGACCTACTGGGACAGTTCGCGTATGGAATCGGTGGGCGTGGGCTATAGCGGGTCGATTGGCAAGGCCTCCTACTTTATTAACTATTCCTATAACCGCAATGTGCAAAGCACCGATGACAGCAGCAATAACCGGCCATCCAGCGATACGGTCGTCTCCCTGACGTTAAGTATTCCGCTTGGTGAGACGCTTTCGGCAAATTACACCCTGAACCATGGTCGGCATAACGACACCACGCACAGCGTGGGGCTCAACGGCTCGGCGTTCGAGGATCGTTCCCTGAACTGGAGCGTACTGGAAGGGTACAACACGCAGGATAAAAGCACCTCCGGCAACCTCAGCGTCAACTACCAGGGTTCGAAAGGGGATGTGGCTGGCGGCTATGGCTACGACCGCTACAGCAATCACTACAACTATTCGCTGCGCGGGGGCATGGTCGCCCATGCGGGCGGACTCACGCTATCACGGTTTCTGGGCGAGAGTTCTGCGCTGGTCGAAACGCCTGGCGTCAGCGATGTGACAGTGCGCGGTCAGACAAACGTGACGACGGATGCCGCCGGATATGCGGTGGTGCCTTACGTCCGTCCGTACCATCGTAACAGCCTGGCGCTGGATGAACAGGAAATACCTGGCGCTGAAGTGGATAACGTCGCCAGAACGGTGGTTCCGACGCGCAATGCGATCGTCAAAGTGAAGTACGACACGCGAATTGGCTATAAGGCGATGCTCACCCTGCGTACCCGCAATGGCGTGGTGCCTTTCGGCGCGCTGGTGACCCTCGATAATGATCACGGTAGCGCGTCGCGCAGCAATATCGT
The DNA here is from genome assembly GCF_018204675.1 of Klebsiella sp. P1927. Lineage (NCBI taxonomy): Bacteria > Pseudomonadati > Pseudomonadota > Gammaproteobacteria > Enterobacterales > Enterobacteriaceae > Klebsiella > Klebsiella sp. P1927. The sequence continues at coordinate 4,755,839 of NZ_CP073377.1, read as the reverse complement.
TGGCGATGAGGGGCAGGTGTATCTAACGGGGCTGCAGAAAAAAGGCCAGCTGTTAGCGCGCTGGGGGGAGAAAAGCAGTGAGCAGTGCACCGTTCATTATGACTTCTCCGGCATGGCCCTTGGCGACGATATTCTGTTCTATCAGGCAGAATGTCGGTAATGGATGCAGGTTTTCAACATGGAAGAGGGGCTGATATGAATATGCGAGACGGCAGCACAAGGGGCCTCCTGGTGGCCATTTTGCTGCTCTCCCTTCCGGCGCTGGCTTATGAGGGCAGCAGCACGGTCAATTTTAACGTCACGGGCACCATCGAAGCGCCTTCCTGTGAGGTGGCCGTGGAGCCGTCGAACAGTATCGATTTAGGCACCGTCTCCTCGCAGACGTTCTCCGGACATGCCGGGGCGAGCGGCGCCAGCGTGCCGGTTAAGCTGGTCTTTTCCAGCTGTTCCGCCGATGCGTCGGCGGTGACCATCGCGTTTAGCGGCACCAGCTTCGATAGCACCCACGCTTCAATCTATAAAAACTTCCAGACTGGCAGCAACGGTGCCAGCGGCGTCGGTTTGCAGCTGCAGAGCATGGCCGACCAGCAGCCCCTTGGCCCCGGCGACCAGTATCTCTATACCTTTGGGGACGATGCGGATATCCATACCTTTAATATGGTGGCACGTATGTTTTCGCCTTATGGCCAGGTAAGGTCCGGGATGGTCGGGTTTACCGCCACGTTCGATGTGGCCTACAAATAACGTTTCGACAGGGATGGGTATGAAAAAACTGATCTTATTGCTCATATTGGCACTGTGTCCCGTCTATAGCTGGGCGGCCTGCACGGGAACCAACTATGGCGATGTCTCGATGACCAACCTGCCGGAAAAGATCCTGGTCAATGCCGGGAGCTATACCGCAGGGACGGTACTGTATGACTCGGGGAAGATTACGCGCTCGCAAACGGAATTGCTTAACTGTGAGGGGAGCACCTACGCGGTTTTTGCCTGGTCCTCGAACAATGCCGGGGCACTGATAGGGGATAATATCTATGCCACCTCGGTGCAGGGGATCGGTATCCGCGTCAAGGTGTGGCTCAATATCAGCGGTGAATATGGCGATGACACCGATGATTTCAGCCCCGACTCGCAGGTGCATTATATTGGTGATGTGAATTATTACCTCGGAAAGCCGACAGGTCTTTTCGACTCTTTCGCGTCGACTCATTATACCCCGGCGTATCAGCTGCAGCTGGTGGCCACCGGCGGCGCCATCGCCAGCAAGAGTCAATTATCGTTCAGCGACCCGGTGGCCACGGTATCGGCCAAGGATAAAAAGGGGACCATCGCTATTTCACAACTGCACATCAGCGGCACCACCAGCATCCAGCTAATCCCGATGGGGTGTATTGTCGGTAGCAATAATCTCAGTTTTTCCATGGGCAGCATCAATGCCAGTGAGTTTAATACCGCGACGAAGGTGGGTAGCGCGCGGCAGTCTCTGAGCCTCTCCTGCGAGCCGGGAACTAACGTTTCGATGCGTGTGGCGGCTGCTTCTGCAAGCGGGGATAACCCTGACAATACGGTGATGGCCCTCACGGCGGAACAGAATGCCGCCACTGGCGTGGGAGTGCAGTTAAATTTGAATGGCAAAGCACTGCCGTTAAATACCGATATCAGCCTCTATACTTCGAGCCGCGCGACGGTGACCAACAGCGGCGCGGATGCCAGCTACAGCTATTTCACCAACCCCGACAGCCCCGGAGGCGCAGCGGCCATGCAGACGCTCGCCTTATCCACTAACTATTACAGGACGGGGAGCGCGGTGACCGCGGGGACAGCCAACGCCACCGGGGTGATCACCTTTACTTATAACTGAGGGGGAGAATCCCTTCCCCGAACGATGCCGGGGAAGGGAGAGGACGATTAATGCGCCTGGCCGCGTTCGATACCGATCCCGGTTTGTGAACGGATAAACTGGGCGCGGAACTGCTCGCGCTCGCGCATCCCTTCCGGTGAGTTATCGGTGGCGGAGAAGACCCAGATGCCAATGAACGCGATGGCAATGGAGAACAGCGCCGGATATTCATACGGGAACAGCGCTTTCTCATGGCCGAGGATCTGCACCCAAATGGTGGGGCCGAGGATCATCAGAATGACCGCAGTCAGCAGGCCCAGCCAGCCGCCGACCATCGCGCCGCGGGTGGTCAGCTTCGACCAGTACATCGACAGCAGAATAATCGGGAAGTTACAGCTGGCGGCGATGGAGAAGGCCAGGCCGACCATGAAAGCAATATTCTGATTTTCAAACAGAATACCCAGCAGAATGGCCACCACCCCAAGGATCAGCACGGTGATCTTGGAGACCTTCAGCTCCTGACGCTCGGTCGCGCCCTTGCGGAAGACGTTGGCGTACAGGTCGTGCGACACCGCTGACGCGCCGGCGAGGGTCAGGCCCGCCACCACCGCCAGGATAGTGGCGAAGGCTACCGCAGAGATAAAGCCGAGGAACAGGTTGCCGCCAACCGCATCCGCCAGGTGCACCGCCGCCATGTTATTGCCGCCGATAAGCTGTCCGGCCGCGTCTTTAAACGCCGGGTTCGCGCCGACCAGCATGATGGCGCCGAAGCCGATGATAAAGGTCAGGATATAGAAATAGCCCATAAAACCGGTGGCGTAGAAGACGCTTTTACGCGCTTCTTTGGCGTCGCTCACGGTAAAGAAGCGCATCAGAATATGCGGCAGGCCAGCGGTACCGAACATCAGACCCAGACCCAGAGAGAGCGCGGATATCGGATCTTTCACCAGTCCGCCGGGACTCATAATCGCCGCCCCTTTCGGGTGGACCGCCATCGCCTCGGTAAACAGGTTATTGAAGCTGAAGCCGACGTGCTTCATGACCATAAAGGCCATAAAGCTGGCGCCGCACAGCAGCAGAACCGCTTTAATAATCTGCACCCAGGTAGTCGCCAGCATGCCGCCGAACAGGACATAGAGCACCATCAGCACGCCAACCAGCACTACGGCGACATGGTAATTAAGGCCGAACAGCAGCTGGATTAGCTTGCCGGCGCCCACCATCTGGGCAATCAGATACAGGGCCACCACCACCAGCGAACCGCAGGCGGAGAGGGTGCGGATCGGCCCCTGCTTCAGGCGGTAAGAGGCGACATCGGCAAAAGTATAGCGGCCAAGATTGCGCAGACGTTCAGCAATTAGAAACAGGATAATCGGCCAGCCGACGAGAAAGCCCAGCGAGTAGATCAGCCCATCGTAGCCGGAGGTATACACCAGCGCGGAGATACCGAGGAACGACGCCGCTGACATAAAGTCGCCGGCAATCGCCAGCCCGTTCTGGAAGCCGGTAATATTGCCGCCGGCGGTGTAGTAATCGCTGCGCGAACGCACCCGTTTTGAGGCCCAGTAGGTGATGTACAGCGTCAGGGCGACGAAAATCAGGAACATGACAATCGCCTGCCAGTTGGTCGGCTGGCGCTGTACCGCGCCGGTAATAGCGTCTGCGGCGTGGGCGCCGAGGGGCAGCAGCGTGGCGGCGAGCGCCGTCAGGACTCTCTTGATCATGCTTTTACCTCGTTGAGAACGCTTTTGGTCAAACGGTCGAATTCACCGTTAGCTCGCCAGACATAAATACCGGTCAGGATAAACGAAATGACGATCACGCCAATGCCGAGCGGGATCCCGCGGGTGACGCTGGTTCCGGCGTGCAGCGGGGTGCCGAGCCAGCCGGGTGCAAAGGCGATAAGCAAAATAAAGCCCACGTAGATCACTAACATAATCACTGACAGAATGGCGGCAAACCGTTGCCGTGATGCAACTAACTCCCTGAAATGCGAACTATTTTCTATCCGCTGACAAAGTTGTTCATTCATCTTAGCGTCTCCAGAGGTCTCCCTTTCGTCATCCACTCGGCGGACGCTGGCGACAGCAACCCCTCCGGCGACGGAGCCGGGACAGGTGTTGCTGACGGCGTTCCTGCGAGTGAAATCCTGGGGGAGGGACTTATTTTTATCCTCTCCCCGGAAGGGGAGAGGGTGTAGGGAATCGGTCCTTACTTACGATGGCATGGTAATGGCCTGCTTCTCTTCGAGCAGTTTTTCCACGACGCCAGGATCGGCGAGGGTCGAGGTATCGCCGAGGTTGCTGGTGTCGCCTGCGGCAATCTTACGCAGAATGCGGCGCATGATTTTGCCCGAGCGGGTTTTCGGCAGCGAATCGGTCCAGTGCAGCACATCCGGCGTCGCCAGCGGACCGATCTCTTTGCGTACCCAGTTACGCACTTCGGCATACAACTCCGGCGTCGGTTCTTCGCCGTGATTGAGCGTCACGTAGGCATAGATGGCCTGGCCTTTGATGTTATGCGGGATCCCCACCACCGCCGCTTCGGCGATTTTTGGGTGCGACACCAGCGCCGATTCGATCTCGGCGGTCCCCAGACGGTGTCCGGAGACGTTCAGGACGTCATCCACCCGGCCGGTGATCCAGTAATAGCCATCTTCATCACGACGCGCGCCGTCGCCGCTAAAGTACATATTTTTGAAAGTGGAGAAGTAGGTTTGCTCAAAGCGCTCATGGTCGCCGAACAGGGTACGCGCCTGGCCGGGCCAGGAGTCGGCGATGGCGAGGTTGCCTTCGGTGGCGCCATCCAGCGGCAGGCCTTCGTTATCCACCAGCACCGGCTGGACACCGAAGAACGGACGCGTCGCGGAGCCGGCCTTCAGCTCAATCGCGCCCGGCAGCGGAGTGATCATAAAGCCGCCGGTTTCGGTCTGCCACCAGGTGTCCATCACCGGGCACTTCTCGTTACCGATCTTCTTCCAGTACCACTCCCAGGCTTCCGGGTTAATCGGTTCGCCGACCGAGCCAAGAATGCGCAGCGAGGAGCGGTCTGTGCCTTCGATAGCTTTGTCGCCTTCCGCCATCAGGGCGCGAATAGCCGTCGGGGCGGTATAGAGAATGCTGACCTTATGCTTATCGACGACCTGGCACATGCGCGCCGGCGTAGGCCAGTTCGGCACCCCTTCGAACATCAGGGTGGTGGCGCCGCAGGCCAGTGGGCCGTACAGCAGATAGCTATGGCCGGTGACCCAGCCCACGTCGGCGGTGCACCAATAAATATCGCCCGGATGGTAGTCGAAAACGTATTTAAAGGTGGTGGCCGCATAGACCAGATAGCCGCCGGTGGTGTGCAGCACCCCTTTCGGTTTACCGGTGGAGCCGGAGGTATAGAGGATGAACAGCGGATCTTCGGCGTTCATTTCGACGGGCCGGTGTTCGGCGCTGGCGTTTGCAATCAGGTCGCTCCACCACAGATCGCGGCCTTCCTGCCAGTCGATATTGCCGCCGGTGCGTTTCAGGACCACCACGTGCTCAATGCTTTTCACGTTCGGGTTTTTCAGCGCGTCATCGACGTTTTTCTTCAGCGGGATGGCGCGACCGGCGCGCAGCCCTTCGTCAGCGGTGATCACCAGGCGTGAGCTGGAGTCGATAATGCGTCCGGCCACCGCCTCCGGCGAGAAGCCGCCGAAAATGACCGAGTGGATTGCCCCGATGCGGGCGCAGGCCAGCATCGCCACCGCGGCTTCCGGCACCATCGGCATATAGATAGCGACCACGTCGCCTTTTTTAATCCCGAGGTCGAGCAGCACATTGGCGAAACGGCACACGTCGGCATGCAGTTCACGGTAGGTGATGTGCTTGCTTTGGCTGGCGTCGTCGCCTTCCCAGATGATGGCGGTTTGATCGCCGCGTTCGGCGAGGTGGCGGTCGAGACAGTTAGCGGCGAGGTTCAGGGTGCCATCTTCATACCATTTGATGGAAATATTACCCGGTGCGAAGGAGGTGTTCTTTACACGGGTATAGGGCCGCATCCAGTCAAGGATCTTGCCCTGCTCGCCCCAAAATGTATCAGGGTCGGTTATGGATTGTTGGTACTGCGCCTTGTACTGATCCGGGTTAATCAGGCAACGTTCCGCAATATTAGCGGGAATAGGGTGTTTGTGAATTTGGCTCATGGCTTTTTTTCTCCTTTGAACTTGTTAAATATATGTCAAACAAACGTTAAGAGTAGGGGTTTTGACAGCTTTGTTTGTTAATTGGGGGGCAGATCACGCAATGATTAAACTGGGTGAAATTTCATCAAATGAAACTTTGAAGCGAAATAATTACGCAAATGAATTTATAGAAACGGAAGCTGTGAAAATTTTTTTATTACAAATACTTATGCAATATAACTGGGGGAAATTCGCTGCTTTATGCATAAAAGCAGAGGAAAGCCCTGTTCTTAAAGGCTTGCGCAGCATGCCGTGCAAATGATACTGATATTGCGCGTTAAATAACCCCACAAAGCAACGCAACACAATTCATACCCCCTGCAGTGGGTACCATGACGAAAAGGAATGGTGCCTTTCATTGAGGAAGTCAGTAGTGAAGAAAACAAAAAAAGTCAGTCTGGCCTGGCAAATTTTGCTAGCCCTGGTGCTGGGTATCCTTCTGGGCAGTTATCTGCATTACCACGCTGAAAGTCGCGATTGGTTAATTAGCAATTTGCTGACGCCGGCGGGCGATATCTTTATCCATCTGATTAAAATGATCGTGGTCCCGATTGTCATTTCGACCCTGGTGGTCGGGATTGCCGGCGTGGGTGACGCCAAACAGTTAGGGCGGATCGGTGCCAAAACCATTATCTATTTCGAAGTGATCACCACGGTGGCGATTGTGCTGGGTATCACCCTGGCCAACGTCTTCCAGCCGGGGACGGGCATTGATATGTCGCAGCTGGCGGCAGTTGATATTTCGAAATATCAGAACACCACCGCCGAAGTGCAGAGCCATGCGCACGGTCTGATGGGCACCATCCTGTCGCTGGTGCCGACCAATATCGTGGCATCGATGGCGAAAGGCGATATGCTGCCGATTATCTTCTTCTCGGTGCTGTTTGGCCTGGGGCTCTCCTCGCTGCCGGCGACCCACCGTGAGCCGCTGGTGACGGTCTTCCGCTCTATCTCCGAGACCATGTTTAAAGTCACCCATATGGTGATGCGCTATGCGCCGGTCGGGGTATTCGCCCTGATTTCGGTAACCGTCGCCACCTTCGGTTTCGCCTCGCTGTGGCCGCTGGCCAAGCTAGTGTTGCTGGTTTACTTTGCGATCCTGTTCTTCGCGCTGGTGGTGCTGGGGATTGTCGCGCGCCTGTGTGGTCTGAGCATCTGGATCCTGATCCGCATCCTGAAAGATGAGCTGATTCTGGCTTATTCTACCGCCAGTTCGGAGAGCGTACTGCCGCGCATTATTGAGAAGATGGAAGCCTACGGCGCGCCGGCGTCGATCACCAGCTTTGTGGTGCCGACCGGTTACTCCTTCAACCTCGATGGTTCAACGCTGTATCAGAGCATCGCGGCGATCTTTATCGCCCAGCTGTACGGTATTGACCTCTCTATCTGGCAGGAGATTACCCTGGTGCTGACCCTGATGGTGACCTCGAAAGGGATCGCCGGCGTGCCGGGCGTCTCCTTCGTGGTGCTGCTGGCCACCCTGGGTAGCGTCGGGATCCCGCTGGAAGGGCTTGCCTTTATTGCCGGCGTCGACCGTATCCTCGATATGGCGCGTACCGCGCTGAACGTGGTGGGTAATGCGCTGGCGGTGCTGGTTATCGCCAAGTGGGAGCATAAGTTCGATCGCAAAAAAGCGCTGGCCTATGAACGCGAAGTGCTGGGCAAGTTTGATAAAACCGCCCAATAAAACACAAAGCCCGGCGCGATAGCGCCGGGCTTTTTCTTATCCTTTACTAATCCGGTCAAACTCTTCGCAGCCGGTATCAAACCCCTCCAGGCAACTGACGTTGAGCCAGTGCAGCGCCTTCTGCTTATTCGGTTCGATAAAGCCTTTCTCTCCCTGCTGGAACATCATCCCGGCCCAGTATTCGGCATAGCCGGTGCGGGAAAGTGATGAACTGCCTTTAAAGTATTCACTTGCTTTCACATCATCCTCCGGGCCGTGTACGCCGCTGGCGTAGATCAGCCCCAGCAGCATCTGGGCATCTACCGCCGCATCGCTTTCGCTATCCCGGGCAGCATCCTGCAGCAGCGTGATGGCGTGCGCTACGTCGGTGGCGCCAGCCTGACGGTTGACCAGCACCCGCGCGAGGACGATCTCTCCGGATTTACTGCCGGCCTCGACGGCTTTTTCCGCCAGCTGGCGGGCCTGCGGATAGTCCGCCTGTTGGGGGTTACGGATTTTGAGCTGCGCCAGCAGCGCCAGCGCATCGCCATCGCCCTGGGCGGCCGCCTTCTGCGCCCAGTATTCGGCTTTTTGATAATCGCCGGAGCTGACCCAGGTATCGGCAAGGTAATATTGCGCGCGTCGATCGCCGGCTTCGGCCTGCTGTTGATACTGACTGCCAGGTTCGGTGGCCACCGCTGCGCCGCTGGTGAAAACCAGTAGAAATAAAAAGAGGTATTTCATTTGTATTTATTATCAGTAAGGAACATAGCGCGCAGTATAAAGGGAGGCGAAAAAGAAGAAAATGGCGGGTATCGGTAGGTAGGGCCGATTTGCGTTACCTGACCGTAGGCCCGCGCAAGCGCAGCGCCGCCGGGCGGCAGACTGCGGACACGGAGCCGTTTATGTGCCGGGTGGCGGCTGCACCTGACCCGGCCAACGCATCGCGCGAGCCGGGTCAGACCGCCGAACCTTAACCCATCGCGCTTTCGCGCAGGCGGGATTTCAGCTTGTTGTACTCGTCGATCACGTACTGTTCCGCGGCGCGCTGATCGGCAATCCGCTCAACGTTGACCGCGCAGTACTTGTACTCCGGCGTTTTGGTTATCGGACTCAGGTTCTCTGAGACCAGTTCGTTACAGGCGCCGATCCACCACTGGTAGGTCATGTACACCGCGCCTTTATTCGGCCGATCGCTGACCTGCGCGCGGGTGATGATGCGCCCCTTACGCGAATTGACCCATACCAGCTCTTCATCTTCGATGCCTAGCCGTTCGGCGTCGGCGGTGTTGATTTGCGCATAGCCTGGTTCATCCGCCAGCGCCGCCAGCGCCGCGCAGTTACCGGTCATTGAACGGCACGAGTAATGGCCGACCTCGCGCACCGTCGACAATACCATCGGGTACTCGTCGGTAAGCTTATCGATCGGCGCGACCCAGTCGCAGGTGAAGAACTGCGCCAGTCCGTTCGGGGTATCGAACTTCTCTTTAAACAGATACGACGTTCCCTGATCGGCGTCGGACTCATCGCGGCACGGCCACATGACATAGCCGAGCTCACCCATTTTCTCGTAGGTGGCGCCGTAGAAGTCCGGGCACAGATGCCGCAACTCGTCCCAGATCTCCTGGGTGTTATTGTAATGCATCGGATAGCCCATCCGGGTGGCGATTTCGCTGATGATCTGCCAGTCGGTTTTCAGGTCCCACTTCGGCTCCACCGCTTTAAAGAAGCGCTGGAAGCCGCGGTCCGCTGCGGTATACACGCCTTCGTGCTCGCCCCACGAGGTGGACGGCAGGATGACGTCGGCCGCGGAGGCGGTTTTGGTCATGAAAATGTCCTGGACGATAACCAGTTCCAGATCGTCGAACGCTTTGCGGACCGCCGAGAGTTCGGCGTCGGTCTGCAGCGGATCCTCACCCATAATGTACGCCGCCCGCACTTCACCGTGCGCCGCGCGGTGCGGCAATTCGCTGATGCGATAGCCGGTATGCGCAGGCAGGCTTTCCACGCCCCAGGCTTTGGCGAATTTTTCGCGGTTCTCCGGGAACTTGACGTACTGATAGCCCGGATAGGTATCCGGTAGCGCACCCATATCGCAGGCGCCCTGAACGTTGTTCTGGCCGCGTACCGGGTTGACGCCGACGTTCGGCTTGCCGAGGTTGCCGGTGAGGATCGCGAGGCTGGTCAGCGACCGCACCGTCTCCACGCCCTGGTAGAACTGGGTGACGCCCATGCCCCACAGGATGGCGGCGGATTTGGCGCTGGCATACATCCGGGCGCAGGCGCGGATCTCCTGGGCGCTGACCCCAGTGATCTCCTCCACCGACTCCGGCGTATAGCCTTCAACGATTTTGCGATACTCCTCGAAGCCTTCGGAACGGCTGGCGACGAAGGATTTATCGTACAGATCCTCTTCAATAATCACGTGGCCAATGGCGTTGAGCAGCGCGATGTTCGAGCCGTTCTTCAGCGCAATGTGCATATCGGCGATGCGCGCGGTTTCAATTTTGCGCGGGTCGCAGACGATAATTTTCGCCCCGTTGCGTTTAGCGTTAATGACGTGATTCGCCACGATAGGGTGGGAATCCGCCGGGTTGTAACCGAAGATAAACACCAGATCGGTGTTATCAATCTCCGTGATGGCATTACTCATGGCGCCGTTACCGACCGACTGGTGCAGACCTGCAACCGAAGGGCCGTGTCAGACGCGAGCGCAGCAGTCGACGTTATTGGTACCAATAACGGCGCGCGCGAATTTTTGCATCACATAGTTGGTTTCATTACCGGTGCCGCGGGAGGAGCCGGTGGTTTGGATCGCATCCGGGCCATATTTGGCTTTAATGGCGCTGAGGCGGGTGGCGACGTAATCCAGCGCCTCGTCCCAGGAGACGGCTTCCAGCTTGCCGCCGCGTTGACGGCGGATCATGGGGGTTTTCAGGCGCGGCGTTAGGATCTGGGTATCGTTAATGAAGTCCCAGCCATAATAGCCCTTCAGGCACAGGGTTCCCTGGTTGGTTTTCCCCTGCGCCGCTTCAGCCCGAACGATTTTGCCGTTATCGACCACCAGGTTGATTTTGCAACCTGATGCGCAATACGGGCAAACCGTGACGACTTTTTTCATCGGTCTTGCTCCAGTTATTCAATGGGCGCGTTTGCGCTATCGCGCCGTCACTATGCATCTTCTATGCCATATTTTCATTGTGGGTATTCCTTGATGATACGCGGGTTTTTTGGGCGGAATGCTGACGAAAAACAGCCTGTCGACAGATTTGACGTGTCGATACCCTGGAGATGTGACGGCGCTTGAAAAAATGTCACCGGGAGAGGAATTTGTCGGCGCAGGCTTGCAGAATCGATCAGACTGACACTAATTCCCGGCGGGCAGAGGCAAAAATGAAACCAGTCATTTTAGTGGTGGATGATGACAGGGCGATGGGCGAGCTGCTCAGCGATGTGCTCGGCGCGCACGCGTTTGAAGTGCTTGTCAGCCAGACCGGCAACGACGCGCTGACGACGGTGGCGCAGCGGGCGGATATCGCGCTGGTCTTACTGGATATGATCCTGCCGGATACCCATGGCCTGCAGGTGCTCCAGCAGCTGCAGCGCACGCGGCCTGAGCTGCCGGTGGTGATGCTCTCCGGTCTGGGCAGTGAGTCTGATGTGGTGGTGGGTCTGGAGATGGGCGCCGATGATTACATCGCCAAACCGTTCAGCTCGCGGGTGGTGGTCGCCCGGGTGAAAGCGGTACTGCGACGCAGCGGGGCGCTGGCCGGCGAGGCGTCGGGCGCCGGTGCTGGCCTGACGTTTAACGGCTGGCGGCTGGATACCACGCGCTGTGAACTGTATAACCCGCAGCAGCAGGCGATCCCGCTGACCCAGGGAGAATATGGCCTGCTGCTGGCGCTGGCGCAGAACGCGCGCCGGGTATTGAATCGCGAACAGCTGCTGGCGCTGACCCATAACGAAAGCACCGAGGTATTCGACCGGACCATCGATGTGCTGATCATGCGCCTGCGGCGCAAAATTGAGCTCAACCCGCATCAGCCGACGTTGATTAAAACCCTGCGCGGTCTGGGCTATGTCTTTTCCGCCGACGTGACCCACAGCGAGAAGGCGGCGTAGGGCGGGTTTGCTGCCAACCCGCTGTTGACTTTATTTGGCGCAGGGAGTTTACTTTTTTTATTAAAGTGACACTCTGGGTTAATCTATGGCAACAAAATTAAACTGGCTGCTGCAAAACAGCGCTCCCGGAGATGTGATCCTTCAGTCCTGGTTAAGCCAGCATGCCATCTCTCCCTCTCTGTCCTTTAAATACGCGCAAAGTGGCTGGTTAAAAAAAAGAGGCAACGGCGTATATGCGCGTGCGGGACGTGAGCCGGAGTGGAACGATGCATTAGCATGTTTGCAAAATCAGCTTGCCGCTCCGGTGTATGTTGCGGGGCTCAGTAGCTTAGTCTGGCAGGGCCGTTCACACTATCTACAGCTAAAACAAAACCAGTGCTGGCTTAGTGTGGAAAATAAAGCGCTGCTGCCGAAATGGTTCAGGGAATTCCCGGGTGTGGAGTGGATAGTCATATCGGGGAAAAAACTGCCGGTGCTGGATGATAGATACCGTGTAACGCTTGATATAAAAGGGAAAAAACTCATCGGCAGTGCGCCAGAACTGGCTGCTTACGAGTTGCTGAGCGCGGTGCCGGGGACCCTCTCATTTAACCACGCTGCAGAGCTTTTCCAGGGGCTGGTTAATCTTAATCCTCGTAAAGTAGAGTATCTTCTTTCCGTCAGCCAGTCCGTGCAGGCCAAGCGTTTGTATCTCTTCTTCGCCAGTTTTTACGAGCATGGCTGGCTCAAACGAATCGATAGCCAAAAAATCGATCTGGGAGCGGGCAAGCGGCAAATCGTGGAAAATGGAAAGTTCAATGCTCAATACCAAATCACAGTGCCTGAACGCTTTCAAAAGGAATAAAAAATATGGATATACAGGCGCCTTATTATCGGCAGGTTGCTCTGCTAATGCAGGTTTTACCCTATGTTGCTGTCGAACGGGAATTTGCGCTGAAAGGTGGCACTGCCATCAATCTCTTTATCCGCGATTTCCCTCGATTATCGGTGGATATCGACCTCGCCTGGGTGCCCCTGGAAAGCAGAGCCATCGCTTTACCTCATATACGGGATGCGCTTGCACGTATTGCCGCCAATCTGCAACAACAGGCAGGTATGAGCGCTGTATTACAAGCTAATCGTTCAGATGAGATGCGTGTCATTGTTACTACCGATAGCGCGCAAATAAAGATAGAGGTTTCACCGGTCGCCCGGGGAACATTATATCCACCACAGGAGCGAGAAGTGGTGGGGGCGGTAGAGGACGTTTTTGGCTATGCCAGCCTTCCAGTGGTTTCGTTGCCTGACCTCTACGGTGGAAAATTATGCGCGGCGCTGGATCGCCAGCATCCCAGAGATTTTTATGACGTGAAATTACTTCTTGATGCGCAGGAGCTTGACCGTCCCATTTTCAATGGGTTTATCGTGTATTTACTGAGCCATAATCGGCCTCTGGCTGAAGTGCTGAATCCTCGCTGGAAAGATATTGCTGAACCTTTTTACCGTGAATTCAGCGGGATGACATTTGAGACGATAGCCCTGGAGGAACTGACAGCAGTCCCCAACAGGATGATTGCTGCGTTAAAATCCTGTTTCACACAACAGGATGTCGATTTTTTACTGTCATTTAAACGAGGCGAACCAGACTGGCGTTTAGCGCCGGAAATGCGTATTCAGGATTTGCCTGCCGTGCAGTGGAAATTGCGCAATATTCATCAGATGCCAGCGATAAAACGCGCTGAGTCATTAGATAAACTGGAAAAGGTGCTGGCCGAGTGGCGCAGTTAGTTACCTGGCCCGCCCTTGTTGAACTCAGCGTAAAACAGGCGTGATTTGAATAAACCGTATCCCTTTTCTCGCCATGATACGCCGTTCTCCTGTGGCATCGCCCTGATAGCGGGATCTACTCGATCTAACCATCCTGCAATTGTATAAACGCCTGCAGCTCAGGGAGCGTTTTGGCGCCGTCGATCGCATTGGCGGCCTGCAGGCTGGCGCGGGCGCAGGCGTGAGCCAGCTGCAGACTGGCGGTTAACGGCCAGCGTTCGTGGCTGCCGTACAGCAGGCCGGCACAGAAGGCGTCCCCCGCGCCGACGCTGCCGATAATCTCCTCCGGCGGTAGCCGACATGACGGTACCCAGCGCCCGGCTTCGGTACGGGAGACGCCCCATGCCCCCTCCGGACAATGGATCACTACCCGCTGGCGTACGCCGGCGTCAAGCAATGCGCTGGCGGCGCGGGCGATATTGGCGACGTGCGGCTCGCCGTTGGGTAGACGAATCTCCAGCCCGCTAAACTCGCTGGCTTCCAGTTCATTGATGGTCAGGTAGTCAAGATGCTTCAGCGCCGGCAGGACCAGCGGCCGGTAGCGCGGGTCGCCTTTGCGCGACACCAGATCGAGGGACACCTCATAGCCTCGCTCGCGCATCTGCGCCAGCAGTCGCGCGCTGCGGGTGCCGTACACTTCATCGGGGCGATCGAGGCTTTCGAGCAGCAGCAGATAGCCGAGATGGAAAATTTTCAGCGGCGCATCCAGCGGCTCAAAAGCCGGGAGATCAAGCAGGCGGTTGGCGCCGGGAGAGTGAAAGAAAGTGCGCTGGCCTTCGGCGTCGGTCATCACCTGGGTCATCGAGGTGGGGGCGGAGCTGGTGCGCTGTACGAGCTGGCGATTGATATGGTACTGATCGAGCATGGCGGTGATGTAGTCGCCATCGTTATCCTCGCCAATCAGGCCGACCGCCTGCAGCGGCAGCCCGGCGTGCATTTTGGCCAGGGTCAGCAGGACATTCAGCGGCGCGCCGCCGGTGGCGCGTTCGCTATGGACAATTTCCACCAGCCAGCCGCGCTCCGGCCACTGCCCGATCTGGTGGACATGATCGACCAGCATGTTGCCTGCGGCAATAATGCCTTTCCGTTCCATGATCGCTACTCCGCGCCGTCATATTCGTTAAGCGTAGCGCACAATCGGCGGAACGATTGTGCGCCTGGTTGCGCTTATTTCACGGTCCAGCCTTTGTAAGAGCTGACGTTATTTTTGTCGATCATCGTCACCGGGATCAGTACCGGCGCGGTCGGCGCAGGTTTGCCCTGCAGGATGTCGTAGCCAATCTCCACCGCCTTCGCTGCCATCACCTGTGGGTCCTGCGCTGGGGTGGCGACGAACAGCGAGTTCTTACGCTTCAGCGCCTCTTCGCCGTCCGGGCTGCCGTCGACGCCGACGATGAAGAACTCGCTGCGCTGCGCCTGTTTCGCTGCCAGATCGGCACCAATCGCCGTCGGATCGTTGATCGCGAACACGCCGTCAATCTTCGGATTGGCCGCCAGCAGGGAGGTCATCACCTCCAGGCCGCCTTCCCGGCTGCCTTTGGCGTTCTGGTTGGCGGAGAGGATTTTAATGTCCGGGTGTTTTTTGAACTCCGTTTCGCAGCCTTCGACGCGGTTTTGTACGGCGGAGACCGGCGGCCCGTTGATGATCACCACGTTGCCTTTGTTGTTCAGGCGGTCGCTAATGTATTTACAGGCCAGCTCGCCCGCCTGGGTGTTATCGGAGGTGATGGTGGCGTCGGCCCCTTCGGCGGCGACGTCAACCGCCACCACCACGATCCCGGCCTCTTTGGCCCGCTTCACCGCCGGGCCAATGCCTTTCGAATCGGCGGCGTTGAGGATGATCATATCGACTTTGGCGGCGATAAAGTTATCGATCTGCGCCACCTGCTGGCCCAGATCGTAGCCGCTGGAGACCAGCGTCACTTTGACGTTATCCCCCGCCAGTTTGCGGGCCTCCAGCTCCGCCCCTTTGGTGATCTGCACAAAGAACGGGTTGGCAAGGTCGCCCACCGTCACGCCAATCGCTTTCAGCTCTTTGGCCGACGCAAAAGGGGAGGCGGCCAGCAGCGCGCCAGCACACAGCGCGGTGACTATCGGTTTTAAACGCATTCGCTTTTCCTCGCAGGTAAGATGTTGTTGTTATGCACTTTGATGATGTCGGGTACGGTATTTGTCGATCAGCACCGCAATGATGATCACCGCCCCTTTGATCACCAGTTGCCAGAAGTAGGAGACCCCCATCAGGGTCATGCCGTTATTGAGGGTGGCGATAATTAGCGCCCCCACCAGCGTACCGGTGATGGTGCCGATACCGCCGACGAAGCTGGTGCCGCCGAGAATGACCGCGGCGATGGCGTCCAGCTCGTAGCCGACGCCGAGGTTGCCGTTGGCGCTGTACAGCCGCGAAGCGCTCATCACCCCGCCAAGGCCGGAGAGCAGGCCGCTCATGCCATAGACAAACAGCAGCACCAGCCAGACTTTGATGCCGGTCAGCCGCGCCGCCTGCATGTTGCCGCCCACCGCGTAGATATGCACCCCAAGGGTGGTGCGGCGCAGGATAAACCAGCACACCGCGATCACCGCCAGGGCGATGACTACCAGCCACGGCACCGGGCCGAGGTAGTCATTGCCGATCCACTCGAAGCTGATATCGGAGTTGATCACCGTGGTGCCGTCGGCCAGCAGATAGGCGGCGCCGCGCAGCGCCGTGTAGGTGCCGAGGGTGACGATAAACGGCGGCAGCCCGGCGAAGGCGACCAGCGCGCCGTTGAACAGGCCGAGCAGCAGGCCGAGCATCAGCGCCGCCGGAATCGACAGCAACGCAAACGCCGGGATCAGCGACACCACCATCGCGGCCACTGCGGTGGTGCCAAGGATGGAGCCGACGGAAAGGTCAATGCCGCCGGTGAGGATGATGAAGGTCATTCCCGCCGCCAGCACAATGTTGATCGAGGCCTGGCGGGTGATATTCAGCAGATTGCTTTCCGTGAAAAAGTTGGGGGCGATAAAGCCGAAAACGGCGACGATCAGGATGAGGATCGGCAGAATGCCGACGGTCTGCATCAGGTCGCCCATCAACATTTTTTTCGCCGAAGCGGATTTCGCGACCGGCGCGGAGGTCTCTTTCGGTATGCTCATAGTTGCCCTGCCTTAAGGTGAGAATCGGTCACGCCGGTGGCCAGCGTCATGATACTTTCCTGGCTAATATCACCGGCCTGTAGCTCGCCGGCGATAACGCCCTCGCGCATCACATAGACCCGGTCGCTCATGCCCACCACTTCGGGCAGCTCGCTGGAGATCATCAGAATGGCGACGCCCTGGCGCGCCATGTCGTTCATGATGCGGTAAATTTCGCTTTTCGCGCCGACGTCGACGCCGCGGGTGGGTTCATCGAGGATTAGAATGCGCGGGCCAATCGCCACCCAGCGCGAAATTAACAGCTTCTGCTGGTTGCCGCCGGACAGTCCGCCGGCGCGCACCTGGGCGTGCGGCACGCGGATGTTAAGCAACTGGATGGCGTCATCGGAGATGGTTTGCGCCTTCCGGCGGTTGAGCATCCCCCAGGTCGCGTCGCGCTCCAGCGTCGCCATGGTGATGTTTTCCTGGGCTGCCAGTTCGAGAAACAACCCCTGTTCTTTGCGGTTTTCGGTCAGAAAGCCGATCCCGAGGTCGATGGCTTCCCGCGGCGAGTGGATCACCACCGGCTCGCCGTCGATCTCAATCACCCCGGCGGTGGCTTTGCGCACCCCGAAGATCAGCTGCGCCAGTTCGGAACGCCCGGCGCCGACCAGCCCGGCGAGGCCGACGATTTCGCCGGCATGCACCACCAGGCTGCTGGGCTTAATCTTGCCGCCATCGGTCAGATCCTCGACCCGCAGGCGCGGCTGGCCGCGGGGAATGTCCCGTTCTTTATTGAAGAGATCGCTGAGCGGCCGACCGACCATCATGCGCACCAGCTCCGGCGCGTTGAGCTTGTCGCGCACCAGGCTGCCGACATACTGCCCATCGCGCAGGACGCTGACCCGGTCGGAGAGCTCATACACTTCCGCCATGCGGTGGCTGATATAGATGATCGCCATCCCCTCATCGCGCAGGCGCAGGATGAGCTCGAACAGGCGCTGGGTTTCCCGCGAGGAGAGGGCGGCGGTGGGTTCATCCATCACCAGAATGCGGCTTTGACGGTGCAGGGCGCGGGCGATCTCCACCTGCTGTTGTTCGGCGATGGTCAGGGTCATCACCCGGTCGCTGGCTTTGAACTGGGCGCCGAGACGGTCGATCACCGCCTGCGCCTGGCTGAGCATGGCTTTGCGCTGCACCAGACCACCGCGCGCCAGCTCGCTGCCGAGGAAAATGTTTTCCGCGACGGTCAGGTTCGGCGCCAGCTGCATCTCCTGGTAGATCAACGTGATCCCGGCGGCCAGCGCGTCCTTGGGGCCGCGGATCGTTTGCGGTTTTCCGTCGATCAGGATCTCGCCGCTGGTGGCGGTATAGGCGCCGGCGAGGATCTTCATCAGCGTGCTTTTTCCGGCGCCGTTCTCCCCCATCAGGGCATGGATCTCGCCGGGCCAGACCGTCAGGTCGACGCCCTTCAGCGCGTAGAATTTGCCAAAAGCTTTGGCGATATGGCGCATTTCCAGTACCGGGGTGGCGGTCATCGCGGCGCTCCTGTCTGTAAGAACAATAGCTGCAGTCCACCACCGGAAAATAAATGCAGAATGTCAGAATCCATTCATATTTGTCATAGTGATAAATAGTTAACCGCGATCACAGTTACGCGGCGTCATTTTCTGCACCGTCACGCTTATCTGCCGACCGATCCTTCACCGGAGTTGTTATGACCGCTCGCCGACACCCGTTTTTCACCAGCGCCCGTGGCCGCCTGCTCTCCTTTAATCTGCTGATGGGCGTGGTCACCCTGTTGGTCAGCGGCGTGGCGGTGTTCGGCTTTCACCACGCCAGCCAGCTGCAGGAGCAGGTGCAGCGCCAGACTCTCAACGACATGCGCGGCAGTATGGATCTGGCGCGGGACACGGCGAATGTCGCCACGGCGGCGGTGCGCCTGTCGCAGGTGGTGGGGGCTCTGGAGTACAAAAGCGAAGCGGAACGGCTGCTGGCGACGCAGCAGGCGCTGAAGCACTCGCTGGCCCAGCTGGCGGCGGCCCCGCTGGCGCAGCAGGAGCAGGCGCGGGTGGCCAATATTATTCGCCGCAGCAACGCGCTGCAGCAGAGCGTGGCGGAGATGCTGGAGCGCGGCCAGCGCCGCCATCTGCAGCGCAATGCGCTGCTGAGTTCGCTTTACCAGAATCAGAGTAACCTGCGCCATCTCGCCGATCTTAACGATCGCGGCGGGGATAAGGCGATCGATCCGCGCCGGCTGGCCGAGATGGACCGGCTGATCGTGGCTGCGATCCATACCGTCACGCCGCGGTCGATCGTCCTGCAACTCGACCAGCTGCGCGGCGCCCTGCCGACACGCAGCGCCGATCCCGCGCTGGCGTTTGTCCTCCCTGATGTGACCCGCGAACTGGCGACGCTGGCCCCGCTGTCGGCCCAGCTGGAGGAGAGCGACCTGACGATCAGCTGGTACATGTATCACATCAAAGCGCTGGTCGCGTTGCTTAACGAAGATATCAATCAGTACGTGACCCGGGTGGCGGAAGCCTCAGAGCAGCGGGCGGCGCAGAGCCATCGGGAGCTGCGCTCCATCAGTATGTTTATTCTGCTTTCCGCGCTGCTGGCGCTGGCGATCACCGGCTGCGCCGGGTGGTACATCTACCGTAATCTCGGCTCGAACCTGACCGCCATCTCGCGGGCGATGTCGCGGCTGGCTCAGGGAGAGCCGAACGTCTCGGTGCCGGCCCTGCAGCGGCGCGACGAGCTGGGGGAGCTGGCGCGGGCCTTTAACGTTTTCGCCCGCAATATGGCGTCGCTGGAGCACACCACCCGGCTGCTGAAAGAGAAGACCAACCAGATGGAGATCGATCGGATTAAGCGCCAGGAGCTGGAGGAGGCGCTGCTGCATAGTCAGAAGATGAAGGCCGTCGGCCAGCTGACCGGAGGTCTGGCGCATGACTTTAACAACCTGCTGGCGGTGATTATCGGCAGCCTTGAGCTGGTGGAGCCGGATGCGCGCGATGCGCCGCGCCTCTCCAGGGCGCTGAAGGCGGCGGAGCGTGGGGCGCTTCTGACCCAGCGGCTGCTGGCCTTTTCGCGCAAGCAGGCGCTGCATCCCCAGGCGGTGGCGATGGCGCCGCTACTGGAGAACCTCAGCGAGCTGATGCGTCATTCCCTGCCGGCGACCTTAAGCCTGGAGATTGAGGCGCAGTCGCCGGCGTGGCCGGCATGGATAGACGTTGGCCAGCTGGAAAATGCCCTGATCAATCTGGTGATGAACGCCCGCGACGCCATGGCGGGGCGCGACGGGGTCATCAAAATACGCACCTGGAATCAGCGGGTCACCCGCAGCAGCGGCCAGCGGCAGGATATGGTGGCCCTGGAGGTGATCGATCATGGCAGCGGGATGTCGCAGGCGGTGAAAGCCCGGGTGTTTGAACCGTTCTTCACCACCAAAGCCACCGGCAGCGGCAGCGGCCTGGGGCTGTCGATGGTGTATGGCTTTGTGCGCCAGTCTGGCGGCCGGGTGGCGCTGGAGAGCGCGCCGGGGCAGGGGACGACGGTGCGGCTGCAGCTGCCGCGAGCGTTGACCGAGGTTGAGAAGGAGGTGGCGCCAGCGGTGGACGAGCCGCCCCCGGCGGGCGAGCGGCTGGCGCTGGTGCTGGAAGATGAAGAGGATGTCCGCCAGACGCTATGTGAACAGCTGCATCAGCTGGGCTGGCTGACGCTGGAAACCGCCAGCGGTGAAGAGGCGCTGCAGCTGCTGGAGGCCTCGCCGGATATTGCCCTGCTGATTAGCGATCTGATGCTGCCCGGCGCCCTGAGCGGCGCCGATGTGATCCATACCGCCCGACGCCGCTTTCCGGCGCTGCCGGTGCTACTGATCAGCGGCCAGGATTTGCGTCCGGCGCAGAACCCGGCCCTGCCGGAGGTTGAGTGGCTGCGTAAGCCGTTTACCCGCGCCCAGCTGGCGCAGGCGCTGAGCGCGGCGTACGCGAGGATTTGAGATTCCTCCGCTACCCGGGTTTCATGCGGATGATTAAGGTAGCGGCAGGACTCTGATGAGATTGGCCCCGATGAAACGTTACGCAACCGCACTGCTCTTTTGCACTCTGTCGCTGACCAGCCTGGCCGCTCGCGCCGATATTATCGATGACGCGATCGGCAATATTCAGCAAGCCATTAACGACGCCTATAACCCGGGCAGCAGTCGCTCCGATGACGACGACAGATACGATGACGATGGCCGGTATGATGACGGGCGCTATCAGGGGAGCCGTCAGCAGAGCCGTGACAGTCAGCGCCAGTATGACGAGCGGCAACGCCAGCTGGACGAGCGCCGCCGCCAGCTGGATGAACGCCAGCGTCAGCTCGACCGCGATCGTCGTCAGTTAGAAAGCGACCAGCGTCGGCTGGATGATAGCTACTGATCGCCCCCCGCAGGCCAGCGTTTAATCCAGCGCTATTTCCATCCCGTCATAGCCCGCTTCGAAACCTGTCGGCAGCGGGTTATCCATCATCCAGACGTCAAACTGGTGGCTGATATGGGTGAGGATCACCCGCGGACAGCCAATGACCTGGTTAAGGCTGCGGACGGTGTTTAGATCGTTATGGTTACGCGGGGTCTGCGCGCGCGGCTCATGACTGCAGTCGATGATCATCGCCTGCGGGCGGTTATTGAGCAAAAACTTCAGCGTCTTGTCCGGCAGCCCGGCGGTATCCGAGAGCCAGGCCAGCCGGCTGTGGGCCGACTCCAGCAGATAACCAAAGGTCAGCTTCGAGTGATTAAGGGGTAGGGGCGTCACCCGCAGCCCCTGCAGGTTAAACATCACAAACGGCGTGACGGTATGGCTAAAGTCAAGCAGACCGGGGTGTTTGAGCAGATCGTCGCAGCCGGCGTCATCCGGCGGGCCATAGACCGGAATCGACGCGCCGACTCCCCAGCGCAGCGGAAATAGCCCCTGCACATGATCCAGATGGTAGTGGGTCAGCAGCACCTGTTGAAAGCTGCCGGCGGGATGATGCTCCATCAGATCCGGTCGTCCGGCATCAAGCAGCGTCACGGCGCTGTTGAACGTGACCACTCCGCTACAGGGGCGGCGTCGGTGGCTCTCCTCGCGGCGGGCGCGGCGGCAGGCCGCGCAGTCGCAGCCGAAGACCGGCACCAGCTGAGCGCCGCCGGTGCCGGTTAAGCGGAGGGTCAGGCTCATCGTGTCACCTTTTGTTTATACCAGTTGATCCGCTTCGCGCGCCGCGTGGCTGCGCAGCAGGCGGAAAAATTCATCGACCGATTGTCGGAGACTGCCGTCGTTATTCAATGTCAGGCAGTTGTCCGGCTTATAGCGCGCGGCGCGTTCCAGACGCTGGGCGATTTCCAGCGCGTTTTCCCGGCCGCGCTGCTCCAGCCGCTGGCGCAGCACCGGCGGCGAGACGGCGAGACAGATCGGCACCAGAACCTCTCCGTAACGTTCCCGGGCCAGCGCCAGGTGGGCGCGGGAGCCGTTGGCCACCACGTCAAAGCCGGCGTGCAGCCAGAGGTCGATCTCCACGCCAATGCCATAGTAAGTATTGTTGGCGTGCCAGCTGAGAGCAAAAAGATGCTGCTCGGCGCGGGTAAAAAACTCATGTTCGCTGAGGGCGATATGATTCTCGCTGCCCGCGTTAAACGGGCGGGTTATGTAACGATGGGCCACCAGCAGCTGCGGGTGCTCGCGCTGGCGCAGCGCCGCCAGCAGGCTATCTTTACCGGAGCCGGAGGGGCCCACCAGCCAAATCAGTTTTCCTGGCATTAAAAGACCCTCTTTCCCTGGCGCCAGACATGGTCGATCTGGATATGTTCGCCGCGACGGTGCGCCAGCACCAGGTCGGCGCGTTTTCCCTCGGCGATGACGCCGCGATCGTCAAGGCCCAGCGCCTGCGCCGGATGCTGACTGACCAGACGGATCGCCTGTGGCAGGGTGAAGGCATTGTCCTCGGCGTCGGCGATGCGGAAAGCGGCATCCAGCAGGCTGGCGGGGTAATAGTCAGATGAGAGGATGTCCAGCAAACCGTGGCTCGCCAGCTGGTGGGCGGCGACGTTGCCGGAGTGGGAACCGCCGCGCACGATATTCGGCGCCCCCATCAGGACGTGCATCCCGTGCTGACGTGAAGCCTGCGCCGCGGCCAGCGTGGTGGGAAACTCGGCGATCACGCTCCCTAGCTGGTGAGATTCGGCCACATGCGCCTCGGTGGCGTCGTCGTGGCTGGCGAGGGCGATACGGCGGGCGCGGCACATGGCGGCGATGGTCTGGCGATTGGGCTGCGACCAGGTGGCGGCCAGAGCCATCTGCTCGGCTTCAAAACGGTCCATTTCGTCATGCGTCAGATGATATTTGCCCTGATAATAATCGCGGTACTTGCTGCGATCGGCGTACTGACGCTGGCCCGGCGAGTGGTCCATCAGAGAGACCATGCTCACCGACTCGCGATCGATCAGTTTTTCAAACAGCGGCAGCGTGGTGTGATGCGGCAGCTCGCAGCGCAGGTGCAGGCGGTGTTCGGCGCGGTTGAGACCGCGCTTTTGCGTCTCCTCCACGGCATTGACCATCTTCTCCAGATTCTCAAGACGATCGCCGCCATCGCGCACGTCGCCAATCGCCACGGCGTCCAGCACGGTGGTGATGCCGCTGGCGACCATCATGGCGTCATGGCTGCTCATCGCCGAGTGGGCCGGCCAGTCTACCTTCGGCCGCGGGGTAAAGAACTTGTCGAGGTTATCGGTATGCAGCTCGATAAGGCCCGGCAGCAGCCAGCCGCCTTCCCCATCCAGCGCCTGCGGCAGCCGGCTCTGGCTTTCGGCGAAGGCGAGGATGCGACCGTCATGGACTTCCAGCGAACCGTGGACCACCTCGTCGTCGAGAACCAGTTTTACGTTATTGATAATCATGCTGTCATTCCCATAGAGTGCAGTCGGTCGGCGACCTGACGGCGTACCCCTTCGTCATGGAAAATCCCCACGATGGCCGCGCCGCGCGCTTTGGCATCGTGGATCAGGTTGACCACGGCAGCACTGTTTTTGCCATCCAGTGAGGCGGTGGGTTCATCAAGGAGCAGGATCGGATAGTCGACCGCAAAACCGCGGGCGATGTTGACCCGCTGCTGCTCGCCGCCGGAAAAGGTGGACGGCGCAAGGTGCCACAGGCGTTCCGGAACGTTGAGGCGGGTCAGGAGCTGGGCGGCTTTCGCGGCGCTCGCTTCGCGCGGCGTCCCAAGATCGAGCAGCGGCTGCATCACCACCTCCAGCGCTGAAATGCGCGGGATCACCCGTAGAAACTGGCTGACCCAGCCGATGGTGGTTTTGCGCACTTCCAGCACCTTGCGTGGGGTGGCGGTGACCAGGTCCACCCATTCGTCGCCGTGGCGGATATGGATATGGCCGCTGTCCGGCAGATAATTGGCGTACAGCGAACGCAGCAGGGTCGATTTGCCGCTGCCGGAGTGACCGTGGAGCACCACGCACTCCCCGGCGTTAACGGTCAGCGAGGCGTCGGCCAGCACCGGCAGACGCACGCCGTGCTGCTGGTGCAGAACAAAGGTTTTATGGACGTTTTCAACGCGGATCATGTTAGCTCTCACGGGGTTGAGTTGCCGGGTGGCGCTTCGCTTACCCGGCCTACGAATAACGCACCTGTGGGCCGGGTAAGGCGCAACCGCCACCCGGCAAAACAGCATTAATTCTGCAACACCGACGACACCAGCAGCTGGGTGTAAGGATGGTGCGGATCGTCGAGCACCCGGTCGGTTAAGCCACTCTCCACCACCTGGCCCTGCTTCATCACCAGCAGACGGTTCGCCAGCAGGCGAGCGACGCCGAGATCGTGGGTAACAATCACCACCGCCAGATTCAGCTCCACCGCCAGGCCGCGCAGCAGGTCTAGCAGCCGCGCCTGCACGGACACATCCAGCCCGCCGGTGGGTTCATCCATAAACACCAGCTTCGGCTGGGTGACCAGATTGCGGGCGATCTGCAGACGCTGCTGCATGCCGCCGGAGAAGGTGGTGGGCAGGTCGTCGATGCGCGAGGGGGGAATCTCCACCTCCTGCAGCCACTTTTCGGCGGTGGCGCGAATGTTGCCGTAGTGGCGGGCGCCGGTGGCCATGAGCCGTTCGCCGATGTTGCCCCCGGCGGAGACTTGGCGACGCAGACCGTCCATCGGGTGCTGATGCACTACGCCCCATTCGGTGCGCAACAGGCGGCGGCGTTCGGCTTCGCTCATGGCGTACAGCGAGCGCTGCTGGTACAGCACCTCGCCCTGCTGCGGCGTCAGGCGGGCGGAGATTGCCTTCAGCAGGGTGGTTTTACCGGAGCCGGACTCGCCGACGATGCCGAGCACTTCTCCCGGCCACAGCTCGAGGGAGACATCGCGAAAACCTTTATCCGGGGCGTAGAGATGAGTCAGGTTATTCACAGCAAGTAATGGCTGGTTCATTTTTTCTGCCCCTCGCTCTGCTGGCGGCAATAGTCGGTATCGGAGCAGACAAACATCCGCTGGCCGCTGTCATCCAGTACCACTTCGTCGAGGTAGCTGTGGCGCGAGCCGCAGATGGCGCAGGGCTCATCCCACTCCTGCACGGTAAAGGGATGGTCGTCGAAATCGAGACTCTCCACCGGGGTATAGGGCGGCACGGCGTAGATCCGCTTTTCGCGCCCGGCGCCGAACAGCTGCAGCGCCGGCATCATGTGCATTTTCGGGTTATCGAATTTCGGGATCGGCGAAGGGTCCATCACGTAGCGGCCATTGACCTTCACCGGATAGGCGTAGGTGGTGGCGATATGGCCGAAGCGGGCGATATCTTCATACAGTTTCACCTGCATGACGCCGTACTCTTCCAGGGCGTGCATGGTGCGGGTTTCGGTTTCACGCGGCTCGATAAAGCGCAGTGGCTCCGGGATCGGCACCTGGTAGATCAGGATCTGATCCTCCACCAGCGGCGTCTCCGGGATCCGGTGGCGGGTCTGGATCAGGGTGGCGTCTTCGGTACGCTCGGTGGTGGCGACGCCGGTGACGCGCTTAAAGAACTGACGAATCGACACCGCGTTGGTGGTGTCATCCGCGCCCTGGTCAATCACCTTCAGCACGTCGTTCTCACCGATGACGCTGGCGGTCAGCTGGATGCCGCCGGTGCCCCAGCCGTAGGGCATTGGCATTTCGCGCCCGCCGAACGGCACCTGGTAGCCGGGAATCGCTACCGCTTTGAGAATAGCCCGGCGGATCATGCGCTTGGTTTGCTCGTCGAGGTAAGCAAAGTTATAGCCAGTCAGTGGGTTAGCCACGTTCGTTCTCCCGTTGCAGGTGTTTCAGCAGCGCCAGTTCGGCCTGGAAATCGACATAGTGCGGTAGCTTCAGATGCGAGACGAAGCCGGCCGCTTCGACGTTATCGGCGTGGGCCAGCACAAACTCTTCATCCTGCGCCGGGCCGGCAATCTCTTCGTCATAGTCCGGCGCCTGCAGCGCACGGTCGACCAGCGCCATGGCCATCGCTTTGCGCTCGCTCATGCCGAAGGTCAGGCCGTAGCCGCGGGTGAAGTGCGGCGGCTCCTCCTGCGGGGCGACGAAGCCATTAACCATCTCGCACTCGGTCAGCAGCAGCTCGCCAATATTGACGCTAAAGCCCAGCTCTTCCGGGACGATTTCCACCTGCACGTAGCCGCTGCGGATCTCGCCGGCAAACGGATGGTTGCGGCCATAGCCGCGCTGGGTCGAATAGGCCAGCGCCAGCAGGTAGCCTTCATCGCCGCGCATCAGCTGCTGCAGGCGCGAGGAACGCGAGCAGGGGTAGACCGGCGGGGTGCGGGTGATATCGTCGGGCGGCGTGCCGCGATCTTCCTCGGTCTTCGCCAGCCCCTGCTGCGTGAGCAGGCTAAAGACGTGCGGCGTCGGCTCTGCTTCGCCATCGGCTTGCTGCACAGACGGCGCTTCGCCATTGGCCAGCAGGGTAAAATCGAGCAGGCGGTGGGTGTAGTCGTAAGTGGGGCCCAGCAGCTGGCCGCCGGGAATATCTTTGTACACTGCGGAGATGCGGCGTTCGAGGCGCATCTCCGCAGTGTTAATCGGTTCGCTGACCGCCAGCCGCGGCAGGGTGGTGCGGTAGGCGCGCAGCAGGAAGATCGCTTCGACGTTATCGCCGCTGGCCTGCTTCAGCGCCAGCGCCGCCAGTTCGCGGTCGGCGATCCCGCCCTCGGTCATCACCCGGTCCACCGCCAGGCTGAGCTGGTCGCCTATTTGTTCGACGCTCAGTTCGGGAAGCCGTCCATCGCCCCGTCGTTTCTGTTCCTGTAAGGCGTGAGCGGCGCGGATCGCCTTCTCGCCGCCCTTGACGGCAACGTACATTTAGCACACCTCCACGTGGGTGGTGCGCGGGATCGCCAGCAGGCGCTCGCCGCAGGTGAGGATCAG
This sequence comes from Klebsiella sp. P1927, assembly GCF_018204675.1. Classification (NCBI taxonomy): domain Bacteria; kingdom Pseudomonadati; phylum Pseudomonadota; class Gammaproteobacteria; order Enterobacterales; family Enterobacteriaceae; genus Klebsiella; species Klebsiella sp. P1927. Next base: position 4,728,642 of record NZ_CP073377.1, on the reverse strand, counting down.
GTCGATGCCCAGCGGGAACGGGTGCGGGCGTTCGGTTAATTCGTCGATGATGCAGTCCGGCAGCTGCGGCGCGATCATTCGCTCTTCGGCAATGCCTGCCCCGGTCAGGCGCAGCATGCGTCCGCCGCTGAGGCTGGCAAGCTGAACGATCAGTGTGACGCCGGTTTCCGGCGCGGTGACGGTGCCAGCGGAAAGGACGTTGAGCTGCTCGGCGCTGATGCCGTCATTGGCGACGGCAAAGACCGCCTGCTGCGGCTGGTCCACCAGCGGCGCGCCGGTATGAAAGCGCAGATTCTGTCCCACCAGATCGTTACGCAGGGCGCTGGCGAGCCAGACCGGTGTTTCATGATCGGCAAGGGTCAACAGCAGGCTGGTGGAGGCCACGTTCAATGGCTGCCAGCCGTGCTGAAGCTGCTGCAGGGAGACAATCACCCCCGGCTCGCTCATCGCTTTCAGCAGGCGACGAAAACTGTGTTGGGCATCCTGCACAGCCAGGGTAAAAGCGGGTTGTAAGGTCATACGTTATCTCCGCGAACCAGGGTAAAGAAGTCGACCCGGCTGGCGTTGACTTCGGCGCGTCGGGCTTCAATGCGCGCGCTGCGTAGCGCTTCCAGCGGGGTTATCAGGGTTTCCATTAAGGTGTGAAAATGGCGGGGCGACTGCAGCAGGGCGTCGATCGCCGCGCAGCGTTCAGCGTGCGGGCGGTCGCGGCCTAAGATCCAGCTGTAACCGAGGGTACCGTCAGCCAGGCGTACCGCTGCGCGGGTAAGGGTGGCGTCGCCGGCAAAGAAGCGGTCGCCGATACCGCCCATGCGGGCCTGGAGCTGTACCAGCCCGGTTTCCGGGGTGCGAATCAATTCATATTCCGGCGCCAGCTGCAGGGACTGCATGCGCGCCAGAAGGTCCTGCGGTTCACTGTGGGCCAGCACGGACATCCAGCGCTGGCGGGTGGCGGTATCGAAGTGCATTCAGTGCTCCATGGTAAATTCAATCATGTCGGCGCGGGTCAGGCTGACGGAGTACTCCGCTGTGACCGACTCGCCCTCGCGGCTATTGAGCGTGCGGACGCAGAGCAGCGGCGCCATATTGGGGATTTCCAGCAGCTTGCTCTCTTTTGCCTGCGCGCGGCGGGCGCTGATTTTGGTGCGTACGCGGGTCAGTTCGACGTCGAGCCGATCGCGTAGCAGATCGTGCAGCGAGCCGTGGCTGAAGGTCTGTAGCACCGGCCAGAAGCGCAGGTCGGCGAAGTAGTGGTCGATCAGGCACAGGGCGACGCCATTGACCCGGCGCAGGGTACGCAGGTGGATCACGTTCTCGCCCTCATTGATGCCAAAGGCCTCGGCGACATGGGCGCTGGCGGGGCGCAGCACCGACAGCAGCTTTTCGCTGGTGGGATCGCTGCCTTGTTCCAGCAGGTTTTGGCTGAAGCGCGCCTGGGCGTTAAGCGGGTAGTCGATGGGGCGCATCAGCACCAGCACACCCACGCCCTGACGGCGCTGAACCCAGCCGCGCTCAACCAGCTGGTCGATAGCCCGGCGCAGGGTGTGGCGGTTAACGTCGAAGCGTGTCGCCAGCTGCTGCTCGGCGGGCAGATAGTCGCCGCAGCGATAGTGATGGCGCAGCTCCTGCTCAAGTCGGGCGGCGATTTCCTGATAGCGCGTGGGGTAACTGGTCGGATGTCTGGACAGGTGCATGGTCATCAAGCCTCACACAGCATAGACGAGGAGCTTCCTCGCGTTGTGGGCCGATCCTGACCGGTTTATGTTGCATTTCGGTTAAGTGACGATGACCAAAGGATGAAGAGTTGATGCCAGGCGGATGACAGGGCGGCCGGGCCGCCCTGGGGGCGTCAGCCTTGTTTGACCACGTTGATCATCCAGGGGACGCCAAAGCGGTCGACGACTTTGCCGAAGCCGTGGGCCCAGAAGGTTTCCTGCCAGGCCATCTCAATGCGCCCGCCGACAGCCAGCGCGTCGAACCAGCGCTGGCCTTCAGCGACATCGCTGGGATCGAGGACGAGGGTGAAGCCGGCGTAATGCACATCGGGCCCGAAGGCGCTGTCGCTCAGCATCAGCTCGCCATTATTGATGCGCAGGCTGGCGTGGGCGATAGCATCATCCGCCATCTTCTGGCCAGACGGGCAGCCGTCTGACGCTTCCTGCGCCGGGGGCGGCATTTCGCCAAAGGTCATTTTAAACATCAGCTCTGCGCCCAGCGTCTGCTGGTAGAAGGCGATCGCCTCGGCGCAGTTGCCCGCAAAGGCAAGGTAGGGACTTAAGGACATGGTGAATACCTCAGTGACCGTAACCCGTAAAGCGTAGTCGCCCGGCAGGCGATTGAGCCAGACGGCAGGGCGAAAAGGGGCGCTGAAATATGACGGCAGGCGACAGTGTAAATAGCGGTTGCCGGCGAGGGAAATAACAGGATGCGCCGGGTGACAAACGGCCACCAGGATATCGGGAGCGGCGACGGTTATGTGAAAAAATAATCGCGCCGCCTACCCGAAATTAAATCAGTTCTTTTTCACAAATTCCGATTTGAGCTTCATCGGACCAAAACCGTCAATTTTGCAGTCAATATTGTGATCGCCTTCGACAAGACGGATATTTTTCACTTTGGTGCCGATTTTCAGCATCGAAGAGCTGCCTTTAACCTTCAGATCTTTCACGACGGTAACGCTGTCGCCATCGGCCAGTAAATTGCCATTGGCATCTTTAACGATCAGAATGTCGCTCTCTTTCGTCACCTCGGCAGGGTTCCACTCATGGGCACATTCCGGGCAGATGTACATGCCGCTATCTTCATAAGTGTAAGTCGAATCGCATTTTGGGCAGTGTGGCAGTTGCATGACGCTCCTCATGATGTCGTCGAAAAACAGGATGTTGGTCCTTTAAACAGCGGCTGATAGCCGAAAGTGGGTATGATTATAGCGCAATCACCCACTTTTGTCGGGTGTTTTTTTGCTAAAAAGTAGCCGTGGTATTATTCCGGGAAAAAGCGAATAAACGCTGAAATTAACCGCCCGAAGTAGAGCAAAATCGACGAAATAATTTCCGCGCGATCGGCAGGAAATGAACTTATTTATTTTCCGACACTCTGTAATGAGGCGGTAAATTTCTGTGAAGTTGATCGCAGATATAAACACTGTTAGGGTAAAAAAGGGGAGCAGGTCAATTTCATCAAGCATCACGATGAGCCGCTCCATTTATTCACCAGTAGCCAGAGCAGGCGTCAACAGGTTCGGTTGTACATTCTGTCAGCAGACAGTGCAGGCAAACCTGCTACGCTTGAAATGAGGAGCACAGCAATTCACCGCTCCTGACGCACGATGCGAATGGCCTTGCCATTCGGCGAAGAGGCGTGCACTCAAGGCGGAGTAGCAGAGGAAAAATATGCTTAAAAGGAAAAAAATAAAGCCCATCACCCTTAAGGATGTGACCATCATCGATGATGGTAAACTGAAAAAGGCGATCACCGCGGCCTCCCTGGGCAACGCGATGGAGTGGTTCGATTTTGGCGTCTACGGCTTTGTGGCCTACGCCTTAGGTAAAGTCTTCTTCCCCGATGCCAACCCAAGCGTGCAGATGATTGCCGCGCTGGGTACCTTCTCCGTACCATTTTTAATTCGTCCGTTAGGCGGCCTGTTCTTCGGGATGCTGGGCGATAAATATGGTCGGCAAAAAATTCTCGCGATAACTATCGTGATCATGTCGATAAGTACTTTCTGTATCGGCCTTATTCCGTCGTATGCCACGATAGGTATCTGGGCACCGATCCTGCTGCTGCTGTGTAAAATGGCGCAAGGCTTCTCGGTCGGCGGTGAATATACCGGGGCGTCGATCTTCGTCGCGGAATACTCTCCTGACCGCAAGCGCGGCTTTATGGGCAGCTGGCTGGACTTTGGCTCCATCGCCGGGTTTGTGATGGGGGCCGGCGTGGTGGTTCTCATCTCCAGCGTGGTGGGTGAACAGAACTTTCTCGACTGGGGTTGGCGTATCCCGTTCTTCCTGGCGCTACCGTTAGGTATCATTGGTCTCTACCTGCGCCATGCGCTGGAAGAGACGCCGGCGTTCCAGCAGCATGTTGACACCATGGAGCAGGGCGATCGTGAAGGATTGCAGGACGGGCCGAAGGTCTCTTTTAAAGAGATTGCCACCAAGCACTGGCGTAGCCTGCTGACCTGTATCGGTCTGGTGATTTCCACCAACGTGACTTACTACATGCTGCTGACCTACATGCCGAGCTATCTGTCGCATAACCTGCACTACTCGGAAGATCATGGGGTGCTGATCATCATCGCTATCATGGTCGGGATGCTGTTTGTACAGCCGGTTATCGGTATGCTCAGCGACCGTTTCGGCCGTCGCCCGTTTATCCTGATTGGTAGCGTGGCGCTGTTTGCCCTGTCGATCCCGGCCTTCATTATGATCAACAGCAACGTGACTAGCCTGATCTTCGCCGGCCTGCTGCTGCTGGCGGTGGTGCTGAACTGCTTTATCGGGGTGATGGCCTCCTCGCTGCCAGCGATGTTCCCGACGCACATCCGCTTCAGCGCCCTGGCCAGCGCCTTTAACATCTCGGTGCTGATTGCCGGTCTGACGCCAACCCTGGCGGCGTGGCTGGTGGAGACCACCCAAAACCTGATGATGCCGGCGTACTACCTGATGGTTATCGCGGTGGTGGGTATGGCGACGGGCCTGTCGATGAAAGAGACGGCTAACCGTCCGCTGAAAGGGGCGACCCCGGCGGCGTCGGATATCCAGGAAGCGAAAGAAATCCTTGGCGAGCACTACGATAACATCGAGCAAAAAATCGAAGATATCGATCAGGAGATCGCCGATCTGCAGGCAAAACGGTCGCGCCTGGTGCAGCAGCATCCGCGTATCAACGACTAACCGTTTTCACTGCTAATCATGCCGCCTGGGGAAACCCCGGCGGCATTTTTTATGCCTCCGGCAAGGCCAGGCCGTGACGCCGCTGCTGGCTGAGTTTACGGTACTGCTGCGGCGGCATGCCCACGTAGCGGGTAAAGGTGCTGTAGAAGCGGCTGCTGGAGCGAAAACCGGCGGTAAGGGCAATATCCAGGATGGTCTTGTCGGTATCGCTCAGCAGCGCCCGCACATGATTGATACGCATGGCGGTTATGTACTGCTTCATGGTCTGCTGCATCACCCGCTGAAAGACCCCCATCGCGTAGTTCGGGTTGAGCTTCACGTGCTCGGCAACGGCATTGACGGTCAGCGCCTGGTCGTAGTGGGCAGCGATAAACTCCAGCATCTGGCTGACATAAAACTGCGCGTGGCGCGAGACGCTGTTCTTGTGGGTGCGTGAGGTTTTATTGACCAGAATCGGCTGCCAGCCGGCGAGGCTCAGCCGCTTCAGCATCAGGGCGATTTCATCGATCGCCAGCTGGCGTATCTGTTCATTCTCGTGGCTCAGTTCCTGCTGCCAGCGGCGTACTTCGAAGGCGCTCAACTGCTGCGCGGCGAGGGATTTAATCACCATCCCATGGGTGACGTGGTTGATAAGCTCCCGGTCCAGCGGCCATGAGAGAAACAGATGCATCGGCAGGTTGAATATCGCCATCTGCTGGCAATCGCCGGGGCGGGTCAGCTGATGCGGCGTACAGGCCCAGAACAGAGTGATATAGCCTTTCTCAATGCGCACCACTTCGTTATTAATCAAATACTCCACGTCGCCATCGAACGGCACGTTGACCTCCACCTGGCCGTGCCAGTGGCTGGTGGGCATGGCGTGCGGCGGGCGCAGTTCGATATCCATACGCTGATACTCGGAGTAGAGCGCCAGCGGGCTGCGGCTCTGCTTTTCGTCGCTGCTGCACATAAAGGGATCGGGGGGCAGAGAGGTGAAGCGGTGTTCCATCGTTAGCGTATTCCTGAATTGTCAGAGTGGCTGCATTTTTCGCCAGAACTGACGACAGCTTAGCGGAAGAATCGGCCCATTTTCTCTCCTTTTTGCTCAATCTGTTCCCGAAATCTCAGATTTTGTGGCGCTTAATGGCCGATCTGAGCTTTCGGGAATGCTCCGGCGGGAACAGGGCAGCGCAGCGGGGAGCGGCGTGCCACTCTGCAAGTGTTCAATGACCTGATGGAGAGTGCGTGATGTCTGCCCCAAAAATTACTTTTATCGGCGCCGGTTCGACGGTGTTCGTCAAAAATATTCTCGGTGATGTTTTCCAGCGCCCGGCGCTGAAATCGGCGCATATCGCGCTGATGGATATCGATGAAACCCGGCTGGAAGAGTCGCATATCGTGGTGCGCAAGCTGATGGATTCCGTGGGCGCGAACGGCGAAATCAGTTGCCACCGCGACCGGAAAACCGCCCTGCAGGGCGCCGATTTTGTCGTCGTTGCCTTCCAGATTGGCGGCTATGAGCCCTGTACCGTCACCGATTTTGCAGTCTGCAAGCGCCACGGCCTGGAGCAGACCATTGCCGATACGCTGGGGCCGGGAGGCATTATGCGCGCGCTGCGCACCATCCCGCACCTGTGGGCTATCTGCGACGATATGAGCGAGGTCTGCCCGGACGCCACCATGCTTAACTACGTCAACCCGATGGCGATGAACACCTGGGCGATGTACGCCCGCTACCCGCATATCAAGCAGGTGGGTCTGTGCCACTCGGTGCAAGGCACAGCGGAAGAACTGGCGCGCGACCTCGATCTCGATCCGGCGGATTTACGCTACCGCTGCGCGGGGATTAACCATATGGCGTTCTATCTGTCGCTGGAGAAAAAGCTCGCGGACGGCAGCTACGTCAGTATCTACCCCGACCTGCTACAGGCCTACGCCGACGGGCGGGCGCCGAAGCCGAACCTGCACGGCAACCCGCGCTGCGAAAACATCGTCCGCTATGAAATGCTCAAAAAGCTGGGCTACTTTGTCACCGAGTCCTCGGAGCATTTCGCCGAATACACGCCATGGTTTATCAAGCCGGGCCGCGATGACCTTCTCGCTCGCTATAAAGTGCCGCTGGATGAATACCCTAAACGCTGCGTCGAGCAACTGGCCAACTGGCATCAGGAGCTGGAGAGCTATAAGCGCGGGGAGCGCATTGGGGTGAAACCCTCCCGCGAATATGCCAGCACCATCATGAACGCCATCTGGACCGGCGAGCCAAGCGTGGTGTACGGCAACGTGCGCAACGATAATCTCATCGACAACCTGCCTCAGGGCTGCTGTGTGGAAGTGGCCTGCCTGGTGGACGCCAACGGCATCCAGCCGACCAAAGTGGGCGCGCTGCCGGCGCATCTGGCGGCGCTGATGCAGACCAATATCAACGTGCAGACGCTGCTCACGCAGGCGATCCTCACCGAAAATCGCGATTACGTCTATTACGCCACGATGATGGATCCGCACACCGCCGCGGTGCTGGGGATCGAAGAGATCTACGCGCTGGTGGACGATCTGATCGCCAGCCACGGCGACTGGCTGCCGGCCTGGCTGCACCGTTAATCCTCTTATGCCGCCGGGGGCAACGAACCCGGCGGTGCCTGTCACGCTCTATCAAACGCTGAAGGAGGCGCTGGCGACAGCGACCTGGACCCTATGAGTATTTCAATGACAACAAAGCTCAGCTACGGATTTGGTGCCTTTGGTAAAGATTTCGCTATCGGTATCGTCTACATGTACCTGATGTATTACTACACCGATATTGTTGGCTTATCGGTCGGGGTGGTTGGCACCTTGTTCCTGGTGGCAAGGATCCTCGATGCGATAGCCGATCCGATCATGGGATGGATCGTTAACTGTACGCGATCGCGATGGGGGAAGTTCAAACCGTGGATCCTGATCGGCACGATAACCAACTCGGTGGTGCTGTATATGCTGTTCAGCGCCCACCACTTCAGCGGCGGGGCGCTGCTGGCGTGGGTGTGGCTAACCTACCTGCTGTGGGGCTTCACCTACACCATCATGGATGTGCCGTTCTGGTCGTTGGTGCCGACCATTACCCTCGATAAACGCGAACGCGAGCAGCTGGTGCCTTACCCGCGCTTTTTCGCCAGTCTGGCGGGATTTGTCACGGCCGGCGTCACGCTGCCGTTCGTCAACGCCGTCGGCGGCGCCGATCGCGGTTTCGGTTTTCAGATGTTCACTCTGGTGCTGATCGCCTTCTTCGTCGTTTCCACCCTCGTCACCCTGCGCAACGTGCATGAGGTTTACTCCTCCGACAGTGGTGTGAGCGAAGACTCCAGCCACCTCTCACTGCGCCAGATGGTGGCGCTGATCTATAAAAACGATCAGCTGGCCTGCCTGTTAGGCATGGCGCTGGCCTATAACACGGCGGCGAACATTATCGCTGGCTTTGCGATTTACTACTTTACCTACGTGATTGGCAGCGCGGAGATGTTCCCGTATTACATGTCCTACGCCGGGGCGGCGAATTTGCTGACGCTGATCCTGTTCCCACGACTGGTAAAAGGGCTGTCGCGGCGCATTCTGTGGGCGGGTGCTTCGATCATGCCCGTGCTGGGCTGCGGCGTGCTGTTGCTGATGGCGCTGGGCGGCGTTTACAACATCGCGCTGATTTCGCTGGCCGGGGTGCTGTTGAATATCGGCACTGCGCTGTTCTGGGTGCTGCAGGTTATTATGGTGGCCGATACCGTCGACTATGGCGAATATACGATGAATATCCGCTGCGAAAGCATCGCCTATTCCGTTCAAACGCTGGTAGTCAAAGCCGGTTCGGCGTTTGCGGCCTGGTTTATCGCCATCGTGCTGGGTATCATCGGTTACGTGCCGAATGTTGTGCAGTCGCCCCACACGCTGCTGGGGATGCAGGCGATTATGATTGCGCTTCCGACGCTCTTTTTTGCCCTGACGCTGTTTCTCTATTTCCGTTATTACAAACTGAATGGCGATATGCTGCGACGGATTCAGATTCACCTGCTGGATAAATATCGCCGGGTACCGGAAAATGACGTCGAGCCGGAACGGCCGATTGTGGTACCCAATCAGGTGTAAAAAGCGTGCGAAAACCGCTGACGAAAGAGGGGAGGGATGCTCTCTTTTTGAGCAAAAAACAGTGTCTTAAAAAAACAGAAAGAGAAAAATTTAGTTCTCTATTTTATCTCAATTATTTCTCTTTTTGAGCGTTCTGGACTGTTTGTTTCTCCGATTGTTCTCAAATAAAACTCAGAATTGTCTCTTTTTCGTGCTCTTGCGCTGCTTTTTAACTCTTGCTACTCTTTTTGGGTCTTACATTTTTCTCTTATTTGTCTCAGTGATGGAGCAATGCAATGCGCATTTTTATCGATGATGGTTCAACCAATATCAAAATGCTGTGGGAGCAAGATGGCGAAACTTTCACCCATATCAGCCCCAACAGTTTTAAACGCGGCTGGTCTGCCACCTTCGGTTCGGGGAAGCCTTTTAACTACACGGTGGATGATGAAAAGTACTCATTCGACCTGATCACCCCCGATGCGCTCCCAACCAATAACATTGACTGGCAATACAGCCCGTTGAACTCCATCGCTGTCCATCATGCGCTGCTGACCAGCGGTCTTGAGCCGCAGGATGTTGAAATTGTGGTCACCCTGCCGCTGACCGAATTTTATGATGAAGATGCGCAATATCGCCTCGACAATATTGAGCGCAAGAAAAAGAGCCTGCTGCGCGACGTTAAACTGAATAAAGGCGTGGTGTTCAATATCACTAAAGTTACCGTGCGCCCGGAATCGATTCCGGCGGGCATTAGCCTGTGTGATGAGCTGAAACCGTCGCATTCGGTGCTGATTATCGACCTTGGCGGCACCACGCTGGATATTTCAATGGTCGCCGGGCAGATGACCTCGGTTTCGCGCATTTACGGCGACCCGAAGCTGGGCGTATCGCTGGTGACCGACGCCGTTAAGCTGGCGCTGGCCCGGGCGAATACCGACACCTCCAGCTATAACGTCGACCAGATAATCATCAACCGCCACGACGAAGAATACCTGACCGACAACATCAACGATCCGGATGCGGTTTCTGAGGTGAAGAAGGTGATCAATAACAGTATCGAACGTCTGACCACGCGTGTCCTGACGGCCATCGATAGCTTTAAAGGCTATTCGCACGCGATCGTCATTGGCGGCGGCGCGCCGCTGGTTGCCGACGCCATTCGTGAACGGATGGGTCTGCGCGAGGATCGTTTCGTGGTGGCTGAAGAGCCGCAGTTTGCCCTGGTGCGTGGTCTGAAAATTATTGGTTAAGGAGCGTCTATGACTCTGGATCGCAGAAAAGTGCTGATTTACCTGCGCCCGGATATCAGCGCCAGCGAGCGCTTCGCGGACGCAAAAATTGAGGCCCATCACCGTGGCGACCGCGGCGATATGTCGCGTACCGCGCTGCTGGCGGGGCTGGCGTTAGGGGAAGTCGATAGCCGCTTGCCGTCGATGCTGGCGGCGCTGCTGGCGGAAGATACTAAACCGGAAACGCTGCGTAAGATGCTGGCCTCGTTCCTTGAGATCCAGCCGGCCTCTCCCGCCCCGGCAGCCGCGCCAACAGCCGCCCCGGCTAAGGCGCCGGAGCCGCCCGCGCCGGTGAGCGAGAGCGTCTCCGCGCGTAATCTCGCCGGTTCGTTACCGGATTAAGCGCTATTCCCGGTTTGCGCGACCCGGGAAACTCCCCGGCTTGCGCTGCGCTTAGTTTGTATGCCGGGTATGGCGTAGCCGCCACCCGGCATACAGGCGGCTCCCTGGCTGGGGCCATGCCCGGCGGCGCTACTGGACTGACCCCATAAAGTTGGATGGTTCATATTAAGCGGCTCTCAGAGCCTGGGTTCGGTACTCTACCGGACTCAGGCCTTTTAATTTCAGGCTTATCCGCTCGTTGTTGTAGTAATGGATATAGTCCTCTACGGCTTTTCTTAGCGCACTGACACTCCTGAACTCCCTCAGATAAAAACACTCCGATTTCAGGGTCCCGAAGAAGTTTTCCATCACTGCATTATCCAGGCAGTTTCCTTTACGCGACATACTCTGCGTCATCCCATGCGCCTTTAAACGTTCCTGATAGCTCCTCATCCTGTAATGCCAGCCCTGATCCGAGTGCAGCAGCGGAGCATCTCCCGGTCTGAGCTTCGGGAACGCACCGTCCAGCATCGTATTCACCATCTCCATCACCGGCCTTTCCGACAGGCTGTAGGCGATAACCTCCCGGTTAAACAGATCGAGAACTGACGACAGGTAAAGCTTTTTTCCCTGTACCGGGAACTCTGTCACATCTGTTACCCATTTTTCGTTGGCTTTTGACGCACCGAAGTTCCGGCTCAGGATATTGGGCGCGGCCTCGCCCGTTCTCCCTTTCCAGGCACGATATTTTTTCGCCCTTATCACAGACCGGAGTGACAGTTCTGCCATCAGCCGCTGCACTGTTTTATGGTTTATCCGCAGCCCCTGTTTTCTCAGTGCGAGCGTGATCCTGCGGTAGCCATAACGACCTTTGTGATAGTGGTATATCTTCCTGATGTTCTCTTTAAGACCCGCATACCTGTCCCCTTGCTTCAGTGCATTCATATTGTAATACCACGTGCTACGGGACATACCGGCCGCCCGCAGAAGGTCCCGCAGAGCGTGTTCATGCCTTAGTTCACTGATTATCAGGGCTTTTTGCCATTTTTTTCGCTCTGAACCAAGGCTTTCAACTTTTTTAGATAGGCATTCTCTGCCCGCAGATAACGCAGTTCGGCCCTGAGTTCTTCGGGGGAGAGTTTTTCCAGCTCTTTATCTGTTAGTGGTGGGATATTTTTTGGCTTTGTCATTTTTCCGGGCCGTCCGCATTGTATGTTTAAAAGACCTTCCGCTCCGGCATCGTTGTACACGTCGAGCCAGCGCCGGACAAGTATTTCTGCGGAGAGATTAAACCGGGCAGCCGCTTCACGCATCGTCAGGCGGTCACTGATAACCGCCCGGACGACCACGAGTTTAAATTCATCGGAATAATGATTATTTTTTGCAGTCAGGCCTTCTGCACCGTGGAACTGCCATGCCCTGACCCAGCGACGGACAGATGTTCTTTCAATACCAAAAAGGTCGGCTGTACTCTGTTCTCCGTCTTTACCGGACAAATAATGATTAACCACAGCCAGTTTTGTTTCAGGGGAATACTTTGGTTTAGCCATAAAATTGCACCTTACTCAGTTGGGTGTCCAACTTTTGGGGTGCAGTCCATACGCTTGCGCGGGCCTACGGATCCAGTGTAATGGTGGGTCCAGTGCCATTTGTAGGCCGGGTAAGGCGTAGCCGCCACCCGGCGCGAAGACGGAACGCCACGACCCGGAATGTCGGCCCTATCCGTGGGCGAGGAAGCGCGCCAGGCGCTGCTGCAGCAGGCGATTTTCGCGGGTCAGCCGCGCGTTCTCATCCAGCAGGGTCAGCGCCACCGCAATTCCCGGCCAGTCCAGCTCCAGCTCGTTACGCAGGCGTACCGCGCGATGCACGATCGTCACCGCGCTGTCGTCGAACAGCCAGGTGTCCGCCTGCGGCTGGTGTGGCTCAATCATCCCTAAGCCGACGATCTCCGTCAGCTCCTCTTCCGACACCCCGGTACGCAGGCACAATTCGGTAATGGTAAACGTCACTGTTACTGTAGCCATCAGGCTTTCCCCCATGTCTTACGCGGATCGAAGCTGGCTTCGGCGGCGGCCAATTGTTGCCAGAGCTCACGCGCTTTTTCATCTGGTTTTGGCGGCATCACTATTTTAATAACGGCGAACAAATCGCCGGTGTGGGTTTTGCTCACGAGTCCTTTCCCTTTGATACGCAGTCGCTGCCCTGCCTGACTGCCCGGTGGCACCGTCAGCAGAATGCTCTCTTTCAGGGTGGGCACCGTCACTTTCGCGCCCAGCGCGGCCTCCCATGGCGCCAGCGGCAGGACGATCTCCAGGTTATGACCGACAATATCGAATAGCGGATGCGGGGCGATGTGGATAACCAGCCACAGATCGCCGTTCGGGCCGCCATTCTCCCCCGGCGTCCCCTGGCCTTTCAGGCGGATACGCTGACCATCGACTACCCCGGCGGGGATCTTCACATTCAGCGTTTTCGGCGTTTCGCTTTCGATCATGCCAAACACGTTGTACACCGGCAGGTTATAGCTGATGGTGCGCGTCTGCTCGGCCAGCGTCTCTTCAAGGAACACCGCCACTTCGATCTCCAGATCGTGGCCGCGCGCCGCGTGTTGACGACGACGCTGATGCGCCTGCTGGCCAAACATGGAGGAGAAGATGTCGTCGAAATCTTGCTGACTGTAGCTCTGCTCGTGGGTCTGTCGCTGGCGACCGAAGCCGGGATCGTTGCGATGCTGCCAGAGCTGATCGTATTCGGCGCGCCGTTGCTCATCTTTCAGGACTTCCCAGGCTTCGGCGAGATCCTTAAATTTGGCTTCGGCATCGTTTTCTTTACTGACGTCGGGGTGATATTTGCGCGCCAGGCGGCGGTAGGCGGTCTTGATGGTTTTCAGATCGTCGGTTGGTTGCACCCCGAGAATGGCATAATAATCCTTCAATTCCATGATTTTTTCTCATCTATGCTCAGTGCGGTGGTTACATATTCCCTGGAACAGGCGTCAGTATAAAGCGTAGGGCAAATGCGCCCTGACGGGGAAGAAAAGTGGCGGAAACTTGACGCCGTCGGGGTCGACGGCGCCGTGGATAAGATTAGTCCTTCGCCTGCGGCCGTGGGCGGCGGCGCCATCCGGTGAATAGCACCAGCAGCGCGCCGACGGCGCCAGCCAGGCGCGCGGTGCCCTCGCCGGCGCTGGGAAACAGCTGGCGAATGGTAGGGTCGCTGACCAGCATTGACCCGGCAATCCAGCCGATGAGCATCCCGCCCAGCAGCACCACCGTGGGAAAGCGGGTGAGCAGGACCAGCACCAGCTTGCTGCCGGCGACAATAACCGGAATGCTGATCGCCACGCCGAGGGCGACCAGCGCAATGTGCCCTTTCCCCGCAGCAGCTACCGCCAGTACGTTATCCAGCGACATAATCACATCGGCAACGGTGATGGTGATCGCGGTGCGCCACAGGCTGCCAGAGCTGCTAACCTCGCTCTCTTCTTCCTCATTCCTGACCAGCTTGATGCCAATCCACAGCAGGAGCAGCGCGCCGACTATTTTCAGCCACGGCAGCGACAGGAGATACAAAGCGATCGCCAGCAGCAGAACGCGCGCCAGGATGGCGCCCACGGTACCGATGATGATCGCTTTGGTGCGTTTCTGCGGCGGCAGTTTGCGGCAGGCCATGGCGATCACCACGGCATTGTCGCCACCCAGCAGTAAGTCGATGGCGACAATCTGCAGCATAATCACTGCCATGTCCCATTGTTGAAGAAATGCATACATATCGAGAGAAACCACCTGAAAAAAGAGCAAGAAAAACCGCTGCGCAGGGTACTCCGCCTGGGCCGCGTTGACCACTGGCGCAGACCTGCGCTATCGCGCGGGAAAGAGAGAGCCTGAAAAATAAAGTTACGAATCAAGGCGCCGTTGGGCAAGGCTTCGGCGAAAAAGGGTGATATTTTGTCACCCAGACTCACCTGCCGTTCACTTATCGCAAGGATCCCCACTATGTCTGGCCACAAGAAATACCTCTCTGTCGCCCTGCTGAGCGCTGTCTTACTGCCGGCGATGGCCTCTGCCGCTGACGCGCCAGAAACTGCAGCAAATTCAGGCTGAGCAGCAGGCCAGCGCGGCCACTCAGGCGGTGCTGAAGAACGCCGCCGTGTTGACCCAGGATAAAAATACCCCGACCTACGGCCCGGCCAACGGCAAAGTCACGGTGATCGAATTCTTCGACTACCAGTGCGTCTACTGCAGCCGTCTGGCGCCGGTGATGGAGCAGGTGATTAAAGCGCACCCGCAGACCCGCTTCGCCTTCAAAGAGTGGCCGATTTTCGGCGGCCGCTGGGAAAGCTCGCTGGAGGCGGCAAAAACCGGCCTGCAGATCTATCAACAGAAAGGGGCGGATGCCTATCTGGCCTACCATAACGGGATTTACGCTACCGGCCATAACGAAGGCAAGCTGACGACGGCGGATATCCAGCAGCAGGCGAAGAAAGCCGGCTTTGATGCGAAGAAGGCCGCCGACGTCGAACCGGTGCTGCAGAGCATTAACGATCTGGCGCAGGAGATTGGTCTGAGCGGCACGCCGGGCGTGATCGTGATGCCGACCACCGGCGCCACGGAAGCCAGCATCACCGTCTTCCCGGGGCTGGCAGACAAAGCCTCGCTGGAAGCCGCCATCAAAAAAGCCGGCGGCTAATCCCCGGCGTATTACCTGTCCAGGCCGCCGACGGCGGCCTTGCTCTCATGCGTCATCGCTCTCTTCCTGCGGCGGCGGTAACGCGTGGCTTTTTAAATCAATAATCTGCCCGATTTGATCGTGGTAAACGGTGAGCAAATTATAGCGGCTCATCTCCGAGATAATCTGCGGCGCGACGTTAAAGCTGCTCGCCAGCTCATCGTCGCGCAGAGCGAGCACCGCGGTATGACGCCGGGTATGGGCGCGGCGCCGGTTGTAGTGATACCAGAGGATCAACAGCCAGCCGTTCAGCGCGGCAATCAGCAGATACACCAGCGCCGTATTCAGGGAGTCCATCAGCGATTCCCAGCGCGGAGAGGGCGGCGCGATGAACTGCATCAGCAAATTGGCGTACAGAAAGAACAGAAAACCGAGCCAGGCCAGCAGCGTTAAGCCGGCGTCGACCAGCCGGGGCAGCACCCGATGTTCGGTTAAGATGAGCGTATTTTCATTCATCACAGGCTTCCTTTTCCCCGGTCCGGACTCACCCAGCGCGCGCGGGAACGTTGACGTTTCACCATCACTTTCGGAAAAGCGACCAGCGTGGTCAGCAGGCCGATCATCCAGTAGACCATCGGGAACCAGATCACCCAGAACAGCGATTTGGCGACCTTTTTCTCATAGCGCCGCTCGATATACAGGCTGGCGACGAACTGCAGCAGGCACATCAGGCCGAGCAGCATGCCGGTGAATTCCGGTGGAAACAGGCTATGCACCGCCAGATTGTCAGGCAGCGGCATCAGGCGGCTGAGGATAAACAGCAGAATGGTGATCGCGTAGGCAAAGGCCCACAGCGTGGAGCAGGCATACTCCAGAAACAGCGGCCACATCCGGTGATGCTGCCAGTGAAACAGGCGGCGCAGATTGACCAGAAAGACTTCGGCGCCGCCCTGGGCCCAGCGCAGACGCTGCTTCCATAACCCTTTGAGGGTCTCCGGCATCAGGATCCAGCACAGCGCTCGCGGCTCGAAAAAGATGTCCCAGTGGCGGAGCTGAAGCTTCCAGCTGATATCAATATCTTCAGTGATCATATCCGGGCTCCAGTAGCCGACGTCCGCCAGCGCCTGGCGCCGGAAGGCGGCGATTACGCCGGAGACGGTAAAGACCCGGCCATAGATCCGCTGCGTCCGTTTGATAAGCCCAATGATCGACGAGAACTCCCCAACCTGAATGCGGCCGATCAGCGTGGATCGGGTGCGGATCCGCGGATTGCCGGTGACCGCCCCGACGTGCGGATAATGGATCAACGGCGCGACCAGCCAGGCCGCGGTATCCCGGTCCAGCAGGGCGTCGCCATCGATGCAGACCAGCAGATCGCCGCGGGCGGCGGCGGCGCCCGCTTTGAGCGCCACCGCTTTTCCCTGATTGGCGGCCAGATGGATCACCCGCAGCCTCGGCTCCTCCTGCGCCAGCTGCTGGAGCACCTGGGCGGTGTTGTCCGAAGAGCCGTCGTTAATCGCGATCACTTCAAGATTGGCGTAACGCTGGGCCAGCGCTGCGCTGATGGTTTCCCGGGCGTTTTTCTCCTCGTTAAAGCAGGGGATCAGGATCGAGATCAGTGGATTGCCCGGCAGCGTCGGCGGCGGGGTATCCTCCCCCCACGGCCAGTGACGTTCCAGCTGAAACCAGAAGTAGAGACCCCCGGTGATCCACAACACTGACATAAACAGCGGCCAGAAAAAGACAAAGTCGAGGATAAGCTCGCCGGTAAATACCGCTGCGACACCTAACGGCAGCCCGAATACGAGGCATAAAATGCACAATGCGATAATGCGATCAGTCATGGTCAGGGTACCACCAGGAAGAAAATTGCGGCCTGATACGAGAGATATCAGGCTGGTTGTTAATAAAATCGTCAGGGTAGTAGCCGTAGTTTTTGACGCCGTTCAGCCGCAGCAAACGCATCCAGTCCGCCAGCTGCTGGTCGGGAATGGCGTTTTGCTGGCGTCGATTCCAGTCTCTGGCCTGCAGTTCAAAGATGGTTTTCTTCAGCGCGCCCGGGTGGCGGGCGACGGCCTGCACCAGCCGCGTCAGCCAGGCCTGGCTGGCGTCGATCGGCACGGACTCCATCAGCGGCATCGCCATGGGGACCGTCCAGTCATAGGCGGCAAGGAAGTCATCCAGATTCTGCGCAAACCAGGCTTCGCTTTGCGGCTCCAGGATCGGCAGGGCGAAGAGATTACGCGCCGTTTTCACCTGCGGGCCGCGGATGGCCTGCACTGCCTGGCGTAGATCCAGAGTGAAGCGGGTCAGGGTTTGGCTTTTGAAACGCATCCATGCCTGGCGCTCTTGCGGACGTTGGGGCACCGGGGCGGCATCGTGCGCCATACCCGTCTGCCGCCAGGCGGCGACCGCCTCCGGGCTCACGTCTTCAAAATCGGTCAACACGGCGTCGTCGTGAAACAGAATCCCGCTGAAGCTGGCGTGTCGGGCCAGATCTTCGTAGATGTCGGTGATCTGCTGGCGAACCCGGGGATCCCAGGGCGACAGACGGACGTACGGCTGGCGGGCAAGTAACGCCTTCCCGGTTTGCGGATCCCAGCGCTGAACGCGCGGCAGATCTGAGGCAAGATCGAAGGCCAGCACCGGCATCCAGGCATAAACCTTCACATTGCCGCGGGTCTGCAACTGCCAGGAGACGAAGTTAAACAGGTCGGCGCGCATCGGCAGCCAGCGGTTGGGGAAATAGAGCGACTTGACCGTGCCGTCGCCCTGCGGGTCGGAGAAGGCCTGCAGAAAGACGTGGCTGATTTTCATGTCATAGACGCGCTGCACCAGCTTATCGATATTCTTTGCCTGCTGGACGGGATTGGGGTCATAGACATAGTCCAGATCCACATGCATCACCCGAACAGGATCGGCTTCCTGAATCTGGGTCACGGCGCTGGCAAAGGCCTTGAGCGACGGGTTACCGGCGATCAGCAGGCGTGGAATATTGTCCAGATCCTTCACGTTGCCCAGGCCGTCGTTCAGCGTAAACGCCAGCTGATACCCTTGCTGTTTGGCGATAGTCAGGGTGCTGCCGCTGGCGGCGCCGTAGGGCCACACCCAGGCGCGCGGCGTTTTCCCGGCAACCTCATGGATTTTCGCCGTCACTTTCTGCACGTCATCTGTCATTCGCCGGGTAAACTGCGCGTCGCTTTCATAGCGGCCGGTGGTTTTATCCCAGCCGCGGTTGGCGGCGGCAGGCTCGCGGCTGCCCTGCGGATTGGCCGGCAGACCGTAGTGCGAGGCCCAGGTGTGAGCGCCGATCTCCACCAGCGGCGAGCGGCTGAGCTCGCGCACCATCTCCCAGGTAGCGAAGCGCTCGCGCGGCGTCATCAGGCCGCCAAAATTAACGGGCTGACCAGCGGGAGTGTCCACCCAGCTGCCCACCGGTGCCCACAGCGCCGGGACGTTCCAGGCTTTAAGCAGCGGCCATACGCGGGTGTAAAAGCTGCTGTAACCATCGTCAAAACTGAGGAGAAAAGCCTTGGGCGGCAGCGACTTTAAGCCATAATGCGCATCGAGAATGTCCTGAACGCTAATCGCATGGTAGCCGTTATGCAGCAGCCAGGCGATCTGCTCATTGAGTGCGCTGGTGCGCACCGAAAGATAACGCTGGTCGGCGGCATCGTCTTCGACGTCATGGTAGGCCAGCACCAGAAAGCGATCCGCCGGCCAGGGTTGATTGGCCTCCAGTTGGGGGCGCTGCTGCGGGGCGAGGAAGGGGACTTCCTCAGCACGCACGCTGAAGATAAGGCACAGCCAGATGAGAAGCATCGGGCCGTTGCGCAGGGTCGTGTTCAGCATGGTCATCCTTAAAACCGTATATTTGCATCAAGAGTGATGGCGAGGTTGTTTTCACGTTTGCCGTCGTAGGGGCGCTTATCCCAGTTCAGCATCAGCCCGGTGTCGACGACGTTGTTCCAGCGCAGGCGCTGCCCGTAACCCAGCACCGTGATCGCCCCGGCGGCGTGATTTTTTTGCCAGTAGCTGCCGCCGCCGGCCAGTAACTGCTGGCTCCAGACGGTGTCATAGCGCTGGTAAAGCGTGTGATCGACGGCCAGCGCCGCGGTGGCGGCGAGGTCCCGTGCCGGACTGTAGTAGGCGGTGTCGGTGCGGCTATTGGCGCTGGCCGACAGACCGGGCTGCAAATCCAGCGTTAACCATGGGGTTTGCCAGAGGCGTTCTTTACCGGAGAGGGTGTACTCCTGGCGGCGGTTGCGATCGGTAAACCGGCTGGCGGCCGCGCTGAAGCGGTACTCCCGGCGTTCGTTTGGAGACCAGCGCAGCCAGCCTTCGCCGCGGTTGGCGCTGACGCCGTTGCGTAACGCGCGCAGCGGCGTCTGCTGCGAAATCCGCTCCAGTTCGCCGCCCAGCTGCCAGCGATCGCTAACGTCATGGGCGGCGGAAAGGCGGACGCCGGGCTTGTTCTCGTCGTGAAAATTGACGCTGGAGAGCTCAAGCTCGCCCCAGTAGTCGCGCGGACGCCATTCAATACCGGCAAACAGCTGGCGACGGCTGCCTTTCCCCTCTTCAAAATTGCCTTCAGCGAAGCGGTGCCCGCCGAACAACCGCCAGCTGTCGGCTAGCGGCGGGCTGTAGATCGCCGTCTCAAAACTGAGGTCGTGCGTGCCGCTCACCGGGTTGTCGGAATGCAGCCCTTTGCCAACGCTCAGGCGCAGCTCGGAGAGATGATGGATCTCGCGCGCTCTGGCCAGGCGCTGGGTGTTCAGATCCCGTGGCGAGCGGGCGACGACGTCGTCAGCCAGCAGATCCATTTGCCGCCACTCCTGCAGATCGAGGGCGACCCAGGCCTGCTGGCGCTCCAGCTGCAGGCTGGCGGGTTCCAGAGATTCCGCCGCTTTTAGCTGGCGTTCGGCTGCCCGTGGCAATCCTCTCTCCTGCAGAAGGGCGGCATAGTCTATCTGCAGGCCCTGGTTTCCAGGGGCCGTCGCCGCCAGGCGCTGCATTCGGGCTTCGGCCTGCGGCAGGTCGTTGGTAGCCGCTAAATAGTGCACGTTAAGCGACTGTGCGGTGAGCCAGTCGTCGTTCGGCTGCGGCGTTGGCGAGCCGTAGAGACGACGGATGTAGGGCGCATTCCTGGTGAGGCGGGCAACATACCGTTGCGCCGCCGGGTACTGACCGGTGTCCAGCAGAGCGTAGAAAAGCTCGTGTTCCTCATTCTGTTGGCTTGTCAGCCACGAAGGATGCTGGTGGATAAGCGTCAGCGCAGGCTCAATTTGCTTAAGGGCGATAAAAGAGGAGATGACCCAGCCGATGGCCCAGTCGGGAACGGTCTGCTGCTGGGCGATCAGGCTTTGGTATTCGCGGATGACCTGCGCGTACTCGGCGCTGGCGTACAGCGCGCCCAGACGATCAATACGCGCCCGGATGATGTCGGGCGCAGCCTGTGGGTCGGGGTGCCAGGCGGCGATCATCGCGTCATACTGCGTGAGCGCCGTGCGGGCCAGCGCGTAACGCGCCTTTTCTTCGCGGGAAGGGGTATCGGCAAGGCGCACCAGTTCGGCGGCGGCGTTCAACTGCAAGTTACGCTTTTCCGCAGGCGTCAGTTCGACGCTATTCGCCAGGCCGAGAGCAGGGGAATCAATCCGGTTGCGGGTCAGGGTCGCCATCAGGCTGGCCAGCGCGGTTTTGTTTTGCGGTTCACGATCGAGGATCTGCGTGTCCACCAACAGCTGGTCCCAGCTTTTGCCCAGCCGCAGGTAGACATAGGAGAGCGTCTGCAGGTGCGCAACGCTCGCCTGCTCCGCCACCAGGCGACGAGCTTCGCTGAGCGCCTCGCCGTCCTTGCGGGCATCGGCGAGCGTTTTGATATAGCCGATACGATAGTCGTCGCTGCCAGGGGCCTGGCTGAGTGCCTGCTGCCAGAGGGTGAGCGAGGTTTGCCACTGCTTCTGGTTGCGCAGGGCCTGCGCCGCGGCGGCGGTGCCCCGTGCGGGAAGCGGCATATAGACCTGGTAGCGTCGCCAGACTTTCACCACTTCATCGTCCTGACCGGCCCAGAGGGCCACCTGCAGCCAGTCCGCCACCTGAGAAGGGGTTAAGGCATGCCGCAGCTGGTACTGCTGAAGGTAACTGAGAAAGGGGGCGTACTGACCTTGGCGCGCTTGCAAGATTTGCTGGTCATAGAGTGAATCCGCTCCCTGAACCAGCGCCGGGAAGAGCAAAAGCAAGCCGATTGATAGCGAGAGTTTCGTGTTGCGATTAAACAATAACGTATTTGAATAAGGTGATCTTTCCATTTCTATTTGCCATATGTTCATCAAGAATCCATTGCACAACACGACCGTCCTTTGACGGTGAGTTAAAGGATGAGGATGGTCCCATTTAGCTGACTGGCACTGCAGGTGAATGACCTATTGCAAACTAATAAACATATCTCCTGTTGATGAATGAATGGGTAATTTATACCCGATACGGCAACCGATAAATATGGATAAATTATGGTCTGCGTTTTAAGATAATTCTGTAAAATCGACTTCATTCGAACGGAAGTGTTCAAGTTGATTTCTTTAACCTACTGATATAAATAAAAAAGAAAGTCAGGTGGAATTTTGTTTCAAAATGGCGGTGTGGCTTATATTTAGTTGGGGTTAGAGTTTTTTAGGCAATATTTAAGATGATTTCTGACAAAAATTCTCAATAGCAAAAAAAGCATCTTTTCTGTGGATTTTTTTTATTTATAATCAATCTGTTTATTTCCTGTCAGAACGCAAGGAGGGTTTTCACAGCCAGATTCAGATGCCGCGCTAATGATAAATCACAGGTCTCGTTATTTTCACCGCCATGCGAAGCGTTCCATAGGGGGAGGGAAAACGTCTGGTTGACGAGAATTTGTTGATTAAATGTTAAAGGGACGATTTGTGGCAACTTTAATGATATTGGTTACCCAGGATTACTATCTTTTTCAAGGTGTTAAGAATTTTTTTCCTGATATCATTCAGTTAGATTCTAGCGGAAAAGCGATTTTAGATAATGAGGTTGATGAAGTCTCTCTGCTGGTTGATAGCCGCTCGCCGCTTTGCCATTACGATTATCTCGTGCTGGCAGCGGCGAAATCCAGAAAGCGAATATGTTGTATCGTCCTCGATATGCGCCATCGGGAAGAGCATTTACTGAGCCTGAAATCGTTTTTAAACATGTCATTATCACCCGCGGATATGGCGACATTATTTGGCCTTTTTCTGGAGATGAATAGCAAGCGTCTGACCAAAGAGTGGTTTGACGATCTGCGCTTAAGTTTGTCTGAACAGTTAATGTTACGTTTACTCATGGCGGGGATGACCATGGAGGAGGTGGCCGTCAATCTCAATACGTCACTAAAAAGCCTTTACCGCAAGCGTACTGCGCTTTATGAGCGGTTGGGGTTAGATAATTTTAATGAAGCTTGCTTATTTATCTTTCGAAATAAGCTGCTGGAGCAGACCGAACGTTCGTTATGAAGCTTCGCTGTACAGAGAATGGATGTTATCGCAAGGTATTTGTTGACGAAAATATAATAAATTAAATAGATATTGATAGGTACAACCGTCGATACCCGGCGGTATCGATGATGGCATTCGGCATATAATTCTGGAGCTCTTTGGAAGTATTTACCGCCAATGCGGTTTGCTATGCACAGCGATTATTATAATGAATATATTCCTTGCGCCGCACAGGAATAGTTTTGTCATAAATTAACACTACCATGGTATTCCGACTCACGCGTCGGAATACCATGAGATATCGTGAAAGCATCAGAGGAGCGAGGTGGATGAGAATAAGGGACAGTATTGCTGAGCGATTAGAGGCATGCGGGCTCTACCGTCGGGCGGCATCCAGATGGATTGAGGTGATGCAGCGTTGTCTGGACGATGAGGACCGAGAGTGGATCCGTCACCATCGCAATCAGTGTCTGAAAAAGGCGCAACGTCCGCCGGCGCCGAAAGAGGAGTTTGCCGACCTCCACCAGGCGGCGAAAGAGACTCAATATCGTATGGGCATTGCGAAGCCCTATGGCGAAGCATTCAGGCTGCCCGGCAAAGGGAAAACGGCCGCCGAGTAATGCCTTTCTTCACGACGTTTGCCTGACGGCTTCGCCTTATCCGGCCTGCGGGTCCTCCACAGGTTCAAACAGCGTAGGCCCGCGCAAGCGCAGCGCCGCCGGGCGATACACATCAGACACCGTACCCGCGGTTGTGCCGGATGGCGGCATAAATGCCTTATCCGGCCTACGGGTCCCCCACAGGTTCAAACAGCGCCGGCCCGCGCAAGCGCAGCGCCGCCGGGTGATACACATCAGACGCCGTACCTGCGGTTGTGCCGGATGGCGGCATAAATGCCTTATCCGGCCTACGAGTCCTCTGCTGGTTCAAACAGCGTAGGCCCGCGCAAGCGCAGCGCCGCCGGGCAGCGGGTGATAGAACGGAGTTCGATGAAGAGTCCGGATGCAGAAAAGCAAAAACCCGCCTTTTAGGCGGGTTCTTTAAATAGTGGTGCCCGGACTCGGACTAACGCCGCAGGCGTTGAACAGCGCGCTTGCCGCGCTGGCCCCGAAGGGGTGAGCCGCTGTGCGGCGAATAATCGAACGGAGTTCGATGAAGAGTCCGGATGCAGAAAAGCAAAAACCCGCCTTTTGGGCGGGTTCTTTAAATAGTGGTGCCCGGACTCGGAATCGAACCAAGGACACGGGGATTTTCAATCCCCTGCTCTACCGACTGAGCTATCCGGGCAACGGGGCGCATTAAACCGTAATCCGCCCACCCCGTCAACCAAATTTCTTAAATTACTTATCGATTGCTTATCTTTGCGGCAATTCTGCGTTCAAAGGCGCGTTTTGGCTTAACTTCACTGCATGCCGTTATCGCCCTCGCGGCTTTTCCAGCCGCTGGTAATGGCGATAACGTGGCGTAGTCCGGAGATGAGATAATCGCCAATGACCTCCTCGTCCTCACGCGGCGAGCTCAGGGTAATTTCCGCATCCACGCCGTGGCGATAGGCGCCATGATGGCTGAAAATGGTGCCGATATAACACTTCCCGTTCAGCCAGACCGGAATATAGGCCACCGTCTCATAGATATAGTTAACGGCGACGCCGCTGTAGTAGTTATCCGCCTCGTCAGCGGAGGTGCCCGGCGGGATGGGGCAGATCGGCGCGTCGTTGTCGCTGGCGGGTCTGTCTTTCAGCAGGCTGCCCTGCATTACCTCCAGCGAGCGCAGCAGGTCCGCTTTATCGCCGTCGCTCAGGCTGGGGGTCAGCGGCTGGTCTTTCTCCGGGGAGCGGATGCTGTTCAGCGTATAGCGATAGCGAACCGTCACCGCGGGCGTCTGGCTGGTGGTGCTGAACGGGCGTAGCAGGTAGAGGTTATCTTCGCCAAACTGGCCGTTGTACCACAGGGCATACACCTGGCCGTTGATTTTGACCCAGTGGTTCCACTGGTTAGCCCCGCGGCCATTAATGGAAAAGAGGGCGCCGGGCACCCCGGCATCGAAATCATCACCATTATCACTGTCGCTGCCGTTGACGGCGGCAAAATCATCATCACCTCGCTTGAGCACCCCGGTGTAGCTGAAGAGCCCGGTGCCGCCCACATAGCTGTCGATAATCAGGTCGCGTTTGCCGTCGCCGTCGAGGTCGATAAGGGTAAAGCTGACTTTGCCGTTTTCTGAATCCGCGCTAATCGAGGAGCGCAGAAACGCCTGCCACTCATCATCGCTGATATCCGGGGACGGTTTACTGGTCGTGATCAGCGTATCGTCGGCGTAAGTGAGCGTGAAGTCGGTAATATGGCCGGTTAACGGAAACTGCTCGGCGACCTTATTCAGAGACAATTCTGGATCGCTTTTTTGCGCTTTCAACACTGCGTTATACAACGTGCGCAGAGCCAGGTTATCCGCCTCTTTCTGCTGCCTGGGGATCACCTGGCTGACAAAGGTCGGCAGCATCCAAGTGCCACCCGGGGTAATTTCCCGACACATACCGGTGCTGTACTTCAGGCTGGGGGTAAAGGTTTTACCATCCCAAACGCGCGTCTCGCCGGTGACGCAGTCGGCCATGCCCCGTTCTTTGTGCAAAAAGACGATAGCGCCGTCGGCGTAGCTGGAGGCCTCGGTAGTGAGCAGCCGCGGTTTGCTCAACTGGGCGTTATCGACCAGCCACAGGGCATAACCGTCGTTATAGGGCGCTCGCCAGCAGAGCGCCTGCGCCAGAGAATGGGTTTTATCCAGCGCGGTCAGCGTGATCTGGCGATCTGCCGCCGGAATGGCCTGATTCTGCCAGTCGTCGCAGCGCTGGTTCAGCAGCGGCGTCAGGATGGGCAGCAGTTTCTGGCGCTGAAGCATACTCAACGGCACTGGCTGCGCGTTATGGAGAACCGGGGCGGCGATAATTTCCGGGGCGGGAGTGGCTGGCAAAATGGCATCGTCGCCGGCATCGCCTTTATCCAGCAGCGCATCGGCGGTGCCGGTGCGTCGCTGAAACGCATCCATTTTACCCAGCACCTCGCGGCTGCCGGCGCTGGAAAGCGGCAGGTGCTGGCCGTTAAGGGTGAATTCGATTTTGCGCTGATTCGTTAACGCCTGTAGCAGGGCGGTGGTCTGATCGCTGTCGAGGCGAAAGTGGCTGTCGTCGAGAGCGTCCAGCGCGCCAAAATCCCGGTCGTCGATCAGCAGGCTGGCGGTGGAGTCGGCGGGGATATCGTGCTCGATTTGCGCAAAGGTTACCGTGGCGGTGAGGTGCTGTTCGCTGCCCGCGTTGCGGGTCAACAGCACGCTGACCTCACCCATGCGGACGCCGTAACCCGCCGCCCGGCAGGCGCCGGTATTATCGCAGGCGAGCTCCCAGTCTTTTTGTGCAAAGGAAAAACCTTGCAGGGGAGCCGCCAGCAGGGGCGTAGAGCAGAGGCCCAGCCAGGCAGCCCAGAAGAACGCGCGCATATCAATCCCTGTCAGCAATCAGTGAGGGGGAAATTATAGGCGCGACGTGGCGGTTAGGATATCAGAATCAGGTCAAGGCGCCGCCCATACGGCACTGGGCGAAGCGTAGAATATCTTCAGCCAGCCGCCGGGCGGTATCCACATCCGTCTGGCTACGTTTGACCAGCAGACGGCTCAGACAGCCCTCGACAATCAGCTCCATCTGCTTGGCGACCATTTCCGGGTCATCCACCTCCAGCTGAGTCAGCAGCTCGTGAGTGTAGGCCAGCGAAGCCTGCTTCTGCTGTTCCGCCAGCTGGTGAATGGGGTGCTGAGGATCCGGGTAGAAGGTGCAGGCGGCGATAAACAGGCAGCCCGGGTACCGCTGGTTGCTTACGCAGGTGGTGAGTGCGGCATAGCGTGCCAGCAGCTTTTGCTCTGCGCTTAAGGTCTCGTCCAGCAGGAGCTGACGACGCCAGGCATCCACCTGCTGGCTCAGATAGCGAAGCGCGTCGTACAGCAGCGCTTCGCGGTCAGGCCAGAAGCGTTTCAGGTCGCTCGTCGGGCAGGACACGCGCTCAGCGACCATCTCCAGCGACGTGTTGGCGATACCTTCAATTTCAAGAATCTTAATGGCTTCTGCCAGGACGTCTTCACGTAGCACGGTGTTCTCCTCCATCTTTCCTCCTAAAGTGTCGCTCACGCTTGCCAATCGCGCAAATGGGCGCTGAATGCCGCGGCATCCATAAAGCCGGTGACTCGCCGCTCAGGCTGTTCCTGACCCTCAGCGTTGAAGAACAGGATCGTCGGCAGACCCAGCACCTGCAGGTGTCTCAGCAGCGCGACGTCTTGCGGGCTGTTCTTCGTCACATCAACCTGTAATAACACGGTGCCTTTCAGCGCCTGCTGCACGTCAGGTGAACTAAAGGTGTATTTTTCAAACTCTTTGCAGGCCACGCACCAGTCGGCGTAGAGATCGAGCATCACCGGTTGACCTTTCGCCTGCGCCAGCGCCTGGTCAAGCTCGGCCACCGAGCTGACGCGGGTGAAGGCCAGGTGCGCCTGCTGCTCGACCGCCGGGGCGCCAAACGCCCAGTCCTGCAGAGGCCGCGCGCTGACCAGCGCGGCGGCAAGCAGAATGATCTGTACCAGCCGCATCCACGGCCGGGTAGCGCCCAGCGAGGTGATAAACGCCCAGCTGAAGAAGGCGACACCGAGCATTGACCACAGCCGTAACCCCCACTGGTCGCCGAATATGCGTTCCAGCAGGAAGACGGGCAGGGCAAGGATCACAAACCCGAAGGCGGTTTTCACATGGCTCATCCACGGGCCGCTTTTCGGCAGCAGGCGATTGCCAAACACGGTCACAAGGATCAACGGCAGACCCATGCCCAGCGCGTAAAGGTACAGCGTGCCGCCGCCCAGCCACAGATTACCGCTCTGGGCGATATACAACAGAATGGCGCTTAGCGGCGCGGTAGTGCAGGGGGAGCAGATCAGCCCGGCAATAGCGCCCATCGCAAAGACCCCGCCGGGCGAGCCGCCCTGGCGCTTATTGCTGAGCAGCGTCAGCCGGGTCTGCAGCGACGACGGCAGCTGCAGCGTGAACAGGCCGAACATGGAGAGCGCCAGCAGTATAAACACCGCCGACAGGCCGACCAGGACATATGGGTGCTGCAGGGCCGCCTGGAACTGCAGCCCGGCGGCGGCTACCACCAACCCCAGCGCGGTATAGGTCAGGGCCATCCCCTGGACGTAAATAAAGGCCAGCAGCAGGGCGCGCGCGGTGGAAAGCCGCTGTTTTCCGCCCAGCACGATGCCCGAAATCAGCGGGTACATCGGCAGCACGCAGGGGGTGAAGGCGATACCAATGCCAATCAGCAGCGCCCACAGGGCGGTGAAGGGCAGACGAGCGGGGACGTCTGCTGGCGGCGCCATGGCAGGCGCCTGCGGCACGGCGTTCTCCTCCATCGGGCGCGGTTCAACCGGCAGCGGCGGATTGAAGGCCGGACGATGGTTCAGCGACGACACGGGCGCGGCGGCGGTTGGCTGAGCGTCGTTTGAGGCCGCCCGCACGGCGCTCAGCGGGATCACTTTAGTCTCCGGCGGATAACAGAATCCGGCATCGGCGCAGCCCTGCCAGGTGACGGTGAGAGTAGCCTCTTTGTCCGCCTCCTTCACCGTCACCGGCACGGTCAGGCGTTGGCGAAAGATCTCGCTTTTGCCGTAAAACTCATCTTCATGCCACTCTCCCGCCGGCAGCGCCGGTTCGTCGATCGTCGCCCCGGCGGCGCTGAAGGTAAACTGTTGACGATAAAGATAATAACCATCCTTGATTTGCCAGCTCAGGTTGACGTCATGCTGTTGCTGCTGAAAGTCAAAGGCGAAAGCTTGATCAGCAGGCACGAAGTTCGAGCGCCCCGGCGCGTCGAATAACCCGGCGGTGGCTGATGTGCTGCACAGCAGCAGGATCAGCGTAATGATGCGGTAAGCCATGAGAGGTAATCGTTGTCTCCATGCGTGACGGGTAGAACCAGCAGTTCTGGGGTTTGATACGGGTGGTGTGACTTCAGGCAGTCCAGCAGCGCCTGCTGATGGGCAAGGTCAGTTTTGAGTAGCATCTGCACTTCATACTCCTGCTCGAGTTTCCCTTCCCAGTAATACAGAGAGGTAGCCCCCGGCAGCAGCGTGGCGCAGGCTGCCACCTTTTCCGCCAGCGCTTTTGCCGCCAGATCCTGGGCGGTCGCTTCGTCCGGCGCGGTACAGAGCACAACAACAGCATCAGGCGTAGTCATCATGAACCTCGTATCAGCGAAAAGAGGCACTATAACACGCAAGATGCGGGGATATTAACGTAACGAGCGGGGAAAGTGAGGGCAACGGAAGGCGGGCCCGTAGTGGGCCCGCCGCCAGCGGTATTTACAGCATAATCCCGCCAAAGATAAAGCCGAGGATCACGCACAGCGTGATAGCGATAACGCCGGGGATCAGGAAGGCGTGGTTAAAGACATATTTACCAATGCGGGTTGAGCCGGTGTCGTCCATCTCTACCGCCGCCAGCAGGGTTGGGTAGGTCGGCAGAACGAACAGCGCCGAGACCGCGGCAAACGAGGCGATAGCCGTCAGCGGGCTGACGCCCAGCAGCAGCGCGGCAGGCATCAACGCCTTGGTGGTGGCTGCCTGCGAGTAGAGCAGCGTGGCGGCGAAAAACAGTACCACCGCCAGCAGCCATGGGTAATTGTGCAGCAGATCGCCGGCCACGGCCTGGATGTCGCTGATATGCGCTTTAACGAAGGTATCTCCCAGCCAGGCGACGCCGAGGACGCAGACGCAGGCGCTCATCCCGGACTTAAAGGTGCTGGCGTTGAGCACTTCGCCGGTGTCGATTTTACAGGTGATGCTAATCAGGGTGGCGATGGTCAGCATAAATACCACGATCGCCTCGTTACGCGGCAGCACCGGGTTCTTAATCAGGCCGACGGTATCGCTGATGGCCGTGGCGTAGAACATCACCGCCACGATGCCGATCAAAAACAGCAGAACGGAACGTTTGGCGTGCGGCTGCAGCTCAAATACCTGGCTGCCGCGCAGTCTGACTTCCCCCTTGGCCAGCCGCTCCTGGTAAACCGGATCGTCTTTCAGTTCGCAGCCGAGGAAGTTGCAGACGATAGCGGTGAGCATCACCGCCAGCAGCGTGACCGGAATACAGATGGCCAGCAGCGTCAAATAGCTAACGCCCAGCGGTTCAAGGATACCAGCGAAAAAGACCACTGCGGCGGAAATGGGCGAGGCGGTGATCGCTATCTGGGAGGCCACCACCGCAATCGACAGTGGACGAGACGGACGAATGCCTTGCTCTTTGGCAACTTCGGTGATCACCGGCAGCGTGGAGAAGGCGGTATGGCCGGTGCCAGCGAGCACGGTCATAAACCAGGTCACCAGCGGGGCAAGGAAGGTAATGTACTTCGGGTGGCGGCGCAGCATCCGTTCGGCGAGGCTGACCAGGTAATCCATCCCGCCGGCGACCTGCATGGCGGCGATAGCGGCAATCACCGCCATAATGATTTCAATAACGTCGAAGGGGATCGCACCCGGTTTAATTTGAAAAATAAGCGTCAGGACAAGGACGCCAAGGCCACCGGCAAAGCCGATACCGATGCCGCCGAGCCGGGCGCCGAGATAAATCGCCAGCAGGACAATAACCAGTTCTGCACCAAACATATATGCCTTCCTTGTTTTTTAACAAGTTGATATTGAATTGTTGTATTTTAGTAAAACCAAAAAGCAAAAAAGGCATGTCATCGCTGACATGCCTTTGAATGACTAACCTGAAAGATTACTGTTCGCTTTCATCGGTATAACGCTTTGCTTTATAAGCGGGATGCATCAGGTTTTGCGCAGAGAAAATATCATCCAACTCCGCCGCCGTCAGCAGTCCGCGCTCCAGCACCACTTCCCGTACGCTCTTGCCGGTTTCGGCACAGATCTTGCCGACGATATCGCCATTGTGGTGGCCGATAAACGGGTTGAGGTAGGTGACGATGCCGATGGAGTTGTAGACGTAGCCTTCACATACCGCTTTATTGGCGGTGATGCCGTTAACGCATTTCTCCAGCAGGTTGTAGCAGGCGTTGGTCAGGATATGAATCGACTCGAACATCGCCTGGCCGATTACCGGCTCCATCACGTTCAACTGCAGCTGACCGGCTTCGGAGGCCATGGTCACAGTGGTATCGTTGCCGATAACTTTGAAGCAGACCTGGTTGACCACCTCCGGCACCACCGGGTTAACCTTCGCCGGCATGATTGAAGAGCCAGCCTGCAGCTCAGGCAGGTTGATTTCGTTGAGGCCCGCGCGCGGACCGGAAGAGAGCAGGCGCAGGTCGTTACAGATCTTGGAAAGTTTCACCGCCAGGCGTTTCAGCGAGCTGTGAACCATAACGTACGCTCCGCAGTCCGAGGTGGCTTCAATCAGATCTTCCGCCGGGACGACCGGTAAGTTGCTTACTTCAGCCAGCTTCTGCACCGCCAGCTGTTGATAGCCGTCCGGGGTGTTGAGGCGAGTACCAATGGCGGTGGCGCCGAGGTTCACCTCCAGCAGCAGCTCCGCAGTGCGCAGAATGCTTTTGGTCTCTTCATTAAGCAGCACATTGAAGGCATGGAACTCCTGGCCGAGGGTCATCGGCACCGCGTCCTGCAGCTGGGTGCGGCCCATTTTGAGGATGTCCTGGAACTCCACGGCTTTCGCCTGGAAGCCTTCGCCCAGCTGTTTAATCGCATCGATTAACTTAAGGATGGAGGCATACACCGCAATGCGGAACCCGGTGGGGTAAGCATCGTTGGTGGACTGGCATTTGTTGACGTGATCGTTTGGGTTCAGGTACTGGTATTCGCCTTTCTGGTGGCCCATCAGCTCAAGGCCAATGTTCGCCAGGACTTCGTTGGTGTTCATGTTTACGGAGGTACCGGCCCCGCCCTGGAAGACATCGACCGGGAACTGGTCCATGCATTTGCCGTTATTCAGGACTTCGTCACAGGCGGCGATAATCGCATTTGCCGCGCTTTTGGGAATGGTCTGCAGCTCCTTGTTCGCCAGCGCGGCGGCTTTCTTAACCATGACCATGCCGCGCACGAATTCTGGTATGTCGCTGATTTTGCTGTTGCTAATGTAGAAGTTTTCAATCGCTCGCAGAGTATGAACGCCGTAGTAAGCGTCCGCGGGAACTTCCCTGGTGCCCAACAGATCTTCTTCGATACGAATGTTGTTTAACATGTGAACCTTCTTTTCAAGCTGCCAATGAATTCACCAAACACACAGAATATCCAGTATTCAGTATATTTTCTGGCCGACGATTATTTCCTTAACCGGCCCGGTGCCCAAGATCATATGCTGATGATAGCGAATATCAGTAAGCTTGATCACTTATTACATTGCGGGTATGAGAAGATTTATTAATCTGTGAAATGGGTCACCGCTTTCTTATTCCTGAGAAAAATAAGCCTTTCCGCTGATTGAAAAGCCGCTCAGCATCCCCATGTTAGTGGGATGCGATCAGCAAATTGATGATTACGGGCGCTGAACGCAGCGCCCGTTGATGAAGGAGACGCCGGTGCGTTGGATTCCGTTTATTGCCTTTTTTCTTTACGTTTACATTGAGATATCGATCTTTATCCAGGTTGCGCACGTGCTGGGCGTCTTTATGACCCTGATCCTGGTGATCTTTAGCTCGGTGGTAGGGATGTCGCTGGTGCGTAACCAGGGCTTCAAAAACTTCCTGCTGATGCAGCAGAAGATGGCCGCGGGCGAGAGCCCGGCGGCGGAGATGATCAAGAGCGTATCGCTGATTATCGCTGGTCTGCTGCTGTTGCTCCCGGGGTTCTTTACCGACTTCCTCGGCCTGCTGCTATTGCTGCCGCCGGTGCAAAAGCATTTGACGATGAAGCTGATGCCGCACCTGCGCTTCAGCCGGATGCCGGGCGGTGGCTTTAGCGCCGGTACTGGCGGCGGAGAGACCTTCGAAGGGGAATTCCAGCGCAAAGATGAGCAGCGCGACCGTCTGGACCATAAGGACGATCGCCGCGATTAACATCCCCCCGGCCCGGTCAGCAGATGCGACCGGGCCGCTTTCTTTGCAGGCCTACACGCTTCCCGTCGCCAGCTTGCGCCTGGGTAAAAACAGCCACAGCCCCGCCAGCATCACCAGCGCGTACAGGCTTTTCCAGCCGACCATCGCCAGCAGCAGCAGACAGAGAATGCTGCCCACCACTGCCAATAGCCGATAGCGACCGCGCAGCAAACGACAACCCGCCAGCATGCACAGCAGATAGATCATGATGAAAATGCCATTGGCGTAAACGATCAGCGCGTCCAGATTGATATCGAGCAGATAGATGCCAAGTGTGCTAACTACGCAGGATCCCAGCACGGCGTTGAGGGCGTTGCGCGGGATCTGCCGTGGCGACAGCCTTGCGAGGTAGCTGTGTGGCTTATGCTGCGCTTGCGACCAGACCAGGCGGGCAAAGCTTTGAATATAGATGTTGAGGCTGGCGAAACAGGCGAGATAGCCGATGACGCAGGCTACCCACAGCGCTTCGACGCCGAACAGACGGACCACGATATTCGGTAATGACGCCGCCGCCGCCATCTCCTCGCCAAAGGCGTGGAAGTGCAGCACCAGCACGGTGCAGGCCCAGTAGACCGAGCCGGCAAGCAGCAGGCCTATCATCAGCGCCCTGGGGAAATCACGCTCGGGATGTTTAAACTCCGAGGCGAGATGCGCGAAGGCTTCCAGACCGACAAAGCACCAGAACATCACCGACAGCGCCGAAAAGAGCTGCCCGCGGTCAATCTCCGCCGGGGCCGGGAAGGGGATCTGCGCCGGGCTTATCCCGCCGCGCCACCAGACTACGACGATCAGCGCCACAATCAGTACGGCAACCAACGTCTGCAGGTTGGCGCTGGAGCTGGCGCCACGCGAACCGACCCACCAGACGATGGCCAGGGTGCCCAGCTCCGCCAGCAGCAGCTGCGCATCATGCCAGCCGAACAGCGCCTGGCCAAAACCGGTGGCGATGTGCAGGGCGGCGGGGAGTCCGACCGGGATAACCGATAAAAACAGCCAGCCGGTGACGCTGGCCAGACGTGGCCCAAAGGCCATATCGACAAAGTGGGCCACGCCGCCCGCGCTGGGAAAATGGCGGCCCAGCAGGGCGAAGACGATGGCAATCGGGAAAACAAGGAGAATGAGCAGCGGCCATGCCCACAGGCTGTTATCGCCAGCGACCAGCGCCGCCAGCGCCGGGACGGCGAAGACGCCGGTACCCAGCAATGAGGTGGAAAGCAACCCAACTCCCTGTCCCAGCCCTAACTCCTGTTTTAAACCACCCATGATTCAATCCTGCGCCAGTGAAAAAAAAGAGAGTATCACAATCGCTTTTCCTTATGACCGATTGCCTGACATGGCCGCTTTTTGTGCGCCAGCGCAAAGGTAAAAATTTTTTTTAATTTTGCCCTTGAAGCCGTAAATGGCCATCCCCATCTCTCTCTGCACTAGCCGGTAAACCGCGTTCGGCCCGGCGTCACCCATAACTGATAATGACTTTCTCGAAGGAGAGCTATCAATGAGTATTCGTCCGTTACATGATCGTGTGATCGTCAAACGTAAAGAAGTTGAAACCAAATCTGCGGGCGGCATCGTTCTGACCGGTTCTGCAGCAGCTAAGTCAACTCGTGGCGAAATCATCGCTGTCGGTAAAGGCCGCATCCTGGAAAACGGGACCGTGCAGCCGCTGGACGTTAAAGTTGGTGACATCGTGATTTTCAACGATGGCTACGGCGTGAAGACTGAAAAGATCGACAACGAAGAAGTACTGATCATGTCCGAAAGCGACATCCTGGCAATTGTTGAAGCTTAATTCGCACGACCCTGAACGAATTTGAGGAATAAAAGAAATGGCAGCAAAAGACGTAAAATTCGGTAACGACGCTCGTGTAAAAATGCTGCGCGGCGTAAACGTACTGGCAGATGCAGTTAAAGTGACCCTGGGCCCGAAAGGCCGTAACGTGGTTCTGGACAAATCCTTCGGCGCGCCGACCATCACCAAAGATGGTGTTTCCGTTGCACGTGAAATCGAACTGGAAGACAAGTTCGAAAACATGGGCGCGCAGATGGTGAAAGAAGTTGCCTCTAAAGCGAACGACGCAGCAGGCGACGGCACCACCACCGCAACCGTACTGGCTCAGGCTATCGTGAACGAAGGTCTGAAAGCTGTTGCTGCAGGCATGAACCCGATGGATCTGAAACGCGGTATCGACAAAGCGGTACTGGCTGCAGTAGAAGAGCTGAAAGCGCTGTCCGTTCCGTGCTCTGACTCCAAAGCTATCGCTCAGGTAGGTACCATCTCCGCTAACTCCGACGAAACCGTTGGTAAACTGATCGCGGAAGCGATGGATAAAGTTGGTAAAGAAGGCGTGATCACCGTTGAAGACGGTACCGGTCTGGAAGACGAACTGGACGTAGTTGAAGGTATGCAGTTCGACCGCGGCTACCTGTCTCCGTACTTCATCAACAAGCCGGACACCGGTGCCGTTGAGCTGGAAAGCCCGTTCATCCTGCTGGCTGACAAAAAAATCTCCAACATCCGCGAAATGCTGCCGGTTCTGGAAGCCGTAGCGAAAGCTGGCAAACCGCTGGTCATCATCGCTGAAGACGTTGAAGGCGAAGCGCTGGCGACCCTGGTGGTTAACACCATGCGCGGCATCGTTAAAGTGGCTGCGGTGAAAGCACCGGGCTTCGGCGACCGTCGTAAAGCTATGCTGCAGGACATCGCTACTCTGACTGGCGGTACCGTTATCTCTGAAGAGATCGGTATGGAGCTGGAAAAAGCGACTCTGGAAGACCTGGGCCAGGCGAAACGCGTGGTTATCAACAAAGACACCACCACCATCATCGATGGCGTTGGCGAAGAATCCGCAATCCAGGGCCGCGTAGCTCAGATCCGTAAGCAGATCGAAGAAGCGACCTCCGACTACGATCGTGAAAAACTGCAGGAACGTGTCGCTAAACTGGCTGGCGGCGTAGCAGTAATCAAAGTCGGTGCGGCTACCGAAGTTGAAATGAAAGAGAAAAAAGCACGCGTCGACGACGCCCTGCACGCAACCCGTGCTGCGGTTGAAGAAGGCGTGGTGGCTGGCGGCGGCGTAGCGCTGGTTCGCGTTGCGGCGAAACTCGCTGGCCTGACCGGTCAGAACGAAGATCAGAACGTCGGTATCAAAGTTGCGCTGCGCGCAATGGAAGCGCCGCTGCGTCAGATCGTGTCCAACGCCGGTGAAGAGCCGTCTGTTGTGGCAAACAACGTGAAAGCTGGCGACGGTAACTACGGTTACAACGCAGCAACTGAAGAATACGGCAACATGATCGACTTCGGTATCCTGGACCCAACCAAAGTCACCCGTTCTGCACTGCAGTACGCGGCTTCCGTGGCTGGCCTGATGATTACCACCGAGTGCATGGTGACCGACCTGCCGAAAGGCGACGCGCCTGACTTAGGTGCTGCTGGCGGTATGGGCGGCATGGGCGGTATGGGCGGCATGATGTAATCGTGCGCTCTACGGCATAAAAAAGCAGAAACCCCTGGCCAGCAATGGCTGGGGGTTTTTCTTTTGGCGCGCTTTTTAGTATAAGGCTTATACATAAAAATCATTTAAGCTGCATCAGAGCGGCAAGCACCTCTGTTTCGGGCGTGAACTGACAAGCGCGACCGGGGAGGAAATGAACGCGGCTCATGCCGACGCAGTTTGAAGGATGACAGATTTACATCCGGGCCAGTGCGTCCAGCTCATCGATCATGGGGAATAACATGCAGGTAAAATATTTAGCAGGGATTGTCGGCGCAGCCTTACTGTTGGCAGGTTGCAGTTCCAGCAATGAATTAACCTCTGCCGGCCAGAATGTGCGCTTCGTGCAGGAGAAGCCGGGCGCAGAGTGTCAGCTGTTAGGGACCGCGACGGGTAAACAGAGCAACTGGCTCTCCGGCCAGAATGGCGATGAGGGTGGTTCCATGCGCGGTGCGGCAAACGCCCTGCGCAACCAGGCGGCAGCGATGGGCGGCAACGTGATTTACGGCGTCAGCAGCCCGACGCAAAACCTGCTGTCGAGCTTTGTGCCTACCGACAGCGAAATGAACGGCCAGGTTTATAAGTGCCCGAACTGATGCGTGACGCCTCTCTCCGCGAGCGCAGAGAGAGGCGTGGTCGTTAGATGAGGATCAGGCGCTAAGCTCCGCTTTCTTTTCAAGGTAGAAGGCGTGTAGGGGACGCAGGCATTCTTCCAGACTGAGCATTCTTCCCGGCTGGGAAGGGATGATAGTACTGAAGATCTGGCATGGCGCCAGCTCCGCGTGCATCGCCTTGAGCTTGGGGCTTTTCTCGATAATCCGCGTCACAACGTTGTTTTCCAGTTCCGACAAATGCGGCGCGCTGGTTTTCACCACCGCCCCGGAGACAATTTTCTTGCCTTCGTCTGTCTCGCAGCAGTACAGCACGCCCAGATAATGAGAAAATAGGTTTAGCTTCCAGTCTTCCTGAGTGTGTTGCTGGTAGTCAATATTCGGCTGGGTAGTCAAGTCGACAGTGTAGCACATTAAAAAATCCATATTTGAACTTAAATACTTCAAAACCTCTTGATCATTGATTGTTTTCAATGCTTGTTGAACACCCGCGAGTAATGCCTCTACCTGCCTGTCTTCAATACATAATGTGCAGATTTGCTCATTCTGGAGAACCAGAATGAGAGTCGATTCAGTCTCGCCTGGTTTAAGCGTAATCGACATAATACGCCGCTCAGGATTCGGCTGCTGAATCTCCGCCATCTCTACGGCAGGGATGTTAGCGATCAGCGATTCATTATAAGCGATAAGCTCTTCTTTATAGGTTTCCCCTTGTTCGTGTAATCGCTTATACGTCACAAGCAGACGATTTTGAAGTATGAGAAGAAGATCGAGTAGTATGGGCGCTTGTAGATAGTATTGCTGACAGGGGCCATTTTGCTGCTTTATTTTTAACAGCAGCGCCAGAAAGCGGTCTTCAAAGGTAATACCTGCAGTATTAAATCCAATAAACGTTCCTTGCATAAGTTTCTCCTTTTAAGCTGGCGAGAGGGTCTTTGTCTGCGACAGGTCGATAACGCGATCGGCAGAGGCAATCGTCGATGGCCGGTGAGCGACAATAATCCTGGTGATGCTTAATGCTGAAATAGACTGATTTATCACCGACTCATTTTTTAAGTCGAGATGGCTGGTTGCCTCATCCATAAAAAGAATACTTGGTCTACGATAAAGAGCGCGAGCGATCAGAATACGCTGCTTTTGCCCACCTGAAATTCCCAGTCCTAGCTCGCCGACTATGGTTTCATAGCCCATCGGCATCTTGATGATCTCATCGTGAATATTGCAGCGTTTGGCGCATTCCATCACAAAATCAATATCGGCGTTATCTTCGAAGCCGCTGATATTATCGATAAGCGACCCAGAGAAAAGGCGGTCCTCTTGCAGTACGCAGGCGATACCAAGACGATAATTATTGAGACCAATTTTGGTGATATCGAGATTATCGGCTAACACATCACCGCTGGTGGGCGACAACAGACCGCACATCACTTTTAATAACGTAGTTTTACCGACGCCTGAAGGGCCGACAAGTGCTACGGACTCACCGGGTTCTACGGTTATATTTAAATTAGAAAAGATCGGCTGAGAAAACGGATCATATTGATAGCACAAATTTTTGACTTCCAGTTTGGCACCCGAGTCTGCAGAAAAAACCTCTCTTGTGGGAAGCTCCTGTTCCGGTTCGCTGAAAACGATCTCTGACAGACGTTCGTTATGTAGGGAGAGCATTCGCAGTTGCATACAAAGATCGACCAAACTAGAAGCGCGTTGTGAAAATTGACCACGATAGGCGTTAAACGCCATAAACATACCAAGGGTCATATTATTATCAATAACCATAATCGCGCCAAGCCAGAGCACGGCGACCTGATCGATAGCAGTAATGAAGGTATTGATCCCACTAAATAGCATATCGAAACGAGTTTGTTTGATTCCAGCGTTGCAGGCTTCGATATTTATATTAAGCCAATGCTGGGACCGACGTTCTTTCAAGTTTAATGCCTTGATGGTCGAGATACCGTACAATGACTCCATAAAATGCGAACTGGAGCGAGCACCTTTGATTACCTGCTCTTCTGCTACACGACGATAGAATCGATAAGTTGCAAAACGCATAATTGCGTAGCATAAAGTAAAGCCAACTACGACCCAAGTTAGCCAGCCACCATACAAAGTTAGCATGATCAGCAGACCGATGGTCATGATTGAGTCAATAATGCCGCTGACGATACTGTTAGTAAACGTCGAGCGAATGGTATCCAAAGAGGAAAAACGCGACTGGATATCTCCTAAATGACGCTTTTCAAAAAAGGATAGTGGCAGACTGGCCAGATGATCGAAAAGCGTGGTTTTCCACTGGATACTTGTCAGGGTATTCAGCGTTAAGGACGTCCAGGCGCGGAGCATACTGATGAAGGTGCGAAATAGTGTAAAAAAGACCAGGCCAATGCATATAACTGATAGCAGGCTTTGGTCGTGCGCCATAATCACATGGTCGGTAACCAGTTGAGTACCTATCGGGAGTAGTAAGCCGATGGCTTCCACGACCACGGAGAAGGCAAAAATTTTCAGCAGCGCTGATTTTAAGCCTACTATATTGCGCATTAGATCCAGCAGACGAAGGCGGGACTTAGCCTTTTCCTGCTGGAAGTTCTGATCGGGCCAAAGCTCTAAGGCAACGCCAGTAAAATAATTGGACATCTCCTGGATGCCGATAATACGCTTACCCAGCGCTGGATCGTGTACGATAAAGCTGGATTTGCGAACTTTAGTCAGCACCACATAGTGGTTCATGCCCCAGTGGAGTACACAGGGCAACTTGAGCTGGCGTATTTCATCCAAGTCTAACGACAGCGCACGGCTTTTTAACCCAGCATGCTCCGCTGTTTTGCTTAAGGACATCAGTGTCACGCCCTGTGAAGGACTACCAAAACGCTGCCGGAAATTAAACAGGTCAATATCCAAGCCGTAATGACCACAAACCATGGCCAGACAGGCAATGCCGCACTCAGCGGCTTCCGATTGCAATATAACTGGCGTTTTCTTTAGGAGAGAAAAGTTAACTTTCGCGATGATCTTTTCAAATAGTTCATTAGTCATTGACAGGGCCGCTCACGCTTTGAGAAATTTTATAAACTGGTGTAAACATCCACATATAAAGCGGGCGTTCTTCAAGGAATACCACTGCTTGTGCTTTTAATCCATTTGAAAGAGAAAGTTCTTTTCCATCGTAATTAAATTTTTTATCCCTTATTTTGACAATTGCCTTATATAATGCAAGTTCTTGTTGATTAGTGCCATCATTGACATTGGTATATTCTGACATTTCCTGTCGTGAGGCAGGAAGTGATGAGATAGAAATGATCTCACCAGGGAACTGTCCGAACTTATCGGAAGGGAATGCATCATAACGAATATTTATTGTGTCGCCGACTTTAACATAAGGAATGCTGTTGTTAGGTAGCCAAAGTATGAGATAATACTCGATGTTACCAATAGGTTTGATTTGGGCAAGACTACTGCCTTTATCAACCATTTGGCCTTTAGTGACGGCTAATGATTCAATGCGTCCTTCCGTTGTTGCCTTAATGATAATATTTCCGTTAGCGTTTGATTCTACTAGTTGATTTTTATAATCATTTGTCTGATTATATTGCGATGATATTTGATTATCAAAATCGGCAGCTTTAGTAACTTTATCACTGCTTAACTGTGTAAGCTGAGTTTCTAGTTGCATCTTTTGGCTTATCAATGACTGATAGGCGCTTTGCTGTTGAAAGTACAACGAATGTTGGTAATTGTATTGATCTTTTGTAATTAACCCCTCCTTAAGGTATTTATCATAACTGGACAGGTTTTCATGCATTTTGCTTAAGCCTTGTTGCGTATTGGCCAGCATACGTACAGTTTCGTTAAGAGAGTTTCTGGCATTTTTAAGCTGGGCATCCAGTGCAATTAGTGTTTCGTTTTTATTATGAGTTAGTTTTTTTATAATAGCTTCGGAGTTGGCT
Source organism: Klebsiella sp. P1927 (assembly GCF_018204675.1). Lineage (NCBI taxonomy): Bacteria > Pseudomonadati > Pseudomonadota > Gammaproteobacteria > Enterobacterales > Enterobacteriaceae > Klebsiella > Klebsiella sp. P1927. Next base: position 4,687,761 of record NZ_CP073377.1, on the reverse strand, counting down.
ATCTTTTCATTGATTACCTCAATCTGTGCTGCACTGACATTACCTGTTGTGGTATTTCTAGATACATCAAGCTCATAAAGCGTCTGTCCTTTTTTGACAACGTCTCCAATTTGAACATACTGATTGACGACAAACCCTTGTTGCGGAGAGAAAACGTTTACGGAGTGAGGGAGAGTGATAACCTCGCCTTTGACATCAATGCGTTGTGTAAATTTACAGAATATAAGGGCGCAGATAAGAGCGCAGAGAAATAAAAGAGATAAACATGTAACTAGCCATGCAGGCAAGCCAGCCAGCAATAGCGCTTTCCCTTTCCAGTGCAACTTCTTATAAGCTATCGCTTCCTTGCGATAAATACTATTAGTCATGAGTGTTCACAGTATCAACGGTTAATTCAAAGGCTCATAAATGAGCCTTTGAATATATAGTAATCTTAATAATCAAATGAAAATTAAGAACTCTTAGTGGCTCCATGGCACAAAGGAGCCATCGATAATGCCCAGCATGGCTTGCATGGACTCATTCACGGATGCCTCCCAGCCCAAAGCTGCATAGCCAACCGCGCCGCCAATAGCTCCCATGATTGTTCCCCAGACAGCGCCAACCGCGTTACCAAGTAAACCAAAACCTAAAAGACCACCATTAGCGCCGGATTGAGTACCGCCCCAAAGCAGGCCATAGACCCCCCATGTGATAGCTCCCAGGGCGGCTGATGCAGCTGCTTCTACACCATTACTTACCAGACTGGTGACGGTTGATTGGATTGAGGAGAAATCCCAGCTATAACCCCCGGAAATGGTATCCATTTCAAATACAGTTAATTCTTTCACGCAATAATTCCTTTTGTTGGTAAAGTTATGATCTAATAAAATAATGACATTTATCGAGTCTGTAGATTATTTCCAAACGACAAAGGTGCCATCAACTAAACCTTGTGCGCCAGCTTCGATAATTGCCATGGTCCCGTCCCATCCCCAGGCCAGACCACATCCTGCGCCGAGGATTGCACCACCGACTAAGCCTACAAACATCCCGACGAGGTTACCAAAGAGGCCAAATCCCAGGACGCCGCCATTTGCCCCAGCCTGTGTACCGCCGACAAAGGTGCCAAAGACGGCCGCCAGAGTTCCCATGGTGGCAGCAGAAACCACTGCTTCAACGCCATTACTTACGAGACTGGTGATGCTGGATTGGATGGAGGAAAAATCCCAAGAATAGCCACCAGAGATGGCCTCCATTTCGAAAACAGTCAATTGCTTCATTAATATATCCTTTATTGATGAAATTATATTTCGTATTACAAGTAGGCTTAATATAAGCCGGGGAGGAATTTAAGTGAGAGACCTGAAGAGATCAATAGCATCCTATGTGAATTTTATGTGATTTCATTAATCATTTATAGTGTCATCATGAGGACTATAAAGCAAAGGAGATGCATGATATTAAGCTATGCACCCCCTCAATACAAAGTTATTATTCTTCCTGAATAACAACTTCCATCATTCCTTTAACAAGCCCCATCGTAACATCGTTACTGTTATCACTTTGGCGATAATAGTCGGCGGTTAGGTTGATGGTTTTGTTAAGATCGTTGCTAGTGTTTATTTTATAATTGTAATTATCGGTATCATAGAAAACAACAGGACTACCTGAAAGTTTGAATATAATACCCACGTTATTTGCTGCATCACTGCCGGAAAGCATATTATCGACAATACCATTCCCTGAAGCGCTTATTCCTCCAACAGGATTAAACCAATAGATGAGAGTATTGCCAACGGAGTCATTCGGGCAACTAATATTCATGGCAATAGTTTTCTCCGACGGAGTTGTTGCACCACGGGAAAGTGACATCAATTTTCCTTTGTCTATACGATTCAGCGTGATTTGCGATCGTGGTGTGGAGATATTACAAGATGTTGTGCGGTAATTAATATTTTTAATAGAGATAGAGGTTACAGCGTATAATAGTCTGTCATTGGCAACAGGGTTTGTTTTTAAATTCCCTACCGAGAACGAAACTGAGGGGTTAGATGTTGACTTGGTGCTCGTATCAATCACCGTCTTAGTTTTGATTAACCATACCGTAATAAATTGGTAATTATTTTCAGATGAGCTTGTTATTGGTACCAAGGTTGAACCTGCCTCGGCGGCGATCAATGAACCATTTTTACTACGTAACAGATCGGAGACCTGAAACCCAATCCCATCAATCCCCGTTTCATAAACCGGACCACCCTGAACACCGGTAACACCAGGAACAACGGCAGCCCCGACGTCAATAATATATTGGTCATCGGTGTTTTTATTACAGGTAAATGTTTTATATGCGCCAGTACCAAATTTATGAGTATGTAACACGCTACCTACCGGAATGGAAGCATCTGTTGGTATTTTAATATTGGTCAGCGTTAAGCCTTGACGCTTGGTATTGCCTTTATAGGTACAATTGGTAGCAGCTTGGCCGCCAAGCATCAGCAACGTTATTAAAATAACTATTTTTTTCATTAAAATATTCCCCTGTGAATGACTAACGGCAAATCGTTTCGATTTGCCTGATGCCAGACGCTTTGCCTTCCCTGGTCGGTAAAGTAAATGAAGCATTGCACTGCTGCGCGGCGCTTTTGCCCCACTGGACGTTAAGGATCCCGGTCTGCTGCAGGCCAGACATATAAACCATACCAGCGTCGCTGACGATACTTGGCTGCGATTTGCTGTCGCCGACGAGTAGGACCATCGCGCCATAAGGCACATCCTGCCCACTGGCTGTTTTCAGGTGCACAAAGGCCCGCTGGCCGATATTGCCGTCATAGCTTGCACGCACGATGGCGCCACGCGTCGGAACAACACTCTTGGTGGTTTCTGGCAGTTCCATATCTTCACCAAGCGTGGTGCTGTCGAGCGTGATATCGGTGCGACGATAAGGCGTAACATACGGGACGATGGCGTAGCCGCGATAGTCGGTGGAGATGGTGTTATCGTTGGCCAGCCTGACGTCATCTAGCCCTGGTGCTTTAACCAGCACGGCAGCGTCGGTGATATCCTGACCCAGCGTAATTCCATCGGCATGGGCAAGGATGCTGCCGTTGGCGCCGTAGTCGATACGTTGGCTGTTATTGTCATAGCTATAGCCGGCATTAACGCTACCGCGGGCACCGTTATAGGTTGCGCGCATATCGCCGCTGTAGTATTCGCGGTTGCTGTACCCTTGATGTAGGCTCCATTCCAGACTGTCGTTCTCCAGCGCATTACCACCGATGGATACAGACTGATCGGTAGACCCCGGGTTGCTGTTAGTTAATTGATAGCTGGTGTAAGTGCCCGGTAGCCAGTTGCTCAGTGGCAGCGTTACGGTCAGAGTGATGCGCTGATCGTCCTGAGCATCCTTACCAGAGTTATCTCCGCTCCAGGTGTAGCGGTTATAGCTGTAGCCGAGGTAGTAGTTCACATTACGGAAACCGCCGTTGTATCCTACGCTAATTGATTTGTTGGTACGCTTATCATCCCAGTAATCTTCAATCAATCCGCTTATCGACAGGCTACCGAGGCCTTTACCCAGGCTTTGGTTCAGCGTCAGGTTGGTACGGTTGCGTAGCGAACGAGAGGTATAACTGCCGTCATTAGAGTAGCTATCCAGTACTTCGGAAAGCGTATTAAACCCGCGAGTAGAGTAGCGATAGCCGGCGATGGTGACGTTGGTGCCGGTTTCGACAATGTTTTTCCCGTAACGAACTCGCCAGGACTGTCCGGAAGTCTTTTCATCCTCTTTCTTTTTTGACCAGGCTTGGGTGACGTCTGCCGAGGCGGCGCCCAGTTCACCAAGGTTATAGCCAAGCCCTGTCGACAGCGCCTGATATCGCGAAGCCGCCTGCATGCCGCCATATAGCGTCAGGCTGCTGGAGACGCCGTAGGTCGCGGTGGCTTGGGTAAACGGCGTTTCATCGACTCCGCCATCGTACGGGCGATATTTACCAGATGTGATCTCATATTCCAGCTGATCCTCACGGACCATCACCGGCAGGGTGGCGAACGGCACGACAAATTCTTGTTTCGATCCGTCGGATTCCTCCACTGTGACGTAAAGGTCGCCGCTACCGCCGCTCGGGTACATATCGGTGATTTCAAACGCCCCGGGAGCGACATAGGTCTGGTATACCTGATAGCCGTTTTGTTTAATGATGACGCGGGCATTGGTTCTGGCGATACCGCGAATAATTGGCGCATAGCCGCGCATACTTTCCGGCAACATCGTCGTATCGGTGGCCAGCTGAATACCGGTAAACGGCACGCTGTCGAAGATACCGTTGAGCGATGAACTCTCACCCATCACAAGGTTACTATTGATGGAGCGGATGCTGCGCTGCATATAGAGATAGGCGGAATCCCAGTCCCCGGCACCGCTGTTGTTTTTATTCCAGGTGCTGAGGTTACGGATGCGCCACGGGCCAACGTTGAGGCCGGACTGCAGATTCAGACTGTAGTATTCATCATTGGCCTGCATGTCGTTTGAGCCGCTGAACTGATAGTTCACCAATAACGCGTTGATGCCGTCATCAAACTGATCCGGTGGAATATATCCCTGTGCGGTGGTGGATAAGGCCGCCTGCGGAATAGAGATATTTAAGCGCTGGGCGGTAAAGTCAAAATCTGCTTTGGTGTCAGGAATGACAGAAAAGTTTGCACAGCCGTTTTGATCCTCGGCTAACTCTGGAAAGGCTTTTATCCTTACGCCATATTCCGCGAGTGCTTTTAGACTCAGGCAGGGAACCAGAGCGGGTTCGCGGTTATCGCTGCTGGCGCGATTGTTGGCGACAAACTTTATGGTCCTGGTGTCCAGGTAGCGGCCATTAAACATAATATCGACCCGATAATCCCCTGGCGCCTGCGCGTTCTGAGTCTGAAATATGGATAAATCGGGAGTGGTTGATGGATCGCTACCATTCAATGAGCTAATGAATGAGGGATCGAAAAAGTCACGTGCTTGCGCTTTATTATTCAAACCAGAAAGCAATGCCGAAAGCATTGCGATAAAGACAGTGGATAGTTTGAATAATCCATTATTCTTATTTGGCATAGACACATCCCTATAATGATAAAATAAATTTCTTATTACAGCGATGAGGAATAGAGCGACCCTGCTCCGCCATAATCATTGACGATCTTCCAGGTAATGCTGGAGGCGCTGATGTTTTCTTTTAGCGTCACCTCTTTAGTGGTCATTGGAGCGACCGAGTTGACTTCTGGTTTCACTTCTTTGCCACCGATCTGAATGCTATGGAAATAGTAAAAAAACGGTGTCGGATTTTTGATCGTTAATTTAGTGCCAGCTTTACGCCATTCGAGCTTTTTCGCTTCCGTATTAGGGGATAGATCGAAAAGCGTCTTGGGACGATAGACCAGGCGCATGCGGTGGCGGACCGCCAGTTGAATGGTATTGGTGCTGGCTTTTTCATCATCAGCCGGAGGAATTGCCATCACGTTAAAATAGTACAAAGATTCGCGGTCAGTCGGGGCATTAACGTTTCCAGTTGAAAACAGACGCACCGTATTCTGCTGTTTTCCCTCAAGGCGGAACAGCGGCGGGGTAGCCATAAAAGAAGGCGCTTTCCCTGCCGGGGTTTCAACCCAAGATTTAATCAGATAGGGAATATCATCTTTATTTTCGATTTGCGCGGTAATTTCCCGTGCACCTTCTTTATAAAGATAGCGGGTGGATTCAATGACAATACCGGCGTGGGCAATACTGCTGAGGAGTAATACACAGGATGCGGTGAGATTTAATAAGGTCCTGAACATGGTTTTTCTCTGAATGCGAAAAAGGGCCCGCCGTAAAGCGGTGCCCTTCGGAAAAAATTAGAGGGTGTAATCGATAGTAAAGGTCGCAACACCTTTAACCGGACCTTCAGTTACCGGGGTCGCGGCGTTGGTTCTTACATAACCAGTGGTGTATTTCAGCTGAGTACCGCTAGCGGCAGAGTAGCTTTCGGTCATAGTGTCGGAACCGTCGAAGGCTACGCGATGGGAATCGCTGATGCGCTGGATACCGATACCAATACCGGTTGCACCATTAGAAGCAGTGTTGTCCAGGATGGTATTGTCGCTGGAAGTAATACCGGAAACGTTTACAGTTACGCCAGTAACCGGTGTAGCGCTGCCCTGTGCACAGTCTTTTACGTCAAAACCGAAATCCTGAGTTTTGAACAGGGTACCCGCTGATTCTGCATTCGCTTCGGCAGTGGTTACGGTGATCAGCTGAACGATACCGCTATTCAGAGTACCGGTTGGGGTCACGACGCAAGAGTTAGCTGCATCAGAGACTTCACCCAGTACAGTTACCTGAGCGGTGTTGGTTGCCATTGCCTGAGCACTCAGCACTGCAGATGCAGCGACCATTACAGCTACGATTGTCTTTTTCATTTAATTAATCCATATATAGATACTTAGTCCTGTGTAGAATCGATAACAGTTATCAAGGGAATGGAGTATGCATTCGCATTGATATTGAAAATAAGCGTCAGCTTTCCTTTATATAGTGCTGAGACCAATCATCCTGTTGAACGACGCTACCATATCGCTTGCCATAGCGAACCATGGAGAAGCGGGAGTAATTTAAAAGTCTGGTGCAAAAAATGCTTGTGAATTATTGATGAAGCACCCGTGAATTTAATGCTGCCCCCCTCTCTGATGAGATGTGGATTCCAGTTGAGATTAATTTAATCTGAAAATGTGACCATTAAGCAAGTTAGCTATCGCTTGTTTTTTTATCTGCGGTATCCTGTGGGCTGAACTTCAATGTGAAATGTACCTGTTTCCATCTGAAACAAGAGTGTTCACATAATCGTTTGGTTGAAATCATTTGATTTTATTATGGATAATAGGGTTACGTGGGGCAAGGATATGGATGACGCAGTATTATTTAATGGGTGTATAATTAATCAGGAGATTATATTTAATGCCAATATGAATGAGCTGCGGCCGCTTGCCGGGGACGGGGAGTGCATCAGCCTCAATGCGCCAACCGCCAGATGCTTGCTGCTGCTTTTGCAGAATTGCGGCAAAGTCATTTCACGGGATGAGTTCCTGGCGGCTGTATGGGAAACACGGGGGGTGGTCGTTTCGCAAAATACGTTCTATCAAAATATCTCTTTGCTGCGAAAATCGCTGGTAAAAGCTGGGCTATCTGAGGATATCATTATCACCGTCCGGCAAAAAGGCTTTAGCGTCGCTCCGAATACATTGGTCATTCCTCTCTCTGATGAAGAGTGTGAGAATATGAACCGGGTGACATTAACGCATTATCAGAATAATAAAGTTGTTGGCTTTATTTCTGAAGATAAGGAAAAACCTGACACTCATTTAAATCTTCCACTAATAGAAAACTCATCAAATCATGGCAGTGATTTGATGGCAAATAAACCGGAAGAAGGTGAAAAAGTATCTGAGCGGTTACATGTTACTTTTAAAATACCCATATGGTTAATCGCGCTAATTGTCGTGATGATTGTAATTAATATTATTGTGTTGGTCGTGCTAAACCGGTAGCTCGTCGCACCCAGGGGTTATAGCGCGGTGCGATAGTCATTTGCTGGTCACCTTAACACCCGTCTGTCGAAATCTTCCTATCCGAAGGTCTGCCAGAACGTCCTGGCAGACCTTCAGTTTATTAACGCTGCTTCAGCCCTAAATCCAGCGGCGTCTTGCTGGGTTCCCCGCCAATCTCGCGCGCCAGCTTCGGCACCATATAGCCGGAGATGAGGGTCAATAGTTCACGCATGATTTCACGGGCTTCATCATCGCTGACCATGAAGTGCGCCGCCCCCTGCACCCGATCCAGCACATGTAAGTAGTAGGGCATTACCCCGGCGTCAAACAGCGCATTGCTGAGGTCGGCCAGGGTTTGCGCGTTGTCGTTCACCCCGCGCAGCAGCACGCTCTGGTTGAGCAGCGTGACGCCCGCCTGACGCAGCATGGCCATCGCCGCGCGAAACTCACCGTCAATTTCATTGGCGTGGTTAACGTGGTTAACCAGGATCACCTGCAGCGACGAACGCTGGAAGCGGCTGGCCAGCGTCTCGGTGATGCGCGCCGGGATCACAATTGGCAGGCGGCTGTGAATACGCAGACGCTTAACGTGCGGAATAGCTTCCAGCTGGGTCATTAGCCAGTCAAGCTCATGGTCCTTTGCCATCAGCGGGTCGCCGCCGGAGAAGATGATTTCATCAAGCTGCGGATGCGCCGCGATGTAGTCCATCGCTGTCTGCCAGTTGCGCCTGGTGCCCTGATTTTCGGCATAAGGGAAGTGGCGGCGGAAACAATAACGGCAATTGACTGCACAACCGCCTTTCACCAGCAGCAGGGCCCGGTTGCGATATTTGTGCAACAGACCGGGCACCACGCTGTGCTGTTCTTCCAGCGGATCGGTGGAGTAGCCGGGGGCGACGATAAACTCTTCCTCGGCGGTAAGTACCTGACGAAGCAGCGGATCGTTAGGGTTGCCTTTCTCCATGCGGGCGATAAACGCGCGCGGGACGCGCAGCGGGAACAGGCGTCTGGCCTCGCGTCCGGCCAGCAGTTTTTCATCAGCGTCTACATTTAAAAGACGCAGCAGTTCATCAGGACTGGTCACAACATTGGCAAGTTGCGTTATCCAATCTTCTCTGGATGGGGTATTTAGGGTTACAATATGCGCCATTTTGTGGCTTAGCTACCAGTTAAACAATTTCAGAGGGCCTTATGGCGACTTACTATAGCAACGATTTTCGTGCTGGTCTTAAAATCATGTTAGATGGCGAACCTTATGCGGTAGAAGCCAGCGAATTCGTTAAACCAGGTAAAGGCCAGGCGTTTGCGCGCGTTAAGCTGCGCCGTCTGCTGACCGGTACCCGCGTTGAGAAAACTTTCAAATCTACCGATTCCGCAGAAGGCGCGGACGTTGTCGATATGAACCTGACTTACCTGTACAACGACGGTGAGTTCTGGCACTTCATGAACAACGAAACCTTCGAGCAGCTGTCTGCTGACGCGAAAGCGATCGGTGACAACGCTAAATGGCTGCTGGATCAGGCTGAGTGCATCGTGACCCTGTGGAACGGCCAGCCGATCGCGGTCACCCCGCCGAACTTCGTTGAGCTGGAAATCATTGAAACCGATCCAGGCCTGAAAGGCGACACCGCGGGTACCGGCGGTAAACCGGCGACCCTGTCTACTGGCGCGGTGGTTAAAGTTCCGCTGTTCGTTCAGATCGGCGAAGTGATTAAAGTGGATACTCGCTCTGGCGAATATGTATCCCGCGTGAAGTAATTTCGCGTCATGATGACCGGCGTAGCCTCCGTGCTGCGCCGCTCTTTTCGTACAGGCACAACGAGCACGATACATGAAGCGCAGCGTTAAACTCCTGGTGTTACTCTTTCTGAGCAGCGCACTGTTGGCTGGCTGCAATACCGCCCGCGGTGTGGGTGAAGATATTCAGGGCCTGGGCCACGCTATCTCTCACGCTGTGAGCTGAATTTCCCTGCCGTTTCGTTAATGGCGCTTGCCTCCCGGTATGTCAGCCTCCTCCACGCATACTCCTTTTCTCTTAAAAATCGCAAAGATCCCTTCATCTTTGGACGGTTTGTCTATGCTTATAGGGCATGAAAACAAAACTGACACTAAGGATGACATTATGGTGAAAAAAACGATTGCAGCGTTCTTTACGGTTTTGGTCCTCTCTTCAGCACTGACCGCTTGTAACACCACGCGCGGTGTCGGTGAGGATATTTCAGACGGCGGCAACGCAATCTCTGGCGCGGCAACCAAAGCTCAGCAATAAACGCCGTCAACGGTACGGTTTAGCGCCGTACCGTTCTTCACTTCTCTCATTCCGTTGGATATACTCACCACGACTTTTCATCCACCTTACGGGACGACCCGTAAGCGTTTCTCATCCGGGGACGGCCCCAGCAAAGGAGCCTTATGTCCTGGATAGTCTTGTTTATCGCTGGCCTGCTGGAAGTGGTGTGGGCCGTCGGCCTGAAATATACCCATGGCTTTAGCCGCCTGGTTCCCAGCGTTATCACCATCGTGGCGATGGTGGCCAGCATGGCGCTGCTCTCATGGGCGATGAAAACCCTACCGGTAGGTACCGCCTACGCCGTCTGGACCGGGATCGGCGCCGTGGGCGCCGCCGTGACCGGTATTGTGCTGTTAGGGGAATCCGCCAGCGCCATGCGTATCGCCAGCCTTGTCTGTATCGTGATTGGCATCATTGGCCTGAAGATCAGCGCGCACTAATCATAGCGCTGATTGACCCAGACCAGTTTGCCGACATCAAAGCCCTGTCGGGTGGCAATGTCCAGCATCTGCTGCCTGACCTCCGGGGCGATGGTCGGCGCCCGGGCCAGCAGCCAGAGATAGTCGCGATCGGGGCCGCAGACCAGCGCGTAACGATACTCCTTATCCAGAGCAATGACGTTATAGCTGCCGTAGAAAGGGCCGAAGAAGGAAATCTTCAGCGCGGCGCGGCTGGGCTCCCCGGTAAAGTACGCTACCCCGTCCGTTTTCTGCCACATACCACGGTCGGGGTTATAGCCTTTATTGACCACGTCCAGGCCACCGTCATCGCGTGGGTGCCAGGCGATCGTGACCTTTTCCAGCCCGCTTTCAAAAGGGTGGTCAAAGCGGGCGATTTCATACCAGGTACCCAGATAGCGCTGAACGTCGAAGGGACTGACCACGGTGACGCCCGGCGGCGGGGCGGGCGTGCTGCAGGCGACAGACAGGAACGAGACGGCAATCGCGGTGATTATCGGCAGGATACGCATGGCATGCTCCTTGCTGGCTTTTAAGCTAAGTGTAGAGTCCAGCAGGGAAAAGGCGGCAAGATTTTTCTATGAAGCGAGCCCGGTAGCAGAAATGCGACCGGGCTCTTGCAGGATCAGATAAATAGTACGCCAACGAGGGTGATGACGCTGAGGATTGCCGCCAGGCCGTAGAAGACCCATTTACCGTTGGGCACATGGATTTTCAGATCGTGCATGGCGTGGTGAATACGATGCAACCCACACCACAGCGGCAGGACAATCATCAGAAAGATGAATGCGCGGCCGATAAAGCTTTGGGCAAAGGCCAGCACACGCTCATAGCTAAAGGCGTCGGCCGGGGCGAGCCCCAGCGGCAGCAGGATGCCGACCAGCAGCACCATCACCGGCGCGACGATCGCGCCCCACATGCCGCCTGCGCCAAACAGCCCCCAGAATACGGGTTCATCGGAACGTTTCGGATTGGGATTAATCATCTCAGCCTCCTTACCAGAACAGGGCGACAAACAGGATCACCACGGTGACCACCGCCGTCACCACCCAGAGCCCTTTAATGACCGGCTCTGGCCCCATTTTTTCGCCTTTGATGATGACGTTGGCGGCTTTCGGCGCCAGCTCAAACCAGGTTTTGGTGTGCAGCAGCGCCGCCGCCAGAGTAATCAGGTTGAGGATTACCACCACCGGGTTTTGCAGGAATCCGATATATCCCGCCCAGCTCTCGGCGCCGTGCTTGAGGGCAAACAGCCCATAAATCAGCACAATGCTAAACCATACCGTCGGTACCGCCGTGCCTTCCCGTACCATGTAGAAGCGATAAAACGGCAGCTTTTTCCACCAGGTGGAGGTCATTGGTCGCACGTAGGGTTTGCGTTTCGTCGTCATAATGCGCTCCTTAGCGTGGTTTCAGGGTGGCGATAAGAAAGTCTTTCGAGCTTTCCACCTTGCCCTGCTGGATCGCGGCCGCCGGGTCGACGTGCTTCGGACACACTTCCGAGCAGTAGCCAACGAAAGTACAGGTCCAGACGCCATTCTGGCCGTTAAGCTGCGCCATGCGTTCCTTTTTACCGTGGTCGCGGCTGTCTTCGTTATAGCGGTGGGCGAGGGTGATCGCCGCCGGGCCGATAAATTCCGGGTTCAGGCCGAACTGCGGGCAGGCGGCATAGCACAGCCCGCAGTTGATGCAGCCGGAAAACTGATGGTATTTCGCCATCTGGGCCGGGGTCTGCTTGTTTGGCCCCTGGTCAGGCGTGCGGTTATTGCCGATGATATACGGCTTAATGGCTTCCAGGCTTTCGATAAAGTGGGTCATGTCCACCACCAGATCGCGCTCGATCGGGAAGTTGGCCAATGCCTCCACCTTGATGCCTTTGGTGTAATCGCGCAGGAAGGTTTTGCAGGCCAGCTTCGGCACCTTGTTGACCATCATGCCGCAGGAACCGCAGATTGCCATTCGGCAGGACCAGCGGTAGCTCAGGTCTGGCGCCAGGTTGTCTTTGATGAAGCCCAGCGCGTCCAGCAGCGAGGTCTGTTCATCGTAAGGCACGTCATAGAATGCGCTGTGCGGTGCGGTGTCGACCTCCGGATTGTAGCGCACCACTTCGACTTTCAGGTTTTTCATCTCAGCCATGGGTGGTCTCCTTCTTCTCAGCCGCGTCCGCTTCTGCGCCATAGACACGTTTTGCCGGCGGCAGCGTGGTGATCTTCACATCGCCATATTCCAGACGGGTAGTGCCATCGGCCTCGCGGAAGGCGAGAGTGTGCTTGAGGAAGTTGACGTCGTCGCGTTCGGTACAGCCTTCATCCAGACGCTGGTGCGCCCCGCGCGATTCTTTACGGGCGATGGCCGAGTGCGCCATACATTCGGCAACGTTTAAACCGTGCCCCAGCTCAATGGTGTAAAGCAGATCGGTATTGAACACGCTGGAGTTATCGGTAATGCGCACGCGCTTAAAGCGCTCCTGCAGTTCAGCCAGCTTGTCGATCGTTTTCTGCATCAGCTCCGGCGTGCGGTAGATGCCGCAGCCTTCCTCCATCGACAGCCCCATTTCATCGCGAATTTTCGCCCAGTTTTCGTTACCTTCCTGTTTGACGAGATCTTTCAGGCGGTGCTCCACATCGGCAGCCTGCGCATCGAGGGCGGCGCCGTTTGCCTCGCCCGCCTGAGCGGCGCGCTGCATGGCCTGCTCCCCGGCCAGGCGGCCGAAGACCACCAGCTCGGCCAGCGAGTTGGAGCCCAGACGGTTGGCGCCATGTAAGCCAACGGACGAGCATTCGCCCACGGCAAACAGCCCTTTGATCCGGGTTTCGCACTGCTGATCGGTTTCAATACCGCCCATGGTGTAGTGCGCGGTCGGGCGCACCGGGATCGGCTCTTTCACCGGATCGACGCCGACGTAGGCTTTCGCCAGTTCACAGATAAACGGCAGACGCTCCAGTAGTTTTTTCTCGCCGAGGTGGCGGAGATCGAGGTAGACCACGTCGCCGCGCGGCGTCGGGATGGTGTTCCCTTTCCGCCACTCGTGCCAGAAGGCCTGGGACACTTTGTCGCGTGGGCCTAGCTCCATATATTTATTCTTCGGTTCGCCGAGCGGGGTTTCCGGGCCCATGCCGTAATCCTGCAGATAGCGGTAGCCGTTTTTGTTGACCAGAATCCCGCCTTCGCCGCGGCAGCCTTCGGTCATCAGGATCCCGGAGCCCGGCAGGCCGGTCGGGTGATACTGAACGAATTCCATGTCGCGCAGCGGCACGCCATGGCCCAGGGCCATCCCCATCCCGTCACCGGTGACGATGCCGCCGTTGGTGTTGTAGCGGTAGACGCGCCCGGCGCCGCCGGTAGCCAGCACCACGGCGTTAGCGCGGATCTGCACCAGGGTGCCTTCCATCATATTCATCGCCACCAGGCCGCGGGCCTGCCCGTCATCGACCAGCAGGTCAAGGACGAAATGTTCGTCAAAGCGCTGAATTTGGGGAAACTGAAGGGAGGTCTGGAAGAGGGTATGCAGCATGTGGAAGCCGGTTTTGTCGGCGGCAAACCAGGTGCGTTCGATTTTCATGCCACCGAAGCGCCGGACGTTGACGCTGCCGTCGGGGCGGCGGCTCCATGGGCATCCCCACTGCTCCAGCTGGGTCATTTCCGTCGGGCAGTGATGAACAAAATAGTCGACGACATCCTGCTCGCACAGCCAGTCGCCTCCCGCGACGGTGTCGTGAAAATGGTACTCAAAGCTATCGTGATCCTGGGCAACGGCTGCGGACCCCCCTTCTGCAGCGACCGTATGGCTGCGCATCGGATAGACTTTAGAAATCAGGGCGATTTTAGCGTTGGGGTTGGCCTGAGCGGCGGCGATAGCGGCACGAAGGCCTGCCCCGCCGGCGCCAATTACGGCGAGATCGGCTTGAAAAGTTTGCACGACATTCCTCCAGTTTTAGTGTATTTCGCCGCCGGGCTGGCGAAAAAGTATCACTGCTCCTTTATAGGTACAGGAGTATAGCCTTAGGGTCAGTATGGAAAATTGACGTGTTCGATTTTTTTATCGATATGTGCGGTTATTTATCAGTGGTATTTATGCGTCAGGGTTAACGATAGATTAATGGCATGTAGTCTGCCGGATATTGCACAAAATTTGTTTCACTCGCCGGTTGCGAGTAGACTTCGTGCCCTTAATTTGCAATCGGAGAAAGTACCATGAGCGAGACGGCAACCTGGCAGCCGAGCGCACCCATTCCCAATCTGTTGAAGCGCGCGGCGGTGATGGCGGAAATCCGCCGTTTCTTTACCGATCGCGGCGTGCTGGAGGTGGAGACGCCTTGCATGAGTCAGGCGACGGTAACGGATATTCATTTGTTCCCGTTCGAAACCCGTTTCGTCGGCCCGGGCCATTCTCAGGGGCTTAACCTGTACCTGATGACCAGTCCGGAATACCACATGAAGCGCCTGCTGGCGGCAGGTTGCGGCCCGGTCTTCCAGCTGTGCCGCAGCTTCCGTAATGAAGAGATGGGGCGTCATCACAATCCGGAATTCACCATGCTGGAGTGGTATCGTCCATGCTATGACATGTATCGCCTGATCAATGAGGTGGACGATCTGCTGCAGCAGGTGCTGGAGTGCCAACCGGCGGAAAGTCTCTCCTATCAGCAGGCGTTTCAGCGCCATCTGGAAATTGACCCGCTCTCTGCCGATAAAGCACAGCTGCGTGAAGTCGCAGCGAAGCTGGATCTGAGCAATATCGCCGATACTGAAGAAGATCGCGATACCCTGCTGCAGCTGCTGTTCACCATGGGCGTGGAGCCGCACATCGGCAAAGATCGACCAACGTTCATTTATCATTTCCCGGCGACTCAGGCCTCTTTAGCGCAGATCAGCCCGGAAGATCATCGGGTCGCTGAGCGCTTTGAGGTCTATTACAAAGGTATTGAGCTGGCGAACGGTTTCCACGAGCTGACCGACGCCCATGAACAGCGCCTGCGGTTTGAGCAGGATAACCGCAAACGCGCCGCGCGCGGCCTTCCGCAGCAGCCCATCGATAACAACCTGCTGGCGGCGCTGGAGGCGGGTCTGCCGGACTGCTCCGGCGTGGCGCTGGGCGTTGACCGCGTGGTCATGCTGGCGCTGGGCGCTGAAAGCATCGGCGAAGTGATCGCCTTTACGGTAGACCGCGCCTGATCGCTTTTTCACCTCCCTCCGCCGCCGGGTGGGGGAGGTGAAAGACGACTCTGGACCTGACACCCTCGCCCCGGCTTTAGCCCGAATACCCACAATTTCCCTCCGTGATTTTGCTACTATCCGCGCTCTTTTTATGAGGCCAGGCGTCGCTCGTCGGGCGATGCCCACGTTTGGATAGATTTATGCATCAACAACTCAAGAAGATGAGCCTGATCGGGCTGATTCTGATGATCTTCACCTCGGTGTTTGGCTTTGCCAACAGCCCATCGGCGTTTTATCTGATGGGCTATAGCGCGATGCCGTTTTACCTTTTTTCCGCCCTCTTTTTCTTTATCCCGTTCGCGCTGATGATGGCGGAGATGGGCTCAGCTTATCGTCGCGAAGAGGGCGGGATCTATTCCTGGATGAACCACAGCGTCGGGCCGCGCTTTGCCTTCATTGGTACCTTTATGTGGTTTGCCTCGTACGTAGTGTGGATGGTGAGTACCGCCGCTAAGATCTGGGTCCCGCTATCTACTTTTTTGTTTGGCGCGGACAAAACCCAGACCTGGGCGCTGGGTAGCCTGACGCCGACGCAGACGGTCGGTATTCTGGCGGCCTGCTGGATGGTCGTGGTGACCTTTATTGCCGTCAAAGGGATCAATAAAATCGCTAAAATTACCGCCGTCGGCGGTATCGCGGTGATGGGGCTTAACCTGGTGCTGCTGCTGGTGAGCGGGGCGATCCTTCTGCTTAACGGCGGTCATTTCGCCCAGCCGTTAAACTTCACCCTTTCGCCTAATCCCGGGTATCAGTCGGGCATGGCGATGCTGTCGTTTGTGGTATTTGCCATCTTTGCCTATGGCGGAATTGAGGCGGTTGGTGGCTTAGTGGATAAGACCGATAAGCCGGAAAAGAACTTTGCCAAAGGTATTATCATCGCGGCGATCGTTATCTCGATCGGTTACTCGCTGGCGATTGTGCTGTGGGGCGTGAGCGCCAACTGGCAGCAGGTGCTTGGCGCGCGTTCGACCAACCTCGGCAACATCACCTATGTGCTGATGACCAGCCTCGGGGCGACGCTGGGCCAGGCCCTGCACCTGACCCCTGCGGCGTCAGCCCTGACCGGGGTCTGGTTCGCCCGTATTACCGGCCTGTCGATGTTTCTCGCTTACACCGGCGCGTTCTTCACCCTCAGCTATTCTCCTCTGAAAGCGATTATCCAGGGCACGCCAAAAGCGCTCTGGCCGTCGGTGATGACCCGCCTTAACGTCAACGGAATGCCCGCCGCGGCGATGTGGCTGCAGTGTCTGCTGGTCGGGGTGTTTATCGTACTGGTATCGTTCGGTGGGGATAGCGCTTCCGCGTTTTATAACAAGCTGACGCTGATGACCAATGTCTCTATGACCTTGCCTTATCTGTTCCTGACCATCGCCTTCCCGTTCTTCAAGGCGAAAACCCATCTTGACCGGCCGTTCGTGATCTTCAAAAACCGTCCGTCGACGCTGCTGGCGACCGGCGTGGTGCTGCTGGTGGTGACCTTCGCCAATATCTTCACCATTATCCAACCCGTCATCGACAGCGGGGACTGGAACAGCACCCTGTGGATGGTGGGTGGACCGATCTTCTTCTCACTGCTGGCGCTGGGGATCTACGAAAGCTACCGTCGGCGCATGGCGTCCGGCGCGCTGGTGATGGAGAGTTAAAGAACCTGCCCGGCGGTGCAGCCGGGCAGGGGATGGTTTACAGGCTACCAGCCGTACGGCGGCTGGTTTTTCCGGCCGAGGTCATGGTTTTACTGCTTTGCCTGCCGTCAATACTTTCCAGACGCATCTGGAACGGAGGGAACGGCATATCAATGCCATGCTCGCGGAAGCCCGCCAGGATCAGCTGATGCATCTCATGGCGCAGCGGCATGCGGTGCCCCATCTCCGCGGCAAAAATACGTAGCTCGAAAATCTGGATCCCCTGCTGCAGGTCGACGAGAAACGCCTCCGGCGCCGGGGTATCGATGACCAGCGAGCAGCGATGCGCCGCGGCGATGAGAATTTTCGTCACCTCTTCGGTATCGGCGTCCACAGGCGCCGGCACCGTCAGCACCACGCGGGTAACCGAGTCCGACAGCGACCAGTTGATAAACTGTTCGGTAATGAACGCCTTGTTCGGCACGATAATCTCTTTTCGGTCCCAGTCGCTGATGGTGGTCGCACGGGTATTAATGCGGGTGACGCTGCCCGTCAGGTCGCGAATGGTGACCGTATCGCCGATGCGGATCGGCTTCTCAAACAGGATAATCAGGCCGGAGATAAAGTTGGCGAAGATCTCCTGCAGGCCAAACCCGAGACCCACACCCAGCGCGGCGACCAGCCACTGCAGCTTCGACCACTCGATACCGATCATCGAGAAGCCCACCAGCCCGCCGACCAGCATCAGCAGATACTTAGTGATGGTGGTGATGGCGTAGCCGGTGCCGGGCGTTAAATCGAGATGCTGGAGGATCGCCAGTTCCAGCAGCGCGGGCAGGTTGCGTACCAGCTGAGTGGTGATGATCAGCACCAGAATGGCAATCAACACCGCGCCAAGCGTAATAGGCTCAAGGCTTTCCACCCCTTGTACCGTCGAGGTCACGTCCCACAGCGAGATATTCTCAAGGAAGCCAAACGCCGAGTGAATTTCCGACCACAGCACGATGACCGATAGCAGCGCGATCAGCATCAGCAGGGAGCGGACAAGCCGCAGCGACTGGGTACTGATGGCATCGAGGTCGACCTCGCTGACCTCCGTCTCCACCGACCCTTCCGGGCTGCTGACGTGAACGGGCTCATCTTCGCCGCGGGCGCGCTGAGCGAGAATTTCCGCGCGACGATGGCGGGCCCGGTCGAAGGCCAGCCGGCGGCGCTGGATCAGCATCCAGCGGCGGATGATGTGATAGACCACCAGCAGCAGGAACCAGATGGCGACCGAGGTTTCCAGACGCGCAAGCAGCGCCTGGGCGGTGGCGAGGTAGCCGACGGCGGCCGCCAGCATGGCCACCAGCGGGGCGCCAAGCATCAGGTTCCACAGCAGGCGGTTCACCATATTATCGCCATTCCCCTCTTTATCCAGATAGAGCGGAATACCGGCGTGCTTAAGGCTCAGGGTGACCACCGCCAGCGCGCCGCAGATCAGCAGGAAGCACAGGCGGCCCAGCGAAGCGGAGAATTCGCGGTCGTTAAGATTATCGAACATGATCAGCGCCATAATCAGCGGCACAATCAGCCCGATGCTCATCAGGTAGTAGCGCATCGCCTTCGCCACGCGGCTACGCGGCCAGCCGAAGTGGGCGATAAACAGCCCGTTTGGCCGGGCGAAGGTGGCGCAGATCATCACCACCCACAGCAAAGGCACCGTCGCGGTGACTCCATCGCCAATCGCCACCGCCAGCGGGAACGGCCAGGCGGACTGCAGACCATAGCCGAGCGTCATCCACAGCACCGGCAGCGGCGAGGCCACCAGTATCGACCAGAAGACCGTGCGCAGCGTCAGCCAGAAGTGATCCTGGGTGACTTTCCCCACCCGGGCGCTGGAGCGCTCGAGAAAGCGGGTGAAATGGCGCCGCGAACTGATGCTAAAGCCAACCAGCAGCAGGGCGGCAAACAGCGGCAGCAGGGTCTCTTTGCTGGTAAGCATCATCGCGCTGGCTTTGCCCAGTTCGCTGATGGTATCCAGGGAGATCAGGCGCCGCAGATCCTGGACGATCTCCAGCGGCCAGGAGAAGCCGATGGGGCTGACGTCCGAAGTCCAGAACAGATAGCGGTGGGTGGCTTCGTTGATCTCTTTCAGCGCGTCTTCCAGCTGGCCGTTGGCGACCTTCAGCTTGGTGAGCTCCAGCATCAGGGTGTCGCCGCCGCGCAGCAGCGAGTTCAGCAGCTCGTTCTGCGTGCGCAGCTGCGCCTGCAGGATCTTGTTCTGCTCGCTGGTCAGCGGTTCGCCGTCGGCCTGGCGGATCTGCCGCAGCTGCGGCTGCTTACTCAGCAAATCTTCAAAGCGCAGACGCTGCACGCGCAGCTGCGCCATTTCCGTATCCAGCTGCTGCGGGCGAGGGCGCTCCGGCAGCCGCGCCACCTGGGCGCGCAGGGCTTCGCCCAGCAGATTGGAGGAGCCCAGCCACTGCGACTGCTCGCGCAGGGTGTTTAACGCCTGGCGCACCTGCAGCGTTTGATTCGTCGCCTGCCGCTGCTGGGACGCCACCAGATCCATGCGCTGCGCCTGCTGGTTCAGCGCCTGGGAGAGCTCACGGTTGACCTTAAACTGGGCGGTGATGTCCGGCGGCAGGTTTTCACTGTTCTCCGCCAGCAGTTCGGTACTCTCCAGCGCCTTTTCCGCCTCCCGCTGGCGCTGGCTGTTTTGCAGATTGCGCAGCGCCTGCAGATAGGCATCCAGCTGCTCGCTCTGTTTTTGCGCCAGCTCGGAACGGGCGCGCGACAGCTCCTGGCGGTTGTTGGCGGAGAGCTGGGCGAGGTCGAGTTCATCCACCAGCGCCTTCAGACGCGCTGATTCCGCCTGCAGGGCAAGATTTTGCGCCTGGGCGAGAGCATTGTTGCCGGTTTGCGTGCCGATGCGGCGCTCAACCTCATTGAGCTGACGACGGGCATCGGTTTGCTGCTGCGGCAGCTGGTTCAGGGAGTCGGCGATTTCACGCGCGCGATCCTGCTCCTGCTGCGCCTGGCGGCTCGATTCCAGCAGTTGGCTGCTGACCTGCAGGATCTCCTGGTTCAGCGCATCGGCGGTCAGGCCGGTTGGCACCTGGCGCGGCTCTTCGCTCAGATTATTGAGCTGGGCACGCAGGCTTTGAAACAGTTTGGGGAAATTGTCGATAACGTCCTGATACTGACGGGCGCGCTCGAGGGATGATTTTCGCTCCTCAAGCGCGTTCAGCGCGGACTGCAGAACTTCAACGGTTTCAGGCTGGGCGGGCTTTGCCGCCTTCGCCTGTTCCAGTTCCTGGGTTATCTGTTTAGCATCCGGGGCTGTCGCAGCGTACGCCCCGAAACTGAGGCTCAAGGCCAACAGGAAAGTGTATATCAGGCGCACGGCATAACCCTTTTGCTGAAGAATTAACCTTGATCTTGTTTATCGTCAACCAGCGGGCTGGCGCGGTGTTCGGCGCGGATCTCTTCTTCCGGTAACGGCGCGGGTTCAGCGGCGGCGGTCGCTTCCACTGCTGTCGCCAGCGGTTGGCCGATCTTGGTCACGGACAGGCTTTGCAGCGTGTCGACCAGCTTCACCTGGCCCGGGGCAAACAGGTTGATCACGGTGGAACCCAGTTTGAAGCGGCCCATCTCCTGGCCTTTCAGCAAGGCGATGGAGCCTTCGTTGTCGCCAGCGGGCCAGGTCCAGCGTTTAATAATGCCTTCGCGCGGCGGGGTCACGGTGCCGGACCACACGGTCTCAATGCTGCCGACGATAGTTGCGCCCACCAGAATTTGCGCCATCGGGCCAAACTCAGTATCAAACAGGCAGATGACGCGCTCGTTACGGGCGAACAGGTTCGGGACGTTCTGCGCCGTCAAGTGGTTAACAGAGAACAGGTCGCCAGGAACGTAGATCATTTCGCGCAGGATGCCGTTGCACGGCATATGTACGCGGTGATAGTCGCGCGGCGACAGGTAGGTGGTGGCGAAGCTGCCGTTACGGAACAGGTCGGCCATCTGATAGTTGCCGGCCAGCAGGGCTTCCAGACTGTAGTCATGACCTTTAGCCTGCAGGATTTTATCGTTCTCAATGGCGCCAAGCTGGCTGATCACGCCATCGGCCGGCATCACCAGCACGTTTGGATCGGTATTCAGCGGGCGAACGTCGTCGCGCAGCGGGCGCACGAAGAAATCGTTGAAGGTGCGATAAGCCGCGGTATCCGGCTTCTGCGCCTCTTTCATATCGACCTTGTAGTATTTCACGAACAGATCGATGACCAGCTTCGTCAGCCAACCTGCGCGTTTGCTCGCACCCCAGCCTGCGAGGCGGGTGAGCCACAGTTTAGGCAGAATGTATTGCAGTGAAAGTTTAAGATCGTTTAACAAAGTAGCCTCCAGGCCATGATATGTCGTTCCTGACCCCGCCTGCGGGCGGGGACCTGAAAAAAGGGGACGATTCTATACGTAAAACTCGCCAAATGGCATCCGCGTAAGCTGCGTCATCATCGCTGCCCGGCAGCGCCTGACGTGATGCTCAGCTTAATGATCAGTCATCGGACGAGGAAAAGTTTTTACGCGTTTTTACCTGTACCTGCGCCATGCTTTCCAGGATGCGGTGGTAGTTCTCAAAACGGCTTTCGGCGATCTTGCCGTTCTCTACCGCTTCGCGAAGCGCACAGCCAGGATCGGTATCGTGTTTACAGTCGCGATATTTGCAACGGCCTAAATAATCATGGAATTCGACAAAGCCGTTGGTGATTTGTTCCGCTTCCAGATGCCACAGGCCGAACTCACGTACCCCCGGTGAATCAATCACATCGCCGCCGTGCGGGAAGTGGTAGAGGCGTGCCGCGGTGGTGGTGTGTTGACCTAAGCCGGAAACGTCCGAGACATCATTGGTGAGGATCTGATCCTCGCTCAACCCGAGCAGGGCGTTCAGCAGGCTCGATTTACCGACCCCGGACTGCCCGGCGAAGATACTGATGCGGTCGGTCAGGGCCGCTTCCAGCGGCTTAAGGCCGTCCTGAGTCCGACTGGAAACCAGCAGCACGCGGTAACCGATGTTGCGGTAGATATCCATTTGCTCATTGACGAAGCGCAGACCATCATCATCCAGCAGATCGATTTTATTCAGCACAATGAGCGGCTCGATATCCTGCGCTTCGCAGGCCACCAGATAGCGATCGATAATATTCAGCGACAGCTCAGGCAGGATCGCGGAAACCACCACGATCTGGTCGATATTAGCGGCGATAGGCTTCACGCCGTCGTAAAAATCCGGACGCGTCAGGACGGAGGCGCGATCGTGCACCGCCTCGACGATCCCTTTGACGCTTACGCCGTCGGCGGCGTCTTTGCCCGGCCGCCAGACCACGCGGTCGCCGGTGACCAGCGAGCGGATCGTCCGGCGGATATTGCAGCGATGCACGCTGCCGTCAGCGGATTCGACGTCGGCATGCATACCAAAGCGACTGATGACAATGCCTTCCGACGTTTCGCCAAACAGGTTGTCATCGTAGTCGGCCTTCTCCGCAGTGGTTTTCAGACGGCGCTGGTGGTTGGCTTTGACGCGGCGCTGCTGGCCTTTGGAGAGTTTATTTTTACTCAATCGAACTGGCTCCTGGTCGCCCTGATGGGGCAAAACCTCTATGATACACGCTATTTTAGATGAATATAGTCACGCGAGAAGGGTGGAAAATAGCATGAGTGCAAATGAAAACAACCTCATTTGGATCGATCTTGAGATGACAGGGCTGGATCCGGAGCGCGATCGCATTATCGAAATCGCCACCCTGGTGACCGATGCCAACCTGAACATTCTGGCTGAGGGCCCGACCATCGCGGTGCATCAGTCGGACGCTCAGTTGGCATTAATGGACGAGTGGAATGTGCGGACGCATACCGGCAGCGGTCTGGTGGATCGCGTAAAGGCCAGCACCGTCAGCGAGCACGATGCCGAACTGGCGACCATTGAGTTTCTTAAGCAGTGGGTGCCGGCGGGCAAGTCGCCGATCTGCGGCAACAGTATCGGCCAGGATCGTCGCTTCCTGTTTAAGTACATGCCGCAACTGGAAGCCTATTTCCACTATCGCTATCTGGACGTTAGCACGCTGAAAGAGCTGGCGCGCCGCTGGAAGCCGGAAATTCTCGACGGCTTTAAAAAGCAGGGCACTCATCAGGCGATGGACGATATCCGCGAGTCGGTCGCCGAGCTGGCTTACTACCGCGAACACTTCATTAAGCTGTAAACCGCGACCGGGCCCTGTGCGCGGCCCGGTACACTTTTCTGCGTTATTTAAACCACTTCTGCTGCATCTGCTGGAAGTCAGGTGTCGCCATGACCGCGGCCAGGGCATCGTTGATGGCGTTCAGCAGCTCCGGATCGTCTTTGCGCACCGCAATCGCATACTGCTTACCGTAATAAGCCGGGTCGGTGGCCCGTTCATCCATGATGGCGTAGTCAGGGTTCTCCTGCTGCCAGGCGTCGAGGGTGGCGAAGTCGCCCATGACGCCGGTTATTTGCCCGGCTTTCAGCGCGGCCAGGGCGCTGGCGACATCGTCGTAAGGGACAGCCTGTACGGCTTTCTGTTTATCACGCAGGTAGCGCTGATGCAGCGTGCCTTTCACCACGCCGACTTTTTTAGCTTTCAGATCGGCAAAGGTATGGGCGACATCTTTGTTGACGATCACTACCCCGGAGAGCGCCTGGCGATAGGGTCGGCTGAAGGCGACCTGCTTCTCACGCATCGGGATCACTTCTATGCCGGCAATCACCGCGTCAAATTTCTTAAAGCGTAAAGCCGGGATCAGGGTATCGAAACGCTGCGCCGTGAACTGGCACTGCGCCTGCATCTGCTGGCACAGGGCGTGCGCGAGATCGATATCGAAGCCAACGGGCTGATTTTTGCCGTTGGCGGTGACAAACGGTGGATTGGCCGTGGTGGTGCCAAAATGGAGCGTCTCGGCTGACGCGGTTCCGATGGCCAGCGTGCTCAGCAGCAGGACGGTGAGGACTTTTCTCATGCTAATTCCCTGTTTGGCGTCGGGGTGGCCTCGTTATACGTCGCGCCACCGCTGTATGATGCGAGCGATTTTGCGTCATTCAGCCGGGCGGAAAAAGCGATTTTGCCCGTTATGACGCTTATTTATACAATTCAGCGGCGTAGATGGCGAGAAAATGTCCATTTAAACAAAAAACGCAAAAAAGTGATCGTCAGGGGGTTGCAGGGGCATCGAATTCTCGTATAATGCGCCTCCCGTAACGACGCAGAAATGCAAATTACGACGCCATCGAAATATGGCAAAAAATGCAGTAACGCGGGAATAGCTCAGTTGGTAGAGCACGACCTTGCCAAGGTCGGGGTCGCGAGTTCGAGTCTCGTTTCCCGCTCCAAAATTTGAAAGCACCATCCTGATCAAAGGATTTCATCTCGCAGATGCGGGGCGAAAGCCGAAGATTAAGCGGGAATAGCTCAGTTGGTAGAGCACGACCTTGCCAAGGTCGGGGTCGCGAGTTCGAGTCTCGTTTCCCGCTCCAAAATTTGAAAGACACACCACACCAGTCGCAGTTTTCAGGTTGCTAGACGGTAGCTTGAATGACGATGATTAAGCGGGAATAGCTCAGTTGGTAGAGCACGACCTTGCCAAGGTCGGGGTCGCGAGTTCGAGTCTCGTTTCCCGCTCCAAATTTTCTTCCATCTCTTATTTATCCACAGTGCAATCCAGCGCCGGGGATGATTTTCGTTTGGTCCTCAGAAATACTGTGAACAGAGTTATCCACAGGTTATCGTTCCGTCACTGGCGGCGCAAATGCTTCGCTTTGTAAATAGTATCTTTGTATGTGATTGAAATTTAACAAATAAATTTCATTTCAAAATGTTAATCCGATCACTTGACCTTGGTCTGCGCCTTGAAACGCAATGTGTTTTAGATTTTATTCACAGCCTGTGAATGAATCAGGCGTCGCGCGGCAAGCCTTTCTCTACCACTCTGACCAGACGTAATTTTTTCGGCAGCTGTACTTCAACGGCGTCGGCGTTCCGCTTTTTCAGTTGCTGGGCAATCGCCCACTCAATGTGTTCGTCGAGAAGCGGGTGCTCGCCCCGGCGGCTCTCCAGGGCGCGAAGATGGGCTTCATCCCAGGGCGCATTGCCCAACGCGACGGCGATATTACGCAGCCAGCGCAGGTGGCCAATGCGACGAATCGCCGACCCTTCGGTCACCTTCAGAAACCACGCTTCGCTCCAGGCGAACAGCTCCACCAGCAGCGGGGCATGCAGCGCTTTGCGTGGGCTGAAATCCTCTTCATCGGTGAGCTGTGAGAAACGGTTCCACGGGCAGATCAGCTGACAATCATCACAACCGTAAATACGGTTGCCGATTAGTGGACGGAACTCCTCGGGGATTGCACCTTCCAGTTCAATGGTGAGATAGGAGATGCAGCGCCGGGCGTCGACGGTATAGGGCTCAACGATGGCCCCGGTGGGACAGATGGTCATGCAGGCGACGCAGCGCCCACACTCCTCCGCAACCGGGCTGTCGACCGGCAGGGGCAGATCAATCAGCAGTTCGCCGAGGAAAAAGAACGATCCGGCGTCGCGGCTTAAGATTAGTGAGTGCTTACCTGTCCAGCCAAGGCCCGCTTTTTCTGCGATTGGCCGTTCCAGGATAGGCGCGGAATCGACAAAAGGTCTAAAATTGAGCGAAGCACACTGTTCCTGAATCTTCTCCCCCAGCTTTTTCAGGCGATTACGTAGCAGCTTATGATAATCACGCCCGAGGGCATAACGGCTGACGTAACCCAGCGTGGGATCTTTCAGGGTGCGGGCAAAGGCGGCGTTAGCGGGCAGATAGTTCATCCGCACGCTGATGACGCGTAACGTACCGGGCAGCAGTTCGTGGGGACGGGCGCGCATCATACCGTGACGGGCCATCCATTCCATTTCGCCGTGGTATTGTTTATCCAGCCATGCCTGCAGTTTGGGTTCACTGGCGCTGAGGTCGGTATCGGCGATCCCCACCTGCTGGAACCCAAGCTCTGTGCCCCATTGTTTGATTTGTTGCGCTAACTGAACGAGATCGAGGGGCTGTGACATGATGGACCATACAATGACGAAAAACCCTGACAGTATACCATACAACATTTGGCCTGCGGAGGCGCTGCGCCTGGCCGAACGAGAGGCGGCGGACAGCCTGGGGCTGACGCTGTTCGAACTCATGCAGCGCGCGGGCGAGGCGGCGTTCCAGCTGGCCAGCTGTGCTTATCCTGCCAGCGCGCACTGGCTGATCCTCTGCGGACATGGCAACAACGGCGGCGACGGATATGTCGTTGCGCGTCTGGCACAGGCCGCGGGGCGGCGGGTGACGCTGCTGGCGGTGGAGAGTGACAGCCCGCTGCCGGAAGAGGCGCAGGCGGCGCGGGAGGCGTGGCTTAACGCCGGCGGCGTGATCCATGCGGCGACCATCCCATGGCCCGACGATATCTCACTGATTATTGATGGCCTGCTCGGCACCGGTCTGCGCAGTGCGCCGCGCGATCCCGTTGCGGCGCTCATCCACCAGGCGAACCACCACCCGGCGCCGGTGGTGGCGCTGGATATCCCTTCCGGCCTGAATGCGCAGACGGGCGCGACGCCAGGTGCAGTGGTACAGGCCGACCATACGCTGACCTTTATCGCCCTCAAGCCGGGGCTGCTGACCGGCAAGGCGCGGGATGTCGTCGGGCAACTCCACCATCATGCGCTGGGGCTCGAACGCTGGCTCGCCGGACAAAGCACTCCTCTGACGCGGTTTTGCGCCGCCCACCTCGCCGACTGGCTGCCGCCGCGGCGGGCCACCTCCCATAAAGGCGATCACGGCAAGCTGGTGATTGTCGGCGGCGATCGCGGCACGGCAGGCGCTATCCGTATGTGCGGTGAAGCGGCCCTGCGCAGCGGCGCGGGACTGGTGCGAGTACTTACTCACCCGGAGAACGTGGCGCCCATTGTCACCGTGCGGCCGGAATTAATGGTAGATGAACTGACGCCGCAGACTCTGAAAGCCGCGCTGGAGTGGGCTGATGTGGTGGCGATTGGCCCTGGCCTGGGGCAGCGCGAATGGGGACGCAGCGCCCTGCGGACGGTGGAAAGTTTTAACAAACCGATGGTCTGGGACGCCGACGCGCTGAACCTGCTGGCATTCAATCCCGATAAACGTCACAATCGCGTGCTAACGCCGCACCCCGGCGAAGCGGCCCGTCTGCTGAACGTCAGCGTGGCAGAAATTGAAAGCGATCGCTTACTTTCTGCGCAGCGTCTGGTAAAACGGTATGGCGGCGTGGTTGTGCTGAAAGGCGCGGGCACGGTAGTGGCCAGTGAAAGCGGGGCGATGGGCATTATCGATGCCGGCAATGCCGGGATGGCCAGCGGCGGGATGGGCGATGTGCTCACAGGCATCATCGCCGCGTTGTTAGGACAGCACCTGACGCCGTATGATGCTGCCTGTGCCGGGTGCGTCGCTCATGGTGATGCCGCCGACCGACTGGCCGCCCGCGAGGGCACCCGCGGCATGCTGGCGACCGATCTCTTTTCCACGCTCAGGCGTGTTGTTAACCCGGATGTGATTGACGTAGACCATGATTAACCGAGTGATTCCTTTACCCGATGAGCAGGCCACGCTGGCCCTTGGCGACCGCATCGCGCAGGCCTGTACCGGCGCCACCGTGATTTATCTGTATGGTGATTTAGGCGCGGGGAAAACGACCTTCAGCCGCGGCTTTTTGCAGGCGCTCGGTCACCGCGGCAATGTCAAAAGCCCAACTTATACCCTGGTGGAGCCCTATACCCTCGAGAACCTGATGGTGTATCACTTCGATCTCTACCGTCTGGCGGATCCTGAGGAACTCGAATTTATGGGGATCCGTGATTATTTTGCCGACGATGCCATCTGCCTGGTGGAATGGCCGCAGCAAGGCGCAGGTGTCCTGCCTGACCCGGATGTTGAAATTCACCTTGATTACCAGGCACAAGGGCGTGAGGCGCGTATTACCGCGATCTCCTCACGGGGTGAATCTTTACTGGCGCGTTTAGCCTTTTAGCCTGAAGGATGACGGGATGAAGTATCGCATAACCACCTGGCTTGCCGCTGCGCTGATGCTGTCGAGTCTTCACGCCACTGCGGCGAGTTTATCCGATATCCAGGTCTCTAACGGAGACCAGCAGGCCCGTATTACCCTAAGCTTTGTCGGTGAGCCGGAGTACTCCTTTACCCCACAGGGTAAACGTCTGGTGGCGCTGGATATCAAGCAGACCGGCGTATTGCAGGGACTACCGCTGCAGTTTAGCGGCAGCAACCTGGTGAAGAGTATTCGCGCCGGCACGCCGCAGGATACGCAGACGCTGCGTCTGCTGGTGGATCTGACGGAAGATGGCAAAACCCGGGCGGTGAAGCAACAGAACGGGGCGAATTACACGGTGGTCTTTACCATCAACGCCGACGCGCCGCCGCCGCCGCCTCCGCCGCCCGTGGTGGTGAAACGGGCCGACCCGCCGCCGGTGATGCCTTCCCGGACGACGACGTCAGGGCGTAACCCGTTCAGCTCGTCGGGTCATGAACGGCAGACGGTGATGACCTCCTCTCAGCCGGCGATGACCAACAATCAGACCGTGACTCGCCCGGCGGCCCGCACGGTGTCGGCGGATGATAAAGTCATTATCGCCATTGATGCCGGGCACGGCGGCCAGGATCCCGGCGCGATTGGCCCGAACGGCACCAAAGAGAAAAACGTGACTATCGCTATTGCGCGCAAGCTGCGGGCGTTACTGAACGCCGATCCGCAGTTTAAGCCGGTGCTGACCCGCGACGGGGATTACTTTATTTCGGTGATGGGCCGCTCTGACGTGGCGCGTAAGCAAAACGCCAATTTCCTCGTCTCTATCCATGCTGACGCCGCGCCAAACCGCGATGCCACCGGCGCCTCGGTGTGGGTGCTCTCGAACCGTCGCGCCAACAGCGAAATGGCCGGTTGGCTGGAGCAGCATGAGAAGCAGTCTGAACTGCTCGGCGGGGCGGGCGATGTGCTGGCAAACAGCCAGGCCGACCCCTACCTGAGCCAGGCGGTGCTGGATCTGCAGTTTGGTCATTCCCAGCGCGTCGGCTACGATGTGGCGACCAACGTGCTGAGCCAGCTGCAGCGTATTGGCAACCTGCACAAACGCCGCCCGGAGCATGCCAGCCTTGGAGTGCTGCGCTCGCCGGATATCCCGTCGATCCTCGTGGAAACGGGCTTTATCAGTAACAACGGCGAAGAGCGGCTGCTGGGGAGCGATGATTACCAGGAGCAGATTGCGGAGGCGATTTATAACGGCTTACGCAACTACTTTATGCAGCATCCGCTGCAGTCGGCGCCTCGCGGCGAGGCGGCGCAGACCGCCAGCGCCGCGGCGCCGGGCGGGATGTTGATTAACTAAGGAGCAGGGGATGCCGATTCAGGTTCTGCCGCCGCAGCTCGCCAACCAGATTGCCGCCGGCGAGGTGGTGGAGCGGCCCGCGTCGGTGGTGAAAGAGCTGGTTGAGAACAGTCTTGATGCGGGCGCCACGCGGATTGACATTGATATCGAACGCGGCGGCGCGAAGCTCATTCGCATCCGCGATAACGGCAGCGGCATCAAAAAAGACGAGCTGGCGCTGGCCCTGGCTCGTCATGCGACCAGCAAGATCGCCTCGCTTGACGATCTGGAGGCCATTATCAGCCTCGGCTTTCGCGGCGAAGCGCTGGCCAGTATCAGTTCGGTGGCGCGCTTAACGCTGACTTCGCGCACGGCGGAGCAGCAGGAAGCCTGGCAGGCGTATGCTGAAGGCCGCGATCAGGCGGTGACGGTGAAGCCGGCGGCGCACCCGGTCGGTACCACTCTGGAAGTCCTCGATCTGTTCTATAACACCCCGGCGCGGCGCAAATTTATGCGCACCGAAAAGACCGAGTTCGGCCACATTGACGAGGTGGTGCGCCGCATTGCGCTGGCGCGCTTCGACGTCACTATCAACCTCAGCCATAACGGCAAGGTGATGCGCCAGTATCGGGCCGTCGCTCAGGATGGCCAGCGCGAGCGCCGGCTGGGGACAATTTGCGGCGCCGCTTTTCTCGAACATGCGCTGGCGATCGAGTGGCAGCATGGCGATCTGACCCTGCGCGGCTGGGTCGCCGATCCGCTGCATACCACCCCGGCGCTGGCGGAAATTCAGTATTGCTACGTTAACGGGCGGATGATGCGCGATCGGCTGATCAACCATGCTATCCGCCAGGCCTGTGAAGACAAGTTAGGGGCCGATCAGCAACCGGCGTTTGTGCTGTATCTGGAGATCGATCCCCATCAGGTGGATGTAAACGTCCACCCGGCCAAGCATGAGGTGCGTTTCCATCAGTCGCGCCTGGTGCACGACTTTATCTACCAGGGCGTACTGAGCGTACTGCAGCAGCAGCTTGACGCGCCGCTGGCGGAAAAAGACGACCCGCCGGCGCCGCGCCCGATGCCGGAGAACCGCATCGCCGCGGGAGGCAACCAGTTTGCGCGGCCAGCGGAAGCGCGGGAACCTGCGACCCGCTTCAGCATCACGCCATCGCGTGAGCCTGCGGCCTCCAGCGGCAAACCGGGCGGCGCGAGCTGGCCGCATGCGCAGCCGGGTTACCAGAAGCAGCAGGGAGCGCTTTATCGTCAACTGCTCGACACGCCAACGGCGCCAAAGCCAGCGTTGCAGCCTCCGGCGGCGGCAGAGTTGGCCGGTCACAGTCAGAGCTTTGGCAGAGTGCTGACGATTGTTGGCGGCGACTGCGCGCTGCTGGAGCGCGAGGGCGGTCTGGCGCTGCTGTCGTTGACCGTTGCCGAGCGCTGGCTGCGCCAGGCGCAGTTGACCCCGGGAGCGGAGGCGGTATGTGCTCAGCCGCTGCTGATCCCGCTGCGGTTAAAAGTTACGGAAGGGGAAAAGCAGGCGCTGGCCGCCGCTCAGCCGGCGCTGGCGCAGCTAGGGATCGATGTGCATACCGATGCCCTGCACGTGACGGTGCGCGCGGTCCCTTTACCCTTAAGACAACAAAATTTACAAATCTTGATTCCTGAACTGATAGGCTACCTGGCGCAGCAAAACGCATTCGACGTCGGCAATATCGCCCAATGGATGGCGCGTAATCTGACGAGCGAACAGACGTCATGGAATATGGCGCAGGCGATTGCGCTGCTGGCGGACGTTGAGCGTCTTTGCCCGCAGCTGGTGAGAACGCCGCCGGGTGGCCTGTTACAACCTGTAGATCTCCATTCGGCGATGAATGCCCTGAAAGATGAATGATGTAACCGAGGCGAGCCTGCCCAAGGCAATTTTTTTAATGGGCCCGACGGCCTCCGGCAAAACCGCGCTGGCGATAGCCTTACGTAAAGTTTTGCCAGTAGAGTTGATTAGCGTTGATTCCGCCCTCATTTATCGGGGAATGGATATTGGCACCGCCAAACCGGATGCTGCGGAGCTTAGCGCTGCGCCGCATCGGCTGCTGGATATTTTGGATCCTGCGGAGGCCTATTCCGCGGCGGATTTTCGCCGCGATGCGCTGGCGGCGATGGCGGATATTGTCGCCGCCGGGCGAATTCCGCTGTTAGTCGGCGGAACGATGTTGTATTTCAAAGCGTTGCTGGAAGGATTGTCGCCCTTACCGTCGGCTGACCCAGAGGTCAGAGCGCGGATTGAGCAGCAGGCCGCAGAGCAGGGGTGGAATGCGTTACATCAGCAATTACAGGAGATCGATCCCGTGGCTGCTGCGCGTATTCATCCAAATGATCCGCAAAGGCTTTCCCGGGCACTGGAAGTTTTTTTCATTTCGGGTAAAACTTTAACGGAACTGACGCAAACGTCAGGAGACGCTCTGCCATATCAGGTGCATCAGTTCGCCATCGCCCCGGCGAGCCGTGAACTGCTCCATCAACGCATAGAACAGCGTTTTCATCAGATGTTAGCTTCAGGTTTTGAAGCAGAAGTACGGGCGCTTTTTGCCCGCGGAGATTTGCATACGGACATGCCTTCCATCCGTTGTGTCGGATACCGCCAGATGTGGTCATATCTCAATGGCGAGATCCCGTATGATGAGATGGTTTATCGAGGTGTTTGCGCCACGAGACAGTTAGCCAAACGTCAGGTCACCTGGCTGCGCGGTTGGGAAGGTGTGCACTGGTTAGACAGTGAACAACCTGAACAAGCGCTCAACAAAGTATTACAGGTTGTTGGTGCGAGCCAGAACTGAACGTGTACAATTAAACGGTATCGTGCGTAATTTTTTTTGAGAATCGTAAGGTTCTGAGTACAAAACAAGCATACATATAAGGAAAAGAGAGAATGGCTAAGGGGCAATCTTTACAAGATCCGTTCCTGAACGCTTTGCGTCGGGAACGCGTTCCGGTTTCTATTTATTTGGTGAATGGTATCAAGCTGCAAGGGCAAATTGAGTCTTTCGATCAGTTCGTGATCCTGTTGAAGAACACGGTCAGCCAGATGGTCTATAAGCACGCAATTTCTACTGTTGTCCCGTCTCGCCCGGTGTCTCACCACAGCAACAATGCTGGCGGCGGTTCCAGTAACTATCACCACGGTGGTAGCGCGCAGGGTTCTTCTGCGCCGCAACAAGACAGCGACGACGCCGAATAAGGCCAGTGCTGTTTTTCCACGCCGGGGAGCCAGGTTTTCTGCGTTCCCCGCTGGTATTTTATAAGGGGTTTACGCTTGTTTGACCGTTATGACGCCGGTGAGCAGGCGGTACTGGTACACATCTATTTTTCGCAAGACAAAGATATGGAAGATCTCCAGGAGTTTGAAACTCTGGCCTCTTCCGCCGGTGTCGAAGCAATGCAGGTGATTACCGGTAGCCGTAAAGCACCGCACCCGAAGTATTTTGTTGGTGAAGGTAAGGCAGTCGAAATTGCGGAAGCCGTTAAAGCGACCGGCGCTTCGGTCGTGCTCTTCGATCATGCCCTGAGTCCGGCGCAAGAACGTAACATGGAACGCCTGTGCGAATGCCGGGTTATCGATCGCACCGGTCTTATTTTAGATATTTTCGCCCAGCGCGCGCGCACCCATGAAGGGAAATTGCAGGTCGAGCTGGCGCAGCTGCGCCATATGGCGACTCGCCTTGTCCGCGGTTGGACCCACCTTGAAAGACAGAAGGGCGGGATTGGTTTGCGTGGCCCGGGGGAAACCCAGCTCGAAACCGACCGCCGTTTATTGCGTAACCGTATCATGCAGATCCTGTCGCGGCTGGAAAAAGTCGAGAAACAGCGCGAGCAGGGGCGGCGGTCGCGTGCGAAAGCCGATATTCCTACCGTGTCGCTGGTGGGCTATACCAACGCCGGAAAATCAACGCTCTTTAACCAGATCACTGCCGCCGAGGTCTATGCCGCGAACCAGCTGTTCGCCACCCTGGACCCGACGCTGCGCCGCATTGACGTCCCTGACGTCGGCGAAACGGTGCTGGCCGATACCGTCGGCTTTATTCGCCACCTGCCGCACGATCTGGTAGCAGCGTTTAAAGCGACGTTGCAGGAGACGCGTCAGGCGACGCTGCTGCTGCATGTGATTGACGCGGCGGATGTCCGCGTGCAGGAAAACATTGATGCGGTAAATACGGTTCTCGCTGAAATTGAGGCCGATGAGATCCCGGCGCTGCTGGTGATGAACAAAATCGACATGCTTGACGATTTTGAACCGCGCATCGATCGCGACGATGAAAATAAACCGATTCGGGTCTGGCTTTCAGCCCAGACCGGGGTTGGCGTACCACTGCTTTTTCAGGCATTAACGGAGCGTCTTTCCGGTGAAGTGGCCCAGCATACGCTGCGCTTACCGCCGAAAGAAGGGCGACTGAGAAGCCGTTTCTATCAGCTTCAGGCGATAGAAAAAGAGTGGATGGAGGATGACGGCAGCGTGAGCCTGCAGGTGCGCATGCCGATCGTTGACTGGCGGCGCCTCTGTAAGCAAGAGCCAACGCTTGTTGACTATGTGGTTTAACCTTGCAGCTTGCCTGAAGATATTGACCCCTGTGGGGATATCAAAAACAAATATGGAGCATATACATGGCGTGGAATCAGCCCGGTAATAACGGACAGGACCGCGACCCGTGGGGGAGCAGCAAACCTGGCGGCAACTCTGAGGGAAATGGCAATAAAGGCGGTCGCGAGCAGGGGCCGCCGGATCTGGATGATATCTTCCGCAAGTTAAGTAAAAAACTTGGCGGGCTCGGCGGCGGCAAGGGCGGAGTGGGCGGCGGCAATAGCGCGCAGGGGCCTCGCGGACCGATGGGCGGGCGTATTGTCGGCATCGTTGCCGCGGCGGCAGTGATTATCTGGGCGGCCAGCGGTTTCTATACCATTAAAGAGGCCGAGCGCGGCGTGGTCACCCGTTTTGGTAAGTTCAGCCATCTGGTTGAGCCTGGCCTGAACTGGAAACCGACCTTTATCGATAACGTTCAGGCGGTGAACGTGGAGTCGGTGCGCGAACTTGCGGCTTCCGGCGTCATGCTGACCTCTGACGAAAACGTGGTGCGCGTTGAGATGAACGTGCAGTACCGCGTCACCGATCCGGAGCGCTATCTGTTTAGCGTGACCAGCGCGGACGACAGTCTGCGTCAGGCCACCGACAGCGCGCTGCGCGGCGTGATCGGCAAATACACCATGGATCGCATTCTGACCGAAGGTCGTACCGTGATCCGTAGCGATACCCAGCGTGAGCTGGAAGAGACGATTCGCCCGTACAACATGGGTATCACTCTGCTGGACGTCAACTTCCAGACGGCGCGTCCGCCGGAAGAGGTGAAGGCCGCGTTTGACGATGCCATTGCCGCGCGTGAGAACGAGCAGCAGTACATTCGTGAAGCGGAAGCGTATACCAACGAAGTCCAGCCGCGGGCGAATGGTCAGGCGCAGCGTATCCTCGAAGAGGCACGCGCCTATAAGACCCAGACCGTTCTGGAAGCCCAGGGTGAAGTGGCTCGCTTTGCGAAGATCCTGCCGGAATACAAAGCCGCGCCGGAAATTACCCGCGAGCGTCTGTATATCGAAACCATGGAAAAAGTGCTGAGCCACACCCGTAAAGTGCTGGTCAATGACAGCAAAAACGGCAATCTGATGGTTCTGCCGCTGGATCAGATGCTGAAAGGCGCCGCTGCGCCGGCAGCAAAGAGCGATAGTAGTGACGCCAGCGATCTGCTGCGCCTGCCGCCAGCATCCAGCTCAAGCAGCGCCAGCACCTCATCAACCTCGAGCTCAACCGGGGGTAGCATTATGGACCAACGCCGCGCTAACGCGCAGCGTAACGACTACCAGCGTCAGGGGGAATAACGATGCGTAAATCTGTTATCGCGATCATTGTCATCGTGCTGGTAGTGCTCTACATGTCTGTCTTTGTCGTAAAGGAAGGCGAGCGCGGTATCACGCTGCGTTTCGGTAAAGTTCTGCGCGACGACGAAAACAAGCCGCTGGTGTATGCGCCAGGCCTGCACTTCAAGATCCCGTTTATCGAATCGGTGAAGATGCTGGATGCGCGTATTCAGACCATGGACAACCAGGCTGACCGTTTCGTTACTAAAGAGAAGAAAGACCTGATCGTCGACTCCTATATCAAGTGGCGCATCAGCGACTTCAGCCGTTACTACCTGGCAACCGGCGGCGGCGACGTCTCCCAGGCCGAGGTACTGCTGAAGCGTAAATTCTCTGACCGTCTGCGTTCTGAAATTGGTCGTCTGGATGTGAAAGATATCGTCACCGACTCCCGTGGTCGCCTGACCCTGGAAGTGCGTGATGCGCTGAACTCGGGTTCGGCCGGTACGGAAGATGAGGTTAGCACCCCGGCGGCTGACGACGCGATTGCTAAAGCGGCAGAGCGTGTGGAAGCCGAAACCAACGGTAAAGTGCAGGTGATCAACCCGAACAGTATGGCGGCGCTGGGTATCGAAGTTGTCGACGTACGTATCAAACAGATCAACCTGCCGGCAGAAGTGTCGGAAGCGATTTATAACCGTATGCGCGCGGAGCGTGAAGCGGTTGCTCGTCGCCATCGTTCACAGGGTCAGGAAGAGGCGGAAAAACTGCGCGCGACTGCGGACTATGAAGTCACCAAGACGCTGGCGGAAGCCGAGCGCCAGGGCCGTATCCTGCGTGGTGAAGGTGATGCGGAATCAGCGAAACTGTTTGCCGACGCGTTCAGCCAGGATCCAGGCTTCTACTCCTTTATCCGTAGCCTGCGTGCCTATGAGAAGAGCTTCCAGAGCAATCAGGATGTGATGGTCCTGAGTCCGGACAGCGATTTCTTCCGCTATATGCGTTCACCGGATTCGGCGCGTAAATAAGCCGGAGAAGGTGTAAACCTGAAGTAATAATGCGAAAAGGCGCCTGAAACAGGCGCCTTTTTTCATGCTGCGAGGGCGGGAATTAGTTGCCGAGTAGCTTGTTCAGCAGGCCGCCGATCACCGGCAGGCCTGCCAGCGCACTTTCGATGGTGCCGCCGATAGTCGACCCAACGCTTTCGCCCAGGGTTTTGCCCAGGTCCGGCGCCAGGTCGGCCAGATTGAGGGTGCCAAGCAGTGGCAGGTTAATGCTCAGGGCATCAGTGCCCATCGTCCATGCGGCTGCGCCGACCTTGCTGCCTAAGGCCGCCAGACCATCCTGTAACCAGCCTGCGCCGCTCACATTTTCGATTTCAAATGCGGTTAATTCTCTCATCATAATCTTCCTGATTAAGTAGACGTACCGGGTTGTAGTACGCGATGGCATAGTTACAATTTAAAAAATATCCAGCAATACAATTAGTTGTGAATTTTGTTTCACCTTTCCGGTTCATAATGAAGCTGAAATACGGGACAATGTGAAATGAGAGAATGAATTCACCATGCTGGCCGAGACGCCCGCGAGGGCGGCAATGATACTTTTCAATTAGGGTTGACGATGAACTCCACCATTTGGCTGGCGCTGGCGCTGGTTTTAGTACTTGAAGGGCTTGGCCCGCTGCTTTATCCGCGCGCCTGGCGCAAAATGGTCGCCAGCCTGAGCCAGCTACCGGATAATTTATTGCGTCGTTTTGGCGGCGGACTTGTGGTTGCCGGGATTGTGATCTACTACATGTTGAGGAAATCGATTGGCTGATCAAAAAGTGGTCGGATTTGCCTTATTTTGGATGCAAAAAGTGCTGTAACTCTGAAAAAGCGATGGTAGAATCCATTTTTAAGCAAACGGTGATTTTGAAAAATGGGTAACAACGTCGTCGTACTGGGCACCCAATGGGGTGACGAAGGTAAAGGGAAGATCGTCGATCTCCTGACTGAACGGGCTAAATATGTTGTGCGCTACCAGGGTGGTCACAACGCCGGCCATACTCTCGTAATCAACGGTGAAAAAACCGTTCTCCATCTTATTCCATCAGGCATTCTGCGTGAAAACGTCACCAGCATCATCGGTAACGGCGTCGTGCTGTCTCCGGCCGCGCTGATGAAAGAGATGAAGGGCCTGGAAGACCGTGGTATCCCGGTTCGCGAGCGTCTGCTGCTCTCTGAAGCCTGCCCGCTTATCCTTGACTATCACGTGGCGCTGGACGTGGCGCGTGAAAAAGCGCGTGGCGCGAAAGCGATCGGCACTACCGGTCGCGGCATTGGCCCGGCTTACGAAGATAAAGTCGCTCGTCGCGGTCTGCGCGTTGGCGATCTGTTCGATAAAGCAACCTTCGCCGATAAACTGAAAGAAGTGATGGAATATCACAACTTCCAGCTGGTGAACTTCTACAAAGCAGAAGCGGTTGACTACCAGAAAGTGCTGGACGATGTGATGGCGATTGCCGACATCCTGACCAGCATGGTGGTGGACGTATCCGACCTGCTGGATCAGGCGCGTCAGCGCGGCGACTTCGTGATGTTCGAAGGCGCGCAGGGTACGCTGCTGGATATCGACCACGGTACCTACCCGTACGTTACGTCCTCTAACACCACCGCAGGTGGCGTGGCGACCGGCTCCGGCCTGGGCCCGCGTTATGTGGATTACGTACTGGGCATCATTAAAGCTTACTCGACTCGCGTCGGTGCAGGTCCGTTCCCGACCGAGCTGTTTGATGAAACTGGCGAGTTCCTCTGCAAGCAGGGTAACGAATTCGGCGCCACCACCGGCCGCCGTCGTCGTACCGGCTGGCTGGATGCGGTCGCAGTCCGTCGCGCGGTGCAGATTAACTCCCTGTCCGGCTTCTGCCTGACTAAACTGGACGTCCTCGACGGCCTGAAAGAAGTGAAAATCTGCGTTGGCTACCGTATGCCGGATGGCCGCGAAGTGACCACCACTCCGCTGGCTGCCGATAACTGGGAAGGTATCGAGCCTATCTACGAAACCATGCCGGGCTGGTCCGAAACCACCTTCGGCGTGAAAGAGCGCAGCGGCCTGCCGCAGGCAGCCCTGAACTACATCCAGCGTATTGAAGAGCTGACCGGCGTGCCGGTGGATATCATCTCTACCGGTCCAGACCGTACCGAGACTATGATTCTGCGCGATCCGTTCGACGCGTAATCACTCTCAAGGGGCGCCGTTCGGGCGCCCTTGTTTTTGCTGTTCGCCCGCCCCATTTCAAATAAATTAGCGGCCTGAGCGCTGGCTGGTTTATCATCAATAATAATGATGTCGCTCGACATACCCCGTTTTCTTTTCCCTGAGGTTTATGTGCAGTTAACGAGTTTCACCGATTACGGACTACGCGCGCTGATTTATATGGCGTCGCTGCCGGAAGGACGAATGACCAGTATCTCGGAAGTGACCGAGGTCTATGGCGTCTCCCGTAATCATATGGTTAAAATAATCAATCAGTTAAGTCGCATGGGCTACGTGACTGCCGTGCGGGGGAAGAACGGGGGCATTCGCCTCGGCAAACCAGCAGGACAGATCCGCGTCGGTGACGTGGTGCGTGACCTTGAACCCTTATCGCTGGTCAACTGCAGCAGCGAGTTTTGCCACATTACACCAGCCTGTCGTCTGAAACAGGCACTAGCTGAAGCCGCGCAGAGTTTTCTCAAGGAA
This sequence comes from Klebsiella sp. P1927, assembly GCF_018204675.1. Taxonomy (NCBI): domain Bacteria; kingdom Pseudomonadati; phylum Pseudomonadota; class Gammaproteobacteria; order Enterobacterales; family Enterobacteriaceae; genus Klebsiella; species Klebsiella sp. P1927. The sequence continues at coordinate 4,648,598 of NZ_CP073377.1, read as the reverse complement.
CTGGATAACTATACGCTGGCTGATTTGGTTGAGAAGAATCAACCGCTTTATAAATTATTGCTGGTGGAGTGACGCCACTCTGCCGGAGATGACAACGGAGGAACCGATATGTCACAAGATCCATTCCAGGAACGCGAAGCTGAGAAGTACGCGAACCCTATCCCGAGCCGGGAATTTATCCTCGAACATTTAACTAAACGGGAAAAGCCTGCCAGCCGCGATGAGCTGGCCATCGAGTTAAATATCGAGGGCGAAGAGCAAACCGAAGCGCTGCGCCGCCGCCTGCGCGCGATGGAGCGCGACGGTCAGCTGGTCTTCACCCGCCGCCAGTGCTATGCCCTGCCGGAACGCCTCGATCTCCTCAAAGGAACCGTTATTGGCCACCGCGATGGCTATGGTTTCCTGCGCGTTGAAGGGCGCAAAGACGATCTGTACCTGTCGTCAGAACAGATGAAAACCTGTATTCACGGCGACCAGGTGCTGGCTCAGCCGCTGGGCGCGGACCGTAAGGGCCGCCGCGAAGCGCGCATCGTCCGCGTCCTCGTGCCGAAAACCAGCCAGATAGTTGGCCGTTACTTCACCGACGCTGGCGTCGGCTTTGTCGTCCCGGACGACAGCCGCCTGAGCTTCGATATCCTGATCCCGCCGGAAGAGATAATGGGCGCGCGGATGGGCTACGTGGTCGTGGTCGAGCTGACCCAGCGACCAACCCGCCGCACCAAAGCGGTGGGTAAAATCGTCGAAGTGCTGGGCGACAACATGGGCACCGGCATGGCCGTCGATATGGCGCTGCGTACCCATGAGATTCCTTATGTCTGGCCGCCGGCGGTGGAAAAACAGGTTTCCGGTCTCAAAGAACAGGTGCCGGAAGAGGCGAAGGCCGGCCGCGTCGATTTACGCTCGCTGCCGCTGGTTACCATTGACGGCGAAGATGCCCGCGACTTCGATGACGCGGTGTACTGCGAGAAGAAACGCGGCGGCGGCTGGCGCCTGTGGGTAGCCATTGCCGACGTCAGCTACTACGTGCGCCCGGGGACGCCGCTGGATGCGGAAGCGCGCAGTCGTGGCACCTCGGTCTACTTCCCGTCGCAGGTAGTGCCGATGCTGCCGGAAGTGCTGTCTAACGGTCTATGCTCGCTGAACCCGCAGGTCGATCGCCTGTGTATGGTGTGCGAGATGACGATTTCGTCAAAAGGCCGTCTGACCGGTTATAAATTCTATGAAGCGGTGATGAGTTCACATGCTCGCCTGACCTACACCAAAGTGTGGCATATGCTGCAGGGTGACCAGGAACTGCGCGAACACTACGCGCCGCTGGTGAAGCACATTGAAGAGCTGCATAACCTCTACAAAGTGCTGGAGAGCGCCCGCGAAGAGCGCGGTGGTATCTCATTTGAAAGTGAAGAAGCTAAATTCATCTTCAATGCCGAACGCCGTATTGAGCGTATCGAACAGACTCAGCGTAACGATGCGCATAAGCTGATTGAAGAGTGCATGATCCTGGCGAACATCTCCGCCGCGCGCTTCGTTGAGAAGGCGCAGGAGCCGGCGCTGTTCCGTATCCATGATAAGCCAACCACCGAAGCGATTACCTCCTTCCGTACCGTGCTGGCTGAGCTGGGACTGGAGCTGCCTGGCGGCAACAAGCCGGAGCCGCGTGATTACGCAGAGCTGCTAACCTCCATCGCCGATCGCCCGGATGCGGAAATGCTGCAGACGATGCTCCTGCGCTCCATGAAGCAGGCGGTCTACGATCCGGAAAACCGCGGTCACTTTGGCCTGGCGCTGCAGTCATACGCCCACTTCACCTCGCCGATTCGTCGTTACCCGGACCTGTCGCTGCACCGCGCTATCAAGTATCTGCTGGCCAAAGAGCAGGGACATAAAGGCAACAGCACCGAGACCGGCGGCTGGCACTACAGCATGGAAGAGATGCTCCAGCTGGGTCAGCACTGTTCGATGACCGAGCGCCGCGCCGACGAAGCGACGCGCGAAGTGTCTGACTGGCTGAAGTGCGACTTCATGCAGGATCAGGTGGGCAACATCTTCTCCGGCGTGATCGCCAGCGTGACCGGCTTTGGCTTCTTCGTCCGCCTGAACGATCTGTTTATCGACGGTCTGGTGCATGTTTCCAGCCTGGATAACGACTATTATCGTTTCGACCAGGTGGGGCAGCGTCTTATTGGTGAGTCCGGCGGCCAGACCTATCGCCTGGGCGACCGCGTGGAAGTCCGTGTGGAAGCGGTCAACATGGACGAGCGGAAAATCGACTTTACCCTGATCTCCAGCGAGCGTGCGCCGCGTAATGTCGGCAAGACCGCCCGTGAGAAAGCGAAAAAGAGTACCTCTGGCAAGCCGGGCGGCCGTCGCCGCCAGGTGGGTAAGCAGGTAAACTTCGAGCCGGACAGCGCTTTCCGTAAAGAGAAAGAGACCGCCCGACCGAAGAAAGAGAAAAAAGCGAAAAAACCGTCGGCGAAAACACAGAAAATCGCCGCCGCGACGAAAGCCAAGCGCGCGGCCAAGAAGAAGATCGCCGAGTGATTGACCTCCCTTCACCCTGAAGTCTGCTGACGCAGGATGGGGTGAAGGGGGCAGATAACAGAACCTAAAACGAGTACATCAATGAGTGAAATGATTTACGGCATCCATGCGGTGCAGGCACTGCTGGAGCGCGCACCTGAGCGTTTTCAGGAAGTTTATATTCTGAAAGGCCGTGAGGATAAGCGCTTGCTGCCGCTGATCCATGCCCTGGAAGCGCAGGGCGTGGTGATTCAGCTGGCCAACCGTCAGTTTCTTGATGAGAAGAGCGAAGGCGCTGTGCACCAGGGGATCATTGCCCGCGTGAAGCCGGGGCGTCAGTATCAGGAGAACGATCTGCCGGATCTGCTGGCGCAGCTCGATCAACCGTTCCTGCTGATCCTCGACGGCGTAACCGATCCGCACAACCTCGGCGCCTGCCTGCGTAGCGCTGACGCCGCCGGCGTGCATGCGGTGATCGTGCCAAAAGATCGTTCCGCTCAGTTGAATGCGACGGCGAAGAAAGTGGCCTGCGGCGCGGCGGAGAACGTCCCGCTGATCCGCGTCACCAACCTGGCGCGCACCATGCGTCTGCTGCAGGAAGAGAACGTCTGGATCGTCGGAACCGCAGGGGAAGCCGACCATACGCTGTTCCAGAGCAAAATGACCGGCCCGATGGCGCTGGTGATGGGCGCGGAAGGCGAAGGCATGCGTCGTCTGACCCGCGAACACTGCGATGAGCTGATCAGCATCCCGATGGCGGGCAGCGTCTCCTCGCTGAACGTCTCGGTGGCTACCGGCATCTGTCTGTTTGAAGCAGTACGTCAGCGCAGCTAAGCTGAACCATCGACGAATCAAAAAAAGCCATCCTCCGGGATGGCTTTTTTGTGACCGCTCTCGCGGGCGAGTATCCCTCCGGATAACCATACTTATGGCTATCGCCATTGATGGAGGGAGACACGATGCACTGGCAAACGCACACCGTTTTTAATCAACCCACCCCGCTGAATAACAGCAATCTGTTTCTGTCCGATACCGCTCTGCGTGAAGCAGTGGTCCGCGAAGGCGCCGGCTGGGATGGCGATCTGCTCGCCAGCATTGGCCAGCAGCTGGGGACAGCCGAATCGCTGGAGCTGGGACGCCTGGCCAACAGCAATCCGCCGGAGCTGCTGCGCTATGACGCCACCGGCGCCCGGCTGGACGACGTGCGCTTTCATCCCGCCTGGCACCTGCTGATGCAGGGGCTGTGCGCGAATCGGGTACATAACCTCGCCTGGCAGGAGGATGCCCGCGAAGGCGCGTTTGTCGCCCGCGCCGCCCGCTTTCTGCTCCATGCCCAGGTGGAGGCCGGGACGTTGTGTCCGATTACCATGACCTTCGCCGCGACGCCCCTGCTGCAGCACGCCCTGCCCGCGCCCTTTCGCGACTGGCTGTCGCCACTGCTGAGCGACCGTTACGATCCGCACCTTGCGCCTGGCGGCCAGAAGCGCGGCCTGCTGATCGGCATGGGGATGACCGAGAAGCAAGGGGGGTCTGATGTGCTGAGCAATACCACTCGCGCGGAGAAAACGGCGGAAGGGTTTTACCGACTGGTGGGACACAAGTGGTTCTTCTCGGTGCCGCAGAGCGATGCTCACCTGGTGCTGGCTCAGGCTCCGGCGGGGCTCTCATGCTTCTTTGTGCCGCGTCTGCTGCCCGACGGGCAGCGTAACAGCGTGCGTCTTGAACGCTTAAAAGAGAAGCTCGGCAACCGCTCCAACGCCAGTAGCGAAGTGGAGTTTTATGAGGCCTGCGGCTGGCTGGTGGGCGACGAAGGCGACGGCGTGCGGCAGATCCTCAGGATGGGCGGCCTGACCCGCTTTGACTGCGCGCTGGGCAGCCATGCCCTGATGCGTCGCGCCTTCTCGGTGGCGCTGTATCACGCGCTACAGCGTCAGGCGTTTGGCAAAAACCTGGTCGAACAGCCGATGATGCGCCAGCTGCTGGGGCAAATGGCGCTCCGTCTGGAGGGGCAGACCGCGTTTCTGTTTCGCCTGGCGCGGGCCTGGGACCGTCGGGATGATGCCCGGGAAAGCGCCTGGGCGCGCCTGTTTACGCCTGCGGCCAAGTTTGCCATCTGTAAGGCCGGTATCCCGTTTGTCGCCGAGGCGATGGAAGTGCTGGGCGGCATCGGCTATTGCGAGGAGAGCGAACTCCCGCGCCTCTACCGTGAGATGCCGGTCAACAGCATCTGGGAGGGCTCCGGCAATATTATGTGCCTCGATGTGATGCGGGTGCTGAGCAAGCAGCCGGCGGCGATGGAGCTGCTGGCCGCGGAGTGTGCGGAGGTGAAAGGACAGAACCGCCATCTCGACCGCGCATGGCGTCAGCTGCAGCAACTGCTGAAACGACCCGCCGAAGAGCAGGGGAGAGAGATTGCCCGGCTGGTCTATCGTCTTGGCGCGGGGGCGCAGATGCTGCGCCATGCTTCGCCGCCGCTGGCCGAAGCCTGGTGCCGGATGATGCTCGACACCCGCGGCGGCATACGTCTTGACGCGCCGACCCTCGACGACCTGCTGCTGCGGGCTATGGGGCGCGGGCGCCAGGCGCCTCAGGCGTAGAGAATGGCCTGCACGCGCCAGCTGTCCGGCTGTTGTTCCTCGTACATCTGAATAATGCGATACCAGGAGGCGCCTTGCTCGTCTGCTTTGCGGGCAATGGCGTGCTCTACATCCTGTTGGCTACCGGAAAGATTAGTGACGGAGATCAGACCGATTTCATTCAGGCCAGTGACGCAATCCGCGCTGGCGAATTCGGCTGACTGCGCGGACGTATTGGCCGTCGCAGCGGTTAACAGCAGGCTGGATAGGGTAAAAGATCGTTTCATCGTCAGCTCCATTTCACGTAGTCCCAAGGGCAGTCCGTTGCTAACGTCCTGCCAGGTGGCTGGCCGAACGTTATTATGCACAGGAGAACGTGAATGGACGCAAAGCTGTGTAAAGCAGATTTAAAGACGCCGCCTCGTTATCGACGATAGAGGATCGCCTGCGAATACCACTGGCCGGGTACCATGGTGTCATCGATCATGATGATGACGTAGTAATCGGCTTTGGCCGCTTCTGCTTTGGCCTTCAGCGCCGCTTCGACATCCATCGGCGAACCGTACATCAGTACGCTTACCGTGGCCATTTTCTGCAGGCCAGCCGTCTGGTAGCGCTGGATCTCCTGCGGATGGTCGGTGGCGGGCGGCGGGGCTTCCGGCGTTCCCTGCAGGGCGCTACACCCGCTGAGGACGATAGCCAGTAACCACGGTGAAAACCTGCGCATAACCATATCTCGTTTCCTGATAGTGATAGTGTAGTGGTAGCCTTAACAGGATTGCCGGGGAATGTTCCCGAACTGTTATCTCTGACGCGATTTTCGAATGAAAATGTTGTGAAAGCGTAACCGGGTTCTCAACATTATGAATCGTAGCAAACTGGGTTGCCTGGTGAATGAATTTTCCCATGACGCCTAACCACGATAGAGAAGGAAGACGATAAATGATTGCACTAGAAATGCGCAACCTCGGCGGTGGTGAAATTTTACATGCCTGTCCGCAGGAGAGTCTGGATAAGCCCTTGCCCTGTATCGTCTTTTATCATGGCTTTACCTCGTCGAAGCTGGTCTACAGCTACTTTGCGGTGGCGCTGGCCGAGGCCGGATTCCGGGTGATCATGCCGGACGCGCCGGAGCATGGGGCGCGCTATCAGGGCGATGAGGCCGGGCGGATGCAGCGCTTCTGGCCGATTCTGCAGCAGAATTTCAGGGAGTTTCCTGCGCTGCGCGAGGCGATAATCGCTGAAGGATGGCTGGAAGGGGAGCGGCTGGCGGTGGCGGGCGCTTCGATGGGGGGAATGACGGCGTTGGGCATCATGACGCATCACCCCGAGCTGAACAGCGTCGCCTGTCTGATGGGGTCGGGCTATTTTCGTTCCCTGTCGCAAACCCTGTTTCCCTCGCCTGGCTTTGATGCTGACAGTCTCCGCGAATGGGATGTCAGCCATCAGCTGGCGTCCCTTGCCCGGCGACCGCTGCTGCTCTGGCATGGCGATGCCGATGACGTGGTGCCGCCGGAAGAAACCTTTCGACTAGAGCAGGCGCTCCGGCAGGCTGACCTTGCCGCCAGGCTGACCTGCGTCTGGCAGAAAGGCGTCCGCCATCGCATTACGCCAGAGGCGCTGGCTACCACGGTCGCCTTTTTTCAGCAGCACCTTTAAACGCGGATTACGCTGAGGCCCTGATCCTCAAGCTGTTTGAGGATCGCGGCATCGGCCTGTTTGCCGGTGATCACCACGTCTATTTGTCCGGCCTGGCTGAATAGCATCCCGGCGCGCTCGCCGATCTTGCTGCTGTCGACCAGCACCGCCAGTTTGCCGACCACGTTAAGCATTTTTTGCTCGGCCATGGCGGTCAACATATCCGTTTTGTAGAGGCCTTCGGCGGTGAGCCCTTTGCCGCTGGTAAACATCCAGTGTCCGGCATAGAGGCTGTTCTCGCTACCGTGGGGGCTGAGGGTGATGGCGTGGCTGCGGTTGTACTGGCCGCCCATGATAATCACGCTGTCATGCTCCTGGTCGATCAGGTAGTTAGCCAGCGGCAGATAGTTGGTGATGATCTGCACCGGTTTGCCGCACAGTTCCCGACCCAACAGAAAGGCGGTGGAGCCGCAGTTAATGACGATGCTCTCACCCGGCGCGATCAGTTGCGAAGCGGCGCGTGCAATACGCACTTTTTCATCCAGATTTTGCGCCTGGTGGATGTTCATCGGCGTCCAGCGGGGGCGCTGTTCGCTAATGGCTTCCGCGCCATTACGAACCTTTTTCAGTTTGCCGCTTTCATCCAGCTTGTTGATATCACGTCGGGCGGTAGCGGGTGAGATCCCGAGCCGCGACATCACCTGCTCCACGGTAACAAACCCCGTTTGGGCGAGCAGATCCAGCAGAATTTGGTGCCTTTGCGCTTCCGTCATGAGCGAATCCGATTAAAAGTGAACAGCAAAGATGATATTTGAAATCATGTGAAAATACTAACCCTGCGGCGGGGTATTTCCGGCAGGCAGGGCCTGCCGGCGGCGACTTACAGGAAGGATTTGAAAGGCAGATCCGGCTCAATGGTGAAGCAATCGTCGAAACCGCGCGGGTAGTGATATTCGAAATTGTCTTTATCCAGCGGCCAGGTAAATTTGCCGCCGACCTGCCAGATAAACGGCTTGAAGCCGTACTTCAGACGATCCTTTTTCATCTCCCACAGAACGCGGATCTCCTGCGGATCGGCCTGAAAGTTTGACCAGATATCATGGTGGAACGGGATCACAACTTTGGCGTTGAGCGACTCTGCCATGCGCAGGATATCGGCGCTGGTCATTTTGTCGGTGATCCCGCGCGGGTTCTCGCCATACGAGCCGAGGGCGACGTCAATCCGATGCTCGTTGCCATGCTTCGCGTAGTAGTTGGAGTAGTGGGAATCGCCGCTGTGGTACAGGTTGCCGCCCGGTGTTTTAAACAGGTAGTTGACCGCGCGCTGGTCCATGCCGTCCGGCAGTACGCCAGCGGCTTTTTGGTCCGCCGGGAGGGTGATCAGCGCGGTGCGATCGAACGCATCGAGCGCATGGATCTCAATGTCTTTGATCTTCACGACATCGCCAGGTTTCATGACGATACAGCGCGCTTTCGGCACGCCCCAACCGATCCACAGGTCGACGCAGGTTTTCGGGCCGATAAACGGCACATCGGCCGGGCAGTTCTGCATGACGGCGGCGGCGACGTTGACGTCAATATGATCGTTGTGATCGTGGGTCGCGAGGACCGCGTCAATCTGGCGAATGGCGAACGGATCCAGCACGAACGGCGTGGTGCGCAGGTTAGGCTGTAATTTTTTCACGCCTGCCATCCGCTGCATCTGGTGGCCGGTTTTCATCAGCGGATTGCCGTGGCTCTGTTTGCCAGTGCCGCACCAGAAATCGACGCAGACGTTAGCCCCGCCTTCGGATTTTAACCAGATACCGGTACAGCCGAGCCACCACATGGCGAAGGTGCCGGGCGTAACCTGCTCCTGCTCAATCTCTTCATTCAGCCAGCTGCCCCATTCCGGAAAGGTGTTCAGGATCCATGATTCACGGGTGATGGTCTGTACTTTACTCATCGTGCTCTTCCTCGTATTTTCAATAGTAATCAAATTTTGATTGGTTTTGATTTATGTTGTCACTGGATTTTCAAGATTGCAATCTTGTTTTCCATCAATTTTACGAAGAGATGCGCATCACCTCTCAGGGGTTCCAGCATTCATAAAGGTTGTGCTTTGTTTTATCTATATGATTTGAAAATGTTTAATTATGTTTCGGCGCTACTGCTCGGCAATAGTCACAATGAAATAGAGGATTATTGCGGCGCGCGTCACATTTAATCAAATTCAATCTTGTTGTGATTATTTTTGATTATTAGAGTGGGCAGCGAGAAATGCTGAGCGTAAGGCGCGTTCAGCGCCTTCACCATCGGGAGTGTGTTATGGCAATCCTCTACAACATCTTTACCGTTTTCTTTAATCAGGTGATGACCAATGCCCCGCTGCTGCTGGGTATCGTCACCTGCCTGGGCTATATCCTGCTGCGCAAAAGCGTCAGCGTGATTATTAAAGGCACGATCAAAACCATTATCGGCTTCATGCTGTTACAGGCCGGCTCCGGCATCCTCACCAGCACTTTTAAACCGGTGGTGGCGAAAATGTCAGAGGTGTACGGCATCAACGGCGCGATCTCTGACACCTATGCCTCGATGATGGCGACCATCGACCGGATGGGCGAGGCCTATAGCTGGGTGGGCTATGCGGTGCTGCTGGCGCTGGCGCTCAACATCTGTTACGTCCTGCTGCGCCGGATAACCGGCATCCGCACCATCATGCTGACTGGCCATATCATGTTTCAGCAGGCGGGGCTGATCGCCGTCTCGTTCTTTATCTTTGGTTACGGAATGTGGACGACCATCATCTGTACCGCCGTGCTGGTCTCCCTGTACTGGGGTATCACCTCCAACATGATGTTCAAGCCGACTCAGCTGGTCACCGACGGCTGCGGCTTCTCCATCGGTCACCAGCAGCAGTTTGCCTCGTGGATTGCCTACAAAGTGGCGCCGTATCTGGGGAAAAAAGAGGAGAGTGTGGAAGACCTCAAGCTGCCAGGCTGGCTCAATATCTTCCACGACAACATCGTTTCCACCGCGATTGTCATGACCATTTTCTTTGGCGCGATCCTGCTTTCCTTTGGTATTGACGTCGTGCAGGCGATGGCGGGGAAAACCCACTGGACGGTCTATATCCTACAGACCGGTTTCTCCTTCGCGGTGGCCATTTTCATCATTACCCAGGGCGTGCGGATGTTCGTCGCCGAACTGTCCGAAGCCTTCAACGGTATCTCGCAACGCCTGATCCCCGGCGCGGTGCTGGCGATTGACTGCGCCGCGATTTATAGCTTTGCGCCGAATGCGGTGGTGTGGGGCTTTATGTGGGGCACCATCGGCCAGCTGATTGCCGTCGGCATTCTGGTTGGCATTGGCTCTTCAATTCTGATTATTCCGGGCTTTATCCCGATGTTCTTCTCCAACGCGACGATTGGCGTCTTTGCCAACCACTTCGGCGGCTGGCGCGCGGCGCTCAAGATCTGCCTGGTGATGGGCATGGTTGAAATTTTCGGTTGCGTGTGGGCGGTGAAGCTCACCGGTATGAGCGCCTGGATGGGAATGGCGGACTGGTCGATTCTGGCGCCGCCGATGATGCAGGGCTTCGCCTCCATCGGGCTGGCGTTTATGGCCGTCATCATCCTGATTGCTCTCGCTTATATGTTCTTCGCTGGCCGCGCGCTGCGCGCCGAAGAAGACGCGGAAAAACAACTGGCAGAGGCCTCTGCCCAATAAGGAATTCTGATTATGACCGTACGTATTCTGGCTGTGTGTGGTAACGGGCAAGGCAGTTCTATGATCATGAAAATGAAAGTGGATCAGTTCCTGACGCAATCCAATATCGACCACACGGTGAACAGCTGCGCGGTGGGTGAATACAAAAGCGAACTAAACGGCGCGGATATCATCATCGCTTCAACCCATATCGCGGGGGAGATTACCGTCTCCGGCAATAAACACGTGGTGGGGGTGCGTAATATGCTTTCCCCCGCGGATTTCGGGCCAAAGCTGCTGGAGGTGATTAAAGCTCATTTCCCGCAGGACGTGAAATAAGGAGCGGCCATGAAACTCCATGAATCACTGGCGCAGAATCACTCCATTCGCCTGCAGGCGGAAGCGGAAACCTGGCAGGAGGCGGTGAAAATCGGCGTCGATCTGCTGGTGGCCGCCGACGTGGTGGAGCCGCGCTACTACCAGGCAATCCTCGACGGCGTCGCGCAGCACGGCCCCTATTTTGTGATCGCTCCGGGATTAGCCATGCCGCACGGGCGGCCGGAAGAGGGCGTCAAAAAAACCGGCTTTGCGCTGGTCACGCTAAAGAAACCGCTGATTTTCAACCACGAAGATAACGACCCGGTCGACATCCTGATCACCATGGCGGCGGTTGACGCCACCACCCACCAGGAAGTGGGCATCATGCAGATCGTTAACCTGTTTGATGACGAAGCCAATTTCGACCGTTTACGCGCCTGCCGCAGCGAGCAGGAAGTGCTGGATTTAATCAAAAACGCCACCGCGGCGGCTGTTTAAAAGGAACACTATCATGTCATTACCTATGTTACAGGTCGCCCTCGACAACCAAACGCTGGCCAGCGCTTATGAAACAACCCGTCTGATCGCCGAAGAGGTAGATATCATTGAAGTCGGCACTATCCTCTGCGTCGGTGAAGGTGTACGCGCGGTGCGCGATCTGAAAGCGCTGTATCCGCATAAAATCGTGCTGGCGGACGCCAAAATTGCCGATGCCGGCAAGATCCTGTCGCGGATGTGCTTCGAAGCCAACGCCGACTGGGTCACGGTGATCTGCTGCGCCGATATCAACACCGCCAAAGGGGCGCTGGATGTCGCCAAAGAGTTCAACGGCGATGTGCAAATTGAGCTGACCGGCTTCTGGACCTGGGAGCAGGCGCAGGCGTGGCGCGAGGCGGGTATTCAGCAGGTGGTCTATCACCGCAGCCGCGACGCGCAGGCGGCAGGCGTGGCGTGGAGTGAGGCGGATATCAGCGCGATTAAGCGTCTGTCTGATATGGGCTTCAAAGTGACCGTCACCGGCGGGCTGGCGCTGGAAGACCTGCCGCTGTTTGCCGGGATCCCTGTTCACGTCTTTATTGCCGGACGCAGCATCCGCGATGCTGCCTCGCCGGTGGAAGCGGCGCGCCAGTTTAAACGCTCTATCGCCCAGCTGTGGGGTTAAGGAGCGACTATGTTGGCGAAATCCATTCCGCTCGGCATCTATGAAAAAGCGCTCCCCGCCGGGGAGTGCTGGCTGGAGCGGCTAAAGCTTGCAAAAGCGCTGGGCTTTGATTTCGTTGAGATGTCTCTCGATGAAACGGACGCCCGCCTTGCGCGGCTGGACTGGAGCCCGGAGCAGCGTCTGGCGCTGGTCAAGGCGGTGGCTGAAACCGGCGTCCGGGTGCCGTCGATGTGCCTTAGCGCCCATCGCCGTTTTCCGCTGGGTAGTGAAGACGACGCGGTGCGGCATCAGGGGCTGGAGATCATGCGTAAAGCCATCCGCCTGGCGCAGGATGTGGGGATTCGGGTGATCCAGCTGGCAGGCTACGACGTCTATTACCAGCAGGCGAACGATGAGACGCGCCGCCGCTTTCGCGACGGCCTGAAACAGAGCGTCGAGATGGCCAGCCGAGCCCAGGTAACCCTGGCGATGGAGATCATGGACTACCCGCTGATGAACTCGATCAGTAAAGCGCTGGGCTATGCCCATTACCTGAATAATCCGTGGTTCCAGCTTTACCCGGATATCGGCAATCTGTCGGCGTGGGATAACGACGTCCAGATGGAGCTGAAGGCGGGGAGCGGGCATATCGTGGCGGTACACGTCAAAGACACGAAGCCCGGCGTCTTTAAAAACGTGCCGTTCGGCGAAGGGGTGGTCGATTTTGAACGCTGCTTCGAAACGCTCAAGCAGACCGGCTACTGCGGCCCGTACCTGATTGAGATGTGGAGCGAAACCAGCGCTGACCCGCTGGCGGAGGTGGCGAAGGCGCGTGACTGGGTGAAGGCGCGGATGGCCCGCGCGGGCCTGATGGAGGCGGCATAATGCAACAGCTGAAACAGCAGGTGTTCGAGGCCAATATGGATCTGCCGCGCTACGGCCTGGTGACCTTTACCTGGGGTAACGTTAGCGCCATTGATCGGCAGCGTGGGCTGGTGGTGATTAAGCCCAGCGGCATCGCCTACGAGTCAATGACCGTCGATGACATGTCGGTGGTTGATCTGCAGGGGCACGTGGTGGAAGGGCGCTGGCGTCCCTCCTCTGATACCGCCACCCATCTGGCGCTCTATCGCCGTTATCCCGACCTTGGCGGGGTGGTGCATACCCATTCGACGCACGCCACCGCCTGGGCGCAGGCGGGGCTGGCGATCCCGGCGCTCGGCACCACCCATGCGGACTACTTCTTCGGCGATATTCCCTGCACCCGGGCGCTTAGCGCACAGGAGGTGGACGAGGCCTACGAGCTGAACACCGGGCAGGTGATTATCGAAACGCTGGGTGAGGCCAATCCGCTGCATACGCCGGGGATCGTCGTCTATCAGCACGGGCCATTTGCCTGGGGCAAAGACGCCCACGAGGCGGTACACAACGCGGTGGTGATGGAAGAGGTGGCGCGCATGGCGTGGATTGCCCGCGGCATTAATCCGCAGTTGCAGCCCATCGATAGCTGGCTGATGAATAAGCATTTTCAGCGTAAGCATGGGCCAAACGCCTACTATGGGCAAAAGTAGATAGCGCGCTCCGGGGCTTTCACCCCTCACGGTGAAGCAACTGGTCTGGCCCCGGAGCCGTTTTTAATCCTGACGATAGGCCGACGGCATCACGCGCATGCCGATGAGCGTGACCACGCAAATTATCGCCCCGGCGTAAAACGTCGAGGCGGCGCCGAAGGTTTCCCACAGTACCCCCGCGCCGGTGCTGGCCAGCAGCAGAGCCAGGCCACTCATCAGATTAAACATACCGAACGCCGTGCCGCGTAGCTCCGGTGGCGCCGTATGGGCGACCATCGCCGCCAGCAGGCCCTGGGTCATTCCCATATGAATCCCCCACAGCGCGACGCCGATCAGCAGCGTGCTCCAGTGGCTGCTGAGCGCCAGCACGATATCGGCGAGGATCAACACCAGCAGCCCCCACTGCAGCAGTTTGCTGTGGCTCATGCTGTCTGAGAGTTTACCGAACGGGTAAGCCGTGAGGCTGTAGACCAGGTTCATCGCCACCATCACCAGCGGGATGGTATAGAGCGGGATCTCCATCTGCTGGGCGCGCAGCACCAGAAAGGCTTCGCTGAAGCGGGCGAGGGTGAAAATGCTGCCGATCGCGACCACCCACCAGTAGGCGGCGGAGAGCTTTTTCAGGTTTTCGCGCTTCAGCGGATTGCTGCGTTTGTGCGCGATGGCGGATTTTGGCTCCTGTAGGCCGAATCCGAGCAGGAGAATGGAGAGCACGGCGGGAATGACCGCCACCCAGAAAATAGCGTGAAAATCGTTGGCCCAGATAAACATCAGCAGCACCGCCAGCAGCGGGCCGAGAAAGGCGCCGACGGTATCCAGCGCCTGGCGTAGTCCGTAGGCGGCGCCGCGGATCTCCGGCGGGGTGACATCGGCGACCAGCGCATCGCGCGGCGCGCCGCGAATACCTTTGCCTACGCGGTCAATCATGCGGGCGCTAAACACCACCCCGGCGGTAGGGGCGATGGCAAACAGCGGCTTACTGAGCGCGCCCAGGCCGTAGCCCAGCAGCGCCAGTCCTTTACGCTTGCCGACATAGTCGCTGATTGCGCCGGAGAAGACCTTCAGGATCAGGGCGGTGGCTTCCGCCAGTCCCTCGATAAGACCGATAATTATCACGCTGGCGCCGAGGGTAGTGGCCATAAACAGCGGTAAGAGGCTGTGGATCATCTCGGAGGAGACATCCATCAGCAGGCTGACGCCGCCGAGTACCCAAACGCCTTTGGGGATACGGCCTAAGGTGGCGAAACGCGGAACCATCAATCACTCCTGATTATCAAATGGCGAGTGGCTGATTAAATCAGGTTGCGATGACGCTGGTAAGTCGGTTTGTAAAATAATTCTCAATTGCGTTTAGGCGCAGACCTCGCTTCGCCCCTCGCGAGGAGAGGCGAAGAATCGGGCAGGCGTTAGCGGTATATCACCGCGCTGGCGCGAAGCGGGCCGTTGGTTTCGGGTTCGTGCATCAGGATAGGCTGAAAGTATTTCGCCCCCTGCGCATCGCTCATCTGGCTAAGGGCCTGTTCGGCCTCGTGCTCAGTGGCCATATTGTGATTGATATAGATAACGCCGAGGCTCTGCACGTCGTCCATGTTGCGGGCCTGACGTTCGGTGATTTGGATAGCTGCCAGCGCGTTGGCGCTGAAGAAAAGCGCAGCCATCATGGCGATGATTTTCAGTTTCATATACTACGCTCCTGACTGACAGTCCTGACGCTGACTCGGGGCTCTCCTGTGGTCGTTAGGCTTTGATATAAGTGTAATCGCTGCGCGTTCATCGCATGGCGACCTTTTCTGATGCAGTTGTTCAAAAAAATGCCGCTTCCTTTATTGGTTAATTTTAAATCACCCACTTAGCCCAGCTTGGCGCTTAGTGCGAATTATTTGTGCAAATGCGCTTGTGTTCCTGAGGGGCCGCCATTAGAATGACGCGTCAATTTTTCAGCCGCCCTTTAACACGTTCCTTGCCTCCATGGGCCGCGGCTGACCCAGACAGGAGGCTGAATAATCCGTAAGGAGCAATTCGATGCGTCATTACGAAATCGTTTTTATGGTCCATCCTGACCAGAGCGAACAGGTTCCGGGCATGATCGAACGTTACACTGGTGCAATTACTGCAGCAGCAGGTACGATCCACCGTCTGGAAGACTGGGGCCGCCGTCAGCTGGCTTATCCGATCAACAAACTGCACAAAGCTCACTACGTTCTGATGAACGTTGAAGCGCCGCAGGAAGCGATCGATGAGCTGGAAACTAACTTCCGCTTCAACGACGCCGTTATCCGCAGCATGGTAATGCGTACTAAGCACGCTGTTACCGAAGCATCTCCGATGGTTAAAGCGAAAGACGAGCGCCGTGAGCGTCGCGAAGATTTCGCCAACGAAACCGCAGATGATTCTGAAGCTGGGGATTCTGAAGAGTAATCCTGATGACCAACCGTCTGGAGCTGTCCGGCATTATTTGCAGGACTCCACTTCGTAAGGTCAGCCCGTCAGGAATTCCTCACTGCCAGTTCGTGCTTGAGCATCGTTCAGTGCAGGAGGAAGCCGGTTTTCACCGGCAGGCATGGTGTCAGATGCCCGTTATTATTAGCGGTCATGAGAACCAGGCCATTACTCACAGTATAACGGTCGGTAGCGCAGTAACCGTTCGAGGGTTCATCTCTTGCCATAAGGCAAAGAACGGCTTGAGCAAAATGGTTCTGCATGCCGAGCAGATTGAATTGATAGATTCTGGAGACTAGCCATATGGCACGTTATTTCCGTCGTCGCAAGTTCTGCCGTTTCACCGCGGAAGGCGTTCAAGAGATCGACTATAAAGATATCGCTACGCTGAAAAACTACATCACCGAAAGCGGTAAGATTGTCCCGAGCCGTATCACCGGTACCCGTGCAAAATACCAGCGTCAGCTGGCTCGCGCTATCAAACGCGCTCGCTACCTGTCCCTGCTGCCGTACACTGATCGTCATCAGTAATCGGTCACGGTCCATTAATACGACTTTGAGAGGATAAGGTAATGCAAGTTATTCTGCTTGATAAAGTAGCAAACCTGGGTAGCCTGGGTGATCAGGTTAACGTTAAAGCGGGCTACGCTCGTAACTTCCTGGTCCCGCAGGGTAAAGCTGTTCCTGCTACCAAGAAAAACGTTGAATTCTTCGAAGCACGTCGTGCTGAACTGGAAGCCAAACTGGCTGACGTTCTGGCAGCAGCTGAAGCTCGTGCTGAGCAGATCAACGCCCTGGAATCCGTAACCATCGCGTCTAAAGCTGGCGACGAAGGTAAACTGTTCGGTTCCATCGGTACTCGCGACATCGCTGACGCTGTTACTGCAGCAGGCGTTAAAGTTGCTAAGAGCGAAGTTCGCCTGCCGAACGGCGTTCTGCGTAACGTTGGCGAGCACGAAGTGAACTTCCAGGTTCACAGCGAAGTATTCGCTAAAGTTATCATCAACGTGGTTGCTGAGTAATCGGCCTCTGACGTTCTGGTAACAACAAACCGCCGGCCTTGTGCCGGCGTTTTGCTTTTTAGCGCCTTTCATTTTGCGGCGGCGTAACGCTTGCTGTCGTCTTCTCTGCTATCGCGCACGCACAAAGCTGCCGTTCGACTGGCGGGTAAACAGCACCTGCTGGCCGTTGCCGGTATCGATAGTGAGCCCGGTGACCACGCCGTTGGCGTTCTGCCGAATCTGCACCGTCTGTCCGCTCTGCAAAGTACTTAGCGGCTTGCCAGCGCCTTCAACCTGCGCCATGGCGTAGACGTCAGTGGCCGGCAGCCCATGATCGCGGAACAGCTGCGCCAGGGTTTTGCCTGACTCGATGCGATAGGTCCGCCATTGCTGCTCAATACCCGGCGCGGACTGCTGTGATGAGGATTGATAAGGCTGGGAGGCGGCGGGCTGCTGCGTCTGCGCCTGATCCGGCTGCTCATCCTGAATCGGCTCCGGGGCGACCGGCGCCATCTGATCGGCGTCGCTCACGGTAGGCGTATTAGTGATCGGCGGCAGCGGAACGGCCTGATTGCCGCCAGCTTGCGGCTGGGACTGCGACTGTAGGTTCAGGTTCGCTTCACGGCTGGTGGACGCCGGGCTTTGGCTATCATCGGAGGGAAGCAGAATACCGATAATAACCAACAGGAAGCCAGCGATAATTCCCCGGCGGTGCATCGGAGGCAGCGGGTCCAGGAGGCGAAAATGATCCGGGGCGTGCCAGATTTTCGCCAGGGTAGATGTCAGTTCAAAGCGCCCGGGCATGGCTTTCCTCCTGCTCCGCATATTTATATCCTGCTCATGAGTATAGATGGCTAACGTCCTGATGACCGGAACAAAGTGAAGTTAACCTGCTGCCGCCTATTGTTTCTTTTTCGCTGAGATTTGTCATCATCCGCCGACAAAGTTTTACCCATTTCGCTATGGCTGTTATGCTTTCGCACGCTTTTATCTTGATGTTTATCACCCAAAAAGGAACAACGATGGCAACCCCAACTTTTGACACTATCGAAGCGCAGGCAAGTTACGGTATCGGCTTGCAGGTTGGACAACAGCTGAGCGAATCCGGCCTGCAGGGGCTGCTGCCGGAAGCGCTGGTGGCGGGTATCGCCGATGCGCTGGAAGGTAACCAGCCGCAGGTGCCGGTGGAAGCCGTTCACCGCGCGCTGCGTGAAATCCACGAGCGTGCTGACGCTGTGCGTCGCGAGCGTTTTCAGGCCATGGCCGCTGACGGCCAAAAATACCTTGATGAAAACCGCGAGAAAGAGGGTGTGAACAGCACCGAGTCTGGTCTGCAGTTCCGCGTACTGACCCAGGGCGAAGGCCCGATCCCGGCGCGTACTGACCGCGTTCGCGTGCACTACACTGGCAAACTGATCGACGGCACCGTCTTCGACAGCTCCGTTGCTCGCGGTGAACCGGCTGAATTCCCGGTGACCGGCGTGATCGGCGGCTGGATTGAAGCGCTGACTCTGATGCCGGTAGGTTCCAAATGGGAACTGACGATCCCGCACAACCTCGCCTACGGTGAGCGCGGCGCTGGCGCATCGATTCCTCCGTTCAGCACCCTGATCTTCGAAGTTGAACTGCTGGACATTATCTAAACAGCAGCGGCTTCCTCTTCCCCGCGGCAGGGGAAGCCATAAAAATAGCGTAAAATCCTTAAGTTAAAAATTAATTGGAATTATGTTTTGCATTCATCACGTATGGGTGTATTTTTGTGAGCTATTTCGCGTTAGATGAGTGATATAACACTCACTTTAAACATAAAATTAACATTATATCTAAATCATAGTATTCATCCCTCCGATTCTTACCTAATATCGACTAGCCCTTGCTGGGGTTAATGACAGACGACGGGCCATCAGAGCCTGAACAACACAGACAGGTACAACAGGAAGAAATCACATGGTAGATCAGGTTAAAGTCGCTGCTGTCGAGCAGGAGCCGACTGAACAATCGCTACGGCGAAATCTCACAAACCGACATATTCAGCTGATCGCGATTGGCGGAGCGATCGGCACCGGGTTATTTATGGGTTCTGGCAAAACCATCAGCCTTGCCGGACCATCCATTATCTTTGTTTATATGATTATCGGTTTTATGCTGTTTTTCGTGATGCGTGCCATGGGCGAATTACTGCTGTCGAACCTCGAATATAAATCCTTTAGCGACTTCGCGGCCGATCTGCTGGGGCCGTGGGCGGGCTACTTTACCGGCTGGACCTACTGGTTCTGCTGGGTAGTGACCGGGATGGCGGACGTTGTCGCCATCACCGCCTACGCGCAGTTCTGGTTTCCCGGACTCTCCGACTGGGTCGCCTCGCTGGCGGTGATCCTGCTGCTGCTGGGCCTGAACCTGGCCACCGTCAAGATGTTTGGCGAAATGGAGTTCTGGTTCGCGATGATCAAAATTGTCGCCATCGTGGCGCTGATCGTGGTCGGCCTGGTAATGGTGATGATGCATTTCAAATCGCCGACCGGGGTCGAAGCCTCTTTCGCCCACCTGTGGAATGACGGCGGCTGGTTCCCGAAAGGGCTGAGCGGCTTCTTCGCCGGCTTCCAGATTGCGGTGTTTGCCTTCGTGGGGATTGAGCTGGTGGGTACCACCGCCGCCGAAACCAAAGACCCGGAAAAGTCCCTGCCGCGGGCGATTAACTCCATCCCGCTGCGTATCATTATGTTCTACGTCTTCGCGCTGATTGTGATTATGTCGGTGACGCCGTGGAGCTCCGTGGTGCCGAGCAAGAGCCCGTTCGTTGAGCTGTTCGTGCTGGTTGGTCTGCCGGCGGCGGCGAGCCTGATCAACTTCGTGGTGCTGACCTCCGCGGCCTCCTCGGCCAACAGCGGCGTGTTCTCTACCAGCCGTATGCTGTTCGGTCTGGCGCAGGATGGTCAGGCGCCGAAGATGTTCGCCAAGCTGTCGAAGCGTGCGGTGCCGGCGAAGGGCTTAACCTTCTCCTGCATGTGTCTGCTGGGCGGGGTGGTGATGCTGATGGTCAACCCGAGCGTGATTGCCGCCTTCACCATGATCACCACGGTGTCGGCGATCCTGTTTATGTTCGTCTGGACCATCATCCTTTGCTCTTACCTGGCGTATCGCAAAAACCGCCCTCAGCTGCATGAGAAGTCGAGCTACAAGATGCCGCTGGGTAAAGTCATGTGCTGGGTGTGCATGGCCTTCTTCGTCTTTGTGCTGGTGCTGTTGACCCTGGAAGACGATACCCGTGAAGCGCTGATGGTCACCCCGCTGTGGTTTGTGCTGCTGGGCGCGGGCTGGCTGTTTGCCGGCAAAAAACGGCTGGCGAAATAAACGAAAATTTTAACGTTGCTTGCAACGGCCCGTCATAAAAAAGACCACCCGGAGTGGCCAAATAAGACGGACAATGTCGAGGGCGCCCGCGGGCGCCTTTTTCTTTACTTTCCGCCGAGGGCGCGCGGGAACAGCACATTATTTTCCAGGCTGATGTGTTCCATCAGATCGTCGATCATCTCGTTGATACCGTTATACATCGCCTTCCAGGTGGTACAGGCTTCCGGCGGCGGCGTCACGTTGTGGGTGATGTGCTTAATGACTTCCAGCAGTTCACCCGCTTCATCATGCTCGCTTTCCATCACGCTGATCGGCCCCCCGGCCTGGGCGCCCATTCCCTGTTTGATCATCGGGAACAGGATCTGCTCCTCTTTCATCATGTGGCTGGAAAGCTCCTGATGCAGCATGGTCAGGTACTTAGTCAGTCCTTTCGGCACGTTCGGTTTATCGGCATGGACGCGTTCAACCTTGGTGGCCTGCAGGATCAGCTCCGGCAGCTGTTCACGGTGCCGGTCGTGATAGCGAACGATGATATGGTCGATAATCTCCGCGAGGGGCGCCGCGCGCCAGTCGCGGGAGAGAGGCTGTTCGGCCAGTTTCGCCAGCTCGGCTTCAATCACCGCGACATCCAGCGCTTTGCGCGACGCGGCGCGCGCCAGGGTCTGTTTGCCGCCGCAGCAGTAATCCATATCGTATTGACGGAACAGGGCGGAGGCGCGCGGGATGGTCAGCGCCAGCTCGCCTAAAGGTTGGTCACGGAAAGCCATAGCAGTTACCTCGTCATCAGGAATATAAGATGTATTTTAAATGCATCTTTTTGGCGAGGGAATACCCCTTAAGGAGGCGAGGCTACTTTTTTTCGTCCGCCAGCGGCTGCAGCATCGGTTTTTCCGGTCTGGCGCGTACGGCAGAGACCACGCCGAGCACCAGCAGCAGGATCCCGCTCAGGGTCAGCAGCGGCGGTAAGCTTTGCCGCAGCAGGAAGGTATACAGCAGTCCGGCCAGGGTTTCGAAGACGATAAGCGGGCCGAGGATCACCGTCGGCAGCCGCTGGCTGGCAATATTCCAGCATAGCGCGCCGACCCATGAGCAGAGCACCGCGATGGCCAGCATCAGCGTAATAAACACCGCAGGACGCGGGCCGAAGGGCAGGGGAAACCCGGCCTGCTGACCGTGCAGCCAGGCGCAGGCGGCGAGATAGCCGGCCAGCGAAACCGGAAGCGTCACCAGCGCCTGAGCGGTAGCCCACATCATTGGCGGTTGATGCGGGTTCTCCCGCAGCCAGCGGGCGTTGCGCAGGGCATACCAGGCCCAGCAGACCACCGATCCCAGCGCCAGCGCAATGCCGGAGCCGTAGCGCCACGGGCTAAAATTCGGCAGCCCCTGACGCAGCTCCGCGACGTTAACGCAGATCAGGCCCACGGCGATGCAGATCAGCGCCGGAAACAGGCGCCGCCACGGCAGCTTCCCGTCGCGCTGGCTGTAGAGCAGATTGGCGAACACCGGCAGTACCACCGGCAGCGTGCCGATAATCATGGTGGAAACCGGCGCCCCGGTGCGCTGAATGGCGCTGGCCAGGCAGACGTAATAGATAAGGTTCCCCATCATTGTCAGGCCCAGCGCGGTCCACCAGTCGTGCCGGCTCAACTGGCGCAGTCGCGCGCGCCCGAGCCACGCCAGCGGCAGGGCGATCAGGCCCAGCGCCAGATAGCGTCCCATCGACTGCAGCATCGCCGGATACTCTGGCACCAGCAAAGGCCCGACGAAAATTAAACCCCACATCAGCCCCGCCAGCAGGGCGTATAACACACCACTAATCATCATTGCATCCGTTGTCATTACCGTTGTCTGCAGTGTAGAAGGGGGCCGGGCAGGAATATTGTATGAGATTGCGCATTAGCGCCTGGCGACCTGCTTCTGATAGCGCACCGGCGTAATGCCGTAACGCTGGGTGAAGGCGCGGGTCAGGTGGGACTGGTCGGTGAGGCCGACGGCTATCGCCACTTCGGCGGCGGGCATGCCGTGGGTGAGGAACGCTTTGGCGCGCCACAGACGGATGGCCATCAGCATCTGATGGGGCGTTACGTGATAGTGGGCTTTAAACTGGCGCTGAAAGTGGTACGGGCTCAGCGCCGCCACCTGCGCCAGCTCGTCGAGGGTGATGGGACGCATATAGTTATCGTGCAGGTAGTCGCGCACGCGGTCAAAGCGATGCCCGGCCTCACCTTGCGCAGAGGCATGGTGGGCCAGAGGGCGGAAGGCGTCGATGAGGTCGAGCAGCAGTCCCTGCTGGGCCAGCGGATCGTCGCTATGCCACAGGCCATAAATCAGCTGGCCAATCTGTCGGGAACGTAGAGGATCCTCGCGGACCACCTCGCTGAACCACCAGTCTCGCACCCCGGTGATGGCTTCAAGACGGTCCGGCTCCAGATAAATCATCCGGTAGCGCCAGCCGTCGGCGGTTTCCGCTTCGCCGGTGTGCAGCTCGTCGGGATTCATGGTGACAATTGAGTTTGCGGCGGCAATATGCTGACTGCCGCGGTAGCGAAAGCGCTCCGCGCCTTGCTCAATCACGCCGATGCCGAAGGCTTCGTGGGTATGGGGTTCAAAGGCGTAGCGGGATATATGGGCGTGGTAAAGCTCCACCCCGGGCAGCTGTTCGAGATGGCGAAAGCGCGCGCGGTCTTTTTCATCACTAAATTGGAGTGGTACGCCCTGCATGCCTGCCTCCCGACGGTTATCCCTTCAATATGGGAGAGGAACCGCCGGGACGCAACCGCAAAAGCTGAGAGGGGCGGTTACAGAATGCCTTTTACACTCTCGGCAAGGGAGGTGGTCGGGCGGCCGATCAGCGTACTCAGGGTGCGGCTGTCGTCAAACAGTCCGCCTTTCGACGCGCCGACATCGGAATCCGCCAGCATATCGGCAAGCCCGGCCGGCAGGCCGACGCTTTTCAGCGCGGCGGCGAAATCGGCTTCGCTGAGGTTCTGGTAGACCACGTTTTTCCCGCTTTGCTTGCTCAGCTCGGCAGCCAGGTCGCTCAGCGTCCAGGCGTTATCACCCGCCAGTTCGTAAATTTTGCCTTCATGACCCTCACTGGCGATAACGCGGGCGGCAGCGGCGGCATAATCGGCGCGGGTGGCGGAGGCGATTTTACCCTCGCCGGCGGCGCCGATAAACACGCCATGCTCCAGCGCCGGCGGCGCGCTGGCCAGATAGTTTTCGGTATACCAGCCGTTACGCAGCAGGGCGTAAGCGATACCAGAGTCGGCCAGCATCTGCTCGGTTTCGATATGCTCTGCGGCCAGACCCAGCGGCGAAGTGTCGGCATGCAGCAGGCTGGTATAGGCGATGAATTTTACCCCGGCGGCTTTGGCGGCGTTAATGACGTTGCGGTGCTGTACAGCACGCTGGCCGACTTCGCTGGAGGAGATTAACAGCAGTTTATCCACGCCCTGCAGCGCGGCGGTCAGCGCCGCTTCGTCGCTGTAGTCGGCCTGGCGGACAACCACGCCCTGCTGGCTGAGCGCCTGGGCTTTGGCCGGGTTGCGGACAATCGCCACAATCTGGCTGGCAGGGACGGTGTTAAGCAGGTCTTGCAGAACGTAGTGGCCAAGCTGGCCGGTGGCACCGGTAAGAGCGATCATGGGTCTTCTCCTTCGTATTTATTGGCAGTTGTGGTAAGCTACCACCTTAACTAACTTTTAGTAAGTACGTACAAAAAGGTAAGTGTGAAATGGCCGAACCGACGCTGAGCGAGAAATTGCGCACCGGCAATTTGTTTGCGGAACAGTGCCCGTCGCGCGATGTGCTTAAACATGTCACCAGCCGCTGGGGCGTGTTGATTCTGGTGGCGCTGCGCGAGGGAACCCACCGTTTCAGCGATCTGCGCCGTAAGATGGGCGGGGTCAGCGAAAAGATGCTGGCGCAGTCGCTGCAGGCGCTGGAGCAGGATGGTTTTATCGACCGCGTCTCTTATCCGGTGGTGCCCCCGCACGTTGAATATAGCCTGACGCCGCTCGGCCTGCAGGTGAGCGAGAAGGTGGCCGCCCTGGCGGACTGGATCGAGGTTAATCTGCCCTCGGTGCTGGCTAACCACGGGGAGTGAAAATGTATCACTCCCTGTAGCCCCGGTAAGCGCAGCGCCGCCGGGGAACAGGCATTACTTGCTCAAATCCAGCTGATAAATGGCGAAGCCGATATCATCGGTGGCCACCTGGCGCATTGGATACTGCGCTTTCTCTTTGATAAACGCCGCGGCTTTGTCGCCAGGCGAGGTCTCAAAACGAATATCCAACGGCGTGTTGCTGTGGATCGGCGCCAGACGCCAGTTGTTATCCGCCGCCGGATGGATCGCGCCTTCCTTCTTCGATTGCGCGCCAATCCATGCCGCCAGCACCGAACGGTTTTCATCCGGTGAGGCGAAGGCGATATGGCTCTCACCGGTGCCGGCGAATTTGCCGCCGTAAGCGCGATAGTTATTGGTCGCGACCAGGAAAGTAGCCTGCGGATCAACCGGTTTTCCATTGAAGGTCAGGTGCTTAATACGCTCTGCCTGCGGATGGATCATCTGACATTCGCCGTCGTAGCGGGCCGGCTGAGTGACGTCGATCTGGTAGTTCACCCCGTCAATGACGTCGAAGTTGTAGGTGCGGAAGCCGTCCCAGTTGATCAGCGACTGCGGCTTGCTGCTGGCGGGATCGATCTGGTTAAACTGTCCGGCAGAGCATTCCAGCCACTCCTTAACCTCTTTCCCGCTGACCTTCATCACCACCAGGGTGTTGGGGTAGAGATAGAGGTCGGCGGCATTGCGGAAGGTGAGCTGGCCTTTCTCCACTTCGACAAAGCTCGCCGGATCGTTTTTACGCCCGCCGACTTTAAACGGCGCGGCGGCGGAGAGCACCGGCAGCTTCGCCAGATCCGGGTCGCCCTGAATATAGTGTTCGACGTAGGCTTTCTGCGCCATGTTGACCACCTGCACCGTCGGGTCGTCCTGCACCAGCGCCAGATAGCTGTACATGTTGTCGGCGGACTTGCCGATCGGCTTGCTGACGAATTCGCGAGTGGCGTCATGATCGGCTTTCAGCACCGCCACCAGCTTGCCATCTTCGGCCGCCAGTGATTTCTTCGCCACCGCGTCATAGATTGGCCGCGCTTCCGCTTTACTCTGAGTTACCTGCCATTTACCGCTGTCGTTATTTAGCACCAGATCGACCACCCCGAGATGATCGCCCCACATTCCCGGCATCACCGCCGGTACGCCGTTCAGCGTCCCTTTGGCGATATCCGCGCCTTTGATGTTGGCGAAGTCTTTACCCGGGAACACCGCGTGGGCATGGCCGAACATAATGGCGTCCACGCCGGGCACCTGGCTTAAGTAGTAAACCGAATTCTCGGCCATCGCCTGATACGGGTCGGCGGAGAGGCCGGAGTGAGCGACCACTACCACCACATCAGCCCCTTTCGCCCGCATCTCCGGGATATATTTGCGCGCGGTTTCGGTAATGTCATTGACCGTCACCTTGCCGTTAAGATTGGCTTTATCCCAGGTCATGATCTGCGGCGGCACAAAGCCGATATAGCCGATGCGCAGGGTGTGGATTTGACCGTCGCTGTCCACGACCCGGGTATCCTGGATCAGGTACGGCGTAAACATCGGTTTGCCGGTTTTGGCATCGATGATATTGGCGTTCACGTAGGTGAACTTCGCCCCGGCCAGCGCCTTGTGCAGGAAGTCGAGACCGTAATTGAACTCATGGTTGCCCAGGTTGCCGACGGCGTAATTCAGGGTGTTCATCGCCTTATACACCGGATGTACATCGCCCTCTTTGAGCCCTTTTGCCGCCATATAGTCGCCTAACGGGCTCCCCTGGATCACATCCCCGTTATCCACCAGCACGCTGTTTTTAACTTCTGCCCGCGCCTGTTCGATCAGGCTGGCGGTACGCACCAGGCCGAATTTCTCCGTGGCGGCATCTTTGTAATAGTCGAAGTCCATCATATTGCTGTGCAGATCGGTGGTTTCCATGATCCGCAGGTCGACCGTCGCGGCGTTGACGCTGGCGGCGATCAGCGTGGCCAGGAGCGTTGCGCTAAACTTAATCATCAGAGGCGTCCTTTTTTATGAGCGATAGCACAGAAGAAAATGTATTTATATTCTGTTGCTTACAGAAATGTGAATCTTGCCAGAAAAGCGGGCAGAGAAACCGCCATCGTTATCACAGATAGCGGAACTCGCGGTGATGCGATATAAATAAAACAACGAGTTAACGCCACTGTAACCAGACGAGGTGGAGAATGTTAGAACAAGTATGTCAGCTTGCACGGAATGCGGGCGATGCCATCATGGAAGTCTACGATGGAAACCAGCCGATCAACGTCGCCAGCAAGAAAGATGATTCTCCGGTCACGGCGGCGGATATCGCAGCGCATAAAGTCATTGTCAGCGGCCTGCAGGCGCTGGATCCGGATACCCCGATCCTCTCCGAGGAGGACCCGCCGTCCTGGGAAGTGCGCCAGCACTGGCAGCGCTACTGGTTGGTCGACCCGCTGGACGGCACCAAAGAGTTTATTAAGCGTAACGGCGAATTCACCGTCAATATCGCGCTGATTGAAAACGGCAAGCCGACGCTGGGCGTTGTCTATGCGCCGGTGATGAAGGTGATGTACAGCGCGCAAAATGGCAAAGCCTGGAAAGAAGAGTGCGGCGTACGCAAGCAGATCCAGGTCCGCGATGCCCGTCCGCCGCTGGTGGTGATTAGCCGCTCCCATAGCAACGATCCGGAGCTGCAGGAGTATCTTGAGCAACTTGGCGAACACCAGACCACCTCAATCGGTTCGTCGCTGAAATTCTGCCTGGTGGCGGAAGGTCAGGCCCAGCTCTATCCGCGCTTCGGGCCGACCAGCACCTGGGACACCGCCGCCGGCCATGCGGTCGCGGTGGCCGCCGGGGCGCATGTTCACGACTGGCAGGGGAAAACCCTCGACTACACGCCGCGTGAATCCTTCCTTAACCCCGGCTTCCGGGTCTCTATTTATTAAGCAATTTATGCAGCAGGTCGATCACCTGCTGCACCTCTTGTTGGGTGAGGGCGCCGTCTTTAGCCCACTGCACACGCCCGTTCTTATCCAGCACCACGATCGCTGAGCTCTTCTCGTCCAGCTGCCAGGCCTTCCGCACCAGGCCGTTGCTGTCGACGATAAATTGCGACCATGGGAAGAGCTTTTTATTACTTTCAATGCTGTTGCGTACAAACATCCCGGTGCCCGGGATGGCGTCGTCAGTGTTTACAATGGTGGTGGTCTGATAGCGATCGTGCGGGAAGCCCGCCGCTTTAATCGCCTCGATCAGGTTGGCATTCTTCTCTTTTGCTGACGAGCGTCCGGCGATGTGCTGGACCACGCGCACTTTTCCCGCCAGCTGGGCGCTATTCCAGTTTTTATAGCTAAACTTATCCTTATCCAGAATAAGCTCTCCCCGATCCGCGACGCCAACGGGCGCCACGCGCTGGCCGTCGACGAAGTTATGCGCTGTGGCCAGCAGCGGGAGAAGCAGTAACGAGGCGGCCAGTATGCTACGTAGGGTCATGCGCAATCCTTAATCATTTTTATGCAGGTGATCCGACCACTTGGTCTCGTTTAATCATAAGTGCGATTGACGGTGATTACCCGCAATGAGGATGCCAGTTTGCGTGTTGACGCACAAATTAGTCGTAAAACGGCGACTTATACTTACTTCATCGTATGTCTGAAACGAAAATTCTGAATTATTGTCATCAAAGGGTAAATAAACTTATACATACTGGGTCCCTCTGAGATTCTGGACTATAGTTTTAGGGCATTAAAATTTGCGCTCCCAAGACGTGGGCTAACTGTGGCACCACAAGAGCGTAACCCTGGCAGGAGAGAAGAATGAAAATTTTCCAACGCTACAATCCGCTGCAAGTGGCGAAGTACGTGAAGATCCTGTTTCGTGGACGGTTGTACATCAAGGACGTTGGCGCATTTGAATTTGATAAGGGCAAAATCCTTATCCCGAAGGTCAAGGACAAGCTGCATCTGTCAGTGATGTCCGAAGTCAATCGTCAGGTGTTGCGTCTGCAAACTGAGATGGCATAGCCTGGCACGTAGCAGTACGTAGTAGGTAAAAGACGGCTCCCGATGGGAGCCGTTGATGTTTTTAGCCCTTCATTTCCGCATAGCGTTTGCGATATTCGCCCGGTGGGATGCCGTTATGTTTACGAAACAAGCGGGTGAAATAGACCGGATCGCTGTAGCCCACCGATAAAGCAATTTTGTTAAGTGGGAGTGTGGGATAACCATTTGGGCCATAAAAAAGGGCGGATGGTCATCCGCCCTTAGGAGAGAGAAAAGATTACGCTCAGGCGTTCTGGCTTTCCGCCGTTTCCGCCTGCTTCGGCACCAGCACCGTTGGCTTGTTATCGATGCGGGTCACCAGCAGCTGGTCGATACGGTAGTTATCGATATCCACGACCTCAAACTTATAGCCGGAGAACTTCACCGCGTCGGTGCGTTTGGGGATTTTACGCAGCATAAACATCATAAAGCCGCCGATGGTCTCGTAATTCCCGGACTGCGGGAACTCGTCGATATCCAGCACGCGCATCACGTCATCAATCGGCGTACCGCCATCGATCAGCCACGAGTTTTCATCGCGGGCGACAATCTGCTCTTCCAGCCCCTGGCCGACGAGGTCGCCCATCAGGGTGGTCATTACGTCGTTGAGAGTGATGATCCCGACCACCAGCGCGTATTCATTCATGATCACCGCGAAGTCTTCCCCGGCGGTTTTGAAGCTTTCCAGCGCTTCCGACAGGGTCAGGGTGTCCGGCACGATCAACGTGTTGCGGATCTGTACGCCGCCGGTCAGCACCAGGCTCTGGTTCGCCAGCACGCGGTTCAGCAGATCTTTTGAATCGACGTAACCGATAATGTGGTCGATATCTTCATTACAGACGAGGAACTTCGAGTGCGGATGTTCGGCCACTTTATTCTTCAGGCTCTGCTCGTCTTCGTGCAAATCAAACCAAATGACGCTTTCACGCGGGGTCATGGAGGAAGGAACGGTGCGGGACTCCAGCTCGAACACGTTCTCAATTAGCTCATGCTCCTGCTTGCGCAGCACCCCGGCCAGCGCGCCGGCCTCGACCACGGCATATATATCATCGGAAGTGATATCGTCTTTCCGCACCATCGGCAGTTTGAAGATGCGGAAGATCATGTTGGCCATGCCGTTAAACAACCACACCAGCGGGCGGAAGACTAACAGGCAGAAGCGCATCGGGTTGATGATGCGCAGGGCCACTGTTTCGGGCGCAATCATACCGATGCGTTTCGGAGTCAGGTCAGCAAACAGGATGAACAAGCTGGTGACCAGGGTAAAAGAGATGATGAAGCTCAGCTGCTCGGAGAGCTCCGGCGACAAATACCCGCTGAGCAGGCTATGAAACGCCGGTGAGAAAGCCGCGTCGCCCACAATACCGCCAAGAATGGCGACGGCGTTGAGGCCAATCTGCACGACGGTAAAGAAGGTGCCCGGGTTCTCCTGCATCTTCAGCACCCGCTGTGCGTTGACGTTGCCTTCATCGGCCAGCAGTTTCAGTTTGATTTTACGTGAGGCGGCCAGTGAAATTTCCGATATCGAAAAAAACGCACTGACGGCTATCAGACAGAGTATTACTAAAATACTGTTTAACATATCTTTTCTGACCGTTGAGGCCAGATCCTCGGAAGGGAAGTTGATAACTCAAATGTGGAATACATAAAAAACCGGTCCGAAGGCGCTGGACCGGCTGTCACACTGGCTAGTATAGCGTAAGGGAATGTAAAGCCGCCAGAGCGTTCATTGACCGCCTCGCTGTTGAGGCGGAAATCAGAATTACGCCTGAGGCGGCAGGCAGACGCCAATGCCGCCGATGCCGCAATAGCCGTGCGGATTTTTATACAGATACTGCTGGTGATCGTCCTCGGCATAGTAGAACGGTTTGGCGGTGGCGATCTCGGTGGTGATGTGACGGGTATCGTGCGCGTCGTTCATCGCCGCCTGGAAGCGCGCGAGGCTGGCCTTTGCCGCCTCCGTCTGTTCCGGGGTCAGCGGGTAAATCGCCGAGCGGTACTGGGTGCCGTGGTCGTTACCCTGTCGCATACCCTGCGCCGGATCGTGGTTTTCCCAGAACACCTGCAATAACTGCTCATAGCTAATCACCTGCGGATCATAAACTACGCGTACCGCTTCCGCGTGACCGGTCTGGCCGCTGCACACTTCGCGATAGGTCGGATTGGGCGTATAGCCGCCAGTGTAACCTGCGGCGGTGCTGTAAACCCCCGGCAATTGCCAGAACAGGCGCTCAACTCCCCAGAAGCAGCCCATGGCGAACAGCGCCACTTCCATCCCCGCCGGGACGTTGGTCATCGAGTGGCCGTTAACTGCGTGGAGCGTCGCCACTGGCATGGGGGTATTGCGTCCAGGCAGCGCATCCGCCTGGGCGACAAGATGCGTTTTATCAAATAGACTCACGGTTGGCCTCTCAATACAGAAATCGTCGTTAAGGTTGTAACGAAGCGTGTCTTTTAACACAATAAATACGCGTAATACGTCTAGATTAATACATAAGAATTATTTGGGTTATTGCCACTTTTTCAACCCTATGTTGTTAGGGTTTTGTTAAGCCGTGGAGCGGCGCCAGTGTTTCCTGTAGAGGAAACAGGGATATTCAGGAGAAAATGTGCTAAAAATCCGCCAGTTATGTGTCACCAGCCTTTTGCTGGTCAGCGGGGTCGCCAGCGCAGCGAATGTGCGTTTGCAGGTTGAGGGATTATCCGGGGAGCTGGAGAAAAACGTTCGCGCCCAGCTTTCCACCATCCAGAGCGATGAAGTCACGCCGGATCGTCGCTTTCGCGCGCGCGTCGATGACGCCATTCGCGAAGGCCTGAAAGCGCTGGGTTATTACGAGCCGACGATTGAATTTGATTTGCGTCCGCCGCCGAAAAGGGGACGTCAGGTGCTGATCGCCAAAGTGACCCCGGGAGAACCGGTGCGCATTGGCGGAACCGAGGTGATTCTGCGCGGCGGCGCCCGCACCGATAGCGACTACCTGGCGCTGCTGAAAACGCGCCCGGCCATCGGGACGGTGCTCAACCACGGGGATTATGACGGCTTCAAGAGCTCGCTGACCCGCGTCGCCCTGCGCAAAGGCTACTTTGACAGCGAGTTTCTTAAGAGCCAGCTCGGGGTCTCCCTCGACCGTCATCAGGCGTTCTGGGATATCGATTACGACAGCGGCGAACGCTATCGCTTTGGCCACGTCACTTTCTCTGGCTCGCAAATCCGCGATGAATACCTGCAAAACCTCGTGCCGTTTAAAGAGGGCGACTACTACACCTCACAGGACCTGGCCGAGCTAAACCGCCGCCTGGCGGCGACCGGCTGGTTCAGTTCGGTGGTGGTGGCGCCTGATTTTGCTAAGTCGCGGAAAACCAAGGTGCTGCCTCTGCAGGGCGTTGTCTCGCCTCGCAAAGAGAACACCGTGGAAACCGGGGTCGGCTATTCCACAGACGTCGGTCCGCGGGTGAAAGCCACGTGGAAAAAACCATGGGTCAACTCGTATGGCCACAGCCTGACCTCCAGCGTCAGCCTCTCCGCCCCGGAGCAGCAGTTCGACTTTACCTATAAAGTCCCACTGCTGAAGAGCCCCCTCGAACAGTATTATCTGATGCAGGGCGGTTTTAAGCGTACCGACCTCAATGATACCCAGGCCGACTCTACCACCCTGGGTGTCTCGCGTTTCTGGGAGATGTCGAGCGGCTGGCAGCGAGCGATTAACCTGCGCTGGAGCCTGGATCACTTTACCCAGGCGAACGTCACCAACACCACCATGCTGATTTATCCTGGGGTCTCGGTGAACCGCACTCGCTCCCGCGGCGGCCTGATGCCTACCTGGGGCGATTCCCAGCGCTACTCGGTGGACTACTCCAACACCATGTGGGGCTCGGACATCAACTTCATCGTGATGCAGGCCCAGGACGTCTGGATCCGTACCCTCTATGACCGCCACCGCTTTGTGGTGCGCGGCAACCTTGGCTGGATCGAAGCGGACAACTTTGACAAGGTGCCGCCAGATCTGCGTTTTTTCGCCGGGGGCGATCGCAGTATTCGCGGCTATAAATACAAATCTATCTCGCCGAAGGACGATGACGGCAAGCTGATCGGGGCCTCGAAGCTGGCCACCGGCTCGCTGGAGTATCAGTACAACGTCAGTGGTAAATGGTGGGGCGCCGTGTTTGTCGATAGCGGCGAAGCGGTCAGCGATATTCGCGAGAGCGATTTCAAAACCGGCGCCGGGGTGGGCGTGCGCTGGCAGTCGCCGGTGGGGCCGATCAAGCTGGATATCGCCCGGCCGATCGGCGACAAAGAAGAGCATGGTTTACAGTTTTACATCGGTCTGGGGCCTGAATTATGAGTTTATGGAAGAAGATAAGCCTCGGCGTCTTAATCGTGTTGGTGCTCCTGCTGGGCACCGTCGGGTTCCTGGTGGGGACCACCACCGGCTTGCATCTGGTGTTCAAAGCGGCGGATCGCTGGGTACCGGGGCTGGAAATCGGCAAAGTGACCGGTGGCTGGCGTGATTTAACCCTCGATAATGTTCGCTACGAACAGCCCGGCGTGGCGGTGACCGCCGGTCAGTTTCACCTCAGCGTCAGGTTGCGCTGCCTGTGGGACAGCAGCCTGTGCGTAAACGACATCGCGCTGCGCGATATTTACGTCGCCGTCGATACCAAGAAGATGCCGCCCTCAGCGCCGGTCGAGGAAGAGGACAGCGGGCCGCTGAATCTCTCCACTCCTTATCCGATCACCCTCAGCCGCGTCGCGCTGCATAACGTCAACGTCAAAATCGATGATACCGCGGTCTCCGTACGCGACTTTTCCACCGGCCTGAACTGGCAGGAGAAAAATCTGACCCTGACGCCGACCTCGCTGCAGGGGCTGCTGATCGCCCTGCCTAAGGTGGCGAAAGTGGCGCAGGAGCAGGTGGTTGAGCCGAAAATTGACAACCCGCAGCCGCAGGAAAAACCGCTCGGCGAGACGATGACCGACCTCTTCTCGCAGCCGGTGCTGCCGGCGATGACCGATGTCCATCTGCCGCTGAACCTCAATATTCAGGCGTTCCGCGGCGAGCAGCTGCGCCTGACCGGCGATACCGATATCACCGTGTATAACCTGCTGCTGAAAGTCAGCAGTATTGACGGCCAGATGAAGCTCGACGCCCTTGATATCGACTCCGATCAGGGCAAGGTTAGCGCCTCGGGCAGCGCGCAGCTGCAGGATAACTGGCCGGTGGACATTACCCTCGCCGGAACCCTGAACGTCGACCCGATGAAAGGGGAGAAGGTGCAGCTGAAGGTGGGCGGCGAAGTGCGTAAAACGCTCAAAGTCGGAGTGGACTTAAGCGGGCCGGTCGCGGCCACGCTGCGCGCGGATGCGCAGCTGGCGGAGGTAGGGCTGCCGCTCAATATGGAGCTGAAGAGTAAGCAGCTCGCCTGGCCGTTCAGCGGCGAGAAGCAGTTTCAGGCCGACGATGTCCAGCTGAAGTTCAGCGGCAAAATGACCGACTATGCGCTGGCCTTCTCCACCGCGGTGAAAGGTCAATCGCTGCCGCCGGCGAAAATCGCCCTCAACGCCAAAGGCAATGAACGGCAGATCAATCTCGACAAGCTGACGGTCAATGCCCTGGAAGGGAAAACCGAGCTGAAGGCGCTGCTAGACTGGCAGCAGGCGATCAGCTGGCGCGGCGAGCTGACCCTCGACGGCATCAACACCGCCAAAGAGGTGCCGGACTGGCCGTCGAAGCTTAACGGCCGGATCAAGACCCAGGGCAGCCTGTACGGCGGCAGCTGGCAGATGTCGGTGCCGGAGCTGAAAATTACCGGCAACGTGAAGCAGAACAAAGTGGATGTGGCGGGCTCGCTGCAGGGTAACAGCTATCTGCAGTGGAAAATCCCGGGACTGCATCTGGCGTTAGGCCCGAACAGCGCTGATATCAAAGGCGAGCTGGGGGTGAAGGATCTTAATCTCGACGCCACCATCGATGCGCCGCACCTGGATAATGCGCTGCCGGGGCTCGGCGGGACGGCGAAGGGCTTGGTAAAAGTGCGCGGCACAGTCGATGCGCCGCAGCTGCTGGCCGATATCACCGCCCGGGCGCTGCGCTGGCAGGAGCTGACCATCGCCCAGGTCAACGTCAAAGGGGATGTGAAATCCACCGATCAGATTGGCGGTAACCTGGACGTGCGGGTGGATCGCATCAGCCAGCCGGGGGTCAATATCAGCCTGGTGCAGCTCAATGCCAAAGGTACAGAGAAACAGCATGAGCTGCGGCTGCGCGTGCAGGGCGAGCCGGTTTCCGGCCAGCTGGCGCTGGCAGGCAGCTTCGATCGTCAGGCCGAACGCTGGAAAGGCTCGCTGAGCGATACCCGCTTCCAGACGCCGGTGGGGCCGGTAGCGCTGACGCGCAGCATTGCGCTGGACTATCGCAATCTGGAGCAGAAAATCAGCATCGGGCCACACTGCTGGACCAACCCGAACGCCGAGCTCTGCGTGCCTGAAACCATTGACGCGGGCGCCAGCGGACGGGCGCGGGTGAATCTCAACCGCTTCGATCTGGCGATGCTCAAGCCGTTTATGCCGGAGGCGACCCAGGCCAGCGGCGTGTTTACTGGTAATGCCGATGTGAGCTGGGACACCACCAAAGAGGGACTGCCGCAGGGCAAAGTGACCCTCAGCGGGCGCAACGTCAAGGTGACCCAGGTCGTCAACGACGCGCCGTTGCCGGTGGCGTTCGATACGCTGAACCTCAGCGCCGACCTGCACAACAATCGCGCCGAGCTGGGCTGGCTTATCCGCCTGACCAACAATGGTCAACTGGATGGGCAAGTGCAGGTTACCGACCCGCAGGGGCGGCGTAATCTCGGCGGCAACGTCAATATCAGCAACTTCTCGCTGGCGATGATCAACCCGATTTTCGCTCGTGGTGAAAAGGCAGAGGGAAGGCTCAACGCCCGTCTGCGTCTGGGCGGCAATGTGAAAAGTCCGCAGCTGTTCGGCCAGATGCAGCTGAGCGGGGTGGATATCGACGGCAACTTTATGCCGTTTGATATGCAGCCGAGCCAGCTGGCGATGAACTTCAACGGCACGCGCTCGACCCTGCAGGGGACGGTGAACACCCGCCAGGGGCAAATCGCCCTCAGCGGTAACGCCGACTGGACGCAGATCGATAACTGGCGGGCGCAAATTGCGGCGAAAGGCAGCCGGGTGCGGATCACGGTGCCGCCGATGGTGCGTCTCGATGTATCGCCGGATGTGGTGTTTACCGCCACGCCAAGCCTGTTCAATCTCGACGGCAAAGTGGATGTGCCCTGGGCGCGGATCGTGGTCAACGAGGTGCCGGAGAGCGCGGTCGGTGTCTCCTCTGATGAAGTGATGCTGGATAAAAACCTCAAGCCGATTAAGCAGCAGAGCGCCAGCATCCCGATCAACAGCAACCTGACCATTCACGTCGGCAACAACGTTCGTCTGGAAGCCTTCGGCCTGAAAGCGCGTCTGACCGGTGATTTGAAAGTGGCGCAGGACAAGCAGGGGCTGGGCCTCAACGGGCAGATTAATATTCCGGACGGCCGTTTCCACGCCTATGGTCAGGACTTGATTGTCCGCAAAGGGGAGCTGCTGTTCTCCGGTCCGCCGGATCAGCCGTTGCTGAATATCGAAGCGATTCGTAACCCGGATGCCACCGAAGACGATGTGATCGCCGGCGTTCGCGTCACTGGCTCCGCCGATCAGCCGAAAGCGGAGATCTTCTCTGATCCGGTTATGTCCCAGCAGGAAGCGCTGTCTTATCTGCTGCGCGGCCAGGGTTTGAGTAGTGGTCAGAGCGATAGCGCCGCGATGACCTCAATGCTTATTGGTATGGGGGTTGCACAAAGTGGTCAGGTTGTGGGTAAAATCGGCGAGACGTTTGGCGTAAGCAACTTGGCGTTGGACACCGAAGGGGTAGGCGATTCTTCCCAGGTGGTGGTCAGCGGCTATGTACTGCCGGGTCTGCAGGTAAAATACGGGGTCGGTATCTTCGATTCCCTGGCGACGCTGACTTTACGTTATCGCCTGATGCCTAAGCTATATGTGGAAGCGGTGTCTGGCATCGACCAGGCGCTCGATTTGCTCTATCAGTTTGAGTTTTAGCAATGCGAATATTTGTTTACGGCAGTTTACGACGCAAACAAGGCAACAGCCACTGGATGACCAACGCCCAGTGGCTGGGCGCTC
The DNA here is from genome assembly GCF_018204675.1 of Klebsiella sp. P1927. Classification (NCBI taxonomy): domain Bacteria; kingdom Pseudomonadati; phylum Pseudomonadota; class Gammaproteobacteria; order Enterobacterales; family Enterobacteriaceae; genus Klebsiella; species Klebsiella sp. P1927. Next base: position 4,612,020 of record NZ_CP073377.1, on the reverse strand, counting down.
ATAGTGTCGACGATTATCAGCTGTACAGCCTGGGCCACTATCCAGGCGCGGTGCCCGGCGAAGGCACAGTACATGGTGAAGTTTATCGTATTGATGCATCGACGCTGGCCGAACTGGATGCGCTGCGCACCAAGGGGGGCGAGTATGCGCGCCACCTGATTCAGACGCCTTACGGCAGCGCATGGATGTATGTCTATCAACGTTCCGTTGAGGGTTGTACGTTGATAGCGAACGGCAACTGGTTGGATCGCGACCAGTATTAACCACGACAGCGCCACCTTCGGGTGGCGTTGTTTTTTATTACTTCAGTTCCCATGGCGTCATTCTGGCGCCCTGACGTCTGGCATAACGTAATATGGCCTGATGTACCTTCACTCTACCGGCCACCCGACGTGACAGGGGATGGGCAATCATACGGACAAACTCCATCACTATTAACAGCAGGTTAATCGGGAGCAGGGTGCCTGTCAGCCTGGTAAGCATTTCACGATAAAATGGCCAACTGCCCAGATTAAGCATGGGGTCGTGCAGTTTGATGGTGAGCGTAAAAAACATCACTATGAGTACGAGGCCGTACGCGATTTTATAAATTGATGCCATCTGCTGATTGCCGGGATGAAAGGGGCTATTTTTTAAATAAACACTGCCATCACTGACATTGTATAACGCCTGAAGATCATCGTATCCATGCCGGCGTGCGGCGATAACCCAGTCCCCATCGGCAAGAAATGGCGGGCGACAACGATTATTCAGGGCATCGCTCAGCCAGGTCAAGCGCGCTGAAAAAAACGAGTGACGAGTCGCCAGCTGAAAACAGGCGCCTTCTTTGATAAAATAAGGCCTTACCCTCGTAGCGAACCATATTTGATAATAACTATTCAGAATCACGCCTTCTTCAAGCGCAAATTCTTTTGGCAGCGCTATCTCGTTGTTGGCCGATGGTGGATGCCTTTCAGAAGTAGCGGGTAGAATTTCCAGACGCTGACAGAATGAAATATCGCCTTGCTTCGTTCGCTGCATTTTCGCATTGAGAACACGTAACCTGAGTGAGAAATTGCAAGAGCAAAAAGAGAAGATGCCGAAGGGATTCACCAACATTGTGATAAAACATAATAATAAAAAAATATCCAACCATGGAGCACAAGCGAGAATGATCAAGCAAACAAAAAAGACCAAGCCGACAGGTCGAAGAAGCTTTTTAATACTCAGCGGCTGCCGGGAAGGTTCGAGCAAAATGTGGCCATCGCTTAACCAGTGGATCCAGTAACTGCCATCCTTTAGGCGGCAAGTGCCGATATGTAGCGGCTGGCCGAGCCTCAGACGGTCAAAAAGCGAGGGGTCTTTAAAATGGCGTTTATCGGTATAAAAGGCATGCTCGCCTGCAATGAGGCGTAAATAGCTTTGCTCTTCCGAGGCGGCAGTGGTGAAGCCGGTAAAATTCACGGTGAAATAATGGGTCTGTTTCACAAGGTTCCTTCCTTGATGAAATGATGGTGTTTTACGTATCACGCGTTGCCGACCCACTCCTTACCAGAGCGGGAGATGATCCTTCGCCAGCCACATCGCGGAAGCCAACGTCGTCAGCGCGAGGAATAATAATCGTCGTGTTGGGGTGCTGAACATTACATGATCTCCTCGAGCGCGGTATGGCGGGCCGCTCCCTGCAGGTAGTGCCGCATCGCCGAGCGCATCTTCATCCAGTCAGCCACCCGGTGTGACAATAACCAGGCCGTCGGGCCAATCAACTCCAGTACCGCCAGGATCCCGCCGAAACTGAGTAATAATAGGGACAGCATGTCCAGTGAATCCTGAATTAACCACCCAAATCCCCTGGCTGGTTTGTATGGGTTATTTAGCGACATGCCGAGTATGAGGAGGTAAATCACCAGCACCATGCCATAAAACAGGTTATAGACTAGCGACATTTGCCGATCACCGGGATAACAGGGATGATTTTTCAGAAAAGCGCCCCCGTCGCTGACGTTGTATAACGCCTGGACGTCGTTATCTTTCCGTTGGTAGACGACGACTATCCGATCGCCGATAGCGAGAAAGGGCGGTTGACGGCGGTAAAAAAAGGGATGTAGGCCGAAGTTGGCGAAGCCGTTCTGCCAGAAGAAGGCCAGCGGCGCCGTGTCGCATTGTATCCCAACGCCATGGTATTCCCGCGTTGGGTTCCCCGCGAACCATTTCTTAAAAATGATATTGCTAATTTTTCCCGTCCGGACGGCATAGCGTTCCGGCAGGGCTTGCGTAAAAGGCTTCGCCGACTGGCGGAGGGTTTGCGCCGTAGTCGGTAGCGGCTGGCAAAAGGAAAAGTCGCGGCGGCGGGCCTGCGCCATCTTCGCCAACAGATCGCGCATGGCGGGGTGCATTTTTAGCGCCCGGTGGAACAGTAGCTCGCAGAGGCCGGTTAACAACGCGATGAAGGCCAGTATCGCGATAATGCCGAAGCCGAACCTTCCCCATTCTGAGGTGCTCATCACGAGCGGGATAAGAGCGACGATGAGCGTCAGCAGGCTGATAATCAGCAGCGGCCGGGCCCAGCGCTTTACCCGTTGACTGGGCTCAAGGAGCGTTTCGCCATCGCTGAGCCAGTGGATCCAGTAACTGCCGTTGTCCAGGCGGCGGACGCCAAGGTGCAGAGGCTGATTGATCGTCAGGCGGTCAAAAAGCGAGGGGTCGTTAAAATAGCGTTTATCGGTATAAAAGACATGGTCGCCGGCGATAAGACGCAGATACCCCTGTTTTTCACAGGCGGCGGTCGTGAAGCCAGAAAAGTTAAGGGTGAAATAGCGAACGCTTTTCACGGGACACCCTCCATGGTGTTATCGCGGCTATCCGTGCCGCAATCAGGCAGGGGATGACCCTGCCTGAGACAGAATTACTTCTGCTTAGCGCGCTCGAAAGAGGCAACGATTTCGGCTTTCGCCGCTTCCGCGTTATCCCAACCGTCGACTTTAACCCACTTGCCTTTTTCCAGATCTTTGTAGTGCTCAAAGAAATGAGTGATCTGGGCTTTCAGCAGTTCCGGCAGGTCGTTCACATCGTTGATGTGATCGTATTCTTTGCTCAGCTTGGTGTGCGGTACGGCAACCAGTTTCGCATCTTCACCAGATTCGTCGGTCATCTTCAGAACGCCAACCGGACGGCAGCGGATCACGGAGCCCGGCTGCAGCGGGTACGGAGTCGGGACCAGCACGTCAACCGGGTCGCCGTCCAGGGACAGGGTGTGGTTGATGTAGCCGTAGTTGCACGGATAGAACATTGCCGTGGACATGAAACGGTCAACGAACAGTGCACCGCTCTCTTTGTCGACTTCGTATTTGATAGGATCTGCGTTCGCCGGGATTTCGATCACGACGTAGATGTCTTCCGGCAGATCTTTGCCCGCAGGTACGTTGAGTAAGCTCATGTCTGTTTCCTTTAAAATGTATGGCAAACAAGTGCTCGGTATTATAGCCAACTCACATCGAAAGTCTTCGCTTCTTTTTCCCGATATCGCCGCAGAGTGCTCCGAATTTTTCGCGTAATAATGACATGAAAATCCATAAACATAGCCACATCATGAATAAATTTATGTAACCGTTTTCATTGCATGTGATTGATTTATCATACTGCTTAAAAAAACGTCATAAACCGCAACAGCCGCGCTCCCTGCGAAGCCTTATCGGCTCTCCGCTGGGAAGTAGGGCCGGCATTAACATCTCATTTACTTTTTTGAAGTGTGATGTAACGCATTCAGTTACATCACCGATTGTCTATAGTTTGTCCGCAGGTGAGACTTTAACCAACAATAACCCTACGAGGATACCCTTATGTGGAAGCGCTTACTTCTTGTCACAGCAGTTTCCGCAGCTATGTCGTCTATGGCGATAGCTGCCCCGCTAACCGTAGGTTTTTCGCAGGTCGGTTCTGAATCCGGCTGGCGTGCGGCGGAAACCAGCGTCGCGAAAGAGGAGGCCGCCAAGCGCGGTATCACCCTGAAGATCGCTGATGGTCAGCAAAAACAGGAAAACCAGATCAAAGCAGTGCGTTCCTTTATTGCTCAAGGGGTCGACGCGATCTTCATTGCGCCGGTGGTGGCCACCGGCTGGGAACCGGTGCTGAAAGAGGCGAAAGAGGCCAAGATCCCGGTTTTCCTCCTCGACCGTTCCATTGATGTTAAAGATAAAGATCTCTACATGACCACCGTGACCGCCAACAACGTGCTGGAAGGCCAGCTGATTGGCGACTGGCTGGTGAAAACCGTCGACGGTAAGCCGTGTAACGTCGTTGAACTGCAGGGCACCGTTGGGGCTAGCGTGGCCATCGATCGTAAGAAAGGCTTCGCCGACGCGATTGCCAAAGCGTCGAATATCAAAATTATCCGCTCCCAGTCCGGCGACTTCACCCGCAGTAAAGGGAAAGAGGTCATGGAGAGCTTTATCAAAGCTGAGAATAACGGCAAAAACATCTGCATGGTGTTCGCTCATAACGACGATATGGCCATCGGCGCCATCCAGGCCATTAAAGAAGCTGGTCTGAAGCCGGGCAAAGATATTCTGACCGGCTCCATCGACGGCGTGCCGGATATCTATAAAGCGATGATCGCCGGAGAAGCCAACGCCAGCGTCGAACTGACGCCAAATATGGCCGGCCCGGCGTTTGATGCGCTGGAGAAATACAAAAAAGACGGCACCCTGCCGGAGAAGCTGACCATTACCAAATCGACGCTGTACCTGCCGGATACGGCGAAAGAAGAGTTAGAGAAGAAGAAAAATATGGGCTACTGAGTGGGGAGCCCCTCATTCCATCCCTCCCCCCGGTGGGAGAGGGTAAAAAGCAGCGTTCCAGAAACCCCGGGAAGCCAAGCGCGACCCGGGGTAACCTGACATCATTTGAAGGTGACATCGATTATGAGCGCCGAGGCACACCAGGAGATCCTTCGCACCGAAGGACTTAGTAAATTCTTCCCCGGCGTTAAGGCGCTGGATAACGTCAACTTTAGCCTGCGGCGCGGCGAAATCATGGCCCTGTTGGGCGAAAACGGCGCCGGAAAATCGACGCTGATCAAAGCGCTGACCGGCGTTTACCATGCCGATCGCGGCACTATCTGGCTGGAAGGCCAGGCTATTTCGCCCAAAAATACCGCCCATGCCCAGCAGCTGGGGATCGGCACCGTCTACCAGGAAGTGAACCTGCTGCCCAATATGTCGGTGGCGGATAACCTGTTCATCGGCCGTGAGCCGCGGCGGTTTGGTCTGCTGCGACGTAAAGAGATGGAGGCCAGGGCGACGGCGCTGATGGCCTCCTACGGCTTTTCCCTCGACGTGCGCGAGCCGCTGAACCGCTTTTCGGTGGCGATGCAGCAGATCGTCGCTATCTGTCGGGCCATCGACCTGTCGGCCAAAGTGCTGATCCTCGACGAGCCCACCGCCAGCCTCGATACCCAGGAGGTGGAGATGCTGTTCACCCTGATGCGCCAGCTCAGGGATAACGGCGTCAGCCTGATCTTCGTCACCCATTTTCTCGACCAGGTCTATGCGGTCAGCGACCGCATCACCGTGCTGCGTAACGGCAGCTTCGTCGGCTGCCGCGAGACCCGCGAGCTGCCGCAGATTGAGCTGGTGAAAATGATGCTGGGTCGCGAACTGGACCACAATGCCCTGCAGCGGGCGGGCCGTACCCTGCTGAGCGATAAACCGGTAGCGGCGTTTGAAGGCTACGGTAAAAAAGGAACCATCGCCCCGTTTGACCTGCAGGTCCGCCCGGGCGAAATTGTAGGCCTCGCCGGCCTGCTGGGTTCCGGACGCACGGAAACCGCCGAGGTGATCTTCGGCATTAAAACGGCGGACAGCGGGAAGGCGTGGATCAAAGGCAAACCTCAGACCCTGCGCTCCCCGCATCAGGCTTCCTGCCTCGGGATCGGCTTCTGTCCTGAAGATCGCAAAACCGACGGCATTATCGCCGCTGCCTCGGTGCGGGAAAATATCGTTCTCGCCCTGCAGGCGCAGCGCGGCTGGCTGCGGCCGATCCCCCGCCGGGAGCAGAATGAGATCGCCGAGCGCTTTATTCGCCAGCTGGGGATCCGTACCCCGAGCGCCGAGCAGCCGATCGAGTTTCTCTCCGGCGGCAACCAGCAGAAGGTGCTGCTCTCCCGCTGGCTGCTGACCAAACCGCAGTTCCTGATCCTCGATGAGCCGACCCGCGGCATCGACGTCGGCGCCCATGCGGAAATTATTCGCCTGATTGAAACCCTCTGCGCCGATGGCCTGGCGCTGCTGGTTATCTCTTCTGAACTGGAGGAGCTGGTGGGTTACGCCGATCGGGTCATTATCCTGCGCGATCGCCGACAAGTGGCGGAGATCCCGCTCGCCGAGCTCTCTGTTCCGGCGATCATGAACGCTATTGCGGCATAAGGAGTAACCCATGATGCCTCGATCTCTTTCGCAAACCGGCCCGGAGAAGCGACGCTTCACCTGGCCGAAGGGCACCCCGCAGATTATTGCCCTGCTGCTGGTTCTGCTGGTAGACAGCCTGGTGGCGCCCCATTTTTATCAGGTGGTGCTCCAGGATGGCCGCCTGTTTGGCAGCCCGATCGATATTCTCAACCGCGCCGCGCCGGTGGCGCTGCTGGCGATTGGCATGACGCTGGTGATCGCCACCGGCGGCATCGACCTGTCGGTAGGGGCGGTGATGGCGATTGCCGGCGCGACGGCCGCCTCGATGACCGTCGCCGGGCACAGCCTGCCGGTGGTGCTGTTGGCCGCGCTGGCCGCGGGCGCGCTGGCCGGATTGTGGAACGGCATCCTCGTGGCGGTCCTTAAGATCCAGCCCTTTGTGGCGACGCTGATCCTGATGGTGGCCGGGCGCGGGGTGGCGCAGTTGATCACCGCCGGGCAGATCGTCACCTTTGATTCCCCGGCCCTGGCGTGGCTCGGCAGCGGATCGTTTCTGCTGTTTCCGACGCCGGTGATCGTCGCCGCCGCTACGCTGCTGCTGTTCTGGCTGTTTACCCGTAAAACGGCGCTGGGCATGTTTATTGAGGCGGTAGGGATCAACATCCGCGCGGCGAAAAACGCCGGCGTCAATACCCGCATCGTGGTGATGCTGGCCTATGTCCTGAGCGGCGTCTGCGCGGCGATCGCCGGGATCATCGTGGCGGCGGACATCCGCGGCGCGGATGCCAATAACGCCGGGCTATGGCTTGAGCTGGACGCCATTCTGGCGGTGGTCATCGGCGGCGCCTCGCTGATGGGCGGGCGCTTTAACCTGCTGCTCTCGGTGGTGGGGGCGCTGATTATCCAGGGAATGAACACCGGGATTTTGCTCTCCGGCTTCCCGCCGGAGCTCAACCAGGTGGTGAAAGCGGTGGTGGTGCTGTGCGTACTGATTGTCCAGTCGCCGCGCTTTATCGGTTTACTGAAAGGGGTACGCGGCCATGATAAAACGTAATTTACCATTGATGATCACCCTTGCGGTGTTTGTGCTGGGCTACCTCTACTGCCTGACCCAGTTCCCCGGTTTTGCCTCAACGCGGGTGATCTGCAATATCCTGACGGATAATGCCTTCCTCGGGATCATCGCCGTGGGCATGACCTTCGTGATCCTCTCCGGCGGGATCGATCTGTCGGTGGGGTCGGTGATCGCCTTTACCGGCGTCTTCCTCGCCAAAGCGATTGGCTTTTGGGGAATCTCGCCGCTGGTGGCCTTTCCGCTGGTGCTGGTGATGGGCTGCGCCTTCGGCGCGTTTATGGGGCTGCTGATTGACGCCCTGAAGATCCCGGCCTTTATCATTACCCTCGCCGGCATGTTCTTCCTGCGCGGCGTGAGCTATCTGGTGTCAGAGGAGTCGATTCCGATTAACCACCCAGTGTACGACACCCTGTCCGGGCTGGCATGGACCATTCCCGGCGGCGGTCGTCTCAGCGCCATGGGACTGCTGATGCTGCTGGTGGTGGTGGCCGGTATTTTTGTCGCCCATCGCACCCGCTTTGGCAACCAGGTGTATGCCATCGGCGGCAACGCCACGTCGGCGAATCTGATGGGGATTTCGACTCGCAGCGCCACGATCCGTATCTATATGCTCTCCACCGGACTGGCGACGCTGGCCGGGATCGTCTTTTCCATTTATACCCAGGCGGGCTATGCGCTGGCGGGCGTCGGCGTCGAGCTGGATGCGATTGCCTCGGTGGTGATCGGCGGTACGCTGCTCAGCGGTGGCGTCGGTACCGTGCTGGGAACGCTGTTCGGGGTGGCGATCCAGGGACTGATTCAGACCTACATCAACTTCGACGGCACCCTCAGCTCATGGTGGACGAAAATCGCCATCGGCATTTTGCTGTTTATCTTTATCGCGCTGCAGCGTGGGCTGACCGTGCTGTGGGAAAATCGGCAGAATGCGGCGGTGACGCGGGTGAGCGGGGCGGGGAGTCGCTAAGAAATGCTCCTCCCGCAGGCGCGGGAGGAGCGGGCAGGGCGCTTAGGCGTCCGGGAACGCTTTAATAAAGTTCTCGACGTCTTCTACCATGTGGTTGTTGCCGACGAAGAAGGAGCGACGCTGATGCAGGCTTTCCGGGATAATATCCAGAATACGCTCTTTACCGTCGCTGGCCTTACCGCCCGCCTGTTCGGCGAGGAAGGCCATCGGGTTGCATTCATACAGCAGGCGCAGCTTGCCTTCCGGGTGGCTGGCGGTGCTCGGATAGAGATAGATGCCGCCTTTCAGCAGGTTGCGGTGGAAGTCCGCCACCAGCGAGCCGATATAGCGTGAGGTATAAGGACGCTGAGTCGCTTTGTCCTCTTCCTGACAGTACTTAATGTACTTCTTCACGCCCTGCGGGAATTTGATGTAGTTGCCTTCGTTGATGGAGTAGGTATTGCCCTTCTCCGGGAAGCGCATGCGCTCCTGGCATAGACAGAAGACGCCAAGGGACGGGTCGTAGGTGAAGGCGTGAACGCCGCAGCCGGTGGTATACACCAGCATCGTCGACGATCCGTAGACCACATAGCCCGCGGCCACCTGCTTGTTGCCCGGCTGCAGGAAGTCTTCTTCTGTCACCGGCGTGCCGACAGGCGTCACGCGGCGGTAGATAGAGAAGATCGTACCGACAGAGACGTTAACGTCGATGTTAGAGGAGCCATCCAGAGGATCCATCAGCACCACGTATTTGGCGTGTTCACACCCTTCGAAGACGACAATCTCATCTTCTTCTTCAGAGGCAATCCCGGCAACAATATCGCGTGCTCGCAGTGCGGCTTTTAATTTTTCATTAGCGAACAGATCGAGTTTTTGCTGAACCTCGCCCTGAACGTTTTCAGCACCGCTGGCACCCAGGATATCGACCAGACCGGCCTTGTTGATATCGCGGTGGATGATCTTGGCGCCCAACTTTATTGCTGACAACAAAGCAGTCAGCTCACCGGTGGCGTGGGAGAACTCGTGCTGCTTTTCAACAATAAACTCACCTAACGTTTTCATAACTCGTTCCCTGCATTTTTATGTTGAGTAAAACGAACGCAACAATCTTAACAAAGAATCAAAAAAGTGCGCACAGGTGAATCGCGCCAGCAAAATACAGATTCGCCTGAAATGCATTTCGCCAGGGCCCGGGATATGGGTAAAATGTGCCCCGGATAAGAAAAGGAAATGACGAATGCGCATTCATATTTTAGGAATCTGTGGCACGTTTATGGGGGGGCTGGCCATGCTGGCGCGCTCCCTCGGTCATGAGGTAACGGGGTCGGATGCTAACGTCTATCCGCCGATGAGCACCCTGCTGGAAAACCAGGGGATTGATTTAATTCAGGGCTATGACCCCAGCCAGCTGGAGCCCCGGCCGGACCTGGTGATTATCGGTAACGCCATGACTCGCGGCAACCCGTGCGTTGAAGCGGTGCTGGAAAATAATATTCCCTATATGTCCGGCCCGCAGTGGCTGCACGACTTCGTGCTGCGCGATCGCTGGGTGCTGGCCGTCGCCGGGACCCACGGCAAAACCACCACTGCCGGCATGGCGACCTGGATCCTTGAAGCCTGCGGCTATAAACCGGGGTTCGTGATTGGCGGCGTTCCGGGCAATTTCGACGTCTCCGCGCGCCTGGGCGACAGCCCGTTCTTCGTCATTGAAGCCGACGAATATGACTGCGCCTTCTTCGACAAGCGCTCCAAGTTTGTTCACTACTGCCCGCGGACGCTGATCCTCAACAACCTTGAGTTCGACCACGCGGACATCTTTGATGACCTGAAGGCGATTCAGAAACAGTTCCACCATCTGGTGCGCATCGTGCCGGGCAAAGGCAAAATTATCCTGCCGGAGAACGACATCAACCTGAAGCAGGTGATGGCGATGGGCTGCTGGAGCGAGCAGGAGCTGGTGGGCGAGCAGGGCCACTGGCAGGCGAAAAAACTGAACGCCGACGCCTCGCAGTGGGAAGTCTTACTCGACGGCGAAAAGGTCGGCGAAGTGAAGTGGGCGCTGGTCGGCGAGCATAATATGCATAACGGCCTGATGGCGATTGCCGCGGCGCGTCACGTCGGCGTGCTGCCGGCGGATGCCGCGAACGCGCTGGGCAGCTTTATCAACGCCCGCCGTCGCCTGGAGCTGCGGGGCGAAGCCAACGGCGTCACCGTGTATGACGATTTCGCCCATCATCCGACGGCAATCCTCGCCACGCTGCAGGCGCTGCGCGGTAAAGTAGGCGGTACCGCGCGCATTCTCGCCGTGCTGGAGCCGCGCTCTAACACCATGAAAATGGGCGTCTGCAAGGACGATCTGGCGCCGTCACTCGGCCGCGCCGATGAAGTGTTCCTCCTGCAGCCGCAGCATATTCCGTGGCAGGTGGCGGAAGTGGCGGAAGCCTGCGTCCAGCCGGCCCACTGGAGCGCCGACGTCGATACCCTGGCGGAGATGGTGGTCAAAACCGCCCACCCGGGCGACCATATCCTGGTGATGAGCAACGGCGGCTTCGGCGGTATTCATCAGAAGCTGCTGGATAAGCTGGCGCAAAAAGCGGCCGCGGCTGAATAAGCGCGTACGCCTCCGGTAACTGCCCTCCGCGTGAGGGCAGTTTTATTTTAGCTACCAGGAATTGTGTGATGCTGACCTGCGAAAGCGTACGTTCTACCGACTCGCCCCATTTCGCCATGCTGGACGCGCTTTACGCGCGCGCCTTTCCGTGGCACGAGCAGCGCGAAAGCGAGGCCAAACGTCAGGCGCTGAGCCACCCGCGCTACGCGCTGGAAGCATGGTTCGATGAAGGCGTCTTTGTCGGCCTCAGCGGCTGCTGGCAGTTTGCCGGCTACGGTTATATCGAACATCTGGCGATCGACGACACGCTGCGCTCCCGCGGCTATGGTAAACAGCTGCTGGCGCAGATCCTGACGCGCGCCCCGCTGACCATTCTGGAAATCGATCCGCTAACCACGGCCATCGCCCATAAACGGCTGCGCTTTTATCAGTCGATGGGGTTCCATGCTAATCCCTGGGCGCATCATCACCCGAGCTATCATCAGGGCATTGCGGATCATGAGCTGCTGGTGCTGAGCTACCCGCAGCCGATCGATGAGCGGCAGTATCAGCAGTTTGCCCGGGATCTCGGGCACGAGGTGATGGGGCGGGAGTAGCCCGGCTCGGCGTACCGCTCCGGGCATTCGACTGGCGGCGCTGTTACTCTTTGGCGATCGGCGTCTCGTTCTCCGCGACTTTGTTATCGCCCTGAATCTTAGCGATTTTCTGCTCAACGGCGGCTACCTGGGCGCTGTCGTGCAGCAGGGTGTAGGTTAGATCAAACTGCGCGCTGGCGCCCGGCTGCAGCTGTTTCACGCGTTTTTGTTTGCGTTCAATGGTGACCGGATAGGCGTAGCTGGTCCCCGGTTCGATACCGGTGACGTAGCCCTGCTTGACGGTATCGGTGTTTTTCCACAGCGTCAGGACCGGCAGCTGACGGGTATCAAACTGAATAGAGGCCCCTTTATCGCCCGCTTTGTTGACCACGGCGGCCAGGGTCTGGTGATTTTCATCGGCCAGGGGCTGAATATTAAATACCATCTCGTCAAAATCTTTGGTCGGTCCCTGATAGGTTTGCCAGGTTTTTAACCCACTCTTAGCGTAATCATTGAACGGGCTGATGCTGGACATCGGGGCGAGGAAACGCGCGCCTTCTTCGAGGATCGGGGTGCCGAAGTTGCTGTGGTAGATGATCTGATAATCATGCGGATAGTCGGCATGGTTGGTTAAGACGTCATGTAAGCTGAAGCTGTTGCTGCCCGGCACGTAGCGCAGTTCGGTCAGGGTCTGCAGATCGGCTTTTTTAAAGGTGCTCTCTTTCACCAGCCCGCGGATGCGGATTTCATACGGCGCGCTGTCGGCCACCTCCACCTCCACCAGAGAGGCCGGCGTGTTGCCCGCCTTGCCGTGTAGGGTATAAATTTGCCCGTCCGCGGTCACCGGATGGCCGGTCCATTCATAGCCGCAGCGGACCATCATCTCGTTGAATCCTTCCAGCCAGCCGAGGCCATTGCGGCTTTCCAGGTTGATAAACGCCGGGTTGACGACCTCTTTAACCGGCGAATCCCAGCCCATCCGGCTGCCGAAACCCTCAATACGCAGCAAGTTCATGCCGCGTGTCGGGCTCAGGGTGATGGTCAGGCCGTCTTTACTATGAATGGTGAGGATTTTGCTGCCTTCCTGCTTACCGCCGTGCAGGACTTTCTGCTCAATGCTGAACGCATGATCTTTCACCTTCAGCTGATCGCTGTTGATCTGCCAGTTTCCTTTATCCATCCCCTCTTCAGCGTTCGTCAGCACCCATGTTTTTGCCGCGGCCGAGCCGGAAACCAGCAGGGCGATCGTCGTCAGAACCAATGTCTTTTTCATTTTTATTCCCTTTTTGCTGAATCGATTGTGTCATTGACGTGTGAAATCTACCGGCATGGGGGTGATTAAAATGTGAAGCGCCTCACCTGGTGAGAAAACGGCCGATTTGCTGAGGATAAATGGGATGGAAGTCGTATTATCTTGCTATGTAATACGTATTTATCACCAGAATATGTGATCTATATTGTTTTTAGCTTTAACGATTCAGCTTGATAAGTCAGGCTATAAACAAACGTATCGTCGTGTGGATGAGGGGATTCAGGCGATGCGACGGGAATCCCCCTGCTGGCGCAAGCCTTAGAGGTGGGGTGAAGGTAGGCCGGATAAGGCGTAGCCGCCATCCGGCATAACGACGGGAACGGAGTCTGGTACAGCTTGCCCGGCGGCGCTGCGCTTGCGCGGGCCTACGGTGTTGCGTAACCGTTTGATATACAGGGCTCCGTAGGCCGGATAAGGCGTTAGCCGCCATCCGGCACAATGACGGGAACGGAGTCTGGTACAGCTTGCCCGGCGGCGCTGCGCTTGCGCGGGCCTACGGTGTTGAGTAACCGTTTGATATATAGGGAACCGTAGCCCGGATAAGGCGTTAGCCGCCATCCGGCACAACGACGGGAACGGGGTCTGGTACAGCTTGCCCGGCGGCGCTGCGCTTGCGCGGGCCTACGGTGTTGAGTAACCGTTTGATATACAGGGCTCCGTAGGCCGGATAAGGCGTTAGCCGCCATCCGGCACAATGACAGGAACGGAGTCTGGTACAGCTTGCCCGGCGGCGCTGCGCTTGCGCGGGCCTACGGTGTTGGATAACCGTTTGATATACCGGGCTCCGTAGGCCGGATAAGGCGTAGCCGCCATCCGGCATAACGACGGGAACGGAGTCTGGTACAGCTTGCCCGGCGGCGCTGCGCTTGCGCGGGCCTACGGTGTTGAGTAACCGTTTGATATAGGGAACCGTAGCCCGGATAAGGCGCAGCGCGCCGCCATCCGGGAGACTATTGCGGGCAAAAACAGCGGGACTTAGCCTTCGTTTTCCGCCAGTTCACGCAGATACTGGAAGATCAGGCGCGCCGATTTCGGCGGCTTGTTGCCTTCTTTCTCTTTCTTCGCATTGCGAATCAGCGAACGCAGCTGCTGACGGTCAGCATCTGGCCACAGGTTCAGCACTTCAGCGATGGCGTCATCCCCGTCGTCAATCAGTCGATCGCGGATCTGCTCCAGCTTGTGGAACAGCGCAACCTGCTGGTTGTGACGGTTTTTCAGCTTGTCCAGCGCCTGACGAATCGGATCGACATCGCGGTTGCGCAGCATCTTGCCGATAAGCTGTAGCTGGCGGCGGCGACCCTCTTTTTTGATTCGCTGGGCGAGTTCGATGGCGTCGCGCAGGTCGGTATCCAGCGGAATTTTATCCAGCGCGTTTTTCCCCAGGTCAACGAGTTCCGCGCCAAGACGCTTCAGTTCTTCCGCGTCGCGCTTAATTTCACTCTTACTGACCCAGATGATTTCATCATCTTCATCTTCAACGTCATCACCGGGCACGTCGTCGAGCCAGTCTTCGGGCTGCTTTGTCATCTCAGGCTCCTTAAAAAAAGAGGCTAATGTTACCAGTTAAGGCGCGCACTGAAAAACGGTTCTCTGTTAGACTTCAGTTAACTCCTTCTTACATTATGGCATTAGCAATGAAAGTCATCTCTCAAGTTGCACAGCAGCGTAAGACGCTGGAAGAAGCCGTTACCACGGCACTGGAACTGGCGGCAGGTAAATCTGATGGTGCGGAAGTTTCCGTCAGCAAAACCACGGGCATCGGCGTCAGCACCCGCTATGGCGAAGTGGAGAATGTAGAATTCAACAGCGATGGGGCATTAGGCATCACGGTTTACCATCAGAACCGCAAGGGCAGCGCCTCCTCCACCGATCTTAGCCCGGACGCTATCGCCCGCACCGTGCAGGCGGCGCTGGATATCGCCCGCTATACCTCCCCGGACCCGTTTGCCGGCGTAGCCGATAAAGATCTGCTGGCCTTTGACGCCCCGGATCTGGACCTGTTCCACCCGGCGGAGGTCTCCCCGGACGACGCCATCGAACTGGCCGCCCGCGCGGAGCAAGCGGCCCTGAAGGCCGATAAACGCATCACCAACACCGAAGGCGGCAGCTTTAACAGCCACTACGGCATTAAAGTGTTCGGTAACAGTCACGGCATGCTGCAAAGTTACTGCTCGACTCGCCACTCCCTCTCCAGCTGCGTCATTGCGGAAGATGACGGCGATATGGAGCGCGACTACGCCTACACCATTGGCCGGGCGATCGAGGATCTGCAGTCCCCGGAATGGGTCGGGGAAGAGTGCGCCCGCCGCACCCTGTCACGCCTGGCGCCGCGTAAGCTGTCGACCATGAAGGCGCCGGTTATTTTCGCCAACGAAGTGGCGACCGGGTTGTTTGGCCACCTGGTCGGAGCGATTGCCGGCGGCGCGGTCTACCGTAAATCGACCTTCCTGCTCGATTCGCTGGGCAAACAAATTTTGCCGGAGTGGCTGACCATTGAAGAGCATCCGCACCTGCTGAAAGGGCTGGCCTCCACGCCGTTCGACAGCGAAGGCGTGCGCACCGAACGTCGCGATATCGTCAAAGACGGCGTGCTGACCCAGTGGCTGCTGACCAATTACTCAGCGCGCAAGCTGGGGATGAAAAGCACCGGCCACGCCGGGGGCATCCACAACTGGCGCATTAACGGCCGCGGCCTGAGTTTTGCAAAGATGCTTAAAGAGATGGGCACCGGTCTTGTGGTTACCGAACTGATGGGGCAGGGTGTCAGTGGCGTCACCGGCGACTACTCACGCGGCGCATCCGGCTTCTGGGTAGAAAACGGCGAAATTCAATATCCTGTCAGTGAGATCACCATTGCAGGTAATCTGAAAGAAATGTGGCGTAATATCGTGACCATTGGCGATGATATTGAAACGCGCAGCAACATTCAGTGTGGTTCTGTGCTGCTGCCGGAGATGAAAATCGCCGGGCAATAACACCTGTTTGCTTAAATAATAAAAAGGAAGTGAGCAATGCGTAAAAAACTGTTAGCGATGCTGGCTGTCTCTGCTTTTGCGCTCGGTTCAGCGTCGGCCTTCGCCGACCTGGGCGAAGACATGGACACTCTGGCAGAAAACCTGCAAGTGGTACAGAAGACCTCCGACGCCGGCGAGCTGAAAGCGGCGCTGAATAAGATGCGTACCGCCGCGGTCGATGCTCAGAAAGAGACCCCGCCGAAGCTGGAAGGCAAAGCGGCCGACAGCGCTGAGATGAAAGATTACCGTCACGGTCTGGATATTCTGATCGGCCAGATCGACGGTGCGCTGAAGCTGGCGAACGAAGGCAAGGTGAAAGAGGCGCAGGCCGCCGCGGAGGAGTTTAAAACCACCCGCAACACCTATCATAAGAAGTACCGCTAACCGTTCTTTTCGGGAGGCATCAGCCGATGCCTCCCACCTGAAAGCCTACCGATATCACATTTTTCCACTCTCTTTTTTCGGCCTTTCCGCTGCCGCGGGCGCCTTGTCCACGCTCATTGTTGTGATACATCTCACGCCATAGCCGTCGTTTTTACCTTTTCCCTGTGAATATGTGGGGTCGATCACCCCTGCCGCCTCCCTTTCCACTTCGAAGTGGAAAACAACTCGCTACAAACTCCTGACCCCCGGCGCTACCTTGATTTCCAGAGACATCAGCGGGGTAACACAAGTGAATAACGGAGCGGTAATAAACGACGTAGGGGAGCAGGCGGCGCAGACCGAACGCCTGGCTGACAAGATGTTACAGCAGGTATTCGCCCTGTTAAGCCGTCACGACATCGTCCCTAACGACGTTCAGGAGCAAATGCTGACTTCCCACGTGCGGGCCATGGCCCACCGGTCAATCAGCGGCGAACCGCTACCGGAAGTGGATGCCAGTCTGTTCGAAGAAATTTCTGAAGATTCAATGATGCTGGCCCGCGAAGTGGTCGCACAGTTCGGCAACCTGCCTGATGAAGAGGCCTGGCTGCTCTCCGTCCACTTCGAAGTCGCGAAAGATAACCTGTAAGGAGCAAAACATGGAACAAATCACCGTAGTCATTGGCGACCGTCTGGGTAAAGGCCAAAAAGTCGCCGCAGGCGCTGAAAAAGCGGGCGCACGTGCTGTGGTCGTCCCTGGCGTTGCGGCCGACATGAAGCTTGGCGACATAATGAAAGCGGAAAATGCCACCTTCGGCATCTCCTTCTGCGGCAGCGGCGGCGCCGGCGCCATCACCGCCCAGACCAAATACGGCTACAAAGCAAAATACGGTATGCGCTCTATTGATGAGGGCGTCACCGCTATCAACGAAGGCTGCAACGTGCTGGGCTTCGGCTTTATGGATAAAGAAGAGCTGGGCGAGCGGCTGGTAGAAGCCTGGAAAAAGAAATACGGCGCATAAGTATGAAAGAGCAATTCACCACCACGGTGAGGGTTGCCGGCAAAGGCGAAAGCAAATCACGGGCCTTCGCCGATGCCCTGAACCATGTGCAGGCTGCGGTGATGAAATCATCCTCGCGCATCCTACTGCGTATTGAGCCACAGGACGTGACGGTTGTTCATGCGCGCGAAGCGGTACGAAAAGAGGCGTTTCTGTTCTTCTTTTTGCGCCGTGAACGACGGACCTACAGCGTGGAGCTGGACGTCACCGTCAACGTGACCGCCATCGATCTCGATAAAGTGGATTTCGTCACGCAAACCTGATTGTTAGCATAAGGTCTGACTATGTTCCTGATAATTTTAATAAAATCGCTTATCATCGGCGGCCTGGTCGGCGTCGGCGTGGGCGCCGGAGCGGCACGCATGTTTCATGCCCCCACCACGCAGGGGATGGGGGCGTTTCGAACCCTGGGCGAGCTGAATTCCTGTGAGGGCGATCCGGCCTCCCACTTCTCCTTTGGCCTTGGCTTCTTCTTTAACGCCTGGGCCTCTTCCGTTGCAGCAGGCTCCTTCACCCAGGATGTTGACCACCGCATTATACCCAACTGGGGCGCGGCGGCGCTGATGCTGAAAAATCGTAACGTCGGCGAAACGCTGCACGATCCGAAAAAAATGGCCATCTCCTGCGGCATCATCGGCATGATTGTCGTCGCCTTCCTCAACCTGACCGCCTCGTCCGTACCGGAAGCGCTGCAGGTGACCGCCGTTAAGGTACTGGTGCCGGCGGCAAACCTGCTGGTAAACACCGTGATGCCGGTGATCTTCTGGCTGGCGGCGATCGATGCCGGTAAAAAATCAGGCTTCTGGGCGACGATTTTCGGCGGCGCCGCGCAGCTGATTATGGGTAACGCCGTACCGGGTCTGGTGCTGGGGATCCTGATCGGTAAAGGCGTCGAAGAGAGCGGCTGGAACCGGGTGACTAAAGTGATGATGGTGGCCATCGTCGCGCTGTTTGTCCTCAGCGGCTTCTTCCGTGGCTTCGACATGAAGATGATCGAATCCTTCCATCTGACCGTGCCGAACTGGCTGGACATGATCCACAACTCACTCAGCGGCAAGTAACGGGAGCCGGATAATGGAACAGAATAAAGGTTTTTGGTATGCCGACTGGTCGTTCCCGATCTTTGTTGGCCTGCTCTCCTCCGGCGTCTTCGCCGGGACCCACATGTACTACCTGTACGGCATCGGCGCCTTTAACGAAGTAGCCTTCGTGGCGATGCTGAAGTCGGGGATTGATACCGGCGTTTACGGCGCGGTGGCGGCGTTTGGCGCTAGCTTCCTGTTCGCCCGCATCATCGAAGGGTCGCTGGTAGGGATCCTCGATATCGGCGGCGCGATACAGACCGGTATCGGTCTTGGCGTGCCGGCGCTGCTGCTCGGCGCGGGCTTTGTCTTCCCGGTGGCGAACTTCGCCGCGTCGCTGGTCACCGGCCTGGTCCTCGGCCTGGCGGTGGGCTACATCATCATTCTGGCGCGTAAGTTCACCATCAACCAGAGCGATTCCACCTACGGCGCCGACGTGATGATGGGGGCCGGTAACGCCTCCGGCCGCTTCCTCGGTCCCTTGATCATCCTCAGCGCAATGACCGCCTCGATTCCTATCGGGATTGGCTCGCTGGTTGGCGCACTGCTGTTCTACATCTGGCAGAAACCGATCACCGGCGGCGCCATCCTCGGGGCGATGATCCTCGGTTCCATCTTCCCGGTGGCGATTAGCTAAGCGCCCGATGGCGCTGCGCTTATCGGGCCTACAAGCCAGCGCGGTTTGTAGGCCGGATAAGGCGGTACGCCGCCATCCGTACACTCTTTTCATCAGGAGATAGCTATGTTTGATTTACTCCTGCGCCGCGCGCGCCTCGTCGACGATACCCTGACTGATATCGCCATTCAGGACGGGAAAATCGCGGCGCTGGGCGAGATTAGCGCGCCCTCCCGTAAAACCATTGAGCTGAACGGCAAGGTTTACGTCAGCGCTGGCTGGATTGACTCTCACGTTCACTGCTACCCGAACTCACCGATTTATCACGATGAGCCGGATAGCGTCGGCATCGCCACCGGCGTCACCACCGTGATCGATGCCGGCAGCACCGGCGCCGACGACGTCGATGACTTCTATCAACTGACCCGTAAAGCGGCGACGGAAGTTTATGCGCTGCTCAACATCTCCCGCGTCGGGCTGATTGCGCAGAATGAGCTGGCCAATATGGCCAATATCGACGCCGCCGCGGTGAAGCAGGCGGTGCAGCGTCATCCCGACTTTATCGTCGGCCTGAAGGCGCGGATGAGCAGCAGCGTGGTGGGCGAAAACGGCATTACGCCGCTGGCGCGCGCCAAGGCCATTCAGCAGGAAAACGACGATCTGCCGCTGATGGTGCACATCGGCAATAACCCGCCGAACCTCGATGAAATCGCCGATCTGCTGAGCAGCGGCGACATCATTACCCACTGCTATAACGGCAAGCCGAACCGCATTCTGAATCCTGCCGGCGAGCTGCGCAGCTCTATTACTCGCGCTCTGCAGCGCGGCGTGCGTCTCGATGTCGGCCATGGCACCGCCAGCTTCAGCTTTGAGGTGGCGCGGCGGGCGATTGCGCTGGGCATTCTGCCGCACACCATTAGCTCCGATATTTACTGCCGCAACCGGATCGACGGCCCGGTGCGCTCGCTGGCGCTGGTGATGTCGAAATTCCTCGCCATCGGCATGACGCTGCCGCAGGTGATTGACTGCGTGACCGTCAGCGCCGCAGAAGGGCTGCGCCTGTCGCGTAAAGGGCGGCTGGAAGTGGGCTTCGACGCCGATTTAACGCTATTTCGCCTGGAGCACCGGCCCACGCTGCTGGTGGATGCTGAAAAAGAGAGCCTGCAGGCTGACAACATTCTGGTGCCGCTGGCCGCGATCCGCGCGGGCAAAGGCTATCTGACCGAACAAGGGAGCGCGGAACATGCCTTCGATTTTTGAGAAATACCATTTAAAACAGGTGATTAATACTTCTGGCCGCATGACGGCGCTGGGCGTTTCCACGCCGCGCCCGGAAGTGGTGGAAGCCGCGATGGCAGGTATGAACCAGTACTTTGAAATGAAAGACCTGGTGAATAAAACCGGCGAGTACATCGCCAAACTGTTGGATGTGGAAGGGGCGACCGTTGTCTCCTGCGCGTCGGCGGGGATTGCCCAGTCGGTAGCGGCGGTGCTGGTGAAAGACAGCGACTGGCTGCTGGAGAACCTGCACGTTACGCCGATTGAGAATAACGAAATCGTGTTGCCGAAGGGCCACAACGTCAACTTCGGCGCGCCGGTTGGCACCATGGTGGCGTTGGGCGGCGGTAAGCTGGTGGAAGCGGGCTACGCCAACGAATGTTCTGCTCAACAGCTGGCGGCGGCGATCACTCCGCGCACCGCGGCAATTCTGTATATCAAATCCCACCACTGCGTGCAGAAAAGCATACTCAACGTGGCGCAGGCCGCGGAAGTGGCGCGCCAGCATAACTTGCCGCTGATCGTCGATGCGGCGGCGGAAGAAGATCTGCAGTGCTACTACCGCATGGGCGCCGACCTGGTTATCTACAGCGGCGCGAAAGCGATTGAAGGGCCGACCAGCGGGCTGGTGATCGGCAAAACGCAGTACGTCGAGCGGGTTAAGCGCCAGTCGATGGGGATTGGCCGGGCGATGAAAGTGGGTAAAGAGGGCATTCTCGGCCTGACCTGCGCCATTGAACACTACCTGACGGCGAGCAAAGAGAGCGGTCAGCAGATGGTGGACAAGATGACGCCGTTTATCGAACAGCTCAATACTCTCAACGGCGTGACCGCGCGGGTGGTGTGGGACAGCGCGGGCCGCGATATCGCCCGCGCCGAAATTAAATTTGATGAAGTCACGACCGGCGTGAAGACCGGCGATCTGGTTAACGCGCTGAAGCAGGGTGAATACGCCATCTACTTCCGCGGCTATAAAGCGAATGAAGGCATTATCGAAGCCGATGTCCGCAGCGTAAACGCGGAGCAGCTGGCGGTGGTCGCTCGCCGCATCGCAGAAGTTCTGAATAAGGAGAAACAAGCATGAAACTGACCCCAAACTTTTACCGTGACCGCGTGTGCCTGAACGTCCTGGCGGGCAGCAAAGACAACGCCCGTGAAATTTACGACGCGGCGGAAGGTCACGTCCTGGTCGGCGTGCTCTCCAAAAACTATCCGGACGTCGCCAGCGCGGTGGCCGATATGCGCGACTACGCGAAGCTGATTGATAACGCGCTCTCCGTCGGGCTGGGGGCAGGCGATCCAAACCAGTCGGCGATGGTGAGCGAGATTTCTCGCCAGGTGCAGCCGCAGCACGTCAACCAGGTCTTCACCGGCGTGGCTACCAGCCGCGCGCTGCTCGGGCAGAACGAGACGGTGGTCAACGGCCTGGTCTCTCCCACCGGTACGCCGGGAATGGTTAAGATCTCCACCGGCCCGCTGAGCAGCGGCGCGGCGGATGGCATTGTGCCGCTGGAAACCGCCATCGCGCTGCTGAAAGACATGGGCGGCAGCTCCATCAAATACTTCCCGATGGGCGGCCTGAAGCACCGCGCCGAGTTTGAAGCCGTCGCCAAAGCCTGCGCCGCGCACGATTTCTGGCTCGAGCCGACCGGCGGTATCGATCTGGAAAACTACAGCGAGATCCTGAAAATCGCCCTCGATGCCGGGGTAAGCAAAATCATCCCGCATATTTACAGCTCGATTATCGATAAAGCCAGCGGCAACACCCGCCCGGCCGATGTTCGCCAGCTGCTGGAGATGACCAAACAGTTAGTTAAGTAGTGCCCTTGTCCCTCACCCTCAAAGGGTGAGGAGCAGCTTATCCACTGAACCATCAAGGAGTTGCTATGCCTGTCGCTCGTCATCTGCTTGTCGCTTCACTGTCCCTGTTTGCCGCCGCCGCGGGCGCCGCGCAAACCCACTATGCCTGGGTAGGCACCTATAACCCCAATGGCGAAGGTCTGTATCGCTTTACCGTCGATGCCAAAACCGGCGCCCTGCGCGATAAGACGCTGGTGAGCTCGTTGCCGAACGTCGCGCAATTAACCGTGTCGCGCGATGGCAAAACGCTGTATGCCGCCAGTGAGGTCGAAAAAGGCGTGGTGCAGGCGTGGCGCATTGAAAAGAACGGCGAGCTGACCGCGCTCAGCCAGGTCGCCTCCGGCGGCGCCGGGCCGGTGTATCTCTCCCTGACGCCGGACGGTAAGCATCTGCTGGTGGCTAACTATGTCAGCGGCAGTATCGCCGTGCTACCGGTGCAAGAAGATGGTAGCCTGGCTGAGGCGGTGGACAGGCATCAGGATGAAGGCCCGGCAGGCGCCGAACGCCCGGCGGCGGCCGTCGAGGGCAGCTTCGCCATCAGCGATCACAACGGCCCGCATGCCCATATGATCGCCGCCGATCCCAGCGGGAAATACGTTTACTCTACCGATCTGGGGCTGGATCGGATCTATCAGTATCGGCTGGATAGCGCCAGCGGCAAGCTAACGCCGAACGATCCGCCGTTTATCGCCGCCTCGTCGCCGGGAGCCGGCCCGCGCCACTTCGTCTTTACGCCACAGGGCGACGGCCTGTGGCTGATTAACGAGGAAGCGTCGACGCTGACCTTCTATCATCTGGATAAGCAAAGCGGCCTGCTGCGTGAAGGCAAAACTGTCTCCGCGCTGCCGGAAGGTTATAAAGGCACCAGCTTTGCCGCCGGACTTGTGTTGAGCAACGATGGCAAACAGCTATATGTCGCCAACCGCCTGCATAACAGCATTGCCCACTTCACGGTGCTGGCCGACGGCAGCCTGAGTCACCAGGAAGATATCTGGACGCGTGGCGATTATCCCCGCACCCTGACGCTGGATAATCAGGGGCAGTGGCTGTACGTCATGAACCAGCGTAGCGATAATATTACCCGCTTCAGCGTGGCGCCGAAGGATGGCAAATTAACCTTTGCCTCCGACTATACGCCGGTCGGTAGCCCATCGCAGATGGTGATATCCGCCCAACCCTGAGCCGTAATTACAAGGAACTGACATGCGATTTCCCAACCAACGCTTAGCGCAACTCTTCACCCTGCTGCGAAATGAAACGCTGCCGCAGGATGAGCTGGCGCAACGCCTGTCGGTTTCCACCCGTACCGTGCGCGCTGATATTACCGCCCTGAATACGCTGCTGGCGCAATATGGCGCGCAGTTTATCCTTAACCGCGGTAGCGGTTATCAGCTGAAGATAGATAATCCGACGAGTTTCCAGGCGCTGGAGGAGACCGCGCCGAAGGCGCAGCACGTGCCGCGTACCGCCCAGGATCGCATCACGTTTCTGCTGGTGCGTTTCCTGACGTCGGCGTTCTCTATCAAGCTGGAAGATCTGGCGGATGAGTGGTTCGTCAGCCGCGCCACGTTGCAAAATGACATGGTTGAGGTGCGCGAGCGCTTCCAGCGCTATCAGCTGACTCTTGAAACCCGCCCGCGCCACGGCATGAAGCTGTTCGGCAGCGAGGTGTCAATTCGCGCCTGCCTGACCGACCTGCTGTGGGAGCTGACCCAGCAAGGCGATATCGCGCCGCCGATCGGCGCCGAGGCCTTTGCGGCGGAGGTGCCAGCGCTGCTGGAGCCGGTGCTGCAGGAGACGCTCACGCGGCATCATATTCGCCTCACCGACGCCGGCGAGCGCTTTGTCTGCCTGTATGGCGCGGTGGTGGTGCGCCGCGTCAGCGAAGGCTACCCGCTGGCCGATTTCAGCGCTGAAGATGTGGCGCAGAACGTCCGCGACGCCGCGCGCGAGCTGACGGGCGAGCTGCAGCGGCTGGCCGGGAAACCTTTATCGCCCGCCGAAGAAGAGTGGCTATGCGTGCATATCGCGGCCCGTCAGGTGCAGGATGTCGATCCGGAAACTATCAGCGCCGACGATGATGAAGCGCTGGTCAATTACATCCTGCGCTACATCAACAGCCAGTATAATTATAACCTGCTGGACGACGCCCAGTTGCATGCCGATCTGCTGACCCACATTAAAACCATGATCACCCGGGTGCGCTACCAGATCATGATCCCCAATCCGCTGCTGGATAACATCAAACAGCACTACCCGATGGCCTGGGATATGACCCTGGCCGCGGTCTCCAGCTGGGGGAAATATACTCCGTACACCATCAGCGAAAACGAAATCGGCTTTCTGGTACTGCATATCGGCGTTGGGCTGGAGCGCCACTACAACATCGGCTACCAGCGTCAGCCGCAGGTGCTGCTGGTGTGCGATACCAGCAATGCGATGGTACGGATGATCGAGGCGATCCTGCAGCGTAAATATCCGCAGCTGGAGATCGCCGCTACCATCTCCCAGCGCGAGTACGAACAGCGGGACGCGATCGAGGCGGATTTCGTTATCTCAACGGTGCGGATCGGCGAAAAAGACAAGCCGGTAGTGACCATCGCGCCGTTCCCCACCGACTATCAGCTGGATCAAATCGGCAAGCTGGTGCTGGTGGACCGTACCCGTCCGTGGATGCTGAATAAATACTTCGATGCCGCCCACTTCCGGGTGGTCGATAAGCCGATGGATCAGCAAACGCTGTTCGCCGAGCTGTGCCAGCAGCTGCTGGAGGAAGGCTTTGTCGATGCGGAGTTTCATGCTTCGGTGGTGGAACGTGAAGCGATCGTCAGCACCATGCTGGGGGATGGCATTGCGCTGCCGCACTCCCTGGGGCTGCTGGCGAAAAAGACGGTGGTTTATACCGTTATCGCCCCGCAGGGCATCGCCTGGGGCGACGAAACCGCCCATCTCATTTTCCTGCTCGCTATCAGCAAGCGCGAGTATGAAGAGGCGATGGCGATCTACGATATTTTCGTGACTTTCCTGCGCGAGCGCGCCATGAGTCGCCTCGCCGCGACCCGCAGCTTCGATGAGTTTAAAACGGTGGCGATGGAGTGCGTCAGCCGGTTTTGAGAGGCGTTTTCCAGATTCGAGTGTAATTCAATTGTAATGCTATGCTGCATTACAAAATTCCCCTTTCCGGAGGCATAATGGCCACGCTCAATGTTCGACTGGACGATAAACTCAAAAAAGAGGCTTATGCCGTGCTGGAGAAACTCGATATGACACCAACGGAGGCGGTACGCCTGCTGTTTCAATACATTGCGGAAAATGGCCGCATGCCGGTGAAAAGTATGACCATCAGTGATGGCGAAGCGGCGTTATTACGCACCGTTCGCGAACGGCTGGAAAACCCACGGCCGGGGGTTAAGGTGAGTCTGGATGACCTATGAACTGGAGTTTGATCCACGAGCCTGGCGCGAATGGCAGAAGCCTGGCGAGACGGTCAAAAAACAGTTCAAAAATAAGCTCCAGCAGATTGTGCAGAATCCGCGAATTGAGTCGGCCAGGCTGAGCGATTTACCGGATTGCTACAAAATCAAGCTTAAGGCGTCAGGTTATCGGTTGGTGTATCAAGTACGAGATAGTGTGGTGGTGGTTTACGTTATTGCCATTGGCAAAAGAGAGAAAGCGGCCGTTTATCATCAGGCGAATAAACGGCTCTAAACGCTATCGCAAATGATGTACGACCTGGTTGCTGCTGCCGCGCCAGATAAGCGCCGGATCTTTCAAATCCTGCACAAACTTACCGTCAACCAGCACGTTAATCAGGTTCACGACTTCCATCTGCTCGGCGTTCAGTTCGTCAATCTTATAGCCCGTCCAGACCCAGATATCTTTGCCGGGGCATTCGGCGCGCACGCGCTGAACCAGCTTTAAAATATCCGCGACGTTCTGCGGATGCAGCGGATCGCCGCCGGAGAGTGAAAGCCCCTGGCGTTTGATGCGGGTGTCGTTGAGGTCGGCGATGATGCGGTCGGCCATCTCAGCGGTAAACGGCATACCGGAGTTCACCCGCCAGGTACTTTTGTTGTAGCAGCCGGGGCACTCGTGGACGCAGCCGGAGACAAACAGGGTGCAGCGGGTGCCGGGGCCGTTGACGATGTCGACGGGGTAGTACTGGTGATAATTCATTTTCGCTTCTCAATTAACGCCATAGCCGCTTTGGCTGCGCTCGCTCACCCCAGTCACGTACTGAATGTACGCTCCTGGGGATCCCTTCGTTTGCCGCCTTGCTCTGACGTTAATTGCTTTGCGAAAACGAAGGAGTGCGGCCATTTCCTGGCGTCGCTGCGCTCGGCCGGGCTACAACAGTGGTAGTGGTAGCCCGGATAAGGCGCTGCGCGCCGCTATCCGGGAAAAGCGCATTGGTCTTTAACCAATCTGCCCATTACCCAGGTGCTTCACGCGGCGCTTCACTTCTTCCTGCTTGCCGGCGTTGAACGGCCGCGCGTCCGGGCTGCCGAGATAACCGCACACCCGGCGGGTAACGGAAACGCGGGCGGCGTCGTGGTTACCGCATTTCGGGCAGGTAAAGCCCTTGCTGGTGCACTCGAACTCGCCGGTAAAACCGCACTCGTAGCACTCATCGATCGGCGTATTGGTCCCGTAGTACGGCACGTGCTGATAGCTGTAATCCCACACGTCTTCCAGCGCCTTGAGGTTATGCTGGATATTCGGGTACTCGCCGTAGCAAATGAACCCCCCATTGGCCAGCGGCGGGTACGGCGCTTCGAAATCGATCTTATCGTACGGGTTGACCTTCTTCTCCACGTCGAGGTGGAAGCTGTTGGTGTAGTAACCTTTGTCGGTTACCCCTTCCACCACGCCAAACTCGGCGGTGTCGAGACGGCAGAAGCGATCGCACAGGTTTTCGCTCGGCGTGCTGTACAGGCTAAAGCCGTAGCCGGTTTCTTCCTTCCACAAATCGACGGCGTCGCGCAGGCGCTGGACGATGGCCACGCCTTTCTCACGCAGCGCCTTGCTGTCGTACATATGCTGGTTGCCGTACAGCGCATTGATGGTTTCATGGATACCGATATAGCCCAGAGAAATGGACGCGCGGCCGTTTTTGAAGATCTCGGAGACGTCGTCGTCGGCTTTCAGCCGCACGCCGCAGGCGCCTTCCATATACAGGATCGGCGCCACGCGAGCCTTCACTCCTTCCAGGCGGGCGATACGGGTCATCAGCGCTTTACGCGCCAGCTGCAGGCGCTCGTCCAGCAGCGCCCAGAAGGCGGCTTCATCGCCTTTCGCTTCCAGGGCGATGCGCGGCAGGTTGAGACTGATCACGCCGAGGTTATTGCGTCCATCATGCACCTGCTCGCCGTTCTCGTTTTCCCATACCCCGAGGAAGCTGCGACAGCCCATCGGCGTTTTAAACGACCCGGTGACTTTCACCACCTGATCGTAGTTGAGGATATCCGGGTACATGCGCTTGCTGGCGCACTCCAGCGCCAGCTGTTTGATGTCGTAGTTCGGGTCGCCGAACTTATGGTTCAGGCCGTCGCGGATCGCGAACACCAGTTTCGGGAACACCGCGGTTTTGCGATTTTTACCGAGGCCGGCAATGCGGTTGCGCAGAATCGACTGCTGGATCAGCCGCGATTCCCAGCTGGTGCCAAGGCCGAACCCGAAGGTGACGAACGGCGTCTGGCCGTTGGCGGTATGCAGTGTGTTAACCTCATACTCCAGCGACTGGAAGGCGTCGTAGCACTCTTTTTCGGTACGGGCGCGGGCATAGCCTTCGGCATCCGGGATCTGCCACTCTTCGGCGATTTTGCGATGCTTTTTGAAGCTTTCGCTGACGAACGGCGCCAGCACTTCATCGATGCGGTTGATGGTGGTGCCGCCGTAAATATGGCTGGCGACCTGGGCGATGATCTGCGCCGTCACCGCGGTGGCGGTAGAGATAGACTTCGGCGGCTCGATCTCCGCGTTGCCCATCTTAAAGCCCTGGGTCAGCATGCCTTTCAGGTCGATCAGCATGCAGTTGAACATCGGGAAGAAGGGCGAGTAATCGAGGTCATGATAGTGGATCATGCCGCGCTCGTGGGCCATCACCACATCGTGGGGCAGCAGGTGCTGCCGGGCGTAGTGCTTGGCGACGATCCCGGCCAGCAGGTCGCGCTGGGTCGGGATGACTTTACTGTCTTTATTGGCGTTTTCGTTGAGCAGCGCGGAGTTGGTCTGCTCGACGAGGCCGCGGATCTCCTGATTGAGACGGCCGCGCTTCTCACGCTGGCTATCGCGGTCATGGCGATACTCAATGTAGGCGCGCGCCAGCTGCTTATAGGGGCCGGACATCAGCTGGTTTTCCACCGCGGTCTGGATCTCGTTGATGTCGACCTGGGCGCGGCCCTGCATTTGTTGGCTAACGACTTCTGCGACGGTGGCGCAATAGTCTGCGTCATCGACTCCCGCTGCTTTAGCTGCACGCAGAATTGCTTCCTGAATGCGCTCTGAGTTGAACGGCACTTTACAGCCATCACGTTTCATCACATGCGGTGTCATGATCACTCCATATATAGAACAGGTTATCCACAGAGGCGGAGGTTATCCCGAAGGCGCTGCACGCTACGGCTCGTGCTGTTTACCTTCGGATCCGGCCCGTTTTATCCACATCTCATCACCGCCAGACATCGACAAGATATGGTGACATAATAGACGATTAATACAACATGTTGGGCCGAGGCGCATTTTAAGTTCTATATGTAGTGATTTGCATCAAAGATGTTTGCGATTTTATTGACCCAGAACAAGGTAAAAAGGTGAGAGTACGGATGATGGGCGCTGGCGATAAATGTAAATTTAGGCGCTTAAAATATAAGCAAAAATCGAGCCCGTTCAGGCATGAAACGGGCAAATATTCAGGCAATCAACGTATCGTTAAGCAGATCGACCAGCAGTAGCAGGGCATAGCGAGCCTGCTGCGGGTCAGCGGGCAGCGGCAGGATGGCGCTGGCCATATCGCCAAGGGCGTGCTGTTCCGGCGTCAGAGCAATAATGGTCACTCCCTGCGTGCGCGCCTGCAAGGTGGCGCTTTGCAACACAGGGTTGGCCTCGGCAGTGGCCAGCACCAGCAGCAGATGATCGTCATTGAGGGTGCTGGCGGTCAGCCGCATCAGCGCCGCATCCTGACAGAGATTAATCGCGATTCCGGAGGGCAGTAGCTGATGCTGGAGCAGCGCGGCCAGCGTCACGTCCTGGGCGCCAAGGGCGAAGCAGTGTACCGCACGGGCGCTCAGCAGGCGCGATTTACACTTTTCCACCGCCGCTTCCGCGGTATGGCCGAGCTGACGAGTTAGGGTAACGCCAAGGCTGCTAAGTTTGTCGCGCCAGGCGACGGGCAGGGCGGCGCTGTCCGGCGTAAGCCAGCTGGCGCGCCGTTCGCTGGCCTGCGCCAGCTGTTTACGCAGATCACGAATATCATCGCAGCCCACCGAGCGGGCGAAGCGGGTAATGGTGGCAGGGCTGACCCCCGCGCTGGCTGCCAGCTCGTCAATAGAGGCGCTGGCGGTAAAGCTTAGATTTTGTAGAATAAAGGTGGCGACGCGCGACTCCTGGGCACTAAAGCGGCGCATTCCTTCCTGCAGCTGACCTACGATATCCATCCTCATGTTCCCTTTGGCAAAACCCGCATTTGAAAATATTTTTCAATTATCGACTGTCTCTCTTTATAGCACTCACGCCGCATATTTCCTATGGTCAGAGCAGTAAAGGGTGACACCCTGGCGATAAAAATGCGCAAAAATTGAGCCTCGATCACATCGGTGAAAATTATTTTCATATAGCCTTCACTATCACACAATATTAACAATATAGTCGTCCAGGCCCTGAGGGCTGAAGCGATAACACGTAAAGGGGAAGCGCAATGCCACGAATCGTACTCTGTTGTGCCGCAGGCATGTCGACCAGCATGCTGGTGAACAAAATGAAAGCAGAAGCCCAGCAGCGTGCGCTGGCGCTGGAAATCTATGCGGTGGCGGTGGCGGAATTTGAACGCGAATTGCCACACGCCGACGTCATCCTGCTCGGGCCGCAGGTTAAATATGAAGCCGGACGGCTAACCGCGCTGGCCGCGCCGCAGGGCAAGGCGGTGGCGGTGATCGATATGGCTGACTACGGCATGATGCGCGGCGCTGCGGTGTTGGATAAAGCGCTAGCCCTGCTCGAACACTAATTTTCTCATCCCGTTTTTCATCATCATCACGTGCGGTCCTGGCGATCGCGCGCGGCGCTCTGTATGCCGAAAATCCGAAAAGAGGACACTATGCAAGCACTGAAAATTGCCGTTATCGGCGGCGGCAGCAGCTACACGCCGGAGCTTATTGAAGGGATTATCGTTCGTTACGAGCAGCTTCCGGTCACAGAGCTGGCGCTGGTAGATGTCGAATCCGGCCGGGAAAAGGTGGAGATCATCGCCGCGCTGACCCGGCGGATGCTGAAACATAAAGGGCTGGAGCAGGTGGCGGTCAGCGTCCACTTTACGCTCGATGAGGCCATCCGCGGCGCC
This sequence comes from Klebsiella sp. P1927, assembly GCF_018204675.1. NCBI lineage: Bacteria > Pseudomonadati > Pseudomonadota > Gammaproteobacteria > Enterobacterales > Enterobacteriaceae > Klebsiella > Klebsiella sp. P1927. Next base: position 4,581,290 of record NZ_CP073377.1, on the reverse strand, counting down.
AGCTTTGTGCTGACCCAACTGCGGGTCGGACAGCTGGCGGCGCGCGCCGCCGATGAGCGGCTGGGTCTCAAGTACCACCTGCTGGGCCAGGAGACCACCGGCGTCGGCGGTTTTGCCAAGGCGCTGCGGACGATCCCGGTGATCCTTGAGGTGGCGCGCAAAGTGGAACAGCTGGCGCCGGAAGCGTTCATTCTCAACTTTACTAATCCGGCGGGGATCGTCACCGAGGCGGTCAGCCGCTACAGCACGGCGAAGATCATCGGCCTGTGCAACGTGCCGATCAACATGCAGCACATGATCGTCGGGATGCTGGGCGCCCAGGAGTCCGAAGTAAAACTGCGCTTTGCCGGGCTCAACCATATGGTTTGGGTGCATAAGGTGCTACAGGGGCGCGAGGATGTCACCGGCAAGGTGATCGACATGCTGTGCGACGGTAAGGCGCTGTCGATGAACAACATTAAAGAGCTGCCGTGGCCGGCGGAATTCCTGCGCGCGCTGAAGGCGATTCCGTGCCCCTATCATCGCTATTTTTGGCTGACGCCGGCGATGCTGGCGGAAGAGATCGCCGCGGCGAAAACCAAGGGCACCCGCGCCGAACAGGTGATGAAAGTCGAGCAGGAGCTGTTTGCGCTGTACGCCGACCCGCAGCTGGAAGAAAAACCGGAGCAACTGAGCTTTCGCGGCGGCGCCTACTACTCGGAGGTGGCCGTCGAGCTTATCAACGCGATCTACAACAACCTGGGCGCGGAGATGGTGGTGAATACCCGCAACAACGGCGCGATTCATGGCCTGGATGATGATGCGGTGGTGGAAACCAACAGCATTATTGATGCGCAAGGGGCGCGGCCGCTGGCGTTCGGCCCGCTGCCGCCGGCGATGAACGGCCTGACCCAGCAGGTGAAAGCCTTCGAGCGGTTGACGATTGAAGCCGCGGTACACGGCTGTCGCGAAAGCGCACTGCTGGCGCTGGTGGCCAACCCGCTGGTCGGTAACGTCACCGATGCCCAGGCGCTGCTGGATGAAGTATTAACCATCAACCGTCAATGGCTGACGCAATTTAACTGACCGCTATTTCCCCTCGGGAGCACACCATGTCGAATACAAGCTGGATTGAACGTTACGTCATGCCGGTGGCGCTGAGAATCGCCGGGCAAAAGCACGTCCTGTCGGTGCGCGACGGCATCATTCTCAATATGCCGTTTATGTTGATTGGCTCATTCTTCCTGATTTTCGCCTACCTGCCGATCCCCGGCTATGCCGACATGATGAGCGGCCTGTTTGGCGAGGTCTGGCGCGATAAAATGCTGTACCCGGTGAAAGCGACCTACGACATTATGGCGCTGATTTCCAGCTTCGGCATCGCCTACCGGCTGGCGGAGAAGTATCGCACTCTCGATCCGCTGAGCGCTGGGGCGATGTCGCTGGTGGCCTTCATGATGACGATCCCGCAGAACACGCTGTTTACGCCGGTACACGGCGCGGCGGAGGTGATTAAAGGGGTGATCCCGGTGAGCATGGTCGGCAGCCAGGGGCTGTTTGTCGCCATTGTCATTTCGCTGCTGTCGACGGAGATTTATCGTTTGGTCGCCAGCCGCAATCTCGTTATCCGCATGCCGGACGGCGTGCCGCCGGCAGTGGCGAAATCATTCCTTGCCCTGATCCCCGGCTTCTGCGTGCTGGCGGTGGTGCTGGCGCTGCGCCTGGCGGTCGAGGCCTCGCCGTTCGGCGATATCAACAGTATGATCGCCACCCTGATTGGTATTCCGATGCACCACGTCGGCGGTACGCTGCCGGGCATGATTATTTCAGTCATTTTGATTGGTATTTTGTGGACCCTGGGCCTGCACGGCGACGCGATCGTACTGGTGTTTATCCAGCCGGTATGGCTGTCGAATATGTCCGAGAACCTGACGGCCTTCCAGAACGGTCAGCCGATCCCGCATATCATTACTCAGCAGTTTTACGATCTGTGGATTGCCCCCGGGGGTACCGGCGCGCTGCTGGGGCTGGTGATTTTTATGTTGCTGCGTAGCCGTAGCCAGCAGATGAAGCAGCTGGGGAAAATTGCCGCGCCCGGGGCATTGTTTAACATCAGCGAGCCGATGGTGTTTGGCATCCCGCTGGTGATGAACCCGTACTTTTTCCTGCCGTTTATTTTAACGCCGGTGCTGCTGGTGATCGTGTCCTATACCGCGATGGCGACCGGGCTGGTGGCGCCGCCCGCCGGAATCGCGCTGCCGTTCACCACGCCGATCTTCATCAGCGGCTATCTGGCGACCGGAGGGCATATCTCCGGCACGGTGCTGCAGGTGGTGAATTTAGCGATTTCGCTGGTGGTCTACTATCCGTTCTTCCGCGCCTGGGATCGGCTAAAGGCAAAAGAAGAGCACGCCTCGGCGCAACCACAAGCGAGCGCTGCGATTGCTGATGCCGACCGCGCATAACTTCCAGCCTGACGAATCGTAGCCCCGGTGAGCGTTGCGCCACCGGGGAAAAGCGTTATCCCTGCAGCCACCATATCGCTTCGAACGGCCGCAGCGTCAGCCCGGTCGGGCGCGGGGTGGTCTCGGCATAGTTGCTGATGATCATCTTCCACTCGCCCGGGGCCTCAGCGGGCTGCCAGGCCTGCAGCTCGCGGCTCAGGTTAGCGGCGACTACCAGCGTTTGCCCCTGCCACTGACGACGATAGCACCACAGCGACGGATGCTCCGGCAGCAGATCCTCGTAATCACCCCAGGTCAGTAGCGGCAGGGTTTTACGCAGCGTAATCAGCTGCTGATAGGTATAAAACACCGAATCGGGGTCCGCCAGCGCCGCCTCGACGTTGATCTCCTGGTAATTATCGCCAAGGCCGATCCACGGCTCACCGTCGCTGAAGCCACCGTTCTCGCCGGCGTGCCACGGCATCGGCGTGCGGCTGTTGTCGCGCGACTTGCTGGCGAGGATCGCCAGCAGTTCGTCCGGGCTTTGCCCCTGCGCCGCACGTTCGATAAACATATTGTGGCTTTCGACGTCACGGTAATCGCTGATGCTGCTGAAGTGCGGATTGGTCATGCCGATCTCTTCGCCCTGGTAGATATAGGGCGTGCCCTGCATGCCGTGCAGCACCATCGCCAGCATCTTCGCCGCCGTCACCCGGTACTCGCCTTCGTCGCCAAAGCGCGACACGATGCGCGGCTGATCGTGGTTACACCAGAACAGCGCGTTCCACGCCCGATTGTGCATTCCCCGCTGCCAGTGGCGGAACAGCGCCTTCAGCGCCACATAGTCCGGGCGGGCGAGGGTCCATTTCTCTCCGCCGGGATAATCGACCTTTAAGTGGTGGAAGTTAAAGGTCATCGACAGCTCGCGGCCGTCCAGCGCGGCGTACTGCTGGCAGTGCTCCAGCGAGGTGGAGGACATCTCGCCGACGGTCATCAGGTTACGCGGGGTGAAGACATCGCGGCTCATCTCCTGCAGGAACTCATGCACCCGCGGGCCGTCGGTATAGAAGCGGCGGCCATCCCCGTCCAGATCGCAGGGAAAGGTCTGGTCTTTTGAGATCAGGTTGACCACGTCGAGGCGCAGACCGTCGACGCCGCGGTCAGCCCAGAATTCGCAGACCTTTTTCAGCTCGGCGCGCACCGCCGGATTCTCCCAGTTGAGATCCGCCTGCTCAATGGCGAACAGGTGCAGATAATACTGCCCGCTGTCGGCGTGCCACTGCCAGGCGTTACCGCCAAATTTGGAGCGCCAGTTGTTCGGCAGGGCGTCCGGTTCGCCATCGCGCCAGATATAGAACTGGCGGTAGGGACTCTCCTTATTCAGCGACTGACGGAACCATTCATGTTCGGTCGACGTGTGGTTCAGCACCATATCCAGCACGATACGGATGCCGCGAGCCTTCGCCTCCGCCACCAGGGCGTCAAAGTCGGCCATTGTGCCGTAGGAGGGATCGATGGCGGTGTAGTTCGCCACGTCGTAGCCGTTATCCACCTGCGGTGAGACGTAGAACGGCGTCAGCCAGATGGCGTCGACCCCAAGCTTTTGCAGATAGTCGAGGCGGGCGGTGACGCCGCGCAGGTCGCCGGTACCGCTGCCGGTGGTATCCTGAAAACTCTTCGGATAGATTTGATAAATAACGCCGTTTTGCCACCAGTGGGGGAGATGATTCATAGTACTTTCCTGCTGCAACGAGGGGCGCCAAAGGCGCCCCGAAAGAAGAAGTTAGACAATCTGCAAGGTGCCCTGACGGTACTTGCGCTGATACACCACGCTGGTGAGGATAATCGGCACCACCACCGCGATAGCCATCGCCATGGCGTACACCTGCCAGTAGGTAGGCTGGATGGAGAGGATCCCCGGCAGGCCGCCGACGCCGATGCCGTTCGCCAGCACGCCGTTCAGGCCGCACAGCAGGCCGGCGAGGCCAGAGCCAATCATTGCGCACAGCATCGGGAAGCGGTATTTCAGGTTGATACCGTACATCGCTGGCTCGGTGACCCCGAGATAGGCGGAGATCGCCGCCGGTACCGAGATTTCACGTTCATTCTGCTTGCGGCTGGCGATGATGATGCCGACCACCGCCGACGCCTGGGCAATATTCGACAGCGCAATCAGCGGCCACACCGGGGTACCGCCCATGCTCTGGATCATCTGCATATCGATAGCGAGGGTGGTCTGGTGGACACCGGTAATCACCAGCGGCGCGTAGAGGAAGCCGAACAGCGCGGCGCCGATCGGCGCGAAGCTGCCGGTTAACAGATGGCGTACCGCGAAGGCCACGCCGTCGCCGATCAGGCGGCCGAACGGACCGATAACCGCATGGGCAAGGAACACCGCGAGGATCAGCGAGCAGACCGGGACAATCACCAGGTAGAGGTAGTCAGGCACGATGCGCTTGAGGCGCGTCTCGATAAAGCCTAAGGCCAGGCCAGCCAGCAGGGCCGGGATCACCTGCGCCTGGTAGCCGACTTTGGCAATGGTAAACAGGCCGAAGTTCCACACCTCCGGCACCTGCTGGCCGAGGAGATAGGCGTTCATCAGCTGCGGGGAGACGAGGGTGACGCCAAGGACGATCCCGAGGATCGGCGTGCCGCCCATCTTCTTCACCGCTGACCAGCAGATCCCCACCGGCAGATAGAAGAAGATCGCCTCGCCAATCAGCCACAGGAAGTCATAGATGGTTTTCAGCGACGGGTGCATCTGGGCCAGCGTCTGGCCATTGCTCATGGGCAGGTCGCCGATAACGTTGCGGAAACCGAGGATCAGACCGCCGCTGATCAGGGCCGGCAGCAGGGGAAAGAAGATCTCGGCGAAGTGCGAGATTAACTGTTCATGCCACTTCATATTTTGCCGCGCGGCCTGCTTGACCTGCTCTTTGTCGGCGGAGGTCTGGCCGGTGGTCGCCAGCAGGGCCTTGTAGTAATCGCCCACCTCGGTGCCGATGACCACCTGGAACTGGCCGGCGTTAGTGAAGCATCCCTTCACCATGCGCAGCTGCTCAATTTCTTTTGGTCTGGCGATGGCCGGGTCGTTCAGCACAAAGCGCAAACGGGTAATACAGTGGCTGACGGTGGCGATGTTACCGCGCCCGCCCACCAGTTCGATCAGTTTATCGATGTCCTGCTGGTTTACTTTGCTCATGATGAAGCCTCAAAAACAGAGGGGAGAGATGCCGTTTTTACCTTGAGGGCATCCTAACCGTTCCGCTTAATTTGCAAAATGGGAACGTTCCCGAAACCCGGCGACGATCACATAAATCGCCCGAGCGAGATTAATTGAGGGCGGCGGGAATCACGATCTGGCGGGGATCGACGCTGCCGGCGATCTGCTCGATCAACTGCCGGGCGGCCCGGCGTCCGGACTCGGCATAGCCCGGATCGACGGTCAAGATTTCCGGGTGGAGAAACTTCATCAGCGGCGTGCTGCCGACGCTGGCGAGCTGCAGCGCATCGCGACCCTGCTGCTGGAGGTACTTGCTGGCGCCGAGGGCGAGGGTATCCGTCGCGCAGACCAGGGCGCTGGTTTCAGCCATCAGCACGCTGGCGACGGTGTCATATCCCTGCTTCATGCCCAGCCCCGGCAGGGCGGCGGTGGGCGTCAGACGATGCTTTTTACAGAAGGCGAGGTAGGCCAGATGGCGGCGTTCGCCGGTGGTGACGTCGCTGTGCGGTACGCCAAGAAAACTGATGTGGCGGTGTCCGCGATCGTAGAGCCGCTGCATCAGCAGCGTGATGGCCCCCTCGTCGTCATAGCACACCGAGGCGAAGCCGGGAGCGTCGCGGGCCATCAGCACCAGGGTGTCGCGCCAGGGGGCGAGCATCGCTTCGTCGATGCCGGTAAAACCGAACAGCACCACGCCGTCAATATTGCGCCGGGCGAGCATGCCGAGATGCTCCTCCACCAACGCCGGGGAGAACTGGCTCTCCATCATAATCGGATCGTAACCCTGCTCATAAAAGGCGGGCAGCATGGTCTGCACGGCAAGGTTTTCCGACAGCGAATCGAGACGGGTGACGATAATCGCCACCACTTTATCGCTCTGGCCGCGCATGGCGCGGGCGGAACGGGAGGGCGAGAAACCGTGCTGCTGCATCACCGCTTCGACGCGCTCGCGGGTCCGTTCGCTGACCCCGCTCTCGTTGTTAAGGACGCGGGATACCGTCGATTTCCCTACGCCGCTTAAGCGCGCGATATCTTTGATGGTCAGCCGGTTCTGCATGCGGAATTCTCGTCAGGGATGGTAGAAGTGAGCCTAATGCTACTCAACCAAACCGCAATGAGCAAAGTCTGGTTTACGTTCGGTTTAGTTGCGCGGGTTTATCATCGCCATTATTGCCACACAATCCTCAGCGAGGGCGCTATAATTCGCGCCGTTTATATTCACTTACCGGAGATAGTTATGGACCCCGATCCCACTCCTCATCCTCGATGGAGCAACCTTTCTTTCCGGTAAGCCTGTTTAACACTGCTTTACCGGAAAGCGTAAAGCAGTGACGTCCTTGATGTCCCTGCCATAAAAATAACATGCCTGACAGGTAGGTTTTGCTACGCCCGTCGGCAACGCTGCGTTCGCTTTGGCGAGCGCGGAGGGACTGTTTATGCTGAAAAATTATACCCGGCAGCTGTTCGCGCAGCTTAGCCGCCATCTGCCACGTCGTTTAGTCCAGCGCGATCCGCTGCCGGACGCCCGCCATCTGGCGAGTGGCCCCATTCCTGAATCGCTTGGTCAGCATTGCCTGAACGTGGCGGCGATGGACGACCAGGAGATCTGGCGCGCCTTTGACAGCCACCCTGAAGGGCTCAATGAAGGCGAAGTGGCGGCGAAAATCCTCAAACATGGTGACAACCAGATCCCGGCGCAGAAGCCCTCCCCGTGGTGGGTGCATCTGTGGACCTGCTATCGCAACCCGCTCAACCTGCTGCTGACCGTGCTCGGCATCGTCTCCTATTCCACCGAGGATCTGTTCGCCGCCGGGGTTATCGCCCTGATGGTGGGGATCTCGACATTGCTCAATTTCATCCAGGAGGCGCGCTCGACCAAAGCGGCGGATGCGCTGAAGGCGATGGTGAGCAACACCGCCACCGTGCTGCGGGTGGTGAACGAGCAGGGGGAGAGCCGCTGGCTGGAGCTGCCTATCGACCAGCTGGTGCCGGGCGACATTATCCGGTTGTCGGCGGGGGATATGATCCCGGCGGACCTGCGTATCCTGCAGGCACGGGATTTATTCGTCGCCCAGGCCTCGCTGACCGGCGAATCGCTGCCGGTGGAGAAAGTGGCCCGCAGCCGCGATCCGCTGCAGCAAAACCCGCTGGAGTGCGACACCCTGTGCTTTATGGGCACCAACGTGGTGAGCGGCTCGGCGCAGGCCATCGTCTTCGCCACCGGCGGCCGCACCTGGTTTGGCCAGCTGGCCGGCCGCGTCAGTGAACAGGAGAGCGAGCCGAACGCCTTTCAGAAAGGCATCAGCCGGGTCAGCATGCTGCTGATCCGCTTTATGCTGGTGATGGCCCCGGTGGTGCTGCTGATCAATGGCTACACCAAAGGCGACTGGTGGGAGGCGGCGCTATTCGCGCTGTCGGTGGCGGTCGGCTTGACGCCGGAGATGCTGCCGATGATCGTCACTTCGACGCTGGCGCGCGGGGCGGTGAAGCTGTCGAAGCAAAAGGTCATCGTGAAGCACCTCGACGCCATTCAGAATTTCGGCGCGATGGACATCCTCTGCACTGATAAAACCGGCACCCTGACCCAGGATAAGATTGTGCTGGAGAACCATACCGACGTCTCCGGCAAGGTCTGCGAGCGGGTACTGCATGCCGCCTGGCTTAACAGCCACTACCAGACCGGCCTGAAAAACCTGCTCGACACCGCGGTGCTGGAGGGCGTTGAGCTGGATGCCGCCCGCGGGCTGGCGGAACGCTGGCAGAAGGTGGATGAGATACCCTTCGACTTCGAACGCCGCCGCATGTCGGTGGTGGTGAAGGAGGATGACGCCGCGCATCAGCTGATCTGCAAAGGGGCGCTGCAGGAGATCCTCAACGTCTCGACCCAGGTGCGCTACAACGGCGATATCGTACCGCTGGACGACACCATGCTGCGCCGCATTCGCCGGGTGACCGATACCCTCAACCGGCAGGGGCTGCGGGTGGTGGCGGTGGCGACTAAATACCTGCCGGCCCGCGAAGGCGACTACCAGCGCGCCGATGAGTCGGACCTGATCCTTGAAGGTTACATCGCCTTCCTCGATCCGCCGAAAGAGACCACCGCCCCGGCGCTGAAGGCGCTGAAGGCCAGCGGCATCACGGTGAAGATCCTCACCGGCGACAGCGAGCTGGTGGCGGCGAAGGTGTGCCATGAAGTGGGACTGGATGCTGGCGAAGTGGTGATTGGCAGCCAGATCGAAGCCATGAGCGACGACGAACTGGCGGCGCTGGCCAAACGCACCACGCTGTTCGCCCGCCTGGCGCCGCTGCATAAAGAGCGTATCGTGACGCTGCTCAAGCGTGAAGGTCACGTGGTGGGCTTTATGGGCGACGGCATCAACGACGCCCCGGCGCTGCGCGCGGCGGATATCGGCATCTCGGTCGACGGCGCGGTGGATATCGCCCGCGAGGCGGCGGATATCATTCTGCTGGAGAAGAGCCTGATGGTACTGGAGGAGGGGGTAATCGAAGGCCGCCGCACCTTCGCCAACATGCTCAAGTACATCAAAATGACCGCCAGCTCCAACTTCGGCAACGTTTTCAGCGTGCTGGTGGCCAGCGCCTTCCTGCCGTTTCTGCCGATGCTGCCGCTGCACCTGTTGATTCAGAACCTGCTGTACGATGTCTCCCAGGTGGCGATCCCGTTTGATAACGTCGATGATGAGCAGATCCGCAAGCCGCAGCGCTGGAACCCGGCCGATCTCGGGCGCTTTATGGTCTTCTTTGGACCGATCAGCTCGATTTTCGATATCCTCACCTTCGGCCTGATGTGGTGGGTGTTCCACGCCAATACCGTGGAGATGCAGACCCTGTTCCAGTCCGGCTGGTTTATCGAAGGGCTGCTGTCGCAAACGCTGATTGTGCACATGATCCGCACCCGGCGCATTCCGTTCGTTCAGAGCCGGGCCGCCTGGCCGCTGTTCGCCATGACCCTGGTGGTGATGGCGGTGGGTATCGCGCTGCCGTTCTCGCCGCTGGCTAGCTACCTGCAGCTGCAGGCCCTGCCGCTGAGCTACTTCCCATGGCTGGTGGCGATCCTGGCGGGCTATATGGTGCTGACCCAGGCCGTGAAGGGCTTCTACAGCCGCCGCTACGGCTGGCAGTGAGGGACGCGTTTTCGGATGACCCACGTAAAAAAGGCAGCCACTGGCTGCCTTTTTTCATGCCGACGAGAGCGATCAGCGACGCACGGCGATGGCTTCGATCTCGATCTTCACGTCTTTCGGCAGACGTGCGACTTCAACGCAGGAGCGCGCCGGGAAGGTGGCGTTATGCTCGGTGAAGAACGCTTCGTAGGTGGCGTTAACGGTAGCGAAATCGTTGAGATCTTTGACGAATACGGTGGTCTTGACGATATCGCCGACGGTGAGGCCAGCGGCTTCAACGATCGCTTTCACGTTGTTCAGCGACTGGCGCGCCTGCGCGGACACGTCTTCCGGGACGCTGCCGGTTTTCGGGTCGACCGGGATCTGGCCAGAGGTGATGATCATGCTGCCGAGGTCAACGCCCTGAACGTAGGGGCCAATCGCCGCTGGTGCATTTTCCGTCGCAATAGTTTTGCTCATGTTATCTCCAGATGAACTGAGTAATGTTACGCAAAATCATTCAGGTTGCCGCCAGGCGGTAAGCGCTGTATCGCCGGCGCAGACGCCGCCTGAAGGACGAAGCGTAGGGTGGTAGCCATTATAGGGAGGCCTACCACCAATACCAACCGCATTTAGTTGGCCAGCACCACATAATGAGAAAACTCTTTTTCGCAGTATTTGCATTTGAGTGCGATGTCATCAGCGCGTTTTTTCACTGCAAAACTGGAAGAAACCGGTTCGGCGTGGCTGATACAGTTGCTGTTCGGACAGACCAGCACGCTGTCGATACGATCCGGCAGGCTCGGGCGGGATTTGCCCACCACTTCGTAATCATCAATGCGGTTTACCGTCGCCTGCGGGGCGTACAGCGACAGCTGGTTAACCTGCTCGTCGGTCAGGAAGGTGTTCTCGATTTTAATCAAATCCTTGCGGCCCATTTCGCCGGAGGGCAGGTTCAGGCCGATGGTGATGCGCTGGTCGGTTTCGGTCAGTTTGAACAGGGTGAGCAGCTTAAAGCCGACCTGCGCCGGGATATGGTCAATCACGGTGCCGCGTTTGATCGCTTCTACCTGCAGTTTATTGTCGTGTGTCATCTCTCATTCCCCCTTACAGTGCCAGCTCGCTATTCAGTACCAGTGCCAGTAACGCCTGGCGGGCGAAGATGCCGTTACCGGCCTGCTGGAAGTACCAGGCGTGCGGTGTTTTATCGACATCGGTGGTGATTTCATCAATGCGCGGCAGCGGGTGCAGCACTTTCATGTTGGCGCGCGCCCCTTCGAGGTCGGCGGCGCGCAGGACGAACTGCGCTTTGACGTTGGCGTATTCCGACGGATCCAGACGCTCTTTCTGCACGCGGGTCATGTACAGAATATCCACTTCCGCCATCACGTCGTCGATGGCGCTATGCAGGCTCCAGGCGATGCCTTTTTCATCGAGCATATCGAGGATGTACTGCGGCATGGCCAGCGCGTCCGGGGCGATGAAGTAGAAGCGGTTGCCGTTGAATTTGGCCAGCGCCTGGGTCAGGGAGTGGACGGTACGGCCATACTTCAGATCGCCGACCATCGCCACGTTGAGGTTTTCGAGGCGGCCCTGGGTCTCCTGAATGGTGAACAGGTCGAGCAGGGTTTGGGTCGGGTGCTGGTTAGCGCCGTCGCCGGCGTTCAGTACCGGCACGCCGCCGGAGAATTCGGTCGCCAGGCGCGCGGCGCCCTCCTGCGGATGACGCATCACGATGGCGTCGACGTAGGTGCTGATGACGGAGATGGTATCCGCCAGCGTTTCCCCTTTTTTGCCCAGTGAGGTGTTGGCGCTGTCGGAAAAGCCGACCACGCTGGCGCCCAGGCGGTGCATCGAGGTTTCAAAAGAGAGGCGGGTGCGGGTCGAGGCTTCAAAGAAACAGCTGGCGATAACCTTATGCTTCAGCAGCTCGGGTTGTGGATTGGCTTTCAGCTTTGCCGCCGTCGCCAGCACCAGTTCGAGGTCTTCGCGGCTGAGATCGTTTATGGAAATGATATGTTTTTGATATAGCGGGTTAGCCATGCTTATCTCCTGACGCCTGGGCAAAAAAAAAGCCCCTTAAATAAGGGGCTTCGGGAATCCAATGAGCAACGGAAAGAAAAACGGCAGGCCAGCGTCTGCATTGAGACGCGCTAAGACAGAATGTCGTACGCAATTGGCCATGCTTCCTCCCGGCAAAACGACTGGCATTATACGCAGACCGTTATGACGATCAAGCGATTCATTCACAAACAGGTAATCGTTTGCCTGTCGAAAAGTGCGCCAGCGCAAAGAAGCGTGAAACTGTACTGGTATGGCAGCCGCGATGGGGGTATAACACGATAAAATGAAATGCTGTTTTATATTTGAGGTAAGCAATGATTATTGGCAATATCCACCATCTGCAGCCATGGCTGCCTGCCGCGCTGCGCGAGGCTATCGAACACGTTATCGCTCAGGTCAGCGAGGCGACGCCGCTGGGTAAACACGCTATCGACGGCGACAACCTGTTTTATCTGATTTCTGAAGACACCACCGAGCCGCAGGCCGCGCGCCGCGCGGAATACCATGCTCGCTATCTCGATATCCAGATTGTGCTCCGCGGCAGCGAGGGGATGACCTTCAGCACCTTGCCGCCAGGAGAGCCGCAGACCGACTGGCTGGCGGAGAAAGACATCGCTTTTCTTGCCGAAGGCCAGCAGGAGAAAACGGTGATCCTCAACGAAGGGGACTTTGTGGTGTTTTATCCCGGCGAAGTGCATAAACCGCTGTGCGCCGTTGGCGCCCCGGCGAAGGTGCGCAAAGCGGTGGTGAAGATGCTGATGGTTTAGTTGACGAGCTTTTTTACCCAGAGCTAGCAATTGTCATATTGTGACAATTGCTATTCTTTGTTTTTCCTGGCTATTCCCGCTTTTTTACTTCTTATTCCCTCTCATTTGCTGCTTCAGCCAAACGCTCATACCGAGCGCATTGTGCAAATTTTGATGGCGATCTCATTAATACGTTATATAACGTATTAATGTTGTTTCCGCTAATTTGAACAATCAATAATGAGATCTGGAGTTCTTACTGTATGAATACTAAAGAAATAATTAATGCCGTTGCTAAAGAGATAGAAGACAAAGGCGGAATCCGCCAAGTGTTCCTTGTTGCCTGCGGCGGGTCATTAGTGGATATGTATCCGGCTAAGTACTTCCTGGATAGCGAGGCGACGAAGCTTCATGTCGGCATGTATACCGCCAATGAGTTTGTCTACGCGACGCCGAAAACGTTAGGGGAGAATTCGCTGGTTATCGTCTGTTCGCACGGGGGCAACACGCCGGAATCCGTCGCTGCGGCTAAGCTTGCTCAACAGCATCAAGCGCATACTATTACGCTGACTCACAACGCTCAGGCACAGTTGATCGAATACGCCAGTCACAACATTCTCTATGCCTGGGGTAACGATACCAATGTGGTCGATAATCCGATGGCGATTATCCTCAACCTGTGCGTTGATACGTTGCAGCAGGTGGAAGGTTTCAATAATTACGCTGATTTCCAACAGGGAATGACCCAAATTAATGGCGTCATTGCTCATGGCCGTCAGCAGGTTGCGGATCGCTGCCAGCGTTTTGCCCAAAAATATCAAGATGAAAAGCTCTTCTATATCCTCTCCAGCGGAGCTTCTTATGGCCATGCTTATGGTTTTGCTATCTGCTCACTAATGGAAATGCAATGGCTACATGCCGCACCTATTCACTCCGGTGAGTACTTCCACGGACCTTTTGAAGTTACGAATAAAGAGACGCCGTTTATTTTATTGATGAACGAAGGCCGTACGCGGGCGATGGATGAGCGAGCTTTGGCCTTCCTCACCAAGTATGCAGAAAAAGTGGAAGTCGTTGATGCTAAAGAACTGGGCATCGGGGTTCTTCCTCCGTCAGTCGTGGAGTTTTTCAACCCGGTACTGTTTTACAGCATCATGTGTGAATATCGTTCTGCGCTTGCCGACATTCGCCAGCATCCATTGGATACCCGCCGCTATATGGGGCTGGTGGAATACTAAGGGGAATTATGATGAATGTGATTGGAATTGGCGATAACGTCGTCGATAAATATGTTCATACTCAGACTATGTATCCCGGTGGAAATGCGCTGAACTTTGCCGCTTATGCGGCCATGCTGGGGCACAATGCGGCCTATCTGGGGATTTTTGGTAATGATGCCGCTGCGGAACACGTTATGCAGGTGCTGGATAAAGTTGGCGTCAAGTGGCCACACTGTCTGCAGGTGGCAGGAGAGAATGGCTGCGCACAGCTGAAAATCGAAGAGGGAGAACGGATATTTCTTGGTTCGAACGCCGGGGGTATTCGCAAGACAACTTCGATGGATTTTATTTTTCAGCATGAGCAATACCTGCGTGAGTTTGATCTGATCCATAGCGGCTGTTATAGCTATATGGAGACGCACTTACCTCAGTTACGCGAGCTCAACATTCCTGTCTCTTTCGATTTTTCAGATGACTTTGTACTGGAGCAGGCGCTGCCGCTGTGCCGTTACGTCGACTTCGCCTTCTTCTCATGCGCCGACTACAGCCTGGCGCAAACACGTGAAATTGTGCAACAAGCGCAGGCCAGCGGAAGTCGCATTGTCTGCGCGACGCGTGGAGATGAAGGCGCGATTTTATTTGACGGGCAGGATTGGTATCAGCAGGCACCCGATTACGTCACTCCCGTCGATACAATGGGGGCAGGTGATGCTTTTATTACCGCTTTCATTTGCCATTTTCTGGCCCAACCTACGGGTAACAAGCGCGAAGCGATTACCAATAGCCTGCAAAAAGCAGCAGCTTTCTCGGCACAAATTTGCCTGAAAGAAGGGGCATTTGGCTACGGGACTCACTACTAACCTATAACGCCATCTCTCATTTTTCCGTACTGATTTCCGTCCGCTAGCCGGGCGGAAAGGGGGATTCCTGCGCTTTTTCCGTGAGGAAAGAATTATGCATAGTGATGCTGCTGATTTGATTTTACGTTCTGATGCTATTTTTACTGCTGCCAGAAATGAGCTATTTAGCGGATATGTAGTCATTAAAAACGGCGCTATCGCGGCGATGATAGCGAATGGGGAAGATATTCAAACCTGGAGAGGTGAAAGAACTCGCTTTATCGAACTTGGCGATCGCCTGATTTGTCCCGGATTTTGCGATAATCACACGTTTTTTACCGGCTATATGAGCATGCAGCGTGGCGTCGATCTCCATGCCGCCCGCGATAGTAATCATGCCCTTGAACTATTACAGGATGCAGAAAAACTTCTCCCTGAGGAGAAAAGCCTCTATGGCTGGGGCTGGTCTGCTGCCCGTTGGGGAGCGGTGCCTGATGCCAGACTATTGGATGACGCTTTCCCGCAGAGACCGGTTGTCGCCATTAACGATGACAAAAGCTATTGCTGGATGAACCGTGCCGCCGTGGAGCTTTATGGCTTTACCGCTGAAGAGTGCAGCGCGGAGGCGAGAATCGCATTATTGGATGAGATGCTGTCTGATACCGCACAGTTAAAAAAAGAAATGCGGGCATTTATGGCCCGACTTGCCGGGCAGGGAATCACGGCAATAAAAGACGTTTGTTTCAACGATGCGCCGCAGTTGATGAATGCCTGGGATGAACTGGAAAAAGAGGATGCGCTATTGCTGAGAGTAAGCATTGTTTCTCAGCCCGTATCTGCGCCTGTCGATCTTGCTTTCGGTGAACAGGCCCGACGCCGCTTTCATTCGCCATGGCTGCGGTTTCATGGCTTTAAATTTATGGTCGATGGCGTTATTGCCGATCATACCGGCGATATGATTTACCCCTATGCCGATCGTCCCGGCACGAACAATGAACGACCCGTTGATTATAATGCCCTGCGCCAGCAGGTTTTGTTGGCTGATGCTCGTGGATTCAACTGCTGTATGAATGCGGAGGGCGATGCCGCAATTCGCCGCTGTATTGATATTTTTGCCGAATGCCGTAAGCGTCACCCGCAGAGCGTGGTTAGACATTCTCTGAGCGATCTGGAATGTCCGCATCCAAACGATATTCCCAGAATGGCTGAGCTCGGCCTTTTTGCCGAAGTTTATGCACAAATTCTGCTCCTTAACCCCTGCGAAGCAGGGGCCTATATGCGCGAACGCTATGGGGAAGAGCGCGAAGCGCAATTCTACGATTATGCCGCACTATTTGGGGCTGGCGTGACGGTGACTATTGGCACCGATCTGCCTCTGTTTATTCCTTCTGTTCCTGACTCGATGTATGCCGCCTGCAGTCGTCAGTTCCCTGATGGTTCACCCGTGAATGGCTGGTACCGCGAACGCGGAATGACCCGACAACAGCTCTTAACGGCATGGACGCTGAATAGTGCTCGACACCACGGCATGGAAGAGATGACCGGTAGCCTTGAGCCGGGAAAACGCGCGGATATCGCGGTTTTTGACCGTAATTTGTTGAGCTGCCCGAATGATGAGTTACGGACTTCTACCGTTGTACTGACCCTGGTGGATGGCCGTATTACCCATGACCTTCTGTAACTCTAAAAATGCCGAAAGACGGCAAACATAATATAAACATCTTATCGAGGCGGATTATGCGTATTGCAAAAATAAAGTGGGCGATGCCACACTGCTACGCTCTGATTTTCTTCATTATTATATTAGTAGCGCTGCTGACATGGTGTATTCCCAGCGGCAGTTTTGATTATCACTCAGTGACCTTACCCGGCGGTGAAACGAAAACATTAGTGATCCCAGGGTCTTATCATCTGCTGGACAAAGTCAGCAGCGAGGGCGATTTACGTCAGGGTATTGCCGCCGTACTGGCCGCGCCGATGGAGGGGATTATCAAGGCCGCCGACGTAGTGGCGTTTGTGCTCATTGTTGGTGGCGCTTTTGGCATTATTTTACGTACTGGCGCAATTGAGCGGGGTCTGGTGGCGCTGGCTGAACGCCTGGCAGGTAAAGGAATTTTGGTTATCCCTATCGCAATGACCTTGTTTAGCCTGGGAGGCGCGACTTTTGGTATGAGCGAGGAGGTGATTCCCCTGTATGCGATCTTTATCTCCCTGATGTTCGCGCTGGGTTATGACTCAATGACTGCGATCCTGATTCTTTTTCTGGGAACCCAGATTGGCTACGTTGGCGCAATGACCAATCCGTTCTCTGTACTCATTGCCCAGGGCGTAGCGGGTATTCAGGGAAATCCGCAGCTTTGGCTACGTGCTATTGCATGGCTGGTCTTCACGCTACTGGCGATTGCTTACACCATGTGGTACGCGCACCGTGTTAAACGCACTCCGCAAAAGTCGCCGGTATATGAAAATGATTGTCGCAACCGCGAGCAGTTTTTGTCGATACAGGATACGTCGGTCCATTTTTCCATCGCCGATCGGGTAATTATCATCGCCTTTGTGCTGGCGCTGGCCGTCATCTCATGGGGGCTAATCACGCGTGGCTGGTACATGGTTGAGATCGGCTCTGTGTTCCTGGCTCTGGGGCTGTTTTCCGGGATCGTCGGGCGCATGGGTATTAGCGGGATGGCCGACAGCTTTGTCGAAGGGTGCAAAGAGTTTGTCTACGCCGCCGTAGTCATAGGTCTTGCGCGCGGTATTCTGGTGGTGGCGGAGAACGGACGAATTATCGATACGTTGCTATTTGGTTTGTCTGAAATGCTGGAAGGGTTGCCGCAGTATGCGTTTACCACTCTGATGCTATTAGGGCATAACGTCATCACTTTTTTTGTGCCCTCATCTTCGGGCGAGGCCGCGCTCACTATGCCCGTGCTGGCGCCGTTAGGCGATTTGGTTGGTATCAATAAAGAGGCGATGGTGATGGCTTATCAATTTGGCAATGGCCTGACGAACCTGGTCTCTCCTACCGGCGGTGTATTGCTGGCTGGGTTGTCTATTGCGCGCATTGGGTTTGGTCAGTGGTTAAAGGCCATTGCGCCGCTGTTTCCGGTGCTGTGGATAGTTAGCGCTGCTTTTGCTGCGATTTCGGCCTGGGTCTGAAGGATATGCGCGCCGTCGTAGTTTGATGTGCGCGCTTCGATTATAATCCTGCTTCGCATTAATGGCCGTGCTGGTACCTCTTTTATGTCGAATTTTGGACTGCAACAGAATACTTCCGTACCGTTATACAGGCAGCTAAAAGATAAAATCCTCAGCGATATTTCTTCCGGGAAACTCGCTGAAGGAGAGAAAATCCCCACCGAGATTGAGCTCAGCGAACTCTACAATATCAGCCGTATTACAGTGCGCAACGCAGTGAAAGAGCTGGTAGCCGAAGGCTATTTGGTAAAAAAGCAGGGGAAGGGGACTTTTGTCTGTCTGCCTAAAATTGAGCGTAAAGTTGTTCACTTACTTAGCTTTACTGCCGCATGCGATGCTAATCATCTACCAACCCATAGCGTAGTGACTCGTCGTGAGATTCTGCGGGACTATCGTAATGCGCGTCAGCTTCTTGAGCTTGAGAGCGATGATTCCGTGCTTTATATCCAACGCCTTAGGATCGCTGGCGATGCGCCGTTAATGTTAGAGAATAATTACTACTCTCTGAAACGATTAGGTTTTTTACAGCAGGAGGATCTTAGCGGGTCGCTGTATCAGCTATTGCGTGAAAAATATGCGATCGTGCCTACCTATGCGGGTGAAACGACAGTAGAAATGGTGCGTGCGGATTCTGACAGCGCACCGCTGCTGAAGCAACCGCCCGGCGAACCGTTATTCCTGATGAAAACGCTAATTCTGGATAGCCAGCATCAGCCTATTCATTATGGAGAACAGTATATCGTCGCCGAGCGTTACACGTTTAGTTTCTGATTTCAGCGTGAAAGCGTCGCCACCATCACCGCTTTGATGGTGTGCATCCGGTTTTCCGCCTGGTCGAAGACCACGCTCGCCGCCGACTCAAACACCTCGTCAGTCACCTCCATGCCGCCGTGCAGGCCGTAATCGGCAGCCATCTGTTTGCCCAGCGTGGTCTGATCGTCGTGGAACGCCGGCAGGCAGTGGAGGAACTTGACCTGCGGGTTGCCGGTGAGCGCCAGCATCGCGCTGTTAACCTGATAGTCGCGCAGCAGGGCGATACGTTCGGCCCATTTTTCCTTCGCCTCGCCCATTGAGACCCAGACGTCGGTATAGATAAAATCGGCGCCTTTCACCCCCGCGGCGATATCTTCCGTCAGGGTGATGTTGCCGCCCTGCTGTTTGGCCAGCGCGGTGCAGGTCTCCACCAGCGCGGCCTCCGGCCAGCAGGCCGATGGCGCCACCAGGCGCAGATCCAGACCGGTCAAGGCGGCGGCTTCCAGCATCGAATTGCCCATGTTGTTGCGCGCGTCGCCGGCGTAGACCAGCGTCATCTGGTTAAAGGCTTTGCCCGGCAGATGCTCTTTCATGGTCAGCAGGTCCGCCAGCAGCTGGGTGGGGTGGAACTCGTTGGTGAGGCCGTTCCACACCGGCACGCCGGCGTATTGCGCCAGGGTCTCTACCACTTCCTGGCCGTGGCCGCGGTACTGAATGCCGTCGTACATCCGTCCGAGCACGCGGGCGGTGTCCTTGATCGACTCTTTATGGCCAATCTGGCTACCGCTGGGCCCCAGATAGGTCACGCGGGCGCCTTGATCGTATGCGGCAACTTCGAAAGAGCATCGTGTACGGGTTGAGTCTTTTTCGAAGATGAGCGCGATGTTTTTTCCTGCCAGTTTCTGGACTTCGATACCGTTTTTCTTATCGGCTTTCAGCTTTGCCGCCAGCTCGAGCAGGGCGGTGATTTCTGCAGGCGTAAAATCGAGTAACTTTAAAAAATGCTTCTGGTAAAACGCAGACATGGTTCCCTCACCTGGTATAGGCCACTAATTGAATTAAAATTCAATTTATATGTATGAATATTCATTTGCAAGTCTGTGATCGAAATCTTTCACTGAGAAGTGGAGGCAATGACGGCGGTATGTGACAATAGGGATAACTGCCGCACATTATGAGGAACGAGCCATGGCAAACCCGGAACACCTGGAAGAACAGCGTGAAGAGACGCGTCTGATTATCGAAGAGCTGCTGGAAGATGGCAGCGATCCGGACGCACTGTACACGATTGAGCATCACCTCTCTGCAGACGATTTCGAAACCCTGGAGAAAGTGGCGGTTGAAGCGTTCAAGCTGGGCTACGAAGTGACCGAGCCCGAAGAGCTGGAAGTGGAAGAGGGTGACATGGTCATCTGCTGCGATATTCTGAGCGAATGCGCGCTGAACGCAGACCTGATCGATGCCCAGGTGGAACAGCTGATGACGCTGGCAGAAAAATATGACGTCGAGTATGACGGTTGGGGCACCTATTATGAGGACCCGAACGGTGAAGACGGCGACGACGATGACGAAGAGTATGTCGATGAAGACGACGATGGTGTTCGCCACTAAGTCGCAAATGTCGTAGATGGATACGGCGGCGCCTGCCGCCGTATAGCAAGGAACTTTCATGGATTACCCGCAGATTCTTTCCCCGATTATCAGCTTCCTGCACTGCCCGACGCCGCAGGCGTGGATTGACGAAGCCCGCAAGCCGGAAAACCTGCCGCTGCTGCTAACCGACCATATGGTGTGCGAGCTGAAAGCGGCGCAGAACGCCATGCTGCTGGTGCGTCGCTACGTCGCGGATAAAGCTGACGCCGACGAACTGTTGGCCTGCCTGAAGCCGTACGAAGACTTCACCTACCGCCGGGGGCCGGAGCCGGATTTTGTCACCCTGCATAAACGGATCAACAAAAGCGCCATGCCGCAGACCGACGACCCGTGGGGCCGCCAGCTGCTGGACAGCATGATTTTGTTGATTAAAGAGGAACTGCATCATTTCTGGCAGGTGCGGGAGATGATGCTGGCGCGCGATATCCCCTACGTCAAAATCACCGCCAGCAACTATGCCCGCGGCCTGCGGCGCGAAGTGCGCTCGCATGAGCCGGTGATGCTGATCGATAAGCTGATCTGCGGCGCCTATATCGAGGCCCGCTCTTGCGAACGCTTTGCCGCCCTGGCGCCGTGGCTGGACGACGATCTGCAAAAGTTCTACCTGTCGCTGCTGCGCTCCGAGGCGCGTCACTATCAGGACTATCTGGATCTGGCGCAGAAGATTGCCGGAGAAGATATCAGCGAGCGGGTGCGCCAGCTCGGCGAGGCGGAAGCGGCGCTGATCCTCCGTCCGGAGGCCGAGTTCCGCTTTCACAGCGGTGTGCCGGTAGCGGCGTAACCCACGATATTCGGGCCCTGTAGTCACTAACACCGGCAGTTTCAGTAGCCATGGGGAGAGATAGCGTTGAGAGCTTCAGCTCGCAATGGTACGGGCCGTAGGTCGGGTAAGGCGTTAGCCGCCACCCGACAAAAAAACGGCACCGCGAGCACGGGTAAGGTGCCAGCGGTGCCATCCGGGACATACCCCGGCTCGCGCTACGCTTAGCCGTGTAGCCCCGGTAAGCGTAGCGCTACCGGGGACGCCTGCGATATCGAGGCGCTACAGCGTTTTCAGCATCCGCACTTCACAGTCAACGTGGCCGGTGCAGCCCAGCGGTCCGTCAATGTGCTCGAAGCCGAGATGTTCATATAAGCCGATCGCCTCCGTCAGGAAGGCGGTGGTTTCCAGATAGCAGCGCTTAAACCCTTGTTCGCGGGCGTAGTCCAGCGCCAGCAGCGCCAGCTTCTTCGCCAGCCCCTGGCCGCGGGCGCTGGTCATAAAATACATTTTCTGCAGCTCGCAGATATCCGGCTCGCTGCAGGCGAGCGGCGCGACGCCGCCGCCGCCAACCACTTCCCCCTCTTGCTCCACCACCCAGTAGGCGGAGCCCGGCTGGCTGTACAGCTCATACAGCTCATCGAGATTCGGGTCGGCGACCGTATAGCCTTTATCGGCGGTCAGGCCATATTCAGCCGAGACCTGGCGGATGACCCTGGCGATGGCGGCATTGTCTGCCGCCGTAATGCGACGCAGCAACGTCGCCGCGGGGACGCTCGTATTCATACAATGACTCATTACCCAAAAAAGACGAATGATGATGTTAATAACATCGCGACAGGGGAAAGCGCAAGCGAGGATGTTTCATAAAAAACGCCCCTTGCCGGGTGGCAAGGGGCGGGAGGATCACAGCGCGGCGATCACCGCCTGCTGCTCAATCAGCTTCGCTTTCGCTTCCGCGTAGCCTTCCAGCTTCTCGCGCTCTTTAGCGATCACTGCTTCCGGCGCGCGGGCGACAAAGCCTTCGTTGGCCAGCTTGCTCTCGATGCGGCCAATTTCACCTTCGATTTTGGCCACTTCTTTCGCCAGACGCGCCAGCTCATCTTCTTTATTGATGAGGCCCGCCATCGGGATCAGCAGCTCGGCGCCGTCGACAATCTTGGTCACCGAGACCGGACCTTTATCATCGGCAGGCAGCACGGTAATGCTTTCCAGACGCGCCAGGTTCAGCAGGAAGCTGCGGTTGTCGTTCACACGACGCTCGGCATCTTTGCTGCAGCCGCGCAGTAGCAGTTCCAGCGGTTTGCCCGGAGCGATGTTCATTTCCGCACGGATGTTACGCACGGCGACGATCGCCTGCTTCAGCCATTCGGTGTCGGCCAGCGCCGCGTCATCCACCTGAGAAGCATCGTACTGCGGGAACGGCTGCAGCATGATGGTGTCGGCGGTGATCCCGCAGATCGCTTTCACGCGCTGCCAGATGGTCTCGGTAATGAATGGAATGATCGGATGCGCCAGGCGCAGCAGACCTTCCAGCACGGTGACCAGAGTATGGCGAGTCCCGCGCAGCTCCGCTTCGTTGCCACCGTTCATAACCGGCTTGGTCAGCTCCAGGTACCAGTCGCAGAACTGGTTCCAGGTGAACTCGTACAGGATGCCGGCGGCAATATCGAAGCGGAAGTTATCCAGCGCTTCGCGATACGCTTTCACGGTGTGGTTGAATTCCGCGATGATCCAGCGGTCGGCCAGGGAGAGCACCATTTCGCCGCCGTTGAAGCCGCAATCCTGATCTTCGGTGTTCATCAGCACGAAGCGGCTGGCGTTCCACAGCTTGTTACAGAAGTTACGGTAACCTTCCAGACGCTTCATATCCCAGTTGATGTCGCGGCCGGTAGAGGCCAGCGCCGCCAGGGTGAAGCGCAGGGCGTCGGTGCCGTGCGGCTCGATGCCGTTCGGGAACTGTTTCTCGGTACGCTTGCGGATTTTATCCGCCAGCTGCGGCTGCATCATGTTGCCGGTACGTTTTTCCAGCAGCTCCGGCAGGGTGATACCGTCAACCATATCCAGCGGGTCAATGACGTTACCCTTGGACTTGGACATCTTCTGGCCTTCGTCATCGCGGATCAGACCGGTCATGTAGACGGTCTTAAACGGTACCTGCGGCTTGCCATTTTCATCTTTGATGAAGTGCATGGTCATCATGATCATGCGGGCGATCCAGAAGAAGATGATGTCGAAGCCGGACACCATCACGCTGGTCGGGTGGAACTGACGCAGGGCGTCGGTGTTTTCCGGCCAGCCGAGGGTGGAGAAGGTCCACAGCGCGGAGGAGAACCAGGTATCGAGAACGTCTTCATCCTGACGCAGGGCAACGTCGGCGCTCAGGTTGTTTTCCTGACGCACTTCGTCTTCGCTACGGCCTACGTAGACGTTGCCGTCGTTGTCATACCATGCCGGGATGCGGTGACCCCACCACAGCTGACGGGAGATACACCAGTCCTGAATATCGCGCATCCAGGAGAAGTACATATTTTCGTACTGCTTCGGCACGAACTGAATATCACCGTTTTCAACGGCTTCGACTGCTGGCTTGGCCAGCACGTCCGCGCGCACGTACCACTGGTCGGTCAGCATCGGCTCGATCACCACGCCGCCGCGATCGCCGTAAGGGACGGTCAGGTCGTGCGGTTTGATCTCTTCCAGCAGGCCGAGGGCGTCAACTGCCGCAACAACGGCTTTACGCGCCGCGAAGCGTTCCAGTTTCTGGAACTCCGCCGGGATCTCGCTGGAGTAGACGTCGGATTCATTGCCTTTGGTGTCGTAGACTTCCGCGCTTTCGCGAATGTCGCCGTCAAAGGTAAGGATGTTGATCATCGGCAGCTGGTGACGACGACCCACTTCGTAGTCGTTAAAGTCGTGCGCCGGGGTGATCTTCACGCAGCCGGTGCCTTTTTCCATGTCGGCGTGCTCGTCGCCCACGATCGGGATGCGGCGGTTAACCAGCGGCAGCACCACGAATTTGCCAATCAGATCTTTGTAGCGCGGATCTTCCGGGTTAACGGCCACGCCGGTATCGCCCAGCAGGGTTTCCGGACGGGTGGTGGCGACCACCAGGTAATCTTTACCGTCAGCGGTTTTCGCGCCATCGGCCAGCGGGTAGCGGATGTGCCACATGGAACCTTTCGATTCGCGGTTTTCCACTTCGAGGTCGGAAATGGCGGTGCGCAGTTTCGGGTCCCAGTTAACCAGGCGTTTGCCGCGGTAGATCAGGTCTTCTTTGTACAGGCGAACAAAGACTTCTTTCACGGCATTGGAAAGCCCCTCGTCCATGGTGAAGCGCTCGCGCTCCCAGTCCACGGAGTTGCCGAGACGGCGCATCTGACGGGTAATGGTGCCGCCGGATTCCGCTTTCCACTGCCAGATTTTGTCGATAAAGGCGTCGCGGCCGTAGTCGTGGCGGGTTTTCCCTTCTTCAGCGGCAATCTTACGCTCAACCACCATCTGGGTAGCGATACCTGCGTGGTCGGTACCGGCCTGCCACAGGGTGTTTTTGCCCTGCATGCGCTGGTAGCGAATCATGGTATCCATGATGGTTTGCTGGAAGGCATGACCCATATGCAAACTGCCGGTGACGTTCGGCGGCGGGATCATGATGCAGAAGCTCTCCTGGCTTTCATCACCATTCGGTTTGAAATAGCCCTGCTTTTCCCAGTGCTCGTAAAGCGGCTGTTCGATATCTTGTGGGTTGTATGTCTTTTCCATTATTTCCAGGTTGCCGTGTTCAGGTTGAAACCAGCCATGCGGTACGCCTTATAGCGTTCGCGCGCCAGTTGTTTCAGATTGTCTTCGTAAGGGACAAAGTCTATCACTTCTGTGAAAGCGGTGGCAAAATCTGCAAAGTTTAGCCGCAGGCTGATAAGAATATCCCGCGGGCTGCTGTTGCGCTTTTGCGGCCAGGCAATCTCTACCGGCGCGCCGCCTCTCGGGCCTTCGCCCGCCAGATTATGCGGCACAAAGCTCTCCGGCGGCCGCGACCACAGCGCCTCGTCGAGGCGAATCGCCTGCTGTTCATCTTCGCAGGCGATTAGGACGCGCTTGCCGTTGCGCCAACGTTCTGCGGCAATGTCACACACCAGCTGCTCGACGGCGCTCAGGCCGTCGACGGTGGCGTCATTGTCCAGAAGATAGAACGTTGCGTTTTTCATATATGGGGCTTCTTGTTGTGGATTTAAATGCAAAGCCGGGCGGCGCTACGCTTACCCGGCCTACAGTGTGCTGCCGTTTGTAGGCCGGGTAAGGCATCGCCGCCACCCGGCATATCACATCACTCTTCGCCGTTAAAACCCGCACGATTGAGCAGGAACTGCGACAGCAGCGCCACCGGACGACCGGTCGCGCCTTTGGCCTTACCGGAACGCCAGGCGGTACCGGCGATGTCGAGGTGCGCCCAGTTGTACTTGCGGGTGAAGCGCGACAGGAAACAGCCGGCGGTGATCGCGCCGCCAGGACGGCCGCCAATGTTCGCCATATCGGCAAAATTGGACTCCAGCTGATCCTGGAACTCGTCGGCCAGCGGCAAACGCCATGCGCGGTCGCCCGCCAGTTCGGAGGCGCCGATTAGCTCATGGGCCAGCGGGTTATGGTTCGACATCAGGCCGGTGATGTGATGGCCGAGGGCAATCACGCAGGCCCCGGTCAGCGTCGCCACGTCGATAACCGCTTCCGGCTCGAAGCGCTCAACGTAGGTCAGGACGTCGCACAGCACCAGGCGGCCTTCGGCGTCGGTGTTCAGCACTTCCACCGTCTGGCCGGACATAGTGGTCAGGACGTCACCCGGACGATAGGCGCGGCCGCCAGGCATGTTCTCACAGCCCGCCAGCACGCCGATGACATTCAGCGGCAGCTGCAGTTCGGCAACCATCCGCATCACGCCGTACACCGCCGCCGCGCCGCACATGTCGTACTTCATCTCGTCCATGCCTTCGGCAGGCTTGATGGAGATACCGCCAGAGTCGAAGGTCAGGCCTTTACCGACCAGCACGATAGGGCGCGCGTCCTCAGCCGGGTTACCTTTATATTCGATGACCGACATCAGCGACTCGTTCTGCGACCCATTGCCGACGGCGAGGTAGGCGTTCATCCCCAGCTCGCGCATCTGCTGTTCGCCGATCACCCGGGTGATGACGTTTTTGCTGTAGGTATCGGCCAGCTGACGCGCCTGAGAGGCCAGATAGGCGGCGTTACAGATGTTCGGCGGCATATTGCCAAGATCTTTTGCCGCTTTGATGCCGGCGGCAATCGCCAGGCCATGCTGAATGGCGCGTTCGCCGCTGGTCAGCTCGCGACGGGTCGGCACGTTAAAGACCATTTTACGCAGCGGGCGACGCGGCTCGCTTTTGTTGGTCTTCAGCTGGTCGAAGCTGTACAGCGTCTCTTTGGCGGTTTCAACCGCCTGGCGAACTTTCCAGTAGTTGTTACGGCCTTTGACGTGCAGCTCGGTCAGGAAGCAGACGGCTTCCATTGAGCCGGTATCATTCAGGGTATTGATGGTTTTCTGGATGACCTGCTTATACTGACGCTCATCCAGCTCGCGCTCTTTGCCGCAGCCAATCAGCAGAATGCGCTCAGACAGAATGTTTGGCACATGGTGCAGCAATAACGTCTGGCCAGGTTTGCCTTCCAGCTCGCCGCGACGCAGCAGGGCGCTGATGTAGCCGTCGCTGATTTTATCGAGTTGTTCGGCGATGGGGGAGAGGCGACGTGGTTCAAAGACGCCGACCACGATACAGGCGCTCCGCTGCTTCTCCGGGCTACCGCTTTTTACACTGAACTCCATGCACTATGCTCCTGAATCTTAAAGACAACAGTGGTGGCTACGGCTATACTCGTCGCCTTTCAAGTTGCAGATGCGCCGGCTGCGCCTGCTTACCCTGACGTGGCACATTGTGCGCGCCAGGGGCCACAGCCCTGCTGCCTTCTTACAACTCGAAATCCATTGAGTATATAATTGCAAGCTTTCGTAACTCATATCCGCTGTTGCGGTGACTTCGTGTTAATCTTAACGTTATTAAGGCCTGGGTTCGTCAGAAAAGATCCTGACATGCAGAACCGATGAGTCATTTAATCTTAGCGACGTTTTCGACGACCAAAGAGAATAAATGACGTTTAAGCCATGAAACAAGCAATTTTCCTGCACTAAAACGGGTTTTTACGGGCGTATTTATAGTGATAATCATAAGATATCTGGTTCGTGAGACGCTGAAAAGCCAGTTGGCGATCCTATTCATCCTGTTACTGATTTTCTTTTGTCAGAAATTAGTCAGGATCCTCGGCGCCGCGGTGGATGGCGATATCCCAACCAATCTGGTGCTCTCGCTGTTGGGGCTCGGCATCCCGGAGATGGCGCAGCTTATCCTGCCGTTAAGTCTGTTCCTTGGCCTGCTGATGACCCTCGGCAAGCTGTACACCGAAAGTGAAATTACGGTGATGCACGCCTGCGGCCTGAGCAAAGCCGTGCTGATCAAGGCGGCGATGATCCTTGCGCTGTTCACTGGCGCGGTGGCGGCGGTCAACGTTATGTGGGCGGGGCCGTGGTCGTCGCGCCATCAGGACGAGGTGCTGGCCGAAGCTAAAGCTAACCCCGGTATGGCGGCGCTGGCCCAGGGCCAGTTCCAGCAGGCCAGCGATGGTAACGCGGTGATGTTTATCGAAAGCGTCAACGGCAACCGCTTCCATGACGTCTTCCTTGCCCAGCTGCGTCCGAAAGGCAATGCGCGCCCCTCGGTGGTAGTGGCGGATTCCGGCGAGCTGTCGCAGCAGAAAGACGGCTCGCAGGTGGTGACCCTCAACAAGGGCACCCGCTTTGAAGGCACCGCGATGCTGCGCGACTTCCGCATTACCGACTTCAATAACTATCAGGCTATTATCGGCCACCAGGCGGTGAGCGCCGATCCGGACGACACCGAACAGATGGATATGCGCACCTTGTGGAAAACCCACACCGACCGCGCGCGCGCCGAACTGCACTGGCGCTTCACGCTGGTGGCGACCGTCTTCATTATGGCGCTGATGGTGGTGCCGCTCAGCGTGGTGAACCCGCGTCAGGGCCGCGTGCTGTCGATGCTGCCGGCGATGCTGCTTTACCTGGTGTTCTTCCTGCTGCAAACGTCGATTAAGTCGAACGGCGGCAAAGGCAAAATGGACCCGGCTATCTGGATGTGGGCGATTAACCTGCTCTATTTTGCGCTGGCGGTGCTGTTAAACCTGTGGGACACGGTGCCGATGCGCCGCTTCCGCGCCCGTTTTAATAAAGGAGCGGCCTGATGCAGGCGTTTGGCGTACTTGACCGTTATATCGGTAAGACGATTTTCAACACCATCATGATGACCCTGTTCATGCTGGTGTCGCTCTCCGGCATTATCAAGTTTGTCGATCAGCTGAAAAAGTCCGGGCAGGGCAGCTACGATGCGCTGGGCGCTGGTCTCTACACCATCCTCAGCGTGCCGAAGGACATCCAGATCTTCTTCCCAATGGCGGCGCTGCTTGGCGCGCTGCTGGGGCTGGGGATGCTGGCCCAGCGCAGCGAACTGGTGGTGATGCAGGCATCCGGTTTCACCCGGCTGCAGGTAGCG
Source organism: Klebsiella sp. P1927 (assembly GCF_018204675.1). Taxonomy (NCBI): domain Bacteria; kingdom Pseudomonadati; phylum Pseudomonadota; class Gammaproteobacteria; order Enterobacterales; family Enterobacteriaceae; genus Klebsiella; species Klebsiella sp. P1927. Next base: position 4,552,659 of record NZ_CP073377.1, on the reverse strand, counting down.
CTGGCGGTAATGAAAACCGCGATCCCGCTGGTGCTGCTGACCATGGCCATCGGCGAGTGGGTGGCGCCGCAGGGCGAACAGATGGCGCGCAACTACCGTGCCCAGCAGATGTACGGCGGCTCGCTGCTCTCAACCCAGCAGGGGCTGTGGGCGAAAGATGGCCACAACTTTGTCTATATCGAACGCGTAAAAGGCAACGATGAGCTGGGGGGCGTCAGCATCTATGCCTTCAACCCGGAGCGTCGTTTACAGTCGGTGCGCTATGCCGCTTCGGCAAAATTCGATAGCGAAAATAAAGTGTGGCGTCTGTCGCAGGTGGATGAATCCGACCTGACCGATCCAAAGCAGGTGACCGGGTCGCAGATGGTGAGCGGCACCTGGAAAACCAACCTGACGCCGGACAAACTGGGCGTGGTTGCCCTGGATCCGGATGCGCTGTCGATCAGCGGGCTGCACAACTATGTGAAATACCTCAAGTCCAGCGGCCAGGATCCGGGACGCTACCAGCTCAATATGTGGAGCAAAATCTTCCAGCCGCTGTCGGTGGCGGTGATGATGCTGATGGCGCTGTCGTTTATCTTTGGCCCGCTGCGTAGCGTGCCGATGGGCGTGCGGGTGGTGACGGGGATTAGCTTCGGCTTTATCTTCTATGTCCTCGACCAGATTTTCGGCCCGCTGACCCTGGTCTACGGCATACCGCCGATCATCGGCGCGCTGTTGCCGAGCGCCAGCTTCTTCCTGATAAGCCTCTGGCTGATGATGCGCAAGGCCTAGCGGGTAAGCCTGAAACGTAAGCCCCCTCAGCGATGAGGGGGCTTTTTTTTAGCGCTTGCGTCCGCCCAGCAGGCTGCCCAGCATGCCGCGGACGATCTGATTGGTGACCTGGCGAACCGCGCTTTTCGCTGCGGTCTGCACGATACCGTCGCGTTTACCGCCCCGCGGGCCGGTGCTGCCGAACAGGATATCTTTCAGGCCGCCAAGCAGCCCGTCGTCATCGCCGTTCTGCTGGCCCTTCGCCGGCGGAGCCGACTGCTGCCCGGTGGCGACCTGCACCCCTTGCTGCAGCATTTCGAAAGCCGACTCGCGGTCCACCTCCTCCTCATACTTACCGTACAGCGGAGAGTGGTTCAGCAGACCATTGCGCTCGTCATCGCTGACCGGCCCCATTCGCGAACAGGGGGCGATAACCATCGCCCGCTCGACCACCGACGGGCTGCCTTTCTCATCGAGGAAGGAGATCAGCGCCTCGCCGGTGCCCAGCTCCTGGATCGCCTGCTCGGTACTGAAGGCCGGGTTGGCGCGCATGGTCTGGGCGGCGGTTTTCACCGCCTTCTGGTCCTTCGGCGTAAAGGCGCGCAGGGCATGCTGCACGCGGTTGCCCAGCTGGCCGAGCACGGCGTCGGGAATATCCGCCGGGTTCTGCGAGACAAAGTAGACGCCGACGCCCTTGGAGCGGATAAGGCGGATCACCTGTTCAATTTTATCCAGCAGCACCTGCGGCGCGTCGTTGAACAGCAGATGCGCCTCATCGAAGAAGAACACCAGCTTCGGTTTATCGAGGTCGCCGGCTTCCGGCAGGCGCTCGTAGAGCTCGGAGAGCATCCACAGCAGGCTGGCGGCGTACAGCTTCGGCATCTGGTAGAGCTTTTCGGCGCTAAGGATATTGATCACCCCTTTACCGCTGGCATCGACGCGCATCCAGTCGGCAATATCCAGCATCGGCTCGCCGAAGAAGTGCTCGGCGCCCTGTTGCTCCAGGGTCAACAGCCCGCGCTGGATGGCGCCGATCGAGGCGCTGTTAATATTGCCGTACTGGTTCTGGAAAGACTTGGCGTTATCGCCGATAAACTGGGTGATGGCGCGGAGGTCTTTGAAGTCGAGCAGCAGCAGGCCGCGGTCGTCCGCGATGCGGAAAATAATGTTCAGTACGCCGCTCTGCACCTCGTTGAGATTGAGCAGGCGCGCCAGCAGCAGGGGGCCGAGATCGGAAACCGTCGCCCGCACCGGGTGGCCCTTCTCGCCAAAGATATCCCAGAGCACCACCGGGTTGGCATGCGGCTCCCAGTCGCTGACGCCGATCTTCTCCAGCCGCGCCTGCAGTTTCTCTGAGCTCTGCCCCGCGGCGGCAATGCCGGTCAGGTCGCCCTTGACGTCGGCCATAAATACCGGCACGCCAATCTCCGAGAACGACTCAGCCAGCTTCTGCAGGGTGACGGTTTTACCGGTGCCGGTCGCACCGGTGATAAGCCCATGGCGGTTGGCCATCGCGGGCAGTAAATAGAGCGCGTTATCCAGCGTGCGCGCAATCAACAGGGGTGAGCTCATGGTCGATTCCTCCATTTATCCTGCGACGATTATAGGCAACCTCGTCGTCCGGCGTTGGGAAAATCGTCACGCGCCGCGCACGCTGTACCGTGAGGGTCTCAGGCGCAGTGGCGCTGGATGAGCGCGATGCTCTGCTCAATTTCGCGCTCGATATCCGCTTCGCTCCATTGCGCCAGCTCGGGGGCGAAGGGCTCAAAAGCGTACACCCCCTGATAGCCGCGGGCTTCCAGCGCTTTAACCTGCTCGCAGGTGCCGAGACGATCCTTCGGGGTTAGCATGATGCGCTCGGCATCGGTGAGCTGCTCGCGCGGACGGCTATCGTCCACTCCTGAAAGGTGCACCAGCCCGATATCCGCCACCTCCACCTGGCTGAACTCGTCCGCCGCCTGCGGGTAAAGATGGTGATGGAAGGTGTCGAGCAGCAGCTTAAACGGCACGCGGGCGTCGTGGATCAGCGTCTGCGCCTGATGTGCAGAACGCAGCGAGCTTTGCGGGAAGCCCAGCGGCTCCACCAGGCCGTGGATGCCATAGAAGGCGAACAGCGGCGCCAGGTCGCGCAGGGCGCCCAGGGTTTCGCTGGCCGGCACCTCGCTGCCGTCGTTGAGCGGACAGAGCACCAGCGATTTGGCGCCGATGGCCTGGGCCTCTTTCAGCAGCGATTCGGTCAACTGCCGCACCTCTTCGCTACGACGGTTAAAGGGGTAGACCGCGTTAATCGTCAGGATCTCGATGTGGTAGCGCGCCGCCAGCTCGCGCACCTGCTGATGGCTCAGATCGTCGGTCACTTTTCCACTGGGTAAATCGTTGCGCAGCTCGACCTTATTCAGGCCCAGACGGTTCACCAGACGGAAAAACGCTTCAATGCTGAGCGCTGGCGCGATTTTGCGGTTAATACAAAAACGTTGCATTGCGATGGCCATAGGACACTCCTGACGGAAGAGGGGTAGGTTCGTTCAATTGGCTAACAGTCAAAACGTTTATTCCAAAATTAGCAAGAATGGAAATGATGAATGTTTGAGCTGTCTCGCAAAATATCACCGGCACCGACTACCGGCGCGACAGCGGCGGGAAGCCTGGCGTCGAGGGCAACGAGGCGCGATGCGGGAAGCGCACAGGCGACCGGTTAGCGCAAAATGCGACTGTTATCACCAAAATGAAATTTCATTTCACAACAATGTTGAAATATAAATTTCATTTTACTACGGTTATAGCACAGCAGAATCAGCGACGGGCCGGTGTGCGCTGGCCCCCTTCACTATGAGGCGAGAACATGACGATCACAGGAAACTTTATTGGCGGGAAAACCGTTATCAGCAGCAGCAACGAAACGATGCCGGTGTATGACCCGGCGACGGGCAAAGCGGTGCGCGAAGTCACGGTGTCAACCGCGCAGGAAGTCTCCGAGGCGATTCAGGTTGCTCGCGATGCGTTTGACAGCTGGTCCCGTACCACGCCGCTGCGCCGCGCCCGCGTGCTGTTCAACTTCAAAATGTTGCTGGAGCAGCACGTGGAAGAGCTGGCGGGGATCATCGTCAGCGAGCACGGTAAGGTGTGGTCGGATGCGCTGGGCGAGCTGACCCGCGGTATGGAAGTGGTCGAATTCGCCTGCGGGATCCCGCACCTGATTAAAGGCGAATACTCCTCTGACGTCGGCACCGGCGTCGACAGCTACTCGTTGATGCAGCCCCTGGGCGTGGTGGCAGGGATCACCCCGTTCAACTTCCCGGCGATGGTGCCGATGTGGATGTTCCCGCTGGCGCTGGCCTGCGGCAACAGTTTCGTCCTCAAGCCGCCCGCGCTGGCGCCGACGGCCGCTGTGCGTCTGGCAGAGCTGTTGAAAGAGGCTGGTCTGCCGGACGGCGTGTTTAACGTCGTGCACTGCAGCAATGAAGATGCTGAGCAGCTGTACACTGATCCGCGTATTGCGGCGGTGAGCTTCGTCGGCTCCTCCGGCGTGGCGGAGTATATCTATAAGACCGCCAGCGCCCACGGCAAGCGAGTGCAGGCCTTCGGCGCCGCCAAAAACCACGCGATTGTGATGCCGGATGCCGATCTCGACGCTACCGTTAACGCCATTATGGGCGGCGCTTTTGGCTCCGCAGGCGAGCGCTGCATGGCGCTGCCGGTGGTGGTGGCGGTGGGAGATGAAACCGCCGACAAACTGATCGCCCGCCTGAAGCCGCTGGTGGAAGCGCTGAAAGTAGGCCCGGGCTGCATGCGCGGCCAGGAAGAGAACGAGATGGGACCGGTGGTGTCTGATACCCACCAGAAAAAAGTGCTCGGCTATATTGATAAAGGCGAAAGCGAAGGGGCAAAACTGGTGGTCGATGGCCGCAAACTGCGCGTGCCGGGTTACGACGCGGGCTACTATGTCGGCGGCACCCTTTTCGATCACGTCACCCCGGAGATGACCATCTGGCGCGAAGAGATCTTTGGCCCGGTGCTGGGGATTGTGCGCGCGGCGGACTATGACAGCGCCCTTGAGCTGGTCAACAGCCACGAGTTTGGCAACGGCAGCGCCGTTTTCACCAGCAACGGCCACACCGCGCGTGAATTCGTCCACGACGTGCAGGCGGGGATGGTCGGGGTGAACGTGCCGGTCCCGGTGCCGATGGCGTTCCACAGCTTCGGCGGCTGGAAGCGCTCGGTGTTTGGCGCGTTGAACGTCCATGGGCCGGACGGCGTGCGCTTCTACACGCGTATGAAGACCGCCACCGTACGCTGGCCGGCAGGGCAGCAGACCGTATCTGAATTCAGCATGCCGACGTTAGGTTAATCGGCGAAGGAGAGCGCCATGTCGTTACTGGCTAAATCGCGAAAAGAGGGACAGATCCAGCATATTACGCCGCAAAGCGCCGGTTGGCGCTATATCGGCTTTGATGTCTGGATGTTGAAAAAAGGGCAGACCGTGACGCTGGAGAGCGGCGATCGCGAGCTGTGCCTGGTGCTGGTCGCCGGGCTGGCGTCGGTGAAAACGCAACATGCCGATTTCCCGAATCTCGGTAAACGGATGTCGCCGTTTGAACGCACCCCGCCGTGGTCGGTCTACATCCCGCCGCAGGATAAAGTCGAGGTGACTGCCGATTCCGATCTGGAGCTGGCGGTATGCAGCGCGCCGGGCAAAGGCAGCTTCCCGGCACGCCTCATTCGGCCGGAAGACGTCGGGGTAGAGCACCGTGGGAAAGGGCGCAACCAGCGTCGGGTGCATAATATTCTGCCGGACAGCGCCGAGGCGGACTGCCTGCTGGTGGTGGAAGTCTACACCGACGAGGGGGCCACCAGTTCGTGGCCGTCGCATAAACATGATACCGCCCAGCCGGGCAAAGAGACGCAGCTGGAAGAAACCTACTATCACCGCTTCGATCCGCCGCAGGGCTTTGCCTTCCAGCGGGTCTACACCGACGACCGCAGCCTGGACGCCTGTATGGCGCCCTACAACCACGATGTGGTGATGGTGCCGCGCGGTTACCATCCGGTGGCAGCGATTGCCGGTTACGATAGCTACTATCTGAACGTGATGGCCGGGCCGGACCGGAAATGGCTGTTCACCTGGGAAGATGACCACGCCTGGATCAACACGCCGGAGTACCCGCGCCACGACTGACGTGCGGTGCAGAAGCGGATAAAGAAGGCCGGTTAGCGATGCTAACCGGCCTTCCTGTTTGAGGGCGGCAGATGTTTTTTCGCGAAACGCTCCGCGGAATCCCACTCCCGACCCGGCAAGCGCAGCGCCGCCGGGAAGGAACCTCCGGCGCCATACCCGCCTTTGTGCCGGATGGCGCTACGCTTATCCGGCCTACGGGAGCCTCCCATAAGCTCCTATACCCCAGGCCCGGCAAGCGCAGCGCCGCCGGGCAGGACACCGCAGACACCGTACCCGTTTTTGTGCCGGATGGCGCTACGCTTATCCGGCCTACGGCATCCTCCCGTAAGCTCCTATACCGTAGGCCCGGCAAGCGCAGCGCCGCCGGGCGATGACCGCAGGCACGGTGCTGCTTTTATGCCGGGCGGCGGCTCATGCCTTGCCCGGCATACGGTTCATGCGACCTGCCGTTAATTTATTCACCATTGTTGCTGAAACTGCCGGTGCTGACGGCCTCAAAATCGCTGAGACGTTCCCGGAAGGCCGGGGCAGCCCGCATGGATGCGGGCTGAGGGCCGTGTTTTGCACGGACGCTGCCTCGGCCCGACCCGAAGCCTGCAGGGATAAGTCGAAGGGACCGCGTAGCGGCGATTTTGCTGGCCGGAGCCCGGGGGTACAGGGGGCGGCGGCGACTGGCCGCCCCCTGTGCGCTCCCTGCGCCATGCCAGGCATAACGCAGACGATTAACCGGGAGCGCAATGTGCGCTGAAATCACATGCGACAAACGCTTTACCCGGATTAATAGAGTTGCATACCAATAACATTATATCCGGCACCCCGCAGGCCCATATACCCCAGGCCCGGCAAGCGCAGCGCCGCCGGGCAGGACACCTCCGGCGCCATACCTGCCTTTGTGCCGGATGGCGGCTTCGCCTTATCCGGCCTACGGGAGCCTCCCGTAAGCTCCTATACCGTAGGCCCGGCAAGCGCAGCGCCGCCGGGCGATGACCACAGGCACGGTGCTGCTTTTATGCCGGGCGGCGGCTCACGCCTTGCCCGGCATACGGTTCGTGCGACCTGCCGTTAATTTATTCACCATTGTTGCTGAAACTGCCGGTGCTGACGGCCTCAAAATCGCTGAGACGTTCCCGGAAGGCCGGGGCAGCCCGCATGGATGCGGGCTGAGGGCCGTGTTTTGCACGGACGCTGCCTCGGCCCGACCCGAAGCCTGCAGGGATAAGTCGAAGGGACCGCGTAGCGGCGATTTTGCTGGCCGGAGCCCGGGGGTACAGGGGGCGGCGGCGACTGGCCGCCCCCTGTGCGCTCCCTGCGCCATGCCAGGCATAACGTAGACGATTAACCGGGAGCGCAATGTGCGCTGAAATCACATGCGACAAACGCTTTTCCCGGATTAATAGAGTTGCATACCAATAACATTATCTCCGGCACCCCGCAGGCCCATATACCCCAGGCCCGGCAAGCGCAGCGCCGCCGGGGAGGACATCCCCGGGGCCATACCCACCTTTGTGCCGGATGGCGCTACGCTTATCCGGCCTACGGGATCCTCCCGTAAGGTCCTATACCCCAGGCCCGGCAAGCGCAGCGCCGCCGGGCAGGGCACCTCCGGCGCCATACCCGCCTTTGTGCCGGATGGCGGCTTCGCCTTATCCGGCCTACGGGAGGATCCCGTAAGCCCCTATACCGTCGGCCCGGCAAGCGCAGCGCCGCCGGGCAGGACACCGCAGACACCGTACCCGTTTTTGTGCCGGATGGCGCTACGCTTATCCGGCCTACGGGATCCTCCCGTAAGCTCCTATACCGTAGGCCCGGCAAGCGCAGCGCCGCCGGGCGATGACCACAGGCACGGCGCTGCTTTTATGCCGGGCGGCGGCTCACGCCTTGCCCGGCATACGGTTCATGCGACCTGCCGTTAATTTATTCACCATTGTTGCTGAAACTGCCGGTGCTGACGGCCTCAAAATCGCTGAGACGTTCCCGGAAGGCCGGGGCAGCCCGCATGGATGCGGGCTGAGGGCCGTGTTTTGCACGGACGCTGCCTCGGCCCGACCCGAAGCCTGCAGGGATAAGTCGAAGGGACCGCGTAGCGGCGATTTTGCTGGCCGGAGCCCGGGGGTACAGGGGGCGGCGGCGACTGGCCGCCCCCTGTGCGCTCCCTGCGCCATGCCAGGCATAACGCAGAAGATTAACCGGGAGCGCAATGTGCGCTGAAATCACATGCGACAAACGCTTTACCCGGATTAATAGAGTTGCATACCAATAACATTATCTCCGGCACCCCGCAGGCACATATACCCCAGGCCCGGCAAGCGCAGCGCCGCCGGGGAGGGCACCACCGGTGCCATACTCGCCTTTGTGCCGGATGGCGGCTTCGCCTTATCCGGCCTACGGGATCCTCCCGTAAGTCCCTATACACCAGGCCCGGCAAGCGCAGCGCCGCCGGGCAGGACACCTCCGGCGCCATACCTGCCTTTGTGCCGGATGGCGGCTTCGCCTTATCCGGCCTACGGCATCCTTCCGTAAGCCTATACTGCGCCGCCGAGTAACAAACGCCAGGCAGCCTATCTCACGCCTTCTGCTTGGCCTCGGACTCCTGGCTGCTGTTCAGCGCCAGCGAGACCGCCAGCGTCTGGGCCAGACACAGGGAAGCAACCTGCGAACGGAAGCCATCCACCTGCGCTTCACGCACCACAAAGCAGACATCGCTGAAGGCCGCCAGCGGGCTGACCTGGCTGTCGGTAATGGCGATCTGCCGCGCTTTGCGCTGCGCGCCCAGCTCCACCAGCTCGACCACTTCCCGCGCGTACGGCGAGAAGCTCACCGCCACTACCACGTCTTTCGGACCGACCAGGCTCAGCTGCTCGGTGAACATGCCGCCGAGGCCGTCGATCAGAAAGGCTTTGCGATCGAGGTGACGCAGCGCATAGGTCAGATAGGAGGCGACGCTAAACGACCGGCGCAGACCAATGACGTAAATATTTTCCGCCTCGCCCAGCAGGGCCACTGCGCGCTCCAGATCATCGCTGGAGGTCTGCATCGCCAGCTGCTGCAACGCCTGGTTGTTCACCATCGTGAACATATTGAGGATTTCCGTCGGCGTTTCCGGCGGGCTGGACTCATCGCTGGTGGTCTGGCGGAACAGACGGGCGCGCTCGGTATAGTTGGCGGTCTCTTCCATCAAATGTTGCTTGAACATCTGTTTCATTTCGTTAAAGCCGCTGAAGCCGAAGGCGTTGGCAAAACGAATCAACGTGGAAGGGGGAACATCCGCCTGTTGCGCAATGGAGGCCACGGTATCGAAAGCCACGCTATTGCTGTTATCAAGGATATAGCGGGCGACCTGTTTCAGGCGTTTGCTTAACGTATCGTAGCGACGCCTGATTTCATCCTGCAGGATGGTCAGCTGTGTTGGGTTATTGGCCATAGAGTGCGCTCTGAGAAAATGGAAGGAATATGGCTTCCAGTGTACCAAATGAAGCGAATTTTTCATTTATTGCGACGAAATACGCGATTCATTTCACGAAGAAACAGAAAAACGCCCGCTCCGCAAGGTGACGGAGACGGGCGTCGGGGGATCAGCGGCGGGCTTCGCGCCAGTAGCCAATGAGCGTCAGGTAGTTGCGTTTCACTTCCTCTATCAGGGCCTCATCGCTGAGCTCACCCTGCATCCAGCGCCGCGACGGCTGGCCAAAGATGGTGCGCCCGACGGCGAAACCTTTGATCATCGGGTGTGCGGCCGCCTCGGCGAAACCGGCGCGCAGTTTGTCGGAAGGGGCGTCAAGCCCGAGGATCAGGATCCCGCGGCTCCACGGATCTTCGCGCTCGATAAGGGCGGTGATCTGCTGCCAGCTGGCGCTGGAGAGCGGCGGCAGCTTCCACCAGTCCGGTTTGATCCCCAGCTGATAAAAGTGTTCCAGCATAGTGTGGTAATGGCGCTCGTCTTTGTCCGGGCCATTTTCCGGCAGGATCACCTCCAGCAGCAGTTCATGGCCTGACTTGTTACAGGCCTGCCAGACCTCGAGCAGCAGGGCGTCCTGCTCTGCACGCAGCGCCGCCGGGTCGTCCGGGTGATAGAAGACCAGGCATTTGACGACATGCTCCAGCGGCCAGTCGATCAGCTGCGAGCCGATGTTGCCATGCTCCAGACGCAGCGGTCGCGAGCTGGGCAGTTCGATAGGGCGCCCGATCCACCAGCCCTTGCCGGTAATGGCGTTGAGCGCACGCTGGCCGTAGGTGCCGTCGGCCAGAATGCCGCTGCGCTGATCGAGACCTGCCTCCTGCGCCGCCGCTTCGGCCGCGGCCAACAACAGCAGTTTGAGCTGCGGAATGCAGGCTTCGTCGCGCCCGGTCTCCCGCGCCAGGTCGGCCAGCTGTTTGCGATGGTCGAAGGCGAAAATGCACAGCTCCGGCCACTGTTGACGGCGGCTGGTGACCCGGTGCAGGTGGTTGAGGCGCTCGTCGACGTCCGGGCGCGGCACCGATTCGGCGCGCTGCAGGTAGTCATCAAGTTCGACTTTGGTCGGCATCGCCGGCGCGCAGCCGTGGCGGGAGACCACCAGCGCCCCGCAGGCGTTGGCGTAACGGCAAGCCTGCTCCCAGCCTTCGTCGTTGAGCCAGCCGCGCAGCAGACCCGACATAAAGGCATCCCCGGCGCCCAGCACGTTGAGAACCTCCACGCGCACGCCCTGCTGTAGCGGCACCTGGTCCCAGCTGTCCGGGATGTCGCCTTCCAGCACCACGCAGCCCATCGGCCCGCGCTTGCAGACGAGAGTGGCTTTGGTGGCATTGCGCACATTTTTCAGCGCGGTCAGGGTATCGGTGCTGCCCCCGGCAATATGAAACTCTTCTTCGGTTCCCACCACCAAATCGAACAGATGCAGCACTTCCTGCAGCTGGCTGGTGACCGGTCCGGACTCAATGAAACGGGTTTCGCCATCGCCGAGCGAGGTGAGCCCCCACAGCACCGGACGGTAATCGATATCCAGAGCGGTACGCAGGCCGTGACGGCGGGCGTACTCCAGCGCCTTCAGCACCGCGGCGCGGGTGTTGGCGTGCGACAGGTGGGTGCCAGTCACCGCCAGCGCCCGGGAGGAGGCAATATACTCCTCGCTAATGTCGTCAGGCGTTAAGGCCATATCGGCGCAGTTATCGCGGTAGAAAATCAGGGGGAAGGTCTCCTGATCCTTAATCCCCAGCATCACCAGCGCGGTCAGGCGAGATTTGTCGGTAATCAGATACTCGGTATCCACCCCGGCGCGGTTGAGCGTTTCGCGCAGGAAACGGCCGTTGTGTTCATCGCCAACGCGCGCCAGCATGGCCGATTTCAGCCCCTGAATCGCGGTGCCAAAGGCCACGTTGCCGGAGGAGCCGCCCAGATATTTCGCGAAACTGGCAACGTCTTCTAGCCGCGAACCAATCTGCTGGGCATAGAGGTCGACGGCCACCCGACCTATACAGATGACGTCGAGCCGCTTTACTGCTGCATTCATAGCTAGGATTTCCTTTTTGGTGTCTGCTGCCTGGAAGGGTCGGGATCCCGACGTCGACTCCGTGAACAGCCTGAGGGTTATTGGTTACCCTTAGTTTGAGAAATAAATATTTCATTTGCAAACTCGTTCGAAATTAAAAAACCAAAAGTGTGAGGGATCTACCACTCTGCCGCACTGAGCCTCGCGCGAGCGCGGATCGCCCCCTCTGTCGACCCGGGGGAAAATGAAACGCCAAATGGCATCCATTTACCTATGATTTTTAAGGGGATATTGCCGTCTGGTGCGGCAAAAAAGGGCCCGAAAACGTGTCTGGAATGTAAGTGAAACGTATGAAATGGGTAGAGAGTTTGATCCTTCTCGCAAAATGAAATATTTCTTCTGTATTTGTATTTAATGAAAAAAATGTTTGCCTATAATCCACAGGTATTCCAGTGACGTGAACGACGGCCCCGGCGGCATCGGCGCGACGCCACACACAAATACTGAACAATAAGGATTGTGCATCATGGGCAAACTGAGACTGACAACGGCGCAGGCGCTGGTGAAGTTCCTCGATAACCAGTACCTGGAAGTGGATGGCGTAGAGCTGAAGTTCGTGAAAGGCATTTTCGCGATTTTCGGCCATGGCAACGTCCTGGGGCTGGGGCAGGCGCTGGAGCAGGACAGCGGCGATATGCGCGTCTATCAGGGGCGCAACGAGCAGGGGATGGCCCACGCGGCCACCGGTTTTGCCCGCCAGGCCCTGCGCCGGCAGATTATCGCCTGCACCTCCTCCATCGGTCCAGGGGCGGCCAACATGATCACCGCCGCCGGCACCGCCAGCGCCAACCGCATTCCGCTGCTGCTGCTGCCGGGCGATGTCTTCGCCACCCGCCAGCCGGATCCGGTGCTCCAGCAGATTGAACAGAGCTACGATCTCAGCATCAGCACCAATGACGCCTTCCGCGCAGTCAGCAAATACTGGGACCGCATTACCCGCCCGGAACAGCTGATGAGCGCCTGCATCAACGCCATGCGCGTCCTGACCGACCCGGCGGAAACCGGCGCGGTGACGCTGTGCCTGCCGCAGGATGTGCAGGGCGAAGCCTGGGATTACCCGGAATCCTTCTTTGCGCGCCGCGTGCACCGTCTCGACCGGCGCCCGGCCAGCGCCGCGCAGCTGGCGGACGCCGTGGCGGCCATCAAAGCCAGCCGTAAACCGCTGATCGTCTGCGGCGGCGGGGTGAAATACTCCGGCGCGGGCGAAGCGCTGTCCCGTTTCGCCGAGCGCTACGGGGTGCCCTTCGCCGAAACCCAGGCCGGGAAGGGGACGGTGGTCTCGTCTCACCCCCTGAACGTCGGCGGCGTCGGCGAGACGGGCTGCCTGGCGGCGAACCTGCTGGCGAAAGAGGCCGACCTGGTGATCGGCGTCGGCACCCGCTTCAGCGATTTTACCACCGCCTCGAAATGGATTTTCCAGCACCCGGAGGTGCGTTTCCTGAATATTAACGTCAGCAACTTCGACGCCTGGAAGCTGGACGGCATTGCCATGCTGGCGGACGCCCGGGAAGCGATGACCGCTCTCGACGCGGCGCTGGCGGACAGCGGCTGGCAGGCCGGCTGGGGCGCGCAGATCGAGAGCGTGCAGAGCCGTCAGTTAAAAGAGACCCAGCGCGTCTACCAGGCGGTGTGGCAGGAGAAATCCTTTGTGCCGGAGATCGACGATCATCTCGATCGTGAATCGGTGTATCGCGAGTTCCGCCAGATCACCGACTCCACCCTGACCCAGAGCAGCGTCCTTGGGGTACTGAATGAAACGCTGCCGGCCGAGGCGGTGATCGTCGCGGCGGCGGGCAGCCTGCCAGGCGATCTGCAGCGCGTCTGGCGCAACCGCGCGGAAAACACCTACCACGTGGAGTACGGCTACTCCTGCATGGGATATGAAGTCAACGCCGCGCTGGGCGTGAAGCTGGCGCAGCCGCAGAGCGAAGTCTACTCCCTGGTCGGCGATGGCTCGTTCATGATGCTGCACTCTGAGCTGGTCACCTCCCTGCAGGAGCGGGCGAAGATCAACGTCGTGCTGTTCGACAACATGGCCAACGGCTGCATCAACAACCTGCAGATGGAGCACGGGATGGACAGCTTCGGCACCGAGTTCCGCTACCGTCAGCCGGAAACCGGCCAGCTGCAGGGCGGCCTGGTGCCGGTGGACTTCGCCACCATCGCCGCCGGCTACGGCTGCAAAACCTGGCGCGTCACAACCCTGGACGAACTGCGCCACGCGCTGGACGCCGCCCGTCGCGAAACGGTCAGCACTCTGATTGATATTAAAGTGCTGCCGAAGACCATGGTGCACAAATACGGCAGCTGGTGGAACGTTGGGGTCGCCCAGACGGCGCTCTCTGAACGGATCCGCAAGGTGGCGCAAATGATTAATGAAAAGCGCGCCCAGGCGCGTGATTACTAAGACGAACATCCACTCTGAATCCTACAGACTTACGGAGAAAACCATTATGTCGCTCAAATTAGGTGTCATCGGCGCTGGCGCTATCGGTAAAGAACACATCCGTCGCTGCACCCAGGTTCTGCAGGGCGCCACCGTTGTGGCGGTGTCTGATATCAATGCCGACAACGCCCGCGCGGCGGTCGCGCTGCCGGGCGTGCAGGCGGAAGTCTACGCCGACGGTCACGACGTGATTAACGCCAGCGATGTCGATGCCATCCTGGTCACCTCCTGGGACCCGACCCACGAAGAGTACACCCTGGCCGCCATCGCCGCCGGTAAGCCGGTATTCTGCGAAAAACCGCTGGCGATGTCTGCGGAAGGCTGCCGCCGCATCGTCGATGCCGAAATGAAGGCCGGCCGTCGTCTGGTGCAGGTTGGCTTTATGCGCCCGTACGACGAAGGCTATCTGGCGCTGAAAAAAGTGATCGACGATGGCGATATCGGCGCACCGCTGATGCTGCGCTGCGCCCACCGCAACCAGTCGGTCGGCGAGAACTACACCACCGATATGGCGATCACCAACACCCTGATCCACGAGCTGGACGTGCTGCGCTGGCTGCTGAACGATGACTACCGTTCCGTGCAGGTGCGCTTCCCGCGCTCCACCTCGCACACCCATGCGCGCCTGAAAGATCCGCAGATCGTCTCCTTTGAAACCAAAAAAGGCACTCTGATCGACGTCGAAGTGTTCGTGAACTGCCAGTACGGGTATGACATCCAGTGCGAAGTGGTCGGCGAAACCGGGATTGCCCGTCTGCCGGAGCCGTCTGCCGTCCAGATGCGCAAGTCCGCCAGCCTGTCGACCGCCATTCTCACCGACTGGAAAGACCGCTTTATCAAAGCCTACGACGTCGAGCTGCAGGCCTTTATCAACGACGTCAAAGCCGGCCAGCTGCACGGCCCGTCGGCCTGGGACGGCTACGCGGCGTCGGTGGCGGCGGACGCCTGCATTAAAGCGCAGGGAACCAGCGAGCCGGTTGAGGTGACGCTGCCTGAGTGCCCGGCATTCTACAAACGTTAAGCGCGTTTTGCTGACGGAACTTCTTTGCACAGGTAACGACGATGAAAATTGCCTTTGATGTGGATGTCATTAAGGACCTCGGGATCACCCGCATGGTCCATCAGGTAGCGGAGTGGGGCTACAAGTACATTGAACAGTCGCCGCACCCGCAGATTAACCCGTTCTACAAGCACCCGCGCGCCAGCCGGGAGATCATGGCGGAGTACAAGCAGGCGCTGCGCGATACCGGCCTTGAGCTGTCGTCGTTTATCTGCGTCTACCGCTGGTCCGGTCCGGACGAACTGCGCCGTCAGGCGGCGGTGAAAAACTGGAAACGGCTGGTGGAAATTGCGGTAGAGATGGGCGTTCAGGTGATCAACACCGAGTTCTCCGGCGATCCGAATCAGCCTGAGATCTGCGATGAAATGTTCTATCGCTCAATGGAAGAGCTGTTGCCGATTTTTGAGCGGGAAGGCATCCGCGTGGAGATCCAGGCGCATCCCTGGGATTTCTGCGAAGAGAACAATGAAACCGTCGATATCGTGAAGTCGTTCCGCAGCGATAACGTGAAGTACGTCTACAGCGTGCCGCACACCTTTTTCTACGACAAAGGCGTCGGCGACGTGGCGAGCATGCTGCGCTATGCCGGGAGCGATCTCTCCCATGTCCTGATTGCGGATACCCGCAACCATACGAAACATTGCCGCTATATCGTTAACCCGCCGGGCGTGGATGCCGTGGTGCACCAGCACGTAGGCGTCGGGGAAGGGGATGTGGATTTCGACGCGCTGTTCCGCACCCTGCGCGAAATGAAATTCGCCGAGCAGACCTTCAAGGTCGGCGGGGAGCCGATTGTCGCCACCTCGCTGTTTGGCTACCCGGAAAAAATGAAATACCAGGCAGTGGAAACCCGTGAACTTATTGAACGTGAATTGCTGCGCCGCTAAGGCGCAGCGGCAGGAGCCCTACTATGAACAAAGATAACGTCAAACTGGCTATCGCCCCAATCGGCTGGACTAACGATGATATGCCGGAGCTCGGCAGCGAAAACACCTTCCAGCAGATCGTCAGCGAAATGGCGCTGGCCGGCTTTACCGGCAGCGAAGTCGGCAGCAAATATCCGCGCGACCCGGCGGTTCTCAAGCCGATGCTGGATATCCGCGGCATTCAGATCTGCAACGCCTGGTTCAGCACCTTTTTCGCCAACGGCCAGCGGGAAAAAACCATTGATGAATTCGTCAATCACATGAACTTCCTTCATGCGATGGGCGCGAAAGTGATTGGCTGCTCCGAGCAGAGCGGCAGCATCCAGGGGCTGGATAAACCGATCCTCGGCGATGCGAAGCCGTGCTTCAGCGACGAAGAGTGGCAGCGGGTGGCGGAAGGCTACAACACCCTCGGCCGCCTGGCGGCGGAGAAGGGAATGCAGGTCTGTCTGCATCACCACATGGGCACCGGCATTCAGACCACCGCGGAAATCGACAAATTTATGTCGCTGGTGGACGAGCGCGTCTTCCTGCTGTTCGACACCGGCCACGCCTGGTATTCCGAAGGCGGCGAAGCGCCGATGCTGGCGATCCTCAAAAAGTATCTGCCGCGCATCAACCACGTCCACCTGAAAGACGTCCGCCCGCCGGTGATCGACCAGGTGCGCCGCGACGGCCTGTCGTTCCTCGACGGCGTGAAAAAAGGCACCTTCACCGTCCCGGGCGACGGGGTGATCGATTTCCGTCCGGTGTTCAAGCTGCTGGACGACTTTGGCTATAAAGGCTGGATGGTAGTGGAAGCCGAGCAGGATCCTGCTCTGGCCAATCCTTTCGAATACGCCGTCAAAGCGCGCAAATATATTCGCGAAACGGCAGGGATCTAATCGTTGTGACATTTTCAGGCCATACCGGGTATGGCCTGCTTTTTTCCTTTCTCAACCGGACCCAGGGCTTAACCACAGCGCCGGACAGTTCCCTCTCCCTCAGGGAGAGGGCCGGGGTGAGGATGACGATGACGGGTAAAGCGTCACTTCACTTCCGCCAGCGCGGTCTTGTCCACATACGGTTTCATCAGCGCGTCGGCTTCCTTCTGCGCCGCCTGCACCGCCGCTTCCGGCGTCACTTTGGCATCATTGACCACCGCCGCCAGCTGGTTCTCCATCGCCTTACGCACCGCCACGGTCTCCCAGGTGGAGTACCATGGATGGGCGTACTTCAGCTGCTCAAGGGCGATCGCCGCCCGCGGATCCTGCTGCAGATAGGCCTTCATCTCCGGCGTATCGTATGACGCCTTGCGCGGCGAGAAGTAGCCGGTGAAGCGGCTCCACGCGCCGTTCACCTCGGGGCTCACCAGATAGGTCAGGAACTGATACGCCGCTTTCTTCTGCGCCTCGTTGATGCCTTTAAAGCTCACCAGGCTGGCGCCGCCGATCGGCACCGCACGCTGCTCTTTGGCCGGCAGCATCGCTACCCCAAGCTCAAAGTCTTTGCTGTTCTCGCGCATAAAGCCCAGCGCGCCGGTGCTGAGCATCGCCATCCCGAGCTTGCCGGAGAAGAACGCGGCGCTGATCTGCTTCGAGTTCAAGACCCCGGACGGCATCACCTTGTCCTTGTAGATCAGATCCTGCCAGAAGCGCAGGGCGCCGATGGCGGTCGGCGAGTTGTAATAGACCTCGCCCGGATAGTCTTCGTTAAAGTATTTCCCGCCGTTGGCGCGCACCAGTGCCGAGAAGATCCAGCCGCCGTAGTCGTCGTTGGTCGACGGCAGCATGATCCCCCACTGGCCTTTGCTCTCGTCGGTCAGCTTTTTGGCATCAGCCAGCAGCTCGGCCCAGGTCTGGGGCGGCTGTTTGATCCCGGCTTGATCGAACATCGTCTTGTTGTAGTAGAGGATCGGCGTCGAGTTATGGAACGGGATCGCATAGGTGGTGCCCATCACCTGGGCGTTCTTATGCATCGCGGGCCAGAATTCCTTTTGCAGAAAATCGCCGGCCTTTTGATCGCCATATTTAAACAGCTCGTCCATCGGCAGGATCTCATCTTTCAGCGCCAGATCGGTGGTGAAGTTGGCGGACATGATCACCAGCGCCGGCGGCTGGCCGGCCTTCTGCGCCGATTCGGCTTTGATCTTGGTGGTGTCGTAGTTGCCGGTGAAGATCCCGCGCACTTCGACATCCTGCTGCGAGTCGTTGAATTGCTTAATGACGCGGGTCATCTCCATGGTCAGCTTGCCGTCCACCGGCGCCGGGAACATGAAGTCTATTTTCTCTTTTGCCAGCGCCGCGCCGCTCAGGGCAAGGCTGAGGCCAACCGCGACTAGCGTAAAAGGTTTAAACATGATTACACTCCATCAATAAATTATGCTGGGTCTCAGCATGAAAAAGATGCACATCGGCAGGCGAGAAGCCGATCTGTAGCGACTCGCCTTTCTCCGGCACCGTGCCGCGGTGGCGGCGGCTAAAGCGCAGGGTGCCGATCGGGGTGCTGACGTGGAGCAGGTAATCGGCCCCCATCAGTTCTCGTTGCAGAACGGTGGCCGGCAGGCGCAGATGGCCCTCCTCCACGCGGTCGGTAATATGTTCCGGGCGAACGCCCAGCCAGACGCGGGTCTGATCCCGGTGGCGCGGCGGCAGCGGATGGCGTTGTTCGCCAAGCTGAACGTTGCCGTCAACGCAGGGGAGCGATAGCAGATTCATTGCCGGTGAACCGATAAATCCGGCCACGAACAGATTGGCCGGGTTGGCATACAGATATTCTGGCCGTCCTACCTGCTGCACGTGGCCGCCGTTCATCACCACGATGCGGTCGGCCATCGACATCGCCTCGGTCTGATCGTGGGTCACATAGATGGTGCTGGTTTTCAGCTGCTGGTGGAGCGCCATAATGCTGTCGCGCACTTCGCTGCGCAGGCGGGCGTCGAGGTTGGAGAGCGGCTCGTCCATCAGGAACAGCCGCGGATTGCGCACAATCGCCCGGGCCATCGCCACCCGCTGGCGCTGGCCGCCGGAGAGCTTCGCCGGTTTGCGGTCGAGCAGCGCCTCCAGCTGCAGCATCTGCGCCACTTTGTCCACCCGCGGCTGCCAGCTGCTTTTCTCTTCCTTGCGCACCTTCATGCCGAAGGTGATGTTGTCGCGCACCGACAGATGGGGGAACAGGGCATAGTTCTGGAAGATCATCGCGAAGTTGCGCTCGCGCGGCGTGGTGGCGGTGATGTTCTCATCATGCAGCCAGATTTGTCCTTCGCTGACCGGCTCCAGCCCGGCGAGCAGGCGCAGCAGGGTGCTTTTCCCGCAGCCCGACGGGCCGACCAGCACCACGAATTCGCCTTCGTGAATATCCAGCGACAGGGCGCTGAGCGCCGGTTTGCCGTCGAAACGTTTACTGATGTTTTGCAGACTGAGCATGGCGGTTAGCGCTCTTCCGTTGGGCAACTGATGTTTTCGTCGTACAGCCACGGCCCGGCGTAGTGGGCCAGCGAGTGCTGGTAGCTCACCCACTGCTCACCGACCTGACGGTGCATCAGGCACGAGGCCGGGGAGAGGTCGTAATAGGGCCGGGTGTCTTCGTGGCAGTACGGCACCTGATGGACGGTGCCGGGAATGGTGGAGATCAGCGCCTGGCGATACTGGGTCATGGTCAGGCTGTGGTTGTGGCCGCAGAAGATGCGCGTCAGCGACGGAAAACGCTCCACCAGCGCCAGCAGACGGTGGCCGTTTTCGCAGGCGATCGGGTCCATCTGCGCATTGCCCAGCGGCAGCGGCGGGTGGTGCATAAAGATCGTTGCCGGTTTGTCGCCGCCCTCGAACAGTTGCGCCTCCAGCCAGCTGATGGTCTCGTCGGTCAGCCAGCCTTTTGACGTGCCGGCATGACTGGAGTCGATAAACAGCAGGCGGGTGGCGAAGTCATCCACCGCATAGCGCATATTTTGCGGATCGTTGCCCAGCTGCGGGCACAGCGGATGAAGATGCTCGAGAAAATGGGCTTTGTCGTCGTGGTTGCCGGGGATCAGATACAGCGGATAGTTCAGGCTGCCGAGGATCTGGCGGGCCACCTGATACTCCTCCGGGCGGCCGCAGTTGACGATATCCCCGCTCACCACCACCGCGTCCGGGCGCTCGCGCAGCGCGTTAAGCTGGGAGACCACGTCGGCGTTGGCGGCATTGACGTCGATAAAGCCGTACAGCTTCTCGCCGCGGCTGCGGAAATGGGTATCGGAAATGTGCGCTAACAGCATGAATCACTCCTTATTTGATCCCGGAGAAGCCGAAGCTCCGCAGGAACTGTTTCTGAAAAAGGATGAACGCCAGCATCAGCGGCAGGCAGACCATCAGCGTCCCGGCGCCGATGGTGCCCCACTGGCCGCCGGATTCGGCGCCCATGGCGAAAGAGACCAGCCCGACGGTCAGCACCTGCTTATCGGGATCGTTGAGCATCATCAGCGGCCACAGGTACTCGTTCCAGTGGTAGGTAATGCTGACGGTGGCGAAGGCCAGCACCGACGGCCAGGACATCGGCAGCAGTACGCGGAACAGCACCTGCCACCAGCGGCAGCCCTCCATCAGCGCCGCCTCCTCCAGCTCTTTCGGAATGGCGAGGAACGCCTGACGCATCAGGAACACGCCGAACGCCGAGGTGAAGTAGGGCATCATCACCCCGGTGAGGGTGTTGAGCAGGCCGAAGGTTTTCAGGGTCAGCATGTTCGGCACCATCATCACCACCGGCATGATCATCAGCTGCACCAGGAACAGGAGAAACAGCGTCTGCTTGCCGCGAAACTCGTGGCAGGCGAAGACGTAGCCGGCGGTGGTGATGGTCAACAGCTGCACGAAGAAGGTGCCGAAGGTGAAGATAAGGGTGTTGGCGTACAGGCTCAGCCAGTCGGCGCTGTTCCAGGCGTCGCGGAAGTTATCGAGAGTCAGCGGCAGGCGGGGCAGCAGCGACGCCATATCGTCGCCGAAGGTGGTGGCGCTGAACGAGGTCGCCAGCATCCAGATAAACGGGCTGACCCACAGCAGCGCCAGGCAGCACATTAATACTGTGAGCGTAAAGGGCGACGAGCGGCGCAGGCGCAGCCACAGCGGACGGGCGGCGGCGGGCGTGCGGACCAGCAGCGGCGAGATTTCAGCGCTCATAGTGGGCTCCTTTCTCCAGCAGTTTCAGGTTAATCAGCGAGAAGGCGAACAGCCCGGCCAGGGTGAGGAAGGTGGCGGCGGAGGCTTTACCGAGGTCGTGGGTATCCCAGGCGAGATTCTGGATGTAATAGAGCAGCACGGTGGTGGCGTTGTCCGGCCCGCCGCGGGTCATCACCGCCACGTGGTCTATCTGGGTGATGGAGTAGATCAGCGCGGTGGTGATCACAAAGCTCAGGGTCGGGCGCAGCAGCGGTAGCGTGACCTTAAAAAAGACCTGCGTGCGGGTAGCCCCCTCCATCAGCGCCGCTTCCCGCGTCGAGGCCGGAATGCTCTGCAGCCCGGCGAGGAAAAACAGCATGTAGTAGCCGGCGAACTTCCACACGCCGATCAGCGCCAGGGCCAGCAGCGCGCTGTTGCTGCGTCCCAGCCAGTTGTTGTTCATCGGCCCGAACAGCTTCGCCAGATAGTGGTCGAGCAGGCCGAGGCCGGGCATAAAGATAAACAGCCACAGCGCGGCGGCGCTGACCATCGGGATAATCATCGGGAAGAAAAAGGCGGTGCGCAGCCAGCGGTTGACGCGATGGTTCTCGCTCAGCGCCACCGCCAGCAGCAGGGCGAGGGTCACCCCGGGCACTACCGTCAGCAGGATATAGAGCAGATTATTGACCAGCGACTGCCAGAAAACGCCGTCGGCAAACAGGCGGGAGAAGTTATCCAGCCCGACGTACTGCGCGCCGTCGCTGGCCATGCGGGTATCAAACAGGCTGTCATACACCGAACGCCCCAGCGGGAACCAGGTAAACAGCAGTAAAAACAGCAGGGAAGGCGACAGGATCAGCCAGGGAAGCCAGGTCTTTCTCATGGTGACGCGCATCTCGTTCAGCCATTTATCGAAGCCCGGATTGTGGGAAGCAATGACTACAGAGGCATGGCGGGGAGATGACGGTTTGATGAAGCAACGGGGAAAACGCCGGGCGAGCGGGCCGCCCGGCGGGAGAGAATCATCAGAAGTCGGCTTTCAGCACCGCGCGGTAGCGGGCTTTGCCTTCGCGAACGTGCTTCAGCGCTTCGTTAATTTGCGACATCGGGAACAGCTCGGTGGTCGGAGCCACTTTGCTGCGCCCGGCAAACTTCATCAGCGTGCGCAGTTCGGACGGATTACCGGTCGCCGAGCCGGAGATGCTGCGGTCGCCGCCGATCAGGGTAAAGGCCGGCACCGGGAACGGCTTCATCACCGCGCCGACGGTATGGAAGTTGCCGCCGTAAGCCAGGGCTTCGAAGTACGGCTGCCAGTCGAGGTCCACCGCCACGGTGTTGATGATCAGGTCGAACTGACCGGCCAGCGCTTTTAAGGCTTCCGGATCGCGGCTGTTGACCACGCGATCGGCGCCCATCGCCAGCACTTCCTGCTCTTTGGCCGGGTTGGAGCTGAAGGCGGTCACTTCCGCGCCCATCGCCCGCAGCAGCTTAATGGCGATATGGCCGAGGCCGCCGATGCCGATCACCCCGACGCGGCTGGTGGCGGTGACGTGGTGGGTCAGCAGCGGTTTAAAGACGGTGATGCCGCCGCACAGCATCGGGCCGGCGGACGCCAGATCGATGCTCTCCGGCAGGGGGATCACCCACTGCCAGTCGGCGCGCAGCTTATTGGCGAAGCCGCCGCGGTTGAGAATGGTCGGCACCGAGCCTTCCAGACAGTTGATCTGGTTGCCGCTGATGCAGGCGTCGCAATGGCCGCAGCTGCGCGCCGTCCAGCCGATGCCGACCTTCTGGCCAATCTTCAGCCCTTTATCCTGCGCCGCGCTGCCCAGCGCCGCCACCCGGCCAATCACCTCGTGACCGGCCACCAGCGGGTAGCTCGACATCCCCCATTCGTTGTCGATCATCGACAGGTCTGAATGGCAGATCCCGCAGTATTCCACTTCAACTTCGACATCTTCCGGCTGTAGCTCGCCGGCATCGTATTCCCACAGCGACAGATCGGCGCCCGCTTCTTTGGCGGCGTAGCTTTTAATGATGGTCATGTTCATTTCCTTGGGGTTGGCGTGATAACCCAGAAAGTGTAGAGCATGGTATTCCCAGGCGCTTGGCAATCGGAGGGGTCGCGAAGCGGGCGGACCAGCCGCCCGTTAAGGTCAGCGGCTGGCCAGCGGCCACTGATTAAGGCGGATGCCGCGCTGCGGGGCGTTCTCGGCAAAATCATCCAGCACCGCCCGCACGTCCGGGTCGAGATAGCCGACGCTGTCGTGCTCGACGATCACCACGCTCTTTTCCGGAATCTTCGCCAGCAGGGCCAGCAGATGCGGATTGTGCATAAAGGTCAGATTCTGCTGGATGCGCAGCACGTAGTGGTCATCGTAGCGCGCCAGCTGCAGCGAGTGGCGATGGCTGCGCCAGAGACTGAATGCCATCTGGGTGGCAAGACCAATCCCGATCCCCGCCAGCATGCCGCAGGCGATAATCCCGCCGATGGTGGCGAGGAACGGGACGTACTGCGCCGCCCCCTGGCGGAACTGCTCGATGAACAGCCGCGGGGTCGCCAGCTTATAGCCGGTATAGAGCAGCACGGCGGCGAGGCTGGCGAGCGGGATTAAGGTTAGCAGGCCGCTGAACCACAGGCCGCAGATCAGCAGCAGCACGCCGTGGATAAAGATCGACAGTTTGCTCTGCGCGCCATTGCTGACGTTCACCGAGCTGCGGACGATCACCGCGGTGATCGGCATCGCCCCCAGCACGCCGGAGAGCAGATTGCCCACGCCCTGGGCGACCATTTCACGGTTCGGCGAAGGCGGCGGATTTTGCGGGCGCAGCTTTTTCAGCGCCTCCTGGCTGAGCAGGGTTTCGAGGCTGGCGACCAGCGCCAGGGTCACCGCCACCACCCACACCGACGGATTGCGCCACGCGCTCCATGCGGGAGACTCCAGCTCGCCCAGCAGGTCGCCGAGGCTGCCGAACGCCGGCAGGGTAATACGCGGTAGGGCGGCCAGCTGCTGCGGCGCAAAATGGGTCAGCAGCAGGGTGGTCACGCAGCCGAGCAGGACGGCGATCAGCGGCCCGGGGATCCAGCGCAGGCTCTTCACCCGGCGAATAAGCGGCGAGCCCCACAGCCAGAGCACCAGCAGACCGCCCGCGGCGACGGCGATAGCACTGAGGGAGAAGGTGGCGTTACCCTTCACGATATCAACGAGCCCGGTCTCTTCTGCGCTGCCGAGCGCGACGGGGATCTGCTGAATAATCAGCAGGATGCCGATCGCCGCCAGCATGCCTTTGATGACGCTGGCGGGAACCAGCGAGATAAAGCGCCCGGCCCGCAGGATGCCGAACAGCAGCTGCAGCACGCCGGCCAGCGCCAGCGCCATCAGGAAGAGGGAGAAGGAACCCAGGGATTCAATAGCGGCGACGACGATGGTGACCAGTCCGGCGGCGGGGCCGCTGACGGCGAAGCGGGAGGGGCTGAGGGCAGTGACGACCAGGCCGCCGATGATGCCGGTCAGCAGGCCGACGAAGGGCGGTAAGCCGCTGGCCTGGGCGATGCCGAGGCACAGCGGCAGGGCGACAAGGAAGACGACGATGCCGGCGAGAGAGTCCTGACGAAGCGTGTTCATGGGGCGTGCTCCTGCGGTGAGAGGTGTTCGACGAGGGTGGTTAAATGGCCGGAAGCCAGATCGTAGACGCAGCCGTGCAGGCTGAGCGGTCGCCCGCTGGCGAGCACCGTCTGCACCGGTTCACTCTCCAGCAGAGGGGCGAACTGGGCGCGAACGTTGGCTTCCACCAGGGCGTCCAGCGCATGGCGAGAGCGCTCCGCGTTGGCGCTGGCGCTGGTGCTGGCGCCGGGGGAGGCCGCAACACAACAGTCATCGGCGATCTGCGCAATTTCGTGATGCAGGGTGTGGCGCAGCTGGCCGATGCGGCGAGCCAGCGCCGAGGATTCCTGCGCCAGCGGCAGAGTGGGCAGGGAGAGCGCCGCCTGCACCCCGCCGCAGCCGTAGTGGCCGCAGAGCACCACCCGCTCCACCTCAAGGTAGTCGAGGGCATACTGCAGGACGCTCATGACGTTGTCGTCGGCGGGATCGAGCATGTTGGCGATATTGCGGTGGACAAAGAGCTCGCCGGGCTGGCTGCCGGTGAGCACCTCGGCGGGCACGCGGCTGTCGGAGCAGCCGATCCACAGCGAGTGGGGCCGCTGCCCGTCGACCCATTTTTCGAAATAGTCCGGATCATGCTGACACTTCTGCAGCGCCCAGCTGCGGTTGCGGGCCAGCAAAGGTTTTAACGTCGTCACAAGTATTCTCCTGAGTTAATTCATCGAGTGAATATGTCCATCAAGACTCGTACAGCGACTAGTAAAAATAGTGTTTACCGGAACCCTTCACGCCTGAGGAAAATCCTGGATTAAACGGCAAAAAGAAAACTTTTCATTAATGTAAAGTTATAAAAATATTGATGAAATTAATATTTGACTGCGGAGTGGGTGAGTAATAAAAAGGCATTGATTAAAACTTTCTGGAATATATGGGAATGCGGGTGGGTGGGGTGGGGGGAATAGTTGGGGAGTGGATATTGGGGATGGGTGGGTTGAGTGATTCGGGTGAGAATGGTGTGAGAAAAAATAGAGATGACTTTGAGTGAAGTTTGGGGGGCAAGGGGAAAGGGGAGTGGCTGGCAGGTGGTGCTGGGGTTGTGGGGGTTGTGAGAGGAGGGTTGCTGATGGCAGTCGCGCCCCGGAACGGCGGTAAAAGCTGACGCCGCGCAGGATAGCGCTGTTTTTTTCAACACTTAGCGCAATGACGACACGCTGTCGCTTGCATGACCGCCGCCGACAGGTATAATCCAGAACGTTTCCGCATCCCCTTCAGTGCCGAAGTGGCGAAATCGGTAGACGCAGTTGATTCAAAATCAACCGTAGAAATACGTGCCGGTTCGAGTCCGGCCTTCGGCACCATTAGTACTTCCAA
Source organism: Klebsiella sp. P1927 (assembly GCF_018204675.1). NCBI lineage: Bacteria > Pseudomonadati > Pseudomonadota > Gammaproteobacteria > Enterobacterales > Enterobacteriaceae > Klebsiella > Klebsiella sp. P1927. The sequence continues at coordinate 4,526,686 of NZ_CP073377.1, read as the reverse complement.
GACCATCCGAGAAAGTCCAATTATCCCTTAAAAATCAATGCTTGCAGCGATTTTTACGTCCTGAGTCGTCCGAGGTTGTCCGTTGAAATCCGGATGTCATTGGGGGCATAATTGGGGGCATCTTAACTTCGATTAGAAATGTGCCCCCAAAATGAAGCTCAACGCCAGGCAGGTAGAGACCGCAAAGCCCAAAGACAAAACCTACAAAATGGCTGATGGCGGCGGTTTGTATCTCGAAGTTTCGGCTAAGGGGTCTAAATACTGGCGCATGAAATACAGACGCCCCTCTGACAAAAAAGAGGATCGCCTTGCTTTTGGTGTTTGGCCAACTGTGACGCTTGCTCAGGCAAGAACCAAGCGCGACGAAGCTAAAAAGCTGTTAGTACAGGGCATTGACCCAAAAGCCGAACAGAAAGAAGCTCAGGCCGAGAATTCGGGGGCATATACTTTCGAAACAATTGCTCGCGAATGGCATGCCAGTAACAAGCGATGGAGTGAAGACCATCGATCGCGCGTTCTTCGCTATCTTGAGCTTTATATCTTCCCTCATATCGGTTCGTCCGACATTCGCCAGCTCAAAACCAGCCACCTGTTAGCCCCGATTAAAAAAGTTGATGCCAGTGGCAAACATGACGTCGCGCAGCGTCTTCAGCAGCGTGTAACGGCCATTATGCGCTATGCCGTTCAGAACGATTACATAGACTCAAACCCGGCCAGTGATATGGCTGGTGCTTTATCAACAACCAAAGCAAGACACTATCCAGCTTTACCCTCTAGCCGTTTCCCTGAATTTCTTGCTCGTCTGGCGGCATATCGTGGTCGTGTAATGACACGGATCGCCGTAGAGCTTTCATTGCTCACTTTTGTACGTTCCAGTGAACTCCGTTTTGCACGTTGGGATGAATTCGATTTTGCTAAATCTCTTTGGCGTATACCTGCAAAGCGTGAAGAAATTAAAGGCGTACGTTACTCCTACCGCGGCATGAAGATGAAAGAGGAACATATAGTTCCGCTTAGTCGACAAGCTATAGTGTTGTTAGAGCAGCTTAAGCAAATCAGTGGTGATAAAGAGCTACTTTTTCCGGGAGATCACGACGCAACGAAGGTCATGAGTGAAAACACAGTAAACGGTGCGTTGCGTGCTATGGGCTATGATACGAAAACAGAGGTCTGTGGGCATGGATTCAGGACGATGGCGCGCGGCGCGCTGGGGGAATCGGGTTTATGGAGTGATGATGCTATAGAACGCCAACTGAGTCATTCAGAGCGTAATAATGTACGTGCAGCATATATTCACACTTCTGAACATTTAGGGAAAGTGCGAATAAGCAGGTCATTTCTTCCCAAGCTGACTCGTTGATTAAAATTTCGCGGATCTGGGCCGATTTTTTTCCCGCAAACACATCGAATCAGCCTATTTAGGCTATTTTTTCCACCATTTCTGGCGTTATTTCCGGTTTTTACTGAGATCTCTCCCACTGACGTATCATTTGGTCCACCCGAAACAGGTTGGCCAGGGTGAATAACATCGCCAGTTGGTTATCGTTTTTCAGCAGCCCCTTGTATCTGGCTTTCACGAAGCCGAACTGCCGCTTGATGATGCGAAACGGGTGCTCCACCCTGGCACGGATGCTGGCTTTCATGTATTCGATGTTGATGGCCGTTTTGTTCTTGCGCGGATGCTGCTTCAAGGTTTTTACCTTGCCGGGACGCTCGGCGATCAGCCAGTCCACATCCACCTCGGCCAGCTCCTCGCGCTGTGGCGCTCCTTGGTAGCCGGCATCGGCTGAGACAAATTGCTCCTCTCCATGCAGCAGATTACCCAGCTGATTGAGGTCATGCTCGTTGGCCGCGGTGGTGACCAGGCTGTGGGTCAGGCCACTCTTGGCATCGACACCAATGTGGGCCTTCATGCCAAAGTGCCACTGATTGCCTTTCTTGGTCTGATGCATCTCCGGATCGCGTTGCTGCTCTTTGTTCTTGGTAGAGCTGGGTGCCTCAATGATGGTGGCATCCACCAAAGTGCCTTGGGTCATCATGACGCCTGCTTCGGCCAGCCAGCGATTGATGGTCTTGAACAATTGACGGGCCAGTTGATGCTGCTCGAGCAGGTGGCGGAAATTCATGATGGTGGTGCGATCCGGCAGGGCGCTATCCAGGGATAATCGGGCAAACAGGCGCATGGAGGCGATTTCGTACAGGGCATCTTCCATGGCACCGTCGCTCAGGTTGTACCAATGCTGCATGCAGTGAATACGCAGCATGGTCTCCAGCGGATAGGGCCGTCGGCCATTGCCCGCCTTGGGATAAAACGGCTCGATGACAGCGGTCATATTCTGCCATGGCAGAATCTGCTCCATGCGGGAGAGGAAAATCTCTTTTCGGGTCTGACGGCGCTTAGTGCTGAATTCACTATCGGCGAAGGTGAGTTGATGGCTCATGATGTCCCTCTGGGATGCGCTCCGGATGAATATGATGATCTCATATCAGGAACTTGTTCGCACCTTCCCTTTAAAACCAGCGATAAAGCGTGAACTCGTCAGCTATCTGACGACGCAATTTGCCATAAGTTTACGCCAGGCCTGCAGGACGTTATCGCTGAGCAGGACGGTGTATTTTTATTAGCCCGATACCCGGCGTGATGAACCCGAGATCCACGCGCTGACTGAACTGGCAGAACGCTATCCGCGCTACGGTTTTAAGAAGCTGTTCCAGCTGCTGCGCAGGCAGGGCAATACCTGGAACCATAAATGTGTTCACCGGATTTATTGCCTGCTGAAACTGAATTTTCGTCGCAAGGGAAAACAGCGGCTGCCAGTGCGTAATTCAGCACCCCTGGCGACACCGCAAGCGTTAAACCAGAGCTGGCCCATCGATTTTATGTACGACGCGTTGGTCTGCGGCAGACGCTTCCGGACCTTCAATGTGGTGGACGATTTTAACCGTGAAGCACTGGCGATAGAAATCAACCGGAATATCCCGGCTCAGCGAATCATCCGGGTGCTGGACAGGATCGTGGCAAACCGCGGCTATCCGCTGAAAATGCGGATGGACAACGGGCCAGAACTGGTCTCGCGGGCACTGGCACAATGGGCCGAAGAACATGGCGTGCAGCTCGAATTTATTAAACCGGGTAAACCTACACAAAATGCTTTTATCGAACGGTTCAACCGGACATACCGGACAGAAATTCTGGATTTTTACCTGTTCAGAACACTGAATGAAGCACGGGAAATTACCGAGCGCTGGCTGATAGAATATAACAACGAGCGGCCTCATGAGTCCCTGAACAACCTGACGCCGGAAGAGTACCGGCTGATGGCTGAAAAACCGGAACTCTCAAAAAGTGCGTGGAACTAAAACAGGTGTGCTTAAAGTGGTATCGACATTACTGTCGTAACGGATAAAAGCTTTAATACCCAAAACGTCAGTTATGAAAAGCGCAAAGCAAAACAGCAGCGCCTTAATGATGCAGTGGAAAAACTAAATGCGCTGGGCATTGTGACTATGTTGGTCAACCGTGTTCACAGTAAAATCGTGATTGGTGATGAAGGGCTGCTGTGCATAGGATCGTTCAACTGGTTTAGCGCTACGCGTGATGAGAAGTACAAACGATACGATACGTCGATGGTATACCGTGGCGAAAGCTTACAAGCGGAAATTAAAACGATTTATTCCAGCCTGGAGCAGCGGAAGTTATAGGGGCTTATCGCAATGCAGGTATCGAATGTGTTGAATTAATTTAGCGCTACTCAAGGAGGTATAGCTTCAAGATACTATGCCTCCAAACCATGCGGTTGCATTTGGATGGCTTGTTTGGCGAGGGTGGTTTAAATAATCAGTTGAACTCAGAAAAGGCCACTTTTTTGAATGGCCTTTAGTCTAAGGGGAATTTATGCCGTTGCCCTGTGGTTCCAGGAATCTTTGTAAATGATATTCCCATCGCAATGTTTCCAGGTGATGGCCTCATACCTTAACTGAATCGTCTCGCTGTGCGTACCTGTACCAGAATCAGGAAATAAGTTGGGGGTAATTCCGGTTACTTTTACATTCTCTAATGTAATATTAAAATATTCGCTTTCAACACCTGCATCAAGGATCTGATACATCTTTATGGTTGCCGACTTTAATGTTTGGTTCTCACTCAGCGCTTTGTATAAAAGGGGCGTTGTTTTATCAAAATCTTTCTGTACCGTAATAGGCGTATGTACTCTGGTTCCTGTTAATCTCCCGGTGTTTCCATCCACAGGAATGGATAGGTGGTGCGTTACCGCTTTTAATTCAATAGCGCCAATACGCCCTGTAACGAGAGAACTACCCGTTATAGGGGAGCCGTTTGTATCGGTTAGCCAAAGATATGCTGGATTTGACATGATTATTCCTTATCTCTATTTATAAATGAAGGTAAACAAAACATTATAATGACCCATAAAAACAGACCAATAACCTTAACCGGCCACGGGTCAAGTAAGGCTATGCAAACAATAGCGCCAATAATTAATAGTGGGCCTGATAGTAAATTAAAAATACCGCTTAACACACCTATCTTTGTTCCCAGTAATCTATTCAATGCAATGGCGATGATATAAGCGCTACCGATTATAATCGTCACTGCGATTATTTTATTCTGCCAGTTATTAAACTCAGTCAGGCAAATAAAGCATGTGGTAATAATATAGGTGCAGAGAACTATATCGACGAGTGGCGTGATGATTTTTTTCATATCACCCAGCCTTAGCATTCGTATTTAAATGATCTTCCACTCTTTTCATAATCTTGTCGAATACGGGGTTGCCCTCGGTGTACCCTGCATGGATGGCATCCACAAAAGGTTGTACCGCATCGGCAAATAAGAAATAAAGCAGATCATAATCGCGGGGTCTTAACAACGAGTATACCTCGGGCTCTTCATTCCTGAGTTTATCAGACGTCCTGATGGATCGCTCTGCCATTCCACCAAACAAGAGGATAGTACTTAAAAAGGCTATTGGATTCCCTTTCCCCTTAAATACTACATAAGTAAATGACGTTTTTTCTATAACGGCTTTAGCGATGTTCGATGCGATAATATTCGTAGAGATTCTACCCACGATAGAGGTAACTACACTTCTGTATATTCTATCTTGTTCTGATTCGGATAGATATTTATTAAATAACTGAAAGATTAATTTAACTGCATTAACGATATTTTCATAGTTAAGAATGTCATGTCTTATCGCGGTCATCATACGGATTCTTTCTGTTTCACGTTCATATCTTGTATCCGTATCAAAGATACCGTAAATCAGATAACCATAATCTAAAGGAACAGATAATCCACCATTGATAAGCCCTGTAACTGTATCAGGAGAGATAATGATGTTATATAACTTCCGCGCTATCCCTTCTATGTCTGCCATATAGCTATCCTATGTTTAAATAAATGACTGAGGATGTACATCATTTTTGCAAGAAATAATCGATGGTAATTTACAAGAGAATAAGTAACTTGATAAGTGTTACTATAACCTAATTGTTACAAATTGTATTGCAAAATGATTTTGAACCATTGATTTAAATAAGGCTTAAAACAGCATAGTATATCACTTTACGGTTGATTATTATGATGAATTATCTTGGTGTGAGATGTATTAATTTAATAAATAATAAAGCGCATATAAGTATTCGATAAGTGATTGGATACGCAAAAAATTTGGATGTTAAAATTATTGGTTTATATGTATTTGCTCTGACTTGTTCATGGCAGAAACGGGTTATGACTCATGAACAGGCGGTTTATGTGAACACATCGACAGCATCATGTTGTGCCGTCGATATCCTTCACGAGCAAACATTGACGGATTCACCAGAGTGATATCCGCTTCCGGCGTGAGAGCGGGGGCTACAGCCGATTCTTTGAAAATAAATAAAAGCAGGGCTAATACCAATCGTTTCATTACGTCCTGCCGCGAACTACGGCGGGGGAATAGCGATTGGTTTGCGTTATGGCGTGACGACCGCGGAATTGACGATGAGACGTGGGTAGAGGGTGTGAAACGTGGTAACTTCCGTTTGCATCCGGGTACGGTTTCCGAGGGTTGTATTACTATCGCCCATAATTCTGATTTTGCCATGATCCGGAATGCGCTTATGAATACATCGTTAGTACAGGTTCCCTGCATCCGTTCCCTGATGGCTCGCGGTTGGGTGGAGGTTGTTGCCAGTGGCTCTAATAACGCTTGCCCGTAAAATCAGTAAGATTATTTATTTTATATTGCTGTTTTTGGTTCTGGGACGTGCACTTCCAAGGCCGGAAATCTATCTCGATTATGATATCGCAAGGGATATTTGCCACTTCTTGTTCGGGAGTGTGAACGCCGATACGATGTATGACACTTTCTTTTATATATCACTGATAATAGTAATATTCCTTTCAGCTGTACTCTACATTATTACATTGCAGCTAATTTCAACGATAAGGAGCAAATGAGATGCCAATTCCTCCGTATATGTGTCTTAAAGACGATGGTGGCGCAGACACGAAAGGAGCTGTTGATGTTCAGGAGCGAGAAGGCAGCATCGAAACCCGCTTATCACCATCCCCCCTTACCCCCTGAACACCTCCCGCCGGTGCCATGCCACAAACCCCTCCTGGGGATAACATTCTTTCCCCTGCGGCAAGGTAATCGGCTTACCATCAAAATCCCAGAACAGCCTGCCAACGATGCCTCCGCCGTTCACCGCTGGCGAAACCTGGATGCGCATATCCTCATCCAGACCAATGGATCCTTTATCAAAAGCCTTATGGTGAATCGCGCAGAGCGCCAGGCCGTTAGGGATTTCGCATGGGCCGCCGTGCTGCTTCCATTTGATATGGGCCGCTTCCAGGGCGACGGAGGTATTATCATGGCGCATATTGAAGCCGCAGATCGCGCACTCATAGTTATAGGCGCGCAGCACCTGCTGGCGAAAATGCGGGTCGCGCTCTTTGCGGATCTGCAGCAGATCAAACCCCATCTCTTCTGCCAGTTCTTCCTGAATACTCTCCGGAAAGTGCGCCTCGAGGATCTGATGGGCGAGGGTATTGATCAGCCTCTTATTTCTGTTGAGTAACGCAAAATGCGGCTCATCGAAGCCGCCGGCGACGTGACAGAGCTCCAGCTCTTTGCCGGGCGGCTTTCGGCTGCCCTGGATTGAGCACTGCTCGCTGTTGTGCAGCTCCCAGAAGCCGTCGCCTTTCAGGCGCCAGAACGGCATGTCCGGCCGGTACTGGCGGCGCTGTGGGCCAAAGCGTTCCAGCAGGCTATGCAGCTCATCGCGTATCTCCGAGGCGTAGTCGAACATCCGCGCATGGCCGCGCTGGTACTGGGAAAGGACGTACAGCAGTAACAGTGGCTTATGCGGCGCACGCTGTTCGCCTTTGCGCCAGATAGTGATGTTCTCGATCGCGTGTTGCAGGGTCGTGCTGGAGGGCATAGCGTTACATTGGCAGCTAAATAAATGCGATGATGCTCGCAAAATCCTTGCCGATCAACCCACCAGATGCGGCGATTCTACGTGGATCGCTATTTAACTATCACTGCTAGTTATTTGTTCGAAAAGCCCATAGCTTTCTATTTATACTCAAGCTTCGCGCCATCAGATAGCTATGTCTTATGAAAAAACTACCGGACCATTTATCCAGGGAATGCATCATCGCTGCCATTCGCGCTTACGATGCAGGCGTTGCGCATCAGTTTAAAAGCGCGCGTCTGTACGAGATCGAGTTTGAGGGGCGTCGGTATCCTTCAAAAGCCATCGTCGGGTTAGCGGCCACGCTTGCCACGGGAACGGAATTTACCCCGGCGGATTTCAGCGGAGGGATTAAATCCAAATGCGTGCGTCTGTTACTGGATCAAGGATTTACGATCGCGTCGCAGGGCGCTGGCGATGACGAGGTTGCGCTTTTCCCCGATGAGGGACAGACGACTATGGAGTTCGTGGAAGGGGCGGCGATGCAGGTGGTGGTCAATCGCTATGAGCGCGACCGTCAGGCTCGTCAGGCGGCGCTTCGCCTGCATGGCTGCCGGTGTCAGGTATGCGGTCTGGATATGGCCAGCCGCTATGGCGAAATCGGCCAGGGTTTTATCCATATCCACCATCTCATTCCGCTGGCCGGGATCAAGCAGGACTACCGTCTGAACCCTGAAACCGATCTGATCCCGGTATGTCCCAATTGCCATGCAATGCTGCACCGGCGAGATCCGCCGTTTACTCCCGAAGAGCTGAAGGCCCGGCTGCGCCCCGCAGACTGACATCCTACAGCGCTCGCTTTAATTACATCACACACAGCACAAACCCCACGCTACCTCACCGGTAGCGTGGGCCAGCTTTCTCTTACTTATCCCGCGTCTCGCCAGCCTCCCAGCTATAGCTCCCATCGGCCGCTAACCTATCGCCCAGTTCCTGATACTCGAACTGATAAAACTCAGCCTGGGTGCCGTACCCGGCGTAGTCTACCGCCGCCAGGCCGACGAACGCCCCGGTAAAGAACCCGCCGTAGCTCTGCAACACATAGTCATCGGACAGTACCGCGGCATCCAGCTGGACCGGGATCTCGGTGAACGTCACGCCATCGAAGCTGTATTCATAGCTGTAGGTCTGCTTGCGGACTTTAGTCCGGAACCAGACGTATTCGACGCCGTCCGGCACCTTGATGGCGTTATCTTTCAGGTACGACGTGTATTTCCCGCGGTTATTTTCGCCGACTTCGATGACCTTGCCGTTAATTTCATTCCAGGTCAGGAAGACGAAGCTCCAGTGGCGGTCGTTATAGTAATTCGTTAACCCGGCCATCTGCTGGTAGCTGAAGGGCTCGAATTTCACCTTCACCGCGGCGTCAAAATAGAAGGCCTGCCAGCGGCGGGCAATCAGCGACAGGTCATGCGTATTGGCTAACGAACCCTGGCCGATTAAGGTTAATTTGCCGTCGCCGGTGGTGCCCATTTTGGCCGTAAACGGCACCCGCAGGGTATTCCAGTTCGGGTCGAGCGCTGGCGAGGTAAAGTCATCCTGCTGGCTATTATCGCTGGCGCTTTCGGTGAAGATGGCGTCTTTTGGCCCTTCGACGAAGGTTTTCCCGCCGTGACCGCCTTCAATACGCGGCCAGCCCTCGTCGTCCCAGTACACTTTCTGGATCGCGGTTTCCCGGCCGAGGGTTGACCAGCCGCGCGGGTCGTAGATGGATTCCCCCGGGCGATTCCACGGCCGGGCGCAGAGCGAGGCGTAATACCATTCGCCTTCCGGAGTGGAGACCAGCGCGCCATGGCCCTGTTTCTGGATGTAGCTGTCCGGGGTATCGACGTTGGTTAAGAACACGTCGCCCGGCTCGGTTTCGAAGCTGTCGGCCTCGAGGGTTTTCGACCGCGCCACCACCTCCTGGTGGGTAAACACGGTGCCGCCCTGGGCGGCAAACAGATAGTAGTAGCCGTTCAGTTTATAGAGGTGCGGCCCCTCGACCAGCGCCACGGCGGTGCCGCGGTAGATGGTGCGCGCGGTTTCCGGCATTAACTTCAGCGTCTTGGTATCCAGCTCCGTTAAGGTAATGCCATCGAAGGGGTGATGGTACTCCCGGTGATCCCAGGTTTGCTGGACGATATATTTCCGGCCATCGTCGTCATGGAACAGCGAGGCGTCAAACCCGACGCCGTTCAGCTTGATCGGGTCGCTCCACGGGCCCCGAATATCCTTCGCCGTGGTCAGGTAGTTGGTCATGTCTTTAAAGGCGCCTTCGGTGACCTTCACATCGGTATACACCAACCAGAATTGCCCGTCGGCCCAGGAGAGCGCCGGCGCCCAAATGCCGCCGGAGGAGGGGTTGCCCTTCATATCCAGCAGGGTGGTGGTGGAGAGCGGCGAAGGCAGCAGGTTCCAGTTTTTCAGGTCTTTGGACTCATGTAAACGCACGCCCGGGAACCACTCAAACGTCGAGTTGGCAATATAGTACGTATCCTCGACGCGAATAATACTGGGGTCGGCATTAAAGCCGCGTAATATCGGGTTTTGAATAAGTGACATTTCATTACACCTTTTAAAATGGAAAGTTAAGGATCGGTCTGATTTATAATTTTTTTAACTACACGCGGATCTCATCCAGCTGACGGTTGATGTCGGTAACATGTTTATCGGAGATCGGATAAACCTGCATGATCACCATCGAAATAGCGGCCAGCGCAATTGGGATCCACACCGCGGTCATAATGATCCCGTCGATGGCGCTGGCGCTCTGCACGGCGCCGCTTTCATTAAATCCATACACCGCCAGCAGCCACAGCGGGATAGCGCCGCCGATGGTGAAGCCGATCTTGAAGAAGAGTCCCATAATGGCATTGATAATGGCGGCATTGCGTTTGCCCGATTTTAATTCGCCGTACGCGATAACTTCCGGTACCAGCGCCCACATAAAGCCGGTGGCGGAGGTTAAGCCCCACTGTTTAATAAAGGTGGCGATGTAGGCCAGCCACAGGGCGTCGTGCATCCCTTCGCGGGACCAGACGTAGGTCAGCAGTTCGCCGACGATGAACATGGCGAGGAACAGATGGAAGAAGCCTTTTTTACCAAAGATTTTTTTCAGTTTCGGCCAGAACACCGGGAAGGCGATGCCGGGAATAGACGCGACGAGACCCACCGCGCCCATCCATTCGGAATGGCCGACGACGAACTGGTTGAAGAAGCCGTTAACGGTGTTCATGAAGAACATGAAGGTAAAGGCCAGCATAAAGAACATGCCGAGAATAACCAGCGGACGGTTATGTCTGAGCTCGTGGAAAAGGTCGGTAGTTTTGACGTTGGCGGTCTGCTCGGCGGTCGCGACAACGCGTTCTTTGGTGCATTTGTAGCAGATAAACAGGGCCACCGCGCCGATGATCATATAGATGGCGTACACGCCGAACCAGGCGTAGTTCGCTGACGGATCGGTATAGTTGCCCAGATTCAGCTCAAGGCCGAAAAAGCCGGTGTCTTTCAGGCTACGATCTTTCGGCGCCGCCATCTGCACAAACATCGGGAACAGGGTATAGACCAGCAGGTTGGCGCTGTTGGCCAGCATCATGCGGGTACTGGTCAGCTTATCGATCGATTCCGGGTCGCGGGTCAGCGAGGCATTCAGCGAGCCATAGGGAATATTGACTAAGGAATAAACCAGGTCCAGCGCCAGATAAATAATAAAGGCGAAAGCCACCGAACCTTTCACTCCGGGGATTGGCGCGAACAGTAATGCCGACAGGATCACCAGCGGCACGCCGGCTCGTAACAGCCAGGGACGATATTTCCCTGCTTTTGAGGTTCGTTTATCCACATAGGTTCCGACCATCGGATCCCAAAACACGTTAATGATGCGGACAAAAAGAAAAATAAAGCCTGCCGTTGCCGTGCTGATGGTATTTACCGTCAGCATATGCAAAGCCAGAAAACCCCCAATTGTGCCGAAAACCAGGTTTTGCGCAAAGTCGCCCATGCCATAACCAATTCGTTCTCCGCGGGTTAATTTATGATATTCATCATGCCGACTGTGCATTATGTTTTTACTCATTCTAAGCAGACTCCGGTTTGTTTTGTGTAGGTGAAACACTTTCTGACACAGTTGACCAGGAAGAATCTATTACGTTTTTAAATTACGTAATTATGTTTTTTTACTTCTGTGATCCTCGAAGCAAAGGCCTGTATCACCTGCGTTAAACCGTTTTCCGCCGCTAATTTTCGGGCAGACAGACAAAGTGACAAAACCGGCATTTTAATTTGATATGGATACCTGAATTCCCCAGGGAGTGTACGCTATACGCGCGCGAAGCGAGATATTTAAAATAGTTTTATTTGCGAGATGGCTCACATTTGAGCATTTTCTCAATCGCCGAGTGAAATAACGTAATTGAGCAACCGACGATGAGAATACACGATGTGTCACAGTTGTTAATTTTCCTGTTTCTCAATTTCGGAGTTCATCATGCAAACCTATTTCGACCAGCTCGAACGCGTTCGCTTTGCCGGACCCAAAACCGATAATCCGCTGGCATTTCGCCACTATAATCCGGATGAAATCGTGCTGGGAAAACGCATGGCAGACCATCTGCGTTTTGCCGCCTGTTATTGGCATAACTTCTGCTGGAATGGCGCGGATATGTTTGGCGCCGGTTCGTTTGAGCGTCCCTGGCAGGCCGCGGGCGATGCGCTGGAAATGGCCAAACGCAAAGCGGACGTGGCGTTTGAATTTTTCTACAAGCTCAACGTGCCGTATTACTGCTTCCACGATGTCGACGTCTCGCCAGAAGGCGCGTCGCTGAAAGAGTATTTGCATAATTTCGCCATCATGACCGAGGTGCTGGCGGAGAAACAGCAGCAAACCGGCGTGAAACTGCTGTGGGGCACCGCCAACTGCTTTACCCACCCGCGCTACGGCGCCGGGGCGGCGACCAACCCCGATCCGGAGGTGTTTGCCTGGGCGGCCACGCAGGTGGTGACCGCCATGAACGCTACCCACCAGCTCGGCGGCGAAAACTATGTTCTGTGGGGCGGCCGCGAAGGTTACGAGTCCCTGCTGAATACCGACCTGCGCCAGGAGCGTGAGCAGATTGGCCGCTTCCTGCAGATGGTGGTGGAGCACAAGCATAAGATTGGCTTTGGCGGCACGCTGCTTATCGAGCCGAAACCGCAGGAGCCCACCAAGCATCAGTACGATTACGATGTCGCGACGGTGTATGGTTTCCTGAAGCAGTTTGGTCTGGAAAATGAGATCAAGGTGAACATTGAAGCCAACCACGCCACCCTGGCGGGGCACTCTTTCCACCATGAAATCGCCAGCGCCATCGCGCTGGGCATTTTCGGCTCCGTTGATGCCAACCGCGGCGATGCGCAGCTCGGCTGGGATACCGATCAGTTCCCGAACAGCGTGGAAGAAAATACCCTGGTGATGTATGAGATCCTCAAAGCCGGGGGATTCACCACCGGCGGCCTGAACTTTGACGCCAAAGTTCGCCGGCAGAGCACCGACAAATACGACATGTTCTATGGCCATATTGGCGCCATGGACGTGATGGCGCTGTCCCTCAAGCTGGCCGCGCGCATGATTGAGGATGGCAAGCTCGATCAGGGTCTGGCAAAACGCTATGCCGGCTGGCAGGGCGAGCTGGGGCAGAAAATTATGAGCGGGCAGATGTCGCTGGATAATATTGCCCGATACGCTGAGCAGCATAATCTGAATCCGCAGCCTCAGAGCGGGCGTCAGGAATTACTCGAAAATCTCGTCAATACCTATATCTTTGGTTAATTTTTGCTGACATGCTCCCGCGGGGGCATGTATTCCGCCGTCTATCCGCTGCCGGGAAATAGCGTTTATTGGTTCGTGCTGTGTTTTTTTTGTCAGTGGCGAAAGACCACCTGTTTAATATCAGCGAAGGAGGAAGGGTAACGATAATTGTGTAACGCCTCTGTGACCGTACAAAATAAAAAATAACTTGTTCTGATGATAGCGACATATTCTGTCAGCTCAGAATAGGCTGGTTATTGTCTGAATAAAATTAACCTATATTGAGAAACTCATGACAATGATAAAAAAACTTCCATTAACCATGGCGGTTATCGCCGCGTTTTTTCCACTTACCTCTGTAATGGCGCAAGAATTTACTCAGGAACAGATCGACGCCATCGTTGCCAAGGCCGTTGATAAAGCGCTGGCCGACCGCCAGGCAAAAATCGACGCCGCGGCCAACAAAAAGGTCGACGTGATTACTAACCCGGAAACCACCGCCGCCTCGCCGGATATGGCCATTCCGTTTGGCCTCAAGTTCAGCGGCTATGCCCGCTATGGCGCTCACTTCCAGACCGGCGACCAGAAATATGTCGGCGTCGACGGCTCCTATAACGGCGCCTCGGCGATCGGCCGTCTGGGCAACGAAAGCAACGGCGGCGAATTCCAGATCAGCAAGGCCTTCAAAAGCGCGCAGGGGGCTATCTGGGATCTTAACGTGATGTTCGACCACTGGAGCGACGAAGTTAACCTGAAGAAGGCCTACGTCGGGGTCACCAACGTGCTGGAATCCAACCCCAACGCCTATATCTGGGCCGGCCGCGACTTCCACCAGCGTCCGCAACAGGGGATCAACGACTACTTCTGGATGAACCACGACGGCCAGGGCGCCGGGGTAAAGAACTTTGATATCGGCGGCGTGCAGTTCGACGTGGCGGCGGTGTCGCAGGTGAAATCCTGTAGTCCGGAAGTGATGGCCGACGAGACCAACCCGTCGCGCATCACCTGTACCGGCAGCTCCGACACCGGCGACAACGGCCACTACGCGCTGACCACCAAAACCCACAACATCAAGGCCGGGCCGATCGACGTCGAGGTGTACGCCAACTACGGCTTTGACTCAAAGGCGGTGGACAGCGACGCGCGTCTCGAAGCCTGGCAGGGCGGCCTGGTGCTGAGCCACACCAACGACAGCGGGGTGAACAAGGTGATCCTGCGCTACTCCGATAACTCGGATAACAGCGTCTATAACAAAACCGACGACCTGACCACGGTCTACGCCAGCTTCGAGGGCAGCCATAAGTTCACCCAGCAGGCGCAGGTGGAATATCTGCTGGCCTTCCACGACTACGACAACGGCAGGGACAACACCGACAACCGCAAGAACTACGGTGCCATCGTGCGGCCGATGTATTTCTGGAACGACGTGTACTCCACCTGGCTGGAAGCGGGCTACCAGCGCGTGGATTACGACCAGGGCGGGGATAACCACGGCTGGAAGCTGACGCTGTCGCAGAACATAGCCATCGGCATGGGGCCGGAGTTCCGTCCGATGCTGCGCTTCTACGTGACCGGCGGCCAGGTGGACAACGAGCATACCGCGAAGGTTAACGGCACCCAGGACCAGCAGCTGGATTCGCTGAACGTCGGCGGGATGTTTGAGGCGTGGTTCTGATGCGATAGCGTTGTCGAAGGAGCGTTCCCGGCTGGCGCTACGCTTAGCCGGGCTACAACTGATGCGCTCCATTTATGCCGGATGGCGGCATACATGCCTTATCCGGCCTACGTTCCTTCCTGCGGGCTCCCCCCAGGACCGGCAAGCGCAGCGCCGCCGGGCGGTCAGGCTCCATACCTGCGGTAGTGCCGGATGGCGGCATAAATGCCTTATCCGGCCTACGTTCCTTCCCGCAGGCTCACACCCCCAGGCCCGCGCAAGCGCAGCGCCGCCGGGCAGCTGGCCCATCCCCCTTCAGTTCACCGTCAGGCGCAGGGCCAGATCCTGCGGGTAGGGGTCAAAATAGTTCTGCGCCTGCAGGTAGCGATCCGGATACTCGGCCAGATAGTGCTTAAGCAGCGTCAGCGGGGCGAGGATCGGCAGCAGCCCGGCGCGATAGTTGAGGATCACCTCCCGCAGCTCGCCGCGCTGGCGGCTGTTTAGCTGGTCGCGGAAATAACCCTGAATATGCATCAGCACGTTGGTGTGGTTTTTCCGCGAGGCGGGCTGCTTGAGGATCGCCATCAGCTTCTCGCGGTAAACCTCGAAGAACGCCTCCAGATCCTCCCATTCATGCAGCGAGGCGACGAACGGGCCGATCTCCCGGTAGCCTGCCTGGTGGTGAGCCAGCAGCTGCAGCTTGTAGCGGCTGTGAAAGGCCAGCAGGCTGTGGCGCGTCAGGCCGCGGGCGCGCAGGGCGTTGAGTTCATGCAGGGCGAAAACGCGCTCGACAAAATTCTCCCGCAGCAGCGGATCGTGCAGCCGGCCATCCTCTTCCACCGGCAGCCACGGGTAGCGCGCCATCAGGGCACCGGTAAACAGCCCCACGCCTTCCTTACGCCCGCGATTGCCTTTTTCATCGTACAACCGCACGCGCTCCATTCCGCAGCTCGGCGATTTGGCGCAGACGATAAAGCCCGACAGCTCGCCCAGGGTTGCGAGGTGGGCGCTGGCGAAATCAGCCATCTTCTCCGTCACATCCTCGTGCGGGGCGTGGCTGAAGCGCATGCGGATCTCCCCGACCGGGGTCTGCACCAGGCGGAGCGCCGGGCGGGGAACGGGCAGGCCGATCGCCATCTCCGGGCAGACGGGTTTAAACGCCACCCACTGCGCGAGCTCATCCATCACAAAGCCCATACGCTTATGCCCGCCGTCGAATCGCACGGCTGAGCCGGTTAAACATCCGCTGATCCCAATGACAGGTTGCGTGTTCATGGCGCTGTCCTCTCTTCTGCTGTGGTTCGGGTAAAGAAAAGGGTCACGGTGGCGACCGTAATGCCGAATTTCTTCATCTCGGTTTTGTTAAACAAATGGCTGCCATCCTGCAGGAACATCCAGTCGTCAAAGTGCAGCAGCCACCGGCTGCCGCTGGCTTCGACGTTCATGCTGTAGCGCCAGTGAAAGGCATTGCCTGCCGCCTGGCCGCTGGCCACGCCTTCGATGTCCCCGGCGGTGCCCTGATAACGGTTATCGCCGGTGCGGCGAATGCGCCACACCCGCTGCTGCTTCTCGCCATCGTCATAGACAAAGCGCTCATGGAGCGTCAGGGTGTCGCCGACGACGTCGCCATCGATCGCTACATGGAAGCGGCGCAGCTGCTTGCCGCTGCGATCCTGCACCATCCCCCACGCCTCGGTTCGGCCCTGAAAATAGTGGAAAATGTCGAGGGCGGGCTGCTGCTGCCGGTACTCCGTGACCTCGGTGCTGCAGCCGGCGAGGATCAGCATCAGCAGCGCCAGGCCAAGGGTCAGAATGCGTTTCATGGTGTACCTCCGATCAACTGCTGACGCAGTTCGGGATAAGTGGTGCGCGGATCGAGCCAGATGGCGAGAAAGCGGGTGCTGAATGCCGCCGACTGGCGCGGGCCGAGCGGGGTAAAGGCGGTCTGCGCGGCGCTGGCGCGGTACCAGAACTGTCCCTCGCTGCCGCTGTCCACGAACGCCAGCTGGCTGCCCGGCGCGACGTCCGGCCAGATCCCCTGCAGCATGCGCAGCCAGGCTTCGCTGCGCGGCTCCTGTTGCAGAATGCCCTGCGCCTGCCACTGGTCGCGGGTGGCCTCCACCAGCGCCTCGCGATCGATATCGCGCTGGTAGGTGATGATCAGCGCCCGATCCTGCTGCGGGCCGTCATACCGGCCATTGGGTGTGCGCAGCTGCGAGTGATAGACGGTGAACGGCCCCCAGGTGAGGGTCGCCTCGCCGACGCGGCGCCACGTCAGCCAGTCGGCGGCGTGTGCCGCCGGGGCAAGGGTGGTCAGCCACAGCAGTAACAGCGCGAATCTCATTTTCGCCTCCCCATCCCCAGATGGAATAACAGCATGAGCACCAGCCAGCCGCAGGCCATGGCGGCCACGGCAAGCGCCATCGGCACCAGCAGGGTCATGGCTCCGAGGCGCGCGCCGAGCAGGTAGGCCACCGGGCCGCCGACGGTGGCGGCCGCGGCCAGCACCCAGCCGGGAAGCGTCGTGGTGCGGGTCAGTCGGGTCCAGACGACGGCGAACATCAGCCACAGGGCCACCATCCACAGGGGCAGCAGGCTGTCGCCGCGAAAATCGATCAGCCCCGCCAGCGCCCAGCAGGCGTCCAGGCCGCAGCCCGCCGCGGCCAACAGCAGGGCGGGCGGACGGCTGGCCGTCCACCGCGTAGTAATGACGCTCATTCCACGGCGTGTTACGCACTTCGGCCAGCACCCAGCGCAGGGTGTCGGCCTCGTCATAGCAGTAGTAAAAGTTGACCGGATTAAAATGGAAGCCGAAGTAGCGCAGCTGGGTCAGGAGCATCACGCGTCCCGCCGGGCGGCAGCCGGTCAGGCTCTCCAGCCGGTTCAGCACCTGGGCCTTCAGCGGCGCGCCCAGCGGATAATCGGCGTCGTACCAGGCGGCGGCGGCCAGGCGGTTGCGGCGGATGCCCGCCTCAGGCAGCCTGTCCAGTTCGTCGAGGTCGAGCCAGGTCATAAACAGGCGGTAGACGAAGTGGTGCGCCTTCGGCTGCAGGCGACGGTGGCGCAGGACGCCCTGATAGAGGCAGCTGTTCATATCACTTGCCCTCCGCCGCGGCGATGCCCTGTACCACGTCGAGCGCGCTGCGCACCCCGTCCTCATGAAAGCCGTTGTACCAGTAGGCCCCGCAGTACCAGCTCCGCTGCTGGCCGTTAATCTCTTCGCGCCGCAGCTGGGCCGACCAGCTTTGCGGGTTAAACAGCGGATGCTCATAGACGAAGCGCTGCCAGACATAGCGATCGTCCACCGGCGCGTCCGGGTTCAGGGTGACGCAGAACAGGGGGGCGCCCGCAGGCAGCCCCTGGAGAATATTCATGTTGTAGGTGACGCAGGCCCGGGCCAAATCCCCGTCGCTCAGGCGATAGTTCCAGCTGGCCCAGGCGCGCTGGCGCTCCGGCAGCCAGCGCGGATCGCTGTGCAGCACCACCTCGTTGCGCTGCCAGCCGATATCCCCCAGCACCTCACGCTCGGCGTCGGTGGGCGCCGCCAGCATCGCCAGCGCCTGCGCGGAGTGGCAGGCGAAGATCACCTGGTCAAAATGCGCCTCCCCGGACGCCAGCCGCAGGATAACTCCCGCCGGGTGGCGCTCCACCTGCTGCACCGGCGCGTTGAGCCGCAGGTCCAGGCGATCGCCGAGCCTGGCGAGCAGGGCGCGGACGTATTCCCGGGAACCGCCGGGCACCACGTACCATTGCGGACGATCGCGAATATCCAGCAGACCGTGGTTTTCAAAGAAGCGCAAAAACAGCGGCAGCGGGAAGCGGCGCATCTCCTGCAGCGACGACGACCAGATGGCCGCCCCCATCGGCAGAATATAGTGGCGGGCGAAGAAGGGGCTGAAGCGGTGGCGGGTGAGGAAGCTCTCCAGCGTCGCGCCTGGATCCAGCGCCTCGGTCAGCGCCAGTTTCGCCAGGCGGTTGAAGCGGACGATCTCGCTCAGCAGTCCCCAGAAGGCCGGCTTCAGCAGATTGCGCCGCTGGGCGAAGAGCGAGGTCAGGCTGTGGCCGTTGTACTCCAGGCCGCTGGTCGGGTTGTGGACCGAGAAGCTCATCTGCGTTTTTTGCCCGCCGATCCCCAGCTCGCTGAGCAGGCCCATAAAGCGCGGATAGGTGCGATCGTTGTAGACGATAAATCCGGTATCGATGGCCCAGGTGCCCTGCGGCGTGGCGACATCCACGGTGGCGGTGTGGCCGCCCGGCGTGGCGCCCGCTTCGAACAGCGTTACCTGATGGTGTCCGGCCAGTCGCCAGGCGCAGGTCAGCCCGGCGATGCCGCTGCCGATGATGGCGATGTTCATGAGCGCACCATCCTGCGCAACAGCAGGCGCTGGATACCCGATGGCAGACTGGCCAGCAGCCGCAGGGCCAGGCTGAAACCGGTGGGGAAGGCGATGTGGTTTTTGCCCTTCGCCAGACCGTGGCGGATCGCCGCCACCGCCCGATCCACGCTCACCCGGCCGGGCATGGCGAAGTCGTTTTTGCGCGTCAGCGGGGTGTCGACGAAGCCCGGAGAGACCACCGTGACGGCGACCCCTTTCGGCTCCCAGTCCAGACGCAGGCTATTGGCAAACCAGATCAGCGCCGCCTTGGAGGCGCCATAGGCTTCCGCGCGCGGGAAGGGCAGCCAGTGCGCCATGGAGCTGACCAGCACCACCCGATCGCCAGCCTCCAGCTGCGTCTGCAGCGCCGCCAGGCAGTTCACCGGCCCGAGGAAGTTGGTGGCCATCACCCGCTCCACGAGGGCGGCATCCACCTGTCCGTGGTCGAGGTATTCGCAGGTCCCGGCGCAGAGAATGATCAGGTCGGCAAAACAGCCTGTCAGCGCCTGGCGACAGGCGTCCCTGTCTGTCATATCGAACAGGCGTACGCTGATGTTGGGGCTGAGCTGCTGGAGCGCTGCCAGGCGCGACGCATCGCGCCCGCAGGCGATGACCAGATGGCCATCCGCCGCGAAGGATTTCGCCAGGCCGGCGCCGATCCCGGAGCTGGCGCCGGTGATGAGCACCGTCATCATGAGCGCACCCTCCGCTTCACGCCGCGCACCGCCCAGCCCAGCAGGGGAAGATGCTCGTAGATCATCTCCCCGGCGTCGTAGTAGTCGCGCTGATGGAGAACCTGCTCCCCGGCGATGTCCACCACCGAGCAGCCCGGCAGGGCCAGGGTTTCTCCGCCGGCAATGCGCGGATGCGACCAGTGCATGGTCCAGGTCACGGCGAACCGCTGGCCGTCGCAAAGCGGCGTGTCGATGGTGAACCGGCACTGCTCCACGTTGGCCAGCAGATGGGTAAAGTAGCGCTGAATGGCGAACAGCCCCTGATGCTGACCAAAAGGATCGCTCAGCGTCGCGTCCGGATGGTACAGCGTGGCCAGCGCCGCGGGCGGCTGTGCATCCAGCCCGGCGTAGTACTCAACGAAACGACGAATCACGGACGGCGAGGTGCTCATGGATCACATCCTGGCTAGATACGGTAGCGTAATGGCATACTTAAAACTTACACAAATAAAATTGTTTGTCCAAGTTTGTAGAAAAATATATTTTATTTGTGTTAAAAATCATGTTGTTATGATTGGTGTTTTAAGGAGTGAAAGTCGCGGGTGGCGCAAAGGGCAAGCGTGAGCCCGCCGCGCCACCGGGTGCTGGCGGAACAGAGCGTGGAGGTAAGTGAAAACAGGGGGTTAGAGCGGGATCACCTCGAGGGAGACGACCTGCTGCTGCCAGAGTTCGACCTGCCTCTGGCGGGCAGCGGAGAGTTTGCCGCTGGTGACCAGCAGCCAGTTGCGCTGGGGAAAAATCTCCGGCGCCAGGGCGGCGGGAGGCACCGGCAGGACGTCGATGCGATGGCCCTGGCCGGTACGTTTGAGCGCCTCAAGCCAGATTTCGCAGGCGTCGGTCAGGTGCCAGCCGGTGATCAGAAAGTTATCCCCGGGCGCCTTCTTGTCGCCTTCGAGGCAAAACGAGGTGTAGGCGATGATGATGCCGTCGAGGATTTCGCGCAGGGTCATGATGGCCGGTACGTTGGCGGAGACCTGGCTGCGCAGCGGACGCAGCACCTCGGTCACCAGCTCCTGGCGCGGATATTCGCGCCCGGCATCGTAGATCAGCTGGCGCAGGGACTCGATTTTTCCCTCTTTCAGCCGCTGCAGCATGGTCTCCTGCAGCGTCAACCAGTTATTGGTGCGCCGCGCGCCGGGGCGCGACAGCAGGGGTTTCACCTGGCTGACCGGCACCCCTTTTTTCACCCAGTCGAGGATCTTCAGCGCCTGCTGGACGTCGTCATCGCTGTACAGACGGTGTCCACCATCGGTGCGCAGCGGCTTAAGCAGGCCGTAGCGGCGCTGCCAGGCGCGAAGCGTGGTCGCATTTATCCCGCATAGTCGGGCAAATTCGCCGATGGAGTAAGGCATGGAGGCCACCTGTTAACAAAGAATATTCTCAATATACTACGAATCACGACGGCTGGCGTGAAGTGTAGTGGCTTTGCACTACACTTTCCCCAACCGCGTAAATGAAAGGAGTTCTCATGAAGCTATGGCCTGTTGTCACCGGCGTCGCTATCGCGTTAACCCTGGTGGCCTGTAAATCGCCCACGCCGCCGAAAGGCGTTCAGCCGATTAGCGGGTTTGACGCCAGCCGTTACCTCGGAAAATGGTATGAGGTCGCTCGCCTGGAGAATCGCTTCGAGCGAGGCCTGGAGCAGGTGACCGCCACCTACGGCGCCCGCAGCGATGGGGGGATCAGCGTCGTCAACCGCGGTTATGACCCGGTCAAAAAACGCTGGAATGAGAGCGACGGGAAAGCCTATTTCACCGGCGCCCCCACCACCGCGGCGCTGAAGGTGTCGTTCTTCGGGCCATTCTACGGCGGCTATAACGTGATCCGCCTGGACGACGACTACCAGTACGCGCTGGTCAGCGGCCCCAACCGTGACTATCTGTGGATCCTGTCGCGCACCCCCACCATTCCGGCGGCGGTGAAGCAGGATTACCTGAATACCGCGCGCGAGCTGGGCTTTGACGTCGATCGCCTGGTGTGGATCCGCCAGACGCCGCGCTAGCCTCGCCGCTTAGCGGCTGAGCAGATAGGTATAAACCACGTACAGCCCGGCCAGCGCCGCCACGTTGAGCGCTACGCTGATGAAAAACCGCGTCCGGAAGGGCTGCTTTTGCGTTTTATGGCGAAAGCACTGCTGGCCGAGGATGGCCCCCGGCCAGCCTCCCGCCAGGCCCAGCACCAGCAGCGTGGTTTCCGGCACCCGGCGCCAGGCTTTGCGCGCCGCCAGCTTGTCGGCGCCATAGATAAGCCATGTCAGAAGGCTGCTCAGTAAAAACCACATCGCCAGCGGGTAGGGCAGCAGGGCGCTGCCCACGGCGGTGAGCAGCAGCAGGGAATAACATACCAGGTTCAGATTCATAGGGACGTTCACGCCGGCCAGAAGAATGGCGCCACTATAGCCAATTTCCCGGACCGGCGTAAACGCGGCGGGCTATTGGCTACGCTTGCCCCGATGCCGATACAGCCACATCAGCTTATACGCCGCCGGAATGATAAACAGCGACAGCAGCGGGGCGGTGATCATCCCGCCAATCATCGGCGCGGCGATACGGCTCATGACTTCCGAACCGGCGCCGGTGCCCCATAAAATCGGCAGCAGGCCGGCGATAATCACCGCCACGGTCATCGCCTTCGGCCGCACGCGCAGCACCGCCCCCTGGTATAGCGCCTCGTCGAGCTTATCGACGCTGAAAGTCTGCGGATTCTCCAGCGATGGCTCCGCCTCGATGGCATGGCGCAGGTACATCAGCATCACCACGCCAAATTCTGCCGCCACCCCGGCAAGGGCGATAAAGCCGGTCCCGGTGGCCACCGACAGATGGAACCCCATCCAGTAGAGGAACCAGATCCCGCCCACAAGGGCGAACGGCACGCTGGTGATAATCAGCAGTGCTTCGCCGACGCGGCGGAACGCCAGATACAGCAGCACGAAGATAATCATCAGCGTCATCGGCACCATCAGCTTCAGCTTCTGATTGGCGCGCTCCAGCAGCTCAAACTGCCCGGAGTAGGACACACTGATGCCCGGCTTCAGCTTCACCTCCTTGCCGATGGCCTGCTGCAGATCGTGCACTACCGACACCATGTCGCGGTCGCGGGCGTCGATGTAGATCCAACTGGTCGGGCGGGCGTTCTCGGTCTTCAGCATCGATGGTCCGGTGACCACTTTCACCTCAGCCACGTCGCCGAGGACGATCTGTTGCTTCAGCGGCGTGAGGATCGGCAGCTGGCGCAGGGTCTCCGGGCTGTCGCGATAGCTCTGCGGGTAGCGGATGTTGATCGGATAGCGCTCGACGCCCTCTACCGTTTCGCCAACCATCGCCCCGCCGATGGCGGACGATACAAACAGCTGCACATCGCCGACGGTCATCCCGTAGCGGGCCGCCTTCTCGCGCTGAATATCAATGTCGAGGTAGCGCCCGCCGACCAGCCGCTCGGCTAATGCCGACGTGACTCCCGGCACGCTGCGCGCCACCCCTTCAATTTGCCCGGCGATGGCGTCGATATCGGCCAGGTTAGTGCCGGAAACCTTAATGCCGATCGGGCTCTTGATGCCGGTGGAGAGCATGTCGATGCGGTTGCGGATCGGCGGCACCCACAGGTTCGCCAGCCCTGGCAGACGCACGGTTTTATCCAGCTCGTCGACGATCTTCTCCATGGTCATCCCCGGCCGCCACTGATCCTGTGGCTTAAGCTGAATGGTGGTCTCCACCATCTCCAGCGGCGCCGAGTCGGTGGCGGTCTCGGCCTTGCCGGTTTTGCCGAACACCCGGGCCACTTCCGGCACCGCCATGATCAGCTTATCGGTTTTCTGCAGCATATCCGCCGCCTGCGCAGCGGAGATCCCCGGCAGCGTGGACGGCATATACAGCAGATCGCCCTCGTTGATCTGCGGCAGAAACTCGCCGCCGACCCGGTTAAGCGGCCAGACAACCGTCAGGATCGACAGGAGCGCAATCAGCAGGGTAGTCTTCGGCCAGTGCAGCACCTTCAGCAGCAGCGGGTGATAAATGCGGATCAAAAAGCGATTCAGCGGATTGCTGTTCTCCGCCGGGATCCTGCCGCGGATCCAGAAGCCCATCAGGATCGGGATCGCCACGATCGCCAGCAGCGCCGCCCCGGCCATCGACCAGGTTTTGGTGAAGGCCAGCGGGCCGAACAGTTTGCCCTCCTGGCCTTCGAGGGTGAAAATCGGGATAAACGACAGGGTGATGATCAGCAGGCTGATAAACAGCGCCGGGCCGACCTCCACCGAGGCCTCGGTAATTATTTTCCAGCGTGTGTCGTTGCTGAGCTTCTCTCCCGGGTGCTGATGCTCCCACTCCTCCAGCCGCTTATGGGCGTTCTCAATCATCACGATGGCGGCATCGACCATCGCCCCCACCGCAATGGCGATCCCGCCCAGCGACATGATGTTGGCGTTGAGCCCCTGGAAATGCATCATGATAAAGGCGAAGCACAGGCCGAGCGGTAGCGAGATAATCGCCACCAGCGCCGAGCGCACGTGCCACAGGAACAGGGCGCAGACTAGGGCGACGACGATAAACTCTTCCAGCAGCTTGTAGCTGAGGTTGTCGATGGCGCGGTCGATAAGCTGGCTGCGGTCGTAGGTGGTGACCACTTCCACCCCTTCCGGCAGGCTGCTTTGCAGCGACGCCAGCTTCTCTTTGACCGCCGAGATCACCTCGCGGGCGTTCTTGCCGGAGCGCAAGATCACCACGCCGCCGGCCACTTCGCCTTCGCCGTTAAGCTCGGCGATTCCGCGGCGCATCTCCGGGCCGATCTGCACCCGCGCGACGTCGCCAAGATAGACCGGCACGCCGTTATCCCCGGTTTTCAGCACGATATTTTTGAAGTCGTCGAGCGTCTGCAGGTAGCCGCTGGCGCGCACCATATATTCGGCTTCCGCCAGTTCGACGGAAGAGCCGCCCGCCTCCTGGTTAGAGGCGTCCAGCGCCGATTTCACTTCGCCGAGACTGATGCCGTACTGGGTCAGCTTCATCGGGTCGACGACAATCTGATACTCCTTGACCACGCCGCCCACCGACGCCACTTCCGAGACGTTAGGGATGGTTTTCAGCTCATATTTTAAGAACCAGTCCTGTAGGGAGCGCAGTTCGGCGAGGTCGTGCTTGCCGCTGCGGTCGACCAGCGCGTACTCGAAGACCCAACCGACGCCGGTGGCATCCGGGCCCATTTCGGCGCTGACCCCGGCGGGAAGTTTGCCCTGCACCTGGTTGAGATACTCCAGCACCCGCGAGCGCGCCCAGTAAGGATCGGTGCCGTCTTCAAAAATCACGTATACGTAGGAGTCGCCGAATTGCGAGAAGCCGCGAACCGTTCTGGCGCCGGGGACCGACAGCATGGTGGTGGTCAGCGGCCAGGTGACCTGGTTTTCGACGATCTGCGGCGCCTGCCCCGGATAGCGGGTTTTGACGATCACCTGTACGTCAGAGAGATCCGGCAGGGCGTCTACCGGGGTGTGGATGATGGTCCAGGTTCCCCAGATGCTGAGAAACAGCGCCGCCATCATCACCAGGAAGCGGTTGGCCACCGAGCGGCGGATAATCCATTCAATCATGGTTCCGTTCCTTAGTGCGCGTGGGCGGCAGAGGCCGCGGCATCAGGGGCCTGCGCGCGCATGCGCTCCAGCGCGCCGGCGATATTGGCCTCCGAGTCGATCAGGAACAGGCCGCTGGCGACGACTTTCTCACCCTCCTGCAGCCCGCTGCGAATGGCCGTGACGCCATTGGACTCATGGAATACCTGCACGATTTTCGGCACGAAGCGGCCCTCGTTATCCACGGTAATCACTCGCTGCTCGCTGCCGCTGTCGATCAGCGCTTTGGAGGGGATCAGCAGCATCGGGGCGCTTTCGCTGGTCAGCTGCAGGTAGGCGTTCATCCCCGGCTTCAGCGCTTCATCCGGGTTGTTGACCTGCAGGCGCAGCTGCAGGGTGCGGGTGGCGCTATCGACGCTGGGGAGAAGGGTCCATTTGCTGATGCGGAAGGTTTTGCCCGGCCAGGCGGGAACCTGAATGCTGAACTGCGAGGCGTCTTTAATCAGCCAGGCGATGGATTCCGGGACCGCCACGCTGACCCACACCGGGTCCATGCCCTGAATTTTCGCCACCACGTTATCTTTAGCGATGTTCATTCCGGCGCGCAGATCGAAGGCGGTGATCACCCCGTCGATGGGCGCCTTGAGGGTGAAGCGGGTCTGGATCTTGCGCGTGGCTTTCAGGCGGCGGATATCGTCGTCCGGCATTCCGGCGAGACGTAGACGCTCGAGGATCCCCTCGACCTGCGTAGCGGTGCCCCCGGTCTCCTGCAATAGCAGATATTCGCTCTGCGCTTCCACCCAGTCCGGGATGGTCAGCTCGAGCAGCGGCGTGCCTTGTTTCACTTTGTCGCCGACGGTCAACGGATAGACTTTATTGATAAAGCCCGCCGCCCGCGCCTGCATAATCACATACTGGTACTCGTTATAGCTGATGTTGGCCGGGAAGGTCTGGGCGTAGCGCAGCGGCCCGCGGGTAACGGCGGCGGTTTTCACCCCAAGATTCTGGGTCTGCGTCGGGTCGATACGCACCCCCGGCGCACCGGCGGCAGCACTCTCCTCATCGGCGTATTTCGGCACCAGATCCATATCCATAAACGGCGATTTACCCGGTTTATCGAAGCGGGTGTTCGGGTACATCGGGTCGTACCAGAACAGCACTTTACGCTGCTGCTCGGCTGCCGGAGCGGCAGCGTCGACCGGCGTTAGTCTGGCGTACAGCGCCGCGGTAAGCGCGCCGCCAATCAGCATGCTGCCGAGGATCAGCGCCGTATTTTTCAGTGTCAGGGATGCCATGTGTCGTCCATTCAGTTGTTGAGGGGGCCTACCGTCGCCGGGCCGTTATTGGGCGCGGATATCCTGTAACAGCGACAGATTGCCCTGCTGAACGAAGGTGAAGTCCACGCTGTCGCCATCCTTCACATTGTTGAGCTGCGTCTGCGGGGTGATGGTGAAGCGCATGGTCATCGGCGGCCAGTTCACCGCCGGGATGGCCTCGTGGGCGATGGTGATTTTTTTGTTATCCATATCAATAGCTTTAATGACGCCTTTGCCGCGGATGCTTTGCGCCTGCGCGGCGGCGGGCTGCTCGTGCATCACCATACCGGCGTGCGGGGCGGCGGCCTGGGCGGCGAACACCGCGCCAGAGAGCAGGGTGAACAGGGCGATTTTAGATAGTGAATTCATGTTCGGGACTCCTTGGGTTATTCCATCCAGCCGCCGCCGAGAGCGGTGAACAGGGTGATTTCATTTGCCTGACGGGAATAGTTGAGTTCCAGCAGGGTTTGTCGGGTGGTGAAAATATCGCGCTGGGCGCTCAGGACTTCGATATAGCTGACCGCGCCGTGGCGATAGAGCGCAGTGGCGCGCTGCAGGGTGATATTCAGCGAGGCGAGATAGCGCTCCTGCGCGGCAATTTGATCGGCCAGGCTCTGGCGCAGGGCCAGCGCGTCGGCCACCTCTTTAAAGGCGGACTGGATTTTTTGTTCATAGTTGACCACCTGCTGCTGCTGGCGGATCTCCGCCAGATCGAGGCTGGCCTGATTACGCCCGGCGTTGAAAATCGGCAGTTCGATTTTGGGAATGAAGTTCCACATCGCGCCGCCAGCGTTAAACAGGCTGGAGAGTTCGCTGCTGCTGCCGGAGAGCGAGCTGGTCAGGGTGATCGACGGGAAGAAGGCCGCCCGCGCGGCGCCGATGTTGGCGTTGGCCGCTTGCAGGCTGTGTTCGGCCTCTAAAATATCCGGCCGCTGCAGCAGGATCGCTGAGGAGAGCGATGGCGGCAGGGTTACGCCTTGCAGGTCCACGGCGCTGCTGGCGCTATCGTCCGGCAGATGTTGATAGCTGCCGAGCAGCAGTTGCAGGGCGTTATTGGCCTGCGCCAGCTGGCCCTGACGTTTGGCGATATCGGCGCGGGTGCTTTCGATCATGCTGCGCGCCTGCTCCAGCGCCAGGACGGTGGTGCTCCCGGTCAGCAGCTGTTTTTCAACGAAGGCGTAAGACTGCTGATAGTTCTGCAAGGTGTCGTTGGCCACCTGCAGCTGCGCTGCCGCCAGCCGCTGGTTGAAGTAGCTTTGTGAAACGTTAGCAATCAACAGGATATGCACCGCGCGCCGCGCCTCTTCGCTGGCGAAGAAGTTCTGTCGGTCGGCTTCGCTAAGGTTTTTCAACCGGCCAAAGAAGTCGAGGTCGTAGCTGAGGTTTAAGCCGGCGGCATAATCGCTGCTGGTGGTGGTGTCGCCTTTGAGCTTGCCGCCATAGGTGGTGCTGCCGTCACCGTTCAATTGCGGGTAGCGGTCGGCGTCGGTAACCCGATATTGCGCGCGAGCCTCCTGCACTTTCAGCGTCGCCATCCGCAGATCGCGGTTGTTGGTCAGCGCGGTGCTAATCAGGCTTTTCACCTGCGGGTCGACGAAAAAGGTGCGCCAGCCGGTCTCCTGGTAGCCCGCTGTCGCAGTAACCAGCTTGTTCTGGCTGAGAGAGAACTGCTGCGGCACCGGCGCTGCGGGGCGCTGATAGTCCGGAGCAAGTGACAGACAGCCGGTTAAGGTAAATATCACGCTGAGGGTAAGTAGCTGTATTGAGCGCATGGCGGCAGAAGTTTCGACGATTTATCCATGGCGGCTACTTTACGTAGCGGGCTCTGTTCAGGGCGTGACGGGAAAATGACAAAGCTGTCATTTTCCTGATATTTCATTGCTATCCGGAGGCGCTCCTCTAAAATTGAATACCCGCACAAAGCGCGCGTGAAGGAGCCTGCCGTGAAGATTTTGATTGTCGAAGATGAGAAGAAAACCGGAGAGTACCTGACCAAAGGGCTCACCGAGGCCGGCTTCGTCGTCGACCTGGCCGATAACGGCCTCAACGGCTATCACCTGGCGATGACCAGCGATTACGATCTGCTGATCCTCGACATCATGCTGCCGGATGTGAACGGTTGGGATATCGTGCGCATGCTGCGCGCCGCCGGGAAAGGCATGCCGATCCTGCTGCTTACCGCGTTGGGCACCATTGAGCATCGGGTGAAGGGGCTGGAGCTGGGCGCTGACGACTATCTGGTAAAACCGTTCGCCTTTGCGGAGCTGCTGGCGCGGGTGCGTACTCTGCTGCGCCGCGGGGCGGCGGTCATCGTCGAAAGCCAGTTTCAGGCGGCCGATCTCAGCGTCGATTTGGTCAGCCGCAAGGTGACGCGCGGTGCCACCCGCATCACCCTGACCAGTAAGGAATTCACGCTGCTGGAGTTCTTCCTGCGTCATCAGGGCGAGGTGCTGCCCCGTTCGTTAATTGCCTCGCAGGTGTGGGATATGAACTTCGACAGCGACACTAACGCCATTGACGTGGCGGTGAAGCGGCTGCGCGCCAAAATTGATAACGACTTCGAGCCGAAGCTGATCCAGACCGTGCGCGGCGTCGGCTATATGCTTGAGGTGCCGGATGGCCGCTAAGCGCCCCTTTTCCCTGGCCACCCGGCTGACCTTCTTTATTAGCCTCGCCACCATCATTGCTTTCTTTGCCTTCACCTGGATCATGATCCATTCGGTGAAGGCCCACTTTGAAGAGCGCGACGTTCACGATCTCAGACAGCTCAGCACCACCCTGGAGACGGTCCTCGACCACGCTGACTATCCGCAGGCGCGGCGGCTGGAGATCGTGAAGAATATCATTGCGGGCTACGCCAACGTCTTCATCTGCCTGGACGATGGCCAGGGCAATATTCTGTTCCAGTCGCCCAACGGGCCGGATCTCAGCCATATGCTGAGTACGCCGGGGCTGGCGATGCAGCTCCGCGACGGGAATGTGATTTCATGGACCGACCCGCAGCCGCGGGCAATGGCGCACGATAATCATCCACTGGAGACCCGCGCCTGGCGGTTGATCATGCTGCCGCTGGGCAAGCAGGCGGACGGTAAACCGGCGTACCACCTGCTGATGGCCTTATCCATCGATTTTCACCTGCACTATATTAATGAGCTGAAAGCGAAGCTGATCTCCGCGGCGTCGATAATCAGCCTGCTGATCATCGCCATCGTGCTGTTTGTGGTCTACCAGGGGCATAAGCCGATCCGCCAGATCAGCCGCCAGATCCAGAATATTACCTCGCGGGATCTCGATGTACGCCTTGACCCGCAGGCGGTGCCTGTCGAGCTGGAGCGGCTGGCGCTGTCGTTTAACCATATGCTGGAGCGGATAGAGGATGTCTTTACCCGCCAGTCTAATTTCTCCGCCGATATCGCCCACGAAATCCGTACGCCGATTACCAACCTGGTCACGCAAACCGAAATCGCCTTAAGCCAGAGCCGCAGCCCGCAGGAGCTGGAAGAGGTGCTTTACTCCAATCTCGAAGAGTTCTCGCGGATGTCGCGGATGGTTAGCGATATGCTGTTCCTCGCTCAGGCGGATAATAACCAGCTGATCCCTGAGCAACAGGCGCTGGATCTGGCCGATGAAGTGCATAAGGTGTTTGAGTTTTTCGAAGCGTGGGCGGAAGAGAAGGCGGTGGCGCTGCGTTTTGTCGGTAGCCATTGCCGGGTGATTGGCGATCCGCTGATGCTGCGGCGGGCAATCAGCAACCTGCTGTCGAACGCGATTCGCTATACGCCGGCCGGGCAGGCGGTGACCATCCAGTTGAGCGAAAGCGCGGAGACGGTACGCCTGGTGGTGGAGAACCCCGGTACGCCGATTGCCGCCGAGCATCTGCCGCGCCTGTTTGACCGATTCTATCGCGTCGCCCCCTCGCGCCAGCGCAAAGGGGAGGGCAGCGGCATCGGCCTGGCGATTGTGAAATCGATTGTCGGAGCCCACCACGGCAGCGTGGCGGCGCAGTCCGATCTGCGCTCGACGCGGTTTATTGTGGTGTTGCCGAAATAGGCGCAATCCGCGAGTGATAGTTGAGTATGTGGCTTTCTGTCGCTATATTAAATGTACGGAAAATAACCGTACATGAAGTTTGCAACAGGCCGGAGATAACGTATGCCCGCACTTAAAAAGCAGCGTATAGATTTGAGATTAACCGATGATGATAAGAGCATCATCGAGGAAGCTGCGGCAATTTCGAATCAGACGATTACCCAGTTTGTGGTTGCCAGTGCCTCAGAACGTGCTGCGGAAGTGATTGAGCAGCACCGCAGAATGGTCCTCAATGAGCAATCATGGAGCCTGGTGATGGAGGCGATTACCCAACCGCCAGCCCCGAATGATCGACTGAAACGTGCAGCGAAGCGTCTACAAACCAGGTAAGGTAGAGCTAATGGAGCAGCAACTGACGATTGAGATGATTGCCGATGCGTTCAGCTACGATATCACTGGATTTGATTGCGGCGAGGAAGCGCTGAATACGTTTTTAAAAGAGCACCTCAAGCGGCAGCACGATGGACAAATCTTAAGGGGTTATGCGCTGGTCTCCGGGGATACCGTTCCCAGGTTGCTGGGTTATTACACCTTATCGGGGAGTTGTTTCGAGCGAGGCATGTTGCCGTCTAAAACTCAGCAAAAGAAAATCCCGTATCAAAATGCGCCAAGCGTAACCCTCGGGCGGCTGGCCATTGATAAATCTGTTCAGGGGCAGGGCTGGGGAGAGATGTTGGTTGCCCATGTGATGCGAGTGGTGTGGGGAGCGTCTAAAGCCGTTGGCATCTACGGATTGTTTGTTGAAGCCCTTAATGAGAAAGCTAAAGCATTCTATCTTCGTCTGGGGTTTATACAGCTCGTGGATGAAAATAGTAACTTACTGTTTTATCCGACCAAATCGATTGAACAGCTCTTTACTGACGATGAGTCATAAAAGAAACCGGGCAGCGCCAGGCGGCTGCCCGCAGTATCGCGACTCTCTTACTCTTCGAAGTACCAGTAGCCCTGATTAATCAGCCGCGTCAGTTCGCTCACGAACGCCGGATTCTGCAGGCCGCTGCCGAGCTCTTCCTGGCCTAATGAGGTATAGCGACACAGCGCATCCAGCGCTTCGGCATCGGTGGTGTCGAGTTGTTCGCTATGCACGAAGAAGCTGTCGCCGATATGCAGAACGCGCAGGCCGCTCAGGCGGGAAAGCTTTTCACCACCCAGCAGCGCATCGACCACTTCCTCTTCTTCATACGGTGGTTCCGCCGGCGCAATATCCAGCTCGTGACGCGGGGTGGTGACGAAACTGCCGAACCACTGCTTGAAGTCTTCCGGCTGGCGAATCATATCGATCATCATGGTGCGCAGACGTTCGAGTTCATACTCTTCAACCCGGCCCGGATGCTCGCGGCAGGTGAGGTCCGGATCGCTGTAGTGCTCGCCGCCGAGATCGTTCTCCAGCACATAGTCGGCGAAGCTGCTGATCAGGTCGCGGCCGTTTGGCCCGCGGAAGCCGACGGAGTAGTTCAGGGCGGTTTCGTGGGTTATGCCGTCGTGCGGGAATCCCGGTGGAATATAGAGGATGTCGCCTGGCTGCAGATCTTCATCAATGATCGGTGGGAACGGATCGACGTGCAGCAGTGCCGGATGCGGACAGAACTGACGCATCGGCAGCTTGTCACCCACGCGCCAGCGGCGGCTGCCCATGCCCTGAATAATAAAGACGTCATACTGATCGATATGCGGGCCGACACCGCCGCCGGGGACGGAGAAGGAGATCATCAGGTCGTCCAGGCGCCAGTCCGGCAGTACGCGGAACGGACGCACCAGCTCGGCGGCAGGCATATGCCAGTGGTTTACCGCCTGGGCCAGCAGGGACCAACCGGTTTCGCCCAGCCCGTCGAAATGTTCAAAAGGACCATTGCTGGCCTGCCATTTGCCGTTTTTCAGGCTGACCAGCCGGCTGTCGACTTCCGGCTCCATGGCTAATCCGGCCAGCTCGTCCGGAGTAATCGGGTCGACGAAGTCCGGAAACGCGTTTTTTAATACCACCGGCTGTTTCTGCCAGTATTTTTCTAAAAACTCGGGCCAGTTAATGTTGAGTTGATAAGCCATCGATTATTACCAGTAAGAAGAAACGGGCCTGATTATAGAAATGAGGGCCGGGCGGGCGCATTGTCGTGGGTCAAGAGTGGTGCTTAATTCACCATCGGCGCGATAATGGCGTTGGGTAAGAGAGAAAATCACATTTTCGCCAAAAACCGATCTTAGCGTAAATTGCGCTGCAGGCCGCATGAGCACTGGGATTGCGCCTTTAATGGTAAGAAGATGAATTAGCGAAAAGTTCAAATAATGAGCGGTCGATAAGATTTTTCTATTTTAACGCTTGCTACTTCCGGCGAACTCCCTATAATGCGCTCCCACTGACACGGCGGATGTGAATCACTTCACACAAACAGCCGGTTCGGTTGCAGAGAAAAATCCTGAAAAACGGGTTGACTCTGAAAGAGGAAAGCGTAATATACGCCACCTCGCGACAGGGCGCTAAAACGCGTCGCAACTGCTCTTTAACAATTTATCAGACAATCTGTGTGGGCACTCAAAGTGACATGGATTCTTAACGTCCTCGGACGAAAAATGAATACCAAGTCTCAAGAGTGAACACGTAATTCATTACGAAGTTTAATTCTTTGAGCATCAAACTTAAATTGAAGAGTTTGATCATGGCTCAGATTGAACGCTGGCGGCAGGCCTAACACATGCAAGTCGAGCGGTAGCACAGAGAGCTTGCTCTCGGGTGACGAGCGGCGGACGGGTGAGTAATGTCTGGGAAACTGCCTGATGGAGGGGGATAACTACTGGAAACGGTAGCTAATACCGCATAACGTCGCAAGACCAAAGTGGGGGACCTTCGGGCCTCATGCCATCAGATGTGCCCAGATGGGATTAGCTAGTAGGTGGGGTAACGGCTCACCTAGGCGACGATCCCTAGCTGGTCTGAGAGGATGACCAGCCACACTGGAACTGAGACACGGTCCAGACTCCTACGGGAGGCAGCAGTGGGGAATATTGCACAATGGGCGCAAGCCTGATGCAGCCATGCCGCGTGTGTGAAGAAGGCCTTCGGGTTGTAAAGCACTTTCAGCGGGGAGGAAGGCGTTAAGGTTAATAACCTCATCGATTGACGTTACCCGCAGAAGAAGCACCGGCTAACTCCGTGCCAGCAGCCGCGGTAATACGGAGGGTGCAAGCGTTAATCGGAATTACTGGGCGTAAAGCGCACGCAGGCGGTCTGTCAAGTCGGATGTGAAATCCCCGGGCTCAACCTGGGAACTGCATTCGAAACTGGCAGGCTAGAGTCTTGTAGAGGGGGGTAGAATTCCAGGTGTAGCGGTGAAATGCGTAGAGATCTGGAGGAATACCGGTGGCGAAGGCGGCCCCCTGGACAAAGACTGACGCTCAGGTGCGAAAGCGTGGGGAGCAAACAGGATTAGATACCCTGGTAGTCCACGCCGTAAACGATGTCGATTTGGAGGTTGTGCCCTTGAGGCGTGGCTTCCGGAGCTAACGCGTTAAATCGACCGCCTGGGGAGTACGGCCGCAAGGTTAAAACTCAAATGAATTGACGGGGGCCCGCACAAGCGGTGGAGCATGTGGTTTAATTCGATGCAACGCGAAGAACCTTACCTGGTCTTGACATCCACAGAACTTAGCAGAGATGCTTTGGTGCCTTCGGGAACTGTGAGACAGGTGCTGCATGGCTGTCGTCAGCTCGTGTTGTGAAATGTTGGGTTAAGTCCCGCAACGAGCGCAACCCTTATCCTTTGTTGCCAGCGGTCCGGCCGGGAACTCAAAGGAGACTGCCAGTGATAAACTGGAGGAAGGTGGGGATGACGTCAAGTCATCATGGCCCTTACGACCAGGGCTACACACGTGCTACAATGGCATATACAAAGAGAAGCGACCTCGCGAGAGCAAGCGGACCTCATAAAGTATGTCGTAGTCCGGATTGGAGTCTGCAACTCGACTCCATGAAGTCGGAATCGCTAGTAATCGTAGATCAGAATGCTACGGTGAATACGTTCCCGGGCCTTGTACACACCGCCCGTCACACCATGGGAGTGGGTTGCAAAAGAAGTAGGTAGCTTAACCTTCGGGAGGGCGCTTACCACTTTGTGATTCATGACTGGGGTGAAGTCGTAACAAGGTAACCGTAGGGGAACCTGCGGTTGGATCACCTCCTTACCTTAAAGAACCTGCCTTTGTAGTGCTCACACAGATTGTCTGATGAAAGTAAAGAAGCAAGGCGTCTTGCGATTGAGACTTCAGTGTCCCCTTCGTCTAGAGGCCCAGGACACCGCCCTTTCACGGCGGTAACAGGGGTTCGAATCCCCTAGGGGACGCCACTTGCTGGTTCGTGAGTGAAAGACGCGTGCCGAACTATCTCAAAACTCATCTTCGGGTGATGTTTGAGATATTTGCTCTTTAAAAATCTGGATCAAGCTGAAAATTGAAACGACACACTGTTTAAGTGTGTTCGAGTCTCTCAAATTTTCGCAATCAGAAGTGAAACATCTTCGGGTTGTGAGGTTAAGCGACTAAGCGTACACGGTGGATGCCCTGGCAGTCAGAGGCGATGAAGGACGTGCTAATCTGCGAAAAGCGTCGGTAAGGTGATATGAACCGTTATAACCGGCGATGTCCGAATGGGGAAACCCAGTGCAATTCGTTGCACTATCGTTAACTGAATACATAGGTTAACGAGGCGAACCGGGGGAACTGAAACATCTAAGTACCCCGAGGAAAAGAAATCAACCGAGATTCCCCCAGTAGCGGCGAGCGAACGGGGAGCAGCCCAGAGTCTGAATCAGCTTGTGTGTTAGTGGAACGGTCTGGAAAGTCCGACGGTACAGGGTGATAGTCCCGTACACCAAAATGCACAGGTTGTGAACTCGAAGAGTAGGGCGGGACACGTGGTATCCTGTCTGAATATGGGGGGACCATCCTCCAAGGCTAAATACTCCTGACTGACCGATAGTGAACCAGTACCGTGAGGGAAAGGCGAAAAGAACCCCGGCGAGGGGAGTGAAAAAGAACCTGAAACCGTGTACGTACAAGCAGTGGGAGCACCTTCGGGTGTGACTGCGTACCTTTTGTATAATGGGTCAGCGACTTATATTCTGTAGCAAGGTTAACCGTATAGGGGAGCCGCAGGGAAACCGAGTCTTAACTGGGCGTTAAGTTGCAGGGTATAGACCCGAAACCCGGTGATCTAGCCATGGGCAGGTTGAAGGTTGGGTAACACTAACTGGAGGACCGAACCGACTAATGTTGAAAAATTAGCGGATGACTTGTGGCTGGGGGTGAAAGGCCAATCAAACCGGGAGATAGCTGGTTCTCCCCGAAAGCTATTTAGGTAGCGCCTCGTGAACT
Source organism: Klebsiella sp. P1927 (assembly GCF_018204675.1). Classification (NCBI taxonomy): domain Bacteria; kingdom Pseudomonadati; phylum Pseudomonadota; class Gammaproteobacteria; order Enterobacterales; family Enterobacteriaceae; genus Klebsiella; species Klebsiella sp. P1927. Next base: position 4,490,338 of record NZ_CP073377.1, on the reverse strand, counting down.
CATCTTCGGGGGTAGAGCACTGTTTCGGCTAGGGGGTCATCCCGACTTACCAACCCGATGCAAACTACGAATACCGAAGAATGTTATCACGGGAGACACACGGCGGGTGCTAACGTCCGTCGTGAAGAGGGAAACAACCCAGACCGCCAGCTAAGGTCCCAAAGTCATGGTTAAGTGGGAAACGATGTGGGAAGGCACAGACAGCCAGGATGTTGGCTTAGAAGCAGCCATCATTTAAAGAAAGCGTAATAGCTCACTGGTCGAGTCGGCCTGCGCGGAAGATGTAACGGGGCTAAACCATGCACCGAAGCTGCGGCAGCGACACTATGTGTTGTTGGGTAGGGGAGCGTTCTGTAAGCCTGCGAAGGTGTGCTGTGAGGCATGCTGGAGGTATCAGAAGTGCGAATGCTGACATAAGTAACGATAAAGCGGGTGAAAAGCCCGCTCGCCGGAAGACCAAGGGTTCCTGTCCAACGTTAATCGGGGCAGGGTGAGTCGACCCCTAAGGCGAGGCCGAAAGGCGTAGTCGATGGGAAACAGGTTAATATTCCTGTACTTGGTGTTACTGCGAAGGGGGGACGGAGAAGGCTATGTTAGCCGGGCGACGGTTGTCCCGGTTTAAGCATGTAGGCTGATTGTCCAGGCAAATCCGGATAATCAAGGCTGAGGTGTGATGACGAGGCACTACGGTGCTGAAGTAACAAATGCCCTGCTTCCAGGAAAAGCCTCTAAGCATCAGGTAACATTAAATCGTACCCCAAACCGACACAGGTGGTCAGGTAGAGAATACCAAGGCGCTTGAGAGAACTCGGGTGAAGGAACTAGGCAAAATGGTGCCGTAACTTCGGGAGAAGGCACGCTGGTGTGTAGGTGAAGTCCCTGCGGATGGAGCTGAGACCAGTCGAAGATACCAGCTGGCTGCAACTGTTTATTAAAAACACAGCACTGTGCAAACACGAAAGTGGACGTATACGGTGTGACGCCTGCCCGGTGCCGGAAGGTTAATTGATGGGGTTATCCGTAAGGAGAAGCTCTTGATCGAAGCCCCGGTAAACGGCGGCCGTAACTATAACGGTCCTAAGGTAGCGAAATTCCTTGTCGGGTAAGTTCCGACCTGCACGAATGGCGTAATGATGGCCAGGCTGTCTCCACCCGAGACTCAGTGAAATTGAACTCGCTGTGAAGATGCAGTGTACCCGCGGCAAGACGGAAAGACCCCGTGAACCTTTACTATAGCTTGACACTGAACATTGAGCCTTGATGTGTAGGATAGGTGGGAGGCTTTGAAGCGTGGACGCCAGTCTGCGTGGAGCCAACCTTGAAATACCACCCTTTAATGTTTGATGTTCTAACGTTGGCCCCTGACCGGGGTTGCGGACAGTGTCTGGTGGGTAGTTTGACTGGGGCGGTCTCCTCCCAAAGCGTAACGGAGGAGCACGAAGGTTAGCTAATCCTGGTCGGACATCAGGAGGTTAGTGCAATGGCATAAGCTAGCTTGACTGCGAGCGTGACGGCGCGAGCAGGTGCGAAAGCAGGTCATAGTGATCCGGTGGTTCTGAATGGAAGGGCCATCGCTCAACGGATAAAAGGTACTCCGGGGATAACAGGCTGATACCGCCCAAGAGTTCATATCGACGGCGGTGTTTGGCACCTCGATGTCGGCTCATCACATCCTGGGGCTGAAGTAGGTCCCAAGGGTATGGCTGTTCGCCATTTAAAGTGGTACGCGAGCTGGGTTTAGAACGTCGTGAGACAGTTCGGTCCCTATCTGCCGTGGGCGCTGGAGAATTGAGGGGGGCTGCTCCTAGTACGAGAGGACCGGAGTGGACGCATCACTGGTGTTCGGGTTGTCATGCCAATGGCACTGCCCGGTAGCTAAATGCGGAAGAGATAAGTGCTGAAAGCATCTAAGCACGAAACTTGCCCCGAGATGAGTTCTCCCTGAGACTTTAAGTCTCCTGAAGGAACGTTGAAGACGACGACGTTGATAGGCCGGGTGTGTAAGCGCAGCGATGCGTTGAGCTAACCGGTACTAATGAACCGTGAGGCTTAACCTTACAACGCCGAAGATGTTTTGGCGGATTTGAGAGAATTTTCAGCTCTGATTCAGATTAATCGATACGTTGGTGAAACGTGTTGATAAAACAGAATTTGCCTGGCGGCACTAGCGCGGTGGTCCCACCTGACCCCATGCCGAACTCAGAAGTGAAACGCCGTAGCGCCGATGGTAGTGTGGGGTCTCCCCATGTGAGAGTAGGGAACTGCCAGGCATCAAATAAAGCAGAAAGCCCGGTCGAAAGACCGGGCTTTTTGTTTTTGCGTTTAAAAAGAACCCCGTCCCGAAAGGTACGGGGTTTTTTGCTGTGTGGGGTATATCTCCCCCGGTGGCGCTGCGCTTACCGGGGCTACAAAAGCGTAGCCCGGACAAAGTGCGCAGCACCGCCTTTATTGCTTCGCAAAATAGCGTGACGAATGCTTGTGGCATGGTCAACCGGATAGTGAATTTACCGGATGATACAAGTCGGAAAATAATTATCAGCAGCTACGATTAATATTATTTCTTTATTTCAGCGCCATTATATTGTGCTCCGGTAAAATAATGATGCGGCCTCTTCCTCCCACAAAATAACGCGTTTACGCTTCAGAAAAAATATTTCCGTGACTGGATACTTCGCTTCCGGATGTATTGTGGCGAACGGTATGCTTCTTCCCTGTTTTTGTCTAAATGAGCTTTATCATTAACACTTTGTTAACTTGATCTGGTTTATATGGCAGCAAATTTGATATACAAAGGGGGATGATTGCCTGTATGGATGCTGCCCGAAATACCTTGCGAAACATAGACTGGTTCTCGGCTGGCAAATGAGAATAGAAATGAAAATCCTGCTTAACTGGTCGCCATTGCGCCAGCTCTTCACTTACATTCAGGAGCGCTTTACCTTTCTGGTGCTGCTCTGCTGGCCAGCGATTATCTGGTTGTTCTGCCGGGTCGGCGTGTGGCTCACCGATAACGTTTATGAACTGCTGGGAAAATCACCAGCCCAGTCCTTCACCGTGTATCTGCAGCCGTTTATGACCCCCGGCACGCTGCTGCGCATCTCCATCAGCTGGGTGGTGTTGCTGTTCATTCTCTTCAGTATGGCGATGGCCTTCACCTGGGGTTTACGTCGCTTTATGAATCGCCATAAATAAACCATTCGGCCGCCGTAAGTCGACGGCCCTTCTTAAGCCTTTATGCCATCTCACCAATAGTCTTACGAAAACGCAGCAACGCGATAGTAAAGAACACTCCGCCGATAGCCAGCAAGGTTAAGAACTGCGGCCAGACGATGGCGAAGCTGGCGCCTCGATACAATATCGCCTGCGCCAGGCTGACGAAGTGGGTGGTCGGCATGGTCAACATAATATCCTGTACCAGCTGCGGCATACTTTCTCGCGGCGTGGATCCGCCGGAGAGCATCTGCAGCGGCAGTAAGACCAGGATCATCAGCAGCCCCAGCTGCGGCATCGAGCGGGCGAGGGTGCCCATAAAAATGCCGATCGAGGTCGTGGCGAACAGGCTGAGCGCCACCCCCAGCATAAACAGGGGAATCGACCCTTCAATGGGCACCTGCAAAATCCCCTGTACCATCAGTATCAGTGACAACCCGGAGACCACCAGCACCACCAGGCCCATCGACCAGATCTTGGCCAGCATAATTTCAAACGGCGTGATCGGCATCACCAGCAGATGCTCAATGGTGCCATGTTCCCGCTCGCGGATCAGCGCCGAACCGGTGAGGACAATGGCCAGCATGGTGATATTGTTGATGATCGCCATCACCGCGCCAAAGCGCTCCTGCTCAAGGTTAGGATTAAAACGCATCCTGACCGCCAGCTCTACCGGCAGCACGCTGTTATCCCGATAGCGGGCGATAAAACTGTTTACTTCGCCGGTGATAATATTCTGGATGTAACCGTTGCCGGTAAAGGCCTGACTCATGCGCGTGGCGTCGACGTTGACCTGGATTTCCGGCTGCCGATCGGCCAGTACATCGCGCTGGAAGTTAGGCGGGATGTTGATGGCGAACGTGTAGCGCCCGGCATCCAGCCCGGCGTCCATCTCATCAGCGGTGATCAGCTCCGGCTCAAGAAACCAGGGACGGTAAAAAGCGTTAATAATGCGTGAGGAGAGCTGGGATTTATCCATATCAGCAACCGCGATCGGCGCCAGGTGCAGCGAACCGGGCATCACCGTGGCCGAGGAGTACACCGACACGGTAAACGCAAACACGATCAGCGCCAGCATAGCTTTATCACCGAGCAGGCTGCGCAGTTCTTTGACGCCAAGATTATAAATATTGCGTAATCCGCGCATCATCCCTCCTGTTTCTTCAGCAGCAGCACGCTCAACCCGAGCACCAGCGGCACCGCAATCAGTAGCGGAATGAATGAGCCCCACAAATCGCTAATATTCAGCGCTTTCGAAAAGGTCCCGCGGGCGATAGTCAGGAAGTGGCTGGTCGGGTAGATTTGCCCAATCCAGCGCCCGGGACCTTCCAGCGAGGCCACCGGATCGATCATTCCGGAAAACTGGGTTGCCGGGATCAGCGTAATAATCGCGGTACCGAAAATAGCGGCGATTTGGCTCTTCATAAAGGTTGAGATCAGCAGCCCCAGACCAGTGGCGATGGTGACATACAGCAGCGCCGCCAGGGTCAGCGTCAGGAAACTCCCCTTATGCGCGACGCCAAAGACAAAGACCGACAGCGCGCACAGCAGGAAGAAGTTAAACATCCCCAGTACGATGTAAGGCAGCTGCTTGCCGAGCAGGAATTCGCTGCGGGTGGTTGGCGTCACGTACAAGTTGATAATCGATCCGAGCTCTTTCTCACGCACTACGCTCAGGGCGCTGAGCATCGCCGGGATCATCATCAGCAGCAGCGGGATCACCGCCGGGACGATGGCCGGCAGGCTCTTCACATCTGGATTGTAGCGATAGCGGGTCTCGATGGAGATGAGCGAGGTATCGCGCCGCGGGCTGCTCTGGCGGCCGGCCATCTCCTGCAGCCAGGCCAGATGCATCGCCTGTACGTAGCCGCGCACGGTTTCCGCGCGGTTGGGCATCGCGCCGTCCACCCACACGCCGATTTGCACCGGCGTGCCGCGGGCGATATCGCGGCCAAAGTTCGGCGGGATCTCTATCGCCACCGCCAGCTCGCCGTCGCGCATCCGGCGGTCCAGTTCGTCATAGCTGTGCAGCGGCGCCTGTTCGATAAAGTAGCGTGAGCCAGCGAGATTCTGCGACCAGCCCTGGCTGCTGAGGGTTTGATCGCGGTCGAGGACGGCAAAGCGCAGATCCTCAACGTCCATGCTGATCCCATACCCCATGATAAACATCAGGATCACCGTCCCCAGCAGCGCCAGCGTCGATCGTACCGGATCGCGGCGCAGCTCCAGCGCCTCGCGGCGGCTATAGCTAAACAGCCGGCGAAGACTGAAGGCCTGCCGTGGAGTCGTGTGTCGGGAATACGATGCCACAGCAGACGTGGGTTCTTCTGGTACTGGAGAGGACGGCTGGGCCTCTTTAAGCCAGGCGATAAACGCCTCTTCCAGGCTGTTTGAACCGCGCTGCTCGACCAGCGCCTGCGGCGTATCGCTGGCCAGCACTTTGCCGGCGTGCATCAGGGAGATACGATCGCAGCGTTCCGCCTCATTCATAAAGTGGGTGGAGATAAAAATGGTCACTTGATCCTGCCGCGCGAGGTCTACCATCAGCTGCCAGAACATATCCCGCGCCACCGGGTCGACGCCGGAGGTCGGCTCGTCGAGGATCAGCATCTCCGGGCGATGGATGACCGCCACCGCTAACGACAGGCGCTGACGGATCCCCAGCGGCAGATCGGCGGGAAGCGCGTCTTCAACCTCGGTCAGCATAAAGCGCTCGCACATTTCCGCCACCCGGCCGGGGATTTCGCCGTCCGGAATATGGAACAGGCGGGCGTGCAGCTCGAGGTTTTGCCGGACGGTCAGTTCGCTATAGAGCGAGAAGGCCTGCGACATATAGCCCACCCGCTGGCGGGTGGCGATATCCTTCGGGTCGACCGGCTGGCCGAACAGCCAGGCTTCACCTTCGCTGGCGGGCAGCAGGCCGGTGAGCATCTTCATGGTGGTGGATTTGCCGCAGCCGTTGGAGCCGAGGAAGCCGAAGATTTCACCGCGGGCGATGCGGAAATTAACGTGGTCGACGGCAACAAAGTTGCCAAAGCGCATGGTCAGGCCGCGCGCTTCGATGGCGATCTCTTCCTCACGGCTGTCGCGCGGTGGGATAACTACCGCCCTATGCGCCTGACGCTGTGCTTCTGGCAGCAGGGCGATAAACGCCTGCTCCAGGGTCTGGCTGCCGGTCTGGGCTTTGAGCTCTGCGGCGCTGCCGGTCGCCAGCACCTCGCCGGCGTTCATCGCCACCAGCCAGTCAAATCGCTCGGCCTCTTCCATGTAGGCGGTGGCCACCAGCACGCTCATCGCCGGCTGGCGCTGGCGAATACTGTCGATAAGCTCCCAGAATTGCGCCCGGGAGAGGGGATCGACGCCAGTGGTCGGTTCATCAAGGATCAGCAGCTGCGGATCGTGGATCAGCGCGCAGCACAGGCCGAGCTTTTGCTTCATCCCTCCGGAGAGTTTTCCGGCGGGGCGATCGCGAAACGGCGCCAGCCCGGTACTCTGCAGCAGCTCGTTGATGCGCAGTTCGCGCTCGGCTTTATCGTGGCCGAACAGGCGGGCGAAGAAGTCGACGTTTTCATACACCGAGAGAGTGTGATAGAGGTTTTTCCCCAGCCCCTGCGGCATCCACGCGATTTTCGGACACACCTCGCGGCGGTGATGCACATCGCGCATATCGCCGCCAAGCACCATCACGTTCCCCTGCTCGATGGTCCGCGCCCCGGCGATCAGCGAAAGCAGGCTCGATTTGCCGACGCCGTCCGGGCCAATCAGGCCAACCATACGCCGTGCCGGGATCGCCAGACTGATATCGCGCAGCGCGATGGTGGCGCCAAACTGCTGACCAACATGTTCCAGCAGGGCGACGGGGGGCGAGGTATCCTGCGGCGTTAGTTTCATTGCGGCAACCTCACCGCCAGGGCTTCAGGCCAGGGTTGTTGTTTATCCAGCCGTACGTAAGCCATACCGGGCAGGCCGGTTTTGACATACTCCAGGTGTTGCGCCAGCAGCTCCGGCGGGATACGCGCTTTGACGCGGAACATTAGCTTCAGGCGCTCGTCGCTGGTCTCGACCGTTTTCGGCGTGAACTGGGCGACGCTGGCGACAAAGCTGATATTGGCCGGGATCACCAGATCCGGCGCGGCATCAAGGACCAAGCGCGCTTCGCTGCCGAGCGCCAGCAGACCTGCCTGTTCGGTGGGCAGAAAAAAGGTCATATAGACATCGGCGAGATCGACCATGTTCAGTACCCGGCCACCGGCGGCCAGGACTTCGCCTGGCTCAGCGACGCGATACTGAATGCGGCCATCGCGGGGGGCTTTCAGCTCGCTATCGTCAATATCGGCGAGGATCCGCCGCTCGGTCGCCTGGGCGGCTTCGACGCGGGTTTGCGCCTGAATAATGCTGGTGCGGGCAGCTTCGATGGCGGCGCGGGCGGCGGAGACCTGGGCTTTCGCCGATTCCAGCGCCGCGCGGGCGCTCTCTGCGGCCGCGCGATCGTCATCCAGCTGCTGGGCGGAGACGGCGCCACGCTGGGAGAGGGTGTTGGAGCGAACATGGCGTTTCGCCGTGGAATCCAGCTCCGCCTGGCGCTGCTTCACTACCGCTTCGCTGGCACGCATTTCACTTTGTCGCTGATCGAGCAAGGCTCTGGCGGCCAGGACCGCGCTTTCCGCTTCCTTGATTTGCGCGGCGGCTTCAAGACGCTGCTCGTTCAGTACCCGGGTATCCATTCTCGCCAGCACCTCTCCCTGGTGCACGAACTGACCCTCTTTGACCAGAATGGTGTCGATACGCCCGGCGATTTTACTGGCAATATCAACTTCGGTGGCTTCGATTCGGCCGTTGCTGCTGGCAAACCCCGCCGGGAGTCCCGGCGGGCGCAGCAGCCACCATGCGGCGGCGGCGAGCACCACCAGTAAGCCGACAAAATACCCTGCCCAACGTTTCTTTATTTTGTCCATACGCGACTCGCTTGATTCCCTGTGCTGAGTGGTGCGCGTGTTTCCTCCGGCGGGCGGAGCGTCCTTCTTGCGAAGGACGAAAAAGTGGAGGGAGGGCCGCTGACGCCGCGCTCTGCCGCGCCGATGCGCAGCCGCTCGCTGGGCTACTTATGTGGTCATCATCAGCGATCCTGGCCTTAATGAAACACGCATAGTGAGAGCTACCGTTAACGCGATAGTAACAGCCGGGGCGATATTGTCCATACGAAAGACAGGGTCTTGTCGGCGTGTTAACAAAATTATCCGCACAGGGAGTATTTCACCATCTCAGAACAGCACAGGCAGACCCAGCCCACGCTTCACCTCATGCAGCGTCTGCTGTGTGAGGTGGTGGGCGCGTTCGCTGCCCTGGCGCAGCAGCTCCAGCAGCATCCCTTTATCCTGAATAAAAGTGGCCCTGCGTTCGCGGATCGGCGCCAGTAGCGTCTGCAGGCAGGTTTCCAGCTCATTCTTACACTGGCGATCGCCCAGCCCGCCGCGCTGATAGTGGGCTTTCATCTCTGCCACCCGCACCTTATCGCTGTGGAATGCATCGAGATAGGTAAACACCACGTTGCCCTCGACATGCCCCGGATCGCTGACTCTCAGGTGCGTCGGGTCGGTATACATCGCGCTGACCGCGTGGTGGATCTCCTCCTCTGTGGCCGATAACGTCAGCGTATTGCCCAGCGATTTCGACATTTTGGCGTTGCCATCGACGCCCGGCAGGCGACTCACTTCGCTGAGTAGCGCCTTGCAGTGGCGCAGCACCGGCTCGCCGGTGAGGCTATTCATCTTGTGGACGATCTCGTTGGTCTGCTCAATCATCGGTAGCTGATCGTCGCCCACCGGCACCAGTTCGGCCTTGAACGCGGTGATATCGGCCGCCTGGCTAATCGGATAGGCAAGAAAACCCACCGGTAGCGAGCGGGCGAATCCCTTCTGGGCAATCTCATTTTTGACCGTCGGATTACGTTCTACGCGGGCGACGGTGACGATATTCATATACAGCGCGCTGAGCTCCGCCAGCGCCGGCAGGGCGGACTGCAGGCAAATAGTGGTGAGCCTGGGGTCGATGCCGACGGCCAGATAATCGGCCATGACTTCGAGGATATGGTGGCTGATTTTTTGCGGATTGCTGCCGTTGTCCGTGAGCCCTTGCAGGTCGGCGATCAGGATAAATTGCTGGTGGTTATGCTGCAGCGCGACGCGCTGGCGCAGCGAGCCGACGTAGTGGCCAAGATGAAGTTGGCCGGTCGGGCGGTCGCCGGTGAGGATGGTTTGTGGATGGTTCATCAGGGACTCCTTATCAGACTGTTCAGCCGAAAGACGTCCTGAAAACACCAAAGCCGCCTTCCGGCGGCTTTGAAAATGGAAACGTGTATCGTGCCGCCTGTTATGCAGGCAGCCACCAACGGCGGGGATAGGTAACGATAACGTTTCTGTTCATAGGGAGTATCCTGCCACGGAAGGGGCTGGAGGCGCAATCAAAAATCACATACTTTTCCTGATGTTATTTATGTGATTGTTTTTCGGTAAATAACGAAGCGGGAAAAATATATTTTCTCTGCGACCCGATCATTATTCTGGAACAACAAACTATGTTGCATTTTTTTTGTGAAAAAGCTCACGCCACAGGATTATAGTATTATTATCCATATTTATAGCTGAATATTACCTGTCTGCTGTTACAGCTTGTGTTTATTCTCTTCTAAATTATTAACATTATTACAATTTCTATCTATTTTTCCGCTTTGCGTCATACCCCTGTCTGACTACAACGTATTGAGGCTAATTATTATGCATAAACGTCTGGTCGTTAATATTTTTTCATCATTGCTGTTGGGGGCTGCGCTTATTTCCGCGCCGGTATATGCGGCGGAAAAAACCGTAGTCAATATTTCAAAAGTGGACGGCATGCCATGGTTTAACCGGATGGGTGAAGGGGTAGTCCAGGCCGGGAAAGAGTTTAACCTCAACGCCTCCCAGGTAGGGCCGTCCAGCACCGATGCGCCGCAGCAGGTGAAAATTATTGAGGACCTGATTGCACGTAAAGTGGATGCCATCACTATCGTGCCTAACGATGCCAACGTGCTGGAGCCGGTATTCAAAAAAGCCCGTGACGCCGGCATCGTGGTGCTGACCAACGAATCGCCCGGGCAGCCGAGCGCCAACTGGGATGTGGAGATCATCGATAACGAGAAGTTCGCTGCTGAATACGTGGAGCATATGGCCAAGCGGATGGGGGGCAAAGGCGGCTACGTTATCTATGTCGGTAGCCTTACGGTACCGCAGCACAACCTGTGGGCCGATCTGCTGGTGAAATACCAAAAAGAACATTACCCGGACATGCATGAAGTCACCCGCCGAATGCCGGTGGCGGAAAGTGTTGATGATTCCCGCCGTACCACGCTCGATCTGATGAAAACTTACCCGGATCTGAAAGCGGTGGTCTCTTTTGGTTCGAATGGCCCGATTGGCGCGGGGCGCGCGGTGAAAGAGAAGCGTGCGAAAAATAAAGTCGCGGTCTACGGGATGATGATCCCCTCGCAGGCGGCTTCTCTTATTAAGAGCGGCGATATTACCGAAGGGATCACCTACGATCCGGCGACAGCCGGCTATGCCCTCGCGGCCGTCGCCAGCACCCTGCTGAACGGCAAAACCATTGAGCCGGGATTTGAACTGAAAGAGCTCGGTAAAGCGGAAGTCGATAGCGACAAGCATATTATCCGCTTCCATAAAGTGCTGCTGGTAAATAAAGACAATATTGATTCGCTCTACTAATCCACCTTCCGGGGCGCCTGCCGCCCCGGCTTAACCAGCCAGGGGATGCTATGGAACCTTTCCTTTCCCTTCGACACGTCAGCAAAACCTTCCACGCCAACCGCGCGCTCAATGATATCAGCATCGACTTTATGCCCGGAGAAGTGCACTGCCTGGCCGGGCAGAACGGTTGCGGGAAGTCGACGTTGATCAAAATTATCTCTGGCGTCTATCGCCCGGATGTGGGCGCAGCGATGACGCTGGGCGGCAAGACGTGGCCCAAACTGACGCCAGCGGCCTCTGTCGCCCATGGGATCCAGGTGATTTATCAGGATCTGTCGCTGTTTCCCAATCTCAGCGTGTGGGAGAACATTGCTATAAACCACTATCATCGCGGCGTACTGGTGAGGCGCAGCGAACTGCGACGCAGTGCGGAGCAGGCGATGCGCAGTATTAACGTCTCGCTGCCGCTGGATGCCGCCGTGGAATCGCTCTCCATCGCTCGCTGTCAGCTGGTGGCTATCTGCCGCGCGCTGGCGCAGGATGCCCGGCTTATCATTATGGATGAACCCACGGCCTCATTGACCCATCAGGAAGTGGAGGGACTATTGCATGTGGTGCGCCAGCTGCGTGAGAGGGGGATCTGCATCGTCTTCGTAAGCCACCGTCTGGAAGAGGTCATGGCCGTATCGGACCGCATCAGCGTGCTGAAGGATGGCAATCTGGTCGGCACCTTGCCGGCGGCAGAGGTAACCACCCGCCGGCTCGGTTTTCTGATGACGGGCCAGGAGTTTGACTATCAGGTGCGCGATCTGTGGCAGGGGCAGGGCAGTACGCCGGTGCTGGAGGTGCGCAATCTCAGCCGCAAAGGGGAATATCATAACGTCTCCCTGAAGGTCGAAGCCGGAGAAGTGGTGTCGATAGTCGGCCTGTTGGGCGCCGGGCGAACAGAGCTGTGCCTGAGCCTTTTCGGCATGACCCGCCCTGACAGCGGCGAGATCCTGATAAATGGCCAGCCGGTGCGGTTGCGTAGCAATCAGGACGCTATCCGCCACGGTATCGGCTATGTCTCCGAGGACCGTATGTCGCGCGGCCTGGTGATGAGTCAGTCGATTGAAAACAACATTATCAGCACCGTGTTTCATAAAGTGAAAGGCGCTTGCGGACTATTGAGTGATAGTAAAGCTCAGCAGCTGGTCGCAAGAATGGTCAACGCGTTGACCATTAAGGCGCCGGATACGCATCTGCCGGTGAATACCCTCTCCGGTGGTAATGCCCAGCGCGTTTCTATCGCCAAATGGCTGGCGATCTCTCCTAAGCTGCTGATCCTCGATAGCCCAACCGTGGGGGTGGATATCGCAAACAAAGCCGGGATCTATCATATCATCAGCGATTTGGCTGCCCATGGTATCGCCGTGCTGATGATTTGCGACGAGATTGAAGAGGCGTGGTACCAGAGTCATCGCATCCTGGTGATGAAGCAGGGCGAGTTGACCCATAGCTTCCTGCCGGACAGCAGTACCCAGCAGCAGATAGCGGAGGTGGTCAATGGCTAATCTGTTGAAACGACATGAATTCTGGTTAGGCATGTTCATTATTGCGCTGTGCCTGCTGCTGGGCTGGCGCAGTGAGGAATTTTTCACTTTCGGCAATCTTTACGACCTCGCTAATAACTATGCGATGCTGACCATTCTCGCCTGTGGTCTGTTCGTGGTGCTGATCGCCGGCGGGATTGATATCTCCTTCCCGGCTATGACCATTATCGCCCAGTACGGCATGGTGGTGATGCTGCAAAAAGTAGGCGGCAACTTCGCGGTGGCTTTTGTGCTTGCCGGCGGCATCGGCGTGCTGCTGGGGCTGGTGAACGCGCTGTTGGTTAATCGTCTGCGGGTCCCCTCGATCATTATCACCATTTCTACGCTCAACATTTTCTACGGTTTGCTGCTGTGGTTAAGCAAAGGTGTCTGGCTCTACGACTTCCCTCCGTGGTTTGAAAAGGGGGTTATGCTGTTCAAATATACCGATGCCGATGGTTACGATTACGGCCTGGGGCTGCCGCTGCTGACGATGATCGTCGTGGTGCTGTTGACCGCGTTTATCATGAATTTCACTACCGTTGGCCGCAAGATCTATGCCATGGGCGGCAACCGGGAATCCGCCAGCCGCGTCGGCTTCAGCGTGCTCCGCCTGCAGCTGTTCGTTTATGGCTATATGGGGCTAATGTCGGGGGCCGCAGGTGTCGTGCAGGCGTGGACAGTGATGACCGTTGCGCCGGATTCACTGCTGGGCTATGAGCTGACGGTGCTGGCGGCGGTGGTGCTGGGCGGCACCAGCCTGATTGGCGGGCGCGGAACTCTCACCGGTACGCTGCTGGGGGTGATTTTACTGGCGGTGATGCAGAACGGCCTGAACCTGCTAGGGGTCTCCTCCTACTGGCAGACCCTGATCACTGGGGCGATCATCGTCGTCAGCATCAGCGTAACGGCATGGAGCCAGCATCAGAACCGGAGCTTGTTATGAAAAAATCGTGGCGCAACAACGTTGAGTTTTACCTGATCGGCCTGCTGCTGCTGATGGTTATCGCCTTTAGCATCGCCATGCCAAACATCTTCTGGTCTGTCAGCAATTTCCAGTCGATTGCCTCGCAAATGCCGGTGCTGGGGATCCTGGCGCTGGCGATGGCCATGACTATGCTTTGCGGCGGCATTAATTTGTCAATTATCGCGACGGCTAACGCCTGCTCGCTGGTGATGGCCTGGGTGGCGACGAGCTATCCGCCTGGGGGCGCTACCGCGCTGGCGACGCTGCTGGCCGGCGGAGGGGCGGCGATGATCATTGGCCTGTGCAACGGGATATTGATCGCCGGGATCCGCGTTTCGCCGATCCTGGCTACCCTTGGCATGATGACCCTGCTCAAAGGGATAAATATTCTGATCACCGGCGGCAGCGCCATCGCTAACTATCCGCAGTGGGTGCTGTGGCTGAATCACGCCCAGTGGTTCGGTATTCCGCTGCCAATGTGGCTTTTTGCGGTGGTGGCGGCCGGGCTGTGGGTGCTGCTGGAGAAAAGCCCGCTGGGTCGGGCGATCATGTTGATCGGATCCAACGAACGGGCGACCCATTATTCCGGGATCAATACCCGGCGGGTGTTGATGTGGGTATATGTCATCTCGGCCCTGCTCTGCGCGGTGGCTGCGTTTCTGATGATGTCGAAGCTGAACTCAGCCAAAGCATCTTATGGGGAATCGTATTTGCTGGTGTCGATCCTCGCGGCGGTGCTTGGCGGCGTGAATCCGGATGGCGGTAGCGGGCGCATCGTTGGGATGGTGCTCGCGCTGTTCCTGCTGCAGATTATTGAGAGTGGGTTCAATATCCTCGGTATCAGCCCCTATCTGACGATGGCGCTGTGGGGCGTATTGCTGCTGTGCTTTATCCAGGCGCGAGGCATGCTGGGACTGGAGAGAGCCGGGTAAATGACCCGTCCTCGGGGGCGAAGACGGGATAGCCAGTTATTCGCTACGCAAATGCACCGCCAGGCCGCTTTGCCCTGGCGCCAGCTCCGGGCGCAGCGTCAGCGACGGGATCAGATAATCGCCATGATTCTGGCGGCGGAATGGAATGGGCTCGGTTTGCCACAGCGTGTCCAGCCGCTCGGCCAGGGCGGCGCACTGATCGGCGAACTGCCCGGCATCGGTTTTATCCGTGCGGTAGAACACCAGCGGCGGAAGCACCTCAAAGCCGGGGTAGAACAGCATACCGTGCTGAATGGGGAACAGGATGTCGTCGATGGGGCCATTGATCCCGCGCGGTGAATAGTGTTCCGCCCAGCCGCCGGCGGTGACGATCAGCATCGCCCGCTTGCCGACGAAAGTGCCTTCCCCGTAGCGATCCCCCCAGTGGCGGTCGCTGTGCTCGCCGACGCCATAGGCAAAGCCCCAGGCGTACACCCTGTCGATCCAGCCCTTCATGATGGCGGGCATCGAGAACCACCATAGCGGGAACTGGAAAATCACCGTATCGGCCCACAGCAGCTTTTCCTGCTCGGCTGCGATATCCGCACTTTGGGTGCCCTGGGCAAAGGCCTGTTTGGAATCGAGGGTCGGCCGCCAGAACTCGCCGACCGGCGGGGCGCCGCTGTCGTCGGCGTCATACCCGGCCTTCCAGCGCATGGCGTAGAGATCGGAGACTTGCACTTCATGCCCGGCCTGCTGCAGATGGCGGACGGCGAAATTTTTCAGCGCGCCATTGAGCGAGCGCGGTTCCGGATGGGCGTAAATCAGCAGTACTTTCATAATATCACCTCTGGCGTATGGAGAGCTGCAGAGTAGGAAAGCTGACGCTATAGTAGAAATTAATTACTTAAATTCCCGGTATAGTCGTGATTAATTTACAGCGTCTGGATCTCAATCTGTTGCGCACCCTGGATGTGCTGCTTAGCGAAAACAACGTTACCCGGGCGGCGCAGCGGCTGAATCTGTCGCAGCCCTCGGTAAGTATTCAGCTCGCCAGGCTGCGGGAGATTTTCGCCGATCCGCTGCTGATGCCGGGCCCGCGCGGCATGCAGCCCACCGCCCGCGCCGATGAGCTTCGCCAGCCGCTGCGCGCCGCATTAGCCGCGCTGGAGCAGGCGGTGGCGCCGGTCAGCCCTTTTGATCCGGCCACGGCGGCGGAGACCTGGCGGGTGGCGGCGACGGACTATATGGCCTCGGCGATCCTCCTGCCGATGCTGGCTGGGTTACGCCAGGCCTCTCCCGGCAGTCGGCTGGCGGTATTCGAACTGCAGCCGGCGCGGCTGGAGCAGCAGGCGGCCAGCGATACAGTAGATCTTTTCTTTCATACCCGCGAGGGCGCGCCGCCGGGGCTGCATCAGCGCCTGCTGTTTCGCGAACGCTACGTGCTGGCTGGCCGGGCGGAACATTCGGCGCTGCGGCCTGGGCTTAGCCTGGAAACGTTCTGTCAGCTGGAGCACGTGATCGTCTCCCCGGACGGGGGCGGCTTCAGCGCGGCGACCGATATCGCGCTGGCGAACCTCGGACTGATGCGGCGGGTTGTCCTTTCCGTGCCACATTTCCTGTTTATGCTGGAGACCCTGCGCAATAGCGATCTGGTGGCGGTCCTGCCGGAGCGGCTGGTGCGCGGGCAGAGCGGGCTGGTGGTCGTCGAGCCGCCGCTGGCGGTCGCCGGCTTTGAGATGCTGATGCTGTGGCACGAGCGCTGGCACCGCGACCCGGCGCATCAATGGCTGCGTCAGTTCATTGTGAATTCACTGGAGGAACAGACATGCTGAGTGGACTGAATCACCTGACCCTGGCAGTCAGCCAGCTGGCGCCGAGCGTGGCGTTTTATCAGCAGCTGCTGGGCATGACGCTGCATGCCCGCTGGGACAGCGGGGCTTATCTCTCCTGCGGCGATTTGTGGCTGTGCCTGTCGCTGGATCCGCAGCGGCGCGTTACTCCGCCGGAAGAGAGCGACTACACCCATTATGCGTTTAGTATTAGCGAAGCCGATTTTGCTAGCTTCGCCGCCCGCCTTGAGGCTGCCGGCGTGGCGGTCTGGAAGCTGAACCGTAGCGAAGGTGCCTCGCACTATTTCCTCGATCCCGATGGCCATAAGCTGGAGCTGCACGTCGGCAGTCTCGCCCAGCGGCTGGCCGCCTGCCGCGAGCAGCCGTATAAGGGGATGGTGTTTTTTGAACAGTGAAGCTGCTACGCAGACGTTAGATCACCCGTAGCCCCGGTAAGCGCAGCGCCACCGGGGAGAACAGGTTAAATTCACTCCATCGCCACCTTCACCGCTTCTCCCAGCTTCACCATCACCGCTTTATGTTTTTCGGTCGGCGGCAGGGCGCAGTTGATCCTGACGCAGTTGCGATACTTGCCCGCTGCCGAAAACAGCGAGCCCGGCGCGACCTGGATCTTCAGCCGGCACAGCTGCTTGGCGACGCAGACCATATCTACCTGCTCCGGGAGCTCAACCCACAGCATAAAACCGCCCTTCGGCCGGGTGACGCAGATCCCGCAGGGGAAAAATTCCCGCAGCCAGCAGGTGTAGATCTCGATATTGCGCTGATAGATCTGCCGCATCCGCCGCACGTGGCGGTGGTAGTGGCCTTCGCGAATAAAATTGCAGGCCGCCAGCTGAGTGGAGGGGACGTTGGTCCCGCTGGCGGCGTACTTCATCTGTAGCAGCTTGTCGTAGTAGCGCCCGGGGGCGATCCAGCCGATACGCAGCCCGGGGGCGATGGTTTTGGTAAAGGAGCTGCAGAGCATCACCCGGCCGTCGATATCCCAGGAGTGGATCGTGCGCGGGCGCGGGTATTCGGTGGCCAGCTCGCCGTAAATATCATCCTCGAAAATAACGATATCGTAGCGTTGGGCAAGGTTCAGCACCGCGCGCTTGCGGGCGTCCGGCATGATAAAGCCCAGCGGGTTATTGCAGTTTGGCACGAGGATCACCCCTTTGATCGGCCACTGATCCAGCGCCAGCTCCAGGGCCTCGATGCTGATCCCGGTTTCCGGATCGGTGGGGATCTCAATCGTCTTTAATCCCAGCCCGCGCAGCATCTGCATGGTGCCGTAGTAGCAGGGGGATTCCACGGCGATGATGTCCCCTGGCTGGCACACCGACAGCAGGGCCAGCGACAGCGCGCTGTGGCAGCCGCTGGTGAGCACCAGATCGTCGGCAGTTACCACCGATCCGCCGTCGAGCATCAGGCGGGCGATCTGCTCCCGTAGCTCGCGACGCCCGGCCAGTTCGTCATAGTTCAACACCTCAGTGAGGTTGTGCTGGATAGCCCGGCTCAGTTCACGCCAGATGGGCTTCAGGCTTGGCTGCGTCACGTCCGGCGAGCCGCCGCCGAAGGGGATGATCGATTTATCGTAGCGGGCGTCAAGCATGGTCAGCACCTGATCCCACTGGGTTATCTCCACCGGGCGCTGGACCGGACGCGACATCGGCGGCACCGGCGGCTGGGCTTTGCGCGGGGCGACGAAATAGCCCGATCGCGGCTGCGGCACAATCATCTGCTGCTGCTCAAGCAGCTGATAGGCCTGCTGGACGGTGCTGATGCTGACGCCGTGCTCCTGGCTCAGGCTGCGCACCGACGGCAGCTTTTCGCCATGGCGATACAGGCCCTGTTCGATGCGTTCGGCCAGCAGCGTAGCGAGATGTTGGTAGCGGGTCATGCTGTATCCTTAATTGCCGCCATACAGATGGAATAACCAGTACAGATGGGCGTAAAAATTGGGCTCTGGTGTACGTTTTAGCTAATCTGTATGTTAAAGAAAAGCGTTTTGTGAATCTGTATTCCTTACCCCCAAATCCGTGAAGATAAAGCCTCTGGCAAGGTGAGGAGGTAGAGGATGGAATTTCACGAGAACAGGGCAAGACAGCCATTTATCGGTTTCGTACTGCTGGTGCGGTTTATCAAAAAATGGTGGCTTCAGGAGCAAACGCGCAGAGTTTTGCAGCAAATGAGCGACGAACAGCTGAAAGATATCGGCCTGCGTCGGGACCAGATCAATTAAAACGTGCGGTTTTTTACAGGCAAACCTTCTTCATTATCCCGGTGAGCGCAAAGTGCCGCCGGGATACATTCACGAAATTTATCAATTGATGCGGCACGACCTTCCGTTTCTTGATACTTACCCTGATAAGTATTATTTTCTTCTCAATAATGAGAGGAAGCCCCGTGACTGAAGACGAACTGTTTGCCCGCCGCCCGCTGGGGATGCGGATGGCTATGGTGGTGCGCCAGTGGCGCGCCATTATTGACTCCGCTATCACCGATACCGGACTCACCCAGTCCAGCTGGACGGTGCTGATGCAACTGCATCAGCTGGGAGACAACGTCTCGGTCAGCGAACTGGCGGAGGTGCAGGGCATTGAACTGCCGCCGCTAATGCGCACCCTCTCATTACTGGAAAAGCAGGGCTATCTGGTGCGTTCCACATCGCCATATGACAAACGCATTCGCCTGCTGACGCTGACCGCTGAGGGGCGGGCTATTCTGGAAAAACTGAGCTGCGTGATCGAGACCTATCAGGAGCGCGTAACCCAGACCATCCCGGAGGCCGATCTCGCTACCTTCAGCGCCACGTTAAATCAAATCGCCTGCCGTTTGCGGAATATCCGCGAAGAAGATAACAAGATCTAACACACTATGATGACGCCTGAACAAAAATTTGCCCGCTGGGTACGGGTGAGTATTGCCGCTTTTCTGGGAATATTCGCCTGGTTTATCGTTGCCGATATCTGGATCCCGCTGACGCCGGACTCCACCGTCATGCGCGTGGTGACCCCGGTTTCGTCGCGGGTCTCCGGCTATGTCTCGCACGTCTACGTGCACAACAACAGCCAGGTGAAAAAGGGCGACCTGCTGTATGAGCTCGACCCAACGCCATTCATTAATAAAGTTGAAGCGGCGCAGATCGCCCTCGAGCAGGCGAAACTGAGCAACCAGCAGCTGGACGCGCAAATCGCCGCCGCCCGCGCCAACCTGCGCACTGCGCAGTACACCGCGCGTAACGATAAGGTCACGCTCGATCGCTACCAGCGCTTGAGTACGATGCAGAACGTCTCGCAGTCCGACCTCGATAAGGTGCGAACCACCTGGCAGACCAGCGAGCAGTCGGTCTCGGCGCTGAACGCGCAGATCCAGAACCTGCTGATCCAGCGCGGCGAGCGCGACGATAAGCGCAACGTCACCCTGCAGAAATACCGCAACGCGCTGGAGGAGGCGCAGCTGAACCTGGCCTGGACCAAAGTGCGTGCGGAAACTGACGGCATGGTCAGCAACCTGCAGCTGAACCCGGGGATCTACGCCACCGCGGCGACGGCTGTGCTGGCGCTGGTTAACAACAACACTGACATCGTCGCCGACTTCCGCGAAAAAAGCCTGCGCCACACCGCGGTGAATACCGATGCGGCGGTGGTCTTTGACGCCCTGCCGGGTCAAGTCTTCCCGGCGCACGTGACCAGCAGCGACGCCGGGATTCTGGCGGGACAGGAGGCGGTGAACGGCCAGCTGTCGCAGCCGGAGCAGTCCACCCGCTGGGTGCGCGACGCCCAGCGGATGCGCATTCACGTCGCGCTGGATCAGCCGCTGGACAAACCGCTGCCGACCGGCGCCCGCGCTACGGTGCAGCTGTACAATAGCGAGGGACCTTTTGCCCGCACCTTCGCCGGCCTGCAGATCCACCTGGTGAGCTGGTTGCACTATGTCTATTAATACCCTGGCGCATGTCTTTACCCCGCACGGCAATATCGTCTACACGGCGAATGATTTTCGCCAGACGGTGCGTATCGCCGTGGCCGGGACCATTGCGCTCAGCATCTCCACCTTCTACGACGTACAGTACGGCGTATTTTTCGTCGTTTATCCGCTGATGCTGATGTCGCTGGTACCGATGTTCAACCTGCACGTCGCCCGCCAGTTTATATTTAGCGCGGCGGTAAACTGTGTCGAAATGGTGCTAATTGTCGGCTATTTGTCGCAGTGGCCGGTGATCATGACCCTGGTGGTGTTTGCCCTGTACGTGATGCGTTTCCGCTTTATGAGCCAGGGACCGCTGTTCCTGTTGGGATCAATGGGGGTGGTGTGCCAGAGCACGATGCTCAACTTTATGAGCTATCCCACCAGCAACTGGCACACCCTGATGTTCTCCAATATGGAAGCCTGCGTGATGGCCGTGGCGCTGAGCGCGCTGCTGCATTACCTGATCCCGGACGTCGAACCGCGCAAGCCGCCGCCGCGGATTGAGAAAGACGCCGCCCGCATCCGTCATGAGTCGCTGCTCTCCGGTACGGTAGCGACGATCATCTTTGTGGTGTTTCAGATCTGCGATCTCAGCGACTCGCTGTCGGCGCTGATGGCCGGGATCCTGATCCTGTTCCCGATGCACTATCGTGGGGCGGTGATCAGCTCGATCTGGCGCGTCGTCGGGGTGGTGCTGGCCTGTCTCTATATACTGGTGGTGCAGCTGATTATCTATGATTTCAGCAACCACATGATCCTGATGATGCCGCTGATTGGTCTCGGGCTGGCCTTCAGCGCCCGCCTACACGTGATGGAGAAAGTGGGCGCCGGGGTGGGCTTCGCCAGCATCACTACCATCGGCATTATGTTCGGCCAGAATTTACATCCGTATCAGGATCTGGTGTTCAGCGATCTGTACCGCATCACCTCGGTGACGGTCTCGCTGGTGGTGACGCTGACCCTGGTTTTTCTCATGCACCGCCTGCTGAACTGTTTCGCGGCGACGCGTTTTGTGGTGAGCGATTAACCTGCAGGTGGGAAGGTGGCGAGACAGCGCCATGCTTCCCCGTTCTGCTGATACAGCGCCGCCGTCTGTTCCGGGACGATCCAGCCTCGCGCATCGGCTTCCGTCCCCTCCAGCAGGATGCACAGCCCGCAGCCGCTGCGCAGCTGGCGGGGTATATCTTTGACCTCGAAGGCTACTCCCGCCGCCTGCATGGCTTTGCGCATCCGAACCACCCCCACCGTGGAGTGAAATAAAAACAGAAACGTTGTCATCCGCGCCTCCGCTGGCGCTGGCCGATCAGCGCCGCGCCGATCGCCCCGGCAAACTGGGCGTCGGGATGGGTTGTCACCGCCATGCCGACATGGCTTTCCAGCATCCGGGCAAAGGCGGCGCAGTGGCTGACGCCGCCGGTAAACAGCAGCGGCCCCTGCGCCGATAAGCGGCCAATAAAGTTCGCGCTGCGCCGGGCCATGGCGTTAATCACCCCGGCCAGAATCGCCTCCGGCGCGACGCCGGCCGACCGCAGGCTAATGACCTCCGATTCGGCAAACACCGTGCACATACTGGTAATGGCGTGCGGTTCCACGCCGTCGGTAATGGCGTCCAGTTGTTCGACGCTGGCGCCGAGGGTGCGTGAAATGACTTCCAGAAAGCGGCCGGTGCCGGCGGCGCATTTGTCATTCATCAGGAAGTCGCTGAGGTTGCCCCCGGCGTCCAGCTGGATAACTTTGCTGTCCTGGCCGCCGATATCAATCACCGTGCGGGTGTCCGGCGCCAGCAGGCGGGCGCCGAGGCCGTGACAAGAGATCTCCGTCACCTGCTTATCGGCAAAATCCACCAGCTGGCGGCCATAGCCGGTGAGGGTTAAAAAAGGCGTCTCCGTGAGGCCAGCGCGCAGTGTCTCCCAGGCCTCGTGGATGGCGTCGGCGGGGCGAAAGGGGGTGGGGCAGAGGAAGCGGCGCACGATGACGCCGTCCGCCAGCAGGATGCCTTTTGTGGCGGTGGAGCCGGAATCAATGCCAACCGTATAGTTCACGCCAGCTCCTTACAGCATTTCGATAAAGGCGGCGACGCGGGTGCTGAGCTGGCCGAGGTCCGCTGTCGAATAGTCGGTTTCAATCGCCATGTAAGGAAGATCGTGCTGTTGGCGCAGATGGCGTTTAATCGCCAGCGATTCCACGGCATAGGTATGGCAGGCCTGCAAAATGACGTCGATCACCCCGTCGGCCTGATACTCCTCCACCATCTGGCTCAGCAGCTGCAGACGCTGGTCGTTGGGGGAGATACAGGAGCAGCCGATGGCGAGATATTTATCGGTTAAGGCGTCGTAGACGTCACCCTCTTCCGCCACGCAGCGCTCGGTCGCTTTCGCGCCGGTGCAGTTCTCATAGCCGACCACCCAGCCTCCGTTTTCCTCGATGGCGCGGACCACTTTTTCCGCCGCGCCGCCGATCGGGCAGCCGGTGATCAGGATCCGCGGACGAGGTTCCAGCCGTTTACCCTGCTGCCACTCCTGATGGATGCGCTCCGCCATGGCATGCAGTTCATCAATCAGGGCGGTTTTGTCGAAACGAAAAGTGGCGCCGTACACCACTTTCAGGATGTCGCCGCCGCTGAGCGCCGGCGGATTGAGCTGCCCGAGACGATAAAAGTGGGCCAGCGCCCGGCGCTCGCGATTTTTCAACACGATGGCTTCGCGCAGCGCCGCCTCGCTAATCGGCGTGCCAAATCGGGCCTCAATCACCTGCTGCAGGCGCAGGATCTCCGTTTTCCACAGTGCGCGCGAGGCGGCATCGCTGGCGCTGTTCGGCAACTGCATGACGTGGACCGCCTTGAACTCGGCCATGTACTCATACATTTTCTTTTTGCCGTCGCAGGTGGTTTCCCCAACCACCAGGTCAGAGAAATAGAAGTAGGGACATTTATCGGTTTTGCCGAAGCCGTAGCTGCTTTTGATAAGCGGGCAGAGGTTGCGCGGGAGATCTTTTTCCGCTTCCTCGATGGTTTCATCGGAGGTTGAGCACAGCGAGACGACAACGGCGCCCGCCGCCATGGCGATCTCCTGGGGCATAAAGGTGCAGTAAGTGCCCACCAGCGGTACGTTCTGCTCTTTAAGATCCATGACGGTGAGAAAGCCCTTCTGGCGAGCTTCTGAGAACTGGTCAAAAATGGCGGGTAGATCGGTGATAAGCGACATGGTTTTCCTTCCCCGTACACGGGAGATGCTGAAAGAGTCGCCATTATAGCCATGGTGTATGCAGGGTTTTATTGATCTCCTGCGTCTGTACGCGGTGTTAATAGACCTTTTTCAAATCCATCTCTTCCTGGATACGCTCGCTCCATGCCTGATGGGTGCGGATGGCCTCTTCGATACCGGCGTTGTAAAACAGCGGCCCCAGCTCTTTGGCGATAAAGTCGACGAAAAATTCGGCGTCAAACTGCTCCAGTTCGAGGTCGAAGGTCTCTGCGCAGTACTTGCTGAGCCTGTCGCGCAGCAGGTCGCGCTGCGCCTGGCTGAGTTCAATGTCATTCATGATGGGGCTTTCTCCGTAAAAGGGCTCACGACTGCCGGGCTTCGATCACCGCTTGTCCGCGCTGGTGGCGTAACAGTCCGGCCAGGCAGCAGGCGGCGACAATCCCGGCGGCCACCGCCAACAGGTGGAAGGGGAGTCTGCCGCCATGGAACCACAGCCAGCGCGCGCCTTCAATTGATAACGCGCTGACGCTGAGGATCACGATATTCAGCGAGGCGGAGACCGTGCCTTTCGGCAGGTCGTTGGAAAAGAGGGTAAAGCGAAACAGCGTCGGGAAAATCAGCCCGATGCCGAAGGCGTAGAAGCAGGTGCCGAGCACCGACCACAGCCAGACGTGGGGCCATACCAGATTGCCAACGATCAGGATGGCCAGGCCGAGCATCTGTACCGGCACCGCGCTGAGGACAAAGCGCGGGCGGGTGGGGTCTTTTACCCAGCGCGCCACCGACAGGTTGGCGATGATAACGGCGCTGAAGACCGGCACCTGGCTCCAGGCGAACTCGCTGGTGGTCAGTCCGCCGGCGTCCATTAAAATCACCGGCGATACCGCCACCCAGTTCATCAGCGGAATATAGCTCAGCGACAGCGTGGCGGCGCCGAGTAAAAAGATGCGGTTGCGAAAGACGTTGCGAAAATCGCGCAGCACGCCCACGGGGCTGAACGGCACATCGCCGCGGCGCACCGTCTCCGGCATGGTCAACAGCAGGCCGAGCCAGGCCACCAATCCCATGGCGGCGATAATGCCGAACAGCGCTTTCCAGTGAATGAAATGCATCAGCGCCGCGCCGGAGAGCGGACCGACGATCGGCGCCACCAGCACGACGGAGGTGATCACAGCCATCAGTCTGATCGATCTTTTTTCCTCAAAGGCCTCTTGTACGGTGACGTAGCCGACGGTGGCTATAAAGCAGATGCTGGTGCCCTGCACGAAGCGGGCAATCAGGAACTGCGTCATGGAGGTGGTGAATAGGGTCGCCAGGCATGCGAGGGTGAAAATCAGCGCGCCGGTGAGCAGCACCGGACGCCGTCCTATCCGGTCAGAGAGCGGCCCCAGCAGCCACTGTAGCGCCATGCCGCCGGCCATATACAGGCTCACCGAGGCCGGAGCCAGCGCCACATCAGCATTGAAATCCCGCACCACGTGCAGGATCCCCGGCTGGATCAGATCGGTAGTGAGATAAGCGGAAAAATCATATAGAATTAACGCCGCCGGGAAGAACAGCGCGGCGGCGTGTCGGCTCAGCCAGTGGGAAATCCTGTGCATCATCTCGCCCTCCCTGTGGAATATTTATCAGCGCTATTGTTCGGATAGTATCATTGCTAACCAATATGCAGATGCAGCAGCGAGGGGATCTGCGAGAGCAGCCACAACAACAGGCCGATGGTTCCCCCCACCAGGGTACCGTTGATGCGGATGAACTGCAGATCTTTACCGATATTGAGCTCGATCTGCCGCGACATATCGCGGGCGTCCCAGCTCTTCACTGTGTCGCTGATATGGCGGGTGAGGAAGGCGGCGAACTCCGGCGCCACCCGGTGCGCCGCCTGCTCCAGGTGTTCGTTAAGCGATTCGCGCAGCGCGTCGTCGCGGAGTAAGGTTTCACCGAACCACTGCCCCGCCTCGGCGATACGCTGCTTAATACGTGAGTCGTCGCTGCTGATATCGTTTTTTACCCAGCCGCGCAGGTCGCCCCATACTTCGCCAAGATAGTGGTTAAAGGTCTCATCATTTTTTAGCCAGGCTTTGATGTTATCGGCCTTCTGCGCCATATCCGGGTCGGATTTCAGGTTATCGATAAGCTTTTGCACGGCGCGGTCAAAAGTCTGACGGATCTGATGCGTACGGTCGTGAGTCACCTCGTCCAGCAGGGTATTCACCGCGTCGGTGACCATCTCAGCGCTGTGCTCGCCGAGCCACTCGGTGGGTAGGAGTTTGGCCTTCAGCGGGTGTTCGGTCTCCAGCCAGTGTACGATGCCGCGGGCGATAAAGGCGCGGGAGCTGTCGCGCTGCAGCAGGGCAATCAGTTGGTTTATCAGCGAATCGAGCAGCTTTTGATGGCGATTGTCGCGGGTCAGCCCCTCCAGCATCATGGCGCTGGTCTGCGTCAGGTCGACCTTATCGATAGCCTTATGCACCGCGCGTCGCAGCAGACGTTGAATGCGCGCGTCATCGGTCAGTTCGAGAAAACCGCTCATCACCTGCAGCAGGTGCTGGCCGACCCGCCGGGCGTTCTCCGGCTGGCTGAACCAGTTGCCGAGCATCAGGGCTGGCTGATAGCGGCGGATCAGCGCGACCAGCGACGGGGTATCAAGGAACTTTTCCTCGACAAAGCGGCCGAGGTTGTCGGCGATGCGGTCTTTATTGCGCGGAATAATCGCCGTATGGCGGGCGACAAAGGGCAGCGGAATACGGCGAAACAGAGCCACGACCGCAAACCAGTCGGCCAGCGCCCCGACCATCGCCGCTTCGGAAATAGCTTTTAGCGCACCGACCCAGGGCGACGGTGGTAGCGCGAGGGTAGTGATAAAAATGGCGGCTGCAATCAGCAGCAGCGACAGCGCCAGCAGTTTGGCGCGTTTCAGTTCAGCGAGTTTTTCCATATGCTTAAGCATATAGCCTGACGGCGAGGTCGTGCAAAAATCGCCAGATAATCCCCAGGCCGAAGAGCATCAGGATCGCCCCCGCCGCCCGCTCGACTCGCCAGACGATGGCGCCCAGGCGGCGCTGTATCTGTGGCAGCGCAATCGCGCTCACCAGCAGTAAATCCCAGAAGAACACCACGCTGACCATCCACAGCCCGCTCACCGTTTGCTGAAGCAGGGTCACAGCCGCCCCGAGCAGGGAAGTCATCAGCGCCAGATAAAACAGGGCGTTTTTGGGGTTGAGCAGCGATGACCCCAGCCCTAGCAGCAGCTGCCTGCCGAACCCCGGACGCGCTGCGCGAACGCTCTCCATCGCCAGCGTCGCGGGACGGCTGCGTATCAGCAGGCTGCCAATCCACAATAAATAGCCCGCCCCCAGCAGCTCGATGAGCAAAAAAAGCAGCGGCGCCTGGCGCAGAAGCCCCCAGCCGACGATGGCGAGCACAATATACAGCGCATTGCCTGCGGCGATGCCGAGACACAATCCGATGCTGCCGCGGATCCGGTAGCGCACGGCGTAGCCGACCAGCAGAAAAAAATCAGGGCCCGGACTGAGCAGAGCGACAAAGTGGGACAGGGCTAGCGCCGGGAAGACGGCGGGAAAGAGCGTCGATAAGGTATGCATAGTGGCCTCGATAATGGTGCAGAGGCCACCCTACGCCAGGTGGCGTATTACTTATTGTCAGATATTGATCTGCTTTGCGCATACTGCCGCGGCGTGGCGGCGGTATAGCTGACAAAGGTTTTATGGAAATGGCTCTGATCGGCAAAGCCAGCCTGATAGCCGACGTCGGCGATAGGATCCCCGGCGCGTAAGCGCGTTTTCGCATATTCGATGCGCGCCATGTTGATCAAACTAGCGGGCGTCAGGCCGGTATCTTGTTTCACGGCGCGGATAACGGTCTCTTTACGAAGCGCGCTGTCGTGGGCCAGCTTATCCAGCGACGGCGACGCCGGCAGATCCATCGCCAGGCGCTGAAACAGCAGGGCGCTGGCGTGATGTGGCGCCTGCGGCGCGGCGGCGCACAGCGGCAGCGCGTGCAGGAGTTGCGCCAGCCGGGCGGGCAGTTGTTCAAGGCTCCCGCGGCTCATCAGGGCGACAACCTGCTGGAAACTGGCAAAGAGAGGGCTGTCGCGCAGCAGCGGCTGCGGCGAGGTGATACTGGCGCCAGGGGGAATATCCGGGCGCTGCGCGTGGCACCATGTCGCGTCCAGGTAAAGCATGTGATAGCTGCGCGGCCTGCCATGCAGCGGATTACAGCTATGCGGCGCGTGCGGCGGGATCACGATCAGATCCCCGGGTTGCAGCAGGTACTCCTGGCCAGCGCACAGGCAGCGCGTTTCCCCCTCGATAATCGCCCCCACCGAGAGCTGGGGGTGGCTGTGGTGCTTATAGGCCTGGCGGCTGCGCCAGGTGCTGCGCAGCTCCAGCCACGGCAGACGATCGTCTCGCCAGAAGGTTTGGGGGATATCTCGGGTATGGTTCACTGCTTTGGCCTTTGCTGCGGGGATAAGCCGTTTATAGCATGCTGCGCCGAGGCTGTCGCCCGCCTGGATTTGCGTACCGCGTCGAAAAAGGATGTCACGCTTGCAGTCCGGGGAAATATGTTTTCGTAGCGGAATGTAAAATCCCGGTTTCCGGGGGTGCCAGAGATATTCATGGGAGGTAGAGTCCCTGCAGGATAAGCAGGCAGGGATGAGCCGATGGCAAAGGGCACCACCTCGACGCCGCATGATGCGGTGTTTAAACAGTTCCTCACTCAGGCCGACACCGCGCGCGATTTTCTGGCGATCCATCTACCGCCTGCGCTGCGTCAGCGCTGCGACCTCGATACCTTACAGCTGGAATCGGCAAGCTTTATCGAGGAGAGCCTGCGGGCCTGGTACTCCGATGTGCTGTGGTCACTCAAAACCGCCTCTGGCGAGGGCTACATTTATGTGGTTATCGAACATCAGAGCTCGCCGGATGCGCAGATGGCCTTCCGCCTGATGCGCTACGCCATCGCCGCGATGCAGCGCCATCTTGATGGCGGTCATACAAAACTGCCGCTGGTGGTGCCGATGCTCTTCTATCACGGAGCGACCACGCCATACCCGTGGTCACTCAACTGGCTGGACTGTTTTGCCGATCCACAGCTGGCGAGTGAGCTTTATATCTCGCCCTTTCCGCTGGTGGATGTCACGGTGATCCCCGACGATGAGATCGTTCGCCACCGGCGCGTGGCATTACTCGAGCTGATACAGAAGCATATTCGCCAGCGCGATTTAATGGGCATTGTTGAGCAACTGACGACGATTTTACTTAGCGGGGACGCTAATGACAGACAGCTAAAAACGCTGTTTAATTATCTGCTGCAGACTGGCAACGCGCGCCGCTTTGGCCGGTTTATCCACGAAGTGGCGCAACGGGTTCCTCAGCACAGGGAGAGATTGATGACTATTGCTGAAAGATTACAGGAAGTGGGCCGCAGAAAAGGCAAACGGGAAGGCCGGCTTGAAGGCAGACAAGAAGGACAGCATGCCGAGGCGCTGCGCATTGCCCAGAGGATGCTGGCCGACGGCATTGCCCGCGAGACGGTGGTGAAAATCACCGGCCTGACCGCCGACGAGATCGCCGCGCTGGCGCATTGATAACGCCGGGGCGGCCTGACGGTCGCCCCGGTTAGCCTCGTTATGGAATATTCCGGATATACCTAACTTTACCCGCATCGCCAGCCATCTCGACTACCCTTAATATCCTTAACGGCATTTTTGACTGCCTTAGTAGCGATAACAAGGAGACATGCGATATGGCCTATCAGACGGTGAATCCTGCGAACAATCAGCTTATTAAAACGTACCCGGCGCACAGCGATGCGGACGTGGAGGCGGCGCTGCAGCAGGCGGATGCGCTCTACCATTCTGCCTGGGCAAAAGGCGATATTGAACCGCGGCTGGCGGTACTGCATAAGCTGGCGGATCTGATCGATAGCCGGGCGGAGGAGCTGGCAAAAATCGCTAGCCAGGAGATGGGGAAACTCATTAAGCAGAGCCGCGGCGAAGTGAAACTTTGCGCTCAGATCGCCCGCTATTACGCCGATAACGCCAAATCGTTCCTGGCGCCGGTGAAGTATCCCTCCGAACTGGGTGAAGCCTGGGTTGAGCACCATCCCATTGGCGTCTTACTGGCGGTGGAGCCGTGGAACTTCCCCTATTACCAGCTGATTCGCGTCCTTGCGCCAAACCTGGCGGCCGGTAACCCGGTTATCGCCAAACACGCCAGCATTGTGCCGCACTGCGCGGAGACCTTTGCCCATCTGGTGCGTGAGGCCGGCGCTCCGGAGGGGGCGTGGACCAACCTGTTTATCTCCCAGGATCAGGTGGCGAAGATTATCGCCGACGATCGCGTGCAGGGCGCGGCGCTCACCGGGTCGGAGAAAGCCGGCAGCGTGGTGGCGGCGCAGGCGGCGAAGCATATTAAGAAATCAACGCTGGAACTGGGCGGCAATGATGTGTTTGTCGTGCTGGACGATGCCGACCTGGAGCGCGCGGTGAAAATCGGCGTCCAGGCGCGGCTGAACAACGCCGGCCAGGTGTGTACCGCTGCCAAGCGCTTTATCCTGCACGAAAATATCGCGGATGCGTTCCTGACAAAATTTAGCGAGGCGTTTCGCAAGGTGAAAATCGGCGATCCGCTGGATGAAAGCACCACGCTGGGGCCGCTCTCTTCCAAAGATGCGCTGGATACCCTAAGCAAACAGGTGGACGAGGCGGTGAAAAATGGCGCTAAGCTGCATCTGGGCGGCAAAGCGGTGGCTCGAGAAGGCAATTTCTTTGAACCCACCATTTTGACCGGTATCACCCGTGATAATCCGGCGTACTTCGAAGAGTTCTTTGGCCCGGTGGCGCAGATCTACGTGGTGAAAAACGATGAGGAGGCAATCCAGCTGGCCAATGATTCCCACTATGGTCTGGGCGGTGCGGTGTTCAGTCAGGATATCGAACGCGCCAAACGGATGGCCTCCGCCATTGAAACCGGAATGGTTTATATCAACTGGCTCACCGATACCGCGCCGGAGCTGCCGTTTGGCGGCGTGAAGCGTTCCGGTTACGGACGGGAGCTCTCCGATCTCGGCATCAAAGAGTTTGTGAACCAGAAGCTGGTGGTGGTGCGCCGCTAAGCCTATGACCCGGCCATAAAAAAACCTGCCATTCGGCAGGTTTTTTTATGGCTAATGCTCAGCGCACCTTAACTTTATCGCGGGGCGTTGATCATAATCAGAAGGTGACCCCGCCGCCCACATAGGCGCCATCAATCAGGGTGTGGTTCGGGCGACCCTCTTTACCGTCAACGCTCACATGGCGGTAACCCACTTTCAACGTCACTGGACCAATCGGAGACCAGCTCACGCCGCCGTTCGCTTCAACATAGTTTTTCACGCTGTTGTTCAGACCATCCGGCGCGACATACCCTTCGCCAAACACGTGGATGCTGTCGGTCAGGGTCACGTTCACCCCGCCGCCGACCGGAAACGCGACGCCGTTATCGCCTTTTTTCGGCCCGAGGTAGATGGCTTTCGCGCCGGCGTTGAGCATCACCGGGCCCACTTCCAGGTTGTAACCCGCGCCCACGCCGCCGGTCTGGCTACCATCATCGGTATTCTTCAGCCAGTGGCTTTCGGCGTACAGGCCAGAAGAGGATTTACCCATTTCCATATTCAGATTAGTGAAGTTTTTACCCTGTTCAACGGTAAACCCCACCGCCATGGCGGAACCAGAGACCGCGGTCAGGGCTGCAAGAATAAGGATGTTAAGCTTTCTCATGGTTTACTCCTCGTCAATAAAGTTGTCTGAGGGCACCTTAACAAGCGATGTTTACCTCTGCAAATGTGACTTGCGTCGATTTTTTATGCTGGTTTTGTCAGGAAGGTGTTTTGAAAATGTTGTAATGACGTTGGGTTACGGCGAGGTCAATCATCAAATTTAGCCTGTTTAGCCGTGGTTTAATTGGTGGGCTAAACAGAAACTGAACAGAGCAGTCATTAATTATTAAGGGGCCTATTCATTCAGTTTCTTATAATTTCCAAAAATGTTTCTACTGTTACTTATTAAAACGTTGCTTTACATTTTTCGACGCGCTGCCGACGTTTGGTCCCTGTTTTTGACGAGGTCTCAGAGAGAAGGGGGCCTGCGCCTTAGGGCGCAGGCGGGCAGGTTAGCGTCGTAAACCGGCAAACGCCGCGCGAATTTCCTCTTCCGGCAACTGAATGCCGATAAACACCAGCGTGCTGTGCGGCGTTTCATCGCCCCACGGGCGATCCCAGTCGGCGCTGTAGAGGCGCTGCACGCCCTGGAACAGCAGGCGATTTGGCTCGCCGTCGATCCACAGCATGCCTTTATAACGCATCAATTGCTCGGCGAAGGAGAGCAGCAGATTTTCCATTACCCGTGAAACTTCACTGATATCCACCGGATAGTCGAGCTCGACCACAATCGACGAGACGTCATTCTGTTTTTCTGCCACAAAATGAAAGCGCGGTGTGGCGCTGACAACCTTCTCTTCCAGCATAAAACCGCTGGTGTTAAACAACTGGCTTAAATCGATATCGCCGTGAATGACGGTATAAATCGGCGCCCGCGCGTTAATGCGCGCCAGCCGTTCACGCAGCTTTTCGGTGTCGCCGGCGACGTCGGTTTTGGTTAACAGGATCCGGTCCGCGTAGCCGACCTGCGACTGGGCGATGGTGAACTGATCCATCTGCTGGTCGGCATGGACGGCGTCAACCAGGGCGATCACGCCGTCCAGCAGATAGCGCTCGCAGAGCACCTGATGGGAGAAAAAGGTCTGGATAATCGGCCCCGGGTCGGCCATGCCGGTGCATTCAATCACCAGCCGGTCAAACTCGATTTCGCCGCGATCGCGACTGTCGAGGAGATCGAGCAGGGCGTCTTCCAGTTCGTTGGAGCGTGTACAGCAGATACAGCCGTTGGTCAGGGTTTTAATCTGCGTGGCGCGGTCGCCGATGAGCTGATCGTCGACGGAGACTTCGCCGAATTCGTTTTCAATCACGGCGATTTTGAAACCGTGCTGCTCATTGAGGATATGGCGCAGGAGGGTGGTTTTTCCTGCGCCGAGAAAACCGGTGAGTAGGGTGACTGCAATCGGTGCCATTATTGCCTCCATTAACAGCAGCGTACGCCGCCTTTGCCGTCGCCGCCGTAGCGGGCCTGCTGGCGTTCGCGGAAGAATTCTTCATAAGTCATGTACGGCTGATCCGGATGGTTGGTTTGCATATGCGTGACGTAGTTGTCGTAATCCGGAATGCCAATCAGCATTTTTGCCGCCTGACCGAGATATTTTTTTGCCTGACCTAAGTTACCAAACATTATAAGTTCCAGATAACGAATAAAGCCGGATGGCGGCTAGCGCCATATCCGGCCTACGTTAATGCGCTTTTGGTAGGCCGGATACGCGTAGCGCTATCCGGCATCAGGGTTAATGATGTGACGAGGTCTTCACGCCGCCTTCCGGTACCGGCACATACGGAGTCTCTTTGTCGGTACGCACCTTATTGTTGCGGACATTGAGCCAGGTTTTGATGCCGTAGAAGATGATGCTATACACCACCACCAGGAACAGAATACTCAGGCCGGCGTTGGTGTAGTTGTTGACCACGATATGGTTCATGTTGGCGATCTGCTGCGCGGTCAGCTCGCCGCCGGCGGCAATCTTCTCTTTATACTGCTGAGCCATAAAGAAGAAGCCTTCCATCTGCGGGTTGCTGCTGAACAGCTTCAGGCCCAGCGCCCAGGTGGTGCACAGCAGCAGCCATGCCGCCGGGATAACGGTGACCCAGATATATTTGGTGCGCTGCATCTTGACCAGCACCACGGTGCCAAGCACCAGCGCCACGGCGGCCAGCATCTGGTTAGAGATCCCGAACAGCGGCCACAGGCTCTTCACGCCGCCCAGCGGGTCGACCACGCCCTGATACAGCAGGTAGCCCCACAGCCCGACGCAGCCGGCGGTACCGATAATCCCGGCGACCAGCGAGTCGGTTTTTTTCAGGAACGGCACGAAGTTACCCAACAGATCCTGCAGCATAAAGCGGCCTGCGCGGGTACCCGCATCCAGCGCGGTGAGGATAAACAGCGCTTCAAACAGGATACCGAAGTGGTACCAGAAGCCCATATCCGCCATCGGGATGATTTTATGGAATACGTGGGCGATACCGACGGCCAGCGTCGGCGCGCCGCCAGCGCGGTTCAGTACCGAAGGTTCGCCGATATCTTTCGCCGTCTGCAGGATCTGCTCAGGTGAAATCACAAAGCCCCAGGAGCTGACGGTCGCCGCCGCGTGGACGGTGACTTCTTTCAACTGCGCTGCGATCATCGCCGCGTTTTCACCGCCCATTTCATGCAGGTTCGGCATGACGATGCCCAGGCCTGCCGGCGGGGTGTTCATCGCGAAATAAAGGCCCGGTTCGATAATCGAGGCGGCGACCAGCGCCATGACTGCAACAAAGGATTCCATCAGCATCGCGCCGTAGCCAATAAAGCGGGCATCGGTTTCGTTGGCCAGCAGCTTCGGCGTGGTGCCGGAGGCGATCAGCGCGTGGAAGCCGGAGACCGCGCCGCAGGCGATGGTGATAAACAGGAACGGGAACAGCGCGCCTTTCCACAGCGGACCGGTACCATCAATGTACTGGGTCACTGCCGGCATTTTCAGGTCCGGGTTGAGGATAACGATCCCCAGCGCCAGGCCGACGATTACGCCGATTTTCAGGAAGGTGGCCAGATAATCGCGCGGCGCCAGAATCAGCCATACCGGCAGCAGCGCGGAAATGAACGCGTAGCCAATCAGGGTAAAGGTGATAGTGGTATCTTTAAAGGTCAACGCCGGGCCCCAGTACGGGTCGTGGGCAATCACGCCGCCGAACCAGATAGAGGCCACCAGCAGCACGATACCGATAACCGACACTTCACCGACGCGGCCTGGGCGCAGGAAGCGCATGTAGATCCCCATAAACAGGGCGATAGGCACCGTCGAGCAGACGGTAAACACGCCCCACGGGCTTTCCGCCAGCGCTTTCACCACGATGAGCGCCAGCACCGCGAGGATGATGATCATAATCAGGAAGCAGCCGAACAGGGCGATAGAGCCCGGAACCGGCCCCATCTCCTGTTTAATCATCTCGCCCAGCGAGGCGCCGTTACGCCGCGAGGAGATAAACAGCACCATGAAGTCCTGTACCGCGCCCGCCAGCACCACGCCGGCCAGCAGCCACAGGGTGCCCGGCAGATAGCCCATCTGCGCGGCCAGTACCGGGCCAACCAGCGGGCCAGCGCCGGCGATCGCGGCAAAGTGGTGGCCAAACAGCACGTAGCGGTTGGTTGGCACATAGTTCAGGCCATCGTTATTAATGACCGCCGGCGTGGAGCGCGTCGGGTCAAGCTTCATCACCTTCTGCGCGATGTACAGGCTGTAATAACGGTAGGCGACGAGGTACACAGAAACCGATGCGACGACGATCCACAGGGCGCTGACGTGCTCACCGCGGCGTAGGGCGACGACTGAGAGGCAAAATGCCCCGATGATTCCGAGAATCACCCAGGGTATGTGCTTGAATAGTTTTTTGGTATCCATAGTAAAACCTGGCGTTAATTAGATGAATAATTGGCCGAAGCCGTATGGTTTTAAGTTAGGGTTGATGGAGGTATTGATTAGCTAGGCTGCCTTCGATCTTGCCAGAACAGCGCGCGCGTAAAGTTGGGTAAATCGGTGAGTGGTTGTATAGGGGGTTAAGCGGTTACTTGCGGGGGTAAGCGGTTAGATATGAGTACGAGAGCGCGTAAATGTGTGATTAAGCTCACAATATTATTCTGCGCATCTCAAAGATATGCTTTCAAACTGAGGATAACGATTTTTATCACCCGCAGATCACTATCTTTATTTCAAGTAGAGGTATTTTGATATTATGCTGACTTTGCCATGTCGTATGGATAGCGTTTAACAAAGGGAATTCGAGTTATGAAATTTGTAAAGATAATGATCATCGCCAGTGCTTTTTACTTAACATATGCTCATGCAAGAGAGATACATCAGGCTGTTGATGAGCCGGCAGCCCCTTATAATTTGCGCTGGGGGATGAGTTACGATGAGGCCAGAAACACGCCTTTATATTCTCTGGAGGTATCAGATATCAATTATGCCGGAAAAGACCCGGATCTGATTATCTCAACGCTGACTCCCCAGGAAGTGGGGGCGTTGAAATATCAGGAGATGAAGCTTTATTTTGATAAGAATAAAGGGCTGAAAAGTGTTTTTGTTAGCGCTGATGTTGATTCCAGTCAGCAGGCCTATAAAGTTGATGATGGCCGGGAAGCACTCGCCTTATATAATGAGGAAGTTAAGGTTCTTGATCGAGAATATGGGCCAGCGACAATCAAAGAAGAGTTCATTGCAGAAAAAGGGAAATTCTATCAAAGTCTTTCCGCCTGCATTGCAAAACAGCAGGAGTGGTATAATAAAAGATTAGATCTGAATAAAATAAAAAAATGTTCAACCTGGCAACGTACTTATAAAAAAGGTCGGGTAACCGTTTTGCTATACATCGAACCGAGACAAGTTTCCAAACATTATATTTATAAATAAATTAAAGGACTTAACGGTGAGAATATATAAGATTTTTTTTAGAAGTATTGCCATGGTCATTATGGTTATGATCCTTTCTGATTGTCGTCAGTCGTATTATATTGCCAGAAATACGGGGCGCAATATAATGACCTTATCCGACCATCAGCGCGCTAAATCGGCGTTAAACGCTAACGATTTAAATGCAGCTCAGGGCTACCTGACGGGAGAAAAATACAATAATCGCTACAGGCCTGTTAGCGGTGAGGAATCCTGGGGAAGTTTACAATATCGGGCGGCGAAAATCGTCGCCAACGCCGCGGCGAACGGTCAAAAAGTGCGTGATGATGCGCTCTATCTCGCTTATATCTCTTTGTTTGAAGCAGAAGAGGGAGTGCCCGAACATCCCGATATTATGTTGGGTTACATGCATAAAGCCATGGCGCTACTGTTAGCGAATCCGCAATTACTCGATAAAATCGATTCTAAAAATGTCAGTACTTTACCCAGCCAGTTTACCCTTGAACGCTATGCTGTATGGCAATATTTATACGATGGCGGCGAGATTGACTGGACCAAAAAAGCGCCTGAAGGTGAAGGTTATACAATTGCTGGTGAAAGCTATCAGACCTGGAATATCAAGTTAAAAAAAGCCATCTGGAATCGGGGAGACGCTTTTTTAACAAATATAGGTAAACAACAATTTATTCATGACGCTATAGATTATTCGCAATTTCCGGTTATTGCCTGTACCGCCAGGCGAAAAGGCTGGCACTTAACATTACCTGCTGACTACCGGGAACAAAATTTCCGCGGCGGTGGACGTTTTGATTGGGCTTCATGTCGCGCTGTTGAATAAGGCTGGCGGGTGAGATGACGCATATTAAGCGCCAGGTTTACGTATCGGGCGATAAGTAAACCTGGGCGCGGATTTTAGACTGCGACTTCCATTTCCATCATCACCGGGTGGAAACGGCGTTTAAAGTAAATCAGGCCGTGCCCTTGCGGGCTCAGGGTAATATTGCGGATCTCCACCAGATACACCAGGTGGGTACCAATGGTTTGCACCTGGCTAATCTCGCCTTCGAGACTGGCCAGCGAACCTTTCAGCACCGGCTGCCCGAGCGCGCCCTGCTGCCAGCCGCTGAGGGCAAACCGCTCTTCCATCGTCACCCCGGTCATCCCGGCGAAATGACGGGCCATGATTTCCTGTTCGTGGTTCAGCACGTTGATGCACAACTTGCCGTTACCCTGAAACACCGGGTTCATCGCGCTGTTGGCGTTGATACAAACCATCACCGATGGCGGCGTATCCGTCACCGAGCATACCGCCGTGGCGGTAATGCCGCAGCGGCCGGCTTCGCCTGCGGTGGTGACAACGTTAACCGCAGCCGACAGGCTGGCCATGGCATCGCGAAAACGCAGGCGTTGTTCATCTAATTGCATTATGACCTCCCGCTGTGAATTACTTCAGCAGCTTATCCAACATGTTGATATCAGCATTATTGTGCAGATGCGGCACCGTCCAGCCGTTCTGGTCGTACTCGGACAGGCAGCGGTCGACCATCGCCATCATTTTGTCCATATTGCCGGAGCTCTGCGCCTGGCGCAGACACTGCAGGCGAATTTCATCCTGGCTACCGGAGTAGTTGATCTCATACAGTTCATGGCGGCCGCCGAATTCGCTGCCGATGGCGTCCCACATCAGTTTGAGGATTTTGATACGTTCAACGTGGTCCATACCGTTGGAGCCGCGCACGTACTTCGCCAGATACTGGTCGATCTGCGGGTTGTTCAGATCGCGGGCGCTGGACGGCAGATAAATCAGGCCGCTGGTGACGTTGCGCTCGATGATGTTCTTGATCTTGGCGTAGGCCATCGGGGCCATCACGCGATAGGTCTGCAGCGCGGCGTGATCCGGCAGCCATGCGCCGTTGACCCACGGCGTCGCTTCCGAGCACATAGAATCGCTTAACGCCCAGAACATATTGCGCCACGCCACCACTTCGCCAAGGTCGGCCTGCACGCCGCGGAATTCGAGGGTGCCGGTACATTCCAGAGAGCGTTTCAGCAGGGCGGTGATAAAGTCCAGTTTTACCGCCAGGCGCACGCAGGCCTGCAGCGGGTACATGCGGGCGAAACCACCTTCCATGGTCCAGCGGCGGCAGCGGTCAAAGTCGCGATAAATCAGTACGTTCTCCCATGGGATCAGCACCTTATCCATTACCAGAATCGCGTCGTTCTCGTCGAAACGGCTGGAAAGCGGATAGTCGTACGGCGATCCGGTCGCGCCGGCGACCATCTCATAGGAGGCGCGGGAGATAAGCTTGACGCCTTCGGCATCCATCGGCGCGACGAACATCAGCGCGAAGTCCGGGTTCTCGCCCATCACCTGTGCGGAGCCGAAGCCGATCATGTTGTAGTGGGTCAGCGCCGAGTTGGTGGCGACCACTTTCGCGCCGCTGACGATGATCCCGGCATCAGTCTCTTTTTCCAGCTTGATGTAGACATCCTTCACTTCATCAGCTGGCTTGTGGCGGTCAATCGGCGGGTTGACGATAGCGTGGTTAAAGTACAGGCCGGTTTCCTGAATGCGGGTGTACCAGTTGCGGGCGTTCTGCTCGAACTGGCCGTAAAACGCCGGGTTGGCGCCCAGCGCGCAGCCGAAGGCGGCTTTGTAGTCTGGGGTGCGGCCCATCCAGCCGTAGCTTAAGCGCGACCATTCGGCGATGGCGTCGCGCTGCTGGCGCAGATCGTCGGCGCTTTTCGCCACGCGGAAGAATTTATGGGTGTAGCCGCCGCTGCCGGTATCGGTGCCCCAGCACAGGGAATCCTGCATCTCCGGTTTGTGCAGCGCATCGTACAGCTGAGCGACGGAGGCCGCGGCATTACGGAAGGCCGGATGCGTGGTGACGTCTTTCACGCGCTCGCCGTAGATATAAATTTCGCGGCCATCCTGCAGGCTTTTTAAATACTCTTCGCCAGTTAACGGGCGTTTCGCGTCGGCGCGGAAATCTTCAGGTTTCATAGGGGCCTCTTCAGTATTTATCGGAATAATAATGTTAAATATATGTTTTGTTTTTGTTGTTTAATTGAAGCGGTTATGGCGCTTGTCGTGAAGGGACGTTTGCGACAACGGCGGGTACTTTTCAGGCGGGAGTGAATTTTGTGATCTCTGCAACTTTTACCGGCTGGCGCGGCGCTGACCCGCCCTACGGTCTGTAGCCCAGGCAAGCGCAGCGCCGCCGGGGTATTACGACACCGGTACTTTTTGCGCCCGGTAGCTGCTGGGCGAGCAGCCGACCTGGCGGCTAAAAAAGCGCGCAAAATAGGCGGGGTCTTTAAACCCCAGCTGCCAGGCAATCTCATTGACCGCGCTATCGGAAAACAGCAGCAGGCGCTTCGCCTCGCGCAGCTGACGGTCAAATATCAGCCGCTTCGGCGAACGGTTGGCAAAGCGGCGACAGATATCGGTCAACCGCGATTCGGTTAGATGCAGCTCCCTGGCGTAATCCGGTACCGTCCAGTGCTGATGGTAGTGGCTGTCGATCATCTGGTTAAAGCGCTGGAATAATTTCAGCTCGCCGCGCATCCCGCTGGCGGCATGATCGTCGAGCCTGGCGTTGCGCAGCAGCAGGGTAAAGACCGCCTGCGCCAGCAGCGCCAGGGTATGCTCCCGCCCCGGTAGCTGGGCGGTGGACTCCCGGCGAATCAGCTGCCAGTAGTGCGCCAGCGCCGCCAGCTCGTCGGGTTTATCCGCCAGCGACAGGCAGATCCCCGGCAGGCCGAAGGTCTCCCGCGTGCCGGGATAAAGCACCTCCAGCAGCGGCCAGATCAGCTCCTCATGGACCGTCAACACGTGACCATCGCTATCGGACTCGGTAATAAAGGCGTGCGGCACCGAGGGCGGCGTTATCACAAACAGCGGCGCCTGCACCGAATAGCGGTGGTCATCAAGCTGCAGCTCAATCTGTCCGGTATCAAGGTAGTGCATCTGGAAATAGCGGTCGTGGCGATGCGCCTGCATGTCGCGGCCAAAAAAGGCCGCCATGCGGGAGAACGACTGGTAGTGCACCTCTTCGGTACCCAGACTCTCGTCGTAATCTTTATTGATGTCGATGTTGGCGATTGAATGCTGGCACATACCCGCTCCTTAGTGGCCTTTTTGCGCCGCTAATCCCGGCGCGGCGGCGGCGTCCTCACGCTGGCTCATTGGAATGCGGGTAAGCACCAGCGCGCCGACGATCAGTAATCCGGCGACAAACCACAGCCCGGAGCTAAAGCTGCCGGTGGTATCACGCAAAATGCCGATCAACAGCGGGCTGACGGCAGAGCCGACGTTGCCGATAGCGTTGATCACCGCCAGCGCCACCGCGCGTGACTGCAGGCTGATCACCCGATCCGGGGTGGTCCAGAAAATGGCCATCGCGGTAAAGGATCCCACCGAAGCCATAATAATGCCGATCAGTTGGATCAGGCTATGGTGCGTTGCCGAAGCCAGCAGCCAACCCGCCGCGGCGAACAGGTAGGGCAGGATGGTATGCATCTTGCGCTCTTTGCGGCGGTCGGATCGGCGGCTCCACCAGATCATGCCGAAAATAGTGCAGAACTGCGGGATCGCCGCCAGCAGGCCAATCATGATGTTGCTGCTGCCGGTGTTGAAGCTCTGCAGGATCTGCGGCGTCCAGATATTAATGGCGCTGAGGGTATTGGTCAGGCAGAAGTAGGCGAGGGTATACATCAGCACCGCTGGCGTCAGTACTTCGCGCAGCGTGGAACGCGGCGAAGCCGGGACGATCGCCGCATGTTCCCGTTCGCGATCGATCATCGCCTTCAGCGCCTGTTTCTCTTCGTTATCCAGCCAGTTGGCTTTATCCGGCGTGTCGTTGAGGAAGAACCAGGTGACGACGCCGAGCACCACCGACGGCAGGCCTTCCAGCAGAAATAGCCATTGCCAGCCTTTCAGGTTCCACAGGCCGTCGAGCGCCAGAATATAGCCGGAAAGTATCGAGCCGAGCATCATGGTCACCGGCATGGCGATCATAAACAGGGCGTTGGCGCGGGCGCGATGGTAGGCCGGAAACCACCAGGTCAGATAGACGAGGATCCCCGGCAGAAAACCGGCCTCGGCGATGCCGACCAGCATGCGCAGGATGTACAGCGTATGCGGGCTGGTGGCGAACATGGTGCAGGTCGAGGCGATCCCCCAGACCACCATGATCCCGGCGATCCAGCGGCGCGCGCCAACTTTCGCCAGCATGATATTGCTGGGGATCCCGCACAGCACGTAGGTGACGTAGAACAGCGTCGCCGCCAGGCCGAACATGGTGGAGGTCAGGCCGAGATCTTTACCCATCGTCAGACCGGCGAAGCCGATATTAATTCGATCCAAAAATGAGAAAACAAAGAGAACAAACAGGAAGGTAATCAGGCGGCGGAACAGCTTTTTGAT
Organism: Klebsiella sp. P1927; assembly: GCF_018204675.1. Classification (NCBI taxonomy): domain Bacteria; kingdom Pseudomonadati; phylum Pseudomonadota; class Gammaproteobacteria; order Enterobacterales; family Enterobacteriaceae; genus Klebsiella; species Klebsiella sp. P1927. The sequence goes on along the minus strand of NZ_CP073377.1, from coordinate 4,448,888 downwards.
CACTCGGTTTTCTACTTCAACGGCTTTATTATCATTGTGTTGCAGGGTAGAGGTAGTCATGTTGCGCTCCACATTATCCGTTCAATAGACGGATTTATTGTTATCGGTTGTGGTGGTTGCGTTGTGGGTAAACCGGGCCGCCAGCGCTTCTGCGCCGCGGGCCAGCAGGGTGGTATCGACGCCGACGGCGACGAACAGCGCGCCCAGTTCGAGATAGCGTTTCGCCAGCTGTTCATTAGCCATCAGGATCCCCGGCGCTTTACCGGCCTGACGGATTTGCTGGATGGCATCTTCAATGGCGGCCTGCACTTCCGGGTGCTGCGGATTGCCGCCGTGGCCCATATCAGCGCTGAGATCCGCCGGGCCGATAAACACACCATCTACCCCGTCGACATCGAGGATCTGCGGCAGATTTTTCAGCGCTTCGCGAGTCTCAATCTGTACCAGCACGCACATGGCGTCATTGGCCCGGTGGATATAATCCGGGACGCGATTCCAGCGTGAGGCGCGGGCCAGCGCGCTGCCGACGCCGCGGATGCCGGCTGGCGGATAGCGGGTGGCTCTGACCGCCAGCCGCGCTTCTTCGGCATTCTGCACCATCGGCACCAGCAGGGTTTGCGCGCCGACGTCCAGCAGCTGTTTGATCTGCACCGGATCGTTCCACGACGGACGCACCACCGGCTGGCTGGGGTAGGGCGCAATGGCCTGCAGCTGGGTCAGCACCGTTGGTACATTGTTGGGCGCGTGTTCGCCGTCGATCAGCAGCCAGTCGAAGCCCGCGCCGGCCAGCAGTTCGGCGCTGTAGCTGCTGCACAGCCCAAGCCACAGGCCGATTTGCGGACGGCCCGCTTTTAAGGCGTCTTTAAAGGCGTTATTCATGGTGTTTCTCCTAGACAAACCGGCAGCTGATGGCGCCCATGTTGCCGTAGTCGACGTGGAAGGTATCGCCCTTGCGCGCCGGGACCGGGCGGGTGAAGGAGCCGCCGAGGATAATCTGCCCGGCTTCGAGCTGGACATCGTACGGCGCCAGCTTGTTGGCCAGCCAGGCCACGCCGTTGGCCGGATGATTGAGTACGCCCGCGGCGACGCCGGTCTCTTCAATTACGCCGTTGCGATACAGCAGGGCGGAGATCCAGCGCAGGTCGAGCTCGTCCGGTTTAATCGGCCGGCCGCCGAGGATCACCCCGGCGTTGGCGGCGTTGTCGGAGATGGTGTCGAACACTTTGCGCGGACGCTGGGTTTCCGGGTCGATGTTGTGGCAGCGCGCGTCGATAAGCTCCAGCGCCGGGATAACGTAGTCGGTGGCGTTGTAGACATCAAACAGCGTACAGTTCGGGCCGCGCAGCGGTTTGGCCAGCACGAAGGCCAGCTCGACTTCAATACGCGGCACGATAAAGCGGTCGGTGGGAATATCGCTGCCGTCGTGAAAGAACATATCGTCGAGCAGCGCGCCGTAGTCCGGCTCGCTGATCTGCGAACTGGCCTGCATCGCTTTAGAGGTCAGGCCGATCTTGTGGCCTTTGAGCACGCGGCCTTCGGCGATCTTCATCTCGACCCACTCGCGCTGGACGGCGTAGGCGTCCTCAATGGTGATCGACGGATAATCCAGCGAGATCGCGTGGATCTGTTCACGCTGCTTTTCGGCCTGGTTCAGCCGCTGGGCAATCAGGGTACGGGTCTGTTTATCGAGCATAGAGATTCCTGTGGCATTGCATTGCCGGATGGCGCTTCGCTTATCCGGCCTACAAATTCATGGCCGTTGTAGGCCCGGTAAGCTCAGCGCCACCGGGCAATTTGCACATTATTTAAATAACGCGTGCACGTTGTTTTGTTTGTAGTTCAGCGTCGGGTCGAGCTCTTCCATGGCGAACGACAGCGCCAGATAGCGGCTCTCCATTAGCGTCGCGAAGTGGGATTTGATCAGCGCGAACAGCATATCTCCCACGTCCTGACGGCTCTCCAGGCTGCGCCCGGCGCCGATCTTCAGGGTCATATGCACGAAGGCGTAATCCTGCCTGCCGTCGGCCATCTGCCAGGTATCCAGCCAGTGGGCGCGGCTGCGGATCCCGCCGATCGGAAAGATGCCGGTGGCGGCCAGCGCCTCGTTGACTTTGGCGAACAGCCCAGGCAGATCGGCCTGCTCGCGGATGTTGTCGGTACATTCGGCGATAAAATGCGGCATGGGGCCCCCTTACGCCTGCGCTGGCAACGGGAACACGGCGTTAACCTGGCCGGTACCGGAGCTGGCGAATAGCTCGGTGATAAACTCCACCTTGCCGTCGTATTTATCCCAACCCAGCAGGCCGAGCAGCATCACCGTGTCGTGCATGTTGCCTTCGCCGTAGCAGTAGTCGGCATACTCCGGCAGCATGGTGCAGAACTCTTTGAATTTGCCCTCGCGCCATAGCTTCACCACCCGCTCATCCATTTGATGGTCAAATTCGCGGGTGTAGCTGTTCATCCCCTCTTCGGCGCGCTGGTCGTCGATAAAGCGGTGCGACAGCGAACCGCTGGCCAGCACCGCCACGGTGCCGTCGTATTTTTCAATGGCTTTGAGGATCGCTTCGCCCAGCCTGCGGCTGTCGGCAAAGTCGTGAACGGTACAGAAAGCGGAGATAGATACCACCTTGAAGTGCTTATCGCTGTTCATGTAGCGCATCGGCACCAGGGTGCCGTACTCCAGCTTCAGGCTGGGAATATTGTGCGCTTTGGCACGCACCCCGAGCTTCACCGCCTCGTCGGCGATAAGCTGGCCCAGCTCCGGGTTGCCGTCGTAGTCGTAGGTCATGTCGCGAATGAAATGCGGCAGTTCGTTACTGGTGTAGACGCCCTGAAAATGGTCGGCGCAGTTGATGTGGTAGGCGCTGTTGACCAGCCAGTGGGTATCAAACACGATAATGGTATCGACGCCCATTTCACGGCAGCGCTTGCCAATTTCTTTATGCCCGTCGATCGCGCCCTGACGGCAGCCGTGGTTTTTCCCCGGCAGCTCAGACAGATACATCGACGGCACGTGAGTGATTTTTGCTGCTAACGCTAACTTACCCATATCAGACTCCCCATTTCGGGATCGGATGGTCGCCCATCGAGATGCAGACGTTTTTCATTTCGGCGAACACTTCAAAGCTGTACTCGCCGCCTTCGCGGCCGGTTCCGGAGGCCTTCACGCCGCCGAACGGCTGACGCAGGTCGCGCACGTTCTGGGTGTTGACGAACACCATCCCGGCTTCAATACCGCGCGCCAGACGCAGCACTTTGCTGACGTCCTGGGTCCAGATATACGACGCCAGGCCGTATTCCACATCGTTCGCCAGGCGTAGCCCTTCCGCTTCGTCTTTGAACGGCAGCAGGCAGGCGACCGGGCCAAAAATCTCTTCCTGGGCGACGCGCATACGGTTGTCGACATCCGCCAGCACCGTCGGGCGCAGGAAGTTGCCGGCTTTCAGATGCGCCGGCAGGTCGGACGGTTTATCCGCGCCGCCGGCCAGCAGGGTGGCCCCCTCTTCGATGCCGAGGCGAATGTAGCCGGACACTTTCTCCCAGTGCTGCTGGCTAATCAGCGCGCCGACCTGGGTGTTCGGATCGGTCGGATCGCCTACGCGCAGGCGATTGGCGCGCTCGGCGAAGCGTTTAACGAACTCGGGGTAGATACTCTGCTGAATAAAGATGCGCGAGCCGGCGGTGCAGCGTTCGCCGTTGATCGAGAAGATGGTGAACAGCGCGGCGTCAAGCGCGCGCTCGATATCGGCATCTTCAAAAATCAGCACCGGCGATTTTCCGCCCAGCTCCATGGAGTACTTTTTCAGACCGGCGTTTTTCATGATGTTGCGGCCGGTGGCGGTGCCGCCGGTGAAGGAGACGGCGCGCACATCATGATGGCGCACCAGCGCGTCGCCGGCGGTGGCGCCGTAGCCCTGCACCACATTGAGTACGCCAGCCGGGATCCCGGCTTCCAGCGCCAGCTCGCCCAGACGATCGGCGGTCAGCGGCGACAGCTCGGACATTTTCAGCACCGCGGTATTCCCCAGCGCCAGGCACGGCGCCACCTTCCAGGTGGCGGTCATAAACGGCACGTTCCACGGCGACACCAGCGCGCAGACGCCAACCGGCTGCACGAGGGTGTAGTTCAGCATCTTGTCGTCGACCGGATAGGTCTTGCCGTTCATCTGCTGGCATACTTCGGCGAAAAATTCGAAATTGTGTGAGGCGCGCGGGATCAACACGTTTTTGGTCTGGTGGATCGGCAGGCCGGTATCGGCGGTTTCCATCGCCGCGATCTCCGGGACGTTCTGATCGATAAGATCCCCCAGGCGGCGCATCAGGCGCGCGCGCTCTTTCATCGGCAGGTTAGCCCACTTCGGGAAGGCCTCTTTCGCCGCCGCTACCGCCTGGTTGATTTCGGCTTCGCCGCCGGAGGCGACTTCCGCCAGTACCTCGCCGGTGGCCGGGTTGGTGGTATGAAAATAGTCTGCGCCGGCAACGTTTTTACCGTTGATCCAATGGTTAATCTTTTTCATGACAGTGTCTCCTCATACGCTTGCTGGCTGATGATATGGTTGACCAGGCGGCCCACGCCCTCGACTTCAACGATCACCTCGTCGCCCGGTACCACGTCGGATAGCCCTTTCGGCGTGCCGGTGGCGATCATGTCGCCCGGTTGCAGGGTCATAAATTCGCTTAAATAAGCGATGAGGAACGGGATGCTGAAGATCAGATCGGCGGTGGTGCCCTGCTGGCGCAGCTCGCCGTTGACCCAGGTGCGCAGGGCCAGATTATGCGGATCCGGGATCGCCTCTTTGCTGACGATCCACGGGCCGATCGGCGTCAGGGTGTCGCGGCTTTTCACCCGCAGGTTCGGGCGGTAGTAGTTTTCCAGATAGTCGCGGATCGCGTAGTCATTGCACACGGTATAGCCGGCGACATAATCCATAGCCTCGGCTTCGCTGACGCGGCGCGCGGTTTTCCCAATCACCACCACCAGTTCGGCTTCGTAGTGCATGTATTCGACGTTATCCGGGCGTACCGACTGCTGCTGGTGGCCAGTAAAGGTGTTCGGCGCTTTGATGAATACCAAAGGCTCGGTTGGCGGTTTAAATTCCAGCTCGCTGGCGTGGTCGGCGTAATTCAGCCCCAGCGCGAACAGCGTGCCGTTGGCGGGCGGCAGCCAGCGGAATTCCCCTTCTTTTAATACCGTGCCATCGTCCAGGCGCACCTGGTCGCGTTCATTGACCAGCACGTCGCGTACCTGTCCCTGCCATTCAATGCGTGCCTGTTTCATGCCAGCTCTCCTTCTGCGACAACCGGGTTTTCGAGCGCCGGGAAACCGTCGGCGAGAATACGTACGCGGTCGCCGGGGCGCAGCGTGACGCGGGAGTGGGGCGTGCCGATAAGGATCGCGTCGCCGGGATTGAGGGTAGCGAACTCGCTTAAGGCGCTCAGCAGCTGCGCGGCGCTACGCTGCAGATCGCCGGTATGCCAGCTATCCGCCTCGCGGCCGTTAATTTCGGTGATGATGGTCAGATCGTCGACGTTGCGTACCGCCGATAGCGTGCCGATGGGGCAGAAGCCATCGCGGCACTTGGCTTTGATCGCCGGACGATAAAAACTCTCTTCCGGCAGACTCACATCGTTAGCCAGCGCGTAGCCAGCGATATAGTTCGCCGCCTCTTCCGCCGCCACTTTACGCGCGGTTTTGCCGACAATCAGCGCCACCGTCGCGCCGCTTTGTACGGTCTCGCCCTGCGGATGGGGAATGGCTTCGCCATCGCCAATCACGGTATTGCGCGGCTTGATAAACCAGACCGCGGTTTTCGGCGGCGTCTTGTAGGGGGCCTGTTGAAACGCCTCGCGCCAGGCGTCGAGCTGGCTGCGATGATTGAGCGCAACGGCGAAGATGGTACCTTTCATTCACCACTCCTCTGGGACAGATTTCGGTTCAAAGGGATTTCGTTAATATATTAATGATCATCTTTTATGCTTTGCGCTGAGGTTTAGCAACTGGAAGTGAATGTTTTGTGATCGGATTAACACAATATTTACATAGCAATTACTTATTTGTTGAAAATCAATAACTTGAATATTTTTCAGGAAAAGACTGGTACTTTTCAGGTGCAGAAACCGGTTGTACATGGCAGGATTAACGCTAATTATTAAGTTATTAATAAGTTTTTGGTGAGGCTGTTGAGGGGATACTATGCATGATTCATTAACCATTGCCTTGTTGCAGGCGCGTGAAGCGGCGATGGCCTACTTTCGACCGATCGTCAAACGGCACAATCTCACCGAACAGCAGTGGCGGATCGTGCGAATTCTCGCCGAACGTCCGTCGATGGACTTTCACGATCTGGCCTTTCGCGCCTGTATCCTGCGCCCCAGTCTGACCGGTATTTTGACGCGCATGGAGCGGGATGGGCTGGTGCTGCGCTTAAAGCCAGTTAACGATCAGCGCAAGCTGTACGTCTCGCTGACGCCTGCCGGAACTGCGCTGTACGAAAGCGCCCAGGCGGAGGTGGAAGAAACCTATCGCCTGCTGGAGGCCCAGTTCACCACGGAAAAGCTGCAGCAACTGACCTCCCTGCTGGAGGAGTTTATTGCGCTTGGCGTCCCTGCCGGGCGCGGCGATGAAGAAGAGTAGCGGTTACGGCTCGGCGCTCAGCCTGGCGAGGGCAATAAGCGTTTCCGCGCGGGCGGGGGACAGCGGCTCTCTCGGCTGCGGCAGCGGCCAGCCATACAGCCAGCGGGCGCTGGGTCAGTTTGGCCTGCAGCCAGTCGTCGGCGGCAGCCACGTCGCCGCAGCGCACATCTTCGCAACGGCACAGCAGGCTCTCCGGCGTCGCCGCGTTTTTCAAAGATTCCGCCAGCCGGAAGGCGCGGTTTATGGCGTCGGCGAAGCGCTGCCAGCGCCGGGAGCGGCGCTTGCTCAATGATATTCGTCACGTCGCCTCCGGCCTGGTTCATCGTATCCGCCACCGCCTGCAGGCCGCCCGCGCTGCAGCAGAGGATCAGTTTCTGCCAGTAAACCACGCCGCCGCCGTCGGCGGTTTCAAACAGCACGCTGTGCGCGGAGGGGCGGGCAATCAGCCGCGCGCCGTTCACCTCCCGGATGGCGGCGATGTCGTTGGGGATTTACTACTGGGGCGCGCGCAGCTGCCTGCCGCAGGCTAACTTTAGCGGAGACGAAGAAGAGTAAAGGAGAACAGTATGGAGTCGGTAACTCTATCGTTACCTGAAGCTTATGACCTGGCGCTGGAGGTACTCAGCGCCAATGGATTTAGCGCCGACCACGCGGCGGCGATTGCCCGCAATGTGACCGCCGGGGAGCGCGACGGCTGCGCTTCCCACGGCCTGTGGCGGCTGTTGGGCATTGTCGATACCCTGCGCAAAGGTAAGGTATCGCCCGATGCCGAGCCGCAGATCCATGACCAGGCGCCGGGGATTGCGCGGGCGGACGCCGGGGGCGCTTTTTCACTGCTGGCCTACGAGCGCGCGCTGCCGCTGCTGCTGGAGAAGGCGCGCCACAATGGCATTGCGGCGCTGGCAATTAATCGCTGCGTTCATTTTTCCGCGCTGTTTGCCGATATTGAGCCGTTGACCGAGGCAGGGCTGGTAGGGCTGGCCTGTACGCCAAGCCACGCCTGGGTCGCCCCGGCGGGCGGCACACGTCCGCTGTTCGGCACCAACCCCATCGCCTTCGGCTGGCCGCGGCGGGATAAGCCGCCGTTTATTGTTGATATGGCGACCAGCGCCGCGGCGCGCGGCGAGATCCAGCTGCATCAGCGCGCCGGCAAAGCGCTACCGGAAGGCTGGGGAATCGACAGTCAGGGACAGCCAACGACCGATGCCGCAGAGGTGCTGAACGGCGCGATGTTGACTTTCGGCGGCCATAAGGGCTCAGCGCTGGCGGCAATGGTTGAGCTGTTGGCCGGGCCGCTTATCGGCGATATGACCAGCGCCGAATCGCTGGCGTGGGATAACGGCGCGGGCGGTCTCCCCTACGGCGGCGAGCTGATTCTGGCGCTGGATCCGCAGCGTTTTCTCGGCGCACAGGCACCAGAGCAGCTGGCGCGCGCCGAAACGCTGTTCATGGGTATGCAGGAACAAGGGGCGCGGCTGCCGGGCGAGCGGCGTTTTGCCTGCCGCCAGCAGAGTGAACGGCAGGGGGTCATTATCAGTCGTTCATTGCATGATGAGATTTGCGCCTTGCGCCGGGGCGGGTAAGGCGCGAAGCGCCGCTACCCGATACATCCCCCGGCTCGCGCTACGCTTAGCCGGGCTACCGAACTTCGCGGGTTGTGTAGCCCGGGTAAGGCGCGAAGCGCCGCTATCCGGATGCCTGTCAAAACAGCGTGTCGAGCTCGTCCAGCACGTTGTAGTCGTCATCGACCAGCAGCAACGTCTTCCACTTATCAAAGGTCAGACACGGGTGCGAGGTACCGAACAGCAGAATATCGCCGACCTGCACATCGCTGCCCGGCGCCAGGCGCAGCATACAATGCTGATCCATGATGCCGGTGCTGACGATCGACTCCGCGCGCAGCGCTAACTCCTGGCCATTACGATAATGGGCGATCGGCTGCGGCAGCCCGGCGTCGAAAGCGCAGTCGCGCTTGCCGAAGTTTACCACCGCGCGATCCGCCTCCGGCACCGATTGCACCATCGCCATCAGCTCCAGCGCTGATGTAAGATCGCCGGCGAGATCGCAGGCAATCGGATCGCGGGCGATCAGCTCTTGTTGGGCGAGATCGTAGATCCCGCGATCGTGGGTGATATAACAGCCAGGGCGGATGACGATACGGCAGCGGCGCGGTTTTGCCGCCGCCAGCCAGATGTTGCATACCACGTCATACCAGACGGTGCCCGCGCCGGTGAGAATAAATTCGCCGTCAACCAGCGGCTCCATGCGGCAGGCAAGCGCCGCGGCCTGCTGTAACAGCGCTTCCACCTGCGGCTGCGGATCGTCGCCGTGCAGCACCCCTTCATACAGTTCCAGTCCGCGTAGCCGTAACCCCGGCAGGTCGCTTACCCGCTGCGCCAGCGCCAGCGCGTCATTGACGCTACGACAGCCGCAGCGCCCGCCAGGCACGCCAAGTTCAATCAGCACATCCAGCGTTTGTCCCTGGTCTGCGAAGAATGTGGAGAGGGCGCGCACGTTGACCTCGCTATCGACGCAGCAGATAAAATCCACCGCCCGATAGTGGGCTTTTAGCTGCGCGACCACCTGCATATTGGCTTTGCCGACCAGCTGATTAACCATCAGGACGCGTTGGATGCCGCTGGCCATTGCCGCGCTAGCCTGCCAGGCGCTGCCCACGCCGATCCCCCACGCCCCCGCTCGCTGCTGCGCCTGAAATATCCATGGCGTCATTGTCGTTTTACCATGCGGCGCCAGCGATACGCCGCGGGCGTCGGCGTAGCGCTGCATCCATGAAATATTATTTTCCAGCGCCGACTTTTTTAGCAGCGCGGCGGGTAGACAGACCTCTTCCGCCAGCAGATTAGCCGGCGCGGACATGAGGGCGGATTTGTGCGGGATGAGCGGTGCTGAATGGTATTTCATAACACTATCCTTTCAGGGTTTATAATCGGTTAGTCGCTGGGTATCATTTATAACTATTTGATAAATATATTTTTAATATAAAAATGTTATTCGTTTTGAATAAAAGTATCACAAAACGATCTGATTTTTGCGTAGTTTTCCACTGTTTTTTGCGCTTGTAAATGGTTAACTTATCGGCATGTCGAAAGGGAGTAATTGCTATGAAAGTTGACTGGCTTTTCAAAAACGTCACGGTGATCGACGGGAGCGGCGGGCCGCAATACCGTGCTGATGTGGCGGTGAAGGGCGATCGAATTATGGCTATCGCCCCGGCGCTGGACGTTGCGGCGGAGCAGGTGATTGATGGCCAGGGGCGGGTACTGGCGCCGGGCTTTATTGATGTGCATACCCATGATGATATCAACGTGATCCGCATGCCGGAGTACTTGCCGAAGCTCAGCCAGGGGGTGACGACGGTGATCGTCGGCAACTGCGGGATCAGTGCGGCGACCGCCACCATGCGGGGGGAAGTGCCGGACCCGATGAATCTCCTCGGCGAGCAGCAACACTTTATCTATCCCACCGTGGAGGCTTATGCCCATGCGGTGGAGGCGGCGCGACCGTCGCTGAATGTCGGTACGTTAATCGGTCACACCGCGCTGCGCAATAACCATATGGACGATCTGTTTCGTCCGGCGAACGAGACGGAAATCGCCGGCATGCGCGTACAGCTACGCGATGCGCTGCGCCAGGGAGCATTAGGGCTCAGTACCGGGCTGGCCTACGCCAGCGCCTTCCAGTCGACCACCGAGGAGGTGATGGCGCTGGCGGAAGAGCTGGCGGCCGGGAAGGGCGTCTATACCACCCATTTACGTTCAGAGTTTGAGCCGATTCTCGAGGCGCTGGACGAAGCCTTCCGTATTGGCCGTCACGGCAACGTGCCGGTGGTGGTTTCGCACCACAAGTGCGCCGGGGCAAAAAACTGGGGGCGTACCAAAGAGACGCTGGCGTTTTTCGATGAGATGCGCCAGCAGCAGGATATCGCCTGCGACTGTTATCCCTATTCAGCCAGCTCATCGACGCTGGATATGAAACAGGTGACCGACGAGTTTGATATCGTGATTACCTGGTCTGAAGCGCAGCCGGAGCAGGCGGGGAAAACGCTGCAGCAGATCGCCGATGAGTGGCAGGTGAGCCTGCACGACGCCGCGGCGCGGCTGATGCCGGCGGGCGCTATTTATCACAACATGGATGAGCAGGACGTACGGCGGGTGATGCGCTATCCGGTCACCATGATTGGCTCTGACGGGCTGCCGAACGATCCGATGCCGCATCCGCGCCTGTGGGGCGCCTTCCCGCGGGTGCTCGGCCACTATAGCCGCGACGAGCAGCTATTCCCGCTGACTACCGCGGTACACAAGATGACCGGGCTGTCGGCGGCGCGCTTCCAGCTGGCGGATCGCGGGCTGGTGAAAATTGGCTACTTTGCCGACCTGGTGCTGTTTGACCCGCAGACGGTGCGCGATGTCGCCAGTTTCTCCGACCCGAAACGACCGGCGGACGGCATTGAGGCGGTGATGGTCAACGGCGTGATGAGCTACGGCAGTGATAAGAAAATTACCGGACGGGCAGGGCGTTTCCTGCGTCGTCGGATGGACTAAGGAGTTGAGTATGAGTATCAAGCGTTATGGCGTAGAAGGTGGTACCGGTACCGGCGGGCAGCACCTGCCGTTCGCGCGGGCGGTGGAAGCGGGAGGCTGGCTGTACGTTTCCGGCCAGACGCCGATGAAAAATGGCGAAGTCGTGGAAGGCGGGATTGTCGACCAGTCGCGTCTGGCGATTCAGAACTGCGTAGATATCATGACCGAAGCGGGCTACACCCTGGCCGACGTGGTGCATGTTAAAGTGATCCTCACCGATGCGCGCTATTTTCAGTCGTTCAATAAGGTATTTCGCGAGTTCTTTGGCGACAACCCGCCTGCCCGCATCTGCTGCGTAGCGGACCTGGTGGTGGATTGTAAAGTCGAAGTGGATGTGACCTGTTTTAACGCTGCGCGACAATAACGCTCGAAACCTAAAATAAATCCCTCCCTTTGCGGGAGGGAGCATCAAAAAAGTGTGATATCGGCACCAGAGTGAATAAATAAATCGGTGCCACTGGGTTCGCTATGCCTTTTTTCAGGCATGGTTCCTGTTAACTCATAATATTCAGCGGCACGAATATTATTTATTACGTCTGGATGTGAGCCATGAATAATATGTCATTTATGATTTGGTTTTCCGTTTATGCCTGCGCGATGATTACCTTAGGCTGGTACGTTTCGCGCAAACAGAAAACCGGCGAAGACTTTTTACTTGGCGGTCGTTCGCTGCCGATGATCCTCACTCTCGGTTCGACGGTCGGCACCATGGTGGGGACCGGCTCCAGCGTCGGCGCCGTCGGCTTTGGCTACAGCAACGGCTGGGCCGGGATGCTTTACGGCCTCGGCGGCGCGGTGGGGATTCTGCTGGTGGCATGGTTATTCGCGCCGGTACGTAAACTTCGCTTCATGACCATGAGTGAAGAAATGTCGTATTACACTGGCGGCAGTAAAATTATAAAAAACCTCGTCGCAATACTTATTTTTATTGCCTCTATAGGCTGGCTGGGGGCGCATATATTAGGCGGCGGATTATACCTGGCGTGGGCCAGCGGCATTGATATTAATGTCGCGAAAATTATTATCGCGCTGGCTTTTGTGGTTTATGTCGGTATTGGCGGCTATTCCGCGGTGGTGTGGATCGATACCATTCAATCGATCGTGCTGTTCGTGGGCTTTATTTTAATGGCGATACTGGCGGTTCATCACGTTGGCGGCTGGAACCATATTCAGCAGGCCGTCGATCCGGCGGCGCAAAGCCTGTTCGCGGTCGATAAATTAGGCGTGTTGCCGGCGCTATCATTGGCGATGGTGATCGGCGTCGGCGTGCTGGCGACGCCTTCTTATCGCCAGCGTATTTACTCGGCGAAGACCGTCTCCTCGGTGCGCCAGTCCTTTACCATTACCGGCCTGCTGTATCTGGGCTTCTCCTTCCTGCCGGCGATCATCGGTATGGCGGTATGGACCATGAACCCGCAGCTGGAGAACAGCGGCTTCGCTTTCTTGTTTGCCACCCAGGTGCTGCCGCCGGTGCTGGCGATGGCGATCCTGATTGCCGGCATGTCGGCCAATATGTCTTCCGGCAGCTCTGATGCCATCGCCGCGGTGTCCATTATGCTGCGCGACCTCTACACCCTGGTGACCGGCCATATGCCCGCGCCGGAGAAAGCGATTCGCCTGTCGCGGATCTTCCTGGTTCTGGTGATTGCGCTGGCGCTGCTGTTTGCCCTGACCTCCAACGACATCATCAGCTACATCACCAAAATGATCTCGATGATTATGTCCGGGATGTTTATCTGCACCATGCTTGGCCGTTTCTGGACACGCTTTAACTGGCAGGGCGCGGTCGCCGCGCTGGCCGGCGGCGCCGGGGCATCGGTTGCGGTGCTGGTGGATAGCGACTGGCTGGCGTTCTGGGGCAACCCGTGTATTCCGGCGGTGCTGACGAGCCTGGTGGCCTCGGTTGTGGTGACGTTACTGACCCCGGCCAGCAGCATGAGCCGCGAGCAGGCGCTGGAGATGATTACCCGCGAGCGTGAAAGCCGCCCAACGCCGCCGCCGCTGCCGATTGGCAAACGTCATACCTCACGCGGGTAAGGGGCAATCATGAACGAGTATATTGCCGTCGATTGGGGCTCCACCCAGCTGCGGGCATGGCGGATGCGTGATGGCGAATGCATCGACAAGCTGAAACTGCCCTGCGGCGTCACGCGTCTGAACGGGCAGCGCGCCGAAGCGGTATTTCAGCAGCAGTTGGCGCCGTGGCGCGGCGACCCCGCGCTGCCGGTGGTGATGGCGGGCATGATCGGCAGCGATGCCGGTTGGCAACCGGTGCCTTATCTGGCCTGCCCGCTGGCGCTGGAGGCACTCAACGGTCAGTTATATGAGGTGGCGGAAAAAGTGTGGATCGTGCCGGGGCTGAAAGTGGCGCAGGCTGCAGATTACGACGTAATGCGCGGTGAAGAAACGCAGCTGCTGGGCGCCTGGCAACTGATGCCCGCGGAGTGTTACGTGATGCCCGGCACCCACTGCAAATGGGTGCAGGTGCAAAACGGCGTGGTGCGCCAGTTCGCCACGGCGATGACCGGCGAACTGCATCACCTGCTGCTTAACCATTCGCTGCTCGGCCAGCAACTGCCTGCGCAGTTCCCGGATGAAGCCTCTTTCGCCCTCGGTATAGAAAAAGGGTTAAATCAGCCGGCGTTATTGTCCGGGCTTTTTAGCGCCCGCGCCGCGCGGGTGTTAGGCTCGCTGGCGGCGACTTCGGTGAGCGATTATCTCTCCGGGCTGTTGATTGGCGCGGAGGTGGCGACATTCAGCGAACGCTATCGCGCCAGCCGCGTGGTGCTGGTTGGTGAGCACTCGCTCAACGCCCGTTATCAGCAGGCGATGGCGGCGCGTGGGTTAGCCGTTTCCTGTTGCTCCGGCGAGGCGGCGTTTCTTTCGGGTATAGCGAGGATGATTGATGGACAAGATTAAGCTGGTGGCGATTTTACGCGGCATTCAACCCGCTGAGGCGGCAGATCATATTGAGACGCTAATAAATGCAGACTTTCGCTATATCGAAATCCCGCTCAATTCGCCGGACTGGCAGCAAAGTATTCCGGCGATGGTGCGTCAGTTTGGCGAGCGGGCGATGATTGGCGCGGGAACGGTGCTGAAGGTTGAACAGGTTGATTTTCTCGCTGAAGCTGGGGCGAAACTTATCGTGACGCCCAATACGGCCCCGGCGGTGATCCGCCGCGCGGTAGATAAGGGGATGCTGGTGTGCGCCGGCTGCGCGACGGCCTCCGAGGCGTTTAGTGCGCTGGATGCCGGGGCGCAATGGCTGAAAATCTTTCCGTCATCAGCATTCGGCGCGGACTATATTCGCGCGCTGAAAGCGGTGTTGCCGCCGGAGGTTCCGGTGCTGGCGGTCGGCGGCGTGACGCCGGAAAGTCTGGCGACCTGGATACAGGCGGGGTGCGCCGGTGCCGGTCTGGGCAGCGATCTTTATCGCGCCGGACAGGCCGTGGAACGTACCCGCGAGCAGGCGGAGAGGTTTATCTCCGCCAGTAAAAGTTAGTCCCCCAGCGGCTGCCGATCGACGCCGCCGCGGTGGCTGTCGAGCGCCAGCTTAATACGGCGTAATTTGCCTTTTGCCTGGGGTTTGTTGGCCATCGCCAGTTCGGTGGCCAGCACATCGACCATCGCCAGCATCGCGTAACGGGAAGTGCTGGGCTTAAAGATATAGTCGTTTTCCCGTACCAGCAGCGGTAGCACCAGATCCGCCTGTTCAGCCAGCGGCGTTCCGGCGGGGGTAATCGCAATAACCTTCGCGCCGTACTGGCTGGCAATCGCCGCGCTCTCGATGATTTCCCGGGTATAGCCGCCCAGAGAAAGCACGATCACCACATCCTGCGGCGTCACCGCCGAGCTCATCATGCGTACCAGCAGACCATCGCTCTGGCTGACTACCGGCAGACCGAGGCGAAACAGGCGATACTGAATTTCCTGAGCGCAGATGGTCGAACCGCCGCCCATCCCCAGGGCGAGGATCTGCCGCGCATCGCTCAGCCAGCTCACCGCGCGCTTCAGCGCCTCGATATCCAGCGCCCGCCGGTTGGTCTCCAGTACGCTGATGATTGACTCATAGATCCCCTGGACGCCTTCGAGATCCGGAACATCGAGGATAAACCGCTGGCCGACCGCAAGAGATTGCGCAAGCTTCATCTTCAGCTCGCGGACGTCTTTACAGCCGAGCGCCCGGGCAAAACGGGTGACCGAAGCCTGGCTGGTTTGCGTCAGACGCGCTATCTCGGCGATGGGCAGCTCCGCCGCCGCCGCGACATCATCGAGAATAAACTGCGCAATGCGTTTTTCGGTCGCCGTGAGTTCCACAAAGCGATCTGTTATGCAGGAAATAATATCGATTGACCAGGACATACGGTAACAACGGGTAAGTTTTGAATGGTACTTTGTACCATATTGCGCCGCTGAAATCAGTGCTGAAGTCTACAACGCCAGGCGCATGGCGCAGCGCGACTCGGGCGGCAGGCCGTGCCGGGTCTCCTGTTCCCTTTTTGCTGCCAGCCCGGCGGGCAGGGTCAGCTCATCGAGCATGGCGAATCCCAGACGGGTATAAAACGGCGCATTCCACGGCACCTCGCGGAAGGTGGTGAGGGTTACCGCCGGGTAGCCCATCTGCCGTGCGCTCTCAATAACCCGCTCCAGCAGCATCCGGCCGATGCCCTGTTGCTGCCAGGCCTGGTGGACGGCGACTTCGACGATAAATAACGCATCGTCGAGCGGTTCGGTCAGAATAAAGCCAACGGGTTGCCCGGCGGCTACCGCCAGCAGGCTATGCTCCGTTTCCAGATAATCATGATGGCGCGCAACGCTAATCACCTCGCTGTCCGCCAGCCAGGCGAGAGAAGGGATCTGGCGAAATGCCTGGGCGGCAGAACGTTCAATGGCGGGCAGAAGGGCGATATCGCTCTCCTGAGTCAGGCGTAATACGGCACCGGCAGTTATAGTGTTAGTTTTCATCATCTCAGCATAGCAGCCTTCGGGAGAAAAGTATGGAGCTGACCGCCGTTCCCGCCACGCAGTTCAGCAGCGTGCAGTTAACGGATATTCTCAACGCCTGTTTTGAAGCCTACCTGGTGCCTGTTACCCAGTCGGTAGAGGGATTTGTTCAGCGTTTTAGCGCCGAGGGGATGAGCCTGGTCGATTCCCGCGTCTGGCTGGCCGGAGATGAACCGGCGGCGATCGCGATCGTCGCGCGCCGGGGGAGTGCCGCTCGCCTGGCGGCCTTTGCCCTGCGCCCGGCCTGGCGCGGCAAAGGCCTGGGCCGGAAACTGATGCAGGAGCTGCTGATGCTTTTGCAACAGCAGGGGATCGAGACGGTATTCCTGGAGGTGATCCGCGATAACCATGCGGCCGTCGCGCTGTATCAGTCGCTGGGCTTTACGCGACGCTATGGGCTCTGCGGCTACCTGAGTACAGAACTTCTGCCCCCGGTGCCGGGCGTATTGCAGCTTTATCCCACCCTGTCCCTGCTTCGGCGCGCCATTGAGGAGAGTAACAGCCAGCTTCCCTGGCTGCTGGATCCGCTTACCTTCGCCACTCTGCCATGTCAGGTCGTGACGCTGGAACAGCGCGCCTTCGCGGTTCTAACGACGGCGGGCTCGCGCCCTGTACTGTCGTTTTTGTGGGTGGAGCCCGCCGCCCGCCGCCAGGGGCTGGCGCGTGAGCTGCTGAAGGCGCTGGCGCAGCAGTTCCCGGGCATTGGTACTTCGGTGACGGTCCCGGAAACTTTTACGCCGCTGTTTGCCGCGGCCGGCTATGCCGCTTTGACACTACAACAGTATGAGATGAGCGCAACGATGAATGCCCTGCGGTCGGCAGGGCGTTAAGATTTAGTCGTTACGCGGATCGCTAATTGGCTGCCGAACCAGGAAAATGTAGGCCAGCGCGCCGAGAGCGGTCACACAGCCGCATATAACCAGCGCCAGCTGGAAGGAATGGGTGGTATCGACAATAAATCCGGTCACCACCGGTGCAAATGAAGCGCAGATAAAGCTGGCGAAATTCTGAATACTGCCGACGGAAGCCGTCATTCTTGATGCCACGGCGACGTGGATCAATCCCCAGCAGGACGTTCCGGCAAAATGAATGCAGAACAACGCCATACCGATTAACAACACCGCCGCGAAAGAGGTAGTGGCATGCGGCACGATCAGTGTAAACGCCGCGGAGCAGAACATCCCGGCAATGATGCAGATCTTGCGGCTTTTGATCGGTGCCATGCCGCCTTTGACCAGCCAGTCGGTGACGTAGCCATTGATCAGCATACCGGCGGCACCAAACAGGAAAGGAATTGCGGCCATAAATCCGGTACTTTTCAGATCGAGGTTATACGCTGTTTGCAGGTAGCCCGGCAGCCAGGCCAGATACAGCCACGCGGTATAATTGATGCCGCTGAAGCCGAGCATCATTCCCCACATGGTTTTGTTTTTAAACAGGCTGCGCCATTCGGCAAAGCTCAGCGGGTCGCGGCGAACGTTGACGCTTCCGGCGTTAAGGTACGCCTGTTCATCGGCGGTGAGGGGGAGATCCTCCCGGTTGCGATAAAGCATATACCAGCCGATAGCGATAAAGATCCCTAGTATGCCGATAGTGATAAACATCCAGCGCCAGCCCATCATCAGCATCATTGCGGCAAGGATTGGTGGGCTGACCGCGACACCGATCGTCGAGGCGGCGTTGAAGAAGCCCATTGGGCGACCGCGCTCTTTAATATTAAACCAGTCGTTGATCACCTTGACGCCGCAGGGGTTCATTGGCGCTTCGCCGATCCCCATGCCGATGCGCACCAGGACGAACTGGGTAAAGCTGTGCACCATCCCGGAGAGCGCCTGAAATAGTGACCAGAAAAACATACCCAGCCCTAGCATGATGCGTGGACCTTTGCGGTCCAGCAGAGGGCCGCAGGGCAGTTGCGCAATGCCATAGGCTAGAGAAAAAACCGATAACAGCGCCCCGATTTCAGTGGCGTTGAGCCCTAACTCCTGGCGAATCGTTAAGTTTGCCACGGACAATGAACTTCGGTCGAGGTAGTTAATCACCGCCGCCAGAAATAACAGAATCATTGCCGTTGTTTGAATCTTTTTAATACGAGAGCTACGTTGTAGTGTATTTTCTAAGGGAACTGAAAGGGGTTCCGCTTTCCCCTCTTTAAAGTCGGTCTGCGGGTCTATGGTTATATTTTGTGATTCCACGCCTGACTCCTGATTATTATGTTTGAACGCCAAGTAACAACGAATGGTTTAAAGACCACCCACATATTTCACAGTAAAGTAAGTCGACTTGTTTTCAGCATAAATAACCTTTTTGAGGGCGCCGGATTACGTTTTTGGATTTGTGCTGTTGCTAATCATTTTCTGTTTTTAATCGGTACTTAATGCGCCAGCGATTCACTTTGCTTGATAGAGTTAATCATGGATTGCTTCGCAGTGTTCAGGTGGTTACGTAGCGCCAGGTTGGCATCCAGATCGCTGCGACAGATGAGTGCGCTCAGGATAGTCATATGTTCGTCAATAGCGATGATATTGCGCTGTTTAAGGTCGCTTTCATCCCACTGATAGTGGAAGTGAAAGATCACGGAGATAATCTCAAGGGATTGATTAAAAAATATATTATCCGCGGCGGAAAGCAGCAGCGAATGAAAATCACGATCGAGCTGGGAGAACATACTAAAGCTGTCGCCAATGCTGTCCCGCAGAGTGCGGTGGCGCTCAAGCAGGGTTTTGGCCTGCAGCCAGCGGGCATCGCTGTCCGGCAGATTAAGAAAGTGTTGAAGTGCGTGAGTTTCCAGCATTTCCCGCAATTCGAACAGTTGTTCGGCCCAGGATTGCTCAAATTTCTTCATGTTCCACTGGCCGCGTTTTTCGCTTTCAATCAGGTTGTAGCGGCTGAATTTCAGTAAAAACTCTCTGACCACGACCGGGCTGACGCCCGCGGCACGCGCCAGTTGCAGTTCGGAGAATCGCTCTCCGGCGCGTAACTGGCGTTGGTTAATCATGGTGAAAAACGCTTGTTCAAAGAGACGGTTTTGTTCGGCCAGCGAGGCGCTGGAACTATCGAAGCCGTCCTGTACTTCCGGTTGACGAAGGATCTGGTAGTCGTGATTGACCTGGCTCAGGACGCCGCGCTCGCATAAGTGGCAAAGGATATGGCGCACCGTGGTGCGGCTGATGTTATACATTTCCGCCAGTGCGCTTTGCGAGGGGAGCGGCGAGGGGATAAAGCCGCGCGCCATGTCGTTGATGACCTGGTTAATAACATTGTGACGAAGGTTTTGTGAGCGACTCATAACGTTTTCCTTTTTTATCCATTAAAACCGGATTTAAAACAGTTTTGTGCGCGATATTTCACAGATTTTGCAATGACTTTTACTCTACTTCTATTTTTCATCGATATCTAAGCCAACAAATACGGAGGCAATAATTATGACGTCGATGAATACTTTAGTATGTCAGGAACCTAAAAAATTACACTGGGAAAAACGCCAGATTCCCATTCCCGGCGATGATGAAGTGCTCATTAAAATAAAGGCGGTGGGGATTTGCGGGACAGATATTCATGCATGGGGCGGCAATCAGCCTTTTTTTAGCTATCCGCGTGTTCTTGGTCATGAAATATGCGGTGAGATAATTGGGCTGGGTAAAAATATTCTTAATTTGAAGAGTGGCCAACAGGTTGCTGTGATTCCCTATGTCGCCTGCCGCCACTGCCCGGCCTGTCTGAGCGGCCGGACAAACTGCTGTGAGAACATTTCGGTGATCGGGGTGCATCGCGACGGCGGGTTTAGCGAATACCTCTGCGTTCCGGTAAACAATCTGCTGGTGGTGGATGATGTCGACCCTGAAGCTGTAGCGTTGATTGAGCCATTCGCCATTAGCGCCCACGCGGTGCGTCGCGCAGCGATCCAGCCGGGAGATCAGGTACTGGTGGTCGGCGCGGGTCCGATTGGGCTCGGGGCAGCGGCGATCGCTAAGGCTGACGGCGCACAGGTGGTGGTGGCGGATACCAGCCCGGCGCGGCGCGATCATGTGGCACAACATCTCGGCCTGACCACCCTCGATCCCTCCGATCCACTGTTTACCGAGCAACTGTCGGCCACGTTTGACGGTTCTCTGGCGCAGAAAGTGATTGACGCGACGGGAAATCAGCAAGCAATGAACAACACCGTTAATTTAATCCGTCACGGCGGCAGCATCATTTTTGTTGGTCTGTTTAAGGGGGAGCTGCAGTTCTCTGACCCGGAATTTCATAAGAAAGAGACGACGATGATGGGGAGTCGTAATGCGACAGAAGAGGATTTTGCCAAGGTCGGGCGGCTGATGACTGAAGGGAAAGTGACCGCCAGGATGATGCTGACCCACCGTTACGACTTCAAATCGCTGGCGGAAATTTACGAAAGCGACGTGATTAACAATCGTCAGCTGATCAAAGGCGTTATTCATTTTTAGCAGGGAAGCTCATGAAAACCTTAAACCGACAAAACTTTCCAGGACCTCAGTATCCGACCCGTGCGATTCAGTTCGGCGAGGGCAATTTCCTGCGGGCATTTATTGACTGGCAGCTGGATCTGCTGAATGAGAAAACCGATCTGGCGACGGGCGTCACCATTGTTCGCCCGATCAACACCGTTTTTCCGCCGTCGTTAAATACTCAGGACGGGCTGTATACCACGGTGATCCGCGGGTTGAATGAACGCGGCGAGGCGGTGAGCGAGGCGCGGATTATCCGCTCCGTAAATAATGAGATCAATCCCTGGCAGGATTTTGCTGGCTACCTGGCGCTGGCTCGTGACCCGGAGATTACATTTGTGTTTTCAAACACCACCGAAGCGGGGATTAGCTATCACGCCGGGGACCGGCCTGACGATATGCCGCCGGTCAGCTTCCCGGCGAAGCTGACCCAATTGCTTCTTGAGCGGTTCCGTCATTTCAACGGCGCAGCGGATAAGGGCTGGACAATAATCCCTTGTGAACTGATTGACTATAATGGCGAAGCACTGAAGGCGTTGGTGCTGCGCTATGCTAAAGAATGGCAGTTGCCAACGGCATTCAGCGACTGGGTTGAAACTGCCAATACATTTTGTTCAACGCTGGTTGACCGCATCGTCACCGGCTATCCGCGCGAGGAAGCGGAAAAGCTGGAGGCGGAGCTCGGCTACCATGATGCTTTCCTGGATACTGCCGAATACTTTTGGTTATTTGTAATCCAGGGGCCGCAGGGGCTGGCGGAAATGCTGCGGCTGGATCGCTGCCCGCTGAATATTCGTATCGTAGAGGATATCCGGCCCTATAAAGCGCGCAAGGTTGCCATTCTTAACGGCGCGCATACCGCGCTGGTGCCGGTAGCATGGCTGTGTGGGGTGGATACGGTTGGCGAAGCGATGCGGGACAAAGCCGTTCGCCATTATGTCCAGCAGACGATTGATGAAGAGATTATCCCGGCGCTCGATTTACCGGCCGAGGAGCTTCGTCAGTTTGCCGATGCGGTCACCGGGCGCTTTCTTAATCCCTATATTCGCCATCAATTGCTCGCCATCGCCCTGAACGGCATGACTAAGTTTCGTACCCGGATCCTGCCGCAGCTGCTGACGACTATCCGCCAACACGGCGCGATCCCGCCGCGGCTAACGTTTGCTCTGGCGGCGCTCATCGCCTTCTATCGCGGTCAGCGTGACGGACAGACGTATCCGCTACAGGATGACGAAGTTTGGTTAACCCGCTTTGCTGAAGGATGGGCTCAGGTGGCGAACGGCAGCCCGCTGCATGAACTGGTCACAGAAGTCCTGCAGGATGCTGCGCACTGGGGTGAGGATCTGACGGCCATTCCCTGCCTTGCCGACCAGGTCACGCGCTATCTGGAAATGATTTTGCGCGCGGGGATGCGCGAGGCCCTGTCGCGGTTGTAGTCGGTTTGTTGTGCGGCGCCCGCGGATTGGGGCGTCGTTTTTTTTTGTGCTCTGAACCGCAAAAAATGAATTAAGCGCCAACGGTTGGCGGATTTCCCGCATCATATCCCTTCGTAATGGCGAAGAGGGGGATGCGATGCGTAAAACGGAACTGTTGGCTTTTTTGCAAAATCAGACCGATTTTTTCGATCCGGATAACCTGAGCGAAGTCTTTACCGCCAGCTGGCTGGCCCGGTGTTTCGCGATGCAAAGAAATACCGCCAGCCATTATCTCAATCAGCTGGTCGCTCAGGACGTGCTGGTGAAAATCAACACCCGGCCGGTCTATTTTCTGCATAAAAAAGCCTTTTGCCAGCAGTTCTACCCGCTTTCCCGCAGTGAGTATGCCAGCATGGCGGAGTTACTCGCGGAGAGCGACCGCCAGCCGGAGCAGGCGGACCATTTTTCGTTGCTGACCGGGCATGACGGCAGCCTGCGTAAACCGATTGAGCAGATGAAAACCGCGCTGTTTTATCCTAACGGCGGGCTACCGCTGCTTATTACCGGCGACAGCGGGACCGGCAAAAGCTATATGGCTGAGCTGATGCATGAGTTCGCCATCGCCCAGGGGCTGCTGGCGCCCGATGCCCCCTTTGTGAGCTTTAACTGCGCGCAGTATGCGAGTAATCCGGAGCTGCTGGCCGCCAACCTGTTTGGCTACGTCAAAGGCGCGTTTACCGGTGCGCAGAGCGATAAAGCGGGGGCGTTTGAGGCGGCAAACGGCGGGATGCTGTTTCTCGATGAGGTCCATCGCCTGGATGCTCAGGGACAGGAGAAGCTGTTCACCTGGCTGGATCGTAAGGAGATCTACCGGGTGGGGGAGACCGCGCAAGGCTTGCCGATTTCGCTGCGGTTGGTGTTTGCCACCACCGAAGATATTCACAGCACTTTTCTCACCACCTTCCTGCGCCGAATTCCGATCCTGGTTAGCTTGCCCGATCTTCAACACCGTAGCCGCGAGGAGAAGGAGGCGCTAACGCTACAGTTTTTCTGGCAGGAGGCGCGCACGCTTGCCGCCCGGCTGCAACTAACGCCGCGACTGTTGCAGGTCCTGACGCAGTATGTTTATCGGGGCAACGTCGGCGAGCTGAAGAATGTGGTGAAGTACGCCGTGGCGTCAGCCTGGGCCAGGTCTCCGGGCCGCGAAATGTTGACCGTGACGCTGCACGATCTGCCGGAGAATGTCATGGCCGCGACGCCAGCGCTCAGCGAAGCGATGGGCCAGCAGGAGCCGCTGCTGATCGAGCCGCAGACCAGCCTGGTCTGGCTGCTGCGTGCGCGCGACCCGGTACAGGGGCTGATCTATGACGTTCAGTGTCGGGTTCTGGCGCAGTATGAAGCGGTGCTGAATAAAAAAACGGTCTGGGAAGAGGCGCAAAGGAGCATGGGGGAAGAGATTGAAACCCTCTTCGATCGGCTGATCTTTGATAATCATGACTCCAGTAGCTCGCAGATGCTGCTGCTGATCGCTCATCAGGTTCGGGAGGAGTATTATCGCCTGGAAAAGCGCTTCAATATCCAGTTTAACGGCAACTGCCTCTACGCGCTGAGCCACTACCTGATCCACCGATCCCGACAGCCGCAGTCCACGATAAACAATGAAAAAGCCCGCCAGCTGGAGGACTTCCTGGTACAGAAGTTTCCGCTGCTGTATCGCTTTTGCGAAGCGATCCTCGGTGCGTTGACGCTGAAGCTGGATATTGAACCCCAGCGTATCGACCTGCTGCTGTTAGTGCTGTGGTTCCACAAGAATGGCGCCATCAGCCAGCAGCAGGTGACCCGGGCGATAATTCTCGCTCACGGTTACGCTACCGCCAGCAGCATCGCCAACGTGGCGAACCGCTTGCTGAAAAGCCAGCTCTTTGAGTCATTCGATATGCCGCTGGACGTGACGCCGGAGGCTATCGCTAACCAGGTGATGGCCTACATAGAGAGCCATGCTCTGGCATCAGGATTGATAATCCTGGTCGACATGGGATCGCTGAACGCCATTCACCGCCATTTTAATCGTCGCCTGAGTACGCCGATGGCGATCATCAACAATGTCTCCACCGGTATGGCGATGTACGTCGGGGAGCGCATTTTGCAGGGCGTTATGCTGGAAGATATCGTCCGCGAGATCGGCGATGACCTTGCGGTTGAGCACCAGCTCTATTACCCGCAAACCGATAAGCCGCGGGCGATTTTAACCACCTGCGCGACCGGTCTGGGCGCGGCGGCGAATCTGTCGGCGCTGTTAAAAGCCAGCATTCCTGAAGCGCTTGGCATTGATATTGTGGCCTGCGATGTGGAGACCCTTGCCGATCCCGCGCGACGGGAGCCGATGCTAAGCCGCTATGAGGTGCTGGCGATCGTCGGCACCCTGGATCCGCATCTTGCCGATCTACCCTGGATCTCGCTGGATTCGCTGATCTCTGGCGAAGGGAGTCGTCCGCTGATGCGCATTTTTGGCGAACTGGCGACGGCGGAGCAGGTCAGCGAGATCAACAACCTGATCCTGAAAAACTTTTCGCTGCGCCGGGTGATCGAGTCGGTGACGATCCTCGATACGGCTAAGGTGATCAACCAGGTTGAGCAGTTTTTGCTGCGCTATGAGCATCTGGCCGGGCGCGATGTACCTAACGATCGTAAGGTCGCGCTGTATGTGCATATAAGCTGTTTGATAGAGCGATTAATTCGTCACGCTTCCCCAGCCCAATACACTGGAGGGCAGTGTCCGGATCGCGAGCTGGCTACGCTACGCGAGGCCTTTAGTGTCATAGAGAGCGGGTATAGTGTCAAAATTCCCGTTGTAGAGCTCTGCTACATTCACGATATCCTGACGCGGGAAACGGAATTTATTCAGGAAGATCAAGACTTTTAACACATCTCTTCTTTTTTATCCTTACGTTAGCCGACGCGCCACTGTTTCTGGCACGTCGGTTGCAATTAAGAAAGCAGTGGAATGCGCTTTCGAGGTAAGGATGAAACGACACTATATTTTTGCCAGCCATGGCAGCTTTGCTAACGGTTTGTTGAACTCCGTGGAACTGATCCTCGGTAAACAACCCGATATACATACCTTGTGTGCCTACGTGGAAGAAGAGGTCGATCTGACGCAGCAGGTGGAAGCGCTAGTGGCGCGTTTCCCGGCGCAGGATGAGCTGATCGTAATTACGGATATTTTTGCCGGTAGCGTGAATAACGAGTTTGTTCGTTTTTTATCTCGCCCACATTTCCATTTATTATCCGGTTTAAATCTGCCGTTAATTATTGACTTGCTGATTTCCGCAGCGGAAGACAATACCGAAAAATTAATTACCGAGGCATTAACAAACGCCAAAGAGAGCATTCAGTACTGCAATCAAACGATTGCCAGCGCGATGACTATGGATAAAGACTTCTGAAATGAGGAAGCATGATGATTACATTATTAAGGGTAGACCATCGATTACTTCACGGCCAGGTGGCCTTTTCCTGGACCCAATATGTCGGCGCCGATTGTATTTTAATCGCCAACGATAGCGTCCCTGGCGATGAGCTGCGGAAAACCACCATTAAGCTTGCCAAACCGCCCTCGGTGAAGCTGGTGATTAAAAATATAAATGATTCTATTGAGGCAATAAAAAGCGGGGTTACCGATAAATATAATTTATTTATTGTTGTGGAGTCGGTTAATGACGCCTGGCGTATTGCCAGCGCCATCGACGAAATAAAAAGCATAAATCTTGGCGGAATAAAGGCTAAAGAGGGCAGTAAAAATATCTCTAAGGCGATTAATTTACTGCCGACAGAAATAGAACAGCTACAACAACTGGTGGGCAAGGGCGTCGAAGTGGAGATTCGCCAGGTCCCGAACGATCGCAAACAGCTTTTTGCGGAATGCGTGTAATTCCGGAGGACAGATTATGGTAGAGGCTCTCTTACTGGGTCTGGTGGCGTTTATCGCGCAATCGGAATATGCCTTAGGGACGTCGCTAATTTCACGGCCTATCGTCACCGGGCTGCTGACCGGGCTGGTGCTGGGGGATGTACAGACCGGCGTCATTATGGGCGCGACGCTGGAGCTGGCGTTTATCGGCTCTTTCTCCGTTGGCGCCTCGATCCCGCCCGACGTCGTGACCGGCGGTATTCTCGGCGTGGCGTTCGCCATTACCTCTGGCGCAGGCACAGAAACGGCGTTGTTGCTTGGCCTGCCTATCGCCACGCTGACTTTGATCCTGAAAAACATCTATCTGGGGATGTTCATTCCAATGCTTAGCCAGAAGGCGGACGGGTATGCGGAACGGGCAGATCTCCGCGGCATTGAGCGGATGCATTTGATTGCCGGATTCGGCCTGTCGCTGATGCTTGCCGCGGTGGTCACCGTCTCATTCCTGGTGGGCAGCAACGCGGTGAAATCCCTGCTCGATACGATCCCGGAATTTATCAAACATGGGCTCAGCGTCGCCACCGGCATCATCCCGGCCCTCGGCTTCGCGATGCTCGCCAGGCTGCTGATTAACAAGAAAGTGGCGCCGTATTTTTTCCTCGGTTTTGTGCTGATGGCCTATTTGAAAATCCCGGTGACCGGTATCGCCATTCTCGGCGCCATCGTGGCGGTAGTCATGGTTAACGTCACCGCGTTGAATTCACCTCGTATCACGACAGAACAAGGAGTCAGCGATGACGACGAAGATGATTTCTGAAGAGACCCTGCAGCCGCAGGCGCAGGAAGAAACCCGGATTACGCCGCGCGATTTACGCCGGGTGTTCTGGCGCTCTTTCCAGATGGAGTTCTCGTGGAACTATGAGCGGCAGATGAATCTCGCCTTTGTTTACGCGTTGATCCCGGTGCTGAAGAAGCTCTATCCGCGCAGAGAGGAGCTGGCCGCAGCGCTGAAGCGGCATCTGGTTTTTTTCAATACCACGCCGCATATCGTCACCCTGCTGCTGGGGATCACCACGGCGATGGAAGAGAAAAACAGTCAGCAGAAAAACATGGATGCCACTGCGATTGATAACGTCAAAGCCTCACTGATGGGACCGTTAGCCGGGCTGGGTGACTCTTTCTTCTGGGGGACGCTGCGCCTCATCGCCACCGGGATCGGCACCAGCCTGGCGCTGAAGGGCAACATCCTCGGGCCGATCCTGTTTCTGCTGGTGTTTAACGTGCCGCACATTCTGGTGCGCTGGTGTTTTACCCGCTGGGGCTACGTACTGGGCACCGGGGTCCTGCAGCGGATCCAGAAGAGCGGAATGATGGCGAGCCTGACCTACGGGGCGTCGATTATCGGTCTGATGGTAGTCGGGGCGATGACCGCTTCAATGATCGATATCACCATTCCTCTCTCCTTCGGCGCCGGGGAGGCCAAAACCCAGGTACAGGACATTATCAACGACATTCTGCCCTGCATGCTGCCGTTGGTGAGTTTTGGCATCGTCTACTGGCTACTGGGACGGAAAGTTAAACCGCTCTCAATTATAGGCGGCATGGCGCTGGTGGGCATTCTGGGTTCGTGGATCGGATTGTTTTAACGGGAGTGAGCTATGCGACCAACAATGATGACATATATCAGTGAAGAGCCAGCCTGCCTGGCGCAGATCCTGCGCGACTACCGACAAAAGCTAGCGCCGATTGAAACCTTCGCCCGCCAGCACCCGGTACGGCGGATATTATTGCTCGCGACCGGATCGTCGCTGAATGCCGCGCTGTGCGCGCGCTATTTCTTTGAGCAACGCTTCGGTGTGCTGCTTGACATTAAAGAGCCGTACAACTTCACCCATTACGACGCGATCGACCCGCATGCCGATCTGGTGGTGGCGATTTCACAGAGCGGAAAAAGCGCGTCGACGCTGGAGGCGATGCGTAAGGTACAGGCTTCCGGCAAGTCGGTTTTCGCCATGACCTCAGATCCGCAAAGCCCGATAGGAGGCGCTAGCGATGGCGTTCTGGATATTAATACCGGGATCGAGAGCGTAGGGTTTGTGACCCGCGGCTTTAGCGCGACGGTGCTCAACCTGTTGCTGATAGCGCTGATCATTGCTCGTAAGCAGGAGAAAGCCAGCGAGGTCGAGGAGCAGCACTATCTCGCTGAATTGCAGCGGCTGGTAGCGGCGATCCCGGAGGTTATCGTCCGCACCTCGCGCTTTATTGACCGCCATAGCGAAACGCTGCGCAGCGGCGAGCGCTTTGTCGCCACCGGCTACGGCGCGCTGGTTGGCGTGGCGAAGGAGTTCGAAACCAAATTTACCGAGACGGTGCGCGTGCCTTCCAGCGGCTTTGAGCTGGAAGCCTATATGCATGGCCCCTATCTGGAAGCCAATGCCCGCCATGTGATGCTGTTTATTGAAGATACGCCGGACGCGCGAACCCGGGCGCTGCGCGACTATCTGGCGCCGTCCATTGGCCGGGCCTTTACCCTGACGCTGGGTGACGAAGAGGATGCTCAAACGCTGGCGCTAAACTGTCCGTGCGAGCATCACCTGGCGCCTCTGCTGCTGATTGTCCCAGTGCAGATGCTCGCCTGGCATACCGCAGGACTGAAAGGCATCGATCTGGCTAAACGTATTTTCGACGATTTTGACCGCGTCTTAAAAAGTAAAATCTGAATATTCAGGAGAAAACTATGTTGGGTTTTAATCAGGACGAGTACCTGACCAGTGCTCGCGAGATCATCGCTGCGCGTAAACAGGCTGAAACCGTAGCCGACGATATTTATGACAGCGGCTGTAGCGCATTATTTTTTGCTTCGGTAGGTGGTTCCCTGGCGCCGATGATGGCAATTAATGAATTTGCCAAGGAATTAACCAGCGTGCCGGTATATCTTGAACAGGCCGCGGAGTTAATCCATCGCGGACATAAAAAATTAAATAAAGATGCGGTTGTCGTTACGTTATCTAAATCCGGCGATACCAAAGAGTCGGTCGCCATTGCCGAATGGTGCAAGGCACAGGGGATCCGCGTGGTAGCTATTACTCGTCACGCCGACTCGCCATTGGCTGCCGCCGCCAGCTGGCATATTCCGATGTGCCACAAAAATGGCGTGGAATATGAATATATGCTGCTGTACTGGTTATTCTTCCGCGTCATTTTTCGTCACGGCGAGTTTGCTGATTATGCGCGATTTGCCAGCCAGCTCGAGTTACTGCCGGAAAATCTCCTGCAGGCGAAACGCCAGTTCGATCCCCGAGCGGATAGCATTGCCGCGCAATACCATGACTGCGACTATATGATGTGGATTGGCGGCGCGGAAATGTGGGGCGAGGTCTATCTGTTCTCAATGTGTATTCTCGAAGAGATGCAGTGGAAGCGGACGAAGTCGGTGAGCTCCGCTGAATTTTTCCACGGCACCCTGGAGCTGCTGGAAAAAGAGGTTCCGCTGTTTCTGGTGAAAGGCGAGGGGAGATGCCGGGCGCTGGACGAACGCGTCGAGCGTTTTGCCGAAAAAATAACTGAGCATCTGGTGGTTATCGACCCGCGCGACTATCCGCTGAACGGCATTGATGACGCGTTCCGCTGGATTATGGCGCCGTGCGTGGTGTCCACCCTGCTGGTGGACCGGCTGGCGGCCCACTTTGAACACCATACCGGCCACGACCTCAATATCCGCCGTTACTACCGGCAGTTTGATTACTAAGCCGTGTTGATGGCGGCCAGCCGGGCTGGCCGCCATGCTATTCTCCGAGGCGCTTCCCAGAAAATTGTCGTCAAACCCAACCGGGTAAAAACCGATGATAGAGTCCGGCTTACCTTCTCTTTCAGGCAAGCGGATGGCCATGAAAAAACGGATGACCTCGACGCCGCACGATGCGGTCTTTAAGCGATTTCTTCGTC
This sequence comes from Klebsiella sp. P1927, assembly GCF_018204675.1. Lineage (NCBI taxonomy): Bacteria > Pseudomonadati > Pseudomonadota > Gammaproteobacteria > Enterobacterales > Enterobacteriaceae > Klebsiella > Klebsiella sp. P1927. The sequence goes on along the minus strand of NZ_CP073377.1, from coordinate 4,418,907 downwards.
ACCCGGAGACAGCGACTGATTTCCTCACCCTCTACCTTCCCGAAGCGATCCTTCAGCGGTGCGATTTCTCTACCCTGAGGCTGCAATCGGCGAGCTTTATTGATGAGGATCTGCGCGCCTGGTATTCAGATGTCCTCTGGTCGGTGCAGACCACCTGCGGCACGGGGTATGTTTACGTGGTGATAGAGCACCAGAGCTCACCGGATAGCCATATGGCCTTTCGCCTGATGCGCTATGCGATTGCCGCAATGCAGCGCCACCTGGATGCCGGGCACAAAACGCTGCCGCTGGTGGTGCCGATGCTTTTTTATCACGGTGCAACCAGTCCGTATCCTTTTTCCCTCAACTGGCTGGATGAATTTGCCGACCCGCAGCTGGCGAAGACGCTGTATGGCTGTCCGTTTCCATTGATCGACGTGACGGTGATGCCGGACGATGACATCGTGCAACATCGGCGAGTCGCCTTGCTGGAGCTGATGCAAAAACATATTCGCCAGCGCGATCTCAGCGGCATAACGGAGTCGTTGGCGGCCGTTGTGATGCTGGGATACACTAACCGTCGGCAGTTGAGAATGCTGTTTCACTATATGCTGCAGTACGGTAATACGGCCGAGCCGGGCGTGTTTCTCCGCCGGCTGGCCCGCCGTCTGCCACAGTATGAGGAGACATTGATGTCTATCGCGCAAAAGCTTAAGCAGGAAGGTCGGCAACAAGGCCGACTGGAAGGCCGGGAAGAAGGGCACCTGGAGGGCTTGCAGGAAGGCAGCCGACGCGAGGCGCTGCGCATTGCCGGCAGTATGTTACAGAATGGCCTCGACAAAGAGATGGTACAGAAGATCACCGGACTGTCGGCTGATGAACTACAGCCGCTGTGTGGTTAACGTCCTGCCACGACAACCGCTGCCCGGCGCGAAAATTCGCCGGGCAGGATTGCGTTAGCCTTCGCTTTTCACCACTTTGATCTCCACCATGCCGATCCCCAACTGACGCGGGGAGTGGCCGAGGATATTGCCCTCGTTAGTGGTTTGCGGGTCCGGCGGGGTGATGATCAGCGTGTTGCTGCGCGTTGGGTTGTCAAAATGCAGCGTCGTGGTAGTCACGTCATTATCCAGAGTGAGCACTTGCTCACTTTCTCCAACTCGCACCGGAATCGGCTTATTAGCGTTTGGGCCATAAGCTTTGGCGGTGATCACCAGATCAAATTTCTCCGGCAGCGGCTCTTTATATTCAATCTTCACGTCGCTGCCCAACTGAGCATTGGACCACCGCCCCCACGACTCGGGACGCGAAATACCGCTGAACTGTTTAACCTCTTCCGGGGCGCCAGCGACGTTAAACACGAAGCTGTCGGCCTTATAGCGAATATCGTTGTCGACAATTTTCAGCGTATCGACGTTGCCCTTATAGCGCTCCATATCGATAAGGGTGTCCCTGAAGGCGGTCTTGCCGTGCCACTGCGGCTTATCAACGTGCTGGACCTTCTGCTCACCCCCCAGCTGTCCCTGCGAGACGCACCAGTCGGTGGAGAGCGCCAGCTCAGGCGACCACAGCTGGCCCATTTTATAGCAGCGATCGACCCACACGAAATTATCCCGTGGCGCGAAATCGGCCAGCTGGAAGCGCAGCGGCGCAGAGTATTCACTCTCCGGCAGCGGTTCTACGCGCTGGTCAGATACCCGCAGCAGCAGCGGCAGGCGGAAATGGCTGCCGGAGAAAGCGATCATATTTTTTTGCGAGTCGATGGTGAAATTCTTCATTTCTTTGGGGAAATTCCACAGGCGGATCACGTCAGGCTTCCATGCCAGGACTTTCTCTTTCATATTCATGAAAATACCGGAGAGCGACTGGCCGGAGAGGCTGCTACGCCCGAGGCCGATATAGTTATCGCCGCCGAGAATATCCAGCACCGTCGCGCCGTTATCCATGGTGTTGCGTTTCACCGCCAGGGTCTCCTGCTGCGGTTTATCGCCGCGCAGGACGAAGAACAGATTGCTGCGATCGTGCTTGTTGAGATAATCCCAGGCGCTGTTCTTCATGGCCAGGTGATCGGAAGAGACCACGATGACCGTGTTTTTGAAATAGGGTGAGGCTTTAATCTTTTCTATCAGCGCGGCGATATGTTCCTGACTGCAGCTAACGGCGCTGAAAGAGAGGTTTTTCTTGCCGTCCACATCATAGCGTTTACGCTCGCAGGTGCGTGAGATAAAACCGTCGGGATGGTGGGTATCCACCGTCAGGGCGAAGAGCGAGAAGCGTTTCCCGGACTGCGACAGCTCTTCGAATTTTTTCCAGGTCTCGTCGAGCACAGTGTCGTCATAGAAGCCCCAGTCGTTGCGGTAGGTAGGATCCGCCACCGTAGTTTTTAGCTCTTCCGCCCCGTACAGATGATCGAAGCCGTGGGATTTAAGAAACACGTCTTTGCCGGCAAAGCGCAGGTTAGCCCCCTGCACAAAGTAATTCTCGTAACCGGAGTTCTTCAGAATATCGCCAAGGCAAATATTCTGTGGAAAGAAGCTGGAGACTGAGGCTGAGGCATTACCTTCGAACGGCGCGAACAGCGGAATGCCGCACTGTGAGGCGACCATGCCGGCGATAGTGTAATCGGTCCCCGGCAGCTGCATGGTATTGCTGAAATCAATGGCCTCATCTTTAATTCTGCCAAGCTCAGGGGTGAGGTTGGGGAAGGCGTCGTTATCAAAATAGGTGCGCTCGAGACTTTCGCCATAGATATAGACCAGGTTCAGCTGCGGATTGTCGATTTGCTTCGACGGCTCTTTATAGTACGCGGCAAAGTCTGGATCGCCCTCGCGTGACTGGGATTTCACCAGCTCGCTGATCTGATGGAAGGCCGGGCTGGCATCAACGGAGGCCAGCGCCAGCAGTAGCGCCGCCAGGCTGTAACCGACGTGATGAGGATGATGCCGACGGCGGCGCAGCACCCAGCCGAGGGCGCCAAAGACGGCGACCAGTGCGACGGCCACGCCGACCCCCGGCAGTATATATTTGCCGATCCCGGCGCCGGTCAGGCTGTTGGTCAGAGTGTAGAGTACCGCGTCGTTGATGCCGTCGCCGGTGAAGTAGTCACTGGCGTAGAGGGTGATATTCAGCACCACGAACAGGCCTAACACCGTGAGCGTGGCGGCAAACCACCAGGTGTTACGACCCGCTTTCCAGGCATACAGCACCACCGAAGCTAAAAATAAGGCGATGGATAACAACTCTGACACAGCTCATCCTCATTAATGCCAGTTATCGGCTGGCAGAACAGATTACTTTTCAAGCCCCACTGTAATTGCAGCGCCATCTTGCTGCAATTCTAGCGTCATGAAAGTGTGCAGTTATTCAGAATTGGTTTAGAAGTTGCCTTTTTTGATCGGCATCGCATCGGGTGAAATGGGAAAACGGAACAGGAAAACTGCAAAAAAAAGCGTTTCAGGCCGCGGCGCCGCCGCGAAGGCAACAAATGCGGCCTTGTCAGTCAGGATCAGGAGAGGAAATTAACACCCTGTTTTAAGACCAGATCGCAGGCTTTGGTTTTTACCTGTTTCGCCAGCGAGCTATTGCCGAGCGTATTCAGGTCCAACTGCTGGCCGTTTTTGCTGTTGAGCAGCCCCTGCAGGCCATCCAGATAGCTGGTGTCCTGTTTTTGTTTTTCCGGCGTGCTAAGCCCCAGTTTATCCAGCACCTGATTTTTGACGTTATCGGCGCTGGTCACGGAGGCCAGCTTCTGTTTCGCGCAATATGACAGGATCCCGGCCGCATTATTCATGCTGCTGGCGGTCAGGGATTGGCTGCTGCCGTTAAGCAGGCTGGTTAGCGAGGAGACGGACATGCCGCCGCTGGCCTGGGCGTTACTGCCGCTGAGCTGGCTGGCAGCGCTGTTAAGGGAATCCTGCCAGGAGGCGGCGTGGGCGCCAGAGAGGGTAAACGCGCTAACGGCAAGCGCGGCAATAACGCTATTTTTAAACGATTTCATAGACGGACTCATAAGCGTGACTGAATAATCGCTTTAGTATAACGCCGTCGTCGCCCGGAAATCTCTTAATACTCCTTGCCTGTAACGCGGTGCCGGTAACTTTCCCAATTGAAGATAACCCACAGGCTGTTGCCGAGCCGCATACGGTCCATCACCCGCTCGCCGAGCAGTTTGTTCATCTCTTCCATATTGCTGTTGGTGAGCATCCCGGTAGGTCGTTTGGAGGATGAGCGCCGGTCAACTATCTGATTGATAATGACCTTTTCATAGCGAGACTCCGTCTGCATCCCAATTTCATCGATCACCAGCAGGTCGACCATGCTGAGGTCGTTAAGCAACTGTTCTTCGCTCGTTTCCCGGTTGCCGAAGGTATCTTTCATCGCCGACATAATATCGGCCACGGTGATGATTAAGACCGACTTCCCGCGCAGCAGCAGCTCGTTGCAAATGGCTGCCGCCAGGTGGTTTTTGCCAGTGCCCGGTTTACCGGAGAAGATAAAGCTGGCGATATTGCCATCGAACTCTTCCACGTACTGGCGCGCCCGGGCGAGCGCATTCATCTGCCCCTCGCACTCGACGCGATAGTTATCAAAGGAGCAGTTCTGATGCAGCGGGCGGATCCCCGAGCGGTTGAAGGTGCGCTGCATTTTCATCGCGCGATTCTCTCGCTCCAGCGCTTCGGAACGCAGCCGGCCTTGCTCTTTTTGCCAGGCCAGCAGCTCTTCGCCGGTTTTAAACGCCGGTTCAATATGTGCCGGCATCATTTTCTGCAGGCGTTTCATCAGGTCGCCAACGTTTTTCATGCTCATCCTCGGAAACCTCGCGGAATATGGCTGTCGGGTTCGCTAACGCTGTTCACATCGCGCTTCGGCTGTCCGCCGTTGCTGGCGCGGCTGATTTGCACGCTACGCGCCAGCTTCTGCTGCCACTGCACGTGGTGAAAGACTTTACCTTCCGCCTGCCAGTAAGCGACGAAAGCGGCCAGCTCTTCGGGGGTAACCGGCTGGCTCAGGGCAATGCCCCACAGCGCGGCCAGGCGCTGAAAATCGGCGTCAGGCTGCCATCCGGCGTACATAGCAAATTTGCCCATCGGCACCGCAACCGGCGCCGCGGCGGGCTCCTCGAAAAACTGCGGGTCAAGCGCGATGTCGCTGCCGGGGCGCGCCAGCCTGGCTTCCAGCTCCAGCAGTTGCGCCAGCCGCGCTGGCGTCAGCGCATAGAATGCCGGCGCGTTATTGGCAAAAACGGCAACGGTGCCGTCAGTCGATTTTGCCAGCAGCGCCGCGTGCTGCTGGAGGAACTCTTCCAGGCCGCTAAAATGGGAGGTTAAAATTCGCGAAGACATAACTCTATCTCAACTCTGAACTGCAAAGAGTGGGGTGATCTGCACATAGTAGCACAGAGGCCATCGCGGAAGGAGCGTCGCGGATTAACCGCGACGTCGGGGTTAGACGCGAGGACGCTTACGATACAGCCACAGGCCGGGTATCGACAGGCCAATCGAAAGGGCGCCCACAATCGAAGAGGCCTTTAAAAAATTGCTCAGCAGCAAAATCATCATCTCTTCCGAATAACCAAAATGACTGATTTTTACCGCGGAAATCATCGCCGTGTAGGCTGAGATGCCAGGAAACATCGGGATCACGGCGGCGACGGTAAAAATCTTCGGATGCGCCAGATACCAGCGCGACCATTGAATGCCAATGCTGCCCACCAGCAGAGCGGCGAGAAAGGTGGCCCATTCAATGTTAAAACCGGCGCTCATCATGATCATACGCGAGCCATGGCCAATCGCCCCCAGCAGCGCGCACCAGCGCAGAGCGCGCTGAGGGACATTAAAGACCATCGCAAACCCGACGGCGGGGATCGCCGCCAGCAGCATGTCTTCCGCCAGCGCAAAAATAAATGAGATTATGCCCATCCGCGCAGCCCCCATACGGTCATGGCCATCACCACGCCAATGCAGGTGGCGAGGGTTAGCAGGCTGGCAATCGCCCAGCGGGCGAGTCCGGTATTGATATGCCCTTTAAACATATCGGCGACGGCATTGATTAATGGAAAACCCGGGACCAGCAGCAGAACGCTGGCGGCCATGGCAATGGTCGGCGTGCTGGCAAACGCCGGGAGGCGCAGCAGCAGCCCGGAGATGGTGGTGGCGACAAAGGCGGTGATGCAGAAGTTGATCTGCGGATGCATGGAGCGATGGGTCAGCATCTGGCGAATGTACATGGCTACCGTGCTGGCGCAGAAGCTGACCAGCGCTCCATCCCAACCGCCGTTATTCAGTTTGCAGAAACAGGCGCAGGAAAGACCCACCATCAGCACCAGCAGCCAGCGCGGATAGCGCAGGGGAACGATCTGCGCAAAACGCTTCTCGACGTCGCGATAGTCCAGCAGCTTATGCTCGGCGAGGATCACAATGTGCTGCACTTCCGTCACCACATGCATATTAATGCCGCGATCGACATTTTTGCGCGTAGAGGTAAGACATTCGCCATTTTTAATGGTGGTCAGGACGATGGCATTCGAAGAGATGGCGCTTTCAACGCTGTCCATCCCCAACGCCAGCCCGAGACGTGTTGACAGTTCCTCCACCAGCGCACTCTCGGCGCCGTGCTGTAACAGAAAAAGACCACACTGGATGCATAAACGTGTGATTGCCCGCTGCTGTGTCCGATCAACCTGCATACTTCCTCTATTGTTCACGACGCCTGGTATCTGCCGATACTTTAACCTGAAGCGCAGTGGCGGCTGAGGGGGGTGGGATCAAATAATGTGCAAAAATTCCCAGTCTGCGGGGCGGCAGAATTTGAAGCATCCCACACTTTTGCCAGTTTGGTGAAAAGTGCAATTTTTGTCGCCATTCATCCCTTCTTTTTCCCCACTGACTTATCAAAAATGCAGAAAAGCACTTTTATTAAACAAAAATTATACAAATAATTAACCCTGCAAGAGTGAGACATCCCTATGAAGACACAGGTCGCGATTATTGGCGCGGGCCCCTCCGGGCTGCTGCTGGGGCAGTTGCTGCACAACGCCGGGATCCATACCGTGATCCTTGAGCGTCAAACGCCGCAGTATGTGCTGGGGCGCATCCGCGCGGGAATTCTGGAAAGCGGTACCGTTGATCTGCTGCGCGAAGCGGGCGTGGCGCAGCGGATGGATGCCGAAGGCCTGGTGCATCATGGGGTGGAGTTTCTGTTTGACGGCCAGCGGGTGCCCGTCGCACTGAGCGAGCTAACCGACGGTAAGAGCGTAATGGTTTATGGCCAGACCGAAGTCACCCGCGATCTGATGGCTGCCCGGGCCGCCAGCGGCGCGCCGATCGTCTATGGCGTGAGCGAGGTGGCTATCCATGACGCCAAAAGCGACCGGCCGACGATCACCTACCTCAGCGAAGGGGAAACCTGCCGTCTGGAGTGCGATTTTATTGCCGGTTGCGACGGTTTCCACGGCGTATCGCGGCAAAGTATTCCAGCTGGCATTTTGCAGACCTACGAGAGCGTGTGGCCGTTTGGCTGGCTAGGCCTGCTGGCGGATACGCCGCCGGTCAATCCGGAGCTTATTTATGCGCACCATCAGCGGGGGTTTGTATTGTGCAGTCAACGCTCACTGACTCGCAGCCGCTATTATCTGCAGGTTCCGCTGAGCGATAAGGTTGAAGCATGGTCGGACGAGCGCTTCTGGCAGGAGCTGAAAAGCCGCTTGCCGGAGGAGCTGGCATCCAGGTTAGTGACTGGTCACGCACTTGAGAAGAGCATTGCCCCCCTGCGTAGCTTCGTCGTGGAGCCGATGCAATATGGGCGGTTGTTCCTGGTGGGGGATGCGGCGCATATCGTTCCGCCAACCGGGGCGAAAGGATTAAATCTGGCGGCATCGGACGTGAACTATCTGTGGCGGATTCTGCGCGAATACTACCATCGTGGCCGCAGCGATCTGCTGGCGGCCTACTCGCAACTGGCGCTGGATCGGGTCTGGAAAGGGGAACGCTTTAGCTGGTTTATGACCCGCCTGCTGCATGATTTTCCGGATCAGAACGCGTTCGACGCTAAAATGCAGGCCGCCGACCGCCGCTACTATCTGGGCTCGCGCGCCGGGCTGACCACCATCGCGGAAAACTACGTGGGCTTGCCCATGGAGCGTGTCGCCTGAATTAAGAGGAGTCATCATGCCGTTCGTTCAAACTGTGCCCGTATTTAAGCTGTATGGCGAAGAGTGCGGCTGGCCGACGCCGGACCTGCTGCACTGTGAGTCGATTTTACAGCGCAGCAGCCTGTATCAGTGGCATATTCGCGTCCATCAGCATGCGGAAATGGTCCAGCTTCTCTATCTGCATCAGGGGCGGGCGGAGATCGAAATTGAAGGCGCCACCGCGGTGATGACGGAGTCCTGCATCCAGGTGGTTCCCGCCCTCTGTATTCACGGGTTTAATTTTTCACCCGGGACGCAAGGGTTTGTGCTCTCTCTGGCGCTGCCGCTGCTGAGCCGGTTTGAAAATCAGTTCGGTCGCCCTCTGGATGTGCTTAGCGTGCCGCAGTGTGTGCCGGTGGGCCGTTCTCGCGGGCGCATGCATACGCTGTTTTCAGCGCTTCGCGAGGAGTACTGCGAAGAGCACGATGCGCGAGAAATGATGCTCTATTCGCTGCTGGGGACGCTGTTGGTCTGGCTGAACCGACAGTGCCATCCCGCGTCCCCCGCGGAAGATAAAGCGGAGCGGAAGCGCAGCATGATGCGCCACTTCGCCCGCCTTATCGAGAGCCACTACCGACAGCATCTCCCGTTGGCGGAGTATGCGAAGCTGATTGGACTGTCGGTTACGCACTTAAATTATTTATGTCGTGAGTTTTATGGCTGTAGCGCTCTTGGAGTATTGCATCAGCGGTTGATGCTTGAAGCGCGACGCAATCTGCAGTACACCCGCATGACGATTACACAACTCTCTGATTATTTGGGGTTTAGCGATGCAGCCTATTTTTCGCGTTTTTTCCGTCGCTATAGCGGTATGTCACCCAAAGCATTTAGAGAAACAATTAAAGATAATGCTTCATAATGTTCAGTACTGAAATTATTTTTGCTAAATAATGTTTTTATCTTTTCTAATTTATTGGCGCAGGAACGTCTGTGTTAATATTAATCGCAAGTATACACGGCAATAATATTTTACACGGTATGACCACGGTTCGGTCGTTACGTATATCGTGTGCGCAGGCCATGAATATGATTTTAATATTCATCCAGGAAATGATATGGCGATAAAGTCGCTCGCCGATCGTTTGCAGGCAAGCGAAGGAACTTCGACAGGAAGCGGAGGTGTTATGTTACCAGGACAAGGTAAGTTTGGCGTCGTTATTAGTAAAATTCCCGTCATGCAATCAGGGTTAAAGGTGATCTTCAATGAGAACCTCCCTGATTACGAACTGAGTTTTTGTCGTTCTCATGATGAGCTCACCCTTTTACAACTGCGGCGGGCGGTGCTGGTTGTCGCGGATATCTCCGGCGAGATTGCGCACCCCCGAGCCGTCTGCGAGCGTTATTACTCCCTCATGACTCAGTACCGTGATATTCACTGGGTTTTTATGGTCAGCGACAGCCTCTATCCGTTGGCCGTTGAGCTATTAATTCGTCCTGAAAGCTCGTTGATCTCCGAGAGCGAGCCGGTTAACCGGCTGATTGAGGTGATTTGCGCCGGTAGCCGTGCGGCTGAACAGATTAGCCGTACGCTGTTTGCCGGGGATGAGGACAGCGATTTCGCAAGCTACCACTCTGCGGCGATGCTCACTCTTTCAGAGCGTAAAGTTCTGCGCCTTCTGGCGAAGGGGTGGGGAATAAACCAGATCGCCGCGCTGTTGAAAAAGAGTAATAAGACGATCAGCGCGCAGAAAAACAGCGCAATGCGTCGCTTATCGCTACGCAGCAACGCTGAAATGTATGCCTGGATCAACAGCGCGCAGGGAATGCAAGAGCTGAATATCAATTCAGCTTACGGGGAGCAAATGGAATGGAAAAAAATAGTACAACCCGCCATGTCGCCATCGTAGAAAAATGCGTGATGACGGAAATGGCATGGCGCTATATCTTTAGTCGTGAAGATAATCGCCGTTATCATATTCATCTGTTTAAAAATGTCAGTATGCTCAGGGCGGCGGAAATACCGTTTCCCTGGTCAACCATTATTTTTTCTCTTTCGGGAAGTCGTTCTTCACGAGCCGAGAGTCTGCTCTTTGTTCATGAAATGGCGCGGTGCCGGCCGGAAGTCCAAACGATTATTCTGGCTAATAATGAAAGTGAAATGCACCTGATCGGCCATCTTATGCCGGCCTGTTTGCACGGCATACTGAATAAATCCGCGCCGCGACGCGGGCTACAGGAGCGTTTGCTGCAGCTACTGGACAATCATCATCTCAGCGGCAGCGAACAATTTTGCGACAGAGAGGCGTGCAACGATCCGCTAAGCCCGACGGAGCACGCCATCCTTCGGTATATGTCGTGGGGATATTCGCTTTCTGATATTGCGATACAGCTCAACCGGAATATTAAAACGATCCGCGCGCATAAGTTTAACGCCATGACCAAGCTCGGAGTTCGCTCAGACATTGGTTTATTAAACGCGGCGGATATCCTGTTGCATTTACCGCTCAATAGTACGACAAGCGCCGTTAAACAGGTAGCGTAATGCGGCTATAAACACACATCTACCCATGTTGCATCGGTGAGCTGCGCCATGCGTTCTGGTTCAATGCGAACCGCGCTATGGATGGCTCCCGCTGCGGGTAGTACTTCCTGATAATGTCTGAGAGAGACGTCGCAGTAGACTGCCAGCGGATTTTCCAGACCAAACGGGCAAACGCCGCCGACCGGATGACCGGTCCAGGTAACCACTTCATCGCTGCTTAGCATGCGTGCTTTCGCGCCAAAGGTCTCTTTCAGCTTTTTATTATCCAGCCGCGCATCGCCCCTGGCGACGATCAGTACAATCTTATCTTTGATCTTGAGCGACAGCGTTTTGGCAATTTGCCCCGGCTCAACGTTGTGTGCGGCAGCGGCAAGTGCGACGGTGGCGGTACTCTGATTTAACTCAATAATTTCGATATCGGGGGCGTGTTCGGCAAAAAACTGCCGTACAGACTGCAGACTCATTGGATTCTCCTGATTTAAGCCTGGTTAAATCTGTCACAAGCCTGGCGGAGTGTAAATATCAGCGCGGACAATCCAGATTCTTTCTATTTTGTCGATCTCCTTCACAATCGCCGTAACCGGTTACTGTAACCGGTTGCGGTTATCTGCATTGAGATGAATACTGGAACAGTCACTTCTCCTTTTATTTATAACAAAAGAGCCGTGTATGAATCGTTGCCTCATGAGCAGTATAGCCGGTTGCACAATCCGCCAGCGGCCTGCTGCGTCAAAAAGCGGTCATCGTAACGGCAGGGTAATCGTTGTTGGGCCAGTATCAATAGCCTGTCAGGAGGGCTACTATGTCTGCTAACCATGCTGCGTTTAATTTGATATTTCGCTTTGTAGAAAATTACATAAGCCCCATAGCAGGGCGGATCTCGTCGCAGCGCCACGTCATGGCTATCCGTGACGGATTTATCTCAGCGATGCCGTTTATGATCGTCGGATCGTTCCTGTTAGTGTTTGCTTATCCACCGTTCTCACCGGATACCACCTGGGGTTTTGCCCGCGCCTGGCTGGATCTGGCGAAAGAGTTTGAGGGGCGTATTCTGACCCCCTTTGATATGACGATGGGGATCATGTCGATCTACATCTGCGCGGCAATCTCCTATAACCTCGGTAAGCATTACGAGAAATCCAATCAGCTCGATCCCTTTATGTGCGCAATGCTGTCGATCATGGCCTTTTTGCTGATTGCCGCGCCGAAAACCAATGGCACGCTGCCGGTGGATAGCCTCGGGGGGACCGGGATCTTTACCGCCATTCTGGTGGCGATCTACTGCGTGGAGATGATGCGTTTCTTGAAAGCGCACAACATTGGGATCCGCTTGCCGGACCAGGTTCCGCCGATGATCAAAAACTCGTTTGATCTGTTGATCCCGGTGCTGGTGGTCGTGCTGACGCTCTATCCGCTGAGCCTGTTTATCCAGCACCATTTTGACATGCTGATCCCGCAGGCCATTATGGCCATTTTCAAGCCGCTGGTTTCGGCAGCCGACTCTCTGCCGGCAATTCTGTTGGCGGTGCTGATCGGCCACCTGCTGTGGTTTGCCGGGATCCACGGTGCGGCGATCGTGTCCGGGATGCTGCAGATGTTCTGGCTGACTAACCTCGGTATGAACCAGCAGGCGCTGGCCCAAGGCGCGCCTCTGCCGCATATCTTTATGGAAGCGTTCTGGACCTTCTTTATCGTGGTCGGAGGTTCCGGGGCGACCATGGGACTGGTGTTCTGTTATCTGCGCAGCCGTTCAGCGCATTTGCGCTCCATTGGTCGTTTGAGCGTGGTGCCAAGCCTGTTCAATATCAACGAGCCGGTGATCTTTGGGACGCCTATCGTCATGAACCCAGTGTTCTTTATTCCGTTCCTGCTGGCGCCGATGGTGAACGCGGTGCTGGCCTGGGCGGCAATGAAGCTGGATCTGATTGGCCGCGTCATCTCCGTCGTACCATGGACGGCGCCGGCGCCAATTGGCGGCGCCTGGGCGCTGGGCTGGGATTTCCGGGCGGCGATTCTGGTCATTGTTCTGGCCTGCGTGTCGGCAATCATCTACTTCCCATTCTTTAAGGTATATGAGAAACAGCTGCTTGCTCAGGAAGCGGAAGAGGCCGAGCGGGCGGAGCAGGAGAGTCAACAGACCGCATAAATAGCAACGGGCGGTAAAGGCCGCCCGTTACTTTTCAGGTAAGTGGTAATTATTTAAGCGTACAGTCGCCGCACTGTTGGACATCCGGCAGGCGATAGCGCTGACAGCAGGTGCGTCGGACTAACTGCCCTTCACGCAGCATCACCGTTCGCCACAGCGGGTTATCCTGGCCATCGGCGAGTTGTTTTTCAAAAAAACAGTGCTGACGTAGCGCGGCAAGCCGCTCATCACCCAGCAGCGCGCGCATTTCCCCAAGATACCAGTTAATCAGATAGCCGGTATTGCTCCAGATAAGTTTGCTATTGATTTCGCCCGTCGCTGCCAGCGCCTCAACAACCGGCTGCAGGGTGCGCGTTACCAGGGCATCCATTCGCGCCTGCGGTGAAAGCCTCTCGATGTCGGCATCGCTATGCACATCAATCCAGAAGCAGGCCGCCCGGCCGCTTTCATGAAACTCGACATGGAAATGTTCTGGCGCCAGGCTGAGGCCTTGCGGTTCATTGAGCAGCGCCAGCATCAGCGGCGGCACCAGCAGACCGATATACCATTGCGCCCAGAGCGAGAGCAGAGGCTTCTGTTCCCGAGGCAGCGTCGGCTGATGACGATAGATATGATCGGACCAGGTGGCCAGCAGGGAGCGCAAGGCGATGGGTTGCGACCATTCGGCAAGCGTTAACGCGTGCCGTGGGGCGGGTTCGTCAAGTCGCAGGAAATCAAGCAGGTGTGGGCGCAGGGTGGCGATTTTTTCCCGAATACTCTCCGCCAGGGCATGCTCAGCCGTCGGCAAAGGAGCCCGCCAGATAAGTTCATCGCTGAGAGGAAGGGAACGCCAGGCCATTCGATTTCCAGATACAAATCTAAATGATAATGATTACTGATATTAGTTGCTTGCAGGCGGCATGGCAAGGCTTTTATCGGCGCCGCGATGTCGCAGCGCGCGCAGGTCAACTGGCAAGAATAATGTTGCGGCCTTTATTTTTGGCCTCATAGAGTGCGCCGTCGGCGCGCGCCAGCGCTTGTTCAATGTTGTCATTAATGAGCGGCGTCAGGCCAATACTGATGGTGACGTTGGTGGCGACGCTTTCATTAAACATATGCGGGATCTTCAGGTCATAGACCCGCTGACGTATACGTTCGGCTGTCTTCCAGGCCGTTTCTTCGCTGCTATTGGTCAGCAGCACCATAAACTCCTCTCCACCAAAGCGGGCGACAATATCGCGTGAGCGTACAGCGTTGCGAATGGCAGCAGAGACGCGAATAAGCGCCTGGTCACCCATCATATGACCATAGTGATCGTTATAGGCCTTGAAGTGATCGATATCGAGGAGCAGCACGTAGTGGTTGTCGCCGTCCAGCGCCAGCAGGGTATCGAGGCGGTTCTGCAGTCCGCGGCGATTATACAAACCGGTCAGGGGATCGAGCATACTGAGATCGTTGAGCGTATTGCGTTCATGCATCAGTTTATCCATTAAACCCTGCGTAAAGGCATCGCTGCGCTTCTGGATAATATTTTGCAGGGTAATACCGGCTATAGGCAGCATAAAGCAGTAAGTCATACGCAACCATTGTTCCCCCTCCGCCATTATCAGGCAGGCAAGGAAAGTTGGTAAAGAGTGGAGGGTAAAGGCAGTGATATTATTGGAAAAAGCGATGGTGCCGATAAACAGAATGCTTAATAGGGCGATCACCAGATAGTTAAAATGCGGCGGTGTCAATAGCATCGCTTTTGTCACTACGTGCCATGCCCATAGCATGCCAAATAACAACGAGATAGTGGGAATATTTATTTTCGATTGCGGCCATTTCCAGTGCCAGAGCAGCAGCAGCCCGCTGCAGACGACGATCAGGGCGCAGGGCAGCGTAAAACGAACTACCGTAAATAGGGGGGTGACCAGCGACAGCGAGGAAGAAATGAAATTAAGCAGTAAAAAAAGCCGTAAGGAATATTGATATTTTTGTGCGTAGTGTGCTCGCCAGGTTTGTGCAGTCATATCGGAAGAATCATTATTAGTCGTTAAATTTCAAAATGATGAAAGCCAAAAATGAAGAGTCTGATAACAATGTGCAAAAAAAGGTTATTTGCAAAATAAGCAAAATATTTAATATATATCGATAATCCGCTTAATTTATCACCTTCATGAATGTATGTCATTACCGCGAACGTAAAGAAAAAGGGGCAGAGCACGTCGCAAATGACAAATGATAAAGATTATCATATGATATTGGTTATCATTATCGTTGTGAGAGGTGAAACCATGCTGCAGCGAGCATTAGGAAGCGGCTGGGGAGTGATGATTCCCGGCGCGCTAATTGTCGCTCTCGGGTATGCCGGAGTGTCGGCTGACGTATGGCGGGTACTGGTCGCGGTGGGCATGCTGATGTCCGCGGCGATGATCTGGCATCGTCAATTGCGCCATTTTATCCTGCTGCCATCGTGTGTCGCGTTGATCGGCGGAATAATGCTGATGATTGTGGATATTAAACTGAGAGGATAATGCCGGGAGAGGGAAGAATATTGGTGCGAGGGGGGGGACTTGAACCCCCACGTCCGTAAGGACACTAACACCTGAAGCTAGCGCGTCTACCAATTCCGCCACCTTCGCACAGTATTCTTTCTTTGAGATATTGCCTCGTTGGTGCGAGGGGGGGGACTTGAACCCCCACGTCCGTAAGGACACTAACACCTGAAGCTAGCGCGTCTACCAATTCCGCCACCTTCGCCCAGTGCGAGCAATATCTTCGTGGATTATGGTGCGAGGGGGGGGACTTGAACCCCCACGTCCGTAAGGACACTAACACCTGAAGCTAGCGCGTCTACCAATTCCGCCACCTTCGCATACCATCGATACTCTGAAAGTATCGTTACCACGGAGGCGCATTCTAGTGGTTTTCGGCGACACGTCAATAGTTAATTATGCAGGTTGTATCGATTGCTGCAAAAATGGGCGGATTTGCCCGCGGGAAGCGCCAGCGGTACCAGGAGCGGGCCGCCGGCGTGAAAAGACGATTATTTTTTCGCCTGACGGGTCATGATGGTGCGATAGACCTTAAAGCGCCCGGTCTGGGCGATCACCTCATGGAAGCCGAACGTCTCATCCAGCACCTGCGGATACGGCAGGAAGGCGTTGGCGACAATGCGCAGCTCGCCGCCGCTGTTCAGATGGCGAACCGCGCCGCGGATCAGCGCCTGGGCGGCTTCGAGACTGGTCTGCAGGCCGTCATGGAATGGCGGGTTGGAGATGATCATGTCGAAGCGACCATTGACCTCGGAGAAGACGTTGCTGGCAAACACATCGCCAGCCAGGCCGTTGGCGGCAAGCGTCGCGCGGCTGGCTTCGACCGCCGGGGCGCTGACGTCGCACAGGGTGAGGCGCACTTTCGGTGAATGGCTGGCCAGCGCGGCGGCCAGCACGCCCGCGCCGCAGCCGACGTCGAGCACTTTCCCTTTGGTATGCGGCTCGAGGGTGGAGAGCAGCAGCTGGCTGCCGACGTCCAGACCGTCGCGGCTGAAGACGCCCGGCAGGGTTTTAATCGTCAGATTATCCAGTGTGTATTCGCCCCAGAATGCGTCGGCGTCGAAGGTCGGCTGCTTTTCCAGACGGCCATGATAGAGGCCACAGCGGCGGGCGCTATCCACTTTGTTTAATGGCGCGTATTCAGCCAGCATCTGCTCCGCGCTGCGGACGCCGCTGCGGTTTTCACCGACGACGAAAATGTCGCTTCCCACCGGCAGCAGAGAGAGCAGGTTCATCAGCTGGAACTGCGCCTCTGGTTTGTTCTTTGGCCAGTAGTAGATCAGGGTGTCGCATTCGGCGACGTCAGCGGCCTCAGCCACTAAGCTAAAACGGACGGTGTCACCCATCTGGCGGTTGAGGACCTGCCAGTGGTGGAACTGTTGGGTGTGGGCGCGGCTGGCCGCGGTATCCAGACGCGCAGGCAGGTCATCCTGCAGGTCACCGGCAAACAGAACGCGGGCGGACTCGAAATCATCACTGTGGCGCAGCAAGACTTCACTTGCCGGGGTAAAAGCGGACATGAAACACTCCTTCATTAAGACTGGCGCCGATTATAGTAGTTTGTTGGCGCAGATACGACGGATTTGCTATATTGCGCGCTTGTTTAACAGGAGTGTTTCGCTATGACATCCCGACGAGACTGGCAATTACAGCAGCTGGGCATTACCCAGTGGTCGCTGCGCCGACCGGGGGCGTTGCAGGGCGAAATCGCTATCTCGCTTCCTGAACATATTCGTCTGGTGATGGTGGCGGAAACCCCGCCGTCGCTGACAGAGCCGCTGATTGGCGACATATTACGCGCGCTGGCCGTGACGCCAGATCAGGTCCTGCAGCTGACTCCGGATCGGGTGGCGATGCTGCCGCAGGACAGCCGCTGCAACAGCTGGCGGTTGGGCACAGAGGCGTCGCTGCCGCTGGCGGGCGCCCAGGTGTCCACCCCCGCTTTTGATGAACTCCAGACCAGCGCGCCGGCTCGCAGGGCGCTCTGGCAACAAATCTGCGCACATGAACACGATTTCTACCCTCAGCACGGCTGATTTAACCAAAGCCTGGCACATCGAAAAACGCGCCCACGCTTTCCCGTGGAGCGAACAGACTCTGGCCAGTAACCAGGGGGAGCGCTATCGCAACTATCAGCTGTCGGTAGATGGCGAAATGGCGGCTTTCGCCATTACGCAAGTGGTACTGGATGAGGCGACGCTGTTCAATATCGCCGTCGATCCCGCGTACCAGCGCCGCGGCCTGGGGCGAGCGCTGCTGGAGCATGTCATTGATGAAGTCGAAAAACTCGGCGTCGTCACGCTGTGGCTGGAGGTGCGAGCATCCAACGTTGCCGCCATCGCGCTGTATGAGAGCGTAGGTTTCAATGAGGCAACCATCCGCCGCAACTACTATCCTACGGCCGACGGACGCGAAGACGCCATTATTATGGCTCTGCCAATTAGTATGTAACACAAGGTGATACGATGAAATGGGACTGGATTTTCTTTGATGCCGATGAAACGCTGTTTACGTTTGATTCTTTCAGCGGCTTGCAGCGGATGTTTCTCGACTACAGCGTGACCTTTACCGCCGAAGATTTTCAGGACTATCAGGCCGTGAACAAGCCGCTATGGGTGGATTACCAAAACGGCGCCATCACCTCGCTACAATTACAGCATCAGCGTTTTGATAGCTGGGCGGGACGTTTGAATGTGCCGCCCGGGGAACTCAACGACGCGTTTATGAATGCGATGGCGGAAATCTGTGCCCCGTTGCCGGGCGCGGTCTCGCTGCTCAACGCGCTGCAGGGCAAGGTCAGAATGGGCATCATCACCAACGGCTTTACCTCGCTGCAGCAGACTCGTCTGGAGCGGACAGGTTTACGCGATCACTTTGATTTGCTGATTATTTCTGAACAGGTGGGTGTCGCCAAGCCGGACGCGCGTATTTTCGATTATGCGCTGGCGCAGGCGGGTAACCCACCGCGCTCGCGGGTGCTGATGGTCGGCGATACCGCCGAGTCGGATATTCGCGGCGGCGTGAACGCCGGACTGGCGACCTGCTGGCTCAATGCGCATCAGCGCGAGCTGCCAGCGGACCTCGAGCCGGACTGGACGGTGACCTCGTTAAGCGAACTGGAGCAGCTCCTGTGTAAACACTGATTGCCTCCCCCCCGTTGATGGGTAAAATAGCCGCAATTTTTCGTATTCCACATGCGTGGCCCATGGCCGCGTTTACTTAGAAGATTAATTATGACGTTGTCTCCTTATCTGCAAGAGGTGGCCAAACGCCGCACTTTTGCCATTATTTCTCACCCGGATGCCGGTAAGACCACCATCACCGAAAAGGTGCTGCTGTTCGGACAGGCGATTCAGACCGCCGGTACAGTAAAAGGTCGTGGTTCCAGCCAGCACGCGAAATCCGACTGGATGGAGATGGAAAAGCAGCGTGGTATCTCGATCACCACCTCGGTAATGCAGTTCCCGTATCATGACTGCCTGGTGAACCTGCTGGATACCCCGGGGCACGAAGACTTCTCCGAAGATACCTACCGTACCCTGACGGCGGTGGACTGCTGCCTGATGGTGATTGACGCGGCAAAAGGCGTCGAAGATCGGACCCGTAAGCTGATGGAAGTCACCCGTCTGCGCGATACGCCGATCCTCACCTTTATGAACAAACTTGACCGTGATATCCGCGATCCGATGGAGCTGCTGGATGAAGTCGAGAACGAGCTGAAAATCGGCTGCGCGCCGATTACCTGGCCTATCGGCTGCGGCAAGCTGTTCAAAGGCGTTTATCATCTCTACAAAGACGAAACCTACCTGTATCAGACCGGTAAAGGCCACACCATCCAGGAAGTGCGTATCGTGAAGGGGCTCAACAACCCGGATCTCGACGCGGCGGTGGGGGAAGACCTGGCGCAGCAGCTGCGTGACGAGCTGGAGCTGGTGCAGGGGGCGTCGAATGAGTTCGACAAAGATCTGTTCCTGGCCGGGGAAATCACCCCGGTCTTCTTCGGAACCGCGTTAGGTAACTTCGGCGTTGACCATATGCTGGATGGCCTGGTGGAGTGGGCCCCGGCGCCGATGCCGCGCAACACCGACACGCGTGAAGTCACCGCCACGGAAGAGAAATTCACCGGCTTCGTGTTTAAAATTCAGGCCAACATGGATCCGAAACACCGCGACCGCGTGGCTTTCATGCGGGTGGTGTCCGGCAAATATGAAAAGGGCATGAAGCTGCGTCAGGTGCGTATCGGCAAGGACGTAGTGATTTCCGACGCGCTGACCTTTATGGCGGGCGATCGCTCGCACGTTGAAGAAGCGTACCCAGGCGATATCATCGGCCTGCATAACCACGGCACCATTCAGATTGGCGATACCTTTACCCAGGGCGAGATGATGAAGTTCACCGGTATTCCGAACTTCGCGCCGGAACTGTTCCGTCGTATTCGCTTGAAGGATCCGCTGAAGCAGAAACAGCTGCTGAAAGGGCTGGTTCAGCTCTCTGAAGAGGGCGCGGTCCAGGTCTTCCGCCCGATCGCTAATAACGATCTGATCGTTGGCGCCGTCGGCGTGCTGCAGTTTGACGTGGTGGTAGCGCGTCTGAAAAGCGAATACAACGTGGAAGCGATTTACGAATCGGTCAACGTGGCCACCGCGCGCTGGGTTGAATCTACTGACGTGAAGAAGTTCGAAGAGTTCAAGCGGAAAAATGAAGTTCAGCTGGCGCTGGATGGCGGCGATAACCTGACCTACATCGCCCCGACAATGGTCAACCTGAACCTGACGCAGGAGCGTTACCCTGACGTGGTGTTCCGCAAAACGCGCGAGCACTAATCCCTGACGAAGCGCGGCGCAGGCCGCGCTTTTTTCTGATTACGCCCCCGTTCCCTTCCTTCTGGAAAGTTCTTAAAACACCGCTAATTCGTCTGTTTTTTATCCATATCCTCCGCAACCCCTTCGTCTGTCTACTATATTTAATTCGTGTTTTTAAAAATGCTGGCGTAATTCACTGCGATAAGACGCCAGCGCTGGTGAAAAAACGAGGACATAACGATGACCAGACTAAAGAATGCCAATATGTTGCTGGCGCTCTTCTTAGGCTTAGCCGCGTTGAACGCCTCGGCAGAGACGGAAAAAACAACGGTAGACAGTGCGAAGTCGGCTGCCAGCAATGCGGGAGAGGCGGTAGATAATTCGATTAACAAAGTCGGCGATTTTATGGACGACAGTACCATTACCGCACGGGTAAAAGCGGCGCTGATCGACCATAAAGATATTAACTCCGGCGATATTTCGGTGAAAACGGAGAATAAAGTGGTCACCCTCAGCGGCGACGTCACCAGTGCTGAACAGAAAAGTCAGGCACTGAGCGTAGCGAAAGAGGTCAAAGGCGTCTCACACGTTAACGACAAGCTGACGGTCCATCATAAATCATCGAGCGAGACGGCGACGCTGAAAGGCTATGCCGGGGATACCGCCATTACCAGCGAAGTGAAAGCCAAGCTGCTGGCGGATGACATTGTCCCTTCGCGCAATGTGAAAGTCGAAACCAACGCCGGCGCGGTACATCTGACCGGTACGGTGGCTTCCGCGGCGCAGGCGGAGCGTGCCGCAGAGATTGCGAAAGCGGTCTCCGGTGTGAAAAGCGTGCGCAACGATCTTAGCGTTAAGTAAACCGAGTTATTAACAAAAGTGTTGTCTGGCCAAGGTTGCCGAACGAATAGCAGCATCCACTGAGCGATGAGCTATACAGAAAGGGTGCGCAAACCGCTGTTCACCGTCCATTATGGTAAGGAGAAAAGTATGTTTCGATGGGGAATTATTTTTCTGGTCATTGCATTAATTGCTGCGGCTCTGGGCTTTGGTGGTCTGGCGGGTACGGCCGCTGGCGCAGCGAAAATCGTCTTTGTCGTCGGGATTATCTTGTTCCTGGTGAGCCTGTTTACAGGACGCAGACGTCCTTAGGCGGCCCGCGATGCGGGCGATACTGAAGCCTAAGCATTTTTACTGACACGTCATCTTACACAAAGCCAGTCCTGAGGACTGGCTTTCGCGGTTTAAGCGGCGGGCAAATTGCGTTACCTTGTCAGGAGAAGATCAATCGAACAGGAAAGCAGGGTGGGGCAACGCATTCCCGTCACGCTGGGCAATATCGCCCCGCTGGCGGTTAAACCCTTCCGACCAGGCAAGCTGGCGCTGGTATGCGAAGGCGGAGGACAGCGAGGGATTTTTACTGCCGGGGTGCTGGACGAATTTATGCGCGCCGGATTTAACCCCTTTGACCTGATGCTGGGTACTTCCGCCGGCGCGCAAAACCTCTCCGCCTACATGTGTAATCAGCAAGGCTATGCCCGCAAAGTTATCACCCGCTACACCACTTCACGCCAGTTTTTCGATCCGATGCGCTTTGTGCGCGGCGGCAACCTTATCGATCTCGACTGGCTGGTTGAGGCCACTTCGCAGCAAATGCCGCTTGCCATGAACTATGCCGAAGCGCAGTTCGCGTTGGGCAAAGAGCTGTGGCTATGCGCTTGCCGCGGTGACGATTACTCCGCCAGCTATTTTTCGCCGACGCCGCAAACGTGGCTGGATCTGATCCGCGCCTCCAGCGCCATCCCCGGCTTTTATCGCAGCGGCGTGTTGCTCGACGGCGTTAGCTACCTAGACGGCGGCGTCAGCGATGCGATCCCGGTGCAGGAGGCGGCCCGCCGCGGCGCCCAGACCATCGTGGTGATCCGTACCGTCCCTTCGCAGATGTTTTATACCCCGCAGTGGTTCAAGCGGATGGAGCGCTGGCTGGGAGAGAGTAGTCTGCAACCGCTGGTCAATTTGGTGCATCATCACGAAACCACCTACCGCGCCATCCAGCAGTTCATCGAGAAACCGCCGGGTAAGTTGCGGATCTTCGAAATCTATCCGCAGCGGCCGCTGCGCAGCATGGCGCTTGGCAGCCGACTACCGGCGCTGCTGGAGGACTACAAAACCGGGCGCCAGTGCGGCCGTTATTTCCTGGCAACGGTGGGTAAACTACTGGCCGACCAGCCGCCGCTGCTGCGCCACGCGCCGCGTATTGCCCGGCCCGCGCCGGTGGTGGTGCCGCCGGTGCCGGTGGCCAATGAAGCGCCCCAGGCGACCATCATTCCTGCGCCCCAGGCGAATGACCCCAGTTTTGATCATGAGGATCTGGCGTGACGCACCGTTTTATCGATACCCACTGTCACTTTGATTTTCCCCCCTTCGCGGCAGATGAGGTCGCCAGCCTGGCGCGTGCGGCGCAGGCCGGCGTCGGGCGAATTATCGTTCCAGCCATCTCTGCTGAGCGTTTTAGCCGCGTGCTGGCGCTGGCAGCTCAGCACGAAGCGCTGTACGCCGCGCTGGGTATGCATCCGATCGTCATCGAAGAGCATACTGATGAGGGACTGGCGCAGCTGGAAGCCTTGATGGCGCAGCGGCCGCCTAAACTGGTGGCGGTGGGAGAGATTGGCCTCGATCTTTATCGCGACGATCCGCAGTTTGATCGTCAGCAGGCGCTGCTGGAAGCGCAGCTGAGGCTGGCGAAGCGTTACGATCTGCCGGTGATCCTCCACTCCAGACGCACCCACGATAAGCTGGCGATGCTGCTGAAAAAACATGCCCTGCCGCGTACCGGAGTCATCCATGGCTTTGCCGGCAGCCTGCAGCAGGCCGAGCGCTTCGTTCAGCTTGGCTATAAGATCGGCGTTGGCGGCACCATTACCTATCCCCGCGCCAGTAAAACCCGTGAAGTGATGGCGCGTCTGCCGCTTTCCGCTCTGCTGCTGGAGACCGATGCGCCGGATATGCCGCTAAATGGCTTTCAGGGACAGCCCAATCGACCGGAACAAGCTGCACGGGTATTTGAGGCGCTGTGTGAACTGCGTCCGGAGTCGCCGGCAGCCATAGAAGAAGGGATCATGCACAATACGCTCGCCTTGTTTTCCCTTCCCCCGGCCTCTGTATGGTGATCGATTTCTCATAATTGTCCATCCATATCATTGATTTGCTTAAAATGTGTGAAGCCAGACGGGCAGGATAGTTTCAGGCCGATATAATCACGCGGTTAGTACTGGACTATCAAAAACACAGGGAATCTGTATGCAAATCCTCATGGGACTTATCGGCATGGTGGCGCTATTGGCCATTGCTGTGCTGCTCTCCAATAACCGAAAAGCCATTAACCTGCGCACCGTGCTCGGCGCCTGGATAATCCAGGTGGGTATCGGCGCATTGATATTATATGTACCGGCCGGGCGCTCGGCGCTGCTAGCGATGTCGAATGGCGTCGCCAGCGTAATCGCCTATGGTAACGAAGGGATCAGCTTTATCTTCGGTGGGCTGGTCTCCGATAAAATGTTCGAGGTGTTTGGCGGCGGCGGCTTCGTCTTTGCCCTGCGCGTGCTGCCGGTGATCGTCTTCTTCTCGTCGCTGATTGCCGTGCTTTACTACCTGGGCATTATGCAACTGGTCATTCGCATTCTCGGCGGCGCGCTGCGGGCAGTGCTGAAGACCTCACGTACCGAATCGCTATCGGCTACAGCGAACATCTTCGTTGGTCAGACCGAAGCGCCGCTGGTGGTGCGTCCTTATATCGCCACCATGACCCGCTCGGAGCTGTTTGCGGTCATGTGCGGCGGCCTGGCCTCGGTGGCGGGCTCGGTACTGGCGGGCTACGCGCAGATGGGCGTTCCGCTGGAGTACCTTATTGCCGCGTCGTTTATGGCGGCGCCGGGAGGCCTGCTGTTTGCCAAAATTATCGTACCGGAAACGGAAAAACCGGACGATAACCCGGCTCATGACAGCCAAAGCGCTGACGCGGATAAACCGGCCAACGTGCTGGATGCCGCCGCCTCCGGCGCCGCGTCTGGTATGCAACTGGCGCTCAACGTCGGCGCGATGCTGCTGGCGTTTATTGCGCTGATCGCCCTGCTGAACGGCATACTCTCCGGCGTCGGCGGCTGGTTTAACCATCCTGAGCTGTCGCTGCAGATGATCCTCGGCTGGATCTTCTCACCGCTGGCGTGGGTGATTGGCGTGCCGTGGCACGAAGCGACGGTGGCGGGGTCGTTTATCGGCCAGAAGCTGATCATTAACGAGTTCGTGGCCTACATGAACTTTGGCGAATATTTAAAGGCAGATGCCGAAGTGGCGGCGGCCGGGCTGCAGGTCATTTCAGATCACACCAAAGCCATTATCTCTTTCGCGCTGTGCGGCTTTGCCAACCTGTCATCGATCGCCATTCTGATTGGCGGACTCGGGGGAATGGCGCCCAACCGGCGGCAGGATATCGCTCAGCTTGGGCTACGTGCGGTAGCGGCGGGGACGCTGTCCAACCTGATGAGCGCCACCATCGCTGGGGTTTTTCTCGCCCTGTAAGCCTGTCTCCTGAACCAGCGGCCACCGTGCCGCTGGTGTTGCTGTAAATGTGATAATTCCATCACCACTCTCTTTTTTGAAAAAAGGTTTATATTTCAATTTGTAGCGTTTTTATTGCCCGTAAGTTGGGCAAAATGTGCGCCACGCTATCGAGTGTACCTGTTATTGTGTGTTAGAATTATCACATTCTCATCGGCGGTATAGTATCGATTATGCTTAAGAGGGGACTAACGATAATTGCTGCGGTATTGAGTGCTAATTTGTGATTTTAATCACGTTACAGTAATGCAAATTAGTAAGTAGTTTTCATTAACTGTGATGAATGTCGAAGTGTAACGACGAGCGAATGTTACAATAGTAACAGACTCGCAAGGTGAACAAACTATTGATCCGGCATGACGCCGGCGGAGTATGAAATGACTGATTTAAAAGCAAGCAGCCTGCGCGCGTTAAAACTGATGGACCTGACCACTCTGAATGACGACGACACCAATGAGAAAGTCATTGCCCTGTGTCATCAGGCGAAAACGCCGGTGGGTAACACCGCGGCGGTCTGCATCTACCCGCGCTTCATCCCGATCGCCCGTAAAACGCTGAATGAGCAGGGGACGCCGGATATTCGCATCGCCACGGTCACCAACTTCCCGCACGGGAATGACGATATCGACATTGCGCTGGCGGAAACCCGCGCGGCGATCGCTTACGGAGCAGATGAAGTGGACGTGGTCTTCCCGTACCGCGCGCTGATCGCCGGCAACGAGCAGGTCGGTTTCGAGCTGGTGAAAGCCTGTAAGGAAGCCTGTGCGGCGGCTAACGTGCTGCTGAAAGTGATCATCGAAACCGGTGAGCTGAAAGAAGAAGCGCTGATCCGTAAAGCGTCTGAAATCTCTATCAAAGCCGGGGCCGATTTCATCAAAACCTCGACCGGTAAAGTGCCGGTGAATGCCACGCCGGAAAGCGCGCGCATCATGATGGAAGTGATCCGCGATATGGGCGTTGAGAAAACCGTTGGCTTCAAACCGGCGGGCGGCGTGCGCAGCGCGGAAGACGCGCAGCAGTTCCTGGCGATCGCTGATGAACTGTTCGGCGCCGACTGGGCCGATTCTCGTCACTATCGTTTTGGCGCATCCAGCCTGCTGGCTAGCCTGTTGAAAGCCCTGGGTCACGGCGACGGCAAGAGCGCCAGCAGCTACTAATCCCTTGATTTGCCGGATGGCGCTGCGCTTATCCGGCCTACGAATTGATGCCTGTAGGCCGGATAAGGCGCTCGCGCCGTCATCCGGCAATTTATTCTCTTTGGGAGGTTACCGTGTTTCTCGCACAAGAAATTATTCGTAAAAAACGTGATGGTCAGGCATTAAGCGATGAAGAGATCCGCTTTTTCATCAACGGCATCCGCGACAATACTATCTCTGAAGGGCAGATCGCCGCGCTGGCGATGACCATCTTCTTCCACGATATGTCTATGCCGGAGCGCGTTTCGCTGACCATGGCGATGCGGGATTCCGGTACCGTTCTGGACTGGAAAAGCCTCAACCTTAACGGTCCGATCGTCGATAAACACTCTACCGGCGGCGTCGGGGATGTCACTTCGCTGATGCTGGGGCCGATGGTGGCCGCCTGCGGTGGTTACGTACCGATGATCTCCGGCCGCGGCCTCGGCCATACCGGCGGTACGCTGGACAAACTGGAAGCGATCCCGGGCTTCGATATCTTCCCGGACGACAACCGCTTCCGCGAGATTATTAAAGATGTTGGCGTGGCAATTATCGGGCAGACCAGCTCCCTTGCCCCGGCCGACAAACGTTTCTATGCCACCCGCGATATTACCGCGACGGTGGACTCCATCCCGCTGATTACCGCCTCGATTCTGGCGAAGAAGCTGGCGGAAGGGCTGGATGCGCTGGTGATGGACGTCAAAGTCGGCAGCGGCGCGTTTATGCCGACTTATGAACTCTCTGCCGCGCTGGCCGAAGCGATCGTGGGTGTCGCCAACGGCGCCGGCGTGCGCACCACCGCGCTGCTGACCGATATGAATCAGGTACTGGCCTCCAGCGCCGGCAACGCCGTTGAAGTTCGCGAAGCGGTGCAGTTCCTGACCGGCGAATACCGCAACCCGCGCCTGTTCGACGTGACAATGGCGCTGTGTGTGGAAATGCTGATCTCCGGCAAGCTGGCGGCGGACGATGCCGAGGCGCGCGCGAAGCTGCAGGCGGTGCTGGATAACGGTAAAGCGGCGGAAGTGTTTGGCCGCATGGTCGCGGCGCAGAAAGGGCCGAGCGACTTTGTCGAGAATTATGCTAATTATCTGCCGACGGCGATGCTGAGCAAAGCAGTCTATGCTGATACCGAAGGTTTTATCAGCGCGATGGATACTCGCGCGCTGGGCATGGCAGTGGTTTCTATGGGCGGCGGCCGCCGTCAGGCATCGGACACCATTGACTATAGCGTTGGCTTTACCGAGATGGCGCGTCTGGGTGACCGCGTCGACGGACAGCGTCCGCTGGCGGTGATCCA
The DNA here is from genome assembly GCF_018204675.1 of Klebsiella sp. P1927. Lineage (NCBI taxonomy): Bacteria > Pseudomonadati > Pseudomonadota > Gammaproteobacteria > Enterobacterales > Enterobacteriaceae > Klebsiella > Klebsiella sp. P1927. The sequence continues at coordinate 4,391,699 of NZ_CP073377.1, read as the reverse complement.
TGCCAAAGACGAGAACAGCTGGCAGGAGGCCGCGAAAGCGGTCAAAGCGGCCATTAAACTGGACGATAAAGCCCCGGAAATTACACCGACAGTCTATCGCCGTATCACTGAATAGCGATATACTGATCTGATCGCTTTTTTGCAGCGCAAGATGTATGGAGAACAAGATGAAACGTGCATTTATCATGGTGCTGGACTCCTTTGGGATTGGCGCAACGGAAGACGCAGACCGCTTTGGCGACGTCGGCGCCGATACGCTGGGCCACATTGCAGAAGCCTGCGCCAAAGGCGAGGCTGACCACGGCCGCAAAGGCCCGCTGAATTTACCGAACCTGACCCGTCTGGGTCTGGTGAAAGCGCATGAAGGCTCCACCGGTAAAATTGCCGCGGGTATGGATGGCAATGCCGAAGTGATTGGCGCCTATGCCTGGGCGCATGAACTTTCTTCCGGTAAAGATACCCCGTCCGGCCACTGGGAAATCGCCGGCGTGCCGGTGCTGTTTGACTGGGGCTACTTCAGCGACCAGGAAAACAGTTTCCCGCAGGAGCTGCTGGATAAGCTGGTGAAACGCGCCAACCTGCCGGGCTATCTCGGCAACTGCCACTCCTCCGGGACGGTGATCCTCGATCAGCTCGGCGAAGAGCATATGAAAACCGGGAAACCGATCTTCTATACCTCCGCTGACTCGGTGTTCCAGATCGCCTGTCACGAAGAGACCTTTGGCCTCGACAAGCTGTATGAGCTGTGCGAAATCGCGCGTGAAGAACTGACCGAAGGCGGCTATAACATTGGTCGCGTGATTGCTCGTCCTTTCGTGGGCGACAAAGCCGGTAACTTCCAGCGTACCGGTAACCGTCACGACCTGGCGGTAGAGCCGCCGGCGCCGACCGTGCTGCAGAAGCTGGTCGACGAGAAAAACGGCCACGTGGTGTCCGTGGGTAAAATCGCCGATATCTACGCCAACTGCGGTATCACTAAGAAAGTGAAAGCCACCGGGCTGGACGCGCTGTTCGACGCGACCATCAAAGAGATGAAGGAAGCGGGCGACGAGACTATCGTCTTCACTAACTTCGTCGATTTTGACTCCTCCTGGGGCCACCGTCGTGACGTCGCTGGCTACGCGGCGGGTCTGGAGCTGTTCGACCGCCGTCTGCCGGAGCTGATGGAGCTGGTTGGTGAAGACGACATTCTGATCCTCACCGCCGACCACGGCTGCGACCCGACCTGGACTGGTACTGACCACACCCGCGAGCATATCCCGGTGCTGGTGTACGGCCCGAAAGTGAAACCAGGTTCGCTCGGTCACCGTGAAACCTTCGCGGACATCGGCCAGACTATTGCGAAATACTTTGGTACGTCTGACATGGAATATGGCAAAGCCATGTTCTGAGGTCATTGCCCGGTGGCGCACAGCGATCCGGGCCTACGATTTGTAGGCCGGGTAAGGCGTAGCCGCCACCCGGCAAAAACAACAATGTAAAAGGAACTGAAGATGGCAACTCCTCACATTAACGCAGAAATGGGCGATTTCGCTGACGTCGTTTTGATGCCGGGCGACCCGCTGCGCGCGAAGCACATTGCAGAAACCTTCCTCGAAGACGTGCGTGAAGTGAACAACGTGCGCGGCATGCTGGGCTTCACCGGTACCTATAAAGGCCGCAAAATCTCCGTGATGGGCCACGGGATGGGTATCCCGTCCTGCTCTATCTACACCAAAGAGCTGATCACCGATTTCGGCGTGAAGAAAATCATCCGCGTGGGCTCCTGCGGCGCGGTGCGTGAAGATGTCAAACTGCGTGACGTGGTGATCGGCATGGGCGCGTGCACCGACTCTAAAGTGAACCGTCTGCGTTTCAAAGACCATGATTTTGCGGCGATTGCCGATTTCGGCATGGTGCGTAATGCGGTAGACGCGGCGAAAGCGCTGGGCGTTGACGCGCGCGTCGGCAACATCTTCTCCGCAGACCTGTTCTATACGCCGGACCCGTCCATGTTCGACGTGATGGAAAAATACGGCATTCTGGGCGTGGAAATGGAAGCGGCGGGTATCTACGGCGTGGCGGCGGAGTTCGGCGCGAAAGCGCTGACCATCTGCACCGTCTCCGACCACATCCGTACCCACGAGCAGACCACTGCCGCTGAACGTCAGACGACCTTCAACGACATGATCAAAATCGCGCTGGAATCCGTGCTGCTGGGCGATAAAGAGTAAGAGCTGTTGTGCCGGGTGGCGGCTTCGTCTGACCCGGCCTACGGTTTTCCAGGCCCGCTAAGCGCAGCGGGCTTTTTTTATCAGCGCACTGCGCCGGCAATCCACGCCGACAGTTCTTTCAGTTCCGCTTCCTGCTCCGGGAAATCGCCGACCAGCGCCTCGCACTGCTGCTGTAATACTTCTGCCCGATACTGACAGCCGACTAAGCGTGCCGCCAGGGCCTCCAGCGGCGCCGGGTTCAGGCTATCGGTAAAGGCCTGCGCGCGGGTGATATGCCCTTTTTCGACGTCAAAATGCAGCTCAACGCCGCCCCAGCGAAAGCGCTCGTCCAGAAGATGAGAGAAGGCCGGCGCCTGGCCGAAGTTCCACTCCCAGCTGCTCTGACGGGCGAAGGTCTCAGCAAAATTTGGTAGATCCGGCGTGTTGTCCGGGGAGATCACCTCGGCGTCCACCCGTTCGCCGTAATGGCTGAAGAATGCTTCCTGGATCGCCTCGCAAACTTGCTGATGGGTAATGCCCGGCAGCAGCTCAACCAGGTTCGCCACCCGTCCGCGCACCGAGGTAATGCCTTTAGCCTGCAGCTTTTTCTGGTCCGGGTTGAGGTAGTTGGCGAGACGGCTTAAATCGGCGTTGAGTAGCAGGGTACCGTGATGAAAACCGCGGTCCATGGTTTCACGATAGGCGGAGCCGGAGACTTTGCGGTCGCCGCTGTCGGTTTTGACCACCAGATCGTTGCGCCCGGAGGCTTCGGCGGTTACGCCGAGTGAATTAAGCGCCGCCAGCACAATAGCGGTGGAGACGGTTTTGTCGTACTCCGGTTTGCCTGCCATAAAGGTAAAGCAGGTATTGCCGAGGTCGTGGAACACCGCGCCGCCGCCGCTGCTGCGACGGGCCAGCCGCACATGGTCTTCCTCCATGCGGCGGGTATTACACTCCTTCCACGGGTTCTGCGCGCGGCCGATGACCACGGTATCGGCATTGCGCCACAGGAACAGCACCCGCTGGGTGGCGGGCATCTGGCGGAAAATGCACTCCTCGACCGCCAGGTTGAACCACGGGTCGTAAGAGTCAGAGAGCAGGAGGCGCAATGTGGACATTATAGATTTCCTTTCTTTTCATCGTCTTCATCCTCAACCGGCTTGTTGGCGGTGAGCAGGAAGGGCGATTGCTGCCAGCGGGTGCGTTTGCCCTGCAGCAGCGTGCGGGTCAGCACCACGCCGATAGCCAGGGACAGTAACAGCATCAGGCGTAAGATATTGGTGGTATTATCCACCTGCTTCGCCTCGGTCGCCAGGGTATGAGTATCGAGGGTCAGACGCAGGTAGCCCAGCGGGCCGTTTTTTCCTGGCACCGGTTCGACAATCTGCTGGTTGAAGTAGCCGCCGGCTTTTTTACCATCCAGCGCCAGCCGGTCGCGAACCTCGACGCTTTCGCCAGAGCGCGCCACCAGGTCGCCCTGTTCGTCATATACGCCGGCGTCCAGGACGCGGCTGTTATGGGTTAGCTGGGTCAACAGCTGATTGATGCGCTTCTCGTCAGGCGTCTCGCTGCGCATCAGCGGCGCGAGATTCAGCACCACCTGCTGCGCCAGCGTGCGGGCCAGCTCTTCCAGCTGCGGATTGCGTTGTTTCTGACTGTTCTGACTGAACCACGAAGCGCCCTGCATCAGCGCGACGAGTAGGGCGAGACAGATAAGAACAATGACCGCACGATGCAGCCGGAATTTCAGTTTTGCGCGAACCATATTCCACCTTTGAAAATTTGCAGCTTAATGTTGCCAGAAGCGCTGGTTACAAGGTAGCCTCATGCGTTATTTTCCTCGCCTGAATGAAGAGATGTGGAGCCGTAATGCCTAACAGTTTGACCTGGTGCGACCTGCCTGAAGACGTTTCCCTGTGGCCTGGGTTGCCGCTTTCCCTGAGCGGCGACGAGGTCATGCCGCTGGATTATCACGCCGGGCGCAGCGGCTGGCTGCTGTATGGTCGCGGTCTGGATAAACGTCGGCTGACGGCGTGGCAGCGTGAGCTGGGCGCCGCGTTAGTGATCGTTGCCTCCTGGGTGGTCGAGGATTACCAGGTGATCCGTCTGGCCGGTTCGCTGACTCCCCGTACGACGCGACTGGCGCATGAGGCGGGGCTGGACGTCGCGCCATTGGGTAAAATTCCCCATTTGCGCACCCCGGGCCTGCTGGTGATGGACATGGACTCCACGGCGATTCAGATCGAATGCATCGATGAGATTGCGAAACTGGCCGGCACCGGCGAGCTGGTCTCGGAAGTGACCGAGCGGGCGATGCGTGGCGAGCTGGACTTCACCGCCAGCCTGCGCCAGCGCGTGGCGACGCTGAAAGACGCCGATGCCAGTATTTTGCTGCAGGTTCGCGACGCGCTGCCGCTGATGCCGGGCCTGGCGCAGCTGGTGCTCAAGCTGGAAACGCTGGGTTGGAAAGTGGCGATCGCCTCCGGCGGTTTCACCTTCTTTGCCGAGTATCTGCGCGACAAACTGCATCTCGACGCGGTATTCGCCAATGAGCTGGAGATCCGCGACGGCAAGCTCACCGGCAACGTGCTCGGCGATATCGTCGATGCGAAATATAAAGCCAATACGTTGCGCAAGCTGGCGGAAAAGTATGAGATCCCAACGGCGCAAACCGTGGCTATCGGCGATGGCGCCAACGACCTGCCGATGATTAAGGCAGCAGGGCTTGGCATCGCCTATCACGCGAAGCCCAAAGTGAATGAACAGGCGGAAGTGACTATCCGCCACGCTGACCTGATGGGGGTATTCTGTATTCTCTCGGGCAGCATGAACCAAAAGTAAGAGGTAAACGTGGCGAAAGCTCCAAAACGCGCATTTGTCTGTAATGAATGTGGTGCGGATTATCCGCGCTGGCAGGGGCAGTGCAGCGCCTGCCATGCCTGGAACACCATCACCGAGATGCGCATCGCCGCGTCGCCGCAGGTGGCGAGAAACGAGCGTCTTTCAGGCTATGCCGGTAACGCCGGCGTGTCGAAGGTGCAGAAGCTGTCAGATATCAGCCTGGAGGCGCTGCCGCGTTTCTCCACCGGCTTTAAAGAATTCGACCGCGTGCTGGGCGGCGGCGTAGTGCCGGGCAGCGCGATCCTGATTGGCGGCAACCCCGGCGCGGGCAAATCGACGCTGCTGCTGCAAACCCTCTGCAAACTGGCGGAAGGGATGAAAACCCTGTACGTCACCGGGGAGGAGTCCCTGCAGCAGGTGGCGATGCGCGCCCATCGTCTCGGGTTGCCAACGGCCAACCTGAACATGCTCTCGGAAACCAGCATTGAGCAGATCTGTCAGATCGCCGATGAAGAAAAGCCGCAGCTGATGGTGATCGACTCCATCCAGGTGATGCATATGGCCGACGTGCAGTCGTCGCCGGGCAGCGTCGCCCAGGTACGGGAAACCGCGGCCTATTTGACGCGCTTTGCTAAAACTCGCGGCGTGGCGATTGTGATGGTCGGCCACGTCACCAAAGACGGCTCGCTGGCCGGTCCGAAGGTGCTGGAGCACTGTATCGACTGCTCGGTGCTGCTGGACGGGGATGCCGACTCCCGCTTCCGCACGTTGCGCAGCCATAAAAACCGCTTTGGCGCGGTGAACGAGCTGGGCGTCTTCGCCATGACCGAGCAGGGCCTGCGCGAAGTGAGCAACCCGTCCGCTATCTTCCTCAGCCGGGGAGATGAAATCACCTCCGGTAGCTCGGTGATGGTGGTCTGGGAAGGGACCCGCCCGCTGCTGGTGGAGATCCAGGCGCTGGTCGATCACTCGATGATGTCCAACCCGCGCCGCGTTGCGGTGGGGCTGGAACAGAACCGTCTGGCGATCCTGCTGGCGGTGCTGCACCGTCACGGCGGCCTACAGATGGCCGATCAGGACGTCTTCGTCAATGTGGTCGGCGGGGTGAAGGTCACGGAAACCAGCGCCGACCTGGCGCTGCTGCTGGCGATGGTCTCCAGCCTGCGCGACCGTCCTCTGCCGCAGGATCTGGTGGTCTTTGGCGAAGTGGGGCTGGCCGGGGAAATTCGCCCGGTACCGAGCGGTCAGGAGCGTATCTCCGAAGCGGCGAAGCACGGCTTTCGCCGCGCCATCGTCCCGGCGGCCAATGTGCCGAAAAAAGTGCCGGAAGGCATGCAAATCTTTGGCGTGAAAAAGCTTTCAGACGCGCTAAGCGTTTTTGACGACTTATAATAAGTTAAAAGGAGATTAGCGATGTCGTCATTTGACTATTTAAAAAGCGCCATTAAGCAGAAAGGCTGTACCCTGCAGCAGGTGGCGGAAGCCAGCGGAATGACCAAGGGGTATCTTAGCCAGCTGCTGAATGCCAAAATCAAAAGCCCGAGCGCGCAGAAGCTTGAAGCGCTGCATCGTTTCCTCGGGCTGGAGTTTCCCCGCCGACAGAAAAGCGTCGGCGTGGTGTTTGGTAAGTTTTACCCGCTGCATACCGGGCATATCTACCTGATACAGCGCGCCTGTAGCCAGGTCGATGAGCTGCATATCATTATGGGCTATGACGATACCCGCGACCGCGAGCTGTTTGAAGAGAGCGCCATGTCGCAACAGCCGACGGTGCCTGACCGCCTGCGCTGGCTGCTGCAAACCTTTAAATATCAGAAGAATATTCGCATCCACGCCTTCAATGAAGAGGGGATGGAGCCCTATCCGCACGGCTGGGACGTCTGGAGCCATGGGATCCGCGCTTTTATGAGCGAAAAAGGGATCGAGCCGAACCGGATCTATACCTCGGAAGAGGCCGATGCGCCGCAGTACCTTGAGCATCTGGGGATCGAGACGGTGCTTATCGATCCTAAGCGGACCTTTATGAATATTAGCGGCGGGCAGATCCGCGAGAACCCGTTCCGCTACTGGGAATATATTCCGACGGAAGTGAAACCGTTCTTTGTGCGGACGGTGGCGATCCTCGGCGGCGAGTCGAGCGGTAAATCGACGCTGGTCAATAAACTCGCCAATATCTTCAATACCACCAGCGCCTGGGAATATGGCCGGGATTATGTTTTTTCGCATCTCGGCGGCGATGAGATGGCGCTCCAGTATTCGGATTACGATAAAATTGCCCTTGGGCATGCGCAGTATATTGATTTTGCGGTGAAATATGCCAACAAGGTGGCGTTCATCGATACCGACTTCGTCAGCACTCAGGCCTTCTGTCTGAAGTACGAGGGACGTGAGCACCCGTTTGTGCAGGCGCTGATTGATGAATACCGCTTCGACCTGGTGATCCTGCTGGAGAACAATACCCCGTGGGTGGCCGATGGACTGCGCAGTCTTGGAAGCTCGGTGGATCGTAAAGAGTTTCAGTCGTTGCTGGTATCGCTGCTGAAAGAGAACGAGATCGAATTCGTCCATGTGAAGGAGTCGGACTACGATGCCCGGTTCCTGCGCTGCGTCGAGCTGGTGAAACAGCTGATGGGCGAGCAGGGGTAGGTGCTCTGCGGGCTGTAGCCCTCACCCCAACCCTCTCCCAATGGGAGAGGGAGCAAACATTAAAAAAGGCAACTTGCGTTGCCTTTTTGCGTTTTATTTCGCGATACGTTTGTACTTGATTCGCTTCGGCTCCAGCGCGTCGGCGCCGAGAGTGCGTTTCTTGTACTCTTCGTACTCGGTAAAGTTACCTTCGAAGAACTCAACCTTACCTTCATCCTGGTAATCCAGAATGTGGGTGGCAATACGGTCAAGGAACCAGCGGTCGTGCGAGATAACCATCGCGCAGCCCGGGAACTCCAGCAGGGCGTTTTCCAGCGCGCGCAGGGTTTCGATATCCAGGTCGTTGGTTGGTTCATCGAGCAGCAGGACGTTACCGCCGACCTGCAGCAGTTTCGCCAGGTGCAGACGACCACGTTCACCGCCGGACAGCTCGCCAACGCGTTTACCCTGGTCGACGCCTTTGAAGTTAAAGCGGCCCACGTAGGCGCGGCTCGGCATCTCGGTGTTGCCGATCTTCATGATATCCAGGCCGCCAGACACTTCTTCCCACACGGTCTTACTGTTGTCCATCGCGTCGCGGAACTGATCGACGGAAGCCAGCTTAACGGTTTCACCCAGGGTGATGGTGCCGGAATCAGGCTGTTCCTGGCCGGACATCATGCGGAAGAGGGTGGATTTACCCGCGCCGTTCGGACCGATGATGCCGACGATAGCGCCTTTCGGTACCGAGAAGCTCAGATCGTCAATCAGAACGCGGTCGCCGTAAGATTTGCGCAGATGGCTGACTTCCAGAACTTTATCGCCCAGACGCGGGCCTGGCGGAATGAACAGTTCGTTAGTCTCGTTACGTTTCTGATATTCAACGTTGTTAAGCTCTTCAAAGCGCGCCAGGCGGGCTTTGCCCTTAGACTGACGGCCTTTCGCGCCCTGGCGAACCCACTCGAGTTCTTTCTCGATAGATTTGCGGCGTGCGGCTTCCTGAGAAGCTTCCTGCGCCAGACGCTGGTCTTTCTGCTCCAGCCAGGAGGAGTAGTTGCCTTCCCACGGAATACCTTCGCCGCGGTCAAGCTCGAGGATCCAGCCGGCGACGTTATCAAGGAAGTAACGGTCGTGGGTAATCGCCACCACGGTGCCTTCGAAGTCGTGCAGGAAGCGTTCCAGCCAGGCGACGGACTCGGCGTCGAGGTGGTTGGTCGGTTCGTCGAGCAGCAGCATATCCGGTTTTTCCAGCAGCAGACGGCACAGCGCGACGCGGCGGCGTTCACCACCGGAAAGATTAGCGATTTTCGCATCCCAGTCCGGCAGGCGCAGGGCGTCGGCCGCGCGCTCCAGCTGGACGTTCAGGTTGTGGCCGTCGTGCGCCTGGATAATCTCTTCGAACTTGCCTTGCTGTGCGGCAAGCTTATCGAAGTCCGCATCCGGCTCGGCGTATTTGGCATAGACTTCGTCCAGCCCCTTCAGCGCGTTAACCACTTCGGCGACCGCTTCTTCCACGGACTCGCGCACGGTGTGCTCCGGGTTGAGCTGCGGCTCCTGCGGCAGGTAGCCGATTTTGATGCCGGGCTGCGGACGCGCTTCACCTTCGATCTCGGTGTCGATACCGGCCATGATGCGCAGCAGGGTAGATTTACCGGCGCCGTTCAGACCGAGCACACCGATTTTCGCGCCAGGGAAAAAGCTGAGGGAGATATTTTTCAAAATATGACGTTTCGGCGGAACCACTTTGCCGACACGATGCATGGTATAAACGAATTGAGCCACGTTGGACTTCGCCTCTTTCTATTTTGATAGATAGTTCAAAGCCGAAGTGTAGCCTTTTTCGCGCGCTAATCCCAGCGAGGCGACAGGATTCACAGAAGCGTAAAAAAATGTCCAGGACATGGCGCGTTTAGCGTTGTCTGATTAGCATAAGTAAAGCCGCCTGCCGAACCGGCAGGGGTTTTTAAGCGGCACGATGCTGCGAAAATGCACCGGAAAGAGGAAGAGCTTGTGGAAAAAGCCAAAAAAATGACGTGGCATCTTTTGGCTGCCAGCGTTGGTTTGTTGACGTTGAGTCAGCTGGCGCATGCGGATTCACTGGATGAACAGCGCAGCCGCTACGCACAAATTAAGCAGGCGTGGGATAACCGGCAGATGGATGTAGTCGACCAGCTGATGCCCACGTTAAGCACCTATCCCCTGTATCCCTATTTGCAGTACCGACAGATCACCGACGATCTGATGAACCAGCCGGCGCTGGTGGTGAAAAACTTTATTGACGCCAATCCGACGCTGCCCCCTGCGCGTTCATTACGTTCGCGCTTCGTGAATGAACTGGCCCGGCGCAGCGACTGGCGCGGCTTGCTGGCGTTTAGCCCGGATAAGCCGACCAGCACCGAGGCGCAGTGCAACTATTACTACGCCAAGCTGAGCGTGGGACAGTCGCAGGAGGCCTGGAGCGGGGCGAAAGAGCTGTGGCTGACGGGCAAGAATCAGCCCGGCGCCTGTGAACCGCTGTTCAGCGCCTGGCGCGACTCCGGTCAGCAGGATCCGCTGGCATATCTCGAACGGATCCGCCTGGCGATGAAGGCCGGCAATATCGGGCTGGTGAAATCGCTGGCCCAGCAAATGCCCGCCAACTACCAGAGCATCGCCAGCGCCGTGGTCGCCCTGGCTAACGATCCAAACAGCGTCCTCACCTTCGCCCGCACCACCGGGGCGACGGACTTTACCCGTCAGATGGCCGCCGTCGCCTTCGCCAGCGTCGCCCGCCAGGACGTGGAAAATGCCCGCCTGATGATCCCTTCGCTGGTACAGGCTCAGCAGCTCAATGAGGATCAGACCCAGGAACTGCGCGATATTGTCGCCTGGCGCCTGATGGGTAGCGATGTAACCGAAGAGCAGGCCATCTGGCGCGATGACGCAATCATGCGTTCGCAGTCCACGCCGCTGGTGGAGCGGCGGGTACGGATGGCGTTGGGGACGGGCGATCGCCATGGCCTCAACACCTGGCTGGCGCGCCTGCCGATGGAGGCGAAAGAGAAAGACGAATGGCGCTACTGGCAGGCGGATCTGCTGCTGGAGCGCGGCAGGGATGAGGAGGCGCAGGCGATCCTTCGCTCGTTGATGCAACAGCGAGGCTTCTACCCGATGGTCGCCGCGCAGCGTCTTGGCGAGGAGTATACCTTCCGCATCGATAAAGCCTCGGGCACCATCGATCCGGCGCTGGCCTCCGGGCCGGAGATGGCGCGGGTACGTGAGCTGATGTACTGGAATATGGATAACACCGCGCGCACCGAATGGGCCAACCTGGTCACTAGTCGCACCAAATCCCAGCAGGCGCAGCTGGCGCGCTATGCCTTCGATCAGCACTGGTGGGATCTGAGCGTGCAGGCGACGATCGCCGGTAAGCTGTGGGATCAGCTGGAAGAACGTTTCCCGCTGGCCTATAACGACCTGTTTGCCCGCTATGTTAGCGGCAAAGATATTCCGCAGAGCTACGCGATGGCGATTGCCCGTCAGGAGAGCGCCTGGAACCCGAAAGTGCGCTCGCCGGTCGGCGCCAGCGGACTGATGCAGATTATGCCGGGCACCGCGACGCATACCGTCAGTATGTTCAGCATTCCCGGCTACAGCGGCCCGTCGCAGCTGTTGGATCCGGAAACCAACATCAACATCGGCACCAGCTATCTGCAGTACGTTTATCAGCAGTTCGGCAATAACCGTATCTACGCCTCAGCGGCCTATAACGCCGGGCCGGGCCGGGTACGCAGCTGGCAGGGGAACAGCGCCGGACGGATCGACGCCGTGGCGTTTGTCGAGAGTATTCCGTTTTCGGAAACCCGCGGCTACGTGAAGAATGTCCTCTCCTATGACGCCTACTACCGCTACTTTATGGGGCAGCAGGATAAGATCCTCAGCGATGCGGAGTGGCGCCAGCGTTACTGATCGCCGGGAAGTATGTTATGCTTTGTACTCGTTGAAGAGTACATTCGACGGGCAGCGTAAGCTGCCCGTCTCAATATGGTGGCGCGATATGACCCAACAATCTCCCTATTCCGCGGCCGTTGCCGAACAACGTCATCAGGAGTGGCTGCGCTTTGTTGCCCTGCTTCAGCAGGCCTATGCTGAGGATCTGCATCTGCCGTTGCTGCAGCTGATGCTGACGCCCGACGAGCGCGAAGCCCTGGGTACCCGGGTGCGCATTATCGAAGAGTTGCTGCGCGGCGAGATGAGCCAGCGTGAGCTGAAAAATGAGCTCGGCGCCGGAATTGCGACCATTACCCGCGGGTCGAACAGCCTGAAATCGGCGCCGGTAGAGCTGCGCCAGTGGCTGGAGCAGACGCTGCTGGCTAGCGATAAATAGCGTTATGGAACGGGCTTAGCGCCAGCACGACCGCCTGGTGGTAAACGCTGCTGCGGGTTAATCTGCCGCCGGTGAAAACCCCAATCGCCCCCTCTTTACGACCGATCTGATCGATGCCGGTATACTGCGACATGACCGGGCCGAGGGCTTCGCCAGCGCGAACCTGCTCAAGAATAACGTCAGGCAACGGCAGCGTGGCTGAGCGCGCTTCTCCGCGCTGGCTGGCGCTTTCGATGACCACCCAGCTAAAGGTGCTGTCATCGTCGATACCGGCTTCGATGGCTACCCAGAAATCGGCATTTGGCTGGGCAAGGCGCGCATTGGCGACGCGATTTCGTGCGCCAGCGCGCGTTTCCTCGCTGCCGAAGGGCTGTTCCGGCACGCCGCTCTCGACGGCGACGGACTCAATGTGGCAGGATCCTTCGCCGAAAATCTCGTCAAAAGCCTGCAGAATTGCCTGAATTTTGGCGGGATTAGTGGTCGCTGAGACAACATGGTGCATAATCAAAACAACTCAGAATAAACTAACGTCATCGCAGTATACTCTAAATCACCCCGAGGGCAGGCGGTAATGCCCGAAAGCGGTTGATAACGAGTCCAGAACGGAAAAAAAGCATGTTACAAGTATACCTTGTTCGCCACGGTGAAACGCAGTGGAACGCCGAGCGACGTATTCAGGGTCAGTCCGACAGCCCGCTGACCGCCCATGGTGAGCGCCAGGCCTGGCAGGTGGGCGAGCGCGCCAGAACGCTGGGGATCACCCATATCATTACCAGCGATCTGGGGCGAACCCGCCGCACAGCAGAAATTATCGCCGAAGCCTGCGGCTGCAGCGTGATCGCCGATGCGCGCCTGCGCGAACTGGATATGGGGGTGCTGGAGAAGCGCCATATCGACTCGCTCAGCGAAGAAGAAGAAGGCTGGCGTCGCCAGCTGGTCAACGGCACACCGGACGGTCGTATTCCGCAGGGCGAATCGATGCAGGAGCTCAGCGAGCGTATGCATGCGGCGCTGGCATCCTGTCTGGAATTACCCGCCGGTAGCCGGCCGCTGCTGGTGAGTCATGGGATCGCGCTGGGCTGCCTGGTGAGCACGATATTAGGGCTGCCGGCGTACGCTGAGCGTCGTCTGCGGCTGCGCAACTGCTCTATTTCGCGCGTCGACTATCAGCAAAGCCCGTGGCTGGCTTCCGGCTGGGTGGTGGAAACGGCGGGCGACGTCTCGCATCTTGACGCCCCCGCAATGGACGAGCTGCAGCGTTAACGGCGGATCGGGATCAGATACTCGCAGCGCAACTGAATCGGCGTGGCCTGATCCCGGCTTTCATCTTCAGGGTAGAAGCGTTCAATATCCAGCCCCTTGCGACGCGTCAGGTTCAGCATCGGCATGCAGGTGCCGTAGACGGTCAGGATGAATTCCTGCAGACCGGTACCCAGCCCTTCATACGTAAACATGACATACTCGCCGCCCTCCAGGGTCACTGGATGGGCATGCTGCAGGTGGCCGTTAGCCATCTCCGGCGTCAGCGCGGTGGTATAGAATACTTCCTGCTCATCGTCTTTTTCCAGGCTCGGACGCGGCTCATGCAGCCCGTAGAGCACCGGGGGGATTGACGGTGAGTTGCCGAGGAAGTCTCGCCAGAACTGGACCCGCATCTGGTTACGAAAATCGGAGATTTCCTCGAGCTTACAGGTATAGCTCTGGGTCACGCCAAGCAGCTGAGTAGGGGGCAGAGTGATAAACTCATGTTTCGGCAGGGTAAATTCGCCAAGACGCAGCGGCGGGCGCATACCGAACGAGCTCCAGTCCGGCGAGCGGCGGTAGAGCGCCGGCGTCAGCGAGAATTGTTTCTTAAACGCTCGGGTGAAGGTCTGCTGGGAGTCGAAACGGTACTGCAGCGCAATATCAAGGATTGGACGGGCGGTCAGGCGTAATGCGACAGCAGATTTCGACAAGCGGCGCGCGCGAATATAGGCACCGATGGCATGGCCGGTGACATCCTTAAACATTCGCTGCAAATGCCACTTGGAATAACCTGCCTTCGCCGCCACATTATCCAGAGAAAGCGGCTGATCCAGGTGACCTTCCAGCCAGCTAAGGAGATCGCGAATAATCCCTGCTTGATCCATAAAATGTCCCCATCCTTAAACACAGGTGCCTGATATTAAAGTAGCGGATAATAGCATTTTTTGATGTTTTAGCATTCAGTGTTTTTTTTGCTTTTAAATGCGGTAGGTCAGGGGATTTGAACGATAATTTTGTAAAGCTGTGATCTATAAACCTTTTCTGCTAAGTGCGTGATAATCACTCAGCTATATTTTTTAATAATGGTAACAATATGAAATACAAGAAGTTTGCGATGGGGCTGCTCCTGCTGGCCGGTAGCCAGCTGGCTCAGGCGGAGCAGATTGGTTCCGTGGATACGGTCTTCAAATGGTTAGGGCCGGATCACAAAATCGTCGTCGAAGCCTTTGACGATCCGGATGTACAGAACGTGACCTGCTATATCAGCCGGGCGAAAACCGGTGGCATCAAAGGCGGGCTGGGGCTGGCGGAAGATACCTCTGACGCGGCGATTTCCTGCCAGCAGGTCGGGCCGATTGAGCTAACGGACAAAATCAAAAACGGTAAAAGCCAGGGCGACGTGGTGTTCCAGAAGCGCACCTCGCTGGTGTTTAAAAAACTGCAGGTCGTGCGTTTCTATGATGCGAAGCGCAATGCGCTGGTCTATCTGACCTACTCGGATAAAGTGGTTGATGGCTCGCCGAAGAACGCCATCAGCGCCGTGCCGATCATGCCATGGAATAAATAAACGGGAGTGCGCATGCAGCAGCCACGGATTTGGTTAGTTGAGGATGAACAGAGTATCGCTGATACCCTGGTTTACATGCTGCAGCAGGAGGGCTTCCAGGTCAGCGTCTTTGGCCGCGGTTTGCCCGCGCTGGAGGCGGCGGCGCATCAGGCGCCAGATGTCGCCATCCTCGACGTCGGCTTGCCGGATATCAGCGGCTTCGAGCTCTGTCGGCGTCTGCTGACGCGTTATCCGGCGCTGCCGGTGCTGTTTTTGACGGCGCGTAGCGACGAGGTCGATAAGCTGCTGGGGCTGGAAATCGGCGCTGACGATTATATCGCCAAGCCGTTTTCACCACGCGAAGTCTGCGCGCGGGTGCGAACCGTGCTGCGGCGGCTGCAGAAGTTTGCCGCGCCATCGCCGGTGGTACGCGTCGGCGAGTTTGTGCTCGATGAGCAGGCGGCGGCGATCAGCTGGTTCGGCCAGCCGCTGAATCTGACGCGCTACGAATTTCTGCTGTTGAAAACCCTGCTTCACGCGCCCGGTCGCGTCTTCTCCCGTCAGCAGCTGATGGAGCTGGTGTGGATCGATGCCTGGGAAAGCCTCGACCGTACCGTCGATACCCATATCAAAACCCTGCGCGCTAAGCTGCGGGCTGTGAATCCTGAAAAGGCGCCAATCAATACCCATCGCGGTATGGGCTACAGCCTGGGGCGCGGCTGATGCGCATCGGCATGCGCCTGCTGCTGGGCTATTTTCTTATCGTCGCGATCGCCGCGTGGTTTGTGCTGTCGATCTTTGTCCAGGAAGTGAAGCCGGGCGTGCGCCGGGCGACAGAGGGGACCCTCAATGATACCGCTACCCTGTTGGCGGCGCTGGCGCGTGAGGATCTGCTGGCGGCAAACCCGCAGCAGGGCAGGCTGGCGCAGGCCTTTCACCAGCTCAACCAGCAGCCGCTCAACGCCAATATTGGCGGAATTAAAAAGGTACGTAATGAGTACCGCGTCTATCTGACCGATGCCCGGGGCAAGGTGGTGTTTGACTCCAGCGGGCAGGCGACAGGGCAGGACTATTCGCGCTGGAACGATGTCTGGCTCACCCTGCGCGGCCAGTACGGCGCGCGCAGTACGCGCAGCGATCCGCATGATGAAGCCAGCTCGGTGATGTATATCGCCGCGCCGGTGATGGATAAGGGGCGGATTATCGGCGTGCTGAGCGTCGGTAAACCCAACCTGGCGATGACGCCGGTCATTAAGCGCAGCGAGCGGCGGATCCTCTGGGCCGGCGGCGCCCTGCTGGGCATTGCGCTGTTGATTGGCGGCGGCGTCGTCTGGTGGATCAATTTCTCTATCGGCAAGCTGGTGCGCTATGCGGACTCGGTGACCGCTGAGCGCCCGCTGCCGCTGCCGGAGGTTGGCAGCAGCGAATTGCGCAAGCTGGCCCAGGCTCTGGAGAGCATGCGGGTAAAGCTCGAAGGTAAGAATGCCATCGAAAACTATGTCTATGACCTGACCCATGAACTGAAAAGCCCGCTGGCGGCCATCCGCGGCGCGGCGGAGATCCTGCGCGAAGGGCCGCCGCCTGAGGTAGCGGCGCGGTTTACTGATAATATCCTCGCGCAAAACACCCGGATGCAACTGCTGGTGGAGCGGCTGCTCCAGCAGGCGAGACTGGAAAGCCGGCTGGAGATAAAGCAGCATCCGGTGTCGATAGATGCGCTATACCAACGGCTGACGGAGGAGCGCAACATCGCTCTGGCGGCGAAAGCTATCACCCTGCGCTGGCGGGAGAGTGGGATGCTGGTCAATGGCGATGGCGAGCTGCTGGCCCAGGCGCTGGGTAATCTGCTCGACAACGCGATTGACTTTACCCCCCAGGGCGGTGAGATCGCCCTGGCTGCGGAGAAGCGAAATGAAGAGGTGCAATTGAGCGTTATCGACAACGGGTGCGGTATTCCGGACTATGCCCTGGAACGAATCTTTGAGCGATTCTATTCGCTGCCGCGCGAAGACGGCCATAAGAGCAGCGGCCTTGGGCTGGCGTTCGTTCGTGAAGTCGCGCGCCTGCATCACGGCGATATCAATCTGCACAATCGGCCCGAAGGCGGCGTGGTCGCCACGCTGCGACTTCACCGTCCCTTCACATAGCTTCAAATTCTCCCCACACAGCCGTCCTATTGTGAGGCCATCACGATAGGGAGAAAGGCTATGTTGAAATCACCGTTATTCTGGAAAATCACCACGTTAATAGGCTGTATTGTGCTGCTATCTTTGCCGTTAATGATGGTCAGGGAGCTTATTAATGAGCGAGCGGATTATCGTAACGAAGTGGTGGACGCCATTGAGCAAAGCACCAGCGGCTCGCAAAAACTCGCCGGACCGCTGATCGCTATTCCGATAACCGAGACCCTGACCCGCATGGAGAACCAAAAAGAGGTCAACTATCAGCGGAGCTGGGTGTATTACTGGCTGCCGGAGTCGCTGGCGGTCGCCGGCAAGCAGACCGTGGAGTCGAGGAGGGTGGGTATCTACAGCGGCCAGGTCTGGCATAACGTCTTGCAGATTAAGGCCTCGTTTGATCCGCTGCGTCTGGCGGCGCTGAGAAAAACGAATATCGTCTTAGGCCAGCCGCGGCTGGTGGTGAGCGTCGGCGATGCCCGCGGCATTGGCGCCATCCATGCCCCGGAGGTCAACGGTAACGTATTAAGCGTGGAGCCGGGGCTGGGGATAAGCGGCGATGGCGCAGGTATTCATATGCCAATGCCTGCGCTGGCGGAGGACAACAAGCCGCTTGAGATTGCCTTTTCACTCGATCTGAACGGGACGGGTGAGTTTTCACTGGTGCCGCTCGGGCGTAACAGCGAGCTGCAGCTGACCAGTAACTGGCCGCATCCCGGTTTTCTCGGCAGCTTCCTGCCAACGCAACGGGAAGTGAGTGCTGCCGGCTATCGCGCCCACTGGCAAAGCAGCTGGTTCGCCAACGATATGGGGAGCTATTTCAAGGATGATATGGAGATCCCGTGGTCGCGACTGCCGGCGTTCAGTGCCGATGTGATGTCCCTTGCCGACCAGTACCAGCTAACCGATCGGGCGACAAAATATGCCATCCTGTTAATCGGGCTGACCTTTATGGCTTTTTTCGTGTTCGAGAGCCTGACCCGTCGCCCCCTGCATCCGATGCAATATCTGCTGGTGGGCTTATCGCTGGTGCTGTTTTACCTGGTGCTGCTGGCGCTCTCAGAGCACATTGGTTTTACCGCCGCCTGGCTGGCGGCCAGCCTGTCTGGCGCGGTGATGAATGGGATCTACCTTCAGGCGGTGCTCAGAGGATGGCGTAACAGCCTGCTGTTTGTCGCCGCGCTACTGCTGCTGGATGGCGTGATGTGGTTTCTGTTGCATTCTGAGGATAGCGCGCTGCTGCTGGGTACCGGGGTGCTGGCGCTGGCGCTGAGCGTTCTGATGTTTTTGACCCGTCGCGTGGACTGGTATGCGTTATCGCTGCCGAAAGGCACAGTGCCTCCGACACCGGCTGCCGATGACGATAAGCTGCGTCTCTGGAAAGAGTGACGGCATAAAAAACGGCGCCCCTGGGGCGCCGTTTTCGCATCATGGCTGCGGAATAAATCGTATTATTCCTGCAGATCGCCACAGAAACGGTAGCCTTCACCGTGAATGGTAGCGATGATTTCCGGGGTATCCGGAGTGGATTCGAAGTGTTTACGAATCCGACGAATGGTCACGTCAACGGTACGGTCATGCGGCTTCAGCTCGCGACCGGTCATTTTCTTCAGCAGTTCGGCACGAGACTGAATTTTGCCCGGGTTTTCGCAGAAGTGCAGCATCGCGCGGAATTCACTGCGCGGCAGCTTGTACTGTTCGCCGTTCGGGCTAACCAGGGAACGGCTGTTGATATCGAGTTCCCAGCCGTTGAACTTGTAGCTTTCCACGCTGCGACGCTCTTCGCTCACGGTACCGAGGTTCATGGTACGGGAGAGCAGGTTGCGCGCGCGGATAGTCAGTTCACGCGGGTTAAACGGTTTAGTGATATAGTCGTCAGCGCCGATTTCGAGGCCAAGGATCTTATCCACTTCGTTGTCGCGGCCGGTTAAGAACATCAGCGCGACGTCTGCCTGCTCGCGCAGCTCGCGCGCCAGCAGAAGACCATTTTTACCCGGCAGGTTGATATCCATGATCACCAGGTTGATATCATTTTCAGACAGGATCTGATGCATTTCCGCGCCATCGGTCGCTTCGAATACATCGTAACCTTCTGCTTCGAAAATACTTTTTAACGTGTTGCGTGTTACCAACTCGTCTTCAACGATAAGAATGTGCGGGGTCTGCATGTTTGCTACCTAAATTGCCAACTAAATCGAAACAGGAAGTACCAAAGTCCCTGACCTGCCTGCTGCATGTCGCAAATTAACATGCGCGGCGTAACATGACTAAAGTACGTAATTGCGTTCTTGATGCACTTTCCATCAACGTCAACAACATCATTAGCTTGGTCGTGGGTACTTTCCCTCTGGACCCGACGGTGTCAAAAACGGCTGACATCCTAACCATTTTAACAGCAACATAACAGGCTAAGAGAGGCCGAACACCCAATAAAACTACGCTTCGTTGACATATATCAAGTTCAATTGTAGCACGTTAACAGTCTTGTGAAATCATTGCATCGCCATGCTCTTTATAGTCACAATCTTTACCAGGCTCAACTAGTTGCGTGGATAAATTAATAAATACAGTGAATCCAAAGCCTGAAACGATGCATCAGATGAAATTGCATTGCCCATCATATGGATAAATGGGTTCTGTTAACATACTCCTTGTCACGGCCTCCTGAGAACAGTTTAGATTTTTTTATGGGTAAGAAAACGCAATTTTAGTGATTTTTGTTGCAAATTTGTAAATTTTCACCGCGTAAAATGGGGGGCGCTGCGCCTCGATAACGCCTGAGAGAGAGAAAGAAACCGCAATGCGTTTAACGATTATTTTAGTCGGTCCTGCCCGGGCCGAGAACGTCGGCGCTGCCGCCAGGGCGATGAAAACCATGGGATTTCGCGAACTACGGATCGTCGATAGCGAAGCCCACCTGGCGCCGCCGGCACGCTGGGTGGCGCATGGCTCAGGCGACATCCTCGATGGTATCACCACCTATCCCACCCTTGCCGAGGCGCTGCATGACGTTGATTTTACCGTCGCCACCACCGCCCGCAGCCGCGCGCGTTTTCACTATTACGCCACGCCGCAGCAGCTGTTGCCGCTGCTGGAGGAGAAGGCGCAGTGGATGAACCATACTGCCCTGGTATTTGGTCGTGAGGACGCCGGATTGACCAATGAGGAGCTGGCGCTGGCTGATGTGTTGACCGGTGTGCCGATGGCTGCGGATTATCCGTCGCTGAATCTCGGCCAGTCGGTGATGGTCTACTGTTATCAATTAGCATCGCTAATGCAACAAACGGCGCCCGCCGCCGCTGCGGCAGACCATCATCAGCTGCAGGCCTTACGTACTCGTACCCTGGCGTTACTTTCGCGTTTGGGCGTTGAGGATGATGCCAAACTGGCCGACTGGTTGTCGCAACGGCTGGGCCTGCTGCAGCAGCGCGACACGGCAATGTTGCATCGTTTGCTGCATGATATTGAAAAAAACCTGCCAGAATAAAACTCTGCCATATTTTTTATTTATGGATGTGTACGCTGTTCTATGAGCTGGTTTTCCGCTGATCTGGATGTTTTTTCTCACGGCAGCGGGAAAATACGTAAGCCTGCTGAAATGGGGCAAATTGAGAAATTCATTGACTTAAGACGGCAGATACTTTAACCAATATAGGCAGGACATACAGACAGATAAAAATACAGAGTACACAACATCCATGAATCGCATCGGCATGATTACCACCATTATCACCACCACCATTACCACAGGTAACGGTGCGGGCTGACGCGTACAGGAAACACAGAAAAAAGCCCGCACCTGAACAGTGCGGGCTTTTTTTTTGACAAGAGATCAAGGGGTAAGAACCATGCGAGTGTTGAAGTTCGGCGGTACATCAGTGGCAAATGCGGAACGGTTTCTGCGGGTTGCCGATATTCTGGAGAGTAATGCCAGGCAGGGGCAGGTAGCGACGGTCCTGTCTGCCCCGGCGAAGATCACTAACCACCTGGTAGCGATGATTGAAAAGACCATTGGCGGCCAGGATGCCCTCCCCAATATTGCCGACGCCGAACGCATTTTTGCCGAACTTCTTCAGGGCCTTGCCGACGCCCAGCCCGCTTTCCCGCTTGCCCAGTTAAAAGCCTTCGTGGAGCAGGAATTTGCTCAGATTAAGCATGTTCTGCACGGCATCAGCCTGCTGGGTCAGTGCCCGGACAGCGTCAATGCCGCGCTGATCTGCCGCGGCGAAAAGCTCTCCATCGCCATCATGGCGGGTCTGCTGGAAGCCCGTGGACATAAAGTCAGTGTCATTAACCCGGTCGAAAAACTGCTCGCCGTGGGTCACTATCTGGAATCCACCGTCGATATCGCCGAATCCACCCGCCGCATTGCCGCCAGCCAGATCCCGGCAGACCATATGATCCTGATGGCCGGGTTTACCGCCGGCAATGAGAAAGGCGAGCTGGTGGTGCTGGGACGTAACGGCTCCGACTACTCGGCTGCGGTACTGGCCGCCTGCCTGCGCGCTGACTGCTGCGAAATCTGGACCGATGTCGACGGAGTGTACACCTGCGATCCGCGTCAGGTGCCGGATGCGCGCCTGCTGAAATCGATGTCTTATCAGGAGGCGATGGAGCTCTCCTACTTTGGCGCGAAAGTGCTGCACCCGCGCACCATCGCCCCTATCGCCCAGTTCCAAATCCCATGCCTGATTAAAAATACCGGCAACCCACAGGCGCCGGGAACGCTTATCGGCGCCAGCCGCGACGAGGACGATTTGCCGGTGAAAGGCATCTCTAACCTCAACAACATGGCGATGTTCAACGTCTCCGGGCCGGGGATGAAAGGGATGGTCGGCATGGCGGCCCGCGTCTTCGCCACCATGTCCCGCGCCGGCATCTCGGTGGTGTTGATCACTCAATCTTCTTCGGAGTACAGCATCAGTTTCTGCGTGCCGCAGAGCGACTGCGCACGTGCCAAACGGGCGATGGAAGATGAGTTTTATCTGGAGCTGAAAGAGGGGCTGCTGGAGCCGCTGGCGATTATGGAGCGTCTGGCGATCATCTCCGTGGTGGGCGACGGAATGCGTACCCTGCGCGGTATCTCGGCGAAATTCTTTGCGGCACTGGCCCGCGCCAATATCAATATCGTGGCGATTGCCCAGGGCTCTTCCGAGCGCTCAATTTCGGTAGTGGTCAGCAATGACGACGCCACCACCGGCGTGCGCGTGACCCATCAGATGCTGTTCAACACCGACCAGGTGATTGAAGTGTTTGTCATCGGCGTCGGCGGCGTCGGCGGCGCGCTGCTAGAGCAGATCAAGCGCCAGCAGGGGTGGCTGAAGAACAAACATATCGATCTGCGCGTCTGCGGTGTAGCCAATTCTCAGGCGCTGCTGACCAGCGTGCATGGCCTGAATCTGGAAAACTGGAGTGCGGAACTGGCGGAGGCGAAAGAGCCGTTTAATCTTGGCCGCCTGATCCGCCTGGTGAAAGAGTACCACCTGCTCAATCCGGTGATCGTCGACTGTACCTCCAGCCAGGCGGTCGCCGATCAGTATGCCGACTTCCTGCGCGAAGGTTTCCATGTGGTGACGCCGAACAAAAAGGCCAATACCTCTTCGCTGGATTACTATCACCAGCTGCGCCATGCGGCCAGCAGCTCGCGGCGTAAGTTCCTCTATGACACTAACGTTGGCGCGGGCCTGCCGGTGATTGAGAACCTGCAGAACCTGCTCAACGCCGGCGATGAGCTGCGCCATTTCTCCGGGATCCTGTCCGGCTCCCTGTCGTTTATCTTCGGCAAGCTGGACGAGGGGGTGAGTTTCTCCGCGGCGACGGCGATGGCCCGTGAGATGGGGTATACCGAGCCGGATCCGCGCGACGATTTATCCGGGGTGGATGTGGCGCGTAAACTGCTGATTCTGGCCCGCGAGACCGGGCGTGAACTGGAGCTGGCGGACATTATCGTCGAGTCGGCGCTGCCGCCGGACTTCGACGCCAGCGGCGATGTCGAGACCTTTATGGCCCGCCTGCCGTCGCTGGATGATGGTTTTGCCTCGCGGGTTGCTAAGGCGCGCGATGAAGGTAAAGTCTTGCGCTACGTCGGTAACATCGAAGAGGATGGTACCTGCCGGGTAAAAATAGCCGCGGTTGACGGCAACGATCCGCTGTTCAAAGTTAAGAATGGTGAGAACGCGCTGGCTTTTTATAGCCATTATTATCAGCCATTGCCGCTGGTGCTGCGCGGCTATGGCGCCGGGAACGACGTCACGGCGGCCGGCGTATTCGCCGACCTGCTGCGCACCCTGTCCTGGAAGTTAGGAGTTTAAGATGGTCAAAGTATATGCCCCGGCTTCCAGTGCCAATATGAGCGTCGGGTTTGATGTGTTGGGCGCGGCGGTCACGCCGGTCGATGGCACGCTGCTTGGCGACAACGTCACTGTCGAAGCGGCGGAGCAATTTAGCCTGCAGAATCTTGGACGCTTCGCCAGCAAACTGCCGACGGCGCCGCAGGAGAACATTGTTTACCAGTGCTGGGAAAGCTTTTGCCGGGAGATCGGCAAGACGGTGCCGGTGGCGATGACGCTGGAAAAAAACATGCCGATTGGCTCCGGGCTGGGTTCCAGCGCCTGCTCGGTGGTCGCTGCGCTGGTGGCCATGAACGAGTTCTGCGGCAAGCCGCTGAACGAGACGCGCATGCTGGCGCTGATGGGAGAGATGGAAGGGCGTATCTCCGGCAGCATTCACTACGACAACGTGGCGCCGTGCTATCTTGGCGGCATGCAGTTGATGATCGAAGAGAATGGGATTATCAGTCAGCAGGTGCCCGGGTTTGATGAGTGGCTGTGGGTGCTGGCCTATCCGGGGATTAAAGTCTCTACTGCTGAAGCGCGGGCGATTCTGCCGGCGCAGTATCGCCGCCAGGATTGTATCGCCCATGGTCGCCACCTCGCGGGCTTTATTCACGCCTGCTACACCCGCCAGCCGCAGCTGGCGGCAAAATTGATGAAAGATGTGATTGCCGAACCGTACCGAACCAAACTGCTGCCGGGCTTTAGCGAAGCGCGTCAGGCGGCCATGGAGATGGGCGCCCAGGCTTGCGGCATCTCCGGCTCTGGCCCAACGCTGTTCGCGTTGTGTGATAAACCGGATACCGCACAGCGCGTCGCCGACTGGCTTGGCGCGCACTATCTGCAGAATCAGGAAGGCTTTGTTCATATTTGCCGGCTGGACACGGCGGGCGCACGCGTAGTGGGATAACCAATGAAACTGTATAACTTAAAAGATCATAACGAGCAGGTCAGCTTTGCGCAGGCCGTCACCCAGGGACTTGGCAAGCATCAGGGCCTGTTCTTTCCGCACGATCTGCCGGAATTCAGCCTGACTGAAATCGACGACATGCTGGCGCAGGACTTTGTCACCCGTAGCGCCAAAATTTTATCCGCCTTTATCGGCGATGAGATCCCGCAGGATGTCCTGCAGCAGCGGGTGCGCGCGGCGTTTGCGTTTCCGGCGCCGGTAAGCAAGGTTCAGGAAGATGTCGGCTGTCTGGAGCTGTTCCATGGCCCTACGCTGGCGTTCAAGGATTTCGGCGGCCGCTTTATGGCGCAGATGCTGACCCACATCGCAGGCGATAAGCCGGTCACCATCCTCACCGCGACCTCTGGCGACACCGGGGCGGCGGTGGCGCATGCTTTCTACGGCCTGCCGAACGTCAAGGTAGTGATCCTCTATCCGCGCGGCAAGATCAGTCCGCTGCAGGAGAAGCTGTTCTGTACCCTCGGCGGCAATATTGAAACCGTGGCGATTGATGGCGACTTTGATGCCTGCCAGGCGCTGGTGAAGCAGGCGTTTGACGATGAAGAGCTGAAGGCGACGCTGGGTCTCAACTCGGCTAACTCCATCAACATCAGCCGCCTGCTGGCGCAGATCTGTTACTACTTCGAAGCGGCGGCGCAGCTGCCGCAGGAAGCCCGCAATCAGCTGGTGATTTCCGTGCCGAGCGGCAACTTCGGCGATCTGACCGCCGGTCTGCTGGCCAAGTCGCTGGGGCTGCCGATCAAGCGCTTTATCGCCGCCACCAACGCCAACGACACCGTTCCGCGCTATCTGCAGGGCGGCGAGTGGGCGCCAAAAGCCACCCAGGCGACGCTGTCCAACGCCATGGACGTCAGCCAGCCGAACAACTGGCCGCGCGTTGAAGAGCTGTTCCGCCGTAAAATCTGGCGTCTCAGCGAGCTGGGCTATGCCGCGGTCGATGATGAGACCACCAAAGCAGCGATGCGCGAGCTGAAGGCCATCGGCTACATCTCTGAACCGCATGCGGCGATTGCCTGGCGCGCGCTGCGCGATCAGCTGCAGCCGGGAGAGTACGGCCTGTTCCTCGGCACCGCCCATCCGGCGAAGTTCAAAGAGAGCGTGGAGGAGATCCTGCAGGAGACTCTGCCGCTGCCGAAGGAGCTGGCCGACCGCGCCGACCTGCCGCTGCTGTCTCACAACCTGCCGGCGGATTTCGCCGCGCTGCGTAAGCTGATGATGGGCTAAGCCAGGCAATAATATCGGCAACATGATCGACCAAACCGGGCAGCTATTGCCCGGTTTTTATATTTAACGCACTTTTTCCATATCAGCAAAATTTCTCTCCATAAAATTCCCCACACTGTTTTATTGTCAGCGCACTGCTTTTATTGCAAACTCTTTTACGGATTGTCATCTTTGCCGGATAATTCCACTGGATTATCTTTTTTATTTATTATTTCATGCTGCTTATATTTATGCTGCTGATTTTATTATGAAGCAGCTATAGATATCATTTGTTATAGATGCATTGTTAATGCACAAGGTTTTCAAGGAGGAAACATGCGTATTTTATCTCTTTTTTTGGTGGTGTTCGCTTTAACAGGCTGCTCCGGGACAACGATTGGCGGTAATGAAGATAAATTAACGCCAGCCTATCTGAAACAACATCTCATTGTCGGAAAAACCACCAAGGCCGAGGTTCGTCAGTATTTTGGTGCCCCGGATTCTGGTCATACGACGGTGACGGCGTCGGGTAAAGAGAGCTGGTATTATTCAGTAGATAAAGGGATCAACCTGGTCAGCCTCGCGGGTTCCATGATCCCGGTAACCGGGGCATCGCAAGCTGCCGATGCGGTCGATAAGTCCAGCCAAAAAGATTCGAACTCGCTGATGATTTTCTTCGATGAAAAAGGCGTGGTGGAAAACTGGGTGCGTTAAAATAAGTAATAATCTGCTTAATTATATTGAAAAGGGGAATAATTCCCCTTTTTTATTACCGTAACGTGTTACTGCTCGTGGCGTTTAAACACCAGTTCGCCTTTCTCTGAGGCATCCGCATCAAAGAAATAGCCTTCGCTATTAAAGGCTTTGAGCTGCTCCGGCTGGGTTAAGCGGTTTTCAATAATGTAGCGACTCATCAGGCCGCGGGCTTTCTTCGCATAAAAACTGATCACTTTGAATTTGCCGTTCTTCTCATCGAGGAATACCGGCTTGATCAGCTGACCCTGCAATTTTGGCGTTTTCACCGATTTAAAATATTCATCGGAAGCCAGGTTGATGACGATATCGTCGCCCTGGTCGCGCAGCGCCTGATTCAGCTTCTCGGTAATGGTATCCCCCCAGAACTGGTACAGATCTTTGCCGCGCGGATTTTCCAGACGGATCCCCATCTCCAGGCGGTAGGGCTGC
The DNA here is from genome assembly GCF_018204675.1 of Klebsiella sp. P1927. Lineage (NCBI taxonomy): Bacteria > Pseudomonadati > Pseudomonadota > Gammaproteobacteria > Enterobacterales > Enterobacteriaceae > Klebsiella > Klebsiella sp. P1927. The sequence continues at coordinate 4,365,017 of NZ_CP073377.1, read as the reverse complement.
ATCAGGTCTAACGGGCGCAGCACGCCATACAGCCCGGAGAGCATGCGCAGATGCTGCTGGGCGAAGTCAAAGTCGTCCTCGGTGAGTGTCTCTGCCTGCAGGCCAGTGTAGACATCGCCTTTAAAGGCGAGGATCGCCTGGCGGGCATTTTGCGGCGTAAAGTCAGGGTGCCAGTCGTGGAAGCGGGTGGCGTTTAGATCCGCCAGCTTGTCACTAATGCTCATCAGCTTGCCGATTTGCGGTGCGCTCAGCTTACGGGCGATGCCGATAAGCTGCTGAGAATACTCGAGGAGTTCGGGCTGGGTATAGCGAGTCGTTGCCAGCGGGCTTTGATAATCGAGCGTTTTAGCAGGTGAAATCAGAATCAGCATATCCAGTCCTTGCAGGTAATTTCGACGAATTCTAACAAAAAAAGTGCATGGTGGGATCGATAGCTGCAATTGCCGCGCTATTCGCGCGGCAATTCATTCCAGGCGCCCGGGGCCAGCTGTTGGTCAATATCCGGGTAACGAGTGGCATCGAAAGTCGGCTGGATACCCAGCCGCCGCTGACGCAGATAATCGCTGGCGATAATCCGCACCGTCGGGGAGAGCAGCAGAATGGCCGTCAGGTTGGTCATCGCCATCAGCGCCATGATGATATCCGCGCTCTGCCAGACGACAGGCAGGCTAACCATGGTCCCCAACAGCACCATCAGGACGGTGAGTATTCGCAGCCCCCAGATATAGCGCGGCTTATCCAGGCGCAGGAAGACCAGATTATTTTCCGCGTACACGTAATTGGCTACGATAGAGCTAAAGGCGAACAGCAGCACGATGAGGGCGATAAAACCCGCTCCCCAGCCGCCGACCAGCACGCTCATCGCGTGTTGCAAGTCCTGAATACCGTTGAGCGTATATTCATTGTCGGGCCGCGGCGCCAGCATGACGATAATCGCGCTTGCGGTACAGATCACAATAGTATCGATAAACACGCCAATCATCTGCACGATCCCCTGCGCCGCCGGGTGCGGCGGCCAGGAGGCGGCGGCCGCGGCGGCGTTAGGCGAAGAGCCCATCCCTGCTTCATTGGAGAACATGCCGCGCTGGAAGCCGCTGGTCAGCGCCTGGCTGATGGTGTAGCCCACCGCGCCGGCGGCGGCCTCCTGCCAGCCGAAGGCGCAGCGAAAGATGGTGGCGAAAATCGTCGGCAGGGCGGTGATGTGCCACAGGCCGATGAGCAGGCTGGTGGCGATCCACAACAGCGCCATAAAGGGAACGATCCATTGCATCAGACGCGCCACGCCGCGTAAACCACGGAGGATCGCCAGCAAAACGACAACGGCCAGCACGCCGCCGCTGACCGCCGCCGGCAGATCGAACGCATAGCGCAAGGCATGGGCCACGGAGTTAGCCTGCACGGTATTGAAGATAAAACCATAGGCCAGCAGGAGGAGGATCGAAAACAGGACGCCCATCCAACGCATGCCGAGCCCGCGCGCCATGTACCAGGCCGGGCCGCCGCGAAACTGTCCGCGGCTATCGCGTTCTTTATACAGCTGAGCAAGGGAACATTCAGCAAAGCTGCTGGCCATGCCGAGCAGGGCGGAAACCCACATCCAGAATACGGCGCCGGGCCCACCGGCGGCGATCGCCAGCGTCACCCCGGCAAGATTGCCGCTGCCGACCCGGGCGGCAAGGCTGGTACAGAGCGCCTGAAAGGACGTTAAACCACCCGGCTGCGGGTGCAGGCTTTTTTTTAGACTGCGGCCGAATTTGCGCACGTAACGAAACTGAATACCCCGGGTTTGCCAGCTAAACCAGATACCGGCGCCCAGTAGCAGATAAATCATCACTGAGCCCCAGAGTATTTCATTGATAAATGAGAGAAAATCAGGCATTAAACATCCTCTTGTCCATGCCGGCACGCCAGTGTAAGCGTTACCAATTAAGTGACAATCCTTTCGCTTTCAGCAAATTAATCTGCATAGTTTATCACACTCTGCGCTCTTCTCTCGACGGCGGTTGCGCTGACCCGGCAGCGTGTTATCATCTGGGCAGACCGGTTACATCCCCTTAACTGCTGTTTAAGAGAAATATATCATGACGGATAAATTAACTTCTCTGCGTCAGTACACCACTGTCGTCGCTGACACCGGAGATATTGCGGCAATGAAGCTGTATCAGCCTCAGGATGCCACCACTAACCCTTCCCTGATTCTCGGCGCGGCTCAGATCCCTGAGTACCGTAAGCTGATTGACGACGCTGTCGCCTGGGCTCGTAGCCAGAGCAGCGATCGCGCGCAGCAGATCCTCGATGCTTCCGATAAGCTGGCGGTGAACATCGGTCTCGAAATTCTGAAACTGATCCCGGGCCGTATCTCCACCGAAGTGGACGCACGTCTCTCCTATGACACCGAAGCGTCTATCGCGAAAGCCAAGCGCATCATCAAGCTGTACAACGACGCGGGCATCAGCAACGATCGCATTCTGATCAAACTGGCCTCCACCTGGCAGGGCATTCGCGCCGCTGAACAGCTGGAAAAAGAAGGCATTAACTGTAACCTGACGCTGCTGTTCTCCTTCGCTCAGGCTCGCGCTTGCGCCGAAGCGGGCGTCTTCCTGATTTCGCCGTTCGTTGGCCGTATCCTCGACTGGTACAAAGCCAACACCGACAAGAAAGAGTACGCACCGGCAGAAGATCCGGGCGTGGTTTCCGTCAGCGAAATCTACGAGTATTACAAGCAGCACGGCTATGAAACCGTCGTGATGGGCGCAAGCTTCCGTAACGTTGGCGAAATTCTGGAACTGGCTGGCTGTGACCGCCTGACCATCGCCCCGGCGCTGCTGAAAGAGCTGTCCGAAAGCGAAGGCGCCGTTGAGCGTAAGCTGGTATATACCGGTGAAGTGAAAGCGCGTCCGGAGCGTATTACCGAATCTGAGTTCCTGTGGCAGCATAACCAGGATCCGATGGCGGTAGACAAACTGGCGGAAGGTATCCGTAAGTTTGCGATCGACCAGGAAAAACTGGAAAAAATGATCGACGAACTGCTGTAATCGCGCAGGTGGCCGACGCCCGTCGGCCACATTACACTGTCTGTCCCGCCTCCGGCAGTGTATCATTTCGTTTAACGCCACAGTTTGAACGGAATAACCATGAATACCTTACGAATCGGCTTAGTTTCCATTTCCGATCGCGCCTCCAGCGGCGTCTATCAGGATAAAGGCATCCCGGCACTGGAAGAGTGGCTGGCACGTGCCCTGACCACCCCTTTCGAGCTGCAAACCCGTCTGATTCCGGATGAGCAGGCCATCATTGAGCAAACGCTGTGCGAACTGGTTGACGAAATGGGGTGCCATCTGGTGCTGACCACCGGCGGAACCGGCCCTGCGCGTCGCGATGTGACGCCCGACGCAACGCTGGCGATCGCCGATCGCGAGATGCCGGGCTTCGGCGAGCAAATGCGCCAGGTTAGCCTACACTTTGTGCCGACGGCTATCCTTTCCCGGCAGGTCGGTGTGATCCGCAAGCAGGCGCTGATCCTCAACCTTCCCGGGCAACCGAAAGCAATTCAGGAGACTCTGGAAGGGGTGAAAGATGCTGACGGCAACGTGCTGGTGCACGGTATTTTCGCAAGTGTACCTTATTGTGTACAGTTGCTTGAAGGGCCTTATGTGGAAACCGATGGCCGTGTAGTAGAAGCTTTTCGTCCCAAGAGTGCCAGACGCGAAACTTTATCCTGAATTTGATGCATTTTTGATATAACCTGCATCGCTAATGGTGTGCCGTTTTATTTACGATATAGTGCTGTTTACTTTACACACTATAAAACACGCTGCACACCTCAGGATGAAATTGCGTTATGTCATATGTAAACCGACCGCTCAACCGCCAGGATTATAAAACGCTGACGCTGGCCGCCCTGGGCGGCGCGCTGGAGTTTTATGACTTTATCATTTTCGTTTTCTTCGCCGCCGTCGTCGGCGAGCTCTTCTTCCCTGCGGATATTCCCGAATGGCTGCGCCAGGTGCAAACTTTTGGCATTTTCGCCGCCGGTTACCTGGCGCGTCCGCTGGGGGGCATCATCATGGCCCACTTTGGCGATCTGGTGGGGCGCAAGAAAATGTTCACCCTCAGCATCCTGCTGATGGCGCTACCAACCCTGGCGATCGGTCTGCTACCGACCTATAGCTCGGTAGGTATCATCGCCCCGCTGCTATTGCTGCTGATGCGTATTCTGCAGGGAGCGGCGATCGGCGGTGAAGTTCCAGGCGCCTGGGTGTTTGTCGCTGAGCATGTCCCGGAAAAACGCATTGGTATCGCCTGCGGCACGCTGACGGCCGGCCTGACGGTTGGCATTCTGCTGGGGTCGGTGGTGGCCACGCTTATCAATACCAGTCTGACGCCGCAGGGGATCCACGACGGCGGCTGGCGGATCCCCTTCCTGCTGGGCGGCGTATTTGGTCTGATAGCGATGTATCTGCGCCGCTGGCTGCAGGAGACGCCGATTTTTCTTGAGATGCAGCAGCGCAAAGCGCTGGCGCAGGAGCTGCCGGTAAAAGCGGTGGCGCTCAAGCACCAGAAGGCGGTGGTGATCTCTATGCTGCTGACCTGGCTGCTGTCGGCTGGCGTGGTGGTGGTGATCCTGATGTCGCCGGTCTGGCTGCAGAAGCACTATGGTTTTGCGCCGGCCATTACCCTGCAGGCCAACAGCATCGCCACCATTATGTTGTGCATCGGCTGTCTGCTCGCCGGGCTGGCGGCGGACCGCTTCGGCGCCAGCCGCACTTTTATCGTCGGCAGCCTGCTGCTGGCGGTTGCCAGCTGGGCATTTTACCATCTTGCCGGCGCCAGCCCGCAGCGGCTGTTTCTGCTCTACGGTACGGTGGGGCTGTGCGTCGGCGTGGTGGGGGCGGTGCCCTATGTGATGGTGCGGGCCTTCCCGGCGGAAGTACGCTTCACCGGCATCTCTTTCTCCTACAACCTGTCGTACGCGATCTTTGGCGGCCTGACGCCGATTGCGGTCACCATGCTGATGGGGGTGTCGCCGATGGCGCCGGCCTGGTATGTGCTGGCCCTGTCGCTGATGGGGCTGGGATTAGGTATCTGGCTGCGTCAGGAGCTGACGGCGCCGACGGGGATGCCGGAAGGGGAGCTGCAGCGTTAACGATGGCTAGCTGATGCTGATAATGACCTGCCGCCGCCCTGTGACCGGACGGCGGCGGAAGATTAGCGCGGTTCGCCGATCGGCAGCACGGTGCGGCCGAACTGTTCGTTCAGCACTTCACCCATCGCCAGGTAAATAGCGCTGGCGCCACAAATCAGGCCGACCCAGCCGGCTACCTTCACAATGCCTTCGTTATCGGCCAAATGGCCAATCGCCAGCAGCGCGAACAGTACGGTCAGGCTCAGGAAGACAAACTGCAGCATGCGGGCTGCCTTCAGGGTGCCAAAGAACATAAACAGGGTAAAGACGCCCCACAGGCCGAGGTACATACCGAGGAAGTGCGCGTTTGGCGCGTCTGCCAGGCCCATTTTCGGCATCAGAAGAATCGCCACCAGCGTCAGCCAGAAGCTGCCGTAGGAGGTAAAAGCGGTTAAGCCAAAAGTGTTGCCTTTTTTGTATTCCAGCAGGCCGGCAAAAATTTGCGCAATGCCGCCGTAAAAAATCCCCATCGCCAGGATAGCTACATCGAATGCGAACAGGCCGCTATTCGCCAGGTTAAGCAGAATAGTGGTCATGCCGAAGCCCATAAGGCCCAGCGGTGCCGGATTAGCCAACTTAGTGTTGCCCATAATTCCTCAAAATTATCATTAAAAGGGAAGCATTACCCCGCGACTTGGCGGCGGGGCGCGGCATAATAATGAGGCGCTGAAGGGCTGTCTATGATCTGGCGGGGTATTTTTCACCAATTTCCGCGGTGTCTGACGGCGGCTGGAGCATTTGCCGTAAACAGGCGATATGCAGGACCGCGGGGATGGTGACCCGGTAGGCGCTGCCGCTCACCGCTTTCACGCTGTTCAGCCCGGCGCCGCGCACCAGGCCATGACCGATGACGCTCACCGCGGCGTGCGTGCGCAGGATGGCGGTTAAGCGTTCGTCCAGCAACAAAGTGACGCCTTCGCTTAGCTTGCGATGCCTCAGCAGATGAGCCATCAGGCTGTCCAGCTCATGGCTCCGGCACTCCACCGCGGCGAGAAACTGCGCTTTTTGCTCCGCGTTCAGTTTATTCCAGCTGTGCTGCAGAAAATGCGCCAGCAACTGCTGCTCGATCTGCGGCGTCGACAGCTGTTTGTCGACCTTCGCTTTCAGTCGTTTACATACATCCAGCAGGATCGCGCGATAAAATTTGCCATGGCGGCGTAGCGTGTTGGCGATGCTATCGCCGCCAAAATGCTGTAGCTCACCGGCGATTAGCTGCCAGTTGCGGCGATAACGCTCCGGGTGCCCCTCCATCGCTAAAAATGTCTCGTTGCGCAGGAGCGTGCTGGAGAGACGGGGTTTGCCATTTTCCCCGTGGGTCAGAATGCGGGTAAAGGCTTCCAGATGCGCCTCGCTGCACTCAGGCAGAAAGGCGAGATCGTCATCCTCCAGGTAATTAATATGCATAACGTTTTCTCTCGGGCAGGGGCGACATTAGTCATCGCCGATAATTTTCAGTGATGCCATATCTGAGGAGTGCACCGTGTGGCCGGAGAAGGCGATCTTCTTCACGCAACGTTTGTTGTCGTTATCGCTATTGATGTTGATCCAGCCGGTGGTGCTGCCCTCTTTGATCCCGGCGGGGACGTTCAGCGTGTGGCTGGCGCCGCGGCTGGCCTTAAAGTAGACCGTCGCCCCGGAGAGTTGTACATCGCCGCGGTCGGCGCTGAGCTGAATGCGTTTGACCACCCGGCAGACGGGGAGCGTCAGCGTCAGGTCGTTGGTTTCATTGCGCGGCATAGCTATCACGCCGAGAATTTTATGGTCGTTAGCGGCCGCCGAGGTGATAAATGACACGCCGAGGATAAGCCCTACGGAAAGCCGGTATAGCGATTTCATTAATTTGTCCCCTGAATAAGCGAAGTGCGATGGCGGGGAAGTTTATCACTGCGAAAACGGGGCTTTTAGCGCGCAAGTATTGCGGGTTATGTCAATGATATTATGAATGTATTTCCTATTTTAATCCGTTTTTTGTATGTATATTTCGCCGTCGTTTTTGCCATCCAACAACCTTGTTCGGCAAGTCATCCGTAGCCCTGTGCGAATCCGAGGCAAAAAATTTTTATGCTTGCCCCTTGATGCCGGAGTGGGCGACCCCATCTTGTAGTCAACCGCAGTGAAGAACCTGAAAAAAAATGATGTCTGGGCAGTTGAAACCGCACGTTTCGCCCTTATTACAGGTTCACAACCACATGTTGATCGAATTTTTAGTGGAGACGTTTAGATGGGTAAAATTATTGGTATCGACCTGGGTACTACCAACTCTTGTGTAGCGATTATGGATGGCACTACTGCACGCGTGCTGGAGAACGCCGAAGGCGATCGCACCACGCCTTCTATCATTGCCTATACCCAGGATGGTGAAACTCTGGTTGGTCAGCCGGCTAAACGTCAGGCAGTGACAAACCCGCAAAACACCCTGTTTGCGATTAAACGCCTGATTGGCCGCCGCTTCCAGGACGAAGAAGTTCAGCGTGACGTTTCTATCATGCCATACAAAATTGTTGCCGCAGACAATGGCGACGCATGGCTGGATGTGAAAGGCACCAAAACTGCACCGCCGCAGATCTCTGCTGAAGTGCTGAAGAAAATGAAGAAAACGGCTGAAGATTACCTGGGTGAACCGGTAACTGAAGCGGTTATCACCGTACCGGCTTACTTTAACGATGCGCAGCGTCAGGCAACCAAAGATGCCGGCCGTATCGCCGGTCTGGAAGTTAAACGTATCATCAACGAACCAACCGCGGCCGCGCTGGCTTACGGTCTGGATAAAGAAGTGGGCAACCGTACTATCGCGGTTTACGACCTCGGTGGTGGTACTTTCGATATCTCGATTATCGAAATCGACGAAGTTGATGGCGAAAAAACCTTTGAAGTTCTGGCGACCAACGGTGATACCCACCTGGGCGGCGAAGACTTCGATACTCGTCTGATCAACTACCTCGTTGATGAGTTCAAGAAAGATCAGGGGATTGACCTGCGCAACGACCCGCTGGCCATGCAGCGCCTGAAAGAAGCCGCTGAGAAAGCGAAGATTGAACTGTCTTCTGCTCAGCAGACCGACGTTAACCTGCCGTACATCACTGCAGACGCGACCGGTCCGAAACACATGAACATCAAAGTGACTCGCGCGAAACTGGAAAGCCTGGTAGAAGACCTGGTTAACCGTTCCATCGAGCCGCTGAAAGTCGCTCTGCAGGATGCCGGTCTGTCCGTTTCCGATATCAACGACGTGATCCTCGTTGGTGGTCAGACTCGTATGCCGATGGTGCAGAAGAAAGTGGCCGAGTTCTTTGGTAAAGAACCGCGTAAAGACGTTAACCCGGATGAAGCCGTGGCGATCGGTGCTGCCGTTCAGGGCGGTGTACTGACTGGCGATGTGAAAGACGTTCTGCTGCTCGACGTAACCCCGCTGTCGCTGGGTATCGAAACCATGGGCGGCGTGATGACTGCGCTTATCAGCAAAAACACCACCATCCCGACCAAGCACAGCCAGGTGTTCTCTACCGCTGAAGACAACCAGTCTGCGGTAACCATCCATGTGCTGCAGGGTGAGCGTAAACGCGCGTCTGATAACAAATCTCTGGGTCAGTTCAACCTGGATGGTATTAACCCGGCGCCGCGCGGCATGCCGCAGATCGAAGTGACCTTCGACATCGATGCTGACGGTATCCTGCACGTCTCCGCGAAAGACAAAAACAGCGGTAAAGAGCAGAAGATCACCATCAAAGCGTCTTCCGGTCTGAATGAAGAAGAAATTCAGAAAATGGTTCGCGAAGCAGAAGCTAACGCCGAATCTGACCGTAAGTTCGAAGAGCTGGTACAGACCCGCAACCAGGGCGACCATCTGCTGCACAGCACTCGTAAGCAGGTTGAAGAAGCAGGCGATAAACTGCCGGCTGACGACAAAACTGCCATTGAGTCTGCGCTGACCGCGCTGGAATCTTCTCTGAAAGGCGAAGACAAAGCGGATATCGAAGCGAAAATGCAGGCGCTGGCGCAGGCTTCTCAGAAGCTGATGGAAATTGCTCAGCAGCAGCACGCTCAGCAGCAGGCGGGTTCCGCTGACGCTCAGGCGAGCAACGCGAAAGACGACGATGTTGTCGACGCTGAGTTCGAAGAAGTGAAAGATAAAAAATAATCGCCCTTTGAACGGGTAAAACACTGGCACGGGCGAAGAGGTTTCCTCTCCGCCCGTGCACGCATGTTAAGGGGCTGAAAAACACCGATGGCAAAGCAAGATTACTACGAGATTTTAGGCGTTTCCAAAACAGCGGAAGAGCGTGAAATCAAAAAGGCTTATAAGCGCCTGGCCATGAAATATCACCCGGACCGCAACCAGGGTGATAAAGAGGCTGAAGCCAAATTTAAAGAAATCAAAGAAGCGTATGAAATCCTGACTGATGCCCAGAAGCGTGCGGCCTACGATCAGTACGGCCACGCGGCCTTCGAACAGGGCGGCATGGGCGGCGGCGGCGGTTTTGGCGGCGGTGCCGACTTCAGCGATATCTTTGGCGATGTTTTCGGCGATATCTTTGGTGGCGGACGTGGTCGTCAGCGCGCGGCACGCGGCGCCGATCTCCGTTACAACATGGAGCTGACGCTGGAAGAAGCGGTGCGCGGCGTCACTAAAGAGATCCGTATTCCGACGCTGGAAGAGTGCGACGTCTGCCACGGCAGCGGCGCCAAGGCCGGCAGCAAACCGCAGACCTGTCCGACCTGTCATGGCGCGGGCCAGGTGCAGATGCGCCAGGGCTTTTTTGCGGTACAGCAGACCTGTCCGCACTGCCAGGGACGCGGTACGCTAATTAAAGATCCTTGCAATAAATGTCATGGCCATGGCCGCGTAGAAAAAACCAAAACCCTGTCGGTTAAAATTCCGGCGGGCGTGGATACCGGTGACCGGATCCGTCTGGCGGGCGAAGGCGAGGCCGGCGAACATGGCGCGCCGGCAGGCGATCTGTACGTTCAGGTTCAGGTGAAGCAGCACGCTATCTTTGAGCGTGAAGGCAATAACCTGTACTGCGAAGTTCCGATCAACTTCACCATGGCGGCGCTGGGCGGTGAGATCGAGGTCCCAACGCTCGACGGCCGCGTGAACCTGAAAATTCCAGGTGAAACCCAGACCGGCAAGCTGTTCCGCATGCGTGGAAAAGGCGTGAAATCCGTTCGCGGCGGCGCGCAGGGCGATCTGCTGTGCCGCGTGGTGGTGGAGACGCCGGTGGGGCTGAATGAGAAGCAGAAGCAGCTGCTGAAAGAGCTGCAGGAGAGCTTCGGCGGTCCGACCGGGGAAAACAACAGCCCGCGTTCGAAAAGCTTCTTTGACGGCGTGAAGAAGTTCTTCGACGACCTGACCCGCTAATTCCGCCTTTGTTGATATCCGGCCCGGGCCTTTGCTGCCCGGGCTTTTTTTCGCCTTAGAACTCCCCTTTAACTCGTAAAAAGCGAATATTAGCGCAACTTAAATCTGATTTTTTCGAGTTATCAGTATGTGTATTATGCTTTTATCGAGTTATTCACCAACAGGATGAAAGTAAAAGTGAAACATCTGCAACGATTCTTTAGTAGCGATGCTTCCGGCGGCATTGTCTTAATTATCGCCGCCGCGCTGGCGATGGTGATGGCCAATACCAGCGTGACCAGCGGTCTGTATCACTCCTTCCTTGATACGCCAGTACAGCTGCGTGTGGGCGCGCTGGAGATCAACAAGAACATGCTGTTATGGATCAATGATGCCCTGATGGCGGTGTTCTTTTTGCTGATTGGCCTGGAGGTCAAACGTGAGCTGATTCAGGGCTCGCTGGCGAGCCGCCGTCAGGCGGTCTTCCCGGTGATAGCCGCGCTGGGCGGGATGATCGTCCCGGCGCTGGTCTACCTGGCCTTTAACGCCCAGGATCCTGTCGCCAGAGAAGGGTGGGCGATCCCGGCGGCGACGGATATTGCCTTTGCCCTCGGCGTGCTGGCGCTGTTAGGTAGCCGGGTCCCGACGGCGCTGAAGATTTTCCTGATGGCGCTGGCGATTATTGATGACCTCGGGGCTATCGTGATTATCGCGCTGTTTTATACCCACGACCTGTCCATGCTCTCGCTGGGCGTGGCGGCGGCGGCGATCGCGGTGCTGGTGGCCCTGAATCTGAGCGGCGTGCGGCGTACCGGGATCTATATTCTGGTTGGCGCGGTGCTGTGGACGGCGGTGCTGAAGTCTGGCGTTCACGCAACCCTTGCCGGGGTGATTGTCGGCTTTATGATCCCGCTCGAAGAAAAGCATGGCAAGTCGCCGGCCAAAGCGCTTGAGCATGTCCTGCACCCGTGGGTGGCGTTTATGATCCTGCCGCTGTTTGCCTTCGCGAACGCGGGGGTCTCACTGCAGGGGGTCACCCTTGCCGGGCTGACGTCGCTCCTGCCGCTGGGCATTATGGCTGGCCTGTTTATCGGTAAGCCGCTGGGGATTAGCCTGTTCTGCTGGCTGGCCCTGAAGCTGAAGTGGGCTTCGCTGCCGGAGGGAACCACCTGCAAGCAAATTATGGCGGTGGGGATCCTGTGCGGGATTGGCTTTACGATGTCGATTTTCATCGCCACCCTGGCCTTTGGCAGCGTGGATCCCGCGTTGATCAACTGGGCCAAGCTTGGCATTCTGATCGGCTCAGTGCTATCAGCGGTCGTCGGCTACCTCATACTGCGTCAGCGCGTGACGGATACTCGCCTCGCGGTATAACCTTTCTGCAGGAGAGCCCGCCAGGCTCTCCTGGACATTATCAGGGAGAGAAGCATGTCACATATTAACTACAATCATCTGTACTACTTCTGGCACGTGTATAAAGAAGGGTCCGTCGTGGGCGCGGCGGAGGCGCTGTTTCTGACGCCGCAGACCATTACCGGGCAGATCAAAGCCCTGGAGGAGCGCCTGCAGGGGAAATTATTTAAGCGAAAGGGAAGGGGGCTTGAGCCGAGCGAGCTGGGGGAGCTGGTTTTTCGCTATGCCGACAGGATGTTTACCCTCAGCCAGGAGATGCTCGACATCGTCAACTATCGCAAAGAGTCGAACCTGCTGTTTGACGTCGGCGTGGCCGATGCGCTCTCGAAACGGCTGGTCAGCGGCGTGCTGGATGCCGCCGTCGTTGAGAGCGAGCAGATTCATCTGCGCTGTTTTGAATCCACTCATGAGCTGCTGCTGGAGCAGCTGAGCCAGCATAAGCTCGACATGATTATCTCTGACTGCCCGATCGACTCGACGCAGCAGGAAGGGCTATTTTCGGTGAAGATCGGCGAGTGCAGCGTCAGCTTCTGGTGCATGAATCCGGCGCCGACGAAGCCGTTCCCGGCCTGCCTCGAAGAGCGGCGGCTGCTGATCCCCGGTCGGCGATCGATGCTGGGACGTAAGCTGCTGAACTGGATTAACGTGCAGGGCCTGAAGGTGGAGATCCTCGGCGAGTTTGACGACGCGGCGCTCATGAAAGCCTTCGGCGCCGCACATAATGCGATATTTGTCGCGCCGACGCTCTACGCGCATGATTTCTACCATGATGAATCGATTGTCGAAATTGGCCGTATGGATAGCGTGATGGAGGAATATCACGCTATTTTCGCTGAACGAATGATTCAGCACCCGGCGGTACAGCGTATCTGTAATCGCGATTATTCGTCGCTGTTCACCGAACCCCGATAGCCGGAAGGCGTGGGCTGGCGTGGCTCAGATCGCGCCAGCGTGCGCTACCGGGGGAAGATGATAGGCATAAAAAAACCCGCTTTCGCGGGTTTCTTTAACAAAGTTCAGCAAGCAGGCGATTAAGCCAGTTTGTTGATCTGTGCAGTCAGGTTTGCTTTATGACGCGCAGCTTTGTTTTTGTGGATCAGACCTTTAGCAGCCTGACGGTCCACGATCGGTTGCATTTCGTTAAATGCTTTCTGTGCAGCAGCTTTGTCGCCAGCTTCGATAGCTGCGTATACTTTCTTGATGAAAGTACGCATCATAGAGCGACGGCTTGCGTTGTGCTTGCGAGCCTTTTCAGACTGAACGGCGCGCTTCTTAGCTGATTTGATATTAGCCAAGGTCCAACTCCCAAATGTGTTCTATATGGACAATTCAAAGGCCGAGGAATATGCCCGTTTAGCCTTCTTTTGTCAATGGATTTGTGCAAATAAGCGCCGTTTAACACCACAGCGCTTCATTACGTAGTGATGGCGCAAGATTCTACCAGCTTGTTGCAGGCGAATACAGCTTTTCCACCATAAAAATCGCCGGGCGCGGCCAGTTTTCCCGCTTTCTCGCGCTGAGTGAATGAATTCCTGAGAACTTTCGTTGCCGAGGTGCAATCGCTGGTTAACGTTGACAGTTGTACAAGGTATACTCGGACGATTTTCACTGTTTTGAGCCAGACATGAAGCTGATACGCGGCATACATAATCTCAGTCAGGCCCCGCACGGGTGCGTGCTGACCATTGGTAATTTCGACGGCGTGCATCGTGGGCATCAGGCGCTGCTGCAGCGGTTGCGCGAAGAGGGCCGCCAGCGCGGTTTACCGGTCGTGGTGATGATTTTTGAACCCCAGCCGCTGGAGCTCTTTGCCGCTGATAAAGCCCCGGCGCGATTGACCCGCCTGCGTGAAAAGCTGGGCTATCTGGCTGAAAGCGGGGTTGACTATGTATTGTGCGTTCGCTTTGACCGCCGGTTCGCCGCGCTAACCGCGCAGGATTTTATCAGTGAACTGCTGGTGCGTCGCCTGGGCGTGCAGTTCCTCGCCGTTGGTGACGATTTCCGCTTTGGCGCTGGTCGCCAGGGGGATTTCTTGTTATTACAAAAGGCGGGGGCGGAATATGGCTTCGACGTCACCAGCACTCAAACCTTCTGCGAAGGCGGGGTGCGAATCAGCAGCACGGCGGTACGCCAGGCGCTGGCCGATGACGATCTCCTGCTGGCGGAGACGCTGCTCGGCCATCCGTTTAGCATCTCCGGACGCGTCGTGCATGGTGATGAACTAGGCCGAACCATAGGTTTTCCGACGGCGAACTTACCGCTGCGTCGTCAGGTTTCCCCGGTTAAAGGGGTCTATGCGGTAGAAGTGACAGGGCTGGGCGACAAACCGATAGCGGGCGTCGCCAATATTGGCACCCGTCCAACGGTTGCGGGCGTGCGTCAGCAGCTCGAAGTACATCTGTTGGACGTTGTAATGGACCTCTACGGTCGCCATATCAATGTAATACTGCGTAAAAAGATACGTAACGAGCAGCGGTTTGCGTCGCTGGACGAGCTGAAGGCGCAAATCGCACGTGATGAGTTAACGGCCCGCGAATTATTTGGGCTGACCAGCCAGGCCTGAGCCACTGGTGTTTATCAAACCGAAATACGGAACCGAGAATCTGATGAGTGACTATAAATCGACCCTGAATTTGCCGGAAACAGGGTTCCCTATGCGTGGCGACCTCGCCAAACGCGAACCGGGAATGCTGGCGCGTTGGACCGATGATGACCTGTACGGCATCATTCGTGCAGCCAAAAAAGGCAAAAAAACCTTCATTCTGCATGATGGCCCTCCTTATGCGAATGGCAGCATTCATATTGGTCACTCGGTAAACAAGATTCTGAAAGACATTATCGTTAAGTCCAAAGGACTGACGGGCTATGACTCGCCTTACGTTCCGGGCTGGGACTGCCACGGTCTGCCGATCGAGCTGAAAGTGGAGCAGGAATACGGCAAGCCGGGTGAGAAATTTACCGCTGCCGAATTCCGCGCTAAGTGCCGCGAATATGCCGCCGAGCAGATCGATGGCCAGCGTAAAGACTTTATCCGTCTCGGCGTGCTGGGCGACTGGTCGCATCCGTACCTGACCATGGACTTCAAAACCGAAGCCAACATCATCCGCGCGCTGGGCAAAATCATCGGTAATGGCCACCTGCATAAAGGCGCCAAACCGGTGCACTGGTGCGTAGACTGCCGTTCCGCGCTGGCGGAAGCGGAAGTGGAGTATTACGACAAAACCTCTCCGTCTATCGATGTCGCGTTCCACGCGGTAGACAAAGCCGCGGTACTGGCGAAATTCGGCGTAGCCGACGTCAACGGTCCGGTGTCGCTGGTTATCTGGACCACCACGCCGTGGACCCTGCCGGCCAACCGCGCTATCTCTCTGTCTCCTGAGTTCGACTATGCGCTGGTGCAGGTTGACGGCCAGGCGCTGATCCTGGCGAAAGACCTGGTTGAGAGCGTAATGAAGCGCGTTGGCGCGACGGACTACACTATTCTGGCGGCGGTACAAGGTTCTGAGCTTGAGCTGATGCGCTTTAAGCATCCGTTCCTCGATTTCGACGTGCCGGCGATCCTTGGCGACCACGTGACGCTGGATGCCGGTACCGGTGCGGTGCATACCGCTGGCGGCCACGGTCCGGACGACTACACCATCAGCCAGAAATACGGTCTGGAAATCGCCAACCCGGTTGGCCCGGACGGCGCTTACCTGCCTGGCACCTGGCCGTCCCTGGACGGCATTAATGTTTTCAAAGCCAATGACATCATCGTTGAGATGCTGCGTGAGCGTGGCGCGCTGTTACACGTTGAGAAACTGCAGCACAGCTATCCATGCTGCTGGCGCCACAAGTCGCCGATCATCTTCCGCGCCACTCCGCAGTGGTTCGTGAGCATGGATCAGAAAGGCCTGCGCGCGCAGTCGCTGAAAGAGATCAAAGGCGTGCAGTGGATCCCGGACTGGGGCCAGGCGCGTATCGAATCGATGGTCGCTAACCGCCCTGACTGGTGTATCTCCCGTCAGCGCACCTGGGGCGTGCCGATGTCGCTGTTCGTGCATAAAGAAACCCATGAACTGCACCCGCGTACCCTTGAGCTGATGGAAGAAGTGGCAAAACGCGTTGAAGTTGACGGCATCCAAGCGTGGTGGGATCTCGATTCCCGCGACATTCTTGGCGATGACGCCGACAGCTACGAGAAAGTGCCTGATACCCTCGACGTCTGGTTTGACTCCGGGTCGACCCACTCTTCCGTGGTTGACGTGCGTCCGGAATTCGCCGGTCACGCCGCCGATATGTATCTGGAAGGTTCTGACCAGCATCGCGGCTGGTTCATGTCCTCGCTGATGATTTCCACGGCGATGAAAGGCAAAGCGCCATATCGTCAGGTACTGACCCACGGCTTCACCGTCGACGGTCAGGGCCGCAAAATGTCCAAGTCTATCGGCAACACCGTTAGCCCGCAGGACGTGATGAACAAGCTCGGCGCCGATATCCTGCGCCTGTGGGTGGCTTCCACCGACTACACCGGCGAAATGGCGGTCTCTGACGAGATCCTCAAACGCGCTGCGGACAGCTATCGTCGTATCCGTAACACCGCGCGCTTCCTGCTGGCGAACCTTAACGGTTTCGATCCGGTGAAAGACATGGTTAAACCGGAAGAGATGGTGGTGCTGGACCGCTGGGCGGTCGGCTGCGCGCAGGCGGCACAGGAAGATATCCTGAAAGCCTACGAATCCTACGACTTCCATGAAGTGGTGCAGCGCCTGATGCGCTTCTGCTCCATCGAGATGGGCTCGTTCTACCTCGACATCATCAAAGACCGCCAGTACACCGCCAAGGCGGACAGCGTGGCGCGTCGCAGCTGTCAGACCGCGCTGTTCCATATCGTGGAAGCGCTGGTGCGCTGGATGGCGCCGATCATGTCCTTCACCGCAGATGAAATCTGGGGCTATCTGCCGGGCGAGCGTGAGAAATATGTCTTCACCGGCGAGTGGTATGAAGGTCTGTTCGGCCTGGCCGACGACGAAGCGATGAACGACGATTTCTGGGATGAGCTGCTGAAGGTGCGTGGCGAAGTCAACAAGGTGATCGAGCAGGCGCGTGCGGATAAGAAAGTCGGCGGCTCGCTGGAAGCGGCAGTCACGCTGTATGCTGATGCCGATCTGGCGGCTAAGCTCAATGCGCTGGGCGATGAATTGCGATTTGTCCTGTTGACCTCCGGGGCGAACGTCGCAGACTATGCGAGCGCGTCCGCTGATGCGCAGCAAAGCGAACTGCTCAAAGGGCTGAAAGTCGCATTGAGTAAAGCTGAAGGTGAGAAATGCCCGCGCTGCTGGCATTACACCACCGATATCGGCAAGGTGGCGGAACACGCGGAAATCTGCGGACGCTGTGTGAGCAACGTCGCCGGTGACGGCGAGCAACGTAAATTCGCCTGATGAGTAAATCGATCTGTTCAACGGGGCTACGCTGGCTGTGGGTGGTCGTAGCCGTGCTGATTATCGATCTGGGCAGCAAATTCCTGATCCTCCAGAACTTCGCTCTGGGGGAGACGGTTCCGCTGTTCCCGTCGCTTAATCTGCATTATGCCCGCAACTATGGCGCGGCCTTTAGCTTCCTCGCCGACAGCGGCGGCTGGCAGCGCTGGTTCTTTTCCGGGATCGCGATCGGCATTTGCGTGGTGCTGACGGTGCTGATGTACCGTTCGAAGGCGACGCAAAAGCTGAACAATATTGCCTACGCGCTGATTATCGGCGGCGCGCTGGGCAACTTGTTCGATCGCCTGTGGCATGGCTTTGTGGTCGATATGATCGACTTCTACGTCGGCGACTGGCATTTTGCCACCTTCAACCTCGCCGATAGCGCGATCTGCATCGGCGCAGCGCTGATTGTGCTGGAAGGCTTCCTGCCGAAACCGACTGTGAAAGAGCAGGCGTAAATCTCAATGCCGGGTGACGTGACGCTTACCCGGCCTACAGAATTTTTGGCTCCCGTAGGCCCGGTAAGCGTAATGCCGCCGGGCACCAGGTGACCTAAACAAGCGAGCAATTTGCATGTCTAAATCCGTACAGAGCAACAGCGCGGTACTGGTGCACTTCACTCTGAAACTGGACGACGGCTCCACTGCCGAGTCCACCCGCAGCAACGGCAAACCGGCGCTGTTTCGCCTCGGCGACACCTCTTTGTCTGAAGGGCTGGAGCAACAGCTTCTCGGTTTGAAAGAGGGGGAGAAAAAGGCCTTTTCGCTGGAGCCTGACGCCGCCTTTGGCGTACCCAGCCCGGACCTGATTCAGTATTTCTCTCGCCGCGAGTTTATCGACGCTGGCGAGCCGGAGATCGGC
Source organism: Klebsiella sp. P1927 (assembly GCF_018204675.1). NCBI lineage: Bacteria > Pseudomonadati > Pseudomonadota > Gammaproteobacteria > Enterobacterales > Enterobacteriaceae > Klebsiella > Klebsiella sp. P1927. The sequence goes on along the minus strand of NZ_CP073377.1, from coordinate 4,346,755 downwards.
GCGATTATGCTCTTTACCGCAATGGATGGCAGCGAAATGCCTGGCGTGATCCGCGAAGTGAACGGCGATTCCATCACCGTTGACTTCAACCATCCGCTGGCCGGGCGCACTGTTCATTTTGATATTGAAGTGCTGGAGATCGATCCGGCGCTGGAGGAGTAACATGCAGATCCTGTTGGCTAACCCGCGCGGTTTTTGCGCTGGCGTTGACCGCGCTATCAGCATTGTAGAAAACGCGCTGACGCTGTATGGCGCACCGATCTATGTTCGTCATGAAGTGGTGCACAACCGCTATGTGGTGGATAGCCTGCGCAAGCGTGGCGCCATTTTTATCGAACAGATCAGCGAAGTGCCGGACGGCGCGATCCTGATTTTCTCCGCCCACGGCGTGTCGCAGGCGGTACGCAACGAAGCGAAGAGCCGCGACCTGACGGTGTTCGATGCCACCTGTCCGCTGGTGACCAAAGTCCATATGGAAGTCGCCCGCGCCAGCCGCCGCGGCGAAGAGTCGATTCTGATTGGCCATGCCGGCCATCCGGAAGTCGAAGGCACCATGGGACAGTACAACAACCCGCAAGGGGGGATGTACCTGGTCGAGTCGCCGGAAGACGTGCTGAAGCTGGAAGTGAAAAATGACGCCCGGCTGTCGTTTATGACCCAGACCACGCTCTCCGTCGACGATACCTCGGATGTGATTGACGCCCTGCGCGCGCGTTTTCCGAAAATCGTCGGCCCGCGCAAAGACGACATTTGCTATGCCACCACTAACCGTCAGGAAGCCGTGCGCGCGCTGGCGGAGCAGGCTGACGTAGTGCTGGTGGTCGGGTCGAAAAACTCCTCCAACTCTAACCGCCTCGCCGAGCTGGCGCAGCGGATGGGTAAGGCGGCTTACCTGATTGACGACGCCTCCGATATCCAGGAAGCGTGGGTCAAGGATGCGGCCTGCGTCGGCGTGACGGCGGGCGCGTCGGCGCCGGATATTCTGGTGCAGAACGTCATTACCCGCCTGCAGGAGCTGGGCGGCGGCGAAGCCGTGCCGCTGGAAGGCCGGGAAGAGAATATCGTCTTTGAAGTGCCGAAAGAGCTGCGTGTGGATGTCCGTGAAGTAGAGTAAGTTCTTTCCTCCAGCAGTATGAGAAGATGCCAGACTTAACGTCTGGCATTTTTTTAGGGAGAAACCATGCGCTTACCAATCATTCTTGATACCGATCCGGGCATCGACGATGCCGCCGCCATTGCCGCGGCGCTGTTCGCGCCTGAGCTGGATCTGCAGTTGATGACCACCGTAGCGGGCAATGTCTCGGTGGAGAAGACGACCCGTAACGCGCTGCAATTGCTGCATTTCTGGAATGCCGATGTACCGCTGGCGCAGGGGGCGTCGATGCCGCTGGTGCGTCCGTTGCGCGACGCCGCCTCGGTGCATGGCGAATCCGGCATGGAGGGGTATGACTTTGTTGAGCATCAACGTCAACCGCTGGCGAAGCCGGCCTTCCAGGCGATCCGTGATGCGCTTATGCATGCTGCCGAGCCGATCACCCTGGTGGCGATTGGCCCGCTGACCAATATAGCGCTGCTGCTGACCCAGTACCCGGAATGCGTGTTTAATATTCGCCGGCTGGTGATCATGGGCGGCTCGGCGGGCCGCGGCAACTTCACGCCGAATGCGGAATTCAATATCGCTATCGACCCGGAAGCCGCCGCGAAAGTGTTCCACAGCGGGCTGGAGATTGTGATGTGCGGGCTGGACGTCACCAACCGGGCGCTGCTGGCGGCGGATTATCTGGCGACGCTGCCGACGCTGAACCAGACCGGTAAAATGCTCCATGCGCTGTTTAGCCACTATCGCAGCGGCAGCATGAGCAGCGGTCTGCGCATGCACGACTTGTGCGCTATTGCGTGGCTGGCCCGCCCGGAACTGTTCACTCTCCAGCCGTGCTTTGTGGCGGTGGAGACGCAGGGGACCTGGACCGCCGGCACCACGGTGGTGGATATCGAAGGACGACTGGGCCAGCCGGCGAACGCCCAGGTGGCGCTGGATATCGACGTCGAAGGGTTTCAGCGCTGGGCGGCGGAGGTGATTGCCCTGGCGCCGTGATATATCACTCGATTTTCAAGGAGAGAAGCAATGACCTATGGACAGGCGTATTTGAGCGGCTGGAAAGAGACCTTTAACTTTAGCGGACGCGCCAGTCGACGGCAGTTCTGGACGTTTTTTCTCACCAATGTATTGATCGCCACCGCGCCGCTGGCGGCCTGGTGTCTGGCAACCAGCGTTAACCCTCAATACGGCATCCTCAGTTTTGTTGTCATTCCCTTTGCCGCGCTCTGGCTGCTGTTGATGGCGATCCCCCTGCTGGCTGTAGGCTGCCGGCGGATGCATGATATCGGCCGCTCCGGGATCTGGTTTGTGTTGGGGGTTATCATTCCGTGGTTTGCAATTATTTCGCTGGCTCTGTGCTGCCTGCGCTCAGCGCCGGCACCGTCTCGCTGAGATAATCGATCATCGCCCGCATCCTGGCGGGCATATGCTTATCTCCCGCCCACAGTAGCCACAGGTCGCCTGAGTAGCTGCTGATAAATTCCCACTCGGGCAACACCTGCACGATGTCGCCGTTCGCCAGCGCCTCACGGGCGGTGAACAGCGGCAGGCTGCCGATCCCTAAATGCTGTCTGACCGCGTCGAGGCGTACGGCGGTATGGTTGGCGGCGTACCGCCCGTAGGTTTGCACCGTTTCTGTTTTGCCTTCCCGACGGAACTTCCAGCGAGCATCGGCGGGCGTTTCGCCAAGGCTAATGCAGCTATGCGCGCGCAGATCCTGCGGCGTGTACGGCGTACCGTGCTGCTGTAAATAGGCCTCAGTGGCGCAGATAACGTGCCTGATTGGCATCAGCGGTTTGCCATGCAGGCCGGGGGAGGGGGTATCGGTGATGCGTAGCGCCAGATCAATACCGTCATCGATAAAATCGAGAGGGCGATCTTCCAGCCGCAGGCAGACGTCCACCTGCGGGTAGCGGTGGAAAAACGCCATCATCAGCGGGTGGATCACAAAGCGGCCGACGGCTTTCGGGACGCTGAGCGTCAGCTTTCCCTGGGCGACCGTTTGGCGACTGCCTGCGGAATCCATTGCCTGTCGCGCCGCTTCCAGCATCTGCTGGGCATGCTGATATATCGTTTCCCCGGCATCGCTAAGACGCAGCTTGCGGGTGGTACGCTGCAGCAGTTTGCAGCCCATCTCTCGCTCCAGCCGTGAAACGCTGCGGCTAACGGCTGAAGGGGTAATGCCGTTCTGGCGGGCGACGGCGGAGAAGCTGCCCTGGTCGACTATCTGAACGAAAAGAGCGAGGTCGGGCAGGAGGTTCAGATTCATTTGTGCTCCCGGAGCAAGAGTGCATTGGCGGGTGGTGGGATTATCGCTGTCGGCATTAATAATATACTGGGCGGACAGAGAGGAGAATCACTATGACTGAACGGGTTTATTACACCAGCGATGCTACCGACGGGCGCGCCCAGATCATTGCCTGCACTGCAGAAGCGGATGGCCGTTACGCCATCGAACTGGATCGGACGCTGTTTCACCCGCAAGGGGGCGGTCAACCGGCGGACCGTGGATGGATTGCCGGGCAGGTGGTTGAGACGGTGGTTGTGCGCGGCGAAAGGGTGCTGCATATTCTGTCGCAACCCCTTCCCCTCGGTGAAGTGGAGATGAAAATTGATGCCTCCGCGAGACAGCTGCATGCTCGTCTGCATTCTGCCGGCCACCTGCTTGGCCTGGCGGGCGAACAGCTTGGCTGGCAACCGGTGAAAGCGCACCACTGGCCCGGCGAAGGGCGGATAACCTTTGCCAGCAGGAATAGCGCCGCGCTGCCGGACGCCAGTGCGCTACTGGCGCTAGTGAAGGCATGGCAGGCGCAGGACTTACCGCGTCAGGTGACGTTCGCTGATGGCATGCGCAAGGTGGGATTCGGCGAGCTGCCAGCCTATCCCTGCGGAGGCACCCACGTCGCCCGTCTGGCGGAGCTGGGCGACATTGTCATTAGTCAGATTAAGATGAAGAAGGGGCAGCTGGTGGTCAGCTACACCCTGGCGTAAGCGTTTTATCTCTGCTCAGGATAGGTCTGCTTGCCGTGATAGATACGCTCAGGTCGGCCAACCTTGCCGTAGCTGATTTCCGCTTCCAGAAAGTCGTTCTTCACTCCTTGTTCCAGATAACGGCGAGCGGTGGTTTTGCTGCTGCCGAGGATACGGGCCAGCGAGTCGGCGGTATGCACCACCGTCGGGTCGGCAAACAGCTGGAGCACGCGCTGAAAGGTGCTTTCATCGATCCCGCGCAGTGGTGCGCTGGCGGGTTCCGTTTGTTCCCGGGCCTGAATATTAAACAGCGCGTCGACATGGAGCTGGCTGGCCTGTTCACTGGAGCGCAGCGAGCTTCGATAGCGGGCAAAGCGCTCCAGCGTGTGCTGCAGGCGCTGATAGTGCACCGGCTTAATCAGGTAATCAAACACCCCAAGACGCAGCGCTTCGCTGATGGTTTCCATGTGATTATCCGCGGTAATAAAGATAATCCGTCCCTTGTAATGTGTACTGACTGCATGGCGGATCAGATCGATACCTTTGCCGTCGGGTAAAAAATTATCCAGCAGGATCAGCTGCGGTTGATACAGTCTGAGCTGTTTCCTGGCGCTCTCAAGCTTATCCGCAATACCAATGACGTCGAACCGGGGAAACTGTTTAATGTTATCCACCAGGATCTCCGCCAGCATAGGTTCGTCTTCAACAATAAGAGTAGTGATGCTATCCATGATGTTCATCTCGGGTCAGGGGGATATAAAGCGTAAAAATGGTGCCAAAAGGAATATTATTTTCGACGACGATACTGCCGCCTGCTTGTTCCACGTAGCTGCGTACTAGCCAGAGTCCGATACCATGATCTTTGCTGGCGCTGCTGGTGACGCCGCGCTCGAAGATCCGATCGCGCAGCGCCTCGTCAATGCCGCATCCCTGGTCGGCGATCTCAATGATCACCTCCTGGCCATCACTGTTGATCAGGCATTCGATCTGTTTTGAACCCTGCGGTTGACGCAGGCTGGCATTGTAGGCGTTATCAAGTAGATTCCCCACGATCGAGATCCATTCGTTGTGCGAAAGGGCGGTAGGTAATCTATCAACGAAGCAGGCCGGATCGAAAATCAGCTCAAGTCCAAGCTCTTTGGCCCGGTAATATTTGCCGATCAACAGCCCGGCCAGGTGGTTGTCCTGGAAATTGCGTGCAATAAAATCGATCACCTTCTGGTGACTTTCCGACTGCTGTTGGATCAGTTCCAGCGCTTGGTTATAGCGTTTAAGAAACAGCAGACCGGCGATAGTGGAGATCAGATTGCGATGCTCATGCTGTACGGCGCGCAGGTTATCGGCATATTGTTGTACCTGGCTAAGCTGCAGGCTAAGGGTGTTGATATCGTCTTTGCTGCGAAAGCTGATCACCCAGCCCTGTGGCTCATTGTTTAAGATCACCGCCATCCGGCTGGCGATCACTTTGATCTGATTGAAGGTAACGATCTCGTCTTTTTTATTGGTCTGTGGCGCATCGTAGAAGAAGACCTCCTGCGAGATAACGCTGCTGATCCGTTTGCCGATAAGCGTCGGTTCCGGCTGACTCAAATTGAGCAGGCGACGCGCAGTCTGATTAATCGCAGTGATTTTATAATCGGAGTCGATGGCGATAAGCCCTTCGAACACCGATTCAAACAGCACGCTTTGCTGGATCAACAGCTGTGACAGCTGCTGGGGTTCCATATTGAGCATCTGTTTTTTGATATGCAGTGAGAAGCGGCGGGCGCAAAAGAGCAGAAGCAGTAACATGATGGCCATCGGGATCAGCAGCGAACTTATCTGCAGGCTGAGCCAGTTTTCCAGTTGCTCAATGGTATAGCCTACCGACACAATGCCGATCACCTTGCCGGTTGCGTCCTGAATCGGCGATTTACCGCGCAGCGACGATCCCAGCGAGCCTTTGCGCACTGACACGTAGCTTTTAGCGTTTATCAACGCCTCATCGCTATCGCCGCCTTCCATCGATTTGCCGATTTCATCAGGATTGACGTGATAGAGGCGCTGGCCGCTGGCATCACCGACGGTGATGTAGGTGGCGTCGGAGAACGAACGCATGGGGTCGATAAGGGCTTTGATTCTGGCGAGATCGCGTTTCTGCACTGCCTCCACCAGCTCCGGCATCGCCGAAATCTGCATCGCCTGAATCAGCGCCCGTTGCCCGACCTGATAATGCAGACGCTCCTCGGTAATGTCTGTCAGATACCATGACATCGCCAGCATGACGATCGTCGAGGTGAATAAGATCAGCAGGAAGATGCGATTCTGAAACGATCGCCTGGCAAACCAGTGGGTGATTTTTCGGGTATACATTGGGTAGATAGACATTAAATTGTTATTCTCCCCGTTTTGCGCCCCCGGCGCCGACAGGTGGAGCACAGAACAGAAAATTTCAGACATGTGCCCGGCCCCGTCATGCCAAGAGTGGGTATCAAATCAGCCCGGAGGTGGGGCGACAGCCACACCTCCGGGAAGGATGTCGGCCTACATCGCCAGCACGTACTTGAGCATCACCCCGGCGGCGATCGCCGAGCCGATCACCCCCGCCACGTTCGGGCCCATCGCGTGCATCAGCAGGAAGTTCTGCCCGTCCGCTTCCAGACCCACCTTGTTCGACACCCGCGCCGCCATCGGCACCGCCGACACCCCCGCCGAGCCGATCAGCGGGTTGATTTTGTGCCGGCTGAACACGTTCATCAGCTTCGCCATCAGCACCCCGGCGGCGGTCCCCACGCAGAAGGCGATCACCCCCAGCACCAGGATCCCCAGCGTCTGCGGCTGCAGGAACTTGTCCGCCACCAGCTTGGCCCCCACCGACAGCCCGAGGAAGATGGTGACGATGTTGATCAGCGCGTTCTGCACCGTATCGCTCAGCCGCTCCACCACGCCGCTCTCGCGCATCAGGTTGCCGAAGCAGAACATCCCCAGCAGCGGCGCGGCGTCCGGCAGCAGGAGCGCCACCAGCAGCAACAGCACCGCCGGGAAGAGGATCTTCTCCCGCTTACTCACCGTGCGCAGCTGCACCATGCGGATCTTCCGCTCCTTATCCGTGGTCAGCGCCTTCATGATCGGCGGCTGGATCAGCGGCACCAGCGCCATATAGGAGTACGCCGCCACCGCGATGGCCCCCAGCAGCTCCGGCGCCAGCTTGCCCGACAGGTAAATCGCCGTCGGGCCGTCGGCGCCGCCGATGATGCCGATGGCCGCCGCCTGCGGCAGGGTGAAGCTGATGATGCCGAAGTAGTTCAGCGTCAGCGCCCCGAGCACGGTGGCGAAGATCCCGAACTGCGCCGCCGCCCCCAGCAGCAGGGTGCGCGGGTTAGCCAGCAGCGGGCCGAAATCGGTCATCGCTCCGACGCCCATAAAGATGACCAGCGGCGCGATGCCCGAGCCAATCGCCACCTTATAGAAGATGGCCAGCACCCCGGCGGAGTAGCCCATGTCCACCGCGAGGCTCTCCATCTGCCCCTGCACCGACGGCAGGGCCAGGGCCAGCGCCGCCTTAATGGCGTGGACGTCCGGCGCGCAGTGGAGCTTCGCGGCAATCACCGCCAGCTGCGCCGGGTCGTGGTGGGCCAGCAGGCTCTCCAGGGCGGTGAGCGCCAGCCCGGCCTCCGGAATATTGGAGAGCAGGCCGCCGAAGCCAATCGGCAGCAGCAGTAACGGCTCGAACTTCTTCGCAATCGCCAGCCAGAGCAGCAGCAGGCTGACCAGCAGCATCACCGCCTGGCCGGCGCCGAGGTGCATCAGCCCCATGCCCTGGATCAGGGCGTTCAGACTTTCCATTTCCGCTCCTCGTCCTTACGCCAGAGTCATCAGGGTGTCGCCGACCGCCACCGCGTCACCGGCTTTCACCGCGATACCGCGCACGGTCCCGGCCTGCGCGGCGCGGATTTCGGTTTCCATCTTCATGGCTTCCAGAATCAGCAGCACTTCGCCTGCGGCCACCGTCTGGCCTTCGCTGGCCAGCACCTTCCAGATAGTGCCCGCCAGCGGGGCGGTCACCGGGGTACCGGCGCCGGCCGGGGCGGCAGCGGCGGGTGCAGAGGCAGGAGCAGGAGCAGGAGCCGGAGCAGCCGCCGTCAGCTGGCTGACGTCACCGCCGTCGCTGACTTTGACCACAAAGGCTTTGCCTTCCACCTCCACGGTGTAGACGCCGGAGGCGGCAGGTTTTTCTGCTTTTGCCACTGGCTGCGCGGCTTCCGCCTGCGGTACCGGCTCAAAGGCCGCCGGGTTGTGGCGGTTTTCGAGGAACTTCAGGCCGGGTTGCGGGAACAGCGCCACGGTGAGCACGTCGTCGATGGCGTTTTCGGCAAGCGTGATGCCCTTCTCCTGTGCCTGGCGTTTCACATCCGCTTCCAGCTGCGCCAGCTCCGGCTTCAGCAGGTCGGCCGGGCGGCAGGTCACCGGGTCGGCGCCGTCGAGCACCCGCGCCTGCAGGGCGGCGTTCACCGGGGCCGGGGTGCGGCCGTACTCGCCTTTCAGGATACCGGCGGTCTCCTTCGCGATGGTTTTGTAGCGCTCGCCGCCCAGCACGTTGAGCACCGCCTGGGTGCCGACAATCTGCGAGGTCGGGGTCACCAGCGGGATGAAGCCGAGGTCCTCGCGCACGCGGGGGATTTCCGCCAGTACTTCATCCAGACGGTGGGCGGCGCTCTGCTGCTTCAGCTGGCCTTCAAGGTTGGTGAGCATCCCGCCCGGCACCTGGGCGACGAGGATACGGCTGTCGGTGCCCTTCAGCTGGCCTTCGAAGGCGTGGTATTTTTTGCGCACCTCGCGGAAGTAGGCGGCGATGCTCTCCAGCCTGTGGATATCGAGGCCGGTGTCGTACGGCGTGCCGGCGAGGGTGGCCACCAGCGCTTCGGTGGCCGGGTGGCCATAGGTGGCGCTCATGGACGAAATCGCCGTATCCACGCCGTCGACCCCGGCTTCAATGGCCTTCAGCAGCGCCATCTCCGCCATCCCGGTGGTGGCGTGGCAGTGCAGGTGCAGGGTGACGTCATAGCGCTTCTTGATTTCGCTGACCAGCTCAAAGGCGGCATGCGGCGTCAGAATGCCGGACATGTCCTTGATGGCGACGGAGTCAACGCCGGTCTCCAGCAGCTGTTCGGTGAGGTCGAGCCAGGTCTGCAGGGTGTGCGCCGGGCTGGTGGTGTACGAAAGCGTACCCTGGGCGTGGGCGCCGTGGCGGCGGACCGCCTGCAGGGCGGGCTGCATGTTGCGCGGGTCGTTCATGGCATCGAAGACGCGGAAGACGTCCATGCCGTTTTTGACGGCGCGCTCGACGAAGCGCTCCACCACGTCGTCGGCGTAGTGGCGGTAGCCGAGCAGGTTCTGGCCGCGGAGCAGCATCTGCAGCGGGGTCTTGGGCATCGCCTTTTTCAGCTCGCGCAGGCGGACCCACGGGTCCTCGCCGAGGAAGCGGATGCAGGCGTCAAAGGTGGCGCCGCCCCAGCACTCCAGCGAGCGGTAGCCGACGTCGTCCAGCTGAGCGGCAACGGGCAGCATATCGTCGAGACGCAGACGGGTGGCGAACAGGGACTGGTGGGCGTCGCGCAGGACGACATCGGTAATGGCAACGGTCATGAATTCCTCCGTGAATTAAGGGTGAAGACGGCGATGGTGGTGAATGGCGGCGACAATCGCCGGCTTCAGGCGGGCGAAATCGTCGGCGGGCGCGACGGCGGCCGGCGCCGGTTTGGGGGCGGCAGGCGGCTCAGGAAACAGGCGGTTGACGGCGAGGGACATTCCCCGGATGGCGAAAATGAGCAGCAGCAGGAACACCAGCACAAAGCCCATGCCGAGACACATCAGGGTGAAGCCTTCGCCTAACAGGACGGCATTGTCAGTCATTTATACATCTCAAATAGGGGCACGATGACGCGCTGTCTGACAAGGTTTCTGGCTAAGGAGCAGGGTGGATTTCCCTCTGCCGCTCCCGGGATGGGACCCTGATTCGTTCTTCACCTGTCAGTTCAACGTGCCATCGTGCGTATGGGTTAAATCATCATGCCGAACACGATGCTGGCGATGACCAGCACAATACCGCCGCCCAAACGGGAGGAGATTTGCGCATAAGAGATAAGGTTCATACGGTTACAGGCAGAGAGAACTTCCAGGTCGCCGGAGCCGCCGCGGTTGGCCATACACAGGCCTGCAGTGATGGCCGATTCTATTGGGAAGAAGCCCATCAGCCAGCCACCGATCGCCGCGCCGAGCACCGCACCGATAACGATAATGGCGGCGATAACAACGTTAGCGAAGGTGATGGCGTTGATAATTTCCTGTAGGTCGGTGTAGCAGACGCCGACCCCGACCATCAGCACCCACAGCAGCTGTTTGGAGAAGAAATCAGACAAGCGTTTAGCACCGGCTTTGATTTCCGGTGAGCACAGCCCGGAGGCGTTCAGCGCGGCGACGATCAGCACCATCCACGCGAAATAGTGAATAGCCACACCGCCAATGCTGGGCAGAATTTTCTTCGCCACGACGTAGGCCAGCAGGAAGCAGGTAGTGGACAGCACCAGACCGACGGCGGTTTCGCGATGGGTGATTTGTCCCGCTTTCTCATCTTCTTCCACTTTGAACGAGGCTTTACGCACCAGTTCCCCTTCGCCGCTCAGCCAGGTGTGTTTTTTGCCGATGATATCGAGGACGGCGGCAAAGACGATGGCGAAGATGTTAGCGATGGTCAGAATAGCGATAGCGGTTGAGTAATACTCTTCGCGAGAACGACCGGTGACGGAGTGGTAAATCTCCGACAAGGGGACCGCGCCCGCGCCGTTGCCGCCGCCCATGATCGGCAGGACGTACAGCATCATGATGCGATCCACTGGAATACCGAACACCAGGCCGATAGCGATGCCAAAAATAGACGCGCCGACAATGCCCATCAGGATAGTTGGAATATAGCCGAGCAGTGATTTCAGCAGCAGGCGGCGGTTTACCGACAGAATTGCTCCGGTAATTAATACCGCGATGAATAAGTTAAGGAAGTTACTCTTATCCATAACGTTGCTGATAGCATCGATTTCTTTCTGCGTAAAAATACCGGCATAGACAAAATAAGCCGCCACCAGGAAAATCATCACCGGAGCGCCACCGATATATTTGTTGAATATTGGCAGGCGCTTGCCAATTTCCCCGAATATAGCGCCGATAATAAACATGATGGCAAAGCCGCCGACGATATCGGTGGGTAATGCGTTATAAAAATGTGAAAGTAATAGTGTAATTAACGCAAATGCGTAAAGGGGGAGCGGCATGCCGAAGATTTTAAATCCCAGCAGATCGCTAACGCCCTTTTTCTCCGTCGCCGGAGCCTGACTCATGTTAGTCATAAACGTTACCCTGTTTATTGATGGAGTAGTAAGACCGGCGCATAGTAATAAATAGACCCAGGGGTAAGGTGTGATTATCTTCACTGAATACTCGTGTTTTTTATTAATTTAATTGTTTTTATGATTCTGAATTAATTAACAACATAAAAACCATAAAGCCAATTAAGCCACGAGAAAAACTGTGACTTAAATACAAGAATCCATAGCCGAACGCTGGCGAAATACAGTTCGTTTTGAAATGACGAAGCGCTAAAAAATGACACTGATATTAAAACGCGTTCAGCTATTAAAAGATAAACCGCGGCGAGAGGCGATCGATCGGTTTCTCCGCCAGCATCAACTGTCGTTAGAGGCCGACTGCGAAATGGCGATTATCGCCGAGTATCAGCAGCGGCTGGTCGGCTGCGGTGCTATCGCCGGCAATGTGCTGAAATGCATCGCCATCGATCCCTCGCTGCAGGGGGAGGGGCTGAGCCTTAAATTACTGACCGAGCTCCTGACGCTGGCCTATGAGCTGGGGCGCAGCGAACTGTTTTTGTTCACTAAACCTTGCAATGCCGCGTTATTTTCCGGCGCCGGCTTCTGGCCGATAGCCCAGGCGGGCGACCGCGCCGTGCTAATGGAAAATAGCCGCGAACGGCTGACTCGTTACTGCCGACAGCTGGCGATGTACCGTCAGCCGGGAAGAAAAATCGGCGCTATCGTGATGAATGCCAATCCCTTCACCCTCGGCCACCGCTGGTTGGTAGAACAGGCGGCCAGCCAGTGCGACTGGCTGCATCTGTTTGTGGTCAAAGAAGATGCGTCCTGCTTTTCCTATCACGATCGCTTCAAACTCATTGAACAGGGGATTACCGGCATCGATAAGGTGACGCTGCATCCCGGTTCGGCGTATCTGATCTCGCGGGCGACGTTCCCCGGCTATTTCCTGAAAGAGCAGGGGGTGGTTGATGACTGCCACAGCCAGATTGACCTGCAGCTCTTCCGCGAGCGCCTGGCCCCGGCGCTGCAGATTACCCAACGCTTTGTCGGCACCGAGCCGCTGTGTCCCCTGACCCGTAATTACAACCAGCGCATGAAGTCACTACTGGAAGCGCCAGGCGACGCGCCGCCCATTGAAGTAGTTGAGCTTGCGCGAATCGAAAAAAATGGTGGACCCGTGTCGGCCTCCCGAGTGCGCGAACTCTATCGACAGCGCAACTGGCAGGCGGTCGCGGCGCTGGTGCCGCCGGGGACCCTCTCTTTTCTGATGCAACTGGCGGAGAGCGAACATCAAACCGCCTGATTTTTATGCCCTAACTAAGGATTTTCCCCTATGGAAATGAAGATTGACGCCCTGGCCGGCACGCTGGAGTCCAGCGATGTGATGGTCAGGATTGGACCGGCGGCGCAGCCGGGCATTCAGCTGGAAATCGACAGCATTGTGAAACAACAGTTTGGCGCTGCGATTGAGCAGGTAGTGAGAGAAACGCTGGCTCAGCTTGGCGTGAAACAGGCCAACGTGGTGGTCGATGATAAAGGCGCGCTGGAATGTGTTTTGCGAGCTCGCGTACAGGCCGCGGCGCTGCGCGCGGCGCAACAGACCCAATTACAATGGAGCCAGCTATGAAACCACGTCGCAGTATGTTGTTCATCCCTGGCGCCAATGCCGCCATGTTAAGCACGTCATTCGTCTACGGCGCTGATGCGGTGATGTTCGACCTGGAAGATGCCGTTTCGCTGCGCGAGAAAGATACCGCTCGTCTGCTGGTGTATCAGGCGCTGCAGCATCCACTGTATCAGGATATCGAAACCGTGGTGCGCATTAACCCGCTGAATACGCCGTTCGGTCTTGCCGACCTTGAAGCGGTAGTCCGCGCGGGCGTGGATATGGTGCGTCTGCCGAAAACCGACAGCAAAGAAGATATCCATGAGCTGGAAGCGCATGTTGAGCGGATTGAACGCGAGTGCGGCCGGGAAGTGGGCAGCACCAAGTTAATGGCGGCGATCGAGTCGGCGCTGGGCGTGGTGAACGCGGTGGAAATCGCCCGTGCCAGCCCGCGTCTGGCGGCGATCGCGCTGGCGGCCTTCGATTACGTGATGGATATGGGCACCTCCCGCGGCGACGGTACTGAACTGTTCTACGCCCGCTGCGCTGTACTGCATGCCGCCCGCGTTGCCGGCATCGCCGCCTATGACGTGGTGTGGTCGGATATCAATAATGAAGAGGGCTTCCTGGCGGAAGCGAATCTGGCCAAAAACCTCGGCTTTAACGGCAAATCGTTGGTTAACCCACGACAAATTGAACTCCTGCATCAGGTCTATGCCCCAACGCGCAAAGAGGTCGATCACGCGCTGGAAGTGATTGCCGCGGCGGAAGAAGCCGAAACGCGAGGTCTGGGTGTGGTATCGCTGAACGGCAAGATGATCGATGGACCGATTATCGACCATGCTCGCAAAGTGGTGGCGCTCTCGGCTTCCGGTATTCGTGATTAAGGGGAATAAGATGAAAGAGACAGTAGCAATGCTTAATCAGCAGTACGTGATGCCGAATGGACTGACACCTTATGCCGGCGTAACGGCGAAAAGTCCCTGGCTGGCGAGTGAGAGCGAAAAGCGCCAGCGCAAAATCTGCGATTCGCTGGAAACGGCAATCCGTCGCTCCAGCCTGCAAAACGGCATGACCATCTCGTTTCACCACGCGTTTCGCGGCGGTGACAAAGTCGTCAATATGGTAGTGGCGAAGCTGGCGGAAATGGGTTTTCGCGATCTCACCCTGGCATCCAGTTCGCTGATCGACGCCCACTGGCCGCTGATCGAGCATATTAAAAATGGCGTGATCCGCCAGATCTACACCTCCGGCCTGCGCGGCAAGTTGGGCGAGGAGATCTCCGCCGGTTTAATGGAAAACCCGGTGCAGATCCACTCCCACGGCGGTCGCGTACAGCTGATTCAAAGCGGCGAGCTGTCGATTGATGTCGCGTTTCTCGGCGTTCCTTGCTGCGATGAGTTTGGCAACGCCAACGGCTTTAGCGGTAAATCACGCTGCGGTTCGCTGGGCTACGCGCGCGTCGATGCCGAGCACGCTAAATGCGTGGTGCTGCTGACCGAAGAGTGGGTGGATTATCCTAACTATCCGGCCAGTATTGCCCAGGATCAGGTGGATCTGATAGTCCAGGTAGATGAAGTCGGCGATCCGCAAAAAATTACCGCGGGTGCCATCCGTCTGACCAGCAACCCGCGCGAGCTGCTGATTGCCCGCCAGGCGGCGAAAGTCGTTGAGCACTCCGGTTACTTTAAAGAGGGTTTCTCGCTGCAGACCGGTACCGGCGGCGCCTCGCTGGCAGTAACTCGCTTCCTTGAAGATAAAATGCGCCGTAACGGCATTACCGCCAGCTTCGGCCTCGGCGGTATCACCGGGACGATGGTCGATTTGCACGAAAAAGGGTTGATCAAAACGCTGCTCGATACCCAGTCCTTCGATGGCGACGCGGCGCGTTCGCTGGCGCAGAACCCGAACCATGTCGAGATCTCCACCAATCAGTATGCCAGCCCGGGCTCCAAAGGCGCCTCCTGCGAGCGCTTAAACGTGGTGATGCTCAGCGCGCTGGAAATTGATATCGACTTTAACGTTAACGTGATGACCGGTTCTAACGGTGTGCTGCGCGGGGCGTCCGGTGGCCATAGCGATACCGCCGCCGGTGCGGATTTGACCATTATTACCGCGCCGTTAGTTCGCGGCCGTATTCCCTGCGTCGTGGAAAAGGTGCTGACCCGCGTCACGCCGGGGGCCAGCGTGGATGTGCTGGTCACTGACCACGGCATTGCGGTCAACCCGGCACGTCAGGACCTGATCGACAATTTGCGCAGCGCAGGCATTCCGCTGATGACCATTGAGGAACTGCAGCAGCGTGCTGAGCTGTTGACTGGCAAGCCGCAGCCGATCGAATTCACCGATCGGGTGGTGGCGGTGGTGCGCTATCGCGACGGTTCGGTCATCGATGTGATTCATCAGGTGAAAAACAGCGACTAAACGCAGAGGGGAAAGGCCATGAGCGACGTGTTAATTAATCCTGCGCGTGTGCGGCGCGTGAAGCCACTGAGTGCCGAAGAGGTGGTCAGCGCGGTAGAGCGCGCGCTGTTGACCGAAGTTCGCCTGACCCCAAAGCCCGGGTTGGTGGATATTCGTAACGCTGGCGCGCACTGGGATATGGATCTGGCCTCGTTTGAGGCCAGCACCGCGGTGGTGGCTCCGTGGATGGAGAAATTTTTCATCATGGGCCACGATACTGCGGCGGTCGCGCCGGAGCATGTATTGATGATGCTGCGCCCGGTAGGGATGGCCTGTGAGAACGATATGCTGGAGGCCACCGGCGGGGTGAATACCCATCGCGGGGCGATCTTCGCTTTTGGCCTGCTCAGCGCGGCGGCGGGCAGGCTGGTGTCGAAAGGTGAGCCGATAGAGCAGCACCGGCTTTGCGACCAGGTGGCGCGCTTCTGTCGCGGCATGGTTATGCAGGAGTTGTCTTCTGCTGGCGGGGAACGGCTCAGTAAAGGCGAGGCTCATTTTCTACGCTATGGTCTCTCCGGGGCCCGCGGCGAGGCGGAGAGCGGTTTCCTGACGGTGCGTACCCAGGCCATGCCAGTCTTTACCCGCATGATGGAAGAGACCGGCGACAGTAATCTGGCGCTACTGCAAACCCTGCTGCATCTGATGGCGTGGAATGATGACACCAACCTGGTCTCGCGCGGCGGGCTTGCCGGGCTGAACTTTGTCCAGCAGGAGGCGCAGCGACTGCTGTGGCAGGGCGGCGTGCTGGCGGACGGCGGGCTGGAGGCGCTGCGACAGTTTGACGATGAGCTGATTGCCCGCCATCTCAGCCCTGGCGGCAGCGCCGATCTGTTGGCGGTGACCTGGTTTTTATCCGCGTTTCCCGCCGGCGCGCTTTTCCCGCTGTAACCCACTGCAAAACCGCCTTCGCCCGCACTGTACGGGCGAAGGCACCATCATTAGCCTTCCCGGTTGTCATCCGGTAAACACGGAATCGCGGCACAATCGTATAGTTTTTACTGATATCGTCCGCCGTTTGTCATAAATTTCTAATTATCGGCGTTTTTGAGTAGCGGCCCGCTGACGGGCTGGTTACTCTGAAAACAATTTACGTAATGTTAACAAAAGAGAATAGCTATGCATGATGCACAAATCCGCGTGGCCATCGCCGGCGCGGGCGGCCGGATGGGACGCCAGTTAATTCAGGCTGCATTGCAGATGGAAGGCGTGGCGCTGGGCGCGGCGCTGGAGCGCGAAGGGTCAAGCCTGGTGGGCAGCGACGCCGGCGAGCTGGCGGGCGCCGGCAAAGCGGGCGTCGCGGTGCAGAGCAGCCTGGCGGCGGTAAAAGATGATTTCGACGTGTTGATCGATTTTACCCGCCCGGAAGGCACGCTGAACCATCTGGCGTTTTGCCGCGAGCACGGCAAAGGGATGGTCATCGGCACCACCGGTTTTGACGACGCTGGCAAACAGGCGATTCGCGATGCCGCGCAGGACATTGCCATTGTCTTCGCCGCTAACTTTAGCGTTGGCGTCAACGTCCTGTTGAAGCTGCTGGAGAAGGCGGCAAAGGTGATGGGCGACTATACCGACATCGAAATTATCGAAGCGCACCACCGGCATAAAGTGGATGCGCCGTCAGGCACCGCGCTGGCGATGGGCGAAGCGATCGCCGGGGCATTGAACAAAGATCTCAAGGACTGCGCGGTCTACAGTCGTGAAGGCTACACTGGCGAACGCGTCCCGGGCACCATCGGCTTCGCGACCGTTCGCGCGGGGGATATCGTCGGGGAGCATACGGCAATGTTTGCTGACATCGGTGAGCGTATTGAAATCACCCATAAAGCGTCCAGCCGCATGACCTTTGCAAATGGCGCTGTTCGTTCAGCATTGTGGCTGAAAGGCAAGAAAAATGGCCTGTTTGATATGCGTGATGTGCTGGATCTGAATAGTTTATAACGATTATTACCCATCGTGATGTGGTTATTGCTATCAATAAGTTATTGATGCAGAGGGCAATATTTTGTTGCCCTTTTTTATTTTTGCGAATTATGGCGTATGTTTTAAGTGTAATGCGTAAAAAATACAATATTAGCGTGTTTTTTAGTGAATGAAATGTAAATTTTGACCATTTGGTCCACTTTTTTGCCGAGCATCGCTCTGTTTTACACTCTTCCACATCCGCAAGCGTTTTCTCAGCCAGGTTTATTGATCTTTTTGGCGTAAAAATCACGGGTTACGCACCAGTGGCGTAAAATGACATTAAAAATCTCCGCTTTAAGTTGACTTTTATCCGACATCTCTCCAGAATGCCGCCGTTTGCCAAAAATCTGCGGGCAACAGATTTGCATTGATTCAGATCGTGTTTATGAATTAATATGCAAATAAAGTGAGTGGATATTCTCTGGAGGATGTTTTGATTAAGTCAGCGCTATTGGTTCTGGAAGACGGAACCCAGTTTCACGGTCGGGCCATCGGGGCAACCGGCACGGCGGTTGGGGAAGTCGTTTTCAATACTTCAATGACCGGTTATCAAGAAATCCTCACTGATCCTTCCTATTCCCGCCAAATCGTCACTCTTACTTATCCTCATATTGGTAATGTCGGCACCAACGCCGCCGATGAAGAATCTTCTCAGGTACATGCGCAGGGTCTGGTTATTCGCGACCTGCCGCTGATTGCCAGCAACTTCCGCAGTACTGAAGACCTCTCTTCTTATCTGAAGCGCCATAACATCGTGGCGATTGCCGATATCGATACCCGCAAGCTGACGCGTCTGCTGCGTGAGAAAGGGGCGCAGAACGGCTGCATCATCGCGGGCGACAGCCCGGATGCCCAGCTGGCGCTGGAAAAAGCGAAAGCGTTCCCGGGCCTGAACGGCATGGACTTGGCGAAGGAAGTGACCACCGCAGAAACCTATAGCTGGACGCAAGGTAGCTGGACCCTGGCGGGCGACCTGCCGGAAGCGAAAGCGGAAAGCGAGCTGCCGTTCCACGTTGTGGCATATGACTTCGGCGCGAAACGCAACATCCTGCGAATGCTGGTTGACCGCGGCTGCCGCCTGACGGTGGTGCCGGCGAAGGCCTCCGCCGCGGACGTGCTGGCGCTCAATCCGGACGGTATCTTCCTCTCCAACGGCCCTGGCGACCCGGCGCCGTGCGATTACGCTATCGAGGCGATTGAAAAATTCCTTGAGACCGATATTCCGGTATTCGGCATCTGCCTTGGCCATCAGCTACTGGCGCTGGCGAGCGGTGCCAAGACCATTAAGATGAAGTTCGGCCACCACGGCGGCAACCACCCGGTGAAAGATATTGATAACAACGTGGTGATGATCACTGCCCAGAACCACGGTTTCGCCGTAGATGAGGCGACGCTGCCGGCCAACCTGCGCGTGACCCATAAGTCGCTGTTCGATGGCACCCTGCAGGGGATCCATCGTACCGACAAACCGGCGTTCAGCTTCCAGGGGCACCCTGAAGCGAGCCCGGGGCCGCACGATGCCGCGCCGCTGTTCGACCACTTTATCGAGTTAATTGAGCTCTACCGTCAGTCCGCGAAATAATCAGGAGTAAAAGAGCAATGCCAAAACGTACAGACATAAAAAGTATCCTGATTCTGGGCGCGGGCCCGATTGTTATCGGTCAGGCGTGTGAGTTTGACTACTCCGGCGCCCAGGCCTGTAAAGCGCTGCGCGAAGAGGGCTACCGCGTTATCCTGGTGAACTCTAACCCGGCGACCATCATGACCGACCCGGAAATGGCCGATGCCACCTACATCGAGCCGATTCACTGGGAAGTGGTGCGTAAAATCATCGAAAAAGAGCGCCCGGATGCGGTGCTGCCGACCATGGGCGGCCAGACGGCGCTGAACTGCGCGCTCGAGCTGGAGCGTCAGGGGGTCCTGGCTGAATTCGGCGTGACCATGATTGGCGCCACCGCCGATGCGATTGATAAAGCCGAAGACCGTCGCCGTTTCGATATCGCAATGAAAAAAATCGGCCTCGACACCGCGCGCTCTGGTATCGCCCACACGATGGAAGAGGCGCTGGCGGTTGCCGCCGACGTTGGTTTCCCGTGCATCATCCGTCCGTCCTTCACCATGGGCGGCACCGGCGGCGGTATCGCCTATAACCGCGAAGAGTTCGAAGAAATTTGTGAACGCGGCCTGGATCTCTCTCCGACCAACGAACTGCTGATCGATGAATCGCTGATCGGCTGGAAAGAGTACGAGATGGAAGTGGTGCGCGATAAGAACGATAACTGCATCATCGTCTGCTCCATCGAAAACTTCGACGCCATGGGGATCCACACCGGTGACTCCATCACCGTTGCCCCGGCGCAGACCCTGACCGACAAAGAGTACCAGATCATGCGTAACGCCTCGATGGCGGTGCTGCGTGAAATCGGCGTCGAAACCGGCGGCTCTAACGTGCAGTTCGCGGTCAACCCGAAAAACGGTCGCCTGATCGTTATCGAAATGAACCCGCGCGTCTCCCGCTCCTCGGCGCTGGCCTCTAAGGCCACCGGCTTCCCGATTGCTAAAGTGGCAGCCAAGCTGGCGGTAGGTTATACCCTTGACGAGCTGATGAACGACATCACCGGCGGCCGCACCCCGGCTTCCTTTGA
Source organism: Klebsiella sp. P1927 (assembly GCF_018204675.1). NCBI lineage: Bacteria > Pseudomonadati > Pseudomonadota > Gammaproteobacteria > Enterobacterales > Enterobacteriaceae > Klebsiella > Klebsiella sp. P1927. The sequence goes on along the minus strand of NZ_CP073377.1, from coordinate 4,326,649 downwards.
ACCGTCCATTGACTACGTGGTCACTAAAATCCCACGCTTTAACTTCGAAAAATTCGCCGGCGCCAACGACCGTCTGACCACCCAGATGAAGTCTGTCGGCGAAGTGATGGCGATTGGCCGTACCCAGCAGGAATCCTTGCAGAAAGCGCTGCGCGGTCTGGAAGTGGGCGCTACCGGCTTCGACCCGAAAGTGAGCCTCGACGACCCGGAAGCGCTGACCAAAATCCGCCGCGAGCTGAAAGATGCCGGCGCTGAGCGTATCTGGTATATCGCTGACGCGTTCCGCGCGGGCCTCTCGGTTGACGGCGTCTTCAACCTGACCAACATCGACCGCTGGTTCCTGGTACAGATTGAAGAGCTGGTCCGTCTGGAAGAGAAAGTGGCGGAAGTGGGCATCAACGGCCTCGACGCTGACTTCCTGCGCACCCTGAAGCGTAAAGGCTTTGCCGATGCGCGTCTGGCGAAGCTGGCGGGCGTGCGGGAAGCGGAAATCCGCAAGCTGCGCGACCAGTATGACCTGCACCCGGTCTACAAGCGCGTGGACACCTGCGCTGCGGAATTTGCTACCGATACCGCCTACATGTACTCCACTTATGAAGAAGAGTGTGAGTCCAACCCGTCCGTTGACCGCGATAAAATCATGGTCCTCGGCGGCGGCCCGAACCGTATCGGTCAGGGTATCGAATTCGACTACTGCTGCGTACACGCCTCGCTGGCGCTGCGCGAGGACGGTTACGAGACCATCATGGTCAACTGTAACCCGGAAACCGTCTCTACCGACTACGACACCTCCGACCGTCTGTATTTTGAGCCGGTGACCCTGGAAGACGTGCTGGAAATCGTGCGCATCGAGAAGCCAAAAGGCGTTATCGTCCAGTACGGCGGCCAGACCCCGCTGAAACTGGCTCGTGCCCTGGAAGCTGCCGGCGTGCCGGTTATCGGTACCAGTCCGGACGCTATCGACCGGGCGGAAGACCGTGAGCGCTTCCAGCACGCGGTTGACCGTCTGAAGCTGAAGCAGCCGGCGAACGCCACCGTCACCGCCATTGAGCAGGCGGTAGAGAAAGCGAAAGAGATTGGCTACCCGCTGGTGGTGCGTCCGTCTTATGTGCTCGGCGGCCGGGCGATGGAGATCGTCTATGACGAGCAGGATCTGCGCCGCTACTTCCAGACCGCGGTCAGCGTCTCCAACGACGCGCCGGTGCTGCTGGATCGCTTCCTCGACGATGCGATTGAAGTGGATGTCGATGCCATCTGCGATGGCGAAATGGTGCTGATTGGCGGCATCATGGAGCATATCGAGCAGGCAGGCGTCCACTCCGGCGACTCCGCCTGTTCCCTGCCGGCCTACACCCTGAGCAAAGAGATTCAGGATGTAATGCGCGAGCAGGTGCAGAAGCTGGCCTTCGAGCTGCAGGTTCGCGGCCTGATGAACGTCCAGTTCGCGGTGAAAGATAACGAAGTTTATCTGATTGAGGTCAACCCGCGTGCGGCGCGTACCGTACCGTTCGTCTCCAAAGCCACCGGCGTCCCGCTGGCGAAAGTGGCGGCGCGCGTGATGGCCGGTAAGACTCTTGCGCAGCAGGGCGTGACCAAAGAGATCATCCCGCCGTACTACTCGGTGAAAGAGGTGGTCCTGCCGTTCAATAAATTCCCGGGCGTTGACCCGCTGTTAGGGCCAGAAATGCGCTCCACCGGGGAAGTGATGGGCGTCGGCCGCACCTTTGCCGAAGCGTTCGCCAAAGCGCAGCTGGGCAGCAACTCGACCATGAAGAAACAGGGTCGCGCGCTGCTCTCCGTCCGCGAAGGCGATAAAGAGCGCGTGGTTGACCTGGCGGCGAAGCTGCTGAAGTTTGGCTTCGAGCTGGATGCGACTCACGGTACGGCGATTGTGCTGGGTGAAGCGGGCATTAACCCGCGTCTGGTGAACAAGGTGCATGAAGGTCGTCCGCACATTCAGGACCGCATCAAGAATGGCGAATATACCTACATCATCAACACCACCGCAGGTCGCCAGGCGATTGAAGACTCCAAGCTGATTCGCCGCAGCGCGCTGCAGTACAAAGTGCATTACGACACCACCCTGAACGGCGGCTTTGCCACCGCGATGGCGCTGAACGCTGACGCCACCGAGAAGGTGATTTCGGTTCAGGAAATGCACGCGCAAATCACTAAATAAGCTTCCCGGCCTGGCCGGATAGCAACAATCCTGGGCTGACGACATCGTCAGCCTATTTTTTTGGGCCGCAGCCATCTTCAGAGAGTTCTGCTTTTAACCCCCTGTCGGGTCAGGCTAACTATAGTTAGCACCATAACGATACCTATTGATGAAAAGACAGGAGGATACAATGCGGAACAATATTCTGGTGGCATCCGCACTGGCAGCGACGGCAATCATGTTCGTGGCCGGCTGCTCATCGAATCAGTCGATCAAAACCACCGACGGCAAGACCATTGTCACCAGCGGCAAACCGCAGGTGGATGATGACACCGGCCTTGTCTCATACAAAAATGCCGAAACCGGCCGCGTGGAGCAGATTAACCGCGACCAGGTGAAGTCCATGGACGAGCTGGATAACTAAGGCCTGACGTTAACCCTCAGGGCGCGCGTTGCGTAAGCCATCGCGACATAAATCACAGTTATCATTGTAAGCGGTTCGCTTAACTGTCTACACTCTTGCTGATTACGACAAGAGCAAACGCAGGCCAATCAATGATTCTGATAATTTATGCGCATCCTTATCCGCAGCATTCTCATGCGAATAAGCGAATGCTTGAACAGGCAGGGACGCTTGAAGGCGTAGAGATACGCTCCCTCTATCAACTCTATCCCGACTTTAATATCGATGTCGCCGCCGAGCAGGCGGCGCTGGCCCGTGCCGATCTGGTTATCTGGCAGCATCCTATGCAGTGGTATAGCGTACCGCCGCTGCTCAAGCTGTGGATGGACAAGGTGCTGTCGCACGGCTGGGCCTATGGTCACAACGGTATTGCCCTGCGCGGTAAATCGCTGATGTGGGCGGTCACTACCGGCGGCGGTGAAAGCCACTTTGATATCGGTTCGTTTCCCGGTTTCCCGGTGCTGGCGCAGCCTCTGCAGGCAACTGCGCTTTACTGCGGGATGAAATGGCTGCCGCCGTTCGCTATGCACTGCACCTTTATCTGCGATGATGAAACGCTGCAGGCGCAGGCCCGCCGCTATCGTCAACGCTTAATCGACTGGCAGGAGGCACACCAGAATGGATAGCCATACGCTGATACAGGCGTTGATTTACCTCGGCGCCGCGGCGCTGATTGTGCCCATCGCCGTCCGTCTGGGGCTGGGGTCAGTGCTGGGCTATCTCATCGCCGGCTGTATTATCGGCCCGTGGGCGCTGCGGCTGGTGACCGATGCCGAGGCGATTCTGCACTTTGCCGAGATTGGCGTGGTGCTGATGTTGTTCGTCATTGGTCTGGAGCTCGATCCGCAGCGCTTATGGAAGCTGCGCGCCTCGGTGTTTGGCGGCGGCGCACTGCAGATGGTGGCCTGCGGGGTGTTGATCGGCCTGTTCTGCATGCTGCTGGGCCTGCGCTGGCAGGTGGCCGAGCTGATTGGTATGACTCTGGCGCTTTCTTCCACAGCCATTGCTATGCAGGCGATGAATGAGCGCAATCTGACGGTGTCGCAGATGGGGCGGAGCGCCTTCGCGGTGCTGCTGTTCCAGGATATCGCCGCGATCCCGCTGGTGGCGATGATCCCGCTGCTGGCGGCCAGCGGCGGCGCCACCTCGCTGATGGCTTTTGCCCTCTCCGCGCTGAAAGTGGCCGCAGCGCTGGCGCTGGTGGTGGTCCTTGGGCGCTATCTGACCCGGCCGCTGCTGCGCTTTGTCGCCCGTTCCGGCCTGCGCGAAGTGTTCAGCGCCGTGGCCCTGTTCCTGGTCTTCGGCTTTGGCTTATTGCTGGAAGAGGTGGGGCTGTCGATGGCGATGGGGGCGTTTCTCGCCGGGGTGCTGCTGGCCAGCTCCGAATATCGTCATGCGCTGGAGAGTGATATTGAGCCGTTTAAAGGACTGCTGTTGGGGCTGTTCTTTATCGGCGTCGGCATGTCGATTGATTTCGGCACCCTGGTCACCCATCCGCTGCGTATTGTGATTTTGCTGGTCGGTTTCCTGGCGATAAAAATGCTGATGCTGTGGCTTATCGCCAGGCCGCTTGGCGTACCGCGCGCCCAGCGCCGCTGGTTTGCGGTGCTGCTGGGGCAGGGGAGTGAGTTCGCGTTTGTGGTGTTTGGCGCCGCGCGGATGGCGGATGTACTGGACGGCGAATGGGCAAAAGCGTTGACCCTGGCGGTGGCCCTGTCGATGGCGGCAACCCCCATTCTGCTGGTGCTGCTGACCCGTCTGGAGAAATCGTCCAGCGGCCAGGCGCGTGATGCTGACGAGATTGATGAAGAGCAGCCGCGGGTGATTGTCGCCGGCTTTGGCCGCTTCGGGCAGATTGCCGGGCGATTGCTGCTCTCGAGCGGGGTGAAGATGGTGATCCTCGATCATGACCCGGACCATGTCGATACCCTGCGCAAATTTGATATGAAGGTTTTCTACGGCGATGCCACCCGGGTCGATCTGCTGGAGTCGGCCGGGGCCGAAAAGGCGGAAGTGCTGATCAATGCCATTGACGATCCGCACGTCAGCCTGGAGCTGGTGGCGAGGGTAAAAGAGCATTTTCCGCATCTGCAGATCATCTCCCGCGCCCGCGATGTCGATCATTACATTCAGCTGCGCCAGGCTGGCGTCGAGGCCCCGGAGCGTGAAACCTTCGAGGCGGCGCTGAAGTCCGGCCGAATGACGCTGGAGGCGCTGGGGCTCGGCGCCTATGAAGCGCGCGAGCGGGCCGATCTGTTCCGTCGATTCAACCTGCAGATGGTCGAAGAGATGGTGGCGATGGCGGAAAACGATGCCGCGTCGCGGGTGGCGGTCTTCAAGCGGACCAGCGATATGCTGACCGGCATCATCAACGAAGATCGTCATCATCTGTCGCTGGTGCAGCGTCATGGCTGGCAGGGTACGGAAGAGGGCAGGCACACCGGGGATATTGCCGATGAGCCGGAAAATAAGCCCTCAGCCTGAGGCTGACCAGTAACATTTTGTTTTCGTTTGGATCCTCTTCTGGCGGCCCACGGTGTGAACGTGGGCTTGCCAGCAAATCAGAAAATTTTCTTATTCTTTACCCTCCGGCCAGTCGACGAAGTTGTACGCTTTCCGTATAGTGGCGACAATTTTTTGCACTCGGGAATGAATGAATGATCAGTCTGATTGCGGCGTTAGCGGTAGATCGCGTCATTGGTATGGAAAACGCCATGCCATGGAACCTGCCTGCCGATCTCGCCTGGTTCAAACGCAACACGTTAAATAAGCCGGTGGTGATGGGGCGTCTGACCTGGGAATCCATTGGGCGCCCATTGCCGGGGCGTAAAAATATCGTGATCAGCAGCAAACCCGGCAGCGACGATCGCGTGCAGTGGGTCTCCTCCGTAGAAGAAGCAATTGCCGCCTGCGGCGATGTGGAAGAGATTATGGTGATCGGCGGCGGCCGGGTGTATGAGCAGTTCCTGCCGAAAGCGCAGAAGCTCTACTTGACCCATATTGATGCGGAAGTGGAAGGCGATACCCATTTCCCGGATTACGATCCGGACGAATGGGAGTCGGTGTTCAGCGAGTTTCATGACGCCGACGCGCAGAACTCCCATAGCTACTGCTTTGAGATCCTCGAACGCCGTTAAGCGGGCAGGATAGCGATAAAAAAACCCCGGTCGCGTCTGGCGTGACCGGGGTTTTCTTTTGCATGAATTGCGCGACGATGGCGCACTCAGTATCTCGTCATGTTTCCCGTCGCGGGCTTCGTCTTCTTTCTGAAGCGCTCCCCGGGGCGACAAATAGCACATAAACGTAGGTCGGGTAAGGCGTTAGCCGCCACCCGACAAAACGACGCCGCAGGTAGCCCGGATAAGGCGCAACGCGCCGCTATCCGGGAAGAGTCAGGACGCGACGGCTTCGCCTTCGTCGAGGCTTTTCTGCCGGTTTGACGGCTGGGTGAAGTACTGCTTATCTTCCCAGCGCAGGCAGGTGAGTTCCCCGCCCCAGCAGCAGCCGGTATCCAGGGCGTAAATCCCCTCCGGCGTGCCGCGTCCCTCCAGCGAAGCCCAGTGGCCAAAGGCAATGCTGTAGGCATTGCTGACCGGGCCGGGAATGGCAAACCACGGCTTCAGCGGCGCCGGGGCGTCCTCGGGCGCTTCCTTCGAATACATATCCAGCTGGCCGTTCGGGAAACAGTAGCGCATGCGGGTAAAGGCGTTAGAGATAAAGCGCAGGCGCGCCAGGCCGCTCAGCTCGTTGCTCCAGTGGTTCGGCATGTCGCCGTACATGGCATCGAGGAAGAAAGGATAGGAGTCGCTGGAGAGCACTGCTTCAACATCGCGCGCGCACTGCTGGGCGGTCTCCAGATCCCACTGCGGGGTAATGCCGGCGTGGGCCATCACCAGCTTTTTCTCTTCATCCACCTGCAGCAGCGGCTGGCGACGCAGCCAGTTGAGCAGCTCATCGGCATCCGGCGCTTCCAGCAGTGGTTTCAGACGATCCTTCGGCTTGTTGCGGCTGATACCGGCAAAGACCGCCAGCAGGTGTAAGTCATGGTTGCCCAGCACCAGTCGTACGCTGTCGCCCAGAGATTTGACATAGCGCAGGACCTCCAGCGATCCCGGGCCTCGGGCCACCAGATCGCCGGTCAGCCACAGCGTATCTCTCCGCGGATCGAATTCAACCTGCGCTAATAATGCGATCAGTTCATCGTAGCAACCGTGAACGTCGCCAATAAGGTATGTTGACATTGTTTTAATGAATGAGCGTTGGAACTGCGAGACGGAAAACAGGGATCTCAATACGGAACGGCGCGCCGTCGATATCGATCATCTCATAATGACCCTGCATGGTTCCCAGCGGCGTTTCAATCACTGCGCCGCTGGTATATTGATATTCACCGCCGGCGGGAATATGCGGTTGCTCGCCGACCACCCCTTCACCCTGAACTTCAGTCTCACGACCGTGGCCGTTAGTGATGAGCCAGTAGCGGCCAAGCAGCTGAACCTGACTCCGCCCCAGGTTGCGAATGGTGACGGTGTAAGCGAAGACGTAGCGCTCTTCTTCCGGGGAAGACTGCGATTCGATATAGACGCTCTGTACCTGGACACACACCCGGGGCGAATGAATCATGGTTAGCTCTCCTTCGTTGGCAGATTGTCAGACAGCCAGTTGGCCATCAGGCAGTACTGCGCCACGGAAATATTTTCGGCGCGCATGGCCGGGTCGATGCCCAGCTCGGTCAGCACTTCCACGCTGAACAGATTGCCGAGACTGTTGCGGATAGTCTTGCGGCGCTGGTTGAACGCTTCGGTGGTGATGCGGCTCAGCACCCGGATCTCTTTGACCGGATACGGCATGGTGCTGTGCGGCACCAGGCGTACCACCGCGGAGTCGACCTTAGGCGGCGGGGTAAACGCGCTCGGCGGCACTTCGAGTACCGGGATCACCTGGCAATAATATTGCGCCATCACGCTTAACCGACCATACGCCTTACTGTTCGGTCCGGCAACCAGACGATTCACTACTTCCTTCTGCAGCATAAAGTGCATATCGGCAATGGCATCAGTATAGCTGAACAGATGGAACATCAGCGGGGTCGAGATATTGTACGGCAGGTTGCCGAAGACGCGCAGCGGCTGGCCCATTTTCTCCGCCAGTTCGCCAAAGTTCATGGTCATCGCATCCTGCTGATAGATGGTCAGCTTTGGACCGAGGAACGGATGCGTCTGCAGGCGAGCCGCCAGATCGCGGTCCAGTTCGATGACGGTCAGCTGGTCAAGGCGTTCGCCGACCGGCTCGGTCAGGGCCGCCAGGCCGGGGCCGATTTCAACCATCGCCTGGCCTTTCTGCGGGTTAATCGCCGAGACGATGCTGTCGATCACAAACTGATCGTTGAGGAAGTTCTGCCCGAAGCGTTTACGGGCTAAATGGCCCTGATGGACTCGATTATTCATTGGGTATTAACAATCATTTTGATGGCGAGATTAAGCGCCGTGATAAAACTGCCGACGTCCGCTTTTCCCTGGCCCGCTAATTCCAGTGCGGTGCCGTGGTCGACGGAGGTACGAATAAAAGGTAAACCGAGCGTAATGTTCACGCCGCGGCCAAAGCCCTGGTATTTTAGCACGGGCAGGCCCTGATCGTGGTACATCGCGAGTACCGCATCGGCATGATCAAGATATTTCGGCTGAAAGAGGGTGTCTGCCGGCAGCGGACCGCTGAGGTTCATCCCCTTTGCGCGCATCTCTTCCAGCACCGGAATGATGGTGTCTATCTCTTCTGTTCCCATATGGCCGCCTTCGCCAGCGTGCGGGTTAAGCCCGCAAACCAGCACATGCGGCTGGGCAATGCCAAATTTCGTGCGCAGGTCGTGATCGAGAATGGTGATGATCTCGCGCAGTAGCTCGGGGGTAATCGCTTCGCTGATGGCTTTCAACGGCAGATGGGTGGTGACCAGCGCCACCCGCAGCTCCTCGGTCGCCAACATCATCACCACTTTGCTGGCCTTCGCGCGCTCTTCAAAGAACTCGGTATGACCGGTAAAGGCGATACCGGCGTCGTTGATGTTGCCTTTATGCACCGGGCCGGTCACTAACGCCGCAAACTCGCCGCTAAGGCAGCCGTCGCAGGCGCGCGCCAGCGTCTCCACTACGTAGGCGCCGTTTTGCACATTCAGCACGCCGGGCTCCGCCGGGACGTTTAGCGGCACGTTCAGCAGCGTCAGGGTACCGGCGCGCTGAGGAACAGGAGGTTGCGCGGGATCGTAAGGGAGGAGAGATAAAGGAAGACCGAGCCGCTTGGCTCGGTCAGTTAACAGGGCGCCATCGGCGCAAATCACCAGCTCAACTGGCCAGTCGCGCTGGGCAAGCTGCACGACCAGGTCAGGGCCAATCCCGGCGGGTTCGCCGGGAGTGATAACAACTTTACGGGTTTCAGGCATCGATATTAGTTGCTCAGAATTTTAACATACGCACTGGCGCGCTGTTCCTGCATCCAGGTTGCCGCTTCTTCAGAGAATTTGCGGTTCATCAGCATGCGGTAAGCACGATCTTTCTGCGCGGCGTCGGTTCTGTCGACCTGACGGCTATCCAGCAGTTCGATCAGATGCCAGCCAAAGGAAGAGTGCACCGGTCCGCTGGTCTGCCCTTTGTTCAGACGCATCAGCGCATCGCGGAACGCCGGGTCAAAGATGTCCGGCGTGGCCCAGCCTAAATCACCGCCCTGGTTTGCCGAGCCCGGATCTTCCGAATAGGTTTTCGCCGCTTGAGCAAACGTGATTTTCCCGCTCTTAATCTCGGCTGCGATCTGTTCCAGCTTAGCCTGAGCCTGGGCGTCGTTCATGATCGGCGACGGTTTCAGCAGAATATGACGGGCGTGAACCTCGGTAACGGAGATATTCTGGGTACCACCGCGCAGGTCGTTGACTTTCAGAATGTGGAAACCAACGCCGGAACGAATCGGACCGACGATATCCCCTTTCTTCGCCGTGCTTAACGCCTGAGCGAAAATGCCCGGCAGCTCCTGGATACGGCCCCAGCCCATCTGGCCACCCTTCAGCGCCTGTTGGTCAGCGGAGTAGGTGATCGCCAGTTTGCCGAAGTTGGCGCCGTTGCGCGCCTGCTCAACGATGGAGTTTGCTTGCTCCTGGGCCGCGGCGACTTCATCAGAGGTCGGGTTCTCCGGCAGCGGGATCAGGATGTGGCTCAGGTTGAGCTCGGTGCTGGCGTCGTTCTGGTCGCCGATCTGTTTCGCCAGCGCTTCCACTTCCTGCGGCAGCACGGTGATGCGACGACGCACTTCATTGTTACGCACTTCCGAAATCAGCATCTCTTTACGGATCTGGTTACGGTAGGTGTTGTAGTTGATGCCTTCATAGGCCAGACGGCTGCGCATCTGATCCAAGGTCATATTATTTTGTTTGGCGATGTTGGCGATAGCCTGATCGAGCTGGTCGTCAGAGATCTTCACGCCCATCTTCTGCCCCATCTGTAACACGATCTGGTCCATGATCAGTCTTTCGAGGATTTGATGGCGCAGGGTGGCGTCATCCGGCAGCTGTTGGCCAGCCTGACCAGCATTGAGCTTAACCGATTGCATCAAACCATCGACGTCGCTTTCCAGCACGACGCCATTATTGACGACGGCCGCTACTTTATCGACCACCTGGGGGGCAGCGAAACTGGTATTCGCGATCATGGCGATACCGAGAAGCAGCGTTTTCCAGTTCTTCATACTTTTTCCATTTCGATTAACCGCAAATGCGGATGATGTTGTAAACCAGCCGCATCACAGGGAGCTCTGGTACGGTAAAATGTTCGAGCGCAGCATCTGCTGGGTGCCGAGGCCGTAGTTAGAGCTCAGACCGCGCAATTCGATATTGATTCCGAAGGTGTTATCGTATTTGCTCTCGCCGCCGTTGTCGTTGCTGTTCCAGCCGTTGACTTTACGTTCGTAGCCAAGACGGATGGCGTAGCAGCAGGAGTTATACTGCACACCCAACATCTGGTTTGCTGCTTTCCGGGTATTAGTATCGTAGTAGTAGGCCCCGACCACGGACCAGCGATCGACAATCGGCCAACTGGCGGTCATCCCCACCTGCGAAATACCCTGTTTATATTGTGCCGCGGTGGAATATGACGGCAGCGTGGCCTGAATATATTCCGGGCTGGCGTAACGATAGTTAAGCTGAACTAAGCGGTTCTCATCGCGACGGTATTCAATGGTGCCGTTACCAGTGGCAACGTTATCCAGACGCGTATCGTACTGGATCCCTCCGCGCAGACCCCATTCATCGGCAATGCGCCAGTAGGTATCGCCGGCCCAGACCAGTGAACCCGTGGTATCGTTGTTCTCCCAGTTGATGTTGTCATCACCGGTGCGTGACTCGGTGAAATAGTAGATTTGACCAACGGAAATATTAAAACGTTCCACCGCGGCGGCATCATACACGCGCGAGGTGAGCCCGGTGGTGACCTGATTAGCCGACGCGATGCGGTCCAGACCGCTATAGGTACGGTCGCGGAACAGACCGGTGTAATCCGACTGCAACAGCGTGGAGTCGTAGTTGCCGATTTCACTCTGATCGCGGTACGGCACGTACAGATACTGCACGCGCGGTTCCAGCGTTTGGGTGAATCCCTCCTGCAGGTCGCGTTCAAAGACCATTTTGCCGTCGACTTTAAACTGCGGCATTACGCGGCTGACGGACTCTTTATAGTCAGTGCCGTTGGCGGCATTGTACTTATCGAGGTTGCTCTGCTGGTAGTGAGTCGCCAGCAGCTTGGCTTCGGTATTCAGACTGCCCCAACCGTTGGACAGCGGCAGGTTGATCGTCGGTTCGAAGTGAACGCGGGTCGCTTCCGGCATGTTGTTATTCGAGTTAACAAAATGGGCAACCTGTCCATAGAGATGGGTATCGAACGGACCGACATCATTCTGGTAGTAGTTGACGTCGAGCTGCGGCTCAGCCGAATAGGAGTTGCTCGATTCGCGGTCAAAGACCTGGAACTGTTTGGTCGATACCGTGGCGTCAAAGTTCTGGTTGACGTAACCGGCGCTGAATTTCTGCGTCGCATAGCCATCGGTACTGGAACCATATTTCGAGCTGAAGTCGTTGAAGTAGTCAGGATCGCTGACCTTGGTGTAGTCAGCGTTCAGACGCCATACCTGATCGATAACCCCTGAGTGGTTCCAGTAGAACAGCCAGCGGCGGCTGTTGCTGTCGCTCGAGTGGTCGTCTTCGTAGACTTTATCCGACGGCAGGTAGTCGAATTCAGTTAAGCCGCTGCCGAGCTGGGTCAGATAGCGGAACTCGTTTTCCCACATCACGCCGCCGCGTTTGTTCATATAGTGCGGAGTAATGGTGGCATCGAAGTTTGGCGCGATGTTCCAGTAGTACGGCAGGGAGAATTCCACGCCGTTTTTGGTGCTGTATTTCGCGTTCGGGATCAGGAAGCCTGAACGACGCTTATCGCCCACCGGCAGCTGCAGGTAGGGGCTATAGAAAATCGGCACAGAGCCAAGCTTGAAGCGGGCGTTCCAGATCTCGGCAACCTGCTCTTCGCGATCGTGGATAACTTCGCTGCCGACGACGCTCCAGGTGTCGGAGCCCGGCAGACAGGAGGTAAAGCTGCCGTTTTCGAGAATGGTATAGCGGTTTTCACCGCGCTGTTTCATCAGGTCGGCGGTGCCGCGTCCCTGGCGTCCGACCATTTGATAATCGCCCTGCCAGACGTTGGTATCTTTGGTATTCAGATTCGACCAGGCTTTTGGCCCTTTGAGGATCACCTGGTTATCGTCGTAATGCACGTTGCCCAGCGCGTCCACCGTGCGCACCGGCTGCGCCTGGCCCGCGGCCTGCTGCTGGTGCAGCTGAACTTCGTCGGCGCGGAGGCGACTATTCCCCTGGTTAATATCGACGTTGCCGGTAAAGACGGCGTTGTCCGGGTAGTTGCCCTTCGCATGATCGGCGTTAATCGTCACCGGCAGATCGCCAGGACGACCTTCCACGAGCGGACGATCATAGCTTGGCACGCCAAGCATACATTGCGTTGCGAGATCGGCAGCGAGGCCTTGTTGGCTATACAAGGCGCTGGCAATCATCGTAGCCAGGAGGCTGGGAATACGTTTTTTCATACGTTGTATTTATTGTTCCATCATCTTGTGACAGCGGCTTGCAAACGGTCAGAGCCTAACTTACTCAACATTATCACGCTAGTGTTAATCCTGCCCGTTTCGAGCCCGAGCGTTAGGCACCCTGTTGAATGACGAGTATGATAAAGCAAATTATAGGCTATGTCCCACAATTGACCGAGGCGCGAGTGCCGGGTAACGTGCGGTCATATTCGAGCTTAACGGCGATAAACAGTTGGGGAGTCTATGCAGTATTTGGGTAAAGTGATTGGCGTGGCAGTGGCTTTGCTGATGGGTGGTGGGTTCTGGGGCGTGGTGCTTGGCTTTCTGGTCGGCCATATGTTTGACCGGGCGCGCAGCCGCCGGTTAAATCTCTTCGCCAATCAGCAGGAGCGTCAGTCGCTCTTCTTTTCCACCACCTTCGAAGTGATGGGGCACCTGACCAAATCCAAGGGCCGCGTTACCGAAGCGGATATTCATGTCGCCAATGTGCTAATGGATCGCATGAACCTGCATGGCGCCTCGCGCACCGCGGCGCAGCAGGCGTTTCGCGACGGTAAGGCCGACAACTATCCCCTGCGCGAGAAAATGCGTCAGCTGCGCAGCGTCTGCTTTGGCCGTTTCGATCTGATTCGGATGTTTCTGGAAATTCAGCTGCAGGCGGCGTTCGCTGATGGCGAACTGCATCCTAACGAACGGGAAGTGCTGTTCGTCATTGCCGACGAGCTCGGCATCTCCCGCGCCCAGTTCGATCAATTCCTGCGGATGATGCAGGGCGGCGCCCAGTTTGGCGGCGGTTCGCAGCAGCGCTCTTATGGCCAGCATGGCGGCAACGCCGGCTGGCAGCAGGCGCAGCGTGGGCCGACCCTCGAAGATGCCTGCAATGTGCTGGGAGTAAAACCGACCGACGACGCGGCGACGGTGAAGCGCGCCTATCGCAAGCTGATGAACGAACATCATCCGGACAAGCTGGTAGCGAAAGGTCTGCCGCCGGAGATGATGGAGATGGCCAAACAGAAGGCCCAGGAGATCCAGAAGGCCTGGGAGCTGATCAAAGAGCAGCGCGGCTTCTGACGTTTCCAGCCCCTCCCGTCCGGCGAGGGGTTTTAACTTTTGACCTTAGCGCGGCGATACAGCCGCCGCGGATGGCCAATTTTTCCGTACAGCATCTCCACTTCCAGAAAACCGGTCTCAACGCCGTGCTCCAGATAGCGACGGGCGGTGGTTTTGCTGAGCCCGGCGGCGCTGACCACTTCATCAACGGAAAAACAGTGCGCTTCCCGGTCGCTAAACAGTCCCTGCACCAGCGCCAGCGTTTTCTCTTCAATCCCCTTGCTGCCGCTATCCACGCGATAGTTCTTCGCCTGCAGTTGATAGAGGGAATCGACGTTTTGCTGATCGACGATTTTCCACTCTCGTTGCTGATCGTAGAACTGGATAAAGCGCTCCAGCGACTGGCTCAGCCGCTTCCATGATACCGGCTTAAGGATATAGTCGAAGGCGCCGTTGCGGATGGCCTGGCTGCAGGTTTCCATATCGCTGGCGGCGGTGATAAAGATCACCGAGCATTGGCTGGTCGCCAGCGCCGGGTCGGTCATCAGCGTGACGCCTTTGCCGTCCGGTAAATAGTTATCCAGCAGCACCAGCTGCGGCGGCGTGGCGTGAAGCAGCTGCCGCGCCTGGGCGAGGGAGGCCGCCATGCCTGCCAGCCGCAGTCGCGGGTGTTTTTGCACAAGCTCGGCGTGCAGGCGCGCCAGTTCGCTCTCATCTTCAATGATTAGCACATCGACCAGGTCATGATGCATCGTGGGCCTCCGGTTGCGGACAGGCGTGCGCGTCGGCCGGGATAAATAGGGTGAAGATCGTTCCCCGCGGCGCGTTATCGGCGACTTCGATGGTGCCGCCCGCCTGAGTGACATAATGTTCAATAAGATACAGACCAATGCCGTGATCGCCACGGGTTTTGGTGGTGACGCCGCGTTCAAAAATGCGCTCGCGGATATCGGGGCGGATGCCGACGCCGCGGTCGGCCACTTCGATAATCAACTCCCGGGCGTTGAGCTGGATCAGGACTTCAACCGGCTCATGCGGCAGCTCGGCACGCTGCGTGGCTTCGATGGCGTTATCCAGCAGGTTGCCGATGATGGAGATCAGCTCGGATTCCATTAGTGACGGCAGGGGGCGGTCGATGCGGCAGGCCGGGTCGAAGCTCAGCGCCACGCCTTTTTCGCGGGCGCGGGTGGCTTTGCCGAGCAGCAGACCGCATAGCGTCGGCGAGTGGAAGTGCGAGGAGATAAAATCCAGTAGCTCCTGAGCATGTTCCGACTGGGCCTGAATATAGCGGATCGCTTCGTCATAATGGCCCATATGCAGCAGGCCGGAGAGGGTAGTCATCCGGTTGAGCTGCTCGTGGCGCATGATGCGCAGATTGTCGACATAGCGCTTCACCTGGCTCAGCTGGGCGGTGAGGGCATTGATTTCATTGCGGTCACGGAATGTGATCACCCAGCCCTGCAGGGTATTCTCCAGCATAATGCGCACCCGACTGGCGAGCACGGTCAACTGGTTGAAGCGGCATAGCTCATCGTGGGTATCGCGTTCGAGCATGTCGCCGCTGGCGAAAAAGGGCTGCGGCGAAATGACGCTGTCGATCGACTGACCGCGCAGCTGGCGGGCGGGCTGGCTGAGCCCCAGCAGGCTGCGGGCGGCATGGTTTATCACCTCAATACGCCGCTGGCGATCGATGACGATCACCCCCTCAAAGATCGACTCCATCATCGCCTTTTGCTGGCGAACCAGCAGGCCAATTTCCCGCGGCTCGAGCGAAAAAATCTGCTTCTTGATACTGCGGGTAAAGTACCAGGAGAAGATAAACAGGGCGATGAGCAGCAGGACGGCGGCGATAAAAATATTGATCACTTTAGTCAGAGTAATGCTGTCGAGATAGCTGGTGAGGTAGCCGACGGAGACAATACCGATCACTCGCCCTGCGTCATCAACGATGGGCGTTTTGCTGCGCAGCGAGACCCCGAGGCCGCCTTTGCGAATGGTGGTGATGGATTTCCCTTCCAGTACCGCCTGGTTGTCGCCGCCGACCAGTCGGGTGCCAACCCACTCCGGATGGACGGAATGAAACAGATGAACTCCCTGACGGTCGCCGATGACGATAAAGCTGGCGTCGCTATGGGCGGCGATTTGCTGCATAAACGCCTGAATCGCCTGTGGGTCGTGCCGGCTGACCTGTTGACGTAAATTCGGCATCAGGGCTATCTCTTCGGCCTGTATTTTGGCCCGGGCGCTCATCTCCTGATAAAGCTGGCGGCTGGCGTCAAAATAATAATAAATGCCCAGCGCGATAAAAAGGACCGAGAAAAAAGCGACCAGAGAAATAAACAGCTTATATTGAAAAGATAATTTCATAGGCCCCGGACGACGTATTAACCATAGCGGCACTCTATCATTTTTCTGTCACGTGACGTAAATGTTAAGGGAAAGTTGTGATCAGCGGCGCAGGCGCGGGCTGCCGCCAGCGGTCGCGGCGGAAATAGGCGGCCGGCGGGAAATAAAAACCATAAAAACCACAGTCATAAATCAGAGATATATCACTCCCGGGCAGTTCAGCGAATAAAAACCATAAAAACCATAGTGACCATTAAAACTTCTTTTTTAATCTGGGAAGCTTCACATTAACGACGCCGCTGTCCCTTTACGCTGAAAATGAATAATAACGACAGGGCTGAATTTATGAGCACCACAGACAATGCATTCTCTGCAACCCTTGAACCGATCGATACGCCGAAAACCACGCTCAAGCAGCGCTGGTGGCATATTATGGATAACTGGAAGGTGGGGATCGTCCCGCTGCCGCTGTTTCTGCTGGCCGGAGGACTGATTGCCCTCGACTGCCTTGGCGGCAAACTGCCGAGCGATATCGTGGTGATGGTGGCCACCCTGGCTTTCTTTGGCTTCGCCTGCGGCGAGTTTGGTAAACGCCTCCCGGTGCTGGGGAAACTCGGTGCGGCGGCGATCTGCGCCACCTTTATTCCTTCCGCGCTGGTCCACTATGGTCTGCTGCCTGACGTGGTTATTGAATCCACGACCAAATTCTATAAATCCACTAACATCCTCTATCTCTATATCTGCTGCATCATTGTCGGCAGCATCATGAGTATGAACCGCACCACGCTGATTCAGGGCTTTCTGAAGATCTTCTTCCCGATGCTGTGCGGCGAAGTGGTCGGCATGCTGGTGGGCATCGGCGTCGGCACGCTGCTGGGCATGGAGCCGTTCCAGGTATTCTTCTTTATCGTGCTGCCGATTATGGCCGGCGGCGTGGGAGAGGGGGCGATTCCGCTGTCAATGGGTTATGCCGCGCTGATGCATATGGAGCAGGGCGTGGCCCTGGGCCGGGTATTGCCGATGGTGATGCTTGGCAGCCTGACGGCGATCGTCATCTCCGGCTGCCTCAACCAGCTCGGCAAGCGCTTCCCGCATCTGACCGGCGAAGGGCAACTGATGCCGAACCGCAGCCATGAAACCCGCAGCCTCAGCGAGAGCGAAGGCGTGAGCGGTAAGACCGACGTTGGGACCCTCGCCTCCGGCGCGCTGCTGGCGGTACTGCTGTATATGATGGGGATGCTCGGCCACAAACTGATTGGTCTGCCGGCGCCGGTAGGCATGCTGTTCCTCGCGGTGCTGTTAAAGCTGGCTAACGTGGTGTCTCCGCGTCTGCAGGAGGGGTCGCAGATGGTGTATAAATTCTTCCGCACCGCGGTCACCTACCCGATCCTCTTTGCCGTCGGCGTGGCGATCACCCCGTGGCAGGAACTGGTAAACGCCTTCACTTTAACCAACCTGCTGGTGATCGTCAGTACCGTCTCCGCGCTGGTGGCGACCGGTTTCCTGGTTGGTAAAAAGATAGGGATGCACCCGATCGATGTGGCGATTGTTTCCTGTTGCCAGAGCGGGCAGGGCGGCACCGGCGATGTGGCGATCCTGACCGCCGGCAACCGCATGAGCCTGATGCCGTTCGCGCAGATCGCTACCCGCATCGGCGGGGCGATAAATGTCTCGCTGGGGTTGCTGTTCCTCAGCCACTATCTGGCGTGATATAACGCTACGCTCAGCGATAAATCTGCTATTTTCCGCTACAGAACGCCGAAAATATCTGCGTTCTGTATCCTAAATGCTCCGCATTTAGCGTTACAATCAGCGCGCGATCGGCTATCGCAACCATCATCATGACAGTCCAGGCGCTGTCGTATTTATCATATGTAGGAGAGGAATTAATGTCAGTGGATACTCCCGCCCAGGCGGGCGTCAGCATCGACGCATTGCTGGCGGCGAAAGAGCAGCGTGCAGCCCGCCAGGCCGACTGGTTGGCCCATTATCAGCAGCCTGTTATTTCCCTGACCCTGGTGACCCCGGGGGCGGTGAAGGACAGCATTCGCTATCGCAATATGATGGGCGTTGCCCTCCAGGCCTGCGATCAGCTGCTGTGGAAGCACCGCTGGCAAACGCTGGATCGTCAGGTGCTATGGCTGCCGACCGGGCCAGAAGCGCTGTGGTGCGTAGCGCATCCGGCCAGCGAAATCAAAGCGATGTGCAGTACGCTGGAGCAGAGCCATCCGCTGGGACGCCTGTGGGATATCGATGTAATCTGTCCGCAGAACGGGCTGGTGGGACGCCAGTCGCTGGGCGAATCGCAGCGCCGCTGCCTGCTGTGCGATGAGCCGGCGCACGCCTGTGCGCGCAGCCGTCGTCACGACACCGATCTCGTCGTCGCCCGCGTTGAGCAGATGATTGACGCGTGGTTCGCCCGCGATTAATCGGGATTGTTTTCTGTATCCTCACTAATCCGAGTTGCACGCAGCCAACCCGCATGCAACTCGAAGTATGAGCGTTAAAAGTCGATCGGCGCGCGAAAGGTCATCGCGTTGCCGTAGGCAGGATGGGTGATGGTGAGCGTCTCGGCGTGCAGCAGCAGGCGCGGGGCCATCGCCAGCGCCTCCGGCGTGGCATAGAAGCGGTCGCCAAGGATCGGATGCCCCAGCGCCAGCATATGCACGCGCAGCTGGTGCGACCGTCCGGTAATCGGCTTCAGGCGCACGCGGGCGGTGTTATCTTCTGCGTACTCCAGCACCTCATATTCGGTTTGCGCCGCTTTGCCGGTTTCATAGCACACCTTCTGCTTTGGCCGGTTCGGCCAGTCGCAAATCAGCGGTAAATCCACGAGGCCTTCCGCCGGCTGCGGATGGCCCCAGACGCGGGCGACGTACTGCTTCTTCGGCTCGCGCTCGCGGAACTGACGCTTCAGTTCACGCTCGGCGGCTTTATTCAGCGCCACCACAATCACGCCGCTGGTGGCCATATCCAGGCGATGCACCGATTCGGCCTGCGGGAAGTCGCGCTGAATGCGCGTCATCACGCTGTCTTTATGCTCCTCAAGACGACCGGGGACGGACAACAAGCCGCTCGGCTTGTTGACCACCATGATGTGCTCATCCTGATACAGGATCACCAGCCAGGGATCCTGCGGCGGATTGTAGTTTTCCATCGCCATGTTCGCGTTCCGTTACTGGTGAGTGACGACGATCAGACGCAGCGCGTCCAGACGCCATCCGGCCTGCGCCAGCGCATCCATCACCTGCTGACGGTTGCTTTCGATCCCCGCCAGTTCGTCGTCACGGATGTTCGGGTTCACCGCCTTCAGCGCTTCCAGACGCGACAGCTCCGCCGTCAGCTTTTCATCGGCTTCGTTACGCGCCGCGTCGATCAGCCCCTGCGCCGCTTTGGCGATCTGCGCTTCACCCTGCTGCAGAATCGCGTGAACGTCCTGCTGCACCGCGTTGACCAGCTTGCTACCGGTATGGCGGTTGACCGCGCTCAGCTGGCGGTTGAAGCTTTCGAACTCCACCTGCGCGGCGAGGTTGTTGCCGTTTTTATCCAGCAGCATGCGAACCGGGGTCGCCGGCAGGAAGCGGTTGAGCTGCAACTGCTTCGGCGCCTGCGCTTCGACGACATAGATCAGCTCCAGCAGCAGGGTGCCGACCGGCAGCGCCTTGTTCTTCAGCAGGGAAATGGTGCTGCTGCCGGTATCGCCGGAAAGGATCAGGTCCAGACCGTTGCGTATCAGCGGGTGTTCCCAGGTAATAAATTGCGCATCTTCACGCGACAGCGCCACGTCACGTTCGAAGGTGATGGTGCAACCGTCTTCCGGCAGGCCCGGGAAATCCGGCACCAGCATATGGTCGGAAGGGGTGAGGACGATCAGGTTTTCACCGCGGTCGTCCTGGTTGATGCCGACGATATCGAACAGGTTCATCGAGAAAGCGATCAGGCTGGTGTCGTCATCCTGCTCTTCGATGCTCTCCGCCAGGGCCTGGGCTTTCTCGCCGCCGTTGGAGTGGATCTCCAGCAGACGGTCGCGGCCCTGCTCCAGCTGCGCCTTCAGGGCATCATGCTGTTGGCGGCAGGATTTGATCAGATCGTCAAAGCCGTCGATGGATTCCGGCGCCGCAAGATAGTTGATCAGTTCATCGTGCACGCTGTCGTAGACGGTGCGACCGGTCGGGCAGGTATGTTCGAAGGCGTCGAGCCCTTCGTGATACCAGCGCACCAGCACCGACTGCGCGGTTTTTTCCAGGTACGGAACGTGGATCTGGATATCGTGCGCCTGGCCGATACGGTCGAGACGACCGATACGCTGCTCCAGCAGATCCGGGTTAAACGGCAGGTCGAACATCACCAGGTTGCTGGCGAACTGGAAGTTGCGTCCTTCGGAGCCGATCTCGGAGCACAGCAGCACCTGGGCGCCGGTGTCTTCTTCAGCAAACCACGCCGCGGCGCGGTCGCGTTCGATAATCGACATCCCTTCATGGAACACCGCGGCGCGGATGCCTTCGCGCTCGCGCAGCACCTGCTCCAGCTGCAGGGCGGTGGCGGCCTTAGCGCAGATTACCAGCACCTTCTGCGAGCGATGGCTGGTCAGGTAGCCCATCAGCCACTCGACGCGCGGGTCGAAGTTCCACCAGGTACCGGTATCACCTTCAAATTCCTGATAGATCTGCTCCGGATAGAGCATGTCGCGCGCGCGCTCTTCCGCGGTTTTGCGCGCGCCCATAATGCCGGACACTTTGATGGCCGTCTGGTACTGGGTCGGCAGCGGCAGACGAATGGTGTGCAGCTCGCGTTTCGGGAAACCTTTGACGCCGTTACGGGTATTACGGAACAGCACGCGGCTGGTGCCGTGGCGGTCCATCAGCATCGAGATCAGCTCCTGGCGCGCGGCCTGGGCATCTTCGCGATCGCTGTTGGCGGCCTGCAGCAGCGGCTCGATATCCTGCTCGCCGATCAGATCGCCCAGGGTATTGAGTTCGCTATCGCTCAGCTTGTTGCCCGCCAGCAGCAGCGCGACGGCGTCGGCCACCGGACGGTAGTTCTGCTGTTCTTCGACAAACTGTTCAAAATCGTGGAAGCGGTTCGGATCCAACAGACGCAGGCGCGCAAAATGGCTCTCCATTCCCAGCTGTTCCGGCGTCGCGGTCAGCAGCAGGATACCCGGCACGCGCTCAGCCAGCTGTTCAATAGCCTGATATTCACGGCTCGGCGCCTCTTCGCTCCACACCAGGTGGTGCGCTTCGTCGACCACCATCAGGTCCCACTCGGCGTCGCACAGGTGCTCCAGGCGCTGCTTGCTGCGACGCACGAAGTCTAAAGAGCAGATCACCAGCTGTTCGGTTTCGAACGGATTGTAGGCATCGTGCTGCGCTTCGGCGTAGCGCTCGTCGTCGAACAGCGAGAAACGCAGGTTGAAACGGCGCAGCATCTCCACCAGCCACTGGTGCTGGAGGGTTTCCGGGACCACGATCAGCACGCGCTCGGCGGCGCCGGAGAGCAGCTGCTGGTGCAGGATCATCCCGGCTTCAATGGTCTTACCTAAGCCCACTTCATCGGCCAGCAGGACGCGCGGCGCGTGACGACGGCCCACATCGTGGGCAATATGCAGCTGGTGCGGGATCAGGCTGGTGCGCTGGCCGCGCAGGCCGCTCCACGGCATGCGGTACTGTTCGCTCTGGAACTTGCGCGCGCGGTAGCGCAGGGCAAAGCGATCCATGCGGTCGATTTGGCCGGCGAACAGGCGGTCCTGCGGTTTGCTGAATACTAGTTTGCTGTCGAGCAGCACTTCACGCAGGGTGACGTTCGCTTCCTGGGTGTCCAGGCGGGTGCCAGTGTAGGACAGCAGCCCGTTCTCTTCATTCACTTTGTCAACGTGGAGCTGCCAGCCTTCATGGCTGGTGATGGTGTCGCCCGGGTTAAACATTACGCGGGTGATCGGGGAATCGTTGCGAGAGTACAGACGGTTTTCGCCGATGGCGGGGAAAAGGAGAGTGACCATGCGCGCATCCAGCGCTACCACCGTCCCTAATCCTAGTTCGCTCTCTGTGTCGCTAATCCAGCGTTGACCAAGTGTAAAAGGCATATATGTTCGGCTCTTTAGTTCTTTAATTGCAGGCAATAGTTGATCATCTCCATGAACAATCGGAGATGCGTCAAAATTGGGGCCAGGAATGGAAAGGGCGCTATATTACTGGATGGCAGAACGTTCGTCACGTTCTCCTCACGCTTCATTTTTAGGCTTTCGTGCCCGTGGAATGGGTGACAAAAAATCAAAATAGCCCCAACTGTCCTGTCACTATTGTAGCAAAGTCATCGTTGACGAAGGGCAGGATCCCTTCCGCCACCGGCTGCAACTGCTTTGTTAAATAGTGATCGTAATCGAGCGGCGACTGCTGGTAATCCACCGGCTCCGGGCCGCTGGTGGTCCAGACGTATTTGATGGTGCCGCGCTGCTGATACTGCTGCGCCCGCCCAAGCTTCAGGTTGTGTTCATCGGCAAGCCGGGCGGCGCGCACGTGCGGCGGTACGTTGCGCTGATACTCCGCCAGCGGCCGGCGCAGGCGTTTGCGATAAACCAGCTGTTCGTCGAGCTCGCCGTTCATCAGCCTGGCGATAGTCTCCCGCACATAATCCTGATACGGCTGGTTGCGGAAGATGCGCAGGTATAACTCCTGTTGAAACTGCTGGGCCAGCGGCGTCCAGTCGGTACGCACCGTTTCCAGACCCTTAAACACCATGCGCTGGGCATCGCCCTCCTGAATCATCCCGGCATAGCGCTTCTTGCTGCCGGTATCGGCGCCGCGGATCGTCGGCATTAAAAAGCGGCAGAAGTGGGTTTCATACTCCAGCTCCAGGGCGCTGGTAAGCTGGCTTTTGCTAAGCTCCTGCGCCCACCAGGCGTTGACATGGCTGACCAGCTCGCGGCCGATCTCCGCCGCCTGGGCTTCGCTGTGCGGGCGCTTCAGCCAGACGAAGGTGGAGTCGGTATCGCCGTAGATAACGTCATAGCCTTTGGCTTCAATTAACGCTTTGGTCTGGCGCATGATCGCATGGCCGCGCATGGTGATCGACGAGGCGAGACGCGGGTCGAAGAAGCGGCAGGCGCTGGTCCCCAGCACGCCGTAAAAGGCGTTCATAATGATCTTCAGCGCCTGAGAGAGCGGCTTATTGTGCTGGCGTTTGGCTTCATCCCGGCCGTGCCAGATCTGGCTGACAATCCCCGGCAGGCAGTGCTTATCTCGCGAGAAGCGGGCGCCGAGGAAGCCCTCGATACTGTGCTGGTCATCGGGTTGCGCCAGCCCTTCAATCAGGCCGACCGGATCGATTAAAAAGGTACGAATAATCGACGGATACAGGCTTTTATAGTCCAGCACCAGCACCGAGTCATACAGGCCGGGGCGGGAGTCCATAACGTAGCCGCCGGGGCTCGCCTGCGGCGGTACGTCGCCGAGATTCGGCGCCACGTAGCCCAGGCGGTGCATGCGCGGGAAATAGAGATGGCTGAAGGCGGCGACCGAGCCGCCGTGGCGGTCGGCGGGCAGACCGTTGACCGTCGCCCGTTCGAGCAAAAACGGCATGATCTCCGTTTTGTGGAAGATCCGCGTCACCAGCTCGCAATCCTGCAGGTTATAGATGGCCAGCGCCGGTTTGTCTTCATGAAAGCGGCGATCGATCTCATCCATCCGATCCCATGGGTTGTCGATGGCTTTGCCTTCTCCCAGCAGCTCGCGGGCCACCGCCTCCAGCGAAAAGGAGGAGAAATTCCAGAACGCCGATTTTAGCGCGTCGATGCCGTCGATAATCAGCCGCCCGTTGGCCTGGGCGAAAAAGACGCCGTTCTTAAAGCCGTGCTCACGCCACTCCAGCTCGCTGTTGCCGCGGCCGAGCCGCAGCGGGATGCGATAGCGTTCGGCGTGCTTTTGCAGAACGCGCAGATCGAACTGCACTACGTTCCAGCCGATCAGCACGTCGGGGTCGTGTTCGGCAAACCAGGCGTTGAGCTTTTCCAGCAGCAGGGGACGGCTGGCGATGAAGACCAGCTCGAAGTCGACGTCTGGCGGCGTTTCCGGTTCGGGGCCCAGCATGTAGACCACCCGCTGGCCGCAGCCTTCCAGACCGATGCAGTACAGCTCGCCGTGGCGGCTGGTTTCGATATCCAGCGACACCCATTTCAGTGGCGGACGATAGTCAGGGTTCGGCTTCATGCGTGCGTTGACCAGCTGCGAGCCGCGCGTTTCGCCTTCCACCCACACCGGGGCGGTGATAAAGCGCTCCATCAGATAGCGCTCCGGCGGGCGGATATCGCCTTCGTAAACGGTGACGCCGCTGTCGCGGAGCATCTTCTCCAGACGCATCAACTGGCGATGGGCGCGGCAGTAGAGGCCAACAATCGGCTGACGGTGGAAATCTTTCAGGGCCAGCGGGGCGAAGCGGAGCCCTTTCTCCCCCTGCAGCAGCCGTTCAGCCTGCGCCCGCTGCGCTTCGGGAATAAAGGCGACGGACTCCTGCGGCGGGAGGGTGACCTGCAGCGGACCGTCGTCGGTGGCCAGCCAGAAGGAGAGCTCGGTGCCCTGCGGAGTGTCCCGCCAGTGACGGGTGAGTAAAAATCCTGCTCGTGGCTGGGTCACGGGTATTCTCGCCGATAAAAAACCAGGCCTGATTATAGCCTGGTTTCATGAAGGGTGCTGGGGTTTTATACAGGTGTTCGGCGCTAATGTTGCCCCGGATTGCGGCTTGTGCCTTATCCAGGCTACCAGATGGCGCAGAGCCCTGGCCCTGCTAAGCGCAGCGCGAGCAGGGTGATTATTGGCCGTAGTAGGCTTTGGCCCCGTGCTTACGCAGATAGTGCTTATCCAGCAGGGTTTGCTGCATAGCCGGCAGCTGCGGCGCCAGCTGGCGGCAGAAAATCCCCATATAGGCGATCTCTTCCAGCACGATGGCGTTATGCACCGCGTCTTCGGCGTTCTTGCCCCAGGCGAACGGGCCGTGGGAATGGACCAGCACGCCGGGCATCTGCGCCGGGTCGATTCCCTGCTGGCGGAAGGTTTCGACAATCACGTTGCCGGTTTCCCACTCATAGTCGCCGTTGATCTCCGCATCGGTCATTAACCGGGTGCAGGGCACCGGGCCATAAAAGTAGTCGGCATGGGTAGTGCCGGTCGCGGGAATAGATTGCCCGGCCTGCGCCCAGATGGTGGCGTGGCGCGAATGGGTATGCACAATGCCGCCCAGCGTCGGGAAAGCCTGATACAGCAGGCGATGGGTCGGGGTATCCGACGAGGGCTTTTTATTACCCTCTACCACTTCGCCGCTCTCCAGACTGACCACCACCATATCGTCGGCGGTCATCACGCGGTAATCCACGCCGGAGGGTTTGATCACGAACACCCCTTTCTCGCGGTCGACGGCGCTGACGTTGCCCCAGGTTAAGGTCACCAGATTATGCTTTGGCAGGGCCAGGTTAGCTTCCAGCACCTGGCGTTTAAGATCTTCTAACATAGTGTGCTCCGAATAGCAGGCGAGTCGGGTATCCCTCACCCCGACCCTCTCCCGGCGGGAGAGGGAGAAAGGCGGCATGGCGCCCGGTCGGTCCCCTCTCCCCAACGGGGAGAGGGGAAGGGTGAGGGGACAGCCTCTTAGCGTTTTGAACCGTAATACACTTCATTCCAGCGCAGCGCGTCCTTGAAGGACGGCAGACGGGTATCGTTGTCAATGACGGTCAGCTCGATATCATGCAGCTCGGCGAACTGGCGCATATCGTCGAGGTTCAGCGCATGGCTGAAGACGGTATGGTGCGCGCCGCCGGCGATGATCCAGGCTTCCGACGCGGTACGCAGATCCGGCTGCGCTTTCCACAGGGCGTTGGCCACCGGCAGCTTCGGCAGATCGTGCGGCGTTGGGACGGTTTCGATGGTATTGACCAGCAGACGGAAGCGGTCTCCCAGGTCGATCAGGCTGGCGACGATCGCCGGGCCGGTTTGAGTATTGAAGATCAGGCGCGCTGGATCCGCTTTGCCGCCGATGCCCAGCGGCTGAACGTCGAGGATCGGTTTCTCGACGGTGGCGATCGTCGGGCACACTTCCAGCATGTGCGAGCCGAGCACCAGATCGTTACCATTGTCGAAGTGGTAGGTGTAATCCTCCATAAAGGAGGTGCCGCCCTGCAGACCAGTTGACATCACCTTCATGATGCGAAGCAGAGCGGCGGTTTTCCAGTCGCCCTCGCCGGCAAAGCCGTAGCCCTGCTGCATCAGGCGCTGTACGGCGAGACCCGGGAGCTGTTTCAGGCCGTGGAGATCTTCAAAGGTGGTGGTAAAGGCGTGGAAACCGCCCTGTTCGAGGAAGCGTTTCATCCCCAGCTCAATGCGCGCGGCGTCCAGCACGTTCTGGCGCTTCTCGCCGTGAACCTGCGCTGCCGGGGTCAGACGGTAGCTGCTCTCATATTCATCGACCAGGGCGCTGATATCGCCGTCGCTGATGCTGTTCACCACCTGCACCAGATCGCCGACCGCCCAGGTGTTCACCGAGAAGCCAAACTTAATCTGCGCGGCGACTTTATCGCCGTCAGTCACCGCCACTTCGCGCATGTTATCGCCGAAACGGCACACTTTCAGATGACGGGTATCCTGTTTGGAGACCGCCTGACGCATCCAGCCGCCGATACGCTGGTGGGCCTCTTTATCCTGCCAGTGGCCGGTGACCACGCTGTGTTGCTGGCGCATGCGGGCGCCGATGAAGCCGAACTCGCGGCCGCCGTGCGCGGTCTGGTTCAGGTTCATAAAGTCCATATCGATGCTGTCCCACGGCAGCGCGGCGTTGTACTGAGTATGGAACTGCAGCAGCGGCTTATTGAGGATGGTCAGGCCGTTGATCCACATTTTTGCCGGCGAGAAGGTATGCAGCCAGACCACTAACCCGGCGCATTTGTCATCGTAG
The DNA here is from genome assembly GCF_018204675.1 of Klebsiella sp. P1927. Classification (NCBI taxonomy): domain Bacteria; kingdom Pseudomonadati; phylum Pseudomonadota; class Gammaproteobacteria; order Enterobacterales; family Enterobacteriaceae; genus Klebsiella; species Klebsiella sp. P1927. Next base: position 4,299,569 of record NZ_CP073377.1, on the reverse strand, counting down.
TTGGCGTCGCGGCAGATATGGGTGATCTCGTCCGGGGTGGTGCCCAGCGGCTTAAGGACCAGTTTGCACGGCAGTTTGGCTTCCGCATTCAGGCTGTTCACCACATGTTCGGCATGCTTCGTCACCTGGCGCAGGGCTTCCGGGCCGTACAGATGTTGGCTGCCAATAACGAACCATACTTCATAGTTATCAAAAATCGTCATTTTCGTATCCTTAATGGGTGAGCGCTGCCTTAGATTGCGGGGCTTTTTCCGCCTTTGCAGCCGAAGGGAGATAGTGTTGTTCCGCGCTGACCGACCACTGCTGGTAGCGCTGATAGAGTTGTTCGAAACGCTGTGCCTGCGCCGGACGCGGCTGCAGGGTAGTTTCCACCTGGCTTGCCATCCGCTGTTGGGCGGCTGGAATATCGTCATAGACGCCGGCGGCGACGGCGGCGAAGATAGCCGCCCCCAGCGCGCAGCACTGATCGGAGGCGACAATCTGCAGCGGACGGTTCAGCACGTCGCAGCAGGCCTGCATGATGACCTGGTTTTTCCGCGCGATACCGCCAAGCGCCATGACGTTGTTAACCGGGATCCCCTGCTCGGTGAAGCACTCCATAATGGCGCGAGCGCCGAAGGCGGTGGCGGCGATCAGACCGCCGAACAGCGCCGGCGCGTCGGTGGCCAGGTTAAGGTCGGTGATCACCCCTTTCAGGCGCTGGTTGGCATTCGGCGTGCGGCGGCCGTTGAACCAGTCGAGCACCACCGGCAGATGCTCCAGCGATGGATTGTTGGCCCAGGCTTCGGTGAGCGCCGGCAGTAACTGTTTTTGGCTGGCTTTGATTTGCTCGCGCAACGCCGGCTGCTGCTGAGCCAGCTGCTCCAGCGGCCAGCCGAGAATGCGGCCAAACCAGGCGTAAATATCGCCGAAGGCGGACTGGCCTGCCTCCATGCCGATAAAGTGTGGAACCACGCTGCCGTCGACCTGGCCGCAGATGCCTTTGACCGTGCGCTCGCCGACGCTCTCTTTATCGGCGATCAGAATGTCGCAGGTGGAGGTGCCGATGACTTTCACCAGCGCGTTAGGCTGCGCGCCGGCGCCAACGGCGCCCATGTGGCAGTCGAAGGCGCCGCCGGAGATGGCCACACTCTGCGACAGACCCAGGCGCTGGGCCCACTCTGCGCTCAGCGTGCCGACCGGCACATCGGCCGTCCAGGTATCGGTGAACAGCGGCCAGGCCAGATGCTGGTTGATGATGGGATCAAGCTCATCGAAGAAGCTGGCCGGCGGCAGACCGCCCCAGCTCTCATGCCACAGCGATTTATGTCCGGCGCTGCAGCGGCCGCGGCGCAGATCCTGCGGACGCGTAGTACCGGAGAGCAGGGCGGGCACCCAGTCGCAAAGCTCTACCCACGAGGCGGCTGCCTGGGCGACAGCGCTATCTTCGCGGGTGACGTGGAGGATTTTGGCCCAGAACCATTCGCTGGAGTAGATCCCGCCGATATAGCGCGAGTAATCCTCTTTGCCCGGCTGGTGGCACAGGCGGGTGATCGCCTCGGCTTCCTCGACCGCGGTGTGATCCTTCCACAGGACAAACATGGCGTTAGGGTTGTCAGCGAATTCTTCGCGCAGCGCCAGCACGTTGCCCTCGGCATCGACGGGAGCCGGAGTTGAGCCGGTGCTGTCGACGCCAATGCCCACGACGTCGGCGCGCTGTTCGGCGCTCAGCGAAGCGAGCACGCTTTTCAGCGCCGCTTCCATGGACTCGATGTAATCTCGCGGGTGATGGCGGAAGCGGTTGTTAGCGCCATCGCAATACTGTCCTTCCCGCCAGCGCGGATACCACTCCACGCTGGTCGCCAGCTCTGCGCCGGACGCGCATTCCACCGCCAGAGCGCGGACTGAGTCACTACCAAAGTCGAGGCCAATCGCAATTGCCATCTTGTTACTCCATGCAGAAATCATTCATGCAGCAACAGTAGATATCCCCGGCAAAATCCGTCAGGCCGGATTCGCTAATCTTATGGATTATTTTGCTGTTACCTTGCAAAGTGTGACGCCGTGCAAATATTCGATGTGGACTTTTCTGCCGTATTTATAGACACTTTTGTTACCCGGCATATCACGGTGGAATGCACGCTGCTGGCGCTTTTTTCGCTTGCTGTGCGGGTTTTTCGCCAAATTCCCACCGCCGTCGCAGTCGCGACAGGGCCGAGAGCGATAAAATGATGAATATGGACAATTGGTGCCACTGATACCTTCGGGGAGAACCACGCGTATGGCCGAAACGCAAAACGATCCGCTGCTGCCGGGCTACTCTTTTAACGCTCATCTGGTCACCGGCCTGACGCCGATTGAGGCGCAGGGATACCTGGATTTCTTTATCGACCGCCCGCTGGGTATGAAAGGCTATATTCTCAATCTGACGATTCGCGGCGAGGGGGTGATCAACAACCACGGCGAACAGTTTGTCTGCCGGCCGGGCGATATGCTGCTGTTCCCGCCCGGGGAAATTCATCACTATGGCCGCCATCCCGACGCCAGCGAGTGGTATCACCAGTGGGTCTACTTCCGCCCGCGCGCCTACTGGCACGAGTGGCTCAACTGGCCAACGATTTTTGCCCAGACCGGCTTTTTCCGTCCGGATGAACAGTGGCAGGCGCGCTTTGGCGAGCTGTTCGGCCAGATCGTTGATGCCGGGCAGGGGGCGGGGCGCTATTCCGAACTGTTGGCGATAAACCTGCTGGAACAGCTGCTGCTGCGGCGGATGGAGGCGATCAACGAATCGCTGCATCCCCCGCTGGACAACCGGGTGCGCGAGGCCTGCCAGTACATCAGCGACCATCTGGCGGACAGCCATTTTGATATCGCCAGCGTCGCCCAACACGTTTGCCTGTCGCCCTCGCGTCTGTCGCACCTGTTCCGCCAGCAGCTGGGGGTCAGCGTCCTCGGCTGGCGGGAGGATCAGCGCATCAGCCAGGCCAAACTGTTGCTCAGCACCACGCGGATGCCGATCGCCACCGTTGGGCGCAACGTCGGCTTCGAAGATCAGCTCTATTTTTCCCGCGTGTTTAAAAAATGCACCGGGGCCAGCCCGAGCGAATTCCGCGCGGGTTGTGAATAAAAAGTAAAGAAAGTGAAATGATGACCCGCTTAAATGTCACAGCCAGTAAACTATTAAGACAATTGATGGCTTGACGACGGCGCGATGGCTTCGGGGAATCCGGGCTTCGTTTTTTAACCGGGTACATTATGCAAGCATTGCTCGAACACTTTATTACCCAATCCACGGTCTACTCATTGTTAGCCGTGATGCTGGTGGCCTTTCTCGAGTCGCTGGCGCTGGTGGGGCTTATCTTACCCGGCACGGTGATGATGGCTGGCCTTGGGGCGCTCATCGGCGGCGGCGAAGTTAACTTCTGGCAGGCGTGGCTGGCGGGGATTGTCGGCTGCCTGCTGGGCGACTGGATCTCATTCTGGCTCGGCTGGCGCTTTAAGAAGCCGTTGCACCGCTGGTCGTTTATGAAGAAAAACCGCGCCCTGCTGGAGAAAACCGAGCATGCGCTGCATCAGCACAGCATGATCACCATTCTGATTGGCCGCTTTGTCGGACCGACGCGTCCGCTGGTGCCAATGGTCGCCGGGATGCTCGACCTGCCGGTGGCCAAGTTCGTGCTACCGAATATTATCGGCTGCCTGCTCTGGCCGCCGCTCTATTTCCTTCCGGGCATTCTCGCCGGGGCGGCGATTGATATTCCGGCTGATGAAAACAGTGCCAGCTTTAAATGGCTGCTATTGGGGGCGGCGCTGCTGGCCTGGCTGGCGGGATGGCTGTGCTGGCGGCTGTGGCGGAGCGCGAAAACCTCAGGCGATCGGCTGACCCGCTGGCTGCCGCGCGGCCGACTGCTGTGGCTGTCGCCGCTGATGGTCGCGCTGGCGGCTACAGCGTTAACATTTGTCTTCCGCCATCCGCTGATGCCGGTCTATCTGGCGATCCTGCACAAAGTCATCGCGCGCTGATCCCCATCAAATGCGAGGCGCTGCTGTGGCCGCTTAACAGCTCGGCGGTGGCGCCATCCCAGACAATGCGCCCTTCGGCGACCACCATCGAGCGCGGCGCGATGCGCGCGGCGTCCTCTACGCTGTGGGAGACCATCAGCAGGGTGAGCTGCTGCTGCTCGCAGACATCGGCGACCAGGGACAGCATCTCCTGGCGCAGTGCCGGATCGAGCGCCGAGAAGGGTTCATCCAGCAGCAGCACCGGCTGCTGGCGCACCAGACAGCGGGCCAGCGCCGCGCGCTGCCGCTGACCGCCGGAGAGCTCGCCGGGCAGACGTTCCAGCAGCGCATCAATTCCCATCTGTCCAGCTATCGCCGTGACCTGCGCCTGCTGCTCGCGGCTCAGTTTAAGGCCTGGGTGGATCCCGAGGCTGATATTTTGTCGAATGGTCAGATGGTTAAACAGGTTATTCTCCTGAAACAACATCGAGACCGGACGCTGCGCCGGCGGCGTCGCGTTATGCGCCTCGCCGTTAATCAGCAGGCTGCCGCTGGCGGGTGGCAGAAACCCGGCGATCAGATTCAGCAGGGTGCTCTTTCCGGCGCCGCTGGGACCGAGCACCGCGATGCGCTCCCCGCGCGCGACGTCGAGGGTGAAGCGCATCGGCAGATGCTGGTATAGCCAGGTCACATCATTGAGTTTTAGCATCACGCCCCGGAAGTTTTTCAATCAGCGTAAACAACAAGAAACAGAGCAGCAGCAGGAGCAGGGCGGTGACGGCCCCGTCCTGGCTGCGGTAGGCGCCTATCTGCTGGTACAGATAGAAAGGCAGGGTGCGGAACGCCTCGTTGCCGAACAGCGCCACCACGCCGAAATCGCCAATCGACAGTACGCAGGCGAAGGCGAGCGCCTGGGCCAGCGGGCGCCGGAGAGCGCGAAGCTCGACCACCCGCAGCCGGGCAAAGCCTTCAATACCCAGCGACTGGCACAGCATGCTGTAGCGGGCGGCAATGTCGCGCATCGGGTTTTCCAGTACTTTCAGCGCATAGGGGATCGCCATCAGGGCATTAGTGAAGATGACGATGCCGTCGGCGGACTCCGGCAGGCCGATAGTGTTATTGAGCAGCAGGAAGAAGCCGGTCGCCAGCACAATTCCCGGCATCGCAAGGATCAGCATGCCGCTCAGCTCCATTGCCTGCCCGGCCAACGGCCGCTGGCGAGCGCGCAGCTCCCGGCTGCTCCATAACAGCATCATCGTCAGGGTCACGCTCAATAGCCCGGCGGCGATGGCGATGCGTAGAGAGGTGCTCAATGCCTGCCAGAGCGCTGGCTGCGCCAGCACGTCCAGCATATTACGGTTGATCCCGTCGACGATGACCGCCAGCAGCGGCGGGAGCAGCAGCAGCAGGGCGGCGCCGATCAGCAACCCGTCGCTCAGGCGGCTATGCAGGCGATCGTCAGGGTCGCGCCAGCCGCGCACATGGCTGACGCCGATGGCGACGGCTTTACTCAGACGCTGGCTAAGCAGCACCAGCCCAAGGCAGCAGAGCATCTGGATCAGCGCCAGCATTGCCGCTCGCGCCGGATCGTAGTCAAAGCTCAGCGCCTGGTAGATAGCCAGCTCGATCGTGGTGGCTTTCGGGCCGCCGCCCAGCGAGAGCACGGTGGCGAAGCTGGCGAAGCAGAGCATAAAAATCAGCGCGGCGACGGCGGGAATGTGCCGGCGCAGCCACGGCCATTCGACGAGGCGGAAGAAGGCATAGCCGCGCATGCCAAGCTGGGCGGCAATTTGCCGCTGCTCGCCGGGAATGTTCTCCAGCGCCTGCAGCAGCAGGCGGGTCGCCATCGGCATATTGAAAAAGACGTGCGCCAGCAGGATGCCCTGCAGACCGTAGGGCGAGAACTCCCATTGCCAGCCGAGCGCGTTAAATAGTGAGGCCAGCCAGCCCTGGCGGCCATAGACGCTGAGGATACCGAACACCGCCACCAGCACCGGCAGGATCAGGGTCATCGCGCACAGGCGCAGCAGCAACGTACGGCCCGGGAAGCGACGCCGGTAAAGCGCGCGGGCGAGAAAGATGGCTGGTCCCACCGAGATCAGCGCTGACAGCGACGCCTGCCAGAAGGAGAAGCGGACCACATGCCACAGGTAGCTATCGCTGAAGACCGATTGCCAGCCCGCGCCGGGGGCGCTAAACCACAGCGCCAGAAACGCCGCCAGCGCGACAGCGCACAGCAGCGTAGCGGCGAACAGGCCCGGCATCAGCCCGCGAAGGTTTAGCGGCTGACGGCGCGTTGCCATGCGCTAATCCAGGTTTGACGCTCGCTGGCGACCTGCTGCGGGGTAAAGGACAGGGTGGTCTGCGGCTTCACCAGGGTATCAAACCCGGCCGGCAGGGTGACCTGGGTCACCGGATACATCCAGTTGCCGGTAGGGATGGCGTTCTGGAAGCCAGGAGATACCATAAATTTGAGGAATTTTTCCGCCAGTTCCGGCTGCTTGCTGGCGGCGGTACGCGCGGCAACTTCGACCTGCAGATAGTGGCCCTCGGCGAAGCTCGCCGCCGCATAGTTGTCTTTCTTCTCTTCAATCATGTGGTAGGCCGGCGAGGTGGTATAGCTCAACACCAGGTCGCTTTCCCCTTTCAGGAACAGGCCATAGGCTTCGCTCCAGCCTTTGGTGACGGTAACGGTTTTCGCGGCCAGCTTCTGCCAGGCCTCGGGCGCTTGATCGCCATAGACCTTTTGCATCCACAGCAGCAGGCCCAGTCCCGGGGTGCTGGTACGCGGATCTTCATAGATGACCCGCCATTTTTGCGGGCCCTCGACCAGCTCTTTCAGGCTCTTCGGTGGATTAGCCAGTTTGTTTTTGTCATAGACGAAGGCGAAATAGCCGTAGTCGTAGGGAACAAAGGTGTCATTATCCCAGCCGCCCGGCACGCTGACCGCGCTGGCGGGTACGTTGCTTTTGGCAAACAGTTTACTCTGCGCCGCGGCTTCCAGCAGGTTGTTATCAAGGCCAAGCACAACGTCGGCCTTGCTGTTTTTGCCTTCCATGCGCAGGCGATTCAGTAGCGAAACGCCATCTTCCAGCGCGACGAACTTCAGCTCGCAGCCGCACTCCGCTTCAAAGGCTTTTTTGACCGCCGGGCCGGGGCCCCAGTCGGCAGAGAAGGAGTCATAGGTATAGACGGTAAGAACAGGCTTAGCCAAAGCGGGCATGGCGACCAGCGCCAGCAGCGGGAGTAATTTTTTCAACACTTTGCACCTCAGAAAAAAGGGGTGGCAAAGGATTTTGAGTGAGCCTCAAATCCCTTCGCCGGCGTTATCCGGATCAGGTTCGACGGGTATTTTCTCAGCCCATGCGCTTCATCCTTCAAGCCGCATCTGCGTTAGCTTCGCGCGTTCACCCCAGTCACATAGTTATCTATGCTCCAGGGGATTCACCCGCTTGCTGCCTTGATGCAACTTGAATGATATTGCGTATGTTTATTAGCACCCCGTTGAGAACGGCCTTAGTGTAATGATTTTGTCAGATGACGGAAAGCGCTTACGGCTCCGGCGGCGCAAACCATGCGGATTTAAAATCGAACCAGCCGAGGGTATTCATCCTCACGCCGCGCATACTGCGCTGACCCTGAATCATCAGCCAGTGGTGGATCAGCGGCACGATATGTTGCCCGGCCAGCAGCCGCTGGCTCCAGGTGGCCGGATTAAACTCTCCTGCTCGCCAGCGGCAGGCGTCTGCCTGCCAGTCAATGGGGATGCAGCGCTGAATCAGCGGGACTTCGTACAGATAGGCGAAGAGCGAAAATTCGATCGGTAAGGTGAAGTTCACGCTGTTGAGCCAGATATCGCTGACCACCTCGCCGCGATGCCAGGCATCGTACTCCAGCTCCTGGATCTCCAGCTTTACCTGATGCGCCGTCAGCAGGTCGCGCATGATCCCGCCGATCACCCGATGTTCGACGTGATCGCGGTAGTAGGTAAGGGTGACTGTCTCCAGCCCCGCCGGCTTCTCGCAGGCGTGGTTGCTGGCGTGATGCCAGCGCGGCAGCAGGCCGTAGGCGGGAAACCAGTTGCCCTGGTAGTGTTCGCCCGCATGGTAGAGCAGGTTGGCGGGCTGAAACAGATAGCTTAGCCAGCGGCGCACCGCGTCGTTGGCCCCCAGCGGGCTTCGCGAGTCGAACAGCAGGTAATAGCAGCCCTCTTCCAGGCGACTCTCCACCGCTTTTTCGCTTTCGGTATTGCCCTGCAGCGTCAGGCCGCCGTTGGGCTCTTCGCTAATCTCCGGCAGCACCCAGACGTTCACCTCATCGATCAGCGCCCGGTAGCCAAAATAGTCCTCAAAGGCATGGATCTTGAGCTGATTCTGGTTGTTACGCACCACGGCATAGGGGCCGGTGCCGACCGGCATGGAGGAAAAGTGGTTCATGGTCTGCCACTCCTGCGGCAGCACCATCGCCGGCACCTGCCCCAGCAGCCAGGGCAGCCAGCGGTCGGGCTGGCGCAGATGAATATCCAGGGTCCAGGCGGTGGGCGATTCGATGCGTTCGATATGTGAATAGAGCGGCAGGGCATTGCTGCGCTGCAGAGAGGCGATCACATCCGCCATCTCCAGCTCACGGCCATGGTGAAAATGGATGCCCGGGCGGAGGAAAAAGCGCCAGTGGGTGGGCGACAACTGCTGCCAGTGGTGGGCAATATCGGCTTCCAGTTCCCCATTTTCCTCATTTACCCGCGTCAGGGCGCTGAAAATCTGCCGGGCAATATGCGTTTCCGAACGCCGCAGCGCGCTACCGGGCAGCAAATTCTTCATTGGTCGGTAGTAGAGCACGCGCAGGATGTGCCGCCCCTGGCGGAAGCTGCGGCCGAGATGCGAGACCAGCATCTGGCGGACGGCAGCCTTATCGCCGACCAACTGCACCAGCTGATCGATGCGATCCTGCTCAAGGAGATCTTCGGCACGTTGCTGCTGCAGGGCGAGGCCGGTATAGAGAAAGGTTAGCCGCGAACGCTTGCCGCGGCCTGCCTCCGCTTCCCAGGTCAGCCAGCCGCGGGACTCCATCATATTGAGCAGGGTGCGCATATGGCGGCGCGAGCAGCTCAGCATTTCCGCCAGCTCGTTAAGGGTGGTCTCCTGCGACTTGCCGTCGCAGCACTGCCATAGGCGAATGAACTGTTGTTGCAGACGGCCGGAAGACATAAAAGGGGAACTCCTGCGCAAAACTCAGCAATTTATTACTTCCTATATTAAGCCAATAATGAATCCCGATGAAGCGAGGAGGTGAATATGATGAGGTCTACCGCAAAATCGTTCTACCAACGCTACTTTTCTGCGACGCAGGAAGCGTCCTGGCTGGCCCGCCTGATGGCAGGACGACAGCAGGAAATTCTGGGGGAACTGATGCAGTGGGGAGTGACGTCAACGACCTCTGATCATTGACTTGCAGACATCATGTGTGACTGAGTATTGGTGTTATACTCGTCGTTTTTCAAACTGCAGGTGCGCTGTCGATGTTTCCTGGGCCGTATGTTCTGGCTGCGTGATTCGCCTCTACGGGACTCACCTTTTCAGGGCCAGCGCGAGCGCGGCGCAAAATGGTTAACCGTTTTGTCCTGCAGCATGAAATCCATAGAGTATAGAATCACCCGCCAGCAGAATGCCTCTGCTGGCTTTTTTCGTTTTCTTCGCGTGTGTTAAGGACATTCCATGCTGTGGTTGATGACGATGGGACGACGGCTTAACGGCGTCTATGCCGCCTTTATGCTGGTTGCTTTTATGATGGGCGTGGCGGGCGCGTTGCAGGCGCCGACGTTGAGTTTGTTTCTTAGCCGCGAAGTGGGGGCGCAACCGTTCTGGGTGGGCCTGTTCTATACCGTAAACGCCATCGCCGGGATCCTGGTTAGCCTGTGGCTGGCCAAGCGCTCCGATAGCCGCGGCGACCGGCGGCGGTTGATTATGTTCTGCTGTCTGATGGCGGTGGGTAATGCGCTGCTGTTTGCCTTCAACCGCCACTATCTGACGCTGATCACCTGCGGCGTGATGCTGGCATCCATTGCCAACGCCGCCATGCCGCAGCTCTTCGCGCTGGCGCGGGAGTACGCCGACAGCTCGGCGCGGGAAGTGGTGATGTTCAGCTCGGTCATGCGCGCCCAGCTGTCGCTGGCTTGGGTGATTGGCCCGCCGCTGGCCTTTATGCTGGCGCTCAACTATGGCTTCACCACCATGTTCTCCATTGCGGCGGGCATTTTTGTCATTAGCCTCGCTCTGATTGCCATCAAACTGCCTTCGGTTCCGCGTGTGGAACAGCCCTCGGAGGAGGCGGCGGCGCTAGCGCAGGCCGGCGGCTGGCAGGACAAGAACGTGCGTATGCTGTTTATCGCCTCCACCCTGATGTGGACCTGCAACACCATGTACATCATTGATATGCCGCTGTGGATCAGCAGCGATCTCGGGCTTCCCGACAGCCTGGCCGGGATCCTGATGGGCACTGCCGCCGGGCTGGAGATACCGGCGATGATCCTCGCCGGCTACTACGTAAAGCGCTTTGGCAAACGTAAAATGATGGTGGCGGCGGTGGCCGCCGGCGTGCTGTTTTATGCCGGACTGATCCTGTTTCATGGTCGCACGGCGCTGCTGGCTCTGCAGCTGTTCAATGCCATCTTTATCGGCATTATCGCCGGGATAGGCATGCTGTGGTTCCAGGATTTAATGCCGGGACGGGCGGGAGCGGCGACCACCCTGTTCACCAACAGTATTTCCACCGGCGTGATCCTTGCCGGCGTGATGCAGGGGGCGCTGTCCCAGAGCTATGGTCACGCCAGCGTCTACTGGACGATCGCGGCCATTTCGCTGGTGACGCTGTTTTTGACCAGCAAGGTGAAGGATATCTGACTACTCGCCCCGGCATCGCCGGGGCGACCAGGCCTACTTGAGTTCGATACGCTTAATGTCGCCGATGATAAAAATGTAGGCAATCACCCCAATCAGCGCCGTCAGGCCGACGTAGATCAGCGCGTAAAAGAAATTACCCGTGGCGGAAATAATCACACCAATTATCAGTGGTGCGATAATCGAGGCCATATTGGCACAGAAATTAAATATGCCGCCGGTGAGGCCTGCCATATTTTCCGGGGCAATATCCGAAATTAAGGTCCAGCCCAGACCGACCATCCCCTGGCCAAAAAAAGCCACCGACATGATAATAATTACGGTGCTATTGGCGCTTACCCAATTCGCCGCGATAATACAGCTGGACAGCAATAAACCGGAAATTATTGGTAACTTTCGACTGATGTTGACGGAGCCGGTTCGCTTCAACAACCGGTCGGAGATCCAGCCGCCGAAGAGGATGCCAATCGCGGCGGCAAGGAAGGGCCAGGTGGCGAAGAAGCCGACGTGCAGCCATGGAAGATGGCGCTCGTTGGCGAGGTAGCTGGGAAACCACGTCAGGAAAAAGACCAGTGTGGTGTTGCCGGCGAACTGACCCAGGCTGGCGCCGAGGATCTGGCGACAGCCCAGCAGGCGTCTGGCGTCACGCCAGTTAAATGGAACGTTCTGGATTTTATTGTTAATGCTGCTTGCGCCGATATACTCCAGCTCCGCTTGATTAGCCGTGCGCGATTCATGCGGTTCATGATAAAAACGCCACCACACTAAAGTAAATAAAATACCTAATCCGCCGGTGAGGAAAAAAAGCGTTCTCCAGCCATGATGTTCGAGAATTAAAAATAACAGCGGCGAGAAAGCGGCCAGCCCTATATATTCACCAACTGTATACGTTGCCGTTGCCCGCGCGCGCTCATGCTGAGGGAACCAGGTGCTGACGATGCGGCTGTTGGCCGGAAAGCAGGGCGCTTCGCTGACGCCGAGTCCCAGGCGCAGAAGCAGCAGGGATTTTAGGCCGAGGGTGAAACTTTGCAGCAGGGTAAACAGCGACCAGAAGAAAATTGACAGGGCATAGGTCACTTTGTTGCCAAAGCGGTCTAAAAACATCCCGCCGGGGATCTGCGCCAGCGCATAAGTCCAGGCGAAGGCGGAGAAGATGATGCCCATCATCGCCGGATCGATATGGATTTCTTTGCTTAACTGTGGCGCTACAATACCCAGGATGGTACGGTCGAGATAATTTATCATCGTTCCGACGGAGAGTAGCAGCAGAATAACTATCCGTACGCGGCTTCTTTTTTTCGCCCCCGATGTGGAAGTGAGGACTTCCTGAGAGTTTGACATACTCATAGCGAGTTCCTTTAAAGTTTAAAATATTTTTGCATATATTCTAATATGCAAAAATATCTCAAGGAGCTATAGGTAGTATCTATGAATGGCAATGCCTTGTGGCACATTCATGCCCTTCGCCAAATAATATTTGATGTAACGCCGATATTTACCCGTTCATGCGCATTATTGGTGGCTTGCATGGTATATTAGCGTCAGTGCATTTATTCTTATATTATACGGGTAAAAATAATGAACCTAAAGCAACTTTATTATTTTAAACGTCTGTCTGAAACTGAGCATTACACCGAAGCCGCCTCCAGTCTGTGCATCACCCAGCCCTCGCTAAGCCACGCGATATCGGAGCTGGAGAAGGAGTTAGGGGTCGCGCTATTCGCCAGACAGGGGCGGAACGTAAAAATTACCCAAAACGGCAAGCGTTTTTTGCCGTATGTTGAAGATGCGCTGGCCTCGCTGGAGAACGGACGCATGATATTGCAAAAAAATGGCGCTGAGAATAAAGAGAATATTCGCATCGCCTTTATTTACACGATGGGGGAGTATGTTGTTCCACAGTTAATTAATAAATATTCTCTTTCACCTGAATGTCACAATGTGACTTTTTCTTTTACTCAAGGGACATCGCTGACGCTGTTGCAGGAGCTGAAGGCCGGAAAAGTCGATCTGGCGATCTGCTCTTATATTGCCGATGAACCCGATATCGATTTTATTCCGGTGATCCAGCAGGAACTGGTGGTGGTCACGGCAAAGGATCATCCGCTGGCCCGGCTATATGAACATGAAGTCGATCTGGTGGAGACGATTCATTATCCGTATATCTATTTTTCAGAAAATAGCGGCTTACGTCCGTTTATCGATAATGTATTTATGCAGCAAAAGCTGGTGCCGGAGATCGCCTGCTATGTGGATGAGGATACGGCGATGGCCGGGCTGGTGAGTATTGACTACGGGATCGCGATTATGCCGCGCATCACCGCGCTCTCCTATTACAATGTCCATATCCTGAAGATTAAAAACACCATCCCCCCCCGCTATATCTATCTGGCGACCATGAAAGACAAGGGGCTCTCTCCGGCGCTGGAGTCATTTAAAAATGTGGTTATCCACGACAGCCAGAAGATCTGTTAACGGATGGCCCGGATGTGACCTCCGGGCCATCCGGATATCAGGAGAGCATATCCATCACTTCACGCAGCTTAGCGATGGCGATCTGCCCCGGCGCGGAGGCCTGACCAACGGTACCGAAGGTCATCGCCGAACCGAACAAGCGCCCGGTGACCCGGCTAACGCCACCGGATTTGCCCATCGACATGGTGATCAGCGGACGCGTCGCATACTTCTCTTTCATGGTCAGCGTGGCGGCGAGCAAGGTGAGTACGTCCTGCGGCGACTGCGGCATCACCGCGATCTTCGGCAGATCGGCCCCCAGATCCTGCATGCGGCGCAGGCGATAGATAATATCTTCCTGAGCGGGGGTCTTATGGAAATCATGATTACTCATGATCACCTTGACGCCCGCGGCATGCGCATCGTCAACCAGCGCGCGGATCTGCGCTTCATCATTGAACAGTTCGATATCGATAACATCAACCAGTCCACTGCGTGCGGCCTCGCGGTTGAGCGCAAAATAGGCTTCGTCGCTGAGCTCGGTTTCGCCACCTTCTTTCTTACTGCGGAAGGTAAACAGCAGCGGAAGCGCTTTCAGCGCGCCACGGATTTCCGCCAGCGCGGCCATCACCTGGGCCATCTCTCTGACCTGGGCAAAGTGGTCAACGCGCCATTCGATAATATCGGCGCCGGCATCGACCAGGCCGTGGGCGTTACCCAGTATCTCATCCAGGGTTTTACCGATCAGCGGTACACAAATGAGGGTTTCCCCTTCCTGAAAGGTGATGTTCTTTACGGTTACTGCATTTGTCATGTAGGTATCCATTATTTTTCGCGTTGTACTTCAGGCGGTGACTGCGGTGCGTGATACTTTTTGCGCCGCCCGAGCCTGCAGTTGACGATAGCCGATGTACAGGGCGATCACAAAGCCGATAACGGCGATCAGAAAATCAAACCACATAATGCTGGCAATACTGATCTGCGAAAGCTTTGCGGTGATCAACGGGATCGTGAAGCTGGCGATACTGCCGGCAGTGTAGAAGATGCCGGTTGCTTTGCCTTTTCCGTTCGGGAAGCTCATCGCCATGATTGTCGCACCCAGCTGCAGCACTCCGCCAGCGGCGGCAAAGCCGATGACAAAAGCAAAGCCGGTCACCATCATCGGCGTCGGGAACAGGCACACCAACAGCAGCGAAATCATCGACAGGCCAGTATAAATAATCATCGCAATGGCCGAGCTAAACACCTCTTTGACGAAGGCGGCAGTTACAAAGACGCAGACCAGCGAGCCGACGGTATAGATGCTAAGCAGTTTAATCGCCGAGGCATAGGGCAGGCCGACGACGAACTGGCCGTACTGCGCCAGCCATTGGCTGACCAGATAGAAGGTCGCCATGCCGATATAACCGTACAGGGTGAAGATCACCATATCCAGCTTATTAGCCTGTGGCCGGACGGCTGTTTCCGCCTGTGCCGTAGGGGCTTCCTCTTTTTTCGCCGCCTGGCTGTCAGGGAACGGCATTTTAAGCAGATAAATCCCGCTCAGTACAAAGAGCGCTGCCGCAATCACGAACGACCAGCCGAACCACAGATTTGCCCATATCAGGAAGCTGATAATGAACGGCAACAGGAACTGCCCTGCAGAGACGAAGGCTTTGATCAGCACGTTGGCCCGGCTGGCAGAGTGCGGGAAAGATTCCATCAGCGCCGGATAGGTACCGGAGTCGAGGAAGCTGTTCGCCAGGCCCGCCATAATGCCGAACACGTAAGCCAGATAGATATTTTTGGTCAGCAGGATGCCGACGAAAAAGATCAGGTAGCTAAGGATCCCAAGATAGATAAAGGGCTTGCGACCGAAGCGATCCGAGAGAAATCCGGTCACGATGGTCGCTAACTTACCAATACCTAACGAAGATATAACGATCGATACGCCGGCTTTGTCTGTTCCCCACTGTTCCTGAAGATGGGCCATGTTGAGGGTGATTAACAGCACCCCCATACCGTGGATCAGGTAGTTGAGATACAGCCCTGCCGCAGTAGGGATGTATTTATTTTTCATCATTCGCCTCTTAGAACAGAATGCTCTTGATGTAATCAACCGGCATCTGTTTGCCCGTCCAGATTTCGAACGCGCGCGCGCCTTGCCACAGCATCATCCCCAGGCCGTTCAGCGTGCGGCAGCCTTTTTTCTCGGCCACTTCCAGCAGGTGGGTTTTGCGCGGGTTGTAGACGACGTCGGAGACGATCAGGTCCGGACGCAGGAAGCTGTCGTCAGGTAGCAGCATCTGGCCTTCGAACGGCTTCATGCCGACCCCGGTGGCATTGGTCAGGATCACGCTGCTGTCAATTTCGGCGCGCAGTTTGTCATGATCGTCGAGATCGAACAGATGGATCTCGCAGTCGGTGTTGTGGCGGATCTTGGCCACGGTTTCTTCTGCGTTGGCGAAGAATTTATCGCGGCGGTTGAAGATGGAGATCGCCTTCACGCCATCCAGTGCTGCCTGGACGCAGAGCGCCGTTGCCGCGCCGCCGGCGCCGAGTACGGTCATCTTCTTGCCGATGATATCGATACCGGCTTCGCTAAGGGCGCGCATGTAGCCGGTGCCATCGGTGATATGTCCGGTCAGTACGCCGTCGTCGTTGACCACGGTATTGACCGCCCCGACCAGCTGTGCCGCCGGCGACAGTTTATCGAGATACTGGCAAATCTCGGTTTTGTTCGGCATAGAGACGTTAAAACCGCGCAGCTTCATCGCCCGGAAGCCCTGCACCACGTCTTTTAGCTCCTGGTTACCGACTTCAAAAGCGAGATAGACGTAGTCCAGCCCGAGATGGGCGAAAGCCTCGTTGTGCATGGTGGGCGACATGCTGTGACGAATCGGGGTGGCGATCAGGCCAATCAGCTCAGTGTGTCCAGTAATACGTTCTGCCATGACAAAAATCCTCAATAAGTTAGAAAGGGAATTCGTTGTGCTTCGCGGCTGCCCAGCGCACCCATGTCTTCCAGTGCATCCAGTACGTTGCGGCCTTCGCGGACGCCATCGATAATGCGTCGCGCCATCACGCTGTCGCCGATGTTCATGATTTTGACGTTATTGGCATTGGCCCAGCGCTCGATCTCGTCGAGACCCGTCCGGTTGGCGCGCATCCCCAGACAGACAAAGCCGTAGTCGAAGGGAATATCGAAGGTTTGCTGTGTATTTTTCACCTGGAAATGGTCGGCAGCGACCGCCATCAGTTGGGTATTCATGTGCTGTTCGACCTGGTGCTCGTCGAGCATGGTCAACATGGCATTTTTGGTAATGATGTCGAGATCGCGACCGGCGGCGTCCTGCATCTCGATTAGCACCGCCTGTGCGCCGCGAGCGGTAAAGTATTCGATAACGTCAAGGCCAACGGCGCCAGCGCCGACTACGGCGATGCGTTTGCCCTTGATATCGGTAAATTTCGCCAGATTGTCGATCATGCCGGTAATGGAAAAGATCTTGCCGTTCTCGACGTCAATGTTTTCCCGCAAGCCTTCAATGGGCGGCAGCAGCGGCGTTGAGCCGGTGGCGTTGACAATCAGATGCGGACGCAGGGCGGAAACTGAAGCCACGTCGGCCCGCTTGCCGATCTGCAGCATCAGGTTGTCCAGCGAGGCGATACGATTTTTCATAAACTGCGGGAAATCAGCGATGCGTTTTTTCTCCGGTAGGCGGGAGATTTCGCTGGCGAGGCCGCCGACGTGGTTTTTCGCTTCCAGCAGCCAGGTATGGCAACCAACTTCCGCCGCGGTGCAGGCGGCTTCCATCCCGGCGGTGCCGGCGCCGATGACCACCACGTTAGTGTCGCGATTCACGCGCCGCATTTTATAGGCGTCACCGTGAATAATATCCGGGTTAATCGAACAGCGCAGCGGGCGCGAGCGGGCGATGCGATGGTCGGCGCAGCCGATGTTGCAGGAGATACATTTGCGCATCAGACGCTCTTTTCCGCCTTGCACTTTCTGCACCCACTCCGGCTCGGCAATCAGACCGCGGCCAATGGCGATAAGATCGGCATCGCCGCTGGCGAGGATATCTTCGGCTACCTGTGGAGTGCGAATATTGCCGGCGATGACCGTGGGTTTATGGAATTTATCGCGCACCGCGCGGGAGAGATAGCGCTTCCAGCCATCCTCCAGCGACATCTGATCGATTTGCAGATTCAGGTTGTCGTTCTGTGCCGCAGAGACGTTGATGATATCGACCTTCTCCTGGCAGAGCTCAAGAATACGCAGGGAATCTTCGAGGGTATTGCCGCCCTTGAGGAAGTCGTCGGCGCTGATGCGCAGACTGACCGGAAAACGCGGCCCCACGCAGGCGCGAACCTTATCGACAATCAGACTCAGTATCCGAGTGCGATTTTCGACGCTGCCGCCAAATTCATCAGTGCGCTTATTAAACAGCGGCGATAAAAACTGGCTAATTAAATAGGAGTGACCGGCATGAATTTCGACGCAGTCAAAACCTGCGCGCCGAACGCGCTCCGCGGCGTCACCAAATTTTTCTACCGCATGATATATTTCCTCATGGGTCATCGGACGCGGAATATTACCGTGCTTCTTCGACGGCGTTGTAGAAGAGGAGAGCGGCGTCTGGCCTTCCAGTCGGTAGGCATAAGCGGAAGCGCCGGCATGATTTAACTGAATGGATACGCAGGCGCCATGTTTATGCAGGGTCTCGGTTAATTTAAACAGCCGTGGAATATATTGATCGTTATCGATGCGCAGTTGGGTGGTGCCGTTGGAGGCGAAGGGGAAATCAATACAAATATTTTCGATGGTGATAAGCCCGGTGCCGCCTTTGGCCCGCAGTTCGTAGTATTCCAGCTGTTCCTGCGACACCTCGCCATTGAGCGTGGCCATATTGGTGCCCATAGGGGGCATAATAATGCGGTTTTTTAACGTCATACCGTTGATGGTCAACGGACTGAAAAGGTGCGGATAGTGGCTCATCTCTTCTCTCCACAGGAGGCCGGGAGGCCGATATGCGGGGCCCAGGCGTGTCCTTAGTTAATATTTCTCTGTGGCAAAAGATAACGAGGGGAAAAATCGAAAAATAATGCTTTTTTTTGTGCATAGCAATAGGGGTTCTCTATGAGATTAACGCTTTCTTCACATTCTTATATTTTTATATTAAACACTCGTGCCTTATTTTTACTTGCAGTGCAGGGAAAATACATAAACAGTGCTGGAGAAGGGGAGGAAAGCGGAATAATTCTTCTTTAGGCGGTAGGGCAGGGTGGCGGTAAGGTCTGACAATCAGCACATTAAAATTGGTTTTTGTGCGTGAGATCGCAATTTTCTCCGCAATAAAATAAAAAGCCCGATCAAATGACCGGGCCCAAAGGTTAATTCATAAATGCCGGCAGCTTGCGTTCATAGTCGGAGATCGCCGCTTCATGCTGCAGCGTCAGGCCGATGCTATCCAGGCCGTTGAGCATGCAGTGGCGGCGGAAATCGTCGATCTTAAAGCTGTAGGTTTTATCCCCGGCTTTAACTACCTGCGCTTCCAGATCCACTTCAAACGTAATGCCCGGGTTGGCCTGCACCAGCTTGAACAGTTCATCGACCTGCTCGTCGCTCAGGGTCACCGGCAGCAGCTGGTTATTGAAGCTGTTGCCGTAAAAGATATCGGCAAAGCTCGGGGCGATAACGACCTTAAAGCCGTAATCGGTCAGCGCCCACGGCGCGTGCTCGCGCGAGGAGCCGCAGCCGAAGTTTTCCCGCGCCAGCAGTATCGATGCCCCCTGGTACTCAGGAAAATTCAGCACGAACTCCGGGTTCGGCTGTTGACCTTTATCGTCGAGAAAGCGCCAGTCGTTAAACAGGTGCGCGCCAAAGCCGGTGCGGGTGACCTTCTGCAAAAATTGCTTAGGGATGATCGCGTCGGTATCGACGTTTGCAGCATCCAGCGGAACCACCAGGCCGGTATGTTGGGTAAATTTCTCTGCCATGATGGTCTCCTTACTTCAGATTACGGATATCGGCGAAATGGCCGGTAACGGCTGCCGCCGCGGCCATTGCCGGGCTCACCAGGTGCGTGCGTCCGCCGCGGCCCTGACGGCCTTCAAAGTTACGGTTGCTGGTTGAGGCACAGCGTTCGCCCGGATTCAGGCGGTCATTATTCATTGCCAGACACATAGAGCAACCAGGTAAGCGCCACTCAAAGCCGGCTTCGATAAAGATCTTATCCAGACCTTCCGCTTCCGCCTGCGCTTTCACCGGACCAGAACCCGGCACCACCAGCGCCTGGACGCCCGGCGCCACTTTACGCCCTTTAGCGATTTCCGCCGCGGCGCGTAAATCTTCGATGCGCGAGTTGGTGCAGGAGCCGATAAACACTTTATCGATAGCGACTTCCGTCAGCGGGATCCCGGATTTCAGCCCCATATAGACCAGCGCTTTTTCGGCGCTGGCGCGTTCCACCGGATCGCTGAACGACGCTGGATCGGGGATGTTATCCGTCACCGAGATCACCTGGCCCGGGTTGGTGCCCCAGGTCACCTGCGGGGCAATTTCCGCCGCCTGCAGCGTCACCACGGTATCAAACGTCGCGGCGTCGTCGGTTTTCAGGGTTTTCCAGTACGCTACGGCATCGTCAAAATCTTTGCCTTTCGGCGCATGCAGACGGCCGCGTACGTAATTGAAGGTGGTTTCGTCCGGCGCGACCAGGCCCGCTTTGGCGCCCATCTCGATCGCCATGTTGCACAGGGTCATACGCCCTTCCATGCTCAGATCGCGGATCGCTTCGCCGCAGAACTCAACCACATGGCCGGTGCCGCCGGCGCTACCGGTTTTACCAATGATGGCCAGCACGATATCTTTGGCGGTAATGCCCGGCGCCGCTTTGCCCTGGACTTCGATTTTCATGGTCTTCGCGCGGCCCTGTTTCAGGGTCTGGGTCGCCAGCACATGCTCCACTTCGGAGGTGCCGATACCGAACGCCAGCGCACCGAACGCGCCGTGGGTGGCGGTATGGGAGTCACCGCACACGATCGTCATCCCCGGCAGGGTAACCCCTTGTTCCGGGCCCATGACGTGGACGATGCCCTGATACGGGTGGTTCAGGTCGTACAGTTCAACGCCGAACTCTTTACAGTTCTTAATCAGCTCCTGCATCTGAATGCGGGCCATCTCACCGGACGCGTTAATGTCTTTGGTCTGCGTCGAGACGTTATGATCCATGGTAGCGAAGGTTTTACCCGGCTGGCGCACCTGGCGGCCATGGGCGCGCAGACCGTCAAACGCCTGCGGAGAGGTGACTTCGTGCACCAGATGGCGGTCGATATACAGCAGCGGGGTTTCGTTCTGCGCCTCATACACTACGTGCGCATCAAATAATTTTTCGTATAACGTCTTCGCCATGATTACACCCCTTCTGCGACATAGCGGGCAATAATATCGCCCATTTCATCAGTGCTGACCGCCGCCGTGCCGCGCGCTAAGTCGCCGGTTCGAACCCCTTCTTCTAAGGCGCGGTTGATCGCGTTTTCAATGGCGGTCGCCGCTTCGTCAGCGTCGAGGCTGTAGCGCAGCAGCAGAGCCAGGGAGAGGATCTGCGCGATCGGGTTGGCGATATTTTTGCCGGCGATATCCGGTGCGGAACCGCCCGCCGGCTCGTACAGGCCAAAACCTTGTTCATTGAGGCTGGCGGACGGCAGCATACCCATCGAGCCGGTGATCATCGCGCACTCGTCGGAGAGGATGTCGCCAAACAGGTTGGAGCACAGCAGCACGTCGAACTGGGACGGATCTTTAATCAGCTGCATGGTGGCGTTATCGATATACATATGCGCCAGCTCAACGTCCGGATACTCCTTGCCGATCTCGCTGACGATTTCGCGCCACAGGATGGAGGACTGCAGAACGTTGGCCTTATCGATGGAAGTCACTTTGTGACGACGCTTGCGGGCGGATTCAAAAGCGATGCGCGCGATACGCTCGATCTCAAAGCGGTGATACACCTCGGTATCAAAGGCTTTCTCATGCTGACCGCTGCCTTCGCGGCCTTTCGGCTGGCCGAAGTAGATGCCGCCGGTCAGTTCGCGTACGCAGAGAATGTCGAAGCCGTTAGCAGCGATGTCGGCGCGCAGCGGGCAGAACTCTTCCAGCCCCTGATACAGTTTGGCCGGGCGCAGGTTGCTGAACAGTTTAAAGTGTTTACGCAGCGGCAGCAGCGCGCCACGCTCTGGTTGTTCCGCCGGCGGCAGGTGCTCCCATTTCGGACCGCCGACGGAGCCGAACAGGATCGCATCCGCCTGCTCGCATCCGGCGACGGTCGCCTGCGGCAGGGGAGTTCCCTGACGGTCGATGGCCGCCCCGCCAACGTCATACTGGCTGGTGGTAATGTGCATGGCAAAACGTTGGCGCACGGCTTCCAGTACTTTCATCGCCTGGTTCATCACTTCCGGGCCAATGCCATCACCCGGCAAAACGGCAATATGGTAATTCTTCGACATTACACGGTTTCCTTATTGTTCTCTTTATTCTGAGCTTTGCGTTGCAATTCTTTTTCGACTTCGGCGGCGCGCCAGATGTTGTTCAGCACGTGAACCATCGCTTTGGCTGACGACTCTACGATATCCGTTGCCAGACCAACGCCATGGAAGCGGCGGCCATTGTAGTCAACGACGATATCCACCTGGCCCAGGGCGTCTTTGCCGTGGCCTTTCGCGCTTAAGCCATACTTCACTAATTCAATGTTGTAGTCGGTGACGCGATTAATCGCCTGGTAGATAGCATCGACCGGACCGTTGCCGTTGGCGGCTTCGGTTTTGATCTCATCCCCGCAGACCAGTTTGATCGAGGCGGTGGCGATATCGCTGGATCCGGATTGGACGTTGAAGTAATCCAGGCGGAAATGCTCTGGCTCTTCCTGCTGCTTGTTGATAAAGGCCAGCGCTTCCAGATCGTAATCGAAGACCTGGCCTTTTTTGTCCGCCAGCTTCAGGAATGCGTCGTACAGATGATCCAGGTTGTAATCGCTCTCCTGGTAGCCCATCTCTTCCATCCGGTGTTTCACCGCCGCGCGGCCGGAGCGGGAAGTCAGGTTCAGTTGCACCTGGTTCAGGCCGATAGATTCCGGGGTCATGATCTCGTAGTTTTCGCGGTTCTTCAGCACGCCGTCCTGGTGAATGCCGGAGGAGTGGGCGAAGGCGCCGGTGCCGACGATGGCCTTGTTCGCCGGGATCGGCATATTGCAGATCTGGCTGACGGTCTGGCTGGTGCGCCAGATTTCATGATGATTAATGTTGGTGTGCACGTTCATGATGTCTTTGCGCACTTTGATCGCCATGATCACTTCTTCCAGTGCGCAGTTGCCGGCGCGTTCGCCGATACCGTTCATCGCACCTTCTACCTGGCGCGCACCGGCGTGGACCGCGGCGAGGGCGTTACCGACAGCGATGCCCAGATCATCATGGGTGTGGACGGAAATAATTGCTTTGTCGATATTCGGCACGCGATCATACAGGCCGCTGATGATGTTGGCATATTCGAACGGCATGGTATAGCCGACGGTATCCGGGATATTAATGGTGGTGGCGCCGGCGTTGATCGCCGCTTCCACGACGCGAGCCAGATCGGCAATCGGCGTACGGCCGGCGTCTTCACAGGAGAACTCAACGTCGTCAGTGTAGTTGCGTGCCCGCTTCACCATATAGATCGCGCGCTCAATAACCTCATCCAGCGTACTGCGCAGTTTGGTGGCGATATGCATCGGCGAGGTGGCAATAAAGGTATGAATACGGAAAGCCTCGGCCACTTTTAACGATTCCGCCGCCACGTCGATATCTTTCTCAACGCAGCGCGCCAGGGCGCACACGCGGCTGTTTTTAATGGTGCGCGTGATGGTTTGCACCGATTCAAAATCGCCCGGCGAGGATACCGGGAAACCGACTTCCATTACGTCGACCCCCATTCGCTCAAGGGCCAGTGCGATCTGCAGCTTCTCTTTGACACTCAGGCTTGCCTGTAACGCTTGTTCGCCATCACGTAAGGTCGTATCGAAAATAATGACTTGCTGGCTCATGGTTTGGATCCTTAGTCTGTGTCCTGGCGCCTTGTTGACGAGCATAAAAAAACCCGCGCCAAGGCGCGGGTTTTATAGTCTTGCTGGAAGATGACTTAACGCTGAACGTCGCCCAACAGCCTACCGCGCAAATGGCATGCGTTTAGTAGTAGTAGGCTGGTGATACGAGCGGTGCGAATCATTGCGTCAAACTCCAGATGAAATCGTTATGCTTTTAGAGTTACTGGATAGCTGTTTTAAAGTCAACCCCTGGCATGGAAAAAGCGTTTTGGGCTGACTAAATGAATTAGCAAAATGTGCTGATGTAAGCCCCATTTTGCCGAAGATCCTATTTTGGACCGAAAGCGGTTTATCCCCATTTGTTTCATTTGAAAAAGTGCTTTGCATTCAAGGCATCGTCGAACAGGTGTCGCCAATGAAGGGACAAAAAACGGTATCTGGATGAAAATATTAAATTTATTTTTCCTGTGAATGTATTCGAACGCTAGCGGATTATTTTTCAATGATAAGGATTTGTTAATTTTATGGAGGGAAAAATAAAATACTTTATTATTGCTTAAGTTACAGTTAACTCGTGGTGCTGTTTTTATTTTTATGGATTATGGTTACACTTATCATCATTAAGTAATCAGTATGGTTTGAGCGGCTCAGTTTTTTGATCAGGACCGTTTCTTCACTGCCACTCATAGCCTTGATATATTCCTAAAAATTTCTTTTGCTATTTTGTAAATGTCATTTGCATGGTAAATGATATTTTCGGCGCTAATTATAGCGGTTTAGTGAAGGGAATTCATCGTGACGGCGGAATTAGATATGTTAATTGAAACTCCAGAATATAAATCAGCCCCCGGACAGGAAGTCGTTAAACCTCAACTACGGATGGTTGATCTCAATCTGCTTACCGTTTTTGATGCGGTTATGCAAGAGCAGAATATTACTCGTGCCGCCCATACGCTCGGCATGTCACAACCCGCGGTGAGCAATGCGGTTTCACGACTGAAAGTGATGTTTAATGACGAGCTTTTTGTGCGCTATGGCCGCGGTATTCAGCCGACGGCGCGCGCCTATCAGCTGTTTGGCTCGGTACGCCAGGCGCTGCAGCTGGTCCAAAACGAATTGCCAGGCTCCGGTTTTGAACCGCTGAGCAGTGAGCGCGTGTTCCATCTGTGCGTCTGCAGCCCGCTGGATAACATCCTGACGTCGGTTATTTTTAATAAAGTTGCAGAGATAGCACCCAATATTCATTTAGTCTTTAAGTCTGCGCTGAATCAAAATACGGAACATCAGCTACGTTATCAGGAAACAGAATTCGTAATCGGTTATGAAGAGTTCCGTCGCCCTGAGTTTGCCTGCGTTCCGTTATTTAAAGACGAAATGGTCCTGGTCGCCAGTCGCAACCATCCGCGTATTTCCGGGCCGATGATGGAGGCGGATATTTATCGCGAGGAGCATGCCGCCGTTGCTCTCGACCGGTATGCCTCATTTAGTTTGCCGTGGTATGACACGGCCGATAAACAAGCGCGTATCGCCTATCAGGGTAATGCGATGGTCAGCGTATTAAACGTAGTATCGCAAACCCAGATGGTGGCCATTGCCCCGCGCTGGCTGGCAGATGAATTTGCTGACAAGCTTGCCCTGCAAATATTACCTTTGCCGTTGAAGGTCAACAGTCGGACCTGCTATCTCTCCTGGCACGAAGCCGCTGGTCGTGATAAAGGCCACCAGTGGATGGAAGAGCTGTTGGTGGACATTTGCAAGCGCTGACCCGACGACGATAGATAGCAAAGGAGCTTCGGCTCCTTTTTTTATATGACATAAATCAAATAAAGCAGAATTTTATTCTGTTTACCTTGCGCGAGGGGTTCGTTGTGTTCGTGAAAAATGGATCTATTCCTGTTATCACCCTTTTTCGCCGAGTATTTACCATTCTCTTTTCTTATCTCTGAAGCAATTCACCATATTTTCCCCTCACCGCTTTCTTTTCTTCTTATTCAAGAAATAAGGCCTCAGCTGCGGCGAATTGCCTGCCTGCTGGCGAGCAGTTATGGTAGTGGCATGCAGTACATTCACCTCAATGCGGAGGACCACTCCTTCGCATCGTGCGAGCGCGCGGAAATTGAGTTCCGCTGTCGTAAAACAATAAGCCTGGAGGCAAACCATGGAGATGTTGTCAGGAGCCGAGATGGTCGTCCAATCGCTTGTCGATCAGGGCGTCAAGCAAGTATTCGGCTATCCCGGAGGCGCAGTCCTCGATATCTATGATGCGTTACATACCCTTGGCGGTATCGATCATGTGCTGGTTCGTCACGAGCAGGCGGCGGTGCATATGGCGGATGGCCTGGCGCGGGCGACCGGGGAGGTCGGCGTGGTGCTGGTGACCTCTGGGCCTGGGGCGACGAACGCCATCACTGGCATTGCGACAGCCTATATGGACTCTATTCCGTTGGTGATCCTCTCGGGGCAGGTAGCCACCTCGCTTATCGGCTACGATGCCTTCCAGGAGTGCGACATGGTGGGGATTTCCCGTCCGGTGGTGAAGCACAGTTTCCTGGTGAAGCAGACCGAAGATATTCCCGGCGTGCTGAAGAAAGCCTTCTGGCTGGCGGCCAGCGGTCGCCCCGGTCCGGTAGTGGTCGATCTGCCGAAGGATATTCTCAATCCGGCGAAGAAGCTGCCTTACGTCTGGCCGGACGCAGTGAGCATGCGCTCGTATAACCCAACCACCAGTGGCCATAAAGGGCAGATTAAACGCGCCCTGCAGACCCTGGTGGCCGCAAGTAAGCCGGTCGTCTACGTCGGCGGCGGGGCGATCAATGCGCATTGCGAACCTCAGCTGCGCGAGCTGGTGGAAAAACTGAAGCTGCCGGTGGCCTCATCCTTGATGGGACTTGGCGCTTTCCCGGCGACACACTCGCAGGCGCTGGGGATGCTGGGGATGCACGGCACCTATGAAGCCAACATGACCATGCACCACTCGGACGTGATTTTTGCCGTCGGCGTTCGCTTTGACGACCGGACCACCAATAACCTGGCCAAGTATTGTCCGAACGCGACGGTACTGCATATTGATATCGATCCGACTTCAATCTCGAAAACCGTGCCGGCAGATGTGCCGATCGTCGGCGATGCCCGGCTGGTGCTGGAGCAGATGCTGGAGCTGCTGGAGCAGGAGGAAGCGCAGCAGCCGCTGGACGACATTCGCGACTGGTGGCAACAGATCGAGCAGTGGCGTGCCCGTCATTGTCTGCGCTACGACGACCAGAGCGATAAAATCAAACCGCAGGCGGTAATTGAAACTATCTGGCGGCTGACCCAGGGCGATGCCTACGTCACTTCCGATGTGGGTCAGCATCAGATGTTCGCCGCCCTGTATTACCCCTTCGATAAACCGCGGCGCTGGATTAACTCCGGTGGTCTCGGCACCATGGGCTTTGGCCTACCGGCTGCGCTGGGGGTCAAAATGGCTCTGCCGGACGAAATGGTGGTCTGCGTGACCGGTGACGGCAGTATCCAGATGAACATTCAGGAACTCTCCACTGCGCTGCAGTATGAGCTGCCGGTCCTGGTGCTTAACCTCAACAACCGCTATCTCGGGATGGTGAAGCAGTGGCAGGATATGCTCTATTCCGGGCGTCACTCGCAGTCCTATATGGAATCGCTACCGGACTTTGTCCGTCTGGCGGAAGCCTATGGCCACGTCGGGATCCGCATCAGCGAGCCGCAGGAGCTGGAGACGAAGCTTGCTGAAGCTCTGGAGCAGGTGCGCCAGCGTCGGCTGGTGTTTGTCGATGTGACCGTCGACGGCAGTGAGCATGTGTACCCCATGCAGATCCGCGGCGGCGGCATGGATGAAATGTGGTTGAGCAAAACGGAGAGGACCTGATTATGCGCCGGATATTATCGGTATTACTGGAAAACGAATCGGGTGCATTGTCCCGCGTTATCGGCCTCTTTTCCCAGCGTGGCTATAATATAGAAAGCCTGACTGTCGCGCCGACGGACGATCCCACTCTCTCCAGAATGACCATTCAGACCGTGGGCGATGAAAAAGCGATTGAGCAGATTGAAAAGCAACTGCACAAGCTGGTGGATGTCCTGCGGGTCAGCGAGCTGGGGCAGGGGGCTCATGTTGAACGCGAAATTATGCTGGTGAAGGTTCAGGCCAGCGGCTATGGCCGTGAAGAAGTGAAGCGCAACACCGAAATCTTCCGCGGACAGATTATCGACGTGACGCCTTCTATCTATACCGTCCAGCTCGCCGGCACCAGCGATAAGCTGGATGCATTTCTGGCCTCGCTGCGCGATGTCGCTCGGATTGTGGAAGTGGCTCGCTCCGGCGTGGTCGGCCTGTCTCGCGGTGATAAAATCATGCGCTAAGGATCGGGAACTGCTGTAAAAATAGCCCGGCAGAGACTGTCGGGCTTTTTTTTTGCGAAATCAGTAGGAACTGTAAGCGAAAGCGGTTGCTGCGCTAACTATTCTGCGCTTAGATGTTATAAAAAGGATTCCATACCTGAATAATGGTTATGTTTGGCACTTCTTACCCAAGGGGCAATTGTGAAACTGGATGAAATCGCCCGGCTGGCCGGTGTTTCAAGAACCACCGCGAGCTATGTGATTAATGGCAAAGCGAAGCAGTACCGCGTAAGCGATAAAACGGTCGAAAAAGTGATGGCTGTGGTGCGAGAGCACAACTATCACCCAAATGCGGTCGCTGCTGGCCTGCGTGCAGGACGCACACGCTCTATCGGTCTGGTGATCCCGGATCTGGAAAACACCAGCTATACCCGGATTGCAAATTATCTCGAACGTCAGGCGCGTCAGCGCGGCTATCAGCTGCTGATTGCCTGCTCGGAGGATCAGCCCGATAACGAGATGCGCTGCATCGAGCATCTGCTGCAGCGCCAGGTGGACGCTATCATTGTCTCTACTTCGCTGCCGCCGGAGCATCCTTTTTATCAGCGCTGGGCTAACGACCCGTTTCCGATTGTCGCCCTCGACCGCGCCCTCGATCGCGAGCACTTCACCAGCGTGGTTGGCGCTGACCGGGATGACGCCGAGATGCTCGCAGCTGAGCTGCGGACGTTTCCTGGCGAAACGGTGCTCTATCTCGGCGCGCTGCCGGAGCTGTCGGTGAGCTTCCTGCGCGAACAGGGCTTCCGTAAAGCCTGGCAGGACGATCCGCGTGAGGTGCATTATCTCTATGCCAACAGCTATGAGCGCGAAGCGGCGGCCCAGCTGTTTGAGAAATGGCTTGAAACCCATCCGATGCCACAGGCGCTGTTTACCACCTCTTTCCCGCTGCTGCAGGGCGTAATGGATGTGACCTTGCGTCGCGAGGGTAAACTGCCCTCCGAGCTGGCGATCGCCACCTTCGGTGATAATGAGCTGCTCGATTTTCTGCAGTGTCCGGTACTGGCCGTGGCCCAGCGTCATCGCGATGTCGCTGAGCGGGTGCTGGAGATTGTCCTCGCCAGCCTCGACGAACCTCGCAAGCCGAAGCCGGGTCTTAGCCGTATTCGCCGTAATCTCTATCGTCGCGGTAGCCTGAATCGCCGCTAAGGGCGCCATATCGCCAGCGCCCAGGTATTAACCTGGCAGGCCTGACCGTAAGCAGGCCGCTGGCGATAAATCAGGCAATTGACGTGCAAAATGCAAAACTGAATATATTTCAGACAAATCCCTAAACTTCTTTACGCGTTATTTTATTTTATTCACTGACCATCGTTTTGTGACTCCAAATGGGGTACAAAAAATGACTGCGCGGACTTTAATTGTATTATTTTGTTACATTCATCAGGTTAATTGCTGAATTAACACTCATTTTGTACGCGCCACGCTTTCTTCCCCGTCATATCCCGCGCCTGGCCAGTCCCTCTGCCAGCAACAGGTACTGTTAACGGCCGGCATAATGGCCTAAAATGCCGCTCGCGTCGCAAACTGACACTTTATATTTTCCCGCCGAAGATATTCTGTTGTTTATAACTGTTACGAGTTTGTTGGTTATTTTCTTACACGTATTCATAACGTTAATTTGCCTCGCCTGTTGATGATTTTTTCATCAGGGCTAATGTCGGCTGTAAATAATGGGTTTTTGAGCTCCGTTGGCATCCGTGCTGGCTTGACAAGCTTTTCCTCCGCTCCGTAAACTCCTTCTGGTGGGAATTTGTGGGGTAAAGTGGCGAAAAGGGGTGAGGCTGGCATGTTCCGTGGAGCAACGTTAGTCAATCTCGACAGCAAAGGCCGCCTGGCCGTGCCAACGCGCTATCGCGAAGGGCTGATCGAGGACGCTGCCGGTCAATTGGTATGCACCATTGACATTCATCACCCGTGCCTGCTGCTTTATCCATTGCCTGAATGGGAAGTCATCGAGCAGAAATTGTCGCGTTTATCGAGCATGAATCCCGTTGAGCGGCGCGTACAGCGTTTGCTTTTGGGTCATGCCAGCGAATGTCAGATGGATAATGCCGGCCGCTTGCTGATTGCGCCGGTGTTACGGCAGCATGCCGGGCTGACAAAAGAAGTGATGCTGGTCGGGCAGTTTAATAAATTTGAACTGTGGGATGAAACGACCTGGTATCAACGGGTCAAGGAAGATATCGACGCTGAGCAGTCCGCGACCGGTGAACTGTCGGAGCGCCTGCAGGATTTGTCCTTATAAAAATGATGGAAAATTATAAACATACTACGGTACTTCTGGATGAAGCCGTCAACGGCCTCAATATTCGTCCAGACGGTATCTATATTGATGGTACTTTTGGCCGCGGTGGTCACTCGCGCCTGATCCTCTCCCGGCTGGGTGCGGAAGGACGCTTGCTGGCCATCGATCGCGACCCGCAGGCGATTGCCGTCGCGCAAACCATCGATGACCCCCGCTTTTCCATCGTACATGGTCCCTTTTCACAACTCGCTGAGTACGTCGGCGAGCGCAATCTTACCGGTAAGATCGACGGCATTCTGCTCGATCTCGGCGTCTCTTCCCCGCAGCTTGACGATGCGGAACGCGGCTTTTCCTTTATGCGTGACGGGCCGCTGGATATGCGCATGGATCCGACGCGCGGTCAGTCCGCGGCCGAATGGCTGCAGACGGCTGAAGAAGACGATATCGCCTGGGTGATTAAAACCTTTGGCGAAGAGCGTTTCGGCAAACGTATCGCCCGCGCGATCGTCGAACGTAATCGCATTCAGCCGATGACCCGTACCAAAGAGCTGGCGGAAGTCATCGCCGCGGCGATGCCGGTAAAAGATAAGCACAAACATCCCGCGACCCGTACCTTCCAGGCGGTGCGCATATGGGTAAACAGTGAACTGGAGGAGATAGAGCAGGCGCTAAAAAGCTCGCTCAGCGTGCTGGCCCCGGGCGGGCGGCTGTCGATCATTAGTTTTCATTCGCTGGAAGATCGCATTGTGAAGCGCTTTATGCGTGAGCAAAGCCGCGGTCCGCAGGTTCCGGCGGGAATACCGATGACCGAAGCGCAGCTCAAAAAACTGGGCGGCCGTGAGTTGCGAGCACTAGGCAAGTTGATGCCGGGCGAAGAAGAGGTGGCAGAGAATCCACGCGCCCGTAGTTCAGTGCTGCGTATCGCAGAGAGGACGAACGCATGATCGGCAGAGTGACAGAGGCCTTAAGCAAGGTTAAAGGGTCGATTGGAAGCAACGAGCGCCATGCTTTGCCTGGCGTGATCGGGGACGACCTTCTGCGGTTTGGGAAACTGCCACTCTGCCTGTTCATTTGCATCATTATTACGGCGATTACCGTGGTCACCACTGCGCATCACACGCGCCTGTTGACCGCGCAGCGTGAACAGCTGGTTCTGGAGCGCGACGCCCTGGATATTGAGTGGCGCAACCTGATCCTCGAAGAGAACGCGCTCGGCGATCACAGTCGGGTTGAGCGGATCGCGACCGAGAAGTTACAGATGCAACACGTCGATCCATCACAAGAAAATATCGTTGTACAGAAATAAGGATTATTGCGACGGATGAAAGCAGCGCCAAAAACGCCTAAAGCAAAACGTCAGGAAGAACAGGCCAACTTTATCAGTTGGCGTTTTGCGTTGCTGTGCGGCTGTATTCTGCTGGCGCTGGCTTTTCTGCTGGGTCGCGTCGCCTGGCTACAGGTGATCAGCCCCGATATGCTGGTGCGCCAGGGCGATATGCGTTCTCTGCGCGTACAGGAAGTGTCCACCGCGCGCGGGATGATTACCGATCGCTCCGGACGTCCGCTGGCGGTCAGCGTGCCGGTGAAGGCTATCTGGGCCGACCCGAAAGAGCTCCATGACGCCGGCGGGGTTACCCTGGATACGCGCTGGAAAGCGCTGGCGGATGCCCTCAATATGCCGCTGGATCAGCTGGCGACGCGCATCAATACCAATCCGCGGATGCGGTTTATCTATCTGGCGCGTCAGGTTAACCCTGACATGGCCGATTACATCAAGAAGCTGAAGCTGCCGGGCATTCATCTGCGTGAAGAATCCCGTCGGTACTACCCTTCCGGGGAAGTAACCGCTCACCTCATCGGCTTTACCAACGTCGATAGCCAGGGGATTGAAGGGGTTGAAAAAAGCTTTGATAAATGGCTTACCGGTCAGCCGGGCGAGCGTATCGTGCGTAAAGACCGCTATGGCCGGGTAATTGAAGACATCTCTTCTACCGATAGCCAGGCAGCGCACAACCTGGCGCTGAGTATCGACGAACGCCTGCAGGCGCTGGTCTATCGCGAGCTAAACAACGCCGTGGCCTTTAACAAAGCCGAGTCGGGCAGCGCCGTGTTAGTAGATGTTAACACCGGTGAAGTGCTGGCGATGGCCAACAGCCCATCCTATAACCCGAACAACTTCGCCGGTACGGCAAAAGACACCATGCGTAACCGTGCGATTACCGACGTGTTTGAGCCGGGTTCGACGGTGAAACCGATGGTGGTCATGACGGCGCTGCAGCGCGGTATCGTCAACGAAAATACCGTGCTCAATACCGTGCCTTATCGAATTAACGGCCACGAAATCAAAGACGTGGCGCGCTACAGCGAATTGACCCTGACCGGGGTGCTACAGAAGTCGAGTAACGTCGGTGTTTCTAAGCTGGCGTTAGCGATGCCGTCCTCAGCGTTAGTAGATACTTACTCACGTTTTGGGCTTGGAAAGGCGACCAATTTGGGGTTGGTCGGAGAACGCAGTGGCTTATATCCTCAAAAACAACGGTGGTCTGACATAGAGAGGGCCACCTTTTCTTTCGGCTATGGGCTAATGGTAACCCCGTTACAGTTAGCGCGAGTCTACGCAACGATTGGCAGCTATGGCATCTATCGCCCGTTGTCGATTACCAAAGTTGATCCTCCGGTTCCGGGCGAGCGCGTCTTCCCGGAATCACTCGTTCGTACCGTCGTTCATATGATGGAAAGCGTGGCGCTGCCCGGCGGCGGCGGTGTGAAAGCGGCGATCAAAGGCTATCGCATCGCGATTAAAACCGGTACGGCGAAAAAAGTGGGGCCGGATGGCCGCTATATCAACAAATATATTGCTTACACCGCAGGCGTTGCGCCCGCCAGCCATCCGCGCTTCGCGCTGGTGGTGGTGATCAACGACCCGCAGGCAGGTAAATACTACGGTGGCGCCGTTTCCGCGCCGGTCTTCGGTGCCATCATGGGCGGCGTATTGCGCACCATGAACATCGAGCCGGATGCGCTGGCAACGGGCGAAAAAAGTGAATTTGTAATTAATCAAGGCGAGGGAACAGGTGGCAGATCGTAATTTGCGCGACCTACTCGCTCCATGGGTGCCAAACGCACCGGAGCGCATTCTGCGAGAGATGACGCTGGACAGCCGGGTGGCTGCTTCCGGCGATCTCT
This sequence comes from Klebsiella sp. P1927, assembly GCF_018204675.1. NCBI lineage: Bacteria > Pseudomonadati > Pseudomonadota > Gammaproteobacteria > Enterobacterales > Enterobacteriaceae > Klebsiella > Klebsiella sp. P1927. The sequence goes on along the minus strand of NZ_CP073377.1, from coordinate 4,266,336 downwards.
TTATCGCGGTACAGGGTCATCAGGCGGACGGGCGTCGTTATATCCCGCAGGCGATAGCGCAAGGTGTGGCTGCCATTATTGCTGAAGCGCAGGGCGAAGCTAAAGACGGTGAGATCCGTGAAATGCACGGCGTGCCGGTTATCTACCTGAGCCAGCTTAACGAACGCTTATCGGCGCTGGCCGGGCGTTTTTATCATCAGCCGTCGCAGCAGCTGCGTCTGGTGGGCGTCACCGGCACCAACGGGAAAACCACCACCACTCAGCTGCTGGCGCAGTGGGCAAAGCTGCTCGGCGAAACCAGCGCGGTGATGGGGACCGTCGGTAACGGTCTGCTGGATAAAGTCGTTCCAACTGAAAACACCACCGGTTCCGCGGTGGACGTTCAACATGTGCTCTCCAGTCTGGTCGGGCAGGGGGCTACCTTCGGCGCGATGGAAGTCTCCTCCCATGGTCTGGTACAGCACCGCGTAGCGGCCCTGCAGTTTGCCGCCTCGGTGTTTACCAATCTCAGCCGCGATCATCTCGACTACCATGGCGACATGGAGCACTACGAAGCGGCGAAATGGCTGCTGTACTCCACCCATCATTGCGGTCAGGCCATCGTCAATGCTGACGATGAAGTCGGTCGTCGCTGGCTGGCAAAACTGCCGGACGCGGTGGCGGTATCGATGGAAGATCATATCAACCCGAATTGCCACGGCCGCTGGCTAAAGGCCACCGCGGTGAACTATCACGACAGCGGGGCGACCATCCAGTTTGACTCCAGCTGGGGCAAGGGCGAAATCGAAAGCCGCCTGATGGGCGCCTTTAACGTCAGCAATCTGCTGCTGGCGCTGGCCACGCTGCTGGCGCTGGGCTATCCGCTGGCCGATCTGCTGAAGAGCGCAGCGCGTTTACAGCCGGTGTGCGGCCGTATGGAAGTGTTCAGCGCGCCGGGTAAACCTGCCGTGGTGGTGGATTATGCCCATACGCCTGACGCGCTGGAAAAAGCGCTGCAGGCGGCACGCCTGCACTGCAGCGGCAAGCTGTGGTGCGTCTTCGGCTGCGGCGGCGACCGCGACAAAGGTAAACGTCCGTTGATGGGCGCTATCGCGGAAGAATTTGCCGACATCGTGGTCGTGACTGACGATAACCCGCGCACCGAAGAGCCGCGGGCGATTATCAACGATATTCTGGCCGGCATGCTCGATGCAGGTCAGGCGAAGGTGATGGAAGGCCGCGCGGAAGCGGTGACCAACGCCGTGATGCAGGCGAAAGAGAACGACGTGGTGCTGGTGGCGGGTAAAGGCCATGAAGATTACCAGATCGTCGGCAACCGCCGTCTGGATTATTCCGACCGCGTGACCGTCGCGCGTCTGCTGGGAGCGGTAGCATGATTCGCTTTACGTTAAGTCAACTTGCCGCGATCGCCCATGGCGAACGGCAGGGTAGCGATGTCGCTATCGACGAGGTGACCACCGATACCCGTAAAGTGACGGCGGGCTGCCTGTTTGTGGCGCTGAAAGGGGAGCGTTTCGACGCCCATGATTTTGCCGAACAGGCGAAAGCGGCGGGCGCCGGCGCGCTGCTGGTGAGTCGTCCGCTGGCCTGCGATCTCCCGCAGGTGATTGTGAACGATACCCGGCAGGCTTTCGGTGAGTTAGCCGCCTGGGTGCGTCAGCATGTGCCGACTCGCGTCGTCGCCCTGACCGGCTCGTCCGGTAAAACCTCGGTTAAAGAGATGACCGCGGCGATCCTCAGCCAGTGCGGCAACACGCTGTATACCGCCGGCAACCTGAACAACGATATCGGCGTCCCGATGACGCTACTGCGGCTGACCAAAGAGCATCAGTACGCGGTGATCGAACTCGGCGCCAACCACCAGGGCGAAATCGCCTGGACCGTCAGCCTGACGCGTCCGGAAGCGGCGCTGGTCAACAACCTTGCTGCGGCGCACCTGGAAGGTTTCGGTTCGCTGGCGGGCGTGGCGAAGGCGAAGGGCGAAATCTATACCGGTCTGCCGGAAAATGGCATCGCCATCCTCAATGCCGACAATAACGACTGGCTGAACTGGCAGGCGGTGATTGGCGATCGCAAAGTGTGGCGCTTCTCGCCGAACGCGGCGAACAGCGATTTCACGGCGACCAACGTGCAGATCACTAGCCACGGCACCGAATTTACGCTGCAGACCCCAACCGGCAACGTTGACGTACTGCTGCCGCTGCCGGGACGCCACAACATCGCTAATGCGCTGGCCGCCACTTCGCTGGCGATGGCGGTAGGCGCCGATTTGGCGGCGGTGAAAGCCGGACTGGCGCAGCTGCAGGCCGTTCCGGGACGTCTGTTCCCGATCCGGCTGACCGAGAGCCAGCTGCTGCTGGATGATTCCTATAACGCTAACGTTGGTTCGATGACCGCGGCGGTGCAGGTGCTGTCAGAGATGCCCGGCTTTCGCACGATGGTGGTCGGCGATATGGCAGAGCTTGGCGCGGAGAGCGCGGCCTGCCATCGCGAAGTCGGCGAAGCGGCGAAAGCGGCGGGTCTGGATTGCGTCCTCAGCGTCGGTGCCTTGAGCGCGGATATCAGCCGCGCCAGCGGCGTGGGCGAACATTTTAACGATAAAGCCGCCGTGGTGGCTCGCCTGCGCGAGCTGCTGGCGGAGCACAAAATAATGACCATTTTAGTGAAGGGTTCACGTAGTGCCGCCATGGAAGAGGTAGTACGCGCATTACAGGAGACTGGGACATGTTAGTATGGCTGGCCGAACACTTGGTCAAATATTATTCCGGCTTTAACGTCTTTTCATATCTGACGTTTCGCGCCATCGTCAGCCTGCTGACCGCGCTGTTCATCTCGTTGTGGATGGGCCCGCGCATGATCGCCCGTCTGCAAAAACTCGCCTTTGGCCAGGTCGTACGTAACGACGGCCCGGAGTCTCATTTCAGTAAACGCGGTACTCCGACCATGGGCGGGATCATGATCCTCACCGCGATCACCGTTTCCGTTCTGCTGTGGGCCTATCCATCTAACCCGTACGTCTGGTGCGTACTGACGGTATTAATCGGCTACGGCATCATCGGTTTCGTTGATGATTACCGTAAAGTCGTGCGCAAAGATACCAAAGGCCTGATCGCCCGCTGGAAGTATTTCTGGATGTCGGTGATCGCCCTGGGCGTGGCCTTCGCGCTGTATCTGGCGGGGAAAGATACCCCGGCAACCGAGCTGGTGGTGCCGTTCTTTAAAGACGTAATGCCGCAGCTGGGGCTGTTCTATATCTTGCTGGCCTACTTCGTTATCGTCGGTACCGGCAACGCCGTCAACCTGACCGACGGCCTCGACGGCCTGGCGATTATGCCGACCGTTTTCGTCGCGGCAGGCTTTGCGCTGGTGGCATGGGCCACCGGCAACATGAATTTTGCCAACTACCTGCATATCCCGTATCTGCGCCACGCTGGCGAGCTGGTGATCGTCTGTACGGCGATTGTCGGGGCGGGGCTGGGCTTCCTGTGGTTCAACACCTACCCGGCGCAAGTCTTTATGGGCGACGTCGGTTCACTGGCGCTCGGCGGCGCGTTGGGCATTATCGCCGTGCTGCTGCGTCAGGAGTTCCTGCTGGTGATCATGGGCGGGGTTTTCGTGGTGGAAACGCTGTCGGTTATTCTGCAGGTCGGCTCCTTTAAGCTGCGCGGTCAGCGCATCTTCCGCATGGCGCCGATCCACCACCACTATGAACTGAAAGGCTGGCCGGAGCCGCGCGTTATCGTGCGCTTCTGGATTATTTCGCTGATGCTGGTGCTGATTGGCCTGGCGACGCTGAAGGTACGTTAATCATGGCAGATTATCAGGGTAAAAAAGTCGTCATTATTGGGCTGGGTATGACCGGCCTGTCATGCGTGGACTTTTTCATGGCGCGCGGCGTAACCCCGCGCGTGATGGACACCCGCGTCGCGCCTCCGGGGCTGGATAAATTACCCGAATCGGTCGAATGCCATGTCGGCGGACTCAATGATACCTGGCTGCTGGCGGCGGACCTGATTGTCGCCAGTCCGGGGATTGCGCTGGCCCATCCTTCGCTCAGCGCAGCGGCCGACGCTGGCGTAGAGATCGTTGGCGATATCGAACTGTTCTGCCGCGAAGCGCAGGCGCCGATTATCGCCATTACCGGTTCTAACGGCAAAAGCACTGTTACTACCCTGGTGGGCGAGATGGCGAAAGCCGCTGGAGTTAACGTCGGCGTGGGCGGCAATATCGGCCTGCCGGCGCTGATGCTGCTGGACACCGATCGAGAGCTGTATGTGCTGGAGCTCTCCAGCTTCCAGCTGGAAACCACCTCCAGCCTGCAGGCGGTGGCGGCAACCATCCTCAACGTGACTGAGGACCATATGGACCGCTACCCGCTGGGGCTGCAGCAGTATCGCGCGGCGAAGCTGCGGATTTACGAGAATGCGAAGACCTGCGTGGTGAACGCGGACGATGCGCTCACCATGCCGGTACGCGGGGCGGACGAACGCTGCATTAGCTTTGGCGTCGATGTCGGTGACTACCACCTTAACCGCCAGCAGGGCGAAACCTGGCTGCGCGTTAAAGGTGAGAAAGTCCTCAATGTGAAAGAGATGCCTCTCACCGGTCAGCATAACTACAGCAACGCCCTGGCGGCGCTGGCGCTGGCCGATGCCGCGGGTCTGCCGCGGGCCAGCAGCCTGAAGGCGCTGACCACCTTTACCGGTCTGGCGCACCGTTTCCAGCTGGTGCTGGATCACAACGGCGTACGCTGGATTAACGACTCGAAGGCGACCAACGTCGGCAGCACCGAGGCGGCGCTGAACGGCCTGCAGCTGGACGGCACGCTCTATCTGCTGCTGGGCGGCGACGGCAAGTCCGCTGATTTTACCCCGCTGAAGCGCTACCTCGGCGGCGATCGTATTCGCCTGTACTGCTTTGGTCGCGATGGCGCCGAGCTCGCTGAGCTGCGTCCTGAGGTGGCGGTACAAACTGAGACTATGGAACAGGCGATGCGTCAGATTGCTCCCCTGGTGAAAGCGGGGGACATGGTTCTCCTGTCGCCGGCCTGCGCTAGCCTGGATCAGTTTAAGAACTTTGAACAACGGGGCGAGATGTTTGCCCGTCTGGCGAAGGAGTTAGGTTGATGCGTTTCTCTCTCCCACGCCTGAGAATGCCGCAGCTGAGCCTGCCTCGGCTGAGACTGCCGCGATTGCCGGGGATGTTTATTTTCGCCTGGCTATTCGCTGCGCTGAAAGGCTGGGTGATGGGCTCGCGCCCGAAAGATAACGACAGTCTGGTGATGTATGACCGGATGCTGCTATGGCTGACCTTCGGCCTGGCGGCGATCGGCTTTATTATGGTGACCTCGGCGTCGATGCCGGTCGGACAGCGCCTGGCGAACGATCCTTTCCTCTTCGCCAAGCGTGACGGCCTGTACATTGTGCTGGCCTTCGCGCTGGCGATGATTACGCTACGTCTGCCGATGGATTTCTGGCAGCGCCACAGTACCGCGATGCTGATCGCCTCGATCGTCATGCTGCTGATCGTACTGGTAGTAGGCAGCTCGGTAAACGGCGCATCGCGCTGGATAGCCCTTGGTCCGCTGCGTATTCAGCCGGCGGAGTTCACCAAGCTGTCGCTGTTCTGCTACATCGCCAACTATCTGGTGCGTAAAGCCGACGAAGTGCGTAACAACCTGCGCGGCTTCTTAAAACCGATGGGCGTGATTTTCGTACTGGCCATCCTGCTGCTGGCGCAGCCTGACCTCGGTACCGTGGTGGTCCTGTTCGTCACCACGCTGGCGATGCTGTTTCTCGCCGGCGCGAAGCTGTGGCAGTTCATCGCCATTATCGGCATGGGTATTTCGGCGGTGGTCCTGCTGATCCTCGCCGAACCATACCGTATTCGCCGCGTGACCTCCTTCTGGAACCCGTGGGAAGACCCGTTCGGCAGCGGCTACCAGCTGACCCAGTCGCTGATGGCTTTCGGCCGCGGCGAGATGTGGGGGCAGGGCCTCGGCAACTCGGTGCAAAAACTGGAGTATTTACCGGAAGCGCACACTGACTTTATCTTCGCCATTATCGGCGAAGAACTCGGTTATATCGGTGTGGTACTGGCGCTTTTAATGGTATTCTTCGTCGCTTTCCGCGCCATGTCGATTGGCCGTAAAGCGCTGGAGATCGATCATCGCTTTTCCGGCTTCCTCGCCTGTGCGATTGGTATCTGGTTTAGCTTCCAGGCGTTAGTTAACGTCGGCGCGGCGGCGGGGATGCTGCCGACGAAAGGTCTGACGCTGCCGCTGATCAGTTATGGTGGTTCCAGTCTGTTGATTATGTCGACGGCCATTATGTTGTTGTTGCGAATTGATTATGAAACGCGTCTGGAAAAAGCCCAGGCGTTTACACGGGGTGTGCGATGAGCGGTCAGGAAAAGCGGTTGATGGTGATGGCGGGCGGTACCGGCGGGCATGTGTTCCCGGGACTGGCGGTCGCGCACCATTTAATGGACCAGGGCTGGCAGGTTCGCTGGCTGGGTACCGCCGATCGTATGGAAGCGGATTTAGTGCCGAAAAACGGCATCGAAATTGATTTTATCCGCATCTCCGGCCTGCGTGGCAAAGGTATCAAAGCGCAGCTACTGGCGCCGGTGCGTATTTTTAACGCCTGGCGTCAGGCGCGGGCGATCATGAAGCGTTTCCAGCCGGACGTGGTGCTGGGTATGGGCGGCTATGTTTCCGGGCCTGGCGGTCTGGCGGCGTGGTCGCTGGGGATCCCGGTGGTCCTCCACGAGCAAAACGGCATTGCCGGCCTGACTAACAAGTGGCTGGCGAAGATTGCGAAGAAAGTGATGCAGGCGTTTCCCGGCGCGTTCCCGCATGCGGACGTCGTTGGGAACCCGGTGCGCACCGATGTACTGGCGCTGCCGCTGCCAGGTCAGCGTCTGGTTGGCCGTCAGGGGCCGATTCGCGTGCTGGTGGTCGGTGGCTCTCAGGGCGCGCGCGTCCTGAACCAGACGATGCCGCAGGTGGCGGCGAAGCTCGGCGCTACGGTGACCATCTGGCATCAAAGCGGCAAAGGCGGCCAGCAAACCGTGCAGCAGGCCTATGCCGCCGCCGGACAGCCGCAGCATAAAGTGACGGAATTTATTGATGACATGGCCGCGGCGTATGCCTGGGCAGATGTTGTGGTTTGCCGTTCCGGCGCGCTGACGGTTAGCGAAATCGCGGCCGCAGGTTTACCAGCGCTGTTTGTCCCGTTCCAGCACAAAGATCGTCAGCAGTACTGGAATGCGCTGCCGCTGGAGAAAGCCGGCGCGGCGAAAATTCTTGAACAGCCTGAGTTCACGGTAGAGGCGGTTGCCTCTACCCTGGCGAGCTGGGATCGGGAAACCTTGCTGGATATGGCGGAACGAGCGCGTGGCGCTTCGATTCCGGACGCTACCGAGCGGGTAGCAGAAGAGGTCAGCGCCGTAGCTTTGGCGCGCTAATTGCGGTGATTTTCACCGCCCGAATACAGAAGTTGATGGCGTAAAGAATGAATACACAAGATTTGGCAAAACTGCGTTCCATAGTGCCCGAGATGCGTCGCGTTCGGCACATTCACTTTGTCGGCATCGGCGGTGCCGGTATGGGCGGTATTGCCGAAGTGTTGGCTAACGAAGGTTACCAGATCAGCGGCTCCGACCTGGCGCCGAATCCGGTGACCCAGCAGCTGTCGCAGCTTGGCGCCACCATTTATTTCAACCATCGCCCGGAAAACGTGCGTGATGCCAGCGTGGTTGTCGTTTCCAGCGCGATTTCGGCAGATAACCCGGAAATCGTTGCCGCGCATGAGGCGCGTATCCCGGTGATCCGTCGTGCCGAAATGCTGGCGGAACTTATGCGCTTTCGCCACGGGATCGCCATTGCCGGGACCCACGGCAAAACCACCACCACCGCGATGGTATCCAGCATTTACGCCGAGGCCGGGCTGGACCCGACCTTCGTCAACGGCGGACTGGTAAAAGCGGCGGGCGTACATGCCCGTCTTGGCCATAGCCGTTACCTGATCGCGGAAGCGGATGAGAGCGACGCGTCGTTTCTGCATCTGCAGCCGATGGTGGCCATTGTCACCAACATCGAAGCCGATCACATGGATACCTACCATGGCGACTTTGAGAATCTGAAGCAGACCTTTATCAACTTCCTGCACAACCTGCCGTTCTACGGACGCGCGGTGATGTGCGTGGACGATCCGGTGATCCGGGAATTGCTGCCGCGCGTTGGCCGGCAGATCACCACCTATGGTTTTAGCGACGACGCCGACGTGCGCGTCGAGGACTATCGTCAGGTTGGGGCGCAGGGGCATTTCCGCCTGGTACGCCAGGATAAAGCGATCCTGCAGGTGACGCTCAATGCCCCGGGACGCCATAACGCGCTGAACGCGGCGGCGGCCGTCGCCGTGGCGACGGAAGAGGGGATTGACGATCGGGCTATTCTGCGCGCACTGGAGAGCTTCCAGGGAACAGGACGCCGCTTTGATTTTCTTGGCGAGTTTCCGCTGGCCGAAGTCAACGGCAAACCGGGCAGCGCGATGCTGATCGATGATTACGGTCACCACCCGACGGAAGTGGACGCCACCATTAAAGCAGCGCGCGCCGGCTGGCCGGATAAAAACCTGGTGATGGTATTCCAGCCGCACCGTTATACCCGTACCCGCGATCTGTATGATGATTTTGCCAACGTGCTGACCCAGGTGGATGCCCTGCTGATGCTGGACGTCTATCCGGCGGGCGAAGCGCCGATCCCGGGCGCCGACAGCCGCTCGCTGTGCCGCACCATTCGCGGCCGCGGGAAAGTGGATCCGATCCTGGTGCCCGATTCGGCCCAGGCCGCGGAGATGCTGGCGTCAGTCCTGACCGGCAACGATTTAGTACTGGTGCAGGGCGCCGGTAACATCGGTAAAATCGCCCGCCACCTGGCTGAAATCAAACTGATCCCGCAAAAAACGGAGGAGGAGCGCCATGGCTGATAAAATCGCGGTGCTTTTCGGTGGAACCTCCGCTGAACGTGAAGTGTCGCTGAATTCAGGCGCGGCGGTGCTGGCCGGGCTGCGTGAAGGCGGGGTGGACGCCCATCCGGTCGACCCGCGCGATGTTGATATTACCCAGCTAAAAAAGCAGGGCTTTAAGAAAGCGTTTATTGCCCTCCACGGCCGCGGCGGGGAAGATGGCACTCTGCAGGGGCTGCTGGAGTTAATCCAGCTGCCTTATACCGGCAGCGGCGTGATGGCTTCGGCGATTTCAATGGATAAACTGCGCAGCAAGTGGCTGTGGCAGGGCGCCGGATTACCGGTCGCGCCGTGGGTGGCGCTGACCCGCGCCCAGTTTGCCGCCGGGCTGTCTACTGACGTCGAACAGCAAATTGCGGCGCTGGGTCTGCCGGTCATCATCAAGCCGAGCCGTGAAGGCTCCAGCGTCGGGATGTCGAAAGTCAGCGAAAGTTGTGATTTAGCGAGTGCATTGGCGTTGGCTTTTCAGCATGATGATGAAGTTTTGGTCGAAAAATGGCTCAGTGGACCGGAATTTACCGTCGCCATAGTCGGTGAAGAAATTTTACCGTCAATACGTATCCAGGCCGCGGGAACCTTCTATGATTATGAGGCGAAGTATCTCTCTGATGAGACGCAATATTTCTGCCCAGGATTTGAAGATCCCGCGCGTGAGTCAGCTATTCAGAACCTGGTGCTTAAAGCCTGGAATGTTCTGGGTTGCAAAGGCTGGGGCCGTATTGACGTGATGCTGGACAGCGATGGCCAGTTTTATCTGCTGGAAGCGAATACTTCCCCGGGCATGACCAGCCATAGCCTTGTGCCAATGGCGGCGCGTCAGGCAGGAATGAGCTTCTCCCAGCTTGTTGTACGAATTCTGGACCTGGCGGGGTGATATGTCGCAGGCTGCGCTGAATACGCGGAACCATGAAGAAGAGGCTTCTTCTTCGCGTCGGAGTAATGGAACGCGGCTGGCAGGGATCGTTTTCCTGCTCGCGGTGCTGTTTACCGTGCTGGTCAGCGGGTGGATGGTTCTTGGCTGGATGGAAGATGCGCAGCGCTTACCGCTGTCGAAGATGGTGGTGACCGGCGAGCGCCACTATACGCGCAATGATGACATCCGTCAGGCGATCCTGGCGCTGGGTTCGCCGGGTACCTTTATGACTCAGGATGTGAACATCATCCAGAGCCAGATTGAACGTCTGCCGTGGATTAAGCAGGCGAGCGTCCGAAAGCAGTGGCCCGATGAATTGAAGATTCATCTGGTTGAATATGTGCCGATTGCGCGCTGGAATGATCAACATATGGTGGATGCAGAAGGAAATGCCTTCAGCGTGCCGGCGGATCGCACCAGCAAACAGAATTTACCGATGTTATACGGTCCCGAAGGCAGCGAGAACGAAGTGCTGCAGGGGTATCGTGACATGGGGCAGGTGCTGGCAAAGGATAAATTCACGTTGAAAGTGGCGGCGATGACCGCCCGTCGCTCCTGGCAGTTGACGCTTAATAATGACATCAAGCTCAACCTTGGCCGTGGCGATACCATGAAACGGCTTCAGCGCTTTATGGAACTCTACCCGGTTCTTCAGCAGCAGGCGCAGACCGACGGCAAACGGATTAGCTACGTTGATTTGCGTTATGACTCGGGTGCGGCAGTGGGCTGGGTACCTGCTCCCGCAGAGGAAACTAATCAACAACAGAATCAGGCACAGGCAGAACAACAATGATCAAGGCGACGGACAGAAAACTGGTAGTTGGACTGGAGATTGGCACCGCCAAGGTGGCCGCTTTAGTAGGGGAAGTTCTGCCCGACGGCATGATCAATATCATCGGCGTGGGCAGTTGCCCATCGCGTGGTATGGATAAAGGCGGTGTGAACGACCTCGAGTCGGTGGTGAAATGCGTACAGCGCGCCATCGACCAGGCCGAACTGATGGCGGATTGCCAGATTTCATCAGTTTATTTGGCACTTTCGGGTAAACATATAAGCTGTCAGAATGAAATCGGGATGGTACCGATTTCGGAAGAAGAAGTGACGCAGGACGACGTCGAGAACGTGGTCCACACCGCGAAGTCGGTTCGCGTTCGCGATGAACATCGTGTCCTGCACGTGATTCCGCAGGAATATGCTATCGACTACCAGGAAGGGATTAAAAACCCGGTAGGGCTGTCCGGCGTGCGTATGCAGGCGAAGGTGCATCTGATCACCTGCCATAACGATATGGCAAAAAACATTGTTAAAGCAGTGGAACGTTGTGGTCTGAAAGTTGACCAACTTATTTTCGCCGGGTTAGCGGCCAGTTATTCGGTATTAACAGAAGACGAACGTGAGCTGGGCGTCTGCGTTGTGGATATCGGCGGTGGTACAATGGATATCGCCGTCTACACCGGCGGCGCATTGCGTCACACCAAAGTGATCCCGTATGCCGGCAACGTGGTGACCAGCGATATCGCCTATGCCTTCGGTACGCCGCCGAGCGATGCCGAAGCGATTAAGGTTCGTCACGGATGCGCATTGGGTTCCATCGTCGGTAAAGACGAAAACGTCGAAGTACCGAGCGTTGGTGGACGTCCTCCGCGTAGCCTGCAGCGTCAGACGTTGGCAGAGGTGATTGAACCGCGCTATACCGAGCTGCTTAACCTGGTCAATGAAGAGATCCTGCAGCTGCAGGAACAGCTCCGCCAGCAGGGTGTTAAACATCATCTGGCGGCGGGGATTGTGTTAACCGGCGGCGCGGCGCAAATTGAAGGTCTGGCGGCCTGTGCGCAGCGCGTGTTCCATACTCAGGTGCGCATTGGCGCGCCGCTGAACATCACCGGTTTAACCGACTATGCCCAGGAGCCGTATTATTCAACGGCGGTGGGGCTGCTGCACTACGGGAAAGAGTCACATCTCAGTGGTGAAGCGGAAGTAGAAAAACGCGTGACGGCCTCAGTGGGCTCGTGGATTAAGCGACTCAACAGCTGGCTGCGAAAAGAGTTTTAATTTTTTAAGAGAACGCAGACAATTAGCGTTCTCAGGCGACAGGCACAAGACGGAGAGAAACTATGTTTGAACCTATGGAACTGACCAACGACGCGGTGATTAAAGTCATCGGCGTCGGTGGCGGCGGCGGTAACGCCGTTGAACACATGGTGCGCGAGCGCATTGAGGGTGTTGAATTCTTCGCGGTAAACACCGATGCGCAGGCGCTGCGTAAGACGGCGGTTGGCCAGACTATCCAGATCGGTAGCGGTATTACCAAAGGTCTGGGCGCGGGCGCGAACCCGGAAGTCGGCCGTAACGCGGCTGATGAAGACCGTGAAGCGCTGCGCGCAGCCCTTGATGGCGCAGACATGGTGTTCATCGCGGCAGGCATGGGCGGCGGTACCGGTACCGGCGCGGCGCCCGTAGTCGCGGAAGTGGCGAAGGATCTGGGGATCCTCACCGTTGCGGTGGTCACTAAGCCGTTTAATTTTGAAGGTAAGAAGCGCATGGCGTTCGCTGAGCAGGGGATCACCGAGCTGTCCAAGCACGTTGACTCACTGATCACCATCCCGAACGACAAGCTGCTGAAGGTCCTGGGTCGTGGAATTTCCCTGCTCGACGCATTCGGCGCGGCAAACGACGTCCTGAAAGGCGCGGTGCAGGGTATCGCCGAACTGATCACCCGTCCGGGTCTGATGAACGTCGACTTCGCGGACGTCCGTACCGTGATGTCTGAAATGGGCTACGCGATGATGGGCTCCGGGGTGGCGAGCGGTGAAGACCGTGCGGAAGAAGCGGCTGAAATGGCTATCTCTTCTCCGCTGCTGGAAGATATCGACCTGTCAGGCGCGCGCGGCGTGCTGGTCAACATTACTGCGGGCTTCGACCTGCGTCTGGACGAGTTCGAAACTGTGGGTAACACCATCCGTGCTTTTGCCTCGGATAATGCGACCGTGGTTATCGGTACCTCTCTGGACCCGGATATGAACGACGAGCTGCGCGTGACCGTAGTGGCGACCGGTATTGGCATGGATAAGCGTCCGGAAATCACCCTGGTAACCAACAAGCAGGTTCAGCAGCCGGTGATGGATCGTTACCAGCAGCATGGTATGTCGCCGCTGACGCAAGAGCAGAAGCCGGCAGCCAAAGTGGTGAACGACAATACGCCGCAAACCGCGAAAGAGCCGGATTATCTGGATATCCCAGCCTTCCTGCGTAAGCAAGCCGATTAAGAATCGACTGGAAGTTGGGCATCTGCGCTCTTTGTGCTAAACTGGCCTCCCGATAGTGGTGTACACTTCGGTTGGATAGGTAAATTGGCGAGATTATACGATGATCAAACAAAGGACTCTTAAACGTATCGTTCAGGCGACTGGCGTCGGTTTGCATACCGGCAAGAAAGTCACACTGACGTTACGCCCTGCGCCGGCAAATACCGGGGTCATCTATCGTCGCACCGACTTGAATCCACCGGTAGATTTTCCGGCTGATGCCAAATCTGTGCGTGATACCATGCTCTGTACTTGCCTGGTTAATGAGCATGACGTGCGGATTTCTACGGTTGAACACCTGAACGCCGCATTGGCTGGCCTGGGTATCGACAACATTATTGTTGAAGTCGATGCGCCGGAAATCCCGATTATGGACGGCAGTGCGGCTCCGTTCGTTTATCTGTTGCTGGACGCCGGCATTGATGAACTGAACTGCGCCAAGAAATTTGTACGTATCAAAGAGACGGTTCGCGTTGAAGATGGCGACAAATGGGCTGAATTCAAACCGTACAATGGTTTTTCGCTGGACTTCACCATCGATTTTAACCATCCAGCGATTGATGCCAGCACCCAGCGCTATACGCTGAACTTCTCGGCCGATGCGTTCATGCGTCAGATTAGCCGTGCGCGTACCTTCGGTTTTATGCGCGATATCGAATATCTGCAGTCCCGCGGCCTGTGCCTGGGCGGCAGCTTCGATTGTGCCATCGTTGTTGACGATTATCGCGTACTGAACGAAGACGGTCTGCGCTTTGAAGACGAATTTGTTCGCCACAAAATGCTGGATGCGATCGGTGACCTGTTTATGTGTGGTCACAACATTATCGGCGCATTCACGGCGTACAAATCGGGTCACGCGTTGAACAACAAACTGCTGCAGGCGGTTCTGGCAAAACAGGAAGCCTGGGAGTATGTGACCTTCGAAGACGACGCAAAACTGCCAATGGCGTTCCGCGCACCGTCGATGGTTCTGGCGTAAGCCTGACCATTCAGTAAATTCGACTGGTAACCTGGTACTCTCTCCGACCAGGGAGCCAGTCGTTTTTCTTTTATAGCACCCTCCAGTTATTTTCGCTGCGATCCCTGGATAATAATTAGCGTGCGTTCGCTGCTTTATTAAGCGTTTTCGCCGGGCAATCGCCTTCATTCATGCTGCCTCAGGCCGGTATTAATGTTAGTATTTGAGCGCAAAATTATTTCTCAGGGTTGCTTTACCCCGTGGACATCAGGTTGTCCTGCGAAAAACATCAATAAAGAGACAGCCTGAACGACGACGGGTCTAGCAAAGAAAGGTAATGAACGTGAGTGGATTGCTGACGCGCTGGCGACAGTTTGGCAGACGGTATTTTTGGCCGCATCTCCTGTTGGGGATGGTCGCGGCCAGCCTCGGCCTGCCTGCGTTAAGCAACGGTCACGAGACCGCGGCGCCAGCGAAGGCGACCGCCAGCAATCACAATCCGAGCAAGGTTAATTTCTCTCAGCTGGCGCTGCTGGAGACGAATCGCCGGCCCAGCTTTACCGTCGACTACTGGCATCAGCACGCCATTCGCACCGTTATTCGTCATCTCTCCTTCGCCATGGCGCCGCAGGCGCTGCCGGTGGCGGAAGAAACTTCCCCGCTGCAGGCTCAGCATCTGGCGCTGCTCGACACCCTCAGCGCGCTGCTGACGCAGGACAGCACGCCGCCGGTGGTGATCCGCCAGGCGGGTTACATCCCTTCTTCATATTCTGCCTTCCGCGTCAGCGCCTGGATAAGCCAGGTGGCGGGGATCCGCGCAGGGCCTCAACGTCTCAGCTGAAAATAACCACGGACCATCCTATTTTTTGTGACTCCGCACCGCGGGGCGTTTGAGATTTTATTATGCTTATCAAAATGTTAACCAAGGTTTTCGGCAGCCGTAACGACCGTACGCTGCGTCGTATGCGCAAAGTCGTCAATATCATCAACGGCATGGAACCGGCGATGGAAAAACTCTCTGATGACGAGCTGAAAGCGAAAACCGCTGAATTCCGCGCGCGCCTGGAAAAAGGCGAAACGCTGGAAAGCCTGATCCCTGAAGCTTTCGCCGTCGTTCGCGAAGCCAGTAAGCGCGTATTCGGCATGCGCCACTTCGACGTCCAGCTGCTGGGCGGTATGGTGCTTAACGATCGCTGCATCGCCGAGATGCGTACCGGTGAAGGTAAAACCCTGACCGCGACCCTGCCGGCGTACCTCAACGCGCTAACCGGCAAAGGCGTTCACGTAGTGACCGTCAACGACTATCTGGCCCAGCGTGACGCCGAAAATAACCGCCCGCTGTTTGAATTCCTGGGCATGACAGTTGGCATCAACATGTCCGGCCTGCCGGCGCCGGCGAAGCGTGAAGCTTACGCTGCCGATATCACCTATGGCACCAACAACGAATACGGCTTCGACTACCTGCGCGACAACATGGCCTTCAGCCCGGAAGAGCGCGTTCAGCGTAAATTGCACTATGCGCTGGTGGATGAGGTGGACTCCATCCTGATCGATGAGGCGCGTACGCCGCTGATCATTTCCGGCCCGGCGGAAGACAGCTCTGAAATGTACCGCAAGGTAAACAAAATCATCCCGCATCTGATCCGCCAGGAAAAAGAGGATTCGGATACTTTCACTGGCGAAGGCCACTTCTCGGTGGATGAAAAAGCGCGTCAGGTTAACCTGACCGAACGTGGTCTGGTGCTGATTGAAGAGCTGCTGGTACAGGAAGGTATTATGGATGAAGGTGAGTCCCTGTACTCTCCAACCAACATTATGCTGATGCACCACGTTACCGCCGCGCTGCGCGCCCATGCGCTGTTCACCCGCGACGTTGACTACATTGTCAAAGATGGCGAAGTTATCATCGTCGATGAGCACACTGGCCGTACGATGCAGGGCCGCCGCTGGTCCGATGGTCTGCACCAGGCCGTTGAGGCCAAAGAGGGCGTGGAGATCCAAAACGAGAACCAGACTCTGGCCTCTATCACCTTCCAGAACTACTTCCGTCTGTACGAGAAGCTGGCGGGGATGACCGGTACAGCCGATACCGAAGCCTTTGAATTCAGCTCTATCTATAAGCTGGATACCGTGGTTGTACCGACCAACCGTCCGATGATCCGTAAAGACATGGCGGATCTGGTCTATATGACCGAAGCGGAAAAAATTCAGGCTATTATCGAAGATATCAAAACTCGTACCGCTGCCGGTCAGCCGGTGCTGGTGGGGACTATCTCGATCGAAAAATCTGAAGTGGTTTCCCGCGAACTGACTAAAGCTGGCATCAAGCACAACGTCCTGAACGCCAAATTCCACGCCAGCGAGGCGGATATCGTCGCCCAGGCGGGCTACCCTTCCGCGGTGACCATCGCTACCAACATGGCGGGTCGTGGTACCGATATTATGCTCGGCGGTAGCTGGCAGGCGGAAGTCGCTGCGCTGGAAAACCCAACGCCAGAGCAGATTGAGAAAATCAAAGCCGACTGGCAGGTACGCCACGATGCGGTACTGGCCGCAGGCGGTCTGCACATCATCGGTACCGAGCGTCATGAATCTCGCCGTATCGATAACCAGCTGCGCGGCCGTGCTGGTCGTCAGGGGGATGCCGGTTCTTCCCGCTTCTACCTGTCAATGGAAGATGCCCTGATGCGTATCTTCGCCTCCGATCGCGTGTCTGGCATGATGCGTAAACTGGGAATGAAACCAGGTGAGGCGATTGAGCACCCGTGGGTCACCAAGGCGATCGCCAACGCCCAGCGTAAAGTGGAAAGCCGTAACTTCGATATCCGTAAGCAGCTGCTGGAATATGATGATGTGGCCAACGACCAGCGCCGGGCGATCTACACCCAGCGTAACGAGCTGCTGGACGTGTCTGACGTCAGCGAAACCATCAACAGCATCCGCGAAGACGTCTTTAAGGCGACGATCGATGCCCATATTCCGCCGCAGTCGCTGGAGGAGATGTGGGATATCGAAGGTCTGCAGGAGCGTCTGAAAAACGACTTCGACCTCGACCTGCCAATCAAAGAGTGGCTGGATAAAGAGCCGGAGCTGCATGAAGAGACCCTGCGCGAACGTATTCTGCAGAGCGCGGTAGAAACCTACCAGCGTAAAGAAGAAGTGGTCGGCGCCGAGATGATGCGCCACTTCGAGAAAGGCGTGATGCTGCAGACTCTGGATTCGCTGTGGAAAGAGCACCTGGCGGCGATGGATTACCTGCGCCAGGGTATCCACCTGCGCGGCTATGCGCAGAAAGATCCGAAGCAGGAGTACAAGCGCGAATCGTTCTCAATGTTTGCCGCGATGCTGGAGTCACTGAAGTATGAAGTGATCAGCACCCTGAGCAAAGTCCAGGTGCGGATGCCGGAAGAAGTCGAGGCGATGGAACAGCAGCGTCGTGAAGAGGCCGAGCGCCTGGCGCAGATGCAGCAGCTCAGCCATCAGAGCGATGATGAAGCCGCAGCCCAGGATCTGGCGGCGCAAACCGGCGAACGTAAAGTGGGCCGTAACGATCCGTGCCCGTGCGGCTCCGGCAAAAAGTACAAACAGTGCCACGGCCGTCTGAGCTAAGGTCTGATAAAACAAACAAAGGCGCAGAGTTCTGCGCCTTTTTTATGGAGCGCATTCAATGAAAAAACTGCAAATCGCCGTCGGGATAATTCGCAATCCGCAAGGCGAAATCTTTATTACCCAGCGCGCCGCCGATGCCCATATGGCGAATAAGCTGGAGTTCCCGGGCGGGAAAATTGAATCTGATGAGACGCCTGAGCAGGCGCTAATCCGCGAACTGCAGGAGGAGGTTGGGATTACGGTCACCGCCTCTTCGCTCTTTGATAAGCTGGAGTATCAGTTCCCCGATCGCCATATTACGCTGTGGTTTTTCCTCGTGGAAAGTTGGCAAGGCGAGCCGTGGGGTAAAGAAGGGCAGCCGGGTCGGTGGATGGCGGGACCAACGTTGGATCCGGCGGCGTTTCCTCCGGCGAATGAACCGGTTATCAGCAAACTTATCGCCCAGGGCTGAGCCCCGGGGCGCGAGGCTAACCCGCCAGGCGCCGGGTTAGCTTGCCATCAAATCAGGGTTGCTGCTCGCTCCAGTCATCGCTATCGGAGAGATCCCCCGCGCTGGGGATGCGCTTCTCTTCCGCAGCCCATTCTCCCAGATCGATCAGTTGGCAGCGCTTGCTACAGAACGGACGAAACGGACTCTGCTCGCCCCACACCACAGTTTTGCCGCAGGTCGGGCAGTTGACGATAGTCTCTTCTGACATGTTATCTCCTTAACAGCAGGCCAGTTCAAAATCAAAGCGCTCCGGCACGATCCCATATTCACTGTCCAGCGCCAGGAAACGGATGGCGAAACGGCTCTTATGGCCGGAAATTTGCGGATAAAGCTGGTGAGCCAGATCGAGACGCAGGCGCAGCAGATCGGCATCTTCGCCATTATCCTGATAAAAGCCGTTGAGGCTGGTCTGTTTGCGGAACAGCGCGGAGTTGCGGATAAGATCGAGGATCAGGCTCAGGGACTGGACCAGCGGATCGAGGCTGGCAAGCCAGCTGGCCACCTGCTCGTCGCGATGCGCCTGTGGCATATGGAGCCAGATATGCAGGGTCGGTAAATCGAAGCTGCAGCAGCCGCCAGGAATACTCAGGCGCTGACGCACCAGCGCAATCAGGCGATCTTCACGCAGAAACTGACCAATGCGCGGCGCGGCCATCAGGGTGCTGGAGGACTGCTTCAACTGGTGGCGCAGCTCGTTTATGCGCTCCTGATCGACGCCCGGCACTTCTGCCCATGACTGGAGCTTACGCTGCTGGCGTTCCAGCTCTTTAACCAGGTCAGTGCGCACCTCGCCGCGCTCCAGGACATCCAGCAGATCGCCGGCGTTACGGAAAAAATGGAGCGCATCGGCATGGCTGGCAATCTGCGGATGGAAAGCCATCTGCTGGATCAGAAATTCGATGCGCAGCCAGGTGCGCATTTTCTCATTAAGAGGATGTTCAAACAGAACGGGGGTATGCATTACGAGTTTTCCTGTGAGGCGGCCTGCGATGCCAGCGTTAAATACTTTTCGTGCAGGCGGGCAACATCCGATGCCACTGCATCCGGCGTGCCAGTGTTTTCAATAACATCGTCCGCGACGGCCAGGCGCTGCTGGCGCGTGGCCTGGGCGGCAAGAATATGTTCAGCATGTTCGCGGCTGACCTTATCGCGCAGCATGGTGCGTTCGATTTGCGTCTCTTTCGGCACATCGACGACCAGTACGCGATCGGCCTGGCCGGACAGGCGGTTTTCGACCAGCAAAGGTACGACCCAGAGGAGATAAGGGGAGGTGGCGGCCTGCATCTGGCGGCGCGTTTCCTGCTGAATCAGCGGGTGCAACAGCGCATTGAGCCAGGCTTTTTCCTCCACGTGAGCAAAAATTTTTTCCCGCAGCAGGCGGCGGTTCAGCGTGCCGTCGGGGGCAATCATCTGTGGTCCAAAGTGGCCGACAATGGCCTGGAGCGCCGGGGTACCGGGCTCGACCACCTGACGGGCGATAACATCGGCATCGATAACCTTAACCCCAAGCTGCGCGAAGGCGTCGGCGACCGTACTTTTACCGCTGCCGATCCCGCCTGTTAACGCGACTGTGTACCCCATATCTTCTGACCCTGAAACGGATTGCTCGTATTTTTTGCAGGCAGACAGCGATGACTGGCAGCGCGCCGGGGAGGCGACAGTGAGCATGTCGTGAGGGCCCCGCGCCAACCGGGATCGCCGTCCGCTATACTGTTTGTTTTAATCAAGCAAATCAAATGGTTAAAAACAATACTCCGGCAGGGGAAGGCATAGGCGCCTTTTTCTCCATTCACCAGGTAAATTTATACGATTGTAGCGTAAAAAAAGTGAAAATCGCAGTCTTGCGCGGGCCTGATTCGCGCGTATGATAACGTCACTGGAGTTGTGCTCTCACATTCATGCCATTAACCCCAGGAATTCGCACATGCGTATTGAAGAAGATCTGAAGCTTGGTTTCAAAGACGTTCTTATCCGCCCGAAACGCTCTACCCTCAAAAGCCGTTCTGATGTTGAGCTGGAACGTGAATTCACCTTTAAACATTCAGGCCTGACCTGGTCCGGCGTGCCGATTATTGCGGCTAACATGGATACCGTCGGCACCTTCAGCATGGCTAAAGCGCTGGCCACTTTTGGTATTCTGACCGCGGTACATAAGCACTACACCGCTGAAGAATGGCTGGCGTTTACCCAGGGCGCATCCGCAGACGTACTCAAGCATGTGATGGTTTCCACCGGCACGTCCGATGCGGATTTCGAAAAAACCCAGCAGATCCTCTCTCAGAACCCACAGCTGAATTTTGTGTGTATCGACGTCGCCAACGGCTACTCCGAGCACTTTGTACAGTTCGTGGCGAAGGCGCGCGAAGCCTGGCCGCAAAAAACTATCATCGCCGGGAACGTGGTCACCGGTGAAATGTGCGAAGAGCTGATCCTCTCCGGCGCCGATATCGTCAAAGTTGGCATCGGCCCGGGATCCGTCTGCACCACCCGCGTTAAGACCGGGGTCGGCTATCCGCAGCTCTCCGCCGTGATTGAGTGTGCCGATGCGGCGCACGGCCTTGGCGGCCAGATCATCAGCGACGGCGGTTGCACCATGCCGGGCGATGTGGCGAAAGCCTTCGGCGGCGGCGCTGATTTCGTGATGCTTGGCGGCATGCTGGCGGGCCATGAAGAGAGCGGCGGAACCATCGTTGAAGAGAACGGAGAGAAATTCATGCTGTTCTACGGCATGAGCTCCGAGTCGGCGATGACCCGCCATGTGGGCGGTGTCGCGAAATACCGCGCGGCGGAAGGCAAAACCGTTAAGCTGCCTTTGCGTGGACCAGTGGAGAATACCGCACGTGATATTCTCGGCGGTCTGCGTTCTGCCTGCACCTACGTTGGCGCCTCGCGTCTGAAAGAGCTGACCAAGCGTACGACCTTTATCCGCGTTCAGGAACAAGAGAACCGGGTATTCAATAGCCTGTAATCGGCTGCACTGGCGCCTGCGCGGCGCCAGTGTTTCTCATCCTCCCGCCCCGCCAATGGCATCGCCCAGGTGAAAAACGGGCAAATACATTGCCACCACCAGAATCCCGACCAGCGAGCCGGTTATCACCAGCATCATTGGTTCAAGATGCGCAGCCAGACTATCGGCTCGCTGATAGGTTTGCTGGCGATGGTGATGCGCCAGGTTTTCCAGCATCTGATCCAGCGCTCCCGCGCTTTCCCCCGTGCGGATGAGCTGCAGGCACAGCGGTGTAAAACCGCCGCAGCGGCTTAACGCCTGCCAAATCGGCTCCCCCTGAACGATCAGCGCGCGGGCCTGCGCCAGACGCTGGCGCCACAGCGGGCACGACAGGGACTCTTCAACGCTTTGCAGCCCCTGCAGAAAGCTAATACCGGCGCTTTGGGTTAACGCCAGGATGGTGAAGATCAGGCTCAGCTGTTGTCCGCCGATCAGGGAGCCAATGAGAGGGAGCGCGTTAAGCAACCGCTGGCGGCGCAGCAACCAGTCGCTGCGCCGCCGGATCAGCTGGTTGAGCAGCAGCGGGCTCAGCAGCGAGGCCAGCAGCAGCGGCCAGCCGCGACTTAGCATGTCGCCTGCCGCAACGACCATCCGCGTCAATAGCGGTAGCGGCGTACTGAACGTCTGGTAGATGGCGGTGAACCCGGGCAGGACAAAATAGAGCATCCCCAGCACCACCAACAGCGCCAGAGAGAGCACGATCAGCGGGTAGCGCAGCGCTTTTTTGACTTTGCTGGCGAGCCGCTGCTGCTCCTGCTGCTGATTCGCCAACTGCAGGCAGCAGATATCGAGCTTGCCCGTCAGTTCGCCGGTGCTAATCATCGCCAGATATAGGGGCGGAAAAGCCTGGGGCCACTGCGCCAGCGCGGCAGAGAACGCCACGCCCTGGGCCAGCTCGCGGCCTAGCGCCTCAAGCAGCGCCTGCCACTGGGCATGCGACTGCTGCTGCGCCAGCAGCGATAACCCTTCCGCCAGCGGCAGGCCGGCCTGCAGCAGGGTCGCCAGCTGGCGGATCGTTTCGCAACTGTAGCGCGGGTGCCAGAGGCTCTGCTTCACCGCACAGCGGCGTACAGCCAGCGGTATAACTCGCTGCTGTTGGAGGTGCTGCAGGACCTCCAGACGCTTGGTTTGCCATAGCATCCCCTGACAGGGGGCGCCCTGCACATCGATACCGCGCCAGCGCCAGAGACGCTTAGTCGCCATGGGGGATCCCCAGCACCCGCACCACCTCTTCGAGGCTGGTCAATCCCTGTTCGATAGCCTGACAGCCGCTTTCAAAAAGCGTCATCATCCCTGCGGCTCGCGCCAGAGATTCAATCTCAATGGCGTTAAGTCCCTGGACTATCCCCTGGCGTAGCCCGGGGGTAACAGGCAGCACTTCGAACAGCGCCAGCCGGCCGTAATATCCGTGGTAACAATGTTCGCAGCCCGCTGCCTGCCAGCGTGGCAGCGGGCGGGGCCACAGGCTGTGCGGCAGGTCGGCGGCGCTGCCGGCATTACGCCGACAGTGGGGACACAGCTTGCGGACCAGACGCTGGGCGATGACCAGCGAGAGCGCAGAGGAAATCATCCAGCGGGCGATGCCCATTTGCTGCAGGCGGGTCAGGGTTTCACTGGTGGAATTGGTGTGCAGGGTGGAGAGCACCAGATGACCGGTCTGGGCGGCTTTGAGCGCGATTTCAGCGGTCTCGGCATCGCGGATCTCGCCCACCATGACAATATCCGGATCCTGGCGTAACAGGGCGCGCAGCACACTGTGAAAAGTGAGTCCGGCGCGGGGATTGATTTGCGTCTGGTTCATCCCGGCGATGGGGATCTCCAGTGGATCCTCCACGCTACAGATATTCACTTGCTCACGGTTTCTGGCCTGCAGGGCGCTGTAGAGGGTCACCGTTTTCCCGCTTCCGGTTGGGCCGGTGACCAGCAGCAGACCCTGCGGCTGGTTCAGCGCCTGGCGAAAGGCCGCCAGCTGGGAGGATGAGAGTCCGAGTGCTTCCAGATCCAGCGCCTGGTCAACCTGATGCAGAAGGCGCAGGACAATCTTTTCGCCATAGCGGCAGGGCAGAGTGGCGATGCGAAAAGAGAGCGGTCGTCCCGCAAGATTCAGCGCGAACTGGCCATCCTGCGGTAAACGGTGCTCGGCGATATCGAGACTGGCCAGGACCTTGAGTCGCGCGATAACCGGTGCGGCCAGTTCGGGAGCCAGCAACGGTAGGGCGTGAAGGACGCCATCGACCCGCAGGCGGATGCGTAAGTGCGTTTCCGTGGGCTCGATATGAATATCAGACGCCCGCTGACGCAGGGCCTGTTCGAGGATCTGGTTGACCCGTTCGGCGATATTTTCCGGCCCGTCGTTCTGCGCCAGTTGCGCCTGCTTTTCCTGGGCCTGCAGACGCTTATCCATCTGCTCCTGGCTCCAGCATTCAATGTCGATCCGCTTTTGCGTCGCGAAGCGTAGCGCCTCCATTAACTCCGCCGGCGGGGTATTAACCACCGCAATAGAGATTGTCTGTTCATCGCTATGCAGCAGCATGGCGTGGTAGCGACGGCAGAGGGGGATCAGCTGTTCTGTTTTCATGCATTCGCCCTCACTTCACCCGGAAAACGTCTTCGCAGGCCTGCTGAAGCGCGCTATTGCCGGTGATGGTGCAGACGCGCTGCCAGCCGGTGACGCCCTCGGCATTGTCCCAGGTCGGCGTCAGGGTGACCCCCAGTCCGTTCAGACTCTCCTGACCGGTGAGGGTGACGACCCCTTTGGCCACGCTCATGGCGGAAAGGTAGCGCGTGGTTGTCGGCGAGGGAATGCCGTTGCTGCCGCCGTCGCATGGCGTTAGGCCGCCATGATCGAGCGCGCAAAGTTCGATGGCTGTCCGGTAAGGGACAAAGGTCTGCAGCAGGTCGGTGAGGGCGGCTTTACGCAGGTAGTTCTGGTAGGCCGGGATGCCGATGGCGCTAAGAATGGCGATGATTCCGATAACCACCATCAGTTCAATCAGGGTAAAACCTCGTTGTTTATCCATAAGTCGCTCCTTGTTGTGACAGAAGCACTGTGAAGGGATTGAGGGGCGCAGGCGAGGGGGCGAAAACGATCCGGGAAAGCGGGTTCCAGGGTTTTTATCTGGATTTCATGGTGAGCACGGGCGACTGCGAGGCGGGACGCAAATTCAGGCCTTCACGCCCGGAAGCGTGAAGGCCTGTTGCTCAGCGGAAGCGCATCGACAGGTCGAGCGCCTGCACATGTTTGGTCAGGGCGCCGACGGAAATATAGTCGACGCCGGTATCGGCGAATTCGCGGATGGTGTCAAAGGTAACGTTGCCGGAGACCTCCAGCGCCGCCTGGCCTGCGGTAATTTTCACCGCCTCGCGCATCAGGTCGGTGGTGAAGTTATCGAGCATAATGATATCGGCCCCGGCTTTTAACGCCTGCTCCAGTTCATCCAGGGTTTCCACTTCCACTTCCACCGGCACATCAGGATGCAGCCAGAACGCCTTTTCCACTGCCTGACGGATCGATCCGGAGGCGATAATGTGGTTTTCTTTAATCAGGAACGCGTCGAACAGGCCCAGTCGATGGTTGGCGCCGCCGCCGCAGAGTACCGCGTATTTCAGCGCGGTACGCAGCCCTGGCAGCGTTTTGCGCGTATCCAGCAGTTGGGTTTTGGTGCCGGCGAGCAGGTCGACATAGCGACGGACGACGCTGGCGACGCCGGAGAGGGTTTGCACAAAGTTCAGCGCCGTGCGTTCGCCGGTGAGCAGAATACGCGACGGGCCTTCCAATTCGAACAGCGGCTGGTCGGCTTTGACCGCATCGCCGTCGGCCACGTGCCAGGTGATATTCACATCGTCACCGGCGAGCTGAATAAAGACCTCTTCCACCCAGCGTTTGCCACAGAAGACGCCATCTTCACGAGTAATGACCACCGCATGGGAGCGTGCATCCTGCGGCAATAATTGCGCGCTAATATCGTTGTTGGCGTCGACTTCGCCGCCCAGATCTTCCCGCAGGGAGTGTGCGACAGCATCGGTAATATCGAGATTAATACGTTCCAGCAGCACGTCACGGCGGCGGTCGGGGTTGTAACGACGAGGCGACATGATAAAGCTCCAGATAGATAAGATTCAGAAGTGGGAAACATGCTAACCTGAACGACGTTTCAGTACCATACACACTTCATCCTTTGGGCCGGCGTGTGGCCCGGAAGCATGAGTTCGCGAAAGGAGATCCCGCATGCAGTTGAACGAGGGGTGGTTGGTCGGCGCGCGTCGGGTTCCCTCGCCGCACCATGACTGCCGTCCGGATGAAGAGACCCCTTCCTTACTGGTGGTGCATAACATTAGCCTGCCACCGGGGGAATTTGGTGGTCCGTGGATTGATGCGCTGTTCACTGGTACCCTGGATCCGCACGCGCATCCTTTCTTTGCCGAGATTGCTCATCTGCGCGTTTCGGCGCATTGTCTGATTCGCCGTGATGGCGAAATCGTGCAGTATGTGCCTTTCGATAAGCGGGCGTGGCATGCGGGCGTCTCCTGTTATCAGGGACGCGAACGCTGCAATGACTTTTCCATCGGCATAGAGCTGGAAGGCACCGATACTCTGGCGTATACCGACGCGCAGTACCGGCAGCTGGCGGCGGTGACGGATCTGCTGATCGCGCTTTATCCGGCTATCGCCGAAAACATTGCGGGCCACAGCGATATCGCGCCCGTGCGGAAAACCGATCCAGGACCGGCCTTTGACTGGATAAAATACCGTGCGCTGCTCAGCGCCCCGTCAGAAAAGGAGACCTCATGACGCTGTTTACGACGCTGTTGGTGCTTATCGCCGAACGGCTGTTTAAGCTGGGCGAACACTGGCAGCTTGATCATCGGCTGGAGGTGGTGTTTCGCCGGATAAAACATTTCTCGTTACCGGGCACGCTGCTGATGACGCTGGTGGCCGTCGCGGTCGTGTATATCATTCAGCGTCTGCTGCAGGGGCAGCTGTTTAACATACCGCTGCTGGTGTTCTGGATTTTACTGGGCCTGCTATGCATTGGCGCCGGCAAAGTTCGGCTGCACTACCATGCCTATCTGAAAGCGGCGTCGCGCAATGACAGTCGCGCCTGCGATGCCATGGCCAGCGAGCTGACGCTGATTCACGGCGTGCCGCCGGGCTGTGATGAGCGTGAGTACCTTAGCGAACTGCAAAATGCGCTGCTGTGGATTAACTATCGATACTATCTGGCGCCGCTTTTCTGGTTTGTCGTGGGGGGCGCCTGGGGCCCGCTGACGCTTATCGCCTACAGCGTACTGCGCGCCTGGCAGACATGGCTGGCGCGCTACCAGACGCCGCACCACCGGTTGCAGTCCGGGATCGATGGTATCCTGCATATTGTGGACTGGCTGCCGGTGCGTCTGGTGGGGGTGGTCTATGCCCTGGTGGGCCATGGTGAAAAAGCGCTCCCGGCGTGGTTTGCTTCGCTGGGCGACCGCCATTCGTCGCAGTATCAGGTGTTGACCCGCCTGGCGCAGTATTCCCTGGCCCGTGAGCCGCACGTGGATAAAGTAGCGACGCCGAAGGCTGCGGTATCGATGGCTAAGAAGACTTCGCTGGTGGTAGTGGTGATTATGGCGCTGCTGACGATTTACGGTACCCTGGTTTAACGGCCTGAGCCCGCGCGCTGCCTGCCACGATGTACGTACCTGCGGGGCTTTTGTTGCCTGATGGCGCTGCGCTTATCCGGCCTGGCGAGTCACCCGCAGGCTCACGTCACGTAGGCCCGGCAAGCAACAGCGCCGCCGGGCGATATATCAGACGCCGTGCTGGTCATGTTGCCGGGTGGCGGCTTCGCCTGACCCGGCCTGGAGAACCCGCGCCAGCGGGTAACATTCCGAACCGCTACAGCGTATCCGCCGGTGGAATACCGAAGTCGGGCATCCCGTCTTCCCGCCAGCTGACCAGCTTTAACCGCGTATGGCGATTGGGATCATACAGCGGGTCGCCTTCTATCTCAGTGTAATTCCGCGCGTGATACACCAGCACATCTTCCCCTTCCGGCGTTTGGGTAAAACTATTATGACCTGGGCCAAACTGGCGGTTTTCATAGCTGGTGCGGAACACCGGCTGCGGAGCTTTATGCCAGTTTGCCGGCTGCAGCGGATCGGCCTGCCGGTCGATCCATAACAACCCCATGCAGTAGTTTTCATCGGTGGCGCTGGCGGAATAGCTGATAAATAGCTTATCGCCATGCATCAGTACCGCAGGCCCTTCGTTGACCTTAAATCCCCGGCACTCCCAGTCGAACTCCGGCTTGCTCAGCATGACCGGCTCGCCTTTTAACGTCCACGGGTTAGCCATTTCGGCGAGATACAGGTTTGAGTTGCCTTCGATATGCGGGGATTTTTGCGCCCACAGATACCAGCGTTTCCCCTGATGGGTAAAAGTGGTGGCATCGAGGGCGAAGGTATCGAAAGGCGTGACCACCTGGCCTTTTTCCTGCCAGCGGCCGGTCAGCGGATCGCTGTCAGCGCACTCGAGAACGAACATGCGATGCTGGAACATCCCCAGCGCATCCAGATCGTGAGTATGGGTGGCGGCAAAATAGATATACCACTTACCGTCTATTTCATGCAGCTCCGGCGCCCAAATCAGCTGGCTCATCGGCCCGCTTTGCGGCGCGCGCCAAACCACGACCGGCTCAGCATCGCGTAATCCTTCAAGGGTTACCGCGCGCCGGATCTCCAGCCGGTCGTATTCCGGCACCGAGGCAATAAAGTAGTAGTGGCTAAGATGGCGCAGGATAAAGGGGTCTGCACGCTGTTCAATAAAGGGGTTTGGCCAGTTGTTCATCAGGCTTTCCTTACGTGTTCACTGGTTTTCAGTTCCTGGTATTCGTTCAGCTCGCTGTAGTTGCTGCGGCGCTTCTCCAGATCGCTCTGAATCTGGCGCATCAGGGTACGGTCAACCTTCAGCAGGCGCACCACGCCGGCGGTGATCAGATAGCCGACGCCGGGAATGACTGAGAATAGCAGCACGATACCGTTCAGCGCGGAGGCGCTTTGCGCTTTCGCGCCGGCGTCGTAGCCGTACCATGACAGCAGGAAACCGACCATTGCCCCGGCGACCGCCAGGCCGACCTTGAGGAAGAACAGATTACCGGAGAAGCTGATACCGGTGACGCGCTTGCCGGTTTTCCATTCGCCGTAGTCGTCAACGTCGGACATTAGCGACCAGTGTAGCGGGGAAGGGATTTGATGCAGAATGTTGAGCAGGAAGTAGAGCACCATAATCAGCGTGGTGGCGTGTGGATTAAAGAAATAGAAGGCGCAGGAGAACACGGCCAGCACGATATTGGTCCAGAAGAAAACCTGCAGTTTGCACCAGCGGTCGGTCAGGACTTTCGCCAGCATGCTGCCAATCATCATCCCAACTACGCCGAGGCTGATAAACAGGGTGGCAAAATGGGTGCTTTGTCCCATCACCCAGGTGACGTAGTACATGGTGGCGGCCATGCGGATAAAGCCCGGACAGACGTTGCACAGCGTGAGCAGCAGGATGCGCACCCACTGGTCATTTTTCCAGACGTCTTTCAGATCTTTTTTCAGTTCGTCATTCGTCTGCACCGCCGGGCGGATACGTTCGCGCACGGTGGCGAAGCAGAACAGGAACATACACATACCGATAAAGGCCAGCACGGTCATCGCCATCTGGTAGCCCTTCGCTTTATCGGCGCCGCCGAACCAGTCGGCCATTGGCAGCAGCGTCAATGACAGCAGGAGCGTGGCGATACCCACCATGACGAAACGATAAGACTGGCAGGCAACACGCTCTTTCGGATCGGCGGTCATCACCGTTCCCAGCGAGCAGTAAGGAATATTAATCGCGGTATAGGTAATCGACAGCAGAAAGTAGGTCACAAACGCATAGATGACTTTGCTATTGTAGGTCCACTCAGGAGTGGTGAACATCAGGACGCTGAACAGGGCGTAGGGGAAGGCGATCCACAGCAGCCATGGACGAAAGCGACCATATTTACTACGGGTGCGGTCGGCAAGAGCGCCCATGATAGGGTCGGTTACCGCATCGATGACTCGCACCGAGAGCAGAAGTACGCCGACCAGCGCCGGCGCTAGTCCGAATATATCAGTGTAAAAATAGTTCACAAACAGCATGATGGCGCCAAAGATAATATTGCATCCGGCATCACCCATCCCGTAACCAATCTTTTCTCTTATTGAAAGCGTGTTCTCTGCCATGTGCGGTCTCTCCGTTGCAGTATGGAGAGAATTATTGGCTGCGGTTGGCAGAAATACGTTGCAAGAACTCGTTGACGATATGGATAAATAAGCTATGGAGGGGAAAGTGTGAAGCAGATAACAATGCTCTGCGCCCATTATTCAGGGGAGGGCGCAGAGCAAAGTGAAGTATTGATGAGATGTATTATTGTGCTTTTATGGTGGCGGCGGCTTTCTCTTTAAACAGATAGCCCACGCCCAGCACCGCAATCCATACCGGGATCAGCCAGACGGAAATCGCCATCCCCGGGGTCATCAGCATAATCACCAGCACCGCCGCCATAAACAGCAGGCACAGCCAGTTGCCCAGCGGATAGAAGAGGGCCGGGAAACGCGTGACCACGCCCTGCTGCTTTTTGGCGCGACGGAATTTCATATGCGCGAGGCTGATCATCGCCCAGTTGATGACCAGGGCTGAGACCACCAGCGCCATCAGCAGACCGAAAGCAGATTCAGGCGCCAGGTAGTTGATCAGCACGCACAGCGCAGTGACCAGGGCCGAGACGAGAATGGTATTCACCGGCACGCCGCGTTTGTCGACGCTGAGCAGCGCTTTTGGCGCGTTGCCCTGCTGAGCAAGGCCGAACAGCATACGGCTGTTGCAGTACACGCAGCTGTTATAAACCGACAGCGCTGCCGTCAGCACCACCACGTTCAGAGCGTTTGCCACCAGCGTATCGCCAAGTTCATGGAAGATCAGGACGAACGGACTGGTGTCCGCGGTGACGCGGGTCCACGGCAGCAGGGAGAGCAGCACCGCCAGCGAACCAACATAGAAGATCAGAATACGGTAAATAACCTGATTGGTGGCTTTAGGAATGCTTTGCTCCGGATTATCCGCTTCCGCGGCGGTGATCCCCACCAGCTCCAGGCCGCCAAAGGAGAACATGATGATCGCCATCATCATCACCAGCCCGTAAAAGCCGTGCGGCAGGAAGCCCCCCTGGTCCCACAGGTTACGTACCGTCGCCTGCGGGCCGCCGTTGCCGCTGAACAGCAGCCAGCCGCCGAACAAAATCATCGCCACTACGGCGACCACTTTGATAATCGCGAACCAGAATTCCATTTCACCGAACACTTTGACATTGGTCAGGTTAATGGCGTTGATGGCGATGAAGAAGACCGCCGCCGAGGCCCAGGTAGGGATTTCCGGCCACCAGAACTGGATATATTTGCCAACGGCGGTCAGTTCCGCCATGGCCACCAGGACATACAGTACCCAGTAGTTCCAGCCGGAGGCGAAGCCGGCAAAACCGCCCCAGTATTTGTAAGCAAAGTGGCTAAATGAGCCGGCCACCGGCTCTTCCACCACCATTTCGCCCAGCTGACGCATGATCAGGAAAGCGATAAAACCGGCGATAGCGTAACCAAGAATGATACCCGGGCCGGCGGACTGAATGACGGACGCGCTCCCCAGAAACAGGCCGGTGCCGATAGCCCCGCCCAGCGCGATGAGCTGAATGTGACGGTTTTTCAGGCCGCGCTTCAGCCGATCGCCGTGCTGTTGACCTTCCATATGAAACCTCGTGTGTGGTTATTTTTTGTGTACGTCATCCGTCAGGTTGCTGCTTCACTGCTGTCTCTGCCTGAAAGCATAGCCAGCGAAAATTTGGGCGAAGTGGCCCACTTTTTACCCGAGTGATGGCGCGCACATATTGTTGTGTTTGTGTATTTTGGAACTTCCGTTTCTGTATTGTTTTGTTTACGGAAGGCTGTGTGGTAATTCCGAAAAAGGCCTTTCGTCTCCGGCAGAATAGTGGTAAGCGCATTTGAATGCACCTGCTTTATGAAGGGATGATGACGATGTGTCTAAAAAGACATCAATAGTCACAATCTGTCGTATTTTGATGCATGCTGCTTTGTCATTATTTATTCACTGTAAGTGACTCTGTATTCATTTATTGCAGCGTTGAATCGGTTCAGAAAGCGTAATTTTTCGTTTCTATAAAGTTAAGGCTACCTCTTTGTGAGTAAACGTAACATTTGTGCAAGGTTACATTTCTGAAATGTTATTTCTGTAAGGTTGTTAAAATGTCCCAGGTTTACTGATTTCAATCAAAACCTGTATGGACAGAAGGTGAATACTTTGTTACTTTAGCGCTACGAACTTTAAATTGGTAAGACCAATTGACTCCGGGCTAATGGCAGAGACAGGGAATATGGCCTACAGCAAAATCCGCCAACCAAAATTATCCGATGTGATAGAGCAGCAGCTGGAGTTTCTGATTCTTGAGGGGACCTTGCGCCCCGGTGAAAAACTCCCGCCAGAACGCGAACTGGCTAAACAGTTCGACGTTTCCCGCCCCTCGCTGCGTGAGGCGATTCAACGCCTCGAAGCCAAGGGCTTGTTGCTTCGTCGTCAGGGAGGTGGAACGTTTGTTCAGAGCCGCCTGTGGCAGAGCTTCAGCGATCCGCTGGTTGAGCTGCTGTCCGATCACCCTGAATCCCAATTCGATTTGCTTGAGACCCGTCACGCGCTGGAAGGCATCGCGGCCTATTACGCGGCGCTGCGCAGCAATGATGAGGATCGCGACCGTATCCGTGAGCTGCATCAGGCTATTGAACGCGCTCAGCAGTCGGGCGATTTGGACGCTGAGTCCGGCGCCGTCGTCCAGTATCAAATCGCCGTCACCGAGGCGGCACACAATGTGGTGTTGCTTCATCTGCTAAGGTGTATGGAGCCGATGTTGGCGCAAAACGTGCGTCAGAACTTTGAATTGCTGTATGCCCGGCGGGAAATGCTCCCGTTGGTCAGCAACCATCGCACTCGCATTTTCGAGGCGATAATGGCCGGGGAGCCGGAGCAGGCGCGTGAAGCGTCGCACCGTCACCTGGCGTTCATTGAGGAAATTTTGCTGGATCGTAGTCGTGAGCAGAGCCGTCGAGAGCGCTCACTGCGTCGTTTACAGCAACGAAAGGACGAGAACTCCGGTTCTTAAGCGCCATTTTTAGAGCGCGGCAACTAAACGCAGAACCTGTCTTATTGAATTTTTGGTTGTTCCAGCGTGAAGAACGAAGAGTTCAATGGGACAGGTTCCAGATTAATCAACGATTAGATAGATAAGGAATACCCCCATGTCAGAACGTTTACACAATGACGTGGATCCGATCGAAACTCGCGACTGGCTACAGGCGATCGAATCGGTCATCCGTGAAGAAGGTGTTGAGCGCGCTCAGTATCTGATTGACCAACTCCTTTCTGAAGCCCGTAAAGGCGGAGTGAAGGTTGCTGCAGGCGCTTCCGCCGGCAACTACGTCAACACTATTGCCGTTGAAGAT
Source organism: Klebsiella sp. P1927 (assembly GCF_018204675.1). Classification (NCBI taxonomy): domain Bacteria; kingdom Pseudomonadati; phylum Pseudomonadota; class Gammaproteobacteria; order Enterobacterales; family Enterobacteriaceae; genus Klebsiella; species Klebsiella sp. P1927. The sequence goes on along the minus strand of NZ_CP073377.1, from coordinate 4,233,472 downwards.
GAGCCGGAATACCCGGGCAATCTGGATCTGGAACGTCGCATTCGTTCTGCGATTCGCTGGAACGCCATCATGACCGTTCTGCGCGCGTCGAAAAAAGATCTCGAACTGGGCGGCCACATGGCGTCCTATCAGTCTTCCGCGACCTTCTACGAAGTCTGCTTCAACCACTTCTTCCGTGCGCGCACTGAGAAAGATGGCGGCGATCTGGTGTACTTCCAGGGTCACATCTCTCCGGGCGTATATGCACGTGCGTTCCTGGAAGGCCGTCTGACCGAAGAGCAGATGGACAACTTCCGTCAGGAAGTTCACGGCAAGGGCCTGTCCTCTTATCCGCACCCGAAACTGATGCCGGAATTCTGGCAGTTCCCGACCGTATCCATGGGGCTGGGGCCGTTGGGCGCTATCTATCAGGCCAAATTCCTGAAATATCTGGAACACCGCGGTCTGAAAGACACCTCCGAACAAACCGTTTACGCCTTCCTGGGCGACGGCGAGATGGATGAGCCGGAATCAAAAGGCGCTATCACCATCGCCACCCGTGAAAAACTGGACAACCTGGTCTTCGTCATCAACTGCAACCTGCAGCGTCTGGACGGCCCGGTCACCGGTAACGGCAAAATCATTAACGAACTGGAAGGCATCTTCGGTGGTGCTGGCTGGAACGTTATCAAGGTTATCTGGGGCGGCCGTTGGGATGAGCTGCTGCGTAAAGACACCAGCGGTAAGCTGATTCAGCTGATGAACGAAACCGTTGACGGCGACTACCAGACCTTCAAATCCAAAGACGGCGCTTACGTTCGTGAGCACTTCTTCGGCAAATATCCGGAAACCGCTGCCCTGGTCGCTGACTGGACTGACGAGCAGATCTGGGCTCTGAACCGCGGTGGTCACGATCCGAAGAAAGTCTACGCTGCATTGAAGAAAGCGCAGGAGACCAAAGGTCAGCCGACCGTGATCCTGGCGCATACCATTAAAGGTTATGGTATGGGCGATACCGCTGAAGGTAAGAACATCGCGCACCAGGTTAAGAAAATGAACATGGACGGTGTTCGCTACGTCCGCGATCGTTTCAATGTGCCGGTGGCGGATGCCGATCTCGAAAAACTGCCGTACGTAACCTTCCCGGAAGGTTCCGAAGAGCACACTTACCTGCACGCTCAGCGTCAGAAGCTGAACGGCTATCTGCCGACTCGTCAGCCGAAGTTCACTGAGAAACTCGAGCTGCCGACCCTGGCCGACTTCAGCGCGCTGCTGGAAGAGCAAAACAAAGAAATCTCTACCACTATCGCTTTCGTTCGCGCCCTGAACGTGATGCTGAAGAACAAGTCGATCAAAGATCGTCTGGTGCCGATCATCGCCGACGAAGCGCGTACCTTCGGTATGGAAGGTCTGTTCCGTCAGATCGGTATTTACAGCCCGAACGGCCAGCAGTATACCCCGCAGGACCGTGAGCAGGTTGCTTACTACAAAGAAGACGAGAAAGGCCAGATTCTGCAGGAAGGGATCAACGAGCTGGGCGCAGGCGCATCCTGGCTGGCTGCTGCGACCTCTTACAGCACCAACAACCTGCCGATGATCCCGTTCTACATCTACTACTCGATGTTCGGCTTCCAGCGTATCGGCGATCTGTGCTGGGCGGCTGGCGATCAGCAGGCTCGCGGCTTCCTGATTGGCGGGACTTCCGGTCGTACTACCCTGAACGGCGAAGGTCTGCAGCACGAAGATGGTCACAGCCACATTCAGTCGCTGACTATCCCGAACTGTATCTCTTACGACCCGGCGTACGCCTATGAAGTGGCTGTCATCATGCATGATGGTCTGGTCCGTATGTACGGCGAAGCGCAAGAGAACGTTTACTACTACATCACTACGCTGAACGAAAACTACCACATGCCGGCCATGCCGGAAGGCGCCGAGGAAGGTATCCGTAAAGGTATCTACAAACTCGAAACCATCGAAGGTAGCAAAGGTAAAGTTCAGCTGCTGGGCTCCGGTTCTATCCTGCGTCACGTGCGTGAAGCAGCGCAGATCCTGGCGAAAGACTACGGCGTGGGTTCCGACGTGTATAGCGTTACCTCCTTCACCGAACTGGCGCGTGATGGCCAGGATTGCGAACGCTGGAACATGCTGCACCCGCTGGAAACCCCGCGCGTGCCGTATATCGCTCAGGTAATGAACGACGCTCCGGCAGTGGCATCCACTGACTATATGAAACTGTTCGCTGAGCAGGTTCGTACTTACGTACCGGCTGATGATTACCGCGTACTGGGTACCGATGGCTTCGGTCGTTCCGACAGCCGTGAAAACCTGCGTCACCACTTCGAAGTCGATGCTTCCTATGTGGTCGTAGCAGCGCTGGGCGAACTGGCTAAACGTGGTGAAATCGATAAGAAAGTGGTGGCTGACGCTATCGCGAAATTCGACATCGATGCAGAAAAAGTTAACCCGCGTCTGGCGTAAGAGGTAAAAGAATAATGGCTATCGAAATCAAAGTACCGGACATCGGGGCTGATGAAGTTGAAATCACCGAGATCCTGGTCAAAGTTGGCGACAAAGTAGAAGCTGAACAGTCGCTGATCACCGTAGAAGGCGACAAAGCCTCTATGGAAGTCCCGTCTCCGCAGGCTGGCGTCGTGAAAGAGATTAAAGTCTCCGTCGGCGACAAAACCGAGACTGGCAAACTGATTATGATTTTCGATTCCGCCGAAGGTGCAGCCGCCGCTGCACCTGCGCAGGAAGAGAAGAAAGAAGCCGCTCCGGCCGCCGCTGCTCCAGCGGCTGCCGCGGCAGCGAAAGAAGTTCACGTCCCGGATATCGGCGGCGATGAAGTCGAAGTCACTGAGATCATGGTTAAAGTGGGCGACACCATCGCCGCTGAGCAATCCCTGATCACCGTAGAAGGCGATAAAGCCTCTATGGAAGTTCCGGCGCCGTTCGCCGGTACCGTCAAAGAGATCAAAATCAATACCGGCGATAAAGTTTCCACCGGCTCCCTGATTATGATCTTCGAAGTGGCGGGCGCTGCGCCTGCAGCCGCTCCGGCACAGGCTGCCGCGCCGGCTGCTGCGGCTCCGGCTGCCGCAGCAGGCGTGAAAGATGTTAACGTCCCGGACATCGGCGGCGACGAAGTTGAAGTCACCGAAGTGATGGTTAAAGTCGGCGATAAAGTCGCGGCGGAACAGTCCCTGATCACCGTAGAGGGCGACAAAGCCTCTATGGAAGTTCCGGCGCCGTTCGCGGGTACCGTTAAAGAGATCAAAATCAGCACCGGCGATAAAGTCAAAACCGGTTCCCTGATTATGGTCTTCGAAGTGGAAGGCGCTGCGCCTGCCGCCGCTCCGGCTCAGGCTGCTGCCCCGGCACCAGCTGCTGCCCCGGCTCAGGCCGCTAAGCCTGCCGCTGCGCCGGCTGCGAAAGCAGAAGGTAAAAGCGAATTCGCTGAAAACGATGCCTACGTTCACGCGACCCCGCTGATTCGCCGCCTGGCGCGCGAGTTCGGTGTTAACCTGGCTAAAGTGAAAGGCACCGGCCGTAAAGGTCGTATCCTGCGCGAAGACGTTCAGGCTTACGTGAAAGAAGCGGTTAAACGCGCTGAATCCGCACCGGCGGCTGCCGCTGGCGGCGGTATCCCGGGCATGCTGCCGTGGCCGAAGGTTGACTTCAGCAAGTTTGGCGAAGTCGAAGAAGTGGAGCTGGGTCGTATCCAGAAAATCTCTGGCGCCAACCTGAGCCGTAACTGGGTGATGATTCCGCACGTTACCCACTTCGACAAAACCGATATCACCGATCTGGAAGCGTTCCGCAAGCAGCAGAATGCCGAAGCTGAGAAGCGTAAACTGGACGTGAAATTCACTCCAGTGGTCTTCATCATGAAAGCGGTTGCCGCTGCGCTTGAGCAGATGCCGCGCTTCAACAGCTCGCTCTCCGAAGATGGTCAGCGCCTGACGCTGAAGAAATACATCAACATCGGTGTGGCGGTGGATACCCCGAACGGTCTGGTGGTTCCGGTCTTCAAAGACGTGAACAAGAAGAGCATCACCGAGCTGTCTCGTGAATTGACCACCATCTCGAAGAAAGCGCGCGATGGCAAACTGACGGCTGGCGAAATGCAGGGCGGTTGCTTCACCATCTCCAGCATCGGCGGCCTGGGTACCACCCACTTCGCGCCGATTGTTAACGCGCCGGAAGTGGCCATCCTCGGCGTGTCTAAGTCCGCGATGGAGCCGGTATGGAATGGTAAAGAGTTTGTGCCGCGCCTGATGCTGCCGATCTCTCTGTCCTTCGACCACCGCGTCATCGACGGTGCTGATGGTGCCCGCTTCATTACCATCATTAACAACACCCTGAGCGACATTCGCCGCCTGGTGATGTAATCGAAAAAGCCGGCCTGACGGCCGGCTTTTTTCTGATAACCTCAGGCTGTTGGGGATTATCAGCAACAAAGGACAAAATCGTTTGCCGTTTGTTGTTTAAAAATTGTTAACAATTTTGTAAAATACACGCGGATAGAACGTCCCGGTGGACTTGGGCGTAAGAATAATAGCGTCAGACCCGCCGGATATAAATTACAGAGGTCATGATGAGTACTGAAATCAAAACTCAGGTCGTGGTACTTGGGGCAGGCCCCGCAGGTTACTCTGCAGCCTTCCGTTGCGCTGATTTAGGTCTGGAAACCGTCATCGTAGAACGTTACAGCACCCTCGGTGGTGTTTGTCTGAACGTGGGTTGTATCCCTTCTAAAGCGCTGCTGCACGTGGCAAAAGTTATCGAAGAAGCGAAAGCGCTGGCCGAACACGGCATCGTTTTCGGCGAACCGAAAACTGACATTGACAAGATCCGCACCTGGAAAGAAAAAGTCATCACTCAGCTGACCGGTGGTCTGGCTGGCATGGCCAAAGGTCGTAAAGTGAAGGTGGTTAACGGTCTGGGTAAATTTACCGGCGCTAACACCCTGGAAGTGGAAGGCGAAAACGGCAAAACCGTGATCAACTTCGACAACGCCATCATCGCGGCGGGTTCCCGTCCGATTCAGCTGCCGTTTATCCCGCATGAAGATCCGCGCGTATGGGACTCCACCGACGCGCTGGAACTGAAATCTGTACCGAAACGCATGCTGGTGATGGGCGGCGGTATCATCGGTCTGGAAATGGGTACCGTATACCATGCGCTGGGTTCAGAGATTGACGTGGTGGAAATGTTCGACCAGGTTATCCCGGCTGCCGACAAAGACGTGGTGAAAGTCTTCACCAAACGCATCAGCAAGAAATTTAACCTGATGCTGGAAACCAAAGTGACTGCCGTTGAAGCGAAAGAAGACGGTATTTACGTTTCCATGGAAGGTAAAAAAGCACCGGCGGAAGCGCAGCGTTACGACGCAGTGCTGGTCGCTATCGGCCGCGTCCCGAACGGTAAAAACCTCGATGCAGGTAAAGCTGGCGTGGAAGTTGACGATCGCGGCTTCATCCGCGTTGACAAACAAATGCGCACCAACGTGCCGCACATCTTTGCTATCGGCGATATCGTCGGCCAGCCGATGCTGGCGCACAAAGGTGTCCATGAAGGCCACGTTGCCGCAGAAGTTATCTCCGGTCTGAAACACTACTTCGATCCGAAAGTGATCCCATCCATCGCCTACACTGAACCAGAAGTGGCATGGGTCGGTCTGACCGAGAAAGAAGCGAAAGAGAAAGGCATCAGCTACGAAACCGCCACCTTCCCGTGGGCTGCTTCCGGCCGTGCTATCGCTTCTGACTGCGCAGATGGTATGACCAAACTGATCTTCGACAAAGAGACCCACCGTGTTATCGGCGGCGCGATTGTCGGCACCAACGGCGGCGAGCTGCTGGGTGAGATCGGCCTGGCTATCGAGATGGGCTGTGACGCTGAAGACATCGCCCTGACCATCCACGCTCACCCGACTCTGCACGAGTCCGTTGGCCTGGCGGCGGAAGTGTTCGAAGGCAGCATCACCGACCTGCCAAACGCCAAAGCGAAGAAAAAGTAACTTTTTCTTTCAGGAAAAAAGCATAAGCGGCTCCGGGAGCCGCTTTTTTTATGCCTGATGTTTAGAACTATGTCACTGTTCATAAACCGCTACACTTCATACATACTTTGAAAATAGTCACTCAGTAAACTTATAGGTAGTTAATGATATCGATGAGGTGTGAGATGAAACGCTTTTTAACCACAGCGCTGGTCGCTGCAACGTTTTTTACCGGTGTGGCTTGCGCCGCTGACGCCAACATTCCCTGGGCGGACAACAGCGGCGGTACGGAAACGACCCACATTGCGGCGATGGGCCAGGATCTGAATGCCCAGCATCAGCAGGTGACGAAGACCAATGAAGGGGTATGGGCGGCGAATTCCGGTAGCATCAGCGCTGACGAAGCGGCATTATCCAGCACAAAACCAGCCTTTGCCGGCGATCCTTCTCTGATGCCTCACCAGGGCTAAGTGAATGAAAACGCCCGGTTGCGTGAGTGCAACCGGGCGTTTTTTTTAAGGTTCTGCCACTTGCCAGCCGGCGTCAGCGTCGGGGGTAAAACGCGTTATCTCCTGTGCCTTTGCGGCGCTCTCTTCACCGAGATTGGCCTGATAGACCCTATCCTGCTGATCGATCATAAAGCTCATCACGCCGGTTTCACCCCAGGCTATCGGCCAGGCCAGCAAGGCGACGCTCTGGTCATCGCGACCGGCGATAATTCGAAAGCGATAGCCATGGTAGCCGCTACCGGGCACCGTCGGGCTAAAGGCCGGACCGAGCGGGCTTGGCGCTTCGCCCGGCGAAGTTGGCCAGTACAAGCCATCTTTTTTGCCTTCGCTACTGATGATTTTCTGCGCCCAGCGGTGGTTCAGATGATAATAATCCTGCTGGGCATCAACATAGGCATGCATGGCGGCGATCGCCGACAGCTCATTGCGGCCGATGGCGCGGGTGAGGATCTCCTCTTCGCCAGCGGCCATATCAAAGCGCCATCCCTCAGACGCTTTTACGATAGGCACGGGCAGACGCCATGCCTCGCTACCGACATCGAGCCAGGCTTTGTCACCCTGCTGGATGATGACATGTTTCACCTGCCAGTCGCGTTGAAAGCGATCGACGGCGGCAGGGTCGATCCCGTCCGTGGGTAAAAACTGCTGCCAGTTATCGCCGAGTACTTCGCTCAGCGCGGCTTCATTAGGCTGGCTGATCGCTTCGGCCAGCGCAGTTGCGGCCTGTTCCGGCGTGGCAAACTGCTGTTGGGCGAAGGCGGCAAGCGGCGACAGCATTAACGTAAACAGGGCAACGGATAATGGGTTTCTCATTCTGCTCATCCTTAGCGGCGACGCAGTTCATGGTGTTCGGAAAGACGTTCTCTGGCGCCCTCGCGTAACTCGCGGTTTACGCCGGATAACTGGCGGCTCTGCAGTCCTCGTTCCTGCTGCGCTTGCCAGGAGGGGGCGCGGCTTTCGTTGCCGCTAAGGGCGTTGGCGCGCAGATGGCTGAGCGTCTGCTGACGCTGGGCTGGCGTGGCGGACTGGAACTGCTGCCGGCGCTGCTGCTGCTGAGGTGTGCGGTTCTGCTCGTGGCTCCTGGCGGCTTCTCGACGCTGCTGTTGCTGCGGCGTGGGGGTTTTCAGCTGCGTTTTTGCCGCCTCGCGACGCTGCTGTTGGGTCGGCGTGCTGTCGTAACCGCGGTAATTACTGCGTTGGGTGGCTTGCTTCAGCTGCGCCGAGGCCGCCTGACGCTGGGCGTCGCGTGAGGCGTTGTTTGCCGCCAGATTGCCCGCTGTGGCCGTCGGTACGTTATGCTGCAGCTGGGTCATCGCTGCCTGGCGCTGCGCTTCGCGATCGACTGGCGCATGTTGGGTCGCGCTCAGTCCGCCGGAAACGTTGGTCTGATGGAAGCGCTGAGCTACCGTATTATCGGGATACGGTGTGTGTCCGCGATAGGCAGGATTGTGCTGCCAGTTAACGTGGTTTCCCGGCAGGTTTTCTCCTGTTATATGATTGAAATTATTTACATTAATATTGATGTTATCGCCATTATGCGAGTAATCGCCGTGGCGGTAGTCGTCATCGTGATGGTGATGGTCATCATCATCCCAGTCGATACTGCTGAACAGCGCCCAGGTGGTGGCCACGCCGAGGCTGTACCCGAAGCCTTTGACGAAGCTATCGGTAAACTGCTCCCCGGGAGGGGGCGGCAGATAGACCGGCGGATAGGCGCTGTTCGGCCAGGTACCATAGACGGTGGAGGGGTTATAGCTGGGAACATAGACCACCTGTGGATTGGTCGGCTCTATTTTAATGACCTGCGTGGGCGCAGGCGCCGCTGTGTGGGCGGTTGCGGTTGCTGCCGTGCTGCTGCTGGCTGAAACCAGTGCGGCAGGGGTGACAATCACTTTCTGCTGCGGTGTGGATTTCAGCGTCCCGGTTTGTTGGGCAATGGCGCGCAGGCGCTGCACTGAATCCATCACATCATGCGGCTGGGCCAAAAACGCATTGCCAAGATTTTCCACCCAGGGCGGATTCTCGCCCATCATCGCCAGCAGGGCAGGGAAAGCGACAAGAGATTTGACGCTAGGGTCCCACGGCTGGCTGGCAACCGCCTGCACGGCCGCATCCCCTTTCATCGCGGGGTTATCCTGGGACCACTGGACCGCCTGCAGGACGTTGTCGGGATAAGTGGAGGCCATCAACACCTGCGACAGCAGACTGTCCGGGTAGAGCGCGATAGGGGCGACCCACTGATCAATTTGCGCCTGGGTGTAAGTGGCGGCCACCGGCTGTGTCGTCGACGCTGCGGGCGCTGGCGCTTGCTGCGCAGGCGGTTCAGCGATCGTCGCTGGGGTTCGGCTTTGTACATAGAGTGTTCCTGCCGCCGCGAGTAAGCCAGCGCTACAGAGCAGGGCGATAATATGGGGTTTGAACGGCAGTGACATGGAAACTCCTGACCCAAAAAGTAACCCATCTCGCTAAAGTATCTGCGAAAACGGCGCGTTTGCTGAGTATAAGTAAGCGGTATGGCTTTTTATTGATTATTGTTGGGATCGGCCCGTGGCGTTGTACGCGGAAAGGAATTTTTGTCGCGGGATTTGAACAGAAAGCCTGCAATATCCTGCCCTTAACGATTCAGCTAAATTTTAATGTTGCTTTTTTGTAAACAGATTAACACCTTTCAAAAATCCTGCTATGCTGCCGACGCGGTATCGGGCATTTACCCTACAAACTGCTGTCTCACAGGAGCGTGAAGAAAATCGCCCAGCCACTAAATCCTTCAAGATGCGTCACGCGGCAAGCTAAGCCAGGACAGAGGCAGATTGATTGAAGACGTGTAGGCCGCATTATGACAATGAGAGCGAGGAGAACCGTCGTGCTAGAAGAATACCGTAAGCACGTAGCTGAGCGTGCCGCCATGGGGATTGTTGCCAAACCCTTAGATGCAACCCAAATGGCCGCGCTGGTAGAACTGCTGAAAAACCCGCCTGCGGGCGAAGAAGAATTCCTGTTAGACCTGCTGATTAACCGTGTACCGCCGGGCGTCGACGAAGCCGCCTATGTTAAAGCTGGATTCCTTGCCGCGATCGCCAAAGGCGAAGCGACCTCCCCCCTGGTTACCCCTGAAAAAGCCGTTGAACTGCTGGGCACCATGCAGGGCGGTTACAATATCCATCCGCTGATCGATGCGCTGGACGACGCGAAACTGGCGCCGATTGCCGCGAAAGCGCTCTCCCATACCCTGCTGATGTTCGATAACTTCTACGACGTGGAAGAGAAAGCCAAAGCGGGTAACGAGCATGCTAAACAGGTTATGCAATCCTGGGCTGACGCCGAGTGGTTCCTGAACCGTCCGCAGCTGGCAGAGAAAATCACTGTTACCGTCTTCAAGGTCACCGGCGAAACGAACACCGATGATCTCTCTCCGGCGCCGGATGCGTGGTCGCGCCCGGATATCCCGCTGCATGCGCTGGCAATGCTCAAAAACCCCCGCGAAGGTATTGAGCCGGATCAGCCGGGCGTGGTTGGCCCAATCAAACAGATCGAAGCCCTGCAGCAGAAAGGCTACCCGCTGGCCTACGTCGGCGACGTGGTCGGGACCGGTTCTTCACGTAAATCCGCCACCAACTCGGTGCTGTGGTTTATGGGCGACGATATCCCGAACGTGCCGAACAAGCGCGGCGGCGGCCTGTGTCTGGGCGGTAAAATCGCGCCAATTTTCTTCAACACCATGGAAGATGCGGGCGCGCTGCCTATCGAAGTTGATGTGTCTAACCTGAACATGGGCGACGTAATCGACGTTTACCCGTTCAAAGGCGAAGTGCGTAACCACGAGACCAACGAACTGCTGGCCAGCTTCGAGCTGAAAACCGATGTGCTGATCGACGAAGTGCGCGCCGGCGGCCGTATTCCGCTGATCATCGGTCGCGGTCTGACCACCAAAGCGCGTGAAGCGCTGGGCCTGCCGCACAGCGATGTCTTCCGTCAGGCGAAAGACGTGGCGGAAAGCACCCGCGGCTTCTCGCTGGCGCAGAAAATGGTTGGCCGCGCCTGCGGCGTTGCCGGTATCCGTCCGGGCGCTTATTGCGAACCGAAAATGACCTCCGTCGGTTCTCAGGACACCACCGGTCCAATGACCCGTGATGAGCTGAAAGACCTGGCGTGCCTGGGCTTCTCTGCAGACCTGGTGATGCAGTCCTTCTGCCACACCGCGGCCTACCCGAAGCCGGTTGACGTTACCACGCACCACACTCTGCCGGACTTCATCATGAACCGCGGCGGTGTTTCTCTGCGTCCGGGCGATGGCGTGATTCACTCCTGGCTGAACCGCATGCTGCTGCCGGATACCGTGGGTACCGGCGGTGACTCCCACACCCGTTTCCCAATCGGCATCTCCTTCCCGGCAGGCTCTGGTCTGGTGGCCTTCGCCGCCGCGACCGGCGTGATGCCGCTGGATATGCCGGAATCGGTGCTGGTGCGTTTCAAAGGTAAAATGCAGCCGGGGATCACCCTGCGTGACCTGGTCCACGCCATCCCGCTGTACGCCATCAAGCAGGGCCTGCTGACCGTGGAGAAGAAAGGTAAGAAAAACATCTTCTCTGGTCGCATCCTCGAGATCGAAGGTCTGCCGGATCTGAAAGTCGAGCAGGCGTTCGAGTTGACCGATGCCTCGGCGGAGCGTTCTGCCGCCGGCTGCACCATCAAGCTGAATAAAGAGCCGATCGTTGAGTATCTGAACTCCAACATCGTTCTGCTGAAGTGGATGATCGCCGAAGGCTACGGCGACCGCCGTACCCTGGAGCGTCGTATCCAGGGCATGGAAAAATGGCTGGCGGATCCGCAGCTGCTGGAAGCCGATGCTGACGCGGAATACGCGGCAGTGATCGACATCGATCTGGCGGATATTAAAGAGCCGATTCTGTGCGCGCCGAACGATCCGGACGATGCCCGCCTGCTGTCTGATGTGCAGGGCGAGAAGATCGACGAAGTGTTCATCGGCTCCTGCATGACCAACATCGGCCACTTCCGTGCCGCCGGTAAGCTGCTGGATAGCCACAAAGGCCAACTGCCGACTCGCCTGTGGGTGGCGCCGCCAACCCGTATGGATGCCGCGCAGCTGACCGAAGAAGGCTACTATAGCGTGTTTGGTAAGAGCGGGGCGCGTATCGAAATCCCTGGCTGTTCCCTGTGTATGGGTAACCAGGCGCGCGTGGCCGACGGCGCGACGGTGGTTTCCACCTCTACCCGTAACTTCCCGAACCGTTTAGGTACCGGCGCTAACGTCTATCTGGCCTCTGCCGAACTGGCAGCGGTGGCTTCGCTGCTCGGCAAACTGCCGACGCCGGAAGAGTACCAGACCTTCGTGGCGCAGGTGGATAAGACGGCGGAAGATACCTACCGTTATCTGAACTTCAACCAGCTGGATCAGTACACTGAAAAAGCTGACGGCGTGATCTTCCAGACCGCGGTGTAAACCATTCGGTCAGCCCGGCTGACCGTTTGGCGATAAACTCTCCAATGCCCGGTGAACATTGCATCAGCGGGCATTTTTATTTCCAAACCTCCCGCCCGCTACGCTTTTTTTCTTTCTGTCTGCTGCGATAATTACTGCATGGGTACAGTGCAGCGGTGACGCATTGCCCTTGCAGAGGAAAAGACTATGGATTACGAATTTCTGCGCGATATTACCGGAGTGGTAAAGGTGCGAATGTCGATGGATCACGAGGCGATCGGCCACTGGTTCAACGAGGAGGTGAAAGGCAATCTTGCTCTGCTGGACGAAGTGGAGCAGGCTGCGCGCACCGTGAAGGGCAGCGAGCGTTCCTGGCAGCGTGCCGGGCATGAATATACGCTGTGGCTGGATGGCGAAGAGGTGATGATCCGCGCCAATCAGCTGGAGTTTTCCGGCGACGAAATCGAGGAGGGGATGAGCTACTACGACGAAGAAAGTCTCTCTCTGTGCGGTGTTGAGGATTTCCTGCAGGTGGTCGCCGCCTATCGTGAGTTTATGCAGCAGCGTTAATGACGCCTTTTATGTCGGGCGGCGCAGAACTACAGGCCCGGCAAGCAAAAGCGCCGCCGGGCATTTCATAGATTACACGGCAGGAATATTGCGGCCGTAGTAAATCTCGCGCATCTCTTTCCATAGCAGGTCGGTAATGACCTTGCGCTCTTCGGCAGTCAACTCTTCCGGTCGGGTATGGAACATGTAGTGCTTAAGGTCGAACTCCTTGAGCAACATTTTGGTATGGAAGATATTTTCCTGATAAACGTTGACGTCGACCATGTCATACAACGACTTCATATCGTCGGACATAAAGTTCTGAATCGAATTGATTTCATGATCGATAAAATGCTTCATCCCATTGATATCGCGGGTAAAGCCGCGCACACGGTAGTCAATGGTCACAATGTCCGATTCCAGCTGGTGAATCAGATAGTTCAGCGCTTTAAGCGGGGAAATGACGCCGCACGTTGAAACTTCGATATCGGCGCGGAAGGTGCACAGGCCGCCCTCCGGATGGCTCTCCGGGTAGGTATGCACGCAGATATGGCTCTTATCGAGATGGGCGACCACGGTTTCCGGTAGCGGGCCAGGATGTTCGGTCTGGTCAATCAGCTTGGGATCGACAGGCTCTTCGCTGACCAGAATGGTCACGCTGGCGCCCTGGGGTTCATAATCCTGACGGGCGATATTCAGGATATTGGCGCCAATAATAGAACAGGTTTCTGTCAGGATCTCCGTCAGGCGATTGGCATTATAGAGTTCGTCGATATAGGCGATGTAGCCGTCGCGCTCTTCTGCCGTTTTGGCGTAACAGATATCGTAGATACAAAAACTCAGGCTTTTGGTCAGGTTGTTAAAGCCGTGCAGCTTCAATTTTTTCAATTTAGTTCACCCCCTTATTTCGCGTCACGGTGCGGACAGAGCATCATGCAGATATTGTGGTAAGGCGAAGGCCGCCGTATGGATTGCCGGATTGTAGTAACGGCAGGTCAGGTTGGCTTTGTGAAAGCGCGCCTGAATGATTTCGCTGGAGAGATGGCGCAGCGCCTCATTGTCGCTCGCCCAGGCAAAGGTCATGATCCCGCCGTAATAGGTTGGAATTGCCGCCTGGTAGAAGCTGACGTCGCGAAAATAGTGGCTTAGCTTGCGATGGCTGCCTACCGCTTCATCCTGTTGCAGGAAGCAGACGCCATTCTGGGCAACAAAGATCCCACCCGGGTTCAGGCAGCGTTTGCAGCCTTCATAAAAAGCCGAGGTGAACAGGCTTTCTCCCGGGCCGATAGGGTCGGTACAGTCCGAAATGATCACGTCAAACGTTTGCGTCGTCTGATTAACAAAATTGACGCCATCATCAATCACCAGCGTAAAGCGCGGATCGTCATAGGCGCCGGCGTTATGGTTCGGCAGGTACTGGCGGCAGAATGAAACTACCCCGGCGTCGATTTCCACCATGGTGATGGTTTCGATGCTACGGTGACGAGAGACTTCGCGCAGCATCGCGCCATCGCCGCCGCCAATGATCAACACATGCTTCGCGTTGCCGTGAGCCAGCAGCGGCACATGGGTCATCATTTCGTGATAGATGAACTCGTCGCGTTCGGTGGTTTGTACGACGCCATCCAGCGCCATCACCCGGCCAAAGGCGCGGTTATCAAAGATGATCAGATCCTGATGATCGGTTTTTTCGTGGTACAGCACGTTATCAACGCTAAAATACTGACCAAAATGGTCATGCAGCGTTTCATGCCACAGTGGATTATCGGCCACGATAAGGCTCCTCCTTCGTTAACATCTGTTACACCCGTAAAACGAGTGCAACATCATAGACAACTATAGATGAGGATGCACGGCGGTTATTGCAGCAATGAGGCAGGAATAACAGCCACCGCCCCGGAAGGGCGGTGGAGAGGATGAGGCTATTTTGCCGGCTCGGGTTGGCTATCTACTATCCGCACGGAATAAACCATGGTGGCGCCTGGCGGGATTTTTGGCGGTAATCCTTTACTGCCATAGGCCTTTTCAGGCGGGACGACGAGCGTCACAGAGCCGTGGTTCTGTAGACGCTTCAGCGGTTCGCGAAACACCGGGGGATAGGCATCCAGCTTTTGCGTAAGCGCCTGATCTTTCGCTTCCATATCGTTGATCACCGTCCCGTCCGTCAGCATCTCTTTGATCACCACGGTAACCAGGTCGTTACCGCTTATTTTTCCTTTACCCAGGTAATCGACGCGGCTGTAGACGCCCTCTTTAAAGACCACATCTTTTTTGCGCGCAAACGCCTGCTGATATTTCTTGCCGGCACTGATGTTTTTCTGCTCTATTTTATTCAGGTTCTGAAAAACCTGCTGTGACACATCAAACAGCGCCTTGTTACGTTCCTGCTCTCCGAGACGAAGCTGGCCGCGAAAGGCATCTTCGATGCCCTGCAGCACCAGGCCTGCGTCGACGGTAACTCCCTGAGTGCGACGGGTGGTAAGGACGTTGAGCGCCTCGCTTCCCATCGAGGCGCCGATCGCATAAGCCTGCTGTTCTCCCGATGCGCTGAGTTTGGCGGCGGCGCTCTCGCCGCTGCGCGTTTTGGACTGTACAGAAAGCTGCGTTCTCAGCAGTTCGATTTCATCTTCTTTCATCCGTAGCTGGGCGTTGTCTTTATCCGCCTGCAGGCGATAGGCTGCCACTATGGCCGCCATCTCTGGTGGCTCATTTTTTGGCGCAGCGGCGTCGTTAGCGGGGCCATGCGGCGCTTTATCCACGGCGGCCAGCCGGGTGGACAGAGATTGTTTATCGGCGTTAAGGGCTTTGACCTGATCGAGGGCAGCCTGCTGCGTCTTTTCCGCAGCGGCGAGGCGAATAGTCAGCGACTGCTTATCGGCGTTAAGGGCTTTAACCTGCTCGAGGACGGCCTGTTTCTCTTTTTCCGCGGCGGCCAGCCGGGTCGCCAGCGGCTGTTTGTCAGCGTTAAGCGCTTTAGCCTGGTCAAGAGCGGCCTGCTGCGCCTTCTCCGCAGCGGCGAGGCGAATAGTCAGCGACTGCTTATCGGCGCTAAGGGCCTTAACCTGCTCGAGGACGGCCTGTTTCTCTTTTTCCGCGGCGGCCAGTCGGGTAGCCAGCGGCTGTTTGTCTGTTGTGGTCAAGTTTTTTTGGACACGCCGATCAGATGGTAGGGTTATGCACAGGCGGGCAACTGGGCGGCAGGGCTGGCCAGCGTTTCGTACTGTGCGGGTGATCGGTAGCCAAGTTTTGAATGCAATCGGGTACTGTTATAAAAGTTAACGATGTAGTCGGTGATGTCTTGTTTGGCTTCTGTATGGTTGGCATACCGAGTCTGCCAGACACGCTCCATTTTCAAATTCAGAAAGAACCGCTCCATCACGGCATTGTCCCAGCAATTACCCTTGCGGCTCATGCTGAGTACCAGACCATGGTTTTCAAGTAATTGCCGGTGTTCAGCACTGGCATATTGACTGCCCCGGTCCGAATGAACCAATAAACCCGGTGCCGGTTGGCGAACCGAAATAGCCATGCTCAACGCATCGCACACCAGCTGTGCAGGCATGGTCGGTGCCATGGACCAACCCACGATGCGACGTGAATACAGATCCAGCACAGCG
This sequence comes from Klebsiella sp. P1927, assembly GCF_018204675.1. Lineage (NCBI taxonomy): Bacteria > Pseudomonadati > Pseudomonadota > Gammaproteobacteria > Enterobacterales > Enterobacteriaceae > Klebsiella > Klebsiella sp. P1927. The sequence goes on along the minus strand of NZ_CP073377.1, from coordinate 4,217,374 downwards.
GCCAGATATAGCCAACCGCTGTCGGTCCGAATGTACGTCACATCGCACACCCAGGCCGTATTGGGTGCTTCAGGCTCAAACTGACGGTTGAGCACGTTCTCTGCCACCGGCAAATGGTGTTTGCTATCGGTGGTATGAGCGAACTTGCGACGCCAACAGGCCTTGAGTCCACAGGCTTTCATCAAGGTACGACAGCGATGACGTCCAACATCATGGCCCTGGGCACGCAGGGCTGCACTCAAACGACGACTGCCATAGGTGCGACCACTGGCAAGAAAAACCGCCTGAGCATGCACGCTGTCCTGGCAAATAGGTTTGGGTGTATTGACTCTGCGACGCGCTGCGTAGTAACCAGAGCGACTGATGTCCAACGCCTGACAGACCTGCTTGATCGGGGCCTGCTTCGCTAACTCAGTGACAACATCGTGGATCACTTTATTTCCCGTGCGAAGAAGGCCGAAGCTTTTTTTAATAATTCATTGTCTGATTTTAGTCGCCTGACTTCGGCTTCCAGTTCTCGAATACGTTGCTGCTCAGCCGTTAACGGTTTACCAATCCCCGGCCTGCCGGCTGACTCGTCATCCAGTTGGTGTACCCAGCGTCGGACCACACTTTCGGTCAGCTTCATTTCGCGGCAGACTTGGCTGACGCTGACGCCTTGCTCGCGCACCATGCGCGCCACCTGTAACTTGAACGCTGGATCAAAGGTTCGGCGATTCTTGGTTGTGTCGGTTGTCTTGTCGGTCATCTCTTCATGTTCCTTGTCGGGGGGAAAACACCCGATCAAAGTGTCCATTTAAATTTGACCACAACAGTCAGCGTTAAGCGCTTTAGCCTGGTCAAGAGCGGCCTGCTGCGCCTTCTCCGCAGCGGCGAGGCGAATAGTCAGCGACTGTTTATCGGCGTTAAGGGCCTTAACCTGCTCGAGGACGGCCTGTTTCTCTTTTTCCGCGGCGGCCAGCCGGGTCGTCAGCGGCTGTTTGTCAGCGTTAAGCGCTTTGACCTGCTCAAGAGCGGCCTGTTTCTCTTTTTCCGTTGCGGCCAGTTGGGTCATTAGCGCGTGTTTATCTTTATTAAGCGTGGTAAAGCTGGCGCTGAGGCGTTTATTTTCAGCTTCGGCTTGCTGAATCTGCGTCGTTAATTGCTGGATCTGCTGACGCGCCGCGGCCTGGCTTTGCTGTAGATTATTATTCTGCACAACGCCTGCTTTTTTTATTAATGCCTCTTTTTCTGCAGTAGCGGCGCTTAAGGCGACCTGTAATTCATTAATTCTCTTATTCAACGCCGCTTGCTCATTCGCTCCGGCAGTATCCGTTTGCGGCGTAGCGGCAAGCTGTTTTTTTAATTGCTGTATAAGCTTATCTTTTTGTGCAATCGCCGCCTGCTGGCTGGTGATTCTTTTTTGTAATTGTGAGGTGCTGGTACCGGTTTTTTTATTATCTGCGCTCTGGCGGCTTTCTTGTGTTTGTTTTGCGCTTGCGGCATCGTTTTTTTCTTGCGCCTGAGATTGCTGGGTTTGCTGTTGGGCGTAATCAAGAAAGGCCGGCGCGGCGCCGGCGGTGAAGGGGGTTGAAAGCGCCAGCGCAGCGACGAGCATCAGCAGGGGCGCGTTGAGGGTCAGCGTGGCGGCTCTGTTCATGGCTGTTTGCTTTCACCACGCTGTACCAGGCTATCGATCAGCGTTTTCTGGATATCGGCGCACAGTTTGATGGATTTAAACTGATACATGGAGTCAATGCCAAGCCGGGTAGGATCTGCCACTTTCTCGCGCACGCTATTATATTGTGACGCCGCGCGCACTAAAGCGTTAAAGTCATTGCTGAGTTTAGTGGCTTGCTGTGGGTTAACCTCTTTTAGCGAATCCAGCGCCTGGCGACAGGATTCAATGCGCGCTTGTTCGCTGGCTGCCCGCTCCTGCTCTGCCTGCTGCTGTGTCGTCAGCGGCGTGGCGATCGGTTTAACCGGCTGGCGGGAAGAGGTATTGCTACAGCCGGCTACTAACAGCGCGGCGAGTGGGATAACACGAAGAGTCAGCGAGATATTCACAATTTCAGTCCATGAAGTAGGTATATTTTTACCGGATTCTAGAAGGGTGCTTTTTATTTTGCAATATATGAATAATGATATTTTATTAGTTTTTTAGTCATTCTTCATTATTATGGGTTTACTTTATTTGGCAAATTGATAGGTTCGCAATTAAATAAGGTTTGTTTATATACAATAATAAATATAAATATTTAAAGGGGGAAGTTGAAATGCTAAAGGCGCGGAGCGTTGCCGCCCGCGCAGGGAATTATTTAACGTAAGCCAGCAGGCTGAGCGAATCGCGGGCCAGCGCTTTACATTTTTTCGCCGTCGGAATGTTAATGCCGCTAAGATCGCGATAGCTGTCTTCGCCAAGCGCTTTCATGTTGTAGCTGTCATAGTTGCTCAGGTCCCACTGGTTCTGTTGGGCAAAGAACACCAGCGCGCGACGGATCTGCGTGTTGGGCAGGTTCTGGTAGCCACAGTCGTTTTTCAGAAACACAAAAACCGCGGTTAAATCAGCCATATCTTCCGCTTCGGATTCGCTGAGCGCGTAGCTGTTGGCGGAGAGAGCAAGCAGGCTGCCGAGTACCATTGTTCTGAAAAGCGTCTTCATTTTTTCTACCATTAGATCACCGACGCTTCAAATTAGCATACTTCTTTACACAGCGCCGATCTTTATTCTTACTCTTCTGCTTGACCTTCCCGTTACGGTAGGGTTTAAGCTCAAATATTCGCCCGCAGAATAAAAGGATGTGAATATGCAACGTAGAGACTTCCTCAAACTGACCGCCGCGGTCGGCATGGCCAGCGCATTGCCGTTATGGAGCCGGGCGGTCTTTGCCGCCAGTCGCCCGGCTCTGCCGATACCGTCGCTGTTAGCCGCCGATGCGCGCAACCGCATCGCGCTCAGGATCCAGGCGGGCAAAACGCGGTTTGGCGCCCTGAATGTCACTACCTGGGGCTACAACGGGTCGCTGCTGGGCCCTGCGCTGCAGTTGACGCAGGGGAAGACCGTCACGGTGGATATTACTAACCAGCTGGCGGAAGAGACCACGCTGCACTGGCATGGTCTGGAGGTACCGGGCGAGGTCGACGGGGGGCCACAGGGGGTTATCGCGCCGGGCGCCACCCGCACGGTAAGCTTCACGCCAACGCAGCGGGCGGCGACCTGCTGGTTTCATCCGCATCAGCATGGGAGCACCGGCCGGCAGGTGGCGATGGGGCTGGCCGGCCTGGTGCTGATCGAGGATGAAGAGAGCGGGCGCCTGCTGCTGCCTAAGCAGTGGGGGATCGATGATGTGCCGGTGATCGTCCAGGATAAGAAGTTCACCGCCGCCGGCGAGATCGACTATCAGCTGGATGTGATGAGCGCCGCCGTCGGCTGGTTTGGCGATACGCTACTGACCAATGGGGCCCTCTATCCCGAACATGCCGCGCCGCGCGGCTGGCTGCGCCTGCGCTTGCTGAACGGCTGTAATGCCCGTTCCCTCAATTTTGCCACCAGCGATAAGCGCCCGCTGTACGTAGTGGCCAGCGATGGCGGTCTGTTGGCCGAGCCGGTCAAGGTCGATGAATTGCCGGTCTTGATGGGGGAACGCTTTGAGGTGCTGGTGGACACCAGCGACGGTAAACCTTTCGATCTGGTGACTCTGCCGGTGAGCCAGATGGGCATGGCGATTGCGCCTTTTGATAAACCACAGCCGGTACTGCGCGTCCAGCCGCTGGTCATTCCCGCCTCCGGCAAGCTGCTGGATACTCTGGCCGCTCTCCCGGCGTTACCGTCCCTGACGGGGCTGACGCAGCGTCAGCTCCAGCTGTCTATGGATCCGATGCTCGACCGGATGGGCATGCAGGCGCTGATGGAGAAGTATGGCGACCAGGCGATGGCCGGAATGGATCACGGCATGATGGGGCATGGCGACATGAGCGACATGGGGAATATGCATCACGGCGACATGAGCATGAACCACGGATCCGGCATGGAGCATGGCATGTCGTCAGGCAAGGGCTTTGATTTCCATAACGCCAACCGCATCAACGGCAAAGCCTTCGACATGAATGAGCCGATGTTTGCCGCCGCCAGAGGCCAGTATGAGCGCTGGGTGATTTCAGGTAAGGGCGACATGATGTTGCATCCGTTCCATATCCACGGCACCCAGTTCCGTATCCTCAGCGAAAACGGCAAGCCGCCAGCGGCGCATCGTCGCGGCTGGAAAGACACCGTTCGTGTGGAAGGGGACGTGAGTGAAGTATTAGTGAAGTTTGATCATCCGGCGCCGAAGGAGTTTGCCTATATGGCACACTGCCACCTGCTGGAACATGAAGACACCGGGATGATGTTGGGGTTCACGGTTTAAGTCTCTGCGACCTGCTGCGATCCCCAACGGGAAGAAGGACGGAACACCAAAAAAAACGGCAACTTTCGTTGCCGTTTTGCGTTTTATTTGGCGTCATCCGGGAGCGCATAGGCGACAATATAATCGCCCATTTTGGTACCGAACGAGCCGTGACCGCCGGCAGAGATGACAACATACTGTTTGCCATTCACTTCGTAGGTCATCGGAGTCGCCTGACCGCCGGCTGGCAGACGGGCTTCCCACAGCTTCTCGCCGTTGCTCATATTGTACGCGCGCAGGTAGTTATCTGCAGTCGCGCCGATGAACAGGACGTTACCGGCCGTGGAGATCGGACCGCCCAGCATCGGCATCCCCATGGTAAACGGCAGTTTAACCGGCATCGGGAACGGCAGGCTGTCCTGCGGAGTACCGATACGTTTTTTCCATACCACTTCGTTGGTTTTCAGATCCAGGGCGGAGATATACCCCCAGGCCGGCTGTTTGCACGGCAGGCCGAACGGCGACAGGAACGGGTTCAGCGTTACGCCGTACGGGACGCCGTACTGCGGCTGCACGCCGGACTCCGTACCAGAGCCTTTCGCATCTTTCGGCGGCTCCATCGGATTGCCTGGCCCGCGCGGGATCAGTTTTGAGACGAAAGGCAGCGCCATCGGGTTGGCGATAGCCACCTGACGGTTCGGATCGACGGAGATACCGCCCCATTCAAACATCCCCAGGTTACCCGGGAACACCAGCGTGCCCTGCTCAGACGGCGGGGTGAAGATACCTTCATAGCGCAGCTGGTGGAAGATCACGCGGCACACCAGCTGGTCGAACATAGTGGCGCCCCACATGTCCGCGCCGGTCAGATCTTTCTTCGGACGGAAGCTCAGATCGGAGAAGGGCTGGGTTTTGGTAACGTAATCACCTTTGGCAGCGCCCTGCGGAACCGGTTTTTCAGGCGCCGGGACCACCAGCTCGCCGTTACGACGATCCAGCACGAAGATGTTGCCGGTTTTCGCTGGGGCATAGATGACCGGTACGGTTTTGCCGTTGACCTCAATATCAGCCAGCGTCGGCTGGGAAGGCATGTCCATATCCCACAGATCGTGATGGACGGTCTGATAGCTCCAGGCCAGCTTACCGGTGGTGGCGTTCAGTGCCACAATCGAGCTGGCATAACGCTCTTGCTCCGGCGTACGGTTGCCGCCCCAGATGTCCGGAGTGGTCACGCCCATCGGCAGATAGACCAGATCCAGCTTAGCGTCGTAGGCGGCAGGCGCCCATGAGTTCGGCGAGTTGAGCGTGAAGTGATGTTCATCGCTCGGGATGGCGTTCGGATCTTTCGCACCCGGATCGAAGGCCCACAGCAGTTTACCGGTATTCACATCAAAGCCGCGGATCACGCCTGACGGCTCGCGGGTAGAGAAGTTATCGGTGACCGCGCCGGCAATCACGATGGTTTTATCGGTGATGATCGGCGGTGAAGTGGGTTCATACATGCCCGGCGTGGTGACCGGCATGTTGGTCTGCAGATTGAGAATACCTTTATTAGCAAAGGTTTCGCACAGCTTACCGTTGTCGGCGTTTACCGCGAACAGGCGACCATCGTTCACCGGCAGGATAATGCGGCGCGGACAGTCGGCGACAACGTCGGCAGGGGCGTTATCCGCTTTCGCTTCGTGATAAGAAACACCGCGGCAGGTGACGTGCTGGAACGACGGATCGGCGTTCAGCTGCGGGTCAAAATGCCACTTCTCTTTACCGGTGGCGGCGTCCAGCGCAAACAGGCGCTGGTGAGCGGTACACAGGAAGAGCGTATCGCCGACTTTAATCGGCGTCACTTCGTTAGTGATTTCACCCGGATCGTTCGGCTGTTTCAGGTCGCCGGTGCGGAACACCCAGGCTTCCTTCAGGTTCTTCACGTTATCGGCGTTAATCTGCTTCAGCGGGGAGAAGCGCTGGCCTTCCTGGTTACGGCCATAGGCCGGCCAGTCGCCGTCGGCGACGGTGGAAATCGGTGCGGCCGGCGTAGCGTCGGCGCTCAGGGTGCCGTTGACTTCCTGCGGGTCGTTAAAACCAGCCCAGGTCAGCATGCCGCCGCTGATCAGCAGGGCGACGACCAGCGCGCCAACGGCGCCAGCGGAAGGCACCGGCAGACGACGCCAGACAAAGGGTAGGATCAGCCAGATGCCAAAGAAGACGAGGATATCGCTACGCGGCGTCAACGCCCAGAAGTCGAAACCAACTTCCCAGACGCCCCAGATCATGGTCGCCAGCAGCAGCGCGGCGTACAGCCACAGCGCAGCGCGCTTGCCGCGGAACAGCATTACGGTCACGCCCAGCATCACCAGCCCGGCGATAGGGTAGTACCAGGAGCCGCCAAGCACGACCAGCCATGCCCCGCCGATTAATAGATAGAGGCCGCAGAACGCTGCAAATAGCGCAGTCAGCGTCACCAGGAGCCTTGATTGTTGAGACTTTGTTTCAGCCATAAAAAGTTACTCATGTGTTTGTTAAATTTTTTAACTGCAATTAATTATAGGATTTAACAAGTGTGATCGGAATCACAAATATGGCTTTATTAATCCCTGCACCGAAGATTTCTTTTTGCTGGTATACTGGATGGCTTGCCGGTCATCGTCGGGGCGAAAGCAGCGGCTTTGATGATTTATATTTAGAATCAAATGGTTAGTATTATGAAACATACTGTAGAAGTGATGATCCCGGAATCCGAGATCAAAGCGCGTATCGCGGAACTGGGTCGTCAAATCAACGAACATTATCAGAACAGCGGCAGCGAAATGGTGCTGGTGGGGCTGCTGCGCGGCTCGTTTATGTTCATGGCCGACCTGTGCCGTGAAGTGCAGGTGCCGCATGAAGTCGATTTTATGACCGCCTCCAGCTACGGCAGCGGCATGTCCACCACTCGTGATGTGAAAATCCTTAAAGATCTGGATGAAGACATCCGTGGTAAAGACGTTCTGATCGTGGAAGACATCATCGACTCCGGCAATACCCTGTCTAAAGTTCGCGAAATCCTCAGCCTGCGCGAGCCGAAATCGCTGGCCATTTGTACGCTACTTGATAAACCCAGCCGCCGCGAAGTGAACGTCCCGGTTGAATACGTCGGTTTCGCGATTCCGGATGAGTTCGTGGTGGGCTACGGTATCGACTATGCTCAGCGCTACCGCCATCTGCCGTATATCGGCAAAGTCACCCTGCTGGACGAGTAAGGGGATATCCCACTCTGGACAGCGCGCGCCGCGCTCTCCAGGGTGGCGAAGTCTGAAGGCTATCTGTGATTGATGTGCTTGATCTTGAGGTTGGAGATCCCGTGGCGATAGCGCTGTTCGAGGGTTTCCCTGCTCACAGCGGTGACATCCAGATCGCGCAGCAGTCCGTCGTGAATCCCGTAAGCCCAGCCGTGGATGGTCACCTTCTGTCCGCGCTTCCACGCGGATTGCATAATCGTCGAATGTCCCAGATTGTACACCTGTTCCATCACGTTCAGTTCACAAAGGGTATCCAGACGGCGCTCCTCTGGCATTTCACCGAGCAGCGAGCTGTGCTTAAACCAGATATCGCGGATATGCAGCAGCCAGTTGTCGATAAGCCCGAGCTCCGGGTTCTCCACCGCCGCCTGCACGCCGCCGCAGCCGTAGTGGCCGCAGATAATAATGTGCTCGACTTCCAGGACATCGACGGCATACTGCACCACCGACAGACAATTGAGATCGGTGTGGATCACCAGGTTCGCTACGTTACGATGCACGAACAGTTCGCCAGGCTCCAGGCCGGTGAGTCGCTCAGCGGGAACGCGGCTGTCCGAACAGCCAATCCACAGGAAGCGCGGTTTCTGCGTCTGCGACAGTTTCTCAAAAAAGCCGGGGTCCTCTTCCACCAGCATTTTTGACCATAGTGCATTGTTGCTGATGAGTGTATCTATATCATTCATGGACGTTATCGGCCTGTAACCAAGTAAGTGCGTTGCGCTAATATAGGGTAAGCTCACCTTTTTTAAAACCATCTTAACCCGTGATACTTCAGGCTGCAGATGCGTTGGCGGCGTCAGCGCCGGTCCAGCGCAAACGTGAGTCAGGCGGGTTAATGACGTGTCACGACACGAGAAGAGATATTTAATGACCATTGCTCTGGAATTAAAACAGCTCAAAAAAACCTATCCCGGCGGGGTTCAGGCGCTGCGGGGGATCGACCTGCAGGTCGAAGCGGGGGATTTTTATGCCCTGCTGGGCCCGAACGGGGCCGGAAAATCCACGACCATCGGCATCATCAGCTCGCTGGTGAACAAAACCTCTGGTCAGGTCAATGTCTTTGGCTACGATCTGGAGAAAGACGTCGTCAATGCCAAGCGCCAGCTTGGCCTGGTGCCGCAGGAGTTTAACTTCAACCCGTTCGAAACCGTGCAGCAGATCGTCGTTAACCAGGCGGGCTACTACGGCGTTGAGCGTAAAGAAGCCCTTTCCCGCAGTGAAAAGTATTTAAAACAGCTCGACCTGTGGGAAAAACGCAACGAACGCGCGAGAATGCTCTCCGGCGGGATGAAGCGCCGTCTGATGATCGCCCGCGCGTTGATGCATGAGCCGAAGCTGCTGATCCTCGACGAACCGACCGCCGGCGTCGATATTGAACTGCGTCGCTCGATGTGGGGCTTTCTCAAGGATCTCAACGATCGCGGAACCACCATTATCCTGACCACCCACTATCTCGAAGAGGCCGAAATGCTATGTCGCAACATCGGCATCATCCAGCACGGCGAGCTGGTGGAAAACACCTCGATGAAAGCGCTGCTGTCGAAGCTGAAGTCAGAGACCTTTATTCTTGACCTCGCGCCAAAAAGCCCGGTGCCGAAGCTCGAAGGCTACCAGTACCAGCTGGTCGATACCTCGACGCTGGAAGTGGAGGTTCTGCGTGAGCAGGGAATTAACAGCGTCTTCGCGCAGCTGAGCGCCCAGGGGGTGCAGGTACTGAGTATGCGTAACAAAGCTAACCGTCTGGAAGAGCTGTTTGTCACGCTGGTGCATGAGCGAAAAGGAGAATCAGCATGATGCAGCTTTATTGGGTCGCGCTGAAAAGCATCTGGACCAAAGAGATCCACCGTTTTATGCGCATCTGGGTACAGACGCTGGTGCCGCCGGTGATCACCATGACCCTGTATTTCGTGATCTTTGGCAACCTGATCGGCTCGCGCATTGGTGAGATGCATGGTTTTACCTATATGCAGTTTATCGTCCCAGGCCTGATCATGATGGCGGTGATCACTAATGCTTACGCCAACGTCGCCTCATCCTTCTTCAGCGCCAAGTTTCAGCGCAATATTGAAGAGCTGCTGGTGGCGCCAGTGCCGACGCATGTGATTATTGCCGGCTACGTGGGCGGCGGGGTAGCGCGAGGACTGTGCGTAGGTATCCTGGTGACTGCGGTGTCGCTATTCTTTGTGCCGTTCCAGGTTCACTCCTGGCTGTTTGTCGCCCTGACGCTGCTCCTCACCGCGGTGCTGTTCTCGCTGGCCGGGCTGCTGAACGCGGTGTTTGCCAAGACCTTCGATGACATTAGCCTGATCCCGACCTTTGTGCTGACGCCGCTGACCTATCTCGGCGGGGTGTTCTACTCGCTGACCCTGCTGCCGCCGTTCTGGCAGGGGCTGTCGCATCTGAACCCCATCGTCTACATGATCAGCGGTTTTCGCTTCGGCTTCCTCGGTATCAACGACGTCCCGCTGGCGACCACCTTCGCCGTGCTGGTGGTGTTCATTGTCGCCTTCTATCTGCTGTGCTGGTCGTTAATTCAGCGCGGTCGCGGCCTGCGTAGCTGATACTCATCATGGTTAGCGCTTCCTGAAGTAAATATGCGAAGCGCTAACCGCTTATCTTTGACTCCCATCACCGATACGTCATCTTCACCTTGCTACATTATTCGCTGGCTAAGGAGGGAAGCATGCTCGGATGGGTCATTACCTGTCACGATGAGCTGGCGCAGGAGATGCTGGATCGTCTTGAACAAAAGTTTGGTCCGCTGGCCCAGTGCCGGGCGGTCAATTACTGGCGCAATCTCAGCAGCAATATGTTGAGCCGGATGATGTGCGATGCGCTGCATGCCACCGACTCCGGGGACGGGGTCATTTTTCTCACTGACAAAACCGGTGCGGCGCCTTATCGGGCCGCGGCGCTGATGAGTCACAAACATACCCACTGCGAAGTGATCTCCGGCGTCAGCTATCCACTCCTTGAGCGAATGTATCTCCTGCGAGGCACGTTAAGCAGCGTGGCGTTTCGCCAGGCGATCGTCAGCGCGGGCGGGCCGATGGTGAGCAGCCTGTGGCATCAGCAGCAGAAGAACACCCCGTTCCGGTTGCGCCATGATGCCTGGGGAAATTAAGCAGTGGGACAGATACCGCTTTTGTTACAATAACCGCCGTTGATGGTATAACGGTTTGATGCGTATGCTTGCCCGATTTTTGACCCTGCTTCTTTTCCTGACCTCACTCAGCGCCTCCGCCAGCCTGCTTAGCCAGCAGGGCAAGGCTGTGCGCTATATGCAAACCACCGAAGACGCGGTCATCTGGGCGCAGGTGGGAAACCATGTGGTCAGCGTCGGCAATGTTCGTGCCGGGCAGATCCTCGCAGTCGTCCCGACGGCGGCTGACTACTATGAGTTTCGTTTCGGCTTTGGCACCGGGTTTATTGATAAAGGGCATCTCGAGCCGGTGCAGGGCAAGCAGCGGGTGGAGGACCGTCTGGGGGATCTTAATAAACCGCTGAGTAACCAAAATTTACTCACCTGGAAAGATACACCGCTCTATGACGCTCCCTCGGTAAGCAGCGCGCCGTTCGGAACGCTGGCCAACAATCTGCGCTATCCGATCCTCAGCAAGCTGAAGGACCGGCTCAATCAGACCTGGTTTCAGATCCGCATTGGCGACCGACTGGCGTGGGTCAGTAGTCTGGACGCGCAGGAGGATCACGGTATTCCCGTGCTGACCTATCACCATATTCTGCGCGATGAAGAGAACACCCGTTTTCGTCATACGTCGACCACCACCTCGGTTCGCGCCTTCACGAATCAGATGACCTGGCTGCGCGATCAGGGCTATACCACGCTGACCCTGTATCAGCTGGAAGGCTATGTGCGTAATAAAATCAATCTCCCGGCGCGGGCGGTGGCGATCACTTTCGATGATGGCTTGAAATCGGTGAACCGCTACGCCTATCCGGTGCTGAAACAGTACGGTTTCCATGCCACCGCGTTTATTATCTCCTCGCGTATTAAGCGCCATCCGCAGAAGTGGGATCCGAAATCCCTGCAGTTTATGAGCATTTCCGAGCTACGCCAGATCCAGGACGTCTTTGATATTCAGTCGCATACTCACTTCCTGCATCGGGTTGACGCCGGCCGGCGGCCAATTTTATTCAGTCGCAATTACCATAATATTCTGTTTGATTTCGCCCGCTCGCGCCGGGCGCTGAGCCAGTTTAATCCGCACGTTCTCTACCTTTCCTATCCCTTCGGCGGCTATAACGCTACGGCGGTGCAGGCGGCGAATGACGCCGGGTTTCATATGGCGGTAACGACGGTGCGTGGGAAGGTGAAGCCGGGGGACAATCCGTTTCTGTTAAAGCGGTTATATATCTTACGCACGGATTCGCTGGAGACGATGTCGCGGCTGATCAGTAACCAGCCGCAGGGGTAATACCGACGCTGCGCCTGAGCGCAGCGTCGCGGCCATCAGGCGACCTGTACCGGAATAGCTTTCGCCTGGCGCTTCATTTCGTTGTCGCCTTCGAAGTAGGCGATGTTAGGCTGCCAGCTGCGCGCCTCTTCGTCCGACATGGTAACGAAGCTGGCGATGATCAAAATATCGCCGACGCTGGCGCAGTGCGCGGCGGCGCCGTTAACGGAGATGATCCGGGAGCCCCGCTCGGCGGCAATGGCGTAGGTGGAGAAACGGTTGCCGTTGGTGACGTTCCAGAGGTGAATAGTTTCATTCTCCAGAATACCGGCCGCATCCAGGAAGTCCTGGTCAATGGCGCAAGAACCTTCATAGTGCAGGTCCGCCTGCGTGACTTTTACGCGGTGGAGCTTGCCCTGCAGCATATTACGCATCATAACTTCTACCCTTCAACCTTAATGTAGCAGAGCGGACACGGCGCCCGCCCTGAGAAAAGCCCGGGCAGTATTGCCCGATTTTTACCCGCTGTCTACTGAGCGAGCGTGACGATCCGGTTGTCGATCAGGCGAGCCTGCCCCAGCCAGGCGGCCATCAGGATCACCGCGCGCTGGCTGGCATCGGTCAGCTCAAGCAGGGTGTCGGCATCGCGGATCTGAATGTCGTCGGCGCGGAAGCCTTTCTCATTCAGCTCCTGTTCAGCGATAGCGATGATCTCATCGAGCTGCCGATCGCCGGCGGCCAGCTTTTCCGCCACCGCGCTCAGCACTTTATACAGACCAGGCGCGATTTTGCGCTGGTCGGCGGTCAGGTAGCCGTTACGCGAACTCAGCGCCAGGCCATCTTTCGCGCGGACGATCGGCACGCCGATGATCTCAATGTCGTAGCCCATGTCGGCGACCATCTTGCGGATCAGCGCCAACTGCTGGAAGTCTTTCTCGCCGAAGCAGGCGACGTCTGGTTGAACAAGGTTGAACAGCTTACTGACGATGGTCGACACGCCGCGGAAATGGCCCGGGCGGCTGGCGCCTTCGAGCATGGTGGATAATCCCGGAACGTCGACGTAGGTCTGGCCTTCAGTACCCTGGGGGTACACTTCCGCCGGCGTCGGCGCGAAGACAAAGTCGACATGACGTTTGTTCAGCTTTTCGCAATCATCCTGTAAGGTGCGCGGGTAGCGCGCCAGGTCGTCGACGCGGTCAAACTGCATCGGATTGACGAAAATACTGACCACCACCACGTCCGCACTGGCTTTGGCTTCATCAACCAGCTTCATATGACCATCATGCAGGTTGCCCATTGTCGGGACCAACGCGATACGCTTACCTTCCTGACGCAGACGGCGGATATGCTGCCGCAGCAGCAGTACGGATTCAATAATCAGCACAACAAGACTCCTTAATGGAAACTGTGTTCTTCGCCCGGATAGACTCCGGATTCGACTTCGGCAATATACTGCCGCACCGCGGCGCGGATGTCGCCCGCTTCGGCAAGGAAATTCTTGGCAAATTTAGGAATGTGGCCGCCGGTAATGCCGAAAGCGTCATGCATCACGAGGATTTGCCCGTCGGTGACGTTGCCCGCGCCGATGCCGATCACTGGAATGGTCAGAGCGTCGGTGATGCGCTTCGCCAGTTCAACCGGCACGCACTCCAGTACCAACAGCTGCGCACCCGCCGCCTCCAGCGCTAACGCGTCTTCAAACAGGGTCTGCGCCGCATCGCCGCGACCCTGCACTTTATACCCACCGAATACGTTCACCGACTGCGGCGTCAGGCCAAGATGGCCGCAAACCGGCACCGCGCGCTCCGCCAGCATCCTCACGGTGTCGGCCAGCCAGGCGCCGCCCTCGAGTTTGACCATATTGGCGCCAGCGCGCATCACGATGGCGGCATTTGCAAAGGTCTGCTCGGGGGTGGCATAGGCCATGAACGGCAGGTCGGCAAGCAGCAGGCTGTTTGGCGCGCCGCGGCGGACGGCGCGGGTGTGATAGGCGATATCTTCCACGGTAACCGGCAGGGTGGAGTCGTGACCCTGCACCGTCATTCCCAGCGAGTCGCCTACCAGCAGCACATTTATGCCTTCATCGGCGAACAGCTTCGCGAAGCTGTGATCGTAGGCGGTAATGGTGGCAAAGCGCTTCTTTTCCTGTTTGCATTTCTGCAGCAGGGCAATGGTGGTCGGTTTCATAACATTTCCTGATGATGAAAGTCATATTAACCGGCATTCTAACAGCAGCATTCAGAGGGGCAATGATTTTGGGCAACCGATTACGACGATCGCCGCAAATGCTAAAAAAGGGAGAGGGGATTACCAGCTGGCGGGCTTTTCCGCGCCGAGATTATCCAGCACGGCGCGCAGCGCCGGGCCGTCAGGAAAGTGAAGGTCCGGGGCGATCTCGAACAGCGGCCAGAGCATAAAGCCGCGGTTTTTCATATCGTAGTGCGGAACGGTCAGGCGCTCGCTGTTAATGACAGCATCGCCAAACAGCATGATATCGAGGTCCAGCGTGCGCGGCCCCCAGCGTTCGGCTTTGCGCACTCGCCCCTGCTGCAGTTCGATGCGCTGAGTATGATCGAGCAGCGTCTCGGGGGGCAGGGCGGTTTCCAGCGCAACGGCGGCGTTGAGATAGTCCGGCTGATCCTGCGGGCCCAGCGGCGGCGTGCGGTAGAACGAAGAGACGGCGACCACGCGGCTGTGCGGAATTTCGCCCAGGGCGCGGATAGCCGCCTGCACCTGCTCCAGTGGAGAAGCAAGGTTGCTGCCAAGAGCGATATAGACCAGAGTCATGCGCTACCCTGGCGCGGTGCGCGCTTGCGCGGACGACGGTGACGACGGCGCGGCGCCGGATCGTCCCCGAGGTCGTTGAGCATATCTTTTTGCGCCGGCGGCGCGGCGACCTGGAATTCGCCCCACCATTTGGTCAGGCGCTGCAGTTCGTGGTTGTTCTCGGCGCCGGCGCGTAGCTCCAGCAGGTCATAGGCGGCGCGGAATTTCGGATGCTCCATCAGCTTCCAGGCGCGTTTGCCCTGACGACGGGACATGCGCAGCTGCAGCTGCCAGATATCACGAATAAGGGTGGTGATGCGCTTAGGGATCGCCAGCGTACGGCAGGCTTCGTCCAGCACATCGTTCATCGCCAGGGCGAAGGCGTCGTAGTACGCCAGGCCGCTCTCCTGAGCGATTTTTTGCGCCGTCTCCAGCAGCGGATACCAAAACATCACCGCGAAGAGGAAGGCCGGATTGACGCGCATATCGTTATGAATGCGGGTATCGGTATTCTTCAGCACCTGGCTGATGATCCGCTCCATCGGGCTGTCGCCGCGCTCGGTAAAGTAGCGGGTGATGGTCGGGAACAGCGGCTGGAACAGGCTGTATTCCCGCAGCAGCATGTAGGTCTGGTAGCCATACCCGGCCTGTAGCAGCTTGAGCACTTCTTCGAACAGACGCGCCGGCGGCACATCGTGGAGCAGGGCGGCCAGGCGCGGCAGCGGTTCAGCCGTTTCCGGGCTGATGGTCATATTGAGCTTGGCGGCAAAGCGCACCGCGCGCAGCATGCGCACTGGATCCTCGCGATAGCGGGTTTCCGGGTTGCCGATCAGACGGATCACGCCGTCCTGCAGATCCTTCATGCCGCCGACGTAGTCGCGAACGGTAAAGTCCGCCACGCTGTAATAGAGGCTGTTGATAGTGAAGTCGCGACGCTGGGCATCCTCCTCGATCGAGCCGAAGATGTTATCGCGCAGCAGCATGCCGTTCTGGCCCCGCTGGGAGGTGACGCGATCGGTGGTATGCCCTTCGTGATGGCCACGGAAGGTGGCGACCTCAATGATTTCCGGCCCGAACATCACATGCGCCAGGCGGAAACGTCGCCCAACCAGACGGCAGTTGCGGAACAGCTTGCGTACCTGATCCGGCGTGGCGTTGGTGGTAACGTCAAAATCTTTTGGCTTTTTGCCAAGCAGCAGGTCGCGGACGCCGCCGCCGACCAGCCAGGATTCGTAGCCCGCCTTGTTGAGGCGGTACATGACCTTGAGGGCGTTTTCACTGATATCTTTGCGGGAAATAGCATGCTGCTCACGCGGGATCACCGTCATAGGCGTTGGTTCGACGGCGGCTTCTGCCTCGCGCTCCTCACGGCTTAGCACCTTACGGCAAAAATTAGCGACTCGGGTAAAAATGGTGCACCTCGTAGTGTCAGACGGACTTCAGATCAACTGTACAGTGTAAAAATAGCGGCTAATCATAGCTCAGCGGGAGCCATTTGAGAATGCTCGATTTTCGCCGGCTGCCAGTTGGCGACGGCCTGGGCGAGTAAATCATCGATGCTCAGGGCCTGCCACTCCTCGGGGATCGCCTGATTCAGAAAGCGGAGCGCCCGGACGATTTCGGGGCGCGGATCGCCTTCCGGCAGCGCCGGCGCGTGGTTTTGTTTAGAGAGTTTATTGCCGTCGCCATTGAGAGCCAGCGGCAGATGGAGGTAATCCGGCGCCTGCCAGCCAAAATGCTGATACAGCGAAATCTGCCGCACCGTCGGCTCAATCAGGTCTGCGCCGCGGACAATCTCGGTGATCCCCTGAAAGTGGTCGTCGACCACCACCGCCAGGTTGTAGGCGAACAGCCCGTCGCGACGGTGGATAATAAAATCCT
The DNA here is from genome assembly GCF_018204675.1 of Klebsiella sp. P1927. Classification (NCBI taxonomy): domain Bacteria; kingdom Pseudomonadati; phylum Pseudomonadota; class Gammaproteobacteria; order Enterobacterales; family Enterobacteriaceae; genus Klebsiella; species Klebsiella sp. P1927. The sequence goes on along the minus strand of NZ_CP073377.1, from coordinate 4,200,673 downwards.
CTCGCGCCAGCGGCTCATTGGCGATGAGCGTGCCGCGCAGACGGTCGCTAAACTGCAGTACCGGACGGGTTTGGCGCAGGCGCAGCGCGGCGTTTTCCGCCCCCAGCCCGAGGTCGCGGCAGTGGCCGTCGTAGATCCCGCCCACGGCGTGGATCCGCGCGCGGGTGCAAGTGCAGTAATAGCTCAGCCCTTGCTCGCCCAGCCACGTCAGCGCCTCGCGGTAGGCTTCGTGCCGTTGCGACTGCCACAGCACGTCGCCATCCCAGTGCAGACCGTAGTGGTCAAGCTGGCGCAGGATGGTATCGGCGGCGCCGGGGACTTCGCGCGGCGGGTCGATATCTTCAATACGAACACGCCAGATACCCTGGTTCGCGCGGGCTTGCAGGTAGCTGCCGAGCGCGGCGATCAGAGAGCCGAAGTGGAGTTCGCCGGAGGGGGAGGGGGCGAAGCGCCCTATATAGCGTGAGTCAGTCATGGTACGGACAACAGAACCAGGCGGGAGAGACTCCCGCCAGAGAGTGAGGCAGCAGGGGATTAGCCCGCCATCTGTTTTTCGCGAATTTCCGCCAGGGTTTTGCAGTCAATGCACAGATCCGCTGTCGGACGCGCTTCCAGACGGCGAATGCCGATCTCCACGCCGCAGGATTCGCAGTAGCCGAAGTCTTCGTCTTCAACTTTTTTCAGCGTTTTCTCGATCTTTTTGATCAGTTTACGTTCGCGGTCGCGGTTACGCAGTTCCAGGCTGAACTCTTCTTCCTGGGCGGCACGGTCTACCGGGTCCGGGAAGTTAGCTGCTTCATCCTGCATGTGCGATACGGTGCGATCCACTTCATCCCTGAGTTGATTACGCCATGCTTCAAGAATACGCTTGAAGTGCGCCAGCTGGGCTTCGTTCATATACTCTTCGCCCGGTTTCTCTTGGTACGGCTCCACCCCAGCGATGGCGAGAATACTCAGGGACGATGTTTTACGGTTTTGCCCTTCTTGCATGTTGCTTCTCCTTAACACGCACTATCGATCCCCATGTGGGGGAAAATCAGGCCGCTATAAATAGCAGATGCTTTTCCGGATAGCAATTATCTAAACGTTACACTTGACAACCCTGTGAAGAAAAGCGTATTCGCGCTTGCGACCCGAACACTATTTAGCCACTTATTTACCGGGGTTTAACACCACGGCGATCGGCTTATTCAGAGTCATCCTCGTCGTAGAAAGTTCCGCTTTCCAGGCGAGAATTTCCACCCCCTTGTCCTGGGCTTCTGTTAACAGCTGTGCGTATCTGGCATCAATATGATGCGCGGGAGAAAAACGGTCAATTGCCGAATGCAGGACGGCAAATAAAATCACCGCGCGGTCGCCATTTGCCGCGACGGCCATCAGTTCCCGCAGATGCTTCTGACCGCGCGTGGTCACCGCATCGGGAAAATAACCGTATTCTTTCTCCGCCAACGTAACCGATTTCACTTCAATATAGCAGTTTTGTCGGTCATCTGCCTGTAACATAATATCGATACGGCTATTCTCTTCGCCATATTTCACTTCGCTTTTCAGCTGGTTATAGCCTGAAAGTTCAGGAATTATTCCGGCGGAAATCGCCTCTTTCGCCAAAGAATTCGCGCGCAGCGTATTGACGCAAATAACTGCGCCCTGCTGGGTTTCAGTTAATTCCCAGGTGTGGGCATATTTGCGCTTCGCATTGTCCGAGGTGGAATACCAGACGGTGTCGCCCGGGGCGGCGCAGCCGGTCATCGCTCCGGTATTCGGGCAGTGGAGCGTCAGCTCGCGGCCATCGGGGGTGACCACGTCAGCAAGAAATCGTTTGTAACGTTTAAGCAAAATGGCGGGCTGCAACGGCGGATCAAACTGCATCAACTTTCCTTATCAAACGGATAACGTTCCAGCGCCGTGTAGCGCGTGCGCCCCCGGCTAAAGCTGGACTCATAGAGCACGAACTCGTTCACCGGAAATGTCCAGCGAAAGCCGGGGGCCGGGATCGGCACCGCCCGGCGAGCATCGCGCCACAGGGTAATATGCGGGTGAAACGGCTGCGGGCTCTGATAGCAGCCGCTGCGCGCCGCCTGAGCGCGCAACATGCTGGCGAGCTGCAGCAGGCCGCGCGGCGGCTGGCGGGTTCCGAGCCATACCACTCGCGAACGTAGCCACTGTCCGGCATCGTCCAGCGTCAGGGTAAAGCCCGGCTGGCGCAGCCGGCCAGCGAGAGCGGCCAGCGCCCGCTGTTTTTCCGCGCTCACCTCGCCGAGAAACGCCAGCGTCAGATGAAGATTATCCGCCGCGACGGGCCTGCCGGCATCTTCGGGGAAGTGCGTTGCCCGCCACTGGACAATTTGCTTCTGGACGGCAGACGGCAGTTCAAGCGCAAAAAACAGCCTTTTCGGCTCAGACATGATAGAGACTCGGTAATGAATTAGGGGGATGCTACAATGCGAACCCCTGAATGTTAACCCCCGGAGCCTTTTGTGTCCTCATTGCCGGTTGCCGCTGTCCTTCCAGAACTGTTATCCGCCCTGCAGCATGCGCCGCAGGTTTTGCTCAACGCGCCGACCGGCGCCGGGAAGTCGACCTGGCTGCCGCTGCAGATCCTCGCCGAGGGCAACATCGCGGGACGCATTATCCTGCTCGAGCCGAGGCGCCTGGCGGCGCGTAATGTCGCGCAGCGGCTGGCTGAACTGCTTGGCGAAAAGCCGGGGGAGACCGTGGGTTTCCGCATGCGCGCCGAAACCTGCGTCGGACCGCAGACCCGCCTGGAGGTGGTTACGGAGGGGATCCTGACGCGCATGATCCAGCGCGATCCGGAGCTGACGGGCGTGGGGCTGGTGATCCTCGATGAGTTTCACGAGCGCAGCCTGCAGGCGGATCTGGCCCTGGCCCTGCTGCTGGACGTCCAGCAGGGGTTACGTGACGATCTCAAGCTGCTGATCATGTCGGCGACCCTCGATAACGATCGCCTGCAGCGTCTGCTGCCGGAGGCGCCGGTGGTGGTCTCGGAGGGGCGCGCTTATCCGGTGGAGCGTCGCTTCAGCCCGCTCTCCGCGCACCAGCGTTTTGATGAGGCGGTGGCGGTAGCGGTGGCGGAGCTCCTGCGGCATGAACAGGGATCGATGCTGCTGTTTCTGCCCGGCGTCGGCGAGATCCAGCGCGTTCTGGAACAGCTGACGGAGCGCGTGGCGGAGGATGTCATTCTCTGCCCGCTGTATGGCGCGTTGCCCTTAAGCGAACAGCGCAAAGCGATCCTCCCGGCGCCGGCCGGGAAGCGCAAAGTGGTGCTGGCCACCAATATTGCCGAGACCAGTTTGACCATCGAGGGGATCCGCCTGGTGGTCGACAGCGCCCAGGAGCGGGTCGCCCGCTTTGACCCGCGCACCGGCCTGACCCGGCTGGTGACGCAGCGCATCAGCCAGGCATCGATGATGCAGCGTGCCGGACGCGCCGGTCGTCTCTCCCCGGGGATCTGCCTGCATTTGCTCGGCAAAGAACAGGCGGAACGGGCGGCGGCGCAGAGCGAGCCGGAGATCCTGCACAGCGATCTGTCGGCGCTGTTGCTGGAGCTGCTGCAGTGGGGCTGCCACGATCCGGCCGCGCTGGCCTGGCTGGATCAGCCGCCCGCGGTCAATCTGGCCGCCGCGCGCCGCCTGCTGGAGGCGTTGTCGGCGCTGGACGGCGAGCGGCTGTCGGCGTTTGGCCGCAAAATGGCAGCGCTTGGCAACGAGCCGCGGCTGGCGGCGATGCTGGCCGCCGCGCAGACCGATGACGAGGCGGTGACAGCGGCAAAGCTGGCGGCGATCCTCGAGGAGCCGCCGCGCGGCGGACTGGTGGATTTGGGGGCCGTCTTTTCCCGTCAGCAGGCCAACTGGCAGCAGCGATCGCAGCAGCTGATGAAGCGCCTGGCCCGCCGCGGCGGCCAGCCCGATGCCGGGCTAATGGCGGGGCTGCTGGCGTCGGCCTTCGCCGATCGCATCGCCCGCCGCCGCGGTCAGGAGGGGCGCTACCAGCTGGCGAACGGCATGGGCGCGATGCTGGACGCCGACGACGCGCTGGGCCGTCATGAATGGCTTATCGCTCCGCTGCTGCTGCAGGGCAGCGCTTCGCCGGATGCCCGCATGCTGTTGGCTCTGCCAGTGGAAATCGGCGAGCTGATCGCCGCCCGCCCTGAACTGGCGAAAAGTTCCGACACGGTGGAGTGGGATGAAGCGCAGGGGACGCTGAAAGCCTGGCGGCGGACGGTGATCGGCCAGTTGGTGATCAAGACCCAGCCGCTGGCGAAGCCCTCTGAGGCAGAGCTGCATCAGGCGATGCTCAACGGTATTCGTGAGAAAGGCCTCGGGGTGCTCAACTGGACGCCAGAGGCTGAGCAGCTGCGCCTGCGGCTGCACTGTGCGGCGCAGTGGCTGCCGGAAGAGGCATGGCCCGCAGTGGATGACGCTTCGCTGCTGGCCTCGCTGGAGACATGGCTGCTGCCGCAGATGAACGGCGTTCATTCCCTGCGGACGCTGAAGGCGCTGGATCTGCGTCAGGCGCTACAGGACTGGCTGCCATGGCCGCTGCGCCAGAAGCTGGATCGTGAGCTGCCGACGCACTATACCGTGCCGACCGGCAGCCGCCTGGCGATCCGATACCATGCGGAGAACCCGCCAGCGCTGGCGGTGCGTATGCAGGAGATGTTCGGCGAGGCCACGACGCCGGTGATCGCCGAGGGACGGGTGCCGCTGGTGCTGGAGCTGCTGTCGCCTGCCCAGCGTCCGCTGCAGATCACCTGCGATCTGAGCGCCTTCTGGCAAGGGAGCTACCGCGAGGTGCAGAAAGAGATGAAGGGACGCTATCCGAAGCACGTCTGGCCGGACGATCCGGCCAACGCCGCCCCGACCCGCCGCAGCAAAAAATACTCGTAGCCGCCGCTGCCGGGCGGCATCCTGCCCGGCCAGTCGGTTCGCAAACGCTAGACCATCTGCTGCCAGAGAAAAATACTCCCGCCGGCCAGCGCCAGCCAGGGGCCGAAGGCCAGCGGCTGCTGCAGCGACTGCCGGGTCCACAGGCGTTGCAGCAGGGTCCACACCAGCCCGCTGGCCGAAGCGAGCAACAGCACCTGCGGCAGAACCTGCCAGCCGCACCAGGCGCCCAGCGCCGCCAGCAGCTTAAAATCGCCATAGCCCAGCGCCTCTTTCCCGGTCAGCAGGCGGAACAGCCAGTAGACCGACCACAGCGCCAGATAACCGGCCATCGCCCCGGCGACCGCATCCGGCAGGGCAATGTACACCTCGTTAAGATTGAACAGCAGCCCGGCCCACAGCAGGGGCAGAGTCAGGCGATCGGGCAGCAGCTGGGTCCGGGCGTCAATCCTCGCCAGTATCAGCAGGAACGAGAGCAGCACCAGGCCGCCCGCCAGCGGCAGGCCCGGCGCTAGCAAAGCTCCGGCGAGGATAAACAGCAGGCCGGTGGCCAGCTCGGTCAGCGGATAGCTCCACGCGATGGGCGCCTGACAGCAGCGGGCGCGACGGCCCAGCCAGAGGAAACTGAGCAGCGGGATATTGTCCCGCCAGGCGATCGGCTGGCGGCACTGCGGGCAGGAAGAGCCCGGGGTGCTGAGGGTTATCCGCTCGTCGTCCGCGGTCTGGGTCAACATGCGCGGCAGACGATAGATCACCACATTGTAAAAGCTGCCCAGCGCCAGGCCGAACAGCAGTAGAAAGCCATACCAGACAAAGGGAAAGTGCAGCGATAACGCGGCTAGTGTCGTCATTTTTGCTCCTGTGGTAACCATTTTCCCTGCAGCTGCCACGGCGTCGGGCCCGGGGCGTTATTCGCTGTCGGGCGCGTGACCAGCAGCGCCAGCAGCGGCGGCATCCCCTGCCGGGGCTGTAGCGTGCCGCGAAACAGATAGCGGCCATCGGGCGACAGAGTCCCCTGGCCGCTGAGGCTCAGCTGATGAGAGTCCTGACGGAGAGTCAGCGCCACGGCGCCGTCCACCGTACAGCGGAAGGTGCCATTAACCTGGGCCAGCTCCAGGCTGCCGACCGGAGAGTGCAGTCGGGCCTGCCGCCACTGCGCGCCTCCGGCGATGATATGCCGGCAGCGTCCGTCGCTGAACCGCCCTTCGGTCAGGCTGAAGGTGACCTCCCCCGCGGCCTTGACGGGCATAGTCGACATCAACCAGCGGCTGAGCAGGCTGGCGGGGGCGGTGAGCCGCCCCTCCTGTAGGCGCAGATCGCGAAGGCCCCACAGCCGGGCCTGACCCATCACGCCGCGGGGATCGCTGAGAGAGACCTGCCAGCCCGCCAGGGTCAGCGACCACGCCAGTCGTTCAAGCCGTTCCCCATGCCAGTAGACCGGTTGCGCCGCGCCGCGCCAGACGCTGCCGCTAAACTGCCCCACCTGTACGCCGGGCGGCAGCATGGGGGCCAGCAGGCGCGCCGGAGCCGTGGCGGTGAGCCACAACAGATAGAGGACCAGCAGCAGTCCGCCCGCGATCCAGTTAGCCTTCATCGTCGCGCTCCAGCAGCAGATGGTTGACCGTGACCCAGCCGGGTCGCGACGGCTGCCCGGTCACGGACAGCGAGATCGCGTTGACGCCGCGCATCGCCGGAGCGTCCAGCCAGTCGATCAGCGCCTGGAAAGCGCAGGGCTGAAGGGTGATCTGCAGACGTTTTCCCTGCGGCTGCAGGCGGATGACCGTCAGTCCGTGGCTCGCCGCCTCGCGCATCACCAGCGCGGTGAGCGCCTCTTTTGCCGCCGGCGCGGGCTGCTGGCTGAGCTGCTGCAGGCGCGGAGCCTGCTCCGTCATCCAGCGCAGGCTGGCCTGCTCTTTCACCAGGGTTTGCCGCCACTGCGCCTCGCGGGCTCGCCAGGGCTGCCACAGCCCATACCAGAAGGCGCATGCCGCCAGCAGCCCTGTCAGACCAAGCAACAGGCGCTGCTCCGACGGCGTGCGCTGCCGCCACCAGATAAGCAGATTAGCCATCGTTTTCCTCCAGCGTCAGTTGTCCCTCAATGCCATCCGGTTTCGTGATCATGTCGCCCGGCCGGACGCGAAACCGCGGCTGCGCCCGCTGGGTAAACTGCTCCAGCGCCCGGGAAGTGACCGCGGCGATATCCAGCTGCAGACGATTGCCCGCGGCATCCCAGCTCAGCGCTCGCAGACGGATCCCCGGCGTTTCGCTGAGGATGTTTTGCAAGGCGCTGAGGCGGTCGACGAGGGGGGCATGCTGCGCCTGACGGGTGAGGGTTTGCAGGTGCTGCTGCATCTGCAGTCGTGGGTTAATCACCTTTTTCTCCGTCGGAAACCAGCGGTGATAGAAGGCCCGGCTGGCCTGTTGCGCCGCCTCGGCCTGACGCGCCAGATCGCGATGGTCCAGCACGCTGTTTGCCCCTGCCAGTAACGCCAGAGCCAGCGCGGCATACCGCGCCGGACGCCAGCTCGCCTGCGCAGACCGCCGCCGGACGGCGAACTCCCCCTGCAGCAGACTGAGTTTCTGCGCTGCCGGATGGCGTGCGGCAAGGGTCAGCAATGTCTGCGCAGGCTGCTCCCGCCAGACGCCCGGCGCCGCGGGCGGCGGCGAATAGCTGTCGATGACGTGCTCTTCCGCCTCGCTCTGCAGCAGCTCCGTCAGCCAGACGTTTTCCGCCGCCATGCCGCCCCACGGCTGGTGGCGGATCAGCCACTGCTCGTCCACCTGCACCGCGCTCCACGCCGGCGGTTGCCAGGGCAGGGCCAGCACGTCGGGCGTCAACGCCAGGGGCTGTAAGGAGAGCGATTCGCAGCGCGCCAGCCAGTCGCGCATTTTTTGCCGCTGTACGGCGACGATCTCGCACTGGGCCTGCTGGCGGTGGAGCAGAGCAAAATGGGTGGCTTCCACATCGTCTGCCAGCTGCTCTTCCAGCAGAAACGGGGCCACCTGCAGCGGCGGTTTACGCAGGCCCGCCGGTAGGTTGAGCGAGTGAAACGCGCAGTCGCTGGCCGGGATCAGCACCCAGGCCGGGTACTGCTCAGCCAGCGCCGGGAAAGGGCTGGCGTCGTCAGTCGGCCACCGGCCGCTGGCCTCGTGGTGCGGCTCGCCGGGGGCGAAGAGTTGCCAGTGCAGCGGCGCCTGCGCGGCGGCGAGGCGCACGATCAGCATGGCCTGGGGAGAAGCATTAATCTTGTTCATCGACCACCATAGAGAGTCCATATCGCCGCTGGACGACGGTAAACGTGCGCCCCGATTGTTGCAGGACGCTGTACAGCTGAAAGCGGAGATTGCCAGTCACCACGGTAAAAGCTGCGATAAAGCGTGCGCTGTGCACCGTCAGCCAGGGACGGGCAAGCGTGGTATCGGTTTTCTGCAGCGTCGGCTGCGCGAGAAAGGCGGCGACGCTGCTCCACCCGGTTCGCGGGCGGTTGTGCAGCAGCTGTTGCGCCTCCTGCAGCGTCAGATCGCCGGGAAAGAGGGCCACCAGCAGGGCGGCCTGGGAGGGGCGCAGGGTGTTGACATTGACCTGCAGCGCGTCATCCGGCTGGACGCAGACGAAGGGGAGCAGGCGCTGATAGAGCGCGGCGTCCATCCCGGCCAGCAGGCGCAACTCGCTGACATCCTGCATCGGCTGGTTGGCGGCGAGATAGCCCGGGGTTTGCGCCATATAGACCTCGTCCTCCGCCCCGTTCAGCCGCGGCTGGCCGTCGCTGTCCGTCCAGTCGCCAAGGGCGGCGGCGATCTGGCTGGCGCGCAGCGGCGGCTCGCCGAGCAGCGCCAGCAGCCGAACGAAGACGTCGGTCGGGTAGGGCGTTCCGTCGCCAGCCTCATCCGTGCGATGGTTGATGGCATTGAGGTTAAAGCAGGCGTGCCCGTCGCGGATCGTGGCGCGGATTTCGCCATCGTCGAGGGTAAAGCGGCGCCCCTCCTGCGCCCAGGTTTGCGCCAGGTTCGTTTGACTGGGCGAGTCCAGCGCATCGCGTTGCAGCAGCGCGGCGGCCATATTTTCCGCCGCCAGGGCGTACCATCTGGCCTGCAAATTATCGAGGGTCACGGCGGTATGCTGATACATGACCGCGGTGCGCTCGGTCATGGCGCTGGCGAGGATCATCATCAGGGCGAGGATGAACAGCACCATCAGGAGCGCGACGCCGCGTTGCCGATTTATCACTGGCCGCCTCCCGGGGTGAGTAAAAACAGGCGGGTTATCTCCCCGCTGTTCGCCAGCGTCAGGGTGATCTCCAGCCCCTGCGGCAGCCTCTGCGGGCGGTCCCAGGTTTCCTGCCAGCGCCCGTCGGCGTAAAACCGCAGGCGAAACGCTGTGACCTCGCGCAGCAGCACCCGGACCGTCGGCTGGCTGCCGGTCAGCGGATCCTGTTGATCGAAGCTCAGACGTTCAAACTGCTGCTGGCGCAGACGGTAGCTGACGTTCTGGATCTCCGAGCGCGGGAGGATCCCCAGCGGGTTTGGCCAGCCGCTGCGGCTGAAGGCCAGTCCCCAGTCGTCGCTCTGCAACTGGAAACGTCCGGCGAAGAAAAACGTGTCGCTGTTTCTGGCGCGACGGGGAATGATGTGGGTGACATCGTCGGCTATCTGGCGAAAGGCGCGCTGGAGGGCCGCGATCTGCTGGCTTTTCTCGCGGGTCAGGCCATCGGCGCGGATGACGTTCTGCAGCACCATCACGGCGGCGGCGCTGAGGACGGCGAGGATAGCCAGCGCCAGCAGCGTTTCGATCAGAGTGAAACCGCGTATTTTCGTTATCATGGCGGCGTCACCCAGGTGCGCAGGGTGGCCAGCGGCGCGGGATCGCTTTTTTGCCGCCGGACCTCCACGTCCAGCGCCCGCAGCTGCGGCAGCGCGGTTTCCACTCCCTGCCAGCGAACGAACCAGCGCGTCCCGGCGGCCTCCACGGTGGTTTCAGACCAGCTGAGGGCAGGCCAGCGTTTCTCCAGCCGCAGCTGCACCAGCTGGTTATCCGCCAGCCAGCTGGCGAGGATTTTCTCTTCCATACGCCCGAGCTGGCGCGTCTGCTGCAGGGTGGACTGCATCACCGCCAGGCCGGCGAGGGCGAAAATCACCAGCGCGACCATCACTTCGATAAGCGTCATTCCGGCTTCACGCTTCATGGCTGCTCCCGCGCCGCCAGCGGCTGGCTGTCGCCCTGGGCGTCGACGTTGATGCCCATCGCGGCGTCAATCCGCAGCTGAAACGGCGTGACTTCACCGCCGGGAAAAATAAGCACGTCGGGCTGCTCGCCCGGCGTCCACGCCTGGCCGTCGGGAAAGCGCAGCGTCAGCCTGGCCCGCGGGAGGGTTTCCGCCGTGGTGACGCGTCCGGCCTGCAGCGGCAGCCACTGCGCGTTGCCCCACCGGTCGTCAGCCGCCGCCGGGGCGCTATCGTCGGCAGGCTGCAGGCGCATAAACTGCCAGCGCTCAGGGTGGATGATAATGCCGAAGAGCTGACCGGTTTGCTGCCCGCGCTCGCGGACAAAATCCAGTTGCGCCTGAAAGCGCGCCAGGATCTGTGTGGCCTCCTGGGTGCGGGCGGAGGGAAACGCCAGCAGCACCATGCTGGCGCTGACGCCGATCAGCAGCAGGACCAGCATCATCTCCAGGAGGGTGAAACCGCGCTGAGACACTATTTCTTCCCGAGGGTCCAGTTGCCGATATCGTCATTGGTGTCGGGCATCCCGTCCGGGCCGACGCTGAAGACGTCGATGGCGCCATGCTGACCCGGGCTTAACAGCTGATACTCATTTCCCCACGGGTCCTGCGGCAGACGGCGGATATAGCCGCCTTCCGGGTAGTTGCGGGCATGCGGCTCGGCGGCCGGAGCGGTCACCAGCGCCTGCAGTCCCTGCTCGGTGTTGGGGTAGCGGCTGTTGTCGAGTTTATACATGTCCAGCGCTCCCTCGAGCGCCACCAGATCGCTGACGACTTTCTGGCGGTCCGCTTTCTCCTTGTTGCCCATCAGGTTAGGCACCACCAGGCTGGCGAGAATGCCGAGAATGACGATCACCACCATAATTTCCAGTAACGTGAAACCGCGTTGCCGTTGCATAGTTTTCTCCATTAATACAGTTACATACTCATAAGGGTGTTCAGTTGCAGGATCGGCTGCAGGATGGCCAGCACGATAAACAGCACCATGCCGGCCATGGTGACCACCAGCAGAGGCTCAAACAGGCTGAGGGCCATCTGGATCTGCGCGCTCAGCTCCCGGTCCTGGTTCTCCGCCGCGCGCTCCAGCATGGCGGTCAGTTCTCCGCTCTGTTCGCCGCTGGCGATCATGTAGCGCATCATCGGCGGAAACAGGGCGGTGGATTCCAGCGCCCGATGCAGACTGACGCCTTCGCGTACCGATTCGCTGGCCGCCGCCAGCTGGCTGCGCGCCCAGGCGTTGCTGAGGACGTCGGCGCTGATGCGCATCGACAGCAGCAGCGGCACCGCGCTGGCATTGAGAATGCTTAAGGTGCGGGCGTAGCGCGCGCTGTTGACGCTGCGGGCCACGCGGCCGATGACCGGCAGGCGCAGCAGCGCCCGGTCCCAGGCGAGCCGCCGGGCGGGCTGGCGCAGCAGATAGCGCAGCGCCAGCAGCGCCAGTAACGACAGCAGCGCCAGCCAGGGGCCCGCGCTGCGCACGATGTCGCTCAGGCTCATTAGCAGCCGGGTAGAGAAGGGCAGGGCCTGTTTAAGATGGACAAACTGCTCAACGACTTTCGGCACCACGGTGGAGAGCAGAATGGCGATCACGCTGATAGCGACCAGCGTCAGTACGATGGGGTAGATCATCGCCTGCAGCAGGCGGGCGCGGAGCTGCTGGCGCTGCTCGGTATAGTCAGCAAGCCGGTTCAGTACGCCGTCGAGATGGCCGGAGGTTTCGCCGGCCGCCACCATGGCGTAGAACAGCCCGTCGAAGCAGGCGGGATAGGCGCGCATCGCCTCCGCCAGCGAGTGGCCTTCGAGCACTTTGCTGCGCACCCCGGCCATTAACGTTCTTAGCGACGGCTTTTCGCACTGCTGGGCGACGGCATCGAGCGCCTTTTCCAGCGGGATCCCGGCGGCAACCAGAGTCGCCAGCTGGCGGGTGAGCAGGGCTAAATCACCGGCGCTGGTACGCCGGGTAAGGGATCCGCCGGCCCACAGTCGCCGCGCCGGGTCGGCAGTTGTCACTTCCAGCGCCAGCCAGCCCTTGTCCCGCAGCAGCTGGCGGGCGTGGCGGGCGGAGTCGGCCTGCTGAAGGCCGCGGCGGGTTTTGCCCTGCGCGTCCAGCGCCTGATAGCGAAACAGGGCCATCTTAGACGCTTTCCGTCGTTTGCTGTTCGGTGACCCGCATCACCTCCTCCCAGCTGGTGATCCCCGCCAGCGCTTTGTCGCGTCCGGCATGACGCAGGGTTTGCCAGGCTGGCCCCAGCTGCTGGATCAGGGTGATCTCGTTCTCGCCGCGGTGGATGGCGGCGCGCACGCGATCGTCGATTAGCAGCAGTTCATGGATCCCGGTACGCCCACGATAGCCGATGAAATTACACTCCGGACAGCCTTTGGGCTGCCACAGCCGCGCGCCGACCGGGACCGCCATCTGCCGGGCGGTGTTGGCATCCGCCTGCCAGGGCTGACGGCAGTGCGGGCACAGTTGGCGCACCAGCCGCTGCGACATCACCGCCAGCAGCGAGGTGGAGAGTAAAAAAGGCTCCACGCCCATATCCTGTAGACGGGAAATGGCGCCCAGCGCGCTGTTGGTGTGCAGGGTCGACAGCACCAGGTGCCCGGTCAGCGAGGCCTGAACGGCGATCTGGGCGGTTTCGCCATCGCGGATTTCGCCCACCAACACTACGTCCGGATCCTGGCGCAGGATGGCACGCAGGCCGCGGGCGAAGGTCATCTCGACTTTGGCGTTGACCTGGGTCTGGCCTATGCCCTCCAGCTCATACTCCACCGGATCTTCAATGGTCATGATGTTGCGCTCCCGGGCGTCGAGGCGGCTGAGGGCGGCGTAGAGCGTCGTGCTTTTCCCGGAGCCGGTCGGACCGGTGACCAGGATGATGCCGTGCGGGCGGGCGATCAGCGCATCGACCCGATCGAGCAGGGCGGGCGGCATGCCCAGCGTCAGCAGATCCAGGTTGACGCTGTTTTTGTCCAGCAGACGCAGGACGACGCGTTCGCCGTGGCTGGAGGGCAGGGTGGAGACGCGCACGTCGATTGCTCGCCCGCCGATGCGCAGCGCCATGCGGCCATCCTGAGGGACCCGCTTTTCGGCAATGTCCAGACTGGCCATCACCTTGATGCGCGAAATTAACAGGGCGGCCAGCCGCCGCTGCGGGCGCAGAATTTCCCGCAGCACGCCGTCGACGCGAAAGCGGATCTGCAGATGGCGCTCGTAGGTTTCGATATGAATATCCGAGGCTTTTTCTTTGATGGCCTCGGTGAGCATGGCGTTGATCAGGCGGATGATCGGCGCGTCGTCCTCGCTGTCGAGCAGATCGTCGGTGTCCGGCAGCTCTTCGGCGAGGGTATAGAGGTCGAGCTCGTTGCCGATGTCGGCCATCATGCGGTGCGCCTCCGCCGAATCACGCTGATAGCTGAGCACCAGCACTTTCTCGAACGCGTCCGGCGCCAGACGGCTGACGCGCATCGGGCCGTCCGCCAGGCGGCGCGCTTCCAGCAGCGCCCGGGCGGCGGTATCGGGGCGGCACAGCGCTTCGCAGCATTCGCCGTCGCTGAGCAGCACAAGATGGTGCGCGCGGGCCCAGGCGAAGGGCAACAGCGGACGGCGTTCGGCGGCTGGCGTCATGGGCGGCCTCCGAGATTGAAGGCGTCAATGGCGGCGCTGACCTGGCGGAAGGCCTGGGTCTCCTGCTGCGGATAGATGTGCAGCAGGTCGTTGCTGAGCGACGCTTCGCTGCTTTCTTTACCCCGCTGTTTAGTTTGCGCATTGTTGAAGGCGGTGTACTGGCCGGAAGAAGCCTGGCGGTACTCATCGCGATCGCGAATGATGGTCGGGCGGATAAACAGCATCAGGTTGCGTTTCGACACTTTCTTGCTGTCGGAGCGGAACAGGGCGCCGATCACCGGAATATCCCCGAGCAGCGGCACTTTGTCAGCGGTATCGGTGACGGTTTTATCCAGCAGCCCGCCAACCACCACCGTTTCGCCGCTGCCGACCAGCACGGCGTTATTCACCGTCCGGGTATTGAAGGTCGCCCCGAGATCGCTGCTGGTGCTGGAGGCCGAGTCGGCAACGCTCGATACCTCCTGCTCAATCTCCAGCAGCACCGCATCGCCTTCGTTAATCTGCGGCTTCACCTTCAGTTTAATGCCGACGGTTTTGCGCTCGACGGTATTGAAGATGTTGTCGCCTGAGGTGGTTTGCGAGCCGGTTAATACCGGAACTTCCTGGCCGACGTTAAAAGTGGCTTGCATGTTATCGAGGGTGACGATGCTGGGGGTGGCCAGAATATCGTTCTTGGTACTGCTGGAGAGGGCGGTGAGCAGCATCGCCCAGTTCCCCTGATAGAAGCCGGCGGCGATACCGTTAAACGAGCCGAGGGCGCTGGCCAGCGAGCTGCTGATGGTACCGTCTTTGTTGTACTGGTTGGCGCCGGCGATAGCCGTCGATATCGGCAAACCGCTGTTGGTGAACTGCGTCATGCCGGCGTTTTTGTTTGCCCACTGGATACCGAGATTAAGGCCATCGGCATCCTGCACTTCGGCAATAATCGCCTCCACCAGCACCTGCGGGCGGCGGATATCGAGCTGGGCGATCACCCGCTCAAGATCGTTCATCACGTCCGGCGCCGCGGTGACGATCAGGGCGTTGGTCTGGCCGTGGGCTTTGATAATAATATTTTTGTCGATCGCGGCCACTGGCCTGGCGCTTTGCTTGTCGCTCTGCAGCGAGCTGCTGATCCCGGTCAGAACCTCCACCAGATCGGCGGCTTTGGCGTACTTCAGGTAGATCACTTTGGTGTTACCCTGTACCGCCTGCTGGCGGTCGAGCTGTTTGATCATGGCGATGATGCGCTGGCGCGAGTTTGGTTCGCCGCTCACCAGTACCGCGTTGGTGCGCTCATCGGCCACCACGTTCGCCACCATCGAGCCCGGCAGCGCCGACTTGCTGGTATCTTTATTAAGCTCGGTAACCAGTTTGACTACTTCCGCGGCGGAGGCCCAGGAAAGGGGCACGGTCACCACGCTGCGATCCCCGGCGTTGTCGACGCGCTCGACAATGGTCAGCAGGCGTTTGATAACCGCCGCGCGGCCGGTCATCAGCAGTACGTTGGAGGGCTCATAATGGACCACGCTGCCGGCGCCAGCGTTATCGTTCAGCTGGCGGAGCAGCGGGGCGAGATCGCGGGCGGCGACGTTGGTCAGGGGCACCACCCGGGTGACCACTTCATCGCCTTCGCCCGGCGCGGCCGCGCTGGCGACCGGCACGGCCGAGGTCTTGGCGTCTTTGGCGCGGACCACTTTTAGCACGCCGTTATTCATATTGATCACGGCGAAGCCATATACATCCAGCACGCTGAGGAAGAATTGATAATATTGTTCTTCATTGAGCATATCGTAACTGCGCACGGTGATAGTACCGCGTACGCTGGGATCGATAATCACCGTTTTATTCAGGTTTTTGCTGACGGTATTGATAAATTCCTGGATATCGGTGCCTTTAAAACTGGCGGAAAATTCCTCCGCGGCGGCCGGAGAAAATAGCAGCGGGGTTAATATCAGCAGCGCAGGCAGCATTTTTCGCAGGCTTTTCATGGTTGGCAATTATTCATCCCCCAGCGCGAAAGCAATATCGTGTCGTTGGCCTTCCCGCTCAACGGTTAGCGTTATTTCGGTCATGTCGGCCAGATTCTGCAGCGCCTGTTGCGCTTGCTCCTGGTCGCGTAAATCGATGCCATTTAAGGCAATCGCCAAATCATTTGCCTGCAGGCCGGACTGGCGAAACAGCGAGGCGTCTTTGCCTGGGTTTAGTCGATAACCCAGCAGTTTGTCGCCGCTGAGTACCGGCGAAATAGATAAATAAGTGAGGATATTTTGCGGCTGTTCGCGGAGTCGCTTCACGAGGGGCGGGTTGCCCGCGGCGGTGGGCGGCGGCGACGGCGCGCGACTGTCGTTAAATAATAAAATGGCCTCTTTGCGCCCCTGATAGTTGACAATGATCCGGTCAGGCAGAATGGCGGCGATCCGCGCATCATACCCTGGGAGGGGATCGCCCGTGCTAAGGCTAACCTGCTGATTTCCCTTTTCGATAATAGCGATGGAGCGCGCCGGGTTGCTGCTGGCGAGTAGCCCGGCCAGGCGTAGCTTCAGGCTGGAAACCGGCACCTGATTGAGACTGGCAGCATCCGTTGGCGTGGGGCTATTTTTCACCGCCAGGCCAAACAGGGTAAATGCGGGCCGCACATTTTTTAATTCCGGATCTGCCGCCGGAGGCATGGTTAACGGTAGGGCGGAAATATCCTCAGGACTCACAGGGAATACCACGCGCCAGGTTAATTTCGCCAGCTGTGGGATAGCGGTTATTAATATGATGAGCGTCACAATTTGTGGTAATAATTTAATTATCCCTTTATTTATATTTGTTAACCTCATCACAGAAACTGGCATTTTAATTCCTTTGCTAATTTATTTTTCTGCACGTTGGCGTAATACCCTACCGAAACAGGTAGGTGATTATTGGCTTTTGAATTATTTATTGCCGGAGAGTGGCGATAAGCGTGGCGAATCATAATCAGTTTGCGGTTTCGGGTCGTCATTCCCTTTATTGATTTACTCCCCCGGCTTCCTACGCCCCCCGCTCATTTGTGGGGGATGATTGCGCCTGGGAAAGCAAAAATATCTAATTAGCGCGCTGTAAAGATATTCATCCTTTCTTACCTTTTATAATTTAATAAGCATATTAGGGACTATCGAATGCTCAGATATACCTGTCATGCCCTATTTCTTGGATCGTTAGTATTATTGAGTGGCTGTGATAACAGCTCTTCCTCTTCTACCTCTGGCTCACCGGGTTCACCAGGCAATCCTGGCAACCCAGGCACTCCCGGCACGCCCGACCCGCAGGATGTCGTCGTCCGCTTACCGGACGTTGCCGTCCCAGGCGAAGCGGTGCAGGCTTCCGCCAGGCAGGCTGTCATTCATCTCGTCGATATCGCCGGCATCACCAGCAGCACGCCGGCCGACTATGCGACGAAAAACCTCTACTTATGGAACAACGAAACCTGTGACGCGCTGAGCGCGCCGGTGGCGGACTGGAATGATGTCAGCACCACGCCGACCGGCAGCGACAAATATGGCCCTTACTGGGTGATCCCGCTGACTAAAGAGAGCGGATGCATCAACGTTATCGTCCGCGATGGCACCAATAAGCTTATCGACAGCGACCTGCGCGTCTCTTTCAGTGATTTCACCGATCGGACGGTATCGGTCATCGCCGGTAACAGCGCGCTCTATGACTCCCGCGCCGACGCCTTCCGCGCCGCCTTTGGCGTGGCGCTGGCCGATGCGCACTGGGTCGATAAGACTACTCTGCTGTGGCCGGGTGGGGAAAATAAACCCATTGTGCGCCTCTATTACAGCCACAGCAGTAAGGTGGCCGCCGACAGTAACGGCGAATTTAGCGATAAATATGTCAAGCTGACCCCCACCACCGTCAACCAGCAGGTAAGCATGCGCTTCCCGCATCTCGCCAGCTATCCAGCCTTTAAACTGCCGGATGATGTTAACGTCGATGAATTGCTGCAGGGCGAGACGGTGGCGATAGCCGCGGAAAGCGATGGGATCCTGAGCTCAGCCACCCAGGTGCAGACCGCCGGCGTGCTGGACGATACCTATGCCGCCGCCGCCGAGGCGCTGAGCTATGGCGCCCAGCTAACCGATAGCGGCGTGACCTTCCGCGTCTGGGCGCCCACGGCGCAGCAGGTCGAGCTGGTGATCTATAGCGCGGACAAGAAAGTGATAGCCAGTCACCCGATGACCCGCGACAGCGCCTCCGGCGCCTGGTCCTGGCAGGGGGGAAGCGACCTGAAGGGCGCCTTCTACCGCTACGCGATGACGGTCTACCACCCGCAGTCGCGTAAAGTCGAGCAGTACGAAGTGACCGATCCCTACGCCCACAGTTTGTCGACCAACTCGGAGTACAGCCAGGTGGTCGATCTCAACGACAGCGCGCTGAAGCCGGAAGGCTGGGACGGGCTGACGATGCCGCACGCGCAGAAAACCAAAGCCGACCTGGCGAAAATGACGATCCACGAATCGCATATTCGCGATCTCTCCGCCTGGGATCAAACCGTTCCTGCGGAGCTGCGCGGTAAGTATCTGGCGCTCACCGCCCAGGAAAGCAATATGGTCCAGCATCTGAAACAGCTGTCGGCCTCGGGCGTGACCCATATTGAGCTGCTGCCGGTCTTCGATCTGGCGACGGTCAATGAGTTCAGCGACAAAGTCGCCGATATTCAGCAGCCGTTCAGCCGCCTGTGCGAGGTCAATAGCGCGGTGAAGAGCAGCGAGTTCGCGGGCTATTGCGACAGCGGTTCGACGGTTGAAGAGGTGCTGACTCAGCTGAAGCAGAACGACAGCAAGGATAACCCGCAGGTGCAGGCGTTGAATACGCTGGTGGCGCAGACCGACTCCTATAACTGGGGCTACGATCCGTTCCACTACACGGTACCGGAAGGATCCTACGCCACCGATCCGGAAGGCACGGCGCGTATTAAAGAGTTCCGCACCATGATTCAGGCGATCAAGCAGGATCTGGGAATGAACGTCATTATGGACGTGGTGTACAACCACACCAACGCCGCCGGCCCGACCGATCGCACCTCGGTACTGGATAAGATCGTCCCCTGGTACTACCAGCGTCTGAACGAAACCACCGGCAGCGTGGAATCGGCTACCTGTTGCTCCGACTCGGCGCCAGAGCACCGGATGTTCGCCAAGCTTATCGCCGATTCACTGGCGGTATGGACCACCGATTATAAGATCGATGGCTTCCGCTTCGACCTGATGGGCTACCACCCGAAAGCGCAGATCCTCTCGGCCTGGGAACGCATTAAAGCGCTGAACCCGGATATCTACTTCTTTGGCGAAGGCTGGGATTCCAACCAGAGCGATCGCTTTGAAATTGCCTCGCAAATCAATCTCAAAGGCACCGGGATCGGCACGTTCTCCGATCGTCTGCGCGACGCAGTGCGCGGCGGCGGGCCGTTCGACTCCGGTGACGCATTACGCCAGAACCAGGGCGTGGGCAGCGGGGCCGGCGTTCTGCCGAATGAGCTGACCACCCTGAGCGACGATCAGGCGCGTCACCTCGCCGATCTGACCCGTCTCGGCATGGCCGGTAACCTTGCGGACTTTGTGCTGATCGACAAAGACGGCGCGGTGAAGAGAGGCAGCGAGATTGATTATAACGGCGCGCCAGGCGGCTATGCGGCTGATCCGACGGAAGTCGTGAACTATGTGTCAAAACACGATAACCAGACGCTGTGGGACATGATCAGCTATAAAGCCGCTCAGGAGGCGGATCTCGATACCCGCGTCCGGATGCAGGCGGTGTCGCTGGCGACGGTGATGCTCGGCCAGGGGATCGCCTTTGACCAGCAGGGCTCGGAGCTGCTGCGCTCTAAATCCTTTACCCGCGATTCGTATGATTCCGGCGACTGGTTTAACCGCGTGGACTACTCCCTGCAGGACAACAACTACAACGTCGGTATGCCGCGCAGCAGCGATGATGGCAGCAACTATGACATTATCGCCCGGGTGAAAGACGCGGTGGCTACTCCGGGTGAAACGGAGCTCAAGCAGATGACCGCGTTTTATCAGGAGCTGACCGCGCTGCGTAAATCGTCTCCGCTGTTTACCCTCGGCGACGGCGCGACGGTGATGAAGCGCGTGGACTTCCGCAATACTGGCGCCGATCAGCAGACGGGTCTGCTGGTGATGACCATCGATGACGGGATGCAGGCTGGCGCCAGTCTGGACAGCCGTGTCGACGGCATCGTGGTGGCGATCAACGCCGCGCCGGAAAGCCGGACGCTGCAGGACTTCGCCGGCACATCGCTCCAGCTGAGCGCTATTCAGCAGGCGGCGGGCGACCGGTCGCTGGCGAGCGGCGTGCAGGTTGCCGCTGACGGTTCGGTCACGCTGCCGGCCTGGTCGGTTGCCGTTCTCGAGTTGCCGCAGGGCGAGTCGCAGGGCGCTGGCCTGCCGGTGAGCAGTAAATAACATAACGTAGGGCGCCCGTAAGGGCGCCTCTGGCTGATGACAAACCTGTTTCGTTATTGTGCTCGCCTTTCTGTCGGGTGGCGGCTTTCGCCTTACCCGGCCTACGAAAGATTACAATATCAAACAGTTATGCAGTTATCTGTAGGCCCGCGCAAGCGTAGCGCCGCCGGGCAATTCCTGAAGATTGCACTTTGTCAGCAGTCTGGGGCATCCGTAAGGGCGCCTTCTCGTTATCGTGAGGGAACAGGAGACGGTTGTGATTGTTCGTGATGACAGTGAAAGAGGCATCCCGCCGCTGGTGACGCATCAGCCGCCGTCCTCGATGGATGATGCGCCGGTGATCCGCGGACGGATGGTGCAGATCCCCGGCTGGATTATCCCGCTGTACGCCGGATTATTTATCGCGCTCGGCTGGTTTGGCGGCGAGCAGTGGCGTCACCCGGCACCGCCGCAAACGCTGCCCTTGCCGGTGGCGCATGCGGCGCTTCTGCCGTTAACCGCTGCCGGAGAGGCCGCGCCAAAGACGCCGCCGCCGGCGGCAAAAGCCAGCGCGCCCGCGGCGCCGGAAGTGGACAGCGATACGCTGCCGCCTCTACGCTACAGCGCCCATGTCTATGCCTCGCTACCGGAAAAGCGCAGCATTGTGTTAAACGGCAAAGCGTGGACGGAGGGCGATTCACCCCTGCCCAATCTGGTGGTGGAGCAGATCCAGCAGGATGTGACGATCTTCAGCTTCAACGGCACGACCTTTACCCTCGCGGCGCTGGAGGACTGGCCGGGCGGAAAAATTGACGAGGAGCCGAAAGAGGAATAAAAGCGCGCACAATAACCGGCGCGCTGAGGATATTTCGCTTAGTCGCTGCGCAAGCTGGCAATAAATGGCGCGAGCTGACGATTAAATTGACTGCACTGTGTGGCTTCCGGGGTACTGTCCTGTAATAGCTGTTGGTAAAGCCGGTCGCTATTTTGGCTTAACGTCGCCACGTCAATATTTCCCCATCCGCGCGCTTTACCGACATTCACCGCTGCCCGATATATCGTTTCATCAGCGGGGAGATCGCTACGATTACATTTATTCTTGAGATAGCGCGTCCCGGCCGCCACGGACGAGAGCTGCTCGAGCTGCGCCTGGCTGCTGATAGCCGGGCTGAGCGTTGAGGCGGGTTTTTGTTGGCAGCCAGAGAGAAGGGCTACCATGCAAAGCGGAAATATAAGCGGAATACGCATCATAGAGTAATCAAAATAATGAATCACTGGCCGCTAGTTTAACAAATATTTCCCTGGTGTCATCATAAAATATTATTCTGCATAAATGTTAACAGGCTCTCATTTTTATCAGCGGAAAGGCGCTTAATCGACTTTACTTTTATCAATAATAAACGTTGGCGCTGGGAAAATATATTTTCATCCGCGGATGATGCCACTGCGTTGACCGGCAGGAAGCGCGCCGTTTTTTATGTTATTAAAAAACATACTCTTTCCCATCTTGTTACGTGCGCAGGAGGTAAAATGCTGGTTAAGAATGTCGCATTTTAGTGCTATCCTGTATGCCCTGAACATTACGTGCTATGTTCTGACTTATTCTGCCGATGATGCGTTTAACGCAATGATTTTATGGTGAATTTTTATTGTTAGTATCATGTAACATGAAGCAAACCAACCCTCTGAAAGGCTGGCGGCGCGTCCTGCCTGCCAGCAGGTTGTCGTCCGAAGGATAAGCAGCCTGGACGTTAATTTGAGAGATTTCTTCTTCCTCTGAACAGGGGAAGTATTGAGAATCAGGCCTTTGCGCCTGAACGTTGCGGAGAAAAAGCATGGCGGGAGATGACCGCGAGCCTATCGGACGTAAGGGAAGACCCTCACGTCCGACTAAACAGAAAGTCACCCGTCGCCGGGTCCGGGAAGAGGACTACGACGACGAGTATGATGACGATGATTATGAGGATGAGAAACCGGTGCCGAGAAAAGCCAAAGGCAAAGGTGGCAAGCCTCGTCGGAAGCGCAGCTGGCTGTGGCTGCTGGTCAAGCTGGGGATTGTCTTCGCGGTGCTGATTGCCGCCTATGGCGTCTACCTCGACCAGAAAATCCGCAGCCGCATTGACGGTAAAGTCTGGGAGCTGCCGGCCGCGGTCTATGGCCGGATGGTCAACCTTGAGCCGGACATGCAGATCAGCAAAAACGAGATGGTGCGTCTGCTCAACGCCACGCAGTATCGCCAGGTCAGCGCGATGACGCGCCCCGGCGAATATACCGTGCAGGCTAACAGCATCGAGATGATCCGTCGTCCGTTCGATTTCCCGGACAGTAAGGAAGGGCAGGTGCGCGCGCGTCTTACCTTCGACGGCGACCATCTTGAGACCATCGAGAATATGGATAATAACCGCCAGTTCGGTTTCTTCCGCCTCGATCCGCGTCTTATCACCATGCTGCAGTCGCCGAACGGCGAGCAGCGCCTGTTCGTGAAGCGCAGCGGCTTCCCCGATCTGCTGGTGGATACCCTGCTGGCGACCGAAGACCGCCACTTCTATGAGCACGATGGGATCAGTCTCTACTCCATCGGCCGCGCGGTGCTGGCGAACCTGACGGCAGGCCGAACGGTGCAGGGGGCGAGTACCCTGACCCAACAGCTGGTGAAAAACCTGTTCCTCTCCAGCGAACGCTCCTACTGGCGTAAAGCCAACGAAGCGTATATGGCGCTGATCGTCGACGCCCGCTACAGCAAGGATCGCATCCTTGAGCTGTATATGAACGAGGTGTACCTCGGCCAGAGCGGCGATAACGAAATTCGCGGCTTCCCGCTGGCCAGCCTGTATTACTTCGGCCGTCCGGTGGAAGAGCTGAGCCTCGACCAGCAGGCGCTGCTGGTGGGGATGGTGAAAGGGGCGTCGGTCTATAACCCGTGGCGTAACCCGAAACTGGCCCTTGAACGACGCAATCTGGTGCTGCGTCTGCTGCAGCAGCAGCAGGTTATCGACCAGGAGCTGTACGACATGCTCAGCGCCCGTCCGCTGGGCGTGCAGCCGCGCGGCGGGGTGATTTCACCGCAGCCGGCGTTTATGCAGATGGTTCGTCAGGAACTGCAGGCGAAGCTGGGCGATAAAGTGAAAGATCTCTCCGGCGTGAAGATCTTCACCACTTTCGACTCGGTGGCGCAGGATGCGGCGGAAAAAGCGGCCTCCGAAGGGATCCCGGTTCTGAAGAAACAGCGTAAGCTGGCAGACCTGGAAACCGCTATGGTGGTGGTTGACCGCTTCACCGGCGAAGTGCGGGCGATGGTCGGCGGCGCGGAGCCGCAGTTCGCCGGTTATAACCGCGCGATGCAGGCCCGCCGATCGATTGGTTCTCTGGCCAAGCCGGCGACCTATCTGACCGCGCTGAGTCAGCCGAATCAGTATCGCCTGAATACCTGGATCGCCGATGCGCCGGTGACGATTCGCCTGTCCAACGGTCAGACGTGGTCCCCGCAGAACGACGATCGTCGTTTCAGCGGTCAGGTGATGCTGGTCGATGCCCTGACTCGCTCGATGAACGTCCCGACGGTTAACCTCGGGATGGCGCTGGGCTTGCCGGCGGTAGTCGATACCTGGACTAAACTGGGGGCGCCGAAGAATCAGCTCAACGCGGTGCCGTCGATGCTGCTTGGCGCGCTGAACCTGACGCCGATTGAAGTGGCCCAGGCCTTCCAGACCATCGCCAGCGGTGGGAACCGTGCGCCGCTTTCCGCGCTGCGGTCAGTGATTGCCGAAGATGGCACTGTGCTCTACCAGAGCTATCCGCAGGCGGAGCGCGCGGTGCCTGCCCAGGCGGCCTACATGACGCTGTGGACTATGCAGCAGGTGGTGCAGCGCGGTACGGGGCGTCAGCTGGGGGCGAAGTATCCGGGCCTGCATCTGGCGGGGAAAACCGGGACCACCAACAATAACGTCGATACCTGGTTCGCCGGCATCGACGGTAGTCAGGTGACCATCACCTGGGTGGGTCGCGACAATAACCAGCCGACCAAACTGTACGGCGCCAGCGGCGCGATGTCGATTTACCAGCGCTATCTGGCGAACCAGACGCCAACGCCGCTGGTGCTGACGGTGCCGGAAGACGTGGTTGATATGGGCGTGGACAGCAACGGCAACTTCGTCTGCAGCGGCGGTATGCGTTCGCTGCCGGTCTGGACCACGCAGCCGGATGCGCTGTGCCGTCAGGGCGAAATGATGCAACAGCAGCAGTTGCAGCAACAGGAAGCGAAAAATCCGTTTAATCAGTCCGGGCAGCAACCGCCGCCGCAGCAGCAACAGCAGCAACAGCCGCCGAAGCAGCAGGAAAAGAGCGACGGCGTCGCGGGCTGGATCAAGGATATGTTCGGCAGTAACTGATTTTGACCGCACGACCAGACCCCTTAATACGAAAGTATTAAGGGGTTTTTTTATGCCTGTAAAAAAGTTAACGGCTCTTTAACTCCATAATAACTATCTGGTTATTAATTCAGCCTTCGACCGGCGGCGACAGGCATATCGCTTGCCTTGCCTTCGACGTTTCGCCTATTATATCGCCCGTCATAATAATAATTCTCGTTTACGTTATCATTCACTTTCATCAGAGATATACCCATGGCGCGTCCAAAAACTGCTCAGCCAAATCACTCGCTGCGTAAAGTCGCAGCTGTAGTAGCCACGGCGGTTAGCGGCATGTCTGTCTACGCACAGGCAGCAGAACAACCGAAGCAAGAAGAAACCATCACCGTCGTTGCCGCCCCGGCCGCCCAGGAAAGCGCCTGGGGACCGGCGCCGACTATCGCGGCAAAACGCTCCGCCACGGCGACCAAAACCGATACCCCGATTGAAAAAACGCCGCAGTCTGTGTCGGTGGTGACGCGCCAGGAGATGGAGATGCGCCAGCCGACGACGGTAAAAGAGGCGCTCTCCTATACGCCCAGCGTCTTCTCCACTCGCGGCAGTTCGACCACCTATGACGTGGTCACCATTCGCGGCTTCACCACCTCGACGACCGTCAACACCAACCAGTATCTGGACGGCATGAAGCTGCAGGGGAATAACTACTCTGAAGTCTCCATGGATCCTTACTTCCTCAGAGCGTGTGGAAGTGATGCGCGGGCCAACCTCGGTGCTGTACGGCAACAGCAACCCGGGCGGTATCGTCAGCATGGTCAGCAAGCGCCCGACTACCGAGCCGCTGAAAGAAGTGCAGTTTAAGATGGGCACCGACAATCTGTGGCAGACCGGGTTTGACTTTAGCGACGCCATTGATGATGCCGGCGTTTGGTCGTATCGCCTGACCGGCCTTGGCCGCAGTCAGGATGCCCAGCAGCAGATGGCGAAATCGACTCGCTACGCGGTGGCGCCCTCCTTTAGCTGGCGTCCGGACGATAAAACCGACTTCACCTTCCTGAGCAACTTCCAGAATGACCCGGATGCGGGCTACTACGGCTGGCTGCCGCGCGAAGGCACCGTGGTGCCGTATTACGACGCCAACGGTAAGGCGCACAAGCTGCCGACCGATTTCAACGAAGGCGAGTCCGATAATAAAATCTCCCGCCGCCAGAAGATGGTGGGCTACAGCTTCTCCCATCAGTTCGATGACACTTTTACCGTGCGGCAGAACCTGCGCTATGCCGATGTGCATACGCTCTATCGTTCGGTATACGGCAACGGCTATGTCGCGCCGGGCTACATGAATCGCGCCTACGTGCGCTCCGACGAGCACCTGAACACCTTCACCGTCGATACCCAGCTGCAGTCTGATTTCGCCACCGGCGCGGTCAGCCATACGCTGCTGACCGGCGTGGACTACTCGCGGATGCGTAACGATGTGGATGCCGACTACGGGACGGCGGATCCTATCAGCATGAGCAATCCGCAGTACGGCAATCCGAATATTCAGGTCACCTTCCCGTACGCGGTCCTCAACCGGATGGAGCAGACCGGCCTGTACGCGCAGGATCAGATGGAGTGGGATAAATGGGTGATGACCCTGGGCGGCCGTTACGATTACGCCACGACCTCAACGTTAACCCGCGCCACCAACAGCCTGGCGGAGAATCACGACCAGCAGTTCAGCTGGCGCGGCGGCATCAACTACCTGTTCGATAACGGCATCTCTCCGTACTTCAGCTACAGCGAATCGTTTGAACCGGTATCGGGTTCCAACAGCCGCGGCCAGCCGTTCGATCCGTCGCGCGGTAAGCAGTATGAAGCCGGCGTGAAATACGTGCCGAAAGATATGCCGGTGGTGGTCACCGCGGCGGTTTATCAGCTGACCAAAGACAAGAACCTGACGGCTGATCCGGCTAACCAGGCGTTCAGCATCCAGACCGGCGAGATCCGCTCCCGCGGCCTTGAGCTGGAGGCGAAGGCGGCGGTGAACGCTAATATTAACGTCACCGCAGCCTACAGCTACACCGATGCGGAGTACACTCACGATACGGTGTTCAACGGCAAACGTCCGGCGGAAGTGCCGCGTAACATGGCCTCCCTGTGGGCGGATTATACCTTCCACGAAACCGCGCTGAGCGGTCTGACGATTGGGGCCGGGGCGCGCTATATCGGTTCAACGGTCAGCTACTACAAAAATGACACCAGCACCGGTAAGAAAAATGATGCCTTTAGTGTGGCCGGTTATGCGCTGATGGATGCGACGGTGAAATACGATCTGGCGCGCTTTGGCCTGCCGGGATCGTCGGTCGGCGTCAACGTCAACAACCTGTTCGACCGCGAATATGTCTCCAGTTGCTACAGCGAATACGCCTGCTACTGGGGCGCCGGACGTCAGGTCGTCGCCACCGCCACCTTCCGTTACTAACCACCTACGGGCGCGGTTCGCCGCGCCCTCTATCAGGTTATCGCTATGCAGGAACAGACTCCGCACGCAGAAACCACCTTCGCGCTGGATCGCGTCACTTTCCGTGTGCCTGGCCGCACATTGCTCCATCCGCTCTCGCTCACCTTCCCGACCGGAAAAGTCACAGGCCTGATCGGCCATAATGGCTCCGGCAAATCGACGTTACTGAAAATGCTTGGCCGTCATCAGCCGCCCTCCGCAGGCGAAGTGCTGCTGGACGGGCAGCCGCTGGAGAGCTGGGGCAGCAAAGCCTTTGCCCGCAAAGTGGCCTATCTGCCGCAGCAGCTGCCGCCGGCCGAAGGTATGACGGTGCGCGAGCTGGTGGCGATCGGCCGCTATCCATGGCACGGCGCGCTGGGTCGCTTTGGCGCAGCGGACCGTGAGAAAGTAGAAGAGGCGATTGCGCTGGTGGGGCTGAAGCCGCTCGCTCATCGTCTGGTGGACAGCCTCTCCGGCGGTGAACGCCAGCGGGCGTGGATCGCCATGCTGGTGGCGCAGGACAGTCGCTGCCTGCTGCTCGATGAACCCACCTCGGCGCTGGATATTGCTCATCAAGTCGATGTTCTGGCGCTGGTGCATCGTCTCAGCCAGCAGCGCGGCCTGACGGTGATCGCCGTCCTGCACGATATTAATATGGCGGCCCGCTATTGCGACTATCTGGTGGCCCTGCGCGGCGGAGAAATGATTGCTCAGGGGACGCCGGCGGAACTGATGCGCAGCGACACTCTGGAACAGATCTATGGCATCCCGATGGGGATCCTGCCACACCCGGCCGGTGCGGCGCCGGTAAGCTTTGTCTATTGATGATGAACCCAACTCTGATAACCCGACGCCGCCTGCTGATCGCGATGGCGCTCTCGCCGCTGCTGTGGCAGATGCGCGGCGCGCAGGCGGCCGACGTCGACCCGCAGCGCGTGGTCGCCCTGGAGTGGCTGCCCGCGGAGCTGCTGCTGGCGCTCGGCGTGACGCCCTATGGCGTGGCCGATATTCCCAACTATCGCTTGTGGGTGAACGAACCCGCGCTGCCCGACTCGGTGATCGATGTTGGTCTGCGTACCGAACCCAACCTTGAACTGCTGACGCAGATGAAACCGTCGTTTATCGTCTGGTCGGCGGGCTACGGCCCGTCGCCGGAGAAGCTGGCGCGTATCGCGCCCGGCCGCGGTTTCACCTTCAGCGACGGCAAACGGCCGCTGGCGATGGCCCAGCGTTCGCTACTGGAAATGGCCGATCTGCTGGGCAAAACGCAGCAGGCGAAGCGCCATCTGGCGGAGTTCGACGCGCTGATGGAGAGCCTGCGTCCGCGTTTTGCCGGGCGCGGCGATCGTCCGCTGCTGATGATCTCTCTGCTCGATCCCCGGCACGTGCTGGTGTTTGGCGAAAACTGCCTGTTCCAGGAGGTGCTTGATCGCTTTGGTATTAAAAACGCCTGGCACGGCGAAGCGGCATTCTGGGGAAGCGTTAGCGTTGGCATCGACAGGCTGGCGGCATTTAACGAAGCCGATGTCATCTGTTTCGACCATGGCAATGAGCGAGATATGGCTCAACTGCTGGCGACGCCGCTATGGCAGGCGATGCCCTTCGTGCGCGCGGGCCGCTTCCAGCGCGTTCCGGCGGTTTGGTTCTACGGCGCGACGCTGTCAGCGATGCATTTTGCCCGCGTGCTGGCTGATGCCCAGGGGAGTCCGGCATGAATACGCGTCTCTCGCCGTTAGCTATTATCCTGCTGGCCGGGCTGCTGGGCGTCGCCTTCGCGCTGAGCATCGTCAACCTCAATGTCGCCTTGCCCTATGCGCAGTGGCGGCAGGCGCTGTGGCAGCCGGATGTCGATGATATCGCCCAAATGCTGTTTCATTACAGTTTGTTACCGAGACTGGCTGTTGCGCTGCTGGTGGGCGCCGGGCTGGGACTGGTTGGCGTCCTGTTCCAGCAGGTGCTGCGTAATCCGCTGGCGGAACCGACCACTCTTGGCGTCGCCACCGGCGCGCAGCTGGGGATAACGGTCACCACGTTATGGGCTATTCCCGGCGTGCTGGCGTCGCAATTCGCCGCGCTGGCCGGGGCCTGTCTGGTGGGCGCGCTGGTGTTTGGCGTCTCGTGGGGCAAGCGCCTGTCGCCGGTAACGCTGATCCTGGCGGGGCTGGTGGTCAGCCTTTACTGTGGCGCGCTTAACCAGCTGATGGTGATTTTCCATCACGACCAGCTGCAAAGCATGTTCCTGTGGAGCACCGGGACGCTGACGCAGACCGACTGGAGCGTGGCGCAGCGCCTGTGGCCGCAGCTGCTTGGCGGGGCAATACTCACCTTGCTGCTGCTGCGGCCGCTGACCCTGATGGGGCTCGATGACGGGGTGGCGCGTAACCTCGGGCTGGCGCTGTCCCTGGCGCGCCTCGGCGCCCTGACGCTGGCGATCGTCATCAGCGCGCTGCTGGTGAACGCGGTAGGGATTATCGGCTTTATCGGCCTGTTCGCGCCGCTGCTGGCGAAAATGCTTGGCGCCCGTCGGCTGCTGGCGCGGCTGCTGCTGGCGGCGCTGATCGGCGCGCTGCTCCTGTGGCTTTCCGATCAGGTGATCCTCTGGCTGAGCCGGGTATGGCGGGAAGTCTCCACCGGCTCGGTCACCGCCCTGATTGGCGCGCCGCTGCTGCTGTGGCTGCTGCCGCGGTTGCGCAGCATCAGCGCCCCGGTGATGAACGGCGGCGATAATGTGCAGCCTGAGCGCTATCATGTGCAATGGTTTGTTCTCGCAGGCGTCGCGTTGCTGCTGCTGGCGGTGAGCGTGGCGCTGGCCTTTGGTCGCGATGCCCACGGCTGGCTGTGGGCCCACGGCGATCTGCTGGAGCAACTGCTGCCCTGGCGCTGGCCGCGGGTGCTGTCGGCGCTGTTCGCCGGGGTCATGCTGGCGGTCGCCGGCTGTATTATCCAGCGCCTGACCGGCAACCCGATGGCCAGCCCGGAAGTGCTGGGCATCAGCTCCGGCGCGGCTTTTGGCGTGGTGCTGATGCTGTTCTTCGTGCCTGGCGACGCCTTTGGCTGGCTGCTGCCGGCCGGCAGCCTTGGCGCGGCGGCCACCTTGCTGATCATTATGCTTGCCGCCGGGCGCGGCGGCTTCTCGCCGCATCGGATGCTGCTGGCGGGGATGGCGCTGAGCACCGCCTTCACTATGCTGCTGATGATGCTGCAGGCCAGCGGCGATCCGCGTATGGCGCAGATCCTGACGTGGATCTCGGGGTCGACATATAGCGCGACGCCGGAGAGGGTGGTGCGTAGCGGCGCGGTAATGCTGGCGCTGCTGGCGCTGGCGCCGCTCTGTCGTCGCTGGTTAACCATCCTGCCGCTGGGCGGGGAGGCGGCGCGAGCGGTGGGCATGGCGCTGACGTCATCGCGGATTGTTCTGCTGCTGCTGGCGGCCTGCCTGACGGCGGCGGCGACGCTGACCATCGGCCCGCTGAGCTTTGTCGGGCTGATGGCGCCGCATATCGCGCGGATGATGGGCTTCCGGCGAACCCTACCGCATATGGTGATCTCCGGGCTGACTGGCGGGCTGCTGCTGGTCTTCGCCGACTGGTGCGGACGGATGATGATGTTCCCGTATCAGATCCCGGCGGGGCTACTGTCGACCTTTATCGGCGCGCCTTACTTTATTTATTTGTTGAGAAAGCAGAGTCGCTAACGGTCCTGGATGGCTTCAACATCCCCGGTGGCGCTATCGCTTACCGGGGCTACAGCGCTGTGCGATTTGGTAGCCCGGATAAGGCGCAATGCGCCTCCTCCGGGAAAATCCCTGCGCCACCAGGCATTCAAGCACCTTACAGCTTGGCAAATACCCGACGCGCGGCGTCGATGGTGTTGTCGATATCTTCTTCGCTGTGGGCCACGGACATAAAGCCGGCCTCAAACGCTGACGGCGCCAGGTACACGCCTTCCTCCAGCATCAGATGGAAGAAGCGCTTGAATCGTTCAACGTCGCACTTCACCACGTCCTGATAGCAGGTGACGGTTTCGGCATCGGTAAAGAAGATGCCGAACATGCCGCCGACGTTATTGACCACCAGCGGGATCCCGGCGTCACGCGCCGCATCCAGCAGGCCTTGCGCCAGCTGGTTAGTCAGTTCAGTCAGGGTTTCATGGACCCCCGGCTGCGCCACTTCGTTCAGGCAGGCGAAGCCAGCCGCCATGGCGATCGGGTTGCCGGATAGGGTGCCCGCCTGATAGACCGGACCGGTGGGCGCCAGGGCGTCCATCACCTCACGGCGGCCGCCGAAGGCGCCTACCGGCATCCCGCCGCCGATGATTTTCCCCAGACAGGTCAGATCCGGCTCCACGCCGTAGTAAGCCTGAGCGCCTGCCAGCGCCACGCGGAAGCCGGTCATCACTTCGTCGATAATCAGCAGGGCGCCAAATTCGTCGCACAGGGCGCGCAGGCCCGGCAGGAATTCCGGCTGCGGCGGAATGCAGTTCATATTTCCGGCCACCGGCTCGACGATGATGCAGGCGATCTCCTGCGGATACTGCTCGAACGCCGCGCGCACCGAGGCGAGGTCGTTATAAGTGCAGGTCAGGGTATGTTTGGCGAAATCGGCCGGGACGCCCGGCGAGTTCGGCTGGCCGAGGGTCAACGCGCCGGAACCGGCTTTCACCAGCAGGCAGTCGGCATGGCCGTGGTAGCAGCCTTCGAACTTAATGATTTTGTCGCGACCGGTGAAGCCGCGCGCCAGGCGAATGGCGCTCATGGTGGCTTCGGTACCGGAGTTCACCATCCGCACCATATCCATGGTCGGCACCAGCTCGGTCACCAGGGCCGCCATTTTCACTTCCATTTCGGTCGGCGCGCCAAAGCTCAGGCCGCGGGATGCCGCCTCGATCACCGCATTGCGGATAGCCGGGTGGTTGTGGCCCAGCACCATCGGACCCCAGGAACCGACATAATCGATATAGGCTTTCCCATCCACGTCATAGAGGTAAGCGCCATCCGCGCGTTCGATAAACAGCGGTGTGCCGCCGACGCCGGTGAAAGCGCGCACCGGCGAGTTAACGCCGCCGGGGATCAGTTCGCGCGCAGCGTGATACAGATTTTCAGATTTGCTCATGGCCAGGGTCCTGGTTCGTGAAAAATGTTTTATCGGCTATTCTAAGTTATTCCAGGATGGTTATGAAAGTTTTGCCCAATTGAAACAATGTGCCGCAAGGGCATTTTTTTGACGACGCAGCGCGCCGGGGCGGCTAAAATGCCGCTCTCTTCATTTGTATTACCAATAATTGATAACGGCATGAAAGCAGAAACTCCCTCTTTTGAAGCACATCAGTTTGTGCGGGTGCGTCGCGGCGATGCGGTGCGCCGTCTGATTCAACGCGATAAAACGCCGCTGGCGGTGCTGTTTATGGCGGCAGTGGTCGGCACGCTGGCGGGGCTAGTGGGCGTCGCCTTTGAAAAGAGCGTGAACTGGGTGCAGAACCAGCGGATCGGCGCGCTGGCGCAGGTGGCGGACCACTGGTATCTGGTCTGGCCGCTGGCGTTTATCCTGTCGGCGCTGCTGGCGATGGTCGGCTATTTTCTGGTGCGTCGCTTTGCGCCGGAGGCCGGCGGCTCCGGGATTCCGGAAATTGAGGGCGCGCTGGAGGAGCTGCGGCCGGTGCGCTGGTGGCGCGTGCTGCCGGTGAAATTCGTTGGCGGCATGGGGACCCTTGGCGCCGGGATGGTGCTGGGTCGTGAAGGACCGATGGTACAGCTTGGCGGCAACATTGGGCGCATGGTGCTGGACGTTTTCCGCATGCGCAGTCCGGAAGCGCGGCATACGCTGTTGGCGACCGGTGCGGCGTCGGGGCTTTCGGCGGCCTTTAATGCGCCGCTGGCCGGTATTCTGTTTATCATCGAAGAGATGCGCCCGCAGTTCCGCTACAACCTGATCTCCATTAAAGCAGTGTTTACCGGCGTGATCATGTCGAGCATTGTGTTTCGCATTTTCAACGGCGAAGCGGCGATCATTGAGGTGGGTAAACTAAGCAACGCCCCGGTAAATACCCTATGGCTGTATCTGGTGCTGGGCATGCTGTTTGGCTGCTTTGGCCCGCTGTTTAATTTTCTGGTGCTGCGCACTCAGGATCTGTTCCAGCGCATCCACGGCGGCAACATCAAAAAATGGGTGTTGATTGGCGGATTAATCGGCGGGCTCTGCGGTCTGCTGGGGCTGATGCAGCCCTCCGCGGTGGGTGGTGGCTTTAACTTGATCCCTATCGCCGCTGCCGGTAACTTCTCCGTCGGACTGCTGCTGTTTATCTTTATCGCCCGCGTGGTGACCACGCTGATCTGCTTCTCTTCCGGCGCGCCAGGGGGCATTTTCGCGCCTATGTTGGCGCTCGGCACGCTGCTGGGCACGGCGTTCGGCATGGCGGCTATTCCGCTGTTTCCGGCCTACCATCTCGATGCCGGCACCTTCGCGATTGCCGGTATGGGGGCGCTGCTCGCCGCCTCGGTGCGTGCGCCGCTGACCGGGATCGTGCTGGTGCTTGAGATGACCGATAACTATCAGCTCATTTTGCCAATGATTATTACCTGCCTTGGCGCAACACTACTGGCGCAATTCCTCGGCGGTAAGCCTTTGTATTCGACCATTCTGCAGCGTACTCTGGCGAAGCAGGAAGCCGAGCAGGCGGCAAAAGCGCAGCAGGCTCCCCGGGAGAATACTTGAACGATTTACCAGGGTATTAGATAATGGCTCAAAAGGTCCGGTTATTCTTTAACCGGCCGGAAGTATCAATGGGAGCAGAAAATGAGTGATGACGTAGCGTTGCCGCTGGAGTTTACCGAAGCCGCAGCCAATAAAGTAAAACACCTGATTGCGGATGAAGATAATCCGAACCTGAAACTGCGCGTGTATATCACCGGCGGCGGTTGCAGTGGTTTCCAGTATGGCTTCACCTTTGACGATCAGGTGAACGAAGGGGATATGACCATTGAGAAACAGGGCGTCGGCCTGGTGGTTGACCCGATGAGCCTGCAGTATCTGGTCGGCGGCTCGGTCGACTATACCGAAGGGCTGGAAGGTTCGCGCTTTATCGTGACCAATCCGAACGCGAAAAGCACCTGCGGCTGCGGCTCCTCGTTCAGCGTTTAAAGCGAGTTCTCCCCCAGCGGGAGGGAGCAAACCCTAAAAACGGTAACCTTAAGGTTACCGTTTTGCTTTTATTACCGACCGTTATCGTCCAGGGCAAACGTCGGCAGCTTCAGATGCCAGCGAATAGCCGCCAGACGAATTACCAGGGTGACCACCATCCCCATCATTGCCGAATTCTCCAGCGGGAGATGAAAGGTGTCGTGTGCCGTGGCGTGGACAATACCGCCGACGATACAGGCGGTGGCGTAGATTTCGGTACGCAGAATCATAGGAATTTCCCGCGCCAGCACGTCGCGAATAATCCCGCCGCCGACGCCGGTCACCACCCCCATGCACACCGCGACCAGCGGGCCGCTGCCAGCGAGAAAAGCTTTATTGACGCCAATGCCGACAAACACCGCCAGACCGACGGCATCAAGAACGGGCAGGATCCATTTCGGCAGCCGGCGAGGCTGGCGGACCAGCAGGATGGTCAGCATGCTGGTGACCATCGCCACCACCAGATCGGTGGGATCTTTGACCCAGAATACCGGGCCATTCGCCAGCGCCATGTCGCGGATGGTCCCGCCGCCTACCGCCGTCACTACCCCTAACACCAGCACGCCGAATGGGTCCATACGCAGTTTTCCGGCCAGCAGTACGCCGGAGATCGCGAAGACAGCTGTGCCAATAATATCCAGCCAATAGACAAGCATCGTTGATTCCCACTGAACATCCGGTGTGCCGGATGATTATTTTACCTGGTCAAGCGCCGCACAAAGTTGTTTGGCGGCGAGGATAATACGTGGGCCGGCGCGTTCAAACCAGTCGCTGTGTAACGCAATCAACGAAATGGTGAGCTGATGTTGCCAAAAGCGCTGCGCTTCGGCAATGCGGCTGGCATCCCCGGTCACCACGATCGCCTGCGGCTGGCGGGCCAGCACCTGTTCGCGGCTCACCTGCGGCCAGGGAACGCGGCTGGTGGCGAAGATATTCTCGCCGCCGCAAAGCCTTAGCACCTGATCCTGAATCGAACCGGGGCCGCTGGTGAACAGCGGTGCGGAGCCGAACTGCAGGAAGACGCGTTTCTTCGGCGCGTTGGCATAGCGCGCTTTCAACGCATCGTATTCCTGCTGCATCGCCTGCGCCGCCTGCTGCGCTTTTTCCGGCTGCGGGCTCCACTGCGCCAGCTCACGCAGGGTAGCGATGATCTCTTCTATGGTCGAGGTCTGTACCCACAGGACATGAATACCCAGAGACTGCAGCTGGTTAACCTGGCGTTCGGCATTGCCCCCGCGCCAGGCCAGCACCACGTCTGGCTTGAGCGCCACGATGCGTTCCAGGTTCATTCCCTGCCAGCTGGCAACCTGTTCGATCGTTTTGGCCTGCGAAGGATAATCGGAATAGCTGCTGACGCCGACCGGCGTGATCCCGGCGGCAAAGGCCAGTTCGGTATTGGCGGGGGAGAGGGTGATCACCCGCGGCGCGGCCAGCAGCCACGCCGGGGCGAGTAACAGCAGCGCGGCAAGCGCGAAGGATAGCGACTTAGCCACGTGCCAGGTTCTGTACCAGATTCTCCACCATCAGGGTGGACTGTCTGGCGGCGACCGCAAGGAACTCCTCAAAGCTGAGGTGGGACTGCTGGTCGGCCACGTCGGAAATAGCGCGAACTACCACGAAGGGAACCTTAAAGTTATGGCAGACGTGGGCGATGGCGGTCGCTTCCATTTCCACGGCGATCGCCTGCGGGAAATTATGGCGGATCTTCGCCAGACCGACAGAGCCGTTAATGAAGGCATCCCCGCTAACGATGAGGCCGCGAACGGCGTTGAGATCTAACGCTTTAATGCAGCTCTCTGCGGCGGCCACCAGTTTTTCATCCGCCTTAAAACCCGCCGGGCAGCCAGGGAGCTGGCCGTATTCATAGCCGAAGGCGGTGACGTCGGCGTCGTGGTAGCGCGCTTCATCGGAGACGACGATATCGCCGACCTTCAGCGTCGACGCCAGGCCGCCGGCAGAACCGGTATTAATGATCACGTCAGGCTGGCAGCGCTCCAGCAGCAGGGTCGCGCCCATCGCCGCCGCTACTTTTCCGATACCAGACTTCAGCAGAGCGACGTCAACGCCGTGAAGTTGGCCGGTATAGATTTCGCTTCCGCCAATGGTGATGGTCTGGCGGTTTTCGATTTTGTCGCGCAGAAGGGTAACTTCCTCTTCCATAGCGCCAATAATGCCAATTTTCATAGATTTACTCGCGATGTGTCAGGTTTAGTTGCATAGTCTATCATGCGCTTAAGGGGAAGCGTATTGCTCGCGCGGGAGAGGCTATGGCAAAGATTGATTTTCGCAACAAGATAAACTGGCGTCGACGCTTCCGTTCGCCGCCGCGGGTGGAGACGGAGCGCGACATCCTGCGGATCTTTGAAAGCGATCGGGGACGGATCGTCAACTCGCCGGCAATCCGCCGCCTGCAGCAAAAAACTCAGGTCTTCCCGCTCGAGCGCAACGCGGCGGTGCGCACTCGCCTGACCCACTCGCTGGAGGTGCAGCAGGTGGGGCGCTATATCGCCAAAGAGGTGCTGAGCCGGCTGAAAGAGCAGAGGCTGCTGGAAGAGTATGGCCTGGAAGAGCTGACCGGGCCATTCGAGAGCGTGGTGGAGATGGCCTGCCTGATGCACGATATCGGCAATCCCCCGTTTGGCCATTTTGGCGAAGCGGCGATTAACGACTGGTTCCGTCAGCGCCTGGCGCCCGGCGATGCGCTCGGGCAGCCGCTGATCGACGATCGCTGCGAAGTGCAGGCCTTACGCCTGCATGACGGAGAGACATCGCTTAATGCGCTGCGCCGTAAAGTGCGCCAGGATCTCTGCAGCTTTGAGGGCAACGCGCAGGGCATTCGTCTGGTCCATACGCTAATGCGTATGAACCTGACCTGGGCGCAGGTGGGATGTATCCTGAAATATACTCGTCCGGCGTGGTGGTCTGAGGAGACGCCGGCCAGCCACAGTTATTTAATGAAGAAACCTGGCTATTATTTAGCCGAAGAAGAGTATGTCGCGCGTTTGCGTAAAGAACTGGATCTCGCGCCTTACAATCGGTTTCCATTAACCTGGATTATGGAGGCTGCGGATGACATCTCATATTGCGTCGCGGATCTCGAGGACGCGGTGGAAAAACGTATTTTTAGCGCAGACCAGCTCTATCAGCATCTTTACGACGCCTGGGGCAGTCATGAAAAAGGCTCGTTATTTTCGCAGGTAGTAGAAAATGCCTGGGAGAAATCGCGAGCCAATTATCTGAAGCAGAGCGCGGAAGATCAGTTTTTTATGTATTTGCGGGTGAATACGCTGAATAAGCTGGTGCCCTACGCGGCGCGCCGATTTATTGACAACCTGCCGGCAATCTTCACGGGGGACTTTAATCATGCGTTGCTGGAGGACGACAGCGATTGCAGTCAGCTACTGGAGCTCTATAAAAATGTGGCGATGAAACAGGTCTTTAGCCATCCGGATGTTGAGCAGCTGGAATTGCAGGGCTACCGGGTGATCAGCGGCCTGTTGGATATCTATCAGCCGCTGCTGAAATTATCGCTGGAGGATTTCAGCGAATTAGTAGCGCAGGAGCGGGTACGACGTTTACCCATTGCCTCCCGGCTGTATCAGAAACTTTCGACCCGTCACCGGCTGGCCTATGTTGAAGCGGTAAATAAACTGGCGCGTACGGCGCCCGAATTTGCGCTGATGGAATACTATTATCGCTGCCGTCTGATTCAGGACTATATCAGCGGGATGACGGATTTGTATGCGTGGGATGAATATCGGCGACTCATGGCGGTGGAATAGGCTGGAGTTTTGTAAAGATGGACAATAAATTTTTACTTTTTCCAGAAACTTAATTCCGGAACTTAGCGTTATAAAATGACTCTGATAGTCACGTACACAGCAACTTTCGTTACCTGATATTGAGATTGAAACTGATGAAAAAAACCACGTTAGCAATGAGTGCACTGGCTCTGAGTTTAGGTCTGGCGTTGTCCCCGCTCTCTGCGAGCGCGGCAGAAACGGCATCTTCGGCCACTAATGCACAGCAGATGCCAAGCCTGGCCCCGATGCTGGAGAAGGTGATGCCGTCGGTGGTGAGCATTAACGTTGAAGGTAGCACCACCGTTAATACCCCACGGATGCCACGTAACTTCCAGCAGTTCTTTGGCGATAATTCGCCGTTCTGCCAGGATGGTTCTCCTTTCCAGAGTTCGCCGTTTTGCCAGGGCGGCGGACAGGGCGGTCAGCCTGACGGCGGCCAGCAGCAGAAATTTATGGCGCTGGGCTCCGGCGTCATCATTGATGCCGCCAAAGGGTATGTGGTGACCAACAACCACGTCGTGGACAACGCCACCACGATTAAGGTTCAGCTGAGCGATGGCCGTAGGTTTGATGCTAAAGTCGTCGGCAAAGATCCGCGCTCTGATATCGCGCTGATTCAGATTCAGGATCCAAAAAACCTGACGGCGATTAAGCTTGCCGACTCCGATGCGCTGCGCGTCGGTGATTACACCGTGGCTATCGGCAACCCGTTCGGTCTGGGCGAAACCGTGACCTCCGGGATTGTCTCCGCGCTGGGCCGTAGCGGCCTCAACGTGGAAAACTACGAAAACTTTATCCAGACCGATGCGGCGATTAACCGCGGGAACTCCGGCGGTGCGCTGGTGAACCTCAACGGCGAGCTGATCGGTATCAACACCGCCATTCTGGCGCCGGACGGCGGCAACATCGGTATCGGTTTTGCTATCCCGAGCAACATGGTGAAAAACCTGACCGAGCAGATGGTGAAATATGGCCAGGTGAAACGCGGTGAGCTCGGCATTATGGGCACCGAACTGAACTCTGAGCTGGCGAAAGCGATGAAAGTCGATGCCCAGCGCGGGGCCTTCGTCAGCCAGGTAATGCCAGGTTCGGCGGCCGCGAAAGCGGGCATTAAAGCCGGCGATGTCATCACCTCCCTCAACGGGAAAGCGATCAGCAGCTTCGCCGCGCTGCGTGCCCAGGTCGGCACCATGCCTATCGGCAGCAAAGTTGAGCTTGGTCTGCTGCGCGACGGCAAACCGGTGACCGTGACCGTCGAACTGCAGCAGAGCAACCAGACCCAGGTTGACTCCAGCACCATCTTCAACGGGATTGAAGGGGCGGAAATGAGCAATAAGGGTCAGGATAAGGGCGTGGTGGTCAATAATGTGAAAGCCGGTACCCCGGCGGCACAGATTGGCCTCAAGAAAGGCGACGTCATCGTCGGGGCGAATCAGCAGCCGGTGAAAAACATCGCCGATCTGCGGAAAATCTTCGACGCCAAACCGTCCGTACTGGCGCTGAACATTCAGCGCGGCGACGCCTCTATCTATCTGCTGTTGCAGTAACCGCCAGCGCTCGCTTCCCAGCCCCTTCCCTCGCCGAGGGCAGGGGCTTTTTTCGTTCTGTGACCGCCCCCACAACTCCACATATCTCACCCCGGCTTAGTGCAAATGCACAATGCAGCGCGACGATGACTCTTTTATGCTGGTGCCCAGCAAAGGGGAGGACTACATGGCTGGCTGGCATCTTGATACCAAAATGGCGCAGGATATTGTGGCGCGGACCATGCGCATCATCGATACCAATATCAACGTGATGGATGCCCGCGGGCGGATCATCGGCAGCGGCGATCGGGAAAGGATTGGTGAATTGCACGAAGGCGCGCTGCTGGTCCTCTCCCAGGGGCGGGTGGTGGATATCGACGACGCGGTCGCTCGCCATCTGCACGGGGTTCGCCAGGGGATTAACCTGCCGCTGCGCCTGGAGGGGGAGATCGTCGGGGTGATCGGCCTGACCGGCGAGCCGGAGTCGCTGCGAAAATATGGCGAGCTGGTGTGCATGACAGCAGAGATGATGCTGGAGCAGTCGCGGCTGATGCATCTCCTGGCCCAGGACAGCCGTCTGCGCGAAGAGCTGGTGATGAACCTGATTCAGGCGGAAGAGCATACCCCGGCGCTGAACGAATGGGCTCAGCGTTTAGGCATCGATCTCAATCAGCCGCGCGTGGTGGCGATGATTGAGGTAGACAGCGGTCAGCTCGGCGTGGACAGCGCGATGGCGGAACTGCAACAGTTACAGAACGCGCTGACCACCCCCGATCGCAATAATCTGGTGGCCATTGTCTCGCTCACGGAAATGGTGGTGCTGAAACCGGCGCTGAACAGCTTTGGCCGCTGGGACGCTGACGATCACGTCCGGCGCGTCGAGCAGCTTATCGCCAGGATGAAAGAGAATGGCCAGCTGCGCTTTCGCGTGGCGCTGGGCAATTTCTTCACCGGCCCAGGAAGTATCGCCCGCTCTTACCGTACCGCACGGACGACGATGATGGTTGGCAAGCAGCGGATGCCGGAGAGCCGCAGTTATTTCTATCAGGATCTAATGCTGCCGGTGCTGCTTGACAGCCTGCGCGGCGGCTGGCAGGCCAATGAGCTGGCCCGTCCGCTGGCGCGTTTGAAGGCCATGGACAACAACGGGCTGCTGCGGCGGACGCTGCAGGCGTGGTTTCGCCATAACGTGCAGCCGCTGGCGACGTCAAAGGCGCTGTTTATTCATCGCAATACGCTGGAGTACCGGTTGAACCGTATCTCGGAGCTGACCGGCCTGGATCTCGGTAGCTTTGACGACAGGCTGCTGCTGTATATCGCGCTGCAGCTGGACGAACAACGCTAAGACGTGGAGGCAAAAAAATGCCGGGCAGCGACGCGCCATACCCGGCCTGGACGATGCATGCTGTCTGGAGTGGATAGAGACCACCAGCCCGGCCAGGCAACGCGCCGCCGGGATGCTCTTACTTACGGGTGAGCTTTTCCAGATCGGCTTCGATTTCGCTGATCTTATTGGTGACCACGCTTTCCAGATGGCGTAAATCGTCGAGGATTTTACGCTTGAGATCGATTTCAGTGCGATCGCGCTGGCAGATCTGATCCAGCTCGTCGATAACGTAGCGCAGATTGGGGCTGATCTCCTGGACCTCTTTGTAGCCCTGGCCGACGCCGTCGGCGACGACGGTTTTGCGCTGACGCGGATATTTGAACTTCACGCTCTTGGCGAAGAATTCGCCTTTGTCTTTCTGAAAATAGATTTTCAGAATGTCGTTGTTAGCTTCCTGCCGCAGGCTATAGCGATCGATCTCATCAGGGTTGGTAATGCCAAGACTTTTCAGATTATCGTACATAACGGTACCTTTGATAGCATCATAACCATTGAATAATTAACGAAAAAATCCATTTTCGCCAGCATCAAATATAAAAAAAGCGGGATATCTCCCGCTTTTTATTTGCTTTAGTCGATGGTGCGCAGCAGTTCGTTAATGCCGACCTTGCCGCGGGTTTTGGCATCGACTTTCTTCACTATCACCGCGCAGTACAGGCTGTATTTACCATCTTTCGACGGCAGGTTGCCTGAGACCACCACCGAGCCAGCCGGTACGCGGCCGTAGAAGACTTCGCCGGTTTCGCGATCGTAGATTTTGGTGCTCTGACCGAGGTAAACGCCCATGGAGATGACGGAGCCTTCTTCGACAATCACCCCTTCAACCACTTCAGAGCGCGCGCCGATGAAGCAGTTATCTTCGATGATGGTCGGGTTCGCCTGCAGCGGCTCCAGTACGCCACCGATACCGACACCGCCGGACAGATGCACGTTTTTACCGATCTGCGCGCAGGAGCCGACGGTGGCCCAGGTATCAACCATGGTGCCTTCGTCAACGTAGGCGCCGATGTTAACGTAGGACGGCATCAGCACAGTGTTGCGGGCGATGAACGCGCCCTGGCGCACGGCGGCCGGCGGCACCACGCGGAAACCTTCTTTCTGGAAACGCGCTTCGTCGTAGTCAGCGAATTTCATCGGCACTTTATCGAAGTAGCGGCTTTCCGCACCATCGATAACCTGGTTATCGTTAATACGGAAAGAGAGCAGTACCGCCTTCTTCAGCCACTGATGCGTCACCCACTGACCGTCGATCTTCTCAGCGACGCGCAGCGCGCCGGAATCAAGAAGGGCGATAACCTGGTTAACCGCTTCGCGGGTCACGGTATCCACATTAGCCGGCGTAATGTCGGCGCGACGCTCGAAAGCGGACTCAATAACGTTCTGTAACTGCTGCATTGTTTCTTTCCATTCACTAAAAAA
The DNA here is from genome assembly GCF_018204675.1 of Klebsiella sp. P1927. Classification (NCBI taxonomy): domain Bacteria; kingdom Pseudomonadati; phylum Pseudomonadota; class Gammaproteobacteria; order Enterobacterales; family Enterobacteriaceae; genus Klebsiella; species Klebsiella sp. P1927. Next base: position 4,158,347 of record NZ_CP073377.1, on the reverse strand, counting down.
AATACGTCACCCTTTATCGTTTGGATTGAGGGCCGCTGTCAACCGTTGTTGCACTTCTTGTTGCAGCTCATTATTAAGGGCACGCCGGTCGGCGGTGGCGATTATAAATAAATCTTCTACTCGCTCACCAATTGTCGTAATTCGCGCCCCGTGAAGCGATATCCCGAGGTCGGCGAACACCTGCCCAACGCGGGCGAGCAGCCCGGGCTGGTCGAGCGCTATCAGCTCCAGAAACGATTTTCGGTCGGTATGGGTCGGCAGGAAATTCACCTCGGTGTCCACGGAAAAATGGCGTAGCTTTGCCGCCTGACGACGCGGGGCCGGAGGCTGCCAGCTGCGCTGAGTGATGGTCTGCTCCAGCCCCTGGCGGATCGCCTCGTGGCGGTCGGCGGAAAGGGGGCTGCCGTCGGGCTCAAGGACGATAAAGGTATCCATCGCCATACCGTCGCGGGTGGTGAAGATCTGCGCGTCGTGGACGCTGAGGTTGCGACGGTCAAGTTCGCCACACACCGCGGCGAACAGGTAAGGGCGATCCGGGCTCCAGATAAAAATCTCCGTACCGCCGCGGGTGGCCTGCGAGCTCAGCAGGATCATCGGTTTATTCAGATCGTGGCGCAGCAGGTTGCGGGCGTGCCAGGCGAGCTGCGTCGGCGTATGTCGCACGAAATAGTTGGCGCGGCAGCGGTTCCAGATCTGATGCAGCGCCTCTTCATTAATATTGTCCATCCGCAGCAGGGCCAGCGCCTGCAGCTGATGGTGACGCACTCGTTCGCGCATGTCCGGGGTGCTTTGCATGCCGCGACGCAGCTGCTTCTCGGTGGCGAAATAGAGTTCACGCAGCAGGCTCTGCTTCCAGCTGTTCCACAAGGTTTCGTTGGTGGCGCAGATATCGGCGACGGTCAGACACACCAGATAGCGCAGACGATTTTCCGTTTGCACCTCCTCGGCGAACTGCTTAATCACCTCCGGATCCTGAATATCGCGCCGCTGGGCGGTGACCGACATCAGCAGGTGGTGACGCACCAGCCAGGCGACCAGCTGCGTTTCGCGCGAGTTCAGCCCGTGCAGCTCGGCAAACTTCAGCACATCCTGCGCGCCGAGGATCGAGTGGTCGCCGCCGCGCCCTTTGGCGATGTCGTGGAACAGGGCGGCAATTAAGATCAGCTCCGGGTGCGTTAAGCGCGGCCACAGCTCCACGCACAGCGGGTGGCGGCTGCGGGTTTCTTCTTTGGCAAAGCTTTCCAGCTTGAGCATCACCCGGACGGTGTGTTCATCGACGGTGTAGGCGTGAAACAGGTCGAACTGCATCTGGCCGACGATATGCGACCACTGCGGCATATAGGCCCACAGTACGCTGTGGCGATGCATCGGCAGCAGCCCGCGACTTACCGCTCCCTGATGGCGCAGCATACTAAGAAAGAGCGTGCGCGCCTCCGGGATATAGCACAGCGGCTGGGTGAGATGACGGCGGGCGTGGCGCAGATGGCGCAACGTCGTTGAGTAGATGCCGGTGATGGTGCTGTTGCGCACCATGATATAAAACATGCGCAGAATGGCCTGCGGTTCGCGAATAAACAGCGTGTCGTCACGCAGATCGATAAGGGTGCCGCGCAGCTGGAAATCATCATCGATCGGGCGTGGTTTTTCATCCTCGGTCAGGGCGAGGATAGCCTCCTCAAACAGCTGAAGCAGCATCTGATTCAGCTCGCTCACCCGGCGGGTAACGCGGAAGAAGTCCTTCATCATATGCTCAATCGGCTGGTTGCCGTCGCCTTCATAGCCTAGCCGGCGGGCCACGCTGAGCTGGCGGTCGAAAAGCAGACGGTTGTCATAGCGCGTGAGTTCGAGATGCAGCGCGAAACGGATGCGCCACAGCTGATGCAGACACTCATTGAGTTCATTGCGCTCGGCTTCGGTCAGAAAGCCGAAGCCGACCATCTCATCCATTGAGGTGGCGCCGAAATGGCGGCGAGCCACCCACTGTAGCGTATGGATATCGCGCAAGCCGCCGGGGCTGCTTTTCACGTCCGGCTCGAGGTTATAGCTGGTGCCATGATAGCGCTGATGACGGACGTTCTGCTCTTCGACCTTGGCGGCGAAGAACTTTTCCGATGGCCAGAAGCCGTCGCTAAAAATATGTTTTTGCAGTTCAAGGAACAGCGCGACGTCGCCGATCAGCAGGCGCGATTCGATTAAGTTGGTGGCAACGGTCAGATCCGAGAGACCTTCCAGCAGGCACTCTTCGAGGGTGCGTACGCTGTGGCCCACCTCCAGCTTGACGTCCCACAGCAGGGTGAGCAGTTCGCCGACTTTTTGCGCCTGGTCGTCCGGCAGTTTTTTACGACTGAGGATCAGCAGATCGACGTCTGAGAGCGGGTGCAGTTCGCCACGGCCATAGCCGCCGACGGCGACCAGCGCCAGGTCGCTGACGGATTCAAAACCGCAGGCGATCCATAATCGCTGCAGCAACTGGTCGATAAATTCGGTGCGCGCCGCGATGAGCTGCTCCGCGACGATGCCGGAGTCAAACGCCTCGCCCAGCCAGTGCTGGAAGGTATCGATGTGCGCCTTGATTGCGGCACAGTTCAGATCGCCCTGGGGCCAACTCACCGGGTGTTCCGGCGGGACGGGCAGGAGAGGGGAGGCTGTGTCAGGTAATGAGTTGCTCATCGCGTCACCATAAGAAAAAACTATCTAATAAAAAAGCCGGCGGGCGCCGGCTTTTCATCATTCATCGTGCGAGATTATCGCCGGGATGGTGTCATCCTTGCGTAGCGTCAGAATTTCGCAGCCGTTGTCTGTCACCACAATAGTATGCTCGTACTGCGCAGACAAGCTCCGGTCTTTGGTTTTCACCGTCCAGCCGTCTTTCATGCTGCGGATCTCTTTTTTACCGGCGTTGACCATCGGCTCGATGGTGAAGGTCATGCCTGGTTTGAGTACGACGTTGGTCTCCGGCGAATCGTAGTGCAGTACCTGAGGCTCTTCATGGAAGCCGCGGCCGATGCCGTGGCCACAGTACTCGCGAACCACTGAGAAACCTTCGGCTTCCACAAATTTCTGGATCGCCGCGCCGATGGTGCGCAGGTTGATGCCTGGCTTCACCATTCTCAGCGCCAGGTACAGGCTTTCCTGAGTGATGCGGCACAGGCGCTCGCCGAGAATCGTCGGTTTGCCGACGATAAACATTTTGGAGGTATCGCCATGGAAATCATCTTTAATGACGGTCACGTCGATATTCACGATATCGCCATCTTTCAGCAGCTTGCCGTCATCAGGGATACCGTGACAGACCACTTCATTGACCGAAATGCAGACGGATTTCGGATAGCCGTGATAGCCGAGGCAGGCGGAAATGGCCTTCTGCTCGTTAACGATATAGTCGTTACAGATGCGGTCCAGTTCGCCGGTGCTGACGCCCGGTTTGACGTAGGGTTCGATCATTTCCAGCACTTCGGCGGCCAGACGGCCGGCAACGCGCATTTTTTCGATGTCTTCAGATGTCTTAATAGAGATAGCCATGGAGTATGTCCAGCAGTGTCGATATTTTCGACAATAATAGAGTAAGTCCTGTCAATGGTAACAGTCCGGGCAGGCTGGTGCCAAACTGAGAATCATTAACAGCACGCGACGTCAACAAGAGTTGGTGTCTGGATGGATTTTGTGGTATAAAGCGCGCCGGACTTCCGTTCCATCTCAGATACACAAGGATGGACGTAAGCGACATAGCTCACTTTGTGTAATAACACACACGTATCGGCACATATTCCGGGGTGCCCTTCGGGGTCGGTAATATGGGATACGTGGAGGCATAACCCCAATTTAATCTATAGAGGTTTTAAACATGGCAACTGTTTCCATGCGCGACATGCTCAAGGCTGGTGTTCACTTCGGTCACCAGACCCGTTACTGGAACCCGAAAATGAAGCCTTTCATCTTCGGCGCGCGTAACAAAGTTCACATCATCAACCTTGAGAAAACCGTACCGATGTTCAACGAAGCTCTGGCTGAACTGAATAAGATCGCTGCTCGTAAAGGTAAAATCCTTTTCGTTGGTACTAAGCGCGCTGCAAGCGAAGCGGTAAAAGACGCTGCTCTGAGCTGCGATCAGTTCTTCGTGAACCATCGCTGGCTGGGCGGTATGCTGACTAACTGGAAAACCGTTCGTCAGTCCATCAAACGTCTGAAAGACCTGGAAACTCAGTCCCAGGACGGTACTTTCGACAAGCTGACCAAGAAAGAAGCGCTGATGCGCACTCGTGAGCTGGACAAGCTGGAAAACAGCCTGGGCGGTATCAAAGATATGGGCGGCCTGCCGGACGCACTGTTCGTTATCGACGCTGACCACGAGCACATCGCTATCAAAGAAGCAAACAACCTGGGCATCCCGGTATTTGCTATCGTTGATACCAACTCTGATCCGGACGGCGTAGACTTCGTTATCCCGGGTAACGACGATGCAATCCGCGCAGTAAGCCTGTACCTGGGCGCTGTTGCTGCTACCGTTCGTGAAGGTCGCTCTCAGGACCTGGCTTCTCAGGCGGAAGAAAGCTTCGTAGAAGCTGAATAATAAGGTTTAAGCCCTTATTAGTACCGTGTATGAATAGGGGCCCATTATCGGCCCCTTTTTTCAATTTACGCTGTTTGGCCGTTGGCCGGGCAGTATCCACATCTCCCGAGGATTTTAGAATGGCTGAAATTACCGCTTCCCTGGTAAAAGAGCTGCGCGAACGTACTGGCGCAGGCATGATGGATTGCAAAAAAGCGCTGACTGAAGCGAATGGCGACATCGAGCTGGCAATCGAAAACATGCGTAAATCCGGCGCGATCAAAGCGGCGAAGAAAGCAGGCAACGTGGCTGCTGACGGCGTGATCAAAACCAAAATCGAAGGCAACTACGGTTACATTCTGGAAGTTAACTGCCAGACTGACTTCGTTGCTAAAGATGGTGGTTTCCAGGCATTTGCCGACAAAGTACTGGACGCCGCTGTTGCAGGTAAAATCTCCGACGTTGAAGTTCTGAAAGCGCAGTTCGAAGAAGAACGTGTTGCGCTGGTTGCTAAAATCGGCGAGAACATCAACATCCGTCGTATCGCTGTTCTGGAAGGCGACGTTCTGGGCAGCTACCAGCACGGTGCGCGTATCGGCGTTCTGGTTGCCGCTAAAGGCGCTGACGAAGAGCTGGTTAAGCAGCTGGCAATGCACGTTGCTGCAAGCAAGCCGGAATTCGTTAAGCCGGAAGACGTGTCTGCTGAAGTGGTAGAGAAAGAGTACCAGGTTCAGCTGGACATCGCGATGCAGTCCGGTAAGCCGAAAGAAATCGCAGAGAAAATGGTTGAAGGCCGCATGAAGAAATTCACCGGCGAAGTTTCTCTGACTGGTCAGCCTTTCGTTATGGAGCCGAGCAAATCTGTTGGCCAGCTGCTGAAAGAGCACAACGCTGACGTGACTGGCTTCATCCGCTTTGAAGTGGGCGAAGGCATTGAGAAAGTTGAGACTGACTTTGCAGCAGAAGTTGCTGCGATGTCCAAGCAGTCTTAATTTTTAAAAAAAGGAGCCGCCTGAGGGCGGCTTCTTTTTGCGCCCATTTTGTAAATTCAGCCAACTGCTTATAGTGGCCGCGCTGAAATGCGACATACAATGTCGCCGGAATTATCACATCTCATTCGTTGACAGTCTCAGGAAAGAAACATGGCTACCAATGCAAAACCCGTCTACAAACGTATTCTGCTGAAATTAAGTGGCGAAGCGCTGCAGGGCTCAGAAGGCTTCGGTATTGATGCAAGCATACTTGACCGCATGGCTCAGGAGATCAAAGAGCTGGTTGAGCTGGGTATTCAGGTTGGCGTAGTAATTGGTGGCGGTAACCTGTTCCGTGGTGCTGGTCTGGCGAAAGCGGGTATGAACCGCGTTGTGGGCGACCACATGGGCATGCTGGCAACGGTCATGAACGGCCTCGCAATGCGTGATGCGCTCCACCGCGCCTATGTGAACGCTCGTCTGATGTCCGCCATTCCGCTGAACGGCGTATGCGACAACTACAGCTGGGCAGAGGCGATCAGCCTGCTGCGCAACAACCGCGTAGTGATCCTCTCCGCTGGTACCGGCAACCCGTTCTTTACCACCGATTCCGCAGCCTGCCTGCGCGGTATCGAAATTGAAGCCGATGTGGTGCTGAAAGCCACCAAGGTTGACGGCGTATTCACCGCTGACCCGGCAAAAGATCCTTCTGCCACCATGTACGATCAGCTGACCTACAGCGAAGTTCTGGAAAAAGAGCTGAAAGTCATGGATCTGGCGGCCTTCACCCTGGCGCGTGACCATAAATTACCGATTCGCGTCTTTAACATGAACAAACCTGGCGCCCTGCGTCGCGTGGTGATGGGCGAAAAAGAAGGCACATTGATCACGGAATAATTCCCGTCAGCGCCAAATCCGGGTAATATTCCGCTTTACTTTCGCGGGGATATTGCCCGGTGATTTTCATTAAATCTGACTATACTTAGCTCATTTTCCGACGGGTGCCCCGTCTGGTCTGACTGAGACAAGCTTTCAAGGATTCGTAACGTGATTAGCGATATCAGAAAAGATGCTGAAATCCGCATGGAAAAATGCGTCGAAGCATTCAAAAACCAAATCAGCAAAATTCGCACGGGTCGTGCTTCTCCGAGCCTGCTGGACGGGATTGTTGTTGAATACTACGGTACTCCGACCCCGCTGCGCCAGCTGGCCAGCGTCACCGTCGAAGACTCCCGTACCCTGAAAATCAACGTCTTTGACCGTTCTATGTCCGCGGCCGTTGAAAAAGCGATCATGGCGTCAGACCTCGGTCTGAACCCAAGCTCTGCCGGCAGCGATATTCGTGTTCCGCTGCCGCCGCTGACCGAAGAGCGTCGTAAAGATCTGACCAAGATCGTGCGTGGTGAAGCCGAGCAGGCGCGCGTTGCCGTGCGTAACGTTCGCCGTGACGCCAACGATAAAGTCAAAGCGCTGCTGAAAGAAAAAGAGATCAGCGAAGATGACGATCGCCGTTCTCAGGACGACGTGCAGAAAATGACTGACGCCGCCATCAAAAAAGTTGACGCGGCGCTGGCAGACAAAGAAGCGGAACTGATGCAGTTCTAATGCTCTGCCCTTACTCGGGCCAGACAGGCTCTGGCCTGAGTAAAATCTGAAACGCCGTACAGAAGACTGTACGCTCAATTCTCGGGATTGCGTTGCAACCGCTGGCCTTGTAGCCTTTAGCGCTTAGTTGAAGGCCTAATGCCGCCGTCTCATCCCCGATAGTTGCTGCGTAGGGGCTTGCTGGCGGCGTTTTGCTTTTTATTCTGTTTCCACTCTTCTGGACGTCTCATGAAGCAATTAACCGTTCTCGGTTCGACCGGCTCCATTGGCTGTAGCACGCTGGACGTGGTGCGCCATAACCCTGGTCGCTTTTCCGTCGCCGCGCTGGTCGCGGGGAAAAACGTTGACCGTATGGTTGAACAATGCCTGGAATTTACCCCCCGTTACGCGGTGATGGACGATGCGCAAAGCGCTGAGCGGTTGCGCACCCGTCTGCATGAGCATGGCAGTCGCACCGAGGTGCTGAGCGGCCAGCAGGCGGCGGCAGAGGTCGCGGCGCTGGATGAGGTCGATCAGGTCATGGCGGCAATCGTCGGCGCGGCGGGACTGGTGCCGACGCTGGCGGCGATCCGCGCCGGGAAAACGGTATTGTTAGCGAATAAAGAATCGCTGGTGACCTGCGGTCGCTTATTCATGGAGGCGGTGCAACAGTCGGGGGCGCGATTGCTACCGGTCGATAGCGAGCATAACGCTATTTTTCAGAGTATGCCGGAGACAATTCAGCAGCATCTGGGATACGCTGATCTTGCCCGGAATGGCGTCTCGTCAATCCTGCTGACCGGCTCCGGTGGGCCTTTCCGCGAGACGGCCGTGGCTGAACTGGCGGCGATGACCCCGGATCAGGCCTGCCGTCATCCCAACTGGTCGATGGGGCGCAAGATCTCCGTCGATTCGGCCACGATGATGAACAAAGGCCTGGAATATATTGAAGCGCGCTGGCTGTTTAACGCCTCGGCCCAGCAGATGGAAGTGCTGATCCATCCGCAGTCGGTGATCCACTCGATGGTTCGCTATCAGGATGGCAGCGTGCTGGCCCAGCTTGGGGAGCCGGATATGCGCACGCCGATCGCCCATACCATGGGCTGGCCGCAGCGACTGAATTCCGGCGTTAAACCGCTGGACTTCTGTCAGTTGAGCAATCTGAGCTTCTCCGCGCCGGACTATACGCGATATCCGTGCCTGAAGCTGGCGATGGACGCGTTTGACGTCGGCCAGGCCGCGACCACGACGCTGAATGCGGCTAATGAAGAGTCGGTTGCCGCGTTTCTGCATGGCGATATCCGCTTTACCGATATTGCGGCGGTTAACCTGGCGGTGCTGGATAAGATGGACCTGCAGGAGCCGCAAAGCATTGATGATGTTCTGGTTATCGACGCCGAGGCGCGCGCAATCGCTCACCAGCAGCTGCAGCGGTTGGTTGCGCAGGCGTAACGCGGTGATATTTGTGGGCGCAAGGCTTCGGTGATATAGTCTGCGCCACCCGATCGTTGCATTTTGTTGTTAAAGATTACGGTGGCCGTGACAAAACACGGCTTTTTTGCGTAAAGCTTTTGGTTGTTCTCTGCGATTGGCTGCAGCCCCGGCACCGGATAAAAATGCGTATCCAGCGCGGCCCGGTGGCCTCTGTTTGGTGGCTAGTTAATCCTTATTATGGACTTAAAACGCGTGATGTTGTCTGCTAATCAAACTGTCAGCGAAATATCGCCCACCCATGGCTGCCGTCATGTCGCCATTATTATGGATGGCAACGGCCGTTGGGCGAAACGGCAAGGTAAAATTCGCGCTTTCGGGCATAAGGCCGGTGCGAAATCCGTGCGTCGCGCGGTCTCCTTCGCGGCGAATAATGGGATTGAGGCGTTAACGTTATACGCGTTCAGCAGCGAAAACTGGAACCGTCCGGCTCAGGAAGTCAGTGCGCTGATGGAACTGTTCGTCTGGGCGCTGGATAGCGAAGTCAAAAGCCTGCACCGACACAATGTGCGTCTGCGGATTATTGGCGACACCACGCGCTTCAATGCGCGCCTGCAGGAGCGGATCCGCAAAGCGGAAGCGCTAACCGCAAACAATACCGGCTTAACGCTGAATATTGCAGCCAATTACGGCGGTCGCTGGGATATTACCCAGGGCGTTCGTTTGCTGGCGAAACAGGTACAGGACGGGACGCTGCTGCCTGAGCAGATCACGGAAGACATGCTGAGTCAGCAGGTCTGCATGCATGAACTGGCTCCCGTTGATTTAGTTATTAGGACCGGGGGAGAGCACCGAATAAGTAACTTTCTGATTTGGCAAATTGCCTATGCCGAACTTTACTTTACGGATGTTCTTTGGCCCGATTTTGCTGAACAGGACTTTGAAGGTGCACTCCATGCCTTTGTTAATCGAGAGCGTCGTTTCGGCGGCACTGAGCCGGGTGGCAGTCATGCCTGATGGGGGTCACTTTTGCTGAAGTATCGCCTGATATCTGCTTTCGTCTTAATCCCCATCGTCATTGCGGCATTGTTTTTATTGCCGCCGATGGGCTTTGCTATCGTCACCCTGGTGGTCTGTATGCTCGCCGCCTGGGAGTGGGGACAACTGAGCGGTTTTACCTCGACGTCGCAGCGGGTTTGGCTGGCGGTGCTGTGCGGCCTTCTGCTGGCGGCGATGCTTTTTCTGCTGCCTGAATACCACTATGACGTTCATCAACCGATGGTTGAAGGGTCGCTATGGGCCTCTTTTGCCTGGTGGATCGTCGCGTTACTGCTGGTGCTCTCATACCCGGCGTCGGCGGCATTCTGGCGCCACTCTAAGGTGCTGCGCCTCATCTTCGGCATTCTGACCATCGTCCCGTTTTTCTGGGGCATGCTGGCGCTGCGCGCCTGGCACTATGCCGATAACCACTATAGCGGCGCGCTGTGGCTGCTGTACGTCATGATCCTGGTGTGGGGCGCGGACTCTGGCGCCTATATGTTTGGTAAAATGTTTGGCAAGCACAAGCTGGCGCCGAAGGTCTCACCGGGTAAAACCTGGCAGGGCTTTTTTGGCGGTTTGCTGACCGCGGCAGTGATTTCCTGGGCCTACGGCGTGTGGGCCCATCTTGACGTCACGCCGACGGTGCTGCTGGTCTGTTCGGTGGTGGCGGCCCTGGCTTCGGTGCTGGGCGACCTGACGGAAAGTATGTTTAAGCGCGAGGCCGGCATTAAGGATAGCGGGCACTTGATTCCCGGACATGGTGGTATTCTCGATCGTATCGACAGCCTGACGGCGGCGGTACCGGTCTTCGCCTGTCTGCTACTGTTGGTCTTCAGGACGATTTGACGGAAGGTTATATGCTGAGCGTGCTCTGGAATCTGGCGGCTTTTATCATTGCGCTTGGCGTACTGATTACGGTGCATGAGTTTGGCCATTTTTGGGTGGCGCGCCGCTGCGGTATCCGGGTTGAGCGTTTTTCTATCGGCTTCGGCAAAGCGCTGTGGCGGCGGATGGATAAGCAGGGCACAGAGTTCGTCATCGCCCTGATCCCACTGGGCGGCTACGTCAAGATGCTGGATGAGCGTGTTGAAGCGGTGGCGCCGGAGATGCGTCACTATGCCTTCAACAACAAAACCGTCGGTCAGCGTGCGGCGGTGATTGCCGCCGGCCCCATCGCTAACTTCATTTTCGCTATCTTTGCTTACTGGCTGGTCTTTATCATCGGCGTTCCCGGCGTGCGGCCGGTGGTGGGTGAAATAACGCCCAATTCGGTTGCCGCGCAAGCACAAATTGCAAAAGGAACGGAACTTAAAGCGATAGATGGTATCGAAACGCCTGATTGGGATGCGGTGCGTCTGCAGCTGGTGGCCAAAATCGGCAACCCGCAAACAATAGTTACCGTCGCCCCTTTCGGGACCAATCAGCGCCAGGATAAAATCGTCGATCTGCGGCACTGGTCGTTTGAGCCAGACAAGCAAGATCCCGTGACCTCGCTGGGGATCCAGCCGCGCAGCGCGCAGATTGATACGGTGCTGGCTGAGGTTCAGGCGGGATCGGCAGCCCAGAAAGCGGGTTTGCAAGCGGGCGACCGGATCGTTAAAGTCGATGGTCAACCGTTAACGCAGTGGATGACGTTTGTTAATCTGGTGCGCGATAATCCGGGCAAAGCGCTGGCGCTGGAGATTGAACGGCAGGGGAGTGTGCTGCCGTTAACCCTGACGCCGGATGCGAAAACGGTGAAAGGTAAGGCGGAAGGGTTCGCAGGGGTGGTGCCAAAGGTCATCCCGCTGCCTGAAGAATACAAGACAGTACGTCAGTACGGACCGTTTGCCGCCATCGCTGAAGCCACGGATAAAACCTGGCAGCTGATGTCGCTGACGGTCAGGATGCTGGGTAAATTGATAACCGGTGATGTCAAACTGAACAACCTCAGTGGGCCGATCTCTATCGCTCAGGGGGCTGGAATGTCAGCGGAGTTTGGGTTGATTTATTATCTGATGTTCCTGGCGCTGATTAGCGTGAACCTCGGAATCATCAACCTGTTCCCTCTACCCGTACTGGATGGGGGACATCTGCTGTTTTTAGCGATTGAAAAGCTGAAGGGCGGGCCGGTATCCGAGCGAGTTCAAGACTTTAGTTATCGCATTGGCTCAATACTGCTGGTGCTGTTAATGGGGCTTGCACTTTTCAATGATTTCTCTCGGTTATAAGAGAGTTTGTTAGGAAGAACGCATAATAACGATGGCGATGAAAAAGTTGCTCATAGCGTCGCTGCTGTTTAGCAGCGCGACTGTATACGGTGCTGAAGGGTTCGTGGTGAAGGACATTCATTTCGAAGGCTTGCAGCGTGTCGCTGTTGGTGCGGCCCTCCTCAGTATGCCAGTGCGTCCTGGCGATACGGTGACCGACGATGATATCAGTAACACTATTCGCGCGCTGTTTGCCACTGGCAACTTCGAGGACGTCCGCGTCCTGCGCGATGGTGATACCCTGCTGGTGCAGGTGAAAGAGCGTCCGACGATCGCCAGCATCACCTTCTCCGGCAACAAGTCGGTGAAAGATGACATGCTGAAGCAGAACCTTGAGGCCTCAGGCGTTCGGGTGGGCGAGTCGCTTGACCGCACGACCATCGCGGATATCGAGAAGGGTCTTGAAGACTTCTACTACAGCGTCGGTAAATACAGCGCCAGCGTCAAAGCAGTCGTTACGCCGCTGCCGCGTAACCGTGTCGATTTGAAGCTGGTCTTCCAGGAAGGCGTCTCCGCAAAAATTCAACAGATCAACATCGTCGGCAACCATGCGTTTTCGACCGATGAGCTGATCTCCCACTTCCAGCTGCGCGATGAGGTGCCGTGGTGGAACGTGGTCGGCGACCGTAAATACCAGAAGCAGAAGCTAGCGGGCGACCTTGAAACCCTGCGCAGCTACTACCTGGATCGCGGCTATGCCCGTTTCAACATCGATTCTACCCAGGTCAGCCTGACGCCGGATAAGAAAGGGATCTACATCACCGTCAACATCACCGAAGGCGATCAGTACAAGTTTTCCGGAGTGCAGGTGACGGGCAACCTCGCTGGCCATTCCGCGGAAATCGAAGCGCTGACTAAAGTTGAGCCAGGCGAACTGTACAACGGCGCGAAAGTGACCAGGATGGAAAACGACATCAAGAAACTGTTGGGTCGTTATGGTTACGCCTATCCGCGCGTGCAGTCGCAGCCGGAGATCAACGACAGCGATAAAACCGTTAAGCTGCACGTTAACGTCGACGCAGGCAACCGTTATTACGTGCGTAAAATTCGCTTCGAAGGCAACGACACCTCTAAAGATGCCGTACTGCGCCGCGAAATGCGCCAGATGGAAGGCGCATGGCTGGGCAGCGACCTCGTCGATCAGGGTAAAGACCGTCTCAATCGTTTAGGTTTCTTTGAAACGGTGGATACTGATACCCAGCGCGTGCCGGGCAACCCGGACCAGGTCGACGTTGTCTACAAGGTGAAAGAGCGTAACACCGGTAGCTTCAACTTCGGTATCGGCTACGGCACCGAGAGCGGCGTCAGCTTCCAGGCGGGCGTTCAGCAGGATAACTGGTTAGGTACTGGCTATGCTGTCGGGATCAACGGTACCAAAAACGACTACCAGACCTATACCGAGCTGTCGGTGACCAACCCGTACTTCACCGTAGACGGTGTAAGCCTCGGCGGTCGTGTCTTCTATAATGACTTTGATGCAAACGATGCGGATCTGTCTGACTATACCAACAAAAGCTATGGTACAGACATTACGCTGGGCTTCCCGGTCAATGAATACAACACGCTGCGCGCCGGCGTCGGTTATGTGCATAACTCCCTGTCCAATATGCAGCCGCAGGTGGCAATGTGGCGTTACCTTAACTCGATGGGCCAGTATCCGGACAACACCAACGACCGGAACTCGTTCAGTGCGAATGACTTCACCTTCAACTACGGTTGGACCTATAACAAGCTTGACCGCGGCTTCTTCCCAACGGAAGGTTCGCGCGTCAACCTGAACGGTAAGGTGACCATTCCGGGCTCAGACAACGAGTACTACAAAGCGACGCTGGATACCGCGACCTACGTGCCGATCGACAACGATCATCAGTGGGTAGTACTGGGTCGTACGCGCTTTGGTTATGGCGATGGTATCGGCGGCAAAGAGATGCCGTTCTATGAGAACTTCTATGCCGGTGGTTCCAGCACCGTGCGTGGCTTCCAGTCGAACACCATTGGTCCGAAGGCGGTGTACTTCCCGTCGAGCAGCCGTCATGATGGCGATAGCGGTTATACCAATGACTGTAAGAGCACCGAATCCGCACCGTGTAAATCCGATGATGCGGTTGGCGGTAACGCGATGGCGGTGGCCAGCCTTGAGCTGATTACCCCGACGCCGTTTATTAGTGACAAATATGCGAACTCGGTCCGGACTTCCGTCTTCTGGGATATGGGTACCGTATGGGATACTCACTGGGATTCGAGCGCGTACGCTGGTTATCCGGATTACAGCGATCCGAGCAACATCCGTATGTCTGCGGGTATTGCCGTGCAGTGGATGTCGCCGTTGGGGCCGTTGGTCTTCTCCTACGCCCAACCGTTCAAAAAGTACGATGGAGACAAAGCCGAACAGTTCCAGTTTAACATTGGTAAAACCTGGTAATTGTTGGCGGCAACGGAATGCAAGTGCAGTATAGCGCTGACCGTAGGCGATAACGCGTTTATCGCCTCGCCACGCAAATAACGGTACCCCTGGGTACTCATGGGATGGTAAGGAGTTTATTGTGAAAAAGTGGTTATTAGCTGCAGGTCTGGGTTTGGCAATGGTAACTTCCGCTCAGGCGGCAGATAAAATTGCCCTGGTGAACATGAACAGCCTGTTCCAACAGGTTGCCCAGAAAACTGGCGTTTCCAACACGCTGGAAAACGAGTTCAAAGGCCGCGCTAGCGAACTGCAGCGTATGGAAGGCGACCTGCAGTCCAAAATGCAGCGTCTGCAGTCCATGAAGCCGGGCGCCGATCGTACCAAACTGGAAAAAGACGTGATGGCACAGCGCCAGACCTTCTCCCAGAAAGCGCAGGCGTTTGAACAGGATCGCGCACGTCGTTCCAACGAAGAGCGTGGCAAACTGGTTACCCGTATCCAGACTGCCGTACAGAGCGTAGCGAAAGATCAGAGCATCGATCTGGTGGTTGACGCGAATGCCGTTGCATATAACAGCAGCGATGTAAAAGACATCACCGCTGATGTGCTGAAACAGGTTAAATAAGTAATGCCTTCAATTCGACTGGCTGATCTCGCGCAGCAGTTGGATGCAGAATTACACGGTGATGGCGATATCGTCATCACCGGCGTTGCGTCCATGCAGAGCGCGAAAACGGGCCAAATCACTTTCATGGTCAACCCTAAGTACCGTGAGCACCTGGCCGCTTGCCAGGCTTCTGCCGTTGTGATGACGCAGGATGATTTACCTTTTGCCCATAGCGCCGCGCTGGTAGTGCGTAACCCCTACCTGACCTACGCGCGCATGGCTCAAATTCTTGATACCACGCCGCAGCCGGCTCAGGATATCGCGCCGAGCGCGGTCATCGATCCGTCGGCGAAGCTGGGTAGCAACGTTGCCATCGGCGCCAACGCGGTTATCGAATCCGGCGTAGTGCTGGGCGATAACGTAGTTATCGGCGCAGGCTGCTTCGTTGGGAAAAATACGAAAATAGGCGCCGGCTCGCGTTTGTGGGCTAATGTGACCGTTTACCATGAGATTGAGATCGGCGAGAATTGCCTGATTCAGTCCAGCACGGTGATTGGCGCGGATGGCTTCGGCTACGCTAACGATCGCGGTAACTGGGTAAAGATCCCGCAGTTGGGTCGCGTCATTATTGGCGATCGCGTGGAGATTGGCGCCTGCACCACGATTGACCGTGGTGCGCTGGACGATACCGTGATTGGCAACGGGGTTATCATTGATAACCAGTGCCAGATTGCGCATAACGTGGTGATTGGCGACAATACCGCGGTCGCTGGCGGCGTTATCATGGCGGGCAGCCTGAAAATTGGCCGCTACTGCATGATTGGCGGCGCCAGCGTGATTAACGGCCATATGGAAATCTGCGATAAGGTCACCGTCACGGGGATGGGGATGGTGATGCGTCCTATCAGCGAACCTGGCGTATATTCCTCCGGTATTCCGCTGCAGCCGAACAAGGCGTGGCGTAAAACCGCTGCGCTGGTGATGAATATTGACGAGATGAGCAAGCGCCTGAAAGCGATTGAGCGCAAGGTTAATCAACAAGACTAATTCATCATTTGGTCACATGACATTTCCGGCCTGTTGCATTCGCTAAAAGATTGCCGCAGGCCGTGTTATTATTGCCTTTTAGTACATTTAGACAGGAAGAGTATTTTGACTACTGACACTCATACTCTGCACATTGAAGAGATTCTGGAACTTCTGCCTCACCGTTACCCGTTCCTGCTGGTAGACCGCGTGCTGGATTTTGAAGAAGGTCGTTTTCTGCGCGCAGTAAAAAATGTTTCTGTAAACGAGCCGTTTTTCCAGGGGCACTTCCCTGGTAAGCCGATTTTGCCGGGCGTCCTGATTCTGGAAGCAATGGCGCAAGCCACCGGGATTCTGGCGTTCAAAAGCGTCGGAAAACTGGAACCAGGCGAGCTGTACTACTTCGCGGGTATCGATGAAGCACGCTTCAAACGCCCGGTAGTACCAGGCGATCAGATGATTATGGAAGTCACTTTCGAGAAAACCCGCCGCGGCCTGACCCGTTTCAAAGGCGTTGCGCTGGTTGACGGTAAAGTGGTTTGCGAAGCGACGATGATGTGTGCGCGTAGCCGGGAGGCCTGATACGTGATTGATAAAACCGCTTTTGTTCATCCTACCGCCATTGTAGAAGAGGGCGCCGTGATTGGCGCTAACGTTCACATTGGTCCGTTTTGTATTGTTGGCGCTAACGTCGAAATCGGCGAAGGCACCGTGCTGAAGTCTCACGTTGTCGTTAACGGCCACACCAAAATCGGCCGTGACAATGAGATCTATCAGTTCGCTTCCATCGGCGAAGTTAACCAGGATCTGAAATATGCTGGCGAACCGACCCGGGTGGAAATTGGCGATCGCAACCGCATTCGCGAAAGCGTCACCATTCATCGCGGCACAGTACAGGGCGGTGGATTAACAAAGGTGGGCAACGATAACCTGCTGATGATCAACGCCCACGTGGCGCACGATTGTACGCTTGGCGATCGCTGCATTCTGGCCAATAACGCGACGCTCGCGGGCCATGTTTCGCTGGATGATTATGTCATTATCGGCGGCATGACGGCGGTGCATCAGTTCTGCGTCATTGGCTCACACGTTATGGTTGGCGGCTGCTCCGGCGTGGCGCAGGACGTTCCGCCGTTCGTCATTGCCCAGGGCAACCATGCGACGCCGTTCGGCGTTAACATCGAAGGGCTGAAACGCCGCGGCTTCAGCCGGGAAGCAATCACCGCGATCCGCAACGCGTATAAACTGCTGTACCGCAGCGGCAAAACGCTGGAAGAAGCCAAGCCGGAAATCGCCGAACTGGCTGCTCAGCATCCTGAGGTTCAGCTGTTTGTCGATTTCTTCGCTCGTTCTACCCGCGGCTTGATTCGTTAATGGCTGAACAGCGTCCCCTGACGATTGCCCTGGTCGCCGGAGAAACCTCCGGCGATATTCTAGGCGCTGGTCTCATCCGCGCGCTTAAAGCACGCATCCCGAATGCGCGCTTTGTCGGCGTGGCGGGGCCGCTAATGCAGGCGGAAGGGTGCGAAGCCTGGTATGAAATGGAAGAGCTGGCGGTGATGGGCATTGTTGAAGTGCTCGGTCGCCTGCGTCGCTTACTCCATATTCGCGCCGATTTGACCCGCCGCTTCGGCGAGCTGCGTCCCGATGTCTTCGTCGGCATCGACGCCCCTGACTTTAATATCACCCTCGAAGGAAATCTGAAAAAGCAGGGCATCAAAACCATTCACTACGTCAGCCCGTCGGTCTGGGCCTGGCGACAAAAACGCGTTTTCAAAATCGGCAGATCCACCGATCTGGTGCTGGCCTTTCTGCCTTTCGAAAAAGCGTTTTATGACAAATTTAACGTCCCCTGCCGCTTTATTGGCCATACCATGGCGGATGCGATGCCGCTGGATCCTGACAAAGGCGCTGCGCGCGACCGGTTAGGGATCCCGCACAGCGTGCGCTGCCTCGCTCTGCTACCCGGCAGCCGCGGCGCGGAAGTCGAAATGCTTAGCGCCGACTTCCTGAAAACCGCGCAGCTTCTGCGCGCCACCTATCCCGATCTGCAGGTGGTGGTGCCGCTGGTTAATGCTAAACGGCGGGAGCAGTTTGAGCGTATTAAAGCTGAGACGGCGCCGGATATGATCGTGCATATGCTGGACGGTCAGGCGCGCGATGCAATGATCGCCAGCGACGCCGCGCTGCTGGCCTCCGGGACGGCAGCGCTGGAGTGTATGCTGGCGAAATGCCCGATGGTGGTTGGCTACCGGATGAAGCCGTTCACCTTCTGGCTGGCGAAGCGGTTGGTAAAAACCGACTACGTCTCGTTACCGAACCTGCTGGCCGGTCGCGAACTGGTTAAAGAGCTGCTGCAGGATGAGTGCGAGCCCCAGGCGCTGGCAGCCGCTCTGCAGCCGCTGCTGGCCGATGGCAAAACCAGCCATGAGATGCATGAGACGTTCCGCGCCCTGCATCAGCAGATCCGCTGCAACGCCGATGAGCAGGCGGCGGACGCCGTACTGGAGTTAGCAAAACAATGATGGAGTTCGTCTATCCGCATACCCATCTGGTTGCCGGCGTCGATGAGGTCGGGCGTGGCCCCCTGGTTGGCGCGGTGGTGACCGCGGCGGTGATCCTCGATCCGGCGAAGCCGATTGTGGGTCTGAATGATTCCAAAAAACTCAGCGAGAAGCGTCGTCTGGCGCTGTTCGATGAGATTAAAGAGAAAGCGCTGTGCTGGAGCCTGGGGCGCGCCGAGCCGCACGAAATCGACGAGCTGAATATTCTGCATGCCACTATGCTGGCGATGCAGCGCGCCGTCGCCGGCCTGAGCATTGTTCCTGAGTTTGTCCTGATCGATGGCAACCGCTGTCCGTCGCTACCGATGCCCTCCCAGGCGGTGGTGAAAGGCGACAGCCGGGTGGCAGAAATCAGCGCAGCGTCTATTCTGGCAAAAGTCACTCGTGACGCCGAAATGGCCACGCTGGACCTCGCATTTCCCCACTACGGATTTGCCCAGCATAAAGGCTATCCCACCGCTGTTCACCTGCAGAAGCTGCAGGAACACGGCGCAACAGAGCATCACCGGCGCAGTTTTGGCCCGGTGAAGCGTGCCCTGGGCCTGGCGTCCAACTAAGTCACCGGGATCTAAAGATGGCTGAACCACGTTTCGTACACCTGCGGGTGCACAGCGACTATTCCATGATCGATGGGCTGGCAAAGACCGGGCCGCTGGTGAAGAAGGCGGCCTCGCTTGGCATGCCAGCGCTGGCGATCACCGATTTCACCAACCTCTGCGGACTGGTGAAGTTCTACGGGACGGGACACGGCGCGGGGATTAAGCCGATCGTCGGCGCCGACTTTCACGTGCAGTGCGACCTGCTCGGCGACGAATTTACCGAGCTGACCGTGCTGGCGGCGAACAACACCGGCTACCAGAACCTGACCCTGTTGATTTCCCGTGCCTATCAGCGCGGCTACGGCGCCCTGGGGCCGTGGATCGATCGCAACTGGCTGGTGGAACATCAGGAAGGGCTGATTCTGCTCTCCGGCGGCCGGAAAGGTGACGTCGG
The DNA here is from genome assembly GCF_018204675.1 of Klebsiella sp. P1927. NCBI lineage: Bacteria > Pseudomonadati > Pseudomonadota > Gammaproteobacteria > Enterobacterales > Enterobacteriaceae > Klebsiella > Klebsiella sp. P1927. The sequence goes on along the minus strand of NZ_CP073377.1, from coordinate 4,138,928 downwards.
CGTCAGCCTGATCCGCGGCAATATGCCGCTGGTTGAACAGTGCGTCGCCTTCTACGAAGAGCATTTCCCGGACCGCTATTTTCTGGAGCTGATCCGTACCGGTCGACAGGATGAAGAGGCCTATCTCCACGCCGCCGTGGCGCTGGCGGAAGCGCGCGGTCTGCCGGTGGTGGCGACCAACGATGTCCGCTTCCTTGAAACCGGCGACTTCGACGCCCACGAAATCCGCGTTGCCATTCACGACGGCTTCACGCTCGACGATCCGAAACGGCCGCGTAACTACTCGCCGCAGCAATATATGCGCAGTGAGGAGGAGATGTGCGAGCTGTTCGCCGACATCCCGGAAGCGCTGGCAAACAGCGTAGAAATCGCCAAGCGCTGCAACGTCACCGTGCGGCTTGGCGAATATTTCCTGCCGCAGTTCCCGACCGGCGATATGACCACGGAAGATTTCCTGGTCATGAAATCGAAAGAGGGTCTGGAAGAGCGTCTGGCGTTTCTGTTTCCGGATCCGGAAGAGCGCGCAAAGCGTCGACCGGAGTACGACGAACGTCTGGACATCGAGCTGCAGGTTATCAACCAGATGGGGTTCCCGGGCTACTTCCTGATTGTGATGGAGTTTATCCAGTGGTCGAAGGATAACGGCGTGCCGGTTGGCCCGGGACGCGGTTCCGGCGCCGGTTCGCTGGTGGCCTATGCTCTGAAGATCACCGATCTTGACCCGCTGGAGTTCGACCTGCTGTTCGAACGTTTCCTTAACCCGGAACGTGTCTCGATGCCCGACTTCGACGTCGACTTCTGCATGGAGAAACGCGACCAGGTTATCGAGCACGTGGCGGATATGTACGGCCGCGACGCGGTATCGCAGATCATCACCTTCGGTACCATGGCGGCGAAAGCGGTCATCCGCGATGTCGGTCGCGTGCTGGGTCACCCGTACGGATTTGTCGATCGTATCTCCAAGCTGGTGCCGCCCGATCCGGGCATGACGCTGGCGAAAGCCTTTGAGGCCGAGCCGCAGCTGCCGGAGATCTACGAGGCGGACGAAGAAGTGAAAGCGCTGATCGACATGGCGCGTAAGCTGGAAGGGGTGACGCGAAACGCCGGTAAACATGCCGGTGGGGTAGTTATCGCTCCAACCAAAATCACCGATTTCGCGCCACTGTATTGCGATGAGCAGGGGCTGCATCCGGTTACCCAGTTTGATAAGAACGACGTGGAATACGCCGGGCTGGTGAAATTCGACTTCCTCGGTCTGCGTACGCTTACTATCATTAACTGGGCGCTGGAGATGATCAACAAGCGCCGTGAGAAGAACGGCGAAGGGCCGCTGGATATCGCCGCCATCCCGCTGGATGACAAGAAAAGCTTCGACATGCTGCAGCGCTCGGAAACCACCGCGGTCTTCCAGCTTGAATCACGCGGCATGAAAGATCTGATTAAACGCCTGCAGCCGGACTGCTTCGAAGATATGATCGCGCTGGTGGCTCTGTTCCGCCCGGGCCCGCTGCAGTCGGGGATGGTAGATAACTTTATCGACCGTAAGCATGGCCGCGAGGAGATCTCTTATCCGGACGTGCAGTGGCAGCATGAAAGCCTGAAACCGGTGCTGGAGCCAACCTACGGCATCATCCTGTATCAGGAACAGGTCATGCAGATTGCCCAGGTGCTGTCCGGATATACCCTCGGCGGCGCGGACATGCTGCGTCGTGCGATGGGTAAGAAAAAGCCGGAGGAGATGGCCAAGCAGCGTTCTATCTTTGAGGATGGGGCGAAGAAAAACGGCATTGACGGCGAACTGGCGATGAAAATCTTCGACCTGGTGGAGAAATTCGCCGGTTACGGATTTAACAAATCGCACTCCGCCGCCTACGCGTTGGTCTCCTACCAGACGCTGTGGCTTAAGGCGCACTACCCGGCCGAGTTTATGGCGGCAGTGATGACCGCCGATATGGACAACACCGAGAAGGTGGTTGGCCTGGTGGATGAGTGCTGGCGAATGGGGCTAAAAATCCTGCCCCCGGATATTAACTCCGGCCTGTACCATTTCCACGTCAACGACGATGGCGAGATCGTCTATGGCATTGGCGCCATCAAGGGCGTCGGCGAAGGACCGATCGAAGCGATTATTGAGGCGCGCAACAATGGCGGCTATTTCCGCGAGCTGTTCGACCTCTGCGCGCGAACCGATATTAAAAAGCTCAACCGTCGGGTGCTGGAAAAGCTGATTATGTCCGGGGCGTTCGATCGTCTCGGCCCACATCGCGCGGCGCTGATGAATTCGCTGGGCGATGCGTTGAAAGCCGCTGACCAGCACGCGAAAGCCGAGGCCATCGGCCAGGCTGATATGTTCGGCGTGCTGGCGGAAGAGCCCGAGCAAATTGAGCAATCCTACGCCAGCTGCCAGCCATGGCCTGAGCAGGTGGTGCTGGATGGTGAAAGGGAGACCCTGGGGCTATACCTCACCGGACACCCGATTAACCAGTATCTGAAGGAGATTGAGCGCTACGTCGGCGGCGTGAGGCTCAAAGACATGCATCCGACCGAACGTGGGAAAGTCACCACGGCGGCGGGGCTGGTGATTGCGGCGCGGGTAATGGTCACCAAGCGCGGCAATCGTATCGGCATCTGTACCCTGGATGACCGTTCCGGGCGGCTGGAAGTGATGTTATTCACCGACGCGCTGGATAAATATCAGCAGTTGCTGGAAAAAGACCGCATACTTATCGTCAGCGGACAGGTCAGCTTTGATGACTTTAGCGGGGGGCTTAAAATGACCGCCCGTGAAGTCATGGACATTGACGAAGCCCGGGAAAAATATGCTCGCGGGCTTGCTATCTCGCTGACGGACAGGCAAATTGATGACCAGCTTTTAAACCGACTCCGTCAGTCTCTGGAACCCCACCGTTCGGGAACCATTCCAGTGCACCTCTACTATCAGAGGGCGGATGCACGCGCGCGGTTGCGTTTCGGCGCAACATGGCGCGTCTCTCCGAGCGATCGTTTACTTAACGATCTGCGGGGCCTTATCGGCTCGGAGCAGGTGGAACTGGAGTTTGACTAATACAGGAATACTATGAGTCTGAATTTCCTAGATTTTGAACAGCCGATTGCAGAGCTGGAAGCGAAAATCGATTCCCTGACTGCGGTAAGCCGTCAGGATGAGAAACTGGATATTAACATCGACGAAGAAGTGCATCGTCTGCGTGAGAAAAGCGTAGAGCTGACGCGCAAAATCTTCGCCGATCTCGGTGCATGGCAGGTTGCGCAACTGGCGCGCCACCCGCGCCGTCCTTACACCCTGGATTATGTCCGCCTGGCGTTCGACGAATTTGACGAACTGGCCGGTGACCGCGCCTTCGCTGACGATAAAGCGATTGTCGGCGGTATCGCGCGTCTTGACGGTCGTCCGGTGATGATCATCGGCCACCAGAAAGGTCGTGAAACCAAAGAGAAAATTCGCCGCAACTTTGGGATGCCGGCGCCGGAAGGCTACCGCAAAGCGCTACGCCTGATGGAGATGGCTGAGCGGTTTAAAATGCCGATCATCACCTTTATCGACACCCCGGGCGCCTACCCGGGCGTCGGCGCGGAAGAGCGTGGCCAGTCGGAAGCGATCGCCCGCAACCTGCGTGAGATGTCGCGTCTGAGCGTGCCGGTTATCTGCACCGTAATCGGTGAAGGCGGCTCCGGCGGCGCGCTGGCGATCGGCGTGGGCGACAAGGTCAACATGCTCCAGTACAGCACCTATTCGGTCATTTCGCCGGAAGGCTGCGCCTCCATTCTGTGGAAGAGCGCGGATAAAGCGCCGCTGGCTGCGGAAGCGATGGGCATTATCGCCCCGCGTCTGAAAGAGCTGAAGCTGATCGATTCTATCGTTCTGGAACCGCTGGGCGGCGCTCACCGCAACCCGGAAGCGATGGCAGCGAGCCTGAAGGCGCAGCTGCTGGCAGACCTGGCAGACCTCGATCTGCTCAGCGAAGAAGAGCTGCTGAACCGCCGCTATCAGCGTCTGATGAGCTACGGTTACGCTTAACTTTTTCGTCAGGACTAAACACTAAGGGCCGGATTTTCCGGCCCTTTTTTTATGTGCGATGCGCCCGGGGGATTGCTATGATGCTTGACTTAGGTGAATACCAGGAGGAAAGCGTGAATATCATCGCCATCATGGGGCCTCACGGCGTCTACCACAAAGACGAGCCGATCAAAGAACTGGAAGCGGCGCTGCAGCGCCAGGGCTTCCAGACCATCTGGCCGCAAAACAGCGCCGACCTGCTGCAGTTTATCGAGCACAACCCGCGCATCTGCGGGGTGATCTTCGACTGGGATGAATACAGCGTCGATCTGTGCAGCGATATCAATCAGCTCAATGAATACCTTCCTCTGTACGCCTTTATTAACGCCCACTCGACGATGGATGTCAGCAGTCAGGATTTGCGCATGACGCTGTGGTTCTTCGAATATGCGCTGGGACTCTCCGAAGAGATCGCCACCCGCATTGGGCAGTACACCCGCGAGTACCTGGAGAATATCACTCCGCCGTTTACCCGCGCGCTGTTCAACTATGTCCAGGAGGGAAAATATACCTTCTGTACGCCGGGTCATATGGGCGGCAGCGCCTATCAGAAAAGCCCGGTGGGCTGCCTGTTCTATGATTTTTTTGGCGGGAATACGCTGAAGGCGGATGTCTCGATTTCGGTCACCGAGCTGGGCTCCCTGCTGGATCATACCGGCCCGCACCTGGAGGCGGAGGAGTATATCGCGCGCGCCTTTGGCGCCGAGCAAAGCTATATGGTGACCAACGGCACCTCGACGTCCAATAAAATTGTCGGCATGTACTCGGCGCCCGCCGGCAGCACCCTGCTGATTGACCGTAACTGTCACAAATCGCTGGCCCACCTGCTGATGATGAGCGATGTGGTTCCCCTGTGGCTGAAGCCGACCCGCAACGCGCTGGGGATCCTCGGCGGTATCCCCCGGCGCGAATTTACCCGCGACAGCATTCAGCAGAAAGTGCGCGACACGGGCGGGGCGCAGTGGCCCGTGCATGCGGTGATCACCAACTCCACCTACGATGGTCTGCTCTATAACACCACCTGGCTTAAGGAGACGCTCGATGTCCCGTCGATCCATTTCGATTCCGCCTGGGTGCCCTATACCCATTTCCATCCGATATATCAGGGGAAAAGCGGTATGAGCGGGGAGCGGATCCCCGGGAAAGTCATCTTCGAGACGCAGTCGACGCATAAGATGCTGGCCGCGCTGTCGCAGGCCTCGCTGATCCACATTAAAGGCAACTATGATGAAGAGACCTTTAACGAAGCCTTTATGATGCATACCTCTACGTCGCCGAGCTACCCCATCGTCGCGTCGATTGAGACCGCGGCGGCGATGCTGCGCGGCAACTCCGGTAAACGTCTGATCCAGCGCTCCATTGAGCGGGCGCTGGACTTCCGCAAAGAGGTGCAGCGACTGCGCGAGGAGTCGGACGGCTGGTTCTTTGATATCTGGCAGCCGGAAGCCGTGGATAAAGCCGAGTGCTGGCCGGTAGCGCCGGGCGAGGACTGGCACGGTTTCAAAGATGCCGATGCGGATCATATGTATCTCGATCCGGTGAAGGTCACCATTCTGACGCCGGGCATGGACGAGCAGGGGAATATGGATGAAGAGGGGATCCCGGCGGCGCTGGTGGCGAAGTTCCTCGACGAGCGGGGCGTGGTGGTAGAGAAAACAGGCCCCTACAATCTGCTGTTCCTGTTCAGTATCGGCATCGATAAAACCCGGGCGATGGGGCTGCTGCGCGGCCTGACCGAGTTTAAACGCGCCTACGATCTCAATCTGCGGGTGAAAAATATGCTGCCGGATCTGTACGCCGAAGATCCCGACTTCTACCGCAACATGCGGATCCAGGATCTGGCGCAGGGGATCCACCGCTTGATCCGTCAGCATCAGCTGCCGCAGCTGATGCTCAGCGCCTTTGACGTCCTGCCGGAAATGAAAATGACGCCGCATCACGCCTGGCAGCGCCAGATCAAGGGGGAGGTGGAAACTATTGAACTGGAGAACCTGGTGGGGCGGATTTCGGCCAACATGATCCTCCCTTATCCGCCGGGGGTTCCGCTGCTGATGCCGGGAGAGATGATCACCGAGGAAAGCCGGGCGGTGCTCGATTTTCTGCTGATGCTTTGCTCTATCGGCCGTCATTACCCGGGCTTTGAGACCGATATTCACGGCGCCAAGCGCGATGAGGACGGTGTGTATCGGGTACGAGTCTTAAAAAATGACGAAAGGCTTGCGCGTTAACGGCGCGCACGAGTAACGTGGCTGGCTTAACAGAAGGAGTTTAACCATGCTGGGTTTGAAACGGGTTCACCATATTGCCATCATTGCGACCGACTACGCCCGCAGTAAAGCGTTCTATTGCGATATTCTGGGGTTTACGCTGCAAAGTGAGTTTTATCGCGCCGAGCGCGATTCCTGGAAAGGCGATCTGGCGCTCAACGGCGAGTATGTGATTGAGTTGTTCTCGTTCCCGTTTCCGCCAGCCCGCCCCAGTCGTCCGGAAGCCTGCGGGCTGCGTCATCTGGCCTTTAGCGTGGATGATATCGACGCCGCGGTAGCCCATCTCACCGCGCATGGCGTGGAGTGCGAAGCGATTCGTGTCGATCCCTTTACCGGTAAACGCTTTACCTTCTTTAGCGATCCGGACGACCTGCCGCTGGAAATATATCAGCAGTAAATCTTGCCAGCGCGGCCCTGGCCCGGTAACGTGCCGGGCCATCACTTCTCGGTATGTTCGTGGATATGACGGCTGATATTGCGCATACGCTTCATCCCCATCGCCAGCTGCTGGTGGCCTTCAGCGGCGGTCTGGACTCGACGGTTCTTCTGCATCAGCTGGTGCTGCTGCGGGAACAGGATCCCTCGCTGACGCTGCGGGCGGTGCATGTTCACCACGGCCTTAGCGCCCACGCAGACGACTGGGTGGCGCATTGTCGGCAGATTTGCCAGCAGTGGCAGGTGCCGCTGGTGGTGCATCGCGTGACGTTAGCCCGGGGAGGGCTGGGCGTCGAGGCCCACGCTCGTGCGGCGCGCTATCAGGCCTTTCAGGATACGCTCAATGCCGGCGAGGTGTTAGTGACCGCCCAGCACCAGGACGATCAGTGCGAAACCCTGCTGCTGGCGTTAAAACGCGGCAGCGGTCCTACCGGCCTGTCGGCGATGGCGCCATCCTCTGCCTTTGCCGGCAGTCGACTACTGCGTCCTCTCCTCAATGAAACCCGCGAATCACTACGCCAGTGGGCGCTCGCCCATCAGCTGTCGTGGATCGAAGATGAGAGTAATCAGGATGATACCTATGACCGCAATTTCCTGCGCCTGCGGGTGATCCCGGTGCTGCGCGAGCGTTGGCCGCACTTTAGCGAGGCCGTCGCCCGCAGCGCCAGCCTGTGCGCCGAGCAGGAACAACTGCTGGACGAGATGTTGGCGGCGGAGCTGGCGTCGCTGGTGGCCGAAGATGGCTCGCTGGCTATCGCGCCGCTGGCGACGATGAGTCCGCCGCGCCGAGCGGCGCTGCTGCGTCGCTGGCTCGCCGGGCAGCAGGCGCCGATGCCCGCCCGCGAGGTGCCTGAGCGCCTCTGGCACGAGGTGGCGCTGGCGCGGGAAGATGCCAGCCCCTGTCTGCGGCTGGGGGAATTTACCGTCCGCCGTTTTCAACAGCGTTTGTACTGGGTGAAGTATCTTCCCGGTCAGACGGACAGCGTTCAGCGCTGGCCCGACTGGCGCCAGCCGCTGCGGCTGGCGGACGGTCTCGGCGAGCTGACGCTGCGGCCCGGCGGCAAGTTGCGCCCGCCGTCGGCGGATGAGCCGGTCACCGTCCGCTTTCGCGCCAGCGGCCACCTGCATATTGTCGGGCGCCATGGCGGACGCAAGCTTAAGAAGCTCTGGCAGGAGCTGGGCGTTGCTCCGTGGCGACGAGACACCACGCCGCTGCTGTTTTACGGCGAAACGCCGATTGCCGCAGCGGACGATCTGTTTGTGACCACAGAAGGTGAAGTGAAGGACGGGGAAGGGGTCAGGCTGATGTGGAGGAAAACGGGCGATTAAGCCCGTTTTTGATTCAGGATTCGCTCACCACCACGGTGCCGATTTCCGGGTGACTGAAGCTGGCGATTTTATCCAGGCGCAGCTCGCGGACGTTGCCGGCGAGTTCGACCACCAGATACTCGATATTTTTTCGCGAGATAAGATCGCTGGCCTTTGCCTGCAGCTGTTCGCCATCCTTCAGCGCCAGCGTCAGCACCAGGTGATGCTGGCAGGCCAGCTCCAGGTTGTCGTAATCATCGCAGTTAATGGGTTGATAAGTATCATTCATTGACATAATCGCTCACCAGTAAGTTTGCTGCCGCATAAGCGGCCTTTTCCCTGACTGACTCCGAAAGGGCCTCATCCGCCGCAATCTCATTCAATACTTTCAACACGCAACCCAGCGCATCCGGGATATACCCTAAGTCTCCGCTGGCTATTTCCGCATACCGCTTGCGTATTAACTCACAATAGTGGTCCACATGCCCTCCTGTCAGCGTTCTGACTCAACCGTGGGATGCAAGTTTAAGCCTACGAAGATAAACTCTGTTTAGCAAGGGAACTATATCATAGTCATTTAAGCAATTTCAGCAGGATGAAACAGGTTGCTGCGATTGACGACAGCCTTTTGCCGCCAGTTTCGCTACAATGTACGCCATTCTTTTCAGGAGTTTATTCATGGCGCTGAAAGCGACAATATATAAAGCTGCGGTAAATGTAGCCGATCTGGATCGCAACCAGTTTCTGGATGCTAACCTGACGCTGGCTCAGCATCCGTCAGAAACCCAGGAGCGCATGATGCTGCGCCTGCTGGCATGGATCAAATATGCCGATGAACGGCTACAGTTTACCCGCGGTCTGTCGTCGGATGACGAGCCGGAGCTGTGGCTGCTTAACGATCATCTCGGGGTCGATCTGTGGATCGAACTGGGCCTGCCGGATGAGCGGCGGATTAAGAAAGCCTGCTCACGGGCGCAGGCGGTGGCGCTGTTTGCCTATAATAGCCGGGCAGCTGAAATCTGGTGGCAGCAGAATCAGAGCAAGCTTGCGGCGTACCCGAAGCTGACCATCTGGTATCTTGATGATGCGCAACTGGCACTGCTTAGCGCCTTTGCCGATCGTACCATGACGCTGCAGGCCACTCTGCAGGAGGGCAGTATCTGGTTATCCGACGCTCGGAATAATCTTGAAATTCAGCTTACCGCCTGGCAAGCGTCGGCATGATTACTATTAGCCGCAGCGTAGCCCTTGCCGACGACGAGATCGTCTTGTCAGGCATTCGCGCCCAGGGAGCAGGGGGGCAGCATGTGAACAAAGCGTCGACGGCGATCCATCTGCGCTTTGATATTAAAGCTTCAAGCCTGCCGGAGTTTTACAAAGAGCGCCTGCTCGCCGCCAGCCACCACTTAATTTCTGCTGACGGTGTGGTTATCATTAAGGCTCAGGAATACCGCAGCCAGGAGATGAACCGTGAAGCGGCGATCGCCCGGCTGGTGGCCCTTATTAAAGAATTAACCGCAGTGCAAAAAAGTCGCCGGGAGACGCGACCGACTCGGGCATCGAAAGAGCGACGCCTTGCTTCCAAGGCACAGAAGTCCTCAGTCAAGGCGCTGCGTGGGAAAGTTCGCCAGTGAAGGCGTCGGCGAACGGGTGAAATGGATGATAAGGAAAGCAAAGTGAAGAAAATCGTATTCTCCGTGATAGCGGCCTGTTCGCTGTTCGCGCTGTTTGGTTGTAACCATCGCGCCGAGACTGACACGGTCCAGCCAGCGGCGATGGAAGAGCTCAAGCCGATGCAGCAAAGCTGGCGAGGCGTGCTGCCTTGCGCGGATTGCGAAGGTATCGACACCTCGCTGTTCCTGGAAAAAGACGGGACCTGGGTGATGAATGAGCACTACCAGGGCGCCCGTCGTGAGCCGTCATCCTTTGCCTCGTACGGCACCTGGGCACGTACCGCGGATAAGCTGGTGCTGACCAACAGCAAGGGCGAGAAATCTTACTTTCGCGCGAAAGGCGACAAGCTGGAGATGCTCGACCGCAACGGAAGCCCCATTCAGTCTCCTCTCAACTATACCCTGGAGCCAGTGAAGGCCAGCCTGCCGACGACGCCGATGGCGATGCGCGGCATGTATTTCTATATGGCCGATGCGGCAACCTTTACCGATTGCGCGACCGGTAAACGCGTCGCGGTGGCGAACAATGCCCAGCTTGAACGGGATTATGCCGCCGCGCGCGGGACCGATACTCGCCCGGTACTGCTGGTGGTAGAAGGGCACTTTACTCTCGAAGCGAACCCGGATACCGGCGAGATGATGAAAACGCTGATGACGGATCAAGCCGGCAAATTTATTCCCGGTAAAGACTGCAGCCATTGATTGTCAGGCCCCTGTCCGGGTAACGGGCAGGGGATGATCCCGCGCAGTACCACCTACTTCCTCCTGTTATTAGCCCTGTCACATCAAGAGTGAGCGTGGATCTGGCTGGCGGAAAAGCGTCAATCGTTTCTTTACTCCGCACCGTCCTTCGGTTTGTTCAGCCCCACCAGCTTACCGGCCTGAAGATAAACTCCCAGTTTCAAATGCCCGACATACTGGAGCTGCGTTTCGGGTTTAAACGTGGCGACGTCTCCTTCCCGCATGTGCAGCAGATCGGAAGGACTGATCCACGCCGCCTGCGCGAGCGTCAGCGGATGCCCGGCTCGGACAAAGGCCTCGCTGACAAACTCCGAGCAAAACCACGCTTTCTTGTCGCCGCTTGCCGCATCGCCCAGCTGCGCTTTAGCCAGGCCACTGACGCACTGCTGGCGAAAGTCTCGTGAGAAGGGGTTGAGCGAGCAGAGCGGTTTGGTGACCATATAAGGGATAAACTGAATAATGCCGCGATAGTTATACCCGCTGTCTTTGACCTGCCAGGCAAAACTTTTCATCGTCGTTGCCTGGTCCGGCGTCAGGTCAGGCACCCTGAGAGCAAAGAGTTTATCGCTGTGCGCCAGCGCCTGCTGAAGGGTAATCACTTGTACGCCGGCGCCGGTGGCTTCCGCAACCTGACCTTCGCCAACATACAGCGCGACGTGGCTTACGGAAGAGGCGCTGAAGGCGCGGATCCCAAGCGATGTGACGCCCAGGCTGGAGGAGAACAGCAGGTCGCCGGAGCGCAGGTCGCTTTCGGCGATTTCGCGCAGTCCGCTGCCGGCAATCGAGCTTTGACGCTGGAGGGTAACAGCCCAGGATGATGAATGGTCATCGGCAGCAGATGTGGAAGGCGAGCTGCGGCCGACGTCCAAGGTACAGGCGGTAAGTAGGAGCAGGGCAAAAGTAAGCAGTCCGCTGCGGAGGAGATGTGCAGTCATTGGTACTGTCCTTGTAAAAAAAAAGGCCCTGACATCCGTTCAGGGCCCTGAGGTGGGTGTTAGCCTTTTATCGCTTTAACCAGATATTCCACAATATCCCCGGTCTTAATCAGCTGCTTCTCACCGTTGCGACGATACTTGTATTCGATATCATCGTTGTCGAGGTTACGATCTCCCAGCACGATGGTGTGCGGGATACCGATCAGCTCCATATCGGCGAACATCACGCCCGGACGCTCTTTACGATCGTCCATCAGCACTTCAATACCCTGGGCGCTCAGCTCGGCGTACAGTTTCTCCGCCAGCTCCTGCACACGGTAAGACTTGTGCATGTTCATCGGCAGGATCGCCACCTGGAACGGCGCAATCGCATCCGGCCAGACGATACCGCGATCGTCAAAGTTCTGCTCAATCGCCGCCGCTACCACGCGAGTCACCCCGATACCATAGCAGCCCATGGTCAGGATCTGGTTACGCCCATCTTCGCCCTGGACCGCGGCTTTCATCGCCTCGGAGTACTTCGTCCCCAGCTGGAAGATATGACCCACTTCGATACCGCGCTTAATAAGCAGGGTACCTTTACCGTCCGGGCTCGGGTCGCCGGCGACGACGTTACGGATGTCGGCCACTTCCGGCGTCGCGACATCGCGGTCCCAGTTGATGCCGAAGTAGTGTTTGCCATCGATATTGGCGCCAGCGGCGAAATCGCTCATCACCGCTACAGTACGGTCGATAATCACCGGAACCGGCATGTTCACCGGGCCCAGGGAGCCCGGACCGGCGTTCACCAGGGCGCGGATCTCTTCTTCGGTGGCGAAGGTCAGGGGGCTGGCGACCTGCGGCAGTTTTTCCGCTTTCACTTCGTTCAGCTCGTGATCGCCGCGCACCAGCAGGGCAACCAGCGGGGAAGCGCTATCTTCAACCGCTTTCACCAGCAGAGTTTTCACGGTTTTTTCGATCGGCAGGTTGAACTGCTCCACCAGCTCAGCGATGGTTTTGGCGTTCGGCGTATCGACCAGGGTCATCTCCTGGGTGGCGGCTGCGCGCGGCTCTTTCGGCGCAACGGCTTCCGCAAACTCGATGTTTGCCGCGTAGTCGGAGCTGTCGGAGAAGATCACATCGTCTTCGCCGCTCTGCGCCAGCACCTGGAATTCATGAGAGGCGCTGCCGCCGATAGAACCGGTGTCAGCCTGTACCGCGCGGAAATCCAGCCCCATACGGCTGAAGATTTTACTGTAAGCGGCATACATCGCGTCGTAGGTTTCCTGCAGCGATTCCTGCGAAGTATGGAAAGAGTAGGCATCTTTCATCAGGAATTCACGGGAGCGCATCACCCCGAAACGCGGGCGTACTTCGTCGCGGAATTTGGTCTGGATCTGATAGAAGTTCAGCGGCAGCTGTTTATAGGAGTTCAGCTCGTTGCGGATCAGATCGGTAATGACCTCTTCGTGGGTTGGGCCGAGGACGAACGGACGATCGCCGCGATCGGCAATGCGCAACAGTTCCGGGCCGTACTGCTCCCAGCGCCCGCTCTCCTGCCACAGTTCAGATGGCTGAACGACCGGCATTAACACCTCGATCGCACCGGCGTTGTTCATTTCTTCACGCACGATGTTTTCGACTTTTTTCAGGACGCGCACGCCGGTCGGCAGCCAGGTGTATAACCCGGAGGCCAGCTTGCGGATCATCCCGGCGCGCAGCATCAGCTGATGGCTGATTACCTCGGCGTCGGCAGGTGTCTCCTTCAGAGTGGAGAGCAGATATTGGCTAGTACGCATGTTGTAACGGTTCCAGTTAAACGAGCGGAACAGGCTGGTTGCCCAGCCTGAAACAAAAAAAGTGGTTTAGTTTACCAGTGTGGCAAAGATGCCAAAAGAGAGGAAAATAAAATTAGCGCGCTTCGAGGGCAAAGACTTCAAAACCGGAGGCAGTCACCCGCCAGCGGACGTTGAAATCCAGCAGCCAGACGGCATACGTTTTTCCCGCTTGTTCCTCTTTTCGGTAGGCCGGACGCGGATCCTGCGCCAGCACCTCGCGGATAAACGCTTTGATATGTGGGTAGCGTTTTTCCAGCGTGAGTAACTGTGCGTCTATTTCCGGCGTAAAGCTGACGTTCATACCCGCCAGCGGCGCCTGCTGTGCATAGCTGGCGCTGGCGTCCGGCAGGGCTTCGGCGAAAGGAAGATACGGTTTGATATCAACCACCGGCGTCCCGTCGACGAGATCGAGGCTGCCGAGTTCCAGTATTACCTGATCTTTCTGACAGCGAATGCCCTTGAGCTCAACGAGCGACATGCCGATGGGATTAGGGCGAAACGTTGAACGGGTGGCGAAGACGCCCATCCGCGCATTGCCGCCCAGTCGGGGAGGTCGCACCGTCGGACGCCAACCGCCTTCCATTGTCTGATGAAACACAAACAGGATCCACAGATGGCTGAAGCTCTCCAGGCCACGCACGGCGTCGGCCTGGTTATAGGGCGCGACCAGATGGAGTTCTCCGCCGCCGTGTTTCACCAGGCCTGGCTGGCGAGGAACGGCAAACTTCTCTTTATACGGCGAACGGATGACGCCTATTTGCGCGAACTGAAATGCGCTCATTGCGCCGAGACGTTAAGCGCTGAACCCAGGCAAACGGCCTGACGGTAGCAGCCTGGCGTACCGCTGGTCACTTCGCAGCGGTGAAGCAGGACGGCATTAGCTTTCATACGCGCGGCATTAATTTGCAGGCGCTTGCGCGCGGTGGGGATATTCGGCGGAGAATCCTGATTCGAAGCCTGGCAGGACTCGCCAGATACTTCACCCAGATCGCGGAACGGTTTACCAACCAGCTCTGACGCATCGGTGTAAATACGTACTGGGGCCGGGCGGGTGGCGCGCGGTTTGCTCGGCTCAGATTTAACCGGCGGGGTTGCAGTGCTTTGAGCAGGCTCAACGGGAGATCTGCTTAGCATGGAACAACCGCTTAACATGAGTGCTAACAAACAGATCGGTAAAGCACGCATAGTATTTCCTCAATGAATAAAAAACAGGGCGTTATTGAATCAGGTGCTTGCATAAATGACAAGACGGGCGTGAAGCCCGTCCTGAATGATATTACGGTGAGAAAAGATTACCAGCCTTTCACGGCACCGCCGTTAAAGATCTTGTTTGCTGCTTCGTAAACTTCATCGCTCTGGTAAGCCTGAACGAATTTTTTCACATTCTCAGCATCTTTATTGTCTTCACGCGCCACAATCAGGTTCACGTAAGGAGACTCTTTACCTTCAACAAAGATGCCGTCTTTCGCCGGGGTCAGGCCAATCTGGCTGGCGTAAGTGGTGTTGATAACGGCCAGCGCAATCTGCGCATCGTCCAGGGAACGCGGCAGCTGCGGCGCCTCCAGTTCAACAATCTTCAGGTTTTTCGGGTTCTCGACGATGTCCAGCGAGGTCGGCAGCAGGCCCACGCCGTCTTTCAGTTTAATCAGACCTACCTGCTGCAGCAGCAGCAGAGAACGACCGAGGTTGGTCGGATCGTTAGGGACGGCGATCTGCGAGCCCGGCTGCAGTTCGTCCAGCGATTTGATTTTCTTCGAATAACCCGCGATCGGGTAGACGAAGGTGTTACCGACAGCCACCAGCTTATAGCCGCGGTCTTTAATCTGCTGATCGAGATACGGTTTATGCTGGAAGGCGTTCACGTCGATATCGCCTTTGCTCAGCGCTTCGTTCGGCAGAACGTAATCGTTGAAGGTCACCAGTTCTACGTCAAGGCCATACTTCTCTTTTGCTACTTTCTGCGCAACTTCAGCGACCTGCTGTTCCGCCCCGACGATAACGCCGACTTTAATATGATTCGGATCTTTTTCATCCTGACCGCAACCCACCAGCGCCAGAGAACCGATTAACGCGCCGACTGCCGCAAAAGTTTTGAAATTAAAGGCCATGTTATTTCCTTCCTGTAAGAATGAGTGTTGTCTGCCAATAACGTTATTTGTGAGTCACAGCCCGGACGATGCGATCGCCAGAGAATTGAATTAAATAAACCAGAACAACCAGCAATACCAGTACGGTATTCATCACGGTGGCGTTATATCCAATATAGCCATACTGATAACCAATCTGACCCAGGCCACCGGCGCCCACCGCGCCGCCCATTGCGGAATAACCCACCAGCGTGATGAGCGTGATGGTGGCGGCGTTGACTAGACCCGGCAGTGCTTCAGGTAGCAGGACTTTGCGCACGATCTGCAGCGGCGTGGCACCCATCGCGCGGGAGGCTTCAATAAGGCCGGTGGGGATTTCCAGCAGGGCGTTCTCCACCATGCGGGCGATAAACGGCGCGGCGCCAACTGTTAATGGCACAATCGCTGCCTGCAGGCCGATAGAGGTACCGACGATCACGCGGGTAAACGGAATCATCCAGACCAGCAGGATAATGAACGGGATGGAGCGGAAAATATTCACCAGCGCCGACAGCGTGCGGTACAGTTTGGCATTGGCGACGATTTGCCCCGGACGGGTCACGTACAGCAGCACGCCCACCGGCAGGCCGAGGACAAAACCGAAGAAGCCAGAGACAAAAGTCATTGCCAGCGTTTCCCATACGCCGCGCAACAGCAGCCACATCATTGCCTCAGACATAACCCAATACCTCTACTTTTACATGATGTTCCTGCAGCCAGGCGATGGCCGCCTGAGTGTCTTCCTGTGTACCGTGCATTTCGGTGAGCATGATGCCGAACTTCACCCCGCCGGCATAATCCATCTGCGCGCTGATAATGTTGTTATTCACGTTGAAGCGACGCGCGGTTTCAGAGAGCAGCGGCGCATCGACGGAGTGGCCGGTAAATTCCATGCGCAGCATCGGTACGCTATCCGCTGTGGCGGTAGGTTTCAGGCGCGCCTGATAGTCATCCGGAATATCGAGGTGCAGAGTGGACTGAATAAACTGCTGAGCCAGCGGCGTCTTCGGATGGGAGAAGACTTCGCTCACGGTGTCCTGCTCGATCAGTTGACCATTACTAATGACCGCCACGCAGTCGCAGATACGTTTAACCACGTCCATTTCATGGGTGATCAACAGGATGGTCAGTCCCAGGCGACGGTTAATGTCTTTCAGCAGTTCGAGAATGGAACGGGTAGTGGCCGGATCCAGGGCGCTGGTGGCTTCATCGCACAGCAATACTTTAGGATTGCTGGCCAGCGCGCGGGCAATCGCCACGCGCTGTTTCTGGCCGCCGGAGAGGTTGGCCGGGTAGCTGTCGTGCTTATCACCCAGGCCGACAAGATCCAGCAGCTCCGTGACACGGCGTTTGATTTCAGCCTGCGGCGTGTTATCCAGCTCCAGGGGTAATGCCACGTTGCCGAAAACGGTCCGCGAGGCCAACAGGTTAAAATGCTGGAAAATCATGCCAATTTGACGGCGAGCGCGGGTTAGCTCTTTCTCCGACAGGGCAGTCAGTTCCTGACCGTCAACCTGTACGCTGCCCTCGGTCGGGCGCTCCAGCAGGTTCACGCAGCGAATCAGCGTACTTTTACCGGCGCCGGAGGCACCGATGACGCCGTAAATCTGTCCGGCAGGGACATGCAGGCTGACGTTATTCAGCGCCTGAATGCTGCGATTCCCCTGCTGGAATACTTTGGTGATATTGGAAAGTTTAATCATCAGTTATTTATTATCGTTTAGCCGTTTGCCGTGGCATTTTCTTCTGCCGTATCCAGGCGATGCCTGGCAATGAAATGGATGTTAAGGCATCCAGACGTCTAAATCAATCTGACTCTTTATAATGAGCACTTTCTTGCATGCGGAAACATGCGATACTAGCGGCACTAGTCTTTTTCAGGAGCAAACCGGTGGCAAAGTCAGTACCCGCAATTTTTCTCGACCGTGACGGCACTATTAATGTCGATCATGGCTACGTCCACGAAATCGACAATTTTGAATTTATCGATGGCGTCATTGACGCGATGCGCGAACTAAAAGAGATGGGCTACGCGCTGGTGCTGGTCACTAACCAGTCCGGTATTGCCCGCGGTAAATTTACCGAAGCCCAGTTTGAAACGCTGACCGAATGGATGGACTGGTCTCTGGCAGACCGCGGCGTCGACCTCGACGGTATCTACTATTGCCCGCATCACCCGCAGGGTGCGGTTGAGGAGTACCGCCAGACCTGTGATTGTCGTAAACCGCATCCGGGGATGCTGATTTCCGCCCGCGACTATCTGCATATCGATATGGCTGCTTCTTATATGGTAGGGGACAAACTGGAAGATATGCAGGCGGCAGCGGCTGCGGATGTCGGGACTAAAGTACTGGTGCGCACCGGTAAGCCCCTGACTGAAGAAGCGGAAAAAGCGGCGGATTGGGTGCTAAATAGCCTGGCAGAGCTGCCGGCGGCGATTAAAAAGCAGCAAAAATAAGCGTTGCGTTTAAAAGATGAGCGGTTGAAATAAAATTGTATTTTTCCGCTTGTCATTCCCGGAGAGCTCCCTATAATGCGCCTCCATCGACACGGCAGATGTGAATCACTTCACACAAACAGCCGGTTCGGTTGCAGAGAAAAATCCTGAAAAACGGGTTGACTCTGAAAGAGGAAAGCGTAATATACGCCACCTCGCGACAGAGCGCTAAAGCGCGTCGCAACTGCTCTTTAACAATTTATCAGACAATCTGTGTGGGCACTCAAAGTGACATGGATTCTTAACGTCCTAGGACGAAAAATGAATACCAAGTCTCAAGAGTGAACACGTAATTCATTACAAAGTTTAATTCTTTGAGCATCAAACTTAAATTGAAGAGTTTGATCATGGCTCAGATTGAACGCTGGCGGCAGGCCTAACACATGCAAGTCGAGCGGTAGCACAGAGAGCTTGCTCTCGGGTGACGAGCGGCGGACGGGTGAGTAATGTCTGGGAAACTGCCTGATGGAGGGGGATAACTACTGGAAACGGTAGCTAATACCGCATAACGTCGCAAGACCAAAGTGGGGGACCTTCGGGCCTCATGCCATCAGATGTGCCCAGATGGGATTAGCTAGTAGGTGGGGTAACGGCTCACCTAGGCGACGATCCCTAGCTGGTCTGAGAGGATGACCAGCCACACTGGAACTGAGACACGGTCCAGACTCCTACGGGAGGCAGCAGTGGGGAATATTGCACAATGGGCGCAAGCCTGATGCAGCCATGCCGCGTGTGTGAAGAAGGCCTTCGGGTTGTAAAGCACTTTCAGCGGGGAGGAAGGCGGTGAGGTTAATAACCTCATCGATTGACGTTACCCGCAGAAGAAGCACCGGCTAACTCCGTGCCAGCAGCCGCGGTAATACGGAGGGTGCAAGCGTTAATCGGAATTACTGGGCGTAAAGCGCACGCAGGCGGTCTGTCAAGTCGGATGTGAAATCCCCGGGCTTAACCTGGGAACTGCATTCGAAACTGGCAGGCTAGAGTCTTGTAGAGGGGGGTAGAATTCCAGGTGTAGCGGTGAAATGCGTAGAGATCTGGAGGAATACCGGTGGCGAAGGCGGCCCCCTGGACAAAGACTGACGCTCAGGTGCGAAAGCGTGGGGAGCAAACAGGATTAGATACCCTGGTAGTCCACGCCGTAAACGATGTCGATTTGGAGGTTGTGCCCTTGAGGCGTGGCTTCCGGAGCTAACGCGTTAAATCGACCGCCTGGGGAGTACGGCCGCAAGGTTAAAACTCAAATGAATTGACGGGGGCCCGCACAAGCGGTGGAGCATGTGGTTTAATTCGATGCAACGCGAAGAACCTTACCTGGTCTTGACATCCACAGAACTTTCCAGAGATGGATTGGTGCCTTCGGGAACTGTGAGACAGGTGCTGCATGGCTGTCGTCAGCTCGTGTTGTGAAATGTTGGGTTAAGTCCCGCAACGAGCGCAACCCTTATCCTTTGTTGCCAGCGGTCCGGCCGGGAACTCAAAGGAGACTGCCAGTGATAAACTGGAGGAAGGTGGGGATGACGTCAAGTCATCATGGCCCTTACGACCAGGGCTACACACGTGCTACAATGGCATATACAAAGAGAAGCGACCTCGCGAGAGCAAGCGGACCTCATAAAGTATGTCGTAGTCCGGATTGGAGTCTGCAACTCGACTCCATGAAGTCGGAATCGCTAGTAATCGTAGATCAGAATGCTACGGTGAATACGTTCCCGGGCCTTGTACACACCGCCCGTCACACCATGGGAGTGGGTTGCAAAAGAAGTAGGTAGCTTAACCTTCGGGAGGGCGCTTACCACTTTGTGATTCATGACTGGGGTGAAGTCGTAACAAGGTAACCGTAGGGGAACCTGCGGTTGGATCACCTCCTTACCTTAAAGAACCTGCCTTTGCAGTGCTCACACAGATTGTCTGATGAAAATAGAGCAGTAAGTAATCTCTGCAGGCTTGTAGCTCAGGTGGTTAGAGCGCACCCCTGATAAGGGTGAGGTCGGTGGTTCAAGTCCACTCAGGCCTACCAAATTTGCGAAGCAAATTTGAAGAGGTTGCAAACGATGGGGCTATAGCTCAGCTGGGAGAGCGCCTGCTTTGCACGCAGGAGGTCTGCGGTTCGATCCCGCATAGCTCCACCATCTTTACTGCGAACACAAGAAAACTTCAGAGTGAACCTGAAAAGGTGCACTGCGAAGTTTTGCTCTTTAAAAATCTGGATCAAGCTGAAAATTGAAACGACACACTGTTTAAGTGTGTTCGAGTCTCTCAAATTTTCGCGACACGATGATGTTTTACGAAACATCTTCGGGTTGTGAGGTTAAGCGACTAAGCGTACACGGTGGATGCCCTGGCAGTCAGAGGCGATGAAGGACGTGCTAATCTGCGAAAAGCGTCGGTAAGGTGATATGAACCGTTATAACCGGCGATGTCCGAATGGGGAAACCCAGTGCAATTCGTTGCACTATCGTTAACTGAATACATAGGTTAACGAGGCGAACCGGGGGAACTGAAACATCTAAGTACCCCGAGGAAAAGAAATCAACCGAGATTCCCCCAGTAGCGGCGAGCGAACGGGGAGCAGCCCAGAGTCTGAATCAGCTTGTGTGTTAGTGGAACGGTCTGGAAAGTCCGACGGTACAGGGTGATAGTCCCGTACACCAAAATGCACAGGCTGTGAACTCGAAGAGTAGGGCGGGACACGTGGTATCCTGTCTGAATATGGGGGGACCATCCTCCAAGGCTAAATACTCCTGACTGACCGATAGTGAACCAGTACCGTGAGGGAAAGGCGAAAAGAACCCCGGCGAGGGGAGTGAAAAAGAACCTGAAACCGTGTACGTACAAGCAGTGGGAGCACCTTCGGGTGTGACTGCGTACCTTTTGTATAATGGGTCAGCGACTTATATTCTGTAGCAAGGTTAACCGTATAGGGGAGCCGCAGGGAAACCGAGTCTTAACTGGGCGTTAAGTTGCAGGGTATAGACCCGAAACCCGGTGATCTAGCCATGGGCAGGTTGAAGGTTGGGTAACACTAACTGGAGGACCGAACCGACTAATGTTGAAAAATTAGCGGATGACTTGTGGCTGGGGGTGAAAGGCCAATCAAACCGGGAGATAGCTGGTTCTCCCCGAAAGCTATTTAGGTAGCGCCTCGTGAACTCATCTTCGGGGGTAGAGCACTGTTTCGGCTAGGGGGTCATCCCGACTTACCAACCCGATGCAAACTACGAATACCGAAGAATGTTATCACGGGAGACACACGGCGGGTGCTAACGTCCGTCGTGAAGAGGGAAACAACCCAGACCGCCAGCTAAGGTCCCAAAGTCATGGTTAAGTGGGAAACGATGTGGGAAGGCACAGACAGCCAGGATGTTGGCTTAGAAGCAGCCATCATTTAAAGAAAGCGTAATAGCTCACTGGTCGAGTCGGCCTGCGCGGAAGATGTAACGGGGCTAAACCATGCACCGAAGCTGCGGCAGCGACACTATGTGTTGTTGGGTAGGGGAGCGTTCTGTAAGCCTGCGAAGGTGTGCTGTGAGGCATGCTGGAGGTATCAGAAGTGCGAATGCTGACATAAGTAACGATAAAGCGGGTGAAAAGCCCGCTCGCCGGAAGACCAAGGGTTCCTGTCCAACGTTAATCGGGGCAGGGTGAGTCGACCCCTAAGGCGAGGCCGAAAGGCGTAGTCGATGGGAAACAGGTTAATATTCCTGTACTTGGTGTTACTGCGAAGGGGGGACGGAGAAGGCTATGTTAGCCGGGCGACGGTTGTCCCGGTTTAAGCATGTAGGCTGATTGTCCAGGCAAATCCGGATAATCAAGGCTGAGGTGTGATGACGAGGCACTACGGTGCTGAAGTAACAAATGCCCTGCTTCCAGGAAAAGCCTCTAAGCATCAGGTAACATTAAATCGTACCCCAAACCGACACAGGTGGTCAGGTAGAGAATACCAAGGCGCTTGAGAGAACTCGGGTGAAGGAACTAGGCAAAATGGTGCCGTAACTTCGGGAGAAGGCACGCTGGTGTGTAGGTGAAGTCCCTGCGGATGGAGCTGAGACCAGTCGAAGATACCAGCTGGCTGCAACTGTTTATTAAAAACACAGCACTGTGCAAACACGAAAGTGGACGTATACGGTGTGACGCCTGCCCGGTGCCGGAAGGTTAATTGATGGGGTTATCCGTAAGGAGAAGCTCTTGATCGAAGCCCCGGTAAACGGCGGCCGTAACTATAACGGTCCTAAGGTAGCGAAATTCCTTGTCGGGTAAGTTCCGACCTGCACGAATGGCGTAATGATGGCCAGGCTGTCTCCACCCGAGACTCAGTGAAATTGAACTCGCTGTGAAGATGCAGTGTACCCGCGGCAAGACGGAAAGACCCCGTGAACCTTTACTATAGCTTGACACTGAACATTGAGCCTTGATGTGTAGGATAGGTGGGAGGCTTTGAAGCGTGGACGCCAGTCTGCGTGGAGCCAACCTTGAAATACCACCCTTTAATGTTTGATGTTCTAACGTTGGCCCCTGACCGGGGTTGCGGACAGTGTCTGGTGGGTAGTTTGACTGGGGCGGTCTCCTCCCAAAGCGTAACGGAGGAGCACGAAGGTTAGCTAATCCTGGTCGGACATCAGGAGGTTAGTGCAATGGCATAAGCTAGCTTGACTGCGAGCGTGACGGCGCGAGCAGGTGCGAAAGCAGGTCATAGTGATCCGGTGGTTCTGAATGGAAGGGCCATCGCTCAACGGATAAAAGGTACTCCGGGGATAACAGGCTGATACCGCCCAAGAGTTCATATCGACGGCGGTGTTTGGCACCTCGATGTCGGCTCATCACATCCTGGGGCTGAAGTAGGTCCCAAGGGTATGGCTGTTCGCCATTTAAAGTGGTACGCGAGCTGGGTTTAGAACGTCGTGAGACAGTTCGGTCCCTATCTGCCGTGGGCGCTGGAGAATTGAGGGGGGCTGCTCCTAGTACGAGAGGACCGGAGTGGACGCATCACTGGTGTTCGGGTTGTCATGCCAATGGCACTGCCCGGTAGCTAAATGCGGAAGAGATAAGTGCTGAAAGCATCTAAGCACGAAACTTGCCCCGAGATGAGTTCTCCCTGAGACTTTAAGTCTCCTGAAGGAACGTTAAAGACGATGACGTTGATAGGCCGGGTGTGTAAGCGCAGCGATGCGTTGAGCTAACCGGTACTAATGAACCGTGAGGCTTAACCTTACAACGCCGAAGATGTTTTGGCGATTTGAGAGAATTTTCAGCTCTGATACAGATTAATCGATACGTTGGTGAAACGTGTTGATAAAACAGAATTTGCCTGGCGGCACTAGCGCGGTGGTCCCACCTGACCCCATGCCGAACTCAGAAGTGAAACGCCGTAGCGCCGATGGTAGTGTGGGGTCTCCCCATGTGAGAGTAGGGAACTGCCAGGCATCAAATTGCAGTAAGCCGGGGTGACAACCGGTGGTAATAAAGCGAAGAAATTCGGTGGAGCGGTAGTTCAGTCGGTTAGAATACCTGCCTGTCACGCAGGGGGTCGCGGGTTCGAGTCCCGTCCGTTCCGCCACTTATTAAGAGCCCTGAGCATTTGCTCAGGGCTTTTTTGTTTGATCTGTTCTCTATTATTGCTAATTCAGCAAAAATCCTCTGCATTAATCGCTCTTTTTCCCCTCCACACCATCAGCCATAATTTCATCCGTTAACCGAAATGAATAAATAACGAGGAAAATCATGGCAATCCCTGCATTTGGTCTTGGCACCTTCCGTCTGAAAGATGATGTTGTTATCGCATCCGTAAAAACCGCGCTGGAGCTGGGCTATCGTGCTATCGACACCGCGCAAATCTATGACAACGAAGCCGCGGTGGGTCAGGCTATCGCCGAAAGCGGCGTGCCGCGTGATGAGCTGTTCATCACTACCAAAATCTGGATCGAGAACCTGAGCAAAGACAAACTCATCGCCAGCCTGCAAGAAAGTCTGCAGAAGCTGCGCACGGACTATGTTGACCTGACGCTCATCCACTGGCCGGCACCGAACGATGCGGTTGCCGTTGAAGAGTTTATGGCAGCCTTGATGGAAGCGAAGAAGCTGGGTCTGACCCGTCAGATTGGTATCTCCAACTTCACTATTCCACTGATGGAGCGCGCGATTGCCGCCGTTGGCGCTGAAAACATTGCGACCAACCAGATTGAACTCTCGCCGTATCTGCAAAACCGTAAAGTCGTCGACTGGGCACGTGAGCACGGCATCCACATCACCTCTTACATGACGCTGGCTTATGGTAAGGCGCTGAAAGATGAAGTGATTGCCCGTATCGCGGCGAAACATAATGCGACTCCGGCGCAGGTTATCCTGGCATGGGCGATGGGCGAGGGGTACGCGGTGATCCCGTCCTCGACGAAGCGTGATAACCTGGCCAGCAACCTGAAGGCGCTGGATCTGCAGTTGGATGATGAAGATCGACAGGCGATCGCTGCGCTGGATTGCAACGATCGGCTGGTGAGCCCGGAAGGTCTGGCGCCGCAGTGGGATTAATCACTCGCTACCGGTATGCCGTTCGCCTTGCAGACCGAGATGGTATTACGACAGCTCCTTCGGGAGCTGTTTTACGTGGTCGCTCAGAAAATCAATAAATGCCCTGATGCGAGTGCTGACCGCCCGGTCGCTGTAATAGACGGCACTGAAAGGCATTTCCACCGGTAAGCGCTTATCCGCCAGTAGCTCGACAAACTCTCCGCTGGCAATCTCTTTATCCACCATGTAATCCGACAGGCAGGCAATACCGTTGCCGGTCAGGCACAGCTGCTTGAGCGTTTCGCCGCTATTGGATGACACCGCCGCTTCGATCTCTAACAGCTGGCCATCGCAACAGGAGACCGGCCAGGTATTCAGCGATACCGGCTCGGTGAAGCCGAGGCAGTGATGCTGTTTCAGATCGGATGGATGCTGCGGCATACCGTAGCGCGCGACATAGTCGGGCGAGGCGACGATCTTACGATAGCTGGTAAACAGCGGTCGGGCGCGCAGGCTGGAATCCGTTAAGGTCCCGGCCCGAATGGCCACATCCACTTTCCGTTCAATCAGATTGATAAACGTCTCAGACGAGACGAGCGACAGCGTCATTTCCGGGTAGCGCTCGCGAAATGGCTTCACCAGCGGCATGAGAAAATGCAGCATCACCGGCGTCGCGGCATCTACCCGCAGCAGGCCCCGCGGCGTCGTGCGCGTCTCCAGCAGATCGTTCTCTGCCGCCGCCATTTCCTGCAAGACCACCTGCATACGGCGAAAATAGCGCTCGCCTTCTTCTGTCAGGCTGAGCTGGCGGGTGGTCCGATTGAGCAGGCTTACGCCTAGCTTTGATTCCAGCTTTTTGACCGCCCGGCTGACGGCGGAGTTGGCCTGTCCGAGCTGCTCGGCCGCCCGGCTGAAACTCCCGCTTTCCACCACCGCCACAAAGATGGCGATCTCCTCTGATGTGGCTCTCATTATTGCACCTATAGCAAAATTCTATTGATACTTTGATAGTTTTTGTTATTTATACAACCCTTCATACTACGTGTCATCTTAATCCTGATGCTACGGAGTAAATTATGCCACTGGCGCTATTTGCCTTAACCATCGGTGCCTTCGCAATTGGCACCACTGAATTTGTGATTGTCGGCCTGGTCCCGACCATTGCTCAGCAACTCTCTATCTCCCTGCCTTCGGCGGGACTGCTGGTCTCTATCTACGCGCTGGGCGTGGCGATCGGCGCCCCGGTACTGACGGCGTTGACCGGGCGTATGCCGCGTAAACAGCTGCTGCTGGCGTTGATGGTCCTGTTTACGGCGGGTAATGTGCTGGCCTGGCAGGCCCCGGGCTATGAAACGCTGATCCTGGCGCGACTGCTGACCGGCCTGGCACACGGCGTGTTCTTCTCTATTGGCTCGACAATTGCTACCAGCCTGGTGGCAAAAGAGAAAGCGGCCTCGGCCATTGCCATTATGTTCGGCGGCCTGACGGTCGCGCTGGTAACCGGGGTACCGTTCGGGACTTTCATCGGCCAGCATTTTGGCTGGCGGGAAACCTTCCTCGCGGTATCGATTCTGGGCGTCATTGCCCTTATCAGCAGCCTGATTCTGGTACCGAATAATATTCCGGGCCGCGCCAGCGCCAGCCTGCGCGATCAGATGAAAGTATTAACTCATCCTCGCCTGCTGATGATCTACACCATTACCGCGCTGGGCTACGGCGGCGTGTTTACCGCCTTTACCTTCCTTGCGCCGATGATGCAGGAGCTGGCCGGTTTCAGTCCGTCAGCGGTGAGCTGGATCCTGCTGGGCTATGGTGTCTCGGTGGCTATAGGTAACGTGTGGGGCGGCAAACTGGCCGATAAGCATGGCGCCGTCTCCGCGCTGAAGTTTATCTTCGCCGCGCTGGTGGTGCTGCTGCTGGTCTTCCAGTTGACCGCCAGCGTTCACTATGCCGCGCTGGCAACGGTACTGGTGATGGGCATCTTCGCCTTCGGCAACGTGCCGGGTTTGCAGGTGTATGTGGTGCAAAAAGCAGAGCAGTACACGCCTGGCGCCGTCGACGTCGCTTCCGGCCTGAATATTGCCGCCTTTAACGTCGGCATTGCTCTGGGGTCCATCGTCGGCGGACAGACGGTCGAGCGGTACGGTCTGGCGCAGACGCCGTGGATTGGCGCGATGATTGTGCTGGTCGCTTTGCTGTTGGTGGTCCTGAGCGGACGTTTAGATAAATTGCCACGCCGTTCGGCAGCGCTTTCTCCCGAAGGCTAAGGGTTTCTCGCAATTTGCATTGAAAGTGTATGGGAAAATCCCTATAACAGAATAACCAGTCGTCGTCGGGCTGGTTTCTGTTATCGAGGATTAATGCCCAAATTGCGAAAGAACACCTACGCCATGCGCTATGTCGCCGGACAACCTGCGGAGAGAATATTGCCTCCGGGGGCGTTTGCGGGCGTAAGTCCGGTTTATCCCGCCGGCACGCCGTTAAGCAGCGATGAGAAGATCCGCGTGCTGGTATGGAATATCTTCAAGCAGCAGCGCGCAGAGTGGCAGTCGGTCCTCAAAAATTTCGGCAAAGATGCGCATTTGGTCCTGTTGCAGGAGGCGCAAACCACCCCAGAACTGGTCCGGTTCGCGACTTCAAACTATCTGGCCGCCGATCAGGTGCCGGCGCTGGTATTGCCGCAGCATCCTTCCGGCGTAATGACGCTGGCCTCCGCGCACCCCATCTATTGCTGTCCGCTGCGCGAGCGCGAGCCTATTTTGCGATTGCCGAAATCGGCGTTAGTGACCGTTTATCCGCTGCCGGATGCGCGGTTGTTGATGGTAGTCAATATCCATGCCGTCAACTTTAGCCTTGGCGTCGACGTCTACAGCAAACAGCTGCTGCCAATTGGCGATCAGATCGCCCATCACAGCGGGCCGGTGATCATGGCCGGCGACTTCAATGCCTGGAGCCGGCCGCGGATGAATGCGCTGTACCGCTTTGCGCGTGAGATGTCGTTACGCGAAGTTCGTTTCTCAGACGATCAGCGCCGCCGCGCGTTTGGTCGTCCCCTCGATTTTGTGTTCTACCGTGGGTTAAGCGTGCACGATGCTTCCGTGCTGGTGACCCGCGCCTCCGACCACAACCCGCTACTAGTCGAATTCAGTCCCGGCAAGCCTGATTAATTTAAGGTTGGTCAGGCCTGCCATGGGGCAGGCCTGCGCATGCATGGTGCTGCCTTTTATTACTCAAAAAAAACCGTAAGGACAAGACAACATGACAACACGCTCTCACCATGACAACGTCGAAAAGCAGTTCGGCTCCCAGGCCAGCGCCTATCTGACCAGCGCCGTACACGCCTCTGGTCGCGATCTGCAGCGGCTGGCGGAACGGCTGGCTGATTTTCCTCAGGCGAAAGTGCTGGATATGGGCTGCGGGGCAGGGCACGCCAGCTTTACCGCGGCGGGACAGGTTGCCGAGGTGACCGCCTATGATTTATCGAGCCAGATGCTGGAGGTCGTTGCCGCCGCGGCAAAGGAGAAAGGTTTTAGCAATATCGTGACCCAGCAGGGGTACGCCGAAACGCTGCCGTTCGCTGATGCCAGCTTTGATGTGGTGATTAGCCGCTACTCTGCTCACCACTGGCATGACGTTGGCCAGGCGCTGCGTGAGGTGAAACGTGTTCTCAAGCCGGGCGGGGTGATTATCGTGATGGACGTGATGTCGCCGGGTCATCCGGTACGTGATGTCTGGCTGCAGACGGTGGAAGCCCTGCGCGACACCTCGCATGTGCGTAATTATTCCAGCGGCGAGTGGTTGACGCTGGCGACTGAAGCGGGGCTGGTGGTTAACCAGTTGTTGACCGATCGCCTGCCGCTGGAGTTCAGTTCATGGGTGGCGCGGATGCGCACTCCTGAGCCGCTGGTGGAGGCGATTCGCTTATATCAGCAGAGCGCTTCGGCGGAGGTCAAAGCGTACTTCGAGTTACAGGAGGACGGATCGTTTACCAGCGATACCATTCTGTTCGAAGCGCATAAAGCGGTTTAATTTAGGCAATAAAAAAGGCACCGGGGAAGTCGGTGCCTTTTTGTCGAACCAGAGGTATCAGGACTCTGGTCGATCGCTGTTTTTCACAAACAACGTTAGCTGATCGCCAGGGCGCAGGTTGTCGGTATCGCTGTTCCAGCGCATCACGTCGCGAATATTAACGCCGTGACGTTTGGCGATGCTCGACAGCGAATCGCCTTTACGAACGCGATAGGTGATGCTATCGCTGTTGTTCGCCAGACGCTGGGCGCTGCTGCCTGCGCCAATAACCAGATTCTGCCCAACCTTTAATCCAGAGCCGCGCAGGTTATTCCACTGCTGCAGATCGCGGGTCGTCACACCAAGACGGGAAGCTATCCCGGAAATGGTGTCGCCAGAACGCACCTTATAGCTACGGCTGGTCAGCGGCGTATTGTCCGCGAGCTGCGTCGGCTGCACGGCGGCAATGTCGCCAGAGGCCAGCGATTCACGCAGCTGTGCGGCGTGCTTCTGCGGCACCATGACGTACTTTGGCCCGCTCGCGCCCAGCGTTGACCCTTTTACGCCCGCATTGAACGTCTTCAGCTTGCTGACCGGCATACCGGCCATGTCCGCGAGCTGAGAAATATCAACCGGACTGTCGAGGCGAACGCGCGCCAGCGCACGGCTTTCATCAGCCGTAGGCAGCTTTACGCCGTAACGTTTGCTGTTTTTGAGAATGTCGCTCAATGCCAGCATTTTCGGGACGTAGATTTTCGTTTCATGCGGCAGAGACAGCGACCAGAAATCGGTGGGTTTGCCACGCGAACGGTTCGCTTTTACTGCCTTCATGACCCGGCCTTCGCCGCTGTTATAGGCTGCGACCGTTAACAACCAGTCGCCGTCGAACATTTTGTTCAGACGTTGCATCATGTCCAGCGCCGCGGTAGTAGACGCGACGACATCACGACGCGCATCGTAACTGCGGGTCTGTTTTAAACCATAATTGCGCCCTGTGCTCGGAATGATCTGCCAAATGCCTGCGGCATTGGCGCCAGACGTCGCGTGTGGGTCAAAAGCGCTCTCCACTATGGGTAGTAATACCAGTTCCATTGGCATGTTACGTTTCTTAACCTGCCCGGCTATCCAGTACATATACGGCTCTGCCCGTAAAGTTACATCGTGGAGATAGCTCTTATTTCTTAAGTACTTCTGTTTCTGTTCGCGAATCCGGGGATTATCCGGTATTCCCATCTTTAGCTCGTCGCCTATGGAAGTCCACAGATCCTGGTCTTGCGCGTAGAAGGTTCCATCATCTAACCAGCGCGCTTGACTTGTGAACTTGCCTGCTTCCCCTTGACCAGCCGCAGAAAGGCTCTGTGCTCGCTGTTCGACGGTGCCATCGTGCTTAGACGCCTGGCACCCCACCAGCAGGACAGAGGCGAGTAATATCGCTCGTGCCTTCATGTGTGTGTCAATAGTTGCTTAAAAGACGACCAAGGATAACGGCGAAGTTGGCCGATGACAAGAATTAAATATCAGAAGTCATCTTTCTTTGACCTTAACCATGCAAATCGCGCCACAGAGTGTTGCAAATTTGTTTCTTTGTTAATTTTGTCAATTAAATCAATATCATTTACGCGTAAAAATAAATTTATACGCCGCTCATTTTTCAGAGTTACGGGTAGTGTTTTTTGTTTTTTTGCACGTAACTCATTAACTTTATGATAGTAATCGTTTATGTCCCTATCATCTGGCAGGATACTCAATGCAAACTTCATATTCGCTAACGTATATTCATGTGCGCAACATATGAGGGTTTCTTCAGGAAGGGCATTAATTTTCATAAATGATTGATACATCTGCTCTGCTGTACCTTCGAACAGCCTTCCGCAGCCGCCGGAAAACATCGTATCGCCACAGAACAGATAAGGTTCGCTGTAGTAACAGATATGTCCTAATGTGTGACCTGGCGTAGAGAAAATGGAAAAATCGTGCCCGAGAATTGACAGCCGATCGCCATCGCCTACCACCTGAATGACGCCTTTATCCTGGGTTTCCGCCGGCCCGTAAACCACTATAGAAGGGAATTTTTCACGTAATTGTTTTACGCCGCCGACGTGATCCTGATGATGATGGGTCAATAAAATAGCCTCGGGCTGCCACTGGTTTTCCTTGATGGCCGCCAGAACCGGCGCGGCTTCGCCTGGATCTACGATGATGCAGCGGCCGTTATTCTCACTGAGAACCCAGATGTAGTTGTCCTGAAACGCGGGAATACTGATAAGATTCATAAATTACCTCTAAAGCGTAGCGGAAGGTGGCAATGAAGCCGGCAAGGATACCTCACACAGTGACAGCGCCTGAGCATTGGTCCAGTATGCCGTGGGGCGAATACTATCGCGAAACGCTGGAGCAGCAGATAAAACCGTGGCTGGCTAAATTATATGGCTTTCATCTGCTTAAGATTGGCAATCTGAGCGCGGAAATCAATACCGAAGCTTGCGCCATCTCGCACCAGGTGAATGTCTCGCTGGCGGGAAATCCAATGCAGGTCCGGGCTGACCCGCTGCATTTACCCTTTGCCGAAAAGTCCGTTGACGCCTGCCTGCTGGCGCACACCCTGCCGTGGTGTAGCGATCCGCATCGTCTGCTGCGGGAAGCCGATCGTGTACTGATCGATGATGGCTGGATGATCCTGACCGGGTTTAATCCGGTCAGCCTGATGGGGTTGCGTAAGCTGGTGCCGGTCCTGCGCAAAGGAACGCCTTATAATAGCCGTATGTTTACGCTGATGCGCCAGCTGGACTGGCTGGCGCTGCTCAACTTTGAAGTGCTGCACTATGGACGTTACCAGGTTTTGCCCTGGTCGCGCCATGGCGGCAAATTGTTGAGCACCCATCTGCCGGCGCTGGGCTGTTTGCAATTGATTGTCGCCCGCAAACGGACCATTCCGCTGACGCTCAATCCGATGAAATCCGGCAAAGCGAAAACTCAGCTGCGGCCGGCGGTGGGCGCCACCCGGCAGTGGCGCAAAGGGCAGAATTAACTCTCAGGCAGGTAGCCGACATCGTCCAGTGTGGGGTGGGAGGCCGCCGCGCGCGCCAGCTCGTCGCAGCGTTCATTTTCAGGATGGCCGGCATGGCCCTTTACCCATTCCCATTTAATTTTATGCTGGCCAAGCGCGGCGTCCAGCCGCTGCCAGAGGTCGACATTTTTCACCGGCTTTTTCTCTGCCGTTTTCCAGCCGCGCTTTTTCCAGTTGTGGATCCACTGGGTGATCCCCTGACGAACATACTGGCTGTCAGTGCTGAGCACCACTTCGCAATGCTCTTTTAACGCTTCCAGGGCAACAATTGCCGCCATCAGTTCCATGCGGTTATTGGTGGTCAGACGGTAGCCAGCGCTGAAGGTTTTTTCGTGCTGGCGGTAGCGCATGATGGCGCCGTAGCCGCCAGGTCCTGGATTACCCAGGCAAGAGCCGTCGGTGAAAATTTCTACCTGTTTGAGCATCTCTGGTAGACTTCCTGTAATTGAAATCGATTTGTAAACGATAAGTCTGACATAAATGACCGCTATGAGCACTGCAATTACGCGCCAGATTGTTCTCGATACCGAAACCACCGGTATGAACCAGATCGGGGCACACTACGAAGGACACAAGATCATTGAGATCGGCGCCGTGGAGGTGATCAACCGCCGCCTGACCGGTAACAATTTTCACGTCTATCTGAAGCCCGATCGGCTGGTGGATCCTGAAGCATTCGGCGTACACGGGATCGCCGATGAGTTCCTGCTGGATAAACCTACCTTTGCCGACGTGGCTGATGAGTTTATGGATTACATCCGCGGCGCGGAGCTGGTGATCCATAACGCCTCGTTCGATATCGGCTTTATGGATTATGAATTCAGTAAGCTAAACCGCGGCATCGGAAAAACCGAGACCTTTTGTAAAATCACCGACAGTTTGGCGCTGGCGCGGAAAATGTTTCCAGGCAAGCGCAACAGCCTCGATGCGCTATGTTCGCGTTACGAAATAGACAACAGCAAGCGTACGCTGCACGGGGCGTTGCTCGATGCCCAGATCCTTGCCGATGTCTATTTGATGATGACCGGCGGCCAGACTTCGATGGCGTTCTCTATGGAAGGCGAAAGCCAGCAGCAGGCGGGAGAGATGGGAATTCAGCGCGTCGTCCGCGCCGGCAGTCAGTTACGCGTGGTTTATGCCTCAGATGAAGAACTGGCGAACCATGAATCCCGCCTCGACCTGGTACAAAAGAAAGGCGGAAGCTGCCTGTGGCGTGCCTGATAGCCACTAAAATGAATTAAAAATAGGCGGTTGGGTGATTTTTGCAGCAAACGATTCAAAATGGTAGAAAAAGCGTTGACGGGGTAGAGGGGAATCCGTAATATTCGCCTCGTTCCCAACGGAACAACAACGCGGAGCGGTAGTTCAGTCGGTTAGAATACCTGCCTGTCACGCAGGGGGTCGCGGGTTCGAGTCCCGTCCGTTCCGCCACTATTCAGAAAGCCTGAGTCAGCAATGATTCAGGCTTTCGTCGTTTTCGTCGCCGAATTTCAGCGCACCTCTTGTTCCTCCTGCATGCACTGCATAAATACCCGCATCGCCGGACTGATAGCCTTCCCGGCATGGTGGGCGCAGAGCGCATGGATCGTCAACGGCGTCTCGCTGAATGGCAGCTCAACCAGCGTCCCGCGCTTGAGCTCGTCCTCCACCGCAAAGCGTGGCAGAAAACTCACTCCCAGATTTCCCGCCACGCACTGCTTGATACTCTCAATACTCCACAGCTCAATGGTGTTCTCCAGAGTAATTTCGCGTTGGCGCAGGGTGCTTTCAAAAATCTGCCGGAACACGCACTGGGGTTCGTTGATGATAAAGCTCAGCGGGATATGCTGCCGCGGGCGCATGAAGTCTACCGGCGCCTGCTCGACCGATGCGACCAGCGTCAGCGACTGCTGGCCAAGCTCCATTATCGTGAGCGCGTCATCGTTACCCACCCGGTAAAACACCCCCAAATCGACCTCGTCGGCAAGCAGCGCATCGGGGATGCTGTAGCAGTTGAGCGACTGCAGCGACAGGCGCACTTTCGGAGCGCGTTGCTTAAAACGCTGCAGCACCCGCGGCATTTTATACGCCAGCAGCGTTTCGCCAGTGGCGACGCGAAGTTCGCCGCCGGGCTCATCGTCCTGGCGTGCCGCCTGACGAATCGAGGCCATCACTTTAGTCAGGTCGTAGACATGCGGCAGGACCTTCTTACCGGCGGCGGTGAGACACATCCGCCGGCCGATTTTCTCAAACAGCGGGATGGCAAGCTCCTGCTCCAGCTGCTGGATATGAAAAGTCACGGTGGACTGAGTGCAGCATAGTTTCTGCGCTGCGCGCAGAAAGGAACCTTCTTCGACAACAGTTTTGAAGGTGATGAAGCGTCGCAGATCCATATTTCCTCTTTGTATCGATACTATCGAAGCGAGAATGAAAAAATATTCATTTTTTTAAATTATCAGCTTCGGGTAGTGTCTGCCAGACAAGAGGAGAAAACCCGTGACACCTACCCTGATTAGCGCCTTTTTAACTTACACTTTGATCACCGCCCTGACACCCGGGCCCAACAATATCCTGGCGCTGAGCAGCGTCACTTCCCATGGTCTACGCCGCAGCCTGCGGGTGCTGGCCGGGATGAGCGTCGGGTTTATTATCACTATGTTGATTTGCGCGGCTTTAACCTTTTCGCTGGTTGAACTCGACTCACGCTTTACCCTGGTATTGGGATGGATTGGCGCGGCGTACATCCTGTGGCTGGCCTGGCAGATTGCCAAAAGCAAACCGGCGACAGGGATGCCGAGTGTAGAACCGGTAGGCTTTTGGGCAAGTCTGGGGCTGCAGTTCGTCAACGTTAAAATTATTCTGTATGGCATCACCGCGCTTTCTACCTTTGTTCTGCCCGTTACTCGCGAGCCTGTTTGGCTTATCAGCGTGAGTCTGCTGCTGGCGGCGATTGGCGCGCTGGGAAATCTGTGCTGGGCGCTGGCGGGGCATCTGTTTCAGCGCCTGTTTTTGCTGTACGGGCGGCAACTGAACTGGATGCTGGCAGCGTTATTGGTCTACTGTGCTGTGCGGATCGTGGTGGAATAAAAAGGGAGCGCAGCGGCTCCCGAAGGGTGATTAGCCGATCGTGAAAGGATCGGCATCGCGCCAGGCGGGGAATTTTTCACGATATTCCTGAAGGGCGCTCAGCGACAGCTCGGCATCAAGACGAGTGGCCTGATGCGGATCGGCGGTGGCGATAATCTCCCCCTGGGGATTGATAATCCGACTATCGCCGCGGTAATGATGGCCGTTGCCGTCAGTGCCAACCCGGTTACAGCCGGCGACATAGGCCTGGTTTTCAATCGCGCGGGCGATCAGCAGCGACTGCCAGTGCAGCGAGCGCGGCGCCGGCCAGTTGGCGACATACAGCGCCAAATCATAGTCGTTCTGATTACGCGACCATACCGGAAAGCGCAGGTCGTAACAGACCAGCGGCAGGATCCGCCATCCACGCCATTCAAAGACCACGCGCTGGTTTCCGGCCTCATAGTGATGATGTTCATCGGCCATACGGAACAGGTGCCGTTTATCATAATGGTGCACCGTACCGTCAGGCTCGACCAGCAGGAAGCGGTTAACAGCGCCGTGTTCAGTTTGCAGCGCAGCGCTGCCGGCAATCAGCGCCTGGGATTGCGCGGCCCGGGCATGCATCCACTCCACCACGTCGGCCTCGGGTAAAGACTGTTTTGCCGCTTCCATGGCAAAGCCGGTGGTAAACATCTCTGGTAAAACAATCACATCGCGCCCGGTGATTCCTTCCAGTTGGCGATCAAAATGGCGCAGGTTGGCAGGGCCGTCCATCCAGACCAGCGGTTGTTGCAACAGCGAAATTTTCAGGCCAGGCACAATGGTCAACTCCATTCTCATGAGGGGGTTAGGTTAACTGTAACACCATATCAGCCGCGCGGCGGTCCGCGGAATATTTTGTTAAAAAAATGCTACTGATGGAAACGAAAGGGGAGGAGAGGGCGAAAAAAAGGCGGGGAAAGTTCCCCGCCCGGCGTGTGATGTGGTAGTGGTTTTATTATGCAGCTTCAACTTTACGAACTTTTTCCGGCAGCTTTACCGGCTTTGTCGCCAGCTCCTCTGGCGCAAAGTCGTCGACGTTAATGCTGCGCAGACGGCTATGCTCTGCACGGGTAAGAATGGCGGCCTCATCCTGACTGATTAATCCTTTGGCCAGCGCGTTGTGGGCCAGCTCATCCAGACGGGTGAACGGCAGATTTTTACCCAACTCTTTGCAGATCCGCTGGTGGATAGGATCGGCCGCCATCACTTCCAGCAGGGCCTCTTCCAGCAGGCCTACCGGGTTATGCTCGCTCGGCGTCAGATACTGACCGCGGCCGATGCGGGAGCGCGTGGCGCTGGGCACCTGCAGAATTTTGGCGACCTGGTGGTCCAGCCTATCCGATGGCGCATGATGATGACGGCCGGTCGGGAAGATGACCAGGCGCATTACGCCTGCCACCAGACGGTTCGGGAAATTGTCCAACAGATCGTCAATGGCTTGCTCGGCCTGGTGCAGCGCGTCCTGTACCCCCCAGTGAACCAGCGGCAGATCGGCTTCATTGCGTCCTTCATCGTCATAGCGTTTCAGCACCGCCGAGGCCAGGTACAGCTGGCTTAACACATCCCCCAGACGGGCGGAGATACGTTCGCGTCGCTTGAGGCTGCCGCCGAGCACCGCCATTGAGACGTCTGACAGCAGTGCCAGGTTGGCGCTCAGACGATTCATTTGCTGATAGTAGCGACGGGTGGCGTCACGAGTCGGCGCGCTGCTGGTGCGCCCGCCGGTCAGGCCCAGCCAGAAACTCCGCACTTTATTACTGCCGACATGGCCGATATGTTTGAACAGCAGCTTGTCATAGGCGTTCAGGTCATTATTCTGCGCGGCGGCCATCTCCTCCAGTACGTACGGATGGCAGCGAATCGCCCCCTGACCGAAGATCATCATGCTGCGGGTCAAAATGTTTGCGCCTTCCACGGTGATGGCGATAGGCGCGCCCTGATAGGCCCGGGCGAGGAAGTTGCCTTCGCCCAGCATAATGCCTTTCCCGCCGGTAATATCCATCGCGTCGATAATGGAGCGCTGGCCGCGGTGGGTGCAGTGATATTTCACGATAGCGGACAGCACTGCAGGTTTCTCGCCGAGCATGATGCCGTAGGTGATCAGCGACGCCGCAGCGTCCATCACATAGGCGTTACCGGCGATACGCGCCAGCGCCTCTTCAATCCCTTCCATTTTGCCGATGGAGATTTTGAACTGGCGGCGAATATGGGCGTAAGCGCCAGTCGCCATGGCAACGGATTTCAGACCACCGGTGGCGTTGGACGGCAGAGTAATACCGCGGCCGACCGATAGACATTCAACCAACATGCGCCAGCCCTGACCGGCCATGCTTGGGCCGCCGATGATGTAATCGATAGGCACGAAGATATCTTTGCCGCGGGTTGGACCGTTCTGGAACGGCACATTCAGCGGGAAGTGGCGACGGCCGATTTCCACGCCCGGGGTGGAGGTGGGGATCAGCGCGCAGGTGATACCCAGCTCTTCTTCTCCGCCCAGCAAACGATCCGGGTCAGAGAGTTTGAAAGCCAGCCCCAGCACGGTGGCGATAGGCGCCAGCGTGATATAACGTTTGTTCCAGGTCAGGCGCATCCCCAGCACCTGTTGACCCTGCCAGTCGCCCATGCACACCACGCCGGTATCCGGGATGGCGCCGGCATCAGAGCCCGCTTCCGGGCTGGTGAGAGCGAAGCAAGGGATTTCCAGGCCGCGTGCCAGACGCGGCAGATAATGATTCTTCTGTTCTTCGGTACCGTAATGCTGCAGCAGTTCGCCCGGACCCAGCGAGTTCGGGACGCCGACGGTGATCGCCAGGATGCCGGAGACGCCAGAGAGTTTCTGCAGTACTCGTGCCTGAGCGTAAGCGGAGAACTCAAGTCCGCCATACTCTTTCTTAATGATCATCGCGAAGAAGCGGTGCTCTTTCAGATAGGCCCACAGCTCCGGCGGCAAATCGGCCATTTCGTGGGTGATGGCGAAGTCGTTAGCCATCCGGCAGGCTTCTTCAACTGGGCCGTCGAGGAAAGCTTGCTCTTCGGCGGTCAGCCGCGGCTGCGGATAGTTATGTAACTTTTGCCAGTCAGGATTGCCGCGAAACAGATCGCCTTCCCACCAGGTGGTGCCGGCGTCGATGGCTTCTTTTTCCGTGCGCGACATCGGCGGCATCACCTTGCGGAATGTGCGAAACGCCGGTGCGGAAATCATGGATTTACGCATAGGCGCAAAGTTAAACGGCAACAGTATGATCGCCAGCGGCAGCAGCAGCCAGATATTCCACACTCCGGCCGCGCCGAGCGCCGCGGTCCAGGCGAGCAAAATCACGCTGCTGAGCAGCAGGCTGACCCGGTGATAGAAGAGCGCGCCGAGTAAAACGACGGTTGCAACAATACTCAAAATCATCATAGAGAAATGCTCCCTGAGCTTGTAGGAGGTCTGACCACTTGTGATGTATTGGTTGTAGTGCATGCGTTTTTATTTAGCAATGTGTTTACAAAATAATTACAACCTTGCTCACATTGTTGTATGCAAAAGCGGCACATAAAATCAAAAGAGCGAGGGATAACGCTGCCTGCTGCTTCTCGCTTCGACGGCTATCCGGTACACTGCCGGGGTTATTCCACTCATACTGAAGGATTATCCTCATGTACCAGGATCTTATTCGTAACGAACTGAACGAAGCCGCGGAAACGCTGGCTAACTTTCTGCAGGACGAAGCCAATATCCATGCTATCCAGCGTGCCGCTGTCCTGCTGGCGGATAGCTTTAAGGCGGGTGGGAAAGTGCTGTCCTGCGGTAACGGCGGTTCCCATTGCGATGCGATGCATTTTGCGGAAGAGCTGACCGGACGTTATCGCGAAAACCGCCCGGGTTACCCGGCCATCGCGATCTCCGACGTCAGCCACCTCTCCTGCGTGAGCAATGATTTTGGCTATGAGTATGTGTTCTCCCGCTACGTTGAATCCGTTGGCCGCGCAGGCGATGTGCTGCTCGGTATCTCCACGTCTGGCAACTCCGGCAACGTGATTAAGGCCATTGAGGCCGCGCGGGCGCAGGGGATGAAAGTGATCACCCTGACCGGTAAAGACGGCGGTAAAATGGCCGGTAGCGCTGATGTGGAAATTCGCGTGCCGCACTTTGGCTACGCCGACCGCATCCAGGAGATCCATATCAAAGTGATCCACATTCTGATTATGCTGATCGAAAAAGAGATGGCGAAAGGCTAACAGGCAGGTGAGTGTGTACTGTTGACGGTGGCCTCGCTCCGGCGCCGTCGTGATTTGTGAGGGTGAGGTGATCTATGTGCGAACTGCTCGGGATGAGCGCCAATGTGCCAACCGATATCTGTTTTAGCTTTACCGGGCTGGTGCAGCGCGGCGGCGGGACGGGGCCGCATAAAGACGGCTGGGGCATCACCTTCTATGAAGGTAAAGGCTGTCGCACATTCAAGGATCCCCAGCCGAGCTTTCAGTCGCCGATCGCGAAACTGGTTCAGGATTACCCCATTAAGTCCTGTTCCGTCGTCGCCCATATTCGTCAGGCCAACCGCGGGAGGGTGGCCCTGGAGAACACCCATCCCTTCACCCGCGAACTGTGGGGGCGCAACTGGACCTATGCGCACAATGGGCAGCTAAAAGGCTATAAGTCGCTGAAAACCGGTAATTTTCATCCGGTAGGTGAAACCGACAGTGAAAAAGCGTTTTGCTGGCTGCTGCACCGTTTAACCGAGCGCTATCCGCGCACGCCGGGCAATATGCTGGGCGTTTTCAAGTATATCGCCACCCTCGCGGGTGAACTACGTGAGAAAGGGGTGTTCAACATGCTGCTGTCGGACGGGCGCTACGTAATGGCGTTCTGCTCGACCAATCTGCACTGGATCACCCGGCGAGCGCCGTTCGGCGTGGCAAAACTGCTGGACCAGGATGTGGAGATCGACTTTCAACGCGAGACCACACCCAACGATGTGGTCACGGTTATCGCCACGCAGCCGCTGACGGCCAATGAAACCTGGCATAAGATCATGCCAGGCGAGTGGGCGTTATTTTGTCTCGGGGAGCGTGTAGTTTGAGGCCAGCTGCGGCTGGACAACCTCGTGGCTGAGCGGCTTGCTCACCACATAGCGGCCGTCGGTCACTGATACGACCGGCGGTTTGTGGGTCTGCTGGAAATAGTCATAGCCTGGCTTGAGCTGTTTCCAGAAATCCGCGTAGTAGGAGTATTTGTGGCGTTCCATGTTGGCGTTGGTCATGCGGAACGGATAGATACTCACCTGCACGCTTGGCTGGCCGAAGACTAAGGCGCCGGTCACGAACTGGAAGATCTCATCGATACCGCTGTCGGTCATGGCGTAGCAGCCGACTGAGACGCAGTCGCCGTGGATCATCAGGTATTTCCCTTCATAACCATGGGCGCGATCGTAGGCGTTCGGGAAGCCGATGTTAATCGCTTTATAGAAGCGGCTGTCGGGTTTGAGCTGGCTGCGGGTGACGTTATAGAACCCTTCCGGACTCTTGAAATCGCCCTGGCGCTGTTTCGGACCGAGGCCACCGGAGTAGTTGCAGATCCGGTAGCTGTCGAGGAGCTGGTAGGTCTCACCCATTTTGACGTAAAGGTCGAGCATGCGCTCTTCTTTAAAGATCTCAATGTAAACCGGTGAACCCATTAATTGCTGCTTATATTCTTTGCTTACCGGCGTTGTCGGGCTGTTGCTGCTGAGCAGCCCGGCAAATGACACGCACGGCAACAGAAGCATCGCAATAAATAATGCGATTTTGCGCATACTGCTTGTTCCTTGATAAAACAAAATAGCCACATTGCCAGGACGGCAAGAGAGACCCGAAATCAGAGTTTTCTGGATTTAGAGCGCTCACATTAGCATCACGGCATTTTTTCGCAAGGGCGACGTGGCGGCGTTTACAAATCAGCCTCACTTTATACCCTGCCAGCGACGAAAACACAGTGAGAACTTTGCGCAATAGCTCGCATTTTAGAAGCACTTATCGCCCCTTGCGCTACAGCCGCCGCTCACGAAATGTTACACTTGCGCCGGTTCATCATCAGAGTAAGAAAGGATGCTTCTCTTCCGTCCTGAGTGCTACTGGCGCCGTTTCGCCCTTTCTTCTCTGCCATTCTGTCAATAAGCTGGCCCTGACCTGCGTCGGGGTTGAGGTTACGGATACCTGCTAACGATATGATTAAAATCACGAAAGGGCTGGATTTGCCCATAGCTGGCATGCCATTACAGCAGATTTCTCCCGCGCCAGCGGTGAAGCGCGTCGCGCTACTCGGCGAAGAGTACGTTGGCATGCGCCCCGCGATGGCGGTTAAAGAAGGCGATCGGGTCAAAAAAGGTCAGATCCTGTTCGAAGATAAAAAGATCCCTGGCGTCTGCTTTACCGCCCCGGCGAGCGGGATCGTCAGCGCGATCCACCGCGGCGAACGGCGCGTGTTGCAGTCGGTGGTGATTGATATCGAGGGCAATGACGCGGTGGCGTTTACCCGTTACGCCGCGGACGCGCTGGCCGAACTGCCGCGCGACACCGTACAGCAGCAGCTGCTGGCGTCGGGCCAATGGACGGCGCTGCGTACCCGACCGTTCAGCAAAACGCCGCTCCCGGGGAGCACGCCCGCCGCTATCTTTGTTAACGCCATGGACACCAATCCGCTGGCGGCGGAGCCGCAGCCGATTATTCTGGCCGAACGTGCCGCCTTCGACGCCGGTCTTACCGTGCTCACGCGCTTGACCGACGGGAAAGTGCACGTCTGCCAGCCCAGCGGCGGCAAGCTGGGCGGTCATCCTCTCGGCCAGGTCTGTTTCAATCAGTTCAGCGGGCCGCACCCGGCGGGGCTGCCGGGAACGCATATTCACTTTCTGGAGCCGGTGAGCCTGAATAAGCAGGTC
The DNA here is from genome assembly GCF_018204675.1 of Klebsiella sp. P1927. Taxonomy (NCBI): domain Bacteria; kingdom Pseudomonadati; phylum Pseudomonadota; class Gammaproteobacteria; order Enterobacterales; family Enterobacteriaceae; genus Klebsiella; species Klebsiella sp. P1927. The sequence goes on along the minus strand of NZ_CP073377.1, from coordinate 4,097,492 downwards.
TGGCACCTCAATTATCAGGACGCGATCGCCATTGGTAAGCTTTTCCTCGACGGGGAGCTCTACTGCGAACGGATAATTGCGCTCGGCGGCCCGCAGGTAACATCTCCGCGGCTGGTCAAAACGACGCTCGGCGCCAGCCTGGAGGATCTGCTGGCAGGTGAGTTGCAGGAGGGGGAAAACAGGGTCATTTCCGGCTCGGTGCTTAGCGGCGCCCGCGCCCATGGCCCTCACGCCTTCCTGGGGCGCTTCCATCTGCAGGTGAGCGTGGTCAAAGAAGGGCGGGAAAAAGAGCTCTTCGGCTGGGTGATGCCGGGCAAAGAGAAATTCTCGATTACCCGCACCACGCTGGGCCATTTCTTCAAGCGCAAGCGCTTTCATTTTTCCACCGATACCAACGGCGGCGAGCGGGCGATGGTGCCGATCGGCAACTACGAGCGGGTGATGCCTCTGGATATCCTGCCGACCATACTGCTGCGCGATCTGCTGGCCGGAGACACCGACAGCGCTCAGGCGCTGGGCTGTCTGGAGCTGGATGAAGAAGATCTGGCGCTGTGCACCTATGTTTGCCCTGGAAAGTATGAATATGGCCCGGCGCTGCGCAGCGTGTTAACCCGGATTGAGCAGGAAGGATAAGAGATGGGCTTAAAGCACCTGATTGAGAAACTTGAGCCGCATTTCACGCATGGCGGCAAGCTGGAAAAATATTACCCGCTGTATGAGGCGGCGGCGACCATCTTCTACACGCCGGGCCAGGTAACCCGCGGCGCGGCGCACGTGCGCGACGCCATCGACCTGAAGCGGATGATGATCCTCGTGTGGTTTGCCGTATTCCCGGCGATGTTCTGGGGCATGTACAACGTTGGGCTGCAGACCATTCCGGCGCTGCACAAGCTATACGGCGCCGAACAGCTGCAGCAGGCGATCGCCAACAACTGGCACTACAGCGTCGCCCAGTGGTTAGGGGTGAGCTTCAGTGCCGACGCCGGCTGGCTGAGCATGATGACCCTGGGCGCGGTATTTTTCCTGCCTATCTACCTCACCGTCTTTATCGTCGGCGGTTTCTGGGAGGTGCTGTTCGCGATTGTGCGCAAGCATGAGATTAACGAAGGTTTTTTCGTTACCTCTATTCTCTTCGCGCTGATTGTGCCGCCCACGCTGCCGCTGTGGCAGGCGGCGCTGGGGATCTCCTTCGGCGTGGTGATCGCCAAAGAGATTTTCGGCGGCACCGGGCGCAACTTCCTCAACCCGGCGCTGGCGGGGCGCGCGTTCCTGTTCTTCGCCTATCCGGCGCAGATTTCCGGCGACCTCGTATGGACCGCGGCGGACGGTTTCTCCGGCGCCACGCCGCTCTCCCAGTGGGCCAGCGGCGGCGGTGAAGCGCTGGTGAACGTGGCGACTGGCGTGCCGGTGAGCTGGATGGACGCCTTCCTCGGCAATATTCCCGGCTCAATAGGCGAAGTGTCAACGCTGATGATCTTCATCGGCGGGGCGATCATCCTCTTTGGCCGCGTCGCGTCCTGGCGCATCGTCGCCGGGGTAATGATCGGCATGATCGCCACCGCCACCCTGTTTAACGTTATCGGCTCCGACACCAACCCGATGTTCGCTATGCCATGGTACTGGCATCTGGTGCTCGGCGGTTTCGCCTTCGGGATGATGTTTATGGCGACGGACCCGGTATCCGCCTCGTTTACCGATAAAGGGAAATGGAGTTACGGCGTGCTGATCGGCGTGATGTGCGTGCTGATCCGCGTGGTGAACCCGGCTTATCCGGAAGGGATGATGCTGGCGATCCTCTTCGCCAACCTCTTCGCACCGCTGTTCGATTATCTGGTGGTGCAGGCCAATATTAAGCGGAGGAAGTCGCGTGGCTGAGAAGAAAAGTAACGATAGCATCGGCAAAACGCTGCTGGTGGTGCTGGTGCTTTGTCTGGTCTGCTCCATCGTGGTGGCGGGCTCGGCCGTGGGGCTGAAATCCCGCCAGCAGGCGCAGCAGGCGTTGGATAAGCAGCGCAATATCCTGGCAGTGTCAGGGCTGATGCACCCCGGTATGGATGCGGATGCGGTAGCGGACACCTTCGCGGCGCGCATTACCCCGCGACTGGTGAATCTGGCCACCGGCGAACTGCTGGAGAAAGACCCGGGTAAATTTAATCAGGCCCAGGCGCTGAAGGATCCGCAGCAGAGTATGGCCCTGGATGCCAGTCAGGATCCGGCTGGTATAAAGCGACGCAGTAATCTGGCGGAAATTTACCTGGTGCGCGACGCGCAGCAGAAGATTGAGCAGGTGGTGCTGCCCATTTATGGCAACGGCCTGTGGTCGATGATGTATGCCTTTGTGGCGCTGGACGTCGATGGCCGCACGGTAAAAGGCATTACTTACTACGATCAGGGCGAAACGCCGGGGCTGGGCGGCGAGGTGGAAAACCCCAACTGGCGCCAGCAGTTTGTCGGCAAGCAGGTGCTGGATGACAACGGTATGCCGGCGCTGAAGGTGGTGAAAGGCGGCGCGCGCGCGGGCGATCTCCACGCGGTTGACGGTTTATCCGGCGCCACGCTGACGTCCAATGGCGTGCAGCATAGCTTTGATTTCTGGATGGGCGAACTGGGCTTTGGTCCGTTCCTGAAAAAGGTTCGTGAGGGAGAGCTGAATAATGGCTGAACAGAGCGATATGAAAGAGGTGAAGCGCGTGCTGGTGGGGCCGCTCATCGCCAATAACCCCATCGCCCTGCAGGTGCTGGGCGTCTGCTCCGCACTGGCGGTAACCACCAAACTGGAAACCGCCTTCGTGATGACCATTGCGGTGACCCTGGTGACGGCGTTCTCCAGCATGTTTATCTCGATGATCCGCCACCATATTCCCAATAGCGTGCGCATCATCGTGCAGATGGCGATCATCGCCTCGCTGGTGATCGTGGTGGATCAGCTGCTGCGGGCTTTCGCCTATGAGACCTCCAAACAGCTGTCGGTATTCGTCGGGCTTATCATCACCAACTGCATCGTGATGGGCCGCGCCGAAGCCTACGCCATGAAGTCGCCGCCGCTGGCGAGCTTTATGGATGGTATTGGCAACGGTCTCGGCTATGGCGCGATCCTGATTATCGTCGGCTTCCTGCGCGAGCTTATCGGTAGCGGCAAGCTGTTCGGTATCACGGTGCTGGAAACGGTGCAGAACGGCGGCTGGTATCAGCCGAACGGCCTGTTCCTGCTGGCGCCGAGCGCGTTCTTCATTATCGGTTTGCTGATCTGGGCCCTGCGTAGCTGGAAGCCTGAGCAGCAGGAAAAGGAGTAATCGGTGATGGCTCATTACATCAGCCTGTTTGTCCGCGCGGTGTTCGTTGAGAACATGGCGCTGGCCTTCTTCCTCGGGATGTGCACCTTTCTTGCGGTGTCGAAAAAGGTCTCCACCGCCTTCGGCCTCGGCGTCGCGGTGACGGTAGTGCTGGGGCTTGCCGTGCCAATCAATAACCTGGTCTATAACCTGGTGCTGCGCGACAGCGCGCTGGTTGAGGGGGTGGATCTCAGCTTTCTTAACTTCATCACCTTTATCGGAGTGATCGCCGCGCTGGTGCAGATCCTCGAGATGATCCTCGATAAGTATTTTCCGGCACTGTACAACGCGCTGGGCATCTTCCTGCCGCTGATTGCGGTTAACTGTGCGATTTTCGGCGGCGTGTCGTTCATGGTGCAGCGCGATTACAACTTCCCGGAGTCCATCGTCTACGGCTTCGGCTCCGGCATTGGCTGGATGCTGGCGATCGTGGCGATGGCGGGGATCCGCGAAAAAATGAAGTACGCCAACGTGCCCGCCGGTTTGCGCGGGTTAGGGATCACCTTTATCACCACCGGACTAATGGCGCTGGGCTTTATGTCCTTCTCCGGCGTGCAGCTATAAGGGCGAATAAGTATGGAAATTATTCTTGGCGTCGTGATGTTCACGCTGATTGTGCTGGTGCTGTCGGGGCTTATCCTGGCAGCGCGCTCAAAGCTGGTGAACGCGGGCGACGTGGTTATTGAGATCAATAACGAAGCGGATAAACAGATCCGCACCCCGGCGGGTGACAAACTGCTGAACACGCTGTCCAGCAACGGGATCTTCGTCTCCTCCGCCTGCGGCGGCGGCGGCTCCTGCGGCCAGTGTCGGGTAACTGTTAAAGAGGGCGGCGGGGATATCCTGCCGACCGAGCTTTCGCATATTACCAAGCGGGATGCCAAAGCCGGTTGCCGTCTGGCCTGTCAGGTGGCGGTGAAGCAGAACATGAAGATTGAACTGCCGGAAGAGATTTTCGGCGTCAAAAAATGGGAGTGTGAAGTTATCTCTAACGATAACAAAGCCACTTTCATTAAAGAGCTCAAGCTGCGGATCCCGGAGGGGGAGGTGGTGCCGTTTCGCGCCGGGGGCTATATTCAGATTGAATGCCCGCCGCATAAAGTGGCCTATGCAGATTTTGATGTTCCCGATGAATACCGTTCAGACTGGGATAAGTTCAACCTGTTTCGCTATGTCTCTGAGGTGAAAGAGCCGACCCTGCGCGCCTACTCAATGGCTAACTATCCGGAAGAGAAGGGCATCATTATGCTCAACGTGCGCATCGCGACGCCGCCGCCGAAGGTCCCGGATGCGCCGCCGGGGATCATGTCATCCTATATCTGGTCGCTGAAGCCGGGCGATAAGGTGACGATTTCCGGGCCGTTTGGCGAGTTCTTTGCTAAAGAAACCGACGCCGAGATGGTGTTTATCGGCGGCGGCGCCGGGATGGCGCCGATGCGTTCGCATATTTTCGACCAGCTCAAGCGCCTGCACAGCACGCGCAAAATCAGCTTCTGGTACGGCGCCCGTTCGCTGCGCGAAATGTTCTACGATGAGGAGTTTGAACAGCTGGCGCGCGACAATCCAAACTTTACCTTCCACGTCGCGCTCTCCGATCCGCTGCCGGAAGATAACTGGACCGGGCATACCGGCTTTATCCATAACGTTCTGTACGAGAACTATCTACGCGATCACCCGGCGCCGGAAGACTGCGAGTTTTACATGTGTGGGCCGCCGGTAATGAACGCCGCGGTAATTAAGATGCTCAAAGATCTGGGCGTCGAGGACGAGAATATTCTCCTCGACGACTTTGGAGGCTGACGATGCTGACGGTATTTATCGCGACCTTTGTGATTTTTGCGCTGGTGATCCTCGGCATGTCGCTGGGCTACCTGGTGAAGCGCAAGAGCATCCAGGGCAGCTGCGGTGGGATCTCCGCGCTGGGGCTGGAGAAAGTCTGCGATTGTCCGGAACCGTGCGACGCGCGTAAAAAGCGCCTCGCCCGCGAGGCGCAGCGTCAGCAGCGGCGTATTTTGTAATGCCCGGCGGCGCTGCGCATGCCGGACCTGCTGCTTCAGTTTTGTAGGCCGGGTAAGGCGCCAGCCGCCACCCGGCATAAAGCGGCTCCGTGCCCGGCGGCGCTGCGCATGCCGGGGCTGCTGCTTCGGTTTTGTAGGCCGGGTAAGGCGCCAGCCGCCACCCGGCATAAAGCGGCTCCGTGCCCGGCGGCGCTGCGCTGGCCGGGGCTGCTGCTTCGGTTTTGTAGGCCGGGTAAGGCGCCAGCCGCCACTCGGCAACAACATGCCAGCAATGTGAGGCCGCTTTCGCGGCCTTTTTAGCCGTTGACTCCCTTACTGCCAGCTTTTCGCCTGCGCCGGAGAATCCACCATCACCCCGTCGGCGCCCAGTTCTATCGCCGTGCGGTAGTCTTCCGCACTGTTGATGCCGAAGAAGATAATGTGCGCTTTATCCTGCGAGCGGAAGCAATCCATTGCCTCTTTATCCCAGGTGAGCGTCGCCGGGGAGATCCCTTCGCCAAGGGTGAATTTCTCCACCACCTCGACTTTGCGCTTCAGCTCCAGGCCATACCACTGCTCACCATCGCGTTGACTCGCTGGCTGGCACTGATGACTGAGCGAAATATTGGCAAGCCTGGTGCGGGTTTCACTGCGAGTGACAAAGCGAGGGATGGCTGGCGGCAGGGCGGCGATATAGCGGTCTTCGGTGGAATAGACCCGCACGCGATCGAGGCTATCGGTGGTTTTTAACACTTCAAGCAGGCGCTGGCCCATCACGGTGGGATCGGCATCCGGAGATTTGATATCGATATAGAAAAAAGTGTGCGGCCATTGCTGTAAAACGCTTTGCAAGGTCGGAATGGTGGCCTGCTTACCGCGCCACGGGTGGCTGTCATCCCCCCATTTCCAGCCGGCGTCGACTTTCGCCAGCTCGGCGGCGGTCAAACTGGAAACTTTGCCCTCGCTATTGGTCAATGCGGAAAGATCGCTTGACCGGTAGAGCACCGGTACGCCGTCGCGGCTTAACTGCACCGTGACCCAGATGGCTTCGGCGTTATTCTCCAGCGCCAGCTTAATGGCCGGCAGGGTATTTTCCGGCGCATCGCCGGTGCCGCCGCGGTGGGCTATCAGCTGTGGAGCGGCCCAGGCGCCGGCGGTGGCCAGCAGGCAAAGCGCGGTAAGTATTTTCTTCATGATTACATCTTCCTGATTTATCTTTTAACTCAATGAAAATAAACATAATTTATTGCAGTTTTATGTTTTAACCGCTTTTTTAGCCAATGAAATAAAAAAAGCATAAAATTCGCATCTGATTTTGCTATGCTGTATGGGTATACAGTGTTGAGTCTGACGATGCGTAAAATTATCCATGTCGATATGGACTGTTTCTTTGCGGCGGTGGAGATGCGCGACAACCCAGCGTTGCGCGATATTCCCCTCGCGATAGGCGGCAGTCGGGTACAACGTGGCGTGATTAGTACCGCGAACTATCCTGCGCGTAAGTTTGGCGTGCGCAGCGCCATGCCGACGGCGACGGCGCTCAAGCTGTGCCCGCACCTCACGCTGCTTCCTGGCCGCTTTGATGCCTACAAAGAAGCCTCGAACCATATCCGCGAAATTTTCTCCCGCTATACCTCGCGCATTGAGCCGCTGTCGCTGGATGAAGCCTATCTTGACGTCAGCGACAGCGAGCATTGTCACGGGTCAGCCACCCTGATAGCCCAGGAGATCCGCCAGACCATCGAACGGGAGCTGCGCCTCACCGCCTCGGCGGGGGTGGCGCCGGTGAAGTTTCTCGCTAAAATCGCTTCAGATATGAATAAACCCAACGGCCAGTTCGTTATCGCTCCCCATCAGGTGGCAGAGTTTGTGCGGGCGCTGCCGCTGGCGAAAATACCCGGCGTCGGGAAGGTATCGGCAGCGAAGCTGGAAAATATGGGCCTGCGAACCTGTGGCGATGTGCAGAACAGCGATCTGGCCATGCTGCTTAAGCGCTTCGGTAAATTCGGGCGTATTCTGTGGGAGCGCAGCCACGGGATTGATGAGCGGGAAATTCATAACGATCGGCAGCGTAAATCGGTGGGCGTGGAGCGCACCTTAGCGGAAGATATACATGAATGGCCGGAGTGCGAAGCGATTATCGAAAACCTCTATCCCGAGCTGGAGAGGCGACTGGCGAAGGTCAAACCTGATCTGCTGATCGCCCGCCAGGGCATTAAACTGAAATTCAATGATTTCCAGCTGACCACCCAGGAGCACGTCTGGCCGCGGCTGAACAAAGAGGATCTGATCGCCACCGCGCACAAAGCCTGGGATGAGCGCCGCGGCGGACGGGGCGTGCGCCTGGTTGGGCTCCACGTGACGTTGCTCGATCCGCAGCTGGAAAGGCAGCTTTTATTAGGGATTTAGCCATGCATATTCGTGCTTACCGCGACAGCGATTTGCCACTGCTCTGCCAGATCTTTCTGCGCGCGGTGCGGGAAACCGCCAGTCGGGACTATACCCCGGGGCAGATCGCGGCCTGGGCGCAGGTGGATGAGACGCGCTGGCGACAAAAGCTGGCCGACTCAATCGGCCTGGTGGCCGTGGTCAACAGCCAGCCGGTTGGCTTTATCACCGCCATCGGGACGCATATCGATTTGCTGTTCGTCTCGCCGGATCGTGCCCGCCAGGGTATCGGCGGCGCGCTTATCGAGGCGCTCTGCGTTCAGTATCCAGCGCAAATCCTGACGGTGGACGCCAGCATTACCGCAAAGCCCTGTTTTACGGCTCATGGTTTTAAGGTGGTGGCTGAGCAACGGGTGGCGGCGCGCGGGGAGTGGTTTATTAATTACCGGATGGAAAAACGCGTGGCGCTAAGGTGATGCGGGGTAAAACCGGCGGCGGGCCGCCGCCGGTTGTGGGGCTTATTTAGCCGGAATGGCTTTCAGCAGCTCGGTCAGCAGCGTCCAGTATTGACCGACGCTCTCGATATGGACCTGCTCATCCGGGGAGTGCGGACCGGTAATGGTTGGCCCGATGGAGACCATGTCCATCTCCGGATACGGTTTTTTGAACAGACCGCATTCCAGACCGGCGTGAATGATCTGGATGTTCGGCGTCTTGTTGAACAGACGCTGGTAAGTCTCGCGTACCAGGTGCATCACCGGCGAATTGGCGTCCGGTTGCCAGCCAGGGTAAGCGCCTTTGGCTTCGGTTTTCGCCCCCGCCAGCTTACCCAGAGAATCCAGCATGCTGACCACGTAGTCTTTGCCGCTGTCGATCAGCGAGCGGATCAGGCAGTGGATCTGTACGTTGTCATCGGTCATGGTGACGACGCCGACGTTCAGCGAAGTTTCCACTACGCCTTTCGCCACGTCAGAGTTGCGGATAACCCCGTTCGGCGTGGCGTTCAGCAGACGGATGAAAGTGTCGCGGGAAGCCTGAGTCAGCGCCGCTTTGTCGTTATCGACCGCTTCCACGAGCACCACCAGGTTCTTCTCTTTGGCCTCCAGCTCGTTTTTCAGCAGCGCCTGGTAAGTATTCACCAGCGCTTTCAGCGCATCGGCTTTATCCGCGGCGACGGCGACAGTAGCGTAAGCTTCACGCGGGATGGCGTTGCGCAACGTGCCGCCGTTGAAATCGACCAGACGCAGATCCAGCTCATCGGCGTGGCCGGCGAGGAAGCGCGACAGCAGCTTGTTGGCATTACCCAGACCAAGGTGGATATCACCGCCGGAGTGGCCGCCTTTCAGCCCTTTTAAGGTGACTTTAAAGCTCTGGAACCCGGCGGGAATCGCTTCGCGGGTCAGCGCCAGGTTAGAGGTGAAATCGATCCCGCCGGCGCAACCCATATAGATTTCGCCTTCTTCTTCGGAGTCGGTGTTGATCAGGATATCGGCCTGTAGCCAGTTGGCCTGCAGACCGAACGCGCCGTCCATACCGGCTTCTTCGGTCATGGTCAGCAGCACTTCCAGCGGGCCGTGAGCGACGCTATCATCGGCCAGTACCGCCAGTGCGGACGCCATTCCGATACCGTTGTCCGCGCCCAGCGTGGTGCCGCGCGCTTTCACCCATTCGCCGTCAATGTACGGCTGGATCGGATCTTTAACGAAGTCGTGGACGGTGTCGTTATTTTTCTGCGGCACCATATCGAGGTGCGCCTGCAGCGCTACCGGCTTACGGTTTTCCATACCGGCAGTCGCGCCTTTACGAATCAGAATGTTGCCAACCTGGTCGCGTTCCGCATGTAAGCCTTTTTCTTTTGCCCAACCCATAATATGCTCGGCGAGCTGTTCTTCGTGATAGGACGGGTGCGGGATGGAGCAAATCTTGGCAAAAATATCCCAAAGCGGCTGCGGGGATAGTTGAGACAGTTCAGACACGGTAAGTCTCCTTACAGACTCCTGCATACAGCGGTTGCAGGACGAGGGTTAGCGTTAAAATACACAACAAGCCCGGGCTTGCGCGATGGGGTTGAGAATACCACTTTCCACCGCCGCAGGTAGTGTAAACAACGCAAAAAGCGTTGCGCAAACCGCTTAACACTGGTTTTTAGTGCGTCAGATCTCTATAATCTCGCGCAACCATTTTCCCCCTCGAACATTATTTAAGCCGTATTACACAGGCTGGGACACTTCACATGAGCGAAAAATACGTCGTCACCTGGGACATGTTGCAGATTCACGCCCGCAAACTGGCCAGCCGTCTGCTGCCGGTTGAGCAATGGAAAGGCATTATTGCCGTTAGCCGCGGCGGACTGGTACCGGGAGCCTTACTGGCGCGTGAACTGGGCATTCGTCATGTTGATACCGTATGCATCTCCAGCTACGACCATGATAACCAGCGCGAGCTGAAAGTGCTGAAACGTGCGGAAGGCGATGGCGAAGGCTTTATCGTCATCGACGATCTGGTGGATACCGGCGGTACCGCCGTGGCGATCCGCGAAATGTATCCCAAAGCGCACTTTGTCACCATTTTCGCCAAGCCGGCAGGCCGCCCGCTGGTGGACGATTACGTTGTGGATATTCCGCAGGATACCTGGATTGAACAGCCGTGGGATATGGGCGTGGTGTTTGTACCGCCTATCGCAGGTCGTTAATTCTTCAGGACAGTGCTATTTACCACGCCCGGCTTGCCGGGCGTGGTTTTTTTTATCCTTTAGCAGGTTACAATATCCGGAGTGGCACTACGACGGAGACTGCACATGTCACAGGCTAACCTCAGCGAAACGCTGTTTAAACCTCGCTTCAAACATCCCGAAACTTCTACGCTGGTGCGTCGGTTTTCTGCCGGAAAACCCCAGGCGATGCAGTCGGCGCTGAGCGGCAATCACGTCGATCACTGGTACCGTCTGATCAACCGTTTGATGTGGATCTGGCGCGGCGTAACTCCGCAGGAGATCCTCGATGTGCAAGCGCGCATTGTGATGAGCGAGGCCGAACGAACCGATCCTGAGCTGTTCGATACCGTCATCGGCTATCGCGGCGGCAACTGGATCTTCGAGTGGGCGAAAGAAGCCATGCAGTGGCAGCAAAAGGCCGGGCAGGAAGCCGATCCTTTGCTGAGCGGCCGCCACTGGCTGCATGCCTCGAACCTGTATAGCATTGCCGCTTATCCGCATATTAAAGGCGATGAGCTGGCGGAACAGGCGCAGGCTTTAGCCAACCGGGCGTATGAAGAAGCCGCCCAGCGGCTGCCGGGCTCGCTGCGCGAGCTGGAGTTCACCATCCCTGGCGGCTCGCCGATAACCGGGTTTTTGCATATGCCGAAAGGCGAGGGGCCGTTTCCGACGGTGCTGATGTGCGGGGGGCTGGACTCGCTGCAGACCGATTATTACAACCTGTATGAGAACTACTTCTCACCGCTCGGCATTGCCATGCTGACCATTGATATGCCCTCCATCGGCTTCTCGTCAAAATGGACGCTAAATCAGGACACCAGCCTGCTGCATCAGCACGCGCTGCGCCATCTGGAAAATGTGCCGTGGATTGACCATACCCGGGTCGCCGCTTTCGGCTTCCGCTTTGGCGCCAATATCGCGGTGCGTCTGGGCTATCTGGAGCCGCAGCGGCTGAAGGCTGTAGCCTGTCTGGGCCCGGTCGTTCATGGTCTGCTGGTGGATCCCCTGCATCAGGGGCGCGTGCCGGAGATGTATCTTGACGTGCTGGCTTCGCGGCTGGGCATGCATGACGCCTCCGATGAAGCGCTACGCGTGGAGCTCAACCGCTATTCGTTAAAAACCCAGGGACTGCTGGGGCGCCGTTGCCCGACGCCGATGCTCTCCGGCTTCTGGAAGGACGATCCGTTCAGCCCCGAAGAGGAGTCGCGGTTAATCACCTCGTCATCTGCCGATGGCAAACTGCTGGAGATCCCGTTTAACCCGGTGTATCGCAATTTTGATCACGCATTGCGACAGATCGCCCGCTGGATCAATCATAGATTTGGTTAATTTATTGCTAAATTCTATTGGTTTGGTAAAACAGTTGCATCACTAAAGGAGATCGCAATGACGTTACCGAGTGGACACCTGAAAAGTAAGTTGATCAAGAAATTCACGGCGCTGGGGCCTTACATTCGCGAAGAGCAGTGCCATGACAACCGTTTCTTTTTCGATTGCCTGGCAGTTTGCGTCAATGTTAAGCCCGCACCGGAGAAGCGTGAATTCTGGGGCTGGTGGATGGAAATGGAAGCACAGGAGTCACGTTTCACCTATAGCTACCAGTTTGGCCTGTTCAATAAGGAAGGATCATGGCAGGCGGTCGACATTGACGACCCGGAAGTGAGCGACAGGCTGGAAAAAACGCTGCGCGAGTTTCACGAGCGCGCAGCAGCGCTGCTGACCACCTTTAATCTGAAGCTGGAACCGGCCGACGATTTCAGCGAGCCGGTTCGCCTGCGAGCCTGATTGATCTACGGATACGATTTCTCCACGCCCGTGCGGCGTGGAGATGCGTGCCGCCATACCCGTAATTTCCACCCCTCCATCTGACTCACCCTGCCTGCGGCGACAGCTTGCCAGCCATCGCCTGTTGAATAATCGGGATCGGAGTCAGTAAGTGCTCACGCATCAGCGCGCTGGCCTGTTCGGCGTCGCGCGCCAGAATAGCGTCCACCAGGGTCTGATGCTGGACATGCTTATCTTCCAGCATCTCCACCGACAGCACGGTGGTGCGCAGCCAGATGAAGCGGTAGCGCGCCGCCAGATCGAACAGCCGTTCGCGCATCTGCAGCAGATACTGCGAACCGCAGCCGGCGACGATGGCGGTGTGAAACGCCTGATGGCGCTGGTCCCATTCATCGAGTAGGTGCTCACTCGCTTCGCACGACTCCAGCTTGTTGAGCAGATGGGCGCGGGCCAGCAGCTCGGCTTCCCACTCGTCGCCGCCGCGTTCAATGGCGAGACGCACCAGCATGGCCTCCATGTTGGCGCGCGCGTCGAAGATATCGAGAAGCTCCTGTTCCGACATGGGCGCCACCCGATAGCCTTTCTGATTGACCACCGTTACCAGCCGCTCGGCCACCAGTTGCGAAAGCGCCTCGCGCAGCGGACCGACCCCCAGGCCATAGCGCGACGTCAGCAGGCTCATCCGCAGCTTCTCATCGGGGTGGTAAACCCCGCAGATGATGTCGTTTTTTAACCAACGGTACCCGTCAATGGCCGTCGCCTGGGGAATGGCGGTCATGTTCTTACTCCTGAATACTCTTCCCGGCGGGCGCCGGGAACAGGGTTAACGCGTATTTTGCAGCGGCAGTTTTTGCCACAATACCAGCTTTTTCCAGCGTGACATAATCGGTACCGTACAAATAATTCCCAGAGCTAACAGGCCGGTAGAGATCACCTCCAGCTGCTGTGCCGGACGGAACAGCATCACCACCAGCACGAAGGTGATAAAGGCGATCACCAGCCAGGTCAGGTACGGATAGAGCCACATTCTCAGACGGATTTCGCCGCCTTGCGCCTGAAGGATTTTGCGCATCCGCAGTTGTGAAACGGCAATCACCAGATAGACCAGCAGGGCGATGGCGCCGGAGCTGTCGATGAGAAATTTAAACACCTTGGCGGGGGCATAGTAGTTCACCACTACGGTGAGGAACGCCGCGCCGGTAGAGAGCAGCACCGCCACGTATGGCGTTTTGCTGCGGTTGGTCCGGCCCATAATGGCCGGCGCATCGCCGCGACGGCTCAGGGAGTAGAGCATCCGCGAGGCGGTATACAGCGCCGAGTTCAGACAGCTGGTGACCGACAGGAGGATCACGCCGTCCATAATCAGCTTGGCATAGGGAATATGCAGCAGCTCGAGCACCGAGCGGTAGGAGCCGATGCTCTTCAGCCCCGGCATATTCCATGGGATGAGGGCGACGACGATAAAGATCGAGCACAGATAAAAAATAGAGATACGCCAGATCACCGAGTTGGTGGCGCGCACGATATGTTTATCCGGGGTATCCGATTCGGCGGCGGCAATGGTGACGATCTCCGCGCCCATAAACGAGAACATGGTGATCAGCATCGCGCTCAGCACCGCGCCGAAGCCGTTAGGCATAAAGCCGCCGTGATCCCACAGACGCGAAATGCCGCTCACTTCGGCATAGGGATAAAAGCCGGTAATGGCGACCGCGCCCAGTACGATAAACGCCAGAATAGCGATCACTTTGCACAGCGCCAGCCAGAACTCGAATTCGCCGTAGTTCTTGACGCTCAGCAGGTTACTGCCGGTGAGGGCGAGAGTGATGACCAGGGAGAACAACCACACCGGGACGCCCGGCACCCACGAATGCAGAATAATCGCCGCGATATTGGCTTCCAGCGGAATAACCAGGACCCAGAACCACCAGTACAGCCAGCCGATGGTATACCCCGCCCAGCGGCCGATGGCTTTATCGGCGTAGGTGGAAAAGGAGCCGGTATCCGGCGTGGCGACCGCCATTTCGGCCAGCATACGCATAATCATCACCACCAGCAGCCCGGCAAACAGATAGGCCAGCAGCACCGCCGGGCCTGCCTCGGCAATGGCGACGCTGGATCCGACTAATAAACTCGCGCCGATCACCCCGGCGATAGATAACATCGTGACGTGGCGCGACTTCAGCCCCGCCCCTAAATCCTGTGATTGCGACAGTTGCCCCATCATTTACCCTCTCGAAGTGTGTCACCTGGGAGAGCGCCCCGACGTTCCCGCGCCGGGGCACGCGTATTATTGTTGTTTTGCAGGTCTCGTCTTCATTCCCTTACGAACGTACTTCGCTTCCGCATGTGTTCTGTTCTATGCCTGTTTCGCCTCGCTAAAGCAGTCGGCGATGATCTTGAGCCCCTGCTCGATCTGCGCCTCTTCGATGGTCAGCGGCACCAGGATGCGCAGCACGTTGTAGTACGGCCCGCAGGAGAGCAGGATCAGGCCTTTGTCGCGGGCGCGGGCGACGATATCCGCCGTCAGCCTGGCGTTCGGCCTGCTGCGGTCGCCCTCTTCAAACAGCTCAATGGCGATCATCGCCCCCAGACCGCGCACGTCGCCGATCTCCGGATGATCTTCAGCGATCGCCAGCAGGCCCTGGCGCAGGGTGTCGCCGAGCTGGTTGGCTTTTTCCAGCAGATTCTCCTGCTCGAAAATCTGTAATACCGCCAGGGCGGCGGCGCAGGCGATGGGGTTGCCGGCGTAGGTGCCGCCCAGTCCGCCGGGGGCGATGGCGTCCATCACCTCCGCGCGGCCGGTGACGCCCGCCAGCGGGAAACCGCCGGCGATGGATTTGGCGAAGGTGGTGATATCCGCCGCGACGCCCATCTGCTCCATGGCGAACAGGGTACCGGTGCGGCCCGCGCCGCTCTGGACCTCATCGGCGATGAGCATAATGCCGTGCTCGTCGCACAGGGCGCGCAGGCGCTGCATAAAGGCCGGGGAGGCGGCATAGAACCCGCCTTCACCCTGCACCGGCTCAATAATGATGGCGGCGATATCTTCCGGCGCGGCATCGTTTTTGAAGATGCGATGGATGCTGGCGATCGCCTCGTCATCACTGACGCCGTGCAGCGCGCATGGGTAGAGGGCGCGATAGACATGGCCCGGCATTAAGCCCATACCGGCGGAGTAAGGATTCACTTTGCCGGTCAGCGACAGGGTGTAATGGGTGCGGCCGTGATAGGCGCCGGTGAAGGCGATAGCGCCGCTGCGCCCGGTTGCCGCGCGGGCGATCTTCACCGCGTTCTCCACCGCTTCCGACCCGGTGGTGACCAGCAGGGTTTTCTTGGCGAAATCACCGGGCACCTTTTGATTCATCTTTTCGCACAGCGCCAGATAAGGCTCATAGGCCAGCACCTGGAAGCAGGTATGCGACAGCTTTTTCAGCTGGTCTTCGACGGCGGCGACAACCTGCGGATGCAGGTGGCCGGTATTGAGCACCGCGATACCGCCGGCAAAATCGAGATATTCCCGGCCTTCCACGTCCCACACCCGGCAGTTCTCCGCGCGTTCGGCGAAGATAGGGTGGATCTGGCCGACGCCGCGCGGGACCGCGTCGCTGCGACGCGCCATCATTGCTTTATTGCTGTTCATCCGTCGCTCCTGTTAAAGGCCAATGCACATATATTTGATTTCTAAGTAATCTTCGATGCCGTACTTCGACCCTTCGCGGCCGAGGCCGGAGGCCTTAACGCCGCCGAACGGCGCGACTTCGGTGGAGATAATGCCGGTATTGATGCCGATGATGCCGTACTCCAGCGCTTCGCCGACGCGGAAGACGCGGCTCAGATCGCGGGCGTAGAAATAGGCGGCGAGACCGAACTCGGTATCGTTGGCCTGGGCAATGACGTCGGCTTCATCTTTAAAGCGGAACAGCGGGGCCAGCGGGCCGAAGGTCTCCTCTTTCGCCACTTTGGCGCTGTCGGGAACGTTGACCAGGATGGTCGGCTGGAAGAAGTTGCCACCCAGGGCGTGCGGTTTGCCGCCGGTGACCACCTTCGCGCCTTTGGCGATGGCATCGGCAATGTGTTCTTCAACTTTGGCCACGGCTTTCTCGTCGATCAGCGGGCCGGTGGTGACGCCGTCCTGCAGGCCGTCGCCAATGCGCAGTTTTTCCACCGCCTGCTGCAGCTTCTCGGCGAAACGGTCATACACCCCGTCCTGGACGTACAGGCGGTTGGCGCAGACGCAGGTCTGCCCGGCGTTGCGGAACTTCGACGCCAGCGCCCCCTCGACGGCTTTATCGAGGTCGGCATCGTCAAAGACGATAAACGGCGCGTTGCCGCCCAGCTCCAGGGAGACTTTTTTGATGTCTTTCGCGCACTGCTCCATCAGCTGGCGGCCAATCTCGGTAGAGCCGGTAAAGGAGAGCTTGCGCACCAGCGGGTTGCTGGTCAGTTCGCCGCCGACCGCGCCGGCGGAGCCGGTGACCACGTTGAACACTCCGGCGGGGATCCCGGCGCGATTCGCCAGTTCGGCCAGCGCCAGCGCGGAAAACGGCGTCTGGCTGGCCGGTTTCAGGACCATGGTGCAGCCGGCGGCCAGCGCCGGGCCCGCTTTGCGGGTGATCATCGCCGCCGGGAAGTTCCACGGCGTGATGGCGGCGGTAACGCCGATGGGCTGCTTAATCACCAGCAGGCGCTTGTCGGCCTGGTGGCCGGGAATGGTGTCGCCGTAGATGCGCTTACCTTCTTCGGCGAACCACTCAATAAAGGAGGCGGCGTAGCTGATTTCGCCTTTGGCTTCCGCCAACGGTTTTCCCTGCTCGAGGGTCATCAGGCGAGCGAGATCGTCCTGATTCTCCATCATAAGATCGAACCAGCGGCGCAGAATGTTCGCCCGCTCTTTGGCGGTCAGGGCGCGCCAGGCGGGTAGGGCGCGATTGGCGGCTTCAATCGCTTCGCGGGTTTCATCGGCGCCCATTTTCGGCACGCTGCCGAGCTGCTCGCCGTTGGCCGGGTTGGTGACCGCAATCACGTCGCCGTTGGGCGCATCGCGCCACTGGCCATCGATCAGCGCCTGCTGGCGAAACAGTGTCATATCGTTGAGTTGCATAATTGCTTCCTGTCTTCAGGGGGGGTTAACGGGTAAAAGCGGCGTGTAGTGTCTCCACGCTACGTGCCGCACGCAGCGTGCGTCCGGGATTGCTCTGGCTGGCCAGCAGGCTCTGCACCTTGCTGACGATATGCGCGCCGATCGGGATAGCGGAGGTGGCCGCTGGCGATGGCGCATTGCAGGTATGTATCGAACGCGCGGTGGTAACGAAGAGAAAATCGTCGATCAGCTTGCCCTGCGGCGACACGGCCTGCGCCCGCACGCCGGCCGGCCACGGGCGTAAATCGCTCAGCGTCAGGCTCGGGCAGTATTTTTGCACCAGCCGCAGATAGCCGCTTCTGCACAGCGAATTCTTCATTTCGCCCAGTCCGGAGCGCAGGTTGTTTTGCAGTACCCGGCGGATGCCGGGCGAGGTGAGGATCTCCAGGGTATCGGCCAGCGAGATATCGCGCTTGCGGTAGCCTTCGCGCTTCAGAGCCAGCACGGCGTTGGGGCCGACGGTGACGCTGCCGTCGATCATGCGGGTCAGGTGGACGCCGAGGAACGGCATCGCCGGATCGGGGATCGGATAGATCAAATGGTTGACGATCTGGTTGTGCTGCGGTGCCAGCTGGAAATACTCGCCGCGGAACGGACAAATGATAAATCCGGGGTCGACGCCGAGCATTTTTACCAGCCGATCGGCCATCAAGCCCGAACAGGCGATCAGCGTCGAGGCCTCATATTCTCCGCCCTGGCGGGTGCGGATCACCACGCCGCTGGCATGTTCTTTCAGGGCGCTGACTTCGGCGTTGTAGACGATCGTTCCGCCTTTCGCTTCGAAGTTCTTCGCCATTGCCGCCGCCACTTCGCGGTAGCTGACGATGCCACTGGAAGGGACGAAGATCCCGCCGAGCCCGGTAATGTTCGGTTCGCGCTCGCGTAGCTCCCCGGCGCTTAGCCACTCGCGCTGCAGGCCATTGGCGGCGGTGCGATCCCACAGGGCGCGCATCCGCTCCATCTCCAGCGGTGAGGTGGCGACCAGCATTTTGCCGCAGACGTCATAGCGGATGCCGTTCTGCTCGCAAAAGGCCTTGGTGGCGCGGTTGCCGGCGAGGCAAAACTGCGCCTTGAGGCTGCCGGGCGTGTAATACACCCCGGCGTGGATCACGCCGCTGTTGTGGCCAGTCTGATGGCAGGCCGGGCCGGCCTCTTTTTCCAGCAGCGCAATGCGGGCGTCCGGGTAAATCTCAATTAACTGCATGGCGGTCGACATGCCGATGATGCCGCCGCCGATAATCACGAAATCATACATCCACTCAATTCCTTCGCCTGAAAACCCTTATTGATGAGTCTGGTAATGATTCGTGGAATACGCAAAGTAGCCGCGCTGGCGCATCAGCTCGCGGCGCAGGTCCGGGTGCGGCGTAAAGCGGTCGCGGCCGTGCAGCCAGAACAGGTTGTTAATGAGCAGAAATTTGCCCACCGGCACCGGTATGGAAAGGATGTTTTTGCTGGTCTCCAGCGCGTCGGAGAGGCGGCTCAGCCAGGTGCCTTCTTCGAAATCTTTCGGCTGGACGAACTGGTCGATATAGCGCATTACCGGGCGGCCCAGCGAATCGACGTCGAACACCGGGTGGAAAACATCCTTGCTGACGTTTTTGCTCGGCGGCGCGGCCCAGCGCATTGGGCGGCGAGCCAGCGGGTCGCGGAAAAATTCGTCGAGATGCTCCCAGTCGTCGAGATGCAGCAGCAGGGAATTGCCGCCCTGCATGTTCTGCTCGTCGATCTTCATCATTAATACGTAGTCGGTTTGCTCTTCGACGTAGGTGCCGTCGTTGTGCAGCTCCATCACCCGGTGCGGTTGGCGCAGGTAGCTGTCTGAGTTATCGACATTTTTCACCACGAAGCGGGCGTAATACTGACCGCTCATGGCGTCGAAGTTGGAACGACCAATCAGGTGGGCGACGGCGGTGGCCAGCTTGACCATCTCCTCGGCCTGGCTGACGTGATCGATCCCTTCGCCGTTGATAAGCAGCGCGCCTTCCGCGCGATCGAGCAATGTTTTGATCAGCAACGGCTGCAGCTGATTGCCACACAGATCGTCGAGGATCTTGCCGACCTGGAAGCGTAAGAAAGATTTGTACTCCAGCGCCTGCACCGGCCACTGCGCGACCTGCTGCAGGAATTGCGTGGTCGTTTCGGCGGAAAAGGTGAGCTCCAGCAGGCGCGGCGACTGGGCGGAAGGGGTGAAAGAAAAGCCAGGGTATTGCTGGGCTACCGGCGCGGGTGTCGGTTTTACTGCGGTCAGGGCGTTCATCAGGATCGTTCCTCGCTGTAAGGTCAGGGTGATGTTCATTTCGTAGCCATAAATTAAAAATATCTACATTTTTATAAAATGCGTACGAAATGGCCTTTTTGTTTCCATTTTGTGATCTGACAACAATTATTTAACAATACGGGAGGGGGGATAAGGTGGTGGTGAAAGTTGCGGAACAGAGCGGGTGGCGGATAGCGCAAAATGGGGATAGGGCCGAGGGAAATCGTAATACCGGTCACAGTTTTTAATCTGCACAATATCCTTACCAGATGAAGGTGTTAATATTCAGCTGGTAAATACCTTTCAATGCTCACTGAGGCTTCGATGCTGGAGAATGTCATTATCAGATAATCAGTTTCCCGACCTGCCCAGGCCGGACTGATTATCGCTGCGCTTAAACCTTACGCACACACCTGCGGGTGTAGGCATGTTTTCGCACATGATAATGAACAGGTTTCAGTATGAATTTATCCCGTCAGGAACAACGGACCTTACACGTTCTCGCCAAAGGTGGCCGTATTGCGCACGTCCGCGATACCTCCGGCCGCATTACCGCCGTTGAATGTTACACCCGCGAAGGGCTGTTGCTGAGCGACTGCACCCTTGCGGTCTTCAAAAAGCTCAAAACCAAAAAGCTGATTAAGTCGGTGAACGGCCAGCCGTACCGGATCAACACGACCGGTTTGAATAACGTTCGCGCGCAAGCGGACAACCGCTGAAATAGCGACCCGGGCAGGGTCGCTGCCCGGGCGTATGGCTCTCAAGGAGAAAACCTCATGATCGATATCCCTCGCATTTTTACCATCAGTGAAAGCGAGCACCGTATCCATAACCCTTTTACCCCGGAAAAGTACGCCACGCTGGGACGGGCGCTGCGAATGGCGCCGGGCACCACCATTCTCGACCTCGGCAGCGGCTCCGGCGAGATGCTCTGTAGCTGGGCGCGCGATCATCAGATCGTCGGCACCGGCGTAGACATGAGCCTGCTGTTCAGTCAGCAGGCGGCCGCCCGGGCAGAGGAGCTCGGGGTAAGCGACCGGGTAACCTTTGTGCACCAGGATGCCAGCGGATATGTCGCCAGCCAGCCGTGCGATGTTGCCGCCTGCGTGGGGGCCACGTGGATCGGCGGCGGGGTGGCAGGCACAATCGAGCTGCTGAAGCAGAGCCTTACCCCAGGCGGCATGTTGCTTATCGGCGAGCCATGGTGGCGCAAACGTCCGGCCACGGCAGAAGAGGCGATTGCCTGCGGCGCGCAGTCACCCGATGACTTCCTGACGCTACCGGCGCTGGTCGCCCACTTTGGCGAACTGGGCTATGACGTGGTGGAGATGGTGCTGGCCGACCAGGAGGGCTGGGATCGTTATGAAGCGGCGAAATGGCTGACAATGCGCCGCTGGCTGGAGGCCAATCCGCACGATGACTTCGCACCGGAGGTTCGCCAGCAGTTGACCACTGCGCCGCTACACCACGTCACCTGGACCCGGGAATATCTCGGCTGGGGCGTGTTTGTCCTGATGGCGCGTTAACCGGTATGTCGGTAGCGTCAGGAGGCGCTACCGACCACCTTCAGACCTTCAGTTCGTCGTAGCTGACCATGACGTGCTGGCGAAAGGCGGGCCGTGAGGTTAGCCGTGCATAATACGCCGCAAGGTGGGGGAGGGGACGACGGGGGATATCGATTGCAAAGTAGCGGTACAGCACATGACCAAACTGGATATCGGCCAGGGTGAACGTATCGCCCACCAGATAGCGACTCCCGGCGAGACGTGCCTCGGCAATCGCCAGCTTTTGCTCCAGGGCCGTCACCGCCGCGGCGATGGCCTGCGGATCCCGCTCGGCGGCAGGCGTGCGCACCACGCGCCAGAACACCGGCGTCGTAAAGCCGAGGGCGATATTCTGCTTTGACCACTCGGCCCAGCGATCAACCTCAGTACGAGCCAGCAGTTCGCCCGGCCAGAAGGCGTCGTCGGCGTAGCGACTGGCTAAATAGCGAAGGATCGCGCCGGTTTCCCACAGCGGCGGATTTTCGTCATCCTGCAGCACTGGTACCGTACGATTGGGATTGAGCTGATAAAACGCCTCGCTGTCGGTACCGCCATAGCGATGCCCCACGTCGAACCGGAGATAGTCCAACCCAAGCTCGCCAACACACCACATCAGCGCCTGCACGTTAGAGGAGGTTTTTCGGCCCCAGATGGTCAGCATCGGGATCTCCAGAGAACAGGGAAAGAAGGAGCATAGCAGGTTGGGTTGAAAACGGGAGGGGGTACAAAAGAAATGAGCCACCTCGCCGCGCAGGGGGCGGACGCGCTGGTCAGATGTTCAAACCAGGGGCGTAGCTGAGCCAGCTATTCAGTGCACAGTATAAGAGGAAGAAGCAGAGGGCAGCAGTTTGCCCTCTGTTTACTTGAGTGGTCTTGTACTAATGTGTGGCGCTAAAAAACTCGCCAAATTTGACGGCCAGCCAGCCGACAGGCGTCGTGGCGCCGCCGACGATATTGGTGATCTCGGCCATCCCTTCCGGCACCGGAATATGCGAGTTCACCGCCGCCTGAGTGTATTCTTGCGAAATGTCCGTCCCGACATACAGGATGCAGGTCACGATCAGGGTTCCGGTTATGAACATGCGGAACATATTTCGTTTACAGAACGGCGTGACCATTGCCAGCAGGAACATTAAGGAAGCCAGATCGACAAAGGGCAGTACGCGGTTGCCGGGCAGAATGATAGACAGCACCACAGCCATAGGGATTAACAGCAGACCGGTCGCCAGTACCGAAGGTTCACCGATCAGTAACGCCGTATCCATCCCGATGTAAAAATCGCGCCCCGGGAATTTAGCCTTCAGTTTTGCTTCAGCGGCATCACGGACAATCAACAATCCCTGCACCAGAATTTCAATCATTTTAGGCAGCAGCAGCATGGCGGCTGAAACCTTAATGGCCAGTGAAACGGCCGCGGAAACGTCATATCCCGCCAGGAAGGCCAACAGCAGTCCCAGTACGAACCCCAGAGTAAGAGGCTCGCCAAAAACGCCGAATTTTTTATTAATACTTTCCGGATCGAAATTGATTTTATTGATAAGCGGGGTCTTTTCAATGATGTAATTACAGGCAATGCCAAACGGCACGTAAGCTATACAGGTAAGATGGGGGAATGATATCCCTTTAAGATTATAGTTTTTTTGTAAATACGGCGCCGTTAAATCTGCCGCCAATAGCGTCAACACAAAAATAGCGAATGTAATACCGACCGAAAGCCAGTAATTTCCCGTTCCGGCATAGACCACAGACCCCATGATCAGGAAAATCCAGTAGTTAAAAATATCGATATTCACCGTTTTGGTTAATTTCAACAGAAGCATGGCCAGGTTGATGACGATAAAGCCCACCACGACGGGCAGCATCAGCGGCGAACCCCAGCCAATGGTCGATGCGGTAGGCCAACCGGTATCAACGACCGTTAACTGCAGGCCGATACGCTCAACCATCGCCTGCGATGCCGGGCCCAGGTTTGTCAGCAGCAGGCCAATCACCAGCCCCACCCCTTCAAAACCAATGCCTACCAGCATCCCTGCTTTAAATGCCGTACCGATTTTAACGCCAAAGCAAAGCGCGATAATAAAGAATATTACTGGCATCATTACTGATGCCCCCAGACTAATAATGCTGTTGATAATATCCATAATGATTCCTTAAAAGGCGGGCGAATTGGGCACGAGTAAACCCGTGCCCATTGGGCCCTGTTAATACCTTTAATGGTTCTTTTAATATTTAACTGAGTTTCTTTAAAAGGATCTCAGCGAAGAGTTTGGGCGAATTACTGAATGCGTCAATGGTACTCCCGGCAATATGCGGCGTAATGGTCACGTTATTCAGAGTATAGAATGCACTGTCGTCTGGAAGCGGCTCGTCATCAAAGGTATCAAGCGCGGCGCCCATGATTTGCCCGGATCTGAGCGCATCAATCATCTCTTTTTCATTGATTAACCCGGAGCGTGCCGTGTTAACAATGATGGCACTGCGCTTCATAAGCGCGAAATGGTGTGCGTTAATCAGATTTTCGGTTTCCGGCGTCAGGCGAGCATGTAACGAGATAACGTCGGCGCGTTGTACCAGTTCGTCCAGAGAATCGACTTTCTCATAACGTTCATGGCCTGCAACGTACTTATCGTAAAAGATAATCTCCGTGCCAAAGCCGCTGAGAAATCCCGCGACCAGTTGGGCAATATGACCGAGGCCAACCAGCCCCACGACTTTTCCGCCAAGCTCCGGGATCGCCTGATGGTTCGGACTGTCTTTACGCCAGTATTTGTCACGCAGGGCATCGTGTGAACGGGCGATATTGCGCATTTCCGCCAGGATCATGCCGACCGTGAATTCGGCGACGCTGCGAGCGTTACGCCCCGGGGTGTTCATCACCTCAACGCCCCGGGCGTTCGCCACCTGAAGATTCACGTTTTCCACGCCACCGCGGAGCACGCCTACATATTTCAGCTTTGGTAGTTTATCGAACACCGCAGTATTGACCGGGGCAAACTGAGTGATCAGGATGTCAATATCATCCGTTCCCTGAAGCAGCGCTTCCGGTAAGGCCACGGCTTCTGCTCCTTCCTGTTCAACCCGCAGATTATCTTCCTGAAGTTTCTCAACGGAGTCATGTGACCACTCGCGTACTTCTACTTCAATCCCGTTATCCCTGAGCGCTTTCAGTCCTGATTCCATCATCGCTGCATTGATAAACAGATCGGCAATTGCCAGACATTTCATAATGATTCTCCCTAGATTAACGCATCAACATACCGCCGGTAACGTCCAGAGTTGCTCCCGTCATATAGCTGGTCTTAGGAGAAACCATGAAGACACCGATGTCGGCAATTTCTTGCGGCTGGGCCACGCGGCCCACCGGAATACGACTGACGTAAGAGTCAGGGTTTTGCTCAATGTTCTTACGGATCATCGCAGTATCCATGATCCCGACGGCGATATTGTTCACATTGATTTTTTGTTTGGCGACTTCCCGCGCCAGTGAGATAGCAAAGGCGACCAGGCCGGCCTTACTTGCCGCGTAGTGCGCATGTCCTGTCGTGGAGCCGTGGAACGCAGCCTGCGAGGTAATATTCAGAATGCTGCCCATCTGGTCATGCTGCAGGCAGTGATTTACAAACAGCTGGCTGAGATGGAAGATGGCTTTCAGATTGACATTCATCACCAGATCCCAGTCCTGCGGGCTGATCTCGGTGACGTAGCCGCTCAGCCAGATCCCGGCGTTATTCACCAGAATGTCGGCTTTGCCCAGTCTGTCGATACAGGTGGCAAACAGATTTTCCCGGCTCTGCTCGTCAGAGAGATCGGTTTTGACCGCGATGATCTCTACGTTCGCGCTGGTCTTCACCGTTTCGATCAGCCGTTCGGGATGCTCTTCCTCACGCATATAGGTAAAGCAGATATTGACGCCTTCTTTGGCGAGAGAAAGAACAAACTCTCTCCCCAGGCCGGTTGCGCCGCCTGTCACGATGGCCGTACGATTCGTTAAATTCAGATCCATTTTTTCCTCACTTAGTGCGCGATGTAGTTACTGCAGCTTTTCCACGGCGACTGCATTTCTGATAACAGGTTTTTATAAAGCTGGTATTTGGTCTGGTAGACCCGGTGGTTTTCCGGATTAGGGGAGACGGTGCGTGAGACATGGACCATATCGTTTGAGGCAGCAAATACCTCCGCAAACCAGCCCACCATAACGGCGGCGGTCATCGCGGTACCCAAGGTCCCGTGCTCTTTGACGTCAACGATTTCCAGCGTGGCCTGGAAGATATCGGCGAATATCTGCAGCCAGACCGGGGAGTTCGTGACGCCGCCAGCAATACGAATAGTGTGGCTTAGCTTCGGGTTAATATTGCGTAAGCGCTCGGTGTGGTAGAGATGGCTGAAGGCCACGCCCTCATAAATCGCCCGCAGAAAATGGGCTTTTTTATGGAAGCTGTTGACACCGATAAAGCCGGCCGAGGCATCGGGAATGGTGTTAGAGCCAAACACGAACGGAAAGAACAGCAGGTGGCTTTCATCCGGCGTCGTTGATGAAACCAGCTTATTACACAGGTCATAGACCGACGATCCTTGTTCGGCGGAGGTTTTCCGATCGCTCTCCATAAAGTTGTTAATAAACCACTCCAGGTTGCTCGCGGAGGTGGGGCTGGCCTCGGTGATGAGCCATTTACCTTCAATGGGATAAATGGAGGTCATAAACAGATCTTTATCAATAACCGGGTGGTCGGTAACGTATTCGTTTATGCTCCAGGTGCCGGTGACGATCGCCATCTTATCGAGACTGTTAATCCCCGAGGCAATGGAAGAGGCCGAGATATCAAACACCCCGCCAGAAACCGGCGTACCTGCGCATAAACCGGTCAGACGGGCCACGTCGTCAGTGATTTTTCCGCAGCATTCTGTTGAGCGTTTGATGGGGGGCAATTTGTCCCGCAGTTCATCAAGTTCCCACCATGCCAGTAGTTCATCGTCATACTTGCAGTCACGTACGTTGATCAGGTTGGTCCCTGAGATATCGGTCAGCTCAAGAAAAGCCTCTCCGGTCAGGTAAAAACGGATCAGGTCCTTGACCATAAAAATATAACGCGCTTTTTGCAGCGTCTCGGGCTCGAAATCCTTCAGCCATGCCAGCAGGGCGACAGGTTGTCCGGCCCAGATGGACTGCATCGTTTTTGGCAAAATGTCGGTAAGGAATTCTGGTGAGCGTTGCCATCTCTCAACGTACTCTTTTGCCCGGCTATCGGTGGATATAATGCCGTTACGCACCGGGTGACCTTCTTCGTCGACCAGATACAGACCGTTACCATGACCGGTGACGGCCACTCCTTTTATCTGGCTGGCGTCGATACCTGATTGCTCAATCGCTTTTTTAATCACTTCGACATTCGCGGCCCACAGCTCATCGATACTGCGCTCTGTGTGGAATTCCCGGGGTGTCAGCATCTGCGTGGATTTTGAGGCGATGGCGAGCACCTGTCCTTTACGGTCATAGATGGCTGCCTTGGTGACGGTTCCACCATTGTCGATGCCCATGACGTATTCATCTTTCATTCGCGTGGACTCCTTATTGGTTACCATAAGCCGGGCTCGCTGGTGGTTATCCCTTTAAATCCGGCATGGAATATTTTATCTACAAGGTATTTGCGCTTAACAAAGCCTCCGGCGATGAATACCACATCAAAGCCTTTCAAATTTCGGCTAATCAACTCCAGACACTGGCAGGCATATTCAGCAGGTAAGATTTCAATTGCGTCCGGTGGACTGTGTTTAACAATATCGAGCGACTGATCAAGCGATCGCGAATCGATAAGTAAAACCCGATATACGGTCAGCAATCCCTCTTTTTTGGCGTAGCGTAGCGCGGAGAGATTGGAAGAAATAACACCATCAACCTTGTAATAATTTTTCAGCAGATTGATCCCCGCCTGATCCGGTTTAAAGCCGCCCAGTAATTCAAGGTGAACGAGGACCTTCTTACCGCTTTGATGGCATTTGCCAATCAGCGACTGCAGATTGCCGATATTCGCTTCGGATAGCAGCACATATTCTGACTGGCAGGATAATGCTTTCTCAAAGTATTTATACTTCCTGATGGAAGGGATGATGGTGTTATTTGAAATCATATTAATTTCCGATGTTATTTAGCCATGTAGAGGCTGTATGCATCTTCCGCTGTTGCGTTTTCATGGATGATGGCATTCAGACCTGCTACCACTTTCGCCGGCTGCGGATCCTGGGTAATGTTTCGTCCCACAGCCACGCCTTTCGCACCCATCTGCATACAGTGCTGAACAAATTTGAAGTAACCGTCGATGCCGGTTTTTGGCCCTCCTAAGGCAAGCACCGGCACGCCAGCAGCTTCAACGATCAGTCGGTCCTCTGGTGAACCGGTAAAACGCGTTTTGATGACGTCCGCGCCCAGCTCCACCGCTGCGCGGGCCGATGCAGCGATGATGGCCGGATTGTTAGAGTCATCGC
This sequence comes from Klebsiella sp. P1927, assembly GCF_018204675.1. NCBI lineage: Bacteria > Pseudomonadati > Pseudomonadota > Gammaproteobacteria > Enterobacterales > Enterobacteriaceae > Klebsiella > Klebsiella sp. P1927. Next base: position 4,069,850 of record NZ_CP073377.1, on the reverse strand, counting down.
TGGTGACGGGATAACCATACGGGAGCGATTCGACAATCAGCGGTACATTCCAGCGATCCGCTGCCTGTGCGAGTTGCATCGCCATAATGTGGGTTTTTTCTTCATTGAAGGCGCCGGGGAAGGTCATGCAGACCACGCCCTCGGCAGCGACTTTAAGCGCATCTTCGACGGAAAAAACGGGGGTAGTATCGGGAACGGTATTGTCAAAGATACTGACCGTGCTGTCGACGCGTAACACAACGGGAACGCTGTTCAATGCTTCCCGATAATTCTTCAACATGCCGTACGTGACGAGCGCGCAATCCAGGCCGTGTTCCACCAGAGCAGGGAGCTGATTTATCGTATTATCAATACCATTTGTTTTCGTGGAAAAATAGTAGCCATCCAGCGCTAAGGTCACGGATTTACCGTCTTTTGCGAATATTCTTGAGAGACGACGTTCTTTAGACATTTATTTACTCCTGAGATAAAAAAACAAAAAAAGCCCTCAGAGACTCGCGTCTCTGAGGGCTTTCTGTTCACATACCCTTTTGATAATGGTTCAGGGATCCAAAGCATTATCAATGCAATTTTTTAGCAAAGTGAGAAAGGTTTAACTTTTGTTTAAATTAAATCTGTTCTCTTGCGTGATTAAATAACTAACACACGCGATAACTTATTGTCCAGTTGGTATCGTTGAAATGAGAGATTCATCACATCAATATGTTGTATTACCTGAGAAGTTCTGGGTTAAATACAGAAACCGACCCCTTAAAAACTAGGCAATAACGCATCCGGACAAGGGGAGAACGCCAGGCGTTTATTTCATCCGCATGAAGAACGCATCCATGCATGCTCCAGCCTTCAGGTCGTCATCCCCAAACGCGCATTTATTCCTGTCCGGATGGCGTACGAAAACGCTATAGCAATGTTGTCGGCATGGCGGTCTGTCCCCGGGATGATTTCCTCCAGCCGCCCGGGCAAATTACTCGTCCGCTTTGTGCGCCCAGGCAGGCATCGCCGTCAGGTAACGTTTTGCCCGTTTCCGTGATTCCGCTACGCCCACCTTTTGCCAGGCGTCGAGAAAAGCCGCCAGACCGGATACGGCCTCTTCCCAGGATTTCAAATTACCGTCGCTGTCGCTGCAATACGCGCAATATTTATCGCTGGCCCCTTGCGCATCGGGTGCGGACATCGGCATTCCGCAGGCCTGGCAAAACCTTTCGTGCTGTGTCATAGAGCGCTCCTCCTGTCGTTTGGTTGTCTACTAAACATACAGAATTTACGCATGGCGCTTAGCGTTTCAGATCAATAGATCCTGCCGTAACCGTTGTTGTGGATCTTCTGCCGGGGAGTGCGGGAGGGATAACGGGAACTTACTCCGTATCGCGCAGCTATCGCCTCCCTTATTTTTTATTGATGCAACGGTTGGTCGCAGCCCGCGAGGATTGACTCATGCATCGCTTCGGAAAGTGTCGGATGCGCAAAGATCATCGACAGGAGGCTTTCGTCTGTGGCCTCCAGGTGACGGGCGATGCCAAAGCCCTGGATCTGTTCCGTGACCTGTGCGCCAACCATATGCGCGCCCAGCAACTCGCCGGTTTCAGCATCGAAAATCGTCTTCACAAAACCCTCTGTCTCGCCGCTGGCCAGCGCCTTACCATTGCTCTGATAAGAGAACTTACCGATCCTGATGGGCCGTCCCCTTGCCAGGGCCGTCGATTCCGTCAGGCCCAGACTGGCAACCTGGGGCCGGGCATAAGTGCAACCAGGCACATAGTCGCGATCGAGAGGGTGGGCGCCTTCGACACCGGCCAGGGTCTCAACGCAGAGCACGCCTTCGTGGCTGGCCTTGTGCGCCAGACACGGCGGGCCGGCTACATCGCCGATGGCATAAAGCCCAAATACGTTAGTGCGACAAGCCGCGTCCGTCTTGATAAAACCGCGGTCTAACTCAACGCCCAGCGTTTCCAGCCCCAGATCTTCAATATTCGGCTGTACGCCGACCGCCAGCAGCACACGTTCGACATCCTCAGAATATTCGCCGCCGGTGTTGTTTAGTGTGCAGCGCACCCCGGTATCGGTGAGCTGTACTTGCGTCACCAGGGTCTGGGTATGGATCTGAATACCGCGTTTTTCGAATGACTTACGCACTGCTGCAGACACCTCGGCATCTTCCACTGGCAAAATCTGCGACGCTAGCTCGACCAGCGTCACTTTACAGCCCAGATCGTTATAAAGGCTGGCGAACTCGACGCCAATCGCCCCTGAACCGATGATTAAGAGCGACTTGGGTAAAAGCTTAGGCCGCAGCGCCTCGAAATAGGTCCAGATATGTTCGCCATCTGGCGCTATGCCTGGCAATGCGCGTGGTCGGGCGCCGGTTGCCAGGATCACGTGATCGGCCCGGTAATCGCGCGCCTCCCCTCGGGCATCCTCGACCGTGATTTGCCCCTTGCCGCGCAGCCGCGCGGTGCCATCAATCACCCTCACGCCATTTTTCTTCAACAGGTACGCAACCCCAGCGGTGAGCTGTTGCGATACGGTACGGCTAAACTGCACCAGTTTCTGCAGATCGACGTTCACCTCGCCCACGCTGATGCCCAGCTGACTGGCATGGGTGATAGTGTGCGCAACCTCAGCGCCATGCAGCAGCGCCTTGGTTGGAATGCATCCCCAGTTCAGGCAGATGCCGCCCAGATGTTGTTTTTCCACTAATACGGTACGAAGCCCTAGCTGGCCGGCACGGATGGCGGCAACGTATCCCCCAGGACCCCCGCCGATGATCAGCACATCGTATTTATCGTGCATAGCTCGTCTCCTGGATAAACATCAAGGTCGGGGTTTCAATCAGTCGCTTGAGTTCCCGGAGAAAAGCCGCACCTGCCGCGCCATCGATGACCCGGTGATCGCAGGATAGCGATACCGTCATTTGCTGTCGCGCGACGATTTGCCCGTCGCGTACTACCGCCCGGACCTCGCCGGCGCCAATGGCGAGGATTGCGCTTTGCGGTGGATTGATGATGGCGTCAAACTGCCGGACGCCGAGCATCCCCAGATTTGACAGGCTAAAGGTCCCGCCCTGGAACTCTTCCGGCTTCAGCGTGCCCGCTTTGGCTCTGGTCACCAGCGAGTGAATTTCGTTCGATATGTCGCTAATCGATTTCCGGTTCGCCGAGCGAACAATAGGGGTAATTAGCCCGGCAGGCAGCGCAACGGCCACCGAAATGTCGGCATCCGTAAAGCGGCGGATACTTTGTGCCGCTTCATCAAACTGGATATTGACGTCAGGCACGGCCACCAGCGCCAGGGCGCAGGCCTTCACCAGCAGGTCATTCACCGAAATCTTGACGCCGGGTACTTCGCGGTTAATGTCCTGACGTAACGCTAACAGTCGCTCCAGATCGAGATCGACGCTCAAACGGAAATGGGGAGACTGTTGCTTGGACGTTTGCAGGCGAGAAGCGATAGCCCGCCGCATACCGGACATCGGGATGCTCTCAAAGGGGGCCGGGGCACTCTCCTGCACAGGACTGGTCTGCGGGTGCTCGTCGAGTAACAACGCCGCGGCCAGCACATCATCGCGACTTACCCGACCGCGTGAACCGCTGCTTCGGCAGTCATGCAAGTTGATACCCAGTTTGCCGGCCAGGCGGCGCGCCAGCGGGGTGGCCGATACCTGGCTGTCATCGGCATGCGAGCGGGGCGCTTTGCTGCGACGAACGGGGGGCGTCGGAGAGGCCAGGCGACCGCCGGCGGCAACGATCGCGCTTTCCAGATCAGAAACAGAGATACGATCCCCGCGCCCGCTGCCGCGGACTTTTTTCAGGTCGACACCCCAGCGGGCAGACAGTCGTAACGCATGGGGCGTGGCATTAACCTGAGTCACATCGGTCACACCTTGCAGACTGACGGGGATGACGGTCTGCCCAACAGGGGGCTCGGGGCTGTTGGATGGCGGCGAAACAACGGAAGCTGGCTTAGCGCCTGCCTGTGCCGCTACGTCCGGCGCGGCAGCCTCCGGGCCTGGGGCTGCGGGTTTCGCCGTCGCCAGGCGGGCAACAAATTCGTCCAGTTCAGCATCGCTGACCGACGCGTCAGCCGCCAGGGCCAGCACGGCGCCTACCTGAAGCGTCTCACCCTCGCGGGCGAGTATCCGACGTAACGTACCGGCAAAGGGGGCCTCCAGCACATTGACGATTTTACTGGTTTCAATCTCACATATTTCCTGCCCTCTGGTGAAATCGTCACCCTCCTGGATTGCCCATCGAGCGAGCAAGCCTTCCTCCATGGAAAGCCCCCACTTTGGCATTTCAAGCGTCTTGATTTCGCTCATAGGTTAATCCTCCAGCACTTGACGGACGGCGGCTTCGATACGTTCAACGCCAGGGATCCAGAGTTTTTCGAGAGCAGGGGAGAACGGGACCGGCGTGTGTGGCGGCGTCACCAGCAGAACGGGCGCTTTGAGGAAATGGAATGCCTGGGACGCAATCAGCGCCGCGACATCATGAGCAAAACCGAAGCGTGCAGCGGATTCGTCGACAATCACGACCCGCCCCGTGGACGCCACCGATTCCAGAATACCTTCCTCATCCAGCGGCGAAATGGTTCGCGGGTCGACCACCTCGACCGAGATCCCCTCTCTGGCCAGTTTGTCCGCCACCTGGTTTGCTTTATGTACCATTGCCGACAACGCAATGATGGTGACGTCCTCCCCTTCGCGAGTGTAGTTGGCTACACCTAGCGGGATGGTATAGATCTCGTCCGGTACCTCGCCCTTGAGGTCGTACAGCATTTTATGCTCGCAGAATACCACCGGGTCGTCGTCGCGAATGGACTGGATTAACAGACCCTTGACGTCATAAGGCGTCGAGGGCACCACCACCTTCAGTCCAGGCGTGGTGGCAAAGATATTATAGGGTGACTGTGAATGCTGGGCTGCGGCAGAAAACCCCGCGCCGATCATCCCTCGCATCACCAGCGGAGCTCTGGCTTTGCCACCAAACATGTAGCGGAACTTAGCCGCCTGGTTGTACAGTGCATCGTGGCTCACGCCAAAAAAATCCATGAACATCAATTCCGCGACCGGCCGCAAACCCGTCGCTGCGGCGCCGGCCGCCATACCGATGATGGCCGACTCGGTAATGGGCGTGTCGATCACCCGATCGGAGCCGAACTGCGTCCACAGCCCTTTAGTGACACCCAGCACACCGCCAAAGGCTTCTATTTTAGCCTCTTCGGGCGCATTTCCGCCATGACCGCCACGCAAGTCTTCACCGATGAGCACCACGCGTTCATCGCGTTCCATTTCCTGAGCCAGGGCTTCCTTGACCGCTTCACGATAGGTTTTTATTGTCATGGTTATCACCCTCAGTATGAGACGTACACGTCTGTCAGCAGGTCTTCCGGAGCCGGGTAGGCAGCGGCGCGGGCCTTCAATACGGCATCGTTGACCAGGGCTTCTACTTCCTCGTCAATCGCCGCCAGTTCTTCCTGGGTGATATGTTGCTTGACCTTAGCGGTGAAAATCTTCAGCGGATCATGTTGTTCACGCAGGCGTTGCACTTCACCTTCCGCACGATATAGCGCGGGATCGCCCTCAAAATGACCATGCCAGCGGAAGGCTTTGGCCTCAATGACGCTTGGGCCACCGCCTTCTCGCGCACGCTTGACCGCCTCTGAGGTTGCCTCATAAACGGCAAAGAAATCGGTGCCATCGACGGTCACTGCCGGCAGGCCGAAGCCAGCGGCGCGCCGGGCGATATCACGCCCACCCACGGCGTAGTCATGGCCGGTCCCTTCGCCGTAACCGTTATTCTCGAAAATAAAGACGGCTGGAAGCTGGAGCACGACGGCCATATTGATGGCTTCAAAGACCAGGCCCTGATTAGAACCACCATCGCCCGTAAAAGAGACACCGACGTTGCCGGTTTTTAGCGTCTTTGCCGTTAGCGCGGCGCCGATGGCCAGGGGAGGGGCTCCCCCAACGATAGCGTTCGCCCCCAGCATTCCTTTCGACAGATCGGCAATGTGCATCGACCCGCCCTTACCGCGACATAACCCGCTGTCCTTACCGAATATTTCGGCCATCATGCCGTGAATGTCGCAACCTTTAGCAATACAGTGGCCATGTCCACGGTGTGTTGAACCAATAAAATCTGCGCTCGTTAAATTTTCGCAGACCCCCACCGCGATGGCCTCCTCACCGGTGTAAAGGTGAATGAAGCCCGGAATATCACCGCTGGTATTTTCCTGATGCAACCGCTCTTCAAATGTTCTGATCTCCCGCATCTTGCGGTAAGCCTGCAATAACGCCTGTTTGCTGAGCATCGTTTAATTCTCCTCAATAAAGGTCACCCAGGCGGGGCCAACAGACAGGGCGGATAACCCTGGCCACACCCATGCAATGAATCTACGAGCGGTTAAAGGGAGTGCGAAGCCACCTTCATGGGGGGGTAGGTGGGGGTTTTCATGCTTGAGGTCAAACTTTCTAAATTTTGTGTAGCAATAAAGTTTGGCTGCCCCATGTCATCCCGGGGGCTGGCGTACAATTGAAAAAAACAAAGCGAGTAGACACCACGGATGAAGCCATTGGATTTAGAAGGTCGTCAATCACCCTCACTGGTCTCCGGGCCATTGCGGCTGACGCGAGGCTTGCCGCTAATCCTGACCAAATTCGTCCCGCCTCGCTCCTCAATACAATTGCTGGAGCGCCCCCGGCTTCTTCAGCTTCTTAATCCCGTTCAGCAGTGCCGGCTGGGCGTCGTCTGCGCCGGCGCTGGATTTGGCAAAACCACGCTGTTGGCGCAATGGCATCAGCAGATGGTCGCCCAGGGGGAACGTATCGCCTGGCTGAGCCTCGATGAGGATGATGATGACGTATGGCAGTTTATTCCTTATCTGCTGCAAGCATTGCGTCCACTCTATGCTGACTGGGACGCCGATTTCTGGCGTGACATGGAAGAACAGAAGCTCTCCAGCTCCGAGCAACTGCTGGCCGGGCTCATTAACCAGCTACACTACTGCCCGCATGACGTATACCTGATCATCGACGACTTCCACGTGATTAACGATCGTGGGGTCTATGAAGCCGTGGGGTATTTAATCAAGCATGCGCCTGCCGCCTTGCATCTGATCATTGGCAGCCGTTTCCACCCGAATCTTGCGCTGAGCCAGCTGCAGGCCCAGGACCAACTGGTGGAGATCTATGATCGAGACCTGCAATTCACGCTCGAAGAAACAAAACACTATTTTAGCCGCACGGTTGCGCTACCCCTCAGCAACCACCATGCACAGCGGCTACAGTCCGTGACAGAGGGCTGGATTGCAGGGATGAAGATCGCTTCATTGTCCGCAGAATTACAGCATGATCCCGAGCATCTGTTGCGCAATATGCATGGAGGAACACGGTCCATTGCCCGCTATCTGAAAGAGGTGGTACTGGATCCGCTGCCGGAAGAGGTTCTCGATTTCCTGGTAAAAACGTCCTTCCTCAGTCGGTTAAATGCCGAATTATGCAACGCAGTGACAGGACGAGATGATAGTAAAGCGATGCTGACATGGATTGAGCGACACAACCTTTTTTTGTCAGCCCTTGACGAACAAGGCTACTGGTTCCGCTACCATCCTCTGTTGCAGGAAAATCTTCGGACCATGCTGCAGCAGAACAACGATATTGATCGCAAACAGCTACATGAATTAGCCAGTCATTGGTTCGTCGAACAGAAGCTGTGGTCTGAAGCGGTACGCCATGCGCTCAGCGCAGGCAAGCCGGTGCATAGCCCCGTACAGGACGGCGCAAGCGCTCAGTCACTGGCGGAAGAAGGGGATATCGATACCCTGATTTCATGGATGCATCATTTACCGCCCAGTACCGATCCTTCGCGCATTGACCTGCAAATTAATCTGGCCTGGGCACTGGCGCATTATTTCCACTTTGATGAGTCGAGGCAGCTGCTTGATAACCTCGATCAGATGGTACTTCATCATCGTGAGGATTTAACCCGCAGCACCTGGTGTAAATTGCGCGTTGTGCGGGCAATTTGCGAAGCCTTTGCGGAAAACATCCCGGAGAGTCTGGCTATCGTTCAGCCGTTGCTGGCCGAAGTGCCCTGCGGCGACACCTGGGTTGATGGTCTGATATGCAATATTCTCAGCTATTGCCATGTTGTTAACCAGCGCTATCACGACGCGCTGGAGGTTCAACAGCATATGCCCTCTCCGGAAAGTCCTTTAGATAATCTGTTTGTTTCGGTTTATCGCGCGTTTATTATTGCCCAGTGCCATCTTTGTCAGGGCGATCTGGGAAAAGCCGGGTGGTATGCAGAGAAAACGTTGCGCCAGGCTGAATGTTATACCGGTACCCAGTCGACCAGTGGCGCGACGCTGGCGCCGCTGCTGGCGGAGATAGCCTATGAATGTCAGAGGGGTGACTCGCCCGAGCATCTGCCAGCCGACCGGCTCGAATTCATCGACCGATTCAGTCCACCCGACGCGCTGAGTCGTTGCTATACCTATCTCGCGCGTCAGGCCTTAGATAACGATATGCCCTATGAGGCCGAGCGATTGCTGGAGCATGCGCAGCGTCTTGCGGTGTCTCGCGGCTGGCAACGGCTCCAGGCCATGTTGTTAGCCGAGCAGGTGAGGGTGCGACTGCAGCGCGGCAATGTCACCGGCGCAGAGCAACTGCAGCGACAGCTTGAACAAATGGCCGCCAGCTTCAGAATGGATGCCGAACATCCCTGCCAACGCGCCATCGTTATGTCTGCATCCCTTAGCCGCAGCCGGCTTCTTCTCGCCAGAGGCCAGGCACCGCAAGCCTGCGTTTTACTGGCTGAGATGGTCTCCGATCAGGAAAGCCGGGGGGACAGGTTAACCGCAGCGCGTCTGCGTACGCTCTGGTCATTGGCCTTGTGGAACAGTGGCAAAACGGCCGCTGCGCGCACGACATTTCAGCCAGTCGTGCAGCTGGCTGAACAACAGCATCTCACGGGCCTCTTTCTTGACGCTGGCGATACCTTGCAACCTTTGCTTGCCGGTATGAATGAAACCTCTTCGGCTTGCAAAGAGAAAGGGGGAGTGCATGAACCCTGGGCCGACAAGCGCGCGCCTGCAGACGGAACACCGTTTAATAGTGGAAGCCCCGATATTCCTGGCGAGCTCAGCGAGCGTGAGTTTCAGATATTACAGCTAATTGCTGAAGGTCAGATGAACAAAGAAATCGCTCGCTCCCTCGCTATTTCTGCCGAGACGGTCAAATGGCATATCAAAAACATCTACGCGAAGCTTAAAGTGAATAGTCGCACTCAAGCGATGAGCAGGGCGCTGGAGATGAAATTACTGGATTAACGGTTTGAAGAGGGAGGGCTGGATATAAAATATTATTAAGATGGCATTGCTCATTGCCGCTTACGTTAAGGTGCTATGAGCCATGGATAATCGAGATACTTCTGAGCCCGCGGGAGCTTTTATCACTGACCGTGATGGTAGTTTTGATGCCTTGGCTCAGCGATAAGAGCATGGAATTTAAGTGCATCGGTCTCCGGGGAAAGCAACCCTGGTGTAAACCCAGAGAGGCTTTTAAAGAAGCGTTTTCTGTAACGTTTTGATTGAGGTGGTGCGATAATAGGAACCAATAAATCAAGTCAACTATATGATTTTATTTATAAAAATAAAATCTAAAAATGGAGCTATACACACGGCTATACACATTGGCGGTCGCGTTCATTTTTCATACGAATTAAATAACAGAAAAAAACTTTTTTTGGGGAAAACTGTTCACACTGTTCACCAGGCACTTTTATATTTAATATTCAAATAGTTATGTGGTGAATAGTTGGTGAACAGTGAACACTTTACTGTTCACCTCTGCAGGCTATAGATACAAGCGTTATAGTCTGTTGTGAGCGAGGAGTGGAAGATAGGGGGGTAAGCCAACCTGCACATTGGGATAAGGATGTACTAGTACCTGATGCCCTAGATAAATCTTAGGCATCAGGTATGCAAAAATGGGACATGGAGCATAGGGCAGCAGGTTTAAATCAAATGAAACCCTACATGAAGCATGGATACCCCAAAGGGTTAGTCAGAAAAAAGCCGGGCATAGTTGATAACCCTTGACATAGTCATCTGCTGACCATTATCTCCATTTGCCTTTGGAGTCTGATCATCTGGTTTCTTCTGCGGCTGTCCCGCTTTAGAGAGCGAGGCTGCCGGATTGAGCTGGGCATTCTGTCTCATATTCATTATCTCTAAGTACCTGTTGTGAATTATCTTTAATGTTTCTTTTAAGTTTAAACAGTATCGATTCTTGGCAAAATCATTAACCAAGGGGATGTTATTGAACTCGATTCCGTTGCGACTCCAGATTGCTCTATACACTTTTCCGCCAGAAAACGGGTCTCGCCTGTATGCATATTGTACAGCACTTGAGACTTTACACCTAACTGATGATGCTGAAAACCCTTTGTGACGTCTCTTTTTCCTGAGTTTCTTTTCAGTATAGTAGATGCATTCAGCAGCAAATCCCCCTCCAGACGAACCTAAATCATAGACGACCGGCTTGTGTCTTACTTGAACCATCGGGGGTGTGTACATATCGTACATGATATCACCTGTGCTTTTTTCAAGGACGACCATGCCGAAGGAAAAATCATCCACATCCATGTACAAACTCATCAGGCTGGCGTATTGATCGCCGGTTATCACTTTCAACTGAAGTGCTTGCATAAGAGCTATCATAGGATGATCTCCACACATAAAAGAGATGGCCTTGCGCCCCATGAAGTCGATGTGGATTGCCTTCTTTTCAAGAACATCCCTTCGCGGACGCCCATCAGAAGACCATTTCCCATCACATGCAGCAAATTCGTATTCACGGTATATCGTTGTTGTCATATGAAAAGCTGGATTATTTGAAATCGCTATAAATGTAACACAGTTAATGTCCCTTCAGCCAAATGAGACTTGGAATAAAGCGTATAAAGAGGCCTTAAACTCGCACCAGTATAATTGAATTCATCGGACAAATACGCTACGGAGTTCGCGAATACCTGGGGCTAAACTCCCGCTTCTGGCACTGAGAGGTCTGATAACGTTTAAGGGTAAACAGTTTTTTCTGGGAAAACTGTTCACACTGTTCACTTGGTGTTTTTATTATTTATTTTCATGACGTTAGCGAGTGAATACTTGGTGAACAGTGAACACTTTACTGTTCACTCTGGCCGGTGAGCAGGTAAAAAAAGACCGGCAATGCCGGTCCGGGTAGGTTATGAAGCGGTGGGTTCATCACACTTCGGCAGCCAGTCGGCGTTGCTTTCCTCCCTGAGAGCGAGATTGGTCTGCATACCCTGATTTGTGCGGCGCTTCTCATAATTCAGTCCGTACTCTTTCAGCATGGCTGAGAGCCCCTTGCCGAACATGGTCAGGCTGAGTGCGTTCCTGTAGCCGTGGGCCTCCATGTAGACCAGATAGGCGTGATACAGATACAGGCGCGGCTGGCGCGGGATGATGTTCGCGTTCCCCATATACATCCCGTCCGGCTCCGGCAGTGCCTCCAGATAGCCGCAAAAATCAAACGTCGGGTCAGCATCGCGTTTAATACTGAGCGCCTCGTCGGAGTTCTGCTGCGACTGAAGCAGTGAACGGGCACTCATCGGGTCGCTGAACTGCTGCATTAACTGGCGCACAATCACGGCCAGCTCGCGGGCGATTTTATCCCTGAGCTGCGGGTCGCGCTCCTCCGGGGCTATCTGCTCCGGGAAGTGGATAATCACCCGGCGACGTGACACGCCGCCGCTGCGGTCGGTGAAGCGCATCGGGTTATTGTTCACGGCCAGAATGACCGCCGGAATATGCGTCGAGTAGGGATTCTGGTATTTCGGGTCGACCGACACCGCATCGCCGCCGGTGATGGCCTTGAGTCCGGCACCGTCCCCGCTCCATTTCTCCTGGTCAGGCAGACGAATGAGCGAGAAGCCAATCAGGGAGGCACGCTTGCGGGGGTCTTCCAGCGTGTCGATATCGGCTGACGTGGCGTTATCCTCTCCGGCCAGCATCGTGGCGATTTCGGCGAGGATACTTTTCCCGCTGCCGCCGGGGCCGGTGACTTCGAGAAAGAGCTGCCAGTCGTAGCGGTTCGCCAGCACCATAAACAGCGCGGCCAGAATCACGTCGCGTTTTGTCGGGTTGCCACTGGCCGCCCGGTCGAGCCAGCGCCAGAAGTTCGGCGCGTGGGTTTTCAGTGTTTCCCCTTCCACTGGCGGGGTGAAATCCACGTCGCACAGGGTGCGCAGCCAGTGCGATTTGCTGTGCGGGCTGAATATACCTGAGCGGGTATCGAGCACCCCGTTGCGAAAACCAATCAGACGGCGTGCCGGTGCCTCCTGCTGCGGAATAATCAGTTTCAGGGTCTCCACCACTGACGCAATCCTCCCCGATGAAAACGGGGCGCGCAGGCGCTGAAACAGCCCGGCCACATCGCGGGCAAAATCAGACGGCGTTATCACCTTCCAGATGCCGTTTTCATACCGGGACAGGAGCTGGCCGTTGGCATCCACGGCCAGCGCTTCGCCGTAATGTTCATGCACCCGCATTGCCTTATCACTGGCGCTCATGGCGGTAAATTCCGCCTCGCTCATGGTGTCGAACGGGCTTTGGGCCGCTGGCCGGATGGCGGCATAAATGGCCTTCCGCGTGGTGTCTTCGCCTCTGAGCATCACCGCATCATTCCAGTCACCGAACACCGGCGGCAGGGCGACAACGCCCTCACAGGCTGCTGCGGCCGCGGCGGCTTTTGTCTGGCCGTCGCCGTTAAGGTCACGGTCAGCGGCGAGGATAATCTGACAGGCCGGGTGTTTCTGACGGGCCAGGCTCGCCAGAGAAAGAAGGTTCACGGACGACAGCGCCACCATGACGGTTTCCCCGGTCAGGTGATGCACGGTAAGGGCAGTCGCATAGCCCTCCGCTATCCACAGGCGTTTCCCGGCCTGTTTCTGCCCGTCGATGAGATGGCATGCTCCCTTGACCTGCCCGCCCTTCAGGGTGCGCTTGAGCCCCTCAGCATTAATAAGCTGGAGGTTAACCAGCGTGCCGGACTCGTCATACAACGGTACCGCCACATCACCGGCGCGGTAGGCCACGCCGCCGGTTTTGTGCGACGTGGTCAGCGTCAGACACTCACGACCGGCAAAGCCCTTGCGGGTCAGGTAGGCGTTGCCGGTGGCCGGGCGCGTTTTCTCCAGCAGTCTGACGGCCAGCGCGGCCGCTGCTTTGCGCTCGGCCTCCGTTCCGGCGTCTGCGGCCGCCATCACCTCCGGGGCCACCGGCGGCAGATGGCCGGTGACGGCGTTCACCTTCCCGGCGGCCTCGGATGCCGATATGCCGAACACCTTCTCAACCAGTTTCAGGCCGTCACCGGCGCCACACTGGTTACAGAACCATGTGCCACGCCCCTCTTTATCGTCAAAGCGGAAACGGTCAGCGCCGCCGCACACCGGGCAGGCCTGATGGCGGTTTTTTATCACTTTCATTCCCAGCGCAGGGAGAATGCGCGGCCAGTGACCGCACGCCTGTTTTACGGTGTCCGTTACGTTCATTTTCATGGTTTTCTCCCTCAGTGCAGTACAGGCGATGTCAGATGGCGGGCGCAGAGCTCATCCATCACGGCGAGCCCGAGGAAGGACAGCGACGGGGCGGCTTTCAGCGGCCCGGCCTGCATCAAATCTTCCAGCAGCGCACAGGCAATCAGGCGGCCTTTTTCCTCGCCGTGCTGGCGCAGGTAGAAGCCCTCCAGCTCGGCGGCGATGGCGCTTTCCAGCGCGTCGAGGGTGAGGTGAGGATAGCGGTGCTGACGTTCGCACAGGGTCAGCCAGGCACAGGCCACGGCGCGGCGATACAGGGCGGCACGTAATACGGGCGGTAATGGCGTTTTCATACGTTGCCCTCCCCGGTGAACCAGCGGTGATTACAGCGTTCGACCACGCCGTCGAGCTGGGCGGTCATGAGGTAAATCACGGAGGTGAGCTGCAACTGCTGAGTCGGGTCACGACGCAGGGAAGTACAGTCCTGCACCTGCATCAGCTCGCTGACGAGCTGGCCGACATTGCGCATATGTTCAAGGCATTCGAGGTCACGGGCAGTAATCGTGGAGTGTCTCATGCACGCACCTCCGCCACCGGCAGACGCCCGGCAAACGAGAGGACGTAATCGCGAACGAGGGACTGGCGTGCAGCGTGTTCATCCCCGGCGACGGCGCGGAGCATACAGATGCGGGGCTGACGGTCTGCGCGACGAACAGCGGCAAACACAAAGACAAACTGCGGATGTGACGGGGTGAGGGTCGTAGCCATAGGGGCAACCTCCTGTGAATAGCGGTTATTGCCACCACCGGAGTTCCTACGCTCATGGGTGGTGACCCGGACGGGGGTAGGAATACCGGCTCCACAGAATACCGGCCAGCCCGAAAGCTGCCCCGCCCGGACCACCATTATCTTGCCGGAGCTACGGTGTGCGCATAAACACCACAGCCCGAAAAATGGGTGTGCCTGAGCTACGACGTAAAAAAAGACGCATGGCGCGTCTGGTGTCGCCTGTGAATTACACGGGTTCCTACGCCCGGCTGTCGATTTTGCGACAGCGATAAAACTATACCTGGAAACGGCGAAGGGAAGCAAGCCAGAAAAAGGGGCTTTTTGCGGAACGGGCATCATCATGCGTCATAGCCCCGGTTGCGTTCGGCGATACGGTCGGCCATCCACCCGGTGATTTCCGACTGCGCCCACGCCACGTTTTTTCCGCCGAGGGAGATTTGTTTCGGGAAAGCCTCCCGGCTGATGAGGTCGTAAATCGTGGAGCGGGACAGGCCGCACAGATGCATCACTTCGGGCAGGCGAATAAAACGCTCCTGAGCGGCATCAGAAACCGGCATCAGCGGCGCGGCAGGGGCTGAAGACGGGGAAGAAAAAGCGGTGTGCATCGGGCTACCTCATAAAGTCCATACAGTGCCGGTCGTGTCCGTCCGGCCTCGGGTAGCTCTCTATTTTGTGAATATTTTCTCTGAGGGCAACAAGTCATTTTGTAGTGGCCCACCACACAACAGAACGATTTTTAGACAGTGGCAAACGTTGGTCATCTTTTGGTAAACGTTGGCAAACTGGTGGCCCATTCCTGATTACTTTTATTTATATATTATTATTTTTTAATCGCAAAAAAGACTAAAGGAGCAGGGCTCCGTCAAAACAGAAAGGTGAACAGTAGTGAACAGTCGGTGAATACTTCTGACCTCAACTGTTCACCACTTAACTTACTGTATTACTTATTCTTTTATTTAAAGTGAACAGTAGTGAACAGTTATATGTAAAAAAACAAACGGTGAGTATGCTTTTCCTGAGACCTTTCTCTGGCAAGCCGGATTTTGACTTCCTGATTGTGCCAGAACTGCCACAACCGCAACAGGTCGTGTTGTTGTGTGTGCCCCGGCAGAATCACCTCATGTTGAAACCACGAGGAAACCTGCCATGACCGACACCACCTTTATCCCTGATTACCTGAAACCGGCGCTGGAGCGACTGGCCGCAGCCAGAGCGGCCCATCTTGAACAGGCCCGCCTGATGGAGGACACCCTGACGGCCATCACCCGCGCAGAGGAGCAGAAAGCGGAGCTGGAGCAGGACAACGGCAGCGACACCCGCACCTGGCGTGCTGCTTTCCGTGCCGGGGGCGCCATGCTGACGGATGAGCTGAAAAGCGGCCATATCGAACGCGTGGCCCGCCGGGAGCTGGCGCAGGAATGCCACAACCTGACCGAAGTGCTGGCCTTTGAACGTGACCAGCTGAAAGCCACCTGCAACAGCACCGCGCGGGCATTCCGCCAGGCGCATCATGCTGTGCTGAGTAAATACGCTGAGGAAGAGCTTAACCGCGCGCTGAATGACACCCTCGGGCCACTGGTCCGGGCGATGGTGCTGAAAGCGGAGGTGATGGCAAACCCGCTCGCCAACACCACCGGCCATCAGGGGTACACCGAGCCGGAGAAAGAGGTCATGCATCAGGTGGTGACCTTCCTGACCGGGAAAGTGAGCGCCTTCTCCGTCACGCCAGCCGATGAGCCGGTGCTCTCCCTGACCGGCTTCCCGGCCGTCGCGCTTGCGCATATGGACCACGACGCCGCCAGCACGCCCGGCGAGCGTAAGGTCTGGCAGGAGAAAATCCGTCAGCGCGAGGCTGACCTGAAAGCGCGGGGGCTGCTGCCATGATGCACTGTCCGTTCTGCAAAAAGTCGGCGCATGCCCGCACCTCCCGCTATCTGTCGGAGAACGTCAAACAGCGCTATCACCAGTGCACCAATATTGAGTGCTCGGCGACGTTCCGCACCACTGAAGCCATCGACGAGGTTATCCGGCCCCCGGCGGAGAAAGCGCCGCCTGTCGCGGAGCCGGTCACACCCCCGGCACCCCGTAACGTGCAGGGCTGCTACAGCTCGCCATACCGTCATTAATCAGGGGAGAACTGACCATGACCACCCTCACGCTACAGCAGGCCTTTGAAGCCTGTCAGAAGAACGAAACCGCCTGGCTGAACCGTAAAGCCGAACTGGCGGCCGCAGAGCAGGAATATCAGGAACAGGTGCTGGCCGGGGATGACCGTATCCCGGCAATTATGCAGGAACTGCGCGACATTATCGATGTCAAAAAATGGGAGATAAATCAGGCCGCCGGGCGCTATATCCGCTCCCATGAAGCGGTGCAACGCATCAGTATCCGCAACCGGCTGAATGACTTTATGCAGGCGCACGGGACAGAGCTGGCCGCCACGCTCGCCCCGGAGCTGATGGGACTCAGTCAGCAGCCCGCACTCCTGACCGGCCATGCGCTCGACCGTTCGGCGCATTACCTGCGCGAAGCGCTGTCAGTGTGGCTGAGTACCGGTGAAGAAATTAATTATGCGGCAGAAGACAGCGATATTTTAACGGCCATCGGATTCAGGCCTGACGCGGCTTCGCGGGTGGATAATCAGGAAAAATACACCCCCGCACAGAGCCTGATTTATGCCCGCCGGCGCACGGAACTGGCCAGTAAGTAGCTCCGCAAAAAATCCCCGAAAATACCGCTATTTTTCCCGAATTAAGCCATGCATCCACAGGGTGCATGGTCTTGCATGCGTTTCCTCGCCCTGTTATTCCTGTCCGGCCCCTGTCCCGGCGCGGCCTGAGCCCCCCGATGCACCTGCATGAAAACCGACCCCTGAAGCGGGCAGGCGAGGCGGGGAAAGCACTGCGCGCCAGCGGTAAAGTATTTATTTAATGATATTTAATTTCGCGGCCTGAGCGCGTCGCTGCGCTGCGCGGGTTCACGGGAGTGTCGGTGGGTGGTGCGGCGCTGTTCGGGGGCATGTCGGGTTTCTGAGGTAGAGATCATTCTGCACTGACCGCTCATCTCCTTGCTCATCTGGTTCTTGGTGGGGATGTTTAAACGTCTATGTGCTTTTAAGAGCTCAGGCTACGAAGCAGGCTGATGTGCCGAACACTTTGTATCAAGATGATGATTAAAATAAGGCAAGAAAAAATTGGTTAATTCTTTATGTATTAGATTTGAAGAATTTTTGCGCCCTTAGCTCTCCTAGAGCGCACGTTATCATAAAGTGAATTTATTAATCCTCTTTGTCTTTGTCTTTAATGGTGGAGTCTATTCGTCTTCTTTCCAGAGTTTTAGTGATATTCATTACTAGTATTCCTTTATTTTGTCTTGATGATGTTTTGATGCCTATATCATTTGCTAGTTTTTTTAATTGTTCAATGGATAGATCATTTAATGTTTCATTTGGCTCACTGTCTGACTTTGAACTTTTGTTATGTATGTGTCGAAGTGAATACATATCCTTGGAGGACTTGAGGTAGTCTTCTTTTTTTAGTATTTGTGAACTTTGTTTTTCTTTAACGATGGGGGTTGGTTTTTTTTTACGAGCATCAAGTAAATTCAGTATGTCATCAAGTGCATATTCCACGCTTTTGTTTGGGTAATGCGCCATTATCTTGGAGATATATTCAATCAAAGAAATTAACTCATGAGTTTTCATTATATATTCTCCAACTTTTCATAAAGTTCGCTAACTACTTGAGTTAGATATTCACTCTGTTTTTCTGCATTAGGTTTGGAACGAGGTAAAGAAGAGTGGCTAAATACTGTTAAATTGTTTTCGGACGCAACGGATATACCGTCCCCGGCTGTGATGTAGTTATTGAACACCATGTTTGGATGCTGTTTTTTAACATCATTGATTGTGTCCTCATGAGTTTCTTTGGGCTTTTTATTATATTCGTCTACCATATTAAATATAATCCCAAGCATTTCGGTGTCATTAAATTCAATAGATGAGTTAGAATATTGAATCATCCCTCTAAAGTTTTTATTGAGCTTATCCATTTCAGATTTTATTAGGGAAATACCAACCGTGGAAAGAAAGTCTGGAATTGCAGGGATAAGGTACAGTTCACTTGCAAAGAAAGCATTTTGTGTGACAAGATTAATATTTGGTGGGCAATCTAGAATAATGTAATCATAATCTTCTGCAACCTGATCTATGGCTTTTTTTATTATTGCCATCTTATCGAGTTCCAATTCTGTTTCCTTTTGATGAGTTGATGCACTTTTCTTTTCTCTTGCCAACATCATATCAACAAGAACTAGTTCGTGATGAGAAGGTAGCAAATCAACGTTGATCCAGACCTGACCAGGGCTTGCAGTTATCGGTTGTTTTATTATAGCGTCGCGAGTATGGAATTGCTTTCCATCGAAATAATCATCAAAAATATTTTTTAGTGTGGGCTTTTTTTTGGTGTAAACATGTCTGACATATTTTTCCACCCCCAATGCTAAATATGATAGATTTGATTGAGGATCTAAATCAATGAGTAATACTTTTGGATGCTCGTCGGAACCGAGCATCAGCCCAACCCCAAGATGTAAAGATAATGTGGATTTTCCTACACCACCTTTCCAGTTAATCATGCTTATCACTTTTGCCATGTGGAATCCTTAATTGAGTAAATATAGTCATTATACCATTGTATCATCGAGCTTCTTTTCTCTAGATACTGTGCGTGATTGTATGTACCACGAATGCTATTTTTGTCTACATGTGCCAGTTGAATCTCTATCCATGCACTGTCGAATCCTTTCTCGTGTAATATTGTTGACATAGTGTGCCTAAACCCATGTCCAGTGAGCCTCCCGCCATAGCCAATACGCTTGATAACCTGATTTATACTCGCCTCACTCATCGGCTTGTTCGGATCGTTCCGCCCCGGAAAAACATAACGATAGTTACCCGTCATCATTTTGAGTTCATTAAGTAAATCTAACGCTTGAGTCGACAATGGCACAAGATGTGACCTGCGCATTTTCATCCTTTCAGCAGAAATTTCCCAGATAGCGTTATCTAGATCAAATTCTGACCACAATGCAGCACGTAATTCTATGGTTCTCACACCCGTAATCATGAGTAATTTCGTAGCAATCTGGACAAGCCGACTCCCTGTGTAACTGTCTAAGGCACGTAGAAAATCTGGTAGCTCATCAGCTTTTAGGAACGGGAAATGATTGGATTGATGTACTTCGAGGGCGCTCGAGAGATCTGCAGCAGGATTAAACTCAGCTCTCCCAGTAGCTATGGCATAACGAAACACTTCTGAACAACGCTGTCGCACTTTGCGCATCTTCTCTAAGGCCCCGCGTTTTTCAATTTTACGCAGCACATTAAGCAGTTCTAGCGGTTTTATTTCACCGATGGGTCTTGTCCCTACATACGGGAAAATGTCGTTCTGAAACGCTTCCATGATATCTGACGCATATCCTGCCGACCATTTTGCGGACTTCATCTGATGCCACTCTGTAGCTATCTTTTCAAACGCACTTTCGGATTCCGTTTGCAATGCGATCTTCTGCTCTTTTCGAACTTCACTCGGGTTCTTTCCTTCCGCGACCAGCTTTCGGGCATCGTCGCGACGAGAACGAGCATCGGCAAGGGTGATCGTCGGATACACACCAAGCGAGATCATTTTGGGCTTACCGGCATAGCGATAGCGGAACCGCCAGCTCTTGCTTCCATTAGGCTCTATAAGTAATGACAAGCCTTGCCCATCTCCAAGTGTATAGGCTTTAGCTTCAGGCTTAGCGCGGCGAATCTGCATATCGTTTAAAGGCATGTGTATAGGAATCCAGGACCGAACAGGAACATATACACAATCCTATACACATTCTGTATCGGATTCTACTGGATGGTTACGGACGATGATGGACTAAAAAACGTTAAAATCGTTATAAATCAGGGTGTTTATGGATGAATGCGGACGTCTGGGGAAGTTGAAATGGTGCCGATAATAGGAGTCGAACCTACGACCTTCGCATTACGAATGCGCTGCTCTACCAACTGAGCTATATCGGCCCTGCAAGAGGTGTTCACGAGCGTGAATCACGAGGCAAAAGGTTAGAACTTAGCGGGCGATGCGTCAATAGCCAGTGGAATCAACTGCCTATTTTTGCATCGCCCGTTCTCATTTACGCACGAATGGTATCGTCGCCGAAACCAATCCACTTATAGGTGGTTAACGCTTCCAGCCCCATCGGGCCGCGGGCGTGCAGCTTCTGGGTGCTGACCGCCACTTCCGCGCCGAGGCCGAACTGGCCGCCGTCGGTGAAGCGCGTGGAGGCGTTCACATATACCGCGGAAGAGTCCACTTCATTGATAAAGCGGTTGGCGTTACGCAGGGTGCGGGTCAGGATGGCGTCGGAGTGCTGGGTGCCATGTTCGCGGATATGGGCGATAGCCTCATCCATATCAGTCACCACTTTGACGTTCAGATCCAGCGACAGATACTCGTCGTCATACTGCTCCGCTTTCACCGGCTCGACCTTCGCAGGGCCGTTTTGCAGCGCGGGGAGGGCGGAAGGGGCGGCGTGCAGGGTGACGCCGCTCTCGGCCATCTGCTTGCTTAACGCCGGCAGGAAGGTGTCGGCGATGTTGCGGTGCACCAGCAGCGTTTCCACGGTATTGCAGGTGCTCGGCCGCTGGGTCTTGGCGTTGACGATGATCTTCAGCGCGGGGGGGATCTCGGCGGTTTCATCAACGAAAATATGGCACACGCCAATCCCACCGGTGATCACCGGGATCGTTGACTGCTCACGGCATAGCTTGTGCAGGCCCGCGCCGCCGCGAGGGATCAGCATATCGATGTATTTATCCATCTTCAGCATTTCGCCCACCAGCGCGCGATCCGGGCTCTCGATAGCCTGTACCGCGGCGGCCGGCAGACCGCACTCCTGCAGCGCCTGCTGGATCACCTTCACCGTGGCGGCGTTGGTGCGCCAGGTCTCTTTCCCGCCGCGCAGGATCGCCGCGTTGCCGGTTTTCAGACACAGGGAGGCGACGTCGACCGTCACGTTAGGACGCGCTTCATAAATCACGCCAATCACCCCCAGCGGGACGCGGCGACGTTCAATACGCAGACCGCTGTCCAGCAGCCCGCCGTCGATCACCTGGCCGACCGGATCGGCCAGATTGCACACCTGGCGCACATCGCTGGCGATGCCGCTCAGACGCGCCGGGGTCAGCGCGAGGCGATCGAGCATCGCTTCACTCAGGCCATTGGCGCGAGCTTCGGCTAAATCTTCCGCGTTGGCGCGCAGAATATCGTCGGTCTGCGCTTCCAGATAATCGGCGATCTTTTCCAGTACCTGATTCTTTTCCCGGCTGGAGAGTAACGCCAGCTGCCAGGAGGCCGCTTTGGCGGCAATGCCCATTTGTTCCAGCATTTTCAGCTCCTTAACGGATGATCATATCATCGCGGTGGACGGCCACCGGGCCGTATTCATAGCCCAGAATGGCATCGATTTGCTGCGAGTGCTGGCCGGCGATAAGGCGCAGCGCATCGCTGTTGTAGCGGCTGACGCCGTGAGCGATGTCGCGTCCTTCGCTATTGCGGATGCGGATCACTTCGCCGCGGGAGAAGTTGCCGCTGACGATTTTGATGCCTTTTGGCAATAGCGAGCTGCCTCTTTCGAGGATCGCCTGGGTCGCGCCCGCATCGACGGTGATTTCCCCCGCCGGCGGCGCGCCGAAGATCCAGCGCTTACGGTTCTCCAGCGGAGACTCCTGGGCGTGGAAGCAGGTACCTACCGGCAGGCCTGCCATCGCATGGCCGATGACGTCCGGACGGTTCCCGGCGGCGATGATGGTATCAATCCCCGCCCGGCAGGCGACGTCCGCGGCCTGCAGCTTGGTGCCCATGCCGCCGGTGCCAAGTCCGGAGACGCTATCGCCGGCGATGGCGCGCAGCGCGTCGTCGATGCCGTAAACGTCTTTAATCAGCTCCGCCTGCGGGTTGCTGCGCGGGTCGGCGGTGAACAGGCCTGGCTGGTCGGTTAACAGCAGCAGCTTATCCGCCCCGGCGAGGATCGCGGCCAGCGCGGAGAGATTGTCGTTATCGCCCACTTTGATTTCCGCGGTAGCGACGGCGTCGTTTTCGTTAATGACCGGGACGATGCTGTTATCCAGCAGCGCACGCAGAGTGTCGCGGGCGTTGAGGAACCGTTCTCTGTCTTCCATGTCGGCGCGGGTCAGCAGCATCTGGCCAACGTGAATGCCATAGATAGAAAACAGCTGTTCCCACAGCTGGATCAGACGGCTTTGTCCCACCGCCGCCAGCAGCTGCTTGGAGGCGATGGTGGCGGGCAGTTCCGGGTAACCAAGGTGCTCGCGCCCGGCGGCAATGGCCCCGGAGGTCACGATGACAATACGGTGTCCCATGGCGTGCAACTGTGCGCACTGGCGCACAAGCTCGACGATATGGGCGCGGTTCAGGCGACGGGACCCGCCTGTTAAAACACTGGTGCCCAGTTTTACCACCAGCGTCTGGCTTTCACTCATGATTCTCTGCCGTTCAAAAGGAATATCGATATCGAGCTGATGTTGTAGCAGGAGTCGGCCCGCTTGCCAACACCCGGGGCGGCGGGCGCGCCATTTTATTGCGCGGGATCGGGCATTCTGGAGAGGGAATGTGACAAAAATATGTCAGATACATTTAAATACCCTTTTTTATAAAAAGTTCCATCTTGTCATAAATATTTAATATCCCGGCGTTAAAAAACCTCCAGTTTTTGATGGGCGAGCGCCCGCAATTGAATAGCGCGTATAAATAAATCACCAGGACTGAATAATGAAAAAGAGTACTCTGGCATTAATGATGATGGGCTTTGTGGCTTCAACAGCGACGCAGGCAGCGGAAGTTTATAATAAGAACGCGAACAAGCTGGATGTGTACGGCAAGATCAAAGCCATGCACTATTTCAGCGACTATGACAGCAAGGATGGCGATCAGACCTACGTGCGTTTCGGTATTAAAGGCGAAACGCAGATTAACGACGACCTGACCGGCTATGGCCGTTGGGAATCTGAATTCTCCGGTAACAAAACCGAGAGCGACTCCAGCCAGAAAACCCGTCTGGCGTTCGCCGGCGTGAAGCTGAAGAACTACGGCTCCTTCGATTACGGTCGTAACCTTGGCGCCCTGTACGACGTGGAAGCCTGGACCGATATGTTCCCGGAATTCGGCGGCGATTCCTCTGCCCAGACCGATAACTTTATGACCAAGCGCGCCAGCGGCCTGGCGACCTACCGCAACACCGACTTCTTCGGTCTGGTGGATGGCCTGGATCTGACCCTGCAGTACCAGGGTAAAAACGAAGGCCGTGAAGCGAAGAAACAGAACGGCGACGGCGTCGGCACCTCGTTAAGCTATGATTTCGGCGGCAGCGACTTCGCCGTCAGCGCAGCCTACACCAGCTCCGACCGTACCAACGATCAGAACCTGCTGGCCCGCGGCCAGGGTTCGAAAGCGGAAGCCTGGGCGACCGGCCTGAAATATGACGCCAACAATATCTACCTGGCGACCATGTACTCTGAAACCCGCAAGATGACCCCGATCAGCGGCGGCTTTGCCAACAAAGCGCAGAACTTTGAAGCGGTGGCGCAGTATCAGTTCGACTTCGGTCTGCGTCCGTCCCTCGGCTATGTGCTGTCGAAAGGGAAGGATATCGAAGGGGTGGGGAGTGAAGATCTGGTTAACTACATCGACGTGGGCCTGACCTACTACTTCAACAAAAACATGAACGCCTTCGTGGATTACAAAATCAACCAGCTGAAAAGCGATAACAAACTCGGCATCAACGATGACGACATCGTCGCGCTGGGTATGACCTACCAGTTCTGATTAACCGCAGAACCACCCGCCGCAGCCCTGGCTGCGGCTTTTTTTTAGCGGCGATTCTTCGCCAGATGCAGGGTGTCGCTGTTCATGGTGATCTGCGCGTTATACTCCTTCGGCAGACGACGCGCCTGATAGAACGCCGATTCCCAGTAAGGGTTGTCCAGCGAAGAGCGCATCACGCCCTGGCTGCTCGAGGCGTGAAGGAAATTATGATCGGTATCGTAAAAGCCAACGTGCATCCCGGCCCGGGTGCGGAAGAACACCAGATCGCCGGGACGTAAATCCCGCTTATTGACCCGCACGCCCATGTGCAGCAGCTCGCGGGTGGTGATCCGCTCCATCGGCAGGTTAAAGCGATCCTTCAGCGTGCGCCAGACGAAACCCGAGCAGTCGACGCCGCTTTGTTCAGTACCGCCCCATTCATAGGGGGTTCCCTGCCAGGTGTGCATCTGATCATGCAGGGCCGCCACCACCGGGATCAGATCGTCCGACCCGCTATCAATGGTCATATCCGCATGAGATTTTGTGTTCTTTGCCTGTTTCGGTGAGGAGGAGCATCCTGCCAACAACAAAAAAGGAATTAAAAAGAGAGCATGCGTCAGTTTTGGCTTCATATCGTTATTTTCGAAGTAGCAAGCAGACTGCTTTGTTTTATAGCCGATTAAAAACCACGGCTGAATAAGCCGAGGCCGCCTTTACGTTTATTTACGATTAAAAATAAACAACCTCGGGCTGGATCAGCCATAAAGGGCAGTTGTCACTCCGCAACGGTCTGTGCCAGGATGCTGACAGGAACATTTCACGAGGCATTCCATGACGCATTACGCCATCTCTGGTGAGACTTTGCCCGGCGCCGCTTTCGACGCGGGGTGGATGACGTCTGCGCCTCATCATCGCTTCGCCACGCTCTGCCCACCGCCTCCCCCTCCAGACCGGGTAGTTTTCGGCGCTTAACGCCGTCTTTAGCAGGCGCTTACCTGCCGGTATGACGCTTGTTACCTTGTGTTTGACGTTCTGGAGCATGCTATGCACGTTCGCTATTCTCTGCTCGCCTCGCAGGCGACAACGGCCCTTTTTGTGCTGCTGTGGGGCAGCGCGGCCATCTTCACCCGCTGGGGACTGGATAACGCCTCGCCGATGGCGCTGCTGGTCTTTCGTTTTCTGGTTGCCCTGGTCGCGCTGGCGCCGCTGGCTATCGTCCGTCGGCGCTGGCTGCCCGCGCCGGGCACCCGCCTGCAGACAGCTGCCACCGGTCTGATGCTGATTGGCGGCTATTCGGTCTGTTACTTCGAGGCGATGGCCAACGGCGTGACGCCGGGACTTATCGCCACCATCATGGGGATCCAGCCCATCCTTACGCTTTGCGTGGTGGAGCGCCGCCTGCAGGGGCGGCGGCTGTCAGGGCTGCTGCTTGCCCTGGCGGGGCTGGTGCTGCTGGTGTGGCGCAGCCTGGCGGCCTCACCGATGGCGACGGTGGGGATCCTGTTTGCGCTGGCGGCGCTGCTGCTGATGACCTTTGGCGCGCTGTGGCAAAAGCGCAGCCGTCAGGCGCCGGCGGATGTCCTGCCGCTGCAGTATGCCGTTAGTCTGGGGCTGTGCCTGCTGATTGCCCCGGTCAGCGGCTACCAGTTTACCGTTAACGCCGGGTTGATTATTCCGGTGCTGTTTCTCGGACTGCTGATTTCGGTGGTCGCCCAGCTACTGCTGTACCGTCTGCTGAGCGCGGGAAATATCGTCAATGTCACCAGCCTCTTTTATCTGGTACCAGCGATCACGGCGCTGCTGGATTATCTGCTGCTGGGCAACCGGCTGCCGGCGGCGGCGATGATCGGTATGATGGCGATCGTCGGCGGGATCGTGCTGGTGTTCCGCACCGCGAAGGTCCGCGCCGGCTGATGGCGAGCCGGGCGCTGCGGCGTCCGGTTCATTTTCCTGTCATCTTTTTTACGCATGCTCCCGGCAGCTTATTTTGACCAGTAAGGGAAAGTATCATGGGCAACACGCTGACGATTTTTGATCTCGATAACACCCTGATACAGGGCGATAGCAGTACGGTCTGGAGCCAGTTTATGGTTCGCGAAGGGCTGGCGACGCAGAAGGGGTATCTTGCCCGCGAGGCGCGGCTAATGGCGGATTATGACCGGGGAGAGATGAATATCGCCGATTATGTGGCCCTGATCCAGGCGCCGCTGGCCGGAATACCGAAGTCGGACGTTGACGCGCTGGTGGCCCGCTGCGTGCGCGAGGCGATCCTGCCCCGGGTCTATCCGCAGGCGTGGGAGCTCATTCGTCGTCTGCGGGCCGAGGGAGAGCAGATGCTGATTATCTCCGCCTCGGTTAGCCTGCTGGTGCAGGCGGTGGCCGCCGCGCTGGAGATCGATCAGGCGCTGGGTATTGACGTGGCGATGGTCGACGGCGGCTACAGCGGTGAAATCACCGGGATCCCCAGCTATCAGCAGGGGAAGGTGGCGCGTCTGGCGCAGTGGCGCGAGGCGCATCCGCAGTATGACGGCGAGGTGACGTTCTATACCGATTCCATTAACGATCTGCCGCTGTGCCTGCATGCGGATCGCGTGCGGCTGGTCAATCCCTGTCCGCAGCTGCAGGCGGCCGGTGCCGGATACGGCTGGCCGGTGCTGAGCTGGCGGCTGGAATAGCGGAGCGGATAAATGCTTGCCGGGCCTACAGACAGTCGGAGCCGGACGAGTAGGCCGGGTAAGGCGCAGCCGCCACCCGGCATAAACGCAGCTCCGTGCCTGATGCCATCGCCCGGCGGCGCTGCGCTTACCGGGCCTACAGACAGTCGGAGCCGGACGAGTAGGCCGGGTAAGGCGCAGCCGCCACCCGGCAATAAAGCGGCTCCGTGCCTGATGGCATCGCCCGGTGGTGCTGCGCTTACCGGGCCTATGAGGTGTGAGCCTGTGAGAGGCCCCGGTAGGCCGGGTAAGGTGCCAGCCGCCACCCGGCAAAATAACGGCGCAACCGGAAATGTCCCTGCCCGCGCTGCGCTTAGCAGGGCTACAGTTTCTATGTTATTTCCGGACAGATTGCGCTCCCAATATTTTTTCTGCGCTATGTCACTCATGGCGCTGGGAGCGCACAGGGGGCGGCCAGTCGCCGCCGCCCCCTGTACCCCCGGGCTCCGGCCAGCAACATCGCCGCTGCGCGGTCCCTTCGACTTATCCCTGCAGGCTTCGGGTCGGGCCGAGGCAGCGTCCCTGCAAAACACGGCCCTCAGCCCGCATCCATGCGGGCTGCCCCGGCCTTCCGGGAACGTCTCAGCGATGTTGAGGCCGCCAGCACCGGCAGTTTCAGCAGCCCCTGCGCCAGCGGTGATTTGGGGTTGTAGGCCGGGTAAGGCGCAGCCGCCATCCGGCATAAACGCAGCTCCGTGCCTGATGCCATCGCCTGGCGGCGCCGTTGCTTGCCGGGCCTACAGACAGTCGGAGCCGGACGAGTAGGCCGGGTAAGGCGTAGCCGCCACCCGGCATAAACGCAGCTCCGTGCCTGATGCCATCGCCCGGCGGCGCAGTCCAAGTTGCTTGCCGGGCCTACAGACAGTCGGAGCCGGACGAGTAGGCCGGGTAAGGCGTAGCCGCCACCCGGCATAAAAGCAGCTCCGTGCCTGATGCCATCGCCCGGCGGCGCCGTTGCTTGCCGGGCCTACAGACAGTCAGAGCCGGACGAGTAGGCCGGGTAAGGCGTAGCCGCCACCCGGCATTAACGCAGCTCCGTGTCTGATGCCATCGCCTGGCGGCGCAGTTGCTTGCCGGGCCTGGAGACAGTCAGAGCCGGACGAGTAGGCCGGGTAAGGCGCAGCCGCCACCCGGTATAAACGCAGCTCCGTGCCTGATGCCATCGCCCGGCGGCGCAGTTGCTTGCCGGGCCTGGAGACAGTCAGAGCCGGACGAGTAGGCCGGGTAAGGCGCAGCCGCCACCCGGCATAAAAGCAGCTCCGTGCCTGATGCCATCGCCCGGCGGCGCCGTTGCTTGCCGGGCCAACAGACAGTCGGAGCCGGACGGGTAGGCCGGATAAGGCGAAGCCGCCATCCGGCGCAAAGGCGCGCTAGCGTCCGCCCTGATACAGCGGCACCGCGGCGCCGCCGATATAGCGACGGCGCAGCCAGGCGGAAAGGGTGTCCATGATCATCACCACCGCCACCAGCAGCAGGGTGATAAACATCACCACATCCCAGTTCCACAGACGCATATTCTCGGCATAGATAAGCCCGATACCGCCGGCGCCGACGAAGCCCAGCACCGCCGCGGAGCGGGTGTTGGATTCAATCTGATACAGGCTCAGCGCGAGGAAGGTCGGGAACGACTGGGTAAAAATGCCAAAGCGATGCTTTTGCAGGCCGTTCGCGCCCGCGGCGGTCAGCCCACGCCCGGGAGATCGGTCCACGGCTTCGTGACCTTCCGCGTACAGCCGTCCCAGCAGGCCGGTGTCCTGCATGATGATCGCCAGCACCCCGGCCAGCGGCCCGAGGCCGACCGCACGCACGAAAATCAGCCCCCAGATAGCCATGTCGATCCCGCGCAGTACATCAAACAGGCGGCGCATCAGCAGGGCTAGGGTCCCCAGCACCACGCCGCGCATGATGTTGCGGGCGGCGAAGAAGGAGAGCAGCAGCGCCAGCACCGTGGCGGTCAGCGTCCCGGCGAAGACGATGGCCAGGGTGACGCCGATTTGCGTAAAGTAATAGCCGAACGGCCAGTTCCAGAAGTCGTGCCAGACGAACATCCGCGCCAGGTAGCGGCCAATCTGCTGCAGGCCGGTGGTCAGCTGCTCGCCGCTGACGCCGAACTGCAGAAAAAACCAGACGTAATAGAGCAGGCAGGCCAGCGCCACCAGCCCGACGTAGCGCAGGTAGCGCCCCTGGACCTGATAGAGCTGCTTATGCTGCCGCCGGCTGGCGGCGAGATCCGGTTGCATGTGCCAGACGCTCATTTTTTCCCCTCCAGTACCCACAGGCGCAGACGACCGGACAGCATGTCCAGCGCCGACACCACCAGAATGATCAGCAGCAGGGTGATGCTCACCTGATCGTAGCGGTCGAGCTTGATGTTGGTCATCAGCTCCTGGCCGATGCCGCCCGCGCCCACCAGCCCGAGAATGGTCGACGAGCGGAAGTTGATTTCAAGCCGCATAAAGCCATAGGAGAGAAACAGCGGTTTCACCTGCGGCCAGAGGGCGAAGCGAATTTTCTGCAGCGGGGACGCGCCGCAGGCCGCCAGGCCGCGTACCGGTTTGTTTTGCGCGCTTTCCACCGCCTCGTAGAACAGTTTGGTCAGGCTGCCGACGGTATGCAGCATCAGCGCCAGAAAGCCCGGGATCGCGCCGATGCCGAACGCCATCACAAAGATCACCGCCCACGCCAGCTCGGGCATGGTGCGCAAAAACGCCACCAGCACGCGAATGGCAAAGCGCACCGGCGCCGGGGACCAGGCGTTATTGGCGGCAAGAAACGCGAAAACCGTGGCGATGGCGACCGCCACCAGGGTCGAGGCCAGCGCCAGCTGCAGGGTTTCCCAGATCAGCGGCAGCTGGATCGGCAGGCGATAGCCCCACCAGGCCAGCGACCCTTTGGTCTGCACATCGGCGAACAGGTTGCCGGCGCTCAGGGGCGGAATGGTCTCTGCCATATAGTCAAAGAAGTGGGGCAGCGAGTGCCAGATAGTCAGCAGATTAAATTCCGCGGCGCTGCCGGCGGCAAAATAGAGCGCCAGCAGCAGCAGCGACCAGCAGACGGCATCGCGCTTTTGCCGCGAGCGTACCTGCTGGTAATAGCGTTCAAATTCGGTGTGGGTTGTCTTCATGCGTCGGGGATCTTCAACGTAGCGCCGCCGCTTACCCTGGGGCAAGCAGGCGGCGTTGAGGCAGGATTAACGCGCGCTCACCAGCTCGCGTTTCATATCAATAATCTGCTGGAAGTCAGCCACGCTGCCCGGGCCGATGTGCTGAGTACCGCCCATCGCTTTGATAAAGCAGGCGTGATCCTCGGTGTCCAGCTTTTTCACTGCCGCCACGACCTTCGCCTTAAAGTCCGCCGGCAGCGCATTGCTCACCAGGATCGGGCCGTTCGGGATCAGCGGCGATTGCCAGATAATGCGGATCTGCTTCATCAGATCCGGATGATCCATGCGAATCAGGCGGTTGAACGCGCCGGTAGTGTAGCCGGTGTTGTAATCGCCAACCATCGAGGCCCACGTGACCGCGCCCGCGAATTGGCCATTCAGCACGCCGAGGATGTCCTGCTCATGGCCGCCGGAGAAGGTGACGCTGGAGAAGGTGTTGTTGTATTTGTTGTCGGCGTTACCGCCAAATTTTTCTTTAAACGCATGGTTAGGGATCAGATACCCGGAAGTGGAATCCGGATCGGCGAAGCCGAAGGCTTTGCCTTTTAAATCGTCCAGCGTTTTGTACGGGGAGTCGGCTTTGACAATCACCACCGAGTGATAGCCGCGAGACTGATCTTTGTCGTCCACGGCGATGCCGACGATATCCACCGCTTTTGGATTATTGAGATAAACCGAGGCGTAGGAGGAGGGGGACATGCTCAGCACCACGTCGACTTTGCCCCCCAGCAGGCCCTGGATCACCCCGGAATAGTCGGAAGAGTTGCGCAGTTTGGTATCCACGTTCAGCTCTTTATCGAGGAAGGCCTTCACGCACTGGTTATCGCCGATTTGCTGGGTGGCGTTCTGGCCGCCGAGAATGCCCAGATTGAGCTCTTTCGGCTGCGCCGCCGCTGCCTGCCATGCCATCATCATGCCCGCGACCATTGCGGATAAACGAACTGCGCCAGTCATATATTTTTTCATTATGTTGCCCGTGTGAGTGAAATTAATGCAATTGGCTAACTTCATCGCCGTACAGCCGCTGCAGCACATCCTGCGTCAGCCGGGAGGGGTGATCGTCAAAAATAAGCTGGCCGCTGGCGACGCCGATAACCCGGGTGCAGTAGGCCCTGACCAGCTCCACCGAATGCAGGTTTACCATCACGCTGATACCCTGCTCGCTAATCTCGCGCAGCACATCCATGATGCGCTGAGTGTTTTTCGGATCCAGCGAGGCGACAGGCTCGTCGGCCAGCAGGATCCCGGGGTTTTGCATCAGCGCCCGGCAGATCGCCACCCGCTGCATCTGCCCGCCGGAGAGGTTCTCCGCCCGCTGCAGCGCGTGCGGCAGCATGTTCATCCACTCAAGCAGCGCAATGGCGCGCGCCCGGTCGGCTGCGGGAAAGATTTTAAACAGCGATTTCAGGGTTGAAGTCTGGCTGAGGCGGCCCAGCAGGACGTTGGTGAGCACGTCGAGGCGCGGCACCAGGCAGAAGTCCTGAAAAATCATTCCGCAGTGGCTACGCCAGGCATTGAGCGCGCGGCCTTTCAGCTGTGAGACATCGTGCGGGGTACCGACTTCCGGGTAGCTAAGAATTTCTCCGCCGCTGGCGCTGTGGGTGCCGTTGAGGACATGCAGGAGCGTCGATTTACCGGCGCCGGAGCGGCCAATGACCCCGACCATTTCCCCGGCGTGCAGATCAAAGCTGATGCCGTCCAGCACCTTGTGCTGGGCTTGATAAGCTTTACTCAGATTACGCACGCTTAAGACCTTCCGCTGCCGGCCGGCAGCGGGATCGGTGAACGGCTGGAAATCAGTTTCGGCCACCGCGGCAAGAGAGCTGTTCATAAGAGTGTCCAGGTTCGTCATTAACTGGCCACTATTAATAGGTCTTTATATGAAATTTCGATGACGGTATTGCGAACAAAGCGTGAACTGGCGTGAAAGAGCGACGGCCAGCGGCTCAACGCGTGCGGCATGCTGGCGGCTGGCGAAGCGCCGAAAAGCCGCTATGCTTTGGAGGACGCGAGGACAGACCGGTTCGTAGGCGTAGACAGCCTTCGGCAATCTTCGCTTAATCTTGATGAAGAAGACTGTTTAATCGAATAGATAATGCGTCTGCCTTTGTTTAGCATTCAACATCCCGCATGTATTAACATATACATAACTATTTTGTGCGGCAGGTTAATCTATTCATGAGTCTTATGTGTTGGTGAATCATCCTGGTTTTTCTTTATTTGTAGATTTATATCCTTTCTTTTGTGCTAAATCCGGTTTATTTGATAAGCCATTCAAGAGTTCCATTAAGAATATTCCTAACATAATAGGGCGAAGATCCTGGATAATATAAAGCGCAGATAAGAATTGACGGTTATATTACCAATAACCTTATGAAAATAAATGTCTTTTTCTGGCGCTCAAAAATTTGATATTTTCAGTTTTTGTAAATATTGACCTGGGCGCGAAATTCATTGCCTTTCCGCATGTTGACACTCCATAGGAAAAAACTTAAATTCAACGCCAAGCAGAAAATAATTATAGTTTAATCCCCGCTTATCCAATATTGATAAGTAATGCGTGTCTTATTTAATGGCGATTTATTAAAGGAAACGAATACGCCAGTAAACTTTATAGGCCTGGCAAGCAGTGACGTTGTAAAAATGATTACTTCAAGGACTATGAGGTTAAAAACTATATGGAATATAAAAGCTGTTCCGATAAGTATATTTGGTCTGCCGATGACTCCTATTTCTATAAAGGACTGTCCGAACTGATTGTAGACATCGACGAATTAATTTATCTCTCACTGGAGAAAATCAGAAAAGATTTTGTGTTTATCAATCTCAATACGGCTTCATTAAACGAATTTATCAGGCGCGACAGCGAATGGCTATCCGCGGTAAAGGGGAAACAGGTCGTATTGATTGCGGCCAGGAAATCAGAGGCCTTAGCGAACTACTGGTATTACAATAGCGATATTCGCGGGGTGGTATATGTTGGTCTGAGTCGCGATATTCGAAAAGAACTGGCCTATGTAATTAATGGCAGGTTTCTCCGCAAAGATATTAAGAAAGATAAAATTACAGATCGGGAAATGAAAATTATCCGCATGACCGCCCAGGGCATGCAGCCGAAATCGATCGCCAGAATTGAAAATTGTAGCGTGAAGACAGTGTATACCCATCGGCGTAATGCTGAGGCCAAACTGTATTCCAAAATATATAAGTTAGTTCAGTAACACCCAGGCAATTCTGTTTTTTAAATGGTTCACCGGGACATCATGTCCTTAATTCAACTCAGGATGAAAAAGCGATGAAAAAAAAGGTTCTGGCAATAGCTCTGGTAACGGCGTTTACCGGTATGGGCGTGGCGCAGGCTGCTGACGTAACGGCTCAGGCTGTAGCGACCTGGTCTGCGACCGCTAAAAAAGACACCACCAGCAAGCTGGTTGTGACCCCGCTCGGCAGCCTGGCGTTCCAGTACGCCGAAGGCATTAAAGGCTTTAACTCGCAGAAAGGTCTGTTTGACGTGGCGATTGAGGGGGACACAACGGCGACCGCCTTTAAGCTAACCTCGCGTCTTATCACCAACACCTTAACCCAGCTGGATACCTCCGGCTCCACGCTGAGCGTGGGCGTGGATTATAACGGCGCCGCGGTGGAAAAAACTGGCGATACCGTGATGATCGATACCGCCAACAATATTATGGGCGGCAACCTCAGCGCGCTGGCTAATGGCTACAACGCCAGCGGCCGTACCACCGCGCAGGATGGTTTCACTTTCTCCATCATCAGCGGCACCACCAACGGCACCACCGCCGTGACCGATTACAGCACCCTGCCGGAAGGGATCTGGAGCGGCGACGTCAGCGTACAGTTCGACGCCACCTGGACCAGCTGATCCTTCTGATGCACCAGCAGGGGGATCTCCCCCTGCTTTTTTCACGGACGGAATTGTTATGAAAAAGCACCTTCTGGCCCTCGGGCTGCTGCTTGCCGGGGCGTCGCCGGCGCAGGCGCTGGATGTCGGCGATATTTCATCCTTTATGAACAGCGGCAGCAGCACGCTGAGCAAAACGATCAAGAACAGCACAGACAGCGGTCGACTGATCAATATCCATCTCGAACGGCTCTCTTCCCCGCTGGACGGCGGGCAGGTTATCCCGATGGACAAACCGGATGAGGTGCTGCTTACCCCCGCCAGCCTGCTGCTACCCGCCCAGGCCAGCGATGTCATCCGCTTCTTCTACAAAGGCCCGGCGGATGACAAAGAGCGCTACTACCGCATTGTCTGGTTCGATCAGGCGCTCAGCGATGCCCAGCGCGATAACGCTAAACGCAGCGCGGTGGCCACGGCGTCCGCCCGCATCGGCACCATTCTGGTGGTGGCGCCGCGTCAGGTGAACTACCGCTTTCAGTACGCCAACGGCTCTCTGACCAACACCGGGAATGCGACATTGCGGATCCTCGCCTACGGCCCCTGCCTGAAGGCCGCCGACGGTAAGGAGTGTAAAGAGAATTACTACCTGATGCCGGGTAAATCGCGCCGTTTTACGCAGGTGAATACGGCAGATAAAAAAGGACGGGTTGCGCTTTGGCAGGGTGAGCAGTTTGTTCCCGTGAAATAGACAGTTGTGCAGATGGATAACGACGATGCCTCTACGACGGATTTCCCCAGGACTGAAAACGCGGCTTGCCTTCGGCATGATATTTTTGTTCGTTCAGCCCGACGCCAGCGCGGCTGCCCCAGGCGCGCAGCAGATTGGCGGGGTGATTATTCCGCAGGCCTTCAGCCAGGCGCTGCAGGACGGCATGAGCATCCCGCTCTATATTCATCTTGCCGGCAGCCAGGGCATCAAGGACGATCAGCGGATCGGCAGCGCCTTTATCTGGCTGGACGGCGGCCAGCTGCGCGTCCGGCAGATCCGGCTGGAGGACAGTGAAGGTAACGCCAGCGTCAGTGAACAGACCCGTCAGCAGCTGATCGGCCTGGCCAACGCCCCGTTCAGCGAGGCGCTCACCATTCCCCTGACCGACAGCGCCCAGCTGGATCTTAGCCTGCGCCAGCTCCTGCTGCAGCTGGTGGTCAAGCGCGAGGCGCTGGGCACCGTGCTGCGCTCGCGCAGCGAAGACATCGGTCAGTCCAGCGTCAATACCCTCAGCAGCAACCTGAGCTATAACCTCGGCGTCTATAACAACCAGATGCGCAATGGCGGGAGCAACACCTCCAGCTATCTGTCGCTGAACAACGTTACCGCGCTGCGGGAGCATCACGTGGTGCTCGACGGCTCGCTGTATGGGATCGGCAGCGGCCAACAGGACAGTGAATTATATAAGGCCATGTATGAGCGCGATTTCGCCGGCCACCGTTTTGCCGGCGGCATGCTCGACACCTGGAACCTGCAGTCCCTGGGACCGATGACCGCCATTTCGGCCGGCAAGATTTACGGCCTTTCCTGGGGAAACCAGGCCAGCTCCACCGTCTTCGACAACAGCCAGTCGGCCACGCCGGTGATTGCCTTTTTACCGGCGGCGGGCGAGGTGCATCTCACCCGTGACGGCCGGTTGCTGAGCGTCCAGAACTTCGCCATGGGCAACCATGAAGTGGATACCCGTGGCCTGCCGTACGGTATTTACGACGTGGAAGTGGAGGTGATCGTCAATGGTCGGGTGGTCAGCAAACGCACCCAGCGGGTCAATAAGCTGTTCAGCCGGGGACGCGGCGCCGGCGCGCCGCTGGCGTGGCAGGTATGGGGCGGCAGTTTTCATATGGATCGCTGGTCAGAGAGCGGGAAAAAGACCCGGCCGGCGAAAGAGAGCTGGCTGGCAGGCCTTTCGGCCTCCGGGTCGCTCAGCACCCTGAGCTGGGCGGCTACGGGCTATGGCTACGACAACCAGGCTGTGGGGGAAACCCGCCTGACGCTACCGCTGGGCGAGTCGATCAACGTTAACCTGCAAAACATGCTGGCCAGCGACAGCTCGTGGAGCAGCGTCGGCAGCATCAGCGCCACGTTGCCCGGGGGATTCAGTTCAGTGTGGGTTAACCAGGAGAGAACCCGCATTGGCGATCAATTGCGGCGCAGCGATGCCGACAACCGGGCGATCGGCGGCACCCTCAACCTGAACGCGCTGTGGTCGAAGCTGGGGACGTTCAGCGTCAGCTACAACGATGACCGTCGCTACAACAGCCATTACTACACCGCGGATTACTATCAGACGGTCTACAGCGGCGCCTTTGGCTCGCTCGGCCTGCGGGCGGGGATCCAGCGCTATAACAATGGCGACAGCAGCGCCAACACCGGGAAATATATCGCCCTCGATCTGTCGCTGCCGCTGGGCAACTGGTTCAGCGCCGGGATGACCCATCAGAACGGCTACACCATGGCTAACCTCTCAGCGCGCAAGCAGTTTGATGAAGGCACTATTCGCACCATCGGCGCCAATCTGTCGCGAGCCATCTCCGGCGATACCGGGGATGACAAAACCCTCAGCGGCGGCGCGTATGCCCAGTTCGACGCCCGCTACGCCAGCGGCACGCTGAACGTCAACAGCGCGGCGGACGGCTACGTCAACACCAACCTCACCGCCAGCGGCAGCGTCGGCTGGCAGGGCAAAAATATCGCCGCCAGCGGACGAACCGACGGCAACGCTGGGGTGATCTTCAACACCGGGCTGGAGGACGATGGTCAGATCAGCGCCAGGGTTAACGGGCGGATCTTCCCGCTCAGCGGCAAGCGTAACTACCTGCCGCTCTCTCCCTATGGTCGCTATGAGGTGGAGCTGCAGAACAGCAAAAACTCGCTCGACAGCTACGACATCGTCAGCGGGCGCAAGAGTCATCTGACCCTTTATCCGGGCAACGTCGCGGTGATTGAGCCAGAGGTGAAGCAGATGGTCACCGTCTCCGGCCGTATTCGTGCAGAAGACGGCACGCTGCTGGCGAATGCGCGGATTAACAACCATATCGGCCGTACCCGCACCGATGAAAACGGCGAGTTTGTCATGGACGTGGATAAGAAATACCCCACTATCGATTTCAGCTACGGCGGCAATAAAACCTGCGAAGTGGCGCTGGAGCTCAGCCAGGCGCGCGGCGCCGTCTGGGTGGGGGATGTGGTCTGCAGCGGCCTCTCGTCGTGGGCGGCGGTGCAGCAGTCAGGAGAAGAGAATGAAAGTTAATGCACTGATGGCGCTGGCGATCCTCGCGCTGCTCTGGCCGGCAGCCGCGCTCAGGGCGGCGGTGACCAAGACCACCTGGTCGGATGCGCCGGCGCGCGAGTTTGTGTTTGTGGAAAACAACTCCGACGACAACTTTTTCGTCACCCCCGGCGGGGCGCTGGATCCGCGTATGACCGGCGCTAACCGCTGGACCGGCTTAAAATACACCGGCTCCGGGACCATCTATCAGCAGAGTCTCGGCTATATCGATAACGGCTACAACACCGGGCTCAATGCCAACTGGAAGTTTGATATGTGGCTGGAAAACTCACCGGTTTCACACCCCTTAACCGGCCTGCGCTGCATCAACTGGTACGCCGGGTGCGATATGGCTACCAGCCTGATCCTGCCGCAGACCACCGACGCCAGCGGGTTTTACGGCGCGACGGTGACCAGCGGCGGCGCGAAGTGGATGCACGGCATGATGTCAGACGCCTTCTATCAATATCTGCAGCAGATGCCGGTCGGCGGCAGCTTTACGATGACCATCAATGCCTGTCAGACCTCGGTGAACTACGATGCCAGCAGCGGCGCGCGCTGTAAGGATCAGGCCTCCGGTAACTGGTATGTGCGCAACGTCACCCACACCAAAGCCGCGAACCTGCGGTTGATTAATACCCACTCGCTGGCGGAGGTGTTTATCAACAGCGATGGCGTGCCGACCCTCGGGGAAGGGAACGCCGACTGCCGGACGCAGACCATCGGCAGCCGCTCAGGATTAAGCTGTAAGATGGTCAACTATACCTTGCAGACCAACGGCTTAAGCAACACCTCGATCCATATTTTCCCGGCGATCGCCAACTCGTCGCTGGCCTCGGCCGTCGGGGCGTACGATATGCAGTTCAGCCTCAACGGCAGCTCCTGGAAGCCGGTGAGCAATACCGCTTATTACTACACTTTCAACGAGATGAAGAGCTCAGACTCGATCTATGTTTTCTTCTCCAGCAACTTCTTTAAGCAGATGGTGAACCTCGGGATCAGCGATATCAACACCAAGGATCTGTTCAACTTTCGCTTTCAGAACACCACCTCGCCGGAGTCAGGCTGGTATGAGTTTTCCACCTCCAACACGCTGATTATCAAGCCTCGTGATTTCAGCATCAGCATTATCTCCGACGAATATACCTCGGCGCCGTCGCGCGAGGGGTATGTCGGCAGCGGCGAACCGGCGCTCGATTTCGGCTACATCGTCACCACCAGCGGTAAAACGGCCGCCGATGAAGTGCTGATCAAGGTGACCGGACCGGCGCAGGTGATTGGCGGGCGTTCCTACTGTCTCTTCAGCTCCGATGACGGTACGGCGAAAGTGCCGTTCCCGGCGACGCTCTCTTTTATCACCCGCAGCGGCACGACTCAGACCTACGATGCCGGGTGCGATGACAGCTGGCGGGATATGACCGATGCGCTGTGGCTGACCACGCCGTGGACCGATATCTCCGGCGAAGTGGGGCAGATGGATAAGACCACGGTGAAATTTTCGATTCCGATGGATAACGCCATTTCGCTGCGGACGGTAGACGATAACGGCTGGTTTGGCGAAGTCAGCGCTTCAGGAGAGATTCATGTCCAGGCGACGTGGCGCAACATTAACTAAGGCCCTGCTGACGGTGGGCTGCCTGCTGGCAGCGCCGCTGGCGCAGGCGATCTCGGTCGGTAACCTGACCTTTTCCCTGCCTGCCGAAGCGGATTTCGCCAGCAAACGGGTGGTCAACAACAATAAAAGCGCGCGGCTGTACCGCATCGCCGTCAGCGCCATCGATCGCCCGGGCGGCAGCGAAGTCCGCTCCCGGCCGGTGGATGGCGAACTGCTGTTCGCCCCCCGCCAGCTGGTGCTGCAGGCAGGTGAGAGCGAGTATTTTAAATTTTACTATCATGGGCCGCGGGATAACCGCGAGCGCTACTATCGGGTCTCGTTTCGCGAAATCCCCACCCGCAACCTGACGAGGCGCAGCCCGACTGGCGGCGAGGTCAGCATGGAGCCGGTGGTGGTGATGGATACCATTCTGGTGGTGCGCCCGCGCGAGGTACAGTTTAAATGGTCTTTCGATAAGGTGGCCGGGACGGTGAGCAACACCGGCAATACCTGGTTTAAGCTGCTGATTAAGCCCGGATGCGATTCGACCGAAGAGGAGGGGGACGCGTGGTATCTGCGTCCCGGGGACGTGGTTCGCCAGCCGGCGCTGCGCCAGCCGGGGAACCACTATCTGGTCTATAACGACAAATTTATTAAGATCAGCGATACCTGTCCGCTGAAGCCCCGTCCCGCGGAGTGAGCCTTATCTGGTGGTCGCGCGGCGGGTAAAGCGCCGGCTGGCCAGCAGGCTCAGACCGCAGCACAGCAGGTAGTACACCGCGCCGGTGAAGACGAAGATCGCCAGGGGATAGATCTGCACCCGGTTGTTGACCTGGCCGGCCACGGTGGTCAGCTCCGGGACGTTGACGATAAACGCCAGCGAAGTGTCCTTCAGCAGGCCGATAAAGATCCCCACCAGCGACGGCTGAACGTTGCGCAGCGCCTGCGGGAGCAGCACCAGGCGCAGCGTTTGCCCGGGAGCGAACCCCTGGGTCAGCGCCGCCTCATACTGTCCTTTCGGCAGCGACTGCAGCCCGGCCAGCACCGAGTGCATCACCGAGGCGGCGGTAAACCACGCCAGCGCCAGGGTCACGGTCACCGCGCCGGGCAGATCGCCGCCGGTCAGCATCGGCAGCAGATACCACAGCCAGAAGATGACAAATATCAGCGGGATGCCGCGGATAATTTCCACCCACAGAAACAGCAGACGCCGCACCAGCCCGCCGTAGCGCCAGGCCAGGCCCGCCAGCGCAATGCCTCCCGGCAGCGCCAGCAGGGTGGCGCCGATGGCCATCAGCAGGGTCAGCGCCACGCCGCCGGGCTGGCCCTCCGCCAGTCGGCCCCACAGCAGGTAATCGAGGTTATCGGCGATCACCGCCAGATTAGCGTTCATGTCGGGCGCTCCGTTGCAGTTTTCTTCCCGGGCCGAGACGCGTGAGCGCCACGCCCATCGCCACCCCCAGCGCCAGGTACAGCGCGGTGCCGACGGCAAACGCCTCCAGGGCGTGCGCGTTATAGCTCTCAATCTGCCGCACCTGATAGGTCAGTTCCGCAAAGCCGATGCCGCTGGCCAGCGATGAGAGTTTCATCAGGTTAAGATACTGGCCGACAATCGGCTGCCAGGCGTTGCCCAGCCCCTGCGGCAGGAGGATAAAGCGCAGCTCCTGCCACGGCGTAAAGCCCTGCGACAGCGCGGCTTCCCGCTGCCCGTGGCTGACGGCGCGCAGTCCGGAGGCGATCTCTTCCACCAGAAAGGCGGAGGTAAAGACCCCCAGCCCCCACATCGAGCAGAGGAACTCCGGCGTCAGCCACCAGACGTTACCCGGCAAAATGGACCAGGCGTGTTCGTCGTTCACCACCTCCTTCACCGCCAGCGGCAGCAGGTTCCAGGCGGCAAAGTACCAGAACAGCAGCTGGACCAGCAGCGGAGTGTTGCGAAACAACGAGACCCACGCGGCCACCAGTCCGCGCCCCGCGCGTCCGCCGCCGAGGCGCAGGGCCAGCAGCAGGACCGCCAGCAGGGTGGCGAGCAGGATCCCGGCGACGCTGACCCAGATGGTGGTGAGAAAACCAGAGATAATCCATTGCAACGGCTGCCCGCTCAGGACGCCGTGCCAGTCAAGCATCGGCGTCACTCGAGGCTCTCCTGGTGCAGCGGATCCAGCACCTTCTGCAGAAAACGCCGCGCGCGGGCATGCTGCGGATGGGCGAAAAACTCAGCCGGCGGGGCGACTTCGAGGATGTCGCCGCCGTCGATAAACACCACCCGGTCGGCAATTTCGCGGGCAAACTGCATTTCGTGGGTCACCACCAGCATGGTGATCCCGCTGTGGGCGAGGGTTTTCATCACCTGCAGCACTTCGCCGATCATCTCCGGGTCGAGCGCCGAGGTGGGCTCATCGAACAGGATAATCTGCGGCGATGAGGCCAGGGCGCGGGCGATGGCCACCCGCTGCTGCTGGCCGCCGGAGAGCTGCGCCGGCATCTGCTGCGCTTTTTCTTCCAGTCCGACCTGACGCAGCAGCGCCAGCGCCCGCGCCTGAGCCGCGCTTTTTTCCCAGCCATGAACGCGCTCCAGCGCCAGAGTGATGTTCTCCTGCGCCGTCAGGTGGGCATAAAGGTTGAACTGCTGGAAGACAAAGCCGACGCGGCTGCGCAGCTGGCGCAAGGCGCTGCCGCTCAGCCGGCTGGTGGGTTTGCCGTCGATCAGGATCTCGCCGCCGCTTAAGGATTCGAGCTGGTTGATCAAGCGGATCAGCGTCGATTTTCCCGAACCGGAAGGGCCGAGGATCGCCACCACTTCGCCGGGCTCGACCTGCAGGTTGATGGCGTTAAGTACCTGATGATCGCCGTAGCGCTTGGCCACATCACGGAACGTAATGCTGGCGCGCTGCAGACGTGAAAAATCCGCGGCCGGAGCCGCGGAGTGGGAGAGTAAACCCGAGAACATATTATTTCGCTTCTATGGTAAAGGCGCGCGGCTGCGGCGTTTTGGTGGCAGGGCCAAACCAGACATCGTAAATTTTCGCGGCTTCGCCGGTTTTCTCCAGCTTCACCAGCTCATCGTTGACGGCCTTCAGCAGGGCCGGTTCGCCTTTCTTCACGCCCACGCCAATCTCTTCTTTGCTGAGCAGGTCGGGCAGAATTTTAAACTTGGCTTTATCCGGCGCTTCCGCCAGCAGACCGGCGAGGATGGTGCTGTCCTGGGTGATGGCCTGGACGTTGCCGTTGCGCAGGGCGGTCAGGGCCAGCGGAATATCGTCATAGGAGAGGACGCGAGCCTGCGGGAAACGCTGGTGCAGGGCCTGTTCGCCGGTGGTGCCTTTCACCGCGCCGATGCGCGCTTTGCTGTACTCATCGAGCTTATCCGGAGAGCCGGCCGGCACGAGGAACTGCTGGCCGGTGACGAAATACGGCGTTGAGAAATCAATAACCTGGGCCCGCTCCGGGGTGATGGTAATGTCGGCGACGATCAGGTCGGCTTTACCGGACTGCAGCAGCGGAATACGGTTGGCCGGGTTGGTGGCCACCAGCTCGAGTTTGACGCCGAGCGCTTTCGCCAGCGCCTGGGCAAAGTCGACGTCGTAGCCGACGATATGGTGGGTTTTGGCGTCCACGGAGCCGAACGGCGGGTTGGCGTCGAAGGTGGCGACTTTTACGACGCCGGCGGCTTTGATGTCAGCCAGCTGGTCCGCCTGTGCCTGCGAGGCGAGCAGCAGCATACCCAGCGCCAGTGCGATTTTTGTGGTTTTATTGCGCATAGTTTTTCCCCTGAATCCCTGTTTTGTTTTGTGGACATCACGCTCCCACAAATTGCCCGTCGGCGGCAAAGAAGAAAAAATTCTTATCTATAACCAAAAAGAACTTAACAAACCTATGGGTATTCTTTATGCGCCGCTGGCTTTTACCAGGACGGCAACGACTGCCGGGCGGTCCCCTCTCCCTCAGGGAGAGGGCCAGGGAGAGGGTGATAGGACCGGGGGTAATATGCGCCAGCCAGGATTGCAAATTCGGAATTAATATTTCCCGCGCCCGGCCAACTGTGGTTGAAATAGACCCAGGCGATTCGCTTCCCGACAGAGGAGAAAACGAAAGTGGCATTGTGGCAACGGTTAACGGGCTGGCTGGCTTTTTTGTCCAACGGTGAAGCCGGACAGCAGGATACCCAGCGCGTCATGGAGGCGATCCTGCCGGTAGCCAGCCTCTACGGCGTGGACATTGGCAACGTGGAAACCCGGTGGTTCCGTCATGATAAGACATACTGAGCGACGCAGGACGCGAGAAGCCTACTGGAACGAGGTGTGCTTTGTGTAGCAAGAGACTGCCTGAGGTTGCGGCCTTGCAGGAGGCGCCGCCGCAGCCCAGGCAGTTTTGACCATGCCTATCCCCCCAGATACATCCGCTTAATTTCCGGATTAGTCAGCATCTCCCGCGCCGCGCCTGACAAGGTGATCCGGCCATTCTCCAGGACATACGCCCGATCGGCGATCGCCAGCGCGGCCGTCGCATTCTGCTCCACCAGCAGCACCGTCATATTCTCTTCGCGCAGTTGCTTAATGATGCCGAACAGCTCGCCGACAATTTTCGGCGCCAGCCCGAGGCTCGGTTCATCCAGCATCAATAACACCGGCTCGCTCATCAGCGCCCGGGCGATGGCCAGCATCTGCTGCTCGCCGCCGCTCATGGTGCCCGCCATCTGATGGCGCCGCTCCTTGAGCCGCGGAAAGAGGGCGTACATGCGATCGCGCAGGCGGGCGTAGCCGGCGAGATTATTGTAAGCGCCCATGCGCAGGTTCTCTTCGATGGTCAGGTTGGTAAAGACGCGCCGTCCCTCCGGCACCAGCGCCAGCCCGCGACGCACGATCTGGTGGGTCTGGCTGCGTGAGATATCGTCGTTGAGGAAGCTGACGCGCCCACTGGAGCGCACCAGGTTGACGATCCCGTTCAGGGTGGAGGTTTTACCGGCGCCATTGCTGCCGATCAGGGTGACGATTTCCCGGTCATAGACATCGATATCGACGCCCTTCAGACCCTGGATCACGCCGTAAAAGACCTTCAGTTCCCGGGCGTTAAGCATAATTGGCTTCTCCCAG
The DNA here is from genome assembly GCF_018204675.1 of Klebsiella sp. P1927. Lineage (NCBI taxonomy): Bacteria > Pseudomonadati > Pseudomonadota > Gammaproteobacteria > Enterobacterales > Enterobacteriaceae > Klebsiella > Klebsiella sp. P1927. The sequence continues at coordinate 4,025,887 of NZ_CP073377.1, read as the reverse complement.
ATAAGCGGAAATGACGTCCGGATGCTGGATCGCCTCGGCCATCAGGCCGCTGAACAGCGGCTTACCGTACTCCAGAACCATCACCCGCTCGCACAGGCGGTTGACGAAGGGCATATCGTGCTCGATTAACAGGACGCTGAGCTGATAGTCATGGCGCATGCGGAAGATCAGCTCCGCCAGATCCTCGGTCTCCTTCGGGTTCATCCCGGCGGCCGGCTCATCGAGCAGGAGCAGCTTCGGCGCGGTGGCCAGCGCGCGGGCGATCTCCACTTTGCGCTGGTTGCCATAGCTTAGGTTTGTGGCCTGCATATGGGCGAAGTGGGCGATGCCGATATCCTCCAGGATGGCCATCGCTTTGGCTTTCGCCGCCCGCTCGGCCGGAAAGTAGCGACCAATATGCAGGGCCGCCTCCAGCAGCGAGTAGCGGCTGGCGCGGTCGAGCCCGACCATCACGTTCTCCAGCACCGTCATGGAGTTAAACAGGCGGATATTCTGGAAGGTGCGGGCGATCCCGGCGTTCACCACCTGGTTGGGCTTCAGCCCCTTCAGCGACGTGCCCGCCAGGGTGACGCTGCCGCTGGTGGGTTTATAGTTGGCGGTAATGACGTTAAACAGGGTTGTTTTGCCCGCGCCGTTAGGGCCGATAAGGCCAAAGATCTCCGCCTCGTCAACATGGAAGCTGACGTTGTCGATGGCCCGCAGGCCGCCGAACTGCATGGTGACGTCCTGCACCTGCAGGATAACGTTATTTTCCGCCATAGCCGCCGCTCCTTCTTCCGGTCTGCCAAATCTCTTTTTTCCCCAACAGCCCCTCGCGGGCGAAGAGCATGATGATCAGCAACAGCAGGGAGAAGACCACCATTCGCAGGCCCGGGTACGCGCCGAGATCGTGACCGAAGAACTGCAGCGGCTGATCGAGGAAGCGCAGCCACTCGCCGCTGCCGACCACCAGCACGGTGCCGAGCAGGGCGCCGGTGGTGCTGCCGAGCCCGCCGAGGACGATAATAATCAGCAGCTGGAAGGTGAGCATAAAGTCGAACAGCCCCGGGGAAATGGTGGTCAGCAGGGAAGCCAGCAGACCGCCGCCGATCCCTTCGAAGAAGGCGCTGGTGGCGAAGGCGCAGGTTTTAATGCGGAAGGTGTTGACCCCCATGGCGATCGCCGCATCTTCATCGTCGCGAATAGCTTTCATCATCCGGCCATACTTCGACCACACCAGCTGGAGGATCATGCCGGTGGCCAGCAGGGCGAACAGCCCGCACCAGAACAGGAGATGCGGCTGCTGCGGAATATCGTTCAGCCCGATGGCGCCGTTGGTGATTTGCGGGTTGTTAATGGCGAGGATCTTGATGATAAACCCAAAGCCGAGGGTGACAATGGCCAGGTAGTCGCCACGTACCCGGAAGACCGGCACGGCGAGGCACACCGCCAGCGCCGCCGCGCACAGGCCGCTTATCAGCAGGGCAGGGAGGAAGCCCGCGTGCAGGCTGAGGATCCACGGGCTGGGGGCGGCCATTTCAAACATGTCTACCTTGCTGTCGCTGGAGAGGATCAGCAGGGCGGTCACGTAGGCGCCCACCGCCACGAAGCCGTTCGGCTCCAGCGACAGCTGGCCGGTCACGCCGTTGATCAGGTTGTAGCTGACCGCGAGGATCATAAAGATAAAAATGGTGCTGATGACACGAACAATGTAGTCATTGAAAACCACGTTGATTCCGGCCAGCAGCGCGATACAGATGACAATAATGGCCAGGTTGCGCAGCTGCGCCCCGGCGGTCGTCGTCGCGTTGAGCATCAGAAACGGCTCCTTTCCAGACGTTCGTCGCCCATAATGCCGACCGGGCGGAACAAGAGGACCAGAATCAAGAACAGGAAGGCGAAAGCGTCTTTATAGCCGCCCAGTTCGGGGAAGATCGCCACGGCGACCACCTCGGTAAAACCGAGGATAAAGCCGCCCAGCACCGCGCCGGTGACGCTGCCGATCCCGCCCAGCACGGCGGCGGCGAAGGCCTTCAGGCCGATAAGCACGCCCATCAGGGGATCGATCGTCGGGTAGCTGATGGAGTAGAACACGCCGCCGAGCGCCGCGAGACTACTGCCGAGGGCGAAGACCAGGGAGATGATCCGGTTGGCGTCAATGCCCATCAGGCGCACGGTGTTGACGTCAAAGGCCACCGCGCGGATCGCCATCCCATAGCGGGTGCGGTACAGCAGCCAGAGGATCGCCAGCAGCAGCAGGACGGTGATCAGCGGCACAATCCACGCCACGTTGGTAATGATGACGCTGCCGAAGGCCCGGGTCTGGTTGAAAAAGTCAGGGGCGGAGAAGAAGCGCGAGCTGCCGCCAAACAGTACGTTAAACAGGTTTTCGAGAAAGAAGCTGACGCCGATGGCGGTGATCAGCATGGAGATTTTCGAGGCCTGACGCAGCGGACGATAGGCGACCCGGTCAATCAGCATACCAAACAGGCCGCACAGCCCGAGGGTCAGGAAAACGGCTACCCCGAAGGGTAGCCCAACCGAAGAAAATAAAAACAGCGTACTAAACGCGCCGACCATCATCACGTCCGCATGGGCGAAGTTGATCAGCCGCAGCACGCCATAAACCATCGTATAACCGATGGCAATCAGGGCGTACATGCCCCCAAGACTCATTCCATTGACCACTTGCTGGAGAAAAATGGCGCCGTCCATTTTGTAGCCTCGTCACAACTTAAGGGTTAACCACGGTACGAAACGCCAGCTTGCCATCTTTCACTTCGTTGATGACCGCGCTGCGAATGGCGTCGCCGTTCTGTAACGTCAGCGTGCCGGTCACCCCCTGGAAATCTTTGGTGGCGCGGATTTTTTCATTTACGCAGACCCGATCGTGGGGATCGCTGCACTGGTTCATGGCGTTGACGATGACGTTATAGGCGTCCGCCGCCATTGCGCCCCAGGTATGGGTCGGCTGCTGGTATTTGGCTTCCCAGGCTTTGATGAAGGTTTCCCCCGCCGGGGTCTGCTCTTTGGCGTTCGGCGAGTAGTAATCGGTGGTCATATAGCCGTTGACCGCGTCTTTACCGACATCGAAGAAGACCTGATCCGCGGCCAGACCGTCGCCGCCCACCACCGGTTTGTTGAGCCCCAGCTGTTTAGACTGCACGGCAATCAGCGCCCCTTCGGTGTAGTAGATCGGCATGTAAATCATGTCGACATTCTTCGCCTTGACGCTCGCCAGCTGGGCTTTAAAGTCCTTGCTGCCGCCCGGGGCCTGGACCTCGATGGGAATGGTGCCGCCGTTTTTCAGGAACTGGGTGCGGAACGCTTTCGCCAGGCCGACGGAGTAGTCGTTGCTGCTGTCAAACACGATGGCGGCGGTTTTGGCTTTCAGATCGCGGGAGGCCAGATTGGCCCCGACCACCCCCTGGAAGCTGTCCGAGAAGCAGACCCGGCTGACGTAGGGATGGTTGCGGGTGACGCGGTCGTTGGTGGCGGTGGAGGAGACCAGCGGCGTTTTGCTGTCGTCGGCGATTTTGGTCATCGCCAGGGTGTTGGAGGAGGTGACTTCCCCGATCACGGCATCCACTTTATCGCTGGAGACCAGGCGCTGCATGGCATTGGCCGCTTCGACTTTGTCGCTTTTATCATCGATAACGATAAGCTTGATGGTATCGCCATTTTTTAACGTTGGGGTGATGGCCTGAATAATGTCCAGCCCTTTCTGCGACGGCTGGCCATAGCCGCTGAGGGCGCCGCTCAGGGGTAATACCACCCCGATTTTAATTTCCGCTGCCTGCGCGCTGCTGGCGCCGACCAGCGCGGCAACCAGCGTGGCCATTAAAGACGCTTTCCCGGAAAACGATTTCATTGGTATTTCTCCGTCGGTCGATTATTTATCTTTAACCATCAATGACTGCATAACATTAAGGAATAATGCGCCAGCGTATCCGGCGAATTATTGGCTGTTATGTTGAATAGATAACGAGATATATACCCTAAATAATTCGAGTCGCATGAAGGCGGCAAGTAAGCGAGTCGCCAGACGCTTACAGAAGTAAGTGACTGGGGGAGAGAACGCAGCCAACGCACATGCAACTTGAAGTATGACGGGTATTTTTAATGCGCTGATTTACCTTACAACGTCCGTTTCGTTTTTACTCATGCAATATTCTTATTACCTGCAGGGAAGGGCATAAGGCTGGCGACAACACGGTTTTTGGTACGGTGAAAGCATTTTGCCGGGGGGCGACTGGCGCCTTACCCGGCCTGAAAAATACGCCATATAAACCGCTGGCACGGCTTCCGTAGACCCGTACCAGCGAAGCGCCGCCGGGCAATTTCAGCACGCGGCGGAATATAAAGTCAGGTGCACAAGATAATATTAAAAATCTATTCTGCTGCTCGCGTGACTTATTATTTTAAAGGGGGCAACGGTTTTATTTTACCATGCAGCGCCGGATTATCGCTTTCATCTTTCAGACCCACCCCGGTAAGCCGGCGCAAAAAAGCCTGCTCCAGCAGCCAGGCCAGTTTAAAGGCGGCGGCGTCATGGCTTAATCCCTCCGGCCGAATATTGGAGATACAGTTGCGCTCAGACTCCAGGCGCTGACGATGAGGCTGCCAGGTGAGGTAGACGCCGAGGCTGTCCGGCGAGGAGAGACCCGGTCGTTCGCCAATCAGGATCGCCACCGCGCGGGCTTTCAGGGTTTCGCCAATATCATCTCCCAGCGCTACCCGCGACTGATGCGCCAGCACCACCGGCGCCAGGCCGATACCCAGCGTCTGCAGATAGGGCAGCAGGGCGCGGATCAACGGCACCGCCTGGCGCTCTACCGCCCAGGAAGAGAGGCCGTCGCCGATCACCAGCAGCAGGTCGGCGGGGCGGACGCCGCTGGCGGCGAGGTCGGCGCGACTCTCGTCGGCGAGCCGCCGCCCGAGATCCGGGCGCCGCAGATAGGTATGACGGTCCGGCGCGGCGCTGTGCACCGTCAGGGCGTCGAGGCCGAGCGCCGCCAGCGGCGCCACCAATTGTTGGCTGGCGAACGGCTGATGAATGGCATCCCGCGCTCTGGCATGGGCCAGACCAAAGTTGAGGACTTCGCGGGTCGGCAGACTGGCGCCGCTGCGCCCCAGGGCGATCCGCGCATCGGTAAATTCACGCAGCGGGTTCCAGGCATCGGGACGGTTCATACAGAGGCTCCTTGCGGCAGGACGGACAGCAGCGGATGGCGGGCGTCGGTGAGCCGCAGCGCGCCGTGCGGATCGATAATTTGCATTTTCGCCAGCCAGTCGGCGAACTCCGGGGCATGCTTTAAGCCCAGCAGGCGACGGGCGTACAGCGCGTCATGGAACGAGGTGCTCTGGTAATTGAGCATGATATCGTCCGCTCCGGGCACACCGATCAGGAAGGTGAGCCCGGCGGCGCACAGCAAGGTCAGCAGGGTGTCCATATCATCCTGATCCGCTTCCGCGTGGTTGGTATAGCAGACGTCGCAGCCGATCGGCAGGCCCATCAGCTTGCCGCAAAAATGATCCTCCAGCCCGGCGCGAATAATCTGCTTGCCGTCGTAGAGATACTCCGGACCGATAAAACCGACCACGGTATTGACCAGTAGCGGTTCAAAGTGGCGGGCGACGGCGTAGGCCCGCGCCTCACAGGTTTGCTGATCGACGCCGTGGTGGGCGTTGGCCGACAGGCAGCTCCCCTGGCCGGTCTCAAAATACATCACATTGTTGCCGAGGGTACCGCGCCTGAGGCTCAGGGCCGCCTCGCGGGCCTCCTGCAGCATGGCAAGGTTGATGCCGAAGCCGCTGTTGGCCGCTTCGGTTCCCGCCACCGACTGAAACACCAGATCCACCGGCGCGCCGCGCTCAATCAGCTGCAGCGTATTGGTCACATGGGTCAGAATGCAGGACTGGGTAGGGATGGCGAAGCGCTGAATAATATCGTCCAGCATGACGTTCAGCTGCGCCAGCACCGGTAAGCTGTCGCTGGCCGGGTTGATGCCGATCACCGCGTCCCCGGCGCCGTACAGCAGCCCGTCGAGCATACTGGCGGCGATGCCTTTCAGGTCGTCGGTGGGATGGTTGGGCTGCAGGCGTACGCTGAGGTGGCCGGGCAGGCCGATGGTGTTGCGAAAGCGCGTCACCACCTGGCATTTGCTGGCGGCAAGGATCAGATCCTGATTGCGCATCAGCTTACTGACCGCCGCCGCCATCTCCGGGGTGATGGCGCGGGCGACCCGCTGCAGCGTGGCGGTATCGGTAGCATCATCCAGCAGCCAGTCGCGAAAATCGCCGACCGTCAGGTGACGCAGGGCGGCAAAGCCCTGCGCATCATGGGTGTCGAGGATCAGGCGAGTCACTTCGTCCTGCTCGTAAGGGATAAGCGGGTTGTCGAGAATGTCGGTCAGCGGCACCTCGGCGAGGGCCATTTTCGCCGCCATCCGCTCTTCGGCTGAGGTGGCGATAACCCCTGCGAGGGCGTCGCCGGAACGGGCCGGCGACGCTTTCGCCATCAGCGTTTTCAGACTATCAAAGCGCCATACCTGGCCCGATAGCGTGGTTTTATACATGCCGCCTCCTCAGGAGACCGTGCGCAGTTGAGGATCCACTGGCGCCCGTTCACGGGCCGCTGCGGTTTTGCGGAACCACAGGTAGCCGCCGAGCATCATCGCCGCGAAAATCAGCGCCAGCAGCAGGTTATACCAGACCATCGCCACCAGGCAGAGCACCGCCATGCCGAGGGCAAAGGCCGGCGCCAGCGGGTAGAGCGGGGCGCGGAACGGACGGATCAGCTTCGGCTCGCTACGGCGCAGTTTGAACAGCGCCGCCATGGAAGTGATATACATAACAATAGCCCCAAATACCGACATGGTGACGATGCAGGCGGTCAGCGGCATGCCGCTGATGGTGATCAGCGAGTCGGAGAAGATCGCGGCGATCCCGACCACGCCCCCGGCGAGGATCGCCATATGCGGGGTGCGGGTGCGGCGGTTGAGGGAGGCCAGCCCGGCGGGCAGATAGCCGGCGCGGGCGAGGGAGTAGATCTGCCGCGAGTAGCCCATAATGATGCCGTGGAAGGAGGCGACGAGGCCAAACAGCCCCAGCCACACCAGCATATGCAGCCAGCCGCTGCCGTTGCCCACGACCGTCTTCATCGCCTGGGGCAGCGGATCGTTAATATTGGACAGCGCGCGCCAGTCGCCGACGCCGCCGGCGAAGACCATCACGCCGATCGCCAGCACCGTCAGCGTCAGAATGCCGCCGCCCAGGGCGCGGGGAATGGTGCGCTGCGGATCTTTGGCCTCTTCGGCCGCCATGGAGGCCCCCTCAATGGCGAGGAAGAACCAGATGGCGAACGGAATGGCGGCGAACATCCCCGGCAGCGCCAGGCCGCTGAAGCTGTCCGCGCCCGCCCAGCCGTTAGTGGTGAAGTGGCTCCAGGAGAAGCCGGGGGCGACCACGCCCATGAACACCAGCAGCTCGAAGATGGCCAGCAGAGTGACGATCAGCTCGAAGGTGGCGGCGATGCCGACGCCGAGAATATTGAGCGTCATAAAGATCACGTAGGCGCCGCAGGCGACCCATTTCGGATCCAGCGCCGGAAACTGCACGTTGAGGTAGGCCCCGATGGCCATGGCGATGGCCGGCGGGGCGAAGACGAATTCAATCAGGGTGGCAAAACCAGCGATAAAGCCGCCGGTGGGCCCGAAGGCGCGGTAGGCATAGGCGAAAGGGCCGCCAGCGTGCGGGATGGCGGTGGTCAGCTCGGTAAAGCTGAAAATAAAGGCGCAGTACATGGCGGCGACCGCCAGGGCGACGACCATAAACCCCATCGTGCCCGCCTGCGACCAGCCGTAGCTCCAGCCGAAGTACTCCCCGGATATCACCAGTCCGACGGCGATCCCCCATAAACGAAAACTGCCGAGCGTTCTTTTTAAGGTGGTGGTTTGCTCTGTCATACGTATTGCCTCGCCAGATAGAAAGGTGCTGAACGACAGGCTGCAAAGAGAGTGCCAGAACGTTGCCTGCCGCGATAAGGCGTCAGTCCGTGGCGCGCCCGCTGGCGCTGCGCAAAAATGGGGCAGGCTGCACGCTGTCGGCGCGCGCGCTGGTGCAGCGGCTTTGCTTTTTCAGCGGCGGCACGGTATAACACTTCTTCTTTTGGATGTTTAGATGTCTATACGTTTATACGCATCATGACCCGGGCAAGCGGGCTGGCGTGAGAAAATAAAATGCAAAGCACAACACAACAACAAGGTGGGCAGCTGAAGCGCACCATGAAAACGCGCCATCTGATCATGCTGTCGCTCGGCGGCGTGATTGGCACCGGCTTATTCTTCAATACCGGCTATATCATCTCCACCACCGGCGCGGCCGGGACGCTGCTGGCGTATCTGATTGGCGCCCTGGTGGTCTGGCTGGTGATGCAGTGCCTTGGCGAACTGTCGGTGGCGATGCCTGAGACCGGCGCCTTCCACGTTTACGCGGCGCGCTATCTTGGCCCGGCGACGGGCTATACCGTGGCGTGGCTCTACTGGCTAACGTGGACGGTGGCGCTGGGGTCGAGCTTCACCGCGGCGGGATTCTGCATGCAGTACTGGTTCCCGCAGGTGCCGGTCTGGATCTGGTGCGTGGTGTTCTGCGCAGTGATCTTCGGCCTTAACATCATTTCGACGCGCTTCTTCGCCGAAGGCGAGTTCTGGTTCTCGCTGGTGAAAGTGATCACCATCGTCGCGTTTATTATTCTCGGCGGCGCGGCCATTTTCGGCATCATTCCGATGCAGGATGGCTCGCCGGCGCCGGGCCTGCGCAATATCACCGCCGAAGGCTGGTTCCCGCACGGCGGCCTGCCGATCCTGATGACCATGGTGGCGGTGAACTTCGCCTTCTCCGGGACGGAGCTTATCGGCATTGCCGCCGGAGAGACGGAAAACCCGCATAAAGTTATTCCGGTTGCCATCCGCACCACCATCGCCCGGCTGATTATTTTCTTTATCGGCACCGTGTTTGTGCTGGCGGCGCTGATCCCGATGCAGCAGGCGGGAGTGGAGAAAAGCCCCTTCGTGCTGGTGTTTGAGAAGGTGGGCATCCCTTATGCGGCGGACATGTTCAACTTCGTGATCCTGACGGCGATCCTGTCGGCGGCTAACTCCGGCCTGTACGCTTCCGGGCGGATGCTGTGGTCGCTGTCGAACGAGAAGACGCTGCCGGCCTGCTTTGCCAAAGTCAATAAACGGGGCGTGCCGGTGACCGCCCTGTCGGTGAGTATGCTGGGCGGCGTGCTGGCGCTGTTCTCCAGCGTGGTGGCGCCAGATACGGTGTTTGTCGCGCTGTCGGCGATCTCCGGTTTTGCGGTGGTGGCGGTGTGGTTGAGCATCTGCGCCTCGCACTTTATGTTCCGCCGCCGCCATCTGCAGCAGGGTAAGGCGCTGAGCGATCTCCAGTATCGCGCTCCCTGGTATCCGGTGGTGCCCGTTCTGGGCTTTGTGCTGTGCCTGGTGGCCTGCGTGGGCCTCGCTTTTGACCCGAGCCAGAGAATTGCGCTGTGGTGCGGGATCCCCTTTGTGGCCCTGTGCTATGGTGCCTGGTATCTTACTCGTTCACGGAATATGACTCAGGAGCCCCAACATGTCGCAGACTAATCCGTTTACCGCCCTGCTTGCCGCCCAGCCTTTCGTGCTGCTGGACGGCGCCATGGCCACCGAGCTGGAGGCCCGCGGCTGCGATCTGGCCGACAGCCTGTGGTCGGCGAAAGTGCTGCTGGAGAACCCGCAGCTGATCCGCGATGTGCATCTTGACTACTTTCGCGCCGGGGCGCAGGTGGCGATCACCGCCAGCTATCAGGCCACTCCGGCGGGCTTTGCCGCGCGCGGGCTGGATGAGGCGCAGTCCCGGGCGCTAATCGGCAAAAGCGTCGAGCTGGCGCGCAAAGCGCGCGAGGCGTACCTCGCCGAGAACCCGCAGGCCGGTACGCTGCTGGTGGCCGGTTCGGTGGGGCCGTATGGCGCGTTTCTCGCCGACGGCTCGGAGTATCGCGGCGATTATCAGCGCAGCGCGGCAGAGTTCCAGGCCTTCCACCGCCCGCGCGTCGAAGCGCTGCTGGATGCCGGCGCCGACCTGCTGGCCTGTGAAACCCTGCCGTCATTCGCTGAGATCCAGGCCCTGGCGGCCCTGCTGCAGGAGTATCCCCGCGCCCGCGCCTGGTACTCCTTCACGCTGCGCGACGCCGAACATCTCAGCGACGGCACGCCGCTGCGCGAGGTGATGGCCGCCCTGGCGGATAACCCGCAGGTGGTGGCGGTGGGGATCAACTGTATCGCGCTGGAAAATACGCCCGCGGCGCTGGCGCATTTGCACAGCCTGACGGCCCTGCCGCTGGTGGTCTATCCTAACTCCGGCGAACATTATGATGCGGTGAGCAAGACCTGGCACCATCATGGCGAAGCCTGCGCCAGCCTGGCGGATTATCTGCCGCAGTGGCTGGCGGCCGGGGCGAAGCTGATCGGCGGCTGCTGCCGCACCACGCCGAAGGACATCGCCGCGCTTAACGCGAAGCGCTAAGTTTTTTGCCGGGTGGCGCTGCGCTTACCCGGCCTACATATTGCGCGAAACGGATGCTGGGTAAGGCGTAGCCGCCGCCCGGCGCCAACCATCTGCCACTAACTCACCGCACAAAACCAACTATCCTTTCCCGCTTTTGTTCTAAAAACGATTCGCTATTAGCCAGAATTTTTAATTACTTCATCTCCATCCTGATGCCGGAAATACTGCACCTATAACAACTCAGGGGAAGCAGACATTATGGCATTCACATCGCGAATTACTCTTCTGGCGGCGCTGGCTGTCGCCGCCTTCCAGGCGCAGGCGGTCAACGTTACCGTGGCGTATCAAACCTCCGCTGAGCCGGCGAAAGTCGCCCAGGCGGACAACACCTTCGCCAAAACCAGCGGGGCGACCGTCGACTGGCGGAAATTTGACAGCGGCGCCAGCGTGGTACGCGCCCTGGCCTCCGGCGATGTGCAGATCGGTAATATTGGCTCCAGCCCGTTGGCGGTGGCCGCCAGCCAGCAGGTGCCGATTGAAGTGTTCCTGCTTGCCTCAAAGCTCGGCAACTCCGAAGCGCTGGTGGTGAAGAAAAGCATTACCAAACCGGAAGATCTGATCGGCAAGCGCATCGCCGTGCCGTTTATCTCCACCACCCACTACAGCCTGCTGTCGGCGCTCAAACACTGGGGCATCAAGCCGGGCCAGGTACAGATTATTAACCTGCAGCCGCCGGCGATTATCGCCGCCTGGCAGCGCGGGGATATCGATGGCGCTTACGTCTGGGCGCCAGCGGTTAACGAACTGGAAAAAGAGGGCAAGGTGCTGACCGATTCTTCTCAGGTTGGGGAGTGGGGCGCGCCGACCCTTGACGTCTGGGTGGTCCGTAAGGACTTCGCCGAGCAGCATCCGGAGATCGTCAAAGCGTTTGCTAAAAGCGCCATCGACGCCCAGCAGCCCTACATCGCCAACCCGGAGGCATGGCTGAAACAGCCGGACAACATCAGCAAGCTGGCGCGCCTGAGCGGCGTGCCGGAAGCCGATGTCCCCGGTCTGGTGAAGGGCAATACCTATCTCACCGCCGCTGAGCAGGCGCAGGCGCTGAACGGGCCGGTCAATCAGGCCATCGTCGATACCGCGCGCTTCCTGAAAGAGCAGGGCAAAGTGCCTGCGGCGGGAACCGATTATCGTCAGTACGTTACTGACCGCTTTGTGAAGTAAAGGAGGCGGCGATGCTGCAAATCTCGCATCTTTCCGCCGACTACGGCGGTAAACCGGCGCTGGCGGATATCAACCTGACGCTGGAGAGTGGGGAGCTGTTGGTGGTGCTGGGGCCTTCGGGCTGCGGTAAAACTACCCTGCTGAACCTGATTGCCGGATTCGTGCCCTATCAGCACGGCAGCATCACCCTCGAAGGTCAGCGGGTGGCCGGGCCGGGCGCAGAGCGCGGGGTGGTCTTCCAGAACGAAGGTCTGCTGCCGTGGCGCAATGTGCAGGATAACGTGGCGCTGGGCCTCCAGCTGGCGGGCGTGGATAAAGCGCAGCGCCGGCAAGCGGCGGCGCAGATGCTGAAGAAGGTGGGGCTCGAAGGGGCGGAAAAGCGCTTTATCTGGCAACTGTCCGGCGGTCAACGCCAGCGGGTGGGCATCGCCCGGGCGCTGGCGGCGAATCCGCAGCTGTTGCTGCTGGATGAGCCCTTCGGCGCGCTTGACGCCTTTACCCGCGAGCAGATGCAGACGCTGCTGCTGAAACTGTGGCATGAGACCGGCAAACAGGTGCTGCTGATCACCCATGATATTGAAGAGGCCATCTTCATGGCGACCGAGCTGGTGCTGCTGTCGCCGGGGCCGGGACGGGTGGTGGAGAGGCTGCCGCTTGATTTCAGCCGTCGCTTTGTCGCGGGCGAATCCTGCCGCAGCATCAAATCCGACCCGCGCTTTATTGAACAGCGGGAATACATTCTGAGCCGGGTGTTTGACCAACGGGAGGCTTTCTCATGAGCGTGGTACTGAACGACAAACCGCGTCAGTCGACGCTGAAGTGGCGCTGGCCGCTCTCCCGTGAGCTCACCCTCAGCGTGGCGACCCTGGCGGTGCTGCTGGCCGTCTGGTGGGCGGTCGCGGCGTTGCAGCTGATTAGCCCGCTGTTTCTGCCGCCGCCGGGCCAGGTGCTGCAGAAGCTTATCACCATCGCCGGGCCGCAGGGCTTTATGGATGCGACGCTCTGGCAGCACCTGGCGGCGAGCCTGACGCGGATCGTTATCGCCCTGTTGGCGGCAGTGCTTATTGGCGTACCGGTGGGGATCGCCATGGGGCTCAACTCGACGGTGCGCGGGATCCTCGACCCGCTGATCGAACTCTATCGTCCGGTGCCGCCGCTGGCCTACTTACCGCTGATGGTGATCTGGTTTGGCATCGGTGAAACCTCGAAGATCCTGCTGATCTACCTGGCGATTTTCGCGCCGGTAGCCATGTCGGCGCTGGCAGGGGTAAAAAGCGCGCAGCAGGTGCGGATTCGCGCTGCCCGTTCGCTTGGCGCCAGCCGGGCGCAGGTGCTGTGGCTGGTGATCCTGCCCGGCGCGCTGCCGGAGATCCTCACCGGACTGCGCATTGGTCTCGGGGTGGGCTGGTCAACGCTGGTGGCCGCTGAGCTGATCGCCGCCACCCGCGGATTAGGATTTATGGTGCAGTCTGCCGGCGAGTTTCTCGCCACCGATGTGGTGCTGGCGGGGATCGCGGTGATTGCCATTATCGCCTTTTTACTGGAACTGGGTCTGCGCGCGCTGCAGCGGCGCCTGACGCCCTGGCATGGAGAAGTACAATGAGTGAACGTCTGAGCATTACCCCGCTGGGGCCGTATATTGGCGCGCAGGTGAGCGGGGCGGATTTAACCCGTCCGCTGAGCGACAACCAGTTTGAACAGCTGTATCACGCGGTGCTGCGTCATCAGGTGGTATTCCTGCGCGAGCAGAATATCACCCCGGCGCAACAGCGCGACCTGGCGCTGCGGTTTGGCGACCTGCATATCCATCCGGTCTACCCTCATGCCCCAGGTGTGGAGGAGATTATCGTCCTCGATACCCACAACGATAATCCGCCGGATAATGACAACTGGCATACCGATGTCACCTTTATCGACACGCCGCCCGCCGGCGCCATTCTGGCGGCGAAAGAGCTGCCGATGACCGGCGGGGACACCCTGTGGACCAGCGGCATCGCCGCCTGGGAAGCGCTGTCAGAACCTTTCCGGCAGCTGCTGAGCGGCCTGCATGCCGAACACGATTTCCGCAAATCGTTCCAGGAGTATAAGTACAACAAGACCGAAGCCGAGCATCGGCGCTGGCAGGAAGCGGTGGCGAAGCATCCGCCGCTGCTGCATCCGGTAGTACGTACCCACCCGGTGACCGGCAAGCAGGCGCTGTTCGTTAATGAAGGCTTTACCACGCGAATTGTCGAGGTGAGTGAGAAAGAGAGCGCAGCGCTGCTGAACTTCCTGTTTGCTCATGTCACTAAACCGGAGTTTCAGGTGCGCTGGCGCTGGCAGCCGAACGATGTCGCTATCTGGGATAACCGGGTGACCCAGCATTACGCCAACGCCGACTATCTGCCGCAGCGGCGGATCATGCACCGGGCGACGATCCTCGGCGATAAGCCGTATTACCGGGCGGGGTAAGGCTTGTAGCCGGTTAAGGCATCAGCCGCGAGCCGCGGAGAACATTGCCCGCTGCTTTCCGGAGGCGTCGCCTGACGCGCCTTTTCCGGGCTACCGATCCGTCGGAAACGGTAGCCCGGCTAAGGCGCAACGCGCCGCAAGCCGGGAAAAAGCGTTTATGCCGATTTTTGCGCACCCAGATGCGCGCCAATATAGCGCTGATAGCGGTTCGCTTTCAGATAGGTCAAATCCACCAGCACCAGACCATCCACGCAGTTATTGAAATCCGGGTCGCTGCCGAAATCGATAAACTGCACGCCGCCCGGCTCGCACACTTCCGAGTACTGCTTATACAGCGGGGGGATCGCGCAGCCGAGGTTGCCGAGCAGGGACTTCAGCCGGGCCAGGTCGTCGTTGTAATCCTCCCCGCCAAACTGCGCCAGCACGTCGGGCAGCGACGCCGGATAAGGTCGACGCGACTCCGCCAGCGGATGCGTCGCCGGGAACCACAGCCGGTAGAATGCCACCAGCAGATCGCGGGCGGCGGGCGGCAATCCGCCAGAAATCGACACCGGACCAAACAGATAGCGATAGTGCGGATAGCGCGCCAGATAAGCGCCGATGCCGGACCACAGGTAGTCCAGCCCGCGACGCCCCCAGTAGCGCGGCTGGATAAAGCTGCGCCCCAGTTCAATGCCGTGCTGCAGGACATCGTCCATCCGCCCGTCGTAATGGAACAGACTGTAACTGTAGATCCCCTCCAGGCCGCGCTTTGCCAGCTGGATGGCCGTCGGCATAAAGCGGTAAGCGCCGACGATCTCGAGGTCTTCTTCATCCCACAGGATCAGATGCAGATAGTCGTCGTCATACCCGTCGATATCCCGCCGTTTGCCGCTGCCTTCCCCGACCGCGCGGAAGGCGATTTCCCGCAGGCGTCCCAGCTCGCGCAGCAGCGGCGCGTCCTCCTGGCCGTTGCGCTGCCAGAGGTAAATCGCTTTGCCATCGGCGGTGCGGCCCAGGCATTCGGCCTTGTGCAGTTCGCGTTTGAGCAGCGCCCGGTCTTCCGGACGGGCGATAGCGCTTTCGGTTTTAAACCGCCCCGGCAGCCCTTTGCGCAGCTGTTCAAGGTGCTGATAGCAGCGGCCGGTAAGCTCGCGAGCGCTGGACTGCGCATCGAACCAGTTCGACCAGGGGATCTGCTGGCCGATACGCACCGGCAGGCTGCTGTTGCGCCGGCGAAACATCTGCTGCATCAGCAGGAGCAGCGGCAGGTTGTCTGATATCAGCGTGCTGGCGTAAAACAGGGCGCTGTTGCGGGCGTTAATCCACGCCGGCAGCAGCGGGGCACGGTATTTTGCCGCCAGCTTAATAAAGCCGGAGTGCCATTTTTTATCGCGGATGCCGCGACGGGTGAGGCGGGAGACTTCCCCCGCCGGGAAGAAGATCAGCACCCCGCCGGCCTGCAGCTGCTGGTCCATCTGCTGCAGCGCCGCTTTAGCGGTGCGGCCATGAATATTATCTACCGGGATAAACAGCGAGCTCAGGGGCTCAAGGTGGGTGAGCATGCGGTTGGTGACCACTTTGACATCGCGGCGCACGCGGGATACCGCATACAGGAGCGCCAGGCCGTCGAGGGTGCCGGTGGGGTGGTTGGCGATAATGACCAGCGGGCCATATTCGGGGATTTGTTCGAGATCGTGCGCCGGGATGGCGCAGCGGATATTGAGGTATTCCAGCACCTGTTCGACCGTATCAAGCCCCTTCAGGTGGCGGTGACGGTCGGCAAATTGTTGAAACTCTTCCTCATAAAATAGCTTTTTTAACAGTTTCTTTTGCCAGGGGGCGGGCCTCGCCTGAGGCCACAGGTCATCGAGTACGTTGTCGAGACTAAACATAGTGGCTCCTCCTCCGTCCTGCCCAGACAGTAGAAGGTGGAGATGTCGTTCAGATTACAGTTGGGTGAAGTTTCGGTCGCAGCGGGGGAGACGACGGGTAGGGAGCCGTTTTTGTGCCGGGTGGCGGCTGTGCCTGACCCGGCCTACATGCGGGATGGGACTGCGGGCCCGGCAATCTCGTAGGCCCGCGCAAGCGTCAGCGCCGCCGGGCAATGGCTACGAGTAGGGAGCCGTTTTTGTGCCGGGTGGCGACTGCGCCTGACCTGGCCTACATTCGTGATAGGCCTGCGGGCCCCGGTAAGCGCAGCGCCACCGGGGAGGGGCGGGTTTAACGGAGGATCTTTTTCTCGGCCAGATCGAGGGCGAAATAGCTGAAGATCAGGTCGGCGCCTGCGCGTTTGATAGCGCCGAGGCTTTCCAGAACCACTTTCTCTTCATCGATAGCGCCCGCCTGGGCAGCAAATTTGATCATCGCGTACTCCCCGCTGACCTGATAGGCGCCGAGCGGCAGATCGCTGCGTTCGCGGATATCGCGCAGAATATCCAGGTAGGCGCCAGCCGGTTTCACCATCAGGCAGTCGGCGCCCTGGGCTTCATCGAGCAGCGACTCGCGAATGGCCTCCCGGCGGTTCATCGGGCTCATCTGATAGGTTTTCCGATCGCCCTTCAGCGCGGTACCGGCCGCTTCGCGGAACGGACCGTAGAAGGAAGAAGCGAACTTGGTCGAGTAGGACATGATCGCCGTATTGGTGAAGCCGGCGGCGTCCAGCGAGCGGCGAATCGCCTGCACCTGTCCGTCCATCGCGGCGGAAGGAGCGATGAAATCCGCCCCCGCGGCGGCGGCGACAACGGCCTGTTTGCCGAGGTTTTCCAGGGTCGCGTCGTTATCCACCCCGTGGTCGCACAGCACGCCGCAGTGGCCGTGGGAGGTATATTCGCAGAAGCAGGTATCGGACATGACGATCATCTCCGGCACCGTGGACTTACAAATCCGCGACATACGCGCCACCAGACCATTTTCATTCCAGGTATCGCTGCCGGTGGCATCGGTGTGATGAGAAATACCAAAGGTCATCACCGAGCGGATCCCGGCGTTGGCGATGCGTTCGATCTCGCGCGCCAGATATTTTTCCGGAATGCGCATCACGCCGGGCATGGCCTCGATCGCTTTGTAATCATCAATTTCTTCTTCAACAAAGATCGGCAACACCAGGTCGTTCAAACTCAGTGTTGTCTCTTCAAACAGGGCGCGCAGCGCAGCGGATTGACGCAGGCGGCGGGGGCGAGTGATTAAATCTGTCATGGTTTGCCTGATTTTGTGAAATGAAAGACGATAGTGTAACTGAAATGGCAGCGGGATGTTTCGCCAAAACGATCGTTATGGCGCATCGGCGAAACCTTCCCCGGGCTTACTGGCTGGCCGTCTGCATGTTGGGCTGTGCGCCGCTCAGCTCGCTGACCAGGTCGTTGATGCCATCGCTCATATTGTTGAAGCGGGTCAACGGCGAGCGGGTTACCACCACAAAGGCGCCAACGTTAGCCTGCGGATTCATCGCCATATAGGTGATAAACCCGCCGCCGCCGCCGGTTTTCTGAATAATCCCCGGATGGCCGTTCTTCGGCTTCATATACACCCAGCCGAGGCCCAGCGCGTCGGCGCGGCCCGGCACGTCCATACCAATCACCCGGGTCAGCTGGTTACGCTGATAAATCAGCGTCTGCATCCGGTCGGCCTGCTGGCTGCGGGTATAGAAATCGGATGACAGGAACTGCTGCATCCAGCGCATCATATCCCCCGGCGTCGAGTAGACTCCGCCGCTGCCGATCGCCGCCAGGGTGTTGTTGCATGGGCTGGCGCCTTTTTCCGGGATCATCAGCCGCTGGCACTGATCCGGTGACGGGGTAAAGGTGGTGTCCTTCATCCCCAGCGGCCGGGTGATCTGCTCTTCAAACAGCTGCGGATACGGTTTGCCGGCGGCGGTGGCGAGCGCGTCTGCCAGTAAATCGAAGGCCAGGTTGGAGTAGGCCGCCTGCGAGCCCGGCGCGGCTTTCAGGGTCGCGGTAGAGAGCCAGTTCCAGCGCTGCTGGCGGGTCGGCCAGACAAACACCGGACGATGAGCGGCGCCACCAGGCTGCTCGCGCGGCAGGGCGCTGGTATGGGTCGCGAGATTCACCAGGGTGATTGGTTTTCCCTGCCAGTCAGGCACCCGGGCGCCCGGCGGGGCGTATTTACTCAGCGGATCGTTGAGTTTCACCACCCCCTGGTCGAGCAGCTTCACCAGCATCTCGCTGGTCATCAGTTTGCTGAGGGAGGCGATACGGATCACCGAGTCGAGCTGCGGGTGCTGATTATTCCCCGGGCGGGTTTCGCCAAAGCTGCGAAAAACACGCTGATTGCCATCGATAACCACCAGCGCCATGCCGGTGGCGCCGCTGCCGTAGTAGATATGATTGGCGTAACGATCGACCACATCCGAGGCGAAAACCGGGTCAACGGTAGGCTGTGCGGCCTGCACCGAGGTCCACGACGCCGCGCACAGCGCAGCAAAAATGAGCAAACTACGTTTCAACGGAGATCATCCATTAAATAAATAAAAAGAAGAGGGTATTTATACTACGAAGTGGCGCAGAACAAAGCGGGATTCACGACATTCCTGCAGGAAAAAGGTAACGGTGCGTAAAAAAGACTTTTTTACGCTTTCGGATACCGGCTTTTTTCGCCGGCGCGTATGATGACCGTTTGGCTGAAGGTTCGTGGGAGAGAACAATGACGGCTCAACGGGTAGTGATGGTCGTGGATATGCAAAACGGCGTGTTCGCCACGCCGCGTCTGGCGCGCGAGCGCTGCGTCGCGCAAATTAATCGTCTGGTGCGCGCGGCGGACAAGGTTATTTTCATTCAGCATGATGAAGCCGGCGGCCTCGAAGCCGGCAGCGAAGGCTTCGCCCTGCTTCCTGAGCTGGAGCAGCCGGCTGGCGCGCTGTATGTCACCAAAACCGCCTGCGATGCCTTCTATCACACCTCGCTGGCGCAGGTGCTGGACGAACACGACATTCAGCAGTTCGTCATCTGCGGCTGCGCCACCGACTACTGCCTCGATACCACCATTAAAAATGGCGCCAGCCGCGGGTACGTTATTGTTATCGCGGAAGATGCCCACACCACCGCCGACCGCCCCGCCGCGCAGGCCGCGACGCTTATCGCCCACTACAATGAGGTGTGGCGTACCCTGACCATTCCTGGCAATCCTTTACAGGTGAAACCCACAGAAACAATTCTGCACGCATGGCAGCAGAACTAAGCTGTTGATATCCGGTCTTATCATTCGTCTGTCCCGCGAGGGCTCATCCACGCGGCGGCCGACGTATGCGTCGTACACAGCAATAGCAGAACGATAAGAAGTTAGCAGGAGACAATGATGTTTAAATCTTTTTTCCCCAAACCGGGGCCGTTTTTTATTTCTGCCTTTATCTGGTCGTTGCTGGCCGTGATCTTTTGGCAGGCGGGCGGCGGCGACTGGCTGCTGCGGGTCACCGGGGCATCGCAAAATGTGGCGATCAGCGCGGCGCGCTTCTGGTCGCTCAACTATCTGGTGTTCTACGCTTACTATCTGTTTTGCGTCGGCGTGTTCGCGCTGTTCTGGTTTGTCTACTGCCCGCACCGCTGGCAGTACTGGTCGATTCTCGGCACCTCGCTCATCATCTTCGTCACCTGGTTTCTGGTGGAAGTCGGGGTGGCGATCAACGCCTGGTATGCGCCGTTCTACGACCTGATCCAGAGCGCGCTGGCCACCCCGCATAAGGTCAGCATCAACCAGTTTTATCAGGAAATCGGCGTCTTTCTCGGCATCGCGATCATCGCGGTGATTATTGGCGTGATGAACAACTTCTTCGTCAGCCACTACGTCTTCCGCTGGCGCACGGCGATGAACGAGCACTATATGGCCCACTGGCAGCATCTGCGCCATATCGAAGGCGCCGCGCAGCGTGTGCAGGAAGATACCATGCGTTTTGCTTCCACCCTCGAAGATATGGGCGTGAGCTTTATCAACGCGGTGATGACCCTGATCGCCTTCCTGCCGGTGCTGGTGACGCTCTCCGAACATGTTCCCGACCTGCCTATCGTCGGCCATCTGCCGTATGGCCTGGTGATTGCCGCTATCGTCTGGTCGCTGATGGGTACCGGCCTGCTGGCGGTGGTGGGGATTAAGCTGCCGGGCCTGGAGTTTAAAAACCAGCGCGTGGAAGCGGCCTATCGTAAAGAGCTGGTTTACGGCGAGGACGATGAAACTCGCGCCACGCCGCCGACGGTGCGCGAGCTATTCCGCGCGGTGCGTCGCAACTATTTCCGTCTCTATTTCCACTATATGTATTTCAATATCGCCCGCATCCTCTATCTGCAGGTGGATAACGTTTTCGGCCTTTTCCTGCTGTTTCCGTCGATCGTTGCCGGTACGATTACCCTCGGGCTGATGACGCAAATTACCAACGTCTTCGGCCAGGTGCGCGGCTCGTTCCAGTACCTGATCAGCTCGTGGACAACGCTGGTGGAACTGATGTCCATCTACAAACGTCTGCGCAGTTTTGAACGCGAGCTGGACGGCAAACCGCTGCAGGAAGCGATCCCGACATTACGTTAATCAAGACAAGGAAGCATAATGGCCGCACGTTTATCGCGCATTATTCCCGTTTCATTGACGCTGCTGGCGGCCATGGCGCTGAGCGCCTGTACCAGCCAGCAGGCTCCGGCGCTGAAAGAGGGCGAGAAGCCTGTTGACGTGGCGTCGGTGGTGCGGCAGAAAATGCCGGCCAGCGTCAAGGATCGGGAGGCCTGGGCGCAAGCCATCGCCACCGCGTTTGACAGCCAGAAGCTGGCGCCGACGGAAGAAAACGTCTGCTCGGTGCTGGCGGTCGCGCAGCAAGAGTCTAACTATCAGTCCGATCCGGTGGTGCCGGGGCTGAATAAAATCGCCTGGCAGGAAATTGACCGCCGGGCGGAAAAAATGCACATTCCGCCGTTTCTGGTCCATACCGCGCTGAAGATCACCTCGCCAAACGGTAAAAGCTATAGCGACCGTCTGGACAATGTGAAGACGGAAAAGCAGTTGAGCGCCATTTTTGATGACTTTATCGGGATGGTGCCGATGGGGCAGAAGCTGTTCGGTTCCCTTAACCCGGTGCACACCGGGGGGCCGATGCAGGTCAGCATTGCTTTTGCCGAGCAGCACACCTCCGGCTACCCGTGGAAAATGAACGGCACGGTGCGCCAGGAGGTCTTCAGTCTGCGCGGTGGCCTGTGGTTTGGCACCTATCATCTGCTGAACTATCCGGCCAGTTATAGTGCGCCATTGTACCGCTTTGCCGACTTCAACGCCGGCTGGTACGCCAGCCGTAACGCCGCCTTCCAGAACGCGGTGGTGAAAGCCAGCGGGGTAAAACTGGCGCTCGACGGCGACCTTATCCGCTACGACAGCGAGGAGCCGGGCAGCACCGAGCTGGCGGTGCGTCGCCTGGCGAGCCAGCTGGGGATGAGCGACAGCGAGATCCATCGTCAGTTGAAAAAGGGCGACAGCCTGGCGTTTGAGAAGACCGATCTCTATCAGCAGGTTTTCCGTCTCGCCGAGAAAAAGACGGGCAAAACCCTGCCGCGGGAGATGTTGCCAGGGATCCAGCTGGAGAGTCCAAAAATCACCCGAAATCTGACGACGGCGTGGTTTGCGAAACGGGTTGATGAGCGGCGGGCAAACTGTATGGCGCGGCGTTAACGGCGCTGACGCCAGCGCACGATAAGCGCCAGTACCCCGATGAACGTGCAGCCGATCAGGAAAGGGATCAGACCAAAGAGGGTACCCACGGCGAGGCTGATGTCGACTTGCGGACGGCTGGCGTCCTGGGCTTGCATCAGGCGTTCAAATACCCCCGGGGCGTGGATCAGCATGCTGAGCATCTGCGCGCCGGCCCAGCAGCAGATCAACACGAACAGCCCGTAGGCGACATGGCTGCCGGTCAGCGCCCCCCTTTTTTTATTTCCCAAAAGCGATTTTGAAAAACTGAATTCAGCCATAGGCCCTCCCACATCTGCGCTGCTGGTTTTTTCTCCAGCTCTATGTCAGGTATTCTGGCAGTCAGGGGCCATCATCAGTATCAGATTGCTGGTAATTGCCGTCCAGGAATAATCCTGTTTTCGCCGTTGTGTTAACCGCGCCACAGGAGCACAAAAGGGAGAGCGGCGTCGCAATCCAGCAACATTCTCCATATCGCTACAGACCGCCGCGGGCGGCTATGCGAAGATGCGTTTTTTGCTGTTGGAGGCCGCATGAAGCTCACTGATAAAATTCGCCGCGATTGGCACTACTACGCCGTGGCGCTGGGGTTGATTTTTATTCTTAATGGCGTGGTGGGGCTGCTGGGGTTTGAAACTCAGGGGTGGCAATCCTACGCCGTCGGTCTGATCACCTGGGTCATTAGCTTCTGGATTGCGGGCTTTGTGATCCGCCGCCGCCCGGCAGAAGAGGCCTGAGGCCGCCGCTGCCAGGCGGGGTAAAATGCGTTTTAGTTCATGGAGGTTTTCAGCGCCCGGTCCGCGGCATGGCGCTCCAACGCCAGCTCAATCAGGCGGGTGATCAGGCTGGTGTAGTCGAGACCGCTGGCCTGCCACAGCTTCGGATACATGCTGATGTTGGTAAAGCCCGGCAGGGTGTTGATCTCGTTGATCACCACCTCGTTGTCGGCGGTGAGGAACACGTCGACACGAGCCATGCCGCTGCAGCCCAGGGTCTGGTAGGCCTGCACCGCGATAGCGCGAATTTTGTCGTTGATCTCAGGGGCGATAGCGGCCGGGACTACCACCTGTGCGCCCTGATCGTCGATATACTTGGTGTCGTAGGCGTAAAACTCGCTGTTGAGGACGATTTCACCGCAGGTGCTGGCCTGCGGGTGGTCGTTACCCAGCACCGCACACTCAATTTCCCGCCCTTTAATGCCTTGCTCCACCACCACTTTATGGTCAAATTCGAAGGCCAGGGCCACCGCCTGATGGTACTGCTCTTCGTTTTTAACTTTGCTGACGCCAACCGACGAGCCCTGATTAGCCGGCTTAACGAACAGCGGCAGGCCAAGCTTCGCTTCGACATCGGCAAAGCTGAACTGCGCGCGGTTGGCGCGGGTGAGTGTGATAAACGGGGCGACGGCGAGCCCGGCGTCGCGCAGCAGACGTTTGGTCACGTCTTTGTCCATACAGGCCGCAGAGCCCAGCACATCGGAGCCGACGAACGGCAGATTCGCCATGCGCAGCATCCCCTGCAGGGAGCCATCTTCACCCAGCGTGCCGTGGACGATCGGGAAAATCACATCGATGGCCGCCAGCGGTTGGCCGCTTTCGGCGTTAATCAGCTGCTGCGCTTCGCGGCCCGGGATCTGCGCCAGAGTCACCGTGGAAGGGCGCAGGGCAATGCGGGCAGGATCCTGTGCGTTGAGCAGGTAGTTGCCGGCGTCGTTGATATGCCACAGCCCCTGTTTATCAATACCCAACAGAACCACATCGAAGCGCGATTTATCAATCGCTTCCACGATATTCTTCGCTGACTGCAGCGACACTTCATGCTCCGCCGACTTGCCGCCAAAAACGATCCCAACCCTCATCTTTGCCATTTCAACTTCCATCCAGATAACATCAAAGGGCATAACATACCATGTGAAACCGCTGCCTGGCTGCCATAATATTTACCTGATCAATTGACGGGAGTGGGCGTGAGAGGAAAGACGCTGCTGGTGCTGGCCGGGCTGCTCGGCGCGGGCCTGTTGGGATACCGCAATCTGCCGCCGCACCTGAATCCGCTGGCGCCGCTGGCGCTGGACGATCCCCCGGGCTGGCTGACGTCGTTTAAGCTGCGCAGGCTGACGGCAGACCAGTGCGCCTCCTTGCTGGCGGAAGCCAATCGCCGGCGGCTTATCGCCAGCCGGCCGGTGGCCGACAGCGAGGGAAGCTGCCCTCTGCGTAACGTGGTGCGGGTGGCGAATTTTGGCTCGGTGCAGCTGAGCAGTAGTTTTCTCGCCAGCTGCCCGCTGGCGCTGAGCAGTGCGCTGTACATCGAGCAGCAGGCGAAGCCGCTGACCCGGCAGCTGATGGCGAGCGATCTGCGTCAGATCGATCATCTCGGCAGCTTTGCCTGCCGCAATATTTACCATCGTCAACAGGCGCGGCGCAGTGAACACGCCACGGCGGACGCGCTGGACGTCAGCGGTTTCCGTCTGGCGGACGGTAGACGCGTTAGCGTCCTGCAGGGCTGGCGGAGCGAGACTTCGCGCCCCTGGCTGGCGGCGCTGTTGAGCAGCAGTTGCCATTACTTCGGTAACGCGCTGGGGCCAGAGTACAACGCGGCTCACGCCAACCATTTTCATTTCGGCATGCGCGGGCAGGGCTTCTGCTTTTGAGCATAAAGCGCTATGAGCAGCCTAAATGACCAGAAAATGCTTCGTCAGGCTCTCATCCGCAGCCATAAAACACCAAACTCACCGCCAGCGCATCTATGGTAGTACACCAGTGGGATGAAATTGCTAAGCTAGATAATAATTGGCAAATCATTAATGAATACGCGTAGTTATGGAATCCTGGAAGGTTAATCTCATCTCCGTCTGGTTTGGTTGCTTTTTTACCGGCCTGGCGATCAGTCAAATTCTCCCCTTTTTACCCCTCTACGTCTCCCAGCTCGGCGTCACCTCGCATGAAGCGCTATCGATGTGGTCGGGGCTGACCTTCAGCGTCACTTTTCTTGTCTCGGCGATCGTCTCGCCAATGTGGGGAAGCCTGGCGGACCGTAAAGGCCGCAAGCTCATGCTGCTGCGCGCCTCGTTGGGGATGGCGATTGCCATTTTACTGCAGGCTTTCGCCACCAACGTCTGGCAGCTGTTTATCCTGCGGGCGATCATGGGCTTAACCTCCGGTTATATTCCCAACGCCATGGCGCTGGTGGCCTCCCAGGTGCCGCGCGAGCGCAGCGGCTGGGCGCTAAGCACGCTGTCGACGGCGCAAATTAGCGGGGTGATCGGCGGTCCGCTGCTGGGCGGTTTCCTGGCGGACCACGTCGGGCTGCGGATGGTCTTTTTTATTACGGCGATCCTGCTGACCATCAGTTTTCTGGTGACCCTGTTTCTGATTAAAGAGGGCGTTCGCCCGCAGGTCAGCAAAAGCGAGCGTCTCACCGGGAAACAAGTCTTTGCCTCTTTGCCCTATCCGGGGCTGGTGATCAGCCTGTTCTTCACCACCCTGGTGATCCAATTGTGCAACGGCTCAATCGGCCCGATTCTGGCGCTGTTTATTAAGTCGATGGCGCCGGACAGCAACAATATCGCTTTTCTGGCCGGGATGATCGCCGCGGTGCCCGGCGTGTCGGCACTGATTTCTGCGCCACGGTTGGGTAAGCTTGGCGACCGCATCGGCACCTCGCGGATCCTGCTGGCGACGCTCTGCTGCGCGGTGGTGATGTTCTTCGCCATGTCCTTTGTCACCACCCCGCTGCAATTGGGTACGCTGCGTTTTCTGCTCGGCTTTGCCGATGGCGCGATGCTCCCGGCGGTGCAGACCTTATTGCTGAAGTACAGCAGCGACAGCGTCACCGGGCGTATCTTTGGCTATAACCAGTCGTTTATGTATCTGGGCAACGTCGCCGGGCCGCTAATTGGCGCCTCTGTGTCAGCCATGGCCGGCTTCCGCTGGGTGTTTATTGCCACCGCCATTATCGTTTTCATTAACCTCTGGCAGCTGGCGTGGATGCTGCGCCAAACCCGCCGGGCTAACGCCTGAACCTCTGCTGACGGTATTTATCGCGATACCGTCAGCATTATTCGCCTCAGCGGATTTACTATTACTTTTTGTTATCGTCATGGCGTGAACGCTATTCCATTTTATTATTTTCCAGGCAATCTGGTTATAAGCAACCCCGGTCATGATTAAACAATACTATTTATAGTGGTATTTTATTGTGGTAAAACGTTTCGCTGTATATTGGGTGTTGCGATGATTCTTAATTTAAGTAATTCTGAGGTCCGTCATCGCGTATGACATCCCAATCAAAACAGGCCTCGCATAAGGAACTGGTGCTATGAAGAATCTCATTGCTGAGTTACTGGTTAAACTGGCGCAAAAGGAAGAAGAAGCAAAGGAACTGACGGTGCAGGTTGAAGCGCTGGAGATCGTGGTCACCGCATTATTGCGCCATATGGAGCATGATGCCCAGCAGGCATTGATTCAGGATATTGAACAGGCGATTGACCAGGTGACCCCCTGTCCACCGGTCAACGACCATGATGCGATGCTGTTGCAGCAATATCTAAAGAAGCTGTTGCGGCATCCTCGTAGCTAGTCTTTGTGACACGACAAGGATGCCGTCATTTTTCTGTCATCTCCCTTTTATAAAGTCTCCCTCGTTTTGTTTTTTTAAGTATTTTTTACATGGAGATGACAAAAGTGAAATTAAGCGCCCTGTTTATTGCCCTGATTCCTCTACTGGGCTCGCCGGTTATTCATGCAGAAACTACTGCTGCGCCGGTTCTGGAAAATCGCGCTGCGCAGGGAGATATCACCACTCCTGGCGGCGCGCGTCGTTTAACAGGCGATCAAACCGAAGCGCTGCGCGCCTCGTTAATCAATAAGCCAGCTAAAAACGTTATTTTGCTGATTGGCGATGGCATGGGTGATTCGGAAATTACCGCTGCGCGAAACTATGCCGAGGGGGCGGGCGGTTTCTTTAAAGGAATTGATGCTCTGCCGTTAACCGGGCAGTACACGCATTATTCGCTGGATAAAAAAACCGGGAAACCGGACTACGTGACCGACTCGGCGGCCTCCGCCACCGCCTGGACCACCGGCGTGAAGACTTATAACGGCGCGCTGGGCGTCGATATTCATGAGAATGCGCATCAGACCATCCTCGAGCTGGCGAAAGCGGCGGGGCTGGCCACCGGCAACGTTTCCACCGCCGAGCTGCAGGACGCCACCCCCGCGGCGTTGGTAGCGCATGTGACATCGCGTAAATGCTACGGCCCGACGGTCACCAGCGAAAAATGCCCCAGCAATGCGCTGGAAAAAGGGGGCAAAGGCTCCATTACCGAACAGCTGCTGAACGCCCGACCGGATGTCACCCTGGGCGGCGGCGCGAAGACCTTTGCCGAAACGGCGACGGCGGGCGAGTGGCAGGGCAAAACCCTGCGCGAGCAGGCGCAAGCGCGCGGCTACCAGATTGTGACCGACGCGGCTTCTCTTGCCGCCGCGACGGAAGCCAGTCAGGATAAACCGCTGCTGGGACTCTTTGCCGATGGCAATATGCCGGTACGCTGGGAAGGGCCGAAGGCGTCTTATCACGGTAATATCGATAAGCCGCCGGTGACCTGTACGCCAAACCCGAAGCGTGACGCCTCGGTGCCGACGCTGGCGCAAATGACGGAGAAAGCGATTGACCTGCTGAGTCGCAACGAGAAAGGTTTCTTCCTGCAAGTCGAAGGCGCTTCCATCGATAAGCAGGACCATGCGGCCAATCCGTGCGGCCAGATCGGCGAAACGGTTGATCTTGACGAAGCGGTGCAGAAGGCGCTGGAATTCGCGCGAAAAGACGGTAATACCCTGGTGATCGTCACCGCCGACCATGCGCATGCCAGCCAGATCATCCCGGCGGATAGCAAAGCCCCGGGGCTGACCCAGGCTCTGAACACGCACGATGGCGCGGTGATGGTGATGAGCTACGGCAACTCTGAGGAAGAGTCGATGGAGCACACCGGCACCCAACTGCGCATTGCGGCCTACGGTCCGCATGCGGCTAACGTCGTCGGCCTGACCGATCAGACCGACCTGTTCACGACCATGAAAGCTGCCCTGAGTCTCAAATAAGTCGCTGCCGGTGGCGAAATTGCGTCACCGGCTGGTTTTTTTTCTATCTGCGTCCAGACTTACAACGTTCCACTCACAGAAGGATGGTGCGATGAAAATAACTTTATTGATGACCCTACTGTTTGGCTTGATCTTTATCAGCGCGGTTGGCGCGGCAGAAAAAACGCCCACTCCTCAGCAGCAAAGGATGACGGACTGCAATCAGCAAGCGTCAGCCAAAATGCTGAAAGGTGAGGAGCGCAAAACCTTTATGAGCCAGTGTCTGAAAAAAGAGACCACGACCTCGCAGGGAAAGGCGCTCACCCCTCAGCAGCAGAAAATGAGCGACTGCAGCAAAGCGGCCACGGCGAAATCACTGAAGGGCGATGAACGCAGTACCTTCATGAGTAGCTGCCTGAAGAAAGCCTGAAAAAAAGGGAGCGCACGCGCTCCCTTGTTCTTTAACCTCTCAGGGCTTGAAGCCCGCCGGCTCAGCTTCAGGAGCGGCTCAGTTTCTCTGATTTTTCCATACACTGGGTGATGGCTTCGATTACCGCCGAGCGGAACCCTTTCTCTTCCAGCACGCGCACGGCTTCGATGGTGGTCCCGCCAGGGGAACAGACCATATCTTTCAGCGCCCCTGGGTGTTCTCCGCTCTCCAGCACCATTTTGGCGGAGCCCATCACCGCCTGGGCGGCGAATTTATAGGCCTGAGCGCGCGGCATTCCGCCGAGGACGGCGGCATCGGCCATCGCTTCGATAAACATAAAGACATAGGCCGGCGCCGAACCGCTTACCCCCACCACCGGATGGATCATCGGCTCGGCAATTTGCTCCGCCTGGCCAAAGCAACGGAAAATAGTCAGCACTTCGGCAACATCTTCGCTGCTCACCAGGGCGTTAGGCGTGACGGAGGTCATACCGGCGTTAACCAGCGACGGCGTATTCGGCATCGCGCGAATGATTTTGCGATCGTGGCCAAGGGCGCGCGCCAGCTGCTCAAGCGTAACGCCGGCGGCGATAGAGACCACCAGCGACTCTTTATTCAGGCTGGAGGCGATATCGCCCAGCACTTTGGTCATGATCCCCGGTTTAACCGCGCCGAAGACGATATCGGCAATCTGCGCCACTTCCTGGGCGCTGCTGGCGGCGTTGATGCCATACTGGTCGCGCAGAGCTGCAACCTTGTCCGGCGACGGGGTGTAGACCCAGATTTGTCCCGGCTGTACCTGACCGCTGGCGATCAGCCCGCCCAGAATGGCCTTACCCATATTGCCGCAGCCGATAAAGCCAATTTTCTTATCCATCACCATTCCCCTCTGCTTTTTTCGTTACGATCTGATTAGCTTACCATCCTGGCGCTTTCCTGGGGGAGAAAAGCAGGTAACATTGGCGTCACTTATTGCAGGTAACAGGAGCTGGCATGGCCATTTGGGTGGATGCGGACGCGTGTCCGAACGTGATTAAAGAGATTTTGTTCCGCGCGGCAGAGCGGACCCAGACTCCGCTGACGCTGGTGGCGAACCAGCCGCTGCGCGTGCCGCCGTCGCGTTTCATCCGCACCCTGCGGGTTGAGCAGGGTTTTGACGTGGCGGATAATGAAATCGTTCGCCAGTGCGCGGCGGGAGATTTAGTGATCACCGCCGACATCCCGCTGGCGGCGGAGGTGCTGGCGAAGGGCGGGGCGGCGCTGAATCCGCGCGGGGAACGTTACAGCGAGGCGACGATCCGCGAGCGGCTGACGATGCGGGATTTTATGGAGACATTACGGGCCAGCGGCGTTCAGACCGGCGGCCCGGATAGTTTATCGCAGCGCGATCGGCAACAGTTTGCCGCCGAGCTGGAGAAGTGGTTGCTGGCGGTTAAGCGTCGCCAGGGTTAAACCCAGCTATCGTCATCGCTGCCAAAATCATCGTCGCCAAAGCCGGCGTCGAAGTCGTCGTTCCAGGTATTGTCGGCAAGGAACTGATCGTCTCCCTGGCGGAACGGATCGTCACCTGCGGTGGTGTCCTGCGCGATGCTGTCCTGCGCGGAGGCGGCATCAGGCTGCGGCTTCTCTTCGATGATATTGACGATCTCCTGCGGGTGCGAGCCGCTGAACATATTGGTCAGCATATTGCCCAGCACCACGCCGCCTGCCACGCCAGCGGCCGTTTGCAGCGCGCCCGCCATAAAGCCGCCGCCGCGTGCGGCAGCCTGCGGGGCATAGTTCTGCTGCGGTGGTGGCGTATACTGCGGCTGAGCGCTGGCCTGCGGGCGACCATATTGCTCCGCGCCCGGGATAGGGTCAGAACCGCGTGACGAGCCGCCACCGCCAAACAGGCCAGAGAGGAAGCCGCCGCTGCTGGGCTTTGCCGCCTGCAGTTGGCTGACCTGACTCTCCAGCGCCTGGATGCGATCGTTAAGCTGTTTAATCGCGGCTTCCTGGATAAGAATGGTTTGCGCCATATAGTAGGGGGCCGCCGGCTGCGCGCTCACGTGTTGGGCAATCCGCTCCTCGGCGCTGGCATCGCGCGATGCGCTGTGCGCCTCAGCCTCTTTCAGCCGGGAAAACAGTCCATCAATAAGGCGTTGTTCTTCAGATTGCATGTTACATTCCTCTGTCACACTGTCGAATAGGCATCAGGGTGCTTCTGAAACATGATGTTGTAAATATGTTGCTTCGTAAAGCTATGCATAAATGTGTTACCGTTTACGCCAGCGGTGGATAAAAAATAACGCCAAGCGGAAAGTAAAGCTGGTTAAACACTAAATGCAATGATAAGTTTACATTAATAGCCCCTCTTCTCACCGTGGTAATGGGGTGTAAAGAAGTTGTGTAATTTTTTCTTTACGTATGCATTGCGGGACAGACAGCGATAATACGTGCTTTCGTTTTCATTTTTTTGCGACAGACGGAACCAGGGGGTCTTCGGTTATGACACAGCCTATCTTTCTTATTGGGCCACGCGGCTGCGGTAAAACCACCGTCGGCCATGCGCTGGCGCGAGCGCGGCATTTTCAGTTCTCCGATACCGATCATCGGCTACAGGCCCATGAGCAGCGGACGGTGGCTGAGATCGTGCAGGCGGAAGGGTGGGCGCGTTTTCGCGAACTGGAGACCCTGTCGCTGAAGGCCGTGACCCTGCCGAATACGGTAATCGCCACCGGCGGCGGTATTGTGCTGGCGGAAGGTAACCGTCAGTTTATGCGGGAGAATGGCGTGGTGATT
This sequence comes from Klebsiella sp. P1927, assembly GCF_018204675.1. NCBI lineage: Bacteria > Pseudomonadati > Pseudomonadota > Gammaproteobacteria > Enterobacterales > Enterobacteriaceae > Klebsiella > Klebsiella sp. P1927. The sequence goes on along the minus strand of NZ_CP073377.1, from coordinate 3,994,741 downwards.
TATCTGCAGGCCTCGGTGTCGGCGCTGATTGACCGTCTGGAAGCCTACCCGAAAGCCGAACAGCGGCCGACGCTGACCGGAAAACCGGTGCGCGAGGAAGTGGGCGAGGTGCTGGCGCAGCGCGAAGCGTTATACCGGGACGCTGCCCACCATATTGTGGATGCCACGGCCTCGCCGGATCGGGTGGTGGAGCAGATTATGTCCATGCTATGCAGCGCGACGGCAACCCCGGTAAGTTAAGAATTTACTTACATTAAGGCGGCGAGGGGCGCCTATACTTAATAGTTCTGCTACCAGAAGAAGGAAGAACTATGCCAAACAGGCCCCCATATCCGAGAGAAGCGCGCGTGGTTGCGGTAGAGAAAGGTCCTCAGGGTCAGACGGTGACCTGGTATCAGCTCCGTGCGGATTATCCTGAGCCTGATTCGCTTATCAGCGAACATCCTACCGAGCAGGAAGCCGTGGATGCCAAACGGCGTTATGAAGATCCTGACAAGTCGTAATCCCCTGAGCCCGAATTGCCCGCCATGCTGGCAATATCGGGCGTATCTCACATTTTTTATTTATCAGTCGTACTAATGAATATCTAACACACGGATTTTTCAGGCACGGCGCCGCCGCCCGGCAATCTTTACATTCAACCGCGGCGTGGAGCTGCTACGCTTCTCGACGGTTGATTTTTACTCACCAGGGGGGCGGATGCTGTGTGTGGAAAGCCTGTGTTGAAGCAGTGGTTGTGAAAAGGTACATGATATGAGTAGTGCAACGATGGCAATTTTGACCATCGGCGTTGTGCCGCTGGCGGGAGTATTGCCGCTCCTGACCGAACATATCAGGGAAGAACAGATCGCCCACATCAGCCTGCTGGGCGAGATGACGCCTGACGAGGTAATGGCCGAGTACGCCGTAGGTGACGGCGAGAAAGGACTCCTGACCTTGCTCAGTAATAACCAGTTGGTGATGGTGTCGCGACAGAAAATTGAGCGCGATGTCCGCAGCGCGATCGCGATGCTGGATCGACAACATTATGATGTGATCCTGCTGCTCAGTTCCGAACAGCTGACCGGTTTTACCACCCACCACGCGATCCTCCTCGAGCCGCAGCGGATCATCCCGCCGCTGGTGGCATCGATCGTCGATGGGCACCAGGTAGGGGTGATCGTGCCGGTGGAAGAGATCATGCCCATGCAGCGGCAAAAGTGGCTCTCGCTGGAAAAGTCGCCATACTACGCGCTGGCCAATCCGTTTACCGGCAGCGACAGCGAGCTATTAACCGCCGGCAAAACGCTGCTGGAGCAGGGCGCCGACGTGCTGGTCCTCGACTGTCTCGGTTACTATCAGCATCATCGCGATGTGTTACAAAAAGCCCTCGATGTTCCGGTTTTGCTGTCGAATGTGCTGGTTTCCCGACTGGCGGCAGAACTATTGGTCTAATGTGTTAATTTCGCGTGACAGGGGCAAGGAGCGCCCCCTATATTGAGCCTTTAACCGACGATCAGAAGGGCTTGTTTATGCTTCAAAGCAATGAATACTTTGACGGAAAAGTGAAATCCATTGGCTTCACCAGCAGCAGTACCGGTCGCGCCAGCGTTGGCGTGATGGCGGAAGGGGAATACACCTTTGGTACGGCGCAGCCGGAAGAGATGACGGTAGTCAGCGGGGCGCTGAATGTCCTGCTGCCGGGTGAGACTGAGTGGAAAGTTTACGCTGCCGGCGAAGTTTTCAATGTGCCAGGCAACAGCGAATTTCATCTGCAGGTGGCTGAGCCAACCTCTTATCTGTGCCGCTATCTGTAAGCCAGCGTGACGCCCGGCGTCTGCCGCCGGGTTGTTTTTTCCTTCCTGCCCGGCAGGAAGGAAAGCGGCGCTTAGCGCTGCGCTTCGCCGCCGAGCCCTTCCACCAGGCTTTGGATCAGGGCAGCCAGCTCGCCGGTCATTAAGATAAAGTCGGCGTCAAAGCGCTGGGCGAAATCTTCCCGATCGATATCTTCGTTTTGGTCGCGCAGTTCATCGCAGAACTTGAGGCGCTTAATTGACGCGTCGTCGCAGATCACAAACTGAATACGCTGCTGCCAGTCCAGCGCCAGCTTGGTGACGACCTTCCCGGCCTCAATGTGTACAGCGATTTCGTCGCTAACCAGATCCTGCTTCTTGGCGCGGATCACGCCGCCATCTTCCAGCATCGCTTTCAGCTCGGCTTCGTCCAGCAGCTGGAAGCCCTGCGCCACGGTGCCGGAGCGGACCCACTCGGTCAGCGTTAGCTCAATCGGATTCTCCAGGGTCAGCGGCACCACCGGCAGCGAGCCGAGGGTTTTACGCAGCAGGGCCAGAGTATCTTCCGCTTTCTTCGCGCTGGCGCAGTCGACCATGATCAGGCCGTTGACGGTGTCGATCCACATCATTGTCTGGCTGAAGCGGCTGAAGGCGCGCGGCAGTAGCGAGTGCAGCACTTCATCTTTCAGGGAATCTTTCTCGGTCTTCTTCAGCTTGCGCCCCTGATCGGCTTCCAGCTTCTGGATCTTTGCCTCCAGCGCCTGCTTAATCACCGGCGACGGCAGGATCTTCTCTTCTTTACGCGCGCAGATAATGATCTGGCCGTTTGCCGTATGCGTCAGCGCGTCGCTGTGCGATCCCATCGGCGACACCCAACCGGTTTTCGCCATATCCTGGCTGCCACAAGGGGTAAATGTCAGCTCGGCCAGCTGTTTTTCCATCTCCTCGGCGCGCAATTCGATATCGCGGCTGAGACGGTAAACCATTAAATTTTTGAACCACAGCATGATAATTTCCACGGCTTTGTCGTTAAATCAGGCGGGCATGATAGCGAATTGTCGCTATGCTTGCATTGTTAATCGGGGTGAGGAGCTGAGCGTGCGTATTGGTATTGATTTAGGTGGAACAAAAACCGAAGTGATAGCCCTGAGCGACCAGGGAGAGCAGCTGTTTCGCCACCGGTTACCCACGCCGCGGGAGGACTACCGGCAAACCATCGAGACCATCGCCACCCTGGTGGCGATGGCCGAGCAGGCGACCGGACAGCAGGGTACCGTGGGGATGGGCATTCCTGGCTCAATTTCGCCTTATACCGGGGTGGTGAAAAACGCCAACTCGACCTGGCTCAACGGCCAGCCCTTTGATAAGGACCTCAGCCTGCGCCTTGAGCGGGAAGTCCGGCTGGCTAACGATGCCAACTGTCTGGCGGTGTCGGAAGCGGTGGACGGCGCGGCGGCGGGGGCGCAAACGGTATTCGCGGTGATTATCGGCACCGGCTGCGGCGCCGGGGTGGCGCTCAACGGGCGGGCGCATATCGGCGGCAATGGTAACGCTGGCGAATGGGGACATAACCCATTGCCGTGGATGAACGACGATGAGCTGCGCTACCGTGCGGAAGTCCCTTGCTACTGCGGCAAACAGGGGTGTATCGAAACCTTTATCTCCGGCACCGGTTTCGCCACCGACTATCAGCGGCTGAGCGGCAAAGGGTTAACCGGCAGCGAGATTATGCGCCTGGTGGGAGAAGGTGACGAAAAGGCTGAACTGGCGCTGAGCCGCTATGAACAGCGGCTGGCGAAATCGCTGGCCCACGTGGTGAATATCCTCGACCCGGACGTTATCGTGCTGGGCGGCGGGATGAGCAACGTCGAACGGCTGTATCAGACGGTGCCGGACCTGGTGAAGCAGTGGGTCTTCGGCGGCGAGTGTGAAACGCCGATCCGCAAAGCGATGCACGGCGACTCCAGCGGGGTACGCGGCGCGGCCTGGCTGTGGCCGCTCCAGGGGACCTGAACCGCTTCCCCGCCCCCTAACCCTCTCCCTCGGGAGAGGGTTAGGGGGCGGGGACATCGCCATAATTCAGACCTCACTCCACCGCAAACGCTTTGTCCAGCCGGCTATAGCCCAGGCCGTTAATCTTCTTCACTTTGATCTGCACCGGAATGCGGTCTTTCATCGCCTCCACGTGGCTGATCACCCCGATAATCTTACCGCTGGCGTTAAGGGCATCCAGGGCGTCCAGCGCCGTGTCCAGCGTTTCGCTGTCGAGGGTGCCGAAGCCTTCATCAAGAAACAGGGAGTCAATCCGCGTCTTATGGCTCACCAGGTCTGACAGCGCCAGGGCCAGCGCCAGGCTGACGAGGAAACTTTCGCCGCCGGAGAGGGTGCGGGTGTCGCGCACGGCGTCGGCCTGCCAGGTATCGACAACCTCCAGCTCCAGCGCCTCGCTGGCCTTGCGCTGTAGCAGATAGCGGCCATGCAGGCGGTTGAGCTGCTGGTTTGCCAGCCAGACCAGATTATCCAGCGTCAGCCCCTGGGCGAATTTGCGGAACCGGTCGCCGGTGCTGGAGCCGATCAGCGAATTGAGATAGCCCCAGTCGTCCGCCAGCTGCGCCGCCTCTGCAATCTGCTGCCCCAGCGCCTGCTGCTGTTGACGGCTCTCTGCGTCCTGCCTGAGCTGCTGGCGGATCTCACCCTGGCGGGTAGTGTTATCCCGCAGCCGCTGGGCCAGGGCGTGCAGCTGGGTTTGCAGGGTGGGGACGTCAGCGTCCACCCCTTGCGGACGCAGCGCCAGGTGCGCCTCATGTTGCCGGGTCGCCTGCTCGCAGAGCGCGGCCGCCTGCTGAAGCTGCTGCTCCAGCGTCTGTTTTAACTGCGTCAGCCGCTGGGCGGTCTCGTCATCCAGCAGCGCGGCGAGGAACGCCTCCCGATCGCTAAAGCGGCTGGCGGCCAGGGCGGAGGTGAATTGCGCCTGCGACTGGTCCAGACGCGCCTTTTCCTGGGTTTCCTGCTGCTGCTGGGCGACAAGCTGGCTGTGCAGCGACAGGCATTCCTCGTGGATTTCGCGCCAGTTGTCCGGGATGGCCGACTCAGCTTCAACCTCTGTCTCGTCGCTGGTCGGCAGCGTCTCCAGCAGTGGCCGCAGAGCAGCGATTTGCTGCTGAATGGCATCATGTTGGGTCTGTTGCGCCTGCCACTGGGCAAATTCGCTTTCGCGAGCGTGCAGCCAGGCGGCTTCTGTCCCTTCTGCCGGCAGGCTCAGGGCTAGGGCCTGCAGGGCGCTTTCCAGTCCCTGGCGCGTGGCCGCCAGCTGCTGCTCGGCCTGGCGCTCCAGCGCCTGCTGATCGTTAAGCTGACTCTGCAACATCAGGCGCTGGCTGAGCTGATAGAGCTGCTGCTCGTAGCGCTCCTGCTCCTGCATCCAGTCGTTTATCTCTTGCGCAATATCCCGCGTGATGTGCAGAGAGGCGCAGGTCTCCTGCCACGCTTTAGTAAGCGCTTGCTCTTCCTCTGCGAGCCGCCCGGCCGCTTCGGTGTCACGCTGAAGCTGTTGCGTCAGGGCCTTGACCTGCCCGAGGATCAGCAGGCCTTCTTCTTTCAGCGCGGCGACCTCCTTTTCCAGCGCATCGCGGCGGCGCTGATTATCCGTGAGCGTCAACGAGGCGTATTGTTCAATCGCCGGGTGTTCACAGGCGCCGCACAGCGGACAGGGCTTTCCCGCCTCGAGCCGGTCGCGGTAGCTTTCCAGGTCTTTAATCGTTTCTTCCCGCTGGCAGAGCGCCTTCAGGTCGAGATAGTGCTGGTTTTTGTCTTTATATTGTTCCCGGCGCAGCGTCAGGGTAGCGTTAAGTTTTACCTGCTCCGCTTGCGCCTGCTGGACGCTGTCGGCGTTCTGGCGCAGACGCTTGCGCAGCAGCTGATGCTGTTCATGCAGGGAGAGCAGGCGCTGGCGCAGCGGCCGCGATTGGGTTTGCTGTTCTATCGCTGCGGCAACGTCATCCGCGCTCAGGGTGAGAGGGCTGGCTGGCAGCGTGGCCAGCTTCTGGCGTAGCGCGGCCAGGCGGGTGCTCTGAGCCGTTAGCTGTTGTTTATCCCGCGTCAGTTGCGAGAATTGCGCTCGCCAGCCGGCGATCTCCTGACCCCATAAGCGGAAACGCTCATGGGCGGCCAGCCACTGCGCCAGATCGGCCAGTTCAGCCTGACGCTGCTGCTGAGCGCGCAAGGCGCCCTGGCGGATGCGCGCGCGCAGCGCCGTGCTGGCAAGTAAGCGAGCATTTACTTCACTGATCCGCTGCCGGGTTTGCGCCAGGCCTGCCGTCTGCTCCTGCTGGCGCTCCCACAGGGGACGCAGTTGGGCGGCGGGCTGGGCCAGCTCAAGCTTCGCCAGCGCCGGGGCGGCGTCCGCCAGCGCCTGGCGGGCCTGCTGCTGCCGGGTGGCGGCCTGCTGCTGCTGCTGCGCCAGCTCGTCGCGGCGGGTCAGCCACTGAAGCTGCTGCTGCTGGCTCTGCTGCTGGGCCAGCAGGGCTTTTTCTTCGTCAGTAAGTACCTGCAAACTTTCCTGCAGCGCCTGCTGCTGGGCCTCCGTCAACAGGACGATGCCCGCCGCCTGGGCTTCGAACTTCTCCAGCGCGTGGCGAGCGGCTTTGTGCTGTTCGTAGACCATGGCTGAAATCTGGCCGTAGATTTCCGTGCCGGTCAGCTCCTCCAGCAGCTCCGCGCGATCGCTCGGCTTCGCGTTCAGGAAGGCGGCAAATTGCCCCTGGGAAAGCAGCATCGAGCGGGTGAAGCGACCATAGTCGAGGCCGGTAAGCGTCGCGGTTTGCTCCAGCTTGTCCGAGACTTTATCGGCGAGGATTTTGCCGTCAGCGCAGCGCGCCAGCTCGACGCGGGGCGCCTGCAGATTGCCATCCGGCTGGTTACGGGCCCGGTTCTGGCTCCAGAAAGCGCGGTAGGCGATGCCTTTTACTTCAAACTCGACTTCCGCCAGACACTCGGCGGTATCGCGGGTCATCAGGTCGTTTTGCGACTGGGAGACTTTATTCAGGCGCGGCGTTTCATGATAGAGCGCCAGGCAAATGGCGTCGAGCAGCGTGGTTTTCCCGGCCCCGGTGGCGCCGGTAATGGCGAACAGGCCATTGCTGGCGAACGGCTCGGCGGTAAAGTCTATCTTCCATTCCCCTTTCAGGGAGTTGAGGTTTTTCAGACGCAGACTGAGGATTTTCATACGTTTTCGTCCTCCGCGGTGAGCGTATGCACCGTATGGGCGAACAGCTCATGCAGCCGGGCGCGCTTCATATCGTCAATTTCGGTCAGCGCCAGCCGGCGCTCGAATACCTCCTCCACCTTCAGTTCACTGAGCGTCTCCCGCTGGGCGTTGAGCAGTATTTTCTCGCGCTGCTCGCGGCTGCGGCGCACCAGCAGCACTTCCACCGGCAGATCCTCCGTCAGCGCCTGAATATGCCGCTGAATATCGTGCAGATAGTCCTCGGTGGTGATTTCGATATCCAGCCACACCGGCGGGTCCTGCTCGACGCCGCGCCACTGCTCCAGCTGGGCGGTGATGGCGGCCAGATCGCCTTTGATTACCGCCAGAGGCTGGGTCACGGGCACCTCCAGGGTTTCCACGGCGCTAAGTCGCCCCTCGCTAAAGCTCACCAGATGCACCGATTTCGCTTTGCCGGTTTCATCGAAGCTCAGCGGCAGCGGCGAGCCGCTGTAGCGGATATGCTCGCAGCCGCCGACCATCTGCGCCCGGTGAATATGGCCCAGCGCAATGTAGTCGGCAGGGGGGAAGTGTTGCGCCGGAAAGGCATCCAGTGTGCCGATGTAAATGTCGCGGACGGCATCGCTTTTGCTGGCGCCGACGGTGGTCAGATGGCCGCTGGCAATGATGGGCAGCGGCCGATCGCCGCGCAGCGCGCAGGCCTGCTGATACTGCTCCTGATAATAGTCGCTGATGGCGTGCAGCAGCAGCTGCTGTTTTTCCCGACCGGAGTGACCGGCCTGGCTGGTCACCAGCTCGCGCGGGCGTAAAAACGGCACCGGACAGAAGATGGCGCCCGGCGTGCCGTCGCGCAGCGGCAGCTCAATCGGCGCGTAGCCGGCGTTCGCCACCACGGTGGTGTGTAAAAAGGCGAGGATATCGCGGGATTCATTGAGCATCGCCACCGAGTCGTGGTTGCCCGCCAGCACCACCAGGCGACAGCCGGTCTGCTGCAACTGGACGACGAAACGGTTATACAGTTCGCGGGCGTAGCTCGGCGGCGAGCCGGTATCAAAAATATCGCCAGCCACGATAATGGCGTCGACTTCATGCTCCTGCGCGCGGTCCAGTAGCCAGGTAAGAAAAGCGTCGTGTTCGGCCGCGCGGCTTTTGCTGTAAAAATTCTGGCCCAGGTGCCAGTCGGAGGTGTGAAGGAGGCGCATAAATCTTCCCTAGCGAAAAAAGCATGGGCGGCAGTATACCACTTGTTAGTGAGGGGTAAGTCCGCGTCGTGCTTCAAAATACCCGATCATCAGACGGTCATTTTTTTCATAAATCTGTCACAAAAGTGACGCATAATGACGCCGCACTTCTATACTGATGGCTAAAAAAAACAGGGTAAATAATGGCGAGAAGAATTCTGGTCGTTGAAGATGAAGCTCCAATCCGCGAAATGGTCTGCTTTGTTCTGGAGCAAAATGGCTTTCAGCCTGTCGAAGCGGAAGATTATGACAGCGCGGTGAATCAACTCAATGAACCCTGGCCTGATTTGATTCTCCTGGACTGGATGCTGCCGGGCGGTTCGGGGCTGCAGTTTATTAAACTGCTCAAGCGCGAGGCGATGACGCGGGATATTCCGGTAGTGATGCTGACCGCGCGTGGAGAAGAAGAGGATCGCGTTCGCGGCCTGGAGACCGGCGCGGATGACTACATCACCAAGCCTTTCTCTCCGAAAGAGCTGGTGGCGCGAATCAAAGCGGTGATGCGCCGTATTTCACCGATGGCGGTGGAAGAGGTGATCGAAATGCAGGGGCTGAGCCTCGACCCTTCATCGCACCGGGTAATGACCGGCGACAGTCCGCTGGATATGGGACCGACGGAATTTAAATTATTGCACTTCTTTATGACCCATCCGGAGCGGGTGTACAGCCGCGAACAGCTGCTGAACCACGTCTGGGGGACCAACGTTTATGTGGAAGACCGCACGGTGGACGTCCATATTCGCCGCCTGCGCAAAGCGCTGGAACACAGTGGCCATGATCGTATGGTGCAAACGGTTCGCGGCACGGGGTATCGTTTCTCCGCCCGTTTCTGAATTTTGACAGGAGTGTGACCCGTGCTGGAACGGCTGTCATGGAAAAGGCTGGCGCTGGAGCTCTTTTTAGCGTGTATTCCGGCCCTGATTCTGGGGGCGTTTGTGGGTCATCTGCCGTGGTTTTTACTGGCGGCAGTGACCGGTTTGCTGATCTGGCATTTCTGGAATTTGATGCGCCTGTCGTGGTGGCTGTGGGTGGACCGGAGCATGACTCCTCCGCCTGGCCGCGGCAGTTGGGAGCCGCTGCTGTATGGTCTGCACCAGATGCAGATGCGTAATAAAAAGCGTCGGCGCGAGCTGGGAAGCCTGATTAAACGCTTTCGCAGCGGGGCGGAATCGTTACCGGATGCGGTCGTCCTGACCACGGAAGAGGGGGCTATTTTCTGGTGTAATGGCCTGGCGCAGCAGATTCTAAACCTGCGCTGGCCGGACGACAGTGGCCAAAACATTCTTAACCTTCTGCGCTATCCTGAGTTCGCCAACTATCTGAAACAGCGCGATTTTTCAAAGCCGCTCAATCTGGTGCTGAATAACGCCCGTCATCTGGAAATTCGCGTGATGCCCTACAGCGACAAGCAGTGGCTGATGGTGGCGCGCGACGTGACGCAGATGCATCAGCTGGAAGGGGCGCGGCGGAACTTTTTCGCCAACGTCAGCCATGAGTTGCGCACCCCACTGACGGTGCTGCAGGGCTATCTGGAGATGATGCAGGAGCAGGTGCTGGAGGGGGCGACCCGAGAAAAAGCCCTGCACACCATGCGGGAGCAAACTCAGCGTATGGAAGGTCTGGTGAAGCAGCTGCTGACGCTGTCGCGTATTGAAGCCGCGCCGGCGCTGGCGATGAATGATCGCATCGACGTGCCGATGATGCTGCGGGTGGTGGAGCGCGAGGCGCAAACTCTCAGCCAGGAGAAACAGACGCTGATCTTCACCGTCGATGAGCAGCTCAAGGTGCTGGGTAATGAGGAGCAGCTGCGCAGCGCCATCTCCAACCTGGTCTATAACGCGGTGAACCACACCCCGCCGGGGACCGAAATTCGCGTCAGCTGGCAGCGAACCCCGCAGGGAGCGCTGTTCAGCGTCGAGGATAACGGGCCAGGCATTGCGCCGGAGCATATTCCCCGTCTGACCGAGCGTTTTTATCGGGTGGATAAAGCCCGTTCCCGGCAAACGGGGGGCAGTGGCCTGGGACTGGCGATCGTCAAACACGCGGTTAACCATCATGACAGCCGGCTGGAAATCGACAGCACGGTGGGCAAGGGAACCCGCTTTAGCTTCCTGCTCCCGGAACGATTAATTGCCAAAAATGACGCCTGATCGACGCGCTGTCAGTTTATCTTGCCAATGACCAGCTTCAGCTGGTCATTTTCATTGGCAGTCGTTTTTTCTCGCCTATTTAATGAGCGTGCGCTGCTTTTTTGTTCGCATGATAAGCCACGGGTTTTCTATCAATATGGTAAATGATTCTGGTGTGAAAGACATAACCAGCATAATCATCTGCTTTTGCGATCGTGCCTTGCTTTAAAACGTTATAAGCGTTTAAATTGCGCCTGCGCAGTCGATGACAGACTGCTTTTGCGTGGTAATACCAAAAACAATTCTTTCCCACGCCGCTTCGGGAGCATATCTCGCTGAGTTTACCGGCAATGGCCGCTGTATCGTCCCTGAGAGGGGAGCGCGGTATTTTTCCATTTTTTTACAACACCACATCCACAGGCAGTAATGAATTTATGACCCATCAGTTAAAATCTCGCGACATCATAGCGTTGGGCTTTATGACCTTCGCGTTGTTCGTTGGCGCAGGCAACATTATTTTCCCTCCGATGGTTGGTTTACAGGCGGGCGAGCACGTCTGGACGGCGGCGATCGGCTTCCTGATCACTGCGGTGGGTCTGCCGGTGCTGACGGTGGTGGCGCTGGCGAAAGTCGGCGGCGGCGTTGAAAGCCTGAGCACCCCGATTGGTAAAGTGGCCGGTATCCTGCTGGCGGTGGTGTGCTATCTCGCGGTAGGACCGCTGTTCGCGACGCCGCGTACCGCGACCGTCTCCTTTGAGGTCGGTATTGCGCCGCTGACCGGCGACGGCCCGCTGCCGCTGCTGATCTACAGCGTTATTTACTTCGCGCTGGTGATTCTGGTCTCCCTCTATCCGGGCAAACTGCTGGACACCGTGGGCAATTTCCTTGCGCCGCTGAAAATTATCGCCCTGATTGTGCTGGCGGTCGCCGCCATCATCTGGCCAGCGGGCCCGATCAGCGACGCGCTGGAAGCGTATCGTACGGCGCCATTCTCCAATGGCTTCGTCAACGGCTACCTGACCATGGATACCCTCGGCGCGATGGTGTTCGGCATCGTGATTGTTAATGCCGCTCGCTCACGCGGCGTCAGCGAAGCGCGTCTGTTGACCCGCTATACCGTCTGGGCTGGTCTGATGGCGGGCGTCGGCCTGACCCTGCTGTATCTGGCGCTGTTCCGTCTGGGCTCTGACAGCGCTACTCTCGTGGATCAGTCCGCCAACGGCGCGGCGATCCTCCATGCCTACGTGCAGCACACCTTCGGCGGGGCGGGCAGTTTCCTGCTGGCGGCGCTGATCTTCATCGCTTGCCTGGTGACGGCGGTGGGCCTGACCTGCGCCTGCGCTGAGTTCTTTGCCCAGTATCTGCCGTTCTCCTATCGCACGCTGGTCTTTGTTCTCGGCCTGTTCTCCATGGCGGTCTCCAATTTGGGCCTTAGCCATCTGATCCAGGTATCGATTCCGGTGCTGACCGCTATCTATCCGCCGTGTATCGCACTGGTTGTATTAAGCTTTACCCGCAGTTGGTGGCATAATTCGTCCCGCGTTATCGCGCCGGCCATGTTTATCAGCCTGATGTTTGGTATCATTGACGGGATTAAGTCATCGGCATTTGCCGCGATTCTGCCGGACTGGACCGCGCGTCTGCCGCTGGCGGAGCAGGGCCTGGCCTGGCTGATGCCCACCGCCGTGATGACCATTCTCGCGGTGATCTGGGATCGCGCAGTCGGACGTCAGGTGACTTCCAGCGCGCATTAACCGGCGGTGAGGACAAGCGTTTAACCACGGGACTTCGGGTTCCGTGGTTTTTTATTTTTTGTGTTAAACGGCATTGAAAAACCACGATGGAAAGTAGTAACAAGCTTAAGCGCGGGCTAAGCACCCGGCACATTCGCTTTATGGCCCTGGGTTCCGCCATCGGCACCGGGCTTTTTTACGGCTCGGCCGACGCCATTAAAATGGCCGGACCCAGCGTACTGTTGGCCTACATTATCGGCGGCGTCGCGGCATATATCATTATGCGGGCGCTCGGTGAGATGTCGGTGCATAACCCTGCCGCCAGCTCATTCTCCCGCTATGCCCAGGAAAACCTCGGCGGACTGGCGGGCTATATCACCGGCTGGACCTACTGCTTTGAAATCCTGATCGTCGCCATCGCCGACGTTACCGCCTTCGGCATCTACATGGGCGTCTGGTTCCCGACGGTGCCGCACTGGATCTGGGTGCTCAGCGTGGTGCTGATCATCTGCGCCGTCAACCTGATGAGCGTCAAGGTGTTTGGCGAGCTGGAGTTCTGGTTCTCGTTCTTCAAAGTGGCCACCATTATCATCATGATCCTCGCCGGGTTCGGCATCATTATCTGGGGGATCGGCAACGGCGGCCAGCCGACGGGGATTCATAACCTGTGGAGCAACGGCGGCTTCTTCAGCAACGGCTGGCTGGGAATGGTTATGTCGCTGCAGATGGTGATGTTCGCTTACGGCGGCATCGAAATCATCGGCATTACCGCCGGTGAGGCGAAGGACCCGGAGAAATCCATTCCGCGCGCAATCAACTCGGTGCCGATGCGCATTCTGGTGTTCTACGTCGGCACGCTGTTCGTCATTATGTCCATCTACCCGTGGAATCAGGTGGGAACCGACGGCAGCCCCTTCGTCCTGACCTTCCAGCATCTGGGCATTACCTTCGCGGCCAGTATTCTTAACTTCGTGGTCCTGACGGCTTCGCTGTCGGCGATTAACTCCGACGTGTTCGGCGTGGGCCGTATGCTGCACGGCATGGCTGAGCAGGGCAGCGCGCCGAAGGTGTTCGCTAAAACGTCGCGTCGCGGTATTCCGTGGGTGACGGTGATGGTGATGACCATTGCGCTGCTGTTTGCGGTATACCTAAATTACATCATGCCGGAGAACGTTTTCCTGGTGATCGCCTCCCTGGCCACCTTCGCCACGGTGTGGGTGTGGATTATGATCCTGCTGTCACAGATAGCCTTCCGCCGCCGTCTGTCGCCCGAAGAGGTTAAGGCGCTGAAATTCAAAGTCCCTGGCGGGGTGGTGACCACGGTGATCGGCCTGCTGTTCCTGGCCTTTATTATCGCCCTTATCGGCTATCATCCGGACACCCGCATCTCGCTGTACGTCGGTATGGCGTGGATTGCGCTGTTGCTGCTCGGCTGGGTCTTTAAGACCCGCCGTGAGCGCCGCCTGGCGCAGGCTCAGTAATCGACATCGCCCCGGTCAGCATCGCGCGGCCGGGGCGGCTTGCGGTCCCGCGTCCTCCCCCGTTATCCTCCCCCAAAAAGTTCTGAGATGATGAGTTCTGCGCCCGGCGGCTATGGCAAGGTGTGCCCATTCTGCACAATGAGGATTCACGATGTTGAAGGCATGGCACCTTCCGGTTGCACCCTTTATCAAGGTGCAACAGGACCGACTGTTTATTACTCTGTGGTTAAGCGGTGAGTCGCTGCCGCAGCGGATCACGCTGCGCGCGGAAGAGGATAACGAAGAGCTGTCGCTGCCGATGCAGCGGCTCCGCCAGGCGCCGCAGCCAGGCGTGGTGGCATGGCGCGGCGAAATCTCTCTCGCCAGCGGCCAGCCGCGCCGCCGCTACAGCTTTAAGCTGCTGTGGGCCGACCATCAGCGCTGGTTTACGCCACAAGGCTTCACCCGATTCCCGCCGGCCCGACTGGAGCAGTTCGCCATTGACCTGCCGGACGCCGGCCCGCAGTGGGTGGCCGATCAGGTGTTCTATCAAATTTTCCCCGATCGCTTTGCCCGCAGCGCCGCGCGTGACGCCGACCAGGATGCGGTCTATTACCATCACGCGGCGGGACGGGAGATTGTGCGCAAGGCGTGGGACGACCCGCTTACCGGCGAGGCGGGCGGGTCGACGTTCTACGGCGGGGATCTCGACGGCATCAGCGAAAAACTTCCCTACCTGAAGCAGCTCGGCGTAACCGCTCTGTATCTGAATCCGGTTTTCGCCGCCCCCAGCGTGCATAAATACGATACCGAGGATTATCGGCGCGTCGATCCGCAGTTTGGCGGCGACGCGGCGCTGCTCCGGCTGCGCCACAACACCCAGCGGGCGGGAATGCGCATGATCCTCGACGGCGTGTTCAACCATACCGGCGATTCCCATCCCTGGTTCGACCGTCACCAGCAGGGCAGCGGCGGCGCCGGCCACGATCCGGACTCCCCGTGGCGCGACTGGTTTACCTTCTCAGAGGAGGGGCAGGCGCACAACTGGCTGGGCTATGCCAGTCTGCCGAAGCTCGACTATCGGTCGACCAGCCTGGTCAACGAGATCTATGCCGGTGAAGACAGTATCGTACGCCACTGGCTGAAGGCGCCATGGAGCATGGACGGCTGGCGTCTTGACGTGGTGCATATGCTGGGCGAAGGCGGCGGGGCGCGGAATAACCTGCAGCATATCGCCGGCATTACCCAGGCAGCGAAGCAAGCGCAGCCGGAAGCTTTTGTCTTTGGCGAACATTTTGGCGACGCGCGCCAGTGGCTGCAGGCGGATGCCGAAGACGCGGCGATGAACTATCGTGGCTTCACCTTCCCGATCTGGGGATTCCTCGCCAATACCGATATCTCTTACGATCCGCAGAAAATAGACGCCCAGACCTGTATGGCGTGGATGGATAATTATCGCGCCGGGCTGTCGCATCAGCAGCAGCTGCGGATGTTCAACCAGCTCGACAGCCATGATACGGCGCGTTTTAAATCTCTTCTTGGCAAAGACGTAGCGCGCCTGCCGCTGGCGGTGGTGTGGCTGTTCAGCTGGCCGGGGGTACCGTGCATCTACTATGGCGACGAGGTGGGCGTGGATGGCAATAACGATCCGTTCTGCCGCAAACCGTTCCCGTGGGATCCGGCGCTGCAGGATACCCAGCTGCTGGCGTTGTATCAGCGGATGGCGAAACTGCGTAAGGCCCACCAGGCGCTGCGCTACGGCGGCTGTCAGGTGATTTACGCCGAGGATAACGTGGTGGTGTTTGTCCGCGTCTACAAACAGCAGCGGGTGCTGGTGGTGATTAACCGCGGGGAAGCCTGCGAGGTGGTTATCGAAGATTCCCCGCTGCTGAACGTGGCCGGGTGGACGCTGCAGGAGGGCGCCGGCGCCTTCCAGGACGGGGTGCTGACCCTCCCGGCCATCTCCGCCAACGTCTGGTCCGGCCGTTAATGGTAGAGCTGGCTCAGCAGGTCGCCGCGGAGGAGCGCCTCCCGCCACCAGCGCTGAGCCAGCCCATCATTCCCGCTGCGCCAGGCCATATAGGTAATATCCTTTTCCCGCCAGCAGGCGACGCTTTTCTCCACCAGACTGCCTTTTACCAGCCACGGGCGAGCGATATGGCGCGGCAGAAAGCCGCAGCCCAGCCCGGCGCACAATAGTTCGACTTTACTGGCGAAATCATCGACGCCGATTTGCGGCTGCTCGTCGAGGAGATTGCTGTTGAGCGGATGGCAATAGCGGGCGCTGTCGCGGATCACGATGGCCCGATGCTGGCTGAGCTGTTTATTGGCCAGTGGCTCCTTCGCCTGAGCCAGCGGGTGATGGGGGGCGACGACGAAGATGTTATCCAACGCGCCGAGGGTTTGCCATGACCACTCCGCGGATGTGGGCGGCTCATTGATGGCGCCGAGGATAATATCCGCCCCATGATGGGTCAGCTCTTCCCACGAACCGGCGAGGGTGTGATGGCTGAAGTTCAGTCGCGTCTGTGGGTTTTGCGCGTAAAACTCGGCGATCAGCGGCAGCAGGGCCGAAAAGGGAAATGAGGCGTCAAGGGCGATGGCTAGCTCTCGCTCCCAGCCCGCGCTCAGCTGCTGGGCCTGCTTTTCCAGATCTCTGGCGGCACTTAAAAGCTGTCGCCCCTTCTCCAGCATCAGCCGCCCGGTATCGGTAAATTTTGCCCGATGGCCGGAACGATCCAACAGCACGATGTTCAGATCGCTCTCCAGTTTCTGGATCATATAGCTCAGAGCGGCGGGGGTTTTATACAGCGACTCCGCGGCGGTGGCGAAGGATCCGTGGCGGTCAAGGGCATCAAGGATCATCAAAACATCAAAGTTTACGCGCATATGAAGCTATCCATTAATTTGTTTTCTCTGTTGTACCTAAGCGCAATAATCAAAGCCAGTGAATAAATCAGAACAGTTTGGCGTAAAAATTTGATTAAAACAGGCGTGAATAAATCCTGGTCGCGGCAAAAAATATAAACCATAAAAAATCCTTAATAACTTGTTAGAAATAACTGGCTATACTCACCATGCTTTATCAGTCAGGATCCACACGACGCATTAATCATCATGTCATCTTTTTAACTAATTGATTAAGAAGGTATTTAATGTCTATTCGTGAACTGCTCGATCCCACTAATTCCGCGCTTATCTTTATTGACCATCAGCCGCAAATGTCCTTTGGCGTGGCGAATATCGATCGCCAGACCCTGAAAAATAACACCGTGGCGCTGGCAAAAGCGGGCAAAATTTTTAATGTACCGGTGATTTATACCTCCGTAGAGACCAAAAGCTTTAGCGGCTATATCTGGCCGGAATTATTGGCCGTGCATCCTGACGTCAAGCCGATTGAACGTACCTCCATGAACTCCTGGGAAGACGATGCGTTTGTGGCAGCGGTGAAAGCGACCGGCCGTAAAAAGCTGGTGATCTCCGCTCTGTGGACCGAAGTCTGCCTGACCTTCCCGGCGTTGATGGCGCTGGAGGCGGGCTACGAGGTCTATGTAGTGACGGATACCTCCGGCGGCACCTCTGTCGACGCCCATGAGCGGTCTATTGACCGGATGGTGCAGGCGGGGGCGGTGCCGGTGACCTGGCAGCAGGTGCTGCTGGAGTACCAGCGCGACTGGTCGCGCAAAGCGACCTACGATGCGGTAATGGACCTGGTGCGCGAACACAGCGGCGCCTACGGGATGGGCGTCGATTACGCTTATACCATGGTGCATGGCGCGCCGGAGCGTAAAGCGTAAATCACTCCATCCTTCAGGCTGCTGCGTTGTTGGCTGCGTTTGTCCGTCCCCAGCTACTGAATTTATTCAAGTTCACGGGGACGTGCCCGCCTGCCGCTTCAACGCAGCATGAAGGATGTTGTGTCAGATCATTTATGGAGAGTGGCAGGAGAAAACCGGCCATTTCCCTGAAGCAAGGAACTCGTCATGGCGCAGCAAAAATCGGTGACCCTGGTTATCAGCCATCTGCTCGATCCGCAACACAGCCAGCGCTACGAAGAGTGGCTCGGTAAAATTATGCCCATTGCGGCAGAATTTCCCGGCCATCTTGGGGCGAATGTGATCCGGCCCGCCGCAGGGCAGAATCTGTGGAGCGTCATAATCCGCTTCGATACCCTGGAGCACCTCTACGCCTGGACGCAGTCGGAAACCCGTCGGCAACTGGTGGCTGAGATTGCCCCACTGCTGACGGAAGGCGATCGGACTGAGGTGCGGACTGAACCGGCCTTCTGGTTTACCCCGCCGACGGTGAACGTACGCCAGCCGCGGCGCTGGAAACAGTTTCTGATCACCCTGCTGGTGATTTTCCCCAGCACCAACCTGGTGCCTGCGGTGACCGGCATGCTGCTGCCGTCGCTTAAGGGGAGCCTGCTGCTGCACCTCATCAATGATGCCTGCGTGGTTGCGCTGGTGGTCTGGTTCTGGATGCCCATCGTGACCCGCCTGTTTGCTGGCTGGTTGAAGAAAAACTGAGTCAGCCTCCTCAAGGAGTGCGTTATGTCGCAAACTGCCACACTGATTCTGACCCACGGTCAGATTCATACCCTCGATCGTGCGAATCCCCTGGCGGAAGCCGTGGCCATCGCCGACGGAAAAATTGTTGCCACCGGAAGTCACGATCGGATCATGAGCTTTGCCGCCGAGGGGACGCAAATCGTCGATCTCAAAGGGCATACGGTGATCCCGGGCCTCAACGATTCTCACCTGCACCTGATCCGCGGTGGGTTGAACTACAACCTTGAGCTCCGCTGGGAGGGCGTCCCCTCGCTGGCGGATGCCCTGCGAATGCTGAAGGATCAGGCGGATCGCACGCCGTCCCCGCAGTGGGTGCGGGTGGTCGGCGGCTGGAGCGAATTTCAGTTCGCCGAGCGGCGGATGCCGACCCTGGAAGAGCTGAACGAGGCGGCGCCTGATACGCCGGTGTTTGTGCTCCATCTCTACGATCGCGCGCTGTTGAACCGTGCGGCGCTGAAAGCCGTGGGATATACCAAAGAGACGCCGGATCCGGCGGGCGGCGAGATCGTCCGCGATAGCCACGGCAACCCGACCGGGATGCTGATCGCCAAACCGAACGCCATGATCCTTTACGCTACGCTGGCCAAGGGGCCGAAGCTGCCGCTGGATCTGCAGGTGAACTCCACCCGTCAATTTATGCGCGAGCTGAACCGACTGGGGCTGACCAGCGCCATAGACGCCGGCGGCGGCTTCCAGAACTATCCGGAAGATTACGAAATTATCGAACAGCTGCACGCGAAAGATCAGATGACCGTGCGCATCGCCTACAACCTGTTTACTCAGCGGCCGAAGCAGGAGCTGGAGGATTTCGAACGCTGGACCGACATGCTGAAGCCGGGGCAGGGGACTGACTTCTATCGCGCCAACGGCGCCGGCGAGATGCTGGTATTTTCGGCGGCGGATTTTGAAGATTTCCTGCAGCCGCGGCCGGATCTGCCGCAAGGCATGGAGGATGAGCTGGAGCGGGTGGTACGCCATCTGGTGGAGCATCGCTGGCCGTTCCGCCTGCATGCCACCTACGATGAGTCCATCAGCCGGATGCTGGACGTGTTTGAGAAGGTGAACCGCGATATCCCGTTTAATGGCCTGCACTGGTTCTTCGATCATGCCGAGACCATTACCGAGCGTAACATTGAGCGGGTGAAGGCGCTGGGGGGCGGTATTGCGGTGCAGCATCGGATGGCCTTCCAGGGCGAATATTTTGTCGATCGCTACGGCAAAGAGGCGGTGAAACATACCCCGCCGGTAGCAAAGATGCTGGCGCTGGACGTGCCGGTGGGGCTGGGCACCGATGCGACCCGCGTCGCCAGCTATAACCCGTGGACCGCGCTGTACTGGCTGGTCTCCGGGCGCACCGTTGGCGGGATGGCGATGTATGACGACGCCAACCGCCTGCCGCGCGATGTCGCGCTGGAGCTGTGGACGGCGGGCAGCGCCTGGTTCTCCAGCGAGCAGGGCAAGAAAGGCCGTCTGGCCGCCGGTCAGCTTGCCGATCTGGTGGTGCTGTCGAAAGACTACTTCAGCGTCGCGGAAGAGGAGATCAAAGGCATTGAGTCGGTGCTGACGGTGGTTGACGGCAAAGTGGTGTACGCCGCCGGTCACTTCTCGCCGCTGGCGCCGCCGCCTATTCCGGTGCTGCCGGAGTGGTCGCCGGTGGTGAAGGTCCCGGGCCATTACCGTTCCGCTCCGCCGGCGACGGCTAAAATCGGCGCCATGGTGCAGATGCACCAGTGCTGCGGTAGCTGTGGCGTCCACGGCCATCAGCATGATATTGCGCGTAAGTCGTCGATTCCGGTCTCTGACGAGCAGGCCTTCTGGGGCGTGCTGGGCTGTTCCTGCTTTGCCTTTTGATACCTGACGCCACCGCCCCGGCAGCGTCGGGGCGGTGGTTTCAGCCGCAGGCCCGGTGTCAATAGCGCTGCTCTGAGCCAAAGAGCGCCATGCGGCGGGCAATCATCTCGCGTACCGGCTGCAGTCCCTGGGCGATGACTTTCCGCGGATCGTTCACATCGTGTCCGGTGTCGGCGGCGAAAATTGCTTTCACCTGTTGGCACCAGGCGTACATATTTTCGGTATTAACGTTAATCTTGGCGGTGCCGCAGGCAATCGCCCGGCGCATATCCTCATCGGCAATACCGGTGCCGCCATGCAGCACCAGCGGAACCTTCACCTGCTCGGCAATGGCTTTCATCTCGGTAAATCCCAGTCGGGCTTTACCTTTATACAGACCATGGGTGGAGCCCAGCGCGGCGGCGAGGCAATCCACCTGGGTTTCTGTCACCAGGGTGTAGCACTCCTGGGGATCGGCGTAGATGACTTCGGAATTGACAATGCCGTCTTCACTGCCGGCGATGGTCCCCAGTTCGGCCTCCACAGAGATACCTTTGCTGTGGGCCAGCGTCACCAGGTGGCGGGTAATGGCCAGGTTTTCCCTGAACGGCAGATGCGAGCCATCAAACATAATGGAACTGAAGCCGGCGGCGATCGCCGCTTCGCAGGCCTCCCGGGAGGTGCCATGATCCAGATGCAGCGCCACCGGAACATCAATATGCAAATACTCCATGGCGTTAACCACAATGTCATGAATACATTTTAACCCGAGCATATGCTTAACCGTGCCGCCGGACACCCCCAAAATAACCGGTGAGCGGCACTGCTGGGCGGTGCTTAATACGGCGCCGACCCATTCCAGATTATTAATGTTGAACTGACCGACGGCGTAGCCGTCCCGCAGGGCATGCTGAAGCATGTCCTTCATCGACACTAACATATTCACCTCTTGATATTTATTAAATGCAGTTATTCTTCAAAATATTGCGTTAAGTTTCTCTCGTAGCTATTTAACGAGTGGTGGACGACCGCCAGGTCAGGCATCGATTCCCGAACCCCTTTTTTCTCAATAGAAATGGCGGCGGTCAGGCTGGCAAATAAAATAATGTTATCGATATGCCATGAGTAATGGACGCCATAGGTGAAGGCGCCGTGAAATACATCCCCGGCGCCGGTGGTATCAACGGCATTGCACAGCCAGGACGGGACGATCTGCAGCATACCGCTTTTTAAAAAAGCGCAGCCTTTTTCGCCAAGGGTAATAAATGCTTCACCGCGGCAAATTTTATTCAACTCAATCAGGGCCGCTTTAATTTCTGCTTCGGTGCTCAGCGAGCGATAGCTCATATAATCGCGGGCGAAATGTTCGCTCACTACAAAATAGTCAGTCCAGGCCGCCAGTTTAATATTGCTGGCGCGCAGTGACCCGCCGTCCATCACGACCCTGGCGTTGGGCAGTTTCTTAATTAAATATTCACTGATTTCCGCCTCATGGCCGTCAATTAAAATGGTAACCGGCTCCTCGCTGGCAATCAGTCGCTCGGCGAGGTCGTCCAGTTTGAGCTTTTGCTCGTAGGTCAGGGAAGGCGGCGTTTGCATCTTGCGGGTAATAATCGTCCGCGAACCCGTTAAGCGATTGACCAGCACCGAGGCCAGCGGGGTGATCATGTCATCGGAGAAAACCACCTGGCTGGTATCCACCCCCGCCTCGGCAAACTCATCGATAATGCGCTGACCGTAAAGGTCCTGCTGCAGATGACCAATGTAATAAACCTCCTCGCCCCATAATCCCAGCAGCCAGGCCGCATTGGCCGCCGGACCGCCGCCGCTTTCAATAAAATCATGACAAAAGTTTTTGGTATTCTCCTGGGGCCATTCATTGAGAAAGAAAAACTGATCGAAACAAGCAAATCCAATGGACAAAATAGCCATAACCACTCCTGATTATTTGTCAGCGGCGGAAAGCGTGGCCCTCCCGCCGGGAAAAATGACCTCGCTTATTCATTTTTCTGCTTCGCCGTAAGCTCCTCATAGCTGAGCGTGTTGCCCACCACCTGGACGTGACGGAAGCAGAAAGGCGCCAGCAGCGCGACGAGCAGCGCCAGACAAATCAGATAGATAGTGATCTGACCAAACTGGGTGAACGCATTCCCGATAATGATGCCCCATACCGCGAAGTCGAAATCGGCGAAGGTGCTGTTTTCAAACCCGAGGTTGCCGAGCGCCGGCAGCAGCATCGCCGGCAGGAAGGCCAGGAAGATCCCGCCGATAAAGGAGGCGATGATACATCCGCGCTTACCGCCCAGTTTGTCGGCGAAGACGCCGGACGTGCCGCCGCAGAAGAAGTGCGGCACCATGCCGGGAATAATCAGCGCCATGCCCAGCCCGCCGAGCAAGAGCATCCCGACCAGCCCGCCCACAAAGGAACTGATGAATCCCACTACCACCGCGGTGGGGCTAAAGGTGAAGAACACCGCGCAGTCAACGGCCGGGATGGAATCCGGGATCAGCTTCTGGCTGATGCCCTGGAACGCCGGCACCAGATCGCCGAGGATCAGCCGCACGCCGTTATAGACAATGGCTACGCCAACGGCGAACTGCAGACCGGTCAGCACCGAGAAGATCAGCATGTTTTGGTCGGTGATGGTGCTCAGGTACGCCGACCCGGCGACAGCGCTGCAGACAAAGTAGATAACAAACATCACGATACCGGTGGTGACCGTGGTATCGCGCAGAAAGCCCCACTTTTCTGAAATTTCGGTATCGGCGAAGGAATTTGCCGGATTGCCGGTCCGGCTGGCGATCCATGCCGAGAGGTAGTAGCCGAGAGAGCCGAAATGGCCCATGGCGATCCCGCCGTCTTCGGTTACCTGCCTGGTGTAACGCTGACCGATGGCCGGGGAGATGGCCGACCATGAGCCCAACAGGAATCCACCGATCAGGATCAACATCCAGCCCTGGAACTCCGCCGCCTGCAGAACGGCGGAGAACAGGCAGGCGAGAAAGAACGAATGATGGCCGGTCAGAAAGATATATTTATACTTGGTACAGCGGGCGATAATCAGATTGAAAATAAAGCCTAACAGTAAAATACTCATGGTTTCCACGCCCAGCATTTTCTGGGCGACGGAGACAATGGCTTCATTGTTCGGAATAACGCCGCGGATATTAAATCCGGCCTCGATAATACCGCCCAGCGGATTGAGATTGGCAACGATAACGCCTGCCCCAGCGCTCAACATCAAATAGCCTAAAATCGGCTTTAATGTGCCGGTAAGCAGTTTGTTACCGGGGGAGCGCAGCGCCACTAAACCAACAAAGGCGATAAGCCCCATTAAAAAGGCGGGTTGACTGAATATTTCCGTTAAGAAACTAAGAATAGCCTGCATGGTCGTTCCCTCTATGCTGATTAAGAGTGAGTCGCAGCAATTTTCATCAGCGCGTCGGTAATATCCTCGGCGATCTTCGCTTTATGGACGTAGCTGCGAATGATGGCGACATGACAGTGGGCCGGAAATTGATTTGCCAGTTCTTTGATCGTGACGTAAAGGTCGGCTTTTTCCCCGACGGCGTTAGCAAAATCGACCGAGGCGACGTCCGCTTTGATGCCTAATTCGTCACAAATCTTTTTCACATTATTCGCAGCCATCAATGAGCTGCCAATACCGTTACCACAAACCGTTCTGATAACTAACATAATGACTACTCCATTTGTTTTTGAATGAAATGTAAGACTGAATTAACGTCATTTTCCTGCTGAAGAAAGGTCACAATATCTGACTCGATCAGCGAGGCTATCAGTTGGATCATTTTGATATGACTGTCAGCATCGGCGCCGGCGATCGCGATGACCACGGAAACCGGATCGAACTCATCGTGGCCGAAGGAGATTGGCGTGGCGGTGGTGACAAGTGAGAACCCGGTCTGTAATGCCCCTTTTTCCGGCCGGGCATGCGGCATGGCAATCCCGTCATCTATCACGATGGCGGCGCCAAAATCTTCATATACCGTCAGCATCTCGTTGACATATTCGGCGCTGCAAATCTGGCGCCTGGCAAGTAATGAACCCGCCAGTTCGATGGCCTCTTCCGCACGGGAAATATTCTGCTTAAGGGCGATTAACGACGGGTCAAAAATAATTTCCATCCTCAGCTCCTGAACGTATTCCTGTTCCTGAGTTAAATCATGACCAAATACATTGATGAAAATGATGGATGAGATCACATCCGCGGTTTTAAATATTGATGGGGATCACATCGACGGCAAAGTACCGGCAGAAAACGATATAAATAATTTATATGTTTTTCAGTCTGTTATGAAGGCTTTGTATTTTGACGCTGAAATTTGCCAGAGAAAAAGTGAGAGGTAAAGCGAATTTTTTCGCCAGAAGTTTATCTCTGGTCACAAATATCGGCGGGTCATTTTCTTAAATTTTGACGCCGCTAACAAAAAAGGCCCGCCTGAGCGAGCCTTTTATTAAAACGCGTGCCGATTACAGGCTGGAAACGTTTTCGGTCAGGTATTTTGCAACGCCTTCCGGAGAGGCGGCCATACCTTCTTTTCCTTTTTCCCACTGCGCCGGGCAGACTTCGCCGTGCTCTTCGTGGAACTGCAGGGCGTCTACCATACGCAGCATTTCGTCGATGTTACGGCCCAGCGGCAGGTCGTTAACCACCTGATGACGAACGATGCCGTTGGCGTCGATCAGGAAGGAGCCGCGCAGCGCTACGCCTTCGTCCGGATGCTCAATACCGTAAGCTTTCTGGATTTCACGTTTGATGTCAGCAACCATCGCGTATTTAACCGGGCCGATACCGCCCTGGTCTACCGGGGTGTTACGCCATGCGTTGTGCACGAACTCGGAGTCGAAGGAAACGCCAACCACTTCCACGCCGCGTTTCTGGAATTCTTCGTAACGTTTGTCGAACGCGATCAGCTCAGACGGGCACACGAAGGTGAAGTCCATCGGCCAGAAGAACAGAACGGTAGGTTTACCGTTGGTGTGCTGTTTGAAATTGAATTTCTCAACGATCTCACCATTACCCAGCACAGCGGCTGCAGTAAAATCCGGCGCTTGACGAGTGACCAGAACCATTTGATTCTCCTGTAATTACTAAGGTTATTTGGAACGCAACGCGGGCAAGTATAGAGCCTGCCCGGCAATAACACAAAGAGGCGCTAACAATCGTTCAGCCAGTTTTTACCTATCAATGACGTGGCTATTACAGCTGTTTGTTTTCTGCCTGGCGCATCATCTGCGGATAAAAGCGCCAGAACTGCGTCTCCAGACGGTCGTAATGGGTATCCAGATCCTGCCAGGAGTCGCGTAGCGCCTCGAGACGTGGACGGCGGCTGGCCATGCCGTTCAGCACGCGCTGAATAAAATCCATTTCCCGATAGCGCTCCAGCCAGCGCTCCGACCACAGATATTGATTGAGATTGACGAAGCGGGGCGGCGAGTCGGGCAGGATGGGGACGATCTGCCGCTCGGCGTAGCGTACGAACTCGTCCAGCGGCAGGTCAGGGGAGAGCTGCGTCCAGTGCTGGGACAGGAAATGATCCCACATGACGTCGAGGGTGATGGGGGCGACGCGGCGGGTCTGCGGGCGAAACCACTCCCGCGCCTCTTTGACTTCCGCCAGGTTGTCAGTCATCACGTCAATCCGGCGATGCATATAGATGCCGTCGATGATCTCCGCCGGATAGTCGCCCTGCGGGTTGCCGCGCACGAAGTCGGCCATCAGGTTGCCGGGCAGCGAACTGTCGGCGAGATGGGCCAGGTGCAGGTGGGCGAGAAAATTCATAAAACGACATCCTTTAAATACGAGCGGGCAGGTGGAAACACCGATGTTGCGCTGAACGCCGCCTCGGTGGCCGAATGGCATGCTGTCTTGCCGCGCGCGGCACCTTTGCCACCGGTAAGGCATTCGGTTGCCGCATGGCGGCATTCGGAATGATTTGGAATATAGATTATGTCATTCATCCGGAGGGGTAAAGGTTGCAGCCAGACCGCCCCGGCACTAGACTACCCGCCTCTTTATTCAGTCTGAGTTACCGTCATGCGCGTTACCGATTTTGCTTTTGAACTACCCGAATCTCTGATCGCCCACTATCCGATGCCTGAGCGCAGTAGCTGTCGCTTGCTCTCCCTGGACGGGCCGACGGGCGCGCTGACGCATGGCACCTTCACCGACATCCTCGATAAGCTCAATCCCGGCGATCTGCTGGTGTTTAACAACACCCGGGTGATCCCGGCGCGTCTGTTCGGCCGCAAGGCCAGCGGCGGCAAGATTGAAGTGCTGGTGGAGCGGATGCTGGATGATAAGCGCATCCTGGCCCATATTCGCGCCTCAAAAGCGCCGAAGCCGGGCGCCGAGCTGCTGCTGGGCGATGACGAGAGCATTAAGGCCACGATGCTGGCGCGCCACGGCGCGCTGTTTGAAGTGGAGTTTAACGACGAGCGCCCGGTGCTGGAGATCCTTAACGGGATCGGCCATATGCCGCTGCCGCCCTATATTGACCGCCCGGACGAAGACGCCGACCGCGAGCTCTATCAAACCGTCTATGGCACCAGGCCGGGCGCGGTAGCCGCCCCGACCGCCGGTTTGCATTTCGACGAACCGCTGCTGGACAAACTGCGCGCCAAAGGCGTTGAGATGGCGTTTGTCACCCTGCATGTGGGGGCGGGCACCTTCCAGCCGGTGCGCGTCGACAGCATTGAAGAGCACACCATGCACTCCGAATATGCCGAAGTGCCGCAGGAGGTGGTCGATGCGGTGCTGGCGGCGAAAGCGCGCGGCAACCGCGTGATAGCGGTGGGCACCACCTCGGTACGTTCGCTGGAGAGCGCGGCGCAGGCGGCGAAAGACGCGCTGATCGCGCCGTTCTTCGACGATACGCAGATTTTCATCTACCCGGGTTATCAGTACCAGGTGATCGATGCGCTGGTGACTAACTTCCATCTCCCTGAATCCACACTGATTATGCTGGTGTCGGCGTTTGCGGGTTATCAGCACACCATGAACGCCTATAAGGTGGCGGTTGAGCAGAAATATCGCTTTTTTAGCTACGGGGATGCGATGTTTATCACGTACAATCCGCAGGCTATTTCTGAGCGTCCCTGAAAAGGCCGGTACGCCGGCTTGTAGACGCCATAACGCATTTTTTAGCTACGGAATCATTCCGTGGCGAGTATGAAAACGTCGGACTGTTTTTCTGACGCAGGAGCAAGCATGAAATTTGAACTGGATACCACCGACGGTCGCGCCCGCCGCGGTCGCCTGGTGTTTGAGCGCGGCGTGGTGGAAACACCGGCCTTTATGCCCGTTGGCACCTACGGCACCGTCAAAGGGATGACGCCGGAAGAGGTGGAAGCCACCGGCGCGCAGATTATTCTCGGCAACACCTTCCACCTGTGGCTGCGCCCGGGTCAGGAGATCATGAAGCTGCACGGCGATCTGCACGATTTTATGCAGTGGAAAGGACCGATCCTGACCGACTCCGGCGGTTTCCAGGTGTTCAGCCTTGGCGATATCCGTAAGATCACCGAGCAGGGCGTCCACTTCCGCAATCCGATCAACGGCGATCCGATTTTCCTCGATCCGGAAAAATCGATGGAGATTCAGTACGATCTCGGCTCTGACATCGTGATGATCTTCGACGAATGTACGCCGTACCCGGCGGACTGGGATTACGCCAAGCGCTCAATGGAGATGTCTCTGCGCTGGGCGAAGCGCAGCCGCGACCGTTTCGATAGCCTTGGCAATAAAAATGCGCTGTTCGGCATTATTCAGGGTAGCGTTTACGAAGATTTACGCGATATCTCGGTGAAAGGTCTGGTAGAGATTGGCTTTGATGGCTACGCTGTCGGCGGTTTGGCGGTTGGTGAGCCGAAGGAAGACATGCACCGTATTCTGGAGCACGTCTGCCCGCAGATCCCGGCCGATAAACCACGATACCTGATGGGCGTCGGGAAGCCGGAAGATCTGGTGGAAGGGGTACGTCGCGGTATCGATATGTTCGACTGCGTCATGCCGACGCGCAACGCGCGTAACGGCCACCTGTTCGTCACCGACGGCGTGGTGAAAATCCGCAACGCGAAGCACAAAAGCGATACCGCGCCGCTGGACGCCGAGTGTGATTGCTATACATGTCGCAATTATTCACGCGCTTACTTGCATCACCTCGACCGTTGCAACGAAATATTGGGCGCGCGTCTCAATACCATTCATAACCTGCGCTACTATCAGCGTTTAATGGCTGGTTTACGCAAGGCTATCGAAGAGGGTAAATTAGAGAGCTTCGTGACCGATTTTTACCAACGTCAGGGGCGCACCGTGCCTCCTTTGAACGTTGATTAATTTTAATAATGAGGGAATTTCAATGAGCTTTTTTATTTCTGATGCGGTAGCGGCAACGGGTGCACCGGCGCAGGGCAGCCCGATGTCTCTGATTCTGATGCTGGTGGTGTTCGGTCTGATTTTTTACTTCATGATCCTACGTCCACAGCAGAAGCGCACCAAGGAACATAAGAACCTGATGAACTCCATCGCCAAAGGTGATGAAGTGCTGACCAACGGCGGTCTGGTCGGTCGCGTGACCAAAGTAGCGGAAACTGGCTACATTGCTATCGCGCTGAACGATACCACTGAAGTGGTTATCAAACGTGACTTCGTTGCTGCCGTTCTGCCGAAAGGCACCATGAAGGCGCTGTAATCTAACTTTTCCCAAAGGGAACTGCCGTGTTAAACCGTTATCCTTTGTGGAAGTACGTCATGCTGGTCGTCGTCATTGTCGTCGGCCTGATCTATGCGCTTCCCAACCTGTATGGTGAGGATCCGGCTGTTCAAATCACTGGCGCGCGCGGCGTCGCCGCCAGTGAGCAAACGCTGATCCAGGTCCAGAAAACTTTACAAGAAGAAAAAATAACCGCGAAGTCTGTGGCACTGGAAGAGGGCGCTATTCTTGCGCGCTTCGACACCACTGATACCCAGCTGCGCGCGCGCGAAGCGCTGCTTAACGTGCTGGGTGACAAATACGTCGTGGCGCTGAACCTTGCTCCGGCAACCCCACGCTGGCTGGCGGCGCTCTATGCCGAGCCGATGAAGCTGGGTCTTGATCTGCGCGGCGGCGTGCACTTCCTGATGGAAGTCGACATGGACACCGCGTTAGGCAAACTGCAGGAACAGAACATCGATAGCCTGCGCAGCGAGCTGCGCGACAAAGGCATTCCTTACGCGACCGTGCGTAAAGAAGACAACTACGGTCTGAGCATCGTCTTCCGCGACAGCGCGGCGCGCGACCAGGCTATCTCTTATCTCAGCCCTCGCCATCGCGATCTGGTTATTTCCTCTCAGGGTGACAACAGCCTGAAAGCGGTGATGACCGATGAGCGCCTGAAAGAAGCCCGTGAGTACGCGGTTCAGCAGAACATTAATATCCTGCGTAACCGTGTGAACCAGCTGGGCGTCGCCGAGCCGCTGGTTCAGCGTCAGGGCGCTGACCGCATCGTGGTTGAGCTGCCGGGTATCCAGGATACCGCGCGTGCGAAGGAAATCCTTGGCGCGACCGCGACCCTCGAGTTCCGTCTGGTCAATACTAACGTGGACCAGTCCGCCGCCGCCTCTGGCCGCGTGCCGGGCGACTCGGAAGTGAAGCAGACGCGTGAAGGCCAGCCGGTAGTGCTGTACAAGCGGGTGATCCTGACCGGGGACCATATCACCGACTCGACCTCCAGCATGGATGAGTACAACCAGCCGCAGGTTAACATCTCGCTGGACAGCGCGGGCGGTAACATCATGTCTAACTTCACTAAGGACAACATCGGCAAGCCGATGGCGACCCTGTTCGTGGAGTATAAAGACAGCGGTAAGAAAGACGCTAACGGTCGCGCTATCCTGGCGAAAGAGGAAGAGGTGATTAACATCGCCAACATCCAGTCGCGTCTGGGTAACAGCTTCCGTATCACCGGTATCAGCAATCCGAACGAAGCGCGTCAGCTGTCGCTGCTGCTGCGTGCCGGCGCGCTGATTGCGCCGATTCAGATCGTCGAAGAGCGGACTATCGGCCCAACCCTGGGAATGCAGAACATCAAGCAGGGTCTGGAAGCCTGTCTGGCCGGTCTGGTGGTCTCTATCCTGTTCATGATCCTCTTCTATAAGAAGTTCGGCCTGATTGCGACCTCGGCGCTGATTGCCAACCTGATACTGATTGTCGGCATTATGTCCCTGATCCCGGGGGCGACGCTGACCATGCCGGGCATCGCGGGTATCGTGTTAACCCTTGCGGTGGCGGTCGATGCTAACGTTCTGATCAACGAGCGTATCAAAGAAGAGCTGAGCAACGGGCGTACCGTTCAGCAGGCGATTGACGAAGGTTATCGCGGCGCGTTCAGCTCGATCTTCGACGCCAACGTGACGACGCTTATCAAAGTGATCATCCTGTACGCGGTCGGTACCGGTGCCATTAAAGGGTTTGCGATTACCACCGGTATCGGTATCGCGACCTCAATGTTTACCGCTATCGTCGGCACCCGTGCCATCGTGAACCTGCTGTACGGCGGCAAGCGCGTTAAAAAGCTGTCTATCTGAGGAGTGCGTTGTGGCACAGGAATATACTGTTGAACAATTGAACCACGGCCGTAAAGTCTGGGACTTTATGCGCTGGGACTACTGGGCCTTCGGCATTTCAGGTTTTCTGCTAATTGTGTCGATCGCCATCATCGGCGTTCGCGGGTTTAACTGGGGGCTCGATTTCACCGGCGGTACGGTGATTGAAATTACCCTTGAGAAACCGGTCGATCTGGACCAGATGCGCGATTCCCTGCAGAAAGCGGGCTTTGAAGAGCCGCAGGTGCAGAACTTTGGCAGCAGCCGCGACATCATGGTACGTATGCCGCCGGTGCATGACGCCAACGGCAGCCAGGAGCTGGGCAGCAAGGTCGTGACGGTGATTAACGAATCGACCAGCCAGAATGCGGCAGTGAAGCGTATTGAGTTTGTCGGCCCGAGCGTCGGGGCGGACCTCGCGCAAACCGGCGCCCTGGCGCTGATTGCGGCGCTGGTCTGTATCCTGATCTACGTCGGCTTCCGCTTCGAATGGCGTCTGGCCGCCGGGGTGGTTATCGCCCTGGCGCACGACGTGGTGATCACCATGGGCGTGCTGTCGCTGTTCCATATCGAGATCGACCTGACCATCGTGGCCTCGTTGATGTCGGTTATCGGCTACTCGCTGAACGACAGTATCGTGGTATCGGACCGTATCCGTGAAAACTTCCGTAAGATCCGCCGCGGTACGCCGTACGAGATCTTTAACGTGTCGTTGACCCAGACGCTGCACCGTACCTTGATCACCTCTGGTACCACTTTGATGGTGATCCTGATGCTGTTCCTGTTCGGCGGCCCGATTCTGGAAGGCTTCTCGCTGACCATGCTGATCGGTGTTTCCATCGGTACGGCTTCCTCTATCTACGTCGCCTCCGCGCTGGCGTTGAAGCTGGGCATGAAGCGCGAGCATCTGATCCAGCAGAAGGTTGAGAAAGAAGGGGCGGATCAGCCGTCTATTCTGCCGTAATCCGGTTCAGTTGAGATAAAGCTATCCCGGCCCTTGCGGCCGGGATTTTTTTGCCCGCGACAAAACCTGCTGACAGTATGCTGTCAGGAGCCCTCCCATACACTGCCTCTGAACTCACTAACGAGCAGGAGGAAGTATGAACAACGTGATTAACTGGTTTGAAATTCCGGTCGCCGATATGGATCGCGCCGTCGCGTTTTATGAGCCGGTGATGCAAGTGTCGCTGCGTCGCGAAACCATGGACTGCGCCGAGCTGGCGGTGTTCCCGCATCAGGATCCGGCCCCCGGCGGCGCGCTGGCCAAATTTGAAGGTATCGCGCCCTCGGCGCAGGGCGCTATTATTTATCTGCATACTGATCATCTTGCCGCCACGCTGGAGCGCGTTGCCTCGGCGGGTGGGGCCTGTGTCTTCGGCCCGCTGACGCTGCCGAATGATATTGGCACCATCGCCCTGTTTACCGACAGCGAGGGCAACCGCGTCGGCCTGCACCAGCCGGCTTAACCTTAACTTTTGTGAAGTGAGACATGACCCGACGCGCCGACCGTTTATTTCAGATTGTGCAGATCCTGCGCGGCAGGCGGCTCACTACCGCCGCGCTGCTGGCGGAGCGGTTGGGCGTGTCGGAGCGTACTGTCTATCGCGATATTCGCGATCTCTCCCTCTCCGGCGTACCGGTGGAGGGCGAAGCGGGCAGCGGCTACCGGCTGCTGGCGGGCTACGATCTGCCGCCGCTGATGCTGACCACCAAAGAATCCGAGGCGATGATCGCTGCGATTCGGCTGCTAAAAACCTGGGGCGGTGAGGCGCTGTCGCAGTCGCTGGAGTCCGCCCAGGAAAAAATGCTGGCGATCCTGCCGGAGGCGCGTCGGCGCCAGGCGGAGCAGACTCGCCTGTTTGCCCCTGACCTTGGCGCGCATCGCTATGCTAAAACCCATTTTGACGTTATCCACCAGGCCGTATCCAATCAGCAGGTATTACAGCTTCACTACCAGGATGAATCCGGTCAGGTGACGTGGCGTGAAGTGCTGCCCCTGGGGCTGTTTTTCTGGGGCGAACGCTGGCTGTTGGTGGCCTGGTGCGAACTGCGCAATGATTACCGCAATTTTCGCCTCGACCGTTGTCTGGAGGTCAGAAGGACCGAACGTCGATTCAGCGAGTGCGCCGACCGCTCGTTAAGCGATTTTCTGCGCAAGGTCCGGTGCGAGGTGCGGGAGAAATAAAAAAGCCCGGGCAGCAGGAGCTGCGGCCCGGGCGCTGTCTTGCTGTATCAGCAATCAGAAGTTGTAGCCGACCACGAAGTAACCACCCCAGCCGGTCGAGCGAACGCTGAACGGACCATCGCCGAAGTTCAGCTTCGCATCATCAGCCCACTGGCCGCCGTTATGGAAGTAACGGGCGACGATAGAGTAGTGCCAGTGCGCGTAGTTCAGCGCCAGGATGTGGCTGGAGGCGATAGAGTTGCTGGTGCGCGCGTGCTTCCCGTTCAGATCGTAGAAGTTGTCATCGCCGAGGTCAGAACCCCAGTCGAAGTTGGTGAAGCCGATGTAGCTCAGCGAACCGCCCCACAGGTCGGTCAGCGGCACAAAGTATTTCACTTTGAAGCGATAGCCGTCCCATTCGTTTTCGTTGGAGGCGCCGTAGTTCTGCCACTGGTACTTGGCGTAGACGTTCAGCGACAGGCTCATTGGCAGGCCGGTATCGATATCGGTACCCAGACCCATATACCAGGTGCTCTGCTCCTGGGAGTCGTTGCGGCCCATATCGTAGATATAGTTGTTGGCGAAATACCATTCTTTGAAAGGCCCGAAGCTCAGGTCGGTATTGGTCAGCTTATCGATAGAGAAACGCGGTTCGATCTCCATAAACAGCGGGGAACCTTTGTTCCAGATACCTTTTGCCGTGCTGTTGCCGCCGAAGAATACCGGGGCATCAATATAGCCGTAGAAATCAAACCAGTCTTTTTTGGCGAACGCTTCGTATTCCAGGTAGGTATCGTTACGGATCTGCGGTCCAAAACGGGTGTGGTAGCTGCCCACCACGTTAACACTCTGGTGCCACCAGTCAGACAGATACTGCGGTTTGTCGTTTTCTGCCGCGCCCGCGGCAAAAGTAGTGGAGAGCGCCACAACCGCACCCGCTGCCAGTAATGTTTTTTTCATAGTAATGCCACTGTTTAAATTGAGCCTGAAGGCGTTAAAAGAAGTGCCGAAGCGTTTCTAAATATTTCGTCTTTCTGTGGGGGTCTATTATAGGAATCATTGCTCACAAAAATACGTGTTGTTTCACATAACCAGAACATGCGTAATCGATTGCGTTCACGATTCTATGCATTTCTTGACAAAATGCTACTGAAAATCGCGCTGCAGAACGATTTCTAATGAACTCTTGCGAAAAGTTGTAAGTGGATAAGAAAGACGGGGCAGGAGGTAGCCGGGCGGGGCAGGCCCGGCTGAAGGCTTACTGGGCGGCGGCGGGCTGGATATCGTGTACGCGAATAAAACCGACTTTATCTGGCGTTACATTGAGGCGCAACGGGATATCGACATCGCTGGGGGCGAGGGTGCTGGCCGGCGCGCTAATCAGCTGATCCTGAACATTGACTTCCTGATAGCTGTGGGTGGTGCCGGTGATCTGTCCGGAAGCGACGGTGGCGGTAAAGGCCGGCAGCGGATCGTTGGATTCGCCCTGAATGCGTAAGGTCAGGCGTGACCCATCGCCATCCGGGGTAATACTGCCCACCGACATGCGCAGGGTGCCGATCTGGCTCTCCAGCCGCGCCGGGGTCTTGGCCTCCGGCAGCAGATAGACGCCGCGGGTGGATTTGGCGTTCAGCGCGTTTTGCTGGGTGATTTTGATCGTTTGCTGGTTGAGCTGGGTCATCTCCTGGCTCAGCGTACTCACGCTCTGGTGCATCTGGCGGATTTCGCTTTGCTGGGCGCAGGCGGTCAGGGTGAACAGGCAGCCCGCGATGGCGAGCTTCAGGTAACGTCTTGTCATGGTCAGGATTCCGTTTACAGAGGATGCTTAATGGTAGCCAACCCGGCCTCATCTCCCATAGATCCTTTGTCTCAAAAGCTCTTTCTTTGTAGTCCGGTCACTTCGCGGTAAACTACTCTTCAGTTTAACTACCTGTCAGGACGCGCTATGCATTGCCCTTTCTGTTTCGCCGTGGATACCAAAGTGATCGACTCTCGTCTGGTGGGGGAAGGCTCTTCCGTGCGTCGCCGTCGGCAGTGCCTGGTCTGTAACGAACGCTTTACCACCTTCGAAGTGGCGGAGCTGGTGATGCCGCGGGTGGTGAAGAGTAACGATGTGCGCGAACCCTTCAACGAAGACAAGCTGCGCAGCGGGATGCTGAAAGCGCTGGAGAAACGTCCGGTTAGCGCCGACGACGTGGAAATGGCGGTCAACCATATCAAGACTCATCTGCGCGGCACCGGCGAGCGCGAAGTGGCCAGCAAAATGATCGGCAACCTGGTGATGGAGCAGCTGAAAAAGCTGGATAAAGTCGCCTATATTCGCTTCGCGTCGGTCTATCGCAGCTTCGAAGATATTAAAGAATTCGGCGAAGAGATCGCCCGCTTACAGGACTAAGCCATGCAGGACGAAATGTACATGGCGCGTGCGCTGAAGCTTGCCGCGCGCGGTCGCTTTACTACCCATCCTAACCCTAACGTCGGCTGCGTCATTGTGAAAGACGGCGAGATCGTCGGCGAGGGGTTTCACTATCGCGCCGGCGAGCCGCATGCTGAAGTGCACGCCCTGCGCATGGCTGGCGAAAAGGCGCGCGGCGCCACCGCCTACGTCACTCTTGAGCCCTGCAGCCACCATGGCCGTACGCCGCCATGCTGCGATGCGCTGATTGCCGCCGGCGTCAGCCGCGTGGTCGCCGCGATGCAGGATCCGAACCCGCAGGTGGCGGGGCGCGGTTTGTATCGCCTGCAGCAGGCCGGCATTGAGGTCAGCCATGGGCTGATGATGAACGAAGCGGAAGCGCTGAATAAGGGCTTTCTGAAGCGGATGCGCACCGGTTTTCCCTGGGTGCAGCTGAAGCTGGGCGCCTCGCTGGACGGCCGCACGGCGATGGCCAGCGGCGAAAGCCAGTGGATCACCTCCCCGCAGGCGCGACGCGACGTGCAGCGTCTGCGCGCCCAGAGCCATGCCATCCTGACCAGCAGCGCCACCGTGCTGGCGGACGATCCGGCGCTGACCGTGCGCTGGCAGGAGCTGAGCGCCGATACCCAGGCGCTTTATCCCGAAGAGAATTTGCGCCAGCCGCTGCGCGTCGTTATCGACAGCCAGAACCGCGTCACGCCTGAGCATCGTATTGTGCAGCAGGCGGGGGAAACGCTGTTTGCCCGCCTGCGCGCCGATGCACGGCAGTGGCCGGAAAGCGCCCGCACGCTGCTGGTTCCGGAGCATAACGGCCATCTCGATCTGGTGCTGCTGATGATGATGCTCGGCAAACAGCAGATCAACAGCGTCTGGGTTGAGGCAGGGGCTACGCTTGCCGGGGCGCTGCTGCAGGCGGGTCTGGTCGACGAGCTTATCGTCTATATTGCGCCTAAACTGTTAGGCAATGCGGCGCGTGGATTATGCGCGCTGCCGGGGCTTGAAGAGCTGAGCCAGGCCCCCCATTTTAAATTCAATGAGATACGTCAGGTTGGCCCGGATGTCTGCCTGCATTTAACCACTGCGTGAGGCTTTCCTGATTATTAGGAAGCAGCGCTCAGAATAATATGATAAAATCCGCCCCCCTTGCGGGGCACATGAACCCGAAGGAAGAGTATGAACATTATTGAAGCTAACGTTGCTACCCCGGACGCTCGCGTCGCCATCACCATTGCGCGTTTCAACAACTTTATCAATGACAGCCTGCTGGAAGGCGCGATTGACGCCCTGAAACGCATTGGTCAGGTAAAAGATGAAAACATCACCGTCGTTTGGGTTCCAGGCGCGTATGAGCTGCCGCTGGCGGCTGGCGCACTGGCGAAAACCGGTAAATATGACGCGGTGATCGCGCTGGGGACGGTGATTCGCGGCGGTACCGCCCACTTTGAATATGTGGCAGGCGGTGCCAGCAATGGCCTGGCGCATGTCGCTCAGGACAGCGAAATCCCGGTAGCCTTTGGTGTTCTGACCACTGAAAGTATTGAACAAGCCATTGAGCGCGCTGGCACCAAAGCCGGTAACAAAGGTGCAGAAGCTGCGCTGACCGCGCTGGAAATGATTAACGTATTGAAAGCCATCAAGGCCTGATTTTTGTAAGGGGAATTCCGTGAAACCTGCTGCTCGTCGCCGCGCCCGTGAGTGTGCCGTTCAGGCGCTCTACTCCTGGCAGTTGTCCCACAACGACATCGCTGATGTCGAATACCAGTTCCTGGCGGAACAGGACGTAAAAGATGTTGATGTTCTGTATTTCCGCGAACTGCTGTCCGGAGTGGCGACTAACAGCGCGTACCTCGACGGCCTGATGAAGCCCTACCTGTCCCGCCAGCTGGAAGAGCTGGGCCAGGTTGAAAAAGCGGTGCTGCGTATCGCGCTGTTTGAGCTGTCCAAACGTGATGACGTACCGTATAAAGTGGCCATCAATGAAGCTATCGAACTGGCGAAAACCTTCGGCGCTGAAGATAGCCACAAGTTCGTTAACGGCGTGCTGGACAAAGCGGCTCCGGTAATTCGTCCCCACAAGAAGTAAACTGCAGGCCGGGTTTTGCGAGGGTCGCCTCGCAGCCCGGCCTTATTTATTATTTTGCTGAGGCATAACGTATGGCATGCGGCGAATTCTCCCTGATTGCCCGTTATTTTGATCGCGTTAAAAGCGCCCGCCTTGATGTTGAAACCGGCATCGGCGATGACTGCGCGCTCCTGCATATTCCCGAGAAAAAAACGCTGGCAATCAGCACCGACACCCTGGTGGCGGGCAATCACTTCTTACCCGATATCGACCCGGCCGACCTCGCTTATAAAGCGCTGGCGGTGAACCTGAGCGACCTCGCGGCGATGGGCGCGGAGCCGGCGTGGCTCACGCTGGCGCTGACCTTGCCGGAGGTGGATGAAGTCTGGCTGGAAGCCTTCAGCGACAGCCTGTTTGTCCAGCTGGACTATTACGCTATGCAACTGATTGGCGGCGACACTACCCGTGGCCCGCTCTCCATGACGCTGGGTATCCACGGCTTTGTGCCGCCGGGACGCGCCATGAAACGCGCTGGCGCGAAGCCGGGGGACTGGATCTATGTTACCGGCACTCCGGGAGATAGCGCCGCCGGTCTGGCTGTACTGCAGAATCGTCTAACGGTGGATGAACCGTCTGACGCCGACTACCTGCTGGCCCGTCATCTGCGGCCGATGCCGCGCGTGCTGCAGGGCCAGGCGCTGCGTGACCTGGCGACATCGGCTATCGATCTCTCCGACGGCCTGATCTCCGATCTGGGCCATATTCTCAAAGCCAGCGGCTGCGGCGCACGTATCGATCTCGATGCCATGCCGTACTCCGATGCGATGCTGCGCCAGGTTGATTCTGAGCAGGCGCTGCGCTGGGCGCTCGCCGGCGGGGAAGATTACGAGTTGTGCTTTACCGTACCGGAGCTGAACCGCGGGGCGCTGGACGTGGCTCTTGGCCATCTTGGCGCGCGTTTTACCTGTATCGGACAGATTGCGCCGGAGAGCGAAGGGCTGCAGTTTATCCGCGACGGTAAGCCGGTCGCGCTTGATTTAAAGGGATACGATCACTTTGCGTAGTCGAGACGAGGCGCTTAGCCGCCTGAGTATGCGTAATCCGTGGCATCTGCTGGCGACCGGCTTTGGCAGCGGCTTAAGCCCGGTGGTGCCGGGGACGATGGGCTCGCTGGCGGCGATCCCGTTCTGGTATCTGATGACCTTTCTCCCCTGGCAGCTTTACTCGCTGGTGGTGATGATGAGCATCTGTATCGGCGTCTATCTGTGCCATCGCACGGCCAAAGATATGGGCACCCATGACCACGGCAGCATCGTCTGGGACGAGTTCGTCGGGATGTGGATCACCCTGATGGCGCTGCCGACCATGGACTGGCAGTGGGTGGCCGCCGGCTTCGTGATTTTCCGTATCTTCGATATGTGGAAGCCGTGGCCGATTCGCTGGTTTGATCGCAATATCCACGGCGGAATGGGGATTATGGTCGATGATATCGTCGCCGGCGTGATCTCCGCCGGCGTGCTGTACATCATTGGCCATCACTGGCCCATCGGTCTGCTTTAACCGCCTCTCCCCGGCAACGCTACGCTGCCGGGGAAACCACGCCCGTCACTTAAATCCCACCACCGGATGCGGCTGATACGGCGCCTCCAGCTTGTCGATCTGTTCCGCGGAGAGCGTCAAATCCACCGCCTGCAGCAGATCATCGAGCTGTTCCTGACGCGACGGGCCGATAATCGGCGCGGCGACGCCGGGTTTGCTTAACAGCCAGGCGAGAGCGACCTGGGCGCGGCTGGCGTCGAGTTCTTCCGCCACGTCCGCGAGATTCTCGGCGATCTGCGCATCGTTTTCTTCACTGGCGCTGTACAGCGATTTGCCGAACTCATCTGAGACCAGCCGGGCGGTGGTCTCACCCCAGGGGCGGGTTAGCCTGCCGCGCGCCAGCGGACTCCACGGGATCACCGCTACGCCGTTACGTTGGCACAGGGGCAGCATCTCATTCTCTTCTTCCCGGTAAATCAGGTTGTAGTGATCCTGCATGGTGACGAAGCGCGCCCAGCCGTTCTGCTGCTGGAGCGCCAGCGCCTGGGCAAACTGCCGGGCATGCATGGACGAGGCGCCGATATAGCGCGCTTTGCCGGCTTTCACCACCTCGTCCAGCGCTTCGAGCGTCTCTTCAATCGGGGTGGTATAGTCCCAGCGGTGGATCTGCAGCAGGTCGACATAGTCCATCCCGAGACGGCGCAGGCTGTCGTCGATGGAGCGCAGGATCTGCGCCCGGGAAAGTCCTTCCGCCAGATCGCCGACCTGGTGATACACCTTGGTGGCGACAACCACCTCGTCGCGGCGGGCAAAGTCGCGCAGGGCGCGGCCAACGATCTCTTCGCTGCTGCCGTCGGAGTAGCTATTTGCGGTATCGAAGAAGTTGA
This sequence comes from Klebsiella sp. P1927, assembly GCF_018204675.1. NCBI lineage: Bacteria > Pseudomonadati > Pseudomonadota > Gammaproteobacteria > Enterobacterales > Enterobacteriaceae > Klebsiella > Klebsiella sp. P1927. The sequence continues at coordinate 3,955,106 of NZ_CP073377.1, read as the reverse complement.
TGCCGCCTTCAATGGCGTGCTGGATAAGCGGACGGCTGCTCTCTTCCGGAAGCGTCCAGGCGTGCCTCCCGCGGTCCGGCTCGCCGAAGGTCATGCAGCCGAGGCAGAGTCGGGAAACACGTAAGGCAGTATCACCGAGGGGGATATAGTGCATAGTGCGCTCCTGCTATTCATCGAGGGTATCCCTTAAGCATAGCAGGAGCGGAAGGGGCAATTATGCCAGCCAGTCGCGGATTTTGGCTTCAATACCGGCGGCATCAAGGCCGAGGTCGGCGCGGATCTCTTCCTGAGTGCCCTGAGGAATAAAATAATCCGGCAGGCCAATATTGAGCACCGGTACCGCCCGGCGATGGGCCATCAGCACTTCGTTCACGCCGCTGCCGGCGCCGCCCATGATGGCGTTCTCTTCCAGCGTCACCAGCGCGTCGTGCTCGCCGGCCAGCTGGAGGATCAGCGCGGTATCCAGCGGCTTCACAAAGCGCATATCCACCAGGGTGGCGTTGAGTTTGTCCGCTACCGCCGCGGCTTCCGGCAGCAGGGTGCCAAAGTTGAGGATCGCTATTTTCTCGCCCTGACGTTTCACCACCCCTTTGCCGATCGGCAGCGATGCCAGCGGCTCGAGCGTCGCGCCGGTGCCGCTACCGCGCGGATAGCGCACCGCGCAGGGGCCGTTGCTGTAGTGGTAGCCGGTGTACAGCATCTGGCGACATTCATTTTCATCGCTCGGGGTCATTACCACCATATCCGGAATACAGCGCAGGAAGGAGAGATCGAACGCTCCCTGATGCGTCTGACCGTCTGCGCCGACGATCCCGGCGCGGTCGATAGCAAACAGCACCGGCAGCTTCTGGATAGCCACATCGTGGATCACCTGATCGTAGGCTCGCTGCAGGAAGGTGGAGTAGATCGCCACCACCGGCTTGTAGTCGCCAATCGCCAGCCCGGCGGCGAAGGTGACCGCATGCTGCTCGGCAATGGCGACGTCAAAGTACCGATCGGGGAATTTCTTCGAAAACTCCACCATCCCTGAACCTTCGCGCATCGCCGGCGTGATCGCCATCAGCTTGTTGTCTTTGGCCGCCGTTTCACACAGCCAGTCGCCGAAGATTTTCGAGTAGGAAGGGAGGCCGCCGCTGCTTTTGGGCAGTACGCCGCTGGTATGGTCGAATTTTGGCACCGCATGGAAGGTGATCGGGTCTTTCTCGGCAGGCTCATAGCCGCGGCCTTTTTTGGTCATAATATGCAGGAACTGCGGGCCTTTCAGGTCTCGCATGTTCTTCAGCGTGCTGACCAGACCGAGCACGTCATGGCCATCCACCGGGCCAATGTAGTTAAAGCCCAGCTCTTCAAACAGCGTGCCCGGCACCACCATCCCTTTGATATGCTCTTCGGTACGCTTAAGCAGCTCTTTAATCGGCGGCACCCCGGAGAAGACCTTTTTGCCCCCTTCGCGCAGGGTGGAGTAGAGCTTACCGGAGAGCAGCTGCGCCAGATGATTGTTCAGCGCGCCGACGTTCTCGGAAATCGACATTTCATTGTCATTCAGCACCACCAGCAGGTCGGGTTTGATATCCCCGGCGTGGTTCATCGCCTCAAACGCCATGCCGGCGGTGATCGCCCCGTCGCCAATGACGCACACCGCGCGCCGCTGCTTATCCTCTTTCGCGGCGGCGATAGCCACCCCGATACCCGCGGAAATGGAAGTGGAGGAGTGACCGACGCTCAGCACGTCATACTCGCTTTCACCGCGCCACGGGAAGGGATGCAGGCCGCCTTTCTGACGAATGGTGCCGATTTTGTCCCGGCGACCGGTCAGAATTTTATGCGGGTAGGCCTGATGGCCGACGTCCCAGATCAGGCGATCGAACGGCGTGTTATACACGTAGTGCAGCGCCACGGTCAGTTCCACCGTGCCGAGGCCAGAGGCAAAGTGACCGCTGGAACGGCTGACGCTGTCCAGTAGATAGCGCCGCAGCTCATCACATAGCTTCGGCAGGCTCTCTTTTGGCAACAGGCGCAACTCCTGGGTGGAATCTACCAGCGCCAGGGTCGGGTATTTGGCAATATCAAAACTCATCAGAGACTCATTTTTTGTTTATTTATCGCGCTGAATAATGTAATTCGCGAGCGCTTCCAGTGCCGAAGTATCCAGAGATTGTGCGGCCAGCTCATCTAACGACCGGCGGGCATCAGCGATCAGGTCGTGCGCTTTCTTCCGGGCTTGCTCAAGACCCAGGAGGGCGGGATAGGTGCTTTTACCCAATTGCTGGTCGGCACCCTGACGTTTGCCAAGGGTCGCAGTATCCCCTACCACGTCGAGAATGTCATCCTGGACCTGGAAGGCAAGACCGATATTTTCCGCATAGCGATCCAGCGCGGGCAGGGCAGCGCGGCCGCGTTCGCCGGCGCTCAGGGCTCCCATCCGGACGGCGGCGCGGATCAGGGCGCCCGTTTTGTGGCGATGGATACGCTCCAGCGCCTGTAAATCAACCTGCTGTCCCTCGGCCTGCAGATCCAGCGCCTGGCCGCCGCACATGCCCGCCACGCCGCTGGCCTGCGCCAGTTCGGAAACCATCGCCAGCCGGTCCCGGTCAGGAACGTCGACCATCGGCGCATCACTCAGTATAGAGAACGCCAGCGTTTGCAGGGCATCTCCCGCAAGAATTGCGTTGGCTTCGCCAAATTTAATATGGCAGGTCGGCAGGCCGCGGCGCAGATCGTCATCATCCATCGCCGGCAAATCATCATGCATCAGGGAGTAGGCATGAATGCATTCGACCGCCGCGGCAGGAGCATCCAGCGTGGTACGGCACACGCCGAACATCTCGCCGGTGGCGTAGACAAGGAAGGGACGCAGGCGTTTACCGCCTAACAATGCGCCATAATGCATCGCTTCCACCAGCGGAGTGTTCTGAAAGGGCTGCGGGGCGATGAAACGGCGCAGCGCTTCGTTTGCCTGTTCCACACAGGCCTGCAATTGTTGCGGGAAATCCATTTATTCAGCGTCCGGCGTAAAAGGCGTGGTCGGGGAATCTTCACTATCCGCCAGCAGGATCTGCACGCGCTGTTCGGCCTTCTGCAGCTGACTTTGCCCCTGGCGCGCCAGCTGTACGCCGCGCTCAAATTCGCTTAGCGCTTCCTCTAACGGCAAATCGCCGCTTTCCAGACGGTTAACGATCTGCTCCAGTTCGCCCAGAGCAGTTTCAAAGCTGGCCGGGGCCTCATTTTTCTTTGGCATAGTGAATGTAGACTCTTGTTATGTCGCGACGGCAATACCGGGTATGGTAACGAAGTCACGCGTGTAAGCAAATAACGCGCAATGGTGATATACTCCGCGCCCAGGATGCAGGCACCGGTGTGCGCTGCTTTACAACTTTTGCTTATAGCCCCGTCGGGCTTGCCAACGAACTATTGTCGCTATGAAGTTTATCATTAAATTGTTCCCGGAAATCACCATCAAAAGCCAATCTGTGCGGTTGCGCTTCATTAAAATCTTAACCGGGAACATTCGTAACGTTCTCAAAAACTATGATGAGACGCTGGCCGTCGTCCGTCATTGGGATCATATCGAAGTTCGCGCGAAAGATGAAAATCAGCGCCCGGCTATTCGCGATGCGCTGACCCGTATCCCCGGCATCCACCATATTCTGGAAGTCGAAGACGTGCCGTTCACCTCGCTGCACGATATTTTCGAGCAGACGCTGCCGCTGTGGCGCGAGGCGCTGGAAGGCAAAACCTTCTGCGTGCGAGTGAAGCGTCGCGGCAAACATGAATTCACCTCAATTGAAGTGGAACGTTACGTCGGCGGCGGTCTGAATCAGCATATTGAAACGGCGCGCGTGAAGCTGACCGACCCGGACGTCACTGTCAATCTCGAGATTGAAAACGATCGCCTGCTGCTGGTGAAAGGCCGCTATGAAGGCATCGGCGGTTTCCCGATCGGCACCCAGGAAGATGTGCTGTCGCTGATCTCCGGCGGCTTTGACTCCGGCGTCTCCAGCTACATGCTGATGCGCCGCGGCTGCCGCGTTCATTACTGCTTCTTTAACCTTGGCGGCGCCGCCCATGAGATTGGCGTCCGCCAGGTTGCGCATTATCTGTGGAACCGCTTCGGCAGCTCACACCGCGTTCGCTTTGTGGCGATTAACTTTGAGCCAGTAGTCGGCGAAATCCTTGAAAAAGTGGACGACGGCCAGATGGGCGTCGTGCTCAAGCGCATGATGGTCCGCGCCGCGTCAAAAGTCGCGGAACGCTATGGCGTGCAGGCGCTGGTCACCGGCGAAGCGCTCGGCCAGGTCTCCAGTCAGACCCTCACTAACCTGCGCCTGATCGATAATGTCTCCGATACTCTGATCCTGCGCCCGCTGATTTCGCACGATAAAGAGCACATCATCGACCTGGCGCGTGAGATCGGCACGGAAGATTTCGCCCGCACCATGCCGGAATATTGCGGCGTGATCTCCAAGAGCCCGACCGTGAAGGCGGTGAAGGCGAAGATTGAAGCGGAAGAAGAACACTTCGATTTCAGCATCCTTGATAAAGTGGTAGAAGAGGCGAGCAATATCGATATCCGCGAGATCGCCCAGCAGACGGAAGAGACGGTGGTGGAAGTGGAAACCGTGACCGGCTTTGGCGCCAACGACGCGATCCTCGACATTCGCTCCATCGACGAGCAGGAAGACAAGCCGCTGAAGGTCGAGGGGGTTGAGGTTGTTTCCCTGCCGTTCTACAAGCTAAGCACCAAATTTGGCGATCTCGATCAGAGCAAAACCTGGCTGCTGTGGTGCGAGCGCGGGGTGATGAGCCGTCTGCAGGCGCTTTATTTGCGCGAGCAGGGCTTCAGCAACGTGAAAGTTTATCGCCCGTAACAGATTGTTATGATGCAAAAGGCCTTCCCTGATGGAGGGCCTTTTTACTATTGGCAGGGGAGTATATTAGCGCAGGGTCAGCGCCAGGTCATTGAGCTGATCGATGACAATATTCCAGCCCTCGAAAAATCCCATCTGCTCATGCTGCTCGCGGGTTTCATCATCGGCATGCAGCACCGTAGCCGTATAGCGACACCCGACCTGTTCATCGGCAAAGGTGATGATGGCCGTCATCGCGAAGGGGGAAACGGCGGGGCGATAATCCGCCGTCAGCATCGAGGTCATGACGATTTTTTGTTGCGGGATAACCTCAAGAAAACAGCCGGGGTTATCGCTGCGTTCACCGTCAGGCCCGTGCATCACGGTGTGAAAGGCCCCGCCGGCGCGAAAATCAAAGGCCAGAACCTCGGTTTGCCAGGGCTTAGGGCACCACCAGGTTCGGAGTAATGCCGGGTCGGCCCACGCGCGCCACAGGGCTGGGGCGGGCGCGCTGAGCAGGCGGCTGATTACAAGATCGCGAGAATCGGTTGCGCTCCGGGACATGCTGCGACTCCTCAGGAAAAGGGGAGCCAGCCCGCGGCGCGGACCGGCTATCAGGCTTCGTAGTAATTATAGATGCCAGCGGCCATCACCAGCTGTGAGGCGACCTCATACGCTTTCTCGCGCCCCACCAGCAGATCGATCATTTTCAGGGCGAAATCAATCGAAGTCCCCGGACCCTGGCTGGTTAACAGATTCACCCGCGGATCCCAGACCACTCTTTTATCCTGCCACTGCTCGGCGGGGATATGTTCCTTCAGCGCCGGAAAACCGGTCATGTTGCCGATCGGGAACAGATTATGGGGTACCAGCACGGTCGCCGGGGCGGCGCAGATGGCGGCCACAATGCGCCCAGAGAGATGAAACTGGCGGACGGTTTCCACCAGTAGCGTGCTGTCGCGGAAGCACTCTGCGCCCTTGATACCGCCCGGGAGGACGATGATATCGAAATCACCATCGGCCACCTCGACCAGCGGCGCATCCGCCAGCAGTTTGACGCCGCGCGAACAGACGATGGTCAGGCTGCCGTCGCTGGCGACGCTGGCGGTGGTCACCTTTACTCCGCCGCGGACCAGCAGGTCGATAGTGGTGACCGCTTCGGTCTCTTCGCTACCAGGGGCGAGGCAAATCAGTGCCGACGCGCTCATATTCATTCTCCTTACGCTTGATCAATTCAAATAAGCGGGCGTTTTCCGGTACGGCGACGCCGTGGGCGCGGGCGCGGTTGAGCAGAAAACCGGTGATGTAGTCGATCTCTGTATGCCGCTGGGCGCGAACGTCCTGCAGCATGGAAGAGATATTTTCTGCCGTACTTTCAATTACCTGTTCGACATAAAATAGCAGGTTTTCCGCCGAGGTATGAATACCTTCGCGCTCCATCACCGCCGCCACCTCGCGACAAATGGCCGCAACTTCCTGCGTATAGTCGCGCAGATCGCCGTTTTTACACCCTTTGAGCGCGGTCAGAGGGTTAATCACGCAGTTAACCGCCAGCTTGCGCCAGATGGCCGAGTGGATATTGTTATGCCAGGCGACATCCGGCAGCACGCTCTGCAGAACTTCTGCGAGATAGCTGTAGTCCCCCTCGTAGCTTTTTGCCGGTCCGATATGCGTGGTGCCCTGGGCAACGTGGATGATGACATTCCCATCGCGCCGCGCCGCCTGGGTCGTGGAGGCCAGCAGCAACGGCTGTTTCACGCCGCGCAGCTCCTCGACGGTGCCCATGCCATTATGTACCAGCAAAATTGGCGTGGTGTCCGGCAGGATCCCGGCCAGGTGCTTTACCGCATTCGACACCTGCCAGGCCTTTAAGGTGACGATCAGCAGCTCGCTGCTGGCGAGAAAATCGGGGTCGTTGGCCGTCAGCGATTCGTTGAACACTGAGCCATCGGTTTCAATGACGTTGACGCTACAGAATGGCTGCGGTACGCGCAGCCAGCCCTGGACTTCATGTCCCTGTTTGTACAACGCGGTCAGCCATAGTTGTCCCAGCGCACCGCATCCCAGTACGGTTACTTTCATTGTTCCTCCTCATCTGCCGCTATCCCAGGCGCTGATGGCTAAAGTCTATCTCGTCGCTTTTCGCATCGTCGGACATCACGGGGAAAATAGCGCGAGCGTTGCGTAATCAGCTAAGCTTCCGGGATAACAAGTTGAGTTATGCCGCGTTGCAGGTATTATGCAACGCAAAAGAAACGGAAGGAGAGGAAAAGATGCCATCTTTCGATATTGTCTCTGAAGTTGATCTTCAGGAAGCCCGTAACGCGGTGGACAACGCGAGCCGCGAAGTCGAGTCGCGTTTTGATTTTCGTGGCGTTGAAGCCACTTTTGAATTAAACGACGCCAACAAGACCATTAAAGTGCTGAGCGAGTCTGACTTCCAGGTGAACCAGCTGCTGGATATCCTGCGCGCCAAGCTGCTCAAGCGCGGCATTGAAGGCACCTCCCTCGACGTACCGGAAGATATCGTGCACAGCGGTAAAACCTGGTTTGTTGAAGCGAAGCTGAAGCAAGGCATTGAAAGCGCGGTGCAGAAGAAGATCGTTAAACTGATCAAAGACAGCAAGCTGAAAGTGCAGGCCCAGATTCAGGGCGAAGAGATCCGCGTGACCGGTAAGTCCCGCGACGATCTGCAGTCGGTGATGGCGCTGGTGCGCGGTGGCGATCTGGGACAGCCGTTCCAGTTCAAAAACTTCCGCGACTAAGGCGGCGGGCAGACAGCAAAAAGCGGGGAATTCCCCGCTTTTTTATACCCCTTTGATGAGCTGCTCTATCTCGAAGCGGTTGGTGACCTTGCTGTCGATTTTGATATACACCGAACGCTCCTCGGGTACCACCAGCGCCTGATGAACCCCGCTGGCGCTCAGCAGACGCGCCTGCAGCGCGCTGTCGACCACCACGCCGTCCGGCACCTCCACCCGCAGGCTGCTGACGTACGGCGGCTCGCTCATGGTGCTGGCCACCAGCAGCCACAGCATCGCCAGCAGGGCGCCCAGCAGAAACACGGTTTGCGAATCAAAGAAACCATCGACCCAGCCGCCAAGCGCGCCGCCAATCGCCACGCCGAGAAACTGGCTGGTGGAGTAGACGCCCATCGCGGTGCCTTTGTAGCCCGCCGGAGACTCCTTGCTAATTAGCGACGGCAGCAGCGCTTCCAGCAGGTTAAACGCCAGGAAGAAGAGCTGAACGCCCGCCACCAGCTCCCAGAAGTAGCCTCCGGCGCCCCAGAGGACAATTTCCGCAATCAGCAGGATGGCGACGCAGAGCAGGAAGACGCGCTTCATCTTGCGCTTCACTTCGGCGTAGATGATAAACGGCACCACCGAGATGAACGAGATAACCATGGTGACCAGGTAAATCTTCCAGTGCTCGGCGGCCGGGAAGCCGGCGGCCTCCAGTTGTCCGGGCAGGGCGACAAAAGTGGACATCAGCATAATGTGCAGGCACATGATGCCAAAGTTAAGCTTCAGCAGGCGCGGCTCCGCCAGCACCTTGCTAAAGCAGCCCTTCACCATCCCGGATTCGCGGTTAAGGACATGGTTATGGCTGTTGGGCACCACCCACAGGGTGAGCAGGATGCCGACGGTCGCCAGGATGGCGATCATCCAGAACAGCGCGTGCAGACCCAGCTGGTGGGTGACAATCGGCCCCAGCACCATGGCGATGGCGAAGGTGACGCCGAAGCTGACGCCGATAAAGGCCATCGCTTTGGTGCGGTTCTGTTCGCGGGTGAGATCGGAAAGCAGGGCCATAACCGCGGCGGCGATGGCGCCGGAGCCCTGCAGGGCGCGGCCAAGAATGATGCCCCAGATGGAGTCGGTGAGCGCGGCGATGACGCTGCCGAGCACGAAGATAAGCAGGCCGCCGACGATCAATGGCTTACGGCCAATACGGTCAGATAACAGTCCGAAGGGGATCTGGAACACCGCCTGCGCCAGGCCGTAGATACCGATCGCCAGGCCAATCAGCGCTTCACTTGCACCCTGCAACGCCATGCCATACGTGGTCAGAACCGGCAGGACCATAAACATGCCAAGCATGCGCAGGGAGAATACTGTCCCCAAACCCCAGGTCGCGCGCAGTTCCCCTGGCGTCATTTTGTTATCGTTCATTACCACCTCAATATAAAAACTGCGCCTAGTGTAGCGGCGGGGGGTAAGAAGCGTAAATAAATGTTTGTTTAACAGATATTACGGGGCTGTTGCGCGATGCGACAAGTTGGTAAAAATCAATAAACCAGTGGAGGGGGACTCCACTGGCGAGGGGGAAAATTAAGGTAAAGTAAAGTCAACCCACTGGCTGCCAGCGTCAGCCGATTTGACGCACTGCTCTACCCAATAGACGCCGTGCAGCCCGGCTTCGACGTCCGGATACCAGAAGTCTTGCAGGAAGGCGCGATCGTCGCGGTCCGTGGCGTCAATCGCCTGCGCATAGCGGCGATAGAGGTTGGCCCAGGCTTCGAACAGCCCTTCCGGATGGCCGCCGCCAATGCGGTCATCCGCCAGCGCGTTCGGCGACAGGTAGGGCATCCCACGTTCCAGAATGCGCGCCGGCTCGCCCTGCACCTCATAGCTGAGCTGGTTAGGATGCTCATCCCACCATTCGATGCTTGCTTTTTCGCCGACGATGCGCACTTTTTGCGAGTGCATGGCGCCGCTGTTGACCGCGCTGGTCCACATTGAGCCAACCGCGCCGTTGTCATATTCCATCAGGACAAAGGCGTTATCTTCCAGCGGCGCGCGGGAGGGAACAAAGCTCTGACGGGAGCACATCAGCCGTTTGATATTGAGCTGCGGCGCCATGGTCTCGGCGACAAACAGCGGATGGGTGGCCAGATCCCCAAGCACATAGCTGGGCCCGGCAAACTTCGGCGTTACTCGCCAGCGGGTGGATTCTGCCTGCAGCTCGACGGCCTGGTTATGGAAGCCGTGGGCGAATTGCATGTTAACGATGCGGATCTCGCCGAGCAGTCCATCGGCAATCATCTGCCGCGCCTGCTGGATCATCTGATAGCCGGCATAGCCGTAGGTAACGCCGACGATTTTGTTCTGTTTTTTGCTCAGATCCACCAGCTCGCGCGCCTCTTCGGCGGTAAAGCAGAGGGGCTTTTCGCAGATAACGTGGAGTCCCGCCTCCAGCGCCGCTTTGGTGATGGCGAAATGGGTATTGTTCGGGGTGGTGACCGAGACGACCTCGATCCCGTCAGGGCGCTGCGCCTCTTCGCGAAACAGGGTCTGGTAGTCGGCGTAGCAGCGCTCCGGCGCGATGCCCAGTTGCTCACCGAACGCTCGCCCGCGCTCGGCATTGACGTCAAGCGCGCCGGCCAGCAGGGTATAAACATTGTCACGCAGCGCCGCACAGCGGTGGCTGTAGCCGATCTGACTGGTTCCCCCGCCGCCGACCATGCCCCAGCGCAGGGAACGGGATAAGGGTTTCAGGCCGTTTAACATGGTGCTCTCCTTTTTGAAATCATTTGCACTCTGAGGCGCTCAATGCCGACGCCTGCGGCAACGCGCATCCGGATAGACTGACTTCAACTTAAGGAAATGTTTGTTCTGTTTCAATTGTGTTGTGGAATTTATTTTCCATATATGCGAGGGGGATCGAATTAGCGAAAGTTTCTTTTGCGCTTGGTTGAAAAGGTGAGGGCGGGATATCGCCTGCCGGAGTCGTCCAGATTGTTGCGGGCGTTTTTTCGTTTCAACAAAATATGAAATAAATTTTCTTTATTAGCTGCTGAAGGCGGTGCAATCCGCCGATTGCACCGGGGACCAGATGCCGCTATGACGCTCCGCGCACAGACGCGGGGGAAGTTGAAGCGACGGGAGGATGACCGGCCGCAAAGATGCCCTTCGCCGCCAGGCCTGCGACGGTGAGGGCTGCCGGGATGCCGAGGATCAAAAAGACGCTTTCAAAGGGCAGGTTGAGCGCCATCATCTCGGCGCCGGCAAAGGCGCTGAGAATGGCGCCGATGCGCCCGACGCCGTGCATCCAGCTGGAGCCCGTCGCCCGCGCCTGTGTAGGGTAGTAGCGGGCGGAGAGGGCGTTCATGCCGGTATTCGCGCCGTTCAGGCAGGCGCCGCTGATAAACGCCAGCATACAGAGCAAGGCAAAGCTGCCCGCGGCGTAGCCCATCGCCATGGTGAACAGGCCGCCAACGGCGTAGATTATCCCCAGCGCGCGATGGGGGTTGATCCTGTCCATCAGCCAGCCGGCAAACAACGAGCCGAGGGTGCCGCCCGCCTGGTAGATCGCCGTCATGATGGCCGCCTGGCTAACGGTCATTCCTACCGCTTTAACCAGCGTTGGCAGCCAGCTGCCGAGGATATAGACCAGGAACAGCCCCATAAAGTAGACCAGCCATAGCATCAGCGAGCCGAAACCGTACTGGCGGGAGAGGACAATGCGCATCGCGTTGCCGGCCGCCGGCTGCGCCGGCAGGATAAACCTCACGTTGTCGCTGATTTGTCCGGGATAGAGACGGTTAAGAATGGCGCGTATGCGCGCCGCGGGCGCTTGTTTGATCACCAGAAAACGAACCGATTCCGGCAGCAGCCAGATGAGCAGGGGGGCAAACAGCAGCGGCAGAATACCGCCGAGCGCCATCAGCGAGTGCCAGCCAAACTGGGGGATCAGCCACGATGCCGAAAATCCTCCCGCCGCCGCGCCGAAGGTGAAGCCGCAAAAGATGACGGTGATAATAAATGAACGCTGGCGTTCCGGGGCGTATTCCGACACCAGCGTCCCGATATTCGGCATCGCGGCGCCCAGCCCGAGGCCAGTCATAAAGCGAAAGAACATCATCTGTTCTACGTTGTGCGAGAAGGCGGTGGCGATGGTCCAGAAACCGAAGAAGAAAACGCTGTTGATGATGATTTTCTTACGTCCCAGCCAGTCGGCGAGCGGGCCGGAGAAAATCGCCCCCAGCGCGAGGCCGATCAGCGCGGCGCTGATCACCAGACCCAGCTGGTGGTTGCTTACCCCCCATTCCAGCTTTAGCGTCGGGGCGATAAAGCCCATGATCGCGATATCAAAACCATCGAGAGCGATGACGCAAAAGCCGAGAAATATAATCAGCTTCTGAAATCGGCTCAGCGGGTTACGATTTATTAACTCTCTGACATCCAGGCGTTGAGTCTGTGTCATAGCGTATTCCTTATGCGCAGGCGCGCAGGTAGGGCTGCGCGGCATCGAACAGTAACTGCGCCCGCTGAAGAGGCGGCAGGGCGCCTTGCTCGCCGTCAAGCGGCACTTCGAGAGAGACCGGCAGCGTCGCCGGCAGGGCCGACATCAGACCATGCAGATCCAGACCGCCTTCCCCCGGCACGTTGCGCGCCGAGCGGGCCTGGCGGATAAGTTCCTGCTCGCTCTCCGGCCTCTGCGCCGCGCCATCGCAGAGTTGCATATAGTTGAGATGATGCGCGGGCAGGCTGGAGAGGGCGGCGAGCGATTCTCCCGCGCGCCAGAAATGGAGAGCGTCCACCAGAATGCCGATGTCTTCCCGCCCGCTGGCGGCGATTAGTGCTTGCGCTGCGGCGATGTTGCGCAACTGGGTCCAGGGCATCGGCTCAAGATTCATGGTCAGCCCAAATGGACGACCGGCCGCGGCGAGGATGGCGAGGTTGTCAGCGCTGCGCTGAAGGTTGTCATCATTGCCGGCGACTAACACCTGTCCGGCGCCAAGACGCGCGGCGGTCTCCATAAAACGCTGCAGCCGATCGTCGAGGGTAAACCCGGGGGTCAGGCGGACGATCTCCACGTCCGACACGCGGATGCCAGTTTCCATCAACGCGGCGAGCGTCGCCCGGACGGCCGGGGTATCGCCCAGCATGTCGTAGTCCGGGTCGGTCGGTGTGGCGGGGAGCAGTCGCAGCCCAACGTGGGTAAAACCGGTTCTGGCCGCAATCCGCACCTGTTCGGGGGGAGGGACATCGAGCAGGGTCAGCGCGGCGAGCGATAGGGTACGCTTGTTCATAAAGGGCTCCGGTACAGTTGCAGGTGAAGAGAGTTAGGGTGCATCCATTCGTGGAAATCAAGTTATATTATTGTTTATATTTGTTTTTTTTGTCAGGCCTTTACCCACCAGATAGCCGAAGGTCATGGCGGGCCCGAGGGTGATCCCTCCGCTGGGGTAATAGCCGCGCATCACGCTCGACATGTCGTTGCCGATGGCGTACAGGCCCGGTATCGGCAGCTGCTGTTCATCCAGCACCCGGGCGTGTTCGTCGGTTTGCAATCCGCTGAAGGTGCCCAGCGAGCCGGGCAGAATGCGCACCGCGTAGAACGGCCCTTCGCGCAGCGGTCCGAGCGTCACCTGATGGTCACCCTGGGCGCGGTTATAGGCTGATGCCCCGCGGTGAAAATCGACGTCTTCGCCAGCGCTGGCGAAGTGGTTAAAGCGTTCAACGGTTTCCGCCAGCGCATTGGCGTCGATAGCGCACTGCTTCGCCAGCTCCGCCAGGGTGTTTCCTCGCTGCAGATAGCCGGTACGCAGCCAGGCGGTGGGGGTGAACGGGAACGGTCTGGCGTGGCCCAGGCCGTAGCGACGCAGCGCGCGACGATCGGCCAGCAGCCACGCCTGCGGCGTGTCGCCCGCGGGTGTGGCCGCCAGCAGGGCGGCGATAAAGTCATGATAAGAGTCGGCCTCGTTAACAAAACGTTTGCCGTTGGGCAGGACGGCGATCACCCCGGGTTTGGCGCGCTCCACCAGATGAGGAAACATTAGCTGCTGGCCGCTGGCCAGAGTGACGCGGGACACCGGCGCCCAGGCCAGCGGGTGGCGCAGGGAAGTGTCGAACTGGCCGCCGACGGATTCGCCAAGCCTGATCCCCTCGCCCTGATTGTCCGGCGGTGCGGCGGAGAAATGGCCGTAACCCTCCGCAGCGTGAGGCACCACCTGCGCCAGCCGCTGGCGATCGTGGGGAAAACCGCCGCAGGCCAGCACCACGGCGCCAGCTTCGACGTGAATCTCCCCGCCGTCGCTGCGCAGCACCGCGCCGGACACGCCCGGCGGACCCTGCAGCAGCCGGACCACCGGGGCATTGAGCTGAAAACGCACGCCGGCGTCGAGGGCGGATCGCAGCAGACGGGCGACCAGCGCATTGCCATTGACCAGATGCTGCCCCCGTCCGGCGCGTAGCCGCTGCCAGCCGTGGCGCAGCAGGCGGCGGGCAGCATACAGCGCGGAGCGCGGCGAGCGGGTGGCATTGAAAAAATGCGCCATATCCGCGCCGCCGGCGATGCCCATCCCGCCCAGGCTAATGGTCTCCAGCGGCGGACGCAGGCGATGGAGCCAGTCGCCGAGCAGGCGGCCATCGTAGGGTTGCGCGGTGACCGACCGCCCACCGTTCGCCGCACCCGGCGACGGGTGAAAGTCCGGCATGGCGCTGCCCGAGAGAAACTGCACCGCCGTCCGCTGATGGAAAAATTCCACCATCTCCGGCCCGTAACGCAGGAAGGTTTGCAGACGAATATCGGCGGCTTCGCCCCCCATCTCATGCTGCAGATAGGTCAGCGGCGCGTCGGCTGCTTCGTCGATGCCCTCCGCCCGCGCCAGCGGGTTGCGGGGGATCCACAGCCAGCCGCCGGACCAGGCGCTGGTTCCGCCGAGTACTGACGCTTTCTCCGCCACCATGACGCTGGCGCCGTGCATCGCCGCAGTCACCGCGGCAGAGAGCCCCGCGGCGCCGGAGCCGACCACCAGCACATCCACCTTCACAGGCCCGCTCATGTTGGACTCCTTACTGCAGAGGTGAAAAAGCGGTGGGGCGCATCAGCACCGACTCGAGGCGTTCCACGGCGGCCAGTTCGCGATTTTTGCGCGAGAAGGTCTGCCAGCGTTCGTCCTGGGCCATCCGCGCGCGGCGCACCAGACGATCGTCCAGGCTTTCATAAGCCCAGATATGCACTACCTGATTGACCACGCCGATCTCGGTAAAAAAGAAGCCGATTAGCTGGCCGAGATGGTCGGTTTGCACCGCCAGGGCATCGCTTTGGTACAGCGCCAGCCAGTCGGCCATTTTCAGCGGATTGATGGTGTACGTGCGTTTTTCGTAGATCATGATGTTTTCCTGATTAGTGGGTGGAGTGTTGTGCCAGATGGCAGGCGGCGAGATAGCCAAACGTCAGCCCCGGGCCGAGGGTGATGCCGGGGCCCGGATAGGTGCCGGCCATCAGCGAATCCATGTCGTTTCCCACCGCGTACAGCCCCGGGATGGGGTTTCCTTGGGTATTGACGACCTGGGCATCGGCGGTGGTGACCAGGCCCCGTGAGGTCCCCAGATCGCCGGTATAAAGTTTGATGGCATAGAACGGCGCGCTGAGCAGGGGGGCATTACAGGCGTCAGGCTGATGGCCCGGATCGCCCATCGCCCGGTTATAGCTGTTGCCGCCTTTAGCAAATTCCCGATCTACGCCCTGCGCGGCGTCACGGTTGTAGCGGGCTACCGTCTCGCTCAGGGTTTGGGCATCCAGACCAAGCTGTTGCGCCAGCGCGGCCAGGGTATCGGCTTTGTGCAGATAGCCAGCGGCGACCAGGGCGTCATTATTGACCGGCGCCGGGCGCGCCAGCCCGAGGCCATAACGCTTCATCGCCTGGGCGTCGCAGAGTAAAAAACAGGGGGCATTTTCCGCTGCATCCTGCATTGCGCTGGCGAAATGGTGATAGGAGCTGGACTCGTTGACGAAGCGTACCGCCCGCTGATTGACGGCAATCACGCCCGGTTTTGCGCGATCGGTTACCAGATGGGGGAAGCGCTCCTCGCTGCCGTCGGCCCGGGTCAGCACCGATACCGGCGCCCAGAAAAAGTTGGAGGCCCGATCGGCTCCCTCGCGAGCGTTAAACGCCGCCGCGAGATGCAGCGCGGCGCCATCGTTGGCCGGCGGCGACATGGTGAAATGCTCGCGGGTGTGCGGCCGATAGCGCGCCGCCAGCGCGCCCGCGGCGAAGCCGCCTGCGGCCAGCACCACCCCGCGGCGGGCGTGCAGCGTCTCTCTTTGCCCCTGATACTCAATCTCCACCCCGCGGACCGCGCCTTGCGCTTCGCACAGCGTCAGAACATTGACATTCAGCCGCAGGTTCATGCCTTTACGCAGCGCCGTAGTCGCCATGCGGGCAATCAGCGCATTGCCCATCGCCAGGCGGGTACCGCGAGGGTACTTCACCCGGTCGCGGGCATAGCGCAGCAGCAGCCGGGTGCAATGGGCCAGGGAGCGCAGCGAGCGGCGCATGTCGAGAAAATGTTGAATATCGACGCGGTTGACCATCATCCCGCCAAACAGCAGCATCCCCGGCGGCGGTGAACGCAGGTCGCGAAACGCGTCCCCCAGTTCACGGCCGTCATACTCCACCACCTCCAGCGCACGACCGACGTCGACTGCGCCGGGTTCATCCGGATAGTAATCGGGCGAGAGCGGACGCAGGCTGTACTTTACTGCCCCCTCACGCTCGAGAAAGGCCAGCGCCTCCCGCCCGGCGCTGACAAACGCTTCGGCAAGATCTTCTCGGTACTGGCCCTCGCCGATAATGGTTCGCAGGTAGGTTTTCATCGCCTCGGCGCTACCGCTTTTGCCCTCGGCGCGCGCCTGGTCGGTATCGTGCAGCCACACGGCGCCGCCGGAGATGGCCGAGGTGCCGCCGAACTGGCCGGCTTTCTCCAGCATCAGCACCGACAGCCCTTTACAGCAGGCGGTGACCGCGGCGGCAAAACCGGCCGCGCCGCTGCCGATGACGATCACATCCCAGCTCTTCATGCCGCCGCTCCCTGCGCCTGTGGGATGGCGCCGATAAACTGGCCCATCAGCCTCATCTGCGCCAGCGCCATTTCCGGCCCGGTCTGTACTTTACAACCACGTGCGGCGGCGAAAGTGAGCAACGGCGTCATCACCGGGGCGGTGACAACGTCGGCCACATGAGTGGTGCTGTCGAGCGTATCCAGCAGCGCCTGCGGTAGAGGCAGCTCATCAAATCCGGCCATGCCGGCCGGTGAGCCATTAACCAGTAGATCGAGGCCGTAAAGGGTGTCTGGCAGCGCGCTCAGTTGCACCGCCGGAAAGGCCTCAGCCAGAAGGTCATGCAGGCGCTGCCGGGTGGCCGGGGTTTGATCGTGCAGGGCCAGCCGACGGATCCCCGCCTCGCACAGTCCCCAGGCGATGGCGCTGCCGACGCCGCCGCAACCGGAGAGCAGCGCCTGCTTACCTGCCGGCTGAAAACCCTGCGCCTCGGCGGCGAGCTGAAAGCCGACGCCGTCCAGCATATCGCCCTGCAGGCGGCCATCCGCCAGCTTGCGGATCACATTGACGGCGTTGAGTCGGCGGGCGCGCGGCGTGAGGTCGTCGACCAGCGCGGCGGCGCGTTGTTTATGCGGCACCGTCACCAGCACGCCGGTCATGTTCTGCCAGCCGCGCAGGGCGTTGAGGTAGGCGGCCACCGCGTCCGGGACGATATCCACCGGGATCATAATGCTGTCCATGTGCTGTTCGGCAAAGTAGCGGTTGAAGTTATCTGGCGATTTCACCTGGGCGATCGGATGACCAATCACGGCGACAACCTGGGTAGTTCCACTGACCATTTCAAACCTCATTTGTTAAATGAATGTTGTGAAAGTATTTCAGTGGAAGCTGGGAGCGACAACGCAGAATTCGGACATGTCGGTTGTTAATCGCACGAACGCTGCGATAATCGCAGGAAATCGATAATGATGTTGCAAAAATGTGAGCGAATATGCAAAACACCATTCATCCACGCGATCTGATCGTCGGTTTACAAAAAGGGCTGGCGCTAATTCAGCTTTTTTCCAAAACCTGCCCAAAGCTCACCGTCGCCCAGACGGCGAAAATGAGCGGCCTGACGCAAAGCGCCGCGCGACGTTTTCTGCTGACGCTCCTGCATGAGCGCTATCTGCAAACCGACGGGCGCTATTACTGGCTTACCCCAAAGACGCTGCGGCTTGGCCAGGCCTATGTCGATTCGGCGCAGTTTCCTCGCATGGTACGGCCGATTGTCGAATACATCGCCAGCCGGACCGAAGAGCACGCCTCGGTGGGGGTGGTGGATGAAGATGAACTGGTCTATATCGCCCGCAGTCGGCATACGCCGTTCAACTCTACGTCGGTGCGGCTTGGGGAGCGGGTGCCCATTTTCTGTACCGCCGGGGGGCGACTGTGGCTGGCTTCGCTGCCGGAAGCAGAGTGTGAGACCGTCCTGCAGCGCATAACCCGGGAACAACGTACCCCCTATACGGTGACCGATATCGCGTCGCTGATGGAGAAAATCGCCCAGGTACGGCGCCAGGGATACGCCACCATTGAGCAGGAGTTTGAGATTGGCATGCTGGTGCTGGCGGTGCCGTTAACCGACAGGGAAGGGACCTGGTGGGGGGCGCTGAGTCTGACCAGTCATCAATCGCGCACTTCGCTGGAAGCGTTATGCCGCGATCACCTCGATCTGCTCTACAGCGCGCAGGCGATGCTGGTGGGTTAAACAGGGCAGCCAGTGGCGCTGCCCTAAGATAGACGTCGCTTAGGCCGACGCTTTGGTCAGAAAGGTGTTCCAGTCGCTGGCCGCGTTATTCACGAAAGTATTCCAGCTGTTGCCGGCGGTGTTAACAAAGCTTCCCCAGTTTTCCTTTCCGGCGGTCACAAAGGTTTCCCAGTTTGACTGTCCGGTCAGGAAGGAACCAAACGCCATCGCGCTGTCGCCGACGAAGGAGGCAAATGCGGTGCCGGAGGTCAGAACAAAAGAGGTGAAGCCGACGCCAGAGTTGGCGACAAAGCTGGCGAAGCTGCTGGCTGCGCCGAACAGATTAAAGCCACCGGAGATATACTCCATTTCGTTCAGTGTTAACTCTTTCATTGCAATTCCTTGTAGTGATTATTTCCCAAAGGGGCAAGAGCCCCGGCGAAAGGTAGCATTGCAGGACCGTGCGGCGCGAGTGATGCCCGATGCGTACTGGCTCAATTTTTCCTCATTTTTTGATATGAAAGATAGCGGGAAAGCGACGGGGGAGGGGAGGGAAGTATGAAATGAGAAAGAAAGCGATGATGAAACAGGAAAGAAAAAGCCCCGTAAATACGGGGCTTTAGATCGTACGGGAGTGCGTAATTATCTCACGTAAGCCAGCAGACTATGTGAATCCGGCACCATAAAGTCAACGGACATCATCACGGACAGCGCGGTGATGGCGACGATAGAAAAGACGAACAGCTTACGCGCCCAGACTTTATCATCGGCCACTTTATAGCCACGCAGCGCCATGCCCAGCCACCAGACGCTGACCGCTGCCGCCACGACCAGGTATTTATACCCGGCGTAGCCGCCCAGCGAGAGCATCAGGGTTGCCACGGCAAAGGCGACGATGTACAGCGTAATATGGTTTTTGGCGACCGAAATGCCTTTCACCACCGGCAGCACCGGAATATTCGCCGCCTGATAATCCTTAAAGCGGAAAATCGCGATGGCGTAGGAGTGAGGCATCTGCCACAGGCTAAAGATAGCCAGCAGGATCGCCGCACCGCTGTCGAAATCACCGGTGACCGCGCAGTAGCCAATCACCGGCGGCGCAGCGCCGGAGAGTGAGCCAATCAGCGTGCCGTAGACGGAGTGGCGTTTCATGTACAGGCTGTAGACGCCGACATAAACCACGAACCCCATCACCCCCAGCCAGCAGGCCAGCGGGTTAGCGCCGAACCACAGCAGCATGAAGCCAGCAATACCCAGCAAGGTGGCGTACACCAGCGAAGCTTCTGGCGAGATCAGCCCTTTGACCAGCACCCGGTTTTTCGTCCGTTCCATCTTACGATCGATGTCCCGGTCGATGTAGTTGTTGAATACACAACCCGAGGCGACCACCAGGGATACTCCAAGGAGCGTCCAGACGAACAGCGGATAGTCGATGTGGCCTTTGGAGGCCAGCAGGAAACCGCCGATCACGGAGATCAGGTTGCCAAAAATAATGCCTGGTTTCGTTACTTGCAGGTATTGCTTAAACATACTCGCCGCTCTTAGTGCATCATCATGTTGTAGTTCAGGTTCCACATAATCCAGATGGAGCCGACAACCACGATCGCAATGATGATTACGGTGAAGATAAATGCGGTCAGGTTCCAACCTTCATCGGACTTGCTGTTCATATGCAGGAAGTACACGAGGTGTACCACGATCTGCACCACAGCGGTCACCAGAATGGTGCCAAGGATAACCGCATGCGAGGCGGAGCCACTCATCACCATGGCGAACGGAATGACCGTCAGGATGATGGACAGGATAAATCCTGTCATGTAGCTCTTCACGCTGCCGTGAGAAGCGCCGCTATGATCGGTAGAATGACTCATTACATCGCCCCCATCAGATAGACAACCGAGAACACGCAGATCCACACGACGTCCAGGAAGTGCCAGAACAGGCTCAGGCACAGGATACGCGTGCGGTTAGTGCTGGTCAGGCCACGACGTGAAACCTGGAACATCAGCACCGCCATCCAGATAAGACCGGAGGTCACGTGCAGACCGTGGGTGCCGACCAGCGCGAAGAACGCGGACAGGAAGCCACTACGATCCGGACCAAAGCCTTCCATGATCAGGTGATGGAATTCATAGATTTCCATCCCGATAAATCCGGCGCCAAACAACCAGGTCAACGCCAGCCAGGAAACCACCTGGCTTTTGTTGTTTTTGTACATGGCGATAGCCGCCATGCCGTAGGTGATGGAGCTGAACAGCAGCAGTGCGGTTTCAACCAGAACGAACGGCAGTTCGAAAATATCTTTGCCCGTCGGTCCGCCGGCCGTGCCGTTCACCAGAACGGCATAGGTAGCAAACAGCGTAGCGAAGATAATGCAGTCGCTCATCAGGTAGATCCAGAAACCGAATACCTTCATCGGTCCTGTATCATGGTGCCCGTGTTCATGCGCGTGGGCAGTATGCGCAAGAGTATCAGTTGCCATTTTTCAGCCCTGCTTTGTTAATCTCATCGAAATGCTGTTTTTCCAGTTTTTCGACTTCTGCAACCGGTACGTAGTAATCCACGTCCTCGTCAAAGCTCTTAATAATCCAGGTCGCTACGATGCCGATGAAGCTGGCGATCGCCATCCACCAGATATGCCAGATCATGGCGAAACCAAATACCGTAGCGAAGGCGGCAATCACGATGCCGGCGCCGCTGTTTTTCGGCATATGAATTTCTTCATAGTGAGCAGGCTGTTTGTACGCTTCACCTTTCTCTTTCATTTCCCAGAAGGCATCACGTTCGTGAACCTGAGGAACGATAGCGAAGTTGTAGAACGGCGGTGGAGAAGAGGTTGCCCACTCCAGCGTACGGCCACCCCACGGGTCACCGGTCAGGTCGCGGTTCTGATCGCGGTCGCGAATAGACACGTAGAACTGAATCAGCTGGCACAGAATACCGCAGGCGATCAGCGCCGCACCGCAAGCTGCAATAACCAGCATCGGGTGGAACTGCGGATCGATCTGCTGGCTCAGACGACGGGTCATACCCATGAAGCCCAGCACGTACAGCGGCATAAACGCCACGAAGAAGCCGATGATCCAGAACCAGAAAGCGCGTTTGCCCCAGGTTTCGTTCAGGGTGAAGCCAAAGGCTTTCGGCCACCAGTAGGTCAGACCTGCGAAGCAACCGAACACTACGCCGCCGATGATAACGTTATGGAAGTGCGCAATCAGGAACAGGCTGTTGTGCAGAACGAAGTCCGCGCCCGGTACCGCCAGCAGCACGCCGGTCATCCCACCTACGGAGAAGGTCACGATAAAGCCGATAGTCCACATCATCGCCGAGTTGAAGACGATGCGACCCTGATACATGGTGAACAGCCAGTTGAAGATCTTAACCCCGGTCGGGATCGCGATAATCATGGTAGTAATACCGAAGAAGGCGTTTACGTTCGCGCCAGCACCCATGGTGAAGAAGTGGTGCAGCCAAACGATGAACGACAGAACGGTAATACAGACGGTTGCCCATACCAGAGAGGTGTAACCGAACAGACGCTTACGCGAGAAGGTCGCGGCGATTTCGGAGAAGACCCCGAACACCGGCAGAACCAGGATGTACACTTCCGGGTGACCCCAGGCCCAAATCAGGTTGATGTACATCATCATGTTGCCACCCATATCGTTGGTAAAGAAATGGGTGCCCAGGTAACGATCCAGGGTCAGCAGCGCGATGGTGACGGTCAGAATTGGGAACGAGGCGATAATCAGGATGTTAGCGCACAGAGATGCCCAGGAGAATACTGGCATCTTGAACATGGTCATGCCCGGGGCGCGCATCTTGATAATGGTCACGAAGAAGTTAATACCGGTCAGGGTAGTACCGATACCGGAGAGCTGCAGCGCCCAAATCCAGTAATCAACCCCTACGCCAGGACTGTACTCAATTCCCGACAGCGGCGGATAGGCCAGCCAACCGGTCTGCGCGAACTCACCAACGCCCAGAGACAGGTTAACCAGAATCACGCCCACAACGGTGAACCAGAAGCTCAGGTTGTTGAGGAACGGGAAGGCTACGTCGCGCGCGCCGAGCTGAAGCGGAACCACCAGGTTCATCAGACCGATAACAAACGGCATCGCCACGAAGAAGATCATGATAACGCCGTGGGCGGTAAAGATCTGATCGTAGTGATGAGGCGGCAGGAAGCCGGCTTCCCCGGCCGAAGCCAGCACCTGCTGGCTACGCATCATGATGGCGTCAGCAAAGCCACGCAGCAGCATGACGATTGCCACGATAACGTACATGATACCGAGACGTTTGTGGTCGACAGAAGTCAGCCACTCGTTCCATAGGTAGGACCACTTACCGAAGTAAGTGATGGCTGCCAGAAGCGCCAGTCCCCCAATGATAATCGCAGCCACCGTTACCACGATAATAGGTTCGTGGTAGGGCACTGCATCCAGTGTAAGTTTTCCGAACATCGTTTTCTTCCTCGGCCCCTTAGTGAGCGGTTTCCGCGTGGCTCATGTCCATGCCTTCCATCCCGTCGTGAGCAGCGTGCTCGCCTTCAGGTTTAGACATGTTCATGCTCTCGTGAGACATGAATTTGTTCACAACATCTTTGAACAGATCCGGTTTCACGTTAGAGAAATATTCCACTTTGTTGTATTCGCTAGGCACAGCCACTTTCTCGAACGCGGCCATGGAGTCCATGGAGTTCGGAGACTGTTTCGCTTTTGCAACCCACTGATCGAAAGTCGCCCGATCCGGGGTGGCAATCGCTTTGAACTTCATACCTGAGAAGCCCGGGCCACTGTAGCTAGCGGAGATACCGTCATAAGTACCAGCTTCGTCAGCAATGAGGTGCAGCTGAGTCTGCATACCGGCCATTGCATAAATCTGGCTACCTAAGCGCGGAATAAAGAACGAGTTCATCACCGAGTTAGAGGTCACTTTGAAGTGTACCGGTACGTTCGCCGGGAAGGCGATTTCGTTAACGGTAGCAATACCCTGTTCCGGATAGATAAAGAACCATTTCCAGTCCATCGATACGACTTCGATGGTGATTGGCTTCTCGTCATGGACAAGCGGTTTGCTTGGCTCCAGTGCGTGAGTGGTTTTCCAGGTCAGAACGGCCAGGAACAGGATGATCAGAATAGGTACCGTCCAGACCACAGCTTCCACTTTGTTGGAGTGTGACCAGTTCGGGCTATACTTCGCATCTTTATTGCTCGCGCGATACTTCCAGGCAAATCCTACTGCCATCAAGACGGCGGGAATAACGACAATCATCATCAGGCCGAAGGCCGTCAGAATCAAAGAGCGTTGCTCCAGTCCAATCTGTCCTTTTGGGTCAAGGAGTGCAGAATCACAACCACTGAGTAATACAGTACCTGCGATTAATGACATCCATCCCAAACTTTTATTGTATTTCCTGAGTCTCATTGAACGACCTCAATTCCACGGGATCTGGTGGCGTTTAAAGTGTATGGGCATTTTACGGTAAGGTTGCATTACTGTAAACATGATTGGATCTCTGTCAGTTCTGTGTTAGCGGCTTCTGCTTGGTTTGTCACATATGTAACGTAGTGTTACTTAATCGCTTGCAAAGCCTGATTTTCGCGGGATTGATAACGAAAGGGATAAGAAAAGGAGTGCTTAGCGGCTAATGGGCATAACCACCCACAAATTAGAACAATTGTTTAACATTTAATTATCAAATAAAAGACATTGTGAAAACGAAAAATAAAATCCCCGGAGCTGAATCGGTTAAATTATTTAAAGAATCGAACGAAAACTGTCAATAATTTCCAGAAATCAAAAACGCACAAAACAACAAATAGCGCGGCGGACAATATAAAAGCGTTAATAAGCCGTTATAATTACGTTTCGTAATTACAACGGCTAATAATGATGCTGGATCCTTAAATCAGGCGGGTTTTACGCAGCGCCAGATAGTCAAGCAGGCCGCCGAACAAAATCCCGCCGACGGCGGTGAGCGCGGCAACCTCCAGCAGGCCGGACAGGAAGGAGAACGACGTATAATCCAGCGCGTTGAGGATCAGCAGCGCCAGCCACGCCGCGAGCAGCAGGCAGCCCAGTGTCAGGATCCCCAGCGCCAGCGCATAGGCCTGCGGGAACTCGCTACGCGGCATAAAGCTTGCGGTGCGTTGGGTATGCTCAAGCGTTTGCCGGCACAGCAGCAATAGGGCAATCCCCGGCACCGCCGCAACGACAGAGAAGAGATAGAAGGTCGACCAGCCGTGAGCCTCGACAAACCAGCCGGCAATCGGCCCAACGTATACGCGACCGACCGCAGAGAGCGCCGAGAGCAGCGCGAACTGGGTGGCGGAGAACGACTTATTACATAGCGTCATCAGCAGCGCGACAAATGCCGCCGTCCCCATTCCCCCGCACAGGTTTTCAAAGAATACCGCGGTCGCCATGGAATAGAGGTGCTTATCGGTAATCGACAGCAGCCAGTAGCCGGCGTTAGAGACCCCCTGCAGCAAACCGAAAATGAGCAGTGCCCGAAACAGCGTCAGCCGCTGCATCAGGACGCCGCCGTACAGGGCGCCGAGAATGGTGGCGAACAGGCCTAAGGTTTTGTTCACCATTCCCACTTCGCCAGCGTCAAATCCCACGCCGCGGATCAGGAAGGTGGTGGTCAGGCTCATGGCAAACGCATCGCCAAGCTTATAAAGGACGATGAGCAGCAGAATCAGCCAGGCGTTGTTGCGGCCGAAAAAATCGCGCAGCGGTTCGGCTACCGCCTGCTCGAGCGATCTGGGGACCGGGATAACGTCGCTCGGTTCGGGGGCCAGCAGCGTGGCGATAATGCAGGGTACCAGCAGCGCCGCCATCAGCCAGTACATCCCCTGCCAGCCGAGATAGCGGTCGGCAAGCCACAGGGCCAGTCCACCGGAGACCAGCATCCCCAGGCGATAGCCCAGCACGCTGATCGCGGCGCCGGCGCCACGCTCTTCTGCTGGCAACACGTCGGTTTTCCAGGCGTCGAACACAATATCCTGCGACGCCGAGCAGAAGGCGATCACCACCGCCAGCGCCGCCATCCAGCGTAATTGGGTGACCGGCTCAAGAAAGCCCATCGTCGCGATCGCCAGCAGGAGTAATACCTGGGTGGTCAACAGCCAACCGCGACGACGCCCAAGAAACGGCGGCGTGTAGCGGTCCATCAGCGGGGACCAGAGGAATTTAAAGACATAGGCCTGGCCGACGAGCGAGAAAAAACCGATCGTTTTCAGATCGATATTTTCCACCGTCATCCAGGCCTGCAGGGTACCGGAGGTGAGAGCCAGCGGCAGACCGGAGGCGAAACCAAGGATCAGCAAAATGGCTGATTTCGGCTGCTGAAAAATGCGTAAGTAATGACTGGACATAGCATAAAGCACGAACCCGGCGGAGGCCGGGTTCGCGATAGCATTAACGCGCGTTTTGCTTGATGAAATCGTGGATGCTGGTGTCCTGCGCCATATCGGCGATGGTATCGGTCAGGACGCTGTTGACGGCATCAGCGATGTTTTTGTTCGAGGCCTGGAAGGCGCCTTCAACGGAGTAGCTGGCGCGGTAGTTTTTGGTCATTTTCGTGCCGTTTGCCGCGGTGGCGATGATGGCGATATCGGCTTTGGTGGCGATGTTATAGCGCACGTTACCCTGAGAGACGTCAGCATAGAGTTTGTTGACGATGATCTGCAGATCGACCGCGCCGTTCGGGCCAATCATGTAGCCGCGAGACGTCATCTGTTTCTCCAGCACTTCCTGCAGCAGGAAGCGCAGATCGCGGGAGGCGGTGAGAGTGACCAGCTGATTGTCACGCGTCACTTTCGCCAGCGCCTGGTCCGGACGCTGATCGGCGCCGTTGATGCTGACGGTCACGCCCATCAGGCTTGGATCCTGCTGCGGCAGCGTGATTTTCGGCGATACTTCAATGGTGGTCGGCGGCGTGGCGCATCCTGCCAGCATAAACATGGCGACCAACGGGAAAAGAATCTTCTTAAGCATGTTCAGGTCTCAACGCATGGTGTTGTTATAAGGAAAATTACCGCCATCATAGCATTGCCAACGGCAAGGGGAAGTGGCAACGCGTGTAAATCCATCGTGCTGGCGGTTTTCTGAGCGTCCCGCCACGGTTAATGGCTCGTTCCCCGACGGATCTGGCGACCAGAGCCAGTAAACGTGATACTTTTGAATGAAAATATCAGAACAATGCTAATTTTTTGTTGTTTTCTCCTAATGGAAGCGGTAAAAGCGGCTAACATTTAAATGGAGTGGCGGCATCTCAGCGTTGTCGGAGGAGAAAATTCATGATGATACGTGAACAGATCGAAGCAAAACTTAGAGCAGCGTTCGACCCGATGTATCTCGAAGTCGTGGATGAAAGTTATCGTCACAACGTCCCTGCGGGCTCTGAAAGTCATTTTAAAGTGGTGTTAGTGAGCGATCGCTTCACTGGCGAGCGTTTCCTCAATCGCCACCGTATGATCTACGGCACGCTAACCGAGGAGCTGTCGAATACGGTGCATGCCCTGGCGCTGCACACCTACACGATTAAAGAATGGGAAGCATTACAGGATACGGTATTTGCTTCGCCGCCGTGCCGCGGCGCAGGGAGTATCGCTTAGAAATCCCATTTGCAACCGCTGGCGCTTTTCCAGTATGTTGCTTGCAGATTTAGCAAAAACGGCCTACGGGCCGTTTTGTTTTGCCTGGAAAATGCGCAAAGTCAGCGCTTTTGCGGGCAAATTTGAGCGGGAAATGTGAAAAATGCCGCAGCACCAGGCGACAACCGTTCTCGACTCACAAAAGTGATGCCGCTATAATGCCGCGTCTTATATATGAATGTCTTCGGGATGATTCTGACGACAGGGAATGTGTTTCTGATTTGAAGAGGGCATCCCGGTTCTGCGAAGCCACCTACACGCGCTTCCAGAGTTGACCGAGCACTGTGATTTTTTTGAGGTAACAAGATGCAAGTTTCAGTTGAAACCACTCAGGGCCTTGGGCGCCGTGTAACGATTACTATCGCCGCTGACAGCATCGAGAATGCTGTCAAAAGCGAGCTGGTCAACGTAGCGAAAAAAGTTCGCATTGACGGCTTCCGTAAAGGCAAAGTGCCGATGAATATTGTTGCTCAGCGCTATGGCGCTTCCGTTCGCCAGGACGTGCTGGGCGACCTGATGAGCCGTCATTTCGTTGACGCGATCATCAAAGAAAAAATCAATCCGGCCGGCGCGCCGAACTACGTTCCGGGCGAATACAAACTGGGCGAAGACTTCACCTACGCGGTAGAGTTCGAAGTGTATCCGGAAGTTGAACTGCAGGGTCTGGACGCGATCGAAGTTGAAAAACCGGTTGTTGAAGTCACCGACGCTGACGTTGATACCATGCTGGAAACTCTGCGCAAGCAGCAGGCGACCTGGAAAGAAAAAGAAGGCGCGGTTGACGCTGAAGATCGCGTAACCATCGACTTCACCGGTTCTGTTGACGGCGAAGAGTTCGAAGGCGGCAAAGCCTCTGACTTCGTACTGGCGATGGGCCAGGGTCGCATGATCCCGGGCTTCGAAGACGGTATCAAAGGCCACAAAGCGGGTGAAGAGTTCACCATCGACGTGACCTTCCCGGAAGAGTACCACGCAGAAAACCTGAAAGGTAAAGCGGCTAAGTTCGTTATCAACCTGAAGAAAGTCGAAGAGCGTGAACTGCCTGAGCTGACCGAAGAGTTCATCAAACGTTTCGGCGTGGAAGAGGGTTCCGTCGCTGGCCTGCGCGCTGAAGTGCGTAAAAATATGGAACGCGAGCTGAAAGGCGCTGTGCGTAACCGCGTGAAGTCTCAGGCTATCGAAGGTCTGGTTAAAGCCAACGAGATCGACGTTCCGGCTGCCCTGATCGACAGCGAAATCGACGTGCTGCGTCGTCAGGCTGCTCAGCGTTTCGGCGGCAACGAGAAACAGGCTCTGGAACTGCCGCGCGAGCTGTTCGAAGAGCAGGCTAAACGTCGCGTCGTTGTTGGTCTGCTGCTGGGCGAAGTGATCCGCACCAACGAGCTGAAAGCTGACGAAGAGCGCGTAAAAGCCCTGATCGAAGAGATGGCTTCTGCGTACGAAGATCCGTCTGAAGTCGTTGAGTTCTACAGCAAGAACAAAGAGCTGATGGACAACATGCGCAACGTGGCGCTGGAAGAGCAGGCTGTTGAAGCCGTGCTGGCGAAAGCCAAAGTGTCTGAAAAAGCCACTTCCTTCAACGAACTGATGAACCAGCAGGCGTAATTTCGCCGCTATCGTTTAAGGTTC
The DNA here is from genome assembly GCF_018204675.1 of Klebsiella sp. P1927. Taxonomy (NCBI): domain Bacteria; kingdom Pseudomonadati; phylum Pseudomonadota; class Gammaproteobacteria; order Enterobacterales; family Enterobacteriaceae; genus Klebsiella; species Klebsiella sp. P1927. Next base: position 3,926,448 of record NZ_CP073377.1, on the reverse strand, counting down.
GAGCAAAAACCCGTTGCCGAAAGGCGGCGGGTTTTTTTTTAAGATAATGATAGCCACAGGCACGGTGCGAAAACGCATTAACCATGATAGCGTTACAGCAAAAGCTTGTTATGCTTGAAATATGGCAACACCATCCCCATTACCGGGGGAGGCAACTGCATCCGCAATCGCACGCGTATTGAAGAGGCGGTGACGCATTCAGCGGATAGAAACTGTGGCTGATAATCCGTCCGTAAGGTTACAATCAGTGCAGCAGGTATTTTAAAATTACTCCAGGAGACGGAAATGTCATACAGTGGCGAACGAGACAACTTTGCACCCCATATGGCCCTGGTGCCGATGGTCATTGAACAGACCTCACGCGGTGAACGTTCTTTTGATATCTACTCCCGTCTGCTTAAGGAACGCGTCATTTTTCTGACCGGCCAGGTCGAAGACCACATGGCAAACCTGATCGTGGCGCAGATGCTGTTTCTGGAAGCGGAAAACCCGGAAAAAGACATTTACCTGTACATTAACTCTCCGGGCGGGGTAATCACCGCCGGGATGTCGATTTATGACACCATGCAGTTCATCAAGCCGGATGTCAGCACCATCTGTATGGGGCAGGCCGCTTCTATGGGCGCGTTCCTGCTGACCGCCGGGGCGAAAGGCAAGCGCTTCTGCCTGCCGAACTCCCGCGTGATGATCCACCAGCCGCTGGGCGGCTATCAGGGACAGGCGACGGATATTGAGATCCACGCCCGTGAAATCCTGAAGGTGAAAGGACGCATGAATGAGCTGATGGCGCATCATACCGGCCAGTCTCTTGAGCAGATTGAGCGTGACACCGAGCGTGACCGCTTCCTGTCTGCTGCGGAAGCCGTGGAGTACGGGCTGGTCGACTCTATTTTGACCCATCGTAATTGATGCCCAAGGCGCAAGGGTGCCGCTTTACGCTTCATCCTTCTCGCCACGTCTGTGCGAGCGGTTGGCTTTTATTCGGCCGCTTGTCTGGCAGGCTTGCGGCCGGTGGCTTCGCTACCGGCTCGATGTAGCGCGAAGGATTTTGTGTATATACTAATGAAGGGCGGCACAACGCTATATGGCGGCTTGCGCCTGAGAATGGCATTTGCGTCGTCGTGTGCGGCACAAAGAACTTAAAAAGAGGTTTGGACTCATGACAGATAAACGCAAAGATGGATCGGGCAAATTGTTGTATTGCTCTTTTTGCGGCAAAAGCCAGCATGAAGTGCGTAAGCTGATCGCCGGGCCATCCGTGTATATCTGCGACGAATGCGTTGATTTATGTAACGACATCATTCGCGAAGAGATTAAAGAAGTGGCGCCGCACCGCGAGCGCAGCGCGCTGCCGACGCCGCACGAGATTCGCCACCACCTTGATGACTACGTCATCGGTCAGGAACAGGCGAAGAAGGTGTTGGCGGTCGCGGTATACAACCACTACAAGCGTCTGCGCAATGGCGATACCAGCAATGGCGTAGAGCTGGGTAAAAGCAACATCCTGCTGATCGGGCCGACCGGTTCCGGTAAAACGCTGCTGGCGGAAACGCTGGCGCGCCTGCTGGATGTGCCGTTTACCATGGCGGACGCCACTACCCTGACCGAAGCCGGTTATGTGGGTGAGGACGTCGAAAATATCATTCAGAAACTGCTGCAGAAGTGCGATTACGACGTGCAGAAAGCGCAGCGTGGCATCGTTTATATCGACGAAATCGACAAAATTTCGCGTAAATCCGATAACCCGTCGATTACGCGCGACGTCTCAGGCGAAGGCGTGCAGCAGGCGCTGCTGAAGCTTATCGAAGGGACCGTTGCCGCCGTTCCGCCGCAGGGCGGGCGTAAACATCCGCAGCAGGAGTTCCTGCAGGTTGATACCTCCAAGATCCTGTTTATCTGCGGCGGCGCGTTCGCTGGCCTGGACAAAGTGATTTCCCACCGTGTGGAAACCGGCTCCGGCATTGGTTTTGGCGCGACGGTAAAAGCGAAGTCCGACAAAGCGAGCGAAGGGGAACTGCTGGCTCAGGTCGAGCCGGAAGATCTGATCAAGTTTGGTCTGATCCCGGAGTTCATCGGCCGTCTGCCGGTAGTGGCGACCCTGAACGAGCTGAGCGAAGAAGCCCTGATCCAGATCCTGAAAGAGCCGAAAAACGCCCTGACCAAGCAGTATCAGGCGCTGTTTAGCCTTGAAGGCGCAGAGCTCGAATTCCGCGACGAAGCGCTGGACGCTATCGCCAAGAAAGCGATGGCGCGTAAAACCGGCGCCCGTGGCCTGCGCTCAATTGTGGAAGCGGCGCTGCTGGATACCATGTATGACCTGCCTTCGATGGAAGATGTCGAAAAAGTGGTCATTGATGAGTCGGTTATCGCCGGTCAGAGCAAACCGCTGCTGATCTACGGCAAACCGGAAGCTCAGCAGGCATCTGGTGAATAATTAACCATTTCACTCAAGCAGTTAACAAAAAGGGGGGATTTTATCTCCCCTTTTATTTTTCCTGCATTCCCGCCGTTGAATGTGTGGAATACATCCCCATATACTGGATTACATATTAACGACGATGCAGTGGAGTGTGGCGTCGTCGGCTACCTGGCGGACTTTAAACTAAGAGAGAGCTCTATGAATCCTGAGCGTTCTGAACGCATTGAAATCCCCGTATTGCCATTGCGCGATGTGGTGGTTTATCCGCACATGGTCATACCCCTGTTCGTAGGGCGGGAAAAATCTATCCGTTGCCTCGAAGCGGCCATGGACCATGATAAAAAAATCATGCTGGTTGCGCAGAAAGAAGCGTCGACGGATGAGCCGGGTGTAAACGATCTTTTCACCGTTGGAACCGTGGCGTCTATTTTGCAGATGCTGAAGCTGCCGGACGGCACCGTGAAGGTGCTGGTCGAAGGGCTGCAGCGTGCTCGCATTTCTGCGCTGTCTGATAATGGCGAGCATTTCTCGGCGAAAGCGGAGTATCTCGACTCGCCGGCGATTGACGAACGCGAGCAGGAAGTGCTGGTTCGCACAGCTATCAGCCAGTTTGAAGGCTATATCAAGCTGAACAAGAAGATCCCACCGGAAGTGCTGACGTCGCTGAACAGCATCGACGATCCGGCGCGCCTGGCGGATACCATCGCGGCGCACATGCCGCTGAAGCTGGCTGACAAGCAGTCTGTGCTTGAGATGTCCGACGTTAACGAACGTCTGGAATATCTGATGGCGATGATGGAATCGGAAATCGATCTGCTGCAGGTTGAGAAGCGCATTCGCAACCGCGTCAAAAAGCAGATGGAGAAATCCCAGCGCGAGTACTATCTGAACGAGCAAATGAAAGCGATTCAGAAAGAACTCGGCGAGATGGACGACGCCCCGGACGAAAACGAAGCGCTGAAGCGTAAGATCGATGCGGCGAAAATGCCGAAAGAGGCGAAAGAAAAAACCGAAGCGGAACTGCAGAAGCTGAAGATGATGTCGCCGATGTCTGCGGAAGCGACCGTCGTGCGTGGCTACATCGACTGGATGGTGCAGGTGCCGTGGAATGCGCGCAGTAAGGTCAAAAAAGACCTGCGTCAGGCCCAGGAGATCCTCGATACCGATCACTATGGCCTGGAGCGCGTGAAGGATCGCATCCTTGAATATCTCGCGGTGCAGAGCCGGGTGAACAAAATCAAGGGGCCAATCCTTTGTCTGGTGGGACCGCCGGGGGTAGGTAAAACCTCGCTGGGTCAATCCATCGCCAAAGCGACCGGACGGAAATACGTTCGTATGGCGCTTGGCGGCGTGCGCGATGAAGCGGAAATCCGCGGTCATCGTCGGACCTACATTGGCTCGATGCCGGGCAAACTGATCCAGAAAATGGCGAAAGTGGGGGTCAAAAACCCGCTGTTCCTGTTGGACGAGATCGACAAAATGTCTTCCGACATGCGCGGCGACCCGGCTTCCGCGTTGCTTGAGGTGCTGGATCCGGAACAGAACGTGGCCTTTAACGACCACTATCTGGAAGTGGATTACGATCTCAGCGACGTGATGTTCGTGGCGACTTCCAACTCCATGAACATTCCGGCGCCGCTGCTGGACCGTATGGAAGTGATTCGTCTCTCCGGCTATACCGAAGATGAAAAACTGAACATCGCCAAACGTCATCTGCTGCCGAAGCAGATCGAACGTAACGCGCTGAAGAAAGGCGAGCTGACCGTCGACGATAGCGCCATTATCGGCATTATTCGTTACTACACGCGGGAAGCGGGGGTACGTAGCCTGGAGCGTGAAATCTCCAAGCTGTGCCGCAAGGCCGTTAAGCAACTGCTGCTGGATAAATCGCTGAAACACATCGAAATTAACGGTGAGAATCTGCATGATTATCTCGGCGTACAGCGCTTCGACTATGGCCGCGCCGATAGTGAGAACCGCGTCGGTCAGGTGACCGGTCTGGCGTGGACGGAAGTGGGCGGCGATCTGCTGACCATCGAAACCGCCTGCGTGCCGGGCAAAGGCAAGCTGACCTACACCGGCTCGCTGGGCGAGGTGATGCAGGAGTCGATTCAGGCTGCGCTGACGGTGGTACGTTCGCGGGCTGACAAGCTGGGCATTAACGCCGACTTCTACGAGAAGCGTGACATTCACGTGCACGTGCCGGAAGGGGCGACGCCTAAGGATGGTCCGAGCGCGGGTATTGCCATGTGCACGGCGCTGGTCTCCTGCCTGACAGGTAACCCGGTACGCGCTGATGTGGCGATGACCGGTGAAATCACTCTGCGTGGTCAGGTGCTGCCGATCGGCGGTCTGAAGGAAAAACTGCTGGCGGCGCATCGCGGCGGCATTAAGACTGTTCTGATTCCTGATGAGAACAAACGCGACCTTGAAGAAATTCCGGATAACGTTATCGCCGATTTGGATATCCATCCGGTGAAACGAATCGAGGAAGTTCTGACACTTGCGCTGCAGAACGAACCGTTCGGCATGCAGGTTGTGACCGCGAAATAGTGATTCTGCGCAAATTGCGCTAATAAAAATAGGGCTGGTAAGTCATTTCGGACTTGCCAGCCTTTTTTTGTGTAGCTAACTTAGATCGCTGGCAGGGGGGTCATCGACAACTGCTGTTGTAAGGGCATGACAGTCCTGATATAACTGCTGCGCGGTCGCACTATGAAGGACTCAGGTGCGATATAAATTATAAAGAGAGGAAGAGAACAGTGAATAAATCTCAACTGATTGACAAAATTGCTGCGGGTGCGGACATTTCTAAAGCTGCAGCTGGACGTGCGTTAGATGCTTTAATCGCTTCTGTTACTGAATCTCTGCAGGCTGGGGATGACGTTGCGCTGGTAGGTTTTGGTACCTTTGCTGTTAAAGAACGTGCCGCCCGTACTGGTCGCAACCCGCAAACAGGTAAAGAAATTACTATCGCTGCCGCAAAAGTGCCGGGCTTCCGTGCTGGTAAAGCGCTGAAAGACGCGGTGAACTGATCGGCTTTCCCGTCAGGGAATGTGACGAAGTACAAGGGCGCATCGTGAGATGTGCCTTTTTTATTGTCTTTTCAGACCACTTTATGTGTGTTTATCGCCACTTGTGGGCTGACAATCACCCTGTTTTCTTGTCAAAATACGTCCTCACGCGCGGCGGCCATCACGTGCTATGCTGCGCGAGCTAAAGTCATCTACAGCGGAGCGTTGTTACACCATGATGGACAACCTACGCACGGCCGCCAACAGCGTCGTGCTCAAGATTATTTTCGGTATCATTATCGTCTCGTTCATTTTGACCGGGGTGAGTGGTTACCTGATTGGCGGTGGCAAAAACTATGCCGCAAAAGTGAATGGCCAGGAGATTGGCCGTGGGCAGTTTGAAAACGCCGTCGCCAGCGAACGTAACCGTATGCAGCAGCAGCTTGGCGATCAATTCTCCGAGCTGGCGGCGAACGAAAACTACATGAAAACCATGCGCCAGCAGGTGCTGAACCGCCTGATCGATGAGTCGCTTCTGGATCAGTATGCCCGCGAGCTGGGCCTCAGCATCAGCGATGAGCAGGTGAAGCAGGCGATCTTCCAGACCCAGGCGTTCCAGACGAACGGTAAGTTCGACAACCAGCGTTTCAGCGGTATTGTCGCCCAGATGGGGATGACCACCGATCAGTACGCCCAGGCGCTGCGTAACCAGCTGACCACGCAGCAGCTGATTAACGCCATTGCGGGTACCGACTTCATGCTGCCGGGCGAGTCCGATCAGCTGGCGGCGCTGGTATCTCAGCAGCGGGTGGTCCGCGAAGCGACCATCAACGTAAATGCCCTGGCGGCAAAACAGACCGCCAGCGATGAGGAAATCAACGCCTTCTGGCAGCAGAATCAGGCCCGTTTTATGGCGCCGGAGCAGTTCCGCGTCAGCTACATCAAAATGGATGCCGCCAGCATGCAGGAGAGCGCCTCTGACGACGAGATTCAGTCATGGTACGACCAGCACAAGGATCAGTTCACTCAGCCGCAGCGCAACCGCTACAGCGTGATTCAGACCAAAACTGAAGCCGATGCGAAAGCGGTACTGGCCGAGCTGCAAAAAGGAGCGGACTTCGCCACGCTGGCGAAAGAAAAATCGACCGATATTATCTCTGCCCGCAACGGCGGCGATATGGGGTGGATGGAAGATGCCTCTACCGTGCCTGAGCTCAAAGATGCCGGGCTGAAAGAGAAAGGCCAGCTGTCTGGCGTGATCAAATCCTCGGTTGGCTTCCTGGTAGCTCGTCTGGACGACGTCCAGCCGGCGCAGGTGAAGCCGCTGGCTGACGTGCGTAATGACATTGCGGCGAAAGTGAAGCAGGAAAAAGCGTTGGATGCTTACTACGCGCTGCAGCAGAAGGTGAGCGATGCGGCCAGCAACGATAATGAATCGCTGGCGAGCGCAGCGCAGGTCGCCGGGCTGAAGGTCGTAGAAACCGGCTGGTTTGGCCGCGATAACCTGCCGGAGGAGCTGAACTTTAAACCGGTCGCTGACGCTATTTTCAACGGCGGTCTGGTGGGTGAGAACGGCGCGCCGGGCAGCAACTCCGATATCATTACCGTTGACGGCGATCGCGCTTTTGTTCTGCGCATTAGCGAACACAAAGCCGAGGCGGTGAAGCCGCTGGCCGAAGTGAAGGCACAGGTTAGCGATATCGTTAAGCACAATAAAGCGGAACAGCAGGCGAAACTGGAGGCCGACAAGCTGCTGGCGGCGCTGAAAGACGGCAAAGGCGATGAAGCGATGAAGGCGGCTGGCCTGAGCTTTGGCGCGCCGCAGACGCTTTCTCGTACCGGCCAGGATCCGCTGAGCCAGCTGGCATTTACCCTGCCGCTGCCGCAGCAGGGTAAACCGGTCTACGGCGTGGGCAGCAATATGCAAGGCGATGTGGTGCTGATAGCGCTGGATGAGGTGAAAGCCGGCAGCATGCCGGAAGAGCAGAAGAAGGCCATGGTTCAGGGGATCACCCAGAACAATGCCCAAATCGCTTTCGAAGCGCTGATGAGCAACCTGCGCAAGGCGGCGAAAATTAAGCTCGGCGACAGCATCGACCAGCAGCAGTAATTTCGCGTCGTCTCGCAAAAATGAGCAACACGATGTAATCCTCAAGGGCCGCTTTCGCGGCCCTTTCCATTTCTGTGATTTGCCTTTTGTCGACCATCCGCACTGACGCTATCGTGACCTTGCTGTCTACACACAAGGAGATATCAGCATGAAATATGGAATAAAAGCACTGATGGCCGCGGGCGTTCTGGTTTTTGCGGTAGGGGTACAGGGGGCGCTGGCGGCACCCGCCAGCGGCAAAGCGGCGGTGAATAAAGAAAATGTGCAGGCGTCCTCTTCGGCGAAGGCGGAAGCGGTGCCCGGCGAGTCTGACATCGGGGCGACAAAGGTCAGCATTAACCGCGCCAGCGCCGAACAGCTGGCGCAGGCGTTGAATGGCGTAGGATTGAAAAAAGCCCAGGCTATTGTCAGCTACCGCGAAGAGTACGGGCCGTTCAAAACCCTCGATGATCTGAAGCAGGTCCCGGGAATGGGGAGCGCGTTGGTGGAGCGCAATTTAGCCCATCTGACGCTGTAAATTTTATGCCAGACCTTGCACAGCGGTGATTTTTTGCCAGGATAAAGAGGTTGCATCAAGTGGTGTGACCTCTTACCTCATAAACAACAATAACAGAAAGGCATTGGTGCTATGCAGACACAAATTAAAGTTCGCGGCTATCATCTGGACGTCTACCAGCATGTGAACAACGCTCGCTACCTGGAGTTCCTTGAGGAAGCCCGCTGGGACGGCCTGGAAAACAGCCCCGCGTTTCAGTGGATGATGGAGAAAAACATCGCCTTCGTGGTGGTGAATATCAATATTAACTATCGTCGTCCGGCGGTACTGGGCGATGTGCTGACGGTGAGCAGCAAACTGGAGCAACTCAACGGCAAAAGCGGCACCCTAAGCCAGGTGGTCACCCTCAACCCCAATGGCGAAGTAGTGGCCGATGCGCTGATTACCTTCGTTTGTATCGATTTGAAAACCCAGAAGGCGCTGCCGCTGGAAGGGGAATTGCGTGCGAAACTTGACCAGATGAACCTGCGCTGACAACCGTCGTGCGAGTGGCGGGCCCACGGCAGGTGATGAACCCGTAGCCCCGGTAAGCATCGCGCCACCGGGGAATTTGAGTCAAAGCTCCGGTAAATCGATCCCCGGAGATTATGCCTGCGCCAGTCCGGTTTTTTGCTGCATCACCGCCATTACCCCGACCTTGTCCGCCAGATACTGGTTGAGTCCGTTTGCGCGCAGGTTACAGGCGGCGCACTGGCCGCAGCCATCGCCCTTAATGCCGTTGTAGCAGGTGAGGGTTTCCCGGCGCACCAGATCCAGCTGACCCCAGTAGTCGGCGAGCGCCCAGGTCTCGGCTTTATTCAGCCACATCAGCGGCGTCTCAAAGCGAATGTCTTTCGCCATCCCCAGGCTGACGGCGTGGTGCAGCGCTTTGACAAACTCATCGCGGCAGTCCGGGTAGCCGGAGAAGTCGGTCTCGCACACGCCGGTGATGATGGCTTCGGCTTTTACCTGATAGGCGTAGATTGCCGTCAGGGTTAAAAACAGAATATTACGCCCGGGGACAAAGGTGTTGGGAATGCCCTCGGCATCAGGCTGATAGTCCGGTACCGGAATGTTATCGCGGGTCAGGCTGCTGACTGCCAGTTCGTTGAGCAGAGTGACGTCCAGCACTTTATGCGCGACGGCGCCCAGTTTCAGGGCGAGTTCGCGCGCAACGTCGATTTCCGCGCGGTGGCGTTGGCCATAATCAAAAGTGACGCAATGCACTTCATCATACTGTTGCAGAGCCTGCACCAGACAGGTGGTTGAATCTTGTCCTCCGCTGAAGACAACTACGGCGCGTTTCATGGCAATTCCTGACTAAATGAATAAAGGCGATATGGTAGCGCCAGACGCCCTCCATCACCAGCTCTCTCACGTCGACGAGGCCGGCAGCCAGGCGCTGGCGAAGTCGAACCAGCCCCGGGCGTTGAGGCGCAGACCATTGACCCCCGGTGGCGCGCTGATCCGATAGTTATACTTGAACAGCGGCGTCATGATGGCGTCTTCCATCAGGCTGTTAAATACGTTGCGCAGCGCATCGTTGCGGCTGCGAGCGTCGGGCTGAGACTGCACCGCGTCTAATGTCGCCTGCAGATGAGCATATTGCGCCCCGGTCAGCAAATTAGGCCACAGCATATCGCAGCGCAGCCACTGTTCCAGGGCGTACTCCGGCGCTTCGCCGATCAGACGGTCGCCCATCATCAGGTCGGCCTGCCCCAGATGCTGGCAGCCTTCCCAGTTTTTAGCGTCGTGGAACAGGAGCGTCAGCTCGCAGCCCAGCAGAGCCAGACGTTGCCTCAGCTGTTCGGCCATCGCATGTAGCTCGACCGGCAGATGATAGAGCAGGGTGAGCCTGGCCGGCAGCGGTACCGCGTTGTTTGCCGGTCCCTGCGGGATGGACCATCCCGGCAGCACCTCATGGCTTGGCGTAATCAGATCCTCCTCCAGCGGCAGCGTATCCAGTAGCGACGAGTGATGGATTATCGACACCAGCCGCTGGGCCTGCGCTTTGCTAAGCCGAGGGCTGTGGCGCAGGGTCAAATAGCAGAAGCCAAGGCTGATACGGTTGCTGACCTGACGCAGATTATGCAGCTCTTCGCGATCGCCGATGGTGATCTGCACCGGATGGCGGCAGCTGGTGCCGAGATCGCGGTCAAAGAGCTGAGGAGTGATCCAGTACTCCACCGCCTGGATCAGCGGATGCTGCAGGTGGTAGCGGGGATGGTTTTCCAGGCGGACGAGTTCCGGACTAAACCGCTTCAGGCGGAACGGTCCGCAGCCAATGGCCGGATCGTCGGGATGCGCCAGCACGCTGCAGTAGCTGGCGAGGCGGAACGGCAGCCAGTAGTCAGGGCGATGCAGGGTTATTGTTAAACACTGGGCATGGGTGACATCGATACGGCTGATGCTGGCGAAGAGGGTCCGCAAGGCGGGCAGCTCAAGCAGCAGCAGTAACCGCTGTCGCAACTGCGCGGTTTCCACCGTATCGCCATTGTGCCAGCACAGCGTGGAGCGGATATAAAAATGCCAGCGCAGGCCGTCCGGGGAGACCTGCCAGTGGTGCGCCAGATCGCCGATCGGCATATTGTCGCCTTCGTCGAAGCGCGTCAGCCCGGCATAGATTTGTCCGGCCAGATGCTGCTCGGCGCGGCCGGGGAGAAAGCCGGGACGCAGCGGCTCCAGCGGGCGATAGTAAGGAATACGCAGCGTGGGGGTATTGTTTTGCCACTGACCGCCGAGGAAGGGATGGAGCAGGGCTTTCAGCTCCACCGGGGCAAGCTGCGCCAGCTCCAGCGCGGTTTGTTGCTGACCGTTGTTCAGCGCCTGCTCCATCATCTCGTTGCGCAGACTTTCCGGGGTTTTGTGAAATAAGAGCTGTCCGCGTTTGCCGCGCCCGGAGCTGGCCTGCCAGCTTAGCCACCCGGCCTCCTGCGCCTGACGCAGCAGAGTACGGACGTGGCGCTCGCTGCAAAAACAGCGCTCCGCCAGTTCGCCGACGGTGACCTGCTGCGGCGCCCCGGCTGATGGTTGCCATAGGCGCTGGTATTGATTTAAACGGTGTAAGAGTCGCATGGGGGCCGTCGTCCACCGGGCCGCTGTAAACCCGGAACAATTAATAATATCTATTCACTATTACTTCCGTATATCCCAGGTGATACTGCAACACAAGCGAAGCCCATCACACATCGGGGAATATACCATGGCAAAACTGGCGGCATTTGATATGGACGGCACCCTGCTGATGCCGGACCATCGTCTTGGAGAAAAGACGCTTTCCGCGCTGAAACGGCTGCGTGAGCGCGATATCACCTTGACCTTCGCCACCGGCCGCCATGTGCTGGAGATGCACCATGTGATTGGCGAATTTTCCCTTGATGCATTTCTGATCACCGGCAACGGGACGCGCATCCATTCGCTGGAAGGGGAGGAGCTTTATCGCCAGGATCTCGCTCCCGAGGCGGCAGAAGCGGTGCTGCACGGCAAATGGGATACCCAGGCCAGCATGCACGTCTTTAACGATGGCGGCTGGTTCACCGGCCAGGCAAGGCCTGAATTGTTGCAAGCGCATGTATTCAGCGGCTTTCACTATCAACTGTGCGATCTGAAGCGCATGTCGGCGCAGCATGTCACCAAGATCTGTTTCTGCGGCGATCATGACGATTTGCGCCGTCTGCGGATCCAGCTGAATGAGACGCTGGGCGATCGCGCATTTCTCTGCTTCTCGGCAATGGACTGTCTGGAGGTGCTGCCGGTTGGCTGCAATAAAGGCGCGGCGCTGGCGGTGCTCAGCCAGCATTTAGGCTTCACCCTGCAGGAGTGCATGGCCTTCGGCGATGCGATGAACGACCGCGAGATGCTGGGCAGCGTTGGGCGGGGGTTCATCATGGGCAACGCGATGCCGCAGCTGAAAGCCGAGCTGCCGCATCTGCCGGTAATTGGCGACTGTCGGAATCAGGCAGTCTCCCATTTTTTAACTCATTGGCTGGATAATCCTGATCTTCCTTATTCCCCCGAATAGAGAGACCCTTCCAGCAAGCCAGATAGGCTTCTATCTGGCTTTTTTTATCGCCTTTCGACCAGACCGGCGATCTCCGCCTGCCAGGGCGCAATATCGCCGATATTGTCCGCCACCCACTGCGGGTTGTAATAGCTTTCCAGGTAACGCTCGCCGCTGTCGCACAGGAGTGTCACTATCGAGCCGGTGCGACCTTCTTCGCGCATCCGCGCGGCCAGCTGCAATACGCCCCACATATTGGTGCCGGTCGAGGCGCCGACCTTGCGCCCAAGCTGCGTTTCCAGCCACAGGGCGGTGGCTACGCTCGCCGCATCCGGCACGCGCAGCATCTCATCGACAACGTCGGGAATAAACGACGGCTCGACGCGCGGCCGTCCGATGCCTTCAATTTTGCTGCCGACCGGGCTGCGCAGGCTGGCGTCGCGGGTCTGCCAGTAATCGAGGAACACCGAATTCTGCGGATCAACGACCATCAGCTGCGTCTCGTAGCCCTGGCTGCGAATATAGCGGCCAATGGTCGCTGAGGTGCCGCCGGTGCCGGCGCTCATGACGATCCATGACGGCTGCGGGTGCGGCTCATGGCTCATCTGGCGGAAAATACTGTCGGCGATATTGTTGTTGCCGCGCCAGTCGGTGGCCCGCTCGGCGAAGGTAAACTGATCCATATAATGGCCGTTCAGCTCGCGGGCCAGCGTTTCGGAAGCCGCGTAGATTTCGCCGGCGCTCTGCACAAAATGGCAGCGTCCGCCGTAGAACTCGATCTGTTCGATTTTGCGCTTGGCGGTGCAGGAAGGCATCACAGCGATAAACGGCAGCCCCAGCAGGCGGGCGAAATAGGCCTCCGAAACGGCGGTTGACCCTGAGGAGGACTCTATAATTGGCGTGCCTTCTTTGATCCAGCCGTTGCACAAGCCATAGAGAAACAGCGACCGCGCCAGGCGATGCTTCAGGCTGCCGGTGGGGTGGGTGCTTTCATCTTTCAGATACAGGTGGATGCCCGGAAAAGCGGGCAGCGGCAGACGGATCAGGTGCGTGTCGGCGGAGCGCTGATAGTCAGCGTTGATTTCGCTAATGGCATGTTTAACCCAGGCGCTATTCATCGTGATTTCCTGTTTGTCATTTTGTGCCTAGCTTAGCGGAAAGCGCAGGAAAAATTGTTGCCATTTAACCTGTGGATTACCATTATGAGAGCAAAATTTTCTCTGAGGATGCCCAATGCTAGATAAAATTGACCGTAAGCTGCTGGCGCTACTGCAGGAAGATTGCACCCTCTCTTTGCAGGCGCTGGCCGATGCCGTTAATCTGACCACCACGCCCTGCTGGAAACGCCTGAAACGGCTCGAAGACGAGGGTATTCTCCGCGGGCGCGTCGCCCTGTTGGACGCGGAAAAGGTGGGGCTGGGGCTGACGGCGTTCGTCCTGATCAAGACTCAGCATCATAGCAGCGACTGGTACTGTCAGTTCGTGAGCGAAGTGACGCAGATGGCGGAAGTGCTCGGCTTCTGGCGGATGGCGGGGGAGTATGACTACCTGCTACGGGTGCAGGTGGCTGATATGAAACGCTATGACGACTTTTATAAACGTTTAGTGAACAGTGTGCCTGGTCTGTCGGATGTCACTTCGAGTTTTGCCATGGAACAGATAAAATATACCACCGCCTTGCCTGTCGAATAACGGTATTGCGCCGTAACCCATTACAAAATCAGGATTTTATTGCTTGCGATTATTTGCTCAACTCAGCTGGTACTTCCGCCGGGAGTGGCGCCGCTATCTTGGCGCAATTGCCCTGCTGGTCATTATTGCCGTCCTGCAGCTTATTCCGCCGAAGGTGGTGGGCATTGTGGTCGACGGCGTGACGCAACAACATTACACCGCGGAGAAGGTGTGGATGTGGATCGGCGCGCTGGTGCTGATCGCGGTGATGGTCTACCTGCTGCGCTATGTCTGGCGCGTGCTGTTGTTCGGCGCTTCTTACCAGTTGGCGGTTGAGCTGCGGGAAGATTTTTACCGGCAACTGAGCCGCCAGCATCCGGCGTTCTATTTGCGCCATCGCACCGGGGATCTTATCGCCCGCGCCACCAATGACGTGGACCGGGTGGTGTTTGCCGCTGGCGAAGGAGTATTAACCCTGGTGGATTCCCTGGTGATGGGCTGTGCGGTATTGATTGTAATGTCGACGCAGATTAGCTGGCAGCTTACTCTGCTGGCGCTGCTGCCGATGCCGCTGATGGCCCTGGCGATCAAACGTAACGGCGATGCGCTTCACGAACGTTTTCGCGTTGCTCAGGCGGCCTTTTCCAGCCTCAACGATCGCACGCAGGAGAGCCTGACCAGCATCCGCATGATTAAGGCGTTTGGGCTGGAGGATCGCCAGTCGGCGCAGTTTGCTGCCGATGCTGCCGATACCGGCGCGAAAAACATGCGCGTGGCACGCATTGACGCCCGCTTCGACCCCACCATCTATATCGCCATCGGGGCCGCTAACCTGCTGGCCATCGGCGGCGGCAGCTGGATGGTGATCCACGGCAGCCTGACCCTGGGCCAGCTGACCAGCTTCGTGATGTATCTTGGCCTGATGATCTGGCCGATGCTAGCGCTGGCGTGGATGTTTAACATCGTGGAGCGCGGTAGCGCGGCCTATGGTCGTATCCGCACGATGCTTGAAGAGGCGCCGGCGGTGGATGACGGGACCGAGGCGGTGCCGGCAGGCCGCGGCGTCCTGCAGGTTGCTATCCGCGATTTCATCTATCCGCAGGCGAGCAAACCTTCGCTGGAGCAGGTAAATTTTACTCTCCAGCCGGGGCAAATGCTGGGCATCTGCGGGCCGACGGGCGCCGGCAAAAGCACCATTCTGGCGCTGCTGCAGCGCCATTTTGACGTCACTCACGGCGAGATCCGCTTTCACGATCTGCTGCTGCCGATTCTGCAGCTCGACAGCTGGCGCGCCCGGTTGGCGGTGGTCAATCAGACGCCATTTTTATTCTCCGATACCGTCGCCAATAATATCGCGCTGGGAAAACCGGACGCGACGCAGGCGCAGATTGAGCGGGTTGCTCAACTGGCCAGCGTGCATGACGACATTCTGCGTCTGCCTCAGGGCTACGAGACCGAAGTGGGCGAGCGCGGCGTGATGCTCTCCGGCGGCCAGAAACAGCGCATCTCTATTGCTCGCGCCCTGCTGCTGGAGGCCGAAATTTTGATCCTCGACGATGCCTTATCGGCGGTGGATGGCCGCACCGAGCACCAGATCCTGCATAACCTGCGCCAGTGGGGGGAGGGGCGGACGGTCATTATCAGCGCCCACCGCCTGTCGGCGCTCACCGAGGCCAGTGAAATTTTGGTACTGCAGCATGGGCATATTGCCCAGCGCGGCCGCCACGAGGCGCTGGCCGTGCAGCCCGGCTGGTACCGCGACATGTATCGATATCAGCAGCTGGAGGCCGCGCTCGACGAGGTTCCGCAGACGCAAGAGGAGGCCCTGGATGCGTAGCTTTACCGAACTCTGGCCGACGCTTAAACGCCTGCTGGCCTATGGTTCACCGTGGCGCAAGCCGTTGGCCATCGCGGTGGCGATGATGTGGATTGCGGCGGCGGCGGAAGTGAGCGGCCCGCTGCTTATCAGCTATTTCATCGACAACATGGTGGCGAAACATACGCTGCCGCTGAAGCTGGTGGCCGGTCTGGCGGTAGCCTATATCGGCCTGCAGCTGCTGGCGGCGCTCCTGCACTATAACCAGTCGCTGCTGTTTAACCGCGCCGCGGTCGGCGTCGTCCAGCAGTTGCGCAGCGACGTGATGGATGCCGCCCTGCATCAGCCGCTCAGCGAGTTTGATACCCAGCCGGTTGGGCAGCTTATCTCACGGGTAACCAACGATACGGAAGTCATTCGCGATCTGTACGTGACGGTGGTGGCTACGGTACTGCGCAGCGCAGCGCTGATCGGCGCGATGCTGGTGGCGATGTTTAGCCTCGACTGGCGGATGGCGCTGGTGGCGATCGCGATTTTCCCGGCGGTGCTGATCGTGATGATTATCTATCAGCGCTATAGCACGCCGATCGTGCGGCGGGTGCGCGCCTGGCTTGCCGACATCAACGATGGCTTCAACGAAGTGATCAACGGCATGGGCGTCATCCAGCAGTTCCGCCAGCAGGCGCGCTTTGGCGAACGGATGCGCGAGGCCAGCTATGCCCACTATCTGGCGCGGATGCAGACGCTGCGCCTGGACGGTTTTCTGCTGCGCCCGCTGCTGAGCCTTTTTTCCTCGCTGGTGCTGTGCGGGCTGCTGATGCTGTTCGGCTTTAGCGCGGTGGGCACGATCGAGGTTGGGGTCCTGTACGCGTTTATCAGCTATCTTGGACGCCTTAACGAGCCGCTTATCGAGCTGACCACCCAGCAGTCGATGCTGCAGCAGGCGGTGGTCGCCGGCGAGCGCGTTTTCGAGCTGATGGATCGCCCGCGCCAGGCGTGGGGTACGGATGACGCGCCGCTGAGCAGCGGTCGGGTGGAAATTGACCATCTCTCCTTTGCTTACCGGGGGGACCGTCTGGTTCTCCAGGATATCACGCTGGATATTCCCTCCCGCAGCTTCGTGGCGCTGGTCGGACATACCGGCAGCGGAAAGAGTACCCTCGCCAGTCTGATGATGGGCTATTACCCGTTAACCCACGGCGAGATCCGCATCGATGGTCGACCGCTCGCATCCCTCAGCCACAGCGCGTTGCGTCGGGGCATCGCGATGGTGCAACAGGATCCCGTAGTGCTGGCGGATACCTTCTACGCCAACGTCGCGCTGGGCCGGGACATCAGTGAGGCGCAGGTTTGGGAAGCGCTGGAGGCGGTGCAGCTGGCGGCGGTGGCGCGCAGCATGAGCGATGGGCTGTACACCCAACTGGGCGAGCAGGGCAATAATCTCTCCGTCGGGCAGAAGCAGCTGCTGGCGCTGGCTCGCGTGCTGGTGGACACCCCGCAGGTACTGATTTTGGATGAGGCGACGGCAAACATCGACTCCGGTACCGAGCAGGCGATCCAGCAGGCGCTGGCGAAGGTCCGCCAGCATACCACCCTCGTGGTTATTGCCCATCGGCTGTCGACCATTGTGGAGGCCGATACCATCCTGGTTCTGCATCGAGGTCAGGCTGTCGAGCGGGGCACCCATCAGCAGCTGCTGGCGGCGAAAGGCCGCTACTGGCAGATGTATCAGCTGCAGCTGGCCGGCGAAGAGCTGGCGGCCAGCGCCAGAGAGGAGTCGCTCAGCGCCTGATGCACCACCAGCAGGCAGGGAACGCTGGGCGGCCTGCGATGGTGCAAAAACGTTACATCAAATGCACCGTTGTGGTGCATTTTTGCGCGCCAGGCGCCGTTGCGCAGGATATTGCCTGACCTGTCCCCTGTTTTTTGCCATCAAAGGGCCGCTTTGCGGCCTTTTTTCATTTCTGGCATAGCCCTTGCTTTATATCCATCGTGTTAGCTGCGGCCATTACCGAATACTGACTGGAGGGGACTTATGAAGCTGGTTACCGTGGTAATCAAACCATTCAAACTGGAAGACGTGCGTGAAGCTTTGTCTTCCATCGGCATTCAGGGCCTGACGGTCACTGAAGTCAAAGGATTTGGCCGTCAGAAAGGTCACGCGGAGCTCTACCGCGGCGCCGAGTATAGCGTCAACTTTCTGCCAAAAGTGAAGATTGATGTGGCGATTGCCGACGATCAGCTGGATGAAGTCATCGATGTCATCAGCAAAGCGGCTTACACCGGAAAAATTGGCGACGGCAAAATTTTCGTCGCTGAATTGCAGCGCGTCATTCGCATCCGTACCGGCGAAGCTGACGAAGCGGCACTGTAATTTCCAGACCACACAGTGATGGGGAACGAAACAATGAAAATGGCAACAATGAAATCGGGTCTGGGGGCATTAGCCCTTCTGCCGGGGCTGGCGATGGCCGCGCCTGCGGTGGCGGACAAAGCCGATAACGCGTTTATGATGATTTGCACCGCGCTGGTTCTGTTTATGACTATCCCGGGGATTGCGCTGTTTTACGGCGGCCTGATCCGCGGTAAGAACGTTCTGTCCATGCTGACTCAGGTGATTGTCACCTTTGGCCTGGTCTGCGTATTGTGGGTGATTTATGGCTATACCCTGGCCTTCGGCACCGGCGGCAGCTTCTTCGGCAGCTTTGACTGGGTGATGCTGAAAAATATTGAGCTGAAAGCGCTGATGGGCACCTTCTATCAGTATATCCACGTGGCATTCCAGGGCTCGTTCGCCTGCATCACCGTCGGGCTGATTGTCGGGGCGTTGGCGGAACGTATTCGTTTCTCCGCGGTACTGATCTTCGTGGTGGTGTGGATGACACTCTCCTACGTGCCGATTGCGCATATGGTTTGGGGCGGCGGTCTGCTGGCGACCCATGGCGCGCTGGACTTCGCCGGCGGCACCGTTGTGCACATCAACGCCGCGGTCGCCGGGCTGGTGGGCGCCTATATGATGGGCAAACGCGTGGGCTTCGGCAAAGAAGCGTTCAAACCGCATAACCTGCCGATGGTGTTCACTGGCACCGCTATCCTCTACGTGGGCTGGTTCGGCTTCAACGCCGGCTCTGCCAGCGCAGCGAATGAAATTGCGGCCCTGGCGTTCGTTAACACCGTCGTGGCGACCGCTGCGGCTATCCTGGCGTGGACCTTTGGCGAATGGGCTCTGCGCGGCAAACCTTCACTGCTGGGCGCCTGCTCCGGGGCAATTGCCGGTCTGGTTGGCGTTACGCCGGCGTGTGGTTATATCGGTGTCGGCGGGGCGCTGATCGTCGGTATCGCCTCTGGCCTGGCGGGTATCTGGGGCGTGACTGCGCTGAAACGCTGGCTGCGTGTGGATGATCCTTGCGACGTCTTCGGCGTTCACGGCGTCTGCGGCATCGTCGGCTGTATCCTGACTGGTATCTTCGCGGCGACTTCTCTGGGCGGCGTCGGTTATGCGGAAGGCGTCACCATGGGCCATCAGCTGCTGGTGCAACTGGAAAGTATCGCCATCACCGTGGTCTGGTCCGGCGTTGTGGCGTTTATCGGCTACAAGGTGGCGGATATGACCGTCGGGCTGCGCGTGCCGGAAGAGCAGGAGCGCGAAGGGCTGGACGTCAACAGCCATGGCGAAAACGCCTATAACGCCTGATAAAAAAGCCATTCTCTCCTGATAGCGAAAAGCCTCCCGTCCGGGAGGCTTTTTTTATGCGTTGCGGTTGCGCATCACCCCTTCCTGAACCGTTGAGGCAACCAGCGTGCCATCCTGGGTGTAGAATTCGCCGCGAACGAAGCCGCGGGCGCTGGAGGCCGAGGTGCTTTCGACGCTATAAAGCAGCCATTCGTTAATATTAAACGGCCGGTGGAACCACATAGAGTGGTCGATGGTGGCGACCTGCATGCCGGGCTCAAGGAAACCAACGCCGTGCGGCTGCAGCGCCACCGGCAGGAAGTTAAAGTCTGAAGCATAGCCCAGCAGATACTGATGAATACGCAGATCGTCAGGGACTGCGCCGTTGGCGCGCAGCCAGACCTGGCGCACCGGTTCGGCGATATGGCCTTTCATTGGGTTATGAAACTCCACCGGACGGATCTCCAGCGGTTTATCGCAGAGGAATTTGTCTTTCACCTGCGGCGGCAGGAGATGCGCCAGCTTGCGAGCGATATCGGTTTCCGAAGGCAGGCCGTCAGGGGAGGGGGCGGCCGGCATTGCTTTCTGATGCTCATAGCCATTCTCTGGCGCCTGGAAGGAGGCGGTCATATAGAAAATCGGCTTCCCGTTCTGGATGGCGGCGACCCGACGGGCGCTGAAGCTGTTGCCATCGCGCAGCACCTCCACATCGTAAACGATCGGCTTCTGGCTATCGCCGGGGCGAAGAAAGTAGCTGTGAAACGAATGAACCAGACGCTCAACGGGCACGGTCTCTTTTGCCGCATACAGCGCCTGACCCACTACCTGGCCGCCAAAAACCTGACGTAACCCCAGGTCTTCGCTCTGCCCGCGAAACAACCCTTCCTCAATTTTTTCCAGATCTAATAATGCCAGCAGGTTAGAGAGTGCCTGACTCATACTTATCCTCAATTAACAATAGCGGCGCAGCGCGCGTAATGTGGCCAAGTATAACCTGGAATCGCAAGTGGTCCGATGGGTGTAATAATCTGAATAACGACCAGTTAACAGGAACAAATCTGAGATCTGTGCCACACTTATTGACGACACGAAAGTTCCTGCCGGCGAAGCGGCGGAACATCCTCCTGGGTATTAAGGGATGATAAGGAGAACATCATGAAATTTGCCTATATGTTTAGTGCCTTAGCCGTCGCCGCGACGCTGACCGCCTGTGCTAATCACCACTCGAACAATTCTTCGACGCAGGCGGCCGCGCCCGACCCTTACGGTATCGCGACGCTGAGCGTGGCGCAGCAGCAGCCGAGCGTCACGGGGACGATTAATATCCGCCAGAGAATCGCTTTACCGCCGGATGCGGTACTGACGGTGACCCTGTCGGATGCTTCTCTGGCAGATGCGCCAGCCCGCGTATTGTCGCAAAAAGCGGTGCGTACCGAAGGCAAACAGGCGCCATTTAACTTTGCGCTGCCTTACAACCCGGCAGATATTCAACCGAACGCTCGCATTCTGCTAAGCGCGGCGATCACGGTTAACGGCCAGTTGATGTTTATTACCGATACCGTGCAGACGGTAATAAACCAGGGCGGCACTCATGCCGACCTGACGCTGGTTCCGGTCCAGCAGACCGCCGTTCCTGTCGCCCAGTAAGCTCGCTACGCCCCCGGATGGGGGCTTTTTTTTGCCTTCAATAAACCCAGCGATAATGCTGGAGATCGATATGGCCGCTGCCGGAGACCTGCACACCCTCGGCCAGCAGCGCCTGACGCTGCCGCTGTAGATCGGGGCCGGTGAGGGAGATATCGCCATGGCGATTGACCACCCGATGCCATGGCAGGGTGGACCCTTCCGGCAGGCGCTTCAATACGCCGCCCACCTGGCGCGCCGCGCGCGGTGAACCAGCCAGCCGGGCGACCTCGCCGTAGGTCGTGACATACCCTTCCGGTATCGACGCCACGATGTGCCAGACGCGTTGGGGAAATGTGTCGTGCGGAGCCATTTTCTGTCCTGTTACCGGCAAAACGTCAGCATAAGCGCTAAGCCAGGAGCTGTACAGCCGGCCTGGGTCAGGCGGCCTGTTCGACGGTGAACGTCAGAGCGAGGCCGAGGATCTGCATGCCATGGACATTGTCGGAGGCTGAGCTGGCGATGAGACTTTCAAGAAATTTCAACCGCTGCGAAGTGGCGTTGATGATCAGCCTCGCGCGCAGGCCCGGCATGGTTAACGACGAGATAGGGTACACCACCCGACCGCTGATATAGACCGGCAGCTTGCGTAGCTCCACCTGGCGCAGCACGCCGACGGTGGAATAGAGCAGCGCCAGCGGCGTAACCGCCCGCACCGGCGCGGGACTGATGGTCGCGAAGTCGAGCATTTTTTCAGGACGCAGGTAGTTTACGCCCTGAAAGGCGATGGTCATCCCTTCAATAGCAGGTAAAGGCAGAGTGATGGTCTGTGGTGATGAGTCAGTCATTCGATTACCGTCGAGACAATGTACTGGTGATAAAAGAGGACGAAGAGGATAAGTATGGTGGATAACCCGTATGTGTGCTGAGCGCGGGCTCGCAATCTCACAGGCTGACCGTGAGTGGCTGGTTTTATTCGCGTTATTGCGCAATAAACCAGCAGGCGGACGGTGTGAGCTTGCAATTCACCAGGTCAGCAGGGATAATGCGCCAGCGCGTTAGGCAACTAACGCTCTCAATGGGGGCTCTGTTGGTTCTCCCGCAACGCTACTCTGTTTACCAGGTCAGGTCCGGAAGGAAGCAGCCAGAGCAGACGACGTGTGTGCCGGGATGTAGCTGGCAGGGCCCCCACCCATTTCTCCCGCCTGGTGTTTCCCTTATATTTGTCCGGTTTTTACTCCTGCAATAATTAATTTCTGATAAAGATCGCATATTAGTTTTTGTTGTTAAAACCCCCTGCTTTTATTCCATAATATTTACTTGTCATAAATCTGAAATACTACTGAAATATTAATGTCATTTGCATGTCATAAATAAAGCGCATCTTACTGATGGGAATTTGTTGCCAGGCTCATGCTGTAAAATATATCTCTGGATCAGCATGTTAACTTCGTGTATTAATTATGATGATTTTATTGCACGGGAAGCGTAGCTATGACCACAGTGGTTTTGAATGTAAAAATTGACGCAGAGCTAAAAGAAAAGTTGCGTCATTATGCGGAAGTTAATAACGAGAACCTGGGAACGGCAACGGAAAAGCTGCTGCAGCTGGCTTTTCAGCTGGAGGAGTCAGCAGGTGAGGCGGGGGTGACGGAAGAGGACATTGACAGCCAGCATACCGAAGAGGAAGCGACGCCACTTACCCCTAAAGAAATCAAAGCATTAAGAAAACTTCTGAAGAAGAAAAAATGAAACAACAATTCTCTACAGCCAGCAACTATAGCGAAGCTTGCGATATGTTGCGCTCAGGATACGTAAAACACGTCCGCCTGAACTGGAATATCGGTAGTGATGAGTTCTTTCGCATTGCTTCCGACTGGTGTGACACCGGCGCTAAAATCAAAAAAGATGAAGATGGCTTTATTATTTCCCTGAAAGGGTTTCCTATTCCGCGCCAGCATTAATGAAATTGCCTTCTTTCTGTCATTGGGTTGCCATAACCAGAGGGCAGGATAGCCAGGCAATTTTATAAAAACATCTCATATACCTCATGGATGAAGGTCATTTGACGGGCTGAAGTCAGCCCGTCGCTATTTTCTTATATTATTTTTCGCAAACGTGTATTTTCCTTCTGTTCAGCAAGGCTTTGCCACAGCGGTTGTAGCGTGGAGAAGGCCCGGCGCAATGCTTCATCCGGCAGCGTAAACGGCAGACGTAAATAGCGATCGAACGCCCCTTCCAGCCCAAACCGCGTACCGGTGCCGATATGGATCCCCTGGCTTTCCGCACGCGCAGAGAACAGGGTGGCCAGCATGTCAGGAAGTTCCACCCAAAAAGAGAGCCCACCTTCCGGTGGCGAAAACCGCCAGCGGGGAAAATATTCCGCCATCAGCGTTTCGCACATGTCCCGGCGCGCCTTGAGCATATTCCGCCGCGGCGGCAGCAGTGTGGCGGCATTTTCCAGTAGCCAGCTGCAGGCCAGTTGCTCCAGCAGCGGCGTACCCAAATCCAGCGAATCGCGGGCCTGAATAAGCGAGGCGATGGTCCGCGCGCTGGCGCGGATCCAGCCGATACGTAGTCCCCCCCAGAAGCTTTTCCCGGCCGAACCAATGGTGAGCACCGCGGCATCGGGATTGAAGCTGGCCAGCGGCGGGGGCGGCGGCGCGTTATACCAAAGGTCGGCCATGGTCTCGTCGATTACCAGCGTTGTTCGCGTCCTGGCGGCGATGTCCGCAACCCGCTGGCGGGTGGGGGCATCCATACAGCGTCCGGTGGGGTTGTGAAAATCCGGCATCAGCCACGCCAGCCGCGGCGCAGTCTGCGCAATAGTCGCCGCCAGTCCATCGCAGTCCCATCCCTGCTGCGGAAGCGCAACCCCGACGGGGCGGCAGGAGGCGCCCTGAATGGCGCTGATGGCCATCGGATAGGTGGGGGCGTCAATAACCACCCGATCGCCCGGCCCGGTGAACAGGCGCAGGATCAGCGCGAAGGCGCTGAGGGCGCCGTTGACCACCATCACCTCATCGGGCCGCGTCGGCAGACCGCGTTCGCTGTAGCGCCGGGCAATCGCCTCCCGCAGCACCGGCAGCCCCTGCTGGTCATAGCCAGTCTGTGCGAGATAGGGCGGCAGCAGGGTCATAGCGTGCTGGAAGGCCTGATGGACCTCCGGCCCGGCGCTGAGGGCGGCGGTAGATAGATTAAGCGTAGATGAGATGCCGGCAGGCAGAGGAAGATCGGCGGGGCGTTCCGGCAAAACAATGCGTGACCCGCTCCCCTGGCGGCTGTAGAGAAAGCCCTCCTCCCGCAACTGGCCGAGGGCGCTGGCGATGGTGGTCCGGCTGACGTTCAGGGCCGCCGCCAGCTCGCGCTCGCCGGGCAGGCGCGTTTGCAGCGTCAGGCGACCATCAAGGATCAGCAGGCGGAGCGCTTCCGCCAGCTGGCGCCATAGCGGCGTGCGTGAGCTGGTCTCCTGCCAGTTGCCGAGCAGGCGTACCAGCGATTGGGTTCCAAAGCGTCGGGCTGACATAGCGATCCACTTTTCCAAAACTGGCCATTAATTATCAGTCCATTTTTGCTGATGATGAGGGCATTCGCAATGATGTTGAGGAAAAAATATGCTTCGTCGCCTGCTGCAGTTATATATTGGTCTGGTGCTTTACGGCGTGTCCACGGCGCTCTTCGTGCATGCCAATCTCGGCGCCGATCCGTGGGATGTTTTCCATCTCGGGGTGGCTAAACAGCTGGGTATCAGTTTCGGTACGGTGATTATCCTGACCGGCGCGGCGGTACTGCTGCTGTGGATCCCGATCCGGCAAATGCCGGGGCTCGGCACGGTGAGCAATGTCATCGTGCTGGGACTAGCGGCGGACGCCACGCTGGCCGTCCTGCCGCCGCTGGAGTCGATGGTGGCGCGCAGTGCGCTGCTGGTAGGAGCGATTGTGCTGAACGCTATCGCTACCGGAATGTATATTGGCGCGGGCTTTGGCCCCGGGCTGCGCGATGGCCTGATGACCGGTCTGCATGCTCGCACTGGTTGGTCACTGCGCGGTATCCGGACGGCGATCGAGCTTTCCGTACTGCTGATTGGCTGGCTGCTGGGGGGCAAATTTGGCGTCGGAACCGTCATCTACGCGCTGTCGATTGGGCCGCTGATCCAGCTGTGCCTACCGTGGTTCAGCCAGCCCGTCAGCCGCAACGCGGTCAGCCCTCCCCGGGAAATAGTCTCCTGAATTAACCCATCGCCCTCTTCATCACGGAGAGGGCCTTTCATCGCTTACAGGCCGCTCAGGCCATGAAGCATCATGTAGATCCCCACCACAATAATCAGTAAGCCTGAGAACCAGGGCGCCTTGCGCGAGAGGTCGTTAAGCCACGGCCAGCGGCGGGTGGCATGTTTAAGGCTCAGGGCGGCGATGGCCCCGGAAGCCACCAGCGTCAGCGCCAGACCAACGCTAAAGCCCAGCACCAGCGTGGCGCCCAGCGAGAATTTCTTCAGCTGTAAACAGATAAGCAGCACGGTAATGGACGCCGGGCAGGGGATCAGCCCCCCGGTCAGGCCAAACAGCACGATCTGCCCGGTCGTCACCTGGCGGCCATCAAAGCGCCGGTTGATCTCCTGAGCATGAGCCCGCTGATGCGCGTCCTGCCACTCCTCCGCCACCAGCGGCGCGGCGGATGAGGACGCATGGTGATGGTCATGGCGGTGATCATGGTCATGGCGGTGATCATGGTCATGGCGGTGATCATGGTCATGGTGGTGATCATGTTCATGGTGGTGCTCATGTTCATGGTGGTGCTCATGGTGCGTGTGAGGCTGCGATTCGCGCCAGGTGCGCCAGAGCATCCAGCAGGCAATCAGCACAACGACAATCCCTGAGACCAGCTGAAACCAGGGTTCAGAGGTTTGGGCGTTCCAGCCGCGGCCAAACCACAGGCCGGCCATGGCGATCAGCCAGACCACCGCCGTATGGGAAACCGTGGCCGCCAGCCCCAGCAGTACCGCCTGTTTTAACGTTCCCCGTACCGCCACGATAAAGGCGGCCATCATCGTTTTTGAATGGCCCGGTTCGAGGCCGTGCAGCGCGCCGAGCAGTATTGCGCTGGGTATAAACAGCCAGGCATTGCCCTGCTGCAGAAGGGAAGTGAAATCGTTCATATCGGGATCCTTGCCAAAAGTGCGATTATCCTACTCCCCCCCAGTAGTAAAATACTACCCCCCAGTAGATAAAGCGGCTAATAAAAAGGATCATGGTATGCTGGCAGGCGTTGCTGACCACGCAGGTCGGTAATCCCGGACAGAATGAAACGGTGGATCGTGCAATGTCACATACAGTTCGACACAAAAAGATGTTACTGACCCGGCTGAAGAAAATTCAGGGGCAGAGTACCGCGTTAGAGAAAATGCTTAATCGCGAGCATGAGTGCGCTGAAATATTACAGCAGCTGGCGGCGATCCGCGGCGCGGTCAACGGCATGATGCTGCAGGTTATTCAGGGGCATCTTACCGACCATGTGGTGAAAGAGCCTGACGAGACGCAGCGCGAAGCGGATCTGGAGACGGTGATGCAGGTGATTAAATCCTATCTGAAGTAGCGCCCCCTGACGTTCCGCTCAAGCCACCCGCCGCTTAATGCGCATGGAGGTTATGCTCTGCCCACAGAATGAACTGCTCTTTTGGCAGCGCTTTGCTGTAAAGCCACCCCTGGGCGTACTGAACGCCATGCTGGCGCAGCCAGTCGCGCTGGCTTTCGGTTTCCACCCCTTCGGCGACGGTGGCCAGATTGAGCGCTTTGGCCATTTCAATAATGTGCGGCGTCAGCGGCCGGTACTCGAGGGTATCGACAAAAGATTTATCGATTTTCAGCGTGTCGACGTCCAGTTTCTGCAGATAGCTCAGGCTGGAGTAGCCGGTACCGAAATCGTCAATCGAGATCCGATGGCCAGCCTGACGGTAGTGAGCGATCACCGGCATGGTGGTCTCCGGGTCGACAAACCCGCGCTCGGTGATTTCAAGGATGATCTGTTCGGCGGCGATCCCCCAGTGCTGCAGCTGATCGTGCAACAACGTCGGTAGGGTGGGCGAGCGTAAATCATCTACCGACAGGTTGATGGATATGTGCACTTCCGGCCGCTGCCGCAGCCAGGGACCGAGATCGGTAAAAATTTTCCTGACGATATCTTCCGTCAGCTGCGTAATCAGCCCGGTCTGCTCGGCCAGAGGAATAAAAATATCCGGCGATAAAAAGGTGCCGTCGGGTTGCTGCCAGCGGGCCAGCGCCTCGGCCCCGGCGATTTTCCCGTCCTGCAACGAGATTATCGGCTGATAGTAAACCTGAATCGCTTCGGAATTGAGGGCGTCCAGCATGCTGTTGCGCGGTGAGCGCAGGTGCCTTAGCAGACGCAGCAGCAGCCAGGTGGCGAGCAGGCTGGTGAAAATGCCGGCAGGGAGCCAGAAGAACAGCTGCTGTCGAATGCGCTGCTGCAGCGGCAAGGTTGAAGACCAGGTTACGATGCCAGAGCCCAGCTCGGGAATGCGCTGGATCCGGTAGACTGTGTTATCCAGAGTAAGCATATCCACATGCGGATCTTTAATGCGTTGCCAGACTTTCGCCGGCAGCGGCTGACTGCTGATCACCATTTTCTGGTGGTCCAGGCCAAACAGCATGGTATGGATCTTCTCTTCGCTGGCGGGAACGACATCAATAAAGGAGACGGGGTCGATCATCACCATGTGCTGCCGGCTGCCCATGGCCGTCATCTGATGATCGAGGCCAAGATCGTTAATTGAGGTCAGCCAGGTGCGATAGCCGTCGGGGGCAATGTGGTCCGGCGGGGGGAAGGTGACCGCGACGCTATGGTCTTCCAGGGAGGAGCATTGCGGCACGGAATCACGCAGCCAGAGCACTTCCTGAATGTAGCGATGGGTATAGGCGATGCGGCGGAGCGTAAGCAGATGTTCAGGGCTACAGGAGGCGGCGGTGTGTGCGTCAGCCTCTCGTAACGCTTCCCGGGCCTGGTCGGCAACCTGCAGCGTCCGAACGACGATACGGTTGGAATAGTCATCCAGTTCACGATAGAACTGCATTTTGGCCTGCCGCGCCGCCTGCCAGATGCTGAGTGAAATGGGCAGGATGATGGCCAGTATCAGCACTCCTGTAAACAGCGCCATCAGATGCCGGGTCCTCATGCCTGTGTCCTTATCGTTCGCCGGGTGTCATCAGTATATGCGAAAGATAATTCGGGCGCAGCGGGAGAAAACGCGTCGTTTGGGGAAAAAGCCGGCATCACAATAGGCTGCGATGCCGGGAGAGAAGGATGATTCCGATGTAGCAGAATAAAAATGAGGGTGTGAATGCCGGGCAGGGTGTGTTCCGGCATTCAGTCGCAGCATACGCTGCGCAGATGACAGCAATATGTTAGCTAGTGTGCATCCGGCGCCGGGATATCAGCGCTGATGCGCAGGTCGTTCTCATCAAACACCATGCAGAAGCGCTCATCGAAAGCCAGATTAATTTTCTGCCAGGGGCGGAAATGGACGTCGCCGGGCAGCAGAACCTTGACGTTGTCGTGGCCGTAGCACTGGCCGAACAGATAGGTATTGTTGCCCAGACGCTCCACCACTTCACATTGAAACTCCACCACGGTACCGGTGGTGATTTCCGGGGTGAGGTGCTCCGGCCGGATCCCCAGCGTCACCGCAGCGCCGGGCTTCAGCGGCTGGGTGGCGATATTCAGGGCCAGCTGATGGTCCTGCGCGAGGGTGACCGTTAAGCGTTCCGGCTGCCAGTCGCTGACGATAGCCGGCAGAAAGTTCATCTTCGGCGAGCCGATAAAGCCGGCGACGAATTTGTTGACCGGATTGTAGTACAGCGCCATCGGCGAACCCATTTGTTCGACTTTCCCGTAGTTCATGACCACGATTTTATCGGCCAGCGTCATCGCCTCCACCTGATCGTGCGTGACATACACCATAGTGGTCTTCAGCTCCTGGTGCAGACGGGCAATATGCAGGCGCATATCGACGCGCAGCTCCGCATCAAGGTTAGAGAGCGGCTCATCGAACATAAATACCCGGGGATTACGCACGATCGCCCGGCCAATGGCCACGCGCTGCCGCTGGCCGCCAGAGAGCTGCTTCGGTTTACGATCCAGCAGGTGCGAGAGCTGCAGCGTTTTAGCCACCATTTCCACCTGGCGACGGATCTCCGTTTTCGGCACTTTATTCACCTTCAGCCCGTAGCCCATGTTCTCTGCCACCGTCATGTGCGGATAGAGCGCATAGGACTGGAAGACCATCGCCACGCCGCGGCGGGCGGGCACGACATCATTCATCACCTCATCGCCGATCAGTACTTCTCCTTCGCTGACCTCTTCCAGCCCGGCAATCATGCGCAGTAGCGTCGATTTTCCACAACCGGAAGGGCCGACGAAGACGGCAAACTCGCCATCTTCAATATCGAGATTGACCTGGTGCAGCGTCACCGTGCTGCCGAACCTTTTGGTGACATTCCTCAGTCGTATATTGGACATCCACATTCCCCGGAGTGAGTAGCTGTTATTTGCCGTTGGCTTATCGCTATGTTGAGTGTGATTTGTATTACGTGTAACAAATCGGTGTGACGATGTTCAACAGCAGTAAAATCATGCCCTGACTATAACTTCCGCGGATTTTGCGCCATACAGGGACGTTTCATTTCTGCAAGGATGATCACACAACTGGCAGCTTATGGTAGTTTTATCAACGATCAAAGCGTAGCGTATAACAAAAGCGCATCAGAACATGTTTTCCAAATAATACGGCAGTTTGAAAAGATTTATTTTTCTAACTGGCAGACGGAATTCAAATAAAAACCATTAAATTGTTATACCTTCACATGAGGTTGATAATGAAAAAGAACACGCTTGCTGCACTGATCCTTACCACCCTGGCGGCGGGACAACTCGCCAGCCTGCAGGCGCATGCCGCCGGGCAGCTCAACGTCTGGGAGGACATTAAAAAATCCGCTGGCATCAAAACCGCGGTTAGCGATTTTGAAAAGCAGTACAACGTGAAGGTCAATCTCCAGGAGATGCCCTACGCCCAGCAACTGGAAAAACTGCGCCTCGACGGCCCGGCGGGCATTGGGCCGGACGTGCTGGTGATCCCGAATGACCAGCTCGGCGGCGCCGTGGTTCAGGGACTACTCTCGCCGCTCAGCGTCGATCAGGCGAAACAGGATGCCTTTACGCCAGCCTCCATCAATGCCTTCCGCATGGACAACGCGCTGTATGGGATCCCGAAGGCGGTGGAAACCCTGGTGCTTATCTACAACAAGGACCTGATCGACAAGCCGCTGGACAGCCTGCAGGCCTGGCTGGACTACTCGAAAACCCAGCGCGAGCAGAACAAATACGGCCTGCTCGCCAAGTTTGACCAGATCTATTACAGCTGGGGGGCGATTGGCCCGATGGGCGGCTATATCTTTGCTAAAAACGACAGCGGCGGCTTTAACCCGCAGCAGGTGGGTCTCAATACCCCCGGCGCCGTCGAAGCCGTCACCTTCCTGAAAAAATTCTATGCCGAGAAGGTCTTTCCGGCGGGGATCCTCGGCGATAACGGGCTGAATGCCATCGATTCCCTGTTTACCGAGAAAAAAGCGGCGGCGGTGATCAACGGCCCCTGGGCTTTCCAGCCGTATGAAGCCGCTGGCATTAACTATGGCGTGGCGCCCCTGCCGACCCTGCCGGACGGCAAGCCGATGAGCTCCTTCCTCGGCGTCAAAGGCTATGTAGTATCGACCTGGAGTAAAGACAAAGCGCTGGCGCAACAGTTTATCGAGTTCATCAACCAGCCGCAGTATGTGAAAGCCCGCTATGTCGCCACTGGCGAAATTCCGCCGCTGAAGGCGATGATTGACGATCCGGTGATTAAAAACGACCAAAAGGCCAGCGCCGTCGCCATCCAGTCGGCGCGAGCGGTGGCGATGCCGGGCATTCCCGAGATGGGGGAAGTGTGGGGGCCGGCCAACGCCGCGCTTGAACTGAGCCTCACCGGTAAGCAGGCGCCGCAGGCCGCGCTCGATAACGCGGTGAAACAGATCACGATGCAGATCGAAGCGATGCAGGCCAGCAATCAGTAATTCACCGTCACGTGAAGTCACCGAGCGGGAGGGGGACCTCCCGTTTGTAGAAGGAGTCGAGTGTGAGCATCCATTCCAGCGAAAATTTTAGCGACGCACGCGGGCCCGGGCGCCATGCATGGTGCGGCCTGCTGCTGGCAATCGTGCCGGGTTTCGGTCAGTTTTATCATCGCCAGTGGCTGAAAGGGCTGGTCTTCCTGTTAGCCGAGGGGATTATCAGCGTGCTGATCGTCGCTTTCGGCGTGCTGATCTATTTTCTCTCGCTGCGGGATGCGTGGCTCAACGGCAAAAAACGCGATGAGGGGATCGCCCTCAACAGCGTGCGTAAGCAGTACCAGATGCTGCTGAGCGACGGCTTTCCGTACCTGATGATCACCCCGGGCTTTATTCTGCTGGTGTTTGTGGTGATCTTTCCGATTCTGTTCGGTTTCGCCATCGCCTTCACCAACTACAACCTGTACCACACCCCGCCGGCGAAGCTGGTGGACTGGGTGGGGCTGAAAAACTTTATTAATATTTTCACCCTCTCCATCTGGCGCTCCACTTTCCTGGATGTGCTGCAGTGGACCGTGGTGTGGACGCTGCTGGCGACC
The DNA here is from genome assembly GCF_018204675.1 of Klebsiella sp. P1927. Classification (NCBI taxonomy): domain Bacteria; kingdom Pseudomonadati; phylum Pseudomonadota; class Gammaproteobacteria; order Enterobacterales; family Enterobacteriaceae; genus Klebsiella; species Klebsiella sp. P1927. The sequence continues at coordinate 3,894,876 of NZ_CP073377.1, read as the reverse complement.
ACCCTGCAGTGTACGGTGGGCGTGTTGTTGGCGATTCTGGTGAACCAAAAAGATCTGCGCTTTAAGCCGCTGATCCGCACCATCTTTATTTTGCCGTGGGCGGTGCCGGGGTTTGTCACCATTCTCGTTTTTGCCGGTATGTTCAACGACTCCTTCGGGGTCATCAACAACGCGATCCTGTCCTTTTTTGGCATCAGTCCGAAGGCATGGCTCACCGATCCGTTCTGGACCAAAACGGCGCTGATCATGATGCAGACCTGGCTTGGCTTCCCGTTTGTCTTTGCCATGACCACCGGCGTGTTGCAGGCGATCCCGGACGATCTGTATGAAGCGGCGACGATGGACGGCGCCAGCGCCTTTACCCGTCTGCGCACCATCACCCTGCCGCTGGTGCTGTATGCGATCGCGCCGATCATCATCACCCAGTACACCTTCAACTTTAATAACTTCAATATCATTTACCTGTTCAACAACGGCGGCCCTGCGGTGGCAGGCTCTAACGCCGGCGGGACGGATATTCTGGTGTCGTGGATCTATAAGCTGACGATGTCTTCGTCGCAGTACGCCATCGCGGCGACCATCACGATCCTGCTGTCGATCTTTGTCGTCGGCCTGGCGCTGTGGCAGTTCCGCGCCACCAAATCCTTCAAAAATGACGACATGGCGTAAGGGAAGCAACATGGCTCAATCACCCAGTATTAAACGCGAAAAGTGGATCCGGCTCTCTCTCACCTGGCTGGTGGTTATTCTGGTCTCAGTGGTGATTATCTATCCGCTGGTCTGGACGGTCGGGGCGTCGCTGAACGCCGGCAATAGCCTGCTCAGTACCTCAATCATTCCAGAAAATGTGTCGTTCCAGCACTATGCCGATCTGTTCAATGGCAATGTGAATTACCTCACCTGGTACTGGAACTCGATGAAAATCAGCTTCCTGACCATGGTGCTGACCCTGATTAGCGTTAGCTTTACCGCTTACGCCTTCTCCCGCTTCCGCTTTAAAGGGCGGCAGAACGGGCTGATGCTGTTCCTGCTGCTGCAGATGATCCCGCAGTTTTCCGCGCTGATTGCCATCTTTGTGCTGTCGCAACTGCTTGGCCTGATAAACAGCCACCTGGCGCTGGTGCTGATCTACGTCGGGGGGATGATCCCGATGAATACCTGGTTGATGAAAGGGTATCTCGACGCGATCCCTAAAGACCTGGATGAGTCCGCTCGCATGGACGGCGCCAGCAGCTTTCGCATCTTTATCGAGATCATCATGCCGTTGTCGAGGCCCATCCTCGCGGTGGTGGCGCTGTTCTCGTTCACTGGGCCGCTGGGGGATTTCATCCTCTCCAGTACCATCCTGCGTACCCCGGATAAATACACGCTGCCTATCGGTCTGTATAACCTGGTGGCGCAAAAAATGGGTGCCAGCTACACCACCTACGCGGCGGGGGCGGTGCTGATCGCCGTACCGGTGGCGATCCTCTACCTGGCGCTACAAAAATACTTCGTCTCCGGCCTGACCTCGGGCAGTACTAAAGGATAAGCACATGAAAAGATTCACACCCGCATGGCTTGCGGTTTGTCTGGCATGCAGTTTCTCCACTTCTTCTCTGGCCGCGGACGCGCTTGCAACCCGCGCGTTTCAGGGCATGCCGGCGGACTTTATCAAAGGCGCGGATATCTCCACGCTGCTGGACGCCGAAAAGCACGGGGCGACGTTCTACGATCAGAATAATCAGCGCAAGGATCCGATCGCCATTCTGAAAGAGAACGGCGTCAACTATGTCCGCCTCCGTCTGTGGGTGGATCCGCAATCGGCGAGCGGCGAGGACTATGGCGGTGGGAACAATGATCTGGCCACCACCCTGGCGCTGGCGAAACGGGCGAAAGCCCAGGGGATGAAGCTGCTGCTTGATTTTCACTACAGCGATTTCTGGACCGATCCCGGCAAGCAGTTCAAGCCGAAAGCCTGGGAAAAGCTGGATTACCCGCAGCTGAAAACGGCGATTCATGACTATACCCGCGATACCATCGCCCGCTTTAAGCAGGCGGGCGTGCTGCCGGATATGGTGCAGATCGGCAACGAAATCAACGGCGGCATCCTGTGGCCGGAAGGGAAAAGCTGGGGGCAGGGCGGCGGAGAGTTCGACCGGCTGGCTGGCCTGCTGAACGCGGCTATCGCTGGCCTGAAGGAGAACCTGCGCCAGGGCGAGCAGGTGAAAATCATGCTGCATCTGGCCGAAGGGACCAAGAACGATACCTTCCGCTGGTGGTTTGATGAGATCGACAAGCGCCATGTACCGTATGACGTGATTGGTCTGTCGATGTACACCTACTGGAATGGCCCGATCAGCGCCCTGAAGGCCAATATGGATGACATCAGCAAACGCTATAACAAAGACGTCATCGTCGTCGAGGCGGCCTATGCCTATACCCTGGCCAACTGTGATAACGCGGAAAATAGTTTCCAGGCAAAAGAGGAAAAGGATGGGGGATATCCCGCCAGCGTACAGGGGCAATATAACTATATTCACGATTTAATGCAGGCGGTGGTTGATGTGCCAGAGCAGCGTGGCAAAGGTATTTTCTATTGGGAGCCTACATGGATTGCCGTGCCGGGAAATACCTGGGCCACCCCGGCGGGGATGAAATATATCCACGACGAGTGGAAAGAGGGTAATGCACGTGAAAATCAGGCGCTATTTGATTGCCAGGGAAAAGTATTGCCGTCGGTAAAAGTTTTTAATTAATTTTTTTGTCGTCTTTTTCAGGAAGTTTATTATGAATAAATTTGCACCTTTACATCCGAAGGTTAGTACGCTGCTGCATGGCGCGGATTATAATCCGGAGCAATGGGAGAATGACCCCGATATTATTGATAAAGACATTGCCATGATGCAGCAGGCAAAATGCAATGTGATGTCGGTGGGAATATTTAGCTGGGCGAAACTGGAGCCACGCGAAGGGGTATTTAATTTCGCCTGGCTGGATATTATCCTCGATAAACTGTATGCCGCCGGCATTCATGTCTTTCTGGCCACGCCGAGCGGCGCGCGCCCGGCGTGGATGTCGCAGCGCTATCCGCAGGTTCTGCGGGTGGGGCGCGATCGGGTGCCGGCCCTGCACGGCGGCCGTCACAACCACTGTATGTCGTCACCGGTCTATCGCGAGAAAACCCTGCAAATCAATACCCTGCTGGCAGAACGTTATTCCTCACACCCGGCGGTGCTGGGCTGGCATATTTCCAACGAATATGGCGGTGAATGCCATTGCGATCTCTGCCAGAACCGTTTTCGCGACTGGCTGAAGGCGCGTTACCAGACCCTGGAGAACCTCAACCAGGCCTGGTGGAGCACCTTCTGGAGTCATACCTATACTGACTGGTCGCAGATTGAATCGCCTGCGCCGCAGGGCGAGATGTCGATCCACGGTCTCAATCTTGACTGGCATCGCTTTAACACCGCTCAGGTGACCGATTTCTGCCGCCATGAAATTGCTCCGCTGAAGGCGGCGAATGCCTCCCTGCCGGTGACTACCAACTTTATGGAGTATTTCTACGATTACGACTACTGGCAGCTGGCGGAGGCGCTGGATTTCATCTCCTGGGACAGCTATCCGATGTGGCACCGCGATAAAGACGAAACCGCGCTGGCCTGTTACACCGCGATGTATCACGACATGATGCGCAGCCTGAAGGGCGGCAAACCGTTTGTGCTGATGGAGTCCACCCCGGGCGCCACCAACTGGCAGCCGACCAGCAAACTGAAGAAGCCGGGAATGCATATTCTTTCCTCGCTGCAGGCGGTGGCGCATGGCGCCGACTCGGTGCAGTATTTCCAGTGGCGGAAAAGCCGCGGTTCGGTTGAGAAATTTCACGGCGCAGTGGTCGACCACGTCGGACATATTGATACCCGCATTGGCCGCGAAGTCTGCCAGCTCGGCGAGATCCTCAGCAAGCTGCCGGAGGTGAGAGGCTGTCGCACCGAGGCGAAAGTAGCGATTATCTTCGACCAGCAGAACCGCTGGGCGCTGGATGACGCCCAGGGGCCGCGTAATCTTGGGATGGAATATGAGAAGACGGTCAACGAGCACTACCGCCCGTTCTGGGAGCAGGGCATCGCCGTCGATGTGATTGACGCCGATGTCGATTTAACGCCGTATCAGTTAGTGATTGCCCCGATGTTATATATGGTGCGCGACGGCTTTGCCGGTCGGGCGGAGGCGTTTGTCGCCAACGGCGGCCACCTGGTGACCACCTACTGGACCGGTATCGTCAATGAGTCCGATCTCTGCTATCTCGGCGGCTTCCCGGGCCCGCTGCGCAATCTGCTGGGGATCTGGGCGGAAGAGATCGACTGCCTGAATGACGGCGAGTTTAATCTGGTGCAGGGGCTTGCCGGGAATCAGTGCGGTCTGCAGGGCCCTTATCAGGTGCGCCATCTCTGCGAACTGATCCATATCGAGAGCGCCCAGGCGCTGGCCACCTACCGGGATGATTTTTATGCCGGACGGCCGGCTGTGACGGTGAACGCGTTCGGGAAAGGCAAAGCCTGGCATGTGGCCTCCCGCAACGATTTAGCCTTCCAGCGCGATTTCTTTACCGCCCTGAGCAAGGAGCTGGCCCTGCCGCGGGCGATAGCGACGGAGTTACCACCCGGCGTGGTGGCGACTGCGCGCACCGACGGTGACAACGCATTTATCTTCCTGCAGAACTACAGCGCGCAAAACCATACCCTGACCCTGCCGCAAGGGTATCGGGATTGCCTGACCGACGCGGCGGTATCGGCTCCACTGACCCTGTCGGCATGGGATTGCCGTATTCTCCGTCGTCACGCGTAATTTCTTCTTCTCCACGCCTGCTCTGACGAGCAGGCTTTTTTTTATCTTAAACCTGGAGTTTATTATGGTGAGTTTAAAATCCTTCCTGCACTATTTCTCCCCAGCGCGTCCGGCACAGCCATTAAGCGAGGCGGAAAAACAGCAAATCGAGGCGCTGATTCAGGCCTTTGGTGGCGAAGCGAATATTACGCAAGTGGACGCCTGTATTACCCGTCTGCGGGTTAGCGTTCGCCATCTTGCGGCCGTGGACTCCGAAGCATTACAGCAGCAGGGCGCGCTAGGGGTTATTATTCTTGGTCAGCAGGTGCATGCTATTTTCGGTAAACAGTCCGATGCGCTGCGTCAGCTTCTGGATGAACATTTTGCCGCCCGGAAATAAATAAAACGGGATAACCTGAAAGCAGGTTATCCCGAAAATAAGACAAAGACAGCAGTGGCAATAAAGTTTACCGGAAGATAATTAACAGTCTTACAGCAGGAGATAAAAATAACGTATGAGCCTTAGCCGTGCGCAATTACCACCAGGCCTCAACCTGCACGCCGAAATTCCAGGTATTATTCGCCGTCTGGTCTTCAAACGGTTTACCATCTTCGGAATCATTCAAATATGAAGCAAAAATGCGTAATTCCGGACGTGACATAAAGTCTGGCCCGTCCGCCAGGCCCAACGCAATGGTGTATTTCTCACCGGCCTGTTTGTAGCTGGTGCCATTGTTGTAGCTGTCTTTCTGATAGAAACCGCCGACTTCGCCAATCAGGCGCACGTAGTCGGTGAACTGGTACTGCCCGCGGGCGACCAGCGACAGCATCCGCGTTTTGTCGGTATAGTCGGTAATGTCATCCGCCGAGCCCCAGGTCAGAACGTGGTTGATAGAAAACTTCTCTGTAATCGGGATCAGGCCGGTGTTAATCACGCGATAACCGGTGGCGTCGTTCACGTAGTTCCACATATCGTACCAGCCGCCGCCCTGGGAGACCATGTTCTGCGCCAGGCCTTTGTTGGCGTACTGCAGCACGGTTTTGTTATAGCCGCCCAGCATATCCTGACTGATTTCACCGGTCAGCATGACGCCGTTGTCAGCATCGTACAGTCCGCCGTAGCTATCCTGTTTTTTGGTGGTGTTTGGCATCGCGTAGTCGATACCGAATTCGGTCCACGAGCCCGTCCATGGCTTCCAGCCCGCGTAGCGTAAATCGATATAGTTGATATTGACGTTGCTGTCGCCATCGACGCGATAGTCAACATCGTTGGCATCGCCGCGGATCCAGGCCAGCGAGACGGCGCCCGGGCCGAGGGTGTAGTTTTCCACCCCGGCTCCGGAGCCGGAAATGTTCCAGTATTTGGTATCGATGATATGCAGATCATGGCGCTGGTAGTAACGTTTACCGCCCCAGATCACCGCATTCGGATCGCCAGGGATCAGCCCCTTTATCTGCAGGTTCAACTGACGTAAGCCGAACTGTGCATCATCGTTCAGCGTGGTTTCATTATCGTTAGAGCCGTCGGAGACCATGCTGACCATACTGTCGAGATAGAAGCTGACGTCATCTTTCTTATAGACCTCAGAGCCCAGCTCCAGCTCGCCGTAGGTATCCGACTCGTTCCCCAAACGGCCTAGCTTATTTTTTTGCCATTCCGCTTCGCTACCGTCGCCGGAGACCCCAACCCCGGCGCGCATATAGCCATGGAAATCGATCGTTGGGATCGCGGCGGTGGCCGCAAACGCGGAAGGAGCGATTAGCGCAGCGGCTAACGCGACTGAAAGGGCGCGCAGTGTAGTGTTCATCTCTATCCTCTTATTGTTTTGTATTACGTTCACATAACTGGTGTCATAAAATGCCTAAATGTAACTTCAGGCAAATGAGATATGATTATTGTGTGACTAACTGCAAATAATCACGGTGGTTTTTGTTGCGATGGGTGAGATGATTCACAATTCGTTGTATTGTGAACGTAATACTTTTATCGCTATTGTTTTGCAGTGAGAGGTGGCGGTGAGCGTTTTTTCAAATGGCCCCTGTTACAATCATGGGATAACAACATAAGGAACCGGACCATGAAGTCTAAAAGCGCTACTCTGGAAGACGTCGCACGCCATGCGGGCGTCTCTTACCAGACCGTGTCCAGGGTACTCAACAAATCAGCTAATGTATCCGAAGCGACGCGTCGCAAGGTGGAGAAATCGATAGAGGCCTTACGCTATGTGCCAAACCGGCTGGCGCAGCAGCTGGTGGGGAAGGAGAGCCAGACGGTCGGGCTGGTGACTATTTCTCTGGCCTGGCATGCGCCTTCCCAGGTGGCGGCGGCGGTAAAACGCTATGCCAACCTGGAAGGTTACCAGGTTCTGATTTCGATGATCGATGAGAGCGTCAACCAAAGCATCCAGGATTCCATCAATGAGCTGAAATCTCAGCGGGTGGATAAAGTCATTATCAACGTGCCGCTGGAGACCGAACAGGCGCAGAAAATCGCTGCTGACAACGATGATATCGTCTGCCTGTTTCTCGACGTTGATCCCTACAGTTCCGTGTTTAACGTTTCGTTTAACCCGGCGGACGGCACCCGGGCCAGCGTCAAATATCTCTATGAGATGGGGCATCGGGAGATCGCCCTGCTGGCGGGGCCGGACAGCTCAGTCTCGGCCAAACTCCGGTTAAAAAGCTGGCTGGAGACCCTGGATGGTTACGGTCTGAAGCCGGTGACCGTCCTGCACGGCAACTGGGATGCGCAGAGCGGCTACGCCGGCGCGCTGCAGATGCTGCGCGAAACGCCTAATTTCAGCGCTGTGCTGGTGGGTAATGATCAGATGGCGCTGGGGGTGCTCAGCGCCTTCCATCAGCATCAGGTGGCGGTGCCGGGTGAGAAGTCGGTTATTGGCTATGACGATACCTACGAAAGCTCCTTTTTCTATCCGGCGCTGAGTACCGTGTCGCTCGACCTCGACCTGCAGGGGAAAGAGGCGGTGCGGCGGATCCTCGCCAGCACCAGCGGGGCGCCTCATACCTCATCCATTCTGCCGGCGCGCCTGGTGATACGCCATTCCAGCGGCGCCCGAATCGAGCAGGGAAAAGATCTGCAGGCCATTGCAGAACAGCTCCGCGCCATCGCCCACCGTCTGGCACCCTGACGCCAAAGGCGGGGAAACTCGCCTTATCACCTTACTCTTAAATTGAGCAGGGTTGATCTTTGTCACAGCACGGCGTACCCTTAATGTTATGTTATAACGTAATGAAGAGGTCAGCATGAAAGCCCATATCCATCCTCCCTATCGTACGGTGGTGTTTCACGACACCAGCGCGAATGAGTATTTTAAAGTCGGCTCAACTATCCGCACCGATCGCGTGATTGAACTCGATGGCGAAACTTTTCCGTATGTGACGATCGACGTCTCCTCGAAATCGCATCCGTACTACACGGGCAAACAAAAAACCTTCGCCAATGAAGGCAGTGCAGCCCGATTCCGCCAGCGCTTCGGCGGCTTTATTGATGCGAAAAGGAAAGCATGATGCAGGTCGTCAACTCATTACGTAGCGCTAAACAGCGCCACCCGGATTGCCAGCTGGTTAAACGCAAAGGGCGGCTGTACGTTATCTGTAAGAGCAACCCCCGCTTCAAAGCGGTGCAGGGGCGCAAAAAACGCCGTTAACGGAAACTCTCCAGCGAGCGGCGCTGTTGGCCGTCGGCGGTAAAATTGTCGGCGGCCAGCCATTGGCGCATGGCGTTATCCAGCTCCGGCCATTCGCCGTCTATCACCGAAAACCAGTCCGTGTCCCGGTTGTGTCCTTTACTCACCAGCGCCTGGCGAAAACGTCCTTCGTACTGAAACCCCAGCCGCCTTGCCGCCCGTGCTGATGGGATATTAAGACTGTTGCATTTCCATTCATAGCGACGGTAGCCGAGCGTATCAAAGACATACTGCATCAACAGCCAGTGCGCTTCGGTGGCCATGGCCGTTCGGCTCAGTAACGGTGAAAAATGCACATGCCCCACCTCTACCACACCGTGAGCGATATCGATACGCATTAACGCCAGCGAGCCGACCGCTTTCCCTCGCTGCTGGTCAACGACGGCAAAATGAATCGGGTCTGCCAGCGTGGCGACCTGCTCCACCCAGGCACTGAATTCTGCAAGGTTGCTCTCAGGTTCACGCAGCAGCCACGTCCAGCTGCGGGCGTCTGGCGCCAGCTGGTGAGCGGCGAACAGATCGCTGGCATGAGCAAGAGTCAGCGGTTCGAGTCGACAACGGCTGCCCTGTAATACCTGTCGTGTCGGCCAGGGGCGCGGCTGCCAGTCAGGCAGCGCGACGCCGAGCGCCTGGCCAAACTGATTATATTCGCACATTGCGGTTTCCTTATTGGGGATTTACAGGCAGCGTACGCGCTCGCTGGTTCCATAAAAAGTGCCATTAGAGTATGTTTTTATGGGGCCACGAGGAGGCAATATGAATATACCGGACGAGGGGTTTTTTACGCTGTTGACGCAGGGGATGCGGAACCGCACGGTCGAAACCTTACAGCGCGCCCTTTACCACACCTTACGTGACGCTATCCTGCAGGGAACCCTGACGGCCCGCTGCCGTTTACCCGGATCGCGGGTGATGGCCGAACGGCTACACCTGTCGCGGAATACGGTCAATGCGGCACTGGAACAGCTGGCGCTGGAGGGGTACCTGACACGGAGCCGTCAGGGAACGCAGGTGGCACCACTCGCCTCCTGCCGCCAGGAGGCGGGTCAGATGCCGCCCGTCGTGCTGCCTGAGCGGCTGCAAAGGCTGCCAGCCGCGATGCGCCGCGACTCACCGACGCTGGCATTTACGCCAGGCATGCCGGCGGTAAACTATTTCCCGCTGCCGCTGTGGCGGCGACTGATGGATAACGTGCTACGCGAAGATGGTAGCGCGCTGCTGGGTTATGGCGAAGCCGCGGGCGATCCTTTGCTGCGAGAGGCTATCGCTCGTCATCTGGCGCTCTCCCGGGGCATCCGGTGCGATATCCGGCAGATCGTCATCACCGAAGGCGCGCTGGAAGGCGTCAACTTATGCGCCTCGCTACTGACCAACCCGGGCGACAGCGTGTGGCTGGAAGAACCGGGGTACCTGGGGGCGAGGAGTGGCTTTCAGCGGGCGGGACTGCGGGTCAGAGGAATGGCTGTCGACGATGAAGGGATGTGTATTGCCAACGGCGTCGCGGAGCCGCCCCGGCTCATTTTCACCTCTCCTTCACACCAGTATCCCTGTGGGAGCATCATGAGCGCCGGGCGCCGTCTGGCGCTCGTGGAATATGCCCGCCGGCACGGGGCGTGGATTGTGGAGGATGACTACGACAGCGAGTTTCGCCATAGCGGAGAACCGATCCCGGCGATGCTGGGAATGGTGCCTGATGCCCCGGTGGTCTATCTCGGCACCTTCAGCAAAACGCTGTTTCCGGCGTTGCGTATCGGTTTTATGGTTATGCCGCCCGCGCTGGCGGATGCTGCTCAGGACGCCATTGGCGCGCTGCTGCGCGGGGGACACCGTGCTGAACAGCGGGCGCTGGCCAGCTTTATCGAGAAGGGACACTATGCGCGCCATCTGGCAGCGATGCGCCGCCTGTACCGTAAACGTCAGCAACAGCTGCGCGAGGCGCTGGCGCAAGAGATAACCGTGCCGTGCGACGTTCTCGGCGGGGGAGGGGGGATGCACCTGACGGTGGCGATGGAGGGCGTTAATGACCGGACGCTTGCGCAGCAGGCGCGCCAGTTTCAGCTGGCGCCCGCCGCGTTAAGTCATTTCTATCTCGACCCGCAGCGAGCGCGGAGCGGACTGGTGCTTGGGTATGGCAATACCTCTGCTTCTCGCTATCTCCCGGCGCTGCGGACCCTAAATCGCCTTATTGCGCAGCACCGGCGCGCGTGAGGGTAAAGACGTCGTAGAAGGAGAGCTCGCCTTTGGTGGCGACCATCTTTTTGAGCTGCGCCTTCTGCTCGCTATCGACGTCTGGCGACTGCAGGATACGGTCGATCAGCTGCCGGGGGACAAAGCGGGTGTTGTACCATTCCCCGTTGTAGCACACGCGAAAGTCGAGGACATCGATATCCTCGTAGCGATAGCGTGGATAGACGTCAAAGAAGAAAAAGGCGTTGAACAGAATGAACAGCACCACCAGCAACCAGACCGAGTCTACCAGCGTTTCAGAGCGCAGCATGACCACCAGCGTCGCCAGAAACGCGGCATACATGGCAACAAACAGTCCCGGATGATTGCGGATAAAACTGATGCTAAAACGCGGGCGATTATCGCGTTTTTCCTGGACGTTGAGTTCGTCAATGGTGTGAATCAGCAGGCGTTGTATTTCTGTCATCTTGGTCCTCGAATTCTGCAATGAGCCTGCCGCGCCCGGCGGACCAGGCGCGGCAGGCTCAGCCTGAAGGCTATTTTATGTTGCAATATTCTGCGGAGAAAGTAACAGATCAGTTACAGAAAAGCATAACAGTTACGGATTTGTCGGCGGAAGGCGCTTAATGATCTGCGCCGGGTTACCGCCGACGACGGTACAGGCAGGTACGTCTTTGGTGACTACCGCGCCGGACGCAATGACCGCATTATCGCCAATGGTCACGCCGGGATTGATCACTGCCCGACCCCCAATCCACACATTGTGGCCAATAGTTACCGGCTTGCCGTATTCCTGGCCGCTATTACGCGCATCGGCGTCCAGCGGATGAGTGGCGGTATAAATATGGACGCCTGGCGCCAGCATACAGTTATCGCCAATATGGATAGGGCAGACGTCGAGCATCACGCAGTCAAAATTGGCGTAAAAACCGGCGCCGAGAAAAATATTATAACCATAGTCGCAGCGAAAGCTTGGCTCGATATACGCATCGCCGGCGCGAGCGAACAGCTCGGCCAGAATATGCTGACGTTGTTCCTGGTCATCCGGGGCGGAATGATTATAACGGTGCAACAACTGTCTGGCGCGCAGGCGATCGGCGCGAAGCGTTGGGTCGCCAGATAAATAGAGCTCACCGGCGATCATTTTGCGTTTTTCTTCACTCATGGGTCTTCCTTATACCTGACTGTTGATGGCCGTAGCAGTATAAAAAAGAAACCGGTTACAGGGTTGCTGTTGGCTGAATGATGTGATGTCTATCACAAAGATACCCTATGGCGGCTGACCCGTACCGTCCGGCCAGCAGACCACGTAGTACGCGTAAATTAGCGGATAAATTTCCAGACAGAAGTCGGGATTTTATCGTATAGCTTATTCATGGTCAGTTCCGCCAGACGATGGTCGGCAGCTGAGTAAAATACCGCCAGCTCATTATCAGACAGTTCATATTTATTTTTTTCAATGACGCGCTCCAGCGTGTCAATTGTCTGGCAACGACGTAAGCGCATCAAATAGTCTGTTTTAGTTAATGGCTTATCAGACATAATTCCACCTTTTGATTGTAATAATTCTAACACGATAGACTGGCCGGGTTTTCCCGGCTGGCGTTGACAAAGCAACGAAATAGTCGGTTACCGGATTTTTTCCACTTTTGCAAATCCGTAGAGTTAATGCCGTAGTTACTGAACAACGTAAAAGTGTCGTCCAGATATTCGTCAACCTGAGCGATCAGCTTATTATCCTCTGCATACTTAATTTTATAATTAAGAGCGAATGTGGCAATGTGCTCGATCAATTCATTTAACTGGAGATTGACAGCCGACGTCGGGTCGTTGACCCAGCCATGGTTGCTCTCTTCCAGGTTTGCAAGGCAGTCATGATACAGCGTTTCGCAGAGAAAGCGTAGCTGTGCAATATCATGTCTTTTTGGCGAGTATTCGTCCATAACGCATCCCCTTTTGAGTGGTTTAAACGACGACTAGCAAACACCGTTGTGGGATGAACACGACTAACTGACCTGACACTAACTGAGTAATCCTGCTGATTTAACTATAATCCACTCTCCAACAGATTTCATCGTGCTATTACGAAAAATTACAATTATCAGCGAGAAATTATCTTAAGAATAGACGAATTAATTTCGCAGGCGCTGGCCCACAGCCGGAGAAATAGAGAAATCTTATGAATCATTGGTTTAAGGCAGGCAGCTGTCGCGTTCAGAAACCGCCGACCCGTGGATAATGATAGTAAGATTATTCCTGGTAAATGAGTGTTTGCCGATCCCGAGTTGTTGAACAAGCTGCTAAAAATAGCCTGCGCCATATCAATATATATTAAATGCAGAACGAAAAATAAACAATGGCAATATGTGCCTTGCCAGCCAGTGATAAAAAAGGGCCGCGGTAGCGGCCCTTTGTTCAGGAGTGAAGATTAATGATGCTCAACCTGATGGCTGTGCTCTATATCTTCCGATTTTTTGCTAAAGCGGCGACGAACCACCACAAAGAACACCGGCACGAAGAAGATCGCCAGGATCGTCGCGGTCACCATCCCGCCCATTACGCCTGTACCGACGGCGTTCTGCGCACCGGAGCCGGCGCCGGAGCTGATAACTAGCGGCATTACCCCGAGGATGAACGCCAGAGATGTCATCAGGATTGGACGTAGACGCATACGTACTGCTTCAAGCGTCGCCTCAATCAGCCCTTTGCCCTCTTTCTCCATCAGGTCTTTGGCGAATTCAACGATCAATATTGCGTTCTTCGCCGACAGGCCGATGGTGGTCAGCAGACCCACCTGGAAGTAAACGTCGTTGGTTAGCCCGCGGAAGGTGGCGGCTAACAGCGCACCAACCACACCCAAGGGGACGACCAGCATAACCGAGAACGGAATCGACCAGCTCTCATACAGCGCCGCCAGACACAGGAAGACGACAATCAGCGAGATGGCATACAGGGCAGGGGCCTGGTTGCCGGACAGTCGCTCCTGATAAGACATCCCGGTCCAGTCGTAGCCGATACCGGAAGGCAGTTTACCCGCCAGCTCTTCCATCAGCGCCATCGCCTCACCGGTACTCTTGCCTGGCGCGGCCTGACCGAGGATTTCCAGTGACGGCAGACCGTTGTAGCGTTCCAGACGCGGCGAACCGTATTCCCAACGCGAGGTCGAGAAAGCAGAGAACGGCACCATCTGACCATCGCTGCCGCGAACATACCACTTGCCGATATCTTCCGGCAGCATACGGTATTTCGCTTCGGACATGATGTACACTTTCTTCACGCGGCCGCGGTCGATAAAGTCGTTGACATAGCTTCCGCCCCAGGCTGCGCCCAGCGTGGTGTTAATGTCGCTGATGGAGACGCCCAGCGCCTGAGCTTTCTCCTGATCGATATCGATTTTAAACTGCGGTGTATCTTCCAGACCGTTAGGGAGCACGCCGGTCAGCACGTCAGGATGCTGCGCCACCATGCCAAACAGTTGGTTACGCGCCTGGGTCAGTTTTTCGTGGCCCAGACCGCCCTGGTCAATCAGCTCGAAGTCAAAGCCGGTCGCGGTACCCAGTTCAACGATAGCCGGCAGGTTAAAGGCGAAGACCATCGCATCTTTAATCTGCGAGAAGTAGCCCATTGCTCTCGCGGTGATCGCTTCAACTTTGTTTTCCTCACCCGGACGCTGGCTCCAGTCTTTCAGCGAAACGAACGCGATACCGGTGTTCTGGCCGCGGCCGGCGAAACCGAAGCCGTTAACCGCAAACACGGATTCCACGTTGTCCTTCTCTTTGGTGAGATAGTAATTCGTCATCTCATCCAGCACTTTCTGCGTACGCTCCTGGGTGGCGCCGGCAGGCAGCTGCGCCATACTCAGGAATACACCCTGGTCCTCGTCCGGCAGGAACGAGCTCGGCAGACGGACGAACAGCCATGCCATACCCACCACGATGATCAGATACAGCACCAGATAACGACCGGTGCTGCGCAGAATGTTGCCTACGCTGTCGGTGTAATGGTGCGTGCTCTTATCAAACATGCGGTTAAACCAGCCGAAGAAGCCGGTGGTCGCGCCATGGCTGCCTTTCTGAATGGGTTTCAGCATCGTGGCGCACAGCGCCGGCGTCAGGATTAACGCCACCAGTACCGACAGCGCCATCGCGGAAACGATAGTGATGGAGAACTGGCGATAGATGGCCCCGGTTGAGCCGCCGAAGAACGCCATCGGGATAAATACCGCCGACAGCACCATAGCGATACCAACCAGCGCGCCCTGAATCTGTCCCATCGATTTACGCGTCGCTTCTTTCGGCGGCAGACCCTCTTCCGCCATCACGCGCTCGACGTTCTCTACCACCACGATGGCGTCATCCACCAACAGGCCGATGGCGAGCACCATCCCGAACATCGTCAGGGTGTTTATCGAGAAGCCAAACGCCGCCAGCACCGCGAAGGTGCCTAACAGGACCACCGGTACCGCGATGGTGGGGATCAGGGTGGCGCGGAAGTTCTGCAGGAACAGATACATGACCAGGAACACCAGGATGATCGCTTCCACCAGCGTTTTAACCACTTCGTGAATAGAAATTTTCACGAACGGGGTGGTGTCATACGGGTAAACGATCTTCATCCCCGACGGGAAAAACGGCTCCATCTTCGCCAGTTCAGCGCGAATAGCGTTGGCGGTATCCAGCGCGTTCGCGCCGGTAGCCAGTTTAATACCCAGACCGGATGCCGGCTGGCCGTTAAACTTCGCCACTACGTCATAGCTTTCGCCGCCCAGCTCAATTTTGGCGACATCACGCAGACGAACCTGGGAACCGTCCTGGTTCACCTTCAGCAGGATGTTGCCAAACTCTTCCGTATTGGTCAGACGCGTCTGCGCGATGATCGAGGCGTTAAGCTGCTGGCCTTTCACCGGCGGCGTACCGCCTAACTGGCCCGCGGCCACCTGGGCGTTCTGCGCTTTCAGGGCGCTGATCACATCCACCGGCGTAAGCTGGAAGTTGTTCAGTTTGTTTGGATCCATCCAGATACGCATCGCATACTGGGAACCGAATAGCTGAACGTCGCCGACGCCGCTGGTACGGCTAATCGGATCCTTCATGTTGGCCGCCACGTAGTCCGAAATATCGTCCTGGTTCATGGTGCCGTTGGTGTTAATGACGCCGACAACCATCAGGAAGCTGCTGGACGCTTTCTCAACGCTAATCCCTTGCTGCTGTACTTCTTGCGGCAGCAGAGGCGTCGCCAGCGCCAGCTTGTTCTGAACCTGAACCTGGGCGATATCCGGATCGGTACCGGATTCGAAGGTCAGCGTAATGGTTGCCGTACCGGTGGAGTCGCCATTTGAGGACATGTACATCAGGTGATCGATACCGTTCATATTCTGTTCGATAACCTGAGTTACGGTGTTCTGCACCGTTTCGGCGTCAGCACCGGGGTACATGGCGGTAATGGAAATTGCTGGCGGCGCAATCGTCGGATATTGCGCCACCGGCAATTTGAGGATCGATAATCCCCCAGCCAGCATGATGATAATGGCGATCACCCATGCAAATATGGGGCGATCGATAAAGAAATTAGGCATGTCTTAACGGCTCCTGTTTAAGTTAAGACTTGGTTTGTTCTGATGGCGCGTTGCCTGCGGCTTGCTGTTTATCATCAGAAGCTACTTCCTGCGCTTTTACCTGCACACCTGGTTTGATTTTTTGCAGGCCGGTGACGATAACGCGATCGCCGGATTTCAGACCGTCAGTGACCAGCCATTTATCGCCGATCGCCTGAGAAGCAGTGACCTGGCGGACTTCGACTTTATCGCCTTCCCCCACTACCATGACGCTGGCGTCGCCGCGCGGCGTACGGGTAACACCCTGTTGCGGTACCAGCAGGGCGTCAGGGTTAATCCCTTCTTCCAGACGGGCACGGACGAACATCCCCGGTAGCAGGGTGTGATCCGGGTTCGGGAAAATAGCGCGTAGCGTGATTGAGCCGGTGGTCTGATCGACGGTGACATCCGAGAATTCCAGCGTGCCGGACTGCGGATACTTAAGACCGTCATTAGTCACTAGCTCCACTTTCGCTTTGCCGTTTTCCTGTTTCAGGCGGCCGTCGGCTAGCTCCTGCTTCAGGCGCAGGAAATCATTGCTCGACTGGGTGACGTCAACATAGATCGGATCCAGCTGCTGAACGGTTGCCAGGGCGGTCGTTTGACCATTCTGTACCAGCGCCCCTTCGGTCACGGTGGATTTACCAATCCGGCCGCTGATCGGCGAGGTGACTTTGGTGTAGGCCAGATTGATGCGCGCGGTTTCAACGGCCGCTTTCGCCGCGACCACGGCCGCATTGCTCTGCTGCGCCGTCGCAACGGCGGTATCGTAGTCTTGTTGACTAATATATTTGGTGCCCAACAGTTTCTGATAACGCTTGACCGTCAGTTGATCCATGTTTGCCGCCGCCTGGGCTTTTGCCAGGTCGCCTTTGGCGCTGTCATAGCTGGCCTGATAGGTGGCTGGATCGATCTGATACAGGGAGACGCCGGCCTGGATATCGCTACCTTCCACGAAGTTACGTTTTAAAATAATGCCACTGACCTGAGGACGGACTTCCGCAATGCGATAGGCGCTGGTGCGGCCTGGCAGTTCGGTGGTTATTTGTAGAGGTGCGGATTTGAGCGTCACAATACCGACTTCCGGCATGTGCTGGGCTCCCTGTTGAGCCGGTTTATCGTCACATCCTGTTAGCGCTAAGCTGCCTGAGAGCATCAGAACGACCGCCAGAGGCGTTAACCCTCTGTTTTTGTTCATATGTAAACCTCGAGTGTCCAATTTCAAAATGTTCAGTGGCTCAAACAACCACAAACCCACTACAGTCTTTCTATTATGGTCATGCTATGGTACATACATTCACAAATGTATGTAAACGTAACCTCTGTAAAGTCATTAACCTATGGCACGAAAAACCAAACAACAGGCACGTGAAACCCGGCAACTGATTCTGGATGTTGCTCTGCGTCTGTTTTCGCAGCAAGGCGTATCATCTACCTCGTTGGCAACAATTGCAAAAGCTGCGGGTGTAACGAGGGGGGCTATCTACTGGCATTTCAAGAATAAATCAGATTTATTCAACGAAATTTGGGAGCTGTCAGACGCCAGTATTAGCGATCTCGAAATTGAGTATCGGGCAAAATTCCCCAACGATCCACTCTCAGTTATCAGGGAGATTCTAGGGAAGGTGCGAACAAGTTCCTGATATGAGATCATCATATTCATCCGGAGCGCATCCCAGAGGGACATCATGAGCCATCAACTCACCTTCGCCGATAGTGAATTCAGCACTAAGCGCCGTCAGACCCGAAAAGAGATTTTCCTCTCCCGCATGGAGCAGATTCTGCCATGGCAGAATATGACCGCTGTCATCGAGCCGTTTTATCCCAAGGCGGGCAATGGCCGACGGCCCTATCCGCTGGAGACCATGCTGCGTATTCACTGCATGCAGCATTGGTACAACCTGAGCGACGGTGCCATGGAAGATGCCCTGTACGAAATCGCCTCCATGCGCCTGTTTGCCCGATTATCCCTGGATAGCGCCCTGCCGGATCGCACCACCATCATGAATTTCCGCCACCTGCTCGAGCAGCATCAACTGGCCCGTCAATTGTTCAAGACCATCAATCGCTGGCTGGCCGAAGCAGGCGTCATGATGACCCAAGGCACTTTGGTGGATGCCACCATCATTGAGGCACCCAGCTCTACCAAGAACAAAGAGCAGCAACGCGATCCGGAGATGCATCAGACCAAGAAAGGCAATCAGTGGCACTTTGGCATGAAGGCCCACATTGGTGTCGATGCCAAGAGTGGCCTGACCCACAGCCTGGTCACCACCGCGGCCAACGAGCATGACCTCAATCAGCTGGGTAATCTGCTGCATGGAGAGGAGCAATTTGTCTCAGCCGATGCCGGCTACCAAGGAGCGCCACAGCGCGAGGAGCTGGCCGAGGTGGATGTGGACTGGCTGATCGCCGAGCGTCCCGGCAAGGTAAAAACCTTGAAGCAGCATCCGCGCAAGAACAAAACGGCCATCAACATCGAATA
The DNA here is from genome assembly GCF_018204675.1 of Klebsiella sp. P1927. Taxonomy (NCBI): domain Bacteria; kingdom Pseudomonadati; phylum Pseudomonadota; class Gammaproteobacteria; order Enterobacterales; family Enterobacteriaceae; genus Klebsiella; species Klebsiella sp. P1927. The sequence continues at coordinate 3,876,098 of NZ_CP073377.1, read as the reverse complement.
CATGAAAGCCAGCATCCGTGCCAGGGTGGAGCACCCGTTTCGCATCATCAAGCGGCAGTTCGGCTTCGTGAAAGCCAGATACAAGGGGCTGCTGAAAAACGATAACCAACTGGCGATGTTATTCACCCTGGCCAACCTGTTTCGGGTGGACCAAATGATACGTCAGTGGGAGAGATCTCAGTAAAAACCGGAAATAACGCCAGAAATGGTGGAAAAAATAGCCTAAATAGGCTGATTCGATGTGTTTGCGGGAAAAAAATCGGCCCAGATCCGCGAAATTTTAATCAACGAGTCAGCTTGGGAAGAAATGACCTGCTTATTCGCACTTTCCCTAGTCTATGTTCTTGAAGCGACAGTGACAGAAGAACGTCGACGATTAATGATGGAGATTATCTATCATAAGTGTGAGTTCGTCGGTGAAATGACCGTGGTGCAGCAGGCCCAGCGGCAGCTCTCCCTGGCGAGTTATGAGCGTATCGAGCAGACCTTGAAAGAATGCATCGCGGCGAAGCTGCTGCCCGCCAATTTACTCACCCGGCGGGCGGCCGTGTTAATGCGCAGCTACCTTTCCGGGCTGATGGAAAACTGGCTGTTTGCCCCCGATTCGTTCGACCTGCATGCGGAAGCGCGGGACTACGTCGCTATTCTGCTGGAGATGTATCAATTCTGCCCGACGCTACGCGGCCCGGAGAGCTTGTCAGCTTAAAGGTAGCGCGCGGATGGGCGTGAATTTTTAGCGCCGTCCGCCGCTATTCGCCAGCGCTGAGAAGTGCTATTCTGCGCGCTTGCGACGACCCCCGGTATTCTCCGGCATTTGCATTCATTCATATTAACTATGCTGCACACGATCTCCAGGCAACGCGCCACGTTCATCTTTATTATCACGCTGCTCTGTTTTATTGGCCTTTTCAGCCCAGTCCAGGGCCGCGCCGCGGATCTCCCCGATCGGGCAGAGGTGCAGAGCCAGCTCAATACGTTAAACAAGCAAAAAGAACTGACTCCGCAGGACAAACTGGTCCAGCAGGATCTGACTCAGACGCTGGAAACGCTGGATAAAATCGAGCGTATCAAAAGCGAGACGGCACAGCTGCGACAGCAGGTCGAGCAGGCGCCGGCGAAGCTGCGCCAGGCGGTGGAGAGCCTCAATAACCTGAGCGATGTCCCGAACGACGACGCGACGCGCAAAACGCTAAGTACGCTCTCCCTGCGTCAGCTGGAGTCGCGCGTCACCCAGACGCTGGACGATCTGCAGAATGCGCAAAATGATCTGGCGACCTATAACAGCCAACTGGTTTCCCTGCAAACGCAGCCGGAACGCGTGCAAAATGCGATGTTCAACGCCTCCCAGCAGCTGCAGCAGATCCGCAATCGTCTGAATGGCACCTCGGTGGGCGACGAGACCCTACGCCCGACCCAGCAGGTGCTGTTGCAGGCTCAACAGGCATTGCTCAACGCGCAGATCGAGCAACAGCGCAAGAGCCTCGAAGGCAACACTATCCTGCAGGATACCCTACAGAAGCAGCGTGACTACGTCACCGCCTGGAGCAACCGGCTGGAGCATCAGCTACAGCTGCTGCAGGAGGCCGTGAACAGCAAACGGCTGACCCTGACCGAGAAAACCGCCCAGGAGGCAGTTACCCCCGACGAAACGGCGCGTATTCAGGCCAACCCGCTGGTCAAGCAGGAGCTGGATATTAACCATCAGCTCAGCGAGAAGCTGATCCAGGCAACAGAGAACGGTAACCAGCTGGTGCAGCGCAATATCCAGGTCAAGAACTGGCTCGACCGCGCGCTGCAGTCTGAACGGGATATTAAAGAGCAAATTTCAGTTCTGCGGGGGAGCCTGCTGCTGTCGCGTATTCTTTACCAACAGCAACAGACATTACCGTCGGCGGATGAGCTGCAGGATATGACCAACCGCATCGCCGACCTGCGGCTTGAACAGTTTGAGGTGAACCAGCAGCGCGACGCGCTGTTCCAGAGCGATGCCTTTGTCGCCAAACTGGAGGAGGGGCACAGCAGCGAAGTGAACGATGAAGTCCACGCCGCGCTACTGGAAGTGATCGACATGCGTCGCGAACTGCTTGATCAGTTCAACAAACAGTTGGGCAACCAGCTGATGATGGCCATCAACCTGCAGATCAACCAGCAGCAGCTGATGAGCGTCTCGAGCAGTCTGAAGGAAATTCTGACCCAGCAAATTTTCTGGGTGAACAGCAATAAACCGATGGACTGGGAGTGGATTAAGGCCTTCCCGGAGGCGCTGAAAGGTCAGTTTAAGGCGATGAAAATCACCGTGAACTGGGAAAAAGCGTGGCCTGCGGTGTTTGTCGCTTTCCTGGCCGGTTTACCGCTGCTGTTGATTGCCGGCCTCATCCGCTGGCGTCTGCAGTGGCTCAAGGATTATCAGGCAAAGCTTGCTTCCCAGGTGGGACAGCTGCGCAACGATACCCAACTGCATACGCCGAAGGCGATCCTGATCGATCTGATCCGCGCCTTACCGGTGGTGCTGTTGATTCTGGCTATCGGTCTGATCTTACTCACCATGCAGTTAAATATTAGCGGACTGCTGTGGGCGTACAGTAAAAAGCTGGCTATGTTCTGGCTGGTGTTTGGCCTGTGCTGGAAAGTGCTGGAAAAGAACGGCGTCGCGGTCAACCACTTTAATATGCCGGCGCAGTTGACCAGCCACTGGCGGCGGCAGATTGTTCGCGTCAGCCTGGCGCTGCTGCCGCTGAATTTCTGGTCGGTGATTTCCGAACTGTCGCCGCTGAACCTGATGGACGACGCGCTGGGGCAGTTGGTGATTTTCTTCAACTTACTGCTGATCGCGGTGCTGGTTTGGCCGATGTGCCGGGAAAGCTGGCGCGATAAAGAGTCGCACAGCCTGCGCCTGCTGACGATCACGGTGTTGTCTATCGTTCCGGTGGCCCTGATGGTGCTGACGGCAACCGGCTACTTCTACACGACGCTGCGTCTGGCGGGACGCTGGATCGAGACCGTGTATCTGGTGATGATCTGGAACCTGCTGTACCAGACCGTGCTGCGCGGCCTGAGCGTGGCGGCGCGGCGTATCGCCTGGCGCCGCGCGCTGGCGCGCCGTCAACATCTGGTGAAGGAAGGGGCGGAAGGCGCCGAGCCGCAGGAAGAGCCAACTATCGCTCTCGAGCAGGTCAACCAGCAGACGCTGCGCATCACCATGTTGGTGATGGTCGCGCTGTTCGCGGTGATGTTCTGGGCGATTTGGTCTGATTTGATCACCGTTTTCGCCTACCTCGACAGCATTACCCTCTGGCACTACAACGGCACCGAGGCGGGGGCCAGCGTGGTGCGCAGCGTGACGATGGGCAGTTTATTGTTCGCCATTGTGGCGTCAATGGTCGCCTGGGCGCTGATCCGCAACCTGCCGGGTTTGCTGGAGGTGCTGGTGCTGTCGCGGCTCAACATGCGTCAGGGGACCTCCTACGCCATCACCACCATTCTCAACTATGCGATTATCGCTATCGGGGCGATGACGGTATTCGGGGCGCTGGGTGTCTCCTGGGATAAACTGCAATGGCTGGCGGCCGCGCTGTCGGTTGGTTTAGGTTTTGGTCTGCAGGAGATCTTCGGTAACTTTGTCTCCGGCCTAATCATTCTGTTCGAACGTCCGGTGCGCATTGGGGATACGGTCACTATCGGAACCTTCTCGGGGACGGTAAGCAAAATCCGTATTCGCGCCACCACCATCACCGATTTCGATCGCAAAGAGGTGATTATCCCGAACAAGGCGTTCGTTACCGAGCGCTTGATCAACTGGTCGCTCTCCGACACCGTGACCCGGGTGGTGATCCGCCTCGGCGTCGCCTATGGCTCAGACCTGGATAAGGTGAAAGAGGTGCTGCTGAAGGCCGCGCACGATCATCCGAAAGTGATGCAGGAGCCGGCGCCAGCGGTTTTCTTCACCACCTTCGGGGCCAGTACCCTGGATCATGAACTGCGTCTGTATGTTCGAGAACTGCGCGATCGCAGCTACACGGTAGATGAGCTCAACCGCGCCATCGACCGCCTGTGCCGGGAGAATGACATCAACATTGCCTTTAACCAGCTGGAAGTTCATCTGCGCAATGAAAAAGGCGATGAAGTCACCGAAGTGAAACGGGACGGGAAAGGCGACGATCTGGCGCCCACCACCGCGTCCTGAGCGAAGAGGGGCGGCGCAAAGCCGCCCCTGCTGTATCAGGGCGCCAGCGCGGCGAGTTCTTCATCGCTCAGCCCGGTGAGCTCCTGCACGGTTTGACGTTCGAGGCCGCGCGCCAGCATTCTGGCGGCGATGCTGCGGGTAGCTTCCTGCTCACCCTCTTGCTGTCCCTGTTTACGGCCTTTCTCTTCCAGCCATTCGGCAATGGTCATCATCAGCTCCTTATGCCTGGGCGACTGCGCCGCCAGCGTGCGGATCAGCGCCCCCGGATGTTCCGTAGTTCCCGCCTGCAACATATAGCGCAGCAGCGTATTCAGCTGCGCTTCTGTCAGATAGCCTTGCGTCATCAGCGTAATCAGCGGCACCTGCAGCTCGGCCAGATCGCGATGGCGGATATGCTTTTGCAGCAGCTCCAGCATGGCCATCCGCCGATGACGGGCGATCTGATTATCTGGCATTACGGTGAGGTCCACCAGCGGAAAATCATTGCTATAGAGCGCCTTCGCCAGCGCCGGATCGGCGAATAGCTGTTGCCAGTTGCGGGCCCAGGGCCAGGGGCTCACTTTGCCGTGATAAAACAGAATCGGCACCACCAGCGGCAGAGTGTCGTGGCCGGCGTCCAGATGACGCTGCATGGCGGCCAGCGCATAGCGCAGCAGGCGAAACGTCATCAGCTTGTCCGGGGTACTCTGGTGCTCAATCAGCGCGTACACATAGCCCGGTCCATGACGCGTGCGCAGTGAGTAAAGGATATCGGAATAGCTGGCGCGCAGGTCCTCTTCAACAAAGCTACCGGAGACCAGCTGCAGCGAATCCAGTTCGCAGATCGCCAGAAACGGCGCGGGGAGGTACAACTGCAAAAAATCCTTCGCGACCGCCTGATGCATGAGCATCTGGCGAAACACCGCGTCGTGTGGGGTTTGACTGACTTTTTCCATCAATATTGTCTCCAGGGGCGTCATGCGCAGAGGACCAGACTGCCAGCACACTGCCGGAGACAACATCCTACTTCTCTGGGTTTTGCGACCCGCTTTCCGCGTTTTTTAACTTGTTTGCATAATCCCGCCGGACAATTTCCAGCGCGCTCAGCACGGTTTGCGCCGGGATCTGATGCGATTCCAGCAACATGATTAAATCGACGGCCAGTTTGACCTCATCGGATGCATTTTCCAGCGACATCGGGCTCTCCTGTTAGCGCGTCAGCCGCGCCAGTACGTTTTCAATCTTGTCCAGCGCCTGTCGGCAGCGCGCCAACCGGCCGCTGTAGGCTTCAACTTCTTTCCCCAGCCGCTGCTGCTCGTCAAGGCTGGTCGCCTGCGCCAGCTGACGCTGGCGTTGGTCGCGCATCGCCAGCAGGCGGCGCTCATACTCCTGATGCTGCAGGCGACGGCGCTGCCAGCGGCTCAACGTTGGCGACGCGTGGTCCCAACTGCGCAAGGACCAGGTGGCGGTTTCACGGCGCAGCGCGGCGATTTGTGCCGCCAGACGCTCGGCAATCCAGACCACTTGCGGCAGCTGCTGGCGCTCGACGGCCTGGCGGAGCTGGTTAAAGTTGTGTTGGGCTTCCGCCAGATAGGCCTGCATCAGCGTGCTGCGGGTGTGGAAGAGCTGGCGGTCAAAGCGCGGGCTGAGGGTCGCGTGCTCCGCCAGCGGCGCCACCAGCGCGGCCAGCTCACTCAGCTGGTCGTTCAGCGTTTGTAAAAGTTGAGCAGTTTTCACCAACCCCCTCCATTTTCCGTCAGCCAACTGTGCTACAGTAGCCTCATCTGTTTGATAACGATTCGCATTATGCCACCTGTTATTTTAACCATTATCGGCTGGCTGGCGGTAGCGCTGGGTACGCTGGGCGTCTTCTTACCGTTGCTGCCGACGACGCCGTTTATTCTGCTCGCCGCCTGGTGCTTTGCCCGCTCATCGCCGCGCTTTCACCAGTGGCTGCTGTATCGCTCCTGGTTTGGCGGCTATCTTCGCCACTGGCAACAGTACCGCGCCATGCCTCGCGGCGCTAAACCGCGCGCCATTGCGATGATCGTGGTGACTTTTGCTATTTCGCTATGGCTGGTTAAGCTTACGTGGGTGCGCATCATGCTGTTGGTCATTCTGGCCTGTCTGCTGATCTTTATGTGGCGCATTCCGGTGGTTGACGCAAAGCAACAAAAGCACTGATGCGCAATAATGCCTGTTGCAATTGTTGCCGACAGCCAGTAAATTCTGGCGTTTTCGAGCGCGGGCAAGCCTGGTCAAAGGTTAAACAAATGTTTCTTTGGCCCCTTTTGCACGCCCGTGGGTAATACCGTTTCAATCAGGCATACACTTATGACCGCAACTGCACAGCAGCTTGAATATCTGAAGAACAGCATCCAGAGTATCGAGGATTATCCAAAACCTGGCATTCTTTTCCGCGATGTCACCAGCTTACTGGAAGACCCGAAGGCCTACGCGCTTAGCATTGAACTGCTGACCGAGCGCTACAAAGACGCGGGTATTACCAAAGTGGTAGGGACTGAGGCGCGTGGCTTCCTGTTCGGCGCCCCGGTCGCGCTGGCGCTGGGCGTGGGCTTTGTTCCGGTACGCAAGCCGCGTAAGTTGCCGCGTGAAACCATCGCCGAGACCTATGAGCTGGAGTATGGCACCGATCAGCTGGAGATCCACGTTGACGCCATTAAACCGGGCGATAAAGTGCTGGTGGTTGACGATCTGCTGGCGACCGGCGGCACTATCGACGCCACGGTCAAACTGATCCGCCGCCTCGGCGGCGAAGTGCACGATGCCGCTTTCATTATCAATCTCTTCGATCTGGGCGGCGAACAGCGCCTGGAGAAGCTGGGGATCCACTGCTACAGTCTGGTGCCGTTCCCGGGCCACTAAGCAAATCCCTCCACATAGCCTCGCCGATCGGGCGGGGCTGTGATAGCATGACCCCTTCGTGATTTCACCTTCCAGCGTTTCAGAGCCAGCCCATGAGTTATCAGGTCTTAGCCCGTAAATGGCGCCCACAAACCTTTGCTGACGTCGTCGGCCAGGAACATGTGCTGACCGCACTGGCGAACGGCTTGTCGTTAGGGCGCATTCATCACGCTTATCTTTTTTCCGGTACCCGCGGGGTCGGGAAGACCTCCATCGCCCGTCTGCTGGCGAAAGGGTTAAACTGTGAAACCGGCATCACCGCCACCCCCTGCGGCGTGTGCGATAACTGCCGGGAAATTGAACAGGGGCGCTTTGTCGATCTGATTGAGATTGACGCCGCCTCGCGAACCAAAGTCGAAGATACCCGCGATCTGCTGGACAACGTCCAGTACGCGCCGGCCCGCGGCCGCTTTAAGGTCTATCTCATCGACGAAGTCCATATGCTGTCGCGTCACAGCTTCAACGCGTTGTTAAAAACGCTGGAGGAGCCGCCGGCGCACGTCAAATTCCTGCTGGCGACGACGGATCCGCAGAAGCTGCCGGTAACGATCTTATCCCGCTGCCTGCAGTTCCACCTGAAGGCGCTGGACGTTGAACAGATCCGCCATCAGCTGGAGCATATTCTTGGCGAAGAGCAGATTGCCTTTGAGCCCCGCGCGCTGCAGCTGTTGTCGCGGGCGGCCGATGGCAGCCTGCGCGATGCCTTAAGCCTGACCGATCAGGCGATTGCCAGTGGGGAAGGGCAGCTGACGGCCGCATCGGTGAGCACTATGCTCGGCACCCTTGATGACGATCAGGCGCTGTCGCTGATTGAAGCGCTGGTTGCTGCCGACGGCGAGCGGGTCATGGCGAGCGTCAATGACGCCGCCGCACGCGGCGTCGAGTGGGAGGCGCTGCTGGTCGAGATGCAGAGCCTGCTGCACCGCATCGCCATGGTTCAGCTGTCGCCTTCGGCGCTGGGCGCCGACATGGCCGCGGTCGAAGTGCGGATGCGCGAACTGGCGCGAACCGTACCGCCCGGCGACGTTCAGCTCTACTACCAAACGCTGCTGATTGGCCGCAAAGAGCTGCCTTACGCCCCGGACCGGCGGATGGGCGTCGAAATGACGCTGCTGCGTGCCCTGGCGTTTCATCCGCGTAAGCCGCTGCCGGAGCCGGAGGCGCAGCCGGCACAGGCCGCCGCGCCCGCGCCGCGTCAGCCGGTTGCCCCCGCCGCGCCGCCGCCACAGTCGCCGCAGAGTTTGCCGCCGACCACCAGCCAGGTGCTGGCGGCCCGCAGCCACCTGCAGCGCAGCCAGGGAGCAACCACCCCAAAAAAGAGTGAACCGGCAGCCGCTTCCCGCGCGCGGCCGGTGAATAACGCTGCGCTGGAGCGACTGAGTTCGATTACCGAGCGCGTCCAGGCTCGTCCGGCCGCGGCCGCGCTGGAGCAGGCCCCGGCGAAGAAAGAGGCCTATCGCTGGAAGGCGACGACGGTGGTGGAAGAGAGCAAAGTCGAAGTCGCCACGCCCAAAGCGCTGAAAAAGGCGCTGGAGCATGAGAAGACGCCGGAGCTGGCGGCCAAGCTCGCCGAAGAAGCGGTCGAGCGCGACAGCTGGGCGGCGGAAGTGAGCCAGCTGGCGGTACCGAAGCTGGTCGAGCAGGTGGCGCTCAACGCGTGGAAAGAGCAGGAGGGCAGCCGCGTCTGTCTGCATCTGCGTCCCAGCCAGCGCCACCTCAATTCCGCCAGCGCGCAGCAAAAGCTGGCTGAAGCGCTGGGGGTGTTGTACGGTACGCCGGTTGAATTGACCATCGTGGAAGACGATAATCCCGCGATGCGTACGCCGCTGGAGTGGCGGCAGGCTATTTATGAAGAGAAGCTCGCGCAGGCGCGCGAAGCCATTATCGCGGATAATAACATTCAGACCCTGCGTCGTTTCTTCGACGCCGATCTGGATGAAGAGAGTATTCGCCCCATTTGAATGCCAGTCTGACTGGCATTCAGTACCTTTAACGATGACTGACTGAGAGAGAAGCCTATGTTTGGTGGAAAAGGCGGCCTGGGTAACCTGATGAAGCAGGCCCAGCAGATGCAAGAGAAAATGCAGAAGATGCAGGAAGAGATCGCTCAGCTGGAAGTAACCGGCGAATCCGGCGCGGGTCTGGTGAAAGTGACCATTAACGGCGCGCACAACTGCCGCCGTGTGGAGATCGACCCAAGCCTGCTGGAAGACGACAAAGAGATGCTCGAAGATCTGGTGGCTGCCGCGTTCAACGACGCCGCGCGCCGTATCGAAGAGACCCAGAAAGAGAAGATGGCTTCCGTTTCTGCCGGTATGCAACTGCCGCCAGGCTTCAAGATGCCGTTCTGATGCAAACCAGCCCGCTGTTAACTCAGCTTATGGAAGCGCTGCGCTGTCTGCCGGGCGTTGGCCCGAAGTCGGCGCAGCGCATGGCGTTTACTCTGCTGCAGCGCGATCGCAGCGGCGGTATGCGCCTGGCGCAGGCGCTGACGCGCGCGATGTCGGAAATCGGCCACTGCGCCGATTGCCGCACCTTCACCGAGCAGGAGGTGTGCAATATTTGCAGCAACCCGCGTCGCCAGGAAAACGGTCAGATCTGCGTGGTGGAGAGTCCAGCGGACATCTATGCCATTGAGCAGACCGGGCAGTATTCCGGCCGCTACTTCGTGCTGATGGGGCACCTGTCGCCGCTCGACGGCATCGGGCCTGATGACATCGGGCTCGATCGCCTGGAGCAACGGCTGGAGGCGGAGTCGATCACCGAGGTGATCCTCGCCACCAACCCGACCGTTGAGGGCGAGGCGACGGCCAACTACATCGCAGAGCTGTGCGCGCAGTATGGCGTCGACGCCAGCCGAATCGCCCACGGCGTGCCGGTGGGCGGCGAGCTGGAGATGGTCGACGGCACCACGCTGTCCCACTCCCTGGCCGGTCGCCACAAGATTACTTTCTGAACAAATGGAGGCGGCCTTCGCCGCCTCCGCTTGAAAAATTTCCCCGCTGTCCCCATCTCCCACTCAACGGTTTTTTACCCATTTAAAATGGCATTGTTGAGGTTGAATCAGATGAAAGGACAAGAAACTCGTGGTTTTCAGTCAGAAGTAAAGCAGCTTCTGCACCTGATGATCCATTCCCTCTATTCCAACAAAGAAATCTTTCTGCGTGAGCTGATTTCCAACGCCTCTGATGCGGCCGATAAGCTGCGTTTCCGCGCGCTGTCGCAGCCGGATTTGTATGAGGGAGACGGCGAGCTGCGCGTGCGGGTTTCGTTTGATAAAGACAACCGCACCCTGACCATCGCCGATAACGGTATCGGTATGAACCGGGAAGAAGTTATCGACCATCTCGGCACCATCGCCAAATCCGGCACCAAAGCGTTCCTCGAATCGATGGGTTCCGACCAGGCGAAGGATAGCCAGCTGATCGGTCAGTTCGGCGTCGGCTTCTATTCGGCCTTCATCGTGGCGGACAAAGTGACCGTGCGTACCCGTGCGGCGGGCGACAAGCCGGAAAACGGCGTGTTCTGGGAATCCGCCGGCGAAGGCGAATATACCGTAGCTGATATCACCAAAGCCGATCGCGGCACCGAAATCACCCTGCATCTGCGCGAAGGCGAAGATGATTTCCTCAACGACTGGCGCGTGCGCTCTATCATCAGCAAATATTCCGACCATATCGCGCTGCCGGTTGAGATTGAAAAACGGGAAGAGAAAGACGGCGAAACCGTGGTTTCGTGGGAAAAAATCAACAAGGCGCAGGCCCTGTGGACCCGCAGCAAATCCGAAGTTAACGACGACGAATACAAAGAGTTTTATAAGCATATCGCTCACGACTACAGCGACCCGCTGACCTGGAGCCACAACCGCGTGGAAGGTAAGCAGGAGTACACCAGCCTGCTGTATATCCCGTCGCAGGCGCCGTGGGATATGTGGAACCGCGATCATAAACACGGCCTGAAGCTGTATGTGCAGCGTGTGTTCATCATGGACGACGCCGAGCAGTTTATGCCGAACTACCTGCGCTTCGTGCGCGGCCTGATCGATTCCAACGATCTGCCGCTGAACGTCTCCCGTGAAATCCTGCAGGACAGCAGCGTGACCCGCAACCTGCGCACCGCGCTGACCAAACGCGCGCTGCAGATGCTGGATAAGCTGGCGAAAGACGACGCTGAAAAATACCAAACCTTCTGGAAACAGTTCGGCCTGGTGCTGAAAGAGGGCCCGGCGGAAGATCCGAGCAACCAGGAAGCGATCGCCAAACTGCTGCGTTTCGCAACCACCCATACCGACTCCTCCGCGCAGACCGTGTCGCTGGAAGAGTATGTCTCGCGGATGAAAGAAGGGCAGGAGAAGATCTACTACATCACTGCCGACAGCTATGCGGCGGCGAAGAGCAGCCCGCACCTCGAACTGCTGCGTAAGAAAGGGATTGAAGTTCTGCTGCTCTCCGATCGCATCGACGAGTGGATGATGAGCTACCTGACCGAGTTCGACGGCAAAGCGTTCCAGTCTGTCGCTAAAGCCGACGAGTCGCTGGACAAGCTGGCGGATGAAGTGGACGAGTCCACCAAAGAAGCTGAAAAAGCGCTGGAGCCGTTCGTTGAGCGGGTGAAAAACCTGCTTGGCGACCGGGTGAAAGAGGTGCGTCTGACCCATCGTCTGACCGACACCCCGGCGATTGTCACTACCGATGCCGATGAGATGAGCACCCAGATGGCGAAGCTGTTCGCGGCAGCGGGCCAGGCGGCGCCGGAAGTGAAATACATCTTCGAACTGAACCCGGCGCATCAGCTGGTGAAACGCGCAGCTGATACCCAGGATGACGCCCAGTTCGGCGAATGGGTGGAACTGCTGCTGGATCAGGCGCTGCTGGCCGAGCGCGGCACGCTGGAAGATCCGAACCAGTTTATCCGCCGTATGAACCAGCTGCTGGCTTCCTGACGCGAACCTGAACGAGTAGCCCGGCCGAGCGACGCGACGCCGGGAACGGGATAAATGCCCCGTCTGAGCGATGTGCTCAGGCGGGGCATTTCACATTGGATTGCATAAAATATCTCACCATTAACCGTTTCAGCCGCACCGCCTTCCTTGAGCCATCGCCGTTCTGGTGGTATGGTTTAGCGTTTTTGAAAAATTGAATCGACTTTTGAGGGGATTTTCGTAATGCGTATTATTCTGCTTGGCGCTCCGGGCGCGGGTAAAGGAACTCAGGCTCAGTTCATCATGGAGAAATACGGTATTCCGCAAATCTCCACCGGCGATATGCTGCGCGCGGCGGTAAAATCCGGCTCTGAGCTCGGTAAGCAAGCGAAAGACATTATGGACGCTGGCAAGCTGGTGACCGATGAGCTGGTCATCGCGCTGGTGAAAGAGCGTATCGCCCAGGAAGATTGCCGTAACGGCTTCCTGCTGGACGGCTTCCCGCGGACCATTCCGCAGGCTGACGCCATGAAAGAGGCGGGCATTACCGTTGATTACGTGCTGGAATTCGACGTGCCGGACGAACTGATCGTCGACCGCATCGTTGGCCGTCGCGTCCACGCGGCATCCGGTCGCGTATACCACATCAAATTCAATCCGCCGAAGGTGGAAGGCAAAGACGACGTGACCGGCGAAGAGCTGACCACCCGTAAAGACGATCAGGAAGAGACCGTGCGTAAGCGTCTGGTAGAATACCATCAGATGACAGCGCCGCTGATCGGCTACTACACCAAAGAAGCGCAGGCGGGCAACACCAAATACGCCAAAGTCGACGGCACCAAAGCGGTAGCTGACGTGCGCGCCGAACTGGAAAAAATCCTCGGCTGATAAAGCCCTTTCTCATCCTGCTGCGGCAGGATGAGAACTCCTCTCATTTCTACCTTTTGCTATGATTGGTTCCGTTTAGCGCCATTTCAGCTACAATTGGCTGCGATTCAAATGGTTAAGAGGCGGTAATGCATCAGACGAAAACAGGTATCTTGCTGGCCAATTTAGGCACTCCCGATGCGCCCACCCCCGGGGCGGTGAAGCGCTATCTGCGACAATTCCTCAGCGACAAACGGGTGGTGGATACGTCTCGTCTGCTATGGTGGCCGCTGCTGCGCGGCGTCATACTGCCGATTCGCTCCCCGCGCGTGGCGAAGCTCTATCAGTCCGTGTGGATGGAAGAGGGATCGCCGCTGATGGTGTATAGTCGTCGCCAGCAGCAGGCGCTGGCTGCCAGGCTGCCGGATACCCCGGTGGCGCTGGGCATGAGCTATGGTTCACCGTCACTGGCCAGCGCGGTGGATGACTTACTGGCGCAGGGGGTGGAGCACATCGTGGTGCTGCCGCTGTATCCGCAATATTCCTGCTCGACGGTGGCCGCCGTCTGGGACGAACTGGCGCGGATTCTGGCGAAAAAGCACGCCATTCCGGGTATCTCGTTTATTCGCGACTATGCCGAACATCCGGACTATATCCATGCGCTGGCGGCCAGCGTGCGCGCTTCCTTCGCTGTCCATGGGGAACCGGATCTGCTGCTGCTCTCCTATCATGGGATCCCGCAGCGCTATGCCAACCAGGGCGATGATTATCCTCAGCGCTGTCGCGATACGACGCGGGAACTGGTTTCCGCGCTGGGGCTGCCGCCGGAGCGGGTGATGATGACTTTCCAGTCGCGCTTTGGCCGGGAACCCTGGCTGACCCCGTACACCGATGAAACGCTAAAGATGCTCGGCGAGAAAGGGACGAAGCATATTCAGGTGCTGTGCCCGGGGTTTGCCGCCGACTGTCTCGAAACGCTGGAAGAAATCGCCGTCCAGAACCGGGAAATATTCCTCGAAGCAGGCGGCAAGCAATATGAATATATTCCGGCGCTTAATGCGGACGCAGCGCATATTGAGATGATGGTCAATCTGACGGCGCCTTATCGCTGATCGCGCGCAGGGCGGGGAATATGCTACTATTTCCCGCTTGTTCCCTGTTATTTAAGCGCCACTATGAAATTTCCCGGTAAACGCAAATCTAAACACTATTTTCCCGTTAACGCCCGCGATCCGCTGCTGCAGCAAATTCAGCCGGAGAATGAATCCAGCGTCTCCTGGGTGGTCGGTATCGACCAGACGCTGGTGGATATCGAAGCGAAAGTGGATGAGGCGTTTATCGTGCGCTACGGCCTGAGCGCGGGCCATTCGCTGGTGATTGAAGATGACGTCGCCGAGGCGCTGTACCAGGAGCTGGTGCGCAACAATCTCATTACCCATCAGTTTGCCGGCGGCACCATCGGCAATACCATGCACAACTACTCGGTGCTGGCGGACGATCGCTCGGTGCTGCTTGGCGTGATGTGCAGCAATATCGAAATCGGCGGCTACGCCTATCGTTACCTGTGCAATACCTCCAGCCGCACCGATCTGAACTATCTGCAGGGCGTCGACGGCGCCATTGGCCGCTGCTTTACCCTGATCGGTGACAGCGGCGAGCGCACCTTCGCCATCAGCCCGGGCCACATGAACAAGCTGCGTCCGGAAAGCATTCCGGAAGCGGTGATCGCCGGCGCCTCGGCGCTGGTGCTGACCTCTTACCTGGTCCGCTGCAAGCCGGGCGAGCCGATGCCGGACGCGACGATGAAGGCTATTGAGTATGCCAAAAAGCACGATGTGCCGGTGGTGTTAACCCTCGGAACCAAATACGTGATTGCCGATAACCCGGCGTGGTGGCAGGAGTTCCTGCAGGAGCATGTCTCTATTCTGGCAATGAACGAAGAGGAAGGGGAAGCGCTGACCGGCTTTGCCGATCCGCTGTCAGCGGCGAATAAGGCGCTGGACTGGGTCGACCTGGTGCTGTGCACCGCCGGCCCGGCGGGCCTGTATATGGCGGGCTTCACCGAAGAAGAGGCGAAGCGTAAAACCCAGCATCCGCTGCTGCCGGGGGCGATCCCGGAGTTTAACCAGTTTGAATTCAGCCGCGCGATGCGTCACCAGGATTGCGTTAATCCGCTGCGCATATATTCCCATATCGCTCCCTATATGGGCGGCCCCGAGAAGATCATGAACACCAACGGCGCAGGCGACGGCGCGCTGGCGGCGCTGCTGCATGACATCACCGCCAATAACTACCACCGCAATAACGTACCCAACTCCAGCAAGCACAAATGCAAATGGCTGACCTACTCCTCGCTGGCGCAGGTGTGTAAATATGCCAACCGCGTGAGCTATCAGGTGCTGAACCAGCACTCGCCGCGTTTAACCCGCGGCCTGCCGGAGCGTGAGGACAGCCTGGAAGAGGCGTACTGGGATCGGTAAGCGCGTCCCTCTCCCGGCGGGGAGAGGGCAGTACATCAGCCGGTGACCACTTCGCCGGCCGGTGGCGTTTCCAGAAGCCGCAGCATGGCGCGGGCAATTTCCCGTTCGCCCATCACCACCTGATTGGCTCCGCGATCGATAATGTAGTCCACTTCGTCATCATAATGGGCGCGGGCGATAATCTCGATATTCGGACATTTTTCCCGTGCGGAAGCGACAATCTCTCCGGCCTCGTAGCCGTTAGGGATTGTCAGCAGCAGCCAGCGGGCGCAATCGAGATGCGCCAGCTCCATGATCTCTTCATTGGCGGCATTGCCGAGCACCGCGCTGATCCCGCGCTCGCGTAGCTCATCCACGCGGGTGCGCGAGGTTTCAACCACCACCAGCGGGATCCCCTGGGCCATCAGCTTCTCGCCCAGCAGGCTGCCGACGCGGCCGAAGCCGACCAACAGCGCGTGGTTGCAGATATCGACCGGCACCTGCTTCTCGTCTTCCAGGACCTCTTCCAGCGTCTGCTCGTCGAGGGTTTCGGTTTTATCGAGATATTTTTCCAGCAGGGTAAACAGCACCGGGTTGAGCATAATTGAGATGATCGCCCCGGCCAGCACCAGATTTTGTCCGGCCTGCGGCAGCAGGTTAAGCGCCATTCCCAGGCCGGCGAGAATAAAGGCAAACTCGCCAATCTGCGCCAGGCTGGCGGCGATGGTCAGCGCGGTGCGCGGCGAGTGACCAAACATCCGCACAAGGAAAAAGGCGGCTGCGGATTTACCAAAGATAATAATCGCCAGCGTCGCCAGCACCGCCAGCGGCTGTTGGACCAGCACCATCGGGTCAAACAGCATGCCGACGGAGACGAAGAACAGCACCGCGAAGGCGTCGCGCAGCGGCAGGGTGTCATGGGCGGCGCGGTGGCTGAGCTCGGATTCGTTAAGCACCATGCCGGCAAAGAAGGCGCCGAGGGCAAAAGAGACATCAAACAGCTCCACGGCGCCGAAGGCGATGCCCAGCGCCAGGGCCAGCACCGACAGAGTGAACAGCTCGCGTGAGCCGGTGGCGGCGCTGCGCGACATGATCCACGGCACCAGCCGGCGGCCGACCAGCATCATAATGGCGATAAAGGCCACCACTTTGCCAATGGTGATCCCGAGGTCGAGGGCCAGGGACGCGAAGCCGACGTTGCCTTTCTCCGCCATACCGGCAATCGCCGGCAGCAGGACCAGCGTCAGGACCATCACCAGGTCTTCCACAATCAGCCAGCCGATGGCGATTTGCCCGCGCTGGCTGTCAATCAGTTGTCGTTCCTCCAGCGCGCGCAGCAGCACTACGGTACTGGCAGTGGAGAGGCACAGGCCAAAGACGATGCCGGTCATCAGCGACCAGCCGAGGGCGGCGGAGAGCGCCATACCCAGCAGCGTCGCCACGGCTATCTGGGCGATAGCCCCGGGGATGGCGATCGATTTTACCGCCATCAGGTCTTTAAGTGAGAAATGCAGCCCGACGCCGAACATCAGCAGAATGACGCCAAGTTCCGCCAGTTCCGGAGCCAGTTTGGTGTCAGCAACAAAGCCAGGGGTGAAAGGTCCGGCCAGCACGCCCGCTAAGAGATATCCCACCAGAGGAGAAATACGTAGCTTATTGGCAATCATGCCGAGAATAAAGGCGAGCACGAGGCCGCCGACAATGGTGGTGATAAGCGGTGTTGCGTGGTGCATTCCGTCTCCTTTCCAGTGGTGTATCGGTCCATTTTGCTACCCTGTCCGGGTAATAGTTTATGACAAAAACGTTCACTTTGTTTATGAATAATTCTTGAGTTGTGCAAAAAAATGCAATTAGCCGATGAAAAGGCACAGAAGGGAAAATGGCGGGGGGAAATCGTGGAACAGGCTGATGACACAAGGGTTAACGGCGGCCAGGGTTGCACTTTGGCCGCCGAATAATCAGGCTTTTTGCCGGTTATCAGGAAGGAATATCGTCAGGAATCCCAGCAGCGGCAGGAAGGCGCAGATTTTATAAACCAGATCGATGCTGGTATGGTCCGCCAGCAGGCCTAACACCGCGGCGCCAAGGCCGCCCATGCCAAAGGCGAAGCCGAAAAACAGGCCAGAAACCATGCCGATGCGTCCCGGCAGCAGTTCCTGCGCATAGACCAGAATAGCGGAAAAGGCCGAGGCGAGGATAAAACCAATGATCACCGTTAAAATCCCCGTCCATTCAAGGCTGGCGTAGGGTAAAACAAGGGTGAAAGGCGCTACGCCGAGGATAGAGCCCCAAATCACATATTTACGCCCAATTTTATCGCCAACAGGCCCGCCAATTACCGTCCCGGCAGCCACTGCGAACAGGAAGGCAAACAGATGAAGCTGAGCGTTTTGCACCGTTAAGCCGAATTTATGCATCAGATAAAAGGTGTAATAGCTGCTAATGCTCGCCATATAGAAATATTTCGAGAAAATCAGCATCAGCAGAATGCCTACCGCCAGAATAACCTTCTTGCGCGGCAGCGGATTAACGATGGCCGGTTTCGGTTTGCCCTTATTCATTCGATGCTGCGCGGCATACCAGCGGCTGATTTGCGACAGCACGACAATAGCCAGCAGAGCGGCCAGCACAAACCAGGCGACGTTGCCTTTGCCGTACGGGGCGATGATCACCGCCGCCAGCAATGGGCCAAGCGAGCTGCCGAAATTGCCGCCCACCTGGAACAGCGACTGGGCCAGGCCGTGACGGCCGCCGGAGGCCATCCGCGCCACGCGGGATGATTCCGGATGGAAAACCGAGGAGCCGGTACCTACCAGCGCGGCGGCCAGCAGCACCATGCCGAAGCTACCGGCCAGCGCGAGGAGAATCAAACCGCAGAGGGTGAAGCACATGCCCACCGGCAGCGACCACGGCATCGAGCGTTTATCGGTGATGTAGCCAATCACCGGCTGGAATAGCGATGAGGTGAGCTGGAAGGTCAGGGTGATCATGCCGATCTGCACGAAGGTAAGGGAGAACTCCGCCTGCAGCAGCGGGTAGATAGCGAGAATAAGCGACTGGATCATATCGTTAAGCAAATGGGACAGGCTGATCGCGCCTAAGATGCCAAACGAGGTGCGTGCTTTTTGCGGCGGCGCAGCGGGGCCGGACAAGGGTTGAGCGGATTGGTTGGTTGTCATAGGTTCACTTCAGCGAGTTCTATTTGTTGTAGAGAATGCAGGTTGATACCCTAAATAATTCGAGTTGCAGGAAGGCGGCGACGCAGCGAATCCCCAGGAGCTTACTCAAGTAAGTGACTGGGATGAGCGAGGAAAGCCAACGCACATGCAACTTGAAGTATGACGGGTAGAATTATTATCCGACTAACATACCTGTTGATAAGGTTTGAAGGAAGTCGCAATTCTGAAAACATATTTGTCAACGCGACTAACTCGCTATACTTTCGGCACTTGGGATTAAGTCAGGGAGTGAAGCATGCATTATTTCAAACACAGCGTAGCGCTGGCGCTATTCGCCGCTTTATCGCTGGGCAGCCTGTCGGCACAGGCCTATGAGCAGGATAAAACCTATAAAATTACCATCCTGCACACCAACGATCACCACGGCCATTTCTGGCGCAATGACTACGGCGAATATGGCCTGGCGGCGCAGAAAACGCTGGTCGATGGCATCCGTAAAGAGGTGGCGGCGGAAGGGGGAAGCGTCCTGCTGTTATCCGGCGGCGATATTAATACCGGCGTACCGGAGTCTGATTTACAGGATGCAGAGCCCGATTTTCGCGGCATGAACCTGATCGGCTACGACGCGATGGCGGTGGGAAACCATGAATTCGATAATCCGCTGAGCGTACTGCGCCAGCAGGAAAAGTGGGCTAAGTTCCCGTTCCTGTCGGCCAATATTTATCAGAAAAGCACCGGCGAACGGCTGTTCAAACCCTGGGCGTTGTTTAAGCGCGGTGGGCTGAAAATCGCGGTGATTGGCTTAACCACCGACGATACGGCCAAGATTGGCAATCCGGAATATTTCACCGATATTGAATTCCGCAAACCGGCGGAAGAGGCGAAGCTGGTTATCCAGGAGCTGCAGCAGAATGAAAAGCCGGACGTGATCCTGGCCACCACCCATATGGGCCATTACGACAATGGCAACCACGGCTCTAACGCGCCGGGCGATGTTGAAATGGCGCGGAGTTTACCTGCGGGATCGCTGGCGATGATCGTCGGCGGTCACTCGCAGGATCCGGTATGCATGGCGGCGGAAAATAAAAAGCAGGTCGATTATGTGCCAGGCACCCCGTGCGCTCCGGATCGTCAGAACGGCATCTGGATCGTCCAGGCGCATGAGTGGGGCAAATACGTCGGCCGCGCCGATTTTGAGTTCCGCAACGGCGAGATGAAGCTGGTGCACTATCAGCTGATCCCGGTCAACCTGAAGAAAAAAGTGACTTACGATAACGGCCAAAGCGAGCGGGTGCTGTATACGCCGCAGATCGCCGAGAACCCGCAGATGATGTCGCTGCTGACGCCGTTCCAGAACAAAGGCAAGGCGCAGCTGCAGGTCAAAATCGGCAGCGTGAATGGTCATCTGGAGGGCGACCGCAGTAAAGTGCGCTTTGTGCAGACCAATATGGGCCACCTGCTGCTGGCGGCGCAAATGGCGCGCAGCAACGCGGATTTCGCGGTGATGAGCGGCGGCGGGATCCGCGACTCCATTGAGGCGGGGGATATCACCTACAAAGATGTGATGAAGGTCCAGCCGTTCGGCAATGTGCTGACCTATGTCGATATGAACGGCAAGGAGGTAGTGGATTACCTGACCGCCGTCGCGCAGATGAAGCCGGATTCCGGCGCTTATCCGCAGTTTGCCAACGTCAGTTTCGTGGCCAAAGACGGTAAGCTGAACGATCTGAAAATCAAAGGCGAACCGGTGGATCCGGCGAAGACCTATCGGATGGCGACGCTGAGCTTTAACGCCACCGGCGGCGATGGCTATCCGAACATCGCCGATAAACCCGGGTATGTGAATACCGGCTTTATCGATGCCGAAGTGCTGAAAGAGTATATCGAGAAGAACTCGCCGCTGGATGCCGCCGCCTATGAGCCGAAAGGCGAGGTGAGCTGGCAGTAAGCCTGGGCTTCAGGTTGGCTATTTCCCCGGTGGCGCTACGCTTACCGGGGCTACAAGTTGGGTATCCCGGATAAGGCGCGTGCGCCGCTATCCGGGATCGTTTTATCAATCGCGGCGGGCGATATCGGCGAACTTCGCATCGAGAAGCTGCGCCAGATCGCTGGCCGCCAGCTCAATATCCAGCCCGCGTTTGCCGCCGGAAATATAGATGGTGGCAAATTCCTGCGCCGGGGCGTCAATCACCGTCGGCAGGCGCTTCTTCTGCCCCAGCGGACTGATGCCGCCCACCAGATAGCCGGTGATACGCTGCGCCACCATCGGGTCGGCCATGTCGACTTTCTTAGCGCCCAGCGCTTTCGCCACTTTCTTCAAATCCAGCTGCCCGGCGACCGGAGTGACGGCCACCGCCAGATGCTTCATATCGCCGTTCACGGCGACCAGCAAGGTCTTGTAAACCTGGTCGGCATTGAGGCCGAGCTTGCGCACCACTTCATCTCCGAAGTTGGTCTCATTGGGATCGTGATCGTAACTGTGGATCTGAAAGGAAATTTTGTTTTTTTCGAGTAATTTAACGGCGGGAGTCATAGCTATCCTTCTTACCAACCGGTTTTGCGTGACGTCAGAATACGCCCGCAGGTTGTCTAAAAAATAGTACCATCTTGCGCAATAGTGTTGGCAGTGATGGTCACTTTGAGCGACAATCAGACGATCCGGGATGCAAATCCCGGGATAATAATAATGATGAAATTCCTCTTTGACGGGCCAATAGCAATATTGGCCATTTTTTTTATGTCAGCATATCCGGCAGATTCCCTTCGCCATACAGGTGCAGCGCGCCGACGGCAACCACGTAGCGCCCCGGCGGCAAGGCCAGCAGCGTCTCGCGCCAGGCGAGGTTGCGCTGGTGCATCAGCACATCATATAAAGACTGGCTAAAGGTCGTCGGCAGCGATACCGCGCCGCGCGACGGCGGTTGCTCCAGCCACCAGCCGATCATGACCTGCAGTAAACGGGCGTTGGTGCGCCAGTGGGTCAGCGTATCCTCCAGCAGCGCCATCCCCCCGTCGGGCAGATCGCGCAGCAGCGCGATTTGGCTGTCGGCGCCTTCCAGCTCCATCACCGCTATGTTGCTCTCGCGGGCGGCCATCAGCAACTGATAATCGATGCCGTAATCCGGTCGCAGCCCCAGCTTCTGCGCCTGGGTGGCCTGCAGGACCATCGCCACCTGCCACAGCGGCTGGCTGTCGAACAGCCCGACCGACAGGCCCAGCTCGCCGGCTCGCGCCTCTAGCTCGCTCAGCTGCGCATCGCTCAGGCGTTCCGCCAGCGGTGGGTAAGTGGGGAGATTGCTAAACGGGGTTTCATTGCCGCTGATATCGGCCTCGACGATTAACGCATCGGCCTGGCGTATTTTTTTCAGAAGCTTTGCCGGCGGCGGCGCCATGTCGCGGGTGCCCATATGGATACTGCCGACGAGGTGCAAATAGCGTTCGCCGGGCAGGACGATATCCATCGCAGGCCAGGAATAAGACGAGCCGACGGCGGCTCGCCACAGCATTTTTATCCGGTTTAACAGGCCCATACGCGCTCCGAAGTGTGAGGACTTCATGCTAGCGCATATGGTGATACACGTCACCCTTCCGGCGGGCTTTTCTTGTCCCGGCAAAAAAACGGGCGTCGAACAACGTCGGCGCCCGTTTCATCTGACAGCGTTTACTCTTTTGGTTTAAAGCGCAGCAGGCGGTTGGCGTTACTCACCACGGTGATCGACGACAGCGCCATCGCCGCGCCGGCGACCACCGGGTTGAGCAGGGTGCCGGTCAGCGGCCAGAGGATCCCGGCGGCAATCGGGATACCCAGCGAGTTGTAGACAAACGCGCCCAGCAGGTTCTGCTTCATATTGCGTAACGTTGCTTTCGAAATCGCCAGCGCATCGGCCACGCCGTGAAGACTATGGCGCATCAGGGTGATCGCCGCGGTTTCAATAGCGACATCGCTGCCGCCGCCCATGGCGATCCCGACATCCGCCTGGGCCAGCGCCGGGGCGTCGTTAATCCCATCGCCAACCATCGCCACTTTGTGCCCCTGGCTCTGCAGACGCTTAATGGCATCGGCTTTACCGTCCGGTAGCACGCCGGCGATCACTTCATCAATGCCGGCTTCTTTGGCGATAGCCTTCGCGGTGGTGGGGTTATCCCCGGTAAGCATCACCAGCCGGTAGCCCTGCCGATGCAAACGCGCCAGGGCGTCGACGCTGTCTTCGCGCAGCGGGTCGCGGATGGCGAACAGCGCGGTGGCCTGACCATCCACCGCCAGCAGCACCGGCGTGGCGCCGCGTGAGGCCTGGGCTGTCATCTCGCTTTCCACCTCGGCGGTATTGATATGCTGCTCGTTGAGCAGCGCCTGGTTACCGAGCAGCAGACGATGACCTTCCGCCTCGCCGCTGACGCCAAGGCCGCGCAGGGTGCGGAAGCCGCTGACTTCCGGCAATGGGCCGTCGGCAGCTTTATCAAGGATCGCTCGCGCCAGCGGATGGCTTGAGCCCTGCTCCAGCGCGGCGGCAAGACGCAGCGCGGTATGCTCATCAACGCCAGCGAAAGTTTTCACCGCCACCACCTGCGGCTTGCCTTCGGTCAGGGTGCCGGTTTTATCGAAAACCAGGGTGTCGAGTTCACTGGCGCGCTGCAGCGCATCGGCATCGCGCACCAGCACGCCGTACTCCGCCGCCCGGCCAACGCCGGAGATAATCGACATCGGCGTCGCCAGGCCTAAGGCGCACGGACAGGCGATAATCAGTACTGTGGTGGCAATGACCAGGGTATAGACGATCTGCGGCGCCGGGCCGAAGAAGTACCAGATCGCAGCGCTAATCAGCGCAATGACGACCACCGCCGGAACAAATACGGCGGAGATTTTATCCGCCAGCTGGCCGATCTCCGGTTTGCTGCTCTGCGCCTGGCGCACCATGCGGATAATTCTTGCCAGCGTGGTCTGGCTGCCGACGGCGCTGGCGGTAAACAGCACGCTGCCATCCTGCACCACGGTCCCGGCGTGAATGGCGTCGCCATCGCCTTTTTGCTGCGGCACCGGTTCGCCGGTGAGCATCGCTTCATCAAACCAGGCTTCGCCCTGGCTTATCATGCCGTCGACCGGGACGCGGTCGCCGGTAGTCAGGCGCAGCGTCATGCCGGCCTGAACTTCCGCGAGCGGCAGATCTTTCTCGCCCTCGGGCGTGACGACCCGCGCCGAAGGCGGCGTCAGGTCGAGCAGTTTTTCCAGCGCTTTCGAGGAGCGCTGACGCGCGCGGGCCTCCAGCATATGGCCGAGGTTAATCAGGCCGATAATCATCGCGCTGGCTTCGTAATAGAGATGGCGGGCTTCCATCGGGAACCACTGCGGCCACAGGTTGACGCTCATCGAGTACAGCCAGGCGACGCCGGTGCCGAGCGCCACCAGCGTATCCATGGTGGCGGTGCCGTTTTTCAGGCTTTTCCACGCGCTGCGGTAGAAGTGGTCGCCGGCGAAGACCATGACGGCGAGGGTGACAAGGCCGATAACCAGCCACAGCGAACGGTTGTCGTCGCTGACCATCATGTTATCGCCGATCATGCCCCAGACCATCACCGGCACGCCGACCAGCAGGGCGACAATCGCCTGCCAGCGAAAACGTTTCATCGTCGCGAGGGCGGTTTCCTGTTGGCGTTCGCGGCGTTGCAGATCGTCTTCGATCGCCTCCGCGCCATAGCCGGCTTTCTCCACCGCCTGCACTAATTCTGCGGCGGACGCACTGCCCATCACTAGCGCCGTGCGTTCCGCCAGGTTAACCCGCGCCTGTGAGACGCCCGGCACCGCGGCAAGCGCGTTTTGTACCCGGGAGACGCAGCTGGCGCAGCTCATGCCGTTGATCAGCAGCTGTTGACTGTCATCTTCGTCATGGGCTGCCGGAAGCTCAGGAGTGGCCGCTGTCAGTGCTTCCGACGGGATTGATGATTCTGCCAGCGGTTTAGCCTTTGGGTGGCTGAGCTCCGCGCCGTATCCGGCTTGTTTAACGGTATCAATCAGCGCTTGCGCGCTGGCGCTGCCCGTCACATGGGCTTCAGTGAGGGTTACTTCCGCTTGCTCAACGTCAGGACGCTGCTCCAGACTCTCTTTCACGCGTTTGACGCAGTGGCCGCAGGAGAGGCCATCCAGCGTCAGGTCGATAGTGTTAGACATAAATAACTCCTGAATAATTTTCCGGTCAACGATTGACCAGACCCACTCTTTCATCGAGTATTAAGAAGGTTAAACCTTCCAGCAAGGGGAAGGTCAAGGAGAAAAAATGAATATCAGCGATGTGGCGAAAAAAACCGGCTTAACCAGCAAAGCGATTCGTTTTTATGAAGAGAAGGGGCTGGTGACGCCGCCGTTGCGGAGCGAAAACGGCTACCGCACCTATAGCCAGCAGCATCTCGATGAACTGACGCTGCTGCGCCAGGCGCGGCAGGTGGGGTTTAACCTGGAAGAGTGCCGCGAGCTGGTGGCACTGTTCAACGACCCGTCGCGGCACAGCGCCGATGTGAAAAAACGCACGCTGGAGAAAGTGGCGGATATCGAGAACCATATCCGCGAGCTGCAAAATATGCGCGCGCACCTGCTGGCGCTGGCCGAATCCTGCCCCGGCGACGACAGCGCGGAGTGCCCGATTATCGATAATCTTTCCGGCTGCTGCCATCGCAAGGCGCAGGCTTAACGGACGGCGGGTCTGATTCGTAGCGTAATCCCTTCTACGGCAATCACTTCAACCTTGCTGCCCGCCGCGAAGTCTTCATCGGCAATCACCGGCCAGGAGCTGTCGCCCACGCGGACGTGGCCGCGGCCGTTCACCAGCGGGGCATCCAGCGTCAGGCGGCGGCCCACCAGTTGCTGCCCGCGCTGGTTGAGCTGGGCATCGGCCGGGCGCTGCGTTTTGACGCGCTTGCGCAGCCATTTCGACCACAGCCACGCCGCCAGCAGGGTGAGAACGGCAAACAGCGTGCCTTGCCATTCCCAGCTCAGCGGCAGGAGCCAGGTCAGGGCGCCGGTCACCACGCCGGCGACGCCGCTCCACAGCAGGTATCCGCTGCCGCCCAGCATCTCGGCCGCCAGCAGCAGCCCGCCGAGGCTTAGCCAGAACAGATGGGGGTGTGTGAGGATCATGCCGATCATGATTTTTTCCGATCGCCAGCGCCTTCTTTGATCAGCTCGCTGATCCCGGCGATCGATCCCATCAGGCTGCTGGCATCCAGCGGCATCAATACCACTTTGCTGTTGTTAGCGGCGCCAATCTGCTGCAGCGCATCGGTGTATTTCTGCGCCACGAAGTAGTTGATCGCCTGAATATCGCCTGAGGCGATCGCCGAGGAGACCATTTGGGTGGCGCGGGCTTCCGCTTCGGCGGACCGTTCGCGAGCCTCCGCCTGCAGGAACGCGGACTGCCGTTCGCCCTCGGCCTTGAGGATCTGCGACTGCTTTTCCCCTTCCGCTTTCAGAATTTCCGCCTGTCGCACCCCTTCGGCCTCAAGGATGTACGCGCGTTTGGTACGTTCGGCTTTCATCTGGGCGTTCATCGAGGCGATAAGCTCCGCCGGCGGGCGAACGTCGCGAATTTCGACGCGGGTGATTTTCACCCCCCACGGGTTGGTGGCGTCGTCAACGATATGCAGCAGGCGGGTGTTAATGCTGTCGCGCTGGGAGAGCATTTCGTCCAGCTCCATTGAGCCGAGCACGGTACGGATGTTGGTCATCGTCAGGTTGACGATCGCCTGCTCAAGATTGCTGACCTCGTAGGCGGCCTTTGGCGCGTCGATCACCTGAATAAAACAGACCGCGTCGATGGTGACGTTGGCGTTATCCCGGGAGATAACCTCCTGCGAGGGGATATCGAGCACCTGCTCCATCATGTTCACTTTGCGGCCGATACGGTCCATAAACGGCACGACTAAGCTTAATCCCGGCTGCAGCGTCTGGGTAAAACGCCCGAAGCGCTCCACCGTCCACTGGTAGCCCTGCGGGACAATTTTCACCGCCGCGGCCACAATAACCAGCGCGACGAAAATAAGGATAGGAATAAAAATTAGCATCAAAAACCTCCTGTCTTGTTGCCTGGCGGGGCGCTACAAGGAAATAGCGCATGTTTAAACTGAGTATATCTTTCTCCTCATCCTGGAGAAAGGAAAGTGCGATAAACTAGCGGTGTTTCAGAAAATAATCAGGAAGACTCATGAAGGAAAATAACGCGCTTTTGCGTCTCGACGGTGTGGGGTTTAAGACCGACGACGCCGTTATTTTACACAATATCAATTTTCAGCTTCGCGCCGGAGAATTCAAGTTGATTACCGGCCCTTCCGGCTGCGGGAAAAGTACCTTGCTGAAGATTATCGCCTCGCTGCTCAGCCCAACCTCCGGGCGCCTGTTCTTCGACGATGCGGATGTCGCGACGCTGTCGCCGGAAAGGTATCGCCAACAGGTCTCTTACTGCGCGCAGACGCCGGCCCTGTTCGGTGATTCGGTTTACGATAATCTGATTTTTCCGTGGCAGATCCGCAATAAACAACCGGAACCGCAGGCGCTGCTGGCCGACCTGCAGCGCTTTGGCCTTGACGAAAATATGCTGGAAAAATCCATTAACGAACTGTCCGGAGGGGAAAAGCAGCGCGTATCGCTGATCCGCAATCTACAATTTCTGCCGCGCGTGCTGCTGCTGGACGAAATTACCAGCGCGCTGGATGAAAGTAATAAACAGAATGTGAATGAAATTATTCATGGCTACGTAACGGAAAAACAGGTCGCTGTTCTGTGGGTCACCCACGATCGCAATGAAATTTCGCATGCCGATGAAGTGATTACGCTGCAACCTGCCGGCGGAAATATGCAGGAGGTACAGCATGAACGGGCATAACATTACGAACGAATCGCTGGCGCTGTCGATGGTGCTGGTGCTGATCGCTATTCTGGTCAGCTATCGGGAAAAGCTGGCGCTGGAAAAAGATATTATCTGGAGTATTTGCCGGGCGATCGTGCAGCTGATAATCGTCGGCTATGTGCTGAAATATATCTTTAACGTCAATCATGCGGTTCTGACGCTGTTGATGGTGCTGTTTATCTGCTTTAACGCGGCATGGAATGCGAAGAAGCGCAGTAAATATATCGACAAAGCTTTTATCTCGTCGTTTATCGCCATCACTACTGGCGCTGGACTAACGCTGGCGGTACTGGTGTTTTCTGGCTTGATCGCCTTCGTGCCGATGCAGGTGATCCCGATTGCCGGGATGGTGGCCGGGAACGCCATGGTGGCGGTGGGGCTGTGCTACAACAATATGGGCCAGCGCTTCAGCAGCGAGCAGCAGCAGATTCAGGAGAAACTGAGCCTCGGCGCGACGCCGAAGATGGCCTCAGCGCGGCTGATTCGCGAGAGCATTCGCGCGTCATTGATTCCCACCGTCGATTCGGCGAAAACGGTCGGTCTGGTGAGCTTGCCTGGGATGATGTCGGGGCTGATTTTTGCCGGTATTGACCCGGTGAAGGCGATTAAGTACCAGATCATGGTGACCTTTATGCTGCTGTCGACCGCCAGCCTGTCGACGATTATCGCCGGCTATTTGACCTACCGGAAGTTCTTCAACGCCCGCCATCAGCTGGTGGTGACGCAGCTGAAAAAGCGCCCGTGAACGATCCCGGGTTGCGGCGTTCACGCCTTACCCGGGCTACTTAGGCTACGTTCCGCATAGTTCGCGTAGCCCGGATAAGCGCAGCGCTATCCGGGGAAGGCAACGGATTAGTACAGCAGCGAATAGAGCTGACGACGATATTTGGCGGCCAGCGCATCGCCGGTACCGAGGGCGGCGAGGATCTCCTGCAGCATCTTGCGCGCCTGGCCATCGCCGGCGCCTAAATCTTTCTGCAGATGGCTGAACAGCAGGGCCAGCGCTTCTTCATTACGCCCGACCTGATGCAGCTGCAGCGCCAGCTGGGAGGCCAACTGCGCATCCTCCGGATTCTGTTCCACCTGCTGCTGCAGCTGCTGGATTTCCGGGGTGTCGGCGGCCTGTTTGAGCAGCTCAATCTGCGCCACCAGACCCTGATAGTGGGTATCCTGATCCTGCAGAGGAATGGTTTTCAGCACGCTTTCCGCTTCATCGGAACGGTGCAGAGCAATCAGCGTTTCCGCCAGCAGCAGGCCAATCTGGCTTTCCTGATTCGACAGCTGCCAGGCTTCCTTCAGCAGCGGCAGGGCATCGGCGTATTTTTCTTCCTGCATCAGGGCCAGCGCCTGCTGAGCTTTCAGCTCCTCTTCACGGGGCAGGACTTTATCCAGCAGGGCGCGGATCGCTTCTTCCGGCTGCGGGCCTTCAAAACCATCCACCGGCTGGCCGTTCTGGAACAGATAAACCGTAGGGATGGCGCGCAGACCAAACTGTGAGGCGAGCATCTGCTCGGCGTCGCAATCGACCTTCGCCAGCGTGAACTGGCCGTTGTATTGGGCTGCCAGGCGCTCGAGCACCGGGGTCAGCTGTTCGCAGTGCTGACTGCGGGCAGACCAGAAATAAAACAGCACCGGAACGTTCATGGACTGCTGTAGCGTCTGCTGCAGGTTCGCTTCGCTAATGTTGACAATATTCTGTTCGGACATGGGCATTTCTCGTTAGTCGATTTCTGTTTTACATGGGGGCGGCATTCCGCGCTTCAACTCAGCCGTGGATAATTTTGTCCATCGCGCGGGCAGGCAGCAGGCGCTTAAGCATCGCCACCGCGTGGGTGACCAGGGTGACCGGATAGCGCAGCTTTGGTTTATCGCTGGTAAAAGCATGGCGCACTTTTTCCACCACCGCCTCCG
The DNA here is from genome assembly GCF_018204675.1 of Klebsiella sp. P1927. Classification (NCBI taxonomy): domain Bacteria; kingdom Pseudomonadati; phylum Pseudomonadota; class Gammaproteobacteria; order Enterobacterales; family Enterobacteriaceae; genus Klebsiella; species Klebsiella sp. P1927. The sequence goes on along the minus strand of NZ_CP073377.1, from coordinate 3,846,783 downwards.
GCCCGAGGGTAAAGCGGGCGGCGATGCCCGGATTTTCTACGGGCTTATCGCTTTGCGTCTGGTTGACGTTATCGGTAAAGCGGGTGCGGATCGGGCCCGGTTCAATCAGGCTGACCTGAATACCGCTGTGGCGCAGCTCCATGCGCAGCGCGTCGGACCATGCCTCGAGGGCATATTTACTGGCGGCATAGGCTCCGCGGCCGGGACTGGCGATAAGCCCCATCACCGAGGAGGTCATCACGATGCGCCCTTCGCCGTGCGGCGTCATCGCCGGCAGCAGCAGCATGGTGAGCTGATGCGCGCCGAAAAAGTTAGCGGAAAATTGCTGTTCCATCTGCTGGCGGCTGATGGTGTTCAGCGGGCCATAGACGCCATACCCGGCGTTATTGAACAGGCCGTAGAGACGATTATCGGTCAGCGCAATCACCTCCGCTGCCGCGCGCTCCACGCTCTGCGGGTCATCCAGATCGAGCAAAATACCGGTTAGCCCCAGCTCCTGCATCCGCGCGACATCCTCTGCTTTGCGGCAGGCCGCCAGCACGCGAAAGCCCTGGCGGGTTAAATCCAGCGCGCTTTCCAGACCAATTCCGCTGGAACAGCCTGTCACTAAAACCGTTTTTTGCATAACTTTACCTGTCAGCGACCCCTGGCGTTCAGGAGTCATGATTAACTAAGGGAGCCAGCCGCTTCGCCATCCAGTCGGCGATAAACGGCTGCGCGTCGCGATTTGGATGAATGCCGTCGTCCTGCATCCATTGCGGCTTGAGATAGACCTCCTCCATAAAAAAGGGCAGGAGAGGAATAGCGAACTCTTTGGCCAGGGCCGGGTAAATCGCGCCGAAGGCTTCATTATAGCGGCGGCCATAGTTCGCCGGCAGGTGAATTTGCATCAGCAGCGGCTCGGCGTTGGCCGCTTTGATATCTTTAATAATGGTGCGCAGCGTCTGCTCGGTCTGCTGCGGCGGAAAACCGCGCAGTCCGTCATTGCCGCCGAGCTCAACCAGCACCCAGCGCGGCTGGTGCTGCTTAAGCAGCGCTGGCAGGCGAGCCAACCCCTGCTGCGAGGTATCGCCGCTGATGCTGGCGTTCACCACCGGCGTTTTCGCCTGCCACTGCTCATTGAGCAGCGCAGGCCAGGCGGCGTTGGCCGCCATCCGATAGCCAGCGCTCAGGCTGTCGCCGAGGATCAGCAGCGTGTCCGCCGCCATCGCGCGGCAGGTAAACAGGAACAACAACAGGAAAGGCACATGCCAGCGGAAAACATACTTGAAGTTCATCATCTTAAGAAGTCCGTCGGTCAGGGGGAGCATCAGCTCTCCATCCTTACCGGAGTTGAGCTGGTTGTCAAACCGCGGCAGACCATCGCCCTGATCGGCGAGTCGGGTTCCGGTAAATCGACCCTGCTGGCGATCCTCGCCGGCCTCGACGATGGCAGCAGCGGGGAAGTATCGATGCTGGGCAAACCGCTGCACCGGATGGATGAAGAGGCGCGGGCGGCGCTGCGGGCGCAGCACGTTGGTTTTGTTTTTCAGTCGTTTATGCTGATCCCGACGCTCAACGCCCTGGAGAACGTCGAGCTGCCGGCGCTGTTGCGCGGCGCCAGCGATAGCCAGAGCCGGGGCGATGCCCGCGCGCTGCTTGAGCAGCTGGGACTTGGCAGACGCCTGCACCACCTGCCGGCGCAGCTCTCCGGCGGCGAACAGCAGCGGGTGGCGCTGGCCCGGGCCTTTAACGGGCGCCCGGCCATTCTGTTCGCCGATGAGCCCACCGGCAACCTCGATCGCCAGACCGGGGACAAAATTGCCGATCTGCTGTTCTCGCTTAATCGCGAACACGGCACCACCCTGATCCTCGTCACTCACGATCCGCTGCTGGCGGCGCGCTGCGATCGCCGTCTGCGCCTGGTGGATGGCCAGCTGCGGGAGGAAGCATGATCGCCCGCTGGTTCTGGCGCGAATGGCGCTCGCCGTCGCTGCTGATCGTCTGGCTGGCGTTAAGCCTCGCCGTGGCCTGCGTGCTGGCCCTGGGGTCGATAAGCGATCGGATGGAGAAAGGCCTTAGCCAGCAAAGCCGTGAGTTTATGGCCGGCGACCGTACGCTGCGCAGTTCGCGCGAGGTACCCGCCGAGTGGATCGCACAGGCGCGGAAGTCAGGGCTGACCGTCGGCGAGCAGCTGAGCTTTGCCACCATGACGTTCGCCGGGGATACGCCGCAGCTGGCGGACGTTAAGGCGGTGGACGACCGCTATCCGCTGTATGGCACCCTCGAGACGCAGCCGCCGGGGCTGAAGCCGCAGGCGGGGAGCGTGCTGCTGGCGCCAAGGCTGATGGCGCTCCTGAACCTGAAAACCGGCGATACGATTGACGTTGGCGATGCCACGCTGCGCATTGCCGGGGAGGTGATTCAGGAGCCGGATGCAGGGTTTAACCCCTTCCAGATGGCGCCGCGACTGATGATGAATATGGCCGACGTGGCAAAAACCGGGGCCGTGCAGCCCGGCAGTCGCGTCGCATGGCGCTATAAGTTCGCCGGCGACGCTGAACAGCTGGCCAATTATGAGCAGTGGCTGCTGCCGAAGCTCGGCCCGGAGCATCGCTGGATTGGCCTTGACCAGGACGACAGCGCGCTGGGCAAATCCCTCGAACGCTCGCAGCAATTCCTGTTGTTATCCGCGCTGTTGACGCTGCTGCTGGCCGTCGCCGCAGTGGCGGTAGCGATGAGCCACTACTGCCGCAGCCGCTATGATCTGGTCGCCATACTCAAGACGCTGGGCGCCGGAAGGTCGCAGCTGCGCAAGCTTATCGTCGGCCAATGGCTGCTGCTGTTGACGCTGTCGGTGATAACCGGCGGGGTGGCGGGCCTGGCGCTGGAGCGTCTGCTGCTGCTGGTTCTCAAACCGGTGCTGCCCGCCGCGTTACCCGCTGCCAGCGGTTGGCCGTGGCTGTGGGCTATCGGGGCGACAGGCGTCATTTCCCTGCTGGTGGGCCTGCGACCCTATCGACTGCTGCTGGCGACCCTGCCGCTGCGAGTGCTGCGTCAGGATGTGGTGGCTAACGTCTGGCCGTTGAAAATCTGGATCCCGGCGGTTAGCGTCGTGGTGGTGGGCCTGTTGGCCTGGCTGCTGGGCGGCAGCCCGCTGCTGTGGTCGGTGCTGGCCGGGGCGGTGGTGCTGGCGCTGCTGTGCGGCCTGGTGGGCTGGGGATTGCTGTGGCTGCTCAAACGCCTGACGCTCAAAGCCTTGCCGCTGCGTCTGGCGGTGAACCGCCTGCTGCGCCAGCCGTGGTCGACCCTCAGCCAGCTGGCGGCGTTTTCCCTGTCGTTTATGCTGCTGGCGCTCCTGTTGGTGCTGCGCGGCGATCTGCTTGACCGCTGGCAGCAGCAGTTGCCCCCGCAGAGCCCGAACTACTTTCTGATCAATATCGCCCCTGAGCAGATAGTGCCGGTGAAGACCTTCCTCGCCGAACACCAGACGCGGGCGGCGGAATTCTATCCGATCGTCCGGGCCCGTCTGACGCAGATCAACGGTCAATCCACGGACGGGAACAAAGACGAAGCGCTGAATCGCGAGCTTAATCTCACCTGGAGCGAACAGCGTCCGGATCATAATCCGCTGGTGGCCGGCAGCTGGCCGCCGAAGCCGGGCGAGGTATCGATTGAGGAGGGGCTGGCGCAGCGGCTGGGGATAAAGATCGGCGATACAGTGACCTTTACCGGCGATACCCAGGAGTTCAGCGCGAAGGTCAGCAGCGTGCGCAAAGTAGACTGGGAGAGCCTGCGGCCAAACTTCTTCTTTATTTTCCCCGCCGGGGCGCTGGACGGGCAGCCGCAGAGCTGGCTCACCAGCTTCCGCTGGGATAACGGTCCCGCGATGTTGACCCAGCTGAACCGCGAGTTTCCCACCGTCAGTCTGCTGGATATCGGCGCCATCCTGCGTCAGGTCGGCCAGGTGCTCTCCCAGGTCAGCCGGGCGCTGGAGGTGATGGTGGGCCTGGTGACGGCCTGCGGCGTGCTGCTGTTGCTGGCGCAGGTGCAGGTCGGTATGCGTCAACGCCATCAGGAGCTGGTGGTCTGGCGCACGCTGGGGGCAGGAAAATCGCTGCTGCGCGCTACGCTGTGGGCGGAGTTTGCCCTGCTGGGGCTGGTTTCCGGCCTGGTGGCGGCGATAGGCGCGGAAGTGGCGCTGGCGATGCTGCAGACGAAAGTCTTTGATTTTCCCTGGGCGCCGGACTGGCGCCTGTGGGTGTTGCTGCCGCTGACGGGAGCGGTGTTGTTATCCCTGTGCGGCGGCGGGCTGGGGCTGCGTCTGTTAAAAGGAAAAGCGCTATTCCGCCAGTTTAGCCAGTAAGAATATTGCATTTTGATGATGCGCCGCCGTTTTTGGCGGCGCTTTTATTTTAAACGCACAAATTGATAAATCATTGATTTTTAAGAGCACAAAACATTAAAAACCCAACAACACGCTATGCTGATTCGCGGTTAATATTCAACTGGAAAATATAAGGTGGCTTATTAATCAAGGAAAAACTATGGCACACACAATAAAAGCGCTGGCGATCTCGATCGGCGCAGCATTAGCGTTAACGTCATTGCCTTCCCACGCGGAGATTACGCTGCTGAAACAAGATCCGCAGGCGGGCGATCCGTTAAGCCGGCTTAACTTTACCGTCGGCGGCAGTATCCGGCCGCAGTTCAACATGATGACCGGCGATGGCGACAAAGGCTCCTATAAGCGTAACGGTTTTGACGGCGGCACCCGCTTCCGCTTCGCGGCGGATTACTACCTGTTCGATGATATTAGCTGGATCAGCTACTATGAGCTGGGCGTGAACATTCCGGCGCTGTTTGACTGGGATAACCACTACGCGGAAGGCGCGAACAATACCACCCGCCGCATGCTGTATACCGGCCTGAAAAGCGATACCTGGGGTACGTTAACCTACGGGCAGCAGAACAGCATTTACTATGATGTGGTGGGGGTGAAAACCGATATCTGGGACTACGATATGATCGGTCAGGCCCCGGGGAACGGTATTAATGGCGATTACGATGGCTCCTATCGTTCACGTAATATGCTGAAATATAAGAAAACTGTAGGTGATGTCGATCTTTACGGCTCTTATCTGTTCGAAGACAGCGAATACCTGCCGGGTAACGGCCTGCGCTACAAGCGTAAAGGCGGTGGTTCTGTTGGCGCGGACTACCACATCATGAAGGATCTGACCTGGGGTACCGCGTGGAACTACACCCGCGCGGAAATGCGCGACCCGTCAAGCGCCGACAGCAAAACCTATGACCAGAATATCGTCGGTACCGCGCTGAGCTGGACCCCGGATAACTGGACCTTCTCCTTCGGCGGCGGCTGGTATCAGAACTTCCTCACCACCAAGAAAACCGATGTGCATAATTACTTTGCCGGTGACGCCTGGGGGATTGAATATTTTGCGGGCTATAAATTCCCGATCAATCAATACGCTGTTAAATCTATTCAGCCGTACTTTATGGGCGACCGTCTGGAATATGTGAACGGCCGCAACTATCAGCGTATCGATAACGGTCTGGGGATTAGCTTCCAGCTGGATTACGGTTTCCGCGTTGACTACGAACACGTGTTTACCTCCAGCACCGACAACCTTGGCGATATGAACCTGGTCCGTCTACGCTACGACTTCTAAGCGGTCACAACTCCCCGGTCGCGCGCGCTTACCGTGGCTACAAATCGCGCCGACCGGTAGCCCGGCTAAGGCGTTTACGCCGCAAGCCGGGACAATAGAGCATGCGATTACTTCGCCAGCCAGGCTGCGACCTCCTGCCAGCTGCCGCGAAAGAGAATTTTCCCGGCTTTTTTCCCCAACTGATAGCGATACATCGGGTCGTAGTACTCTTCCAGCAGCGGTACCAGCCAGGCAAAGTGCGCCTCGGTGCTGGCGGTGCGCTGCTGCTGCACCAGCGCCTCATCGAGCCGTTCAGTGAGCTGAGCAAAACGCTGCAGCCCCAGGCGACGGCGGATGGCAAACAGGCCGTGATGCAGATACTCGCCGTATGCCTGCCAGCCTTTCTCTTCGCCATACGCGGCGATAAAGTCGCGATACATGCGATCGAAATACTCTTCGCGCAGCCGTTCGAGGCGAACGTCAAACGGATCTTCCACCACCGCCAGCGGCGACTGCGCCATGCGGAGGCGCAGGCTCTCCGGTAGATGATTGGCGCCGATCATATGGCCTTCATCTTCCAGCACCCAGCGGGTCTGCTGTTCGGCTTTTTTAAGCAGGCTGACCGCCAGGTGGTTTTCAAAGGTGGCCTGCGGATGCTGATCCTGCAGGGTTCGACCGAATGAAGAACCGCGGTGATGAGCAAGCCCTTCCAGGTCGATACCGTCCGGGCGCGAGCAGACCAGTTGAGTTTTGCCGTTGCCGGTGCAGCCGCCAATCAGCACGATCGGGCGCTGCACCAGTTCGTCGGTGGCCTGGATCGCCGCCTGGCGTAGCGCTTTATAGCCGCCGACGATCAGGGGGTAATCCACGCCAGCTTCTTTCAGCCACTGCTGGACGATATGCGAGCGCTGGCCGCCGCGGGCGCAGCACAGGTAACCGTGCGGGTAACGGGCGCACGCTTCCAGCCACGCCTGAGTACGGCTGGCGCGCAGGTCACCCTGGACCAGTTTATGGCCGAGCGCCAGCGCCGCTTCCGGCCCCTGACGCTTGTAGCAGGTGCCGACCGCGGCGCGTTCTTCATCATTCATCAGCGGCAGGTTGATCGCCGCCGGCATCGCGCTTTGGCTAAACTCCACCGGGGCGCGTACGTCAATCAGTGGCGTATCGCTGGCAAGAATGGCGCGATAATCCGTCCCATTGGTCATGGGGTATCCTCTGAAGTCAAAACAGAAATGAGCTTTACAGCAAGGGGGGGATTGTACGCGCCTCAAGGTGTGCCGGGGAAGGGGATAGATCAAATCCCCGGCACGAAGGGCTTAGCTGAGCTGCGATTGCGCCCAGAACAGGCCGCTGGTGTACTCCGGCGGCAGCAGCGGCTTGATCGCTTCCAGCGTCGCGCTCAGGCGATCGGTATCGCTGTCGGTGAGGTTCAGGTGGCCGACTTTACGACCCGGGCGCACCTCTTTGTCATACCAGTGCAGGTGCACCAGCGGCAGCTTCAGCCAGTCGTAGTTAAGATCGGTGCCGATCAGGTTGATCATCACCGACGGGCTGTTGACCACCGGCGGCGGCAGCGGCAGGCCGGTAATCGCCCGCAGATGCAGCTCGAACTGGCTGATAGACGCCCCGTTCTGCGTCCAGTGGCCGCTGTTGTGCACCCGCGGCGCCAGCTCGTTAATCAGCAGCCCCTCGGCGGTAACGAAGCACTCCATCGCCATCACGCCGACGTAGTTCAGCTCGTTCATGATCGCCGTCAGCATGCTTTCCGCTTGTTCCTGCTGGCGGGCATTGGCCTGCGGGAAGGCGACGCTGGCGCGCAGAATACCGTCCTGATGCAGGTTACGGGTCAGCGGGTAGAAGACGGTGCTACCGTCATGAGCGCGGGCGCCCACCAGCGATACCTCGCCGGAGAAGTTAATCCCCTGCTCGACGATGCACTCGCCGTAGTTATCGGCCGGTAGCTGATCGATTTCGTTTTCCCGCAGACGCCACTGGCCGCGGCCGTCGTAACCGCCAACGCGACGCTTAACGATCGCCAGTTCGCCAAGGCGGGCAAACACCGCCGGCCACTCGCTTTTATCCGCCAGCAGCTGCCACGGGGCGGTGGCGAGGCCAAGCTTGTCAAACAGCTGCTTTTGCGTCAGGCGGTCGGCGATAATCGGGAAGACATCGCGGTTGACGAACGCCGGGTGGCGGGCCAGCTCGCGGGTGAGGGCGGTTTCCGGCCAGCGTTCAATTTCTGCCGTGATGACGCTCTGCTGGAACGGCACCGCTTCCGGGTCGGCTTCCAGGCCGACCGGCCAAACGGCGATGCCCAGCGGCTCGCCGGCCTGGCGCAGCATACGGCCTAACTGGCCGTTACCGAGCACGCATACCTGTTTCATGCCGCACCCCGCGGATCCGGATTATCCAGCACTTCATCGGTTTGCGCCTGACGCCAGGCGCTCAGGCGCTGGTGCAGTTCTGCATCATGCTGGGCAAGGATCTGCGCGGCGAGCAGGCCGGCGTTCGCAGCGCCAGCTTTGCCGATGGCCAGGGTACCGACCGGAATGCCGCGCGGCATCTGCACAATGGAGTAGAGGCTGTCGACACCGCTTAAGGCTGCGCTCTGAACCGGTACGCCGAGCACCGGCACCAGGGTTTTCGCCGCAATCATGCCCGGCAGATGCGCCGCGCCGCCTGCTCCTGCAATAATCACCTGATAACCGTGGCTTTCGGCGCTTTCAGCAAAGCTGAACAGCTTATCGGGCGTGCGGTGGGCTGAGACCACTTCGACATGGTACGGAACGTTCAGGGCATCAAGGATTTCTGCGGTAAATTGCATGGTAGCCCAGTCGCTTTTGGACCCCATCACGATGGCGATACGCGCCGAATTATTGCGGGAAGACATGCGTCTTAAAACTCCTGTGGGTGTGTTTCACACTGCTTTAGAGGCCACAGAGAATAGCATGAACTGCCAGCAAGGAAAACGGTTGCGTGCGCATGGTTAGCCGTCTTTTGTCTCGCCTGGAGGTGATGGCGGGAGTGCCTGATTGACCTTTATCTCCCTCATGATACAGGTGATAAGCAGCACTAACCCCCACGGGAGCATCAGGGTGCCCATAAGCAGTAAATAGATTTGTACCAGCCGGCTATCGTGAGGGCGGGTGCAGAGCAAATAAATGGCATAAAAATAGATAGCCCACGCCAGCATCGCACACCAGACAAACGTCAGCGTGTTGCCGATAACGACGCCGATTAAGGCGATATAACTTACCCCTAACGGATTGAGGATCGCGATGATCATTCCCCACATCAGCGGCTGACTCCACTTTTTCCTGCTCATGCTCGTTCCTTGAGAGTGACGTTGTGGAAGACTAGCATGCAGGGCGGGGGGAAGCGCGCACCTTCGCCCGGGCAAAAGGCGCTTTCGGAATTGTGCTCGCGCAGGAATTAGAACGGAAAGTGGATTAGTTCGACGTCGTCCGGCGTCACCTTGACCATCGAACCTTCGCTGTGCCAGGCGCCAAGTACCACGCGCCATGCGGGTTGGCCGTTGGCCTGCAGTTCATGGACCGCCGGGCGATGAGTATGGCCGTGGATCAGCCACTGCACGTGATGCCGCTCCATTGCGTCAACTACCGCCTGTGGATTCACATCCATAATTTCCATTGATTTACTGCTGTTGGCGGCTTTGCTGTCGGCGCGCATGCGGGCGGCGATGCGACGGCGGATAAACAGCGGCAGGGCCAGGAACAGACGCTGGATCCACGGGGTGTGGACTTTGGCGCGAAACGCCAGATAGCCTTGGTCATCGGTGCACAGTGTGTCGCCATGCATGATCAAGACTTCACGGCCATAGAGGTCCAGTCGCTCTTCTTCGGCGAGCAGGATCATCCCGCTCTGGCGGGCAAAGCGCTGGCCGACGAGAAAATCGCGGTTGCCATGGATGAAGTAGCACGGCACGCCGGCGTCGACGACGGCTTTGATTGCCGAGGCAATTTGTTGGTGCAGCGGGTTAGGATCGTCATCGCCGATCCATGCCTCAAACAGATCGCCAAGGATATACAGAGCGTCTGCCTGGCGGGCTTCTCCCTGTAAAAAACGCAGAAAACCGGCGGTGATCGCCGGTTCTTCTGTTTGCAGGTGCAAATCTGCAATAAAAAGTGTCGCCACGAATTACTCGCTGACGGTGACGCTTTTGATGATCACATCATCTTTCGGCACATCCTGGTGCATGCCGCTGCGGCCGGTGGCAACCGCTTTGATTTTGTCTACCACGTCCATGCCTTCAACCACTTCCGCGAAGACGCAGTAGCCCCAACCCTGCAGGCTTTCGCCGGAGAAGTTCAGGAAGTCGTTGTCAACCACGTTGATGAAGAACTGCGCGGTGGCAGAGTGCGGCGCCTGAGTACGGGCCATCGCCAGCGTGCCGCGGGTGTTTTTCAGACCGTTGTTCGCTTCGTTCTGAATCGGAGATTTGGTCGCTTTTTGTTTCATGCCAGGTTCAAAACCGCCGCCCTGAATCATGAAGCCGTTGATAACACGGTGGAAAATGGTGTTGTCGTAGAAACCTTCGCGGCAGTAGTCCAGGAAGTTTTTAACTGTTTCCGGCGCTTTGTCGTCAAACGTTTTGATTACGATATCGCCATGATTGGTGTGGAAAGTAACCATTTTTGCATCCTGTTCCGATGAGTGTGGTGCCAGCACCCGGTGTCGGGTGAGATATAGGGGGGTGTTATAGCATAACCGCGGGGGTCGATGCACCTTGCAATGTGTGCTGCGTCCGGTCTGAATTATGGGTATTATAGAGACTTCATTACCCACACACGTCTACACGGAATCTTCGATGTTAAAAATTTTTAATACACTGACGCGCCAGAAAGAGGAATTTAAACCTATCCATGCCGGGGAAGTCGGCATGTACGTGTGTGGTATTACCGTTTACGATCTCTGTCATATCGGCCATGGACGTACCTTCGTCTCCTTTGACGTCGTGGCACGCTATCTGCGTTTTCTCGGCTATAAGCTGAAGTACGTGCGCAATATCACCGATATCGACGACAAAATCATTAAGCGCGCTAATGAAAACGGCGAAAGCTTTGTCGCGCTGGTCGATCGCATGATTGCCGAAATGCACAAAGATTTTGACGCGCTGAATATTCTGCGTCCCGACAGCGAGCCGCGCGCAACGCACCATATTGCGGAGATCATTGAGATCACCGAGCAGCTGATCGCCAAAGGCCATGCTTACGTGGCAGATAACGGCGACGTGATGTTCGACGTGCCGACGGACCCGAACTACGGTCTGCTGTCGCGCCAGGATCTCGATCAACTGCAGGCGGGGGCGCGCGTCGACGTGGTTGACGTCAAGCGTAACCCGATGGACTTCGTCCTGTGGAAAATGTCGAAAGAGGGCGAGCCGAGCTGGCCGTCGCCGTGGGGCGCGGGCCGTCCGGGCTGGCATATCGAGTGCTCGGCGATGAACTGCAAGCAGCTTGGCAACCACTTCGATATTCACGGCGGCGGTTCGGATCTGATGTTCCCGCACCATGAAAACGAAATCGCCCAGTCCACCTGCGCCCACGACGGTGAATACGTCAACTACTGGATGCACTCCGGTATGGTGATGGTTGACCGCGAGAAGATGTCGAAATCGCTGGGTAATTTCTTTACCGTCCGCGACGTGCTGAAGTATTACGATGCGGAGACGATTCGCTACTTCCTGATGTCCGGCCACTATCGCAGCCAGCTGAACTACAGCGAAGAGAACCTCAAGCAGGCGCGTTCGGCGCTGGAGCGTCTGTACACCGCGCTGCGCGGGACGGACAAATCCGTCGACGCGGCGGGGGGCGAAGCCTTCGAAGCACGCTTTATCGAGGCGATGGACGACGACTTCAACACCCCGGAAGCCTATTCGGTGCTGTTCGATATGGCGCGTGAAGTAAACCGCCTGAAAACCGAGGACGCGGCCGCGGCGAACGCCATGGCGGCCCACCTGCGTAAGCTTGCTGCGGTACTGGGTCTGCTGGAGCAGGAGCCGGAGGCGTTCCTGCAGAGCGGCGCGCAGGTTGACGACGCGGAAGTGGCGGAGATCGAATCGCTCATCCAGCAGCGTCTGGACGCGCGCAAAGCGAAAGACTGGGCGGCGGCGGATGCGGCGCGCGACCGTCTCAACGAGATGGGCATTGTGCTGGAAGATGGCCCGCAGGGCACCACCTGGCGCCGGAAGTAAGCCATAAAAAAACGCCCGCAAAAGCGGGCGTTTTTATTTTCGTTGTCAGGCCGTGACGGTCACGCTCTGGCCTTCAAAGCTCACCGTCTGACCAGCGACGATTTTGCAGCGTTTGCGGGTTTCCACCGCGCCGTCGACTTTTACCAGCCCGTCGGCGATGGCGATCTTCGCCTGGGCGCCGCTTTCGCTCCAGCCTTCCAGCTTCAGCAGATCGCACAGCTCAACGTGCGGGTGTTTACCTAAGGAAAATGTCGCCATCTCAGGCCTCCTCAACGTCGTGATACTCTTCGCACGCCTGCAGCGTGTTCTGGATCAGGGTGGCGACGGTCATCGGGCCAACGCCGCCGGGAACCGGGGTGATGTAGGACGCGCGTTCGGCGGCATCTTCATACACCACGTCGCCGACCACTTTGCCGCTTTCCAGACGGTTGATGCCGACATCGACCACAATCGCCCCTTCTTTAATCCACTCGCCAGGAATAAAGCCCGGTTTGCCCACCGCGACGATCAGCAGGTCGGCGTTTTCGACATGATGGCGCAGGTTTTTTGTAAAGCGGTGGGTGACGGTGGTGGTGCAGCCGGCCAGCAGCAGCTCCATACTCATCGGGCGACCGACGATATTGGAGGCGCCAATGACCACCGCATTGAGGCCGTAGGTGTCGATATTGTAGCGTTCCAGCAAGGTCACGATACCGCGCGGAGTGCACGGACGCAGGCGCGGCGCGCGCTGGCACAGGCGGCCAACGTTGTAAGGATGGAAGCCGTCGACGTCTTTATCCGGCGCGATGCGCTCGAGAACTTTGACGTTATCGATCCCTGCCGGCAGGGGCAGCTGAACCAGAATACCGTCGATGGTCTTATCGGCATTCAGAGTGTCGATAAGCTCCAGCAGCTCGGCTTCGCTGGTGGTTTCCGGGAGATCGTAAGAGCGGGAGACGAAGCCCACTTCTTCACATGCTTTGCGCTTGCTGCCGACATAAATCTGCGAGGCCGGGTTGCTGCCGACCAGCACCACGGCCAGCCCAGGGGCGCGTTTTCCGGCCGCAACGCGAGCCTTCACTTTTTCCGCAACCTCAGAGCGTACCTGCTGCGCAATCGTTTTACCGTCAATAATTTTTGCTGCCATCAGAGAGAGGATTCCATCTGTATCTTTACGAAAGGGGGATGAGGATATTTTGTCAGAAGCGGGCCTCGCTGTCAGTCCTCGTTTGCTGTTTTATCCTGTCTGAGGCTAATTTAGCCTGTTATGACCATGGTTATTACATGGTTATTGGTGCGTTGCGCCTGGCCACTGAGTCGATTTACGCGCGCATGAGCCCCAGCGGTATGCTTCTTGTACAGTTGGTGGGGGATATTTCGCCAGCGTCGTATAAGCCCGCAGTTTCCTGGCAAAATGGATTGACTCAACCGACGTGGACCGTATAATTCCACGCGTTTCACTCCGCGAAGCACTCGCTTCTCAGGGCGCCCTTAGCTCAGCTGGATAGAGCAACGGCCTTCTAAGCCGTAGGTCACAGGTTCGAATCCTGTAGGGCGTGCCATTTAATAATCAATCACTTATCAACTTCCTCCAGTCGCTGATTTTTCCTTGTGGGACATATTTGGGACATCTTCTGCAAAAATTTGCAAAAATTGAGTCAATTTGACGTGCGTGCTCAGTTAAATGGTTAGGTGCCAGGTGAGCATATCGACGGACCATTTCGATGATTCTAATGTCTTGTAGTATCTGTCGGACGATGGCCAGTCAGAGTACAGCATTACTGCTCTGTAATATCGAACAGAATGGTTAATGCTGGTTATAGCTGAGTGCAGAATAAGCGCTCTGCAGGAATGTGAAAATATGTTGCCGGTAACAGGCTAATAGTCATTATAGCTTTAGGTTCTGTCTGACTGGGTTAAATATCGCATTTTAAGCTGGCGTGAAGTACAGTTGTTATAGATCAATATTGAACACTATTTGAAAGCATACCCTCGATGTTCATCCACTGCCTGGAAAGATCCGAATGAACATCAAATTCGTCGCCATCTCCGTATTCGCTGTTGTTTGCGTCTTTGCATCAGATATTTCCATCGCCAAATCGAATTCCTTAAGCGATGATCAGGTCAGTCAAAGGATTATTGATGATTCTGTCGCATCCTACCCCGGTACTTGTGCCTGTCCCTTCAATACCGCCCGGAACGGCAGCTCGTGCGGTGGCCGCAGTGCCTGGAGCAAAGCTGGTGGGTACTCACCTATTTGCTACAAGAAAGAGGTAACAAAGGAGATGGTTAAGGCGTGGCGACAAGAGAATCAATGATAACGATCAATATCTGAACCAGGTGATTACTTACACTGGAATAGTAGTTTAAATAATATTAAATGATTATTTCGAATACTGCAGCCCATTTGCAGTAAGCACTGTTCTGGTAGAGGCGGCAGAGGCCACGGCGTATATCTTTTTACCTTGTGATATTTGAACCCAGCAAATCTATTTCCCCTGCCTGATAGACTTAGTGTCACCGTATCCTGTTACTAAGAGCACGGGGCTACCTACTCATAAGACACTTCCTCTTCTTACGAGGAAACCGGTTCAGCGTGTTGTGTGTGGAGACAGTACCCATCAACTCAAACTGATAACAAAAAGTTTAATTTTTTTCCCCGCCGCGCTGACTATAGTTAGGGCACTTTCACTTGCCCAATAAGGTCACGATTATGAAATTAGTTATCGCCTCCGTAATTTCTCTGCTCAGCTTCAGCGCGCTGGCGGCGCCAGAGGGGACGCTCAGCGTACACATTCTTAATCAGCAAACCGGGCTCCCTTCACCGGGGGTGCAGATTGAGCTGGATAAACAGCAGGGGGAGAGCTGGCAGCATATCGCCACCGGTAAAACGGATGCCGATGGGCGGATTAAATCGCTCTATCCGCAGGCGGAGAATATGGAGCCGGGGGTGTATAAAGTGACGTTTAAAACCGGTGACTATTTTAAAAGCCAAAATATGAATACGTTCTTCCCGGTGATTCCGGTTATTTTCAATGTCACAAAGCAAAATCAAAAACTGCATATCCCGCTGCTGCTCAGTCAGTACGGATACTCTACCTACCGCGGCAGCTGATGACCCAAGCCGCTATCCAGCCAACGCCTGCGCGGCTTCCGCAGGCGTCACGCTTTTCTCGCACCACGATGTCCATGCCTAACGCTCGGTCTCTTTCTCTTTAAAGTGTTTAACGGCTTCGTCGTACATCGCCAGCAGGCCGGAAATTTCGCCTTCATATTGCGGCACGCGCTGGGCGCGAACGAGCTCAATCAGCAGCGCATAGGCTGCTTCTTCCGGGGCCGCATGTGGATTGATCAGTCCAGACATATCACCTCCTTAACAGTGGGCCTTTAGCCTACCCCTCGGCGGGAAAACGCAACAGCCTGATATGCAACCAGTACTTCTTATATGGCTCTTTTGAAACCTCTGAGGCGAAGACCACGGCGGAAATCAATTGAAGGAGGGGTTATCCAGACCACTGGCGTGGCGGTTAGCGGTGCATCTACACCGGCAGGAGGCTCATCATCAGCCAGGCGATGGCGATGCAGATAAGGGTCATCGACAGCACAAAATTCATGGTAGCTCCTCTTCATCCTTTCTTTACTCAACGTAAATTTTGACAGCGATGATCGCCTTTATCCTTGGCGATTTGTGCCGCTATCCGGCGGTGGGCTGGGGAAAGACGGCCTGTTTCCCCGTGAAGGCCAGCAAAATATCCTCTTTGTCAGGGTTATAGTGATGACATCAATGAATAAGCTGCATCACATTGGTTATGTTGGTCTTTCCGCCTGAAGAATGACTTCGGGTCGCTGATAAGCTTGCTGGGGGAATAACAGGATGAGCACTACACCGTTAACGCTTTCTTTTGCCGGACAACAACCGCCCCTCGCCCTGCCGCAGGTGCCGGGAACGCGGGGGCCGGTGGGAGTCGACATGCGCGGGCTAGATCAGTCCGGATTCTGCAGCTATGACCCCGGCTTCGCCAACACCGCCGGATGCCAGTCGGCGATCTCGTGGATCGATACGGAAAACAGCGTGCTATTGCACCGCGGCTATCCGGTGGATCAGCTGGCTCGCCAGTGCGATTTTCTCGAAGTGGCCTACATCATGCTGAACGGTGACGCGCCGGATGAGGCCAGCTATCAAACCTTTCGCGAGACCATCACCCGCCATACTCTGGTCCACGAGCAGATAGCCCGCATGTGCAGCGGCTTTCGTCGCGATTCGCACCCGATGGCGCTGATGTGCGCCCTGGTGGGGGCGCTGGCGGCGTTCTATCATGATGTACTGGATGTGGAAAATCCGCAGCACCGGGCGCTGGCCGCCACCCGGCTGCTGTCGAAAATGCCCACTATCGCCGCCATGAGCTACAAGTACACCATTGAACAACCCGCCGCGTATCCGCGCAACGATCTCTCCTATGCCGGAAATTTCCTGCAGATGCTGTTTGCTATCCCGGCGGAGAAATATGTTCTGAATCCGGTCATCGAGCAGGCGATGAACCAGATCCTGGTGCTGCATGCCGATCACGGGCAGTGCGCCTCGACCACTACGGTGCGCGCGGCGGGCTCCTCCGGGGCGAACTTATTCGCCTGCGTCGCCGCCGGGCTGGCGTCGCTGTGGGGGCCGATGCATGGCGGAGCAAATGAATCGAGCATGCGAATGCTGGAGGAGATTGAAAGCGTCGATCAGGTTCCGGCGTTTCTGCGCCAGGCGAAGCGCGATCCGCAGGCATTTCGCCGGCTGGGTTTTGGCAACTCGCGCTACCGTCACCGTGACCCGCGCGCCGATATCCTGCGTGAAACCAGCCATCGGGTGCTGGCGGAGGTAGGCATGTCTGACCGCCTGCTGCAGGTGGCGATGGCCCTTGAGGACGTGGCGCTGACCGACCCCTATTTTGTGGACAATGGCCTGTCGCCAAGCGTGGATTTCTATACCGCGGTGATCCTTAAAGCGATGAATCTGCCTTCGTCGATGTTTGCGGTGGTCACCGCGGTCGGTCGGACGGTCGGGTGGGTGGCGCACTGGAACGAGATGCACCAGGCGCCGCTGACCATCTACCGGCCACGGCAGATTTACGTTGGCGAGGGCTATCGGGATTACGTCTCCCGACGCGGCGAGCGGTCTGCTGAGCTAAGGTAATGCCTTACAGGCAGGAGGCGCGCGGCGTCTTCCTGCCCAGGCGGGTTACTACTCAGAGATGCCGGGAGAGCAGATAGTGCTCGACGGCGGTATATTCGGTTAACCGGGTATACAGCGCCAACAGGGCGCTGAGAAAAGCGCCTACCTCACAGGCCTGCGGCCTGGGCGTGGCGAGTAATTGCTGTAGCGTAGCTCTCAGTTGATCAAGGTCGGGCTTCAGCACATACGGTATATGCAGGGTGCTGAGGATGGTTTCAGTCTGCTGGAAATCATGACGAGATGGCAACGCCTCGTCTGCGCTTAGCCAGCTCAGGATAATCAACATGAGGCGATTTTTAGCGTAGAGATACGATTTCATGGCCTGTCTCCTGTCGGTAGTGGCGCAACACCATCCCCTGAACTTTGTTCATCAGTTCCACGTTATTTTTCACCGCCAGCTTGCTAAGGACGCGTGAACGGTAGTAGTAGACCCGTTTGATCGTGAGCTGCATGGTGCTGGCCACGTGACACAACGGCATTCCCCCCATCAGCAGGCTGATTAAAAAAGTTTCCTTACGGGTCAGGTTATAGCTGTCAGGTATGGCGATATAGAGCTTGTCGGCGGGGGGCGATGTCAAGCGCGGACCGCGGGCAAGGGCAGCGCTGAGCCCGGCAAAACTGGTGATGAACTCTGCGCCGAGCACAATGGCGAGGCTGCGTTCGAGCTCGCTCAACGGGTAGCCTGATTTGGCAAAAATAAAGATCCGGATCAGGGGATTAAACGATTTTAAACTGAGCGCGACCTGCAGTACTTCGATGCTGACGCTGCTGTAATCAATAAGGATGGTGCTTAGCCGGGCTCCGGCATCGGTCGCAAAAAAAGTATAGAACATCTCACTCTGTCCACTAAACGGGTAACAGAGTATTTCTTTAATATCCAGAGGCTTGCTGTTTGGTTCATTAATATACGCTTTCAGGGCAATATTAAAATATTCTGAATCCGCAATGCAGATCAACATAATGACCTCCTGGCATAAATACGCTGTGCATGCTGTCCTGCCTGATTCGACAATTTACTGTAGAGAATACCCACCTGAAATAACATACTCCCTGCGCTTTCAATCCAGGGGGGGAGAACGTGGGAGGAGGTGGTTAATAATGAGGGTGAGATAGTTAGATCGCATTTCTCGAATGTTTTTTAGAAAATAAAAAATAAAAATTACCTTTTATTTACAGTGAGTTGTGTTTTTATTGTGCGTCAGTTTTATTTCTTTTTCAAAGTGGTGTTAAGACTTTTCTATAAAAAGTAGAAATGGTCCTGGTGGCGAATTTGAATAATAAATAATGAAGTGAGTAGGATGTCAGTGCAGGGAAGGGGTTAAAAGATAACAGGTTAATCCAATGGACTGAGCATTAATAAATTGTACGTATAAAGTACGTCAGGGTATTTCCTGAACGATTCTCCATAAGCGTGGTGATGAGGAGTGAAGATGAAAAAATACAGCAGAGGAATGGCATCTTTCGTGGTGATGATGATGCTTTCTCCGGTAGCGGCACAGGCTGCTGATGGCAAAGTCACCTTTAATGGTGAAGTCATCGAAAATACTTGTACGGTAGTGAATAAAGACAAGACGGTAACCCTACCGACGGTCCAGCGTTCAGCGCTCAGCAGCGCGGGTGAAACGGCGGGCGTGGTTCCCTTCACCATCGATCTGACGAGCTGCACCCCAGGGGCTGATGTCTCGGTGTACTTCGAGAAAGATCAATACGTTTCCACGGAGGGTCGACTAAAAAACACTCTGTCTGACGGCACGGAAGCAGAAAACGTCGATGTGGAGCTGCTGAACACTCGGTTTACGCCGATTAACCTCGCGGAGACCCCGGCGGTCGCTGCAGACGGCACCATTGCTCGCCCGGACGTGATCCCGGTGGCGGTGGCTGAGCAGGATGGTTCCGCCTCGCTGCCTTTCTATGCCCGCTACTATGCGACCGACGCCGCTACGGCTGGAAAAGTCGCTACCTACGTCAACTTTACGGTGGTCTATCCGTAACCCCTGTCCACGGCCCCGTTCAGGGGCCGTTTATCCACCCGGCAAGGAGGAGGTGAATATGCGGCGTATGGTTCTGGCACTGCTGCTGTCCAGCTATTTACCCTCGGCGGACGCCAGCATGGTTATTGACGGCACACGGATTATTTTTTCCGGCGACAAAAAAGAGATCGCCGTCCGGGCCACCAATATGGGGGAGACCCCCTCTCTGACGCAGGTCTGGGTCGACGATGGCCGCGTGCAAAATCAACCGGAAAAGGATGCGGCGCCGTTTATTGTGCTGCCGCCGATTGTGCGCATCGAACCGGGAAAAGGCCAGAGCTGGCGCCTGGTGTTTAACGGCAGCCGCCTGCCGCAGGATCGGGAATCGCTGTTCTGGTTCAATCTTCTGGATATCCCACCTGAGCCGAAAAATGGCAAGACTGACAATTACCTGCAGCTCGCGATACGGTCGCGTATCAAGCTGTTTTACCGTCCGGCAGGCGTGGCGGCGGAAAAAATAGCCGCGGAAAAAGCCCTGAGCTGGGCGCTGGCTCCTACGGGCAACGGGCTGCGGGTGAGCAATGCCTCAGCGCGCTATATCACCATCGACAGCATCACCCTTAACGGAAAAAAACACGCTGCCGGCATGGTCGCCCCGTTTTCCTCGCTGGAGATCGCGCCTAAAGGGGTCGCGCTGCGCACGCTGCCAGCCAAATTCAGCTTCACCACCATCAATGATTACGGCGCGGTAGTGAATCATAATTATCCTCAGTAAGGACATTATTATGAAATTCAGGGAGATCAAGGTTGGGTTGATGCTGCTCCTTCCCTGGCAGGAGGCATGGGCGGCAGAGGCGTTTAGTTTTAACCGCGCCCATTTGCACGGCGCCGCGCAGGTTGATCTCCAGAAATATCAATACGGTAATCCACTACACGCCGGACAGTACCGCAGCACGCTCTCGGTGAATGGCCGGGACCTGGGGGAAGAAACGTTTGTTATCCAGGAACACGATGGCCAGCTTGAGCCCTGCATCTCACCCTCGCTGTTCGACGCTCTGCAGCTGAAGGATGCCCAGTGGCCAACCGCGGCCACCTGCCTGCGTTTTTCGCAGATCGATAAGGCGATCGGCTGGGAGTATGACAGCGGGGAAAACGTCCTGCGGGTAAATATGCCCCAGGCGCTGCTGCAACCCCATTATCGGGGGGCGGTGAACCTGAAAAAGGTGGATAGCGGCGTGCCCGCCGCGGTGCTGCGCTACCAGGCCAATAGCTATCAGAGCATCGTCGACGGGGACACCAGCAGCCATCATTATCTCGGGCTGGATGCCAGCCTGCGCGCCTTTGGCTGGCGGTTACATCACCAGTCCAGCTACCAGGCGCAGGAAGGGAATACGCACTGGGATAGCATTGCCACCTGGGCTGAGAGAAGTGTAGTGAACTGGGCGTCCACGTTACGGCTGGGTCAGGGATGGACCGACGGAACCTTCTTTGACAGCGTCAGTTTTATCGGCGGCAGGCTGGCTACCGATGTGCGCATGCTGCCGGGCTCTCGCCGCGGTTTTGCGCCGTCGGTCAGCGGCGTGGCGCGCACCAACGCCCGCGTAACGGTCACCCAGAACGGCGCTCTGTTGTACGAGGCAACGGTTCCGCCGGGCAAATTCACCTTCGACGATCTCTATCCCACCAACGCAGGCGGCGATTTACAGGTGACGATCCACGAGGCGGATGGCAGTCAGGACACCTTTACCGTGCCGTACGCCACGCTGCCTGGCCTGGTGCAGGCAGGCGCGGTCTATTATGATCTGTCGCTGGGCTATCTGGATGAGGACGGGATCGCCGGGCGGCCGGGATTTGGCGAAGCCACGCTGCAGTACGGCTTCAATGACTATATCAGCGGCTATACCGGCGCTAACGCGACGACAGATTATTACTCGACGCTGGTCGGCAGCGCCTTCAATACCTACTGGGGCGCGCTGGCGGTCGATCTTTCCCGTTCTGCGGCGAAGGGCAGGGAGCACGGCTGGCAGGAGGGCTACCGCTGGCGGGTGTCCGCATCAAAATCGTTTACATCCGATACGCGAATGCTGCTCTCGATGAGCCACAGCAACGACGGCAATTATCGCTCCATTCGCGATGCCGCCTGGGAGCACGACCGGCACCCCAACGACTGGCGGGAGATGACCCGCTACAGCGCGACGTTGTCTCAGCAGGCCGGCAGCGGCAGTCTGTCATTTAACGGAATCTGGAGTGAGGATGTCCGCCACCACCGCTGGCGCTCATATCAGCTGGGCTATGCCAACCGCTATGGTCAGCTCAATTATTATCTGTATGCCCAGCAGAGCCAGGATATCCATCACCGCAATAATCAGGTGGTGGGCGTCTCCTTTTCGCTGCCGTTCGGGCAGGCGGGCAGCCTGACCACCCGCTTTAACCACGATAAAAACTACGGCAGCCAGCTGCAGTCCAGCTATACCGGCAGCGCAGGCGAGAAAAACGCCTTCAGCTACGGTTTGACCGCCAGCTACGACATGCCGCGGGAGAACCCAAATGAAGCCAGCGTTGCGGCCAACGGTAGCCTGCGGACGGATTATGCGTACCTGAACGCCAGCGCCAGCGCCGGTCGCCATCAGCAGCAGTACTCGCTGGGGGCGTCGGGCGCCCTGGTAGCGCATCAGGGCGGCATGACCGCCACCCCCGAACTGGGGGAAACCTTCGCCATTGTGGAAGCGCCCGGCGCGGTGGGGGCCCGGGTGGCTAACCGCCTTGGACAGCCGATTAACCGCCAGGGTTTTACGATCATCCCTTACCTCGATCCCTTTACCGCTAACTGGCTGGATCTCGATCCGCAGGGTCTGAACGACCATGTGGAGATTGTCTCCAGCAGCACGACGGTGGTGCCCGATTCGGGCGCGGCGGTGAAGGTCAAATTTGTCACGCGTACCGGCTATGCCTGGTTTGCCCATGTCACGCTGCCGGATGGCGCGGCGCCCCCGCTGGGCGCGGAGGTGTTCGACGACAACGGTCGGGCGGTTGGCGCCGTCGGTCAGGGCGGGCTGCTGTATGCCCGGGTGCCGCAGGACCACGGCAGCGTCTCGGTAGTATGGGGCGAACGCAGCGGGCAACGCTGCCGGTTGGCCTATGCCATCCGCGACGACGCGGTGCAGCAGGTTAGCAGCGGCACGCCGCATCAGGTCTGCCGGCCGGGAATAAAGGAGAAGTAATATGAAAAAAATCATCGCATCAGGGGTACCTCTTCTGCTGGCCGGCGGGTACTGCGCTTCGCTGTCGGCAGCGTGTCAGATGGTCAGTGGCAAAACTATCGAGTATTCAGTGAACGTCAGCCAGGCCAGTATCAACCTTGACGTCAGCGATCTCCCCATCGGCTCCCTGCTATACAGCTACGGAGGGATGATTATCACTAATAACGAACGCTGGGAGATCGCCTGCAGCGGCAGCGAGCCCGGCGGGTTTCAGAGCATTGGCGGTTCCCGGGTCGGCCCGGCGGGAGACGGCAAGCCGGGGGATATCTACAGCATCGACCGCCTGCCGGGCATCGGCTACAGCTTTCAGATGGGGGAACAGGATGGCATTAATTTCGATCCCCTGTTCACGGCCTGGCCTTCCGCGCCGGTATTTTCCGGCCAGCGCGCATTTCAGGCGGAGAATAAAAAACCGACCATCTATTTCTGGCGGATTGCCGATAACGGCGGTCTACCGCTGCCGGGCGAATATTGCCTTAATGATTACCTTGGCGATATTTATCTTGGCGGAGTACAGGCGATGCGCTTCAGCGTCAGCGGGCTCTGTATTCAGGTCAAATCACCCACCTGCAAGATTACTGACGACAGTAAAAACATTAACGTCTTCCTCGGACGGCATAACAAAACCGCATTTACCGGGCTCAACAGCACCACCGCCCCGGTTCCTTTTAACATCAACCTGACGAACTGTGAAAATGTCGGCAGCGTGTTTATGCAGTTTAACGCGACGGTGGACAGCGCTGTCGCCGCCAACGAAGTGATTAAAATCGATGACCAACCTGAAGGGGCATCCGGACTTGGCGTGCAGATCCTCAGTGCCGGCGGCTCGCTGGTGCCGCTAAACCAGGTGAGCCAGGTCTGGTCCGGGAAAAAAGGCAGTCAGACGAACTATCGTTTATCCTATCAGGCCCGCTATATCCAGACGCAGCCCGCAGTGACTGCGGGCGAAGCGAACGCCAGCGCGACCTTCGTGGTGACTTATAACTGATCTGCCTGGCGGCGCGGCGCCGTCAGGCATGCGCCAGTAAAGGAAACATCAACTTCCTGTCTTTAAACAGGTTTTCCTTCTGGTCATAGACGAAGAGGATATCTTCTCCCTCTATCTTCTCATACTCGCCGAGCCGGTCTTCACTGGGGGTAAAACCGAGGATGGCCTGGTAAACGTGGTCATCGGCCAGTTCGTTGACCAGCGTCGACAGGCTCTTACCCACGTCGCAGAACAGATCAAAGCAGATCAGCACCGGACCGTTTTGCATGGCGATGACCACCGCCTCATTTTTTGCCGAGTAATAGACAAAATGCTTCATAAAGGCTGAGCAGTAAAACATCAGCAGGCCAAAGTTATGCTCCACCCGCAGCGGTGAGAACGGGTTGGATTTTTCATAGTAATGGCGGAGCAGGGCGACATCGTCAGGGCTGTCCATATCCAGTTTACGAAAATCACCGGCTCGCGGGGAGACCGGCATAATATATTGATACTCTTCGCTGCGGGTGAAGCCAAATTTGGGGTAAAAATCCACCGTGGTGGGATTGGCGAATAAAAAGAAGGCGTCCGCCTCCTGCTGCCAGTCCTGCAGGATGTGATGGATAAGCTGGCCGGCTAATCCCTTATTACGGTGGTCCGGCTCGGTCATCACGGTGCCAATCTGAATATAACGCCGGGGCTCGCCCTGCCAGCGCAGGTCGATGATGTTGGCCGAAGCGTTAGCGATAACTTTATTGCGTTCGACAAAAGCATAGGGGATATAGGCATCGGTCCAGTAACCTTGCTGATACCACTCTTCAAAAGACAGGTCAAAAGTCTTAACGGCAAGGTCAATGAAGCTTTTTCTTAATGGGTTATTTTCTCTGACTTGCTTCACTAATTGATAATTCATTGTCATAGTTCCTTCTCACAATGGCTTCTGAAAGCGGCGACGTCGGCAAAGGCACTTGCGTCGAATGAGCGCTGTAAACGTAGCATATCTGGGAAAAGGATCAGCAATGTCGATGCTTAACCTTTGCCCCAGTCACAAATAACCGCATGCTGACCGTGTCAGACCGGTCTGAACGGCCTGTTTGCATTCGCTACCGCCATAATAAAGCGTGAGTAAAAGAGGTATTGGTCGAGAGGCTGAGGCAAATGTACTGGCTATTTTATCGACAATCGGCCGAGCCGTAGAGGTTAGGTTTATTTATTTATGCATTAAACAGGAAATTTTACGCGTTGCGTCTAATAATAGAGTAGTCCCCAGCGTAAGGGCTGAATTTATCCTGGAATCGGCTTATAATAACGCGCTTTGTGATTGAGTATTACCGCACGAATTGGAAAAATACTACGTGCAGGATCCGCTACTTTATTTCGCGGTTTTTGCTCAGCTATTATTGAGTGAATTAACAGGATTACTATGTCAAATTTACCCAAATTTTCCCGCGCGCTGTTGCACCCGCGTTACTGGCTGTTGTGGTTGGGAATTGGCTTTTTGTGGCTGCTGGTGCAATTACCGTATCCGGTGATCTACCGTCTGGGAACGGCGCTTGGGCGGCTGGCAATGCGGGTGATGAAAAGCCGCGCGCGGATTGCCAGACGTAATCTCGAACTCTGCTTTCCCGAGATGAGCGCCGCCGATCGCGAGGCGCTGCTGGTGAAAAACTTTGAATCGCTGGGCATGGGGCTGATGGAGACCGGCATGGCCTGGTTCTGGCCGACGCACCGGGTAGCGCGCTGGACCGAGACCAGCGGCGTTAACGAGGTGGTGGAGCTTCTGGAAGAAAAGCAGGGCATTTTACTGATCGGTATCCATTTTCTGACCCTCGAAATGGGTGCGCGAATGTACGGCATGTTTACCCCAGGCATTGGCGTCTACCGGCCCAACGATAACCCGCTGATTGACTGGCTGCAAACCTGGGGACGCTTGCGCTCTAACAAGACCATGTTGGATCGAAAAAATCTGAAAGGGATGGTCAGGGCGCTAAAAGAGGGGGAAATTCTCTGG
Source organism: Klebsiella sp. P1927 (assembly GCF_018204675.1). Classification (NCBI taxonomy): domain Bacteria; kingdom Pseudomonadati; phylum Pseudomonadota; class Gammaproteobacteria; order Enterobacterales; family Enterobacteriaceae; genus Klebsiella; species Klebsiella sp. P1927. Next base: position 3,821,516 of record NZ_CP073377.1, on the reverse strand, counting down.
TACGCGCCGGATCATGACTACGGTCCGGCCAGCAGCGTCTTCGCCCCGCTGTTTGCCGTCGAACAGGCGGCGACCACCACCGGTACCTGGATGCTGGCGAAAATGTCCGGGGCGACGATTGTGCCGTTTGTTCCGCGGCGCAAGCCCAACGGCATGGGGTATGAATTGATTTCCCTGACGCCGGAGCGCACGCCGCCGCTGGCGAGCGCCGAGGTTACGGCGGCCTGGATGAATCAGATTATCGAACAGTGCATCCTGATGGCGCCCGAGCAATACATGTGGCTGCACCGGCGCTTTAAGACCCGCCCGGAAGGAGTACCGCCGCGTTACTGAACGCCTCGGCCAAAAAATAAGCGCATCGGTAGCACGCTTAGTAAATCGCCGTCTATACTGAAAGGGCCTGACTGAAGGCTAATTCCAAGGAGATTGCAGGATGAAAAAAGTGATAGTCGCGTTAGCCCTTTCCGCCGTTGCATTTGGCGCCTCCGCCGCGCAGTTGATTACCAAAGAAGAAGTGAAACACTTCAAACTGACCAAAGTCGGGCCGATCTCGGTGGGGCCGTCCGGTGGCGAATTCTCTTCGCCTTCCGATCTGCACGATCAGCTCTCCAAGCTGGCCGATGAGAAAGGCGGAAAGTACTACGTGATCACCGCTGCGCGTGAGCATGGCCCTAACTTTGAAGCCACAGCGGAAGTGTATAAATAACCTTTTTTAAAGCGTGCCGTATCGGCGCGCAACGCACTGAGCCTGGAGCGCGTTAAGCCTCCGGGCTTATTTTTTTCTGCTATCGGAATTGCCTTAGGCAATAGCGGCAGCGGAAATGCGTTTTTATCGCTATATATAGATTTCATGATCACGATGTTAATGAATTATTGCTTTTTATTATTAATAAAGAGCCAATTCCGGCCTAATGCCTGAGGGAGTGACCCCTGGCAAAAATAGGTAGGACAAATGTGTTATCATCGCGCCTTTCCCTTTTTGTCTGGGGCTTTCTTGTATGCTACAACCTGTTGTTCGCGTCGGTGAATGGCTGGTAACCCCCTCTGTAAACCAAATCAGCAGGAAGGGGCGCCAGCTTACCCTTGAACCGCGTTTAATCGATCTTCTGGTCTTTTTTGCCCGCCATCCGGGGGAAGTGCTTAGCCGGGACGAGCTTATCGAAAACGTCTGGACCCGGAACGTTGTGACCAGCCACGTCGTCACGCAGAGTATTTCTGAACTGCGCAAGTCGCTCAAAGACGGCGACGACGTTAGCCTTGAGTACATCGCGACGGTACCCAAACGGGGGTATAAGCTCACGGTGCCGGTGATCTGGTGCACCGAAGAGGGGGAGGAGCTAGCCCCGTCGATGGAGGCGCTGACGCCTTCGCCGTCGACCGCCGTTCCTGCGCCGCCGGCCGCCGGTGCGCCATCCGACGTCTCTGTCCCTCTCCCTGATGCCGCCGCGCCGCCACCGGCTCCTACCGTGGCCAGCGCGCCGTCAGGCCGCAAGCGCCTCACTACCGCCCTGGTGTGGGGGCTGTTCCTGTTGGCGCTGGGCACCTGCGTGGCGCTGGTGGCGCTGTCGAGCATGGAATCGCGGCCGCCGGTCAACAAGGCGCGTCTGCTGCTCAATCCGCGCGATATCGATATCCACCTGGTGAATGGCAACTCCTGCGCTAACTGGTCGTCGCAGCACTCCTACGCCGTAGGACTGGCCAGCCTGATCACCACCTCGCTGAACACCTTCTCGACCTTTATGGTGCATGACAAAACGGACTACAACATCAATGAACCAAGCAGTTCCGGCAAAACGCTGACCATTGAGTTCGTTAATCAGCGCCATTATCGGGCGCAGCAGTGCTTTATGTCGGTCCAGCTGGTGGACAACGCCGACAGCTCGACGATGCTGGATAAGCGCTACTTTGTGACCAACGATAACCAGCTGACCATCCAGAACGATCTGATGAACAGCCTGTCGGATGCCCTGGCGCAGCCGTGGCCGGCGCGAATGCAGGCGATGCTCAGGCAATATCAGCCCTCGCAAAGCGTGGCGTTAACCTATTTCTACCAGTCGCATCAGCTGTTAATGAAGGGCGATGTCGATTCATTAAGTAAGGCCAGTAGCCTGCTGGATGATGTGATTAAGCGGGCGCCGGATTTTATTTACGCCTATGCCGAAAAAACGCTGGTGGATGTATTGCGCCATTCGCAACAGCCGCTTGACGATAAACAGCTGGCCGCCCTCTACAGTGAATTCGAGCGGGTAGGGGCGATGCCGGGTATAAAAGACATGGCGATTTATTATCAAATAAAAGCGGTGGATTCATTGGGGAAGGGCAAAGTCGACGAAGCAAATACCGCAATTAATAGTGCGATTGATTTAGAGATGTCATGGCTAAATTATGTGCTGTTAGGGAAAGTCTATGAGATGAAAGGTGAGAACCGTCTGGCTGCCGATTCTTACATCACGGCGTTTAATTTACGTCCTGGCGAAGATACCCTGTACTGGATTGAAAATGGGGTTTTCCAGACATCGGTTAACCGAGTAGTTCCATATCTCGACAACTTTCTCTCTTCAGAATAAGTAAACCCTCATCATGTGCAAGGTTTTGGACATGGTGAGGTTAAATTTATGTTTCTCATGAAGCCTCTTGTTGTTATTTTTATTTAGCATTCAGGAGGCTTTAAATAACAGTCAGATAACACGTTCTCCTTCTTCTAACTCACTGTAATTCAACGATGTTTATCTTTTTATGACACCCTGTTGTCATTTTTATATGTTAAGCGAAAAAGGTCAAAATATCATTTGTCTGATGTTTGTTTTTATATCACTTTATCTTTAGGACTTATCTCGTACAAATCAGTAATCTTGTTGGCAGTTGGTCGGGTCAATTAATGGTTCTGTATCATGATCTGTACCTCCCAAATAAACTTAGGAGAAAAACAACCATGAGTTCTGCCAAGAAGATCGGGCTATTTGCCTGTACCGGTGTCGTCGCCGGTAATATGATGGGGAGCGGGATTGCATTATTACCTGCGAACCTGGCCAGCATCGGTGGTATTGCCATTTGGGGCTGGGTAATTTCAATTATTGGTGCGATGTCTCTGGCTTATGTTTATGCCCGACTGGCCACTAAAAACCCGCAGCAGGGCGGTCCTATTGCCTACGCTGGCGAAATATCTCCGGCATTCGGTTTCCAGACCGGTGTCCTTTATTATCATGCAAACTGGATTGGTAACCTGGCCATCGGGATTACCGCAGTTTCTTATCTCTCTACGTTCTTCCCAATTTTAAATAACCCGGTGCCAGCAGGTATTGCCTGTATTGCCATCGTGTGGATCTTTACTTTCGTTAATATGCTTGGCGGGACCTGGGTCAGCCGTCTGACCACCATTGGTCTGGTACTGGTGCTTATTCCGGTAGTCATGACCGCGGTCGTCGGCTGGCACTGGTTTGATGTCGCTACCTATCAGGCGAACTGGAATACCTCCAGCACCACCGATAGCCACGCGGTTATTAAAAGTATCCTGCTCTGCCTGTGGGCCTTCGTTGGCGTAGAATCCGCCGCCGTGAGTACCGGGATGGTGAAAAACCCGAAACGTACCGTGCCGCTGGCTACCATGCTGGGCACAGCGATGGCCGGTATCGTCTATATCGCCGCGACTCAGGTTATCGCCGGTATGTATCCTGCTTCTCAGATGGCCGCGTCCGGTGCGCCGTTCGCAATTAGCGCCTCTACCATCCTCGGCGGCTGGGCTGCACCGATGGTATCCGCTTTCACCGCCTTTGCCTGCCTGACTTCTCTGGGCTCGTGGATGATGCTGGTTGGCCAGGCCGGTGTACGTGCCGCCAACGACGGTAACTTCCCGAAAGTGTATGGCGAAGTTGATAACAACGGTATTCCGAAAAAAGGCCTGCTGCTGGCCGCAGTGAAAATGACCGCGCTGATGGTGCTGATTACCCTGATGAACTCCGCCGGTGGTAAAGCCTCTGACCTGTTCGGCGAACTGACCGGTATCGCGGTACTGCTGACCATGCTGCCTTACTTCTACTCCTGTGTTGACCTGATTCGTTTCGAAGGCATCAACATCCGTAACTTCGTTAGCCTGATTTGTTCGGTACTGGGTTGCGTGTTCTGCTTCATCGCGCTGATGGGCGCAAGCTCCTTCGAACTGGCCGGCACCTTCATCGTTAGCCTGATTATCCTGATGTTCTACGGTCGCAAAATGCACCAGCGCCAGAACAACGCATCGGATAACAACACCACCGCTAACGCGCACTAATCAGCAACCCGTTTTCCTGAGGCTCCTTCCATCACCTGTCATCACGCGACGGGAGGGGCTTTCTACATCTGGAGATTTGACTATGAACGTTATTGCAATCATGAATCACATGGGGGTTTACTTCAAAGAAGAACCCATCCGTGAACTGCATCGTGCTCTCGAACGCCTGGACTTCCGTATTGTCTACCCGAACGACCGTGACGACTTATTAAAACTTATTGAAAACAACTCTCGTCTGTGCGGCGTGATCTTCGACTGGGATAAATACAATCTCGAACTGTGCGAAGAAATCAGCAAAATGAACGAGTACATGCCGCTGTATGCGTTCGCTAACACCTACTCCACTCTGGACGTTAGCCTGAACGATCTGCGCATGCAGGTTCGCTTCTTCGAATATGCGCTGGGCGCTGCGGAAGATATCGCGAACAAAATCAAACAGAACACTGACGAATACATCGACACCATTCTGCCGCCGCTGACCAAAGCGCTGTTCAAATATGTCCGTGAAGGTAAATATACCTTCTGTACCCCAGGCCACATGGGCGGTACCGCGTTCCAGAAAAGCCCGGTAGGCAGCATCTTCTACGATTTCTTTGGCTCCAACACCATGAAATCCGATATCTCCATTTCGGTTTCTGAACTGGGTTCCCTGCTGGACCACAGCGGCCCGCACAAAGAAGCGGAAGAGTATATCGCTCGCGTGTTTAACGCAGAATGCAGCTACATGGTGACCAACGGTACTTCTACCGCTAACAAAATCGTCGGCATGTACTCCGCGCCGGCCGGCAGCACCGTGCTGATTGACCGTAACTGCCACAAATCGCTGACTCACCTGATGATGATGAGCGACATTACGCCGATCTACTTCCGTCCGACCCGTAACGCCTACGGTATCCTCGGCGGTATTCCGCAGAGCGAATTCCAGCACGCGACTATCGCCAAGCGTGTGAAAGAGACGCCGAATGCGACCTGGCCGGTACACGCGGTTATCACCAACTCAACCTATGATGGTCTGCTGTACAACACCGACTTCATCAAGAAAACCCTGGATGTGAAATCCATCCACTTTGACTCCGCGTGGGTGCCTTACACCAACTTCTCGCCGATCTATGAAGGCAAATGCGGGATGAGCGGCGGCCGCGTCGAAGGGAAAGTGATTTATGAAACCCAGTCCACGCACAAACTGCTGGCGGCGTTCTCCCAGGCGTCGATGATCCATGTGAAAGGCGACGTAAACGAAGAGACCTTCAACGAAGCCTACATGATGCACACCACCACCTCTCCACACTACGGGATCGTGGCCTCCACCGAAACCGCGGCGGCGATGATGAAGGGGAACGCTGGTAAGCGTCTGATCGACGGCTCTATTGAACGTTCCATCAAGTTCCGTAAAGAGATCAAACGTCTGAAAGGCGAGTCTGACGGCTGGTTCTTCGACGTCTGGCAGCCGGAGCATATCGATGGTCCTGAATGCTGGCCGCTGCGTTCCGACAGCGCATGGCACGGTTTCAAAAACATCGATAATGAACACATGTACCTCGACCCGATCAAAGTCACGCTGCTGACTCCGGGGATGAAGAAAGACGGCACCATGGATGACTTCGGTATTCCGGCAAGCATCGTGGCGAAATACCTCGACGAACACGGCATCGTGGTAGAGAAAACCGGTCCGTACAACCTGCTGTTCCTGTTCAGTATCGGTATCGATAAGACTAAAGCGCTGAGCCTGCTGCGTGCGCTGACCGACTTCAAACGCGCGTTCGACCTGAACCTGCGGGTGAAAAACATGCTGCCGTCGCTGTACCGTGAAGATCCTGAATTCTATGAAAACATGCGTATTCAGGACCTCGCGCAGAACATTCACAAACTGATTGAGCATCACAACCTGCCGGATCTGATGTTCCGCGCGTTTGAAGTGCTGCCATCGATGGTGATGACCCCGTATGCCGCGTTCCAGAAAGAGCTGCACGGTCAGACGGAAGAAGTGTATCTCGAAGAGATGGTCGGCCGCGTCAACGCCAACATGATCCTGCCGTATCCTCCGGGAGTGCCGCTGGTGATGCCGGGTGAGATGATCACCGAAGAGAGCCGTCCGGTGCTGGAGTTCCTGCAGATGCTGTGCGAAATCGGCGCCCACTATCCAGGCTTCGAAACCGATATCCACGGCGCCTATCGTCAGGCGGATGGTCGTTACACCGTTAAAGTGCTGAAAGAAGAGAATAACAAGTAATAGACGCACACCAGGGAAGTGGCTTGCCACTTCCCTTTTTCACGCTGCAAGGAGAACACATGAAAACACCCTCACAGCCGCGCGCGATTTACTACATCGTTGCGATCCAGATCTGGGAGTACTTCAGCTTTTACGGCATGCGCGCCTTACTCATCCTTTACCTTACCCACCAGCTTGGCTTCGACGACAGCCACGCCATCAGCCTGTTCAGCGCTTACGCATCTCTGGTTTACGTTACCCCTATTCTCGGCGGCTGGCTTGCCGACCGCCTGCTCGGCAACCGCACGGCGGTAATTGCCGGGGCGCTGTTGATGACCCTCGGCCATGTGGTGCTGGGCGTTGAGTCGACCTCCGCATGGAGTTTGTACGTCGCGCTGGCGATCATCATCTGCGGCTACGGCCTGTTTAAATCCAATATCAGCTGCCTGCTCGGCGAACTGTACGCTCACGACGACCCGCGTCGCGACGGCGGTTTCTCGCTGCTGTACGCCGCCGGCAACGTCGGCTCGATTGCCGCGCCCATCGCCTGCGGACTGGCGGCGCAGTGGTACGGCTGGCATATCGGCTTCGCCCTTGCGGGGATCGGTATGTTTATCGGCCTGATGATTTTCTTAAGCGGCAGCCGCCACTTCCGGCATACCCGCGGCGTCGATAAACCGGCGCTGCGGGCGGTGAAGTTCGTGCTGCCGACCTGGGGCTGGCTGCTGGTGATGCTCTGCCTGGCGCCGGTATTTTTCACGCTGCTGCTGCAAAACAACTGGTCCGGCTATCTGCTGGCGATCGTCTGCCTGTTCGCCGCCCAGATGGTGGCGCGGATCATGATCAAAGCCCCGGAGCATCGTCGCGCGCTGTGGCAGATCGTCCTGCTGATGCTCGCCGGAACGTTGTTCTGGGTGCTGGCGCAGCAGGGCGGAAGCTCGATTAGCCTGTTTATCGACCACTTCGTCAATCGTCGTCTGCTGAACTGGGACGTGCCGACCGCGCTGTTCCAGTCAGTTAACGCGATAGCGGTGATGGCGGCCGGCGTGGTGCTGGCGTGGCTGATGCGCCCGGAAGGCAGCGTGCGTTCTGTGCTGCGCGTCTGGCTGAAATTTTCTTTCGGCCTGCTGCTGATGGGCGGCGGCTTTATGCTGCTGGCGCTCAATGCCCGCCATGGCGCGGCTGACGGTCAGGCCTCAATGGGCATGATGGTCGCCGGGCTGGCGATGATGGGCTTTGCCGAACTGTTTATCGACCCGGTGGCGATGGCGCAAATCACCCGTCTGAACATGCCCGGCGTCACCGGCGTATTGACCGGCATTTATATGCTGGCCACCGGCGCGGTGGCCAACTGGCTGGCGGGCGTGGTCGCCCAGCAAACCACCGAATCGCAAATCAGCGATACGGCGATTGCCGCCTATCAGCATTTCTTCGCGCAGATGGGCGAATGGACCCTTGGCTGCGTGGCGGTGATGGTCATTATCGCCTTTGCCGCGGCCTGTAGCGTCGGCAAACGTCGTGCGGCTGCCGGTGAAATTACCGGCGGCGGCGCCTGACGCTCGTCCCGGCTCGTGGCGTAAACACCTTGTCCGGGCCGCGATTCGTAGCCCCGGTAAGCGCAGCGCGACCGGGGACATTACCTCAACAGCGGAGCGCGAAGTCGCTCCTTGCACAGCTTAGTGAACAGGAGGAGGATATTCTGGCATGCGCGGAGGCCAACGATAAAAAATACCGTTACTGAAGCCATAGCTGAGTGAGATCAGCTTGGAGTGAATCCAGGATCGTTAAGATTGTGCTCTGGTGTCTTCCCAGAGACAGGCCGCGCGGAAGGGTGACCTGGTTCAATTTATCGAAGCTAGTTTGAAAGCAAGGTTATGAGGAATCCATATGTCTGAACAACAAGCACAAGGTGCCGATGAGGCCATTGACCTTAATAATGAACTGAAAGCTCGTCGCGAAAAACTGGCTGCGCTGCGTGAGCAGGGCGTAGCTTTCCCCAACGATTTCCGTCGCGATCATACCTCTGACCAATTGCATGCTGAATTCGATGCGAAGGACAACGATGAACTCGCTTCCCTGAACGTTGAAGTTGCGGTGGCTGGTCGGATGATGACCCGTCGCGTGATGGGCAAAGCCTCCTTCGTCACCCTCCAGGACGTCGGCGGCCGCATTCAGCTGTACGTGGCGCGCGATGACCTGCCGGAAGGCGTCTACAACGAACAGTTTAAGAAATGGGACCTCGGCGATATCATCGCCGCCCGCGGCAAGCTGTTCAAAACGCAAACCGGCGAACTCTCGATCCACTGCACCGAGCTGCGCCTGCTGACCAAAGCCCTGCGCCCGCTGCCGGATAAATTCCACGGCCTGCAGGATCAGGAAGTTCGCTATCGCCAGCGCTATCTGGATCTGATCGCCAACGAAGAGTCGCGTCATACGTTCCGTATCCGTTCGCAGATCCTCGCCACCATGCGCCAGTTCATGGTGGCTCGCGGCTTTATGGAAGTCGAAACGCCGATGATGCAGGTGATCCCAGGCGGGGCGTCCGCCCGTCCGTTCATCACCCATCACAACGCGCTGGATCTGGATATGTACCTGCGCATCGCGCCGGAACTGTATCTGAAACGTCTGGTGGTTGGCGGTTTTGAACGCGTGTTTGAAATCAACCGCAACTTCCGCAACGAAGGGATCTCGGTACGCCATAACCCAGAGTTCACCATGATGGAACTGTATATGGCGTATGCGGACTACAAAGACCTGATCGAACTGACCGAGTCGCTGTTCCGCACCCTGGCGCAGACGGTGCTGGGCAAAACCGAAGTGCCGTATGGCGACCAGGTGTTTGATTTCGGCAAGCCGTTTGAAAAACTGACCATGCGGGAAGCGATCAAGAAACACCGTCCGGAAACCAACATGGCGGATCTGGATAACTTCGACGCGGCGAAAGCGCTGGCGGAATCTATCGGTATTCAGGTAGAGAAAAGCTGGGGGCTGGGACGCATAGTTACCGAAATCTTTGACGAAGTGGCGGAAGCGCATCTGATTCAGCCGACCTTCATCACCGAATACCCGGCGGAAGTTTCTCCGCTGGCGCGCCGTAACGACGTCAACCCGGAAATCACTGACCGCTTTGAATTCTTCATCGGCGGCCGCGAAATCGGTAACGGTTTCAGCGAGCTGAACGATGCCGAAGACCAGGCGCAGCGCTTCCAGGATCAGGTGAACGCCAAAGCGGCGGGCGATGACGAAGCGATGTTCTATGACGAAGACTACGTGACCGCCCTCGAGTACGGCCTGCCGCCGACCGCGGGTCTGGGTATTGGTATCGACCGCATGGTGATGCTGTTTACCAACAGCCATACCATCCGCGACGTGATCCTCTTCCCGGCCATGCGTCCGCAGAAGTAATCCATTGCACTCCCTCCCGGCCTGCGCCGGGAGGTTCTCCCTGCATTATCCCCGGCCTGTCGGCAGAGCGATGTTATTACAGGACTTTTTGCAGGGAGCCGCGCTGTCTGCCGTTTGCCCATACGCCGTTAAAGGCGTCGTTCAGCGTAAAGGCTGAGCTTTTCACCCGGAAGGTCAGTTTACCCTGGCTGGCTTTCGCCTCCTCGACCAGATGACCATGGGTTTTCACCGTTTTAGCGGTGACGGTAATCTCATCAATTTTATCGCCATACTCCGTATAAACATACCAGGTGCCCACCCAGGGGCCGAAGCCGCTGCTGGCGTGCTGCGCGGCGGCGGCATTCTCGGCTTTGGTTTTATGAATATCGCAGGTGGTCCCATCGGTCATCTGCGTGCAGCCGGAACGTTCAAGCTGTTCCCGGTATTTCGCGCTAATGGCGTGGGCCGGCGCGGCGGCGACCAGCGCCAGGGTGAGGGTGGTGAAAAGCCAGGTCTTATTCATCTTATTGTTTCTCATCGCGATAGCGGCGTGCCGGGCCATAGAGAGGGATACACGTTGGTGTATTCTCCCGTTGGCGTCAGAATAAAATAACCCAACCAGTCCTGATAAGTAATTAGCAAGACGCTGTGGGGTTATTTATTAGTAAAGCATCAAAGTTTCATGCTTATTTCGCAAGCCAACCTTCCCACTGCGTGTCATATTATTGCAGAGAGAATGTTAATTATTTGATGTTTTAAAAGCGGCTATGTGTCATTCAGGCAAATAACAGCAGGCCTGTCCTTGGCGCACGGCAAAAGCCCGCTCTGGTGCGGTGTTGAGTTTTTTTCATATTGCTATCATCATATTTCGAATGAAAGGGATAACCTCTGAAGCGGGTTATTAAGCCAGTAATTTTTATCCGCAAAATAAGCCGGCGGCAAGCATTATTTCCATTTATTTTTCAGGGTTACCTGAAATAGCGAATATACCGCCAGTGCAATGATGGATTTCCATCATTTCTCCGTTTTCATCGTCGGTCGTCACCTGCTTATAGTGACGCCAGACAAGACCACAGGGTGGAAAGGAGAACAAGATGGCGACAGAGCAACTGCGGTGGGGCGTGAGCCCCCTGTGCTGGACCAACGATGTACTCGAGGATTTAGGCGGTGATATTCCCCTGGATACCTGCCTGCGCGAGGCGCGGGAGGCGGGCTATCAGGGCATTGAGTTAGGACGGAAATTTCCCCGCCAGGCATCAACCCTGGGCCCGCTGCTGGCGGCGGCTGACCTGCGCCTGGCGTCCGGCTGGTACAGCGGCATGCTGGCCGACCGCAGCGTGGAAGCGGAGCTGGAGGCGGTGCGGGAGCACGCCCAGCTTCTCCGGCAGCTCGGCGCGAAGGTGATGGTTTACGGCGAATGCGGGCAACTGCCAGGTGAAACCCCGCTTGATGAGCCTATTTCGCTCTCGCCGCCGTTAAGCCGCGTCAGCCTGGCGGCGTATTGCCACAAGCTGAATACCTTTGCTGACCTGCTGCTGCGCGACTATGACCTCCAGCTGGCCTATCACCATCATCTGATGATGCTGGTGGAGCACGATGACGAGCTGGAGCGGTTTCTGTCTCACACCCATGACAACGTCGGGCTGGCGTTTGATACCGGGCACGCCTTTGTCGCCGGGGTCGAGATCCCGCGCGTACTGCACAAATATGGCCACCGTATCCGCCATCTGCATCTGAAAGACGTGCGTCCCCAGGTGCTGGGGCGTCTGTATCGGGAAAACCTGAGCTTTAACGAGGCGGTGCGCGCCGGGCTGTTTACCATCCCAGGCGACGGCTGCATCGACTATGCGCCGATCCTCGACTTTGTCCGGGACAGCGACTACCGCGGCTGGCTGATTATCGAAGCCGAGCAGGACCCGGCGATGGCGCCGCCGCTGGCCACCGCCAGCCGCGCCTATGCCTGGCTGGCGCACCATTTATCTTCCCCTTCATCGTCAGAGGAGTATGCATCATGAGCGCGCGGTTAAATATCGGCCTTATCGGCTCAGGTTTTATGGGGCAGGCACACGCTGACGCTTACCGTCGCGCGGCGATGTTCTATCCCGATCTGCCCAAGCGCCCGCATCTCTACGCGCTGGCGGATCAGGATCAGGCGATGGCCGAACGCCACGCGGCGAAACTGGGGGCGGAAAAGGCCTACGGCGACTGGCGCGAGCTGGTAAACGATCCGCAGGTTGATGTGGTGGATATCACCTCGCCGAACCATCTGCACTACACAATGGCGATGGCGGCGATCGCGGCGGGTAAACATGTCTATTGCGAGAAGCCGCTGGCGGTCAATGAGCAGCAGGCGCAGGAGATGGCGCAGGCGGCACGGCGCGCGGGGGTGAAGACCATGGTGGCCTTTAACAACATCAAAACGCCGGCGGCGCTGCTGGCAAAGCAGATTATCGCCCGGGGAGATATTGGCGAACCGGTGCGCTTTCGCGGCACCTTTGATCAGGGGTTTTATAACGACCCGAACCTGCCCTGGTCCTGGCGCTGCTCGAAAACCCTCGGCGGCAGCGGGGCGCTTGGCGACCTCGGCGCCCATACCCTGTCCGTCGCCCAGTTTTTGCTGGGCGGGATCCGTGAAGTGACCGCCAGCGCGCAAACCTGCCTGCGCCAGCGTCCGGTGCCGCAGACCGATGCCGGGTATGCCAGCCGGGTCGCGGTCGATGCCGAGTGGCGGGAAGTGGAAAATGACGATCAGGTTCAGTGCCTGGTCAATTTCGACAGCGGCGCCGCGGGGGTGATTGAGGCCTCGCGCATCGCCGCCGGGCGGATCTTCGGCGTGTTCTGGGAGGTCTCCGGCACCGAAGGCACGCTGTATATGGACGGGGAGCGCTTTAACGAGCTGCAGGTCTATCGCTTCAACGATGATAAACATGACCGCGGCTTTAAGACGCTGTATGCCGGGAGCCAGATCCCGGCCTATGCCGGCTTCTTCGGCTTCGATTTTGGCGGCGGCGGGCTGGGCTATTTTGACGTCAAGGTGATCGAAGTGCATGACCTGGTGCAGGGGATTTGCGGGGAGGGCGACTGCTATCCCAACTTTGAATTTGGTTTGCAGAATCAGCGCGTGCTGTCGGCGATTGAAGCCTCGATGGCCAGCCGTCGCTGGGTGAACGTGGTTAAAGACTAAGGAGCCGCTATGTTTCCGTCACACTTACCAACCCCGCGCCGCCCGGCGGCGCAGAGCATTCCCATCCTGCGCTGGGGCATTATCGGTCCTGGCTGGATCGCCGAGCGCTTTGTGCACTCATTGAAAACCTACAGCCGGCAGCAGGTGGTGGCGGTGGTTTCCCGCAGCCAGGCGAAGGCCGACCGGGTGGCCGCGGAATGGGGGATCCCCCAGGCTTACGGCCAGGTGGAGGAGATGCTGGCGCGTCCGGATATTGATGCGGTGTATATTGCGACGCCGCACAACCATCACTTTCCCGACGGCATGCAGGCGCTGAAGGCGGGCAAACACGTGCTGATAGAGAAACCCTTCGCCCTCAACCTCGGCGAAGGGCGTGAGCTGCAGGCCGAAGCCGCCCGCCAGGAGAAGCTGGCGCTGGAGGCAATGTGGTGCGATTACGCGCCGAAATATGATGTGATCCGCCAGCTGCTGGAGGATGGGGCGCTCGGCGACCTGCATACCCTGCTGGCCGATCACGGCGAGTATTTCACCCGCGACCACCGCATCTTCAATGCCGATCTTGCCGGCGGGCCGATGATGGACCTCGGCAGCTATGTGACCTCGTTTGCGCTGATGGTGGGCGGCATGCCGCAGGAGATTGTCGCCCGCGGCAGCGCCACGGCGGAGGGGCTGAACGGTCAGACGTCGATGCTGTTTAGCTGGCAGAACGGGATGCAGGGGTTGTTAAACACCACTTTGTTCAGCAACACGCCGGGCGGGGCGGTGGTGGCCGGACGCCAGGCGACCCTGACGATCGACGGCCAGTTTTACGCCCCCGGCGGCTTCACGCTCGCCGCCAGCCAGGGCGGGCAGGTGCTGCGCTGGGAAGAGCCGCGCAATCGCTACGACCAGCTGTTCTGGCAGGCGGAGCATTTTGCCTGGTGCATCGGACAGGGGGTGCAGGACTCGCCGCTGCGGCCGCTCAGTCGGGTGCTGCAGAATCTGCAGGTGATGGATGAGGTGCGGCGCCAGGTGGGCGCGGTGTTTAACGAAGAACGTTAAGGAGCCGGCCGGGCATTGGTTTGCAGATAGCGCGAGCGTATTTGCCATTGCCCGGCAAAAGGACGCGTACGATGCCTGATGTCTGTTGCCCGGCGGCGCTGTGCTTGCACGGGCCTGGGATATCTATGCAACCGTTTGATATTAAATCAGATTAGTGCCTGTGTTATGTAGGCCGAGCAAGGCGACGCCGCCGCCCGGCATAAAACGGCTCCGCGTCGGCTGTTCTTGCCCGGCGGCGCTGCGCTTGCACGGGCCTACGATTTCACTGCAACCGTTTGATATTAAATCAGATTAATGCCTGTGTTATGTAGGCCGGGCAAGGCGGCGCCGCCGCCCGGCATAAAACGGCTCCGCGCCCGCTGTTCTTGCCCGGCGGCGCTGCGCTTGCACGGGCCTGGGATATCAATGCAACCGATTGATATTACGGTGTATGAATGCCTGTCTTCTGTAGGCCGGGCAAGGCATCGCCGCCGCCCGGCATAAAGGCAGGTACAGCGCCTGATAGCGGTTGCCTCGCACCCGCTCAGCGACAGTCGTCGACGGCGACAAACTGGCCATGCTGCAGGGACTGAACTGCCGCTTCGGCAATGGCCTGCGCCTGCAGGCCGTCCAGCAGGCCGGGCAGGTCGGCGACGGTTTCACCATTCAGGGAGCGAATAAAGGCGTCAAGATGCTGGTAATAAGATCCCTGTACCCGGCTGAACCAGTCCGGCCACAGGCCCGGCTCAATGCGCTGATTGCCGCGCCACAGGGTAGGGCCCGCCGGCGACTGGCTACCGGACTCCAGCGCGCCTTCGGCGCCCAGCAGGGTGATCCGTTCATCGTACCCGTGGCCGGTGCGGCGGGTATTGTCCAGCTGCGCCAGCGCGCCGCCGCGCATCTGCATCATCAGGATGGAGGTGTCGACATCGCCAAATTCGGCAATGTCCGGCAGGGCCAGCGCCGCGCCCATCGCTGCTACGGTGCGCACTTCATCGCCAGTGAGAAAGCGCAGGAGATCGAAGAAGTGGATCGCCTGATCGCGCATCTGGCCGCCGGAGCTGCGCAGATAGTCGAGCGGCGGCATGCTGGAGGCGCGGCAGACCATCTGCACCAGCTCGACCCGGCCGATCAGCCCTTGCTCCAGCTGGCGGCGGAGCTGCTGATGGCTGCTATCGAAGCGCCGGTTAAAGCCGACAGTGACCGGCACGTTCAGGGGGAGCACCCGCTCCACCACCTCACGGGCGCGCGCCAGGGTGAGGTCGATCGGTTTTTCGCAATAGACCGCCTTGCCCGCCCTGGCGGCGGCTTCCAGCAGTTCGGCATGCGACGGGGTTGAACTGGCGATCAGCACCGCGTCGATGGCGTCGCTATGGATCGCCTCGCTCACGGTCACCGCCCGGGCGCCATAGCGGGCGGCCAGCGCCTGGGCGCGCTCCGGGGCGGCATCGGCCACCATCGTCAACGCACTTCCTTCATGACGAGCAAGACTGGCGGCATGAACCTGACCGATAAAACCACTGCCTACCAGGGCAAAACGTTTGCAGATCATTTTTTTCTCCAGAATGGCGAGGGGACGCTGCCACCATAATCGGTTTGCTAAACTCACTGACACTGCCGTTTTGATGGATTTCCATCATGAAGAGAGGGGCGATGAAAAACATTTCACTGGCGATGCTGGCCAGACAGATTGGCGTCGGCGTGGCCACCGTTGACCGGGTGCTGAACGAGCGCGGCGGCGTATCGCCGCAGACCACGCGCAAAGTGCTGCAGGCGGCGCGCGAGGCGGGGCTGAAGCGGATCCTGCCGGAGGAGCACCGCTTTCCCTGGCAGATTGAGGTCTTTCTCAGCAGCAATGACTCGTTCTTCTTTCCGCAGCTGGCGCAGGATTTTGCCGCCGTGGCGGATAGCCTCGGCTATCGCCGTCTGACCTTGCACCGCACCTTTGTCCCGGAGTCGCAGCCAACGACGCTGGCCCGGCGCATTGCGCGCAGCTGCCAGCAGCGTCAAGGGATCATCGTCTTCGGCAATGACCATCCCGCGGTGCACGACGCGCTGCACCGCTGCCGGGAGGCTGGCGTCCCGGCGATCACCCTGGCGACGGACCTGCCCGGCGCCGACCGACTCTGCCACGTGGGGATCAATCAGCTACAGGCTGGCCGCACGGCGGGGTTAATGCTGGGGAGAATGACGCCGCGGCCCGGCGAGGTGCTGATGGTCAGCGGCCGGCAAGATTACAGCGCGCATCGCCTGCGCATTCAGGGGTTCCGCGAGGTGCTGAGCCAGCGCTTTCCCCACCTGCAGCTCAGCGACGTGCTGGCGGGCGAGGAGCGGCGGGAGCAGATCACCCGCCTGGTGGAGCAAGCCCTGTGCCGCAGCCGGAATATTGTTGGGATCTATAACACCGGGCTTGGCAATACCCAGATTGCCGAGGCGCTGGCCCGCCACCGCCGCGAAGGCGACGTCTGCTGGATCACCCATGAGCGTTACAACACCACCCGGCAGCAGCTGGCGAAGGGCAGCCTGGCGTTAACGCTCGATCAGAACACCCGCCAGCACGCCCAGCTGGCGATCGACCTGATGCTGCGCCATCTGGAGTCCGGCTACCAGCCGCAAACCTATGCCGACGGTAAAGTCGACTTTATCCTCTACAGCGCCGAGAACGTGGACTAAGGCGTACGGCGCCTCCCTTCCTGACAACACGGATTTCCCCGGCGGGTAAATGCCAACCCCGCCGGGAGGGATCGCTTCAAAGCGTTGTCTGCTTCTCATTTTTCGCTCATTTATGCGGCAATGTTAGATGTCTGTCAAAATTCTGTTACTGCATAGTTTTAAAATTTTCATTTCAGTTATTTACTTATAAAAGTTTCAAATGTCTTGTTAATGAAATAAATGGTCTGAAATCCAGGTTGCGGCGTAAATGGACTGATGTTTCAAAATAGTGATGATAAAACAGCCGTTATTTGTGATTTAGATCACGATGGAGTGCGAGAGGTGCCGCAGCGTCGTCGATATACCAGCAGACATTTGTCGCAACGTAACTGAAATTAATTTTTCATTTTGTTTCATTCACCGGCGTACCTACAAAATCAAGGATCAACTATGAATATTAAGAAAACGATTGTTGCCTCTTTGTTAGCCTGCATGCTGCCTGCGGTGGTTATGGCAAAAGATGTCTCCATTGGCGTCTCGATGGCGCTGTTTGACGATAACTTCCTGACGATCCTGCGTACCTCGATGCAAAAAGAGATGAAAAAAGATGGCGTTAAATCGCAGATCGAGGACGCGAAAGGGGATGTCTCCCAGCAGCTGCAGCAGGTACAGAACTTTATCGGCCAGGGGGTGGACGCCATTATCGTCAACCCGGTGGATACCAACGCGGTGAAACCGATCATGGATCAGGCCACCAAAGCCGGGATCCCGCTGGTGTTTGTGAACCGCCGTCCGCAGGCGGAGCTGACCGACAAGATGGCCTATGTGGGATCGGACTCCATTCTCGCCGGCCGTCTGCAGATGGAAGCGCTGGCGAAAGCGATGAACGGTAAGGGCAATGTGGCGATCCTGCTCGGCGACCTGGCGAATGAATCCACTCGCGACCGCACCAAAGGGGTGGAAGAGGTGGTAGCGAAATACCCGAACATCAAAATCGTCCAGAAGCAGACCGCGAAATTTACCCGCAATGACGCAGTGGATGTGGTCAGCAACTGGATGACCAGCGGTGAGGATATCCAGGCCATCGCCTCCAACAACGATGAAATGGCGATCGGCGCCCTGCAGGCGCTGGGCAAAAACCCGAACCATATTCTCATCGCCGGCGTGGATGGCACCCCGGATGCCCTGCAGATGCTGAAGAGCGGCAAGATGATCGCCACCATCTTCCAGGATGCGAAAGGCCAGGGTGAAGGCGCAGTAGACGCGGCCATCAAGCTGGCGAACGGCGAGAAAGTGGAAAAAATCATCGACGTGCCGTATCAGCTGATCACCAAAGAGAACATGGCTGAATTTACCAACCGTAATCAGAAATAGTCCTGGCCAACCTGTGGTACGGAGGTGGATGTATGAACGCTTTTGCCCTTGAAGCCGAAGGTATCAGTAAGTTCTTCCCCGGCGTGAAGGCGCTCGATAATGTCTCATTGCGCGTGCGTCCGGGAACGGTGCATGCCCTGATGGGCGAGAACGGCGCCGGTAAATCCACGCTGATGAAATGCCTGATCGGTATCTATCGCCCCGATAAAGGGTCGATTCGCGTGAAAGGGGAGCCGGTGGAGTTTACCGACACCATGGATGCGCTGCGCTCGGGGATCTCGATGATCCACCAGGAGCTCAATCTGGTGCCGCATATGACGGTGGCGGAGAATATCTGGCTGGGGCGCGAGCCGATGAAATACGGCTTTGTCGACCACGGCCAGCTGACCCGCCAGACCCAGGCGCTGCTGGATAAGCTCAATATCCGCTTAACCGCTGACCGGCTGGTGGGCGACCTGAGCATCGCCGCCCAGCAGATGGTGGAGATTGCCAAAGCGGTTTCATGGAACGCGGATATCGTGATCATGGATGAGCCCACCTCGGCGCTGACCGAAGGCGAGGTGGCTCACCTGTTCACCATCATCCGCGACCTGCGCGCCCAGGGTAAAGCGATCATCTATATCAGCCACAAAATGGATGAGATCTTTGCCATCACCGATGAGATCAGCGTCTTTCGCGACGGCACCTGGGTAGGGAGCAAAAACACCACCGAATTTACCCGGCAGTCGCTGATCACCCAGATGGTGGGCCGCGAATTAACCCAGCTGTTTCCGAAATTTAATAACACCATCGGCGAAGAGGTGCTGACGGTGCGCAACCTGACGCGTCAGGGCGTGTTCCATGACGTCAGCTTTAGCGTACGCCGTGGCGAAATCCTGGGCGTGGCCGGGCTGGTGGGCGCCGGGCGCAGCGAGGTGATGGAAAGCCTGTTCGGTATGGAGCGCTTCGACAGCGGCGAAGTGCTGATCGACGGGGCGCCGGTGACCATCGATTCCCCCTCCGTGGCGATTGAAAAGGGGATGGCATTATTAACCGAAGACCGGAAAAAGTCGGGCCTGTTTCTGGTGCTGTCGGTGCTGGAAAATATGAGTATCGTCAAAATGCCGGAATATATCGGCAAGAGCGGTTTTGTCCAGCACGTGAAAATGGCCGAAGACTGCATGGAGCAAATACGCCGGCTCAATATTAAAACGCCGACGATGGATCAAATTATTAATAACCTCAGCGGGGGGAATCAGCAAAAAGTCCTGATTGCGCGCTGGCTGTTAGCGCAACCGAAAATCTTAATTCTCGATGAGCCGACCCGCGGTATCGACGTCGGGGCGAAGGCGGAGATTTATCATCTTATCAGTGAACTGGCGAATCGGGGGGTGGCGGTGATTATGGTCTCCTCTGAACTGCCGGAAATCCTTGGCATGAGCGATCGGGTCATGGTGATGCATGAAGGTCGTATCACCGGCATCCTGGAAAAAGACGAAGCCGACCAGGAAACCATTTTGTCGTTGGCATCCCATTGAGGCACAGAGAATGAGTAATATGAAATTAACGGCGGCTCCGGCCAGCGAGGGTTCCTCCTTCTTCGCTAATTTGCGGCATAAAATGCCGAAAGATACCGGCATCTTTGTGGTGATGCTGGTGATTGCCCTGACCTTTGAAATCGCCGGCTGGTATGTTCGCGACCAGTCGTTCCTGCTCAATACCAACCGGCTGGTGCTGATTGTGCTGCAGGTGGCGATTATCGGCATCATCGCCGTGGGCGTCACCCAGGTGATCATCACCACCGGGATTGACCTCTCCTCCGGCTCGGTTATTGCCCTTGCGGCGGTGGTGGCGGCCAGCCTGGCGCAAACCTCCGATAGCCTGTCGCCAATGTTCCCGGCGCTGGTCAACCTGCCGGCGGTGATCCCCATTTGCGCGGGGATCGGCGTCGGCCTGCTGTGCGGCCTGACCAACGGTTTCCTGGTGACGCGGACCGGTATCCCGCCGTTTATCGCCACCCTCGGGATGATGGTTTCGGCGCGCGGTCTGGCGCAGTATTACACTCAGGGCAACCCGATCAGCTTCCTCTCCGACAGCTTTACGGCGATAGGCCAGGGTGCGATGCCGGTGATTATCTTCTTCGTGATCGCCGCCGTGTTTCACATTGCGCTGAAGCATACCCGGTATGGCAAATATGTGTATGCCATCGGCGGCAACATGACCTCGGCCAAAGTGTCCGGCATCAATGTGAATAAATATCTGGTGATCGTCTACACCATCGCCGGGGCGCTCTCCGGGCTGGCGGGGGTGGTGCTGGCGGCGCGCGTCAGCAGCGGCCAGTCGAGCATGGGGATGTCCTACGAGCTGGACGCTATTGCCGCCGCGGTGATCGGCGGCAGCAGCTTAATGGGCGGAGTGGGGCGCATTACCGGCACCCTGATTGGCGCGATGATCCTTGGCCTGATCAAAAGCGGTTTTAGCTTTGTCGGCGTCGATGCCTATGTGCAGGATATTATTAAAGGCATCATTATCGTTGCGGCGGTAACCATCGATATGCGTCGCAACCGGAAAAAACACTAATCTTATCAACGGGCGGCAACGGCGAAGGATGCCGTTGCCGCCCGTCCTGTCCAGAAATAAACAAAATACTCCCCGCCAGGCTCCGCCTGTCTGTTTTGCCCGCGCTGCGCATCCTGTACAGTTTCGCCACTTCCGTTGCCCATTCGTCAGGGGCCACGCGTGGCCTGCGGTTTCTGGAGTCGTATGAATACACCATCCTTTGGCAAATTCTCGCCGCGCTGGCTAGCGGGAAAAAGGGGCCTTATCGTCACGCTGCTCGCGGGGCTGGCGATCCTGGCGCTCGGTCGGGGCATGAATTTGCCGGCCAGAGAGGTTTTCCGTGAGAGGCAGATCCGCCAGCTGGAGGAGGATGCGCAGTGGGTGGCGGAACGCCTTGAGCGGCGGATGAACATTCCGGCGCCGCAGCGGGAAGCGACCTGGCCGCTGGCGGCGATGCGCGCCGCTCTCCAGACCCTCGCCCAGGAGCGGCATTATCAGCTGCTGCTGGTGAATGGCGACGGGCATCTGCTGGCGGCATCGCACGCGCTGCCGGCCAGCGTGCTGGCCCAAGTGCAGGCGCAGTTCCCGCGAGAGATGCAGCCCCCGCTGTTCGGCAGCCACTACCAGACCATTCAGCCATTCGCCCCGCATCAAAGGATGTTAAGCCGGGCGCTGAACGGCAACGCGGGGCTGGCGGGCTGGAATCTGGTGATGCTGGCGCCGGATGGTGGATTGCCCTCGTTGCTGGTGGCTTACCGCTGGCCGGTAACGATCGGCCTTGGCGGGTGCTCGCCAGCGCGCTGCTGGCGCTGAGGCAGGCGGCGCGCGCCAGGCGAAAACGCTAATTGCCAACCGCGCCGTCAGGGATGGCGAATCTGCAGGGTGGCGGGCAGGTAGCGCTGAAGCGGCTCCGGGGCCTGACCGTCGATCAGCTGGCTGAGCAGATCGTAGCAGTGCCAGGCCAGCTGGCGATTATCCTGCTGCACGGTATCAATGCGCAGGGAAAGCGAATCATACAGATAGTGATCGTCGAAGCTGGCGAGATGAATATTGGAATCCAGCAGATGATGCTGGCTCATATAGCGCAGCACCCCTTCGAGCAGCCCGCAGGCCGCGGTGAAGAGCGCCTTCGGCGGACGCCCCAGCCGCGCGCAGAGCGCCGCGAACATCTCATAGCCGGAGCTGGGGTGGTAGTTGCCGTTGATCACCCACTCAGGGCGCAGCGTGATCCCCGCCTGGGCCAGGCCCTGGGTGAACCCCGCCAGCCGGTCGCGCGACGGCGACAGCCGCGGCTGGCCGCCGAGAAACCAGAACTCGTCCGCATGCTGAGGCGCGATACGGGAGATCAGCTCGGCCGTTGGGGTGACCGAGTCGGTCATCACCAGCGGCAGGGCGCTGTCGCTGGGGAAGCGGTCAAACAGCACCACCGGCAGCTGTTCGCTGAGTTTCTGATAGTCGGCATCGCTGTGCATACAAGAGGCGACTATCAGGCCGTCGACCTGGCGGGCGATCATGTTATTGACCACCACGCTCTCCTGGCCTGGGTTTTCGTCGGTGCAGGAGATAAGCAGCTGCACGCCGGCTTCCCGGCAGAGCGTCTCAAGCTCGTGGGAGAAAACGGCAAACCCGTAGTTGGTGATCTCCGGCACCACCAGACCAATGGTATGGCTGCGGTTATCGCGCAGCGAGCGCGCGTGAATGCTCGGCTGATAGTGCTGTTCGCGAGCGATCGCCAGTACGCGCTCGCGCGTCTCCTGCGCCACGCGCAGCTCTTTACCACGACCGTTGAGTACCAGGCTGGCGGTCGCTTTGGAGACGCCCGCCAGTTCGGCGATATCTTTGATACCTAGATTCTACGTCAGTACTTCAAAAAGCATAATCAAAGCCTTGATAAATATGCATTCCTTCGAAATTCAGCTTTCACCCATTGGGTGAAAGAAAAGTGCTCAAAAATATGTTAAATTATCAGCTTTTATGACTCGATATATGGTAAAATAATAGTAAGAAAAGTAGTAAAAAGGGGTTCTAATTATGATTAATAAAATTGATTTCAAAGCTAAGAATCTAACATCAAATGCAGGTCTTTTTCTGCTCCTTGAGAATGCAAAAAGCAATGGGATTTTTGATTTTATTGAAAATGACCTCGTATTTGATAATGACTCAACAAATAAAATCAAGATGAATCATATAAAGACCATGCTCTGCGGTCACTTCATTGGCATTGATAAGTTAGAACGTCTAAAGCTACTTCAAAATGATCCCCTCGTCAACGAGTTTGATATTTCCGTAAAAGAACCTGAAACAGTGTCACGGTTTCTAGGAAACTTCAACTTCAAGACAACCCAAATGTTTAGAGACATTAATTTTAAAGTCTTTAAAAAACTGCTCACTAAAAGTAAATTGACATCCATTACGATTGATATTGATAGTAGTGTAATTAACGTAGAAGGTCATCAAGAAGGTGCGTCAAAAGGATATAATCCTAAGAAACTGGGAAACCGATGCTACAATATCCAATTTGCATTTTGCGACGAATTAAAAGCATATGTTACCGGATTTGTAAGAAGTGGCAATACTTACACTGCAAACGGTGCTGCGGAAATGATCAAAGAAATTGTTGCTAACATCAAATCAGACGATTTAGAAATTTTATTTCGAATGGATAGTGGCTACTTTGATGAAAAAATTATCGAAACGATAGAATCTCTTGGATGCAAATATTTAATTAAAGCCAAAAGTTATTCTACACTCACCTCACAAGCAACGAATTCATCAATTGTATTCGTTAAAGGAGAAGAAGGTAGAGAAACTACAGAACTGTATACAAAATTAGTTAAATGGGAAAAAGACAGAAGATTTGTCGTATCTCGCGTACTGAAACCAGAAAAAGAAAGAGCACAATTATCACTTTTAGAAGGTTCCGAATACGACTACTTTTTCTTTGTAACAAATACTACCTTGCTTTCTGAAAAAGTAGTTATATACTATGAAAAGCGTGGTAATGCTGAAAACTATATCAAAGAAGCCAAATACGACATGGCGGTGGGTCATCTCTTGCTAAAGTCATTTTGGGCGAATGAAGCCGTGTTTCAAATGATGATGCTTTCATATAACCTATTTTTGTTGTTCAAGTTTGATTCCTTGGACTCTTCAGAATACAGACAGCAAATAAAGACCTTTCGTTTGAAGTATGTATTTCTTGCAGCAAAAATAATCAAAACCGCAAGATATGTAATCATGAAGTTGTCGGAAAACTATCCGTACAAGGGAGTGTATGAAAAATGTCTGGTATAATAAGAATATCATCAATAAAATTGAGTGTTGCTCTGTGGATAACTTGCAGAGTTTATTAAGTATCATTGCAGCAAAGATGAAATCAATGATTTATCAAAAATGATTGAAAGGTGGTTGTAAATAATGTTACAATGTGTGAGAAGCAGTCTAAATTCTTCGTGAAATAGTGATTTTTGAAGCTAATAAAAAACACACGTGGAATTTAGGTGATAGTTACGCGTTTGGTTTTCATCAGCACCCGGGAGCCTGAAAGCAAAACGCTTATTCTACCATGCATGGCCGCAGCAGCCAGCGGCAGAATGCCACCGGCGTCGCACCGCTGAAGATGAGCTGCCCCGGATAGCCCGGGAAGAAGCGGCTGCTCATCACCCCTTCGCCATCGTTGATGAAAATCTCTACGCTGGAGCGGTCGATAAAGATCCGCAGGCGGCGCGCCTCGCCGCGCCAGTAGCGGTGATGCATCTCCGCCGTCTGCAGGCCGCGGCGCGACAGACGCAGACCGTCGCGATTGACGGTGAGCTGCAGGGCGCCGGCAAAGTCCAGCCCCAGCGTGCTGTTGGGGGCGATGTCAAAGGCCAGCTCCATCGGGGCGAGGGGCAGGGTCTGTCCGCACCAGCCCTGGGCTTCCCCGCGCAGGGCGACCAGCTCGCGCAGCGGACGCTGATACAGAGTGCCAGCCTGCCACTCCAGCTCACGCACGCAGGTCATCTGATGGATCCAGCCCTGCGCGCGGGTGGGCTGATGCATCTCGTCCCCGTCGGGGACGCCCATCCAGCCGACCAGCAGGCGGCGGCCATCGTCGGCCTGCATGGTCTGCGGCGCGTAGAACTCAAATCCGCTGTCCAGCTCGTGCAGCGGGCCGTGGTCGAAGATCCCGCGTTCGGCGTCGAAGCGGCCTGCCATCCACACCGCCGGATAGGTATTGAGAAAGCGCTGCGCTTCGCGGGCCAGCCCCTGCGGGCAGCAGATCAGCAGGTGGGTGTCCGCCAGCGGAAAGAGATCCGGGCACTCCCACATGTAGCCGGCGTTCGCCAGGCCGTTCACGTCGTGCCCGGCGATCTCGCCCACCAGGCGCCACTCCCGCAGGTCGCTGGCGGTAAACAGCAGCACTTTGCCGCGCTGTTGCACATCCTGCGCCCCAAGAACCATGTACCAGCGCCCGTCCTGCCGCCACACTTTAGGGTCGCGCACATGGCCGGTATAGCCTTCTGGCAGCGGCAGCACCGGCCCCAGCTTGCGGAAGGTGCCATCGGCATTCTCGGTCGCCAGACATTGCCAGGCGGTGCGCCCGCCGTCGGGGAATTTCACGTTGCCGGTGTAGCACAGAGTCAGGGCACCCTCGAACTCGACCGCGCTGCCAGAGTAGCAGCCGTTGCGGTCATACTCTTCATCCGGCATCAGGGCGATAGGTTCGTGCCGCCAGTGCAGCAGATCGGCAGAGCTCCAGTGTCCCCAGCACTTATAGGTATGGTCGCAGGCGAGCGGGTTCCACTGATAAAACAGGTGGTAACGCCCGGCGACCTGGCAAAAGCCGTTAGGATCGTTCAGCAGTCCGTTGACCGGCGCCAGATGCCATTGCGGATAATGGCTGTCGGCCAGCGCCTGCGGCTGGCCCTGCATAACGGCCTGCAGGATCGCAGGCAGACGTGACGGTAATGACATTATTCAGCGTCCGTTTTGTATTTCAGCGTCAGAGAGAGCGCGAAGGCCACGGCGAAGGCGATCGCCATTCCGATAATGTAGTTCAGCAGCGAGCTGGCCTGCACGATAGCCATCCCCGGGATCGCCGTCAGGCCTACCGCGGTCATGTAGACGTGCATCGACACCACCCAGGCGCCGCCGGCGGCACCGCCCACCAGCGCGGCGATAAACGGTTTCACAAAGCGCAGGTTAATCCCGAAGATTGCCGCCTCGGTGATCCCCAGCATCGCCGAAAACGCCGACGGCAGGGTGATGGCTTTTATTTTGGCATCTTTGGTTTTAAACCACACCGCAAAGCAGGCGCCGCCCTGGGCGACGTTGGCCATCGCCCAGATCGGCAGCAGGAAGTTGACGCCAATCGATGGGTTGCCCAGCAGTCCGGCTTCGATGGCATGGAAGCTGTGATGGATACCGGTAATGACGATCACCGAATAGAGGCCGCCGAACAGCAGGCCCGCCAGCCAGCCGGCGTGGCTGATAAGCGTGCTGAGGATAAACGAAATGCCGTCGCCGAGCGCGCGACCGGCCGGGCCGATCAGCAGCAGGGCGATAAAGCCGGAGATAATCACCGTCAGGAACGGAGTGAGGATCAGGTCCAGCGCGTCAGGGATCACGCGGCGCAGCCGCTTCTCGACCATGCTCATAAACCACACCGCCAGCAGCACCGGGAAGACGGTGCCCTGGTAACCGATCATCGCCACTTCGATGCCGAAGAAATTCATGGTATGGAAGCCGGCGGCGACGCCCCAGGCGTTGGTCAGCGCCGGATGGGTGAGGATCCCGCCGAGGGTCGCGCCCAGATAGGGGTTACCGCCAAATTCGCGTGCGGCGGTAAAGCCGATCAGGATCGGCAGAATGATAAACGCCGCCGAACTGCACATATCCAGCATGATATAGAGAGCGTTGCTCGGGTCGACCCAACCGTAGGTTTTCACCATCCCCAGCAGGCCCATCAGCAGGCCGGAGGCGACGATGGCCGGAATAATCGGCACGAAGATGTTGGACAGCAGGCGGGCGATGCGCTGGAACGGGTTCAGCTTTTTCGCCGCCAGGTCGGCGGCTTCGGATTTGCTCGATTCGCTGATGCCTGCGGCCTGGATAAAGGCGGCATAGACTTTATTGACCACCCCGGTGCCGAAGATGATCTGCATCTGTCCGGCATTGCGAAAGCAGCCTTTCACCCCGTCGATTTTGCCAATCGCCTGCTGATCGGCGAGCGCGTCGTCGACCAGCACCAGCCGCAGGCGGGTGGCGCAGTGCGCGGCGCTGGCGATATTTTCCTTGCCGCCCAGCAGGGGAAGCAGTGAGCGGGAAATCTGTTCAAAATCCATAGTACCCTCTAAATGCATGATGATATGGCGTGGGCGGCGCCAGCCGTGGCAGGCGCCGCGAACCTTATATTTATGTGTTATTTACCCTGTCGCCCCGGTGGCCGTCAGAACCAGGTCTCCATTTGCATACCGAACGACCATTCGCCGCCCGATTTGAATCCGTTGCTGCCTAACGCGTCATCGTTGGCGTAGTTGTCCAGTTTTTTGCTCCAGTCCATCCACGATGTATAGAAGCGGATCTCCGGCCGCGAGAAGAAGTCGCCGATGCTGCCCACCTTGAAGGTCGGGGCGAAGGTCAGCTTGTAGAAGCTGCCATTGACCGCATGGCGATCGTTGTAGCCTTCAGGCTGCAGATCCATGTACTGATAGCTGCCCTCCCAGGCGAGGGCGAAGTTCTGCGTCACTTCCTGAATCAGACGCAGGTTGAGGGTGGCCCACTGATAGCTGTCGCCATCGACATAACGATCTTTACTGCTCTGCGCCAGCACGGCCGGGGCAATAAACCAGCGATCGCTCAGCGGCGTGGTGCCATAGCTGGCGAAGCGCCAGGTATTGGCCCCCGGGCGCAGCGCGCCGTCGGAGCCGATGCCTTTAACCTCGGCGCCCAGCCCGTGGCCGTACAGCAGGGCCGTTTTGCTGGTCCCGTCGCGCAGGCCATAGAAGCTCTCATTGTGCAGGCCCAGCAGGGCATGAACCCCGGTGTTAGCGGCATCGCCTTTCACCAGATTGCCGTTCGCGTCCTGGCGGTCGTCATTATCTTTCGCCCGCATCCCGCTGACCATCATCTGCACCGGGCCGGCAAAGTTATTCATGCTGACGATATAGTTCTGCACGCTGTTGCTGCTGTCGGCGATATCGCCAAAGTTGCGGCCGTATAACGAGAAGTTGCTGCGCAGGCTGTCGTTCCATTTCACGTCGTAGATCCCGCCGCCGGTCCCGGCGAGGAACACCACATCCGAGTCAATCCAGTGGATGTCGAAGTTGTCGCGGTCAAAGCGTTTCCCGGCCCACAGGGTCGAGCCTTTGAACGGGCCTTCGAAGGTCGGCAGGTTGCCCAGCTCGACGAACGCCTGGCGCACGTTCAGATCGCTGCTGCTTGCCGTCCAGTCGTTATAAGTGGTCTGTCCGTCGGCCACCATCACTTTGAAACGGGTGGTCGCCCCGTTGTCCAGGGTCTGTTTATGTTCGAGGTTCATTTCCACATAGGTGTCGGCCTGGTTGCCCAGGCGACCAATGGCGCCGCCGGTCTCCCCGGCGGGGGTCATATAAGCGCCGGATTTGGTACTGGCGGCCGAGTCGTTCATGATCACCCCGGAACGCGCATAGCCGTGGAACTCAAAGCCGCCGGGCCGTTCGGCTTTTTCTTCCAGTTGAGTGGTGCGCCTGGCCACCTGCTGGGTGGTGGCCTGGGTTTGCTGCTGCTGCTGGGTTAACTGCTGAACTTTCTGCTCCGCTGAGGCGGCGCGGCTTTCGGCAGTGCTGGCGCGGGTCTCGGCGTCCTGCAGGCGTTTTTCCAGGGCGGCGAGACGCGCTTCAATGCTGTTCAGGTCTGTCTGCCCATGGGCGGCGGCGGTGCCGGTTAGCAAAGCAATAAGAATGGCTAACTTCCGTTTTTTATACATGTTGGTGACATCCAAAGGTAAATCAGTGAGTGTGCTAATGTTTGCTAAACCGGTTTAGTTGATATGGTAAACATGTCGGTAACGCGGTGAAAATAAAAATTGCTAAACCGGTTTAAGAATTGTGATGTCGCCAGCAAAGTGGGCCGTTAACCGGCCCAAGGGGATCACAGCGAGCGCTGAAGATCGTCCCTGTAGGGCAGGGCGGTCATGGCGCCTTTGGCGGTGGTGGCCAGCGCGCCGCAGGTTTGCGCCAGCGCGAGGTCGGGAGCCAGGGCTGCGAGGTTGTCCGGGATACCGTGGGCGGCGAGGCCGGCGAGTAGCCCGGCGACAAAGGCATCGCCGGCGCCGGTGGTATCGACGGCCACCACCGGGCGGGCAGGGAAGTGGCTAACCTGCCCGCGCAGGGCGGCCTGTACCCCCGCTTTACCCTGGGTCACCAGCAGTAGCGTCGGCTGGAAGCGGGCGTTCAGCCGGGCGATGCCGCTGACGATGTCGTCGCTGCCGATGATAAACGCCAGCTCCTCTTCCGAAAGTTTTATGGCGTCGGCGAGGGCCAGCGCCCGGTCGAGACAGTCGCGAAGGTCCTGCGGATCCTGCCACAGGTCGCTGCGGATATTGGGGTCGAAGCTGACATAGCCCCCGGCGCGCTTTATCGCCTCCATCGCCGCGAATGTCGTGCTGCGGCTCGGCTCCGCGCTGAGAGCGATGGAGCAGACGTGCAGCCACTGACCGGCGGCAAACGGCGGGAGATCCTCGGGCTGAAGGAACAGGTCGGCGCTCGGACGGACCATAAAGGTAAAGGTGCGCTCCCCGTGGCTATCGAGATCGACCACCACCGTGGAGGTGCGCTGCGCCGCATCGAGGCGCATATAGTTCACATCCACTTGCTCCTGCGCCAGGGTGTGAAGCATAAAACGGCCGAAGGGATCGTCGCCGACGCGGCCGATAAACCCGCTGTCACCGCCGAGCCGCGCCACACCGACCGCCACGTTGGCCGGCGCGCCGCCGGGGCATTGCAGCAGGCGGCCCTCTCCATCGGGCAGGAGATCGACGACCGCATCGCCGAGTACCCAGATTTTTCCATTCATACGACAAGCTCCTCTAAGCTAAACTTTATTAAACCGGTTTAGCTCATTAAAGCACAGCCCACCGGTAAGCGGAACGATTGGGTCACGAAACAGGGAGGCGAGGGTAAAAAATGTGAGCCAGGCGGAATATTTCGCCACTCCAGATCTGGACTTTTCCTTCCCCACCCGCTTAGGTATAGTTCACCAGGTCGCGGTTAGCCCCGCCGCGGTGGCCAAAGGTAAAGGAGTGCGTAGCGCGATGAACCCCAGTTTTGGCGATATTTACGATCGGTACCAGAAGCTGACGCTGACTACGCATCTGCCGGCGGTGATCGCCTGCAGTGAAACGCTGAGTTTGGGCAAAGACCAGGGCTTTATTCCGCAGCCGGGCTATCTCTACTTTCTGCTGCAGGGGCAAATGACATTGGCCTTTGGCGATGAGCAGAACCTGGTCGGGATTGTTATCGCGCATATGCCGTTAGGATTACTGGAACATTATTGTCCGTCGGTCGCGCTCTATTATCAGTGTCTGGGCGAGTGCCAGCTGGCGAAAATAACCGCCAGCGATTTTGAGCGAATATTCTTTCATTCGTCGCCGGGCTATATGCAAGAGCTGACCACGATCCTGGCCTATATGGGCATATTTGCCCTTGATGCCCACTATGAACGCGGCAGCCAGACCAGCTTTCAGACCATTAAATCGATGCTGTCGCGCTATTTATATCGCGGCGAAATTGATGGGGGTCAGCATGAGAGCCTGTCGGCATTTATTATTAAACGAACCAATCTCTCGCGCAGCTATGTGTACCAGGTGCTGGCCGCGCTGCGCGAGGGGGGATATATCACGGTGAAAAAAGGCAAGCTGATCTCCATCGACCGTCATATTCCTGAGAAATTCTAAATCCGATTCGGCAGATTCACGCCATCACGTTGCTATTACCGCCAGGGAAAGCGCTAAGCGCGCTTTTTCCCCCGGCCCCGTTACGCCTGAATCTGGCTGTTTTATTTATTTAACCTTGCACTCTGGAGTTATTTTATGACCCTGGACTATGTGGCGCTGGCCATTCTGATCGCCGTGGCCTTAATACTTTTTTATGGCGTGATTGTTATTCACGATATTCCTTATGAAATCGCCAAAGAGCGGCGTCATCCTCATCAGGATGCGATTCATTATGCCGGTTGGGTCAGCTTATTTACCCTCCACGCGCTGTGGCCCTTGTTATGGATCTGGGCGACGCTGTGGCGCGAAGACCGCGGATGGGGGATGCGCCACATTGCCGACGAGCAGCAGGCGCTGCATCAGCGTCTGGAAACGGTGGTCCAGCAGCTGGAACAGGTCCAGCGCGAGGTGGACGTTCTGAAAGCGAAGGAGGCAAAATAATGGAAACGTTAATGTTGCTGACCTACGCCGCGCTATGCATCGTGGTGTTTAAAGTTTTTCGCATCCCGCTCAATAAGTGGACCGTGCCGACGGCGGTGCTCGGCGGTATCGCCCTGATTGGCGCGGTGATCTTCGGGATGAACTACAACTTCCCTTATACCGACGTCGGTAACCAGGTGTTTCGCACCGTGCCGATTGTGTCGCAGGTACGCGGCCGGGTGCAGAGCGTACCGGTGAAGCCTAACCAGATGCTGCATAAGGGCGATGTGCTGTTTACCCTCGACCCGACGCCGTTCCAGGCGAAAGTGGACGATCTGCAGGCGCAGATAAAAGCTGCCAGTCAGGATGCGCTCTCCTTAAACGCGGCGTTAAGCCAGGCGCAGGCCGAGCTGAGCAGAGCGGTGGCCCAGCGTGACCAGTCGCGGCGAGAGTATGCCCGCTATCGGGAGGGCCATGCCCAGGGCGCCTTCTCCGATCAAATGGTTGATACCCGTCTGCAGACGTGGAAAGCCGATGAAGCCAGCGTCAGCGCGGCTCAGGCAAAGGTGGTTCAGGCGCGTAATGCGCTGGACTCGGTGGTGAAGGGCAAAAACACCACCGTGGCCTCCCTGCTGGCGCAGCTGCAAAAGGCGCAGTTTCAGCTGGAGAACACCGTCGTCCGCGCCCCGGAGGATGGCTATGTCAGTACCGTCGGCTTACGGCCGGGCACCATGTCCACTGCGCTGGGGATGATCCCGCTGATGACCTTTGTGCCGGTGGAGGGCGCCGCCTCGCGGGAGTACGTCGCGGCATTTCGCCAGAACGCCCTGCAGCGTCTGCACAAAGGCGAGCCCGCGGAGCTGATGTTTCCGGCTATCCCGGGCACCGTCTTTCGCGGAGAAGTGGCCGACGTGCTGCCGGCGATTGGCGAGAGCCAGTTCCAGGGGCAGGGCAAACTGCTGACCACAGACGCGCTCAATACCCATGGCCGGGCGCTGGTGGTGCTGAAGGTGACCGATCCGCGTTTTGCCGAATACGCTCTGCCGCAGGGGGCCACCCTCGAGGCGGCGGTCTACTCGGATCATCTGAAAGAGCTGTCGCTGATCAGGAAGATCCTGATCCGTATGAAAAGCTGGGAAAACTATATCTATCTCGATCACTAAGCCGGCGGGCGCGGGGCGGACGAACCGCCCCGCGCCGCGGTCAGGCCTCGCTGTCCACCAGGCCGTCAATAATCACCTGCCGCACCCCCTGCGAACAGGGTTCAATACGCCCGCGCACCCCATAGACGGCCGCCAGAGTCTCGGGGGTGATGACCGCGGCCGGGGTGCCGTCGCCGAGCAGCTGGCCCGCCTTGAGCATCAGCACGTGGTCGGCGTGACGCAGGGCAATATTGATGTCGTGCACCACCACCAGGGTCACGATGTTGCGCCGCCGGGTCTCCCGGCGCACCAGATCCATCACGTGAAACTGGTAGTTGAGGTCAAGGGCGCTGAGCGGTTCGTCGAGCAGCAGCAGGCGCGGCTGGCGGATCAGCGACTGGGCGAGACCCACCAGCTGCTTTTGCCCGCCGGAGAGCTGATCGAGGTAGCTCATCGCCAGATGGGCAATCCCCAGCTGTCGCAGCAGCGCCATCACTTCCTCCTGGCGCTGCGGACTGTGGCGTCCTCCGGCGGCGCGCTGGGCAACGATAATCGACTCCAGCACATGCAGATGCACGCCGGCGGGCAGCGTCTGCGGAAGATAGACCACCTGCTCTGCGCGACGTGAGAACGGCTGCGTCAGCAGATTTTCCCCCTCCAGCAGCAGCTCGCCGCGGCAGGGGCCCAGACCCGCCATCGCCCGCATTAACGTTGATTTACCGCTGCCGTTTGGCCCCAGCAGCGCGGTGATTTTCCCTCGCGGCAGATGGGGAACCGTCAGGTTCTCGATCACCTTGCGTCTGGGGTAGCCGGCGCTGAAGTGAGACAGCGACAGCCCGGATAATGTCTGGTCGCTCATACCTGCCCCCGATGACGTAAAATGATGCTCAAAAAGAACGGGACCCCGACCAGGGAAGTGACGATCCCCACCGGAATAATGGCCCCCGGGATCAGGTTTTTCGAGGCGATGGAGGCCAGGGAGAGCACCAGGGCGCCGATCAGCGCGCTGGCGGGCAGGTAAAAGCGATGGTCTTCGCCGAAGAGCATCCGCGCAATATGCGGCGCCACCAGGCCGATAAAGCCGATTGGCCCGACAAAGGCCACCGAAAGCGCTGACAGAATGCTGATCCGCAGCAGCGTGGTCAGGCGCAGACGGCGAACGTTAATGCCAAAGCTGATGGCCCGGTCCTCGCCCAACCGCAGGGCGGTCAGCTTCCACGCGCTGCGCAGCGACAGGGGCATCACCAGCGCCAGGGCGACCAGCAGGATGGCGACTTTGCTCCAGGAGGCGCGATCGATGCTGCCCATGGTCCAGAACACCAGCCCCTGCAGCGTGTCTTCGTTGGCGATGAACTGCAGCATCGAGACCAGAGCGTTAAAGGTAAAGACCAGCGCGATGCCGAACAGAATGACGCCGGAGGTGGCCACCTGGGTCCAGCGGGTGATGCCGTCCAGCAGCAGGGCCGCCAGCAGGGCGAAGATAAAGGCGTTGGCCGAGATAAACCACTGGCCGGGAATACCGGGCAGGCCAATACCGAGCACAATCGCCAGCGCGGCGCCAAACGCCGCAGCCGAGGAGACGCCGAGGGTAAACGGGCTGGCCAGCGGGTTATTGAGGATGGTCTGCATTTCGGCGCCGGCCAGTCCCAGCGCCAGACCGACGATAATCGCCATCACCGCATAGGGCAGGCGGATATCCCAGACGATGGCGCGCGTGCCCGGATCGGCGCTGGCCGGATCGGTTAACGTCTGCCACAGGCTCTGCAGCGGCAGACCGGAGGGGCCGAGCATAAAATCGAGCAGCAGCGACGCGACAATCAACAGCGCCAGCAGGAGGATCAGCAGCAGACGGCGACGCACGATACGGCGATAATCATTCATCATGCCAGAGGTCCCGGCGGGCAGCCCGTCGAGCACGGAGTCGGAGGTTAAACGCATGCTGTATTTACTCGCTCTGCTGCCAGGAGAAGACGAACGGTTGGTCCGGCAGGTCGGTGAAATGGCGCACGATATAATGGTACGTCTCATCCGGGTTGAGATCGCCGAAGGCCTGCGGGTAGATATCTTTCGCCAGGTATTCCATGCCGACAATATTCCACGGGTGGTTATAGAAGTGGTGATAAACGCCATAGGCCCGCTTTTCCTGTACCGCCGGGATCTGGCTGACCCCAGGCCGCGCCAGCAGCGTCTGCGCCTGGGCCTTCACCGCCTCTGGCTTAACCGCATAACCCAGGGGCAACACCTGGCTGTTGCCGCGCTTCGAGCCGGTCATGATCCAGGCGTCGGGCTTCATGCTGATGATTTTCTCCAGCGAAACGAACCCGGAGGCGCCCGGCAGCAGCTGCGAACCGATATTGTTCGCCCCGACCGCCTCCACCAGCCCGCCCCAGCCGCTGTGGCCGTGGGTAAAGCAGCAGGCGTCGCTGTTGCCGGCCAGCGCTTCCACGAAGACGTTGGCCTTCGGCGTGATGGTCGCGGTCTTCTGGCGAATCGACTGCAGCTGCTGACGATAGTAATCGGTAAAGGCTTTGGCCTGGCTCTCGCGGTTAAGGACTTTGCCCAGCAGGTCGATGCTGGGGGCGGTATCTTTCGCCGGGGCGATCTCATAGTCGACAAACAGCACCGGAACGTGCAGGGCGCTGAGCTTGTCGATGACGCCGCTCTCCATCAGCGCTGGCCTGGCGCGCAGCTGGGCGATCATCAGATCCGGCTGACGGGCGATGACGCTTTCAAGATCGACGTTCCCTTTATCGCTGAAGCCCATGTCAAGGATCGTGGCCGACTGGGGCCACGTCGTTTTCAGCATCTGCCAGGTGGCAACATCCTGCTTTTTCGCCAGATTATTCCATGCCACCAGCCGTTTAAACGGATTGTCCCGGTCCAGCAGGGCGAGGGTCATAATGTCGCGACCATCCTGCAAAATAATACGCTGCGGCTCTTTGGCGAGGGTGACCTGCCGGCCGTCAAGGTCCGTGACCGTCAGGGGATATTGGGTTGCATAGCTGAGGAGGGGCGTCGCGAGCAGCGCAGTAAGTAACAGCGATCTTACTGATTTTCTTGCCATAAAATGAGTTCCGTTTGCCAATTTATAAATATAATGATTCTGAGAATTATTCTCGAGTAAACGTCAACGGCAAGTATATCAAGGGCAAATTTCATAAAATGTAACAAACATGTTGGAAATTATGCCAACGCCGACAGGGCGCGCGCGGCGGCAGCATTTTCTGCCATGGCTGGAGGTCGAAGACGTTTTTCAGGCTAATTCCTAATGTCATCCCCGGTTCGTTGTGCCATCCTGAATGCGACTCATAACACGACACGTGAGAGAGGATATTATGAAAAAAGCAATGATTGCGTTATCGGCTATTCTGGTTGCGGCTCCGGTTTTTGCTGCGACAACACATGCAACAGATGATACCGTCGCGGCGGCGAATGCCAACGCCAACACCGCTAAAGAGAAGCTGCATCAGGCCCAGCACGAGGGCGAAGAGCAGCAGCTGAAGGCGAAACACGCCGCCGAAGGCAAGCAGGACAGCGTCGGCAGCCAGGTGAGCGAAGGCGCGCAGAAAACCTGGAACAAGACCAAAGAAGGCACCGAGAAGGGGTGGGATAAGACCAAAGAGGTCAGTGAAAAAGGCTGGAACGCTACCAAATCCGGTGCGGAAAAGGGCTGGGATAAAACCAAAACCGGCGCCGAAGAATTAAAAAATAAAGTGACTGAATAAGTCCTTTAACCTGTCTGAATAAAGGTCGCGAAAGCGGCCTTTTTTATTGCCCCGCCATCAGCACAACCTCTTCCCGACTGCCGATGCCAGGAATCGTCCTGGTTAACCAGTTACTCACTCTTTCTTCACATTTGCCCGGTACAAAGGAGCTGAATCAGGAGGTGTACCATGAAAAAGATGATTTCTCTGGCAGTAATTTTATCCTGTGTGCTGAGCGTCCCGGCCTTTGCCGATGGCCCGAACGACGGCCATCGTCCGGGGCAACCCACGGTGTGGCAGAACGGTCCGGACCATGACGGGCATGCACCGCAGGGCGGACCTGACGCGCATCATCAGGGCGACCATGACCAGCGTGGCCCGGATCGCGACGGCCATGACAAACGCGATCTGGCACGTCATGAGCAGGACCATTTCGCCTGGCGCGGGAACGATTTCCGCAAAGGCCACCCGGCTCCGGCGCCGTTCCGTGGCGATGAATATCGCGTCCGCGACTGGAGCGACCGCGGCCTGCCGCCCCCGCCGGAAGGCCATCACTGGTCCTATATCGACGGTAACTATGTGCTGATCGCCGCGGCGACCGGGATCATCACCTCGATTCTGGTGAGCGGCGCCCTCGGCCACTAAATGCGCTGCTCCGCGACGCCGGGTCAGGAAAAGCCTGATCCGGCGATGGCGCACTCGCGGAAAGCTACGGATCCAGCGCAGCATCCGGCCAGTATTTATAACCATTGATCGTTGCCTGGGTGGACAGTTCTTTTTCGGTCAGATGATAAACGTTGACCTTCGAGGACAACGAGGCGGTATCTGACGCCACGCCGCTGGAAGCGGCGGCGATCGGCGCGCTGCAGCCCGCCAGCGCAACGATTGCGAGAAGGAAAAGCCTCTGTAATTGCCTGCCCGTTTATTTTATATAACGCTGGATGTGGCCGTGCACGGTAGGGTAAATAACTGGAAATCCTCAAAAAAATAAACTTTTATTTTTTAATTGCACTATTTTTATTATTCATTGCGCTGTGATGAGTGAATTATTAAATAAGATGCGTCCATTCCAGGTATTAGAAATGCTGCTTGCATAAACTTTTCATCGCGATACCGTGATAAGTCCTTAATTTATTTCCCGGAGAGCGGCATGAGTGATTATGTAATTCCAGAAATTAAAGCGACGGAAGCGGAAATGATTTCTATCCGTCATTATTTACATGCCAATCCGGAATTAAGTCTTGAAGAGTTTAATACCAGCGAACTGGTCGCCAGCAAGCTGACGGAATGGGGCTATCAGGTGACGCGCGGTCTCGGCAAGACCGGCGTGGTCGGCAGCCTGAGCAAAGGCGATTCTCCGCGCACCATCGGTTTACGCGCCGATATGGATGCCCTGCCGATCGAGGAAACCACCGGTTTACCCTGGGCCAGCACGGCGCCAGGAAAAATGCACGCCTGCGGCCATGACGGTCACACCACCATTCTGCTGGCGGCGGCGAAATATATCGCCTCGCCGGCCTGTCAGTTCAACGGCACGGTGCATCTGATTTTTCAGCCGGCGGAAGAGGCTATCGGCGGCGCGGATTTAATGATTAAAGACGGCCTGTTCGAGCAGTTCCCCTGCGAACGCATCTTTGGCTTGCACAACATGCCAGGCCTGCCTGTAGGCAAGCTGGGCTTCTACGCCGGCAACTTCATGGCCTCGGCGGACACCGTCAAAATCACGATTACCGGCTACGGCGGCCACGGCGCCCACCCCGAGCGCACCGTCGACCCGATCGTCGCCGGTGCGGCGCTGGTGATGGCCCTGCAGAGCATTGTGGCGCGCAACGTGCCGCCGGGGGAAACGGCAGTGGTCAGCGTCGGCACCTTCCAGGCCGGTATCGCCTCCAACGTCATTCCGGAGAGCGCGGTGATGGAGCTGAGCGTGCGGGCGATGAAGCAGGAAATCCGCGACCTGCTGATCAAGCGTATTCACGAGCTCGCTGACTTTACCGCCAAAAGCTATGGCGCCAGCAGCGTAGTGGAGGTTTACGACTCCTATCCGGTATTAACCAACAGTCCTGAAGAGACCGATTTCGCCCGGGCGCTGGCGCTGGAGGTGTTTGGCCGCGAAGGGGTCCTGGAGTCGGTCTCGCCGATGAACGCCAGCGAGGATTTCGCTTTTATGCTGCGCGAACGCCCGGGCAGCTACTTCCTGCTCGGCAATGGCGAGAAAGGGGAGAAGGGCGGTTGCATGGTGCACAACCCCGGCTACGACTTTAACGATGACATTATCACCATCGGCGCGACGCTGTTCGCCCGTCTGGTGGAAAAACACTGTCGCTAATCTCTGGAGAAGAACGCGAATGAAAAAATCACTGTTGCTATGGCTGGCATTAATGGCGTCGACGTCGGCGCTGGCCGAAGGGGGAAAGGAGATCCGCTTCGGCGTCGACCCGACTTTCGCGCCGTTTGAATGGAAAGATCCGCAGGGCAAGCTGGCGGGGTTTGATATCGATTTAGGCAACGCCATTTGTCAGCAGCTGCAGGCGAAATGCGTGTGGGTGGAAAGCAATTTCGACGGCATTATCCCGGCGCTGAAGGCGCGTAAATTCGACGCGATCCTTTCCGGGATGTATATGACCGAGAAGCGCAAAGCGCAGATTGCCTTTAGCGACAAGTTGTATAACGGGCCGGTGTTCCTCGTGGCGCGTAAAAATACCCTGCAAGGCAATACGCCGGAACAGCTGAAGGGCAAAACCATCGGCGTGGAGCAGGGCTCGGCGCAGGAGACGTATGTTAACCAGCACTGGCGGCCGCAGGGGATAAACATTGTGGCCTACCAGGGGGCCGATAGCGTGGTGCGTGACCTGGAGTCGGGGCGCATCGACGGCGCGGTGCTCTCCGGGATGATGGCCGACTACAGCTTCCTGCAGCAGCCGCAGGGTAAAGAATTCGCCTTTGTCGGCGGCCATCTGCAGGACGATACGCTGTTTGGCGCCGGGGCGGCGATAGGTTTGCGTAAAGACGATGAGGCGCTGCGTCAGGAAATTAACGGCGCGATTGCGAAGATTCTTGCCGACGGCACCTATAAAAAATTAGCTGGCAAATATTTTAGCTTTGATGTTTATTCCGGGACATAATGTCAGAGTGTACCTGCGTGCGTGGAGCGCCCGCCGTAAGATTCCTTTTCTGATTATCCAATCGACCTCCTCTCCTGACCCCTGTGGTTACCTGAGGGAAGCAGAATATAAGCTAAGGAGTACTCGGCATGATGACACGTCCTTTGGGCAAAACCGGATTTTCCATCGCCCCATTAGTCTTTGGCGGCAACGTCTTTGGCTGGACCATCGATGAAAAAACCAGTTTTGCTCTTCTTGATGCTTTCGTTGACCACGGTTTTGACGCTATCGATACGGCGGATGTTTATTCCCGCTGGGCGGAGGGCAACCAGGGCGGCGAATCTGAAACCATAATCGGCCGCTGGCTACAGGCGCGCCCCGGCATGCGCGATAAAGTCAAAATTTTCACCAAAGTCGGCTCCGATCTCGGCCTCCCCGGCCATAAAGGGCTCAGCAAAGCCTGGATCCAACAGGCGGTTGACGACTCTCTGCGTCGCCTGAATACCGATTATATCGACCTCTATTTCTCCCACTGGCCGGATCCGCAAACCCCGGTGGCGGAAACGCTGGAGGCCTTCCACAGCCTGCAGCAGGCCGGAAAAATCCGCGCGATGGGGGCCTCTAACCTCGATGCGATGCAGCTGGCGGGGGCGCTGGAGGTGGCGCGTAAGGGCGGCTTGCCTGCGTGGCAGGTG
This sequence comes from Klebsiella sp. P1927, assembly GCF_018204675.1. Classification (NCBI taxonomy): domain Bacteria; kingdom Pseudomonadati; phylum Pseudomonadota; class Gammaproteobacteria; order Enterobacterales; family Enterobacteriaceae; genus Klebsiella; species Klebsiella sp. P1927. The sequence goes on along the minus strand of NZ_CP073377.1, from coordinate 3,781,868 downwards.
CTGCAGCCGGAATATAACCTCTACCACCGCTCTGCGTTTGAAGGCGCGCTGTGCGATCTCTGCGTCAGCCGCGATATCGGGGTGGTGACCTACTACAGCCTGGCCTCGGGGTTCTTAACCGGTAAGTACCGCCAGCCGTCGGATCTGACACAGAGTCAGCGCGGAAGCGGGATTGGTAAGTACCTGAATCCGCGCGGGATGCGGATTATCGATACCCTGGCGGCGGTCGCGGACGAGCAGGGCGCGAAGCCGGCTGAGGTTGCCCTGGCGTGGCTGATCGGCCGCGAAGGGGTGACCGCGCCGATCGCCAGCGCCACCAGCGTGGCTCAGGTGGAGAGTTTTGCCCGCGCGGCGGCGCTGAGCCTGAGCGCGGAGCAAGTGGCGCGGCTGGACGGCGCCAGCGCCTGAGGCAATCCCTCTTCCCGGCGGGGAGAGGGGGGAAGGCTATACATGACGCGGAGCGTAGGCCGGGTAAGGCGCCAGCCGCCACCCGGCAAAATAACGGCGCAACCGGAAATGTCCCTGCCCGCGCTGCGCTTAGCAGGGCTACAGCTTCTATGTTACTTCCGGGCCGATTGCGCTCCCGGTTAATTGTCTGCGTTATGGCAGTCATGGTGCAGGGAGCGCACAGGGGGCGGCCAGTCGCCGCCGCCCCCTGTACCCCCGGGCTCCGGCCAGCAACATCGCCGCTGCGCGGTGCCTTCGACTTATCCCTGCAGGCTTCGGGTCGGGCCGAGGCAGCGTCCGTGCAAAACACGGCCCTCAGCCCGCATCCATGCGGGCTGCCCCGGCCTTCCGGGAACGTCTCAGCGATGTTGAGGCCGCAACACCGGCAGTTTCAGCAAGACTGGTGAATAAATTAACGACAGGTTGCGCGAATCGTAGGCCGGGTAAGGCGCCAGCCGCCACCCGGCAATAAAGCGGCTCTGTGCCTGATAGCATCGCCCGGTGGCGCTGCGCTTACCGGGCCTGCGAGGTGTGAGCCTGTGAGAGGCCCCGGTAGGCCGGGTAAGGCGCAGCCGCCACCCGGCGAAATGACGGGTGCGGTGCCTGAAAGCGTGCCCGGCGGCGCCCTACTATTCCTGATGGCGGGTGACGTTGAGGATCTTCGCGCTGGCGCCGACCGGAAAATTGCTGAGGGCGCCGAAATCGCTGCCCTGATAGCCCATGATCTTGCCGTCAGTGCGCATCTGCTGCAGATCGATGAGGATCACCCCCAGCGTGGGAATGATTTTCTCCCGCCAGACGAACAGATAGAGATCCTCAGCCACCTGCACATAGTGGCAGCGATCGACATCCGCCAGCCCCTTTTCCACGCCGTCCAGACACTGCCAGGCGTAAAAATTATCGTTGAGATAGATGTGCTCATAGCGCTCGGTCGGGCTATAGGTGTACTGATTGCGCATGCCAATGAGCGCATCGGTAAAGCCCGGCAACGGCCCCGGCTGGGCATCCAGGCGGGCGAAGACGAAACGGGCCTCAACCGCGGTCAGCGGCAACCCTTGTTCTACCCGGCTGAAGGCGTCCAGCCGCGCGGCGGCTTCGTCCGGCAGCTGGCCGTATACCAGCGTGGCATTGCGCTGCGTCAGGTTGCATACCGCGCTAATGCTGGCGTTATCCCGCTCCGGGTCAAGGAAGTCGATAAACAGAATGTCCGGGCGCAGGGCGGTCGCCCGCCAGGGGGCGCGCTTGCCGTTCCAGCTTAGCGTCTGCTCATCTTCGATAACCAGCTGCTGCGGCTCGCTCCCGGCGACATAAAAGGTAAAGTTTTCGCCGGCGGGCAGGCTGGCGGTAGCCAGCAGGTTACCGTGCGGCGCAAAACCATCGGCCAGCGCGCCGACCTGGATAAATACGGCTTCTGAAGTCATAGGGGCTCCTGAACAGAGTAGGGCGTTAGGCAAACGCCAGAGTGGGAACATCGACGATACTGGCCCCGCCGTCGGCGACCAGCGTAGCGCCGCTGATGATGGCGGCCTGCGGCGAACAGAGAAACTGACTGGCCTGGGCTATCTCCTCGGGGCTGGCGGGGCGGCGCAGCGGAACGTCACGACAGACCCGCTGATAAGCCTCAGTCAGCGACAGCCCTTCCGCCTGCATCAGCGGGCGCATCTCTTCATCCGCCATCGGCGTCGTGACCCAGCCGGGACAGACGGCGTTAGCGCGTACCCCCTGGGGGCCATAATCGCGGGCGACGGAGCGCATCAGGCCGATTAAAGCGTGTTTGGCGGTGACGTAGCCGCAGGCCTGCGGCCCGGCGGCCAGAGAGGCGATGGAGGCGACAAACAGCACATTGCCGCGGCGGGCAATCAGCGAAGGCAGACAGGCGCGAACGCTGGCGAAGGCGCTGGTTAGATTGCCGTCCAGCGCCTCGCGCCATTGGCGGTCGCTGGTCTCGGCGGCGGGGCTGTTGCCCATCCCGCCGGCGCTGCAGATGAGGACATCAATCCCGCCGGTCTGGTCGAGGATGGCCGGCAGCAGCCGCTGGCGCCACACCTCGCCGTCGGCGGCATCGCCCACCAGCGCCGTGGCGCCGGTCTCATCAGCGACAGCCTGCAGCGGCGCTTCGCGCCGTCCGGTAATAAACACCCGGTCGCCCGCGGCGCGCATCAGCCGCGGGCAGGCGGCGCCAATTCCGGTTCCACCGCCGGTTATCACCACGACTCTCGCCATCCGCACTCTCCTGTAATGGGGTTTCCGATTACCTTAAAAAGCGCGTCAGGTCCCGGCTATCGCCCGGAAGAACGATAGCCGTGGCGGTTAATGGATCTCGCTCACAGGGATCGCCTGCGGCGCAGGCACCGGCTTCATGGTGGCGGGGTCGACCGCCAGATAGCGCCCGGTTTTGCTATCGATACCGACGTAGTCGATCATTTTGCCCTGCGCTTTGGTAACCATGGTGCGCTTAGCAAATGCCTCGTAGGCCTCGCTCATGGCTTTGACCCGATCGGGATGTTCGGCCGCGACATCATGCGTCTCCAGCGGGTCGTCGTGCAGATTAAACAGCTGCCACGGCGCGTCGCCGGCGGTGAGGCCGCGCGGCACCAGCCGTCGCAGCTTCCATTCGCCATCGACCCAGGCCGCCTGATGATGCAGTTCAACCCCGTAGTTGCCGCGCGGCGGCTCCTGTACTTCGCCGGTGAGATAGCGCTTAAAGCTGACGCCGATCATCGGCAACACCGACTTCTTCGCCAGCGACTTGTTCGGATCGATGCCGGCGAACTCATATAGCGTCGGCGCCACGTCATACACCGCCATCGTCGAGGCGTCGATTTTACCGTGGCGGGTGATCCCGGGACCGGAGATCATAAAGTCGGTATTGATGCCGCCCTGGGCGCTGGTGGTTTTGTGATAATTGGCGTAGGGGGCGTTGCTGACGTTGGCCCAGTGGGGGCCGTAGGAGACAAATGATCCTTTGCGGCCGACGTTGTCATAGCTGTTATCGAACTGCTTCCAGAATTCCGGGGTAGATTCGTAGTAGAAACCCTGCGCCGGGTTGGCGCCGTTATCGGTTAAAAAGACCAGCAGGGTATTTTTATCGCGCCCGGTTTGTTTCAGCGTCTCCATCAGGGTGCCGATTTGCGCGTCCATATTGGCGATCATCGCCGCATATACCTGCATCACTTTTGCCGTATATTTCTGCTGCTCTGGCGTTAGTGCCTCCCACTCTTTATCCAGCTCCAGATGCGGCAGCGGGGTATCGTCATGGATAATTCCCAGCGCTTTCAGGCGGGCGATGCGCTGGCGATAGACCTCGGCGTAACCCTGCTCATACTGGCCTTTGAAGCGCTTAATCCACTCGTCCGGCGCCTGCAGGGGATCATGAGGGGCGGTGAAGGCCAGCCAGGCGAAGACCGGCTGTTCCTTCGGCGTCGCTTTAATCCAGCTGTTCATCTGGCGGGCGTAGGCTTCGCTGGAGTAAAAATCATCCGGTAGGGAGACGCGCTCGCCGTCGCGGGTGTAGTAGGTGTGGAAGGCTTCAACGGTCCCCAGCGGTATCGCGTCGTTAAAGTGGCTGGTGCCGCCGCCCATAAAGGCGAAGGCGTGATTAAAGCCGCGATCTTTCGGCGTGGCGCCGGGAACAAAACCGAGGTGCCATTTACCGGCCATCAGGGTGTTATACCCCGCGTCTTTAAAGCGCTCGGCCATGGTGGTGACGCGGTCGGTCAGCCGCAGCTCGTAGCCCTCCTTGCCAATGGTGCTGTCGTACCACCACATGCCGCCCATCCCAGCCTGCTGGTTACTGTTGCCGGTGAGCAGCATTGAGCGCGCCGGGGCCGACATCGGCGAGGTGTAATACTGGCTCATGCGCATTCCCTGCTCGGCCATCGCCTGCAGGTTGGGGGTGGGGATCTCGCCGCCAAAGGGGCTGATGTCCGAGTAGCCCATATCATCGGCGATAATCACGATGACGTTTGGACGCTCCTGCTGCGCGGCGTGCGCGCCACCGGCGAGGATCATGCTGACCGCCGCGGCCATGGCTTTTTTGTTCACGACTGACTCTCCTGTTCAGAGGGGGATATCATCAGGGTAAGGCGCTACGCAGTATGCGCAGTCCCAACAAACGCGGCCCGCCAGGCCTTCAGGCCATTCAGGTCGCGGGAAAAGGGGCGTACTGGCGCGAGGATGTCGCTAAAGAAGCGGTAGTAGCCGCCGCAGAGGCGGTTGTTGCCTGCGGCGTTGAGATGCGCCGGGCAGCCGCCCTGGCAGACCATTTTTACCGAGCAAGTCTGGCATTCGCGGCGCAGACTTTTCTGCTGACCGAACGGCAGTTGCACCGAGGCGTCGACCGCGGCGGCGAGCGTCTGCTCATCGAGGCGGCCCAGCCGATGTTCGGCGTTGATCAGGTGGTCGCAGGCGTAGAGCTGTCCGTCGGGCTCCATCACCAGGTTGCTGCCGCAGCGGGCGCTGTGCACGCAGCTGCCGCTGGTATGAGTGAAATACTGCGCCCACGCCTGTTCGATATTGATAACGAACACCCGCCCCCTATCGCAGCGCTTCCGCCACTGTCGCCAGATGCCGACCATAAAACGTCCCCAGTTATCGGCGCTGAGCTGGTATCCTTCGCGCAGGGCCGCGCCTTCGCTCATCAGCGGCTGAAACTGCAGATAGCGCGCGCCGAGGCTGACCAGCCGGTCATAAATCGCCGCCGCGTGGGCCGCCATCTCGTTATGCACCACCACCAGCAGATTAAAGTCCACCTGATGCTGATGGAGCAGGTCAATGCCGCGCAGCGCCGCCGACCAGGTCGACCGGCCGCGTTTATCCGGACGATGGTAGTCCTGCAGCGCTTCGTTGCCTTCGAGGCTCAACCCGATAATAAAGCCATGTTCGCGGAACAGTCGGCACCATGGGTCGTTGATCAGCGTCCCGTTGGTCTGCAGGCTGTTGCTGATAGTCACGCCGTCGGGGGCATAGCGCGCCTGCAGGGCGAGCGCTTTTTTGTAGAAGCTCAGGCCGGCCAGCAGCGGCTCGCCCCCCTGCCAGACAAAGTTGATTTCCCGCGCGCCGGCGGGCTGGGCGGCAATATAGCGGCGGATAAACTGCTCCAGCCGCGCGTCATCCATCTTGTTGACCGGCGTTTCGTCCTGCGGGTAATAGCAATAGCGGCAGGCGAGATTGCAGGCGGGGCCAATCGGCTTCATCAGAATATGAAACGGCACCGGCGAGCGCGGCTCAGCGGCCAGCGGAATTTGCTGCTGGCGCAGGGCGGCGATATTCAGCATCGGCTTATCCTCGGTTAATGACCGGTACTGTTGATATTATTTTGGCAACAGCGGGTCAGGCGTAATCACATGATTAAGCCGCGGCGAAAATTAATTGCATCCTGATAAGGGTATAAGTGAAAAAAAACAAAAATCCATCGTTCTTTAGGATGAGAATCACGCGTCGGGAATAGGGTTTTTTTATCACCAGGGGCAGGTACGCCGGGTGTTAATCTTATTTGTTTATGTTTTAACGCCGCTATCGTAAAGCATGGCCGGGGTGTTTTTTAAATGCTTTATATAACAATGTATTGCTGAAAATTTTGTAACGGCTATCACATTGTTAATATGTTAATGATTGTGTTACTTAAATGTGAAATGTATGCTTCAGTTATCAGTAGTCATCCATGTGTCATGTACCATCATCTCGACGGGGAGGCCCTATCATGTCTGCTTTGTTAAAAGCCAGCCGTAATGATGCGATAATAGCCCGTTGTTTACAGACTATTTCCCAGTTAATTCCACTAACTTCAGCGGTGTTTTATCGAGTAAATAATCGTTTAAAACCCGAAAACTATATATTGCATAATATTTCCGATAATACGCACCAACAATATCTGGAAAACTTCCAGCCGCTGGATCCGCTTCTGCCGTCGCACTTTAGCCACCAGAACACCACCGTGGCGGCGATGACGCCGCGGCTCTGCGACCGCAACCGGCATTACTATCATGAATTTATGTTGCCGAATAACGTGCGCGACATGACCGAGATCTTTATCCGCCGCGAGCGGCGGATCGTCGCCGGTATCTCGCTGATGCGCGACGTGCCTTTCTCCAGCGAAGAGCGCCAGCGGGCCCAGGCGGTGCTGCCGCTGGTAGAGCTGGCCATTCGCGACTGCCTGCAGGAAGAAGATGATCTGCCCGCCATCCTGACGGCGAAAGAGCGGGAAATCGTCGGCATGGTGCGCGAAGGCGCCAGCAATAAGCTGATTGCCCGCCAGCTGGATATCTCGCTCTCGACGGTAAAAACGCACCTGCGCAATATTTTCGCCAAGACCGAAGTGGTCAATCGTACCGAACTGGTTTCCCGAACCTGGATGCCGGCCGCTCAGCGTACGCTGCATCTGTAATCTGACTTTCGCATCCCGCGCGCGCCGTGGCAGCACGGCGTTTTCCTGATGCCTGTGGGTATCACTCCCTGGAGGATCCCCCGGGGGGAGGCTTTTTTGACCGGAGCACGCCCTACGATGTCGAGTACACCTCTCACTGATAATGCGCTTTCCCGGCCCGCCGGGCTGGTGGTGTCCCTGCGTTTGCTGGCGGCGATCGTGATTTTTGCCGCTATTGCGCCGGGTATTCTGATGACCGCGCCGGCGGTGGCGGCGCAGCTGGCCAGCGAATGGCAGCTAAAACCCGGGCAGATCGGCTGGCTGTTCTCAGCGGAGCTGGGGGCGATGAGCCTGGCGACGCTCCCGGCGTGGTGGTGGATGAGCCGCCTCGACTGGCGGCGGGTTGCCCTGACGGCCGGGGTGGTGTTTCTGGCCGCCAACCTCGCCTCGGCGGTGGTCACCCAGTATGAGACGCTGCTGGCGGCGCGCTTTATCGCCTCGCTGGCGGGCGGCACGTTGATGATTTTGTGCATCAGCTGCGCGGCCGGAACGCCGAACCCGTCGCGGGTCTACGCCTTCTGGGTGCTCGGGCAACTGCTGTTAGGGATGCTTGGCCTGCTGGCGCTGCCCGGCCTGTTCGCGACCTTTGGCCTGAAGGTGGTGTATCTGATCCTCGCCGCCATCATGCTCTGCTGTTTGCCGCTGGTATCCGCTTTCCCTCCGCGCTTTCAACCGCTTTCAGTCTCCCGCCAGCAGCCGTCGACGGCGCTGTGGCGTCAGGCGCTGGCGGTGCTGGCGGTGCTCACTTTCTATATCAGCCTTAGCGCCGTGTGGACCTTTATCGGCACCATCGGCAGCGCGGCGGGGCTGAGCCCGACGCAGGTCGGTCTGGTGCTGGCGGCGGCGACGGTTTGCGGCATTATCGGCGCCGGCGGCGCGGCCCTGCGCGGCACCCGGCGGGCCGATCGTTTACCGGTGTGGCTGGGCTACGGCCTGTTGATCGTCAGCGTTGGGCTGCTGATCGGCCAGCCGCTGCTGGTGCGTTACGCCATCGCGGCGCTGCTGTTTAAGTTCACCTGGACCTTCGTGCTGCCCTTTATTCTCGCCCGCGTGGCCGGGCTCGATAACAGCGGTCGGCTGATGAACAGCATCAATCTGGTGATCGGCGGCGGCATGGCGGCTGGCCCGGCGCTTGCGGGGGCCTTACTGCAACACTTCGCCAGCGCCGACCCGCTGCTGGCGGCGGCAGGCGTCTGCGCGCTGCTGTCACTGATTTTAATTGTGGCGGCATCCGCCGCCGGGAAGGCTTAGCCCACGGGAGGATAGAGTGAAAAGAAAAACCGGTTTCTTTTTTGATGAACGTTGTTTCTGGCACAGTACCGGTCTGCACGCGGTGACGCTGCCGGTGGGCGGGTGGGTACAGCCGCCCGCCGGCGGCGGTCATGCTGAATCGCCAGAGACCAAACGGCGGATGAAAAACCTGATGGATGTCTCCGGGCTGACGCCGCAGCTGGCGCTGCGCAGCGCGGCGCCGGCGAGCCTTGAGGACCTGCGGCGGATCCACCCCGACAGCTATCTGGAGCGCTTCAAGGCGATAAGCGATAACGGCGGCGGCATGCTCGGCAAAGAGGCGCCGCTGGGGCCGGGCAGTTATGAAATCGCCTGTCTTTCCGCCGGGCTGGCCTGTGCGGCGGTGGAAGCGGTGCTGAAGGGGGAGCTGGATAACGCCTATTCGCTGTCGCGCCCGCCCGGACACCACTGCCTGCCGGACCAGTCGATGGGATTTTGTTTCCTCGCCAATATTCCCATTGCCGTCGAGCGAGCGAAAGCGCAGCTGGGGCTGGGCAAGGTGGCGATCATTGACTGGGATGTTCACCACGGTAACGGCACCCAGCATATCTACCTGCAGCGCGACGACGTACTAACTATCTCCTTGCATCAGGACGGCTGCTTCCCGCCGGGCTACGCCGGCGAGGACGATCGCGGCGTGGGCGCGGGCGAAGGTTACAACATCAATATTCCGCTGTTGGCCGGGGCGGGGGATGACAGCTGGCGCTATGCGCTGGAAACTATCGTTATTCCGGCGCTGGCGCGTTTTGAGCCGGAGCTGATCATCATCGCCTGCGGCTATGACGCCAACGCCATGGATCCATTAGCGCGGATGCAGCTGCACAGCGATAGCTTCCGGGCGATGACCGAACAGGTCCAGCAGGCGGCGGATCGCCTGTGCGGCGGGAAACTGGTAATGGTGCACGAGGGCGGCTACGCCGAATCCTACGTGCCGTTCTGCGGCCTGGCGGTGATGGAAGCCCTGAGCGGCATCCGCACCGAGGTCCAGGATCCGCTGCTGGAATTTATTCAACAGCAGCAGCCGCGCGCCACGTTCGCGCAGTTCCAGCGCCAGGCCATCGATCGGCTGGCGCAGCAGTTTGGTTTGCTATAAACCACCTCAGCTTCCCCGCGGTGATGGCGGGGAAGTCAATGCTTTCTCTTCTGCGATTTCACCGCGCATCCACTGACTTACCGCCTGATTAATCATCGCCAGCACGCTGAGCAGCAGCATCCGCTGCTGGGCTTCCAGCCGCAGATAACGGCGCAGCGGCGGCATTTTACAGACCACTTCGCTGGCGGCCCAGGGTTCAATGCCGCAGCGCCAGCCGCTATCGTCAAAGGTCAACGAAAAGCGGCGGTAGTCCAGCTCGCTTAAGGTCTGCTGGAGATTAGGAAAACCGTTGAGATAGCCAGCGAGTTCCGCGCTCTCTTTATTGCCGATAAAGCGGATTGGCAGGCGTTTTAGCCAGCCGGATTGGTGGGCGCGGATCTTGCCGCGAGCGGGCCGGGTCACCGGCCCCTCGACGACAAACTCGCAGCTGTGAATGCTGGCCATAAACAGCCGCTTCTGACGCACGCTGAAGGTGACGGCGATGGCGTCGTTCAAGCGCAGCAGCGCGCTGCGTTCGCTCAGCTTTTCGCTGGGCCAGCCCGCCAGATCGCGCTGCACCGCGTTCATTAACGGCGTTTCAAACCAGGGGACGGAGGACATCTGGCGTCATCTCCCCGCGGGTCTGTTTTTCATAATTGTTGATGGCGCGCTCCACCACCTCTTCCACTACCAGCGGCTTGAACGGATTGACGCGCTGCACGCACACCGTCCAGAACAGGGCGTAAGCGGCGGTCAGGCCGAGCATTATGCCGAACGGCACCAGCACCTGGCGGCTGTCCATCCCGGGCGGCGTGATATTGACGATAGCGATGATGATCCCGACGCTGGAGATAATCTGCGGCAGCGGGAACCACGGCGAGCGGTAGGCGCGCGGCAGATCCGGGCGGCGAATGCGCAGCATCACCACCGACAGAGTAACCAGCAGATAGGCGACGCCCCAGGCGCAGACCGCGGCGAGGATCAGCGGCACGATGCGGTCCAGATCGCCGTTCAGATACCAGGCGTGCAGGCAGGGGATCGCCACCCCGATGGCAATGGCGATCACCGGCGTCTTAAAGCGCGGATGCAGCCAGGTCAGGAAACGGGGCAGCGCGCCGTCCAGCGCCATGCCGTAGATAATACGCGGCACGGCGGCCATCAGCGTATTGATGGTGGCGCAGCCGGCCAACAGTAGCCCGACCCCCAGCCAGTACTGGCCGGCGTGGCCCATCACCCGTTCGGCGAAGGCCGGGATCGCCATCGGTGTATCCAGCAGATGGACGTTGTTGGCCGCGTCGAGCACGGTATTCTCCACCTGGCGGTTGATCGCCGCGCCGTAGATAAACATGCAGCTGGCGACCCCCAGCAGGCCCAGCGCCATCGCCCGCGGTATGGTGCGGTGGGCCTGTTTGATCTCCGGTGCCATCGGCGTCACCAGTTCGCAACCGACGAACATAAACATCGCCATGCCGATATAGCCGAACAGGCCGTTGATATCGCTAACGTTCAGCGGCGTGCCGAACCAGCCGGACAGATGGGTGACCGGCGCCATAAAAATGCCGCACAGGCCGAAAATGGTCAGCGTGGTCCACATGCCGAAGGTCAGCACCACTTCGACCTTGCCGAAGATTTCCACGCCGATGGCGTTGAGCAAGCCGAAAATCACCACCATGCCGACGCCCACCATCCAGGTATTCTGGTGAGCGGCCATCTGGGCGTTAATCGACTCGAAGTTCACCAGCGCCATAATGCCCGCCAGGATCGTCTCCGCCGTCCCGGCGAAGATATGGACGATCAGATAGGCGCACAGCGCGCCGGTGATAGCGAAGAAGCGGCCCATGCCGCAGGAGATATAGTCGTACACCGAACCGGTGGTGGGAATGAGCGTCGCCGCCTCGGCAAAGGTGGTGACCTGCGCCTGCATCATAATAAAGGCCAGCAGCACCGCCAGCGCGAAGGTATCGCCGCCCATGCCGAAGCCGCTGGTGACCGTCAGGATCACCGGGCTGGCCATGATCAGCCCGACGGAGCTGGCGAGGGTGGTCGGGAAGCCGACGACGCCGCGCTCAAGATGGCTGGCGAGTCTGTTACTAAACATAGTCAACCTCTGCACAATAATGGGGTAGCAGGGAATAGCCAGCGCCACTCCCGGATAGTCATAATTTAGGCGGGCATCCTGCTCAACGAATATCGTCCGGAAGGTGGAGGGCGGCGCATGATTCTGTGACGCAGTCGATGAATGTCGCGGCGGATAAACAATATGACCCCGAAAACCGGGGCCATCCGTCTTGCCACGTTGCGCCTGTTTCTGCCGGATGGCGGCTGCGCCTTATCCGGCCTACGGTCCGTGCGGCCTGCCTTTAATTTGGCCTCAAACCCCCCGGTGGCGCTGCCGCTTACCGGGGCTACAGCGCTGCGCGATTTGGTAGCCCGGAGAAGGCGTAATGCGCCGCCGGGCATTATCAGTTTGTTAGCGGGTCTCGACGTTCGCCAGGTAGTGCTTCACAAAGCGCGGCGTCAGAATTTTCCACTCCACTTCGGTGCCCTGTTTAACAAACCAGCTGTCGCCCGGCGCAAAGCGCTGCGGCTCGCCGCCGGCGACGGTCAGCTCCACTTCGCCCTCCAGCACGGTGGCGTGCTCGGTAAACGGATAGGTCATGGTAAAGCTCCCCTCAGTGGACGAAAACAGTCCGCAGGTAAAGGCGTCCTGCGGCTCGCCGTAGATCATCGCGCCCGCTACCTGCGGGTCGCCGGCGGTCGGCGTCGCGCCGAGCAGGCTGACGCTGCCGATCGGCTGCAGATCAGGTACCGGGTGTTTAAGTTTAAAAGCGTGCATAGCGTTCTCCTGGTTAACTCCGGCCTTTCCAGAAACCGGCGGTTTGATGCATCAGTTTTCCGGCCGTGACTAATAGCAAGCGCAGACTGTCACGACCGTGGATGGTCGCGTGGGGGATGCTGCTCAGCAGGCGATAGCGGTCGGAACCGCCGTCGATCCCTTCGGCGAGGATTTTGCACACGATGTGCGACGGGGTGACGCCGAAGCCGGAGTACCCCTGGACGTAAAAGACGTTGTTGTGATCGCGTAGGGTGCCGATCTGCGGGAACAGATTGGCGCTACAGGCCATCGGCCCGCCCCAGGCGAAATCGATCTTCACATCCCTGAGATAGGGGAAGACCTCCGCCAGCAAGGTGCGATTCCAGGCGGCGAAATCGTTCGGCGTATACTCCACAAAGCGGGTGGCGCTGCCGAACAGCAGGCGGTTTTCCCGGGTGACGCGGTAGTAGTTAATTACCGGGCGAATATCGCTGAAGGCGCCGCGCAGCGGGCTGATGCGCTCGATCAGTTCATCGGAGAGCGGCTCGGTCGACACCTGGTAGGAGTAAGTGACCAGCGTCTTGTTGTAGATCTCCGGCTCCATATTGTTGAGGAAACTGTCGCAGGCCCACAGCAGTTTGGCGGCTTTGACGCTGCCCATCGCGGTGCGTACCCGCACCTGTTTGCCGTAATTCACCTCCACCACCGGCGAGGATTCGAAAATCTTGACCCCCAGCGAGTGGGCGGCCTGCGCCGAACCGAGCAGCATATTGAGTGAATGGATCTGGCCGCCGCCCATATGTTTCAGCGCGCCGCAGTAGACCTCGGAGCCCACCACCTGCTGCACCTCTTTTCCGGTATACAGTTCGATCTCTTCATCCGGGGTAGCGGCTTTAAACTCCTTCTCCCACTGGCGCAGCGTTTTAAGCTGTCGCTGGTTATAGGCGAGATAGCCGTAGCCGGGCACGAAATCGGCGTCGATGTTGTATTTGCGGATGCGTTCGCGAATGATGCCCGCGCCGAGGTTGGCGATTTTAAACAGCGTCTCCAGCCCCTCTTTGCCGACGTGCTTTTTTACCGCTTCGATATCGTGGCCGATACCGGCCATCACCTGGCCGCCGTTGCGCCCGGTGCCGCCGTAGCCGAGATGGCGCGCCTCCAGCACCACCACGTTGGTGATCCCCTGTTCCGCCAGCTCAAGGGCGGTGTTAATGCCAGAGAAGCCGCCGCCGATAATTACCACATCGGCTTCAATATCTTCCCGTAGCGCCGGGAAATGGAGGTGATATTTCTTCGTCGCGCCGTAGTAGTTCAGCGCATCGATCTTGATGTTCATCGCGTTACCCTGTGGTCTTGCCTGGCTCAAGACCCTCATCACAGCACGCCGCGCGGGCGTTGAATATCGTCCGGAAGAATGACGTTCTTTAGAACGATAGGCTGCGGCGGGAAGCCGTGCTGTGATGGGTTAACTTTGCTGAAAAACGGGTGCTGACGATGAGCGAGATAACCTTACTGGCGGAAGTGACCGCCTTCTTACGCCAGCCGCACGGGCAGTTTATTGCCGGTCAACGTGAGGCGGGCCGCGGCGCGCCGTTCGCGGTGATCAACCCGGCGACCGGGCGGGCGATTGCCGAGGTCACCGCGGCGGATAGTGACCAGGCGGATCGCGCTATGGAGAGCGCCCGCCAGGCGTTTAGTCAGTGGCGCGAGATGCCGACGCTGGCGCGCGGCGCGCTGCTGCTGAAGCTGGCGGACACGCTGGCAGAGCATCGCGAAGCGCTGGCGCAGCTGGAAAGTCTCTGTTCCGGCAAAACTATCACGCTGGCGCGGATGCTCGAGCTGGACCAGTCGGTGGCGTTCCTGCGCTACTTCGCCGGCTGGGCGGGGAAAGTCACCGGTGAAACGCTGGATGTCTCGCTGCCATCGATGGCCGGGGAGAAATATACCGCCTTTACCCGCCGCCAGCCGCTGGGGGTGGTGGTTGGCATCGTGCCGTGGAACTTCTCCATCATGATTGCCATCTGGAAGCTGGCGGCGGCCCTGGTCTGCGGCTGCACCATCGTCCTCAAGCCGAGCGAATATACGCCGCTGACGCTGCTGCGCGTGGCGGAGCTGGCAAAAGCGGTGGGTATCCCGGATGGGGTGATTAACGTGGTCAACGGCGCCGGCGGCGAGATTGCCCAACGGCTGATTACGCATCCGGCCTGCGCCAAGGTGAGCTTCACCGGCTCGGTGGCCACCGGTGAAAAAGTCCAGCAGTCGGCCAGTGCGTCAGGTAAACGGGTGACCCTTGAGCTGGGGGGCAAAAACGCCGCGCTGTTCCTCGATGACCTGACGCCGGAGGCGATGGTCAACGGCATTATTGAAGCTGGCTACCTGAACCAGGGGCAGATTTGCGCCGCTGCGGAACGTTTTTATCTGCCGCAGGGAAAACTGGATGCGGTACTGGCGCTGCTGAAAGACAAGCTCAGCGCTTTTGCGCCGGGGTCGCCGCTGGATGAACGGACGCTGATGGGGCCGCTGGCCAACCGCCAGCAGTATGACAAAGTTTTGCGGCTCATTCAGACCGCCCGCGACGAGGGCGATACCATCGTCTGCGGCGGCGAAGCGCTGCCGGGGGAGGGCTATTTCCTGCAGCCGACCGCGGTTAAAGTGCGCAGCGAAGAGAGTACTCTGATGCGCGAGGAGACCTTCGGCCCGGTATGCAGCTTTATCGGCTATCGCAGCGAAGAAGAGGCGCTGGCACGAATTAATGCTTCGCCGTATGGACTGGCGGCCAGCGTCTGGTCGGATAATATTCGTCAGGCGCTACGCTACTCGGAGGCGATTGAGGCCGGCATCGTATGGGTCAATATGCATACCTTCCTCGACCCGGCGGTACCGTTCGGCGGCATGAAGGGCTCGGGCATCGGGCGCGAATTCGGCAGCGCGTTTATCGATGATTATACGGAGCTGAAGTCGGTGATGGTGCGATATTAATCGCCGTTCAGCGACATAGCGCTGTCATGTGTCGCTTTGCGCCAGATAGGCAACACATTGTGTGCCTTCTGGCCCGCAACCCGGGCGGTGCACGGCATCGCTTCCGGGACGCTTTTCCCGTCACGGATCCTTTCTTCCCCTCCTAATCCGCCATTGCCGTAAAAAAAATCAGCAGATTATCTTTTTTGCCCGCCAGGACTTGTTTGACATTAGATAATGAGTATAGTTCTCATTCTCTTTTTCATTCGTAATTTTGGCAAGGTTCGAGCTGCGCCAGTGAGTCGTTCACTAAGAGTCGCGAAGGCGTAGGGTGACGTAAAGACAGCAGGCTGGAAACACACAATATCGGCCGCTGCGCGTCCATCGGGTCATTGATTTTTTATAGGGTTGATCCAATGAAATACACACTTCCGGCGTTGACGCTGGCCATCAGCGCGGCGTTAAGCGGCTGCGCGACGCCTCATTCCTCTGCCGTTTCCCAACCGGTTGTCGACTCGCCAGTCCCTAACGTGGCGCAACCGCTGCAGCGCCAGCTAGCGGAAGGGCTGTACGAGATGGCGTTAAGCCCGCAGGGTGATGCGCTGTACGTCGCCAGCGCTGAAGGCTTTAAAAATGTACAGGGCGGGGCGGTTTACACACTGGATCCGCACACCCTCAATACCATCGGCCTGACGCATACCGATCTGAAAAACTTCGCTTTACAGCTCTCTGCGGAGGGTAAAACGCTGTATGTCAGCAATTCGCTGGACGGCGGCATCAGCGCTATCGACACCGCCACCGGCAAGGTAAAAAACCGCCTGCTGTTCAGCGAGCGCAATGAAAAAGGTCGCCCTTATGGGGCCCGTCAGCTGCTGTTGCTGAATAATACTCTCTACGTTGGCGCGGTCGCCGACCCGGCGCAAATCTGGGTGGTTGACGCCACTACCCTGAAGCTGAAAACGCGGATTAAAAATACCGGTAAATGGATGACCGGCCTGCACTACTCCGCGCAAACCGGTCGCGTGTACGCCGCTAACGGCAGCGGTGAAATTCTGGTGATCAACCCGCGTAACCAACGCATTGAACAGCGCTGGAAGCCGCTGGGCGACAAGCCGGCGCTGCTGCTTAATATGGCCGAAGATAGCGACACCGGCCGTCTGTTCGTGACCGACAACTCGAAAGCGAAAACCACTCTGGTGCTGGATATCCACAGCGGCAAGCTGCTTAAACAGCTCGACGTCGGCGATTCGCTGGCGGTGCAGTTCAATAAGAAACGCCACGAAATTTATATTTCACAGCGTGAATCCGGCAAGGTCATCAGCCTTGACGCCAGCCGCTACACGCTGAAGAAAAGCTGGGCGCTGCCGGCCAATCCCAACAGCCTGCTGCTTTCCGCCGATGGTCAGACGCTGTTTGTCACCGTCAAACAGCCCTTCAATAAAGACCACTCCACTAAAGGCCCGGACAGCGTCGTACGTATCGACCTGAACGCGCAATAAAAATAACGGGTCCGGCGACGGGCCCTTTGATTCATTTATCCTCATCCATGGGGCAAATTATGCACACCACGCACTATTCATCCTTCCCGCTGCGTAAAACGCTGCTGGCCTTAGCCATCGGCGCCGCCAGTCAAACGGCGATGGCCGCGGACGCTGCCGCCGCGAAGCAGCCTGGCGAAGAGACCCTCATCGTCGAGGCTAACGAAACCAGCGATTTTAAATCCGGCGGCGACCTGGTGGTTCCGGCATTCCTCGATGGCCAGATCGCCCACGGCGGCCGTCTGGGGATGCTTGGCGAACAAAAAGCGATGGACGTCCCGTTTAACGTCATCGGCTATACCTCGAAGCTGATTCAGGATCAGCAGGCGAAAACTATCGCCGATGTCGTCAGTAACGACGCTGGCGTGCAGGCCGTACAGGGCTACGGCAACTTCGCCGAGACCTATCGAATCCGCGGGTTTAAGCTCGATGGCGATGACATGACGATGGGCGGCCTGGCGGGCGTGGTGCCGCGTCAGGTGATGGACACCCAGATGCTGGAGCGCGTTGAAATTTTCAAAGGGGCTAACAGCCTGCTTAACGGCGCGGCCAGCAGCGGCGTCGGCGGGATGATTAACCTCGAGCCGAAGCGGGCGGAAGATCTGCCGACCGCACGCGTTGGCGTCGACTATACCTCTGATTCTCAGGTGGGCGGCACCCTCGACCTGGGGCGCCGTTTCGGCGACAACAACCAGTTCGGCGCCCGGGTCAACCTGGTGCACCGCGAGGGTGAAGGCGCTATCGATAATGATAAACGCCGTACCACGCTGGCTTCGCTGGGGCTTGATTACCGCGGCGACCGTTTCCGCTCCTCGCTCGATTTCGGCTATCAGAAGAAAACGTTCCACGGCGGTACGATGGGCGTCAATATCAGCGGCGTGGATTTCATTCCGGCGCTGCCGGACAACAGCAAAAACTACAGCCAGAAGTGGGGCTATAGCGATATTGAAAGCGAGTTCGGCATGGCGAAGGCAGAATATGACCTGACCGATAGCTGGACGGTATACAGCGCCCTCGGCGGCCAGCATTCGCATGAAATTGGTACCTACAGCGCGCCGAAGCTTCTGAATAAAAACGGCGATGCGACGGTGGGCCGCCTGGATACTAACCGCATTATCGACGCGATCAGCGGCATGGGCGGGGTACGCGGCGATTTCAATACCGGCGCGATTTCGCATAAGGTGAACCTCGGCTATGCGGCGCAGGTGCATACCGATGCGACCGCCTGGCGGATGTCGGCCAGGAACCCGACCACTAATATCTATGACAACCATGATGTGGCGATGCCGGATAACGCCTATTTTGGCGGCAACTACCACGATCCGCTGGTCACCTCGCGCAGCCGTACGCAGGGCTGGCTGCTGAGTGATACCCTCGGCTTCTTTAACGATAAAGTGCTGTTTACCGCCGCTGCTCGTCATCAGAAAGTGGTTGTGCGCAACTACAGCAACGCCACCGGGCTGGAAGATACCTCTTCGCGTTATACCCAAAGCCGCTGGATGCCGACGTTTGGCCTGGTGTACAAGCCGTGGGAGCAGCTGTCGCTGTATGCTAACCATACCGAAGCGCTGCAGCCGGGCTCTGTGGCGCCGACGACGGCGGCCAATGCCGGGCAGAGTACCGGGATCGCGCACTCGAAGCAGGACGAAGTGGGCGTCAAGATCGACTACGGTACGATCGGAGGATCGCTGGCGCTGTTTGAAATCAAAAAACCGAACGCCATTTCCGATACCGCTGGCAATTACGGCCTCGACGGCGAGCAGCGTAACCGCGGCGTAGAGATGAACGTCTTTGGCGAGCCGATGCTGGGACTGCGTCTTAACGCCAGTACCGTCTGGCTGGATGCCAAACAGACTAAAACCGCTGAAGGCGCAACCGACGGTAAAGATGCCATCGGGGTGGCTAACTTCTACGCGGTACTCGGCGCCGAATATGACATCAAGCCGGTGGAAGGCCTGACCGCCACCGCGCGCGTCAATCATAGCGGCTCGCAGTATGCCGATGCGGCCAATACCAAGAAGCTGGATAGCTACACCACCCTGGATTTAGGCCTGCGCTATCGTATGCGTCTGAACGCCGACCAGAACGAAATGATCTGGCGCGTCGGGGTGACCAACGTGACCAACGAGAAGTACTGGTCTGGCATTGACGATACCGGTACTTACCTGTTCGAAGGCGATCCGCGTACCGTCCGCGTCTCAATGAGCTACGACTTCTGACGCTAAAAAAAGCGGGGCGGGCGGCTGACGCTCGCCCCACGCAACTTGCGACAATCCCCCCTAAGTGATAAAAGGTGCCCCTTCACAAAAACACACAGGGGAACGACGTGAAAGACGCGTCAACGTCGTCGGAGACCGTCACGGAAAGTGGCCCGACGCTTCATCGCGGTTTACAGAACCGACACATTCAACTTATCGCCCTTGGCGGCGCCATTGGCACCGGCCTGTTTCTCGGCATTGGTCCCGCTATCCAGATGGCCGGTCCGGCGGTCTTACTGGGCTACGCCGTGGCCGGGATTGTCGCTTTTCTGATCATGCGTCAGCTGGGCGAAATGGTGGTGGAAGAGCCAGTATCCGGTTCCTTTGCCCACTTTGCCTATAAATACTGGGGGCCGTTCGCCGGCTTTCTCTCCGGCTGGAACTACTGGGTGATGTTCGTGCTGGTAGGGATGGCGGAGCTGACCGCCGCCGGGATCTATATGCAGTACTGGCTTCCCGACGTGCCCACCTGGGTTTGGGCGGCGGCTTTCTTCATCATTATTAACGCCGTCAACCTGGTCAACGTACGCTTGTATGGCGAAGCGGAGTTCTGGTTCGCGCTGATCAAGGTGCTGGCGATTATCGGCATGATTGCCTTCGGCCTGTGGATGCTGTTCGGCGGCCACGGCGGCAGCAAAGCCGGGTTCGACAATCTGTGGAAACACGGCGGCTTCCTCGCCACCGGCTGGCACGGACTTATTCTGTCGCTGGCGGTGATCATGTTCTCCTTCGGCGGGCTGGAGCTTATCGGCATCACCGCCGCCGAAGCGCAAAACCCGGAAAAGAGCATTCCCAAAGCAGTCAATCAGGTGGTCTATCGTATCCTGCTGTTCTATATCGGTTCGCTGGTGGTGCTGCTGGCGCTCTACCCGTGGGTGGAGATCAAATCCGACAGCAGCCCGTTTGTGATGATTTTCCATAATCTGGACAGCAACCTGGTGGCCTCCGCGCTGAACTTCGTCATTCTGGTGGCCTCGCTGTCGGTGTATAACAGCGGCGTGTACTCCAACAGCCGGATGCTGTTCGGCCTGTCGGTGCAGGGTAATGCGCCGAAATTTCTCGCCCGCGTCAGCAAGCGCGGCGTGCCGGTGAACTCCCTGCTGCTCTCCGGAATTATCACTTCGCTGGTGGTGGTGCTGAACTACCTGCTGCCGCATGAAGCGCTGGGGCTGCTGATGGCCCTGGTGGTGGCGACGTTGCTGCTGAACTGGATCATGATCTGTATGGCGCACCTTAAGTTCCGCGCCGCCCAGCGCCGCAAAGGGCGCGAATCGAAGTTCAAAGCGCTGCTGGCGCCCGCCAGCAACTACTTCTGCATTGCTTTCCTTGGGCTGATCCTGGCGCTGATGTGCACTATCGACGGCATGCGTCTGTCGGCGATCCTGCTGCCGGTGTGGATCCTGTTCCTGTTTATCGCCTTCAAACTGCTGCGCCGCCCGGCGTAAGCGAGATGCCCCGCCGTCCGGCGGGGCTGCCTGCCTTTTTATTGTGATCCTCTTCGCAGGCGGCGCATTTGCCTGGCGATCTTCTTTTTGTAATCGATTACTTTTGTTTTTGAGTGGTTTTGTAATCGATTACTTTTCTGAGGGCGAGCAACATGGTCACAACAACAGAAGGTCGGGAAAGTGTCCGCGTGAGCCACCGTTTTCTGGTGCCGCGGCTGTCGTTAATGATGTTTATGCAGTTTTTTATCTGGGGCAGCTGGTCGGTGACCCTGGGGCTGGTGATGACCCGCTATGAGATGTCATTGCTGATCGGCGATGCGTTCTCCGCCGGGCCGATCGCCTCCATCTTGTCTCCCTTTGTGCTGGGGATGCTGGTGGATCGCTTTTTCGCCTCGCAGAAGGTGATGGCGGTGATGCACCTGGCCGGGGCGGCGATCCTGTGGTTTGTCCCGCAGGCGCTGGTGGCGCAGAACGGCGCCCTGCTGATTGGCCTGCTGTTCGGCTATACGCTGTGCTATATGCCGACCCTGGCGCTGACCAACAATATCGCCTTCCACAGCCTGGCCAATGTCGATAAAACCTTCCCGGTGGTCCGCGTGTTCGGCACCATCGGCTGGATTATCGCCGGGATCTGCATCGGGGTGACCGGTATCTCTGATACCACCGGCATCTTCACGCTGGCGGCGCTCTGTTCGGTCGCGCTGGCGCTCTACAGCCTGACGCTGCCGCACACCCCGGCGCCGGCCAAAGGCATGCCGGTTCAGTTTCGCGACCTGCTGTGCGCGGACGCCTTCGCGCTGCTGAAAACCCGCCATTTCCTGATTTTCTCCCTCTGCGCCACCTTAATTTCCGTGCCGTTAGGCACCTATTACGCCTATACCGCGTCGTATCTGGCGGATGCCGGCGTCAAAGATGTCAGCACCGCGATGTCCTTCGGTCAGATGTCAGAGATCGTCTTTATGCTGGTGATCCCGTTGCTGTTCCGTCGCCTCGGGGTGAAATACATGCTGCTCATCGGCATGGCGGCGTGGTTCGTCCGCTACGCCTTTTTCGCTCTCGGAGTCAGCGAGGAGGGGCGCTTCCTGCTCTATCTGGGCATTTTGCTGCACGGCGTGTGCTATGACTTTTTCTTTGTCGTTGGCTTTATCTACACCGACCGCGTGGCGGGCGAGAAGGTAAAAGGCCAGGCGCAGAGCATGATTGTGATGTTCACCTACGGGATCGGCATGCTGCTGGGCTCGCAGATCTCCGGCGCGCTGTATAACCATCTGGTGGCCGGCCAGAGCGTGCCTCAGGCCTGGGTGACCTTCTGGTGGATCCCGGCGGTGGCCGCCGCGGTTATCGCGCTGATTTTCCTTTTCTCTTTCCAGTACAACGAGAAAGAGCCGCACTAATTTTTCAGGAGGGGGTATGAAAACGATTAAGGGACCGGGCATTTTTCTGGCGCAGTTTATCGGGCCGCGGGCGCCGTTCAACACCCTGGCGGGGATAGCGCAGTGGGCCGCCGGCCTGGGGTACAAGGCATTGCAGATCCCCTGCAACCACCCGGCGATTTTTGATGTCGAGCGGGCGGCGGCGAGCCAGACCTACTGCGACGAGGTCAGCGGCATCCTGGCGGAGCATGGGCTGGTGATCAGCGAGCTGTCCACTCACCTTGAAGGACAGCTGGTGGCGGTGCATCCAGCGTATGACGCGGCGTTTGACGCCTTTGCCCCGGCGGCGCTGCATGGCGATCCGCAGGCGCGCCAGCGCTGGGCGGTGGAGAAAGTGCGCCAGGCGGCGGTAGCCTCCGGCCGCCTGGGGCTGCAGGCGCACGCGACCTTTTCCGGGGCGCTGGCATGGCCCTTTTTTTATCCGTGGCCGCCGCACAATCAGCCGCTTCTGGATGAGGCCTTTGCCGAGCTGGCCCGGCGCTGGCGGCCGCTGCTGGACCTCTTCGACGAGCAGGGGGTCGATGTCTGCTATGAGATCCACCCCGGCGAAGACCTGCACGATGGCGTGACCTTTGAGCGTTTTCTTGCGCTGGTGGATAACCATCCGCGCTGCAATATGCTCTATGACCCGAGCCACCTGCATCTGCAGCAGATGGACTACCTGACCTATATCGATATCTATCATGCGCGTATTAAAGCGTTTCACGTCAAGGACGCCGAATTTCGCCGCAACGGGCGCAATGGCGTCTACGGTGGATACCAGCCCTGGCAGCAGCGGGCCGGGCGTTTCCGCTCTCCCGGCGACGGGCAGATCGACTTCAAAGGGGTGTTCAGTAAGCTGACCGAATATGATTTTGCCGGCTGGGCGGTGCTGGAGTGGGAGTGCTGCCTGAAGGATAGTGAGACCGGCGCGCGCGAGGGCAGCGAGTTTATCCGCCGCCATATCATTCCCGTTGCCGGACGGGCCTTCGATGACTTTGCCGCCGGCGGGAGGGAGTAACATGATTCAGGTCGCGATT
The DNA here is from genome assembly GCF_018204675.1 of Klebsiella sp. P1927. Classification (NCBI taxonomy): domain Bacteria; kingdom Pseudomonadati; phylum Pseudomonadota; class Gammaproteobacteria; order Enterobacterales; family Enterobacteriaceae; genus Klebsiella; species Klebsiella sp. P1927. The sequence continues at coordinate 3,759,169 of NZ_CP073377.1, read as the reverse complement.
ATCGGGGCAGGGTTTATTGGCCCGGCGCATCTGGAGGCGCTGCGGCGGCTGGGAGATGTCGAGGTGGTGGCGTTGTGCGACAGCCGCCTTGAGGCGGCGCAGCGCAAGGCGCGAGCGCTGAACATTGCCCATGCCTACGACAGCGTGGAGGCGCTGCTGGCCCATCCGGGGCTGCAGGTGGTGCATAACTGTACGCCCAACCATCTACATGCCCAGATTAACCGGCAGATCCTCGCCGCCGGGCTGCACGTCTTCTCCGAAAAACCGCTGTGTATGACGGCGGAGGAGGCGCGGGAGCTGGTGGCGCTTGCCGCCCGGGCCGGCGTGGTGCATGGCGTCAGCTTCGTCTACCGCCAGTTCGCTATGGTCCAGCAGGCGGCGGCGATGATCCGCCATGGCGAGGTCGGCAGAATCTTCGCGGCGCACGGCAGCTATTTACAGGACTGGATGCTGCTGGAGACCGACTACAACTGGCGGGTCGATTCGGCGCAGGGGGGCGCGTCGCGGACGGTGGCCGACATCGGCTCCCACTGGTGCGATACCGTGCAGTTTATGACCGGTCGGCGGATTGTCGAGGTGATGGCGGATCTGTCTATCGTCTGGCCAACGCGTAAAGCGCCGGTCAATGGCAAAGCGACCTTCAGCGCCGTTCACGAGGCGCAGGCATATGAAACGCGGCCTGTCGATACCGAGGACTTTGGCTCGGTGCTGTTGCGTTTTGACGATGGCAGCAAGGGCAGCTTTATGGTCTCTCAGGTGAGCGCCGGGCGGAAAAACCGTCTGGCGGTGGAGATTAACGGCAGCCTCTGTTCTCTGGCCTGGGATCAGGAAGTGCCCCAGCGGCTGTGGATCGGCCACCGCGAGCAGCCGGATCGCCTGCTCAGCGATGACCCGAGCCTGCTGCGGCCGGAAATCGCTGACAGCGCCCATTACCCCGGCGGCCACATTGAGGGCTGGCCGGACGCCTTTAAGAATATGATGGGGCATTTTTATCAGGCGGTGCGCGCCGGGAAGATGCCGGCGGCCGGGGCCCGGCGCTTCGCCGCTTTCGACGACGGCGCCGATGTGATGTACATCATCGAGGCGATCGTCAAAAGCCATCAGGAACAGCGCTGGGTCAGCGTCGAACGCTGAGCGCAGGCGGGGCGCAGGATTATTTCACCCCAAGATAGCCGTCGAGATAGGCACCGGAGAGCTCGTTGCCGAACAGGACGGCATCTTTATTTTCCATCGCATTATCCCATTTGTCGCTGGCATTGCCGGTGAAGGCGTGCTCGGTGCGGGTGCCCTGCGCCGCCTGCTGTTTGATGGCTTCCGCGGTGCGGCGGGCATCACTTTCGCTCATGCCAGCGGCTTTATCCTGCTGTCCGCGGGCATACATCGCCGTAAAGGTCGGCAGGTTTAAACGGTAATTTTCCTGGCGGTTGACGGTGAAGTTGCCGCCGACAAAATCGGAGCGGTGGGCGACGAAGGCGTAGGCATGGCGTTCCGGTGACGATTTTGACGAGGTGCAGCCGGTGATCGTTGCCAGGGCACAGCTGAGGGCGAGAACCGCGGTGGTGAGCCTCATGGGGATATCATCCTTAATCATAAAAGAAAAAATGGGGCGCAGGCGGTCTGTTGCGCCTCCTGCGCTAATGAGAATATGAAACGGCAAAAGGATGCGCGTTAACGGGGCGGGAGAGAAGCCCTGATTATTAATAGTTTTCTCGCGCGTTCCCGCGCTTTCGCGCCAGGCTGACCAGAGGTCATTTATGATAGCCTGCAGGATCCACCTCTATGGCTGCGCTCTTCCACACCGGATAAGCTGGCAACCCTTAGACGTGTTTATCGGGCTACGGCGGGGATCCTTATCCCTATAAGCAACGTTCATGCTGAATTCACAATGATTCAGGCATTCCTCGCACAGTTCGCTACGGCAGAAACAAATTTTATTTACTCTTCACATCCTCCATCGCTCCGACAGCAGGCCCAGACTGATTTAGCCGCTGGTTTGCATATCACGTTTATCTTTACTGACAGGCATCAAAATAATAAATATGATATTTATTAGCTGTAATGCATAAGCATGGCAGCTAAACATAGGAACAGTATGAGGTTAAATTTCAGTTTTTTTTTAAACTTTTGATTGCTTGCGTTGATATTTATCTGCTTGTGCAAGGGTATTATACATTAATCTTTATTTTATTATTTTATAGTAAATAAAATACACCTTGGGTTTATTGTTTACAGAGTGTTTGATATTGCTTATGTATCTTTACTAAATTTTTTAATGACTTGCGAGGTGATTATAATGAGAGGGTGTAACTGTGAGATTAAATGTATCGCCTGTGGATTAAACTGCCGGATTGAAGCGAAAAATAAAATAGAGCGCACTCTCTGTGGAGAGAAGAAATTTTCTGTGTGGCCAGACAGGAACTATTTTTTTAAACGGGCAGTAAATGATCTGGTTTTCCGTGAACTCACCTGTTTTGTACCTGAAGGTATAGTGGTGGTGGATTTTTCATTGGGAAATATATTGTACTTTCTGAATGAGTGCTGGACCAGGAAATTGCGGGATAGTGGTCTGAAAATCATTCTGATAGCAGATAAAAACATGCTGCCAATGGCTAATTTTTGGAGGCTGCGTTCCGGGTTTTCCTGGGCAGTAGTGGAAGTGAATAGTGACTTAAGCAACTTAATTAATAAAATAAAACGCGTTATGCTGGGGCGGAACCTTCTGTGCAGGCGCACACCGTCGCTGACGGAGCATGAAATGAAGACGCTGTGCCTGCTTGCAGAGGGGCATTCCAGCCAGGATATCGCCCGTATCATGGCGTGCGATACCCGCAGCGTCTACCGCTTTCAATACTCTTTATGCAAGAAGTTCGGCGGGCTCAATCGCCTGCGCAATCTGCGCTTCAGGCATACTATCCCCGCGCTGGATTAGCCGTGATTAACCCGGCGCATCCATGAAACAGCCATCACCTAATTTATGATAACGGCCTAATGCGACGATATATTTCCTGTTGCTATTCTTCGCCTCAGGGCCTGTCCAGCTATCCCCTGGCAGCATATAAAACTGTGTAGAGCTTTCATCATCACCATTACAACCTTTCTGGAGAATGACTCTGAAATAGGTATTGCCGGTATTTTTAATGGTGCCCGTGGCTTCGTTGATCTCATACTGGAAACGCGTTTTTCGAGGGCGAACAATGAGAATGGTGCTCATCGATACCGAAGGGACAATATTCAGTTTTTTCTGCTCCATGCGCCAGGGAAAAACCGTGACGGGCGTTTCTTTAAAGATCACCCGATAATATCGCTCAATGTCATCTCCAGGCCCACGGTAATAGAGTTTAAAATACTCCTGGCCATTGGCCTGTACGGTGAACTGCAGCGGCGACCAGACCAGGTCTTTGTCCTGACCGGGCACCGGCCGTTCATTACCGTTGCCCGGCCTGGCGATTTTGTAAGCCGAGATGGTATATAAGTTATTGCTGCTTGTATCATTGACTAACGGCCGGGAGATAAAATCTTTACTGGCATCCATATCATAAATGATGGAATCAAAGTACACCGCGGAAGCGGGCTGAATACACAGCCCGCACAATCCGATGAAAAGCATTTTCTTCATCATACCCCCCGATCGACGCCAACCCAGGTGGCGGTCACTTTTACATCCCCGGTGGCGCTGACGGTTCCCATCCAGTCATGACCATCAGTAGTGAACTGTGAATGCGAGTCATCCATCGGAAACAGCAGTTTCAGCGTGGTGGTAAAAAAGAAACCATCGTTGACGTTGGCGTTCCAGGCCGTCTGAACCCAGGCGGCGTTGGTCATATCAACGGGGTTTTCACCGCAGCTGTTGCGCACTCTTACCGCGTTACCGGCAGCGGAAGTCCATTCGAGGAAGGCCGGGACCGGCACTTTTAGCGTCTCGTCTGCTGAGGTAAACAGACAGTATGGCTGACCATATATGTTGATGGCGTCGCCAGTCACCTGGGCGGTGATGCTGTCCGCCTGACGCGACGCGGAGGTAGTAACTTTATACTCAAAGGTGATGGGCGTTTCGCTACCGATCTTGCCAGATGCTTTTGGATGAGCACTCCCGTCGCTGGCGATAATGCTGATGCCGTATTCACGCGGGATGATGTTAATTAGTGTTGATGGCGTAAACTGATAATAACCTGATTGAGGAGTCACGGAGTTATCAAAATAAAAGGTGAACAGCTCATCTTTGTTGGTTAAATCTGTGCCCGCCTTGAGAGCTTTTTTGAAAAAAGCGTTGGACAGAAAGACATAGATGTACTCCCCTGACGGTTTGAAGACCTTGTTATAGGTGCTAGTCGAGCCGAAATTGGTCCAGCTGGCGCCATCACCGCTGTACTTGACGTCAGACGAAGAAGGGGAAAATCCCAGCAGCGTCGTATCGATAACCATCCGGAAATCAAGCGAAGTGGTGAGGGTTTTGGTTTCCTGAAAGCTGTAAGACACCATTTTACAAATGATCCCCGAAGCGCTCCCTACCACCCCCATCTGGCACAATTCAGAGCCGAGGTTGACGCTTGGCGTACCGTCGCTGGCAATCCACACTTCCGCCATCGCGCCGGTACTGTTTAAGGTCAGATGCGAGACCTTTTCGAGGTTCATCGTGTAGTAAACCCACTTTCCTCCGCTGGGGAGATCTTTACAGCGAACGCCGGAAGCAAAGTCATAATCAGCTTTGGAGTCCATATAGCAAAGATTCAACTGCAAATTATCGATGGTTCCCACCGGCCGATTACGAAAATACTCATATGCCGACTGACTCAGCACCCCGGCGCCGTAGTAACCATTGGCCACGCTGTTGCCGGACATCGCGTGATAGAAGCCGTCTTTGTCGAGTACATCGGCGGGGATATAGCCCGAAGCCGGGCAGTTCGCGCCCGTTGACATGCAGCGGAGCCCGAGAAACGGTTGGTTAATCGGGGAGTTGTCTATCCAGAGGTCAAAATAGCGGTTGCTGTAACTCCAGCCTGAGTTGCCCATGTATCCCAGACTACGCTGGTTCGTTTTATATTTCGTCCAGATATTGGCTCCAGTGAAGCGCGGGGACAGGGAGCTGGTGGTGATGAAATATTCATCATCGACATCGTTGTCGATAAACATATAGGTGTTGCTGCCGCTCCCGTCGTTAGTAGCGGTAAGTGCCATAGCCGGCGCGGCTAGCAGCCAGCCGGCCAGCAGCATGATGGCCTGGGGTTTAATAGACATTCTTAATATCTCCAGTCACTGATGCCGTTTGTTGTTGGATCTCACAAGGGATCTCACCGACCCATACGGCACCTTTCGCTTCTCGCAGATCCAAATCCACTTCGCAAATACCGCCGAATTTATCGACCAGGGTAATCACCGGATAGCGCTTATCAACGTCCATGGCGAACTCGCCGAGTTCGTCGGTGCGTGTTTTACCAATGTGGTTATGTATATCGGCGTTGGCGTAGTAACCACCGCGGCGATCTTTCACCCGGCCAAATACGGTGACGAGCTGTTTGATTTCCGGGTTAATCACGCTGACATTGCCGGGATAGAGCACGACTTTGTTCCGCCGGCCGTTAACGATGTCGACGCTGTCTTCCGAATTTTTGTCGTTCATCAGCTCCACCTTGTATTCGGCGTAGGGCGGAAGACTGATGAAGTTGCTTTTGCCGGTCAGCGGGTAGTTCTGGCCGTTGATCTGCGCCATCATCCTCCCCTTGCCGCTGAAATTGGTATTCACCACCAGGCCTGCGGTTTGAGTGCCTTTGCCGACATAAACATTTTTTTCCGTCCAGGCCAGGCTGCCCTGCGAGCTCAGGCTGTAGTTTGAACTGTGCTGCGATGAGCGGCTAACGGAGACGGTGCCAGCGTTATATTTGGTGTCATAGCTGACGTAACCATTGGCGGCGTAATCGTCGGAACGATAGCGGCTATCGTCATTTTTATTCTGTTTAATCTGCTTCGAAACCGATGCTCCCACCTGGGTAATAGCGCTGTCGTCAAAGCTTTTGCGCAGCGTGGCGTTCGCCAGCATGTTTCCATTCTGGCTGGACACGCCGGTGCTGAGCCAGGTAGAGAAGGGGATAGAGACATCAATATTGACGTACTTATCACGCAGATTTTCATGGTTGTTGTATTGATAGTTCTGAATACCGGCGCGCAGCGACACGGTCGCATAGCGATTGGCTAACAGCGATTGGTCGTAATCGACGTTGGTATAGGTGCTGCCGGTATATTTGTTATTGGTTCGGCTGACGCTCAGCGTACCGAGGAACGGCGCGATTTTGCGCAGATTGGCATTGGCGCCGATGGTCACGTAGTCATTCTGCTGCATCGGGAGCGCGTTACCGATGGAACTGTACTGGCGCGACCCCCACAGGTTGCCGTAACCGTCGGGTAAACTCATATTAAAGGTGGAGGTACTCTGCCAGCTGCCGTCGGTAGCGAGCAGCCCCTGCTGGTTAAAACTGAACGCGTCGTTGAAAATAACGTTCGCTTCCGTTTCATTGACGCCGTTAGTGTCAAAACCGTAGAGCGTGGTTTTCAGATTGACGCCGGAAAGCCAGGGTTGGCTGGTTGCCGCGGCGATCCCGGCTATCCATGTATTCTTTGTGCCATAATTGATGTTGTATTTGTGGCGATAGTCCATCTTGTTGTATTCGAGGCTGCCGCCGAAGGTTTGCCACGAGAGATCGCCGGTCACGCTCGATTTACGGGCGAACGTTTTATTGATGTTCGCCGTCCGGCTGCTGACCACGCGCCCGTTAACTACCACCTGGATATCAACGTTGTAGATGCCAAATGGCAGACGCGACGTATCGAGCTCGTAGCTACCCATCGAGAAGTTTTGAATGCTGAGCAGTTTGCCGTCACGATAGACGTGTACTTCACCAGCGGCCGGGAGAAACACCGTGACGGGCACCAGAGCAAGCGTATTGTCCTGCGTTTGTGAACTGCTTTTATTGCCATAGCTGACGCCGTAAATACGGCTGGAATTCAGGGCGCTCATGCTGGCAATCGATTGCAGATTCCATGTATCCACCATACCCATTGCCAGGCGGCGTCCCTGATAGTCACGTTCGTACATCGAGCGATACAGTTTACTCTCCTGGTTGCCGGTACCTATCCCGTAAAGAGAACCGTTAAAGTTCAGATGGTGTTCCCGCAGCGACCAGGTATTATCCAGCGTCAGATAGCTGCTGGCGTTATCGGTATTCTCATATTTGTTGTAATAGCTCCCCATCGAGTAATTCAGCACGCTCGAGAGATTCTGGGCGGTAGATTCTCCAAGCATATTGGTACGCGGCAAAATAGCGGCCTGCATGGCTGCCCGGTTAACCGTCAGCTCGAGATAAAAGGAACGCGTATCAAGTGAAAGTGAGGCGTCTTTGTTGATATAAACGCGCTGACCGTCGCCGATGCTTTTATCCTGCATCTCGTTGAGCAATGATTTAATCTGAGGTGATAGTTCGGTTCGCTCCGGCAGATCGCTGAGCGCGATCTGATTCAGGCGAAACTCATTATCCTTGATGGTCAGGATGGCATCAGCGATTTTTTGCTGACTGCGTTGGGTACTATTATCGCCTTCATAACGAATAAAAACAGGGACCGACATGCCCTGATATAACGCGTTAGCAAATACCGAAGGAATAATATAGTTACTGACTTTGACTGGCGCTGTAGCATTAGCTGCCCAACCCTGGTTTACTGTAATCAATAACCCAGCGAACAACGTCCCTTTGACATAACCAAGATTATCCATGATGTTACTCAGTTTACATTTATATATTGCTCACCGTGCCATATTCCAATTCGCGTTTTTTTATTGGTGAGATCGGTATGCTTTATTTTTACGCTGACACCAGGCATGACATAATATCGCTCACGGCAGCCTTGTCCCTCATCCTTCGCTTTATCACGACAGGGACCGTAGGAGATCACACGGAATGAAGCGTTACCAGTATTGGTTACCGTGTCATTATCGCGACGATAGTCAAATCTTTCTTCTCGCGGCGCGACCACCAGAATGGTACCAATAATGGCTGAAGTCGTTGCCTCGCCCTGTTTTTTCTTTTTACTGGCTTCAAACTCGGTTACCGGCTCATCGGTCCAGGATATTCGGTAGTAACGTTCCTGGTTATCCTGAGGTCCTTTGTAAAAAAAACGAAAGTTCTCTTTAGCATTGCCGGGTAATATCAGGCTGGCGGGTGTTGATAATAATTCCGATCTGTTCGCCATCGGGATAACCGTGCCACCGGCCATAGGCGATGAGATACGCTCCACGCTGACGCTAACGTAACGCGCCGTATCGGTGGTATTAATGATTTCTTTTGCCAGAGTCGAGGCATCCGGCCCCATTATTGAGGTGACGTCTCCGACATTAATCGCATGGGAGGAGGGCGTCACGGTGAATAAAAAGAGAGAGAGGAATAATGGATTCAGTTTCATGGCGCATCCTTATAAGGAGGCCGAGGCCTCCTTGTCTTACCGGACAGGTGTTGGCTACACCTGATTAGATAGTCCAGACCGCATTAAACTGAACGCGAACGTCGCCGCTCCAGTAACCGTCGGTTAAATCTTTGAACTCAGCGGCAGTGCTGCCGTCAGAAGTCGCGGAGTCGATAGTGAAATCGAAGTTACCCTGAGTGCTGACGCGATCGGCGCCTGCGAAGGCGGTCGCGACAGCCAGCGCATCCAGACCCGCGGAAATGTTGTTGGAAGTATCAATCATCGTTACCGGGGTGGATTTGTTCAGCGCGTTGCCGTTCCAGTTCACACCGACGGCCAGAGTAGAGGCGTCAGTGGTACGGCTCAGGGTGTTGCTCACGATCTGAGAGGTCAGCGTAAAGTCAGTCGCGCCAGACTGGCCCTGGATGGTGATGTCAAAAGCGCCTTTCTGAGAGTTAAACGCTTTAATCCCTTCCGCGTACTGGAAATTCAGGGATTTCAGCGGAGTGACAACTAGCGCGCTGGTGGTGTCTTTCGTTGCGCTTGCATCCCAGCTTGCAGTGGCGGAAGCAGTTACGTCAGCCATTGCGTTGGAAGAGATAAGAGCCGCAGCCGCAACACCTGCTAATACGATTTTTTTCATTTTCAATTTCCTGAGAATAATTAAGTTAGTTCCATTTATGGAGTTATTGCTATAAATACTGATAATGACTTTATCCAGATAAAATAATGTTTAACTTCCCTCTGCCTCCCATCTTATTCTGCAAGCTGAGCTTGATTGCGTAGATTCTTTTTTCTGCCATCTGCAATTCTTGTGCTATCTCTTTAACTGACTTCTCTGCAAGTAAAAGATCGAGTACCAATACCTCTTGAGCGCTTAGTTTCTGACGATAGCCGCGTCCATCTTTTTGGCCGAGAAAGGAAAGATGTATTTTCCTTTCAATCTCATTTCGGGTATCGCTGGTATAGATAATTGAAAGTATTTGCTGACAACGGTGTTTCCAGTACAACGCCAGTGGTTGCGCTAATCTGTCGGCAATCAAAACTATCCGCAATCCTGTTTTGATCAGATATTCAATCCATTTATCATTGGTGAATAATCTGATGTTGTAGCGAGAAAAATCAACAAAAACATATCCAGAATTAGAGAAGTTGTAATGCTTGTTAATTAAAAAACAATGCACGCCATTTTTTAAGTAGATGTTTTTATCAGGCCATACGCAATAGTGAGTTTCAATACATCTAATCGATTTTATCGTAGGTCGTGGATAGATTTCGCACTGATACTGGCAGCTAATACAGTATGCCTTCTCATATTTCTGTGGAACCATGTGTCGATTTATTTCCCTATATTGTCTTACCTTATCGTTCAATGATGTGGCTATATTATGACTAGTTAATAAATGTGACAACTTTAATTTCAAGGTGGTTATTTTGCTGAAAAATGTGTAAATTCTTAAAGTCAAAAAATACTGCGAATCATACTAACCTGCTCTTATTAATAAGAAAAATCTTAATGGGCAGAATTTTATAGCGAACGCAGCTTAAGAATTATCCATTGCGACCAGGAATTTTCTCGCTGAATGAGCAGTAATTGGTTAAAAAAAACAGCACAATAAGTCAAAAAAAGCGCAGCCACACACTATTTTGTTAACATTTTGTTTTAAATTTGTTTTTTAATTTGTGTTTTTTCAGGCGGATATTCCCTTTTTTGTAAGGTGAAGTTGCGCTGTTTGATGCTCAGAGTGAAAGAAGGCGCGGGCAAAATATGATCTGGCGTACAAAACAGCAGAGGCCCATGCATAAAGACGCGTTAATGTTTAAGGAGAACTCGTCAGCAGTCTGTGCGGAATAGTGATGGTACAAAGCGGACAAACAGGTCACGGAGAGAGTTAGGGGGGCCGCATGGATTGGCTCTGCCTACAGGTAGCCGTAAATACTTCAAGACGAGGATGGTGTGGATTTTTACTTGCAGATAAATGAGCCAAAACTTTCGATGCGTTTGGGGTGGTTACACCCCTTTCAGCAGAGGGAGCAGGTGGTTTTCGGTAAGGGGAGCAAGCTTAATATGCCGATCCTGACCCGGCGTAAACCAGATCACTTCTTCTATTTCCATCGTCGGTGTAAAGCTTACCCTGTTCGTGGCTATCAGAAAGACATCCGCAGAGACAAGATGACCTGGCTCGTTTGCCGCCGCATCAGTGAAACGGCCTACCTGGACCAGTTCTTCTGGTGAGACGCTGAAGTTGAGTTCCTCCTCCAGCTCGCGGATCAGCGCCGCGTGCGGGGTCTCGCCGATTTCAGGCTTGCCGCCGGGTTGCATAAAATATTCAGTTCCCCGCTTACGCACTAAAAGACAGCGTCCCTGACTGTCGGTGATAATTGCCGCTGCGATAATAATCATTTTCATTGCGCTCAAAATACCCCATTTCTATACCAATGCCGTAGCATACTCGAGTGAGTTTTGCATTTTGCGAAATTACATCAGCGCCACCATGATAGCCCGCTAAGCGTGCTAATCAATCCCGTCATGTTTTGCAAAAGCGGTTAACGTCCTGGCATCGCAAAAGCGTAAGGCTCCCAGTTCGCACGCAGCCCGGCTAGCGGCGCGGGCTGCGCTCATTTATGATAGCCTGCAGGATCCACCTCTATCGCAGGAAGTGCAGGGTTTATGTCTATTCAGAAAATTGCTCGTCTGGCCGGCGTCTCGGTGGCCACGGTGTCGCGGGTGCTGAACAACAGCGATACGGTAAAAGCCAAAAACCGTGAGCGCGTGCTGCAGGCGATCAAAGAGAGCAACTATCAGCCGAACCTGCTGGCGCGTCAGCTGCGAACCGCCCGCAGCAATATGATCCTGGTGATGGTCTCCAATATCGCTAACCCCTTTTGCGCCGAGGTGGTGAAGGGGATAGAAGAAGAGGCGGAGAAGAATGGCTACCGCATTCTGCTGTGTAACTCCGGGTCGGATCTGGCCCGCTCGACCTCGGGCCTGCAGCTGCTCTCCGGCAAAATGGTCGACGGCATTATTACCATGAACGCGCTCTCCAGCCTGCCGGAACTGACCACCATGATTGGCGATGCGCCCTGGGTGCAGTGCGCGGAGTATGCCGACACCGGCAGCATCTCCTGCGTCGGGATTAACGACGTCGAGGCGGCTCAGGGGGCGGTGTCCCGACTGGCCGATAGCGGCCGCCGCCGCATCGCGCTCATTAATCACGACCTCAGCTATCGCTATGCCCGTCTGCGCGAGCGCGGCTATAAAAGCGTGCTGCACGTGCACGGTCTGGCGTATCAGCAGGTGACCTACGCGCAGGATCTTAGCGCGGCGGCCGGTAAACGGGCGATGGAGCAACTGCTGTCGCAAGACGAGAAGCCCGATGCGGTGTTTGCCGTTTCGGACTCCCTCGCCGCCGGGGCGCTGCGGGCTATCGCCCAGGCCGGACTACGGGTGCCGGGGGATATCGCGGTGATCGGCTTCGATGGCACCGAGCTGGCGGAAGTGGTCTCCCCGCAGCTGACCACCGTCGAACAGCCCTCCCGGGCGATCGGCCGTACGGCGGTGTCTCTACTGATGAAACGCATCGACGATCCCGACGCTGCCGTCGAGCGGGTGATGATGGACTGGCGCGTGATAGACCGCGCCAGCGTCTGAGGATCAGCGGGAGAAGGCGCCGGTCAGCGCGCGAATATCGTTGCCGGTGGGCGTTTGATGAATGCGTAAGCCAAACTCATCCACCACAGCGAAGACATGGTCGAAAATGTCCGCCTGGATCCCTTCATATTCCGCCCATACCACGGTGTTGGTGAAGCAGTAGATCTCGATCGGCAAGCCGTTGGCATCCGGCGCCAGCTGGCGCACCATCAGGGTCATATCCTGGCGGATGCGCGGATGATGGCGTAAATACTCCTGCAGATAGGCGCGGAAGGTGCCGACATTGGTCATTCGCCGCTCATTGAGAACCGACTGTTCCCCGGCGTACTGCTGGTTCCAGGCGCTTATCTCTTCGTGGCGTGAATCCATATAGGGTTTAAGTAATTTCGCCCGGATCAGGCGCTGCTGCTCCTGTTCATCAAGAAAATGAATGCTGGTGGTGTCGATGTTAAGGCTGCGTTTGATGCGGCGGCCGCCGGAGGCCGACATGCCGCTCCAGTTTTTAAACGAGTCAGAGACCAGCGACCAGGTCGGAATGGTGGTGATGGTATTGTCCCAGTTGCGCACCTTGACCGTGGTGAGGCCGATATCGATCACCGCGCCGTCGGCGCCGTACTTTGGCATCTCCAGCCAGTCGCCAAGCTTGAGCATATCGTTGGCCGAGAGCTGAATACCGGCCACCAGACCGAGGATCGGATCTTTAAACACCAGCATCAGCACCGCGGCCATCGCGCCGAGCCCGCTAATCAGGATCGCCGGTGACTGGCCTATCAGCAGGGAAATAATCAGGATGCCGATAATAATCGCCGTCACCAGCTTAATCCCCTGGAATATGCCCTTCAGCGGCAGCTGTGAGGCGGCGGGAAATTTCTGCGCCAGCTTTAAAATGACATCCAGCAGCGAGAAGAAGGACAGCATGGCATATATCATCACCCATAGCTGGGCCACGGTGGTTAATATTTCCGCGGCCTCGCTGCCTTTTTGCAGCCACAGCACCGCCTGGACGTTGACGATGATCCCCTGCAGGGTAAAGGCCAGTCGGTGAAAGAGTTTATTCTGCGTGATGATTTGCAGCCACAGATGGCTGCTGGCCAGCGCCCGTTTTTCAAATGCGCGCAGGACCACTTTGTGCAATATCAGATGCACGACCACGGCGGTGAACAAGATAATGCCGAAGATAATCATCAGCGAGCGGGTGGGGGTTATTTCGATTCCTAAGGCGGCAATTTGCGATATTAATTCCTGCATAACGTCTCCTGAATATCCAGCGGGTATGATGACCGCTGGATAGCTATTATGCAAATTACCGCCGCCGGTATTACGAGGCCACCGTCGCCGGCTGTCGGTTGAGATGATGGCGTAGCCACAGCGCTATCGCCCCCAGCAACAGCATCATGGCCACCTCGACCAGCAGAAAATCAATCAGCGCCTGCGGATAGTTTCCGCCGCCGCGACGGGCCAGCGCCAGGAACAGCGAACCAAGGATAGCCGGTCCGAGACCGAGGGTCGCCTGCTGCAGGGTGCTGAGGATTGCGCTCCCGGCCCCGGCGTCGCTGGCGCTGATATCGCGCATACCAATCCGATAAAAGCTGTTGACGATCAGCGCCTGGCCATAGCCGATCAGCGCCGTGGCGGGAACCAGCGTCAGGGCGTTGGTGGCGACGCCGAAGCGGGAGAAGGTGGCGCACAGCAGCAGGAGACCGGCGATCTGCACCGCCAGACCGGTCAGCAGGATCCGCCCCATGCTGTAGCGGGCGATAAGCCGCGGGGCATACAGCGCCGAAATAAAATAGGCCACGCCGAGGGCGATAAAGCTATTGCCGGACTGCCACGGCGCCATCCCCAGCCCCTCCTGCATGGTCAGCGCCATGCAGAACATAAAGCCGGACCAGGCGCCGAAAAACAGCAGGGCGATGGCCATCCCGAAGCGGATGCTGGTCAACTGCAGCAGACGCGGCGGCAGCAGAGGATGGTCGCCACGCTGCTGCTGGCGCAGGGCGCTCTGACGCATGGCGAACAGCAGCGGCAGGACCGCCACCAGCATCAGCTGCAGCCACAGCGGCCAGTGCAGCTCCGGACCGAGGGCCATCGGGAACAGCAGGCAGCAGAGGATCAGCGCGAGGTACAGCGTACCCTGCCAGTCAATCCGCGACGGCGTCTCGCGACGGGTTTCCGGCACATAGCGGCGGCTCAGAGCCAGCACCAGCAGGCAGATCGGCACATTGATAAAAAAGGCGTTGCGCCAGCCCAGCCCGGCGATGTCCGCCGACACCAGCCAGCCGCCGCCCATCTGACCGACGATAAAGGCGATCCCGCCGATCCCGCCATACAGGCTGATGGCCCGGGCGTGGGCGGGGCCTTTGAGGGTGACGTGCAGGGTCGCGAGGATCTGCGGCACAATCAGCGCCGCCCCGGCGCCCTGCAGGGTGCGGGCCGCCAGCAGGGCGCCGATGCTGTTCGCCATCCCGCACAGCAGGGAAGCGATGCCAAAGAGGGCGACGCCCCACATAAACAGGCGCCGGCGGCCATAGTTATCGCCAAGCTTACTGCCCATCGCCAGGCAGACGGCAAAGGCGACGCCGTACAGCGCGACGATAAGCTCCAGCTGCGTGGCGCTGGCCGCCAGGGTGTAGGTGATGGCGTCCAGCGCCACATTGGTGATCGAGGTATCAATAAGCGGCAGCATCTGGCCGCTCAGCAGCAGCAACAGACCGGCGCGGCCGGGTGAAACAGCAGACGTATTCATGGGATTCTCCATTGCGTCATTCAGCAGACCGACGTAGCATTACCGATAAATTAAACGGGTACCAGTTCCTGTCTATACTGGTATTGGCACTACTATGCTGGAGGGGTGATGACCACGATGCCGCAACGGGAGTCGACGATCGCCGTGCCGGACGATCGACGCAAACAGCTGGGGGCCTTTCTGCGCGCCCGCCGTGAAAGCCTCGATCCGCAGCGCCTGGGGTTGCCCCGGGTGGGCCGCCGGCGCACGCCGGGTCTGCGCCGGGAAGAGGTGGCGATGCTCGCCGACGTCGGCGTTACCTGGTACACCTGGCTGGAGCAGGGGCGGGAGGTGAATCCGTCGGAGGCGGTGCTGGTGGGGGTGGCGAATGCCCTGCAGTGCAGTCCGCTGGAGACCCGGCATCTGTTCGTGCTCGCCGGGCTGACCCCGCCGGAAGCCACCCAGGTGACGGTGTGCGAAGGCATCAGCCCAGGGACCCGCCGGATGCTGGACAGCCTGATGCCGCAGCCGGCCAGCATTCAGAAACCGAACTTTGATATTGTGGCGTGGAACGACAGCTTCTGCCGCCTGATGGGCATCGATTTCGCCACCCTCCCGGAAGAAGATCGCAACTGCATTTATCTCTATCTGACCCATGAGACCTGGCGCAGCCGGATCGAAAATCGCGATGTGCTGCCGACCTTCGTCTCCTATTTCCGCGCCGCGATGGCCGAGCACCGCGGCGATCCGGCGTGGGAAAACAAACTGGCGCGCTTTTTCGCCGCCTCGTCGGAGTTTGAAGCGCTGTGGCATCAGCGCTACGAGGTGCGCGGCGTGGAAAACCAGATTAAACATTTTAACCACCCGCAGCTCGGGCGATTCAGCCTGCAGCAGATGTACTGGTATTCGGCGCCGCGCAACGGCTCGCGCCTGCTGGTCTACCTGCCGATGGACGAGGCGGGCGAGCAGGCGCTGGCGTGGCTGGACCAACATTAATCACAGGGAATCAGATGGCTGGCAATGTGCCATCTTCGGGTATTGCCCGGCCGGCGCTGCTGGACGGTTCCCTTTCCCTCCGGGAGTAGGGGAGGGAAAGCACTGTCGGGAAGTCCTGTATGTGATCTACGACTTCAGCACACATTGCGCTCCCGATACGCCTTCTGCGTTATGTCACTCATGGCGCAGGGAGCGCACAGGGGGCACCAGTCGCCGCCGCCCCCTGTACCCCCGGGCTCCGGCCAGCAACATCGCCGCTGCGCGGTGCCTTCGACTTATCCCTGCAGGCTTCGGGTCGGGCCGAGGCAGCGTCCATGCAAAACACGGCCCTCAGCCCGCATCCATGCGGGCTGCCCCGGCCTGCCGGGAACGTCTCAGCGATGTTGAGGCCGCAACACCGGCAGTTTCAGTCGCACAAGTGGGTAAGTTAACGGCTGGCTGATACGGACCGTAGGCCGGGTAAGGCGCCAGCCGCCACCCGGCAATAAAGCGGCTCCGTGCCTGATATCATGCTCGGCGGCGCTGCGCTTACGCGGGCTTACGGTAAGGAGTAACAATCTGATATATAAATGGTTAAGTAGGCCGGGGAGGGCGACAGCCGCTGCCCGGCAGAAAGGCGAGCATATTAGCGAAAACAGGTTTGTCATCAGTCTCAAGGAATGCCTATGAACGTAACCCGAAAAGAGCAGCGCATTATTCAGCGCGCGCTGAATGCCTGGCAGGCCAGCGGGGAGTTAACCCCCTCGGACAGCCAGCGGCTGGCGCAAACGATGCGCGTCTCCCCCTTCGACTGGCGGCGCCTGAGCCGCTATGCCTTCTGGACCGCGCTGGCCTGCGTGCTGATTTCCCTGGGCAGTCTGTTCGCCGACAGCGAGCTGGTGGCGTGGCTGCTGAGCCTGTTCAGCCACTCGGCGCTGATGCGGATCCTGCTGCCTGCGCTGCTGGCAGTCGTCTGCTACGGCTGGGGTTTTCGCCGCCAGCGGCGGGAGACGCAGTGGCACTACAGCACCGAGGCGATTTTGTTTCTGGGCGTCGTCTTTACCGCGGTGGCGCTATGGCAGCTTGGCGAACGGCTGGATAACGGCAGCGGCCATATCGCACCGCTGTTTCTGGCCGGATGCGTGATTTACGGTGCCATTGGCTATATTGCCCGCTCCGGGCTGGTGTGGCTCTTTTTTCTGCTGGCGCTGGGCAACTGGTTCGGCGCGGAAACCGGCTACGTCTCGGGGTGGGGCGCCTACTGGCTGGGCATGAACTACCCGATTCGCTTCGTCCTGTTCGGCGGCGCGCTGCTGGCGCTCTGCTACGGCGCGCAATCCCTGCTTCGCCAGCGGCAGCTGTTTACCGTCAGCAAGGCGATGGGCCTCACGTACCTGTTTATTGCGCTGTGGATCATGTCGATTTTCGGCAATTACGACGCAGACAGCTGGTACCAGGTGAGCCAGGCGCGACTCCTGCCGTGGGGGCTGCTGTTTGCCGTAGCGGCCGGCGTCTGCATTTTTATCAGCCTGAAAACCGATGACGGAATGCTGCGCGGCTTCGGACTAACCTTCCTGGCGATCAATCTCTATACCCGTTTCTTTGAGTTTTTCTGGAACGGGATGCACAAAGTGCTGTTTTTCCTGATCCTTGCCGTCTCGCTGGCGGTGATTGGCCGCTATGCCGAGCGCATCTGGCATGCGGGGAACGTTAAGCCATGAAAAATTAAGCGTTTTTAAAGAAGTGTGGCTGGCGGCAGCGACGTCCTGCGCGAATTGTCGTATAAGCGAATTTTACGCTTTTGACAGGGGAGCGAGATGAATAAGGAGTCGATTTTTCGCCAACTAGAACAACGGATCGCCGGGCGAGCGCTGACGGCGGAAGCGCTGGGCGAGTTTAACGCTATGGCCATCGCCGATAGCTTGAAGCAAAAACGCAGCATCATCAGCCATCATCTGAATAATCTCCATCGCGAGCAGCGGGTGGTCAAAGTGAACGGTCGCCCGGTGCTGTTTTTACCCGTTACCGTTCTGCGCGATCATCACCGCCTGGCGGTTCGGCACGGCGAATACGCCTCCATTCAGGCGCTGTGCGCGGATCGTCAGGATAGTCTGGCGCAGCTGATTGGCGCGCAGGGCAGCCTGCAGGAAGCATTGCGCCAGTGCAAGGCTGCCATCAGCTACCCTGGCGCAGGTCTGCCGCTGCTGCTGCGGGGCCCTACTGGCACCGGGAAAAGTTTTCTAGCTCGCCAGCTCTGGCACTACGCAATAGATGAAGGTATTTTACCTGCCGATGCGCCTTTTACCGTATTTAACTGCGCCGAGTACGCGAATAATCCAGAACTACTGACCTCGAAGTTATTTGGTCATGCGAAGGGGGCCTTTACCGGCGCCGATAAGGCCGTTCCTGGTCTTATCGAGACCAGCAACGGCGGGGTGTTGTTTATCGATGAGGTTCATCGGCTGCCGCCCGAAGGCCAGGAAAAGTTGTTTCATTTTATGGATAACGGTAGCTGGCGCCGGCTGGGGGAGAGCGCCGACGAGCGCAGCGCCACGGTGCGGCTAATTTTTGCTTCAACCGAGGATCTGGAAAAACACTTCCTGGCGACCTTTATTCGCCGTATTCCGGTGATTGTAAAAATTCTGCCGATCGCTGAACGCGGCCAATTCGAGCGGCTGGCGTTTATCCACCACTTTTTCCGCCGTGAAGCCCAGCGTTTGAACCACGATCTGGCGCTGGATGGCGAAATCGTCAGCCAGCTAATGCGTGAAACGCTTGAAGGAAATGTCGGTGGGCTGGAAAATTTGATTCGCAATATTTGCGCCAGCGCCTGGACATTTGGCGAACGTGATAGCGGTCTTTTACATATAAAAGCGGGTTTGCTGCCCGACCGATTACTGGCGGATGCGCCTTTTACCCTTCAGCAAAATAGCGAGCGGGTTATGATTTACCGCGATGGCGACGCGCAGCCTCTTTTTTCTGGTCGTCACCATGAATACCAACGGCTAACGGAAAATATTTGTAGCCTGTGCGAGGAGTTGGCTCAGGATAATATTAGCGTGCGGACCTTTGAAAAGCTTATTTATCAGAACGTGACGCTCTATCTTGATGCGCTGATGAATCAGGAGAGTACGGTCTCTCTGCAGGACAAACGGCTGCGCTTTATTGAAGATGTGGGCAAAGCAATCGCTGTCAATTATGACCTTCAGCTAAATGTCGAATTCGCTTATCTTACCGGCCGCTACCTCACCAGCCTCCCTCTGGCGCCGCGCAGCGTTGCTGAGCCCGTGCGTCTGGTGATGCAGCGCTGGCTGGACTCCTCGGCGGGGCTGGCGCAACGCATCGCGGAGAAACTACTGGATGTCGTCAATAATAAATACGATCTGCTCATCGATACGCTTGACCGTCTGGCGATTACCGCCATTGTCAGTAATGCTATCGATGCGACCAGCGGCGGAAAAGTGAAAGCGCTGATAATCGCCCACGGTTATTCGACCGCCAGCAGCATTGCCGGCGTTGCCAACCGCCTGATTGGCGAGAAGATCTACCAGGCCATGGATATGCCGATGGAGGTGGCGTTTAACGATGTCAGTCGCGCCGTGGTTGATTATCTCCAGCATACGGACACGCGTGCGGGTGTGATGGTGCTTATTGATATGGGCTACACCAAGGAGATTGCCGATGCGCTTTTGTCGGTGATTAACGGCCCGCTGGTAGTGGTGGATAACGTCACGACCCGCATGGCGCTGAACGTTGCCAGCGAGATCGCGTTGGGAAAAAACATCGAACAAATCGCCGAAGAGATCGTGCCGCTTAATCAGTCGCGTTGGGATGTGTTCTGGCCCGCAGAAAAAAAAGAGCGTGTGCTGCTGGTGACCTGTATTACAGGTATCGGTACCGCATTTAAATTTAAAAATCTGATGGAGAAGAGCCTGCTCAACGATTTTGATATTAACATCATCGCCTGCGAGTATACGCGCTTAAAAAACAGTCGTACGGCGGTATCGTTGCTCCACCAGTATGAAGTTATTGCGGTCGTGGGTACCCACGACCCGCAGCTGGCCGGAGTGCCCTGGGTTGGCATTGAGGAACTACTTGGCGAGCAGGGGCATCGACATCTGAGTCAGCTCTTAAGCGGCTATCTTAATGAAAAGCAAATTGCGCTGATTAATAAAAATATGGTTCGTGAGTTTTCACTGCATAACGTTGTCAACTCTCTGACGATACTGAATGCTGGAAAAACCATGGGCCATATCGAAACCATTATCGCTGAGTGGCAAAATACGCTTGGTTTTCATTTTAATAATAACTTAATTATCAGTTTATATGTGCATCTCAGCTGTATGATTGAGCGTTTGGTAATGCGTAATGAAATTAGCCATTATAAAGATCTTGAGCAATTTACCCGCCAGCATGGTGAATTTATTGCCATGGTGAATCACTCGTTCCAGCGCCTGAAAATACTCTATAACGTGGCGCTACCGGTAGCGGAAATTGGCTATATTCACGATATTTTTGAATTACGTATTGAAGATTTTAGCTGGTAATCCTCAACGCAGCCCCGGAGAATTACGCCGGGGCTGGCAGGCGGTTAGCGAATCAATATTCGACTTTCCACATATAGCGGCGGGTGGTCAGCGGGTGGTTGCGAGCGGTGGCCAGCGCCAGGTTGTAAACATCCAGTACGCAGTTGTGCAGCAGGCCGCAGAAATATTCGCGCACGCTGGCGTGCAGTGCGTCGATTCCCACCTTTTCCACGTCAATAATCTGCAGTTTTCCCTGGTAACGTTCGATAAAGCGGATCGCGCGATCATCCAGCGGGCGGGTGCGGCCGCTGCTTTTTAATAAAATAAACGGCGTTCCCGTTTCGGTAATCTCAAAGGGGCCGTGGAAATACTCGCCGCTGTGGATGCTGGCGGAGTTAATCCACTGCATCTCCAACAGAATACAGATGGATTCCTGATGCGCGGCGCCGAATGAGGGGCCGCTGCCCATCATGTAGATGACTTTTTCGCTCTTCCAGGCTTCGGCAAAATGGCGCGCATCCGCCTGAACCTGCTGCTGAGCGCCGCGTACCACGGATTCAAAACTGGCAAAGGCGCTGACCATCTCATCGTAATGGGCGTATCCCTCAGTTTGCGCAAGCACTTCCAGCGCCAGCCACAGGCTGTATGCCGCTTTTTGCTGCGTCGGATCGACGGTTTCGGGATAGCGCGCCCAGCAGTATTCAATAGTGTAATCGCTGTGTTCGCACAGCGGCGTGCCGGGGGTATATACCAGTCCAATAGTGGCGGCGCCTTTCTGACGCGCGATGCGGGCGGCTTCCACCGTTTCAGCGGTGTTGCCCTGCTGCGAGGCGAGGATCACTACGCTGTTTTTACCTAACGCGTTCGGCGTCGCATGGACAAATTCATTACTGGTAACATAGCCGACGGCCAGCTTTTTAGCTTCACAATCGAGAAAATATTTCCCCGGCCAGAAACCGGTTAATGAACCACCGCAGCCAACAAACCATACGCGCTCAATGTGCTGCTTAGATAAAATATCGCGAATAATAGTATGTGCGTTTTGATGAGCTATAGACATATTGGTCTCCTTGGGATGTAACGGGTCCTCCGCTGAAACGCGGATAACTTTTACTATGCGTCAATTAATTGAGTTGTTTACTTTTCATTTTCTGGTGGAAATGCGGATCCTTCGGTATTGCGGGATCGATGCCCTTCACTGGCGGCAGTCGGGCACAAACCATTTGTAACGGAATAATATATTCAAAGACCGCAAAGTCGGGATCGTTAATAAATGCGAAGGGCATATTTTTGCCGTTATTTTCGACTTGTGGACCAATGCGATAAATATGCTGAGTCCAGCCGCCAAGTATTTCCGCCAGGCGATCCTGACGCTCATCGGGAAACGGATCGAGCATGATCAGGGTAGAGCGCTCGTCGAAGGCGTTATAGATCCCGTGGATGAACTCCTCAAATTCGTAACCGGCAACCGGACAGCGTAGCGTTTCAAGCATCTTTAGCGCACCTTCCTGAACGGTGCCAAACAGCCTTGCCGGACCGGTCAGGCGAATGTCCGCGCTGTCGATAAGCGGTCGGGCATGATTGAGAACCCACGCCTGCGAGGCCTCAATGAGCGTAGGCAAATGATTAAACGTGGTATCCATGCGGACGAGTAGCGCCTTGCGCTCCTCATCGCTCAGGCGCCGCTGGCGACTGGCGACAGCAAGCCCCAGCAGCATCAGATTAAGTATGGTGCAGTGATACCCTTTGGTTTTGGCGCCAGCCCGCTCTTCTCCACAGGGTACTGTTAAGACCAAATCTGCCGCCCGGTCGATAACGGCTGGCGCTTCCCCGGCCATGGAAGCGGTAAGATGCCCGGCTGCCCGGGCGCGTTCCATTGCGGCGAGGGTAGAGAGGCTGCCGCCTCCCTGAGAAATGCCGATGACCAGCGCTTTGTCGCTGAGGGTCAGCGCCGAATCATCCAGCAGAAAAGGCCAGTAGACATCAACGGGTAGCCCGCACCACTGCTGCATAAACGAGCGGGCGGTCAGCGCGCCGTGATAAGAGGTACCGGAGCCGGTCAGGATAATACGCGTGACGCCGCGCTCCGTTAGCGCTTTTGCCGCCTGCCAGAGATCTTCCCGCGTCTGCGTCAGCATAGCGAGCAGACAGGCGGGTGTTTCATTCATATAGTCTTCTACGTGCATGGGTGATATTCCTCTTCTTAAAGCAGGCCTAGCGCGCTGGCCGCCATGCCAAACGCGACGGTTCCTAGCAGGATCCAGTTAATATTGACTCCCTTGCGGATCAACTTGTACATCCCAAGGGTGAAAAGCAGCGGCAGCAGCGAAGGAAGTATTTTGTCAATAAACTCCTGCGCCTTCATGGTGGTCTGCCCGGCGGTAAAGCTGAGCGGGGTGGTGATATCTATCATGCTGGCGGTCATCGCGCCGACGACCATGAGGCCAACAATTGATGCGATATAGGTCACCCGGTCCATAAGGCCGCTTTGGTAAATTCTCATCAGCCAGGTCGTACCCGCCCGGTAGCCGAGCTTCAGGCCATACCAGCGGCACAAAAGATGCGGCAGGTTATAAACTAACAGCGCCAGTATCGGTCCCAGCAGGCTGCCCTGCTGGGCGAAATAGATACCCATCCCGGCGGCGATAACCTTTAATGATCCCCAGAATATGGAGTCGCCGATGCCCGCCAGCGGCCCCATCAGGCTGGTTTTAATCGCGTTTATCGACTCCTCATTAAATTCTGGGTTACGCTGGTTCTCTTCTTCCATGGCAATCGACAGGCCGAAGATAAAGGTCGAGAGATGGGGCGTGGTGTTAAACAGCACCAGATGACGCTGCAGGGCGCGCCCCAGCTCCGTTGGGTCCTGATAGATGCGCTTCAGGGCTGGCGACATTGCGAAGGCATAGCCCATATGCTGCTGGCGCTCGTAGTTCCAGGAGCCCTGTAGCGTAAAGGAGCGCCAGAACACGCTGCGTAAATCGCGGGCGGTGATGCGGCTTGCATCATCGCTTTGCGGCTGGGTAGCGCCAGCCACAGTTTGCGTCATTTCGCTCATGATTAGCTCTCCTGCTGATTAAGATTAAGGAACTGGCTGATGATAAATGCCAACACCACAGCGAACAGCGCGATGGCGATAATATCCAGTTTGGTATATGCCGCTATCAGAAATCCCAGACCGAGGTACGGCATCAGTTTGCTGCTGAGCATCATGCTGATCAGCAGGGCGAAGCCGAGCGCTGGCAGGATCTTACTGGCGACGATCAATCCATTGGTTATCACCGGTGGAATGGCCTCCAGGAACCAGCTTACCGCCGAAGAACCAAGCAGAATGGCAAAAAATACCGGTAGAAATCCGTTTAAAAAATAGAGTAGCGTCGGACCGGCGAGGTGCATCAGGCCGACCATTCGGGTATTACCCTGTGCCGCATAGCGGTCCGCCAGATGACCAAAGCGGGCGTTCACCACGCGCACCAGGATTCCCAGCGTCTGCGCCAGCATTGAGACAGGGATGGCGATGGTGAGCGCAGCCTCTGGACCACGACCGGACATGATCGAAAACGCGGTGGCCAATACGGAGCCGGTCACGATATCTGGCGGGTGCGCGGCGCCGATGGCGACGTTGCCGAGGAAAATAAGCTCCAGCGTAGCGCCAATCAGAATCCCCTCATGTAAATTACCGCAGACCAGACCGGTGAGGGCGCACATCACCAGCGGTCGATCGATCATTGATACCCCAAGCAGGCGGCCATCAAGTATCCCCAGGGCAGCGATCAGTCCGAGTAACGTTGCGGTGAGCAACATAGTGACCTCCGAAGTTAAAGTTGGTCGTTAAGGAGTTCAGCCGAGTGGGCGGGTACCTGACGCATCTCCAGCCGAATACCTTTTTCTTTTAGCACTCTGCTATGGGCGATTTCCTCTTCGGTCAGATAGATGGCCTTGCCGAATTGTCTTGCCCCTTCCTTCTGTGGCAGACCGCCGTAATTAATTGCGCTAATTCCTGGGACTTTTTCCACTAGCGCGAGGGTTTCCGCAGTATTGCCCAGGACCACCATGACTTTTTTATGATCCAACTTGCCGCTGTTAAGCTTTTCCGCCGCCTGTTCAACGGTGGCGATGTCCAGCGTGACGCCCGCTGGCTTTGCCAGGTTAAGCGACATCGTAATGAAGGCATCCGCCGCGGCTTTGGCGTTGGCGACGATGATATGGTCGATATCCAGCGCTCGGGTCCAGGCAAAAACCACCTGGCCGTGCAGCAGCCGATAATCAATGCGCACGAGTTTAATCATGAGATTCTCCCTGTGGGTCAGAGGATGGTTGTGTTATTAGAGGATTGATGAAAACAATGGATTCACGCGCCGCGCTGGTGGCGTAGATAATCGCGGCCTCGGTAGTGGCTTCTTCGCACAGCAGAAACTCCAGCAGCAGAGTCAGATTGATGCCGGCGACCACGAAAACGTTGCGATGTCGCATCAAGACGCTCACGGCGCTATTGTTGATACTGCCGCCAAGCAGGTCGGTGAAGATCACCACTTCATCACCATTCGCCTGGACGATGAGATGCTCCAGGGTTTGCTCCAGCTGTTCGGTGGTCACGATATCTTCGTCATAGGCGCAGACCGGGATAACGCCGTGTTCGTCGCCAATCAGCAGCGACAAACTGTTCACCAGTCCGCGAGCAAAATGGCCGTGGCTGGCCACATAGATATGTTTCACCCGGTTTCTCCTTCATCCAGATAGCGGTATCTGTTAAGAGCAAAGGGCGTGCCAGAAATGAAAAGTATTATTTATCAATTAATTAAATCGTCTGGTTCACACTAAAGTCGTTATTCCTGGCACAAGCGGGATTATGAGCGCCAGAAACTTGGCACAAACGGCAGAAAAGAGGGGGAAAGAGTGGGTGAAGAAAGTCCCGGGCGAGACGCTGCTGCGCCATGGCCCGGGCGTTCCCGGCAGAAGGGAATTAAATCTCGGTAATGGTCGTCGACTGCGGCAGACGCGACTTCGGCAGGGTAGCGTTGAAATCTTCTACGCTATGGTGGCCGACCCGGACCACCACCAGGCTGGTGTAGCCCTGGGCTTTCAGGTCAAATTCCTCATCGAGGATCGCAAAATCGACCCCTTCAATCGGCACGGCGTCGAGACCCATCGCCGCTACGCCCAGCAGGAAATTGCCGACGTTGAGATACACCTGCTTTGCCATCCACTGATCGTCATCTTTCAGCTCTTTGCGGTGCATATCGGCAAAGAAAGTGCGACCCTTGTGGTTAGCGGCTTTTGCGTCCGGGGTGGCGAAACGGCCATCGGCCTCTTCCTGATCCACCACGCGCTGCAGCCAGGCGTCGTCCATCGCGGTTTTCGCGCAGAACACCACCACGTGCGAGGCGTCAAGAATTTTACGTTCGTTGAACACGTAGGTGCCGCTGGCGGCTTTCGCCACGCGAGCTTTCCCTTCATCGGTGCTGGCGACAATAAAGTGCCACGGCTGGGAGTTGGTGCTAGACGGGCTGTACTGCAGCAGCGTTTTCAGCTGTTCCGCTTCCCCGGCAGTCAGCTTTTTCGTGGCGTCAAAGGCCTTGGTGGAATAGCGCTTCAAAGCGACCGATACGATATCCATAACTCTTCCTCACAGTTTACAGCACCTTACCGGTGCGTTCAGGAGAGGAAGAGTACAGCGAAGATCGCAAAATGATAAGGGTGAAAAATGCGATAACACTTATCGCATTTGGCTGAAAATCAGCGCGGACGCAGGCGCTGCTGGGCCTTTTTACTCAGCTTGTTCACCACCTGATGCCACGAATCGTCAATCAGCTCGGCCAGCAGATCCTCGCTAATATCCTCTCCTGGCACCACCGTGATCCAGTGTTTCTTGTTCATATGGTAGCCGGGTTCGATACTGCGATAAATTTGCTGATTCAGCAGCGACTTCTGCGGCTCGGCTTTGAGATTGACCAGCGCCCGGCCGCGAATAGTCATGGTGATCATAAAGATGCGGCCGTCGACCTTAAACACGTCGTACTCTGGCCCAAAGGGCCAGCAGTGTTCGGTAAACGGGTAGGTCAGGGCGATACGGTGAGCGCAGGGATGCAGCATCTCAGGGGTCATTTGG
The DNA here is from genome assembly GCF_018204675.1 of Klebsiella sp. P1927. Lineage (NCBI taxonomy): Bacteria > Pseudomonadati > Pseudomonadota > Gammaproteobacteria > Enterobacterales > Enterobacteriaceae > Klebsiella > Klebsiella sp. P1927. Next base: position 3,732,734 of record NZ_CP073377.1, on the reverse strand, counting down.
CGTCCGCCTCATGCAGGGCGTGCCACATGGCTTCAAAGCCGAGGGCGATAATCTCCCGGGCGCGCTGCGGATCGTGGCTGGCGAATTCGATGGTGGTTTCCGCCAGCGACAGAAACAGGGCGTCGCCAAAGGCGCGGTACGCCTCGCTGAGGAATATCTCTTTCACCGACAGCTGGCACATTTCGTTGAGCTCCGGAAAGCTCTCTTTTACCTGGCGGCGGGTTTCGTCGGTGATGCGCTCGCTGAGCGCCATCCGGCGGATCGCTTTGTGCTCCATCGGGTTGCGCACGCCCCAGTCGATATAGCTGTTCCAGATATTGCGCGCGTTCTCTTTCGGGCGCTTCTCGTCCGGATCCAGCCCGGCGATCATTGTGCGCACCAGGCGCAGCTTAATCGCGAGGTACAGCTCGTTGAGCAACTCATCCTTGGTGGCGAAATAGCGAAACAGCGTTCCCTCGGCCACACCGGCGCTGCGGGCGATGGCCGACGTCGAGGCGGCTATGCCGGACTGGGCGAAAGCCGCGGTGGCAGCTTCCAGTAACGCTTGCTTTTTATCTTCACTCTTTGGACGAGCCACTACTTTTTTCCTCACGCAGGTTTAAACAAACCGCCGATCTTGGCACGTCTGACCAGGTCGCTGCAACGGCGGAACGCAAAAATTGAAAATCGTCTTGACGACTTTCATCGCTTTCCTAATAATGAGTGCGTACTCACTCATAATCAAGTTATATCATAAAGCCTCCGGGATGGGGGCTTTTGTCTGGTCAGGATATGAACCGTGTCACTTTCAGCGTGGTCGCCATCATGTTACTCGCAGCAGCAACGACATTGCCGTTTGTTCTTAATGCCGGTTTTGGTAAGGCGCCGCAGGGGGTACAGCTTAGCCAGGTGGAAGCGTCTCCCCACTACCGGGACGGCCAGTTCCATAACCAGTTGCCCACGCCAGGGTTCACCGGGCAGAAAAATATGCTGGCGGCGTGGTGGGATTTCCTGATGACCAAACGGGAAAACGCCCGTCCCGCGCAACCGCTGCCGCTGGTGAAGACCGATCTGGCGACGCTGCCCCTCGGGCAGGACGTGATGGTCTGGCTCGGCCACTCCTCCTGGTACCTGCAGCTGGCGGGAAAACGCATCCTGATCGACCCGGTGTTCAGCGATTACGCGGCGCCGTTCTCTTTTATCAATAAAGCCTTCCCCGGCGACTATCCGTGGCGGGCGGAAGGGATGCCGGAGATCGATCTGCTGATCATCTCCCACGATCACTACGACCATCTGGATTACGCCACCATTCGCGCCTTACTGCCGAAAATTAAGCGGGTCATTACGCCGCTGGGGGTCGGATCGCATCTGCGCTACTGGGGAATGGACGGGGCGCTGATTACCGAAGCGGACTGGCAGCAGGCGGTACCGGCCAGCGACGAGCTCACCGTCCACGTGCTGCCGGCGCGGCACTTTTCCGGCCGTGGGCTGAAGCGTAACCAGACGCTGTGGGCCAGTTTTCTGTTCGTTACCCGGCAGCAAAAGATTTATTACAGCGGCGACAGCGGGTATGGGCCGCACTTTAAAGCGATAGGCGATGAGTTCGGTCCGGTCGATCTGGCGATCATGGAGAACGGGCAGTATGACCAGGACTGGAAATATATCCACATGATGCCGGATGAAACGGCTCAGGCTGCCGACGACCTGCGCGCTCGCGCGGTGCTGCCTGGACATGCTGGACGATTCGTTTTGGCGAAACACAGCTGGGATGAACCGTATCAACGGCTGGCGGCTGCCAGCGAAGGAAGGGCCTGGCGTCTGCTGACGCCTGTGCAGGGCGAGCCGGTGTGGGTCGCCGATAAGACGCAATCATTTAACGCCTGGTGGCGCTAAGCGCCAGTGCAGTATCAGAGGAGAGAGCATATGACGATTTCCGCTCAGGTGATTGATACTATCGTCGAGTGGATTGATGATAACCTGCATCAACCGCTGCGTATTGATGATATCGCTCGCCATGCCGGGTATTCGAAATGGCATCTGCAACGGCTGTTTTTACAGTACAAAGGGGAGAGCCTGGGGCGCTATATTCGCGAAAGGAAGCTGCTGCTGGCCGCCCGCGATCTGCGCGACACCGATCAGCGGGTCTACGATATCTGCCTGAAGTATGGCTTCGATTCGCAACAGACCTTTACCCGCGTCTTCACCCGGACCTTCAATCAGCCGCCGGGCGCCTACCGCAAAGAGAACCACAGTCGCGCCCACTGAGGCGCGCCTCTCCTGGTTTACCGCTCGAGGGAAAACCAGCGACGCCACACCCAGCGCAGCACCAGATACTCAATGGCGCCCAGCGCTAAGAACCACAGACAAAACAGCACCGTATAGAGCTGGTTGAGATCCATCATATGGAATGTCTCAACCAGCTTTTGCGCCAGCGTCAGGCCCAGCGAAGGCGCGGGCAACAGCAAACAGGAGAGCAGGGCCAGCAGTAAGATCCCGGCGGCGGAGAGCAGCGTTTCCAGTGGATGTTTCATGTCATGTTAATCATCAGTTAAAAAACATATTGTCCGGTAAAATAATGCTTAACGCAATATGCTTTGTTTTTTTACTCGCTATAACACGACTATTTTAAATATTACCGCCTACCTTTCGCTCTCATGTTAATTAATCTGAAATAATTTGTAATTAAGTTAATTGCAGCCGGATGTAAATTAACGTCATTATTATGCCAGCGCTTTTACAAAACTGTAAGTGCTATATCCCACCAGCGTGGCAATGATAATGGCTAACGCGATGTACAGCGCCAGACGGCGCCCGCGGTAGATTCCAAACATATTTTACCTCGTTTAGTTTTGGTTTATTAATATTCTGTAATAGTTGGTTTGTGGAATTAACTTATCACAAAATTTTTATTTTGCGAAAAATTTAGACTTGTATTGGTTCACATTTTTATCGGCATTTTTGCCCTCTTTTACTTCATTGGCCAGGAATGATTTCAGGCTTTCCGACTCACGGAATTTATAAGGAAAATGTAAATTGACCAAGATGAATAACCCAAAGTTTACGACGCCCTCGGGCGACACCGCGCCACGGCAGGTCTGGCAGCAGACCGTTGACGCAGTGCTGGCGCAGACCAAAAGCCAGGCCGCTGGGTTAAGTTCCGCAGACGCCGCCGAGCGCCTGAATACCTGTGGGCCGAATGCGCTGCCGGAAAAGAAAGGCAAACCGGGCTGGCTGCGCTTTCTCGCCCACTTTAACGACGTACTGATTTACGTGCTGCTGGCCGCCGCGGCGCTGACCGCCATCATGGGTCACTGGGTCGATACCCTGGTGATCCTCGGCGTGACGGTGATTAACGCCCTGATCGGCCATATTCAGGAGAGCAACGCCGAAAAATCGCTGCAGGGGATCCGCAACATGCTCTCCAGCGATGCCCGCGTCCAGCGTAACGGCAAGCATGAGACTATCCCGACGCGCGACCTGGTTCCGGGGGATATCGTTATCCTGCGCGCCGGCGACCGCGTGCCGGCGGATATGCGCCTGATTGAAACCCACAACCTGCGGGTGGAAGAGGCGATCCTCACCGGCGAGTCGACGGTGGTGGATAAAATCACCGACGCGCTGGAGGGCGATCTGCCGCTGGGCGACCGGGTGAACATGGTCTTCTCCGGGACCACCGTCAGCGCCGGCGGCGGCGTCGGCGTGGTGACCGCCACCGGCGCGCAGACCGAACTCGGCCATATCAACCAGATGATGGCGGGTATTGAGAAGCACCGTACCCCGCTGCTGGTGCAGATGGATAAGCTCGGCAAAGCGATTTTCGCCATTATTCTCGCCATGATGGTGGCGCTGTTTATTTTCAGCCTCGCGCTGCGGGATATCCCGATGGGCGAGCTGCTGCTGTCGCTGATTAGCCTGGCGGTAGCCGCGGTACCGGAAGGACTCCCGGCGATCATCTCGATTATTCTGTCGCTCGGCGTGCAGACGATGGCGCGCAAGCGGGCGATTATTCGTAAGCTGCCGACCGTGGAAACCCTCGGCGCCATGACCGTGGTCTGCTCGGATAAAACCGGCACCCTGACGATGAACGAAATGACCGTCAAAGCGATCATCACCGCCGACTGCTGCTATCGGGTGGAAGGCGACAGCTACGAGCCGCAGGGGCGGATCTTCCTCGAGGGGAGCGATGAGCCCGTGCAGGTTCAGCCCGGCACCGTGCTGGAGACCTGGCTGCGCACCATCGACCTGTGTAACGACAGCCAGCTTACCCAGGATGAGCGCGGTCTGTGGGGGATCACCGGCGGGCCGACCGAAGGGGCGCTTAAAGTGCTGGCGGCGAAAGCGCAGCTCCCGGCGGTGGAGGCCCGTCTGGTGGCCAAGATCCCCTTTGACTCGCAGTACAAATATATGTCGACCCTGCAGCACATCGATGGCAATGCCCGGGTGCTGATCACCGGTGCGCCGGACGTTATCTTCGCCATGTGCCGCGAGCAGATGAGCCGCCACGGCGCGGTGCCGTTCGAGGCGCAGTACTGGGAAGAGGAGATGGCGCGCTTCGCCCGTCAGGGACTGCGGATGGTGGCGGCGGCCTGTAAGCCGGCCAGCCTTGATGCCACCACCCTCAACCATGAGGACCTGCAGGAGGGACTGATTTTCCTCGGCATCGCCGGGATGATGGATCCCCCGCGTCCGGAAGCCATTGACGCCATCCACGCCTGCCAGACCGCCGGCATCCGCGTGAAAATGATCACCGGCGACCACCCGCAGACGGCGATGAGCATCGGCCAGATGCTGGGGATCACCAATAGCAGCCAGGCCATGACCGGCTACCAGCTGGAGCACATGGACGATGCGGCGCTGGCGAAGGCGGCGGTGGAGTACGACATCTTTGCCCGTACCAGCCCGGAGCATAAGCTGCGCCTGGTTAAAGCCCTGCAGGATAACGGCGAAGTGGTCGGCATGACCGGCGACGGCGTTAACGACGCGCCGGCGCTGCGCCAGGCCGACGTGGGTATCGCCATGGGTATCAAAGGCACCGAAGTCACCAAAGAGGCGGCCGACATGGTGTTGACCGATGATAACTTCGCGACCATCGCCAGCTCGGTAAAAGAGGGCCGTCGGGTCTATGACAACCTGAAGAAGACCATCCTCTTCATCATGCCGACCAACCTGGCGCAGGGGTTGCTGATCATCATCGCCCTGCTGGCGGGGAACATTATTCCGCTGACCCCGGTGCTGATCCTGTGGATGAACATGGCGACGTCGGCGACGCTCTCCTTCGGCCTGGCCTTTGAGGCCGCAGAGCGCAACGTGATGAACCGTCCGCCGCGTAAAACCGGCCAGCATGTGATGGATGGTTTCGCCGTGTGGCGAGTGGCTTTCGTCGGGTCGATGATCGCGATTGCCGCCTTTATCCTTGAGGCCTGGCTGGCGCCGCGCGGCCACAGTCCGGAGTTTATCCGCACCGTGCTGCTGCAGATGCTGGTGACGGCGCAGTGGGTCTACATGATCAACTGCCGCAGCAGCGACAGCTTCTCCCTGAGCATGGGCCTGCTGCGCAACAAAGGCATCTGGCTGGTGACCGGCGTCCTGCTGCTGATGCAGCTGGTCATTATCTATGTCCCGCTGATGCAGAGCATGTTTGGTACGGAAGCGCTGCCGCTGCGCTACTGGTTTGTCACTCTGGTCATCGGCGTCGCCATGTTCCTGGTGGTGGAAGTCGAGAAGCGTCTGACGCGCCGGTTCCGCAAAACGGCCTGAACAATCTCGCGCGCCTCGCTGCAGGCGCGCGTTACTGTCGCAAGGATCCTCTATGATTAAAACCTTCCGCTTTGCTCTGCTGGCCTGCGGTCTGGTCGGCGGCGCCCTGACGGCGACCGCCGCGCCGGCGGTGCCGGTCCGCGTCGCCACGGTTGAACTGGCTCCTCATGCTGAAGAACGCGCTATCCCCGGGCGGGTCGAGGCGATCCGCGCCGTCGACATTCGCGCGCGCACCGAAGGGGTGATTGTTCAGCGCCACTTCCAGGACGGGCAGTATGTTACCGAAGGCGACCTGCTGTTTACCCTCGACGACGCGCAGCCCCGCGCGGCGCTGGCTCTGGCGCAGGCCGAGCTGAAAAGCGCCGAAGCCTCATTACGTCAGTCGCAGCAGTTGCTCACTCGCTACGAGCGGCTTATCAACAATCACTCCATCAGCCGCAACGACGTCGATACGGCCCGGATGCAGCGCGACGTCGCCGCCGCTGCCGTACAGCAGGCCAAAGCCCGCGTCGAGGCCCAGCAGATTGTGCTCAGCTACACTCAGATTGCGGCGCTGGTGACCGGTCGCGTGGGCCATAGCGCCTTTCACGTCGGGACGCTGGTCAATTCGTCCAGCGGCGTGCTGGTGGACATTGTGCAGTTGGATCCGGTGCGGGTCTCGTTCGCCCTCGACGAAGCCGCGTTTTTCAGCAAAACCGGCCAGCACGCCGATATCCACGCTCTGAAGCAGGCGTGGCTGGCGCAGATTGAGGTTGATGGTAAACGGCGCGACGGGGTGTTGACCTCTATCGATAACCGGATCGACGCCCGCACCGGCAGCGTAGCGGTGCGGGCCGAGTTCGCCAATCCGCAGCACCGTCTGCTGCCGGGCGGCAGCGTGACGATCCTGTTCCGTCCGCAGGAACTGCCGTCGCGAGTGATGGTCCCGGCCGCCGCCGTGCAGCAGGATCCGCAGGGCTTTTTCAGCTGGGTGCTGAAGCCGGACCACACCGCCGGGCAGCGTCGTCTGACCCTCGCGGGGCAGCAGGGGCAGCAGTTTGCGGTCGAGAAAGGGCTGCAGGCGGGCGAGCAGGTGATCACCGACGGCGCGCAGCGGTTGCGCGAAGGCGCCGCGGTGCAGGTGCTGAACTAGCTAAGGAGAAGGGATGCTGACCTTTTTTATCCGTCGTCCGCGATTTGCCATGGTGATCGCGCTGCTGCTGACCTTTGTCGGCGCGGTGTCGCTGAAGCTGATCCCGGTGGAGCAGTACCCGGCGATCACCCCCCCGGTGGTGAACGTCAGCGCCAGCTGGCCGGGCGCCAGCGCGTCAGACGTGGCGGAAGCCATCGCCGCCCCGCTGGAGACCCAGCTCAACGGCGTCGATCATATGCTGTATATGGAGTCCACCAGCTCGGATGAGGGGACGTACCGCCTGAGCATAACCTTCGCGGCGGGCACCGATGCCGACCTGGCGGCGATCGACGTGCAAAACCGGGTGGCGCAGGCGCTGGCGCAGCTCCCGGCGGAGGTGCAGCAGAATGGCGTCCAGGTGCGCAAGCGCGCCAGCAATCTGCTTATGGGGGTAAGCCTCTACTCGCCGCTGGGCACACTGACGCCGCTGTTTGTCAGCAACTACGCCAGCACCCAGGTGCGCGAGGCGCTGGCCCGCCTGCCCGGCGTCGGCGAGGTGCAGATGTTTGGCGCCCGGGATTACAGCATGCGTATCTGGCTGCGCCCGGACCGCATGAACGCGCTCAACATCACCACGGATGATGTCGCCCAGGCGCTGCGCGAGCAAAATGTGCAGGGCGCGGCGGGGCAGGTGGGCACCCCGCCGGTATTTAACGGCCAGCAGCAGACGCTGACCATCAACGGGCTGGGGCGTCTGAACGAGGCGGCCAGCTTTGGCGAGATTATTATCCGCCGCGGCGCGCAGGGGCAGCTGGTGCGCCTCGCCGACGTGGCGACCATTGAGCTGGGCGCCCGCAGCTACAGCTCCGGCGCCCAGCTGAACGGTAAAGCGTCGGCCTATCTGGGGATCTATCCGACGCCCACCGCCAACGCCCTGCAGGTCGCCAGCGCAGTGCGTGCGGAGCTTAACCGCCTGCACACTCGCTTTCCGGCGGATCTCACCTGGGAGGTGAAGTTCGATACCACCCGCTTTGTGGCGGCGACGATCAAAGAGATCGGCGTCTCGCTGGCGCTGACCCTGCTGGCGGTGGTCGTGGTGGTGTCGCTGTTTCTGCAGAGCTGGCGGGCGACGCTGATCGTAGTGCTGGCGATCCCGGTGTCACTGATCGGCACCTTTGCGGTGCTCTATCTGCTGGGCTACAGCGCCAACACCCTCAGCCTGTTCGCGATCATTCTCGCCCTGACGATGGTGGTGGATGACGCCATTGTGGTGGTGGAGAATGTGGAAACCAAAATGGCGGAAGGGCTGGATCGCCTGCAGGCCACCGCCCAGGCGCTGCGGCAGATCGCCGGGCCGGTAATCGCCACGACCCTGGTGCTGCTGGCGGTGTTTGTGCCGGTGGCGCTGCTCCCGGGGATCGTCGGCGAGCTGTACCGGCAGTTTGCCGTGACGCTCTCCACCGCGGTGGCCCTGTCGAGCCTGGTGGCGCTAACCCTGACGCCGGCCCTCTGCGCGCTGCTGCTGCGCCCGCGTCCTGCCCGGCCGGCGGCGGTGTGGCGGGCGTTTAACCGTCTTCTCGACGGCACCCGCGACGGCTATGGCCGGCTGGTAGGCAGGATGAACCGCCGTCCCTGGCTGGCGCTGGCGGCGACGGTGGCGGCAGGCGCGCTGGTGGCGTTCAGCTTCACCTCGATGCCGAAAGGCTTCCTGCCGCAGGAAGATCAGGGTTACCTGTTTGCCAGCGTGCAGCTGCCGGAGGCGGCGTCGCTGGAGCGTACCGAAGCGGTGATGGCCCAGGCGCGCAAGCTGCTGATGGCTAACCCGGCGGTGGAGGATGTGATTCAGGTGTCCGGGTTCAACATTCTCAACGGCACCAGCGCCTCTAACGGCGGGTTTATCTCGGTAATGCTCAAGGACTGGCATCAGCGGCCGCCGCTGGATGCGGTGATGGCGGATATTCAGCGCCAGCTGCTGTCGCTACCGGAGGCGACGATCATGACCTTCGCACCGCCGACCCTGCCGGGCCTGGGCAATGCCTCGGGGTTTGATCTGCGCATCCTGGCGCAGGCCGGTCAGTCGTCGGCGGAGCTGGAGCAGGTGACGCGGGAGATCCTCCAACTGGCGAACCAGCATTCGCAGCTGAGCCGGGTGTTTACCACCTGGAGCAGCAACGTGCCGCAGCTGACCCTGACGGTTGACCGCGACCGGGCGGCGCTGCTGGATGTGCCGGTGGCGCAGATCTTCAGCAGCCTGCAGACGGCGTTCGGCGGCACGCGCGCCGGCGATTTCAGCCGTAACAATCGTGTCTATCATGTGGTGATGCAAAATGAGATGCAGTGGCGCGAGCGGGCTGAGCAGATTAGCGAGCTGTACGTCCGCAGCCGCGACGGCGAGCGGGTGCGGCTGAGCAATCTGGTCACCATTACGCCGACGGTGGGGGCGCCGTTTATTCAGCAGTACAATCAGTTCCCGTCCGTGTCGGTGAGCGGTTCAGCGGCCGAGGGGGTCAGCAGCCGCACGGCGATGGCGGCCATGGAGCAGATTTTGCAGGCCCATCTACCGCCGGGATATGACTATGCCTGGAGCGGGATCTCCTGGCAGGAGCAGCAGACCGGTAATCAGGCGGTGTGGATCGTGCTGGCGGCGGTGGCGATGGCGTGGCTGTTCCTGGTGGCGCAGTATGAGAGCTGGACGCTGCCGGCGAGCGTCATGCTCTCGGTGCTGTTCGCCATCGGCGGAGCGCTGCTCTGGCTGTGGACCGCGGGCTATGCCAACGATGTGTATGTTCAGATAGGGCTGGTGCTGCTGATCGCCCTGGCGGCGAAGAATGCGATTCTGATCGTTGAGTTCGCCCGCAGCCGGCGCGAGGAGGGGCTGTCGATAGTCGACGCTGCGCGCGAGGGGGCTACCCGCCGCTTCCGCGCGGTAATGATGACCGCGGTGTCGTTTATTATCGGCATCATGCCGATGATGCTCGCCACCGGCGCCGGGGCGCAGAGCCGGCGGATCATCGGCACCACGGTATTCAGCGGGATGCTGGTGGCGACGATGGTTGGCATCCTGTTTATCCCGTCGCTGTATGTACTGTTTCAACGTATGCGCGAGTGGGCGCATCGGCGGGGGTAAGCGCGGCGCTACCGGTCGGTAACGGGGATACTCCAGGCTGCAACGACTACCGGGCGGTCCCCTCTCCCTTTCGGAGAGGGGTAGGGTGAGGGTGGGTTTTGCGTTCACGTTGCGTTTGGGCGTGAGCCCCGCCTTATCTGCCGACCTTCGGTTCGCCGATTTCAGCGGGAATCAGCCCTGCTGCACGCCCGTAGATTTCAGGAGCCACACCATAGCGAACAGACTCTGTAGGCCCGGTAAGCGCAGTGGACTGCACCCCAAAAGTTGGACACCCAACTGAGTAAGGTGCAATTTTATGGCTAAACCAAAGTATTCCCCTGAAACAAAACTGGCTGTGGTTAATCATTATTTGTCCGGTAAAGACGGAGAACAGAGTACAGCCGACCTTTTTGGTATTGAAAGAACATCTGTCCGTCGCTGGGTCAGGGCATGGCAGTTCCACGGTGCAGAAGGCCTGACTGCAAAAAATAATCATTATTCCGATGAATTTAAACTCGTGGTCGTCCGGGCGGTTATCAGTGACCGCCTGACGATGCGTGAAGCGGCTGCCCGGTTTAATCTCTCCGCAGAAATACTTGTCCGGCGCTGGCTCGACGTGTACAACGATGCCGGAGCGGAAGGTCTTTTAAACATACAATGCGGACGGCCCGGAAAAATGACAAAGCCAAAAAATATCCCACCACTAACAGATAAAGAGCTGGAAAAACTCTCCCCCGAAGAACTCAGGGCCGAACTGCGTTATCTGCGGGCAGAGAATGCCTATCTAAAAAAGTTGAAAGCCTTGGTTCAGAGCGAAAAAAATGGCAAAAAGCCCTGATAATCAGTGAACTAAGGCATGAACACGCTCTGCGGGACCTTCTGCGGGCGGCCGGTATGTCCCGTAGCACGTGGTATTACAATATGAATGCACTGAAGCAAGGGGACAGGTATGCGGGTCTTAAAGAGAACATCAGGAAGATATACCACTATCACAAAGGTCGTTATGGCTACCGCAGGATCACGCTCGCACTGAGAAAACAGGGGCTGCGGATAAACCATAAAACAGTGCAGCGGCTGATGGCAGAACTGTCACTCCGGTCTGTGATAAGGGCGAAAAAATATCGTGCCTGGAAAGGGAGAACGGGCGAGGCCGCGCCCAATATCCTGAGCCGGAACTTCGGTGCGTCAAAAGCCAACGAAAAATGGGTAACAGATGTGACAGAGTTCCCGGTACAGGGAAAAAAGCTTTACCTGTCGTCAGTTCTCGATCTGTTTAACCGGGAGGTTATCGCCTACAGCCTGTCGGAAAGGCCGGTGATGGAGATGGTGAATACGATGCTGGACGGTGCGTTCCCGAAGCTCAGACCGGGAGATGCTCCGCTGCTGCACTCGGATCAGGGCTGGCATTACAGGATGAGGAGCTATCAGGAACGTTTAAAGGCGCATGGGATGACGCAGAGTATGTCGCGTAAAGGAAACTGCCTGGATAATGCAGTGATGGAAAACTTCTTCGGGACCCTGAAATCGGAGTGTTTTTATCTGAGGGAGTTCAGGAGTGTCAGTGCGCTAAGAAAAGCCGTAGAGGACTATATCCATTACTACAACAACGAGCGGATAAGCCTGAAATTAAAAGGCCTGAGTCCGGTAGAGTACCGAACCCAGGCTCTGAGAGCCGCTTAATATGAACCATCCAACTTTATGGGGTCAGTCCAGCAGCGCCACCGGGCAAGGACATCGGGCACGGCGGCAATACCTTGCCCGGCCTGTCGTTAATTTATTCACTCTCCTGGCTGGAATGGCCGCCCCCAAACGCGCCCGCTATTTTCTCTCCACCGTTATCATGGTCACGAACGGATGATACTGCCACGGCACGCTGCCGCCTTTGCGGTACATCTTCGACAGGGTGCCGTCGAGATAAAGCATCTGCCGCACGCCAAGCTTTGACTGCGCATAGCAGGCAAAATCGTAAAAGTTGGTCTCGCGATCGCTGAGCATAAACACCACCCGGCCCTGCTTATCGATACCAACCCCGTTGCGCAGCTTGCGCGAACTGGCGGAGGGCTTCAGTCGCCAGTTGATGGCGCCATTTTCAATCAGCATCGGGCCGGACTGCACCGCATAGCGGATGGCGGGAGAGGGTTTGTACGCCGGCAGCGGCACGATTTTCGCCCGGCCGTTTTCCACCAGGAATACGCCGCCGGGGCGGATAAAGAAGTTCCCGCCGCCGGCGGAGCGGTTTACCGGCGTCAGCCGTTTGCCGTCTTCGATATACAGCCCCAGCGGCGCGTAGGCCTTATCGTAAATGCCGCCGTTCATCGCCATCTGCACCCGGCCGTCGCCATCGATACCCGCCAGCAGCGAACGCAGGGAACCCCAGGCTTTGCCGTGCCGATCCTGCCAGTACATCGCAATGCGCTCTTTCTGCGCATCCACCCGATAGCTCTGCAGGGTCAGCGTCGGGTCGGTGAGGGTACAGGCGGCGCTGGCGACGGCGGCCAGGGGCAGCAGCGCCAGAGGGAGCAGGCAACGTAATAACATGGGCAGTCCTTTCTATAGTCTGCGCCGAGTATACCCGCCTCGCTGCCTTATGCCGCCCAAATCTCACAGTGTTTTTGCACCAGCCCGGAAAGCGAACCGCCGTTGGCGATAAAGTCGCGCATCTGCTGCGCCTCGCTTTGCGGCGATTTCGCCTGGCGAACCACCGCCTCCAGCGCTGCCGTCGCCTTCAGCTGATGGGCGAAAGGGGCCAGCCGGTCGGCGAGCTGCAGGATCTCCTGGCGGATGCTGCGCTGCTCCCCGCTGCGCACGTCGGTGAGGGTCCCGTCCAGCCCGTAGCGGCAGGCCTGATAGCGGTTAAAGGGGTACAGCAGATAATCATCAGGCTGGTGCTTAAAAGGACGCTCCGTCAACAGCCAGCAGGCCAGGGTCTGAATAAAGCCGGCGATGTGGATCGCCTGGGCAAGGGTCAAGGGGGTGTCCATCACCCGCACCTCGACGGTACCAAACTGCGGGCTGGGGCGAATATCCCAGTGCAGATCCTTCATGCTATCGATCATGCTGGTGTAGCTCAGCTGGCGGAACAGGCGACGAAACCCCTGCCAGTCGGCCACCCACGGCATCGGACCGTTGTCGGGATAGGAGGAGAAGCGGTTCAGGCGTGAACAGGCGAAGCGGCTGTCGGTGCTGTCAAACCACGGTGAGGCGGCGTTAAGGGCGATGAAGTGCGGTACAAAGCGCGACAGGCCATGCAGCAGATAGATGGCGTCGTCACCGCTCTGGCAGCCGACGTGCACATGCTGGCCAAAGACCGTCGCCTGCTGTGCCAGATAGCCAAAATGCTCGACGGTTTTGACATAGCGCGGGTTATCGCTGATTTGCTGGCGCTGCCAGGCATGAAAGGGGTGGGAACCGCCGCCGCAGATCTGCAGATGATGGCGCAGCGCCGCGCGCTGGACCGCCTGCTGGATGGCGCTGAGCTGGATTTGCGCATGGCTGATGTCGCGGCACACCCCGGTGGCGATCTCCAGCATGCTCTCGGTGATGTCGTGTTTGGCTTCTCCCACGGTCAGCTCATGCTGGACGTCGGCAATCAGCGTCGAGGCATCCTGGCTGAGATCGTAACCCGGCGGGTTCACCACCTGCAGCTCCAGTTCGATACCGAGGGTAAAAGGATCGGAGCGGTGAAAATCGGCTAAAGGCATAGTCTCTCCCGGTCGATGTGTTCCCTGAAGTATATACCCGTCACACATTTACGTTGGCTTTGCTACGCAGCTTATCCATTCGCCTCGCGCCGCATCCCGCGATATTAGGCGACGCGTCAGGTCAATTGTTGCCCCCGTTCTCTTCGCCAACCCGCTGGCGGGCAAATTTGCGCGAGCCCACCACGCACAGCACCACGCCCAGCGTGACCGCCAGCATCAAGGGGCTGACGGTTTCGTGCAACAGCGCCGCCGACAGGCCTAGTCCGAAGAACGGCTGCAATAGCTGGAGCTGGCCGACGGCGGCGATCCCGCCCGCGGCCAGCCCTTTGTACCAAAAGATGAAACCGATCAGCATGCTGAACAGCGACACATAGCCGAGCGCCGCCCAGGAGGAGGCCGAGATGGCATGCCAGGAGGCGGGCTGAACCAGCAGCGAGGCGGGGAGCATCAACGGCAGGGCAATCACCAGCGCCCAGCAGATCACCTGCCAGCCGCCGAGCTCCCGCGTCAGCTTCGCCCCTTCCGCATAGCCGAGGCCGCAGACGATAACCGCCGCCAGCATCAGCAGATCGCCGCTGAGTGAGGCCGCCGCATTTTGCGTCAGGGCGAATCCCACCACCAGCAGGCTGCCCAGCAGCGAAAAGATCCAGAAAGCCCGCCGCGGGCGTTCGCCGCCGCGCAGTACGCCAAAGAGGGCGGTCATCAGCGGCAGCAGGCCAATAAACACAATCGAATGCGCCGAGGTGATGCGCTGCAGGGCCAGCGCCGTGAGTAGCGGAAAGCCGAGCACCACCCCGGATGAGACGATGATCAGGGACACAAGCTGCGCCAGGCGCGGGCGTTTCTGGCGAAAGCCCACCAGCAGCGCGATGGCAAGCAGCCCGGCGATAGAGGCGCGCAGAAAGGTCAATAACAACGGATCCATATCCTGCACCGCCAGCCGCGTCGCGGGCAGCGAACCGCTGAAAATGATCACCCCCAGTAAACCATGAAGCCATCCGGACCAGGGACCGGGCGCCGATTTATCCATTGCTGAATCTACCACGTTAACCTCGCGTTATCTGATTGGGCTGCGCCCGCTTGAGCATCGTCAGCGGCGATGGTAATGTGGCCAATCTAATACAATCAAATTATTGTCATAGATACATTTCACGATGAAAGCCCGATATAAAGCCGTTGTCGACCGATATGCGCAGGCGATCCGCAGCGGGCAGCTGCCCGCCGGCAGCCGTCTGCCGACGCACCGTACCCTTGCCGCCGGGGAGCGCATCTCGCTGGCCACCGCCACGCGCGTCTACCGTGAACTGGAAGAGATGGGGCTGGTCAGCGGCGAAACCGGCCGCGGCACCTTCGTGCGCGACCTCTCGCTGCCTCCGGGGCACGGGGTCGATCAGCAGGTGGTCGCCGCCGATGTCGTGGATCTCAATTTCAACTACCCTTCGCTGCCGGAGCAGGGCGATGCGCTGCGCGAGGCGCTCAGGCAGCTGGCGATGGCGGGCGATATTGACTCGCATCTGCGCTATCAGCCTCATGCAGGGCGGCTCGCCGAGCGGGACATTATCGTCCGCCATTTGACCTGCCAGCACTTTGCGCCGGACGCGGAAAATGTCCTGATCGTCAACGGCGCACAGCACGGGCTGGCGGTGACCGTCATGGGGCTGTTACGTCCGGGGGATGTGGTGGCGGTGGATGCGCTGACCTATTCGGGCTTCAAAATTCTGGCGGCGCTGTATCATCTGGAGCTGGCGGCGATCCCCTGTCGGCCGGAGGGACCGGACCTGCGGGCGCTTCAGACGCTGTGCCAGCAGCGGCGGGTGCGGGCGGTGTATACCATGCCGACGCTGCACAATCCGCTGGGCTGGGTGCTCAACACCGGTCAGCGGCAGGCGCTGGCCGATCTTGCGCGCCAGCACGATCTGCTGATTATTGAAGATGCCGCCTATGCCCGGCTGGTGAGCCGTCCGCCGCCGCCGGTGGTCAGCTATGCGCCGGAAAGAACGGTGTATGTCACCGGATTTTCAAAAAATATCGCCACCGGACTGCGCGTGGGGGTGGTGATTTCTCCGCCGCGCTATCGCCCGGAGATTGAGCGCGCCATCCGGGCCACGACGTGGAATACGCCGACGCTGACAAGTTCGCTGATCTGCGCCTGGATTGAAGATGGCACGGTGGCGCGCTTTGAAACGCAGAAACGCCAGGATGCGCGACAGCGGCAGCAGGTGGCCCGCGAGGTGCTTTGTGGGCTTCCCGTCGTCAGTCATCCCGATTCGTACTTCGTCTGGCTGCCGCTGGGTGAAGAGAGCCGGGCCGATCGGCTGGCGAATGCGCTGATGGAACGCCGCATTTCGGTATCGACCGCCGAGCCGTTCTGCGTCTCCGCCACGATCCCGCAGGCGCTGCGCATTGCGCTCGGATCGGTGCCTTTCGACAGCCTGCGCCCGGCGCTGCTCAGCGTGCGCGACGCCGTTGAGTATGAACAATACCGCTAACCCATCTGCTCCAGCTGGCCGCGCAGGACCTCCACCCCCTGGGCGATGGCGTCAGGGTTAATGGCGTGGAATCCCATGCGAAAATAGTTATCCGGCGGCGCGGCGTTAAGAAAATGGCGCGCCCCGGGCTCAATCAGCACGCCGGCGTGGGCGGCGCGCCAGGTGAGCTGCTGGGTGTTGATCTGCGCCGGGGTCTGCAGCCAGAAGGCGTTAGCATGTTCGCTCCCCGCCAGCGCGCGACACGACGGCAGATAGCGCTGCAGGGCGGCGTGCAGACGCTCCCAGCGCTGGGCGGAGTCATAGTGGTAGCGCCGCAGATGGGTCTCATAATGGCCCTGTGCAAGGAAGTGGGCCATCTGGTACTGAATGTTGGTCGGCGGATGGCGATAGACCAGCCGGCGCAGGGCGCGCGCCTCGTCGATCAGGTCCGGGTCGGCGACCATAAACCCCAACCGCAGCCCCGGTGACAGCGCTTTTGACAGGCTGCTGACATACACCACCCGGCCGCTGCGATCGCTGGCCTTCAGCGCCGGCAGCGGGTTGAGGGTAAAGTTACTCTCCGAGTCATAATCATCTTCAATAATGACCGCGTCATGGCGGGCGGCATGCTCCAGCAACTGGCGACGCCGCGCACTGCTCATGGTCACCCCGGTGGGCACCTGATGACCTGGAGTGACATAGTAGTAATCGCAGGGACGCTCATTAAGCACGATCCCCTCTTCATCCACCGGGTGCGGCACCACCTCGGCGTCGGCGAGCAGAAAGGTGTTGATGGCTTCGCGGAAGCAGGGGTTTTCGACGCCAATGCGGGTGGTGGAAGAGAGCAGCAGTCGGGTCAGCAGGTAGAGGGCATTTTGCGAGCCAAGGGTGATGAGAATTTCATCCGGCGCGGCGACAATGCCCCGCTTGGGCAGCACCCGGGTGCGGATCTGCTCGATCAGCATCGGCACATCCTGGTCAATATGGTCGATGACCCACGCCGGGTCGCGCACCCCGCCGTGCAGCCAGTTCGCCGCCGAGCGCCAGGTGGCCAGCGGGAATTGCCGGGTATCGGGCTGGCCGTAGATAAACGGGTAGCGGTAGTGCATCCAGCCCGCCGGTTTGAGGATCGACTCCTGCTGGCTGGGGGTCATCTGCAGCCGGTCGCCCCAGCGTGGTGCAGCCGCTTCGCGCTGCGGTGCACTCTCGACGGCGGCAGGCGAAGCTTCATGATAGTCGGGATGCAGGTAGTAACCGCTGCGTGGGCGGCTAATCAGGTAGCCCTCGTTGACCAGACTTTCGAACACCAGCGCGCTGGTGTTACGCGAGACGCGAAGCTGGCTGGCCAGCTGGCGACAGGAGGGCAGCGGGGTGTCGGCGGCGAAGATCCCGCTGAGAATGGCATTCACCAGCGTCTCTCGCACCTGTTCCTGCAAACCGCGGCCAGGCTGAAAATCAACGTGTAACAGGTGACGGATCATACGGGGCTCCTCTGGCAATAACGCATTGCGACCACCCGTTACACTCAGCAAATTCCATACCACCCTGCCGCCATCTGACACAGCGATGCGGCCCATCTGGCTCTATACGGAATTGAAAAACGCTCCCACATTAAAAACGTATTCAGCCGCCGTGGACCGGAACGTCCCCGGCCACTATTTTGCAGAAACCTTTTCGCGTTCTGGAATGAACCCGTCTGGCCAATCCATCAGGGGTGAAATAATGAAAAAATCATTGGCATCAATGTGTCTGAGCGCTGTATTAACGGTCGCTTTTTCTTATCACGCCGTCGCGGCCGATCTTCCGGAAATAGAAAAGTCCGGCACCCTGAAAGTGGCGACGGAAGATGATTATGCGCCGTTTAACTTTATGAATAATGGCCAGGCTGATGGCTTTAACAAAGATATGCTTGAGGAATTACGTAAGTACGCCAAATTCCATGTCGACCAGAGCATATTACCGTGGACCGGATTATTAGCGGCTGTCTCCACCGGGCAATACGATATGGCCTTAACCGGGGCGGTTATTACCGATGAGCGGCTGAAGGTCTTTGATTTCACCCCACCGTGGGCCTCCGCACAGCACTATTTCGTCAAACGCGCTGGCGATACCTCGCTAAATACCATTGCCGATCTCAGCGGCAAAAAAGTGGGGTTACAGGCCGGGAGCGCGCTGCTGGCGCGTTTGCCGGAGCTGAAGGCGATGCTGGAGAAGACCGGCGGCAAGCTGGGACCGGTGGTGGAGTATCCCTCCTATCCGGAAGCCTACGCCGACCTGGCGAACAAGCGACTGGATTACGTGATTAACGTGGTGATCTCGGTAAACGACCTGGCGAAAGCCAAACCGAAGGTCTTCGCCAAAGGGCTGGCCGTCTCCGGACCGGGGTATATGGCGTGGCCGATCCCGAAAAACTCGCCGCAGCTGCTGGCCTATATGACCAAGTTTATGAACCACATGAAGGAGACCGGCAAGCTCGCCGAGCTGCAGAAAAAATGGTTCGGCGAAACCTATGACAACCTGCCGACCGAGGCGATCACCAGCCCGGAACAGTTTCACAAACTCGCCGGACTGTAATATTCCGCGGCGGGCGACCGCCGCCTGTTGTTGAGAAGGAGGGCCTCATGGATGCAATTTCCTGGCAGTTATTAATCGAAGGCGCATGGACGACCCTCTGGATTTCGGCCATCGCTATCGCCTTCGGGGTGGTGGCTGGCCTGCTGATCGCCCTGGTACGGATGCTGCGCCTGCCGGTGATCGACCAGCTGCTGGTGGTCTATATCAGTCTGGCCCGTGCGACGCCGCTGGTGACGCTGGTGCTATTTCTGTTCCTTTCCTTGCCCACGATGGGCATTAACCTCGACAAGAACGTGGCCGCCATCGTGGCGCTGACGCTTAACACGTCGGCGTTTAACGCTGAGATCTGGCGCAATGCCTTCCGCACCTTTCCGCGCGAACAGCGGGAGGCGGCGGAGTCGGTAGGGATGCGCCGCTGGACCTACTTCCGCTACATCATGCTGCCGCAGATGTGGATCGAGAGCCTGCCGGCGCTGGTCAATGAGATGTCCTTTTTGATCAAAGGTAGCCCCGCGATCGCCGTGATTGGCGTGGTGGATCTCACCCGGGTCACCAACCGTATCTCCTCGGTCACCTACGAGCCGCTGTCGCCGATCCTCGCCGCCGGCCTGCTGTATGTGGCGATCATCGGCTGTTTGTTGAAGCTGCAGGGTATCGCGGAACGTAAAGCCAGGCGTCTGGCGCGCTAGGAACGGGAGGCATTATGAATCAGTGGGGCGTTATCTGGTCGGTTCGCGATAGCTTTATTGCCGGGTTATTCGCGACCCTCGAACTGTTTATTACCGCCGCCCTGGCGGCGCTGATTATCGGTATTGCGCTGTGTTATTTTAGCGAATATCAAAAGAAAGTGATTAACCGGATTATTATTGGTTTCGTCAGCCTGATGCGCGCGATCCCTTTTTTGATCCTCGCTTATCTTCTGTATTACGGACTGCCGCAGCTCGGTATTAGCATGGAGCCGTGGACCGCCGGTTTACTGGCCCTGATTATTTATCATGGCGCCTATTTCTTTGAAATATTGCGCAGCCAGCGGCGGGTATTTTCCGGCGGATATATTGAAGCGGCGATTGCTCAGGGCTTTTCTCGCTATGCCATTTTTCGGCGGATTATTTTACCCAATATCGTCTCTTCCGCCTTACCGCTGATCGGCAATCAGCTGATTATTTGCCTGAAGGACACCGCTTTCCTGAGCATTATTACCGTTCAGGAGATCACCGCCGCCGCCAACAGCGTCCAGGCGACCTATTTTATTCCGTTTAACGCCTTTATCGTCGCCATTGGGCTTTACTGGGCGATCAGCATTCTGCTGGAGCTGCTGATTAAGCGCCTGACCGCCTGGGGAGCCAAAAGAGGAATGAGCCATGCCTGAGTCTATTGCCGTAAGCGTCAAAAACGTCTCCAAACAGTTCGATAATGTGGAAGTCCTGCGGGATATTAACCTGACGGTGGAGAAGGGGACCGTGGTGAGTATTCTCGGCTCGTCCGGGTCGGGAAAATCCACCCTGCTGCGCTGTATGAACTGGCTGGAACAGCCGGACCGCGGTGAAATTCATATCGGCGGTCAGCGGCTGGGGATTGATGAACAGCGCGGCCGGGCGATGTCGCACCGCCAGCTGGCCAAAATCCGCGAGCGGGTGGGGATGGTCTTTCAGAGTTTTAACCTGTGGCCGCACCTGACCGTGCAGCAGAACGTCAGCGAGGCGCTGCTGCGCGTTAAGGGCATGAAACGAGACGAGGCGAAGGCCATGGCCATGCAGCAGCTGGAGAAAGTCGGCATGGCGCACAAAGCCGATGTCTACCCGATCACTCTCTCCGGCGGGCAGAAGCAGCGGGTGGCGATCGCCCGTTCGCTGGCGATGTCGCCGGAAGTTATCCTCTTCGATGAACCGACCTCGGCGCTGGATCCGGAGCTGGTTAATGAGGTGTTGGGGGTAATGAAAGCCCTTGCCGCCGAGGGCTACACCATGGTGGTGGTGACCCACGAGATGGATTTTGCCCGCCAGGTGTCCAATGAGGTGGTGTTTCTGGAGAAGGGACTGCTGATTGAGAAGGCGCCGCCGGAGAAGTTCTTCACTCAGCCTGACTCCGAACGCGTCAGGCAGTTTCTGCAAAGCAGCCGTTAGTCCGGCCTGCATCCCCTGCCGGTATCGCCGACAGGGGATGCGTCGGGTTTCGCTTAATCCCGGTCGATAGCGAACGGCTGCCACGCCTGACGCACCGGCATCACCTCCACCCGGTTAATGTTCATATGCGCCGGCAGCGTGGCGATATAAAACATCTGCTCGGCGATATCGCTCGCGCTCAGCGGCGTGGTGCCGCGATAGAGCTTATCCGATGCCGCCTGGTCGCCTTTGGTTCGCACCAGGGTAAATTCGGTCTCGGCAATCCCCGGCGCCAGATCGGTGACCCGCACGCCGGTGCCAAGCAGATCGCAGCGCAGGTTATAGCTGAACTGCTTCACAAACGCCTTGCTGGCGCCATACACATGGCTGCCGGGATAGGGCCACTGCCCGGCGATCGAGCCGATATTGATAATACTCGCCCCGGCGCCATGGCGGATCAGCGTCGGCAGCAGGGCGTGAGTGACTGTCACCAGACCGGTGACGTTGGTGTCGATCATCGTTTTCCAGTCCTCCAGCGCCACCTCCTGCGCCGGCAGCGGCGACAGCGCCAGCCCGGCGTTGTTGATCAGGGTGGTGATATCGGCGAAATCGGCGGGCAGCGACGCCACGGCGGCAGCCACCGCCTCGCTGTCACGAACGTCAAGCTCAATAATATGCACCGGCACCCTGGCGGCGAGTCTGTCCTGCAAGGCCTTCAGTCGCGGATAGCGGCGCCCGCTCAGCACCAGCGACCAGCCCGCGTCGGCAAACACCTGCGCTGCCGCTTCGCCAAAACCCGAGGTCGCCCCGGTGATAAACACTACGTTGCTCGTTGCCATCTCATTCTCCTGTGCGGTTGTCCCTTCACTATAAAAACGCCGGACGACAAGGCACAGGGCCAGACGACGGGCGGGGATGTGACACCGTGTCACATCGTTATGCGCGCACTGGCTCTATCCGATTTGCGCGGCCAAGGCCAATGATGAAGCCAACCACTACGACATGAGAGAGGGCAGGGTATGAAGCTGGCAATTCACAACGAGGTCGCGGTAAGCAATGACGAAGTTCGGCAATTAGATCGCGCCTATGTGTTTCATTCATGGTCGATGCAGGGCAATCTCAACCCGCTGGTCATCGCCGGGGCGCAAGGCTGCGAGCTATGGGATTATGAGGGGAACACCTGGCTCGATTTCAGCAGCCAGCTGGTGAACGTCAACATTGGCTATCAGCACCCCCGGGTACTGGCGGCCATGAAGGCGCAGCTGGAGACCCTGGTCACCATCGCGCCCGCCACCGCCAACCTTGCCCGCGGAGAAGCGGCGAAGCGCATCGTCGACCTGGCGCCGGCGGGCTTCAGTAAGGTGTTCTTCACTAACGCCGGGGCGGATGCCAATGAGAACGCGATTCGCATGGCGCGGCTCTATACCGGGCGCGACAAGGTGCTGTCGGCCTATCGTTCCTATCATGGCAACACCGGCAGCGCGATCGCCGCTACCGGCGACTGGCGCCGGGTGCCGAATGAGTTCTCCCGCGGCCACGTTCACTTCTTCAACCCCTACCTTTACCGCAGCGAGTTCAACGCCGCGACTGAGGAAGAGGAGTGCCAGCGCGCGCTGGCGCATCTGCGGCGGATCATTGAATGCGAGGGGCCGACGGCCATCGCGGCGATCCTGCTGGAGTCCATCCCCGGCACCGCCGGGATCCTCGTGCCGCCGGCAGGCTATATGCAGAGCGTGCGCGCCCTGGCCGACGAGTTTGGCATCGTGCTGATCCTCGATGAGGTGATGGCCGGCTTTGGCCGCACCGGCAGCTGGTTCGCCTTCGAGCAGGATGGCGTGGTGCCGGATCTGGTGACCTTTGCCAAGGGGGTTAACGCCGGCTACGTGCCGGCGGGCGGGGTGCTGATTAGCGAGCCGATTGCCCGCTACTTTGACGACCACTTCTTTGCCGGGGGGCTGACCTACTCCGGCCATCCGCTGGCGATGGCGGCGATTGTCGCCACCATCGACGCGATGAAAGAGGAGAAGGTGGTTGAGAACGCGGCCTCTATCGGCAACGAGGTGCTGCGCCCCGGTCTCGAGGCGCTGGCGGAGAAGCACGCCATTATCGGCGAGGTGCGCGGTCGCGGCCTGTTCCAGGCGCTGGAGCTGGTGAGCAGCCGTGAACAAAAAACGCCGCTGACCGCCGCCGACATGGCCGCGATCAAAGGGGCCCTGACCGAAGCCGGGCTGCTGGCCTTTGTGGTGGAGAACCGCATTCACGTGGTGCCGCCGTGCACCATTACTGCTGAGCAGGTGGCGCAAGGGCTGGCGATTTTTGATGCGGTCTTCGCTCGCTTTGCCAGTCTGGCGAAGTAGGGGAGGGGGCCGGATACTGTTGCCCGGCGGCGCGCTTGCCGGGCCTACGGGGTGTGAGCCTGTGAGTGGATCCTGTAGGCCGGGTAAGGCGCAGCCGCCACCCGGCGAAATCAAGGATACCGTGCCTGATATCTTGCCCGGCGGCGCTGCGCTTGCACGGGCTTAAACGCCAGCCGGACGGTTCCCTCTCCCTCCGGGAGAGGGCCAGGGTGAGGGGAAGCACTGCAGTGTGGTTGTTTATGTTATCGGTGGCTTCAGCGTAGTTTGCGCTCCCGGTTAATCGCCTGCGTTATGTCACTCCTGGCGCAGGGAGCGCACAGGGGGCGGCCAGTCGCCGCCGCCCCCTGTACCCCCGGGCTCCGGCCAGCAACATCGCCGCTGCGCGGTGCCTTCGACTTATCCCTGCAGGCTTCGGGTCGGGCCGAGGCAGCGTCCGTGCAAAACACGGCCCTCAGCCCGCATCCATGCGGGCTGCCCCGGCCTTCCGGGAACGTCTCAGCGATGTTGAGGCCGCCAGCCCCGGCAGTTTCAGCAGCCCCAGCGCCAGTGGTGATTTGGGGCTGTAGGCCGGGTAAGGCGCAGCCGCCACCCGGCGAAATCAAGGATACCGTGCCTGATATCTTGCCCGGCGGCGCTGCGCTTGCACGGGCCTACGGGGTGTGAGCCTGTGAGTGGATCCTGTAGGTCGGATAAGCGAAGCGCCACCCGACAAAACAACCGCGCATCCGCTGGCCTCACCTCATCCGGTGCTCTCCGTTGACCAACGCTTCGCGATCGAAAAAGCGCTGGATCACGCCCTCCGCCATAAACGCCGCCCGATCGGACATATGGGCGATGACGTCGGCATCGTGGCTGACCAGCAGATAGGTCATGCCGTGCTCCTGTTTCAGGTGATTAAGCAAATTGAGAATTTCCGCCTGCACCGACATATCCAGCGCCGAGGTCGGCTCATCCAGCAGCAGGATCTGCGGGCGCAGCAGCAGGGCGCGGGCAATGGCCACGCGCTGCCGTTGCCCGCCGGAGAGCTGGTGTGGATAGCGGCGGACGGCGTCGGCGGCCAGCCCCACCTGCTCAAGGGCGGTGGTTACTCGCGGGGCAACGTCGCGGATGCCGTGGATCTGCAGCGGCTCCGCCAGGGTGCGCCACAGGGTATGGTTGGGATGCAGCGAGGCGTACGGATCCTGAAACACCATCTGCACGTTGCGCCGCAGATCGCCCTGAAAGCGGGCGCCCGGCATAATGGCCTGGCCGAGCAGATCCACGCTGCCGCGCCATTCGCGCTGCAATCCGGCCAGCACGCGCAAAATCGTCGATTTGCCGCAGCCCGAGGCGCCGATCAGGCTGAAGGTTTCCCCGGCGTCGACACGGAAACTGGCGGCGGAGACCGCCGTCTTCGCGCCGAATGTAACCTGTAAATCCTGAAGATTAACGATCGCCATGGGCTGTCTCCGTAAAGTCCTGGGTTCTGTCGAGGGTCGGCAGCATCTGGCCGTAGGTATGCGCACTTGGCCGGCAGGTCCACAGGGTGCGGGTGTAAGGGTGCGTCGCGCTCGGCAGCGCCCGCGCCGGCATCTCGTCGACCTGTCTTCCCTGGTACATCACCAGCACGCGATCGCAATGCGCGGCTACCAGCGGTAGATCGTGGCTGATCAGTAACATGGCCATCTGCCGCTGCGCGCACTGCTCCACCAGCAGCTCGAGGATCTGGTTGCGCAGGCGGGCGTCGAGGGCCGAAGTTGGCTCGTCGGCTATCAGCACCTTCGGGTTATTGAGCAGCGCGAGGGCGATCATCACCCGCTGTCCCATCCCGCCGGAGAGTTCGCCGGGATAGCGGCTGAGGACCGGCAGATCCAGACCGACGGCGGCGATGGCGTCTTTGACCGCCTCGGCGCGCGCGCGGCGGCTCAGACGCTGATGCAGGGTTAACGCCTCTTCCAGCTGCGTCTGAATGGACTGCACCGGATTCAGCGCATAGCGCGGATCCTGCAGCACCATGGCGATATCGTTGCCGCGCAGTTCGCGCCAGCCGCGAGCGCTGAGGGTCAGCACATCGCGCCCCAGCACCTCCAGCCGTTCGGCGCTCACCACCCCGGGCTTGCGCACCAGGCCCATCAGCGCCCGGGCGGTCATCGATTTGCCGGAGCCAGATTCGCCCACCAGCGCCAGCCGCTCGTTGCCGAGGGTGAAGCTGACGTTGTCCACCACCCGGGCGGTGGGATAGTCGACGGCGAGTCCCTGGACGGTCAGTCGGATGTCAGTCATGTTGCGGCTCCAGAATATCGCGCAGGCCATCGCCCAGCAGGTTAAACGCCAGGCTGGCGAGCAGGATCGCCGCGCCGGGGATGGCGGCGATCCACCATTGGTCGAAAATCACCTGCATCCCGTCGGCAATCATCGCTCCCCACTCCGCCATCGGCGGGCGGGCGCCCAGGCCGAGAAAACCGAGCCCGGCGGCGGCAAGGATAATACCCGCCAGATCGAGCGCCAGCCGAACAATCGCCGACGGCAGACACAGCGGCAGAATATGGCCGATCAGCAGCCGCCCGCCGCGGATGCCCAGCATCTCCGCCGCGGCGAGGTAGTCGCTATGGCGCAGGCGCTGAATTTCGCTGCGCGCCTGACGGGCGTAGGCCGGCCAGGTGGTCAGGGCTAACGCCAGCGCGCCATTGACCAGCCCCGGGCCGAGCATCGCCACGAACGCGAAGGCGAGGATCAGGCGCGGCATCGACATCACCACGTCGGTAAAGCGCATCAGTATCCGCTCCAGCCACCCGCCATAGTAACCGGAGAGGATACCTACCAGCAGCCCGACGGGCAGGGTAATGGCGGTCACCAGCGCCACCAGACCCAGCGCCGGGCGGGCGCCGTAGAGCAAGCGCGACAGCAGGTCGCGGCCGTAGCTGTCTGTGCCGAGCCAGTGTCCCGCCCCGGGCCCCTGCAGACGAGCGGCGGCATCCTGCCAGTTGGGATCGTGCGGCGCCAGCCACGGGGCAAACAGCGCGGTCAGTACCAGCAGGATCACCAGGGTCAGGCCGCTGAAGGCGGCGGGTGAGCGGCGCAGACGGCGTAAAAACAGATAAGTCGGCATCAGCGCACCCTCGGATCGGTTAACCGTACCAGCAGATCGGTCAGGTTATTGATCAGCACAAAACTCACGCCGATCAGCAGCGTGCCGCCCATGATCGCCGTGGTATCCCCGGCGAACAGCGCCGTGGTGAGATAGCGGCCGATCCCCGGCCACGAGAAGACGGTTTCGGTGAGCACCGCCCCTTCGAGCATGGAGGTCCAGGCGAGAGCGGTCACCGTCAGCAGAGTGCCGCGGATATTGGGCAGGACGTGGCGCAGCAGAATCGTCATCTCTCCGGCCCCTTTGGCCCGCGCCAGCAGAATGTACTCTTTGTTCATCTCGCTCAGGCAGGCGGAGCGGGTCAGGCGGGTGATGCTCGCCAGCGAGTAATAGGCCAGCACCAGCACCGGCAGCGCCAGATGGCCGATCGCATTTTTAAACGCCGCGGTATCGCCGGAGAGCCAGGTGTCGATCAGCGCAAAACCGCTGCGTGGCTCGACGGTGTACTGATAAATATCGTCGAGGCGACCCGGGCCCAGCGCCCACTGCAGCCGGGCGTAAAACAGGGCCAGCATCAGCAGGCCGAGCCAGAAAATGGGCACCGAGTTGCCCAACAGGGTAAAGGTGCGAACCGCCAGATCCCACGGCGAACCGGCGTAACGGGCGCACAGCACCCCGGCGACGATGCCCAGTACCGCGCCGACGATCAGCGCCAGGGTCGCCAGCTCAAGGGTCGCCGGAAAGACCGCCAGCAGGTCGTGGAGCACCGGCTGGCCGGTAGCGCTGGCGATGCCAAGATCGCCATGGGCCAGGTTGACCAGGTAGTGCCAGAACTGCACCGGCAGCGGCTGGTCGAGACCCAGCTGATGGCGAACCTGGTCATAGGTCGACTGGCTGGCATGGTCGCCGACGATCTGCAGTACGCGGTCGACGGGCGACAGCGCGGAGAGCGAGAAGGTGACCAGCAACAGCCCGAACAGCGTGAGCAGCAGCGTAAACAGCCCCTGCAGCAGGCGGGTAAGGTGAGTGGAAAACGATGGCATGGAGAATGGAAATTCCTGGTATATCAGCATTGTACCCGGCGGCGCGATGCCGACCGGGCCCGGGTGAGGAGTCGGTCATCCGGGCAGACAAGGCCGCCGTACCCGGTGACAAAACCCGCTTACTTGGTCACGTTATCGTACCAGACCATGTCGGCGTTCAGTCCCTGCTGATAGCCCTTCACGTTGTCACGCACCACGATCTGGGTTTTCCCCTGGTCAATAAAGACGTACGGCGAATGCTGGAGCAGGGTTTCCTGCATCGTTTTGTACAGGTCGAGGCGTTTCGCCGGGTCCGGCTCCGCCACCGCGGCGAGGGTGGCTTTATTCAGCTCAGGGATCTGCCAGCCGTTGAGCCCGGCCACGGTGCTGGATTTACCATCGTTCCAGGCAAAGGCGCTGGCATTGGAGTGGGCATCAAAGTAGTCTGGGATCCACAGGCGGATCGCCGCCTGGTGCTGCTTCGCGCGCACCCGGGCATAGACCTGGCTGCCGGCGGCGGGTAGCAGATCCACCTTCACCCCGCCCTGGGCAAAGCTGGCCTGCAGCGATTGGGCGATGGTGATAAAGGGCGGTTTGTTCTCCACATCGAGGGTGAAGTGGGCATCCTTAATGCCCGCTTTATCAAGGATAGCCTTAGCTTTTTGCGGGTCAAAGGTGAACGGATTAGTCTCCAGCGCCCCCGGCAGGCCGGCCGGCAGGAAGCTTTGGTGAATAAAGTACTGGCCTTTCAGCAGATTTTTGGTGATGCCCTCATAATCAACCAGCCAGCGCGCCGCCTCCCAGAAGGCCGGGTTATTGAGCAGCGGGTTGGCGCTGTTGGCGGTATTAAACACCAGGTAGTTCTGCTCGGCGGACGGGATGCTCAGCACCTTCACGCCGGGTTTATCCTGCAGAGCGGCAATCTGGTCAGCGCCGAGATCGCGCGCCACGTCGGCATCGCCCTGCTGGATCAGCAGGCGGCGGGAAGCCGGGTCGGGGACGTTTTTAATAATGATGCTCTTGATCTTCGGCGCGCCGGTTGGGGAGCTGGCGTTGGCCTCCAGCACGATGGCCTGATGCGGCTGGTAGACGCGCATTTTATAGGCCCCGCTGCCCGCCGAGTGCATCTTCAGCCAGTCGTTGCCGAAGTCGTTATTTTTCGCGTTCGGCGCCACCTGTTTTTCATCCACGATAGAGGCGATGGGGGTGGAGAGAATATTCAGCGCCACCGCCGGGCTGACGTCGGCGGTCCAGTGCAGCGTCAGGGTATGGTCATCAACCTTTTTCAGCTGGCTGGCGATGTTGTCCGGCTGCCAGCCGAGCACGTTGAGAATAAACGCCGGCGATTTATTCAGCGTCACCGCGCGGGTGTAAGAGAAAATCACATCTTCCGGGCGCAGCGGATTACCGGAGGCGAATTTGGCATCCGGCTTCAGTTTAATGGTCAGGGTTTTCGCCGCCGGATCGGCCTGCCAGCTTTCGGCGAGGATCGGTACGATTTTTTCAGGGTTGTTGCGGTCCGGCTGCACCAGACGCTGATAGAGGCTGGGGACCGTCTGAATGCTGGAGAGTTCGTTAGCTTCCGCCGGGTCGAGGCTGACGATATCGTCGAGACCCTGGGCGACCACCAGCGTGTTGGGCGGCGTGGCGGCATGCGCGGCGGCGGAGAACGCCGATAGTAGCAGTAAAGGCAACAGTTTTTTGGTCATGTGCAATCCCTGAAGAATGGTTATTTTATTGTTTTATGCCTCGCTACGTTAGGCCGCTTGCCATAAGGCGTAAAGTCAAAATAAGGATATCCTTATGCTAAAAACGCATATTCAAGAACGACAGGTTATTGCCGGTCGCGCAGAAGCGCCTTTCTCCGCTGCGGGGTTCTTGCTATAACGCATTGTCTATTGCGAGGAGGTGGGTGTGCCGGAAATTAATGAGTATGGCCAGCAGGTGAACGACCTGGTCCCTGGCTGGCAGGGGGCGCAAGTCCTGCGGCGGACGGCGTTAAATGGCCGTTTTTGCCGCCTGGAGCCGCTGGACGTTGACCGTCATGCGGCGGATCTGTTTGCCGCCTATGCGCTCGGCGACAACAGCGACTGGACGTGGCTGGCGTCTACGCGGCCGGAGAGCGTGGCGGCGACCGCCCACTGGATCGCGGGCAAGGTGAATGATGATGCCCTGGTGCCGTATGCGGTGGTTGACCTGCGTAGCGAGCAGGCGGTGGGCATCGTCAGCTATATGGCGATCGAGCGGGAAATGGGCACGGTTGAGATCGGCCATGTCACCTGGTCGCGACGGATGAAAAACACCCCGCTGGGTACCGAAGCGGTCTGGCTGCTGCTCAAAAACGGCTTTGACCATGGCTATCGTCGGCTGGAGTGGAAATGCGATTCGATGAATGTCGCCTCGCGCCGCGCCGCCGAGCGGCTGGGCTTTAGCTGGGAAGGACGTCTGCGGCAGAGGCTGGTGCGTAAAGGGCGGACGCGCGACAGCGATATGCTGTCCATCATCGACGGCGAGTGGCCTGCGCGCGATGCGGCGCTGCGGGCGTGGCTGGCGGCGGAGAACTTTACTGCCGACGGTCAGCAGATTAAGCGCCTGGAGGCGTTTCGCTAACATCAACCTATGGGGTCAAAACCCGGAACGGCACCCCGGTCGCGCTGCGCTTACCGGGGCTACGTTACATCGCCTCAGGGTAGGCCGGGCAAGGCGTAGTCGCCGCCCGGCATTGACCTGTTAGCGGCGAACCGGCGCGTCGCCAGCGACATAATACGTCGCGGTGCTGCGCGGCAGCGGCTGGCGGCCGCGAATGGCGTCGGCCATCTTCTCGCCGATCATAATGGTGGTGGCGTTGAGGTTGCCGGTGATGATCTGCGGCATGATCGAGGCGTCGACCACCCGCAATCCTTCCAGACCGTGGACGCGGCCCTCGCCATCGACCACCGCCATCTCGTCGTAACCCATCTTACAGGTCCCGCACGGGTGGAACGCGGTCTCGGCGTGGTTGCGCACAAACTCATCCAGTTCGGCATCGCTCTGGCATTCTATTCCCGGACTGATTTCGCGGCCGCGATACTTATCCAGCGCCGGCTGGTTCATGATCTCCCGGGTAATGCGGATGGCGTCGCGGAACTCCTGCCAGTCCTGCTCATGGGACATATAGTTAAACAGGATCGCCGGATGGGCGTGCGGGTCGCGCGACTTCAGGCGCACGTGGCCGCGGCTGGGCGAACGCATCGAGCCGACGTGGCACTGGAAGCCGTGCTCTTTCACCGCGTTGGAGCCATTGTAGTTAATCGCCACCGGCAGGAAGTGGTACTGAATGTTCGGCCAGGCGAATTCTGCGCGGCTGCGGATAAAACCGCCCGCTTCGAACTGGTTGCTGGCGCCGATGCCGGTGCCGCCGAACAGCCACTCGGCGCCGATCTTCGGCTGGTTCCACCACTGTAGCGCCGGGTAGAGCGATACCGGCTCTTTGCACTCGTACTGCAGATACATCTCCAGATGGTCCTGCAGGTTCTCACCCACGCCGGGGAGATCGTGCACCACCGGGATATCGAACTGCCTGAGCAGCTCCGGGTTACCCACGCCGGAGCGCTGCAGGATCTGCGGCGAGGCAATCGCCCCGGCGCACAGCAGCACCTCTTTGTTGGCCGTCGCTTTTGACGGGATCGTGCTCTCTCCCTCCAGCCACTCGACGCCCACCGCGCGCTTGCCGGCAAAAATAATGTGATCGGTCAGCGCATGGGTGCGGATGGTCAGGTTCGGGCGACCGCGCGCCTGGTCGAGATAGCCGCGGGCGGTGCTGGCGCGACGGCCCTGCGGCGTCACGGTGCGGTCCATCGGGCCAAAGCCTTCCTGCTGGTAGCCGTTGAGATCGTCGGTACGCGGATAGCCCGCCTGCACCCCGGCTTCAACCATCGCCTCGAAGAGCGGATTATTGCCCGGCTTCGGCGTCGTCACGCTCACCGGGCCATCGCCGCCGTGGTAGTCGTTAGGCCCGATATCGCGGGTTTCCGCTTTCCGGTAGTAGGGCAGGCAGTCGAGATAGCTCCAGTGTTCCAGACCCGGCTCTTTGGCCCAGTTGTCCAGATCCATCGCGTTACCGCGAATGTAGCACATGCCGTTGATCAGCGAGGAGCCGCCGAGCCCTTTGCCGCGTCCGCACTCCATGCGGCGATTGTTCATGTACGGCTCCGGTTCGGTTTCGTAGGCCCAGTTGTAGCGCTTGCCCTGCAGCGGATAAGCCAGCGCGGCGGGCATCTGGGTGCGGAAATCGAACCGGTAGTCAGGGCCGCCGGCTTCCAGCAGCAGGACGGTGGTGTTTGGATCTTCAGTCAGTCGTGTTGCCAGAACGTTGCCGGCGGAGCCGGCACCAATAATGATGTAGTCAAATTGCAAAAAAACCTCCCGGTTAAAATATGGACTGGAATTTACCCATCTCAACCTGGATGGACTTCACCTGGGTGTAACTCTGCAGCGTCATCACGCCGTTCTCGCGGCCAATGCCGGAGTGTTTGTAGCCGCCAACCGGCATTTCCGCCGGGGATTCCCCCCAGCTGTTGATCCAGCAGATGCCGGCTTCCAGCTGGTGGATAATTCGGTGAGCGCGGTTGAGGTTGGGCGTCACCACGCCGGCGGCGAGGCCGTATTCGGTGGCGTTGGCGCGGCGAATGACCTCCGCTTCGTCGGCATAGCTGAGGATCGACATCACCGGGCCGAAGATCTCTTCGCGCACGATGGTCATCTCGTCGCTGCAATCGGTAAACACCGTCGGGGCGACCCACGCGCCGTTATCGAAACCGTCGCCTTTCAGCGCCTCGCCGCCGCACAGCAGGCGCGCGCCTTCGCGTTTGCCGCTCTCGATATAGCGCAGAACGTTGTCGCGATGGGGGAAGCTGACCAGCGGGCCGAAGTTGGTGTCATCGGCAAACAGATCGCCGGGGCGGATGCGGGCCACCCGCTCGAGGATCTTGTGCTCGAATTCCGCCTTCTGTTTCGCCGGGACAAACACCCGGGTGCCGTTGGTGCACACCTGACCGGAGCTGTAGAAGTTGGCCATCATGGCAATATCGGCGGCGAGGTCGAGGTCGGCATCATCGGCGATAATCAGCGGCGATTTGCCGCCCAGCTCCATGGTGACCTCTTTCAGTGATGAAGCGGCCGAGTTGGCCATCACTTTTTTGCCGCTGGCGACGCCGCCGGTGAAGGAGATTTTGGCGATGTCCGGATGCTCGGTCAGATACTGGCCGGTTTCCGCGCCGATCCCTGGCAGGACGTTAAACACCCCGTCCGGCAGGCCCGCTTCGCTGTAAATTTCCGCCAGCTTGAGGGCGGTCAGCGGGGTGACTTCGCTCGGTTTGAAAATCATCGCATTGCCAGCGGCCAGCGCTGGCGCCGATTTCCACAGGGCGATCTGGATCGGGTAGTTCCACGCGCCGATCCCGGCTACCACCCCCAGCGGTTCGCGACGGGTGTAGACGAAGGAACTGTCGCGCAGCGGGATCTGGCTGCCTTCCAGCGCCGGGATCAATCCGGCGTAATATTCCAGCACGTCGGCGCCGGTGACGATATCAACGGCGGCGGTTTCGCTGAGGGGTTTCCCGGTATCCAGGGTCTCCAGTCGCGCCAGCTCGTCGTTGCGCTGGCGCAGAAGGTCGACGGCGCGACGCAGGATGCGCGAGCGTTCCATGGCGGTCATCGCCGCCCAGATTTTTTGCCCACGCTGCGCGCTCTCGACGGCGCGGTCGACATCCTCGCGTCCGGCAGCCTGAACGGTCGCCAGCACCTCGCCAGTGGCAGGGTTGATGGTCTCGAAGGTGCGACCGCTGGTGGCCGATGTATAACCACCATTAATATAAAGCTGCTGTTCTGCCATTCGGGACATAACGCCTCCTCGGTTATGGGTTCGGTAAATGCTGACGAATAAAGTGGCTGGTCAGCGACTGCGCCAGCGTTTTATCCAGCGGTTTGCCGCTGAGCGCCGCCCGCAGCCACAGGCCGTCTATCAGCGCCGCCAGCCCGTAGCCGGCCTCCTGCGCCTGCTCGCGCGGCAGCTCGCGGCGGAATTCGTACACCAGATTCGACAGCAGGCGACGGCTGCTGACCTGCTGTAACCGATAAAGCATCGGCTGGTGCATGCTGCTGGCCCAAAAGGCCAGCCAGGCCTTCATCGCCGCGCTGCTGATCTGCGTCTCATCAAAGTTGCCGCCGACAATCGCCTGCAGGCGCTGGCTGGCGCTGCCGTCCGGCAGAGCGTGCAGACGGTTGAGCACCGCGTCGCGCAGCTGGCTGGTGATGTCGCGCATGGTCGCCTCCAGCAGACCATTTTTGTCTTTGAAATAGTGACTGATGATCCCCGTCGATACGCCCGCCCGCCGGGCAATCTGCGCGATGGTCGCGTCGTGCATTCCGACTTCATTTATTGCGTCCAGCGTGGCGTCGATCAGCTGCCTGCGCCGGATCGGCTGCATCCCCAGTTTGGGCATTTTTGCCACTCCATTCATCAGCGTTGGTTAACTATTAAAGCGGTTTTTGATTGGACGTTCAATATAAAATGTGTCTTAATTGTTGCGGATTTGGATTTTAATAGTTACAAAAACAGTGGGGATACTGGATGACAGATCTTTCGCAAAGCAGAGAAAAGGACAAAATCAATCCGGTGGTTTTTTATACCTCGGCCGGACTGATTTTGTTGTTTTCCCTGATGACGATCTTTTTTCGCGATTTTTCTGCCGAGTGGATTGGGCGCACCCTGGACTGGGTGTCGAAAACCTTCGGCTGGTACTATCTGCTGGCGGCGACGCTGTATATCGTCTTCGTCGTCTGCATTGCCTGCTCGCGCTTCGGCTCAGTGAAGCTCGGGCCGGAGCAGTCAAAGCCCGAGTTCAGCCTGCTGAGCTGGGCGGCGATGCTGTTCGCCGCCGGCATCGGCATCGACCTGATGTTCTTCTCAGTCGCCGAGCCGGTGACGCAATATATGCAGCCGCCGGAAGGGGCGGGGCAGACCATCGAGGCGGCGCGCCAGGCGATGGTCTGGACCCTGTTTCACTATGGCTTAACCGGATGGTCAATGTATGCCCTGATGGGCATGGCGCTGGGATACTTTAGCTATCGTTATAATTTGCCGCTCACCATCCGCTCGGCGCTGTACCCGATTTTTGGCAAACGGATCAATGGGCCCATCGGCCACAGCGTCGATATTGCGGCGGTGATCGGCACCATCTTCGGCATCGCCACCACCCTCGGTATCGGCGTCGTGCAGCTCAACTACGGTCTGAGCGTGCTGTTCGATATTCCGGACTCGCTGGCGGCGAAAGCGGCCCTGATTGCGCTGTCGGTGATCATCGCCACCATCTCGGTCACCTCCGGGGTGGACAAGGGCATCCGCGTGCTCTCCGAACTGAACGTCGCCCTCGCGCTGGGGCTGATCCTGTTCGTGCTGTTCATGGGCGATACCTCCTTCCTGCTCAATGCGTTAGTGCTCAACGTCGGCGACTACGTCAATCGCTTTATGGGCATGACGCTGAACAGCTTCGCCTTCGACCGGCCGGTAGAATGGATGAACAACTGGACGCTCTTTTTCTGGGCGTGGTGGGTGGCCTGGTCGCCGTTTGTGGGCCTGTTCCTGGCGCGCATTTCGCGCGGGCGCACCATCCGCCAGTTTGTGATGGGCACCCTGATTATTCCCTTCACCTTTACCCTGCTGTGGCTGTCGGTGTTCGGCAACAGCGCGCTGTATGAGATCATCCACGGCGACGCGGCCTTTGCCCAGGAGGCGATGGCCCACCCGGAGCGCGGCTTCTACAGCCTGCTGGCGCAGTATCCGGCGTTTACCTTTAGCGCGTCGGTGGCGACCATCACCGGTCTGCTGTTTTACGTTACCTCCGCCGACTCCGGCGCGCTGGTGCTGGGGAATTTCACCTCGAAGCTGAAGGACATCAACAGCGACGCCCCGAACTGGCTGCGCATCTTCTGGTCGGTGGCCATCGGTCTGTTGACCCTCGGGATGCTGATGACCAACGGCATCTCGGCGCTGCAGAACACCACGGTGATCATGGGGCTGCCGTTCAGCTTTGTGATTTTCTTCGTGATGGCCGGACTGTATAAATCTCTGAAAGTGGAAGATTACCGCCGGGTCAGCGCCAGCCGCGACACCGCCCCGCGCCCGATGGGCCTCCAGGATCGTCTGAGCTGGAAGAAGCGCCTGTCGCGGCTGATGAATTACCCCGGCACGCGCTATACCAAACTGATGATGGAGACGGTGTGCTACCCGGCGATGGAGGAGGTGGCCCAGGAGCTGCGGCTGCGCGGCGCCGCGGTGGAACTGAAGAGCCTGCCGCCGGAAGAGGGTGAGAACCTTGGCCACCTCGATCTGCTGGTGCACATGGGCGACGAGCAGAATTTTATCTACAAGATCTGGCCGCAGCAGTACTCGGTGCCGGGCTTTACCTATCGGGCGCGCAGCGGGAAATCCACCTATTACCGGCTGGAGACCTTCCTGCTGGAGGGCAGTCAGGGTAACGACCTGATGGACTACAGCAAAGAGCAGGTGATCACCGATATTCTCGACCAGTACGAGCGGCACCTGAACTTTATCCATCTGCATCGGGAAGCGCCGGGGAACAGCGTGATGTTCCCGGATGGCTAATCAGGGAAGCCCCCGTCGGGGAAAGGCTGACGGGGGCGAAGGTCGTTACTGGTAGTTAAAGGCGTCCGGATGGTTGTCGAGGCTGCCGCTGAGGGCGGCAAACAGCACGGTTTTGCCATCGATGGACAGGGCATCGCTGACGTTAAGCCAGGTCAGCCTCTCCTGGTCGGTTTTTTCATCGACCACCGAGTAAACGCCGGACATCTGTTTGCTTTTTTCCGACCAGATCACCGCGATACGTTCATGGCCGCAGTCGTGGGGTTTGCAGGCGCTTAACACCTGCCAGGATTCGCTACCCAGTTTCACCGTCTGCGCGGGCGAACCGGTGCCGCCGGTGGTCACCCAGGCGGGCAGCTGATGGCCTTTGACCATCTGGTTAAACGACGTCCGGGTGGCGGCATCGTGAGCCAGACTGTTCAGCGTGACATCGCCTTGCGCCATAACGCTGGCGGAGGCGGCTAAGGCGACGATAGCGGTAAGAGCTTTAAACATGTTTCCTCCTGGACTTATTCCGTCCTCATAACAAGCCTCTTTATAGTGAGCGTAGAGAATGATTAATGCAAACTCTGACATATTTTCTGTGAATGATTAGAAGCGGTGCGCGCATGGACGTTACGCTAAGCGATATGCCATGATGCGGATTGATTTATTTTCCAAATATATGCCCTTGGGATAAAGCAGTTAGCGAAGTGGCATAGTTATTCAGGCGATAAAGCATGGCGTATGTGAATCATCTACTGACGTTTATTGAGAGTAATCCGGCGCTGGCGGTGGGGTTTAATCTTATTCTGCTGCTGCTCTCCGGCATATTTGCCCATCTTTTATGCAAGTTCTTGCTGATTAAAGTGGTGCGTAAGGTCTTCTTTAGTAGCCACAAACAGGATGTGCCGCTGGAGAAGGATCGACGCATCGCCGAAAAGCTGTCCAATTTCATTCCGGTTATTATCGTCTATTACGTTCTGCAGTTTATGCCGGCGATGCCGGCATCGCTGGTGACGGCGATTAATACTATCTGCGGGATCTTGTTTTTTATTTTTATGTCGGTGTTTTTCAACGAGATGCTGGATATTGTCAACAGCTCCTATCTGCGAAAGACCAAACGTAAAAATCATTCCATTAAGGGCTATATCCAGATAGGCAAAATCTTAGTCCACATCCTGGCGGCGATTATGATCCTCGCCGTGATGTCGAACAAATCGCCGATCATTATTATCTCCAGCCTGGGGGCCGTGGCGGCGGTACTGATGATCGTGTTCCAGCATACTCTGCTGTCGCTGGTGGCGAACGTTCAGCTGTCGTCCAACGACGTGCTCCAGCTGGGGGACTGGATTGAAATGCCTGACAAGAACCTCAGCGGTGAGGTGACGGATATCGCGCTGCACACCATTACCATCCGTAACTGGGACAATACCATCTCCCGTATCCCGACCAAGAATTTCCTCACCGAGACCTATACCAACTGGCAGGCGATGTTCTCCTCCGGGGCGCGGCGGATCATGCGCAGTATCGCCATCGATCAACACTCGGTGCGTTTTCTCGACCAGGAGATGCTCTCCTCGATGCTGACCATCCGCGGGGTGAGTGAGCCTCTGGCGACGCTGCTTGACGGCCGGGATCCCGGCGGCGTGGCCGACCGCTGGTTTATCGATAACGGGCTGACCAACCTGACCCTGTTTCGCCACTATCTGATGCACTATCTCGCCGAGCGGCCGGATATTATTAAGGAGATGTACATTGTGGCGAGAACGCTGAAACCTTCGCCGTCGGGCATCCCGCTGGAGATTTACTGCTTCACCACCTCAACGCTATGGAAAGACTACGAAAACACCCAGTCGGCGATATTTGAGTACATTACCGCGGTGGCCGGACAGTTTTCCCTGCGCCTCTATCAGTATCCCGCCGGGCACGATTTCTGGCGTCTCTCCCAGGAGCACGCCGCCCGGACGGGCCTGCCGCCGTCGGCCGAAGGCTAAACGCTGATCTGCTGGCGCCAGAGGGCGATCTCCTCCTCCAGCCAGGCGATGAACCGGGCGACTTCCGGCCGGTTCTCCGCCTGCGGGGAGACGGTTAGCCAGTAGTGCCAGGGGTAGGGGACGGTGACGGCGGTGAGCTGCACCAGCTCGCCGCGGGCTATCGCCCCCGCCACCAGGGAGCGCCGCTCCAGCGCCACGCCGGCCCCCAGGCGGACCGCCTCCAGCACCAGATTGGAGTCGTTCAGGCGCAGGCCCGCGGGGACGATCGGCTTTTCCAGCCCCGCCTGGCTGCACCAGGCGTTCCAGGACTCCATGGAAAAAATGATATCGCTGGCGGCGATCGCCTGCGGGGTGGTCGGCAGGTTACCGCCGCGATAGCCGGGGGCGGCGACCACCAGCTGTTCATCGGCAAACAGATGCCGGCTTTCCATTCCCTCCCAATCGCCTTGCCCCATGCGAATGGCCAGATCGATACCCTCCTGTTGCAGGTTAACCACCGCCAGGCTGGTCAGCAGGCGCACCGCGATCTGCGGATGCCGCGTCTGAAAGCGCGCCAGCCGAGGCAGCAGCCAGTGGCAGCCAAAGGAGGGGAGCGTCGCCAGGGTCACTTCCAGGGTGCGGGGTTTGATCTGCACCATGCGCGTGGCGTCGGCGATGTGCTGTAACGCCTCGCGGATTTGCAGGGCATAGAGCCGTCCTTCTTCCGTGATGCGCACTCCGCGGCCGTGGCGGATAAAGAGCGTGACGCCGACCAGGGCTTCCAGCTGTTTGATGTGCTGGCTGACCGCCGAATGGGTCACGCTCAACTCGTGGGCGGCCTGCGTTACGCTGCCGAGGCGCGCCACCGCTTCAAAGCTGCGCAGGCTGGCGACAGGGGGAAAATCTGCCATGGTGGTTTCTCTGTCAGTGAGTCGATACGTTAACGTTACTACCGGGTTAGCGGCTTTTAAAGCCGCTGCAAACAAGCTGAAAAGGAGCCAAATGCCGCCTCAGTCGGTATAGCACAAGGGGAACTGGAGGGCTACCGCGAATCTCCAATCTGTTAGTTTGACTAACCATTGCGGTAAGTATCCCGTGATATTCGCGGCATCGGTTTTCCAGTAAGGTAAAGCCGCAACCCCTTTATCGCAGGCAGGAGTGACGATGAAACTCATTGGTATGATGGATTCACCTTATGTAAGACGCGTGGCGGTTTCTCTGGCGCTCTATGGCGTGGAATTCGAGAGCCTGCCGCTATCGGTCTTTAGCGGCTTTGACGAATTTTCCCGCATTAATCCGGTGGTCAAGGCGCCGACGGTGGTGCTCGATAACGGGACGCAGCTGATGGACTCCACGCTGATCCTCCACTATTTCGAAACGACCAATCCGGCCGGGCGCCGGCTGCTTCCCGTGCATCCCGAGGCGCTGGCCCGCGATCTGCACCTGCTGGGGGTGATCCTCGCCGCCTGTGAAAAAGCGGTCCAGCATGTTTATGAGCACCGTCTGCGGCCGGAAGAGAAGCAGCATCAGCCGTGGATAGCCCGGGTGACCGGCCAGCTGCTGGCCGCCTGTCGGGAGTGGGACGCCCGGCTGGCAGACCGCGCCGCCGCCGCGCAGCCGGATCAGGTGCTGGTCACCAGCACGGTGGTCTGGTCCTTTATCCAGTTGATGATCCCGGCGGTGGTGTCGGCCGCGGCGTTTCCGCATATTCGCGCGCTGGCGGAGAAAGGGGAGGCGCTGCCGGCGTTTCAACAGTATCCGCTGGGTTAACGGCAGGGGTGGAGAGGGGCGCCGCAGCGTGGCGCCCTGAAGCAGGAGAGGATCACCAGCAGACAAACCCGCCGTCGACCACCAGGTCTACGCCGGTGCAGAACGAGGCGGCGTCGCTGGCGAGGAACAGCGCCGGGCCGGCCATCTCTTCCACCTTCGCCATCCGCTGCATCGGCGTCTGGCTTTCAAACTCGCGGGTCTGGTGCACCAT
Source organism: Klebsiella sp. P1927 (assembly GCF_018204675.1). Classification (NCBI taxonomy): domain Bacteria; kingdom Pseudomonadati; phylum Pseudomonadota; class Gammaproteobacteria; order Enterobacterales; family Enterobacteriaceae; genus Klebsiella; species Klebsiella sp. P1927. The sequence goes on along the minus strand of NZ_CP073377.1, from coordinate 3,692,913 downwards.
CTCCGGACGGGTATTCATCGGCGTGGCGGTATATCCCGGACTGATGGAATTGACGCGGATCCCTTTGCCCACCCACTCCATCGCCAGGCTTTTCGACAGATGGATCACGCCGGCTTTGGAGCAGTTGTAATGCGCCTGGTCGAGGCCGCGGTTAACAATAATCCCCGACATCGAGGCGATATTGATAATCGACCCGCCGCCGGACTCCAGCATCAGTTCCGCTTCCGCTTTGCAGGAGTTCCATACGCCAGTGAGATTGATATCGATCACCCGCTGCCATTGCTCGCTCTCCATCTCCAGGGCCGGATTGGCGTTGGCGATCCCGGCGGCGTTAACGGCGATATCGAGGCGGCCATAGCGGCTTTTGGCCAGCGCGACGGCGGCGCGCAGGTCGGCAATCTGGCGGACATCGCCGTTATAAGAGCAAGCCTGACCGCCGATGGATTCAATATGGCTGACCGTTTCCGCCAGCCCGCCGTCGTCGCGAAGATCAAAACAGACTACCCGTGCACCCGCGCTGGCGAGGCTGCAGGCGATGGTCTGTCCGATGCCGCTGCCGGCGCCGGTGACGAAGGCGACGCGATCCCGCAGGCTAAATAGGTGTTGTGCAAAGTCTTTACCGATCATAATGTTTATTCTCTTCAATATAGTGTCGAACGTCGGGAGCCTGGCTTCCCGGATGGTGGTGCGCCGCGCCTTATCCGGGCTACCTTTCGGCGGTGTTACGTAGCCCCGGTAAGCGTAGCGCCACCGGGGGGCCGTCCCGGAGTGGTAGCGCCAATTCGGGACGCCTTATTCGGGCGATGGGGCCCGCTAACCCGCGGGGATTACGACATAATCAAACCGCCATCGATATTGATGGTCTGCCCGGTGAGATAGCGCGCGTCGTCGGAGGCGAGGAAGGCCACCAGCCCGGCCACGTCTTCCGGCTTACCGGCGCGTTTCATTGGGATCCCTTCGACCCATTCCGCCATCAGTTCGCCCTTGCCGTAGCGCTTCTGCTCGGTGCTGAGAATTTCGCCCCACACGCGGTCGTTGTAATCCCACATCTCGCTCTCAATGATGCCGGGGCAGAAGGCGTTGACGGTGATATTCCACGGTGCCAGCTCGTGCGCCAGGCTTTGGGTAATGCCGATCACGCCCATTTTGCTGGCGGCGTAGTGCGGCGTGTAGATAAACCCCTGTCGCCCCTGGCCGGAAGAGGTGTTGATCAGGCTGCCGTGATTCTGTTTCACCATATATTTGGCCGCCTCGCGGCAGCACAGCCACACGCCGGTGGTGTTGACCGCCAGCACTTTTTCGAAATCGGCTTTTGGCATCCGGTCGTAGTAATCGATGGTGATCACCCCGGCGTTCTGAATGGAGACGTCGATGGTGCCGAAGCGCGCGGCGGCCTGCTCATATAGCCCCTGAACCTGGGCTTCATCGGTGACATCGACCTGCAGCGATAAAATATCCGCCTGATAGCGCTGACGCAGGGTTTCGGCGGTCTCGTGAACGCGCTCGGCGTTGGAGACCATCACCAGATTCGCGCCGTCGCGGGCAAAGCGCTCGGCAATGCCTGCGCCGATGCCGCGGCAGGCGCCGGTGATCACCACCGTTTTGTTCTGGAAATCTCGTTGCATATTTTTTCCCTTTCGCTGAGCCGGGCACCAGGCCCGGCGGAAGATGTGAATCGTTGCCGGTTAGCTGGAGGTGGCGCCGTTGGGGGGGATGGCGGCCAGTTTTTCCTCGTGGCGGCGCATCAGGATGACCTTGCTCTGCAGCTTCTGCTGGAACTGGTCGACGACCACAGCGGTGACAATCACCACGCCTTTAATCACCATCTGCCAGAAGTCGCTGACGCCCATCATCACCATGCCGTCGGCAAGGAAGACGATGACGAAGGCGCCGATAATTGACCCGGTCACCCGGCCGCGGCCGCCGGCCAGCGCGGTACCGCCGAGCACGGTGGCGCCGATGGCGTCCATCTCAAACATGTTGCCGGTCATCGGGTGCGCGGTTTGCAGCTGTGATGCGACGATCAGGCCGACAAACGCCGCGCACAGGCCGGAGAAGGCATAGACGAATATTTTCGCTTTCACGATCGGCACGCCGGCGAGGCGGGCGGCAGACTCATTGCCGCCGATGGCGTAGATGTAGCGGCCAAGCGGCGTTTTAGTGGTCAGCCAGTAGCCCAGCACGAGGAAGCCGATCATCAGCCAGATCGGCAGATAGACGCCGAGCAGGGTGCCGGATCCGAGGGTGGCGAAACCGGTGTTGCCCAGCGCTTCCATGCCATTGAGATTCGGGTAGGTGCTCCCGTCGTTAAACAGCAGCGCGGAGCCGCGGGCGACGTACATCATGCCTAAGGTGCAGATAAACGGCGCCACGCCGAAGCGGGTGATCACCGCGCCGTTGACCAGGCCGACCAGCACGCCGAAGATCGCCACGCAGAGGATCACCTCCGGGACATTAAAGAAGAGGATATCGCCGTTCCACAGCGGCAGGCCGTTGGTCAGCAGCGCGCCCGCCACCATGCCGCAGATCCCCGCTACCGCACCGACGGACAAATCAATGCCGCCGGTGAGAATGACCAGCGTCATGCCGATGGCCAGCAGGCCGGTGATCGCCACGTGCTGGGTCATGATCAGCAGGTTAGAGGCGGTCAGGAAGTTGGGTACCATCACGCTGAAGAACGCGATCACCAGCAGGAGGGCGATAAAGGTGCGGGCCTTCAGCAGGTACATATAAATCATATATTTCTGGTTCATGATGGATTCCAGCCTGATTAATCTTGAGGTGTTGAAGCCGCGATTAACTGTTCGCGGGTCACCGCATGGCGCGGTAAATCGGCGGTAATGCGGCCATCGGCCATCACCAGGATGCGGTCGGCCAGGGCCATCACCTCATCCAGTTCCGAAGATGAGAACATCACCGCCAGCCCCTGCTGAGCCATTTTGCCGATCAGGTGATAGACGTCGGTTTTCGCGCCGACGTCGATGCCGCGCGTCGGTTCGTCGAGGAACACCACCTGCGGCTGGGTCATCAGCGCTTTACCCAGCACCACTTTTTGTTGATTGCCGCCGCTCAGCGAGGTGATGGGCAATGTGGCGTCGCTGACCTTGATCGCCAGCTGCTGGATCATCTCTTTCACGCAGGACTCTTCTTTTTGCGGGTTCAACCAGCGCCAGGCGCGGCGGAACCCCTGCAGGCTGAAATCAGAGAGCGTCATGTTGGCCTGAATCGACATCATCTGCACCACGCCTTCGCCCTGACGGTCCTCCGGCACCAGCGCCAGCCCCTTTTTCAGGCGCTGTTGAAAGCGAGATTTGCCGATGCTTTCGCCGTTAAGATGCACCTCGCCGCGCTGGCAGGGCATCAAGCCGACCAGGCCTTTAAACAGCTCGGTGCGCCCGGCGCCCAGCAGGCCGTAAATACCGATCACTTCGCCTTTGCTGAGGGTGAAGGTGACGTCATTGAGCTTGTAACCGCCGCTGGGATGCAGCGCGGTCAGCCCTTTGACGTCAAGCACTGCGTCGCCTTTTGGCGCCGGTTGATAATCAAAGTGTTTTTTCTTATCACCGACCATCTGCTCGATGATCCACGGTACGCTGGCGTCGCTGACGTGACGCTCGCTGATAAAGCGACCGTCGCGGAAAATGGTGATGTTGTCGCCAATCTCCATCAGCTCTTCGAGGCGATGCGAGATATAGATGATGGTCACGCCGCGCCGCTTAAGCTGCGCGATCACCTTGAACAGCACTTTGACCTCAGACTGGCTCAGCGCCGAGGTGGGCTCGTCCATGATCAGCACGCGGGTGTCTTTCGACAGGGCGCGGGCAATCTCGACTAACTGCTGGTGGCCGATACCGAGTTCACCCAGCGGAGCGTAAGGATCGACATCCAGCTCCAGCCGTTCCAGCAGCGATTTGGCCAGCGCGTACTGGTATTTTTCGTTAATGCGTCCTTTCTGAAAGAATTCATTCGCCATGAAGATGTTGTCCATCACATTCATATTGGGAAATAAATTCAGTTCCTGAAAAATAATACTGATGCCCAGTTTTTCTGCCTGATGCGTCGACTGTAATGAAACTGCTTCACCATCGAGGATAATTTGCCCGGAGGAGGGCGTTTCCACACCGGCAAGCATTTTCATCATGGTGGATTTACCCGCACCATTTTCTCCGATTAGCACGTTGACCTTATTTCGATAGACCCGGTAATTGACATTATCCAGGGCGGTTACGCCGGGATAGACGCGCGACAGGCCGCGGGTTTCGATAATCACTTCGGACTCAACGGGCTGGGGAGCGACGAGATCGTGCGGCGCCATATTATTGTCCCCCTGCATGAATGATTTTCGCCGGGGTAATTTCCGGGAGAGTTTGTGGAATATCCCAGGCCGAGAAGACGCCGTACACCTCCACGCTGTCGCCGGTTTTGACGTTGGCTGTCTGAATCATTTTGACCGCCTGACTGTTGATATTCTTGCTGTACTCGCCGAACAGCACCTGGTCATTAAAGTCCTGATAGCTGGCGCCGCTGTAGCCGTCGCGCAGCTGGGTGCCGCGCAGGGTAGGGCCAATCTGCACCGTCACCTTCCCGACGCTGGCGTCGGTCAAGGTCATTTTGCCGCTGCGCGAGGCGGTATCGAGTTTGCTGACGGTACCTGAAACCTTGACGTAGAAGATGCAGGGGTTTTCATCCTGCGCACGGTAGCCGAGGGTTTTACAGGCGCTATCAATGTCTTTTGCCGCCTTGAGCGCGCTCATCAGTTCCGCCGCCGGACGCGCTTTCGTCACCACCTGCGGTACGATGCTCTGCTGCCAGGTTTTATCCATATTCGCCATATGCGGGTTGGGCGGGGATTTCAGGTCTGCCAGCTCCTGCTGCGAGACGATGCGACAGCCCCCTAGCGCCAGTACGGCCAGCGTCAGACAGGTTTTCTTAAACATAATGCTCTCCTCTGCGCCCCCGCAGGGGCGCAACCACCCGAACTCAGGACTTAATGTTGAAATCCTGGACTTTATCGGCGTTATCCTGAGTAATCAGAATGCCGCGGAACATCACGCGCTGCTTCGCCGGCTTCTCGCCTTTTTGCAGGTAGTTATCCAGATCGGTGACGCCCTGAGCGGCGATGGCCTGCGCCTGCAGCATCACGGTTGCCTGCAGGGTGCCGGCTTTCACGGCGTCGCGCTCATCGTTGCTGCCGTCGATGCCGACGACGATCACATCGCTACGGTTGGCCGCTTTCAGCGCCGCAATCGCGCCAAGGGCTACCGGCCCGTTGCCACAGATGACGCCTTTCACGTCGGGGTGCGCCTGCAGGATGCTGTCCATGATGCGTTTGCCGTCGATCAGGGTGCCTTTGGCATCCTGTTTCGCCACGCTGACCATATCCGGATATTGGTCAATGACCTGATGGAAAGATTTAGAACGGGTGACGCAGTTATTATCGGCGAGGTTGCAGGTCAGCTCGGCGTATTTGCCTTTCTCCGCCATTTTCTCGACGAAGACGTTGGCGACCTCAGAGCCGGCCTGGAAGTTATTGTGGGTAATTTGTTCCAGTGCCACATCATCAACCGGAATTTCGCGGTTAATTAAGACCACCGGAATGCCCGCTTTTTTGGCTTTTTCAACGGCGGCGACGCTGGCGGTGGAGTCAGCGTTATCGAGAATAATGCCCTGCACTTTTTTACCAATCGCGGTGTCGATAAGCTCATTCTGCTTTTTGACATCTTCGCCATGGGACAGCACGGTGGTTTTGTAGCCGAGAGCTTGCGCTTTTTCGCTGGCGCCTTTGGCTTCCGAGGCGTAATACGGGTTATCCAGCGAGTTGACCATGATCATAATGGTGCCTTTCTCCGCGGCGTGCGCGGCAAAGGAGAAGGCGGTCAGGGTCGCAGCGGTTAAAAGGGTTATACGTAATTTCATGACTCTGTTCCTGTATTTTTATATTCGAACAAATGAGCCCCTGAGCGGGCAGGCTTTTACGGTCTGAAATTTCCCCTAATGTATTCGGGGATAGCGATATCGTTATGGGCCGGGTTTCTCCTGTGATAAGTGAATGCGTGTCGTCGCGCAGTCTGGCGGTCAGGCTGGCGAGTCCGGTTTCCATAATGTTCGGTCGACCGCATGGCGCCACTCCTGCCAGCGCGTTTGTAAACGCTGGTGGCGGGCCATGTCGGGCTGAAAGGTGCTGTGTTCGGTTAAGAAGGCCTGCAGATCGGCGGTCGACCCCGGATGGAGCGCTTTGCGCGCCAGCAACGCCGCGCCGATGGCGGACAGCTCCGGCACATCGCTGCGCATCACCGGGCAGCCGAGCAGATCGGCCTGGTATTGCATCAGCCAGTCATTGTTGGTCGGCCCGCCGTCCACCATCAACGCCGTCAGGGTGAACTCCTCATGCTGACGCATCGCCACCACCACGTCGGCTATCTGATAGGTGATGGACTCCAGCGCCGCACGGATCAGATGCGCGCGTTTCACCCCGCGACTCAGGCCGCAAATCACGCCGCGGGCGCTGTCATCCCACCAGGGCGCGCCAAGACCGGTCAGCGCCGGCACGAAGTAGACCCCGAGGGTTGAGTCGACGGAGGCGGGGAGGGTATTCAGCTCATGGGCCAGCTCGGCGGCAGAGAGTTCGCTCAGTCCGGTGCTGTCCGCCATCCAGGCGACAGCATCGCCGGTGTGGGGAATATTCCCTTCCAGGCCCCACACCAGCTGGTCGCCATCGTGCCAGGCGACGGTGGTCGCCAGCGCGTCGATATCGCACTGCGCCGATTTGACCGGGGCCATGACCGAAGAGCCGGTGCCGTAGGTGGCTTTGACGCAGCCTGCCTCGCCGAGCGCGTGGCCGAACAGCGCGGCGTGGGAGTCGCCGATCATCGACATGATCGGAATACCGTCCGGAATGGCGGCCAGTCCTTTGGTATGGCCGAAGAGGCCGCTCGACGGTTTAATTTCCGGCAACGCCGCGCGCGGAATGCCGAACAGCGCCAGCATCTCGTCGTCCCACTCGCCGCGGTGCAGGTTCAGCAGCTGGGTGCGGGAGGCATTGGAGTAGTCGCAGCAGAAGGCTTCTCCAGCAGTCAGATTCCACAGCAGCCAGCTGTCGATGGTGCCGAGGCAAATCTCACCGCGTTCGGCGCGCAGGTGGCCATCGACAGTCGCATCCAGCAGCCAGCGCATTTTGGAGGCCGAGAACAGCGGGGCGATTGGCAGGCCGGTGGCACGCTTAATGTGCTGTTCCTGACGATCGTGACGCAGCGTGTCGCAGAACGCGGCGCTGCGGGTGCATTGCCAGGTAATGGCCGCGTTAATCGGTTCGCCGCTGTCGCGATACCAGCCAATGGCGGTTTCCCGCTGGTTGCTGATAGCCAGCGCGGCGACGTTTTCCGCGCCAACGTGGGCCACCGCGCTGGCGATCACCGTCAGTGAGGCGGTAACCAGCGCTTCGCCCGATTGCTCCACCCAGCCGTCGCGCGGCGTTTGGATCGCCAGCGGCTGCGAGAATTTGACGATAACTTTGCCCCGGCTATCCAGCACCACCGCTTTGGCGTTGGTGGTGCCTTCATCCAGGGCAATGATGAACTCTTTTGCTGTCGCCTGCATCGTGCTCTCCTCGGTCACTCGGTGTCCTGGAACCGCGAAGACGAGGAATATCTCCCACCGTCTCCTGCGTCTGTGCAGGCCATGTTGTGACATTTCATTATCATCTTTTTAATCACTGAATATATATTCGATAGTGATTATTTATTTGATACCTTAAGCCACAAACCCGGTGACGGGCTACCGGAAAAATCATCAATTGTGCTGGCAATCACATTTCGCCGATCGGCGAAAGCGGCGATAGGCGGCTGGAGTGGTTGATTAACTGATTGAATTTAAATGTATTAACAGAGCCAGCCCTGAAGCTAAAAAAGCACGTCAGGGCGACAGAGAGGCAACCAGCGCGGCAGGTTAGTCGCTAACCAGCATTCGGGCGGTAGGGTAATCGGTGATTAAAACATCAATGTAGCCGCCGGTGAGGGCCCCTTTGATGGCCGCGACTTTGTCGGTACCGCCGGCCAGCGCGACCACGTTCGGGCATTTTTTGACCTTCTCCAGCGCCATACCGATCACCGGATCTTCATCATCGCGTAACACCGGATGGCCGTTTTTGTCGTAGTAGTGCAGGCAGATATCACCCACCGCGCCGCGCGCCGCCAGCACCTGCAGCATATCTTCGTGATAGTAATTACCGGAGGTTTTCAGCAGTTGAGAGGGTTCGAGAATGCCGATGCCGACGATGGCGATATCCACTTCATCAAAGCGCGACACCACGTCAGCGACGTCTTTGCTGGCCAGCAGCCGGTTGCGCTCCTCCATGGATCCTTCGATGCTCTGTGACGGCAGCAGCCAGGCGTCGCAATTCAGGCGCTGGGCGAGGGTCTGGGTAAGAATCGTCGCCTGCACGTTACCGTTTGGCCCGACGCCGCCGAGCAGTTGGATCACGCCGCTGGCTTTCAGGTTTTGCGCATGAACTTCATCGACCATCGCGCGAATGGTTGAGCTCCACGAGGAGACGCCAATCAGATCTTTTGGCCGCAGCCGGGTTTCCAGATAGTGGGCGGCGGCGGAGCCAATCGCCCGCTTGATGGTATGATCGCTGGCCTCTTCCTCGGTATCCACCACCACCGCCTGCTTAAGGCCGTAGCGGTCCTCAAGCCCTTTTTCGAGCTTCAGAAAGATGTTGGACGGCTGAACGACGCTGATCTTGACGACGCCTTCTTTCTGGCAGCGGGTAATGGCGCGGGAGACAAATGACTGAGACAGCGAGAGAAGTTGGGCGATATCAGACTGCTTTCGTCCTTCCAGATAGTAAAGCGTGGCAATCTTAACCAATAGCCGTTGTTCATCCTGCTTAGCCATATTAATCCTCGAAAATCATTTATCGCCTTTCTTCAGGCGGTTAGCTGCAGCCATTATCGTAGTGACTTTTATCATACGCGAAAAAAAATCAGACTTAAGTGTGACAGGCGTCTAACTTTTGCCAATCCTCAAAATCGACTATGGACAAAAACAAAACAGCCAGGCCATAATCGAATAAAGAATCATTATTGAATATATATTCAAGGCGATTTCGAGTCAATGTGTTTATCCGGGCTTCGCCTGGAGCGGGAGGCAGAATGTTCCTGAGTAGGGCGCTGTGGCAGAAGGCTTACCACCCGGCATAGGGATATCTGGTTTTTTTAGTCCTTGCTGGAATAAATATTCCATGCTGAAAATAAATTCAGAGGTGTGAAATGAATCCCTACAGATATGATATTCAGACGCTGGAGCGTAAAGCCCGCGCGGTGCGGCGCCATATTGTGCGCTTAAACGCCAATAGTCCGGCCGGCGGCCACACCGGGGCTGACCTTTCGCAGGTCGAACTGTTAACCGCGCTCTATTTCCGCGTCCTTAACGTCGCGCCGGACCGGCTCGACGACCCGCAGCGCGATATCTACATCCAGTCGAAAGGCCACGCCGTGGGCTGCTACTACTGCGTCCTGGCGGAAGCCGGCTTCTTCCCGGTCGAGTGGCTGGAGACCTACCAGCATGCCAATTCCCATCTCCCCGGCCACCCGGTGCGGCAAAAAACGCCGGGCATCGAGCTCAACACCGGCGCGCTGGGCCACGGTTTGCCTGTTGCGGTGGGGCTGGCGCTGGCCGCGAAGAAAAGCAACAGCACCCGCCGCATTTTTTTGATCACCGGCGACGGCGAACTGGCGGAAGGCAGTAACTGGGAAGCCGCCCTGGCGGCTGCACATTACGGCCTGGATAATCTGGTCATTATTAATGATAAGAACAACCTCCAGCTGGCCGGGCCGACGCGCGAAATCATGAATACCGATCCGCTGGCCGATAAATGGCGCGCCTTCGGTATGGAAGTCAGCGAATGCCAGGGTAACGACATGGCCTCGGTGGTCTCGGTCATCGAGGGGTTGAAGCAGGAAGGTAAACCCAACGTTATTATTGCCAACACCACGAAAGGTGCCGGTATTTCCTTTATCCAGGGGCGCCCGGAGTGGCACCACCGGGTGCCGAAAGGCGAAGAAATTGCACTGGCACTGGAGGAACTGAAAGATGAGTAATGCAGAACACCTGGCTAACGTCATGGTCGAAGCCTTTATCGCCGCCGTGGAGCGCGGCGTCGATCTGGTGCCGGTGGTAGCCGACTCCACGTCAACGGCCAAAATCGCGCCGTTTATTAAACAGTTCCCCGGCCGGCTGGTGAACGTCGGCATCGCCGAGCAGAGCATGGTCGGCACCGCCGCCGGTCTGGCGCTGGGCGGAAAAGTGGCTGTGACCTGTAACGCCGCGCCGTTTCTTATCTCGCGGGCCAATGAGCAAATCAAAGTGGATGTCTGTTACAACAACACCAACGTCAAGCTGTTTGGCCTTAACGCCGGAGCCAGCTACGGCCCGCTGGCCAGCACCCACCATGCCATTGACGATCTGGCGGTGATGCGCGGCTTCGGCAATATCCAGATTTTCGCCCCGTCCTCGCCGCGCGAATGTCGGCAGATTATTGATTACGCCATCGGTTATCAGGGGCCGGTCTATATTCGCCTCGATGGCAAGGCGCTGCCGGAACTGCACGATGAAAGCTATCGCTTTGTACCGGGCGCGATCGTCACGCTGAGGGAAGGCGATGATATCGCGCTAGTGGCCACCGGCTCGACGGTGCATGAGATCGTCGATGCGGCGCAGATGCTGGCCGACGCGGGGATTCAGGCCAAAGTGGTGAGCGTGCCATCTCTTCGCCCCTGCGATACCGCCGCGCTGCTGGCGGCGCTGAAGCCGTGCAAAGCGGTGATTACGGTGGAGGAGCATAACGTCAACGGCGGGCTGGGCAGCCTGGTGGCGGAAGTATTGGCTGAGGCTGGGGTGGGTATCCCGCTCAAACGTCTGGGGATCCCGGATGGTGAGTATGCGGCGGCGGCAGATCGCGGCTGGCTGCGTAAACACCACGGTTTCGATGCCGCTTCCGTCGCGGAGCTGGCGCAGAAAATGCGCTGATTTTTCGCCGTCTAAAACCGATAACCCGTGCGGAATGCCGCGCGGGTTTTTTTACGGCGCGCAGAGCGTGATGATGTATTCCCCTGCCTGAATCCATTGCAGCCGATACTCCACGGTGGAGAGCCGAAGACGCAGATTTCCTTCCTTTATTGCAGCCAGCGTAAAATCGTTAAAACCGACGCCCGCCTGTACGTCGGGATGGCAGGCCTTAAACCCACTCTCTTTTGCCGAAAACGCCAGCGTCAGCGCCAGCGGGAAGGGCAGGCCGCTGCGCAGCAGCGCCGTTTTTTCCGCCGGGCTGATAATGCTGCTCTCCAGCTCCGCGGCCAGCTGTGGGGTAAACCGGCGCTCGATATCGACGCCCACCGGCCGATCGGCGATCACCGCCAGCGCGCGCTGGCCGCAATGACTTATGCTGCCGAACCAGGGCGTGGGCCACAGCGGCTGGCGCTGGTCGCCGATGGCGGGAAGCCGTTTCTCCCCCACCTCGCGCAGGGCGTATGCCGCGGCGATGCGTCCGGCCAGGTGCTCCGCCTGCCGCTTGCGGCCCCACCCGGTCAGGCTGGCGTGATAGGGCAGCCAGAACAGATCTTCAGGCTGGAAAGTCGCCGGGTCGAAGTCGATCTGCTGGATGGTATAGCCGGCCAGAGGCAAAACGGTGCGATGGTGGCGCATAGGGTAAGGTTACCGCGGTTGCCCCCGCCCTTTGTCCAGCAAGGGCGGGGGAGGGAGAACCCGCTATCAGAAGTGGGTGTTGACGCTCAGGTACCAGGTGCGGCCCGATTCATTGTAGGTCTCGGCGCCGGCGCCGTACATCGTGCCGGTGGCGCCCCCGGTGGTCTGGGCGTTGCCCGCGCGCCAGTGGCGCTTATCGAAGACGTTATCCACGCCGCCGGTCAGACTGACGTATTTGGTGACGTCCCAGGTCGCGCTCAGGCCGAGGATGCTGTAGGGGCTAACCTCGTTCTTCTCGCTGCCGGTGACCGGTTGACCCTTGTAGTTGTACTTCTTCGGCTCCTGCTTGCCGTACCAGGTGAAGGTCGACTGCAGCGAAACGTCATCGCGAACCTGCCAGCTCAGGGTGGAGTTCAGCGTGTATTCCGGGATAATCGACAGACGATCGCCGGTCTTTTTGTTCTTACTCTGCAGCATATAGGTGATGTTGTTGGTCCAGTTGACGGTCTCGCTCACCGGAACGTTCAACGTCCCCTCCAGACCTTCCACCACCGCTTTCGGCACGTTTTCCCACTGGTAGAGATCGGTACCTTTATTGTTTTGATAGACCGGAGCATAGCCCGCTTCAATCTTGTTGCGGTAGTCGTTGCGGAACCAGGTGACGCCCGCCAGCCAGCCGTCGCGTTTAAACTCGAGGCCAATCTCTTTGTTGATGCTGGTCTCGGCTTTTAAGTCGTCGTTACCCTGCAGATAGCAGCCGTCTTTACTGGCATAGCAGCCCTGGCCTTTACTGTAGAGAATGTAGTTCGGGTTGGTCTGATACAGGCTCGGCGCTTTATAGGCGCGAGCGATACCCATCTTCAGCGTGAAGTCGTCCCACAGCCCCTGCGACAGGTTGAGGGACGGGCTCCAGTTATTGCCGACAATGCTGTGATGATCGAAACGCAGCGCCGGAGTCAGCATGGTGGTGTCGGTCAGCTCCATGTTGTTCTCGGCGAACAGCGAGAAGATTTCCGCCTGCGAGTACGGGCTGCGGCCGGTGCTGTCGTAACCCGGAATTTCGCCTCCCGACAGCGCCTGGGTGTTGGACGCGTTATCCTTCATCCGCTGTTGATTCCACTCGCTGCCCAGCGTCAGGTTCTGATTAACCAGGTAGTCGAACGGGATACTGACTTCACTGTGCAGCATCACATCTGACAGATCGATATCCGAGAACTGATTACTGTTAAAGATCCCCTCGGTGCCCCCGGCCAGGCCTTCGCCTTTGCGCGAGTTGCGGGTGCGCTCGTACTGCGCCCAGTTGCTGGTGGTCACCCCGTTGTCCCGGGCGCCGTTCCAGGTGACCGAGTAGGTGTTGCGGTACAGCCGGTTGGTCTCTTTACCGTAGTTCTCTTTTACCAGGTCGTTGGTGTTGGTGTTCTGGGTGTCGCCAGCGTAGAGGTTGCCCTGGCGGCTGTAGCCGGCCTCAAACTCCAGCGACTGCATCGGAGCGAATTCCCAGCGCACCAGACCATCGATGTTTTTGTTTTTCACCCCTTCGCGCCCGGCCGGCAGGGTGTCGGCATAGATCCCGGTACGTTCGGACTGATGGCCCTGGTTGATATCCCAGGCGTCGGCCTGCGTTTTGTCGAGGTTACCGAACAGGCGGAAGCTAAAATCGCCGCCCAGCGGGCCGCTGAGGCTGAAGTTAGTGCGTTTGGTGGAGCCTTCATCCTTGTGCTCCGGGGCGTTCATATAGGTGTTCCATGAGCCGTGCCACTCATCGCCGGTTTTTTTGGTGATGATATTCACCACGCCGCCGGCGGCGCCGTTGCCGTAGCGGGCGGCGGCCGGGCCGCGAATCACTTCGATACGTTCGATCATCTCCGGCGGCACCCAGCTGGTATCGCCGCGGGTGTCGCGCTCGCCGCGCCAGCCAAGGCGCACGGAGTTGCGGCTGGTGACCGGCTTGCCGTCGATCAGGATCAGGGTATTTTCCGGGCCCATGCCGCGGATATCAATCTGGCGGTTGTTGCCGCGCTGGCCGCTGGTGGAGTTGCCGGTCAGGTTGACTCCCGGCATGGTGCGAATGATCTCCGAGACGTCGCGCGCCGGGGGGCGTTTGCGGATCTCATCGGCGGTGATGGTGGAGACGCCCGGCGCCTGCAGGTTCTGCTCGGCGGCGGTGACCACCATGGTCTCTTCAGCGGCGCTGTTTTTATCGTCGGTGGCGGTTTCCGCTGCGCTTAACGGAAAAGCAACCCCGTAAATTCCCAGATTGACCAGCAAGGCCAGGGATTTGATCCTGTTATTCATTGTTATTCCTGCTTTTTGTCGCCACGTTCCCCAAACGCCCCTTCCCACCGGGAGGGGAGGCGGCATAAATGTTGCCAAAAGCGGGCAAAGGCACTCCGTCGCTGGCTGAATAAGCCCGATTTGACATGTTCTGATGAAAGACGCGCTTCCCACGGCGCGCTAATACGCTATTGCAAATGCAAATAGTTATCAATAATATTATCAATAAATAATGACAATTAATTAAAAAAGTCACGCTATACATAGGGTTAATGACAGAATGTTAAGGACAGGAAGCGAGGAGTGGTGGCAAACCCTGCGGGGGCCGCAGTGCCGCGCAGTGGATGGCGCCATCGAGGTAACGTTCTGGTGGCGGGACCCGGCGGGGGATGAAACCTGCTCTCCCCATCGTCGGGTATGGCTCTATATCACCGGCGTGACCGACCACCATCAGAATGCGCGTCCGCAATCGCTGCAACGTCTCCCCGGGACCGACGCCTGGTTCTGGCGCACTACGCTGTCGCCGACCTGGCGCGGCAGCTACTGTTTTATTCCCTCCGACCGTGACGATGATTTTTCCCCTGAGGTGTTCAGCGCTGATGCGCCCGACCGCGCGCTGCTACGCGAAGGCTGGCGCAAACTGCTGCCGCGGGCGATAGCCGATCCGCTGAACCCGCACAGCTGGCGGGGCGGACGCGGCCATGGCGTGTCCGCCCTGGAGATGCCGCAGGCCCCCGCGCAGCCCGGCTGGGACCCGCTTAATGAGGCGCATCCTGCCGCCCGTTGCCTTGAGTGGCGCAGCGCGCGTCTGGGCAACCATCGCCGGGTCTGGATCTACACCACCGGCGAGGCTGTCGACCCGCAAACGCGGCCGCTGGCGATCCTGCTCGACGGCCAGTTCTGGGCCGAGAGCATGCCGGTGTGGTCGCCGCTGGCCGCCCTGACCCGCGAGGGGAGACTGCCGCCGGCGGTCTACCTGCTGATCGACGCGATCGACAACCAGCGCCGCGGGGTTGAGCTGCCCTGTCACCGCGATTTCTGGCTGGCGGTGCAGGAGGAGCTCCTGCCGCTGGTCCACGGCTATGCCCCGTTCAGCGACCGCCCGGATCGGACGGTGGTGGCCGGGCAAAGCTTCGGCGGTCTGGCGGCGATGTTCGCCGCTCTCAACTGGCCGCAGCGCTTTGGCTGCGTGCTCAGCCAGTCAGGCTCCTACTGGTGGCCGCACCGTGATGGCCGCGGGACGGGCTTTATCGGCGAACAGCTTCGCCAGGGTGAGGTGTCCGCGGCCGGGCTGCGCGTCTGGCTGGAAGCGGGCCAACGCGAACCGATCATTTTTCGCGCGAACCAGGCGCTACTGGCGCAACTCACCACAACACAGCAGACGATTTTCTGGCGTCAGGTTGACGGCGGGCATGATGCGCTTTGCTGGCGCGGCGGGCTGACGGCAGGGCTTATCCAGCTCTGGCAGCCTCTGCTGTCGCACCCTTAGCATCGCGTTTTACGACAGGAGTTTGATATGCAATTCAGTAACCCCTTCGACAATCCGCAAGGGCAGTTTTACATTCTGCGCAATGATCAACAGCAGTACAGCCTGTGGCCGGCGCACTGCGACCTGCCTGCCGGCTGGACGGTGGCGTGCCCCCCGCAGTCGGCCGAGGCCTGCAACGCCTGGCTGGCGGCCAACTGGTCAACCCTGACCCCCGCCCATCATGCGTCATAAGGAGCTGACAATGACCACTCGTTTACCGTTGGTTGCCGCGCAGCCGGGGATCTGGATGGCCGAGCGCCTCTCCACTCTGCCAGGCGCCTGGAGCGTGGCCCACTATGTTGAACTGCGCGGCGCCCTCGACCCGACGCTGCTGGGAAAAGCGATTGTCGCCGGTCTGCAGCAGGCGGACACCCTCAGCCTGCGCTTTGAGGAAGAGGAGGGGGAAGTCTGGCAGTGGCTGGCGGCCGACCGCACCTTTGCCGAACCGTCGATCATTGACCTGCGTACGGCGCCGGATCCGCATCGCGCCGCCACGGAGCGGATGCAGGCGGACCTGGCGCAGGATCTGCGTGTCGACGGCGGCAACCCGCTGGTGTGCCATCAGCTGCTGCGCGTCGGCGACGACCGCTGGTACTGGTATCAGCGATATCACCACTTGCTGGTGGATGGCTTCAGCTTCCCGGCGATAACCCGGCAGATCGCCGCCATTTACCGCGCCTGGCAGCGGGGGGAAGCCACTCCTGAGTCGCCTTTCACCCCCTTCGCCGAGGTGGTGGACGAGTACCAGCGCTACGCCGGCAGCGAGGCCTGGCAGCGGGATAAAGCTTTCTGGCAGGCCCAGCGCCAGGCGTTACCGGCGCCTGCCTCACTCTCTGCCGCGCCGCTGGGCGGGCGCGCCGCCGGGAGCGATATCTGGCGGATGAAGCTGGAGATGAACGCCGACGCCTTCCGCCGCCTGGCCAGCCATGCGCCGCAGTGTCAGCCCGCTGACCTGGCGCTGGCGCTCACCACGCTGTGGCTGGGCCGCCTGTGCAACCGGATGGACTACGCGGCGGGCTTTATCTTTATGCGTCGGATGGGTTCAGCCGCGCTGACCTCGACAGGGCCGGTGCTCAATGTCCTGCCTCTGGCGGTGCATATTGACGCCCGGGAGACGCTGGCGGACCTGGCGATGCGCCTCGCCGCTCAGCTGAAAAAGATGCGCCGCCATCAGCGCTATGACGCCGAGCAGATCGTCCGCGACAGCGGCAAAGCGGCAGGGGACGAACCGCTGTTCGGCCCGGTGCTGAACGTCAAAGTCTTTGATTACCAGCTGGATATCGATGGTGTGCAGGCAGTGACCCACACCCTCGCCACCGGCCCGGTCAACGATCTCGAGCTGGCGCTGTTCCCGGATGAGACCGGCGGGCTGTCGCTGGAGATCCTCGCCAACAAGGCCCGGTACGACGAAGCCGAGCTCCGTCGCCACATGGCGCGACTGACCGCGC
Source organism: Klebsiella sp. P1927 (assembly GCF_018204675.1). NCBI lineage: Bacteria > Pseudomonadati > Pseudomonadota > Gammaproteobacteria > Enterobacterales > Enterobacteriaceae > Klebsiella > Klebsiella sp. P1927. Next base: position 3,675,960 of record NZ_CP073377.1, on the reverse strand, counting down.
TGCTGGCGCAGTTCGCCGCCGATCCGACGCTGCGCTGCGGCGAAGCAGAGATGCTCTCCGCCGACGAGCTGGCCCGGCTGGCGGCGGTCAACGATACCGCTGTGCCGCTGCCTGCCACCACCCTCAGCGCGCTGGTGGCCGACCAGGCGCGGAAGACCCCGGATGCGCCGGCGCTGGCGGACGCCCGCTGGCAGTTCAGCTATCGCGAGATGCGTCAGCAGGTGGTGGCGCTCGCGCAGCTGCTGCGTCAGCGCGGCGTGAAGCCTGGGGACAGCGTGGCGGTGGCCCTGCCGCGCTCGGTGTTCCTGACCCTGGCGCTGCACGGCATTGTCGAAGCGGGGGCCGCCTGGCTGCCGCTGGACACCGGCTACCCGGACGACCGCCTGCGGATGATGCTGGAAGACGCCCGGCCGTCGCTGCTGATCGCCACGGAGGATCAACTGGCCCGCTTCAGCGATATTCCGGGGCTGGAAAGCCTCTGCTACCAGCAGCCGCTGGCCGCCGGGGATGACGCGCCGCTGGCGCTGTCAAAACCAGACCATACCGCCTACATCATCTTTACCTCCGGCTCCACCGGGCGGCCGAAAGGGGTGATGGTCGGCCAGACCGCCATCGTCAACCGCCTGCTGTGGATGCAGGATCGCTATCCGTTATCTGCCGACGACGTGGTGGCGCAGAAAACGCCGTGCAGTTTCGACGTGTCGGTGTGGGAATTCTGGTGGCCGTTTATCGCCGGCGCGCAGCTGGTGATGGCCGAGCCGGAGGCGCACCGCGACCCGCAGGCGATGCAGCAGTTCTTCGCCCGCTACGGCGTGACCACCACCCACTTTGTGCCGTCGATGCTGGCGGCGTTTGTCGCCTCGCTGGATGCCGACAGCGTCGCTGCCTGCCGCACGCTGCGGCGGGTATTCTGCAGCGGCGAAGCGCTGCCGACGGAATTGTGCCGCGAGTGGGAGCGCTTGACCGGCGCGCCGCTGCATAACCTGTACGGCCCGACGGAGGCGGCGGTGGACGTCAGCTGGTATCCGGCCTGCGGCCCTGAGCTGGCGGCCGTGACCGGCAGCAGCGTGCCGATTGGCTGGCCGGTGTGGAACACCGGGCTGCGCATTCTCGATGCCGCGATGCGCCCGGTACCGCCGGGGGTGGCGGGGGATCTTTATCTCACCGGCATCCAGCTGGCGCAGGGCTATCTGGGGCGCCCGGATCTCACCGCCAGCCGCTTTATCGCCGACCCGTTTGCCCCCGGCGAGCGGATGTATCGCACCGGCGACGTGGCGCGCTGGCTGGCGAACGGCGCGGTGGAGTACCTTGGCCGCAGCGACGATCAGCTGAAGATCCGCGGGCAGCGCATCGAGCTTGGCGAGATTGATCGGGTGATGTCGGCCCTGCCGGACGTGGGGCAGGCGGTGAGTCACGCCTGCGTCTTCAACCAGGCGGCGGCGACCGGCGGCGATGCCCGACAGCTGGTGGGCTATCTGGTCTCTGACTCCGGCCTGCCGCTGGATACCGCGGCGCTGAAAGCGCGGCTGGCGGAACAGCTGCCGCCGCATATGGTGCCGGTGGTGCTGATGCAGCTCGCTGAGCTGCCGCTGAGCGCCAACGGCAAACTGGACCGCAAAGCGCTGCCGCTGCCGACCCTCGGCGGCGAGCGCAGCGGTCGGCCGCCGGAGCCCGGCATGGAAACTCTTGTCGCCGCCGTCTTCAGCCAGCTGCTGGGCTGCGAGGTGAACGATATCGACGCCGATTTCTTCGCCCTTGGCGGTCATTCGCTACTGGCGATGCGCCTGGCGGCACAGCTCAGCCGCCAGCTGGCGCGGCAGGTGACCCCGGGGCAGGTGATGGTGGCCTCGACGGTGGGCAAACTGAGCGCGCTGCTGGCCGCCGATCTCAGCGATGAGCAGGCCCGGCGCCTGGGGCTGGATACGCTTCTGCCGCTGCGCGAGAGCGACGGTCCGACGCTGTTCTGCTTCCATCCGGCCTCCGGCTTCGCCTGGCAGTTCAGCGTGCTGGCGCGCTATCTCAGCCCGCGCTGGTCAATTACCGGTATTCAGTCGCCGCGCCCGCAGGGGCCGATGGCCAGCGCCGCCAGCCTCGACGAGGTCTGCGAGCATCATCTGCAAACGCTGTTGGCGCAGCAGCCGCACGGCCCTTATTACCTGTTCGGGTATTCGTTGGGCGGCACCTTAGCCCAGGGGATTGCCGCCCGCTTGCGCCAGCGCGGCGAAGCGGTGGCCTTCCTCGGCCTGCTGGATACCTGGCCGCCGGAGACGCAAAACTGGGCGGAGAAAGAGGCCAACGGGCTGGATCCCGAGGTACTGGCGGAGATCGACCGCGAGCGCGAAGCGTTCCTCGCCGCCCAGCAGGGGCAAGCCTCCGGCGAGCTGTTCAGCGCCATCGAAGGCAACTATGCCGATGCGGTGCGGCTGTTAACCACCGCGCATAGCGCGAAGTTTGACGGCAAGGCGACGCTGTTCGTGGCGGAGAAGACGCGGCAGGAGGGGATGGATCCGCAGGTCGTATGGGGCCCGTGGGTGGGGGAACTGGAGGTGTTCAGCCAGAACTGCGCCCACGTCGATATCATCTCCCCGCAGGCCTTTGAGGCCATCGGTCCGGTGGTCAGGGAGATTCTGGGGTAACGGTTGAGTTCGGGCTACAGCAGGTAGCCCGGCTCAGCGTAGCGCAAGCCGGGGAAAGAGGAGATTACCGGCGGCCCAGCGGGACCACCAGCGGCGTATGCGCCACCGGATCTTCAATGATCGTGCAGCGCAGACCGTAAATCCGTTCAATCAGATCGGCGGTGACGATCTCCTTCGGCGCCCCCTCGGCGACGATCCTGCCGTCGCGCAGGGCGATCAGGTGGGTGGCGTAGCGGCAGGCCTGGTTAAGATCGTGCAGCACCGCCGCCAGGGTATAGCCCTTCTCGCGATTCAGCTCACTCAACAGTTCCAGCAGGTCGATCTGATGGCTGATGTCCAGCCAGGTGGTCGGCTCATCCAGCAGCATAATCGCCGTTTCCTGGGCCAGCACCATCGCAATCCACGCCCGCTGCCGCTGGCCGCCGGAAAGCGTGTCGACGCTCTGCAGCGCCAGATCGCTGATCCCGGTCGCTCGCATCGCCTTGTTCACCGCCTCTTCATCTTCTTTGCGCCAGCGGGTAAACAGCGGCTGGTGCGGATAGCGCCCGCGGGCCACCAGCTCCTGCACCGTGATATCGCCAGGGGTGGTGGCATTCTGCGCCAGCAGCCCGATGCGGCGAGCAACCTCTTTACTGGCGTACTGCTGGATCTGCGCGCCGTCGAGCCAGACGTGGCCGCTGGCGGGCGTCATCAGGCGACTGAGGGTGCGCAATAGCGTCGACTTGCCGCAGCCGTTGGGGCCGATAATGGCGGTGAAGTGACCGTCAGGGATGGTCACGTTCAGCGACTCGGCGATGGTCTTGTTCCCGTAGGCCAGGGTTAACTGCTCGCCGCGCAAACGGGAGGGGACAGCACTCATTTTTTGCGGGACTCCTGAATCAACAATGCAATAAGGTAAATACCGCCGAGGCTGACGGTTAACACGCCAACCGGCAGCTGCCACGGCATAAACAGCCGTTGGGCGCCGTAATCGGCCAGCGCCAGCAGCAGCGCGCCGCACAGGGCCGACTGGGTCAGTCCCCAGCGGGCCGTGCCGCTCAGGCGGCGGGCGATATGCGGCGCCACCAGCGCGATAAATGAGATCGGCCCGGCCAGCGCCGTCGAGGCGGCGGTGAGCACCACCGCCACCAGCATCAGCAGCAGGCGCGAACGCTCGACCTGCACCCCCAGCGCGCAGGCGGTATCGTCGCCCATCTCCAGCAGCCGCATCCGGCGAACCAGCAGGGCGCTGCCCACCAGCATCAACAGGATCAGCGGCGCCGACGGCCAGGTTTTACCCCAGGTCAGGCCGTTAAGCGATCCGGCGTTCCACAGGCCCGCAGAAAGGGCGGTCTCCAGCGAGGCGCGCAGCAGCAGCCAGGTGTTGAATGCCACCAGCATGGCGCGCACGCCGATGCCGATAATGATCAGGCGGAAGGTTTCGATCCCGTTGCGCCAGGCCAGCAGCCAGACCACCAGCGAGGTCAGCACCCCGCCGGCCATCGCCGCCAGGGCGATCGCCGTCAGGTTCTGGCCGAAGAGGACCATTGCCACCAGCACGCCGCTCCAGGCGCCGGTGTTAAAGCCCATCACGTCCGGGCTGCCGAGCGGGTTACGGGTCAGCGACTGGAAAATGGCGCCGCTGACGCCGAGCGCGGCGCCGATGAGCAGCGCCATTAACACCCGCGGCAGCCGCCATTCGTTCACCACCATCGCGACGTTGCGCGGCGCATCGCCGAACAGCGCCGAGAACACCTGGTCAATCGTCAGGGGCACCGGGCCTTGCGCCAGCCCGAGCAGGGAAATCAGCAGGCTGGCGGCCATTAGCAGCAGACAGCTGGCTATCAGGCGGCGGGACGGGGCAATCACAGGCCACCTCCCCGCGGCTGGCGGCGCACCAGCCAGATCAGCACCGGCGCGCCGAGAAAGGCGCACACCACCGATACCCGCAGTTCGCCGGGCACCAGCAGGCGGCCAATCACGTCGGCAAACAGCAGCAGGGCCGGGGTGGCGAGCAGGGTGACCGGCAGCGACCAGCGATGATCGGCCCCCACCAGCCAGCGCGCCATATGCGGCATCATCAGGCCGATAAAGGCGATGGGGCCGACGACGGCGGTGGCGCTGCCGCACAGGACGGTGATGACGATCAGGCCGATCAGCTGGGTGCGGGCGACGCGGCTGCCGAGGGCGGTGGCGGTATCGTTGCCCAGGCTCAGGCTGTTCAGCGCCCGGCTCAGCAGCAGAGCGGCGATCCCCGCCACCACTACCGGCAGCAGGACAATTTTCAGCGTTTGCAGGGTGCGGATATCCAGCGAACCGGCCTGCCAGAAGCGTAGCTGATCGTAGACGTCCGGGTTGAGCAGGGCGATGCCGTTGGACAGCCCCTCGAGTACCGCCGCAAGGGCGACCCCGGCGAGAGTGAGGCGCACCGGGCTCAGCTGACCGCCGCCCTGGCTGCCGGTAAAGGCTACCAGCAGCGAGGCGCAGAGCGCGCCGCAGAATGCCAGCAGCAGCTGCTCCTGCGGGGAAGTGATCCCAAACAGCGCCGCGCCGAGGACGATGGCGAAGCTGGCGCCGGAGTTGACCCCCAGCAGGCCGGGGTCGGCCAGCGGGTTGCGGGTGAGCGTCTGCATCAGCGCGCCGGCGAGGCCGAGGGCGACGCCGGCCAGCAGACCGGCCAGAGTGCGCGGCAGGCGCGCGTCCAGCACGATAGTGCAATCAGCGCTTTGACAGGTTCCGCTGAAGGCGGTGAATACCGTGCCGATCGGCAACGATTTGGCGCCGATGGTCAGGCTAAGCGCGGCGGCTAAGGCGAGTAATAGCAACAATCCGGGCACGGCGACAGAGCGTACCGCGGTCGTAGAAAACGACATAACTGACATCCCTGATATGATAATGATAGTAATTATCGTTATCGATTTTATTCAGCTATGGTAGCATGACCCACAGTAAAAAGGGTATTAAAAATAACGACAAGGCGCTGTAATGAACCGACAATCCTGGCTGCTCAATCTCAGCCTGCTGAAAACTCACCCGGCGTTTCGCGCCGTTTTTATCGCTCGCTTTATCTCTATTCTGTCGCTTGGCCTGCTGGGCGTGGCCATTCCGGTGCAGATCCAGATGATGACCCATTCGACCTGGCAGGTCGGGCTGTCGGTGACGCTGACCGGGGCGTCGATGTTTGTTGGTCTGATGGTGGGGGGCGTGCTGGCTGACCGCTATGAACGTAAACGCCTGATCCTGCTGGCGCGCGGCACCTGCGGCGTGGGCTTTGTCGGCCTGTGTCTGAACGCCCTGCTGCCGGAGCCGTCGCTGGCGGCGATCTACCTGCTGGGGATCTGGGACGGGTTCTTCGCCTCGTTGGGGGTGACCGCGCTGCTGGCGGCGACCCCGGCGCTGGTGGGACGGGAAAACCTGATGCAGGCCGGGGCCATCACTATGTTGACGGTGCGCCTGGGCTCGGTGATTTCGCCGATGATCGGCGGCCTGCTGCTGGCCACCGGCGGCGTGGCCTGGAACTTTGGCCTGGCGGCGGCGGGGACCTTTATCACCACCTTAACCCTGCTGCGTCTGCCGCAGCTGCCGCCGCCTCCGCAGCCGCGCGAGCATCCGCTGCGCTCCCTGCTGGCGGGGCTGACCTTCCTCTGCCGGAGCCCGCTTATCGGCGGGATTGCGCTGCTTGGCGGTCTGCTGACCATGGCCAGCGCGGTGCGGGTGCTCTATCCGGCGCTGGCCGGTAGCTGGCAGATGTCGGCCGGACAGATTGGCCTGCTGTACGCCGCTATTCCGCTCGGTGCGGCGCTGGGGGCGTTGACCAGCGGCCAGCTGGCCCAGACGGTGCGGCCGGGCGCGCTGATGCTGGCGACGACGGTGGGATCGTTTGTCGCCATTGCGCTGTTCAGCCTGATGCCGCACTGGGCATTGGGCGCGCTGTGCCTGGCGCTGTTTGGCTGGCTGAGCGCTATTAGCTCGCTGCTGCAGTACACCCTGATTCAGACCCAGACGCCGGAACATATGCTCGGGCGGATTAACGGTCTGTGGACCGCGCAAAACGTCACCGGCGACGCCATCGGCGCGGCGCTGCTCGGCGGCTTAGGGGCGGTAATGACGCCGGCGGCATCCGCCAGCGCCAGCGGCTGGGCGCTGGCGCTTGTCGGTGTGCTGCTGGTTGGGCTGCTACGCGAGCTGCGCCGTTTCCAGCGCCCGGAAATTGTCAACGAAAGTTAAGTCGGGTGCGATTGCCCGGTGGCGGCTGCGCCTTACCGGGTCTGGGGTACGGCAGGCAGGTGCAAGCTCAGTAGGCCGGGCAAGCGCCGCGCCGCCCGGCAAGGTGTGCAGGCCGGGTTCCCGGCCTGATGCCCGGTGGCGGCTGCGCCTTACCGGGCCTGGGGTACGGCAGGCCGGTGCAAGCTCAGTAGGCCGGGCAAGCGCCGCGCCGCCCGGCAAGGTGTGCAGGCCGCGTTCCCGTCCTGATGGCGCAGCCCGCGTTAGCCGAACAGGCTGGAGAGACGCTGGAGCACCAGCAGAGCGCTGTAGTAGTCAAGGCGGAAGGTCTCGGTGCCCAGCGGGTAGACGCGTTTGCCTGCGACCGCCGGGAGATGCGCCAGCAGCGGGTTGGCGTAGATGGCATCCGCATCTTTCTGGTCGCCGGCGAACAGGAACAGGCTCTGGCCGTTCAGACCGGCCGCGAGGTTCTCCCCGCCCAGCTGCACGATATCGTGGCGTTTACCCTGGCTATGGCTGGCGGGCAGGCCGCCCGGCAGCGTCGCCAGGCTAAAGCCCAGCTGTTGAAGCATCTGCCCCTGAGCCGATTCCGGCGTCCAGATATTGGCGCTGTGCGCGGCGGCGGTATAGACCAGGGCGGTCACCGGCTGCGGCGGCAGTTTCATTTTTTCTTTTAACGAAACGAGCTGTTTATTGAAGTCGGCAATGCGCGCGCTGGCCTGTTGTTCATGACCGGTGATCTGCCCCAGCTGGGTGAGCAGGGTTTGCCAGCTTTTATCGTCATAGTTGATGACCAGCGTCGGGGCGATGGTTTTAAGCTGATCGTACAGCGGCAGGGCGGAGTCGCCGCCGGTCGCGCTCACCAGGATCAGATCCGGCATCTGGGCGGCCACCGCTTCGGCGCTTGGTTCGCCGATGTACAGCCGCGCCAGCTTGCGGGCTTTGGCAACCTCGCTCCACTGGCGCAGAAAGCCCTGGCTATCGGCGACGCGGTTGTTCGGCGTGGTCGCGCCGCTGGCGACCACCGGAGCGTCAATCGCCAGCAGCGAACCGGTAAGCGTCACGCTGGTGGAGACAATGCGCAGCGGCTGACTCGGCAGGGTATGCGTCCCGTAGCTGTCGGTGACCTGGCGCGGCCAGTCCGCCGCCTGGGCTGAGGTAATTCCTAAAAGCAACAGCATGCCGGTCAGCGCACCGCGGCGGCAGAAAGAAAAGAAGTTCACGTCATCGCATCCTGATTTGAAAGGTGATAAATGCGTCTCATTTTCAACTTTGTGTCAGCAGGATGCAAGCCAAAGTGGCGGCGCCATGACGTAACGCGGTTGACATGGCGGGCAATACCTTTTAGGTTAGCCAACCAAAATATAAATGATAATTATTCTTAATATCTTTATCGTTTTTGGAGGATGATATGGAAACGTCACTGGCTGAGGATGTAAAGAAACCGACCCGGACCCTGTCGCCGGACAGCTTCTTCTTTATGTCGCCGTACCGCAGTTTTACCACTTCAGGCTGCTTCCGTCGCTTCTCACAGCCCGCCGTTGGCGGCGATGCGCTGAACGGCGAGTTCCAGCAGCAGATGGCGGCCGCCTTTGCCGAGGCCCGGGCGGCGGGGATCCGCAAGCCGGTGATGGTCGGGGCTATCCCGTTCGACACCTGTCAGCATTCCGAGCTCTATATCCCCGAGCGCTGGGAAGCGTTCTCTCGCCCGGAAAAGCAGCGTTCCGCCCGCTATGCCGCGCCGCTGGAGGCGATGGAGGTGGTGGAGCGTCGGGAGATCCCGGAGCAGGACGTGTTTTTAGCCATGGTGGAACGCGCCGCCGCGCTGACCGCCACCCCGGAAGTCGACAAAGTGGTGCTATCAAGGCTTATCGATATTACCACCCGCGACCGCGTCGACAGCGGCGCGCTGATGGAGCGACTGATCGCCCAGAACCCCGCCAGCTTTAACTTCCACGTGCCGCTCTCCGACGGCGGCGTGCTGCTGGGCGCCAGCCCGGAGCTGCTGCTGCGTAAAGAAGGACAGCACTTCAGCTCTCTGCCGCTGGCCGGCTCCGCCCGTCGCCAGCCGGACGATGTGCTGGATCGGGAAGCAGGCAACAGGCTGTTGGCCTCCGGCAAAGATCGCCACGAGCACGAGCTGGTGACCCAGGCGATGAAGAGCGTGCTGGGCCCGCGCAGCAGTCAGCTGTCGCTACCGGAGTCGCCGCAGCTGATTACCACCCCGACGCTCTGGCATCTGGCGACGCCGATCGCAGGCACCGCGCTGGCGGAAGAAAACGCCATGTCGCTGGCCTGTCTGCTGCACCCGACGCCGGCGCTGAGCGGTTTCCCGCATCAGGCGGCGAAGCGCCTGATTGCTGAACTGGAACCCTTCGATCGCCAGCTGTTCGGCGGCATCGTCGGCTGGTGCGATGACGAAGGCAACGGCGAGTGGGTGGTGACTATCCGCTGCGCGCGTCTGCAGCAGCGTACGCTGCGCCTGTTTGCCGGCGCGGGCATTGTTCCGGCCTCCTCGCCGCTGGGCGAATGGCGCGAAACCGGCGTCAAACTGACCACCATGCTTAACGTATTTGGCTTGAACTAAGAGGCAAGGATGATTGCATTTACCCGTTGGCCGGAAGAGTTTGCGGCCCGCTATCGTCAAAAAGGCTACTGGCAGGATCTGCCGTTAACCAATCTGATCACCCGTCACGCGGACAATGACGCCGTGGCGATTATCGATGGCGAGCGGCAGATTAGCTACCGCCAGTTTAACCAGCTGGTGGACAACCTCGCCTGCTCGCTGCAGCGCCAGGGACTGAAGCGCGGGGAGACCGCGCTGGTGCAGTTGGGCAATGTCGCCGAGTTTTACATGACCTTCTTTGCGCTGCTGCGCATCGGCGTCGCGCCAGTGAACGCTTTGTTCAGCCACCAGCGCAGCGAACTTAACGCCTACGCCGCGCAGATTAAACCGGCGCTGCTGATTGCCGATCGCGAGCACGCTCTGTTTGCTGACGATAGCTTTCTCCACGCGTTTATCGCGGAACATCCTTCCCTGCGCGTCGCACTGTTGCGTAACGACGGCGGCGAGCGCGATCTGGCGACGGAGATTAACCGCCCGGCGGATAACTTTATCGCCAATCCAACCCCTGCCGACGAAGTGGCCTTTTTCCAGCTCTCCGGCGGCAGCACCGGGACGCCGAAGCTTATCCCACGCACCCATAACGATTACGACTACAGTATCCGCCGCAGCAACGAGATCTGTGGGATTAACGCTGAAACGCGCTACCTCAACGCGCTGCCGGCGGCGCATAACTATGCGATGAGTTCCCCGGGTTCGCTCGGCGTCTTCCTCGCCGGCGGGCGGGTGATCCTCGCCGCTGACCCGAGCGCCACGCTCTGTTTCCCGCTGATCGAAAAACATCAGATCAACGTTGCCTCGCTGGTGCCGCCGGCAGTCAGCCTGTGGCTGCAGGCGATTCACGAATGGGGCAGCAACGCCCAGCTGCAATCGCTGCAGCTGCTGCAGGTCGGCGGCGCGCGCCTGTCAGCGACGCTCGCCGCGCGCATTCCGGCGGAAATCGGCTGTCAGCTGCAGCAGGTGTTCGGCATGGCGGAAGGGCTGGTGAATTACACCCGCCTCAACGATAGCCCGGAGCGGATTATCAACACCCAGGGTTGCCCGATGTGTCCGGACGACGAAGTGTGGGTGGCGGACGCCGACGGCAACCCGCTGCCGCGCGGCGAAGTTGGCCGTCTGATGACCCGCGGTCCTTATACCTTCCGCGGCTATTACAACAGTCCGCAACATAACGCTGAAGCCTTTGATGCCGATGGATTTTACTGCTCCGGTGATCTGATTTCGATCGATGAAGATGGCTATATCACCGTCCAGGGCCGGGAAAAAGATCAGATCAACCGCGGCGGCGAGAAGATCGCCGCTGAAGAGATCGAAAACCTGCTGCTGCGCCATGAGGCGGTGATCCACGCCGCGCTGGTCAGCATCGAAGACAATCTGCTGGGCGAGAAAAGCTGCGCTTATCTGGTGGTGACCTCGCCGCTGCGCGCCGTCGCCGTGCGCCGCTTCCTGCGCGAGCAGGGGGTGGCGGAATTTAAACTGCCGGACCGCGTGGAGTGCGTTGCCGCGCTGCCGCTGACGCCGGTGGGCAAAGTCGATAAAAAACAATTACGTCAGTGGCTGGCCGAAGGCAAGCTGGGCTGAAGGAGAACAGAGAATGGCAATCCCTAAATTACAGGCATATGCGCTGCCGGAAGCCAGCGATATCCCGGCGAACAAGGTCAACTGGGCCTTTGAGCCGTCGCGCGCCGCGCTGCTGATCCACGACATGCAGGAGTATTTCCTCAACTTCTGGGGCGAAAACAGCGCGATGATGGAGAAAGTGGTGGCTAATATCGCCGCCCTGCGCGACTTCTGCAAACAGAACGGCATTCCGGTGTACTACACCGCCCAGCCGAAAGAGCAGAGCGATGAAGACCGCGCCCTGCTGAATGATATGTGGGGGCCGGGTCTGACCCGCTCGCCGGAGCAGCAGCAGGTGATTGCCGCGCTGGCGCCGGATGAAGACGATACCGTGCTGGTGAAATGGCGCTACAGCGCGTTTCATCGCTCGCCGCTGGAGGAGATGCTGAAAGAGACCGGCCGCGATCAGCTGATCATCACCGGCGTTTACGCCCATATCGGCTGCATGACCACCGCCACCGATGCTTTCATGCGCGATATCAAACCGTTCTTTGTCGCCGACGCGCTGGCAGATTTCAGCCGTGAAGAGCACCTGATGGCGCTGAAATACGTCGCCGGCCGCTCCGGACGGGTGGTGATGACCGAAGAGCTGCTACCGATCCCAGTCTCCAAAGCGGCGCTGCGCGCGCTGATCCTGCCGCTGCTCGACGAATCCGATGAACCGCTGGATGATGAAAACCTGATCGACTACGGTCTGGATTCGGTGCGGATGATGGCCCTGGCCGCCCGCTGGCGCAAAGTGCACGGCGATATCGACTTCGTGATGCTGGCGAAAAACCCGACCATCGACGCCTGGTGGGCGCTGCTCACCCGCGAGGTGCAATAATGGCGGCGCTGGATTTTCGCGGTCAGACCGTGTGGGTGACCGGCGCAGGTAAAGGGATTGGCTATGCCACCGCGCTGGCTTTCGTCGAGGCCGGGGCCAACGTCACCGGGTTCGACCTCGCCTTTGACGGCGAAAGCTATCCGTTTGCCACCGAAACGCTGGACGTCGCCGATGCCGACCAGGTACGCGAGGCATGTAGCCGGCTGTTGGCGAACACCGAGCGTTTAGATGTGCTGGTGAACGCCGCCGGGATCCTGCGCATGGGCGCTACCGACCAGCTGAGCGCGGAAGACTGGCAGCAGACCTTCGCGGTCAACGTCGGCGGGGCGTTCAACCTGTTTCAGCAGACGATGGCCCAGTTCCGTCGCCAGCGGGGCGGGGCGATCGTCACCGTCGCCTCCGATGCCGCGCACACGCCGCGTATCGGCATGAGCGCCTATGGCGCCTCGAAGGCGGCGCTGAAAAGCCTGGCGCTGACCGTCGGCCTTGAGCTAGCGGGCAGCGGGGTGCGCTGTAATCTGGTGTCGCCGGGCTCCACCGATACCGATATGCAGCGCACCCTGTGGGTCAGCGACGATGCAGAGCAGCAGCGGATCCGCGGCTTCGGCGAGCAGTTTAAGCTCGGCATCCCGCTGGGTAAAATCGCCCGCCCGCAGGAGATCGCCAATACCATTCTGTTCCTCGCCTCTTCTCACGCCAGCCATATCACCCTGCAGGATATCGTGGTTGATGGCGGCTCGACGCTGGGGGCGTAAATGGCCTGGAAGCGAGAGCTTACGCTGGCGGCGCTGAACGCCAGCAGCGAAAATACCATGGTGGCGCATCTTGGCATCATCTACACCCGACTGGAAGAGGGGCTGCTGGAGGCGGAGATGCCGGTGGATGCGCGCACGCATCAGCCGTTTGGCCTGCTGCACGGCGGCGCTTCCGCGGCGCTGGCGGAGACGCTGGGCTCGATGGCCGGTTGGCTGATGACCGAAGAAGGGCAGTGCGTCGTCGGGACTGAGCTTAACGCCAGCCATCACCGGGCCGTCTCCAGCGGGAAAGTGCGCGGCGAGTGCCGTCCGCTGCATCTTGGTCGCCAGAGCCAGAGCTGGGAGATTGTGGTGTATGACGAGAAGGGGCGGCGCTGTTGCACCTGTCGTCTGGGCACCGCGGTGCTGGGCTAAGAAGCCGCTGTTTCCCCGGCTTGCGCTACGCTTAGCCGGGCTACGTATCGGCGCAATGGGGTAGCCCGGATAAGGCGCAGCGCGCCGCCATCCGGGAGTTTCCCTGCTCGCATTGCGCTTAGCAGGACTACGGATCTGTAGGTCGGGTAAGGCGTTAGCCGCCACCCGACAAAAAAAACGGCACCGTTCACGGTAACCCTTTCATTCATTTTCCTGCCTTAAGTGATCTCGCTAGCAATGTGAGACAAATCTCTGTGGGTGTACGGCATCTGCGATGTTTCGGTGTTGTTAAATTCTGCGTTGTGATCTAGAAACAAAATGTAACATCCTGATTACCCTACCGGTGGACCACAACAATGAATAATTCAGGGAAATACCTTATCTGGGCGCTGCTCTCCGTCATCGGAGCCTTCGCCCTCGGCTATATCGCTTTAAACCGGGGTGAGCAGATAAACGCGCTGTGGATTGTCGTCGCCGCGGTCTGCGTTTATTTGATCGCGTATCGTTTCTACGGCCTGTATATCGCTAAAACCGTGCTTGGCGTTGACCCGACGCGGATGACGCCCGCGGTGCGGCATAACGATGGCCTCGACTACGTTCCAACCGACAAAAAAGTGCTGTTCGGTCACCATTTTGCCGCCATTGCCGGCGCGGGGCCGCTGGTGGGCCCGGTGCTCGCCGCGCAGATGGGCTACCTGCCGGGGATGATCTGGATCCTCGCCGGCGTGGTGCTGGCTGGGGCGGTACAGGACTTTATGGTGCTGTTTGTTTCGACCCGCCGCGATGGCCGTTCGCTTGGCGAACTGGTTAAAGAGGAGATGGGACCGACCGCTGGCGTCCTGGCGCTGGTGGCCTGCTTTATGATCATGGTGATCATCCTCGCGGTCCTGGCGATGATTGTGGTGAAAGCGCTGACCCACAGTCCGTGGGGGACATACACCGTCGCCTTTACCATTCCGCTGGCGATCTTTATGGGCATCTACATCCGCTATCTGCGTCCGGGACGCATCGGCGAGGTGTCGGTGATAGGCCTGGTGATGCTGGTGTTCGCCATCATCTCCGGCGGCTGGGTGGCGGAAAGCCCGACCTGGGCGCCGTGGTTTGATTACACCGGCGTACAGCTGACCTGGATCCTGGTGGGCTACGGATTTGTGGCTGCGGTACTGCCGGTCTGGCTGCTGCTGGCTCCGCGCGATTATCTCTCCACCTTCCTGAAAATCGGCACCATCGTGGGGCTGGCGATTGGCATCCTGATTATGCGCCCGACCCTGACGATGCCGGCGCTGACCAAGTTCGTCGATGGTACCGGCCCGGTATGGACCGGCAACCTGTTCCCGTTCCTGTTTATCACCATCGCCTGCGGCGCGGTCTCCGGCTTCCATGCGCTGATCTCCTCCGGCACCACGCCGAAAATGTTGGCCAACGAAAGCCAGGCCTGCTTTATCGGCTACGGCGGCATGTTGATGGAATCCTTCGTCGCTATTATGGCGCTGGTGGCGGCCTGTATTATCGATCCGGGCGTCTACTTCGCGATGAACAGCCCGATGGCGGTGCTGGCGCCGGCGGGTACCACCGATGTGGTCGCCTCGGCAGCGCAGGTGGTGAGCGGCTGGGGCTTTAGCATTACGCCTGATACGCTGCATCAAATCGCCAGCGAGGTCGGCGAACAGTCGATTATCTCCCGCGCCGGCGGCGCGCCAACGCTGGCGGTGGGGATGGCCTACATCCTGCACGGCTCGCTGGGCGGACTGATGGATGTCTCGTTCTGGTACCACTTCGCCATTCTGTTTGAGGCGCTGTTTATCCTGACGGCGGTTGACGCCGGCACCCGCGCGGCGCGCTTTATGCTGCAGGATCTGCTGGGCGTGATTAGCCCGGGGCTGAAAAAAACCAGCTCGCTACCGGCCAACCTGCTGGCGACAGCGCTGTGCGTGCTGGCTTGGGGCTACTTCCTGCATCAGGGGGTGGTCGATCCGCTGGGCGGGATTAACACCCTATGGCCGCTGTTCGGTATTGCCAACCAGATGCTGGCGGGGATGGCGCTGATGCTCTGCGCGGTGGTCCTGTTCAAGATGAAACGCCAGCGCTATGCGTGGGTGGCGCTGCTGCCGACCAGCTGGCTGCTGATCTGTACGTTGACCGCCGGCTGGCAGAAGTCGTTTAGCCCGGACACCAAAGTCGGTTTCCTGGCCATCGCCAATAAATTCCAGGCGATGATCGACAGCGGCAACATTCCGCCGCAATATACCGAATCACAGCTGGCGCAGCTGGTGTTTAACAACCGTCTCGATGCCGGGCTGACCATCTTCTTTATGATTGTGGTGGTGGTGCTGGCGCTGTTCTCGATTAAAACCGCGCTGGCGGCGCTGAAAGAGGATAAACCGACGGCGAAAGAGACGCCGTATGAGCCAATGCCTGAAAACCTGGACGCGATTGAGACCCAGGCGAAAGGGGCGCATTAACCGGTGTGCCGGGTGGCGGCTTCGCCTTACCCGGCCTACATTTCCGATCCTCCCTCTCCCTTTGGGAGAGGCTCGGGGTGAGGGATACAAAAGAGAAATGACTTATGTTTGACACCCTTTCCAAAGCAGGTAAGTACCTGGGCCAGGCGGCGAAGATGATGATCGGCGTGCCGGATTACGATAACTACGTCGAGCACATGCGAATAACCCACCCGGATCAGACGCCGATGACTTATGAAGAGTTCTTTCGCGAACGCCAGGACGCGCGCTACGGCGGCAAGGGCGGGGCGAAGTGCTGTTAACCCTCTTTCGGCAGATAGAGGCTGATTTGCTCCTGGGTACAGCCGTAAATCGCCGCCAGTTTTTCGCGGGTGCGCTTCTGCGGACGGGAGTCCAGCGCTTCCAGCTGTGACACCGCGGACTGGCTGATGCCGAGTTTAGCCGCGACCTCCTGCTGGGATAGCCCGCGCAGGATACGCCACGCGGCCTGCAGGCTGACGTTTTCTTTATGCATCACGTCGCATACTTCGCCAGGCAGCATGACGTTATCATAGATGTCTGATTCATAAGGAATATCTTCCCAGTCGTTTTCATCCTCGTCGTCGTACTCCAGCAGAGCCAGGCGCATACGAAAGTAATCGCTGTAAGGAATGACGACATACTGGTCTTTTCCTTCTTCATCCTTGATGTACTGAATAGTCATATTCGGTATCTTCCTCATGAAGGTAGGTGGTGGTGGTTCGGCGTTTAACCGCCACGACGTAGCAGGTATCGCCCGGCGGATCCCCAAAGGTGTAGATGACTCTGTAATCACCTAATCGCAGCCGGTAGTGGTTTTCGGGAGAGGACAATTTTTTGATATCCGAGATAGGTGAAGCTTTATCATCCATCTTCTCCAGCCTGGATTTAATGCGGCTCTTATACCGAGTATCGATTTTAGAAAATTGCTTATCTGCCGTTTTTGACCAGACAATTTTCATCCGTCCCTCCACTGTACGCCCACACAAAATATAAGGAAATAATAAGACTATTAGATAAATTCCGAATTTCTTATGGGGTACTGTAGAGCGGAGAAAAAACGCAGGTAAGAGGCAAAACGCAACCCGTCGAGGCGGCGCGGGAAGGCCTCTGCCGGGCGACAGAGGCTTGCAGAAAATGTGCGATCAGGCGTTCAATCCGCCATCCACGTCCAGCCCCGTACCGGAGATCTGCCCGGCGGCCGGGCTGGCGAGGAAGGTGACCGCCGCGGCGATGTCTTCCGGCTGGCCGTAGTGACCGACCGCAATCATCTGGCGCTGGGCTTCCGCCTGTTCCCCATCCTCCGGGTTCATATCGCTGTTGGTCGGCCCTGGATGGACAAGGTTAACGGTGATCCCGCGAGGGCCTAAATCACGCGCCAGGCCACGGGTCAGGGCGTTGAGGGCGGACTTGGTCATGGCGTAAACCGCGATGCCCGGCATGGCCACGCGGTTAGCCAGACAGCTGCCGATGTTGATGATACGTCCGCCATCGGCCATATGCACCAGCGCTTCCTGGGTGGCGATGACCACCCCACGGATATTGACGTTGATAAGCGCGTCAATGTCCGCCAGCGTCATGGATTCCAGTGGACCGCCGCGGGCTATTCCGGCGTTGTTGACCAGAATGTCCAGCCCGCCGAGGGACCGGGCCGCATGGGTGACGGCATCCTGAATCGCCTGCGCGCTGGCGCTGTCGGCCTGTACCGCTTCGCCGTACCGACCCAGGGCCTTTATTTCATCGGCGACCGCCTGGGCTTTATCGACCGATTTTTCATACGTAATAACCACATCGGCGCCGGCGCGCGCCAGCGACAGCGCGATGGCGCGACCCAACCCACGGCTGGCGCCGGTAACCAGCGCCTTCTTACCTGTTAAATCGATCTGCATGATGACCTCGTTGCGAGAGTGGTGAGCATCATCATTAGGTATAGACGGTCGGGGTGATTAACGGCTGAAGTATTCCACCTTCTCAAACGCCGCGCGCAGAACCTCAGGGGTTAACGTCACCGGTAAATAGTGAATCGACTCGCCCGGGCGCAGGGTATGGGCAATGACCCGGTCCAGCTCTGCGCGGTTATTGATATCGACTTCCAGCGCCGCCAGGGTGGTCGGCAGGTTAAAGCGCTGATACGCCTGCACTAACTGCGCCAGCACATCGTCCTGACCAAGCAGGGCGCTCTGTACCAGAATGCCGTAGGCCACTTTGGTACCGTGGAGAAATTTATCCGTCTGCGGCAGCACCGTCAGTCCGTTGTGCACCGCATGGGCGGCGGCGACCCGGGTGTAACGTTCCCCCAGCCCGCCAACCATCCCGCCACCGGCGATAATCGCCTCCACCACATCGCGAAACGCCTGGGTCAGATCGCCGCGGCGCTGGTCCGCCAGCGCCGTTTCGCTGCTGGCCAGCAGCACATCGCGGATCGCCAGCGCGCCGTTAATCCCCAGCCGCACGGTGAGCGGCAGCGCCGTCGGCTGCGGCGCCAGCACCACGGCCTCATACCATTTGGCTAAGGTGTCGCCAATGCCTGCCAGCAGGTACTCCGCCGGGGCGTTGAGAATGATGCGCGGTTCGACCAGCACCAGGAAGTTGGCGTCATCGAAGATCTCAAAATTCAGGGCCTGTCCGGCGTCGCTATACCACACCGACAGCGGCGTCCACGCCGCGCAGGTGGCGGCGATAGTCGGGATGGCCACCAGCGGTACCCCCAGGCGGCGGGCCAGCACTTTCGCGCTGTCGAGCAGCGCGCCGCCGCCGACGCCAATCACTACCGCCCGATCGTCACCGGAGGCCTGCACCAGCCCCGCCACGTCGCGTTCGCTGCAGTGGCCGGTAAAGAGGATCTTTTTCGCCTCCGGCAGGTGGAAGGCCGCCGGCAGAAAAGGTTCGGCGCCGGCCAGGGCGCGCTCGCCATAGACCCACACCGCTCGCGAGAGCTGGTCGGCACTGAAAAAGTCGCTCAGTCGCTCAAGGCTGCCGGGGTGGGAGAAATAGTTGGCCGGGCCGGGCACGACGCGGATATCGCTGTTGCTCATGGAAGCTGTCCTTATAGGTGTTGGGCTAACCTGATGTTATGTCTGGACATCCAGATGGCTAATATTATTTCGTTGTATCTTATGCTTTTTACGCAGTTGTCAGCCAGCGGCGGCTATGAAAAATTCGTTAAATCAGAAGATTAATTGCCGCACGGGAGCAGTGATGAGCACGAATCGCCTTGAGATGCATAACATTAGCCTGGCCTTCTCCGGCTTTCAGGCGCTGAACAAGGTGGACTTTACCCTCCATGGCGGGTCGGTGCATGCCCTGACCGGGGCCAACGGCGCGGGTAAGTCGACGCTGATGGCCGTGCTGTGCGGCACCCACGCCCACTATGAGGGCGAAGTGACGATCAACAACCTGCCGGTCACCATTCGTTCGCCGCGGGATGCTAAACAGCTGGGGATCCACCTGGTGCAGCAGGAGGTGGACGTGGCGCTGGTGCCGGGCCTGAGCATTGCGGAAAACATTATGCTGGACAGGCTGGCGGAGCCGGGCATGACCTTCCGCTGGTCGCGGGTTCGGCAGCTGGCGCGCGAGGCGCTGGCGCAGCTGGACGTGGCGCTGGACGTCCGGCGCTCCATTGACAGCTGCACGCTCGCCGAAAAACAGCAAATCCTGCTGGCCCGCGCCCTGTCGCACCATTGCCGCTTTTTGATCCTCGATGAACCCACTGCGCCGTTGGATCAGCATGAAAGTGAGCGTCTGTTTGCGGTAGTACGCCGTCTGCAGCATCAGGGGATCGGGGTGGTGTTTATTTCGCATCGTATCCATGAGCTGAAGGCGATCTGCGACACCCTGACGGTGCTGCGCGACGGGCGGCTGATTGAGAGCGGCCCGATGGGGCCGCTGAGCGGCGAACAGATCGTCGAAAAGATGCTGGGCCACGAGCTGAGCGATATCTTCCCGCCGCCGCGCCCGCCGCACGGCGAAGAGGTGCTGTTGCAGGTTGACGGTCTGCATGATGAGGCGTTGCTGCAGGATATTTCGCTGCGCCTGCGGAAGGGGGAAATTCTGGGTATCGCCGGGCTGGCCGGCGCGGGCAAAACCGAGCTGTGCAAAGCGCTGTTCGGCGCCAGCAAAAGCCGGGTGCAGCGTGGCGAGCTGAACGGCCAGCCGTGGCGACCGCGCGATCCGGCCGACTCGGTGGGGCGCGGCCTGGCGCTGGTCCCGGAGGAGCGACGCAAAGAGGGCATTTTCATTGAAGAGCCGATCGCGATGAACCTGGCGGTCAGCGCCGATAACAGCTTTTCGCGCTGGAGCCTGTTCGGCCATCGGCAGGCCTGGCGCTGGGCGGAGGAGGTGATTGCCCGCCTCGGCGTGCGCGCTACCGGTCCCGGTCAGACGCTGCGCCGTCTTTCTGGCGGCAACCAGCAGAAGGTGGCCATTGGCAAATGGCTGCGCGGTGATGCCAACGTTTTGATTTTTGACGAACCGACCAAAGGGGTCGATGTGAAAGCGAAAACCGATCTGTTCATGCTGATCGATGGTCTGGCGCGGGAAGGCAAAGGGGTGATTTATGCCTCGGGTGAATTCGCCGAGCTGGTCGGTTTATGCGACCGCATCTGCGTACTGTGGGACGGACGGATCGTAGCGGAGATCCCCGGCGCGGAAGCCCGGGAAGAGACACTGCTTTATTATTCAACCGGAGGAGCGGCAGCGTGAGCAAGGCCCTGGCAGTGAACGCGACGGTATCGGGCCGTCAGCGATTTTTTGATTTTCTCTATAAGTGGGGCATGTTGCTGACCGTGGTGCTGCTGGTGGCGGTCTTTGGCCTCGCCTCGGACAACTTCCTTGACCCGTTCAACATCATCAACATTCTGCGCTCGATCGCCATCGTGACGGTGATTGCCATTGGGGTGTCGATTTCCCTCACCATCGGCGGCTTCGATCTGTCCGTCGGATCGACGGCATCGCTGGCTAACGCGCTGGTGATTTCCCTGTTTGTCTGGCATGGCCTGGGGACCACCGAAGCGATTCTGATAACCCTCGCGCTCTGCACCCTGGTGGGGCTGTTTAACGCCTTTCTGATCGTGGTTCTGCGCATTCCTGACATGCTCGCCACCCTGGCCAGCCTGTTTGTGATTCAGGGCGTGGCAATGACATACAGCTACGGTGGGTCGATTACCGAAAACATGGTGCTGCCGAGCGGCGAGATGGCGGAGGGTACTATCCCGGCGGCCTTTGGCGCGCTGGGGCAGGTGCCGACCATCGTCATTATCATGCTGGTGGTGACGCTGGTCGCCCAGCTCGCGCTGTCGTTCACCACCCACGGACGGCGGATGTACGCCATCGGCGGCAACCCGGAGGCGGCGCGGCTCTCCGGCCTGCGGATCACGCGTTACAAAGTCGCAGCATACGTGATTGCCTCGCTGCTGGCCGGGCTCGGCGGCATTCTGCTGGCCTCGCGCATCGGCTCTTCGCAGGTCAACGCCGGCGGCGGCTATCTGATGGACGCGGTGGCCGCGGCCTGGATCGGCTTTTCGCTGGCGGGCTCCGGCAAACCAAACGCCCTGGGAACGCTGGTGGGGGCGGTGATCCTCGGCGTGCTCTCCAACGGGCTGGTGATGCTCTCGGTGCCGTATTACGCGATGGACATTATTAAAGGGTTGGTGCTGGCTGGCGCGCTGGCACTGACCTATTTTCAGCGCCGTACTTAACATTTTACAGGGTAAACCGCATGAAAAAGATCGCACTCTCTCTGATGACGCTGGGTCTGCTGCAGTCGACGGCGGCGCTGGCCACCGCCCCGACGCCGGTGCCGGCGGCGATTGCCGAACACAACGGCCCGATCCGCATTGCCGTGATCCGCAACCTCGGGTCTGACGATAACACCACCCAGTTTGTCGCCGGGGCGCTGCAGGAAGGCAAAAAGCTCGGTTTCAAAATCAGCACCTTCCTGAGCAACGGCGATGACGCCAAATTCCAGGACTTCGTCAACCAGGCCATCAGCCAGAAATACGATGGCATTATTCTCTCCCAGGGGCGTGACCCGTATTCCACCGCCCTGGTGAAGAAGGCGGTGGACGCCGGGATCAAAGTGGCGGTGTTCGATACCGCGGTAAGCGGTGAGATCCCCGGGGTGACGGTCAGCCAGCAGGATGACGCCTCACTGACCGAGCTCTCCTTTGGCCAGCTGGTGAAAGACTTCAACGGTAAGGCCAATATCGTCAAGCTGTGGGTGGCGGGCTTCCCGCCGATGGAGCGCCGTCAGGCGGCTTACCAGACGCTGCTGAAGCAAAACCCGGGGATTAAAGAGCTGGAGTCGATCGGCGCCGTGTCATCCGATGTGCAGGGCGACACTGCCAACAAGGTGGGGGCGATCCTCGCCAAGTATCCGAAAGGGAAAATTGACGCGATCTGGGGCACCTGGGATGCCTTTAGCCAGGGAGCCTATAAAGCGCTGAAAGAGAACGGCCGCACCGAGATCAAACTCTACAGCATTGATATTTCCAACCAGGATTTGCAGCTGATGCGCGAGGCCGGCAGCCCGTGGAAGGTGAGCGTGGCGGTGGATCCGAAGCTTATCGGCGCGACCAACGTGCGGCTGATCGCCAATAAGATCGCCGGCGAGCCGACGCCAGCCACCTACGACTTCAAGGCGGCAGCGATTCCCCAGGCGCTGCTGGCGGCCCAGCCGGGAGCGGTAAACGTGGCGTCGCTGGGGAAAATTATCCCTGGCTGGGGCCAGACCGAAGACTTTATCGCGCCGTGGTTCGCGACGCTGGAAGCGAAGAACAAATAAAATCAAGCCGGGTGGCGGTGGGCGGCGGCCTGGTGCCCTCGCCCCGGCCCTCTCCGTAGGGAGAGGGGGAAAACCATGCCACCGGGCGAGAGGGATCCCCTATGTCAGCATTACCTTCCCCCGAATACAGCCGCAATATGCGGCTGATTGGCCATAGCGATCAGGGCGGTCGTCCGGACGGCGTGCAGCTGATGGTGCACCGCGGATTCGCCTATATCGGCCATATGGTGTCGCAGGGTTTTTCCGTGGTCGATGTTCGCGATCCGACCCGGCCCACCACCGTCAACTATATTGCCGCGCCGCCGGGCACCTGGAACGTGCATCTCCAGGCGCATGACGATCTGCTGCTGGTGATCAACGCCCGGGATCTGTTTGCTGACGCCCGTTTTGCTGATGAGAAGGTGTACTACACCCGCTCGGTGGGTGACACGGTCAGCGATGTGCAGGACAAGGGATGGAGCGCCGGGCTGCGCATCTTTGATATTTCCACTCCCGCGCAGCCGCGGGAAATCAGTTTCCTGTCGCTTAACGGCATCGGTATTCACCGCATCTGGTACGTCGGCGGGCGCTGGGCGTATGTGTCTGCGCTGATCGACGGTTTTACCGACTACATCTTCCTGACCATCGATCTGGCCGATCCGCGTAAGCCCAAAGTGGCCGGGCGCTGGTGGCTGCCGGGGATGCACCAGGCGGGCGGTGAAACACCGGACTGGCCGCAGGGCAAACGCTATGCGCTGCATCACGCCATTATTGCCGGGGATACCGCCTACGGCAGCTGGCGCGACGGCGGCCTGACGCTGCTGGATGTCAAAGACCGTACCCAGCCGAGGCTGATTAGTCATCGCAACTGGAGCCCGCCGTTCGGCGGCGGAACGCATACCGCGCTGCCGCTGCCGGATCGTGACCTGCTGGTGGTGCTGGATGAAGCGGTGCTCGACAACCAGGAGGACGGCGAGAAGCTGATCTGGCTGTTTGATATCCGCGAGCCAACCAACCCGGTGAGCATCGCCACCTTCCCGCCGCCGGATGAAGCGGATTATGTGGCGAAAGGGGCGCATTTCGGTCCGCACAACCTGCATGAGAATCGTCCCGGCAGCTTTGTCAGCTCAACGCTGATTTTTGCCACGTATCAGAATGCCGGCGTGCGGGCTTACGACATTTCCAACCCGTATCGTCCGCTGGAGACCGGGGCGCTGGTGCCGGCTGCGCCTGAGAGAATGATGGATATCCGTCCCGGCCGCCCGCGGGTGATCCAGTCCTGTGACGTGTTTGTCGATGCGCAAGGCATTATCTACAGCACCGATTACAACGGCGGGCTGTCGGTGATTGAGTATCTGGGGTGAGGGTAAGGTAAACGCAAAATTGTACTCGCATGTCTGCCGGGTGGCGGCTTTCGCCTTACCCGGCCTACGAAAGAGTGCAAGATCAAACCGTTATGCGGCTATTTGTAGGCCCGGCAAGCGCAGCGCCGCCGGGCAATCCCCGAAAATAGCACTTTTTTAGGGGGGGCTCCCTCTCCCTGTGGGAGAGGGTTGGGGTGAGGGAAACAGGCGCATTCAGCTGTACTGGCGTACCCGCGCCAGCAGCTCGTCGACGCTGTCGATACGCTCGGCCAGCACGATCAGCGCTCTGCCCAGGGTAATGGCGTGGCGCAGGCACTCATGACGCATGGCGTCGTCCTGGATAGTGTCGATATCCGCGACGTGCGACAGTCCGACGCTGCGGCGGATCAGTTCGCTGCCGCAGAAGCCGACCGCGTCCGCCCAGACTTTCTTCAGAAAGGCGGAGGCGTAGCCGGGGTAAGCCAGCGCCGCGTCGCGGGTTTTCTCCGCCGCCAGCGCCTGGAAGCGCTCGGCGAAGGTGGTCCACAGCTGGTGGATGTCGTTCAGCCGCTGCTCGCGCGCGGCGGCGGCATCGCGAATGCCGAGCTGGCCCGGCAGGCCGCAGTAGTTCAGCAGCAGGTTGCCGATGGCGGTGCCGATATCGAAGCCGATGGGGCCGAAGTAGCCGAACTCGGCGTCGATGGCCTTCAGGCTACCTTCGGCAACGAAGATCGACCCGCTGTGGATATCGCCGTGCAGCAGCGCTTCCGCATGGGCAAAGAAACGGTGCTTCAGCGCCGCCACCGCCAGCTTAAGCTGGGCGTCGTCGCGCAGGGCGGCGACATCGGCCTCCAGCTCCGCCGGGTAGTTATTGCGCTCGTGGATCTGATACGGGTCGTTAAAGAACAGATCCTCGGTGATCTCGCACATCGCCGGGTTAATAAACTGCGCCACCTGCGCCTTTTTCTCGTGGGGATGGAGGTAGAAATCGCTGGTGTGGAACAACACCTGCGCCAGATAGTCGCCAAGCTGGCGGGCCGCCTGGGGATAGTAGACGTTAGCGATAAGCTCTCCGCGCCAGATGCGGTGGTCGGAAAGATCTTCCATCACCATCACCGCCAGCTCGGGATCAAAGTGATGGATTTTTACCGTGTGCTGCGGGCTGTGCTGATAGTGGGCGACCAGGGTCTGCGCTTCGAGACGGGCGCGGTCGAGGGTCAGCGGCCAGGATTCGCCGACGCAGCGCACGTAGGGCAGGGCCTGTTTGACGATCGCCCGGCTGACGCCCTGACGATCGAACACTTTAAACACCAGATTGAGGTTGCCATCGCCCACTTCCTGCGCGCTGACCAGCTCAGATGGGTTGTCGATGCCGGCGAACTGTTGCGCGTAAGCCACGGCATCGTGGGCGGTGAAGGTATGGTATTGCGACATTGCCTCGATCCTCGAATTCTGATTAAGCCGTTCAGACGTCTATACTTCTGGATTCCATCCTGACACAATGTGATACAACAACGCAACAGGGATTTAACGACATGCAGACATTACAGACCACCAGCCTGCGGGTGAGTGAAAATCAGCTTTTTATTCTCGACCAGCAGGCCTTGCCGCAGGAAAAACGCTGGCTGGCGGCGGATAACGTTGCGCTGCTGGTGGACCATATTCATACCCTGCGGGTGCGCGGCGCGCCGCTGATTGGCCTGTCCGCCAGCCTGCTGCTGGCTCTGCTGGCCCAGCGCGGCCTGAACCGGGATGCACTCCAGCAGGCGCTGGAGACGCTGCGCGCGGCGCGGCCGACGGCGGTCAACCTGATGAATAATCTGGATCGCATGAAGCAGGCGCTGGCCCTGGAGGATTACCCGCAGGCGCTGGAAGCGGAAGCCTTGCGTCTGGTCGAAGAAGATAAACAGTTGTGCGACCGCATCGCTGAGGCGGGCAGTGCGCTGGTGAAGCCCGGCAGTCGACTGCTGACCCACTGCAACACCGGTGGCCTGGCGACCGCCGGGGTAGGGACCGCCCTGGGCGTTATCGCGCTGGCGCACCGGCAGGGAAAAGTGACCAACGTATGGGTTGATGAAACCCGGCCGCTGCTGCAGGGCGGTCGTTTAACCGCCTGGGAGCTGGGCGAGCTGGGCGTGCCCTATCAGCTGATCGCCGATTCAATGGCCGCCAGCCTGATGGCGCAGGGGCAGGTGGATGCGGTGTGGGTCGGCGCCGACCGTATCGCCGCCAACGGCGACGTGGCGAATAAAATCGGCACCTATTCTCTGGCGGTTTTGGCCCATTATCACCAGATCCCGTTTTACGTCGCTGCCCCGCAGACCACCCTCGACCGCCATTGCCCGAACGGGGCGGCGATCCCCATTGAGCAGCGCGCGGCGGCGGAAGTGACCGGAGTGGCGGGCAGCTTCGGCGCGGTACAGTGGGCGCCGACGGGGGCCGCCGTTTACAATCCGGCGTTCGACGTCACGCCTGCTGGGCTGATAAGCGGCTGGGTGCTGGACAGCGGGGTGGTCACCCCGGCGCAGGTCGCCGCCGGGGCGTTTGCGCCGGACAACGGATAACGGACGTCGTGCCGGGCCTGGAAAAAAAGGTTTTCCCGGGCCCGGACAAACACCGCGCCGCTACGGCAGGACCATGGCTACCGCCGGGGCGGATGACCGGTCGATACGCTGACCCAGCGCGGTGATGGCCGCCTGGA
Source organism: Klebsiella sp. P1927 (assembly GCF_018204675.1). Lineage (NCBI taxonomy): Bacteria > Pseudomonadati > Pseudomonadota > Gammaproteobacteria > Enterobacterales > Enterobacteriaceae > Klebsiella > Klebsiella sp. P1927. The sequence continues at coordinate 3,649,599 of NZ_CP073377.1, read as the reverse complement.
AGGGACACAGCGTACCGACGTCGGTCTGACGGCAGCCCGGCTGATGCCACTCCTGACGCAGCATCGGGTGCTGCGCGTCCGGCGTCTGCAGACGACGCAGGTCGTCGAGGCCCTGGGCCTGGAAATAGACCCGCAGATAGCGTTCTCCGCTCTTCGCGTTGCGCCAGCGCTCCAGCACCAGGCTACTGCCCGGCGGGATATTTCCCCGGCTGTAGCCCGGCAGCTGCCAGCTAAAGTTCATCAGCGTGCGCACCATGGCGATATTGGTGTCATGGGCCACCAGCAGCAGCCAGCGTACGTTCGGATCCGCCTCCGGTTTGACGCCATCGAGCATAGCGTTGAGCAGCACCGACCCGCGTTTTTGCGCGGTATACAACACATCGTTACTCAGATCGTAGTTTTCCGTTAACAGCGGCAGCAGGGCGGTGATCTGCCTGGCCTGGGTGATCTTGCCCCACGCCAGCTGGCTGAGAGGCAGGTTTTCACTCCAGCCGAGACGCAGCGTCTCCACCATATTGGCCATCACGCTCAGTCCGCTAATGGTGGTCTTCCCACTTTTGCTCTGCTCGACCTGCCACGGGGTATCGAAGATCGGGCAGGGCTTATCGGCCTGACAAACCGCCTGTTTCAATAGCTGGATGGTCGGCGCCAGCGCCTGCCGACGCTGCGCCAGATCCCCGGCCTTCTCTTTCACCGCCGCCAGCTGGCGGGCGGGGTCGGTTTGCGTGGCGGCGAACTTGTCGGTCTGAAACAGGGGATCGGCATCCCCGCTGACATAATGGATAGCGACGCCGCAGCCGGGGAAGGCGCCATCCACCAGCGCCTGGGCGGTCGCTCGCGTACGCTGCAGCGGGCTGGCGCGCACGTATATCGACTCCGCCGTCGGGCATCCGGCCTGCAGCAGGCCGAGCTGGCGGTAATGCTGGCCTTCCGCACGCCCTTTGTTGACCACGGCGGCATAGCCATGGCCGGTGAGCTCCCCGTCATGGGTGGTCCACTCGGTCCACGGTCGGCCGGTGGCGGCCTCGATGGCTTCCCGGTTGCCGGCCGTCGGCGGACGAATACCGTGGCGGCTGAGCTCGACCACTTTCTCCAGCTGCCAGTCCGCGGCGGCGGCAGATTGCAGCGCCAGCAGCGGCAGCGCGCAGGCGATAAACAGGCGTAACAGCCCCTGATGTCTTGCAGGCATCATATCTTCTTCCTTATTCGTTAATCGGTTATGAGGAGAACGAGGTCTGCCGTTCGACGGCATGGCGCCGGGCGACGATGGCGGCAGTGGTAAAACAGAGTAGCGCGGAACCCAGACCGGTACCCACCCAGAACAGCGCCAACGTGCTGAAATCATACAGCGTTTTGCCGTTTTCAAGGATAGCCGTTTTATCAATAATGATCCCGGTGAGAAACTCGCCCAGGCCGGCGCCGGCGTAGCTGGCGATGCCGATGGTGCCGAGCGCGGCCCCGGCGGCCTTGCGCGAAGAGATATCGACGGCGATCAGCCCGCCAAGGAAGCAGGTCAGAGCGCCAATGGTGGCCCCGAAGATAATCATCGCCAGAATATCAGTGTAGTAATTGTGCGGCGACCAGAGCATCAGGGCGAAGCCGGCGGTGTTCAGCAGGCTGATGAATCCGGCCATCACGCTGCGGTTGCGCGGGAAAAAGCGGTCGGAGAGCATGCCGGCGATGATGGTCCCGGCGATGCCGGCGATAGCGTTGACGCCGATAATCCCGGACGCCTCCAGGGTGGAATAAGCTTTATCCTGCTCCAGAAAGAAGATCCCCCAGGAGTTGACGGCGTAGCGGTCGATGTACATAAAGGCGGAGGCGAGGGCGAGGGTCCACAGCGCCGGGTTACGCAGCGCCAGCAGCTGGTTTTTAAACACCGAGCCGCGGGCTTCGACCTCTTCCTGCGGTTCATCGCGGATGACGTTGATGGACGGGAAGCCGCTGCTCTGCGGCGAATCGTGCATGAACAGCACCAGCAGCACCACGCCGGCGGCGCCGAGCGCGGCGGTGGACAGGTAGCCCATCTGCCAGCCAAACCCGGCGATCACCGCGGCGATCACCATATAGGTCACCGCCTCGCCGATATTATGCGCCGTCGACCAGATGCCATAGAAGGTGCCGCGCTCCTTAACGCCGTACCAGCGCGCCAGCGAGACCGCGCAGGGGCCGACGCCCATCGACTGCGCCCAGCCGTTGATCCCCCAGAAGATGGCCAGCAGCAGGGCGTTGGTGGTCATCCCCATCATCAGGTTCATCCCGGCGCTGAGCAATAAACCGAGGCTCATATAGCGCACCACGTTGGCGTGATCGGCGATAAAACCATTGACCAGTTTGCCGATGGCGTAGCTGAAGAACAGGGTAGAGCCGATCATGCCGAGCTCCGTCGGGGTGATCCCCAGCTCCACCAGCGCGCTTTTGGCGACGGTGAAGGATAACCGGCAGACGTAAAAGGTGACGTAGGCCAGGGTCATGGCGATAAAGGTTTGCCAGCGCACCCGGCGAAAACGGTGTTCATCAAACGCGGCGCCCGCTTTCGGCGGCGACGCCCGGAAAAAAGCGATAATTCCAGACATAGGTGGTTCTCCGCAGGTCGGAGGCCTGACTGATTGATGTGGTTCGTCCGTGAATGAAGTTATCGTTACTGTGTAGAGTACATAATCAGAAATAGCCTGACCCGTAAGGGTTAATGTAATGGTTGTGGGATCATCTTTTTCAGCTGCGGGTAGAGCGTTGGGCTGGCCAGCAGCAGCGGATTGCCGCGCTGGATCCCCTCCTGCGCCAGAAAATCGTTGCTGGCGCCGCCCGCTTCGCGCATCAGCACCAGCCCCGGCAGGGCGTCCCACGGGTTCATGTGCGGCTCGTAGTAGCCAATCAACCGGCCCGCCGCCGCCCAGGCGCTCATCAACGCCCCGGAGCCGTTGCGGATAAACATGCCGCCGTCGCTGAGCAGCGCCTGCAGAAACGGCAGAAAGTCCGCCGGGGTGACGCGATGCGAGGTGCCGACGCCCATCACGCCCTCTTTGACCGTCGTCGCCGGGTGCGGACGGATCGGAGCGTCGTTGAGCCAGGCGCCATGGCCCCGCAGGGCGTGAAACAGCTCCCGATGGTTGGGGTCGTAGACCACGCCGATGACCGGTTCGCCGTCGGCGACGATCGCCAGCGACAGGCACCAGGTGTGCAGGCCGTTGAGGAAACAGCTGGTGCCATCGATGGGGTCGACCACCCACAGCACTCGCGCGTCGGGCAGGCGAGCGCCGCTCTCTTCGCCGAGAAAACCATCCTCCGGAAACGCGCTCTGAATGCGCTGTTTGACAAAGGCCTCCACCCGCTTATCGGCCACGCTGACCACATCCTGCAGGTCGTCGCCCTTATGGTCGACAGTCAACGCCTCGCGCTGTTGATAGTATTCAAACGCCAGCTCAGCCCCCGCTTTCGCCAGCTCGCAGGCCAGACGGTAGCGGGCCTGTAGCGCTTCTGATTCCTGAGATTGCATAGTGACTCCCTATTTTGCACACGTGTGCATTTTGCGTGAAAAAAACAGCCCCGAAGGGCCGAATGAGTGTGGCCGGGTTTCGCAGAAGATTCTGTGATCGCTCCAGCATAAAATGATTTTTTCATTTCGCACTATGACGAACAATTAGTTTCACCGGCACTTCGCGATGGCGCGAGGGCAGGCTGAAGCGGGCGATCCGCGTCATTAACAAATCCACCGCGTGGTGGGCCAGCAGGGCGGTATTCTGCTGAACGGTGGTGAGCTGATAGGGCTGCCAGTCCGCCTGCGGGATATCGTCAAAGCCGACGATGGCCGGCAGCGGGGCGGCGGCGTCCCGCAGGCCGTCCTGGGCGCCCAGCGCCAGCATATCGGTGGCGCAAAACAGCGCCTGCATCCCGGGGTTTTCAGCAACCAATTCTCTGGCAGCCTGGTAGCCGGCTTGATAGCCGCCGCTGTCGCAGAAGCGGCTGCTCACCGCCATATCCGACGTCCGGGCGATAAAAGCCTCATAGCGCTGGCGGGTGCTGAAGTTCTCGCGATTTTCGCCAATAAAGCCAACCTGCCGCCAGCCTCGGCGGCTGAACAGATCCGCCACCAGCTTCGCTCCCTGGGCGTTATCGCTGCACACCCGGTCGCAGCCGGCGAGGTCCGCATGGCGGTTGATCAGGGTGACGGGGATCTTGCGCGCCAGATACTCTTCCGCCAGCGACAGCGGCGGCGCGCCGGAGGTGATGATCACCCCGGCGACGTGATAGCTCAGCAGTTGTTTAAGCGAGGGGGCGAGCTGCTGCGGATCGTCAGCGTTCATCAGCAGCGGCATAAAGCCATTGAGCGCCAGCTGATGGACCAGCGGCGCCAGTAGTTTGCTGCGAAACGGGTTGTCGAAACCGGCGGTGACGATGCCGATAAAATTACTGCTGCCGGTGATCATCGTCCGGGCGATGATATTCACCTGATAGCCCAGGGCTTCCGCGGCGCTCAGCACCTTCTGCCGGGTCTTCTCCGACACCGAGGCGCCGGGGGTGAAGGTGCGGGAGACCGCCGAGCGCGAGACGCCGGCCAGTCTGGCCACGTCCTCGGCCTTAATCCATTTTTTATCGCTCATCGTCGTTTCGCGCCGTCTGTTTTCCAGGATGCCGACGCCCGGGCGGGCGTCGGTCACGCACACTGCCTGAAAAGGTATCACAGAAAGGCGTCGTCGCGCAGCGCCTTGCGCCCTATGCCGGGTAGCGGATGTGCTCCACCTCACGCTGCAAAATCACCTTGCCGTGGCGAATGGAGGTCAGCACCCGTGCCTGACGGCGGACGGCCTCGTAGTCGTTTTCCGCATCGAGGATCAGCAGGTTCGCCGGGCGGCCTTCGGCGAGGCCGTAGTTATCGCCCAGACACAGCGCCCGGGCGCTGTTGTCGGTGACGAAGTCGAGACAGCGCTGCAGATCGTCATAGCCGAGCATATGGCAGATGTGCAGCCCGGCATCCAGAATGCGCAGGATATTGCCGTTCCCCAGCGGGTACCACGGATCCTGAATCGAGTCCTGGGCAAAGCAGACGTTGATGCCGGCGCGATCCAGCTCCGCCACCCGGGTGACGCCGCGCCGTTTCGGCCAGCTGTCAAACCGGCCCTGCAGATGAATGCTTTCGGTCGGGCAGGAGATGAAGTTGATGCCCGAGGCTTTCAGCAGGCGAAACAGCTTTGAGCAGTAGGCGTTATCATAAGAGCCCATCGCGCAGGTGTGGCTGGCGGTGACCTGGGCCCCCATGCCGCGCACCCGCGCCTCCTCCGCCAGCACTTCGAGGAAACGCGACTGCGGATCGTCGATTTCATCGCAGTGGACATCCACCAGGCGGCCGTAGCGCTGGGCGAGGTCCATCAAAAACATCACCGAGCTGACCCCTTTGTCGCGGGTGTTCTCATAGTGCGGAATGCCGCCCACCACGTCGGCGCCCATCTCGATGGCGCGCGTCATCAGCTCCCGGCCGTTGGGATACGATTCGATTCCCTCCTGCGGAAAGGCGACAATCTGCAGATCGATGAGATCGGCGGCCTCTTGTTTCACCGCCAGCAGCGCCTGCAGGGCCGCCAGCGACGGGTCGGTGACATCCACATGGGTGCGGACGTGCTGGACCCCGAAATCGCGCAGCATGCCGATGGTTTTCAGCGCCCGCTGGCGGGTGTCCTCCGGGGTAATACTCGCTTTGCGCTGGCTCCAGCGGGTGATGCCTTCAAACAGGGTGCCGCTGCGGTTCCACTCCGGCTCACCCGCGGTGAGGGTGGCGTCAAGATGGATATGCGGCTCGACGAAGGGCGGGATCGCCAGCCGGCCCTGGGCGTCGATAGCCCCGGCGTCGGCAGTCTGCATCGCGGCCTGGGCGGTGATGCGGTGAATTATCCCGTCCTGCAGGTCAAGGGTAAACAGCGCCTCCTGGCGGCGCAGGCGAGCGTTAATAATTTTCATGGTGGGTCCTGTAAATGGTTTTGCGATAAACGCCAGATCACCAGCGCGACCGAGGCGTTGAGATGAAACTGAGGGTGGCTGACCGGGTAGCCGGTCAGTTTTTCAATGCGCTGGATGCGCTGATGCAACGTGTTGCGATGGAGACCCAGCCGGTCGGCGGCCCGCACCACGTTGCCGTTCTCCTGCAGCAGCGTCTCGAGGGTCTCCAGCAGCAGCCACGGCGCTTTACGGCCCGGCTCGATCAGGCAGCCGAGGGTGTCGTGCATAAAATCGTTGAGCAGCGCCGGGTCGCTGACCGCGGACAGCAGTTTGATAAACCCCAGCTGCTGATAGTCGCTGATGCGCTGGGTTGGCCGCAGGGTATCGCACAGATCCAGCGCCTGGCGCGCCTGCGACAGCGCCCGCGGGTAACCCTGCAGCTGCCTGACCGGCGCGGAGAGGCCGCAGAGCAGCGACAAACTCTCCTCTCCGTCCGCCAGCGCCTGCAGCCACTGCTGTAGCCATTTTTTCTGCTGAAAGCCTTCCCCCTCCTCATCCGGCAGCAGGAAAAGGAACATGTTGCTGCGCTCCAGCAGCGGAAAGGAATTGCCCTGCTGGTTGAGCTGCTGCTGCAGCTGCTGACGCACGCTGCGGTGGGCCTGCAGCAGCCAGGCTTCGGCCTGCTCGGGCGGGAACTGGCGAAACAGGCGGGACAACCCCTCCAGACGCAGCGCCGCCAGCCGCAGCGGACGGGTAAAATCGAGCTGCTGGTGCAGGGCGCGCTGATGGAGCATCTGCAGGTCCGGATAGTCGCCGGTGACCAGCTGCATCAGAATGTCGCGCTGCGACTGCAGGACGTTTTCGCTGCGGACCAGCGCGGTGCCGATGCGCTCGGTGACAATCACCATCTTCAGCAGGTAGGGCTGCTCGATCAGCGGCATGCCCAGCTCGTCGGCAAGGGCGATCAGCGTGGCGGGAATGGCGTGGATATAGGCCTCGCCGGTGAGGATCACCATCCCGGCGATGCCGCGCTGTTTGCCCTCCATCAGCAACTGGATCAGGTTGGCTTCATCCCGGGGATGGTTGATGCCGGTGATAAACACCAGCTCGCCGCCCATGATCCACTCGGCGATATGTTCATTTTCCGCCACATAGTACCAGCGTACGGCCCGCTGCAGCCCTTGCTTTCCCGCCCGCAGACGCAGGGCGGAGAGTCCCTCAAGGGCCAGCAGTTCGCTGACCGTCAGGCTCATGGCTCCTGCTCCGCGACGGCGGCAGGCTGGCGTTTGCTTAGCAGAGTCAGGGCGATATAGACCAGCGCGGAAACGGAGATCCCCACCAGCGGCGCGATCCACGGCGAAAGATAGGCCACCACCGCGCCGGCGGCGTAGGCGCCGAGTCCCAGCCAGTTAAAACGCGGCAGGCGGGCGTTCTGCAGCAGGGGATAGCGCCCGCCGCGGGCGAACCAGTAGTCGGCGAGGATCACCCCGCCGATGGGCGGAATAATACTGCCCAGCAGCACGAGGAAGGGGATCAGCATTTCGTACATCCCGCCAATGGCCAGCACAATGCCCACCCCGGCGGCGGCGAGGGTCAGCGTCCGGCGACGTTCGCTGCGCAGCAGATGGCAGGCGGCGGCGGAGACGTTATAGATGGTGGGGCCCTGGATGGTCAGCAGGTTGAGACAGAGCATGATCACCGCGGCCACCGACAGCCCCTGCAGGATCAGCACTTCAACGATATCGGCCTGTTGATAGACGATAGCGCACCAGGCGCCGGCGACGATCATCAGCCCGTTGCCGATGAGGAAGCTGCCCATGCTGGCGAGAATGGCGGTCCGGCTGGAGTTGGCCAGCCGGGTCCAGTTTGTCGCCTGGGTGGCGCCGCTGGCGAAAGTGCCGAAGACCATGGTGATGGCCGCCGACCAGGTCATGGTGTCGCTCGGCGCAATACGGGTCATCGCCTGCCAGCCGCCGGCGTGGTGCAGCGCCAGATACATGGAGACCATCAGCAGCACAAACATCAATGGCACCGACAGGCGCGACAGCGCGTCCAGCCCCTTGTAGCCCACCAGCGCGGTGACGCAGAACAGAATACCAAACAGCACCATCAACGGCTGGGTTAGCGCCTCGGGCAGAGCGAGGATCTTCACCAACGAGATAGCGACCGTGGCGGTGCCCCAGGCGTACCAGCCCAGCTCGGCAAAGCCAAGAATAAAATCGGCCAGCTTGCTGCCAATCTCCCCGAAGCAGAAGCGGCCCATCAGCACCGTATTCAGGCCGCTGCGCGCGGCGATCCAGCCCAGCGACGCGGCATAGAGGGCCAGCAAGGCGTTGCCGATGACGGCTATCCACAGCAGATTGACGATGGAAAAGGAGACGCCGAGTTTACCGCCGGCGAACATCGTGCCGGTGAAAAAGGTAAAGCTGAACAACACCATGGCGATGGAAAATACGCCTTTGCGTCCGGCGGCGGGCGCTTCGACGAGGGGAAAATCATTGCTGTTTGACATCCTGGAACCTCTGGCTGGTAGATGGGCGGTGATAGCCGGAAGTAGCAAGAGATGTGCCAGGAAAAACCGGGCACGGGGAATAGCGCGCGGTGTGCAACATGCACAGTTATTGAAGGATCCAGGAGGGGTAATGCCATTCTACTGTGCATCCTGCCAGGTTTTGCACCAGTCCAGGGCAGAGTAGGGCGGTGAGCGCATCCCTGGCGCCGGAGGAGAATTTTAGCCAGGACGATCCGCCTGTTTTTGGCCAGAGAGTAGTGGAGAATAGTGGTGTACTGAAAACGGTTGGTTAAATCACTGTGAATAAAGGTTATTTAATATGCTTTTATGATATAACCATTTGTCTTGTGTGTGTTTCCTGAAATATTGTCCCCTCCGGTTAGCGGTGTTAGTATCGGATAAATAGCCATTTAGACGGCTAAATAAATCATCGCTAACCTAAGGAACTGCTATGTGGCAAGAAAGACTCGCGCAACTGGTCACCACCTGTCATTGGATCGGCGCGAAAGGCTGGGCGCCGGCGACCGGCGGCAATATGTCGGTGCGTCAGGATGATACCTGGTGCTGGCTAAGCGAGTCGGGCCGCGACAAAGGCAGCCTGACAACCGAGGATTTTCTGCAGGTTGAGATCGCCACCAACCAGGCGCCTTCCGGACGGAAGCCGTCGGCCGAGACCGGTCTGCACACCCTGGTGTATCGCCTGTTCCCGGAAGCCAACGTGGTGCTGCATGTGCATACCGTCAACGCCACTGTGCTGTCGCGCATCGAAAAAAGCGACACGCTGGCGCTGCAGGGGTATGAAATGCAGAAAACCCTTAGCGGGCAGCATAGCCATCTCGATACTGTTCCGATCGCCATCTTCGATAATGACCAGGATATTGACGCCCTGGCGGCGCGGATTGCCGATTATGCGCAAACGCGCCCGCTGCGCTACGGCTTTCTGCTGCGCGGCCACGGCCTGACCTGCTGGGGGAAAGATATTCAGGAGGCCCGCCGTCAACTGGAGGGGCTGGAGTTCCTGTTCGAGTGCGAGCTGATGCGCCGCCGCTACGAGCCCTGAGCCGGAGCAGGTATGGATTTTTATCTTGGTATCGATATTGGCACCTCGCGGGTGAAAGCGGTGCTGTTTGATCAGCATTTCACCGCCTGCGCCAGCGCCGCGGAAAATACCTCACCCCGCCTGTCGGCCAATGGCTACGCGGAACAGGATATGACCCAGCTGTGGCATTCGGTGCTGGCTATTCTGCGCCAGATTGCCCGCCATCCGGCGCTACAGGCGGGGCGGCTGCGGGCTATCGGCCTCGCCGGGCAAGGGGAGGGGGTCTGGCTCAGCGATGATCAGGGCGAACCGGTGGGCCCGGGGATCCTGTGGAGCGATACCCGCAGCCACGAGCTGATGAGCGACCTGCTGCGCCGACCCGGCTTCGACCGCCGCTATTTCGCCGATACCGGCACCCACCTGCAGCCCTGCAATACCAGCCTGCAGCTGTACTGGCTGAAACAGTATCAGCCGGCGCGGCTGGCGGCCGCGCGCTATCTTTTTTTCGCCAAGGACTGGATCCGCTTTCGCCTGACCGGCGTGGCGGCGCTGGAGCTGACGGACGCCAGCAGCTCGTTACTCAATCAGCAGACCGGCAGCTGGTCCTCGGTGGTGATGAACGAGATGGGGCTGAACGAACTGCTGCCGCTGTTTCCCCCGCTGCTGGCCCCGGATGCCCCGGCCGGCACGCTGAGCGACGCGGTGGCGGCGCTGACCGGGCTGCCCGCCGCGACGCCGGTGGCCGCCGGGGCGCTGGATGTCTGTAGCGCCGCGCTGGGCTGCGGCGCGGTCAACGAAGGGGATATCTACACGATCCTCGGCACCACCTGCTGCACCGGGATCGTCTGCCGCGGCCCGCAGACGGTGAACGAGGCGACGCGCTTTGTCACCCATACCGAAGCCGGACAGGTGATCTCCCTGTTTCCGATGCAGGCCGGTATGCCAAACATTGACTGGCTGCAGCAGCATATTTCGCTGGACGCCGATCTGGGGCGCCTGGAGCAGGCGATCGCGGCGGTGGAGCCAGGCAGCGGCGGCGTCTTCTGGCAGCCGTACCTCAATGGCGAACGTGCGCCGTTTTACAGCCCGGACGCGCGGGCCGGCTTTTTCGGCATTAGCCCGCACACCACCCGCGCCGAACTGCAGCGCGCGGTGTTTGAAGGCCTGGCCTTCGCCATTGTCGATGCGCTGCAGGGTTATCCGCAGGGCGGCGAGCTGTATCTGACGGGCGGCGGCGCAGCCTCGGCGACCTGGCTGCAGATTATCGCCGACTGTACCGGACGCACGGTGGTCTCCAGCGCCTTTAACGAACTGAGCGCGCGCGGCGCGGCGATCCTGGCGGCCCGTAGCGTCGCGGCGCTGGCCGAGACGCCTCCGCTGGCGCAGACCCGCTATCAGCCGCGCCCTCAAGCGCATGCCCGCTACGCGGCGCTGTATCCCGTTTACCGCCTGCTGCGCGAGCAGATGCTGCCGGTATGGCAGGCCAGACAGGCCGCCCTTCAACCTCTTCCTCAGGACCTACAACCATGAAAATCGTTTTTACCGCCGAGCATGCTGGCGACCTTAGCGCCTTCCACCAGCTGGGCGAGCTGCTGGTGGAGGGGTGGGCGCTGGGCAAACCGAAACTCAGCGCCGGTCAGCTGATTGAGCTGGCCCACGACGCCGAGGTGCTGGTGACCAGCTATGATGAGGTGACGGACGCGGTGATGGCCGCCTGTCCGCGCCTGCAGGTGATCGCCTGCACCCGCGCGAATCCGGTGAATATTGATACCCAGGCCGCCCAGGCGCGCGGCATCCGGGTGCTCTACACCCCGGGGCGCAATGCCGATGCCGCCGCGGAGCTGACGCTTGGCCTGATGCTCAGCCTGGCGCGCCATATTCCGCAATCCCATGCGGCGCTGAAGCGGGGGGAATTCACGCAGGCTGACAATGCCGCCGCCGCCACTCAGCAGGGTCTGCGGCGGGATGTGGTCTGGGACGTGAGCCCGGAAAGCCCCTATGAAGTGTTTAAAGGCAGTGAACTGCGCAATAAAACGCTGGGGCTGGTGGGGTATGGCAACATTGGCCGCCGGGTGGCGCGTATCGCCCGGGCGTTCGGCATGGCGGTGTTGGTGGTGGATCCGTTCGTCGCCGCAGAGGATATCAATGAGCCAGGGCTACAGAAAACGACCCTGGAGGCGCTGTTCCGCGAGGCGGATATCGTCAGCCTGCACCTGAGCAGCGGGCCGCACAGCGACGGGCTGGTGAATGCCGCGCTGTTAAACAGTATGAAGCCCGGCGCGCTGCTGATCAATACCTCTCGCGCGGCGGTGGTCGACGAGGCAGCGCTGATTGATGCCCTGCGCCACGGCCCGCTGGGCGGCGCGGCGCTGGATGTCTATCACCGCGAACCGCTGTGGCGCGATCATCCTTTTGTCATCGAGTTCGATAACGTGATTATCACGCCGCATATCGCCGGAGCCACCCGGGAGAGTATCGCCAAACACACGGCGATGATTGCCGCCGATCTTCAGCGCTATGTCGCCGGGGAGCCGCTGCTGTACCAGTGGCGTTAAGCCGCTTGCGCCGCCGCGTTCTGCAGCGGCGCGGGTCCATCGTCAGGGGCGATGGGCCGCCATAAAAGCCTGGGTCTGTTCCCAGTCCACTCCCCCGGCATCCGATCCCATCCCGGTCGCCACCAGCGCGGCCACCGCCGAGGCGACGTCACACGCTGCTTTCACGCTGAGTCCGCGCGCCAGTGCGGCAATAAACCCGCCGCAGTAGCTGTCGCCGCAGCCGGTGGTATCCACCGCCTCGACCGGCCACGGCGCAATATGCTGCGGCCCGCCATCGCGGCCGATAAGCCAGGAGCCGTTCTCGCCGTCTTTCAGAATGCAGGTGCCCACGCCGAGCGCCAGGAAGAAGTGGCCGATGGCCTCCGGCTGCGTCTCTCCGGAGAGAAAGGCGGCTTCCTCCAGCGAAGGCATGAAATAATCCACCGACGGCAACAGGGGCCGCAGTAGTTCGAGGGTCTCTTCATTCGGGGCGATAAGGTCAAAGCTGGTGGTGACTCCGCGCGCTTTGGCCGCCTGCAACAGCCGCGCGCTCTGTCCCTGGTCCATTGCCGCCAGCAGCCCGGTCCCGCCGTGATGCAGGAAACGACAGTCAAGGACGGCGTCAAATTCCGCTTCACTGACAAACAGGGCGTCAGACGCGCCCCGGCAGTGCAGGGCCGGACGTTCGCCGTTGGGGCGAATCGGCAGGATCGTCGCCGAGGTCTCCTTCAGCGCGGTGCGCTGGATAAGCGAGCAGTCGATGCCCAGCCGGGCATAGCTGGCGAGGATAAAGTCGGCCTTTTCATCTTCGCCCAGGCAGGCCACCGCTGCGGTGCGGATCCCGAGCTTCGCGGCGTTGATATTAGCCCCGGCGGCGGTGCCGGCGGGGTTGAGACGAATTTGCTCAATAAAGGCGACGCCGCCGCGCGGCGGGATCGCCACCACCGGGCGCCCGGCGATATCCAGAATAGTCAGGCCGACAAATACGGCGTCAAAGGTTGCCATCGTTCTCCCGTTTAGCGATGCGTTTGGCGCAGGCGCGCCTGCCAGAAGGATAGGGCGAGGGCCACCACCAGAATCACGCCGACCAGCGCGTCCTTCACCAGATAATTGAGCCCCATCAGGTTCAGGCCGTTATCAATAATGGCAAGGAACAGCACGCCGCCGAGGGTGCCGAGGGTGCTGACCCGGCCCAGACGGGTAAAGGCAGTGCCGATAAATACTGCCGCAATGGCGTCCATCAGATAAGACTGCCCGGCCAGCGGGGTAAACTGCCGCAGGTTGGCGGAGAGGATCACCCCGCCGACGGCGCAGAGCGCCGAGGCGGCCACCAGCACGCCGAGCATGGTCAGGCGATCGCGGATCCCGGCGATACGCGCCGCTTCGCTGTTCTGACCGATGGCGCGGACATATTTGCCCCACAGGGTGCGCTCGGTAACCAGCCAGGCCGCCAGCCACAGCGCCAGCACGATCGCTACCGGCGTGGGGATCCCGCCAAGGTTGCCCACCGCCAGGTCGTGATACTCCGGGGCCATCCGCCGATAGGCTATCGCGCCGCCGCCGTCGGTATAGATGCGCTCGGCGCTGCTGGCGATAAACCAGGTGCCGAGCGTGGCGAGGAAGGGACGGATCCGGCAGATGAGGATCAGAAAGGCATTGAGCAGGCCAATCAGCACGCCGCCGAGCAGAGCGCAGCCCACCGCGGCCTGCCACGGCAGATGCCAGGTTTTCAGGGCGACGAGGGCGAAGGCGGCGCCGAAATCGAGCGCGACGCCCACCGACAGATCAATCGCCCCGGCGCTGACGATCAGGGTCATCGCCATCGCCACAATCAGCAGGATCGCGCTGCCCTGCAGCAGGTTGGCCCAGTTATCCACGGTTAAAAATACCGGATTCGCCCAGCCAAACAGGGCGATGGCCAGCAGGATGATGACGCCAAATCCGGCCCGCGACAGCCAGGCCAGCGGGCTGCTGGCCGTCTGTTCCGCCGACGCAGAGGTTTTCAGAGTGATTTGACTCATGCCTCGCCTCCTTTGTGTCTGACCGCCGAGGCCGCCAGCACCACCAGGATCAGGCCGCCTTTAATGGCGCCCATCCAGAAGATATTGACCCCCAGCAGGCCGAGCCCGTTAGAGAGGGCGTTGACCAGGATTGCCCCCAGCAGCGCGCCCCAGATGGTGACCACCCGACGGCGCGAGAAGGCGGCGCCGATAAAGGTCGCCAGCACGGTCTCCAGCAGCAGCGGCGTGGCCGTCCCGCTTGAGCTGCCGGAGCCCTGGCTGAGCAGCGGCAGAATAGCCAGCCCGGCGGCAATGCCCGCTAACAGCCAGACCAGCAGGGTCAAGCGGCGCACGTTCAGGCCGCTCATCTGCGCCATATCGCGATTGCCGCCCACCGCCTGCACATGCTGGCCGAAGCGGGAGTGGTGGAGCAGGAACTGGAACAGGATAAACACCCCCAGCAGGTAGACCAGCGGCCAGGGCAGGCCCAGCACGCTGTTGTCGCGAAAGGCGACCATCAGCGGATCGCTGACCGCGATGCGCCGCTGGCCGGTCAACAGATCTGTCAGACCGGTAAACGCCACCGAGGTCGAGAGGGTGGCCAGCAGCGGCGGCAGGCCGGCCGCCAGCACCAGCAAGCCATTGATCGCCCCGCACAGCAGGCAAACCGCCGCCAGCAGCGCCAGCAGCAGGAGATATGGCGTGTGCCATTCGGCCAGCCCGAGGCTGAGCAGCGCGACGCCGAGCACCGCCGTCGCCGGCAGGGAGAGGTCGATGCCGCCGGAGACCACGTCATCTCCGCCCACGGCGATAACGCAGACCAGGCCGAAACAGAGGATTGCCAGCGGAACGCTCTGGACCAGCATCAGGCTGATATTTTGCCAGCTGAGAAAGTAGGGCGACTGTACGCTCAGCCATACCAGCAGCGCCAGAAACAGGATCAGGGGAAATTTTTCAATCAGCGTCGCCAGGCCCGGACGGCCGCGACGCTGGATAGCAGTACTCATGGTGAAGGCTCCTGTCCGCCGTTGATCGCCACCAGCAGGGCGTCCAGCGTTAGCCCGCGGGTGGGCAGATTGGCCGCCAGCGCGCCGCGCCAGAGGACCAGGATCCGGTCGCATAGTCCGAGCAGTTCGGGGGCATCGCTGGAGGAGACCAGCACCGCCCGTCCTTGATCGGCCAGCTGGCGCGTCCGTTGGTAAATATCGCGACGGGCGCCGATATCGACCCCAAGGGTGGGTTCATCGAGAATAAACAGCCGGGCATCGGTCCCCAGCCAGCGGGCGAGGATCGCTTTTTGCTGGTTGCCGCCGCTCATGTAGCGTACCGGCAGCCCCGGTCGTCCCGGGCGGATCGCCAGCTGTTCTATCCAGTCGCGCGCTTTCTGCTCGGCGATACCCCGCCGCTCCCAGCCAAAGGTGGCGGTTTCCGGCAGCGAGGCGAGATTAATATTGTCGGCGGTGGTGAAGGGCAGGATCAGCCCCTGATGGCGGCGGTCGCGCGGCACCAGCGCCATGCCGGCGCGGATCGCCTGCTTTGGCGTACGAATGCGCCGCGGCCGGCCCTCGAGGTGGATGGTGCCGCGTTCCGCCGGGCGTAAGCCGTAGAGTAAGTCGACCAGCACATCGCGTCCGGCGCCCAGCAGGCCGGCGACGCCGACGATTTCGCCCGGCTGAATATCAAAAGAAAGATCCTGCAGCTGCCGCCCGTCGCTCAGCTGGCGCACCGAGAGCAGCGGGGTTGCCCCATTGTCTGCCGCCGGGCGCTGGCGCGGAGTATACAGCTGGTCGATTTCCCGGCCGACCATCATGGCGATCAGCGCTTCGGTATTCTGCAGCAGGTCGCGGTCCGGGTAGCCGACCACTTCCCCGTTGCGCAGCACGGTGCCGCGGTCGCAGAGGGTGGCTATCTCATTGAGGTAGTGGGAAATATACAGAATGGCAATGCCCTGGTCGCGCAGGCGCAGGATAGCGGAGGAGACCAGACTGGCCTCCTGCGCCTCCAGGGGGGCGGTGGGCTCGTCGAACACTACCAGCCGCGCCGCGCCGTCGATCAGCGCGCGGGCAATCTGCACCAGCTTGCGCTCGGCCAGGCTCAGGTCGCGCACCAGCCGTTCGGGGTCGATCGCCAGCTGCCAGTTTTGCTGGAAAAATTGCGCCGTGGCGGCCTTCATCCGTCGGTGATCCAGCGCCCCCCAGCGGGTGCGATACTCCTGGCCCAGAAACACCGATTCCGCGACGGTAAAGTGCGGGATCAGGTTCAGCTCCTGGTGGATAACGCGGATGCCGGCGGCTTCGATGGCTGCCGGATTGCCGAGGGGCAGCGGGTGACCGTCGAGGGTGGCGCTGCCGCTGTCGGCCTGATAGACACCGGCGAGGATCTTGATCAGCGTCGATTTACCGGCGCCGTTCTCGCCAATCAGGCCATGAATCTCCCCCGGATTGAGGCGCAGGGTAACCGCATTAAGCGCGGTGACGCTGGCAAAACGTTTACCGATCTGCTCCATGACCAGACCAGCGGCGGGGCGTTCCCCGCCTGGATGTTGATTAATCACTGCAGCTCGCCGTATCCCAACTGTTTATACACCGCTTTCGCTTCCTGCGGACCTTTCACCGGAACCACCGGAATAAAGGTTTGCACCGGTAGTTTCTGGCCGGCAAAGTAGCGGGCCACATTGTCAGCCGAGGTCTGGCCGATCAGATGCGGCTGCTGCGCGACGTTAGCCACGAACGGGCTGCCGGGCTCCGCCATGATCTCCAGGGTCTCCGGACCGGCGTCGATGGCCGTCACTTTCACGTCTTTATCGCGACCTGTCTCTTCCAGCGCCTGGACGATGCCGATGGCCGGTTGATCCCAGCAGGCGACATGGATGGCGTCCAGTTTGCCTTTCGGATACTGGCTGAGTAATTCGAGGGTTTTCTTGCGCGCGTCTTCCGGCGAGTTGGCGAACTGTTCCGCGAGCTCGGGCTGGATAATATGAATATCCGGATAATCCTTAAGGACATATTTCCACTGATCGTAGCGAATTCCGCAAATACGCAGCGCGCTGGAGAACGCGTTAAATACGGCGACGTTGCCTTTGCCGCCTAATTCATCCGCCATGTAGCGGCCGATGGTTGAGCCTAAGGTGTAGTTATCGGAAGTAGTATTGTTGACCGAATATTGAGAAACATGATCTACGGTAAATACCGGGATACCGGCATCACGCAATGCTTTAAATTTTGGTTCGACGGCGCTATCGCCGAGAATACTAATTACCGCGTCCACCTTGCGTGACAGTAAAATATCGTGGTTATTGGCATGCACCTGATTATCGCGGCCGCCATCGACGCCAATGACTTTGCCCCCCAGCTTCTCCACCTCCTCTGTCGCGCCTTTAAAGGCCTCGCGATCCCAGAAATGCTGAGTGCCGACCACGGCAACGCCAATGGTTTTTCCCTGTAAGGAGAGGGCGTCTGCGGCAGCGACGCTCAGCGAGGCAAGGGAAAGCAGTCCCAGCGCGGCAGGCAATAATTTTCTTTTCTGCGACATTGTTATTATGATCCTGTGATGAAGGTGGTTGCGGACCGGTAGCATGACAAGAAGCACCTCGCCACCTCAAATACAAAATAAGTCTAAGTTATGCCAGGAATGTTATATCGCAGAAACGTCAGAGAAAAAGTTTATTTTGTCATGAGGAACCTGAAATTATTTCATGATGGCGGATAGGCCTTTTTATTTTGTGGTTTTATTTTTGACTTATTCCGTGTTTATTTAGCGGATAAAGACAATTTTCTTAATATTGTGAGTGCATGGGAAATACGGCGTCTACAGAGAAAAAAAGAAGATTGCGCGGGCTAAAGCTTTTTTTAGCAGAGCAATGTCTGGCCGGGTAAGGATTATTACCCTATTTCCCCGCTTTATTGTAATGAACCTTAAGCTGAGAAGAACGCGGGCGCTATGAAGAAACAGCATAATTATACGGTGATGCACTGGGGAACCTGGCAGGTGGAGAGCAGTGAGGGCGAGATCGTGGCGGTTAAGCCGGTGCCCTGGGATAAAAATCCCTCACGCATCGGCCAGTCGCTTCCCGACGCGGTGACCAGCCAAACGCGCATTCGCCGTCCGGCGGTGCGCGCCGGCTATCTCCAGCACGGGCCGGCGTCACGAGAAGGGCGAGGTAAAGAGCCCTTTGTCGAAGTCAGCTGGGAGGTGGCCCTGGACCTGCTGGCGCGCGAGCTGCGCTCGGTCAAGGCGCGCTGCGGCAATGAGGCGATCTACGGCGGCTCCTACGGCTGGGCCAGCGCTGGACGCTTTCACCATGCGCAGAGCCAGCTGCACCGGTTTCTCAAGGGCTTTGGCGGGTACACCGCCAGCACCAATACCTATAGCAGCGCCGCGGGCGAGCGTATTCTGCCGCATATTCTCGGGCCGCTGAGCCCGCTGCACCGGCAGCATACCCATTTTTCCGAGCTGGCCCGGGAGTGTCAGCTGTTTGTCGCCATTGGTGGTCTGCCGCTGCGCAATGCCCAGGTCAACGGCGGCGGCGCCAATGACCATATGCTCCAGTACTGGCTGGATAAGATGCAGGCCAACGGCACGCGGTTTATCAATATCAGTCCGGTGCGCAATGACCTCAGCGCGGTGCCCGACGCCGAGTGGCTGGCCATTCGGCCGGGCACCGATACCGCACTGCTGCTGGCCCTGAGCTATGTGCTGATCGCTGAGTCCCTTTACGACCAGGCGTTTGTTGCCAGCCATACCGTCGGGTTTGCCCCCTATCGCGCTTATCTGTTGGGCGAGCACGATGGCGTGGCGAAAACCCCGGCGTGGGCGGCGGCGATTACCGGCCTGGACGCCCAGCGCATCGCCGACCTGGCGCGGGAGATGGCCCGCCACCGGACGATGGTGAATATCTCATGGTCTATCCAGCGCGCCCGTCAAGGGGAGCAGGCCTACTGGGCGACGGTGGCCCTGACTGCGCTGCTGGGACAGATCGGCACGCCGGGCGGCGGTCTCGGGTTTGGCTACGCCTGCACTAACCTGGCGGGCGCGGTACGAAAAGCGTTTTCCGGCCCGCGCTTACCCGCCGGGGAGAATGCGGTGGACAGCGTTATCCCGGTGGCGCGGCTGTCCGATATGCTGCTGCACCCGGGAGAAACCTATGAGTTCGACGGTCAGCGGCGGCGCTATCCCGATATCCGTTTAGTCTACTGGGCGGGAGGCAATGCGTTTCATCATCATCAGGATCTCAACCGACTGTGCGAGGCCTGGCGCCGCCCGGAGACGGTGGTGGTGCATGAGCAGTACTGGACCGCGCAGGCCAAATTCTCCGATATCGTTCTGCCGGCCACCACCTCGCTGGAGCGAGAGGATATCGGCAGCGGCGGTCACGACGGGTTTATGATCGCCATGAGCGCGCAGATCCCGCCGGTGGGCGAAGCGCGTGACGATTACGCCATTTTCTGCGATCTCGCCGATCGGCTGGGATTCGGAGAAGCGTTCAGCGAAGGGCGGGACGCCGGGCAGTGGCTGCGTCATCTCTATGAGGAGTCAAGACCGCGGGCGCAGGAGGAGGGTATTGCGCTGCCCTCGTTCGATGACTTCTGGCAGCAAGGGGTGCTGGAGTACAGCGCGCCGGAGCGGCCGCAAATTTTTCTCGCCGATTTTCGCGCCGATCCTGAGCGCAATCCGCTCTCCACCCCCTCCGGCAAAATTGAACTCTTTTCCGCCACCGTCGCCGGGTTTGGCTATCGCGAATGTCCTGGCCATCCGTGGTGGGATGAACAGGAGGCCGCCCGGCAGCGGCAGGAGGCGGCGCGCTGGCCGCTTCATCTGCTCTCCAGCCAGCCGCGCGCCCGCCTGCACAGTCAGTACGACCACGGCAGCGTCAGCCGGGCGACGAAAATTCAGGGACGCGAGCCGCTGTGGATGCATCCGAGCGATGCGCAGGCAAGAGACATCCGCGAAGGCAGCGTGGTGAAGGTCTATAACGACCGCGGGGCGATTCTGGCGGGCGTGCACCTGAGCGAGCAGATTTTGCCCGGCGTGGTACAGATGTCCACCGGCGCCTGGTATGACCCGCTGGATCCCAATGAAAAAGGAACGCTCGATAAGCACGGTAATCCCAATGTGTTAACCGAGGATCGCGGCAGTTCGCGCCTGGGGCAGGGCTGTAGCGCCCAGAGCTGCTGGGTGGAGATCGCCCCGTGGCGAGAGGAGCTGCCGCCGATCACTGCCTTTGATCCGCCGAAATTTATTGAAGTTTAGGCGTTGGCGCTCGCCGGCGGCGGGGCGGGTAGCCCGGAGAAGGCGCGGTATGCGCCGCCTCCGGCAAAGCCCGCGCCTGGCGGTTTTAGACTGACGACAGTTTGACGTTACGCCAGCCGCGGGTAGGCGCTGGCGATATCGTCACCGGTAAACTGAGCGATCCAGCCTTCCGGGTTATCAAAAATGCGAATGGCGGTGAAGTTCGGTTCTGATCCCATATCAAACCAGTGCGGAGTGTGGGCGGGAACCGAAATCAGATCGTTCTTTTCGCACAGCACCTGGAACACCTCGTCGCCAATGTGCAGGCAAAACAGGCCAGCGCCCTCGACAAAAAACCGCACCTCGTCTTCGCCATGGGTGTGCTCGTTCAGGAACTTTTCCCGCAGCGCCTCTTTTTGCGGGTTATCGGCGCGCAGGCTGATGACGTCCCAGCTCTGGTAGCCCTTTTCGGCGACCAGTTTATCAATCGCATGCTGATAGGCGGCAATCACCGTTTCTGGGCTGGGATTTGCGCCGAGGTCGCGGTCGGCCTGCCAGCGCTCGAAGCGGACGCCTTTGGCGTTAAGTTGATCCTGAATCGCTTTGGCGTCGGTGCTGTGCCAGACCGGCGTTTGCGGATCGGTCACGGAAAAAAGAGTTAATGCGCTCATGCTGGGATCTGCTCCGGATGAATGTCGTCAAAACGCTGAACCTGAGGATGGTGGCTCGCCGGGTCGCGGTCGCCGCGAACCAGCTGCACAGTGCGCAAACCCGCGGCCTCGGCGGCATCAAGTTCCTGATGGATATCCGACAGGAACAGGATGGTGCCAGGGGCATGGCCCAGGTGTTCAGCAATGTTACGGTAGGACTGCACCTCACGTTTGGCGCCTACCAGGGTATCGAAATAGCCCGTGAACAGATGAGTAATATCACCTTCATCGCTGTAGCCAAATAACAATTTCTGCGCAGCCACGGAACCTGAGGAATATACATACAGATCAATACCCTGCGCTTTCCATTGCTCCAGCGCCGGCAGTACGTCCGGGTAGAGATGGCCGGTAAAGTCGCCGTTGAGATAGCCGTCGCGCCAGATGATCCCCTGCAGCGCCTTCAGCGCCGTGGATTTACGGTCTTCATCCATAAAGGTGAAGAGGGTAGTGATAAGGTCGGCGGTGCTGGCGGCGGGGGCGTCTGTTTCGCGGCGCAGGTTGTCGAGAATGGTTTTGACCGGTTCAGCGTGCTGCTGAGCGGTCACAAAGCCGGCCAGTCGTTCGCGGGCGTAGGGGAACAGCACGTTATGCACAAAGCGGATATCGCTGGTGGTGCCTTCTATGTCGGTCACGATGGCGCGGATCATGGTTTCTCCAGAGTGGGCGTAGCGTGGAATAACATTAGCATTTAGACGTCTAAGCGTCTTGATTGCCAAATATTAACATCGTGTTATAGTGGCTTCAACAACAGCATTACAATCGGTATAAAAAGAATGAACAATAACCCCTTGATTCCAGAGAGTAAACTTCCTGCGCTCGGCACCACGATTTTTACCCAGATGAGCGCCCTGGCCCAGCAGCATCAGGCCATAAACCTGTCCCAGGGCTTTCCCGATTTTGACGGCCCGCGCTATCTGCAGGAGCGTCTGGCGTACCACGTGGCGCAGGGGGCGAATCAGTACGCCCCAATGACCGGCGTGCCGGCGCTGCGCGAGGCGATCGCCGGGAAGACGGCGGAGCTGTATGGTTACCAGCCCGACGTTAACAGCGAGATCACGGTCACCGCCGGCGCGACGGAGGCCCTGTATGCGGCGATCACCGCCCTGGTGCGCCGCGGCGACGAGGTGATCTGTTTCGATCCCAGCTATGACAGCTACGCCCCTGCGGTGGCGCTGGCCGGCGGCGAGTTACGTCGTATTGCGCTGCAGCCGCCGCATTTTCGCGTCGACTGGCGGCAATTTGCCGCCGCCCTGAGCGAGAAAACCCGGCTGGTGATCCTCAACACCCCGCACAACCCTTCGGCCACCGTCTGGCAGCGCGAGGATTTTGCCGCCCTGTGGCAGGCGATCGCCGAACGCGAGATCTATGTCCTGAGCGATGAAGTCTATGAGCATATCTGCTTTGCCGATGGCGGCCACGCCAGCGTACTGGCGCATCCGCAGCTGCGCGAGCGGGCGGTGGCGGTCTCTTCGTTTGGCAAAACCTTTCATATGACCGGCTGGAAGGTCGGCTACTGCGTGGCCCCGGCGGCCATCAGCGCCGAACTGCGCAAGGTGCACCAGTATCTGACCTTCTCGGTGAATACCCCGGCGCAGCTGGCGATCGCCGACATGCTGCGCGAAGCGCCGGAGCATTATCGTGAGCTGCCGGCGTTTTATCGGGAACGTCGCGATCTGTTTATTGAAGCGCTGCGCCCAAGCCGGCTGGAAATCCTGCCCTGTGAAGGGACCTATTTCCTGCTGGCGGACTACAGCGCCATCTCCGATCTTGACGATGTCAGCTTCTGCCGCTGGTTGACCACTGAGATCGGCGTGGCGGCGATCCCGCTCTCCGTCTTCTGCGCCGATCCGTTCCCGCACAAGCTGATCCGCTTGTGCTTCGCCAAACAGCCGGCGACTCTGCTGGCTGCGGCGGCGCGTTTGTGCCAGCTGTAGTTACTTAATCGTCCACGCCTGGGAGAACTGGCGGCCGGCGAACATCTCTGTCAGGCCGCTAATTTGCTTCAGACGCAGCACTTCATCGGCATCCATCCCCAGCTCTTTGCCGATTTTCTGCGGCGTCCAGCCGAGCTGGGTCAGCTCGCGGACGATCTCTGACATGGCGTGGATTTGGTGGCGACCGCGCGCCCGGTTATGGCGTATGGTCGCTGCCATCAGCCCGTCACGCGAGGCAGCTTCACTCGTCAGGCAGGTCACCGGCAAATAGCCTTTTAGCGTTTTTTTCAGCGCGGCTTTGCTGCAGGCCAGCTCATGGCGGTGAAAACCATCGACAATCGTATACGCCTGTGGGCGTTGCTGGATGACGACGACCGGCTGGGTAAAGCCGTCGGCCTCCAGCGACGTTTGCAGCAGACGCTTCTCCGGCGGCGCCACGTTATTCGGGTTGTAATCGTTGGGGGCGACCAGCTCCTGTTTGACCCACAGCACGCAGTCGACGGGCTGCGAGCGGAAGGGGCTGTAGTGGTGGAGCACCTGGCGAAACGCGTTGATAGCCTCAATGCGCGCCTCGTCATCCAGCTTTTGCAGGTAAGCTTCCAGCGCCTGCGTCAGTTGTTGTTGCATAATATCCCCCATTGTTGGCGATGTTTTTCCATGCGTTTACGGTAGCGCTGATAGTGGCTGCTTTTGGTTGGGCTAAACGAAAGCTGACGGCACCAGTAATCGTTATTGAGCAGTACTTTGCAGACTCGCCGCCAGGATGGGATATCTTTGGTGCCAATGTCCGCAGGTTGGGTATCCGGAATATCCTCCATACCTTTTTTCTGGTACCAGCGCAGGTAGACGGCGATTTTATTGCGGTAGTGCTCGGCGGTGGTTTCCGGCATGCTGTCGAGCAGGAACAGGGCGTAGCTTTTCCACGTCAGGTGGTCGGGCTTGTCGATTTTCCGATGACCGTAGAACTGGTTATCATGCCCGGCATAGACCCCGCCGCTGTGCGCGCCGCTCACTCGCTGGCACATCGCGGCCCAGCGCTCAGGTTCCAGCACGTGATACAGCCACAGCCCCTGGCGCTGCTCGGGACCAAACGGTTCGCAAATGCGCATATAGCGCAGCGGCACCCCGGCCTGATACATCAGATCGTACAACGGGTTATAGGGCTCGCCGCTTTTGGCAAACCAGGTCCAGATATCGGCGGTTTTCCAGTCATAGAGCGGGTAGATGTACCAGGCATGGCCGCCCGGCGCTGAAGTGGTCCATGGTTTATCGTCGGCGAAGCGCTGTTTACGCTGTGAAGAAATCGTCATAAAGCGATTTAGCGATTCGTCGGCGCGAATGCCCACCAGCACGGCGGCGGGACGACGCTGCGAAAACCACTCGGCGAAGTGGCTGACGAAGGCTTCAAAGCTCATTCCGGGTTGATAAAATGAAAAATAGCCCGGGTGGGTAATGGCCCAGGGCGGCGGCTGGCGTACCCACTCGGTTCCGGGCTCCCAGCATTGCCATTGCGGCTTATACTGCGTCAGGGCATTTTGGGTGGTGAGCGGCAGGGCGACCCAGTAAAAGGTTTCGATGACATCCGCATACAGCGCACGCAGTTTTTCACAGTGGGCGATGGTGCAGGAGAACTGCGCTTCCCAGTCAATAAACAACACGCAGATTTTTTTCCCCTGTAACCGCGCCGCCTGGGCGGTTAAATGCAGCATAACGGTGGAGTCTTTTCCCCCGGAAAAAGAGACACAGATGCGCGAAAAATTATCCATGACCCACTGGATCCGCTGCTCAGTTGCTTGCAGCACCGATTCCGGTAAGGGATATTTAATAAACGACATGACCATTAATCCTTTAATAGTAGAAAATTCCCGTTAGCTCAGTATAAACGATGAGGGGTAGGAAATTAATGGTCGATTATTGTTTCTGGCAGCGGGGGAACAGAAGGGCGTTATTCGCTGTGATTAAATTTGGGCCGTGATGCCTCTCGATCATTCATTAATATGGTGATTAATTCAGTTAAAAAATGATTTTGCGAAGATGCATGGTGGTAATTAATGTAGATCGTGATATCCGGAAAAAGATTATCTATGTTGATGGCGTGAAGCTGCATAGTGGGTGAGATAAAGTCATATAAATAGGAAGGCAAAAAGCCAATTAAGTCGGTTTTATTAATCATGTTAAGAATGGTCATAAAAGAGTCGCTGCGAAAGGCAATATTGCGCGGATTCAGCCAGGCGATGCTGCTTTGCTGCACGCGCTGAATAACGGGATCGTTGGTAATATAGTGAGTGAAAAACTCCTGCGCCAGTGACTCTACCGAGGTAAGCGTTTCGCGTCGCGGATGGCCCGCCCGGCAAACCGCCAGCGTCTGCACCGTCTGATAGGGCTGACAGATCGTGGCGCGGTTGGTAATGGGCATGCGGGTGAACACCAGGTCCGCCTGGCGATACGCCAGCAGCTCCTCAGCCGATTCGGTGGTGGTCAGGTTATGGTGCTCAATTTGCAAGTTCGCCTGATGACAGAGCTGGTTAATCATAACGTGGCTATTGACTGAACAGAACAGCGGGGGGCCATATATCACAATACGTTTACGCAGTTCTGAGCGATTATTAAGATTGATGGTTTTTTCCAGCTGCTCCAGATTTTGCTGTAGATGATAATGAAGATTGACGCAGGCGGTGGTGGGCGTCATTCCTTTGCCAACACGAACAAATAGCGGATCGTTTAACTGCTGGCGCAGACGCTGCAACGACTGACTCACCGCTGAGGGGGTGATAAATAACATCGCCGCCGCTTTGCTGATGCTCAAATGTTGATAGATACATTCGAAAATAACCAATAAATTCAAATCGAACTTTTTCAGATCGTAAAGATTTGCCATTAATGCAGTCCTGTTTATTACCGGTGCGGATTATAATATTCTTAATGATAATGTTTTGTGGCTTAATATTTGCGGTGTGAATTTAATTATTGGCAAATACAGTTAAGTTCTGCTTAATATATCTTATCGTCGACGGTGGCGCCAGCGGTCGCTTCCGCCAGGCGCCACTGCGGGATGGAATTACTCTTTTTCACCCATCATAATATGCAGTTTCTCTTTATCCGGTAGGCCGACCACCTGCTGCAGCATATTATCTTTATTCATATAATAAATCGCCGGCGTCACGTTGGCTCCCAGATCGTCCATCAGCTGCTGGTTGACGTTGAGCATTTTCATTTTCTCCGGCGGAATTGCTTTCGGGATCGTCAGAGCCATTTTCCCATTCGATTGCTCGTAATCATGCCAGGTTTTCGCCGGATCGCTGCTGGCGAGAATCGCCGCGGCGGTGGCCGGGCTCTCCGGCTTAATCACCCCCACCAGCAGAGTGCGGATCTGCACTTTACCGGCCTCTACCCAGGGGCGGGATTGCTGCCAGAACTGCTTGCAGTAGGGACAGAAGGGATCGGCAAAGACATACAGCACGATAGGGGCGTCCTTGCGACCATCCTGCAGCCAGTGTGCGCTGGCCATCTTCTTCCACATCTCTTGTCCCGCCGGGGTATAGAGTTCTTTCTGAAACAGCTGCTCGCTGAGGTTGCTGCCGTTCTCATCATACATATAGCCGGAGATCGCGTGTTTACCATCCGGCGTTAGGTAGATGGCGACCCCCATGTCCTGGTATTTGCCCAGCCAGCCTTTCATTCCCCCCGGCGCCTCAAAGGGTTTTATAATGGTAATGCCCTGTTTTTCAATCGCTTTTACCGGAGCGGGGAGTTCCTCCGCATGGCTGCATAACGGCAAAAGGCTGAGTAACAGCAGACGCTTTAACATAAGTATTCCTTGTAAAATCAGCAGGAAAGGGCAAAACGATTGTCGAACCTATCACAGTCATAGGCAAGATCAGCAGAATGACGGATTGCCCTTTGCTGGCGTGGGTGATGTAATCCTGGATGCTGTTACATTAAGGTAATGTAGAGCGCAACACATAGCCAGTCTGACTGGCGCTGAACCTACCCTCGGGTATTTCAGGTAACGGGGCCGCCTGAAAAGGTGGCCTTTTTACTTTTGTCGCGGCAAATGATGCGAAAAACAGCGATTAGCGCTGAACGCGTCGACAGGTTCACAGAGTTGTCTTGTTCCGGTTGTTAGATAACGCTTATTGATTCGATAATGTAAACGCATTGGTCGAGTCAGGAAAAATTCGTTAACTTAGACCTCAACGAAAACACGGAGGAAGTATAGATGTCCTTAATTAACACCAAAATCAAACCGTTCAAAAACCAGGCATTCAAAAATGGTGAATTCATCGAAGTCACCGAGAAAGACACCGAAGGCCGCTGGAGCGTCTTCTTCTTCTATCCGGCTGACTTCACCTTCGTCTGCCCGACCGAACTGGGCGACGTGGCTGACCATTACGAAGAACTGCAGAAGCTGGGCGTAGACGTTTACTCTGTGTCTACCGATACCCACTTCACCCACAAAGCGTGGCACAGCAGCTCTGAAACCATCGCCAAAATCAAATATGCGATGATCGGCGACCCGACTGGCGCCCTGACCCGTAACTTCGACAACATGCGTGAAGATGAAGGTCTGGCTGACCGCGCTACCTTCGTCGTTGACCCGCAGGGTATCATCCAGGCGATCGAAGTTACCGCTGAAGGTATCGGCCGTGATGCGTCTGACCTGCTGCGTAAAATCAAAGCGGCGCAGTACGTTGCTTCTCACCCAGGCGAAGTCTGCCCGGCGAAATGGAAAGAAGGCGAAGCGACGCTGGCTCCTTCTTTAGATCTGGTTGGTAAGATCTAAGTCTGTTTGTGCCCGGCGGCGCTACGCTTGCACGGGCCTACAAGATCGTAGGCCGGGTAAACGGCGTGCCACCCGGCAATCAATGGGCGCTTTCGCGCCCATTTTATTCCAACACCATGATGCAAGCGCATTCAGGCAGCCTGACGAGGCCGCTTGCATGATGATGTTTTAAGCCCAGGAGATAACAATGCTCGACACCAACATGAAAACCCAGCTCAAGGCCTACCTTGAGAAGCTGACCAAGCCTGTTGAGCTGATTGCCACGCTGGATGACAGCGCTAAATCGGCAGAAATCAAGGAACTGTTGGCTGAAATCGCTGAACTGTCAGACAAAGTCACCTTTAAAGAAGACAACACGCTCGCGGTACGTAAGCCCTCGTTCCTGATTACTAACCCAGGTTCCGACCAGGGGCCGCGTTTTGCGGGCTCGCCGCTGGGCCACGAGTTTACCTCGCTGGTGCTGGCGCTGCTGTGGACCGGCGGTCATCCGTCGAAAGAGGCCCAGTCGCTGCTGGAGCAGATCCGCGATATTGATGGCGATTTCGAATTCGAAACCTACTATTCGCTCTCCTGTCATAACTGCCCGGACGTGGTCCAGGCCCTGAACCTGATGGCGGTGCTCAACCCGCGCATCAAACACACGGCGATTGACGGCGGGACCTTCCAGAATGAGATCACCGAGCGTAACGTCATGGGCGTGCCAGCGGTGTTCATGAACGGTCAGGAGTTTGGTCAGGGACGGATGACGCTGACTGAAATCGTCGCCAAAGTGGATACCGGTGCGGAAAAACGCGCAGCGGAAGAGCTGAATCAGCGTGACGCTTACGATGTACTGATCGTTGGCTCCGGCCCGTCCGGCGCGGCGGCGGCGGTCTACTCTGCACGTAAAGGGATTCGTACCGGCCTGATGGGCGAACGCTTCGGCGGTCAGGTGCTGGATACCGTGGATATCGAAAACTATATTTCGGTGCCGAAAACCGAAGGCCAGAAGCTGGCAGGCGCGCTGAAAGCGCACGTCAATGACTATAACGTCGACGTGATCGACTCCCAGAGTGCGACCAAACTGACGCCGGCGGCGACAGAGGGCGGCCTGCATCAGATCGAAACCGCCTCCGGCGCGGTGCTCAAGGCGCGTAGCGTCATCATCGCCACCGGGGCGAAATGGCGCAATATGAACGTGCCGGGCGAAGATCAGTATCGCACCAAGGGCGTGACCTACTGCCCTCACTGCGATGGTCCGCTGTTTAAGGGCAAACGCGTAGCGGTAATCGGCGGCGGGAACTCCGGCGTGGAAGCCGCCATTGACCTGGCGGGCGTCGTAGAGCACGTAACCCTGCTGGAGTTTGCCCCAGAGATGAAAGCCGACCAGGTGTTGCAGGATAAAGTCCGCAGCCTGAAGAATGTCGACATCATTCTTAATGCGCAGACCACGGAAGTGAAAGGCGATGGCAGCAAAGTCACCGGCCTGCAGTATCGTGACCGGGTGAGCGGCGATGAGCATCATATCGCGCTGGCGGGGATCTTCGTCCAGATTGGCCTGCTGCCTAACACCACCTGGCTGGAAGGCGCCGTTGAGCGCAACCGCATGGGTGAGATCATCATCGATGCGAAGTGCGAAACCAACGTCAAAGGCGTGTTCGCCGCGGGCGATTGCACCACCGTGCCGTACAAACAGATTATTATCGCGGCAGGGGAAGGGGCAAAAGCGTCGCTGAGCGCTTTCGACTACCTGATCCGCACGAAAACCGCATAACAAGTCAGACAATAGACCTGCATAACAAAGAGGCTACCCAGGGGTAGCCTCTTTTTTTATACTCTTTTCGTCATTCTTACCTGACGACCATTACCGGGATATGGGCATGGCGGATCACGCTCGAGGCATTGGAGCCGAGCAGGTGGGTACTGATGGAGGGATTGCGTGAGCCAATAACTACCACGTCGGCGTTAATTTCGCTGGCCAGCTCGTTGACCATATCGCGCACGCTGCCAAAACGGACATGTAGCTTGATACGAGACGGGTCAATGCTGAAGTGGCTGACCATCGTCTGCAGGCGAGTCTCCGCCTCATGCTGCAGATGTTCCTCAAACCGCCGCAGGTCGGCGGTAAAACGGCTCATGGTAAAGCTCGCGGAACCCGGTAAGACGTGGAGCAGATGGATCACCCCGTCCTGCTGGGCCAGAAACTCCGCGTGCCGGACGGCTTTATCGCTCAGCGCCATCTCAAAGACATCAACCGGCATAATGATAGTCTTATACATATGCAATCCTCCTTGTTCGTTTGCGTCTATATCAACATATTATATGCGGATATTGTGTCATTCAGGTCGCAAAACTGTCAGCCAGGCAGGCGCAAAGCGTAAAAAAGGGTAAGCGGCGGGAAAACAGCAGAAAGAGGATGTGCGGACATCCTCTGAATAAAGCGCGAAACGCCTCAGGCAGCGGGATTAGCGGTGGAATTCGCCAGCGGCTTCCGGCTGGTACAATAGCTCCAGCACTTCCAGGTGCGTCGATGCGCCGCCCGGCAGCTCCCAGTGAATGGTGCTGCCGACTTTCAGGCCCAGCAGCGCGGCGCCCACCGGCGCGAGGACGGAGAGCTGGCTGGCGCTGTCGGTCACCTGTGACGGAAACACCAGCGTCCGCACGCGCTCTTCGCCGCTGGTTAAATCGCGGAATTTTACCCTGCTATTCATGGTGACGACATCATGCGGCATCGCTTCCGGGGCCAGCATTTGCGCGCGGTCGAGTTCCTCATTCAGGGCATCGGCAACCGGTGAGTTGGCGAAAGCCGGCTGCTCCAGCAGCCTGTCGATACGTTCGGCATCCAGTTCATTAATGATGATTGCGGGTCTGGTCATTGCATACTCCATGTTATCCAGGAACCTGTCCGTAAAAGAAAACCCTCGCCGAAAGGGGCAAGGGTTAAGGTCCTACCATCATACTGAGAGTTGCCGGCAGTTTGAAGTGATGAAACGCACATTCAGCGTGCAACACCATCCGGCGGACGGTGTTTTCCAATCAGCATCCCGCTTTACGCTAGTGGCCAACCTTATCGAGGATAAACTGTGCGCCGCAGTTACCCGGGTGAGGCTGGGGCAGAAAAGCGGAAGTGGCCAGCGGGGCGTTGATGGTCGCGGCGTTGAGCGAGATTTGCATCTCCGTCAGATAGGCCGGATTACCGTTGCAGGTTAGCTTAAACGCCTTTACGCTCTGCGGACCCCAGGCGCGGGCCACGGCGGCGTCGAAGTCGGCGCGGCTGACCGTTTGGCCATAGTGCTTCGCGAGAAAATCCCCCACCGGGCTGCGCTTAATTTCACCGTTTAGTCGCACCATGGCGCCAAAGTAGCTGTCGGGATCGAAGCCGAAGCAGACGCCATGTTTGGCATATTCGTAGCGTTCCAGGCAGGAGGTGCCGCCCGATCCCGGCATCACATTATTAAGTTTATTGGCCATCTCCAGCGACAGTCCGGTCTCCGCCGCCTGGCATTTGCGGTTCGCTTTTACCTCCGGCATGTTGGGCACCGGACGCGTGGCGCAGCCGTAGCGCATCCAGCGACGTTCATCCACTCCGCGCGCGGCAATGGACTTTGGCAGCCCGGGCCACAGGCCATGCACGGTCAGAAAGTCGGCTTTATTCGCGGTGTCCTGCTGCAGGCGACACTCTTCCGGTTCGTTGCGATTGCGGTCATACATGCTCTGACAGAATCCGGTTTGCCAGGAGAGGGCAAGGACGTAGCGGTCAAAATCAGCGTATCGCATCGCGGTGAGCGGTTCAGCACCGGCCTGAGTGGCGGTAAGCACAAGGGCAATCGCGGCGAAATCCTTCCTGAACATTTTTATTCCTGATTATGGATGGCAAAAGATAACGGGGAGTTATTAAAGCATAAAAAAGGCGCCCGCTGGCGCCTTTTCGCGTGGTTAGACCATTAGTGGAGCGCGCTGCCGGGCACCAGGATTTCAGTAGCAACGATCACCACCAGCAGGCCAACGAGCACCGGCACTGAGGTGCGCTTGACCACTTCGAATGGGGAAATCTTCGCCATCCCGGCAACGGCGACCACCACCCCGGAGACGGGCGATATCGTGCGGCCGAGGTTAGAAGCCTGCAGCATCGGAATCGACAGGTAGGCCGGATTGATGCCGGAGGAGTGCGCCAGCTTGGGGATCATCTCAACGAAGGCGTAGAACGGGGCATTACCGGAACCGGTGGTCATCGCCGCCAGCATGGTCAGGATCACCAGCACCAGCATCAGAATAATGCTGGCCGAGCCGAAGGAGGTGGCGATTGAGATCAGACCGTTGATAAAGCCGATAGTGCTTAACCCCTGGGCAAAGACGCCGGCGGCAACCAACAGCATCACTACGCCGGCGAAGGCGTCGGCCATTCCACGGTAGGCGACTTCCAGCCCGCTAAAGACGTTTTTGGTGTTGAAACCGCGCAGGAACTCGAGGATCGCCGCCAGCAGCATGCAGCCAACGAGGATGGTGATAATGTGCAGCTCCGGCCCCCATTTACCGTCAAAGATCAGCACGCCGATGATCGGGGTAAACGGCAGAATGGCATACAGCGCCGGGGCGGTGGTGGTGATGTCGTTGACATCGAGCATCTCGTGAGAAATGTGCTCTTTTTTATCCAGATAGCGCTGCCAGAAAAAGTGGGCGATCGCCATGCAGATAATAGCCGCGATGGAGATCGGCAGCGTGGTTTTAAAAGCAAAGTCGATCAGCGGCATTTCAGCGGCTTTGGCCGCCAGGACGACGTCACCCGAGGTTGGCGAGAGGATAATCGCCGCCGGTGAGGCGCAGATGGCGGCGGCGGCCCCGCGGCTGATACCGACATTCACCATTACCGGGAACAGCGTCGCCACCAGTAGTACGCCAAGGCCGGTCGCGGAGGAGACGGCCAGCGACATCAGGCAGGCGACAAAATAGGCGGCAATCATCAGCAGATAGGGCGAATTAATATAGCGCAACGGCTTCGACGCTAATTTGACCACCATATCATTGGCGCCAATATGGGTCATATAGGTGGCGAAGCCGCACAGCATCATGATCATCATGCCCAGATCGCCGCCGCGGCTCATGAGTAGAATCTTAATGTATTCAATAATATCGGTAGCGGAATAGCCGGTGCTCGCGGTATTACCCGGTAACACTTTATGTCCCAGCAGGGCGCTGACGATCAGTAAGATTAAGCCTCCGACGAACAGCACCCCGGTGGCCGAGTAGCCTTTAATGATATAGCGGGCTACGCCCACAATGACCACGATCCCTATCAGGATCTCAATAAACGTCAGCATTTATTACCCCTAAACCCAAAGAATATGTAGCTAAAAAGCACCACACCAAATTTTAATGTGCGAATGTGCCGAAAAAACGGACAAAACTCGCTGATGCAAATCAATAAAGCGATAAGAACTACACGTCCCCCGTCACGCCTGGATATAATCACCAGATGGATAGTTAAGCCGTTCTGATGGACAGCGGGCGAAAATCAGGAGTTTGCCTTATTTCGTTCAACCTGTATTGAGATTATCTTTGCTATTTTAGGTGGCTTTTAAATCAAAGTGGTAATAGAAAAGTGTTGATGTTACGTCGTTTTTCATTGTTTTCTCTTGGTTTTTTAGGATGGTTATTGGTGTCCGGAAACGCCAGCGCGTCGTTTTCATCGACCCTTAGCGAAGGTTACCATACCTTAAGTAATAACGTAGCGCAGACCTGGAATGAGCCGGAGCACTATGATTTGTACGTTCCAGCCATCACCTGGCATGCGCGCTTTGCCTATGACAAGGAAAAAACCGATAAGTATAACGAACGTCCGTGGGGGGCAGGTTTCGGCGTCTCGCGCTGGGATGAGAAAGGGAACTGGCATGGCCTGTACCTGATGGCGTTTAAAGACTCTTTTAATAAGTGGGAGCCCATCGGCGGCTACGGCTGGGAGAAAACCTGGCGCCCGCTGACGGACCAGAATTTCCACCTCGGCCTTGGCTATACCCTCGGCGTCACGGCGCGCGATAACTGGAACTACATCCCGATCCCGGTGATCTTGCCATTGGCGTCAATAGGTTACGGTCCGGCAACTTTCCAGATGACCTATATTCCCGGCACCTACAATAACGGTAACGTTTACTTCGCCTGGGCGCGCATCCAGTTTTAATTCGCTAAGTCTTAGCAATAAATGAGATAAGCGGAAGGTCTTGTGCAAAAACAAGGACTAAAGCGTTACCCACTAAAAAAGATAGCGACTTTTATCACTTTTTAGCAAAGTTGCACTGGACAAAAGGTACCACAATTGGTGTACTGATACCCGACACAGCATTAGTGTCGATTTTTCATATAAAGGTAATTTTGATGTCTAAGATTAAAGGTAACGTTAAGTGGTTTAATGAGTCCAAAGGATTCGGTTTCATTACTCCGGAAGATGGCAGCAAAGATGTATTCGTACACTTCTCTGCAATCCAGTCCAACGGTTTCAAAACTCTGGCTGAAGGTCAGCGCGTAGAGTTCGAAATCACTAACGGTGCCAAAGGCCCTTCTGCTGCAAACGTCATCGCTCTGTAAGCAACGCGTCAGTAGAATATAAAAACCCGCTAATAAGCGGGTTTTTTTTTGCCTGTCTCCTTCGCTTTTAGCGGCTGGCCGCCTGCGAGAAAAGCCAGAAGGCGACCGCCGTCATCGCAAACGAACCCAGCAAATTCACCGCGACGTTGAGCAGCGCCCAGCTTACCCGGCCCTGCTGCAGGAGAAACACCACTTCCGCAGAAAAGGTGGAGAACGTGGTCAGGCCGCCGCAGAAACCGGTGGTAATCAGCAGTTTCCACATCGGGTCAATCCCGGTCAGACGATTAAACCACGCCAGCCCGGCGCCAATCACAAAGGCGCCTAACAGGTTGGCCGTTAGAGTCCCAATCGGGATAGCATGGTGCACAGGATTGAGCTTCATGCCGAGCCACCAGCGCAATACGCTGCCGGTGCCGCCGCCAATAAAAACGGCGCAAAGAAGTTGAAACACGGTCGTTTCCTGCTATTTGATGTAAGAGAGTGTCAAGTGTAGCGCGCATCGGGCGCGATTGGCTATCCATAACCTGACGGGAGAAGAACATGCGGGTAGCGGCAGGACAATTTGCCGTCACGCCAGTATGGCGGACGAATGCGCAAACCTGTGTGGCGATGATGCAGCAGGCGGAGCGAGAAGGGGCGGCGCTGCTGGTGCTGCCGGAGGCGTTGCTGGCGCGGGATGACAACGACCCGGATCTGTCAGTTAAATCGGCCCAGCCGCTGGATGGCGCATTTTTGCAGCCGCTGTTGGCCGAGAGCAGGCGTAACAGCCTGACCACGGTCCTGACGCTCCATGTGCCGTCAGGGGAGGGGAGAGCGACCAACACGTTGGTGGTATTGCGGGAAGGCGCAGTGATTGCCCATTATCATAAACTTCATCTATATGACGCCTTCGCGATGCAGGAGTCCCGGCGGGTGGATCCCGGTCAGCAGATCCCGCCGGTGATTGAGGTGGCGGGATTACGCGTTGGCCTGATGACCTGCTACGATCTTCGCTTTCCGGAACTGGCGCTTTCGTTGGCCCTGAATGGGGCACAGCTGCTGGTGCTGCCCGCTGCATGGGTGAAAGGGCCGCAGAAAGAGCATCACTGGGCGACGCTGCTGGCGGCACGCGCTCTCGATACTACCTGCTATATCGTGGCGGCAGGCGAATGCGGAACGCGCAATATCGGGCTGAGCCGCATCGTCGATCCGCTGGGGACCACTCTGGCGGGGGCCGGGAGCGAGCCGCAGCTGATCTTTGCCGATCTCTCAGCGGATGACCTTGCGCGCGTTCGCGAGCGTTTGCCAGTGCTGCGGAACCGACGATTTGCGCCACCGCAATTATTATGACGTTTTTTTAAACAAGGCTTGATTCACCTTGTTACAGATTGCTATTGTGTCCGCGCGTCAAATACCCGTATTGTTTATCCCAATAATTCGCTGTGCACGTCAGGATGGACATCTCAGCGCTCACTCCCGGAGGGGAGGCTATGGGCCGAAACACGCAGCCCACGCACAGGTGGATTACAATAGGACGGATAAATGCGTGTATGATGGCGTATTCGCAGCTTGTATAGAGAAGAAGGTTAGCTATGGGTGAGATTAGTATTACCAAACTGCTGGTAGTCGCAGCACTGATTATCTTAGTGTTTGGTACCAAGAAATTACGTACGCTGGGCGGCGACCTGGGGTCGGCTATCAAGGGCTTTAAAAAAGCCATGAACGAAGATGACGATAGCGCGAAGAAAACCACCGCAGAAGAAGAAGCGCCGGCGCAGAAGCTCTCTCATAAAGAGTAATTCTCCGGCTGCGTCCCCTGACGGGATGCTGGCGGTACGGCGAAGAGGCCGCGACGTTTATCGTTGCGGCCTTTGTCGTTTTTGTCGACGCCGCGGAGAAAAGATGCAACTAACTGTTACGGACAGGCGAAACGGATGAAGCGGAGAGAGCCGCTGCGCCGAAAAGGCGCGCAGCGGCGGAAGCGGTGGGTTATTTAACTTCCATCCCTTTAGCCTGCAGGTCGGCATGATAGGAAGAGCGGACGAAGGGACCGCAGGCGGCGTGGGTGAAGCCCATCGCCATCGCTTCCGCTTTCATCTCTTCAAACTCTTCCGGGCTGACGTAGCGCTGCACCGGCAGGTGGTGACGGCTCGGCTGCAGATACTGGCCTAACGTCAGCATGGTGACGCCATGGCGACGCAGGTCGCGCATTACTTCGATGATCTCGTCGTTGGTTTCGCCCAGACCTACCATCAGGCCGGATTTCGTCGGGATCTCCGGGTGCGCTTCTTTAAAACGCTCCAGCAGCTTCAGCGACCAGTTGTAATCCGCGCCCGGACGTACCTGACGATAAAGACGGGGCACGTTTTCGAGGTTATGGTTGAAGACATCCGGCGGGGTCACCGTCAGAATATCAAGTGCGCGATCCATGCGGCCGCGGAAATCCGGAACCAGCGTTTCGATCTTAATCGACGGGTTTTTCTCGCGAATGGCGCTGATGCAGTCGGCAAAATGCTGTGCGCCGCCATCACGCAGGTCGTCACGGTCTACCGAGGTGACTACGACATAGCGCAGACCCATATCGGCGATAGTTTGCGCCAGCTTTTGTGGCTCGTTTGCATCTGGCGCGACCGGGCGTCCATGCGCGACGTCGCAGAACGGGCAACGGCGGGTACAGATCGCGCCGAGGATCATAAAGGTCGCGGTACCGTGGTTGAAGCATTCTGCAAGGTTCGGGCAGGAGGCCTCTTCGCACACAGAGTGCAGGCCGTTCTTACGCATCGCTGCTTTGATTCCCTGGATACGGGACGAGTCTGCCGGAAGTTTGATTTTCATCCATTCCGGTTTTCTGAGCAGAGCTTCACGCTCAGTTGCCACGTTTTTCACCGGGATAAGGGCCATTTTATCGGCGTCGCGGTACTTAACACCGCGTTCCATCACAATGGGTTTACTCATAGCGTGCGTGTTCCAGTTGCGAGTCACGAAGGAAAGCGAATTAATTCAATGAAATGTTGCAATTATCAACTATTTTTGAATCAAGAGCAGGCAGTATACCATTGAAAAGGGGCAGAAAGCAGCCTGCCTGCCCGGCAAATTGTAAAATAGTTGTTGTTTTATCCTTTTCCCTTCCGTGCGCTACGCCTTAAACGAGCGGATCACCGTCTCGATGATCTCTTTCAGCAATGGCTCTTTCCCGCTCAGCTTATTAAAGTGCAGCGCAACGTCAATCTGCTCTTCACCGAGGGAAGGGAAATCCAGGGTCTGCAGCGGCCAGAGACGGGACACCATGGCGAACAGGCGTTCGGTGGTCAGACCCAGCATATCGCTCCCGGCGATCATCGCCGCCTGGGTCATCAGGTTAAAGGTGCTAAAGCCGCAGCGGCGCTCGCCCATCTCTTCCTGTAGTCGGCGATGGAGGGTGGGGTAGCGCTGGCCTTCCGGCAGCAGCAGCGCAAATTCGTACTCCGCGAGGGTCGTTTCATCCTGCGGACCGTCCAGCGCGGGATGCCCTGCGCGGCAGTACATCTGTACCCGATCCTGATACAGCACATGATGGCTTATCGCCTGGCCGCTGTGCAGGTGGGTATCAATGAGCAGATCCACCTGGCGCTGGTCAAGCTGCCGCGCGGCGTCGACGATGGCGATATTGTGCAACAGGATCTGCGGAAAGGTCGGCTTCAGCGCGCTGGCCAGGCCAGGCATCAGCAGCGCTCCCATCGCTGGCGTAGTGGCGATAGTGATCACCCGCTGCTGGTGCGGGCTACCGGTGATATCCAGCGCGCTGAGGAAAGCTTCCATGCCGCGGCTGATGTATTGATGAAGATGGGTGGCATAGGCGGTGGGGGTAACGCCCTGTCCTTTGCGGATAAATAGCGGATCGGGGAACAGCGCCCGCAGTTTGTTAATTGACTGGCTAATCGCCGACGGTGTGATATTGAGTATTTTCGCGGCGTTGACGATACCTTTATGCACGTATACCGCTTCAAAGATGGTCAACAGATTGAGGTCAATATTACGCAGGATGCGAAACATTTGACGATCGTAACGTTCATCCTGTCTGTCAGGAGATTCTGACGGAGGCGTATTCTCTGGCACGCGATGAGTCCGGTTGGGAATGATAGGCCAAGTATAGCGGCCCACCGCGTTGCCGTGCGTGACAATTGATTGCAAAAATAACGTGTTACTCGTTTAGCGCCCCGCTGACAGCGGGACGTTGGCCTGCCGCTTAATCCCGGGGAAGATATTCGTGCGGTGGATGATTTAGCAGCGCCAGCAGATTGGCGACCAGCCGCGGAGCGACCGTCTCCGGGGAGGCTGCCGGCTGCCACTGGCGCATTTGCGTCATCTCCATACCGGCATAGCCGCAGGGGTTGATACGCAGAAACGGTGTGAGATCCATGGCGATATTAAGCGCCAGACCGTGGAAAGAACAACCTTTACGGATCCGCAATCCCAGAGAGCAGATTTTGCGTTCGCCGACATAGACGCCAGGGGCATCGGCGCGGGGGTGCGACTCGATACTATATTCAGCCAGGGTATTGACGACCGTTTGCTCCAGTAGCGTCACCAGCTCCCGCACGCCCAGCTTACGGCGCTTGAGGTCCAACAGGACGTACATCACCTGCTGTCCCGGACCGTGATAGGTGACCTGGCCGCCGCGATCGCTCTGGATCACCGGAATATCGCCGGGCACCAGCACGTGTTCCGCTTTGCCGGCCTGACCCTGGGTGAATACGGGGTGATGTTCCACCAGCCAGATCTCGTCGAGGGTATCTTCATCACGGGCGTCGGTAAATTCATGCATCGCCTGCGAGACGGGTTCGTAAGGTTGCAGGCCAAGCTGCCGGATAAGAATTTTATTGTGCTGCAAAACAACATCTCCGCCGGGAAGAGAGAATTCAGGTTGGGGAGTATATCACAGCCGTGCAGAAGGGAATGAGAAGACCCGGCACGGCGGCCGGGTCAGGGAAAAGGTTACAGCACCATCCGAACGATATCGATATTGCCTAACTCTTCGTACAGCGTTTCCACTTGTTCAATGTGGGTGGCGTTGATGGTGATGGAGACCGAGTGGTAGTTACCTTTGCTGCTCGGTTTTACTGACGGCGAGTAATCACCAGGCGCATGGCGCTGTACCACTTCCACCACCTGATCAACCAGCTCCGGCAACGCCTGCCCCATTACTTTGTAAGTAAATGGCGTAGGGAATTCAAGCAGTTCGTTAAGTTTGGTTTTCATGTCAGCTCCGGTGTTACGACAAAATAATAACTCCCACCAAGGGCGGGAGTTATCAGGTTACTTGGATGAATAGTATATGGGGATGGAAATCACACTTTCAAGTGTTCGATTTTTAACCAAACCAGTGGTGGAACATTAATTTAATGTAATCAATAATTTTGCCGAAGAAATTACCTTCCGGAATTTCCTGCAGGACCACCAGCGGACGCTGGTCAATGGTTTTACCATCCAACTGGAAGTTAATGGTGCCGACAACCTGGTTTTTCTGCAGCGGGGCGTGCAGCTCAGTGTTATTCAGCACGTAGCTGGCTTTCAGATCTTTCATTCGGCCGCGCGGAATGGTCAGGTAGACGTCTTTATCCACCCCCAGCGAAGCGCGATCGCTGTCGCCGAACCAGGCCGGTTCGGAGGCAAACTCTTTGCCAGCTTTAATCGGGTTGACGGTTTCGAAGAAGCGGAAGCCCCAGGTAAGCAGTTTTTTGCTTTCTGACTCACGGCCTTTGAACGTCCGGCCGCCCATTACCGCGGAGATCAGGCGCATCTGGCCTTCGGTGGCGGAAGCGACGAGGTTGTAACCCGCTTTGTCGGTATGGCCGGTTTTGATGCCGTCGACGTTCAGGCTGTTATCCCACAGCAGGCCGTTACGGTTCAGCTGGCGGATGCCGTTGAAGGTGAACTCTTTCTCACGATAGATGGAGTACTCGTTCGGTACGTCGCGGATCAGCGCCTGGCCAATCAGCGCCATGTCGCGCGCGGAGCTGTACTGTCCGTCAGCATCAAGACCGTGAACGGTCTGGAAATGGGTGTTTTTCAGGCCCAGAGCGTTGACGTAGTTGTTCATCAGGCTGACGAAGGCGTCCTGGCTGCCGGCGACGTAGTCGGCCATCGCCACGCAGGCATCGTTACCGGACTGCAGGTTAATACCACGGATCAGCTGAGAAACCGGCACCTGCATGCCCGGCTTGAGGAACATCAGAGAAGAGCCTTTGAAAACCGGGTTGCCGGTGGCCCAGGCATCGTTGCCGACGGTGACCAGATCGGACTCTTTGAATTTGCCCGCTTTCATCGCCTGACCGATAACATAGCTGGTCATCATTTTGGTCA
Organism: Klebsiella sp. P1927; assembly: GCF_018204675.1. NCBI lineage: Bacteria > Pseudomonadati > Pseudomonadota > Gammaproteobacteria > Enterobacterales > Enterobacteriaceae > Klebsiella > Klebsiella sp. P1927. The sequence goes on along the minus strand of NZ_CP073377.1, from coordinate 3,609,049 downwards.
GACTGGCCGGGTCGCGGCGGGAGTCGGCATTGTTTTCAGCCAGTACCTTGCCAGAGTTGTAATCGATAAGGATCCAGGATTCGGCGTCAATCTGCGGGGCGCCTGGGATCATCGTTTTGATATTCAGGTCATCGGCGCGGGCAGCGGAGGAGAGCGCTGCAACGGAGAGCGCCGTAATGAGTAAACGAGCGGTGAAAGAGGTCTTCATGGTCAGAACAACGGCATCCGTGATGGAGTTAAAAAAGTGCCTTACTATAGCAAATGCTCTGCGGGCCAGCATCCGACATTGCGCATGAGTTTGTTAATGACTTTTACATGCGCGAGGTGAACGGGCGGCCCGCGGCGTTTAGTTGGCGCGAGTAATAAAGGACTGCAGCTGCGCTTCGCTTTGCAGGCGCTGCTGCACGGCGCTGGCCTGTGCTTTATCAGCAAAGGGACCCAGCTGAATACGCCAGACCGCGCCGTTTTGCATGACCCGGCCTGGCACAGAAAACTGCTGGCTCAGGCGCTGCTGATACTGCTGCGCCCGCGTCTGGTCGCTTACTGCGCCCACCTGGACAACAAAATTACCGCTGGCGCTGGAGGTCGCCGAGGACGAGGCCGCCACGGCGCCAGCGGCTGCGGCGGTGGCCGCAGCGGGCGCCACATTACCCTGAATGGAGCCAGGCGCGGTCACTGGCGCTGTTGGCGTGGCGCCGGCGGCAGGAGCCGTCGCGGCGGCTGCCGCTGGTTCGCTACTCTCCAGCACGCCGTTGTTCAGGGGCGTCGGCGCGCCGAGGAAACCGCCGCTGTTCACCGGCGCGCCCACGCTGTCTGCCGGCGTCAGCGTGCTGTTGCTGATCGGGCGAACGTCAGTGGGTGCGGGTTGGCTCATGCCAGCGGCGTCCCCACCGTCCAGATTCGGACGGGCGGGCAGGGCGTAAGTCTGTTTGGCGACGGTGGTACAGGCCATCCCCGGGCCGGAAAGCGAACCGTCAGGCGCGACGATGATGGGGTCGATGCGCACTTTGGTGTTGTTAGAGGTGTTCAGGCGGTCAGCGGATGCGCGGGAAAGCGAGATGACCCGATCGTTGCCATAGGGACCGCGATCGTTAATCCGCACGACGATCATCCGTCCGTTGGCAAGGTTAGTGATCCGCGCGTAGCTCGGGATCGGCAGCGTCGGGTGCGCTGCGGTCAACTGAGTCGGATCGAAGGCTTCGCCGCTGGCGGTCAGGTTGCTGTTGGGTTCAGCGTCATAGATCGCCGCGAAACCGGCCTGAGTAAAGTTGGCCGGATCCTGAACGATTTTGTAGCTTTTACCGTCGCGCTCATAATCCTGATTCGCCGTGGCGTTCGGCGTTTCATATTGCGGATCGGCGCCGCTGATCTCAACCGTCGGGCCATTACAGACGGCCGGCTGTGGAGTACTGACCGTTTTTTGTTGCACGTCATCACTCGAACATGCCGCCAGCAGCCCCGCTGCTATGCAGATCCCCAGCCATTGCTTACGCATTGCTAACCCCTTTAAACGCTTTTCGACAACATTTTTCTGTGGGTATGGATCGACATTACGATACCAAACCCGGCCATCAGTACGATCAGGGCGGAGCCCCCGTAGCTCACCAGCGGCAACGGTACGCCCACCACCGGTAAAATACCACTCACCATACCAATATTTACGAAGACATAAACGAATAAAATCAACATTAAACCACCGGCCATGACCCGGCCAAAGGTGGTTTGCGCCTGGGCGGCGATCCACAGTCCGCGCATAATCAGCAGAATATAAAGCGCTAGCAGGATCAGTACGCCAATCAGGCCCAGCTCTTCGGCGAGGACGGCGAAGATAAAGTCGGTGTGGCGTTCCGGCAGAAACTCCAGTTGCGACTGGGTGCCGTGCAGCCAGCCTTTGCCGCGCAGACCGCCGGAGCCAATGGCAATTTTAGACTGAATAATGTGATAGCCGGCGCCCAGCGGGTCAGTTTCCGGATCGAGGAGCATCATCACGCGCTGACGCTGATAGTCGTGCATCAGGAAGAACCACAGGATCGGAATAAAGGCGGCGACCAGCACCACGGCGATACCAATCAGGCGCCAGCTGAGGCCGGATAGGAACAGCACAAACAGCCCGGATAGGGCGATCAGGATCGAGGTCCCGAGGTCAGGCTGCGCCGCCACCAGCAGCGTCGGCAGGAAGATTAGCACCAGGGCAATGCCGGTGTTCTTCAGCGACGGTGGACAGACATCGCGGTTAATAAACCGCGCCACCATCAGCGGCACGGCTATTTTGGCGATCTCCGACGGCTGAAAGCGCACAATACCGAGATCCAGCCAGCGCTGCGCCCCTTTGGAGATGGCACCGAAGGCGTCAACGGCTACCAGCAGGATGATACAGAAAATATAGAGGTAGGGCGCCCAGCCTTCATAGACCCGCGGCGGGATCTGCGCCATGACGATCATGATCACCACGCCCATGGCGATCTGGCCGATTTTACGCTCCATCATGCCGACATCCTGACCGCTGGCGCTCCAGATAACCAGCGCGCTGTAGGTCAGCAGCGCCAGCAGGATAAGCAGCATGGTGGGGTCAAGATGGATTTTATCCCATAGCGATTTTTTGTTCGGATTATCCGTCATTATTGATCCTCCCCTGCGGTTACCGCCGGGTTTTCGCTTGGCAGCGTAGTGTTGTTATCGCCCAGCATGATGTGATCGAGGATCTGGCGCATAATCGTACCGACCGCCGGGCCGGCGCCGCCGTTTTCCAGAATCATCGCCACGGCAACCTGCGGGTTGTTATAAGGCGCAAACGCCGTCATCAGTTTATGGTCGCGCAAGCGCTCGGAGATCCGGTGCGCGTTATAGGTTTCGTTGGCCTTCAGGCCGAACACCTGAGCGGTACCTGACTTGGCCGCGATTTTATACGGCGCGCTGGCGAAGTATTTGTGCGCGGTGCCGTTGCCGCGGTTGGCCACGCCGTACATGCCGTCTTTGGCGATTTCCCAATAGCCGGAATGGATATCGCCTACCGGCGGCTCATGGGGCTGGACCCAGGGTACGGGCTTGCCGTCTTCCACGGTGCTCTGCAGCAGATGAGGCACCTTCACCACGCCGTCGTTAATCAGGATCATCAGCGCTTTGTTCATCTGGATCGGCGTGGCGGTCCAGTAACCCTGGCCGATGCCCACCGGAATGGTGTCCCCCTGGTACCAGGGTTTCTTAAAGCGCTTGAGCTTCCATTCGCGGGTCGGCATGTTGCCAGAGCGCTCCTCGGAGAGGTCGATACCGGTGTAGTGGCCGTAGCCAAACTTGCTCATCCACTCTGAGAGACGGTCGATGCCCATGTCATAGGCGACCTGGTAGAAATAGGTATCTGCAGACTCCTCGAGCGCTTTGGTGACGTTCAGATGGCCGTGGCCCCACTTTTTCCAGTCACGATAGCGTTTCTCTGAGCCAGGCAACTGCCACCAGCCGGGGTCGAAGAGGCTGGTGTTGCGGGTGATCACCCCGGCGCTCAGCGCCGAGACGGCGACGTACGGTTTGACCGTCGACGCCGGCGGATAGACCCCCTGCGTTGCTCGGTTGACCAGCGGTGTGTTCGGGTCGTTGAGCAGCGCGGAGTAATCTTTGCTGGAGATGCCGTCGACGAACAGGTTCGGGTCATAGCTCGGGGTTGAAACCAGCGCCAGAATAGCGCCGGTACGCGGGTCGGTCACCACCACGGCGGCGCGGCTGCCGGCCAGCAGCGTTTCAATATACTGCTGCAGCTTGAGGTCGAGGGTGAGGTAGATGTCGCGTCCGGCCTGCGGAGGCACCTCTTTCAGCTGACGAATGACGCGGCCGCGGTTGTTCACTTCAACCTCTTCGTAGCCGGTCTGACCGTGCAGAACGTCCTCGTAATAACGCTCTATACCCAGCTTCCCAATGTCGTGCGTCGAGGCGTAGTTGGCCAGCTTGCCCTCTTTATCCAGGCGGTCGACGTCTTTATCGTTAATTTTTGAGACATAGCCAATGACGTGAGTCAGCGCCGAATTATAGGGGTAATAACGACGCTTGTAGCCTTTGACTTCCACGCCGGGAAAGCGGTACTGGTTGACGGCAAAGCGGGCCACCTGCACTTCGCTGAGGTTGACCTTTACCGGAATCGAGGTAAAACGATGGGAGCGGGCGCGCTCCTTTTTGAAACCGGCGATGTCATCGTCGGTTAAATCGACGACGTCGCGTAGCGCATCCAGCGTCTGCTGTACGTTATCGACTTTCTCCGGCATCATCTCCAGCTGGTAAATGGTGCGGTTAAGCGCCAGCGGGGTGCCGTTGCGATCGTAAATAATGCCGCGGCTCGGCGGGATCGGCACCAGCTTGATGCGGTTTTCGTTCGAGCGCGTCTGATAGTCGTCGAAGCGAACGATTTGCACATTGTACAGGTTGGCGATCAGAACGCCGGTAAGCAGCAAAATCCCCAAAAAAGCGACCAGCGCCCGGCGCACGAACAGCGAGGATTCAGCCGTATAGTCGCGGAAAGAATTCTGTAATTTCATTCGCTGCTTAGTCTACCCTGATCATCATTACTCACGGTGGTACGGGTGGTTGGTGGTGATGCTCCACGCCCGGTACAGACTCTCGGCCACCAGTACGCGCACCAGCGGGTGAGGTAAGGTGAGGGTGGAGAGCGACCAACTCTGTTCCGCCGCTGCTTTACAGGCGGGAGAGAGACCTTCCGGACCGCCTACCAGTAAACTGACGTCGCGCCCGTCCTGTTTCCAGCGTTCCAGTTCGCGCGCCAGCTGCGGTGTATCCCATGGTTTACCCGGAATATCCAGGGTCACGATGCGGTTCTTACCGGCAGCGGCTAACATCATCTCGCCCTCTTTTTCGAGGATGCGTTTGATATCAGCGTTCTTACCGCGCTTACCGGCAGGGATCTCCACCAGCTCGAACGGCATATCTTTGGGAAAACGGCGCAGATACTCGCTAAAGCCGGTCTGTACCCAGTCCGGCATTTTGGTGCCAACGGCCACCAGCTGCAACTTCACGCATTAACTCCAGAGTTTTTCCAGCTCGTACAGACGACGGCTCTCTTCCTGCATGACGTGGACCATCACGTCGCCGAGGTCGACGACGATCCAGTCGGCGGCGGCTTCCCCTTCAACGCCCAGCGGCAGCATGCCGGCGGCGCGGGACTCCTGAACCACGTGGTCGGCGATAGACATCACATGACGCGTGGAGGTGCCGGTGCAGATAATCATGCAATCGGTGATGCTGGATTTGCCATGTACATCAATGGCAACGATGTCCTGACCTTTCAGGTCATCAATTTTGTCGATAACAAAATCCTGGAGTGCTTTACCCTGCAAGTGTTCCCCCTGGGTGCGTGAAGATTGATAATCATAAAGAGCCTGACAGTATACCTGAACTGATGAAAAAGTCGGGTGAAATGTCTGTCGGCAGGCGTTCGTGGCGGGCTATCATCCCATCCCTCGCCGCGGATTGCATCGCCATTTTTGTAAAACAATTTCTGCAAACCGGCTTTGGCGGATGCTGCCTGGCAGCGGAGAATAACAGCCTGCTCTGGCCTGTCAATGGTCTGGCGGGAATTCTTCTTGCGGCCGCCAGACGGCCTGGCTATTTAATACCCGCAGGGTGGTGAAATCGTCGCGGATTTCGAGGAGGCTCCAGGCGCCATGGGCAATGGGAAAGTGCCACATCGCCGCCGCAGGCATCTGCAACAGCAGGGCGGTCAGCAGGCTCAGGACGCCCTGATGGCCGACGATCAGCAGATGGTCAAGATGGCGGCAGTCGGTCAGCGTTGGGATAAACTCGCTGACGCGGCGGGCAAAATTCTGAAAGCTTTCGCCGTTGGTGGGGGCCGCATGCTGCCAGTCGGCACACCAGGCGGCATAGTTTTCCGCATCTTCTCGCTGGAGGTCGCGATGATGACGCATCTCCCAGTCGCCGAAAAACATCTCATTGAGCGCGGGATGGCGCTCACGCGGAATAGCGCGGTCGCCAAGCAGCAGATCGGCCGTTGTCCCGGTCCGCGCCAGCTCGCTACAGAATACTTTATCGAAAGGCGCCAGGCGCAGCCGTTCGCCGAGCGCGCGCGCCTGAGCGACGCCGCGCGGCGTCAGGGGCGTTGGGGCATGGCCGCTGTATAACCCGGCAACGTTGGCTTCGGTTTCGCCATGGCGAACTAACCACAATTTCATGAACAGGCTCTGACAGGCGATGAAGAGATGGCGTTACGATAGCGCTTTTTTCGCGCCAGGCCCAGCCTGGGGTCAGCAATAGAGTCCCTGCTCGCGGATGTAATCCAGCACGGCGGCGGGCAGCATCTCGGCGCAGGACTCGCCGCGCTCAAGGCGCTGGCGGATGATCGTCGCGGAAATATCGAACCACGGCGTCTCAGCCAGGTAGATCACGCCGGAAGGGCGGTTATGCAGAGACTCCACGTCGTGGGTTAAATGGCGATCCAGCCAGCGCTGATCCGCTTCCTGCGCCATGGTCAGCGGGTAACCCGGGCGGCGGCAAACAATCAGGTGGACATTGTCGAGAATGGTTTCATAGTTGTGCCAGGTGGGAAAGGTCAGTAGCGAATCCTGGCCAATGATAAACGCCAGCGGTTTGCGCGGCCCCTGCTCCTGGCGCCACTCCTGCAGCGTTTGCGCCGTCCAGGAGGGGGTATCGCGCCGTAGTTCGCGTTCATCGAGCGTGAACAGCGGTTTATCGGCAATCGCCAGCTTCAGCATGTGCACGCGCTGGGCGCTGGTGGCTTCCGGCTGCGGCCGGTGCGGCGGGACGTTGTTAGGCATGATGATGACCTTGCTCAGGCCAATCTGATTCGCCAGGATCTCAACCGGCTTGAGGTGACCGTAATGCACCGGATCGAAGGTGCCGCCATAGATTGCCTGTAACTGAGTCATATCAACCATCAATAAAAACGTCCGCCAGGGCTTTGTGGCAGAGCAACAACGAAAGACTTTCCAGTTCGGGCCAGACGTCGTGCCCGTAATCCTGTTTAAAGGTGAGCTCCGCGCGGGTCAGAAGGGTCACCGCCTGGCGCAGCTGTTCCCCGCTCAGGCGCGTGAGGGCGTCGCTGAGCAGCTGACGGCGGTTTTGCCAGACCCGATGTTTATCAAACAGCGAGCGCAGCGGCGTGTGCGTCGCCTGGCGCTTGAGGGTAACCAGCAGCAGCAGCTCCCGCTGCAGAGTACGCAGCAGGATCGCCGGCTCGCAGCCTTCAAGGCGTAACTGCTGCAGGACGTGCAGCACGCGCTTACTTTTGCCTGCCAGTAGGGCATCGACCCAATGGTAAGGCGTAAAGTGCGCGGCATCGTTTACCGCTTGCTCAACGCGGGGGAGGGTTAGCTTACCGTCCGGCCAGAGCAGCGCCAGACGCTCCAGCGCCTGCGCCAGCGCCAGCAGATTGCCTTCGTAACAGTAGCACAGCAGCTGACTGGCCGCGTCGTCGAGCTGCAGCTGATGCTGTTTGGCCCGGGCGGCCAGCCAGCGCGGCAGCTGCGCGTATTCCGGCGTCTGGCAACTGACCTGGACGGCGCGCTGAGCCAGGGCGGTGAGCCATGCGGCATTCTCCTGGGCTTTGGTCAGCTTATTTCCGCGAACTATCAGCAGCAGGTCGTCGTGCAGCAGGCCAACCAGCGTGGCGAGCTGTTCATTGATCGCCGCGTTGGGGCCGTTTTCCGGTAGGATCAACAGCAGGGTTTGCCGGCTGGCAAACAGGCTCATCGCCTGGCTTAAGGCGAAAATCGCCTGCCAGTCGGTGCTGTTGTCGATTGAAAAAGTATGGTGCTCGGTAAAGCCCTGCGCGGCAGCAGCTTCGCGAATGGCGTCCTGGCTTTCCTGCAACAGCAGGGGATCGTTGCCAAGCAGCAGATAGGCCGCGCGCAGCCCTTCAGTGAGCTGCGCGCGGAGCTGTTCCGGGTACAACCGAATCATCATTGACCCAGCGTGGTGGAGACGCGGTTACCCGAGGAAGCCGGCGCCGCGCTGCTGGCGACCGGTTTCTCTTCCTGCTGGGTTGCTTCAACATCCGCTACCTGAACGCTTGGCAGCTTACGAATCAGCTGTTCCGCCGCTTTGTCGTACATTTCCTGGATAATCATATCCTGCTCGGCGTCTTTCGCTAATGCCGCCTGCGGGTTATCAAAGAACGACCGATAGACCTTGGTGGTAATCGGATAGATATCGTGACCCGGGATCAGGACGCTGGCATGAACGGTCATGACCATCTGATACTCCGCCGTACGACCATCCTGGAACACCGATGCGGTATCTTTCTGAATCGACGAGCCATCGAGGCGCAGAGAAGGGACATCTTTACGCAGCGTGCTGGCGTCGATCAGTTCCACGCCGTTAAGACGCAGCTGATTACGTACCGCGCGGCTTAACGGGCCGTTCGGATCGCTCGACTGGAAAATCATGGTTTTCATGGTGGCGGGCACCTTGGTAGTGCTACGCAAATGCCAGCCACAGCCGGCGGTGACGAGCACCGCCAGAGATAACAACATTGTTACCAGATATCGCACGCTTCCTCCCGCGCTTAGCCAACGACCAGATTGAGCAGTTTACCGGGAACGTAAATCACTTTACGCACGGTTTTACCGTCGAGATATTTCGCCACCAGATGTTCCTGGCCGGCGCGCTCGCGAACCTGCTCTTCAGTTGCATCTACCGCAACGGTAATTTTACCACGAACTTTGCCATTGACCTGGACGACGACGAGGGTGCTGTCTTCCACCATCGCGCTCTCATCCGCTACCGGCCACGGCGCGTTGTCGATATCGCCTTCGCCGTTCAGCTCACGCCACAGGGTGAAGCTGGCGTGCGGCGTGAACGGGTTGAGCATACGCACCACCGCCAGCAGAGCTTCCTGCATCAGCGCACGATCCTGCTCATCTTCCTGCGGCGCTTTCGCCAGCTTGTTCATCAGCTCCATGATTGCCGCGATGGCGGTGTTGAAGGTCTGACGACGGCCGATGTCATCGGTCACTTTGGCGATGGTTTTGTGGATATCGCGACGCAGCGCTTTCTGATCTTCGCTCAGAGCCGCCACGTTCAGTGCCGCAACCTCTCCTTTAGTGGTGTGCTCGTAGACCAGTTTCCAGACGCGTTTCAGGAAGCGGTTCGCCCCTTCAACGCCAGATTCCTGCCACTCGAGGGTCATATCCGCCGGGGACGCAAACATCATGAACAGACGCACGGTATCCGCGCCGTAGCGCTCAACCATCACCTGCGGGTCGATGCCGTTGTTTTTCGACTTGGACATCTTGCTCATGCCGGTGTACACCAGCTCGTGGCCCGCCGCGTCTTTGGCCTTCACGATGCGGCCTTTTTCGTCGCGCTCAACGATGGCGTCAACCGGGGAAACCCAGTTACGTTCGCCGTTTTCGCCCACATAGTAGAACGCGTCAGCCAGCACCATGCCCTGGCACAGCAGCTGTTTCGCCGGCTCATCGGAGTTCACCATGCCCGCGTCGCGCATCAGCTTATGGAAGAAGCGGAAGTAGAGCAGGTGCATGATGGCGTGTTCGATACCGCCGATGTAGATATCTACCGGCAGCCAGTAGTTGGCCGCTTTCGAATCCAGCATTCCTTCCTGATACTGCGGGCAGGTGTAGCGCGCATAGTACCAGGAGGATTCCATAAAGGTGTCAAAGGTGTCGGTTTCGCGCAGCGCCGGCTGGCCGTTGACGGTGGTCTTGGCCCATTCAGGATCGGCTTTGATCGGGCTGGTGATGCCGTCCATGACCACGTCTTCCGGCAGGATCACCGGCAGCTGATCTTCCGGGGTCGGCAGCACGGTGCCATCTTCCAGGGTCACCATCGGGATCGGCGCGCCCCAGTAGCGCTGACGGGATACGCCCCAGTCGCGCAGACGGTAGTTAACTTTACGCTCGCCCACGCCCATGGCAGCCAGTTTGTCGGCAATGGCGTTGAAGCCCGCTTCATAATCAAGACCGCTGAACTCGCCGGAGTTAAACAGGACGCCTTTCTCGGTCAGCGCCTGCTCGGAGAGATCCGGCTCGGAGCCGTCGGCAGCGAGGATAACCGGCTTAATGTTCAGACCGTACTTGCTGGCGAACTCGTAGTCGCGCTGGTCGTGACCCGGAACGGCCATTACCGCGCCGGTGCCGTATTCCATCAGCACAAAGTTTGCCGCCCAGACCGGAATTTGTTCACCGGTCAGCGGATGAATGGCTTTAAAGCCGGTATCGACGCCTTTTTTCTCCATCGTCGCCATGTCGGCTTCGGCCACTTTGGTATTGCGGCACTCGTCGATAAAGGCGGCCAGCGCCGGATTGTTCGCCGCAGCCTGCTGCGCCAGCGGGTGACCCGCCGCGACGGCCAGGTAGGTACAACCCATAAAGGTGTCCGGACGGGTGGTGTAGACAGTCAGTTTGTCAGCGTAGTCGTTGACGTCAAAGGAGATTTCTACCCCTACCGAACGGCCGATCCAGTTGCGCTGCATGGTCTTCACGGTGTCCGGCCAGTGGTCCAGCTTATCCAGATCGTTCAGCAGTTCATCGGCGTAGGCGGTGATTTTAATAAACCACTGCGGGATCTCTTTACGCTCGACCTTGGTATCGCAGCGCCAGCAGCAGCCGTCGATAACCTGTTCGTTGGCAAGCACGGTCTGGTCATTCGGGCACCAGTTCACTGCGGAGGTTTTTTTGTACACCAGGCCTTTTTTGTACAGCTCGGTGAAGAACTTCTGCTCCCAGCGGTAGTATTCCGGGGTGCAGGTCGCCAGCTCGCGGCTCCAGTCATAGCCGAAGCCCAGCATTTTTAGCTGGTTTTTCATGTAGGCGATGTTGTCGTAGGTCCACGGCGCTGGCGCGGTGTTGTTTTTCACCGCCGCCCCTTCTGCCGGCAGACCGAACGCATCCCAGCCGATCGGCTGCAGGACGTTTTTGCCCAGCATGCGCTGGTAGCGGGCAATCACGTCGCCGATGGTGTAGTTACGCACGTGACCCATGTGTAGTCGACCAGAAGGATAAGGAAGCATCGACAGGCAGTAATACTTCTCTTTGCTCTCGTCTTCAGTTACTTCAAATGTACGATTTTCGTCCCAGTGAAGCTGGACTTTCGATTCTATCTCTTCCGGGCGGTATTGCTCTTGCATGGCAGCCAGTGGTCCTGTTTTCAATACAGCTACAAAGTGTAGCCAATGGATGTGTTATTTCAGATCGGCATAGCATAGCCCAAACGCCCACGTCAAAACAGCTTTTCGCACATCAACATCGGCAAAAGCTGCGCAGATTATTTCGCGACTCTGTGGCTTGTCAGACACAGCGGGAGAGGAATAAGGTCTATTATCAGAAGACGTTAACCCCACCGGAGGCGAAATGATGAACAAGGTTGCTCAATATTACCGTGAACTGGTCTCCTCGCTCAGCGAACGGCTCCGCCATGGAGAGCGCGATATCGACGCGCTGGTGACGCAGGCGCGGGAAAAAATCGTCCGCGCCGGCGATCTGACGCAGAGCGAGATCGAGTCGGTGATTGCGGCGGTCAAGCGCGACCTAGAGGAGTTTGCCCGCAGCTACGAAGAGAGTCACGAAGACGAGAGCGACAGCGTGTTTATGCGGGTGATCAAAGAGAGCCTGTGGCAGGAGCTGGCTGATATCACCGACAAAACCCAGCTCGAGTGGCGGGAAGTCTTTCAGGATCTGAATCACCACGGCGTGTACCACAGCGGCGAAGTGGTCGGTCTGGGCAACCTGGTCTGCGAGAAGTGCCACTATCACCTGGCGGTATACACCCCGGACGTGCTGCCGCGCTGTCCAAAATGTGGCCACGATCAGTTCCAGCGTCGGCCCTTCGAGCCCTAAGCGTGCGAAAAACGATGCGCGAGGCTTCGCGCATCGTGGTTTGTCTTATTTCACCGTGTTGACTTCGGTGCTCTTGAAATACTGTTTTCCACCCATGTCGCTAACATATTTCTGCGATGAGTTCAGTACCAGCTTGTCAGCAGTTAACGTCCCGACTCCGCATTTCGCCAGGCCCAGTATGCCGCAACTTTTACCACCATTGACCACTTTGGTGGCGGTTAACGTCATGTTGCCGCCCGCGCTGAGGGTTGAATAATTGTAGATCGCGCCTTTATTTTTGGTATTTAAGGTCAGGTCGCCGGTGCTGCTGATCTGCCCTTCGTTGGTGATATCTGAGTAGGTCGTGATTGAAATATTTTTGGCAGTAATATTGCCATAATTATTCACTACGCCGTGATCGGTGGTGATATCGGCGGCATTCATATAACCATTTTGGTTCAGCCAGTAGCTGTGGGCGGTAATGGCGTTGGTTGCCTCAATACGACCACTGCTGCTTTGCGCCAGCGTGCCATTGGTCTGCAGATTGATATTTTCGCCGGTGATATTGCCGAGGTTATAGATCTCGCCCGTATTGGCGCTGCCGTCCTGTGTAAGCGACTGAATGGTGGTTTGGCCAGTAGAGTTAATATTGCCGGTGTTTTTAAAGCTGTCGCCGACAAACGTCAGGCTGGTGTGTTTGGCGCTGATTTTGCCTTCATTGAGGAAATCACCGATTGCCGTGGCGGCAATCTGGTTATTTGACAGCAGGGAGGCTTTTTCTTCGTTGCGGATTTTCCCGCCGCTGGTCAGGCTTAATCCACTGGTGCCGGTCATCGTGCCTGAGTCGCCGTTGGTGATGTTGCCGTTAGCGGTGGCAATCAGCTGGCCGCCGGAGAGAGAACCGGTGTTAACGATATAATCGCCACTGGAGAGCATTAAATAATAGGCGCCGGCGATGCTACCGTCATTGGTGATGCCCGTGACGGTGGAAACCTGGCTCAGCAAACCTTTGCCCGTTATTGACCCTTTGTTCAGCAAATTACCGTTGCTGGTGAGCATCAGCGTGCCGTTGGAGATAATAGAACCCTTATTACGTACGCCAAAGCCGATATTATTGCCGACCATGCTGATGCTGTTGGCCTCAATGCCGCCAAGGCTGCTGACGTCGATGCTGTACTGCGGGTTAACCGTCATCTGGATCAGGGTGGCCTTTTTACCGGCGGAGGTCACCGAGCCAGAGCTGTTATCCATGGTGAAGTTGCCCGCGCTGACCAGGGCGTTGTTGGCCTGCACTTTACCGTTAATCTTAATCGCGTCGGCGAGCAGAACCGCGTAGCCGTTGGCGGCGTTCATGCCATTTTCGCCGATGGTGAGGGTGCCGCCCGTTACGGTATAGCTGCCGATGGCGCCATCGTCGGTCATATTAACCTTGCCGGTGGTCAGGATAGCCTTGTTGGTATTAACAAAGCTACAGCCGGAACAGGTGATGCCGTTCGGGTTGGCGATTACCACATCCGCTTTCTGACCGTTGACTTCGATAAAGCCCTTCAGGCTACTGGCGTTTTTGGAGGTCACCTCGTTCAAAATCACCGAAGCGCTGCCGGCGGTCAGATTATTGTTGCGGGCGATATTGCCAAATGTGCTGTGGCTGACATCATCGCCGCTGTTATTAAGGATGGTGCCATTGGTGCCGACGTTGAAGTCGCGGTACAGGTTATGGGAGACACCGGCGGCATTCGGCTTTTCAATATCGATAACCGTGGCGCCGGAAGAGTGCGTATAGCTTGTGGGGTCGGCATAAACTACCGACGAGGTTAATACTGCCGCCAGTGCGACATAAGAAGCCTTAAACTTAAACATTTTCTTTATTCCTTTAAATAATGATTAATAAATAATGTAAATATGACGAGTCAATAATGTGCGAATTAATACCTCCACTGTAATGAAAAGCCCATATTCAGGGCGTCGCTATGAAACTTATCCGGTTTACTCAGCGGGGTACTAATAAACAGATCGTACTGCGTTGACCATAGCTGACCGCGCAGCCCGCTGACGGCGCCGGAGAGCACTTTGCCTTTTTGATATAGATCGGCGCCGATAAGACGGCCTATATCCGCGCCCAAATAGAATTGCCGCTCGTGGGTGGCCAGATCCCAGATAAAATCGTTGCGCCAGTACCATCCCTGATTGCCGGACAGGCTGTTTTCACCGTCAAAACCGCGCACGCTCCAGCGACTACCAATATTGAATTTATTATCGGAAGCGAGTTTGTCCGGGCTGAACTGGGCGCTGAGGCGGGGAGCCCAGGTAAATTTGTCGCCGGTGGCGTCAAATTTCATCATTGCCTGCAGATTACCATGCACAATCCGCGACAGCGGGCTATACAGCCCGGCCTGCTCTTCCGGCGTTGCTGTCGAGCTGAGCCACGGCAGGCTGCGCTGGATGCCGATGCTGGCATCAACAATCTTGTTGTTAAAGTAGTGCTGGTGGTTGAGGGTGAATTCCCATGAGGGGTTCTGCTTGCGCATCACCAGTAGCTCACTGCCGCCGAAGTAATAATGCGAGGTGCTCTTGGCGATCCGCAGGTCGGCGGTGGTTTTTTGCTGCCGGGTGTGGGAGAGCAGACGACTCAGCGTGGCGCTGTAGTAGCGATTTTTACTCTTATAATCCATCGTCGACCAGTTGCCGTTAAACTGCTGACGATACTGGCTGTATGCCCCGTAGGCGCTTAGTGTCCAGTAGCCAAAGGGAATGGAGTAATACAGGCTGCCGTTGTGGTTGCCGTCGTTATGCTGATTGAATTCAATATCGCCCCCGCCGGAAAGGTACAGGATATCGTTGAGGGTGGTCAGGTCATAGAGATAGAGGGCCCCGCCGGCCTGGTAGCGTCCGCTGGCTTTGCTGCCGGCGTCGTCAAGCCAGGCGCCAAGCTGCCATTTTTTCGCCAGGCTGCGGGCGATCTGGATATCGCTTTCTCCCTCGTGTTGGCCCGGCAACAGTTTCATGTGCGCGGTGGCGCCGGGCAGACGCTGCAGGTTGGCCATCCCTTGCTCAAGGTCGCTTAAGCGCAGGATAGTACCGGAAGAGGTGGGTAGGGAATTCCACAGGCGGGTGGTGTCCGAGCCGTCGGCATAGTCGATAGCGCCCACTTTGCCATAGTGCAGCGTGAACCTGAGTATGCCGTGCTCCAGCGACTGGGAGGGCACATCAATCAGCGAGGTGATGTAGCCTTGCGCGATCAGCTCATTTTGCAAGGTATAGGCCAGCAGGCGAATGCCTTCGCTACCCAGACAGCGTCCCTGCGCCTGCCGTGCGGTTTTCGCCAGTAATTTCCGGGTGAGCGCCTGGTTATCGGAGTCGATATCGACCCGGTTGATCAATTTGCAATGCGTTTCCTCAGGAAAAGGGATCCCCTGCGGCGCCACGCGCTGTTGTGAAGACTGAAAATCCTGTTGCTGCGGCGCCAGCGCCTCCTGGCGGGCTTTATCCTGCTCCGTCTGGTGAGTAGAAGAGGCCAATGGCGCGGCCCCGGCGGCTGAGGTGCCCGCCAGCGTGATAAACAGCAGCCCGGTGAGCGTGCGAGATCGAATTAACATGAAGCAATATCCATTTGTTTCATTGGTTTGGTGGCGCATCCATTATTCTGCGAGCGGCAGAGAATATTGATGGCCTTTATTTCGGCGCAGGCGAGGTCAGGCAAGAATATTATATTCAATTAATAAAATAATCATGCGACGAACCTGTTACGAGGCGTTATATGCTAGCGGCGGTGGCAATGCCGGTCCACGAATTCATTATTGAATTCTTTATGAATTGATCGATTTAATAAATAAGTTCAGCTTTTATCGCCCAGGTTTATTGGGTACGTAAATGATAGTAGCGATCATCTACCGCATAAATAACATTGGCGAATAATATGGCGGAAAAGATTAACTGCGCATACCGGGCGGTATGCGCAGAGAAAAACCATTAATGAAGTATTTTGGCGAGGAAATCTTTGGCACGCTCGGATTGCGGATTGGCAAAGAAGGCCTCTTTATCGGCATCCTCGACAATCTTCCCTTCATCCATAAAGATCACCCGGTTCGCCACCTTGCGGGCAAAGCCCATCTCATGGGTCACGACCATCATGGTCATCCCCTCGTTGGCCAGTTCGACCATAACGTCCAGCACCTCGTTAATCATCTCCGGGTCAAGCGCTGAGGTGGGCTCATCAAACAGCATGGCGATCGGGTCCATACACAGGGCTCGGGCAATGGCCACGCGCTGCTGCTGGCCGCCGGAGAGTTGCGCCGGGTATTTTTCCGCATGCGCCGCCAGGCCAACGCGCTCCAGCAACTTGAGGCCTTTCTTGCGCGCTGAGGCTTTATCGCGGTTAAGCACTTTGACCTGCGCCAGCGTCAGGTTGTCGATAATCGACAGATGCGGGAACAGTTCAAAATGCTGAAACACCATGCCGACGTGCGAGCGCAGTTTAGCCAGGTTGGTCTTTTTATCGTTAACCACGGTGCCATCGACAATAATCTGCCCCTGCTGTACCGGCTCAAGGCCGTTCACAGTCTTAATCAGCGTGGATTTACCGGAGCCTGACGGCCCGCAGACCACCACGACTTCGCCTTTTTTCACTTCCGTGGAGCAATCGGTCAGCACCTGAAAGTGACCATACCATTTTGAAACGTTTTTCAGGGTAATCATTACACAGTCCTTTTCTTCAACCAGCTGACCAACAGCGAGGCGCTGAGGCTAATCACAAAATAGACGCCGCCTGCGAACAGGATCATTTCGACCTGGGTTCCGTCACGCTCGCCAATGGTGGAGGCGGTACGGAAGAAGTCGGCGAGACTCAATACATACACCAGCGAGGTATCCTGGAACAGGACGATCCCCTGGGTTAGCAGCAGCGGCACCATGGCGCGGAAGGCCTGCGGCAGGATCACCAGCCGCATTGACTGCCAGTGGGTCATCCCCAACGCCAGCGCGGCGCTGGACTGGCCGCGGGAGATGCTCTGAATGCCGGCGCGGATAATCTCTGAATAGTAGGCGGCTTCGAACATCGAAAACGCCACCATCGCCGAGATCAGGCGAATATCCGTTTTCGGCGACAGTCCCAGCACGTTCTGCAGGAAGCCCGGGACAATCAGGTAGAACCACAGCAGGACCATCACCAGTGGGATTGAGCGGAATACGTTGACGTAGGATTTAGCAAACCAGGCCAGCGGCAGAAAGCTGGACAGGCGCATAACCGCCAGCAGAGTGCCCCAGACAATGCCGACCACGATGGCGATCACCGTAATCTTCAGGGTGATCACCAGCCCTGCCAGCAGATAGGGCATGGAGGGAACGATCGAACTCCAGTCAAAATCGTACATTATTTGCCTCCCATATTGCCAGGCAGGCGAACCTTACGCTCGACCACATACATAATCAGCATAATCACCGCGTTGATGAAAACATAGGCCAGGGTGATGGCGGTAAAAGACTCCCAGGCATGAGCGGAGTAGTCCAGCAGTTTGCCCGCCTGTGCGGCCATATCGGCCAGACCGATGGTGGAGGCGATGGCCGAGTTTTTCACCAGGTTCATCATCTCCGAGGTCATCGGCGGCACAATAACGCGGTAGGCGTTCGGCAGCAGCACGTAGCGGTAGGTTTGCGGCAGGGTCAGGCCCATCGCCAGGCCGGCGTTCTTCTGCCCGCGCGGCAGCGACTGGATGGCGGCGCGTACCTGCTCGCAGACGCGAGCGGCGGTAAACAGCCCCAGGCACAGCATGGAGGAGACAAAGAATTGAATGTTTGGGTCCAGCTCCGATTTAAACCACATGCCGATATTTTCCGGCAGGAACTCCGGCACCACCAGGTACCAGGTAAAGAACTGCACGATCAGCGGCACGTTGCGAAACAGTTCGACATAGCAGGTGCCAATGCCCGAGAGGAAGCGATTGGGGACCGTGCGTAAAATGCCGAACAGTGAGCCGACGAGAAAAGCGATGATCCAGGCCGAGATGGAGAGGGCGACGGTAATTTGAAAACCGCTCCACAGCCAGCCCAGGTAGGTAGTGTTGCCGAAGGGGGCCTGTTGCAGGAATATCCCCCAGTTCCAGTCTATTGACATACATGACTCCTGGAAAAAAAAGGGTAGCCATTGCTACCCTCGAAGACGGTTGTCCAGCTTGTTTCGGTATTCGCGGCGGCTGGGGAACGACCAGCCGCCGTATAGTCTGTCCGTGCTGTGACAATCATCGGGAGGGCAGGATATCCCGCCCCTGGTTGTTATAATTAGTTCAGTGCTTTGTCGTTAGGTGATTTGAACAGCGCTTTCATGTCGTCCGACAGCTCGAAGTTGAGGTTAAGATTTTTTGGCGGAATCGGGTTTTTGAACCATTTGTCAAACCACTTCTCCGCTTCGCCAGAGGTCTGAGCCTGGGCGACGGTTTCATCAACCAGCGCCTTGAACGTCGGATCATCCTTCCGCAGCATGCAGCCATAGGCTTCCTTCGACTGCGGGGTGCCGACGATTTCCCAATTATCCGGTTTCTTCGCCTTGGCGCGTTCGCCAGCCAGCAGGGCATCATCCATCATAAAGGCCACGGCGCGTCCGCTCTCCAGGGTGCGGAAAGAGTCGCCATGATCTTTGGCGCTGATAATGCGCATATTCATTTTTTTCTCATCGTTCAGCTTATGCAGCAGGATCTCCGAGGTGGTTCCGGAGGTGACGACGACCGCTTTATCCTTCAGGTCCGGGAAATCTTTGATCGGACCGCCTTTCTTCACCAGCAGACGGGTACCGACCACGAAGATGGTATCGGAGAAGGCCGCCTGTTTCTGGCGCTCAAGGTTGTTGGTGGTTGAGCCGCACTCGAAATCAAAGGTGCCATTCTGCAGCAACGGGATACGGTTCTGCGAGGTGACCGGGATCAGTTTGACCTGCAGATCGGGTTTGTTCAGTTTTTTCTTGATGGCATCGACGATGGCGTTGGAATAATCCTGAGAGTAGCCCACAACCTTCTGCTGGTTATCGTAGTAAGAGAACGGGACCGAAGATTCACGATGGCCGACAACGATAACCCCGTTTTTGGCGATCTTATCCAGGGTGTTCTGGCCAGCCGCCGGGGCAGCATCTTCCGCCTGCGCCAGACCAGCGGTCATTCCCATTACCAGCATTGCCGTGGCCAGTTTACGTAATTGCATATCCAACTCCTTATCCGCAGCGTCAGCGACGCTATTGATACCCATTGTGATTGTGTGTGTTGTTATTGGGGGCACGCGTCCACGTGCCGCATTTGTATGTGTTTGTTAGCATTTAGTTTGGCTTAATGTAAAGATTTTGCTGCTTTATTGTTTATTTTTGCGAAGCGCTCCGCACCAATCGGAGGCAAATATCTTCCATTGCACCAAAATAGCGCGACCACCGATCGTTTCTGGTGCAACCTGGTTGCACTGGGTCGGACGATGCCGCTACCAGGTTAAATAAAGCAATGACTGTGCCAGAGTGGCAGATGATGGGAAGAAAAAGCCGGCGACGGGCGTCGCCGGCGGAGAAACTTATCGGCGACGCTGGCGCAGGCTCATCAGCAGCGCGGCGAAACCAAACAGCGCCGTCAGCGCCCATAGCGGCCAGTTGCCGGTGCGGGCGTAAGGGGTTAAGCCGCTGGCGGGGGTCACGGTGGTGGTCAACACCTCGCGGGTAAACTGCGGGATCATCTTCTGGATCTCGCCGCGCGGGCCGATCACCGCAGTAATGCCGTTGTTGGTGCTGCGCAGCAGCGGGCGGGCCAGCTCCAGGGCGCGCATTCGCGCCATCTGGAAGTGTTGCCACGGGCCGATGGACTTGCCGAACCAGGCGTCGTTGGAGATGGTCAGCAGGAAGTCGGTGTCCGGCCGGAAGTTATCCCGCACCTGTTCACCGAGGATTATCTCGTAGCAGATGGCCGCGGTCAGCTTCAGGTTATGCGCCATCAGCTGCGGCTGCACGTAGGGGCCGCGGCTGAAGGAGGACATCGGCAGGTCAAAGAACGGCGCCAGCGGACGCAGAATCGACTCCAGCGGTACAAACTCGCCGAACGGCACCAGATGGTTCTTGTTGTAGCGGTTGGTCGAGTCGTAGCGGTACGGGTTATCTTTGCCGAGAGTAATGATGGTGTTGTAGGTATCGTAACGGTTCTGCTTGTTGAGACGCGCATCGACAATGCCGGTGATCAGCGAGCTGTCTTTTGCGCGCAGCAGATCGTCCATCATGCTGAGGAACTGCTGCTGGTTGATCTCCAGATCCGGGATCGCCGATTCAGGCCAGATAATCAGCTGCGAGTGGCCGATATGCGGCTGGGTCAGCGCCAGGTAGGTTTTCAGGGTATTGACCAGCTGCTTTTCGTCCCATTTCATGGCCTGTGGGATATCGCCTTGCACCAGCGAGACCTGGGTCGCGCGCGCCGGCAGCAGCTGATACCACTGGATATAGCGCAGCGGGAACGGCAGGGCGAACAGCAGCGCGGCAATCGCCAGCGGCTTCCAGTTGCGCTGGACGAGGGCCAGGGCCAGCAGGCCGCTGACTACCATCAGCAGGAAGTTAATCGCCTCGACGCCCATCACCGGCGCGAGGCCTTTCAGCGGGCCGTCAATCTGGCTGTAGCCGAACTGTAGCCACGGAAAGCCGGTCAGCACCCAGCCGCGCAGGAACTCGGTGATTTGCCAGACGACAGGGGCAGCGATAGCCATCCGTATCCAGTTAGTTTTAGGCCACAGACGGGCGAGCAGGCCGGCAAACAGGCCGGTGTAGAGCGAGAGATAGGCCGCCAGCAGAACGACGAGGAAGACGTTAACCGGGCCGGGCATTCCGCCAAACTGCGCGATGCTGACATAGACCCAGTTGATACCCGTGCCGAACAACCCGAGTCCCCAGAAATAGCCGATCCCGGCGCTTTGCAGCGGGCGTCGGTTGAGGGTTAACGCCTGCAGACCGATCAGCGAAACGATAGCCGCTGGCCAGAAGTCATAAGGTGAAAAAGCCAGCGTTCCGCTGGCTCCAAACAACAGCGCCAGCAACAGACGTATGCGCTGGCGTTCAAGAAGAGAGGCAAATACCATTTAGGTTAATCGTCCCGTTAATTAACGCCTGCTGCTACAGGCTATTCTTTTTGCCAGCCGGACGCGGGGCACCTACAACCGTGTATGACTCGCGGTCTCCCGGCTGGCCATTTCAGCGCTACCGCTTACTCTTCCAGCTTCGGCTGGGGAGCGTCATCGGGCAGCTTTACATGCACCTGAATGATACGACGACTATCTGCCATTGCTACCTTGAATTGGTAACCATCAATGTCGATAGATTCGCCGCGGGCCGGCAGATGGCCGAAGGCCTGCATCACCAGCCCGCCAATGGTATCCACTTCTTCATCGCTAAAGTGCGTGTCGAAGGCCTCGTTGAAGTCTTCGATGGAGGCCAGGGCGCGCACCGTCCAGGTGTGGCGGCTCAGCTGGCGGAAATCGATATCTTCTTCTTCGTCGTACTCGTCTTCAATTTCCCCGACGATGAGCTCAAGGATATCCTCGATGGTCACCAGACCAGAGACGCCGCCGAATTCGTCAATAACGATCGCCATATGATAGCGCTGTGAGCGAAACTCTTTCAGCATGCGGTCGACCCGCTTGCTTTCCGGGACGACAACCGCCGGCCGTAACACTTTTTCCATGCTGAAGGCTTCGGCGTCGCTGCGCATAAACGGCAGCAGATCCTTGGCCATCAGAATCCCTTCGATGTGATCTTTATCTTCACTGATGACCGGGAAACGCGAGTGGGCGGATTCGATGATGACATCCAGGCACTCGTCCAGCGTCTGGTTGCGTTTCAGGGTTATCATTTGTGAACGGGGGATCATAATGTCGCGGACCCGCTGGTCGGCGATATCCATTACCCCTTCGAGCATGTCACGCGTATCTTCATCGATAAGGTCGTTTTGCCCGGAATCACGGATCAGCGCCAGCAGTTCATCGCGGTTTTTCGGTTCCCCGTGAAAAAGCTGGCTGAGTAACAGGGAGAAAAATCCCTTTTTGCTGTTTACTGTGTCACTACTGTGTGAATTGTCGTCGCTCATGGCGTCGTTTGGGTTCTCATGTTGATTTAACTGTCGCTCGTCGCGCGTAAACTCAGCGCCAGACGGCATGGGTTGCCTGACTTTCTGGCAGGTAAAACGCAGAAACAGCGGCCGGATGAGGCGCAAGCACCGCCATCCGGCTGGGCGCTATTCCGCAATCTTCTCGGAAATGTACGGGTCCTCATAGCCCAGAGCAAGCATTATCTCTGTTTCAAGGCCTTCCATCTCTTCCGCTTCGTCGTCTTCGATATGATCGTAGCCCAGCAGATGCAGGCTACCGTGCACCACCATATGCGCCCAGTGCGCCTCCAGCGGCTTACCTTGCTCGCTGGCTTCTTGCTCTACCACCTGACGGCAGATGATCAGATCGCCGAGCAGCGGCATTTCAATTCCCGGCGGCGCTTCAAACGGGAAGGAGAGGACGTTGGTCGGCTTATCCTTGCCGCGATAGGTCAGGTTCAGCTCATGGCTTTCTGCAACGTCGACCAGACGAATCGTTAACTCTGACTCCTCCTGAAACGGCGGAATGACGGCGTCGACCCAGCGTTGGAAAAGGGCTTCGTCCGGCAGGCCGCTGGTCTCTTCGCAGGCCAGCTGTAAATCGAGGATCACCTGACTCATTTTTGCTCCTGTTCCTGGGCTTCGCGTTTGCGCTCGGCGGCCAGCTCTGCTTTACGTTTCTGGTCTGCGGCTTCCCATGCCTCATAGGCGTTCACGATGCGGGCGACCACCGGATGGCGCACCACGTCTTCGCTATGGAAGAAGTTAAAGCTGATCTCATCGACTTCCGCCAGTACTTCGATGGCATGGCGCAGACCGGATTTGGTGCTGCGTGGCAGGTCAATCTGCGTGATGTCGCCGGTGATCACCGCCTTGGAGTTAAAGCCGATGCGGGTCAGGAACATCTTCATCTGTTCGATGGTGGTGTTCTGGCTTTCATCAAGAATGATAAAGGCGTCATTCAGCGTCCGTCCGCGCATATAGGCCAGCGGGGCCACTTCGATGACGTTACGCTCAATCAGCTTCTCCACTTTCTCAAAGCCGAACATCTCAAACAGCGCGTCATACAGCGGGCGCAGATACGGGTCGACCTTCTGGCTCAGATCGCCGGGCAGGAAGCCGAGCTTTTCGCCTGCCTCGACGGCCGGACGGGTCAGCAGAATACGGCGGATCTCCTGGCGCTCCAGCGCATCGACCGCCGCCGCCACCGCCAGATAGGTTTTACCCGTACCCGCCGGACCCACGCCGAAAGTGATGTCGTGATCGAGGATATTGGCGATGTACTGCGCCTGGTTCGGCGTACGCGGTTTGATTACCCCGCGCTTGGTCTTGATATTGACGGCTTTACCGTACTCAGGCACGCTTTCGGCGCTCTGCTCCAGTACGCGCGCTTCCTTGATCGCCAGGTGGATCTGCTCTGGTTCAATATCCTGAATCTGACCGCGCATTGGCGCTGTGTCGACATACAGGCTGCGCAGAATATCGGCGGCAGCGTGCACGCACAGGGCGCGACCGGTCAGCTTAAAGTGATTGTCACGGCGGTTGATCTCAATGCCTAACCGACGCTCCAGCTGTTTAATGTTGTCGTCAAACGGGCCGCACAGGGCTAACAGGCGTGCGTTATCCGCTGGCTCCAGGGTAATCTCACGAGTGTCTATGTTCAAACTATTCCTCTTTACGCAGGTGGCCGGACGCGGCGCGTGGCCGGCTAATCAGGAAATTATTTACGTCACAGGAAAATGGCGCAAGCATTGCTGTAGATATAGGGACGGAGAGAGGAATTACAAGGCCTGCCGGAACCGACAGGCCTGAAGGGATCATGGCTGGTAAATTCCCACGCCAAGATCGTTCTCTTTACGGGTGCGGGCAATCACTGATTCGGGTGATTCAGCGATACGCAGACCCATCTCCGCTTCGGTGCGCACGATTTTACCGCGCAGCGAGTTGGTATATACATCGACGATTTCGACATCGACAAACTTACCGACGAGGTCCGGGGTACCTTCGAAGTTGACCACCCGGTTATTCTCCGTACGTCCGGAGAGCTCCATGATGTTCTTACGCGAGGTGCCTTCCACCAGGATGCGCTGTACCGTGCCGAGCATGCGACGGCTCCAGGCCATCGCCTGCTGGTTAATGCGTTCCTGCAGGATATACAGACGCTGTTTTTTGTCCGCCTCCGGCACGTCGTCGACCATATCGGCCGCCGGGGTGCCCGGGCGAGCGGAGAAGATAAAGCTGTAGCTCATATCGAAATTGACGTCGGCGATAAGCTTCATGGTCTTTTCGAAATCTTCCGTGGTTTCGCCCGGGAAGCCGACGATAAAGTCGGAGCTTATCTGAATATCCGGGCGCGCTTCACGCAGCTTGCGAATAATCGCTTTATACTCCAGCGCGGTATGGGTGCGTCCCATCAGGTTCAGCACACGGTCGGAGCCACTCTGCACCGGCAGGTGCAGGAAGCTCACCAGCTCCGGCGTATCGCGATAAACGTCGATGATATCGTCGGTAAATTCGATCGGGTGGCTGGTGGTGAAGCGAATGCGGTCGATGCCGTCGATGGCGGCGACCAGGCGCAGCAGGTCGGCAAAGCTGCCGGTGGTGCCGTCGTAATTCTCACCGCGCCAGGCGTTAACGTTCTGCCCCAGCAGATTGACCTCACGCACACCCTGCGCCGCCAGCTGGGCGATTTCAAACAGGATATCGTCGCACGGACGGCTAACTTCTTCTCCGCGGGTATACGGCACCACGCAGTAGGTGCAGTATTTATTGCAACCTTCCATAATCGAGACAAAGGCGGTCGGCCCTTCGGCGCGCGGCTCTGGCAGGCGATCGAATTTTTCAATTTCCGGGAAGCTGATATCAACTACCGGACTGCGGTTGCCGCGCACGGAGTTAATCATCTCCGGCAGGCGGTGCAGGGTTTGCGGCCCGAAAATAATATCGACATAGTGCGCGCGCTGGCGAATATGGTCGCCTTCCTGGGAAGCCACGCAGCCGCCGACGCCAATAATCAGGTCCGGGTTCTTCTCTTTCAGCAGCTTCCAGCGGCCAAGCTGATGGAAAACTTTTTCCTGGGCCTTCTCACGAATTGAGCAGGTATTGAGCAACAGCACATCTGCTTCTTCCGCCACTTCGGTCAGTTGATACCCATGTGTCGCATCCAGCAGATCGGCCATCTTTGATGAATCATACTCGTTCATCTGACAGCCCCAGGTTTTAATATGGAGTTTTTTTGTCATTGACTTGCTCATGCTCAGTAATAGATATCCAAAACGCGGGGATATATACAGGGTGAATTTCGCATTCCAGGGCGCGTATTGTAATGCTTTGGTCGCCCCCTGACCAGTGCGAGCGTTATCGCCGCAAGAGGGCGAAAAATCCGGTAAACTTAACGGATTCTGCTTTAAGGATAATAGCCATGACAATTCACGTAACAGATGTCGCCATCGTGGGCGGCGGCATGGTCGGCGGCGCCCTGGCGTTAGGGCTGGCGCAACAGGGATTTACCGTGACGGTGCTTGAGAAAGCGGCGCCACCGGCGTTCGATCCGGCATCCGCCCCGGATGTGCGGATCTCGGCGATCAGCGCGGCTTCGGTCGGCCTGCTGAAGAGTCTCGGCGTCTGGGATGCCATACGGGCGATGCGCGTCCACGCGTATCGCCGTCTGGAGACCTGGGAGTGGGAGAGCGCGCACGTCGCCTTCGACGCCGCGGAGCTCAAGCTGCCGGAGCTGGGCTATATGGTCGAGAACAAGGTTCTGCAATGGGGCCTGTGGCAAGCGCTGGCGGCGCATGAGGCGGTTACCCTGTGCGTCGGTAGCGAACTGAAAACGATGCAGCGCGGCGAGACGCAGACGGCGTTGCATTTGCGCGAGGGGGAGACGATCCACGCCCGGCTGGTTATCGGCGCCGACGGCGCTAACTCCCAGGTGCGGGAGATGGCCGGCATCGGCGTGCACGCCTGGCAATATCAGCAGTCCTGTATGCTGATCAGCGTCGAATGCGCCGACGATCCCGGCGACAGCACCTGGCAGCAGTTTACTCCCAGCGGCCCACGCGCCTTCCTGCCGCTGTTCGACCACTGGGCTTCGCTGGTCTGGTACGACGCCCCGGCGCGGATCCGTCAGCTGCAGAGCATGACCATGGCGCAGCTCCAGCAGGAGATCGCCAGTCACTTTCCGGCGCGGCTGGGACGGGTGACGCCGCAGGCGGCCGGCGCCTTCCCGCTCACCCGGCGTCATGCGCTGCAGTATGTTCAGCCCGGCCTGGCGCTGGTGGGCGATGCGGCGCACACCATTCATCCACTGGCGGGGCAGGGGGTTAACCTTGGCTATCGTGATGTCGATGCCCTGCTGGAGATTCTGGCGGAAGCGCGCGGCCGCGGCGAAGACTGGGCCAGCCTGCCGGTGCTGAAGCGCTACCAGGCGCGGCGGCGAGCGGATAATTTTATCATGCAGTCGGGGATGGATCTGTTTTATGCCGGTTTCAGCAATGACCTGGCGCCGGTGCGGATGCTGCGTAATATTGGCCTGATGGCGGCTGAACGCGCCGGGGTGCTGAAGCGTCAGGCGCTGAAGTATGCCTTAGGCTTGTAAAACCGGCTTCCCGGGCAGGGGCGTAGCGGAGAGCGCCTGCCCGGCAGTCAGTACGGAGTAAGCATGTCAGGACGCCAATAGCAAAAAAGCCCACCGAAGTGAGCTTTTTTGCATTGAAGTGGCTGGGGTACGAGGATTCGAACCTCGGAATGCCGGAATCAGAATCCGGTGCCTTACCGCTTGGCGATACCCCAATTGTCTGTTGCGCTTGACCGTAACTATGCCGGTTGAGGGCAACAGTGCGTTCACTGCTGAACGACTTTTAAATTTGGCTGGGGTACGAGGATTCGAACCTCGGAATGCCGGAATCAGAATCCGGTGCCTTACCGCTTGGCGATACCCCAACAAATTGTTTGCGGATTTATCGATGCGTATCGATACGTCCAGAATTTGGTGGCTACGACGGGATTCGAACCTGTGACCCCATCATTATGAGTGATGTGCTCTAACCAGCTGAGCTACGTAGCCTAATTGTCTTACTGCTTCTTCGATGGCTGGGGTACCTGGATTCGAACCAGGGAATGCCGGTATCAAAAACCGGTGCCTTACCGCTTGGCGATACCCCAATACCGTCGCGGTGAACCGCAAATATCGAAGAAATATGGCTGGGGTACCTGGATTCGAACCAGGGAATGCCGGTATCAAAAACCGGTGCCTTACCGCTTGGCGATACCCCATCCGTACAACGCTAACTGGTGAATGGTGCGGGAGGCGAGACTTGAACTCGCACACCTTGCGGCGCCAGAACCTAAATCTGGTGCGTCTACCAATTTCGCCACTCCCGCAAAAAAGATGGTGGCTACGACGGGATTCGAACCTGTGACCCCATCATTATGAGTGATGTGCTCTAACCAGCTGAGCTACGTAGCCATCTTTTTTTCGCGTAACCTTATCGGCGTTGCGGGGCGCATTATGCGTATTGGGCCTGCGAGCGTCAACCTCTTTTTCAAGGAAAATCGTTGTAATGTGACTGTTTGGTTAGGTTGCGAACAGCTCGCTGGAATATTCGGCAATTATTGGTTATTTATCGTTTTTCAGCGGTATAAATCCGGCAAAAAGAAAACGGACCCCGGAGGGTCCGTTTTGCGTTTCACCGCCCGTCTGGGCTTATTTGTAGGCCGACTGGTGGACACCGACCGCGCGGCCTGATGGATCGTTCATGGTTTTGAACGCTTCATCCCACTCAATGGCTTTCGCTGAAGAGCAGGCCACCGACGGACCGCCAGGGACGCACTCCGCCGCGCTCGGCAACGGGAACAGCTCTTCGAAGATCTCGCGGTACAGATAGCCTTCTTTGGAGGTCGGCGTGTTGTACGGGAAGCGGAAGCTTGCGGTTTCCAGTTGCTGGTCGCTGATCTGTTTGGCGGCCACTTCTTTCAGGGTATCGATCCAGCTGTAGCCGACGCCGTCAGAGAACTGCTCCTTCTGGCGCCAGGCGACGCTGGCCGGCAGGTAGGATTCAAAGCATTCGCGCAGAATGTGTTTTTCCATTTTGCCGTTGCCGCACATCTTATCCTGCGGGTTAATGCGCATCGCGACGTCGAGGAACTTCTTGTCGAGGAACGGCACGCGGGCCTCCACGCCCCAGGCGGACATCGCTTTGTTGGCGCGGGCGCAGTCAAACATATGCAGCGCCTGCAGCTTACGCACCGTCTCTTCGTGCAGTTCTTTGGCGTTCGGCGCCTTATGGAAGTAGAGGTAGCCGCCGAACACTTCGTCCGAACCTTCGCCGGAAAGCACCATTTTGATGCCCATGGCTTTAATTTTCCGCGACATCAGGTACATCGGCGTCGAGGCGCGAATAGTGGTCACATCGTAGGTTTCGATGTGATAGATAACGTCGCGGATGGCATCCAGCCCTTCCTGGACGGTAAAGTGAATTTCGTGGTGCACGGTGCCGAGGTGGTTGGCCACCTCCTGCGCCGCTTTCAGGTCAGGAGAGCCTTCCAGACCGACCGCGAAAGAGTGCAGCTGCGGCCACCAGGCTTCGCTACGCTCCTGATCTTCGACGCGACGGGCGGCGAATTTCTTGGTGATAGCCGAGATGACCGATGAATCAAGACCGCCGGAGAGCAGCACGCCGTAAGGCACGTCGGACATCAGGTGGCTTTTCACCGACTCTTCCAGCGCCTGGCGCAGCTCGTTCTTATCGGTAACGTTGTCTTTCACCGCGTCGTAATCAAACCAGTCGCGCTGATAGTACTGGCGAATTTCGCCGTCTTTGCTCCACAGGTAGCTGCCCGCCGGGAACTCTTTAATGGTGCGGCATACCGGCACCAGCGCTTTCATTTCGGAGGCGACATAGAAGTTGCCGTGTTCGTCATGGCCCATATACAGCGGGATAATGCCGATATGGTCGCGGCCAATTAAGTACGCGTCTTTTTCGCTGTCGTACAGGGCGAAGGCGAACATTCCCTGCAGATCGTCGAGGAACTCCGGGCCTTTTTCCTGATACAGCGCGAGGATCACTTCGCAGTCGGAACCGGTCTGGAACTGGTAGCGATCGCCATACTCCGCGCGCAGCGCCTGGTGGTTGTAGATCTCGCCGTTAACGGCCAGCGCATGGGTTTTTTCGGCGTTGTACAGCGGCTGGGCCCCGGCGTTGACGTCGACAATCGACAGGCGCTCGTGCGCCAGAATCGCTTTGTCGCTGGCATATACGCCAGACCAGTCCGGACCGCGGTGGCGCATCAGGCGGGAAAGCTCCAGCGCCTTTTTACGCAGCTCGCCTGCGTCAGTTTTAATATCCAGTACGCCAAAAATAGAACACATAGCCTTCTCCATTACCCTGTCGTGTTTGATGTTGTGCTGGCTTCGTCTCGTGGCGAAGCCTGAGTGCGTGCTTAAGAAAATGCCGTAAAGGGGGAGCAGGCGCAAGGGTTTTGCGGCCGGAAAAAGAAAAAACGCAACCGTGATTGTTGAACAGTGAAAAAAGAGTATCTTTTGAACGGCTTTATTGAGGAATTCGTATTTATAGGCCGTTTTTATTAGATGGGGTAATTCTGATGGCCGCTAGAAATGAAAAACCACGTCCTGCGACGTGGTTGGCATCAGAAAATATCGATTTCCGCGACGGAAGGGTAAATCCACGACGGGCGGAACGGCATGCTGTCGATATCGTCGAGGGTGGAGACGCCGGAGAGCACCAGAATAGTCTCCAGCCCCGCCTGGAAACCGGCCAGTATATCGGTGCGCAGGTTATCGCCGACAATCACCGTCTGCTCGGAGTGAGCCTGCATTTTATTCAGCGCTGAACGGATGATCCACGGGCTGGGTTTGCCGACGTAAAACGGCTTACGGCCGGAGATCTTCTCGATCCCGGCGCACAGCGCGCCGCAGGCAGGGTAGAAGCCGCGACCGTGCGTATCCGGGTTAGTGGCAATGAAGCGGGCGCCGTTGGCGACGAAGAAGGCGGCCTTATGCATCATTTCCCAGTTAAAGGAGCGAGTTTCTCCGACGATGACAAAATCCGGGTTCACATCGGTAATGGTAAAGCCGGCTTTGTACAGCTCGTGGATCAGCGCCCCTTCTCCCACCACGTAGGCTTTTTTGCCTTCCTGGCGACGCAGAAAATCGGCGGTGGCCATCGCTGAGGTGTAAAAGGCGCTATCCGGAACATCAATTCCAGCGGTGGCGAAACGGTTCGCCAGATCCTGGCCGGTTTGCGACGGGTAGTTGGTCAGCATTACCAGCGGCATGCCTTTATCGAGGATGCGCTTGATAAACTCGGCTGCGCCGGGAACGGCGACGTTATCGTGCATCAGTACGCCGTCAATATCACAAATTATGTTTTGAATGGTCATGGTGGGTCCAGAATCATTAACAAAGACGAAACTATACGCGTCATCGATGAGGTTTCACACCTCTGACAGGCGAGGCCCGCCCGTATCAAGGTGACGCGCTATCAGAAAAGGGGCGATTAGCTCTCAAGCAAACGCTGCAGCAGCGTGCCATTAAGCATGGCGCGTTTGACCAGCGCGAAGGCGCCGATTGCAGAGCGGTGATCGAGGGTGGAGCGCACCACCGGCAGGTTCTTACGAAACGCCTTAAGCGCCTGGGCGTTAATGCAGCCTTCGATGGCCGGAAGAAGGACCTTTTCAGCTTCCACTATTTCGCCGGCGACGACGATTTTTTGTGGGTTGAACAGGTTAATGGCGATGGCGATCGTTTTCCCGAGGTGGCGCCCCACGTACTCAATCACCTCGCAGGCCAGGGCATCGCCCTTGTTGGCCGCTTTGCAGATAGTTTTGATCGTGCAGTCATCCGGCGTCAGACGGCTCTGGTAGCCCTGCTCCAGCAGGTGGCGAACCCGCTGTTCAATGGCGGCATTGGCCGCGACGGTCTCCAGACAGCCGAAGTTGCCGCAGTGGCAGCGTTCGCCCAGCGGGTCGACCTGAATATGGCCAATTTCGCCAACGTTGCCGTTGCGGCCGATAAAAATGCGCCCGTTGGAGATAATCCCCGCCCCGGTACCGCGGTGCACGCGCACCAGAATGGAGTCTTCGCAATCCTGGCTTGCGCCAAAATAGTGCTCGGCCAGCGCCAGGCTGCGGATATCGTGGCCAACAAAGCAGGTAACGTTGAAGCGTTTCTCCAGCGCCCCGACCAGGCCCCAGTTTTCCACCGCAATATGCGGCATATAGCGGATCACGCCGCTTTCCGGGTCGACGAGGCCCGGCAGGATCACTGAGATAGCGATCAGCTCGCGAATTTTGCGCTGACAGTTTTCGATAAAGGTGGCGATGATATTCAGCAGGGCGTGTTCCAGCGTTTCCTGGGTGCGCTCGGGCAGCGGGAAGTGCTCCTCTTCCAGGGTCTTGCTGCTTAAATCATACAGGGTCAGAGTGGCGTCATAGCGGCCAAGCCGCACGCCGATGGCGTTGAAGTTGCGAGTTTCTGCGATGATAGAGATAGCGCGGCGGCCACCGGTGGAGGCCTGCTGATCGACTTCTTTGATCAGGCCGCGCTCAATAAGCTGACGCGTGATTTTGGTCACGCTGGCAGGGGCAAGCTGGCTTTGTTCGGCTATCTGAATGCGCGAGATGGGCCCATGCTGGTCAATCAGGCGGTACACGGCCGCGCTGTTCAGTTGTTTTACGAGGTCAACGTTACCAATTTGAGCTTGTCCGCCTGCTGTCATACTTTTACTTACTCAGTGACGACCTCGTTACCATTAACGATGGTCTTGGTGATTTTATAATCGCGTGTAAAGGCGGTCAGGTTAGCGACCATGCCCGGCGCAATGCTGCCGAGCTGCTTGTCCACGCCGATAGCGCGCGCAGGATAGAGCGTCGCCATGCGCAATACTTCGTCCAGTGCCACGCCGCAATGCTCAACCAGATTACGCACCCCTTCAATCATGGTCAGGGAAGATCCGCTGAGGGTGCCGTTTTCATCTACGCACAGCCCATTGCGGTAGTATATTGTTTTCCCGGCAAAAATGAACTGGTCAATATTCGCCCCCGCCGGCGCGGTGGCGTCGGTGACCAGGCACAGCTTGTCGCCTTTCAGGCGCTTGGCGTTGCGCACGTTGGCGTAATCGACGTGCATCCCGTCGACGATGATACCGCAGTAGACATCCGGCTCGTCAAAAATCGCCCCGGCAAGACCCGGTTCGCGGCCGGTAATGTACGGCATCGCATTATACAGGTGGGTGGCGAAGGTAATGCCCGCACGGAAGCCGACTTTCGCCTCTTTCAGCGTAGCGTTGGAGTGGCCCGCGGAGACAACGATCCCGGCGGCGACCAGTTTGCGGATCACTTCTGGCTCAACGCGCTCAGGGGCGAGGGTCACTTTGGTGATCACATCGGCGTTGTCGCACAGGAAATCGACCAGCGCCGCGTCCGGTTTACGCACGTAGTCCGGATTGTGGGTGCCTTTCTTAACGATATTCAGCCACGGCCCTTCGAGATGCAGGCCCAGCGCCTGGTTCGGATGTTTTTGCAGATATTCGCGCATCACGCGCACGCCTTGCTTCATCAGATCGTCGCTGGAGGTAATCAGCGTCGGCAGGAAGCTGGTGCAGCCTGAGCGTTCGTTGGCCTTCTGCATGATCTCCAGCGTTTCGACAGTGACCGCCTCTGGGCTGTCGTTAAACTGCACGCCGCCGCAGCCGTTGAGCTGGACGTCGATAAAACCGGGGGCGATTATTGCGCCGTTGACTGAGCGCTGCTCGATGTCAGACGGCAAATCTGCCAGCGGACAAAGACGTTCGATAAAGCCATTAGCGATAACAACCGCATGGTCATCGAGAATTTCATGACCGGTATAAACCCGGCCCTGGGTTAATGCATACATTACGACCCCCGGTATATACGCCTCATCAGGTCAGCGTTCGTTCGTTTGCCGCCGGCATGATGGTGCGTACAAAGAAAAAGATGATCCCGCGCCAGGGCGCGGGAAGGACTACATTACAGACCTTTAATATTTTCAGCTTCTAATTCGTTGAAATATTTTAGCGTCTTCACTTTCAGCTCCATGGTGGACGGTTCGTCGCAGACGATCACCGCCTTCGGATGCAGTTGCAGACAGGTAATGGTCCACATGTGGTTGACGTTACCTTCTACCGCCGCCTGCAGCGCCAGCGCTTTCTGATGACCCAGCACCAGAATCATCACTTCTTCTGCGTCCAGCAGGGTGCCCACGCCGACGGTCAGCGCATATTTCGGCACCAGATCCACATCGCCGTCGAAGAAGCGGGAGTTCGCTACGCGGGTTTCATGGGTCAGGGTCTTAATACGGGTGCGGGACGCCAGAGAAGAGGCCGGTTCGTTAAACGCGATATGACCATCGTTGCCCACGCCGCCCATGAACAGGTGGATTTTACCGTAGGAACGAATTTTTTCTTCATAGCGACGGCATTCCGCATCGATGTCCGGCGCGTTACCATTCAGCAGGTTGATATTTTCTGCCGGAATATCAACGTGGTCAAAGAAATTACGGTGCATAAAGCTATGATAGCTTTCCGGATGCTCTTTCGGCAGGCCAACGTATTCATCCATGTTAAAGGTGACGACGTGCTTGAAGCTAACCTGGCCTGCTTTATGCATTTCAACCAGCGCCTTGTAGGCGGTCAGCGGGGTACCACCGGTTGGCAGACCCAGGACGAACGGACGGTCCGCGGTTGGTTTAAATGCATTAATGCGGTTAACGATATGGCGGGCAGCCCATTTACCGACCTGCTCAGCGGTTACCAGGGGAATCAGTCTCATTCTTCACCTCTATAGTCAAAGTAGATTCTGGCGGATTGGCGCCAGCACTCTAAGGAGAGTATTGCAGCAACTGCGCCGACCGGGGTCAATCCGTGTTGATTTTTTGAATGATAAAATAAGTTTTCGTTGTTAGCCAGTGCAAGGGAGGAGGGAATACGATATTTGGTGATAATTATCACAAAAAACACCCGTTTAATTTGCGATACGAATTAATTTTTCACACACTTTGCCGGTAAGTGATAAAACCGACCTTGTTACACAATAAAAAAGTGGCTTTGAAATGAGCCTCATCGGGGTCTCATAGGGGGAATAAGATGAATATTTTAGGTTTCTTTCAGCGACTGGGTAGGGCGTTGCAGCTCCCTATCGCAGTGCTGCCGGTCGCGGCATTGCTGCTGCGTTTCGGGCAACCAGACCTGTTGAATGTACCCTTCATCGCGCAAGCGGGTGGGGCGATCTTCGATAATCTGGCGCTGATCTTCGCAATTGGTGTGGCATCAAGCTGGTCCAAGGATAACGCCGGTTCTGCGGCGCTGGCCGGTGCGGTAGGGTATTTCGTGATGACCAAAGCGATGGTCACCATCAACCCGGAAATCAATATGGGCGTGCTGGCCGGTATCATTACCGGTCTGGTGGCAGGGGCGGTATACAACCGCTGGGCCGGCATCAAGCTGCCGGACTTCCTGAGCTTCTTCGGCGGCAAACGCTTCGTGCCGATCGCCACCGGCTTCTTCTGTCTGATCCTCGCGGCGATCTTCGGCTACGTCTGGCCGCCGGTGCAGCACGCTATCCACTCTGGCGGCGAATGGATCGTCTCCGCAGGGGCGCTGGGTTCCGGTATCTTTGGTTTCATCAACCGTCTGCTGATCCCAACCGGTCTGCATCAGGTGCTGAACACTATCGCCTGGTTCCAGATTGGTGAGTTCACTAACGCCGCTGGCGCTGTGTTCCACGGCGACATCAACCGCTTCTACGCCGGCGACGGCACCGCGGGGATGTTCATGTCCGGCTTCTTCCCAATCATGATGTTTGGTCTGCCGGGTGCGGCGCTGGCGATGTATCTGGCGGCGCCGAAAGCGCGTCGTCCGATGGTAGGCGGTATGCTGCTGTCCGTGGCCATCACCGCGTTCCTGACCGGGGTAACCGAGCCGCTGGAATTCCTGTTCATGTTCCTGGCTCCGCTGCTGTACCTCCTGCATGCGGTGCTGACCGGTATCAGCCTGTTCATCGCAACGGCGCTCGGGATCCATGCGGGCTTCTCCTTCTCCGCAGGTGCAATTGACTACGTGCTGATGTACAGCCTGCCGGCCGCCAGCAAAAACGTCTGGATGCTGCTGGTGATGGGCGTGGTGTTCTTCTTCGTCTACTTCCTGCTGTTCAGCGCGGTGATCCGCATGTTCAACCTGAAAACGCCGGGTCGTGAAGACAAAGCCGCTGACGTGGTAACGGAAGAAGCCAACAGCAACACTGAAGAGGGGCTGACCCAGCTGGCGACCAGCTATATCGCCGCGGTGGGCGGAACGGACAACCTGAAAGCCATTGACGCCTGTATCACCCGTCTGCGTCTGACCGTGGGCGATTCGGCGAAGGTGAACGACGCCGCCTGTAAACGTCTCGGCGCGTCCGGGGTGGTGAAACTGAATAAGCAAACCATTCAGGTTATCGTCGGTGCGAAAGCAGAGTCTATCGGCGATGAGATGAAAAAAGTGGTTACCCGCGGCCCGGTAGCGGCAGCGGCAGCCGCACCGGCTGGCAACGTCGCCACCGCAGCGCCCGCGGCTAAACCGCAGGCGGTAGCGAACGCGAAGACCGTTGAGTCGCTGGTTTCGCCGATTACCGGTGACGTGGTGGCCCTCGAGCAGGTGCCGGACGAAGCCTTCGCCAGCAAAGCCGTTGGCGACGGGATCGCGGTGAAACCGACCAGCAACATCGTGGTGGCCCCGGCCGCCGGTACCGTGGTGAAAATTTTCAACACTAACCACGCGTTCTGCCTCGAAACCAACAACGGTGCGGAAATCGTCGTTCACATGGGTATCGACACCGTGGCGCTGGAAGGCAAGGGCTTCAAACGTCTGGTTGAAGAGGGCACGGACGTGAAGGCGGGTGAGCCGATTCTGGAAATGGATCTGGACTTCCTCAACGCCAACGCGCGCTCAATGATCAGTCCGGTCGTCTGCAGCAACAGCGATGACTACAGCGCGCTGGTGATACTGGCGAGCGGTAAGGTCGTTGCTGGCCAGACGCCGCTGTATGAGATTAAAGGCAAGTAAGGCTCCTGAGTCGAGTTTTTGCCTCAGCGGCGAAGGGAAACCTTCGCCGCTTTTTTTTCCAGCAATCGGCCCCATAATCCTCTTCTGATACCTATTTTACGTAACTAATAGTTGTCACTACGCCCTGCTTGTAAGATCATGTGCCGTTATACGTTGTTTACGCTTTGAGGAACCCGTGATGAGTGAGGCAGAAGCCCGCCCGACTAACTTTATCCGTCAGATTATTGATGAAGATCTGGCTACCGGTAAACATACCACCGTTCACACTCGCTTCCCGCCGGAGCCGAACGGTTATCTGCACATTGGCCATGCAAAATCCATCTGCCTGAACTTCGGCATCGCCCAGGATTATCAGGGCCAATGCAACCTGCGTTTCGATGACACCAACCCGGTGAAAGAAGATATCGAATACGTTGAGTCGATTAAAAACGACGTGCAGTGGTTAGGTTTCCACTGGTCCGGGGACGTATGCTACTCGTCTGATTATTTCGATCAGCTGCATCAGTATGCGGTTGAGCTGATCAACAAAGGTCTGGCCTATGTTGATGAACTCTCTCCTGATGAAATTCGCGAATACCGCGGCACCCTGAAAGCGCCGGGTAAAAACAGCCCGTATCGCGACCGCAGCGTGGAAGAGAACCTGGCGCTGTTTGAAAAAATGCGTAGCGGCGGCTTCGAAGAGGGCAAAGCCTGCCTGCGCGCGAAGATCGATATGGCGTCGCCGTTTATCGTGATGCGCGATCCGGTGCTGTACCGCATTAAGTTCGCTGAGCATCATCAGACTGGCAACAAGTGGTGCATCTACCCGATGTACGACTTCACCCACTGCATCAGCGATGCGCTGGAAGGCATTACCCACTCGCTGTGTACCCTGGAGTTCCAGGACAACCGCCGCCTGTACGATTGGGTGCTGGACAACATCAGCATCCCGGTGCATCCGCGTCAGTACGAATTCTCGCGCCTGAATCTCGAATACACCGTGATGTCCAAGCGTAAGCTGAACCAGCTCGTGACTGAGAAGCACGTGGAAGGCTGGGACGACCCGCGTATGCCGACCATCTCCGGTCTGCGTCGTCGCGGCTACACCGCCGAATCCATCCGTGAGTTCTGCAAGCGCATCGGCGTGACCAAGCAGGACAATACCATCGAGATGGCGTCGCTGGAGTCCTGCATTCGTGAAGATCTGAACGAAAACGCCCCGCGCGCGATGGCGGTGATCGATCCGGTGAAACTGGTTATCGAGAACTATCCGCAGGGCGAAAGCGAAATGGTGGTGATGCCGAACCATCCGAACAAGCCGGAAATGGGCAGTCGTGAAGTGCCGTTCAGCGCCGAAATCTGGATCGATCGCGCGGACTTCCGCGAAGAAGCCAACAAACAGTACAAGCGTCTGGTGCTGGGTAAAGAAGTGCGTCTGCGCAACGCCTACGTCATCAAAGCGGAACGCGTGGAGAAAGATGCCGAAGGCAATATTACCACCATCTTCTGCACCTACGATGCCGACACCCTGAGCAAAGACCCGGCCGACGGCCGCAAGGTCAAAGGCGTGATCCATTGGGTAAGCGCGGCGCATGCGCTGCCGGTAGAGATCCGTCTCTACGATCGTCTGTTCAGCGTGCCAAACCCGGGCGCGGCGGACGATTTCCTCGCGGTAATCAACCCGGAATCGCTGGTGATCAAACAGGGGTACGCGGAGCCGAGCCTGGCGCAGGCCGAAGCCGGTAAAGCTTACCAGTTTGAGCGTGAAGGCTATTTCTGCCTCGACAGCCGCTATGCAACCGCAACCAATCTGGTGTTCAACCGCACCGTCGGGCTGCGTGATACCTGGGCGAAAGCGGGCGAATAACATTTCTTTTCTGTCAAAGCGTCGCTCCCAGCGGCGCTTTTTTTGTTTCAGAATCAGCTAATTAAACTTTTCATTTTCGCGATGCGAATTAATTCTGTTTCTGCGCGGTAATAAATAGCGCTTCTGATGTTTCCTGTCACATACAAAAAACCAATGTAATCGCTTTCAATGATTGCGTTTTTCCCTGATTTTGCAATGACTTCCATAACAAAATCATCAGAGATAAGACTGTAACAAAACGACATAAAATATGTGCGCTTTGTCATAATCTTAAGCTTTGCCTCACGAAAAACATTGATAATTCGCGTCACGAAAAATAGTCTATCTATAGTGGTTTCGCGGTCTTTTTTACCGCCCCACATTTTGCAGTTTTATTTATTTTTTAGCGATTGACCGCTGGTCTTCGCCTTTTAAAACGTCAAAGAGGATATGCACATGCGTACGTTTAGTGGCAAACGTAGTACGCTGGCGCTGGCTATTGCCGCCGTCACCGCGATGTCGGGCTGGGTTGTGGCTCCACAGGCCAGCGCAGCAGGCTTTATCGATGATTCAACCTTAACCGGCGGTATCTATTACTGGCAGCGTGAGCGTGACCGTAAAGATGTGACCGACGGCGACAAATACAAAACCAACCTTTCCCACTCCACCTGGAACGCCAACCTGGACTTCCAGTCCGGCTATGCCGCCGATATGTTTGGCCTTGATATTGCCGCGTTTACCGCGATTGAAATGGCGGAGAACGGTGATAGCGGTCACCCGAACGAAATTGCCTTCTCGTCACGTAACAAAGCCTATGACGAAGACTATTCCGGCGATAAGAGCGGCATCAGCCTGTATAAAGCCGCAGCGAAATTCAAATATGGTCCGGCGTGGGCACGTGCGGGCTATATCCAGCCAACCGGCCAGACTCTGCTGGCCCCGCACTGGAGTTTTATGCCAGGTACCTATCAGGGGGCGGAGGCCGGGGCTAACTTCGACTATGGCACGGCGGGCGCGTTAAGTTTCTCCTATATGTGGACGAACGAGTATAAAGCGCCATGGCATATCGAGATGGACGATTTCTATCAGAACGATAAGAAGACCAAAGTCGATTATCTCCACTCCGTCGGCGCTAAATATGATTTCAAAAATGACCTGGTGCTGGAGGCGGCATTTGGTCAGGCTCAGGGCTATATCGATCAGTACTTTGCTAAAGCCAGCTACAAGTTTGATGTCGCCGGCGCGCCGCTGAGCACCAGCTACCAGTTCTACGGCACCCGCGATAAGGTCAGCAACGGCGGGGTCAA
Organism: Klebsiella sp. P1927; assembly: GCF_018204675.1. Classification (NCBI taxonomy): domain Bacteria; kingdom Pseudomonadati; phylum Pseudomonadota; class Gammaproteobacteria; order Enterobacterales; family Enterobacteriaceae; genus Klebsiella; species Klebsiella sp. P1927. The sequence continues at coordinate 3,569,947 of NZ_CP073377.1, read as the reverse complement.
CGACATCTATGATGGCACCGCATGGCTGCAGGCGTTAACCTTTGGTTATAAGGTGGCGGATGTCCTGGATCTGCGTCTCGAGGGAACCTGGGTGAAGGCTGATGGCCAGCAGGGCTACTTCCTGCAGCGTATGACCCCGACCTACGCCTCTTCCAATGGTCGTCTCGATATCTGGTGGGATAACCGCTCCGACTTTAACGCCAACGGCGAAAAAGCGGTCTTCTTTGGCGCGATGTATGACATGAAAAACTGGGATATGCCGGGCTGGGCGTTCGGCGCGTCTTATGTCTACGCCTGGGATGCGAAGCCGGGCCGAATGTCCTCTCCGGATGCGTACTATGACCCTGACTATCGCCTGAAAGAGTCGGCCTATAGCCTGGATGCAATGTATACCGTACAGGAAGGGCGGGCGAAGGGCACCCTGTTCAAACTGCACTTTACCCAATACGACAACCATTCCGATATTCCGAGCTGGAGCGGCGGCTACGGCAACATCTTCCAGGATGAGCGCGACGTGAAGTTCATGGTTATCGCCCCGTTCACTATTTTCTGATGCCTGCGCGGCGGGCGTGAGCCTGCCGCACCTCTGGGAGAACGACAATGAAAAAAATGCTGCTTATTGCCATGATGGCAGCGGGCCTGGTGGCCTGCACCACGTCGCCGGCGCCGAAAGAAGACACCAAACTGAAAGATGCCTATAGCGCCTGTATTAATACGGCGGAAGGGAATCCGGACAAGATTGAAGCCTGCCAGAGCGTACTGAATGTGCTGAAAAAGGATAAACAGCACCAGCAGTTCGCCAACCAGGAGAGCGTTCGCGTCCTGGATTACCAACAGTGTATTCAGGCCACCCGCACCGGCAACGATCAGGCGGTGAAAGCGCGCTGCGATCAGATCTGGAAAGAGATCCGCAGCAATAATACGACCCATTAAATCAGACGACAGCGGCAAACGGGCGGGGCATATCTCCGCCCGTTTGTTTTTTTTGCGCTGACTCTCCGCCGGCTGATAGCCGCGGCTCAGCCGCACGAACAACAGGACGGTGGCGACGAACCCGCATAGCGCGGCGCACATTAGCCACCAGCCCGGCGCGCTTTTATCGCCGGTGAGCTCGACCAGGGCTGTGGAAATAGCTCGCGTCAGTCCGCCGAAGATCGTGGTGGCAAGGCTGAAGGCCAGCGAAAAGCCCACGGTGCGGACGTGTACCGGCATCACTTCGGTAAGCGCCGCGACCATCGCGCCGTTATACATGTCAAAGAAGAACGAGAACCATACCAGGACCAGCGTCATACGGGTGAAATCGGGCGCGACGGTGAGCCAGTGCATCACCGGCCAGGTGGTGAGCAGCGCCAGCACGGTAATGCCCATCAGCACCGGACGACGACCGATCCGGTCAGAGATCGCCCCGCTGGCGAAGTTCCATATCAACTCTCCGGACAAAGCGGGGACGAGGAAAGTCACCCCAGGGGCGTGTGCGGGAAGGGCGCCAGAGGCGCCCATAAAAAAGCCAACCGGCAGGTTGGCTTTTCAGTCTCAGCGAAACGGGGAATTATTTTTCCACCGCGTCGTGGGCGTGTTCGTCCTCGCGGCAATCCCCTTCCGCACAGTGACCGTACAGATACAGACTGTGGTTGGTCAGGCGGATGCCGTGGCGGGAGGCAATTTCACGCTGGCGTAATTCGATCGAGTCGTCGCTGAATTCGATCACTTTGCCGCAGTCGAGGCAGATCAGGTGATCGTGGTGATGCTGCTGGGTCAGTTCGAAAACGGATTTTCCGCCTTCGAAATTATGACGAGTCACGATGCCGGCGTCATCAAACTGGTTGAGGACGCGGTAAACGGTCGCCAGACCGATCTCTTCGCCCATGTCGATCAGGCGTTTATATAAGTCTTCCGCACTGACATGATGGTTATCCGGTTCCTGCAGCACTTCAAGGATTTTTAGTCGAGGAAGTGTGACTTTCAGGCCAGCCTTCTTTAATGCGGTATTGTTGTCAGTCATGCGGAATCTGTCCTGTTGCTAAACGATCTACTTCCTTCAACGGAAGTCATACAGAAATTAACCCGACGTAATGCGTCTCATTATAGAACTGCCACTGGTAAATGAAAACTGCAAGCATCAGGCCTGGTTTGCTGTCAAAAACGAGGCACCAGCTACAAACTGCGTCACGTGCCTCGTAGAATCAGAGGACATTGTACAGATATGTGATTAAAAGTTAAAAACTTGTAGCTATTAGTTTGATTGCTTTTGTCTATTAATGCGGCGCAACTCAATGATTGCGCCGCTTAATCATCAGGCGTTTTTGATTTCTTCGAGGTGCAGCTCTTCGGCAACCTGCTTCACCCATTTCTCAACGCGCTCGTTGGTCAGCTCCGGCTGGCGGTCTTCATCGATGGCGAGGCCGACGAAGTGGTCGTCATCCGCCAGGCCTTTGGAAGCCTCAAAATGATACCCCGCCGTTGGCCAGTGACCGACGATGGTCGCGCCGCGCGGCTCAATGATGTCGCGGATGGTGCCCAGCGCGTCGCAGAAGTATTCTGCGTAATCTTCCTGGTCGCCGCAGCCGAACAGCGCCACCAGTTTGCCATTGAAGTCGATCTCTTCCAGCGTCGGGAAGAAGTCATCCCAGTCACACTGCGCTTCACCGTAGTACCAGGTCGGGATACCGAGCAGCAGGATGTCGTGGGCTTCCAGGTCTTCTTTGCTGCTTTTGGCAATGTCGTGAACATCAGCAACATCTTTACCAAGCTGCTTTTGAATCATTTTTGCAATATTTTCGGTGTTGCCGGTGTCGCTGCCAAAAAAGATGCCGATGATTGCCATGAGTAAAATAACCTCTTGAAACTTAAATGATGTGGTAGGGACGCAATGCCCATAGATAACGGCAATCATAGCAGAACAGGCAAGGGCGCGGAAACAGCAATCACGCCCGACTGCACACTCTGCTACATGAATGCGGGTTTTTCGCGGAAAGTTAGACTTTTCCCTGGCTGCGCAGGGCGGTTAACTGGGTCATCAGCATCTCTTCAATGAGATCGCTGCGGCTCATATTACGCGCTTCCGCCAGCTCGTTGAGCGCATCGACCGCATCGGCGTTGAGTTTTAACTCCACGCGCTTCAGCCCGCGAACCTTATCGCGTTTCAGCTGGTTACGTTTGTTGATGCGCAGTTGTTCATCGCGCGACAGCGGATTGGTTTTCGGTCTTCCCGGGCGACGCTCGTTTGCGAACAAATCTAATGTCGTACGGTCCGTTTGTTCTTTTGCCATGATTCTGAGTGACTTCGGGGAAACAAGCTGCCGGGCTCTAGCCGGCGCAGATAGCGCGCCATCATACATCAGGCGAACGGCTGCGCCAACGACCGTGGGCATTCTGCGGCGCGGTCGGGCATATTTTAGCCAATCAGGCGGCGATGCTCGTCAGATAGCGGCGGATGGCGCGTAACACCGCCTCGGGTTTCTCAGCATGGACCCAGTGTCCGGCGCCGGCGATGACGTGGGCCCGGGCCTGCGGGAACTGGGCCAGCAGCGCGTCGCGGTAGGCGTCGGTCACATAGGGCGAGTTGCCGCCGGGAATAAACTGCGTCGGGTGCGGCCAGGCCGGGATGGTTTCCCAGCCGACGATATGCGGATACTGGTCCCACAGCACCGGCACGTTGAAGCGCCAGTCGCCGTCGACGAATGATTTCAGCAGGAACTGAATCACGCCTTCTTCCTGCAGGTGCTCGCGCATCACCTGCGCCGCCTGCTGGCGGGTGCTGGCGGCGGATTCGCTGACGGCGCGGATAGCGGCGAAGATCTCATCATGGCGGCGAACGTGATAATCCACCGGCGCGATATCGATCGCCACCAGACCGCTGATGCGTTCAGGCGCCAGGGCGGTAAGCGCCATTACCGCTTTCCCGCCCATCGAATGGCCGATAAAGGTGGCGCGCTCGATCTGGTGCGCGTCGAGCGTATCAAGCAGATCCTGCGCCATGGCGGGGTAGGTCATCTCTGGCGACCGCGGCGACAAACCGTGGTTGCGCATATCGACCTGCACAATATCATGGTCGGCGATCAGGTCGCGGGCGAGGATGCCCAGGTTGTCCAGGCTGCCAAACAGACCGTGGACCAGCACGATCGGGGAGTGGTTGTGCGGATTCTGTGCAGATTGCGCTCGGCTATTTAATTTCATGGCAAAGTTCTTTTTTTCGCTCCGTCGGGTTAGGGTATTATGTTGGACATTCTGCCATCCGGCTGCAAGACCCAGAAGTTTTCTGAGTTTTACCGCCATCCTGGTTTGACGCTATCCGCGGTTGGGATTTGTACTTATAATCCCAACGATTTGTATTCAGAAAAGATATCGCACTGGATTAAGATGAAAACAATTGAAGTTGATGATGAACTCTATCGCTATATTGCCAGCCACACTCTGCATATCGGCGAGAGCGCATCCGACATTTTACGGCGTATGCTAAAATTTTCCGCCGTTTCCCAACCGGCTACACCGGTCAGCAAAGCCGCGCCGACGCTGGCGCCAGCGCCTGTCGCTGAGGTGAAACCCGCTAACCCGGTGAAAGATAAAGTCCGCGCCATGCGCGAGATGCTGTTATCTGATGAATACGCCGAGCAGAAGCGCGCGGTGAACCGTTTTATGCTGGTGTTGACGACCCTCTACTCCCTGGACAGTAAAGCATTTGCCGAGGCCACCGAGTCTCTGCACGGCCGCACGCGCGTTTACTTCGCGGAAGATGCGCGTACGCTGCTGAAAAGCGGTAATCAGACCAAACCGAAACAGGTTCCTGGTACACCGTGGTGGGTGATCACCAATACCAATACCGGCCGTAAATGCAGCATGATTGAGCACATCATGCAGTCGATGCAGTTCCCTGCGGAGCTGATTGAAAAGGTTTGCGGCACGATCTAGCTTTTTAACATTTGCACCAGAAGGATCAGGCAATGGCAATCGATAAACGTGCGGGGCAGCCTGCGCAACAGAGTGATTTGATTAACGTCGCCCAACTGACTGCTCAGTACTACGTGCTGAAGCCTGAAGTCGGTAATGCGGAGCATGCGGTAAAATTCGGCACCTCTGGCCATCGCGGTAGCGCGGCGCGCCACAACTTCAACGAACCGCATATCCTGGCCATCGCCCAGGCCATTGCGGAAGATCGTGCGAAAAACGGGATCACCGGTCCGTGCTATGTCGGCAAAGATACCCACGCCCTCTCCGAGCCGGCGTTTATTTCGGTGCTGGAAGTGTTAACCGCCAACGGCGTCGACGTGATCGTGCAGGAAAACAACGGCTTCACCCCGACGCCGGCGGTCTCCAACGCGATTCTGGTGCATAACAAAAAAGGCGGTCCGCTGGCGGACGGCATTGTGATCACCCCGTCACACAACCCGCCGGAAGATGGTGGTATCAAGTACAATCCGCCAAACGGCGGCCCGGCTGATACCAACGTCACCAAAGTGGTGGAAAACCGCGCCAACGAACTGCTGGCCGCGGGCCTGCAGGGCGTGAAACGCATTTCTCTGGACGCGGCGCTGGCTTCTGGCCACGTTAAAGAACAGGATCTGGTGCAGCCGTTCATTGAGGGGCTGGCGGATATCGTCGATATGGCCGCAATCCAGAAAGCCGGCCTGACGCTGGGCGTCGATCCGCTGGGCGGGTCCGGTATCGAATACTGGAAGCGCATTGGCGAGCACTACAAGCTCAATCTGACCATTGTTAACGATCAGGTGGATCAGACCTTCCGCTTTATGCACCTCGATAAAGACGGCGCCATCCGCATGGATTGCTCCTCAGAGTGTGCGATGGCCGGCCTGCTGGCGCTGCGCGATAAGTTCGATCTGGCGTTTGCTAACGACCCGGATTACGACCGCCACGGGATTGTCACCCCGGCGGGGTTGATGAACCCGAACCACTACCTGGCGGTAGCGATCAACTACCTGTTCCAGCATCGTCCGCAGTGGGGCAAAGAGGTGGCGGTGGGTAAAACGCTGGTCTCCTCCGCGATGATTGACCGCGTGGTGAACGATCTGGGCCGCAAGCTGGTGGAAGTGCCGGTGGGCTTTAAGTGGTTTGTCGACGGCCTGTTCGATGGCAGCTTCGGCTTCGGCGGCGAAGAGAGCGCCGGGGCCTCCTTCCTGCGCTTCGACGGCACGCCGTGGTCCACCGATAAAGACGGCATCATCATGTGCCTGCTGGCGGCGGAAATCACCGCGGTGACCGGGAAAAACCCGCAGGAGCATTACAACGAACTGGCGGAACGCTTCGGTGCGCCGAGCTATAACCGTCTGCAGGCTTCCGCGACCTCCGCGCAGAAAGCGGCGCTGTCCAAGCTCTCTCCGGAAATGGTCAGCGCTGACACCCTGGCGGGGGATCCGATCACTGCCCGTCTGACCGCGGCGCCGGGCAACGGGGCGGCGATTGGCGGCCTCAAGGTGATGACCGACAACGGCTGGTTCGCGGCGCGTCCGTCAGGCACCGAAGACGCCTACAAGATCTACTGCGAAAGCTTCCTCGGCGAAGAGCATCGCAAGCTGATTGAAAAAGAAGCGGTAGAGATTGTCAGCGAAGTGCTGAAGAACGCTTAACGACGCACTACCATCAGGCCCCTTGCGGGCCTGATTTTTTTCGCAAGGATAGCGATGAAAATACAACGGAAGTCTCTGTTTTTGTTCTGGGCGTGGATGGATCTCTTTTTCGTCCTGCAATTCTTATGGTGGAATATTGCCCACCGCCGCCTCCCTTTTTACGACGATCTGCTGGCTTATCTCCAGCTGCTGCACACCTGGGGCTCCGCGGCGGTCTGGCTGTACCCGCTGAATGTTCTGCTGATTATCAGCATCCCGCTATCGATGATCTTTTTTTTCCGCCAGAGCCGCTATGCGCTGTGGCTGGCCTGGGGGCAGGCGCCGCTCAGGCTGCTGTTCATGCAGCCTTCGCTATTGCTGGGCCTGTGGCTGATTCAGGCTGCCGGCGTCCGGCATGTAGCGATCCTGGCAGGCTTTCTGCTGCTCTCTGAAGGGCTGAAAATCGCCAGCCTCTGGTACTGCAGAGGCGGGATTCAGGGCATAAAGCGATAGCCAATCCCGGTTTCGGTCAGCAAATGCTGCGGCCGTGCCGGATCGGCCTCCAGCTTTTGTCGCAGATGACCCATATAGATCCGCAGATAGTGGCTGTGCTCCACGGCGTTAGGCCCCCACACCTGATTCAGCAGCTGGCGCTGGGTAAGCACTTTGCCGGGATTATTCAACAGCGCCGCCAGCAGGCGAAACTCGATAGGCGTCAGGTGGATCTCTTCGCTGCCGCGCAGGATGCGGCGGGCGGGGATATTGACCTCCAGGTCAGCGAAGCGCACCACCGGCTCATCGGCCTGCGCCGCGCCGTGGCGACGCAGCGCGACGCGCAGGCGGGCCTGCAGCTCGCCGATGCCAAAGGGTTTACTTAAGTAGTCATCGGCGCCGGCATCCAGGGCGGCAATTTTGTCATGCTCTTCGCTACGCGCTGACAGGACGATAATCGGCATCTGGCTCCACTGACGCAGGTCGCGAATAAAATCAATGCCGTCACCATCCGGCAGGCCGAGATCGAGGATCGCGAGGTCGGGCTTACGGGTGGCGGCTTCAATCAGCCCACGCTGCAGGGTTTCCGCTTCAAATACGCGCATGCCGTCGGCTTCCAGCGCGGTGCGGAGAAAGCGTCGGATAGCGTGTTCGTCTTCGATAATCAGAACGTTAATCACAATTCCTCAGGTAGCTCTTCCAGTTCAGGGGGCGTTTCTCCCGGCAGTGTAACACGGAATGAGGCGCCGCCCTCGGGCCGGTTGCTGGCGGAGATGGTCCCGCCGTGGACGTCGACGATGGCCTGACAGATGGCAAGGCCCAGCCCGACGCCAGGGATCGCCGACTCTTTGTTGCCGCGGGCGAATTTATCAAAGATAGTCTGCTCCTGGCCTGCCGGGATCCCAGGACCGTTATCCCATACCTCCAGCGACAGCTGCCGGGCGTCCGCCTCGGCGCGGATGCCGATGCTCGCCCGGGCGCCGGCATACTTATGGGCATTTTCCAGCAGGTTGATCAGCACCCGCTCGAACAGCGGTCCGTCGACATGCACCAGCTGGAGGGGATCGGGTAAATCCAGCTGAATATGCTGGCCGCCGAGGCTTGGCTCGAGCATGCGCAGCGCGCTGCCGACCACTTCCTCCAGCGTCAGCCACTCCTTATGCAGATTAAAGCCGCCGGACTGGATCCGCGCCATATCCAACAGGTTGTTCACCAGCCGGGTGGTGTTGAGCACATGCTGGCGGATTTCGTTGGCCTGCGGGGCATGTTTTGAACCTTCGCTGGCCAGATCGAGGGTCAGAATTTCCGCCTGGCCAAACAGCACGGTCAGCGGAGTACGCAGATCGTGCGACAGGGCGGCGAGCAGCGAGTTACGCAGGCTTTCCCGCTCGCTGGTCAGCCGGGCCTGCTCTTCGCTGGCGGTCAGGGTGAGGCGCTCCAGGGCGCTGGCCACCAGCAGAGTAAAGGTCTCCAGCAGCCGCTGCTGCTCCGGGATCATCAATTGGCGCAGATTCTCCGGTTCCACCACCAGTAGTCCCCAGGTGCGGGCGGCGCTCTTCAGGGGCAAGATCTGATACGGCACGCCGGGCAGGGTATCGGTGCCGGCGCCGGCAGGTTGGCCCTTATCAAAGCTCCAGCGGGCGATGGCATCATCCCACGGGGTCAGCCCTGGCTGGTGGGTTAAGGGCAGCAGTTTTCCCTGGGCGTCCGGGAGCAGCAGCTGGCTGCGGGCCTGAAAGGTGGAGGCGATAAATCGCTCGCTGGTGGTGGCGATATCCTGCTGGCTGCGACCCACCGCCAGTGCTTTAGACATCTCATACAGATGGCGGGTACGGCGTTCACGGTAGCGCGCCACCCGCGCCTGGTAGCGCACGCCGGCGGTGAGGTTGCCGATAAGCAGGCCCACGGTGAGCATCACGCCGAAGGTGAGCAGATACTGGACATCCGACACCGCCAGCGTCCCGCGCGGGGCGACAAAAAAGAGATCGAAGCTGATGACGTTGATCACCGTCGCCAGCACCGACGGCCAGCGGCCATAGACCAGGGCGATGATCACCACCCCCAGCAGATAGAGCATCACCAGGTTGGCGGCTTCGAAAGCCATCAACCACTGCATGGCCACCAGGGTAATGATGGCGCATAGCGCCACCGCCACCGCGCAGCCCTGCAGCTGCAGGCGCCATTTCTCCAGCGCCGGACGGCTGTCGCTGGCGCGTGCGGCAAGGGGGAAGGGTTTCTCATCGAGGGCGATCACCACCAGATCGAGGTCCGGCGCATGGCGAGCCAGACGATCGGCGAAGCCGCTGCGATCCCACCAGCGGCGCTTGCTTTGGCGGCCAATGACGATTTTGCCGAGGTTATGTTCGCGGGCGTAATGGAGGACCGCTTTCTCTTCCGACGGGTCGGAGAGGGTGGCGGTTTCGGCCCCCAGCTCCTGGGCCAGACGCAGCGCGGCGAGAATAGCCCGCCGCCGGCCTTCCGGTAGCCGGTGCAGGGAAGGGGTCTCGACATACACCGCATGCCAGACGCTGCCCAGGCGGGCGGCGAGCCGGGCGGCGGCGCGCACCAGCTTTTCGCTGCCGGTATTGTGCCCGATACAGAGCAGGATCGCATCGCGGGTGTGCCAGACTTTCTCCTGGCCCTGGCGGTCGCGCCAGGCGCGCATCTGCTCATCGACGCGGTCGGCGGTGCGGCGCAGGGCCAGCTCGCGCAGCGCAATCAGATTGCCCTTGCGGAAAAAGTTTTCGATAGCGCGCTCGGCCTGGCCGCCGATGTAGACTTTGCCCTCATTGAGCCGCTGGCGCAGATCGTCAGGGGGGAGGTCCACCAGCACCACGTCGTCCGCGGCGTCAAAGAAGGGATCGGGAACCGTTTCCCGCACCTGCACGCCGGTGATCCCGCTGACGACGTCATTCAGACTTTCCAGATGCTGGACGTTAACGGTAGTGAAAACATCTATCCCGGCCTCCAGCAGTTCATCCACATCCTGCCAGCGCTTTGGATGGCGGGAGCCTGGCGCATTGCTGTGCGCCAGCTCATCCACCAGAATCAACGCCGGACGGCGGGCGAGGGCGGCGTCGAGATCGAACTCATAGACGTACCGCCCGCGATGGGCAAGCCGCCGCGGCGGCAGAGTGCTCAGGCCCTGCAGCATCGCGGCGGTCTCTTTACGGCCGTGGGTCTCCGCCACGCCAATCAGAATATCCAGCCCCTGGGCGCGCAGCCGCTGCGCTTCCGCCAGCATCGCCCAGGTTTTCCCCACCCCGGCGCAGGCGCCAAAGAACACTTTCAGTTTGCCGCGATGCGGGGCGGCGGTGTGCTGCAGCAGGCGGTCAGGGTCCGGGCGCAGCGGCTCGTCACTCATTTACTTATCCTTCAGGGCATCCAGCGCCATATTGAGTTGCAGTATATTGACCACCGGCTGGCCAAGGAAGCTCAGCAGCGGGGTTTGTGTGGCCTGATTCACCAACTGGGTTACCTGCTCAACGCTCAGCTGGCGCGCTTGAGCCACCCGGGGCACCTGCCACAGCGCGGCGGCCGGAGTCAGGTTGTTATCGAGACCGCTCGCCGAGGTGGTGACCAGTTCGACCGGCACCCGCGGGTCGGCGTCCGGGTTGGCGGCGCGCAGGGCCTGCACGCGCTCGCTCACCGCTTTATCCAGCGCCGGGTTGCTGGCGGCGAGGTTGCTGCCGCCAGAGGCCATGGGATTATCCGCCGTCTCCGCGGTGGCCGACGGGCGGCCCTGAAAATAGCCTGCGGCGGTGAAGTTCTGGCCAATCAGCGCCGAGCCGCGCACTTCACCGTTCAGGCGGATCAGCGAGCCGTTGGCCTGTGAGTTAAACCACCATTGTCCCAGGCTGGTGGTAAGCAGAGGATAGACGCCGCCGGTGAGCAGCGTTAACAGAATAAATAGCACAAGTGCCGGACGAATCAATGACATAGTTTGTTCCTCACACCAGACCGCTCAGGGTCAGCAGCAGGTCGATGGCTTTAATACCGATAAAGGGCACCAGCAGACCGCCGAGGCCGTAGATCCACAGGTTGCGGCGCAGCATCGCCGAGGCGGAGAGCGGGCGATAGCTGACGCCTTTCAGGGCCAGCGGGATCAGAAAGACGATGATCAGCGCGTTGAAGATAACGGCGCTGAGGATCGCCGATGAGGGCGAATGCAGGCCCATCACGTTCAGCATGGCCAGCTGAGGATAGACCGCGGCAAACGCCGCCGGAATAATGGCGAAATATTTCGCCACGTCGTTGGCAATACTGAAGGTGGTCAGCGAACCGCGCGTCATTAACATCTGTTTGCCGATATGGACCACCTCAATCAGCTTGGTGGGGTTGGAATCCAGGTCGACCATGTTGCCCGCTTCCTTCGCCGCCTGGGTGCCGGAGTTCATGGCCACCGCCACGTCGGCCTGAGCCAGCGCGGGCGCGTCGTTGGTGCCGTCGCCGGTCATCGCCACCAGCCGACCTTCCGACTGGTACTGGCGGATCAGCGCCAGCTTGGCTTCCGGCGTCGCTTCGGCGAGGAAATCATCGACGCCGGCCTCGGCGGCGATCGCCGCGGCGGTCAGGCGGTTATCGCCGGTGATCATCACCGTTTTAATGCCCATTTTGCGCAGCTGGGCGAAACGTTCTTTGATGCCGCCTTTGACGATATCTTTGAGCGCAATAATCCCCAGCACCTTTTCGCCTTCGGCGACCACCAGCGGCGTGGCCCCCTGGCGAGCGACCTCTTCCACCTGTTTATCGACATCGGCAGGGAAGTGGCCGCCGTTGGCCTCCACGTGGCGGCGAATGGCGTCCACCGACCCTTTGCGGATCATGCGCTGATCGATATTGATGCCGCTCATCCTCGTTTGCGCGGTAAAGGGGACAAAGGTGGCGTGCAGCGACTGCAGATCGCGTTCGCGCAGGTTAAAGCGCTGTTTCGCCAGCACCACGATGCTGCGCCCCTCAGGGGTTTCATCCGCCAGCGAGGAGAGCTGGGCGGCGTCGGCGAGGGTTCGCTCTTCCACGCCGCGAGCCGGCAGGAAGGCGGAGGCCTGGCGGTTGCCGAGAGTAATAGTCCCGGTTTTATCCAGCAGCAGAACATCGACGTCGCCAGCGGCTTCCACCGCGCGGCCGCTGGTGGCGATCACGTTGGCGCCGAGCATACGACTCATCCCGGCGACGCCGATGGCCGACAGCAGCCCTCCGATGGTGGTCGGGATCAGGCACACCAGCAGGGCGACCAGTACGGTAACGCTGACCGCATTGCCGCTCCACGCCGAGAAGGGCCAAATGGTGGCGGTGGCCAGCAGGAACACCAGCGTCAGGGCGATCAGCAGGATCGTCAGGGCGATCTCGTTCGGCGTTTTACGGCGCTGGGCGCCTTCCACCATGGCGATCATCCGGTCGAGGAAGGTTTCTCCCGGGTTCACGCTGCAGCGGATCACCAGCCAGTCGGAGAGAATGCGTGTCCCGCCGGTCACCGAGGCAAAATCGCCACCGGATTCACGGATCACCGGGGCAGACTCGCCGGTAATGGCGCTTTCGTCCACCGAGGCGCCGCCTTCGATGACTTCGCCATCGCAGGGGATAATATCCCCGGCTTCCACCAGTACCACGTCGCCTTTGCGCAGGTCTTCCGCCGGCACGTGATCGACCGGCGCGTCATGCTGCGGGGTGCGCAGTTTGCGGGCGAAGGCCGTTTTTTTCACCCCTTTCAGGCTGTTGGCCTGGGCTTTGCTGCGGCCTTCCGCCATCGCTTCGGCAAAGTTGGCGAACAGCACGGTAAACCACAGCCAGATACTGACGGCGGCGGTAAAGGTGGCGCTACCGGTCAGGGCGCCGCCAGCCATGGCGATCGCCAGCAGGGTGGTTAACAGACTGCCCACCCAGACGATAAACATCACCGGATTGCGCCATTGCACCATCGGGCTGAGTTTTTTCACGGCATCCAGCAGCGCCTGGCGCACCAGCGTCGGCTCCAGCAGGGCTAATTGTTTGCGACTCATAACAGGGTGCTCCGCATCGCTCAAAGTAAGGAAAAGTGTTCAGCCAGCGGGCCAAGCGCCAGCGCAGGAATAAAGGTCAGGGCGCCCACCAGCAGCACGGTGCCGATCAGTAAACCGATAAACAGGGCGTCGTGGGTGGCCAGGGTGCCGGGGCTGGCCGGTTGAATTTTCTTCGCCACCAGCGAGCCGGCGATGGCCATCACCGGAATGATGACGGCGAAGCGGCCGACCAGCATGCAGAACGCCAGCAGCAGGTTCCAGAACGGCGTCGCCGCACCCAGGCCAGCGAAGGCGCTACCGTTGTTATTGGCCGCCGAGGTGACGGCGTACAGCACTTCGCTAAAGCCGTGCGGTCCAGGGTTGAACATCCCGGCGCGGCCGGCGTCGGTCATCATCGCCAGCGCCGTGCCGAGCAACACCAGCGTCGGGGTGACCAGAATGGCGAGGGCGATCATTTTCATTTCCCGGACATCGATTTTCTTCCCGAGGTACTCCGGGGTGCGGCCGACCATCAGCCCGGCGATAAATACCGCCAGCATAACGAACAGCAGCATGCCGTACAGGCCCGAGCCGACGCCGCCGAATACCACTTCGCCAATCTGCATCAGCCACATCGGCACCATGCCGCCCAGCGCGGTGAAGGAGTCATGCATGGCATTGACCGCGCCGCAGGAGGCGGCGGTGGTGATCACCGCGAACAGACTGCTGGCGAGAATACCGAAGCGACTCTCTTTTCCTTCCATATTCAGGCTGCTGTCGGCACCCAGCGTCAGCAGATGCGGATTGCCGCGGGTCTCCGCCCACATCACCACGGCGACGCAGAGGATAAAGATCAGCGTCATTGCCCACAGGATGGCGCGTCCCTGACGCCGATCGCTTACCACCTCGCCGAAGGCGAAGCACAGCGCCGCCGGGATCAGGAAGATCGCCAGCATCTGCACGAGATTGGTCAGCGCGGTCGGGTTTTCAAACGGATGGGCGGAGTTGGCATTGAAGAAACCGCCGCCGTTAGTGCCCAGCAGCTTAATCGCTTCCTGTGAGGCGACAGGCCCCATCGGCAGCAGCTGGTGCACCCCTTCGAGGGTGGTAAAGGGCTGGTAGGCCTGCAGATTCTGCGGCACGCCCTGCTGAATAAAGAACAGGGCCACCAGCAGAGAGAGCGGCAGCAGCAGCCACAGGGTAATGCGCGTCAGATCGACCCAGGCATTGCCGAGGGTCGACATTTTCTGCCGGGCGAAGGCGCGGGTCAGGGCGAAGACCACGGCGATGCCGGTGGCGGCGGAGAGGAAATTCTGCACCGTCAGGCCGACCATCTGGCTGAGATAACTCATGGTGCTTTCGCCGGCGTAAGCCTGCCAGTTGGTATTGCTGACAAAGCTGATCGCGGTATTGAGCGCCAGATCCCATGACAGCCCCGGCAGGTGCTGCGGGTTAAACGGCAGCACGCCCTGGAGCATCAGCAGGGCAAACAGCGCCAGGCCGCCGAGGGCGTTAAACAGCAGGATCGCCAGCAAATACTGCAGCCAGCCCATCTCCTCGGCGCGGATCCCGGCCACGCGCCACAGGACGCGCTCGACGCCGGCCAGGCCGGGAAGCGGGATATCGTTCACCATTCTCGCCAGACACATCCCCAGCGGGCGCGCCAGCACCAGCAATACCAGCAGATAGCTGGCTAATAATAAAAATCCCTGGGCAGCCATCAGAATGCCTCCGCATGTATCAAGGCATAAACCAGATAAGCCAGTAACAGGAACACCAGCCCAACGCCAGTGAGTACGCCTGCAGTCACAATCCACCTCCGGGTGTGTTTTCGATTTACCTGGAGGATAGAAATTACGGCGCAAAGATTTCGCAAAAATCCGCGGGTGCGGTGTAAAAAAAGTATAAAAATGACAAAGGCACAAATTAACTGATGGTTAGTATTAATTTAACTTTTTCGTAACTAATTTACGTGGCGAATGTAAATTAAGTATAAATACGTGCTTTTTAGTGGTCGGATGAGTAGTAAAATTACAAGCAGAGCGGTATTATTTTGCTCAGACAAACATGATTAATTTTACCGGCGCTGCTTGCCGGCCTGACAAAGGGGAGAGAAATGATGGCGTTGTACAAAGCTTATCCTGCTCATATTATTTTGCTGCGTCGTGCTTTCGCCGTCGTGGCTGGTGTCGCAGCGCTGCCGGTGATGCTGTTCTGGAAAGATCGCGCCCGCTACTACAGCTGGCTGCACCGGGTGTGGTCGAAAACCAGCGAGCAGCCGGTGTGGATGGCGCAGGCGGAGAAAGCCGCTCACGATTTCTATTAATCCTCCTGCTGCGAAGAAAATAACAAGACCGCCAGGTTGCCCCGGCGGTTTTTTTTCGCCGCTTGTCTACACTCGTTTTTATGCGCCGCCTTGGAATTGGCAGGTGCGTATTTTGCCGGAGCGCGCTATTTTTGCCGGCTTAGATCATAAGATGAGTATTGCTGACGGATAATAAGGAGTGATATGGCCACCCATCTGGTCTGGTTACGCACGGATTTACGCATTCACGATAACCTGGCGCTGGCTGCCGCCTGCCGCGATCCGCAGGCGCAGGTGCTGGCGCTGTATATCGCCACCCCGGGGCAGTGGCGTGAACATCACCTGGCGCCACGGCAGGCCGCTTTTATCGCCAGCCATTTACAGAGTCTGCATGCCGCGCTGGCGGAACGGGGCATACCGCTGTGGGTAGAAGAGGCGGACGATTTTACCGCCAGCGTCGAACGGCTGGCCGATTTTTGCCAGCAGCATCAGGTCAGTCACCTGTTCTACAACTATCAGTACGAATTCAATGAACGCCAGCGCGATGCCGCCGTTGAGAACACCTTGTGCGACGTGATTTGCCAGGGCTTTGACGACAGCGTCCTGTTGCCCCCCGGCAGCGTACTGACCGGTGGCGGCGAAATGTATAAAGTCTTCACCCCGTTTAAAAATGCGTTTATTCGCCGTCTGCGGGACGGGCTGCCGGCGTGCGTGGCGGCCCCGAAGCCGCGCCAGGCGCCTGCCCGCCAGGCGCCGCCGCTGCCTGAGCTTAACTACCCGCAAACGCCGTTTGACGGGCTGCTGTTTGCCGCGGATGAAAAAACGGCGCTGGCGCGTCTGCGCGCGTTTTGTCAGCAAGCGGCGGCGGATTACGAGGGGCAGCGCGACTTCCCGGCCGTGGAAGGGACCAGTCGCCTGTCGCCCTGCCTGGCCATCGGCGTGCTGTCCCCCCGCCAGTGCCTGCATCGTCTGCTGACGGAACATCCCGCCGCGCTGGACGGCGGAGCCGGCGCCACCTGGCTTAACGAGCTGATCTGGCGCGAGTTTTACCGCCATCTGATGGTCTACTATCCGAAGCTCTGTAAAGGGCGGCCATTTACTGCCTGGACAGATAAGGTCGCCTGGCGCGCAGAGGAGGCCTCCCTACAGGCCTGGCAGCGCGGGGAGACCGGTTTTCCGATTGTTGATGCCGCCATGCGCCAGCTTAACGCCACCGGCTGGATGCATAACCGGTTGCGCATGATTGTAGCCAGCTTCCTGACCAAAGATTTGCGCCTCGACTGGCGGGCGGGCGAGCGCTATTTCATGAGCCAGCTGATTGATGGCGACCTGGCGGCGAATAACGGCGGCTGGCAGTGGGCGGCTTCAACGGGCACCGACGCCGCGCCCTATTTCCGCATATTTAATCCCACCACCCAGGGCGAAAAGTTTGATAAACAGGGGGTGTTTATACGTCGCTGGCTGCCGGAGCTGGCAAAGGTGCCGGAGAAGGCCCTGCATCAGCCGTGGGCGTGGGCGGATAAACAAGGGATCACGCTGGATTATTCGCGCCCGATAGTTGATCACAAGCAGGCGCGGCAGGAGACGCTGGCGGCCTGGGAGGCCGCCAGAAAAGGAATTACTCCACCGCCAGACGGCGGGTCCTGACTTTCAGCGAATGATACAGCCAGATGACCAGCACCACGCCGACGCAGGCCAGCGCGCCCCAGGTGATCTGGCTGAAGACGGTAATGTAGGCGTCAATGGAGTAGTTCACCGCTCCGGCGGCGTCGAATGACGCCTGCGAGGTCTGGTCGGCGATAACGCCGGCCAGATAGTTGGCGATGGCCCCTGAGAGCAGCATATAAATACCGGTCAGCACCCCAGTGACACCCGGGATCTCAATGCGGGTGATCTGCGACATCGCGACCGGGTCGATAAACAGTTCGGCAAAGCCCATCACCGCCAGACCCAGCACCATCAGCGGCATGGACGACTGACCATAGGCCGCCGACCAGCGGGCGCTGAGGGTCAAAATGCAGAACCCGGCGCTCATCAGGCCCAGACCGAGGGCAAATTTCCCCCAGATGCGCACGGTGCGATTGCCGTTCACGCTCTCTTTCACCAGCCACGCCAGCACCATCCCGCAGAGCATCACCGCGAAGGCGTTGATTGACTGGAACATAGCGGTAGGGACTTCGTAGCTCATGATATGGCGGTTAACGAAGCGGTCAATATACAGGCTGATGGAGCTCCCGCCCTGTTGGGCGAAGGCCCAGAACAGCAGGCTGAAGGCGGTCAGGACGACGATCAGGCGCAGATCCTTGCGCTGTTTATCGGTTTCGGCGCGCAGGTAGATCCGCGCCAGTACCGCGAGGCCAATGGCCGTGGCCACGATCAGGGCATACACCGACCACTCCTGCCAGAACAGTACCGCAATCAGCAGCGGGGCGGTAACCAGCAACACCAGCAGCCAGCCCCAGTTTGGCAGCAGGAAGCGGCGCGCGCACAGCGCCTGGCGGTTGACGCCAGCGGTATGCTGGAAATGACGGTTGCCGCAGAGGAAAATCACCAGCCCCGCGACCATGCCGATGGCCGCCAGGGCAAAGCCCATCGCCCAGCTATACTCCTCCTGTACGTAGCCGCAGGCGATCGGCGCGATAATCGAGCCGATATTGCCGGCGGCATACATCAGCGAAAAGCCGCCATCGCGACGCGGATCGGCGGGTTCGTACAGCTCGCCCAGCAGACAGCTGACGTTGGATTTAAACAACCCGTAGCCGCAGACGATGATCGCCAGCGACAGGTACAGGAAAAGCGGAGCGGTTTCGCTGGCCCCGAGCACCAGATGGCCAATGGCCATCAGCAGCGCGCCGAGCATGACCGCCATCCGGTTGCCTAACAGCTTATCGGCCAGATAGCCGCCGAGGATCGGCGTCACATAGACCAGCGAACAGTAGGCGCTGAACAGGGCGTAGGCATGGTTATCGTCATATTTGAGCTGATTGGTGAGATAGAGGATCAGCAGGGCGCGCATGCCGTAAAAGCTAAAGTACTCCCAGATTTGCAGCGCCACGACGTAGTAGATCGCCCGCGGCTGCGATGATGTTGTCTGCATATGACGTGTGTTTCCTGGCGTAAAGCGAAAGTCGATCGTTCTGCATGAATAGCGATTTATCAGTCATATTCATGGCTTGAGGGGCTTTCTGATTATTTAATATGCTTTATTAGTGCATAAATATACACTAATGCGCGGCGGGATGAATAGACAAATTGCGGGATTCGTTAAAAAGTCATGGTCAGTGACGGTAGCGGACTATCGACGACCCGAATGGATATGGTTATGTTATGCCTTTGTATAACCTGATTATCTGCTGGAGTGGCGATGAAAAATAGCGAACTGGAACAACTGATTAACGACAAGCTCAATAGTGCGGCCATCAGTGACTTCGCCCCTAACGGTCTGCAGGTGGAAGGACGCGAAACGGTGCACAAGATCGTCACCGGAGTGACGGCCTGCCAGGCGCTGCTGGATGAGGCCGTCCGTCTGCAGGCGGATGCGGTGATTGTTCATCACGGCTATTTCTGGAAAAACGAATTGCCAGTGATCCGCGGCATGAAGCGCCGTCGCCTGAAAACCCTGCTGGCCAACGATATCAATCTCTACGGTTGGCACCTGCCGCTGGATGCCCATCCGGAGCTGGGCAATAACGCGCAGCTGGCGCATCTGCTGGGGATTAACGTGCTCGGCGAAATCGAACCGCTGGTGCCGTGGGGCGAGCTGTCGATGCCGGTTTCCGGCCTCGAACTGGCCTCGTGGATCGAAGCGCGGCTGGGGCGCAAGCCGCTGTGGTGCGGCGATACCGGGCCGGACACCGTCAGCCGCGTCGCCTGGTGTACCGGCGGCGGCCAGAGCTTTATCGACGCCGCGGCGCGCTTTGGCGTGGACGCCTTTATCACCGGCGAAGTGTCGGAACAAACTATTCACTCTGCCCGCGAGCAGGGCCTGCATTTTTATGCCGCCGGCCACCACGCCACCGAGCGTGGCGGCATTCGCGCCCTCAGCGAATGGCTGACGGAAACGACCGATCTGGATGTTACCTTTATTGATATTCCTAACCCTGCCTGACGGGAGAGAAGAAAGTGCAGCGAGCGCGTTGTTATCTGTTAGGTGAAACGGCGGTGGTCCTGGAGCTTGAGCCTCCGGTGACCCTGGAGAGCCAAAAACGTATCTGGGGACTGACGCAGCGGTTGACCGATCGCGAAGAGGTGGTTGAAGTGATCCCGGGGATGAACAACATCACCGTTGTGCTGCGTCGTCCGCAGGAGATGGCGTGGGAGGCGATTGACAAGCTGCAGCGCTGGTGGGAAGAGAGCGATGCGCTGGAGCCGGAATACCGTGAGATAAGTATCCCGGTTATCTACGGCGGCGAGGCGGGACCAGATCTTGGCGACGTCGCGCGCCATAGCGGGTTGAGCGAAAAGCAGGTGGTTGAACTGCACTCTTCGGTGGAGTACATGGTGTGGTTTCTGGGTTTCCAGCCGGGGTTTCCGTACTTTGGCGGCCTGCCGGAGCAGCTGGCGATGCCGCGTCGCGCCGAGCCGCGCGTACTGGTACCGGCGGGATCCGTCGGCATCGGCGGATCGCAAACCGGTATTTATCCGCTGGCGACGCCGGGCGGCTGGCAGCTGCTGGGGCGCACGCCGCTGGCATTATTCGATCCAAAACGTGAAGAGCCGGTGCTGCTGCGTTCCGGCGATCGCGTGCGCTTTGTGCCGCAGAAGGAGGGGGTATGTTGAAATTTATCCGCGCCGGCATGTATACCTCGGTACAGGATGGCGGCCGGGAAGGCCAGCGCCAGTGGGGGATTAGCCGCTGCGGCGCGCTGGATAAACCGGCGATGACCATTGCCAATCTGCTGGTGGGCAATGCGCCGGAGGCGGCGGCGCTGGAAATTACGCTGGGTCAGGTCGATGTGCAGTTTACCCGCCACTGCTGGTTCGCGTTGACCGGCGCCGCCTGTGAAGCGACGCTCGACGGCGCGCCGGTCTGGTTGGGCTGGCGAATGGAGGCGAAGGCCGGGCAGCGGCTGGTGCTGAAAAATCCTCAGCATGGGATCCGCAGCTATCTGGCGGTCGCGGGCGGTATTGATGTCCCTGAAGTTTTAGGTTCCCGCTCTACCGATCTGAAAGTCGGTATCGGCGGAATCGAAGGGCGCCGGTTGCAGGATGGCGATCAAGTGAAGATTGGGAAATCGTCCCGCCGCTTTAGCGCCTCGCGCGGCGTTAAACAGCTGCCGATAGGCAATATTATTCGCGCGCTGCCGGGGCCGGAGTATCACGAATTCGACAGCGTGTCGCAGGAGTCTTTCTGGCGCTCGCCGTGGAAGCTGAGTCCGCAAAGCAACCGTATGGGCTACCGCCTGCAGGGGCAGCCGCTCAGGCGCACAACCGACCGGGAAATGCTCTCTCATGGCCTGCTGCCCGGCGTGGTACAGGTACCGCATAACGGCCAGCCGATTGTGTTGATGAACGATGCGCAAACCACCGGCGGCTATCCGCGTATAGCCTGCATTATTGAAGCCGATATGTACCAACTGGCGCAAATTCCGCTAGGTCAGCCGATCCATTTCGTCCCCTGTTCGCTGGAGGAAGCGCTAAAAGCGCGCGCCGACCAGCAGCGCTACCTTGAACAACTGGCCTGGAGATTAAGCGATGAAAATTGATTTAAATGCCGACCTCGGCGAAGGCTGCGCCAGCGATAGCGCGCTGCTGCAGCTGGTCTCTTCCGCCAATATCGCCTGCGGCTTTCACGCCGGCGATGCGGTTCTCATGCAGCAATGCGTGCGCGAGGCGCTGAAAAACGGCGTCGCTATCGGCGCACACCCGAGCTTCCCGGACCGGGAAAATTTCGGTCGAACCGCGATGCAGTTACCGCCAGAGACGGTCTACGCCCAGGTGCTGTACCAAATTGGCGCGCTGGCGGCAATCGTACACGCCCAGGGGGGCGAGCTGCGGCACGTCAAACCGCATGGCATGTTGTACAACCAGGCGGCGAAAGAGCCGCCTTTGGCCGACGCTATCGCCCGTGCGGTGCGCGATGCCGACGCCGACCTGGTGCTGGTTGGGCTGGCGGGCAGCGAGCTTATCCGCGCCGGACAGCATTATCAGTTGACGACGCGCCAGGAAGTCTTCGCCGATCGCGGCTATCTGGCCGACGGCAGCCTGGTGCCGCGTAGCCAACCGGGCGCGCTGATTGAGAGCGAAGAGCAGGCGCTGGCGCAAACGCTGGAAATGGTGCAGCACAACCGGGTGCGCAGCCTGAGCGGCGAATGGGCGCATGTAAAGGCGGAAACGGTCTGCCTGCATGGCGATGGCGCTCACGCGCTCGATTTCGCCCGACGCTTGCGCGCCGCGTTTGCCGGGCGGAATATCGACGTCAGCGCGGACCTCGAGTAATAGTCCGCCTAAGTTATTAATAATAATTAAATCAAATAATTAACAACACTCACAATACTCACAACTGAACAGGACGTTATTATGCAAGAGGCGATATCCCTCTGGCCGCTAATCGGCATTGCCGTGATTGTGGTCGGTTTTGTATTACGCTTTAACCCGGTGCTGGTGGTGATTATCTCCGGGATCGTCACCGGCGTGGCGGCGCATATGCCAATAGCCACTATTCTGGAGAAACTGGGCGAGGGCTTCCTGAATACCCGTAATCTGCCGTTTATTCTGCTGCTGCCGCTGGCGGTGATCGGGCTGCTGGAGCGCCATGGTCTGAAAGAGCGGGCGCAGGCGTGGATCGCGAAGATCCATAGCGCGACCGCCGGACGTCTGCTGATCGTCTATCTGTTTGTGCGCGAAGCCACCGCCGCTCTGGGGTTGACCAGCCTCGGCGGACATCCGCAAATGGTGCGCCCGCTGCTGGCGCCGATGGCGGAGGGGGCGGCGGAAAAGCGCTTTGGCCCGCTGCCGGGCAATGTACGCTACCGCCTGCGCGCGATGTCGGCGGCGACCGATAACGTCGGGCTGTTCTTCGGCGAAGATATTTTTGTCGCCTTCGGCGCGATCATCTTCATGCACAACTTTATGCTGGAGTCGGGTGGGATCCAGACAGAACCGTTGCATATTGCCCTGTGGGGGATCCCGACGGCGATCTGCGCCTTTCTGATCCACGCCGCGCGCCTGTGGCGACTCGATCGCCATCTCCAGCGCGAGCTGGACCGGATAAACGCCGGACAGGCGAAAGGCGGTGCGGCATGAATTTCCAGCAAACCTATTTATACTGGCTGGCCGGCGCGGTACTGCTGGTCGTGGCTATCATGTCCTGGCGCGACAAAAGCAATCCGCGACGTCTGACAACCGGTCTGTTCTGGGGCCTGTACGGGCTGGTGTTCTTGCTCGGCGACTGGACATATCAACTGGTGGGCGATAAGCGTAAGGTGAATATCGCTGTCGGCGGGGTGGTGGTCGTCCTGGCGCTGATCGCCGGTTTTGGCGGCGTGCGCCTCGGCAGCTACCATCAGCGTAGCCAGGAAGAGAAAACCGCCAGCGCGAAACGCCTCGGCAACAAACTTTTCTTTCCGGCGCTGGCGATTCCGGTCGTCACCGTCATTGGCGTACTGCTGTTTAACAATCTGCCCTCATGGCAGGTGGCGCTCTTCGGGCCGGGCAACCACGCGACGCTGATTACTCTGTTCTCGATGACTGTCGGTACGCTGATTGGCCTGGCGATGGCGATTCGTATGACGCATGAAACGGTGGCGCAGCCAATGCAGGAAGCGCGCCGTTTGCTTGATTCCGTCGGCTGGGCCTTTATCCTGCCGCAAATCCTCGCGGTGCTGGGGCTGCTGTTTACCGCAGCGGGCGTCGGAACCAGCATTTCATGGCTGACCGAGCACTATCTGGCGGTCGATAACCGCTTTATCGCCGTGGCTGTGTATGCCATCGGCATGGCGGTGCTGACAATGGTGATGGGCAACGCCTTTGCCGCTTTCCCGATTGTGACCGCCGGAGTTGGCATTCCGATTTTAGTCCTGCAGCACGGCGGCAATCCGGCGGTAATGGCGGCGATTGGTATGTTTTCCGGCTACTGCGGCACGCTGATGACGCCGATGGCGGCGAACTTCAATATTGTCCCGGCGGCGCTGCTGGAACTGCCGGATAAAAATGCGGTGATTAAAGCCCAGATACCGACCGGTATCCTGCTGCTTATCGTCAATGTATTCTTACTCTATTTCCTGATGTTCCTGTAAGGAGGGATGATGGCTGGCGTATTGATTACCGGTTTTGAGCCGTTCGGCGGCGAAACGGTTAACCCTTCATGGGAAGTGGTTAAGCAGCTGGATGGCATGATTATTCGCGGACAGCAGGTGGTGGCTAAACAGTTACCCTGCGTATTCGGCGAAGCGCTGACGGTGCTGAAGGCGGCGCTGGAAACCTATCAACCGCGGCTGACGATTGCCGTCGGACAGGCCGGCGGCCGTGTCGATATTACCGTCGAACGTGTAGCGATCAATGTCGATGATGCGCGGATCCCCGACAATAAAGGCCAGCAACCGATCGATGAGCCGATCGTCGCTAATGGCCCTGCGGCCTGCTTCAGTACGCTGCCGATCAAAGCGATCGTTAGCGCGTTGCGCCAGCAGGGGATCCCGGCCTCGGTGTCGCAAACCGCGGGCACCTTCGTCTGCAATCACGTGATGTATGGTTTGCTGCATCAGTTGCAGGGAAAAAGCGGGCAGAAGGGAGGTTTTATCCATATTCCTTATCTGCCTGAACAGGCGGCGGCCCACCCGGGGCAGGCGAGTATGTCGGTCGCGACGGTACGCGCGGCGCTGGAAACGGCGATTGCCGTCGCCCTTGAACAGAATGACGATGTCAAAATTGGCGGCGGCGCCACCCATTAACAGAAGGATGACAGTATGCCGGAAGGTCCGGAGATCCGCCGTGCGGCGGATAAACTGGAGGCGGCAATAAAAGGCGAACCCTTAACCAACGTTTGGTTCGCCTTTCCTCAGTTGCAACCCTATCAAACTCAGCTAATTGGTCAGCGGGTGACCCATATCGCCACCCGCGGCAAGGCCCTGTTAACCCACTTCTCCGGCGGATTGACCCTGTATAGCCATAACCAGCTGTACGGCGTCTGGCGGGTGGTGGATGCCGGCGTTGAGCCGCAATCGAACCGCGTACTGCGTGTCAGGCTGCAGACCGCCAGCAAGGCGATTTTGCTCTACAGCGCGTCGGACATTGATATCCTCACGGCGGAGCAGGTTGCCAACCATCCGTTCTTGCTGCGCGTCGGACCGGACGTGCTGGACATGACGTTAACCGCGGAGCAGGTGAAAGCGCGGCTGCTGTCGGCCAAATTCCGCAATCGTCAGTTTTCCGGCCTGCTTCTGGATCAGGCTTTTCTTGCCGGGCTCGGAAACTATCTGCGGGTGGAAATTCTCTGGCAGGTGGGATTAAGCGGTAAGCGTAAAGCCGCTGAACTGAGCGACAGTCAGCTGGATGCGCTGGCGCACGCGCTGCTCGATATCCCGCGGCTGTCCTATCGTACTCGCGGTCTGGTGGATGACAACAAGCATCATGGCGCGCTGTTTCGCTTTAAGGTCTTCCATCGCGATGGGGAAAGGTGCGAACGCTGTGGGGGAATCATTGAGAAGACGACGCTCTCCTCGCGGCCATTTTACTGGTGTCCAGGATGCCAGCATTAAGCCGGCTGGCGGGCGATTTCAGCATGAAGCGCGTTATCAGGCATAAAAAACGCGCCAGCAGGCGCGTTTTTTATGATCCGGACAGTGAGATTAACGCTTAATGTCGGACTGGAAATCGCGTTTGGCGTAGCCGGTATACAGCTGACGCGGACGGGCGATCTTCATGCCATCGCTGTGCATTTCGTTCCAGTGCGCAATCCAGCCCACGGTACGCGCCATGGCGAAGATAACGGTAAACATGGAGGACGGAATACCCATCGCTTTCAGGATGATACCGGAGTAGAAGTCGACGTTCGGATACAGTTTCTTCTCGATGAAGTACGGGTCGTTCAGCGCGATATGCTCCAGCTCCATGGCCACCTGCAGCAGGTCGTCTTTGGTGCCCAGCTCTTTCAGCACTTCATGGCAGGTTTCACGCATCACGGTGGCGCGCGGATCGTAGTTTTTGTAAACACGATGGCCGAAGCCCATCAGGCGGAAAGAGTCATTCTTGTCTTTCGCACGACGAACAAATTCCGGAATGTGCTCAACGGAGCTGATCTCTTCCAGCATTTTCAGCGCCGCTTCGTTGGCGCCACCGTGTGCCGGTCCCCACAGGGAGGCGATGCCCGCAGCGATACAGGCGAACGGGTTAGCGCCGGAGGAGCCTGCGGTACGTACCGTGGAGGTCGACGCGTTCTGCTCGTGATCGGCGTGCAGGATCAGAATACGATCCATCGCGCGCTCCAGCACCGGATTGACTTCATACTCTTCGCACGGTGTCGCAAACATCATGCGCAGGAAGTTGCCGGCGTAGGAGAGGTCGTTGCGCGGATAAACAAACGGCTGGCCGATAGAATACTTGTAACACATGGCTGCCATGGTTGGCATTTTGGACAGCAGACGGTAGGCGGCAATCTCGCGGTGACGCGGGTTATTCACGTCGAGGGAATCATGATAGAACGCCGCCAGCGCGCCGGTGATCCCGCACATCACCGCCATCGGGTGGGAATCGCGACGGAACGCGTGGAACAGACGGGTGATCTGCTCATGAATCATGGTGTGGCGGGTGACGGTAGTTTTGAATTCGTCATATTCGGCCTGGGTCGGCTTTTCGCCGTACAGCAGGATATAACAGACTTCAAGATAATTAGATTCGGTCGCTAACTGGTCGATCGGGAAGCCGCGGTGCAGCAGGATCCCCTCGTCACCATCGATAAACGTAATTTTAGATTCACAAGAAGCCGTTGATGTGAAACCTGGGTCAAAGGTAAATACGCCTTTTGAACCAAGACTACGAATATCAATAACATCCTGACCGAGCGTGCCTTTTAGCACATCCAGTTCAATAGCAGTGTCACCACCCAGGGTGATTTTTGCTTTAGCATCAGACATTTATGGTCTCCTTAGCGCCTTTATTGCTTAAGACTGCCGGGTGGTGGATTTGCTTTCGGCCCGCGCCTGCATACGTTACCAGTTTGTTATGTTGCACACAGCTCTGCGTCAGCGAAAAGGGCAGGGTACAGAGCAACGGCGCTTGATGGCACGTCCTTCAGGGCTGCGGTGAAACAACAGCAAATCAGCGTTTTAGCAGTCCGAATATTAAAACCTATATACCACTAATAACTGTCCTGATTACATCGGTCAATACTGACACACTGTTACATAACTTATTCTCAGGTGAAAGAGTGACCCCATAACTTTTGAGCATTATTGCATTTAACTGGTAATGGTTGTAACAAGAATGTTTAATATTTGTCAAATCAGGTGATTAAAAATTAAAAAAATGTTGGTATCGTGACCTTGATCACTGTTCCGGAGAAAACCCAACAAACTATATGTAGGTTAATTGTAATGATTTTGTGAACGGCCTATACTGCGGCCAGGTCTCCGGAACACCCTGCAATCCCGAGCCACCCAGCGTTGTTTAGTGATGTTTTAATGCCTGAAAAGACGTTTTAACATGACTTCTGGTTATAGAAAGGACGCTGTCTGACCCGCAAGCAGACCGGAGGAAGGAAACAATAAGAACAGCATGTGGGCGTTATTCATGGTAAGAAATGTGAAAAAACAAAGACCTGTCAATCTGGATCTACAAACGATACGGTTCCCAATCACGGCGATAGCGTCCATTCTCCATCGCGTTTCCGGTGTCATCACCTTCGTGGCGGTCGGAATTCTGCTTTGGCTGCTGGGCACCAGCCTTTCCTCCCCAGAAGGTTTTCTGACGGCGGCCTCCATCATGGATAGCTTCTTTGTGAAGTTCATCATGTGGGGCATTCTCACCGCGCTGGCCTATCACGTCGTTGTCGGTATTCGCCATCTGATGATGGACTTTGGCTACCTTGACGAAACCCTCGAAGCAGGGAAACGTTCCGCCAAAATTTCTTTTGTTATTACTGTCGTGCTTTCACTTCTCGCAGGAGTCCTCGTATGGTAAGCAACGCCTCAGCACTGGGACGCAACGGCGTACATGACTTTATCCTGGTCCGTGCTACCGCCATCGTTCTGACCCTCTACATCATCTACATGGTTGGCTTCTTCGCCACCACCGGTGAAATCTCATGGGAAGTGTGGACCGGATTCTTTGCCTCCGGCTTCACTAAAGTCTTCACTCTGCTGGCTCTCGTTTCCATTCTCATCCATGCCTGGATCGGGATGTGGCAGGTGTTAACAGACTACGTTAAACCACTGGCTCTGCGCCTGGTTCTGCAACTGGCTATCGTTGTGGCGCTGGTGGCTTACGTTCTTTATGGATTTGTTGTGGTGTGGGGTGTGTAATGAAATTGCCAGTCAGAGAGTTTGATGCTGTTGTCATCGGTGCCGGCGGCGCAGGTATGCGCGCGGCGCTGCAAATTTCCCAGAGCGGACAGACTTGTGCACTGCTCTCCAAAGTGTTCCCTACCCGTTCCCATACCGTATCCGCGCAGGGTGGCATCACCGTCGCGCTCGGTAACTCCCATGAAGATAACTGGGAATGGCATATGTACGACACCGTAAAAGGGTCGGACTATATCGGCGACCAGGACGCCATCGAATACATGTGTAAGACCGGCCCGGAAGCGATTCTTGAGCTGGAGCACATGGGACTGCCGTTCTCTCGTCTTGACGATGGCCGTATTTATCAGCGCCCGTTTGGCGGCCAGTCGAAGAACTTCGGCGGCGAACAGGCGGCGCGTACCGCGGCGGCGGCTGACCGTACCGGTCACGCCCTGCTGCACACTCTGTATCAGCAGAACCTGAAAAACCACACCACTATCTTCTCCGAATGGTACGCCCTCGATCTGGTGAAAAACCAGGACGGCGCGGTAGTCGGTTGTACCGCCCTGTGCATCGAGACCGGCGAAGTGGTCTACTTTAAAGCCCGCGCCACCGTGCTGGCGACCGGCGGCGCAGGCCGTATCTATCAGTCCACCACCAACGCCCACATCAATACGGGTGACGGCGTCGGGATGGCCATCCGCGCCGGCGTGCCGGTGCAGGATATGGAAATGTGGCAGTTCCACCCGACCGGTATCGCCGGGGCTGGGGTTCTGGTTACCGAAGGTTGCCGCGGCGAAGGCGGTTACCTGCTGAACAAACACGGCGAACGCTTTATGGAGCGTTATGCCCCGAACGCTAAAGACCTGGCGGGCCGTGACGTGGTGGCGCGTTCCATCATGATCGAAATCCGCGAAGGCCGCGGTTGCGACGGTCCGTGGGGCCCGCACGCGAAACTGAAACTGGATCACCTCGGTAAAGAGGTTCTGGAATCTCGTCTGCCGGGTATCCTTGAACTTTCCCGTACCTTTGCCCACGTCGATCCGGTGAAAGAGCCGATCCCGGTTATCCCAACCTGTCACTACATGATGGGCGGTATCCCGACCAAAGTCACCGGCCAGGCGTTGACCGTGAATGAGAAGGGCGAAGACGTGGTGATCCCGGGCCTGTTCGCGGTAGGCGAAATCGCCTGCGTATCGGTCCACGGCGCCAACCGTCTGGGCGGCAACTCGCTGCTCGACCTGGTGGTCTTCGGCCGCGCGGCGGGCCTGCATCTGCAGGAATCCATTGCCGAGCAGGGCACGCTGCGCGACGCCAGCGAATCCGATATCGAAGGCTCGCTGGATCGCCTCAACCGCTGGAACAACACCCGCTCTGGTGAAGATCCGGTGGCGATTCGTAAAGCGCTGCAGGAATGTATGCAGCATAACTTCTCGGTGTTCCGCGAAGGCGATGCGATGCACAAAGGTCTGGAGCAACTGAAAGTGATCCGCGAGCGCCTGAAAAACGCCCGTATCGACGATACCTCCAGCGAGTTCAACACCCAGCGCGTTGAGTGCCTGGAGCTGGATAACCTGATGGAAACCGCCTACGCGACCGCCGTATCCGCTAACTTCCGTACCGAGAGCCGTGGCGCCCACAGCCGCTTCGACTTCCCGGATCGTGATGATGAAAACTGGCTGTGCCATTCCCTGTACCTGCCAGAGTCGGAATCCATGACGCGTCGTAGCGTCAATATGGAACCGAAACTGCGTCCGGCATTCCCGCCGAAGATTCGTACTTACTAATGCGGAGACAGGAAAATGAAACTCGAGTTTTCAATTTATCGCTATAACCCGGATGTTGACGACGCTCCGCACATGCAGGATTACACCCTTGAAGCGGAAGAAGGTCGCGACATGATGCTGCTGGATGCGCTGATCCAGCTGAAAGAAAAAGATCCGTCGCTGTCGTTCCGCCGCTCCTGCCGTGAAGGGGTCTGCGGGTCCGATGGTCTGAACATGAACGGGAAAAACGGTTTGGCGTGCATCACGCCAATCTCCGCGCTGAATCAGCCGGGCAAGAAGATTGTTATCCGTCCGCTGCCAGGATTACCGGTTATCCGTGATTTGGTGGTGGACATGGGGCAATTCTATGCACAATATGAGAAGATTAAGCCTTACTTGTTGAATAATGGGCAAAATCCTCCGGCTCGCGAGCATCTGCAGATGCCTGAGCAGCGTGAGAAACTCGACGGGCTGTACGAGTGTATTCTGTGCGCCTGCTGTTCGACCTCGTGCCCGTCGTTCTGGTGGAACCCGGACAAGTTCATCGGCCCGGCTGGCCTGCTGGCCGCGTATCGCTTCCTGATCGACAGTCGCGATACCGAAACCAGCGAGCGCCTGGACGGCCTGAGCGATGCTTTCAGCGTATTCCGCTGTCACAGCATTATGAACTGCGTCAGTGTGTGTCCGAAGGGGCTGAACCCGACGCGCGCCATCGGCCATATTAAGTCGATGCTGCTGCAGCGCAGCGCGTAAGCAACACGGTCTGTCCCGGATGGCGCTAGCGCTTATCCGGGCTACCAAAGCAGTAGCCCCGGCAAGCGTTAGCGCCGCCGGGGGATATAGCAGGAAATCTTTAAAAACCGCCACAAGATGTACCAGTAATCGAGGCGTTCAGTGCGAGGTAAGGCGGCAACTGAGCGCATCCCCGGGAGCATAGTGAACTATGTGACCGGGGTAAGCGAAGGCAGCCAACGCAACCGCAGCCTGAACGCTGAAGATTAATGGCAGTTTTTAAAGGTTCCTTAGCGGATAGAAACCACAACTCGTCCGCAACAAGTGAACCCCGGCACGTGCACTCGGTGTGCGTGGTAGTTTCTACGGCGAAATAAGCATATGAATGCTTAAGGGATCACGATGCAGAACGGCGCAATGAAAGCCTGGCTGGACTCTTCTTACCTCTCTGGTTCGAACCAGAGCTGGATAGAACAGCTCTATGAAGACTTCTTAACCGATCCTGACTCTGTTGACGCCAACTGGCGTTCAATGTTCCAGCAGTTACCTGGCACCGGAGTTAAACCGGATCAATTTCATTCCAAAACGCGTGATTATTTCCGTCGACTGGCGAAGGATGCCTCACGTTACACTTCTTCGATTTCCGACCCAGACACTAATGTGAAGCAGGTTAAAGTCCTGCAGCTCATCAACGCATACCGTTTCCGTGGCCACCAGCATGCGAATCTCGATCCGCTGGGGCTGTGGAAGCAAGAGAGAGTGGCGGATCTCGATCCGGCCTACCACGATCTGACCGAGGCCGATTTCCAGGAAAGCTATAACGTAGGTTCATTTGCCATCGGTAAAGACACGATGAAGCTGGGCGAGCTGATTGTCGCCCTCAAGCAAACCTACTGCGGCTCCATCGGCGCGGAATACATGCATATCACCTCTACCGAAGAAAAACGCTGGATCCAGCAGCGCATTGAATCGGTAGCTGGCAAAGCGAGCTTTACCCCGGAAGAGAAAAAACGCTTCCTCAGCGAACTGACCGCCGCGGAAGGTCTGGAGCGCTACCTCGGCGCCAAATTCCCGGGGGCGAAGCGCTTCTCGCTGGAGGGTGGCGACGCCCTGATCCCGATGCTCAAAGAGATGATCCGCCATGCAGGCAAAAGCGGCACCCGCGAAGTGGTGCTGGGCATGGCGCACCGCGGCCGTCTGAACGTGCTGGTCAACGTGCTGGGTAAAAAACCGCAGGACCTGTTCGACGAGTTCGCGGGCAAACATAAAGAACACCTCGGCACCGGCGACGTGAAGTACCACATGGGCTTCTCTTCCGATATGGAAACCGAAGGCGGTCTGGTGCACCTGGCGCTGGCGTTTAACCCGTCGCACCTCGAGATCGTCAGCCCGGTGGTTATCGGTTCCGTACGCGCCCGTCTGGATCGTCTGGACGAGCCAAGCAGCAACAAAGTTCTGCCTATTACCATCCACGGCGACGCCGCCGTCACCGGCCAGGGCGTGGTTCAGGAAACTCTGAACATGTCCAAAGCCCGCGGTTACGAAGTGGGCGGTACCGTGCGCATCGTTATCAACAACCAAGTGGGCTTCACGACCTCTAACCCGCTGGATGCGCGCTCGACGCCGTACTGCACCGACATCGGTAAAATGGTGCAGGCGCCGATTTTCCACGTCAATGCGGACGATCCGGAAGCGGTCGCCTTCGTCACCCGTCTGGCGCTTGATTTCCGCAATACCTTTAAACGCGATGTCTTCATTGATCTGGTGTGCTACCGCCGTCACGGCCACAACGAAGCCGATGAGCCGAGCGCAACCCAGCCGCTGATGTATCAGAAGATCAAAAAGCATCCGACTCCGCGCAAAATCTATGCTGACAAGCTGGAGCAGGAGAAGGTGGCGACTCTGGAAGATGCGACCGAGCAGGTTAACCTCTATCGCGATGCGCTGGATGCCGGCGAATGCGTGGTGCAGGAATGGCGTCCGATGAATATGCATTCCTTTACCTGGTCGCCGTACCTCAACCACGAGTGGGACGAGAGCTATCCGGATAAAGTTGAGCCGAAACGTCTGCAGGAGTTGGCCAAACGCATCAGCACGGTACCGGAAGGTATCGAAATGCAGTCCCGCGTGGCGAAAATTTACGCCGACCGCCAGGCGATGGCGGCAGGCGAGAAGCTGTTTGACTGGGGCGGCGCCGAAAACCTGGCCTACGCCACGCTGGTTGACGAAGGTATTCCGGTTCGTCTGTCCGGCGAAGACTCCGGCCGCGGCACCTTCTTCCACCGTCATGCGGTGATCCATAACCAGACCAATGGTTCAACCTACACGCCGCTGCAGCATGTCCATAACGGCCAGGGCCAGTTCCGCGTTTGGGACTCGGTACTGTCTGAAGAAGCGGTGCTGGCGTTCGAATATGGCTACGCCACCGCCGAGCCGCGCACTCTGACCATCTGGGAAGCGCAGTTTGGCGACTTCGCCAACGGCGCGCAGGTGGTGATCGACCAGTTCATCTCCTCCGGTGAGCAGAAATGGGGAAGGATGTGCGGCCTGGTGATGCTCCTGCCGCACGGTTACGAAGGCCAGGGCCCGGAGCACTCCTCCGCGCGTCTGGAGCGTTATCTGCAGCTGTGCGCTGAACAAAACATGCAGGTCTGCGTGCCGTCCACGCCGGCACAGGTTTATCACATGCTGCGTCGCCAGGCGCTGCGCGGTATGCGTCGTCCGCTGGTGGTGATGTCGCCGAAGTCGCTGCTGCGTCATCCGCTGGCGGTCTCCAGCATGGATGAGCTGGCGAACGGCACTTTCCTGCCGGCTATTGGTGAAATCGATCAACTTGATCCGCAGGCTGTGAAGCGCGTTGTGCTGTGCTCTGGTAAGGTTTACTACGACCTGCTGGAACAGCGCCGCAAAAACGAGCAAAAAGATGTCGCTATCGTTCGTATCGAGCAGCTCTATCCGTTCCCGCATCAGGCGGTGCAGGAAGCGCTGAAAGCGTATGCGCACGTGCATGATTTTGTCTGGTGCCAGGAAGAGCCGCTCAACCAGGGCGCATGGTACTGCAGCCAGCATCACTTCCGTGAAGTGATTCCGTTTGGGGCCTCTCTGCGTTATGCAGGCCGCCCGGCCTCCGCCTCTCCGGCGGTAGGGTATATGTCCGTTCACCAGAAACAGCAACAAGATCTGGTCAATGACGCGCTGAACGTCGATTAATTAAAGGATACACAATGAGTAGCGTAGATATTCTGGTTCCCGACCTGCCTGAGTCCGTAGCTGACGCAACCGTCGCCACCTGGCACAAAAAACCGGGCGACGCGGTCGTCCGTGACGAAGTTCTGGTCGAAATCGAAACTGACAAAGTGGTACTGGAAGTACCGGCATCAGCGGACGGCATTCTGGATGCAGTGCTGGAAGACGAGGGCGCCACCGTCCTGTCTCGCCAGATCCTTGGCCGCCTGCGCGAAGGCAACAGCGCAGGTAAAGAAAGCAGCGAGAAAGCCGATGCGAAAGCGTCCACTCCGGCGCAGCGTCAGCAGGCCTCTCTGGAAGAGCAGAACAACGACGCGCTGAGCCCGGCGATCCGTCGTCTGCTGGCTGAACACAACCTTGACCCAGCGGCCATCAAAGGCACTGGCGTCGGCGGTCGTCTGACCCGCGAAGACGTTGAGAAACATCTGGCGAAAGCCCCGGCGCCGGCAGAAGCCAAAGCGCCAGCCGCCGCCCCGGCAGCCGCGCCGGCGCCGCAGCTGGGCCACCGTTCGGAAAAACGCGTCCCGATGACCCGTCTGCGTAAACGCGTAGCCGAACGTCTGCTGGAAGCGAAAAACTCTACCGCCATGCTGACGACCTTTAACGAAGTCAACATGAAGCCCATCATGGATCTGCGTAAGCAGTACGGTGAGGCGTTCGAAAAACGTCATGGCATCCGCCTGGGCTTTATGTCCTTCTACGTGAAAGCGGTAGTGGAAGCGCTGAAACGCTATCCGGAAGTGAACGCTTCCATCGATGGCGACGACGTGGTGTACCACAACTACTTCGACGTCAGCATGGCCGTATCCACTCCGCGCGGTCTGGTCACCCCGGTGCTGCGTGACGTCGACCTGCTGGGCATGGCGGATATCGAAAAGAATATCAAAGAGCTGGCAGTGAAAGGCCGCGACGGCAAGCTGACCGTAGACGACCTGACCGGCGGTAACTTCACTATTACCAACGGCGGCGTCTTCGGCTCCCTGATGTCCACGCCGATCATCAACCCACCGCAGAGCGCTATTCTGGGTATGCATGCCATTAAAGACCGTCCGATGGCGGTCAATGGCAAGGTAGAGATCCTGCCGATGATGTACCTGGCGCTCTCCTATGACCACCGTCTGATCGACGGACGTGAATCGGTAGGCTTCCTGGTGGCGATTAAAGAGCTGCTGGAAGATCCGACCCGTCTGCTGCTGGACGTGTAGTCAGCAAGCGTATTACCTACCGTAGGCCGGATAACACGCGTTAGCGCCGTTATCAGGCCTACAGGTTTAAAGATAATTACACCCTGAAGGATGGACTGAACACATGAACTTACATGAATATCAGGCAAAACAACTTTTTGCCCGCTATGGCTTACCGGCGCCGGTGGGTTATGCCTGTACTACTCCGCGTGAAGCAGAAGAAGCCGCTTCAAAAATCGGCGCGGGTCCGTGGGTAGTGAAATGTCAGGTTCACGCTGGTGGCCGCGGCAAAGCGGGCGGTGTGAAAGTAGTTAAGAGCAAAGAAGAGATCCGCGCATTTGCCGAGCACTGGCTGGGCAAACGTCTGGTGACCTATCAAACAGATGCGAACGGCCAGCCGGTTAACCAGATCCTGGTTGAAGCGGCGACCGATATTGACAAAGAGCTGTACCTGGGCGCGGTTGTTGACCGTAGCTCCCGTCGCGTGGTGTTCATGGCGTCTACCGAAGGCGGCGTGGAAATCGAGAAAGTGGCGGAAGAGACCCCGCACCTGATCCACAAGATCGCCATCGATCCGCTGGCGGGCCCGATGCCTTACCAGGGTCGTGAACTGGCGTTCAAACTGGGTCTGGAAGGTAAACAGGTTCAGCAGTTCACCAAGATTTTCATGGGTCTGGCGACCATTTTCCTTGAGCGCGACCTGGCGCTGATCGAGATCAACCCGCTGGTGATCACCAAGCAGGGCGACCTGATCTGCCTCGACGGCAAACTGGGCGCTGACGGCAACGCGCTGTTCCGCCAGCCGGATCTGCGCGAAATGCGCGATCAGTCTCAGGAAGACCCACGTGAAGCGCAGGCGGCGCAGTGGGAACTGAACTACGTCGCGCTGGACGGCAACATCGGCTGCATGGTTAACGGCGCAGGCCTGGCGATGGGTACCATGGACATCGTTAAGCTGCACGGCGGCGAACCGGCTAACTTCCTCGACGTAGGCGGCGGCGCGACCAAAGAGCGCGTGACCGAAGCGTTCAAAATCATCCTCTCTGACGACAACGTTAAAGCGGTGCTGGTTAACATCTTCGGCGGCATCGTGCGTTGCGACCTGATCGCTGACGGCATCATCGGCGCGGTAGCGGAAGTAGGGGTTAACGTTCCGGTTGTTGTACGTCTGGAAGGTAACAACGCCGAACTGGGCGCGAAAAAACTGGCTGACAGCGGCCTGAATATTATTGCAGCGAAAAGTCTGACGGACGCAGCACAGCAGGTTGTTGCCGCAGTGGAGGGGAAATAATGTCAGTTTTAATCAATAAAGATACCAAGGTTATCTGCCAGGGCTTCACCGGTAGCCAGGGGACCTTCCACTCTGAACAAGCGATCGCTTACGGTACGCAAATGGTTGGCGGCGTGACGCCAGGCAAAGGCGGCACCACTCACCTGGGCCTGCCGGTGTTCAACACCGTGCGCGAAGCCGTTGAAGCGACCGGCGCGACCGCGACCGTGATCTACGTTCCGGCGCCGTTCTGCAAAGATTCCATCCTGGAAGCGATCGACGCGGGCATTAAGCTTATCATCACCATCACCGAAGGTATCCCAACGCTGGATATGCTGACCGTGAAGGTGAAGCTGGACGAAGCGGGCGTGCGTATGATCGGCCCGAACTGCCCGGGCGTTATCACTCCGGGCGAGTGCAAAATCGGCATCATGCCGGGTCACATTCACAAGCCGGGTAAAGTGGGCATCGTTTCCCGTTCCGGCACCCTGACCTATGAAGCGGTTAAGCAGACCACCGACTACGGCTTCGGCCAGTCTACCTGCGTCGGTATCGGCGGCGACCCGATCCCGGGCTCCAACTTCATCGATATCCTGAAGATGTTCGAGGAAGATCCGCAGACCGAAGCGATCGTCATGATCGGTGAGATCGGCGGCAGCGCGGAAGAAGAAGCGGCTGCTTATATTAAAGATCATGTCACTAAGCCGGTTGTCGGCTACATCGCGGGCGTTACCGCGCCGAAAGGCAAGCGTATGGGCCACGCGGGCGCTATCATCGCCGGCGGTAAAGGTACAGCGGATGAGAAATTCGCAGCGCTGGAAGCGGCGGGTGTGAAAACTGTTCGCAGCCTGGCCGACATCG
This sequence comes from Klebsiella sp. P1927, assembly GCF_018204675.1. Taxonomy (NCBI): domain Bacteria; kingdom Pseudomonadati; phylum Pseudomonadota; class Gammaproteobacteria; order Enterobacterales; family Enterobacteriaceae; genus Klebsiella; species Klebsiella sp. P1927. Next base: position 3,533,116 of record NZ_CP073377.1, on the reverse strand, counting down.
GCGAAGCGCTGAAAGCTATTATCAAGTAAACCCTCTCTGCTTGTCCGCAAGCAGAAATCTGTCCGATTTCGACATGGTTGGCCACCGTCAGGTGGCCTTTTTTGTGACCGTTATCCCGTCTCGTCAGAACCGCAGCGCCAACAACGAATTGATTTTCTGCGAAAAGCCCTATCTATCATATTGATTTAATTTATTATTTAATAAGTATTTTCGATGCGCTGTACTGGCTAAAAAATATATCCCGGCTGTACCGTTGGGAAACAAAAGCGGCAGCGAAAAAGCGTGGGGCAGGGGATAAGGAAGAAGATAAAATACTGTGAGCGGTCTAACATTATTCGGAACGGTTCCTTTTTTTTGTTTTTTTTCCACGACGTTAAATAATATTACCTATGATTCTCATATCTCTCTTTTTAGTAACTGGAAAAGCCATAGTTTAAACACTTAATTAACATTAAGTTCACCAATATTCTTTATTGGGCTACATAATTAACACATAGAGTAAAAATTGATTTATATCAATACTTAATCCTTGGAAAAATCCCTCAAAAAACGTTAAATTGTCTCAAGTCAAATTGGCTGAATTCAGCCATCTTCACTATATATTGATCACCGTCGAAAAATGTAAAACTGGAACAATAAAAACATATTTATTGTAAGGTTATTGCGGCGTAATATATTGGGGAATCAATTGGGTTTTTCGTTAACGTATTTGTAACCTTACCCTGGCATGGTTTTACCTTCGATTGAAACCTGCTGTGGACGGGCGACAAATAAATTTGTATTGGGGCATGCGTATGAGCCAGAGCTTCTCGGTTCATTTTCGGAGTCTTCATGCGATGAGCAAGGAGTCATGATGTTAGATATAGTCGAACTGTCGCGCTTACAGTTTGCCTTGACCGCGATGTACCACTTCCTGTTTGTGCCGCTAACGCTCGGTATGGCGTTCCTGCTGGCCATCATGGAAACGGTCTACGTCCTTTCCGGCAAACAGATTTATAAAGATATGACCAAATTCTGGGGCAAGTTGTTTGGTATCAACTTCGCGCTGGGTGTGGCGACCGGTCTGACCATGGAGTTCCAGTTCGGGACTAACTGGTCGTATTACTCACACTACGTGGGCGATATCTTTGGTGCGCCGCTGGCCATTGAAGGTCTGATGGCCTTCTTCCTCGAATCCACCTTTGTAGGTCTGTTCTTCTTCGGTTGGGATCGTCTGGGCAAAGTTCAGCACATGGCCGTCACCTGGCTGGTTGCGCTGGGTTCCAACCTCTCCGCGCTGTGGATCCTTGTCGCCAACGGCTGGATGCAGAACCCTATCGCATCGGACTTCAACTTCGAAACCATGCGTATGGAGATGGTCAGCTTCTCTGAACTGGTGCTCAACCCGGTCGCCCAGGTGAAATTCGTTCACACTGTGGCGTCGGGCTATGTCACCGGCGCGATGTTCATCCTGGCGATTAGCTCCTGGTACATGCTGAAAGGTCGCGACTTCGCCTTTGCCAAGCGCTCCTTTGCCATCGCAGCCAGCTTCGGTATGGCGGCGATCCTCTCCGTTATTGTGCTGGGTGACGAATCCGGTTACGAAATGGGTGACGTGCAGAAAACCAAACTGGCGGCTATCGAAGCAGAGTGGGAAACCCAGCCTGCGCCGGCGGCCTTCACCCTGTTTGGTATTCCCGATCAGAATGCGCAGACCAACCACTTTGCGATCCAGATCCCCTACGCGCTGGGCATCATTGCTACCCGCTCGGTGGACAAGCCGGTTATCGGCCTCAAGGATCTGATGGTTCAGCACGAAGAGCGTATCCGTAACGGCATGAAAGCCTACGCGCTGCTGGAACAGCTGCGCGCCGGTTCAACCGATCAGGCCGTGCGCGACCAGTTCAATAACGTGAAGAAGGACCTCGGTTATGGCCTGCTGTTGAAGCGCTATACCCCGAACGTCGCTGACGCCACGGAAGAGCAGATCGCCAAAGCGACCAAAGATTCCATTCCAAGCGTCGCACCGCTGTACTTCGCCTTCCGTATCATGGTGGCGTGCGGCATCCTGATGCTGCTGATTATAGGCGCCTCCTTCTGGAGCGTGATCCGTAACCGCATCGGCGAGAAAAAATGGCTGCTGCGCGCCGCATTCTACGGCCTGCCGCTGCCGTGGATTGCCGTGGAGTCGGGCTGGTTTGTTGCCGAATACGGCCGTCAGCCGTGGGCGATTGGTGAGGTCCTGCCGACGGCGGTGGCTAACTCATCATTGACCGCGGGCGACCTGATCTTCTCAATGTTGCTGATCTGTGGTCTGTACACGCTGTTCCTGGTGGCTGAACTGTTCCTGATGTTCAAGTTTGCCCGCAAAGGACCTAGCAGCCTGAAAACCGGCCGCTATCACTTTGAACAGTCCTCTGCGGCTATTCAGTCGGCACGCTAAGACAGGAGTCGTCAAATGATCGATTATGAAGTATTGCGTTTTATCTGGTGGCTGCTGATTGGCATTCTGCTGATTGGTTTTGCCGTCGCCGACGGGTTCGACATGGGGGTGGGCATGCTCACCCGCTTCCTCGGCCGCAACGACACCGAGCGTCGGATTATGATCAACGCCATCGCCCCGCACTGGGACGGTAACCAGGTGTGGCTGATCACCGCCGGCGGCGCGCTGTTCGCTGCCTGGCCGATGGTTTACGCCGCGGCGTTCTCTGGCTTCTATGTGGCGATGATTCTGGTGCTGGCCTCGCTGTTCTTCCGTCCGGTCGGTTTTGACTACCGTTCCAAGATCGAGGACACCCGCTGGCGCAACATGTGGGACTGGGGCATCTTCATCGGTAGCTTCGTGCCGCCGCTGGTGATTGGCGTGGCCTTTGGCAACCTGCTGCAGGGCGTGCCGTTCCACGTCGATGAATACCTGCGTCTGTTCTATACCGGTAACTTCTTCCAGTTGCTGAACCCGTTTGGTCTGCTGGCCGGTATCGTCAGCGTGGCGATGATCCTGACTCAGGGCGCCACCTATCTGCAGATGCGTACCGTAGGCGAACTGCACCTGCGTACTCGCACCGTTTCCATGGTGGCGGCGCTGGTGACGCTGGTCTGCTTCGCGCTGGCGGGCGTGTGGGTCTACTACGGCATCGACGGCTATGTGGTGAAATCGGTGATTGACCATACCGGCCCGTCTAACCCGCTGACCAAGGAAGTGGTGCGGGAAGCTGGCGCGTGGATGGTGAACTTTAACAATATGCCAGCGCTGTGGGCGGTGCCTGCCCTGGGCGTGGTGTTGCCGCTGCTGACCGTCGTTTCGACCAAAGCGGATAAAGGTGCCTGGGCATTCCTGTTCTCCTCGCTGACCCTGGCCTGCATCATTCTGACTGCCGGTATCGCGATGTTCCCGTTCATCATGCCGTCCAGCACCATGCTGAACGCCAGCCTGACAATGTGGGACGCGACCTCCAGTCAGCGGACGCTGAACCTGATGACCTACGTGGCGATTGTTTTCGTGCCGATCATTCTGGCCTACACCAGCTGGTGTTACTGGAAGATGTTTGGCCGCATAACGCGCGAAGACATCGAAAAGAATACCCACTCGCTGTACTAAGGTAAGGAGCTATATATGTGGTACTTCGCATGGATTTTGGGAACGCTTCTTGCCTGTGCTTTTGGGGTCATTACCGCGCTGGCGCTTGAGCACGTGGAAGCCACCAAAGCCGGGAAGAAAGAAGAAATCTGATGAAATTTATCGCTACTCTGTACGCGATAATGGACAAGCGCCCGCTCCGGGCGCTTTCCTTATTGATGGCGCTGCTGCTGGCTGGCTGCATTTTCTGGGATCCGTCGCGCTTTGCGGCGAAGACCAGCGAGCTGGAAATCTGGCATGGTTTCTTGCTGATGTGGGCGGTTTGCAGCGGCGTTATTCACGGCGTGGGCTTTCGCCCGCGTGCCGTTCACTGGCAGGGGATTTTTTGTCCGCTTATCGCTGATATCGTGCTCGCTTTAGGTCTCTTCTTTTTCTTCTTTTGAATAAGAGATCTCTGTTAATGCTATGGGCTTGCATAAGCCCATAAAAATTTACGCCCCGTTTACTTTCCCCCATTCCAAAGCACCTTTCCCGCGCGTATAGTAGCGAAGTTTGAAAGCTCTAACCTTTTTTTGCATTACCGGGATGTAAAGTGAATACAACGCTGTTTCGATGGCCGGTTCGGGTCTACTACGAAGATACCGATGCCGGTGGTGTGGTTTACCACGCCAGTTACGTCGCTTTTTATGAAAGAGCACGCACAGAGATGCTGCGCCACCATCACTTTAGTCAACAGGTGCTGTTGGCTGAACGCGTTGCCTTCGTGGTTCGCAAAATGACGCTGGAGTATTTTGCCCCCGCCAGACTCGACGACATGCTCGAAGTCCAGACGGAAATTACCTCGATGCGCGGCACCTCTTTGGTTTTCACGCAGCGAATCGTCAACGCCGAGAATACAGTGTTAAACGAAGCTGAGGTTCTCATTGTGTGCGTTGATCCACTCTTAATGAAGCCACGTGCGCTTCCCAAGTCTATTGTCGCGGAGTTTAAGCAGTGACTGACATGAATATCCTTGATTTGTTCCTGAAGGCGAGCCTTCTGGTAAAACTTATCATGTTGATTTTGATTGGTTTTTCTATCGCTTCCTGGGCTATCATTATTCAGAGAACGCGTATCCTTAACTCGGCCGCGCGTGAAGCTGAAGCGTTCGAGGACAAATTCTGGTCCGGGATCGAGCTCTCTCGTCTGTACCAGGAGAGCCAGGGGCGTCGCGATAACCTGACCGGTTCGGAACAAATCTTCTACAGCGGTTTCAAAGAGTTTGCACGCCTGCATCGGGCTAACAGCCATGCGCCGGAAGCGATTGTCGAAGGGGCATCGCGCGCGATGCGTATTTCGATGAACCGCGAACTGGAAACGCTGGAGACCCATATTCCGTTCCTCGGCACCGTAGGCTCGATCAGCCCGTATATCGGTCTGTTCGGTACCGTCTGGGGGATTATGCACGCCTTTATCGCCCTTGGCGCGGTGAAGCAGGCCACCCTGCAGATGGTGGCGCCAGGTATCGCCGAAGCGCTGATCGCCACCGCGATTGGTCTGTTCGCCGCAATCCCGGCGGTCATGGCGTATAACCGCCTGAACCAGCGCGTGAACAAGCTTGAACTGAATTACGACAACTTTATGGAAGAGTTCACCGCTATTCTGCACCGTCAGGCCTTTACCACCAGCGAAAGCAATAAGGGGTAAGCCATGGCCAGAGCACGTGGACGCGGACGTCGCGAACTGAAGTCCGAGATCAACATCGTTCCGCTGCTGGATGTCCTGCTGGTGCTGCTGCTGATCTTTATGGCAACGGCGCCGATCATTACGCAGAGCGTGGAAGTCGATCTGCCGGACGCCACGGAATCGCAAGCGGTGAAAAGCAATGACGATCCGCCGGTGATTGTGGAAGTCTCCGGGGTAGGGCAGTACAGCGTGAAGGTGGGGCAGGAGACGCTGTCCCAGCTGCCGCCGGAGCAGGTAATTGCCGAAGCGAAGCGTCGTCTTGAAGCCAATGAAAAAACGGTATTCCTGATCGGCGGTGCGAAAGACGTCCCTTACGATGAAATTATTAAAGCGCTGAACCTGTTGCATAGTGCAGGGGTTAAATCGGTCGGCTTGATGACCAAACCTATTTAATCGCTTCAGGTAGGTGCGTCCGCGCGGCGTCCGGTGGCGGGTATCGCTCGTCGTCGGTGCGCATCGCGGATACAGGCGAACAGCTTTTGGGAACCGATAGTGTCAAAGGCAACCGAACAAAACGACAAGCTTAAACGAGCGATCATCATTTCAGTCGCGCTGCACATCATTCTGATCGCGCTGCTGATCTGGAGTTCGTTTGACGAGCATCTGGATGCCTCTGCCGGCGGCGGCGGATCGTCGATTGATGCCGTCATGGTCGATCCGGGGGCGGTGGTAAATAACTATAACCGTCAGCAACAGCAGCAGGCCAGCGCACGTCGCGCCGCTGAACAGCGTGAAAAACAGGCGCAGCAGCAGGCGGAAGAGTTACGTGAGAAACAGGCGGCGGAACAGGAACGGCTGAAACAGCTCGAACAGGAGCGGCTGCAGGCGCAGGAAGCGGCGAAAGAAGCGAAGGAGCAGCAGAAGCAGGCTGAAGAAGCGGCTGCCAAGGCCGCCGCGGCGGCAAAAGCCAAAGCGGACGCACAGGCAAAAGAAGCGCAGGAAGCCGCTGCCAAAGCGGCCGCCGAGGCGAAAGCGAAGGCGGATGCCCAGGCGAAAGCGGCAGAACAGGCGGCGGCCAAGGCGGCTGCTGACGCGAAGAAGCAGGCCGAAGCCGCTGCAGCGAAAGCCGCTGCCGAGGCGAAGAAACAGGCGGAAGCTGAAGCGGCGAAAGCTGCGGCCGAGGCGCAGAAGAAAGCGGAAGCGGCGGCTGCGAAGAAAGCGCAACAGGAAGCGGAGAAAAAAGCCCAGCAGGAAGCGGCTAAGCAGGCGGCAGCTGAAAAAGCGGCTGCCGAAAAAGCCGCTGAGAAAGCAGCCGCGCAAAAAGCGGCCGCTGAGAAGGCCGCCGCCGAGAAAGCCGCAGCCGCTGAAAAAGCGGCGGCAGCGAAAGCGGCTGCAGCAGAGAAGGCTGCAGCTGATAAAGCGGCCAAGGCGGCAGCAGCAAAAGCCGCGGCGGCGAAGAAAGCGGCGGCTGCGAAAGAAGCGGACGGCGTTGACAACCTGCTCGGCGATCTGAGTTCTGGTAAGAATGCGCCTAAAACAGGCGGTGGGGCCAAAGGAAACAATGCCTCCGCTGCCGGGAGTGGTAATACTAAAAACAGTGCCTCAGGGGCTGATATCAACAACTATGCCGGACAGATAAAATCGGCGATTGAAAGTAAGTTTTATGACGCATCGTCCTATGCGGGCAAAACATGTACCTTGCGTATCAAACTTGCTCCTGACGGTCTGTTGTTAAATATACAGTCCGAAGGTGGTGATCCTGCTCTGTGCCAGGCCGCTCTTGCCGCAGCCCGACAGGCTAAGTTTCCGAAACCACCTAGCCAGGCAGTATATGAAGTCTTCAAAAATGCGCCACTGGACTTCAAACCTCAGTGACATTTTTCCCCGTGCAAACGGGGAAAAACAATCTATGGTAGTCACAGGGTTTTGGTAGTTTTGTATATTTGAGTTTGTTAACATTCTGCTAAATTATCGTGGGCTTTCCGCCCGGATAAGGGAGATATGATGAAGCAGGCATTACGAGTAGCATTTGGTTTTTTAATGCTGTGGGCGGCGGTGCTGCACGCAGAAGTACGTATCGAGATCACCCAGGGGGTGGACTCGGCGCGCCCTATCGGCGTGGTACCGTTCCAGTGGGCCGGCCAGGGCGCTGCGCCGGAAGATGTCGGTGGTATCGTGGCAGCTGACCTGCGCAACAGCGGTAAATTCAATCCGCTGGATCGCTCTCGTCTGCCGCAGCAGCCGACTAGTGCCCAGGAAGTGCAGCCTGCTGCCTGGTCTGCGCTGGGTATTGACGCCGTAGTCGTCGGCCAGGTCACGCAAAATCCGGATGGTTCTTATCAGGTTGCGTATCAACTGGTGGACACCGGCGGAGCGCCGGGCACAACGCTGGCGCAAGGTTCTTTTAAAGTCACTAAGCAGTACCTGCGCTATGCGGCGCACGCGGCCAGCGACGCGGTATTTGAGAAGCTGACCGGCATCAAGGGCGCCTTCCGTACCCGTATCGCCTACGTGGTGCAGAAAAACGGCGGCCAGTACCCTTACGAACTGCGCGTGTCCGACTACGATGGTTACAACCAGTTCCTGGTTCACCGTTCCTCCCAGCCGCTGATGTCCCCGGCCTGGTCTCCGGACGGTTCTAAACTGGCCTACGTTACCTTTGAAAGCGGTCGTTCTGCGCTGGTGGTTCAGACCCTGGCGAACGCCTCTGTGCGTCAGATCGCCTCCTTCCCGCAGCACAACGGCGCCCCGGCGTTCTCACCGGATGGTTCTAAACTGGCGTTCGCGCTGTCGAAAACCGGTAGCCTGAACCTGTACGTAATGGATCTGGGATCGGGTCAGATTCGTCAGGTGACCAACGGTCGCAGCAACAACACCGAACCAAGCTGGTTCCCGGACAGCCAGAATCTGGCCTTCACTTCTGACCAGGCAGGTCGTCCGCAGGTATATAAAGTCAACATTAATGGCGGCACGCCGCAGCGTATCACCTGGGAAGGTTCTCAGAACCAGGACGCCGACGTGAGCGCGGATGGTAAAACCATGGTAATGGTCAGCTCGGCCGGCGGTCAGCAGCACATTGCCAAACAAGATCTGGAAACGGGTGGTGTACAGGTTCTGTCATCAACGTTTTTAGACGAAACGCCAAGTCTGGCACCTAACGGCACTATGGTAATCTACAGCTCTTCTCAGGGGATGGGATCCGTGCTGAATCTGGTTTCTACAGATGGGCGTTTCAAAGCGCGTCTTCCGGCAACTGATGGACAGGTAAAATCGCCTGCCTGGTCGCCGTATCTGTGATAATAAATAATTGATTATTAAAGGAATCAAAGAAATGCAACTGAACAAAGTGCTGAAAGGGCTGATGATCGCTCTGCCGGTTATGGCAATCGCGGCATGTTCTTCTAACAAGAACGCCAGCAACGACCAGAGCGGTGAAGGCATGCTGGGTGCCGGCACTGGTATGGACGCTAACGGTAACGGCGGCAACATGTCTTCTGAAGAGCAAGCTCGTCTGCAGATGCAGCAGCTGCAGCAGAACAACATCGTTTACTTCGATCTCGACAAGTACGATATCCGTTCTGACTTCGCTGCTATGCTGGACGCGCACGCTAACTTCCTGCGCAGCAACCCGTCCTACAAAGTGACTGTAGAAGGTCACGCGGATGAGCGCGGTACGCCGGAATACAACATCGCTCTGGGTGAGCGTCGTGCTAACGCCGTTAAGATGTATCTGCAGGGCAAAGGTGTTTCTGCCGATCAGATCTCCATCGTTTCTTACGGTAAAGAAAAACCAGCAGTACTGGGTCATGACGAAGCGGCATATGCCAAAAACCGTCGCGCCGTACTGGTTTACTAAGAGAATTGCATGAGCAGTAACTTCAGACATCATTTATTGAGTCTGTCGTTACTGGTTGGCATAGCGGCCCCCTGGGCCGCTTTTGCTCAGGCGCCAATCAGTAGTGTCGGCTCAGGCTCGGTCGAAGACCGCGTCACTCAACTCGAGCGTATTTCCAATGCTCACAGCCAGCTTTTAACCCAACTCCAGCAACAACTCTCTGATAACCAGACTGACATTGATTCTCTCCGCGGGCAGATCCAGGAGAACCAGTACCAGCTGAATCAGATCGTTGAGCGCCAGAAACAGATTCTGCTGCAGATAGATAGTTTGAGCAGCGGTGGCGGCGCAGCATCAGGTGCGCAGGCTCCGTCGTCTTCTGGCGATCAGAGCGCGGCTGCCACCAGCGCAGCGCCAGCGGCCACCTCAGGCGCCCCGGCGATGACCGGCGATGCGAACACCGATTATAATGCCGCTATTGCCCTGGTGAAGGATGCCTCACGCCAGGATGACGCGATGGTGGCGTTTCAAAACTTCGTCAAAAAGTACCCGGATTCAACCTACCAGCCAAACGCTAACTACTGGCTCGGGCAGTTGAACTACAATAAGGGGAGAAAAGACGACGCGGCGTTTTACTTCGCTTCGGTGGTGAAGAACTACCCGAAATCGCCAAAAGCGCCTGACGCGATGTTTAAAGTCGGCGTGATCATGCAGGACAAAGGTGATACCGCGAAAGCGAAAGCGGTTTACCAGCAGGTGATCAATAAATTCCCCGGCACCGACGGTGCGAAACAAGCGCAAAAACGACTTAATGCTCTTGGTTGATTACGGCATGACCAGAAATCGCGTTATTTCTGGTCTTGTCGCCTGAATCGCCAGCAGTTAAGTGATCTTTATCGAAATTTTAGTTGCGCTGAATTCTGAAATCAGTAATATATGCCGCCGTTGCCAAGGGATATCAAACAAGCCCAAAGCAATGCCAGAGTGGGTCGTTAGCTCAGTTGGTAGAGCAGTTGACTTTTAATCAATTGGTCGCAGGTTCGAATCCTGCACGACCCACCAATCGTTCTGGTGGAACGCGATAGTAAAACGTGAAGGATAACGTTGCGTCAGCAACGGCCCGTAGGGCGAGGCGAAGCCGAGTCATCCTGCACGACCCACCGCTTAGTAGTATCCAGCGTAGTATCGGGTGATTAGCTCAGCTGGGAGAGCACCTCCCTTACAAGGAGGGGGTCGGCGGTTCGATCCCGTCATCACCCACCACCGGGTCGTTAGCTCAGTTGGTAGAGCAGTTGACTTTTAATCAATTGGTCGCAGGTTCGAATCCTGCACGACCCACCATCTTTAACATCGAACGTCGGTGTTAAACGTGAAGGATAACGTTGCTTCAGCTACGGCCCGAAGGGCGAGCGAAGCGAGTCATCCTGCACTCCAATCATTTTTATGATGGGGTAGGTGGACGCAGTATCGGTAGTATCCAGCGCAGTTTCGGGTGATTAGCTCAGCTGGGAGAGCACCTCCCTTACAAGGAGGGGGTCGGCGGTTCGATCCCGTCATCACCCACCACTCGGGTCGTTAGCTCAGTTGGTAGAGCAGTTGACTTTTAATCAATTGGTCGCAGGTTCGAATCCTGCACGACCCACCAATTTCAGTATTTAACTCAGATGCTGAACGTGAAGGATAACGTTGCGACAGCAACGGCCCGAAGGGCGAGGCGAAGTCGAGTCATCCTGCACGACCCACCATCCTGAATGATGGCAGCAGTAAAATCCCGCAAGGGGTCGTTAGCTCAGTTGGTAGAGCAGTTGACTTTTAATCAATTGGTCGCAGGTTCGAATCCTGCACGACCCACCAATGTAAAAAGGCGCCCTAAAGGCGCCTTTTTGCTATCTGCATTTCCCTGCCACTCATCAATGTTAATAATTTCTTAATTCATCATTTTCCCACGGTCACGCTGCGCTTACCGTGCCTGCACAGGATACGAACCGGTCGTTCGGGCAGATGCGCAGCACCGTCCCCGGGAAAAGGGTCTGATGTACAAAATTCATCACGACTTTTAGCTCGTAATCGGCTATCTTGTTTAGCATATAAAACACCATGACCGTGTTAAGCCGCCGACAGGCCATACTGACGGTTGTAGAGTTAAGCCAGTAAAACGAGATTGCATGATGAGCGTAATGTTTGATCCTGAAACGGCGATTTATCCTTTCCCTGCTAAACCGCAGCCGCTGACCGTCGACGAAAAGCAGTTTTACCGCGAAAAAATCAAGCGCCTGCTGCGCGAGCGCGATGCCGTGATGGTGGCGCATTACTACACCGATCCTGAAATTCAACAGCTGGCGGAAGAGACCGGCGGCTGTATCGCCGACTCGCTGGAGATGGCGCGCTTTGGCGCCCGCCATTCGGCCTCCACGCTGCTGGTCGCCGGAGTGCGTTTTATGGGGGAAACAGCCAAAATCCTCAGCCCGGAAAAGACCATTTTGATGCCGACCCTGAACGCCGAGTGTTCATTGGATCTGGGCTGTCCGATTGAGGAATTCAACGCCTTTTGCGACGCCCATCCTGACCGCACCGTCGTGGTCTATGCCAATACGTCCGCCGCGGTGAAGGCCCGCGCCGACTGGGTGGTGACCTCCAGCATCGCCGTGGAACTCATTGACCATCTGGATAGTCTTGGTCAAAAGATCCTCTGGGCGCCGGACCGCCACCTTGGGCGTTACGTTCAGCGTCAGACCGGCGCAGACGTGCTGTGCTGGCAGGGGGCGTGCATCGTGCACGACGAGTTTAAAACCCAGGCGTTGATGCGGATGAAGGCTCTGCATCCCGAAGCCGCCGTGCTGGTCCATCCCGAGTCGCCGCAGGCGATCGTTGAGATGGCCGATGCCGTAGGCTCCACCAGCCAGCTGATTGCGGCGGCGAAAAGCCTGCCCCAGCGCCAGCTGATCGTGGCCACCGATCGCGGTATTTTCTATAAAATGCAGCAGGCGGTGCCGGAGAAAACGCTGCTGGAAGCGCCCACCGCCGGCGAAGGAGCGACCTGTCGCAGCTGCGCGCATTGTCCGTGGATGGCGATGAATGGCCTGAAAGCCATTGCCGAGGGTCTCGAGCAGGGCGGCGCTGAACATGAAATCCATGTCGACGAAGCGCTGCGAACCGGCGCATTAATTCCCCTTAACCGGATGCTGGATTTTGCGGCTACACTACGGGGATAACCTATTGTCGCGTCGCCAGACGCTGAGGGGAGGAAATGGATTTTTTTAGCACGCAGAATATTTTAGTACATATACCCATCGGCGCTGGGGGGTACGATCTCTCCTGGATAGAGGCCGTGGGGACGATTGCCGGGCTGTTGTGTATCTGGCTGGCGAGCCTGGAGAAGATCAGTAACTATGCTTTCGGGCTGGTCAACGTCACGCTGTTCGCCATCATCTTCTTTCAGATCCAGCTGTACGCCAGCCTGCTGCTGCAACTGTTCTTTTTTGCCGCTAACGTTTACGGCTGGTATGCATGGTCGCGACAAAGCAGCAACCATGAGGCTGAGCTGCAGATCCGCTGGCTGCCGCGCAGCAAAGCGCTGGGCTGGCTGGCGGCCTGCGTGGTAGCGATCGGCTTGCTGACCCTTTTTATCAACCCGTTCTTTGCTTTCCTGACGCGGATCGCGGTCAGCCTGATGCAAGCGCTCGGTTTGCAGGTCACTATGCCGGAACTGCAGCCGGATGCTTTCCCGTTCTGGGACTCCTGTATGACGGTGCTGTCGGTGGTGGCGATGATCTTAATGACCCGCAAGTATGTTGAAAACTGGCTGCTGTGGGTGATCGTCAACGTGATAAGCGTGGTGATTTTTGCCCGTCAGGGCGTCTATGCCATGTCGCTGGAATACCTCTTGCTGACGTTCATTGCGTTGAACGGCAGCCGGATGTGGATAAACAGCGCGCGTGAGCGAGGTTCTCACGCGTTTTCTGGCTAATGGTGGTGGTGATGATCGTGCCCGGCGTGCATCGTGTTGAGATGGCACTCCGGGCCGCTGCAGGGCTGGTACTCCATCTGCACCGTGGCATGCGCAATTTCATATTTATGTTCCAGGAAATGCAGGATGCGGTTGAGTAACGCGTCATGATCGTGCGGTGGAACGACCTGTACATGGAGCGTCATCACCGGTTTTTCCCCCACCAGCCAGACGTGGACGTGGTGAACATCGCGTACCTCCGGGATAGAGCGACGGATATCCCGCTGCAGGGCCGCCACATCCAGCGAACGCGGCGCGCCTTCCAGCAATTCATTCAGACTCTCTTTCAGTAATCGCCAGGCACTACGTAATACCAGGCAGGAAACCAGCACGGAAAGAATCGGGTCGACAGGCGTCCAGCCGGTGGTGAGGATCACCACGGCCGCCACGATCGCGCCGACCGAGCCCAGCAGGTCGCCAAGCACGTGTAGCGCTGCGGCGCGTACGTTAAGATTCCGCTCCTCGCTACCCCGATGTAGGATCCAAAACGCCAGCACGTTGGCCAGCAGACCGGCGACTGCAATGACCATCATCGTCACGCCGGCTACCGGCTGCGGATGCTGGAAGCGCTGAATCGCCTCCCAGACAATCAGCATGGTGATCACCACCAGAGCAATAGCATTGAGAAACGCCGCCAGGGTGGTTAAACGCAACCAGCCAAAGGTATGGCGGGCATTTGGTGGGCGGCTGGCGAAGCGAACCGCCAGCAGCGCAAACAGCAGAGCGGCGGAGTCGGTGAGCATATGGCCGGCATCCGCCAGCAGGGCCAGCGAGCCGGAGATCGCGCCGCCGACGGCTTCAATCAGCATAAAGCCGGCGGTGACGATAAACGCCCATAGCAGCCGGCGGGCGTTGCTGTTATCCGGAGCCTGGACAGAGGAGTGCGAATGCGAGTGCGCCATAGTGTCGTCCCTTAATACTTATCATTATTACGCTATGACATCATAAACAGAGAGCGATAAAAAACGAAGAAAAGGCGAGACCGGCTCGCCTTTTCTTCGATCTGCCCACCTCATGTGTTACTGGGTGGTGCCGTCGGTTTTGCTGTTGTCTTGGGTCGTATTGCCGCCGTTGTCCAGTTTTTTACCGGTGTCCGGACAGCGGCCGTCTTTACACATCGAGTTTTTATGTACCTCATCGCTCGACATATTATCCTGGGTCATCGTCGAGCCCGTGGTGCCCCCAGAGCCAGAGTTGATCTGACTATTGTCCACGTTGTTCGGCGCCACGTTCTCACGGGCATCCGGCGCCACCTGACCGGCATCCGCGGAAGAGTTGGCCTGGCCATTATTGGACTGGGCGCCGGTGTCTGCCGCCAGGGCCGCGCCGCTGGCAAGACCTAAGGTGGCGGTGAGCAAAAGGGTCGTCAGTTTTTTCATATTCATCGGATACTCCTGTTAAGCCGGGAAGGGGAAATGCGCTTCCCGCGGTGAGTGTGCCAGGGATCTGACTCGCTATGGTTTAAGACTCCGCAGACGATCGCAGTGTCACTATATAATCCTGAAACGTAAGACTTAATTAGCTTTAACAGTTAAATATTGTAGTTCATGAGCCTGGTTTCGCTACTTTATGGCGTATTTTTGCCTATTTCCAGGATTATTCCATCACTACTGTAAAATCACGTTTACACTATTTCAGCGAAGAGATAGATTGGAGGGATTGCATTTCATTGAATAAGTATGGCCACGCTGGAAATAAGATGAATTATCAGAACGACGATTTACGCATTAAAGAGATCAACGAATTATTACCTCCCGTTGCGCTCCTGGAAAAATTCCCTGCTACCGAAAATGCTGCAAACACCGTTGCACATGCTCGCAAAGCGATCCATCAGATCCTCAAAGGCGACGATGACCGTCTGCTGGTGGTGATTGGGCCTTGTTCTATTCACGATCCGGCAGCGGCGAAAGAGTATGCCGCCCGCCTGCTGACCCTGCGCGAGGCGCTGAAGGGCGAGCTCGAGATCGTCATGCGGGTCTATTTTGAAAAACCGCGCACCACCGTCGGCTGGAAAGGGCTCATCAACGATCCCCATATGGATAACAGCTTCCGCATCAACGACGGGTTGCGCATCGCGCGCAAACTGCTGCTGGACATTAACGACAGCGGCCTGCCGGCGGCGGGGGAATTCCTCGATATGATCACCCCGCAGTATGTCGCCGATCTGATGAGCTGGGGCGCCATTGGCGCGCGAACCACCGAATCCCAGGTGCACCGTGAGCTCGCCTCCGGACTCTCCTGCCCGGTGGGCTTTAAAAACGGTACCGATGGCACCATCAAGGTGGCTATCGATGCGATTAACGCCGCCGGCGCGCCGCACTGTTTCCTGTCGGTCACCAAGTGGGGCCACTCCGCCATCGTGAATACCAGCGGTAACGGCGACTGTCATATTATTTTGCGCGGCGGCAAAGAGCCTAACTACAGCGCGAAGCACGTGGCGGAGGTGAAAATCGGTCTGGCGAAAGCGGGTCTTCCGGCCCAGGTGATGATCGACTTCAGCCATGCCAACTCCAGCAAGCAGTTCAAGAAGCAGATGGAAGTGGGCGCCGACGTATGCCAGCAGATCGCCGGCGGCGAGCGCGCCATTATGGGCGTGATGATTGAAAGCCATCTGGTGGAAGGCAACCAGAGCCTCGAGAGCGGTGAACCGCTGACCTACGGCAAGAGCGTCACCGACGCCTGCATCGGCTGGGAGGATACCGAAACGATCCTGCGTCAGCTGGCGGAAGCGGTGAAAACCCGCCGCGGCTAAGCTACTCCGCGCTAGCGCAGGTCATAAAAAAAGCGTGGAGATTTCCACGCTTTTTTGTTCTCACCAGGAGAAATTACTTCGCTTTACCCTGGTTGGCGACGGCAGCCGCTTTCGCCGCGATCTCTTCCGCGTTGCCCAGATAGTAATGTTTGATCGGCTTGAAGTTTTCATCGAACTCATATACCAGCGGTACGCCGGTCGGGATGTTCAGTTCGAGGATCTCGTCTTCGCCCATGTTGTCGAGGTATTTCACCAGCGCGCGCAGGGAGTTACCGTGAGCGGCGATGATCACGCGCTCACCGCTTTTCAGGCGCGGCAGAATGGTTTCGTTCCAGTAAGGCACGACGCGGTCGATAGTCAGCGCCAGGCTTTCAGTGGTCGGCAGTTCGGCGTCGGTCAGTTTTGCATAGCGCGGATCGTGGCCCGGGTAGCGCTCGTCGTCTTTGGTCAGCTCCGGCGGAGTGACAGCGAAGCCGCGACGCCACTGTTTAACCTGCTCGTCACCATATTTCTCAGCGGTTTCCGCTTTGTTCAGGCCCTGCAGCGCGCCGTAATGACGCTCGTTCAGCTTCCAGGATTTCTCAACCGGCAGCCAGGCCTGATCCAGTTCGTCCAGCACGTTCCACAGGGTGTGGATGGCACGTTTCAGCACGGAGGTATAAGCAAAATCAAAGCTGAAGCCTTCAGCCTTCAGCAGTTTACCCGCTGCTTTTGCTTCGCTAACGCCTTTCTCGGACAGATCCACGTCGTACCAACCGGTGAAGCGGTTTTCGTTGTTCCACTGGCTTTCGCCATGACGAACCAGTACCAGCTTAGTTACAGCCATTCTCTCACTCCTCTCTACACGCCATCCCTCGCGCCGCGAACGGTGCGCTGAATGTGATGGTGTATGTGTTATTGATTGATAACTATTCTCATTATATTGCCGTGATTTGGCGCACGGCAATGCTTATCCCTAACCATAGCGAAAATAGTGGCGCAGTGTAAGGTGCTTGTAATACACAGGTTATTTTTTTGTCCTTTGGTGACGGAAAATAGAGCAGGTTGCTGAAAAAAGAGGCGGCAGAGAGGAGGGCGGGGACGAAAAGCAGCGCCCCCTGATGGAGGGCGCTGGCGATTATCGGGCGATAAACTGATATTCCGTCAGGCTGACGTACTCCTGGCCCGGACGTAATACACAGTCCGGCTGCGGCCATTGCGGATGGTTCGGCGAATCCGGCAGGAATTCGCTCTCCAGCGCCAGTCCCTGCCAGTCGGCGTAGGGCTCCGTCGTCTGCGACGGGGTGCCGCCGAGATAGTTGCCGGAGTAAAACTGCAGCGCCGGAGCGGAGGTATAGACCGTCATCTGCAGCTTGCCATCCTGCGACCAGACCTGTGCCGCAGGCTGGCTGGCGTCGCCTTTGGCATCCAGCAGGAAGGCATGATCGTATCCCTTCACCTTTTGCTGATCGGCATCCGCGAGGAAGTCGGCGGCGATGGTTTTCGGCTGGCGGAAATCAAAGCTGGTGTTAGCAACATCTTTCAGTTCGCCACCCGGGATACCGTCGCTTTCCACCGGCAGATACCTCTGGGCGAGGATCTGGAGCTGATGCTGGCGCACATCGCCCTGCTCACCGTCGAGGTTGAAATAGACGTGATTGGTCATATTCACCGGGCAGGGTTGGTCCACGGTGGCGCGATAGGTAATCGCGATGCGGTTATCGTCGGTCAGACGATAGTGCGCGGTGGCCTGCAGGGTGCCCGGAAAGCCTTGATCGCCATCGGGCGAGGTCAGGGCGAACAGCACTTCCTGCTCGTCGGCGCGGACAATGCGCCAGCGGCGCTTATCAAACCCTTCCGGGCCGCCGTGGAGCTGGTGGCCCGCGTCGTTTGACGGCGTGACGTTGACGACCTGGCCGTCAAGCGGGAAGCGGCTGTGGCCGATACGGTTGGCGTAGCGGCCTACCGAGGCGCCAAGAAATGCGGCCTGGCGAGCATAGTCTTCCAGCTTTGCGCAGCCCAGCAGCGGTCGGCGCAGGCTGCCATCGGCCAGCGGCACCTCGGCGCTGAGCAGCGTCGCGCCCCAGTCCGCCACGGTGACGGTCATCCCCGACTTATTGCGCAGGGTCACCTGCTGCCATGGCCGGCCGTCCGGGGCCAGCGCGGTGGTTTGCGTTAGCATTGCCCGGCCCCCTGTGACGGTTTGCAGACATAGAATGTCTCTTTAATACCGGTTTTCGCTTCATACTCGTTGGCAACGGCCTGCTGAACGGTATCGACCAGATCTTCCGGGATTAACGCTACCACGCAGCCGCCAAAGCCGCCGCCGGTCATGCGCACGCCGCCCTTATCGCCGATCGCGGCCTTAACGATCTCCACCAGGGTGTCGATCTGCGGGACGGTGATCTCGAAATCATCACGCATCGAGGCGTGGGACTCTGCCATCAGCTCACCCATCCGCTTCAGGTCGCCTTTTTCGAGGGCGCTGGCGGCTTCCACAGTGCGGGCATTCTCCGTCAGCACGTGGCGTACGCGCTTCGCGACCACCGGATCCAGCTCATGGGCGACGGCGTTAAATTGCTCAAGGGTGACATCGCGCAGGGCGGGCTGCTGGAAGAAGCGCGCGCCGGTTTCGCACTGTTCACGACGGGTGTTGTACTCGCTGCCGACGAGAGTACGCTTAAAGTTGCTGTTGATGATCACCACCGCCACGCCTTTCGGCATCGAGACGGCTTTGGTGCCCAGCGAACGGCAGTCGATCAGCAGCGCGTGGTCTTTTTTGCCCAGCGCTGAAATCAGCTGATCCATGATGCCGCAGTTGCAGCCGACGAACTGGTTTTCCGCCTCCTGGCCGTTGAGGGCGATTTGCGCGCCATCCAGCGGCAGATGATACAGCTGTTGGAACACGGTGCCGACGGCGACTTCCAGCGAGGCTGAGGAGCTTAACCCCGCACCCTGCGGTACATTGCCGCTGATCACCAGATCCGCGCCGCCAAAGTGGCTGTTACGCTGCTGCAGATGCTTTACCACGCCGCGGACATAGTTCGACCACTGCTGGGTGTCGTGGCTGATAATCGGCGCGTCGAGAGAGAACTCATCGGTCTGATTGTCGTAATCGGCGGCAATCACCCGCACGGTACGATCGTCGCGCGGCGCACAGCTGATCACCGTCTGGTAGTCGATAGCGCAGGGCAGCACAAAACCGTCGTTGTAATCGGTATGCTCGCCGATCAGGTTGACGCGGCCTGGCGCTTGAATGACATTGCTGGCCGGGTAGCCGAAGGCGTCAGCGAACAGGGTTTGGGTTTTCTCTTTCAGACTCATCATTACACTCCGGATTCACGAAAATGGACGTCGCTGACGGCGCGCAGTCGTTCGGCAGCTTGCTCGGCGGTCAGATCGCGCTGAGTTTCGGCCAGCATCTCATAACCAACCATAAACTTGCGGACCGTCGCGGAGCGCAGCAGCGGCGGATAAAAGTGGGCATGAAGCTGCCAGTGGTTATGGTCTTCGTCGTTAAACGGCGCGCCGTGCCAGCCCATGGAGTAGGGGAATGAGCACTGGAACAGGTTGTCGTAACGGCTGGTCAGCTTTTTCAACGCCAGTGCCAGATCGCTGCGCTGGGCGTCGGTGAGATCGGTAATGCGCTGCACGTGCGCTTTCGGCAACAGCAGCGTTTCGAACGGCCAGGCGGCCCAGTAGGGCACCACCGCCAGCCAGTGCTCGGTGTCCACCACCGTGCGGCTGCCGTCGGCCAGTTCGCGCTGCACATAGTCCAGCAGCATCGGCTGGCCCTGTGCGGCGTAATACTCTTTCTGCAGACGGTCTTCCCGTTCCGCTTCATTGGGCAGGAAACTGTTGGCCCACACCTGACCATGCGGGTGAGGGTTGGAGCAGCCCATCGCTGCCCCTTTGTTTTCAAAAACCTGCACCCACGGGTAGCTTTTCCCGAGGTCCGCGGTCTGTTCCTGCCACGTTTTAACCACGTCTTCCAGCGCTTCAAGGCTCAGTTCCGGCAGCGTTTTGCTGTGGTCTGGCGAGAAGCAGATCACCCGACTGGTGCCGCGGGCGCTCTGGCAGCGCATCAGCGGATCGTCACTCTCCGGTGCGTCCGGGGTGTCGGTCATCAGGGCCGCAAAGTCGTTGGTAAATACGTAGGTACCGGTGTAATTCGGGTTGGTGTCGCCGGTCACCCGGGTGTTGCCCGGGCACAGGAAACAGTCCGGATCGTGGGCCGGCAAGGTCTGTTTTGCCGGCGTTTCCTGCGCCCCCTGCCAGGGGCGCTTGGCGCGATGCGGAGAAACCAGAATCCACTGTCCGGTTAACGGGTTATAACGACGATGTGGATGGTCAACGGGGTTAAATACGCTCATGAAGGTTCCTTAGTCTGGATAACCCTGCGGATGACGGGACTGCCAGTGCCAGGTGTCCTGCGCCATTTCGTCCAGGTTGCGCGTTACGCGCCAGTTCAGCTCGCGGTCGGCCTTGGCAGCATCCGCCCAGTAGGCCGGGAGGTCGCCATCGCGGCGCGGCGCGAAATGGTAGTTAATGGGTTTGCCGCAGGCCTTGCTGAAAGCATTGACTACGTCGAGCACGCTGCTGCCGACGCCGGCGCCAAGGTTGTAGATATGCACCCCGGCTTTGTCAGCCAGTTTTTCCATGGCCGCGACGTGGCCATCGGCGAGGTCCATCACATGGATGTAATCGCGCACGCCGGTACCATCTTCGGTCGGATAGTCGTTACCAAAAATGGCCAGCGATTCGCGACGGCCAACGGCGACCTGGGCGATGTAGGGCATCAGGTTGTTCGGGATCCCCTGCGGGTCTTCCCCCATGTCGCCCGACGGGTGGGCGCCGACCGGGTTGAAGTAGCGCAGCAGGGCAATGCTCCACTCCGGCTGGGCTTTCTGCAGGTCGGTCAGGATCTGCTCCACCATCAGCTTGCTTTTGCCGTAGGGGCTTTGCGGGGTGCCGGTCGGGAAGCTTTCGACATACGGGATTTTCGGCTGATCGCCGTAGACGGTAGCGGAGGAGCTAAAGATAAAGTTCTTCACGCCAGCGGCGCGCATGGCAGAGACTAATTTCAGTGTGCCGGTGACGTTATTGTCGTAATATTCCAGCGGCTTGGCGACGGACTCCCCGACGGCTTTCAGCCCGGCGAAGTGGATCACTGCCTCAATGGCGTGATCGTGGAGGATCTCCGTCATCAGCGCTTCGTTACGAATATCGCCTTCAATAAAGGTGGCTTCTTTGCCGCCGAGACGTTCAATCACCGGTAGTACGCTGCGCTTGCTGTTGCAGAGATTGTCGAGGATCACCACCTCGTGTCCCTGCTGCAGCAGTTGAACGCAGGTATGACTTCCAATGTAACCGCTACCACCTGTAACCAGAACTTTCATGATTCGCTCCATTCGGCTTATCGTTTGTGAGGAAGATAGCATATCAAAGAAGTGAAAAGTGTGACATAGGGCAAGTTAGTGGAATCGTTTACACTCAAGGGCGAAATGATATCATTGAATATATTTTGCTTTAAAAACATGTCATTATATTATTTTGGCGCTATTTTTCTGAAAAATACCAGGGATCTTTCGATCCCCGGCAGGGGGCGTCAGGCCACGGGGCCGAGCTGATAAGTGTAACCGTCTCCACTGGGAACGAACGCCAGGCGATGGGTAATACAGTCCGGGGCATCTTCCGCATGGTGCGAGACAAACAGCAGCTGTGTGGCCCCTTCGCCAATCAACACGTCGACAAAGCGGCGCACTAGCTGGCGGTTGAGGGGGTCCAGCCCCTGCAGCGGTTCATCGAGGATCAGCAGGGTTGGATGCTTCACCAGCGCGCGGACGATAAGCGCCAGCCGCTGCTGGCCCCACGACAGACTGTGAAACGGCGCGTCGGCGGTGCGCTTATCGATGCCGAGAATATCCAGCCATTGCTGCACCAGCTTATGCTGCTTGTCGGAGACCGCCTGATAAATGCCGATCGAGTCAAAATAGCCCGACAGGATGACGTTGCGGACGTTGGTGCTGACCCGGTAGTCCAGATGCAGGCTGCTGCTGACGTAGCCGATATGCTTTTTAATATCCCAGATGGTCTCACCGCTGCCGCGCCGGCGGCCAAAGAGCGTGAGATCGTTGCTGTAGCCCTGCGGATGATCCCCGGTGACCAGGCTCAGCAGCGTAGATTTACCGGCGCCGTTGGGACCGACGATCTGCCAGTGTTCGCCTGGATTCACGGTCCATGAGAGGTGATTGATGACCGGGCGATCGTTATAGGAGACCACGCCGTCGTTGAGCACGATACGCGGCGCCGAGTCTGCCAGCGCATGACGGGCCGGTGGGACATCCGGCTCCGGCAGGGTGATGCCGTCCAGTTTTTCACTGTGCGCCAGCTGGGCGACCAGCGCCTGCTGCAGCAGGGAAGACTTCTCGCCGGTCTCGCTGAGGGTGCAGTCAGCCAGCACGCCGGCGAATTGCACAAACTCCGGGATCTCATCGAAACGGTTGAGCACCAGCACCAGGGTGATGCCGGCGCTGTGCAGGTCGGCCAGCAGGGCAGCCAGCTGCTGGCGGGAGTTGACGTCGAGACCGTCGAAAGGTTCATCGAGGATCAGCAGTTGCGGATCGGTCATCAGGGCCTGACACAGCAGGGTCTTACGCGTTTCCCCGGTCGACAGGTATTTAAACCGGCGGTCCAGCAGGGCGCTGATGCCAAACTGTTCAGCCAGGCGCGCGCAGCGGGCAGGATCTTTCACCTCATCCTGGATAATCTCCGCGGTGGTGCGGCCGGTATCTTCTTCGCCTGGGCTGAGCAGGTCGGTGTTATTGCGCTGCCACTCGTCGCTGACCAGCTTCTGCAACTGTTCGAAGGAGAGGCGGGTCACGCGGGAGAAATGGCTTTCGCGCTGGCCGCTGAGCAGGGGCAGGTCGCCGGCCAGGGCTCGCGCGAGGGCGGATTTGCCGCTGCCGTTGCTGCCGACGAACGCCCAGCTTTCACCCGCCGCCACGCTCAGGTGGTCTATTTTTAAGGTCTTTGTATCGCTCAGGCGAAACGTGCCTTGCGAAATTTGCAATGATGACATGATGTATCCCATTTTTTGCAGCGATGTGCATCAGGGATACGACTTCAGGCGCGTAATGTCAATGGGGTCAGCATAACGTCGCGAGAATGATGCGATCGGCATTGAAGTAAGCGATCGCCTCCGTTCCTTCCGCCAGGCCAGCGGCCTGCGCCTGTGGCAGGGTGGCGCACAGGGTTTGACCGTCCGCCAGGGTCATCAGTACTTCGCACTGTCCGGACCCGCATTCGATATGACTGATACGTCCCGACAGCTGGTTATCGGCCTGGCGGGCTGCTGCGGGATCGAGGGTGATGCCGACCCATGGCGCTTTGAGCAGGACCAGCACCTCCTGGCCCTCATCGAGTCCCAGCTTCTCAGCGCTTTGCGCGGTGATGGCGACGTTCAGGCGGGTTTTTCCGTCAGCCAACAGTACTTCCACGTGCTGCTGCACCTGCTGGCGATCGCGGCCGGTAATGGTGCCGAACCACTGGTTGCGGGCGCTGGTCTGCAGGGAAAAGCGCGAGATGGCCGCCAGCAGGCTATCCAGCGGCAGGGCATCGTCATCGCTGAGTACATCAAACGCTTTCTGCTGGATCTGCGCCAGCAGATCGTACAGCTGGATCAGACGCTGCCCGTAGCGGGTCAGCACCGCGCCGCCGCCGCCCTTTCCGCCGGTGGCGCGATCCACCAGCGGCTGTTCGCTGAGCTGGTTCATCTCATTGATGGCATCCCAAGCGCTCTTATAGCTGATACCCGCATGCTTCGCCCCCTGGCTTATCGAACCGGTCTGGTCAATCTGTTTGAGCAGGGCGATCCGCCGCGGATCGGCAAACAGGCGCTGCTGTAGCTTAAGGGTGAGAAGAATTTCGGCCTGCATAATCGTTTCCTGACAAAAAAGGGTATTGTGACCGATAGTCGCCCACTTGCAAAACCTCTCTGCGCGGTTGGTCATTACCCACCGCACAAATGGGACGTGTTTTTTCGGCTGAAATCGTTACAATCAGGAAATCATACTATCTGGAGTGAACCATGTTAGAGCTTTTGAAAAGTCTGGTTTTTGCGGTCATCATGGTACCGGTGGTGATGGCGGTCATCCTGGGACTGATTTACGGTCTTGGCGAAGTGTTCAACCTCTTCTCCGGCGTAGGCCACAAAGATCGCAGCCAGCAAAATCACTGATTTCCCGGCGCCCGGTTTAACCGGGCGCTGTGCTATTTCCCTCCTGTATCATTTCCCTTCGTTTTATTGTCCTGTATCACTATAAAAACGCTTCGCATATCGTTATATTATCGACTACATAACGCATTGACAGGAGAGTAAGATGGCAGGTTCTTGGTTACGCGGGGTTGTCGGGGTATCACTCACGCTGTGCGTCGCGGGTCAGGCGCTGGCGGCAGAGGGTAAAGTGACCGTTTTCGCCGCCGCATCGTTAACCAACGCGATGCAGGATATTGCCCAGGCGTACAAGAAAGAAAAAAACGTCGAGGTCGTGTCGTCGTTTGCCTCGTCGTCGACGCTGGCGCGGCAGATAGAAGCGGGTGCGCCAGCGGACCTGTTTATCTCCGCCGATCAGAAATGGATGGATTACGCGGCAGATAAAAAGGCCATCGTTCCGGCAACCCGCGCCACTCTGCTTGGCAACAGCCTGGTGGTGGTCGCGCCGAAAGCCAGTGCGCAGGGGGCGATAACCATTGATGAGAAAACCGACTGGACCAGCCTGCTGAAAGGAGGCCGTCTGGCGGTGGGCGATCCACAGCATGTCCCGGCCGGTATCTATGCCAAAGAAGCACTGCAGAAACTCGGTGCCTGGGAGACGTTGTCGCCGAAGCTCGCCCCGGCTGAAGACGTGCGCGGTGCGCTGGCGCTGGTGGAGCGCAACGAAGCGCCGCTGGGGATTGTCTATGGCTCCGATGCCGTGGCCAGCAAGGGGGTGAAAGTGGTCGGCACCTTCCCGGAAGCCTCGCATCAGAAAGTCGAGTACCCGCTGGCGATTGTCGATGGGCACCGCAATGCGGCTGTGAGCGCCTTCTATGACTACCTGAAAGGGCCGGAAGCGTCCGCTATCTTTAAACGTTACGGATTTACCACCCGCTGATGTTTCTGAGCGAACCCGAATGGCAGGCGGTG
This sequence comes from Klebsiella sp. P1927, assembly GCF_018204675.1. Taxonomy (NCBI): domain Bacteria; kingdom Pseudomonadati; phylum Pseudomonadota; class Gammaproteobacteria; order Enterobacterales; family Enterobacteriaceae; genus Klebsiella; species Klebsiella sp. P1927. The sequence continues at coordinate 3,508,136 of NZ_CP073377.1, read as the reverse complement.
CTGCTGAGCCTGAAAGTCTCCTCCCTGGCGGTGGCCTTGAGCTTGCCCTTTGGCATCTTTTTTTCCTGGCTGCTGGTTCGGCGCACCTTTCCCGGCAAGGCGCTGCTCGACAGTATTCTCCATTTACCGCTGGTGCTGCCTCCGGTGGTGGTGGGGTACCTGCTGCTGGTGGCCATGGGGCGGCGCGGGTTTATTGGCAGCTGGCTGTATGACTGGTTCGGCATCAGCTTTGCTTTTAGCTGGCGCGGGGCGGTGCTGGCGGCGGCGGTGATGTCTTTCCCGCTGATGGTGCGCGCCATTCGCCTGGCGCTGGAAGGGGTGGACGTCAAACTGGAGCAAGCGGCGAGAACCCTCGGGGCCAGCCGCTGGCGGGTATTTTTGACCATTACGTTGCCGTTGACTCTGCCGGGGATTATTGTCGGCACGGTGCTGGCCTTCGCCCGCTCGTTAGGGGAGTTTGGCGCGACCATCACGTTCGTCTCCAATATTCCCGGTGAAACGCGCACCCTCCCTTCGGCGATGTACACCTTGATTCAAACCCCGGGCGGGGAGGGGGCGGCGGCCCGCCTCTGCCTCATCGCCATCGGTCTGGCGCTGGTTTCGCTGCTGATTTCGGAATGGCTGGCCCGCGTGAGCCGCCAGCGCATGGGAGGATAATGATGCTGGAGCTGGACTTTACCCAGACCCTCGGTAGCCACTGCCTGCAGATCCGTGAAACTCTGCCCGCCAGCGGGATCACCGCCGTCTTTGGCGTCTCCGGCGCTGGCAAAACCTCGTTTATTAACGCCATCAGCGGCCTGACCCGACCCCAGGCGGGGCGGATCGTGCTCAATGGCCGGGTGCTGAACGACACCGCGCAGCGTATCTGCCTGGCGCCGGAGCAGCGCCGTATCGGCTATGTCTTTCAGGATGCGCGCCTGTTTCCCCATTATAAAGTGCGCGGCAATCTGCAGTATGGGATGGCGAAATCCATGGTCAGCCAGTTCGATAAGCTGGTGGATCTGCTGGGGATTGCGCCCTTGCTGGATCGTCTGCCGGGCCGGTTATCCGGCGGCGAAAAGCAGCGAGTGGCTATCGGCCGCGCCCTGCTGACCGCGCCGGAGCTGCTGCTGCTGGATGAGCCGCTGGCCTCGCTGGACATTCCGCGCAAACGCGAGCTATTGCCCTACCTGCAGCGGCTGGCGCAGGAGATTCATATTCCGATGCTTTACGTCAGCCACTCGCTGGATGAGATCCAGCATCTGGCCGATCGTGTGCTGGTGCTGGAGGCCGGTAAGGTGAAAGCTTTCGGTCCGCTGGAGGAGGTCTGGAGCAGCAGCGTGATGCACCCCTGGCTGCCGGCGGAGCAGCAGAGTACTATCCTTAGCGCCACCGTCGCCGCGCAGCACCCGCAGTATGCGATGACGGCCCTGGCGCTGGGGGACCAGTTGCTGTGGGTCAACCGGCTCGAACGTCCCGCAGGCGACACCGCACGGATCCGCATTCAGGCGTCGGACGTTTCGCTGACACTGGCCCAGCCGTCCGGGACCAGCATCCGCAATATCTTGCGCGCCGAGGTGGTTCAGTATCTGGAGGTCAACGGACAGATTGAAGTGCAGCTCAGAGTGAGTGGCCGTCTGCTATGGGCCAGGATTAGCCCATGGGCGCGGGACGACCTGGCGATAGCGCCAGGTCAGCAGGTGTTTGCCCAGATTAAAAGCGTGTCGATCGCCGCCTGATTACAGCAGTTGGCGGTAGATAAACTCGGCGATGCTGGTGGACTCATTGTCGCCGATGACTATGTTGGCGCGGGCTTTCACCTCGTCCACCGCGTTGCCCATCGCCACCCCGGTGCCCGCCGCTTCCAGCATGCTAAGATCGTTGTAGTTATCGCCGAAGGCCACCACATCCTGCATCGACAGCCCCTGGTCGGCCACCCATTGCGCCAGGCGTTTGCCTTTGCTGTTGCCGGCGCGCGCGATATCCACCTGATCGTGCCACGACCATTCGCACTCGAGGCCCAGCGTCTCGCCAACCTGCTGCGCAAACCGCTGCAGGCGGGGAATGTCGTCATCGGTGAGAGCGAATTTCCATACCGCGTTAACTTCGCGAACCGCCTGCGCCAGCGAATCGACCTGAGCGAAAACCGGACGCTGATCTTCCGGTAACGCCTGCGCCCAGTTGCGGGTGCGGATCACATGCCCGGTGGGGTGTTCATAAAGCATCGCGTCGTCCACATATGCCAGGCCGTGGATCTGCTGTTTGGCGAGCATGGCAGTGAGGCTTACCGCTTGCTCCACCGGCATAGGATCGGCGGCCAAAACCTTTTTTGCGTGATAATCATACAAATAGGTGCCATTACAACAAATTGCAGGTGTATCGAGAGCCAGTGCCTGATAAAAAGGATGGATAGCGACGTGATGACGTCCGGTGACGACGATGACCTGATAGCCTGCCTCTCTGGCGCGGGCCAGCGCCTCCAGCGAAGCGGGCAGAATGGTTTTTTTGCTGGTAAGCAGGGTGCCGTCTAAATCCAGGGCAATCACGCGTGTTGTCATGTGTTATTTCCGGTTGATGTTGAAAAGTGACCTGGCCATGATGGTACACCGCCGTGGCGTCAGGACCAATTTTTCCACATCTGCCGTGAATGTCTGTATGCCCTTTGTGCCGCCGTCCGGCGGAAATTCGGCGGACGATGCGAGTATCATGGGCGGATGTCTTATAATTTTCAGGGTGCTGTTATCCTGAAAATGAAAATTCCACGTGCAGTGAGGGAAGGAGTAGTCATGAAACAAACCGTTTATACCGCCAGCCCGGAAAGCCAACAAATCCATGTCTGGAGTCTTGAAGCGGACGGCAAACTGACGCTGGTGCAGGTGGTTGATGCCCCAGGGCAGGTCCAGCCGATGGTGGTCAGCCCCAACAAGGAATTTCTGTACGTTGGCGTTCGTCCGGAGTTTCGCGTGTTGGCCTATCGCATCACGCCGGATAACGGGGCGTTAACCTTTGCGGGCGAAGCTGCGCTGCCGGGCAGCCCGACCCATATCTCTACCGATCGTCATGGCCGCTTTGTCTTCAGCGCCTCCTACAATCAGGGCTGTGTCAGCGTGACCCCGCTGCACGACGGCCTGCCGGGCGAAACCATCACCGTGGTGGAAGGGCTGGAAGGCTGCCACTCGGCCAATATCTCCCCGGATAATCGCACCCTGTGGGTGCCGGCGCTGAAGCAGGATCGCATTTGCCTGTTTACCCTCAGCGACGATGGTTTCCTCTCGGCACAGGAGCCCGCGGAAGTGACGACCGTCGAGGGCGCCGGTCCGCGTCACATGGTATTCCATCCCAACCAGCAGTATGGTTACTGCGTCAATGAGCTAAACAGCTCGATTGACGTCTGGGAGCTGAAAGATCCTAAGGGCAACATCGAATGTGTACAGACCCTGGATATGATGCCGCCTGATTTTAGCGGCGTGCGCTGGGCGGCGGATATTCATATCACCCCGGATGGCCGTCATCTTTACGCCTGCGATCGTACCGCCAGCATCATCACGGTGTTCAGCGTTTCGGAAGATGGTAGCGTGCTGGCGGTGGAAGGCTATCAGCCTACCGAGACCCAGCCGCGCGGCTTTAACCTCGATCACAGCGGTAAATATCTCATTGCCGCCGGGCAGAAGTCGCACCATATCGCGGTGTACGATATCGTCGGTGAGCAGGGACTGCTGCAGGAGAAAGGCCGCTATGCGGTTGGGCAGGGGCCGATGTGGGTGGTGGTCAACGCCCACTGAACCGCCATCAGGTAAAAGAAAAAACCTCGCCTTAGCGAGGTTTTTTTTGCTCAGAGCGGACAGGCTCTGCGGAGAAGGCGTTGTCCTGGCGGGCCAGAAGCGTGACGACGTTAGATATCGTCCATGGTGTAGCCAACGACAATCTCCAGCGTTTTTCGGATCACGTCCGCGGTCACCACGTCATCGGTGGTTTCCAGCGCCTGAATCAGCCATAAAATAATGGCCTTATTGTTCAGGTGACCCTCGGACTGGAGAATACTGTTGATGGCGAGCGACATGACGGCGGACTCATCAACCAGTTTATCACCGGCGTTACGGAAATAGTCGGAGAGCGCGGTGTCCTGCAGTCTTGCGTAAATATCTGGTTGCTGATGCATAGTCTGTCTCATCACATTCTCACTCTGTTTAATTCACCATGGTTGGGATAATCAGTGGATCTTTTTAGCTTCCGACGGCATGCTGTCTGGCGCCAGCGAACCTCTGGTTTCCCAACGGCCATTGATTTTCTTTACCTGTAAAGGCGCGTACTTCCGCTGACGGATAAGCTTCGCGCAAATTTCTTCGATCACGGCAGCGATGATCTTTCTACGCTGGCGATCTGGTTCTGTCGCCTGCATTAACCGAAGTCGAACCAGCAGGGTCGGGGTGGTAATCGGGCGATTCGTTTTCAGAAGCGCTAGAACCGCCTCGCCGATGATTTCATCGGTTATTTCCTCAGTTTCACTGTTATTCATAACCGTCTCTATGCATGCCACCCTTTTCCTGAATAGGCGAACGGCATTCAGGTCAGCAGCAGGTTTGTGGAAGCGATCGCCCCTCATCTGCTACTGCGGCGCTGCAACAGGCGACGATCGATGACGTTATTCCTGGCCAGCAAACAGCAGACCAATTAAGGTCTGATAGTGGCTCTCTTCCTCCGGCGCGCGAGCGCGGTCCAGGCGGCTCAACAGTTTGGTGCATAGCGCTTTGCGGTTGAGATGACGCCCTTCGTTAAGAATATCCATCACGATCTGACCCAGGGTTTCCTGCTGGGAAGGCAAAGATGCTTTGTTGAAATACTGGGCAATTGCGTTCGCTGTATCTGGAATGTAACCATTCTGCTGCATATGTGCTCCTTTCATTTCATTCATCTGTTAACTGCCATTAAACTTATACAATAATTATTAACCTGTACACACAAAGTTGCACAATAATGATTCATGTTAGTTTAACTATATGATTTTTAATTGTTTAATTTTTTTTTGCCTGGCGCGGTTCTGGCTTGTAAAGGTGGGGTTTAGCGTTGCATGTTGTACAAGGAAAGAAAAAAAGGGAAAACCTTGCACAAAAAAGGGATTTTTAGTGTATCTTTTTTGTTAAGACAAAACGTAGTTTTACGAGACCCTTAGCCTGATAACTGCTACTGTGAATGCTTATCCCTCCCATCTGGAATCACTATGCTAACCACCATCATTTATCGCAGCCATATCTGCGACAATGTCTCATTCAAATCGATCGAGGCCATGGTCGCCAGGGCAAACGAAAGAAATGGGCAGGCGGACGTCACCGGTATTTTACTTTTTAACGGGACGCATTTTTTTCAACTCATTGAGGGGCCTGAAGAAAAGGTTCAGGATATTTATCAGCATATCTGCCGGGATCCTCGCCACTATAATCTGGTGGAGTTGCTTTGCGATTATGCGCCGTCCCGTCGTTTTGGTAAGGTCGGGATGGAACTGTTTGATTTACGCGAACACGATCGCGAGGAAGTTCTGCAGGCGGTGATGGACCGGGGGACGTCAAAATATCAGCTCACCTATGATGACCGGGCGCTGCAATTTTTCCGTACTTTTGTCGAAGCCACAGAAAAAGCGAACTATTTTGAGATTCCTTCCGCAGATAGTTGGGTTTTTATTCCTGATAAGGAGACGTTCTATCCTGATACCCCGATTATCGATAATACGGAAGGTTGTTCCTTTGCCTTCCAGCCGATTGTCGACCCTTTCGCCTGCGAAATTATTTCGTGGGAAGCGCTGTTGCGTACACCGGACGGGCAATCCCCCGGCGCCTATTTTGCCGGGCTGACCGGGGACGATATTTATCTCGCCGACCTGCACAGTAAACGGGTGGCGTTGTCGCTGGCGGGAAAATTAGGTTTACGTAATAAGGCGTTAAGCATTAATTTACTGCCGATGACCATGGTCAAAGCGCCGAATGCGGTGGCTTTCCTGCTCGACGAAATTAGTCGCAATGACCTTATTCCGGAGCAGATTATTGTCGAGTTCACTGAGCGGGAAGTGATTTCGCGGATGGACGATTTTACCGATGCGGTGCGCAAACTGAAGGGCGCGGGAATTAATCTTGCCATCGATCACTTCGGCGCCGGGTTTGCCGGGCTATCGCTGCTGGCGCAATACCAACCCGACAGAATTAAAATCGACCATGAGCTGATCCGCAATATCCACCAGGACGGACCGCGCCAGTCGATTGTACAGGCGATTATCAAATGCTGTACTTCTCTGGAGATTGCGGTCTCAGCCGTCGGCGTTGAGCGTGCTGAAGAGTGGATGTGGCTGGAATCAGCCGGTATTTCACAGTTTCAGGGCAATTTGTTCGCCAGCGCGCGCCTGGGGGGCCTACCCGCCGTCGCATGGCCGGAGAAAAAATGAACCACCGCGAAATCAGCTAAACATTTTTTCATCTTTTTTCCCGGGCGCTGTGAGCCGCAACCTGATATCTTTATCTGTACAAGAAAATAGAGTTGTACAGGATGCCTGAATTCGTTAGTTTAGGTATTAAGGTATCAGGTTGATGTGAGGCTGCTATGGCGTTTTACAGTATCGGTGAAGTCGCCGAACGTTGCGGAATCAATCCGGTCACACTGCGCGCCTGGCAGCGTCGTTACGGTCTACTGAAACCGCAGCGTAGCGAAGGCGGGCATCGACAATTTGATGAAGAAGATATCCTGCGTATCGAAGAGATCAAGCGCTGGATAGAGCGCGGTGTATCAGTAGGGAAAGTCAAAGCGCTGCTGGAGGATAACCTGCCGGCGGCGCGCGACGAATCCGCGCATCTTCAGGAAGAGATGATGTCCTATGCAGCCCGCCAGAATCCGCGCCAAATTAATGGCGCTGAGTCATCAACACCCCATCGACACCCTCATCGATAGCCTGTTAGTGCCGGTACGACAGCGTCTCAAGCTGGATCAGAATACCTCGCTGGTGATTAGCAGCATGCTGGACGGCCTGTTAATTGACTGCGTAGCGTTGTTTCTCGCCGAAGCGCGTAAAAAAAATGGCAAAGAGACGCTGCTGGTGGGCTGGAGCAATGAGGACAGGACGCGTCTGTGGCTGGAGGCATGGCGTCTTTCCCAACGCGGCTGGCATGTCAACGTTCTCGCCGAACCGCTGGAGTCGCCGCGGCCTGAGCTATTTCCCGGGCAGCATATTTTCGTCTGGACCGGACGTGCCGCCACGCCTCTGCAGGAGGAGCTGCTCAGCCACTGGCAGGAGCAGGGCTTCAGCATCCATTTTCACGGCCAAAATTAAGCGCCCCGATCCGTGGTGCGGATCAGGGCTTGAGTGCTGGGTTACAGGTGAATCTGGCTCCAGGATTTGAACGTTTCGCTGCGGCTGATATTAAAAAAATCGGTTCTACCGCTGCAGCCGAGCTTTTTAATCAGATTCAGCCGGATTTGATAAATGGTTTTTATATGCAGGTTTAGCGACCGGCCAATGCTGGCGACCGCTTCGCCATTGCTGATAAGTTGAATAACTTTCTTTTCCCGCTCGGTAAACTGCACCGAGGCGCCTGGCGCCGGATGGGTTTTGTAATAGCGGGTGGGTTGATGCAGAAATATCTTTAACTCTTCCGGCGTCGAGTTGGCCGGTAAGCGCAGCATAGGCAGTTCACTAAGAAAATTAAGATCGTTGCCTTCGGTTAACAGAATAAATAATGTATCCCGCCGATTATAGTTGTGCTGCAGTACCGCGAAATAATTGTCGCTGGTGAAGAAAACATGTTTTTTGCGGAAGTAAGATGCCGGCAGGCTATTCAGGATCAGCGACATCCCATAGAGAAGAAAACCATTATCAAACCACAGATCGTAATGCTCAGAACGATAGCAAGTATTATGGTGTGACATTTTTTTGCCTCAGTTAGCCGATAGAGACCCAGGCGCGCCGGTACAGCAGGTCGAAGCCTGCTGCCAGCACAGTGGGTTTATTTAATGATGAGGTTTGCTGTACAGCATATCCAGCGCCTGCAGATAGAGATCGGAAAGTATTTCGTTACTTTCCGTTTGCAGACGATGCTGGATTTCCGTAATCATCCGCTCATTATTTACCGTTCTGTGCTGCTTAATGAGCGTATTCTCAATATTCTTCATCAGGGCCGAATTGAAGACAAACTCTGCTGGAATGGTATTTTTAATATGCATAGCTCGAACTCTCCCACGTATAAAGCAAACAGACAATAAAAGTCGCAGCGTACCGTTGGTACGCGCCAAGTCACGAACAGGAAATGTATAACCAGGAACCACCGTCCGACTCGCTGCGCAATCGTCAAGCTTCCCCGCTTTGTTGCGCAACAAGCAGTTAACACTCCAAAACTATAGACGCTGATTTCACTATGTACAACTTTTTTCATTACTATATGTACAACGTAACGGCTTATTTTTTGTGTGTGTTTTAATTTGTTGATTTATAATAATTTTATTAAGTGATAACTTGTACAGAAAAGTCGGGTTGTGCAGGATTTAGCTGTAAAACCAGCGGGAAGAAGCTGATGATGGTAGAAGAAAGCCAATTGTGAAAATTCTGTCATGGCTGGCGAAATGCATGAGATTGCGCCGACGCGCGAAGGGGTAAACAGCAACGCTGTCGTCGACAGGTGGCTTTCTTCCGCGTCGGACTCTGAGCATAGCGGAATCTATGGTCACTCCCGTTTTTGCAACACCGATTTTGACGACAAGTTGGCTTGCTTGAATCTATCCGGCGTCTGAATGGGATTTTATTCCCGCGCCTCGATGAGTTCCGCGCCTGATGAACCTCCAGAAAATATACGGCTTCAATGAGCCTTTCCGTTTTACAGGTTCCTCAACAGGCCGGTGGGCCGTTAGTATCATCAATATCAGTATTCGCAAAACCAGATGAATGATTGTTTAAACTGGTGTATTTCTGCCTTTATGCTTCGTAAGTTTGCTGTCGCGCCGTCAGTGCCCAGGCTATTCTGGCCAGCTTGTTTGCCAGAGCACAGGTGACGACAAAGTTGCTTTTCCGACACAACAACTCCCTGACCCAGTCGGCCAACTTGCCAGACTGGTGTTCCAGTTTTTGTATGAATACCCTGGCACACTGAACCAACAAAGTTCGGATCTTTTTGTTGCCCCGCTTGCTAATCCCTAACAATGTCGTCCGACCTCCCGTGCTGTACTGTCGGGGTACCAGCCCTGTTGCCGCCGCAAAGTCACGGCTGCTGGCGTACTGCTTCCCGTCGCCAATCTCAGTTGAAATAGTACTGGCAGTCAGCGTTCCAACGCAGGGAATACTCAGCAAGCGCTGTCCAACCTCATCTTCGTCCAACTTTCGTTTCAACTGAGATTCCAGATCTTTAATCTGCTCAACAAGATAGTGATAATGCTGTTGTAATTTCAGCAGTAACTGGCTGAGATAAAGAGGCAAACTACTGTCCTCAAGAAGGGTACTCAGTCGACTAATAACGGCAGCACCTCGCGGAACGCTGATACCAAATTCCAGCAGAAAAGCATGCATCTGATTAGTTGTTTTCACCTTATCCTGAACCAGGGATTCACGGACACGATGCAGAGCTCGCATTGCCTGCTGAGATTCGGTTCTGGGCTGCACGAAACGCATAGATGGACGTGATGCTGCTTCACAGATAGCTTCAGCATCAACGAAGTCATTTTTGTTGCTTTTAACGAATGGGCGGACAAATTGCGGTGATATCAGCTTTGGAAAATGCCCTAACTCTTCCAGCTTGCGTGCCATAAAGTGAGAACCGCCACAGGCTTCCATCGCGATGGTTGTTGCCGGGCATGTCGCCAGAAATTCGATTAGCTTTGGTCGGGTGAATTTTTTACGGTAAACGGCCTTCCCACGATGATCCTGACAATGAATATGGAAAGAGTTCTTACCCAGATCGATACCAATAAGCGCAATGTTTTCCATGATGGTTCTCCGAATGAAAGCCTGTCCTCAGCATAGTACTGGGAAGGAGGGAGTGACCATCTCATTAAATATGATGAGGCTTTGTCTGCTTTTTGCACAGTAAGGTAAAGGGGTAACGTCTGCCATGTCGTAAACGGCCCATTCGATTTGTTGGCGAATAAGGGCTGTGCTACGCTTTTTGGTAACGACGCGGTGGTTTGGCATCGTTATTTTTCCCCCATTTCCCTGTCGAGTCTTATACCCCTGTCACGACCGGTAAATACGGCAAAAGCTTTCTGTCCCTGGACAGGCCTTGAGGACTGAGGAGGGAAAATGCGCGGCAAAAGCGTGATGCTCCTGGCCGGGTTAGCCTCTCTCGCGCAGGCGAACGAACTTAACCTCTATTCTGTGAATACCGGTTCCTATGTTTACCATCTGACCAATAATCACGGACAATATACAGAGAATTTCGAAAATCATTTTTTCTCAGTGGAGCGGAAATTCTCTGCAGACTCCAAATACAGCCTTCTGCTTGGCACTATGAATAACAGCTTCAACGATCGCTGCCTGGCGCTGGGGGTGAGAAGAGACTGGTACCACAGCGGCAGCGGGTGGACCTTCAAAGGCGTTTACGGCTATACCGGCGAATTCTTCTTCGACGCCTTCGAGCATTGCGGCGATCATGGCTCCTATAAAGACTTTAAGGACGCCACGGGGATCGGCTTTTCACCCTATATCTACCACGCTATCCAGTATAACTTCACCGATTATTTCGCCGTTGAAAGCGGCATTATTATTCCCAGCGTGTTTGTGATTAGTATCCAGTGGAGCTTCCGCTAAATCGTCCCGTTGTCGGTTACAAGGTAATCACCTTCCTGAGCAGCGTACTGGAGAGCGCGGCAAGGGAAATGAGCACCGACAGGACAAAGGTCAGCGCTATTACCCCCAACTTGGTGGCTAGCGAATGCACAGGGATGAGCATCACCAGCAGGTGAAACACGGAATAGTGGAGGATATAAACTCCGGTCATCGCTTTACTGACCGTCGCCAGCACGGCCTCTTTCCACTCGCGGTTCTTTTTAAACTGCACGGCGTTAGCGGCGATCACCAGCAGGACGATCAGGATATAAATTTGCGATCCCGTGAGAATGAACGCATTACGATCTGCTTTAAACAGGGCGAAGAAGAAATGGCGTTCATAAAACCAGGTAAATAAATAGACAAAGGGCAGAGCGATAATCGACCCTTTAATCACCTGTGGGTTGCGTATCCACTCCGCGACCTTTGGATCGTTAAACAACTGCCCGGTTAAATAAAACAGTAGCCATGTCCACAGGCGATACTGCGGCGGCAAACTGAAAAGATGTCTGTCCGGGTAGATCACCGAGAGCAGGTCGTAACCGTAGGAGCAGCACAGCAGCGTCAGGAGCACGGCGAAAAAGAGCCCGCGCCGCTGGCTGAGCCAGGCGATCAAAGGATGAAAGGTATAGATGACAATCAGGGCGAAAATAAACCAGGGCTGGATCAGGTAGCCGCGCTGGTAAGGCTCCCAGACATAATAGACCGTCACCCAAAACAGAAAGACGATGACCACGCTTTTAATTTTACCAATTTGCCAGTTGGCATCGTGGCGCGTCTGCGCATCAAGATAGCCGGCCACGACAAAAAACAGCGGCGTCGCGATGGTCGAGATAAAGGTCAGCAGCCCGAGGATCCAGTGATAGTCATAATCAAAGCGATCCCAGGTGTTATAGATGGTGAAAAAGGTCACCGCTGTCATACAGCCTTCACGTGATGGACGGCTTTGCCATCTGGCGCGTAGCGTTTGTGGGGTCAATGATTGCGGTCAGCGCCTTTATTCTCGAAGCCTGGCTGCAGCCGCGCGGCTATTCGCCGGAGTTTATTCGTACCGTGCTGTTGCAGACTCTGGTCACCGCCCAGTGGTTCTATATGCTGAACTGCCGCGTATCGGATGGATTCTCGTTAACCAAAGGTCTGCTGGCCAACAAAGGGATCTGGATCGTCAGCGGCGTACTGCTGGTGCTACAGCTGCTGATTATCTACGCGCCTTTTATGCAGATGCTGTTCGGCACCACCGGGCTGCCGTTCCGCTACTGGGTGATCACCTTTATCATCGGCTTCGCCATGTTCCTGATCGTGGAACTGGAAAAACCGCTGACCCGCAAATGGCGTTCCGCCTGACGGCGTGAAGCGCTGAACGAAAAAGAAAAGAGGGGGCATCGCCCCCTCTCTGGCTGACGACAAACCTGTTTCGTCATTGTGCTCGCATTTCTGCCGGGTGGCGACTTTCGCCTTACCCGGCCTACGAAAGACTTCAATATCAAACCGTTATGCAGTTATCTGTAGGGCCGCGCAAGCGCAGCGCCGCCGGGCAATTCCTGAAGATTGCACGTTGTCAGCAGTTTGAGAGAGGGCATCGCCCTCTCTTTTATTATGGTTCACGCTTGTTGCGCTTTACTGTTTCGGCTCGGCGACCACGGTGCTTCCCACGCCGCGGTTATTGTACTCCCACATGCGGTTGAAGCCGTTGTCGTTGAGGTTGCGCTGCAGATTGCCTTTGTCATCGGCGCTGCCGGTGTTGCCGCTGAACGGGCGGCCGGAGCCTACCGCCGCCGCCCACGGCTGGGCAATATTAAAGCCTTCATTGATAGCGCTGTCGCGGATCACCACCTGGCCGTTGCTATTGCCATCGACATCCAGCGCGCGGCCGAGCTGCGCGACGTTATCCCCGGAGGCGGTGAAGCGGCTGTTGGTCGCCAGGAAGCCGTAGGTCACGCTCTTCAGAGTAGCCGGCGCGAAGACGTAGGCCTCTTTCTGGGTACGGGAATTCACCACGCGGAAATCGGTGTTATCAAACACCACCGCGCCGCGGCCGGAAACGATATCCACATCGCCTTCAATGTAGCTGTTGGTCACCAGGGTGCGGGTCTGACGGTTGTCCTGCAGACGGTTTTGCACGCCGCTGTTGGTCACGAAGAAGGTGTTCTGACGGCCAAGAATATTGACCTTATTGATCTGCACCTGGTCGCCATCGCTGCGCAATGCCACCGCCTGGTGGGTACCGGCGTCAACGCTGTCGCCGAGGTTGTTGGCGATGGTCAGGTTCTGCAGCTGCAGACCATTATTCTGTGACCAGAAGACTGCGGAACACATTACGCCGATGGTCGCCGCGGATTTGCTTTGGCAACTGTCGAACATATACCACGCCGGTTTACCCGGCATATATTTACCGCCTGGATTGACCAGACGACGCCAGGTGTTGCGATCCATCTCGGAATCAATGGCTTCGCTGATTTTCACGTCGATTGGCTTATCGCCAGTACCATACAGGGTCAGGGCGCCCGGCGCCGCCGGAACGTAGACGGTTCCAGGGTACTCGCCCGGCATAATCGCGATATACAGACGACGGTTAGAGTGACGGGCAATTGCCGCATCCACCGCCGCCTGAATGGTGGTATGGGTTACGCCCTGGGTTCCCGCAGGGCCGACGATAAAGTCAGGCTGCGCCGGCAGGCTGATGGCAGACGGCGTCCAGGCGGCGGCGTTGGGAGCCAGCGACTGGAAATAGGCCGCCGGCGTGAAGTTTTTCGCTTCTTCGGCGTTGAGTATGGGACGCGCGGTAGTGCCCGGTGCAGTCTGCGTTGAGGGCTGTTGATCGGCAGGCGTCGAGCTACAGGCGGACAGCGTCACGCCGAAGGCCAGCGCCAGCGCCAGACGGGAAACGGAATATGTGTTCATGTTGCTCCGGGCAAAATTAAGCGTAGTGAAATACCCCGGCTGAGACGCCAGGGTATAAGTCCTTTAAAACCTGCTGTTTTATACTAACTTGAACGAAACGGGAAGACGTGGACGGAAAAACTTACCGTCTTTACGCAACGCGCAGCCCTGCCGGATGGTCTTTAGTCACAAAAAAATAACATTTCCCTGCGCTATTGTTGACTTTACCGGCGTTATGAAAATAAATGTCTATACAACCCATGACAAGTTAAGCGCTATGACTGAAGCCACTTCCGAACTCGTTATCTGGCGAAACGGGCGTCTCGCCACCCTGAACCCCGATCACGCTCAACCTTACGGCCTGCTGGAGCGCCATGCGCTGCTGGTGCGCGACGGCCGCATCGCGGCGATTGTCGCCGAAGATGACGTCCCCAGCGGGCGCAGTATCGATCTTGAAGGCCGGTTGGTAACGCCGGGATTAATCGACTGCCACACCCATCTCGTCTTCGGCGGCAGCCGGGCCCAGGAGTGGGAGCAGCGGCTGAACGGCGTGTCGTATCAAACCATCAGCGCCAGCGGCGGCGGCATTAACTCCACCGTGCGCGCCACGCGCGACAGCAGCGAAGCTGAACTACTGGCGCTGGCCCAGCCGCGTCTGGAACGCCTGCTGCGTGAAGGGGTGACCACCTTGGAGATCAAATCCGGCTACGGCCTCGACCTGCCAAACGAACGCAAAATGCTGCGGGTCGCCCGACAACTGGCCGATCATAATGGCGTGGAACTGTCGGCGACGCTGCTCTCCGCCCACGCCACGCCGCCGGAATATCAAGGCGATGCTGACGGCTATATTACGCTGGTCTGCGAGACCATTTTACCGACGCTGTGGCAGGAGGGACTGTTTGAAAGCGTTGACGTCTTCTGCGAAAACGTCGGCTTCAGCCCGCAGCAAACTGAGCGCGTCTTTCAGGCGGCGCAGGCGCTGGGCATTCCGGTAAAAGGCCACGTTGAGCAGCTCTCGTCGCTGGGCGGCGCGCAGCTGGTGAGCCGCTATCATGGGCTTTCCGCCGACCATATCGAGTATCTGACGGAAGAGGGCGTGGCGGCGATGCGCGAAAGCGGCACCGTGGCAGCCCTGCTCCCCGGCGCATTCTACTTCCTTAATGAAACCCGTAAACCGCCGGTCGAGCTGCTGCGCAAGTACCAGGTGCCGATGGCGGTGGCGACCGATTTCAACCCCGGCACCAGCCCCTTCGCCAGCCTGCATCTGGCGATGAACATGGCCTGCGTTAAGTTTGGCCTGACGCCGGAGGAGGCGTGGGCCGGGGTGACGCGCCATGCCGCGCGGGCGCTGGGGCGCCAGGCCAGCCACGGCCAGCTGGCGCCGGGCTTTGTCGCTAACTTCGCCATCTGGGATGCTGAGCATCCCGTCGAGATGGTGTATGAGCCGGGGCGCAGTCCGCTCTGGCATCGCGTTGTTCAAGGAGAGTTGCAATGATGCTGTGGCAAGCTACGCCAGCCAGTCTCTGGCAGGGACGCGACGACAGCGCGGAAGCGCCCAATGCGCTGCGCCTGTTCCAGACCATCGTCCGCGCGGAACGCTTCGCGCCGCAGGAGATGCCCGGCGATATCGCGCTGCTCGGCTTCGCCTGTGACGAAGGGGTTCGGCGTAACAAGGGGCGTACCGGGGCAGCGGACGGCCCGGCGACCCTGCGCCGGGCGTTGGCCAATATGGCCAGCCATCAGGGTCATGACCGCTGCGTGGATATGGGCACCATCAGCGTCGACGGCGAGCAGTTAGAAGCCGCGCATCAGGCGCTGCGCGAGGCGGTGGCCGACTGTCAGCGGGTGGGTAAACGCACGCTGGTCCTGGGCGGCGGCCACGAGACGGCCTTCGGCCACGGCGCTGGGGTACTGGATGCCTTCCCGGGCGAAAAAGTGGGCATTATTAATCTCGATGCGCATCTGGATCTGCGCTTTGCCGACTGCGCCAGCTCCGGGACGCCGTTCCGCCAGTTGGCGCTGGAGTGTGACGCGCAGCAGCGCGGTTTTCACTATACCTGCATCGGGGTTAGCCGGGCGGCGAACACCCAGGCGCTATGGGATGAAGCGGCGCGCCGCCAGGTGGCTATCGTTGAAGATCTGGAGGTGCTGACAGCCTTCGAAACTCGCGTGTTGCCGGAGCTTGAGCGCAATATCGCGCAATTCGACCGTCTGTATCTGACTATCGATCTCGACGTACTGCCGGCGCGAGAAATGCCGGCGGTGTCGGCCCCGGCGGCGCTGGGCGTGCCGCTGGCCACGCTGCTGCGCATCGTTGAGCCGCTGTGCCGCAACGGTAAGCTGCAGGCGGTGGATCTGGTGGAGTTTAACCCGCTGTTTGACATTGACGGTCAGGGCGCTCGCGCGGCGGCCCGTCTGGCATGGCAAATCGCCCATTGGTGGCGCTAGCGATCCGCGCTATTATTTTCGTTTCGCCGCTCCGCTTATTACGCATAAGGAAAGCCAGGCCATGTTTGCACAACAACCTCGTTCCGCGCCCGCGCCTTTCTATGAAAAGGTGAAGCAGGCGATCAGCGAAAAGATCCACAGCGGCGTCTGGCGACCGCATGACCGTATCCCGTCGGAAGCTGAGCTGGTGGCCCAGTTCGGCTTCAGCCGAATGACCATCAATCGCGCGCTGCGTGAGCTGACGGACGAAGGCCTGCTGGTCAGGTTGCAAGGGGTGGGAACCTTTGTCGCCGAGCCGAAAGGGCAGTCGGCGCTGTTCGAGGTGCGCAGTATTGCCGCAGAAATTGTCGCCCGTCACCATCAGCACCGCTGTGAGGTACTCCTGCTTGAGGAGACCCGGGCGGATCATATTCAGGCGACGGCGCTCAGCGTCCCGGAAGGCACCCGCATCTTTCACTCGCTGATGGTGCATTACGAAAACGAGGTGCCGGTGCAAATCGAAGATCGCTGCGTCAATGCCGCAGTGGTCCCGGACTATCTGCATCAGGACTACACCGCCACCACGCCCCATGATTACCTGTCGCTGATCGCGCCGTTAACTGAAGGTGAACATATTGTTGAAGCGGTGCAGGCCACGGCGGAAGAGTGCGCGCTGCTGCATATTCACGCCCACGATCCGTGCCTGCTGATCCGTCGCCGCACCTGGTCGACAACCCACATCGTCTCCCACGCGCGCCTGCTGTTCCCCGGTAGCCGATATCGTCTGCAGGGGCGCTTTGGCTCCTGATCCACGCTGGCGTCAGCAAAACGTGATTGCTGACGCAATATAACAAAATTGTATCATTTCTGTTAAATCCTGGCTTGCGCATGCTTGTATAGACAAGTATATGTATCTACGTAAACAACGTTCATTGTCAGGAGAAACCCCGATGTCGCAAAGCAAATATCGCCAGCTGGACGTCCGTGCGCCAAGAGGCACGACGCTGACCGCGAAGAGCTGGCTGACCGAAGCCCCGCTGCGTATGTTAATGAATAACCTTGATCCCGATGTCGCCGAAAACCCGCACGAGCTGGTGGTCTATGGCGGTATTGGTCGCGCAGCGCGCAACTGGGAATGCTATGACGCTATCGTGAAGGCGCTGAAGAACCTGGAAAGCGATGAAACCCTGCTGGTGCAGTCCGGGAAGCCGGTGGGCGTATTCAAAACCCATGAAAACTCACCGCGTGTGCTGATCGCCAACTCCAACCTGGTCCCGCACTGGGCCACCTGGGAACACTTTAACGAGCTGGATGCCAAAGGGCTGGCGATGTACGGCCAGATGACCGCCGGCAGCTGGATCTACATCGGCAGCCAGGGCATCGTGCAGGGTACCTACGAAACCTTCGTCGAAGCCGGTCGCCAGCACTACCAGGGCAGCCTGAAAGGCCGCTGGGTATTAACCGCCGGTCTGGGCGGCATGGGCGGCGCGCAGCCGCTGGCCGCGACGCTGGCCGGCGCCTGCTCGCTGAACATCGAATGTCAGCAGAGCCGCATCGATTTCCGTCTGCGTACCCGCTACGTGGATGAGCAAGCCACCTCGCTGGATGACGCCCTGGCGCGCATCAAAAAATACACCGCCGAAGGGCGGGCCATCTCTATCGCGCTGTGCGGCAACGCCGCGGAGATCGTACCGGAGCTGGTGAAGCGCGGCGTGCGCCCGGATATGGTCACCGACCAGACCAGCGCCCACGACCCGCTGCATGGCTATCTGCCGAAAGGCTGGAGCTGGGAAGAGTATCAGCAGAAAGCCGAATCCGACCCGCAGGGCACTATTCTGGCGGCGAAACGCTCGATGGCCGATCACGTGCAGGCGATGCTGGCCTTCCATGAGATGGGGGTCCCAACCTTCGACTACGGCAACAACATCCGCCAGATGGCGCAGGAAGTGGGCGTCAGCAACGCCTTCGATTTCCCGGGCTTCGTGCCGGCCTATATCCGCCCGCTGTTCTGCCGCGGTATCGGCCCGTTCCGCTGGGTAGCGCTGTCCGGCGATCCGCAGGATATCTACAAAACCGACGCGAAAGTGAAAGAGATCATCAAAGATGATCAGCATCTGCACCACTGGCTGGATATGGCGCGCGAGCGCATCAGCTTCCAGGGACTGCCGGCGCGTATCTGCTGGGTCGGTCTGGAGTGGCGGCAAAAACTCGGTCTGGCGTTTAACGAAATGGTGCGCAGCGGCGAAGTCTCCGCGCCGATCGTCATTGGCCGGGATCACCTTGACTCCGGCTCCGTCGCCAGCCCGAACCGCGAAACCGAAGCGATGCGCGATGGTTCTGATGCGGTCTCCGACTGGCCGCTGCTCAACGCCCTGCTCAATACCGCCAGCGGCGCGACCTGGGTGTCGCTGCACCACGGCGGCGGGGTAGGCATGGGCTTCTCGCAACACTCCGGGATGGTTATCGTCTGCGATGGTACCGATGAAGCGGCGGCGCGTATCGCCCGCGTCCTGCACAACGACCCGGCGACCGGCGTAATGCGTCATGCCGACGCGGGGTATGAGATTGCCATTGAATGCGCAGCAGAACAGGGTCTGAATCTTCCGATGGTGGCGGCAACGCAGGGGAACGCTAAATGAAATCTTTAACTTTGATCCCGGGTCAACTCAGCCTGTCGCAGCTCCGCGACGTTTACAGCCACCCGGTAAATATTACCCTCGACAGCGGCGCGTTTGCCGCCATTGACGAGAGCGTGGCCTGCGTCAACGCCATCCTTGCCGAAGGGCGTACCGCCTACGGCATCAACACCGGTTTTGGCCTGCTGGCGCAAACCCGTATCTCGACGGAAGATCTGGAGAACCTGCAGCGTTCGCTGGTGCTGTCCCATGCGGCGGGCGTTGGCGAGCCGCTGGACGATGATCTGACGCGGCTGATTATGGTGCTGAAGATTAACAGCCTGTCCCGCGGTTTCTCCGGGATCCGCCTGAGCGTGATCCAGGCGCTGATTGGCCTGGTGAATGCCGGCGTGACGCCGTGGATCCCGGCCAAAGGCTCCGTCGGCGCTTCCGGCGACCTCGCGCCACTGGCGCATATGTCGTTAACCCTGCTCGGAGAAGGTAAAGCGCGGGTACGCGGCGGCGAATGGCTGCCGGCCACCGAAGCGCTGCGTCAGGTGGGGCTGGAGCCGATTACCCTGGCGGCGAAAGAGGGGCTGGCGCTACTCAACGGCACCCAGGCCTCGACCGCTTTTGCCCTGCGCGGTCTGTTCGAAGCCGAGGATCTGTTCGCCTCCGCGGTCGTCTGCGGGGCGTTAACCACCGAAGCGGCGCTGGGCTCACGTCGTCCGTTTGATGCGCGCATCCATGAAGTGCGCGGCCAGCGCGGGCAGATTGATGCGGCGGCGCTGTATCGCCACCTGCTGACCGACGATAGCGCGATCTCGCAGTCGCACCATAACTGCAGCAAGGTGCAGGACCCGTACTCCCTGCGCTGCCAGCCGCAGGTGATGGGCGCCTGCCTGACGCAGATCCGCCAGGCGGCTGAGGTGCTGCTGGCTGAAGCCAACGCGGTCTCCGATAACCCGCTGGTCTTTGCCGCCGAAAATGACGTCATCTCCGGCGGTAACTTCCATGCCGAACCGGTGGCGATGGCCGCGGATAATATCGCGCTGGCGATCGCCGAAATCGGCTCGCTCTCCGAGCGCCGCATCGCGCTGATGATGGACAGCCATATGTCGCAGCTGCCGCCGTTCCTCGTCAAAAATGGCGGCGTCAACTCCGGGTTTATGATTGCCCAGGTCACGGCGGCGGCCTTAGCCAGTGAAAACAAAGCGCTGTCGCACCCGCATAGCGTTGACAGCCTGCCCACCTCCGCGAACCAGGAAGACCATGTTTCCATGGCGCCGGCTGCCGGTCGCCGCCTGTGGGCGATGGCCGAGAACACCCGCGGGGTGCTGGCCGTTGAGTGGCTGGCGGCGGCGCAGGGGCTGGATATGCGCGAAGGACTGACCACCAGTCCGCTGCTGGAAGAGGCGCGTCACTTGCTGCGCGAACGCGTGCCGCACTATACGCAGGATCGCTACTTCGCCCCGGATATCGATAACGCCATTGCGCTTCTGGCGGCCCGTCACCTGACGCGTCTGCTGCCTGCCGTACTGCATTAATCACCGTTGTTCTCTGTACCCGCGTCGGGGGAAGTCATTCCCCCGACCGCCCTACACCGCATATTTGTCGTCATATAAAAAAATCAGGACACCTGTATATGCAACAACAACACAAGCCACATCTGCTGCGCGGGCTCAATGCCCGACACATTCGGTTTATTGCGCTCGGCTCCGCTATCGGCACCGGGCTGTTCTATGGCTCGGCCTCAGCCATCAAAGCGGCGGGCCCGGCGGTGCTGCTGGCCTATCTGATTGGCGGCGCGGCGGTGTTTATCGTCATGCGCGCGCTGGGCGAGATGGCGGTGCGCAACCCGGTTTCCGGCTCCTTCGGCAGCTATGCCCGCCAGTATCTCGGGCCACTGGCCGGGTTTATTACCGGCTGGACCTACACCTTTGAAATGGTGATCGTCGCCCTGGCCGACGTCACCGCCTTCGGCATCTATATGGGATTGTGGTACCCCGATGTGCCGCGCTGGATCTGGATCCTCAGCATCATCTTCTTTATCGGCGCGATGAACCTGTGCAACGTGCGGGTATTTGGCGAGATGGAGTTCTGGCTGTCTCTGGTGAAGGTGGTGGCGATTATCGCCATGATGCTGGCGGGGGCGGGGATCATCTTCTTTGGCTTTGGCCACAGCTTCCCGGCCACCGGGCTGGAAAACCTCTGGAGCCACGGCGGCTTTGCCCCTAACGGCTGGCAGGGCGTTATCGCCTCGCTTGGCATCGTGATGTTCGCCTTCGGCGGGGTGGAGATTATCGGCGTCACCGCCGCGGAAGCGAAGGATCCTAAGAAGGTGATCCCGCAGGCCATCAATACCATTCCGCTGCGCATTATCCTGTTCTACGTCTGCACCCTGGCGGTACTGATGGCGATCTTCCCGTGGAACAGCTTTGGCGAACAGGGGAGTCCGTTTGTGCTTATTTTCGACGGTCTGGGGATCCCGGCGGCGGCGACCATCCTTAACATCATCGTGATCAGCGCCAGCATCTCGGCGATTAACAGCGATATTTTTGGCGCCGGACGCATGATGTACGGCATGTCGAAAGAGGGGCTGGCGCCGAAAAGCTTCCAGCGCATCGCCAGCAACGGTGTGCCCTGGATGACGGTGGTGGTCATGGGCGGCGCGCTGCTGGCGGCGGTGGTATTGAACTATCTGATCCCCGAGCAGGTATTTGTGCTAATTGCTTCGCTGGCGGCATTCGCCACGGTATGGGTGTGGCTGATGATTCTGCTATCCCATTTTGCCATGCGCCGCGGTTTGTCTGCCGAAGAGCGCAGCCAGATCGCCTTTCCCATTCCGTTCTGGCCGGTTGCGCCGCTGTTGACGCTGCTGTTTATGGGGCTGGTCATCGCCGTATTAGGGATGTTTGCCGAAACGCGGATGGCGCTGATCGCCGGCCTGGTCTGGCTCGGGCTGCTGACGGTGGTGTGGTATGCGCGGGTGCGTAAAACGGCGCTGCAGGTAGCCACTGAACAGTAAGATCAATTTCCCCGGTGGCGCTGCGCTTACCGGGGCTACAAATGGCACGGACCGTAGGCCGGGCAAGGCGTCAGCCGCCGCCCGGCATAAAAGCGGCTCCGTGCCCGCGGCAATCGTCCGGCGGCGCTGCGCTTGCGCGGGCCTGGGGGTATTGTAGATACTGCTATCGGCTTGTAACGGTTTTAATCCGGTAAAAACAGTTGTTTTGTATTAATTCCGAGCACATTGCGCTCCCGAAATGTCTTCTACGTTATGTTTCTCATGGAGCAGGGAGCGCACAGGGGGCGGCCAGTCGCCGCCGCCCCCTGTACCCCCGGGCTTCGGCCAGCAACATCGCCACTGCGTGGTGCCTTCGACTTATCCCTGCAGGCTTCGGGTCGGGCCGAGGCAGCGTCCTTGCAAAACACGGCCCTCAGCCCGCATCCATGCGGGCTGCCCCGGCCTTCCGGGAACGTCTCAGCGATGTTGAGGCCGCCAGCCCCGGCAGTTTCAGCGGCCCCATGTTTGGCGGCGATTCACATACTGGGTCTGGACCCCGTAGGCCGGGTAAGGCGTCAGCCGCCGCCCGGCAAAATAACCGCGCAATAGCACCGTAGGCCGGGCAAGGCGTCAGCCGCCGCCCGGCATAAAAGCGGCTCCGTGCCCGCGGCAATCGCCCGGCGGCGCTGCGCTAGCATGGGCGTGGGGGTAGTGTAGGTTGGGTAAGCGCAGCGCCACCCGAAAAACAAATGGCGCCGCGGGTACCCCGGATAAGGCGCAAGCCGCTATCCGGGGAAGATTAACTGAACAGGGCGGTGATGGAGGCGCTGGCGAGGGAATGGAAATGGACGTTAAAGCCGACCATCGCGCCGCTGGCCTCAGCATCCACCTCAATTTTCTCGACGTCCAGGGCGTGGACGGTGAAGATATAGCGGTGGGTTTCGCCCTTCGGCGGCGCCGCGCCGCCGTAGCCTGCCTTACCAAAATCGGTGCGGGTCTGAACGGCCTCTTCCGGCAGCTCCGCCTGACCGGAACCGGCCCCTTGCGGCAGGACGCGGGTATCGGCCGGCAGGTTAGCGACCACCCAGTGCCACCAGCCGGAGCCGGTCGGCGCATCCGGATCGTAGCAGGTCACCACAAAGCTTTTGGTTCCCGCGGGCACATCATCCCACATCAGATGCGGCGAAATATTGTCGCCATCGTAGCCCATGCCGTTGAAGACGTGACGATTAGGCAGCTTACCGCCGTCCTGGAGATCGTGACTGATCAGTTTCATGCTTCATCCTCATTGATAATGCGCTGATTAACAAAGAAGTGTAGCCTTCCCGACGACGCAATTCCGCTATTTATTCGCTAAAAAATGTTTCGTCCTGCACTGCCTGGTTGACCGCACGGGTCAGGCGGGTCAGCTGCTCGGGCGTGATGATGTACGGCGGCATCAGATAAATCAGCCGGCCAAACGGACGGATCCAGACTCCCTGCTCGACGAAAAAGCGCTGCAGGGCGGCCATGTTGACCGGGCGACGGGTTTCAACCACGCCAATAGCGCCCAGCACGCGGACGTCCGCGACCAGCGCAGATCCCCGCGCCGGGGCCAGCTCGGCCTGCAGCTGGGCTTCAATCGCCGTCACCTGCGGCTGCCATTCGCCGCTCTCCAGCAGGCGCAGGCTTTCGCCGGCCACCGCGCAGGCCAGCGGATTGCCCATAAAGGTGGGGCCGTGCATAAAGCAACCGGCTTCGCCATTGCTAATGGTTTCAGCAACCGTTCGGGTGGTGATGGCGGCGGAAAGGGTCATGGTGCCGCCGGTCAGCGCTTTGCCCAGACACAGAATGTCGGCGGTAATCCCGGCGTGTTCACAAGCGAACAGCTTGCCGGTGCGTCCAAAGCCGGTGGCAATCTCATCGGCGATCAGCAGTATCCCTTCCCGGTCGCACATTTTACGCACCCGCTTCAGCCACTCCGGATGGTACATCCGCATGCCGCCCGCCCCCTGGACGATAGGTTCGAGGATCACCGCGGCGATTTCATGACGATGCGCGGCCATCAGGCGGGCAAACGGCACCATATCCATCTCGTCCCACTCGCCGTCAAAGCGGCTTTGCGGCGCGGGGGCGAACAGGTTATCCGGCAGGTAGCCCTGCCACAGGCTGTGCATCGAGTTCTGCGGATCGCAGACCGACATCGCTCCGAAGGTATCCCCGTGATAGCCGTTGCGGAAGGTCAGAAAACGACGACGTGGTTCGCCTTTAGCCTGCCAGTACTGCAGCGCCATTTTCATCGCCACCTCTACCGCCACTGAACCGGAGTCGGCGAGGAAAACGCACTCCAGCGAGGCCGGGGTCATCGCCACCAGCTGACGGCATAGCGCTACTGCCGGCGGATGGGTGATCCCGCCGAACATCACGTGCGACATTTGGTCAATTTGCCCCTTCAGCGCCGCATTGAGGCGTGGGTGATTGTAGCCGTGGATCGCCGCCCACCAGGAAGACATACCGTCAACCAACTGTTCGCCGCCGGCGAGGGACAGCTCGCAACCGTGGGCGGACACCACCGGGTAGACCGGCAGGGGGGAAGTCATAGAGGTGTAGGGGTGCCAGATGTGGCGCCGATCGAAAGCGAGATCGTCCAGTGTCATAAGCGACTTGTAAACCATTTTGAAAACATTTAGGTTTACAAGTCTACACTGAACTTACTTACAATGAAACGTACACAAAATATTTCGCGCAGCATCGAGGCGGCAAGCGAGAACATCCCCAGGAGCATAGTTCACTATGTGACTCGGGTGCGCGAGTGCCGCCAACAAAGAGGCTGTGTGAAATAGGAAGTGTACGACCTTTTGGAGAGGAAAATGGCTCACCAACCTCGCTGGACAATGTCGCAAGTAACGGAATTATTTAATAAACCGCTGATCGATCTGCTATTCGAAGCGCAGCAAATCCATCGTCAACACTTTGATCCGCGCCAGGTGCAGGTCAGCACCCTGCTGTCGATCAAAACCGGCGCCTGCCCGGAAGATTGTAAATATTGCCCGCAGAGCGCACGCTACAAAACCGGCCTCGAAGCCGAGCGCCTGATGGAGGTTGAGCAGGTGCTGGAATCAGCGCGCCAGGCGAAAAACGCCGGCTCCACCCGCTTCTGTATGGGCGCGGCGTGGAAAAACCCCAATGACCGCGATATGCCTTATCTGGAGCAGATGGTGAAAGGGGTGAAGGCGCTGGGGCTGGAGTCCTGTATGACGCTCGGCACCCTGACCGACAGTCAGGCGCAGCGCCTGGCCGAAGCGGGCCTCGATTACTACAACCACAACCTTGATACCTCGCCGGAATTTTACGGCAACATCATCACCACCCGCACCTACCAGGAGCGCCTGGATACGCTGGATAAAGTGCGTGATGCTGGGATCAAAGTCTGCTCCGGCGGCATCGTCGGGCTGGGAGAGAGCGTAAAAGATCGCGCCGGACTGCTGCTGCAACTGGCTAATCTGCCGACGCCGCCGGAGAGCGTACCGATCAACATGTTGGTGAAGGTCAAGGGCACGCCGCTGGCGGATAACGACGACGTCGACGCTTTCGATTTCATCCGCACTATCGCCATCGCGCGCATCATGATGCCCACCTCCTACGTGCGTCTCTCCGCCGGCCGCGAGCAGATGAACGAGCAGACCCAGGCGATGTGCTTTATGGCCGGGGCGAACTCGATTTTCTACGGCTGCAAGCTGCTGACCACGCCGAACCCGGAAGAGGACAAAGACCTGCAGCTGTTCCGCAAGCTGGGGATCAACCCGCAGCAGACGGCGGTGCTGGAAGGCGACAATGAGCAGCAGCAGCGTCTGGAGCAGGCCTTACTCACCCCGGACACTGAGGAATATTACAACGCGGCGGCGCTATGAGCTGGCAGCAGCGAATCGATCGGGCGCTGGACGAGCGGCGGGCGGCGGAAGCTTTTCGCCGCCGCCTGCCGGTGACGCACGGCGCCGGGCGCTGGCTGGAGCGGGAAGGGGAGCGCTGGCTTAACTTCTCCAGCAATGACTATCTGGGCCTGAGTCAGCATCCGGCGATTATCGCCGCCTGGCAACAGGGGGCCACGCGCTATGGCGTCGGTGCCGGCGGCTCGGGCCACGTGAGCGGCTATAGCGAAGCCCACCGCGCGCTGGAAGAGGCGCTCGTCGACTGGCTGGGCTATCCGCGCGCATTGCTGTTTATCTCCGGCTTTGCCGCGAATCAGGCGCTGATCGCCGCCCTCGTGGAGAAAGACGATCGGATTGTCGCCGACCGCCTGAGCCACGCCTCTCTGCTGGAGGCGGCGAGCCTCAGCCCGGCCCAGCTGCGGCGCTTTACCCACAACGATCCGCAGCAGCTCGCGCAACTGCTGGCTAAGCCGCTGGCGGGCGAACAGTTGGCGGTCACTGAAGGCATTTTCAGCATGGACGGCGACAGCGCGCCGCTGGCGGCCATTCACGCCGCGACGCAGGCCGCAGGGGCAGTGTTGCTGGTGGATGACGCCCACGGTGTTGGCGTGGTCGGCGACGAAGGACGCGGGAGCTGCGCCGCGCAGGCGGTGCGCCCTGAGCTGCTGGTGGTTACCTTCGGCAAGGCCTTCGGCGTCAGCGGCGCGGCGGTGCTGTGCGACGAAGCAATGGCCGATTATCTGCTGCAGTTTGCCCGTCATCTGATCTACAGCACCGCGATGCCGCCCGCCCAGGCGGTGGCGTTGAGCGCTGCCCTGGGGATCATTCGCAGCGATGAAGGGCGGCAGCGTCGCGACATCCTGGCCGCCCGCATCCGTCAGTTCCGTGAGGGGATGGGCAAGGTGTCGCTGGGGTTGACCGACTCCGTCAGCGCGATCCAGCCGCTGATCGTCGGCGACAACGCCCGGGCGCTGAACCTGGCCTGCCGTCTACGCGACGCGGGCTGCTGGGCAACGGCGATCCGTCCGCCGACGGTGCCGGTCGGCAGCGCGCGTTTGCGCCTGACCCTGACAGCCGCCCATCATGCTGAAGACATTAACCGTTTACTGGAGGTGCTGCATGGCCACAGTGAATAAGCAGGCGGTGGCCGCGGCGTTTGGCCGGGCGGCCAGCGGCTATACGCAACATGATGAACTGCAGCGGCGCTGCGCCGATCTACTGCTGCGCCAGCTGGCGCGCCGCGATTTTGCGCAGGTGCTGGATGCCGGCTGCGGCCCCGGCAGTATGAGTCGCTATTGGCGTGAGGCGGGCAGCGTGGTGACCGCGCTGGATCTCTCCGCCGGGATGCTCGCCCAGGCGCAGCGTAACGACGCCGCGCAGCATTATCTGCTGGGGGATATTGAGGCGCTGCCGCTGCCGGACGCCTGCGTCGATCTGGCGTGGAGCAATCTGGCGGTGCAGTGGTGCGACGATCTACGGGCGGCAATTGGCGAGCTGTACCGGGTGGCGCGTCCCGGCGGCAGAGTGGCGTTTAGCACGCTGCTCGCCGACTCGCTGCCGGAGCTCAATCAGGCGTGGCAGGCCATCGACGACCGGCCGCATGCCAACCGTTTCCTTAGCGAAGCGGCGGTGCGCGCGGCGCTTAGCGGCCTGCGCGCGACCGGCGAGGTTCATCAGATTAGCCTGCCGTTCGCCGATGCGTTGAGCGCTATGCGCTCCCTGAAGGGCATCGGCGCCACCCATTTGCACCAGGGGCGGACCGCCGCCCCGCTTGGCCGCGGCAAACTGCGCGAGCTGCAGCTGGCCTGGCTGCAGCGGCAGGGCATCTGCCCGCTGACGTATTCTCTTTTTACAGGAGTCATTGAGCGTGACTAAACGTTTTTTTGTCACCGGAACCGATACTGAAGTCGGTAAAACCATCGCCAGCAGCGCCCTGCTGCAGGCGGCGAATCTGCTGGGTTTTCACACTGCCGGCTATAAGCCGGTGGCCTCCGGTAGCGAGCTTACCGGCGATGGGCTGCGTAATGAAGATGCGCTGGCGCTGCAGCGTCATAGTCGGGTCGCATTGCGTTACGACCAGGTGAACCCCTATACCTTCGCCGAGCCGACCTCCCCGCACATCATCAGCGCCGACGAAGGGCGGCCGATCGCCGCGGCCAGGCTCTCCAGCGGGCTGCGTGAGCTGGAAGGTCTCGCCGACTGGGTGTTGGTGGAAGGCGCCGGCGGCTGGTTTACGCCGCTCTCGGATTCCCTGACCTTCGCCGACTGGGCGCAGGCGGAACAGCTGCCGGTCATTCTGGTGGTGGGCGTTAAGCTCGGCTGTATCAACCACGCAATGCTTACCGCTCAGGCGGTACGCCAGGCGGGACTACCGCTGGCGGGGTGGATCGCCAATGACGTACAGCCGCCGGGCAAGCGCCACGCCGAATATCTGGCGACGCTGAAAAACCGACTGGCCGCGCCGTTCCTCGGCGAAATACCGTGGCTTGCCGATATCGCGCAGCGCGACGATCTCGGGCAGTATCTGGACCTCAGGGCGCTGGATCCGGCGTTATCCACTGCGCCAGCAGCGGCTCATCCAGCGCCATAATATCGCCTTCGGCGACGTTACGGCCCCGGTGCAAGACACAGAAGCGATCCGCCACCCGGCGGATAAAGGGCAGGTGCTGCTCGGCGAGCAGCACCGTCAGGCCGATATCGCGATTTAACCGCAGCAGCAGATCCGCCAGCTTTTGCAGGCAGCGCGGCCCTCTGCCGCGCGAGGGTTCATCAAGGATCAGCAGCCGCGGCTGGACGATCAGCGCCCTGGCCAGCGCCAGCTGGTACTGATCGTCGTCGCTCAGCGAGGCGCCTTTGCGCTGCCGTAGGGCATAGAGCTCGGGAAAATGCTCATAAATCTCGCCGCCGCTGGCGTTAGCCCCGGGTTTCCCGGCCGCCAGGGCGATGTGCAGGTTCTCTTCCACGCTGAGTTGGGAAAAAATGCGTTTATCTTGTGGCACGTAGCCGATACCAATGGCGCTGCGCGATTGAGCGGACAGGGGGGTGAGATCCTGCGGCGGGGCGCCAATGTCATGCCAGGTCATCCGGCCGCTGGCCACCGGCAGGTGGCCAGCAATGCAGTTAACCAGGGTGGTTTTTCCCATGCCCTCGCGTCCCAGTACGCCAATGCACTCTCCCGGGCGTAGTACTAGATCGACATTCCACAGCGAATGCTGGTTGCCGTAAAAGTGATTTACTGCCTGTAAATTCAACATGGACGTTTTCTCCTTATCCTGGCGTCAGGGCGACAGAAAGATGCTGCAAAACTCTTGCCAGGAAAAAGAACGCTCGGAAAAAAGCGCTAAACGCCGATACCATCGGGCCTCGTCAGCGCCGGGGCTGCACTTTTCCGGTGCCCGACGCTAAAGGGTGGTGCAAAAAGCAGCAAAAATCGAGCGGCTTTAAGCGGATAGTTATCAAAAATAGTTCGATAAAAATTTTTCGCCACGCGGTTGACCGCAAAAGGCGACAGGCGCCGGGCGGCGGTGGTCTTGGGCTGCGGACAGTTATCCACTATTCCTGTGGATAACCTTGTGTATTAGAGTTAGAAAACCTGCGGCAAGCTAGAGCGTACGCGGCTTGCGGCTGAATTGGCGCGAAAGGCGTCTTTTCTTTAAAGATCTTAAATATCAGCTTGTTAGATAAAATCAATGGGTGTAAGAAAAGCGTCATCTGCTGCCATAAAAGTTTAATCCGTCCGCTTGACAAATGTTAAAAGGTAAAATTTTCTGGGGATAACCCTGGCGGCCGGAGGATTATTCCGTCTGACGCGCGTTTTGCACCCAGCTTGCTAGCCAATAAGACCCTTTTGTGGCGTTATCATAAGTACGTACTGTTTAAATATCCAGTATAATTTATTGGCAAAAAACGGTCCGGGGGGTAGAATTAAACACCGGCCGCTAATTCTTTTTTCAGGTTCTGATTGATGAGTAAATCGTTTGTACTGCATTCCGCCTTTCGCCCCTCCGGAGACCAACCGGAAGCCATCCGCCGCCTGGAAGAGGGGCTGGAGGATGGGCTTGCGCATCAGACGCTACTGGGGGTTACCGGCTCCGGTAAAACCTTTACCATCGCCAACGTGATTGCCGACCTACAGCGGCCGACGATGGTGCTGGCGCCAAACAAAACCCTGGCGGCTCAGCTCTACGGCGAGATGAAAGAGTTTTTCCCGGAGAATGCCGTCGAGTATTTCGTCTCCTACTACGATTACTATCAGCCGGAAGCCTACGTTCCCAGCTCAGATACCTTCATTGAGAAGGACGCCTCGGTAAACGAACATATTGAGCAGATGCGTCTGTCGGCCACCAAAGCGCTGCTCGAGCGGCGCGACGTAGTGGTGGTGGCGTCAGTCTCGGCGATCTACGGCCTCGGCGACCCGGACCTGTATCTGAAAATGATGTTGCATCTGACGGTCGGTATGCTGATTGACCAGCGGGCGATCCTGCGTCGTCTGGCCGAACTGCAGTATACCCGCAACGATCAGGCCTTCCAGCGCGGCACTTTTCGCGTGCGCGGCGAGGTGATCGACGTCTTCCCGGCGGAATCCGACGATATCGCCCTGCGCATTGAGCTGTTTGACGAAGAGGTCGAGCGTCTGTCGCTATTCGACCCGCTCACCGGCCACGTCGAAGGGACGGTGCCGCGCTATACCATTTATCCCAAGACCCACTACGTAACGCCGCGGGAGCGCATCGTCCAGGCGATGGAAGAGATCAAGCTTGAGCTGGCGGAGCGGCGCAAGGTGCTGCTGGCCAACAACAAGCTGCTGGAAGAGCAGCGCTTAACCCAGCGTACCCAGTTTGACCTCGAAATGATGAACGAGCTGGGTTACTGCTCGGGCATTGAAAACTACTCGCGCTTTCTCTCCGGGCGCGGACCCGGCGAGCCGCCGCCGACCCTGTTCGACTATCTGCCGGCGGATGGCCTGCTGGTGATTGACGAATCCCACGTCACGGTGCCGCAGATCGGCGGTATGTACCGGGGCGACCGGGCGCGCAAAGAGACGCTGGTGGAATACGGTTTCCGCCTGCCGTCGGCGCTGGATAACCGGCCGATGAAGTTTGAAGAATTCGAAGCGCTGGCGCCGCAAACCATCTATGTGTCGGCGACTCCGGGCGCCTATGAGCTGGATAAATCCGGCGGCGAGGTTGTGGATCAGGTGGTGCGGCCGACCGGTCTGCTTGACCCAATCATCGAAGTGCGCCCGGTGGCGACTCAGGTCGACGATCTGCTGTCAGAGATCCGCCTGCGCACGGCCATCAACGAGCGCGTGCTGGTCACCACTCTCACCAAGCGGATGGCGGAGGACTTAACCGAGTACCTTGAGGAGCACGGCGAGCGCGTGCGCTATCTGCACTCGGATATCGACACCGTCGAGCGCATGGAAATCATCCGCGACCTGCGTCTTGGCGAGTTTGACGTGCTGGTGGGGATCAACCTGCTGCGTGAGGGGCTGGATATGCCTGAGGTGTCGTTGGTGGCGATCCTGGATGCGGATAAAGAGGGCTTCCTGCGTTCTGAACGCTCGCTGATCCAGACCATCGGCCGCGCGGCGCGCAACGTCAACGGCAAGGCCATCCTCTACGGCGATAAGATCACCCCCTCCATGGCCAAAGCCATTGGCGAGACCGAGCGTCGACGGGAGAAACAGCAGCGCTACAACGAAGAGCACGGCATCGTGCCGCAGGGGCTCAATAAGAAAGTGGTGGATATCCTGCAGCTGGGCCAGGGCCTGGCGAAAACCAAAGCCAAAGGGCGCGGTAAAGCGAAGGCCGTTGAGCCTGCCGGGCTTAGCGCTGTGGATATGACGCCAAAAGCGCTGCAGCAGAAAATCCACGAGCTGGAAGGGCAGATGATGCAGCACGCGCAGAACCTCGAGTTTGAGGAGGCGGCGCAAATACGCGACCAGCTGCATCAGCTACGCGAGCTGTTTATCGCCGCCTCCTGATTCTGGGCGCAGACTGGCGGAGTGGACGTGCGGGGTATAGTGAAGGCGCGCTTCTCTTATCGTCCTGCTTGCCAGATAACAAACATTTGAGAAGAAAAAAGGCCGCGTTGCGGCCTTCTTAATGTTTGCTTAATCTCGCCAGGCGACACTATCTTCAACCTGATGAGGATAGCGCCCATGCAAAAAATTAACTTCCGTGAATATCTGGCGGTCGCCACCGCCCTGGTCATTATTGTTGCCTTCTTCCATCAATGGGTGCTGACGTTCTGACCCCCGCGCTGCGGGAATAGCACCCACGCGCGGACCCCTGGCCCTGGCTGTCGGTTATGCAAAAAAAACTGGGCGTCATGCAGCTGAGCGATGCGCGTGACGATGCTCAGTCCGAGGCCAATGCCGCCGTAGCGACTGTCCATGCGCACGAAGGCTTTACTGAGTTCGCCGCTTTTCGCCTCATCGATCCCCGGCCCTTCATCTTCCACCGCCATCACCGGCATCAGGCCCGCTTTCACCGACACGCGGATCGTCGACCCTTCAGGGCTGTAGCGGTGAGCATTCTCCACCAGATTGCGCAGGATCACGCCGATTAACGTCGCATCGCCAGAGACGACGGCCTCGTTTTCGATATCCGTCAGCAGCAGCCGCTGCTGACGCTGCGCCAGCATAGCCTCCAGTTCGTCCTGCAGCGGTTTTACCACGTCATCCAGCAACAGCACCTGCTGGTAGCTGCCGGCGGAGAAGGACTGGCCGACGCGCGCCAGCTGCAGCAGCTGGGAAATGCTGGTGGTCATCTGATCGAGACGCTGGATCAGCGGGTCGACGCCCATGCCATGCACTTTCGCCAGCAGCTCAAGGTGCAGCCGCAGCCCGGCCAGCGGGGTGCGTAGCTCATGCGCCACGTCGGCGGTAAACAGCCGCTCGCGGTCGAGGGTCAGATTGAGGCGGGAAACCAACTGATTCAGGGCGGTGGTCACCGCCGTGACTTCGGGCACCGATTCGCTGAGTACGATAGGAGTGAGGTTGTCCGGCGTGCGGTTCTCCAGTTCGCTTTGCAGTCGTGAAAGCGGGCGGGTGATCTTGCGCACCGCCAGCATGCTGATATACAGCGCCAGGCCAACGATCAGCAGGCTCGGCACCAGCAGGCTGGCAACCGCTTCCCGTACCTCATGCTCCACATGTTTCTGGTTGTTGTGCCCTTCGATGGCGCTGGCCACCAGCAGCTGGATCTGCTCTTTGCTCTCATGCCATAGCCAGAAGACGCTTATCAGCTGGCAGACCACCAGGATGGCGCCGATGGTCAGCAGCAGCCGGTGGCGCATGGTCCAGGTTTCAGTTGCAAACAGAGCCATGGTCTATTCCGTGTCGATGTTGTTAGCCAGCATATAGCCAAAGCCCCGGACGGTGCGGATCCGCGATTTGCCAATCTTTTCGCGTAGGTTGTGAATATGCACTTCCAGGGTATTGGTCGCCGGCTCGTTGTCCCAGCTGTAAATGTCGTTGTAGAGGATCTCGCGATGCACCGGGCTACCGGCTTTCATCATCAGCCGCGACAGCAGGGCATACTCTTTCGGCGTAAGATCCAGCGCCGTTTCACCCAGCCACACCAGGCGGCGAGTGACGTTAAGGCGCAGATTGCCGACGCTGATTTCATTATCGCCCTGGTTGTTATGCCGGCGGAGCAGGGCGCGAATGCGCGCATTGAGTTCCTCCAGGGCAAAGGGTTTTACCAGGTAGTCATCCGCCCCGGTATCGAGACCGCTAATGCGATCCTCAAGCGTATCGCGGGCGGTGAGGATCAGCACCGGCTGGGTCATTTTCTCCCGCCGCATGCGGGAGAGAAAATGCAGCCCGTCTTCATCCGGCAGGCCGAGATCCAGCACGATCAGGCTGTAATGATTGCTGGCCAGCGATAGCGCGGCTTCGTGCGCGGTGGAGACGCCGTCGCACACGTATCCTTCACTTTGCATCGCCAGAATTAACCCCTGCAACAGCAGCGCATCGTCTTCAATGACTAAGATTTTCATCAACCAGCCTCTCTACATGGCGTTAAGATATCATCTGCCGCCTGGTACTCGCGGGTGCTGACGCCGAGCAGGCCGAGCAGGGTGGAGAACAGATTATCCTGCGAGTAATTCTCTTTTTGCGCCCGCTGCTGCAGACAGTGCGCGGAAATGCCGTAGCGCTGCTGGTAGTCGGCGGAGAGCCACAGCGCCATCGGCACATGTTTCTGCGTATCCGGCGCGATGGAATACGGTAGACCATGCAAATAGACGCCATCTTCTCCCAGCGATTCGCCGTGGTCGGACAAATAAACCAGGCTAGTGGTAAATTTATCCTGTTTAGATTGCAGTAGTTTTATCGCTTTATCAACGACATAGTCGACATAAAGGATGGTGTTGTCATAGGTATTGGTCAACTGCTCCCGGGTACAGCCCTGGATCTCATTGGTGTCGCAGGTCGGCGTGAATTTGCGAAACGCCGCTGGATAGCGATTGTAGTACGTCGGACCGTGGCTGCCGATGGTATGCAGCACAATAATGCCATCCTGTTGCAGGTTATCGATATAGCTGTCGAGATTATGGAACAGGACGTCATCGTAGCACTCGCCATCGATGCACTGCCCGGTGAGCTTCAGGTCGGTGACGTTCTGGTGTGGTACCCGGTCGCAGGCGCCTTTGCAGCCGCCGTCATTATCGTTCCACAGCACCCGGATCCCTGCGCGCTGTAGAATATCCAGGACGCCTTCCTGATGGTGCGCCAGCTCTTCATCATAATGTGCGCGCGGCATATTGGAGAACATGCACGGCACGGAAACTGCGGTTGCCGTGCCGCAGGAAGTGGTATGCGGAAAATAGATCACGCCGTCCTGCCGCATCAGCGGGTTGGTGTCGCGCGAATAGCCGCCCAGTGAGAAGTTATCCGCTCGCGAAGTCTCGCCGAGCACGACGATCGTCAGGTTCTTACGGGGAGCGTTATGCATCACCGCTTTCTGCGTGGCATCTTCGCCAATCTTCACCAGCGGCAGGTTGTCCATCCGATGATGAGCATACCAGGAGTTCACGGCCACAATGCTGTTGGAAGGGCTCAGGGATTTCACCAGCTCTTTGTTGTTACGGAACACCGAGGCGTAATCTTTGTAGAACAGCGCGGCCACCAGAATAATCAGCAGCGCCGAAACGGCGATATTGAGCAGGCGCATCGCCGCGCCGCGCCACCGCGTGGCGGGCTTACGGATTTTCACCCACCAGGCGACGAATACCGCCAAAACCCCGGAAAGGCCGAGGACGGCAATCATTTCGCCGGAGAGTAGAGCAAAGCTTTCCGCCGGAGTGGTGTCGAGGATATTGGTGATCATGCTGCGGTCGATCACCACGCCAAAGTTCCAGATGAAGTATTGCGCCGAGGCGCTGAGCAGAATGAACAGGCTAATCACCAGCCGGTCCAGCTTCAGGAACGAGGCGAGAGTGGTGAGGATATTCATCACGCTAATGGCCACGATCGGCATACTGAGAAATACCAGCCAGTTATGCAGGCTATTTACCGGCAGTAACGGGAAAACCTGGCGATAAAAAGCCAGGTTGAGAAAGATGCCGATATAGCAAGCAAAGAGAATCAGATAAGTCGTGCGACTGACCACCGGCCGACGCAGAGGCAATAACGACATAATGCACACCCACAGAAAAAGATGAGGGTATAGTGCCAGCCCTATTTTAAGACAACCTTAAGATTTTAAGGTGCGCCGAAGAGGGCCGCCTCCGGCGCGCAGGATCAGCCCGGCAGCTGGATCGCTTTCTCCAGCGCCCCGCGGAGCAGCGCCCGGTCATGACGATAGGGAACGTCGCTGGCCTCCAGCGGCGTCTGGATCACCAACCGGTCGTCAATGCCGCTGATATCGGCTTTTGGACCGGCGATCACCGCATCCACCACCCGCTTGCCTACATAGCGCTCCATAATCGCGATGCGCTCCGCCAGCGACAGCCTCGCGGCCGGGCTATGCTCTTTGCCGAGGTTATCGATAAAAACCATCGGCGCCGGGGTGCGGCGCAACGCCCGGGCCATCTCGTCGAGCAACAGGATCGGCAGCAGGCTGGTGTAAAAACTGCCCGGCCCAATGAGGATCAAATCGGCTTCGGCGATAGCCTCCACCGCCTCGCGGGTGGCCGGTACCGGCGGGGTGAGCATCAGCTCCTGCGGCACATTATCAAGCTGATCAATATTCACTTCGCCATAAACTTCATGGCCTTCATGATCGAGCGCCATCAAATCCACCGGTTGTTCTGACATCGGGATCAGGAAAGCGTCCACTTTCAGCAGGTTTCTGATCAAATTGATCGCCTCTAACGGCCGCACGCTCAGGTGATCCAGCGCCTTTAACATCAAATTTCCGAGGTTATGCCCGGAAAGCTCGCCGTTACCGCCAAAACGATACTCAAACATCGCCGACGCTACGCTCGGCTCGGCAATTAACTGATTGATGCAATTGCGCATATCGCCCCAGGCAATGCCACCTTCCGAACGACGGATCCGCCCGGTGGAACCCCCGTTATCGGTGGTGGTGACAATGCCGGTCAGCCGTGAGCCGAGCGAGGAGAGGGAGGACATCACCCGGCCCAAACCATGCCCGCCGCCGAGCGCGACCACCCGATCGAGGTCAGCGAATGTACGATTGCGCATAGAAATTCCTTATTTCACATAAACGGCCACACACTACCCGATCTACCCCTAAAAGACGATGGGAGGAGCCCGACAAACTGACCGACATCAAG
Source organism: Klebsiella sp. P1927 (assembly GCF_018204675.1). Taxonomy (NCBI): domain Bacteria; kingdom Pseudomonadati; phylum Pseudomonadota; class Gammaproteobacteria; order Enterobacterales; family Enterobacteriaceae; genus Klebsiella; species Klebsiella sp. P1927. The sequence continues at coordinate 3,471,785 of NZ_CP073377.1, read as the reverse complement.
GCAAAAAAATGATTTATGGCTATTCTGTAGCGAAAATGCACGAAGATAGCGATATGTATAAGATTATATAGCGAAATCGCCAATGGCGAAACTGCCTGTAACGCGCTACTATCGACATAACCTGTTAACACTCTAGCCTCTTCGCCTGTGTCAAAAGATATGGCGATTTGGCCGCGACGCCGCCGGTTGTCGCCAGGGCGTGGAAAGAAATGACCGCGTCTCCCGTATTTGGAAAGGTGTATATGGCCTCACAGCTTACCGATGCATTCGCGCGTAAGTTTTATTACCTGCGTCTGTCGATTACCGATGTGTGCAACTTCCGTTGCACCTACTGCCTGCCGAACGGTTATAAGCCCGGCGCCGTCAATAACAATGGCTTTCTCAGCGTAGACGAAGTACGCCGGGTTACGCGCGCTTTCTCTGCGCTGGGCACCGAAAAAGTTCGCCTCACCGGTGGGGAACCCTCCCTGCGCCGCGACTTCACCGAGATTATTGCCGCCGTGCGTGAAAACCCGGCGATCCGTCAGATTGCGGTCACTACCAACGGTTACCGCCTGGCGCGCGATGTCGAACGCTGGCGCGATGCCGGCCTGACGGCGATTAACGTCAGCGTTGATAGCCTCGACGCCCGCCAGTTCCATGCCATCACCGGCCAGGACAAGTTCCACCAGGTGATGGACGGCATTGACGCCGCCTTCGCCGCCGGCTTTGACAAGGTAAAGGTGAATACCGTGCTGATGCGTGATGTTAACCATCACCAGCTCGATACCTTCCTCGCCTGGATCCAACCCCGTCGTATCCAGCTGCGCTTTATTGAGCTGATGGAAACCGGTGAAGGCAGCGACCTGTTCCGCCGTCACCATCTCTCCGGCATGGTGCTGCGCGATGAACTGCTGCGCCGCGGCTGGATCCATCAGATCCGCCAGCGCAGCGATGGCCCGGCGCAGGTCTTTTGTCACCCGGACTACGCCGGCGAGATCGGCCTCATCATGCCGTATGAAAAAGACTTCTGCGCCACCTGCAATCGGCTGCGCGTCTCGTCCGTTGGCAAACTGCACCTGTGCCTGTTTGGCGAAGGCGGCGTCGACCTGCGCGACCTGATGGCCGAAGACCAGCAGCAGGCCGCGCTTGAGGCGCGGATCGCCGAAGCCTTAACCCATAAAAAGCAGACCCATTTCCTGCATCAGGGCAACACCGGTATTACGCAGAACCTGTCCTATATTGGCGGTTAATCGTTTTCGAAAGGAGCATTCAGATGAGCCAGGCTAGCGCTGAGTTTATCCCGACCCGTATTGCTATTCTTACCGTTTCCAGCCGTCGCGGCGAAGAGGACGACACTTCCGGTCACTGGCTGCGCGAGGCGGCGCAGGAGGCGGGGCACCAAGTCGTCGAGAAGGCGATCGTCAAAGAGAATCGCTACGCCATCCGCGCTCAGGTATCGGCGTGGATAGCCAGCGATAACGTGCAGGTGGTGCTGATCACCGGCGGCACCGGTTTTACCGACGGCGATCAGGCGCCGGAAGCGCTGCTGCCGCTGTTTGATCGTGAGGTCGAAGGCTTTGGCGAAGTGTTCCGCATGCTGTCCTTCGAAGAGATCGGCACTTCGACGTTGCAGTCCCGGGCCGTGGCCGGCGTCGCCAATCGCACGCTGATTTTCGCCATGCCGGGCTCAACCAAAGCCTGCCGTACGGCGTGGGACAACATCATCGCCCCGCAGCTTGATGCCCGCACCCGTCCCTGTAACTTCATTCCACACCTGAAGAAATAATCTATGTCACAACTGACCCATATTAACGCCGCGGGTGAAGCCCATATGGTCGATGTCTCCGGCAAAGCGGAAACGGTGCGCGAAGCGCGCGCCGAGGCTTACGTTGAAATGCAGGCGACGACCCTGGCGATGATTATCGACGGCAGCCACCATAAAGGCGACGTGTTTGCCACCGCGCGTATCGCCGGGATCCAGGCGGCCAAACGCACCTGGGAGCTGATCCCGCTGTGTCATCCGCTGATGCTCAGCAAAGTGGAAGTCAATCTGCAGGCGCAGCCGGAACATAACCGGGTGCGCATTGAATCGCTCTGCCGACTCACCGGGAAAACCGGCGTTGAGATGGAAGCATTGACCGCCGCCTCGGTTGCCGCGCTGACCATTTACGATATGTGCAAAGCGGTGCAGAAGGATATGGTGATTGGCCCAGTGCGCCTGCTGGCGAAAAGCGGCGGCAAGTCCGGCGATTTTAAGGTGGGTGAATGCCATGATTAAGGTTCTGTTTTTTGCCCAGGTGCGCGAGCTGGTCGGTACCGATTCGCTGACCCTTGATGCCAGCGAACTGGCGACTGTCGAAGCGGTTCGTCAGCAGCTTGCCGCCCGCGGCGATCGCTGGGCGCTGGCCCTGGAGGAGGGCAAGCTGCTGGCGGCGGTTAACCAGACGCTAACCTCTTTCGAACATCCAGTGGCCAGCGGCGACGAAGTGGCGTTCTTCCCACCGGTAACGGGGGGCTGACATGACGCAAACCCGTATCGTGGTCAGCCCGGCGCGCTTTAGCGTCAGTGAGGAATATCCCTGGCTGGCGGAACGCGATGAAGACGGCGCGGTGGTCACCTTCACCGGTAAAGTGCGTAACCACAACCTCGGCGACAGCGTGAAGGCGCTGACCCTCGAGCACTATCCGGGGATGACTGAAAAATCGCTGGCGGAAATTGTCGAGCTGGCGCGCGAGCGCTGGCCGCTGGGCCGGGTGACGGTTATCCATCGCATCGGCGAAATGTGGCCGGGGGAAGAGATTGTGTTTGTCGGCGTCACCAGCGCTCACCGCGGCAGCGCCTTCGCCGCCGGCGAGTTTATTATGGATTACCTGAAAACCCGCGCGCCGTTCTGGAAGCGTGAAGCGACGCCGGATGGCGAACGCTGGGTCGACGCCCGCGACAGCGATCGCCAGGCGGCAGAGCGCTGGTAGTGTGATACGCTTACAGGGTGAAACTTTGTTAATCAGGAGAGAGTCATGGACAGATATCCGCGTTCCGATTCAATAGTGCAGGGCCGTACCGGCCTGCAGACTTACATGGCGCAGGTGTACGGCTGGATGACGGTCGGCCTGCTGCTGACGGCGTTTATCGCGTGGTTTGCAGCGAATACTCCGGCGGTGATGATGTTCGTCTTTTCGAGCAAAATCACTTTCTTCGGGCTGATTATTGCCCAGCTGGCGCTGGTGTTTGTGCTGTCGGGAATGGTGCAGCGGCTGAGCGCCGGGATGGCCACCACGCTGTTTATGCTCTATTCGGCGCTGACCGGACTGACGCTATCGAGCATTTTTATCGCCTATACCTATTCCTCGATCGCCAGCACCTTTGTGGTCACCGGCGGGATGTTTGGGGCGATGAGCCTGTATGGTTACACCACGAAGCGCGATCTGAGCGGCTTCGGCAGCATGCTGTTTATGGGGCTGATTGGCATCGTGCTGGCGTCGCTGGTCAACCTGTGGCTGAAGAGCGAGGCGCTGATGTGGGCCGTGACCTATATTGGGGTGGTGCTGTTTGTCGGTCTGACGGCGTATGACACCCAGAAGCTGAAAAACATCGGCGAGCAGATTGATACCCGCGACAGCGCCACGCTGCGTAAATACTCGATCCTTGGCGCCTTAACGCTGTATCTGGACTTCATCAACCTGTTCCTGATGCTGCTGCGTATTATGGGCAACCGCCGCTAACCTCTTTATATCACAGGGTTGCATCTCCGAACGCCCGGCAAGCGTAGCGCCGCCGGGCGAGATTTCAGGCACGGTACCCTTGATTTTGCCGGGTGGCGGCTGCGCCTTACCCGGCCTACAGGATCCTCTCACAGGCTCACACTCCGTAGGCCCGCGCAAGCGTAGCGCCGCCGGGCGAGATTTCAGGCACGGTACTCTTGATGTTGCCGGGCGGCGGCTACGCCTTACCCGGCCTACAGGATCCTCTCACAGGCTCACACTCCGTAGGCCCGCGCAAGCGCAGCGCCGCCGGGCGATGGCATCAGGCACGGTACCCGTGGTGCTGCCGGGCGGCGGCTGCGCCTTACCCGGCCTACAGGCTCCTCTCACAGGCTCACACCCCGTAGGCCCGTGCAAGCGCAGCGCGGCCTGACCGTTTCATTCGCGGGCCAGCTTGCGCTGGTTCTTTTGCCGCAGCTTTTTCGCCCGGCTCTCCAGCAGCAGATAGGCCACCGTCGCCAGCAGCAATGGCAGGAAATAATAGAGCGCGCGCCAGGCGAGCAGGGCGGCAATGATCGCGCCCTTCGAAATATCTTCCCCGGAGAGCATGGCGATAAACACCGCCTCCAGCACGCCGATCCCAGCCGGAATATGGATAATCACCCCGGCGATACTGCTCACCAGCAGCACCCCTAATACCAGAAAATAGTTAATCTCGCTGCCCAACAGCAGCCAGATTATCGCCCCCATCGCCATCCAGTTCGCCGCCGAGAGCCCCATCTGCAGCAGCGCGAAGCGCCAGGAGGGCAGCACCAGCCGCTGGCCTTTAATCGTCAGGTGACGGCGTTTGGCGAACGCGCAGCCGAACAGATAGCAAAGCGTAAGGATCAGCATCACCCCGCCGATAATGCGCAGAGTGGTCTGGCTGATGTACCAGTGCGGCGGCAGCTTCACCAGATCTGCCGTGAATATCACCCCGCCCAGCAGAATATAGCCCAACCAGTTGGTGGTAATGCTTAAGGAAAAAATACGGGTGATGGTGCTGCCGTTCAGCCCCAGCCGCGAGTACAGCCGGTAGCGCATACCGATCCCGCCGACCCAGGTGCTGAGTGTCAGGTTAAAGGCGTAGCAGATAAACGACACCAGCATGACCTGGCGTTTCGCCAGCTTGTGCCCGCAATAGGCCCGACCGAGCAGATCGTAGCAGCCGTAAATGAGGTAGCTGACGATAACCAGCGCAATGGCGCTAAACAAGGCCAGCCGATCGTAGCCGCGGATCACCTTCCACACGTCCTGCCAGTCGACTTTTTGCGCGTAGATCACCAACAGGACGATGACGGCGATAAAAAAGAGCACGGTCAGCACTCTTTTCGCCATCCGCCAGCGGGGATGTGATTTGCTCATAGTGGATTATCCCTGGCTGGAGACTCGACGCGGTCCTGAGTTTCAATTTCCGGCTGGACCGGCGGGCTGACTCTGGCCAGCCGCGGGGTATGAGCCGGTAACCAGCCGACCCATGCCGGGAAGTGGCGCAGAAAGTGGAAAGCCATCACGCTGACGCCCAGCCGCCACCAGTTGCGTTTCGGCAGCATCGTTTTATCGATCCGCTGGCAATCCCGGGCGATAAGCCCGTTGAGATTATCGCGCAGCGTCTGGTTAAACACCCGATCGTGGATGATCAGATTGGCTTCCAGATTCAGCGACAGGCTGAGCGGATCCAGGTTGCTTGACCCAACGGTGGCCCAGTGGTCGTCTGCCAGAGCGACCTTGCCATGCAGCGGGCGACGGCGATATTCGTAAATCTGCACCCCGCCCTTAACGAGATAGTGATAGAGCAGGTGGGCGCCAAACTTCACAATGGGAATATCCGGTTCGCCCTGCACGATCAGCTTAACCCGTACTCCGCGCCGCGCGGCATTGCGCATCGCATGCAGCAGGCGGTAGCCGGGGAAAAAATAGGCGTTAGCGATAATCACTTCCCGGCGGGCGCTGGTCAGCATCTTCAGATAGTGGCGTTCAATATCGTCGCGGTGATCCTGGTTGTCGCGCCAGACGAACAGCGCCTGCGCCTCGCCGGGGGTCTGGTTAATCTCCGGCTGGTGGCGACGACGTCGCCACCAGCGGCGGGCGGTTTCGCTGTTGGGCAGGTTTTCCAGCTCGAACTGCAGGATGTCGAGCACCACCGGCCCTTCGACCTGCACCGCATAATCCTGCTTCGCCTCCGGACCGTAGTCGCTCATATGTTCGGCGGAGTAGTTAATACCGCCGACAAAGGCGGTGGTGTCGTCGATTACCACGATTTTACGGTGCATGCGACGGAACAGATTGGTGCGCATCCCCATCAGCTTAGGACGCGGATCGTAGTAGCGGAAAATCACGCCAGCGGCGGTGAGCTCGCCGACAAATTCATCGCTGAGATCCGGGGAACCATAGCCGTCGAGGAGCACCTCCACCTGGATGCCGCGGCGGGCAGCCTCGAGCAGGACCGCGTGCAGCCGCCGGCCTACCTCATCTTCAAACCAGATAAAGGATTCGAGGATCACCCGCCGGCTGGCGCGACCGATGGCCGCAAACAGCGCCGGATAGTACTGGTCGCCATTCTCCAGTAGCGTAATGCGGTTGCCTTCCTGCCAACGACATTTCACAAATGTATCTCCACGCTAAGGGGTGCATGATCGGACAGATGCCGCCAATGTTTAAGGGCCAGCGCCTTCGGGCGACTGGCGTGGGCGTTCTTGACGTAAATGCGGTCGAGGCGCAACAGCGGAAAACTGACCGGAAAGGTGCGCGCCGGCCGTCCGCGGGCGCGGGTAAAGATCTCTTCCAGCCCGGCCTGGGCTTTTAACGGCTGGTTAGCCTGCTGACGCCAGTCGTTAAAATCGCCAGCCACCACCACCGGCTCGCCCGCGGGCAGGGTATTGACCCACTCCGCCAGCATGGTCAACTGCGCCTGCCGTTGGTCGGCGCGTAGACCGAGATGGACGCAAATCACGTGAATAGTTATCCCGCTCCGCGGCGGCACGATGCGGCAGTACAGCAGGCCGCGCTTCTCCCCGTTGCCGACCGAGATATCGCGATTTTCGTAGTATTCAATGGGAAAGCGCGACAGCACGGCGTTGCCGTGGTGGCCTTCCGGATAAACCGCATTGCGCCCGTAGGCGTAGTCGCTCCACATGGTGTCGGCGAGAAATTCATAATGGGTCGTATCCGGCCAGTTTTCGATGTGCAGCGGATGTACCTCATGAGCGCCCATCACCTCCTGCAGGCAAACAATATCCGCGCTAACGCTGCGCACGGCGTCGCGCAGTTCGGGCAAAATAAAACGCCGATTAAACGCCGTAAAGCCTTTATGGGTGTTAATTGTCAGCACGTTCAACGAAAATCCCGCCGTTGGCTCAGCCATAATTCTCCAGTAAATGTCACTTTCCTGAATAAAATAGTGTAGTAGACGTCACAAAAAGATGCGGTGTTACGGAATTTTCCGTAAAGTGCGGTACTCTGAGTAGCAGAGAAAAATCCTTCAGGAGAGAAGCCATGAAGTGGCAACAACGTGTACGCGTCGCAACGGGTCTTAGTTGCTGGCAGATTATGTTGCATCTACTGGTCGTGGCAGTACTGGTGATGGGTTGGATTAGCGGCGCGCTGGTGCGCGTCGGATTGGGACTGTGCGTCCTCTACAGCGTCACGCTGCTGGCGATGCTGTTTTTACAGCGTCACCATGAGGCGCGCTGGCGCGATGTGGGAGACTTCCTTGAGGAGCTCACCACGACCTGGTACTTCGGCGCGGCCATGATAGCGCTGTGGCTGCTGTCGCGCGTGCTGCACAACAACCTGCTGCTGGCCCTCGCCGGGCTGGTGATACTGGCAGGCCCGGCGGTGGTCTCGCTGCTGGCGAAAGATAAGAGCCGTTACCCTAAAGCGTTCGGGCTACAACAAGGCGGCAACGCAGCGAATCCCCAGAAGCATAGATAACTATGCGACTGGGGTGAGTAAGGAAAGCCAACGCCGTTGTAGTTTGAACGATGACGGGTATTACGCAATCTTCCTTCGGAACATCGCATACGCCGCTGAGCCGGTGGTGGCCGCTATGACCAGTAGCGGCCACAAACTTCCCCACACAATCTCCAGACTCGCATCCTTCAGATAAATTTGCTTGGTGATATCGGTAAAGTGGCGGATGGGATTTATCCAGGTCAGATTCTGCAGCCACTGCGGCATGTTTTCCACTGGTGAGACGTACCCCGACAGGAGAATAGCCGGCATCATAAAGACGAACACGCCGATAAACGCCTGCTGCTGGGTGGCGCACAGCGACGAAATCAATAAGCCAAAGCCCACCAGCGATAGACCGTAAATCACCATGGTGAAATAGAACAGCAGCAGCGAGCCGGCAAACGGGATCTGATAGGCCCAGATACCAATCGCCAGCACGATAGTTGCCTGCAGGGTGGCGACGATCAGCGCCGGCACCGCCTTGCCGACGAAAATTTGCCAGGTGGCGAGGGGGGAGACCAGCAGCTGGTCAAGGGTGCCCTGCTCGCGCTCGCGAGCCACCGACAGCGAGGTGACGATCATCACCCCGATGGTAGTGATCATGGCGATAAGCGACGGCACCACGAACCATTTATAGTCGAGATTCGGGTTGTACCAGTTGCGCACCACCAGCTCGCTGTTGTTCGGCTTCGCTTTACCCTCCAGCAGCTCCTGCTGATAGTTTTTCACAATCTGTTGCAGATAGTTGGCGGCGATTTGCGCGCTGTTGGAGTTGCGTCCGTCGAGCAGAAGCTGCAGCGGGGCGGTTTGATAGTTATCCAGATTGCGCGAGAAATCGGCCGGGAAGCGCACCACCAGCAGAGCTTTTTGTTCATCGATGGTCGGCTGGATCGCCTGCGGGCTTTGCAGCAGCAGGACGTGGGTAAAGGCTTTGGCGCGGGCAAAGCGCTGAGTGAGTTCCACCGCGTGGCGACCGCTGTCCTCGTTGTAGATAGCGATGGTGGCGTTGGTCACCTCCAGCGTCGCGGCAAAGGGAAAAAGCAGCACCTGAATCAGCACCGGCATGATTAAAATCGCCCGCGTCTGCGGCTCGCGCAGCAGCGACTGCAGCTCTTTGCGGATTAATGTCCATAAACGGTGAAACATAATAGCTCCTTTGGCCCATTCAACCACGCCGGGCGGCACTGCGTTTGCCCGGCCTACGGGATCGGCGAACCGTATAATCGATGTTGGTTAAACCGTAGGCCCGGTCGGCGCAGCGCCACCGGACAAAACCTAATCCAGACGCCGTTTGGTTTTCAGCCACGTCAGACCGATAAACATCACCGCCGACGCAATCAAAAACAGCACGTTGACCAGCAGCACCACCGGAATATTGCCCGCCAGAAACAGGCTTTGCAGAGTACTAACGAAATAGCGCGCCGGGATCACATAGGTCACCGCGCGGATCACCGCCGGCATACTGTCTATCTGGAAAATAAACCCGGACAGCATAATCGACGGTAAAAAGGCGGCGTTCAGCGCCACCTGCGCGGCGTTAAACTGGTTGCGGGTAATGGTTGAGATCAGCAGCCCCATCCCCAGGGTGCTGAGCAAAAACAGACTGGTAATGACAAACAGGATCGGCAGCGAGCCGCGATAGGGCACGCCGAGAATAAATACCGACACCAGCATACACAACAGCATCGCCAGCATGCCGAGGAAATAGTAGGGAATGAGCTTGCACAGCAGCAGTTCGGCGCGGGTGATCTCCGTCGACAGCAGCGCCTCCATGGTGCCGCGCTCCCATTCGCGGGCCACCACCAGCGAGGTCAGTATGGCGCCGACCACGGTCATGATGATGGTGATCGCCCCGGGGATAATAAAGTGCTGGCTAATAGCCGCCGGGTTAAACCAGTAGCGCATCTGCACGTCGATCAGCGGTTCAAAGGTTTCGCCGCGGTCTTCCGCCCGCTGCTGCTGCCAGATTTGCCAAATACCTTCCACATAGCCCTGAGCGAAGTTGGCGGTATTGGGCTCGCTGCCGTCGGTGATGAGCTGCAGCGGTGCGTCGGCGCCGGGGCGGGCCATCTGGCGGTCGAAATCCACCGGAATGACCACCATGGCGCGGATGCGCCCGGCCTGCATCATCTCAATCAGCTGCCTGCGGCTGTCGCTGACGGTGGCGTCGATATAGGGCGAGCCGGTCATGGTATGGACGAAATCCAGCGCCTCTTCGCTCTGCTGCTCAAGCAATACCCCGACCCGCAGCCTGCTGGAGTCGAGGTTAATGCCGTAGCCGAAGATAAACAGCAGCAGCAGGGGGATCACCACCGCGATCAGCCAACTGCTGGGATCGCGCACAATCTGCCGGGTCTCTTTGACGCACAGGGCGCGGACCCGCCGCCAGGAGAGAATGCTATTGCCCATGGCTATTCTCCTTGTCCCAGCGGTTAATCAGGGTAATAAACGCCTGCTCCATGGTTGGGTCCGTCTGGCTGTCGTCCGCCGCCTGGGCCTTCAGCGCGTCCGGGGTCCCGCTGGCGATAAGTTTGCCGTGATAGACCAGCCCGATGCGGTCGCAGTATTCCGCCTCATCCATGAAGTGGGTGGTGACCATTACCGTCACGCCTTTATCAACCATGCTATTAATATGTAGCCAGAACTCGCGGCGGGTAAGGGGATCGACGCCGGAGGTGGGTTCATCGAGAAACAGAATATCGGGTTCATGCATCAGGGAGCAGGCCAGCGCCAGCCGCTGCTTGTAGCCGAGCGGCAGCTCGTCGGCGGCGTGGCGGGCGATACTTTTCAGGCCAAAGGCATCGCTCATCCGGGCGATTTTTTCATTTTGCGCCCGGCCGCGCAGGCCATAGACGCCGGAGAAAAAGCGCAGGTTTTGCTCGACGCTGAGGTTGCCGTACAGCGAAAATTTTTGCGCCATATAGCCCAGATGCTGGCGCGCCTTGCCAGAGCTGACCTTGAGATCCATTCCCAGCACCAGCGCTTTGCCGGAGGTGGGCACCAGCAGGCCGCACATCATTTTGAAGGTGGTGGATTTCCCGGCGCCGTTGGGGCCGAGCAGGCCGAAAATTTCACCGCGCTTAACCTGGAAATCGACATGGTCGGTAGCGGCGAAATCACCAAACTTTTTCGTTAACGACTGGGCTTCAATGACCGTTTCCTCTTTGCTGCCGTCAACGCGATGGATAATCGCCCCCAACGGCGATTCAGCGGTCCCGGCGCCGCCGAGCAGGTCGATAAACGCATCTTCAAAGCGCGGTGCGGTGTCGGCCACCTGCAGGGGCGGCATGTCGCCATGCTGCTGGACTTCCTCAATGCGCGCGTCCTTTTTCAGGATCAGACGCACCGATTTGCCCTGGATCACCCCGTCGCTAACCTGCGGCAGCTTCAGCGCCCGCTGCAGCAGGCGGCGGTTGTTTTCCTGCGGGCTGGAAACCAGAAAGCTGCGCCCGGCCATGGTTTGCGTCAGCGCCGTCGGCTCGCCCTGGTAGAGCAGTTTGCCTTCGTTCATCAGCAGCACATCGCGACACTGCTCGGCTTCATCGAGATAGGAGGTGCTCCACAGGATCAGCATGCCGTCGCCGGCCAGCTCGTGCACCATCTGCCATAGCTCGCGGCGCGAGATAGGGTCGACGCCGACGCCGGGCTCATCGAGCAGCAGTACTTTCGGATCGCCCACCAGGGTACAGGCGAGGCCCAGCTTTTGCTTCATCCCGCCGGAAAGCTTGCCTGCCAGCCGTTCGGTGAATGGACCAAGGGAGGTGAACTCCAGCAGGCGGTCGAAAATTTTCTTCCGCGCCTCGCCGGTGACGCTGCGCAGGTCGGCGTACAGGGTCAGGTTTTCCATCACCGTCAGATCTTCATACAGGCCGAACTTCTGTGGCATATAGCCGAGCACCGCGTGCAGGGCGCTGTCGTCTTTTAGCGGGTCGAAGCCTATCACGCTGGCGCGACCCTCATCAGGCTTGAGCAATCCGGCGAGCATTCGCATCAGGGTGGTTTTCCCCGCGCCGTCGGGCCCCACCAGCCCGGTGACGTAGCCGGCGCGGATCGTACAGGTGAGCGGCGCTACCGCTGGCCTGTCCATACCGGGAAAACGGCGGCTCAGGCCGTTTAAGGCGATGACGGTCTCACTCATGTCCGTTCCCGTGGCTAAAGGAGATGGTCACCGGCATTCCCTGGCGCAGCGCGCCGTCGGCATCAGTCACCACAATGCGCAGACGGTAGACCAGATCGGTGCGCAGATCCGGGGTCTCGACGGTCTTCGGCGTGAATTCAGCGCTCGGCGAGACAAAACCGATTTTGCCGTGATAGGGCTTATCCGGCCGGCTGTCGGTATAGAGCAGCACTTCTTGTCCCGGCTGCGCCTGGCCGAGGTTTTTCTCGTCAACATAGGCGCGGACCCACACCGGATGCGTTAACGACAGGGTCAGTACGGTACCGCCGGCGTTGAGCATAGTGCCGGGCTCGACGGCGCGGGTCATCAGCGTACCGTCAGAAGGGGCGGTGAGCACGGTATCGTGCAGGTCCAGTTTGGCCTGGGCCAGCGCCGCCTGCGCCTGTTCCAGACTGGCTTTGGCCTGGGCAATCTCCTGCGGGCGGTTACCGGCGCGATACTGACGCAGCTTATCCTGCGCCGATTTGAGCGTTGCCTGCGCCTGATCGCGCGAGGAGCGGGCATTCTCCAGATCGTTGGCGGAAATGGCGCTGCTGGCGCGCAGCCCGAGCTGGCGCTGATAAAAGTTTTGCGCATAGTCGTAAGCGGCCTGCGCCTGTTTCACCGCCGCCGCGGCCTGGGCAATCTCTTCCGCGCGGTAGCCGGCCATCATCAGGTCATACTGCGCCTGGGCGGTGGAGACATTGGCCTGGGCCTGCAGCAGGGCATTTTCATACGGCGCGCGGTCAAGCTCGCCGAGAGTTTGCCCGGCGCGGATGCTGTCGCCTTCGTCGACGGTCAGCGAGGCCAGCCTACCGCCAACGCGGAAGCTCATGTTGACGGTGCGGATATCGACATTGCCATACAGGGTCAGCGGCTGCTGCCGGCTGCTCTGGTACCACCACCAGCCGCCGCCCAGCGCGGCGAGAAGAATTACGATCAGCAGAATGACGACGACGGGTTTTTTCATCAGCCCAAACTCCTTTGCGATAACCCATGCAGGATGAAATCGATATGACAGGTAATGACTTCGAAAATCTGTTCCGTTTTTTGCGCGTCAAACTGCGTCCAGCCGGTGCGCAGCAGGATAGTTTCACGCCCGAGACGGAAAGCGAGCACCTCGCCCAGCAGGGCGTGGGTATGGAGGATCATTTGCGTATCACTGGCTTCGCAGCCGGTCCAGGCGGCAATCAGCCGGGTGAGATAATGGTGCAGGGGGGCAATCACCTGCTGGTGGATCAGATGGTAGGCGGCGGTCGGCGCCAGCTGCTCACGGGAAATGAATTTGCTTAGGTTAACCGTATCGTCCTGGGTGAGCAGCAGGATCATGTTGTGGCAGGCGCTAAGGATGAGGTCGCGGATCGCCTGGCGATCCGGCGCTTCCCCGGCAAGCAGGTGCTCCGCCGCTTCGGCCTGCGGGCGAAAATTGTCGCCGATAAAATCGGCGATCCACTGGGCGCAGGCAAGATACAGATCGTCTTTCGAGCCAAAATAATAGGTGATAGCGGCGATATTCTGCCCGGCCTGGGCGGCGATATCGCGGGTGGTGGCGTGCTGGCCGTACTCGCCAAACTGGGCGATAGCGGCCGCGATAAGCTGATTTTTTGCCTGTTCGCCTTTACTGGTCATCGCGCTCGGTAAAAATTAATCAATCGATTGATTAACTTTAGGCGCCGACTGGCGGTTTGTCCACCAGCCGGGATCAAATATGGAACCCTTCCTCTTTCAGCTCTCCGGCGACCCAGGCGAAGAAGCGCTGGACCTTCTCCTTCTGTTCATTAGCGTGGGGGAGGACGAAGTGGTGCGCGCCGACCGGCATGCTCCGCTCGTCGGCAAATACCGGCGTCAGCTGCCCCTGGCGCACGTGTCCGCCGGCCAGCAGATTGCTCTCGAGGATCACGCCCATCCCCATTCTGGCCGCCTCGATGCTCATATATGACCGGTCGAAATTAAAAATGAAGTTTTTATGCCAGCCGCGGACCTTGTGCCACGACAGCCAGTTGCTCCAGTTAATCAAGGTGCTGTCGGAGTGGATCAGATCGCAGGCCAGCAGATCTTCCACAACCTGCACAGGATGGCAGGCTAAATAAGACGCTGCGCTGTAGGGCAGGACGCGCTCATTTTTAATGGTTCTGACCAGCAGCGTCGGCCACTGTGACAGCCCGTGACGAATATCGATATCAATATTATCCCGGGAGAACTGGATGCTTTCGTATGAACAGGTCAGGCTGATTTTTAACGCCGGCCACGCCTGGCGGAATTTATCCAGACGGGGCATCAGCCATAGCAGGCCGAAGCTCGGCGCCGAATGAATGCGTAAATAATCCTGATGGATATCGTTGATCACCTGGCTGGTGGCCTGGCCAATCATATTTAGCGCCCCGGAGACCTCTTTGAGATATTTTTCTCCCACCGCCGTTAACGTGACGCCTTTGCTGCTGCGGGAGAACAGTTTTTTCCCCAGAAAGTGCTCCAGGCTAGCTATCTGATGGCTGACCGCCGAGGCGGTAATATTGAGATTCTCTGCGGCCAGGTTAAGGCTGCCGGTAGCGGCGACTTCAATAAAAGCCTGGATATTGCGTAAAGAGGGCATCGGCAGATTTTTATTGGGTAGCGGTTGGCTCATGGCGGCATCCTGCGCGGGGCGCGAATAAAAGAAAATAGCGAACAGCGTGGCGCAGCCGGGATGTACAGCATAGGGAAAAGCGAAAAAACAACGTTAATTTGTGATGGGCTTAACAATTTATCTTGTTAAAAGCGCGCAGGTCAGTAAACGCTAAAAATTTGCGGGAAGTCACTAACTCAATTTTTCTCAATCATAATTGAGGTTTTTTGAATACCGTTTCATTTTGGGGTTGTTATATTCCTCTCACAGGCCTGATAACAAACTGCGATGCTCTTGCATCGCAATTATAAAACACCTAACCACCTGTTTCGCTGGCGAAAAGCATTTATCTCTTGCTCCTGTATGGATAGTAAAACGCGGTGATCCGAAGCGGCAGCTTACAGCGAAGTGGATGAGGTATAAAACGAGGAAACCCTATGTCACGTATAGATACGCTGGTCTGTACTGACGCCAGGAAAACGAAATATCGTTTCGTGGTTTTGACGATGATTTTTCTGGTGTATGCCATCAATTACGCCGACCGAACGAATATTGGCGCGGTACTGCCTTTCATCATTGATGAGTTTCATATCAATAATTTTGAAGCCGGGGCCATCGCCAGTATGTTTTTCCTCGGCTATGCGGTAAGCCAGATCCCGGCCGGCTTTTTCATCGCCAAACGCGGTACCCGGGGGCTGGTATCGCTCTCCATTTTCGGCTTCTCCGCCTTTACCTGGCTGATGGGCACGGTGAGCTCGGTGTTTGGCCTGAAGCTGGTGCGGCTGGGACTGGGGCTGAGCGAAGGGCCTTGCCCGGTGGGGCTGGCTTCCACCATAAATAACTGGTTTCCACCAAAAGAGAAAGCCACAGCAACCGGCGTTTACATCGCGGCGACCATGTTTGCGCCGATTATTGTGCCGCCGCTGGCGGTGTGGATTGCGGTAACCTGGGGCTGGCGGTGGGTCTTTTTCTCTTTTGCTATACCCGGAATTGTGGCGGCCATCGCGTGGTATCTGCTGGTCAAATCCAAGCCTGCTGAGAGCGGATTTGTTTCCCAAAGCGAACTGGCAGAGATTAATGCCGGGCGTGAAAGTCATAATAATAGCGTACGCGAAAATATCTTAATTGCCGAAAGATTTACCTGGCTGGATAAAATCATTCGGGTAAAGAAGATGGCGCCAATTGATACGGCGAAAGGCTTATTCACCTCAAAAAATATTCTCGGTGACTGCCTGGCGTATTTTATGATGGTTAGCGTGCTGTACGGATTATTAACCTGGATCCCCCTGTATTTAGTGAAAGAGCGCGGTTTCGATGTAATGAGTATGGGCTTCGTGGCCAGTATGCCGTGCATCGGCGGCTTTATTGGCGCGATCGGCGGCGGATGGGTTTCGGATAAGCTATTAGGCCGCCGGCGTAAACCCACCATGATGTTCACTGCGGTGTCAACGGTGGTCATGATGCTAATTATGCTGAATATCCCGGCCAGCACCCTGGCAGTTTGTATTGGATTATTCTTTGTCGGCTTTTGTTTAAATATCGGCTGGCCAGCCTTTACCGCGTACGGTATGGCCGTTTCGGATAGCAAAACCTATCCAATCGCCTCTTCCATAATTAATAGCGGCGGCAACCTCGGTGGATTTGTCGCGCCGATGGCGGCTGGTTTCTTGCTTGATAAAACCGGGAGTTTTAATTCTGTATTTACCTATTTTGGTATCTGCGCCGCCATTGGTTTGGTGGTGATTCTTTTCCTCGATGAACCACAATAACGGAAATATATCCTGTTAATTAATATGACGTAATGTCATGGAGTGAAACTATGTTATTAAAAGATAAAGTCGCCATTATTACTGGCGCGGCCTCCGCACGCGGTTTGGGCTTCGCGACTGCGAAATTATTCGCCGAAAACGGCGCGAAAGTGGTCATTATCGACCTCAATGGCGAAGCCAGTAAAACCGCCGCGGCGGCATTAGGCGAAGGCCATCTCGGCCTGGCAGCCAACGTCGCTGATGAAGTGCAGGTGCAGGCGGCCATCGAACAGATCCTGGCGAAATACGGTCGGGTTGATGTACTGGTCAATAACGCCGGGATTACCCAGCCGCTGAAGCTGATGGATATCAAGCGCGCCAACTATGACGCGGTTCTTGATGTTAGCCTGCGCGGTACGCTGCTGATGTCGCAGGCGGTTATCCCCACCATGCGGGCGCAAAAATCCGGCAGCATCGTCTGCATCTCGTCCGTCTCCGCCCAGCGCGGCGGCGGTATCTTTGGCGGACCGCACTACAGCGCGGCAAAAGCCGGGGTGCTGGGTCTGGCGCGGGCGATGGCGCGCGAGCTTGGCCCGGATAACGTCCGCGTTAACTGCATCACCCCGGGGCTGATTCAGACCGACATTACCGCCGGCAAGCTGACTGATGACATGACGGCCAACATTCTTGCCGGCATTCCGATGAACCGCCTTGGCGACGCGATAGACATCGCGCGCGCCGCGCTGTTCCTCGGCAGCGATCTTTCCTCCTACTCCACCGGCATCACCCTGGACGTCAACGGCGGCATGTTAATTCACTAAGCGAGGCAAACAGATGAAGATGACCGAATCACAAAAAGTCGCCGCGGCGGCGTGGCGTATTCGCCGTTACGCCCTGCAAATGGGGGAAGTGCAGGGGCAGGGCTATATCGGCCAGGCGCTGGGCTATGCCGATGTGCTCGCCACCGCCTTCAGCCATGCCATGACCTATCGCCCGGAAGATCCCGAGTGGGAGGGGCGCGATCGCTTCCTGCTCTCTCATGGCCATTACGCTATCGCTTATTATGCCGCGCTGCTGGAGGCGGGCATTATCCCGGAAGCCGAACTGGAAACCTACGGCTCCGACGACAGCCGCCTGCCGATGTCCGGCATGGCGACCTACACCCCGGGGATGGAGATGTCCGGCGGCTCGCTGGGGCAGGGGCTGTCCATTGCCGTCGGCATGGCGCTTGGGCTGCGGCAGAAACAGAGCAAGGCCTGGGTCTACAACTCCATGTCCGATGGGGAGCTGGACGAAGGGTCGACCTGGGAGGCAGCGATGTCGGCGGCTCACTATGGCCTGAGCAACCTGATTAACCTTGTCGATGTCAACAAACAGCAGGCTGACGGCGATTCACGCAAAATCCTCGGCTTTGAGCCGCTGCAGGATAAATGGGCCGCCTTCGGCTGGTACGTACAGCGCGTGGACGGTAACGATCTGCCGGCGGTGATGGCCGCCTTTGACAACGCGAAAAGTTATTCCGGCAATCAGCCGCGGGTCATTTTATGCGACACGCTGATGGGCAAAGGGGTGCCGTTCCTCGAAACCCGCGATAAAAACCATTTTATTCGCGTCGATGCCGACGAATGGCAAAAAGCGATCGCGGTGCTGGACGCTAACAAACCGGAAGGAGTGCTGTAATGAGCCAGAGTCAACCCCGTTTAAAAACGTCGGCGATGATCGCCTCGATTGCTGATGAAGGCCAGGCGACCGTCCCTGCGCCCTTCGGCGTCGCGCTGTCAAAACTGGCGGCGCAGCGCCCGGAAATCGTCGGCATGACCGCGGACCTGTCAAAATATACCGATCTGCATATTTTCGCCCAGGCCTTCCCGGATCGCTTTTTCCAGATGGGCATGGCCGAACAGCTGCTGATGGCGGCGGCAGGGGGGATGGCGAAGGAGGGATTTATTCCTTTCGCCACCACCTATGCCGCCTTTGCAACCCGTCGCGCCTATGATTTTATTCACCAGGTCATCGCCGAAGAGCATCTGAACGTGAAGATCTGCGCGGCGCTGCCGGGCCTGACGACCGGCTATGGCCCCAGCCATCAGGCCACCGAAGATCTGGCGATCATGCGCGGTATCCCCGGGATGGTTATCGTCGATCCTTGCGATGCGCTGGAGATAGAGCAGGCGGTACCGGCCATTGCCGATCACCAGGGGCCGGTGTATATGCGTCTGCTGCGCGGTAAGGTGCCGCTGGTGCTGGATAAATATGACTATCAGTTCGAACTGGGTAAGGCGAAGCTGCTGGAGGACGGCAACGATGTGCTGATTATCTCCTCCGGGCTGATGACCATGCGCGCGCTGGAGGCGGCTGAAAAGCTGCGGGCCGATAATATCGGCGTGGCGGTTCTGCACGTGCCGACCATCAAACCGCTGGATGAGAAAGCGATTATTGAACAGGCGTCGAAGCCGGGCCGCCTGGTGGTAACTGCGGAGAACCACACCGCGGTCGGCGGCCTGGGGGAAGCGGTGGCCGCGCTGCTGATGCGTAAGGGCGTACGCTGTGAGCTGGATAGCGTGGGGCTGCCCGACGCGTTCCTGTTAGCCGGCGCCCTGCCGACCCTCCACGATCGCTACGGCATCTCCACCGCGAAGATTGTCGAAAAAATTAAGTATCGTCTGCGTTAACCGCGCTGCTATGGCCCACTGGCCGCTGAGCGCGCTCAGCGGCCTTCTCATGCCCGCCAGCCAGGCGCGGCATTCTTTTGCAGATTTTATGCGGCCTGTCACAAAATCTGCTAGACTGCGCCCCTTCATGGCATTGTGGTTTTTGCCATCTCTTATCGCAATAATCTCCCTGAAAACTACGCCCTTCACCGGGCCGGGGCGGTTCGGAGTTGTTATGTCTTTTGATTCCCTAGGCCTGAATCCCGATATCCTGCGCGCTGTCGCTGAGCAGGGCTACGTTGAGCCGACCCCTATCCAGCAGCAGGCGATCCCGGCGGTACTGCAGGGCCGTGACCTGATGGCCAGCGCCCAGACCGGCACCGGTAAAACGGCGGGCTTTACCCTGCCGCTGCTGCAGCGCCTGATCCAGAATGAGCCGCACGCAAAGGGCCGTCGTCCGGTGCGCGCGCTGATCCTGACCCCGACCCGTGAGCTGGCGGCGCAGGTGGGCGAGAACGTCCGCGATTACAGTAAATACCTGAATATTCGCTCGCTGGTGGTCTTTGGCGGCGTGAGCATCAACCCGCAGATGATGAAGCTGCGCGGCGGCGTCGACATCCTCGTCGCCACCCCGGGCCGTCTGCTGGATCTTGAACATCAGAACGCCGTCAGTCTTGATAAAGTTGAAATCCTCGTGCTGGACGAAGCGGACCGTATGCTGGATATGGGCTTTATCCATGACATCCGTCGCGTACTGGCCAAACTGCCGGCGCGTCGACAGAACCTGCTGTTCTCGGCGACCTTCTCCGACGAGATCAAGGGCCTGGCCGAGAAACTGCTGCACAACCCGCTGGAAGTGGAAGTGGCGCGTCGTAACACCGCGTCCGAGCAGATCACCCAGCACGTCCATTTCGTTGACAAGAACCGCAAGCGTGAACTGCTGTCGCAGCTTATCGGCGAAGGCAACTGGCAGCAGGTGCTGGTGTTTACCCGTACCAAGCATGGCGCCAACCACCTCGCGGAACAGCTCAACAAAGACGGCATCCGCAGCGCGGCGATCCATGGCAACAAGAGCCAGGGAGCGCGTACCCGCGCGCTGGCCGACTTTAAATCCGGCGGCATTCGCGTGCTGGTGGCGACCGATATCGCCGCCCGCGGTCTGGATATCGAAGAGCTGCCGCACGTGGTGAACTACGAGCTGCCGAACGTACCGGAAGATTACGTCCACCGTATCGGCCGTACCGGTCGCGCGGCGGCCACCGGCGAAGCCTTATCGCTGGTGTGCGTGGATGAGCATAAGCTGCTGCGCGATATCGAGCGCCTGCTGAAAAAAGAGATCCCGCGCATCGCGATTGCCGGCTATGAGCCGGATCCGTCCATTAAAGCCGAACCTATCCAGAACGGTCGCCAGCAGCGCGGCGGCGGTCGTGGGCAAGGTCAGGGACGCGGCGGCCAGGGTCAGGGACGCAGCGGACAGCCGCGCAGCCAGAATAATGCCCCGCGCCGTCAGGACGGCGAGGCGCCGAAAGCGCGCACTCAGGACGGCAAACCGCCGCGCCGCCGTCGCCCGCGTAAACCGGCTGGCGAATAACACGCTGATGTCCGGGCCGCGATAACGCGCCCCGGCTCAGGCCCGTCTGTCCGCTACGCGGCGGCGGGCCTTTTTCTTTCCATTACACTATTTGTCGAGCAGGCTTCCACACTCCGCAGAAAGCAATACCTCCGGGCGGGCAAAAATGGCACAATAGTGGCTGTTTATACAGTATTCAGGTTTTCTCATGGCTTTGACCGCTGCGCTGAAAGCGCAAATCGCCGCCTGGTATAAGGCGCTTCAGGAACAGATCCCGGACTTTATTCCGCGTCCCCCGCAGCGGCAGATGATCGCCGATGTGGCGAAAACCCTTGCCGGGGAAGAGGGCAGGCATCTGGCTATCGAAGCGCCGACCGGCGTCGGCAAAACGCTGTCATATCTGATCCCGGGCATCGCCATCGCCCGCGAGGAACAAAAAACGCTGGTGGTCAGCACCGCCAACGTCGCCCTGCAGGATCAAATCTACAGTAAGGACCTGCCGCTGCTGCGTAAAATCATTCCCTACCTGCGCTTCACCGCCGCCTTTGGCCGCGGACGCTACGTCTGTCCGCGCAACCTGACGGCGCTGGCCAGCACCGAGCCGTCGCAGCAGGATCTGCTGGCCTTTCTCGATGACGATCTCACCCCGAATAATCAGGCGGAGCAGAAGCTGTGCGCGACCCTGAAGCAGGATCTCGACAGCTACCGCTGGGACGGCCTGCGCGACCATACCGACAAAGCCATCGACGATGGGCTATGGAGCCGGCTGAGCACCGATAAGGCCAGCTGCCTGAACCGCAACTGCCACTACTATCGCGAGTGCCCGTTCTTTGTGGCGCGGCGGGAAATTCAGGAGGCGGAAGTGGTGGTGGCCAACCATGCGCTGGTGATGGCGGCGATGGAGAGCGAAGCGGTGCTGCCGGAGCCGAAAAACCTGCTGCTGGTCCTCGATGAAGGCCATCATCTGCCGGACGTCGCCCGCGACGCGCTGGAGATGAGCGCCGAGATCACCGCCCCCTGGTTTCGCCTGCAGCTGGATCTGTTCTGCAAGCTGGTGGCCACCTGCATGGAGCAGTTTCGTCCGAAAACCACGCCGCCGCTGGCCAATCCGGAGCGGCTCACCGCTCATTGCGAAGAGCTTTTCGAGCTGATTGCCTCGTTGAATAATATTCTCAATCTCTATATGCCCGCCGGTCAGGAAGCGGAGCATCGCTTCCCGATGGGCGAACTGCCGCAGGAGGTGATGGAGATCTGCCAGCGGCTGGCGAAGCTCACCGAGTTGCTGCGCGGCCTGGCGGAGCTGTTCCTGAACGATCTCAGCGAAAAGACCGGCAGCCATGACGTGGTGCGCCTGCATCGGGTGCTGCTGCAGATGAACCGCGCCCTTGGCATGTTTGAAAGCCAAAGCAAGCTGTGGCGCCTGGCGTCGCTGGCGCAGTCCTCAGGCGCGCCGGTAACCAAATGGGCGACGCGGGTGGTGCGCGATGGCCAGATCCACGTCTGGTTCCACTGCGTCGGGATCCGCGTCAGCGATCAGCTTGAACGGCTGCTGTGGCGCAGCGTGCCGCATATCGTGGTGACGTCAGCGACGCTGCGCTCGCTAAACAGCTTCTCGCGCCTGCAGGAGATGAGCGGTCTGAAGGAGAAAGCGGGGGACCGCTTCGTGGCGCTGGATTCGCCGTTCAACCACGTGGAGCAGGGGAAAATTATTATTCCTCAAATGCGTTATGAACCGCTGATGGATAACGAAGAGCAGCACATTGCCGAGATGGCGGCCTATTTTCGCCAGCAGGTGGAGAGCAAAAAACATCTCGGGATGCTGGTGCTGTTTGCCAGCGGGCGGGCGATGAACCGCTTCCTCGAGCATGTGACCGATCTGCGCCTGATGCTGTTGGTGCAGGGCGACCAGCCGCGCTACCGGCTGGTGGAGCTGCATCGCAAACGGGTGGAAAGCGGCGAGCGCAGCGTGCTGGTGGGTCTGCAGTCCTTTGCCGAAGGTCTCGATTTAAAAGGCGATCTGCTGAGCCAGGTGCATATCCATAAAATCGCTTTTCCGCCCATCGACAGCCCGGTAGTGATCACCGAAGGCGAATGGCTGAAAAGCCTCAATCGTTATCCCTTCGAGGTACAGAGTTTGCCCAGCGCCTCCTTTAATCTTATTCAGCAGGTGGGGCGTTTGATCCGTAGCCATAACTGCTGGGGAGAGGTGGTGATTTACGATAAGCGTCTGTTGACCAAAAACTACGGCGCGCGTCTACTGAACGCGTTACCTGTTTTTCCCATAGAGCAGCCGGGCGTTCCGGAGGTTATAGTAAAACGGAAAGCAAAACAGACAGCAAAACAGACAGCAAAACAGACGGGCCGCAAACGTCGCTGACGCCGGCGCGTGATGCACCAGGGGGAGCCATGGAGTACAGCAAAATTATAAAAGAGGTGGGTCGCGGTAAGAATCATGCCCGCGATCTCGATGAAGAGACCGCCCGTGCGCTCTACGCGCGGATGCTGAACAGCGAGGTGCCGGAGCTGGAGCTGGGGGGAATATTAATCGCCCTGCGCATTAAAGGCGAAGGCGAAGCGGAGATGAAAGGTTTTTACGCCGCGATGCAGCAGCATACGCTGCGCCTGACCCCGCCGGCCGGCAAGCCGATGCCGATCGTTATCCCCAGCTACAACGGCGCGCGCAAGCAGGCGAACCTCACGCCGCTGCTGGCGATGCTCCTGCACAAGCTGGGATTTCCGGTGGTGGTTCACGGCGTCAGTCACGATCCCACCCGGGTGCTGACCGAAACCATTTTTACCCTGCTGGACATTCCGGCCACCCTGCACGCCGGACAGGCTCAGGCGCAGCTGGAGGGCCATGAACCGGTGTATATCCCGGTGGGGACCTTCTGTCCGCCGCTGGAGAAACAGCTGGCGATGCGCTGGCGGATGGGCGTACGCAACAGCGCCCATACCCTGGCCAAGCTGGCCACGCCGTTTGGCGAAGGGGAGGCATTGCGTCTCTCCAGCGTGTCGCATCCGGAATATGTTCCCCGGGTGGCGAACTTCTTTCGCGAGACCGGTGGCCGCGCGCTGCTGATGCATGGTACCGAGGGCGAAGTGTACGCCAACCCGCAGCGCTGTCCGCAGATCAGCCTGATTGATGAGCAGGGCGTGCGGGTGCTGTACGAACGCCAGACTGAGATGGCAGCGGAGGCGGTGGTCCTGCCGACCTCGAAAGACCCTGAGGTCACCGCGCGCTGGATTGAACGCTGCGTCGCTGGCGTCGAACCGGTGCCCAACTCGTTGAAGATCCAGCTTGCCTGCTGCCTGCTGGCCTGCGGGGAAGTCACCTCGCTGGAGCAGGGCCTCAGCCGCGTCAACGACTGTTGGTGATCGGATCTGCAGGATAAAAAAAAGCCCGTCCGGTGGCTCGGACGGGCAAGGCAAGGGTATTAAAGGTCTTTTCAGGGTTAATTCAGTGGCTTACAGATGGGTGCAGCGATTATTTATAGATAACCGCAGTACCGCTCAGTTTGTTGTTGGTGTTAGCGGAAGTAATGCTGTAGCCGGTCGCGCCAGCGGCTTCGGCTTTAGCAGCCAGTTTTGCTTCCAGACCATCTAAAGTGGTTGCGCCTTGCGCAGACACCACGCCGATCTTATTCATGCTTTCAGCCTGAGCGGGGGTAACCGGTTCGGCGGCAAAGGCGCCGAAGGAAAGAGCGGTCAGAGCGATGGCAGCGGCAGCATATGTGATGTTTTTCATAGTTAATCTCTCGCAGGTTGTTCTGTTCAGGGGACGATGTTCCGTCGATGTGATAAGTATCACGCTTTTTTGCGGGAGATAAAATCGAAGGAAATTCACAGTCTTCATCGAATTTTTTGAATGATTAATAATTTACTGATTATTAATAAATTATTTCTCATTCTTTTCGTCACGAAGCGTAGCGTGGAAGACCGACGCGTTTAAGGGCACATATTGCGACTTTTTCCGCCAAAAAATGTGCGCGAAAAGATAATGCGAAAGGCTGTCATAAACGGTAAAGGAAAGTCAGCGTAGCTGGCTATCCTTGGAACCGCGACGATTATATCCTGAAAATGTATTGTTATGTAAATCTTTCTCCTGCTGGCACTTCACGCAGTATCTGACCCCTGGGATGGCCTGTCGACGGGCCTCCGGAATCGGCTCTCCGCATTCATCACAAAATTTGTTGCTTTCGCCGCGCGGAAGCTCGCGGCGGGCGCGAGCCACCGCATCGTCAATAGTGCTGTCGATCTGATCCTGTACGGCGCCGTCGCCTGCCCAACCTGATGCCATCGTCTGCCTCCTGTAAAAGGTTATTGATAAATTATAGCTGAACCGTACAGCCGGTTACCGCTGCTGGCGGCATTGATCCGCCAGGCTATCGCCCCCTGGCGGTGGGCCTTATCCGCGAGGGCGGCCGCCAGGTCGTCCAGGGTGCTGGCGCCGAAGGCGGAGACGGTGCCGACAGGGCGGAGCGGCCCGTTATAGGGCAGTACGGGTGGCGGTGGCAGGGGAGAGGCCGCGGTGGCATGAGCGGTGAGCGCCGCGGCGAACAGCAGCGAGACGAATTTCATCAGCATATCCTCATAAACCGCATGGGACATAGCTTAAGTGTAGGTCTTTCCAGACCGCGCGACAGGGAATGTTTAATGCAAAACAGTGCGTTTTGCATGCTACCGGCGCAGGGGAGCGCTACTCTGGCCGGTAGATTATTTAGCGGGCGTCAGGGCGGATCATGTCAAAGCGCAGGCTGTCATCAATACCGTAATAGGCGCTCGGGCCACCGGCGCGCAGGATCGGCTGGGCCCGGGCGGTTTGATAGATACCGTTGTCCAGCAGTGATTCATCGATATGCACGGCGACCACTTCACCGAGCACCAGCCACGTATCGACAGGGTTGCCGTCGGCGGTGGTGAGTTGAATACACTGCGACAGACGGCACTCAAAGTTTACCGGACTCTCCGCGACCCGGGGAGCGCTGACCAGGCGGCTGGCGGCGGCGGTGAGGCCGGCGCGCACGAATTCGTCCTCATGGTGCGGAATCGAGGCTGACGTTTCATTCATCGCCATGGCCAGCGGTCGCGTCGCCAGGTTCCAGACGAACTCCTTTGTTTCGACGATATTTCGCACGCTGTCTTTCCAGCCGCTACTGGCGAAACCAATGATTGGCGGCCGATAGTTAAAGCAGTTAAAAAAGCTGTATGGCGCCAGATTACGCTGGCCCTCGGCGTCCTGGGAGGCGATCCAGCCTATCGGGCGAGGCCCGATTATCGCGTTCAGCGGGTCATGCGGCAGGCCGTGGCCCTGCGAAGGTTGATAAAAGTACATGCTGCACCTGTCACGGATAATGGAGATATCCAGACTCCCTTATTTACCGCGCCGCCGTCAACGGGTATCTTACGCGGCTGTTCAAAGGAGATTGTCATGAAAGCCCAGAAACCGGGGTTACACCCGCGTAACCGCCACCATCAACGCTACGACCTGCCCGCGCTCTGCCAGGCCCATCCTGACCTGCAGGGCTACATTACGCTCAATCCGCTGGGTGAGCAGACCATTGATTTTGCCAATCCGCAGGCGGTGAAGGCGTTGAATAAAGCGCTGCTGGCGCATTTCTACGCGGTCAAACACTGGGACATTCCTGACGGCTTTCTCTGTCCGCCGGTGCCTGGGCGGGCCGACTATATTCATCATCTGGCGGATCTGCTGGCCGGGGATAGCGGCGAGGTGCCGAAGGATGCCACGATCCTTGATATTGGCACCGGCGCTAACCTCATCTATCCCCTGATCGGCGCTCACGAGTATGGCTGGCGCTTTACCGGCAGTGAAATCAACCCGCAGGCGTTCGCCAGCGCGCAGGCGATTATCAATGGCAACCCGGGCTTGACCCGGCAGATCCGCCTGCGCCGGCAAAAAGAGAGCCAGGCTATCTTTCACGGCGTGATCCATAAAAACGAGACCTACGACGCCACGCTGTGTAATCCGCCGTTCCATGACTCCGCAGAGAGCGCCCGGGCGGGGGGCGAGCGCAAGCGCCGCAACCTCGGACTCGGCGCCGAAAGTGGCCTCAATTTTGGCGGTCAGCAGCAGGAGCTGTGGTGCGAAGGGGGCGAAGTAGCCTTTATCTCGCAGATGATCCGCGAAAGCCAGGCCTTCGCCCGCCAGGTGAAATGGTTTACCTCGCTGGTGTCGCGTGGCGATAATCTGCCGCCGCTCTACCGCCTGCTGACCGAGGTCGGCGCAGTGAAAGTGGTGAAAAAGGAGATGGCCCAGGGGCAAAAGCAAAGTCGCTTTATCGCCTGGAGCTTTATGGACGACGCCAAACGCCGTCGTCCATTCTAACGCTACTCGGCGGCCGGGCTGTCGGCGCCCGGCATCGGCAGCTGCTGCCAGGTCTGTACCGGCGCGCGAACCCCGGCGCGGTCGAAGTGCTTTTTCACCTGGGTGTCGAGGGCAAAACGCACCGTCCACTGCTTCAGCGGCAGGGTGGTGAAGCTGACGCGTAGCGTAAAGGCGGTATTGCTCAGCCCCACCAGCCCGGCGAACGACGGTTCGCCAATGATCAGACCGCGGATCTCCTCCTGGGCCAGCAGATCGTCCACCGCTGCCTTCAGCGCCTGGCTGGCTTTATCCAGATCCTCATGGCGGTCAACGTCATAGTTAGCCACAACCGAGCCAATGCCGCGCACGAAGTTGGCAAAGGTGGTGATCGAGGACCAGGGAATAATGTGATAGGCGCCGGTATCCTGACGTACCCCCACTGAGCGAATCGACATTCGTTCCACGGTGCCGGTCAAAGGACCGATGGTGACCAGGTCGCCGGTGTTCATCCCGTTCTCAAACTGGATAAATATGCCAGTGATAATGTCTTTGACCAGGGTTTGCGCACCAAACGAAATGGCCAGCCCTAACGCCCCGGCGCCCGCCAGCAGCGGCGCAATGTTTACCCCAATTTCCGAGAGCAGGATCATCACCGTGATGGTGCTGATCACCACCGCCAGCGCGTTGCGAAACAGCGTCAGCAGCGTCCGGGCCCGCGCGCTGGGCAGCGGACGGCCATGAATATCCGATGCCAGCCGGTTTTCAATCAGGCTGGCCAGAACCGTCCAGCCAATGGCGGAGAAGAAGAGGATCAGGGCGATGCGGATCAGCACATCCACCGTTTTTTGCCCGGCATCGTTATGCAGCCATTCCCGGAAGTCAAACAGGCCCCAGGCGCTCAACAGCAGCATAATGGCGACACAGACGGTGAGAATGCGCGCCGCCTTCAGCGAGGCGGAGATCCAGCCATTTAGACGCTTTTGCAGTTCAGGGTAGTTGCGCTGAGTGGCGGGCGACAGGGTGATGGTTTTGGCTATCCAGCGCGACAGGATGCCAGACACCAGCGCCGCGCCGCCGATAATCGCCAGGCTTTGCAGGGTGGCGCCCATCATGAATTTCAGGCTGTTGCCCGGGTCGAACAGCGAAAAGAAAAAAAGCACCACAAAGTAGGCGCAGGCCAGCCAGTGCCAGACCAGCGCGAAGGCGCGGATAAACAGGCTAAAGAAAGCGAGTGAGTGGTCGGCCAGGTGGATCAACCCTTGAGTAATCACCGCTTTGTTATGAAAAATCAGGTACAGCGCCCACAGCGTAATGCACAACATGATGACGACGTTAGCCAGCGCGCCAACCTGAACATTCACCTGATTGGAAATAATCGGCACCGCGACGATCAGACCGTAACCAATCAGGCTGCTGAGCGCGCTCAGGCGCAGGCTCCAGTATGACGCGGCCTCGTCGCTGAGGTTAAAGGGCCGCAGGGCAGGAATGCGCGGGCAGAAAATGAGCCGCAGAATAGCTTTAAAAAACTCGATCAGCGCGAAGGCGTTGAGGAAAAGGCTCTGCTGGAAGGCGATGGTAGGGTTATTCCCATTCAGGCGATCGCTTAGCAGCTGACCGACAAACAGGGTTAGCGCCAGCAGCAGCAGGTCGATGATAAACGCCCCGGCGATGGTCAGGGGCAGCTGGAGCCAGTTACCGCGATCGCGGTTTTTATGCCGTCCCCATTCGCCCATTTTGCGATACAGCGGCAGCGCCGCGAGGCGTACCAGCCACCAGAAGGCAAACACCAGCCCGGCCAGCAGTAAAAAATGCCAGGCCGCGCTGGTAAAGGTTTGCGGATTAAAGGGCTTATGCGGTGAGCCGGTGATATTGCGCCACAGCTGGGAAAAGCGTGATGAGAGCTGTTCGCCATATTCCCGGCTTATCTGGGTGACGTTCTCCAGTACCGTGGTCTCTTCTTTCACCGCCGGTGGCGTCAGCGTCGGGGTGCTGTCGGGCGGCGGCGTGGCGGCTGCTTTACGCAGCTGGTCAATGAGCTCCTGACGGGCGGAGTCGTTGGCCAGCACATCGGCCAGTGCGGCATAAGCCGCTCTTTTCTGTTCCACATCGGGTTCGCTGGCGCTGTTTTTATCAGTGTTAGGCGTCGGCACGCCGGGGAGGGTGGCGGCGGAAAGCGGGGCAGTAAACAGTGCAGCGAGCAAAAGCAGGATCCACGGCATGGGCACCTCCGTTGCAACGTAAACGGGTAAGTATAGAAGCCGCTGGCGGAAGGGGAGGGAAGAGGATTCTGGAAAAGCGGCTCTCATCGTGGGGGAGAGAGCCGTTGTGGGTCAGGCGACGTGTTGCAGGAATTCACGCAGGCGCGGGCTGGGCGGGTTCTTCACCAGCTCCTGGGGATTGCCGTCTTCAGCAATTCGTCCTTTGTCGATAAAGATTAGTCGCGAGGCCACTTTTTCGGCAAAGCCGATTTCGTGGGTCACAATCACCATCGTCATGCCCTCTTCCGCCAGGTCCTGCATCACCTTGAGCACTTCATGGCGCAGCTCCGGGTCGAGCGCGGAGGTCGGTTCATCAAACAGCATCATCTTCGGCTTCACCGCCAGCGCGCGGGCGATGGCCACACGCTGTTGCTGGCCGCCGGAGAGTTCGGACGGATAGTGATGCGCGCGCTCAGCCAGACCGACTTTCGCCAGCAGCTCTTTCGCCTGCTTCTCTGCCGCCTGCTTGCTGGCGCCGCGTACCCGCAGCGGGCCAAACATCACGTTTTCCAGCGCCGTGAGGTGCGGGAACAGATAAAACTGCTGGAAAACCATCCCGGCTTCCTGACGAATCAGACGTTCGTCCACCTTCGGGTCGTTGACCTTCAGACCATCGACAATCAGATCGCCGCTGGTGATCTCTTCCAGCTTATTGATGCAGCGCAGCATCGTTGATTTACCGGAACCGGAAGGGCCGATAATGACCACCACTTCACCCTGATTAATTTTCAGAGAGATATCGTGTAGCACCTGGGTCGGACCAAAGTGCTTGGAGACGTTTTTAAACTCAATCACAGGATTTTCATCCTTCTTTCAAGACGACGCAGAATAAAGCTCAGGACCAGGGTGATAATCAGGTAGATCACGGCTACGGCGCTCCAGATTTCCAGCGCGCGGAAGTTGCCCGCGATGATCTCCTGTCCCTGACGGGTCAGTTCGGCGACGCCGATGACGATGAACAGCGAGGTATCCTTGATGCTGATGATCCACTGGTTGCCCAGCGGCGGCAGCATGCGGCGCAGCGCCAGCGGCAGGATCACGTGGCGAATGGTTTCGCGACGCGACAGGCCAAGCGCCAGGCCCGCTTCGCGGAAGCCTTTATGTATGGAGAGCACCGCGCCGCGAGTGATTTCCGCGATATAGGCGCCCGAGTTTATCATGATGGTCACTACCGCCGCGGAGAAGGGGTCGATGCGCAGATCGCTAAAGGCCATCGGCAGCGCAAAGTAGATGAACATAACCTGCACCACAATCGGGGTGCCGCGAATGATTTCAATAAAGACCAGCGCGATGTGGTTGGCGATCCAGCCGCCGAAGCAGCGGGCGAAACCGGCCACCAGACCAATTATCAGACCGCCGGCCAGGCCGAGGACGGAAATCCACAGCGTCATTTTGGCGCCTTCCAGCAAAATCGGAATGGCAGGCCAGATGGCACTCCAGTCAAACTGCATAATACGTTCCTGTTACCGTGTCGAGAGCAGAGGAAAGCCTCCGCCAAAATACCGTCTCCCGCCGAGCCTGTGCCGGAAGACCGTTGTGGTGTCGCCGGACCTCGGTCCGGCGAAGTACGTTTTTATTATTTGGGTTCAGTGCCGAACCATTTTTTATAAATTTCGTTATAGGTACCATTGTCGCGCAGCGTTTTCAGCGCACCGTTCACTTTCTCACGCAGCTCGTCGCTGCCTTTCGGGAAGGCGATACCGTAGTTTTGCGCTTCCAGTGATTCGCCTACCGCTTTGAACTTACCGTTGCCCGCGGTTTTGATGAAGTACAGAATATTCGGCGTATCGTGCAGCACGGCATCCGCGCGACCGGTTCCCAGCTCCATATAGGCGTTATCGATGTTCGGGAACTGACGCAGATCTTTGGTTTTGATATTGGCTTTCGCGTAGTCAACGGAGCCGGTGCCGCTCTTCACCGCGACCACTTTACCGTTCAGATCTTTGACATCTTTGATGTCGTTATTATTAGCGTTGACCATCACCAGCAGGCCGCTTTTATAGTAGCCGTCGGAGAAGTCGATCGCTTTTTTACGCTCGTCGGTAATGGTGATCCCCGCCAGCGCCAGATCGATATTTTTGGTTTGCAGCGCCGGGATAATGCCGCTGAAGTCCATTGGCTTCAGGGTGTAGTCGAGCTTCAGCTCTTTGGCGATAGCCGCCCACAGGTCAACGTCAAAACCCACATACTTATCGCCTTGCTTAAATTCGAACGGGACGAACGCCGTATCGGTGGCGACAACCAGGGTCTTATTAGCGGCATGGGAAGAAACCGCAAAAGCCAGGGTCAGTGCAGCCAGTGAAACTTTAAATACAGACTTCATAGCATTTCCTTTTATATCCACGGGACGATCCCCTGCGAGAACGACTAGCCTAATGAAAAAATCGTGCCACTTTTACAAGCTGTTGTTTTTCAACAAACGAAGCGTAAGTCGTTGCACAAGAACGATCATTTCAGGCAGTGACTGCACCATGATGGGGCGTCATTTTGGTGCGTCATAAGGGTGCTGAATTACCAGCCCATTTTTAGCGCAAACCCTGATGGGAAAACAATCTCGACGTAACGATTGTGTGAGGTGATTATTACAATCTTTTTACTTTTGCGCGCATTTTCATCAATCTGGTGCCCTGAAACGGTGCAAGGCCAGTGGGGGATGAAAAGCAAAGGATGGAATATAGGGCAGGGAGAAACGCTGAGGCGCCGCCGACCGCGCTGGGCCGGCGGCAAAGCCTTACTCGATGTTGGCTTCAATGAACCACAGGAATTTATCCAGATCGCGGGAAGCCGCGGTGAAGATATCTGCAGTGTCTTCGTCTTTTGCTTCGTCGATCGCCTTACGCACATCGTTCGCCACTACCGCGTAGCGGTCAGCCAGGGCTTTCAGGTGATCCTGAACGTGATGGATGTCCAGTGGGTAGCTCTGCAGCGGGGTTTTGCTGTTAATGACCTGAGTGGTACCCAGGGCGACGCCGCCCAGCTGCACCGCGCGCTCGGCCATGGTGTCCAGATGTTCGGTCAGCGCGGTACGGAAGCCATCCAGCATTTCGTGCACGGCGATAAAGTTCGCACCGCGCATATTCCAGTGTGCCTGCTTGGTGATAAGTGACAGGTCAATGAACTGGATCACCTGGCGATTCAACAGCTCAATGGTCGCTTTCTTTTCGCTGTCAGCGACATCGTTGCGGGTATAGACCAGATTAGACGCTTTTGATTTAACCAGTTTTGCGGTACTCATCGTTTCATATCCTCTTGATATTGATGCTCATCACACTTCAGATCTGAATGATGTGGAGCGTTGTCCCAAATGACTTCGGAAATAAGTATAGCAAGGGTTTTCAAGAGTGAGGCATCGGCAGGCTATATCACTCCGATAGCGCAAAGTGGTTGGTTATTTTAAAAATATTTAAATATCAGGTATTTATATTTGGCTGAACGGCCCGGATTTCTCTCGGGCCGGCGCCGTAACAGAATGTTAATTGATATCGACCTGCTCGACTTTACTCTGCCGTTGCATAGTCAGCGTGGCGCCCATCGAGGCGATAATGATCGCGCCGAGCGCCAGGGTCTGGGAGAGCTTCAGCGTTTCACCGAGGAAGATCATACCGGAGAGGGCAGCTAACGCTGGCTCAAGGCTCATCAGCGTGCCGAAGGTGCGCGTCGGCAAGCGCGTCAGGGCCATCATCTCGAGGGAGTAGGGCAGCGCGGTGGAGAGAATCGCGATCCCCAAACCCAGCGGCAGCAGCGACCACTGCCACAGCGTATCGGTGGCCTGCGCCATGCCTAACGGCACAAACACCAGCGAGGCGATGAGCGACCCCATCGCTACCGTGGCTGGACCATGCTCTTCACCGGCACGCTGTCCGGTCAGAATATAGACCGCCCAGCACGCCCCGGCGCCGAGGGCGAACAGCGCGCCGGTTAAATCGACCTGCGCCACGTTCTGCCCCAGCGGCAGAAGATACCATAGTCCGAGGATCGCCAGCGCCACCCAGACAAAATCCAGCGGGCGGCGCGAACCAAACAGCGCCACCGCCAGCGGGCCGGTAAACTCCAGGGCCACCGCCACGCCGAGCGGAATGCGCTGCAGGGATAAATAAAAGAGATAGTTCATCGCCCCGAGCGCCAGGCCGTACAGTAGCAGCGGCACGCGCTGCGCCGGGGAGAAACGTAGCCGCCATGGCTTGAACACCACCACCAGAATCAGCGTTCCCAACGCCAGACGCAGGGCGGTGACGCCCGGGGCGCCGACCACCGGGAACAGCGATTTAGCAAGCGATGCGCCGCTTTGAATCGAGGTCATGGCGACTAAAATCACCAGTATCGGCAACCATGCCGCCGCTTTTCTGGATGGACCGGGCATCCTTTCTCCTGTCAGGTTTTGTCAAAAGGGGTAAAAGTTCCAGTGTACTGGAATTACCTGCCGGCGGTTGAGCTAATGTTGAAAAAAACAGGGGCAAAAACAGTACAATGGCGAAAACTGCTGAGAAATTCACCAGGCGGTTAGGATTAATCTGGATGCTTGCGAATTTCTTAATGAGCGTTAAGATGTAAGTTAACGCCAAAAATTGTTGTTTTCCATATTGTTACAGAAATATGGAAACTTTTGGTTACATGAAAAAGTATGTTAGACAATGTAAACTCCAAAGAGTTTCCCAAAAGTTTTTGATATATTTAAGGCTTAGGACTTATTAGAAACACATTTGAGGTGGTTATGAATAAAATTGCACGTCTTTCAGCACTGGCCGTTGTTCTGGCTGCATCCGTAGGTACCACTGCATTTGCTGCAACTTCTACCGTAACCGGCGGTTACGCGCAGAGCGACATGCAGGGTAAAGCGAACAAAGCTGGCGGTTTCAACCTGAAATACCGTTACGAGCAAGATAACAACCCGCTGGGCGTTATCGGTTCCTTCACCTACACCGAGAAGGATAACAACAGCAACGGTACTTACAACAAAGGTCAGTACTACGGCATCACCGCTGGTCCGGCTTACCGTCTGAACGACTGGGCAAGCATCTACGGCGTAGTGGGTGTTGGTTACGGTAAATTCCAGAACAACAACTACCCTCATAAATCCGATATGAGCGACTACGGTTTCTCCTACGGTGCTGGTCTGCAGTTCAACCCGATCGAAAACGTTGCTCTGGACTTCTCCTACGAGCAGTCTCGTATTCGTAACGTTGACGTCGGCACCTGGATTGCTGGCGTGGGTTACCGCTTCTAATCACTCCGGTGATATGAAAAATCCGCCTCTCGGGGCGGATTTTTTTTGCCTGCTGACGGCCGGCCCGGGCGACTGGCCGGGCCGGCGCGATTAATTGACTGTGAACTCATCGGTACCGAGGTGAGCGTAGTCCACCTTCTGCAGCTGGAAGTTGGTGATGTACACCGGACCGGCCTTTTGCTCAGAGATAAACCGATAGCGTGGGGTGATTTCCGCCGCCTGGATCCCGGTCCACTGGGAGAAGAAACTGAGGAAATCATTCGCCGAACGCTGCGCCTTAATCACTTTATGCGCTTTGTCATCGCTGGATAGCACCATAAACGGCACCTGGAAGTTCTGCTGGAACTTATCGTCATGCGCCAGATACTGCACCTCTTTGCCCCGCTCCTTGAACGCCAGACCATGATCGGAAAAATAGGTCAGGGAAAAAGTGTCACCGGAATTTTGCAACTGATGATAAAGCTTAGCCAGCAGCGAATCGGTCTGCGTCATGCTGTAGAGGTAGCATGAGGTCTCTTTCGACTGAACGAAAACCGTGTATTTGCCCTTGGTCCGATCGCAGGCCTGTGGGTGAGAGCCCATCAGGTGCAGGACAATCAGCTGCGGCTGGGTACGCTGGGTTGAGAGCACCTGCTCGGTCAGCTTCAGCAACTGCTCGTCCTGGGTGTTTTTATTGGCTTCGAAATCGCCGTTTTTCAGGAACTGTACTTCATCCGCCCGTTTGGCGATGCTGGCGATAGCGGTGTCGTACTCGCCAATTTGCCCCTGGTTGGAGAACCACCAGGTCTGGAAACCGGCGCGGTTGGCGAGGGTGACAAAGTTATCCTGATACTGTGGTTTGCCATCGACCACCCGGTTAAGCGTCAGGCCGAGCGATTTCTGCGTTGAGCCGCTGGCGGCGATGTAGTTGTTAAACAGATAACCGTTTACCGAGCTGGCAAACGGCGTGTTGTCCCAATGGCCACCGAAAGCGCCGAGGGCATCGCGGCGCGCGCTTTCACCGATCACCACCACATAGAGATGGTATTTTGGCTTTACCGCCAACACGTGCCAGCTGTCTTTCATGCCAGCCAGCTGCGCCATCCGGGCCTGTTCGTCCAGCACCTCGTTGTTATTCACCACCACGTCTTTGACAAAACGAAAGGCCGGATAACCGGTGTCAATCACCTTGAATACACCGCCCCAGGCAAGGTTTTGCACCGGCTGGAGAAAGAAGATCCCGATGCTGAACAACAGGCCCAGCGTATCCATTTTTCCCCAGCGTGATGGCTCAACGATCCTACGGCGAACCGCAATGACCCCGAGAGCGAAGATGAAGACCGCCAGCAGATAGTTGTACCACGGGAAGATGGTCAGGATTTCCGTAGACTCTTCCACGTTGGTGGCGTGCAGCGCCAGCAGAGTGTTGAAGTTGGGGGCACCGTAGGCCTGGCCAAAGGGATAGTACAGAGCCGCCAGCAGGGAATAGGCGCCGACCACCGCTTTCTGGACGCGCGGAAAGGCGCGCCACAGCAGATGTAACACACAGGTAAATGCCACGGTATAAAGCAGGCTAAATTCATAGCCCAGCGCCAGGTTAATTAACAGCGACTGTAAAAAGTAGAATCCCGTCCATGGGTTCAGTGCCAGTCGGCGGGCGACCAGCGTATCTTTCAGGGTGGTGACATTCATAGTAAACAATCAAAAAGAGGCCATGCGCATCCCCTGGCGTCAAGGGGTAAAACCTGCTGGACAGTGCGTGAAGAGGGTCTCTGCGAGCCGCGAATGTGGCAGGGCTGTGCAAAGATAGGGCTTGTAAATGGTAAGGTCAACCAGGCATAACAGATTGTTTTGCGAGAGCGCTTACAAAACTTGAAAAAAGGTCAGGGAAACGGGGGAACCGGTCATTTTACCGGCGGAAAATGACAGAAAAATGAAGCGGCGTACCGCGACGCCGCCTTAGGAATTGGGTTTGCCCTGCTGCGGTTTACCGTTGATCATCTCGCACAGCATACCGATCAGCATTAATCGTACTTTAAAGGGTGAATGGCTAAACACGTTTATGCACCTCTTGAATTCATTCATCTGCTCTCCTCCTGCCAGTTCGCTCCGTCATTCCCTGATGGATGTTTGCATTATATACAGATATAGCACAGGCTATATTTTATAGCTATGGCTAAAACGTTAATTTTTTGTGCTCTTGGCGCAATCCATTACAATGTGGATCTTTTTATACGATGCTTGACGCGTCACACGAATGAGGAAGCACAATGAACCGTCGCGCAGGTAAGCCAATAACAAAAAAAGTGACGCAGTTAGTGAATGTTGAAGAGCACGTGGAAGGGTTTCGCCAGGTGCGGGAAGCGCATCGCCGCGAGCTGATCGATGACTATGTGGAGCTGATCTCCGATCTGATCAACGAAGTGGGCGAGGCGCGCCAGGTGGATATGGCCGCGCGTCTTGGCGTTTCGCAACCTACGGTCGCTAAAATGCTCAAACGCCTGGCCAGCGTCGGTCTTATTGAACAGATCCCCTGGCGCGGGATCTTCTTAACCTCGGAAGGTGAGAAGCTAGCCCAGGAGAGCCGCGAGCGCCATCAAATCGTGGAGAACTTCCTGCTGGCGATCGGCGTCAGCCCGGAGATTGCCCGACGTGATGCGGAAGGGATGGAGCATCACGTGAGCGAAGAGACGCTGGCGATGTTCCTGAAATTTACCCAAACACAGGGATCTCAGGAAGCATGACTCTTCCCTTCGTCCAGTCGCTGCTGCGCGATCGTTTTCTCCATTTGCTGCTGATTATCGCCTGCGTGCTCAGCGCCATCGTGCCGTTTGTCCCGGCAAGCTGGCCGGCGGCCATTGACTGGCATACCATCGTCACGCTTAGCGGCCTGATGTTGTTGACTAAGGGGATCGAACTGAGCGGCTATTTTGACGTGCTGGGCCGAAAAATGGCCCGCCGCTTTGTGACTGAGCGCCAGCTGGCCATCTTTATGGTGCTGGCGGCGGCGCTGTTGTCTACCTTTCTTACCAACGACGTTGCGCTGTTTATTGTGGTGCCGTTGACGCTGACGCTAAAAAAATGGTGCGCCATCCCGGTGAACCGGCTGATTATTTTCGAAGCGTTGGCGGTGAACGCCGGTTCGCTGCTGACGCCGATCGGCAACCCGCAGAATATTTTGCTGTGGGGACGATCCGGCCTCTCTTTCTTCGGGTTTATCGGTCAGATGCTGCCTCTGGCAGCGGCGATGATGCTGACCCTGCTGGCGCTGTGCTGGTTCTGTTTTCCGGCGAAGCGGCTCAGTTACCAGAGCAGCGACAGGGCGCCGTCATGGCAACCCAAGCTCGTCTGGAGCTGTCTGGGACTGTATGTGGTGTTTCTGACGGCGCTGGAGATGAATCAGGCCCTGTGGGGGCTGGCGCTCGTGCTGCTGGGCTTCCTGGTGCTGGCCCGGGCGGTGATCGTCCATGTCGACTGGTCGCTGTTGCTGGTGTTTATGGTGATGTTTATTGACGTCCATCTGCTGACCCAGCTTCCGGCGCTGCACCAGGTGCTGAGCGGGGTGGGGACCCTCTCCGGCGGTGGACTGTGGCTTACTGCTATTGGCCTGTCGCAGGTGATCAGTAATGTGCCCTCGACTATTCTGTTGCTCAACTATGTCCCGCCGTCGATACTGCTCGCATGGGCGGTTAACGTGGGCGGCTTTGGCCTGCTGCCGGGCTCGCTGGCCAATATTATCGCCCTGCGTATGGCCAGCGATCGGCGCATCTGGTGGCGCTTCCATCTCTACTCCATTCCAATGCTGCTATGGGCGGCACTCAGCGGCTACTGGCTCTTCAAACTCAGCGCCTGATCTCAACATAATCGCGCCATCATTCACATCGATCGCCAGGATCGCCTTTCGGGGCGATCTTTTTTTGTCCGGCTCACAGAAACCGATCCCGGCCTTTGCTTACCTTTTCACTTTCCGGTATATGACTAGTCATTATGTTTAAATGGCTAGTCATATACCGAGGCGCAGCATGAAGAACAGACTACCGGCAGATTTTTTATGGGGAAATTCCGTCTCCAGCATGCAGACGGAGGGGGCGTGGAACGAGGGTGGCAAGGGGATGTCGGTGTATGATATCCGTCAACCGGCGGAGTTCGCCTCCGACTGGAAGGTGGCGACCGACTCTTATCATCGTTATCGGGAAGATTTCGATTTGATGCAGGATCTGGGCATGAACTGCTACCGTTTTCAGATCGCCTGGAGCCGGGTGTGCCCTGACGGAGATGGCGAATTCAATGAACAGGGGATCGCCTTCTACCATCAATTTATAGATGAACTGCTCGCCCGCGGCATTGAGCCGATGATCTGCCTGTACCACTTCGATATGCCGCTGTCGTTGGCGGAGCGCTACAACGGTTTTACCGACCGCCGGGTGATGGACGCTTTTATCCGCTACGGCCAGAAGATGATCGCCTGCTATGGCGACAAGGTGAAATACTGGCTCACCTTTAATGAGCAGAATCTGTACCATTCGCCGGAAGCGTTTCTGATTTCCGGCTATCTGCAGGGGGAGAAGACCCTGCGCGAACTGTATCTGATCCAGCATCATGTCATGATGGCGCACGTCCATCTGACTCACTATCTGCACCAGACGAAGCCGCAGTGTCAGATGGGCGGAATGCTGGCTCACGCTCTGGTCTATACGGCTACCTGCAAACCACGCGATATCCTCTGCGCCCAGCAGCTGGATGAGTTCTTAAACCAGAACCTGCTGCGCGCCTACGCGGGTGAGGGTTATAGCCCGGAGGTGATGCATTTTGTCGCCGCGGAAGGATTCGATGATATCTATCGTCCGGAGGATCTTGCCCTGATGGCGACGGTGAGGGTCGATTATCTGGCGTTCAGCTATTACGCCAGCCGCACATTGAACAGCGACGCGATCCCGCCGGGAACGGCGGTCAACAACTATATGCTGTTTGGCAACCAGGATAACCCGTTCCTGAAAGCGACGGAATGGAACTGGCAGATTGATCCGCTGGGCTTCCGGACGATCATCACTCGTTACTATAACGACTGGCGCCTGCCGGTGTTCCCGATTGAAAACGGCATCGGGGTGATTGAGTCCTGGGACGGCGAACATCCCATTGCCGACGATTACCGCATCGCTTACCATCGCGACCATATCAACGCCATGAAAGCGGCCATCTTTGAGGATGGGGCGCAGGTGATCGGCTATCTCGGCTGGGGATTAATCGATATCCTGAGCTCACAGGGCGATATGCGTAAGCGCTACGGCGTGGTGTACGTCAATCGCGAAAACCATGACCTCAAGGACCTGCGGCGGGTGCCGAAGAAGAGCTATGCATGGCTGAAGCAGGTGTTCCGCAGCAACGGCGAAGCGATGTAACGCTGCCCTGGCGGTCAGATGGTGTATCCAGCCCGCCAGCCACTCACTGAATGGATAAGGACCGGGAAATGACGGCGAAGTATCTGCAAATCGCGCGGGAAATAAAAAAACGCATCATCAGCCAGCAGTATCCGGCTAGCGCGCCGCTACCCGACCAGTTTGCGCTGGCGGCGGAGTTCAGCACCAGCCGGATGACCATCCAGCAGGCGATGCGCCAGTTAATCGTCGAAGGGCTGATCTATACCCGAAAAGGGCAGGGCACCTTTGTGCGGAAAAATTTCCTTCAGCTGTCGCAGTGGGAGCTGCCCGGCAGCGACTATTTCGGCGCCACCAAAACCTGGGAGCATCTTGGCGAGGTGCAAAGCGAAGTGGTGCGTTTTGCGGTGCGCTTTCCCAGCGACAAGGAGCAAAGTTCGCTGCTTATCGACGCCGATGCCCCGGTGTATGACTTTGTTCGCCTGCGGCTGCTCAACGGCGAGCCGGTATCGCTGGATCTGACGGTCATGCCGGTGGGGCTGGTGCCGGGGTTAACCAAAAGCCATCTGGAAGGTTCCGTGTTTCGCTATGTGCAGGAGACGCTGGGGCTGAAGCTGATGGGATCTTACCGCGTGGTGCGGGCGATGAAGCCCGGGGAACTGGATAAACAGCATCTTCACTGCGAACCGACCGATCCGGTGCTGGAGGTGGAGCAGGTTATCTATCTGGAGGATGGCACGCCGCTGGAGTACGCCCACTGCCATTATCGCTACGATCACGGCGGGATTATTCTGGTGAATAACGGCTAGGCCGGGGCTCCTGCTGGCGGCTGCGCATAGCGGGGTTACGGCGTGGTAGGGTTTGGTAGCCCGGGCGAGCGTTAGCCGCCTCGAGGGAAAATGCCGATAAAAAAACGGCGGGCATCAGGCCCGCCGTTTTTCTTGTCAGCACAACTTAGTTCAGACGCACCGGCATACCGGAGCGGTTCTGGATAGCCTGCTCAACCACGTTCTGATCGACATCAGACTGGCTGGTAACTGCCTGTACCGGCTGAGTCAGGGTGATCGGCACGATCTCGCCGCCCTGGAACTGCGCTTCGGTGGTCGACAGCGGGTTGTGCACCTCGATGTAACGGCTGCCGTCCGGCTCGGTGGTCGCTTTTACCGGCTCATCGATAAACTGTACGCGGGTGCCGACCGGCACGTTCTCAAACAGGAATTTGATGTCATCGTTACGCAGACGCACGCAGCCGTGGCTCACGCGCAGGCCGATACCGAAGTTAGCGTTGGTGCCGTGGATGGCGTACAGACGGCCGATATACAGCGCGTACAGCCCCATCGGGTTATCCGGACCGGCCGGTACGACGGCTGGCAGCGGGTTGCCGGCGGCGGCGTATTCAGCATGCATTTTGGCGGTCGGTGTCCAGGTCGGGCCGGCCTTCTTGCGTTCGACTTTGGTGGTCCAGTTGATCGGCGTATCTTTACCTAACTGGCCGATGCCGATCGGCAGAACGATCACGGTATTGGTGCCTTTCGGGTAGTAGTACAGACGCATTTCCGCGCTGTTGATAATGATCCCTTCATGCACGGTATCCGGCAGAATCAGCTGCTGAGGGATGTTCAGGACGCTACCGCCCTTCGGCAGGTAAGTATCCACCCCCGGGTTGGCTTCCAGCATGTTGGAAAGCCCCATCTGATATTTCGCCGCGAAGTATTCCAGCGGCTGTTTGTTATCATCCGGAATGGTAATGACCTGATTCTGACCAACCAAACGGCTGCCATCGGTTGGCAAAGGATAGGTGACAGCAGACGCTGTATTGCAAAAGCCTACGATGGCGAAGGCTGCCGCTAAGAGTGTAGATAATTTCATAGTCTTTAATGTCGTGTGCGAAATCAACGCCACACAGGCCTTTGTTAATGATTGAGACAGTAGATGGGAGCGCATTATATGTGCATTCCGCTGAACAGGTAAATCAGATGTGTACGAAATCACATTTTTTTCCCTGTCGCCTCGGCTGCCGCGGTCCGGCAGGCGGCCGAAGCATCGCTCGCCGCGCGGGTAACGGGCGGTTACTCTTCCAGCAGCCGGGCCTGCAGCGCGGCGCGAACCGGCGCGGTAAGCTGGTACTCTGCCGCCAGCCAGGCGTCGACGGTGCCATAGCGCTGGTGAATAGCCGACAGCGCGGCGGCGAGATAGGACTCTTTTACCGTCAGAATATCCGCCAGGCTTTGGCGCCCTTGGGCAGTGAGGTCGTTGCCGAGCAGCTCCAACATCCAGGCCTCCACCTGCGTCAGCATGCCGTGGGTAAGGAGATACTCCTCCATCACCGTTTCGCTGTCGCAGCCGACGGCGAACAGCGTTAACGCGCAGCCGACGCCGGTGCGATCTTTGCCGACCGCGCAGTGTTGCAGTAAAGCGCCTTCAAAAGGCGTGGTCAGCCAGGCGGCGAGCTGGCGATAGGCCGGGTTGTTAAACGGCAGCTGGCGGTAGAGTTGCAGCATAAACTGCTCGCCGTTCAGCGCGTTAAGGGTGGCGGCATTCAGCTCGGTGACCTTCGCATTTACCTCGCTCACCGGCGGATTGGCCGGCGCGTTAAGATAATGGGTAAGCGGGCTAAGCTTGTCCGGAGTACGGGCTACCTCTCCGGGGTCGCGATAGTCGAGCACCCGGCTGAGCGGCAAAGTATCGAGGTGGTTGAGATCCTCCGCCGTTAACCGGTTTAGCGCGCCGGATCGCAATAGCTTGCCGCTGCGGACGCGGCGTCC
Organism: Klebsiella sp. P1927; assembly: GCF_018204675.1. Classification (NCBI taxonomy): domain Bacteria; kingdom Pseudomonadati; phylum Pseudomonadota; class Gammaproteobacteria; order Enterobacterales; family Enterobacteriaceae; genus Klebsiella; species Klebsiella sp. P1927. The sequence goes on along the minus strand of NZ_CP073377.1, from coordinate 3,429,455 downwards.
ATCGGCGGCAAGCTGGCCGCCCAGGTCGCGAAAATTGATGCCGCCCTGCAGGGATAAAAAAGCCGGGTGTCGCGATAGGCTGCTGGTCATGGGACTCCTTATAAATACGTACAGAATAACCGTTTGAGCGCGGGTTTCCGGCTCGTCTGACAAAGACCTTAGCACAAGCGCCGCGGTGGAATTTACCGCAGGCCGTGAAAAGTGTGTCATTTGCTGGCATAATGTCTGCTGTATCACACCCCTCATACTCTTTTTTCAGGATATCCCCGTGCTAGTATCCAGCAACGTTACCATGCAGTTTGGCAGCAAGCCGCTGTTCGAAAATATCTCCGTTAAATTTGGCGGCGGCAACCGTTATGGTCTGATCGGCGCCAACGGCAGCGGTAAATCGACCTTTATGAAGATCCTCGGCGGCGATCTCGAACCGACGCTGGGCAACGTTTCTCTCGACCCGAACGAGCGCATCGGTAAGCTGCGTCAGGATCAGTTCGCCTTTGAAGCGTTCACCGTGCTGGATACGGTCATCATGGGCCACGGCGAGCTGTGGGAAGTGAAGCAGGAGCGCGATCGTATCTACGCCCTCGCTGAGATGAGCGAAGAAGATGGCTACAAAGTGGCCGACCTGGAAGTCAAATATGGCGAAATGGACGGCTACTCGGCGGAAGCGCGCGCCGGCGAACTGCTGCTCGGCGTCGGCATTCCGGTTGAACAGCATTATGGCCCGATGAGCGAAGTCGCGCCGGGCTGGAAGCTGCGCGTCCTGCTGGCGCAGGCGCTGTTTTCCAATCCGGATATCCTGCTGCTCGATGAACCGACCAACAACCTGGACATCGACACCATTCGCTGGCTGGAGCAGACGCTGAACGATCGCGACAGCACCATGATTATCATTTCGCACGACCGTCACTTCCTGAACATGGTCTGCACCCACATGGCGGATCTGGACTACGGCGAGCTGCGCGTGTATCCGGGCAACTACGACGAATACATGACCGCGGCCACCCAGGCGCGTGAGCGTCTGCTGGCGGACAACGCCAAGAAAAAAGCGCAGATTGCGGACCTGCAGTCCTTCGTTAGCCGCTTCAGCGCCAACGCCTCTAAATCGCGTCAGGCCACCTCGCGCGCGCGCCAGATTGACAAAATCAAGCTGGAAGAGGTTAAAGCCTCCAGCCGTCAGAACCCATTTATCCGCTTCGAGCAGGATAAGAAACTGTTCCGTAACGCGCTGGAAGTGGAAGCCCTTACCAAAGGCTTTGATGAAGGTCCGCTGTTCAAAAACGTCAACCTGCTGCTGGAAGTGGGCGAAAAGATCGCCATTCTGGGCGCCAACGGCGTGGGTAAATCCACCATGCTGAAAACCCTGGTAGGCGAACTGCAGCCGGACAACGGCAGCGTGAAATGGTCTGAAAACGCGCAAATCGGCTACTACGCGCAGGACCATGAGTACGAGTTCGAAAACGACCTGACGGTCTTCGAATGGATGAGCCAGTGGAAGCAGGAAGGCGACGACGAGCAGGCAGTACGCAGCATCCTCGGCCGTCTGCTGTTTAGCCAGGACGATATCAAAAAGCCGGCGAAGGTGCTTTCCGGTGGCGAGAAAGGGCGCATGCTGTTCGGTAAGCTGATGATGCAGAAGCCAAACATCCTGGTGATGGACGAACCGACCAACCACCTGGATATGGAGTCGATTGAATCGCTGAACATGGCGCTGGAGATGTATCAGGGCACCCTGATCTTTGTCTCCCACGACCGTGAGTTTGTCAGCTCGCTGGCGACCCGCGTCCTGGAGATCACTCCGGACCGCGTGATCGACTTCAGCGGCAACTACGAAGACTACCTGCGCAGCAAAGGTATCGAGTAATCCCTGTCCGTTACCCGGGTAGCGGCTACGCCTTACCCGGGCGACACGCGGTGCCGTTTTTTTGTCTGGTGGCGGCTAACGCCTTACCCGACCTACGGTTCTTGCGACCTGCCTTTAATGTCTTCACCGCGCTGGCTGAAACTGCCGGTGTTGGTGGCCTCAAAATCGCTGAGACGTTCCCGGAAGGCCGGGGCAGCCCGCATGGATGCGGCCTGAGGGCCGTGTTTTGCACGGACGCTGCCTCGGCCCGACCCGAAGCCTGCAGGGATAAGTCGAAGGTACCACGAAGTGGCGATTTTGGCGGCCAGAGCCCGGGGTACAGGGGCGGCGGCGACTGGCCGCCCCCTGTACGCTCCCTGCGCCATGAGAGACATAACGCAGAAGAAATATCGGGAGCGCAATCTGCTCTGAAATAATAAAAAAGAACTGTTTTTCCCGGACCAAAACCGTTGCAAACCGAGAACAGTAACCAAGGTCCGTACGGCCTGCTTTTAATTTATTTACCATGCTGGCTGAAACTACCGGCCTATGGTCAGAACCTCCACTCCGTTCCTTCAACGCCATTCACCAGCAGCTTACGCTTTTCTCCTACCGGTAATGACAGCTTCAGCGCTTTCCACGCCGGGCGATAGTTGCCGCGGGCGTTGATATCCAGGTTTATGCTGCTGGCGCTGCAGGTCATTTCCCACTCCAGCCAGAGCGCATCCCCCTGTTTATAGCCCCAGCTTTCGCCGTCGTCTTCAAACAGCAGACCGCGGGTTGAGCCGGTACCTTTCAGCGGGAACAGCTGCAGTTCGCGACGATCGTCTTTTTGCGCATCGACATGGCTGATACGTTCACTAAGCGGCAGACCGGCGCCGGCGCGGACCAACAGCGGCAGTTTTTCCAGCGGCGCGTCCAGCGTCACCCACTGGCCGCCGGCGAACCACTGATGGCTGTAGAAATCGTACCAACCGGCCTGATTATCCGGCAGCCATACTTCACGCTGGCGGGCGCCCGGCTCGACCACGCTGGCCACCAGCAGGTCGCGGCCCAGCAGGAAGTCATCGCATTCGGCGAAGGTCTGCGCATCGTGCTGGTGATCGAGGAAGGTCGGGCGCAGCATCGGCTCATCATCAGCATGCGCCTGCCATAGCAGAGTGTACAGATAGGGCAACAGGCGGTAGCGCAGCTCAATGGCTGAGCGGATCGCCGGGGTGATTTCCGGGTACATCCATGCTTCGTTTACCGTCTGGTCGTCATTCCACGAGTGAATGGTAAAGCGCGGATGCATGACGCCATTTTGTACCCAGCGCACAAACAGTTCCGGCTCGGGTTTATCGCCGGAGAAACCGCCGACGTCGTGGCCGACGTTAAACAGCCCGGAAAGGCTCATCCCCAGGCCCATGCGGATGTTATAGCGCAGCGTATCCCAGTTGGTGCGGTTGTCGCCGCTCCAGGTCTGTACGTAGCGCTGCATCCCGGCGCAGCCGGAGCGGGAGATCAGATATGGGCGCTTTTGCGGCGCAAAGCGCTGCTGGGCTTCCAGCGAGGCGCGCATCATCAACAGCGGCATCACCGGGCGAATATGTTTGATGGCGATTTCACGGCCAAAGCCGTAGCAGCGGGCTTCGCCGTCCCATACTTCGTATTCGTTATTATCGTTCCAGGTCGAATCGATGCCCATCTCCAGTAGCTGGGTGGTCACGCCTTCCTGCCACCAGGCCACGGTTTGCGGATTGGTGAAATCGAGATGCGACCCTTCATCATCCCAGAAGCTGGAACGCTCCGGAGCGTCAGTTTGCGAATCGCGAATGAAGAGACCGCGCTCCGCCACCTCGCCGTAGCGCGGGTGATCCTGCAGCAGGCACGGTTTGATATTGGCGGCCAGCTTCAGCCCGGCATCGTGAAACGACTGGCTCATCACTTTGGGCTGCGGCACCTTGTCGTAGTTCCAGTTAAAGACGTAGCGCTTGCCGTTGATTGAGGTATAGCCGGAAGAGAGCTGGAACGAATCGCAGGGGATCGCGTGCTGCTCGCACAGGCGGATAAAGTTCATCAGCTGATTTTGCGCATCCGGCGCGTCGGTATAGTGCATGGTGGAGCCGCTGTAGCCGAGGCTCCATTTGGGTCCAAACAGCGTTTTACCGGTCAGGCGAACGAAGGCTTTGGTCACATCCAGCACCTGCTTACCGGTAAACAGGTAATAATCGATGTCGCCGGCTTCCGCCTGCCAGCGGCGATAGGCGGTGTGGTAGTTGTCGATCTCGTTCCCCAGATCCAGCCAGCAGCTGCTCAGGTTGTCATAGAACAGGCCGTAGCTGATATCGCTGCGCTGGGTGATGGTGAACGGAATATGTTTATACAGCGGGTCAGTGCTGACGGCGTTGTAGCCCATGGCATCGAGGTTACGCATCTCGTAGCGTTTACCGGTGCGCTGCAGGTCGCCGGCCTTTTCGCCCAGGCCGTAGAAACGCTCGTCTTTGCGGCGGCTCAGATAATGGGCGACGCCGTCGCCGTGGGCATTCGCCAGGTAGGCGCTGGTCGGACGGTCATTGGCAAGCGGCTGCCATTCGCCGGCCTCGTCGCGATAGCTCCACTCCAGCCACAGCGGCTGGTGAACGGTGACGCGCAGCTGGCGGGTGGCGATAGTCAGCGTATCGCCCTCCTGGGCCAGCTGCCAGGCCGGGAGACTAAAACCGCTGAGGTCATCCCGGGCGCGGCCTTCCCACGGCACATCCTGCTGCGGAGCGATGCTCCAGGTGCGATCCAGCGCCAGCTGGCCCTGGCGTTTTAGCAGGACGCGGAACAAATTCTCTTCCAGTACGTACAGGCACAGGGTGTGCTGGCCATCGACCGTCAGTTCAACGTGATGCTCCAGCTGTTGATGCAAACTCCAGTGTTTCAGCGTCTTCATATCTTACATCCACTCTCAGGCGCGCTTGGCGCGACGTTCAGCAATAAATGCCACCAGGAAAACGGCGCCAATCAGGTCAAAGAAACCCATGGCGATGAATAGCGGGTTGAAGCCGATTTTGTCGGCGGTCACCCCGATTAATAACGAGAACAAGAAGCTGGCGATCCACGCTGCGGAGCCGCGCATACCGTTGACCGTCGCCATTTGTCCCTTGTCGAAAGACTCCACCACCAGCGCGCTGAGCATGCAGGAGATGATCTGATGGCCGAAGCCGCCAATGGAGATCAGGATGATGGTGATATAGGGATCGCGGGTGATGGCGACGAGGGCCAGGGAGAGCATCAGGAACGCGCCGGTTACCGAGCTGGCGATCACCGAGTTCACTCGCGTACAGCCGAACCAGCGAACATACAGGCGGGTGAGGTAGCCGCTGACCACGCTGCCGAGATCGGCGGCGAGAAACGGCAGCCAGGCGAACATGGCGATCTGCTTCAAATCCATGCCGTGCTCTTTCGCCAGGTACAGCGGCACCCAGAAACTCAGCACCGCCCAGGCGGGCTCGGCCATAAAGGCGGGAATGGCGATCCCGTAGAAACGTTTATTTTTCGAGACGGTTTTGAGCGCGGTAAAGAAGGGCTGTTTTACCGGCGGGGCTTCGTTATCCTGTTTGATGTACTCCAGCTCGCTTTTGCTGAGATTGGGGTGCTTTTCCGGGGTCTGATAGAAGGCCCACCATAGTACTACCCACAGTAGCGCCAGCGCGCCGGTAAACATAAACGCCCCTTGCCAGCCGAAGGAGGCGTGGGCGAAGTAGATGATCGGCGGGGCCAGCATCGCGCCGATGGAGAACCCAACGCCAGCCCAGCCGGCGGCGATTGGCCGTTCAGATTTCGGAAACCATTCGCCGATGGTTTTGGCGTTGGCCGGAGTAGCGGCCGCCTCGGCCCCACCCATAAAGAAGCGCAACATAGCCAGGTGCAGCCAGCTACCGGCCCCGGCGTGGGCGATACAGGCCAGCGCCCAAAGGGTGGCGCAGATCATAAAGCCAAGCTTCAGGCCGATGACGTCGATAAGCCAGCCGCACAGCGGCTGGAAAATCGTGTAAGCCAGCTGAAACGCGCCGACGATCCACGAGTATTGTTCGGTAGTAATGCCGAGGGTCGCTTTCAGTTCCGGCGCGATAATTCCCAGCGAGTTGCGTGTGATGTAGTTGACGGTAACGCCAAGTAAAAACAGGACCAGCACCCACCAGCGCAGGTTTTTCACTACCCGGCGCGTTTTGCTGACAGCGATATCATTGTTGAGGCCTTGACTCATAGCACACTCCACAAGACGTTTGTAGGGGGAAAGTGACGGTCTCTTTCCCTGAGTGGTCACGTAGATTTATTAACTATTTGAATAGTCTATTTTTAATCTCAACATCATTGGTATAACTAGTATGGGAGATGTTGGACCAATTCAGGCTAGGGCAGAAAAATCGTCTGGCAAAGCGCTATTTATGCAAGTTTTTTCATGAAATGAGCGAGATCGCATATTTGACAGCGGAATTTGCTTGTAACGTGTGCTTTGGCGATTATGAAAATTCTTTCATTTTTCAATCGGAGCTGGATCACAAAATGGATAAAAAGCTGCGCGTCGCCGAAATTGCCGCCCGCACCGGGCTATCGCCCAGCACCGTTTCACGCGTCCTGGCCGGGAAAGCGAATACCAGCGACAAGGCGCGCCGGGCGGTGCTGGACTGCGCCCGCGAGCTGGGTGTCATGCAGGGGTTGGCCGCCGGGCGTCTGCTGCTCAATCATCTGCTGGTGTTTGCCCCGCAGCGCGCATTCGATGAGCGATCGGATATCTTCTACTACCGGGTGATCCAGAGCATCAATAACGCGCTGGCGGCGCATGAAGTGCGCCTGCGCTACTGCGCGCTGGATGAGAACGACAGCGACGCCAACCTGTTTCTTGCCCGCATGAATGAACCTGAGACCCAGGCCGCGGTGCTGCTGGGGATCGACGATCCGCATATTCATGGCCTGGCGGCGGATCTGGGCAAACCCTGCGTATTGATCAACTGTCGGGATGAAGGGATGCGGCTGCCGTCCATCGCTCCCGATCATCGGCTGATCGGCCAGTGCGCAGCCCGCTATCTGTTTGATATGGGGCATCGGGCGGTGATGAACGTGATGTGCCTGCGCCGCTATACCATGGAGCTGCGGCTGGGGGGGATTCAGGAGGCGTGGCGCGCGCGTAATCTGCGCTTTACCGCCAGCCGGGATCTTATCAGCGTCGCCAACTTTAGCGCCAGAGAGACGGAAGAGCAGGTGGGCGCCTGGCTTGACGGCTTACAGGGCAGGCCGTTGCCCACCGCCTTCCTGGTGGGCGGCGATTTTATGGCCGCCGGCACCGTCAGCGCATTGCAAAAGCGTGGCCTGCGGGTGCCGCAGGATGTCTCGGTGATGAGCATTGACGGATTTAATCTGGCGGCGATTCAGGAGGTGCCGCTGACCGCGGTGCATGTGCCGCGGGATGAACTGGGCAGCGAGGCGGTGCATCTCCTGCAGCAGCGCCTGCTGCGCCCGGAGGCGCCGCACGGCTCGCTACTGCTGCATGGCACGCTGGTGGTACGCGATTCGGTACGGCGGATCCGGCCGGGCAAAGGCCATACCGCCGTCGAGCCGCAGGGGCTGTATGACGATTAGACCGGCATACCCAGCGCCCGTTTGCCGTGGATATTCAGATCCTCCAGGGTGAAGCGCCCCTGCCAGCTGGCTTCATAGTCCTCGCGCGGGAAATCCCCCGGCGAGGCGCCTTTTTCCAGGGCGATTTTTACTTTCTGCGCGTAGGCGAGGTTCTTCTCGCACATCGGCGCGGCCGGAATGTACATCACATTTCCCCAGCCCTGCTGATTTTCCACCGGCGCCACCGAGTGAATGATGTCGCAGTGCCACCAGACGGAGTCCCCGGCATTCAGCGCTGGAATCGAGCTTAACGCTTTAATTAAGAGCGGGTGCCACTGCTCAGAGATCGGCAGCACTCTGCCCGGCGCAACGCCGCACAGCTCATCTTCCGGCACATCGTCGAGCAGGGGGCGCAGCAGCACATAAGCCATCGCCTCCGGGATCGGCACCACGTGCAGCAGCCCCTGACCCGGGATCATGTCCGACAGCGCGGTCCAGCCCTGGAAGGTGCGGAACACCGAGCATTTGGTGGTGTTGTCGACGGTATACTCTTCCACTTCGGTACGGTGCGCGGCGTCCCACGGGTCGTAGGCGTCGATATTGCCATTAAAAACGTTGGCGAAAACCTGCTGATAGGCGGGAAGCAGCCAGCGCTCCAGCGCGCCGGAATCGGTATGCGCCCCCAGCCCCTTCGAAGTGGTTCCCGGCGGGCGGCGGCGGATGCGGTCGGGATAGATCACGCTGACGTCCGGATCGAACCAGCGTTTGCCATTCTGTTCAAAACGCCACAGGCGGTTGAGGAAAGATTGCACTGCCGCCATTTCATCGCTCTGCCGCGCCTGCATTTGCGAGGGCGACCAGTAGATCGGGTAGATCTCCGGGCGCGAAGCCTCCAGCGAACCGAAGAAGCTGTCGCCAGGCCCTTTGTAAACATCGTCGAAATGGTTGCGATCCAGATATTCCAGCATCGCGGTATCCCACGCCAGCGCCTGTTCGCGTGGGAAGTGGCCTTTAATCACCGCGCAGCCACGGCGCTTAATGGCCGCGCGCTGCTCATCGCTCACTGTTCCTTCGGCGATATCGCGGAACGGAATGGTTGGCCAGACCTCCTGGCCTGCGGCTTTCAGTGTCTCAATCTCCTGCAACCGCTCGCTGATGCGCGCTGAGAGCTTATCGAACACCGCCTGGACGTCGCCAATTTGCGCCCGCAGGGCCTGTTTCATCTGGCGAATCGCCGCTTTGTGATCGGCGGGAAGTGTTTCGTGGGTCGGGAGAGCAGCCATAATAACCTCGCTGTATCTTTCATTCGAAAGTATGAAATATTACAAACGTTAATTTAAGTTAAAATGGAGTTAATGCAAGTTTAAAATCTTGCTGCGGCGCACAAAATGGAAAACCGGGGCGCGATGCCCCGGCGAAGGGTCAGGCGTTGAAGGGCGGGGTGTTATCGAGGACGGCCTGGATAACGTTCAGCGCGCCGTCATGGTTATTATCGTCGGTAGCGTAGCCGGCGATGGCCTTGATGCTGTCGGCAGCGTTACCCATGGCGAAAGCGTATTTCACCAGCTTCAGCATTTCGGCGTCGTTGCCGCTGTCGCCGATGGCGACGCATTGCTGCGGCGAAAGATCCCAGCGCTTGAGCAAACGGCTGATGCCGTTGGCTTTATGCAGGCCAGGGATAATCAAATCGACAAAGCCAAAGCCGCTGGTGACCGGCTTCATGATGCCGTCGAGCGACACGTGCAGTTTATCAATCAGCTGTGGGATCTCGCTGTCCGGCAGGTTGAGAGAGAATTTAAACAGCGTATCGTCGATGGCGTGATAGTCGCTCACCCGCTGTAGGCGATGGTAGTGCTTCGACATCAGCTCAACAAAGGCGTCCGGAGCTTTATCGCTGACGTAGGCGCTCTGCAGGCCGCAGGCGACAAAGTTGAGCTGCGGATCTTTGAGCAATTCGCCAATCACCACTTGTGATTCGTGGCGGGTCAGTTCGCCGTGGAACAGCTGCTTGCCATGTTCATAAACCAGAGCGCCGTTTTCTGCGACGAATGAAATCTGCTCGCGAATTTCCGGGAAAAATGAGATCAGCTGATAGTACTGGTTGCCGCTGGCGACAACAAATTCCATACCTTGCTGCCTGAGCTGCGCAAACTGGGCGAGGAAACGCGGGCGGTCGTACTGCTTGGCGTCATTGAGAAAAGTTCCGTCCATATCGGTGACGATAACTTTAACGGTCATAAGAGAGTGCTCCTGGCTTAACTTCGACCAGTAACATTCTAATTACAATGTGATGGGGAGCACAAATTTATTTCGAATGAAAGTTCAGGCATTCAGAAAATGCCGGAAGGGCATGTCTTTTCCGGCCTGCAGAACAGGATTGGCCCGCTAAGCATAGCGCCAGCGGGCACGAAGGATTACAGCGTATGTTCGGTACGGGCGATAATATCGTCCTGGGTATCCGGCGACAGGGCGGTGAAGAACGCCGAGTATCCAGCGACGCGGACCACTAAATCGCGGTACTGGTCAGGATGTTTCTTGGCTTCCAGCAGCGTGTCGCGCGACACGATGTTGTACTGGATATGCCAGCCTTTGTGCACCTCGAAGAAAGTGCGCAGCAGCACCATCAGCTTCTGCTTATCGGACTCGTTCTCCAGCGTTGACGGATTCAGCTTCTGATTAAGCAGCACGCCGCCGAGGATCGCCCCGGTCGGCAGCTTGCCCACCGAACTGATAACCGCCGTCGGCCCCAGATGGTCGGTACCGGAGGCCGGGCTGGCCCCCTCCGCCAGCGGGGTATGCGCTTTACGGCCATCCGGCGTCGCCATGGTCTGCGCGCCGAACGGGACGTTAGCGGAAATAGAGGAGGTGCCAGCGTAATAATTGCCGCCAATCGGGCCGCGGCCATAGCGCGGATTGTGATACTGCTTCAGCTCGTCGATATAGGTCTGGTAGGCCCGCGCCAGCAACTCGTCGACGCTGTCATCATCGTTACCATACTTCGGCGCGCCGTTGATCAACCGCTGGCGCAGCTGCTCGTGGGTCAGACCGTCGAAATCTTCCGCCAGCGCCTTCGCCAGCTCCTGCTGGCCGATGGCGCCCTGATCGAAGACCAGTTTTTTCACCGCCGCGAGGCTGTTGCCGAGGTTGGCGATACCCACCTGCAGGCCGGAAACCCAGTCATACTTCGCGCCGCCCTGCTTAATGCTTTTCGCCCGTTCGATGCAGTCATCGACCAGCGCCGAGCAGAGAATATCGTGGACGTTATCTTCCAGCATGGTATCGACCACGTACTCAATCTCGATGGATTTACGGGTGTAGTAACGAATCTGGCGGTCCCAGTCGGCCAGCACCTGATCGAAGTTAGCGAAGTTGCCTTTCGACAGGGCGTGCTCCTGCGGCAGGAACACCTGACCGCTGGTGGCATCGCGGCCGCCTTCCAGCGTCGCCAGCATCACCCGCGCGAAGTTAATAAAGCTCATGCCGGTGCAGCGGTAGCCCCACTTACCGCCGACCGCGGTTTCGATACAGCCGATAGCCGCGTAATCGTAGGCGTCCTGCGGCTCAATGCCCAGCTTAATGAATTCCGGGATGACGATTTCATCGTTGTTAAACGCCGGCATGCCGAAACCGCAGCGGATCACCTGGACGCAGGCGTCGAGGAAGTCGTTGCTCATCCCGGCGTGGTAGCGCACGCTGAGGTTCGGCTGGGTAGAACGCAGGCGACCACAGGATTCCAGGATCGCATACGACAGCGGGTTGACCGCGTCCTGCGGCTTACCATCCACCAGATTCTGGCCGCCGATGGTGACGTTCTGGTATAGCGGGCTGCCGGCAGAGGCTTTGGAGTGTGAGCCGGAACGGATCTTATTGACCTCCAGCAGCTTCAGCCAGCAGCTGTGCAGCAGCTCAATGGCCTGTTCGCGATCCAGCGACTGTTGCAACTCAACGTCGCGGCGGTAGTACGGGTAGAGGTACTGGTCCATACGGCCGAAGGATACCGAATGGCCATTGGATTCAATCTGCAGGATAAGCTGAATGAAGTAGCACAGCTGCAGCGCCTGCCAGAAGGTTTTCGGCGGCTCATGGGCGATGACGTCGCAGTTTTCGGCAATCGTCAGCAGTTCGTGGCGGCGTGATTCGCGGGATTCTGCTGTCGCCATCTCGCGCGCCAGCGCGGCGAAGCGTTTGCTGTGATCGCTGACCGCTTCCAGCACGATATCAATCGCTTTCAGGAACTGCTCGCCATGCAGGTCTTCTAGTACCGTCAAATTGATACGCGAGCGGCGTTCGGCGACTTTCGCACGCATCCCGTCGAGCCCTTTCTCCAGCAGCAGGGGGTAGTTGACCGCGAGGTGAGCATCCCCGGAGGTCATATTGCCTTCCGCCTTAATAATGCCGGTGGCGAGCAGCGCCTTTTGCTCATCGGTGAACATACCGTAGCAGCGGTCTTGTACGGTCTGGCCGCGCCACCATGGGCACACTTCATGCAATACGCGTTTATTCTCCTCGCTGACCGAGAAGCCGGCGCCGGGGCGGTCGGCGAGATCGTCGATCTCTTTCTCAATCCAGCTGACGGTGTATTCCGGGAAAATAGGCGCGGCGCGCACTTCGCTGGCCTGGTTACCGACGATCAGCTCATCGTGCTTGATCCAGATGGTGCGCTCCGCCAGGTGGTGAGCCAGCGCCAGCGCGCGGCGCACCGGGATCGGTTTATCGAGATGCCGCTGATACATCTCCGTATAGTGGCGGGCGCGCTCGGTACAGACCGGCGGCTTGACGATATGCACCAGCGCCATTTTATGGGCCTGGATACGGGCGCTGAGGGTGTTGAGCTTCAGGGTAGTCATAGGGTTATCCTCGTAATATCGCCGTTAGCCCCTTGCTTTGCGCATAATCCTGCGCGAAGGCGAGCAGCTCAGGAGCATCCAGCGGTTTGTCCGGTGCGGTGTAGGGCTGACTGAGTAACTGGTATTTGTTCATTCCCAGCGTGTGGTACGGCAGGTAATGGATCTCGCTGACCTGCAGGCGGTCGGCGGCAAAATCGGTGATCGCGGCAATGTCGGCTTCGCTGGCGTTGAATCCCTGGATCAACGGCACGCGAATAATCATTTTTTTCCCCGCCAGCGCCAGACGCTGCAGGTTATCCAGCACCCGGCGGGCGCTGCCGTCGGTCCACTGCTGAAAAACGGCCTCGTCAACGTGCTTCAGATCGGCGAGAAACAGGTCGACAAAGGGTAAAGACGGTTCAATGTATTTCCACGGCACGTGCAGGCAGGTTTCCACGGCGGTGTGAATGCCTGCCTGATGACTGGCTTCGAACAGCGCTTGCGCCAGCGTTGGGTTCATAAAGGGTTCGCCGCCGGAAAGAGTGACGCCGCCGCCGCTGCGATCGTAGAATGGTTTATCACGCAGCACCGTCGCCATGATCTCCTCGACGCTCTTCTCCTCGCCGCACACCGTGAGCGCGGTGGTGGGGCAGCAGTCGCGCAGCGCGGCGATATGGCTGTCGTTAACGTTTTGCCGGTGAATGATCAGGCCATCGAGGGTGCGGGTGATAACCGCCGGCGCCGCCTGCTGGCACAGCTCGCAGCCGGCCAGGCACAGCCGCGAGTCATACAGCAGATCTTCGCTACGGGCGCGGCTCTCCGGGTTCTGGCACCAGCGGCAGCCCAGCGAGCAGCCTTTCAGGAAGACGACGGTGCGGATCCCTGGGCCGTCATGGGTGGAATAGCGCTGGATGTTGAAGATCATGGCTTATCCTCTTGTTTGCGTATGAACATAAAAACACTTTCGAATGAAAGTTATGTTGACGCAAATCAACAAGCGGGATGGGGATAAGTCAGAGAGGAGAAAATAACGAGAGCGGTCACAAAACCACCGGCGACTCTCGTCGCCGGTGTGAGGGTCAGTGCGAGCCGCATACCTCGCACTGCGGGTGACGCATCAGCCTCATTTCGCGAAACTGGCAGGTCATGGCATCGTAGATGACGATTTTTCCGCTGGCAGGGGTGCCGTAGCCGCTCAGCAGCTTAATCGCCTCCATCGCCTGCAGCGAACCGATGGTGCCCACCAGCGGGGCCATTACCCCGGCTTCGACGCAGGTGAGGGCATTTTCGCCGAACAGACGGCTCAGGCAGCGGTAGCAGGGTTCGCCATCCTGATAGGTAAAGACGCTGATTTGCCCCTCCATACGGATCGCCGCTCCGGAGACCAGTGGGGTTTTGTGCTGAAAGCAGCCGACGTTAAGCTGGTTGCGAATGTCGACGTTGTCGGTGCAGTCGAGCACCAGATCGTGATCGGCAATCTGCGCCGCCAGCGCGGTCTCATCCAGCAAGGCATTGAGCGGGACCAGACGGACGTGCGGGTTAATGCGCGCCAGCGCCTCGCGGGCGGAATCCACCTTCGGCTGGCCGAGGGTGGCGTCGCTGTGCAGCGTCTGGCGCTGCAGGTTGGAGAGCGAGACAGTGTCGAAATCGAGCAGGGTGAGCTGCCCGACCCCGGCGGCGGCCAGATACTGCGCGGCGGCGCAGCCGAGCCCGCCGAGGCCGACCACCAGCACGCGAGCGGCTTTTAACCGCTCCTGGCCGTCAAAATCAAAACCGCGCAAGACGATCTGCCGGTTATAGCGCAGCATCTCTTCATCGCTCAGCTCAACGGTCATTACAGCCCCCCAAACAGGTGACTGAAGGGTTCGACCTCGACCCATTCGCCTGCTTCAACATGGCCGCGCTCACGCTCCAGCACGATAAAGCAGTTGCCGAGGCTGAAGGAGCTGAAAATGTGCGAGCCCTGATGGCCGGTGGTGTTCACCACCAGTTCGCCGTCCGGGTTACGCTGCAGAATACCGCGCTGAAAATCGAGGCGGCCAGGCGACTTTTTCAGGCGCGTGGCGGCGCGGACCCGCAGGCGGGGCGCCTGAAGCGGGCCGTGCTTGCCCGAGAGTTTCGCCAGCAGGGGTTGCACCAGCTGACAGAAGGTGACGGTGGCGGACACCGGGTTACCCGGCAGGCCGCAGAACCAGCTGCTGCTGAGCTTGCCGAAGGCGAAGGGTTTCCCCGGCTTAATCGCCAGCTTCCAGAAGCCGATCTCCCCCAGCTCTTCGAGGATAGTTTTGGTGTAATCGGCTTCACCCACCGAGACGCCGCCTGAGCTAATGACCACATCGGCCTGCTGGTCGGCGGCGATAAAGGCGTCGCGCAGCTTCGCCGGGTCGTCAGGAATAATGCCCAGGTTAATGACCTCGTAGCCCAACTGCTGCAGCATCAGGTGCACTGCCAGGCGGTTGGTATCGTAAATCTGGCCGTCGCCGAGCGGTTGACCCGGCAGCTGCAGCTCATCGCCGGTTGAGAAGACCGCGACGCGTACCTTGCGCACCACCTCGACCTCGGCAATGCCCAGCGAGGCCAGCACCGGCAGCTCGGCCACCGTCAGGGGTGTCCCCGCCGGGAAGACCACCGCGCCTTGGGCAATATCTTCTCCGCGGCGGCGAATATGCTGCCCGGCTTTTACCGGCGCGATAAAGCGCACACCGGCCTCGGTCTGTTCGGTCTCTTCCTGCATCACCAGCGCATCGCAGCCTTCCGGCACCGGCGCGCCGGTCATGATGCGGATACAGGTGCCCGACGGCCAGGCGTCGTTGAACGGCTGGCCGGCGAAGGCCTTACCGGCGACCGGCAGCGCGGCGCCGTCGCGAAGGTCGTTCAGCCGGACGGCATAGCCATCCATCGCCGCGTTATCAAAGCCGGGCACGTCCAGCGGGGAGACGATGTCATGGGCGGTCACACGCGAGAAGGCCTGCAACAGCGGTACAGTTTCCGTCGCGTTCAGCGGCGTAATACGATCGAGCATCTGGGCGAGGGCTGTGTCGAGCGGCATCAGTCCGGCGGTAAAATCCATGGGTCACTCCTGCGGGCAAAACAGCGAAAACGCCTATTATGGCAGAAAAGCGGCGCGGGCTGTATGCCACCTGGGTACGAGGCTTTACATCGCCCGCCGCTCTTTCTATATTCAAAAATTGTATAAGACATTCAGCAATATAATGATATCAATACCCTTATTCATGACGTGACCGGCGCCGCGCCGCGGTACGACAGGGCAGGGGCGATCCACTTCATCGTTAAGGACTGGCGAAATGGGCAAGGCGGTTATAGCAATTCACGGCGGCGCAGGGGCGATTTCTCGCGCGCAAATGACGCCGGAGCGGGAGCGAGAGTATGTGGCGGCGCTGTCGACTATCGTCGAAAGCGGGCAGAAAATGTTGGCCGCGGGCGCCAGCGCGCTGGATGCCGTGACCGAGGCCGTTCGGCTGCTGGAGGAGTGTCCGTTGTTCAACGCCGGAATGGGCGCGGTATTTACCCGCGATCAAACCCACGAGCTGGACGCCTGCGTAATGGACGGCTACAGCCTGCAGGCGGGCGCGGTAGCCGGGGTCAAACATTTGCGTAATCCGGTGCTGGCGGCGCGTCTGGTGCTGGAGAAGAGTCCGCACGTATTACTGATCGGCGAGGGGGCGGAAAATTTTGCCATCTCCCACGGGATGGCGCGCGTGTATAACGATCTCTTTTCCACTCCTGAAAGGCTGCTGCAGCTGCAGGAGGCGAAAGCGGGCGGGGAGATTATCCTCGACCACCACGCCGCTCCCCTCGACGAACGCCAGAAAATGGGCACCGTCGGCGCGGTGGCGCTCGATCTGGCCGGCAATCTGGCGGCGGCGACCTCCACCGGCGGCATGACCAACAAACTGCCCGGACGCGTCGGCGACAGCCCGCTGCCGGGCGCGGGGTGTTATGCCAATAATGCCAGCGTGGCGGTCTCCTGTACCGGCACCGGCGAAGTCTTTATGCGCACCCTGGCGGCCTACGATATCGCCGCCCTGATGGAGTATGGGCAGCTTAGTCTCTATTCCGCCTGCGAGCGGGTGGTGATGGAGAAACTGCCGGCTCTCGGCGGCAGCGGCGGGCTGATAGCCGTCGATCGCGAAGGCAACGTCGTTTTACCGTTTAACAGTGAAGGCATGTACCGCGCCTGGTGCTATGCCGGCGATACGCCGACCATTGGCATTTATCGCGAATAGAACAAGGGAGAGGGCGAGTGTCGCAAACTCACGAAACCGATACCTGCGAAGTGCTGGTGGTGCGCAACCTGAACGTGGCGTTCCGCCAGCAGGATGCGCCGGAGGTGCAGGCCGTGCGTCAGCTTTCCTTCAGCCTGCGCCGCGGCGAGACGCTGGCGATAGTGGGTGAGTCCGGTTCGGGAAAATCGGTGACCGCGCTGGCGCTGATGCGTCTGCTAGACGCGGCCAGCAGCGAGGTGAACAGCGAGGGGCTGTGGTTGCGGCGGCGTAACCGGCAGGTGATCGCGCTCAATGAGCAAACGGACGCTGAGATGCGCCGGGTGCGCGGCGCGGATCTGGCCATGATTTTTCAGGAGCCGATGACCTCGCTGAATCCGGTTTTTACCATCGGCGAGCAGATTGCCGAATCCCTGCGCCTGCACCAGGGGCTGGGGCGCGAAGAGGCGCTGCGCGCGGCGAAAAAGATGCTCGATCAGGTGCGTATTCCTCAGGCGGAAGAGATGCTCTCGCGCTATCCGCACCAGCTCTCCGGCGGCATGCGCCAGAGGGTGATGATCGCCATGGCGCTCTCCTGTCGGCCGGCGGTGTTGATAGCCGATGAGCCAACCACGGCGCTGGATGTCACCATCCAGGCGCAAATTCTGCAACTCATTGCCGTTCTGCAAAAGGAGATGGCGATGGGGGTGATCTTTATCACCCACGATATGGGCGTCGTGGCCGATATCGCCGATCGGGTGCTGGTGATGTATCGCGGTGAGGCGGTAGAGACCGGCAGCGTTGAGGAGATCTTTCGTTCGCCGCAGCACCCGTATACGCAGTCGCTGCTGGCGGCGGTCCCGCGGCTGGGGGAGATGCGTGGCCAGGATCTGCCGCGCCGTTTTCCGCTGCCGGGCCAGCCGCTGGCGGAGAGCGAAACGCCCGATACGGTAGTCGCCGGCGAGCCGATCCTGCAGGTGCGTGACCTGGTGGCCCGTTTTCCGGTGCGCGGCGGGCTGCTCAATCGCGTGACGCGCGAAGTGCATGCGGTGGAGAAGGTCAGTTTTGATCTCTGGCCGGGAGAGACCCTGTCGCTGGTGGGCGAGTCCGGCTGCGGCAAGTCGACCACCGGCCGGGCGCTGCTGAGGCTGGTAGAGACCCAGGGAGGCACCATTACCTTCGACGGTCAGCGGATCGATACCCTCGCCGGCGGCAAGCTGCAGGCTCTGCGGCGCAATATTCAGTTTATTTTTCAGGATCCTTACGCCTCGCTTGATCCGCGTCAGACGGTCGGCGATTCGATTATGGAGCCGCTGCGGGTGCATGGCCTGCTGCGTGGGGAAGCAGCGCGTGAGCGGGTCGCCTGGCTGCTGAAGCGCGTGGGGTTGCAGCCGGAGCATGCCTGGCGCTATCCCCATGCCTTTTCCGGCGGCCAGCGGCAGCGGATCTGCATTGCCCGCGCGCTGGCGCTGAATCCGAAGGTGGTGATAGCCGACGAGTCGGTGTCGGCCCTGGATGTCTCCATTCGGGCGCAGATTATCAATCTGATGCTCGACCTGCAGCGCGAGATGGGCATCGCGTTTCTGTTTATTTCCCATGATATGGCGGTGGTGGAGCGCATCAGCCACCGCGTGGCGGTGATGTATCGCGGTCGCATTGTCGAAATAGGCCCGCGCCGCGCGGTGTTTGAAAACCCGCAGCACCCCTATACCCGTAAGCTCATGGCCGCCGTACCGGTGGCCGACCCGGGCCACCGTCATCCGCAGCGGGTCCTGCTGTCTGATGACGTCCCGGGCAATATTTATAAGCGGGGCGAGGAGATCGCCAGCGTGCCGTTGCAGCAGGTCGGGCCGGGCCACTTCGTCGCCCGCGAATCCGCCGATGTGCTGGGCAGAACATAACAACACATAACGCATCTTTTCAGGAGAACACGATGACACAACCTGTTTCACGCAAATGGTGGCTGGCGCTGAGTATCGCGGCGGCCCTGGCGAGCGCTCCCGCCTTTGCCGCCAAAGATGTGGTGGTGGCGGTCGGGTCTAACTTCACGACCCTCGACCCCTATGATGCCAACGATACCCTGTCGCAGGCGGTGGCGAAGTCCTTTTATCAAGGCCTGTTCGGCCTTGATAAAGAGATGAAGCTGCAAAACGTTCTTGCTGAGAGCTATACCGTGTCACCGGACGGCCTGGTGTACACCATTAAGCTCCACAGCGGGGTGAAATTCCAGGATGGCACTGACTTTAACGCCGAGGCGGTAAAGGCTAACCTCGATCGCGCGAGTAACCCGGATAACCATCTCAAGCGCTATAACCTATATAAAAATATCGCCAGCACCGAGGCGGTCGATCCGACTACGGTCAAAATTACCCTGAAGCAGCCCTTCTCGGCGTTTATTAACATTCTCGCCCATCCGGCGACAGCGATGATTTCGCCGGCGGCGCTGAAAAAATATGGTAAGGATATCGGCTTCCACCCGGTGGGCACCGGGCCTTATAAGCTCGACACCTGGAACCAGACGGATTTTGTGAAGGTCAGCAAGTTCGATGGGTACTGGCAGCCGGGGCTGCCAAAGCTGGATTCTATCACCTGGCGTCCGGTGGTGGATAACAATACCCGGGCGGCGATGCTGCAGACCGGCGAGGCGCAGTTCGCCTTCCCGATCCCTTACGAACAGGCGCCGCTGCTGGCGAAAAACAGCAAACTGGAGCTGGTGGCCAGCCCGTCGATCATGCAGCGCTACATCAGCATGAACGTGACGCAGAAGCCGTTCGATAATCCGAAGGTACGGGAAGCCATCAACTATGCGATTAACCGCCAGGCGCTGGTGAAGGTAGCGTTCGCCGGCTACGCCACCCCGGCGACCGGAGTGGTGCCGCCGTCGATCGCCTATGCCCAGACCTACACCGCCTGGCCATACGATCCGGCGAAAGCGCGCCAGCTGCTGAAAGAGGCGGGCTACCCTAACGGTTTCAGCACCACGCTGTGGTCATCACATAATCACAGCACCGCGCAGAAAGTACTGCAGTTCACCCAGCAGCAGCTGGCGCAGGTGGGGATTAAGGCGCAGGTGACGGCGATGGACGCTGGTCAGCGGGCGGCGGAAGTGGAAGGTAAAGGGCAGAAAGAGAGCGGGGTACGGATGTTCTATACCGGCTGGTCCGCCTCCACCGGTGAAGCCGACTGGGCGCTGTCGCCGCTGTTCGCCTCGCAAAACTGGCCGCCGACGCTGTTTAATACCGCGTTTTACAGCAACCCGCAGGTGGATAACGCGCTGAGCGAGGCGCTGAAAACCACCGATCCGCAACAGAAAACCAAACTCTATAAAGAGGCGCAGGATATTATCTGGAAAGAGTCGCCGTGGGTGCCGCTGGTGGTCGAGAAACTGGTCTCCGCCCACAGCAAGAACCTCACCGGTTTCTATATCCAGCCGGATACCGGCTTTAGCTTCGAACAGGCGGACCTGACGCCGTGATCATGTTCATCTTCATGCGTCCTCTCTCCCGGAATGGGAGGGAGCGATGCTGAATTATGTGATTAAGCGCCTGCTGGGCCTGATCCCTACTCTGCTTATCGTCGCGGTGCTGGTGTTTCTGTTCGTCCATATGCTGCCCGGTGACCCGGCGCGGCTGATTGCCGGACCTGAGGCCGATGCCCAGGTGGTGGCGATGGTGCGCCAGCAGCTGGGGCTTGACCAGCCGCTGCATGTCCAGTTCTGGCACTACATCACCAACGTGCTGCGCGGCGATTTTGGCATTTCCATGGCCTCGCGGCGTCCCGTTGCCAGTGAGATAGCCAGTCGCTTTATGCCCACGCTGTGGCTGACGCTGGCCAGCATGAGCTGGGCGGTACTGTTCGGGATGGCGGCGGGGATTGCGGCCGCGGTGTGGCGCAATCGCTGGCCCGACCGTCTGGGAATGGCGCTGGCGGTGAGCGGCATTTCGTTTCCGGCTTTTGCCCTTGGTATGCTGCTGATGCAGGTGTTTTCGGTTGAGCTGGGCTGGCTGCCGACGGTGGGGGCCGACAGCTGGCGGCACTATATTTTGCCGTCGTTGACCCTTGGCGCGGCGGTGGCGGCGGTCATGGCGCGCTTTACCCGCGCGTCATTCGTCGATGTGCTGCATGAAGACTATATGCGTACCGCCCGGGCGAAGGGGGTGAGCGAAACGAGGGTGGTGCTCAAGCATGGTCTGCGCAATGCGATGATCCCGGTGGTGACCATGATGGGGCTGCAGTTCGGCTTTCTGCTCGGCGGGTCGATCGTTGTGGAGAAGGTGTTTAACTGGCCGGGGCTTGGGCGCTTGCTGGTCGATTCGGTGGAGATGCGCGATTATCCGGTGATTCAGGCGGAAGTGCTGCTCTTTTCGCTGGAGTTTATTCTTATCAATTTAGTGGTGGATGTGCTGTACGCGGCCATAAACCCGGCTATCAGGTATAAGTAAGGTGCGATTGCTTAACTGGAGAAGGCAGGCGGCGCTGAACGCCATGCCGGGCATCAGACCCGGCGAGATCCATACCCCCTGGCATGAGTTCTGGCGGCGCTTTCGTCGCCAGCCGGTGGCGATGGGCGCTGGTATTTTCGTGCTGTTGCTGATTGCGGTAGCCATCGTTGCCCCATGGATAGCGCCGTACGATGCGGAAAACTATTTCGACTACGACCGTCTGAACGAGGGACCTTCGCTGGTGCACTGGTTCGGAGTCGACTCCCTGGGACGGGATATTTTCAGCCGGGTGCTGGTCGGGGCGCAGATCTCGCTGGCCGCCGGGGTACTGGCGGTGCTGATTGGCGCGGCCATCGGCACGGTGCTTGGGCTGCTGGCTGGCTACTATGAGGGCTGGTGGGACCGGCTCATTATGCGACTTTGCGACGTGTTGTTCGCCTTTCCGGGGATCCTGCTGGCGATCGCGGTGGTCGCCGTCATGGGCAGCGGGATGGCCAACGTGATCATCGCCGTGGCGATCTTCTCGATCCCGGCGTTTGCTCGTCTGGTGCGCGGCAATACGCTGGTTCTGAAGCAGCAGACCTTTATTGAATCGGCGCGCAGCATCGGCGCCAGCGACGCCACCATTCTGTTCAACCATATTCTGCCGGGGACGGTGTCATCGATCGTGGTTTATTTCACCATGCGCATTGGGGTATCGATTATTTCGGCGGCCAGTCTGTCGTTTCTCGGCCTCGGCGCGCAGCCGCCCACCCCGGAGTGGGGCGCGATGCTCAACGAAGCGCGGGCGGATATGGTGATGTCTCCGCACGTGGCGCTCTTTCCGGCGGTGGCGATTTTCGTGACCGTGCTGGCGTTTAATCTGCTGGGAGATGGCCTGCGCGATGCGCTGGATCCGAAGTTAAAGGGGTAGGATGAGGGAAAGCTCCGCCGGGAGTCCTTTATGTTATCTGCGGCTTCAGCGTAGTTTGCGCTCCCGGTTAATCGTCTGCGTTATGTCTCTTATGGCGCAGGGAGCGCACAGGGGGCGGCCAGTCGCCGCCGCCCCCTGTACCCCCGGGCTCCGGCCAGCAACATCGCCACTGCGTGGTGCCTTCGACTTATCCCTGCAGGCTTCGGGTTGGGCCGAAGCAGCGTCCCTGCAAAACACGGCCCTCAGCCCGCATCCATGCGGCCTGCCCCTGCCTTTCGGGAACGTCTCAGCGATGTTGAGGCCGCCAGCACCGGCAGTTTCAGCAACAATGGTGAATAAATTAACGGCAGGCCGCACGAACTGTAGGCCGGGTAAGACGTTAGCCGCCACCCGGCAATATGAAGGCATGATGACTGATAAATTACCCGGCGGCGCTGCGCTTGCGCGGGCCTGGGGGGATGAGCCTACGGGAGGACCCCGTAGGCCGTGGAATGCGCTAAGCCGCTATCCGGGAAGCTGGACTAGACCCGGGTACCCCACAGGTCGTATTCGTCGGCGTGCTCGACTTTCACCCGCACCACGTCGCCCGGCTTAACGCGGGTTTCGCCGTTCAGGTACACCGCGCCGTCGATTTCCGGAGCGTCGGCCATGCTGCGGCCAATGGCGCCTTCTTCATCAACTTCATCTACCAGCACCAGGATTTCGCGCCCCACTTTCTCCTGCAGACGCTCGGCAGAGATCTGCTGCTGCAGCTGCATAAAGCGGTTCCAGCGCTCTTCTTTCACCTCTTCCGGCACCTGGTCCGCCAGCTCGTTGGCGGTAGCGCCTTCAACCGGGCTGTACTTGAAGCAGCCGACGCGGTCGAGACGCGCCTCTTTCAGGAAGTCGAGCAGCATCTGGAAATCTTCTTCCGTTTCGCCCGGGAAGCCCACAATAAAAGTGGAGCGCAGGGTCAGATCCGGGCAAATTTCACGCCACTGCTTAATGCGCGCCAGCTGACGGTCCGCAGAACCTGGACGCTTCATCAGCTTCAGAATACGCGGGCTGGCGTGCTGCAGCGGAATATCGAGGTACGGCAGAATCTTGCCTTCCGCCATCAGCGGGATCACATCGTCAACGTGCGGGTACGGATAGACATAGTGCAGGCGCACCCAGATGCCGAGCTTCGCCAGCTCTTCGCACAGACTGACCATGCTGGTCTTCACCGGCATACCGTTGTGGAAGCCGGTGCGGTGCTTGACGTCGACGCCGTAGGCGGAGGTGTCCTGCGAAATCACCAGCAGCTCTTTCACGCCGGCGTCAGCGAGGCGTTTGGCTTCGGCCAGCACTTCGCCAATCGGACGGCTCACCAGATCGCCACGCATGGACGGGATGATGCAGAAGGTGCAGCGATGGTTGCAGCCTTCAGAGATTTTTAAGTAGGCGTAGTGGCGCGGCGTCAGCTTAACCCCCTGTTCCGGCACCAGGCTCAGGAACGGGTTGTGCTTCGGCTTCGGCGTATAATGGTGGACATGCTCCAGCACCTGCTCATAGCTGTGCGGACCGGTGATCTCCAGCACCTTCGGATGCACTTCGCGGATCTGATCCTCTTTCGCGCCGAGACAGCCGGTGACGATTACCTTGCCGTTCTCTTTCAACGCTTCGCCGATCGCTTCCAGCGATTCCTGCACAGCGCTATCAATAAAGCCGCAGGTGTTAACGATCACCATATCGGCGTTGTCGTAGGTCGGTACGACGTCATAACCTTCGGTGCGCAGTTCGGTCAGGATACGCTCTGAGTCCACGAGGTTTTTCGGGCAGCCCAGGGAGACGAAGCCGATTTTCGGCTGATGCGTGACATTGCTCATAGCTTAAAAAGTGTTCAATTATTGGAATGGTCAGGGCAGGAATTCTACAGATCTTTGCGAAAAAGAGTATAGCTCCGTCGCGGTTAATGGTGAAAAAGCGCCCCCGACCTGTCTTTTACGCCCCCCACCGCCAGAGCGGATCCCACACGCCCCGGAGCAGAGGGGCGGGACACGCTTCTGACAAGCCGTGCGCACAGGCGGCTCAAGCCCGGCGTGGCTGCCGGGCAGAGACTTATTGCGCCGGGTTAATGGCTGCGGAGGGCGTGGCGCCGGTTTTTTTCGGCTCGCGCTTATCCTGCAGCGTGAAAATAGAGATCAGGGTAAAGAGCCCGGCGACGCTGCCGAGAATCAGATAGGTGTTGGCGAAGCCAATGGTATCGTACAGATAGCCTGCCAGCGGAGAGTAAATGGCGGTGGCGATCGAGGCGACGAACAGCACCAGCAAATAGACCGTCGAAGAGAGCTTGTGGTCGAAGTTGGCGGCGATGAATTTAAAGACCGATACCAGAATCAACGGCTTCTCCAGAGCATGCATCATTTTCACCGCACCAATCCACACCGGGCCGAGGGGCACGGCTGAGCCGACAATACGTACCGACATGATCAGCCCGGCGATGATCAGCGCCCATTTGGCGCCGGTCCGGTTAACAAACCATGGCATCAGGCAGAGGAACAGGGTTTCACCGCAGACCTGAATAGACGCGAGGATCCCGTACCAGCGGTTGCCTTCCTCCGGCGTCGGGAACTGTAGCGAGAAGTACTGGGCAAACTGCTGATCGTAGGTGTCGTAAATCTGCGTGACGAACAGGGTAAAGAGCAGCAGCATCCAGAACTGACCATTCTTCGCCAGCTCAAGGGCATGAGAGACCTTCAGCGATTCGCTTCGCGCCACATCGGCGTCGGTTAATTCAATTTTGGTTAGCATAAAGCAGATGGCGGCGATGACAATGGCGAGGCTGGCGAGCCAGAAGGCCAGATTAGGATTGCTGTCGATATATTTACCCACAATCCAGGCCGCCGCTGCCCAGCCTAACGAGCCCCACATCCGCACACGACCATATTCGAACTGATAGCGCCGGGAAATCTTATCGATATAAGAGTCGATTACTCCGCAGCCGGAGTTAAAGATGATCCCCAGATAGATCCCTCCCAGCAAGGCGCCAAACCAAAAGTTGTGCACCAGCAGCGGCGCGTAAACGTAGATAAAGAAGGGGCCCACCGGCAGGAGCAGGGCGACCAGCAGCCAGATAAGCCGTTTTTTCAGGCCGAACTTGTCAGAGATAAAGCCGAAGAAAGGCTGCATCAGCAGGGCGATAAAGGCGTTGACCGAGTAAAGCAGCCCGGTCTTCGTGGCGCTGATGCCAAGATGCTGGGTGGTCCAGATAACGAAGAAAGCCATGGTCGACGACCAGGCGAACAGGTAGAGGAAATCGAAAAGACTCAACAGAAGGTAGTTTCTTTTACCGGACGTCATGTTTCAGTTCCTTGCAAATGGGCAGAGAGAATTTCAGCGATCCGCGGGCCGCGTTCGCTGTTTTCTTGACATGTTATACGTATTACATTAATTATTTGTTATGACATCCTAATTGACGATGGTGCAACAGGTCATATGAGGTATTGTGATCATTGCTGCACTAATTTTGTCTCTTATTGCCATTTTCTGTTTGTTAATTTCAGATTGAAATTAATTGTGATCGTATAACATTGTTTTTGTTATACACCCTACAATGCGTTAAAGTTGCCACATTGTAAATGATGTTAAAGAACTGGGGATTATTGACCTGGCGCATCATTTTGCACAAAAAATAACCGTATTATGGAAAGGGTAAAGGACGACAGAGGAGGAACCGTGATGACCGTTGACAGACTATACCGCCACCTTCTGCAGAAGCTTATTAACGCCAATATCGATATTGACGCCTATCTGCAACTGCGAAAGGCCAAAGGCTACATGTCAGTCAGCGAAAATGACCATCTGCGTGATAACTTGTTTGAGCTTTGCCGTGAAATGCGTGCGCAGGCGCCGCGCCTGCAGAATGCCATTTCACCGGAGGAGAGGGATGTCCTTCGCCTGGCCGGCGAATCGGTCGCCGCCGCTGCACTATGCCTGATGAGCGGGCATCATGATTGTCCGCTATACATCGCTGTTAACGTAGAGAAGCTAGAACGCTGTCTGACAGGATTGACCTCAAATATTCATAAATTGAATAAATTGGCGCCAATCACTCATGCCTGATCGGCTGAAACCCAGGGGAAGTGAACGCTTCCCCTGTTAAAGGTTATGTAAAAATCCCCGCGCAAATTTCCCCGCTGGCTACCCTTTAGCCCAGAGCTGACGAAAGGAGAATGCCATGCGTCCGATCCCACTGCTGTTGATATTGAGCGCCTTAGCGCTACCAGCCCTGAGCCGGGCCGCGGTGCGGGTGGAGGTATTGCAAAACCGGCTGGCCCAGCCGTGGGGCATGGCCTTTCTGCCTGACGATCAGGGCATACTGATCACCCTGCGCGGCGGCGAGCTCAAGCGCTGGCAGCCGGGTAAAGGTCTGTCGGCGCCGATAGCCGGCGTGCCGCAGGTATGGGCCAACGGCCAGGGTGGCCTACTGGACGTGGCGCTGGCCCCGGATTTCGCCCAGTCGCGGCGGGTGTGGCTGAGCTATGCGGAAAGCGACGCCAGCGGTAAGGCGGGCACCGCGGTGGGCTATGGGCGGTTGAGCGAGGATGCCACGCAGCTGACGAACTTTACCGTGGTCTTTCGCCAGCAGCCGAAGCTCTCCGTCGGCAATCATTTTGGCGGCAGGCTGGTGTTCGACGGCAAAGGATATGTGTTTATCGGGCTGGGCGAAAATAATCAGCGTGCCACCGCCCAGGATCTCAGCAAGCTGCAGGGGAAAGTGGTCCGCCTGACGGAGACCGGAGGTGTACCGCCGGATAACCCTTTTGTCGGCCGGGCTGACGCCAGGCCGGAGATCTGGGCTTACGGCATCCGTAATCCGCAGGGCATGGCGATGAATCCCTGGAGCGAGGCGCTGTGGCTGAACGAGCATGGCCCGCGCGGCGGAGATGAAATTAATATTCCGCAGGCGGGGAAAAATTACGGCTGGCCGCTGGCGACGCACGGTATTAACTACAGCGGCCTGCCCATTCCGGAAGCAAAAGGCAAAACGGTTCCGGGGACCGAACCTCCCCTGTATGTCTGGCCGGTCTCTCCCGGGGTGAGCGGGATGGCCTTTTATTCGGCGCCGACCTTTCCCCAGTGGCAGCATAAGCTGTTTATCGGCGCGCTGAAGGAGACATCGCTGATTGTCCTGGCGGTGGACGGTAATCAGGTCCGCGAGGAGGGGAGATTACTGGAGGCGCGCGGAAAACGCATCCGCGATGTTCGCGTGGGACCCGACGGCTATCTGTACGTTTTAACCGACGAGTCTAACGGCGAGCTATTGCGGTTGAGTCCCGAGGCTTAGCCTCAGGTCACCGGGATCTGCACTACTTCGCGCCAGGCAGGACGTTGGCTAATCTGCTGATACCAGCGCTGCAGATGGGGCCGCGGTTGCCAGCTGTCGAGGATCGACAACAGATTGTAGACGAAGGGAGCGACGGCAATATCGCCAAGGCCGAACTGCTCGCCGGAGAGCCACGGCATTTTGGCCAGTTCGTCATCCAGCATGGCGAACAGCGCTTCGCAGGCGCTGATCCCCGCGGCGATGGCCGCCGGGTCGCGCTGCTCCGGCGGCGTTCTCACCAGGCCCATTAATACCGGGCGATGGGCGGGTGAGAGGGTGCCGTTGGACCAATCCATCCACTTTTCCCCTTGCGCGCGCTGCGCCGGCGCGGCAAGCCACAGACGGTCAACGCCATACTGGGCCGCCAGGTAGCGAATAATCGTATTTGATTCCCACACTACCACCCCGGTGGCATCGTCCTTTAACAGCGGCACCAGCCCGTTCGGGTTCATCGCCAGATATTCCGGGTCATGGTTGAGACCAAACTCCAGCCCGGCGAGGATCTGCTGATAAGGCAGATCCAGCTCCTCCAGCACCCAGCGTACTTTCTTCACGTTGGTCGAGTTATTACGTCCCCACAGTGTAATCATTTTCGCTCCTGAGTTTGTTTCACTGCCGTTGCAGCGCGATCGGCGATCATGTTGGGATAAAGTTAAAAATCCGGCAAGCTTTTTTATTTGGCTGTTATTAAAGGTTTTTATGCTTACTCCCTTCAGCCAGGGGCACTCCTGGGTCACAGGGCCCGGAAAGTGTTTTTACTATTTTACAGGAGTAATATCTATCGGGTGTTACGCTACGAAGGAAAGGGCGTGAATATGGTGTATCTTATTGATAATTAAAGCTTTAAATTAGGCGTGCATCTATAAAAACGCTCCCTCTCCGTCTCGGTTAAAATCTCAATGTCGCCTGAGGGTATAATTTGATGCTGATTATTGCATCGCAATCATCTGAGGAACACAGGTTAATATTAATAAATAGAAAGTCAGTGAAAGAATTATTTTTTTTACAGGGATGAACTGTTGTTTTTATCGATCGGATATACATCTTTCTCATCCCACCCAGAAAAAATAGACCATGAGAGGCGCCGACTGGCTGGAAGATATTCTGAAAAATAGCAAAAAAAACCCAGTGACTGGCACTGGGGAGTAAATTTACTCAGGGTTGCATGCTGTTCTCAAGATAATATTCGAGTCTCGAAGTATGGGTTAACCAAAGGTAACCATCAACTTCCATACAGACTACATGGGAAATATACTGTATTAAATAACCAGGAATCCACCCTTACTTTTGTGCTATTTATCTTACCTGGGTAATCACTGCGGGGGTAAGTGGTATATAATGCAATAATCAGTATTTGAATCTATAGCGTTAAACGAGCAGAGCCTGGTAGAGGACTTTACTTTCCCCGGAAGGATTTGAAAAAGGCGGTTAAAATGAATGACTGATAAGGATGGCCAGCATACTATCGCGGTGCTATCAAAACATCCCTGCAAAACGAAATAGGGATAAAAGAAGCACTGGCGAACTGCAGTCTGGAAGAGCGAGTCGTAGAGCTCGATATGGCATCGGACGAGAAGGGTAGGAGATTACCCGGGAAGAGATGTTAATCTTTTCATCAAACCGGCGTGATTAATAACGGGCAACAGAATCAGAGCGGCCCGGGGTTTTGAGAGCAATACTTCTGTAAAGGCCACGGCTGTGGATGCGCTGTTATGAATGTATTTGTAAAATTTATCACGATCCAGAGTCGCCTTGAAAAAAAAAGCCCAGCGACAGGCTGGGGTGTAATTACACGCATAAAGGGATATGCCATTTTCAACACAATATGCGAATCTTAATTTATGGAATAACTGCGGGTGAGCTACCCGCTTCCATAAAGATTGCAGGGGAAACTATACTGTATTTAATGACCAGGAATCCATCCGTATCGATGTGCTATTTTTCTTACTTGTGTAATACGGAAAGTGAAAATAGCCCGATAAACTATTTTTTACCGATATGCCGACTAAAACAGGGAAGCCGTCTGCCTGCTTATCCAGTGGGCGAATAATTCATATCATTAGCGGGAGGCTCTCCCTTCCTGACCTCAATCCCTGATGGTGGCGTATAGAGGGGATAGCTGATTGATATCCTTTATCAAGGATATTGCGCCTCCATCGGCGGAATGCTATGGCAATCGAAGCCTTGCTGAACATGGCGATCAGGCAGGCCCGATGGAGAGAAAAGTGCGGGCGTTGTTGCTAATTTCCTGAGACGGGCGTAATGACCGTCTCAAGCATAGCCCGGGAGTTCTCAACTGCATTTCAGGCGTAAATACGGCCTACAGAACCTTCAGGTTTATATTTAAGCGTCTGAGACTTCTACAGCAGCAAGCCAGATGTGGTTATTGTGAGTTCGGAAGTTGAACTGGGCCTCATGGAATGCAACCGGGCCGACATTTTGAGTTTTGTGAAGGGTATCAGCAGTAACAACCATCCCCGGTTCTCAGGTGAAGGGGGTAGGGGCGAGGCGACTGGATATCACTGGCCAGGCTTTCGCTTACCCCACACGGCCCCGCCATAATGTGAATCTATGACCAGGCAAACCACGATGAAAGACACGCTCGCGACGTCTCTTTAGTAGCATTTTTCCCGAAGACAAGTTAGCTATGTCATTGAAATTTCGGTGACTAATTGGTTTTGAAAGGCGATTTTTTTCTTGCCATAATAAAGTTAACATTAAGGCGATTACGATCAAAAAAATTGTTCTGATTAAAGCACAGCGGCATGTTATTGCGTAAACTTTAAAAACTTTACCAACTCGCTGTTTCTTTAAGGTCATTTGTACGCTTTACTCACCGGTTGCTGCGGCGCGGTCAGAGTGGCGCGGCATATTTTGTTTGGAAAGGATACTTGGGTGGCTCTTATGATGCATGACGCTTTTTCCCTTCGCGGCCTCGCGGCAGGTTGCGCGCTGTTATTTCTTGTCGCACCTGCGGTGCAGGCTGCGGAACAACTCCCCGACGCCCCTTCAATTGACGCTCGCGCCTGGATCCTGATGGACTATGCCAGCGGGAAGGTGCTCAGCGAAGGCAATGCCGATGAAAAACTCGACCCGGCCAGTCTGACGAAGATCATGACCAGCTACGTGGTAGGGCAGGCAATAAAAGCGGGAAAAATCAAACTGACCGATATGGTGACCGTTGGGCGCGATGCCTGGGCGACCGGCAACCCGGCGCTGCGCGGCTCATCGGTGATGTTCCTCAAGCCTGGCATGCAGGTTTCCGTAGAAGATCTGAACAAAGGGGTCATCATTCAGTCCGGTAACGACGCCAGCATTGCGATTGCTGACTACGTAGCGGGCAGCCAGGACGCTTTCGTTAGCCTGATGAACGGCTACGCCAAAAAGATGGGGCTGACCAACACCACCTTTATGACCGTCCACGGCCTTGACGCGCCGGGGCAGTTCAGCACCGCCCGCGATATGGCGCTGCTGACCAAAGCGCTGATCCACGACGTACCGGAAGAGTACGCGGTACATAAAGAGAAAGAGTTCACTTTCAATAAAATTCGCCAGCCGAACCGCAACCGCCTGCTGTGGAGCAGCAACCTCAACGCCGATGGCGTGAAAACCGGGACCACCGCCGGGGCCGGCTATAACCTCGTCTCCTCGGCCACTCAGGGTGATATGCGTTTGATCGCCGTGGTGCTGGGGACCAAAACCGACCGCATTCGCTTTAACGAGTCAGAAAAACTGCTGACCTGGGGCTTCCGCTTCTTTGAAACCGTGACGCCGATTAAACCAGATGCCACCTTCGTTACCCAGCGCGTGTGGTTTGGCGATAGCAATGAAGCGAAACTGGGGGCTGGCGAGGCGGGCTCTATCACTTTGCCGAAGGGCCAGCTGAAAAACCTGAAAGCCAGCTATACCTTAAATCAGCCGCAGCTTACCGCGCCGCTGGAGAAGGGGCAGGTGGTCGGGACTATCGACTTTAAGCTAAATGATAAAACCATTGAACAGCGTCCGCTGATTGTCATGGAGTCGGTAAAAGAGGGCGGCTTCTTCAGCCGGATGATCGACTTCGTGCTGATGAAACTGCACGGCTGGTTCGGCAGCTGGTTCTCCTGATGCCTGCCCGCGCCCTGCGGGGCGCGGGCAGCGACGCTTCAATACAGTAGGGAAATCTGCTGCGCCTTCGCCAGCGCGACCAGCTCATCATCCGGGCAGATATCGCTGGCAATCACGTCAAATTTCGCTAACGCCCCCATGCGCGCCGGACGCACTTTGCCAAACTTGCTGTGGTCGACCACCAGCACGTGATAGCGCGCGTGACGCATCGCCCAGTGCTTAACCGGCAGCTCTTCCAGGTTATAGC
Organism: Klebsiella sp. P1927; assembly: GCF_018204675.1. Lineage (NCBI taxonomy): Bacteria > Pseudomonadati > Pseudomonadota > Gammaproteobacteria > Enterobacterales > Enterobacteriaceae > Klebsiella > Klebsiella sp. P1927. Next base: position 3,397,924 of record NZ_CP073377.1, on the reverse strand, counting down.
AGGTCGCCCCCTGCTCGCAGTCGATCCCCGCCGCCGAGTAAAAGGCGATATCAGGGCTCAGATGGCTGAGGGTATCCTCAAGGCTCAGCGGCATAAAAATCGCGTTGCTGGCATGAAACTCCCCACCGCACAGGACCGCGCGGCACTGGGGTTTTTCCTGCAGGGCCAGAAAGGTGTTCAGGGAGTAGCAGACGCCGGTGAAGGGCAGGGCATCGTCAATGGCGTCAATAATCCACGGCGTGGTGGTCCCGCAGTCGAAGAAGGCCATCTGATGGGCCTCCAGCAGCGCGGCCGCATGGCGAGCGGCACGGCGTTTTTCCTCGACCAGCCGGGTTTTTTGATCGCTGAGCAGATAATGGGTGGCGCTGCGCGGCTCCAGCACAATGTATCCGCCGAGCAGCACAACCGGGCCGCTGTGGCCATTGAGGTCGCGACGAATGGTCATTTCCGACACCCCAAGCAGGGAAGCGGCTTCTTTCAGATGCAGCTTATCGCTGCGTTTAAGTGCCTGAATGAGCTGACTGATACGTTCGTCACGGCGAGTTTCCATATTCCCTCTGCGCTAAAATCGCCCTGCGGGGGCAGGGCGTTAGCGGGATTTTACCTGTCGCTTGCGGGTTAGTCACGCGGTGGCCGCAGCGACGGCGGCGTTTAGCCGCGCACCCAGCCTTTGCGGATTGGCAAGGAGAAGCAGAGACGATACAGCCGCTGCAGCTGATGGTATAGCGCCGGGCCGAACGTGTGCCAGATCAGCGCCGCGCCAAGGCAGCCGCACATCCCGGCCAGCAGCCCGCCGACCATATCCAGCGGCCAGTGCACGCCGAGATAGACACGGGACCAGGCGATGGCGGCGGCAATGGCCATCAGCAGGGCGCCGGACCACAGGCGATGCCAGAACAGGAAGGCCAGGGCAAAGGTAAAGCTGACGGTGCCATGGTCGCTGGGGAAGGAGTCGTCCGCCGCGTGGTGCAGGAAGTTATAGCCTACGCCGGCGACAAACGGCCGATCGTGCGGATAGAGGTGGCCGATCGCCCACGACACGGTCAGGCTGATCGTCAGCGCCAGCATCAGCTTAAACACCATCTGCCGCTGGGCAGGCCCCCACAGCCACAATGTCACCACCAGCAGAGGCACGATCAGAATCAGATCTTTAGCGATGAAGATCGCCATCTCAATGGCCCACTGCGGCGAGGCAGGCGTCGCGTTGAGCAGGGCGAACAGCGCATAGTTAATATTTTCCAGCATAGACTTCCAGGCTCGTTGGTCCGATAGCAATTAAGCCGCCTACCCTAAATAAAAGCGGTGCGGAGATAAAGGCGGCATTGTCTTAAAGATCAGGTTGTTATGAAATCCACTACCATAAAGTCTACGGCTAACAGCCTGAAAAACGTCAGTATATCGTTTGTCACATTGCTGAAACATAAACGGAATATATACACAGGCTGAATAACAGGGGAGAGGCGGGACGATGGCGCACGGCTCGTAATATTGTGCGGTGTCACCCACAATTCACTATCTCCGCGCCGGGAGTTTCATTACACTTTGCGCGATTTTTGATAGATAAGAGATTTCATGCAAAATTATTCGCTTTCAGGCCGCCGCCTCGGAAGGCAGGCGCTGTTGTTCCCGTTATGTCTGGTGCTGTACGAGTTTTCCACTTATATCGGCAACGATATGATTCAGCCGGGCATGTTAGCCGTGGTGCAGGAATTTCAGGTGGGCAACGAATGGGTACCTACTTCAATGACTGCCTATCTGGCAGGCGGCATGTTTTTACAGTGGCTGCTGGGGCCGCTGTCGGATCGTATTGGCCGCCGTCCGGTGATGTTGACCGGCGTAGTATGGTTTATCGTCACCTGCCTGGCGACGCTGCTGGCGCAGACCATTGAGCAGTTTACCCTGCTGCGCTTCCTGCAGGGGATCAGCCTGTGCTTTATCGGCGCGGTGGGCTATGCGGCGATACAGGAGTCCTTTGAGGAGGCGGTGTGTATCAAAATCACCGCCCTGATGGCTAACGTGGCGCTGATTGCCCCGCTGCTGGGGCCGCTGGTGGGCGCCGCCTGGGTGCATGTCCTGCCGTGGGAGATGATGTTTGTCCTGTTCGCCGTGCTGGCGGCCATCTCGTTCTTCGGCCTGCAGCGGGCGATGCCGGAGACCGCGACGCGGCTGGGCGAAAAGCTGTCGGTGAAAGAGCTGGGCCGCGACTATCGGCTGGTGCTGAAGAACCTGCGCTTCGTCGCCGGCGCGCTGGCCACTGGCTTTGTCAGCCTGCCGCTGCTGGCGTGGATTGCCCAGTCGCCGGTGATTATTATCAGCGGCGAACAGGCCACCAGCTATGAGTACGGCATGCTGCAGGTGCCGATTTTCGGGGCGCTGATTGCCGGCAACCTGGTGCTGGCGCGCCTGACTGCGCGTCGGACCGTGCGCTCGCTGATTATCATGGGCGGTTGGCCGATCATGTTTGGCCTGATCCTCTCTGCGGCGGCGACCGTGGTCTCTTCCCACGCTTATCTGTGGATGACGGCCGGTCTGAGCTTCTACGCCTTCGGGATTGGCCTCGCGAACGCCGGCCTGGTGCGTTTAACCCTGTTCGCCAGCGAGATGAGTAAAGGCACGGTCTCGGCGGCGATGGGAATGCTGCAGATGCTGATCTTCACCGTCGGCATCGAGCTCAGCAAACATGCTTACGAGCTGGGCGGCAACGGGCTGTTCAGCCTGTTTAACCTGCTGGGTGGGGTACTATGGCTGGGGCTGATGATTTACTTTCTGAAAGATAAAAGCGTCGGCAATTCGCAGCAGGGGTAGTTGTTTTCAACCCGGATGCGCTCACATCCGGGTCTTATCAGGCGAACGGCGCTTCGCGATCCAACACCTTATCAATAATCTGCAGGACACCTTCTTCGTTGTTATGCGGCGCCTGATAGCGGGCGACGGCTTTGACGTCTTCCCGGGCGTTGGCCATGGCAAAGCCAAACCCGGCGTGCTGCAGCATTTCGATATCGTTGCCGCTGTCGCCGAACGCCACTACCTCGTGATCCTCAATGCCCCAGCGCTGCTGCAAAATGCGCAGCCCGTTGGCTTTGTGCACACCCGGGATAATTAAGTCGATGCTGCCGTAGCCGGTGGCCACCGCGGTGACCATGTCCCCCAGCGCCGCGTGCAGCTTCGGCTGAATTTCCGGGATCAGGCTGTCTGGCACGTTGAGACCAAATTTGAGGATGGTGTCATCGAGATGGTTAAAATCATCCACCAGTTCAAGGCGGTGATAATACTTCGCCGCCACCGTCTTCAGCGCGTCGTTGTAGCGATTGAGGGTGTAGGCGCTGCGCTTCCCGCAGGCGATGATTTCGATATTCGGCAACGTCTGCAGATGGTCGACCACGGCGTTGAAGTGGTGAACCGGCAGTTGGCAGTTGAAGACGTCTTCATTGCCGCTCACCACCCAGCCGCCGTTTTCCGCCACGAAGGCGATCTGATGGGCGATCTCCGGGAAAAAGGAGATCAGCTGATAATATTGGTTGCCGCTGGCGACCACGAAGCGAATATTCTGTTCGCGCATTCGCTGGTACTGGGCGAGGAAGCGCGGCCGGTTGTAAGTTTTGGCATCGCTTAAAAAGGTGCCGTCCATATCCACCGCAATCAGTTTGATGCTCATTAGCTGTTCTCCATAACGGGTTCAGATTGTGGCTTAGCCACCGCGCGGGCGACCAGCGCCGCCACCATCACCAGACCCAGCACCACCATCATGGCGCTGCGCAGGCCGAAGTGTTCGCCGAGGAAACCCAGCAGCGGCGGCCCGACGAGGAAAGCGAGATAGCCGGTGATCGCCACCACGCTGACGCGCTTGGGCGCGTCCGGCCCGGTATCGCTGGCGGCGGAGATGGTCAGCGGGAAGCCGAGCGAGGCGCCAATGCCCCACAGCAGCACCGAGATGCCCGCCACCCAGGGGTTATCGACGAAGATGATCAGGCCTATGCCGAGGGCGCCCATCACTGCGCTGCCGCGGACCACCGCCACCCGGCTGTAGCGATCGATAAACCAGCCGCCGGTAAAGCGGCCCAGCGTCATGCCGAGGGTGAAACCGGCATAAATCAGGGAGCCGGAGGTGGGGCTAAAGCCGTGGCCATCCACCATCAGCAGCGGCAGCCAGTCGTTGGCCGAGCCTTCGGCAAAGGCCATCGCCAGGACAATGACGCCGATCAGCAGCAGCTGCGCGTCGCGCCACACCGGCAGACCTTTCGCCTCACCGTGGGCGACTTCGGCGGCATTTTTACCGGTGCCGTCGGGAATGGCGCGGATAGCAATGGCGATGGGCAGGATAGCCACCAGCGCAGCCGCCAGGATGTGCGGGGCGGCCGGCAGACCGAATCCGGTCACTGCCATGCCCACCCCGGCGCCGAACAGGGTGCCAAAGCTGTAGAAGCCATGCATCATCGGCAGCACCGTTTTATTCATCTCCCGCTCGATCGCCGCGCCTTCGACGTTAATAGCGACTTCTGCAGAGCCAAAGCTGGCGCCGAAGATGGCCAGGCCGAAGGCGAACAGCGGGGCGGAAGTGACCCACAGCGCCAGGCTGAGCACCAGCATGCCAAGCACGGCGAAGGACATGGTGGTGCGGATGACCTTGCGGGTGCCAAAGCGCTTCACCAGCCACGCCGAGCAGAGAATACCGCTCATCGACCCCACCGACAGACCAAACAGCACCACGCCCATCTCTGCGGTGGATAGCGCCAACAGATCGCGGATCGCCGGCGTGCGGGTGGCCCAGGAGGCCATTAACAAGCCGGGGATGAAAAAGAACATAAACAGCGCCCATAGCCGAAGCTGCAGCGCTCTGCGCGAGGATTGCGTCGTCATCCGTAAACGCCTTAAAGGAGAAGAGTGAAGACAACAGTAGCAAGTATGTGTACATTTGTACATAAACCGGAAGAGGAAAATCATGGCCCGTAGACCAAACGATCCGCAGCGCCGCGAGCGCATCCTGCAGGCGACGCTGGATACCATCGCGGCGCACGGCATCCATGCGGTGACGCACCGTAAAATCGCCACCTGCGCGAATGTGCCGCTGGGATCGCTGACCTACTATTTCAGCGGCATTGAGGCGTTAATTGAGGAGGCGTTCAGCCTGTTTACCGCCGAGATGTCGGCGCAGTATCAGCAAGGCTTCGTCGGGGTAACGAACCGGGAACAAGCCTGCGATGCCATCGCGGATCTGATCTTCAGCGCCCAGGTGACCACGGCGCGCAATATGGAGCTGATGTACCAGCTGTACGCGTTCTGCAGCAGTCAGCCGGCGCTGAAGGCGGTGATGCAGAACTGGATGCGGCGCAGCCAGCAGACGTTGGAGCAGTGGTTCGCCCCCGATACCGCCCGCGGTCTCGACGCCTTTATTGAAGGGATGACCTTGCACTTTGTCACCGACCGCGCGCCGCTGTCGAAGGCGGCAATCCGCATGATGGTCGGGCAGCTGGCGGGGGAGAGGGCGCAGGAAGAGGGGCGCTGAAGCGGCGTTTCACCCGGAATGGCTAAACGCAGGCAACAAAAAACCCATTTATGTAAACGGGTTAATGAAAACAATAAGTTAGATTAAAAACAATAAGTTAGATTGGTGGTCAGTGGTGGTTATTACGGGGTAATGCCAACCGCTGCCGCCACTTTGTCGCCTCTTGGCAGCGTTGCCAGAGGATTGAAACGGAGCGCCGTTTCCAGATGATCCGGTGCCAGATGTGCGTAACGCATAGTCATTTTTATATCGTGGTGTCCGAGAATTTTTTGTAAGGCCAGAATGTTTCCACCCGACATCATGAAGTGCGCCGCAAACGTATGGCGCAGAACGTGTGTGAGTTGACCGCGAGGGAGCACGATAGACGTTTTTTCCATCACGGATAAAAATTGAAAATAACAGTCTGTGAAGAAATTGAACCCATCAAGCGCCATGATCTCTTCGTAAAGCTCTTTACTGATAGGGATGCTTCTGTTTTTCTTCCCTTTTGTTCTGACAAAGGTAATTCGGTATTTGGTCACCTGTGAGCGGGTAAGATTTACGGCTTCACGCCAGCGTGCGCCTGTGCTTAAGCATATCTTAACTACCAGTGCCAGAATTGGGTCCTGACGTTTGCAATCAGCCAGCAATTCAACAATCTGCTCATGGGTAAGCCATGCCATCTCTTTTTCTGCGATGGTGAATTTTCGCATGTTCTCCAGTGGGTTCGGATACGACCATTCGCCCAGACGGGATAGTTCGCTAAAAACACTACTTAGATAGCTTTGCTCCAGGTTAATGGTGACCGGGCTGGCTCCTTTCTTCCATTTCTCGCTGAAGTAGATCTCACCTGTCAGTCGTTTATCTCGATAATGGGCAAACATTTTAGATGTGAGATCGGTTGCAAGGGGATTGCCCAGAGCGTCAACCATCAGCAGCAATTTGTCATAGACATGCTGCCCAGCAGTCAGAGATTTACCATGTAGTTTGAACCATAGTTCAACCACGTCTTTCAGTGTTCGACGATCCACTGATTCACCCAGCCAGGGCTTTGCTTCGGTTTCTTCCATCGTGTGACGCTCAAAAGCCAGAGCTTCGCCTTTGGTGGCGAATTGTTTACGCACACGACGTCCACTACGTCCGGCGGGGTAACATTCGCAAAGCCATTTTCCTGTGGTGAGTTTTCGTACTGCCATAAAAAAAGCCCTCATATCAGAGGGCTAAATTTAACTGTATATAAAAACAGTGTGCGCCGGGAGACCGGTTAGAGATCAAGGGGTGAAAGTCCCCGACCATTGAAGGACCAGCAATCCACAAGGTCCCCGAGTCATGCGTTGCATACCGCGAGGTATGGGGCGAAGCGTTGACAGGGGTGTTGACAGGCCAGCCATTGAGCCACGAAATGTATATTAAATTACCGGGTGCCGACGTTGTACTGTTAACGGAAGGCAACATCATAGGGTGCGATACTGCGAGTGCCACATGGACCCGGCGGGGTCTGAGACCCTGGCATGTCAATACGATCTCTACGCGGGAACCGGGAGATCTCCCCTCTGACCATCTGCCAGTGTCGGAGATGGCCCGCACCGGGAAGACGAGGAGTCATAGCCGGTGATGTACGGAGAGGAGAAGTCGGACTCGCTCATAGTAGCGGCGAAGCAGGCGAACAACCCGAAAGGAGCGGAGTCAGTGGAGCGAAGGAGCGGGGCCAAGGGGAACGCGGAACAGCCACACATGCGCCGGACACAGAGCCGGGAAAGCATGTCACAGAGGCTGTCACGCGTGCGGGAAGCTGCGAAGCAGCGGAAGAAAGAACGGTTTACAGCATTGTTCCACCTGCTGACAGTCGAAGCACTGGAAGCCGCATTCCTCTCCCTGAGCAGGAAAGCGGCCGCCGGAGTGGATGGCATCAGGTGGATGGACTACGCCGGAAACATGAAGAACAACATAACAGATCTGCACCGGAGGCTACATCAGGGCAGCTACAGGGCGCAGCCCGGCAGGCGTCACTACATCCCAAAAGCGGATGGAAAACAACGCCCGCTCGGCATCGCCTCGCTGGAGGACAAGATCGTCCAGTATGCGCTGGTGAAAATCCTGAACGCAGTCTATGAAAACGACTTTATGGGGTTCTCATACGGGTTCAGACCCGGGCGAAGCCAGCACGATGCACTGGACGCACTGGCCACAGGGCTGGTACGCACTAACGTAAACTGGGTACTGGATGCCGACATCAGTCAGTTCTTCGACAGGGTGAGCCACGAATGGCTGATCAGGTTCACAGAGCATCGGATCGGCGACCGGAGGGTAATCAGGCTCATACGTAAGTGGCTCACAGCCGGGACGTCGGAGGAGGGTCAATGGCGAGCAACGGAGGAAGGCACCCCACAGGGTGCGGTCATCTCACCGCTGCTGGCAAACATATACCTCCACTACGTCTTCGATCTGTGGGCGCATCAGTGGCGACGTCGCTATGCCACAGGCAATGTGGTAATGGTCAGATACGCCGATGACATCGTCATCGGGTTCGACAAACGATACGATGCCCGGCGCTTCCGTATAGCCATGCAGCGCAGACTGAGGGAGTTCGGACTCACGGTTCACCCGGAGAAAACCCGTCTGATGGAGTTCGGCCGCTTCGCTGCCGAAAACCGTGCCATCAGGGGAAAAGGCAAACCAGAAACGTTCAACTTCCTCGGGTTCACGCACATCAGCGGGAAAGATCGCAACGGCAGGTTCATGCTGATACGAAAGACCCGCCGGGATCGGATGACGGCAACTCTGAAAGCCATCAAAGACGGTCTGCGAAGGCGCTGGCATTACTCAATCCCCGAACAGGGAAAATGGCTCAGGAGAGTGGTTCAGGGATACCTGAACTATCACTCGGTACCGGGCAACTTCCCCACCATGCAGAAGTTCAGGACACACGTAACAAACCTCTGGCGCCGGGCGCTCAGGCGCAGGAGCCAGAAGGATGATACGACCTGGACGAAAGCAAACAAACTGGCAGCCGCATGGCTACCAAGGGTTCGGGTTCTTCATCCATGGCCTGTGGAGCGGTTCACCGCCAGACACCCGAGGCAGGAGCCCGGTGCGTAAATCGCGCACGCCGGGATCTGTGCGGGGGGTATCCGGTAACGGGTATCCCTACCGCGACATTCAATGTATTTTTTACTTAGGAGCATACATGTTCATGATTAATCTGTTTCTTTATCACTTCCAGTTACTTTAACTTTGTCTTTGATTGTATTCAAAAATGACGCAAAGCTCGGTGGTTGCTCTGTCTGACCTGAAAATGCAGAGTCACCTGAAATATTCCAATCCTTAAAGACTTCTATTGCATCCTCTTTAGTTGCTGTAGAACCGTATATCTGCAAAAAAACTTGACCAAACATCAAAGCATGTCGACGATCTTTTCGCCTGATCGATTCATGTGTGTACTTTTTTGAGTTACTAAGGCAGATATATGATAGCCATGAAAGAATGGCGATTCCAACTAATCCTCGCGTGAAGATATATATTAACTGAAGGTTAGTGAGATTTTTTAAATCTAAGTTCATGTATAATGTAAAAAAAGCAGATATTACCGCAAGGAAGCCAAAAAATACCCCAGCAATAGACCAGATAATAGACATCAATATAAAATGTTTGTCATCACTAGCAAGATCTGATTTAACATCGTTAACATAGGTGGGGATTTTTTCATCGATTCTTTGTTGCTGTACTTGGCTACGGAGTTCCTTATTTTCACTAATCAAAGAATTAACTTGTTTTACGTTTTTTTCGATTATTGCGTTTTTTCTATTAAGATCCTGAGTATAATGCTCTAACTGTAGAGTTAATATGCTGTTTCGTTCTTCTAATTGTATTATATGTTCTACATAATTATTAGGTTCAAGTGATTTTACATTTTTTCTTTTATTAGTTTCATTTTCATTTATATTGGGTTCTTCATCCATCTGTGGCCTAGTCATGTATTTTTCAATTAGTGCTAGGTTATTATGAGCTTCAGAAAACTCTCCTGCTTCTATTAAGTTTTTTATATGAGAGTAGAAGTGTTTTGCTATATTTTCAGACTGTGAATTAAGCAAGTCTAATAGGTGTTTTTTTATTTCGCTATCTTTATTGGTTGGTTCAGTCATGATGTTTCTCTTTATACATTTTTAGTAAAAACTCTTTTACATTTTGCCAAAACGATAATGTCAGTAAGTAAGCATTCAAAACTTGCGTTAGTGCCTACAACTTTAACCATACCAACGGGTATGCGAGTCAAATCTTTGATGCTTATTTTCCCTTCAATATTCACAAGCCACTTGCCATCAGTAACTTCATTAAATTTTGATTCTACAATATATATTTCCTCATCAATGAATACTGCTAAAGGTTGCAGAAAGGTTCCTTCTAACAACTTAGAGTCAAAAGTCAAAACGGTTTCTTGAGCAAGAGATCCATCAATTATTTTATGATATGGGATAGTGATAGTATTGATTCGAGGCTTTTCAAACATTGCCCCGTTACCAGTGGTTAGCCATGTTAATGAAGCACCAGTTTCCAGTGAGCATTGAATAATCCAGTCAGCAGGAAAGGTATCTCTCATGTAACGATTGGCTAATGTACTTTTTGATACACCAATATGATCAGCTAAAGCTTGTCTTGTCTTAAATCCATAAGCCAAAACGATTCGCTCTATTGCTGCTTTTCCGCCTTGGTTAATAGTAAAAAAGTTCTCATTTTGGATGTCTTGTTCTCTATTGAGATGTTGATGCTTGCTGTCACAATTGTTGTGACTTTTTTCTGCATTATTTGTAATTCTTCCCTTCTCTGTATCAGTGCCAAATGCCAACCACTCGACCGGCACTCCAGTCTCCATGCTACAGATAACGACCCAATCAGCAGGGAAAGTGTCACGGGCATACCTGTTCGCCATTGTACTTTGCGATATACCTAGGTGATTACAGAATGCTTGTCGGGAAGAAAAACCATAGGCTTTCAGTATCCGAGCTATAACCGATTGCCCTCCGCGATTCTGCATGATTAAGGATTTCTTTTTTTCGTCCACATGGCGAAATGTGATTTCGTGTGTTGACATAACCGATTTGTGATCCTATTCTCCGAAATGTGAAGTTGAAGCCACGATTAAAACTGACTCACCACAAGCCAATAGGAGATGTTGCATCATGACCCCTAACATTTCAATAACCCTGAATACGCCACATGTCACAATTGAGCGTTATAGCGAACTTACTGGTCTTTCAATCGACACAATTAACGATATGCTGGCTGACGGTCGCATCCCTCGGCATCGCCTTCGGAAAGACAAGAAAAGAGAAAAGGTGATGATCAACCTTGCTGCTCTTACCGTTGATGCACTTACTGATTGCAATGTTGTATTCAACTAGTTCCATTTTGGGATGCATCAGGGGTGTCGACCATGTTTGATTACCAAGTTTCCAAACATCCACATTTTGATGAAGCCTGTCGTGCATTCGCATTGCGCCACAACCTGGTGCAACTGGCAGAACGTGCTGGCATGAATGTGCAGATTCTGCGGAACAAGCTGAACCCAGCTCAACCTCATTTATTAACCGCACCAGAAATCTGGCTGCTTACCGATCTGACTGAAGATTCAACGCTGGTAGATGGTTTTCTGGCACAGATTCATTGTCTGCCATGTGTACCGATTAATGAGGTGGCAAAAGAGAAACTGCCACATTACGTCATGAGTGCAACCGCAGAGATCGGGCGTGTTGCAGCAGGTGCGGTATCTGGCGATGTAAAAACCAGTGCAGGTCGTCGTGATGCTATCAGCAGCATTAACTCTGTAACACGACTGATGGCGCTGGCCGCTGTTTCATTGCAGGCCCGTTTACAGGCTAATCCTGCGATGGCGAGTGCAGTTGATACCGTGACTGGCCTCGGTGCTTCATTCGGTTTGCTGTGAGGTGCTTATGCTGACGAAAGAACCATCATTTGCATCGCTGCTGGTAAAACAAAGTCCGGCAATGCACTACGGGCACGGCTGGATCATGGGTGAGGATGGTAAACGCTGGCATCCGTGCCGTTCACAAGATGAATTGCTGGCAGAACTATCTACGAAAAAACAGGGGAACAAATGGCTATTGAAGGCGCTGCGGCGACTGTTCCATTAAGCCCCGGTGAACGCCTGAACGGACTTAATCACATTGCGGAATTAAGGGCGAAAGTATTTGGCCTGAATATTGAGTCAGAGCTTGAGCGGTTTATTAAAGATATGCGTGATCCACGGGATATCAATAATGAACAAAATAAACGGGCACTGGCTGCCATATTCTTTATGGCAAAAATCCCAGCTGAACGTCATAGCATCAGCATTAATGAGCTGACCACTGACGAAAAGCGGGAGCTGATTAAAGCAATGAATCATTTTCGTGCAGTGGTGAGCTTATTTCCCAGACGGCTAACCATGCCGAATTAACCAACTAATGAAATTCATGGCGTAAACCCGCCGGGCATCCCTTTATCTAAATTCAGGAGAATTGATTATGCGTAGTATTGAAACCCTCACGACTAAAACCGGACCGGATGATGCAGGGCTTAATATTTTACTGACAGAGGCTCGTCTGGAAGACCGCCGGGCAAGGGCTGAAGCAATGGCAGCTCGCCTTGATAGCCTGGCGTGTCATATCACATCCCGCCAGCTAAACCACGTCGAAGCGGCAGAACTGCTGCGTGTGACTGCTGAAGCAATCCAGAACGAAGCGCAGGAGATCCACTGATGGCTGATGCAATGGATCTCGTACAGCAGCGCGTTGAAGAAGAACGCCAGCGTCATATCCGTACTGCCCGCGCCAAAACGCCGGGCGTATCCCGCGTGCTTTGCATTGAGTGTGAAGCACCAATTCCGCCAGCACGACGTCGCGCCATTCCGGGTGTGCAGCTTTGCATTACCTGTCAGGAAATCGCAGAGCTGAAAGGCAAACATTACAACGGAGGTGCTGTATGAGCACCATCCTGAAATGGGCGGGTAATAAAACCGCCATTATGCCAGAACTGAAAAAATACCTTCCTGCTGGCCCGCGACTGGTTGAACCTTTCGCGGGTTCTTGTGCTGTGATGATAGAGACGGATTACCCCAGCTATCTTGTTGCGGATATTAATCCTGATTTAATCAACCTCTATAAAAAGGTTGCTGCTGATTGCGAGGCGTTTATATCTCGTGCCAGAGCTTTATTTGAGGAAGCAAACAGGGAGGTGGCTTATTACAACATAAGGCAGGAGTTTAATTACTCCACTGAAATTACTGATTTCATGAAAGCGGTATATTTCCTGTATCTCAATCGTCATGGTTACCGTGGGTTATGTCGCTATAACAAGAGCGGGCATTTCAACATTCCCTATGGGAATTATAAAAATCCGTATTTCCCTGAAAAAGAAATTCGCAAATTTGCAGAAAAAGCCCAGCGAGCAACGTTTATCTGCGCCAGCTTTGATGAAACGCTGGCGATGTTGAAGGCGGGGGATGTGGTGTATTGCGATCCGCCTTATTACGGTACGTTTTCCGGCTATCACACTGATGGCTTCACTAAGGATGACCAGTATCACCTGGCATCCGTTCTTGAACATCGATCATCTGAAGGTCATCCGGTCATTGTTTCTAACAGTGACACATCCCTGATTCGTTCGCTGTATCGCAATTTCACTCACCACTACATCAAGGCAAAACGCAGCATCGGCGTGTCGGCTGGCGAGAGTAAATCTGCAACAGAAATCATTGCTGTTTCCGGGGCGCGCTGCTGGGTGGGATTTGCTCCTTCGCGTGGCGTAGATAGTTCTGCTGTGTACGAGGTGCGTGTATGAGTCATGACGATATGAGCAACTCTAGCGGCTTTAACGAGGCCGCTGCATCATTTTCATGGAACGGCCCGAAAAAGGCCATTAATCCTTATCTGGACCCGGCGGAAGTTGCGCCGGAGTCTGCACTTTCAAACCTGATCACTCTGTATGCTGCCGATAACGAGCAGGAACAACTGCGCCGCGAGGCACTGAGTGAGCAGGTCTGGGAGCGTTATTTCTTTAATGAATCCCGTGATCCTGTCCAGCGCGAAATGGAGCAGGATAAGCTCATTAGCCGGGTAAAGCTGGCGCATGAGCAGCAGCGTTTTAATCCAGACATGGTCATTCTGGCTGACGTCAACGCCCAGCCTTCCCATATCAGCAAGCCGCTGATGCAACGTATTGAATACTTCAGCAGCCTGGGCAGGCCAAAGGCTTATTCCCGCTATTTGCGTGAGACGATTAAGCCATGTCTGGAACGACTGGAGCATGTACGCGACAGTCAGCTATCCACTTCTTTTCGCTTTATGGCAAGCCATGAAGGGCTGGACGGCCTGCTGATCCTGCCTGAAATGAGTCAGGATCAGGTGAAACGCCTGTCTACCCTTGTCGCTGCGCATATGAGCATGTGTCTTGATGCCGCTTGTGGTGATTTGTACGCCACCGATGATGTTAAGCCAGAAGAAATCCGCAAGACATGGGAAAAGGTGGCAGCGGAAACCCTACGTTTGGATGTCATCCCGCCTGCGTTTGAGCAACTCCGTCGGAAAAGAAACCGCCGTAAACCAGTGCCCTATGAACTCATTCCGGGCTCGCTGGCGCGTATGCTGTGCGCCGACTGGTGGTATCGGAAATTGTGGAAGATGCGTTGTGAATGGCGGGAAGAGCAGTTGCGTGCTGTCTGCCTGGTCAGCAAAAAAGCATCTCCCTATGTCAGCTATGAAGCTGTGATGCATAAACGTGAGCAGCGCCGTAAGTCGCTGGAGTTTTTCCGTTCTCATGAACTGGTGAACGAAGACGGCGACACGCTGGACATGGAAGATGTGGTAAACGCCAGCTGCAGCAACCCGGCGCATCGCCGCAATGAGATGATGGCCTGTGTTAAAGGTCTGGAGCTTATCGCGGAAATGCGCGGTGACTGCGCCGTTTTCTACACCATTACCTGTCCGTCACGTTTCCATTCCACGCTCAATAACGGCAGACCCAATCCGACCTGGAAAAACGCGACGGTAAGACAAAGCAGCGATTATCTGGTCGATATGTTTGCTGCATTTCGTAAGGCGATGCACAAAGCCGGGTTGCGCTGGTATGGCGTGCGGGTGGCTGAGCCGCATCACGACGGCACAGTTCACTGGCACCTGTTGTGTTTCATGCGCAAAAAAGACCGCCGCGCCATTACTGCATTGTTGCGTAAGTTTGCTATCCGTGAAGACCGCGAGGAGCTGGGCAATAACACGGGGCCGCGCTTTAAGTCTGAGCTGATTAACCCGCGCAAAGGAACGCCGACAAGCTACATAGCGAAATACATCAGTAAGAACATTGACGGGCGTGGTCTGGCTGGCGAGATCAGCAAGGAAACGGGTAAATCTCTTCGTGATAACGCTGAATACGTGAATGCCTGGGCGTCTTTGCATCGTGTTCAGCAATTCCGCTTCTTTGGTATTCCGGGGCGTCAGGCTTACCGTGAACTGCGATTGCTGGCTGGTCAGGCGGCAAGGCAGCAGGGTGACAAAAAAGCAGGTGTGCCGGTACTGGATAACCCGCGCCTTGATGCCATTCTGGCTGCTGCTGATGCTGGTTGTTTTGCCACCTATATCATGAAGCAGGGAGGTGTACTGGTTCCCCGTAAATATCACCTCATCAGAACTGCTTATGAAATTAACGAAGAGCCGACCGCCTATGGCGATCACGGTATTCGTATTTATGGCATCTGGTCACCCATTGCAGAGGGCAAGATCTGCACTCATGCAGTGAAGTGGAAAATGGTTCGTAAGGCCGTTGACGTTCAGGAGGCGGCAGCCGACCAGGGCGCTTGCGCCCCTTGGACTCGTGGCAATAACTGTCCCCTTGCTGAAAATTTGAACCAACAAGGGAAAGACAAATCAGCTGATGGGGATACCAGGACGGACATTACCCGCATGGATGACAAGGAGTTGCACGATTACCTGCACAGTATGAGCAAAAAAGAGCGCCGGGAACTGGCTGCAAGGTTACGCCTGGTGAAACCGAAACGGCGTAAAGACTACAAACAGCGAATTACAGACCATCAGCGACAGCAGCTCGTCTATGAACTGAAGTCCAGAGGATTTGATGGCAGCGAGAAAGAGGTCGATTTACTCCTTCGCGGCGGCAGTATTCCATCAGGAGCAGGCCTGCGTATCTTCTATCGGAACCAGCGTTTGCAGGAAGATGATAAGTGGCGAAACCTGTATTAATTACGCGGGTTAACAATTCGTGCTCTTAATAATACCAGGCATATCAGGCTGATGAACGTAAAAAAACGTTTTACATCAGTAATATTATTATATACTGTAAATATAAACAGTGTGCGCCGGGAGACCGGTTAGAGATCAAGGGGTGAAAGTCCCCGACCATTGAAGGACCAGCAATCCACAAGGTCCCCGAGTCATGCGTTGCATACCGCGAGGTATGGGGCGAAGCGTTGACAGGGGTGTTGACAGGCCAGCCATTGAGCCACGAAATGTATATTAAATTACCGGGTGCCGACGTTGTACTGTTAACGGAAGGCAACATCATAGGGTGCGATACTGCGAGTGCCACATGGACCCGGCGGGGTCTGAGACCCTGGCATGTCAATACGATCTCTACGCGGGAACCGGGAGATCTCCCCTCTGACCATCTGCCAGTGTCGGAGATGGCCCGCACCGGGAAGACGAGGAGTCATAGCCGGTGATGTACGGAGAGGAGAAGTCGGACTCGCTCATAGTAGCGGCGAAGCAGGCGAACAACCCGAAAGGAGCGGAGTCAGTGGAGCGAAGGAGCGGGGCCAAGGGGAACGCGGAACAGCCACACATGCGCCGGACACAGAGCCGGGAAAGCATGTCACAGAGGCTGTCACGCGTGCGGGAAGCTGCGAAGCAGCGGAAGAAAGAACGGTTTACAGCATTGTTCCACCTGCTGACAGTCGAAGCACTGGAAGCCGCATTCCTCTCCCTGAGCAGGAAAGCGGCCGCCGGAGTGGATGGCATCAGGTGGATGGACTACGCCGGAAACATGAAGAACAACATAACAGATCTGCACCGGAGGCTACATCAGGGCAGCTACAGGGCGCAGCCCGGCAGGCGTCACTACATCCCAAAAGCGGATGGAAAACAACGCCCGCTCGGCATCGCCTCGCTGGAGGACAAGATCGTCCAGTATGCGCTGGTGAAAATCCTGAACGCAGTCTATGAAAACGACTTTATGGGGTTCTCATACGGGTTCAGACCCGGGCGAAGCCAGCACGATGCACTGGACGCACTGGCCACAGGGCTGGTACGCACTAACGTAAACTGGGTACTGGATGCCGACATCAGTCAGTTCTTCGACAGGGTGAGCCACGAATGGCTGATCAGGTTCACAGAGCATCGGATCGGCGACCGGAGGGTAATCAGGCTCATACGTAAGTGGCTCACAGCCGGGACGTCGGAGGAGGGTCAATGGCGAGCAACGGAGGAAGGCACCCCACAGGGTGCGGTCATCTCACCGCTGCTGGCAAACATATACCTCCACTACGTCTTCGATCTGTGGGCGCATCAGTGGCGACGTCGCTATGCCACAGGCAATGTGGTAATGGTCAGATACGCCGATGACATCGTCATCGGGTTCGACAAACGATACGATGCCCGGCGCTTCCGTATAGCCATGCAGCGCAGACTGAGGGAGTTCGGACTCACGGTTCACCCGGAGAAAACCCGTCTGATGGAGTTCGGCCGCTTCGCTGCCGAAAACCGTGCCATCAGGGGAAAAGGCAAACCAGAAACGTTCAACTTCCTCGGGTTCACGCACATCAGCGGGAAAGATCGCAACGGCAGGTTCATGCTGATACGAAAGACCCGCCGGGATCGGATGACGGCAACTCTGAAAGCCATCAAAGACGGTCTGCGAAGGCGCTGGCATTACTCAATCCCCGAACAGGGAAAATGGCTCAGGAGAGTGGTTCAGGGATACCTGAACTATCACTCGGTACCGGGCAACTTCCCCACCATGCAGAAGTTCAGGACACACGTAACAAACCTCTGGCGCCGGGCGCTCAGGCGCAGGAGCCAGAAGGATGATACGACCTGGACGAAAGCAAACAAACTGGCAGCCGCATGGCTACCAAGGGTTCGGGTTCTTCATCCATGGCCTGTGGAGCGGTTCACCGCCAGACACCCGAGGCAGGAGCCCGGTGCGTAAATCGCGCACGCCGGGATCTGTGCGGGGGGTATCCGGTAACGGGTATCCCTACCGCGACGGCTATACATACAGTGTTGCTTGTGGTGTCATAGGAGGAAAGATGCAGGACTATTTTTTGGAGTCTTTGAAGCTCCAGCGCATTGATTTTTTTCTTAAGCTTGTAGCGGCTAGTGAGTGTAGTGATGAAGAGAAGGGGCTGGCTTTGCAGTGGGTTTCTGAACTGACAGATGAACTCATGGCAAAAATCAGAACCCACGAATACAACCGCTCAATGGATGTCATCAGCTGAGGTGACTTTTATGCGCATTGAAATAATGATCGATAAAGAGCAGAAGATTAGCCAGTCTACCCTGGACGCCCTTGAATCCGAGCTTTACCGCAATCTGCGCCCCCTGTATCCCAAAACGGTAATCCGTATCCGTAAAGGTAGCTCTAACGGTGTGGAACTGACCGGACTGCAACTGGACGAAGAAAGAAAACAAGTGATGAAAATTATGCAGAAGGTGTGGGAAGACGACAGCTGGCTGCATTGATTTTGTCAATAGACGCTTGTTTTTTCTAATCAAAAAGGGTTACATATGAGTGAGAGGCGATGATCAATCAGATATCGCCTTGTTTTTTGTCAAGAAAAGAATAATAGGCTAAAAATGAAAATTAATAATGTAGCGTTACCAATATCTCTTGCTGTAATCCTAACTGGTTGCGTACCACATGCTTCTAACCGAAATATCACTGCTATTGAAGTGGTGAAGCCTGCTATTGGGCAAAGTGCTACCGCCTACATGGGCGATCCCATTATCACATCTGCTACTGGATTTAAAACGGACGTATTAGAACTTGGTGCGGCTAATGGTGCATTGTCTTCTATCGCTGCTGGTACATATTGCAGTGAGGGGAATGGAATTTATCGCAATTATCATAACCCTCAAGCTGTTGCGTTAAAAAATCTCTATGGGCAAATCGGTAACTATGTTGATTATGTTAGTTACGATGCTGCAAAAAATGAGATATCACCGCCAAATGGCACTTCTTATACTGCATCAGAAATTTCTATCAAACGTGTTCCTGATGGGCTGTGTCGAGTGAGTAACTCATTGGTTAAGACTATCGAATACAATGGAAATGCAGGCGGTGTAATGAAGTTCACCTATCGTGAATTTGCAAACGATATGGCTCGTGCAGCATTTACAACAGATTTTTCTGTAGATTCTAAAGGAAGTGATGTTATCGCTTACAAAGGTGCCAAGTTCAAAGTGAACAAGGCTGATAACTCGTCTATTTCTTATACCATTATTTCTGGCTTTGACAAGGCTGTCACGTTCTAGGTTTCACGCTTACTGAGTATGTTACGATTTTGCACATTCTGCATAAACGCGCATGTCTATGCTGCATGAGATCGCATGATCGTTTGAGGATCTTTTGTGTTAAGGCCCGCCAGTTCTAGCGGGCTTTTGCGTAGATCATGCAGGTGCATGAAAACCACTACATAAAGTGGGCAGGCGTGGCGGGGATACGAGCGCGCGCTGGAGGGATAAATGGAATTGAAAATGTACCTTCTTAGAGATAACCTTCGCTAAAACTTTATTACTAAGGAGTGATAATGAGTACCTGGAACCAAGCCTATTCTGCAAGAGAAGATTTGAAATCGTATGGTGATAATGGACTGGCTTTGTTTGCGTTAGCATTACATTTCAGAATTGATGATATTGATAGTGTCGCAGCAGAGTCCATTACCGATGGACATGACGATAAGAAATGTGACCTTGTGTATATTAATGAAGAAGAAGAATTTGCTGTACTTGCTCAATGCTATTTCTCAAGCAAAGATAGACAGGAAGCTCCAGCAAATAAAGCGAGTGATCTTAATATTGCTTTAGCATGGCTTCTGCAAAGAGATTTGCATGATGTACCCGATAGAATAAAATCTTCTGCTCAACAGATACGGACATCAATCAAACAAGGGAAAATTAAAACTCTGTACGTTTGGTATGTTCATAACTTACCATCTTCAACAAATGTGGCTCAAGAGCTAATTACGGTTCAGCAGACAGCAGCAACTATTTTAAAACATGATTTTGAAGATGCTAAAATACAAGTGCATGCAATGGAAGTAGGCACTGAAAAGTTGACGGAATGGTATAGTGAATCACTATCACCAATACTGGTTGATGAGATTTTCAATATTAAAGTCAGTGATGGTGGCTATGAAATAAAAGGAGATAATTGGAATGCATTCTGTACTACCATTCAGGGAAGAGATTTAGCTAGAGCGTACAAAAAGCATAAATTAAAAATATTTTCAGCAAATGTTAGAGACTACCTTGGATCAAGGTCATCTGATTCAAATATCAATAATGGTATCCGTAACAGTGCGGAAAATTCAGCATCAGAATTTTGGGCATACAATAATGGCGTAACTGTTTTGGTTCATGAATATAAATTCAATGAAGCATCAAAGAATCTTGAAATCAGAGGGATGTCAATAGTTAATGGAGCACAGACAACAGGTGCTTTAGGAACGCTGCCACGATTACCTCCAGAATCAGTTAAAGTCCAAGCTAGATTTATAAAAGTCAAAGATGCGGATGCTGATCTAATTCAGAATATAATTCAGTATAATAACAGTCAGAATAAAGTTGAAGCATCTGATTTCAGAAGCACAGACAAAATTCAAAAACGACTTAAAAATGAATTTGCTTCTATTCCTGATGCTGAATATGATGGAGGAAGACGAGGAGGTGCTGAAAGTGTCATTCGTCGAAAAACTAATCTACTGCCTTCTTATACTGTTGGTCAAGCTTTGATGAGTTTCCATGGAGAGCCGACGATAGCTTATAATCAGCGATCTGCAATTTGGACTAATGACTCTCATTATTCTAAGATTTTTAATGACAGTACAAAAGCTTCACATATTGTTTGTGCGTATTCTCTCATGCGGTGTATTGAGAACAAGAAAATAGCTTTGGCAAAGAAAGATACTCTTTCAAAAAATGATAGCGCTCAATTGGGATATCTCAGGCATCGTGGTTCAATACCTTTATTGTGCTCGGCTATTGCCGAATGTTTGGAAAACTTTTTGGGCCGTCCCGTTCCTAATTTATTTAGAGTTTCGTTTGGAAGTACGGTCTCTCCTTCTCAGGCTGAAAGTATTTGGGAGCCAATTGTAGATGTGTGTCTGGCTTTAAGTAATCAGTTGCTGCCTGCACTGGTTGAAGGAGGGTTGAAAAGTCCTACAAAAGTTAAAGATTGTATATCAAATTTTTCACAGCTTATTACTGCAACGGCCCAAATGAACCAGCCTGTATATGAGGCATTTGAGAAAAAAATCAAATCCGCATTCTAACTAAAAGAAGGCCTTGTAAGAGGCCTTCTTGATATTTTACTGATCAGCGAACATATTGTCGTCATAATGAGTATGTCGCAAAACGAATAATTTCATCTTTCAACCATCTATTTAGTTCCTGTAGCCGTTTCTGTAGCGGCATTAATTCGTTACGAACAAAAACGCAACTGGCTTTCTCTACATCCCCAAACCCTCCAACATTATTAGGCATAATCCCCATCATTTGCGGCGGCACGCGGTGCGCAGCCATCATGTCGTCGCGGCTGACATTTTTGATATTCAGAAATTCATCCTTCGCCGCGACTTCTGATAACGGGATGATTTGAAGCCCGTCTTTTTTACCGTTAGGCGAGTACATAAACAGGTTACGGAAGTTACCAGGACCTTTGGCACTTTTCATCGCGTTGCGGAGATTGTTCACATCCTCCTGATTCTGCGCGGCATCGGTCATATACATGATGAAGCCTGCATGGCTGCCGTTGATGTAATACTTGCGGCGGAACAGCGTGGCGGACTCGTTGAGCAAAGCGGATGGGATGGCAGAAAGATAACCGGGCAGGCCGTAGATCTCCTGGTTGATGTCCGGTTCCATCAGATGAAAAATGCTGCCTTTCGTGAACTGATACGGCTGGGTTGTCATACCATATTGCACAAACCAGTAAGTATCCATGTCTAATCCGCGTCGGGTGTATTTTGCCAGAGCAGGCTCAAGGGCGATAACTTCACCGAAGCGGTTAGTGCGTTTCTCCAGGTAGGCGTTACCAAAAACCAGATAGTCCTGCACAAAACGTGAAAAAGCCTGCTGGCTGAGCAGCGGGTGAGGGATATAGGTGCTGGTCAGAATATTGCACTTTACTGCAATCGGTGAGCTGTGATGCACGGCGGCGCGGAAGGTTCGCGCCAGTCCGTCAAAACTCACTGGCGGCTCATACCAGCGATCTGTCTGTACGCATTCCACATAGTCCAGTAGTTCGCGGCGATCCAGAACTGGAATGGGATCGCCGAAGCTGAATGCTTCGGCTGAAGTCTGGCTTTTATGCTGGGTCTGGTTCTGCGACGCAGCGCGGTTCTTCTTACTCTTTCCCATCAAAAAATCTCCACAATATTACTGGTATTGGCGGACTCGCCCTGCAGTGGTTCGTTAAACAGTGCGTGCATTGTTGCCCACGCCAGATCGGCGTGGCTGGTTTCTTCGCTGCGGCTGGCTTCATACGTCGGGCGGTTGCCACTGGCGGTGGTGGCGCGACGGATTGCCATGAATGACTGCGCAATGTCGGTGTGCCCGGCGTCAAACTCCAGACGGCGGTGGCTGATAATGTCGTAGGCCTTGAGTACCAGAGCGTTTTTAACGTTGGGGTTGTAGACAAACTCCCGGACGGCAGGAAAAAACGCTTTCACGTTCTCGTAAACCCCGTGACCGACGCCGGTTGAGTCGATACCGATGTATGTCACGTTGTACTGTTCAGTCAGTTTTTTGATGGCGTCAGCCTGGGCGCGGAAGTCCATCCCGCGCCACTGGTGACGCTCAAGAATGCGGAACTTACCGCCCGGCACGGCTGGCGGTGCCACCACCACGCACCCGGCGCTGTCGCCGTTTTGCGTACCTTTTGCCGGGTCATAACCGATCCACACTTCGCGCCAGCCAAACGGGCGCAGGGCCAGTGCATGAAAGTCGGTCCAGACTTCCCAGCTGTCCACCATGCACGCCTGCAGCTCGCTGAGCGGAAACACGGACGCGAGATCGTCCACAAACTCGCACATCAGCAGGTTCTGGTATTCGTCCGGGCTGTACTCCATGCGCAACTGGTCGAGATCGAACAGGTTACATCCGCCGCGCACAGCATCTTCCACGGTGACTATCTGGCGGTATTGCCCGTCTGCGCACAGCAGGCCGGGGGCCAGATTGCTGTGGGACAGGTCGATGTCCACCTTATCGGCTTTGTTGCGCCCACGGTTGAACAGCGCACCGGACCAGAACGGATAAGCACTGTGTGTCAGGCTGGATGGTGTGGAAAAATAGGTTTGTCGCCATTTTTTGTGAATAGCCATACCGGAAGCCACTTTGCGCAGCTCCTGGAATTTCGGTATCCAGAAATATTCATCCAGATACAGGTTGCCGTGGTAACTCTGGGCCGTGCGGGCATTGGTGCCGAGGAAGTAAAGCGTAGCCCCGCTGGGAAGCACCATCGGATCGCCTTTCAGCTCCACTTCCACTTCTTTGGCGAAGTCGATGATGTACTGTTTAAAGACGTGGGCCTGTGCCTTACTGGCGGAAAGGAAAATCTGGTTACGTCCGGTAAGCAGGGCGTCAATCAGGGCTTCACGGGCAAAGTAAAAGGTCGCGCCGACCTGGCGTGACTTCAGCAGGTTGCGGATGCGGTTGGTTTTTCCGGCTTCCCACCAGTGGCGCTGGTAGTTGAACATGGAGGAATGGAAGATTTCTTCCAGCTTCTCAATCTGTTCATCGGTGAAAACGTTCTTTTCCGGCTGACGACGCGGGCCTTTGTTGCGGTTGGCGACGTTAGGGTTTAAGTCGGCTTCGTTGCCGCCATTGTTAAACTTGCCGATCCGCGCGTGGCGCTCCGACTGGCGCGCCAGCAGGTCAATCTCTTTGAAATCTTTCCCTTCTTTGTGCTCCTTCATGATGAGCTGGCAGTAGCGTGCGGCGGTGGTGAGCTGCATCTGATCCAGCGGCCCATAGTCACCCCACTTGTCGCGTTTCTTCCAGCTGTGAACGGTTGCAACTTTCTCGCCCAGCATTTCAGCAATGCGGGCTACGCGATATCCCTGAAAGTACAGCAGCATGGCCTGCCGACGGGGATCGAGATCTGCGGATGTCAGTGTGGTGTTCATGGCACAAACCTACAGCCTTGAATGAAGGCTTTCCCCGCCTGCGGTTTGTGTGGTTGTCGGTACAAATACCGTGCATTGTTTCACTGCCCTCATCACCGCAACCATAAGGCTCCAGTAAGTTTTTTCTAACGGAGCACGGCTCATGACAGTGAAAGCAAAGCGTTTTCGCATCGGGGTGGAAGGTGCCACCACCGACGGACGCGAAATCCAGCGTGAATGGCTGGAACAGATGGCAGCCAGCTACAACCCGGCAGTGTATACCGCGCTGATTAACCTTGAGCACATCAAGTCTTATCTGCCGGACAGCACCTTTAACCGCTACGGCAAGGTAACGGCGCTGTTTGCTGAAGAAATCACGGAAGGTCCGCTGGCAGGCAAGATGGCGCTGTATGCCGACGTTGAGCCAACGGAGTCCCTGGTGGAGCTGGTGAAAAAAGGCCAGAAATTATTCACTTCTATGGAAGTCAGCCCGAAGTTCGCTGATACGGGCAAAGCCTACCTGGTTGGCCTGGCTGCCACTGATGATCCAGCCAGTCTGGGTACGGAAATGCTGACATTCAGCGCCAGTGCAGCCCATAACCCGCTGGCAAACCGCAAGCAGAATCCCGCCAATCTCTTTACCGCCGCAGAGGAAACGGTGATCGAACTGGAAGAAATCCAGGAGGACAAGCCGTCCCTGTTTGCCCGCGTCACGGCGCTGTTCACCAAAAAAGAGCAGTCCGACGATGCCCGGTTCTCTGATGTGCATAAGGCCGTGGAGCTGGTCGCCACTGAGCAGCAAAACCTGAGCGCACGCACCGAAAAATCCCTGTCTGAGCAGGAAGAACGCCTGTCTGAGCTGGAGACAGCCCTGCAGGCACAACAGGCCGCCTTTAACGAACTGGTGGACAAGCTGAGCCATGAGGACTGCCGCCAGGACTACCGCCAGCGTGCAACAGGCGGTAACGCCCCCGCTGACACTCTGACCAATTGCTGATGGAGCATAAAACCCGATGAAGAAGAATACCCGCTTTGCTTTTAACGCTTACCTGCAGCAGCTGGCGCGTCTGAACGGTGTGGCAGCTGAAGAACTGTCCAGCAAGTTCACCGTGGAGCCGTCTGTACAGCAGACGCTGGAAGACCAGATCCAGCAGTCCGCCGCTTTCCTGACGCTGATTAACGTCACGCCAGTGACTGAGCAGTCCGGTCAGCTGCTGGGGCTGGGGGTTGGCAGCACCATTGCCGGAACCACTGACACCACCGCGAAAGAGCGTGAACCTGTCGATCCGACGCTGATGGTCGATGTGGAATACAAATGCGAACAGACCAACTTTGACACGGTGCTGACCTACGCGAAGCTGGACCTGTGGGCGAAGTTTCAGGATTTCCAGGTGCGTATCCGTAACGCCATCGTGAAACGTCAGGCACTGGACCGCATCATGATCGGCTTTAACGGCGTGAAGCGTGCGAAAACCTCCAACCGTAGCGAAAACCCGCTGCTGCAGGATGTGAACAAAGGCTGGCTGCAGAAAATCCGTGAGGATGCACCGGAGCACGTCATGGGCAGCACCACCACGGGCGGTGAAACCACACCGGGTGCGGTGAAAGTCGGTAAAGGTGGCGAATATGCCAACCTGGACGCCGTGGTGATGGATGCCGTTAATGAGCTTATCGACGTGGTCTACCAGGACGATGACGATCTGGTGGTGATTTGCGGTCGTGAACTGCTGTCTGACAAGTATTTCCCGCTGGTCAACAAAGAGCAGGAAAACAGTGAAAAACTGGCAGCCGATATGATTATCAGTCAGAAACGCATGGGCGGTCTGCAGGCCGTGCGTGCGCCGTTCTTCCCGCCGAATGCGCTGCTGATCACCCGTCTGGATAACCTGTCCATCTACTGGCAGGAAGACACCCGCCGCCGTTCAGTTATCGACAACCCGAAACGTGACCGGATTGAAAACTTTGAATCTGTTAACGAAGCCTATGTGGTTGAGGACTACCGCTGCGCCGCACTGGTGGAAAACATCCAGATTGGCGATTTCAGCGCCGCCGCAGCAGAAGCCGGAGCGTAACCTATGAGCCTGAGTCCCGCACGGCAGCATCGCCTGCGCGTTCAGGCTGAACAGGCCGCCCGTGAAGGCGGCAGTGTTCGCCACGCGTCGGGCTATGACCTGATGCTGCTGCAACTGGCGGAAGACCGCCGCCGTCTCAAGGGCGTTCAGTCCACGGTGAAAAAAGCGGAAATAAAGGTGGAGCTGCTGCCGAAATATGCCGCCTGGGCGGAGGGCGTCCTGGCTGCCGGAGGCGCTCAACAGGATGACGTGCTGATGTACGTGATGCTGTGGCGCATTGATGCCGGAGATTATGCCGGGGCGCTGGAGATCGGGCGTCATGCCCTGCGTCATGGCTGGGTGATGCCGCTGGGTAACCGCAACGTGCAGACCGTGCTGGCAGAGGAAATGGCAGATGCAGCCCAGAGCGCAATGCTTGCCGCCACCGGCTTTGATGCCGATCTGTTGCTGCAGACGCTGGAGCTGACAGACGGTCTGGATATGCCGGACCAGTCACGGGCGCGTCTGCATAAAGCGATTGGCGCTGTCCTGAGTGAAAGCAATCCGGCTTCCGCCCTTAATCATCTTAACCATGCGTTACAGCTCGATCCCCGCTGTGGCGTGAAAAAAGACAAACAGCAGCTGGAGCGCAGACTGCGCAATGACAGCCGCTGACAGAACGTGCCCCCGCGCACGGGCGGCACGGGGTGGCGAAAGGCACCGCCACATCAAAACCCCGTCCACCGCCCTCTATTTCAGGAGAAAGCAGCATGAAGTTTGTTGCGCCAGAACAGGCACCGGAACAGGCGGAAATCATCAGAAATACGCCGTTCTGGCCTGATGTGGACCTGTCGGAGTTTCGCAGCGTGATGCGCACTGACGGCACGGTGACGCAGCCGCGTTTAAAGCAGGTTGCGCTGTCGGCAATTTCGGAGGTCAACGCAGAGCTGTATGAGTTTCGCAGACGCCAGCAGATGCTGGGGTATGCCTCGCTGGCAGAGGTTCCGGCAGAACAGCTGGACGGGAAAAGTGAGCGCATTCAGCACTATTTCAACGCGGTTTACTGCTGGGCACGCGCCATGCTCAACGAACGATACCAGGACTATGACGCCACGGCATCCGGTGTGAAGCGCGGCGAAGAACTGGCAGAAGCCAGCGGTGATTTGTGGCGTGACGCCCGCTGGGCCGTCAGCCGGGTGCAGGATGCGCCGCACTGCACAGTGGAGCTGATCTGATGAAAGTGCGTGCGTACCAGGGTGACACGGTGGACGCGCTTTGCTGGCGTCATTACGGACGCACGCAGGGCGTCACGGAGCAGGTACTGCAGGCAAATCCGGGGCTGGCTGAGCACGGCCCGTTCTTACCACACGGGCTGCAGGTGGATCTGCCGGATATTGCCACCACCTCCACGGTGCAGACCGTCCAGTTATGGGACTGAAATATGACGCTTGAACGGATCAGCGCCTTCATCACGTACTGCATCGCTGTACTGCTGGCATGGATGGGAGATTTATCGCTTAAGGATGTGTCGACAGTGGGCGGTGTGTTGATTGGCGTGCTGATGCTGGCCATCAACTGGTACTACAAACACAAAACCTACCAGCTGCTGCGCGGCGGAAAAATTACACGGGGGGAATATGAATCCTTCAACCGTTAAACGCTGCCTGGTAGGGGCGGTGCTGGCGATTGCCGCCACCCTGCCGGGCTTTCAGCAACTTCATACCTCAATGGAAGGGTTGAAGCTGATAGCCGATTACGAGGGCTGCCGCCTGCAGCCGTATCAGTGTGATGCGGGGGTGTGGACCGATGGCATTGGCAATACGTCCGGCGTGGTGCCGGGGAAGACCATCACGGAACGGCAGGCCGCCGGGAGTTTCATCACCAACGTTTTAAGGGTGGAGAAGGCGCTGGATCGCTGTGTCCTGGTGAGCGTACCGCAGAACGTCTATGACGCGCTGGTATCGCTGGCCTTCAACGTGGGAACCGGCAATGCCTGCGGTTCAACCATGGTGAAGTTTATCAATCAGAAGCGCTGGCGCGAGGCCTGCTATCAGTTGCCACGCTGGGTATACGTCAAAGGCGTATTTAATCCGGGACTGGACAACCGCCGCGCGCGGGAGCTGTCCTGGTGCTTAAAAGGAGCGTAACGAAATGAAAAAGAAACTGATCGGTGGGTTATTTTCGGTGCTGTACACGGCTCTGATGATTTTTAGTCTCTTTGTTCCAAACAATATTGTTCCGGCACTGGTTACAGCCTTGACCTGGATAGCCTGCCTGCTGAGCTGGGGAGCGGTGCTACTATGCCTGGCTGGATGGTATGCGGGCGGCACTCATCGGCGGGAGGCAAAGCAGGCGCTGACGCGCTTTTTCAGCACGCCAGGAAACCAGGTGATCCGATGGGCCAGGTGTTCACTACTTGTGATTTTTCTCCCCTTTACGGGCCACGTTGTCACCCTGGTATTTTATCTGCTGACGCTGGCCGCGCTTAAGGTTCTGCGTGCGCAGATTATTGATGCGGAGCCGGTGACGGTATGACGAAGGCGCTGGCGGTAATTCTGGCGCTGGTAGTGCTGGCGCTTGGCTGGCAGTCATGGCGGATGAAGGAGGCCAGCCAGACCATCGAGCGGCAAGGGCGGGATCTGAAAACGACAGGCGAAAAACTGGCAAAGACGAACAGCCAGCTGATCGCCCTGTCCATCTTGTCCGAAACCAATAACCGGGAACAGGCAAGGCTTTACGCGGTGGCAGAAAGTACAAACGCGCTGCTGCGAAGCCGTCAGCGCAGAATTGAGGAGTTAAAACGTGAAAATGAGGATTTACGCCGCTGGGCTGACACTCTTCTGCCTGCTGACGTTATCAGGATGCGCGAACGTCCAGCCCTCGCCGGAGGTGCTGCTTACCGTGAATGGTTGTCCCAGAGTGACGCAGTGCCGCCTGGAAAAGTCGGTGGCACGCACTAACGGCGATCTGCTGACCGCGCTGGATGAAGCGGAGGCGGCCTGGGCGGTCTGCGCCGATAAAGTGGACACGATAATTTCCTGTCAGGAGCGAAACAGTGAACAAGCCTCAATCCTTACGCCGCGCCCTGAATAACGCGGTGCCATATGTCCGTGATAACCCGGATAAGCTGCATTTGTTCGTTGATAACGGATCGGTGGTGGCAACCGGGGCAGCGTCACTTTCATGGGAATATCGTTACACCCTGAATGTGGTGATTGTGGATTTCAGCGGCGATCAGGGGTTATTGATGGCGCCGGTGGTGGCCTGGCTCATGGAGAATCAGCCGGATGCCATTCATAACCCGGAGCTGCGGGAAAAGTTGCTTTCCTTTGAAGTCGATATTTTGCGCAATGATATCTGTGATATCAGCCTGAACCTGCAACTGACAGAGCGTGTGATAGTCAGCGCTGACGGTGACGTGTCCAGCGTCGAAGCAGTGCCGGAACCGGACGAACCGGACGAAATGTGGGCGGTGAGCCGTGGCTGATCTGCAGGAAGTTGACGCCTGGTTAGATGCGCTCTTGGCGGGTCTGGAGCCTGCCGCACGTAAGCGCATGATGCGGGAGCTGGCGCAGCAGCTGCGCCTCAACCAGCAGAAAAATATCAGGATGCAGCGCAACCCGGACGGGACGGCTTACGAGCCGCGTCGCGTGACGGCCAGAACGAAACAGGGCCGCATCCGTCGGCAGATGTTTGCAAAACTCCGCACAACAAAATACCTGAAAGCCGTCGCCAGCCAGGACTCGGCAAGCGTCGAGTTTGAGAGCCGTGTGCAGCGCATAGCCCGTGTGCATCACTATGGCTTGCGTGATCGGGTCAGCCGTAAAGGCCCTGTGATTACTTATCCGCATCGACGATTACTAGGAGCTAATCATCATGTCATTGAGTTAATTCACAATAGTTTATATAGATGGTTGTTTAATTAATTTTCATTTTTAAATTTACTTTTTGTTTGTGCTGCTATAGCCTCTGTTAGCCCTGCAATTAATTTTTCTTGTGGAGGATGCGGGGTTTTATCAAAGCTGATATTGTGATTCCTTAAGGCATCTAGAGTAGACGAGAATTTTGATATATCTCCCCGAGATAGCATATATGCTATCTTTTGGTTCTCATAATCATTGCTAAGTTGCATGTAATATTTGGTAAAAATAACAAATATGCGTGTTACATATCCTATAAATAAAAGAACGGAAAAGCTAATTAATATAGAGGCTATTGAATCGGCTATTTTTTCTGACTTGTCTTTTTTGAGGTAAATTAAATCATCAGGTTGTAACTTGAATCTATCATTTCTAGGGAAGGTGCGAACAAGTTCCTGATATGAGATCATCATATTCATCCGGAGCGCATCCCAGAGGGACATCATGAGCCATCAACTCACCTTCGCCGATAGTGAATTCAGCACTAAGCGCCGTCAGACCCGAAAAGAGATTTTCCTCTCCCGCATGGAGCAGATTCTGCCATGGCAGAATATGACCGCTGTCATCGAGCCGTTTTATCCCAAGGCGGGCAATGGCCGACGGCCCTATCCGCTGGAGACCATGCTGCGTATTCACTGCATGCAGCATTGGTACAACCTGAGCGACGGTGCCATGGAAGATGCCCTGTACGAAATCGCCTCCATGCGCCTGTTTGCCCGATTATCCCTGGATAGCGCCCTGCCGGATCGCACCACCATCATGAATTTCCGCCACCTGCTCGAGCAGCATCAACTGGCCCGTCAATTGTTCAAGACCATCAATCGCTGGCTGGCCGAAGCAGGCGTCATGATGACCCAAGGCACTTTGGTGGATGCCACCATCATTGAGGCACCCAGCTCTACCAAGAACAAAGAGCAGCAACGCGATCCGGAGATGCATCAGACCAAGAAAGGCAATCAGTGGCACTTTGGCATGAAGGCCCACATTGGTGTCGATGCCAAGAGTGGCCTGACCCACAGCCTGGTCACCACCGCGGCCAACGAGCATGACCTCAATCAGCTGGGTAATCTGCTGCATGGAGAGGAGCAATTTGTCTCAGCCGATGCCGGCTACCAAGGAGCGCCACAGCGCGAGGAGCTGGCCGAGGTGGATGTGGACTGGCTGATCGCCGAGCGTCCCGGCAAGGTAAAAACCTTGAAGCAGCATCCGCGCAAGAACAAAACGGCCATCAACATCGAATACATGAAAGCCAGCATCCGTGCCAGGGTGGAGCACCCGTTTCGCATCATCAAGCGGCAGTTCGGCTTCGTGAAAGCCAGATACAAGGGGCTGCTGAAAAACGATAACCAACTGGCGATGTTATTCACCCTGGCCAACCTGTTTCGGGTGGACCAAATGATACGTCAGTGGGAGAGATCTCAGTAAAAACCGGAAATAACGCCAGAAATGGTGGAAAAAATAGCCTAAATAGGCTGATTCGATGTGTTTGCGGGAAAAAAATCGGCCCAGATCCGCGAAATTTTAATCAACGAGTCAGCTTGGGAAGAAATGACCTGCTTATTCGCACTTTCCCTAGCGGTGTTGGCATCGCTAACGCTATTATTTTTGTCATGTAGGTTTTGTGTTTTTGTATTGAAAAAGGCCTCTAAGGCTTTTGTGTAGTTATTTAGAATAGTGGTTGCTTGATATAGTTCATTATTTCCATCAATCATGCTTGATATGAAATTTGTTATTGGGTTGTTGTTTTTTGATTTGATTGCGAAGATTCCGGTTAATACTAGGGCAGTGGCCAACAAAAGAATGTATATAAAAGTGATTGTTATTCTTCTTGTGCTAATACTTCTTGTGTTTAACTCTTTTAAAGTTTCTAAATAAATTTTTTGTTCTTCGTCCATATCTTTCTCTCTTGCTGTACCAGAAGTATTGTACTGTTGTTCATACAATCTACCTGAACTATCTAAAAAGTCGACAAACAGTCATCCTGATTGGATGAATACTCAACTAACCGAAATCATGCGCCTTATCACTAATCTGATCCGCACCGGCATTGTGACCGAAGTGGACCGGGACAGCTGGCTGTGCCGGGTGAAAACGGGCGACCTCGAAACCAACTGGATTAACTGGCTGACCTACCGTGCAGGTAAATCCCGCACCTGGTGGTGCCCGTCTCCAGGGGAGCAGGTGGTGCTGTTCAGCCTGGGCGGCAATCTGGAGACAGCCTTTGCGCTTCCGGCCATCTACTCCAACGCCTGCCCGCCGCCGTCAGACTCTGAAAGTGCGGACGTGACCGCATACGAGGATGGCGGCTGGTTCGAATACGACCCCGCCACCGGGCGCTGGATTATTCGCGGCGTGAAAAGCGTGCTGATTGAGTCTTCGCAGGTTGTCTCCTGCAAAACCGGTGAGTTTGTGATCGAGGCTGACACCACCCGTATTAACAGCAATGTGATCCTGAATGGCGATGTGACCCACGGCGGCGGCGCGATGACGTCAAACGGCGTCGTTGCTGATAAGCATAAACACCCTGGCGACAGTGGCGGAACGACAGGAGACCCATTTTGACGCTCTATATCGGGATGAGCCGCGATACCGGCAGAGCTATTACGGAATCTGACCACCTGCGTCAGTCGGTGCGTGACATTTTGCTGACCCCGCAAGGGAGCCGGCTTGCGCGCCGGGAGTATGGTTCCCTGCTTTCAGCGCTCATTGACCAGCCGCAAAACCCGGCGCTGCGCCTGCAAATCATGGCTGCGGTGTATGTGGCGCTGCGGCGCTGGGAGCCGCGGCTGCAACTGGACACCATCACGGTTAACAGCAGCAACATGGATGGCGCAATGGTTATTGAGCTGGCAGGCCAGCGTAATGACGGCGTGCCCGTGTCCCTTTCCGTATCGACAGGAGCAGGCAATGGCCGTTATTGACCTTTCCCAGCTGCCGCCGCCGCAAATTGTGGATGTGCCGGATTTTGAAACCCTGCTGACTGAGCGCAAGGCTGAATTTGTCGCGTTATTTCCGGCAGAAGAACAGGAGGCCGTGGCCCGCACCTTAACGCTTGAGTCTGAGCCGGTGGTGAAAATGCTGCAGGAAAATGTGTACCGGGAGTTGCTGCTGCGCCAGAGGATTAACGAGGCAGCGAGAGCCGTGATGGTGGCCTATTCCGGCGGGGATGACCTGGACAATTTAGGCGCAAATAACAACGTACAGCGCCGGGTGATTACAGCTGCAGATGACACCACAACACCACCCACGGAGGCGGTAATGGAATCTGACGCGGATTATCGCCAGCGCATTCCTGCTGCATTTGAGGGGATGAGCGTTGCCGGACCAGTCGGAGCCTATGAATATCACGCGCTTAGCTCGGATGGTCGGGTGGCGGATGCGTCAGCGTTCAGCCCGTCACCGGCAGAAGTCGTGGTGACTATTCTGGCCCGCGACGGCGATGGTACTGCGCCTGAAGACTTACTGCAGGTCGTCGGTGAGGCCCTGAATGATGAGGCTGTGCGGCCAGTGGCGGATCGGGTGAGCGTCCGATCTGCTGAGATTGTCCCCTATGAAATTGATGCGGTTCTTTATGTCTACCCCGGCCCGGCTAAGGAACCCATCCTGGCGGCAGCGAAAGCGCAGGGCACGGCATACATCAACGAGCAGCGTCGCCTGGGGCGTGATGTGCGGTTGTCCGCGATCTATGCCGCGCTGCATGTTCAGGGTGTCCAGCGCGTCGAACTGATAAAGCCACTGACGGACATGGTGCTAGATAAAACGCAGGCGTCATATTGCACCGATTTTAAAGCAGAAATTGGTGGCTCTGATGACTAGCAGCCTGTTGCCGCCGGGGTCGTCTGCGCTGGAGCGCAGGCTGGCGCAAGCCTGTTCAGGTATCAGTGATTTAAACGTGCCGCTGCGTGACCTGTGGAACCCGTGGAAATGCCCGGCAAAGTTTCTGCCGTACCTGGCCTGGGCTTTCTCCGTTGATCGATGGGAGGAAACCTGGACAGAAACCGCTAAGCGGCAGGCAGTAAGTGATGCGTTCTGGATCCATCAGCGAAAAGGAACGGTGGCGGCAGTTAAGCGGGTGATCGAGGGGCTGGGGTATTCGATGACCATTGAGGAATGGTGGGAGGTGGCCGACCCCGCCGGGACGTTTCGGCTTGAGATCGATCTGAATGAAATCGGCATCACTGAGCCGATGATTTATGAGCTTGAGAGGATTATAGGTGATGCCAAACCGGCGAGCAGACACATCTCTCAGATGACATTGTCTACTACCTCTCGCGGTATTGCGCATCTTGGTGCTGCCGCAATTATTGGCGACGAAGTAAGTGTTTATCCGCAGCAATATAAGCCGGGCAACGATATTTTTTACGATGGCCTGATTTTCCATGACGGCAATTATCAGTATGAGGAATGATATGGCGAGCATAAAAGAATTGCCGCGCTGGGAAGATGAGGTCTATCAGATCGCGCGTGGTGATAAAGTAGAAGGTGGTGTCGGTGGTATAGCGAATATGCAGGCGAAGACGCTGGCAGAACGTACCCGGTATCTAAAAAACGTTGTTGAATCTATTCCGGATTACCGCGAATTCACATTTTATAAAACTGAAAATGATCCGGAAGGAAAGTTAGCTGGAATCGCTGAAACCCATGACGGCCAGCTATTTCGTGTTGCTCAGGGGATCGATAGCGAAAACTCTTTTATCTATTATCGGAATGATGATGGTGATGCTGTTCCGGTTGCATGGCAGCCTGGCACAGAGTTAGTCAAAATATTGAGCAACCTGATTAGTGATCAGGGAGATAACCCATTTTCTGTCGTTTTCGATAATGGGCTTTCTCCGTTGGGCTATAAAAATGGACGCTTATACGCTGATGAATTTGAAAAGCTATACTCCTCAGATTCCGGGTTAGAGTTTGGTGGCAGCATAATTGATAATAATCCTCCAGAAGGTTGGAGATTTGTTATTTACTACCGCAACGGGTTAGTGATGTGTGGTCAAAAAGATGACGGCACAATGATCGGTTTTGGTGAGGGGGGGAGCGGTGGCGGTTCTATTGAACCAGGTGATACAGCTCCTGACTATGATTCAATTCGAATGTATTCAGGTACAGCGACAGTGCGTGACGTAGTTGGGAAACGCGCTGGCGGTCGTTTTGTTGTTAATCCGGATGACACCACATCGGAGGAGATCCCCGGAGGGATACTGGTCGATGTGCTGGGGCGTCGATGGTATCGACAGGCTGATTTTGTTTCCTATGATATGTTTCTTGCGCCGCGAATACCCGCAGCGACTCTGTTGTCCGTACAGGTTGCACTGGCAATGGGGAACAGGTCATCAGCAATAGCATACCTCGCAGGAGTGGAGGCAGCAGATAAAGCTATCCAGGCGGCTCACCGCTTTGCGAACATCATGAAAATCCCCGTACGTCAGAATGACGGTGCATTCCTGATGTTGGTTGATCATGAAGCAGAAGTACGAACAAATACCGACCTGTCAGGGGCGATAATTCTTACCTCTGCAAATTCCGGTGTGAACGAGATACGCTGGGGACCTTTACGACTGCTTGACCCTTCAGCACCTGAACCGATGCGCATGTTCAACATAAAAGGTAAACCGCGTATTGAACTGACAGCTGAAGAGTTAGCGACATTTAACGCAACGTATTCAAAGTATCTGAAAAAAGGCTCTCAGTACCTGCCTTATCCGAAACTGTACGCGTATTACGGTGGGATGTTCTATGCGCTGTCGCATGAAGTGGAAATTTACCGCAATGGAGAAAGGAATAAGCCGCGTGACCGCGTGTTATACCGAGAGTTTTCACGTATTGGAAAAAATGGCGCATTGACCGAGAGGATTGTGAAAGACATTCCAGACGGGACGATTGGATATGCCGCCATTATACAGAAAGAAGATGATTTTCTGGAATTTAAATGCCCGCATTTTATTGAACTGGGCGACAGTCGTCGATTCCTGAATATCGAAGTCTCCAGGCCGATGGTGCGCATTAAAAATCTGGTGCATACGTCATGGCAGACTAACGCAACAAGCCTCGAAAGCCGCGTGGTTATTTCTGCGCGAGAGGTTTTTGACGTATTTTGCGAATACGGAGAAACCACTTGTCACCCGGCCGAGAACGGTTCATATGTCATTTGCATTCGTGATACCTGTAACGTGCATATCGATAACTATTACGGACTGCATGGCTGGGGGTTACAGGGGCATCACGGAATAAAGGGTTTATACGGCAACAGAAATACGTTTAACCGCGTTGATTTCCACAGCTTCGGGTACGATGTTTTCTTCAAAGATCTGACTGTGAAAGGCAGGCAAATCAACCTGCAGGGAGGTAATGAGTGGTCGATAGAGAAACTTCGGCTGTATATCACCCGTACCAGTGGCGATGCAGTGGAGTATTTCCTTAACTACGCCATCGGCATGAGGCAGGACTATGCCAGTGACTGTGATGGCATTCTCAATATTGATGGTGTCACGGTGATGTGGGACAGAGGGCTACCCGCATGGTACAACACGACCCGGTCATTTGACCTTGTCAGAATTATCGATACAGCCAACTCTCTTGATCAGGGGATTGACAGCAAATTACCCCCCGTTATCAGAATTCGCAATGTCGTGTTTGACCTTGCCGGCATCCAGACCGGAAGACCGAATGACAATTTTGAGTTCTGCGCTGTTACGGCCTTACGTTCTCAGTTTACCGACTACTCGGTAACCGGACGTAAAACGCTGCTACCCGACAATATCACCGTTGACGGAATGACAGCTATTAACGTTCAGCCCACGCAGAACGCGGTGATGTGCGGCATCAAATTGCCTGCCGACCTCTATCAGAACACTGTGGGCTCACGCAACAAAAAGGGCAGCGACGGGACGAACGCCCGCATAACGCTGCGCAACCTGCACAGCGTTATCAACAATCCGTCTATCGAGCTGGCTGCAGCCCAGACCGTCGATATTCCGGGAAACGCGGCAACCTGGACCGCTGATTACCTGAACAGTGATTACAGCTGGATACCGCGGATTATCCTGGAAAATTGTATCCCGGCAATTATCCATGCTCCTGGCGCAAAAGCTGTTGTCGATATTCATGGCGGCAAGCTGGCGCGGGTCTACACCAACGGCAATAGCAACCGCTGCCGGGTCACTGGTGCTGATATTGAGCTGATACCTGATGCGGCGGGTGTGACCTATTTCGCAGCAGATAAAACGCTGGTGACGGGCTGTTCATGGCTGAACCCGGCCAGTGGTGCAACCTATCCAGGTACGTTACGTGGTTCAGGAAACGAAATGATCGGAGAAAGTGCTAAAGCACCAAACCTTCCTGCAAAAGCTTTTATTGAGGAATAATAAATGGGAAACGGAACGCGTATTTTACTTAACTCGGACGGTGTTATTACTAACTGGGAAAAGCAATATTTTGAACCAGTAAAGTCACCACTGGCAGCAATTGCAAACCCGATCGTGGCTTTTGATTTACTGACTCCTGTAGATAACTCACGACATGGTTTCAGCGTGCAGCAAGGTGTGCAGATCCTGAAAGGGTATGGACTTGAATTTCCTGGTTCCGCCGGTAGCCAGACTACGTTTGCAAAGTCCGGACTGTCCGGACTGTCTTTTCTTACTGCATTTCGGTTAAGCGCAGTTGATGTATTTCAGTACGTGCTTGACTGCAGGGATCTGACACCAGGTACAGGCCATGGTTACGCCATTACGTTTAACCCTGCCGGTCAGCGGCTTGAGCTTCGTGTCGGCTGGCCTGACGGTAGTCAGGGTATCTATTTTCAGGAAGGTAAGACGATTGTTGCGGGGCAATGGTATGTGGCATGCGGTGTCATTTCTCCTAACCGCAATCACAAATTAACGTTGTCAGATGGGACTGCAATTGCTGCAAGCCCTGCGGGTTATCTGTTAAACGTGGCGGGAAACAAGCTAATGCTGGGTGCCAGTGCTGCCGGTTCATCAATGATGAAAGGTGATCTGGCTTTCTTTGGTGCATGGGAAAAAGAATTTACCGCAGGCGACACTCTGACGGCTGTCGCGCTGGGTAAAAACATCATGGCTTTAAGAGGGCAGGCAGTATGACAACCGTAGAAGTACGCATTGAAACAGTTAATGGCAGCATGGTCACTTTTTCGCGTGTATCTGAAAACTGGGTAAATCTGAACCAGTACGAACGGGATGACATTATCAGCGGATGGATAAATGAGGATAAAAACAGCCAGGCCGCATTATCGGCTAGTGATGGATATACCCTGAGCTATCACGTTTTAGCTCAAGAATAGCCGAGGCGCCAGACAGAAAAGGATAAGAGATGAGCACAGCCTTTTATACAAAACTGACCGCGGCGGGAGTTAATGCCATGACTCGCGCAGTCATGAATAATGAACCAATCTCTATTACTGAAATGGCTGTTGGAGATGGTGGCGGTAATAATATTAATCCTGACGGAATGCAGGGACTAGTTAATGAAGTTTACCGCGCTCCGTTAAACAGGCTGGTTATTGCTGATCTGGACAGAAATGTCATCCGGGCAGAAATGCTGATGATGCCCCAGGTTGGCGGATGGTGGCTGCGTGAAGCGGCGTTATTTGATGACAGAGGGATCTGTCTGGCCGTAGCAAGTTTACCTCCATCCTATAAGCCATTGCTGGAACAAGGGGCAGGGCGTATGAGCACGGTGAATATTTACATCACCGTCAACAATATTGCCGATGTGCAACTAATTACTGACCCGGCGATCATTCTGGCAACGATAACTGAGGTTGATAAGGCTAAGGGTGAGGCAAAGGATTACGCCGACGAAATTGTAGGTAACTTAGACAAGAATATTCAGCAGGTGATTGCTGATGCTATAACGGCGGCAAAGCGAGATTTCTGGGAAGATGATAATCCGGTTGGCACCACCCGCTTTTTTAACCAGAACCTCAATCCCAATGAGCGCTGGCCGTGGTCGCAATGGGTGTACACCGGCGAAAACAAAACGATCCGCGTCGGCAGGGCTGACGGTTCGGACGTCGGGCAGACAGGCGGCAGCGATACTGTCACACTCCAGCAGGCTAACCTGCCCGCTGTGCAGGTTAACGTCAGTGGCGAAACCAGTGAACTCCCCGGGCAGGAGCTGACCACCAGGGAGGCGGGACGGCATAAACACAAAGGCGGAATGCTCGCCCCTGGCGAGGCCTGGGATGATAATTACATAGTCGGTTCGGATAACGACAGCCGCCGCACCAGAAATTATACGGATGAGGTGGCCGATCATAGCCATATTGTGGACTTGCCAGCCCACAAACACACGACCACCGGCAAAACCGATAACCTCGGTGAAGGGAAATCATTCAGCGTGGTTGAAGCCCACACACTGCTGATGTGCTGGAGCCGCGTTGCCTGATAAATCCCGGTATCAGTCTGCCCCGATAAGGGGCTTTTTTCTGTCTGCGGTTGTGCCATTGACGGTACAACGGCCATCAACGGCTTGCGGTGCATGATTTCCCTACCATGGGTGAACCCCTAAACAGGAGATTCATTCATGGCGCAAGACTATCACCATGGCGTGCGTGTTGTTGAAGTTAACGACGGCACCCGCTCTATCACGACGGTGAGCACGGCGATTGTGGGCATGGTATGCACCGGCGATGATGCCGATGCCTCAGTGTTCCCGCTCAATAAGCCGGTTCTGCTTACCGATGTACTGACCGCCAGCGGTAAAGCGGGCGAGTCCGGCACGCTGGCCCGCTCACTGGATGCCATCGCAGACCAGGCAAAACCCGTCACCGTTGTGGTGCGTGTTGCCCAGGGCGAAACCGAAGCGGAAACCACCTCCAATATTATCGGCGGCGTAACCGCTGACGGTAAGAAAACGGGCATCAAAGCGCTGCTTTCGGCGCAGTCGCAGCTGGGTTTAAAGCCGCGCATTCTTGGTGTGCCGGGCCATGACACGCAGGCTGTTTCCACTGAACTGTTAAGCGTGGCGCAGAGCCTGCGCGGCTTTGCGTACCTGTCTGCCTACGGTTGTAAAACCGTGGAAGAAGCGATTGCCTACCGCGAAAATTTCAGTCAGCGAGAAGGGATGCTGATCTGGCCTGATTTCATCAACTTTGACACGGTGCTGCAGGCGGATGCGACTGCTTACGCCACTGCCCGCGCGCTGGGTCTGCGTGCAAAAATCGACGAGCAGACCGGCTGGCACAAAACCCTTTCTAACGTGGGCGTCAACGGCGTAACCGGCTTGTCTGCGGATGTGTTCTGGGATCTGCAGGACCCGGCAACCGATGCCGGACTGCTGAACCAGAACGACGTCACCACCTTGATCCGCAAGGATGGTTTCCGCTTCTGGGGTTCCCGCTGCCTGAGCGATGACCCGTTATTCCAGTTTGAAAACTACACCCGTACCGCGCAGGTGCTGGCAGACACCATGGCGGAGGCGCATATGTGGGCGGTGGACATGCCGCTTAACCCTTCGCTGGCTCGCGACATTATCGAAGGTATCCGCGCCAAAATGCGCAGCCTGGTAAATCAGGGCTACCTCATTGGCGGTGATTGCTGGATTGATGACAGTGTGAATGACAAAGACACGCTGAAAGCCGGGAAACTCTGGATCGACTACGACTATACGCCAGTGCCTCCACTGGAAAACCTGATGCTGCGCCAGCGCATCACTGACCGTTACCTGGTGGATTTCACCACCCGCGTAAGCGCATAAGGGGGACCCATGGCCTTACCACGCAAGTTAAAACACCTGAATATTTTTAATGCCGGTAACAACTGGATGGGCATTGCTGAATCCGTCACCCTGCCGAAATTCACCCGCAAGCTGGAAAACTACCGCGGCGGCGGTATGCCCGGTTCAGTCGGTATTGATCTGGGGCTGGATGATGGCGCGCTGGATACGGAAATGACCATCGGCGGCACTGAGGCGCTTCTGTTTAAACAGATGGGCAAAGCCACGGTGGACGGCGTGCAGCTGCGCTTTACCGGGTCTATTCAGCGTGACGACACCGGCGAAGTTCAGGCCGTTGAGCTGGTCGTCCGTGGGCGCCACAAAGAGGTGGATTCCGGCGAGTGGAAAACCGGCGAGAGCAATTCCACCAAGGTCAGCAGCGTTAACTGTTACGCGAAGCTGACCATTAACGGTGAAGTGCTCTATGAGGTCGATGCGATCAACATGATTGAAGTTGTTGATGGTGTTGACCTGATGGAAGAACACCGTAACGCCATCGGTCTGTAATTTTTTCCTGGCGCGCGAGGTCGCGCCAGCCAACCCATAACAGGAAAAGAGCATGAGTGAGAAAACAGAAGCAACGGTGAAACTGGATAGCCCGATTAAGCGTGGTGATACCACGATTACGGAAATTATGCTGCGTAAGCCGCAATCCGGCGCGCTGCGCGGTACGCGACTGCAGGCGGTGATGGAGATGGACGTGGCCTCAATGATGACCGTGATCCCCCGCATCTCCACGCCAACGCTGACCCCGCAGGAAATGGCGGACCTCGACCCGGCAGACCTGGCCGCGATGTCTGTCGAGGTGGTCCTTTTTTTGTTGCCGAAGTCGGCACTTGCCGATTTGCCGACAGCCTGACGGTAGATGACCTGGTGGCGGATATCGCCACGATCTTTCACTGGCCGCCGTCCGTCACTGACGTTATGCCGCTGACGGAAGTGCTGGAGTGGCGGCACAGAGCGATAATGCGTAGCGGGGCCAGCGATGAGTGATAAAAACCTGCGCCTGCAGGTGGTTCTGAATGCGGTTGATAAACTCACCCGCCCTTTAAAAAATGCGCTGGCTGGCTCGAAGGAGCTGGCCTCCGGCATCCGGCAGACCCGTGATCAGCTTAAACGGCTTAACGACGCGGGGAGCCAGTTAAAATCTTTTGATCAACTCTCACAGAGTCTGAACCGGACCAGCAACGAGCTGGACCAGGCGCGGCTGCGTGCGCAGATGATGACGCGCGAACTGGCAGCGCTCGAATCCCCCACGAAAAAACAGACGCAGGCGCTTGAGGCGCAATGGCGCGCCGTATCACGCCTGGAACAAAAGCAGCAGCAGGAAACGCGGCAGATGGCGGCAACCAGGGCGGAGCTGTACCGCCTTGGCATCTCTGCGGGCGGCGGTGCCCGTGAAACAGCCCGCATTACCCGCGAAACTGATCGCTATAACCAGCAGCTGGCAGAGCAGGAGCGGCGCTTGCGGGACGTGGGCGAGCGCCAGCGCAAGCTGAATGCGATCAGGGCCAAAGCTGACAAGATGCGCGACGTGCGTAACAACCTGGCGGGGAACGGTGCCGGGATGATGGCCGCCGGGGTGACAACGGGCGCGACGCTGCTGGCGCCTATTCGCGCCTACTCGGAATCAGAGAACGCCGCAAACCAGCTGGCAGGCTCAATGATGGGGCCGGGCGGAAAGGTGGCGCCTGAGTTCATGAAACTAAACAAACTGGCAATAGCCCTGGGTGACCGGCTGCCCGGCACCACGGCAGACTTTCAGAACATGATGACCATGTTACGTCGTCAGGGGATGTCAGCGCAGGTTATCCTGGGCGGGCTGGGTGAGTCGGCGGCTTACCTTGGCGTGCAGCTGCAGATGGCGCCGACGGAGGCTGCAGAGTTTGCCGCAAAATTGCAGGACGCCACGCAGACCACCGAAAAAGACATGATGAGCCTGATGGATCTTATCCAGCGTGGTTTTTATGCGGGCGTAGACCCCGGGAATATGCTGCAGGGTTTCGCAAATATCAGCAGCGCTATGGACATTATCAAGCAGAAGGGCCTGGATGCTGCAAAAACCTTCAGTCCGCTTCTCGTCATGGCCGATCAGGCGGGGATGGCTGGAGAGTCAGCGGGTAATGCCTACCGTAAAATTTTTCAGGCCACGCTGGATGCGAAAAATATTAAGGGCATAAACGACGGGCTGAAAGGAAAGGGCATCAAGTTCGATTTCTCCGACGGGAAAGGCGGATTTGGTGGTCTGGAAAAGATGTACGCGCAGTTAGAAAAGCTTGAAAAACTAAATCCTGAAACGAAATTTGCAACGATGAAAGCCCTGTTTGGTAATGATAATGAGGTGCTAAAAGCGCTGAATACCATGATGTCAAAAGGCATGGCGGGCTATCGTGAAACCGTCGCTAAACTGGAGAGCCAGGCAACTCTGCGCGAGCGCGTCGAGGCGTCCCTGAATACCTTAGGCAACAAATGGGAAGCCGCTGGCGGCTCTTTTACTAACGCCATGGCAAGCATCGGAGAAACCGTCGCTCCAGTGCTGAAAAATATAGCGGACTGGCTGGGTAATCTGGCGTCCGCGCTGGATGGTTTTGTGAAGCGTCATCCGCAACTGACGGCGGCGCTATTTAAAATTGCGGCCGTATTTGCCGTGGTAGCTACCGCAGCGGGTGTGGTGTCACTGGCCCTGGCATCCATTTTGGGTCCTATGGCGGTACTGCGGGTAAGTGCTGGCATTCTCCAGCTGATATTTGCTTCTGCGTTTGGTCTGGTCACAAGAGTAATTGGCGGTGCAGGCCAGGCGGTCATCTGGTTAGGCCGGTTGATGATGGCTAACCCCATTCTGGCGATAGTTGGCCTGATTGCGATGGGAGCCATCTATATCTGGCAGAACTGGGAAACGCTGGGGCCGAAGTTTAAAGCACTCTGGGATGCCATCACGTCAGGGGTGTCAGTAGC
Organism: Klebsiella sp. P1927; assembly: GCF_018204675.1. Classification (NCBI taxonomy): domain Bacteria; kingdom Pseudomonadati; phylum Pseudomonadota; class Gammaproteobacteria; order Enterobacterales; family Enterobacteriaceae; genus Klebsiella; species Klebsiella sp. P1927. Next base: position 3,354,400 of record NZ_CP073377.1, on the reverse strand, counting down.
CTGGACTGTGATTAAGCAGACCATAAGCAGCAAATGGGATGAAATTCTGAGTGATGTTGCCGCGCTGGCCGCAAAGTTTAAAGCAGTGGGCGGGGCGATCATTGACGGCATCCTGAGCGGTATCAATGAGAAGTGGGAAACGCTTAAGAGCAAGCTGGCATCGGTCAAAAGCTATCTGCCGGACTGGATGACCGGCGGGGACAAATCGCCAGGCGCACCTCAGCAGAAAGGGCCGAGCGGATTTTTCGCGGGGATGTATGACGGCGGCGGCTATATTCCACACGGGAAGGTGGGCATTGCTGGCGAGAATGGCCCGGAGCTGATTAACGGCCCGGCCTATGTGACCAGCCGCAGGAGAACGGCCGCGCTGGCGTCCGTAGTCGCCGGAATGATGGGGGGAGCAATGCCAGCAGAGGCCGCCCCGCTTCATCCCATGAGTCTGCCGGCAGCTTCATACCGTCCTGTAACTGATAAGCTAGCAGGCAGCCAGCCTGTATTCCAGTTTGAAACCCATGCGCAAATTATTATCCAGGCTCTGCCCGGTCAGAGTGCGCAGGATATTGCGCAGGAAGTTGCACGGCAGCTTGATGCGCGCGAGCGACGCATGAAGGCGAAGGCCCGCAGCAATTTCAGTGATCAAGGGGGGTACGATTCATGATGATGGTCCTGGGCTTATTTGTGTTTCAGCTGCGCACGGTTCCCTATCAGCAACTGCAGTATCAGCGGAACTGGCGCCATGTGACCAACAACCGCGTTAATCGCCGTCCGACAACGCAATTTTTGGGGCCAGATAACGATCAGCTGACGCTCTCCGGCGTCCTCATGCCGGAAGTGACCGGCGGCCGGTTGTCGTTGCTGGCGCTGGAGCTGATGGCAGAGCAGGGGAAGGCGTGGCCCCTGATTGAAGGCAGCGGCACGATTTACGGCATGTATGTGATTGAGGGACTGAATCAGACTAAAACGGAGTTTTTCCGCGACGGTATGCCGCGCAGGATTGAGTTCACCCTGTCGCTAAAACGCGTGGATGAATCCCTGTCCGATATGTTCGGTGATCTCAGTGCGCAACTGAATAATCTGCAGGGAACGGAAACATCTGCCTTAAGCGATATCAGTAAAACGGTGGGAGGGCTGCTGTCGTGAATTTCAGCTCTGAACTGCTTAACAAAGGCAACAAAACTCCGGCATTCAGCATCAGTATTGAAGGCAGGGATATCACCACTGTGCTGGACAACCGCCTGATGGGGCTGACGCTGACGGATAACCGGGGATTTGAAGCGGACCAGCTTGATCTGGAGCTGGACGACGCCGATGGAAAAATCGTGCTGCCGCGCCGTGGTGCGGTCATTACGCTGGCGCTGGGCTGGAAGGGGCAGCCGCTTTTCCCGAAAGGGGCATTCACGGTGGACGAGATTGAACACACTGGCGCACCGGACCGCCTGACTATCCGGGCGCGAAGTGCTGATTTTCGGGAAACCCTGAATACCCGCCGTGAAAAATCGTGGCATAACACCACCATCGGGGAAGTGGTGAAGGAAATAGCCGCGCGGCACAAGCTGAAGATGGCACTGGGTAAAGAGCTGTCGGATAAGCCCGTGGAGCATATAGACCAGACTAATGAGAGTGACGGCAGTTTTCTGATGCGACTGGCGCGACAGTACGGTGCCATCGCGTCGGTGAAAAATGGCAATCTGTTATTCATCCGGCAGGGGCAGGGCAAAAGCGCCACTGGTAAACCACTGCCAGTGATCACTATCACACGCAAGGACGGCGACAGTCACCGCTTTACCCTGGCAGATCGCGGAGCCTACACGGGCGTAATTGCCAGCTGGTTGCATACCCGTGAACCTGCGAAGAAAGAAAGCACCACGGTGAAGCGTAAGCGCAGAACTAAGAAGCAGAAGAAAGAGCCGGAAGCGAAGCAGGGCGATTACCTGGTGGGTACGGATGAAAATGTGCTGGTACTTAATCGCACTTATGCCAACCGGAGCAACGCCGAACGAGCGGCGAAAATGCAGTGGGAACGCCTGCAACGCGGCGTTGCGTCATTCTCGCTACAACTGGCGGAAGGGCGGGCAGATCTCTACACGGAAATGCCAGTGAAAGTCAGTGGCTTTAAACAGCCGATAGATGATGCGGAATGGACTATTACCACCCTGACGCATACTGTCAGCCCGGATAACGGTTTTACGACCAGTCTGGAGCTTGAAGTGAAGATTGATGATTTCGAAATGGAATGATTCTTCGCAATGGAGAACTTTTAAGTTTTCAAAATGGAATAATGCGGTATCATTATTGTGAATTTAGCAAAAATGGGGAGAACTCGAAAAAATGATGATTTGCCCACTGTGTGGAAGTGCCGCCCATACTCGCAGCAGTTTTCAGGTATCTTCATTGACCAAAGAGCGTTACAACCAGTGCCAGAACATTAACTGCAGCCATACTTTTGTTACCCATGAAACTTTTGTTCGTTCGATTGCAACGCCAAAAGAGTCAAATCCGGTTCAGCCGCATCCAATGAAATCAGGACAGGTGGCGCTCTCTCTTTGACGCTGCCGCCATTTTGTCGCCATCGTTAAAAAAAGTGCTTCTAACATCATGATTTTAAACGGTATAAATTTCAGGCAACAAAAAACCCATCAACCTTGAACCGAAGTGGCGGGGTTGATGGGCTCCACAAAATGGGGACATCAAAGAAAAGCAGTGGCATTACTTATGACTGATGCCCTGAGAAAAAGTTCTGCCTGTGACGGCTTTTTTCTCAAAAAATTATTGTAGCCCTGGCCAGATGATCACGATGAGCGTCCCGGCAAGGGTAAGCAGCACGTTGGCGATGGCGTAGGTGCCTGCGTAGCCGAGCGCGGGAATGTTGCTGCGCGCGGTATCGCTGATGATCTCCATCGCCGGGGCGCAGGTGCGGGCTCCCATCATGGCGCCGAACAGCATCGCCCGGTTCATGCGCAGCACGTAGGCGCCGAACAGGAAGCAGATCACCACCGGCACCAGGCTGACGATAAGCCCTGCCGCCAGCATCTGGCCGCCGACGGCGCCCAGCCCGTTATTGATCCCGGCCCCGGCGCTGAGACCGACTCCGGCCATAAACACCATCAGACCAAACTCTTTCACCATGTTCAGCGCCCCCTGCGGGATATAGCCGAAGGTTGGGTGGTTGGCGCGCAGGAAGCCAAGCATGATGCCGGCGAACAGCAGGCCGGCGGCGTTGCCGATGCCGAAGCTGAAGGAGCTGAACTGGAAGGTGATCATGCCGATCATCAGGCCAACGATAAAGAAGGCGCAGAAGGCCAGCAGATCGGTCACCTGGCTGTGAATGGAGATAAAGCCGATGCGGTCGGCCACGGTTTTTACGCGGCGGGCGTCGCCGCTGACCTGCAGCACGTCGCCTTTGTTCAGTACGACGTTATCGTCGATAGGCATCTCGATCTGGCTGCGAATAACCCGGTTTAAGAAGCAGCCGTGGTCGGTAAGCTTGAGCTGCGCCAGGCGGCGGCCGACGGCGTTGTGGTTTTTGACCACTATCTCTTCAGTGACGATGCGCATGTCGAGCAGATCGCGGTCGAACACCTCTTTACCGTTGCGGAAGCTCGGGTCGAGGCGGGCGTGGGCGTCCGGGTAGCCCACCAGCGCAATATCGTCACCCATCTGCAGCACCGCGTCGCCGTCCGGGTTGGCCAGAATGCCGTTGCGACGAATGCGTTCAATATAGCAGCCGGTCTGGCGGTAAATACCCAGTTCGCGCAGATTTTTGCCATCCGCCCAGGCCACCAGCTCCGGGCCGACGCGGTAGGCGCGGATCACCGGCAGGTAGACTTTACGTTTGGAATCGGTATCGAGGCCGCGCTCGCGGGCGATTTGCTGGGCGCTGGTCTGCAGATCCTGATGCTGCAGCTTGGGCATATAGCGGGCGCCGACGATCAGGCTCACCAGACCAACCAGATAGGTCAGGGCATAGCCGAGGCTCAGATGGTCAAGCGACTGCGCCAGCTGATCGCTGGGCAGGCCGAAATGGCGCAGGGTGTCGCCCGCGCCCACCAGCACCGGGGTGGAGGTCATGGCGCCTGCCAGCATACCGGCGGTGAGCCCGATATCCCAGCCGAACACTTTACCCAGCACCATGGCGATCAGCATCGCGCTGCCGACCATCACCAGCGCCAGCATCAGGTAGTTTTTCCCGTCGCGGAAAAAAATAGAAAAAAAGTTGGGCCCGGCTTCTACGCCAACGCAAAAAATAAACAGCATAAAGCCGAGATTAAGGGCATCGGTGTTAATCGCGAAATGCTGCTGGCCTAATAATAGAGAAACGACTAAAACGCCAATGGAATTACCAAGTTGTACTGAGCCGAGACGCAGTTTTCCCAGGCATAGTCCTAATGCAAGTACAACGAATAATAACAGGATGTAATTCCCGTTTAACAAATCTGCGACGTTTATATTCACGAAAGCCAACTTCTCATTTACTAGTAAGTTGTTGAAGGAAATGGTTATTTGGTCTAAGGTTGCTCAGGCGTTCGCGTTGTCGCGAACCTATTCTGGCACCCTGTTATAACCAGCAAAAATATACCGCTAGTTTAATCCTTCCTGGATGCGGCGGCTAGTGACAATCGTTTTTAGGCTGGTAGGGGAGTTATTGGCATGGATTGCCGAAATGCTTTATCTGACTGGGCGACGTGGACGTGAGTTAGAGGCAACATCAGGAGGATACGGTGAAATCTGAGCGTAGTTGGGCCGGCATTATCTGTGGCTTCGTTCTGTTCATTGTGGTGTGCTTATCGTTGTTGTTACATATGAAAGGGGCATTTCGCGCCAGCGGCAACCCGGAGCTGGGCCTGCTCTTCTTTTTGCTGCCAGGGGCGGCGGCGAGCTGTCTCTCTCCTGGACGGCGGGTGCTGCGTCCTTTGCTCGGCGCGATACTGGCGGCGCCGGTCTGCATGGTGACGATGCGGCTGTTCTTCGTGACCCACCGGACGTTCTGGCAGGAGATGGCGTGGGTGTTGAGCGCCGTGTTCTGGTGCGCGCTTGGGGCATTGTGCTTTTTGTTTATCTGCGCCTGGCTTGATACCTGGCGCAGTCATTCATCGAGCAAATAAATTGACTCAGGCAAACAGGCCGAGATTCTCTTTTGCCCAGGCTTCAAAATCGGTGCAGCCGCCGATGTGTTTCTGGTCGACGAAAATCTGCGGCACGGTTTCAACCGGTTTGCCAACGGTTTTTTCCAGGTCAGCTTTGCTGATGCCTTCGGCATGAATATCCACGTAGCGGTAGTTGAAATCATCACGCTCGTTGGTCAGTTTTTCTGCCAGTTCTTTAGCGCGAACGCAGTAAGGGCAGCCTGGACGACCAAAAATAACGGTAAACATTGCTTCTCTCCTTAAACCTCAGCCGGATGGCGAATGGCGCTTATGATGCCTGCAACGGGCGGGGAGGGAAAGAAGGTTCTGCCTTTTACTTCGATGGTTTACGGCTATGTTTGATAAATGTCGGACTGTCAAAACACGTATACTGGCCCGACGGCGCGGTGGAATTGGCTGGCGCGCCGCGTTTATCAACCGGAGAGGCGTGATGCGAAAATTTGCCCCATTGCCGAAAAGCATTCTGCTGGTTGAGATCCTCGGGATGGGGCTGTTAACCCTCGCCTGGCTCTCCCTTAACCAGTATGTCCAGCTGCCTGCGCCCATTGCCAGCCCGACCGCGGCGCTGGTGATGCTCTTTGCCGGGATCGTGCTGATGATCCCCGCCGCCCTCGTCGTTATGTGGCGGGTGGCGCAGATCGTGGCCCCGCAGTTAACGCACTCTCCTAAGCCTGAATCCTTGTCTGACAGAGAAAAACGAAATGACGCCGACCATTGAGCTGCTGCGCAGCCACCGTTCTATCCGCCACTTCACCGATGCCCCCGTGAGCGGACGAACAGCGCGCGGCGATTATCGCCAGCGCGCAAGCGGCATCTACCTCGAGTTTTTTACAGTGCACCTCCATCATCCGTATTACTGACCCGGCCCTGCGTGAACGTCTGGTCCCGCTGACCGGCGGCCAGCAGCACGTCGCCCAGGCGGCGGAGTTTTGGGTCTTCTGCGCCGACTTTAATCGCCACCTGCAGATCTGCCCACAGGCGCAGCTGGGGCTGGCGGAACAGCTGCTGATCGGCGTTGTCGATACGGCGCTGCTGGCGCAAAACGCGCTGACCGCCGCCGAGTCCCTTGGACTAGGGGGCGTCTATATCGGCGGGTTGCGCAACAGCATTGAGGCCGTCACAGAGCTGCTGGAGCTGCCGCAGCACGTCCTGCCGCTGTTCGGTCTTTGCCTTGGCTGGCCGGCGGATAACCCGGACATCAAGCCGCGGATGCCGGCGGCCATGCTGGTGCATGAGAACCGCTATCAGCCGCTGGATAACGCGCTGCTGGCGGAGTATGACGAACAGCTGGCGCACTATTATCTGTCGCGCGGCAGCAACGCCCGCCGCGATACCTGGAGCGACCATATCCGGCGCACTATCGTGAAAGAGAGTCGTCCGTTTATTCTTGACTATCTGCATAAGCAGGGGTGGGCAACGCGCTGATTACGTGTACACTGCTGCTCCGGCCAGGTGATATCCGCCGCCGGCCGCAGGAAAGGTGAAAGTGTGTTCGATAGCTGAGGCCCGCCAGAGCGGGTCTTTTCGCAGAGGTGCAGGATGAAAATTGCCATATTATCCCGGGATGGAACGCTTTATTCATGTCGGCGCCTGCGCGAAGCAGCGCAACAGCGCGGTCATCAGATCGAGATCCTCGATCCGCTTTCCTGTTATATGAACGTCAGCCCGGTGGCCTCGTCGATCCACTACAAAGGGCGTCAGCTGCCGCACTTTGATGCGGTGATCCCGCGCATTGGCTCGGCGATCACCTACTATGGCACCGCGGCCCTGCGCCAGTTTGAGCTCCTGGGAAGCTATCCGCTGAATGAGTCGGTCGCCATCACCCGCGCTCGCGATAAGCTGCGCTCGCTGCAGCTGCTGGCGCGCCAGGGCATCGATCTGCCATTGACCGGCATCGCTCACTCCCCGGATGACACCAGCGATCTGATCGCCATGGTGGGCGGCGCGCCGCTGGTGGTGAAGCTGGTGGAGGGCACCCAGGGGATCGGCGTGGTGCTGGCGGAGACCCGCCAGGCGGCGGAGAGCGTGATCGACGCCTTTCGCGGACTGAACGCTCATATTCTGGTGCAGGAATACATTGCCGAAGCGAAAGGGTGCGATATCCGCTGCCTGGTGGTCGGCAATGAGGTGGTGGCGGCGATCGAGCGGCGGGCGAAAGAGGGGGATTTCCGCTCTAACCTGCACCGCGGCGGCATGGCCACGGTGGCGCAGATTAGCGACGAGGAGCGGGCCATTGCCATCAAGGCAACGCAAACTCTCGGGCTGGACGCCGCCGGTGTCGATATTTTACGCGCCGCCCGCGGGCCGCTGGTGATGGAGGTGAATGCCTCGCCGGGGCTGGAAGGGGTGGAAACCACCACCGGCGTGGATGTCGCCGGCAAGATGATCGCCTGGATCGAGCGCCAGGCGACGCCGGAATTCTGTTTGAAAATAGGCGGCTAACCGCCGGATGCAAGACGGCCATGGTATGCGGCGCTTTTTTTGCGTAAGCTATGGCGTCGTTTTTCCACTGTAAGAGGTCACAGGCACTATGGATTCACTGGTCGTTCCAGGTCTGGATACGCTACGTCGCTGGCTGGACGAGATCGGCATCAGCTTTTTTGAGTGCGATTCCTGTCAGGCATTGCACCTGCCGCATATGCAGAATTTCGACGGTATTTTTGATGCCAAAATTGACCTGGTGGACAACGTGGTGCTCTTTTCCGCCCTGGCGGAGGTGAAGCCGTCTGCCCTGCTGGCGCTGTCGGCGGATCTCTCGGCCATCAACGCCAGCTCGTTAACCGTGAAGGCGTTTATCGACATTCAGGACGATAATTTGCCCAAGCTGGTGGTTTGCCAGTCGCTGTCTATCGGCCCAGGGGTGACCATGGAGCAGTTCGCCTGGTTCTTCCGCCAAAGCGAAGAGCAGATCTCGATGGTAATCCTCGAAGCCGGCGCAAATCAGCTGCTGTACAAAGGCGAAGAAGAAGAGCCTGCGGCGGAAAACGTGCAATACCATTTTCTTCACTAAACCTGCCTAAAATTAGCGCAGCCACTACCGCAGCGGCTGCGTATTACCCGCTTTTATTCTGCATTTAACCTTTCTTTAAAGCATTATTCACCGCCATTCAGGCCGTTTTGGCTTATCACGTAGACCGTTATTGCATAAAAATTTGATAAAAGGCGTTTTTTTACCTGGGCTATAGCCTCTTATTCTGGCTACAGTTATTCTGGCGATGCTTCCAGTTGCGAGCAACCACTCCGGGAGAGATCCGCTCTCCTTTTCTCAGGCAATGAAAAAATATGCATGATTTTTGCATGCGTAGAAATGCGTATATTTGAGCCCGTAAGTTAACGGGCGTTGAGAAGGAAAAGAGATATGACCGCCTTTGGTAAAAAATGGTTAACAGGTCTGGTTACGGGTGCGCTGATGGCCGTCTCTGCCGGTTCGCTCGCCGCCGAACAAAAAACCCTGCATGTTTATAACTGGTCTGATTATATCGCGCCGGACACGGTAGCGAATTTCGAAAAAGAGACCGGGATTAAAGTGGTGTATGACGTTTTTGATTCCAACGAAGTGCTGGAAGGCAAATTAATGGCGGGTAGCACCGGTTTCGACCTGGTGGTGCCGTCGGCAAGCTTCCTCGAACGCCAGCTGGCGGCGGGCGTGTTCCAGCCGCTGGATAAAAGTAAGCTGCCCAACTGGAAGAACCTTGACCCCGAAGTGCTGAAGCTGGTCGCCAAGCATGACCCGGAGAATAAATACGCCATGCCTTACCTGTGGGCGACGACGGGCATTGGCTACAACGTGGATAAGGTGAAAGCCGTTCTCGGCAAAGATGCGCCGGTGGACAGCTGGGATCTGGTGCTGAAGCCGGAGAACCTCGAAAAACTGAAAAGCTGCGGCGTCTCCTTCCTCGACGCGCCGGAAGAGATTTTTGCCACCGTGCTGAACTACCTCGGCAAAGATCCGAACAGCAGCAAAGCGGATGATTACACCGGCCCGGCGACCGATCTGCTGCTGAAGCTGCGGCCGAACATTCGCTACTTCCACTCTTCGCAATATATTAACGACCTTGCCAATGGCGACATCTGCGTGGCGATCGGCTGGGCAGGGGACGTCTGGCAGGCGGCCAACCGCGCGAAAGAGGCGAAGAACGGCGTCAATGTCTCCTACTTTATTCCGAAGGAAGGCGCGCTGGCGTTCTTTGACGTCTTTGCCATGCCGGCCGACGCGAAGAATAAAGATGAAGCCTATCAGTTCCTTAACTATCTGATGCGTCCGGACGTCATCGCCAAAATCAGCGACCAGGTGTTCTACGCCAACGGCAACAAGGCTTCCACACCGCTGGTCAGCGAGACTATCCGTAACAACCCGGCGATTTATCCGCCAGCGGATGTGTTCGCCAAACTGTTCACGCTGAAGGTGCAGGATCCGAAGATTGACCGCGTGCGCACCCGCGCGTGGACCAAAGTGAAGAGCGGCAAATAATTCCTGACGGCCCGTCGAACACGGGCCAAATCAGATCTGCACTCGCCGGGAAATAGCAGCGCGCCCGGCGAGCAGAAGCACCAGGATGGTGCAAATGCACTGTTAAGCACGAAGTATGGCACCGGACCATATGGTGATCGTTTTTTTGCCGGAGAGCACCCGATTGAACGACGTAATGCCCCGCCCACAGGCGAAAGCCCCCAAAGCGCTGACCCCGCTACTGGAAATCCGTAACTTAACCAAGTCGTTTGATGGCCAGCATGCGGTCGACGACGTCAGTCTCACTATCTACAAAGGCGAAATTTTTGCTCTGCTGGGCGCGTCAGGCTGCGGGAAATCGACGCTGCTACGCATGCTGGCGGGCTTTGAACAACCGACCGCCGGGCAAATTATGCTCGACGGCGTGGATCTGGCGCGCGTGCCGCCCTATCAGCGGCCTATTAATATGATGTTCCAGTCCTATGCCCTGTTTCCCCATATGACCGTTGAGCAGAATATTGCCTTCGGCCTGAAGCAGGACCGCCTGCCTAAGGCGGAAATCACCGCCCGGGTGCAGGAGATGCTGGCCCTGGTACATATGCAGGAGTTTGCCAAACGTAAGCCGCACCAACTCTCAGGCGGCCAGCGGCAGCGCGTCGCGTTGGCGCGCAGCCTGGCGAAACGGCCCAAGCTGCTGCTGCTTGATGAACCGATGGGGGCGCTGGATAAAAAGCTGCGCGATCGCATGCAGCTCGAGGTGGTGGATATTCTTGAGCGCGTTGGCGTGACCTGCGTGATGGTAACCCACGATCAGGAAGAGGCGATGACCATGGCGGGCCGTATCGCCATCATGAATCGCGGCAAGTTTGTGCAGATTGGCGAACCGGAAGAGATTTACGAGCACCCGACCACCCGCTACAGCGCCGAGTTTATCGGCTCGGTGAACGTCTTTGAAGGGCTGGTGAAGGAGCGTCTGGAAGACGGTCTGGTGCTAAGCTCGCCGGGGCTGATGCATCCGCTGAAGGTCGACCCCGACGCCTCTGTGGTGGACAACGTGCCGGTCTGGGTGGCGCTGCGTCCGGAGAAGATCATGCTGTGCGATGAACCGCCGGCGGACGGCTACAATTTTGCCGTCGGCGAGGTGATTCATATCGCCTATCTGGGGGATCTCTCTATCTATCATGTGCGCCTGCAAAGCGGGCAGATGATCAGCGCCCAGCTGCAGAATGAACACCGCCATCGGAAAGGGACGCCCACCTGGGGCGATGAGGTGCGTTTATGCTGGGATGCTGACAGCTGCGTTGTGCTGACGGTGTGAGGAGAGGGCGATGAATACCGTTGAATCCCCGTCAGGGGCGAAAAAACCGGGCGGCTTCGCGCTGTGGGCGGCGCGCCTGCAGATGGCGCATGGCCGCAAGCTGGTGATTGCGCTGCCCTATCTGTGGCTGATCCTGTTGTTTATGCTACCGTTCCTGATCGTGTTCAAGATAAGTCTTGCCGAGATGGCGCGGGCGATCCCTCCCTACACCGAGCTGATGGAGTGGGCGGACGGCCAGCTGACGCTGACGCTTAACTTTGCCAACTTCCTACAGTTGACTGACGATCCGCTCTATTTTGAAGCTTATCTCCAGTCGCTGCAGGTGGCGGGTATCTCGACGATCTGCTGCCTGCTGCTGGGCTATCCGCTGGCCTGGGCGGTGGCGCACAGCAAGCCGTCGACGCGTAATATTCTGCTGCTGTTGGTGATCCTCCCGTCGTGGACCTCGTTTTTGATCCGCGTCTATGCCTGGATGGGGCTGCTGAAGAGCAACGGGGTGTTGAATAACTTCCTGCTGTGGTTAGGGGTTATCGATCAGCCGCTGGAGATCCTGCACACCAACCTGGCGGTGTACATCGGTATCGTGTATGCCTATCTGCCGTTTATGGTGCTGCCTATCTACACCGCGCTGACCCGCATCGACTATTCGCTGGTGGAGGCCTCGCTGGATCTCGGCGCCCGGCCGCTGAAGACCTTCTTCCAGGTGATCGTCCCGCTCACCAAAGGCGGCATTATCGCCGGCTCCATGCTGGTGTTTATCCCGGCGGTCGGCGAGTTCGTGATCCCGGAACTGCTGGGCGGGCCGGACAGCATCATGATTGGCCGCGTGCTGTGGCAGGAGTTCTTTAACAACCGCGACTGGCCGGTCGCCTCGGCGGTGGCGATTGTCATGCTGCTGTTGCTGATCGTGCCGATCATGTGGTTCCACAAGCACCAGCAAAAACAGATGGGAGAGCAGGGATGAACGACTTGCCGGTAGTACGCTCGCCGTGGCGCATTCTGATCCTCGTGCTCGGGTTCACCTTCCTCTACGCCCCGATGCTGATGCTGGTGATCTACTCGTTCAACAGCTCGAAGCTGGTAACGGTCTGGGCCGGATGGTCGACGCGCTGGTATAGCGAACTGTTCCACGATGATGCGATGATGAGCGCGGTAGGATTGAGCCTGACCATCGCCGCCTGCGCGGCGACGGCGGCGGCGATCCTCGGTACCATCGCCGCGGTGGTGATGGTGCGCTTTGGGCGTTTTCGCGGCTCCAACGGCTTCGCGTTTATGATCACCGCGCCGCTGGTCATGCCGGACGTGATCACCGGTCTCTCGCTGCTGCTGCTGTTCGTGGCGCTGGGACATGCCATCGGCTGGCCGTCGGACCGCGGCATGTTGACCATCTGGCTGGCGCATGTCACCTTCTGTACCGCCTACGTGGCGGTGGTGATCTCCTCGCGCCTGCGCGAGCTGGACCACTCCATTGAAGAGGCGGCGATGGATCTTGGCGCCGCGCCGCTGAAGGTCTTCTTCGTCATCACGCTGCCGATGATTATGCCGGCGGTGATCTCCGGCTGGCTGCTGGCCTTCACGCTGTCGCTGGATGACCTGGTGATCGCCAGCTTTGTCTCCGGTCCCGGGGCCACGACCTTGCCGATGCTGGTCTTCTCCAGCGTGCGCATGGGGGTCAACCCGGAGATCAACGCCCTGGCGACGCTCATCCTCGGCGTGGTCGGTATTGTTGGTTTTATCGCCTGGTATTTGATGGCCCGCGCAGAAAAGCAGCGAGTGCGCGATATCCAGCGTGCAAGACAAGGCTGAACCACCTAAAATCGGTACAGCAGCCTCCGGTCGGCGCCACCCTGTGGCGCCGTTTTCATGGAAGACATTACGTTGGGATTGTTTACGAAAACTCGCTCATCGCATGCCCGCCTTAACGTCCCTGCGCTGGTGCAGGTGGCGGCCTTTGCTATTATTTTGATTCGTGGCCTGGATCTGCTGATGATCCTTAATCTGTTGGGCCTGCAGGGGCTGAACGAATTCATACACCGCAGCGTTCAGACCTGGAACCTGACGCTGGTCTTCCTCGGCAGCCTGGCGCTGGTGTTTATCGAGATCTGGTGCGCCTTCTCGCTGGTGAAAGGGCGCAACTGGGCGCGCTGGATCTATCTGCTGACGCAGATTATCGCTGCCGGCTACCTGTGGGCGGCGTCGCTGGGCTACGGGTATCCGGAGCTGTTCAGCATTCCCGGGGAATCAAAACGAGAGATTTTCCACTCGCTGGTGATGCAAAAACTGCCGGATCTGCTGGTTCTGACGCTGCTGTTCGTGCCGGCGAACTGCCGTCGCTTTTTCCGCCTGCAATAACGGTGATACAATCCCCGCCCCTGGATTTTTGAAGGTCAATTATGCATTGCGCACTCTACGACGCCGGCCGCTGCCGCTCCTGTCAATGGCTGGAGCGGCCGGTCCCGCAACAGCTCGCCGATAAAATGGCCGATCTGCGCACGCTGCTGGCGGCGATCCCGGTCGCAGCCTGGGGCGAGCCGGTCAGCGGGCCGGAGGCGGCTTTCCGTAACAAGGCTAAAATGGTGGTCAGCGGCAGCGTTGAGCGTCCGCTGCTGGGGATGCTGCACCGCGATGGCACTCCGGTGGACCTCACCGACTGCCCGCTCTATCCCGCCGAGTTTGCCCCGGTTTTTGCTGCCCTGAAGCCCTTTATCGCCCGCGCCGGGTTAACACCTTACAACGTCGCGCGCAAACGCGGGGAGCTGAAATATCTGCTGCTGACCGCCAGCCAGCAGGGGGAGATGATGCTGCGCTTCGTGCTGCGCTCAGAGGCCAAGGTGGCTCAGCTGCGCGCCGCGCTGCCGTGGCTACAGGCACAGCTGCCGCAGCTCAGCGTGATCACGGCGAATATCCAGCCGGTGCATATGGCAATCATGGAAGGTGAGCAGGAGATCTTCTTCACCGAACAGCAGGCGCTGGGGGAGGTCTTTAATGGGGTGCCGCTGTGGATCCGCCCGCAAAGCTTCTTTCAGACCAATCCGGCGGTAGCCAGCCGGCTGTACGCCACGGCCCGCGACTGGGTGCGCGCGCTGCCGGTCCAGCATATGTGGGATCTGTTTTGCGGCGTTGGGGGATTTGGCCTGCACTGCGCGACGCCGACGATGCGCCTGACCGGTATCGAGATCGCCCCGGAAGCCATCGCCTGCGCCAGACAGTCAGCCGCGCAGCTGGGGCTCAGCAATCTGCATTTTCAGGCGCTGGACTCCACGCAGTTCGCCACTCACGAAGCGGATGCCCCGCAGCTGGTGCTGGTTAACCCGCCGCGCCGCGGTATTGGCGCTGAACTATGCGACTATTTAAGCCGCATGGCGCCGCCCTATATTATCTATTCCAGCTGTAACGCCCGCACCATGGCGACCGATATCGCTCGTCTTAGCGGCTATCGCGTTGAGCGGGTCCAGCTGTTTGATATGTTCCCTCACACCGCCCACTACGAAGTGCTGACCCTGCTGGTCCGCGAAGTTTAAACAAAATGTGAAGGCTTTGCGCCGCTGAAATCGGGTAAGCTTGAGGCAGCATGTTTTGTTATTGGTGGGGGGAATCTAATGGCCAAAACCATTCTGCTGGTGGAAGATGACGAGGATATAGCCACGCTGCTGCGGCTCAATCTTCAGGATGAGGGCTATCAGATCGTCCATGAAGCCGACGGCGGCCAGGCCCTCGCCCGGCTGGAGACGCAGGTCTGGGATGCGGTGATCCTCGATTTGATGCTGCCCGGCGTCGATGGTCTGGAGATCTGCCGGCGTATCCGCCAGATGACCCGCTACCTGCCGGTGATTATCATCAGCGCTCGCACCAGTGAAATGCACCGCGTGCTGGGCCTGGAGATGGGCGCCGACGACTATCTGGCGAAGCCCTTTTCACTGCTGGAGCTTATCGCCCGCGTCAAAGCGCTGTTTCGTCGCCAGGAGGCGATGGGGCAGAATCTGCTGATGGACGCCGGGCGCCTGTCCTGCCATGGCCTGAGCATCGACCCGCTGTCGCGCGAAGTGAAGCTGCGCGGCGAGACGGTGGACCTCACGCCGCGTGAATTCGACCTGCTGTATTACTTCGCCCGCCACCCCGGGGAAGTGTTTTCCCGCCTGGCGCTGCTGGAGCAGGTCTGGGGATATCAGCACGAGGGCTATGAGCATACCGTCAATACCCATATCAACCGCCTGCGCAGTAAAATCGAACGTGACCCGGCCGAGCCGGACATCATTCTTACCGTCTGGGGAAAAGGCTATAAGTTCGCCCCGGTGACGCAAGAGGCCGCCCCGTGATCCGCCGCCTGAGCCTCAGCCAGCGGCTGGCGCTGGTGGTGGTTTCCCTGCTGATGCTATGCGCGGTGGCGGTATGCGCCGTCCAGTTACACAGTAGCGCGCAGTATGGCAACGCCATGGTGCAGCGTCTGTCGTCCGGGCTGGCTCAACAGATTGTCGCCCGCGAGCCGTTGCTGGACGCCCACGGCGAGGTCAACCGGCAAACCCTGAAGTCGCTGTTTGACCGACTGATGACCTTTAATCCCAGCGTGGAGCTCTATCTGCTGTCGCCGGATGGCGACCTGCTGGCCGATGCGGCGCCGCCGGGCCATATCCAGCGCCAGCGTATCGACATGGCGCCGGTGCAGGCTTTTCTCACCGGCAGTGCGTCGCCGGTGTATGGCGACGATCCGCGCAGTCCCGACGGACGAAAAGTCTTCAGCGCCGCCCCGCTGCGCGTCGACGGCCAACTGCGCGGCTACCTGTATATCATTTTGCAGGGGGAGACGTTTAATCAGCTGGCGGCCGACGCCTGGCAAAAAACGCTGTGGAGCATTGTTCTGTGGACGCTGCTGCTGGTGGCCCTGTTTGGCCTGCTGGCAGGGGGGCTGGCATGGTTCTGGGTCACCCGGCCGGTCCGCCTGCTCACCGCCCAGGTGGCGGCGAGCGGCCAGGACAGCATCAGCGCCATCAAAACCCTGGCGGCCCGCAGGCCGGAGCCCCGGCCTGGTAACGAGGTGGCGGTGCTCGAGAACCGCTTTATTGACCTTGCCCGGCAGATTGCCGATCAGTGGGATCGGCTGGCCGACAGCGATCGCCAGCGCCGTGAATTTGTGGCCAATATCTCTCACGATTTGCGCACGCCGCTGACTTCGCTGCTGGGGTATCTGGAAACGCTGACCCTGAAGGATGAATGGCTGACCGCCGAGGAGCGCAGGCAGTATCTCACCATCGCCCTGCGCCAGGGCAACAAAGTGCGCCATCTTTCGCAGCAGCTGTTTGAGCTGGCGCGACTGGAGCATGGAGGCATTAAGCCGCAGCGCGAGCGTTTCGCGATGGGGGAGCTGATTTCCGACGTGGCGCAGAAGTTTGAATTAACTGCCCGCACGCGCGAGGTGAACCTGCATATTGATGTACCGGGACCGCTGCCGCTGATTAACGCCGATGTGTCGATGATTGAGAGGGTGGTGACCAATCTGCTCGATAACGCGATGCGGCATACTCCCGTCGGCGGGGAGATCCGTCTGGCGGTCTGGCAGGAGAATCAACAGCTTCAGGTCGAAGTGGCAGACAACGGAGCGGGCGTCGATGCCGCGCTGCGCGACGATCTGTTCCAGCGGCCGTCGGCGTTGTCTACCCAGGCATCGCGGGAGGATCGCGGTGGGTTAGGGTTGCTGATTGTGAAACGAATGCTGGAGCTGCACGGGGGCGATATCAGACTGGTGGAGTCGGTAAGCGGGGCGCGGTTCAGGTTCTTCGTGCCACTTTGAGAAATCGCCGGGTAAGGCGTAGCCGCCACCCGGCGAAAAAAGTTACTCCGGGAACCACTGGTTGCTAATTTTCTGGTAGGTACCGTCGGCCTTAATCGCTTTCAGCGCGGCGTTCAGTTTCTCCAGCAGCGCCTTGTTATCCGGGCGCACGGCAATGCCGAGTCCGGTGCCGAAGTATTGCGGGTCGGTCACTTTCGGCGTGGCTGCCCCCAGCTGCGGGTTAGTTTTCAGCCATTCGTTGACCACCGCGGTGTCGCCGAACACGCCGTCGATACGGCCATTTTTCAAATCGATAATCGCATTCTGGTAGCTGTCATAGGCGACGGTCTTCACCTCAGGATGCTTATCCTGCAGATATTTCTGGTGGGTGGTGCCGTTTTCCATGCCGATCCGTTTGCCTTTCAGGTCATCGAAAGAATGGAACGCATCTTTTTTGGCGATCACCAGCGCCGAGTTGGCGTAGTACGGGTCGGTGAAGGCCACCTGCTTGCTCCGCTCCGGCGTAATATCCATTCCGGAAATCACCGCATCATATTTCTTGAACTTCAGCGCCGGGATCAGGCTGTCAAACGCGTGGTTGGTAAAGGTACATTCTGCCTGCATTTGTTTGCACAGCGCGTGGGCCAGATCGATATCAAAGCCGACAATCTGGTTATTAGCGTCCATCGATTCAAACGGCGGATAGGTTGCGGAGACGCCAAAGCTGATTTTTTCCGCGGCAGCGGCGCCGAACGCGAAAGAGGTGAGCAATGCAGCCAGAACTAACTTTTTCATCGTGGAACTCCCGTCTGTCAATCTTATGATTATTCACCGTGTCTGCGGCATAGAGTGACAATGCCATTAAATGAATTTATATGCAATAAAAATGATTAAGTATTTTTATCGTCATAAAAAAAGACGGACAGGTGTTAGACTTGTCCGCCTTGCTGTTTGCTTTTTATGCAATATGCTCAGGTGCTAGCTACGTCGCTCGAAGGCCAGCGCTTTGCGTTCCACCAGGCGCATCAGCAGCGTCAGCAGTCCATTAACGATGAGATAGATAATCCCGGCGGCGCCGAACACCATCACGTCGTAGGTGCGTCCATACAGCAGCTGGCCGTGGCCCATCACTTCCATCAGCGTGATGGTGTAGGCCAGAGAGGTACTCTTGAAAACCAGCACCACTTCGTTGGAATAGGACGATAGCGCACGCTTAAAGGCGTACGGCAGCAGGATCGCCAGGGTATCCTTTTTACTCATCCCCAGCGCGCTGCAGGACTGCCATTGCCCGTCGGGGATCGCCCGGATGGCGCCATAAAATAGCTGAGTGGTGTAGGCGGCGCTGTTGAGCGACAGAGCGATCAGGGCGCACAGCCACGGCTCGGAGATAAGATGCCACAGCCACGGATAATCCTGCAGCGAAGGAAACTGTCCCGGGCCGTAGTAGATCAGGAAGATCTGCACCAGCAGCGGCGTACCGGTAAACAAGGTGATATAGCCGCGCACCATCCATACCAGCCCCGGCGTCTTCAGGGTCAGGATAATGGTGAAGATCAGCGACAGGATCAGCGCCACGATAATCGACGCCACGGTCAGCGTCAGGCTGGTATGCAGTCCTTTCAGCAGTTCGGGTAAATAGTCGAGCATCAGCCTGGTCTCCGTTCGAAGCGCGTCGCACGCTGGTCAATCCGCTTAAGGATGTATTGACTCAACAGGGTGATGACGAGATAGATTGCCGCCGCAATGATATACCAGTTAAAGGGTTCCTGAGTGCGGGTGGCGATGCTTTTGGTCTGCAGCATCAGATCGTTGACGCTGATCAGGCTCACCAGCGCGGTGTCCTTCAGCAGCACCAGCCACTGGTTACCGAGGCCGGGCAGGGCATGGCGCCACATCTGCGGCATCACCAGACGGAAGAATATGGCCGCTTTCGACAGCCCCAGCGCCTGGCCGGACTCCCACTGGCCCTGCGGAACCGCTTTCAGCGCGCCGCGCAGCGTTTGCGAGGCGTAAGCGGCATACAGCAGCGACAGGGCGATCGCCCCGCAGAGGAACGGGCTGACGTCAAAGTTCTCAATCTGCATCTGCACCGGGATCTGCGTGAACCCGAGCGGGATGGTGAAACCGTCAGAGAGCGTCAGCAGCAGCTGGGAAGAGCCGAAATAGATAAACAGCACCACCAGAATTTCCGGTAGCCCGCGCAGGATGGTCACTATGCCGGTTGCAAGCCAGGCTACCGGGCGCCATTTCACTGACTCCAGTACCGCAAAGAGCATCGCCAGGACCAGGCCGATGACGAGCGCGCAAACGGCAAGGCCGACGGTCATCCCGGCGGCGCTTGCTAATGGAAAAATTTCGTTCATTCAGTCTTACTTCTGGAACCATTTGTTATAGATGGTCTGGTAAGTGCCGTCTTTCTTCACTTTTTCCAGCGCAGCGTTAAATTTCTGCTGCAGGTCGGTGTTGCCCTGACGTACGGCAATGCCCAGCCCGGTGCCGAAATAGGCTTTGTCGGTCACTTTATCGCCCACGGCCGCCAGCTTCGGATTGCTCTTCAGCCATTCGGTCACCACGGCGGTGTCACCAAAGACCGCGTCGATACGACCGTTCTGCAGGTCCAGCTTCGCATTCTGGTAGCTGTCGTAAGGCACGGTAGTGATTTCTGGATGTTTATCGGTGATGAATTTCTGGTGGGTGGTGCCGTTCTGCACGCCCACTTTTTTGCCCTTCAGCTGGTCAATGCTGGTGAACTTACCCTGCTGGCCGACGAACAGCGCCGAGTTGTCATAATACGGGGTAGAGAACAGCACCTGCTTTTCACGCTCCGGCGTGATGTCCATCCCGGCCATGACCGCGTCGAAACGGCGGAATTTCAGTCCCGGGATCAGGCTGTCAAAGGCCTGATTGGTGAAGGTACAGGTGGCGTCGATCTCTTTACACAACGCGTTCGCCAGATCGACATCGAAACCGACGATCTGGTTGTTGGCGTCCACCAGCTCAAAAGGAGGATAAGAGGCCTCGGTGGCGAAACGAATGGTCTGCGCGGCGGAAGCGGAGAGGCTCATGCCTGCGAGCAGGGCGGCAATCAGTACTTTTTTCATCGTCATTTCCCCGAAAAACATCAATGTGAAAGATAGTTTTTAAACGCGTCAGTTTGCGGATGCGTGAAGCAGGAGGCATCCCCTTGCTCGACGATATGGCCATTTTCCATATACACCACCCGGCTGGCCGTCTTGCGCGCCACTTCAACTTCGTGGGTGACGATAACCTGGGTGATGCCGGTTTCAGCCAGCTCGCGAATGATGCTGACGATCTGGGCAGTGATTTCCGGGTCGAGCGCCGCGGTAGGCTCATCGAACAGCAGAACCTGCGGCTCCATCATCAGCGCGCGGGCGATAGCCACCCGCTGCTGCTGGCCGCCGGATAAATGCAGCGGGTAACGATCGCTGTACGGCTTCAGACGCAGGCGCTCCAGCAGCTTCTCTGCGCGAGCCAGCGCCTGATCCTTGCTTAACCCCAGTACGCGGCAGGGGGCCTCGATCAGGTTCTGCTGTACCGTCAGGTGCGGCCACAGGTTGTATTGCTGAAAGACCATGCCGACGTTCTGACGCAGCTCGCGAATCGCTTTATCGGGCGGCGCTCTGGTGAAGTCGAATTGGTTACCGGCGATGGATAACGAACCGGACCGCGGCATCTCCAGCAGGTTGAGTACGCGCAGCAGCGAGCTCTTCCCGGCACCGCTGGGGCCGAGCAGCACCAGCGTTTCCCCCTGCGGGCAATCCAGCGTGATGTCGAACAGCGCCTGGTGTGCGCCGTAGAAGCAATTAATGCCGTTTAGTTTAATACTCATCTGGGCAGTCTGATACGAATAGCTATTGAGGCCGCAAATACTACCTTTGGCAGAATAGTTATGCAATATTTATGCGTTAAAAGTTAAATCTAAACCACGTTTAGCTTTAAAGTTAGCACAAAATATGGCCTGGTGGGTGAGGGGGGCGCAAATGTCGGCATTCCTGGGGCGAATACCGACATTTTACCGGGGTTATCGTTTCAGCGGCGTCGCTTCAACTCCGGAATCAGCGTTTCTCCAGACTCTGTCGCAGCGTCCCGGCTGGCGCATGGCTGTTGTTGCCGAGATAGCGAACGTCATCGACGGCCCAGCACTGGCCTTCCTGGATCATCAGCACTTCATCTTTCCAGCTCTGGGTGCCCTGTTTCAGATCGACGCGCAGCGGAATATTGCGCGCATCGCGGTTCGGGATGGTGGAGGCGCTGGCGACCACGGCGCTGTCTGCCGGGGTGCTGCTGCTGGAGAACGGATTAGCCTGCAGTAATTTGCTGTTGGCGGGATCCTGGCGGGCGTCATTGAGTAACTGCGCCAGGCCGTCGCTCAGATAGGGGCGCAGCGCCGCCGGATCCTGAGTACGATTCTGGATCTGGGTGTCGTAGAATTTTTGCGCTACGTCGTCAGGGCCGCCTTCGACGCAGGGGCCGCTGCGGGTGCCATTATCTTTATAGGCCGGGGTGACGGTCGTACAGGCGCTGAGCGCCAGCGCGCAAGGGAGAAGTACAGCAAAAAGTTTGTAGCGCATGATGATTTCCTTATAAGCGAACTACGTTTTCAGTTTCCGTTAAAGCATAGCGTATAGCGTGCGGATTGTACTTGACGCAAAGAGCTAAGACCTTGATGTGGCTACAGCCTTAGGGCGGGAAATCGGCACGGGGATGACAGAATTCCGTCAGGCGCTAAAAGGCAGGGCAGTATAAAAATAAACTTAATTTTCCCGTGAACAAGAAATATTACCCCGTAAAATAGGGAAATGGCTCTTGAAAGATAAGGGTAATTATTTCTTCTTATAGATGCGAGTGGCGACGTGCATTTTTTTATCCGTATTACCGAAGGACGGGACAATGACGCCCCCCTTGTTCATTTGTTTTTTTAATCAGCTCTTCACGGGCATCGTTGGATGCGGTTTGACCAGTAGAGGAAATGGCGCCGATTTTGGTATATTGCGTATGGACTTTATCAAAAGCTGTTTTGTTAAAATTTCTGCGGAGACGGCATTGGCCGCTTAAAACAATGCTGTACCTGCCACTAAAGCTGCATATTTAATATTCTTAGCCCCTATTGTTTATCTCGCTATCATCATGCTCTTGTTTGCATTCACCAATGAATGATTCAGATTGAACTCACACTGCTTTTTGTAAGCAAAATGCTGCAATTTAATGACGGTTAGTTAACGCTTTTTAGCGAAAAGATGACGTATTTCGCAGTGCTGATGCTTGTTTTTTGAGCCGGTTACCCATCGGGAGCGGACCAGGCTATTTTCTTCGGTCGTTAGCTGAAAATCACCCTGAGAGGCCGGAGCTGAGGGGATAGGGCGCTGACAGACATTCCCGGTAACATGGTTTATCATATAGAAAAGCAGGGGCTGCGCCCATGGTCATGCAGGTCACCAGGGAGTTAAGATGTTAACAAATAAGCGAGAGCGCGCCCGGCAGCAGCGAGCCGCGTTGTGGGCCACCAGAGATAATGTCCAGCGCCATGCGCTGTCCATGAGTATGCCCTGGCTGGCCTTTGTCAATATCGCTTTTGCGTTAATGATTTTCTTCCGCAATTTTATCTTTACCTATTTTGATAAGAGGCTACTGACGCACCGGGCGGTTATTCCTTATATCGAAGCGGCGTTGATTGCGGTTATTATCATTTCGGCCATTTTAGTGATTATTGCCCTCACGCCGCGACTGGCGCAGGGACGATATACGTTGAATATCATCACCGGGCTGCTGCTGGCGCTCAGTCTGTGCTGGTCCCTGAGTAATTATTGTTTTATTTTTTTCTGGACCTTGCCCTTTGCCTGGCCGCTGCTGGTGATATTAATGACTACCGGCCTCACCGCGCTGTATCACCATTGGCCCGGCATAACCGCTTTTATGCTGCCGCTGTGGGTGACCGCCTTGCTGGCGGGAATACAGCTCCACTATCACACCGAGATCCGCTTTTTGATCCTCTGGGCCATTTTTACCGCGATTTTGCTGTATGGCCGACGTATTTTGCAGCGCTGGTATGACGAAGCCTGGGATACCCACCAGGAGAATATGCAGCTTATTCAGCGGCTGGAAAGTATCGCCAACCAGGATGCCTTAACCGGAACCGCTAACCGTCGGGCGCTCAATGCTTACCTGGCGGCGATCTGGCAGCAAAAAACGCCGCTGGCGCTGATGATGATCGATGTCGATTATTTTAAGCGCTATAACGATCGCTATGGCCATCAGGCTGGTGATGAGTGCTTATCTTCTGTCGCGCAGGTGCTTAAAATGGCGGTCCGGGCGGAGGGCGATCTGGTGGCTCGCTACGGCGGCGAAGAGTTTGTCGTCGTGTTGCCCGGGGTGTCCTTAGCGCATGCCACCGCTATTGCCGAGCGCATTCAGCAGAAGATCCGCGAGGCAGGCCTACCGCACGCCGCTTCGGCGGTGGCGTCGGAGGTCACCGTGAGTATCGGGATCGTCGCCTCCGATGGCACGGTCCCGATAGAGACGCTGATCGCCCGGGCGGACAGGGCGCTGTATCAGGCGAAAAATAAAGGACGTAATCAATGGTCTTATTAACCCGGAGACGCTGCCGGGCAAGGGAGAAGGGATGAAACGGATGATGCGGATCGTGCTGCTGGCGCTGCTGCTAACCGGCTGCGCTGGGGAAAAGGGCATTATCGATCGCGACGGATACCAGCTGGACACCCGTCATCCGGCGCAGGCTGCCTATCCGCGAATAAAGGTGTTAGTGATCCACTATACGGCTGACAATTTTGATGTCTCGCTGGCCACGTTGACCGATAAAGAGGTCAGCTCCCACTATTTAATTCCTGAACAGCCCCCGCGTTATCAGCATAAACCGCGGATCTGGCAGCTGGTGCCGGAAGAGGATTTAGCCTGGCACGCCGGGGTAAGCTATTGGCGCGGCAGTACGCGCATTAACGATACCTCCATTGGCATTGAGCTGGAGAACCGCGGCTGGCAGAAGACGGCGGGCGTCAAAAGTTTTACCCCCTTTCATCCGGAACAGATTGCGGCTCTGATCCCGCTGGCGCGCGATATCATCGCCCGCTACCACATCGCGCCGCAGAATGTGGTCGCCCATGCGGATATCGCCCCGCAGCGCAAAGACGATCCGGGGCCGTTATTCCCCTGGCAACAGCTGGCGCAGCAGGGGATCGGCGCCTGGCCTGACGAGCAGCGGGTGGCCTTTTATCTCAACGGGCGGCCGGCCAGCGAGCCAGTGGACCCCGAAATCGTACTGGATTTGCTCTCGCGCTATGGCTATCAGGTGACGTCGGAGATGACCCCCGCGCAGAAGAAGCGGGTGATTATCGCCTTCCAGATGCACTTCCGTCCGCAGCGCTGGGATGGGGTAGCGGATGCGCAAACCGAAGCGATAGCCGAGGCGCTGTTAGAAAAATATGGCCAGGGTTAGCGGTGTAGTTTACCGTGGTCGCGAAGCCAGGCGGCGGTGCGCACGATGCCGTCGTCAAGCGTCACCACCGGCTGATAGCCCAGCTCGTCCTGCGCGCGGGTGATATCGAGCGTAAAATCAAAGTTAAGCTTGGAGACGCCGTAGTGGGTAAACGCGGGTTCTTTGGCGGTTTTATCGCCAAAGCGCTCCATGCTGCGGGCGATAATATCCAGCATCGGATAGGGAACTGAGCGGATCCGGCATTTGATACCGAGCTCGTCGATCAATTTCTGCACGATGCTCCGCAAGGTGCGCGGTTCGCCGTTGCTGATATTCCACGCGCGGGCGGAGGGAAGATGATCGCAGGCCGGCTGGCTCGCCAGCCACATCGCATGTACGGCGTTTTCATAATAGGTCATGTCGACCAGCGCGCTGCCGCCGCGCGGGAGCAGGACGCTGCCATAATGCTGCATCATTTGCGCCAGCCGGGGGATAAAGACTTTGTCGTGCGGCCCAAACAGGCTCTGCGGCCGCAGAATGGTAAAACGGGTATGCGGGTTGGCCTGCGCCAGCAGGTTGATCACCTCCTCGCTGGCCGCCTTGCTGCGGGCAAACTCGTTGGCGAAGCGGTGTGGACGGAAATCTTCCTGGATATCACGATGATGGTGATAATCAAAATAGAGCGATGGCGAAGAGATATGGACGAAATTGCGCACTCCCCATGCCACTGACCATTCGCCCAGACGACGGGTGGCGCGGACGTTAGCGAGATCGAAAGCCTGCTGAGTGCCCCATGGCGAGGTAAAGCTGGAGCAGTGCCATAGGGTATCGATACCGGCGAGCATCACTTTAGCCTGCGAAGAGACCAGCTCGGTTAAATCTGCCGGGATGAATTCCGCCCCCATTTTGCTCAGAAGCTTGCCCATCGCTTCGTTGCGCCCGGTCGCTCGCACGCTGATGCCCTTGTTGCGCAGATATTCCACTGCGTTGCGGCCTAATCCGCTGGTCGCACCGGTAACCAGTACCTTCATATCACTCTACTGTCCCAGAAAAGAATTTCGTGCGCATTTTTCCGTGATTCTCCCGACTATGCAATGAGAATCATGAAAGAATAACGCTTATCCTTCGACTCTGCCTGAGATTTGTTCGGCCAGCCGGGCGATGCGTTGCGCCATACCGCGGAAAATAAACAGGTGCGCCGGGATCATCAGCAGCCAGTAGATCAGGCCTGGCATACCGTGCGGGTGCCACCAGGCGCGCACGTCCAGTTCACGACGATCGCCTTTATCGTTAATGGTAAAGCTTAATCGGCCCAGCCCGGGCGCTTTCATACCGAATAGCAGGGTGAGCTGTTTTTCTTCCTCCACGATAATTACCTTCCAGCTGTCGACCGTATCGCCGGTTTGCAGATAAGCGCGCTGCGGCCGCCCTTTGGCCAGCCGGTGGCCGACCAGCAGATCCATCGCGCCGCGGGTTTTCCACAGCAGATTGCCGAAAAAATACCCCTCTTCCCCGCCGATTTGGTTAACGACCTGCCACAGGGCCTGGCGGCTTGCCTGAGTGGCGACGGTGCAACCTGCCTGCTTCGGATAGTAGCCGTACTCTGGTCGCCAGCGGGCGAAAGCCTGAGCGTCGTAGCCCCAGTCGCTGGAGTTTACTAACTGCTCTTCTTCTTTCAGCGTGCGGCGAACCGCCTGATCGAAGGGGATCAGCGTTTGCGGGATCAGCGCCCGCAGCGCCCGATCGTCAGCGATTAGATCGTGCTTCAGCCCCTGAATCAGCGCCTTGGCGATGGTCGGCGGCACCGAGGTGATGACATTGAGGAACCACACCGAGATCCAGCGCGTCGGCAGGGGAATGGGAATGAGCGGGCGATGTTTACCGCTGACGGCCATAAAGCGAATGAACTGCTGCTGATAGCTTAACACCTCCGGACCGGCGGCTTCGAAGACGCGGTGCGCATCGGAGGGATGATTCAGCAGCTCAACCAGGTCAACGAGCAGGTTTTCCAGCGCGACAGGGGTGGTACGCGAACGTACCCAGCGCGGAGGGGTTAGCACCGGCAGGTTATAAACCATGTCGCGCATCACCTCGAAGGCGGCGGAGCCGGCGCCGACGATAATCCCGGCCCGCAGCTCGGTCACCGGCACGCCCGACTCACGCAGGAGATCGCCGGTAATCTGACGAGCGCGCAGATGGTCGGACTGCTCCTGCGCCGGGGCCTGCAGCGAACTGAGAAATATCACCTGGCGCACTGATGACTGACGCAGGGCATCGCGCACATACGTCGCCACCCGCCGCTCATGGGCGATAAAATCACCGCCTTCGCCCATGCCGTGGACCAGATAATAAAGGGTATCGATACCGGTGAGTAGCGCAGGCAGGTCCTGCGGCTGATTGAGATCGACTGACCGGCAGGTAACGCCGGGCAAAGCGAGTTTTTGCAATCGGTCGATATGGCGTGCCGCCGCCAGCACCGGATAGCCCCGCGCGCTTAATGCGCGCACCAAATGCTGGCCAATATAGCCGCTGGCGCCGAGCACCAGAACTGATTGCGACACGCCTGACTCCTTAGCGTTGTAAAAAAGCCTGCCAGTGGGCGACCACCTCGCTCAGCTGCTGACGGTTGACATCCAGGTGAGTGACCAGACGGACAACAGGCGAGGCGTTAATCAATACCCCCTGCGCCTGCATAAACTTGCCGAGCGCCGGGGCCTGCTCTTCGCCGACGCGAACGAACAGCATGTTGGTATCGTTACGGGTGACGTCGGCGCCGATAGCGCGCAGCTGCTCCGCCATCCACGCGGCGTTGTCATGATCCTCCTGCAGGCGCTGCACGTTATTTTTCAGCGCGTACAGCCCGGCGGCGGCCAGGATGCCCGCCTGGCGCATCCCGCCACCGACCATTTTCCGCCAGCGGACGGCGCGGCGAATGTACGCCTCGCTGCCGAGCAGCAGCGAGCCTACCGGAGCGCCAAGCCCCTTTGACAGGCAGATGGTGAAGGAGTCGCAGTATTGGGCGATATCGCGTAACTCGCAGCCGTAGGCCACCACGGCGTTAAAGATGCGCGCGCCGTCGACGTGCAGCGCCAGATTGCGCTGGCGGGTAAACGCCCAGGCTTCCTGCAGATAGTCGCGCGGCAGCACCTTACCGTTATGGGTGTTTTCCAGGCTCAGCAGGCGGGTGGGGGCAAAATGGATATCGTCGGGTTTGATTTTCGCCGCCACTTTATCCAGCGGCAGCGAACCATCCGCCGCGGCGTCGATCGGCTGCGGCTGAATACTGCCGAGGACCGCCGCGCCGCCGGCTTCGTACAGATAGTTATGCGCCCCCTGGCCGACGATATACTCTTCGCCGCGCTGGCAATGGCTGAGCAGGCCAACGAGATTGGCCTGGGTGCCGGTGGGTAGAAATAGCGCCGCTTCTTTGCCGGCCAGGTCGGCGGCATAGCGCTGCAGTTCATTGACGGTAGGGTCGTCGCCATACACATCGTCCCCGACCGGGGCGGCCATCATGGCCTCCAGCATGGCGCGCCCGGGACGGGTAACGGTATCACTGCGTAAATCGATCACGGCTTTTCCTTGGTCTGGTTCAACGTATTGCTTCTGTTTTACCTGAGCCAGTTGGTTTTCGCCAGTTCGATGACCTCATCGCCGCGCCCGCTGATGATCGCCCGCAGCATATACAGGCTAAAGCCTTTGGCCTGCTCCAGCTTGATCTGCGGCGGGATCGCCAGTTCCTCTTTGGCGACGACGACGTCGACCAGCACCGGACCGTCGGTGCGGAAGGCGGTCTGCAGCGCTTCATCCACCTCGGAGGCTTTTTCAACGCGTATACCTTTGATACCACAGGCCTCGGCGATGCGGGCGAAGTTGGTATCGTGGAGCTCCGTACCGTCGGTGAGATAGCCCCCGGCCTTCATTTCCATCGCCACGAAGCCCAGCACGCTGTTGTTAAAGATGACAATCTTCACCGGCAGCTTCATCTGCGCCAGCGACAGAAAATCGCCCATCAGCATGCTGAACCCGCCGTCGCCGCACATGGCCACTACCTGCCGCTCCGGCGCAGTGGCCTTGGCGCCGATGGCCTGCGGCATGGCGTTGGCCATTGAGCCGTGGTTGAACGAGCCCAGCAGGCGGCGTTTACCATTCATTTTGAGATAGCGTGCCGCCCAGACGGTCGGGGTGCCGACATCACAGGTGAAAATGGCATCTTCATCGGCAAAATGACTGATCTGCTGCGCCAGATATTGCGGGTGAATGGCTTTATCGCTGGGTTTAGCCAGATCGTCGAGCCCTTTTCGCGCGTCGCGATAGTGCTCCAGCGCCTTATCGAGGAAGTGGCGATCGGTTTTCTCTTCCAGCAGCGGCAGCAGCGCCTTCAGCGTCGATTTAATATCGCCCACCAGCGCCATGTCGACCTTACTGTGTGCGCCGATGCTGCCGGGGTTGATGTCGATCTGGATAATTTTCGCGTCGGTTGGGTAGAAGGCGCGATAGGGGAACTGGGTACCCAGCAGGATCAGGGTATCGGCGTTCATCATGGTGTGGAAGCCAGAAGCGAAGCCAATCAGCCCGGTCATGCCCACATCGTACGGGTTGTCGTACTCCACGTGCTCTTTGCCGCGCAGGGCGTGGACGATGGGGGCTTTAATTTTGGCTGCGAACTCCACCAGTTCCTGGTGGGCGCCGGCGCAACCGCTGCCGCACATGAGCGCGATATTGCTGGAGTAGCGAATAAGCTGCACCAGCTTGCGCAACTCTTCTTCCGCCGGGGTGACCGTCGGCAGCGGCGCATGATACCAGTGGCTGCTGGCGCTTTCCGGGGCGGCCTTCAGTGCCACATCGCCGGGTAGCACCACCACCGAGACGCCGCGGTTAATCACTGCCTTACGCATCGCCACTGCCAGCACCTGCGGGATCTGTTCCGGCGTGGAGACCAGTTCGCAGTAATGGCTGCACTCGCGGAACAGCTCCTGAGGATGGGTTTCCTGAAAATAGCCGCTGCCGATTTCGCTGGATGGGATGTGGGCGGCGATGGCCAGCACCGGGACATGGTTGCGATGACAGTCAAACAAACCGTTAATCAGATGCAGGTTGCCCGGTCCGCAGGAGCCGGCGCAGACCGCCAGCTCGCCGGTCAGCTGCGCTTCCGCGCCAGCGGCGAAAGCGGCGACCTCTTCGTGCCGGGTGGGCATCCAGTCGATGGTGCCCATGCGGTTAAGGCTATCGCTCAATCCATTGAGGGAATCTCCGGTGACGCCCCAGATACGTTTCACGCCGGCCTGTTCCAGCGTTTTGGCAATGTATGCCGCCACGGTCTGTTTCATGATCTCCATCTCCTTTTTTTGATAACGCCTTCAAGCTTAGATGAAACTGACCGCAATGTAACCGATTACCCCTGATTTTTTGCTGGTTTTATTCCTCTCCGGCTGCGCATACTCAGGAAGTACACAGGATGCAAAACAGGATGCACATCAAATGGTTAAAGGATTGTTAAACACAGTAAATCGCAGGCTGTCACATGATGACGCCGGTAAACTCTTGTTACGACTTGCCGTCGGCGGCTTAATGCTTTTCCATGGAATCCATAAGCTGATAGATGGTGTGGATGGCATTAGCGGGATGCTGGCGGCGCAGGGATTGCCCGGGTTTATCGCCTACGGTGTGCTGGTGGGGGAAGTGGTCGCTCCCTGCTTGTTAATTCTCGGCGTCCTGACCCGCCCGGCGGCGTTGGTGCTGGCGTTCACCATGGTGGTGGCGTGGCTGATGGTCGGCTTAGATAAGACGTTTGCGCTTGATGCGGTGGGAGCGTGGGCCATTGAGAATCTGGTCTATTTCTTTGTTGGCGCACTGGCGATTGCGCTACTCGGCGCGGGGCGTTATTCGCTGGCCGGTCAGTCGGCCTGGCGGTAAAAATGCCTCATTCGTCCTGGGGCGTAAAGTCGATACTGTTGGCGATTTGCAATTTTTTCAGTCCGGGAAAGCGTTTATCTCATGTCGCCTGAGCGTTTGTTTATTGTCGCCAGGGATTTTCCCGGAGGCGGCGCATTGCGCCTTCTCCGGGCTACCAAATCGCACAGCGATGTAGCCCCGGTAAGCGGTAGCGCCACCGGGGATTTTGACCTCAGGCGAGAACCAGATCGCTCTGCGGATGACAGGAGCAGGCCAGCACATAGCCGTCGGCGATTTCGGCGTCGGTCAGCGTCATGGTGCTGGTGACGCTGTACTTCCCGGAAACCACTTTGGTTTTGCAGCAGCCGCAGACGCCGGCGCGGCAGGCGACGGTCACCGGCACTTTATTGCTCTCCAGCGCGTCGAGCAGCGTGGTGCCCACCGGCGCGTAAAACTCGCGCGCCGGCTGCAGTTTAGTAAATTTCAGCCCGCTGGTGGCGGCCTCAGCCACCGGGGTGAAGAATTTTTCCTTAAAGAAGCGGGTGACGCCCAGGGCGGCAACATCCTGCTCGACCTTCTCCATATAAGGCGCCGGGCCGCAGGTCATCACGGTGCGGCTGGCTAAATCCGGCACGCTCTGCAGCAGCTCCCGGGTCAGACGGCCGGCGACAAAACCATGCGTCGCATTGTGCTCCGCTACCAGGGTGACCGGGTAGTTGCGCCACTCTTCGGCAAAGATTACATCTTCCGGCGAACGCACGTTATAAATCACCTGTACGTCGGCCTGCGGTCGATACTTAGCCAGCCAGCGGCGCATCGCCATGATCGGTGTCACGCCGCAACCGGCGGCCAGCAGCAGGAATTTATCTTCCGCTTTATCGTCGCAGGTAAACTCGCCCATCGCATCGGACAGCCAAAGGTAATCGCCGCGTTTGACCTCGCGGGTCAACCACTGCGAACCCGTACCCTCGTCAATACGGCGAACGGTCAGCGTAATGTATTCGCTGACCCCCGGCGTCGAGGAGAGGGTATAGGCGCGCAGCGTTTCCGCCGAGTTACGCACGCTAACCAGAGCGTACTGGCCAGCGCGGTACGGATAGTAATCGTGGCACAGCAGCGAAAGGGTCCACACGTCCGGGGTTTCCTGGTGAATGTGGTGAACCTGCATCCGCCACGGGCACTGGGAGGTTGGCATAGTCATCAGGGACTCCTTAAGCGCTCAGCAGCTGCTGCATATCTTGTTCCACGGTGGTCACGGAACGCAGACCAAACTTCTCATTGAGGACCGCCAGCAGATCCGGTGTGAAGAAACCAGGTGCCGTCGGACCGGTGACGATGTTTTTCACACCCAGCGACAGCAGCGTCAGCAGGATGACGATCGCTTTCTGTTCGAACCAGGAGAGCACCAGCGACAGCGGCAGATCGTTGACGCCACAGCCCAGTTTCTCCGCCAGCGTGACCGCCAGAATAATCGCCGAGTAAGCGTCATTACACTGCCCGGCGTCGACCAGGCGCGGCAGCCCTTCGATATCGCCAAAGTCCAGTTTGTTGAAGCGGTATTTACCACAGGCCAGGGTCAGGATCAGGCAGTCATCCGGCACGCTGGTGGCGAAATCGGTGAAGTAGTTACGCTCCCCGCGGGCGCCGTCGCAGCCGCCGACGAGGAAGATATGGCGCAGTTTTTCACGACTGACCAGATCGATCAGCGTATCCGCCGCGCCAAGCAGGGTCTGACGGCCAAAGCCGACGGTGATCAGATGCGGGATTTCGCTGTACGGGAAGCCCGCCATCTGCTGCGCCTGGGCAATGACCGGGGAGAAGTCTTCACCTTCCAGATGGTTCACACCCGGCCAGCCGACGATGCTGCGAGTCCAGATGCGATCGTCGTAGGCGCCGACGGTCGGGTCGATGATGCAGTTAGAGGTCATCACGATGGGGCCCGGGAAGCGGGCGAACTCCACCTGCTGGTTTTGCCAGCCGCTGCCGTAGTTGCCAATCAGATGTTTGAATTTACGCAGCTCCGGATAGCCGTGAGCCGGCAGCATTTCGCCATGAGTATAGACGTTGACGCCGGTGCCTTCCGTCTGCTCCAGCAGGTTACACAGATCCTTCAGATCGTGGCCGGAGATCAGGATGCACTTCCCTTCGGTTGCTTTAACGTTGACCTGAGTCGGCGTCGGATGGCCGTATTTGGTCGTTTCACCGGCGTCGAGGATGCTCATCACTTTGAAGTTCATCTGGCCGATTTCCATCGAACATTCGAGCAGCGCATTCATATCCGCAGGCCAGGTGCCCAGCCATGCCATGATTTTATGGTACTGGGCATAGATAGCGTTGTCGTACTGGCCGAGCACGTGGGCGTGCTCCATATAGGCCGCCGCACCCTTCAGACCGTACAGGCACAGCAGGCGCAGACCGAGAATATTTTCGCCGATGGCGGCTTTATCTTTATTCGGGGTATAGTCCGCCGCCTGACGCTGCAGGTCGCCCAGATCGTCGCTGACCAGCTGCAGGTCGGCGACCGGGCTGTCGACCGCGGCGCTGGCATCGATCGCCAGGCATTGCGCTTTCAGCGCCTCACGCAGGGCAATTGCCTGGCGGGCGTAGCCGACGATGCGCGGGGAATCGAAGTTAACGTTAGTCAGGGTGGAGAAGAAGGCGCGGGGGGCAAAGCTGTCGACCTGATGATCGATAATGCCATATTCGCGCGCTTTAAGCGCCCAGGCGGACAGGCCTTGCAGTGACGCAATCAGCAGATCCTGCAGGTCCGAGGTTTCCGCTGTTTTACCGCACATCCCCTGCGCGTAAGAGCAGCCGTTGCCGGCTGGGGTACGAATGGTTTGTTCACATTGCACACAAAACATGGTCACACCTTTAAAGTTATATTTGATATACATGTTTAAGGTTATGCCGCGCGGCAACGGGTGAAAAGGTATTTCTCAGACAACTTAAAGGGAGATTGATTTAGCGCAAATTTGGCGGCAGGAGGGCTGCCGCCAGCGGGTGCTCAGGCGGTAAAAAAGGCGATCAGGATCGGGACCAGCAAACTAAGCAGAAAACCGTGCACGATGGCGGCAGGGACGATTTCGACGCCGCCGGAACGCTGCAGTACCGGTAAGGTGAAGTCCATCGAGGTGGCGCCGCACAGCCCCAGCGCCGTGGAGCGGCTGCGGCGAATAAGGCCCGGAATTAACATGATGGCCAGCAGCTCGCGACAGAGATCGTTAAAGAACGCCGCGCTACCGATGACCGGGCCAAAGGATTCGGTGAGTAAAATACCGGAGAGCGAATACCAGCCGAAACCGCTGGCCATTGCCAGACCGGTCTTTAACGGCAGACCGAGAATAAAGGCGTTAAGTATCCCGCCGAGTAATGAACTGGCCGTAACCACCACGGCGACGATCATTCCCCGGCGGTTAAGGACTATTTGTCGCAGACTCATTCCATTATTGCGTAATTGGATACCAACGAGGAACAGGAGAAAAATCAACGTATATTCGCTGGCTTCTGTCGCGTGCTGTAAAAAAGGCAGTCTGGTCAGACCGAGCAGAAAACCGAGCACGACCACACCGCACAGCTGCAGCGATTCCAGGGCCATGGCCAGGCGCGAGGGTAATTTCTCCTGACGATGCTGACTGCGCCATGGCATTTTACTTTCCAGCCACAGCAGTGCGGCGATATTACACAGTAAAATGATAACCACGCTCACCGCGGCGTAATGCAATATTGCCAGCAGGTTGCTGGCCAGATTGTCGAGGAACGCCAGGCTGATACCCATAAAAAAAAGGATTACATAGACAATCCAGCTGAGCATGCGGTTTATCAGCTTTAGCGCGGAGGAGTGACGAAGAGGCAGTAAATAGCCGACGACCAGCGGCAACAGAATAATAAAGAGTCCCGAAAACATGAACGATGCAGCCCTTGCATGATGAGAATAGCGCCCATGACACTACCCAAATCACCGGGCCGAGTAAAGCTGTCGCCAGAAAGAAAAAGCCCGGAGACCCGGGCTTTGAAAAGCGTTAATCGCGTTTTTCCAGCAGGGTGCGATACAGCACGCCGCCGAGGATCCCACCGACGATTGGCATGACCCAGAACAGCCACAGCTGCTGCAGCGCCCAGCCGCCCTGGAAAATTGCCACCGCGGTGCTGCGCGCCGGGTTGACCGAGGTATTGGTGACTGGAATGCTGATCAAATGGATGAGGGTCAGCGCCAGGCCGATGGCGATGGGGGCAAAGCCCGCCGGCGCATGTTTATCGGTCGCGCCATGAATAACCAGCAGGAAGCCGCAGGTCAGGACAATTTCAATGACGATAGCCGACAGCATGGAGAAGCCGCCCGGGGAGTGTTCGCCATAGCCGTTGGAGGCAAAGCCGCTGGCGGCGGCATCAAAGCCGGCTTTACCGCTGGCAACCACGTACAGCACCGCCGCGGCAATAATTCCGCCGACCACCTGAGCGATAATATAGCCAATGACCTCTTTTGCCGGAAAACGGCCGCCGGCCCACAGGCCTAAGGTGACCGCCGGGTTGAAATGCCCCCCGGAAATATGGCCGACCGCAAACGCCATGGTTAATACCGTTAAGCCAAATGCCAGCGCGACGCCGGCAAAACCAATACCCAGCTCGGGGAAAGCCGCGGCGAGCACGGCGCTACCGCAGCCGCCAAATACAAGCCAGAAGGTGCCGAAGCATTCGGCTGCTAATTTTCTGAACATAACCACCTCAATTAAATTGTTTACGCGCACGAGCGGACCGTGCCGGTCTTTATTTATCGTGATAAGGGATGACGATAAAAATAAAGCGGCGTTATTCTAGAGATAATCGCCATCCCGGAGCCAGTTAAATATATTGATATTATTTGATTTAGGGCAAGGTGAGTGGATTCCTTTTGCCAGTTTAGCCTTTCCTTTATCCATGGAAGATTATCAATAGTGTAGATCATAACGCCTGAAATAAAACTATTTTGTTTGATGAATAATCAACGGCCGGTAATAGGCGATAAGTGAGTAATTTTATGAATATATTTAATCCGCTGAATATGAGCCACGGATGCGATTAAGCAGAGTGTCATCTTGCCTCCGCCCTCGCTATACTGTTGATTACTGAAGGAGAGTGGTGGTGTAGCGGAGGGGATATGCTTCTTGAGCGCGTAGAAATCGTCGGTTTTCGCGGTATCAATCGTTTGTCGTTGATGCTGGAGCAAAATAACGTCCTGATCGGGGAGAACGCGTGGGGGAAGTCCAGTCTGCTTGATGCGCTGACCCTGCTTTTGTCGCCGGAGTTCGATCTTTATCACTTTATTCGCGATGATTTCTGGTTTCCCCCGGGCGACATCCAGGGGCGCGAACACCATTTGCATATTATCCTGACCTTACGCGAAACGGAGCCAGGCCGCCATCGGGTCCGGCGTTTCCGTCCGCTTCAGCGCTGCTGGGTGCCTTGCGATGACGGGTATCACCGGGTGTTCTATCGCCTGGAGGGCGAGCTCGCCGAAGATGACAGCGTGATGACCCTGCGGAGCTTTATCGATGGTGAAGGCGAAGCGTTGGTGCTGGAGGAGATTGATGAGCTGGCCCGACACCTGGTGCGTTTGATGCCGGTGCTGCGCCTGCGCGATGCGCGCTTTATGCGCCGCATCCATAACGGGACGGTACCGCACTCGCCGCAGATAGAGATCACCGCCCGTCAGCTGGATTTTCTCTCCCGCGAACTGGTCAGCCATCCGCAAAATTTATCGGACGGTCAGATCCGTCAGGGGCTATCGGCCATGGTGCAACTGCTTGAGCATTACTTTGCCGAGCAAAGCAGCGCTCAGACGCGGCATCGCCTGATGCGGCGGCGCTCCCATGATGAACAGCGCAGTTGGCGTTATCTGGATATTATCAACCGGATGATCGACAAGCCCGGCGGGCGCAGCCATCGGGTGATCCTGCTGGGGCTGTTTGCCACCCTCCTGCAGGCGAAAGGGACGGTGCGCCTCGATCGCGACGCGCGACCGCTGCTGTTGATTGAAGATCCCGAGACCCGTCTGCATCCGATCATGCTTTCCGTCGCCTGGCACCTGCTGAATTTGTTGCCGCTGCAGCGTGTGACCACCACCAACTCCGGAGAGCTGCTGTCCCTGACGCCGGTAGAGCAGGTCTGCCGGCTGGTGCGTGAGTCGACGCGGGTATCGGCGTGGCGGTTGGGGCCGGGCGGAATGAATGCCGAAGAGAGCCGGCGCATTGCTTTTCACATCCGCTTCAATCGCGCCTCATCGCTCTTCGCCCGCTGCTGGCTGCTGGTGGAGGGAGAGACGGAAACCTGGGTTATCAACGAACTGGCCCGGCAGTGCGGTCATCATTTTGATGCTGAAGGGGTTAAGGTGATCGAATTCGCCCAGTCCGGCCTGAAGCCATTGATCAAGTTTGCCCGCCGGATGGGGATCCAGTGGCACGTGCTGGTGGACGGCGATGAGGCGGGGAAAAAATATGCCGCGACGGTACGAGGTCTGCTTAATAACGATCGCGAGCTGGAGCGCGACCATCTGACCAGTCTGCCGGCGCTGGATATGGAACACTTTATGTATCGTCAGGGATTTGATGACGTTTATCATCGGGTGGCGCAGATCCCGGATAATGTCCCGATGAATATGCGGCGGGTGATCACCAAAGCCATCCATCGCTCATCCAAGCCGGACCTGGCGATTGAGGTGGCGATGGAGGCCGGCCGCCGTGGCGTGGACGCTGTGCCGACGCTGCTGAAGAAAATGTTCTCACGGGTGCTGTGGCTAGCCCGCGGTCGTGCCGATTAATCTCACCGCCGTCGTCATTTACGGCGGCACAAAGCTCTCCGGCAGCTAAACAAAACCTCATTGACGAGAAAAATGGGTGTCCTGTTGCCAACGGGTTTCGATAGAATCACCGCCTGGAGCGGCAGGGAAACAGCAGGAATCGGAATATGAAAGTGAAGGGAAAACGCAGGACCGTCTGGTGGCTGTTGGCGATCGTTGTGCTGGGGCTGGCTATCTGGGGATGGCGGATCCTCAATGCGCCGCTGCCGAACTACCAGACGCTGGTAGTTCGCAAAGGGGATCTCCAGCAGAGCGTGCTGGCCACCGGCAAACTGGATGCCCTGCGAAAAGTTGACGTCGGCGCCCAGGTCAGCGGACAGCTGAAAACGCTGCACGTCAATATTGGCGATAAGGTTAAAAAGGATCAGTTGCTGGGGGTTATCGATCCGGAGCAGGCGCAAAACCAGATTAAAGAGGTGGAAGCGACGCTCATGGAGCTGCGCGCCCAGCTCAATCAGGCGCGCGCGGAGAGCAAACTGGCGCAAGTGACTCTGGCCCGTCAGCAGCAGCTGGCGCAGCGCCAGCTGGTCTCGCGGCAGGACCTTGATACCGCGGCCACCGATTTGGCGGTGAAACAGGCGCAGATCGGCACTATTGAAGCGCAAATAAAGCGTAACCAGGCGACGCTCGATACGGCGAAGACCAACCTCGATTACACGCGGATCCTGGCGCCGATGGCCGGCGAAGTGACGCAAATTACCACCCTGCAGGGACAGACAGTGATCGCCGCCCAGCAGGCGCCTAACATTCTGACGCTGGCGGATCTCAGCACCATGCTGGTTAAAGCGCAGGTCTCTGAAGCGGATGTCATCCACCTCAGACCGGGGCAAAAAGCGTGGTTTACCGTGCTGGGCGACCCGCTTACCCGTTATGAAGGTAAACTGAAAGACATTCTGCCGACGCCGGAAAAAGTGAATGACGCCATCTTCTATTATGCCCGCTTCGAGGTACCGAACCCGCAGGGGATCCTGCGCCTCGACATGACCGCGCAGGTGCACATTCAGCTGGCTGAGGTGAAGAACGTGATTACTATCCCGCTGAGCGCCCTGGGCGACGCGGTAGGCGATAACCGCTACCACGTTCGACTGTTGCGCACCGGTGAGGTCAAAGAGCGTGAGGTTATCATTGGCGCCCGCAATGATACCGACGTCGCAGTGGTGCAAGGTCTGGAAGAGGGCGACGAAGTGATCGTCGGCGAGAGCGCGAGCGGGGCGGCAAAATGACGGCGCTGCTTGAGCTGCGAGATATACGTCGCAGCTATCCTTCCGGCGACGGCAGCGTTGAGGTCCTGAAGGGGATCACCCTCAGCATCCATGCGGGTGAGATGGTGGCGATCGTCGGGGCCTCCGGCTCGGGAAAATCGACGCTGATGAATATCCTTGGCTGCCTCGACAAACCCACCAGCGGCACCTATCGGGTGGCGGGAACCGATATCGCGCAGCTGGATGGCGATGCGCTGGCCCGTCTGCGGCGGGAACACTTTGGCTTTATCTTTCAACGCTACCATCTGCTGTCCCATCTGACCGCCGCGCAGAATGTCGAAGTGCCGGCGGTGTATGCCGGCAGTGAACGGCGCGCGCGCCTGGCGCGCGCTCATGAGCTGCTGGTGCGGCTGGGGCTGGGCGAGCGCGCCGACTATCAACCGTCACAGTTGTCTGGCGGTCAGCAGCAGCGGGTCAGTATCGCCCGCGCCCTGATGAATGGCGGGGAGGTGATCCTCGCTGATGAACCGACCGGCGCGCTGGACAGCCATTCCGGCGAAGAGGTAATGGCGATCCTGCACCAGCTAAAAGCGCAGGGGCACACGGTCATCATTGTGACCCACGATCCGCAGGTCGCCGCTCAGGCGGAGCGGATCGTCGAGATCCGCGATGGCGAGATCGTCCGCAACCCGCCCGCCAGCCGCCAGGGCGGCGGACTGCGCGCCCGTCCGCAGGCGGAGCCTTCGGCGTGGCGTCAGTTTACCAGCGGCTTTCGCGAAGCGCTGGTGATGGCCTGGCGAGCGATGGCGGCGAATAAAATGCGTACCCTGCTGACCATGCTCGGCATTATTATCGGTATTGCCTCGGTGGTGTCGATCGTGGTGGTGGGGGATGCCGCCAAGCAGATGGTGCTGGCGGATATTCGCGCCATCGGCACCAATACCATTGATGTGTATCCTGGTAAGGATTTTGGCGACGACGACCCGCGCTATCAGCAGGCGCTGAAGTATGACGATTTGCTGGCGATCCAGAAGCAGCCGTGGGTGCGCTCCGCCACGCCGGCGGTTTCAAAAAGCCTGCGCCTGCGCGCCAACAATATTGACGTTGCCGCCAGTGCGGAGGGGGTCGGTCCACAGTATTTTAATGTCTACGGCATGACCTTTAGCGAAGGCAATACCTTCAATGAACTGCAGCTCAACAGTCGGGCACAGGTGGTAGTGCTCGACAGCAATACCCGTCGGCAGCTGTTTCCCAATAAAGCGAAAGTGGTGGGAGAGGTGATTCTGGTGGGCAATATGCCGGCCACGGTGATTGGCGTTGCGGATGAAAAACAGTCGATGTTCGGCAGCAGCAAAATTCTCCGCGTCTGGTTGCCCTACACCACCATGGCGGGAAGAGTAATGGGCCAGTCGTGGCTGAACTCCATCACTGTGCGCGTTCATGAAGGCTACGACAGTGAAACCGCAGAGAAACAGCTGCTGCGTCTGCTGGAGCTGCGGCATGGTAAAAAAGATGTATTCACCTGGAATATGGACAGCGTCTTGAAAACCGCCGAAAGGACCACACATACCTTACAGCTGTTCCTGACATTGGTGGCGGTGATTGCCCTGGTGGTCGGCGGGATTGGCGTAATGAATATTATGCTGGTGTCGGTGACCGAACGAACCCGGGAGATCGGCATCCGCATGGCGGTTGGCGCCCGGGCCAGCGATGTGCTGCAGCAGTTTCTCATTGAAGCGGTGCTGGTTTGCCTGGTCGGTGGCGCGCTGGGCGTAGCATTGTCGCTGATGATCGCCTTTATTTTACAGCTGTTTCTCCCCGGCTGGGAGATTGGTTTTTCTCCGCTGGCGCTGCTGACGGCGTTTCTCTGTTCGACGCTGACCGGGGTGCTGTTTGGTTGGCTGCCTGCGCGCAACGCGGCGCGGCTCGATCCGGTGGATGCCCTGGCGCGAGAATAGGCGGGGCGAGAAATAAAAATGCCAGTCAGAAGGACTGGCATTTTATTAGCAGGATGTACACAATGAAGCAAAAGAGTTATGCAGCCGTTTCCGCTTCCACAGGGACGATCACGCTGGCGTGATTGCCTTTTGGCCCCTGGTGAACATCAAACCGAACGGCTTGTCCGGCTTTTAGCGTTCTGTAACCATCCATCTGGATGGTGGAGTAATGGGCGAAAATGTCTTCGCCGCCGCCCTCAGGGCAGATAAAACCGAACCCTTTGGCATTGTTGAACCACTTAACAGTACCCATTTCCATACTTCGACATCCTTCGTAAATCTTTATTAGTAAGATGGAATGAACCGGTGGTGGAGTGACGAGTTGTTCAATTGCTCGCCAACTCTCGCCACTACAATTTAGAGAAATACGAAAACGCGTCAAGCGATTGAGGAGGGGGAACGGCGAAAAATGCGTCAAAATTTGAAGCAGTTAACGCTATTGCCGGGGAATGTGACAGCCGTCGCGGATAGAAGCGATAGATGATAGTTATCTATGATCTATTGTAGATTTGTGATGAGCATAACCTCTGGTCATCGACAGGCCTCCGCCTGTTGGCAACAGCAACCGATGATGAACACTGACGATGAGTAAGAGAGATTGGCTGGACTTCGAGCACCTGGTTGACGACGAAGTTCGTGATGCGATTAAACCGCCATCTATGTATAAAGTGATATTGGTCAATGATGACTACACTCCGATGGAGTTTGTTATTGACGTGTTACAAAAATTCTTTTCTTATGATGTTGAACGTGCAACGCAACTGATGCTCACGGTTCACTATGAAGGTAAGGCGATTTGTGGCGTGTTTACCGCGGAAGTGGCGGAGACCAAAGTCGCTATGGTGAATCAGTACGCGAGGGAGAACGAGCATCCATTGCTGTGTACGCTGGAAAAAGCCTGAATACAGGCATGAAAATTGGGGGAGGTGCCTATGCTCAATCAAGAACTGGAACTCAGTTTAAATATGGCTTTCGCCAGAGCGCGCGAGCACCGTCATGAGTTTATGACCGTCGAGCACTTGCTGCTGGCTCTGCTAAGCAACCCCTCGGCCCGTGAGGCCCTGGAAGCGTGTTCAGTGGACCTGGTGGCATTGCGTCAGGAACTTGAAGCCTTCATCGAACAAACCACACCCGTTCTGCCAGCCACGGAAGAAGAGCGCGACACCCAGCCGACGCTAAGCTTCCAGCGTGTGCTGCAGCGCGCCGTCTTCCACGTACAATCTTCTGGCCGCAGCGAAGTGACCGGCGCCAACGTGCTGGTGGCGATTTTCAGCGAGCAGGAGTCGCAGGCCGCCTACCTGCTGCGTAAACATGAAGTGAGCCGTCTTGATGTGGTGAACTTCATTTCTCATGGTACACGCAAAGACGAGCCGAGCCAGTCTTCCGATAACAGCGGAAGCCAGCCTGGCAATGAAGAGCAAGCCGGCGGGGAGGAACGTATGGAAAACTTCACCACCAACCTCAATCAGCTTGCTCGCGTCGGCGGCATTGATCCCCTGATCGGCCGTGAAAAAGAGCTGGAGCGCGCGATTCAGGTCCTGTGCCGTCGGCGGAAAAATAACCCGCTGCTGGTGGGGGAATCCGGCGTCGGTAAAACCGCGATCGCCGAAGGCCTTGCCTGGCGTATTGTGCAGGGCGATGTGCCGGAAGTGATGGCCGACTGCACTATCTACTCGCTCGACATTGGCTCTTTGCTGGCAGGGACCAAATATCGTGGCGATTTTGAAAAACGCTTCAAAGCGTTGCTCAAACAGCTGGAGCAGGATACCAACAGCATCCTGTTTATTGATGAAATCCACACCATTATCGGTGCGGGGGCGGCGTCTGGCGGCCAGGTCGATGCTGCTAACCTGATCAAACCGCTGCTTTCCAGCGGCAAGATCCGGGTGATCGGCTCCACCACTTACCAGGAGTTCAGCAACATCTTTGAAAAAGATCGTGCGCTGGCCCGCCGTTTCCAGAAGATCGATATTACCGAACCGTCGGTGGAAGAGACGGTCCAGATTATCAACGGCCTGAAGCCGAAGTACGAAGCGCACCATGATGTGCGTTATACCGCCAAAGCGGTGCGTGCGGCGGTAGAACTGGCGGTGAAATACATTAACGATCGTCATCTGCCGGATAAGGCGATTGACGTCATTGACGAAGCGGGCGCGCGGGCGCGCTTAATGCCGGTCAGCAAGCGTAAGAAAACGGTTAACGTGGCGGATATCGAATCAGTGGTGGCGCGCATTGCGCGGATCCCTGAGAAGAGCGTCTCCCGCAGCGATCGCGACACGCTGAAAAACCTGGGCGACCGTCTGAAAATGCTGGTCTTTGGACAGGATAAAGCCATCGAGGCGCTGACCGAGGCTATTAAAATGGCGCGCGCCGGGCTGGGCCATGAGCACAAGCCGGTGGGATCGTTCCTGTTCGCCGGGCCGACCGGGGTCGGGAAAACCGAAGTGACCGTCCAGCTGGCGAAGGCGTTGGGTATTGAGCTGCTGCGCTTTGACATGTCCGAATATATGGAACGTCATACCGTCAGCCGTTTGATCGGGGCGCCTCCAGGCTACGTCGGCTTCGATCAGGGCGGGCTGCTGACCGATGCGGTGATTAAACATCCGCACGCGGTATTGCTGCTTGATGAGATCGAAAAAGCGCATCCGGACGTGTTCAACCTGCTGCTGCAGGTGATGGATAACGGGACGCTGACCGATAATAACGGCCGTAAAGCGGACTTCCGCAACGTGGTGCT
Source organism: Klebsiella sp. P1927 (assembly GCF_018204675.1). Classification (NCBI taxonomy): domain Bacteria; kingdom Pseudomonadati; phylum Pseudomonadota; class Gammaproteobacteria; order Enterobacterales; family Enterobacteriaceae; genus Klebsiella; species Klebsiella sp. P1927. The sequence continues at coordinate 3,311,608 of NZ_CP073377.1, read as the reverse complement.
GGTGATGACCACCAACGCCGGGGTGCGGGAAACCGAGCGTAAATCGATTGGCCTTATTCAGCAGGACAACAGTCCGGATGCGATGGATGAGATCAAAAAGATCTTTACGCCGGAGTTCCGTAACCGCCTCGACAACATCATCTGGTTCGATCATTTGTCTACCACGGTGATCCATCAGGTTGTCGACAAGTTTATCGTCGAGCTGCAGGTCCAGCTGGACCAGAAAGGCGTCTCCCTGGAAGTGAGTCAGGAAGCGCGCGACTGGCTGGCGACGAAAGGCTACGATCGGGCGATGGGGGCACGTCCAATGGGACGCGTCATTCAGGACAACCTGAAAAAACCGCTGGCGAACGAGCTGCTGTTTGGCTCGCTGGTCGACGGTGGTCAGGTCACTGTCTCTCTGGACAGCGACAAAAATACGCTGACTTACGACTTCCAGAGCGCGCCGAAGCACAAACCGGAAGCGGCCCACTAAGGCGATATCTTCAATGTAAAAAAACCGGCCAGGGGCCGGTTTTTTTTTGCTGACGGCAGAAATGAAAAGACCGGGAATTATCCCGGCCTTCAGCATCTGACGCCTTAGGGGCGAAAACAATCAGCGACTACGGAAGACAATGCGGCCTTTGCTCAGGTCGTACGGGGTCAGCTCAACAGTCACTTTGTCGCCCGTCAGAATGCGGATGTAGTTTTTACGCATTTTACCGGAGATATGCGCGGTTACCACGTGACCGTTTTCCAGTTCTACGCGGAACATAGTGTTAGGCAACGTTTCAAGTACGGTGCCCTGCATTTCAATATTGTCTTCTTTGGCCATCTAGTCCTCTGGGGTATCACTACCGTAGTTTTGAACCGGCAAGATAATGCCGAAGTTCATCATGTAAGTAAAGTTTTACGTATCTACCCTGAATCATTCACCTTGCCGCAAGGCGCATAGTCAGCGCAGCGGCTACGGAAATATGACGGGTATGAATCGCCGAAGTAGTTTTGGCGCATTGCCCGGGACACACACGGCCATGCCGCGTGACAGGCGCAAACGTAAAGGGGAGTGACAGAACGATGGGCGTTATCTGACTCTTATTATTCCCAAACGGCGGCGGGGCAACAGGCAGAAGCTACTCTACCGCGCAATTATACCATCCTGACGCAAAATGTGCTGAAAACATTTTATTATCCGCCAGGAAATAGCACCCGCGGCACCCAAAATCGCTCGGGCAGTCGGTAGCCGCGTAATACCGACAGATAGTCCAGATAATCGCGGCGGGGAATATCCACTGCGCCTAATGACGCGGTATGGTTGTTCAGTACCTGACAGTCAATTAATTTACCGCCGCTGTGCGCAAAGTCCTGGCAAAATACCAGCAGCGCGGTTTTGGAGGCATTTTCCGCCCGGCTAAACATCGATTCGCCGCAAAACAGCGCTCCCTGCGCTACGCCGTACATTCCTCCCACCAGGGTATTCTCCTGCCAGACTTCAATGGAGTGGGCATGACCCAGCTCATGCAGCTGGTGATAGGCGCGAACGATACTGCTGGTTATCCAGGTGCCTTCGTCACGATCGCTGGCGCAGCCCTCAATCACTTCGCCAAAGGCGTGGTTGAGCGTGACCCGGTAGGGCGAACGCTGATGAAAGCGCTTCATGCTGCGGCTGAGATGGAATTGCTCTGGCCAAAGTACCGCCCGGGGGTCGGGCGACCACCAGAGGATCGGGTCGCCAGGGGAAAACCAGGGAAAAATACCACGCTGATAGGCCATCAGCAGCCGCGCGGGGCTCAGATCGCCGCCGAGCGCCAGCAGGCCATTAGGTTCTCGCAAGGCGCCTTCCGGAGAGGGGAAGGCGATAGAGTGCCGGGAGAGCTGAACCAGACGCATTTTAACCTCAATACGCATCAGCAAAAATTAGATAATAGAATAGCCTACAGACGCTGTTTAAACTGGAAGTACCGGCCCTGTTTAGCGAGCAGCTCCGCGTGACTACCTTGCTCAATTATCTGGCCGTTGTCCATGACTATTATCTGATTAAAACCCGCCAGGCCCCGCAGGCGATGGGTCACCATCAGCACGGTTTTGTCGCGCATGACATCTGCCAACAGATGCAGGATCTGGCTTTCGGTGGCCGCATCCAGACCTTCTGTCGGTTCATCGAGCAGCATCAGCGGCGCATCGTGGAGCAGCGCGCGGGCAATGGCCAGTCGGCGCAGTTCGCCGCCGGAGAGCTGACGCCCGCCTTCGCCCAGCCAGCCGTTAAGACCACCATCTTGCAGCAGTTTTTCGAGGCCCACCTTCTCAAGGGTAGCGCTGAGATGAGCGTCATCCGCTTCAGGCGCCGCCAGCAGCAGGTTGTCGCGCAGGGTGGCGCTGAACAGGTGCACGCGCTGCGGCACTACGCTCATTGCCTGCCGCAGAGTGGCTTCGCTGAGGCCGGAGAGCGGCTGATTGTTGAGCAGAATCTCTCCCTGTGACGGGTCCCAGGCGCGGGTAAGCAACTGCAACAGCGTCGATTTTCCGCAGCCGGTCCGGCCAAGAATGGCGATGTGCTCTCCGGCGGCAATCTGCAGGGAAATATTCTCCAGGGCAGGGGAGGGCTGCTGAGGATAGCGGAAGGTGACCTCCCGAAGCGTTAGGGCCACCTGCGCTGGCGGACTGGCTTCATCTTCGACAAAGGTGACCTCCGGCTGCTGGTCGGTAATCTGCGAGATCCGCCGCGCGGAGGCCATCACCTGGCCTAAATGCTGGAAAGCGCCAGTGACTGGCGCCAGGGCTTCAAAAGCCGCCAGCGCGCAGAATACGAATAGCGCGATCAGCGCCCCGGGCTGACTATTGCCGCCGACGCCGTCTGAGGCCAGCCAGAGCATGGCCACCACGGCGATGCCACCGATTAACAGCATTACCGCCTGCGAAAGCGCGGTCAGCTCGGCCTGGCGCCGCTGTGCATCCTGCCAGCTGAGCTCGGTCTTTTCCATTTGTGCGCGGTAGCGGTCGCTGGCGTTAAATACCATCAGCTCCGCCTGACCCTGCAGCCAGGCGGTGAGCTGTTGGCGATACTGGCCGCGCAGCTGCGTCATACTTTCGCCGGCTGGCTTACCTGCGCGATAGAACAGCGGCGGCATAACCAGCAGGGTCGCCAGCATGATACCGCCGAGCGTCAGCGCGAGGGTGACGTCGAGCAGACTTAATCCGCAGGTGACGACCACAATCACCACCAGCGCGCCGACCAGCGGCGAAATGACCCGCAGGTAGAGATGATCCAGGGTGTCAACGTCGGCTACCACCCGGTTGAGCAGCTCACCCTGGCGAAAGCGCGCCAGCCCCGCCGGAGAGAGGGGGAGCAGTTTGCTGAAGGTGAAAACGCGCAGGTGCTGCAGCACGCGAAAGGTAGCGTCGTGGCTGACCAGGCGCTCAAAGTAGCGCCCGGCGGTACGGATAATTGCCGCGCCGCGAACGCCCGCGGCAGGCAGCATATAGTTAAAACTGTAGATCCCGGCGACGCCCACCACCGCTGAGGCGGAGAGGAACCAGCCGGAGAGTGTCAGCAGGCCGATGCTGGCCAGCAGGGTCACAATGGCCAGCACGACGCCAAGCAGCAGCATCCATTTATGGCGTTTATAGAGCGCCAGATAGGGTAAAAGTGCGCGCATTTAAATCTCCTCCTGACGATGGGCCAGCAGCGCCGAGAAGACCCCACCAGCACGGGCCAGCGTGGCGTAGTCGCCTTGTTCGATAATCTGTCCGTCCTGCATCACCCAGACGTCGTCCCAGTCGGCCAGCCCCTCAAGCTGATGGGTGACCAGCAGCGTGGTTTGCTCACTGGAGGCGTGGGTCAGGGCCTGCATGACTCGCTGTTCGCTATGGGCGTCAAGGCTGGCGGCAGGTTCATCCAGCAGCAGCAGGCGGCACGGCACCAACAGCGCGCGGGCGACCGCGATACGCTGCGCCTGGCCTACCGACAGACGCCCCGCCTGATCGCCTACGGCGGTATGGATCCCCTGCGGCAGCAGGGCGATAAACTCGCTGACCCAGGCCTTGTCCAGCGCCAGCCTAAGCTGTGCTTCGCTAGCTTCGGGCCACGCCAGCAGCACGTTTTCCCGCAGCGTGGCGGCAGGCAACTGCGGATTCTGTCCTACCCAGCTCAGCAGGCGGCGCCAGCGCTCAGCGTCCAGCTCGCGCAGCTCTACGCCGTTGACCATCAGCGACCCCTCATAGGGCAGAAAGCCGAGCAGTGTATTCAGCAAAGAGCTTTTCCCGGATCCGCTCTGGCCGACCAGCACCACGCGAGCGCCGGCGGGCAGCGCAAAATTAAGCGGCCCCGCCAGAACTTTACCTTCCGGAGATTTGATCACCAGGTCGCGCGCTTCCACGCTAATCAGATCGTTGTCATTTAACGTTTTCTCGCCACGCTCTACCTGGGTCAGCGGCGTTTCCATAAACGTTTTCAGGCTGTCTGCGGCGCCCACGGCCTGAGCTTTGGCATGGTAGAAGGTACCCAGGTCACGTAACGGCTGGAAAAATTCCGGGGCGAGGATCAGCGTCAGGAATCCCGCCATCAGCGTGACGCCCGCGCCATAGTGGCCGAAGTTCAGCTCGCCAAGGTAAGAAAAGCCAAAATACACCGCTACCAGCGCAATGGAGAGGGAGGTGAAAAACTCCAGAACCCCGGAGGAGAGGAAGGCCAGACGCAGGACTTCCATGGTGCGTTGGCGAAAATCCTGCGAGGCGTCGCGAATATTATCGGTTTCTGCCTGACCGCGATGAAAAATACGCAGGGTTTCCATGCCGCGCAGGCGGTCGAGGAAGTGGCCGCTGAGGCGGGCCAGCGCCTGGAAGTTACGCCGGTTGGCGTCGGCGGCGCCCATCCCGACCAGCGCCATGAAAAGCGGGATCAGCGGGGCGGTGCCGAGAAGGATTAGCGCGGCGGCCCAGTTAATCGGAAAAATAGTAATAACGATCAGCAGCGGTACGCAGGCCGCCAGCGTCATCTGGGGCAGGTAGCGGGCATAATAGTCGTGCATGTCGTCGATTTGCTCAAGAATAAGCGTTGCCCAGCTGCCGGCCGGTTTGCCCTGGATCCACGCCGGGCCTGCCTGCTGGAGGCGGTCAAGAACCTGGCGGCGAATTTCATAGCGAATATGCTGCCCGGCCTGAAAGCCGACCCGCTCACGCAGCCAGACCACCCAGGCGCGTAGTACAAAGATCAGCACCAGCAGCGTGAGCGGCAGCAGCAGGGCGGTCGCTGGAATATTCTCCATCACCATCCGGTGCAGGATCCGCGCCAGGAACCAGGCCTGCGCCACGATCAGCAGACCGCTCGCCACGCCAAGCAGGCGGGAAATCATCAACCAGCGACGGGAGATAATGCTTTGCTGTTTTAACCAGCGGGTTAACTCTTGTTGACGGGTTTTATTCATTGCGCGCTTTGCAGGTGTCGTTATCGGAGTATTGGGCACGGCAATGTTACATCGCAGCAAAAATAAAGGCGACTTTTCGTCGCCTTCTTTACCTTTGTTACTGACTTGTAAAGATTATTTGCAAGCGTCAGCCAAACCGTCGAGGTAACGCTCCGCGTCCAGCGCCGCCATGCAGCCGGTGCCCGCAGAAGTGATGGCCTGACGATAGATATGGTCCATGACATCGCCGGCGGCGAACACGCCCGGGATGCTGGTCTGGGTCGCATTGCCGTGGATACCGGACTGCACTTTGATGTAGCCGTTCTCCAGCTCCAGCTGGCCCTCAAAGATGGCGGTGTTCGGGCTGTGGCCGATGGCGACAAATAAACCAGCCACTTCCAGGGACTCGACATTGTCGCTGTTTTTGGTATCGCGCAGGCGCAGGCCGCTGACGCCCATCTGGTCGCCGGTCACCTCTTCGAGGGTACGATCGGTATGCAGCACGATGTTGCCGCTTGCCACTTTATCCATCAGGCGTTTGATGAGGATTTTTTCCGCACGGAAGGAATCGCGACGGTGGATCAGGTGTACCTCAGAGGCGATATTCGACAGATACAGAGCCTCTTCCACTGCGGTGTTGCCGCCGCCGATCACCGCCACTTTCTGGTTGCGATAGAAGAATCCGTCGCAGGTAGCGCACGCGGAAACGCCGCGGCCTTTGAAGGCTTCTTCGGAAGGCAGGCCCAGGTAACGGGCGGAAGCGCCGGTGGCGATGATCAGCGCGTCACAGGTGTACTCGCCGCTGTCGCCTGTCAGACGGAACGGGCGGTTTTGCAAATCGACGCGGCTGATATGGTCGAAAATGATCTCGGTTTCAAATTTTGCGGCATGCTCGTGCATGCGCTCCATCAGCAGCGGACCGGTGAGATCGTTCGGATCGCCTGGCCAGTTTTCCACTTCCGTCGTGGTGGTCAGCTGACCGCCTTTTTCCATCCCGGTGATCAGCACCGGCTGCAGGTTGGCGCGTGCGGCATAGACCGCCGCGGTGTATCCCGCAGGTCCAGAACCAAGGATAAGCAGTTTACTGTGTTTGGCTGTGCCCATGAGATCCCCATAATAATTGGCATACATTGGGCTGGGATTGTAGGGAATTTGTTGTCGTAAAAAAAGAGCACAGCGATTTTGTTAACGATGTGTGCAATAGAAGCTGCCAATGAATTGGTGATTTTCCCGGCAAGGAATATAACTATTTCTACTGTCGGCGGGACAATTATAAGACGAAAAAATGAGAATCAACCAGGGCGGATGATGAATATCTGGCATCTTGTACTAAAAATCGATGTTTTGCTTTGACAATCACCTGTGCTTTTGCGAAAACATTCAAGGAAGAAGAAAAGCAGTATTTAGCGTGCGGCGAATTTTCATGCACGCAAATGCCATTTTTATCCGGGTTAACGAAATCTACGCATGGTGTGGACAGACGCCATGCGTGATGTCGGTGACTGCCGTCAGGCAACGGGCTTCTCACGTACCCCTGGGTTACCCAATGTCGTACGGGTGATAACAGGATGGGCTCTGGCAGTGAAGGCTCAGAGCCGGAACAGGAGTAGGGAAGGAATACAGAGAGACAATAATAATGGTAGATAGCAAGAAGCGCCCTGGCAAAGATCTCGACCGCATTGATCGTAACATCCTGAATGAATTGCAAAAAGATGGGCGAATTTCTAACGTCGAGCTTTCTAAACGGGTGGGACTTTCTCCGACGCCTTGCCTTGAGCGTGTGCGTCGTCTTGAAAGACAGGGTTTTATTCAGGGCTATACGGCGCTGCTCAACCCGCATTATCTGGATGCATCACTTCTGGTATTTGTTGAGATTACTCTGAATCGTGGCGCACCGGATGTGTTTGAGCAATTTAACGCCGCAGTACAAAAACTTGAAGAAATTCAAGAGTGTCATCTGGTTTCCGGTGATTTCGACTATCTGTTGAAAACCCGTGTACCGGATATGTCAGCGTATCGTAAATTACTGGGCGAGACCTTGCTGCGCCTGCCGGGCGTTAACGACACCCGTACCTACGTGGTAATGGAAGAAGTCAAGCAAAGTAATCGTCTGGTTATTAAGACGCGCTAACACGGAACAGGTGCAAACTCGACGTAGTTTGATTACACTCCTGTTAATCCATACAGCAACAGTGCCGGGGAGACCCGGCGCTGTTGTCCGTTTTAGCAGCAGGCAGGAAACAGCCTGATACCTGGAGAGCCTTTCTTGAGCCAGGAATACACCGAAGACAAAGAAGTCAAACTAACCAAACTCAGCAGCGGGCGCCGACTCCTTGAGGCGATGCTCATCCTTTGCTCCCTCTTCGCCATCTGGCTGATGGCGGCACTACTGAGCTTTAACCCCTCGGACCCCAGCTGGTCGCAAACGGCATGGCATGAGCCTATTCATAATTTAGGCGGCGCCCCCGGTGCGTGGCTTGCCGATACCCTCTTTTTCATTTTTGGCGTCATGGCCTACACCATCCCGGTGATCATCATCGGCGGATGCTGGTTTGCCTGGCGGCATCAGGAAAACGACGAATACATTGATTATTTTGCCGTTTCCCTTCGCCTCATCGGTGCGTTAGCCCTGATCCTGACCTCCTGTGGTCTGGCGGCGATTAACGCCGATGATATCTGGTACTTCGCCTCCGGCGGGGTGATCGGCAGCCTGCTGAGCACCACGCTGCAACCCCTGCTGCACAGCAGCGGCGGCACCATCGCCCTGTTGTGTATCTGGGCGGCCGGGCTGACGCTGTTCACCGGCTGGTCGTGGGTCAGCATTGCGGAAAAGCTGGGCGGCGGCATCCTGTCCGTTCTCACCTTTGCCAGCAACCGTACCCGTCGGGATGATACCTGGGTCGATGAAGGCGAATACGAAGACGACGAGGAAGAGTACGACGACGAAGAGGCGGCCAGGCCGCAGGAATCGCGTCGCGCCCGTATCTTACGCAGCGCGCTGGCGCGGCGTAAGCGTCTGGCCGAGAAGTTTACCAACCCTATGGGGCGTAAAACCGACGCTGCGCTTTTCTCCGGCAAACGGATGGATGACGGCGAAGAGGTGGTGCAATACAGCGCCAGCGGGGCGCCTGTTGCCGCCGACGATGTACTGTTTTCCGGCGCCAGCGCCGCGCGTCCCGCAGAGGATGATGTGCTGTTCTCCGGCGCCAGCGCCGTGCGCCCGGGCGATTTCGACCCTTACGATCCGTTGTTGAATGGCCACAGTATCGCTGAGCCGGTAAGCGCAGCGGCGGCGGCTACTGCCGCGCCGCAGGCGTGGGCAGAATCACCGGTGGGCCATCACGGCGCTGCGCCAGCTTATCAGCCGGAAGCCAGCTATCCGCCGCAGCAGGCCTATCAGCCTGAACCCGCTCCGTTCCAGCAGGCTGCTTATCAGCCGCCAGCGGGGCAAACCGCACCGCAGGCGTATCAGCCTGAGCCAGCGCCGTATCAACAGCCGGTTTACGATCCGCGTGCCGGTCAACCTGCGCCGCAGGCCTATCAGCCTGAGCCAGCGCCGTATCAACAGCCGGTTTACGATCCGCGTGCCGGTCAACCTGCGCCGCAGGCCTATCAGCCTGAGCCAGCGCCGTATCAGCAGCCGGCTTACGATCCGTATGCCGGTCAACCTGCGCCGCAGGCCTATCAGCCTGAGCCAGCGCCGTATCAGCAGCCGGCTTACGATCCGCATGCCGGTCAACCTGCGCCGCAGGCCTATCAGCCGGAGCCAGCGCCGTATCAGCAGCCGGCTTACGATCCCTATGCCGGTCAGCCTGCGCCTCAGACCTATCAGCAGCCGGCTTACGATCCGAATGCCGGTCAGCTCGCGCCGCAGACCTATCAGCAGCCGGCTTACGATCCGAATGCCGGCCAGCCCGCGCCGCAGCCGTATCAGCCGGAGCCAGCGGCGTATCAGCCGCAAAGCGCGCCAGTTCCCCCACCGGAGCCAGAGCCCGAGGTCGTGCAGGAGGAAGTGAAACGTCCGCCGCTCTATTATTTCGAGGAAGTGGAAGAGAAGCGGGCGCGCGAACGCGAGCTGTTGGCCTCCTGGTATCAGCCAATTCCTGAGCCGGAAAGTCCGATTGCCACTAAACCGCTGACGCCGCCGACCACTGCGTCCAAACCGCCAGTGGAGACAACCGTAGTCTCTGCGGTAGCGGCTGGGGTGCATCAGGCTACCGCCGCCAGCGGCGGCGCGGCGGCAGCAACCTCGTCCACTGCCGCATCCGCTGCGGCTACGCCATTGTTCAGCCCGGCGTCCAGCGGCCCACGGGTTCAGGTGAAAGAGGGCATCGGTCCAAAACTACCGCGGCCCAATCGCGTGCGTGTTCCTACGCGTCGGGAACTGGCCTCCTACGGCATCAAGCTACCGTCGCAGCGGGAGGCGGAACAGCGCGCGCGGCAGGCGGAGCGCGATCCGCATTATGATGATGAGCTGCTCTCGGATGAGGAAGCGGATGCTATGGAGCAGGATGAACTGGCTCGCCAGTTCGCCGCCACCCAGCAGCAGCGCTACGGTCATCGCTGGGAAGACGATAACGCGACTGATGACGATGAGGCCGACGCCGCCGCGGAAGCGGAGCTGGCGCGTCAGTTTGCCGCTACCCAGCAGCAGCGGTACGCTACCGAGCAGCCGCCGGGCGCCAACCCGTTCTCGCCGGCAGATTATGAATTCTCGCCGATGAAAACGTTGGTCAATGACGGCCCGAGCGAACCGCTGTTTACGCCGACGCCGGAAGTCCAGCCGCAGCAGCCGGCCCAGCGCTATCAACAACCGGCGGCCGCTCCGCAGCAGGGTTATCAACCTGCGCAGCATCAGCCGATACACCATCAGCCTGTGCCGCCGCAGCCGCAGTCCTATCCGACTGCGTCGCAGCCCGTGCAGCCGCAACAACCGGTTGCCCCTCAGGGGCATCAGCCTGCCGCCCCTGCGCCGCAGGAGAGCCTGATCCACCCGCTGCTGATGCGCAATGGCGATAGTCGACCGCTGCAAAAGCCGACCACGCCACTGCCGTCGCTGGATCTGCTTACCCCGCCGCCGAGTGAAGTCGAGCCGGTGGATACCTTTGCTCTCGAGCAGATGGCACGCCTGGTGGAAGCGCGACTCGCCGATTTCCGCATTAAAGCGGATGTGGTGAACTACTCACCGGGGCCGGTGATCACCCGCTTCGAACTGAATCTGGCGCCTGGCGTTAAGGCCGCACGGATCTCTAACCTGTCACGGGACCTGGCGCGATCGCTGTCAACGGTCGCCGTGCGCGTGGTGGAGGTGATCCCGGGCAAACCGTATGTCGGGCTTGAGCTGCCGAATAAAAAACGCCAGACCGTCTACCTGCGTGAAGTGCTCGACAACGCCAAGTTCCGTGATAACCCATCTCCGCTCACCGTGGTGTTGGGTAAAGACATCGCTGGCGATCCGGTAGTAGCCGATCTGGCGAAAATGCCGCATCTGCTGGTGGCCGGTACCACCGGTTCCGGTAAGTCTGTTGGCGTCAACGCCATGATCCTCAGCATGCTCTACAAGGCGCAGCCGGAAGATGTGCGTTTCATTATGATCGACCCGAAAATGCTCGAGCTGTCGGTCTACGAAGGAATTCCGCACCTGCTGACGGAAGTAGTCACCGACATGAAAGACGCCGCCAATGCGCTGCGCTGGAGCGTCAATGAGATGGAGCGCCGCTACAAGCTGATGTCGGCGCTGGGCGTGCGTAACCTCGCGGGCTACAACGAGAAGATCGCCGAAGCCGCGCGCATGGGACGTCCGATCCCGGATCCGTACTGGAAGCCTGGCGACAGCATGGACGCCGTACATCCGGTGCTGGAAAAACTGCCGTACATCGTGGTGCTGGTGGATGAATTCGCCGATCTGATGATGACCGTCGGCAAAAAGGTGGAAGAGCTGATCGCTCGCCTGGCGCAGAAAGCGCGCGCGGCGGGGATCCACCTGGTGCTGGCGACACAGCGTCCGTCGGTAGATGTTATTACCGGCCTGATTAAGGCCAACATCCCGACGCGCATCGCCTTTACCGTGTCGAGTAAAATTGACTCACGTACCATTCTCGATCAGGGCGGCGCGGAATCGCTGCTGGGTATGGGGGATATGCTTTACTCCGGGCCGAACTCTACCACGCCGGTGCGTGTCCACGGGGCGTTTGTGCGCGACCAGGAAGTCCACGCCGTGGTTCAGGACTGGAAAGCCCGCGGTCGCCCGCAATATGTGGATGGCATTACCTCCGACAGCGAAAGCGAAGGCGGCGGTGGCGGCTTCGACGGCGGGGAAGAGCTGGATCCGTTGTTCGATCAGGCAGTCAACTTTGTGACCGAGAAGCGCAAAGCGTCGATTTCCGGGGTTCAGCGTCAGTTCCGCATCGGCTATAACCGTGCCGCGCGTATTATCGAACAGATGGAAGCGCAGGGTATCGTCAGCGAGCAGGGCCATAACGGTAACCGCGAAGTGCTGGCGCCGCCGCCCTTTGAATGAGTGCAAAGTTGGGTAAATAAGCGCAAAATCAGCCAATTCTTCTGTCCCGCCGCCGCCGGCGGTCCTACAGTAGGGGCAGAAGAGGCTCCCGCGTCGGGAGTGACGCACATTAAGGAAGAACAATGAAAAAACTCGCAATCACCTGTGCATTACTGTCTGGTATGGTCGTCAGCCAGGTCTGGGCAGATGCGGCCAGCGACTTAAAAAGCCGTCTTGATAAAGTGAGCAGCTTCCATGCCAGCTTCACGCAAAAAGTCACCGACGGCAGCGGTAACGCCGTGCAGGACGGGCAGGGAGACCTGTGGGTGAAACGCCCGAACCTGTTTAACTGGCATATGACCCAGCCGGATGAGAGCGTCCTCGTTTCGGATGGTAAAACGCTGTGGTTCTATAACCCGTTCGTCGAGCAGGCCACGGCGACCTGGCTGAAAGACGCTACCAGCAACACGCCGTTTATGCTGATTGCCCGCAACCAGTCCAGCGACTGGCAGCAATATAATATCAAGCAAAATGGCGATGATTTTGTGCTGACGCCAAAAAGCGGCAGCGGCAACCTCAAGCAGTTCACGATCAACGTCGGTCGGGACGGCACTATCCATCAGTTCAGCGCCGTCGAGCAGGATGATCAGCGCAGCAGCTATCAGCTGAAATCGCAGCAGAACGGCGCCGTCGACGCAGCTAAGTTCACCTTTACGCCGCCGAAAGGGGTGACGGTGGACGATCAACGTAAGTAGAGGCGAAAGTGAGCAATCTGTCGCTCGATTTTTCCGACAACGCGTTTCAACCTCTGGCCGCTCGCATGCGGCCAGAAAATTTAGCGCAGTATATTGGCCAGCAGCACCTGCTGGCGCCGGGTAAACCCCTGCCGCGGGCCATTGAGGCCGGGCACCTGCATTCGATGATCCTCTGGGGGCCGCCGGGTACCGGCAAGACCACTCTGGCGGAAGTGATTGCCCGCTACGCCAGCGCCGATGTCGAACGGATCTCAGCGGTAACCTCCGGGGTGAAAGAGATTCGCGAGGCTATTGAGCGCGCGCGGCAAAATCGCAACGCCGGCCGGCGGACCATCCTGTTTGTTGACGAAGTGCATCGCTTTAATAAAAGCCAGCAGGATGCCTTTCTGCCGCATATTGAAGACGGCACCATTACTTTTATTGGCGCGACCACCGAAAACCCCTCCTTTGAGCTTAACTCGGCGCTGCTCTCCCGCGCTCGCGTCTACTTACTGAAATCGCTCACCACCGACGATATCGAGCGGGTGCTTGACCAGGCGATGAACGATAAAACCCGCGGCTACGGCGGCCAGGATATCATTTTGCCGGATGAGACCCGCAGGGCCATTGCCGAGCTAGTGAACGGCGACGCGCGGCGAGCGCTGAATACCCTGGAAATGATGGCCGATATGGCCGAAAGCGATGACTCGGGCAAGCGGGTGCTGAAGGCGGAACTGCTGACCGAGATCGCCGGCGAGCGTAGCGCGCGCTTTGATAATAAAGGCGACCGGTTCTACGATTTGATTTCTGCTCTGCATAAGTCGGTGCGCGGAAGCGCGCCGGATGCGGCACTTTACTGGTACGCGCGGATCATCACCGCCGGCGGCGATCCGCTGTACGTTGCCCGCCGCTGTCTGGCGATTGCCTCGGAAGATGTCGGCAACGCCGACCCGCGGGCGATGCAGGTCGCTATTTCGGCGTGGGATTGCTTTACCCGCGTCGGGCCGGCGGAAGGCGAACGGGCGATTGCCCAGGCCATCGTCTATCTGGCCTGCGCGCCGAAGAGCAACGCGGTGTACACCGCCTTCAAAGCGGCGCTGGCCGACGCGCGGGATCGTCCTGACTACGACGTTCCGGTTCATCTGCGCAATGCGCCGACGAAGCTGATGAAAGAGATGGGCTACGGCCAGGAGTATCGTTACGCTCATGACGAACCCAACGCCTACGCCGCCGGCGAGCAGTACTTCCCGCAGGAAATGGCGCAAACGCGCTATTATCACCCGACAAACCGGGGGCTTGAGGGCAAAATTGGCGAAAAGCTCGCCTGGCTCGCTGAACAGGATCAAAATAGCCCGATAAAACGCTACCGCTAATTGAGGCGTTGCGGTAAGGTTATTACACTATTTCCGTGGTCGTAGTCTGCGGCCACTTTTCTTTTTTAATTCGATAAGCACAGGATAAGCATGCTCGATCCCAATCTGCTGCGTACCGAGCCAGACGCAGTCGCAGAAAAACTGGCACGCCGGGGCTTTAAGCTGGATGTAGATAAACTTCGCGCGCTTGAAGAGCGTCGTAAAGTTCTGCAGGTGCAAACGGAAAACCTGCAGGCGGAGCGTAACTCCCGATCGAAATCCATTGGCCAGGCGAAAGCGCGCGGGGAAGACATCGAGCCATTACGCCTGGAAGTTAACAAGCTTGGCGAACAACTGGATGCTGCAAAATCCGAGCTGGAAACGCTGCTGGCGGAAATTCGCGATATCGCGCTGGCGATCCCGAATATTCCTCATGATGATGTGCCGGTTGGTCGCGATGAAAACGACAACGTTGAAGTTAGCCGCTGGGGTACGCCGCGTCAGTTCGATTTTGAGGTGCGCGATCATGTGACGCTGGGTGAAATGCACGGGGGGCTGGATTTTGCCGCCGCCGTTAAGCTCACCGGCTCGCGCTTCGTGGTGATGAAAGGGCAGCTGGCCCGTCTGCACCGCGCCCTGGCGCAGTTCATGCTGGATCTGCACACCGAACAGCATGGCTACAGCGAAAACTATGTCCCGTACCTGGTAAACCAGGACACCCTGTATGGCACTGGCCAGCTGCCGAAATTCGCCGGCGACCTGTTCCATACCCGTCCGCTGGAAGAAGAGGCTGACAGCAGCAACTACGCGCTGATCCCGACGGCGGAAGTGCCGCTGACCAACCTGGTGCGCGATGAAATCATCGACGAAGACGATCTGCCGATCAAAATGACCGCCCATACGCCGTGCTTCCGCTCTGAAGCCGGTTCCTATGGCCGCGACACCCGCGGTCTGATCCGTATGCACCAGTTCGATAAAGTTGAAATGGTGCAGATCGTCCGCCCGGAAGACTCTATGGCCGCGCTGGAAGAGATGACCGGTCACGCCGAGAAAGTGCTGCAGCTGCTGGGCCTGCCGTACCGTAAGGTCGCGCTGTGCACCGGCGATATGGGCTTCAGCGCCTGCAAAACCTATGACCTCGAAGTATGGGTTCCGGCGCAAAACACTTATCGTGAGATCTCCTCCTGCTCCAACGTCTGGGATTTCCAGGCGCGTCGTATGCAGGCTCGCTGCCGCAGCAAGTCCGATAAGAAGACCCGTCTCGTTCATACCCTGAATGGTTCTGGCCTGGCAGTAGGTCGTACGCTGGTGGCGCTGATGGAAAACTATCAGCAGGCTGATGGCCGTATCGAGATCCCGGAAGTGCTGCGCCCGTATATGCGCGGCCTCGAATATATCGGCTAAACTTCTCACTCCTTCTTTTAAAAGCGCCTGCGGGCGCTTTTTTTACGCCCTTATTGATACCGGGCAATAATCCTTTTCGCGAATGCAGTGATACTCCCTTTGGATTAAACCAGCATAAAAAACCAATAATATCGCAAAGCATTATATATATGTCTATATAACGCTTGTCAGTTTATTGTGAGCAACCAAAGCGAGTATCCATGAAAATTAAAGCCCCTGATGCTTTACTGGCTGCTGAGGTAAGCCGCCGTGGTCTGATGAAAACCACGGCAATAGGCGGCCTGGCGCTGGCCAGCAACGCACTAACGTTACCTTTTACCCGACTGTCGCATGCTGCCGATACGCCGGCGCCCGCCAGTGAGAAGGTGGTCTGGAGCGCCTGCACCGTCAACTGCGGTAGCCGTTGCCCGCTGCGCATGCACGTGGTGGATGGCGCGATTAAATACGTCGAAACCGATAATACCGGTGATGATAACTATGACGGTTTGCACCAGGTCCGCGCCTGCCTGCGTGGGCGTTCAATGCGCCGCCGGGTCTATAATCCGGACCGTCTGAAGTACCCGATGAAGCGCGTTGGTAAACGCGGTGAGGGCAAGTTCGAGCAAATCAGCTGGGAAGAGGCGTTGGATACCATCGCCAGCAATATGCAGCGGCTGATTAAAGAGTACGGCAACGAATCCATCTATCTGAACTACGGCACCGGCACGCTCGGCGGGACGCTGACCCGCTCCTGGCCGCCGGGGAAAACGCTGATTGCCCGTCTGATGAACTGCTGCGGTGGCTATCTCAACCATTATGGCGACTATTCATCAGCGCAGATTGCTGCCGGTCTGAATTACACCTACGGCGGCTGGGCGGACGGCAACAGCCCATCGGATATTGAAAACAGTCAGCTGGTGGTGCTGTTCGGCAATAACCCCGGCGAAACGCGGATGAGCGGCGGCGGGGTGACGTACTACCTTGAACAGGCGCGGCAGAAATCCAATGCCCGGATGATAATCATCGATCCGCGCTATACCGACACCGGCGCCGGGCGTGAAGATGAATGGATCCCGATTCGTCCTGGGACCGATGCGGCACTGGTTTCGGGCCTCGCGTGGGTGATGATCACCGAGAATCTGGTCGACCAGCCTTTCCTCGATAAATACTGCGTGGGATACGACGAGAAAACGCTGCCCGCCGGTGCGCCAGCCAATGGTCATTACAAAGCTTACATTCTTGGCCAGGGCATTGACGGTATCGCCAAAACGCCGGAGTGGGCCTCGACAATTACCGGTATTCCGCGCGAACGCATTGTTAAACTGGCGCGCGAAATTGCCACCGCCAAACCGGCCTATATTAGCCAGGGCTGGGGTCCGCAGCGTCACGCCAACGGAGAGATCGCCACCCGCGCCATCTCAATGCTCGCCATTCTGACGGGTAACGTCGGGATCAACGGCGGCAATAGCGGGGCGCGCGAGGGCTCGTATAGTCTGCCTTTTGAGCGTATGCCGACGCTGGAGAATCCGGTTGAGACCAGTATCTCGATGTTTATGTGGACCGATGCGATTGAGCGCGGCCCGGAAATGACCGCTCTGCGCGACGGCGTACGCGGTAAAGATAAGCTCGACGTGCCGATCAAAATGATCTGGAACTATGCGGGCAACTGTCTGATTAACCAGCATTCTGAGATCAACCGGACCCACGAAATCCTGCAGGACGACAAGAAATGCGAGATGATTGTGGTCATTGACTGCCATATGACCTCCTCGGCGAAATACGCTGATATTCTGCTGCCGGACTGTACCGCCTCCGAGCAGATGGATTTCGCGCTGGATGCCTCCTGCGGCAACATGTCCTACGTTATCTTTGCCGATCAGGCCATCAAGCCGCGCTTTGAATGCAAAACCATCTATGAGATGACCAGCGAACTGGCAAAGCGTCTGGGCGTCGAAGAGCAGTTTACCGAGGGCCGTACCCAGGAAGGCTGGATGCGCTATCTGTATGAGCAGTCGCGCAAAGCGATTCCCGACCTGCCGGATTTCGACACCTTCCGTCAGCAGGGCATCTATAAGCAGCGCGATCCGCAAGGTCATCATGTGGCCTACAAAGCCTTCCGTGAGGATCCGCAGGCTAATCCGCTGACAACGCCTTCGGGCAAGATCGAAATTTACTCGCAGGATCTGGCGAAAATCGCGGCCACCTGGGAGTTGCCGGAAGGGGATGTTATCGATCCGCTGCCGATCTACACCCCGGGTTTCGAAAACTACAACGATCCGCTGACAGCGAAATACCCGCTACAGCTCACCGGCTTCCACTATAAATCTCGCGTCCACTCGACCTACGGCAACGTCGATGTGCTGAAGGCCGCCTGTCGGCAGGAGATGTGGATTAACCCGATCGACGCCCGCAAGCGCGGCATTGCCAACGGCGATCGTATTCGCATCTTCAACGATCGGGGTGAAGTGCATATCGAAGCGAAGGTGACGCCGCGCATGATGCCGGGCGTCGTCGCGCTGGGGGAAGGGGCCTGGTACAACCCGGACGCCTCGCGTGTGGATCAGGCGGGCAGCATCAACGTGCTGACCACCCAGCGTCCGTCGCCGCTGGCGAAGGGAAACCCGTCGCATACCAACCTTGTTCAGGTTGAGAAGCTGTAAGGAGTAACCGATGACAACTCAGTATGGATTTTTTATTGATTCCGCCCGTTGCACCGGTTGCAAAACCTGCGAACTGGCCTGTAAGGACTACAAGAACCTGACCCCGGAGGTCAGCTTCCGCCGCATCTATGAATATGCCGGCGGCGACTGGCAGGAGGACAACGGCGTCTGGCAGCAGAACGTGTTTGCCTATTACCTCTCAATCGCCTGTAACCACTGTGAAGATCCGGCCTGCACCAAGGTCTGTCCGAGCGGCGCGATGCATAAGCGCGAAGACGGTTTTGTGGTGGTCAACGAAGAGGTATGCATTGGCTGCCGCTACTGCCATATGGCCTGCCCGTACGGCGCCCCACAGTACAACGCCGACAAAGGCCATATGACCAAGTGCGATGGCTGTCACGAGCGCGTCGCCGAGGGGAAAAAGCCGATCTGCGTCGAGTCCTGCCCGCTGCGGGCGTTGGATTTCGGGCCGATTGCCGAACTGCGCGCTAAGCACGGCCAGCTGGCCGCGGTAGCGCCGCTGCCGTCGGCGCACTTTACCCGGCCGAGTATCGTTATCAAACCTAACGCCAATGCCCGGCCGTGTGGCGATACCACCGGTTACCTGGCGAACCCGAAGGAGGTGTGAGATGGGAAACGGATGGCATGAATGGCCGCTGATGGTCTTTACGGTCTTCGGCCAGTGCGTCGTAGGCGGCTTTATTGTTCTGGCGCTGGCGCTGATGACAGGCAAGCTTTCCCGTGAGCAGGAGCAGCGCGTGGTGGGCAGCATGTTCGGCCTGTGGGTATTGATGGGGATCGGGTTTATTGCCTCGACGATGCACCTTGGCTCGCCGCTGCGGGCCTTTAATTCGCTGAATCGCGTGGGAGCCTCGTCGCTGAGTAATGAAATCGCCAGCGGGGCGATCTTCTTCGCCGTCGGCGGAATTGGCTGGCTGCTGGCCGTGTGCAAAAAGCTGCCTGCCGGCCTGCGGAGCCTGTGGCTGGTGGTGACCATGGTGCTGGGCGTGATTTTCGTGTGGATGATGGTGCGGGTATACAACACCATCGACACGGTGCCGACCTGGTACACCGTTTGGACGCCGCTGAGCTTCTTCCTGACGCTGTTTATCGGCGGTCCACTGCTGGGCTACCTGCTGCTGCGCGTCGCAGGCGTCGATGGTTGGGCGCTGCGCCTGCTGCCGGTGGTTAGTTTGCTGGCGCTGCTGGTCAGTATTATGGTGGTCGTGATGCAGGGAAGTGAACTTGCCACCATCCGCAGCTCAGTTCAGCAGGCCTCCGCCCTGGTGCCGGATTACGGGTTGCTTATGGCCTGGCGCGTGGTGCTGCTGGCCCTGGCCCTGGCCTGCTGGTGCGTGCCGCAGATTCGCGGCCGCAAACCGGCGGTCTCGCTGCTCGGCCTGGCCTTTGTTCTGATACTGGCGGGAGAGATGATCGGCCGCGGCGTATTCTATGGCCTGCATATGACCGTTGGGATGGCTGTCGCCAGTTAACTACCTCCATCATGCCGGTGCCTAACCACCGGCATGATGAAAACGTGCTGTCGATAGATGAAATTTTTCAACTGAAATTAACTTCGGCATTTATTAATAAACCAGCAAAAACAATAGCGTATTATCTGTTGTCTCACCTTTTTCCATCCTCTGGATAAAAAACTTCTATCGTAGCCGACAAAACCGCGTCACGCCTGATTTCAGGTGGATTGACAATGTTTTTAGCAGTGGCATGATGCGCTCGCGATCTGAACATTCCTCACGGTTTTTACCCATGACCATCTACACCCGGCCAGTGCAAATGCTGCTCTGTGGCCTGCTTTTATTGACCCTGGCGATAGCGGTGCTGAATACGCTCGTCCCGCTCTGGCTCGCCCATGAAAACATGCCAACCTGGCAGGTCGGCATGGTGGGGTCATCCTATTTTACCGGCAACCTGGCAGGTACGTTGCTGGCCGGCTGGGTGATCAAGCGCCTGGGGTTTAACCGTAGCTATTATCTCGCATCGTTAATTTTCGCCGTCGGCTGCGTAGGGCTGGGGATCACCGTTGGCTTCTGGACATGGCTGAGCTGGCGTTTTATCGCCGGCGTAGGTTGCGCGATGATCTGGGTGGTGGTGGAAAGCGCGCTGGTTTGCAGCGGCACTTCCCGCAGTCGCGGTCGTCTGCTGGCGGCGTACATGATGGTCTATTACGTCGGTACCGTACTGGGCCAGCTGATGGTCAGTAAATTACCCACCGATTTAATGAGCGTCCTGCCGTGGGTGACCGGCCTGGCGCTGGCGGCGATCCTGCCGTTGCTGTTTACCCGCATTATGGGGCAGGCAGAAGAGCCGCATGAAACGGTACGTATCTGGCCGATGCTGAAGCTACGCCAGGCGCGCCACGGGGTCAATGGCTGTATTATTTCGGGGATTGTCCTCGGCTCGCTGTATGGCCTGATGCCGCTGTGGCTGAACCATCAGGGCGTCAGCGACTCCGGCATCGGCTTCTGGATGGCGGTGATGGTGAGTGCGGGGATCCTCGGCCAGTGGCCGGTAGGGCGCCTGGCAGACCGCTACGGTCGCCTGCTGGTGCTGCGGGTACAGGTCTTTGTGGTCATTCTGGGATGTCTGGCGATGCTTAGTCAGGCGGCAATGGCCCCGGCGCTGTTTGTGCTTGGGGCATCTGGTTTCACGCTGTATCCGGTGGCGATGGCCTGGGCCTGTGAAAAAGTGGAGCACCATCAGCTGGTGGCGATGAATCAGGCGCTGCTGATGAGCTATACCATCGGCAGCCTGCTGGGCCCGACCCTGACGGCGATGCTGATGCAGAACTTCTCAGACAACCTGCTGTTTATCATGATCGCCAGCGTGTCGTTTATCTATCTGCTGACCCTGCTGCGCAAAGCCGGGCATCATCCGACGCCGGTGGCGCACGCCTGACCCTGCAACGCGCAGCGCATGCTGCGCGTCATCTGCTGCAATCGCATAGGCTTACTGCTGCAGAGAGGACAAGTCGTTTTTCATGAGAATGAAACGGCGGGGCGGACACAGCTTCCCACGCCGTTGCAGGCCGGCATAAGCGCATCACCGGCCCGGGCGGGATTAGTACATTACTTTGTGACCATACTGCTCAAGGATGCCTTTTACCCGCTCCATGGTCTCTTTCTTCGGCGGATGGACGCCGTCCAGCTTGTACTCTTCGCCCATCGCTACCCATTTGTGTTTACCCAGCTCATGGTAGGGCAGCAGCTCGATTTTTTCGACATTGCCCATATCGCGGGTAAATTCGCCCAGGCGGTGCGCGGAATCATCATCGTCTGACCAGCCGGGAACCACCACGTAGCGGATCCAGACATTGATATTCTTCTTCGCCAGATACTGGGCGAATTCCAGCGTACGATGGTTAGAGACGCCGACCAGGTTCTGGTGAATCTCATCGTTCATCTGCTTGAGATCCAGCATCACCAGGTCTGTTACCTCCAGCAGCTCGTCGATAACCGGATCGTAGCGACGTACGAAGCCGTTGGTATCCAGGCAGGTGTGGATGCCTTCTTTCTTACACGCGCGGAACCAGTCGCGAACAAACTCCGCCTGCAGGATCGCCTCACCGCCCGAGGCGGTGACGCCGCCGCCGGAAGCATTCATAAAGTGACGATAGGTCACCACCTCTTTCATTAATTCTTCAACGGTGATTTCTTTGCCGCCGTGGGTATCCCAGGTGTCACGGTTATGGCAGTACAGGCAGCGCATCAGGCAGCCCTGGAAAAAGGTAATAAAGCGGATGCCCGGGCCATCAACGGTACCACAGGATTCAAAGGAGTGAATGCGACCAATAACTGACATTGCGGTGTTTTCTCCAGATGTGGCCCATCCGGGGCCGTGTTGGTGCGCAGCTCAGCGGCTGCGTCGAGTCTGTTTTGACAGGTACCCAAAGTATAGATAACTGGCAAAGCAGGCTGGGGTGGGGAATGCTTGTTAAAAAGGCCCCACTGATGTGGGGCCTTTATTGTACGCCTTTTCAGTCAGACAGGGAATTACATGGTCTGAGTGAAGGTACGGGTAATAACATCCTGCTGCTGTTCTTTGGTCAGGGAGTTAAAACGTACGGCGTAGCCAGATACGCGGATGGTCAGCTGCGGATATTTTTCCGGGTTTTCCATCGCGTCGAGCAGCATTTCGCGGTTCATGACGTTCACGTTCAGGTGCTGACCACCTTCGATGGACGCTTCGTGATGGAAGTAACCATCCATCAGACCTGCCAGGTTGGTCTTACGAACTTCGTCGTCTTTACCCAGCGCGTTCGGCACGATAGAGAAGGTATAAGAGATACCATCTTTCGCGTAAGCAAACGGCAGTTTAGCGACGGAGGTCAGAGAGGCTACTGCACCTTTCTGGTCACGGCCGTGCATCGGGTTAGCACCTGGACCGAACGGCGCGCCAGCGCGACGACCGTCTGGGGTATTACCGGTTTTCTTACCGTACACCACGTTAGAGGTGATGGTCAGAACAGACTGAGTCGGGATAGCGTTGCGGTAGGTGTGCAGTTTCTGAATTTTCTTCATGAAACGTTCAACCAGGTCAACGGCCATGTCATCGACGCGAGGGTCGTTGTTACCAAACTGCGGGTATTCGCCTTCGATTTCGAAGTCGATAGCCAGACCGTCTTCGTCACGAATCGGTTTAACTTTCGCATATTTGATAGCAGACAGGGAGTCAGCAGCAACGGACAGACCAGCGATACCACACGCCATGGTGCGGATAACGTCACGGTCGTGCAGCGCCATCAGAGAGGCTTCGTAGCTGTACTTGTCGTGCATGTAGTGGATGATGTTCAGCGCGGTGACGTACTGTTTAGCCAGCCAGTCCATGAAGTGATCCATGCGATCCATTACTTCGTCGAAGTTCAGGACGTCGCCTTTGATCGGTTCAGATTTCGGACCAACCTGCATTTTCAGTTTTTCATCCACGCCGCCGTTGATAGCGTACAGCATGGTTTTCGCGAGGTTAGCGCGAGCGCCGAAGAACTGCATTTGCTTACCAACAACCATCGGGCTTACGCAGCATGCGATAGCGTAGTCGTCGTTGTTGAAGTCCGGACGCATCAGGTCATCGTTCTCATACTGCAGAGAAGAGGTATCGATGGACACTTTAGCGGCGAATTTCTTGAAGCTCAGCGGCAGTTTTTCAGACCACAGGATAGTAATGTTCGGCTCCGGAGACGGCCCCATGGTATACAGGGTGTTCAGGAAGCGGAAGCTGTTTTTGGTCACCAGAGTACGGCCGTCAACGCCCATACCGCCGATGGATTCCGTTGCCCAAATCGGGTCGCCGGAGAACAGTTCATCATATTCCGGGGTACGCAGGAAGCGAACCATACGCAGTTTCATGACCAGGTGGTCAACCATTTCCTGCGCGTCTTGCTCGGTGATTTTACCCGCCTGCAGGTCACGCTCGATGTAGATATCCAGGAAGCTGGAGGTACGACCGAAGGACATTGCCGCGCCGTTCTGAGATTTCACGGCAGCCAGGTAACCGAAGTAGGTCCACTGAATCGCTTCCTGAGCGGTGGTCGCCGGACCGGAGATGTCATAGCCATATTTAGCCGCCATCTCTTTGATCTGGCCCAGTGCGCGGTGTTGTTCAGCGATTTCTTCACGCAGACGGATGGTCGCTTCCAGGTCTTCGCCGCTTTCCAGTTTCGCTTGCAGAGAGTTGAACTGGGCGAATTTGTCTTTCATCAGGAAGTCGATACCGTACAGCGCAACGCGACGGTAGTCACCGATGATACGACCACGACCGTAAGCATCCGGCAGACCCGTCAGCACGCCGGATTTACGGCAGCGCAGGATGTCCGGGGTATAGACGTCGAAAACGCCCTGGTTGTGAGTTTTACGGTACTCTGTGAAGATTTTTTTCAGCATCGGGTCCAGCTCGCGATTATACGCTTTGCAGGAACCTTCAACCATTTTGATACCACCGAACGGGATGATCGCACGTTTCAGCGGCGCTTCGGTCTGCAGACCAACGATTTTTTCCAGACCTTTCTCGATATAGCCCGCGTCGTGAGAGGTGATGGTGGAAGCCAGGGCAGTGTCAAAATCAACAGGCGCGTGAGTGCGGTTTTCCTGTTTTACACCTTCCATTACGGTGTCCCACAGCTTGGTGGTCGCTTCAGTCGCGCCAGCCAGGAAGGATTCGTCGCCTTCATATGGGGTGTAGTTTTTCTGAATAAAGTCACGGACGTTGACTTCATTCTGCCAGTCACCTTTCGCAAAACCTTCCCAGGCTGTGGCTAACTTTTCATTAAGCTCGGACATGTAACACCTACCTTCTTAAGTGGATTTTTTATTTACTGCCTGAAACAACCCTTAGTGATGGTCGTTGCCACGCAGGTAAATGACCCAGTATGTCAACCCGACCAGCAGACCCCCGCCGATAATGTTCCCGATAGTTACCGGAATCAGGTTATCAGTGATGAAGTTCATAACGGTCAAGTGAGAGAAACTTTCCGGAGTCGAACCGATGGCGGTCCAGAATTCCGGGCTTGCAAAGTTGCGGATTACGATACCCATCGGGATCATAAACATGTTGGCGATGCTGTGCTCAAAGCCGCTGGCAACGAACATCGCTACCGGCAGGACCATGATCATCGCTTTATCCATCAGGCTACGACCGGAATAGCTCATCCATACGGCGAGACAAACCATCAGGTTAGCGAGGATACCCAGGCTCACGGCCTCCACAAAAGTATGATGCATTTTGTGGTCGGCGGTCTGCAGAACGTTTAGCCCCCAGCCGCCGTTGGCAGTCATATATTCGCCTGATAACCACATCAGCAGCACAAACAGCAGCGCGCCCACCAGGTTACCAAAATAGACGTTGAGCCAGTTTTTTGCCAGTTGCCCCCAGGTAATTCGACCGCTGGCTTTGGCCACCACGATCAGTACCGTAGAGGTAAAGAGGTCAGCGCCGCAGATAACGCACAGAATCAGACCCAGAGAAAAACAGATCCCACCGATAAGTTTGGCAATCCCATAAGGCATCGCGGCAGTGCCGGTGGTCGCGGTGATATAGAATACGAAAGCGATGGAGATGAAAACGCCAGCGGTGATCGCCAGATAAAACGTCTTCATCGGATGCTTCGTTGCTTTATAGACACCTGCTTCTTCGGCGACTTTCGCCATCGCGGCAGGGAGCAAAAGATCAAAAGGGTTGTCAGCTTTCACACTAACTCTCTCTTTATATAAGTTGGCGGTGAGATACTAACAAAGCATTATAGAAGGGAAATTGATATAGATCATATCTCACCGGAACTATATGCCTTTTTAGTGTGTGGTTTTTATTGAAATTATCAGTAAGCTCATGAAATGTATAGAGAAAATAATTTTTAAATTTTATAAATAATGTTGAATTTTTTCTTTTTTACCCCATTTTTGAGTTAATTAAAATGGAGTATTTTTATTAAATTTAACAATTGATAAATGATGAAATGGCGTTATTTAACATTAATTAACTTTACAACTACAAATTATAGGAGGCGCTTTCTTAGGGTTAAATAACGGAGCCGCTGAGGGCTCCGTTGTAAGCATGAACGATGGCGCAAGCTGGGCTTATTTTGCCCAAAACGCCGCTTTCGCCCGCTGCAGTTTTTCATAGGCTTTCAGCAGCGACTGATGGGCCGGGAAGGCCTGCAGATCGCTATCGACCGCCTGGAGACCATAGAACGGCGCTTCCCCGCTCAGCGCCGCGCTGGCGGCTTCGACCGCGTCTGCGCCGTACATACGGATGAAGGCGTTCAGGTACTGCAGTGGCTGACGCTCTTCTTCCTGGCTCAGCAGCAGCAGGGTTTGCAGACAGCGATAGTAGTTCGCGCGCTCCGCGCTGAAGACCGAAGCATTAAATTCCATGGTCCACTCGGTCCAGATCAGCGCCTGTTCCAGATCGCCGCCGGCCAGGGCCAGCATCGCTTTCAGCTCGCCGACGCGCAGGGTATACCAGCCGTTGTCTTTTCCGGTGGCGAGCCCCAGCAGTTCGCGAACGCGGGTGAAATCATCCAGACCCTCATCGTCCATCTGCTCGATCAGCGCCAGGTAATCTTCTTTATCCCACTCGCTGCCCGGCAGGGACAGAATGGTGTCCCGCAGATGAGCGCCCATGCTGTTGTTCGCCAGCCACAGGTCTTCCGCCGGGTATATGTCCGACATCCCCGGGACGATGATACGGCAGGCGTAAACGCCCAGGTGCTCGTAGTCGGCGATGTACACTTCTTTATCTTCGGCCTTGAAGATGGCCATCAGGGTGGCGAACTCTTCTTCGGTAGTACCAGAGAAGCTCCAGTCAACGAATGGATAGTCGGCGTCCTGCTTGAACATATCCCAGGAGATCAGGCCGCTGGAGTCGATAAAGTGGGTTTCGAGGTTCGCGTGCTCGGCGACCTCTTCGTCATCGAAGGTTGGCGGCGTGAAGACGTCGAGGTCTTTCAGGCTGCGGCCCTGCAGCAGTTCGGTGACGGTTCGCTCCAGCGCCACGCCAAAGTCCGGGTGGGCGCCGAAGGAGGCGAAGCAGGTGCCGTTAGCCGGGTTAAACAGCACGACGCAGATAACCGGATATTTGCCGCCGAGCGAGCCATCATAGGCAAAGATCGGGAAACCTTCAGCTTCCAGTTTGGCGATCGACTCCACGACGCCCGGATAGCGCGCCATGACTTCCGCCGGGATCTCCGGCAGGCTGATGCTTTCAGCGATGATGCGGTTTTTAATGTGACGTTCAAAGACCTCTGACAGACCCTGTACCCGCGCTTCGTTGCGGGTGTTACCGGCGGACATGCCGTTGGAGACGTACAGGTTGCCGACAATATTCATCGGAATATAGACGGTTTCGCCGTCGGACTGGCGGGTAAAAGGCAGACCGCACACGCCGCGCTCATCGTTACCCGACTGCAGATCCACCAGCATACTGGCCGTTAACTGATCGTCAGGATCGTAGAACGCGCGCAGGCGGGCATCCAGCAGACCTTCCGGGACTTCATCATCCTCAGTCAGCGGGAACCACTTTTCGTTCGGGTAGTGAACAAACGGGCCGTTAGCGATTGTGTCGCCTAACCAGAAGTCGGCGAAGAAATAGTTAGTGGACAGACGTTCGAAATATTCGCCCAGCGCGGAGGCCAGGGCTGCCTTTTTGGTGGCGCCTTTACCATTGGTAAAGCACAGCGCGCACGCTTTATCGCGAATGTGAACGGACCACACGTGCGGCACCGGGTTCAGCCACGAGGCCTCTTCGATATCAAATCCGAGGTCGAGCAATTTCTGCTGGAAGCGAGCGATGGAATCTTCCAGGGCGGCATCTTTGCCGGGAATAAACGTTTGGGTCATGGCGATCACTTTTGTCGTACGGAAAGCGCGCAATGATACGGCTTTTATCTGACAGGTGCTATCTCCATCATCTGGCTATGCTTAGAGGCATCTTTAATACACAGGGAGATGGAAAATGAAAGCCTTTGACTGGCAGCGGATGGCGCTCGATAAAGTACCGGTGGAATTCCTGGCGGAGGTGGCGTTGCGCAGCCTCTATACCTTCGTTCTGGTCTTTATTTTCCTCAAGATTACCGGACGGCGCGGCGTGCGGCAGATGTCGCTGTTCGAGGTGCTGATTATTTTGACCCTCGGCTCGGCGGCGGGTGACGTGGCGTTTTATGACGATGTGCCGCTGCTGCCGGTGCTGGTGGTCTTCGTTACGCTGGCGCTACTGTATCGCGGCATTATGTGGCTGATGGGGCATAGCGAAAAGCTGGAGGATCTACTGGAGGGGAAACCTATCGTAGTGGTGGAAGAGGGGCAGTTGGCCTGGGAGAAGCTGCATGCGGAAAACATGACCGAATTCGAATTTTTTATGGAGCTGCGGGTCAACAGCGTCGAGCAGCTTGGCCAGGTCCGGCTGGCAATCCTCGAAACCAACGGGCAGATCAGCGTGTTTTATTATCCCGATGAAGAGGTGAGGGCCGGATTATCGATCCTTCCAGCGCATTGTACCACACGCTATACCACCATTCCGCAAGAGGGGATCTATGCCTGCGTGCGCTGCAGCATCGTAATGGCGATGCAGGCGGGAGAAAAACGAATATGTCCGCGCTGCGCAAATGCAGAATGGTCGAAGGCCAGCCGGGCGAAACGGCTTACCTGACAGCAAATATGTCGGTTTTATTACATCAAGCCGATAGATTCTGTTGTGTGACGGCGGCCGCGTTTTACCGTCGGCGAGTTTTAGCCATTGCGGACCGTGTCACTGAATGATAAAACCGATAGCCACAGGAATAACTTATGCCCGCGGCGGTTCGCGGGCAAAACAACATAGCAACGTGGTGAGGGGAAATGGCTCAGGTCTATAACTTCAGTTCGGGCCCGGCAATGCTGCCGGCGGAAGTACTCAAACTGGCGCAGCAGGAACTGTGCGACTGGCACGGTCTGGGGACGTCGGTCATGGAGATCAGTCACCGTGGTAAGGAGTTTATCCAGGTGGCAGAAGAGGCAGAACAGGACTTCCGCGCTCTGCTGAACATCCCTTCCAACTATAAAGTTTTATTCTGCCACGGCGGCGGCCGCGGCCAGTTCGCCGGGATCCCGCTGAACATCCTCGGCGATAAAAAGGTCGCTGACTATGTGGACGCCGGTTACTGGGCGGCCAGCGCGGTCAAAGAGGCGAAGAAATACTGCACGCCGAACGTTATCGACGCGAAAATCACCGTCGACGGCAAGCGCGCTGTGAAGCCGATGAGCGAGTGGCAGCTGACCCCGGGAGCGGCCTATCTGCACTACTGCCCGAACGAAACCATTGATGGTATCGCGATTGATGAGACGCCGAACTTCGGCGACGACGTCATCGTGACCGCCGATTTCTCCTCCACCATTCTTTCCCGCGAAATTGACGTCAACCGCTTCGGCGTAATCTACGCCGGCGCGCAGAAGAATATCGGTCCGGCTGGGCTGACGCTGGTCATCGTGCGTGAAGATCTGCTGGGCAAAGCCAGCGTGGCCTGCCCATCAATTCTTGACTACACCGTGTTAAGCGAGAATGACTCGATGTTTAACACACCGCCGACGTTCGCATGGTATCTGGCTGGACTGGTGTTTAAGTGGCTGAAACAGCAGGGCGGGGTTGCCGCGATGGATAAAATCAACCAGCAGAAAGCCGAACTGCTCTACGGCGTGATCGATAACAGCGGCTTCTATCGTAACGATGTGGCGCAGGCCAACCGTTCGCGTATGAACGTACCGTTCCAGCTGGCGGACAGCGCCCTGGACAAACTGTTCCTCGAAGAGTCGTTTGCTGCCGGGCTGCACGCGCTGAAGGGCCACCGGGTGGTGGGCGGCATGCGTGCTTCCATCTACAACGCCATGCCGCTGGACGGCGTGAAGGCGTTAACCGACTTTATGCTGGACTTCGAACGCCGCCACGGTTAATCGCCTGTTTCTTTCTTCCTCCCCGCGGCCTGTCTGCGGGGTTTTTATTCTGTTTGTTTGAGAGTGAAGTTTGATGGAATCCCTGACGTTACAACCCATCGCACGCGTAGAGGGCACCGTGAACCTGCCAGGTTCGAAAAGCGTCTCCAACCGCGCGCTGCTGCTGGCTGCCCTGGCCCGCGGCACGACGGTGCTGACCAACCTGCTGGACAGCGACGATGTGCGCCATATGCTGAATGCCCTGAGTGCGCTGGGGGTTCAATATACCCTGTCTGCCGACCGCACCCGCTGCGAAGTGACCGGCAACGGCGGCCCGTTGCGCTCTGCCGCGGCGCTGGAGCTGTTCCTTGGCAACGCCGGTACCGCGATGCGTCCGCTGGCGGCGGCTCTGTGCCTTGGCAGCAACGATATCGTGCTGACCGGCGAACCGCGGATGAAAGAGCGTCCGATCGGCCATCTGGTGGATGCCCTGCGTCAGGGCGGCGCTCAGATCGACTATCTGGAGCAGGAAAATTATCCACCGCTGCGCCTGCGCGGCGGTTTTCAGGGCGGCAACGTCGAGGTTGACGGCAGCGTCTCCAGCCAGTTCCTGACCGCGCTGCTGATGACCGCGCCGCTGGCGCCGCAGGATACCGTCATCGTCATTAAGGGCGATCTGGTGTCGAAACCCTATATCGACATTACGCTGCACCTAATGAAAACCTTCGGCGTTGAGGTGGACAATCAGTCTTATCAGCGATTTGTGGTGCGCGGCAAGCAGCAGTATCAGTCGCCGGGAGATTACCTGGTGGAAGGCGATGCTTCCTCGGCCTCGTATTTCCTCGCCGCTGGCGCCATTAAGGGCGGCACGGTAAAAGTCACCGGTATCGGCCGCAACAGCGTACAGGGCGACATTCGTTTCGCCGACGTACTGGAGAAAATGGGCGCCACCGTCACCTGGGGCGACGATTTCATCGCCTGCACCCACGGCGAGCTCAAGGCGGTCGATATGGATATGAACCATATCCCGGACGCCGCGATGACCATCGCCACCGCCGCGCTGTTCGCGCAAGGGACCACTACCCTGCGCAATATCTACAACTGGCGGGTCAAGGAGACGGACCGTCTGTTCGCCATGGCGACCGAGCTGCGTAAAGTGGGCGCCGAGGTGGAAGAGGGGGAAGATTATATCCGCATCACCCCGCCGGCAAAGTTGAAGTACGCAGAAATCGGCACCTATAACGACCACCGGATGGCGATGTGCTTCTCGCTGGTAGCGCTGTCTGATACGCCGGTGACCATCCTTGATCCCAAATGTACGGCCAAAACGTTCCCTGACTACTTTGAGCAGCTGGCGCGGATCAGTACCCTCGCCTGAGTAAAACTTTGTCATCCCGCGGGCTGATATCCTGTCAGCCCGCTATAATTGCGCAAAACTTCTGCTTTTCATTTCCTGTAGTCCGTAATTTACAAGCAATGCTCACTTTCCGGCGTATTGATGCGTATAATGCGCGGCGTTTATATTCCATGCGCCTTGCTGAAGGAGAAAAAGATGACGGCGAATATTCCGGTAATCACCATTGATGGGCCTGGCGGTGCGGGTAAAGGTACGTTGTGCAAGGCAATGGCGGAAGCGCTGGGCTGGCATCTGTTAGATTCAGGCGCGATCTACCGCGTTCTGGCGCTGGCGGCGCTGCATCATCATGTCGACGTGGAGTCCGAAGAGGCGCTGGTGCCCCTGGCTGCCCATCTTGACGTGCGTTTTATTTCTACTGACGGCAACCTGGAAGTGGTGCTGGAAGGGGAAGATGTCAGTAGCGAAATTCGCACTCAGGAGGTCGCGAACGCGGCCTCGAAAGTGGCGGCTTTTCCGCGCGTTCGCGAAGCGCTGCTGCGCCGCCAGCGCGCCTTCCGCGAACTGCCGGGGCTTATCGCCGACGGTCGCGATATGGGAACGGTAGTTTTCCCGGACGCGCCGGTGAAAATTTTCCTCGATGCCTCGGCCGACGAGCGGGCGCATCGCCGCATGCGGCAGTTGCAGGAAAAGGGCTTTGATGTTAACTTTGAACGTCTTTTGTCCGAGATAAAAGAGCGTGACGATCGCGACCGAAATCGCGCCGTGGCGCCGCTTGTCCCGGCTGCCGATGCATTAGTTCTCGATTCAACCGAACTAAACATTGAGCAAGTGATTGAAAAAGCGCTACAATATGCGCGCGAAAAATTGGCCGTTGCGTAGGCCTTAACCGGTAACGCGCCGAAGCCTCCGAATTATAGCAGTACCCCGCTGCAATGGATGGTCAGCGGGTATGTGAAACAACCCCATCCGGCACGGAGCCAGGTGGACGTTAATATTAACCTGAAGATTAAACATGACTGAATCTTTTGCTCAACTGTTTGAAGAATCCTTAAAAGAAATCGAAACCCGCCCGGGTTCCATCGTTCGTGGTGTTGTTGTTGCTATCGACAAAGACGTAGTACTGGTTGACGCCGGTCTGAAATCTGAGTCCGCCATCCCGGCTGAGCAGTTCAAAAACGCCCAGGGCGAGCTGGAAATCCAGGTTGGTGACGAAGTTGACGTTGCTCTGGATGCAGTAGAAGACGGCTTCGGTGAAACTCTGCTGTCCCGTGAGAAAGCTAAACGTCACGAAGCTTGGATCACGCTGGAAAAAGCTTACGAAGACGCTGAAACTGTTACCGGTGTTATCAACGGCAAAGTTAAAGGTGGCTTCACTGTTGAGCTGAACGGTATTCGTGCGTTCCTGCCGGGTTCCCTGGTAGACGTTCGTCCGGTGCGCGACACGCTGCACCTGGAAGGCAAAGAGCTTGAGTTCAAAGTCATCAAGCTGGACCAGAAGCGTAACAACGTTGTTGTTTCTCGTCGTGCCGTTATCGAATCCGAAAACAGCGCAGAGCGCGATCAGCTGCTGGAAAACCTGCAGGAAGGCATGGAAGTCAAAGGTATCGTTAAGAACCTCACTGACTACGGTGCATTCGTTGATCTGGGCGGCGTTGACGGCCTGCTGCACATCACCGATATGGCCTGGAAACGCGTTAAGCATCCGAGCGAAATCGTAAACGTTGGCGACGAAATCACTGTTAAAGTGCTGAAGTTCGACCGCGAGCGTACCCGTGTATCCCTGGGCCTGAAACAGCTGGGCGAAGATCCGTGGGTAGCTATCGCTAAACGTTATCCGGAAGGTACCAAACTGACTGGTCGCGTGACCAACCTGACCGACTACGGCTGCTTCGTTGAAATCGAAGAGGGCGTTGAAGGCCTGGTTCACGTTTCCGAAATGGATTGGACCAACAAAAACATCCACCCGTCCAAAGTTGTTAACGTTGGCGACGTTGTGGAAGTAATGGTTCTGGATATCGACGAAGAGCGTCGTCGTATCTCCCTGGGTCTGAAGCAGTGCAAATCTAACCCATGGCAGCAGTTCGCGGAAACCCACAACAAGGGCGACCGTGTTGAAGGTAAAATCAAGTCTATCACTGACTTCGGTATCTTCATCGGCCTGGACGGCGGCATCGACGGCCTGGTTCACCTGTCTGACATCTCCTGGAACGTTGCAGGCGAAGAAGCAGTTCGTGAATACAAAAAAGGCGACGAAATCGCAGCAGTTGTTCTGCAGGTTGACGCAGAGCGTGAGCGTATCTCCCTGGGCGTTAAACAGCTCGCGGAAGATCCGTTCAACAACTACGTTGCTCTGAACAAGAAAGGCGCTATCGTTGTTGGTAAAGTGACTGCAGTTGACGCTAAAGGCGCAACCGTAGAACTGGCTGACGGCGTAGAAGGTTACCTGCGTGCTTCTGAAGCATCCCGTGACCGCGTTGAAGACGCAACTCTGGTTCTGAGCGTTGGCGACGAAGTTGAAGCGAAATTCACCGGCGTGGATCGTAAGAACCGCGTAGTGAGCCTGTCTGTACGTGCGAAAGACGAAGCGGAAGAAAAAGACGCTATCGCTACCGTGAACAAGCAGGAAGACGCGAACTTCTCCAACAACGCTATGGCTGAAGCGTTCAAAGCAGCGAAAGGCGAGTAATCTTTGTCATTCAGGTAATAACAACCTGAATAGCGACGAGTTTACTTGACAGATTGCAGGATTCGTCCTGTAATCAAGCACAAAGGGCGGCTACGGCCGCCCTTGTTTAAGCTGTTAGCTAATTTTTGCCTTGAAGGAAACCGGAGGAATAATGACCAAGTCAGAATTGATTGAAAGACTTGCCAGCCAGCAATCTCACATTCCGGCGAAAGCGGTGGAAGATGCTGTTAAAGAAATGCTGGAACATATGGCCTCAACGCTTGCTCAAGGTGAGCGCATTGAAATCCGCGGTTTCGGCAGCTTTTCTCTGCACTATCGAGCACCTCGCACCGGACGTAACCCGAAAACTGGTGATAAAGTCGAACTGGAAGGTAAGTACGTTCCGCACTTTAAGCCCGGGAAAGAATTACGTGACCGCGCCAATATTTATGAAGGGTGAGTTGCACGACGTGCAGCCTGCCTGACGATAAAGAAAGCACCTTCGGGTGCTTTTTTTGTGCCCGCCATTTACGGCCATCCTCACAAAAAAAGCGTGCCCGGCTGCAAGCGAGGCGATTGTCTGGAATGCGCCGCGCAAGCCTGAATTCGCCTCCAGGACGCCAGCACCGCTTTGCGTAACACTGCCCACTCACAGGGAGGTGTTTATGCGTCTACCATGGCTTGCCGGATGCGCCATCATTGCAATGCTGCCGCTTCTCTGGCTACCCGTTTTGCCGGGCCCGTGCAGTCTGGCGGGCGCGGGCGCACTGGCGCTGGCGCTGATTCGTCTGCATGGAAGGGCCGTCGCCGGAGTGGCGATGACGCTTCTGCTGGTGGTCTGGGGAGTATTGAGCGCGCATCAGGCGCTGTGGCCGACCCGGCACCTTACCGGCGCCATCCGGCAAGCGGAAGTGATCCTTAGCGAGACGGATGGCCAGACCTTGCACCGTGGACAGATGGTGAGCCTGCGGGGCCGCTATCTGTTTCCCCCGGTAGGCGTAACGCTGTACGGGGAACTTGCACCTGCGCCAGCCTGTGCGGGTCAACACTGGCTGATGACGCTGCGCCTGCGCCCGGTGCACGGGCAGCTCAATGACGGGGGCTTCGACAGCCAGCGCTATGCGCTGGCGCAGCACCGACCGCTGAGCGGAGGGATCGTCGCCGCTTCCGCGCTGGATGCCCGCTGCAGTCTGCGCGCCCGCTATCTGACGTCGCTGACCCGGCGACTGCAGACTTATCCCTGGCGCGCGGTGATGTTGGGATTAGGAATGGGGGAGCGGCTGTCTTTGCCGACGGAGATAAAGGTCCTGATGCAGAACACGGGCACTTCCCATCTGATGGCTATCTCGGGTCTGCATATCGCTCTCGCGGCTTCTCTTATCATGCTGTTGCTGCGCGGCGTGCAGTATATTCTCCCGGGCCGCTGGATCGGCTGGCGGTTGCCGCTGCTGGCCGGGCTGGCCGGCGCCGTCGGCTATGCCTGGCTGACGGGTATGCAGCCGCCGGCCCTGCGCACTTGCTTAGGGCTTGCGGTCTGTTGTGCTTTACGTTTGTCGGGTCAACGCTGGACGGCGTGGCAGGTGTGGCTCTGCTGTCTGGGAGCGATACTGGTTGCCGACCCGCTGGCGGTGCTGTCGCAAAGCCTGTGGCTATCTGCCTTCGCCGTGGCGGGGCTGATCTTCTGGTTCCAGTGGCTCCCGTTGCCTGCCGGCCGCTGGCGCTGGCCGTGGAAGACCATAATTGCTCTTGTTCATTTGCAGGCTGGCGTGACGCTGCTGCTGCTGCCGCTGCAGTTGTTGCTATTCCATGGAGTCAGCCTGACGTCGATGGCGGCTAATTTGCTGGCGGTACCGTTAGTCACCCTGTTGGCGGTGCCGCTTATTCTGACCGCGATGCTGGTGCATCTCTCGGGGCCGGAGATAGTGGAGTCGCTGCTCTGGCTGGCGGCCGATCGCGTGCTGGCGCTACTGTTTTGGGGATTACGACGTTTACCGGACGGCTGGTTGACGCTGGATACTCGCTGGCTGTGGATCAGTATCCTGCCGTGGCTGTTGGTGATGGGCTGGCGTTTTCAGAGCTGGCGGCATTCACCGGCGCTGTGTCTCAGCGTGCTGTTTTTACTGACGCGGCCATTCAGCCGACAACCGCCTGCGGACGAATGGCGGGTGACGATGCTGGATGTCGGGCAGGGGCTGGCGATGGTGATCGAGCGTCACGGTAAGGCATTGCTTTACGATACCGGGCCGGCTTGGCCGCAGGGTGATAGCGGTCAACAGGTGATTATCCCGTGGTTGCGCTGGCACCATCTGCAGCTGCAAGGGATTATGCTGAGCCATGAACATCTGGATCATCGCGGCGGCCTTGATTCAGTGCTGCAGGCATGGCCGCAGGCCTGGGTGCGCAGCCCGTTAGGCTGGGCGCATCATCTGCCGTGTCATCGCGGTGAGCGCTGGCAATGGCAGGGACTCAACTTCCAGGCCCTGTGGCCGCTGCCGGGCAGCACGGCAAAGGGTAACAATCATTCGTGTGTGGTGCGGATCGATGATGGTCGCTCCAGCATCCTGCTCACCGGCGATATAGAACGTCAGGCGGAGCAGGCGATGATCAGCCGTTACTGGCGGCATCTGACGTCTACACTTATTCAGGTTCCCCACCACGGCAGCAATACCTCCTCCAGCGCGCTGCTGGTCCGCCGGGTGGATGGCGCGGCCGCGCTGGCCTCCGCTTCGCGCTACAATGCGTGGCGGATGCCCTCGTACAAGGTGGTTCAGCGCTACCGCCAGCGGGGTTATCGCTGGTTCGCCACGCCGCAGCAGGGGCAGATAACGGTGGTTTTTTCCGCAGAAGGGTGGCAAATCCATAGCTTACGGGATCAAGTTTTACCGCGTTGGTATCATCAGTGGTTTGGCGCGCCCGCCGATAACGGGTAGAATATGCGGCTATTTCAACACAAGCTGGTTTATTGAATGCAGAACGATAAAGATCTCTCCACGTGGCAGACCTTCCGCCGACTTTGGCCGATTATCGCGCCGTTTAAAGCCGGGCTAATCGTAGCGGCGGTGGCGTTGGTGCTTAACGCGGGCAGTGACACCTTCATGTTATCGCTTCTTAAACCGTTATTGGATGATGGTTTTGGTAAAACGGATCGCTCAGTGCTGCTATGGATGCCGCTGGTGGTTATCGGCCTGATGGTGCTGCGTGGGATCACCAGCTACATCTCGAGCTATTGTATTTCCTGGGTTTCCGGCAAAGTGGTGATGACCATGCGTCGTCGCCTGTTCGGCCACATGATGGGTATGCCGGTGGCCTTCTTTGACAAGCAGTCTACCGGAACGCTGCTGTCACGCATCACCTATGATTCTGAGCAGGTCGCCTCCTCTTCTTCCAGCGCGCTGATCACCGTGGTCCGCGAAGGAGCATCGATTATCGGTCTGTTCGTGATGATGTTCTATTACAGCTGGCAGCTGTCGCTGATCCTGATCGTACTGGCGCCGATTGTGTCGGTGGCGATCCGCGTGGTCTCCAAGCGTTTTCGCAATATCAGTAAGAATATGCAGAACACGATGGGGCAGGTCACCACCAGCGCCGAGCAGATGCTGAAAGGGCACAAAGAGGTGCTGATGTTTGGCGGCCAGGAAGTGGAAACCAAACGTTTTGATAAAGTCAGCAATAAAATGCGTCTGCAGGGGATGAAGATGGTTTCCGCCTCGTCTATCTCCGACCCGATCATTCAGCTTATCGCCTCCCTGGCGCTGGCCTTTGTCCTGTATGCCGCCAGCTTCCCGAGCGTGATGGACACCCTGACCGCCGGGACCATTACCGTGGTCTTCTCCTCGATGATTGCGCTGATGCGTCCGCTGAAGTCGCTGACCAACGTCAATGCCCAGTTCCAGCGCGGGATGGCGGCGTGCCAGACGCTGTTTGCGATCCTCGATTCCGAGCAGGAAAAAGACGAAGGTACGCGGGTCATTGAGCGGGCGAAAGGCAATCTCAAGTTCGAGAACGTCACCTTTACCTACCCGGGTCGCGAAGTGGCCGCGCTGCGCAATATCAATCTCGATATCCCGGAAGGGAAAACAGTGGCGCTGGTGGGGCGCTCAGGGTCGGGTAAATCGACCATTGCCAGCCTGATCACCCGCTTCTACGATGTCGACGAGGGGCAGATCCTGCTGGATGGCCACGACCTGCGCGAGTACAAGCTGAGCTCGCTGCGCGACCAGGTGGCGCTGGTTTCACAAAACGTGCATCTGTTCAACGATACCGTCGCCAACAATATCGCCTATGCCCGTACCGAAGAGTACAGCCGCGAGCAGATTGAAGAGGCCGCGCGCATGGCCTACGCCATGGATTTCATTAACAAGATGGATAATGGTCTGGATACCATCATCGGCGAGAATGGCGTGATGCTGTCCGGCGGCCAGCGCCAGCGTATTGCTATTGCCCGCGCGCTGCTGCGTAACAGCCCGATCCTGATCCTCGATGAAGCCACCTCGGCGCTGGATACCGAGTCCGAGCGTGCTATTCAGGCGGCGCTGGATGAGCTGCAGAAAAACCGTACCTCGCTGGTTATCGCTCACCGTCTGTCGACCATTGAGCAGGCTGATGAAATCGTGGTGGTTGAAGACGGGCGGATCGTGGAGCGCGGAACGCACCATGACCTGCTGGAGCATAAGGGCGTGTACGCCCAGCTGCATAAGA
The DNA here is from genome assembly GCF_018204675.1 of Klebsiella sp. P1927. Classification (NCBI taxonomy): domain Bacteria; kingdom Pseudomonadati; phylum Pseudomonadota; class Gammaproteobacteria; order Enterobacterales; family Enterobacteriaceae; genus Klebsiella; species Klebsiella sp. P1927. Next base: position 3,273,468 of record NZ_CP073377.1, on the reverse strand, counting down.
TGCAATTCGGCGAATGATCGCGCGCATCTGGTCCGGGGAATCGCCGCTGTGGCGCCTGCTGCTGCCGCTCTCCTGGCTGTATGGCCTGGTGAGCGGGGTGATTCGCCTCAGCTATCAGCTGGGGTGGCAAAAAGCCTGGCGCGCGCCGGTGCCGGTGGTGGTGGTTGGTAACCTGACCGCTGGCGGCAATGGCAAAACGCCGGTGGTGATCTGGCTGGTGGAGCAGCTGCAGCAGCGCGGTATTCGCGTTGGCGTCGTGTCTCGCGGCTACGGCGGTAAAGCCGACCGCTATCCGCTGGTGTTGGACGACAGGACCAGTACGGCGCAGGCGGGTGATGAACCGGTGTTGATCCATCAGCGTACCGGTGCCCCGGTCGCTGTCGCCCCGCTGCGCAGCGACGCGGTAAAAGCATTGCTCAGCGCGCACGATCTGCAGATGATTGTGACCGACGATGGTTTACAGCACTATAAGCTCGCGCGGGACAGAGAAATTGTCGTTATTGACGGCGTGCGCCGCTTTGGCAACGGCTGGTGGCTGCCTGCCGGGCCGATGCGCGAGCGGGCGTCGCGCTTGCAAAGCGTTGATGCGGTTATCGTTAACGGCGGCGTGGCGCGTCCGGGTGAGATCCCGATGCGGCTGCGCCCAGGGATGGCGGTTAACCTGCTTACCGGCGAACGTCGCGATGTCTCCACCTTCACGAACGTGGTGGCGATGGCCGGCATCGGCCATCCGCCGCGCTTCTTCGCCACCCTCGAAAGCTGCGGCGTCCAGCCGGTCAAAACCGTGGCGCTGGCGGACCATCAGGCGCTGAGCCAGGCTGATGTCGCCGCCCTGGTGACCGCCGATCAGACGCTGCTGATGACCGAGAAAGATGCCGTGAAATGTCGCGATTTCGCCGCTGCAAACTGGTGGTATTTACCGGTCGACGCCATAATGGCCGATGAACGCGCACAGCGGTTGCTTGCGGACTTAGCGACGTTGGCGCAACGTTAACTGACGCGCCGGCTTTGCTCGCCGCTGTGCTGGAATTCCTGACGGAGAACCTGCATGTCGGTATTGCAACTATCGCTTAACGAGGCGCGCCACCTCCATCTCGCGGCGCAGGGGTTGTTAAAGAAGCCCCGACGTCGCGCTCGCCCGAAAGACATTCTTTCCACCATCCAGCAGATGTCGCTGCTGCAAATCGATACCATCAACGTGGTGGCCCGCAGCCCCTACCTGGTGCTGTTCAGCCGTCTTGGCAGCTATCCGCAGCACTGGCTGGATGAGTCGCTGCGCAACGGCGAGCTAATGGAATACTGGGCGCATGAAGCCTGCTTTCTGCCGCGCAGCGATTTCGCCCTGGTGCGCCATCGCATGTTGAATCCCGACAATATGGGCTGGAAATACCATCGCGCGTGGATGGAGGAGCATGCCGGGAGTATTGCCGAGCTGGTGGCGCATATCGGGCAAAACGGCCCGGTTCGCTCGGCGGATTTTACCCACCCGCGCAAAGGCGCCAGCGGCTGGTGGGAGTGGAAACCGCATAAGCGCCACCTTGAAGGGCTGTTTACCGCCGGCGAAGTGATGGTGGTGGAGCGGCGCAATTTTCACCGCGTGTATGATCTAACCCGGCGGGTGATGCCGGACTGGGACGACGAGCGCGACGCGCTCTCCCGCGAAGACGCAGAGGCCATTATGTTGCGCAATAGCGCCCGTAGCCTCGGCATCTTCCGCGCCCAGTGGCTGGCCGATTACTATCGCTTGCGCCAGCCGGCGCTACCGGGTCTGCTGGCGGCCTGGCAGGAAGAGGGGCTGGTGGTGCCGGTTAACGTGGAAGCACTCGGCGAGATGTGGCTGCATCACGAGGCGCTGGCGCAGCTGGAGACCGCGCCCGGCGGTAAGCTGACCGCCAGCCATAGCGCCGTGCTCTCGCCCTTCGACCCGGTGGTCTGGGATCGGAAACGCGCTGAGCAGCTGTTCAACTTCAGCTATCGCCTGGAGTGTTATACCCCGGCGCCGAAGCGTCAGTATGGCTACTTCGTACTGCCTCTGCTGCACCAGGGAAAACTGGTCGGGCGGATGGACAGTAAAATACATCGCAAAAGCCGGGAGCTGGAGATCTTCGCTCTATGGCTGGAGGAGGGGGTGAAGATCACCCGTGGTCTGGAGCAGGGGCTGCGCCGGGCGATTAACGACTTCGCACACTGGCAATCGGCAGAGCGGATCCTGTGCCGACGCCTGCCGGAAGGGCTGTTTGTCGGCCAGGAGCAGGGGTGGGAAATCGACGCCGATTGATCCCGGCGCCTGCCTTCCTGTGATATGCTGCTGAGAAATCTATCCGGTCCATCAGGAGGAAACATGGATCACCGTTTACTTGAAATCATCGCCTGCCCGGTCTGTAACGGCAAGCTGTATTACAGTCAGGATAAGCAAGAACTTATTTGCAAACTTGATAGCCTGGCGTTTCCGCTGCGCGACGGTATCCCGGTGCTGCTGGAGACAGAGGCGCGTCCGCTGGCGCTAGAAGAGAGTCACTCATGAGTTTCGTGGTCATTATTCCTGCGCGTTTCGCCTCCACGCGCCTGCCGGGAAAACCACTGCAGGACATTAATGGTAAGCCGATGATTGTCCATGTGCTGGAGCGCGCTCGCGAATCCGGCGCGGATCGCATTATTGTCGCCACCGATCACGAAGATGTCGCCCGGGCGGTTGAAGCCGCCGGCGGCGAGGTCTGTATGACCCGCGCCGACCATCAGTCCGGCACCGAACGGCTGGCGGAAGTGGTGGAAAAGTGCGCGTTCAGCGATGACACCATTATCGTCAATATTCAGGGCGATGAGCCGATGATCCCCCCGGCGATTGTCCGCCAGGTGGCGGAGAATCTGGCTGCCAGCAGCAGCGGAATGGCGACCCTGGCGGTACCGATCCATGATGCGGAAGAGGCGTTTAACCCGAATGCGGTCAAAGTGGTGATGGATGCCAAGGGTTACGCGCTCTATTTCTCCCGCGCGACTATTCCCTGGGATCGCGATCGCTTTGCCCAATCCCGCGAGACCATCGGTGACTCCCTGCTGCGTCACATCGGCATCTATGGCTATCGCGCCGGCTTTATCCGCCGCTATGTCAGCTGGGCGCCGAGCCCGCTGGAGCAGATTGAAATGCTCGAGCAGCTGCGAGTGCTGTGGTATGGCGAGAAAATCCATGTCGCCGTGGCGGCCGAAGTGCCCGGCACCGGCGTGGATACCCCGGAAGATCTGGAGCGCGTCCGCGCTGAGCTGCGTTAGTCCTCTGTCCCCTCCTTGCTGGAGGGGACATCCCCGTCGGTTTTTCGCTTTTTTTACCCCTTTTTGATCTTATCCGATGACAACCCAGGTGCGGGCGCTCATTATGAAACCAGTAGTGTTCATAGGGGTAATCGACAATGGAACAGTTGCGAACCGAACTCAGTCATCTTCTTGGCGAAAAGCTAAGCCGGGTGGAGTGTGTCAGTGAACAAGCCGCTACGGCGCTGTGGTTCCTGTACGATGCGCAGGGAAACCCGATGCCGCTGCTGGCGCGAAGTTTCACCACGCCCGGCGTGGCGCGGCAGCTGGCATGGAAGATCTCGACCCTGGCGCGTAATGGTACGGTGCGTATGCCGGTGGTTTATGGCGTCATGACGCACGAAGAACATCCCGGACCAGATGTGCTGCTGCTTGAGCGCCTGCGCGGCGTACCGGTGGAGGCGCCGACGCGCACCCCGGCGCGCTGGGAGCAACTGCAGGAGCAAATCGTCGAGGCGCTGCTGGCGTGGCATCGGCAGGACAGTGGCGGCTGCGTGGGAATGGTCGACAATACCCAGGAAAACCTGTGGCCGAACTGGTACCGCCAGCGGGTAGAGATATTGTGGAGCACCCTGAACCTGTATCAGGACACCGGTCTCACCATGCAGGATAAGCGCCTTTTGTTCCGCTCCCGCGAGTGCCTTCCGGAGCTGTTCCGCGATTTCAATGATAATGCTGTGCTGGTGCATGGCAACTTCACTCTGCGCAGCATGCTAAAAGATCCGCGCAGCGATCAGCTGCTGGCGATGGTGGGGCCGGGGATGATGCTGTGGGCGCCACGCGAGTATGAACTGTTCCGTCTTGCTGAAGGCGGCCAGGCGGAACAGCTGCTGTGGCGCTACCTGCAGCAGGCGCCAGTTTCCGAGGCCTTTGTCTGGCGGCGCTGGCTTTATCTGCTGTGGGATGAGGTGGATAGTCTGGTCAACACCGGGCGCTTTGATCGCGCCCGTTTTGACCTCGCTGCAAAATCACTCCTGCCCTGGCTCGCCTGAGCTGCCTTTCAGCCATTGCCAGACGCGACCAAGGGTTTCATAGCCGACCCGGTCGCTGTGCATCAGCCACACTGGAGAAGGAATGGCCCGCTCCCACGGATTGAGCGGCGAGGTCACCGCCAGCTGATTGGCCGGCGCGGGAAGCGGATCCAGGCCGGCATGGCGAAAGAATATCATCGCCCGCGGAAGGTGTGACGCCGAGGTGACCAGCAGGAAGGGCGCGTCGCCGATGGCGTGCTTCACCGCCAGCGCTTCCTCTTCTGTATCTTTCGGCCGATCGAGCACAATGATATCGCTGCGAGGTACGCCAAGGCTCTCCGCCACTCTCGCCCCGGCTTCCGCCGTGCTGACGGGGTTCGTTTTCGCCGCCGCGCCGGTAAAGATCATTTTCGAACCGGGATTCGCCTGCCACAGGCGGATGCCCTCCGTCAGGCGCGGCAGGCTGTTATTGATAAGATTAGAGCTTGGCGCCCACTCCGGATTCCAGGTATAGCCGCCGCCCAGCACCACCACGTAGTTCACCGGCTGCTCGCCGCGCCAGGTGGGGTAGGTATCTTCAATCGGTTTCAGCAGGCTGTCGGCCACGGGTTGCAGGCTCAGCAGCGTCAGCAGCAGCCAGCCGAGGCTCACGCATAGCTTCCCGGTACGCTGAAAGCGGCTGAACCATAACAGCGCGATCCCGATACCGATCAGCAACAGTAAGGCGGGTAGCGGCAACAGCAGGCCGCCGACGATCTTTTTTAGCGTGAAAAGCATGCCAGATGGTTCCTTTTTTAACCATATAACCAAAGTTATGTTCGGATCTTATAACAGATCGCTTCATTCTCGGCGTGGGTATGACAAAATAGCGGTTTTGTGTTGGCTTGTGGAGTCACTCGTGCAGGATCGCAATTTCGATGACATTGCTGAAAAGTTTTCGCGCAATATTTACGGCACCACAAAAGGCCAGTTGCGTCAGGCGATCCTTTGGCAGGATCTGGAACCGCTGTTGGCGCAGCTGGGGCCGGGACCGCTGAGGGTGCTGGATGCCGGCGGCGGCGAAGGACAAACGGCCATCAAAGTCGCGCAACTGGGCCATCACGTGACGCTCTGCGATCTCTCCGCTGAGATGGTGGCTCGCGCCCGCCAGGCGGCCGCCGATAAAGGTGTGATCGACAACATGCATTTTGTACAATGCGCGGCTCAGGATATTGCGCAGCATTTGGAAAGCCCGGTCGATCTGGTACTGTTTCATGCGGTGCTGGAGTGGGTGGCGGAGCCCCAGGAAATACTGCATACCCTGTGGTCGACGCTGCGTGCTGGCGGTGGACTGTCATTGATGTTCTACAATGCTAACGGCCTGTTGATGCACAATATGGTTGCCGGTAATTTTGATTACGTTCAACTGGGCATGCCAAAAAAGAAAAAACGCACGCTGTCGCCGGATTATCCGCGTGAACCACAGCAGGTTTATCACTGGCTGGAAGAGATTGGCTGGCAGATCGTCAGCAAAACCGGCGTGCGGGTGTTTCATGATTATCTGCGTGAAAAACGCCAACAGCATGACAGCTATGCGGCGCTGCTGGCGCTGGAGACGCGCTACTGTCGTCAGGAGCCGTATCTCAGCCTGGGCCGTTATATTCATGTCACCGCGCTTAAGAGCCAGGCTCATAGCCGCAGATGCAAGGATAAAGTATGAGTGAATTTTCCCAGACAGTCCCCGAACTGGTTGCCTGGGCCAGAAAAAATGATTTTTCAATCTCGCTACCGGTCGACAGACTCTCTTTCCTGCTGGCGATCGCCACTCTGAATGGTGAACGACTGGAAGGGGAAATGAGCGAGGGTGAACTGGTGGATGCGTTCCGCCACGTCAGTGATGCGTTTGAGCAGACCAGCGAAACCATCAGCCAGCGCGCCAATAACGCGATCAACGATTTGGTGCGCCAGCGTCTGCTGAACCGCTTTACCAGCGAAATTACCGAAGGCAATGCGATCTATCGCCTGACGCCGTTGGGGATTGGGATCACCGATTATTATATCCGTCAGCGCGAATTCTCGACGCTGCGTCTCTCGATGCAGCTGTCGATCGTCGCCGGCGAGCTGAAGCGCGCGGCGGACGCCGCGGAAGAGGGCGGTGATGAATTCCACTGGCATCGCAACGTTTTTGCGCCGCTGAAGTATTCCGTAGCGGAAATTTTCGACAGCATCGACCTGACGCAGCGCATTATGGATGAGCAGCAGCAGCTGGTGAAAGACGATATCGCGCAGTTGTTGAATAAAGACTGGCGCGCGGCGATTTCCAGCTGTGAACTGCTGCTGTCGGAAACCTCCGGCACCCTGCGCGAACTGCAGGATACGCTGGATGCGGCAGGGGATAAGCTGCAGGCGAACCTGCTGCGCATTCAGGACTCGACCATGGCGCGCGACGATCTCCATTTTGTCGATCGGCTGGTGTTCGATCTGCAAAGCAAGCTCGACCGCATCGTCAGCTGGGGTCAGCAGGCGATTGACCTGTGGATCGGCTACGACCGCCATGTGCACAAGTTTATCCGTACCGCTATCGATATGGATAAGAACCGCGTCTTCGCCCAGCGTCTGCGCCAGTCGGTGCAGACCTATTTTGATGAACCGTGGGCGCTAACTTACGCCAACGCCGACCGCCTGTTGGATATGCGCGATGAAGAGATGGCCCTGCGCGATGAAGAGGTCACCGGCGAGCTGCCGGCGGACCTCGAATTTGAAGAGTTTAACGAAATTCGCGAGCAGCTGGCGGCGCTGATCGAAGCGCAGCTGGCGGTCTATAAAGAGAAAGGAATACCGCTGGATCTCGGCCTGGTGGCGCGGGAGTTCCTGGCGCAGTATCCGCGCGGGCGTCACTTCGACGTGGCGCGGATCGTCGTGGATCAGGCGGTACAGCTGGGCGTCGCCCAGGCAGATTTCACCGGACTGCCGGCAAAATGGCAGCCGATTAATGATTACGGAGCCAAGGTACAGGCGCATGTCATTGACAAATATTGAACAAGTGATGCCGGTTAAGCTGGCGCAGGCGTTGGCCAATCCGTTATTTCCGGCGCTGGACAGCGCCCTGCGCGCGGGCCGTCATATCGGTCTCGACGAGCTGGATAATCACGCATTTTTGATGGATTTTCAGGATTACCTGGAAGAGTTTTACGCTCGCTATAACGTCGAGCTGATCCGCGCGCCGGAGGGATTCTTCTACCTGCGCCCGCGGTCCACCACGCTGATTTCGCGCTCGGTACTGTCCGAGCTGGATATGATGGTGGGCAAAATTCTTTGCTATCTCTATCTCAGCCCGGAGCGCCTGGCGAACGAAGGGATTTTTACCCAGCAGGAGCTCTATGACGAGCTGCTGACCCTGGCCGATGAATCCAGGCTGCTGAAGCTGGTGAACAACCGTTCCACCGGTTCGGATCTGGACCGCCAGAAGCTGCAGGAAAAAATGCGGGCCTCGCTTAACCGCTTACGCCGTCTGGGGATGGTGTGGTTTATGGGCCACGATAGCAGCAAGTTTCGCATTACCGAATCGGTATTCCGCTTTGGCGCCGATGTGCGCGCCGGCGACGACCCGCGCGAAGCGCAGCGCCGTCTGATCCGCGACGGGGAAGCGATGGCCCTGGAAAATCACCTGCAGCTCAATGATGAGAATGAAGAAAACCAGCCGGATAGCGGGGAGGAAGAGTAATGATTGAACGCGGTAAGTTTCGCTCGCTAACGCTGGTTAACTGGAACGGCTTCTTTGCCCGGACCTTTGATCTTGATGAACTGGTGACCACCCTCTCCGGGGGGAACGGCGCGGGTAAGTCCACGACCATGGCGGCCTTCGTCACGGCGCTGATCCCGGATTTAACCCTGCTGCACTTCCGTAACACCACCGAAGCGGGGGCCACCAGCGGCTCACGCGATAAAGGCCTGCACGGTAAGCTGCGCGCCGGGGTGTGTTACTCGGTACTCGATGTGATCAACTCCCGCCACCAGCGCGTGGTGGTCGGCGTGCGCCTGCAGCAGGTCGCCGGGCGCGATCGTAAAGTCGATATTAAACCTTTCGCCATTCAGGGACTGCCGACCTCTATCCTGCCGACCCAGCTGTTGACCGAAACGCTGAACGATCGCCAGGCGCGCGTCGTGAGCCTCAACGAGCTGAAAGATAAACTCGAGGCGATGGAAGGGGTCCAGTTTAAACAGTTCAACTCGATCACCGAATATCACTCGCTAATGTTCGATCTGGGCGTGGTGGCGCGTCGCCTGCGTTCCGCCTCCGATCGTAGCAAGTACTACCGCCTGATTGAGGCCTCGCTGTACGGCGGGATCTCCAGCACCATTACCCGCTCGCTGCGCGACTACCTGCTGCCGGAAAACAGCGGCGTGCGTAAAGCGTTCCAGGATATGGAAGCGGCGCTGCGGGAAAACCGCATGACGCTGGAAGCCATTCGCGTTACCCAGTCCGACCGCGATCTGTTTAAACACCTGATCAGCGAAGCCACCAACTACGTGGCGGCGGACTATATGCGTCACGCCAACGAGAGGCGCATTCACCTGGATAAGGCGCTGGAGTATCGCCGCGATCTCTTCACCTCGCGTTCGCAGCTGGCGGCTGAGCAGTATAAGCACGTCGACATGGCGCGCGAACTGCAGGAGCATAACGGCGCGGAGGGCGATCTGGAAGCCGATTACCAGGCCGCCAGCGATCACCTGAACCTGGTGCAGACTGCGCTGCGTCAGCAGGAAAAAATCGAGCGCTACGAAGCGGATCTCGACGAGCTGCAGATCCGTCTGGAAGAGCAGAATGAAGTGGTGGCGGAAGCCGTCGATCGTCAGGAAGAGAACGAAGCCCGCGCTGAGGCCGCCGAGCTGGAAGTGGATGAGCTGAAAAGCCAACTCGCCGACTATCAGCAGGCGCTCGATGTGCAGCAGACCCGCGCCATTCAGTATAACCAGGCGCTGCAGGCGCTGGAGCGCGCGAAGGCGCTGTGCCATCTGCCGGATCTGACCCCGGAGAGCGCCGACGAGTGGCTGGAAACCTTCCAGGCGAAAGAGCAGGAAGCGACGGAGAAAATGCTGTCGCTGGAACAGAAAATGAGCGTGGCGCAAACCGCGCACAGCCAGTTTGAACAGGCTTACCAGTTGGTGGCGGCGATTAACGGCCCGCTGGCGCGCAATGAAGCCTGGGACGTAGCGCGCGAATTGCTGCGCGACGGCGTGAACCAGCGCCACCAGGCCGAGCAGGCGCAGGGGCTGCGCAGCCGCCTCAACGAGCTTGAACAGCGCCTGCGCGAGCAGCAGGACGCTGAGCGTCAGCTGGCCGAGTTCTGCAAACGCCAGGGTAAACGCTACGATATCGACGATCTGGAAACGCTGCATCAGGAGCTGGAAGCGCGCATCGCGTCGCTGGCCGACAGCGTCTCCAATGCTCAGGAGCAGCGCATGGCGCTGCGTCAGGAGCTGGAGCAACTGCAGTCGCGTACCCAGACGCTGATGCGTCGGGCGCCGGTCTGGCTGGCGGCGCAGAACAGCCTTAACCAGCTGTGCGAGCAAAGCGGCGAGCAGTTTGCGTCCGGCCAGGAGGTCACCGAATACCTGCAGCAGCTGCTGGAGCGTGAACGAGAGGCTATCGTTGAACGTGACGAGGTCGGCGCCCGCAAGCGCGCCATCGACGAAGAAATCGAGCGTCTTAGCCAGCCGGGCGGTTCGGAAGATCCGCGCCTCAACGCCCTGGCGGAACGGTTCGGCGGCGTTCTGCTGTCCGAGATCTACGATGATGTTAGCCTGGACGATGCGCCGTACTTCTCCGCGCTGTACGGTCCGTCGCGCCATGCGATCGTGGTACCGGATCTGTCGCGGGTAGCCGAGCAGCTTGAGGGACTGGAAGATTGCCCGGAAGATCTCTATCTGATCGAAGGCGATCCGCAGTCCTTCGATGACAGCGTATTCAGCGTCGACGAGCTGGAAAAAGCGGTGGTGGTGAAGATTGCCGATCGCCAGTGGCGTTATTCGCGCTTCCCGTCGCTGCCGCTGTTTGGCCGCGCGGCACGTGAAAACCGCATTGAAACCCTGCATGCCGAGCGTGAATCGCTGTCAGAGCGTTTTGCGACCCTGTCGTTCGATGTGCAGAAAACCCAGCGCCTGCACCAGGCCTTCAGCCGCTTTATCGGCAGCCATCTGGCGGTGGCTTTCGAGGACGATCCGGAAGAAGAGATCCGCAAACTCAACAGCCGCCGCGGCGAGCTGGAGCGTGCGCTGAGCGCCCATGAAAGCGATAACCAACAGAACCGTGTGCAGTACGAGCAGGCGAAAGAGGGCGTGTCGGCGCTCAACCGCCTGCTGCCGCGCCTGAACCTGCTGGCGGATGATACGCTGGCCGACCGCGTGGACGAGATCCAGGAACGTCTGGACGAAGCGCAGGAGGCCGCGCGCTTTATTCAGCAGCACGGTAACCAGCTGGCGAAGCTGGAGCCTATTGTTTCGGTGCTGCAGAGCGATCCGGAGCAGTTTGAGCAGCTGAAAGAAGATTACGCCTATGCGCAGCAAACCCAGCGCGATGCGCGTCAGCAGGCTTTTGCCCTGGCGGAAGTTGTGCAGCGCAGGGCCCACTTCAGCTACTCCGATTCGGCGGAAATGCTCAGCGGCAACAGCGATCTCAACGAGAAGCTGCGCCAGCGTCTGGAGCAGGCGGAGTCCGAACGCAGCCGCGCGCGCGACGCGTTGCGTGCCCATGCGGCGCAGCTTAGTCAGTACAATCAGGTGCTGGCCTCGCTGAAGAGCTCGTATGACACCAAGAAAGAGCTGCTCAACGATCTGTATAAAGAATTGCAGGACATTGGCGTGCGCGCCGACGCCGGCGCGGAAGAGCGTGCTCGCGCGCGTCGCGATGAGCTGCACATGCAGCTGAGCAATAACCGCTCCCGACGCAATCAGCTGGAGAAAGCGTTGACCTTCTGCGAAGCGGAAATGGACAACCTGACCCGTAAACTGCGCAAGCTGGAGCGCGATTACTGCGAAATGCGCGAGCAGGTGGTGACCGCCAAGGCGGGCTGGTGCGCGGTGATGCGTCTGGTGAAAGACAACGGCGTCGAACGTCGTCTGCATCGCCGCGAGCTGGCCTATCTCTCCGCCGATGAGCTGCGCTCAATGTCGGATAAGGCGCTGGGGGCGCTGCGTCTGGCGGTCGCCGATAACGAACATCTGCGTGACGTGCTGCGTATCTCGGAAGATCCGAAGCGTCCGGAGCGCAAAATTCAGTTCTTCGTTGCCGTATACCAGCATCTGCGCGAGCGTATTCGTCAGGATATTATTCGCACCGATGATCCGGTGGAAGCGATCGAGCAGATGGAGATCGAGCTCAGCCGCCTGACCGAAGAGCTGACCAACCGTGAACAGAAGCTGGCGATCAGTTCCCGCAGCGTGGCCAACATTATTCGCAAAACCATTCAGCGCGAGCAGAACCGTATCCGGATGCTCAACCAGGGTCTGCAGAGCGTCTCCTTCGGCCAGGTCAACAGCGTGCGTCTGAACGTCAATGTGCGTGAGACCCACTCGATGCTGCTCGACGTGCTCTCCGAGCAGCATGAGCAGCACCAGGATCTGTTTAACAGCAATCGTCTGACCTTCTCTGAGGCGCTGGCCAAGCTCTATCAGCGTCTCAACCCACAGATCGACATGGGGCAGCGCACGCCGCAAACCATCGGTGAAGAGCTGCTCGACTACCGCAACTATCTGGAGATGGAAGTGGAAGTTAACCGCGGCTCCGACGGCTGGCTGCGCGCGGAGTCCGGCGCGCTGTCTACCGGGGAAGCTATCGGTACCGGGATGTCGATTCTGGTGATGGTGGTGCAGAGTTGGGAAGATGAATCCCGTCGCCTGCGCGGCAAGGATATCTCGCCTTGCCGTCTGCTGTTCCTCGATGAAGCGGCGCGTCTCGACGCCCGCTCCATCGCCACCCTGTTCGAGCTGTGCGAACGTCTGGAGATGCAGCTGATTATCGCAGCGCCGGAGAACATCAGTCCGGAAAAAGGCACTACCTATAAACTGGTGCGTAAGGTGTTCAATAATCACGAACATGTGCACGTCGTGGGGCTGCGCGGGTTTGCCGCGCCGCTGCCGGAAGCGCTGCCGGGAACGGCCGACGCCTCCTGACGATGCAGCTCACTACTGGCGGGTAAGCGCTGAAAAGGGCAACGTTAAGTTGCCCTTTTTGCTATCCAGCTTGCTATGCCAGGGTGGTATAATCTTTAAGCTTCTTTACATTAGGTAAGGCAAAAGCCTTTTCGTCTTTATATACTGTGTTAAAGCCCACGAATTTGTGGGCGGCAATGTGTGACAACAGGGGGCAAGGGATGTTGCTTAAGAAACGGTATGGTCGTCCATTGTCAGCGCTCAGTCTGAGCCTGGCAATGGCATTTGCTCCGCTGTTCAATGTCCAGGCCGCAGAGCCTGAAGTCGTACCAGGTGATAGCTCCGCTACGCCTGGAGAGCTTTCCGTCGCGCTGTCGCAAAGCGACGGGCAATCGCCGGCGGTCGCGAAGCTGGCCGGTGAGCAGCCGCTGTCGATGGAAGCCGCGGCGAACAGTCGCGCCCAGATCGAAGCGCTATTGCCGGCTGGCTACAAACCCGTCTTTATGAATCCGCTGGTCTCGCTATACGCCGCCAGGGATATGAAACCGATGTGGGAAAACCGCGAGGCGGTGCAGGCGTTCCAGCAGCAGCTGGCGGAGATCGCCATCGCCGGTTTTCAGCCGCAGTTTACCACCTGGGTCAGTCTGCTGACCGATCCTGCCGTCACCGGCATGGCGCGCGATGTGGTGTTGTCTGATGCCATGATGGGCTATCTGCACTTTATCAGCGGCATCCCCACCCAGGGGACCCGCTGGTTATATAGCTCGACACCGTACAAGATGGCGACCTCGCCGCTGTCGGTGATTAACCAGTGGCAGCTGGCGCTGGATAATGGCTCCCTGCCGGCGTTTATCGCCGGCCTGGCGCCGCGTCATCCGCAGTATGAGGCCATGCACCAGTCGCTGCTGGCGCTGGTGGCTGATTCACGTCCATGGCCGCAGATGACCGGCAGCGGCTCGCTGCGCCCGGGAGAATGGAGCAATGATATCGGCGCGCTGCGCGAGATCCTCCAGCGTACTGGGATGCTGGAAAATTCCGCCAATATCGTTCTGCCCGGCGACGTGGTGAGTCCTTCGGCGAAGAAAAAGAGCAAGCCCGCGGCGCGCGGTGTGTACGATCGCCAGCTGGTGGAGGGCGTTAAGCGCTTTCAGGCCATGCAGGGGCTGGGGGCGGATGGGGTCATCGGCCAATCCACCCGTGACTGGCTCAATGTCTCATCGGCGCAGCGCGCTGGCGTGCTGGCGCTGAACATTCAGCGTCTACGTCTGCTGCCAGGCAAACTATCGACTGGTATCATGGTGAATATTCCCGCGTTTTCGCTGGTCTATTACCAGGACGGCAGTCAGGTGCTGGCCTCGCGGGTGATCGTCGGACGTCCGGACCGCAAGACGCCGATGATGAGCAGCGCGCTGAACAACGTAGTGGTCAATCCGCCGTGGAACGTACCGCCCACCCTGGCGCGCAAAGATATTCTGCCGAAGGTGCGTAATAATCCTGGCTATCTGGAGCAGCATGGCTACACCGTGATGCGCGGCTGGAACAGTAAAGAGACCATCGATCCTTACCGGGTTGACTGGTCAACCATCACCGAGAACAATTTACCGTTCCGTTTTCAGCAGGCGCCTGGGGCACGTAATTCACTGGGGCGTTACAAGTTTAATATGCCGAGTTCGGATGCTATCTATCTGCACGATACGCCGAATCATAATCTGTTTCAGAAGGATGTCCGTGCGCTCAGTTCCGGCTGCGTCAGGGTCAATAAAGCCTCGGAGCTGGCCAATATGCTGCTGCAGGACGCGGGCTGGAATGACACGCGCATTTCCGACGCCCTGAAGCAGGGGGATACGCGCTATGTCAATATTCGGCAAAATATACCGGTGAATTTATATTACTTAACGGCGTTTGTGGACGCTGATGGACGTACACAATATCGAACAGATATTTACAATTACGATATCACCGCGCGATCCAGCGCACAAATTCTGACGAAAGCGGAACAATTAATCAGGTAAATGAAGTAGTTCAATGGATTTTGTTGTCCTAGCACTGGGTAAAAAAGGGCGCTGCACCTCTGCAGCGCCCGATTTTCCTGGGGTGAGGCTGCCTTGACGTTGGCAATAATGCCCGGTAAGGTGCCTTTCGTGCGCCAGAAGTGCATATACATATCATTCCGCTCAATGCGTAGCGCGGTTAGCGCGAACGTTCTCCTTTGCCGGGCAACATCTCGGTCGTGGCGAGCGATAGCGAGCTGATCCTGGCATCGCGCAAAGCGGAAAAAGTATATAACGATTCATTGACTGTAGACCTGATTATCATGGACAAATTTGACGCTAATCGCCGCAGATTGCTGGCGTTGGGTGGCGCTGCGCTGGGTGCTGCCGCCATTCTCCCTGCGCCGGCATTTGCCACCCTCTCGACCCCCCGTCCGCGTATTTTGACGCTGAATAACCTGCATACCGGTGAATCGCTCAGGGCGGAGTTTTTCGATGGCAGAGGCTATATTCAGGATGAATTAGCAAGACTTAACCATTTTTTCCGTGACTATCGCGCGAATAAAATTAAGTCCATCGATCCAAATCTGTTCGATCATCTTTATCGGTTGCAGGGACTACTTGGCACCAACAAACCTGTCCAGCTTATCTCTGGCTATCGTTCCCTCGATACCAACGATGAGCTTCGCGCACGCAGCCGTGGTGTAGCGAAACACAGCTATCACACCAAGGGGCAGGCGATGGATTTCCATATTGAAGGTATTTCGTTAAGCAATATTCGCAAAGCGGCGTTATCTATGCGCGCAGGTGGTGTAGGATATTACCCACGTAGTAACTTTGTGCATATTGATACCGGTCCCGTAAGGCACTGGTAACGAAAGGAGCGTCATGAACTATCGTATTATTCCGGTTACCGCGTTCGCGCAGAACTGTTCTCTTATCTGGTGCGGGCAAACCCGGCTGGCGGCGCTGGTCGATCCTGGCGGCGATGCTGAACGTATCAAAGCGGTGGTGGCGGAGGCTGGCGTCACGCTGATGCAGATCCTGCTGACGCATGGCCACCTCGATCACGTTGGCGCCGCGGCTGAACTGGCGCAGCATTATGGCGTACCGGTTATTGGTCCGGAAAAAGAGGATGAGTTCTGGCTGGAAGGATTACCGGCGCAAAGCCGGATGTTCGGCCTGGAGGATTGCCAACCGCTGCGTCCGGATCGCTGGCTCAATGAAGGCGATGTGGTCAATGTGGGGAATGTGGCGCTGCAGGTGCTGCACTGCCCGGGCCATACGCCGGGCCATGTGGTCTTTTTTGATGACGCCTCCCGACTGCTGATCTCCGGAGACGTGATTTTCAAAGGCGGGGTGGGACGCAGCGATTTTCCGCGCGGCGACCATGGGCAGCTGATTGCGGCTATCAAGGAAAAGCTGTTGCCGCTGGGCGATGATGTGACCTTTATTCCCGGCCATGGTCCGCTGTCGACGCTGGGTGAGGAACGCCGTAATAACCCGTTTCTGCAGGATGAGATGCCGGTCTGGTAACAGACATGACGCGAACACATAAAAAAGGCCGCATTCGCGGCCTTTTTCTTTATACCGAATACTATCGCTTACAGTACGGCGACGATGGCTTCGCACAGCGGCGCCATATTGTCAGGCGTCATCCCGGCCACGTTGATACGTCCGGAAGCTACCGCATAGATGGCGAACTCTTCACGCAGGCGCAGCACCTGCTCTTTAGTCAGGCCGCTGAATGAGAACATGCCGTTCTGCTGGCTGATAAAGCTGAAGTCGCGGCTCGCGCCTTTCTCCTGCAGGGTATTGACGAACAGCAGACGCATACGCTGGATGCGCTGGCGCATATCGGTCAGTTCCTGCTCCCAGATTGCCCGTAGCGCATCGTTGCTCAGAATGGTGGCGACCACGGAGGCGCCATGCGCAGGCGGGTTCGAGTAGTTGGCGCGGATCACCGACTTCATCTGACTGAAGGCGCGGTCTACAGTCTCTTGATCCGCGGCGACCAGAGTGCAGGCGCCGACGCGCTCGTTGTACAGGCCAAAGTTTTTCGAGTAGGAGCTGGCGACCAGCAGCTCTTTATGTAGAGCAGCAAAAGCGCGTAGCCCTTCAGCATCTTCTTCCAGACCGCGGGCGAAGCCCTGGTAGGCGAAATCGAACAGCGGTAGCCAGCCTTTTTCCACCGACAGCTGCGCCAGCTGCTGCCACTGATCGAGTGTCGGATCGATACCGGTCGGGTTGTGGCAGCAGCCGTGGAACAGTACCACGTCGCCCGCCTGGGCTTCGTTCAGGCTGGCCAGCAGACCATCAAAGTCCAGCGCGTGGTTAGCCGCGTCGTAGTATGCGTATTCGCGCACTTCCAGCCCGGCAGAGGTGAATACGCTTTTATGGTTCGGCCAGCTCGGATTACTTACCCACACACGTTTCACGTCGGTGTTTTTGGCGAGGAAGTCTGCGGCGACACGCAGCGCACCGGTACCGCCCGGTGTCTGCGCGGTGCGGGCGCGTTTATCAGCGATAATCGCATTGCCTTTACCGAACAGCAGCTCCTGGGTGCAGCGACCAAATTCAGGAATACCATCGATGCCCAGATAGTTTTTAGTCGTTTCATTTTCCAGCAGATACTGCTCTGCTTTTTTGACGCTGGTCAGAACGGGCGTTTTACCGGTTTCATCCTTGTAAACACCAATTCCGAGGTTAATTTTTTCAGGGCGGTCATCGGCACGAAACAGATCGGCCAGACCTAAAATCGGGTCGGCTGGGGCGGCGGTAATGTTCTCAAACATGACGAGGTTCCATTGTGATTACTGAAGGGAAATCCGCTATCAGGTTAACGGGAGAATAACGAATTGCCAACCGTTTGCGACAAAAAGCGCGAAGGTTTTCGAAAGAGACGATCTTTGTCTCACGAATACAGAAAAGCAGGACCGAAGTCCTGCTTTGAAGGCATATCACGAAGGGGTGTACTGCAGATTAGAACTGGTAAACGATACCCACGGCCGCCTGGTCGTCAGTGGCGACACCAGCCGCTTTGGTGTAATCGTTGTCGTCCAGCTGGTTGAATTTATACGCAGCGTAGACGTTCATGTTCTTGTTAAAGTAGTACCAGGTACCCACTTCGATGTATTTAACCAGATCCGCATCGCCGCCGGAGAAGCCAGCACGCGACTGCAGGTCCTTGCCTTTGGTCTGTACGTAGCCGATGGACGGACGCAGGCCGAAGTCAAACTGATACTGTACAACTGCTTCAAAGTTCTGAGTTTTACCAGCGAAGTGGTTATCTTCTTCCGGAGTCATGTTGTAAGTCTGGGAGTACATGACGGCCGCATAGATGTTGTTAGCGTCATATTTTGCAGAGGTCGCCCAGGCTTCGGCTTTGTCGCCATTGCCGTCAGCTTTCTGATCGACGCTACGGTTAGAGCTGGAGTAGCCTGCAGACAGTGCGATACCGTTGTCGAACGCGTAGGTGGCTGCGGTGCTGAAGCCGTCGCCATTCTGCTTGCGAATCGCACGGTCATGGTCGTTTTTACCCTGGTACTGCAGCGCGAAGCTCAGACCGTCAACCAGACCGAAGAAGTCGGAGTTACGGTAGGTTGCGACGCCGTTGGTACGACCGGTCATGTAGTTGTCGGTATAGTTCCAGCCGTCACCGCCCCATTCAACCAGCATATCGGTTGCCGCTTCGACGTCGTAGATCGCGCCGTAGTTACGGCCATAGTCGAATGAACCGTATTCGCCCGCTTTCAGGCCTGCGAACGCTAGACGGGTTTTTGTGGTCTGGGAACCTTCAACATTGGACGCGTCCATGTTGTATTCCCACTGGCCGTAGCCGATCAGCTGATCGTTGATCTGAGTTTCGCCTTTCAGGCCGATACGGGCATAGGTGGTATCGTCGCTGCTGGTGTCGCCATTGGTGGTCCAGACGTGCTCGCCGACCATTTTTCCATAGAAGTCCAGTTTGTTGCCGTTTTGTTATAGATTTCTGCAGCGTTGGCTGCACCGGCTACCAGCAGGGCAGGGATCACCACTGCCAGAATATTGCGCTTCATCATTATTTATTACCCTCATTAATATTTTTTATATGAACACGTGCCACTGCCGTCAAAAAGTTCTGTCAATAAAAACTTACAGAACCATTGATGAGAGTTTGGTGTCTGAAGGCATCTTTCCATCCGCGACAACGTTTCGCTAGCCGGAAAATGCTACGAATATCTCATATGAGTAACAAAACGAAAAATCATATAACTAAATGTGTATTTAACGGAACTTTGTGAACTTAATCAAAATTCCGTTCCACCGGATAAGGGCAAACGCCATTACTTATCTATCTATATGAATTATTTATGATTAATTTGGCTAAGCGGCAATTCGTTCATTTTGTGTATTGAATTCGTATTCTTTTTATTCAGTCTCTGTCTTTGCAAGATGTGCGGGTAAAGGTCAAAAAATGAGCAAATTTATCAGCGGTTTTGCTCAGTTATGAACATAAAGTGCGATCTACATCACCAGGATGCACCGAAACAGTGCGTAACATAATTGTGATTTCCAGGTCTTGATGTTTAAGGTTGTTGAATTTTACTAACAGTAATTGACATAAAAAAAGGCCAGCTTGCGCTGGCCTTTCAGATTGATGTCAGAAAAATTTAGAATGTCGCGTTGCGCGGCGTCCGCGGGAACGGAATAACATCGCGGACGTTCTGCACGCCGGTGACGTAAGCGATGAGGCGTTCGAAGCCCAGACCGAAGCCGGAATGCGGCACGGTGCCGTAGCGACGCAGGTCGCGATACCACCAGTAGTCTTCTTTGTTAAGCCCCATCTCTGCCATACGCGCGTCAAGCACGTCGAGACGCTCTTCACGCTGGGAACCGCCGATAATCTCGCCGATGCCCGGCGCCAGAACGTCCATTGCCGCGACGGTTTTACCGTCTTCGTTAAGGCGCATATAGAACGCTTTAATGTCTTTCGGGTAGTTTTTCACCACCACCGGCGCTTTGAAGTGCTCTTCGGCCAGGTAACGTTCGTGCTCAGAGGAGAGATCCACGCCCCAGTACACCGGGTTCTCGAACTGTTTGCCGCAGTTTTCCAGAATGGTGACGGCGTCGGTGTAATCCACCTGGGCAAAATCAGCGGTGATAAAGCGCTGCAGACGGTCGATAGCGTCTTTATCCACGCGCTCGGCGAAGAACTGCATGTCGTCCGCACGCTCTTCCAGTACCGCTTTGAAGACGTACTTGAGCATCGCTTCCGCCAGGCCGGCAACGTCGTTCAGGTTGGCGAAGGCCACTTCCGGCTCCAGCATCCAGAATTCCGCCAGGTGGCGGCTGGTGTTGGAGTTCTCGGCGCGGAAGGTCGGGCCGAAGGTATAAATCTTCGACAGCGCACAGGCGTAGGTCTCGCCGTTCAGCTGGCCGGAAACGGTCAGGAACGACTCTTTACCGAAGAAGTCTTTGTCGAAATCGACTTTGCCCTGATCGTTACGCGGCAGGTTTTCCAGATCCAGCGTCGACACGCGGAACATTTCGCCGGCGCCTTCGGTATCGGAGGCGGTGATCAGCGGGGTGGAAACCCAGAAGAAGCCCTGTTCGTTGAAGAAGCGGTGCAGCGCCTGCGCCAGGGTGTGACGCACGCGGGCTACCGCGCCAATCAGGTTGGTGCGCGGACGCAGGTGCGCTACTTCACGCAGATACTCGATGCTGTGGCGCTTGGCCGCCATCGGGTAGGTGTCCGGGTCTTCCACCCAGCCGGTCACTTCCACGCTGGTCGCCTGGATCTCAAAGCTTTGACCCTGACCCTGAGAAGCCACGACTTTACCGGTGACAATCACCGAGCAGCCGGTGGTCAGACGCAGCACTTCCTGATTGTAATTGGGCAGAGAATTATTAATAACGGCCTGTACAGGATCAAAGCAGGAACCGTCATAGACGGCGAGGAAAGAAAAGCCAGCTTTAGAATCTCGGCGGGTACGCACCCATCCGCGGACCGTGACTTCGCTGTCAACGGCAACGCGGCCCTGGAGTACGTCGGCTACAGGCACAACGCTCATAATAATCTCTCTATGTAGTCCAATAAAAAAGTCTCTTCCCCCAACAGCGGGGGGATATCTATGTTACCTGTCATCTTCCATCAGACAAGTAGATTTCGCACAGGGAAGGGTGGATTTCGGAAATAAATACACCTCCGGGGCGTTCTTTGGCTCCCCATTTCGACTTTTACACGACTTACTCGATAATGACCGTCATTTCCTGCTTCGCATTTTGCATCGACACGATGGTCCGGAAAGACTTGATATTTCCCGAGGCAAAAAAGAGTTCACGGGTTAGCGCTTCGTATTCCGCCATATCACGGACGTTGATCACGAGCAGAAAATCGAAGTCGCCAGTGACATAGTAGACCTGCTGCACTTGCGGACAGGTTACGAAACGCTGTTTATCCTCCTCAAGCAGATCGAGACGTTCATTCTCAATGGTCACCTGCACCATAATGGTGATTGGTCTTCCCACTTTACTGGCGTCCACTAAGCTAACACTGCCTTTAATCACCCCTGCATCCTCCAGTGCAGCGATACGCCGATTGACTGCCGAAGGAGACAGGCTGATCCGATCGGCGATCTCCCGTTGCGACAAGCGATTATTACGCTGCAAGAGCGTAAGAATTTTTTTATCCCATGCGTCAAGTTTCATCATATATCTCGTCCTGCAAGCCTGTGATCAACCTCACTAATGCAACGTTGTTGCGTGTGAATGATAAAACAGAGTGAAAATTGCGGCGCGATGGGCAACTTTGCGCCAATTAACCGCCGGGCGCAGTGTACCATCACAGGCAGTGGGAAAGCGGTATATCGCGACAAAAAGCCTCTCACATTCTGACTTAACCAATTTAAAGCGACCGTCCTGTCTCAGGCCGCACGGATCCGTGCACCCGTCGTTTAGGCGGAATGGTCGCAAATAACGTTATCGTCGCAGGACGATATGAAAATAGAGGTGCCTGAATAGTGGACACAATTAAATTTCAACTTAACGCCCGGCGGCAGCCCTATGGCCAGGGAGCAGACTTGAGTCTGCTGAATGAAAGCGTGGGGAACGAAGTGCTGGCATTCCATCAAAAATTTCCTGATTACCGGGTCACGCCGCTGCGTAAGCTGGAATTTTTAAGCCAGCGGCTGGGGCTGGGATCGATCCATATAAAAGATGAAGCGCAGCGATTCGGTTTGAATGCGTTTAAAGGATTAGGCGGATCTTATGCGATGGGGAAATATCTCGCCGCTCTGCTTGAGCGAGATATTAATACGTTGAGCTTTGCCGAGCTTAATTCACCAGTGATTAAGGCGCGTATCAAGGACATCGTATTTGTGACTGCTACCGACGGTAACCACGGACGTGGCGTGGCGTGGGCGGCTGAGCAGCTTGGGCTGCGTGCGGTGGTGTATATGCCAAAAGGCTCGTCGCCGGTACGCGCGCAGAATATTCGCCGGCATGGCGCCGAATGCACGATTACTGAACTGAACTACGACGACACAGTTCGGCTGGCGGCCAAAACCGCGCGCGAGCAGGGATGGGTTCTACTCCAGGATACCGCCTGGCAGGGCTACGAGCAGATCCCCACATGGATCATGCAAGGCTATATGACCCTCGCTGTTGAAATCTGGCAGCAGCTGGCAGAAAGCGGAGCGCCGATGCCGACGCATCTGTTTTTACAAGCCGGGGTCGGGTCGTTTGCCGGTAGCATCATGGGATATTTCATCGAAAAGATGCAGCAGCAGGCTCCCACCATCATCATCGTTGAGCCGCACAAGGCGAACTGCCTGTATCGCTCGGCAACCATTAATGACGGACTGCCGCACAGCGTCGGCGGGGATATGTCAACTCTGATGGCCGGGCTTGCCTGTGGTGAACCTAACATCACCAGCTGGCCAATGCTCCGCGACCATGCCACCTGTTTTATTTCCGCCGACGATTGTCTGGCGGCCAACGGCATGCGCCTGTTGGCCGCTCCGCGTCCAGGTACTGACGAACCTTTTGTCTCCGGGGAATCCGGCGCTATTGGCACAGGAGTGCTTTATGCGCTGATGACTCAACCGGCGTATCGCGAGCTTGCCGAATCGCTGCGCCTGAATGCCGATGCACAGGTTCTGTTAATCAGCACGGAAGGAGATACATCACCCGATGTCTATGAAGACATCGTCTGGTTTGGCCGTAATGGTTGAGCGCTATCGACAATAACAAGGGGGCCATCTTACCTACCCTACAAGCCCTCGGTATGACAAGCGTTCTGACTCATAACGAAAACATACGCGCTTTCGCGTCATGCATAGAGAGAACCTGACCGATGAATACTGAAAATATAATTATCAATAAAGGATATTCCGATCCCGCAAAGTGGCATAGCGAAGATACCGTTTGGGTCCTTGGCCTGTTCGGTACCGCCATTGGCGCCGGGGTGCTGTTTCTGCCGATTAATGCCGGAATTGGCGGCTTCTGGCCGCTGCTGATTGTTTTTGTCCTCGCTTTTCCTATTACTTATCTGGCTCACCGCGGTCTGGCGAGATTCATTTACTCTTCCAATACGCCGGAAAGCAGTATTACCGATGTTATTGGCGAGCATTTTGGCGCGCTGGCGGGAAAAGTATTTACCGTCATCTATTTCTTCGCCGTCTATACCATTCTGATTATGTATGCGGTGGCTATCACCAACACCGCGCAGAGCTTTATCACCCACCAGTTGGCGATGGCCGAGCCTCCCCGGTCGCTGGTGGCCATCGTTCTGATCCTCGGGCTGATGTTTATCGTCCGTTTCGGACAGCGTTTGATAATGCGGGTGATGAGCACCCTGGTTTATCCCTTCATCATCTCGCTTATTTTTATGGCACTTTTTCTGATTCCGCACTGGAACGGCGCAATTTTGCAAACCGTAAGCTTCAGCGCCACGGGCGATGGGCAGGGGATCATGTTATCCCTGTGGATGACCTTCCCGGTACTGGTGATGTCGTTTAACCACTATCCCATCATTTCGCCGATGGTGGTGCGCCAGAAGCAGCGTTACGGTCTGGCGCTCGCTGAGGGTAAATGTGCGCAGATCCAGCGCTACGGTATCCTGCTCATGACGGTGGTGGTGCTGTTTTTTGTTCTCAGCTGCGTGTTAAGCCTGTCGCCGCAGCAACTGGCGGAAGCCAAAGCCCAGAATCTGTCGATTTTGTCCTATCTGGCCAATCAGTACGATACACCGATTATTGCCTGGCTATCGCCGATTATCGCCTTTGTCGCTATTACTAAATCATTTCTTGGCCACTACATCGGCGCCTATGAATCGCTGCGCGACCTGATTCTGGAGGCCGCCGCCGCACGCGGGAAAAAACCTGGTATTCGCCTCGTCGACGCGGTCATCCTGGTGTTTATGGTGCTTACCTGCTGGTTCGCCGCGTACAAGAACCCCAGTATCCTCGGTATTATCGAATGCATCAGCGGTCCCACCGGGGCGGCAATTCTGCTGCTGTTGCCTATGTACGCCATTCATAAATTACCGGTGCTTGCCCCCTGGCGCGGTAAAGCGAGCAACGTTTTCGTCACCCTGATCGGTCTTATCACCGTATCTGCCATTTTTTACGGCATGTTCCAATAACCACCATTATTAGCGAGATGTTATATGAGTCATTATCTGCAGATTAACGGCCAACGGCTTATCGATTCCCTGTATGCACTTGGCGAACATGGTGCGCTGCCAGGCGGCGGCGTATGCCGCCTGGCAGCGACTGCCGAAGATAAAGCCGGCAGGGACTTTGTTGTAGCCCGCATGAAGGCGCTGGGCCTGAGCGTGTCAATTGATGCTATCGGCAATGTCACCGGCGTTTATCACGGCGAGGAGACGTTGCCGATGGTGATGATGGGGTCACATATCGATACCGTCGCCACAGGTGGGTTATACGATGGCAACTACGGCGTTATGGCCGGCCTTGAGGTGATTGCCACCCTCCAGGATGCCGGGATCCGCACCCGACGACCGTTGGCGGTAACCTTCTTTACTAACGAGGAGGGGGTGCGATTTCAGCCCGATATGATGGGCAGCGTGGTGTTTGCCGGCGAGTATCCGTTGGCGCAGGCGCTCGCGGCAAAAGATCTCGACGGTATCACGCTCGATGAAGCGCTGCGTAACATTGGTTATAAAGGCGAACGTCAGCCGGGAGATATGGCGGTAGATAGCTACGTTGAGCTGCATATCGAACAGGGACCAATTCTTGATAAAGAGCAGATTGATATTGGCGTGGTTACCGGCGTACAGGGTATTTCGTGGCAGGAATTTACCCTGAGAGGCGTATCGAATCATGCGGGTACAACCCCAATGTCCATGAGACGTGATGCCGGGCTGGCGGCTGCGAAAATCGCTGTTTTTGCCCGTGAGCTGGCGCTAAGCCTTGGTGGCGATCAAGTAGCTACCGTTGGACATTTCAGCGTGAAGCCTAATCTAATCAACGTCATTCCCAACCATGTCGTCATGTCAGTGGATCTCCGCAATACCGATAATGCGATCTTATGTCTGGCGGAGCAGCAATTAGCCGAATTTGTCGCGAAAACGTCGCAGGAAGAGGGCGTGGAGATAACCAGCCGCTCACTGGTGCGCTTTAATCCGGTCATCTTTGCCGATGAGATCGTCAATGCGGTGGAAGCCGAGGCGGAGCGTCAGGGGCTCAGTTACCGACGTTTGCCAAGCGGCGCCGGACACGATGCACAATTTATGGCGTCGGTATGTCCCGCCGGGATGATTTTTGTCCCCTGCGTCGATGGCATTAGCCATAACGTCAAAGAACATAGCGCAGCCAAAGATCTGATTGCTGGCGCCAATATGCTGCTGCAGGTGGTTTTACAGCGCGCCCAGCGTATGGACTAATGTTTACAGGAGCAGAGAATGAATCAGCAACAGCTAAAGCAGCAGCTTATCGCCTGGCGTCACTATTTGCATGCCCATCCGGAAAGCGCCTTCGAGGAGCAGAATACTTCACGGTTTATTGCCGAAAAGCTCGAAGCTATGGGCATTGAGGTGCACCGCGATATTGGCAAAACCGGGGTGGTGGGGAGATTGAAATGCGGCGACGGGAAGGGCGTTATCGCTATTCGTGCCGATATCGATGCCATTCAATTGACCGAACAGGGAGACTGGTCTTACCGCTCCATGACCGCCGAGCGGATGCACGGCTGCGGACATGATGGTCATACCTGCATTGCGCTGGGCGCGGCGCAGTTGCTATTGCAGCGGCAGAATTTTAACGGCACGGTCTGCTTTGTTTTTCAGCCTGCTGAGGAACCTGGCTATGGCGCCAGAGCGATGATGGACGATGGCGTTATTGAACGCTTTGGCATAGAGGAAATCTACGGTCTGCATAATATGCCGGGTATGAAAGCCGGGACTATCGCCACGCGAGTCGGTGGCATTATGGCCAGTGAAGATAACTTTATTATTCGTATTAAAGGGCAGGGAGCGCATGCGGCGCGGCCGCATATGGCGAAAGATCCGCTGGTCATTGCGGCGGAAATCATCCTGGCTTTGCAGACAATTGTTTCGCGAAATGTTGATCCGAACGTGCCAGCGGTCATTTCCTGTACTGAACTGCACACCGATGGCATCCGCAATGCGATTCCGACGCACGTCGAAATCAAAGGGGATACGCGCAGCTTTGCACCGGAGGTACAGATGCTGCTCGAAGAACGAATGCGTACCATTAGCGAAGCGATTTGCGCGATGCACGGTGCGACGTGCCAGTTCAGCTATACCCATGAATTTGCGCCAACGGTGAACTGGCAGCAATGCGTTGATGTAGCGGTCACCGCTGCGATTAACGTGGTAGGGGCTGAGAAGGTGAACGGCAACGTCGCACAGATGATGATTTCGGAAGATTTTGGCGCTTTTCTGCAAAAAATCCCCGGCTGTTTCATCTTTTTAGGCAACGGCGATAGTTCAGATGCTCAGGGCAATACACCGTTGCATAATGCCTGCTACGACTTTAATGATGAGATATTGCTAACTGGCGCGGAGTATTTTGCCGAGGTCGTCAGAGCCCGTTTGCCGCAGGAGTGATATTGATTGGCCCGATAGCAGAATGCCGTCGGGCCAAGTTTTTTAGCTTGCCTTTTTAATCGGCGGCAGGTCGAACGCTTCGCGCAGGGCGCGGACGAAGGCCTTATCGTGGCAGATAGTTTTCCCCGGGCTGTCGGAGAGTTTCGCCACCGGCTTGCCGTTACATTCCACCAGCTTAATCACGATATTGAGCGGTTTAACCTGCGGCAGATCGCAGGTTAAACGGGTGCCGATCCCAAAGCTGAGCTTCACCCGCGAGGCGAAGTGGCGATACAGATCGACGGCTTTCGCCAGGTCGAGATTGTCGGAGAAGACCAGCACTTTGCTCAGCGGATCGATACCCAGCTTCTGATAATGGGCGATAGCTTTTTCTCCCCATTCCACCGGGTCGCCGGAATCGTGGCGCAACCCCTGATAGCGGGTGGCGAATTCCGGACCGAAATCGCGCAGGAACGCATCCATAGTGATGCAGTCGGTCAGCGCGATGCCCAGCTGGTCGGGATACTCTTCCAGCCAGGCGGCAAGGGCCGCCCGCTGGCTGCTGGCAAGGCTGGGGCTGATCTGCTGGTGGGCCTGGAACCACTCATGGGCCTGGGTACCCATCGGGGTTAAATTCAGACGGCGCGCCAGATCGTAATTGCTGGTGCCGACAAACCATGGTTCCTGCTGCAGACGCCGCACAATACCTTCCTGCACCTCGCGTGAGAAACGACGGCGGGTGCCGAAGTCCATCAGACGGAAGGCGCTCATGTCGAGGTCAGCGGTCATGGTGGCGAAGTCGCCTAGCTTATGTTCCAGCGTGTTGAGCGCCTGATCGACGCCCATCTCTGGTGAACGATAGCGATGGACCAACTCGCTTATCACCGCCAGCAGCGGGACTTCCCACATGATGGCTTCCCGCCATGGGCCGGTAAGGCGAATGTTCAGCTTACCATTGTCATTGCTGACCGTGACCTGGCTCGGGTCATAGCGAAAATCGCGCAGCCAGTTGAGGTAATCCTGGCGAAAAAAGGGAAGGGTGGACAGCCAGCGATATTCATCATCCCGCAGCCTCAGGTCGCGCATGGACTCCACCTGCTCGCGGATCGCGTCGGCATAGATGCCGAGCAGGTCGTCTCCGCGGCAGCGAAACTCCGCCGCCACATGCACATCGCCGTAGCGGTGGAAGACAGCCTGCTGCATGTGCAGCTTATAGGCATCCGTATCAAGCAGCGAGTGCAGTACAGGAGAAGTGAATTGTGTCATGGTGCGCAGTAGCATCCTCTCACTGGAGCGTTCCATCGAAACCAACGCGGAAAATGGAGGCGGAGTATACCTTTATTACCCGACTCTGTCCCGCGATGGCGAGCAATGGTGACGCTGACGGTCATTTGCGAGGCCTAGTTTAATATATTGAACATGGATCACACCACAAGCTTTGCGTCGGGTCGAGGGCATTTCGTGCCGCGAGTGTTAACAAAATGTAGCGATTTCCGTGTTTCACGTTGAAAAGATGAAGATTCTGCATAGCGCGATTGACACAACAGGAATAGACTGGGACGACACTTTACCGAAGATGCTAAAGGTTTTTTATGACACAACAGCCCCAAGCCAAATACCGCCACGACTATCGTGCGCCGGAGTATCTGATTAGCGATATCGATTTGACCTTTGACCTGGATGCCGCAAAAACCGTTGTTACGGCCGAGAGCAAGGTCTCCCGCCACGCGGCTGCGTCTGATGTGCCATTGCGCCTGGACGGCGAAGATCTGACCCTGATCGCTCTGCAGGTGAACGGCCAGCCGTGGAGTGACTATAAAGAAGAAAACAATCAGCTGGTGATCGGCGGCCTGCCGGAGCATTTCACCCTGACCATCGTCAATGAGATCAGCCCGGCGGCGAACACCGCGCTGGAAGGCCTGTATCAGTCAGGCGAAGCGCTGTGCACCCAGTGCGAAGCGGAAGGTTTCCGCCATATCACCTGGTATCTGGACCGTCCGGATGTGCTGGCGCGCTTTACCACCAAAATTATCGCCGATAAAGCGAAATACCCGTTCCTGCTTTCCAACGGCAACCGTATGGCGGAAGGGGAGCTGGAGAACGGTCGTCACTGGGTACAGTGGCAGGATCCGTTCCCGAAGCCGTGCTATCTGTTTGCGCTGGTGGCCGGTGATTTTGACGTCCTGCGCGATTCATTCCGCACCCGCTCTGGCCGCGAAGTGGCGCTGGAGCTGTACGTCGATCGCGGCAACCTCGATCGCGCGCCCTGGGCGATGACCTCGCTGAAAAACTCTATGAAGTGGGATGAGGAGCGCTTTGGCCTCGAGTACGACCTCGATATCTATATGATTGTCGCCGTCGACTTCTTTAATATGGGTGCCATGGAGAACAAAGGACTCAACGTCTTTAACTCCAAATATGTTCTGGCTCGTACCGATACCGCCACCGATAAAGACTACCTCGATATTGAGCGCGTGATTGGTCATGAATATTTCCATAACTGGACCGGCAACCGCGTCACCTGTCGTGACTGGTTCCAGCTCAGCCTGAAAGAGGGGCTGACCGTGTTCCGCGATCAGGAGTTCAGTTCCGACCTCGGCTCACGGGCGGTGAACCGCATCAACAACGTGCGCACCATGCGCGGGCTGCAGTTTGCCGAAGACGCCAGCCCGATGGCGCACCCGATCCGTCCGGATATGGTTATCGAGATGAACAACTTCTACACCCTGACGGTCTATGAAAAGGGTGCCGAAGTGATCCGCATGTTGCACACCCTGCTGGGTGAAGAAAACTTCCAGAAAGGGATGCAGCTGTACTTTGAACGCCATGACGGCAGCGCCGCCACCTGCGACGATTTCGTGCAGGCGATGGAAGATGCCTCTAACGTCGACCTGTCGCACTTCCGCCTCTGGTACAGCCAGTCCGGTACGCCAATCGTCACCGTGCATGACGACTATAATCCGGAGACCGAGCAGTATACGTTGACCATCAGCCAGCGTACGCCGCCGACCGCCGAGCAGGCCGAGAAGCAGCCGCTGCATATCCCGTTTGCCATTGAGCTGTACGATAACGAGGGCAAGGTGATCCCCCTGCAGAAGGGCGGTCACCCGGTACACCCGGTGCTTAATGTGACCCAGGCCGAGCAGACTTTCGTCTTCGATAACGTTTATTTCCAGCCGGTGCCGGCGCTGCTGTGCGAATTTTCAGCGCCTGTGAAACTGGAATACAAGTGGAGCGATCAGCAGCTGACCTTCCTGATGCGTCACGCGCGGAATGATTTCTCGCGCTGGGATGCGGCGCAGAGCCTGCTGGCGACTTACATCAAGCTGAACGTCAACCGCCATCAGCAGGGGCAGCCGCTGTCGCTGCCGGTGCACGTAGCGGATGCCTTCCGCGCCATCCTGCTGGATGAGAAGATTGATCCGGCGCTGGCCGCTGAGATCTTAACCCTGCCGTCAGCCAACGAAATCGCCGAGATGTTCGCGATTATCGATCCGATCGCCATCGCCGCCGTGCGCGAAGCGCTCACCCGCACCCTGGCGAACGAACTGGCGGACGAATTCCTCGCGGTTTATAACGCCAATAAGCTCGACAGCTATCGGGTGGAGCACGCCGATATTGGTAAGCGCGCTCTGCGCAATACCTGCCTGCGCTATCTGGCGTTTGCGGAACCGACGCTGGGCGATAAGCTGGTGGCGACGCAGTATCACCAGGCAGATAACATGACCGACGCGCTGGCCGCCCTGTCAGCGGCGGTTGCCGCTGAGTTGCCGTGCCGCGATGCGCTGATGCAGGAGTACGATGACAAATGGCATCAGGACGGTCTGGTGATGGATAAGTGGTTTATCCTGCAGTCCACCAGCCCGGCAGCCAACGTGGTGGAAACCGTGCGCGGTCTGCTGAACCACCGTTCGTTCAGCATGAGCAACCCGAACCGTGTGCGCTCGTTAATCGGCGCTTTCGCCAGCAGCAACCCGGCGGCGTTCCATGCTGAAGATGGCAGCGGCTATCAGTTCCTGGTGGAGATGCTGACCGAGCTTAACCAGCGTAACCCGCAGGTGGCGTCGCGCCTGATTGAGCCGTTGATTCGTCTGAAGCGTTATGATGAGAAGCGACAGGCGCTGATGCGCGCCGCGCTGGAGCAGCTGAAGGGGCTGGAGAATCTCTCTGGCGACCTGTTCGAGAAAATCAGTAAGGCGCTGGCGTAACGGTGGCATAACCCCGGGCTGCGGCGCGCCTTGCGCCCTGTCCGGGTTACCCGTTAGCGTGGTGATGTTGTCGGGCGGCGCGATGCTTACCCGACCTGGAATACACGGCTGATTTGGCGTTGGTAGCCCGGCTGTGCAACCCGCGAGCCGGGGACATGTCGGATGACGATATGCCCCCGTTCAGATAGCGGACAGTTACGCCGGTCAGCCATGACTAAACAAACGCGGCGCACGCTCGCTGTCGCCGCGTTTCATCACCCGATCCAGTACTTCAGCCTCCAGCTCGGCCAGCTTCGCCGAACCGGTGCGCCGCGGTCGCGGGATATCCACGCTTAAATCGAGGCCAATCTTCTTCTCTTCAATTAACAGCACCCGATCGGCCATGGCCACCGCTTCACTGACGTCGTGCGTGACCAGCAGGACCGTAAAGCCATGCTCCTGCCACAGGGAGACGATCAGCTCCTGCATCTCCAGACGGGTGAGGGCATCCAGCGCCCCCAGCGGTTCGTCCAGCAGCAGCAGGCGCGGGCGATGGATCAGCGCGCGGGCCAGCGCAACGCGCTGCTTCTGCCCACCCGACAGCGCGGCCGGCCACTCCTGTGCGCGGCTTTCAAGTCCGACGCTGGCCAACGCCTGCAGGGCGGCGTCGCGCCAGGCGCCTTTTAGCCCCAGCCCCACGTTATCAATCACTGTTTTCCACGGCAGCAGGCGCGCATCCTGAAACATCATCCGGGTGTCGTCCTGGATCGCCGCCAGGGGCGTCGCGCCAGCCAGCAGTTCGCCGGCGTTTGGTTTTTCCAGACCTGCCAGCAGGCGCAGCAGGGTACTTTTGCCGCCGCCGCTGCGGCCCACCACCGCCACAAACTGGCCGCTGGGAATATGCAGATCCAGCTCGTTAAGAATGGTGTTGTCGCCATAGCGTTTCGTCACCCCGTTCAGCAGCAGCGGGATACCTGGGTTGAGACGGGCAGTGTTCATGCGTTAGCCTCCTGAAGATGATACGCCGGATTCCAGCGCAGCCAGAGCCGTTCCAGCAGCTGGGCGCAGACGTCGGCCAGTTTGCCAAGGATGGCGTAAAGGATGATCGCCACTACCACCACGTCGGTTTGCAGAAATTCACGCGCGTTCATCGCCAGATAACCGATGCCGGCATTCGCCGAGATAGTTTCGGCGACAATAAGCGTCAGCCACATCAGACCAAGGGCAAAACGCACGCCGACTATAACTGAGGGCAGGGCGCCGGGTAATATCACGTGACGGAACAGGGCGAAGCCGGATAAGCCATAGCTGCGCGCCATCTCAACCAGCCCACGGTCAATATTGCGGATCCCGTGCCAGGTGTTGATATAGATCGGGAACAGGGTGCCCAGCGAGACAAGGAAGATCTTGGCGGTCTCATCGATGCCGAACCACAAGATCACCAGCGGGATCAGCGCCAGATGCGGGACATTGCGCAGCATCTGGATCGAGGTATCCAGCAGACGCTCGCCCCAGCGAGACAGGCCGCTGATCAGGCCGAGTATTAGCCCGATCGAGCCGCCGATGGCGAAGCCGACCAGCGCCCGCCACGAGCTGATGGCCAGATGCTGCCACAGCTCACCGCTGGCCGAGAGGGTCCAGAACGCTTTCAATACCCCCTCCGGCGAGGGCAGCACCCGCGTCGACAGCCAGCCGACGGACGAGGCCAGCTGCCAGACAATGACCGTCCCTACCGGCAGCAGCCAGGGGGCGAGGCGTAACAACAGGGGATGGGTTGATTTTGCCATCACGGTCTCCTCAGCTTTGCGCTACTTTACGCGGAATAAACTCGTTGGCGACCGCTTCCCCCTGCAGACGCAGGTTTTGCGGCTGCGGGATGGACGGCACCGCGACGTCAAGCAGGGGGAACAGCAGCTCTCCGACCCGGTACGCCTCTTCCAGATGCGGATAGCCGGAAAAGATAAAGCTATCGATACCCAGCGCGGCGTATTCATTGATCCTTTCGGCAACGGTGGCGGCATCGCCCACCAGCGCGGTCCCGGCGCCGCCGCGCGCTAAACCCACGCCAGCCCACAGGTTGGGGCTGATTTCCAGCTTATCGCGTCGCCCGTTGTGCAGGGCCGCCATCCTTTGCTGTCCAACGGAGTCGGTTCTGGCGAAAGCCGCCTGGGCGCGGGCGATCGTCTCGTCGTCAAGATGGGAGATAAGGCTGTCCGCCGCCTGCCACGCTTCCTCGTTGGTTTCCCTGACGATCACGTGCAGACGGATGCCAAAACGCACCTGGCGACCATGCCGGGCGGCTTTCTCTCGCACCTGAGCTATTTTCTCTGCCACCTGGGCCGGCGGTTCTCCCCAGGTAAGATAAAGATCGACCTGCTCAGCGGCCAGCTCCTGCGCCACCTCAGACGAGCCGCCGAAATAGAGCGGTGGACGTGGCTGCTGCAGTGGCGGAAACAGCAGTTTGGCGTCGCGAACGCGCTGATGCTTGCCGTTAAAGGTGACGGTTTCTCCCTCCATCAGCTTACGCCAGATGTGGGTAAATTCAGCCGAGGCCTCATAGCGCTCGGTGTGGTCGAGGAAGACGCCGTCGCCTGCCAGTTCGGCAGGATCGCTGCCGGTGACCAGATTGAACAGCGCCCGGCCGTTTGACAGCCGGTCCAGGGTCGCCGCCTGACGCGCGGCCACCGTCGGCGATACCACGCTTGGCCTGAGGGCGACAAGGAACTTCAGCCGCTGCGTCACCGGGATCATTGAGGCCGCGACCAGCCACGCATCCTCACAAGAGCGTCCGGTCGGGATCAGCACGCCGGTGAAGCCCAGCCGATCCGCCGTCTGCGCGATTTGCTGCAGATAGCCATAATCGACCGGACGGGCACCCTCTTCGGTACCCAGATAACGACCATCACCATGGGTCGGTAAAAACCAGAACATATTCAGACTCATGATTTCGCTCCTTGTGTGGCGGTGGGCTGCCAGATGCGGGCCCGGATATCAACTTTTTTTGGCACCAGCTTGTTCTCGTAGAACAGGTCTGCCGTCTGCTGCTGGCGAGCGGCGGTTTCGGCGCTCACCGGGGTAACCGCGGTGGGGGGACGATGGTCCAGATAGCTGTCGATCACCGCCTCCGGTAAGCCCATCGTTTTCGCCAGCAGCGTAATACTTTGCGCGCGTTGGCTGTGGGTCAGGGCATCGGCCTGAGTAAAGGTGTCGAGTACGCCTTCAATGAAAGCGCCATTGCGTTCAGCGTAGGGCCGGGAAGCAAGATAGAAGGATCCCGTCTGTTTCAGATCTGTTCCGTCAGTGAGTACCCGGACGCCGCCCTGCAGCAGCGCGGCGGAGTAGTACGGATCCCAGATGGCCCATGCGTCGACATTGCCCTGCTGGAAGGCGGCGCGCGCATCGGCGGGAGCAAGGTAAACCGGCTGAATATCGCTAAATTTCAGACCTGCGAGCTGCAGGGCGCGCAGCAGCAGATTGTGGGAGCTGGAGCCTTTCTGGAAAGCGACCTTTTTCCCTTTTAACTCAGCAACGTTATGAATCGGGCTGCCCTGCGCCACCAGGATCACCTCCGCCTTGGGCTTGGGCGGCTCCGCGCCGATATAGACCAAATCGGCGCCTGCCGCCTGGGCAAAGATAGGCGGAATATCGCCGGTACTGCCGATATCAATGCTGCCGACGTTCAGCGCCTCCAGCATCTGCGGACCGGCCGGGAACTCAATCCACGAGATATGGGTTTGCGGATAGCGCTGCTCCAGCAGCTGATGGCTCTTCGCCAGCACCATGCTGACACTGCCTTTTTGGTAGCCGATGCGCAGAGCGTCAGGTGCCGCCGGGGCGGCGTGACCCAGCGAAGAGAATAGCAGCAGTCCGCCCAGAGTCAGGGCGCGGAGAGGATTAAGCATGCTCCACCCCACGCAGAGATGTTAACGACGGCGCACGGCTGCTGGGGCGATGCAGCGCCTGCCAGAAGGTCTCCAGGGCGTCATCAAGGCGCCGCTGCAGATTCGCGGTAAACTGCGGCTTATGCTGGTAATCGGTCACCTGGCTGTCATCAGCGAAGACGCCATGGAGGATCTCCTGGGCCTTGAGGGCATTCAGCACTGGCTTCAGCGCGTAGTCCACCGCCAGCATGTGAGCGATGGTGCCGCCGGTGGCCAGCGGCAGCACAATTTTGCCCTCCAGCGCTCGCTCAGGCAGCAGGTCGAGCAGCGTTTTCAGCGCGCCGGAGAACGAGGCTTTATACACCGGCGTGGCGATGATCAGGCCATCAGCCCCGGCCAGCTGTTCATTGAGCGTCTGCAGCGCCGGGTTGTCAAAACGAGCGTACAGGAGGTCTTCCGGGGCAAAGTTCTGCAGATGCCAGTGGCAGACTTCGATATCGGCGGCGGTGAGCGTCTCTCTGGCGTATTCCAGCAAGGCGCTGGAACGGGAAGGGTAACGCGGGCTGCCCGCAAGCGTAATGACGCGCATCTCTCTCTCCTTATAACTAAATGTTTGCATTTATCTATAATTGATAACATTTATAGTGAGTGTGACAGAGGGCCATTATTTCCCTAAATGATTTATCCGCGGTTAGATAGCCGAAAAGCGCATAATGGCGCGCGGGGTAGGTAATCGTTTGCGCTGATGGGGGATTTTTTGTCGCAGGTCAATTCCCTTTCCGCAACAGATCGCACATAATACGCCCCCGGTTTGCACACCGGGAATCCAGGAGAGTTCATGTACTACCCCTTCGTTCGTAAAGCCCTTTTTCAGCTCGATCCTGAGCGCGCTCATGAAGTTACCTTTCAACAATTACGCCGTGTCACCGGGACGCCGCTGGAAATGCTGGTTCGCCAGAAGGTACCGGCCAGGCCTGTCACCTGCATGGGGCTAACCTTTAAAAACCCGCTGGGTCTGGCGGCCGGGCTGGATAAAAATGGGGAATGCATTGACGCGCTGGGCGCGATGGGGTTTGGTTCGATTGAGATCGGCACCGTGACGCCGCGTCCGCAGCCGGGCAACGATAAGCCAAGGATCTTCCGTCTGGTTGATGCCGAGGGATTGATCAACCGCATGGGCTTTAATAACCATGGCGTCGATAACCTGGTTGAGAATGTGAAAAAGGCGCATTTTGACGGCGTGCTGGGTATCAATATCGGCAAAAATAAAGATACGCCGGTTGAGCACGGGAAAGATGATTACCTGATTTGTATGGAAAAAGTCTATCCGTACGCCGGGTATATCGCCATTAATATCTCCTCGCCGAATACCCCAGGGCTGCGCACGCTGCAATACGGCGAAGCGCTGGATGATTTACTCTCCGGTATTAAAAATAAGCAGCTCGAGCTGCAGCAGAAGCATCAAAAATATGTCCCGGTCGCCGTAAAGATCGCGCCGGATCTTTTGCCTGAGGAATTGATCCAGGTTGCCGATAGCCTCGTGCGTCATAATATTGATGGCGTGATTGCAACCAATACCACCCTCGATCGTTCCCTGGTTCAGGGAATGAAACATTGCGATGAGACCGGCGGGCTTAGCGGTCGTCCATTACAATTAAAAAGCACTGAAATTATCCGTATGCTCTCCGCTGAGCTGAATGGCCGTTTGCCTATCATCGGCGTGGGCGGCATTGATTCGGTGATTGCCGCGCGGGAAAAGATTGCCGCCGGGGCATCGCTGGTGCAGATCTATTCTGGATTTATTTTTAAAGGTCCGCCGCTGATTAAAGAAATTGTTACCCACATCTAATCTTTTCCTCCTCTGAATCCCACCCAGGGCTTTATTTCCGGCCCTGGTTGTTTTATATTCCCTCACTGTTGCTTATTTAAACATTTTAGACTTTTCTTAATTTTAGAAAATATTCTGCGGTAAGTCGCAACAACTTTGCAGAGGCGTATGAAAGGGGACAGGGGGAAAAATGCGGATTAAACCTGACGATAACTGGCGTTGGTATTACGATGAAGAGCACGACCGCATGATGCTCGATCTGGCCAATGGCATGTTATTTCGCTCGCGCTTCGCCCGGCGCATGCTGACTCCGGATGCCTTTGCCCCTTCTGGATTTTGCGTTGATGACGCCGCGCTCTATTTCTCTTTTGAAGAAAAATGTCGCGATCTCGAGCTATCGAAAGAGCAGCGGGCGGAATTAGTCCTTAACGCGCTCACCGCCATCCGTTTTCTCAAACCGCAGATGCCGAAAAGCTGGCACTTTATCGCCCATACCCATCACTGGCAGCCGAGCGGCGGCGACGCCGCCTGCGTTTGGCTGAGCGATACCGGCGAGCAGGTGAATTTACTGGTGGTGGAGCCGGGCGATAACGCCGCGCTCTGTCTGTTGGCTCAGCCGGGTCTCACCCTTGCCGGCCGCGTCATGCAGCTGGGCGATGTCATAAAAATCATGAATGACAGACTGCAGCCGGCGCAGAGCGCGGTCAGCTACAGTCTGGGGCAGGCGGTTTAAGGCGCCAGGCGTAGCGCTGTTTTCGGTACACAGCTGCAGGCGAGAATAGTGCCATCTCCGGCAACCGCGTTTTTCTTTAACGGACTCACTTCTCCCTCTTCCAGCCGGATGCGGCAGCTGCCGCAGATCCCCGCCCGACACGAATAGGGTACGCGAATGCCCTGTTGTTCCAGTTGCTCCAGCAGCACCTGCTGGTTATTGCCGGTAAACTGTTGACCCTGCCATTCGATGGCAACCGTAGCCTGCTGCTGCGCCTCGGGAGCCGGGGTATCGTCGCTTTCACCTGCCCCGTAGGCTTTCGCCGGGCCGCGGGTAAGGATTTCCACTTCATCTCCCACCCGGATCACCCCGCTGTTGCGGGCAATCAGGTTCTGGCCAAAATCGACATCGCCATTGTCCAGCGCGGTACGAAAACGCTTTAAGGTTTCCAGCGGCTCCCCGGCGGGATGCTTCTGACCGCGCTCCGGGCTGACGGTGGTAAAAATGCAGCGGCTGCACGGCTTAGCGACATCAAACACCACCTCGCCGATGCGGATCACTTTCCAGCTATCTTCATCCCAGGCCGCCGCGCCGGTGACCACAAGGTTAGGGCGAAACTGTTCTATGCTTACGCTGGCCGGGCAGCGCTGTTGCAGATCGCGCAGGGAGGCCTCGTTAGCCAGCAGGTAAGGGTAGCCGTCGGCGAAGGAGAGCGGCACCGCATCATGGCGCTTTACCCGGCGGGTTAGCTGCGGCCCCAGCCAGCGCAGCTGGACATCGCGCTTGAAAAAGCCGCTGAGCCACTGGTTAACGGCGGCGGGCGCGATGAGGGCGGTAAAATGGTTGCCCCAGACTTCGGTCGGCTCGGCCTGCGTGGCGAAATCACTAAAACGCACCACGGCGCTGCTGCCGTCCGGTGCGGTCAGGTGAAGGCCATCATGCAGCGGCGCCGGAATAAATTTCACCATTTGCGGAAACTGGCGAGCGGTAATAAAGGTCCCGTCGGTTTCGGTGACCATAAACAGGCGATCGAAGGCCAGGCCGCTGATATCAGCAAAGGCGTGGGTCAGGCCTATGCCGCGCATGGATTTAACAGGATGAATAAAAAGTCGCGATAGCGTTACCATACGCTGCCTCCGGGTTCCAAAAATAAGCCTATAACTTTATGACATAGGGCACATATTGGCTATAATGCGCACCAATTTTCTTTAAGTAAAAGTGACGATATGAATTCTCTGTTTGCCAGTACGGCTCGTGGGCTGGAAGAGCTGTTAAAAACTGAACTGGAAGGGCTTGGCGCGACGGACTGCCAGGTAGTCCAGGGCGGGGTCCATTTTCAGGGGGATACGCGCCTGCTGTATCAAAGCCTGATGTGGAGCCGGCTGGCTTCGCGCATCATGCTGCCGCTGGGCGAATGTCGCGTATACAGCGATCTGGATCTGTACCTCGGCGTACAGGCCATTCCGTGGACGGAGATGTTCAACCCTGGCGCCACCTTCGCGGTGCATTTTAGCGGCCTCAATGACGAGATCCGTAACAGCCAGTACGGCGCGCTGAAGGTTAAAGACGCCATTGTCGACAGCTTCACCCGTAAGAATCTGCCGCGCCCGAACGTCGATCGTGAGTCGCCCGATCTGCGGATCAACGTCTGGCTGAACAAAGAGACGGCGCACATCTCGCTGGATCTGAGCGGCGAAGGCCTGCACCTGCGCGGCTATCGCGATGGTACCGGAATGGCGCCGATCAAAGAAAACCTCGCGGCGGCGATCGTCATGCGCTCTGGCTGGGTACCAGGTACGCCGCTGCTCGATCCGATGTGCGGCTCCGGTACCCTGCTGATTGAAGCGGCGATGCTGGCGACCGACCGCGCGCCGGGCCTGCACCGCGGCCACTGGGGCTTTGGCGGCTGGGCGCAGCACGATGACGCCATCTGGAAAGAGGTGAAGGCGGAAGCGCAAACCCGCGCTCGTCAGGGATTGGCAGCGTATGAGTCACGCTTCTACGGCTCAGACGTCGACGCGCGCGTAATCGAGCGCGCGCGCCGCAACGCCCGCCGCGCCGGCATTGGCGAGCTGATCGATTTTGACGTGAAAGACGTCGCCCAACTGAACAACCCGCTACCGAAAGGCCCGTACGGGACGGTGATCAGTAACCCGCCGTACGGCGAACGTCTGGAAAGCGAGCCAGCGCTGATCGCTCTGCACAGCCTGCTTGGCCGGATAATGAAAAGTCAGTTCGGCGGCTGGAACCTGTCGGTATTCAGCGCTTCGCCGGAGCTGCTGAGTTGCCTGCAGCTGCGTGCCGACAAGCAGTTTAAAGCCAAGAACGGCCCGCTGGACTGCGTGCAGAAGAATTATCACCTGGCGGAGAGCGAAGGCGGCAAGCCGGCGATGCTGGCGGAGGATTTTGCTAACCGTCTGCGTAAAAACCTGAAGAAGTTTGAAAAATGGGCCCGCCAGGAAGGAATTGAATGCTATCGCCTGTACGATGCTGATCTACCGGAATACAACGTGGCCATTGACCGCTATGCCGACTGGGTGGTGGTCCAGGAGTATGCCCCGCCGAAAACCGTCGACGCGCATAAGGCGCGCCAGCGTCTGTTCGACATCATCGCTGCGACTATCGCCGTACTGGACATGGCGCCTAACAAGTTGGTGCTGAAAACCCGTGAACGGCAGAAGGGGAAAAACCAGTATCAGAAGATGGCGGAGAAGGGCGACTTTATTGAGGTGCAGGAGTATAACGCGCGCCTGTGGGTCAACCTCACCGACTACCTGGATACCGGTCTGTTCCTCGACCACCGTATCGCCCGTCGCATGCTCGGCCAGATGAGTAAAGGTAAGGACTTCCTGAACCTGTTCTCCTATACCGGCAGCGCCAGCGTCCACGCAGGCCTCGGCGGTGCGCGATCCACCACCACGGTGGATATGTCACGCACCTACCTGGAGTGGGCGGAACGCAACCTGCGTCTCAATGGCCTGACCGGCCGCGCGCATCGCCTGATGCAGGCGGACGTGCTGGGTTGGCTGCGGGAGAGCACCGAGCAGTTCGATCTGATCTTTATCGATCCGCCGACCTTTTCCAACTCCAAACGAATGGAAGATGCGTTTGACGTCCAGCGCGATCACATTCGCCTGATGACCGATCTAAAACGTCTGCTGCGTAAAGGCGGCACCATTATGTTCTCGAATAACAAACGCGGTTTCCGTATGGATCATGACGGGCTGGCGGCGCTTGGCCTGAAGGCGCAAGAGATTTCGCAAAAAACGCTGTCGCAGGATTTTGCCCGCAACCGTCAGATCCACAACTGCTGGCTGATTACCGCAGCCTGAAAGGAATAAATAATGTCACTGATTAGTATGCACGGCGCCTGGCTTTCCTTCAGCGATGCGCCGCTGCTGGATAATGCCGAGCTGCATATTGAAGATAACGAACGCGTCTGCCTCGTCGGACGCAACGGCGCCGGTAAATCTACCCTGATGAAGATCCTCAACCGCGAACAGGGGCTGGATGACGGACGCATCATTTATGAACAGGACCTGATCGTGGCGCGTCTGCAGCAGGATCCGCCGCGGAACGTTGCTGGTACGGTGTACGATTTTGTCGCCGAAGGGATCGCCGAGCAGGCGGCTTATCTGAAAGCCTACCATGACGTGTCGCATCAGGTGATGACCGAGCCGAGCGACAAAAATTTAAATGAACTGGCGCGCCTGCAGGAGCAGCTCGATAACCTGGGACTATGGCAGCTGGACAGCCGCATTAACGAAGTGATTGAGCAGCTGGGCCTTGACGCCAATGCGCAGCTGGCGTCGCTGTCCGGTGGCTGGCTACGTAAAGCGGCGCTGGGCCGCGCCCTGGTCAGTGGGCCGCGCGTGCTGCTGTTGGATGAGCCCACTAACCACCTCGATATCGAAACCATCGACTGGCTGGAAGGTTTCCTGAAAACCTTTAAAGGCACGATTATCTTTATTTCGCATGACCGTTCCTTTATCCGCAATATGGCGACGCGCATTGTCGACCTCGATCGTGGCAAGCTGGTGACCTATCCGGGAAATTACGATCAGTATCTCCTCGATAAAGAAGAAGCCCTGCGGGTCGAAGAACTGCAGAATGCGGAATTTGACCGCAAGCTGGCCCAGGAAGAGGTGTGGATCCGTCAGGGTATCAAAGCGCGCCGGACCCGTAACGAAGGCCGAGTCCGCGCGCTGAAGGCGATGCGCCGCGAGCGCGGTGAGCGCCGGGAAGTGATGGGCAGCGCGAAGATGCAGGTTGAGGAGGCTTCCCGTTCCGGCAAAATCGTCTTTGAGATGGAAAACGTCAACTATCAGGTTGACGGCAAAGTGCTGGTGAAGGATTTCTCCGCACAGATCCAGCGCGGCGACAAGATCGCCCTGATCGGCCCCAACGGCTGCGGGAAAACCACGTTGCTGAAGCTGATGCTCGGCCAGCTGCAGGCCGACAGCGGGCGGATCCATGTTGGCACCAAGCTGGAGGTCGCCTACTTCGACCAGCACCGCGCGGAGTTGGATCCGGATAAAACGGTGATGGACAACCTGGCGGAAGGCAAACAGGAGGTAATGGTTAACGGTAAACCACGCCATGTGCTGGGTTATCTACAGGACTTCCTGTTCCATCCAAAACGAGCGATGACCCCGGTACGTGCGCTTTCCGGAGGGGAACGTAACCGCCTGCTGCTGGCCCGGCTGTTCCTGAAACCCAGCAATCTGCTGATCCTTGATGAACCGACTAACGACCTCGATGTTGAAACGCTGGAGCTGCTGGAAGAGCTGATCGATGGCTATCAGGGGACCGTGATGCTGGTGAGCCACGATCGTCAGTTTGTCGACAATACCGTGACCGAGTGCTGGATCTTCGAAGGCGGCGGTCGTATTGGCCAGTACGTCGGCGGCTATCACGACGCCCGCGGTCAGCAGGCCCAGTCTTTGGCGCAAAAGCAGACGGTCGTTAAAAAAACGACGGAAGTCGCTCAGCCAAAAGCAGAAACTGTCAAACGCGGCGGGAACAAACTAAGCTATAACCTGCAGCGCGAGCTGGAACAACTGCCGCAGAAGCTGGAGGCTCTCGAGGCCGAACTGCAGACGCTGCAGGATCAGGTTGCCGATCCCGATTTCTTCGGGCAACCGCACGATCGCACGCAGCAGGTGCTGGCGCAGCTGGCCGAAGCGGAGCAGGCGCTGGAAGCGGCCTTTGAACGCTGGGAATATCTCGAAGGATTAAAGAACGGCGCCTGAGCCGAGGAGTTGTCATGTGCGATCATCATCATGCTGCGCGACATATTCTATGTCCCCAATGTGATTTGCTGGTGGCTTTGCCGCAGCTTGAGCATCGCCAGAAAGCCGCCTGCCCGCGCTGCGGTACAACGTTAACCACCACGTGGGACGCGCCTCGCCAGCGTCCCACGGCGTATGCGCTGGTCGCGCTGTTTATGCTGCTGCTGGCCAACCTGTTCCCTTTTATCTATATGAAAGTGGGCGGCATCAGTAGCGAAATAGAGCTGCTGGAAATTCCCAACGTACTGTTTACCGAGGATTACGCCAGTCTCGGGACTTTCTTTTTACTCTTTGTTCAATTAGTGCCGGCGTTTTGCCTGGTCACCATTTTGCTGCTGGTTAATCGGGTCAGAATGCCTGCCGGCCTGAAGACGTTCCTTGCGCGAATTCTCTTTCAACTGAAAACCTGGGGCATGGCGGAGATCTTTCTTGCCGGCGTGCTGGTGAGCTTCGTCAAGCTGATGGCCTACGGTGATATCGGCATCGGTCTGAGCTTTGTTCCCTGGTGTATGTTTTGCCTGCTGCAGTTACGTACTTTTCAGTGCGTCGACCGCCGCTGGCTATGGGATGATATTGCCCCCATGCCGGCCATTACCCAGCCGCTGAAGGTCGGGGTGACCGGTATCCGTCAGGGGCTGCGCTCCTGTGCCTGCTGTACGGCGGTGTTGCCGGTCGATCAGACCGCCTGCCCGCGCTGTAACAGTAAAGGAACGGCGCGGCGCAAAAATAGCCTGCAGTGGACGCTGGCGCTGCTGGTGACGTCATTTATCCTTTATCTCCCTGCCAACATTATGCCGATCATGATCACCGATCTGCTGGGCGATAAAATGCCATCGACCATTATGGCCGGGGTGATTTTACTGTGGAGCGAAGGTTCTTATCCGGTGGCGCTGGTGATCTTTATCGCCAGTATTATGGTGCCGACGCTGAAGATGATCGCTATCGCCTGGTTGTGCTGGAACGCCAACGGCAACGGCGCGCGAGATTCGGAGCGCATGCATCTGATCTATGAGGTGGTGGAATTTGTTGGCCGCTGGTCAATGATTGACGTTTTTGTCATCGCCGTGCTCTCTGCGCTGGTCCGCATGGGAGGGTTAATGAATATCTATCCAGCCATCGGCGCGGTCATGTTTGCGCTGGTGGTGGTGATGACCATGTTTTCAGCCATGACATTTGATCCCCGTTTACTGTGGGATCGTGAGCCAGATTCAAGCCATGAGGAAATACAACAACATGGAAAATAAGAGCGGAGAAGCGAAAGTGCAGAAGGTGAAGAACTGGTCACCGGTGTGGATCTTCCCTATCGTCACTGCGCTGATCGGGGCATGGATCCTGTTTTATCATTACAGCCATCAGGGGCCTGAGGTCACGCTGATCACCACCAATGCGGAAGGGATTGAAGGGGGAAAAACCCGGATCAAGAGCCGCAGCGTAGACGTTGGGGTGGTGGAGAGCGCGACGTTGACCGACGATCTCACCCACGTGGAAATCAAAGCCCGCCTCAATTCCGGGATGCAGAAGCTGCTGCACAACGATTCCGTCTTCTGGGTGGTAAAGCCGCAGGTTGGCCGCGAGGGGATCAGCGGTCTTGGGACATTGTTGTCCGGGGCCTATATTGAGCTTCAGCCGGGAACGAAAGGTTCGGTGCCAGCGCAGTATCCGCTACTGGATTCTCCGCCGCTGGCCTCGCCGGATGCCAAGGGGATCCGTATTCTGCTGGAAAGCAGCAAGGCGGGCCAGCTGTCGCCGGGCGATCCGGTGTTGTTCCGCGGCTATCGCGTGGGGTCAGTGGAAACCAGCACCTTCGATACGCAGAAACGTCGTATAACTTACCAGCTGTTCATCAATGCGCCGAACGATCGCCTGGTGACCACCAACGTTCGTTTCTGGAAAGACAGCGGGATCGCTGTAGATTTGACCTCGGCGGGGATGCGCGTCGAGATGGGCTCGCTGTCGACGCTGTTTGGCGGCGGGGTGAGCTTCGATATTCCTGAAGGACTGGACCTCGGCGAGCCGGTGGCGAATAAAACGGAATACCATCTGTTTGACGATCAGAAGAGCATCCAGGATTCAGTCTTTACCGAGCATATCGATTACGTCATGTTCTTCAAAGACTCGGTTCGCGGCCTGCAGCCGGGCGCGCCGGTGGAGTTCCGCGGTATCCGTCTGGGCACCGTCGGCAAAGTGCCGTTCTTTATTCCGGGGCTGAAGCAGCGTTTGAACGATGACTATCGTATTCCAGTGGAAGTGCGGGTTGAACCGCAACGGCTGATTAATCAGCTTGGCGGCGATCCGAATATTCGCGCCCACATTGACGATCTGATCAACCGCGGACTGCGCGGCTCGCTGAAAACCGGTAACCTGGTGACCGGCGCGCTGTATATCGATCTCGACTTC
The DNA here is from genome assembly GCF_018204675.1 of Klebsiella sp. P1927. NCBI lineage: Bacteria > Pseudomonadati > Pseudomonadota > Gammaproteobacteria > Enterobacterales > Enterobacteriaceae > Klebsiella > Klebsiella sp. P1927. The sequence continues at coordinate 3,228,722 of NZ_CP073377.1, read as the reverse complement.
TATCCGAAGGCGCCCCCGCGCGGGAAAATACAGGAGTTTAACGGCTATCCGATTATCCCGACCATCAGCGGTGGACTGGCACAGATCCAGCAGCGTCTGATGGATGCGCTGGATAAGATTAATAACCTGCCGATTAATCCGCTGCTGGAGCAGGCGACCAGTACCCTGGCGCAGAGCGAGAAGACGATGCAGCACGTGCAGACCACGCTGGATAATCTGAATAAGATCACCTCCAGCCAGTCAATGCAGCAGCTGCCCGCCGATATGCAGACGACGCTGCGTGAGCTGAACCGTAGCATGCAGGGCTTCCAGCCTGGCTCTGCGGCCTACAATAAGATGGTGGCCGATATGCAGCGTCTGGATCAGGTGCTGCGTGAGCTGCAGCCGGTTCTGAAAACGCTAAATGATAAGAGCAATGCGCTGGTATTTGAGGCGAAGGATAAAAAAGATCCACAGCCGAAGGGAGCGAAATAATGAAAAAATGGTTACTGGCGGCAGCCGTATGCGTACTGACGGCGTGCAGTAGCGGCGGGGAAAGCAAGACATACTATCAGCTACCGGTTGTGCAGGGCGGCGCGCAGAGCGCCGCCAGTCAGGGGGCACGTCTGCTGTGGGTAGAGCAGGTCAGCATCCCGGATTATCTGGCGGGTAACGGGGTGGTCTATCAGACCACCGACGTGCAGTATGTGATCGCCAATAATAATCTGTGGGCCAGTCCGCTGGATCAGCAGCTGCGCACTACGCTGGTGGCAAATCTCAGCCAGCAGTTGCCCGGCTGGGTAGTGTCGTCCCAGCCGCTGGGGAGCGAGCAGGATACCCTCAACGTTGCGGTCAATGGCTTTCATGGTCGCTATGACGGGCGGGTTATCGTTAGCGGTGAGTGGCTGCTGAAGCATCAGGGACAGCTGATTAAGCGCCCGTTTAACATCGTCCTCAGGCAGGAACAGGATGGTTATGACGCGATGGTCAAGACCCTGGCGCAGGCGTGGAGCCAGGAGGCGGCTGCCATTGCCAGCGAGCTTAATCGTCTGCCATAAGTAAAATTCATCATAATGACCTGCCGCGCGGTTCACCTGGGCCGCGCGGCATTTTTTTTGCCAGGTCAGTTCGTTACCGGCGGCTGCGCCGAGCGAACAAAAAATGAACTCTTATATAGGTCACAAATATGACACTGGCGTGAATTTTGCGCATTGACGTTGCCTTCTTTTCGCGGTATTCGTAACCCGTGGCTGCACAATTTGCGACCACTGTTTTCTTTTCCACCAGATCAAAGAATGAGGGAAACGAGGCATGAAGAGACAAAAACGAGATCGCCTGGAACGGGCACACCAACGCGGATATCAGGCGGGTATCGCGGGAAGATCGAAAGAAATGTGTCCATACCAGAGCCTGAATCAACGCTCATGGTGGCTGGGAGGCTGGCGAGAAGCCATGGAGGACAGGGTACTAACGGCCTGACACTGTCTCTTTAAAAAAGAAGCCTCCGCATAGCGGGGGCTTCGCCTTTTAATCGCTACTGAATGTTATCAGAAAGCGGAAGTATCCTGGAACAGACCCACTTTCAGATCGTTCGCGGTGTAGATCAGACGATCGTCAACCAGCACTTCACCATCCGCAAGTCCCATAATCAGACGACGGTTAACAATGCGCTTGAAGTGGATGCGGTAGGTGACTTTTTTCGCGGTCGGCAGAACCTGACCGGTGAATTTCACTTCGCCAACGCCCAGCGCGCGGCCTTTGCCTTCGCCGCCCAGCCAGCCAAGATAGAACCCGACCAGCTGCCACATAGCATCCAGGCCCAGGCAGCCCGGCATCACCGGATCGCCGATAAAGTGGCAACCGAAGAACCACAGGTCAGGATTGATGTCGAGTTCTGCCTCAACATAACCTTTATCGTAGTTACCACCGGTTTCGGTCATTTTGATGACGCGGTCCATCATCAGCATGTTTGGTGCCGGTAACTGCGGGCCTTTCGCGCCGAACAGTTCACCACGACCAGAGGCAAGAAGATCTTCTTTTGTATAGGATTCGCGTTTATCTACCATGTTTTCAGTAAGCCTTATTTTAAGTTCGGGACGCAGGATAGCTAACACGTGTAAGCTGAACAAGTCCGATCAGTTAGAACTTGTCCCACCTAACCAGCGTAGCGGCCACGGAAAACGATGGCGAGTCTCTTGCTGGGTCGCCTGCGCTATCCGCTCCTGAATGGTTTGTCGCAGCGTCTGTCCTTCACCGTCCCACATCAGCTGGGTCAACATCGGCAGCGCTTCGGTAATATCGTCAATGGCCCAGATAGCAAACTGGTTGTCGGCAACGGCCTGACGTAGCTCGTGGCTCAGGCTGAGATGACGAACGTTGGCGGCAGGGATAATCACTCCCTGTTTGCCGGTTAAACCGCGCTGCTGACAGATAGTGAAGAAGCCTTCAATTTTCTCGTTCAGGCCGCCGACCGGCTGCACGCGACCAAACTGGTCGACGGAGCCGGTGATCGCGATGCTCTGATTTATCGGTACGTTGGCCAGGGCGCTGATTAAGGCGCAGAGTTCCGCCATGGAGGCGCTGTCGCCATCCACTTCACTGTAGGACTGCTCAAAGGTCAGCGAAGCAGTGAAGGGAAGCTGCTGCTCCAGCTCCAGCTCGGACATCAGAAAAGCCTGCATGATCATCATGCCTTTCGCATGAATGTTACCGCCCAGCTCGGCTTTACGTTCGACGTCGATAAATTCGCCATCGCCAATGTGCACGACGCAGCTGATGCGTGAAGGTTCACCGAACGCGCGTGGATGACCGGGGAATTCGATCACCGAGAGGGCGTTGATCTGCCCGACGCATTCGCCTTCGGTTTCAATCAGGATCTGTTCCTGCAGGATTTCATCCTGCATACGCTCCGCCAGGTAGCCTTCACGCCATACCCGGCGCGCCAGCATGGTCTGCATCGCTTCGCCGGTAATCTCTTCGCCTTCGCAGAAGGCGGCAGCCTCCCGCAGCTGGCGGGTTATCCATAGCGGACTGAGCGGCAGGGTCTCCTGATCGCCGGTATAGCGCGTTCCCTCATCGATCAGCAGAGGCCAGGCATCGGCTGCCGGGCCCGGCAGCTCCAGCTGCTGCGCATTCTGCCATACCCACTGGCACCAGGCCTTTAGCGTGTCGGCGTCAGCAAACTGCAAAGTGTCTTCATACTCGCTATAGATCGCCTGCGCAGCCAGCTCCGGCTCCATTTCCTGGAAATCGGCCAGCGATTCGCGTTCGCCCACCAGGATGATTTTCAGACTCAGCGGCATAGAGGGAATGCTGACCGGCAGCGGACGCGATTCATCCATAGAAAGCCAGTCAAAGCGCTGACGAGTCACCATATTTTTCAGACGCACCCACAGCAGCGGTTGCGCCAGCAGTGTACGTAGCGAAAGCACAAGCACGCCGCCGTTGGCCTGATGGACCAGCCCAGGCTCGAGGGTGATTGCACCGTTAAACTGGCGTACGCAGCCAAACAGCTGTTCCGCTTCTACCCAATCGGCCATCACGACCGGGGCAGTGCTGGCGAAATTATCCTCAGCGCCCTGCGCCGGTGCGAGCGTCACCTGAGCGTCGGTTACCTCATAGCGGACGCCGTAAAGCGGTGCGGCAGGCTCGTGCAGAGTCCGGGTTTCAGCCGCCAGCCATTGCAGATATTCCGGCTCTTCAGGGGCTTTCACCAGCATGAAGGAGGAGACTGCCGGCGTGTACAGCAGCTGCTCAAGCCCATAGAACAAACGCGGCTGCAGATCGCCCGAGAGGGAGGGGGCCGGATGGGAAAGTTCAGCTTGAGCAAACAGCGCCTGGTAAGCTTCCAGATCAGGCGCAAGGTCGGTTCGGGTCAGTTTCGTAATGGTCAAAGTCGCTGTTTTTTAGTTAGATGTAAAGCGCGCAATTATACCTGATGCCGCGACCGAGCACACGGAGGATTATGGTTACCCTGATGATTACCCGGTCGCAGACTTCACGAATAATGATTTATATTCAGCACATCAGAAAAAAACTGATATCCTGAAATGAGTTACACGGTCACATTGAGATCGCAATGAAATATCAACAACTGGAAAATCTTGAAAGCGGCTGGAAATGGAAATATCTGGTAAAGAAGCACCGGGAAGGTGAGCTGATTACCCGCTACATTGAGGCCAGCGCTGCGCAAGCTGCGGTAGATGACTTGCTGACGCTCGAGAATGAACCTGTGCTGGTGCATGCCTGGATTGAGCAGCATATGAATCCGGCGCTGATGAACCGCATGAAGCAGACTATCCGCGCGCGACGGAAACGCCATTTTAACGCTGAGCATCAGCATACGCGTAAGAAGTCTATCGACCTTGAGTTTGTCGTTTGGCAGCGTCTTGCTGGCCTGGCGCAGCGGCGGGGCAAAACCTTGTCTGAAACCATCGTCCAGCTGATTGAAGATGCCGAGCACAAAGAGAAATATGCCAGCAAAATGTCGAGCCTGAAGCACGATCTGCAGGTACTGTTAGGGAAAGAATAGCCAGGTAGGATCGTCGACCCGCCTGCCGGTGGTTGCCCTGGCCGGGGGCTGCTTCACAGCTCTCAGCCGCTGAAGTGGGCGAGAGGGCATAAAAAAAACCCGCCGAAGCGGGTTTTTTTATCGGTTATAACTTAAGCCGCCGGCTGAGTTACAACTTCTTTGTAGCCTTTAACTTCGATCTCTACACGACGATCCGGAGCCAGGCAATCGATCAGGGCAGCGCGAGCTTTCACGTTGTCACAGGTGTTGCCAGTAACCGGGTTGGATTCACCCATGCCGCGAGCGGAGATTTTGCCAGCCGGGATGCCTTTAGCAACCAGGTAGTCAACAACGGACTGAGCACGTTTCTCAGACAGCTGCTGGTTGTAAGCTTCGGAACCGATGCGGTCGGTGTAGCCCAGAACAACAGCGGAACCGTCTTTCGGATCCATGTTGCTCAGCTGAGTGTACAGCTGATCCAGAGCCTGCTGACCTTCCGGTTTCAGGGTAGCTTTGTTGAAGTTGAACAGAACGTCAGACTTCAGGGTGAAGTGCTTGGTAGCCACTTCCGGAGCCGGAGCCGGAGCCGGAGCAACAACCGGTGCAGCATCTTCCTGACCGAAGCGGTAGGAAACGCCCAGGCTCAGCATGCCGTTATCAGGACGGGTACCCACAGTGCCCGCGTCGCCGATGTTGTTAACCCACTGGTATTCCAGACGGGTAGCGATGTCACGAGTAACAGCCCACTCTACGCCGCCAGCAAATACTGGGGAAACGCCAGTGTCGTGTTCGCTACGGGAAACGCCGGTAGAAGCGTAGTTGCCTTTGGAGTCAGCGCGCCAAACCATGCCGCCCAGACGGGTGTAGATGTCCAGATCGTCAGTGATCGGGTAACCCAGTTTAGCGGTCAGCTGAACGCCCTGAGCTTTGAAAGCACCGTTGTCAACGCTGCCTTTATATGCCATACGGCCCAGCCAGTCATAACCCATTTCGAAACCGAGGTACGGGTTAACCTGGTAACCACCAAACGCACCAGCACCAAGCTGATCGTTACGGGTCGGACCGTTGTTGTTCTGGAAACCGTTACCGTAGAAACCGGTGTCGTGATACTGGGACCAACCCAGTTTACCACCTGCATACCAGGTGTTATCTTTCGGAGCGGCCTGCGCTACGGTAGCGAAGCCAGTCAGTGCCACTGCAATCGCGATAGCTGTCTTTTTCATTTTTTGCGCCTCATTATCATCCAAAATTCGCCATGAAGTTACAAAAGACCTCACGGTTAAATCCTTCACCGGGGGCGTGACTTGTTGTTAACTATGCTGATACATGCAGCGTAAGCCGATCACCCCTGGCGATGTAAAGTCTACAACTTAGTTCGAAACTTACAAGTGTGAACTCTGTCAGGCATATGAAAAAAAAGGGTTGTGTACACAATATTTAACAAATATGGTTGATTTTCGTACACGAAAAAAAGACAGAAATCCCCGTGTGGCAGGCATTCCGCGAAAAAGACCATAAAAAACGCTGTACCTTTCCCAGCGGTAAAAAAAATTCCAGGAATAATCCTAATTTCACTCAATGATACAAATTTGAGTGAATTTTTAGCCCGCTGAGTTGTCTGCCGAGCGTGCCCTGATTTCGCACCGGGCGCATGATGAATCCCATCGCGGACCCTACCTGGGCAGCGTTAACGAGACGTTCGTGTTCGTCAGCGGTTAACTCCTCCGCCAGCCAGCAGATAACCACACTATAATTACCCGTGCGCAGGGCACGGATCATTGAGTCTATGGTATGGCTGGGAGAGAGCTGGCTAATTTGCATGACCTTGGACAGCGGCAGACCGGCGGACTGAACCCATTCGCGGCTGAGCTTTTGTTGCGGCGTGAGCCACAGCTGCCAGCGCGACTGTTGACCCAGCTGCTGTAATAAAGGTAGCAGCAATAACTGCGTCATCATGGGTTGATCTTCACGATAGACAATTTCACTGATCAGCCCATTGGTGTTCTGTTCGCCAGAACGATGAGCGTAGTGGCCTGCCGGAGCAGAAGCCTGTGCTGAACGGTTTGCGTGAGCTGAAGTAAACATAGTCTATCCCGCCTTTAGTTACTGTATGCATATACAGTATCTTCGCCAGGGGAAAAGATCAACCGCAATTTGCCATTTTGCTGCCGGGAATTTAATCGCTTCTCGTGGTTCCGTATCTGTCAAGAGAAGCCCCTGCATTATCCAATCCTTAACGCGCGCTAATGGTTTCATTTCTCCCTGTCGATTGCTGCAACGCTTGCGATTTTCTGAAAGCGTCTCGCAAAACCGCATTCTGGTGAAAAAGTCGGCGAAAATCATCTTGCTGCTGCCCGGGAAGTCCCTTATGTTTTCTCTTAGCGGATCCGTTAACAACTTAAGTTTAATTACATGATTAACAAAGGAATGATCATGAGAAAACTAGTTTGTCCGCGGCTCCCGCAATTTCAGGCCTGCGTCTCACCGCTGGGTCAACTGCATACTCGTCCGCTCTTTGGCGGCTACAGCCTGGCTATTGATGATACGGTGTTTGCGATGGTGGCCGAGGGGAACATTTATCTGAAGGCCTGCGAGCAGAGCGCTGCTTATCGGGTGGAACATCGTAATCCTCTGTTAACGCTGCGCCGACACGGCCGCATAGTGCCGCTGAAGTATTATCAAATTGACGACACTTTATGGCGCGATGAGCAGCAGCTTTTTCGGCTATCGCTACTGTCGTGGCAGAGTGCGCAGCGCGAAAAGAACTACCGACGGGCGTCGGGCCGCCTGAAGGATTTACCCAATATCAGCTTTCATATGGAATTGCAGCTGATTCACGCGGGCATACCGGACGTTAGGACGTTGCGGGAAGTTGGTGCGCAGGAGGCATGGCTGAGGCTACGCGTAAATAATGCTTCTTTATCGCTGAGCGTATTGCTGGCGCTGGAGGGGGCGATTGCCGGGGTACATGCCGCCGCGCTCCCGACGCCACGGCGTCAGGAGCTTCTCGAATGGGCGGCTACCCGGTAGCGGAAAAGCCTTGTTATTCGGTTTGGGCGTGGACCCGTTGCTGCAGGCGGCAGATTTCAGGCAGCAGCGCCAGCAGCAGGCCAATCTGCTGTAAGACCAAGGGTTCCTTACTGTCCGCGCGCGGTTCCAGATGATGGATCCGGCTTTGCAGGCTGTTCAAAGCCTGTTGCACCCGCTGTTCATCCGCGGGGGTATGATGCAAGGCATCATCCACATAACAGACTGCATCATCCAGCAGGGCGAGGATTTCCGGCGTGGACAGTTTTTCCCGATGCGCGCCAAGAGCGGAGATATAGCTGGTGAACGTGTGGTTGAGGCATAGCAGACGAAAGGCGGTTTCTCGCTGGGTGGCATCCGCGCGTGGTTCAGTCGATAAGTTCGAGACGACGGAGGCCAGCTCAGCATCACGGTTGTAGGCGTCACGACGCGCGACACGGTAGGCCAGCCGGTTGTCGCGGCCCTGATGATACTGCTCCAGAATCGCGTCCAGATAGCGGCAGTTCGCGTTCATTGCCCGGTCCAGCACCCGCGGCAGGTTGCGGAATTTCCAGTCCGGCCAGATGAAGCTGACCGCTGCCCAGGCGATGGCGCAGCCGATCAGCGTATCAATGATACGCGGCAGCGCGACTTCAAAGCCCTCGCCAAGCAGGTTAAAGCACAGCAGCACCAGCAGCGTAATAAACATCGTGGCATGGGCGTACTGCACGTTACGGAAGGCAAAAAACAGCACGCCGGTCAGGACGATCAACAGCAGTTGCCCTTCAACAGAGGGAACCAGCAGCAGGACCGGCAGGCCGATCGCCACCCCAACCAGCGTGCCGATAATCCTTAGCGCCAGGCGATGGCGGGTGGCGTTATAGTTCGGCTGACAGACGAACAGGCTGGTTAGCAGGATCCAGTAGCCATGCTGGAGCCCGGTAAACTGGATAAAGGCATAGCCGGCGCAGAGCACCAACGACATACGTACTGCGTGGCGGAAAAGGGCCGACTCTGGCGACATATTGCGCTGCAGGCGCAGCCAGATATCGCTCAGACCGCCAAGTCTGTCGTCGGCCAGCAGCGTCTCGGTATTACTCCCGGCAGGCGCGGTGGTTTGCACCGATTCAATGGTGGCCAGCTGAGCATCGATAGCGCGCAGGTTATTCAGTAAATACCCTAGGGCGTTGAGCTGCTCGTCGGATGCGCCGCCGGCGCGCACGCGCTCAAGTGCCGCATCGAGATGCATGAACGCCCGTTCAAAATGGGCATCATGCTGATAGGGTTCGCGTAACAGAATCGCCCGCGACAGTTTCTGGCAGGCCTGCGCCTGCATCGAAAGCATTCGCTGGAAACGGAACATCACATCGCTATAGCGAAATTGATCGCGTAGGGTTTGATACTGAATATGCGATGAGCTGGCGCGTTCATGAATATCCTGGGCCACAAAGTAGTACTGCAGGGTGCGGCGGGTGCCGCGCTGGCCCCGATCGCCTCGCAGTCGGGTTAGCAGCGAGACCTTGGTTTGGTTAAGCGTAGCTACCAGCTGGCCATTAGCGAGCGCCAGATCGTACAGCGGCGCCTGGCTCTCATCCTCAAGGTCAGGATCAAACAGCCGGGATTTGAGCTCAAGATAGCGGGCCAGCTGCTCATAGCTACGCGCCAGGTTGTCCTGCAATGGACGAATCGGAAAGATCAGGTGCCCGGACAGCGTCAGCAGGTTGTACCACACTGCCCCCGCCAGCAGGAACAACGGCTGCAGATACCAATGATCGTACAGCGTGACGCCGAGCATGGTGTAGATGGCGATAAGCAGGGCGCCGAAGGCAATGGTCGCATAGCGCTGACCGAGGCCGCCAAGCAAAATAAAGCCGATGGTAGACACGGTTAAACCAAGGGCAAACAGCGGCGGCCACGGAAACAGCAGCTCCACGGAGGCGGAGGCGATAAAAAAGCAAACCAGAGTAATGGCAAGATTACGCAGACGGCCAGCCAGACGGTCGTCAAGGTCGGTCAGAGCCGCAGCCACGACGCCGAGGGTGAGGGGGATGGTCAGTTTGACTTCGCCGATCCACCAGGGAAACAGCGTTGTGCCGCAGAGCGCGATAAAAATTCGTACGTTATAAAGCCAGGCGCTGTTCCAGGTGTAGCGGCGTAGCAGGGGGCTAATCATGTCCGTGTTCCGTTCTGTTACTGAAAGCGACGACGCGCATTGGCTTCACGCGCAGCACGCGCGGTTTCCACAGAAACGACCCGGCGACCCACCGGCCAGAGGGCGATGGCGGCGATTTTGAAATTCGCGATCCCCACCGGGATGCCTATGATAGTCAGGCACTGAGCTATACCGCTGAAAATGTGCATCAGGCAGAGCCACCAGCCGAAAAAAATGAACCACAGAATGTTCAGAACGGTACCGCCGGCGTTCAGTAGACCGTTTTTGCGCCCCGGCTCGAGCTCGTCAACATGAATCGCCTCGTTACCGTAGGGAAATAACGAAAGGCGAGTGATTTCCCAGCAGGAACGAGTCAGCGGCAGCGTGACGATCAGAATGATGCTGACCAGGGTGGCGAGTAGCCAGCCTAGAGTGGTGGCGAAACCGCCAAGGATAAAGTTCAAAATATTCAGAATGGTACGCATAAAGCCTCGGTTTTGCCCGGTGGATAATAAGACCTGATGATTGTAACGTTTTTTTGCGCTGGAGCACCTGGTCCGGGGCGGTTAAACTGAAAAACAATCCACCCTGATTGAAAATCGACATTATATGGAACTTAAAGCGACAACATTGGGCAAACGCATGGCTCAGCACCCTTATGATCGGGTGCAGCTACTGAACGCCGGGGTAAAAGTTTCCGGCGATCGTCATGAGTATCTTATACCTTTCAATCAGTTATTGTCAGTGCATTGTAAGCGCGGTCTGGTCTGGGGCGAACTGGAGTTTGTGCTACCGGACGCGAAAGTCGTGCGTTTGCACGGTACCGAGTGGAGCGAAACGCAGCGCTTTTATCATCATTTACATACGCTCTGGCAGCAGTGGAGCACGGAGATGAGCGATATCGCCGCCGGCGTGCTGAAGCAGCAGCTGGCGACGATCGAGCACACTCGCGCAGAAGGCAAGTGGCTAACCCGTCAGCAGGTGGCGGATGTTCAGGATAATATACGCCATGCGTTGACTGGTTTGCCGATGCCCACCAGTCGGCTTGATGCCTTTGATAACTGCCGGGAGCTGTGGCGGGAGTGTCAGCGCTGGTTAGGCGATATTGAAGCGACGCGTCTGGCCCATAACCAGGCCTTTACCGAGGCGATGCTGGAGCAATATCGCGAATTTTTTGATAGCGTTGAGTCGTCCCCGCTCAATGCGTCACAAGCGCGTGCGGTAGTGAACGGCGAGCGCTCCCTGCTGGTGCTGGCGGGAGCGGGCAGCGGTAAAACCTCGGTACTGGTGGCGCGAGCGGGCTGGCTGCTGGCGCGGGGAGAAGCCGCGGCAGATCAAATTTTGCTGCTGGCATTCGGCCGCCAGGCGGCGCAGGAAATGGATGAGCGGATCCGCGAGCGTCTGGCATCAGATGATATTACCGCGCGTACTTTCCATTCGCTGGCGTTGCATATTATTCAGCAGGGCAGCAAAAAAGTGCCCACTATCAGTAAGCTGGAAAGCGATACTGCGGCCCGCCACGCATTGCTGCTGAAAAGCTGGCAAAAGCAGTGCCAGGAGAAAAAAGCGCAGGCGAAAGGTTGGCGCCTGTGGCTGGAAGAAGAGATGGGCTGGCAACTGCCGGAGGGGGACTTCTGGCAGGACAAAAAGGTGCAGCGGCGGATGGCCAGCCGGCTTGACCGCTGGGTGAGCCTGATGCGCATGCACGGCGGCTCCCAGGCGGAGATGATTGCCGGGGCGCCGGAAGCGGTACGCGACCTGTTCAGTAAACGGGTGAAGCTGATGTCGCCTCTGATGAAAGACTGGAAAGCGGCGCTCAAGGCCGAGAATGCGGTCGATTTTTCCGGCCTGATCCATCAGGCGGTCAATATTCTCGATAAAGGCCGCTTCGTCAGCCCATGGAAACACATTCTGGTGGATGAATTTCAAGATATTTCGCCGCAGCGAGCCTCGCTGTTGGCCGCGTTACGCCGGCAGAATAGCCAAACCACGCTCTTTGCCGTCGGGGATGACTGGCAGGCGATCTATCGGTTCAGCGGGGCGCAGCTTTCTCTGACCACCGCATTCAACCACTACTTTGGCGAAGGGGATTGCTGTGCGCTGGATACCACCTATCGCTTTAACGGGCGTATCGGCGAAATAGCCAATGGCTTTATCCAGCAAAATCCGCATCAGTTAAGCAAACCGCTGAACAGCCTTATGGCAGGTGATAAAAAGGCCGTCACGCTGTTAGCCGACGACAAGCTGGACGATCTTCTGGATAAGCTGAGCGGTTACGTTAAGCCCGAGCAGCGCATCCTGCTGCTTGCCCGTTATCACCATCTGAAGCCTGAGGCGCTCAACAAAGCGGCGACGCGCTGGCCGCACCTGCAGCTTGATTTTATGACGATTCATGCCAGCAAAGGTCAGCAGGCTGACTTTGTCATTGTGTTGGGACTACAGGATGGGGAGGATGCGTTTCCGGCCCCGGCGCGCGAGTCGATTATGGAGCAGGCGCTCCTGCCGCAGCCGGAAGATTTTCCGGATGCGGAGGAGCGTAGACTGTTGTACGTGGCGCTCACCCGCGCTCGTCACCGGGTATGGCTGTTATTTAACAAGGCGCAACCTTCGCCGTTTGTCGAGATCCTGCAGGCGCTGGATGTGCCCGTGGCCAGGAAGCCGTAATCGCGGCTCGATTATTTCAGGCGCTCGGCAAGATAGCGTGGATAATCCGGGATCAGAATATCGAGCGGTTGACCGAAGTGCGGCGACTGGATAATAAAGTCAGCGGTGGAGACGTTAGTGGCGACCGGAATGTTCCAGACGGTGGCCAGGCGCAGCAACGCTTTGACATCCGGGTCGTGGGGAACGGCGTTCAGCGGATCCCAGAAGAAGATCTGCACGTCGATTTTGCCTTCTGAAATGAGGGCACCCACCTGCTGGTCGCCGCCCATCGGACCGCTCAGCATGGCATTAACCTCCAGGCCGGTAGCCCGGGAGACGAGATTACCGGTAGTGCCGGTAGCATACAAAATATGTTGCGCCAGCAGCGCCTGATGGCGAGCAACCCATTTCATCAGCATATCTTTGCAGTGATCGTGAGCCACCAGCGCGATATGTTTTTGCGCAGGCAGGGTACGTGTTGTCAGTTCCATATTTTCATTCCACATTTTGACCTGCAAACAGATTACTGAATGTGGCTGTCGCTGCAAGCATCGGGGATGAAAATTTTGCTGAATCTGTGGGTTAGGCTGGATGGCCCCCTGCTGCGGATTAGCATACACTTAAGTGAAATAGCAGGAGGAAACCATGAAAGAGAATGATATTGCTGGCATCCTGACCTCGACACGGACGATTGCGCTGGTCGGAGCCAGCGACAAGCCTGACCGTCCGAGCTACCGGGTCATGAAGTATCTGCTGGATCAGGGGTATCACGTTATCCCGGTTTCGCCGAAGGTGGCGGGCAAGACGCTGCTGGGACAACAGGGGTATGCGACGCTCGCCGACGTTCCGGAAAAGGTCGACATGGTTGATGTCTTCCGTAATTCAGAAGCGGCGTGGGGTGTAGCGCAGGAGGCGATAGCCATCGGCGCGAAAACGCTATGGCTGCAGCTGGGGGTGATCAATGAGCAGGCTGCGGTGCTGGCCAGGGAAGCCGGATTGAACGTGGTGATGGATCGTTGCCCGGCCATTGAGCTACCGCGACTGGGATTAGCAAAATAACAAAAAACCCCGCCTGGCGGGGTTTTGTTTTAGTTGCGAAGGCGCGGAGCCTGCAGCTGCTGACGAATCGTTTTGGCCAGTTCGTCAAGGGACGGCTGTTCCGGGTGTTCGTCGCGGGTTTCGCTGCTCAGCTGCGCTTCTGCCAGATAGGTGTGAATCGGCTGGCCATCATCATCTTCCATCACCACATGGTACCAGGGCGCCGCGCGCAGTTCGTCATTGGCGGCAATTTCATCCTCTTCCGGCTCCGCGAGCGAATACTCGGGATCGACATCGACGATGACGCCCAGGTAGCCCAAGAGCGTATGGCGGACCTGTTGGCCGATACCGAATTTGCTGGCTATCATAGGCACCTCCTGGGAAACATGAATACTCCCTATATGAGGCTCATGTTTCGTTTTTCAAGTTACATGACGCGACAGGCAAACCCCTTCAGATACAGCCCTTCCGGGTAGGTTGCGATCACCGGGTGGTCGGCAGCCTGACGGAACTGTTCTATAAATTGTACATCACGCCCGGCATCAATTGCGGCATCGGCGATGATTTTCTGAAATAAATCGGTGGTCATCAGCCCGGAGCAGGAGAATGTCAGCAGCACGCCGCCGGGGTTCAGCAGCTGGATCGCCAGCATATTGATATCTTTATAGCCGCGGCAGGCGCCCATCAGCTGGCTTTTATTTTCCACGAACTTCGGCGGATCCATCACGATCACGTCGAATTTCTCTCCCTGATCGCGGTATTTACGCAGCAGTTTGAACACGTCGTCGCGCACAAACTCCGCTTTGGACAGATCCAGTCCGTTGATCTCCACGTTCTGGCGGGCAACGTCGAGCGCCTCCTGAGAGGTATCCACGCTGGTGACCTGGCGGCAGCCGCCCATCAGCGCCGACACCGCAAAGCCGCCGGTGTAGGAGAAGCAGTTCAGCACCCGTTTATCCGCGACATAGCGGCGGGTGGCCAGGCGGCTGTCGCGCTGGTCGAGGTAGTAGCCGGTCTTGTGCCCGCCCTGGATATCGACCAACAGCTTCATGCCGTGCTCGGTGATCGGCAGCAGCGCCGGGGGCAGTTCGCCCACCACCGGCCCCTGGGCCAGCTCCAGTCCCTCTTTTTTACGCACGGCGACATCGCTGCGATCGTAAATGGCGCAGTCCGGGAACAGGTTCTGCAGGGCGCTGATGATGGCGGCGCGCTGGTATTCGGCGCCTGCGCTGAGCAGCTGCAGCACGAAAAAGTTGCCAAAGCGGTCGATAGTGACGCCCGGCAGGCCATCGGACTCGCCGGCGATCAGGCGGTAGCTGTCGAGGCCATCGCGCTCGGCCAGCCAGGCACGCCAGGTTTGCGCCTGCTGCAGACGGCGTTCAAAGAAGGCGCTATCGATGGCTTCATTGCGGTCGAAGGTCCACACGCGGGCGCGGATCTGCGACGACGGCGAGTAAGCGCCGCGGGCCAGCCATTTTCCCTGATGGTCAACGATATCGATGGTTTCACCGCTGCGGGCTTTACCTTCCATGCGGGCGACGCCGCCGGAGAATATCCACGGATGGCGACGCAGCAGGGATTTCTCGCGTCCTTTGGCTAACACTAAGCGGGGGAATAGGGAATCTGTCATGGGGCTACCTTTAAGCAACGGGAATGTCGGCACCGAAAAATGGCGCGTAGATTAGCACACCTGGCGCACGCAAGCATCTTTCGCCCGGCAGGCACAGGTGAGCGTTTCGGCACAAAATGCAGGCGCTTCGGCACATTCAGCTGGTGCGGACTCTCATACCCTGTTTTCTCACCCCAACGAGGAGCAGACGATGAAAACAGGTATCCGCATGGCTGTGGCGATGGTAGCGGCTGTGAGCAGCGGCGCGATGGCCGCGCCGTTTAGCGTAAGCAGCAATGATATGCGTGACGGGCAGCCGCTGGCCCAGCAGCACTGGTTTGCCGGTTTCGGCTGTACCGGAGGCAATGTCTCTCCGCAGCTGGCATGGAAAAACGCCCCGGCGGGCACGCGCAGCTTCGCGGTCACCGTCCAGGATCCCGATGCGCCTACCGGCAGCGGCTGGTGGCACTGGACGGTGGTCAATATCGCCAGCAGCGTCTTTTCGCTGCCCGCTGGCGCGGGAGATAAAAACAGCGCTACACTGCCGGGCGGAGCGGTCCAGGGCCGCAACGATTTTGGCTATGCCGGCTTCGGCGGCGCCTGTCCGCCGGCGGGAGATAAACCGCACCGCTATCGCTTTACGGTATGGGCGCTGGATGTCCCCACGCTGCCGGTGGATGCCGGGGCCAGCGGGGCGCTGGTCGGCTATCTGTTACATAGCCATGCTCTCGCCAGCGCACAGTTGACGGCGATGGCCGGGCGTTAAAATAAAAGGTTGGTCTGATGGAGAGTATCCACTTTCAGCATAACGCCTTAACCGCGGCGGAGATCACCACCCGACGGCT
The DNA here is from genome assembly GCF_018204675.1 of Klebsiella sp. P1927. Taxonomy (NCBI): domain Bacteria; kingdom Pseudomonadati; phylum Pseudomonadota; class Gammaproteobacteria; order Enterobacterales; family Enterobacteriaceae; genus Klebsiella; species Klebsiella sp. P1927. The sequence goes on along the minus strand of NZ_CP073377.1, from coordinate 3,212,940 downwards.
ATGCAGACTGCATCGCGTGCGGCTGTTCTCCCCGGCGCTCTGTCGGGTGAAACGCGGCAGCAAAGTGATTGTGCAAGGGGAGAGCCGGGTGCTGGCGACTCCGCAACAGCTGATTGTTTTGCCAGCTGACGTGGAACTGGAGGTGATTAACCAGCCGGAGAATGGCCTCTTTTGCTCCGATCTGCTATCGCTGACGCCCGAGTTGCTGACGAGGTTTAAGACTCGTTATCTCAGCGAACCACCGCCAGGGCGCCTGACCTCGCTCTGCGCACCGGTGACGACAGAGCTGGCGTTTATGTGGCAAAGCGTTCTGCAGGCGGTGCGGGAGGGATTGTCCGTCGCGCTGCAGCAGCACCAGACCATGGGACTGCTGCTGGCCCTGTATGAGGCTGGCTATGCGGGCCCGCTGCTCGTCGAGCGGCAGCAGGATCTGTCGGCGCAGGTGCGGCAGCTGATTATGCTGTCGCCGGCGCAGGCATGGAGCGTGTCGCGGGTGGCGAAAATGCTCTTTCTCGGCGAGTCCACGCTGCGCCGTCGGCTGCAGCAGGAATCGCAGAGTTTTCGCCAGATCGTCGAGGAGGTGCGGATGGCCCACGCCCTGGGGCAGCTGCAGACCACCTCGCGGCCAATAGGCGAAATTGCGCAGAACAGCGGATATCAGTCGGGATCGCGCTTTACCGCGCGCTTCCGTCAGCATTATGGTTTACTGCCGAAGCATGTACGCTGAGCGAATTTGCTATCCTCAGCGTATAGCGTGAGCGAAAAGGAGATGATTATGGCCAGTATCTGCACAATGGCATGGGTTTACGGTTCGGTTCAGGGCGTGGGATTTCGCTATTCCACGCAGCGGGAAGCGCTGCAGCTGGGGGTGACCGGTTATGCCCGTAATCTGGATGACGGCGGGGTGGAAGTGCTTGCCTGCGGCGAGGCGGAGCAGGTGGAAAAACTCATCGCCTGGCTGAAAGCCGGGGGGCCGCGCAGCGCGCGGGTTGACCGAGTGTTAACCGAGCCCCATCAACCCACCCGCAGCTGGGACAAATTCGCGATCCTCTATTAGATGCACTTCACCGGCTTCGGCAAGCCGGCGATTTTGGTCGCCTGTTTGGCGGGTCCTTTCGGGAACAGGCGATAGAGATAGCGGCTGTTGCCTTTCTCTTCGCCAAACTTGTTGGCCATCGCCTTGACCAGCATACGGATCGCCGGAGAGGTGTTAAATTCAAGGTAAAACTCGCGCACAAAGCGCACTACTTCCCAGTGTTCAACGGCGAGCGTTATCCCTTCCTGCGCGGCAATGACTTCCGCCATCGCCTCGCTCCACTGGGTGGTATCTTTCAGATAGCCTTCGCTATCCGTTTCAATTTCGTTGCCTTCAAAAATAAACATGATTTTTCACATACCGCCTGAAACTGGCCGCAGTGTAGCAAAAAAAAAGGCCCCGCATAAGCGAGGCCTCTGTTAAGCAGGGAAGCGGTTAGTCCCGGCTGGCGAAGCCCAGGATGCTCAGCAGGCTGACAAAGATGTTGTACAGCGAGACATACAGACTGACCGTCGCGCGGATATAGTTGGTTTCACCGCCGCGGATAATGTTGCTGGTCTCGAACAGGATGGCGCCCGAAGAGATCAGGATGAACACCGCGCTAATCGCCAGGTGCAGCGCCGGCAGCTGCAGGAACAGGTTAGCGACCATACCAATCAGGACGACCACCACGCCGGCCATCAGCATCCCGCCAAGGAATGACATGTCTTTACGCGTCGTCAGCACATAGGCCGAGCAGCAGAAGAAGACCAGCGCCGTGCCGCCCAGCGCCAGGCCGATTAAATCGCCCATGCCGGCAGAAAGATACGCGTTCAGCATCGGCCCAAGGATATAGCCGAGGAACCCGGTGAAGGCGAAGGCGGAAATAATCCCGGTGGGTTTATTCGCCGTTTTGTAGGTCAGGAACATCAGACCGTACATCCCCACGAGGGTCAAAATGAGACCCGGCGAAGGTAGCATCAGCACTGTGCTGGCGGTGGCGGTGATAGCGGAAAACGCCAGCGTCAGGCTGAGCAGGAAGTAGGTGTTACGCAGAACCTTGTGCGTGCTGAGCAGCGAGGAACGGTCACGCGATGATGTAATTATGCGATCCATGAGTCACTCTCTTATGACAGATGTAATTAGGGATAAAGAATAAGAAAAACAAGCGTGAAGCCCTAATGCTTTTACCCATCTTTACTTAGTTTTTACCGCTTTTGCCTGGCATAAAATTCTATATAGATAGGGAAAAGCGATATATTTTCGCTTTTCGCGTCGCTGAGCCGATCGAAATCTTATAGGTCACTGAAAAATATTGCCTTATTGCAGTTCTGCGACTAAGTGTGGAAGAGGGGGATTACCCCGTACGTCAAAGGCAAAGGGAAATGACATTACACAAAAAAAATCACATCACCCGAACACTCCTGGCTGTCAGTATGCTGGCTATGAGCGGCGGGGCGCTGGCGGCGCAGGTGCCGCCGGGCACCCAGCTGGCGGAAAAGCAGGAGCTGGTCAGAAATAACGGCAGTGAACCGGCGTCACTCGATCCGCATAAAGTCGAGAGCGATGTTGAATTCAATATCATTAGCGATCTCTTTGAAGGGCTGGTTAACGTGTCGCCAGCGGGAGCGATCCAGCCGCGACTGGCGGAACGCTGGGAAAACAAAGACAACCTGTTATGGACCTTTCATTTACGCCCCGGTCTGACCTGGTCCGACAGCACGGCCATTACAGCGCAGGATATCGTCTGGAGCTGGCAACGACTGGTCTCGCCGGCAACAGCCTCCCCCTACGCGAGCTACCCTGGCAATATGCATATCGCCAACGCCCGCGAGATTGCCCTCGGGCAAAAGGGACCCGAGACGTTGGGGGTGAAAGCGCTGAACGACACCACGCTACAGGTCACTCTGACCCAGCCGAATGCCGCCTTCCTGGCGATGCTGGCGCACCCTTCGCTGGTACCGATCGACAAAGTGCTGGTGGAGCGGTATGCCGATAAATGGACCCGACCAGAGCATATCGTCACCAGCGGCCCGTATAAGCTGTCCCAATGGGTGGTGAATGAGCGGCTGGTGGCTGAACGTAATGCAAAGTACTGGGATAATGCGCATACCGTTATTAATAAAGTGACTTACCTGCCAATCTCTTCGGAGGCCGCCGATGTCAACCGCTACAAAGCAGGGGAGATTGATATTGTCTATACGGTGCCGATCAATCAGTTTGCGCAGTTGCAGAAAACCATGGGCGACCAGCTGGACGTTTCGCCGCAGCTGGCGACCTATTACTACGAATTCAATACTACCCGGCCGCCGTTTAACGACGCCCGTGTGCGTCGCGCGCTGAATATGGCGCTTGATAAAGATATCATTGCCGGAAAAGTGCTTGGCCAGGGCCAGCGCCCGGCCTGGCTGATCGGTCAGCCGGATATCGGCGGCGTGACGCTGCATAACCCGGACTACGCCAGCTGGCCGCGTGAGAAACGGATTGCCGAGGCGAAAAAACTGCTGGCGCAGGCGGGGTATGATGAAAGCCATCCGCTGGTCTTTACCCTGCTCTATAACACCTCTGAGTCGCACCAGCGTATCGCCATTGCCGCCAGCTCTATGTGGAAGAAAAACCTCGGCGTCGAGGCGAAGCTACAGAACCAGGAGTGGAAGACGATGCTGGATACCATGCATACGCATAACTTCGACGCCGTCCGCTACGCGTGGATTGCCGACTACGACGATGCCGCCACCTTCCTCAATACTTTCCGTACCGGGGATAGCGAGAACACCAGTCAGTACAGCAACCCTGCTTACGATGAGGCCCTGCGCAATGCGGCGAAAGCCTCCGACGTGGCGACCCGGGGCAAATACTATCAGCAGGCGGAAGATCTGCTGGCGCAGGATGTTCCCGCCATTCCGGTCTATCACTATGTACGTACCCATCTGGTGAAACCTTGGGTAGGGGGCTTCACGCCGGATAAGCTGGGGTATTACTACACCAAAGACATGTACATTAAAAAACACCCATCCGCCAGCGGCGATGGGCGTTGATTTTCTGTGCAAACTGCCTGAAATTCAGACGAATAACACAAAATTGTTTGTTTTTAAGGCGGTTGATCAAAATGATGCTTTACAGCATCCGCCGAGGTGTTTATAGTGCGCCTCACACCGGAAGTGTGGCCGAGCGGTTGAAGGCACCGGTCTTGAAAACCGGCGACCCGAAAGGGTTCCAGAGTTCGAATCTCTGCGCTTCCGCCATATAAAAGAAGGGGTTACCGAAAGGTAACCCCTTCTTGCTTTGTCCGGTCGGTCGTGCATGACCCGGACAGCGACCGACGACGTTTTCATTCCCACAGCGCTGACGGATACATAGCCCGTCGCATGGCAGGAATTTTCACAACGCCCGCTTATTCTTCGACAATCCGCGCCTTCGGTTTGCTCAGCAGGAGCATGACCAGCGCGACGTAGGGCATTGGCTTCCAGAAATAGTAGCCCTGCAGCAGATGAATATTCTGGCGATTAAGATAATCCCGTTGGGCCTCGGTTTCGACGCCCTCGGCAATGATGCGCAGTGACAGCGTCCGCGCCATCTCTATCACGCAGTCCAGCAGCTTGCTTGCCGGCGCCTCCCCGGTTACCCGGCCGACAAAACTCTGATCGATTTTGATATAGTCGAAAATCAGCTCGTGGAGACAGGAAAGCCCGGAATAGCCGGTGCCAAAGTCGTCCAGCGCGATGGAAAACCCGCGGGAGTGTAACGTATTGAGCTTGTCCACAACCGCCCCGTTGAGCAACAGCGGCTCCTGCTCCGTGATCTCCAGCATCAGCTTCACCGCTTTACCCTCAAAGCCGCGCTGATAGTGCAGGCAGTCATCGATAAACGTCGGCGCGTTAATATGTGACACGCTGATATTCAGGCCAATATGAAACCCATCCGGTAGTTTACTAAAGAGTGGTCTCATCTGCGCGTTGACCTGCGCCATCAGGCTGCGGGTTAGGGGAATAATTAAGCCGGTACGTTCGGCCAACGGAATAAATTCCGCGGGCGAGCGCGCTGGCGTCGTGCTGTTTTGCCAGCGGGCGAGGTAAATACCTCCTGGTGTGGGTCCGCAGCCAGCGGCTTAACATCGCCATATCTGGCAATCATTTGGTTCTGCACCCAGAGTGCCAGCCCGTTGTCATCGGTATCGCTATATAGCGCATCGCGCAGATGGATGTCGCTGATCGTGACAATCACCCTGATCGGCGCTAAGCGCGTCTGATAGATCAGCACCGGCCGCTTATTGACCATCATTCTGGCCGGGAGCAGTAACAGAGGGTCATCAGGCAAAGACTCAGGGCTAAGTGTCAGGACCCGGTTGCCAGTTAATGACGAACACGCCAGCAAGAAATACCATCAGCGCCAGGGAAAAGGCAATCACTCGCAGCCGGTGGATGAAGAGACGGCGTTGTTTCTTGGCGATCGCACCGTCAGCCAGGCCGCGTGGCAGCCCGGCGCGATGGTGCGACTGACGGTCAGCGGCAAGGCGCGGGTATTTAGCGGCTAATCCCTGAGCAGGCGGCGCCGGCTATCGCCGGTGCCGCACAGAAAGCTAATCAGGCGGAGGATGAAGCCGATAGTATCCGCGCCACTGACCTCGTCGCCATGGAGTGGTAGTACGTTGGAACAATTCCGCGGGGTCAGTCCATCTCACCGCCGTTTTGCCGGTGTGCGCTTTACAAATCCAGCACTAACCGGCCGCCTTTGGCGCGCGAGCAGCAGATCAGCATACTCTGCTGGCTGGCTTTCTCTTCCTCGCTGTAATACTGATCGCGGTGGTCGGCTTCCCCCTCCAGAATCATCGTTTCGCAGGTGCCGCACACCCCTTCTCGGCACAGGCATTCGACCTTCGCCGCTTTGTTATTCTCGATCACCTGCAAAATGGTCATATCCTGCGGCACGGTAAATTCGCGTCCGGAACGCGCCAGCACCAGGGTAAATGCCTCTCCGCTTTTATCCTCAAGGATAAACTGCTCAAAGTGCAGCTGGCTGGCGGGCACCTGATGGCGTTCGGCGGCGGCTTTCACCGCCTCGTTAAGCGCCGCTGGGCCGCAGGTATACACGTGGGTTCCTGGCTCGAGGTCGGCGAACAGGCGCGGTAGGTCGAGACGGCTGCCGAGCGCTGATACATGAACATTGACCCGATCGCGCCACGGCGCTGCGCTGAGCGCATCGGCGAAAGCATTACTGTCGGCGTCGTGAAAACAGTAATGCAGCTGCCAGTCGGCCTGCCGCTGTTCCAGTTCCGGAATATGCGATAAGAATGGCGTAATGCCGATGCCGCCGGCGATCAGCAGATGTTTTCGCGCCTGTGGTTCGATGGCGAACAGATTGTTGGGCGTGGACACCGTCAGGGTATCGCCCGGGCGCACCCGCTGGTGCATAAAACGCGAGCCGCCTTTGGAAGGCGACTCAAGACGCACCGCAATCTGCCAGCTGGTGGTATCCAGCGGCGAGCTCATTAGCGAATAGGCGTTACTGTAGCGCTGCTCGCCATCCTGCATCTGGACGATAATATGGCTGCCGCCGCTGAATGCCGGCAGCGGGGCGCCGGTCGGCGACACCAGCGTAAAACGCTTCACAAGAGGGGTGATCTGTTCAACATCGCGAACGACCGCCTCAAACATTTGATAATCAGACATCGCTGAACTCCATCAAAAAATCCCGGCGTGGCTAGCGCCATCGCCGGGAGAGCACATTTACAACCCCTGGCAGAGATACTTCATCTCCAGGTAATCTTCGATTCCGTGTTCCGACCCTTCGCGGCCAAGACCGGACTGCTTTACCCCGCCAAACGGTGCGACTTCGTTGGAAATCAGCCCGGTATTGATACCGACCATGCCGTATTCCAGCTGCTCGGAGACGCGCCAGATACGGGCGGCATCGTTGCTGTAAAAATAGGAGGCGAGGCCGTAGATGGTGTTATTCGCCTGCTCGATGACCTGCTGCTCATCGTCAAATTTCACCAAAGCGGCCACCGGGCCGAAAATCTCTTCCTGCAGCAGCAATGACCCCGGCTGTACGTCGCCGATCACCGTAGGGGTGAAGAAATTACCGCCCAGCGGATGCGCTTTACCGCCAGTTAACAGCGTGGCGCCGCGGCTCAGGGCGTCGTCGAGCAGGGACTGCACTTTGCGCCCGGCGTCGGCGTTGATCAGCGGGCCAATCTGTACATCGGACTCGCTGCCATCGCCCACTTTCAGGGCGGCGACGCGAGCGACGAATTTATCGCAGAATTGGTCGTAGATGGCGCGATGAATATAGAAGCGGTTGACGCAGACGCAGGTTTGTCCGGCGTTGCGGAACTTGGCGATCAGCGCGCCCTCGACCGCTTTATCGATATCGGCGTCGTCAAAGACGATAAACGGCGCGTTACCGCCGAGCTCTAAGGAGAGCTTTTTGATGGATTCCGCGCACTGGCGCATCAGCACGCGGCCAACTTCGGTCGAACCGGTAAAGGAGAGCTTACGCACCCGCTCATCGCCGGTGAACACCGCGCCAATTTCTCGCGACTGGCCGGTAACGACGTTAATGACGCCCTGCGGGATCCCGGCCTGATTCGCCAGCTCCGCCATCGCCAGCGCGGTAAACGGCGTTTCGTTAGCCGGCTTAATCACCATCGTACAACCCGCGGCCAGCGCCGGGCCGGCCTTCCGGGTGATCATCGCCGCCGGGAAGTTCCACGGGGTGATCGCCGCGCAGACGCCTACCCCCTGGCGGATCACCATCAGGCGTTTATCGGCGCCGGGGGAGGGGATTATCTCGCCGTTGGCGCGTTTCCCTTGTTCGGCAAACCACTCGATAAACGAGGCGGCATAGGCGATTTCGCCTTCCGCTTCCGCCAGCGGCTTGCCCTGCTCGGCGGTCATGATCTGCGCCAGCGCGGTCTTGTTTTCGAGGATCAGGCGGTGCCAGTTTTTCAATAGCGCGGCGCGCTGGGCGGCGGTGAACGCGCGCCAGTTCGGCAGCGCGGCCGCGGCGGCATCCACTGCCTGTTGCGCTTCCGCACGCCCCATATTGGGGATCTGGCCGAGCGTCGCGCCGGTGGAAGGATTGCTGACGGCAAGCGTCGTGCCGTCGGCGGCGTCGCGCCAGCTTCCGGCAATCAGCGCCTGCTGGCGAAACAGATCTGAGTGAAACACAGACATAGCAAGCTCCTTCAACGATTACGGCTGGAACACCTGGGCGACCAGATTGTGGAAATGCGCGATCCCGTGCTCGGAGATACCGCTGCCGCTGTTATCCGCCATAATGCGCCCCTGGCCGCGATAGCCGCGGGACTTCAGCCCCTTCTGCACGCTTTCCACCAGGCGTAAATCTTCCGGGCGGAACACGTCGCGATACCACTCAATCAGCGCTTTCTGATCGTCAGTCAGCTCTTCGTTGGTGAAATAGATGTCGTAATTCTGCAGAGTGGTCTCTTCATCCACCGGGAATTCATAGATAACGGTCATCATGCCCTTGATCGGCGTGACGTTGAACATGGTGCACGGCCACAGCCAGAAACCGTGAAACGCGGCGTCGGTACCCTCTTCGAATTTAAACGACTGCTCGGACGGTTTGGCGAAGCCATACTGCAGCGTCCATTTGCCGTGCATGGTGTGCCAGTAGCGGTCAACCTGGACGGAATCCGAGAAGCCCGGGTGCGCCGGACCGCAGTGGTAACATTCCAGATAGTTATCGACGATATTTTTCCAGTTCGCCGGGGTGAGGGTGGTAAAGCGCGCCGCCAGTTTCAGATCATGCACGTCCGGACAGGCTTCCAGCACTTTGTCCTGCAGCCCCGGTAGCTGCGTTTCCACACTCTCCGCTTCCGGATTCATATTGATAAACACAAAGCCGGCATACTCTTCCAGGCGAACCGGCACTAGCGTTGCCTTTTCGCTATCGAAATTCGCCACGTTTTCGCAGTTGCGGGCGTGGGCGAGATTGCCGTCCAGCTTGAAGGCCCAGGCGTGATAGGGGCAGGTAATCACGTTTTTGGCTTTGCCCTCGCCGCTCAGTAGCTGGTGGCCGCGGTGTGGGCAGACGTTATAGAAGGCGCGCAGAATGTTGTCGCGGCCGCGGACTATAACGATATTTTCGCCGATGATCTCCCGGGTAATGTAATCGTTCGGCCGGGCGACCTCGCTGCCGTGGGCGACGCAAATCCAGCTATTGGCGAAGATGCGCTCTTTCTCGTGCTCAAACGCCTGGCTGTCGGTATAAAAACGGGCCGGAATGGTCCAGGCATCCTGCGGATTAGCGCAAAAGTTAATCGGCAGGGTGAAGTCAGGGCTCAAATTGCTCATGTAGGGTCTCCTTGTGATTATTGTCAGTAAGAGGTTTTACAGCGACTGGCCGTCGCCTTTGAGTACCGCGCCAACCGGCAGCGTCTCGGCTTTAATAATGGGCTCGGGGGTATGGGTTTCTATCTGATGGACCGGAACGTGGGCGTAGTCCTGTTTTAACCAGCGCACGAAGCCGCCGGTTTTAATCAGTAAAATGGCCAGGAACGGTAGGGCGGTCAGCACCACGGTAGTTTTCATGGTCTCAAGCGAAGCGCCGGTAAACAGAATCGACAGCGGGATGAGGGTGATCACCACGCACCAGAACAGGCGCATGCCGCGATCCGGATCGTCGCCTTCGCGCAGGTTGCGGGTACTGGTCGCCGCCATGGTGTAGGCCACCGCATCCATGTGCGAGGCGAGGAAAACAATCATCACGAACAGATAGGCGGCGAGGAACAGCTTACCTGCCGGCAGCGACATCAGGACCTGCTGGACGGCGGTTTCGCCGCCGAGAGTCTGCATCACCTGTGGTACGTTAATCACGCCGTTAACGAACTGGTGCATGGCGTAGCTTTCCATCACCCCGAAGAAAAACCAGCAGCCGGCGGTGCTACCGAGGAGCAGTCCCCAGATCACCTCTTTGATTTTGCGCCCGCGGGAGACGCGGGTGACGAACATCGCCACGCCTGGGGTGTAGGAGATCCACCACAGCCAGTAGAAGACGGTCCAGTTGCGGGTAAAGGCGCCGTCGCCGAGCGGGTCGGTAAACAGGCTCATCTGCAGGAAGTTTTGGGTCGTCAGGCCGACGGCGTTAATGATGTTATTGGTGATGAATTCGGTCGGGCCAACCAGTAATACCACCAACGGCAGCAGAAACGCCCCCCAGCCGACCATTTTGCTCAGGCGCTGCAGGCCGTTGTTGATGCCAATCCACGAACTCATGCAGAAAATACCGCCGGAGAGCAGGATCACAAATGCCTGCATGGTGAAGTTATCCGGCAGTCCGGTCAGCGCTGACAGGCCGCGGGTGAAGGTGGCGGCGGTGACTACCAGCGAAATGGTTAACGCGCCGACGGTAGCGATCAGGAACATCAGATCGACCAGACGGCCCCAGAAACCTTGCGGATTAACGCCGGTGATCGCCGAAACGATCCCGGAGAGGCTGAGGCCTTTATTTTTCCGCACGTGGAAGTGATAGGCCATGATCAGCGAGGCGAGGGTATAGGTTGCCCAGGCGCTTACGCCCCAGTGGAAGAAAGAGTAAGGGATGCTGTATTCCAGCGCTTTCGGCGATTGCGGGGCAATGTTAAGGCCCGGGGTCTGGTAGTAATAAGCCCATTCGGCAACGCCCCAGTACAGCGTGGAGGAGCCGAGACCGGCGCAGATAAACATAAACAGCCATGAGAGGGTACTGTATTCGACTTTACCTTCGCCGAGACGGATATTGCCGTATTTGCTGGTGGCCAGATACAACACCAGTCCCAGCGCCAGCAGCACCAGTACCTGTACCGTGGAACCCAGCAGGCGGGTCACGCCGTTAAAAATCGAATCAGCCGCCTGCGCGGTTTGCTGGGGGAAGAGACTTAATGTAGCGGCGATGAAAACAATGGCCGCCAGGCTGATGGCAATCAGCGGCACATCTTTTTTCTTTACGTTGCTCAACATGAGTGATCTCCTGGGCATGATTGCCCGTCGGTGGCTTTAGCCTGTCGTTGTTATCACGCTGTAGGGTCAGGGTTCGTAGCAAGATGCTATTAACAATTGGATTATTTCTTCGTTACATGAATTAAACAATTGGCCGTTTCGTGAAGCAATAAAACACGAAACGGAAATAATAAAAGGTGAATTGGCGCAGGTTCTGTCCTTTCAGGAATTAATAAAGTTCACCGCTGTGATGCGGTTCACTTGTCAATCGTGGGGGATTCTGCATAGCGAAAAGAGAGGGGCGTTGGCGGACCAGGCGCGCGGGTTTTCCCGGGTAGCGGCTGCGCCTTACCCGGGCTACTTGCTGTGCCGTTTTTTGCCGGGTAGCGGCTGCGCCTTACCCGGGCTACTTGCTGTGCCGTTTTTTTTGCCGGGTGGCGGCTGTGCCTTACCCGGCCTACACACTACATTATCGTGCGATTGTAGCCCCGGTAAGCGCAGCGCCACCGGGGAGCGGCGGGGTAATTACGCCAAAATGGCCTTGCAGATAGCCTCGCTAACCTGCTGCGTTGAGGCACTGCCTTTCATGTCCGGAGTTTTCGGTCCGCAGGCGATCGTCTGCTCAATCGCCGCCAGAATGCCATCGTGAGCGGTGTGGTAGCGCTCATCGCCGTTGCCGAGGAAATCGAGCATCATCGCCCCGGCCCAAACGGTGGCGATCGGGTTGGCGATATTTTTACCGTAAATATCCGGCGCCGACCCGTGAACCGGTTCGAACAGCGACGGGAAATTGCGCTCCGGATTGAGATTGGCCGACGGCGCAATGCCGATAGTGCCGGTACAGGCCGGGCCGAGATCGGAGAGAATATCGCCGAACAGGTTGGAGCCGACCACCACGTCAAAACGCTCCGGCTGCAGCACGAAGCGGGCACACAGGATATCGATATGCTGCTTGTCCCAGCGAATTTCGGGATAGTTTTTGGCCATCTCTTCCACCCGCTCATCCCAGTAGGGCATGCTGATCGCCAGACCGTTGGATTTGGTTGCGGAGGTCAGCGTTTTGCGTGGGCGGCTTTTCGCCAGTTCGAAGGCGTAGCGCAGGATCCGGTCCACGCCGCGGCGGGTAAAGACCGACTCCTGAATCACCACTTCATGCTCGGTGCCTTCATTGGCGCGGCCGCCAAGGGCGGAATATTCGCCTTCGGTATTTTCGCGCACCACGTAAAAATCAATATCGCCGGCCTTTTTACCCGCCAGCGGGCAGGGGACGCCGGGGAACAGGCGCACCGGGCGCAGGTTGACGTATTGATCGAACTCGCGGCGGAACTTCAGCAGCGACCCCCACAGCGAAATGTGGTCGGGAACGGTATCCGGCCAGCCGACGGCGCCGAAGTAGATAGCATCGAAGCCCTGCAGCTGCTCGCGCCAGTCGTCCGGCATCATCTTGCCATAATGGGCGTAATATTCGCAGCTTGCCCACTCCATCTGCTCGAAGCTCAGCGACAGATCCCAACGCTGTGCGGCGGCTTGCAGCACGCGAATCCCTTCAGGCAGAACTTCTTTGCCAATTCCGTCACCCGGGATGGCGGCAATACGACAGGTTTTTTTCATTCCGGTTCTCACTTTTTAACGATGATGTTTGACCACCTGCCTATCCTATAATTGACTGGTTCATAATTAATCACGCTAACTGGTGAAACATAAAACACAGATCATGAATAATCTGCCGCTGCTAAATGATTTACGCGTCTTTATGCTGGTCGCTCGCCGGGCCGGGTTCGCCGCCGCCGCCGAGGAGCTTGGCGTATCGCCGGCGTTCGTCAGCAAGCGGGTTTCGCTGCTGGAGCAAACCCTGAATGTGATGTTGCTGCACCGGACCACCCGTCGGGTCACCATTACCGAAGAGGGGGAGCGGATCTATGAATGGGCGCAGCGCATTTTGCAGGATGTCGATGAGATGATGGATGAGCTTTCCGACGTGCGCCAGGTGCCGCAGGGAACGCTGCGTATTATCAGTAGCTTCGGCTTTGGCCGTCGGGTTGTCGCCCCGGCGCTGTCGGCGCTGGCTCTCCAGTACCCGCAGCTGGAGCTGCGTTTCGATGTCCAGGACCGGCTGGTGGATTTAGTCAATGAAGGGGTGGATCTCGATATTCGCGTCGGCGACGATATCGCACCGAATCTGATTGCCCGCCAGCTGGCGGCCAATCACCGCGTACTCTGCGCCTCGCCGCAGTTCCTTGCCCGCCATGCGCCGCCGAAACAGCTGAGCGATCTGGCCGCGTTACCCTGCCTGGTGATTAAAGAGCGCGATCATCCGTTCGGCGTCTGGCAATTGCATAGCAAAGAGGGCCAGCACGCCATCAAGGTAACCGGGCCGCTCTCCTCCAACCATGGTGAAATTGTGCATCAGTGGTGTCTGGACGGGCAGGGGATTGCGCTCCGTTCGTGGTGGGACGTCCGGGAGAATATCGCCAGCGGACATCTGGTGCAGGTGCTGCCGGACTACTGGCAGCCGGCCAACGTCTGGGCGGTTTACGTCTCCCGGCTGGCGACGTCGGCCAAAATCCGCACCACCGTGGAGTTTCTGCGCCACTACTTTCAGCTGCACTATCCGCAGCATGAGCCGACGGCCAGCGCCGTCGGCAGAGGCGATTAAACCCCAAGGCGGTCGCGCAGGCTGTAGTAGGCGGCGCCCATGGCGGTAAAAGGAATGCGCAGGCTGCGGCCGCCCGGGAACGGGTAGTGCGGCAGTTTGGCGAAGGCGTCGAAACGCTCGGCGTCGCCGCGCAGCAGCTCTGAAATCAAGCGTCCGGCAAGGTGGGTACAGGTCACGCCGTGGCCGCTGTAGCCCTGCATGTAGTAAATATTGTTATCGAGACGCCCGAACTGCGGCATCCGCGACAGGGTTAGCAGGAAGTTGCCCGTCCAGCGGTAGTCAATCTTCACCCCCTGCAGCTGCGGGAAGGTTTTCAGCAGTTTCGGCATAATCAGCCGCTCCATGTCGTCCGGATCGCGCGCGCCGTAGACCACGCCGCCGCCGTACAGCAGACGGTTGTCGCCGGTCAGACGGTAGTAGTCCAGCAGGTAGTTACAGTCTTCCACACAGTAGTTTTTCGGGATCAGCGAGCGGGCGACCTCTTCCGACAGCGGAGCGGTAGTGACCACCTGGGTGCCGCACGGCATGCTGCGTTTCGCCAGCTCCGGCTCCAGTTTATCGCCGAGATAGGCGTTGCCGGCGACGATCACGTAGCGCGCGGTGACCTGGCCGCGCGCGGTGCTGACCACCGCCGGGCTGGTGTGCTGGATGCGGGTGACCGGCGACTGCTCATACACCCGGCCGCCGTTCAGGCGAATGGCATCCGCTTCGCCGATGGCAAGGTTCAGCGGGTGAATATGGCCGCCGCTGTGGTCGAGCAGGGCGCCGACGTAGCGGTCGCTGTCCACTTCGCGACGAATGGCCTCTCTGTCCAGCAGCTCCAGCTGGGTGTTGCCGTAGCGCTCCCAGTTGGCTTTCTGCTCTTCCAGGGTTTCCAGCTGTTTATGGTTCATCGCCACGAACAGGCCGCCCGGGCGGTAATCGCACTGGATCTGATACCGCTGGATGCGTTCGCGGATGATATCGCCGCCTTCGAACATCATGCTGCCGAGCATTTTTGCCGCATCCGGGCCGTAGTTCTTTTCAATGACGTCGATATCGCGGCTATAGGAGTTGACCAGCTGACCGCCGTTGCGGCCGCTGGCGCCGAAGCCGATGCGCGCCCCTTCCAGCACCACCACGTCGTAGCCCATTTCGGCCAGATGCAGGGCAGACGAGAGGCCGGTGTAGCCGCCGCCGACGACGCAGACGTCACAGTTGATGGATCCCTCCAGCGTCGGGAACGGTTCATACTTGTTGGCGCTGGCGGCATAGTAGCTAGTGGTATGTTCAGTCATGATCAAGACTCCAGGGCAATCCAGATGGTTTTCAGTTCGGTGAATTTTTCCAGCGCGTGCAGCGATTTATCGCGCCCGTTGCCGCTCTGCTTGTAGCCGCCGAACGGAACGGTCATATCACCATCGTTATAGTTGTTGACGAAGACCGAGCCGGCCTTCAGGCGGCGGCTCATGCGGTGGGCGCGGGAGAGATCGCGGGTCCACACCGCGGCGCCCAAGCCGTAGTCGCTGTCATTGGCGAGCTTTAGCGCCTCTTCTTCGCTTTTGAAGCGGGTCACCACCAGCACCGGGCCGAAGATCTCTTCCCGGCTGAGGGTTGATGCCGGGTCGACGTCAACGAAAATGGTCGGGCCAACGGCGGCAGGCCACGGGTTTTTCCGTCCGTCGAGGAACAGGGTGCTTTGGCTTTCGCCGCCGCGAATAAAGCTATGCACGTTGTCGGCATGGGTATTGTCAATCAGCATGCCCATGGTGGTGTCCGGATCGAGCGGGTTGCCCGGCTGCCAGTGTTGCGCCTCAGCTTTCAGCCGCGCCAGGAACTCGTCAGCGATGCTCTCCTCGAGCAGCAGACGGGTCCCGGCGATGCACACCTGTCCCTGGTTGTAGAAGATGCCGCCGGCGGTGGCGCGAACCGCTTGTTGCAGATCCGGGCAATCGGCGAAGACAATGTTGGCGCTCTTGCCGCCCGCTTCCAGCCACACGCGCTTCATATTGCTGTCGCCGGCGTCTTTCAGCAGCTGCTTGCCGGTGCGGGTGGAGCCGGTGAAGGTGATGACTTCAACATCAGGATGCAGGGCCAGCGCCTGCCCGGCCTCGTGGCCAAAGCCGCTGACCACGTTCAACACGCCGTCCGGCAGGCCGGCCTCTTTCGCCAGCCCGGCCAGACGCAGGGCGGTAAGCGGCGATTTTTCCGAGGGTTTGAGGATTACGCTATTGCCTGCCGCCAGCGCCGGGCCGAGTTTCCAGCAGGCCAGCAGCAGCGGGAAGTTCCACGGCACCACCGCGGCGATCACGCCAATTGGTTCGCGAACGATCATCGCCAGCTCGTTGCTGCCGGTGGGGGCCACTTCGCCATAGACTTTATCCAGCGCTTCGGCATACCAGCGAATGGCGCGGGCGGCGCCGGGAATATCGTCGCGCAGGCTGTGGCGAATCGGCTTGCCGGTATCCAGCGTTTCCAGCAGCGCCAGCTCTTCACGATGGGCCTCCATCAGATTAGCAAAGCGAGTGAGGATCGCTTTACGCTGTGCGGGGGAGGCCTGCGACCAGTCGCCGTTATCAAAAGCCTGGCGCGCGGCTTTCACCGCCCGTTCGACGTCGGCTTTTTTACCGCGGGCGACCTGGGCTAATGTCTGCTGCGCGGCGGGGTCGATAGTCTCAAAGGTGGTATTATCGGCCGCGGCGCAATATTCGCCGTTAATAAATAAGCGCGTTTCAATGGCCAGGTTTTTCGCTTTTTCCTGCCAGTAAGCCAGGTGCTGAAAATTCATCATGACTCCTTAAAAACATTATCGGCAAATTAATCAGTGCGGCGTTTTCAGGCTGCACGGGGGCACTGCGCCGGGCGCAGGGCATAGCGTATCCCCGGAGTTGAATACCGTTTTATTCTCCTGATTTTTGACGGGTTGTTTGCAACCCGAATTATTCAGGAGCGAGTCGCCATTCACTGGCGTTAATTATTTCAGGGCCAACAGGAAATAATATTCCGTACGGCGCAGACGTTATTACTACGAGTTCTTCGCCGCGACGAAAATAGATTTTCCGTCGCGACAGGCCTGAAGTAAGCCTGAACTTCGTTCAGGCGAAATAATCAGAATGTGGTGGGGGTGTGGGCACTGATGATGCGGCAGATGCCTGCCGAGGTGTTGCTGAAGCTGTGCGGAATGCCGGTATTAATGGCATAGCTCTGTCCAGCCACCAGGTGGTACGACTGACCGTTAATGGTCAGCACGATCTCACCTTCCAGTATGGTGCCTATCTCCTCACCCTGATGCTTAATCCTCTCCCCGGTCGTGGTTCCAGGCTGGTAAGTTTCAAAAATCATCGCCAGCGTACGGTTCGGATTTCCGTTATGAACCAGCTTCATGGAAACGCCCTGACTTCCCATCTCAATCAGGTCATCCTGATTAATGACCACCTGGGGTTCGTCCGGCTTTTCGGGTTCAGAAAAGAATTCCGAGAGCGACAGCCCATAGACTTTCAGCAGCTTTTGCAGCGTACTGATGGCAGGACTGACTTTATCCTGCTCTATGGTGCTGATGGCACTATGTGTTAACCCAGACAGTTCGGCGGCACGACGCTGTGAGAGACCCAGCTGTTGGCGGATCTCTGACAGACGTTTCCCTGGCGCCAGTCCGTCATCGCTCATATTTGCATTTCCTTAACGGTAGTGGTCAGCGCCGCCGCTTTTCAGCATGATGGCCCTGACAGGCGGTGATAAAACCATCAAACAACATACGCGACAGGGCGTATTCGCTACTGTTCCATTCTGGATGCCACTGTACGCCCAGCGCGAAAGGATGATCGTTCACGCTGACCGCTTCCACCAGTCCATCCGGCGCTCGCGCCTCCACTCGCAGCTGCGGACTGAGGGTTTTTGCCCCTTGCCCATGTAGCGAGTTTACCCAAAACGTGTTGCAGCCCGGTATCAATTGCGACAGCAATCCTCCTTCCTGAACCTCAACCTGATGGGACGGCGCATACTGCTGCTCGACGGGCAGTTCAGGATCTTCGCGATGTTCAAGGAGCTCAGGCTGCTCGAACAGACGACGATACAGAGTCCCGCCGGTGGCGACAACCAGTTCCTGCAGTCCACGACAGATGGCGAAAATGGGGATGCGCCTTTCGAGCGCGGCGTTAATCAGCGCCATGCTCAGAAGATCACGCCCGGGGTCGGCGTCAGGCTCATCGCCGTTTTCACCATAAAGGTGCGGCTGCACGTTGCTGGGGCTGCCTGGCAGGTAGATCCCGTCCAGTTTATCAACGACCACGTTCAGTAGCTCCGGCTCCGCCAGCGCATGCGGCAGGGCAATCGGCAGTCCGCCGGCGTTAACAATTGCATTCAGGTACTTTTCTTGCAAGGTCTGGGTCTGGTGACCCTTAAGCCTGTTTCTACACATCACGACGCCAATAACTGGCTTGTACATTATATTTTCCATGATCGCCCTCACAAAGTGGACTAAATTATGACCGCTATAGCGGGTTTAACGGCCATATCGTTCAATATTTTCTCAATCTAGCAGTGGAAATAGCCCTTTGCAAACTTAATTTAACATTTGACAAACAATTTATTTGCATACACAGTCGATGGGGTGGACATTATATTTAACGGTCTGAGTGCAGGACCGAAACCCAACCAACGGCGGTGAATCATGGAAACCAATATCGTAGAAGTTGAGAATTTTGTTCAGCAAACGGAAGAGAGACGGGTTAGCGCGTTCGCGAAAGAAGTGAAGCGCTACCTCGAAACCTACCCTGATACCCAGTATGTCGATGTCCTCCTCACTGACCTGAACGGCTGCTTCCGCGGCAAGCGCATCCCGGTTGCCGGCCTGAGCAAACTGGAGAAAGGCTGTTATTTCCCGGCCTCGGTGTTTGCGATGGATATTCTCGGCAATGTGGTGGAAGAGGCCGGTCTGGGCCAGGAGATGGGCGAGCCGGATCGCAGCTGCATCCCGGTACCCGGCACCTTAACCCCTTCGGCGGCTGACCCACAATCGATAGCCCAGGTACAGCTAACCATGGTTGATGAAGATGGCGCTCCCTTTGACGTTGAGCCGCGGAACGTACTCAACCGCCTCTGGCAGCAGTTGCGCCAGCGCGGGCTGTTCCCCGTGGTAGCGGTAGAGCTGGAGTTCTATTTACTGGACCGCAAACGCGATGCCGAAGGCTACCTGCAGCCGCCGTGTGCGCCGGGCACCGACGATCGCAACACCCAAAGCCAGGTCTATTCGGTCGATAACCTTAACCACTTCGCTGACGTGCTCAACGACATCGACGAGCTGGCCAAACTGCAGCTGATCCCCGCCGATGGCGCGGTGGCGGAAGCCTCGCCGGGCCAGTTTGAAATCAACCTTCACCATACCGATAACGTGCTGGACGCCTGCGATGATGCGCTGGCGTTAAAACGTCTCGTGCGTTTGATGGCGGAGAAGCATAAGATGCACGCCACTTTTATGGCGAAGCCTTATGAAGAGCATGCCGGCAGTGGGATGCATATCCACATCAGCATGCTGAACAATAAAGGGGAAAACGTGCTGGTGGACGGCGATGGGGAAGACTCTGCGCTGCTCAAACGCGCGCTGGCCGGGATGATCGATCTGATGCCGGCCTCGATGGCGCTGCTGGCGCCGAACGTGAACTCGTATCGCCGCTTCCAGCCGGGGATGTACGTCCCGACGCAGGCTTCGTGGGGGCATAACAACCGCACCGTCGCGCTGCGTATTCCGTGCGGCGAGCGGCAGAACCACCGCGTGGAGTATCGCGTCGCGGGGGCGGACGCCAACCCGTATCTGGTGATGGCGGCGATTTTTGCCGGCATTCTGCACGGGCTGGATAACCCCCAGCTGCCTTTACAGGAAGAGGTGGAAGGTAACGGTCTGGAACAAGAGGGCCTGCCGTTCCCGATCCGCCAGAGCGATGCGCTGTGGGAGTTTATGCAGAACGATCACTTGCGTGAGCGCCTCGGCGAGCGTTTCTGCCATGTTTTCCATGCCTGTAAGCATGATGAATTACTGCAGT
Organism: Klebsiella sp. P1927; assembly: GCF_018204675.1. Classification (NCBI taxonomy): domain Bacteria; kingdom Pseudomonadati; phylum Pseudomonadota; class Gammaproteobacteria; order Enterobacterales; family Enterobacteriaceae; genus Klebsiella; species Klebsiella sp. P1927. The sequence continues at coordinate 3,193,311 of NZ_CP073377.1, read as the reverse complement.
TTGAGCGTCTTATCACAGAAACCGAAATTGAGTGGATGTTGAAAAACGCCTGATGGTCGCCCCGCGAGGGGCCCATAAGTTTGGTAATCAGTAGCATCATACGGCCTGAGCGGAGCCTGGCCGACGTTTTTGCTGGGAGCCCAGCCATTTCCCGGATGTCGCGTTAAGGAGCGCAGGCGGCAACGGGGCTTCAGTTAACGACACAGTGTGTGACGAGGAAATGAGATGATGCAGATGTTCAAATATCCGCAGGGAGAGGGAGGCCGCTCAGGCCGCATTGGATGCCAGCCAGCTACCGCTTACCGGTCCGTCTTACCCTTTTATCTATGCCTTACCCCTTTGCTAAGCAGGTTTGTCACGCGGACGTTGGGCCCGCAAACTGTTAACAGCAAGAGGGGTATGGGCGATGGCTATTAATCCTCCGGCACATAACGCCGCTCAGGCGGGCAGACCGCGTCTGCGTAAATCCCTCAAACTCTGGCAAGTGGTGATGATGGGGCTGGCCTATCTGACGCCAATGACGGTGTTTGATACCTTCGGCATCGTCTCGGGCATCAGCAATGGCCACGTTCCGGCGTCTTATCTGCTGGCGCTGGCTGGCGTGCTGTTCACCGCCATCAGCTACGGCAAACTGGTGCGTCAGTTTCCGGAGGCCGGTTCCGCCTATACCTACGCGCAAAAATCCATCAGTCCGCACGTCGGCTTTATGGTCGGTTGGTCGTCGCTGCTGGATTATCTGTTTCTGCCGATGATCAACGTCCTGCTGGCGAAGATCTATCTCTCGGCCTTGTTCCCCGAAGTGCCGCCGTGGGTGTGGGTAGTGACCTTTGTCTCTATTCTGACCGCCGCGAACCTGAAAAGCGTTAACCTGGTGGCCAACTTCAATACCCTGTTCGTGCTGGTGCAGATTTCGATCATGGTGGTGTTTGTCATTCTGGTGGTGCAGGGGCTGCATAAAGGCGAGGGGGTGGGTACCGTCTGGTCGCTGCAGCCGTTTATCAGCCAGAATGCGCATCTGATCCCGATTATTACCGGCGCGACCATTGTCTGCTTCTCGTTTCTCGGCTTCGACGCGGTGACCACCCTGTCGGAAGAGACCCCTGACGCCGCGCGAGTGATCCCGAAGGCAATTTTTCTCACCGCGATGTACGGCGGCATTATCTTTATCGTCGCGTCGTTCTTTATGCAGCTGTTCTTCCCGGATATTCATCGCTTTAAAGACCCCGATGCCGCGCTGCCGGAGATTGCGCTGTACGTGGGCGGCAAGCTGTTCCAGTCGATTTTCCTGTGCACCACCTTTGTTAACACCCTGGCGTCCGGCCTGGCCTCCCATGCCAGCGTCTCCCGTCTGCTGTACGTGATGGGCCGCGACAACGTCTTCCCGGAGCGCATTTTTGGCTATGTGCATCCGAAATGGCGTACCCCGGCGCTGAACGTGATTATGGTGGGCATCGTTGCACTGTCGGCGCTGTTCTTCGACCTGGTGACCGCCACCGCGTTGATTAATTTCGGCGCGCTGGTGGCCTTCACCTTCGTTAACCTGTCGGTGTTCAACCACTTCTGGCGGCGCAAGGGGTACAACAAAACCTGGAAGGATCGACTGCATTATCTGCTGCTGCCGATGGTCGGGGCGTTGACGGTCGGGGTATTGTGGATCAATCTCGAGGCCACCTCCCTGACGCTCGGCCTGGTGTGGGCGGCGCTTGGTCTGCTGTACCTGACTTATCTGACCCGACGCTTCCGCAAACCGCCGCCGCAGTTTGATGCCGCTAAAGCGGAGCAGGCCTGGGAGTCATAGGTTCTGAGGCATAAACTGAACGAAGGCAGGCCCGCAGGCCTGCCTTCGTGTTGGCTTCGGTAAGGGACAGTACAGGACGGTAAAGAAATCAGCAGAAAACGGTGGGGAACGGAAGGTATTATTTCTTCTTTTTATGGACAGGTAACTGACTGGCGCGCCGCTCTTTGAGGTACGACACCAGGCTGTAGATGGCGACGCCCAGCAGCGCCACCGCGACGATAAAGAGAATAAGACCCGACATAGACCAACCTAATATTCTGTTTGGAAAGGGAAAAAGATACAGGGCTCTGTGTGAAGATAACATCGGGATATGTCTGAAAGATGACGCCTCATCGCGAGAATATCCGGCGGCGGGGTTGTGATAAAATATTTCCCGCAGGGATGTGACCGCCTGGGTTTCACCTGAAATGGCGTAACACTCCGTTAAGTGATTTTACAGAAGTGCGGCCTATAGCGAGTTACGCTGACCGCGAATAAGAACGATCTGAGAGTCAGTCATGTATAAGAAAACCCTCAGCCTGCTGGGCGTAGCGTTGGCGCTGTCTGCCTTCGCCAGTCAGGCTGAAAGTGAACGTCAGGCGAGCCGCGAGCGGATCGTGGAGCAGGTCCTCAAGCCGTGTGAAGGCAAAAAGGCGGGCGATAAGGTGGTGATTACCGATCGCCGCGGCGGCGAGCACGAGGCGATCTGTACCCTGACGGCGGTTCCGCTACCGGAGTAGCGCCCGCCGCACGGTGCCGCTTATCGATACCGCGGCGCAGGCTGTCCGGTTCGCGCACTGGTAAACAGCGCCAGTCTGGACTGCTCAAAAGTCTCCCACAGTCCCAGGTCATGAACCGGTGGTAAGGTGACCTGTTCCCCCATCTCCAGCCCCCTGAGAGCGGCGTCAACCAGATCCTCGGTGGTCATTACCGTGCCGCTGGGCAGAGCGTCCAGCGCCACGCCGGAGGTCGGCCACAGATCGGTAGCGGTCGCCGCCGGCAATACCGCCTGAATACGCACGCCGCTGTCGGCAAACTCCTCCTGCAGGCCGCGGGTGAAGCTCAACACCCAGGCTTTGCTGGCGCTGTAGACTGCGCTGCCCGGCAGCGTATGCAGCGCGAGGATAGAGGCAATATTGATCAGCGTCCCCCGGCGTCGTGGGGTGAAAGCGGCCAGCGCGGCATAGCTCAGACGCAGCAGCGCGGTGGTGTTGAGCGTATGAATCGCCTGGTGCTCGCGTGGCGTACTGGCGAGAAAACCCGCCAATTTCGCGGTGCCGGCGTTGTTAATGAACAGGTCGATGGCGGGATCCTGCTGCAGACGCTGCTCTACGGCGGCAATCCCGTGCTCTTCGCTAAGATCGGCTTTGAGGATGCTTGCCTGGATGGCGTAGCGCGCCTGCAGCTGGTCGGCGAGCGCCTGCAGACGGTCTTCACGACGGGCGGCGAGGATCAGGTTGTAGCCGCGGGCGGCGAGTCGTTCGGCATAGATCGCGCCGATACCTGAGGACGCGCCGGTGATAAAAGCTGTGTGCGATGGTTGGGTCATGAGAAATGCCTCGTAAAAGGTTGCATTATTAAACCAAATTCAGCATGAGATATTAGGTTTAATAATGCAACCATTTTGCCAGGACTTTTTCATTTTTGCTTGTCGCGGGCAGCGTTTAGTTGTTCAGCGGGATAGCGATGGTGATGTCCGCCGGGGCCAGCTCACGGCCATCTGCCGCCTGCAGGACCAGCTTACGCAGGGGCTGGCGCTGCTGGCGGTCAATGAGCCGGGTCGCCGGTTCGTCAGGATCGAACAGATAGTCGTCTGCCCACTGGGAGAGGGCGACCAGCACCGTCTGCAGGGCACGGCCCTTATCGGTCAGGACATACTCCTGCCAGGCGCTGCCGTCGGAGGCCGGCTGCAGGCGCAGGATGCCTTCATCCACCAGCATTTTCAGCCGCCCGGCGAGCATGTTTTTGGCGATACCGAGGTTTTTCTGGAATTCGCTAAAACGGCGCACCCCGCGCAGAGCATCGCGGACGATCAGCAGCGACCACCAGTCGCCGATAACGTCGAGGGAGCGGGCGATAGGGCAACAGCTGTTTTCCAGACGGGTACGTTTCACGAAAGCCTCCAGGTTAATTGTTTCATTATAAAACTCTTTGCCTGGCAGGGGAAATTTTCGGCTACGGTCTAAGTTTGCGAGCGATTACCAGGAAAAATGTCATAAATCCGGCACAATTAACGCGATGATAATAAATGACTAAGGATGAAGGGATGAAAAAACGTCTACTTGCCGCCGCCGTTGCCGGCGCGGTGATGTTATCCGCTGGCGCTCAGGCGCAGGACACGGCCGCCCCGGAGGGGGATCAGCTGCAGCAGGTGCTGATCATGAGTCGTCACAACCTGCGTGCGCCGTTGGCCAATAACGGCAGCGTGCTGGAGCAGTCCACCGCCAAGGCCTGGCCGCAGTGGGATGTGCCGGGCGGCCAGCTGACCACCAAAGGCGGTGTGCTGGAGGTGTATATGGGCCACTATATGCGCGAATGGCTGGCGCAGCAGAAGCTGGTGACCAGCGGCGAGTGCCCGCCGGAAAACGCGGTTTATGCCTACGCTAACAGCCTGCAGCGCACCGTCGCCACCGCGCAGTTCTTTATCACCGGCGCGTTCCCGGGCTGCGGCATCCCGGTGCATCACCAGCCTCAGATGGGCACCATGGACCCGACCTTCAACCCGGTTATTACCGACGACTCCCCGGCGTTTCGCGAGAAAGCGCTGCAGGCGATGGAAAAAGAGCGCCAGGGAATGCAGTTGACCGAGAGCTACAAGCTGCTGGAGACGATGATCGATTACCGCAACTCACCCTCCTGCAAAGAGAAGAAGGTCTGTTCCCTGAGCGAGGGTAAAGATACCTTTAGCGCCGGTTATCAGCAGGAGCCGGGAGTGTCCGGACCGTTGAAGGTGGGCAACTCGCTGGTAGACGCCTTCACCCTGCAATATTATGAAGGCTTCCCGAAAGATCAGGTGGCGTGGGGGGAGATCGCCAGCGATAAGCAGTGGCAAGTGCTGTCGAAGCTGAAAAATGGCTATCAGGATAGTCTGTTTACCTCGGTGGCGGTGGCGCAAAACGTCGCCAAACCGCTGGTTAAATATATCGATAACGCGCTGGTGGGCGAGGGAGCCAGCAAGGCGAAAGTCACGCTGCTGGTGGGACACGACTCGAATATCGCTTCGCTGCTCACCGCCCTGGACTTTAAGCCCTATCAACTGCCCGGCCAGTATGAGCGCACTCCTATCGGCGGCAAACTGCTGTTTCAGCGCTGGCATGACAGCGCCGGCAATCGCGATCTGATGAAGATTGAGTATGTCTATCAAAGTACCGAGCAACTGCGTAACGCCGACGCGTTAACCCTGCAGGCCCCGCCGCAGCGGATCACTCTGGCGCTTAACGGCTGTCCGGTTGATGACCAGGGATTCTGCCCGCTGGAGACCTTTAAAAAGGTGATCAACGAGGCGGCGAAATAACGAAAAAAACCCGGAGCACTCCGGGTTGTTGTCCCCATGATCTACTTGGTAATTCATAATAAATCATGGGGTTAGTTGCTTGCTGGGGTGTCAGCGTTAACCGCTATTCACCATTTTAGTGGATGGAATGTGGATGCCATCACTAAGCGGATTCAGGTGAATTGCGTCGCTAAGGTGGTCGGGTGAAAAATGCGCATAAGTCATAGTCTGCTCAATTTTCGAATGTCCCAATATTTTATTTAACGTCAAGATATTCCCCCCATTAATCATGAAGTGCGCAGCAAAGGTATGACGCAAAACATGCGTAGCCTGGCCCTTAGGTAGATCTGGCTTTACCTCCCTTAGTACCTTGCGATATTCGACATAGTCAACGTCGAAGAGTCTGCCGGTGGTTTTGGTTTTGACGTATTTCATGACCTCATCAGAAATGGGGACGGTGCGCGCCTTCCCGTTTTTGGTTTTGGTAAACGTCACTTTTCCATGCATCATATTCTGAGCCAGCATATTCAGCGATTCCCCCCAGCGGCCGCCAGTGCTTAAGCACAAAACAGTGAGGCGCCGGGCGTCACTACTTAAAGCTGAAAGCAGCCTTTCGATCTCTTCAGTGCTCAGATAGGACATTTCGGGCCTTTCCTGCTTGAGATCTGTGATACCTTTTAGTGGGTTTTCTGCGTGGAGATCTTCCGCTTCAGTCAATACACGGAATAGGCCACGTAACGTGCTCAAGTCGCGGTTAACAGTGGAAGCCTTAACCCCTTCATAAAGGCGCATGCTTCTGTACTCAGCAATAAACCCCTTATTGATTTTTGAAAGACGAGGGTTGCCCATATCACTAATTACCCGCTTAAGTTCGCGCTGGCGCTTCTCACCGTACTTATGGCTTCGGCCGTGCAGCTCCCACCATCTATCAAGCAGCTCACTTAGCCGCCTGTGATCGGTTGGTTTATCCAGCCAGTCTTTGTCATGCATATTGCTGATGACATATTTTTCAAAAGCAACAGCATCAGCTTTCTTTTTAAAAATCCGCTGTATACGACGTCCTGTCGCTCCACGCGGTCTAATATCCACTTTATAGCGTCCACCATCGAGCAGCTTAACGGTCATAGCTGTCACCTCTGGTAAACACGTGATCTTGTGTCACGTAACAGATAGTTACGCGATGATTTTCATAGAGATAAGCAAGAAAGATGCTCAGCCAATTTTCTGGTCTGAGGGCTGAGACGTTGTTTCGTCTTGCCCAAAGTGTGCGAGAGCCGGCGCGATCTGACCGGATTCAGGGGCGATCTTTCCGGTCATGAACCACAGGGCATACTTTTCAAATCTCGGGGTATTTAAAATTTTCATCATTACGTCGCCTTTTGGTATTGATTCCCCAGTCTCATAACGCCAAAGCGCATTGTGAGGAATTCCAATAATTTCAGCAGCTTCGTTGCGGCTGGTAATGCGCTCGCTTTCCCTCATGAGCTTGAGGCGTTCACTAATTGGCAAATTCATATTGCGTTTTCCAAATGTATGATACAAAATTCAAATTCAGATGCCGTTTCCGGGGTAAAAAAAGCAGTAATACCCCAAACATGGAGATTATCACATGAAAGATGCAGTTTTGAGCGCGCTGTTTAAGATTCCAGATCCGATCACCGCTGATGAGTTTTCTCGTCGAACCGGCAAAACGGAGTCAGCCGTTCGTCACATGATGGATCGCCGCCTTTTACCTATGGTCACTGAGCGCGAAGTACTTGGCCCTGATGGCAGTACTCGCCGCCTCCTGATTCTGTGGAACGAATGGCTTGAGATGGTTCATGAAGCTACGTCAAAACTCCCCCCTGAGCGACAGGACTGGCGAGCAGGTTGGATCAAGAAAGCCAATAAGCTGGCGAATGATATGGGCGTAAACATGTTTGGTGGCGGGGCGGCAGCATGAATCGTTATTTGAAAGAAAGAATAGCAATGGGCGTCATAGGAATTAGCATCGCATGCATTATTGCGATTGCATTCGCGGTAACCCTAAAACTTATCGACGTGTTTATTTCTTAAGGACGATCGGTAATGAATAAACGCTACTCACAGCATGGCAAGCACTCGGGGAGCATTTGCAGCACGCCACTTGATAACTTGCCGAAAGTTACATGGATTAATAAGCATGCTGGAATCTGTTGCGGCTTCACCATCCGCGTATTACCGCGCAGGGTAGGGAAGAAGCGCTATCAAATTATGAAAGATGGTGATTCTTTCGGAATTGATTTTGCGTTATCTGAAGCACGCAAAACGATAGGTCGCATTATTAATAACAACCGCTTCACTATTCATTAATTAGCCGAGGCAGAAAATGAAAAGAGAATACGCAGACAAAATTAATTCGCTGCTGCAATGCTTCCATTTCAACAAGGAGTTTCTGGAATGGAACCATGATTATTCCCATCAACTTTTACGCCACGGCGTATCCCACCTTTATCACTTCGCGATGCTCCAGGGCGAGAACGATGAGGCTACGCTGGAAGAGCTGCGTAACATCATCATTTTGATCACTAATGGCGATATCCCGAAGCCATACGACCTGTCATCTATGGATGCTGAGCAACCGGAAGCAGCAAGCAAGACAGTGATGTTTTTTAAGCCGCTGGCGGTAACAGTGGAAGTTACACCAGAGATGCTTCAGCAGCTGAAACAGTCGGCCACGGTGTCAGCGCAGATGAAGCGCCCACGCCTCTATTAATCATTGGAGTCCGCCATGTTTACCGAAGAGAAAACATCGTGGGAACGTGAAATGCTGATACGCGAAGCGGTGGAAAGCGCAGAGCAGGGCTTCACCGTTCACCTGAAGAACGGCGCTCGCGTCAATGTCACCGCTGACAGCCCGTCGATAGACTTAATTATTTACGGTCTGGAGAAAACAATTCGCGGTAATCATGAGCGTGCGCGAATGACGTTTATCGACTTTTTGTATTACTGGCACGAAAGGTTATTTAAACAGGTTAAAAGAAAACCGCGCCCTAACCACTAATTAACCAGCGTTAAAAATAACGGCATCATTTTGCCGGGGCTTCGTTTTGCCTTTTTCAGGAGGTCGCATGTCGATCACGTCAATAAAACTGGATGGCGGAATTAGCGATCCAGAGTTTGTGGAAATAAGCACCAATGCGCGGAAACGTGAGCGCACCCACCTACTGGGACTGCTGCGTATTTATATCGGTCAGCTGAAAAAGGAAAGGGCCACCCCGGAAGAGATTTATTCATCAATCGAACAGTGGGCCGATGCCCGCGAATTAACCATCACTGAGGAAAGCAAACAATGAACCACTTAATGATCGACATTGAAACGCTCAGCACCCAGCCGAATGCGGTAATTTGCGCGATTGGCGCGACCTTCTTCGAACCGTCAACTGGAAAAATCGGCCCTTCGTTCTATCAGACCATTGATCCGCGAACCTCGCAGGATCGCGGCGCGCACATCTCCGCCGACACAGTAATGTGGTGGCTCAGGCAGGATAAAGAACCTATCAGCGAGCTGGTAGGCGCGAAGTCGCATGAAATTGAGGTGATGCTGGATTTCGCCAAATTCATTGAAGGCGCATTCCCTGAAACCAAGAAAAAGAATCTGAAGGTGTGGTGCAAGGGCGGTTCGTTTGATTTCCCGATCCTCAAATCTGCATTTGAACGCTCATCGCTCGAAGGCGTTTCCATGCTGCCGTGGCTTTACTGGAATGAATGCTGTTTCCGCTCGCTGCTTGCAGTGGCCGGAGCTATCGGTTACGCCCCCCATCCGCGCCGCTCAGTTGCACACAACGCCTTAACCGACGCCATCTATCAGGCCGAGCAGGTTTGCGAGATCTGGCAGCGCCTGACCTCCCCGCACCTCGAATCATTGTGAGGCGCGCAATGACTAAATCACCTATCAAATGGGCTGGCGGCAAAACCCGCGTCATGCCGCAGCTGCTGATGCAACTGCCGAAAGCCGATTGTTTAATCGAGCCGTTCGTTGGCAGCGGTACCGTGTTTATGAACACGGAATACCGCCGTTACATCCTCTGCGATAGCAATCGCGCGCTGATCAATTTCTTTCGTGTGCTGACTTCCAACACCGAGCGACTGATTGATACCGCTCGCAGAATGTTCCTGGGTGGCAATAACGAAGAGCAATATTACAAGCGCCGTGCGCTATTTAACTCCATGCAGTGGAGCGATACGGGCAAGGCTGATACTGCTTTACTTTATGCCGCTTTGTTTCTGTATCTGAACCGACATTGCTTTAACGGGATATATCGCGTCAATCAGATGGGTGATCATAACGTCCCGTTCGGGAAATATGGCGCACCTTACTTTCCGACTGACGAGATGCGCCGCTTTGCCGAAAAGGCCAACGACACAAAAGCCGTTTTCATTGATGGCGATTTTCGCCACACCATTCCTGACGTTATGCAGCTGGCGTATGACGCCGTTATTTACTGCGACCCCCCCTATATCCCGGCCAGCAAAACCGCCAACTTCACCGCCTACGGCAGGCCATTTACCCTGGACGATCACCGCGACCTGGTTGCAACCCTGCTCGATGCTCATCGCCAGCACGGCACCCGCGCGGTGATATCCAACAGCGACACCCCGGAAACCCGCGAAATCTACTCCGCTTTCAATCTCCATGCCTTCAGCGTTCGCCGCTCTGTCAGCGCCAAAAGCCGCGATATGGCCGGTGAAGTGATCGGCGTTCTTCGCGGCGATGCGGGTTGCAACTCTGGCGCATGTGGAGCTTTGACGAGCGCTACTGAACATCTGCGGCCGGCGGCGATATGGATCGGGTTTGACACGGCCGCCGGATTCGATAACGAGGAGTCATCTGATGAACACGCTTGATGCCGTTGTGACGCGAGTTCTGGACGTTCGTCCATATCGTCATTTCTGGGTCGTCGAGGTGGAGGCGCTGTGCTACGGCGATTACAGCAACACGATCATCATCCGCGATAGCGAAAAAGAAGCCCGCCAGGTTAAGCCCGGCGACACGGTGACGATCTGAGGTGCCGCAAATGAACGAAGAAACCAATTACCGCCGGTTCTGGCGAAGCACAGTTATCTGTATCGCCCTCTGCTCGCTGCTGTTTTGGCTCCCGATGGGCTATCTCGCCTTTCGTGTTTTCTCTGTGGTGTGGGAGGCGCTGTGGCTGCTTATTACAACGAAATAGACCCCCACGCGGCGCAGCACCTGCGCAACCTTATCGACGCCGGCCATATTGCGCCGGGCGTCGTTGACACCCGCTCAATTGAGGACGTAACCCCCAATGACCTTATCGGATTCAATCAGTGCCATTTCTTCGCAGGGATCGGCGGATGGTCGCTCGCACTGCGTCGCGCAGGATGGCCAGATAGTCGCCCGGCATGGACAGCATCATGCCCATGCCAGCCTTTCAGCGCGGCAGGCAAAGGCCTTGGGTTTGCTGACGAGCGGCACTTATGGCCCTCCGCACATTGGCTTGTCGGCCAGCGCCGCCCTGTCGTGGTCTTTGGCGAGCAATCTGGCAGCGCTGACGCGAACGACTGGATCGACCTTGTACAAGCTGACGTGGAAGCCCTGGGCTATGCCTTCGGGGCGACTGCGTTTCCGTCTGCGAGCGTCGGCGCGCCGCACCAGAGAGACCGTGCTTATTGGATGGCCGACGCCGATTGCCAGCAATGGGAGGGGAGCGGGGAATTTCAACCGACAGGGGGGGGTAAACCTTCAGACAGCGGCGTTATTAGCGGGTTGGCCCACACCGACGGCAACGGACGGGAAAGGCGGTTATCAGGGCGGGCGGATCCGCAACGGGAAGCTATCGACGGACAGGCTCGATGTGGCTGCGCAGCTTGCGGGCTGGCCTACGCCGACCACGAGCAACGACCGCTCGCCATGTCCGCAAGAGGCTATGCGGACGTATCGCGACAATGGAACAAAGATTCAGAAACGGCTTCAGGATGTAGCTGCGTTATGCGGCCCGGCCCGGTTAACGGCTTCTGGAGAGATGCTGATTGGCTCCACGGCCGGGATGGATGGTGGAGGCCAGTTAGACCCGGATCATTCCCGTTGGCTGATGGGGTTCCCGCCAGAGTGGGAAGAGTGCGCACCTACGGAAACGCTATCAACATTGAAGCGGCGGCAGCGTTCATAAAATCCTATATGGCAGTGGTGGATCATGTCTGATTCCGCCGCTTTAGCATGGAGCTGGAACGCCAAACGGCAGGCTATTAACCCCAATAGCGTTGCAGATTCTGCTATTGAGTATCTCACCCCGAAAGGCGAGCGGAAGACGCTCGCCTATGCGGATTTGGTCGATACCGTTTATCGTACCCCCATGCGCCCGCGCGAAGGTGCCGCGCGTGAAGCATTCGACCGCAAAGGACGCGCCCACTACCTGCGCCGCCGGGTTCAGACTCTACCGGTGTTTATCCGCAAGCGGTTCTCTCTGCGCCTGGAATCGCTGGAGCGTCACGATCCAAAAGAGGCCGTGCGCTGGCTGTTCAGCACGTTTGAGCGGCACGTGTTACGACGCGTCGACGCGGTAAACGCCCAATACCTACCGCAGAGCGAACTCCCCGCGCTCCTTGCGCCTCTCCGTGATGATTTTCACCTGCTGCCCAGGGCGGACAAAAAACGCCTGAAACGACTGGCTTATAAGCTCGCCAACCTGATGAAAAGCGAGTTTATGCGCGAGTTTGATTTTCAGTATGAGAAAACCGCTGATGTTGAGTTTTCCACGCTTTACGCATATGGCTTTATCGCCAGCAAAGCGACGGTGCTCAATATTGCGATCCCGGGCTGGGATAAATATTGCGATGAATCACTTCAGGCCGAAGATGCACTGCGTGCTATTGCGCGCCTTCAGAAAGAAAAATGGTGGCTGAGTAAAATCCGCCGTATCCACGATCGCTGGCGCGAACACCTCATGATTGCAACGGGTTATGTCAGCAAGGTGGCATCGCCGTATTGCTCTGATCCCTGCTTCAGGGAGTGGATAGCTCAGAAGAAAGCAAACCTTGAATTTCTTAATGCGATGGAGCTGGAAGACCAGGACACCGGCGAGCGTAGTTCTTTGCTGGATAAGGTCATGGGTAGCGTATCTAACCCGAAGATCGCGCGCCATGAGCTGATGGTACGCATGCGCGGTTTTGAAGATATGGCTAACGAAATGGGCCTGGTCGGCATGTTCTACACCTTGACTGCCCCGTCGCGTTATCACTCAACGCATGTGCAATCCGGGAAGCGAAACGATAAATACCGCGACGCCAGCCCGCGCAAAACTCAGAAATACCTCTGCAAAGTATGGTCGCGCGTCCGTGCCAAATGGGGGCGCGAAGGCATTCGCACCTTTGGTTTTCGTGTTGCCGAACCGCATCATGATGGAACCCCACACTGGCACCTGTTGTTGTTCCTGCGACCAGAAGAGGCTGAGTACGCCACAGCTATTTTCCGCAAACACGCGCTGCGTGAAGACGGTGGCGAGCCAGGCGCTCAAGAGCACCGTTTTACCGTCACGCCGATTGATGAAAAATTTGGCTCAGCGACGGGATACATCGCGAAATACATCTCAAAGAATATCGACGGTTACGGCATGGATGGCGAGTTAGACGACGAGTCCGGCCAGCCAGTCAAGGAGATGGCAAAGCGCGTTCGGGCTTGGGCTTCTCGTTGGAGCATTCGCCAGTTTCAGCAGATTGGTGGCGCTCCCGTTACTACCTGGCGCGAGCTGCGCCGGCTGGGTAGCCGTGAGCTGGTATTGCATCCGGAACTTGAAGCGGCCCGCGCGGCAGCTGATGCGCCGGACTGGCCGGGATACACCAACGCCCAGGGAGGCCCATTTGTTCCGCGAGATTGCCTGCGCGTTCGCCTCAACTACGAATACACCGAGGATGGAAATGATTATGGTGACACGGTCGCCAAAATCACAGGTATCTATTGCCCGTATTCGGGCGGTGATTCTGTCATTTTCACCCGCACCACCGATTACAAGATTGTGCCGAGGAGTAATCCGTCGCCGGTCGAGAATTTGACCTTAGAAGGCCGCGCAGCGGCCCCTCGGAGTTCTGTCAATAACTGTACGGCGAGCGCCGAATCGGACGAAAAATCACCGTCAGAAACGGCGGTGTCAACTGATAAAACAGCGCCCGACGACAGTTCAGTGACAGAACTTCCGCTGAATATCGATGTTTTGAGGCGATATTCACGCCAGCAAAGGCAGGAGATTACCAGCAGGCTAAGAAAATCCGCCCAGGAAAGCTCAGATCAAGCCTTCATGCGTACCGCGCGCGGCCTACGCACGTCGATTGATGACGAAACCGCGCCGACATGGGGGCCAAAAGTTGCCGCCGCGAAAGATATGATCCTGACGCCGGAAGAGGCTGATCGGCGCTGGCGCGAGCAGCTTCAGATCGAGGCGAAACGGCGCGCAGATAACTACGCGACGGCGGTTGCGGAGTATCAGAAGAAAAAAGCAGAGGCCGCATTGCGCCAGACGCAGCAAAAAGAAGCGACGCAAAAACACGGCATCTCCGAAGAGATGATAGCCAGCATCGGAGCGCAGCTCCGTGACTGTCGGATTTTCGTCAGTGATGACGTCGTGCGGTCAATCGCCGACGGCGCCCGCGTCCGCCACGGTGGCGGCCTACTAGCGGTGGATAGTGGCCGGCTACATGAAGTGAAGGTATGGCGAGCAGGCGAAAAAGATAAACTAACTTCCGAATATATGGCGGTGCATGGCCTTGTCATGCGTTGGAAGAGTGCGCTGAAGTAACAACTGCATTCATAGTTTAGATGGCAAAAATAGCATTTTGCTTTCGTAGAGGTTCCATAGATGAATTTCTTTAAGGTCTAGGCAGTTCATCAAACTTGGTTGCACAAAAGAATTATTGCAGACACAATACCGGCATTGGTTCTATGTAACCGTTTGAGTTATGAGGTCATCATGTTTGATCGATTGAGTGCTCGCTCGCAAACTTCCATCGAAAAGATTACGGTTAGGAACGTAATGAACCCTATTCTTTGGATTTGCGGCTTGATTTCTCTGCCGTCTTTGGCGTTTATCTTTTATTCCGAAAGAGAGCCGTCATGGGTCATAAGTTTTCTGGCTATTGTTCCGCCTTCTTTTGCGCTTGTTGTTTATACCTATTTTGCTTTAAAAAGCCCAGATAGATTGCAATCAGAAGGGTATCAGTTAAAAAAGCAGGTTATTGATTTAATTGAAGAGAAAGGCTCGCTTACTCCTGTTGATGCTAGAAGCCTTGAAATGATTTCTAATCCTGACTCTAGAAGGATTGAAAGCCAACCCGACTTCCCGGTTGAAGAGAAAGTGATTGATAAGGGGTCTGTGTGAAAAAACTATATATTTTCAATTATACCGAAGAAGTCGGCACTAGAGAACAGATCAAAGCATGGCTCGGTCAAGAAGAGAAAATCACCAATTGGCGTTATGATATGCCTGGTTGTTTTTATCTTGTCTCCGACGCTACAGCAAATGAGTTAAGTCAGTCGTTTATCATGTTTAATGGTACAAAAGGGCGTCATCTCATTGCTGAAATTAACGACAATCGGCAGGGGTTGTTGCCCAAGCAAACTTGGACGTTTATGCGACACCGTGGTCCTAACATGGAAAAACTTACAGCCGACGATCTTCTCTATAAAGACGAGTATGTAGATACTGCCGAGGCTGCTTTTGATGACCCGAAAATCATTTCTTCTGACAATAAAAGATTCAATAGAAAAGAAAAATATGAAATTTTGTATTTTCTAAATTCACTCACAGGCAAAGACAACGGGCCTTTGTCCCAAAGATCACGAAGAGTCTGTGAATGGATGATCCACGAGCACCTACCTGCAGATATCCAAGGAACTAATGAAGTTAAGAAGTGGGTAGTTGAAAATTATCCAGAACTTTCAAAAGACTACCCATTTGAATCTTAACTGAAGGTTTTTGTTCGATTAAAAGCGTAAGGGGTGTGCGCGAGTTTGCACAAATTTGCACAATTTTTGAAACGTCTTTTTTGCCACGCAGCGCCAGCAGCCGCGGGGCCTGGACGGTCTACACAAAGTGCACAAAAAGACGCATGTTTGGTGCGCAGGCGAGGCGGGGGAGCAAGCGCGCGTAAAGGGGGTAAGGAAGGGGGGCGTATCGTTCGCCAGTCGCGTCCTGTCGCGCGCTGACTTCTGGTTCAGATCCAGAGGGCGCGAGTGAGTGAACGCGCCAGAATGGCGCTGGCGGCGTCTGGTGAGGCGTAGGGATTCGAAAGTGAGTGAGCGGCCTGTGTGGCCTGGGCGGTGATACGGGTTGGCGGGTACCGCACCGCCAGAAATGACGATGCGGCCTGGTGTTACTTCGTGCTTTCGAGCAGTGCGTAAGGATTGAAGCGGATCACCTCTTCGCCCAGCCAGTCGTTAACATGCTTCATGGCTTCCATGTATGGCGTCAGCTCGTTGACTGCGAAGACGCGGGCCGCCTTCTCGATATCGCCAAATGATCCGTTGCCTTCCGGAATGGCGCCCATTAATTGAGGCGGCACCCGATGCGCGGCTAACATGTCATCGCGGGTGGAGGACTTCACCCCTACGAATTCATCCTTTGCCGATATCTGGCTGAACGGCAGGATCTGCACGGAGTCTTTGCCGCCGTTAGGGGCGTGAAGAAGAATGTTTTTGAATGCCCCGCCGCGTCGGGTATCTGTTAGCGTCTTCTTCAGCTTGTCGAGGCTCTCCTGATCGGCCATTGCGCTGTTCACGTAGACGATACACCCGGCATGCGAGCCATTGTCGTAATAGAGTTTGCGGAACTTGTCGGCAGAATGTGCCAGGTTCGCCGACAGCAACCCGGCGAAATACTCCGGCATACCGTAGATCTCCTGGTGAATATCCGGGCTAAGAACGTGGCAGACAGAGCCAGTTGTAAACTGGTGATCCTGTAGCCCGGATTGAATAAACCAGTAGGTGTCCAGGTCGGAGCCGCGACGGGTATATTTAGCCAGAGAGTTACGGAATCCGAGAGAACCGCCAAGCCGGTTTTTCCTCATCTCCAGATAGCCGTTACCGAATACGAACCAGTCCAGCGCAAAGGATGAGAACACCTGACGTGAAAGCAGTTTGTGCGGGATAAAGCAACCGGCCAGCACGTTGCGTTTGAAGTACAGAGCCGATTGGTGCCAGCTGGCATAGCCGAACTGGCGGGCCAGCCCGTACCAGTCAACCGGCGTTTCGTAGTATCGCCCGTTATCGGCGCAGTACATGTTATCGAGCAGGTCATACGCGCTACTCACCGGCCAGGGGCCGTCGAATGTGAACGAGTTCAGCTCGGGTGCAGCTTTTAGCGAGACGGCGAGATCGGCCTGCTCCCTGGCATACTGCCTGCCGCGCATGGATTTTCGTTTGCTCAAGGTTAATACTCCGTAACTGTCATACTGCTGCCGCCTTCCTGTCCCAGCGGCTCGTTAATGGTGGCAAGCATCGTCGCCCAGGCGAGATCGCCATGACTGACGCCGCGTGAGCGGTCAGTGTCGTAAGTGATAACGCCGCCGGGGGTGACAATCTTGCGAACAGAGTTGAACGCGCCAACGAGATCAAGCTCTCCCCGGTCATATTCCCAGCGGCCGCCGCGAACGAGCTGCTGCATCTTCAGCACAAGCATGCGTTTGCTGGCTGGTGAGAACTGGTAACAGACTGCTGCCGGGAAGTGCTTTTTAACCAGCTGATAAACGGCTTCACCGATACCGGTACCATCAATCCCGATGTGTTGCACGTTATAGCGACTCAGCATGCCGATAATGAGATTGGCTTGCTCTTCGAATTCCATCCCGCGTATACGTAGCGTCTCGACGGTGCGGAATTTGCCACCGGCGACCATTGGCACGGCATTGACTGAAATGGCGCCGCTGTCGCCTTTACCGCTGGCACCGTTGGGATCGTAGCCAATCCAGACCGGGCGATCGGCCATCGGGCGGGAGGCATACGGGCGCCAGTCGGGCCAGTCGTCGTAGCCGTCTGCACCGCATGCCAGCAACCGGTTATAGTCAAAGGCGCTTTCACCGCTTTTGATGAACTGGCACCCGTACAGGTTGTCGTATTCCTCCGGGCTGTTTTCGTCGCGGATTTCGTCAATGTCGGTCAGATCCCAGCCGTGATCGATAGCGTCTTGCAATGTGACAATCTGGCGCCAGATTTTGTCCGGGCACATCAGCCCGCTGTTTAGCGTCTTCCAGGACGTATCAAACTCAACCCGCTTTCCGTGGCTGCGCCCTTTGTTGAATGCCTCACCCGTCCAGAAAGGGTAAGCCTCATGGCTTTCTGCTGACGGGGTGGAGAAATAGGTACGCGTCAGCCCTTTTAACGTCGCCATCGCACCGGCCACTTTCTTCAGGTTGGCAAATTGGCCGACCCAAAAAAACTCATCAAAATAGAGATTGCCGGTGTACGACTGCGCCGTCGCAGCGGACGTGCCGAGGAAATGCAGCTCGGCGCCGTTAAACAGCTGGATCATGTCGCCGCCTTTCAGTTCAACATCAACCTCAGCGGCAGCAGAGCGAATAAAGCTACGGAACTGATACGCCTGGCGGCGGCTCGCCGACAGAAAGATCTGGTTACGTTGATGCTTGTACTTCACATCGTCGGAAAGGGCGCGCACCAGGGCCTCGCGCGCAAAGTACCATGTCGCGCCAACCTGACGGCTTTTCAGGATCATGCGGTTGCGCCAGTGGTGGTTGTCGTACCAGCCTCTTTGATGCCAGTGCAGCGAGCCGAGAATATTCTCGCGCAGTGCTGCAATCTGCGACTCTGAGAAATAGTTTTGTTTCTTGCGGATCTTCTTCTTCGGCTGGGTGGCTGTTGTGCCGTTGTCCAGCTTTTTCAGCTGGCGCGTAAGCAGATCAATTTCTTTGAAGTCGCCGCCGGTCTTTTTGTCTTTGGTGGTGAGCTGTATCAACCGTGCATCAATGGACGTCGTCACGCGCTGGATCGGTGGCGTGGCGTCCCATTCATCACGCTTTTTCCATGAGTAAACCGTGTTCTGATTAATACCCATCAGGCGTGCAATCTCCGCTGGCGGGTACCCCTGCCAGTAAAGCTGCCGCGCCCGCTGCATGATGAATGCTTCTTCAATCGCCATTTGTCCTCCTCGCTTCCTGCCGGGGAGATTAACCCGCGCGCGCGTGCCCTTTCGCTCGCTTTTGGTTGTGGTGATTTCCTCACAACAACAACGCGTTGAGAGCGCACGTCACCCCCTGCCATCATCTCCGGGAACTCAGAAACCGAGCGAGTAAACGAACATGGCAGGCACAGCAAAAGCACGTAAGAAATTCCGCGTTGCCGTCTCCGGAAATACCGTTGATGGCCGCGAAATTCAACCGCAGCACCTTCGCGATGCGGCAGCGAATTACAACCCGGAAGTGTACGGCGCACGCGTCAACATTGAGCACTATCTCTCTATGTTCCCGAATAGCGATTTTGGCGCGATGGGGGATGTGGTGGCACTCAGCACTGAAGACATTACCGACGGCCCGTTAGCAGGACGAACCGCCCTTTATGCCGAGATCGAGCCATCAGATCGCATGGTGCAGATGACCGATAAAGGCCAGAAAGTCTACTCAAGCATTGAGCTGCATCCTCAGTTTGCCCTCAACGGAAAAGCCTATGTGGTGGGGCTGGCGATGACCGATACCCCGGCGAGCCTGGGTACCGATCGCCTGAAGTTTGCCGCGCAGCAACGCGCCTCGGTGATGGCCTTTAACAACCAGCAGGGCGAAGCGCCAATGTTTACCGAAGCCCTGGAGGCAGAGGTGATCGAACTGGCCGCCCAGCGCAGTGATGAAGGGGTTAAGTGGTTTAACCGGGTGATGAGCATCATCGGCAAGGGCCAGAAAACCGACGATCAGCGCTTCAGCCAGATGCACCAGGTCGTTGAAGCCGTGGCGCAATCGCAGTCAGAGCAGATTGACCGCTTTAACACCGCCGAGCAGGAGCGCCAGCAGGACAAAGCCGCCATTGAGAAACTCACCAGTGAGCTGGCCGAACTGCGGCAAAAGTTGAGCACCACCGATGCCAGCTTTAACCAGCGACCACCGGCGGGCGGCGGCGCTAACGCGCAACTGGCTGATTACTGATATTCACAACGAGAGCAGAGAACATGGAAAACAATACCCGCCAGCTGTTTGACCAGTACATTTTGCGCCAGGCGCAGTTAAACGGCGTATCGCCTGCGGCAGTTGCTGCGAAATTTGCGGTTGATCCAACCCGTCAGCAAAAGCTGGAGCAGGCAGCGCAGGAGAGCGATTCTTTCCTGAGCAAAATTAACGTGTTTGGCGTTAATCAGCAGATTGGTCAGAAAGTGTTGATTGGTAGCAAAGGCCCGATGGCTGGTGTCAACAACAGCACCACTACCCGCCGTAATCCGGGCGCAAATCATACGATGGAGCCATTTGATTACATGTGCCGTAAGGTCAATTACGACTACGGGATCAGCTACGAACAGCTCGATGCCTGGGCACATATGCCGAACTTCCAGCCGCTGATCAGCGCCGCGATGGCTCGTCAGATGTCGCTGGATCGCATCATGATTGGCTTTAACGGCACCAAATACAGCGACCCGTCAGATCGTGCCGCTAACCCACTGTTGCAGGATTGCGGCATTGGCTGGCTGGAGAAAATCCGCACTGAAGCCTCTCACCGCGTTATTTCCGGCGTCACCATCACCTCACGCGATGAAGATAACAAAGTCATTGCGAAAGGTACCTACGGCAACCTCGGCGCTGCGGTCTATGACGCGAAAAACAGCCTTATGGATGAATGGCACAAGCGCAATCCGGATAACGTGGTGATCCTGGCAGGCGACCTGCTGACTACCGGTAATTTCCCGGCCATTAACGCCATGAGCCAGACCAACCCGAACACCGAAATGCTGGCCGGTCAGCTGATTGTTGCGCAGGAACGCGTTGGCAACATGCCTACCTTCATTGCGCCTTACTTCCCGGTCAATGGCGTATTGATCACGCCGTTTAAAAACCTGTCGGTGTACTACCAGCGCGGCGGACTGCGCCGGACGATCAAGGAAGAGCCGGAGTACAACCGCATCGCGACATACCAGTCCTCAAACGATGACTTTGTGATCGAGGACTACGGCAACGTCGCATTTATCGACGGCATCACCTTTGCCGAGGCGCAGGAAGGCGGCGCGTAACCGCACACTGGCGGGCTTCGGCCCGCCGTTCATCGGGGAAGAAACAATGCTGACACCGGCACAACGACATTTTCAACGCGTCATGGCTGAACGTCATGGCAAGGCTGAGGATTTGTCCGATACGGCGCGCACTGCGCATGAGCAGATCCTGCACCGCATGCGCATGGATATGGCCGCGCTTAAAAAAATTCAGGGCGAGCAGGCGAAAGCCGCGCTTAAGCGCCAGATGCTACCCAATTACGAGGGGTGGATTGAGGGAACGCTCGAAGGTAATAGCGGCCGCCAGGATGAAGTGATCACGCGCCTGATGATTTGGGCGATAGATGTTCGTGATTATCCACTGGCGGCGCGAATCGGGCGTTACGTTATCGCGCATAACCTGGCGATGCCAGACCGATTTAACCGCACGGCGGCGACAGCTCTGGTCGATGAAATTTGTGATCCGATCCTGGTTCAGGTTAAGGCCGACGACAGCACAGACGTATCGCCATATCTGGCGGTGCTCGATGAAGTAGCCGAGTTTACCGCAGCCAGCGATATGCCAGATATGGTGCGCGCCAAACTCCACAAAGCACGCGCTTTTGCCCTGCGCAACGGCACGCCTGCCGAGCAGGAAACTGCACTAGGGCTGCTGCGCACTGCACTGATCATGGATCCTGGCGCAGGCGTGAAAAAGCTGATCGACAAACTCGCCAGTCAACTGAAGAAAACCGCTGCTGCGACTATTACCGAAGGTGAGTCTACTGGCGACGATGGCGCAGAGGGGCAGAGTGATAGCGCTGCAGCACCACCGGTTCCGGCGGTGGCGACCGGAAAGCCCGCACCTAAAACCGCCCGTAGAAGCACAGCCAAAAAACCAGCGGCGCGCAAAACCACAACGAAAAAAGCGCCTGCCGCCAAAAAATAACCGACTTGCGCCCCGTGCGCTGGCGGCGCGGTCGGAGATCTGCAACGCACTGCGTTTTCTTTTCTCCGTCCGCTCACCGCCACCTTTTCTGGAGACTACACCATGAGCCTTGTAGCCCCCCGCACAATAACCCCCTCAGCAGAGGATGTGCCGGATGTGGACGACGGCGGCGAGAAAGTCACCGCCGGTGTGTTCTGGCCCGAAATTGTGTTGAGCGATGCCCGTAAGGAGATGCGCATTACCGGCACGGTGACAACTTCGAGGCTGAAGCATGTTGTTATCGAGGCGGTGGGCCATGCCGCTGACCAGCTCGATACCTGGCGGATCGAACAGCAGAACGCCGGATTTGCATCACTGGATACCGTGCCAGCAATGGAAATTAACGGGCAGAGCGCAAAGGTTTACCGCTGGCGCCGCGCGGTTTACAGCATAGCCCGCGCCCTGCTGATCGAAACGTTCCGTGATGTGGACACGACCGGCGACGCCGGGGAGAAGAAAGCCGCTGCGCTGGCAAGCCAGGCAAACGATCACTGGCGTGATGCGCGCTGGGCTATCTCCGATATTCGCGGCGAAGTTCGCAATTCTGCGGAGGCATTCTGATGAAAGTGAAGGCCTTACAGGGCGATACGGTGGATTTGCTTTGCCAGCGTTATTACGGCACCACCCAGGGTGTCACCGAGATTGTACTTGCTGCGAACAAGTCACTGGCTGATCAGATCTTCATGGAGGCCGGGCAGGTGGTGGAACTGCCGGAGGTAAGCGCCTCGGCGACAAAGGAGACGGTGCAGCTATGGAGTTAATAAACCGCGCCTGGAATTGGGCCGCATACCTCTGGTCGGTGTTCCTCGGCAGCGTCGGAATGATGACGCAAAAGGACTGGCTGACGGCGATTGCGGCAGTAACAGGGGTAGTGGTGGCGGTGTTAGGTGAAATGCATCGCCGCCGTATGGCCCGTATCCATGAAACCAATAACGTGCTGCTGAACGATTTGATCGACGCCATTCGCGACGACACGGAAAACCGGCAGGACGTGAAAGAGCTGATCCGCACTATCAGGGAGGCGCCACGATGAAAAAGGGCGTTATTGCCTGCTCAGTCGCCGCGATTATCTCGCTGGCCGCCGTGCTCTGGCCGCAGTCACTGCGTACCAGCCCGGAAGCGCAACTGAAGATGGCGAAATATGAGGATTGTCGCAAGACCCCGTATTACTGCCCGGCAGGCGTACTAACCGTGGGGATCGGCTCGACCGGGAAAGTGCAGAACCGGGAGTATGCCGAGCAGGAGATTGCAGAGCGCTGGGTGAATGATCTGATGCGCGCAGAGCGTTGCATTAACCGCGAGTTTAACGGCGCAGCTGCACCGCAGCGCGTTTTCGAAGCGCTGGTCGATGGCGCATTTAATGTCGGTTGTAGCGGGCTTGCCTGGTACACCAACAGGCAGGGGAAGAAGGTCAGAACGACAATCTGGCGTAACGCGCAATCGGCTGACTGGCGCGGCGTCTGTGAGCGGGTAACGGATTTTGTTAACTCAGGCGGCAGGCGCTTACAGGGACTGGTTAACCGCCGGGAAGAGTTCCGGGAGTGGTGCTTGTCAGATCCTGTGTTTAAGGGGGCGAAGTGAAAGGGTTGCTTGCCGTTATCACGGTGATCTGTGTCCTCCTGGCGGTGGCCTGCATCCGGTTAACCATAGAAACCAACAAGCGAGAGGGCGCAGAAAAAGCGCTGGCAGACGCTACCCAAAAACTGAACCAGACCAGCGATGTACTGGCCGAAGTGCGGGCGCTGCGCCAGGACGTCAGCGAGATTGAAGCCAGTGTGAAAGCGCTGGGGCAAAAGCGTAACGAAGCCGGGGAGAAACGTCGTGAAAATATCAAAACTGAACTGGCCGGCGATCCCTGTGCTGCTGCTCTTGTGCCTGACGCTGTCGCTGACCGCCTGTACCAGCGCGCAGCCGAAGTCGGCGCCGGTGATCATTCAGGAGCCTTTGCCAGAAAGCCTGACGGCAAAAACTGAAACGCCAGCGCCACCGCCCAGACCGATGCGCTACGGGAGCCTTGTGCTCTGGTCTGATGCGCTGCTTGATGCGCTGGATACCTGCAACGCCGATAAGGCGGGCATTCAGGAGCTGGAACTGCGGCGAATAGCCAGGGGGATAAAGTGAAAAAAGCCGAATTGTTACGCGAGGCGCTGATCGCCGCAAACACCTGGTGTAAGGCCAACCCTGAACTGATCACCGTCTGGGTGGAGAAGGGGAGCATTGAGACGCAGGCGACCGGCGAACCCTCGTTTATGTATCGCTACACCATACAGGTGCTGGCCGTGGACTTTCCGGGGCAGGTGGATGATCTCATGCTGCCGATTATGGCGTGGGTATGGCATTACCAGCCTGATTTGCTGCTCAATCCGGACAATAACCGCAAAGTTGAGTTTGACGCGGACATTATCAGCGATGACATGGCCGATGTGCTGTTTAAGGTGCCGGTCTGGGAACGCGTCATGGTGGAGAACGTCAACGGGAAACCCGTTGCTACGCACCTGGCGGAAGACCGTCCGCGTATTAATGGCGGTGAGTGGGAAGTGGTCTTTGATCCGGGCTATGAGGGGGAGATGACGTGAGCAACGATGCTGTGCTGTTTCAACAGCTTGATCAGGTCTTCGCGGAAATCCTTTCCGCTATGACGCCAGCACGTCGCCTGCGCACGGCAAGAGGCATTGCCACCACGCTGCGCCGTACTCAGAGCCAGCGGATCGGTAAGCAGGTTGCGCCGGACGGCACACCGTACCAGAAGCGGCACCGCCGGGTACTGCGTTCGCAGGCCGGGATCGGGTTTATCTGGCAGGGGGAAGAGCGCCGCTTGCGTAACTGGCGGGCGACGCGTGGTAGTCGTGGCCGCATGTTGACCGGATTTGATGAAGGGCGAGGCGCGGTGCGGTCGTTTTACCGTGCTGATATCGAGCGTTATCTCGATATCAGCTTCAACGAGACTCGCCGTGATACGACGAAAGCCGATCCCATGTTCCGCCGCCTGCGCACCGCGCGTTTTCTGAAAGCTCGCGCCACCTCTGAAGGGGCAAGCGTGGGATTCACTGGCGTGGCGGCCCGTATTGCCCGCGTTCACCAGTATGGATTGCGTGATCGGGTGAATGACAGCGGCGCGATGGCGAGCTATCCCCGCCGTGAACTGCTGGGCCTGAGTAAGACGGATCGCATGATGATTGCCCGGCAGGTGATTGATTCGCTGGGAGTGCGCTGATGGATATTGCCGAACTGATCCGCCTGCTGGAGAACATCGGCCGCACCGGCACGGTGACGGAGATCGACGAGGAAAAATGGCGCGTTCGGGTACAGAGCGGCGCGCTGGAAACGACTTGGTTGCGCTGGAACGCGCAGCGGGCCGGGGCATTTAAGGTCTGGATCCCGCCGTCCATTGGCGAGCAGGTCTGGCTCTTGTGTCTCGGCGGGAACACGGATACGGCCATTATTGGCGGCAGTCTGTACAGCAACGACAACCCCGCACCGGGTACGACGCGTAACGAAATGGTAGTCACGGCTCCTGATGGTGCGCGTTTTCGTTATGACGCCGAGGCGGGCGCCTTACAGGTGACGGGTATTAAATCGGCGGTGATCGAGGCGTCGGTGATCGTCACTCTGGATACGCCGGAGGTGAACTGCACCAACCTGTTGCGCGCGAAAAATCTTGATATCACCGAAGGCGGGGAAATGCGCGGTGATTTTAATCATACCGGCGGGGCGTTTATATCTAACGGCGTGCAGGTGGATAACCACAATCACGGCAAAGTTGAACGCGGTGGCGACTGGACGGAGGGCACCAGATGAGTGAGCGCTATCGCGGTATGAATGCGAACGGTACCGGGACGCTGACGGATGAAGATCATGTGTGGCAGTCCGTGGGCGATATTCTGCTGACGCCAGTTAATACGCGCATTATGCGCCGCAATTACGGCTCGCTTTGCCCGGATTTGATCGACAGCCCGCAGAACGACGTCACGCGCCTGCAACTGATGAGCGCCGCCGTTATCGCGCTGGCTGCATGGGAGCCGCGGATCGCGCTTGACGCTATCAATATTCACTATTCTGCTTCGGGCGCAGTAACGGCGGAGCTATCCGGAATGCTGACTGAAAGCATGGAAAAGAGCACCAGATCGGTAACGTTAAGGAGTGCCAAAAATGCCGACAATTGACCTCTCGCAGCTGCCGCAGCCGACCATTATCGAGGAACTGGATTTTGAAGAAATTCTGATCGAGGTGAAAGCGGTGATGGTAGCCGCTTATCCGGCAGATCAGCAGGCCGCCGTTATTGCCGCCCTGGCGCTGGAGTCTGAACCATTAAATGTACTCGCCCAGGCACTGGCATATCGCGAGATGTTACTGCGCCAGCGTATTAACGAAGGGGCGGCCGCCTGCATGCTGAGTCATTCGACCGGTGACGATCTGGATAATATCGCGGCGAACCTCGATACCGAACGCCTGATCAAGACCGAAGCAACCGAGACAACTGATGCCGAAATGGAAAGTGACGAGGCGCTACGCCTGCGGGCGCAGGCTGCTTTTGAGGGAATGAGTGTCGCCGGGCCATCGGCGGCCTATGAATACTTTGCCCGCAGCGCCAGCGGAAAAGTTGCCGACGCCAGGGCTTCCAGCCCGGCACCGGCAGAAGTGATTATTGCGGTGCTGTCCACGGAGGGCGACGGTACCGCGTCGCCAGAACTGCTCGCCGCTGTTGCCGAAGCGGTAAACGATGAAGAGGTTCGTCCATTGGGTGATCGCGTGACGGTGCGCAGCGCTGAGATTGTCGATTACGAGATTGACGCCACGCTGTACCTGTATCCGGGGCCGGAGTCAGAGCCGATCATCAATGCTGCTGATGCATCGTTGCAAAAGTTCCTGAAACAGAACGATAAAAAAATCAGCAGAGACGTGGCGCGCTCCGCCATTTCAGCGGCGCTCCATGTCCAGGGCGTACAGCGTGTCGTGCTGAATGCCCCGCCGGACGATATCAGGATCAGCGATATCCAGGCGGCCAGGAATATCGGCTACAACCTGGAAAACGGCGGAACGGATGAATAACACGCTTCTTCCTCCCTCTGCCAGCGTGTGGATGCGTTGCGCCGAAGCTGCCACGGCGAAGCTGTCCGGAATCACGGTAGCCATTCGCACGCTGTGGACGCCGACGGCATGCCCGGTTGATTTATTGCCGTATCTGGCGTGGGCGCTGTCGGTTGATCGGTGGGATAAGAACTGGCCGGCAGAGAAAAAAATAGCGTCAATCCAGCAATCCTACTGGCTTCATCGCCGGAAGGGTACGCGCGCAGCTGTGCGGCGAGTAATTGAAGATATGGGCTTTTCCGCGACGTTTGCGGAATGGTTCGACGTCGGCGACGAGCCAGGGACGTTCCGTCTTGAAATTGATTTGAACGAGGTGGGGATAACACCAAAAACTCTGGATGAGTTAAATCGACTGATAGGGGAAGCGAAGCCGGTTAGTCGGCATTTAGCGCAAATGACGCTTTCAACAAGCGCAAGGGGCTTCGCGTGGATCGGAGCGACGGTAATTGATGGTGAAGAAATTACGGTTTACCCGGAAAACTATCAACCAGACGAAAGCATTTACTACAACGGTATAGCGAGCTTCAGCGGAAATTATCATTATTCTGGAAAATAATATGACCAATATTATCGAAACACCTATGTGGGGTGACGTTCCTCTTATTATCCGTGCAGATAAAGTCGAGGGCGGTCGTGGTGGCGCTGCAAATATTCAGGCGCAGGAGCTGGCAAACCGTACATTGCTTTTAATGCAAATGCTGGAAGGCTATTCCGTTGGCGAAAAACCTTACGACAATGAAGCAGACGCGCAGGTCGATATAGATAAAGGACTAATTAAGCCTGATGCTTTTTTTACCGTTCGCACGAATGATGCCGATTATTCGCTGGATGAATATAAAAATATTAATGGCATTGCCACGCCTACCGGGAAAAAGTTACCCAGCGATAAAATGCTGCAGGAAATTAAAAATAACTTTTTCCAGTCACGTCATGATGGCGATGTGATGCTGGATTTTGTTGATGATGACTGGTTCTCATTTTTTCGCGTGATGGCAAGTGGGGCGTTCGGGGCCATTAACTGTATGGTCGCGCCTGATGGTTTATATGTTAAAGACATGGCGATGTCGCATGAGGATGGCGATCCAGGGCTGATTTATCGCGACCCGGAAGGATTTAGCGTAAACATCGTCGGACCAGATGGTATCGGGCAGCGTCCGGGTACGCTGAATGGTGGCGGCAAATTTCATACTGAAACCACGGACAGCGCCTGGTTGCGTCTGGAAGATATCGATGGGTTTTATTCTGACGTAGCTGACCAATCAGGTAAAGCGGCGCCACACGCGCTGAGTGGCGATGGTGAGTTCACGACGAAAGCCGGTGGTATGGGATGGCTGAATCTTGAGGATGAGGAAGGTTTTTTCAAAGCGCTGACGGATGGGGATGGCGAGCTAATCGGGGTCAAAGAAAATCCTGTTGAAAACCTTAACCTGATTGCTGCTGATGCACAAAATAAAGCGTATTCGCAGAATGTTCGTGCCCGGTATAACGCTGCCGTTCAGCGTCTTGTTAGTGGGCTGAATCACCTGATCATCTACAGTCAGAGCCTCGGCACGCAACAGGAGGGATGGCCCGCCCTGAGCAAAACGCCGGTTGAGGGATTCGATAACCTGATGCTGGGTGATTCAATACGACCGGCAAGCCGGACTAATGCGGAGTTCTCCCCTGTCGGCAGCGCTACGCTTAAGCCTCTGCGGGCAGTGGTGCAGTCTGGCACCGGTAATGATTTGCTGACGGATGAGCAAATTTCTGCGCTGACACCAGGGGCCGGGAATGAAGGTGAAGGCGGTGTAGCGATGGCTAACGCGCTACGTCGTCTCTGGTTACAACGTAATTGCCTGGAGCGTGACACCTCGCGCCGGTTCGTATTATCCAGCACGGGCGTAAACGGTCGCAGTATTGAGCAGTTATCAAAAGGGGCATCACCTGAGCTTTATCAACGACCTTTACAGGCTGTGCAGCAGGTTAAAGCACTGGCTGACCAGTTAGGTGTTACGTATTCCGTTGCAGCTATTCTCTGGATCCAGGGGGAATGGAATTACCAGAAAAGGGATGGCTCAAACGATAAAGAAACCTATAAGCGCAATCTCGGTAAGCTGTATAACGACATGATTGCAGATATGGCCGTTGGTATCGCAGGACAAAAATCCCCTCCAGCATTGTTTATGTACCAGACCGGCGCGGGGTATACCCGCGATGATGCTTATCTGTCTATTGGAATGGCACAGTGGGAGTTTTGCCAGGAAAACGAAAACGCTTATATGGTCGGGCCGGTTTATCACTACCCGGATAAAGGCGGTCACCTGGGGCCAAATGGCTACCGCTGGTTTGATATGAAAGTTGCGCAGGTTAAGCACCTGGTATTAAACGAGGGGCAAGGCTGGGAACCTCTGGGGCCAATTAAGATTGCGAGCAGTGGGCGGGAAATTTACGTGTTTTATCATGTACCGTCACCGCCGCTGACGTTCAGGCCGTCATACGTGAAAAACGTCGCTACGATGTATGTCGATAAAGGTTTTCGGGTGACAGATAACGCCGGGACAGTCGCCATCACCGCTGTTGAAATTGTGGCGGATACGATTATTAAAATCACGGTTGGTCGGGATATATCCGGTAATGCAAAGTTGTGGTATGGCGATAAAACTACCCACGAAGGAAACGGTAACGTTTTTGATAGCGACACTTTTAACGCACTGGATGATTTTATTTTTGAAGCGGGTACTGGACAGTATGAGACTGAAAATATACCGGAGCTGGTTGGCAAGCCTTACCCGCTAAACAACGCATCAGTGCAATTCTGCCTTTCTATTCCTTACGGAGAATAAACAATATGGTTATGGTCATTAAATCTAACGTGCCGTCTAATATCATTGCTAACCCGGATGGATGGAATCCGCCGTTTTCTACCGAGGGTTTGTTATATGCCGGAATTTATGGGCGGGGTAGTCTTACAAAGAACTTTGCTAAAAATGGTATTGATGCTGTGATTAACGGCGCGCCGGTAGTGAATAATCATTTTGCTGAATTTAATGCAAATGATTTTTTGGATACCGGTGTTGTTAATACAAAAGAGGCAACATTGATTGTTGTGGCTAAACGCACCATTAACGCTCGTCGTCAATTTTTAGTTTCCAGTTATACCGGTGATGCTAAGTTTGGTCGCTCCATTCTTATTGGTAATGGTGACGCGCAG
This sequence comes from Klebsiella sp. P1927, assembly GCF_018204675.1. NCBI lineage: Bacteria > Pseudomonadati > Pseudomonadota > Gammaproteobacteria > Enterobacterales > Enterobacteriaceae > Klebsiella > Klebsiella sp. P1927. The sequence goes on along the minus strand of NZ_CP073377.1, from coordinate 3,163,629 downwards.
GCTTTAACCGTGTACTCGCATTATCAGGGGCAGGATGCCAGCGGCGCAGATAAGAGCATTGCGTTTTCTACGGCGGTTCAACTGGGGGTTCAGGCAGGTAGTCCGGGATTTATGTATGCGAAAGACACGGGCAAAACCATTTCTGTAAAGGACATTACTTCGAACAAAAGCAGTAGCGTCACTGCTGCGGGGACGATGGAATCTCTTGTGACCGCCGGGTTAACTTACCGTATTGGCCGGAGCCATAACAATGCGGAGGTACAAGGAGATAACGCTATTGCGGCCGCACTGATTTTTGACCGTGCACTATCTGATGCGGAAATAAAGTCAATTTACGATTACTTCCAGGCCTACTACGCCCGCCGTGGCATAAGCATTTAAGAGGTGATCCTATGGCAGGGAAAAAATATACAACATTGCTGACGCCTGCCGGAGAAGCGAAGCTGGCAGAGGCAGCGTTAACTGGTGAGCCAGTGGGCTTTGCTTTTATGGCGGTTGGTGATGGTGGCGGCGAGTCGTTGCCGCCGGACACCGCACGCCAGGATTTAATTAACGAGATTTATCGCGCGCCGCTTAACCGCCTGGTTATTGCCGATCAGGCGGCGAATGTTATTCGTGCTGAGCTGGTTATATTGCCGCAGGTTGGTGGATTCTGGATAAGAGAAGCGGCCTTATACGATGACGACGGCGTGTGCCTTGCGGTCGCGAACCTGCCGGAATCATACAAGCCGCAACTTTCTGAAGGGGCGGGGCGCATGCACGCCGTTAACCTTTGGATTGCGGTAAGCAATACCGCAGATGTTGAGCTAAAAGCCGATCCGACAGTCATTCTCGCTACGGTTGATGAAGTGAATAAGGCAAAGGATGAAGCGAAGGACTACACGGATCAGGTAGTAGGGGATCTTGATACCAGCATTCAGCAGGTTATTGCCGAAGCTATCACTGCGGCACGCCGGGACTTTTGGGAAGAGGAAAACCCGCCGGGAACGGTACGCTTCTTTGCTCAAAATGTAGATCCGAACGAGAAATGGCCGTGGTCGCAATGGACTTATACTGGCGAGAATAAAACAATCCGTGTTGGCAAGGCTGACGGTTCGGACGTCGGGAAGATCGGCGGCAGCGATACCGTTACACTCCAGCGGGCCAACCTGCCCGCCGTACAGATTGATGTGAGTGGCGAAACCAGCGAACAGGAAGAGCAGAAGCTGAAGACCACGCGCGGCGGTGTTCACAATCATGGTGGTGTAGCCGGTAAAGATAACCCTTGGGAGATAGGCGGTGATGTGCGTCAGCTCTTTAACCCTAAAGAGCTGGGCGTTACAGATGATGCCGGAGATCACGATCACGAAGTCACGATCCCAACGCATAAACACTCGACCAACGGCAAAACAGCCAACCTCGGCGAAGGTAAATCGTTCAGCGTTGTTGAATCACACACCCTGCTGATGTGCTGGGCGCGGGTTGCATAGTATCGAGCATCGTCAAAAATAACGTTCTGCAGCACGGTCAGAAATGGCGATGTTTGCCGGTATAGAAAAGCCCCTCTATGAGGGGCTTTTTGTTGGATTAAAACAGGCGATTAAGTGAGTTGGTTGTTGCGTTAATGGCTTTGGTGGCGCTGCTCTGAAGGTCTGCCAGGGCATCGCTGATGGAGGATGATTGCAGCTTCTCGCGAAAATCTGCATCTGCGCGGCTGAGGCTTAAAGTAAATTCAATTTTCTTTGCGCCACCGAACTGATCGAACTCGGTTTTACCTCGTTCCAGCCGCGTCATAACGTACATCCCGTAAATCCGGCCATCACCTTCAATCAGCGGCCAGGGTCGGCCAGAAAATCCGATCGTCTCAAGCGCAGATAGCGACAGATTGCCGCCGGTAATTTCCGGATAGAGTACCCCGGTCAGAGTAATATTATCCTCACCCGGCCCGATGTACTGCCACGCGGCGGACTGATTAACCCGGTCGTTTTTAACGTGTCGCCATTCCTGCGCGTGCTGGAGCTGCTGATAAGGAGCCGTGCGCAGCGTAAAAACAAACATCCCGAAAACCATCATCATGCTGATTACCTCTAATCTCTGTCGCGGAACGAGCCACGGTTACTTCTGTTGGTGCTGGCCATTGCATCGCGAACGGCATTCCTGACCATTCTTTCCAGATCCCGCGCCGAATGCTGGCCGACTTCGTTAAAGACCAGGTTAAACACTGGCGCACCACTTGTCGGGGCTGATACGGGCGCCGACAGCGGGCCTTGTGTCGCTGAGGGAACGGAGAGAATGCTGCCTGCCGTCGGAGCTGCAACACGCGGTACTGCCTGAGGTGAGATCCGCGCTTCCTGATAGGCGCCGCGCAAGGCCAGCGCGCGAGGCAGGTTTTTAAAAATAATGTCACCAGGGCCAATCTTTTTGCGTGCTTCCTTCGTGTTGTCGGCGGTCGCCTTCGTGTTATCCGCAATGCTATTCAAGCGGCGCATTGTGCCGGTGTTGCCGGACAGTGGCGAGGGAGCGGGCGGCGCGCCTGCGGTAACCGGGGAATCTGATTTTTTAGGTGACCAGTTCCACGCCTTTTGAACCATTTTCTTTTGCTTCGGATCCCACTCCCACGACGTCGGTTTTTTGGGTTCGAGGTTGTTGGCCTTAGCCCGTGCCGCGTCAATTCCGGAAGGGATTAACCCCAGCTTTTCAAGTAACAAGCTGACTCCTTCGGTCAGCAAGCGGAGAGGGGTGAAAAGCAGATTCAGGGCGGTACCCAGCACCTCGCCAAATGTTTTCCCGGCGCTGGCGCACTTATCCAGCGCATCGCGGGAAAAATCAATCGGTGTAAATAGCTGACTGAACCAACCCCAGACTTTCGCCACTCCGGCGCTGATGGCGTCAAACAGCGGTACCAGGAAAGAAAACGACTGAATCAGTGGGGAAAGCCCCTGGCTGATGCCGGTAAACAGCCCGGAGAAAAACGCCTTAATCGGCTCCCAGTATCGCCAGATGAGCAGACCGGCGGCAATGAACGCCGCCAGAATCAGGCCGGGGATCCCCAGCAGAGATGCAAGGATGACCCTTAAACCTGAGAACGCCATGCCGAGCGTCGAAATACCGCCGGTCGCGGTGATTGATGAGATGCCGATCATGCTGAGAATCAGGCGGAGTTTTGCCAGGGGGCCGAGGATAATACTGGCGGCAATGCTGGCAATACCCACCGCCCCGGCAAAGACAGTCAGCGCCCCACCGACAAGGATCAGCGTCTGCGTCAGCCGCGGGTTTTCTTTTACCCATTCGCTGGCTGACGTGATTAAGTCACTTAACCCCTGAGTCAGTTTACGTAATGGCCCGTCGGTGGTTTCTTCCACCTGGATGCGGAAGCCTTCCCATGCACTATCCAGATTTTTCAGATCGCCGCTAAGGTTGTCGGCCATCACTTTTGCCGCTTTCTGCGCTTCACCCTGTGATCCGCGTAAATCTGCCAGCAGCTTTTGCAGCTCACCGCTACCCGCAGATCTCACCAGTGCCTGGAATGATTTGGCCGCCTCTTCCCCTGCGATATCTTTGAAGAAGGACAGCTGATCGGTGGCGCCGTACTTCGAAACGGATTTATAGATATCCGAGAGGATGGCTTCTGCCGGTCGCATTTTTCCGGTAGCGTCAGCTACGGTGATGCCAAGCTGTTTCAGCGCGGCCTGCGCTTTGGTGGTGGGCGCAGCGAGTCGGGAGAACGTCGTTTGCAGGCCTGTACCCGCGATACTGCCACGCAGCCCCACGTTCGCCATTACACCAATCATGGCGGTGGTACGTTCAACATCAACACCCAGACCGGCCATGCCGGTACCCGCGTATTTCATCGCTTCGCCGATATTGGTTAAATCGGTGTTGGTGCGGGTAAAGGCGGCGGTCAGCACGTCACTGACGCGATCCATTTCTTTTGGATCGAGACGGAATTGCGACAGGATGTTAGAGCTGATATCGGCACTTTCGCCAAGATCCATGCCACCGGCCAGCGCCATGTTAAGCACGCCGGGTAAGGCCGCCTGAATAGCTTCAGGGGTGAAGCCGGCCATCGCGAGGAATGCCTGACCGCTCGCGGCGTCGCGGGTAGTAAAGGCCGTTTCGGCACCGAGTTTTTTTGCCTGCGCGCGCAGGTCGGCGAGTTGGGATGAGTTTTTGTTGAGGCGGGTTAGCGCTTGTACGCGCGACATTTCCTCATCAAAACCTACCGCAGGCGCCAGGAACGACCCCACCGCATAACCTGTAGCCGCTGCACCAAGTGTCATTCCCATGCCAGCGCCACGGAGTTTCCCTGCGGTTTCTTTGGTACGTTCATAGCTTGCCTGGGCGCGCGTTGTGGCCGCCAGCTGACGGCGTTCGCGTTCCAGCGTCTGGTTATATTGCTCGGTGCGCCGGATCGCACTCTGAACAGCACCGCTGCCGGACGAGAGGTTAACGCCGTGCTGGCGTACCGCCTGCGCAGCCGTTCGCAGCTGTGTGGTCTGTTTGTTATAGGTATCCGTCAGCCGTGAGAGTTTGCCGCGCAGAGATTCAAGACGAGCCGCCTGTGCTTCGGTAAGCTGGCCGCCTTCGCGTTGTTTCTGGTTGAGGCCGTCAAAGGCTCGTTGGGTAGTTTTTAGTTTCTGCGCCGTTTCATTGGCCTGCGAGCGTAGCTTGTCGAATGCCGCTGCGTTTTTCTCCAGATCCTTGATCGACGATTGCGTTTTCTTGAGGGAGTCAGAAAGGCCGCCAATAGCTTTACTGGCGGCGTTGACCGGACGGGTGAGTTTATCAATGGCGCTGAACGCAACGCGAATACTAAGATCCATCGTCGTCATCCTCCTTGTCATGGTTGCCGCTTCTGATAGCCGCCCGTTCGCGCCAGGCTATCAGCTCGCGCAGCTCCATGCCGTACATCTCGGAGGGCGGCCAGTGAAAAATAACAGCGATATCGGCGATCAGGTCGTCGATATCGGAGATAACTGCTTCTCTTACTTGCTCGCCGTCGCCGCTTCGGTGACTGCGGACGGATCCGCTTTCGTCAAAAAAGGCGTGATCTCTTCACACAGCGCAGTAAAGTCGCCGGTCGCCATCGTGGCAATCTCGACAGCTGTCAGTTGCGGGCTGGTTGTGCGCGTCAGCAGCGTGGAAACGGCGTCATAGTCGAAGTTGAGCACATCAACCAGTTTTAGGCCGCGCAGCGAGCCAGCCTGCTTAATAGTGTCGGTGATAATGATGGTTTTAATTTCCTGATCACCGCGTTTGATAGGCTTGCTTAAAGTAACAGACATTGGTAATTCTCCGGGCGGCCGGTCTGGCCGCCATTGATAGTGGTTAAAAAGTTACTGGCCGAGGCCCAGCGCGGAGGCAATCCGATCTGGATAGAGGCTCTTACCGTTGCGTTTGTAGATGAAGTTCAGTAGGTCGATTTCCAGCAAGGGTTTATCGTCTACTGATTCTTTGTAATAGGTGTTTTTGATCGCATAGGTGTGGTTTGTGTCATCACCCTGTTTTGCTTCACCCTGATCAATTTCAGTGATGCGGCCGCGCATTTCGACTTCCAGCAGCGAGCTGGTACCGCCGCTGTAAATCTCACCCACAAAGCGCAGGCGCAATTCGTCAATATCGCCGCCCCATTTCAGGATCAGCTCTTCGACTACACCGCCGACAATCATTGATGCATCCAGCGCCCCGGCTTCCAGGCCGAGATCGACACCCGCTGCGCCAAGCATGCCGCCGCCCTGATAGTCTTCTGTTTTCCGGGTGAGTTTCGGGAGTGTGACGCTCGGAACTTTCCCGATATAGTTTTCCCCGTCCACAAAGAGGGTAAACAGCCGCAGTTTTTTAGGAATAGCCATTTACGCACCTCCCAGCGATGCAAAAGCCGGTTCGTAATACTGATCGGTGAAGGTCTGGATCAGCGTTAAATCTTCCAGCGGTGGTACCGGGCTGTAGTTGTAGCGCACGACAGCCTTACCCTGGCGCAGGCCAGTGGTCGGGTTATCGATGATATCAAACCAGCACGCCGCACCAATCAGCTTGCCCGCCGTGACGAGTGCCTGAAGTTTGGCGTTAATACCACTTACCACGTCTTTCACGTTCGCCGGGGTGAGTGGGCTGTCAACGGTGGTAAATTGCGCTTCGGCGATACTGTCCGCCAGGATCTGGGCGGTACGGGTGTACACCTCGAAAATATATTCCTCGGTGTCTGTGGTGCGGTTGCCCCAGAAGCGGAAACCGTCACGCTTAATCAGCGTGGTGATTTCATTGGCGTTCAGCTCGTTGGCGTCGGAGTCTTCCGCCTGTAGCGCCCAGAATACGTCTTTGGTAATCCCCAGCACGTTTTTAACCGCCACGTTAGATAGCGATTTATGCCAGCCCTGCTCGTTATCGATCAGTGCTCGCAGCCCTAATGCATAAGCCACGGCAGGAAATTCTTCGTTGGCGCCGGTTAGTGAGTTGTAGGCGATGAAGTTCGGCCAGATCAGCATGCCTTCGCGCTCTGCAAATTGTTCACGATAAGCTTTCGCTTCGGTGATCGTTTCGCAGCCATCGCAATAGCTGTAAGAGAATGCCCGCAACTGCTTTGCAATCACGCGTAACTGCGCGGTGACCTCCTGCGTGTCATACATTGGTACGCCGAGGATGCGCGGGCGATAACCGGTTTTTTGCTCTGCCGTCAGCAGGGCAAACATGCCGGTATAGCTGCCGTCTGCCTTCGTTCCGCCAATGATGAGCTGAGACTGTGTCTGTGCGCCTTCCTCGGTCTTAGCTTCAGCGACACGCACGACGATCACGCGGGTGCTGACCTGGTCGGAAATAGCCTTGAGTGATTTGTACAGGGAGCCGGTTTTGCCGGCCTTACCCAGCACGCTGATCACTCGCGTAATCAGCACCGGTGTATCAAGTGGAAAAGTTTCGGGATCGGCATCCTCAGCAACCGCCACCAGGCCAATGACCGTTGAATCAACATCGTTGATTACGGTCTGTAGGTCGGTGTTTTCTTTGGTGCGCGCCCCGTGGAAAAAGTTGTCGGTCATACTCTACCGCCATCATGTTTAGTGAGTTCGGGGTGATAATCCCTGAAATACATGGTGTCGTCTCGCGGCGGTGGTTGTGGGCGTTCCGTGACAACAAAAAGCCGTCGCATGCCTCGCGCGCGCATGGAACTATCAGCGGCGGAGGGCAATCATGGCGCTGAACACAGACACAATCGACAATGCAAAAAGCCTGCTGAATGCGGGCGCTCAGGACTTCAAAAAATACCAGGATGAGTTGTCGCGCATCCCGGCGTTTAATGTCCTGATTGGCGGTAAGGCGTTGACCGTGCTGGATGAGAAAATGATTTCTCTGGAGCTGACGGATAACCGGGGATTTAACGCCGACGAGCTGACGATCACCGTTGATGACAGCCAGGGTGATATTGAGCTGCCACCTCGTGGCGCCGAGCTGTCGTTATCGCTCGGCTGGCAGGGGGAGCCGCTAATCTACAAGGGGATTTATATTGTCGATGAGGTAGCGCATTCAGGGCCGCCAGACCGCATCGAGATAACCGCCCGCAGCGCTGATTTTCGCGATGAATTCAATATCAAACGCGAGGTGTCGTGGCATGACGTGACGGTAGAGCGCATCGTGTCGGCTATCGCTCACCGTTACAAACTGAAGCCGGTTATTTCCGAGCAGCTGATAAACGCCGAGATAGATCACGCCGACCAGACCCAGGAGAGCGATATGTCATTCCTGACGCGTATGGCGGATATTCTCGGCGCCATTGCTACGGTGAAAAACGGTTGCCTGTTGTTCATTCTGCCGGGGGGCGGTGTTAGTGCGAACGGCAAAGCGCTGCCGGAGTTCGCCATTACGCGCGGTAGTGCAGACCGTCATTCGTTCCGTATTGCAGATCGCGACGCTTACACTGGCGTGCAGGCTTACTGGCTGGATCTGAACTTCGGCAAAAAGAAAAGAGTTACGGTGAAGAAGCGCAAGAAAACCGCGGAGAACAAGCCGCGCAGCAGCAGCCGGGAGGGGGATTATATCGCCGGGGAAGATGGTAATGTGTTTGTACTCCGCACAACATATAGCAGCGAAATGGCGGCGCAGCGCGCGGCCGCAGCAAAGTGGCAGCAGCTTCAGCGCGGCGCAGCTGAATTTTCATTAACTCTGGCTTATGGTCGCGCGGATCTTTATCCGGAGATGCACGGAACAGTGACGGGATTTAAAGATGCGATAGACAAGCAGGACTGGATAATCGCGAAGGTGGGGCATACGGTAGACGATAGCGGATTCAAAACCAGGCTGGAGCTTGAGGCGAAAATACCTGAATGGATTGCAGAAAGTGCGAGTTAACGGCCATAATATGAGCGAGTTCAACTCCCGCCCCGGGAGGCCAACATGTTTAAGTGTCCTGTTTGTGGTGCCGTTGCAAAAACGCGCACCAGTCGCTCGTTAAGCAATACCACGGTTCGGCATTATCACCAGTGCCAGAATTTTGAATGTAGTATCACTTTCACCACGCTAAACAGCGTTGAAAAACTGGTAACAAAGCGCGCGCCGCGTGAGACTCTACCGCCGGGCTTTATCCCCTCTGATGCCTTTCCTGCCTCACACTACGGTAGCGATCAACTAACCCTCCCAGTTTAAAATAGCCCCCCCCCCGCAAACGCGGGGTTTCTTTCTTGTCAATGAAGAATTATCCGATAAAATAAAATTGTTTGTAACAAATGACAATTAATAAGTAACGATGGGGATGATTGCTATGGCTTTGGTCAGCTGCCCGGAATGCAGGAAAGAAGTGAGCGATTCAGCATTGAGGTGTCCATCCTGCGGTAAACAATTAAGAAAGCCGCGTCGCTCAATTTTTGGGGTACTAATAAAATGGATCTTCATTTTATTTAACATCTTCATGATCTACGTCCTTTTTAAAGGGCTAGGCGGAACTGGTGAAGTTATAAGCCATGCTACATCTGAAGCGGAAAGGGCAGGAGCCGCTTTAGGCGCGGGTTTGGGAATGATGGCCATTGGTACTATTTGGGTCATCGGCGACATAGTTATTGGAATACTGGTGTTTCTTACTAGACCAAAAGGATGACCTCATGAAGAAAAGTTTTATTTTCATTGCGACATTTTTAGCTGCTTCCGTTTCTTTAGCTACTCACGCTCAAGAGGAGTCAAGGGACTTTAAAGGGGTTCTTCAGTGCCGGTCGATTGAGGATAGCTCGCTGCGTCTTTCTTGTTACGACAATTCAATTCCTCCTTCGCGAACGAAGAGTGCTGAAAAATTTGAAAGTAGAGAGCAATGCCCCGATGAAAAAACGGATGAGAGACGTCTGACCTGCTATGACAGATTTTTCTCGCCAACTTTCAAACCGGCGAGTTCAGTCAAAAATGCACCTTTAGACGCTGAAGTTGCTAAAAACGAGGCAATCAGTAAAGAAAAGGTCCATGAGTGCCGCTCAGAATTAAATGGCACCAAGCGATTAGCATGTTATGACAAGCTTTTTCCGCAGGATGCAGCAGAAGAGGATGAGCCTGCTGTAGCAGAAGCGACTCCGAACCCCGGAAAATGGCTGACCCATATAACAACATCTCCGGTTGATGATTCAAAAAACGTGGTTCTAATGTTACCTAGCAATGATTCCATCAGAACCCCATTTGGCGAAACAGTCACACCAACGATTTTTGTGGCCTGTCGTGAAAAGAAAACTGAAGTTTTTATTAATTGGGATGTGTACTTAGGACTTGAGGAAACAAGTATGCTTTACCGGCTTGATAAGCAGAAAGCCGTGGAAAGAAGCTGGTCGATTTCTACCGACACCAAAGCGGTCTTTTATAGTGGCAGAGATATAGATTTTGTTAAGGCTCTAGCTAAATCTGAAAAGATGTTTGCAAGGATAACCCCCTACAACGAAAGCCCCGTATCGGTCACATTTGAGTTAACTGGGTTGAACAATGCATTAAAGCCCCTGCAGCAGGCGTGTGGCTGGAAATAGAGAATAGATGAAGTCAAATTGAGCCACGATTACTCGTGGCTTGTTTGTCAACGCTGTCTACGTTTTAACGCAACGTCAACGATACATGAAAAACCCCGCACTAGACGGGGCTTGATGGATGCTAAGTGGATGCGTTGAATTTTAATCCTTTAAGATTCAAAGTATTGCGCGGCATATAAACCCGGAGCACTCCGGGTTTTTTTAGCAGGTTAGGGTGAGCCCAGGTGGGGATAAACCTCCTAGACGTTTTTACGCTCAATCGTCTGTTCGCCCCAGAACAGGCTGTCTTTATCGGTTTTGGCAAAGGCCAGCGCCAGCACTTCGTCGCTGCCTTCCTCCCAGATTTGCTCCGCCAGTTTTTCATCGTAGTGGGCGACTTCGAAAATCGCCTCGGCAATTTCCGGCGAGGTGTTACGTAAACTTGCCCATTCGCCGACGCGATGTGCTTTTGCTTCTTGAGTTGGCATAGTGCTCCTCCTGCAGAAGATTAGCCGTGCAGTTTAACGGCCAGTTTGGCGACATGTTCACCCTGATAGCGGGCGATGGCTAACTCTTCCTCGCTCGGCTGCCGCGAGCCGTCGCCGCCGGCGATGGTGGTTGCGCCATAAGGGGTACCGCCGCGTACCTGGGAAATATCGAATAGCTCCTGGGCGCCATAGCCGATCGGGACGATGATCATGCCGTGGTGGGCCAGCGTCGTCCAGGTCGAGGTAATGGTTTGTTCCTGGCCGCCGCCGGTACCGGTTGAGCTAAATACGCTGGCGATTTTGCCATACAGAGCGCCGGACGCCCACAGACCGCCGGTTTGATCGAGGAAAGTACGCATCTGACCGGACATGTTGCCGAAGCGCGTCGGGGTACCAAAGATGATGGCGTCATACTCTGCCAGCTCCTGCGGCGTGGCGACGGGCGCGTTTTGCGTTTTCCCGCCTGCTTTGGCGAATGCTTCAGCCTGCATGGTTTCCGGCACGCGCTTCACAACCACCTCAACGCCGTCCACCCGGTTCGCCCCATCGGCGACGGCGTGAGCCATGGTTTCAATGTGTCCATACATGGAATAATAAAGCACCAGAATTTTAGCCATTTCCATCACTCCTCGGTTGCATTATAAGCCAGCAAAATAGCTGGTACCTTTAAAGATAAAGCCTCCGCCGGAGAGTGCAAATCCAACGGGCATTTGTTTGATTTATAACAAAATGACAAAGCGTTATTTACTTTTCCTTGCACCGCGCGGCCTGAAAGGGAATTGAAGGAGGAAGCGTTGCGTCTGCTATTTTGGCCGCTGCGGCGAGGATGTAGCATCAGGATACATTTTTGCTGACTATTTTTTCTTCGCCAGCAGAGTCGGTTAGGAGCTGTTGGCGGCGCGAGGAAGCTTTTTTCGCCCGGCTTTGTTTCTGGATGTTACATTCGCCGCCGTCAGCCGCAGTCATTCACTAACCTTATAGATACGCGGCAGGACAGCGGCGTTGCCGCTCCCGCGTAATGCACTATGATGTCTAACCTAATGGAGGTCAGTAATGGCAAACCATCGTGGCGGTTCCGGCAACTTTGCTGAAGACCGTGAAAGAGCATCAGAAGCAGGACGTAAAGGTGGCCAGCATAGCGGGGGGAATTTTAAAAATGACCCTCAGCGCGCCTCAGAGGCTGGCAAAAAAGGGGGTAAAAACAGTCATGGTAGTCGTGAAAGTTAACGCGCGACTCGCACTGTTCTCTTTGATGCGGTGTTAATCTCCCCGACCCAACCGCATCGCCCTCGCCGCCGGCATCTGCCGGCGGTTTTTTATCTGTCGGTGGTTGCGCTCCCGCCGGGCGGATTGCACACTGGTCGCCCGTTAATCGTCATGGCTGTCTTATGTCTTCGTTAAAATTCTCCGTTAGCCGCCAGGAAGCGCTCCTTATCATGATCACCATGTTCTGGGGAGGGACGTTCCTTGCCGTACAGTACGCGGTGAGCCTTAGCGGGCCGCTGTTTTTTGTCGGTTTGCGTTTTGCGACCGCCGCGCTGGCGGTGGGCCTGCTTTCGCTGCGCACTCTGCGCGGTCTGACGTGGCTGGAAGTGAAGGCCGGGGTAGCGATTGGCGTGGCGATTGCGCTGGGGTATGGCCTGCAGACCTGGGGACTACAGACCATCTCCAGCAGTAAATCTGCCTTTATCACCGCGATGTATGTACCGCTGGTGCCGCTGCTGCAGTGGCTGTGTCTGGGACGTATGCCGGGGGTGATGTCCTGCGTGGGGATTGTGCTGGCCTTTATTGGTTTAATTCTGCTGGCCGGGCCGGAAAATAATCTGCTGGCGCTTGGCGTGGGGGAGATGATCACTCTGGCAAGCGCGGTGGCGATCGCGGCGGAGATTATCCTTATCAGCGCCTGGGCCGGAAAAGTCGATGTCCGCCGGGTGACGGTGGTGCAGCTGGCGACCGCGTCGCTGGTGGCTTTCGCCGCCATGAAGCCGGCGGGTGAATCGGTGCCGTCGTTGACGCCGGCCCTGCTCGGCGTCGCGCTGGGGCTGGGGATTTTCAGCGCGATCATTCAGGTGACCATGAACTGGGCGCAGCGCAGCGTCTCGCCGACGCGGGCCACCCTTATTTATACCGGTGAACCGGTATGGGCCGGTATTTTTGGCCGGCTGGCCGGTGAGCGTCTGCCGCTGCTGGCCCTGCTCGGCTGCGTTTTGATCCTCGCGGGAGTGCTGGTGAGCGAGCTGAAGTGGAAGCGCAAGTCGCCGCCGCAGGTTTCCACAAACGACGATGCGCAGCCGCTCGCTGACCTGGCCGATCGCCGCGAGCCATAATATTTTCCTTCTGACCCGACAGCGGCGCTTATCCTGGCTGGTACTCGTCCGGCTCTGATTGTCTCCAGGCCCGTGCCAGCGCAGCGCCGCCGGGCGATGGCATCAGGCACGGCGTCGCTTTTATGCCGGGTGGCGGCTGCGCCTTACCCGGCCTACGTTCGTACGACCTGCCGTTAATTTATTCACCATTGTTGCTGAAACTGCCGGTGCTGACGGCCTCAAAATCGCTGAGACATTCCCGGAAGGCCGTGGCAGTCTCCAGGCCCGCGCAAGCGCAGCGCCGCCGGGCGGTCAGGTTCCGTGCCCGTGGTGGTGCCGGATGGCGGCATAAATGCCTTATCCGGCCTACAGGAACACACCACCCAGGCCCACACCGCTCCCTGCGCCAACGCCGCGCTAATGTGGCTTACACCGGCGTTACCCTGGCCTCCTTCGCCTCGCGCGTCCCGCGATGAAGCAGCGCGTGCAGCAGGATCGCCCCGAAGGTGGCCGTGCCAATCCCGCCCAGCGTAAAGCCGCCCAGCGACAGCGCGAAATCGCCGGCGCCCAGCACCAGGGTCACCGACACCATGATCAAATTGCTGTTTTGACTCAGATCCACCCGGTTTTGCACCCAGATCCGCGCCCCGGCGACGGCAATTAAGCCAAAGACCACGATCGAGGCGCCGCCGATTACCGGCCCGGGAATGGTGTGGATTAATGCGCCGAACTTCGGCGAGAAACCCAACAGCATGGCAATCAGCGCCGCGGCGACAAACACCAGCGTTGAGTAGACCTTGGTCACCGCCATGACGCCGATGTTCTCCGCATAGGTGGTGACCCCGCTGCCGCCCACCGAACCGGAGAGCATGGTCGCCAGCCCGTCGCCGACGAAGGCGCGCCCCATGTACGGGTCCATATTGCGCCCGGTCATCCCGGCGACGGCCTTCAGGTGCCCGAGGTTCTCGGCCACCAGGATCACCGCGACCGGCGCAATCAACATCATCGCCTGGCCGTTAAAGGATGGGGTGGTAAAGTGCGGCAGCCCGAACCACGTCGCCTGGGCGAGGGGGGAGAAGTCCAGCGGTTTGCCAAGGCCCAGGCCGTTAGCCAGCAGGGCGTACAGCGCGCAGGCGACGATCAGGCCGACCAGGATCAGCAGTCGCTGCAGCATCCCGCGGGTAAATACCGCCACTATGCCGATGCAGAGCACGGTCAACACCGCCATCCAGCTGTCGAAGGCGCTGGCGGAGACGCTGCGCACGGCAATCGGCGCCAGGTTCAGGCCGATAGCCATCACCACCGCGCCGGTCACCACCGGCGGCATCAGGCGCTCGATCCAGCGGGTGCCGATCTTCATCACCACCAGACCAATCAGGGTGTAGACCAGCCCGCAGGCGATGATCCCGCCAAGGGCGACGCTCAGATGAGGGTTCAGCCCCTGGCCGTTAAAGCCGGTAATGGCGATCACCACCCCGACAAAAGCGGCGCTGGAGCCGAGATAGCTCGGCACCCGTCCGCCGGTGACGACAAAGAACAGCAGGGTGCCGACGCCCGACATCAGAATAGACAGGTTCGGGTCGAGCCCCATCAACAACGGCATCAGCACCGTCGCGCCGAACATCGCAACGGCGTGCTGCACGCCCATCACCAGCGTTTGCCCGGCCGACAAGCGTTCATCGGGGGCGACAACGCCGGATTCGGCGGCAGGAGAGGTCAGCTTCCAGCGAGGAAAATCGAAGAGTGCCATGATGATATCCCGGGTTAAAGGTTAACAAGCTGGTCGCATAAGCGTGTGATAGCCGCGGTCAAACCACATCAGTCCCCGGGGCTCCGGGTGACGGGTAATGGCCACGACGTGACAAAACAGAATGTCGTGCGTCCCGACGCTGACGCGCTGGTCGATGCGGCAGTCAAAGCTGACCAGAGCCGCCTCCAGCCGCGGACAGCCTGTGGCGCCGGTCTGCCAGTCGGCGGCGGCAAAACGCTCGTCCATTGCCGTTTTACCGCCAAACAGCGTCGACAGGGTCTCCTGTCCGGCCGCCAGGGTATTGACGCATAGCGTGTGGTGTTCGCTGAACACCGGCCACACCGAAGCCGAGCGGTTCAGGCAGACCAGCAGGGTCGGCGGCGTGTCGGTAACGCTGCAGACCGCGCTGGCGGTGAATCCCGCCCGGCCCGCCGGGCCATCGGTGGTAATAATGTTAACCGCGGCGCCGACGTGGGCCATGGCGTCACGGAAACTCGCTTTGTCCGTTAACTCCATCGTAAACTCCTTATGCCAGCAGGCAGGCTTCATCAAAGGACAGGCGCGGCAGGCGGCCGTACAGCTTGCCGGGGTCGCCATAGCCGATGTTCACCAGCAGGTTGCTTTTCCAGCCGTTGTCGGCAAAAAATGCCGCGTCGACTTTTTCCCGGTCAAAACCGGACATTGGCCCGGTGTCGAGGCCCAGCGCCCGGCAGGCAAAAATCAGATACGCCGCCTGCAGGGAGCTGTTGCGAAACGCGGTCTCTTCCGCCAGCTGCGGGCTGGAGGTAAACCAGCTGCGGGCGTCACCGTGGGGAAACAGGGTCGGCAGCCGGTCGTAGAAGGCGCTATCCCACGCCACGATGGCGGTCACCGGCGCCTGCATGGTTTTCTGCAGATTGCCGCTGGAGAGCGTCGGGCGAAGTTTCTCTTTGCCTTCCGCGCTGCGCACGAACACGATGCGCGCTGGCGAACAGTTGGCGGAAGTCGGCCCCATTTTCATCAGGTCCCAGACGGCCTGCAGCTGCGCATCGCTCACTGGCTTATCCAGCCAGCCGTTGTGGGTCCGGGCCTGGGTAAACAGCGTCTCGCAGGCCGTGTGGTTTATTGCGTCGTTCATCGGGTCTCCCTGGTGACCGGCAGCATAGCGGACAGCCCGTCGCGTAAAATGGTATTAAAGGTATCGGCGTCGGTGACGTTACAGGCATGGCCGCCCCACGGCATTTCCACGAGCTGGCTGCCGGGGATCGCCGTCTGCAGCACGCGGGAGCAGGAGGCGGGGACCAGCAGGTCGTCAGCGGCGCTGATAATCAGCGTCGGGCAGGCGATGGCCGACGCACGGCGTGAAAAATCAGCCTGCTTCAGGGCCTGCAGCCGCTTCAGCAGATTCTCTTTGCCCTGAAAATGGCTGATGGCAAGCGCATCTTCCGCTTCGAGGCGCGGCAGGCGCGCGGCCATCCATTCCGCCGGGTAGAGAAATAGCGGCTGCGCTTCGACCCACGCCTGCGCGCCGCCGGCATGCAGCAGACGCTCGCGCACCTGGAAGCAGCGGCGGGTATGCGGCGACAGCGACAGCCAGCCGTTGACCAGCGCCAGGGCGCTCACCGCCTCGGGGCGATCGAGCGCCAGCTGCAGGCCAATCAGCGCCCCCAGGGCGTGGCCCACCAGCGCGAAGCGGGCGATCCCCGCCGCCTGCAGAGCGCTGAACAGCTCCCCGGCCATCGTCGCCAGGCTGTAGCCGGCGGGCAGCGGACCGGCGTTCTCCCCGGTCCCGTTATGGTCATAACTCACCAGCTGATACTGTTCCTCCAGCGCCGCGCGCTGCGCCAGCCAGTAGCCGCCGCCCCCGCCCAGACCGGCGCTGAGGACCACCACCGGCGCGCCGGGCCACGGAGCAGGAGCAATATTGAGCCTCATCATGTCGGGGTACCGATATGGGCGACGCTGGCGATTTCCACCAGCGCATCGGGCTTCACCAGTCCGCACTGAATGCAGAAGCGCGCCGGTTTATCGCCGGGGAAGAACTCGGCATAGACCTCGTTAATCGCGGCGTAATTTGTCCAGTCGGTGATAAAGATGCTGTTGAAAGTCACATCCGCCATACTCCCGCCCGCCGTTTCGATAACGCTCCTGATGGTCTCCAGCACGTGGCGGGTTTGCGCCTTTGGGTCGCCGATGTGCACCACATTGTTTTGCTTATCAAACGGCAGGGTGCCCGAGACGTAGACCACCCCGTCGGCGAGCGTCCCCGGAACAAAGGGGGCAATCGGCGCGGTGGTGCCTGGCGGAATAATCACCTGTTTAGGCATAACGTTTCTCCTTGGCTAAAGGCAGCGGGGCGGCGGGGGACAGCGCGTGGCAGAAGCTCTCGACGTCGCTGATCCAGCCGAAAAAGGTTTCAATATTGAACAGCGCCGCCTGCTGGGCGAAGGCCGGGCCGGCCTGATGGGTGGCATCCTCCAGCACGATGCCGAAGTATTCGAGAAAGAAGCCATCGCGCAGCGTCGATTCGACGCAGACGTTGGTGGCGATCCCGGTGAACACCAGGTGGCGTATGCCGCGGCTGCGCAAAATGCTGTCGAGCGGGGTGTTAAAGAAGCCGCTGTAGCGCGGTTTCGGCAACACGATATCGCCTTCCTGCGGCGTCAGCTCGTCCACCAGCTGATAATCCCAGCCGCCTTTCGCCAGCAGCTTGCCCTGCAGCTCCGGACGCTGACGCATCGTTTTCAGCGCGTTGGATTTGTGATAGTTCGGCGAGCCCGGGCCGCCAGCTTCAACATACTGATCATCCCAGCCATTCTGGAACCAGATAATCAACATACCCGCGGCGCGAGCGGCGGCGACGGCGGTATTAATATTGTCGATAACCGGCCGGGTAGCGGAGACGTCAAAGCCGGCGAGATCCAGATAACCGCCCTGGCTGGCGTAGGCGTTCTGCATATCGACCACAATCAGCGCGCTCTGCTGCGGCGCGAAGGTCAGGGATTCCGGGCGAGCGGGAAGGGTAATCATCAGGCCACCTCACGGGTAACAGAAGCAATGTGGTTCCGGCAGCGCATCAGCGGCTGAATGCGTTCGCCAAAGGCGTCAATGCCGGCAAGAAAATCATCAAAAGTCAGCAGCACGCCGTCGGTGCCGGGCACGCTCGCTACTTCATCAAGCATACGGGCGACGCTGGCATACGATCCGACCAGGGTGCCCATGTTAATGTTGACCGCCGAGGTGGGGTCGGCCATCTGGCGCACGTTGGTATCGCTGCCGGAGCGGGTATCTTTCTGACTCTGCTCGGTGAGCCACGCCAGCGCTTCTTCATCGGCGCCCCCTTTGTAATGTTCCCATTTGGCGCGCGCCGCCTCGTCGGTTTCGTCGGCGATCACCATGAACAGCACATAGGATCCCACGTCGCGGCCGGTTTTTTCCGCCGCCTGCATCATGCGTGCGGCGGTCGGGGCAAAGGCCGTTGGCGTGTTGACTCCTTTGCCAAAGCAAAAGTTGTAGTCCGCATGCTGGGCGGAGAAGGCCATCCCGGCATCGCTCTGCCCGGCGCAGATCACCTTCATCGGCTGCGACGGGCGCGGGCTGACCCGGCAGTCGTTCATGGTGAAGTAGTCACCTTTGAAATCGCTGCGCCCGGTGCCCCACAGGTCACGGAGCACCTGGACGTATTCGGTGAGATAGTCATAGCGGCTGGCGAAATAGTCATCTCCCGGCCACATGCCCATCTGGTCATATTCCGGTTTTTGCCAGCCGGTCACCAGATTGACGCCAAACCGGCCGCCGGAGATGGAGTCGATAGTGGAGGCCATCCGGGCGACAATCGCCGGCGGCAGCGTCAGGGTGGCGGCGGTGGCGTAGATCTGGATCTTCGAGGTCACCGCGGCCAGGCCGGCCATCAGGGTGAAGGACTCCAGGTTGTGATCCCAGAATTCAGTTTTCCCGCCGAAGCCGCGCAGTTTGATCATGGAGAGCGCGAAGTCGAAATGGTAGTGCTCGGCCTTCTGCACGATGGCCTTATTCAGTTCAAAGGTCGGCATATACTGCGGGGCATGGGTGGAGATCAGCCAGCCGTTGTTGCCAATGGGAACGAAAACACCAATTTTCATACCTACCTCTCTGCAGTCATGGAAGATGGGTTGCGATGGTGCGGCATCCTGCCTCTCCCTGGACCACCTCGCAGAAAAGGTAAAGCAAAGGCGATGCCAGTTTTATAAATGCTAATGTTATTAATGTGTTACTTTTGAGTTGCTGAAAAGGACGGTAAAAAAGTGGACTGGATGGTCAAAATCAGTGCACGAAAAAACGGCAGTCATGCGCAATCAGGGTGCATGGGGTCGTGTCGGCGCAGGGCTTTTGCTATGCTGGTGGCGTCAACTGAAGGAGAGGATGTATGGCACAGGGCGCGGTGAAGAAAAGCGGCAAACGTTCACAAGCGGTCAGCGCCAAAAAGGAGGCCATCCTGGCCGCCGCGCTGGAGGCATTTTCGCAATTTGGTATTCACGGTACGCGGCTGGAGCAGGTGGCTGAACGCGCCGGGGTATCGAAAACCAATCTGCTCTATTACTACCCTTCGAAAGAGGCGCTGTATGTGGCAGTCCTGCAGCAGATCCTCGCCATCTGGCTGGCGCCGCTGAAGGCCTTTCGTGAGGATATCAGCCCGCTGGTGGCGATCCGCGAATATATTCGCCTGAAGCTGGAAGTGTCCCGCGATCACCCCCAGGCCTCGAAGCTCTTCTGCCTCGAGATGCTGCAGGGGGCGCCGCTGCTGATGGGCGAACTGACCGGGGATCTGAAAGCGCTGGTCGATGAGAAATCGGCGATAGTCTCCGGCTGGATCGACCGCGGCAAGCTGGCGCCGGTCGATCCACAGCATTTAATCTTTATGATCTGGGCTACCACCCAGCATTACGCCGACTTCGCCACCCAGGTGGAGGCGGTCACCGGCGCCACGCTGCAGGATGCGGCCTTTTTTGAACAAACGGTCGATAATGTCCAGCGGATGATTATCGAAGGCATTCGCGTCCGTTAATTGGCGGGCGGCAGCGGGCAGCTTTGATCGCCATCCTCGCACTGTAGCAGCGAGGCGAGGAAAGACTCCCGCTCCACGCTCTTATCGGTCATGCACTGGCTGACCAGCATTGGCTGCATGCTGCCGCCTTCGGCGCCGGACGCGAGAAAGGCGCAGTCGGCGTCGCGTAAGGCGATCCATGCCTGCTGCGCCTGCTTCAGTAATGTTTGTTGTTTACCCACCGCCCGCTGCAGGGCCTGCTGCCATGTGTCGTTCAGTTTTTTATCGGCCGCCTGATACTGCGCAGCCGCGCACTGATTCATTTCGGTTTGGGTGTTGGCGCTGCTGCACTCGTCCGCCAGCGCCGCGCCGCTGGCCAGCAGGGCCATCACGGCAAATAACGTGCGTTTCATTGTTCTGCTCCCATAAAAAAGGCTCCCGTCCGGGAGCCTTAATTAAACACAGCTGACGTCAGCTGTCATTAGCTGATCGCAGCGCAGACTGATTGCCCGGATGGCGGCGCACCGCGCCTTATCCGGGCTACCCTTTGGCGGTGGTAGGTAGCCCCGGTAAGCGCAGCGCCACCGGGGAGCCCGTTTTAGCCGATGGTCATCAGGCTGGCGTTACCGCCTGCCGCCGCGGTGTTAACGCTCAGCGAACGCTCGATATACAGCCGCTCCAG
Organism: Klebsiella sp. P1927; assembly: GCF_018204675.1. Classification (NCBI taxonomy): domain Bacteria; kingdom Pseudomonadati; phylum Pseudomonadota; class Gammaproteobacteria; order Enterobacterales; family Enterobacteriaceae; genus Klebsiella; species Klebsiella sp. P1927. The sequence goes on along the minus strand of NZ_CP073377.1, from coordinate 3,143,460 downwards.
CAGCAGATTGGTTTCGCCGCGGGCGAAGCCCTGCACGGAGACAATCGCCCCATCGCGCGCCGCCACCTGCTCGCACAGCTCGCGCAGCTGGTCGGAATCGCCGTGGTAGATAACCGCGTCGAAGGCCTGGCCAGGCAACTGCTCCGCTTTGGCAAAGCGAATGCGCTCGCTGACCTCCCGCGGCAGTTTCTTCGCCAGATCGCGCTGCAGGGCGCTGTCCGGCCACAGTACTTCACAACCCACCGCCAGCACAGCCGCCAGCTGGATCAGCGCATCCTGTTCGTTATCCGCTACGCACAGCACGCGCTCGCGCGGCATCAGCGTCAGGGTGTTGCGCTCGCCGGTTGGCCCCGGCAGCAGGCGTTGAGTGCCGCTTTGCGCCTGCTCGCTGTACTGCTGGCACAGCGCCTGCAGCTCAGGACGGCCCGCGGCCCACTGCTGCAGCGCCTGCAGCGGTTTTTCCAGCAGCGTTTTCAGCTGGGCGTCCAGCGGACGCTCTGCATCCTGGCGGGCGAAGGTCACGCCAACCGCGTCCTGCGGACGGCTGGAGAGCAGACGGTACAGATACAGCGGACCGCCGGCTTTCGGACCGGTACCGGACAACCCTTCGCCGCCGAACGGCTGAACGCCGACCACCGCGCCAACCATATTGCGGTTGACGTACAGGTTGCCCACCTTGGCGCTGCCGGTGACCTGGGCGATGGTTTCGTCGATACGGGTATGCACGCCGAGGGTCAGGCCGTAGCCAGAGGCGTTAATCTGCTCGACCAGTTTGTCCAGCTCGTTACGGTTATAGCGCACCACGTGCAGTACCGGGCCGAAGACCTCTTTTTTCAGCTCGTCGAAGCTGTCGAGCTCGATAAGCGTCGGCGGCACGAAGGTCCCGTGACGCCATTCGCGGGCGTCTTCGCTATTCTCACGCACCGCCTGGTAGACGGTGCGGCCTTTGGCGCGCATCGCCTGAATATGGCGTTCGATATTCTCTTTCGCTTCCGCATCGATAACCGGACCGATATCGGTGGTCAGGCGCCCCGGATTGCCCATCCGGCACTCGCTCATGGCGCCGCGCAGCATGGTTAAGGTGTGATCGGCGACCTCTTCCTGCAGGCAAAGCACGCGCAGGGCGGAGCAGCGCTGGCCGGCGCTGTCGAACGCGGAAGCCAGCACGTCGATCACTACCTGCTCGGTGAGCGCCGACGAATCGACGATCATCGCGTTCATCCCGCCGGTTTCGGCGATCAGCGGCGTCGGGCGGCCCTGGGGATCGAGGCGGCTGGCGATATTGCGCTGCAGCAGGGTGGCCACTTCGGTGGAGCCGGTGAACATCACGCCGCGCACGCGCTCATCGGAGGTTAGCGCGGCGCCCACGGTCTCCCCGCGGCCCGGCAGCAGTTGAATAACGCCCGGCGGCACGCCGGCTTCCAGCAGAATCGCCACGCCCTGGGCGGCGATAAGCGGCGTCTGCTCGGCAGGTTTCGCCAGCACGCTGTTGCCGGCCGCCAGCGCGGCGGCAATCTGGCCGGTGAAGATCGCCAGCGGGAAGTTCCACGGGCTGATACAGACCACCGGACCCAGCGGGCGGTGAGTTTCATTATCGAAATCGTCGCGCACCTGGCCGGCGTAATAGTGCAGGAAGTCAACGGCTTCGCGCACTTCAGCGATGGCGTTGCTGAAGGTTTTACCCGCCTCGCGCACCAGGATCCCCATCAGGGTCGGCATTTGGCTTTCCATCAGCACCGCGGCGCGCTCAAGAATGGCGGCGCGCTCCTGCGGCGGAGTGGCGAACCAGATCGGCGCATTGTTGATAGCGCTGGTCAGCGCCTGCTGCACTTCAGCGTCGCTGGCTTCGCGGACGTAGCCGACGATATCTTTCGGCTCTGCCGGGTTAACCACCGGCTGCATCTCGCCTTCGGCCACCGGCTGCTCCAGCATCGGCAATGCCTGCCATTTATGCAGCGCGCTGTTGAGCAGGGAAGAGGAGAGGGAGGCCAGACGGTGCTCGTTCGCCAGATCGAGACCGGCGGAGTTGCTCCGGCCGCTGCCGTAGAGATCGCGCGGCAGCGGGATTTTCGGATGCGGCAGGCCGGCCTGGCCTTCCTGCTGCGCCAGTTTTTCTACCGCGCTGACCGGGTCGGCCACCAGCTCGTCCAGCGGCAGGGTATTGTCCGCGATACGGTTGACGAAAGAGGTATTGGCGCCGTTCTCCAGCAGACGACGCACCAGATACGCCAGCAGCGTCTCGTGGGTGCCCACCGGGGCGTAGATGCGGCACGGCCGGTTCAGTTTGCCGTCGGCGACCTTGCCCACCACCTGCTCGTACAGCGGTTCGCCCATGCCGTGCAGGCACTGGAACTCATACTGGCCCGGGTAGTAGTTCTGGCCCGCCAGCTGGTAGATAGCCGCCAGAGTATGAGCGTTATGGGTGGCGAACTGCGGGTAAATCAGGTTCGGCACCGCCAGCAGCTTCTTCGCGCAGGCGAGGTAGGAGACGTCGGTGTAAACCTTGCGGGTGTATACCGGATAGCCTTCGAGACCTTCCATCTGCGCGCGTTTAATTTCGCTATCCCAGTAGGCGCCTTTCACCAGACGGATCATCAGGCGACGGCGGCTGCGGGTGGCGAGGTCAATCAGGTAATCAATGACAAACGGACAGCGCTTCTGGTAGGCCTGAATCACGAAGCCAATCCCGTTCCAGCCGGCCAGTTCCGGCTCGAAGCACAGTTTTTCCAGCAGGTCGAGGGAGATCTCCAGACGGTCTGCCTCTTCGGCGTCAATATTGATGCCGATGTCATACTGGCGCGCCAGCAGGGTCAGCGATTTCAGCCGCGGGTAAAGCTCTTCCATCACCCGGTCATACTGCGCGCGGCTGTAGCGCGGGTGCAGCGCGGAGAGCTTAATGGAGATACCCGGACCTTCATAAATGCCGCGGCCGTTGGAGGCTTTGCCGATGGCATGGATCGCCTGCTGATAAGAAACCATATAGGCCTGGGCGTCAGCGGCGGTCAGGGCGGCTTCGCCGAGCATATCGTAGGAGTAGCGGAACCCTTTTTCTTCCAGCTTGCGGGCGTTGGCCAGCGCTTCGGCGATGGTTTCCCCGGTGACGAACTGCTCGCCCATCAGGCGCATCGCCATATCCACGCCTTTGCGGATCAGCGGTTCGCCGCTCTTGCCGATGATGCGGTTCAGGGAGCGGGAGAGGCTGGTCTCGTTATGGGTCGACACCAGTTTTCCGGTGAACAGCAGCCCCCAGGTGGCGGCGTTGACGAACAGCGACGGGCTGCGGCCGATGTGCGACTGCCAGTTGCCGTTGCTGATTTTGTCGCGGATCAGCGCATCGCGGGTGGCTTTATCCGGAATACGCAGCAGGGCTTCCGCCAGGCACATCAGCGCCACCCCTTCCTGTGAAGAGAGGGAGAACTCCTGCAGCAGGCTCTGCACCATGCCGGCGCGGCCGCTGGCGGTTTTCTGGTTGCGCAGTTTTTCCGCCAGCTGATACGCCAGCTTGTGCGCCTGTTCGCCCAGCGGCTGCGGCAGACGGGCCTGCTCCAGCAGCATCGGTACCGCGTCGGTTTCCGGACGTCGCCAGGCGGCGGTGATCGCCGCGCGGCTCACCGACTGCGGCAGGATCTGCTCGGCGAATTCGAGGAACGGCTGATAGGGCTCTTCCGTTGGTTCGCTGGCGTCATCGCTTTCGTTGGCGGCCCCGGAGAGCAGGGCCGGCAGCTCAGGCAGCGTCTCGTCGTTCTCCAGTTTTTCCAGATAATTAAAGATGGCCTGCTTAATCAGCCAGTGCGGCGTGCGGTCAATACGGCTCGCGGCGGATTTAATGCGCTCGCGGGTTGCGTCGTCAAGCTTAACACCCATGGTGGTGGTGCCCATGCTCAAAACTCCTGTCATTTATCGTTAGGCTTATGCGGTTGCATGGAAATATCCACTATGTTGCAACTTTGTGCAACCTTGTTAATTGTGGCTTGTGACGGAAGCCGTGAAATGGCTAATTTGTTAAAAATAACCCCTAAAATAGCAGAAATTTAACCCCGGGCTCATAGGGTATTTGTATGCGTGAGTTAACACTTTTGTTTGGTGCAACCTTTAAAAACGTGAGAGAGTGCAACCTCTAACAAATTGACGTTTTGCGCCGTCGGTTTTTCGTGTAAATGCTGTGTTAAATCGTTTGTGAAAAACCGAAGCTTCCGTCAGGATACGGTCGCCCAATTAAACAATGCGCCATTACCCCGTTCCGGTAGTGGAAAAAAACGACGAAGTTGGACGCTGTCGATAAAAATTCTGGAGACTTTGCATGGCTATTAGCACACCGATGCTGGTGACATTTATTGTTTATATTTTTGGTATGGTATTGATAGGGTTTATTGCCTGGCGTTCGACCAAAAACTTCGATGATTATATTCTCGGGGGAAGGAGTCTGGGGCCATTTGTGACCGCGCTTTCCGCAGGGGCGTCGGATATGAGCGGCTGGCTGCTGATGGGCCTGCCAGGGGCGATTTTCCTCTCCGGGATTTCCGAAAGCTGGATCGCCATTGGCTTAACGCTGGGGGCGTGGATTAACTGGAAGCTGGTGGCCGGTCGCCTGCGCGTGCATACCGAGGTGAATAATAACGCCCTGACGCTGCCCGATTATTTTACCGGCCGTTTTGAAGATAAAAGCCGGGTGCTGAGAATTATTTCGGCGCTGGTTATTCTGCTGTTCTTTACCATCTATTGCGCTTCAGGAATTGTCGCGGGGGCGCGTCTGTTTGAAAGCACCTTCGGCATGAGTTATGAAACCGCACTGTGGGCCGGGGCGGCGGCGACGATTATCTATACCTTCGTCGGCGGCTTCCTCGCGGTTAGCTGGACCGATACCGTGCAGGCCAGCCTGATGATTTTCGCGCTGATCCTCACCCCGGTGATCGTGATTATTTCCGTCGGCGGCTTTGGCGATTCGCTGGAAGTGATTAAGCAGAAGAGCATCGAAAATATCGACATGCTGAAAGGGCTGAACTTCGTGGCGATTATCTCGCTGATGGGCTGGGGGCTGGGTTATTTCGGTCAGCCGCATATTCTGGCGCGCTTTATGGCGGCGGATTCGCACCACAGCATCGTTCACGCACGTCGCATTAGTATGACCTGGATGATCCTCTGCCTCGGCGGGGCGGTGGCCGTCGGCTTCTTTGGCATCGCCTACTTCAATAACAACCCGAGCCTGGCGGGCGCGGTTAACCAGAACGCCGAGCGCGTGTTTATCGAACTGGCGCAAATCCTGTTTAACCCGTGGATTGCCGGGATCCTGCTGTCGGCGATTCTGGCGGCGGTGATGTCCACCCTGAGCTGTCAGCTGCTGGTCTGCTCGAGCGCAATTACCGAAGACCTGTATAAAGCCTTCCTGCGTAAAAACGCCGGTCAGAAAGAGCTGGTGTGGGTGGGCCGTATGATGGTGCTGGTGGTTGCCCTGGTGGCCATTGCCCTGGCGGCCAATCCGGAAAACCGCGTGCTGGGTCTGGTGAGCTACGCCTGGGCTGGCTTCGGCGCCGCCTTTGGCCCGGTGGTCCTGTTCTCGGTAATGTGGTCGCGCATGACCCGTAACGGCGCGCTGGCCGGGATGGTGATTGGCGCCCTGACCGTGATCGTCTGGAAGCAGTTTGGCTGGCTGGGCCTGTATGAAATCATTCCGGGCTTTGTCTTCGGCAGCATCGGGATTGTGGTCTTTAGCCTGCTGGATAAAGCGCCGTCGGCCAGCATGCAGCAGCGCTTTGCCGAAGCGGATGCCCACTACCATACGCCGCCGCCGGTACGCGCCACGGCTGAGTAAGATCATCTAATGCTCACGAGCCCGCCGCTGGCGGGCTTTTTATTGCCTGGTGCCGTGCCGGAATATTATAACCCTTGCTAATTATCTGAAAATCCGCTGATATTTCCTGACTAATAACAATGAGGATAGCAAAGATGACGTTCAGACAGGGTGCAATGGCGCTGGTGCTGGCAGGGTTACTCAGCGGCTGCGTGGCGGGTGGAAGTTCATCGACCAGCGCGCCGAAGCCCGGCGTCTGCCCGGCGGATAAGTCCATGGTGCAAACCACGCTTTACTTCGGTCTGAGCCGCCCGGCGGGGAAAGACATCACCGCTGAAGAGTGGCAACAGTTTGTCGACCGTGACGTCACGCCGCGCTTTCGCGACGGGCTGACGGTGTTTGATGCCCACGGCCAGTGGCTTGGCCAGAATGGTCAGGTGGTGCGGGAGCAGAGCAAGGCGCTGATGGTGATCCATGGGCATGACGCGCAGAGCGAGGCGGGTATTGAGGCTCTGCGCCAGGGCTATAAATCACGCTTCGCACAGGAGTCGGTGATGCGTGTCGACCAGCCGGTCTGCGTGCAGTTCTGAGTAAACGGCGGGGGCAGCCCCGCCGTTTGTTTTACAGCACCAGCCCGGCGAAGCTGGCGGAAAGCAGGCTCACCAGCGTGGCGCTATACACCAGCCGCAGGCCGAAGCGGGAGACGATATTGCCCTGCGGTTCATTCAGGCCTTTGATCGCCCCGGCGATAATGCCGATCGAGGCAAAGTTGGCAAACGAAACCAGGAATACCGAGAGAATGCCGAGCCCGCGAGGGGTCATGCTGGCGGCAATCTTTTGCAGCTCAATCATCGCCACAAATTCGTTAGCGACCAGTTTGGTGGCCATGATGCTGCCGGCGTTTAGCGCATCGCTCAGCGGGATGCCGATAAGCCACGCCAGCGGATAAAAGACGTAGCCGAGGATCTGCTGGAAGCTGAGACCAAACAGGGTGGCGAATAGCGCGTTAATGGCGCTGATCAGGGCGATAAAACCGATCAGCATCGCCAGAATAATCATCGCCACTTTAAAGCCGGCCAGAATATATTCCCCGAGCATTTCAAAGAAACTCTGCGATTCATGCAGCTTCTCGAGTTTTATTTCCTGCTCGCTGCCCGGCCGCGTCGGGTTAATTACCGACAGCACGATAAAGGTGCTGAACATATTGAGGATCAGCGCTGCGACGACATATTTGGCGTCCAGCATGGTCATATAGGCGCCGACAATCGACAGCGATACGGTCGACATGGCCGTCGCCGCCATAGTGAACAGTCGCCGTGAGGAGAGGTCGCCCAGTACGCCCTTGTAGGCAATGAAGTTCTCCGACTGGCCGAGGATCAGCGAGCTGACGGCGTTGAAAGATTCCAGCTTACCCATGCCGTTTACTTTCGACAGCAGGGTGCCAATCACGCGAATAAAAATCGGCAGGATCCGCCAGTGCTGGAGAATACCAATCAGCGCGGAAATAAACACAATCGGACACAGGACGCCCAGGAAAATAAAGGCTAAGCCTTTTTCGCTCATGCCGCCAAAGACGAAATTGGTCCCTTCGGCGGCAAAGCCTAACAGCGAAGCAAAAAAGCCGGAAATATTTTTTACCAGCCACAGGCCGCTTTCGGCGTGCAGGAAAAAGAAAGCGAGCGCTATTTCGATAATAATCAACTGGAGAATATAACGAATACGAATTTTTTGTCTGTCGTAGCTGACAAGCCAGGCCAGGGCGAGGATCACCGCCAGCGCCAGCAGGAAATGAAAAAATGCAGTCATGTTGTTCTTTTCGCAAGTCAATAAGGCCGCCATTTAGCCATAGCCGCTACGGCGGGTAAATATCTGGCGTAAAAAATCCTTTGCTTATTCTTTCCCTTCATAACAGGCGAATATTTTCATAAGTCATTATTTGTCAGCGATTTATTTACAACTGATCATCATTCTCTGCACATTTCGCTTGTGTTTCTGAGCATTGTAATGATAATCACTATCATAAATATTACCTGTTTTTGCATTCGTTGACGGTGTTTTACATTTAAGGGTATTGGCATGTTTGTCCCATTTCTCATTATGTTACGCGAAGGCCTGGAGGCGGCGCTGATTGTCAGCCTGATCGCCAGCTATCTGAAACGCACCCAGCGCGGCAACTGGATTGGCGTGATGTGGATTGGCGTGATCCTCGCGGCGGCGCTATGTCTTGGCTTAGGCATCTTTATCAACGAAACCACCGGTGAATTTCCTCAGCGTGAACAGGAGCTGTTCGAAGGGATCGTCGCGGTCATTGCGGTGGTGATCCTGACGTGGATGGTCTTCTGGATGCGCAATGTCTCACGCAACGTCAAGCAGCAGCTGGAGCAGGCCGTGGACAAGGCGCTGCAGCGCGGTAATCACCACGGCTGGGCGCTGGTGATGATGGTCTTTTTCGCGGTCGCCCGTGAGGGGCTGGAGTCGGTCTTCTTTCTGCTGGCGGCATTCCAGCAGGATGTCGGTATCTGGCCGCCGCTGGGGGCGCTGCTGGGTCTGGCCACCGCTATCGTGCTGGGCTTCCTGATCTACTGGGGCGGTATCCGCCTTAACCTTGGCGTGTTCTTCAAATGGACCAGCCTGTTTATTCTGCTGGTGGCTGCTGGCCTGGCCGCGGGGGCGATCCGCGCCTTCCACGAGGCGGGCCTGTGGAACCTGTTCCAGGATACCGCCTTCGATCTGAGCAACGTGCTGTCGACGCATACGCTGTTCGGCACGCTGCTGGAAGGGATCTTCGGTTATCAGGAGACGCCGAGCGTCAGCGAAGTGGCTGTCTATCTGCTTTATCTGATCCCGGCGCTGGTGCTGTTTGCCCTGCCGCCGCGGAATAATACCACTGCCTCGCGGGCTGCCTGACCGGGCGCTGCGAGCTTATAAGCGACACTCTACTTACCGAAAGGGATGATCATGATGATTCATTTTCGCCGTAATGCGCTGCGGGTGACCGTGGCCGCGCTGCTCAGCTCTGCATTCGGTGCACAGGCTGCGGATATCCCGCAGGTCAAAGTCACCGTCAACGACAAGCAGTGCGAGCCGATGCAGGTGACCGTTAACGCGGGTAAAACCCAGTTTATTATTCAGAACCACAGCCAGAAAGCGCTGGAGTGGGAGATTCTGAAAGGGGTGATGGTGGTGGAAGAGCGCGAAAACATCGCGCCGGGCTTTACTCAGAAGCTCACCGCGAACCTGCAGCCGGGCGAATATGACATGACCTGTGGCCTGCTCACCAACCCGAAAGGCAAACTGATCGTCACCGGCGCCGCCACCAAAGACGCGGCGAAAGCGGATGCGGTGCTGAGCCTCGGCGACGCGATCACCGCCTATAAAGCCTATGTGACGGCGGAAACCGCGCAGCTGGTTAGCGGCACCAAAGCCTTTACCGACGCGGTGAAAGCCGGCGATATCGAAAAAGCGAAAGCGCTGTACGCCCCGACGCGTCAGCATTACGAGCGCATCGAGCCCATTGCCGAGCTGTTCTCTGACCTTGACGGCAGCATCGACGCCCGCGAAGACGACTTCGAGAAAAAAGCGGAAGATCCGAAATTTACCGGTTTCCACCGTCTGGAAAAAGCGCTGTTTGGCGATAACAGCGTCAAAGGGATGGAAAAAAATGCCGATCAGCTGAACAGCGATGTGCTGGAGCTGCAAAAGCGTATCAGCGAGCTGGCGTTCCCGCCGTCAAAAGTCGTGGGCGGCGCGGCAGGATTAATTGAGGAAGTCGCGGCCAGCAAGATCAGCGGTGAAGAAGATCGCTACAGCCATACCGATCTGTGGGACTTCCAGGCCAACATTGACGGCGCGCAGAAAATTGTCGACCTGCTGCGCCCGCAGCTGCAAAAAGAGAACAGCGCGCTGCTGGCGAAAGTGGACGCCAACTTTAAGAAAGTGGACAGCATCCTCAGCAAATATCGCACCAAAGACGGTTTCGAAACCTACGATAAGCTGACCACCGCCGACCGTAATGCGCTGAAAGGGCCGATCACCACCCTGGCGGAAGATCTGGCTCAGCTGCGCGGGATCCTGGGGCTGGACTAAGTCGATGGCACAGCAGAAACCCCACGACGTGAACGAGCCGTCACGTCGTCGCTTACTGAAAGGGATCGGCGCGCTGGCCATCACCGGCGGCTGCCCGGTAGCGCATGCGGCAAAAGCGGAAAGTTCCCCGGGGACGCTCACACCCGACGCGCGCCAGGAAAAGCAGCCATTCTATGGCCGGCATCAGGCGGGCATTCTGACGCCGCAGCAGGCTTCGATGATGCTGGTGGCCTTCGATGTGCTGGCGGCTGATAAAGCCGACCTCGAGCGGCTGTTTCGACTGCTGACCCAGCGTATCGCCTTTTTAACCCAGGGCGGCCCGGCGCCGGACACGCCGAATCCGCGGCTGCCGCCGATGGATTCCGGCATCCTGGGGCCGTGGATTGCGCCAGATAACCTGACCATCACCGTCTCGGTCGGCCATTCGCTATTTGATGAGCGCTTTGGCCTGGCGGATAAAGCACCGAAAAAGCTGCAGCCGATGACCCGCTTCCCCAACGATTCGCTGGATGCCGCGCTGTGCCATGGCGACCTGCTGCTGCAGATCTGCGCCAATACTCAGGATACGGTGATCCACGCCCTGCGTGATGTCATCAAACATACGCCGGATCTGCTGAGCGTGCGCTGGAAGCGGGAAGGGTTTATCTCCGACAGCGCGGCGCGCAGCAAAGGCAAAGAGACCCCCATCAACCTGTTGGGGTTTAAGGACGGCACCGCTAACCCGGCGAGCCACGACAGCGCGTTGATGGATAAGGTAGTGTGGGTGACAGCCGATCAGGACGAGCCGGCCTGGACCGTGGGCGGCAGCTATCAGGCGGCGCGAATTATCCAGTTTCACGTGGAGTTCTGGGATCGGACGCCGCTCAAGGAGCAGCAGACGATCTTTGGTCGCGACAAGCACACCGGTGCGCCGCTGGGGATGAAAAACGAACACGATACCCCGGATTACAGTAAAGATCCTAACGGCGAAGTCATTGCGCTGGATAGCCATATTCGTCTGGCCAATCCCCGCACGCCGGAAACCCAGTCCAGCCTGATGATGCGCCGCGGCTACAGCTATTCGCTGGGGGTTACTAACGCCGGACAACTGGATATGGGGCTGTTATTCGTTTGCTATCAGCACGATCTGGAAAAGGGTTTTCTGACGGTGCAGAAACGACTTAACGGCGAGGCGCTGGAGGAGTATGTCAAACCGATCGGCGGGGGCTACTTCTTTGTTTTACCCGGCGTAGTGGATGATAAACACTATCTGGGAGAGTCGCTGCTGCAGGCCTGATACCGACCCTGCCCGTAAGGGCAGGGCGTTTTCTGCTGTTTTTCTCATTTTTCTTATATTTCCTGCCATGTGTTATATTTCTGTAATACAAATGACCGATAGTCTCCTACACTTGCTTAAGAACTATTTGTTGCGTCATTGTGAAAAATAAGTTGCATTAAGAATCTTTTTTGATGTACTTATTACATACGCGGTAGTTCCCGGCAGTGTGACGTTTCACTATGGAGATCGCGAATGGTAAGGTCCCGTACCGGACAACGTAAAACCTCAGACCGTACTCTTCAGCACGGAAGCCCCGCTTCCGGCAGCGATTTTCTTACTCTTTCTCTCTCCGCTTCGCATTATTACAACCTTGGCAGGGTACGCGGTGCGCGTAGCCGCGACTCGTTGTCAGTTCTACCGGCAAGCAATGGCTTACAAGGAAGCCAAACCTCAATCGTTCGTGCGCATAGTCGCGTCGATGTTGACGCGTGTGATGTAAACCAACAACGCAAGGTGCTATCCATGGGAAGACAAAAAGCAGTGATCAAAGCTCGTCGTGAAGCAAAACGTGTGCTGAGACGGGATTCACGCAGCCATAAGCAGCGTGAAGAAGAATCGGTCACATCGCTTGTGCAAATGAGTGGCGTAGAAGCAATTGGCATGGCGCGGGACAGCCGTGATACTTCCCCAATTGAGGCGCGCAATGAGGCTCAGGCGCATTATTTGAATGCCATCGACAATAAGCAGCTGATTTTCGCTACCGGCGAAGCTGGATGCGGCAAGACCTGGATCAGTGCGGCGAAGGCAGCTGAAGCCCTGATCCATAAGGATGTGGACAGAATTATTGTTACCCGTCCCGTTCTGCAGGCCGACGAAGATCTCGGCTTCTTACCGGGAGATATCGCCGAGAAGTTCGCTCCCTATTTCCGACCGGTTTACGATGTGCTGGTGAAAAGGCTGGGGGCTTCCTTTATGCAGTACTGCCTGCGTCCGGAAATCGGCAAGGTGGAAATCGCGCCGTTCGCCTATATGCGCGGACGTACCTTTGAAAATGCGGTGGTGATTCTGGACGAGGCCCAGAACGTGACCGCAGCGCAAATGAAGATGTTTTTAACCCGCCTCGGGGAGAACGTGACGGTCATCGTCAATGGCGATATCACCCAGTGCGACTTGCCCTCTGGCGTGAGATCTGGCCTGAGCGATGCGCTGGCGCGTTTTGAGGAAGACGAGATGATCGGCATCGTGCGTTTCACCACCGATGACTGCGTGCGCTCGGCTCTCTGCCAGCGGACGCTGAAAGCCTATTATTAATCGTCATACTGTGAGCAAGGCCCGGGCTAGCCCGGGCTTTGTTGTTTTGATCCTTGCGACAGTCTGAAGTGCGGATAAAATTTCTGTTTTGAGGGATCCATCGCTGTATGTGATAGAATTTCTTCTCTGTAATACAAGAATATCTGCTTTGCTATACATAAGCGCCTTTCTAATAATTTCTTTCGTCTTACGCCGTTTTACTCATTTAATTGTATGGATACTTGTAAGGGAAGCACAATGGTCTTACATGGGAAAGTTATCAAGTTATTAATTACTATTTTGATGGTGGGGTTGTCATCCGCTGCTTATAGTAAAGATTATCAGGCAGGGAAAAACTTCACTGTTATTCATTCTACTGTTAAGCAACCGCCGCCACTGGTTGAGTTTTTTTCCTTCTACTGCGGACCTTGTTATGCGTTTGCAGAGCGCATCAATGTTGATACAGCTATCAGAAAGCGCCTGCCCGACGATATGAAACTGGAAAAATACCATGTCAGCCAGATGGGGCCTTTAGGACCAGCATTAACAGAAGCATGGGCCGTAGCACAATATGCTGGGGTAGATGGCAAGGTGGAAAAGTTATTGTTTGAGGGTTTACAGGTTAAGCGTGATATTAAAACGGCAGCTGATATTGTTATGGTGTTTAATCAACTTGGCATTACGTCAGAGAAATATGCCGAAATGCAAAGTAACTTTATGGTAAAAGCTTTAATTGCCAGACAGGATAATCTGGTCGAAAAAATGAAAGTGCATGGTACGCCTTCTTTTTATGTTTCAGGAAAATATCATATTAACAATACATCACTCGCGCAAGATGACTATGATACCTATGCAGAGGATATGGCTAATCTGGTTTTATTTTTGCTTAACAAGCCCCTGTAACACGAAGTGAGAAAGTATCATTAGGTTTGTCTTTTTCGTTCTGTCCGGGTGGCGTTGCCACTCGTCGAACCCCGGTCGGGGGTTCTCATCCCCCCCGGCGGGTGCCACATGCGAAAAAAAAGCCCGTACTTGCGTACGAGCTCTTCTTAAAATATGGCGGTGAGGGGGGGATTGACTCGCTTCGCTCGCCCCTGCGGGGCAGCCCGCTCGCAGGCTCGCGGTCTGTCCAACTGGCGTTGCCAGTTGTCGAACCCCGGTCGGGGGTTCTCATCCCCCCCGGCGGGTGCCACATGCGAAAAAAAAGCCCGTACTTGCGTACGAGCTCTTCTTAAAATATGGCGGTGAGGGGGGGATTGACTCGCTTCGCTCGCCCCTGCGGGGCAGCCCGCTCGCAGGCTCGCGGTCTGTCCAACTGGCGTTGCCAGTTGTCGAACCCCGGTCGGGGGTTCTCATCCCCCCCGGTGGGTGCCACATGCGAAAAAAAAAGCCCGTACTTGCGTACGAGCTCTTCTTAAAATATGGCGGTGAGGGGGGGATTCGAACCCCCGATACGTTGCCGTATACACACTTTCCAGGCGTGCTCCTTCAGCCACTCGGACACCTCACCATATTGTCTTGCTGCTCACCTTGGGTGGGCAACGGGGCGCTACTATAGGGAGTTGCGTTAAAACGGTCAAGCATATTTTCTTCTTTCTTTGCCGTTCGCTCACGCAATGAACAATGCCCCGCTGCGGCTCAGCGGGGCGGGCGTTTTAGCGCTGGGAATCCAGCTGTTCGTTATTCTTCACGACGTCCTGCGCTTTGCTGTAGCTTTCGATCAGCAGCTGGTAGGCCGGGAAGACTTTGGTGTACACCTCCGCCCATTCTGCGGCGTCCGGGCGATTCCAGGTGCGCTGCAGCTCAGAGGCGACGGCGGCGGTATCCATTGGCACTACGCCGGCCTGTACCACGCGAGCCAGGGTGATCTCCTGCGCCATTTTGCTGTAGGTGCCGGAAGCGTCAATCACGGCAAACACTTTATAACCGTCGGCGACAGCGGCGATAGCCGGGAAGGCCATGCAGACGCTGGTGATGGTCCCGGCGATAATCAGCGTTTTACGGCCGGTCGCTTTCACCGCGGCGACGAATTCCGGGTTATCCCAGGCGTTAATCTCACCTTTACGGGCGATGTATTTCGCATGCGGCGCGTTTTCATGAATCTCCGGGATCAGCGGACCGTTCGGCCCCTGCGGCACGGAGGCGGTCGTGATCACCGGGATCCCGGCAAGCGACGCCATCTTGGCCAGCGCGGCGGCGCGAGCGCGCAGCTCTGGCATCGGCATATCGCCGACGGTCTGGAACAGACCGCTCTGATGGTCAATCAACAGCATTGCGGTATCGTTAACATCAATCACCGGACGAGCACCGTTAAAGTTAGCGGGAGTAGACATAGTATTCACCTCAATCAGTTAGATTTGGCCAAAGCGGCCGCTGTTAAAATCGCGTACAGCTTCTGCGATCTGCGTTTTGTTATTCATGACAAACGGGCCATAGCCCACAATCGGCTCCTGTAGCGGTTCTCCGGCCATCAGCAGAACTTTTGCCGGGGCGGTCGCCTCCAGATGCACTGCGTCACCTGCCTGGCTCAGGACGGCCAGCTGGCCTTCGCGAGCAGATTCGGAACCGTTAATGATCACTTCCCCTTCCAGCACCACCAGCGCGGTACTCCAGCCCTCCGGTTGGCGCAGCGTGAGGTCGTGCCCCTGATTCAGCTGCAGATCCCACACGTTAAGCGGTGAGAAGGTATGGGCCGGGCCGCTGACGTCGTCATACTGGCCGGCAATAACCCGAACCTGTCCGGCGCCGTTCGCCAGCGCCACGGTGGGGATCGTCCCGGCGGTAATGCTCTGGTAGCCGGGGGTCGCCATTTTGTCTTTCGCGGGCAGGTTGACCCACAGCTGGATCATCTTCAGCTCGCCGCCGCTGCGGGTGAAGGCCTCCGAGTGGAACTCTTCGTGCAGGATCCCGGCGCCCGCCGTCATCCACTGCACGTCGCCTGGACCAATCACCCCGCCGCGTCCGGTGGAGTCGCGATGCTCTACTTCACCGGCGTAGACGATGGTGACGGTTTCAAATCCGCGATGCGGATGCTCACCGACGCCGCGTTTTTCGCTGCCCGCCGGGAAGGTGTACGGCCCGGCATAGTCGAGCAGTAAGAAGGGGCTCAGCTGCTGGCCGTGCGTCTGATAGGAAAACATCGAGCGAACCGGGAAGCCGTCGCCTACCCAATGCTGCGCAGGCGCGGTGTAGACTCCTGTGATCTGTTTCATGGCTTTCTCCTGTGTATCGGTATCTGATGTGAATAAGCTTATATCCGGGACGACGTATGCGGTAGTGTGCAAAAATGACCTATACTGTTCCAAAAATGGAACAATGGAGGAAGGATGCAGGATCTCAATGACTTCGCCTGGTTTGTCCAGGTGGTAGACCATGGCGGTTTCGCCGCGGCTGGGCGAGCGCTTGACCAGCCGAAATCCAAACTCAGCCGTCGCATTGCGCAACTCGAGGAGCGGTTGGGCGTTCGTTTGATTCAGCGAACCACCCGTCAGTTCGCGGTCACCGAGGTCGGGCAGACCTTTTATCAGCATTGCAAAGCGATGCTGATTGAGGCCGAGGCGGCGCAGCAGGCGGTCGAGACGCTGCGCGCCGAGCCGCGCGGTAGCGTCAGGATCACCTGTCCGGTCACCTTGCTGCATGTCCATATCGGACCGATGCTGGCGCGATTTATGGCGCGCTATCCTGGGGTAACGCTGCATCTTGAGGCGACCAACCGCCGGGTGGATGTGGTCGGGGAGGGCGTTGATGTGGCGATCCGCGTCCGTCCCCGGCCCATCGAGGATAGCGACCTGGTGATGCGCGTGCTGGCGGACCGCGGGCACCGGCTGGTAGCCAGCCCGGATCTCATTTCCCGGCTCGGACGTCCGCAGGCGCCGTCCGAGCTGAGCGCCTGGCCGGGCCTCAGCCTGGGTGCGAACAAGCATCAGCATAAATGGCAGCTCACCGGGCCCGGGGGAGCGAGAGCGGAAGTGTATTTCACGCCGCGAATGGTGACCACCGATATGCTGGCGCTGCGCGAGGCGGCGATGGCCGGCGTAGGCGTGGTGCAGCTTCCTTTATTAATGGTGCGCGATCAGCTGGCGTCAGGTGAATTAGAGGTGGTTCTGGACGAGTGGCAGCCGCGGCGGGAAGCGATCCATGCGGTATTTGCCTCACGGCGCGGGCTGCTGCCCTCCGTCAGGGCGCTGGTGGACTACCTCAGCGAAGAGTATCAGCGGATGGAGGAGGATTAGCTTCGGGATTGGCTTTTCTCGAGGGGCTCCCCCCCCCGGCAGAGAATATAAAAGAAAAGAGCCCGTGCTTGCGTACAGGCTCTCATCTTGAATATGGCGGTGAGGGGGGGATTGACTCGCTTCGCTCGCCCCTGCGGGGCAGCCCGCTCGCAGGCTCGCGGTCTGTCCAACTGGCTGCGCCAGTTGTCGAACCCCGGTCGGGGGTTCTCATCCCCCCCTGTGGAGAATATAAAAGAAAAGAGCCCGTACTTTCGTACAGGCTCTCATCTCGAATATGGCGGTGAGGGGGGGATTGACTCGCTTCGCTCGCCCCTGCGGGGCAGCCCGCTTACTGCGTGCGCGGTCTGTCCAACTGGCTGCGCCAGTTGTCGAACCCCGGTCGGGGGTTCTCATCCCCCCCTGTGGAGAATATAAAAGAAAAGAGCCCGTACTTTCGTACAGGCTCTCATCTCGAATATGGCGGTGAGGGGGGGATTCGAACCCCCGATACGTTGCCGTATACACACTTTCCAGGCGTGCTCCTTCAGCCACTCGGACACCTCACCATATTGTCTTTCCCGTTGTTGTCGGGAACGGGCGCTAATGTAGGGAAATACGTATCGCCCGTCAATCAACTTTTTGCAAAAAAAGCGCGTTTAGACAAACTTCGAGCAACTTGCTCCTTAAACGTGCGAAATCCGTTTTTTTTGTCGCCAGTAGCTTTTCCCTTTTCGCTCGGGGGAAATTTGTTATGCTGGCAAACCAATAGAAAACAATGAGTAAAATAAGACGCCAGCGTTAATCGGCCAAAGGCGTCTGCTATCAGGAGCCCCTATGGAGATTATTTTTTACCATCCGACCTTTGATACCCAATACTGGATCTGTGAGCTGGAAAAGCAGTTACCCGGCGCGCGGGTGCGCGAGTGGAAAGCGGGCGATAACCGGCCGGCGGACTATGCCCTGGTCTGGCATCCGCCGGTAGAGATGCTGCAGGGCCGGGCGCTGAAGGCCGTGTTCGCCCTCGGGGCAGGGGTGGACTCTATTCTCAGCAAGCTGCGCGACCATCCGGATATGCTGCCGCTGTCGATTCCGCTGTTTCGTCTCGAAGATACCGGTATGGGACGGCAGATGCAGGAGTATGCCGTGAGCCAGGTGCTCCACTGGTTCCGCCGCTTTGATGACTATCAGGCGCTGAAGCTGGCTTCCCGCTGGCAGCCGCTGCCCGAGTACCGCGCCGACGAATTCACCGTCGGGATTATGGGCGCCGGCGTGCTGGGGGCGAAGGTTGCGGAAAGTCTGCAACCCTGGGGGTTCCCGCTTCGCGTCTGGAGCCGTAGCCGCAAATCCTGGCCGCAGGTGCAGAGCTTCGCCGGCCAGGCCGAGCTGGGCGAATTCCTGCAGGGCACTCGCGTGCTGATCAACCTGCTGCCGAATACCGCCGAAACCGCCGGCATTATTAACCAGACGCTGCTGGCGCAGTTGCCTGATGAGAGCTATGTCCTCAACCTTGCTCGCGGCGTGCATGTCGTTGAAGAGGATCTGCTGGCGGCGCTGAACAGCGGTAAGCTCAAAGGGGCGATGCTCGATGTCTTCAGTCGCGAACCGCTGCCGCAGGAGAGCCCGCTATGGGCGCATCCGCGGGTGGCCATGACCCCCCATGTGGCGGCAGTGACCCGTCCAATGGAAGCTATCACCTACATTGCGGAGACCATTAGCCGGCTTGAGCGAGGGGAGCCGGTAAGCGGTCAGGTCGACCGCCAGCGCGGTTATTAAGACGAGAGAACCCCGCCACGGCGGGGTTTTTGCTAATCAATAGCCCGGTTTCCTGCTATTCTTGCGGCAAACAGAAGAGGAGAATGTGATGTATCCCGTTGACCTGCACATGCATACCGTCGCCAGCACCCATGCCTACAGCACCCTGCACGATTATATTGCGGAAGCAAAGCGTAAAGGGATCAAACTCTTCGCCATCACCGACCACGGCCCGGACATGGCGGATGCTCCGCACTACTGGCACTTCGTTAATATGCGCATCTGGCCCCGCCTGGTAGACGGGGTGGGGATCCTGCGCGGTATTGAGTCGAATATTAAAAATATTGAAGGCGAGATCGACTGTTCCGGACCGATGTTGACTTCTCTCGATCTGATCATCGCCGGATTTCATGAGCCGGTGTTTCCGCCGCAGGATCGTGACACCCATACACAGGCGATGATAGCCGCGATGGCCAGCGGTAAAGTGCATATGATTAGCCATCCGGGTAATCCGAAATTCCCGGTGGATATCCCGGCGATTGCCGAAGCGGCGGCTCGCTACCAGGTGGCGCTGGAGATTAATAACTCCTCGTTCGTATCATCGCGCGTGGGCAGTGAAGACAACTGCCGGGCCATCGCCGCCGCAGTGCGTGATGCCGGGGGATGGGTGGCGCTGGGCTCGGACTCTCACACCGCCTTTACCCTTGGGGAATTTACCGAATGCCGCAAGATCCTTGATGCGGTCGATTTCCCGGAGGAGAGGATCCTCAACGTTTCTCCGTGTCGCCTGCTTAACTTCCTCGAGTCGCGGGGCATGCCGGCGATCCCGGAATTTGCTGACCTTTAATTTGTATAACTGGAATAACTGAATGAACGAGTTTTCAATCCTCTGCCGCGTGCTGGGTTCACTGTATTACCGTCAACCGCAGGACCCGCTGCTGGTGCCGCTGTTTACCCTGATCCGCGAGGGCAAACTGGCCGCCAGCTGGCCGCTTGAGCAGGACGAGCTGCTGGCGCGTCTGCAGAAAAGCTGTGAAATGCAATCCCTGGCGACGGACTATAATGCGCTGTTCGTCGGTGAAGCCTGCAGCGTCCCGCCGTACCGTAGCGCGTGGGTGGAGGGTTCCTCGGAAGCGGAAGTTTGGGCTTTTCTGAGCGAACACGGCATCCCGACAGGGGAAGGTCCGGCGGATCATCTCGGCTCGCTGCTGCTGGCCGCCTCCTGGCTGGAGGATCATGCCGCAGAAGACCAGAGCGAGACGCTGGAGCTCCTGTTTGCCGACTATATCCTGCCGTGGTGCGGGACGATGCTGGGGAAAGTCGAAGCCCATGCGCACACGCCGTTCTGGCGCACCATGGCGCCGTTGACCCGCGACGCCATCGCCGCGATGTGGGACGAGCTTCAGGAAGAAGATGAGTAATAATATGTGATGTAAATCACTGTTTGAATGAAACTGAAAGAAATTTCATTCATATACTGTGTTTTAGATCGCATTCTTCCGGCGCGTATCTGCTAGGATACGCGCCATGAACATACTCTTCGCAATCGCATTAACGACAGGCATCCTCTCCGGGATTTGGGGGTGGGTGGCGGTCGCTCTCGGCCTGCTGAGCTGGGCCGGATTCCTCGGCTGTACGGCCTATTTCGCCTGCCCGCAGGGCGGCTTGAAAGGGCTGGCCATCTCGTCCTGCACGGTGATGAGCGGCGTGGCCTGGGCGTTAGTGATTATCCACGGTAGCGCGCTGGCGCCACAGGTGCAGATCCTCAGCTATATGATGACCGGTGTGGTCGCCTTCCTGATGTGCATTCAGGCGCGACGGACGCTACTGTCGTTTGTCCCGGGCACCTTTATCGGCGCCTGCGCGACCTTCGCGGCAGACGGCGACTGGCGTCTGGTGATCCCTTCCCTGGCGCTGGGTCTGGTCTTTGGCTATGCCATGAAAAATAGTGGCCTGTGGCTGGCGGCCCGTGCGGATAAGCATAAATCGTTCGCCAACGACAACGCCTGATCGGCGGGACGACTAAAAAACAGGACCTTACGGGTCCTGTTTTTTTATCTTCTCGTCACCGGACAAAGCGATAATCTTGCTCCCGCAGGCGAGAATGCCCTAGTATCGGCAGAAAGCCGTATCCACACGCTATGCCGACAGGAGGAGAAATGGCTGTTAAACCTGAGGTAATTCTCGGCGATATTACGACACTTGATGTCGATGTGATTGTTAATGCGGCAAATCCCTCGCTGCTGGGTGGTGGCGGAGTAGACGGGGCCATCCACCGGGCGGCCGGTCCCGCGCTGCTGGCGGCTTGCAAGCAGGTGCTGCAGCAGCAGGGCGAATGCCCTCCCGGGCATGCGGTAATTACTATTGCCGGCAATCTGCCGGCCAGCGCGGTGATCCACACCGTGGGCCCGGTCTGGCACGGCGGCGACCGCATGGAGGCGCAAACCCTGGCCGATGCTTACAAAAACAGTCTGCAGTTGGCCTCGGCAAACAACTATCGCTCCATTGCGTTTCCGGCGATAAGCACCGGCGTGTATGGCTATCCGAGAGAGGAAGCGGCGGCGATCGCCGTGCGCACCGTCACCGCGTTTCTCACTCGCTATAATCCTCTTGAGCGCGTCCTGTTCGTCTGTTTTGACGAGGAAACGGCGGCTATCTATCGCCGCCTGCTGGCGTCATACCCCTGATTCAACAGAATAGGCTATGATAACCGCCAGTCTTGACGGGAATGATGGGTAGCAGGAGGGAGCAGGGTGTCAGAAGGAAAAGTCCAGCAGAAACAGCAGGCGCGCCGCGCGGAGATCGTTGTCGCCGCGCAAAAATGTTTCGCTGAAAAGGGGCTGCACGGCGCTTCCGTCGCCGATATCGCCCGGGAAGCGGGCCTGAGCGTGGGTCAGCTATATCGCATTTTTGCCAGCAAGGAAGCGATCATCGAAGCGATTGTTAGCGAAATCGTCAACGCCAGAGTCGGGGAGATGATCGATGAGAACCACAATCTGGCGCGTAAAGCGGCGGTTTTGGCCGGCAGGATCCCGACGTCGGCAGCCACCAAAAGCGATAATTATCTGCTGATGGAGATCAATGCCGAGGCCTCGCGTAACCCACGCTTGCGTGAGATCCTGATGCAGGCCGATCGGCGGTTGAAAGAGGAGGGCGGTCGCCTGTCGCAGCGCAACCATCCCGGGCTCAGCGATGCGCGACGCAATGCCGCATCAGAGCTCATCGCCGTTCTGACAGAGGGGGCAGCTTACCGCTGTGAGCTGAGCGCCTCCACCCCGGTCGATAAGGCAGATTTAGAAGCCCTGTACAATATGATTTTCGACCGGCTTTTTGACGAGCAGGCATAATACGGCACGCCTGGCGTGCCGCACAGGCTAGTGGTTAGCTGGCCGAGGCTGGGGTTTTGGCCGGTTTGTTCATCGGTTTACCGGAGAACAGGAAACGCAGCAGCGGAATGCGCAGGTGAATTTCATACAGGATCAGGGCAATACCCACCACAAAAACTAACCCGCCAATAAAGCCTAAGGTATTGGACTTAATGACCGGGGTGATCCACGCCCCGTACAGCAGCGTCAGCGGATGGTGCACCAGGTAAATAAACAGCGAAGCATTGACGAAATAGGTTACGCGCGCCGACTGGAAGTTCAGCAGGCGATGGCCGAGCGAAAAGACCACATTGACCATCCACAGCCCAAGCACCATGGTGATCACCGATTCCGTTTCATACATCCAGCCGTCGCCGGAGCCGTACTGCTGGTTCAGCCGGTAGGCGATAAATCCCAGCAGCGCCGCTGCGCAGCACCATGGTGACGGGGTGGTAAACATCGCCTTCAGACGCGGATTAATAAAGGTCTGCGCCCCCAGCACAAAGAAGGGAAGATAGAACAGCGTCTGCATCACCACAAAGTTAAACAGACCATTGCTAAGCAGCGGCGGGTAAATCAGGAACAGCGATCGGCGGATCAGCGCGTAAAGCACCCCCAGCGCAAGGAAAATCATCGTTAGCTGGCCCATAGTGACAGTGTCACCAAAGGCTGAGGCGCCCCCTGCCGGGCGGCGCGTCAGCCATTTAAACAGCACCACGCCCAGCGAGGTCAGCACCACCAGCACCAGTAAAAACCACAGGTGGGAAATAAGCTCCCACGCCAGGGTGTTAAATTTGTCGTACCCGGAAAGGGTGTGCCAGTTTTCCGCCTTGCCGTTGACGTACTGCAGCATAATAAACTGCGGCAGCGTCAGCAGTGGGATAGCGGTCAGCATCGGAATACCGACCCGTTCGACGCGCACTTTCCACCACTTTTTCAACGGGTAGCGCAGGAACAGCATGTAGGAGAAATAGCCGGAGATGACGAAAAAGACCTGCATCCGGAAGGCATGGATGAAGTCATTAAACAGCGTCAACCACCACGAGGGCTCAGCGCTGTTGACATGCCAGCTGTGGCTGGAATAGATCAGCGAAATGTGGAAAGGGATCCCCAGCAGCATCAGCCAGGCGCGGATGCTGTCGAAGAAATATTCACGCTGTACCGGAGTATTATTCATACGATTCACGACAATCTCAGATAATTCGTCTTATCACTCAAGATGATAACGCT
Source organism: Klebsiella sp. P1927 (assembly GCF_018204675.1). Lineage (NCBI taxonomy): Bacteria > Pseudomonadati > Pseudomonadota > Gammaproteobacteria > Enterobacterales > Enterobacteriaceae > Klebsiella > Klebsiella sp. P1927. The sequence continues at coordinate 3,120,480 of NZ_CP073377.1, read as the reverse complement.
TACATTATCAGCAACCCTACATGAACTCGGGGTACCTGTCTCCAGGATAAGCACGCAAAGTGCAAACGGGATAGCGAACTGTTTATTCCCTGCGCCGCTACGCTGAACAAAGCAGGGATTATGTTGTCGGATTGCCTGAGTTTCCATTAAAATAGATCGGATCGATTTAAGCACACAAAGGGGGAAGTGCTTACTTATATGAAACATAAACCACAGATGATGAAAATGCGTTGGTTAAGCGCAGCCGTAATGTTGTCCCTGTGTACTTCATCTGCATGGGCATTTAGCATTGATGACGTTGCAAAAGAGGCCAAAACGTTAGCCGGGAAAGGCTATGAAGCGCCGAAGAGTAACCTGCCCTCCGCTTTCCGCGACATGAAATACGCGGATTACCAGCAAATTCAGTTTAATCACGATAAAGCTTACTGGAATAACCAGAAAACCCCATTCAAGCTTGAATTTTACCATCAGGGTATGTACTTCGACACGCCGGTCACCATCAATGAAGTGACGGCCACCAGCGTGCGCAAAATTAAATATAGCCCGGACTATTTTAACTTTGGTAACGTTCAGCACGATAAAGACACGGTGAAAGACCTCGGTTTCGCCGGCTTCAAAGTACTGTATCCGATCAATAGCAAAGATAAGAACGATGAGATCGTCAGCATGCTCGGTGCCAGCTACTTCCGCGTGCTGGGTCAGGGTCAGGTTTACGGCCTGTCCGCGCGCGGCCTGGCTATCGATACCGCGCTGCCGTCCGGCGAAGAGTTCCCGCGTTTTCGCGAGTTCTGGATCGAGCGTCCTAAAGCCACCGACAAACGTCTGACTATCTATGCGCTGCTGGACTCCCCGCGGGCAACCGGCGCTTATCGCTTTGTCATCATGCCGGGACGCGACACCGTGGTAGATGTCCAGTCCAAAGTTTACCTGCGTGACAAAGTGGGCAAACTGGGCGTGGCGCCGCTGACCAGCATGTTCCTGTTCGGTTCCAACCAGCCTTCTCCGGCGCTTAACTATCGTCCGGCGCTACACGACTCCAATGGTCTGTCGATCCTGGCCGGTAACGGCGAGTGGATCTGGCGTCCGCTGAACAACCCGAAACACCTTGCCGTTAGCAGCTATGCGATGGAAAACCCGCAAGGGTTCGGCCTGCTGCAGCGCGGCCGTCAGTTCTCGCGCTTCGAGGATCTCGACGATCGTTATGACCTGCGTCCGAGCGCCTGGATCACCCCGAAAGGGGAGTGGGGCAAAGGGAAAATCGAACTGGTTGAAATCCCGACCAACGATGAAACCAACGATAACATCGTGACTTACTGGACGCCGGATCAGCTGCCGGAGCCGGGCAAGGAGATGAACTTCAAGTACACCATCACCTTCAGCCGCGATGAAGACAAGCTGCATGCGCCGGATAACGCTTACGTTATGCAGACCCGCCGCTCTACCGGCGACGTGAAGCAGTCGAACCTGATCCGCCAGCCGGACGGCACCATTGCTTTCATTGTCGACTTCACCGGCGCCGATATGAAAAAACTGCCGGCGGATACCCCGGTCGCCGCCCAGGCGAGTACCGGCGATAACGCTGAAATCGTTGAAAATACCGTGCGTTACAATCCGGTGACCAAAGGCTGGCGAATGATCCTGCGTTTGAAGGTGAAAGATCCGAAGAAAACGACGGAAATGCGCGCCGCGCTGGTTAACGGTGATGACACGTTGAGCGAAACCTGGAGCTATCAGCTGCCTGCCAATGAATAAGATAACAAAGTACATTGACGCATTGCCGCTGTCGGACGCCGAGAAATCGGCGCTGCCGGACACCAGCCTGCAGGCCGTTCATCAGGCCCTGGATGACGACCATCAGACCTTCGCCCGCGAAGACGACTCCCCGCTGGGGTCGGTCAAGGCACGGCTGGCGCATAGCTGGCCGGATTCGCTGTCTGGCGATCAGCTGGTGAAGGACGATGAAGGCCGTACTCAGCTGCATGCGATGCCTAAAGCCAAGCGCTCCTCAATGATCCCGGACCCGTGGCGTACCAACCCGGTCGGCCGCTTCTGGGACCGTCTGCGCGGACGCGATGTCACGCCGCGCTATCTCTCCCGTCTGACGCAAGAAGAGCGCGAGAGTGAGCAAAAATGGCGTACCGTCGGCACCATTCGTCGCTATATCCTGCTGCTGCTGACGCTGTCGCAGACCGTGGTAGCCACCTGGTATATGAAAACCATTCTGCCTTATCAGGGCTGGGCGCTGATCAACCCGGCCGACATGGTGGGGCAGAACCTGTGGATCTCGTTCATGCAGCTGCTGCCGTACGTGTTGCAGAGCGGTATTCTGATCCTCTTCGCGGTGCTGTTCTGCTGGGTTTCCGCCGGCTTCTGGACCGCGTTAATGGGCTTCCTGCAGCTATTGATCGGCCGCGATAAGTACAGTATTTCCGCCTCGACGGTCGGTGACGAACCGTTGAACCCGGCGCACCGTACGGCGCTGATAATGCCGATCTGTAACGAAGACGTTGACCGCGTTTTCGCCGGCCTGCGGGCGACCTGGGAGTCGGTGAAAGCGACCGGTAACGCCGCTCATTTCGACGTCTATATCCTCAGCGATAGCTATAACCCCGATATCTGTGTTGCTGAGCAAAAGGCGTGGATGGAGCTGATTGCCGAAGTGCAGGGCGAAGGGCAGATCTTCTACCGCCGCCGTCGTCGTCGAGTGAAGCGTAAGAGCGGCAACATCGATGACTTCTGCCGCCGCTGGGGCAGCCAGTATAGCTATATGGTTGTGCTGGACGCTGACTCGGTGATGACCGGTGAGTGTCTGAGCAGCCTGGTGCGCCTGATGGAAGCGAACCCGAATGCCGGGATCATCCAGTCTTCCCCGCGCGCCTCGGGCATGGATACGCTGTATGCGCGTTGCCAGCAGTTTGCCACCCGGGTGTACGGTCCGCTGTTTACGGCGGGTCTGCACTTCTGGCAGTTGGGGGAGTCCCACTACTGGGGCCACAACGCCATAATCCGCGTGAAGCCGTTCATTGAGCACTGCGCGCTGGCGCCGCTGCCGGGCGAGGGCAACTTTGCCGGGTCGATCCTGTCGCACGACTTCGTCGAAGCCGCGCTGATGCGCCGTGCCGGCTGGGGGGTGTGGATTGCCTACGATCTGCCGGGCTCCTATGAGGAGCTGCCGCCGAACCTGCTGGACGAGCTGAAACGCGACCGTCGCTGGTGTCAGGGCAACCTGATGAACTTCCGCCTGTTCCTTGTCAGAGGGATGCACCCGGTTCACCGGGCGGTGTTCCTTACCGGCGTGATGTCCTACCTGTCGGCGCCGCTGTGGTTTATGTTCCTTGCCCTGTCGACGGCGTTGCAGGTGGTGCATGCCCTGACCGAACCGCAGTACTTCCTGCAGCCGCGTCAGCTGTTCCCGGTGTGGCCGCAGTGGCGGCCTGAGCTGGCCATCGCGCTGTTCGCCTCGACCATGGTGCTGCTGTTCCTGCCGAAGCTGCTGAGTATTATTCTGGTGTGGTGTAAAGGGCCGAAAGAGTACGGCGGATTTATCCGCGTCACGCTTTCACTGCTGCTGGAGGTCCTGTTCTCGGTCCTGCTGGCGCCGGTCCGTATGCTGTTCCACACCGTCTTCGTGGTCAGCGCCTTCCTCGGCTGGGAGGTGGTATGGAATTCGCCGCAGCGTGATGATGACTCCACGCCGTGGGGGGAAGCCTTTATGCGCCACGGCTCGCAGCTGCTGCTGGGGCTGGTGTGGGCGGTCGGGATGGCATGGCTGGATCTGCGCTTCCTGTTCTGGCTAGCGCCGATCGTCGTCTCGCTGATCCTCTCCCCGTTCGTATCGGCGATTTCCAGCCGGGCGACAGTGGGCCTGCGCACCAAGCGCTGGAAGCTGTTCCTGATCCCGGAAGAGTATTCGCCGCCGCAGGTGCTCAAGGATACCGATGCGTACCTGACGATGAACCGTCAGCGTTCGCTGGACGATGGCTTTATGCACGCGGTGTTTAATCCGTCGTTTAACGCCCTCGCCACCGCAATGGCCACTGCGCGCCACCGTCAGGGGCATATCCTGGAGATCGCCCGCGAGCGCCATGTCGAGCAGGCGCTGAATGAAACGCCGGATAAGCTGAACCGCGATCGTCGACTGGTGCTGTTGAGCGACCCGGTAACCATGTCACGTCTGCACTATCGCGTATGGGCCGCGCCGGAGAAATACTCTTCATGGGTGAACGCCTATCAGCAGTTGGCGCTTAACCCGCTGGCGCTGAAAACGAAATAAGCCGTACGTTAAGGAAAATACCGGCAGCGATGCCGGTATTTTTTTATCTGAAATACGAGGATGTGGATGCGAATACTACCGATCATTGCCATGGCGCTGCTGCTCAGCGGCTGCGGCAGCATTATCAGCCGTACGGTGCCCGGGCAGGGGCATGGCAATCAATATTACCCGGGCGTACAGTGGGATGTTCGCGATTCGGCATGGCGCTATCTCACCATTCTCGACCTGCCGTTCTCGCTGGTATTTGATACGCTTCTGCTGCCTCTGGACGCCAGCCACGGCCCCTATAACTGATTAACGCTCGTCCCACTCGTCGGCTGCCGTCTGCCCCTCTTCGGTGTCCAGCGAGGGCTCGAGCTGAAATTCGCCTTCATCCCATTCGTGGAGCGTATTTTCCTCCAGCCACTCCTGACGCAGCTCTATCTCATCATAATCCCCGTCGAAGACGCTCTGCGCGGCTTCGCCGCTGAGCATCGGGAGGCATTCGCCTTGTTCCTCTTCGTCAGCAAAAAATTCGGCCTGCCAGGCGATATCGCCATCCTGCAGCACATACTTTTGAATGTTGAGCTGCTCAACGTTGGCGCTCTCTTCATCGCTGTCAGGGTTGTTGGCGAGAAATTCTTCACGTGCTGCATCAATAGCTTCTTCAAGCGTGGCGTAGAACATCGAATCCTTTGGCATAGCGAATCTCCTGAGAAGAATATGAATTGAACACGATTCAATCTATAGAAGGCGGTACGCACGGCGTCAAGGGACAGAGCCCCCCTCGACGTTAATTTACTGAATGCGAAGTATCCGCGGCTGGCCGACGCAGGCTGAGGGTGGAGTAGATCGCATTAAACAATACCACCCCTGCGGTGACCAGAAATACGGCGCGGAAGCCATAGTTAGCGGAAACCGACGCGCCAATCAGGGGGCCGGTAACGTTGCCAATATCGCGGAACGACTGGTTATAGCTGAAGATTCGCCCGGAGATCTGGCTGGTGGAGTTGTACACTAGCAGGGTTTGCACCGCCGGCAGCAGCGCGCCGTCCGCGGCGCCGAGCAGGAATCGCAGGATACCTAACTGCAGCGGGGTCTGAACGAACGACATCGGGATCAGGAGTAGCACCGAGATAATCAGCGCCACGATGAGGATTTTTTCCGGCCCGATGCGATCCCCCAGTTTGCCCAGCCGCGGGGCGCTCATCAGCGCGGCAATACCCGGCACCGAGGCGATCATTCCGCTGATAAAGGCGATGTTACTGACGTTGCCCGCGAGATCGCGTACATAAAGCGTCAGGATCGGCGCAATGGAACCGGTGGCCACCTGGATTATCAGCGAGGTCACAAACAGGCTGAGCACCAGTTTGGGATTCTGCAGCGAGGAGAACACCTCTCTGGCACTGAGCATCTCTTTCCTGGCGATCGGCACAAAATTTTCGCGGATTAAAAACAGGGTAAACAAGAAACAGATAAATAGTACCGCCGCGGTCATAAAGAAGACGGTGCGCAATCCCCAGTGGTCGGCCAGGAAGCCACCTGCCAGCGGGCCGAGCAGGGCGCCGCTTACCGCGCCGGTAGACAGTGTCCCCAGCGCCCAGCCGCTTTTATGGCGCGGGATCTGGGTGGCGATCAGGGCGTTGGCGTTAGGAATAAAACCGCCCAGCAGGCCGAGCAGTGCGCGCAGCAGCAGAAACTGCCAGATATTCTGCGCCATTCCCATCAGCATCATCACGATGGCCATCCCGAGGGCGGAACGCAGCAGCATGATTTTTCTCCCCTTGCGATCAGCAAGCCCCCCCCAGAACGGCGAGGCGATGGCGGAGAAAAGAAAGGTAATACTAAAGACCAGCCCGGACCACATGTTCAGGGCGCTATGCCCGGTGACGCCGAGCTGTTCGACGTAGAGTGGCAGAAAGGGCATGACCAGGCTGAAGGCGGCGCCGGTTAAAAAGCAGCCAAGCCAGGTCACGGTCAGGTTTCGTTTCCAGTTAATGGGGGTTTCAGCAGACGACATAGGGTTCCACTGGCCTGCGCGGCAGGTCAAATTAAGAGAAAATATGAGCCTGCTAATTATGCGCCTGAGAAATAGATGCCGCAATGGAGGAGAGCTTTTAAAGCTAAAGGAGAGCCTAAAGCCTGAGCGGCGAAGCTTCCCGGCCGGGATGAGCGCGGCCGGGAAAAGGGATCAGTAGCGGGAGGGCATGCCTTCGGGGCGGGTTTTGAAGCGACGATGGAGCCACATATACTGTTCCGGGGCCATCATGATGCACTGCTCAACGATCTTGTTCATCCACGCGGCGGTGGTTTCCGCGTCGTCCAGCGGCGGGGAACACTCTGGCGGCAGGATAATCAGTTCATAACCTTTACCGTCCGGTTTGCGGCGCGGGACGAAGGGCACGACGCAGGCTTTGGACATTTTCGCCAGCATCCAGGTGCCGGAGGTGGTCGCCGCTTGGTCGACCGCAAACAGTGGGGCAAAGACGCTGGCGGTCGGGCCGTAATCGTGATCCGGTGCGTACCACACCACTTCGCCTTTTTTCAGTGCCCGGATCATGCCTTTCAGATCCTTACGGTCAATCATATCCTTATTGGAGCGCAAGCGGCCCCAGGTCTGCAGCCAGTCGATCACCGGGTTGTCGTTGGGGCGATAGACGCCAATCCCCGGCTCGTTCATACCGAACATCCGCGCACCCATCTCGAGAGTGAGGAAATGAATACCGATCAGCAGAATGCCGCGCTGCTGCGCCTGCACATCGCGGATATGCTCAAAGCCGATGGTATCGGTCCAGCGGGCGATACGACGAACCGGCCAGAACCAGGCCATCCCCGTCTCCATCAGCCCCATGCCCACCGATTCAAAGTTCATCACCACCATTCGGTGGCGTTCCTGCTCGCTTTTCTCGGGGAAGCAGAGCTCAAGGTTGCGATAGGCGATTTTCGCCCGGCGCTTCATAAAGCGCATGGCCAGCCGGCCGATGGCGTTCCCGAGGCGGTAGATCAGCGGGTAGGGCAGTTGGACAACCAGCCACAGCAGGCCGATACCCAGCCACAGCAGCCAATAGCGCGGATGCAACAGCGCCGGAGAAAATTTAGGCAAATGAGTCATTTCATACCCGTATCAGTGAGCAACGTCTTATATTATCGCATTTTTTTACCGGCCAGCCAAAGGCGGCGGCAGTCAGCTCGTTTTGTTAAGCGGGGCGCGACCGGGTGAGAGAAATGTAGCGTAAAATGTAGGGATGTAAATTAAACAGCTTTGCTATATCATGCCCGCCGTTTATTTCCTCATTTCTATGTCGAGCAGGTACACCATGCCAGTGTTACACAACCGCATTTCAAATGAGACGTTAAAGGCGCAAATGCTGGCTGAAACCGAGCCGCGCACGACGATCTCGTTCTATAAATATTTCACTATTGTCGACCCGCAGGCGACCCGCGATGCGCTGTGGGTTGCCTTAACCCAGCTGAAGGTTTTTGGCCGCATCTATCTGGCCCGGGAAGGGATCAACGCGCAAATCAGCGTGCCGCAAAGCAACGTTGAGGCTCTGCGTGAGTTTCTCTATGGCTTCGATCCGGCGCTGGCGGGGCTGCGTTTCAATATCGCCGTGGAGGACGATGGTAAGTCTTTCTGGGTGCTGCGCCTGAAAGTTCGCGATCGTATCGTCGCCGACGGCATCGACGATCCCTCGTTTGACGCCTCCAACGTGGGGGAGTATCTCAAGGCGGCGGAAGTCAACGCGATGCTTGACGATCCGGATGCCGTGTTTATCGATATGCGCAACCACTATGAATATGAGGTGGGCCATTTCGAAAACGCGCTGGAGATCCCGGCGGATACCTTCCGCGACCAGCTGCCGAAAGCAGTGGAAATGATGCAGGACCATAAAGACAAGAAAATTGTCATGTATTGCACCGGCGGCATTCGCTGTGAAAAAGCCAGCGCCTGGATGAAGCATAACGGCTTCAATAAGGTCTGGCACATCGAGGGTGGCATCATCGAGTACGCCCGTCGCGCCCGCGAGCAGGGGCTGCCGGTGCGTTTCATTGGTAAAAACTTTGTCTTTGATGAGCGGATGGGCGAGCGGATCTCCAATGACGTTATCGCGCACTGTCATCAGTGCGGCGCGCCGTGCGATACCCATACTAACTGCCTGAACGATGGCTGCCATCTGCTGTTTATCCAGTGCCCGAGCTGCGCCGAGAAGTTTGCCGGCTGCTGTAGCGAAGCCTGCATGGAAGAGCATAAGCTACCGGAAGAGGAGCAGCGTAAGCTGCGCGCCGGGCGTGAAAACGGCAACAAAATCTTTAATAAATCCCGTGGCCGGCTGAATACCAAACTCGGGATCCTCGACCCGGAGCCGTCAGAAAAACCATAACCAGACGAGATCGATGATCGCCAGCAGCAGCCAGAGCGCCAGGTAGATCATAAAATGCTCGCGCACGTTGTTGACCAGCATATTAAACAGGCGACGCATAACCGCTCTCAATCACTAACGGCCTCAGCAGAGGCCGTTTCTTTACCCAACGGCAAAAGTGCCGCATTCCATTACGCGTTAAAGCGCGCCAGAGAAAAGGGGGCCAGATTGAAGCTCGATGCTTCGCCCTGAGCAAACTGACTGGCAATTTCGCCCAGCACCGGCGCAAACTTAAAGCCGTGGCCGCTCAGCCCGGTGATCAGCAGCGTGTCTGGCCTGCCTGGCAACGTATCGATAATAAAGTCCTCATCGACGGTATTGTCGTAGGTACAGGAGGCGCCGTGCAGGCAGCCGCCGATGCCAGGCAGGACGTTACGCAAAAACGGGAAGGATTCGGAACCATCGCTGGCGACAGCGCCAAACGCTACCCGCTCCTGCGGGGTGGAGATCGGCTGGCCGCCGTTATGCTTGCCAATTTTCAGTTCATTATCTTCCGCCGGGAAACCGTAATATTGATCGCCGTTGGGCAACTCGCCGGTGAAGGCCGGGAAGTGATTCTTGCTGCTGTAACGGCCATCGGCCTGGTACCAGGCGAACACCTTGCGTACCGGCTGGATAGGGAGGTCCGGAAGCAGGCGGGTGACCCAGGTGCCGGCGCTGACCAGCAGTTTTTTACCATGATATTCACCGTCGAGGGTATCGATGGTGATCCCGTCAGCATGGTGATGAATAGCCGAGACCGGACAGTTGAATAGCTGCGCGCAGCCTGCTTCCCGCGCCAGACGGATCCAGGTTTCGACGGCCAGTTCGCTGCGCAGTACGCCGGAAGCGGGTTCGAAAATCGCCCGATAGTCATCGGGGAGGCGTATCTCCGGCCAGCGCTGCATCACGGCCTGGGCATCCAGCTCTTCCACCTCAAGCTGGAACGCACGGGCGCTGGCGGCGACGTTGGCGAGAAAAGCGGAGCTGGCGGGGCCGAGGTTAATGACGCCGGTGCGTTCAAACACGGCTTCGCCACTGATCTCTGCCAGTTCATCCCATAGCTGCTGGGCACGCAGCACCAGCGGAACATATTTCTCACCTTCGCCATAGGCGTGACGGATAAGACGGCTGCTGCCGTGATGGCTGCCTTCCTGGTGGGGAGGTTGATGGGCATCGGTCATCAGAACATTGAGTCCGGCACGGCGCGCATAATAGCCAGCGGCGGCGCCGACGGAGCCGCTGCCAATAATGATAAGATCGTATTGCATGGTGAGTTCCGGGTAATTGCCTTGTTAGCAGGGTAATTAACTCCCTGTGCTTATACAAGCCCGAAAATAATTCAGGCACCCGCAGGTGCCTGTTAAGTTTAATGTTAAGTCATTCGCAAGCCGCGTTAATGTCGGCGATACTCGTTTTCCTGGTATTCGCCAGATTCAATCTTCGCAATGCCTGCTTCCAGGATTGAAATAAACTGACGTGCGACGTCCGTCGTTAGCCATAGCGTCTGGCCGATCTCAGCATCATTACTGTTTTCTTGAGTGGGGTTCTGGTAGTGCAGGCGCAACATCAGCGCATCGTAGCTATCAACGGTGCTGATGTCCCATCCAACGAGGGGATGGGTCTGAATGACTTCATTATTTTTTTCCATCATAACCCCTTATTCATATGTTAAAAGACAACAATTCTCGAGGTTTAATGCATATTTTTTGAAGCAAGTTAATTATATCAGGGATCAAGAATAAACTCGAGAAATTAAATGAAAGGCAGCATGATTTTCTTCTTTTGCCGCTTTTTTACTCAAGATAAGCGCGTAAAATGGCCACTTTAGTCGATATTGAGCAGAATAATCAGGACTATTCTGAACAGAAGAGGGGATAAAAAAAGCCGGGGCGACCCGGCAAAAAAAGCACAATGAGGGAGCAAACCAGAGTAACTGGATCCCGCCATGCTTCAGGAGAGATCGTGGACAAACCAGTCGTCCGCGCTTTCCCATGTTTCCTGCAGGATTTCGCTTATCCGGTCTTTGTCTTCTTTCAGGGCGCCAAACACCGAGAGCTGATTACCGGTGGCGTAGCGGACGCTCACCTGGCTATCGATGGCCGGGAATTGCTCGGCGATACGGCGAGAGAGTTCGTTATTCAGCGCTTCCAGCGCGCCGTTAGGTAAGGCGGTCGTTTTGGCGATAGACACTTCAATGCGCATAATTGCCCCCTGCGTTTGATACTGGTTATTTATACAGTATCCGGTTGGCGTTGACAACAGGGGGCTGCGTTTTTATTTCTTCACGGTCCAGCGAACGGTTTCACCCGCCAGGAAGGGCACCAGGGCGTCATTAGGCAGGGCAATGCTGTCCACAACGGTCGTCTCTTCACGCACCAGTTCAACGTAGCTCTCATTGACCGGCAGACCGTAGAAGCGCGGGCCGTTCAGCGAGCAGAAAGCCTCAAAGTGCTGCAGAGCGTTCATTTCTTCAAACACCGTGGCGTAGCTGCCGAGGGCGGTCGGGGCGTTAAAGCAGCCGGCGCAGCCACAGCTGGCTTCCTTACGGTGGCGGGCGTGCGGTGCGGAGTCGGTGCCGAGGAAGGCGCGGCTGAAGCCGCTGGCGACCAGCTCCCGCAGAGCCTGCTGATGAATATTGCGTTTAAGTACCGGCAGACAGTACAGGTGAGGGCGAATGCCGCCCACCAGCATATGGTTGCGGTTGAACATCAGATGCTGCGGGGTGATGGTAGCAGCCAGCAGTTCGTTACCGTCACGCACGTACTCGGCGGCGTCTTTGGTGGTGATATGTTCAAAAACCACTTTCAGGCCGGGCAGGCGCTGGCGCAGGGGCTCCATCACCGTCTCAATAAAGCGCGCTTCGCGATCGAAAATATCAATCTCGGCGTGAGTGACTTCGCCGTGAACGAGCAACGGCATCCCCAGCTTTTCCATCCGCTCCAGCACTGGCATAATGGCGTCGGTGCTGGTGACGCCGTGGCTGGAGTTAGTAGTGGCATTGGCCGGGTAGAGCTTGGCGGCGGTGAACACCCCTTCGTTAAAGCCGCGTTCCAGCTCCGCTGGGTCGAGAGAGTCTGTCAGATAGCAGGTCATCAGCGGGGTAAAATCATGCCCGGCCGGCACGGCGTCCATAATGCGCTGGCGGTAAGCGATAGCCGCCGCGACGGTGGTGACAGGCGGCACCAGATTCGGCATCACGATCGCCCGGCCATAAAACTCACTGGTATAAGGCACGACGGTTTTCAGCATATCGTCATCGCGCAGATGGATATGCCAGTCGTCTGGGCGGCGGATTTTCAATACCTGGGATTGTGCTGTCATGGAAGGCTCCGGCTAATAGGTTCAGTCATCAGGGCTGTTTTTTGCCGGGCACTAAGGATAAGCGTAAACGTTTTCCTTTGCACTCATTTCCGTAAAAAATTCAGGGCGCCGTAGCGCCCTGGAGATTAATTGGTAAAGGGGATGACAATCTCGCCTGGCTTCACCTCTATACCTTTGGCGTATTTCTTCGCCAGCGCTTCGCCGGTGCTGGCGTCCTCACGCAGGACATAAGCCGGCTGCTGGCTGAAGTAGCTGCGCAGAGACTGATTCAGGTAGGGGAGCAGGGCCTGAATAACCGACTGCAGCTTCTCCGGCGCCACTTTGGCATCGACCACTTCTATTTCCTGCAGGAAGATGGCGCCTTTCTCTCGGTCAAAGGTTGGCAGCGCTTTGAGCTTCAGATCGATCGTCGCTTTCTGCGTGCCGAACAGGGAGTTAAGATCGACGTTGGCGATCCCACTCAGGGTGACTTTGCCCGGCTCCTCGCGCCCGATAGCGCTGGTCAGGTTCTGCAGTTCGATATGGGCGTCGGCAACGCCTTTCAGACCAATATCTTTGGCGAAATGGTTTCGCTTCTGCAGGGCCTGGTTAATCTCCTGCTCGCTTACCGTGTATTGGGTCAGCTGATTACAGCCACTCAGCAGGCCGCTGACAATTAGCGCGGCGGCGATCAATATCTTTTTCATGGGGTTCCTCAAGCTCATACCTTCCTTCATCCTGACACAAAGCATCATGACCTGTCAGCACCCATCGCGCCAGCAGAATAGGCTGAAAGCAGGAGAAACCGCCGCCGCGCGCATCAGGTGCGCGGCTCCAGCATACCGGAGGCAGAGCGTTTCGGACTGAATTGCCACCATAGCGCCAGGAAGGTGATAACCCCGATGGCGCCGAGCATCAGCCACGGCAGTTCGGGCTGGCCGACGGCTTTCCCGGCATCAAACAGCCAGCCGCCGCCCGCGTAACCCAGCGCGCCGCCGAAGGCGAGCCCCAGACGGCTGAAACCCATATAGCTGCCACGCGCCCGGGCGTCCGCCAGCGAAGCGCCCAGCGTCTCGCGGGCGGGTTCGGCAATGATAGAGCCGATGTAAAACAGGCAAATCAGGGTAAACAGCTGCTGTAAACTGCTGGTCATCCCGATGGGGAGCATGGCCAGGGTCATCACCAGCAGACCGGCCATCAGCCGGTGCTCAAGGCGGAAGCGTTTTTCGCTCCAACGGGCAATAGGATAGAGCAGGGTGAGCGAAATGGTGGCTTCGATGGCGTACATCCATTTCACGGCGGCCGGCGAGCCGGCGATGTCATTCACCATGATCGGCAGCATCAGCATCACCTGCACCGCCAGCATATAATAGCCGGTCAGCGTCAGGACATAGGTGACGAAGCGTTTGTCCCGCAGCACCCGGCCCAGACCCTCGCGAATCGGCGTTTTCACCGTCGAGAGCTTCCATGCCGGCAGATACCAGGCGTTAAACGCGGCGCAGGCGATAAACAGCGCGGCGCCGGCGCTGCACACCAGGCGAAAATCATACTGCAGCAGCCAGCTGCCCAGCAGCGCGCCAATCACCGCGCCGGCGCTATCCTGCATCATCAGGATGGAGAAAAAGCGGCCGCGCTGATGCGGACGCACCAGCTTAACCACCAGCGCCGCCCGCGGCGGATCGAACAGTGTACCGCCGAGTCCGGAGAGTATGCACGAGAACCACAGCACCCACGGCTCATGGGCGACGGCCATCGCCGCGAAACCGCCGGCACGCATCAGCATACCGGTGACGATCATCGGTTTCGCGCCGAAGCGGTCGGCGATGGCGCCGCCAAAGATGCCTAATCCCTGCTGTACCAGCTGGCGCAGGCCGAGCGCAATGCCGACCATCAGCGCTGCCCAGCCCATCTGATCGACAAAGCGGATGGAAATCAGCGGAAAAACGACAAAAAAGCCCAGCACGACCAGCATGTTATCGACTAACAGGAAATATTTACCCAGGCTCCTTGCCTGCGAGACGCGGGACATTTCCCCTCCAGGGAAAAATAGAGATAAGCGAGGATATTCTGCGGGCAATCTGCTGCTTTTCCCAGCACCCTTGCGACAATATTTTTTTATCAAAAAGCAAGATCGATTGAGCCTATTCATCGAAAAGAGGAGATGGCGCAGAAAATGGTATGTTGCTGTTTTCACACTATCGTGCAGGAAAGGTATAGTGATGAAAGCAAGAGTGAAGTCAGGGGGACTGAAAAAGGAAATGTTTGGCTATCGCAGTAACGTGCCGAAGGTGCGTTTGACGACGGACCGGCTGGTGGTGCGCCTGGTTCACGATCGTGACGCCTGGCGTCTGGCCGATTATTACGCCGAAAATAAAGCGTTCTTAAAACCCTGGGAGCCGGTTCGTGACGACAGCCACTGCTATCCCTCCGGATGGCAGGCGCGTCTGTCGATGATCGCTGAGTTTCATAAGCAGGGGTCAGCTTTTTATTTCGCGCTGCTCGACCCTGAGGAAAAAGAGATCATCGGTGTGGCGAATTTCTCCAACGTGGTGCGCGGATCTTTCCATGCCTGTTATCTTGGCTATTCCATTGGCGAGAAGTGGCAGGGGCAGGGGCTGATGTTTGAAGCGCTGACGTCGGCGATTCGCTATATGCAGCGCACGCAGCATATTCATCGCATTATGGCCAACTACATGCCGCATAATCAGCGCAGCGGCGCGCTGCTGGCGCGGTTGGGGTTTGAAAAAGAGGGTTACGCCAAAGATTATCTGCTGATTGACGGGCAGTGGCGTGACCATGTACTGACGGCGCTAACGACGCCGGACTGGTCTGCGGGACGTTAAGGAGAGAGGATGAAATATCAGTTAACTGCGCATGAAGCGCGCGTCATTGGCTGCCTGCTGGAAAAGCAGGTCACCACCCCCGAGCAGTATCCGCTGTCGGTAAATGCTGTGGTGACCGCCTGCAATCAGAAAACCAACCGCGAGCCAGTGATGTCGCTGAGCGAAAGCGAGGTCCAGGCCCTGCTGGATACGCTTGTGAAACGGCACTATCTGCGCACGGTCAGCGGATTCGGTAATCGCGTCACCAAGTATGAACAGCGCTTTTGCAACTCTGAATTTGGCGATCTGAAGCTTAGCGCCGGCGAGGTCGCGGTGGTCACGACGCTGCTGCTGCGCGGTGCTCAGGCGCCGGGCGAACTACGCAGCCGGGCGCAGCGGATGTATGAGTTCAGCGATATGGCGGAAGTGGAAAGCGTGCTGGAAGGGCTGGCGACGCGCGAAGATGGCCCCTTCGTCGCCCGGCTGCCCCGGGAGCCGGGAAAACGGGAAAGCCGCTATATGCATCTGTTTTGCGACGATATGGACACGCTGATCACCACAGTGGAAGCTCTCGCGCCGCTGGACGATGACGGCGATCTGCGCGCCAGGGTTGAAGCGCTGGAGGGCGAGGTGGCGGAGCTGAAAGCGCGCCTCGATTCGCTGTTACACCATCTGGGAGACTAAAACGTGGGGACAAGATTGCGCATTGGGGTGGTCGGCTTAGGCAGCATTGCGCAGAAAGCGTGGCTGCCGGTGCTGGGGGCGGCGGAAAGCTGGACGCTGCAGGCGGCCTGGTCGCCGGGTAAAGAGAAGGCGCTGCGGATCTGCGAAACCTGGCGGATGCCATACGCTGATTCCCTCGATGCCCTGGCGGCACAGTGCGATGCGGTCTTTGTCCATACCTCGACGGCTTCACATTATGAAGTAGTGAATCACTTACTGAATGCCGGGGTTCATGTTTGTGTGGATAAACCATTGGCGGACAAGCTGAGTGAGGCGGAGACGCTGGTCGAGCTGGCGGCGCGACGTCGACTGACGTTGATGGTCGGTTTTAATCGCCGCTTCGCGCCGCTCTATCGGGAGCTGAAGGGGCGGCTGGGCGAGGCGGCCTCGCTGCGGATGGATAAGCATCGTAGCGATAGCGTCGGCAACGATCTGCGCTTTACGCTGCTTGATGACTATCTGCATGTGGTGGATACCGCGCTATGGCTGGCCGACGGTCAGGCACGTCTGCGCGGCGGCGCGCTGAAGATCACCCCGCAGGGCGAAATGCTCTATGCCGAACATCAGTTCAGTTCGCCCCGGCTGCAGGTCACCACCAGCATGCATCGTCGCGCAGGCAGCCAGCGCGAGTGGGTGCAGGCGGTCACGGATGGCGGGTTATATGCCGTCAGCGAGATGCGCGAATGGCAGGAGGAGTGCGGTCATGGCGTGGTCCAGCGCCCGGTTGCCGGCTGGCAAACCACCCTTGAGCAGCGCGGCTTTGTCGGCTGCGCGCGCCATTTTATCGAATGCGTGCAAAATCAGACAGTTCCTGAAACTGCAGGCGAACAGGCGCTGCTGGCTCAGCGGATCGTTGAGAAACTGTGGCGCGACGCCATTAGCGAATAATCCATTGTAACAACTGACAGTAGTAATTCATGTTGAACCCGGTAGACTATCGCCACTTTCCAGCGCCCGCATTTGCGGGCGTTTTACTCCAGGGTTTGGAATAACAGCGTAATGAACCTTTTAAAATCACTGGCGGCAGTCAGTTCGATGACCATGTTTTCGCGCGTGCTGGGCTTTGCCCGCGATGCGATTGTGGCGCGTATTTTTGGCGCCGGGATGGCGACCGATGCCTTTTTTGTCGCCTTCAAACTGCCTAACCTGCTGCGGCGTATTTTTGCCGAAGGCGCCTTCTCACAGGCGTTTGTGCCGATCCTTGCCGAATATAAAAGCAAGCAGGGCGAAGATGCCACCCGCGTGTTTGTCTCATACGTCTCCGGGCTGCTGACCCTGGCCCTGGCTATCGTTACCGTTATCGGGATGCTGGCGGCGCCGTGGGTAATCACCATTACTGCGCCCGGCTTTGCCGATACCGCCGATAAGTTTGCGCTAACCACCCAGCTGCTGCGTATTACCTTTCCCTATATTTTGCTGATCTCCCTGGCTTCGCTGGTGGGGGCGATCCTCAATACCTGGAACCGCTTCTCGGTGCCGGCCTTTGCGCCGACGTTCCTCAACGTCAGTATGATTGGTTTTGCGCTGTTTGCCGCGCCGTATTTCCATCCGCCGGTGCTGGCGCTGGCCTGGGCGGTGACGGTCGGCGGCGTGCTGCAGCTGGCTTACCAGCTGCCGCATCTGAAGAAGATTGGCATGCTGGTCCTGCCGCGAATTAATCTGAAAGATGCCGGCGCGATGCGGGTGGTGAAGCAGATGGGGCCGGCGATCCTTGGCGTGTCGGTAAGCCAGATCTCCCTTATTATCAATACCATTTTCGCCTCATTCCTCGTGTCGGGCTCGGTGTCGTGGATGTATTATGCCGACCGCCTGATGGAGTTTCCCTCCGGCGTGCTGGGCGTGGCGCTCGGCACTATCCTGCTGCCATCGCTGTCAAAAAGCTTCGCCAGCGGTAACCATGACGAGTATTGCCGGCTGATGGACTGGGGACTGCGTCTCTGTTTTCTGCTGGCGCTGCCGAGCGCGGTGGCGCTGGGGATCCTCGCCAAACCGCTGACCGTGGCTCTGTTCCAGTACGGCAAATTCAGCGCCTTTGACGCGGCGATGACCCAGCGCGCGCTGGTGGCCTATTCCGTGGGGCTGATGGGCCTTATCGTGGTGAAAGTGCTGGCGCCGGGCTTTTATTCCCGTCAGGACATCAAGACCCCGGTCAAGATTGCTATTATCACCCTGATTATGACTCAGGTAATGAACCTGGCGTTTATCGGCCCGCTGAAGCATGCGGGTCTGTCGCTGTCCATCGGCCTGGCGGCCTGCCTGAACGCCGCGCTGCTCTACTGGCAGCTGCGTAAACAGAAAATTTTCACCCCGCAGCCGGGCTGGTTGGCCTTCCTGCTGCGTCTGATTATTGCAGTGCTGGTTATGGCCGCGGCGCTGCTGGGCGTCATGCATCTCATGCCTGAGTGGTCGCTGGGGACGATGCCGTTCCGTCTGATGCGTTTGCTGGCGGTGGTTATCGCCGGGGTGGTAGCCTATTTCGCCACGCTGCTGGTGCTGGGCTTCCGCGTGAAAGAGTTTGTCCGTCGCACGGCGTAAGCGGTTGTGAGGGTAGAAAAACCCCGCTTCGCCTCAGGCGAAGCGGGGTTTTTTATGATGCGCTGCGTTCGGCAGCGAGGATGCGGGCATTCTCCAGCAGGCGGATCGCCAGGGCTAGCGCGCCAGTGATCACTGCCAGCGTGACCACTCCGTTCCAGCCGGCCAGCACGTACAGCTTACTGCCCAGCACCGATCCCAGCGACATCCCGATAAACACCACGGTGAATAGCAGGGCGTTGAGGCGGCCGCGGGCCTGTGGCTCAAGGCCATATACCAGGTTCTGATGCGCCACCAGGCTTGACTGCAGGCCAAGGTCAAAGCCAATCGCCGACAGGGCAATCAGCGCCAACTGAGCGTGCACTGGCAGCAGCGGCAGCACAAACATCAGGGCAAAGGAGAGGGTGACCAGCGCCGCACCCATCTGTGTCACCTTACCGGCGCCAAATTTATCGGCCAGACCGCCGGCAAGCGGCGCGGCCAGCGCCCCGGCGGCCCCGGCGATACCGAAACCGCCCGCTACTGCGCTGCCCATGTGATAGTGTTCGGAGAGCATCACCGCCAGCGTCGACCAGAAGGCGCTAAAGGCGATGGAGAGCGCGCCCTGAGCTAGCGCGGCGCGGCGTAATGCCGGGTAACGCTGCCACAGATGCGCCATCGAGGCCATCAGCTGCGGATAGCTCAGCGTCGAGTGCACAGCGAAGCGCGGCAGGACGCGCCACATTACCAGGCCAATCAGCGCGACGCTGACCGCCGCCGCCTGATACATCACCCGCCAGCCGAATACGGCGCCCACCACGCCGCTGACCGTCCGGGAGAGCAGGATCCCCAGCAGCAGCCCGGTCATCACGGTGCCCACCATTTTTCCCTGCTTGCCCGCCGGGGCGAGGATCGCCGCCGCCGGGACGATATCCTGCGCCATGGTCGCCGCCATACCGATCAGCAGACTGACCACCAGCAGTGAGCTGAGCTGGCCGGTGAGGCTGCACAGGAGCAGCAGGAGCGCCAGCAGCGCGCTTTTCACCAGGATCAGCCGGCGGCGATCGTGGCGGTCGCCGAGCGGGAGCAGGAACAGAATGCCGAGCGCATAACCCGCCTGCGTCAGGGTAGGGACCAGACCCATACCTTCTACAGTCAGGTGGAGATTGGCGCCCATCAACGGCAGCAGCGGCTGCGCGTAGTAAATAGAGGCGACGCTAAAGCCGGCGCCGAGTGCGAGAATGAAGATAATCCAGCCTGCGTCGCGGGTGGAAAGGGAAGTCGGTGTCATGTTCAATGCCTCATAGATGCGATGGGGCTATTTTTCCCTGAACGCGACTGGCGCGGTAGCCGGGCTGGTGGTAAAACGGTTATACGTAGCACGTATAGGCAAAAGGAAAATGAAAAGACAAGAGCGTATAGACCGCATTGAGCTGATGCGCACCTATATCCGCATCGTAGAGGCCGGATCGCTCTCCGCCGCCGCAGGGCAGATGGACACTACCCAGGCGACCGTCAGCCGCCGCCTGCAGTCCCTTGAAGGGCTGCTGGGGGTTAAGCTGATCCTGCGCACCACCCATGCGATGAAGCTCACTGACGATGGCGAACGCTGTTATCGTCACGCCCGTCAGGTGGTGGACGCCTGGCTGGCGCTGGAGGATGACCTGCGTATTGCCGACGATCGGCCGGTGGGCGTTCTGCGAGTGCGGGCGCCCCACGCGTTTGGCCAGCAGCAGCTGCTGGCGCCGCTGGTGGCATTTCTACAGCGCCATCCGCAGCTGTCGGTGGAGTGGATGCTAAACGATAATACCGTCGACTTCCTCAGCGATAATATCGACTGCGCTATTCGCGTGGGGGCGGAGGTGGATCCAGCAACGGTATCCGTACTGCTGGCGGAAGTGCCGCGCTGCGTAGTGGCTTCTCCTGAGCTGCTGGCGAAGTATCCGCCGTTAACCTCGCTGGAGGCGTTATCGGGCCTGCCATGGATCGCCATTAATACCTTTTATCAGCATGAGGTACGGCTCAGGCATCAGGCAAGCGGGCAGATTGTCTCTACAGCGATTACTCCCTGTCTGAGCACTGACAGTCTTTACGTCGCGCGCAACACCGCGCTGGCGGGGCTGGGGGTGGCGATGGTGTCCAGCTGGACGGTCGTGGAGGATATTGCCGCCGGACGGCTGATTGAGCTGTTCCCGCAGTGGCGACCCGCCTCGCTGCCGGTTCATCTGGTTTATCCCTGGGCGCGCTATTACCCGACACGCCTGCGTAAGTTCCTCGACCTGATGCGGGAGATCATGCCGGATCTCGCCGGGATGCAGCGTCCGCAAAGCGCATAAAAAAACCGGCCAAAGGCCGGTTTTTTTATTAAGCACGCTTACTCGACGGGCTGTGGGCGAGTCGGTTCAGCGGTGGCTTTATGGGTCGCGCTATGACCACCGGCGGCGCCTTTACCTTCAAAGGCGAACGGCGGGCGCACCCAGGTGCTGTGACGCGGTGCTTCCGGGACATAGTCCGGAGCTGGCGCACGGGTCATTGGCGCGGTGGCATGGCGATGACCCGCCACTACGACCGGCTTGCTCACCGGGGGCTCGGCTTTGACCGGTTCGGCAGGGGCCGCTTCGATCACTGGCGCTTGCTCCACGGTTTCTGCGACCGGGGCGATGGTTTCAACTGGCGCTGCAACGACAGGCGTCGTTTCCAGCGCTTCAGGCTCTACCACCACCGGCTCGGGGTCGAGCGTCACTGGCGCGATAGCCTGAGGCGCTTCGACAGCCGGTGCTTCGGTGACCGGCTCCTGAGGCGCTGGCTCGACGGCTGCTGGCGCGACAACTTCCGCAGCATCAACGACCAGCGGCTCGGCGGCCGCTACCGGCTCGACGACTACCGGCTCAGCGGTTACTGGTTCCATGGTAGCCGGCTCGACGGTGACCGGCGCAGCGGTAACGGTTTCAACGACGGCAACCGGGGCCGCTACGGCCTCGACAGTTTTCGCGACGCTGGCGTCCTGAACCTGAACCTCTTCCGGCTGCTGATCCTGCGGACGAACCACCGGGTAGCGGATCCAGACTTTACCGGAAGCCATCTCCGGCGATGCGCAGGCTACGGTCAGCGGCATAGGCGACTGGGTCGGATAGCGTTCGTCACGATAGCGACGACGACGCTGACCGCTGACGCGCAGGTGACGCGGGGAGCGACGTGAGCGACGCGGCATACCGTTCGCTTCACGGGATTCGCCATTTTCGTCCTGGTCCGCAACGCTCTCCACCCCTGCCGGCAGCTCGGCTTTCACCGGCTCGCTGTGCGGAGCGATAACTTCAGCCACTACGGCTTCTGGCACGATCTCGGCAACTGGCTCGACGACAGCGGACTCAACGCGCACTTTCTGTGCCAGCTGGCGCGGTTTACGACGCGGCAGAGTTTGTACACGCTCTTCCTGCTCCGTCTCCTGCACAACCGGCTCTTCGCGAGTCTGCGCTTTGGCTTCCTGCTGCGCCTGACGTTTGTCGTCATTGCGGCGGCGGGTGCGTTCGCGGCGCGGCTGCTGCTCGTCACGGGATTTCGCTTTCTCCGCGTCGTCGCCTGAGGTTTGGCGAACATCACGGGCTTCCACGTTCTGCGACGGCTTCTCGCGACGGTTGCGACGATTCTCTTCACGCGATTCGCGCGGTTCACGGCCCTCGGCATTGTCCGCACGGGTGTCGCGATTGTCACGGTTATCGCGGTTGTCACGATTGTCGCGGTTATCACGGCGGTCGTTGCGGTCGCGGCGGTTGTTGGCGCGCGGTTTACGACGCTCCTGCTGACGCTCCGGTTTTTCTTCCGCTTTCTTCTCGATCTGAACTTCAGCCGGTTTGGCCTCTTCGGCGCCAGAGAAGATATTCTTCAGCGCGCTGAAGAAGCGTGAGAGCAGGCCAGGCTGCGCCGGTGCGGCGGCCGCGACCGGTGCCGCTGCGGCGACAGGCGCGGCGGCAGGCTCTTCGAGCATCGGGGCTGGCGGCGCATCTGGCATGACAAAAGCGGCCAGGGCCGGCTGTTCCGGACGTTTCCGCTCCGCCGGCTCATCGTCGCCTGGCAGCGCCATCTCTTCTTCATGCAGCTTCGGCAGCAGATAGCTCAGCGTTGAGGTTTCTTCACCTTTGCGCACGCGCAGGACGGAGTAGTGCGGCGTTTGCATTTCGTCGTTTGGCACGATAATAACGCGCACATCGCCCTGACGGGATTCGATAGCGCTCACTGCGGCACGTTTTTCGTTCAGCAGATAGGAGGCGATCGGTACCGGAACAATGGCGTGGACTTCTTTGGTATTCTCTTTCAGCGCTTCTTCTTCGATCAGACGCAGAATAGAGAGCGACAGCGATTCGTTATCACGCACGGTGCCGGTGCCGGAGCAGCGCGGGCAGACGTGGTGACTGGACTCGCCCAGCGACGGGCTCAGGCGCTGACGGGACATCTCCAGCAGGCCGAAGCGCGAAATATGGCTGATCTGAATGCGCGCCCGGTCCTGACGGACGGCTTCGCGCAGACGATTCTCCACGGCGCGCTGGTGGCGAACCGGGGTCATATCGATGAAGTCGATAACGATCAGGCCGCCGAGGTCGCGCAGACGCAGCTGGCGGGCAATTTCGTCAGCCGCTTCGAGGTTGGTATTGAAGGCTGTCTCTTCGATATCGCCGCCGCGGGTGGCGCGGGCGGAGTTGATATCGATCGCGGTCAGCGCTTCGGTGCTATCGATAACGATAGACCCGCCGGAAGGCAGGCGCACTTCGCGCTGGAAGGCGGACTCAATTTGCGATTCGATCTGATAATGGCTGAACAGCGGGATTTCACCGGTGTACAGTTTGATTTTGCTGCTGAAATCCGGACGACCCAGCGCGGCGATATGCTGGCGCGCCAGCTCAAGCACTTTCGGGTTATCGATCAGGATTTCGCCGATGTCCTGGCGCAGGTAGTCACGGAAGGCGCGGACAATGACGTTGCTTTCCTGGTGGATCAGGAACGGCGCCGGACGGCTTTCCGCGGCTTTCTGAATCGCTTCCCAGTGCTTCAGGCGGAAGCTCAGGTCCCACTGCAGGGCTTCGGCGGATTTGCCGACGCCAGCGGTGCGAACGATCAGGCCCATGCCGTCCGGAAGCTCCAGGCTCGCCAGCGCTTCTTTCAGTTCGGTACGGTCGTCGCCCTCGATACGGCGGGAAATTCCCCCGGCGCGCGGGTTGTTCGGCATCAGTACCAGATAGCTGCCCGCCAGGCTGATAAAGGTGGTGAGCGCAGCGCCTTTGTTGCCGCGTTCTTCTTTATCAATCTGCACGATAACTTCCTGACCTTCCCGCAGTACGTCTTTGATATTAGGACGACCATGCGCATTGTAGTTGGCGGGGAAGTATTCGCGGGCGATTTCTTTGAGGGGGAGGAAACCATGACGCTCGGCGCCGTAATCAACAAACGCGGCTTCAAGGCTGGGTTCAATGCGGGTGATTTTGCCTTTGTAGATGTTCGCTTTTTTCTGTTCGTGCCCGGGGCTTTCGATATCCAGGTCGTACAGGCGCTGCCCATCAACAAGGGCGACGCGCAACTCTTCCTGCTGAGTTGCGTTGATTAACATTCTTTTCATCGTAACTTACTCATTATTCTTACATTGACGACTAAGCTGCGGGCAGAGTAATGCCTTTCCGGGGGAAAACCGATGGCCTCGTGTCTGGTTCACGTCGCCAACCTCACGGTTATCGCGCGCTTAAGAGGCGCAGAGTGTCGGTCGCCTATGTTTCAAACGGAAACACAGCGCAATTATTCAGGGGAACAGCCTGGGATGTATCACCAGAGAATATTCCATTTATACTCGTCGTCTTTCGCGTTGCAGGCATGGTGGCTTAACCTGCTCACCTCGATCTGGCGATCCAGATGAGCTCCCGGGAGTCCCGGAGTTGACGCCTTCCTGCGACTTGAAATCCATAGAGCCTGTACCGGTAAGGACTGCAACCCGCAGCCCGCTAACTGTCTGAAAGATCACAACGTCTTACGCCATTGCTGCGTGGGCGATCGGTCAGACAAAATTGGTCATTCCGCTAATGTCTTGTTCTAACAAGATGCAATACGGAAAACGGTCTCATTATTCCATTGCTAACCTTGTTATAGCAAGTTGACTTTCACCTTTTATCACCCGGTTACTCACAGTTTTATCACCTGCCCATACAGATTGTTCTAATAACAAACAAAATGGCGGTCAGGTAAACCGTGAAAACAGGATAATGATAAATATAAGCATATAAAAATGAGTGGCGCTAATGCGTCCGGCTATTTAGAATCGCGCACCATGAAAACTGAGACCCCAACCGTAAAAATGGTTGCCATTGCTGCTGATGAAGCGGGGCAACGTATCGACAACTTTTTGCGTACGCAATTGAAAGGCGTACCGAAAAGCATGATTTATCGCATCCTGCGTAAAGGCGAGGTGCGGGTAAACAAAAAGCGCGTGAAGCCGGAGTATAAGCTGGAAGCGGGCGATGAAGTCCGTATCCCGCCGGTGCGCGTGGCGGAGCGTGAAGAAGAGGCGGTATCGCCGCACCTGCAGAAAGTGGCCGCGCTCTCTGAGGTGATCCTCTATGAAGACGATCATATTCTGGTGCTCAATAAGCCTTCTGGTACCGCGGTACACGGCGGCAGCGGCCTAAGCTTCGGCGTGATTGAAGGGCTGCGCGCCCTGCGCCCGGAGGCGCGCTTCCTTGAGCTGGTGCATCGTCTCGACCGGGATACCTCCGGCGTGCTGCTGGTGGCGAAAAAGCGCTCAGCGCTGCGTTCGCTGCACGAGCAACTGCGCGATAAAGGCATGCAGAAAGATTATCTGGCGCTGGTGCGCGGCCAGTGGCAGTCGCATACCAAAGTGGTCCAGGCCCCGCTGTTGAAGAATATTCTGCAGAGCGGGGAGCGCATCGTTCGCGTGAGTCAGGAAGGCAAGCCGTCGGAGACGCGTTTTAAAGTGGAAGAGCGTTACGAATTCGCCACGCTGGTGCGCTGCAGCCCGGTCACCGGCCGCACGCATCAGATCCGCGTTCATACCCAGTATGCCGGCCATCCTATCGCTTTTGACGACCGCTATGGCGACCGCGAGTTCGACAAGCAGCTGTCCGCTACCGGCTTAAACCGCCTGTTCCTGCACGCGGCGGCGCTGAAGTTTACCCACCCGGGGAGCGGGGAGGTGATGCGCGTTGAGGCGCCGCTGGACAACCAGCTGAAGCACTGTTTACAGGTGCTACGGAAGAGCAAATAAGCGCAACGGCGGAATCAGTTCCGCCGTTTTTTTTGCCTCAGCCTAACAGCGGGTTGTAGTTTTCACGGCGCAACATCTGACAGAGCGCGATTAAGGGTAAACCGACCAGGGTGTTCGGGTCGCGGCCTTCCAGCCGTTCGAACAGCGTAATGCCTAATCCTTCGCTCTTGAAACTCCCGGCGCACTGCAGCGGGTTCTCTTTGCGCACATAGCCTTCTATCTCTTTATCACTGAGATGGCGAAAGTGAACGTCAAAGGGTTCGCATTCGGTTTGCAGATGGCCGCTGGCAGAGTTGTACAGCGCCAGTCCGGTATAAAAGGTAATGATTGACCCGCTGGCCTTTCTTAACTGCCTGCGGGCATTTTCCTCGGTGTGCGGTTTGCCGGTGATTTCACCGTCCAGTACGCAAACCTGATCGGAGCCTATAATAAGGTGATTAGGGAAGCGTGTGGCCAGACTTTGCGCTTTGGCCTGCGCCAGTCGGGTGACAAGCTGACGTGCGGATTCATCAGGCCGGGGCGTTTCGTCGACGTCAGGCGCGGCACATTCAAACGGTAAACCCAGTTTTTCCAGCAGCATGCGCCGCCAGGGAGAGGTTGACGCGAGGATAAGATCAGACATATTTTTTCATCCACATATAGCGCTTCGCAGAGCATCATCTTAAACTATGCGCCGCAATGTGTGCGAATAAATGGCAAAAGGCAACCTGAGGCTGCCTTTTTCTTTGACTCTATGACATTACAAAGTTAATATGCGCGCCCTATGCAAAAGGTAAAATTACCCCTGACTCTTGATCCGGTACGCACGGCTCAAAAACGCCTTGATTACGAAGGCATCTATGCCCGCGATCAGGTTGAACGTGTAACCGATTCTGTAGTCAGCGTGGACAGCGATGTGGAATGCAGCATGTCGTTCGCTATCGATAACCAGCGTCTCGCCGTTATTACTGGCGATGCAAAGGTAACGGTAACTCTCGAATGCCAGCGTTGCGGGAAACCGTTCTCCCATCACGTCCACACCACGTATTGTTTTAGCCCCGTCAGAAATGACGAACAGGCCGAAGCACTACCGGAAGCGTATGAGCCGATTGAGGTTAACGAATTCGGTGAAATCGACCTGCAGGCAATGGTCGAGGATGAAATTATCCTCTCCCTGCCCGTAGTTCCGGTGCATGATTCTGAACACTGTGAAGTGTCCGACGCGGACATGGTCTTTGGCGAACTGCCTGAAGAGGCACAAAAACCAAACCCATTTGCCGTATTAGCCAGCTTAAAGCGTAAGTAATTGAGGAGTAAGGTCCATGGCCGTACAACAGAATAAACCAACCCGTTCCAAACGTGGCATGCGTCGTTCCCATGACGCGCTGACCGCAGTCACCAGCCTGTCTGTAGACAAAACTTCTGGTGAGAAACACCTGCGTCACCACATCACTGCCGACGGTTTCTACCGCGGTCGCAAGGTTATCGCTAAGTAATCACGCGATACTCGCAGGATTTCCCGTTGCAGGCCAAGGCGGGCGTTTGCGTCCCTGGAAACTCGGTTAACCCGGTCGCTGGGGGCATTTATGCCCGGATTGTTGCGTCTGCAGCGTGAATATTCGCGGGTGCCAGCGTGATGAAGCTTAGTGAGGACTCCCCGGGCAACTGGGGAATCACCGAACCGGGCAGCGACGATACCTTGACACGTCTAACCCTGGCGTTAGATGTCATGGGGGGCGATTTCGGCCCATCCGTGACGGTGCCTGCAGCACTGCAGGCACTGAACTCTAATTCGCAACTCACACTTCTTTTAGTCGGCGATCCCGACGCCATCACGCCATTACTCGCCAAAGCTGATTTCGAACAACGTTCGCGTCTGCAGATCATTCCTGCGCAGTCAGTTATTGCCAGTGATGCGCGACCCGCACAGGCTATCCGCAGCAGTCGCGGAAGCTCAATGCGCGTGGCGCTGGAGCTTGTGAAAGAAGGGCGGGCGCAAGCCTGCGTCAGCGCTGGCAACACCGGCGCGCTGATGGGTCTGGCGAAACTGCTGCTCAAACCGATCGAAGGTATTGAGCGGCCGGCGCTGGTGACGGTTTTACCGCACCAGCAGAAGGGCAAAACCGTGGTGCTGGATCTCGGCGCCAACGTCGATTGCGACAGCACGATGCTGGTGCAGTTCGCGGTAATGGGCGCGGTGCTGGCGGAAGAAGTGGTCGGCATTGCCAACCCCCGCGTCGCTTTGTTGAACATCGGCGAAGAAGAGATGAAAGGCCTCGGCAGCATCCGCGATGCTGCCGCAGTGCTCAAAACGCTGCCTTCCCTCAACTACATCGGCTATCTTGAAGCCAATGAACTGTTGACCGGAAAAACCGATGTGCTGGTTTGTGATGGATTCACGGGCAACGTCACATTAAAAACCATGGAAGGTGTTGTCAGAATGTTCCTTTCACTGCTGAAATCTCAGGGAGAGGGCAAAAAACGGTCGTGGTGGCTGCTGTTACTAAAACGTTGGTTACAAAAAAGCCTGGCGAGGCGATTCAGTCACCTCAACCCCGACCAGTATAATGGCGCCTGTCTGTTAGGATTGCGCGGTTCCGTGATCAAGAGTCATGGTGCTGCCAATCAACGCGCCTTTAGCGTCGCGATAGAGCAGGCAGTGCAGGCGGTGCAGCGGCAGATCCCTCAGCGGATCGCCGCGCGCCTGGAATCTTTATACCCAGCTGGTTTCGAGCTGCCGGAAAGCGACAGTGACGTGAACGCCCGACAGCAAAGCGGGACGAATGGCCACGATTGACGCCGCGGCGGTTGAACGAGGCGGGTATATCACCCAAGAGTGACTGAGCGTACATGTATACGAAGATTATTGGTACCGGCAGCTATCTGCCCGAGCAAGTGCGTACAAACGCCGACCTGGAAAAAATGGTAGAAACCTCTGACGAGTGGATTGTCACCCGCACAGGTATCCGTGAGCGTCGTATTGCCGCAGCGCATGAAACAGTTGCTACGATGGGCTTTGAAGCCGCAAAGCAGGCGCTGGCGATGGCGGGCGTGTCCGCGGAGCAAATTGGTCTGATTATCGTTGCGACCACCTCCGGCACGCACGCGTTTCCGAGTTCTGCATGCCAGATCCAGTCAATGCTGGGCGTTAAGGGTTGCCCGGCGTTTGATGTCGCCGCCGCCTGCGCCGGTTTCACCTATGCGCTAAGCGTCGCCGATCAGTATGTGAAGAACGGCGCGGTAGATTATGCGCTGGTTGTTGGCGCCGATGTGCTGGCGCGCACCTGCGATCCGGCGGATCGCGGAACGATTATTATTTTCGGCGACGGCGCCGGCGCGGTTGTACTGGGCGCCTCCGAAGAGCCGGGCATTATCTCGACGCATCTGCATGCCGACGGCAGCTATGGCGAACTGCTGACCCTGCCGAACGCCGATCGCGTCGATCCGGAAAACCCGATCTATCTGACGATGGCCGGCAACGAAGTCTTCAAAGTGGCGGTCACCGAGCTGGCGCACATCGTTGATGAGACGCTGGCAGCGAATAATCTTGAACGTTCAGCGCTGGACTGGCTGGTGCCGCATCAGGCTAACCTGCGTATTATCAGCGCGACGGCGAAGAAACTGGGTATGTCGATGGATAACGTCGTTGTGACCCTCGACCGCCATGGCAACACCTCCGCGGCGTCAGTCCCTTGCGCGCTGGATGAGGCCGTCCGCGATGGCCGTATTCAGCGCGGTCAGCTGATTTTGCTGGAAGCCTTTGGTGGCGGTTTCACCTGGGGTTCCGCGCTGGTTCGTTTTTAGTATAAGGATTTAAACATGACGCAATTCGCATTTGTGTTCCCGGGGCAGGGCTCTCAGGCCGTAGGCATGCTGGCCGAAATGGCTGCCGCCTGGCCGGTCATTGAAGAGACCTTCGGTGAAGCTTCCGCAGCGTTGGGTTACGATCTGTGGGCGCTGACGCAACAGGGCCCGGCAGAAGAACTGAATAAGACCTGGCAGACTCAACCGGCGCTGCTCGCCGCCTCCGTGGCGCTGTACCGCGTCTGGCAACAGCAGGGCGGCAAAGCGCCAGCGCTGCTGGCGGGTCACAGCCTCGGCGAATACTCCGCGCTGGTATGCGCGGGCGTTATCGGTTTCGCTGATGCCGTTCGCCTGGTTGAGCTGCGTGGTAAATTCATGCAGGAAGCCGTACCGGAAGGTACCGGCGCCATGTCCGCGATTATCGGTCTGGACGACGCCGCTATCGCCAAAGCCTGTGAAGAGTCTGCCGAAGGGCAGGTGGTCTCTCCGGTGAACTACAATTCTCCGGGCCAGGTGGTTATCGCCGGGCACAAAGAGGCCGTTGAACGCGCTGGCGCCGCCTGTAAAGCCGCCGGCGCCAAACGCGCGCTGCCGCTGCCGGTGAGCGTGCCGTCCCACTGCGCGCTGATGAAGCCAGCCGCAGAAAAACTGGCGGTAGAGCTGCAGAAAATCACCTTCAACGCGCCGACGATTCCGGTGGTGAATAACGTCGACGTGAAGTGCGAAACCGCGCCGGACGCCATTCGCGACGCGCTGGTGCGCCAGCTGTACAGCCCGGTGCAGTGGACCAAAACCGTTGAGTTTATGGCTGCCGAGGGCGTATCGCATCTGTATGAGGTTGGCCCGGGTAAAGTCCTCACCGGCCTGACCAAACGTATTGTTGACACCCTGACCGCTTCCGCGCTTAACGAGCCGGCGGCGATGTCTGCGGCGCTTGAGCAATAAAAGAGGAAAACCATGAGTTTTGAAGGAAAAATCGCGCTGGTTACCGGTGCAAGCCGCGGTATTGGCCGTGCTATCGCTGAAACGCTCGTCGCCCGTGGCGCGAAAGTTATCGGTACTGCGACCAGCGAAAGCGGCGCGCAGGCGATCAGCGACTATTTAGGCGCCAATGGTAAAGGTCTGATGTTGAATGTGACCGACCCGGCATCTATTGAATCTGTTCTGGAAAATGTGCGCGCAGAGTTTGGCGAAGTGGATATCCTGGTGAATAATGCCGGGATCACTCGCGACAATCTGTTAATGCGCATGAAAGATGACGAGTGGAACGATATTATCGAAACCAACCTGTCATCGGTTTTCCGTCTGTCAAAAGCGGTAATGCGCGCTATGATGAAAAAGCGTCATGGACGTATTATCACTATCGGTTCTGTGGTTGGTACCATGGGAAATGCGGGTCAGGCCAACTACGCCGCGGCGAAAGCGGGTCTGATCGGCTTCAGTAAATCACTGGCGCGTGAAGTTGCGTCCCGCGGTATTACTGTAAACGTTGTTGCTCCGGGCTTTATTGAAACGGACATGACGCGTGCGCTGACCGATGAGCAGCGTGCGGGTACGCTGGCGGCAGTTCCTGCGGGGCGCCTTGGCACCCCAAATGAAATCGCCAGCGCGGTTGCATTTTTAGCCTCTGACGAAGCAAGTTACATCACTGGTGAAACGCTGCACGTCAACGGCGGAATGTACATGGTCTGACCGAGATTTGTGCAAAACGTTCAGGAACCGCGCACTTCGCACGGTTCTCTGTGCGGTTTTGTGCGAAAAGATTTGCGTTCTTAGGGCAAACGGCCTCAAAATAGCGCAAAATCGTGGTAAGACCTGCCGGGATTTAGTTGCAAATTTTTCAACATTTTATACACTACGAAAACCATCGCGAAAGCGAGTTTTGATAGGAAATTTAAGAGTATGAGCACTATCGAAGAACGCGTTAAGAAAATTATCGGCGAGCAGCTGGGCGTTAAGCAGGAAGAAGTTACCAACAATGCTTCCTTCGTTGAAGACCTGGGCGCTGATTCTCTTGACACCGTTGAGCTGGTAATGGCTCTGGAAGAAGAGTTTGATACTGAGATTCCGGACGAAGAAGCTGAGAAAATCACCACCGTTCAGGCTGCCATTGATTACATCAACGGCCACCAGGCGTAAGTGAACATCTCCAGGCGGTCATTCGACCGCCTGAGTTTTATCTTTTTTTTGTCCCACAAGAATCTATTTTCCCTCCCTGGAGGACAAACGTGTCTAAGCGTCGTGTAGTTGTGACCGGACTGGGCATGTTGTCTCCTGTCGGCAATACCGTAGAGTCTACCTGGAAAGCTCTCCTTGCCGGTCAGAGTGGCATCAGCCTGATCGACCATTTCGATACTAGCGCCTATGCAACGAAATTTGCTGGCTTAGTAAAGGATTTTAACTGTGATGACATTATCTCGCGCAAAGAACAGCGCAAGATGGATGCCTTCATTCAATATGGAATTGTCGCTGGCGTTCAGGCCATGCAGGATTCTGGCCTTGAAGTGACGGAAGAGAATGCAACCCGTATTGGCGCCGCTATCGGCTCCGGTATCGGCGGTCTCGGCTTGATCGAAGAAAACCACAGTTCGCTGGTTAACGGCGGACCGCGCAAGATCAGCCCATTCTTCGTTCCTTCCACAATTGTTAACATGGTGGCCGGACATCTGACCATCATGTTTGGTCTGCGTGGGCCAAGTATCTCTATCGCGACCGCGTGTACTTCAGGCGTGCACAACATCGGCCAGGCCGCGCGCATCATCGCCTATGGCGATGCCGATGCGATGGTGGCAGGCGGCGCGGAAAAAGCCAGTACCCCGCTTGGCGTGGGCGGCTTCGGCGCGGCGCGTGCGCTCTCCACGCGCAATGACAACCCGCAGGCGGCGAGCCGTCCGTGGGATAAAGATCGTGACGGCTTCGTGCTGGGCGACGGCGCGGGTATGGTGGTGCTGGAAGAGTACGAGCATGCCAAAAAACGCGGCGCCAAAATCTACGCCGAGATCGTTGGCTTCGGCATGAGCAGCGATGCTTACCACATGACGTCACCGCCGGAAGATGGCGCGGGCGCCGCGCTGGCAATGGTGAATGCTATTCGCGATGCGGGCATCGAACCGGGCCAGATCGGCTACGTCAACGCCCACGGCACCTCGACGCCGGCCGGCGATAAAGCGGAAGCGCAGGCGGTTAAGTCTGTCTTCGGTGATGCGGCGAGCCGCGTACTGGTGAGCTCTACCAAATCCATGACCGGGCATCTGCTGGGTGCGGCAGGGGCGGTAGAGTCGATTTACTCTATCCTGGCGCTGCGCGATCAGGCGGTTCCGCCGACGATCAACCTCGACAACCCGGATGAAGGCTGCGACCTCGACTTCGTTCCACACGAAGCGCGTCAGGTTTCCGGTATGGAGTACACCCTGTGCAACTCCTTCGGCTTTGGCGGCACTAACGGTTCGCTGATCTTCAAAAAAGTGTGACAGGGCTTGCCCCGGTACTGCTTTAACAAAAGGCCCGTTCGTCGGGCCTTTTTTATTCAGCTTTCTCCGCTTGTTCTCTGCTCTGGGTCCTGACACACTGACCGACCAGTGAAAAGGAGTCCTTTATGTTCTTGATAAACGGCGTTGTACAGGACACGTTGGCAGCGAACGATCGCGCCACCCAGTTTGGCGACGGCTGTTTTACCACCGCCCGCATCCAGCAAGGGCAGGTTGCGCTACTGGACGCCCATCTGCAGCGTTTACAGACAACCTGTGAAAAATTACATATCCCATTTAACGACTGGCTGACGCTGAGCGAAGAGATGCAGCGTCTGGCTCGGCCGCACGCGCAGGGCGTGCTCAAGGTGACTCTCACCCGCGGCGTTGGGGGAAGGGGATACAGTACGGCAGGCTGCGTGTCGCCCACTCGCATTCTCAGCTTCTCTCCATTCCCGGCGCATTATGCGCGCTGGCGGGAGGAGGGCATTACTCTGACCCAGAGTCCGGTGCCCCTGGGGCGCAACTCCTGGCTTGCCGGCCTGAAGCACCTTAATCGCCTTGAGCAGGTGCTGATCCGCTCTCATCTTGAGCAGACGGACGCCGATGAGGCGCTGGTCCTTGACAGTGACGGGTGGCTTACGGAATGCTGTGCCGCGAATTTATTCTGGCGTCAGGGACGTGATGTATTTACTCCGCGACTCGATTATGCCGGGGTTAACGGCATTATGCGGCAGCGCTGTATCGCGCAGCTGGCACCATCGACGTTTCGCGTTGTCGAAGTGACAGCGCGTCCCGAGACGTTGCGGGAGGCCGATGAAGTGCTGATCTGCAATGCGCTGATGCCGCTGGTGCCGGTTCGCCGCTGGGAGGAGACCACCTGGTCCTCGCGTGAGCTTTACCATTTTTTAGCCCCTTTGTGTGAGCTGTCTGGTTAGTATGAAGAAAATGTTACGTTTTATCCTGTTGCTGGTCGTGCTGTTGGGCATCGCCGCGGCGGCAGGCATGTGGAAGGTACGCCAGCTGGCGGACAGCAAGCTGCTGATTAAGGAAGAGACCATCTTTACCCTCGAAGCCGGCACCGGCCGGCTGGCGCTGGGCCAGGATCTCTATCGCGAGAAGGTGATCAATCGCCCGCGCGTTTTCCAGTGGCTGCTGCGGGTGGAACCTGAGCTGTCTCACTTCAAGGCCGGGACCTATCGCTTCACGCCGCAAATGACGGTGCGCGAGATGTTGCAGCTGCTGGCCAGCGGCAAAGAGGCGCAGTTTCCGCTGCGCTTTGTCGAAGGCATGCGCGTCAGCGACTACCTGCGCCAGCTGCGCGATGCCCCGTACGTGAAGCACACGCTTGAAGACGATAGCTACGCGACGGTGGCTAAGGCATTAGGTCTTGAGCATGCCGACTGGGTAGAGGGCTGGTTCTGGCCGGATACCTGGATGTACACCGCCAACACCAGCGATATCGCCATCCTCAAGCGCGCGCATCAGAAAATGGTCGCCGAAGTGGCGAAGGTCTGGGAAGGACGGATGGAGAATCTGCCCTATGCCGATCAGAACCAGCTGTTGACCATGGCCTCGATTATTGAAAAAGAGACCGCGGTGGCGGAAGAGCGCGACCGCGTCGCGTCGGTATTTATCAACCGCCTGCGCATCGGTATGCGCTTGCAGACCGATCCGACCGTAATCTACGGGATGGGCGCAGGATATACTGGTAAGTTAACGCGTAAGGATCTCGAGACGCCGACCGCATACAATACTTATACCATCAGCGGTTTGCCGCCGGGCCCTATCGCGGTGCCGGGCGAGGCCTCGCTGAAGGCGGCCGCCCATCCGGCGAAAACGCCATATCTTTATTTCGTCGCCGACGGGAAGGGGGGCCATACGTTTACCACAAACCTGGTCAGTCATAACCGTGCGGTGCAGGATTATCTGAAAGTACTTAAGGAAAAAAATGCGCAGTAACTATATCGTCATCGAGGGGCTGGAGGGCGCCGGGAAGACCACCGCACGTCAACTGGTGGTGGAGACGCTGCAGTCGGCGGGTATTCACGATATGGTGTTTACCCGCGAGCCGGGGGGCACAATCCTTGCCGAAAAACTGCGTAGCCTGGTGCTGGATATCCAGTCCACGGGCGATGAAGTCATTAACGATAAAGCGGAAGTGCTGATGTTTTACGCGGCGCGCGTCCAGTTGGTGGAGACCGTGATTAAGCCCGCGCTGGCCCGCGGCCAGTGGGTGATCGGCGATCGTCACGATCTGTCGACGCAGGCCTATCAGGGCGGCGGCCGGGGAATTGACCGCACGATGCTGGCGACGCTGCGCGACGCGGTACTCGGTGATTTTCGCCCCAATCTGACGCTGTATCTCGACGTCACGCCGGAAGTGGGGCTGCAGCGCGCCCGGGCCCGCGGCGAGCTGGATCGCATTGAGCAGGAGTCCATGAACTTTTTCAACCGTACCCGCGCGCGCTATCTTGAGCTGGCCGCCGCCGATCCTTCTATCCGCACGGTTGACGCAACTCAGCCGCTGGATGCCGTGGCGCGCGACATTCGCGCCACGATCGCCCAGTGGATGGCGGAGCAAGCGGCATGAAATGGTATCCGTGGCTGCGCCCCTCGTTCGAGCAACTGGTCGGTAGCTATCAGGCCGGACGAGGCCACCACGCCTTACTGTTACAGTCCCTGAACGGGATGGGCGGCGAGGCGTTGATTTACGCGCTGTGCCGCTTCCTGATGTGCCGCCAGCCCGAAGGACATAAAAGCTGCGGCCACTGCCATAGCTGTCAGCTGATGCAGGCCGGCACGCACCCCGATTACTATGCGCTCAGCCCCGAGAAGGGCAAGAGCGCGCTGGGTATTGACGCGGTGCGCGATGTCAATGAAAAGCTCTATGAACATGCGCGCCTTGGTGGGGCAAAAGTGGTCTGGATTAGCGATGCTGCCTTGCTGACCGATGCCGCCGCCAACGCGTTGCTGAAAACGCTGGAGGAGCCCCCGGAGAATACCTGGTTCTTCCTCGCCTGCGAGGAGCCGGCGCGTCTGCTGACCACTCTGCGCAGCCGCTGTCGCCTGCATCATCTGGCGCCGCCGTCTGAGCCTTATGCTCTGGCCTGGCTGGAGCGTGAGGTGAGCCTGCCGCAGGAGTCATTGTTGACCGCGTTACGCCTGTGCGCCAGCGCGCCGGCTGCGGCGCTCGAACTGTTACAGGAACCGCTGTGGACGGCGCGGCAGCAGTTGTGTCAGGCGCTGGCGGCTACCCTGGCGAGCGGTGACTGGCTGGCGCTGCTGCCGATACTCAATCATGAACAGGCGGCAGTTCGCCTGCACTGGCTGGCGTCGCTGCTGGTCGATGCGCAAAAACGACAGCAGGGGATTACCCTGGTGAGTAACCCTGACGTCTGGCCGCTGCTGGAGCAGCTGGCGCACAGCCTGCCCGCCGCCCGGCTGCAGGCGATTGCCCATGACGTCTGTACCTGCCGCGAGCAATTGCTCAACGTTGTCGGTGTCAACCGCGAACTGCTGCTTACCGAGCGCCTGCTGCGCTGGGAACATTACCTGCAACCCGGGACGGGTTTACCCGTCTCCCACCTCTGAGTGAGACATTATGTTTTTAGTCGACTCCCACTGCCATCTTGATGGTCTGGATTATCAAACTCTACACAAAAACGTCGACGACGTGCTGGCAAAAGCGGCCGCACGCGATGTGAAATATTGCCTCGCCGTCGCCACGACGCTGCCTGGCTACCGCAGTATGCGCGAACTGGTGGGGACGCGTGACAACGTCGTCTTCTCCTGTGGCGTACACCCATTAAACCAGGACGAGCCCTGGGAGGTAGAGACCCTGCGCGCGCTGGCAGCGGAAGAGGGCGTCGTGGCGATGGGGGAGACCGGTCTGGATTATTTTTATACCCCGGAAACTAAAGCCCAACAGCAAAGCTCGTTCCGCGACCACATTCGTATCGGCCGTGAGCTCAATAAGCCGGTGATCGTCCATACCCGTGACGCGCGTGCCGATACTCTGGCTATTTTGCGCGAAGAAAAGGTGACGGATTGCGGTGGCGTACTACACTGTTTCACTGAGGACAGGGAGACAGCGGGCAAGCTGCTCGATATGGGGTTCTATATCTCGTTTTCCGGTATCGTCACTTTTCGTAACGCCGAGCAGCTGCGTGATGCGGCGCGCTACGTGCCGCTGGATCGCCTGCTGGTTGAAACCGATTCGCCGTACCTGGCGCCGGTCCCCCACCGCGGCAAAGAGAACCAGCCGGCGCTGGTCCGTGACGTTGCCGAGTATATGGCGGTACTGAAGGGGGTGTCGCTTGAGCATCTGGCTCAGCAGACCACCGACAATTTTGCCACCCTGTTCCACATCGACCCCGCCCGTTTGCAACCTGCTTGATCTGCTTATTATTTTAAGGCTCGTAATTAATAGCCAAAGCGAGTAAAGTTCACCGCCACAAAAGTGGCGGTGAAGGTTTTTTAGCAACATCTGGATACAATTTATGTAAGTTGATGTAAATTTTTACCGGAAGGCTGATTGAAACGTGATAGCCGTCAAACAATCATCCCGTTAATTATTTTACTCTGTGTAATAAATAAAGGGCGCTTAGATGTCCTGTCCACGGCACGGTTCTCCCCCCGGGCCAATGCGTGAAAGCGTAAAAAAGTACCAAATACTCAGGAGCACTCTCAATTATGTTTAAGAATGCATTTGCTAACCTGCAGAAGGTCGGTAAATCGCTGATGCTGCCGGTATCCGTACTGCCTATCGCAGGTATCCTGCTGGGCGTCGGTTCCGCTAACTTCAGCTGGCTGCCAGCCGTGGTCTCCCACGTTATGGCAGAAGCAGGCGGTTCAGTTTTCGCCAATATGCCGCTGATCTTCGCTATCGGTGTGGCCCTCGGCTTCACCAATAACGACGGTGTATCCGCACTGGCTGCAGTCGTGGCTTACGGCATCATGGTGAAAACCATGGCGGTTGTTGCGCCGCTGGTGCTGCATTTACCTGCTGACGAGATTGCGGCAAAACACCTTGCTGATACCGGCGTGCTTGGCGGTATTATCTCCGGTGCTATCGCCGCCTACATGTTCAACCGCTTCTATCGCATCAAGCTGCCAGAATATCTCGGCTTCTTTGCGGGCAAGCGTTTTGTGCCGATTATCTCTGGTCTGGCCGCTATCTTCACCGGCGTGATCCTCTCCTTCATTTGGCCGCCGATCGGCTCCGCGATCCAAACCTTCTCCCAGTGGGCTGCTTATCAGAACCCAGTGGTGGCGTTTGGTATCTACGGTTTCATCGAACGTTGCCTGGTGCCGTTTGGTCTGCATCACATCTGGAACGTTCCTTTCCAGATGCAGATCGGCGAATACACCAACGCGGCTGGTCAGGTGTTCCACGGCGATATCCCGCGCTACATGGCAGGCGACCCGACGGCGGGCAAACTGTCTGGCGGCTTCCTGTTCAAAATGTATGGTCTGCCGGCAGCGGCTATCGCGATTTGGCACTCTGCTAAACCGGAAAACCGCGCCAAAGTGGGCGGTATCATGATCTCCGCCGCGCTGACCTCGTTCCTGACCGGTATCACCGAGCCGATCGAGTTCTCGTTCATGTTCGTGGCGCCGATCCTGTACGTTATCCATGCCATTCTGGCGGGCCTGGCGTTCCCGATCTGTATCCTGCTGGGTATGCGTGACGGTACCTCGTTCTCTCACGGCCTGATCGACTTTATCGTGCTGTCCGGTAACAGCAGCAAACTGTGGCTGTTCCCGATTGTTGGTATCTGCTATGCGATCGTGTACTACGTCATTTTCCGTGTGCTGATTAAAGCCCTGGATCTGAAAACACCGGGTCGTGAAGACACCACCGAAGAGAGCAAAGCTGGCGCCACCAGCGAGATGGCTCCGGCTCTGGTCGCCGCTTTCGGCGGTAAAGAGAACATCACCAACCTCGACGCATGTATTACTCGTCTGCGTGTTAGCGTGGCGGATGTAGCGAAAGTTGACCAGGCTGGCCTGAAAAAACTGGGCGCCGCTGGCGTGGTAGTGGCAGGTTCTGGCGTACAGGCCATCTTCGGTACCAAGTCCGATAACCTGAAAACTGAAATGGATGAGTACATCCGTAACAGTTAAGACGTAGTATCGGGGAGACTAAGGCAGCCAACTGGCTGCCTTTTTTATGCGCTAAAGTCGGTGCCCCACAAGCGATAACCCTGAAAACAGTCCGCCATATGCTTATTCCCTCAGCAGCTAAGTCTATAGTTGAATAAGAAAAGGAGCTTTCAGGTTGAAAGAGAGGGAGAATGTCGCTCATACTCTTAGCGGAACCTGTGCGTCCGCGTTTATCTGCAGAAGCAGGCCAGCGCACGGGATAAAACTTATAAGGAATCAGTCATGGCAGAAGAAACGATTTTCAGCAAAATCATTCGCCGGGAGATCCCGTCGGATATTGTCTATCAGGATGAGCTTGTGACCGCTTTTCGCGACATCTCCCCGCAGGCGCCCACCCATATTCTGATTGTCCCGAATGTTCTGATTCCTACCGTAAATGACGTCACCGCTGAACATGAGCTGGCGCTGGGCCGGATGATGACCGTCGCGGCGAAGATCGCCCGCGATGAAGGTCTTGCCGACGATGGCTATCGGTTGATCGTCAACTGCAACCGCCACGGCGGCCAGGAAGTGTACCATATCCATATGCATCTGCTGGGCGGTCGTCCGCTTGGCCCGATGCTGGCGCACAAAGGCTAACGTCATGCTCAGGACCCTTTTGGGCGCGTGTCTGGCGGCGGGGCTACTCGCCGGGTGTAGTTCACACCCGGAGATCCCGGTTTCTGACCAGCAGGCGCTGGTGATGGAGTCGAGCGTGCTGGCGGCGGGGATCAGCGCCAGCGAGCCTGCCGTCGTGGCGACAGAGATTCAGGCTACCGCCTCCTCAACGCTATATAACGAGCGCCAGCAGCCGGTTACCGTGCACTATCGTTTTTTCTGGTATGACGCCCGAGGGCTGGAGATGCATCCGCTGGACGCGCCGCGCACCATCGTGGTACCGGCCCGCTCCTCGGTCACGTTATATGGCAGCGCCAATATCCTGGGGGCGCATAAGGCCCGCCTTTATCTTTATCTGTAAGGGGTAATTATAATGATGAAAATGTGTCGCTATGCGTTAATCACAGCACTGGCGATATTCCTCGCAGGCTGTGCGGGGTTGCGGGAGCAGCCCGCGCCGGTAGAAGAGGCCAAACCGCAGCCGCAGCAGCCTGCGCAGCCGCAGCCCACGGTGCCGACCGTACCGGCGGTGCCCTCTGTCCCGGCGCAGCCTGGGCCGATTGAGCATCAGGATCAGCAGTCGGGTCAGCCGGCGCCGCGCGTGCGTCATTATGACTGGAACGGCGCGGTTCAGCCGCTGGTGGGGCAGATGCTGCAGGCGAGTGGGGTCAATGCCGGCAGTATTCTGCTGGTTGACAGCGTGAACAACCGCACCAACGGTTCGCTGAATGCTGGAGAAGCCACCACTGCGCTACGTAGTGCGCTGGCCGGTAACGGCAAATTTACCCTGGTATCGGCGCAGCAGCTGGCGGTCGCCAAGCAGCAGCTGGGCCTGTCGCCGCAGGACAGCCTCGGCAGCCGCAGCAAAGCCATGGGCATCGCCCGCAACGTGGGCGCGCAGTATGTGCTTTACTCCAATGCCACCGGCAACGTCAACGCGCCTGAGCTGAAAATGCAGCTCATGCTGGTGCAAACCGGTGAGATAATCTGGTCAGGTAAAGGTGCTGTTCAGCAACAATAAGCTAACGCGCGACGAGCTCTTGTCGCGCTTCTTTCCCCATTATCATCCTGTCGCCTCGCTGAGCCAGAGTGGCCTCAGCGGCGGCAGTGTGATTATCAGCGACGGCGACCGGCGGCACGTGCTGCGTCAGCCGCACGATCCGTCTGCCGCCACTTACCATTTTCGCCGTCAGTATCACGCACTCCGCCGACTGCCTGCCAGGCTGGCGCCAACCCCGCTGTTTTACTCACCCTGCTGGATGGTGGTGGAGTATTGCACAGGGGAGGTGAAAAGCGAGTTACCGGCCTCCCCGCAGCTGTCAGGCTTATTGTATGATTTGCATCAGCAACCGCGGTTTGGCTGGCGGGTTAGCCTCACACCACTGCTGGCCCAGTACTGGCAGAGGTGCGATCCGGCGCGGCGCAAGCCGCGGTGGCTGCGCTGGCATCAGCGGCTGCGCCGCCAGGGCGAGCCCCGTCCCCTGCGGCTGGCGCCGCTGCACATGGACGTCCATGCCGGCAATATTATTCATAATGAGTCCGGCCTGAGGCTGATCGACTGGGAATATGCCGGCGATGGCGATATCGCGCTGGAGCTGGCCGCGGTGTGGATCACGCCTGGCGAGCGCCGTCGGCTGGTAGAAGCGTATGCCCGGCGGGCGGCCATCGACGCGCAGCTGCTTTGGCGGCAGGTTGCACTCTGGCGCCCGTGGGTACTGCTGCTGATGGCGGGCTGGTATGAAATGCGCTGGCGGCAGAGCGGGGACCGGCAATTTATCACGCTGGCAGATGAAATATGGTGTCAGTTAGACAACGAACGTAAAGGATAAGAGAGGTCAGTGTGGGCCCAGTGATGTTGGATGTCGAAGGGTATGAGCTGGATGCGGAAGAGCGAGAGATTCTGGCGCATCCGCTGGTGGGAGGGTTGATCCTCTTTACCCGAAATTATCACGATCCGGCGCAGCTGCGCGAGCTGGTGCGCCAGATCCGCGACGCCTCCCGGAACCATCTGGTGGTGGCGGTCGATCAGGAAGGGGGGCGGGTTCAGCGTTTCCGCGAAGGGTTTACCCGTTTACCGGCGGCCCAGTCTTTCGCCGCGCTGTTGGGGATGGAAGAGGGGGGCAAACTGGCCGCCGAAGCCGGCTGGCTGATGGCCAGCGAAATGATCGCCATGGATATCGATATTAGTTTTGCGCCAGTGCTGGACGTCGGCCATATCAGCGCCGCAATCGGCGAACGTTCTTATCATGAAGATCCGCAGAAAGCGCTGACGATGGCGCGTCACTTCATTGACGGGATGCACGCCGCGGGCATGAAAACCACCGGCAAACACTTCCCGGGACACGGGGCGGTGACTGCCGATTCGCACAAAGAGACGCCGTTCGATCCGCGGGCGGCATCGGTTATCCGCGACCATGATATGGCGGTGTTCAAAAGCCTTATCGCCGAGCAGCGTCTGGACGCCATTATGCCGGCGCATGTGATTTACCCGGAGCTCGATCCGCGTCCGGCCAGCGGCTCGGCGTACTGGCTGAAAACGGTGCTGCGCGGCGAACTGGGCTTTGACGGGGTGATTTTCTCCGACGATCTGTCGATGGAAGGGGCGGCGATCATGGGCAGCTATGCCGAACGCGGTCAGGCATCGCTCGACGCCGGTTGCGATATGATCCTCGTCTGCAATAATCGTAAAGGCGCGGTCAGTGTGCTGGATAACCTGTCGCCGATCAAAGCAGAGCGTGTTACGAAATTGTATCATAAAGGTTCCTTTTCCCGTCAGGAGTTAAGGGATTCAGCCCGTTGGAAAACGGTGAGTGCCCAGCTGGAGCAGCTTCATGCGCACTGGCAAGAGGCGAAGTCCGCGTAACGCTCTACGGGGCGTTGTTGTCTGGTGAGGATGCGATGATTATCTATTTACACGGTTTTGACTCGAACAGCCCCGGTAACCATGAGAAGGTGATGCAGCTGCAGTTTATCGACCCGGACGTGCGGTTGATTAGCTACAGCACGCGGCATCCCAAGCACGATATGCAGCATTTGCTGAAAGAGGTCGATAAAATGCTGCAGCTCACTGCCGATGACCGGCCGCTGATCTGCGGCGTCGGCCTTGGCGGCTACTGGGCGGAGCGGATTGGTTTTCTGTGCGATATCCGCCAGGCGGTGTTCAATCCAAACCTGTTTCCGCATGAGAACATGGAAGGCAAAATCGACCGACCGGAAGAGTATGCCGACATCGCCACCAAGTGCGTGACCAACTTCCGCGAGAAGAACCGCGATCGCTGCCTGGTGGTGCTTTCCCGCCAGGACGAGGCGTTGGACAGCCAGCGTTCCGCCGATCTCCTGCACCACTATTATGAAATTATCTGGGATGAAGAGCAGACCCATAAGTTTAAAAATATCTCGCCGCATCTGCAGCGGCTGAAAGCGTTTAAAACCCTCGGCTAACTGCTTTTCCCTTGTTCCCAAACCCGCGTCGGGTTCACCACGCGGGTTTTTTCATGTCTACACTTATTGGTTTCGCTGAAAAAATACGCGACAAAACTTGATGCACATCAATTTTGGTATGACCAATGCACCGTTCATGGTATTCTCGACAGTGCTGAATGGTTTCATTAACGTAACTTGTTGTTAAATAAAGGCTATTTCAATAACTTTTATTTAACAATTGGTTAATAATTTTAGGGGTACACATGACTACGCCATTGAAAAAAATCGTAATTGTGGGTGGCGGCGCTGGCGGACTGGAACTGGCAACTCAGCTGGGGAGAAAGTTAGGGCGCCATAAGAAAGCGAAAATCACCCTGGTGGACCGTAACCACAGCCATCTGTGGAAGCCGCTGCTGCACGAAGTGGCCACCGGTTCTCTGGATGAAGGCGTTGATGCGCTGAGCTATCTGGCCCATGCCCGCAACCACGGTTTCCAGTTCCAGCTGGGCTCGGTGGTTGATATCAACCGCGAAGGGAAAACCATCACCCTCGGCGAGCTGCGCAATGAAAAAGGCGAGCTGCTGGTGGCTGAGCGTAAACTGCCGTACGACACGCTGGTCATGGCGTTGGGCAGTACCTCGAATGACTTTAATACCCCTGGCGTAAAAGAGAACTGCATTTTCCTCGACAACCCGCACCAGGCGCGTCGCTTCCATCAGGAAATGCTCAACCTGTTCCTTAAATACTCTGCTAACCTCGGCGCTAACGGTAAAGTAAATATCGCCATCGTCGGCGGCGGCGCCACCGGCGTGGAGCTCTCCGCTGAGTTGCACAATGCGGTGAAACAGCTGCACAGCTACGGCTACAAAGGGTTGACCAACGAAGCGCTGAACGTCACGCTGGTCGAGGCGGGCGAGCGCATTCTGCCTGCGCTGCCGCCGCGCATTTCCGGGGCAGCGCATAATGAGCTGACTAAGCTGGGCGTACGGGTTCTGACGCAGACCATGGTCACCAGCGCGGATGCGGGCGGCCTGCACACTAAAGATGGCGAATATATTGAGGCGGATCTAATGGTCTGGGCGGCGGGGATCAAAGCGCCAGATTTCATGAAAGAGATCGGCGGCCTCGAAACCAACCGTATCAATCAGCTGGTGGTCGAGCCGACGCTGCAGACTACCCGCGATGCGGATATTTTCGCCATCGGCGACTGCGCCTCCTGCGCCCGTCCGGAAGGCGGCTTTGTGCCTCCGCGGGCCCAGGCGGCGCACCAGATGGCTACCTGCGCGCTGAACAACATCCTGGCGCAGATGAAAGGCAAACCGCTGAAGGCATACACCTATAAAGACCATGGCTCGCTGGTGTCGCTGTCAAATTACTCCACCGTCGGCAGCCTGATGGGTAACCTGATGCGCGGTTCGATGATGGTGGAAGGGCGCATTGCGCGCTTCGTGTACATCTCCCTGTACCGTATGCACCAGATTGCTCTGCATGGTTACTTCAAGACCGGCCTGATGATGCTGGTCGGGCGCATCAACCGCATCATTCGCCCGCGCCTGAAGCTGCACTAATCGCTGTCGCGACCCGGAGGCGCGCTCTGAGGGCGCCTCCGGGCTCTTCTGCTGGAACCGCAGAGATCCCGCTCGGAATCCTCTGAATCCCTTTGATTTGCAGCGAATTC
The DNA here is from genome assembly GCF_018204675.1 of Klebsiella sp. P1927. Classification (NCBI taxonomy): domain Bacteria; kingdom Pseudomonadati; phylum Pseudomonadota; class Gammaproteobacteria; order Enterobacterales; family Enterobacteriaceae; genus Klebsiella; species Klebsiella sp. P1927. The sequence goes on along the minus strand of NZ_CP073377.1, from coordinate 3,076,092 downwards.
TCGCACTTTTCATCCGCTATCTGATTTGCGCCCTCCCGGCTCCGGTTGCAAAATTGTATCAACAGCAACAAAGGAGGAACTCCCGTGAATAAATCTATGTTGGCGGGTATAGGGATAGGCGTGGCTGCCGCGCTGGGCGTTGCAGCTGTCGCTGGTCTCAACGTGTTGGATCGCGGCCCGCAGTATGCGCAAGTGGTCTCCAGTACACCGATTAAAGAAACCGTGAAAACGCCGCGTCAGGAATGCCGCAATGTCACGGTGACTCATCGTCGTCCGGTACAGGATGAAAACCGCATCGCCGGTTCGGTGCTGGGCGCGGTGGCGGGCGGGGTGATTGGCCACCAGTTTGGCGGCGGTCACGGACGCAGCGTGGCGACGGTTGTAGGTGCGCTGGGCGGCGGCTATGCAGGCAACCAGATCCAGGGCGCGATGCAGGACAACGATACCTACACCACCACCCAGCAGCGCTGCAAAACGGTGTATGATAAATCCGATAAAATGCTCGGCTACGATGTGACCTATAAGATAGGCGATCAGCAGGGGAAAATCCGCATGGATCACGATCCCGGCAGCCAGATCCCGCTGGACAACAACGGCCAGCTGGTCCTGAACAATAAAATCTAAAAACAGATTTGTGTAGTGATTAGCCCCTCAATCGCTCAGGCTGAGGGGCTTTTTTTATCAGAAGGTTAAGGCATAGTTCAGACCAAAGGTGCGGCCACGACCTTTGTACTCATACAGCGATGAACTGCCGTAGGTTGGGCTGTAGAGCAGCGGCGCGCGCTGGCCCCAGATAGTGACATAGTCTTCGTTAAGCAGGTTTTCGATACTGAAGGTCAGTTTCCCCACCGGCAGCGCGTAACTACCGATAAAATCGACGGTGTTATAGCCTTCCAGCTTGTTACCGGCGGCATCGCTGAGGTCAAATACCTGCTGACTCTGCACGCGCAGGCTCCACGGATCCGGCGCCCAGCCCACCCAGGCGGTGGCTTTAGACGGCGAGGCGAGGGTGACGTCCCATTTTTGCCAGCGGCCGTCGGTCTGCACCTGGGATTTCAGCACGTTGAAGTTACCGCCGACGCTCCAGTCGCTATCCGGAATAAAGTAGTCGACCGCCCCCTCAACGCCGTAAATACGCCGTTTGTCGGACTGAACGTCGATGGTCATGTCGGTGCGGTTGACGACAATGGTCTTATCCGAGGTCGAGTAGTACGCCGCCAGCTGGGTGCGCAGGTTATCGCCAGTGTAGCGCCAGCCCAGCTCGTACGAGTTAACTTTGATCCCCTGCAGCGGCGAGTCATCGACGTTGACGCTGGAGATCAGCGGCAGATGACCATTCACCGCAGCGCCATATTTACCGATGCCATAGTATTTACCAGGGTCCGGTAGCTCGACACCCTGCGAGAAGTTAAACCAGGTTTGTTGACGCTCGGTCAGGTGGGCCACGATCCCGGCGTTAAACAGGAAATTGTCATAATCGGTTTTGCCGCCTTTGATGGCGTCGGCGGAGCGCGCTTTGCCGTTGGCGATATCCTGCTGCTGGGCGTAGCCGACAAAGTCGTCGACCCGGTTTTCGGTCCACTGGTAGCGTACCCCGCCGCTGACGGTAAAGATATCGTTCAGATCGTAGCTGGACTGCAGGAATGGCGCGACATTGGAAATACTGTATCCCGGGTAGCGGCCGGTTGTGTAGATCGATTCGTTGTGCAACCCGCCGGAGGCCATCGATTGTGGCAGATCGAAGAACATTTGGTTGGCATTAAAGGTCTCATGATCGGCGTCGAGACCCCAGGTGAGATCCCACCCCGCCAGCGGTTGGCTGTTGAGGGTCAGCTTGGCCCCATACTGATCGGTATCCTGCTGCGACGAGGAGAAGCTACTGACCTGACCTTTCGTGAGCGTCGGGAACGGATAGAAGGTGAGGGACTCATCGCGATAGTACACCTGGCTCACCAGATTCTGGCCGAAAAAGTCGGCATCGGAGTACTGGAGGCTGATCAGATGGCGTTCGGTGCCGGGGATACGGTCGGAATTGAGCCCGTCGGTGGTATACGCTTTGCCGCCGCTGGTGACCGCGGACATGTTCTTCCCGAGCCACAGACCGTAGTCATCATCGCCCTGGCTTTTATAATACTGGGTGACCAGCTGCAGCTGGCGGTTATCATCGATCTCAATCGTCCCCGTCCCCATCACGTCGAGGCGGTCAGAGTGCTGGAGCCCCGTTTGGGTATTATCGAGGATCAGCGCATCGTTATTGCCGTCGTACCAGCCGCCGAAACGCTGATAGGCTACCGACAAGCGGCCGGATGCGTGGTCTGTTCCGCCGCTGACGGCCGCCGCGACGCGCTCATCATGATCGTTGCTGTTCGCAAAACCGCTCTTGCTGCCCACCTCAAGATCGACCTGACGATCCTGCTGCCCCTTTTTGGTAACGATGTTGATAAGCCCGCCGGTACTGCCCCCGCCGTACAGCGAGGTCGCTCCGGAGATCACTTCGATATGTTCGATGTTGAATGGATCGATGGCGTCGAGCTGGCGGCTGTCGGTGCGTGAGGAGTTGAGTCGGACGCCGTCAATCAGCACGACGATCGCGCGCCCGCGCATGTTCATCCCATAGTTGGTCCGCCCCTGGCTGCTGACGTCGATGCCGGGGATCAGCTGCGCCAGCACGTCTTTGAACTCTTTCCCGCCCTGGACCTGCTGCTCAATCTCCTGGCCCTCAATGACCCAGGTGGTTTGGGCCATTTCGGCCACGGTGCGATGGGTGCGGTTTGCGCTAACGATGATGCTGTCTTCATCAGACTGAGCCGCCAGCGCAGGCAGCGTGCTGGCCAGCAGCAGAGGGTGGAGCACCCAGAGGCGCTTTTTCATATCCATTCCTTTTATGAGCAAGTTGCTTTGTCGTTGTTATGGGCCGGCGTCGGCCGGTATTCGTTACAATGCGAAACATCTGGAAAAACTCAAAAAAGGATTTTGCACATAATGAATATCGCAATCAATATCATTTGCGTTTATCTTGCGCGAGAAAAGATAATAAAAATCAATCTATTTTGTGGGGATAAAGCCAACAGGAGAGCGGATCCGGCGGCAGAATACCGCCGGAAGCAGGGCGCATCAGGACTCGAGGACCTGCGGCCAGAGACGGAGAGTGGTATCGGTGATTTGCATCAGCTTGTCGAAATCCGCGCCTTCCCGGGCGCTAATCGACATCCCCTGCAGAACGCAGTTAAGAAATTGCGCCAGCTGCGCGACATCGCGGCCCGCGGGCAGTTCGCCCTGCGCCTGCCGCTGCTGCAGAAACTGGGTTAGCGCCTGCTCCTGCATCGCATGGCGGGATTTGATGGTATTGGCGATATCCGTCGAGGAGGCGGCCAACGCGGGGGAGGTATTGATGATAAAGCAGCCGGCCGGCGTCTCTTTGCTGGTAAAGCAGGTGGCGACCGCCGTGAAGTAGTCACGCAACGCGCGATCGACGGATTTTCCCTCGGCAAACAGCACGGCTTCGTGCTTCGCGGCAAAGCGCGAAATGTAACGATCCAACACTGCGCGGAATAGGCCTTCTTTATTCACAAATTCCGCATACAGGGTGGGGGCTTTTGCTCCTGTCGCCTCGACCAGATCGGCGAGCGAGGTCGCCTCATAGCCGTGCTGCCAGAAGAGTGTCATGGCTTTGTCCAGCGCCGCATCCCTGTCGAACACCTTCGGTCGGCCACGGCTTTTTTTGGCGCAACTTTGAACGTCAGTTGTCATGGTGCCGTTGTACCTATGTTGGTTTGGTGAAAGGCCATTATAAAAATAAACGATCGCCGGGGCCAGCGCTGTCGGTTTAAAAATAAATAATTCATATATGTATGAAATTTAAGCATTTTATAAATAGTTAAACGATCGTTATAAAAATGCATTGACGTGTGATATAGATCACATTATTATTTACCTATCGATCGTTAAGTTAATGCTTGCGACCCTACTATAAAATTCATCTGCACAGGTATAATAATCATGAAAACCGTTAATACTCTGGCTATTGCCGCCGTTTTAAGTTCCCTTTCTTTCGCCAGCTTTGCCGCTGTAGAGGTGCAGTCCACCCCTGCAGGACAGCATAAAGTAGGCACCATCTCTGCTTCTGCCGGGACTAACCTGGGCTCGCTGGAAGACCAGCTGGCGCAGAAAGCGGATGAGATGGGCGCCACTTCATACCGTATTACTTCGGTAACCGGTCCGAATACCCTTCACGGTACCGCCGTTATCTACAAGTAAGCCCGATGCGTCGCTGCCCGGCCCCCTTCACCGGACGGCGATGAGTAAGACCCTGTTGTACCCCTGTTTGACCCTTGCCAACAAAAAACCCGCCATCAGGCGGGTTTTTTGTTTTATGCAGCGTAAGACTACAGCGACTGCGGTCCAGGCTCAGCATGACGGGTGACGTCAATCGGCATGCCCGAGCGATAATTCATCGCGCGCTCCATCACCGTCCCGTCGGTCTGCGGCGCCTGTTTGAACGCAGTCATGGCCGCATTAAGCGTAATGGGCAGGGTCTGCGGGTCGTCATCGATATGCTCAGACAGCGGCTGATGGACCTCAACCAGACGGCGGCCATCCGGCTCAACCGACGCCTTGATCGGCGTGTTGATAATGTTCACCTTCGTGCCCGGCGAGATAGTGTTGTACAGCGCCTTGATATCGTTATCGCGCAGACGAATGCAGCCGGAACTGACGCGCATACCGATGCCGAAATCGGCATTGGTGCCGTGCAGGAGATAGACTCCGCCATAGGCGGCGAGGCGGATGGCGTGATGGCCCATCGGATTGTCAGGACCAGCAGGCACTACCGCCGGCAGCTCAATCCCCATAGCCTTGTAGCGCGCGCGAATGTTGGCGGTAGGTGTCCAGGTCGGATTGGCCCGTTTGTCGGACACGGTTGTGACCATCGTCGGTGTGATGGTGGTTCCGCCCAGCTGGCCGATGCCGATTGGGTAGACGGTCACTTCATTTTTGCCCGGCGGGTAATAGTAGAGGCGCAGTTCGGCGAGGTTTATCACCAGCCCTTCGCGCGGCGCATCGGGCAGCAGCGTCTGCAGGGGGATGGTCAGCACGCTGCCGGCGCGCGGAACATAGGGGTCAACCCCGGGATTGGCCTGCAGCAGGGCCAGGAAGCCGACATTGTACTTCTTGGCAATCGCTTCCAGCGAACCGCCGTCATCCTGTACCACATGAAACTGATTCTGACCCACCAGCCGGCTGCCCGGCGGGGGAAGGGGCCAGGTGTTAGCGCGCGCGGGGAGGGCCAGCGCGGCGACTAACGCGACTAGCGTCAGCCAAAGCGTCACGGGGAAACGGTTTCTCATTACCATAACTCCAAAATATGTAAGTGGTTATTTTTATACGAAAAGCAGATGAGATTATGGCGTGAGTCTGTGTGGGGAAATCCAGGCGGATTGCAAAATGTTTGTAAAGATTGCGAGGTATGTGGGAAGGGAGATACGGCAGTGGGGCCGTATCTCCTGCCAGTCAGGCGACGGCGTTCTCTTCCAGCTGGCGCATAAACTGGCGAACCCAGTCCATCCGCGTTTTACGCTCCTCCAGGTCCTGCATGAACTTCAGGCGCGTGGGACCGTCCAGGCGGAAGTGCTGGGGCTGCTTCTGCAGCAGGCCGATCAGCCACACCGGATTGACGTTGTTTTTCTCGTTAAATTCGATCACGCCGCCTTTTTCGTTGCTTTCCAGCTTGCGGATCCCTAACTTTTGCGCCTGCTGACGCAGACGGGCGATATCCAGCAGGTTGCGGACGGCATCGGGCAGGCGGCCAAAACGATCGATCAGCTCGACTTTGATCTCCTCCAGATCCTGTTCGTTTTTGGCGCTGGCAATGCGCTTATAGAATGACAGGCGCGTATTGACGTCAGGGATGAAATCATCAGGCAGCAGGGAAGGCATGCGCAGTTCAACCTCCGTCTGCTGACTGGTGAGATCTTCCAGCGAGGGTTCACGCCCGGCTTTCAGCGCATCGACTGCGTTCTCCAGCAGCTCCATATACAGGGAGAAACCGATGGTTTCCATCTGACCGCTCTGATCTTCCCCAAGCAGTTCCCCGGCCCCGCGAATCTCCAGATCGTGGGTTGCCAGCGCAAAGCCGGCGCCGAGATCCTCCAGCGACGCAATGGCCTCGAGGCGCTTTTGCGCATCGGTGGTCATCGCTTTCGGATGCGGCGTCAGCAGCCAGGCATAGGCCTGGTGATGCGAACGGCCAACGCGGCCGCGCAGTTGGTGCAGCTGGGCGAGGCCAAAATGGTCGGCGCGTTCGATGATGATGGTGTTGGCGGTGGGAATGTCGATCCCGGTTTCGATGATGGTGGTGCACACCAGCACATTGAAGCGTTGGTGATGGAAGTCATTCATCACCCGCTCCAGTTCGCGCTCCCTCATCTGACCGTGACCGATGGCGATCCGCGCCTCCGGCACCAGCTCCGCCAGCTTGTCGGCGGCTTTCTGGATGTTCTCAACGTCATTAAACAGATAGTAGACCTGGCCGCCGCGCAGCGTTTCGCGCAGGATCGCCTCGCGCACCACCAGGGCGTCATATTCGCGAACGAAGGTCTTCACCGCCAGGCGGCGCGCCGGCGGCGTGGCGATGATCGACAGATCGCGCATCCCGCTCATCGCCATGTTCAGCGTCCGCGGGATCGGCGTGGCGGTGAGGGTCAGAATATCGACATCGGCGCGCATCGCTTTGATGCGCTCTTTATGCCGCACGCCAAACCGGTGCTCTTCGTCGACGATCAGCAGCCCGAGATCGCGCAGCTTCACCTCGCTCTGCAGCAGCTTGTGGGTGCCGATCAAGATATCGATTTTGCCTTCCGCGGCCTGCTCGAGGATCTGCGCCTGCTCTTTAGCGCTGCGGAAGCGGGAGAGCATTTCGATGCGTACCGGCCAGTTGGCGAAACGATCGCGGAAATTGTCATAGTGCTGCTGAGCCAGCAGGGTGGTCGGCACCAGCACCGCCACCTGCTTGTGGTTCTCCACGGCGAGGAAGGCGGCGCGCATGGCCACTTCGGTCTTGCCGAAGCCCACATCGCCGCATACCAGGCGGTCCATGGCCAGCGGCTGGCACATATCGCTGAGGACGGCGTTGATCGCCTGCGCCTGATCCGGCGTGGTTTCAAATGGGAAGCCGTCGCAGAACAGCTGATACTGTTCGCGGTCGTGTTTAAAGGCAAAACCCGCCTTCGCCGCGCGCTGGGCATAGATATCCAGCAGCTCGGCCGCCACGTCGCGTACTTTCTCAGCCGCTTTTTGTCGCGCCCGGGTCCAGGCATCGCCGCCCAGCTTGTGCAGGGGGGCGTTTTCTTCCGCCCCGCCGGCGTAGCGGCTGATAAGATGCAGGGACGATACCGGAACGTATAGCTTGGCATCGTTGGCGTAGGTCAGCATCAGATATTCGCCGGTGATGCCGCCGGCTTCCAGGGTAGTCATGCCCGCGTAGCGGCCCACGCCGTGTTCCAGGTGAACGACCGGCTGGCCGATATGCAGTTCGGCGAGGTTGCGAATCAGAGTGTCAGGGTTAATGGTGCGTCGCGAATCCTGACGACGGCGCGCCACCCGCTCGCCGAGCAGGTCGCTCTCGCAAATCAGCGCCAGGCCGCGCTGGCTGTCGATAAACCCGTGCTCGGCGGCGCCAATCATCAGATAGCGGCCGTTGCCGGTGGCTTCCTCCAGACGCAGCACATGTTTTGGCGCAACTTTAATCCGCGCCAGCATTTCGCTCAGCGCTTCACGGCGGCCTTCGCTTTCCACCGAGAAGATCACCGGACCGGTAAAGGACTCGAGGAAGCGGCGCAGATTATCCAGCGGCGCTTTGTTCTGCGCCTGGACGGCGAGGTCCGGCAGCGTCTGGTAGCCCAGATTAGTATTCGCCGCTTTGTCCGCCAGACGTTCGGTTTTCAGCTGCACGCGCGGCCATTTTTTCAGTTCGCTGAATAGCTCATCGCTGCGCAGCCACAGCAGCTCAGGCGGCAGGAGCGGGCGCATCGGGTCGACGCCGCGGTTTTCAAAGCGGGCGCGGGCTTCATTCTGGAATCGTTCCGCGCTGGCCTCGAGATCGCCGGTGTTGACGATCAGCGTGCTGGCCGGGAAATAGCTGAATAACGGCGGCAGCGGCTCGCTGAAGAACAGCGGTTGCCAGTATTCGATACCGGCAGGTAGCGTCCCTTTACTGACCTGCTGATAGATGTGCTCGGCATCGCGCTTCACCTCAAAGCGGTCGCGCCACTGGCTGCGGAACAGCTCAATAGCGGTCTGGTCGGTGGGGAACTCGTGCGCCGGCAGCAGGTTAATGGCCGCCACTTCCTCCAGCGTGCGCTGGCTGTCAACGTCGAACAGGCGCAGGCTGTCGATTTCATCGTCAAAGAAATCAAGGCGGTAGGGCTGATCGCTACCCATCGGGAACAGGTCGAGCAACGCGCCGCGGGTAGTATATTCGCCGTGCTCCATCACCTGATCGACATGGCGGTAGCCGGCCCCCTCCAGCTGATCGCGCAGCGCATCGCGCGACAGGCGCTGGCCCTTTTTCATCACCAGCGCGTGGCCGTGAAGGAAGCTGTGCGGACAGACGCGCTGCATCAGGGTGCTGACCGGGACGATCAGTACGCCGCGCTGCATGGTGGGTAACTGGTAAAGGGTGGCAAGACGGGAGGAGATGATGTCCTGATGCGGCGAGAAGCTGTCGTAAGGGAGCGTTTCCCAGTCCGCCAGCCCCATCACCATGCTGTCGGTAAACTGCCTGATCTCGTCGTTCAGACGCAGCGCGTTTTGCATGTCAGGCGCCACCAGCACCACCGGGCCGTTGTGGCGTTCGGCCATCTCCGCCACCAAAGTGGCGCAGGCTGCGCCGGTCAACTCGCCAAGCTGGCGCTGATCGCCGGCTTTGACCGGCAATGAGTATCGATATTGTTCAGGCATAGACGGTTTCATGATCTCTTAGGGATTCGCTCTGCCGATATGGAGGGCAACTCGCTGATATTCAATAGTGAGATTATCCGCGATTGGTCTGGATTCGCCAACCCGAATTGCCATCGCGTGTTGGGTGAAGAAAGGTCAGCGCTGTCGATAAGCGTAAAGATAAATAAGTAAGTACTTATCTATCCGTTTGTATTTACTTGGTTTTTAGGTTTATTGCTAATAAAGTCGTCATGTATCAGTCGTTTACGCTGCCCCTAATCGCTTATATACTCGGGCATCGGCTATCAGCAACCAGATGGATGACATGTACCAACCTGCCGCACTCTTTATCGGCCTACGCTATATGCGCGGGCGCGCAGCCGACCGCTTCGGTCGTTTCGTCTCCTGGCTCTCAACTATCGGTATTACGCTTGGCGTAATGGCGCTGGTGACGGTCCTGTCGGTGATGAACGGCTTTGAACGCGAGCTGCAAAACAACATCCTGGGGCTGATGCCACAGGCCATTCTTAGCGCCAAACAGGGTTCGGTGAACCCTCAGCAACTGCCGGAGCGCGAAGCGAAACTTAATGGGGTAACCCGCGTAGCGCCGATCACCACCGGCGACGTGGTGCTGCAGAGCGCGCGCAGCGTGGCGGTCGGGGTTATGCTGGGCATTGATCCGGCGCAGAACGATCCTCTGACTCCATACCTGGTGAACGTCAAACAGAGCGATCTGCAGGCGGGCAAATATAACGTTATTCTCGGCGAGCAGCTGGCGGGCCAGCTGGGGGTTAATCGCGGCGATAAAATTCGCGTGATGGTTCCTTCCGCGAGTCAGTTTACGCCGATGGGCCGCGTGCCGAGCCAGCGTCTGTTCACGGTCATCGGCACCTTCGCCGCCAACAGCGAAGTCGATGGCTATCAGATGCTGACCAACATCGACGACGCCTCCCGTCTGATGCGCTATCCGCTGGGGAATATCACCGGCTGGCGCCTGTGGCTGGATCAACCGCTGCAGGTCGACACCCTGAGTCAGCAGACGCTGCCGCCGGGAACTCAGTGGCAGGACTGGCGCGAGCGCAAGGGCGAACTGTTCCAGGCGGTGCGCATGGAGAAAAATATGATGGGCCTGCTGCTGAGCCTGATCGTCGCCGTCGCGGCCTTCAACATTATTACCTCGCTGGGGATGATGGTGATGGAGAAGCAGGGCGAAGTGGCGATCCTCCAGACCCAGGGGCTGACGCCGCGGCAGATTATGGCCGTCTTTATGGTGCAGGGGGCCAGCGCCGGGATCGTCGGCGCGCTGCTGGGAGCGGTGCTTGGCGCCCTGTTGGCCAGCCAGCTGAATAATTTAATGCCGATCATCGGCGCCTTCCTTGACGGCGCGGCGCTGCCGGTGGCGATTGAGCCGCTGCAGGTCATTGTTATCGCCCTGGTGGCGATGGTGCTGGCCCTGTTGTCTACGTTGTACCCTTCCTGGCGCGCTGCCGCCACCCAACCCGCTGAGGCTTTACGTTATGAATAAGATCCTGCTGCAATGCGACAACCTGTGCAAACGCTATCAGGAAGGCAATGTGCAAACCGATGTCCTGCACAATGTCAGCTTCAGCATTGGTGAAGGCGAGATGATGGCTATCGTCGGCACCTCCGGCTCTGGCAAAAGTACGCTGCTGCATCTGCTCGGCGGCCTGGATACGCCCACCTCTGGCGACGTGATTTTCTCCGGTCAGCCGATGAGCAAGCTATCCACCGCCGCGCGCGCCGACCTGCGTAACCGCGAGCTGGGCTTTATCTATCAGTTCCACCATCTGCTGCCGGACTTTAGCGCACTGGAAAACGTGGCGATGCCGCTGCTGATTGGCAAAAAGAAGCCGGCGGATATTGAACGCCAGGCGAAAGCGATGCTGCAGGCGGTCGGGCTTGAACACCGCAGCCATCACCGTCCGTCGGAGCTCTCCGGCGGCGAGCGCCAGCGGGTGGCGATTGCCCGCGCGCTGGTGAATAAACCGCGGCTGGTGCTGGCGGACGAGCCAACCGGTAACCTCGACGCTCGCAACGCCGACAGCATCTTCCAGCTGCTGGGCGAACTGAACGTCGCGCAGCGCACCGCGTTTCTGGTGGTGACCCACGACCTGCAGCTGGCGAAGCGCATGAGCCGCCAGCTGGAGATGCGCGATGGCCGTCTGACCGCCGACCTGACCCTGATGGGGGCCGAGTAATGGCGTCTCCGTTATCGTTACTGATTGCATTGCGTTTCAGCCGCGGCCGGCGGCGCGGCGGCATGGTGTCGCTGATCTCGGTGATCTCCACCATCGGCATTGCGCTGGGGGTGGCGGTGCTGATCGTCGGCCTCAGCGCGATGAACGGCTTTGAGCGCGAGCTGAATAACCGCGTGCTGGCGGTGGTACCGCATGGCGAGATCGAACCCGTGAATCAGCCGTGGAATAACTGGCAGGAAGCGCTGGCGAAGGTGCAGAAGGTGAAGGGGATTGTCGCGGCAGCGCCCTATATTAACTTCACCGGTCTGGTGGAGAGCGGCAGCAATATGCGCGCCATCCAGGTGAAAGGCGTCGACCCGCAGCAGGAGAGCCAGCTCAGCGCGCTGCCTACCTTTGTGCAGAATAACGCGTGGGCCGGATTCAAGGCTGGCGAACAGCAGGTGATTCTGGGTAAAGGAGTCGCCGATGCCCTGCACGTGAAGCAGGGGGACTGGGTGTCGATCATGATCCCTAATGCCGACGCCGACCATCAGCTGCTGCAGCCAAAACGCGTCAGGCTGCATGTGACCGGAATTTTACAGCTGAGCGGCCAGCTCGATCATAGTTTTGCCATGATCCCGATGCAGGATGCGCAGCAGTATCTGGAGATGGGCAGCAGCGTGACCGGCATCGCCATCAAGGTCACCGACGTTTTCCATGCTAACAAGCTGGTACGCGACGCCGGCGAGGTGACCAATAGCTACGTCTACATCAAGAGCTGGATCGGCACCTATGGCTATATGTATCGCGACATCCAGATGATCCGCGCCATTATGTACCTGGCGATGGTGCTGGTGATCGGCGTGGCCTGCTTTAACATCGTCTCGACGCTGGTGATGGCGGTCAAAGACAAAAGCGGCGATATTGCGGTGCTGCGCACGCTTGGCGCAAAAGACGGCTTAATTCGCGCGATTTTCGTGTGGTATGGTTTATTAGCCGGATCGGTAGGCAGCCTGTTTGGGGTGGTGATCGGCGTGATCTGCGCGTTGAACCTGACGTCGATCATCAACGGCATCGAATACCTGATTGGGCATAAATTCCTCTCCGGCGACATCTATTTTATTGACTTCCTGCCGTCAGAATTGCACTGGCTGGACGTCTTTTATGTGCTGGTGACAGCACTGTTGCTGAGTTTGCTGGCCAGCTGGTATCCCGCCCGCCGCGCCAGCCGCATCGACCCGGCGAGGGTGCTGAGTGGCCAGTAATTTATCGTCATCGTCGGCCTGGCTGACGACAAAAGAGGAATTGCTGAAATGTATTATGGATTTGACATTGGCGGCAGCAAGATAGCGCTGGGCGTATTTAATCAGGAGCGGCGACTGCAGTGGGAAAAACGCGTCGCCACGCCGAAAAGTAGTTATGAGGATTTTCTCCAGGCGGTAGAGGCGCTGGTCCGCGAGGCCGATGATCGCTTCGACCAGCAGGGTTCGGTCGGGATCGGTATTCCGGGAATGCCGGAAACGGCGGACGGCACGCTGTATGCCGCTAACGTGCCAGCCGCCAGCGGCCGGCCGCTGCGCGCTGACCTCAGCGCGCGGCTGGGGCGCGAGGTGCGTCTCGATAATGACGCCAACTGTTTCGCGCTGTCGGAAGCGTGGGACGATGAGTTTACGCAATACCCGCTGGTGATGGGATTGATCCTCGGCACCGGCGTGGGCGGCGGCCTGGTGTTGAACGGTAAATCGATTACCGGACATAGCTATATCACCGGCGAGTTCGGTCATATTCGCCTGCCGGTGGATGCCCTGGAGGTGGTTGGGCGCGATTTTCCGCTGCTGCGCTGCGGCTGCGGCCAGCTGGGCTGTATTGAAAATTATCTCTCCGGTCGCGGTTTCGCCTGGCTGTACGAACATTTTTATCAGCAACCGCTCTCCTCGCCGGAGATTGTGGCGCAGTGGCAGCAGCACGATCCGCGCGCGCAGGCGCACGTTGAGCGCTATCTCGATCTGCTGGCGGTGTGTCTGGGGAATATACTGACCATTGTCGACCCGGATTTGCTGGTGCTCGGCGGTGGATTATCTAACTTTACGGCCCTTAGCGAAGGGCTGGCGCAACGATTGCCGCGCCATCTTCTGCCGGTCGCCAGGGTTCCGCGCATTGAGCGCGCGCGCCACGGCGATGCCGGGGGAATGCGCGGTGCGGCCTTCCTTCACCTGACCCATTAATCACAGAGGTAGCTATGCAGTCGCGCCGTTTACATCGATTGAGCCGTTTTCGTCGCAATAAACGTCGGTTGCGTGACCGTCTGCGTCAGCGGATTTTCTTTAGGGAGGACAGGATGAAGCCTGAAGCGATGGCAAAACCGAGAGTGGTGGTGTTAACCGGCGCGGGCATCTCGGCAGAGTCGGGGATCAAAACCTTCCGCGCGGCCGATGGCCTGTGGGAAGAGCATCGGGTGGAAGATGTGGCGACGCCGGAAGGCTTCGCCCGCGATCCGGCGCTGGTGCAGGCGTTCTACAACGCCCGTCGTCGTCAGCTGCAGAGTCCGGAAATCGCGCCGAACGCGGCGCATCTGGCGCTGGCGCGTCTGGAGGATCTGCTGGGCGACCATTTTCTGCTGGTCACCCAGAATATTGATAATCTGCACGAGCGCGCCGGCAACCGCCGGGTGATCCATATGCACGGCGAGCTGCTAAAGGTGCGCTGTTCGTGGAGCGGCCAGGTGCTGGAGTGGACCGGCGACGTCACCGCCGAGGACAAGTGCCACTGCTGCCAGTTCCCGGCGGCGCTGCGCCCGCACGTGGTCTGGTTTGGCGAAATGCCGCTGGGGATGGATGAGATCTACAGCGCGCTGGCCGACGCAGATATTTTTATCGCCATCGGCACCTCCGGCCATGTCTATCCGGCGGCTGGCTTTGTGCACGAGGCGCGACTGCACGGCGCCCATACCGTTGAACTGAACCTGGAGCCCAGCCAGGTGGGCAGCGAGTTTGCCGAGAAGCACTACGGGCTGGCAAGCGAAGTGGTACCCGCCTTTATCGATAAGCTGCTACAGGAAAACGCGCTGTAAACTGAAGCCGCCTGCCGGTAGCCAGGGCGCAGCCCACGGCCGCCGGCAGCGCTGCTGACAAGGATGTCACGTCATGACAGGAGTCAGACCATGCATAATCCGCTGGTTATCGAAGCGATCATGTTGATCGCGGCCATTATCGTTGGCGTCTGGAGCCAGCGCGCTTTACCGCTACACGCCGATAGCCGACCGATCCTCTTCCTGCTATGTCTGTTCCTCGGCACTGGCAGCGCGTTGTGCCTGCTGCTGGATATCTTAGCTCTGCTGTTGACCGGTCAGGTCGCGACGGGCGGTGTGCGAATATACGGTCCGTTGCTGCTGCTGGTGGTGCTGTGGAAACCTCTCAACTGGGTTGTCGGCATCATTGAAGATTTTGTGCAGCGGCGAGCCGAAAAAGGGAAGGGCAAAGGCCAGCACGACGGCGGTCAACGCTGATCGTTTTCCGCTGCGCCACGCACGCTATCGCCCGGCCCGGAGTCGGGCGATACGCTCTCTGAGTAATGATCTTCCGGTCATGAGTTTGTCTTTTCCTTTCTGAACCATTTCCCACTCTATTTTGTGCGTGACCGCTGATTTCTGTACGTTTTTTTGTGCAGACCGGCAAATGTAGACCAGATTCAATAGGCGCCCGCACGATCGCGCCGCGCCCCTCGATTCCGCCGGACGTCTGTAAAGGAGACCCCGCCATGCCGTCACCGATGATTTATCAGGATCTCACCACTGCCGCGCTGCTCGGCCATGCGGCGCAGTATCACAGCGAGACCGAGATTGTCTCGGTGAGTACTGGCGGTGAGAAGGAGCGCAGCTGCTGGGGGGAGGTGGCCAGCCGTGCTCAGCGGCTGGCATCGGCGCTGGCGTCGCTGGGGCTGCCGCCGGGCGCCCGCTGCGCCACGCTGGCATGGAACAACCGCCGCCATCTGGAGATCTATTTTGCCGTCTCCTCCGGCGGCTGGGTGACGCACACCGTCAATCCGCGGCTGTCGGTTGACCATCTGCGGTATATCCTCAACGACGCTGCCGATGAAGTGCTGTTTTTTGACCAGACCTTTTTGCCGCTGGTAGCGCAGCTGCTGCCGCAGCTGCCGACGGTGAAACACGTCGTGCTGATGGAGTCCCGCAGCGAAGCGGCGCTCAGCCAGCTGCCCTCATTGCTGTTTTATGACGATCTGTTGCAGCAGGGGATGGCAGACTATCGCTGGCCGCAGCTCAATGAACTGACTCCGGCTTCGCTCTGTTACACCTCGGGAACCACCGGCCGGCCGAAAGGGGTATTGAACACCCATCGTTCGCTGGTCCTGCACGCCCTGAGCGGCAACCAGCCGGACGCCGCCGGCATATCGGCGAAGGACAGCCTGTTGCCGGTGGTGCCGATGTTCCATGTCAACGCGTGGGGGACGCCGTTTATCGCCGCCATGGTCGGCGCGCGGCTGGTGCTGCCGGGGCCGCACCTCGATGGCGACAGCCTGCTGCAGCTGCTGGCCGCCGAGAAGGTGACGGTGGGGTTTGGCGTGCCGGTGATCTGGGCCGGCTTGCTGGCGGCGATGCGCCGGACAGAGGTCCGGCTGCCTGAATTTAAACGTGCGCTGGTCGGCGGCTCCGCGCTGCCGCCGTCGATGGCCGAGGCCTTTCAGCGTGATTACGGCATTGCACTGACCCACGCCTGGGGAATGACCGAAACATCGCCCATCGGCACCATCAACACACCGTTGAGCAAACATGACGCGCTCCCGGCACAGGAGCAGCAAAAGCAGTGCGCCGGTCAGGGGCGGCCCATTTTCGGCATCGAACTGCAGGTGGTGGACGTGGATGGCGAACCGTTGCCCCGGGATGGTCAAAGCCAGGGGTATCTGCAGGTCAGAGGGCACTGGGTGGTAGAGCAATACTATGGTCAGGACGCGAGCGCCCTGACCGCGGCAGGCTGGTTTGATACCGGTGATATCGGTACGCTCGACGCCAATGGTTATCTGGTGATCAGCGATCGGGCAAAGGATATTATCAAGTCCGGTGGCGAGTGGATCTCCACCGTTGAGCTGGAGAATATCGCCATCGCGCATCCGGGGGTGCGCAGCGCAGCGGCCATCGCCGCCCGCCATCCGCGCTGGGACGAGCGGCCGGTGCTGCTGTGCGTCCGTGCGGAAGGGGGCGAAGTGGAGGAGACCGATCTGCTGAGCTGGTTTGAGAAGCGGGTGCCTAAATGGCAGATCCCGGACCGGGTGATATTTGTCGATGCGCTGCCGGTCAGCGCCACGGGTAAGGTGCTCAAAAATCAGCTGCGCCAGGCCTACGGAGAGATTTTAATGAGTGAGGGAAAATGAGCCATGCGCGACCCGGTCTGACGACCTGTTCTCAGTATGATGCGGCCCTGCACGCCTTGTCGGCGGCGCGCCAGCGCTGGGCGGAAACCTCAGTGAACCGTCGTCTGGCGCTCCTGCGCCAGATCAAGGATGCCCTGGCCGGCATTGCCCCGGCGTGGGTGGCCGCGGCAGCGGCGGCCAAAGGGTTGCCGGCGGGCGATCCGCTGGCGGGGGAGGAGTGGCTGGCGGGCCCCTGCGCGCAAATGGTCGGCTGCAACGGGCTTATCGCCACCCTGGAGCAACTGGAGGAGAAGACCTTTCTGCGGCGGATCCCACTGCGGACGCTGGCGGACGGCCGCCTGGCGCTGCGGGTGGTGCCCGGCACGCTCTGGGATCGGCTGCTTCTGTCTGGTGTTCGCGCTGAGATATGGATGCAGCCAGGCGTCACCCGGGCCCATCTCGACCGCTATGCGGCGCGGGCATACGACATCCCGCCTGCCGCGCGGCAGGGCAAGCTGGCGCTGGTGCTTGGCGCCGGCAATGTGGCCTCGATTGCGCCACTGGATGTGCTACACAAGCTGTTTATTGAGAATCAGGTCTGCCTGCTGAAGCTCAATCCGGTGAATGATTATCTGCACGATCTGCTGGCCCAGGCCCTGGCGCCGGTGATTGCCATGGATGCGCTCCGCATCGTCACCGGCGACGCCCGGGCGGGAGCGTGGCTGACTACCCATCCCGCTGTCGATGAGATCCATATCACTGGCTCCCGCGAGACCCATGACGTCATCGTCTGGGGCGAGGGTGAGACGGCTCGCCAGCGTCGGGCCGCCGGGACGCCGCTGAACCCGCGTCGGGTGACCTCGGAGCTGGGCGGCGTCAGCCCCACCATTATCGTACCCGGGCCGTGGAGCGAGGCGGACATCGCTTTTCAGGCGCAGCAGCTGGCGACGCAGAAGATGAACAACGGCGGGTTTAACTGCGTGGCCAGCCAGGTGCTGATCCTGCAGCAAGGCTGGGAGCCTGCGACGGCCTTGCTGAATCAGCTGTACCGACTGATCGCCGCGAATACCCGCCCGGACTACTACCCCGGCGCTGAAAACCGGCTGACCGACTTTCGCCTGCGCGCCCGTCAGCCGCTGGAGATAGCCCGCGGTGACGCGCTACCGTTGATTGTGGCGAATACCGACGATCATCCCGGGTTCTGCCAGCAGGAGGTCTTTGGCCCGGGGCTGTCGGTCACCCGTCTTGAGGCCGATAGTGCGGAAAGCTTTCTGCGCCAGGCGATCGGCTATGCGAATCAGCGGCTGCAGGGCACGCTGGGGGCCAATATTGTGATCCACCCGCGCACCCGCAAAGCGATTGGACGTAAGCGTTTTAATGCGCTGATTGCCGAGCTGCGCTACGGCACGGTGGCGATCAACTGCTGGAGCGGGGTGGCCTTCCTGTTAGCCCCTTGCCCGTGGGGGGCGTTTCCCGGCCACACGCTCGACGATATTCAGAGCGGGCGGGGCAAGGTGCATAACAGCTTTATGCTGGAGAAAACCGAGCGCACGGTGATTGAGGCGCCGTTTCGGCCGTTTCCGCGTAGTCTTTGGCATGGCGAACTGACGCTGATGCCCCTGCCGCCCTGGTTCATCACCCACCGGGGGCAGGAAGCGGTGGCGCAGCGGCTGGTGGATTTTTACCATCGGCCGCGCTGGCGCAAATTGCCGGCGCTCCTCTGGCGCGCGCTGCGGGGCTAAGGTGAGAGCAAAAAAAAGGCGGAACCGCGGTTCCGCCCTGCGGGATTAACGGCCCGCTTTCAGCTTCTGGTAATACTCTTCATAAATGGCGCTGGCGCTGCCGACGTCATTCTGCCATTCGCCTTTCTCAATGGTTGCGGCGTCCGGATAGAGCGATTTATCGTTGGCCACTGCCGGGCTGAGCATCTTGCGCGCCGCAAGGTTCGGCGTCGGATAACCGATGGTTTCAGCGACCTGTTTGGCGACATCCGGGCGCAGCAGGAAGTTAATCAGCTTCAGCGCGCCGTCGACGTTTTTGGCGTTCGCCGGGATCGACAGGCTGTCCATCCAGAAGATGCCGCCCTCTTTCGGCCAGATCACTTCCAGCGGAGTACCTGCCTGGCGGGCGACGTAAGCCGAGCCGTTCCATACCATCCCGAGGTTCACTTCGCCTTCCATATACGGGTTCGCCGGGTTATCAGAGTTAAACGCTGCGACGTTGGGCATCAGCTTTTTCAGCTCGTTATAGGCGGCTTCAATCTCTTTCGGGTCGGTGGTGTTGCCGGAATAGCCCAGCTTACGCAGCGCCATCTGGAACACTTCGCGCGCGTCGTCGGTCAGCAGCAGGCTGCTTTTGTATTCCGGCTTCCACAGGTCGGCCCAGCTGGTGATAGTTTTCGGGTCAATCGCCTCGCTGTTGACGCCGATGGCCGTCGCCCCCCAGATATAGGGGATGGAGTAGTCGTTATTCGGATCGAACGGTTTATTCAGCATCTGCGGATCGAGGTTGCTGAAGTTAGTCAGCTTGCTCTTATCGATCTTCTGCAGCATGCCTTCTTTGCGCATCTTGTCGACAAAGTAGGTCGACGGGACGACCAGGTCGTACGCGCCGTCTTTATAGGTTTTGAGCTTGGCGTACATGGTTTCGTTCGACTCGTAGGTCGAATAGATAACCTTGATGCCGGTCTCTTTGGTGAACTGCTCCAGCAGGCCCGGCGGCACATACTCGGTCCAGTTATAGAAATAGAGCGTTTTGCTATCGTCCGCGTGCGCAGCGCCCATGCCGATTGCCAGAGCGCTCGCCGCGAGCAGGTGGCGTGACCATTTTTTCATTTTAACGTCCCCTGAGTTTTATCACGTGCAATTAACTGACTGGCGATGACCATCACCAGCGACAGAACCAACAAAATCGTGGCCAGGGCGTTCACCTCTGGCGAAACGCCAACCTTGACCATCGAATAGATCTTCAGTGGCAGGATTTCATACCCCGGACCGGTCACGAACGAGGAGACTACCACGTCATCCATCGACAGGGTGAAGCTCAGCAACCACCCAGCGGCTACCGCCGGCAGGGCCAGCGGCAGGATAATTTTGCGCAGGATGGTCATCTCGCTGGCGCCCAGATCTTTCGCCGCCTCCAGCATCCGCACGTCAAAGCCTTTCAGGCGGGAGTAAACGGTGACCACCACAAACGGCAGGCAGAAGGTGATATGCGAAAACAGCAGCGACCAGAAACCAAGCTGGACGCCGATCAGCATAAACAGCACCAGCAGAGAGATGGCCATCACAATATCTGGCGACATCATCACCACAAACAGCATGCCGCTGACAAACGGTTTGCCGCGAAAGCGGTAACGGTACAGCGCCACGGCGGTCAGCGAGCCGATAAGGGTGGCGAAGGTCGCCGACAGCACCGCCATGGTCAGCGAGTGCTGGGCGGCCTGCAGCAGGCTATCGTTGTTCATCAGCAGGCTATACCAGTCGGTGGTGAACCCCTGCCAGTTGATGCCGAAGCGCGACCGGTTAAACGAGTTAACGATCAGAATAATAATAGGGATGTAGAGATACGCGTAGATGGCGGTCATAAAGCCGCCGCGCAGCAGTCGACCGATCATTCCAGCTCCACCTTTTTATTCAGCAGGCGCGCCGCGCGCCAGTAAATCAACAGCATCAGGCCCATCACCAGGGTTAAGGTAATGCTGGTTGCCGCGCCGAACGGCCAGTCGCGGATATTGAGGAACTGGCTTTTGATCACGTTGCCGATCAGCAGGTTCTTGGCGCCGCCCATCAGGTCGGAAACGTAGAACAACCCCATCGCCGGCAGCATCACCAGCAGACAGCCGGCGATGATCCCCGGCATAGTCAGCGGGATGATAATGCGAATAAAGGTCTGCAGCTTGCTGGCGCCGAGATCTTTCGCCGCTTCCAGCAGCGGGCGATCCAGTTTCTCAATGCTGGAGTAGAGCGGCATCACCATAAACGGCAGCAGGATGTACACCAGGCCGATGATCACCGCCGAGGGGGTGAACATAATGCGTATCGGGGTGTCGATCACCCCCAGCCACAGCAGAAACTCGTTCAGGTAACCTTTAGTGCTGAGGAAAATCTTCAGCCCGTAGATGCGGATCAACGAGTTGGTCCAAAAAGGGACGATCAGCAGGAACAGCAGCAGGGGCCGTACCTTCTGCGGCAGCCGGGCGAGGAACCACGCAAACGGATAGCCCAGCGCCAGGCAGGCGAGGGTCGCCAGTAGCGCCATGTTTAGCGAATGCAGCAGAACGTCATAATAGAGCGGATCCAGTAGCCGCGAATAGTTATCCAGCGTGAAGACCAGTTTGACGAAGTTGGCATCGTCGCGGGTCAAAAAGCTGGTGGCGATGATCATCAGGTTGGGCAGGAAGACAAACAGCACCAGCCAACCGACGATAGTGGCGATCACCACATTCTGGAATTTACTGGTGTTCTTCATCGGCCAGCACCACCTCCCAGCTTTCCACCCAATTGATAGACATTTTCTGGTCAAGAGAGTGGTCGAAATCCGGGTCGTCTTCGTTAAAGAACTCGCTGACCATCACCATTTTGCCGTTCTCCAGTTCCACCACCGACTCCAGAGTCATGCCTTTATAGTTGCGCTCGCGGACATAGCCGATCAGGCCATCGGCGTCGCTGTTATGGTGGATCTCGTCGACGCGCAGATCTTCCGGGCGCAGCAGGACATGCAGACGCTGGCCGGCCTCCACGGCAAAATTGACGGTGATGTTGCATTCCCGTCCTTCAACGCTGGCGCGCACGCGCTGTTCGTCGAGACGTTCAATTACCGTGGCGTCAAAGATATTGATCTCGCCGATAAAGCTGGCGACAAACAGGTTCTTCGGCTCTTCGTAGATCTCTCGCGGGGTGCCGTCCTGTTCGATTTTGCCATCACGCATCACCACGATGCGATCGGACATGGTCAGAGCCTCTTCCTGATCGTGGGTGACGAAGACGAAGGTGATCCCGAGCTTACGCTGCAGCGCTTTCAATTCGTTCTGCATCTGCTTGCGCAGCTTGTAATCCAGTGCCGAAAGAGACTCATCGAGCAGCAGCAGACGCGGTTTGTTGACCACCGCGCGGGCGATGGCCACGCGCTGCTGCTGGCCGCCGGAGAGCTGGTGTGGTTTGCGCTGGGCAAACGCCTCCAGCTGCACCATCTTTAAGGCATCCATCACCCGTGGGGTGATTTCCGCCGCCGGGGTTTTCTGCATCCGCAGGCCAAAGGCGACGTTCTCGAACACCGTCATATGCGGAAACAGGGCGTAGCTTTGGAATACGGTATTGACGTGGCGGTTTTCCGCCGGAACATGAGTGATATCGTGATCTTCGAGATGGATCCGTCCGCTGTCGACGTTTTCCAGGCCGGCAATAAGGCGCAGAACGGTGGTTTTACCGCAGCCAGAGGGGCCAAGCAGAGTGAGAAACTCACCATTGTTGATGGTCAGGTTAAGGTTGTCGATGACCGTTTTACCATCAAAGCTCTTGCGAATTCCCGCCAGATGCACCAGCGGCGAACGCGAACGCGGTTGTATATTCAATTTTTGACTCTGTCCCATGTAGACGCAACGGCAAATTTCCGGCCGCTGCGGGGTTTGTGATTAACCACCTTTGGGGTTGCACGTTTTTAATAAGGGCCAGCATTCTACGGCAAACGAGGGTAATCGCCAATCCTTGATACACCCGCATAGTCTACCTTTACACCATAACGTCGGTTCCGTTATTAAATTTCGCTTTACGGGCTAAAAATGACCTGACGCAATATTTGTCTTTTCTGGCTTATGAATAATGTTGTCACAAAAGAAGAGGGTGGCTACATGGATAAATTGCTTGAGCGTTTTTTGCAGTACGTTTCTTTGGACACGCAGTCAAAGCCTGGCGTTCGTCAGGTCCCCAGCACGGAAGGGCAGTGGAAGCTGTTACGCCTGTTGCAGGCGCAGCTGGAAGAAATGGGACTGGTCAAGGTAACGCTGAGTGAAAAAGGGACGGTAATGGGAACTTTGCCCGCTAACGTTGAGGGCGATATCCCGGCCATCGGTTTTATCTCCCACGTCGACACCTCCCCGGATTTCAGTGGTAAAAACGTTAATCCGCAGATTGTTGAAAACTATCGCGGCGGCGATATCGCGCTGGGTATCGGCGATGAGGTGCTCTCCCCGGTGATGTTCCCGGTTCTGCATCAGCTTTTGGGACAGACGCTGATCACCACCGACGGGAAAACGCTGCTCGGGGCGGACGACAAAGCCGGCATTGCCGAAATTATGACCGCGCTGGCGACCCTGCAGGCGAAAAATATTCCTCATGGCGATATCCGCGTGGCCTTCACCCCTGATGAAGAGGTGGGTAAAGGGGCGAAGCATTTCGACGTCGAGGCCTTTGACGCCCGCTGGGCCTATACCGTCGACGGCGGCGGGGTCGGCGAACTGGAGTTTGAAAACTTCAACGCCGCCTCGGTGACGATAAAAATTGTCGGTAATAACGTGCACCCCGGCACCGCGAAAGGGGTGATGGTCAACGCGCTGTCGCTGGCCGCGCGCATTCATGCCGAAGTACCGGCCGATGAAGCGCCGGAGACCACTGAAGGCTATGAAGGTTTTTATCACCTCACCAGCATGAAAGGCAGCGTCGATCGGGCCGAGATGCATTACATCATCCGCGATTTTGACCGTAAGCACTTCGAGGCGCGCAAGCGCAAGATGATGGAGATCGCCAAAAAGGTCGGCAAGGGACTGCACCCGGACTGTTATATTGAGCTGGTGATCGAGGACAGTTATTACAACATGCATGAGCAGGTGATCGCCCATCCGCACGTGGTCGATATTGCCCGCCAGGCGATGGTGGACTGCGATATTGAACCGCAGATGAAGCCGATCCGCGGCGGCACCGACGGCGCGCAGCTCTCATTTATGGGACTGCCGTGCCCAAACCTGTTTACCGGTGGCTACAACTATCACGGCAAACATGAGTTTGTCACCCTGGAAGGAATGGAGAAAGCGGTGCAGGTGATCGTGCGTATCGCCGAGCTGACGGCGGCACGCAAAGGGCATTAATCTTCTCAGGCGGCCCGGTAAGGCCGCGTGTCGGACAAGATGCCGGATGGCGGCTTCGCCTTATCCGGCCTACGGTCCAGCCGGTGAGCGCGGAACCCGTAGGCCCGGCAAGCGCGGCGCCGCCGGGCAGGATGATGGCTCAGTCGCCAAAGAACCAATAGCCGCTGTTGACCAGCGCTGCCAGCATGGCGAGGAAAGAAGGATCTTCCAGCGCATCGCCAAAATGGTCGGCGCGCAGCGTCAGATGGGTGGCTAAGGCGTCCAGCGCCGGACGGTGCGGGGAGTCGATCTTCTCGCCGTTAACGAATACCTCGCCGTCAATGCGCAGCACCCGCAGGCCGCCCAGGCGTTCCAGGGTATCGCCCTGCTGCAGGGCATCGTAAATCTCATCTGGCTGATACGGCGGCTCCGGCGGCGCGACGTCGAGCTCATGACGCGACTGGGTGATAAACTCGCCGAACCACTGCTTAAAGTGCTCCGGTTGGTTAATCAGACCCAGCATCATCTCGCGCAGGCGGTCGAGTTCGGTCGGTAAAATATCCGCCGGATGGTCGCGGGACGGCACGTCCGGATCGGCGTAGCGCTGGCTGCCCAGTTCGCGCTGGAGGACATAGTCGGCAAAGCCGCTAAACAGCTCGCGGGCATTCGGCGCGCGATAGCCGACCGAATAGTTAAGCGAGTTTTCCAGCGAATAACCCTCATGCGGGAATCCCGGCGGAATATAGAGAATATCGCCCGGCTCCATCTCTTCATCGATGATCGCCTCGAAGGGGTCAACCTGCAGCAGGTCCGGATGCGGGCAGTGCTGTTTCATCGGCACCTTTTCCCCAACGCGCCAGCGCCGACGGCCGGTGCCCTGAATGATAAACACATCATACTGATCCAGATGCGGGCCGACGCCGCCTCCCGGCACCGAGAAGGAGATCATCAGGTCGTCGATACGCCAGTCCGGCAGGGCACGGAACGGATGCATCAGCGCTGCGGACGGTTCATGCCAGTGGTTAACCGCCTGCACCAGCAGGGACCAGTTGTTTTCGCTCAGGTGATCGTAGCTTTCGAAAGGACCGTGACTGACCTGCCATTTTCCATCCTGATGGCTGACAAGGCGGCTATCGACCTCGCTCTCCATGGCCAGTCCTGCCAGTTCGTCCGGGCTTAGGGGGTCGATAAAATTGGCGAAGCCGCGCTTCAATACCACCGGCCGTTTTTGCCAGTAGCGTTCGATAAAGTCGGGCCAGTTAAGCGTTAATTGATAATCCATATTGATATTCCACTGCAGGTGTCTGACAGGGATTATAACGGATGCGGCGCCCTGGCGATGCAGGCGCCGTGAAAAATCTCAACGATTAACTCTGTTTATCTTCCATCTGCTGGCGGCCAAACACCACCTCCATGCAGGCGCCGCCGAGCAGGCTTTCCCCGGCGATGATCTCTCCATCATATTGTTCGACAATTTCACGCGCAACGGAGAGCCCTACCCCCTGGCCGGGACGCAGGGTATCAGCCCGCTGGCCGCGGTCGAAAACGGCCCGGCGCTGGCTCTGCGGGATCCCCGGCCCATCGTCTTCCACCAGGATGTGCAGATGGCTGTCGGTGGTCTGGCGCACGGAAACTTCCACGAACTCCAGGCAATACTTACAGGCGTTATCAAGAACGTTACCCATCACTTCCATAAAATCGTTCTGCTCGCCGACAAAAGTGATCTCCGGCGAGATGTCGAGCGAGATATTGACCCCTTTGCGCTGATAGACCTTGTTGAGAGCGGAAGTCAGGCTGTCAAGCAGGGGGGCGATCGGGTGTAATTCCCGGCTCAAGAGGGTGCCGCCGCTGCGCATGCTGGCGCGATGCAGGTAATAACCAATCTGCTGCGAGATGCGGCTTATCTGCTCCAGCATCACCGGCTCCGCCTCGTCGACGCTGATCTTCTCGCCGCGCAGCGAGCGCAGTGTACTCTGCATCACCGCCAGCGGCGTTTTCAGACTGTGAGTGAGATCGGTGAGGGTAGTGCGGTATTTGTCATAGCGTTCGCGCTCGCTGCGAACCAGGCGGTTGAGGTTGCTGACCAGCCGGGTCAGCTCGCGAGTGGTGTTGGGATTGAGCTTTTCGCGGTGATGTTCCTCCAGTTCGCGCACCTCTTTGGCCAGCGACTCAATGGGCCGCAGGCTCCACCAGGCGGCGACCCACAGCAGGGGGATCACCAGCAGCAGGTTGGCGGCCAGCACATAGACAAACCAGCTCCACACCATATAGCTGCGCTTGAGCTCCACCGGAATGGTGTCGACCACCACAATGCTGAGCTGAGGCATTTTGCTGGTGGCCGGGTAGAGGTTGATCGCCACCGAGTGGGTCATCTCAGAGTCGTCGCCCTGTTCGCGGATAGCGTCCAGCTGTTCCTGAATCTCATGGTTATTGCGCAACAGCATACTGCTGCTGTCGACATCGGCTTCAATCTCATGGAAGCCATTGCGTTTCAGCCATTCCGGTTGAATGCGTTTCGCCAGCCATGGAACATCACGCTGCGCCCACAGCAGTTTGCCCTGCTCATCGTAGATAAGGGTCACCGTCGGGCTTTCCATATTCAGGTTTTCCGGGATGTCGACGTCAATAGCGCCGTTTTCCCATCTCGCCAGCATATAAAAGAGATTGCTCTCGCCGCGCAGCAGGCGAAAGGTGGTTTTATCGAAGCTAACGCTATAGCCCACCAGGGCCACCATGCCGTAGGCCAGGGAGAGCACCAGCACCACCCCGGCGGTCGCCAGCAGGAAGCGAACCCGTAATGACAGCGGGAAGATATGCCGCAACAGTCCCTTCATCAGCGCAATTCGAACAGATAGCCCTGGCCGCGCACCGTGGTGATGACGTCCTGTGGGTATTCAGCCTGAATTTTCTTGCGCAGCCGACCCATCAGCACGTCGATGGTGTGGCTTTCTCGCAGTTCGGCATCCGGGTAAAGCTGGAGCATCAGCGAATCTTTGCTGACCACTTTGCCGCGGTTACGGATCAGGGTTTCCATAATGGTGTATTCAAAGGCGGTCAGCTTGATCGGCTGGTCATTCACCGACAGCTCGCGCCGGGAGAGGTCGACCTGGAACGGCGGCAGGGAGATCACCTGCGAGGCCAGACCGCTGTTACGGCGCAGCAGCGCCTGCATGCGGGCGGCAACCTCTTCAATATGGAAAGGCTTGGTGACGTAATCATCCGCCCCGGCGCTCAGCACTTCCACTTTATCCTGCCATCCTTCGCGGGCGGTCAGCACCAGCACCGGCAGCGACACGTCGTGGCTGCGCCAGCGGCGGATCAGTGATAAACCGTCTTCATCCGGCAGGCCGAGATCGACGATGGCGATATCCGGGAGATGTTCGCCCAGATAGTAGTCCGCTTCCCTGGCATCTTCCGCCGCATCGACCTGATGGCCCAGCTCCTGCAGCTGAACTTTGAGGTGGTGACGCAGCAGGGCATTATCCTCAACCACGAGTACGCGCATGGCTGTTCTCCCTAGCATTTTCGATAGTAGTCTGACGCTCATTATATACGCAAAATATAAACGGCTGTTAAATAAAGCTTTTTATAAAAAGGGCCCCTGGTGCCCCCGGGCTGGCCAGCATTCGGCGGCGCCCTTTGCGCATACTGCATGGAACTCCTTCATTCTATGCGTAATTTCAGTAAACGCCCAGCGGCAGGATGCGAACGGCGAGCGGGTTGGTGATGTTAATTTTTTGTGTAATAGTACTGGAATAACCCCTCAAGAACGTCGCAGGTTATCCATTATGTCTCAGCAGCAGAGCGCGGACTGGGTCAGGCTGGCGCAATCGCCCAGCCGGACGGAACGCATCGAAGCCTTCTTCGGCGGCCACGGCTACGAACCGCACCGGCATGATACCTACGCCATCGGCCAGACGATCGCCGGCGTGCAGAGCTTTCACTATCGCGGCGGACTCCAGCACAGCCTGCCCGGCGGAACGATGGTGCTTCATCCGGACGAAATACACGATGGCGAGGCGGGCACCGAGGCGGGGTTTCACTACCGTATGGTTTATATCGAACCGGCGCTGATCCAGAAGATACTCGGCGGCAGGCCACTACCGTTTATTCCCGGCGGCCTGTCGGCGGATCCGCGCCTGCGGTGCGCCGCGCTGCCGTTATTAAAAGCGGTCACGGACACCTTTGAGCCGCTGGAGGAAGAGGACGCCCTGTACGACCTGGCGCAGACCCTGGCCGTTGTCGGCGGCCAACGTTCCCGTCGCCAGGCGTTTGATTATCAGGCGGCGGAGAGGGCCCGGGAGTATATCCATGCCTGTTTTATGCAGGATATGACCCTCGACACCCTGTCGCAGGTCAGCGGCCGGGACCGCTGGAGCCTGAGCCGGGATTTCAGAACGCTGTACGGCACCAGCCCGTGGCGCTACGTCATGATGCGCCGGCTCGATTTTTGCCGCCAGCGGATGCGCGCCGGGGAACGTCTGGTGGATATTGCCGCCGACGCGGGCTTTGCCGATCAGAGCCACATGACGCGCCAGTTTATCAGCCGCTTTGGTCTCTCTCCGGGCCGCTGGCTGCGGGCGATCCGCGGCTAGCGCGGTTCAGGTTGCACAATCGTTCAAGCGTGACCGCGGCGAGGCGAACTATGCTGACTGCCTTTATCACAAGGAGACAGCCCATGTATCAACTCGTTAATCTTGCTCAGAAATTTTCCCTGTTCAGCGAACAATGGCAGCCCAAAGTGGTGGCTGAAATGAACGACTATCAGTTCAAGGTCGTGCGCATCGCCGGCGACTTTATCTGGCACAGCCACCTGGAAACCGATGAGACATTGATGGTGGTGGAGGGGGTATTGCGCGTGGACTTCCGCGACGGGCATGTGCTGGTGAAGGCCGGGGAGATGATCGTCGTGCCGCGCGGGGTGGAACATAAGACCTCGGCGGAGACGGAAGCGAAGCTGATGCTGATTGAGCCGCGCGGGGTGTTGAATACCGGCCACGAGGGCGGCGAGCGGACGGCGGTGAACGACGTTTGGATCTGATCCCTTTCCGGCGATAAAACGCCCCTCTTTCCGGCGGAAAGAGGGGCAGGGCGATTACTTCAGCTCGTCAACCATGGTGGTTGCCCGACCGATATAGTTGGCCGGGGTCATCGCTTTGAGACGCACTTTTTCCTCTTCCGGCAGGGCGAGGCTGTCAATAAACTGCTTCATCCCTTCCGCGTCCACGCGTTTGCCGCGGGTCAGCTCTTTCAGCTTCTCGTACGGTTTTTCGATACCGTAACGACGCATCACGGTCTGGATCGGCTCAGCCAGTACTTCCCAGTTGTGATCCAGTTCGTCCAGCAGGCGATCCTGGTTCAGCTCCAGCTTGCTGATCCCTTTGAGGGTGGACTGATAGGCGATCAGCGCATAGCCGATGCCCACGCCGAGGTTACGCAGAACGGTGGAGTCGGTCAGGTCGCGCTGCCAGCGGGAAACCGGCAGTTTGCTGGCCAGGTGCTGCATGACCGCATTGGCCAGGCCGAGATTGCCTTCGGAGTTTTCGAAGTCAATCGGGTTCACCTTGTGCGGCATGGTGGAGGAGCCGATTTCCCCGGCGATGGTCTTCTGTTTGAAGTGGTTGAGCGCGATGTAGCCCCACACGTCGCGATCGAAGTCGATCAGAATGGTGTTGAAGCGCGCGATGCAGTCAAACAGCTCAGCGATATAGTCATGCGGCTCGATCTGCGTGGTGTACGGGTTCCACTGAATACCCAGCGAGGTAACGAACTCTTCGCTGAACTGATGCCAGTCGACTTCCGGGTAGGCGGCGATGTGGGCGTTGTAGTTACCCACCGCGCCGTTGATTTTACCGAGGATTTCCACCTGGTTCAGCTGACGATACTGCCGCTCCATACGGTAGGCGACGTTCGCCATCTCTTTACCCATGGTGGACGGCGTTGCCGGCTGGCCGTGGGTACGGGAGAGCAGCGGCACATCGCGGTACTGGGTCGCCAGATCTTTTACCGCGTCAATCAGCTTGCGCCAGTAAGGCAGAACCACTTCGTCGCGGGCGGTTTTCAGCATCAGCGCGTGGGAGAGGTTATTAATGTCTTCAGACGTACAGGCGAAGTGAATAAACTCTGATACCGCGTGCAGCTCGGCGATGTCAGCGACTTTTTCTTTCAGGAAATACTCTACCGCTTTCACGTCGTGGTTAGTGGTGCGCTCGATGGTTTTGATGCGCTCCGCGTCTTCAACGCTGAAATCGGCGACGATTTTATCAAGGAAACCGTTTGCGTCGGCAGCAAAAGCAGGAACTTCCTTGATCGCTGCGTGGGCGGCCAGTTTTTGCAGCCAACGTACTTCCACCTGAACGCGGAATTTCAGCAAACCGAATTCGCTGAAGATACCGCGCAGCGCGCTGACTTTATCGCCGTAGCGGCCGTCTACAGGGGAAACGGCGGTCAGTGAGGATAATTCCATAGATCACAACTCCGGGGTTAAATGAGCAAGAATTTGCTTTGCCTGGTTAACCAGACGATTACGGGAAAACATAAGCTGCAGACGTCCGCCGCCCACCTGATGCCAGAGCACCGCGGCGCGAATACCCGCCAGCAGCGCTGAGCGAACTTTCGCCTGCACCTGCGGGCTTTGCAGCACGGCAGGGGAGCCGGTCACCTGAATACGCGGCCCCAGCGGGCTTATCACATCGACATAGATGCCCGCCATGGCGCTGAGCAGCGTTTCGGACTGCAGGTCAAAGTGTTCCAGCTGACGGTGCAGGCCGGCGATGCGGTTGCCGAGCGTGTCCATCGCCCCTTTACTGGCGGCGAGCTTGCGCTCCAGCACCATCAGGCTCAGGGTATAGCGCGTCAGTTCAGCATTGAGGCCCTGACGGCTGCTGGTATTGAGCACCCCTAGCAGCGTTTCAAGACCGAGGCGAAGATTGGCTTCACTGCCACCGAACACCGCCAGCGTCGACTCAGGATCGAGGTCGATGATGCTGTTCAGCGACACATGCAGGGCATCGCTGTCGCAATGTCCCTGATGCGCCAGTTGCTGAACCAGTCGCGCCGCCTGGCAAACGCCAGCCAGCGCCAGGGTGATGTCATAGTAATTCTTCGCCACACATACTCCTTGTCAGCCGCCAGGGCGGTTCGTCCCGGCGGAAATAACGCGCGTTCAGGACTGCAGAGGCAGTCGTTGTTCAATAATTCCGCCGCCGAGGCACACTTCCCCTAAATAGAACACTGCGGACTGGCCCGGGGTCACCGCCGCGACCGGCTCATCGAAGCGGACTTCGATACGGTCTTCATCCAGCGCGGTAACGGTGCAGGGGATATCGGTCTGGCGATAGCGGGTTTTCACCGTGCAGCGCAGGGTGCCCTGCAGCGGTTCACGGTTTACCCAGTGCAGCTGTTGGGCAATCAGACCGACGGACATCAGGCGCGGGTGGTCATGGCCCTGGGCGACGATAAGAATATTATTCTCAACGTCTTTATCGACCACGTACCATGGATCTTCGCTACCCTCTTTGGTGCCGCCGATACCCAGCCCTTTACGCTGGCCCAGGGTGTGGTACATCAGCCCCTGATGAGTACCGATCTCCTCGCCGTCGACGGTGAGGATTTTGCCCGGCTGCGCCGGCAGATAGCGGCCAAGGAAATCGCGGAATTTACGCTCGCCGATAAAGCAGATGCCGGTGGAATCTTTTTTCTTCGCGGTGATCAGATCCAGCTCTTCGGCGATCTTACGCACCTGCGGTTTTTCCAGCTCACCCACCGGGAACAGGCTCTGGGCAATCTGCTCGTGGCTAAGGGTGTAGAGGAAGTAGCTCTGATCTTTGTTGCCGTCGAGGCCGCGCAGCAGCTGGCTTTTACCGTCGACATCGGCGCGGCGCACATAGTGCCCGGTGGCGATGTAGTCGGCGCCGAGGTCTTCGGCAGCAAACTCGAGGAAGGCTTTAAATTTGATCTCTTTATTGCACAGAATATCCGGGTTCGGCGTGCGGCCGGCTTTGTACTCTTCCAGGAAGAGCTCAAAGACGTTATCCCAATATTCGGCGGCAAAGTTAACGGTGTGCAGTTCAATGCCCAGCTTATCGCAGACCGCTTGCGCATCGGCAAGGTCGGCGGCGGCGGTGCAGTATTCCTCGCCGTCGTCTTCCTCCCAGTTCTTCATGAACAGGCCTTCCACCTTATACCCTTGCTGCAGCAGCAGGTACGCGGAGACCGAGGAGTCGACGCCGCCGGACATGCCGACGATCACTTTTTTCTGGCTTTCTGACATGGAAATACTCGCTACATTGAACTTCGAGGCGGCGTATTCTAGCACGCGCTCACCGTTCATTCACCCCCTGTGAACGGCCAGTTAAATGCGCCAATCAGCGACAGCGGCTGCCGCGGGTCCTGCAGGTAGCAGCGAATGCTTTCGGCAACCAGCGGCGAGCGCAGGTTCGGCGCGTTAAGAATTTCCTCAGCACTGAGCCACAGGCAGCGATCGATATCGCTGTCGTGTGGTTCAGTGGCGCACAGATCGCTAAGTTCGATGGCGAACAGGAAGCGCAGAAACGGCGTGTTATCGGGAGCCAGCCACTGATGCATGCGGATGAAGTGCTGCGGCGTGGCGCGAATGCCGGTCTCTTCCCACAGTTCACGTTCGGCGGCCTGCAGCAGCGTTTCATTGGCCTCGAGATGGCCCGCCGGCTGGTTCCACAGCGCTTTGCCGTTAATGGTTTCTTCGACGATGAGAAATTTATCCTGGGCGTGAACCACGCAGGCAACGGTGACATGAGGTTTAAACATCGCTTTTCCTTTTCAGTTATTCGGCTTTGCGCCAGTCGCCGTTGGCCAGTCCGTCGAGGGTATAGCCGCCCATGGCGTAGCGGATCAGCCGCAGGGTGGGGAAGCCGACGTGGGCGGTCATCCGGCGCACCTGGCGGTTGCGTCCCTCGTAGAGCGTGATTTTCAACCAGCGGGTGGGAATCGATTTGCGCTCACGAATCGGCGGGTTGCGCGGCCACAGCCAGACGGGTTCCTCGACAAGTTCTACGCCGGCAGGCAGGGTGGGGCCGTCGTTAAGGGTGACGCCGTCGCGCAAGGCGGTCAGCGCCTCGGGCGTGGGTTCGCCTTCCACCTGAACATAGTAGATCTTGCCGGTGCGCTTACCCGGCTGGGTCAGCTTCGCCTGCAGCGCGCCGTCGTTGGTCAGCACCAGCAGGCCTTCGCTGTCGCGATCGAGCCGACCTGCGGCGTAGACGCCCGCCACCGGAATAAAATCTTTTAGCGTGCTGCGCCCGGCTTCATCGGTAAATTGCGGCAACACATCATAGGGTTTATTGAACAAGATCACAGTTTTTGGCTGGCGTTCTTTACGTTGTCTGGTGACTTGTTGTGTGCTGAATCGCTCAACGCGATGTTTTCTAAATGAAGTTTTCTGCATGGTATTTTCAGGCTTTATCAATTGCCGCATTATAGCCTAATTACGAATGCCTTTCATGGACGCAAACATTCAGGTAGTATTGACATGCTCATTACAAATTATTAACAAAAAATTGCTCAAACCGATTCGCACTACAGGCAGGAAGGCGACACGGACGCGATAGCTCCGGTTAGCGGGAAGACCCGGTACGCCGAAGCTGGCCGACTCAGCCAACACCAGGCTCGCGTGAAGAGGGAAGAGCAGAACCAGAAGCGCTCGAAGGAGAGGTTAATGGAAAGCAAAGTAGTAGTTCCGGCGGAAGGTCAAAAAATCACCCTGCAAAACGGCAAACTGAACGTCCCTCACAATCCGATTATCCCGTTCATTGAAGGTGACGGTATCGGCGTTGACGTTACCCCAGCGATGCTGAAAGTGGTTGATGCCGCCGTTGAGAAAGCCTATAAGGGCGAGCGTAAAATTTCCTGGATGGAAGTTTACACCGGTGAGAAATCAACCCACGTCTATGGCCAGGACGTCTGGCTGCCAGCTGAAACCCTCGATCTGATTCGTGACTACCGCGTTGCTATCAAAGGTCCTCTGACCACCCCAGTCGGCGGCGGCATTCGTTCTCTGAACGTGGCGCTGCGCCAGGAGCTGGATCTTTACGTCTGCCTGCGTCCGGTACGTTACTACCAGGGCACCCCGAGCCCGGTTAAACACCCGGAACTGACCGACATGGTTATCTTCCGTGAAAACTCAGAAGATATCTATGCGGGTATCGAGTGGAAAGCCGACTCTGCGGAAGCAGACAAAGTGATCAAATTCCTGCGCGATGAGATGGGCGTGAAGAAAATTCGCTTCCCGGAACATTGCGGCATCGGCATCAAGCCGTGCTCTGAAGAAGGCACCAAACGCCTGGTGCGCGCCGCGATTGAATACGCGATCACCAACGATCGTGATTCCGTCACTCTGGTGCACAAAGGCAACATCATGAAGTTCACCGAAGGCGCGTTCAAAGACTGGGGCTACCAGCTGGCTCGCGAAGAGTTCGGCGGCGAGCTGATCGACGGCGGTCCGTGGGTGAAAATCAAGAACCCGAACACCGGCAAAGAGATCGTGGTGAAAGACGTGATCGCCGATGCGTTCCTGCAGCAGATCCTGCTGCGTCCGGCGGAATACGACGTTATCGCCTGTATGAACCTGAACGGCGACTATATCTCTGACGCCCTGGCGGCGCAGGTTGGCGGTATCGGTATCGCCCCGGGCGCCAACATCGGTGACGAGTGCGCGCTGTTCGAAGCGACTCACGGTACTGCGCCGAAGTATGCCGGCCAGGACAAAGTGAACCCGGGCTCCATCATCCTGTCCGCAGAGATGATGCTGCGCCACATGCAGTGGTTCGAAGCCGCAGACCTGATCGTCAAAGGCATGGAAGGCGCTATCGCCGCCAAGACCGTGACCTATGACTTCGAACGTCTGATGGAAGGCGCTAAGCTGCTGAAATGTTCAGAGTTTGGCGACGCGATTATCGCGAACATGTAATCTGGCCCTCAGATTATGTCAGAACGGGAACCTGGTGGTTCCCGTTTTTATTATTAGCTTTCGAACGGTTATCAAAATTTTATCAAAATAAGTTATCAAAACCCCTCCCGAAAAACCTCATAAGGCCACCGTTGTCCACCCCTTACCTCGATCATCATGGTATCTATCCGTTTGTTGTTGAGTTTTATGTCCAAGTAAATCTTTCGTGTTTATACCCTGGGCTTTATATAACCGCTCGGAAAGCGATCTTTGTTCATGGAAAGTTGCCGGTGTACCTTGTCCCCAGTCAATATCTGCACTGTCTCTTGCCTTGCTGAAATTCATGGTCAGTGTTCTGGGTTTCACCTGCGCTCCTCGCTCAGCCTGTGAGGTGGTTCTAAAGAAATGAACCAAATAAGGGCTTACTGCATAATCCCGGCAACGACTGATTACATCTCGGAGGCTCCAGTTGATTGCGTTGCAACGCAGAGCTAATGGTATAGCGATTTTGCTTCCGGTTTTCTCTTGCTCAACGTGTAGATGATCGTCCCAGATGTCCGAGAATTTCATACGGGATATATCACCTAGTCGCTGTCCTGTTACTATGGCTAAAAGCATGGCGTTCCCCATGTATTTGTGATTTTCATCGGCTATATCAAAAATCTTTTGCCATTCCTCCAGAGTGAGGCGTTGGCGAGTGATCTTTCTACGAGGTTGTTTAGTTGCTAGTGCAGGGTTATAACCAGGAGGTACTTCTCCCGCATGCTGAGCTTCTTTAAAAACATCTATTAGGACAGAGCGAATGACCTGAGCCATTCTGGGTTGTCCCTCCGCTAAATATTCATCAAGAATTTGCGCAACATCTCGAACATTGACAGCGGATATTAATTTCATTCCTACACGTTCCTTAAGCAGAGATACTGGTTTTGCTTTTTGTTTGATAGTGTTTTCTTTAATATCTCCGGACTTTAATCTTTCCTGCTGAATCTTCCAGTAACGTTCAAGCCAGGTGTTAGTTGATATTGATTTTCCTGAGTTGGTGGATATTCTGTCAGTGATTGCCATTATCTGGCGGGTTTGTTGTTCCGCCAGTCTTTTATTTGCTTCAATAGCTATTGCCGTGGCCTCTGCTTCATCTGTACCTAGACTATGAAACTTACCAGTTATCGGGTGCTTATAACGCCAGTATACTTTATTAACCTTTCTACTGTAGAGCGGGTATAAATTTGGAATAGATATATTATTTTTACGTGGTCTGGCAGCCATCGTTCAAAATCCTCTGCAAAAGAACAGGGTCGCTTTTCTTTACTACAGGAGTGGTCAATGTACCGACCAACTCAGCATCCTCCCTGACGCGCCAGAATCGACCTTCTTTTTTGGCTGGGGGAGAAAACATATTCTGTTTAGCATAATTCCTGAGAGTGGAAACACTTGGAGGATTGCTTCTGTATTTCTCGTTTGCCCACTCTTCAAGGGTTAACATCTGGAGCATATGTTTTACCTCATTATGGCCCATTGCTGGGCCAGTATCTGAAAATAAAAAATCAGTTTTGCATCAATTTTTGCAGCACCTGATTGCCGGAAATTATTCGCTGCCAGATTGCTGATACATAGCGGGCCTGATGAATAGCATCAGCGAGGGCATTGTGACGATCACCTTCAAACGGGATCGTTGTTTTGGGGTCGAAGCCAATGGCCTGGCCGAGCTCTACCATTGTTCGTACGTCCCGATCGTTCCAGTATTCCCACGGATAATCTTCAGCAATGCAATCGTAAGAAGAACGCAGAATGGAGTTATCGAATGACGCACCGTTACCCCATACCTGTGCCTTTTTGCTCCCGCCAGCAACATTATCAGAGACAAATTCTCTGAACTGGAGTAATGCATCCAGCAACGGGATAGCATCATCATTTACGATCGCAGAGCGTGCTTCGGAGGACTGCTTAAGCCACCAGATAACAGTAGATGGATCGATTACGGCGCCCCAATTCACAGAGGATTCAAGGCATACGACTTTATAGAAACTTTCTCCAATAGAGCCGGTTGCCGGGTCAAAAACAACCGCACCAATAGCGACGATAGGGGCGTTATGTTTTTTACCCATGGTTTCCAGATCAACCATAACGTGAACATAATCAATAGGCTGATCTTCCTCCTTATTATGAGGACCGGATTCAATATCTACAGCATCCGTTTGATGAACAACTTCATCTGTTTTTTCTTTTTGGTTAACCTTGCCAGTAACGTCAACAAGACCGTCAATGGAAAATTCTCCGTCCCCAATTTTTGAAACCTCAGGTTGCCTTGATTTGGGAAGGTCTTCGGTTACCCACTTCGGATCAGTAGGGTCGCTAATCCCTTCGACATATTCGCCGCGCTCGGCGGCCAGAACCTGATTAGCGTTCGGACGCTGCTTTTGAGCTTCTTTTACGAGTTCGGTGCCAACTGCTTTAAAGTCAGAGGAGAGTGTTTCCAGTTTTGCGCTGCTATCCTCTCCGGCGATTGCTTGGTTTATTGCATCCAGAGTGACTGCAGCAGATGGAATATGTCCCGCCTTGGCAAGCATTTCAGCGCTTGGGGTATCATGCTTATGTTCAGTCAGATTCGCGTTGATGTAGCCACGCAACCGATCTGGAAAAGGAGTTATTCCACTGGATGCTTCCCTGATCAGTGCAAAAATCGCTGCACGGGAATAATCAAGGATGCCTGGTGTGCTCCGTAATGCTGCAGACCATTCTTTAAATGGACTTTCTTTCTTCTGTACTATTTCCTTCGCGCGGCGGTGGACTGATGCCGGAAAATTATAGATATCAAAATCCATAGGCATCGTCGCAAGGGCGATCTCTATATCCAGAGTATCCAGCGAATGCTGATAATCCGGATTGCGGTCAGTTTTGTTACCGCCACCAGCATTGGCGCCGGTATCGGTTTTGTTTATTGAGGTGATATAGTTTCCAGCAGCCCATTCCTTTGTAAGGATCCCGCGGTCAATGTGCGACGTTTCAAGCCACAATTTGGCGAACTGAATTTGCTTGCCGAGCTCATGGCGTTTCCCCACAGGAAATACGCTCTTAAATGCACTGGTAAATTTCCACAGGCCAGGCATATCATATTTTTTAAGTTCCGGAATATTTTCTGCCGTCAGCAGCAGATTCTGCACACCGTGATTATCCGTATCCATTTCCATCGCTGAAAGGCGGTTACGATGAGGAATGCTAATGTGATACACGTGACGTTCGTCGGCCATATACTGGGCAAGCAGCTGCGTGCGGAATGACATTTCCGCCAGGTTGAAGAGTGCTTCTTCATTGTTCGAATAGTCTTCTTCATCGCTATTTGCAGGAGAGATATCGTTTTCTGTTTTACTGGGGGGCTGTGGTTCAGCAGCCGCCGGCGCAACGATTTTTTGCCATGTCAGCCCGTCTTCACCACCAAGCTCGTAGCGATCGCACCAGGTGTCATCCAGTACACCTTCTTCCGGTAAGTCATCAACGATGAGCCAGTTGGTGCGGATCGGCAGCTGATGGCTGGCGCCGCGGCCAACGTTAATTTCAGCGTCTTCCAGGATGTCCAGGATTTTGCGCTCGGCGCGAGAATCGGATTTAGCAGAGAACCAGCAGAAGAGACTTTTCGCTTCGTTTGCTTTTGCCTTAGCTTTAATGAGATACGGGTAGTTGTTCATTGCGTTTGGGCTCCTTTGGATTGTAAGATACCCGGCAGCTGATGGCAGCCGCCCTGGTGGTGGTCATTGGTCAAAACTCGATTCCGGAAAGCTTTGGTCGGCTGACCGGGTACTTAACCCGCCTTGCGCGGGTTTTGTGCTTTATGGGGCTGGCGAATCGCCCCGTAGCAGCTGTGATACGCGAACGTCGTCAAGCGCTCGCAGGATAGGCTCAAAAGTTTTATGGGCTGGCAGTTTAGATACTGCAGTGATCACTTCTGTAACGGTGATGTCATCGCCGCGGGGGCTATAACCACCACCTGGGCCACGCTGTGAAATAACCAGGTTACCCGCCCGCAGCTTTTTGAAGATCTGCTCAAGGTATGAAGTAGACAGCTTTGACTCTTTACTGATGGCCGTCAGTGAAACGGGCGAGCCGTCATAGAGCTTATTCAAAGTGGCGGCGGCCTGGACAGATGCCAGAACGCGTTTCATTCCAAATTCCATAATCACTTCTCCGGCCGTAACGGCCATTGGTCAAAACTCGATTCAAAAACTCACTGCAGGCCGTTGGTCGTCAGCCATTTTTTGTGCATTTCGGTAGGGGAGACACTGGCCCTGTACTTTTTGTTCATCGGCGTTGCTGTTGCAACTGGCCTCTGATGGATAAACACCGATCAGAACATCAGAGCATTCACCAGTGAGAGCACACACGCTGATGACAAGGGCAAACAGGGTATTCATGCTTCAGCCTCAGGGTTTCCTTTCTGCGCCAGCAAGTAACACAGCTGGCGTAGTCTCACCTCGAACCAGTTCAGGCGAGTCGCCTGGTTCCCGGTAGGTACTCGGGCAAAATCCTTCATAGTTATCTCCAGTTAACTCAGTATTAGGATGTGGTTTTGCAATGCGGCGCCGGGTGCCTCCCGGTGACGGCAGCCAGTTAACAACTACCGCCGACAACTTTTTCCCCACAACGTGTGAATAACCGCCATGTTTACTTTTTTAACTGTGTCGCGTGCGCAT
Source organism: Klebsiella sp. P1927 (assembly GCF_018204675.1). Taxonomy (NCBI): domain Bacteria; kingdom Pseudomonadati; phylum Pseudomonadota; class Gammaproteobacteria; order Enterobacterales; family Enterobacteriaceae; genus Klebsiella; species Klebsiella sp. P1927. The sequence continues at coordinate 3,036,927 of NZ_CP073377.1, read as the reverse complement.
AGCCGCATTCACCGCATTGCAAACCCTACTAGTCGTCATGCCTGTCTTTTCACCACTTCAGGCTCGGTGGTATTCTTGGCGCTCTCACACAGCCAAATAAAAGAGAGCAAAATGTCTCGTAGCCCTATACCTGTCTTCTGGTACGAAAATCCCGCTCACTATGAAGAATTCCAAAAAATCCTTTCAGATGCTTACGTCCTTCCCTTTGACTACCACGACTGGCGTATCCGCACCGATAGCATGGTGGAGCGCTACGAAAACAGCGGTATCCAGGCTGTGAAGGTGGTAGCCAGCACTTACGATTTCATCACCTGGTGCCAGGCCCATGGACGTGATATCAGTACCAAAAGCTGCAATGATTACGCGGTCTCCGAATCGGGCCTCCAAATCCTGCGCGACAGAGAGTTTGATTGGGGAGACGAGTAAAAAGTAAATTTTCCCTATCTTGGATATATCTATTCTCATAGTGATGCCCTATCTCATGCCTGTAACGCCGGCCGGCGGAACGTTATAACCTGCTGCGAATTCTTCTTGTCGTCATCTCATCCGGTGTTTCGTATGCCGCCGGCAGCTACTTCGTGGGCTTCCTGCCTCGATGACTGAATTTGTAATATCAGACTACAAATAAATATGTCAGTTATCAATGTTTTTATGACACAAAAAATGGATATGATTGTTTTTGTGTGAGATTTGGTGATTTTTGGGTATAAAAAAAGCCGCTGTAAGCGGCCTTCTCAGTGGCAAGATTTAGTCTTTTTCGAATGGAGGGGGGATTTTTCGCTTACTCAGGAACTCAGCCATAAACCGATCTAACTCTTCCAGTCGCGTTCTCGCTAGTTCAATAAATCTGTCCTGCTCCACTTCAGGAAGTTGATCAAATACTTCTAATAACTCTAATTGCTTCTGATTTAGTACTGTTTTGCTGGCTGTGACAGCCTGTAATGAAGACTCTTCTTCATCCGTCATAAAGAACCAATACAGTGGTTTTCCAAGTGCTTGCGGGAATAACTCTAACTTTTCCTTTCGCGGGAAGTTACCTGTATTGCACCAGTTACTGACTGTCTGAGAGTTTACACCCACTCGCCGGCCTAACTCAGATTGAGATATACCAGCCTCATCAAGAGCTCTTAACAGCCGTTCTTCGAAGTTCATATTCGCATCCAAATCAAACCAGTAACCAAGCATACAAAGTTTCTTAGCACTTGTGACTGATTAAGTTTCTTGACATTGACAAATTATTTATCAAATATGTGACAAATTTTTAGGAGGAAACATGCAAGAAACGGTTCAAAAGAAAATCATTTCCCTTTGTGGCAGTCAATCTGAACTAGCTCGCCGTTTGGGGAAGAACTCTCAAACAGTATCGGTTTGGTTTCGAACTCAGGTTGCAAGTACTGAGGTACTCAACGCATGCAGGGTTCTGGATTGGCAAGTGACGCCTCATGAGCTTAGACCCGATCTTTACCCAAACCCGACTGACGGACTTCCAAAGGACTAAACATGCAAACCATATCTTTCAAAAATCATACTTCTATGTTGGGTATGCAACAGAAAACGGAAAATCAGTATTCACCACGGCGTCGGGACAGCGTTAAGTGCCGGACCATCTTTGCAGCAGTTCGTGAGTGGGAGGCAACCTTACCCGGGCGCGCGCAGGAGCACGTCGCACAGCTGGTGGCCGAACAGTGGGAGAAACAAGACGGTCGCGGCATCAGCGTTAATAAACAAAACCTGTACCGCTACCTGAAAAACGAATCTGGATCAGAGAAGTACACCAGTTACGTCATGCAGCTTTCAGGAGCGATCGCTGATGCAATGCCTATTGAGATTGCGCGCAAACACGGATTGAAACGTGGATTGACTGAAAGCGAGCTGGTGGCTCAAGCAATCAAAGAGTGTAGCGAAGCGCACCAGGCAAAATTGCTTGGCGCTCCGTTGCAAAAGTTAGAACGTGAAATTCGGGAGGCAGCAATTGCACTTTTTAACATGCTTCCTGCAGATGCGGCGGGACCACTACTGGCGAGCATAAGCGCCGTAGCGCCACAGTTTTTTTAATCGAGTTTTGACAATGAGTACCGTACAGAAAATAGGGGGGCTTCATGAGCATTGACGCAATGCGATGGGCCAAAAAAGTCAAGACAGGGAAGTCCTCTGCAAAAGCTGTTCTGACCTGGATGGCCGACATGTGCGGAGCTGATCTCTGTGCTTTTCCATCCATTCCTGCGCTGGCAGAAGCAACTGAGCTGGATAAGAAAACGGTCCAGTCGAGCCTGCAGTATCTGATCTCGATCGGGCTTATTGAAGATACAGGTGAACGGCGTGGAAAGACTAAACAAATCCCGGTTTACCGACTTCTTGGTGTGGAAGAAAGCGTTGCTGAAATTGAACACACCCAAAAACGGGAACATTACCAAAAACGGGATCGTTTAAACATTCCCGAAAACGGGGTTGTTACAGCTGAAAAGGCACCCGAAAACGGGACTGTTTCCTGTACGCAAAACAACCAAACGATCCCGTTTTTTCCGTCAAACGATCCCAAAAACGGGATCCGGAATCTACCAGAGGAACCAAAAGATATAACCCCCACACATAGGGTTCTGGTCGAACCAGTTGTGCCTGACTATCCGAATCAACCGGGAATAGTTCCTGGTGAAACACAAGCATTCGGAAAATTTGCGATGTATTTCGGGTGGAAACCTTCCGAGGATTTTCCCCGACTGTCAACGATTTGGGGAATGCCATTAAGACCGGGGATAAATCTTGCTGCCGAGTTAAGCAGCTTCATCGCGTACTGGCAGGTTGAAGGCAGGGCGTTTCACCAGGTCCAGTGGGAGCAAAAACTAGCAAGACATCTTAACCGTGCGGAAGTCCGCCAGAAAAAACCAGCGAACGGGAGTAACGATCATGTGGGAGTACGAGCAGAGCCAGCAGCATCCAGAGCTGTTCAACAGATTCGAGCCGCCCGTGAGCAACGGTTGCGAGTTGCAGGAACAGACGGCCGTAGAAACGGCGTGGCGCCTATGGGAAGTGATGGGCGAAATCTTTTCGAACCGATGGATCCTGAAGAACGGAGAGGAACCATCAGAGCTCTGGATCGCTCAGATTGGGTCGATGAGTGAAGCCCAGATTACGCTGGTTTGCCGGCAGTGCATGGAGCGTTGCGCCGCGGGCAGCACATGGCCGCCGGATCTCGCTGAGTTCGTTGCGCTGGTATCTGCCAGCGGTGCTAACCCGTTCAGTCTGACATCCGATGCAGTGATGGCGGAGTACAAACGCTGGAGAAACGAGTCTTACCGATATTCGGGAAGCGACAAATACCCATGGAAACAGGATGTTCTGTATCACATTTGCATTGAGATGCGCAGAACTGGAGTTGAGAGGAACCTGACGGAGGGAGAGCTGAAAAAACTGGCAGAAAACTTACTCACGAAATGGACCAAACACATGGCTAACGGGTTTTCGATTCCCCCGATTCGTCGGCAGTTGGCAGCACCGAGGCATCCAGCAGGGCCGACGCCAGCGCAGATTCTGATGGGAGAGTACAAACGCCGCAAGGCTGCAGGTTTAACCAAGTAAACGAGTTTTGACCATGACCAAACAATCAAAAACCAAAGTAACCAAAGCGCAGATGGTGCTTGCCATCGTTAGCCGGACGCCAGAATGCGTCCTGCAGGATGTCTGTGATGCGCTGGACTTGCAAGCCAGTACAGCAGGTAACTTGCTGCGGCAGCTACATGCCGCGGGAAAACTCCATCGTACCCATAACGGCTGCCAGTACGTCTATCGAGTGGGTGCAGGCGTTGAGGTTCCCGATGTTGCCCTGCCGCAGGCTGCAACACAATTATCTGAAGAAGATGTGAAAAAAGTCCAGGACGCACTGTCACTGGCGAAGATGCTGGAAGACAAAAAGCTGTGGCGCCGGGCTGCGACTGTTTACACCTCGATGCTTGGGATGGCTACAACAGCAAACGAACTCTGGTTGCTTGCCAGAATGCGTAACCGCTGCCTGCGCAATGTGGCGAGGTGGTGAATATGCCTTAAATAGAATCAACAGCAGCTGGTACGGGATGTCAAAGCTAAGTTTAATTATTCCGGGGTGAGGCAAAGCTGAGATGTCCGCTGAGTGCCAACAACGGACATTATGGAAGGTCAGAATAAAAGATTAAAATGGGATGCTGTGTGCAAAAAACGCATTTTTTGCGGTTTTCTCAAGGTTTTGCTCTGCACCTTCCTGGGATACTCCACCAACAGAATACGAAAATCAATATTATCAACGATCCGGAAGTGTCTAGATTATCCGTGGCTATTCACTATAGGGCAGGATCGTCTACCGGGGCGGGGTCAGTCCATCTAGGGATGGGAAATCCCATCCTAGGACTTATGCTTTATATTGCTTTTTGAGATCGCTTCTAGCATAGCTCCACTCAATAATATTGTCGGGTCGTTGCTGATCAAAAAGGATTCGGGATTCAATACCATTACCTAAAAAGCTGGCATGCCCATTTACGTAAGAAGCTATCCCTTGCGAACCAACATGAAGAATATTTTCTAACGGTTGCTTTGTGCTTTCCGCATTGCTAAGAAGAAATAAACTTGGGTACATTTTGTTGGCACGGTGAAAAAAAAGTTCATTGTCAAAACACATTACGATGATTATTTTCCCCGACATGATATCGGAGAGCATTTCAGTTGGCAGATGCAAACTCATAAATGGCCGAGACAAAGGGTCAAAGAATGAATCGTTTATATTCACAACAGGGCTTTTTATACCGATACTATCCATCCATCCATTGAAGGCAACAAAACCCATTCCAGAATCACGGTACATCCCTAAGAACAAACATTCATCAATAGTATCAATTGCCCAATTTTTTCCTCCACGAATAACCTCCCACATTTTAAATAAGCGGTGGGTATAGAATTCAGACGGAAGATCTATTTCATCGATTTTAACTTTAGACTGATGGAGGTTGTCAAAGCCCTCGCCAGTATTAATCGCCTCCAGCACATTCATGCCACGTACGACTTGCCTTTTTATGCGTTTAAATTGCTTAACATCATTGCCAGACATATTGTTTTTGAAGTTTTCTTCAAAGTGCGGACACTTTGAGATAACAGAAAATTCGGCAGCTTCATAAATCTCATTATTCTTTTTACCTGTTTTAACTTCCACAAGCTGGAAGCCATCCAGTGGATTAAAGGTGACTAAATCCCCCACATGAACAAATGTACTCATATCAGAGACAATTGCTATGGCGTGTTTGTCCTGATTGATAAGATCAGCTGCGACCATAGAATCAATTATGTTATCTTCTGATAGATTGTCATTGACTGCATTAATAGGTAAACGCCGCAAACTCGAGTGTTCTTCATCAAGAATGCTCCAAATTAGTGAGTCAACACAACGGCGAAGAATAAGAACTTCAATTTTTTTTAAATTTATTTCATCAATACACTTTTCTTTCTTTGCTTTATCCTTGTTTCGATGATGCTCGTTTTTTTTAACTTCTAATTTTTTTATATCTCTCAGCCGAAAAACAATTTCAGACGATATAATTTTCTGTGCGTCTTTCCAATTTTTGAGGCAAGCTTCATACTCTGTAAGAAAATCCTCATTATTAGAAGGTGGTTCTTGAGTTGGATTTTCCCCCCTTATCATATTGGCAAGTGAATGCAGTCGAGCTACAAAATGAGGTGAAAAAACTGTCCAAAATTTCCTAAACGGTTTGTACTTTTCAATAAAAGCTGATTCTTCAGTATAATTTACCATAACTAAACATGCCTCTTATCTGTTTTTCTCAAGGTACAATCTACCAACCTTATTTTTACATAATTATAGTTATAATGTGAAGTCTCATTTAGATATCTTCATACAGCACGTAAGAAATATTTGAGGCTCTGACATCATAATCTTCTAAGCTGCCTGATTTTTCCTCACCTTTATATAAAGCAACTATCCATCGAGCACTTTTTTGGATGCTTTTATTTATTTCAGAAAAGTATTCACCGTCAACTTCAGCAAGCGAATGGCCTAAAACGATGACCTCATCCACATTTTTAAGCGACGAGAAAAAAACGTTCTCTTCTTTAATTATGTCTTCGCTGGGCTTGAATGTATTACCAAAGTATTTGTCTATACTATCGTATGCTTCTGCTATTCTTATATCTTGATCTGGTCCTATATATGGATTTAGTGACTTTTCCACCCTAAAACTATGACCTAGTATGAGATCTTCATCGTAACTACAATTGCCGTGAATATGCATAATTTGCGCGTCTGGAACGGCATAGATCTGTTGCAAGGTATTTGTATAATTAAATGAAAAATATAGACTTTCTCTTGGTATGGGGGGGATGTATTGTTCAGAATTGTAAGCATCGGCTATGTTAATCCCTTTAACCCAATCAGCGAATTGCTCCTTCAAGCGAGCTGACAGCATCCGTGTTATTTTATCTACTTCATACTGGTAATCGTGATGATACGCATCGCTCCAATCTTCGGTATTGTACGTAACTAAAAACATCTCACTGTTTTGAAGGATAAGTTCATAATCAATTTCACCTAAAGCACTTTCTAACTCATTCCACTCGTCTCCAGCAGGTATGTATTCTTCTATCGCGTCATATAGTTCTTTGTCATTTTTTGCTACATACGACTTAAAGTGTTTGTATCTTGTCGGTAGTCCATGTCGAATGTCAAATCCGTTTCCTATTATGTAAAGCCTCATAGCTTTTCCCTTAATCGAATTGTAAAAAGATTCTAACCAGACCTGATACCCGTTGACTACCCCTCCTCCCTTTAGTAATGCCTTCATCAAATGTAAAAACATCTGCGAACTTCCGCAGTTCGCTCAAAGCAGACCACATCCTCTGAGCCTCACATAATTGTCCGCCTTGTACCAAAAGCGGACGGCATTAATCTGGCTTCCATCACATATTCGAAAGCATTTTCATGTTAATGGGAAGCGCTTAAGCCTATGTCAGGAAAAAGGAATCCATATTCTAACTTTAAATTTGTTGATTTTTATGTAAAATCGTGGTAATAACTAATGATAAGATAATGTATCAAGGACCAAATTGTGGCCGATTATATAAACAGCAACATATTATGTGAGTCATATGTTCATGTTGAGCCAGAATGGTTGAAACAGGTAAGTGCTGTAATTCGTGAAGAAAAGTTATCACTAATTAGAAACGAAATAGAGGATTTTGCTGACAAAAGAATAAAATTCTTTTTATCTGATGATGTTTTAATTGAAATTAAATTTACTGAAGGTTCAATTAAAGCAAAGGTAACTGCTTATGGTCCAATTATTTTATTGATCGGTTCTGCAATATTAAATTACTCAAGCTTTAGAGAAAGTGTGAAGCAGTTGGCCTCTGATATGTATCGTGCGTCATCAATGTTATCCTCAGAAATGCTTTTCCAGACAAACTCTAGAAACAAGAGTGAAATCCTTCGTATTGAAGCCAGAAAAGGAATCGTTGGGTCCATAGAGAGAATTAATAATAAAATTGATTCCATTAACTCTCAATTAGATGGTAAAGAACTATCACCCACACGTATAAATAGCGAGTTACTTGATCTAAATGATATGATCCTAACGCTACTATCGAACCTAAAAAACGCAGAAGATACAAAATTAGTTGCTTCATCATTAAGTGATGGTGTATCTAAATTATCAATACGTAAATCTCGCTTTAAGCTCAAGAATAAGCTCGATGAATCAATGTATGCAAGCCTCTTTAATGAGAAGAAAAGTATTATTAAAAATCTCGCCCAATATAAATGATGAGAGGCGGGGACACTGGTTTCATTCGCGTCCGTATGTCCACTTTGTGCCAGGAGCGGACCTTACTAAGTTCACACAACATTGATTATTGAAGATTAGGTCATAAATATATACGTCATTTTGCTAATTTAGTTACGTTGGAACACCGCGCTGCATAAAAAATAAGGAATAATATGACTCGAAGTGAAATAAACGTCTGGGATGTGAGACGAGGCACCAACAGTCCTCGAGTTGAGGAGATCCGATCTGAAGCTCAGCGCGACCTTTCTCGATTGATTCACTCGTCTCCTTTCAGACGATTGCAATCAAAGACACAGGTTCTTGGTCTGGGTGAAAGTGATTTCTATCGCACACGACTGACTCATTCTATGGAAGTCGCCCAAATCGGTTCAGGTCTTCTTGCTAAGCTAAAAAATATATATAAAGGTAAAGAGGAAGCGCAATTTTTACCAGATAACGATCTGATGCAAGCAGTATGTCTCGCACATGATATTGGACATCCTCCATTTGGTCACGGCGGTGAGGTAGCTCTTAACTATTGTATGCTGGATTATGGTGGTTTTGAAGGAAACGGCCAGACGCTTCGCATTCTCTCGAAACTAGATAAATATACCTTAGAACACGGACTCGATCCTACACGCAGACTTCTGCTAGGCATACTGAAATATCCGGTTAAATACTCGGAACTAGTGGTTAAAAAAGACAGTATCCCGGCCACTATCGGATCGCCGAACTGGCTCTTTAAGTCATCTGATTTTAAACCTCCAAAATGCTATCTAGATTCAGAATGCGATATTGTAGAATTTGCTCTCTCACCATTTACTGAACATGATCGGAGGCTTTTTACTTCCGTTAAAGATGGTGAAACCAAATCCGATCATAAAAAAGCTTCTTATAAAGCTCTCGATACAACCATCATGGATCTTGCCGATGAAATTTCGTATTCGCTGCACGATTTGGAGGATGCTATTTCTCTCGGGATGGTGACACGAGCAATGTGGATGGAGCATTTCAGTGGACATGAAACCTTATTTACTGACTGCCATGGAAAAACATTTTCCGGAACATGTGAATCTGTCGCGGATAGCCTTTTTGGTAAAAGTTACAAGAGAAAAGAGTGCATCGGGATGCTGGTTCACCTGATGATTACAAGTGTTGAGCTTAATACAAAGAATGCAGCATTCAAATGTGGCATGCTCAAATATAATGCGGTCCTTCCGGAAGCGGTCGAAGCACTAAGGTTGAAAATTTTCAAACTGGTCGAAAACAAAGTAATTAAGCATGAAAATGTACAGCAGCTTGAATTCAAGGGACAAAAGTTGATTGTTGAGCTTTTCGGTGTGCTGGCTAACGATCCGTGTCGGTTTCTACCTGCCTCAACGAGGGAAATTTACGAGCAGCAGATTAGCTTAGACGAGAAGGCTGGTATGCGAGTCATTTGCGACTATGTTTCAGGGATGACTGATGGCTATGCAACAAAGCTTTATGAGAAGATCCTTATCCCACGCAAAGGGTCTATTTTTGACCATCTCTGACGTGGCAAGAATGATGCTCCGAGTTCAATTGGCCTATAAACATTAACCAAGGCATCTACCAGGGGGATAACAAATCCCCCATTCTGAATTTGTTCGTGCAGAATCGGTGAACGTTCTCATCTGAGCGTTAAGCGCCAGTAATCGTTGATCTACACTGTCCATTAATACACCTTAATATCAGCAGCGTCTTACTCCGTTATGAGAACAATCGCGAACTTCTGCTGTTCGCTCGAAGCAGACCTTCATCTCATTCAGATTGTCCGCTCTGTGCCAAGAGCGGAATCTGGAGCGCCAGAGGTAGCAACGTTTCTTATCAAAGGTGTTGATCACCACAAAAATGACTGTATCCCTGTGATAGCGGATTTCGTCCTTTGAGAAGAAAAGATCAATCTAAACATGAGCATGGGTTAGCGAAAAGTGGCATTAAACGCTTGAACATTTCACCTAACGAGTATACTGTTTATTTATACAGTGTGCGCCGGGAGACCGGTTAGAGATCAAGGGGTGAAAGTCCCCGACCATTGAAGGACCAGCAATCCACAAGGTCCCCGAGTCATGCGTTGCATACCGCGAGGTATGGGGCGAAGCGTTGACAGGGGTGTTGACAGGCCAGCCATTGAGCCACGAAATGTATATTAAATTACCGGGTGCCGACGTTGTACTGTTAACGGAAGGCAACATCATAGGGTGCGATACTGCGAGTGCCACATGGACCCGGCGGGGTCTGAGACCCTGGCATGTCAATACGATCTCTACGCGGGAACCGGGAGATCTCCCCTCTGACCATCTGCCAGTGTCGGAGATGGCCCGCACCGGGAAGACGAGGAGTCATAGCCGGTGATGTACGGAGAGGAGAAGTCGGACTCGCTCATAGTAGCGGCGAAGCAGGCGAACAACCCGAAAGGAGCGGAGTCAGTGGAGCGAAGGAGCGGGGCCAAGGGGAACGCGGAACAGCCACACATGCGCCGGACACAGAGCCGGGAAAGCATGTCACAGAGGCTGTCACGCGTGCGGGAAGCTGCGAAGCAGCGGAAGAAAGAACGGTTTACAGCATTGTTCCACCTGCTGACAGTCGAAGCACTGGAAGCCGCATTCCTCTCCCTGAGCAGGAAAGCGGCCGCCGGAGTGGATGGCATCAGGTGGATGGACTACGCCGGAAACATGAAGAACAACATAACAGATCTGCACCGGAGGCTACATCAGGGCAGCTACAGGGCGCAGCCCGGCAGGCGTCACTACATCCCAAAAGCGGATGGAAAACAACGCCCGCTCGGCATCGCCTCGCTGGAGGACAAGATCGTCCAGTATGCGCTGGTGAAAATCCTGAACGCAGTCTATGAAAACGACTTTATGGGGTTCTCATACGGGTTCAGACCCGGGCGAAGCCAGCACGATGCACTGGACGCACTGGCCACAGGGCTGGTACGCACTAACGTAAACTGGGTACTGGATGCCGACATCAGTCAGTTCTTCGACAGGGTGAGCCACGAATGGCTGATCAGGTTCACAGAGCATCGGATCGGCGACCGGAGGGTAATCAGGCTCATACGTAAGTGGCTCACAGCCGGGACGTCGGAGGAGGGTCAATGGCGAGCAACGGAGGAAGGCACCCCACAGGGTGCGGTCATCTCACCGCTGCTGGCAAACATATACCTCCACTACGTCTTCGATCTGTGGGCGCATCAGTGGCGACGTCGCTATGCCACAGGCAATGTGGTAATGGTCAGATACGCCGATGACATCGTCATCGGGTTCGACAAACGATACGATGCCCGGCGCTTCCGTATAGCCATGCAGCGCAGACTGAGGGAGTTCGGACTCACGGTTCACCCGGAGAAAACCCGTCTGATGGAGTTCGGCCGCTTCGCTGCCGAAAACCGTGCCATCAGGGGAAAAGGCAAACCAGAAACGTTCAACTTCCTCGGGTTCACGCACATCAGCGGGAAAGATCGCAACGGCAGGTTCATGCTGATACGAAAGACCCGCCGGGATCGGATGACGGCAACTCTGAAAGCCATCAAAGACGGTCTGCGAAGGCGCTGGCATTACTCAATCCCCGAACAGGGAAAATGGCTCAGGAGAGTGGTTCAGGGATACCTGAACTATCACTCGGTACCGGGCAACTTCCCCACCATGCAGAAGTTCAGGACACACGTAACAAACCTCTGGCGCCGGGCGCTCAGGCGCAGGAGCCAGAAGGATGATACGACCTGGACGAAAGCAAACAAACTGGCAGCCGCATGGCTACCAAGGGTTCGGGTTCTTCATCCATGGCCTGTGGAGCGGTTCACCGCCAGACACCCGAGGCAGGAGCCCGGTGCGTAAATCGCGCACGCCGGGATCTGTGCGGGGGGTATCCGGTAACGGGTATCCCTACCGCGACACTTGCGTGAGGAGCTAGTTATGAAAGTGGAAATCACAATTGATCGCCAAAAAAAATTGCCGGATGGCGCTGTGCCTGCTCTGGAGAAGGAGCTACTGCGGCGATTGGATCAAAACTTTAATAACTGCAGTCTTGTGATTCGTCGGACCAGCTCTGATGGGTTGACCGTGCTTGGAGGAATGGACGGAGATAAAAAACGTATTGAGGAAATCCTGCAGGACACCTGGGAAAGTGCTGATGACTGGTTCTGTTAAGTTGAGGTCCAGTGGCTTGCCTGGTTTATTTTGAGGATTTTGCTGTGAGTAAAAAACAAGAAATGCCGAACACCGGCTATGCAATTATCAGATGCGATGATGGGGTGATCGTTGCTCGTCTGACATCCTTTCCTTTGTGTGAGCGCGCTCTGATGTACCGGCGCGGCGACACTGTTTCGTTTATGCCTTTGCAGCCAGATGAGATCGTTGGGACTCTCTCTCTTTTTTCACAGATGATTGAAAAGGCTAAGTCTGGAGTTGGTTACCAGGTTCCCCCTGGTTCTGTTACAATCCCGTCATAGGCCTGAACAACCTATACCTGCTGCGTCACGGAGAGAAGCCATGACGCAAACAACTGAAGTATCAAAATCCCACCAGACTGGTGCTCCTTCAACGAGCGCCGGTTTACTCTCGTCTTCGAAACTCACTTTTCGACAGCAGGAAGTTTTCGATCTGCTGGTCGCCTACATCAATCAGCATGGCTACCCACCTACGCTATCTGAGCTGGCCGATATGCTCGGCGTTAGCTCGTCTAATGCTGTCCTGTTGCATCTGCGTGCGTTAGAGAGAAAAAATTTCATAAAACTCTCTCGCCGTGTCTCCAGAGGAATTTCCATCGTCGGGCGAAAGGAGCCTATGCTCGCCGTGCAGCTGCTGCAGGAAATGATAGCTGAAGAACCCGGCGCGCGTGAAAGAGCGATTGAGTTTTTGCGACTGTTCGGTGATCAGCCATGAAGAAAAGTTGGTTTTTACACGAGCAGCTTTCAGAGGCTGAGGCTACAGAGCTGGTGGAGCGATACCGTAAAAATAACTGTGTGGTTGAGAAGAGCTTATCCAGAGACTTTGCATCGTGGGAGATCCGCGTGTTGTTGCCGGAATCGAAGAAGCCGCCACGGATTGACAGGACCTACATACAGAAGATGTGGAGGGACTGATGCGAGCTTTGCTTAACGTGGATATTGCACGCCATCTTGGAATTGTGCTGCTTAAGCCGGGTAGTGAATTAATGCCGTTATTCGGTGCCGGCCGGGTTCTTGTGGAAATACCGCCGGCAAGCATGAAAAAGATACCCAGTGGACGTCTTCCTGATGCCCGGCAGCCGTTGCGGGATGATATGGGGATCAGACCTTTTTTCATGAAGAAGGCAGTTATCACTGCAGCTGGTGGGGTTAGTGCCCTCGAGTCATGGTTGCGTAGGCAGGTTAAAAACTGTCAGTGGACACATTCCGATTACCATCACCATGAGCTCGTCCCGTTTCGCCATTCGACGGGTGTAATAATCGCATGCTGGCACTGTGATAATGAGCTGAAAAACCAAACGGGACAAACCCTCGATCAACTGGTAGGTGTTAACAACGCTGACTGGGTAATCGACACTGCCCGCATCGCGCTTGGGCTGGACGCCCAGCGATCACTGTCACTGGCGGAGCTATGCTGGTGGGCGGTAGGCGCCGGGATTGGCGATGAAATTACAGAAGAAATGGCGCGCCGATCCCTGCGTATTAAAGACGATGGCATTAAATCGGTTTACAGGGAGAGTGAGATCGTTCCGTCGGTACCGGCCACCAGCATTCTTTCTCCCCGTATCGAAAAAGCAATCAGGTCAACGGCAAAAACAACGCCGGGCAAACCTCTGGTTCCTGTGAACGTCGATCCTGTTGCACCGGCGACACTATTCGCGAGACCTAAGCGGAGCCGATGGTTATCAGCTGACTTTATCTCATGGGTTAAAAAACAGCCGTGTATGTGCTGCGGGCAGCCTGCAGATGATGCCCATCATCTTATTGGCTGGGGGCAGGGCGGCGTAGGCACCAAGGCCCACGATGTTTTTACGATCCCATTATGCCGCAAGCACCACCGTGCTTTGCACCATGACCCTGCCGCTTTTGAGCGTGAATACGGCACCCAGCCGGTATTGATTATTAAATTGCTGGACCGGGCATACGCGCTCGGCGTTCTGGCGTAGTAAGGAGAAGAACAGAATGACACCACGTCAACGCCGTCTACACCGTGCAGGATTAGAAACTGTGGCCGCCGCCCCGCGCAAAAGCTGGCTGGGCCGATTCACTCCCCTTAATGGCATTCAGTCCGCCTGGATAAAATCTCTGCTTACTGTTTGGGGGGAAGGGATGAGAGGAGGTGCTGCCCCGCGTAAACCATCAGGACATTCATGCTGGCGAGGCATGAAGGGTGATCACTGGTCAGATAAAGCATTAGAACGCTTTACGGCAGCAATTGAGCAGGCAAGAAGTGAAGGGTATCGCGGGCGGCAGGCATTAAGCAGGGCGCATGCCATTTTGTGGCCGAAGCCTGCAACGGTCGCCATTGACGCTGCGATCACTGAGGATGATGTTGAATTTGTTGAACGATGTGTACTGGCGATATTTGAAACGGGTGATCCTGTTTATCTCGTTGGCGTTAACTATTACACCACCCGCAAAAAAATCTCAGACATAACACGGGAAATACAGCTGGTGGCTCCATGGTTAACAGACAGTGAGGCCCGGAAAAGAGTGCGCTGGTGCCTTGAAATATTCAGAGCAAAAGCTTTCCTTTCTGTCCATAAGGCGATTCATGCGGATTAGCAAAAAGTGCTATGTTGCCTTTTTGGTATTGAAAATGGGCCAGAAAGTTAGATAATTCCTTCATGCTTGGCAGAGCTGCGGCACTCGGCAGCGACAAAAAGCGACAATCTGAATATAACGAAAACCCCGCCCGTGCGGGGTTTTTGCTTTCCGGCGATACGACAGGGGTATTCGCGAGATGCGCTGCATCAATACCCCTGTCATATCGTCGTATTGCATACGCAATCTCACATGCTTCAGCATTCACTGAGGATTTTTAGTGATTTTTTTGAAGATCTCTAGGGCTTCGGTTGTTAACTGATCATGTTCGCTAAAGTAACTGTCACATGCTGCCTGCTTTTGAGCAGGGGATAGATTAGGGTTGCTTGTTAATTCAGCAGTTTTAGCTGCTATTTCTGCCAAACGTTCAAAAATCTCTGAAATTCTTTGGTTATCAGTAGATAGCATTTTACTTACCTCGTATTTACCTGATATCAGTGAGTGCTACATTGAGTCAGGGCTTCGCAATAGCTTTAAGTATTAGAATGCATACAATTTAAGTGGGCGTTGTTGGCTTATATTATGGCAGAGGCGCTGGCGGTATGGTCAGATATTGACACTTTGAATGTTTGCATCATAAATTATCGAGGTGGTGAATCCCCCTATGCGGAGGGGCGACCAGTCAGTTACAGAAACCTGTAAATGCAGCGCGGGCCATGCCGACTGGGGCATGCTCACCGGGAGGCACCCGGCACCACACTAATGCCTTAACATAGTGACTGTAATGACAAAAGCCTTGCTCTTTTTGTCTGTCAGGCTATGGTTAACGAACGTAACGGTAAAAAAAGAAGGCTTTCCTGGTAAATCGGTAGCTCGGACTATTAGGTGCACCTTCCTTTCGTTACAGCCTTGGTTGCCAACTTTCTTCCCGCTTCTCTAAGCGGGTTTTTTTTGTTCATAATCTAGCCTAAGCACTACTTGGGCTTTTCACATCAGTAATCAGGTCATGGTAATTGGATTACAGCGTGCTGTACTTCACGTTTAATCTCATACGCACAAGATTCGCACCAGACTGCGGTTTTAGCTCAACAGCTTGAGCGCTTTAACGGTAAATTGAACATCACAAGCGAGAGCACTTATAGATTAAGGCAGTTCTTTGTTCCCAAAGGTGGTAGCAAAAAAACAGGGGGAATGTTTACGTATCGCTACCCCTGCTTCTTGAAAAGTGGATAACCGTTAATATCTTTTTTTGAAAGTTTTTTATATCCGCGTCTTTCTTTGATGTAAGACATCAGTGAACCCACTGCAACTAAAAGAAGAACAACAGCTAACGCTAGCATCATTATGGTTGTCATGTGAGCTTATCCTCTGAAAGACTATGGATATTGTGGTTCGCGTGAGGCGTAGTGTGCGAGTTAAGTGAGAAAATTCCTAACAGTATTTATTTCTTAATTTGATAACAGATATGAAAATTTATTGTTGTTTTTGTAATGATTAAATATGCAGTGATTAATTATTGCCCGCTAGGTTATACAGTTTCCGAAAGATGTATTTTACTGGTTACATTGAATTGACCAGGCGCATATCGTGTAGCTAATGTGGGTGTGTGGTGAATCCCCCTGTGCGGTGGGGCGACCAGTCAATTTTTTCTTTGAGCACACACGCGGGTCTGTTGACTGGGGCAGACTTACCGGGAGGCACCCGGCACCACACATACTGCATAACCCCCTAAAGGCCTTCCATTGCGGCAGGCCTTTTATCTTGCCGATGCCAGAACGTTAATTTTCTGCCAGTAAGCCGAGACCCGTCTAACAGGTATTCATCGGCCGCATTGCCTAATGGGCTTACTTCTCTAATCTATACGAGCGCAGCAGTGGATGCATTACCAGAGATTATGATGATGTAAAGCCTAAGCGGTGGGAAGTTTGTCTTGAGTGAAAATCTTACTACAGTGAGGGCACATCAGCGCAGAGCCTTTCTGGACTCGGGTGTAACTATGTTCTGATTGGTTGGTGCAGCTAGGGCAGGTACATTTGATGAGGTAGTTGCGATTGTTTTTTGAGTTTTTGCGTTGTTGCATATGATATTTCCTAATGAATGGTCCGCAACAATACACTATCCCCGGGCACATAGCTCGCGTTGAATTATCTAGCCACCTATTCAGGGTGGTTTTTTCATTTTCAGGTACCTGGAATCATCATTGATAAGATTTCCTCCTGCCGGTCCTGAACCTTATCAAACACAAAGCACCCCGTTAACCCGGAGGTGGAGTATGTATCGAATGGACAAGCTAACAACAGGTATTGCCTACGGAACGTCCGCAGGTAACGCGGGGTTCTGGATGTTGCAATTGCTCGACAAAGTATCCCCATCCCAGTGGGCCGCTATTGGTGTTCTGGGAAGTCTGGTATTTGGCTTGCTGACATACCTGACGAATCTGTACTTCAAAATTAAAGAAGACCGGCGAAAAGCTGCTCGAGGTGAATAATGTCTCCGACACTACGTAAAACTGTTCTTGCGGCGGTGGGCGGCGGGGCCCTGGCGATTGCCTCTGCACTCATCACTGGCCCGATGGGTAATGATGGGCTTGAGGGAGTGCGATACTCCCCTTATCAGGATGTGGTAGGTGTCTGGACGGTTTGCTACGGCCACGCAGGTAAAGACATCATGCTCGGCAAAACCTATACCGAGGCAGAGTGTCGGGCGCTACTAAATAAAGACCTGAATACCGTCGCCTGGCAGATCAACCCTTACATCAAAAAACCGATCCCAGAAACAATGCGTGGGGCTCTGTACTCATTCGCCTATAACGTCGGAGCCGGGAACTTCCAGACCTCTACTCTGCTTCGCAAAATCAACCAGGGTGACCAGAAAGGTGCGTGTGATCAGCTGCGCCGCTGGACCTATGCCAAAGGTAAGAAGTGGAAAGGACTTATTACCCGGAGGGAAATTGAGCGTGAAGTGTGTTTATGGGAGCAAAGATGAGTCGCTTAACCGCCGTTATCATCGCAATAGCAATCCTGCTAATGTCCTGTGCCATTTCATGGCGTATGGGATGGAGTTCCCACGCTGATCACATCAATGCTCAGGCTGCGAAGAAGAGAGAGAAGGCCGAGAATGCCATTAAGCCTGTAGAGGAAAAGGCCGCGACTGCTAACGAAGCGGGTAAGGTCATCTACAAAACAATAACCCGCGACGTGGTGAAATATGTTCAGTCTCCGAATCGTACTGTGTGTAGGTTTGATGATGCTGCTGTGCAGTTGCGTCAGCGCGCCATCGATGCTGCCAACTCCATCCCCGGATTTGATGAGTCCGCCGTGCAAAGCAAGTGACGCAGGGAATGACAGCGATGAAGATTTACAGTCTGATGTAGAAACCGCTCAATGCCTGCGCCAGCTCCGTTTGGATAAGTATCGCTGGCAGGCGTACTATCGGGCGATGAGTAAGTAACAGGCATAGCACATGAAATAAGTGGCCTTAAGTGAACAAAAAATCTGAAAACAAGACATTCAAGCTTTCAGCATCGAAATGTTTGTATCTAATTCAGGGGATGTCATGCACTATAGGATCTCAAACCACTCTAAACTAAGTAGCCACTCATGACAGTAAACTTACTACCACAACTACCATGCGGTTATCGTTACGGCATTGAGCGCTCGATCCGGCCCCAGACTGGTGCGGAATTTTTTCCGCCACAAGGGTGTGTTATCAAATCTGTTAACTTTGGGGATGGTGTGGTTATTTGTGTGCCCATCCAATGGTACATTAAACAATTAGATTTATGGGTCACTGTCTAAGGAACCATCGAATAATATGTTAGTTACCAGCCTCGTTAGGGCGAACTGATAATTGCTCTCAAAAGACCAGCATAGAAGCCTGTTGCTCTGGTTGAATGTTCCGGCAAGTTGAAAATGATTGGTTCAATGAGCTCTTTCGATATTTAAATGCTATCGATAACTTAAATGAAGCTATCATCTCGTTATCACTGCCAGCCAACACCGAAACGGCAGTGGTCAGTTAAAAAGCAGAAAAGCCTCTCTTGGGTGGCTCCTGAGAGATTTTAGTTTTCTAACTGGTACTAACCAAAGGTCGCATATCTATGCGGCCTTTTTTTTAGCCGGTTTCATGGCTTGAGGACATCCTGGACGAGAATATGTGACAAAACCAATCAGGGGAAACAGGAATGCCCTGTGAGCGGATTTACGAATCGGTGCGAACGTCTATCCCCTCTAAGGGATAAAAAAACGATATCCCTTTTAATAGATAATGAGGAGAAGCAACTTGAAAACGTTGAAAGTCACTATTACAAACCTTCAACAGATTAATGATGGCATTGTCTGTGGGGTCAAAGTCAGATTTAAAGTCATTCAGTCTGGTTGCGTGCTGGTCGAGAAGGTTATATCAGGCAAGGCTACCGCTCCGTTTACCTTATCTTATGATGTCAATGCGAATGATGAATCTCTGGTGGTGGAACATGATCGCCCAGACCTGCAGGAGCTTGTAGTCTCAGCGGCAATTTCCTCTGCAGAGTGTTATAAACCGGATAATACCCTGACCTCTGTCAGTGCTTGGAGCATTCAAACGCAGGGTAAGATATACGCTTCAGGTATGCAGCCAAACATTGATGAGGTATTCAAACGGTTAGATGCTGCTGAGGCACTACTACACTTTATGGGCTGTAAGATTGCGGAACTACAATTAAGATATCGAAATAAATAATAGATCGGCAGACAGCCTGTAACCGTCTGCCATAGCTATTAAGGTCGGTTATGGATATGTTGGATTTGCTTTAGCATCTCCAAGTTTTTCTGGTTGTATTCATCATCAATCTGCGAAAGTTGATGTATTACGACACCCTTCATATCCTGATCAAGGCAAACAAACATAGTTGCCAGAAGACCTTTGAGAGCTCTTATTTCTTTTGCTGCAGACTCCAGAGTTGAGCAATCCACCTCGATGTTATATTTAATTTCTTCTTCCATTTTAAAGTTCCTTAAGCAGAGCTAATCAGCCATTCCTCTGCAAGTACAATATTTAACTGTGTCCCACCACAGATAGGCTGAGCCGCAACCTTACACTCTGAGCTTTCACAGTAACACCCTGATATTTAACCAGTAGCCTCGCATCTGCGGGGCTTTTTTATTCGCAAAAGGTAACGCGATGAAGAACTTAAAAATTGCATACGTAGACGAGAAGCTGGTGGCGATTGAGTGTGACGGATTGTCATGCTCATCGCTGCCCGTTTCAGAGTTTCCCATCGACAGTGCCGCTTTAACTCTTCTCCCTCAACTCATGCTCGAGGATGTTTATGCCGCCACGAGCTAAACGACCTTGCCGGCACAGAGGATGCACGGCTGTGACCAATGATGTCGGAGGATACTGTGAGATGCATAGGCAGCAACACGCTGGTGATGGCTGGCGTAACTATCAGCCCGGAAAAACTCGGCAGGAACGTGGTTATGGTCGACCGTGGGAAATTAAACGGGCCCGTATCATGAAGAGGGATAAATACCTTTGTCAGAACTGCAGGCGAGACGGTATTGCCACGAAAGCCTCAAGTGTCGACCACATCATTCCTAAAGCTCATGGCGGTACCGATGATGACTTTAATCTGGAGTCATTGTGCTGGACCTGCCACAGCAAGAAAACAGCAACAGAGAGAACCCGATGAAGAGTTTCAAAATTGAATACGTTGATGGTGTTTTGACCGTTCTGGAGACGGATGGTCAGTCACGAATGAATGAAGCCGTACATGGCATCCATTTTGAGCATGTCCAGGGCGGCCGCCCACTGCTGAAACTGACGATTGCACATGATATTGCTCCGGCCCCTGTTTCATCACCTGCACTGGATCAGGAGCCTTTAGAGGGGGAGTTGGTGCAGGAACAACAGACAATGGTTCCCGGTGGTCGCCGTTCACGTCATCGTCGTGGAGGTAAGCAATGATGTATCAACGCACGGATCTGACGCTTTCCATGTTCTATGCATCCAGCGCTGATGCAGACGGGAACAAAGTGGCTACGTTGACGATGCAGGTCATCGCTGCAGAGGCTGGGGCCGTCCAGACCAGCCAGCTGCGATGTATCACCGATAGCGCGAAGAAAAAAACGTATAGCGTAGGTGAACAATCTGTCAGTAATGGTTCCGATCCGTTGCTGGTCGCGATTGAGAATTACTGGCGTCAGAGTACGGATGTCGTCGTTAAAGGATTGATCGCCGAGGTGACCGACTTCATCGCAGGGAACATCAACTCAGTCAGCACCTGGATCGGTCAGTTTGGCATGAAGGTGTTCGAGAACCAGCCATTAGATGAACGGCTACCAGAAAGCGTACTGCAGGCCGATGGAGGCTCCGCTACCGAGACAGGATCCTGATCGCCGGTATAACAACTGGTGTTCATTGAACGTCTGAGATACGCCGGCCCACGCAATGCGAACCGTATTCGCCGCCGGCGCAGCCGGAATGACGACCTCCACCTCGACAGAGGCAGCTGCAGCCAGGGGTAGGGGGGAGCAAATCCCTGACCCCTTTCGCGCTTCGGGACTGCCCGTTGAAGTCTATTTTTACACGCCAGAAATAAGAAACTTTTTTCCGGAAGGTTTCATCTATCAAAGGAACGTTTATGGCCGGAGGAATTCGATCGTCCGGTGGTGGCCGAAAACCCACTTTACCCACCGGGCAAAAAAGCAAATTAACACGTATTGCGCCTCCCGCTGAGTTAATGGGGGAGGCGGCAATAAGAATGTGGAAGACGCAAAGCAAAATACTCATCGACCGAGGGGTGTTTGAGCTGGAGGACGCACCTTTGTTACTGGCTTACTGCAATGCTTTTCATCTGATGCTCGAAGCCGAAAAAATGCTGGCCAGCGGACTGACCTCAGAAAGTGAAATGGGGGGGCTGAAAAAACACCCTGCAGTTAATGTCCGGAATGACTCGGTTTCCCAGCTTGCCCGACTGGGCTCTCTGTTGGGGTTAGATCCGCTCAGTCGTCTTCGCATGACCAGCGGACAAAAGGATCCGGACGATGACGGGAATGAATTCGATGAGTTTGACTGATGGCAACCTATCCGAACGTCAATGCAGCGAACCAGTATGCGCGGGATATCGTTGGCGGGAAGATTCTGGCGTGTCAGTTAACGATACTTGCCTGTCAGCGACATCTGGACGACCTCGAACGAGCAAAGGATCCCCACTGGCCCTACCGCTTCGATAAAAACAAAGCAGAACGATTTCTTCGTTTTGCCCAGAAAATGCCTCATACCTCAGGGGAATGGGCCCGGCGTAAACTCCGGATTGAATTTGAAGCCTGGCAGAAGTTCGCTCTTGGCGTACCGTTTGGATGGGTACACAAGAAGACAGGCCTGCGTCGTTTCTCTGAAATCTATATCGAGGTGCCCAGGAAGAACGGGAAATCCGCTATTGCCGCTGCTGTAGGAAATTATATGTTTTGTGCAGATGGCGAGCATGGTGCAGAAGTCTATTGCGGCGCCACGACTGAAAAACAGGCATGGAAGGTATTTTCTCCGGCGCTGCAAATGGTGAAAAAGCTGCCGGCATTGCGGCAAAAATTCTCGATAAAACCCTGGGCAAAAAAAATGACGCGCCCTGACGGTTCGGTTTTTGCGCCTGTGATCGGTGACCCGGGGGATGGTGATTCGCCATCATGCGCCATCATTGATGAATATCACGAACATACTACTGATGCGCTTTACACCACCATGACCACCGGTATGGGGGCTCGTGAACAACCGATGACACTGATCATCACCACTGCCGGCTATGACATTACATCCCCTTGCTATGAAAAGCGTACTCAGGTTGTAGAGATCCTGCGGAGAACCCGTAATGGCGAGGAAAATGAAACCATATTTGGTCTGATTTATGGCCTTGATGACGATGATGACTGGACGACTCCTGAGGCATTAATCAAGGCAAACCCCAACTATGGCATTTCGGTAAAAGCAGATTTTCTCCGGGCTAAACAATTATTGGGTATGTCGACGCCCGGGCAGACAAACAAGATTCTGACCAAGCATTTCAATCGCTGGGTAAGCGCAAAATCAGCTTATTACGACCTGAGAAAATGGATGGATGCAGCCGATAAAAACCTTAAGTTGTCAGATTTTGAAGGGGAAGAATGCTGGCTGGGTATCGATCTGGCCTCGAAAGTTGACCTCAATGCCGTGGTTCCAGTTTTTCGTCGTGAAATAGACGGAATAACACATTTTTACTGTGTTTCTCCTCTGTTTTGGGCACCAGAAGAAACCATTTACTCGCAGGAGACCGCGCTGAAAAGTACCGCAGAACGTTATCAGTCCTTTGTCCGGCAGGGTAAGTTAATCCCGACCGATGGTGGCGAAGTTGATTACAGGCTGATATTTGAAACGATCCTGAAGCTGCGGAATACCGTAAAAATTGCCCAATGCCCCATTGATCCTTATGGCGCGACTTCATTACGTCACATGCTTGAGGAAGAGGGGCTTGAGCCTGTCGAGATAAGACAAAATTTTACCCATATGAGTGATCCTATGAGAGAGATTGAGGCTGCGCTCATCTCGGGGAGATTCCATCATGACGGACACCCTGTCATGAACTGGTGTATTTCCAATATCGTCGGCCAGTACCTTCCCGGAAGTGACGATATTGTGCGTCCCGGGAAAGAAGGGCGGCAGAACAAGATAGATGGTGCGGTTGGTTTAATGATGGGGCTGGGGCGCGCCATGCTTAACAGTTCAGTGATGACATCCGTATACGATGAGGAAGATATAGCATGCTAATTTCAGTTCTGAGTTTTATTGTCGGCCTCACTGGTGCTGGATTGTTATCCGCAGGTGCCTGGCTTATTTCTCCATCAGTGGGATTGATAACAGGAGGGATTATTTGTCTGGGCTGGTCATATATGACAACCCGGGCCTTTTCCTCCGGCGTCAGCAATGGCGGAGGTAAATAATGTTCCTACCCCAGATGTTCAGGGGCCGACAATACTCGGGTAATAGCTTCTGGGAAGCCATGCTGGGCGGGGTTCGTTCAAGCCAGAGCAAAACTGGCATCATAATCACGCCGGAAACCGCTCTTGGACTTTCAGCGGTCCGGGCCTGTGTCACCCTCCTGGCGGAGTCAGTCGCGCAGCTGCCGTGCGAACTTTACCGGCGGGATAAAAATGGCGGGCGCCAGCGTGCGACGGACCACCCGGTTTATGACCTGATTCACTCCCAGCCCAACAGGAAAGACACCTCATTCGAGTATTTCGAGCAGCAGCAGGGGTTGCTGGGGCTTGAGGGAAATTGCTACTCGATCATCGAACGGGACGGAAAAGGCTACCCGAAAGAGCTGATCCCCATTAACCCGAAAAAGGTCATTGTGCTGAAAGGGCCGGACGGTATGCCGTATTACGAACTCCCGGAAGTCGGTGAAATTCTGCCGATGCGCATGATGCACCATGTGAAGGTCTTTTCTCTGGATGGCTATATCGGCAGTTCCCCCATTCAGACGAACGCCGATGTCTTGGGGCTGAATCTGGCCGTTGAGGAGCATGCGGCAGCGACATTTCGGCGTGGGACAACGATGAGCGGGGTGATAGAGCGTCCGAAAGAGGCTGCGACCATTAAAAGCCAGGATGCTATTGATCGCCTGCTGGCGAAATGGACCGAACGCCATTCCGGTATTCACAATATGTTCTCTGTGGCACTGCTGCAGGAGGGCATGAGCTACAAACAACTGTCGCAGGATAACGAAAAGGCGCAGCTGCTACAGTCGCGGCAGTGGGGCGTGGAAGAGGTCTGCCGGCTCTATAAAATCCCGCCACATATGGTGCAGATGCTGGCGAAAGCGACCAACAACAACATCGAGCACCAGGGCCTGCAGTTCGTGATGTATACGCTGCTGGCCTGGCTGAAACGCCATGAGGGTGCGATGCAGCGCGATCTGCTTCTGCCCAGCGAACGCCGCGATTTGTACATCGAGTTCAACGTTTCCGGGCTGCTGCGAGGCGACCAGAAGTCACGCTATGAATCGTATGCGCTGGGCCGCCAGTGGGGATGGCTATCCACTAACGATATCCGGCGTATGGAGAATCTACCGCCAATTGCTGGCGGGGACAAATACCTGACGCCGCTCAATATGGTCGACAGCGCGAAGATCCTTCCTGGCGATAAGTCGCCGACAGCAAAACAGCTGGCCGAAATAGAATCCCTTCTGGCCAGAGCCTGATTATTTCCCGCCGCGCGGGATGACCTGGAAGACAACATGACAACGAAATTAATTAACCTGCCGCACCTGGCAGATATGGTCTTTGGCGTGCCGCATTACGTGACGCGGCAAACAATGGACTCCGTGAAAGCGGTGCTCATCCCCCGTATTCAGGGGATCACCGAAGATGCCGTCATTCAGATGGCGCTGAATCCGGGTAAATCACCTGCAGCTGAGCAGGTTCAGCCCACCGGCGGGGTGGCAGTGATCCCCGTTCACGGCATTCTTGTTCCACGCCGGGGGCAGATTACGGCGATGTGCTCCGAGCTGACCAGCTACGAGCGGATCCGCGGGCAGCTGCAGGCGGCATTAAACGACCCCTCAATCAGCGAAATCGTTCTGGATATTAACTCCGGCGGCGGCGCAGCGGTGGGGTGCAAGGAGCTGGCCGATTACATTTATCAGTCTCGCGACACGAAACCCATCACGGCGATTGTGAACTACAGCGCGTATTCCGCCGCGTATTTCATCGCATCGGCCTGCAGCAAAATCATCGTCAGCCAGACCAGTGGCGTGGGGTCGATTGGTGTGATCATGGAGCACCTCGATACGTCGAAGATGGAAGAAAAAATGGGGCTGACGTTCACCACCATTTACCGGGGAGATAACAAAAATAACGGCACCCAACATGAACCACTGAGTGAAGAGTCGCTGGGTATGTTCCAGGGCATGATCGACGAAATGTACGAGACGTTTACGGGGTCGGTGGCCGAATATCGCGGCCTGAATCAGCAGGCCGTCATTGATACGCAGGCGGGGCTGTATTTTGGCCCTGGCGCTGTGTCCGCCGGCCTGGCGGATGAAGTCTCTGACCCCCAGGCGGCGATCAATGCTATCGCGGCAAAGTATCAGCAACCCCGTCAAAAAACCTCCATTCAGATGCAGGCAGCCGCGATGGATCTGCAAACCAAAATGTAACCCGGCGCAACCATAAACCGCGTCACCTTAAGCAGCCAGCAGGCTGCTTTTTTTATGTCTAAAAAGAGAGAAATAAAATGCCACATATTGAAGAATTGCGTCGTAAGCGTGCGGGTATCAACGAACAGGTTCAGGCCCTGGCAACCATTGACGCCAGCGGCAGCACGCTGACTGCGGAGCAGCTGACGGAGTTTGCGAACCTGCAGCAGCAGTTCACTGATATCAGCGCCAAAATTGAACGCCTGGAAGCCGCCGAACGTGCTGCGGCGCTGGTCGCAAAACCCGTGAAAGCGACTCAGCAGGCCCCCGGCATTATTGTTAAGCAGGAGCCGAAACAGTACACCGGTGCTGGCATGACCCGACTGGTTATGTCTGTCGCCGCAGGCGCAGGGAATCTGCAGGACGCGGCAAAATTCGCTTCAGAAGAGCTGAATGACCAGTCCGTATCGATGGCCATTTCCACCGCAGCGGCGTCCGGGGGGGTGCTTATTCCGCAGAACCTCCACAGTGAGGTGATCGAGCTACTGAGCGACCGAACCATCGTCCGCAAGCTGGGTGCCCGTCCCGTTCCGCTGCCTAACGGTAATATGACGCTACCACGCGTGGCCGGTGGAGCAACGGCAAGCTACACAGGAGAAAACAAAGACGCCAAGACATCAGAAACACGCTTTGATGATGTAAAACTTACGGCGAAAACTCTGATTGCGATGGTGCCTATTTCCAATGCACTGATTGGCCGCGCCGGATTCAACGTCGAGCAGCTGGTCCTGCAGGATATTCTGACCGCCATCTCAGTGCGTGAGGATAAAGCCTTTATGCGCGATGACGGTACCGGCGATACACCGATTGGTATGAAGGCGCGCGCGACGCAGTGGAACCGCCTGCTGCCGTGGGAAGCTGATGCAGCGATCAACCTGAACACGGTTGACGAGTACCTGGACAAGATCATTTTGATGGCGATGGACGGCAACAGCAATATGATCAGCAGCGGCTGGGGCATGTCGAACCGTACCTATATGAAGTTGTTTGGGCTGCGTGACGGCAACGGCAACAAAGTCTATCCGGAAATGGCTCAGGGATTACTTAAAGGATATCCGGTTCAGCGTACCAGCGCGATCCCTGCGAATCTGGGGACCGGGGGTAAGGAGACTGAGATTTACTTTGCTGACTTCAATGATGTGGTTATTGCTGAAGACGGCAATATGAAAGTCGACTTCTCGAAGGAAGCCTCTTACATCGATGCCGATGGCACCCTGGTATCTGCGTTTTCCCGTAACCAGTCGCTAATCCGCGTTGTTACTGAGCATGATATTGGCTTCCGTCATCCGGAAGGCCTGGTGCTGGGTACCGGCGTCCTGTTCTAACCCATCCCTCAGTAAATACGGCCCGCATATGCGGGCTTTTCCCTTTCAGGAGAATGTTATGGCTGCGAAAAATAAAGCAGTGGAGCCGGAAGAAACGGTCGCACAGGACAACCATGCGACCGTGGTCGCACAGGCAGAGCGTAAATCCGTTGTGTTCCTTGGGCCGCACCACCGTTATTCCCGTGGAGATATCGCGTGCTTTGAAGGAACGCGCGCCGAAGAGCTGGTTAACCGGCGTATCGCGGTATGGCCGGAGGATGCCGAACGTGCGCTGAAACCGAAGCCGGGAGACAGCGATTTTGATACTGACATTGGATGATGTGAAAACCCAGCTACGCCTGGAACTGGATTTCACGGAGCACGACGCCATGCTCACGCAAATGGTGAACGCCGCGCAGCGGAGCATCGAGCGTGATTATTACTGCAAGCTGGTCACCAGTGATGAAGAGCTGCAGGCACTCCCGGAGACCGTCCGCGGATTTATCGCGGATGAAGATATCCGGCTGGCCATTCAGTTTCTGGTCAGCGATGCGTATCTGAATGGCCATACCGGACAGTGGCTGGAAACCGCTGCGGTGAGGCATCTTCTTTTCCCCCTGCAGGAGCATACGCTATGAGCCTGAAACCGGGTGATATGAACTGTCGCATTGCGATTAGCTACGTTCAGTCCGATCGGGGGCCGCTGGGCGAACCGCTACCGGAAAAGCAGGTTGAATCGGGAAAAGCGTGGGCGAAACGGGAGCTGGTATCGGGGCGGAAAGTCCGCACGCTGGATCAGCAGCAGGTGGTGGAAACCTGCCTGTTTACGGTCTATCCGGGTGTGCTGGTTGATATTGACTGGAAAATCACGACGAAAAATCTGGTTTATACCGTCCGGAATATCGACCGCAAAACGGACCGGATCATTATCACGGGGGAGGCTGACGGGCGGCATGATAGAGCTGGCGATTAAGGGTGCGCTGGAGCGCATCACCGGCATGAATGCGTATCCGCTTTTACTGCCGGACACGGTCCAGGAAGGAGCGACCTTTCAGCGTATCTCTGACCCGGAAATGGTCTCGGGAATGTTGCGAACGGGGATCGTATCTGCCCGTATCCAGGTGAATCTGTACCGTCTCGATGATTACACCTCACTGCTGCAGCTGGATAAAAAAATCTGGACGGAACTGAAGTCCGTCGTTCATGGCCAGCTGGAGGGTATTCCGGTTCAGTATGTGGAACGAGGCGGCATCCATCAGGATAAAAACCAGCTGACGAATCGTCGCATTCAGTATCGCCTGACCCGCGATTTCATCATTCACTACGTGGAGGACTCCTCGTGATCCGAATGGAAGTTAAAGGGCTGGATGAGCTGGAGCGGCAGTTAATGGCCCTGGGCGAAAAAGTGGCGACGAAGGTATTGCGGGATGCCGGGCGCGAAGCGCTAAAGGTCGTCGAGGAAGATATGAAGCAGCATGCCGGCTTTGACGAAACGTCTGCCGGGCTGCACATGCGGGACTCAATCAAAATCCGCTCTTCCACCCGCAAGGGTAAAGGGAACGCGGTTGTAACGCTCCGTGTCGGCCCCAGCAAGCAGCACCATATGAAGGCGCTGGCGCAGGAGTTTGGCACGGTTAAACAGGTTGCAGACCCCTTTATCCGACCCGCCCTGGATTACAACCTCCAGACCGTTTTGCGCGTGTTAACCGTGGAAATCCGAAACGGCATTGAAAACAGGTAGCATCCGCTGCCGTATAAAAAGAGAGAGAAACATGGCTGATAAAACTTCGCCTGAATATGCGATGTTGCCGGCGGGCACCATTGTGAAATACGGAGAGCCTGGCGCTGCCACGTCAGCGCTGAAACCGCTGATTAACTGTAAAGCGCTGGGTGCAATGGGGCAGACGGGGGGCTTTGTCGACTGCACCACGTTACTGGATAAGCAGAAACAGTCCATCAGCGATCTGCCTGACGGGCCTGAAAAGTCGCTGGGCTTCATTGATGATCCGGGCAATACCGATTTTGCCGCGCTGCTGAACGCAGCAGAGGCCCGCAAGACCATCCAGTTATACGTCGAATTACCCAACAAGCGAACAGCGACGATGCTCCTGGCGCTGTCCGGGTGGCAGATGAATGAAATCGCCGCTCCGGCGAATGAGGTCATCCAGATCACTGTTCAGGGTAAACAGAACAAGATCGCCTGGGGAACCGTCGCTGTCTCCGGCGGTGCCTGATTAACTTAACCTTTAAACAGCCACCTTCGGGTGGCTTTTTATTTTTAAGGACTACCTGTGAAAGATAAAGATTACCTGTCCACGCTGAAATCCGCGTTGCTTAAATCGGAGCCAACCGTCATTAAAACCGAGTTATTTGGCGCCACCGTATTCATCCGCCGCCTGACCGGGGATTACCTCATCAGCTACGAAGAGAAAATGGCTGAAACCGCAAAAGCTGGCGCAGCGCGCGAGGCATCGGAGCAAGTCATCCAGATCGTCATCGATGCACTGGTTCAGCCGGATGGAACGGCCATTCCGGATGAGTTTAAACCCACGGCAGCCGAACTGCTGAAGGCCCATGAAAACCCCGAACTGCTGGCCGCAGTGGAAAAAGTGAAGCAACACGCAATCGGCAAGCTGGAGGAAGCGGAAAAAAACTGAGTGACTCGCCCTGGCTGGAGCTTATCTTCTGGCTGGCCGACCGCTGGGGCGAGCCTGACCCATCCAAAATTGCCGCATTGCCGGCAAACACGCTGTACCACTGGCGAGCCTACTTCCTGAAACAGGGCATTTTCCGCCGTCCTGGCGATGAAAACGCGCCACCTACCGAAACCACACCTGCGCCATCCCGGGTCGATGATGAATGCGCGGCAGTCATGAGGGCGTTAATGTAATGGCAGACGTCGCATCTTTAGC
The DNA here is from genome assembly GCF_018204675.1 of Klebsiella sp. P1927. Taxonomy (NCBI): domain Bacteria; kingdom Pseudomonadati; phylum Pseudomonadota; class Gammaproteobacteria; order Enterobacterales; family Enterobacteriaceae; genus Klebsiella; species Klebsiella sp. P1927. The sequence continues at coordinate 3,006,976 of NZ_CP073377.1, read as the reverse complement.
GGTCGGGCTGCACCTGAACGCAGCCAGTTTTAAATCCCAGCTGCTGGGAGCGTATGGCGATGCGGAGAACCAGTCACGACGGTTTAACCGTAATGCCCAGGCGGACGCGAAAAAGACGGAGGACGCCTATAAGAAGGTCGGTCTGTCGATATCCGGGATGGCCAGCCGGCTGGCGGGGCTGGCAGGAGCCGGCCTTTCCATCGGCACGATCGTCACCACGTCCAGACAATATGGACAGGCATTATCAGACCTGCAGGCCATCACCGGTGCGACTGCAGCTGAAATGAAAGCGCTGGATCTGGCTGCGCAGGAAATGGGGCGCACGACAGAGTACAGCGCCAGCCAGGCCGCCGAAGCGTTAAAGCTGATGGCGTCGGCTAAACCGGAGCTTTTAAAAACGTCCGATGGACTGCAGAAGGCTACGAACAGCGCGCTTATCCTGGCGCAGGCCGCCGGCACAACGCTGCCCGATGCGACCAGAACGCTGGCGCTCTCCTTAAACCAGTACGGGGCGAGCGCGCAGGAAGCGGATCGTTATATCAACGTGCTGGCCGCCGGCGCGAAGTACGGGTCGTCGGAGATTGTTGATACGGCGGCTGCCATTAAAAATGGTGGCGTCGCAGCCGCACAGGCCGGCGTTGGTTTTGAGCAGCTGAATGCCGCGATTCAGGTGCTGGCAGAGCGTGAAATTAAAGGCGGTGAAGCCGGCACGGCGCTGCGTAACGTCATCCTGAACCTGGAAAAGGGCACAGACAAGAGCCTCAAGCCGTCCGTGGTTGGTCTCAGCCAGGCGCTGACCACTCTTTCCGGGAAAAATCTCTCCACGGCCCAGGCCGTAAAACTGTTTGGCGTGGAGAACCTGAATGCGGCGTCTATCCTGGTCCAGAACCGTTCAAAGCTTGATGAGCTGACCGCTTCCCTGACCGGTACCAAAACGGCGCATGAGCAGGCATCCATCAGGGTTAACAACCTGAACGGCGATTTGCTGGGGCTGAGCAGTGCGTTTGAGGGGATGGTCATTAAGATCGGCCAGAGCAGTAACGGGCCACTCCGCAGCGGGATTCAGGTTGCCACGGAGGCACTGAACAGCCTGGCAGACAATTTCAACACCGTCTCCAGCGTGGCGCTTTACAGCCTGATCCCCGTGTTATCCACGAAACTGACTGCAGGGCTGCGGGAGAATATCGCGGCCTGGCGGGAAAGCCAGGCGGCGGTAAAAGCGCGGGCGCAGGCTGATGCGGAGATCGCCCGCAAAACGCTGGATTCGACAACTGCCATCCTGAAACAGAACGACGCTGAGTTTGGCCACTACCGGCAGATGGAGCGGACGGCTAAACAGTACGGGATGAATATCAGTTACCAGGATGAGTTTACCCGGCTTATCCGGCAGGAAACTGAGCAAACGAACCTGGCCAGCCAGGCGAAACTGAAACTGGCGGCGGCAAACCGGCAATTGTCGATATCAGCCCGTGCGGCCTCCGTTGCGGTGGGCCTGGCAAGAGGCGCCCTGGCTTTTGTTGGTGGTCCGGTTGGCGCGGCGACGCTGGCTGGATCTGCATTACTATATTTCCATCAACAGGCAAAAGAAGCCCGGCAATCGGCCATTGATTTAAAAGATGCCGTAGTGGAAACCAGTGAAGCGCTGATGCGCCTCTCGCTTAACCAGTTAAATGTGAAGCAGTTCGACCTGGAGGATAAGTACGAAAACCAGGTCGTGCAGCGTAACCAGCTGATAAAAGAGATTCAGGATGCCGACAGTCGTATCGACAGCCTGAAAGGGTTTGACCCCTTCGGCCAGCTGGAAGGGGTGACAAAAGACCAGACGCGGGCGCGGGCGGATCTCGATAGCGTTAACGAGGGACTCCGCAAAACCGAGGAAAACATTAAGCGTGTCAGTGATGCAAAAACACTGGCTCAGCTGGGTTTGTCGGGAAAAATAACCTCCCTTACGGACGATCTGAAAGGAGCGTTAAGCACGCCCCCCAAAGAGACCGGAGATGGAAATCCCTGGGGCGGCGATGGCGGTACCGGCACGGGGAAAGGCAGTAAGTCCCAGGTCGACCAGTTCAAAACGCTGAGGCAGCAAATTGAAGAAGCCCATGCGTCCAGCCTGGCCAGAATTAACCTGCAGGAAAAGGACAGCAACAGGGAGCTGCAGGAAGCGGCGAAGAAAAATGGCGCCAGTGATGCTGACCTGCAGCGCGCGCTGTTAATGAATGCAGAGAACTACCAGAAACAGCGACTGGATCTGGCTGCGCAATATTCCCCCGCCCAGGAAACTCTGCGAAAAGAGCGGGAAGCCAGCCGGGACCTGGCTGAGCTTTTCAAAGCCCGCCTTCTTGATGAAAAAGAGTACCAGGCCGCACGAATAACGCTGGCCAGAGATACCGCGAAAGAGCTGCTGCAGGCGCATGCCGATGAAATCGCTGCGCCGGCACTGGATATCGCCGGCGAAGTTGATCCACTGGTCTCGCTGCGCAATCAGCTTGCTCAGCGGCAGGCATTGCTGCAGGCGTACTACCAGGGCAGCGCGATCAGCAAAGAACAGTACGAAATGCTGATGCAGAAGGCGACGAAAGAATCCGCCGATGCGCAGTATCAGACGTCACTGGAGTTATACCGATCACAGGGAGAATTCCAGAGCCTGGCCGTCGGGTTATTTGAAACGGCCCATGAGCGCTCAAGTAACTTCCTGACGAGCATGCTGACGCGGACGAGAAGCTTTAAGGAGAACATGGCTGACCTGTTTTCCTCGCTCACGCAGTCGATCATAAAAAACCTCGTTGATATGGCCGCTCAGGCGCTGGTCACCAGTTCTGTCATGCAAACCATTATGGGCGTGGTGGGCGTCGGGACCAGCGTTGTCACGGGCGCTGCGGGCGCAGGCTCGGGGACGGCGATCCAGAATGCCGCCAGTAACTTCCAGTTCAACGCCAAAGGCGGCGTTTACGACTCACCGTCGCTGAGCGCATACAGCAACCAGGTCTACGACTCTCCGCAGTTCTTCGCTTTCGCAAAAGGGGCCGGCGTATTTGGCGAGGCCGGGCCGGAGGCCATCATGCCGCTGACGCGTGCCGGCGATGGTTCGCTGGGTGTACGCGCTGTCGGTGGTGGTCAGAACGCCGGCGCGTCGGAAGGGCCAAAAGTCTATATCACGATTGAAGGCGGAAACACCTCAACGCAGGCGCCGTCTGGTTTTGAGCAGTTTGGCCAGCAGATCGGCTCGTTTGTGGAGAAAAAATACAGGGAGCTGATGGCGCAGGATATGCGCCCTGGCGGGATGGTCTGGAATGCAGTTAAAGGGCAACGTTGATGGCTATTGAGATATTCACCTGGAGTCCGCGGGTTAATCCCCAGCAGACCGTTAACTTTCGTGTCCGGAAGGCACAGTTCGGTGACGGGTATGCGCAGGTATGCGGTGATGGTATTAACACCCGATCACAGGACTGGGAGCTGAGTTTTGTCGGTACGGAGGACTATATCCGCCCGATTAAGCAGTTCCTCGACCGTCATGCCGGCACCCGCGCGTTTCAGTGGACCCCGCCTCTGGAAGAGGTGGGGCTTTACCGCTGCGAACAATATAAACCGGTGCCGCTGGGCGGCGGAAATTACTCACTTTCAGCCACTTTTATTCAGGCATTTAAACCATGAGCCTTAACGCGAATTATCAGAAGTTAGAGCCAGGCGATGAGGTTCGTCTCCTGGAGATCGATGGCCAGGCGTTTGGCCTGGATGAGGTTTTGTATTTCCACGGCTATAACGTTCCCCATACTGCAGCCGAAATCCTCTCCGCTGGCGGCGACCTGGATAAGCTGCCGGCGAAAAGCATCTGGTGGCAGGGGCGGGAGTATAAAGCCTGGCCATGTGAAATCGAAGGGATCGAGTCATCCACCACTGGCAGCGACGCGCAGCCAACGCTGCGGGTAGGGAACATCGACGGAAAGATATCCGCGCTCTGTCTTCATTACGACGATCTGGCTCTGGCGCGGGTTGTCATCCACGACACGCAAAAACAGTATCTCGATGCGAAGAACTTTCCGGACGGGAATGCCTCAGCTGATCCGACGCAGGAGAAACGGCGCCTTTTCTTCATTGACGTAAAGCATTATGAAGACGATGAGAAGGTGGAATTTACTCTCTCCAGCCCGTTTGCCCTGCAGGGGATGATGATCCCCACTCGCCAGCTGCATGCGATTTGTACCTGGTGTATCCGCAATCAGTACCGCAGTGGTAACGGGTGCGACTATGCCGGCACCCGATATTTTGACAGGAACAATCAGCCAGTTGATGACCCGTCGCAGGATGTCTGCAACGGAACGCTCACGGCCTGCAAATTACGTCATGGTGAGAATAGCGAACTGCCGTTTGGCGGGTTCCCCGGCACCTCATTAATCAGGAGCTGATATGCGTCAGAAAACGATTAAGGCCATCGAGGAACATGCGGCCGCAGAATATCCGCGCGAGGCCTGCGGCCTCGTCGCCCAGAGGGGGCGAGCGGAGCGTTATTTCCCCTGCCGGAACCTGGCCACAGAGTCGAAAGATAATTTTGTGCTGGCGCCGGAGGATTATGCGGAGGTTGAGGAATGGGGAACGATCACCGGTATTGTTCACAGCCATCCTGATGCCACCACCCAGCCAAGCGAACTGGATAAAGCACAATGCGACGCGACCCTTCTTCCCTGGCATATTATCAGCTGGCCAGAAGGCGATCTCCGTACCATCCACCCGCGTGGTGAGTTGCCGCTCCTCGAGCGACCATTCGTGCTGGGCCACTACGATTGCTGGGGCCTGGTGATGAGCTATTTTCGGCAAACCCACGGCATCGAGCTGCACGATTACCGCGTTGATTATCCGTGGTGGGAAAAGGAGTATCCGGACAATTTTTATCAGGACTGCTGGTATGAATGCGGGTTCCGTGAGTTTGATGGTCCACCGCAACCGGGTGACATGGTGATCATGCAGGTGCAGGCGGATAAGTGGAACCACGCCGGGATTCTGCTGGAAGGGAATATGCTGCTGCATCACCTGTATGGCCATCTCAGCAAGCGCGTGCCGTATGGTGGATACTGGATGGAAAGGACAATGAAAATCATCCGATACCATTCTCTGTGTTAATCTCTTGTGGAATTTTAACTATAAATCCAAGGGACACTGAAATGAAAAAAATAGCTCTAGCATTGGCAATTGTCACAGTAACAGGTTGTTCGACAAGAGTTGTACCTCCCAGCCAAGCTATTTCCGCCTCAAAAGAGCATGTTTTTAAATATCAAGAAAACGATGGTAATAACGGTAGCCTGACAATCGTTCGTGATTCAGGATTCGTGGGGGCAGGATGCTATGCAACAGTTTATTTGAATGGTGAGCGAGTAGCGAAACTGGATCCGAAAGAAAAAGCGACATTTTATTTATCAGAAGGAGAGTGGGCTGTCGGTGCTAATCTTGAAGGGAAAGGACTTTGCAGTTTAAACCGAGAGAGGCAAGAACGATTTTTCAATATTAAAGCTGGAGAGAAAAAAACAGCAAGAGTTTTTACGGATGCTAATGGCGATTTGGATATAAGGCCAACCACTATTAATTAACTAGTTTCCCACCAACTGGAGCTATTATGCAGGAAATAATGACAAGAATTGAGCTTTCTGGAATTCTTGGCAAAACTTTCGGGAAGATTCATCATCGGTTGATTTCAACAGTCCAAGAAGCAGGCATAGCGCTGGCTACCACCATCCCTGGATTTGAACATTTCATGAATAACAGCAAAGAAAAAGGATTGACCTTTGCTGTTTTCAAAGGAAAGAAAAATATCGGTAAGGATGATTTAGGATTTCCTGTTGGTGGTGAAGTCATCCGAATTGTTCCTGTTTTAATTGGTAGTAAAAAGGCGGGACTGCTTCAAACAATTCTTGGAGCAGTTATTATTGTTGCCTCTGCTGTCGGCTCTTACTTTGTTCCTGGCAACCCCGTGTCAGCATTTGGTTATAAAATGGGGGCTGCTATGATGCTCGGCGGCGTTGTTCAGATGCTCTCCCCACAGCCAGCAGGCCTGGCCCGAAAAGAATCCGCTGACAATAAAGCGTCCTACGCCTTTGGGGGCGTGACGAATACTGCCTCTCAGGGATACCCGGTCCCTTTGCTTTATGGCAAACGACGAATTGGCGGAGCCATTATATCTGCCGGTATTTACGTAGAAGACCAGCAATAAGTTTTATTCAGTAAACCATCCAATTCAGGCCACCTTGCGGTGGCTTTTTTTATGGGCGTAATATGGCAAATAACATAATTAAAGGGCGCAAGGGTGGCGGCTCAAAGCAGCGTACACCGACGGAACAGCCGGATGATTTACAGTCCGTTGCGAAAGCCAAAATTCTGCTCGCATTAGGTGAGGGTGAATTTGCAGGTGGTTTAACCGGTAAAGATATTTATCTTGATGGCACCCCGCTTGAAAATGCTGATGGTTCGCAAAACTTCAGTGGCGTGTCCTGGGAATTTCGACCCGGCACGCAGGCTCAGACTTATATTCAGGGTATTCCCGGCACTGAAAATGAAATCAGTGTGGGAACGGAAGTTTCCAGCAAGACAGCCTGGACCCATACCTTTACTAATACCCAGCTTTCTGCCGTTCGTGTCCGCCTGAAATGGCCGTCCCTGATGAAACAGGAAGATGACGGCGACGTGGTGGGCAATACCGTCAAGTATGCGATTGACCTGCAGACCGACGGCGGCGCCTGGCAAACGGTGCTGGAAACCGCTGTCACGGGTAAAACCACCTCCGGTTATGAGCGGAGCCATCGTATTGATCTGCCCCAGGCCGGCAGTACCTGGACGCTACGCCTGCGTAAAATCTCTCCGGATGCAAACAGTGTCAAAGTTGGCGACGTGATGACGCTGCAGAGCTATACCGAAGTGATTGACGCGAAGCTGCGTTATCCCAACACCGCGCTGCTTTATATCGAGTTCGACTCCAGCCAGTTTAATGGCTCCATTCCGCAAATTTCCTGTGAGCCGCGTGGGCGCGTGATTCGTGTGCCGGATAACTACAATCCGGAAACCCGCGAATATACCGGCGTCTGGACCGGCGGGTTTAAATGGGCCTGGACGGATAACCCGGCCTGGATCTATTACGACATTGTTATAGCTGACCGTTTTGGTCTCGGTAATCGTCTGAGCAGCGCCAATATTTCGAAATGGACGTTGTACCAGATTGCACAGTACTGCGATCAGCTGGTTCCTGACGGGCGCGGTGGTGACGGCATGGAGCCGCGCTATACCTGTAACGTCTATGTCCAGGAACGCAACGATGCTTACACCGTGCTGCGAGACTTTGCCGCCATTTTCCGGGGCATGACCTGCTGGAACGGTGAGCAGATTGTTGTGCAGGCTGATATGCCGCGTGATGTCGATTTTACCTATACGCGCGCCAATATTATCGGCAAACCCCGTTATTCGAGCAGCAGCAGCCAGGTTCGGTACACCAACGCCCTGGTTTCCTGGTCTGATCCGGATAATGCTTATGCTGATGCAATGGAGCCGGCATTTATCCCGGAACTGGTTTCCCGCTACAGTTTTAACCAGCTCGAAATGACGGCGATTGGCTGTACGCGCCAGAGCGAAGCCCACCGTAAGGGGCTGTGGGGCATACTGACCAACAATAAGGACCGCATGGTCGAAATTGATGTGGGGCTGGACGGTCGCATTCCTCAACCCGGTTATATCATTGCCCTAGCGGATGAGTTGCTGGCCGGACGGGTCAACGGCGGGCGAATCAGCGCGGTGAATGGCCGGGTGATTACTCTGGATCGTGATGTGGATGCCAAACCTGGCGACCGCCTCCAGCTAAACCTGCCATCCGGGATCTCACAGAGCCGGACTATTCAGGCTGTTAACGGACGCCGGCAGATTACGGTCACAACGGCGTACAGTGAGACACCAGAACGGGAATGCGTCTGGGCCGTTGAATCCGATGACCTCTTCCTGCAGCAGTACCGGGTTACAGGGGTAAAAGAGAACAGCGATGCCACCCTCACGATCACCGGCGTGGCACATGACCCGGATAAATTCGCCCGCATCGATACCGGCGCTATTATCGACCAGCGCCCGGTTAGCGTATTGCCGGCGGGCAACCAGTCACCTCCTGACGATATTGTCATCACATCCCGCTCGGTCGTGAATCAGGGGATCAGCGTCGAAACGATGCAGGTTAACTGGTCAGCTGTCAGCGGCGCTATTGCCTACGAGGCACAGTGGCGCCGTAACGACGGGAACTGGATTAATGTGCCGCGCAACTCGACCACCTCGTTTGAGGTCAGCGGCATTTATGCCGGTCGTTATCTGGTTCGCGTCCGCGCGATAAATGCGGCGGAGATCTCGAGCGGCTGGGCGTATTCCGAAGAGAAAACCCTGACCGGCAAGGTCGGCGAGCCGCTGGCACCGCTGGCGCTGGCAACCCGTTCTCTGGTTCATGGGGTCCAGGTTAGCTGGGAGTTCCCGACCGGCTCCGGGGATACGCTGCGCACGGAACTACAGTACAGTAAAAATCAGGACGGCAGTGCGCCGATGCCGTTATCAGACGTGGCCTATCCGGGGAAAAGCTATCAGCAGATGGGCCTCAGTATGGGTGCAGAATTCTGGTATCGGGTGCGCCTTGTGGATCGTCTTGGCAATGAAAGCCCGTGGACCGGCTGGGTCCAGGGGATGGCCAGCGATAACTTTGATGACTACTACGAAAACCTGACCGACGCGATCAAGGATACGGCTGCCTGGGAGGAAACGCAGCGCACCATTAGCGAAACACAGGAAGGTATCCGCAATACGCAGCAGGAACTGGAGCAGACCGCTGAAGCTCTGCGTAAGGAAGCCGAAGACCAGGCGAAGCAGGTCAGCCAGGATATTGATGCATCGGCGAAAAGCATCACGGCTGATGTTGACGGGAAGATCTCCGCCGTGAATAAAACCATCACGGATGAGATTACCTCGGTCAATGAGGCTCTCGATTCTGGTCTGGCTCAGGCAAACAAAGGCGTTCAGGAGGCAAAATCCGCCGTCGCAGATGCGAACAAGCAGATCGCAACTGTGAACAAGTCGCTGACCGACAGCATCACCCAGGTAAGACAGTCAGTCACCGATACGGCTGCGGAAATCAACGCCACCATCGACCTGGAGATTGCCAGGGTCAGCAAAACGCTGGCCGACGGCGATGCCGCATTGAATGCGCAGATAAAGACTGCCGAAAATGGCCTGAAGCAGTCGCTGTCTCAGGTCAACACCACGCTGACCAATGCGGTGAAGCAGGAGACCGCGGATCGTATCGCCGATGTTAACGCGAAGGCGTCACAGGCCGCTGATGAACTGCTGGCGGCAACGCAGGGGATTGAGGCGAGTATCGAGAGCCTGACTCAGGTGATGAAGACCGCCGATGAAAATCTGGCGCGGGAAATGTCCAGCCTCGCTGCCGGCGCTAATATCCAGTTCGATTCGCAGGTTATCTGGCATTTCAACAATCAGACGACCGAGGGCTGGACCGGCAGCGCCGGCGTACCGGGTGTGTCACAGGATGGCTGGTTACGCCCGGCGGACAGCGCCACCGATCCGTACATTACCTCTCCAGGCGGGCTGGCTGTCGATGGTGCGGCGTACCGTTTCATCATGCTGCGCTTTCGTAAAACCGGCAAACCAGTCTGGGCGGGTGAGATCCGCTGGGTGTCTGCCGGCGAAAACTTCAATAACACGAAGCGATACATTGTTGCTGAGCCGGAATATGCCGATGGGGTGGCAACCCTGACGGTGCGTGATATTCCGTGGACAGGGAACATTGATCGTATTCGCCTGGACCTGACGAACCAGCAGGATGCCAGCAACTTTATCGAATTCGACTGGATCGCCGTTGGCCGGCCAGCACCCGGCGCCAGTACGGCGGCTTTGCAGGATGTGCGCAGTACGCTGAGTAACGCGCTGACTGCCGAAGCGCAGGCACGCAGCACGTTGGCGGCGCAGATGCGTGGCTCCTATGATGGGAGCGATCTGGAGAAAGTCACCTCCGGGCTGCTGTACCAGGAAAAAACCGCACGCGTTACCGCCATCTCGGCGGAAGTTAAGGCCAGAGAGTCCCTGCAGACGCAGTTTAACGACAACAAAGCTGCTGTTTCTGGTGAACTGAGTTCTCTGACGACAGAGCAGAGCGCGCAGGCGAGCCGTATCGGTGGCCTGGAAACCAGCCTCGGGAAAAAAGCCGATGCAGCCGCGCTGACGTCCCTGACGCAGAAAGTTGAGCAACAGGGCGCCACGCTGACATCGCAGGGCGCCGCGTTAACATCGCTCACTAACCGGGTTGGCCAGACGGAAACGGGCCTGGCTGGTACTAATGAGGCGCTGAGCGGGCTGCAGTCTGTTGTTACCCAGCATGGCGACAGGATAACCAGCCAGGGTCAGTCCATCACGAAACTGACGAGCGATTTGGGCATGACAAATGCCGCGCTGGCGAAGAAAGCCGAAGCGGCTGCGGTCACTGCCTTAACGCAGCAGGTAGAGCAAAACGGACGGGATATTCGCAGCAATACTGACAGCATCACCAGCCTGTCGAATCAACTGGTCAATGGCCAGCCGAATCGCTGGTCCCGTCGACTCTATCCGGTGCAGCTGGCTAACGCCGGGACAGTCCCGTCATTCAGCGATGTTCGCGCTGTGGCACCAACGGTAGTGGATGAGGTGGCCGACGCGGCCAAACTGGACTTTACGTCCGCCGGCAGCTATCTGATCGCGCTGTATTCCTGCCAGGTGAAAGTGGCCGCAGATACCACCATCACACTGGCGCCCGGCGCCAGGGTTTTTGATGATACCGGCGCCATATTTGTGAATGGGGTTCAGGTCGCCTGGGGTAACGCCAGCTGGAATACCGTCAGTTTTGAACTGAAAGCCGGCTGGAACACCGTTGAGTTTCTGGTGAATCAGTGGACCGGCCAGGCGTATATCAACCTGGGCCTGAAGCTGTCAGACAAGGTTGCCGAGATGTACTCCGGTCTCGGGGTTTCCGCGCTGGCAAACGCAGCCGGCGTGCTCAGCTCGAATGTCAGCCAGATTGGCAACGAGGTGGTCAGCAATTCGCAGAGCATCACCCAACTCCGGAATGCGCTGACGCAGACAGACGCGAACGTGGCCAGCAAAGCGGATCAGACGGCGATGAACTCGCTAACCGGACGAGTGGAGAAGACGGAATCCGGGCTGACGGCTGCTAACGCCAACATTACCTCGCTGAAATCCGCTGTACGGGCCGGAAACGCATCAGGCGGAGATTTAATTCCCAACCCGACATTTGACCCGGCTTACGACCAGATGGGGTTTAGCGTCGTATCCACGACGGCTGAGGAGGTCCCTCCTGGCTGCCCGTATGGTTATGCGGCCAGAATTGCCAGCCGGGATCACCATCCTAACTTTGCCGCGTTCCCGGCCACGCTTAACGATGTGATTGAGATCAGCGCACTGGTTGCCTGCGGCGCCGGCACGGCGAATTTTAATCTGTATGTTGGCACCGCCGTTCGGCCAGATACGAGCACCGGTGCGCCACTCATGGCGGGGGGCGGAAAATCACCTTCCGCGACCTGGCAGAGAACCACCTGGCGCTTCAAGGTCACGCAGGCGATGGTAGACAGGGGTTATATCCGCCCGTTCCTGCAGATCTCGCAGAACAGCCCGTATGGCACCGTATGGTTCGTTACGGACTGGCATATGCGAAATGTGACAGCGGCGCAAAAGGTTCAGGATACTGCGGATGCCACGGCGGCGGCGGTTGACTCGCTGACCACCACCGTGACGCAACAGGGTAATCTGCTGACCTCGACCGGCAACCGGACAACCCAGCTGGAAAACGGGCTGGCCACCACCAATGCCGCAGTGGCCAAAAAGGCTGATGCGACAGCGGTGCAGGATTTGACCAATACCGTCACACAGCTGGGCAACGATCTGACTGCTGCGAACAGCGCCATCACGAAACTGACCGGAAATCTGGCGAATACCGATAAAGCGCTGGCGCAGAAAGCCGATGCGACTGCGCTGGCCACGCTCGACACGAAAGTGACGCAGCAGGGTAAAACGCTGGAGAGCCAGAGCAATTCGCTGACGAATCTGTCGAACAGTCTCTCGCAAGTTGCGGCAGATATCGATGCCAGCGGTCAGATACCGGGTAACCTGGTCGTGAATCCCTCATTTGAACGCGGGCTGGATGGTTATACCGGGCGGTCAACCGCGACCAGTGTGGTGGAGGTTTCCGCTCCTCACAGCGGGACGCGGGCGCTGAAGGTTGATCCGGGGAGCGTGTCTCCGGGGCAATACATCCCGTTTGTTCAGGGGCGAACCTATGAAATCGGGGTGTGGGTCAAGGAACCCGGAGCGACGACGGATAATGGCGCGGGGAACAACAAGTTGCGGATCGGTAACTCTGCCGGCCAGCCGGTCTTTGAGCGTCCGTACAACAGCGGCACGGTGGGGACAAACTGGACCCTGGTTTCCGGTCGCTGGAAAGCGACGGAGACAGCCAGCCTGCCGGTGACGCTGAGCAACTATCTGATTAATGGCAGCCGCTACTTCGATGATTTTTACGTCACTGACGTTACCGACCGGGTGGACATCGATGCCACCGCCGGCGCCGTTACCGGACTGACGAGCCGGGTCAGCACAGCGGAAGGGGCTATCACCTCGCAAAGCCAGCAGCTGACGAACCTGCAGAACAGCCTGAACACGACCAACAGCAATGTGTCGAAGAAGGCCGATGCAACGGCACTGACTTCGGTCGATAACCGGGTGACAGAGGCGGAAGGGAAACTGACCACACAGAGCCAGCAGCTGACAAATCTGGCGAATGTGCTGACGGCCACCCGCAACGCTGGCGACAACCTGATCCCGAACTTTGATTTTCTACAGGGCAGCACTGCCTGGGATATTCAGTATCCAGCCGGTGTGACTTTTGGCGATTTCGGGGACGGGAAAGCGGGGGTCCGGCTGAACCGGACGACTAACACCAGTCCGGGGATCTTCTCCAACAACAACAAGCCGGTGCCGCTGAATGGCCAGCGCAAGTACCGCGTGGTGGTGAAGGCCAAAGGTGTTTCCGGCGCGATGAGTCTGCTGATCCGTCGCCAGAACAAAATCGGCCAGACGGACAGTACGTATGAGGATAAAACGGTCACGCTGACCACTGACTGGCAAACCATCACCTGGGAAACCGGATTGACGGCTGCCGGCGCGGACGGGCAGAACTTCAAACTTTATTCTCATCCGACAAACGGTGAAATCTGGCTCGATTCCGTCCGGGTTTTTGATATCACCGATGAAACCAACATCAAGGCGACCAGCGATGCTGTTTCGTCTCTGACCGGGACGGTGACGAACCAGGGGAACACCCTGACATCACAGGGGCAATCCATCACGGCGCTGAATAACGCGCTGGAAGGGGTCAAAGGCGATGTGGCGAAGAAGGCTGATGCGTCGGCGGTCAGTTCACTGACCAACCGGGTTACCCAGACTGAAAAGGATATCCGTAGCCAGGCCGACAGCCTGACCAGGCTGAATACATCGCTGAAGCAACAGGCAACACGGGGAGCCAATGTACTGCCGGACGGCAGTTTTGAATCCTATGCCGTCGGCGATGTTCTCAGTAATGCCCGCGCTGTTATCACCAGTGAAGCTGCGCACAGCGGGACCAAAAGCCTGCGTGTTACGCGCAGTACGGAGTACAACCCGAACGCGACGGATAATAACGATACCCATATCTTTTCTGGTATGCAGGTTCGCGATAATGCGGTCTATTACGTGGAGGCGTGGGTTAAGTTGCCGGCTGGCTCGACCGCCGATCCGACCGTTTATATGGTGCTAGGATTTTCCTTCCAGGATTCTGCCAATGGCTGGTCGTGGCCTGGCCTGAACGTGAAAGTCTCCGAGTTGTCGGTGGACAACTGGACAAAGGTCAGTGGCTATCTGACCAACAACCGAACCGCACTGAAACAGGCAATGGTGAGGATCTCCATCCCGAATACACCAAAAGTTCGCCTGGGTGACGCCTTCCTGATTGATGATCTGATCATCACTGACGTGACCGATGCGAAAGCGGCGCTCGATGCCGCCGATGCGAATGCGCAGGCGCTTTCCAGTCTGTCCGCGTCAGTCACGCAGAACGGGAAGAATATTACGTCTCAGGGCAGCGCGATCACGAAGCTGCAGTCGGATGTGACGCAACTTGGTAAGGATATCAGCGGCAAGGCCGATGCCAGCGCGCTGACGAATCTGACGACCCGCGTGACGGCTACCGAAGGCAGCCTGAAATCGCAGGGAGACAGCCTGACCAACCTGCAGAACAGCCTGAACACGACTAACAGCAATGTGGCGAAGAAGGCTGATGCAACGGCGCTGCAGAGCCTGCAGAACACCGTTGAACAGCATGGCAGGGATCTGACCACGCAAAGCAGCGCGCTGACGAACCTGGAAAACAACTTTTCCTCCCTGGCCGTTGGCGGGACCAACCTTATCCGCAATGCGGACACACTGGAGGGATGGAGCAGCCGCCACGCCACAGAGACGTATCTGGGCGACCGCGTGGCCTACACCCGGCTGGCGAAAGGTGCATCCGGTTATATCCAGCTGGATGAACAGACGCTGGATGTTACCGGGCGTACTGAATTTGTATTCAGCTTCTATGCGAAAGGTGCCTATAACGGACAGGAAATGGCGAGTTATTTTTATAACCCGTCGAACACTACCACCACGGAAACCAGCCAGGGGGTTAAAGGCGGGGCCGGTGACGGCAAGGCGGTCACGAAACTGACCACCGCATGGGCGCGTTACTGGGTGAAATGGGTTATTCCTGCCACCAGTGGCACCAAACGGCTGATTGCCGCGCGTCTGGAAAGCGCGACGTCTGCCGACAAAGAAGTCTGGCTCTGTCGCCCTCAGCTGGAAACCGGGACCGTGATGACTGACTGGTCACCGAGTCCGGATGATGCGGCCAGCGGTATTACCGCGAACACATCGGCCATTAACAGCCTCACCAGTCGGGTGACGAATGCCGAGGGGCAACTGACCGCGCAGTCTCAGAGCATCACGAATCTGCAGAACAGCCTGAACACCACCAACAACAACGTGGCACAAAAGGCCAGCGCGCAGTCGGTGAGTGATCTCACCAGCCGGGTCACCAGTGCGGAAGGCAAAATCACCTCCCAGGGGCAGGCTATCACGAAGCTGCAGGGCGATTTGAGCAGCACCACCGATAAGGTCAACACCAAAGCGGATCAGACGGCGCTTAACGCGCTGACTGGCCGGGTGGAGAAAACCGAGGCAGGCCTCACGGCAGCCAACAGCAACATCGTCAGCCTGACGGCGGCGGTGAACGCCGGGAATGCTGCCGGGGATGATTACATCCCAAACCCGTCATTTGATCCGGCGTATGACCGCATGGGTTATGACGTGGTGGAGACCACTGCTGCAGGTGTGCCGGCTGACTGCCCGTTCAGGTATGCCGTCCGGCTGGCCGGGCGAGACCATGTGCCAAAAATCAACAACATCGCTGTGACGCCGGGCGACGTTTACGAAATGTCTGCTCTGGTAGCGTGTGGTACCGGCAGCGCTGACTTTAATTTCTACATCGGTCGGGCCACCACTGCTACTGGTGGTATTGGGGCGAGAGCGTCCGGGGGAAACACCAAGACCACCACCGCGTGGAAACGAGCCACCTGGCGCTTTACTGTGCCGGCAGACACGAACTTCCTGCGACCGTTCCTGCAGGTTAATCAGAGCAGCCCGTTCGGCACTGTCTGGTACGCTGCCGACTGGCATATGCGTAACGTGACGGCGGCGAACAGTGCGCAGAAAACCGCAGATGCGACCGCAAAAGCGGTGGATTCACTGACCACCACGGTTAGCCAGCAGGGCGATACGCTCAGCAGCATCGGCACGCGGACCACCTCGCTGGAGAACAGCCTCCGGTCGACAAACGATACGGTGAGTAAAAAGGCTGACACGACAGCGGTGACGCAGCTGCAGGGCACGGTGACGCAGCAGGGGAATGACATCGCGGCAGCCAACAGCGCGCTGACAAAACTCAGCAGCGATCTGGCCACGACGAATGCGAATGTGAACAAAAAAGCGGACGCAAGCGCGATGAACACCCTGCAGAACCAGGTCACTGAGCAGGGCAAAACACTCAGTGCGCAAGGGGATTCTCTAACGCAACTTAGTAACAGCCTGAGCCAGACGGCAGCGGATATTGACGCCAGCGGGAAAATGCCGGGCAACCTCATTGTCAACGGCAGTTTTGAGCGCGGCGCGGCGGGCTTTACCGGCTGGAGCAGTACCGCGACGGTGGCCGATTTACAGGTTCCGCATTCGGGTAACAAGGCGCTGAAAATGTCCGCCGGCCAGTCGAACCTGGTCGGGCAGGAAATCAGTATCACGCAGGGTCGTACCTACCGCATGGGGGTATGGGCGAAGCAGGACCCGGGAACCACGATTAAAGATGCGGGTAACACGAAGTTTCGTGTGGCCGACAGCACTGGCCTGCTGGTCGGCTCAAACTACGGACCGTTTAGTTCTGGCTGGCAACTGGTAACGTTTGACTGGAAAGCCACGAAGACCACGACGGCCAGTTTCCAGCTGACGACCTTCCTCAGCGCGGGGGCAATGTATTTCGATGATTTCCATGTCCTCGATGTTACGGATGAAAAGGATATCGCAGCTAATGCCGGGGCCATTTCTCAGATGAATACCCGCGTCACCGCTGCTGAAGGGGCTATCACCACCCAGGCGCAGCAGCTGACGAAACTCAGCGGCGATCTGGCCGTCACGAATGCGGCGGTCAGTAAGAAGGCCGAGCAAAGCGCTGTCACCGGGTTGACCACCCGGATGACGTCTGCCGAGGGTAAACTGGATTCGCAGTCGCAGCAGCTCACCAGTCTGCAGAACAGCCTGACCACGATGAATACTGAGCTGGGTAAAAAGGCTGACACGTCCGCGGTGAGTTCACTGACCGGTCGCGTAAGCCAGGTGGAAAACACCATCACCAGCCAGTCGCAGAGCATCACGTCGCTGACCAGCACCATCAATACCATCCGCACTCAGGGAGCTAATCCGTGGGTTGACGGTACGTTTGAAAGCTACAGCGATGGCCAGGTGCTGGGCGGGAACGGCACAGCCGTTGTGGTGGCGTCTCAGAAATTCACCGGCAATAAGAGCCTGCAGGTGAGTCGAGGAGCGAACAATAACGGCAACAGCGATAAACAGCTTGGGAGCTGGCAGTCAGTCCGTGAGGATGCGAAGTTCCGGTTTGAGTTCTGGGCTATGATGCCGGCGGATCAGGCGCCATCCTCCGGGTGGACAACGCTGGTCGGCATTAACTCACTGAATGCTGCCGGTCAAAACTCCTGGCAGTCGGCGGTCACTGTCAGCGAAGCCGCTCTTGGTGCGCGTGATAAGTGGGTGAAATTTACGGGTATTGCCAGTAACAACGGGGGTGGGAGAACACGCGCAGTGGTCTGGATCTCTACCCGTGGCGCCTCCGGCAGCGGCACCCCCGGTTATTCGCTGTATATCGACGATCTGGTTATCACGGATGTTACCGATGCGAAAGCTGCACAGGATGCCTCTGACGCGACGGCGAGTGCCGTGAGCGGTCTGACGGCTCGCGTAACGGATGCTGAAGGGAAAATCACCGCCCAGGCGCAGCAGCAGACGGCACTGGCCACGAAAGTGGATAATGCCAACTCCCGCGTCGATAACATGGCGAAGACGCTAAGCGACAGCCAGAGCACACAGGCCAGCCTGAATACCTCGCTTCAGTCGCAGATTGACGCGCAGGCGGCCGCCAACATCAAAAACCAGACGACGCTGGACAACACGATTAAATCGGTGGCCAGTATCACCAGTACCCAGCAGACGCATGCAACGGCACTGGAGGCGCTGGCAACGCAGCAGACGACCCTGACATCCAGTGTCGGGGATCTCAGCGCTTCCGTTCAGAACACCGCCAAAACCGTGGCGGATGTGAATGGTACGGTGAGTTCGCTGTGGTCGATGAAGGTTGAGACGGTTAACGGGAAGAATGTTGGCGCGGGGATTACGCTGGGCAGCAATGGTGAAACGAGCGACATGATCCTCTACGCTGACCGCTTCTCGCTGTTTAACCGTAATAATGCGACGGCTGTTCCGGTGATGGTTGCCGAAGGCAATGAGCTGTATATCGATACGGCACGTATCAAAAACAGTTCCCTGACCTCAACCAAAATCGCGGACGGTTCCATCACGAACGCGAAGATCGGCAACGAGATCCGCTCGAATGACTTTGTTGACGGGTCACGCGGCTGGCGTATCGCCAAGGATGGCTCTTCGCAGTTCAACAACGTGATCGTTCGCGGTGCGGTTTATGCGACTGACGGCTGGTTCCAGGGTACGGTATATGCGAACCACATCGAGGGCGACATCGGGTCATTTGCGATCAACATCGCTCAGCACCGCACGCGCAAGGTGCCGAAGGCTACATGGCAGTGGTTTGAGCTGGCCCGGTTCCGGCGGCAGAATTTCGACCAGGTGATCAATATTCGCGGTGGACTCCTCCAGACGGATAGCATCACTATCGACGGCGGCGCGAAACTCAGAGCGGGGATGTCCTACGCGCCAGGGGCTGACGGCGGACTGAATCCTGGCTATCTGTCGTATGCAATGCTTCTTCGTGGCACAGGCGCTACGTCTGGTGGCGGCAGTATGGAGCTAGGCATTGAGCTTATGTATGAAACAGGTGGAGCAACACGCCTGTTAACGGCGCAAGAGTCAATGAACGTAGACAACATGTCATTTGTCGTCCCTGCCGGTACTGGCGACGCTGTTCTGCGATATGGCTGTTACCTGGACCGTAACGGACAGATGGTATTAACCATCCTCTCAAGATTCGACGCCTTCGCCGCGCGCAATAACAACGTAATTCGCGGTTCATCAACCTGATAACAATATATGGCCCCGCAAGGGGCCTTTTCTTTTTCCAGGGAAAACCATCCAGGAGGAACTTTATTATGGCGATGTATGAAGTCGGTACCGTCACGGGTGCCGCGTCGCAGGCACGGGTGACAGGTGCGACAACAAAATGGTCACAGGAGGCGCTGGGGATACTGCCCGGGTCGATTCTAGTGGTCTACCGCAGCGGTAGTGCTGACCTGTATGCGATCAAATCCGTGGACAGCGACACGCAACTGACGCTGACCCGGAATATCACCACCGCATTTTCCGGTGCCAGTTACGGCATTATTACCGCTGAAACCGCCAGCACCTCGTCGTTTGCTAACCAGCTGGCCAGCGCGTTTGCATTCTGGCGTAGTGTAGTGGAGGGCTGGTCGATGGCCCTGACCGGCAGCGGCAATATCACCCTGACTGACCCGATCACAGGAAAGCAGGTGACCGTGCCGGCGATAGCCGGGATGGCGAAGGCCTCGGATCTTAACGCGCTGGCAAAACTCACCGGAGGAAACAAACTCGACGGCTCGCAGGTTATAACCAGCGATAATGCCGGTTTTATACTCGGTAAGAACTCAGATCTGGCTCTGCTCAAAAAACAGGGGCAAGGCGGGACAATTGCCGTTGGCTCGGGAACACCGTTTAGGGTTCAGCGTTCAAGAGCGACCACTGTATCACCGGCAGACACCTTTGATGACATCCTCGTTATTGATGCCAACAACCGAACGACACTACCTGGCGCGCTGATTGCCGGCGGCGACATCGACAACACGACGAAGGGGTTGCTGTATACCCAGGCGATTGAGCTGTCGATGAACACGCCATACATTGACTTTCACCATAACAAAAGTGCTAACGACTACACCGCACGCCTCATCACTACAGCCGCAGATCAACTTAGTGTTCAGGGAAGCCATCTACGGGTAGACAGAGACCTGCGGGTGGGGCAAGCGGCCGACATCGGCAGCTGGATGCAGTGTCGCTATGACTGTGTGTCCCAGCAGACCGACTTCGGTTCCCCTGCCATTGGCGCGTTGATTTCCGGTGGCAAAGTCCGGTCCCGCATGTCAGGGCGTGGAGGAAACGGCGACACGGCTGGAGCGTGGGGTGGTTTCTACCTTGAAGAATACGTTGGGTACAACCACCGAGTGGTACTGTATATGGACGGTTTCGGCCAAAAAGATGCTTGGCTCTTTTACACCGGAGGGACAATCTCCACCCCTAAAGGCGATGTTATGACCACTGGCTCAGACGTGCGGCTGAAAAAGGATTTTACGGAATCCCAGGAAGGGGCCTCCAGGCGTATTAACGCGCTGGGGGTATGTGAGTTCAACATGAAAGGCGAAACACGCCGTAGGCGTGGATTTATTGCTCAACAAGCTGAAAAAGTTGACCCGATTTACACCTTTCAAAGCGGCGATGTAGAAATTGATGGCGAGAAGATCAATATCCTTAACGTAGACCATACGGCCATCATCGCGGATCTTGTTCTTACGGTGCAGGAGTTAACAAAACAAGTGCGTGATTTGAACAAGCAGGTTCAAACAAAAGAGTACTGATTGAGAGAAAATAGGTTATCAAAACTCGGATAATTTATCATGTAATCAGCATGTTAGAATTAACATAAAAATGGTTCTAGATAAGTGTTCAGAAACATATTTTTTTTAAAAATCAAAGTATTAAGAGCAATGCAGAGAACTACTGCTGCGCCACATGCAGTGGTTCGAAGCCGCAGACCTGATCGTCAAAGGCATGGAAGGCGCTATCGCCGCCAAGACCGTGACCTATGACTTCGAACGTCTGATGGAAGGCGCTAAACTGCTGAAATGTAGCGAGTTTGGCGACGCGATTATCGCGAATATGTAATCCCGTTAGTGGATTAAGTAAAAGCGGGAGCCGATGGGCTCTCGTTTTTTTTCGCCTTCAGGCAATTATTCTGCCGGACGCTTGAAGCATTAGGCGATGGCGAATGTCCCGCAGCGCAACGTTCAACAAAGCTATATACCTCATGACAGGGAGAGATCCATTTGCCGTAAGAGCTCGCATGAAAACGGATTGCACGCCAGGCGTCATACTGATGGCCCGACCGGCTTAAACCGGGGCCGTTCGGCGAAAATGTGCTGTAGCCTAAACTCAGGCTATCCGCGCACTTTCAGATTAAACAGCCGGGACAGCGCCGCTCTGCCGCTATCCGTCACTTGTACTTCCCGATATCCCGGCGCGCGCGTTATCCATCCTTTTTGCAGGAACAGCGTCATTAGCGCCGAGCCGGCGTCGCCGCCCAGATGAAAACGTCTTTCGCTCCAGTCGAGACAGGGGCAGCAAGGCTTACGCCGTGGGCGGGCGTTAAACACTGCGCCAAGGCGTTCAAGCTGGGTTTTACCGGCTGACGTCAGGGCCAGGCCATCTGCCGCCAGCCATTTTTCCCTCAGCATAAATTCATAAATATTGACCGCCAGCTCGCCCGCCAGATGATCGTAGCAGGTCCGGGCGTAGCGAAGATTAACCGGCGTGCTGGGGAGAAGCGTCTTATGCGCTTGCATAGAGACGCCCATCAGGTTTTCCAGCAGCCCGGCAATATGCGAGCCCGCCAGGCGGTAATAGCGGTGGCGCCCCTGCGCGAGACACACCACCAGTCCGTTGCTGAGCAGCCGGGCAAGATGGCCGCTGGTGGTGGAGGCGGACACCTCGGCGACCGTACTGAGTTCGGTTGCCGTCCATGCGCGCCCGTCCATCAGCGCGCAGAGAATACTGACCCTTGACGAGTCAGAGAGGGCTGAGGCCACCATCGCCATAGCGGTTTCCAGCGCCTCCTCTGGCTCACTGTCTTGCTGCGGTTTCAGGAGATTCATTCAGAAAGTATGGCCCATTTTTTGGTCACTTCCGCTGCCCGGGCGTCATCATCGGTAAGGAGAATGAGCCGGTTACGGTGGTCGCTGTACTGTACCAGAATATTAATACCATTATGGGCCAGGGTGTCTGCGATGTCTCCCAGTTCCCCAGGACGTTCCTGAGGTAACTTTCGTATCAGAGGACGGCATACATTGCTGACCGTAAAGCCGGCCTCGGTCAGCACCCTGCGGGCTGTCTCACCGTCTTCCACCAGAAAATGCGCATGTCCGGCATCAGGCGTGGTGAATACGCCGCCGCCTTCGAGCCCCACGCCGTTGTTACCCAGCGCCATACCCATTGCGCCAAGCGAGCCCGGCGAGTTGCTGAGAATCACGTGAATGTCATACATCTGACTGTGCTCCCCGATCCGATGCGTAATCCCGGAACACGCGGGCTACGCGTATTCTGTAATATGAAAAAATCGATGCTTTGCCTTCGCGCTGGGCAGCCAGATGCCGCTCATTTTGCTGCCAGTTGGCCACCGAGGCTTCATCTTCCCACCAGGATAGCGAGAGGATTTTGCCGGGCGTACTCAGGCTCTGAAAGCGCTCAATGGCAATAAACCCCGGCGTGTCTGAAAGCAAAGGCGTCAGCCCGGCCGCCAGCTGAAGATATCTTTCCTGTGCTTGTGGTAAGGCGTCGGCCTCAAAAAGTACCGCAATCATAAGTCTGCTCCATGGTGAATTTCCCGGCAGTCTACTGACGGCCAGAGCAGGAAGCTTCGGTGTGCAGCGAAATATGCCTGGCAGGAGATCAACGATTGCAACGGAAATGCTTCCAGCGTTATTGCGATGGTGAATAAAAAAGAACGCCAGCCATGCGATACGGCAGCCTGAGCGCACAGGGCTGGCTGAGTTTTAGTGAAATCGCGATGTGGGGGGATAAACCCTGAGGGCTGCGGCTATCGATGAAAGCGATCGCCGACGGGCAGTACGGGCGGGAAAGTCGTTTTACTGACATGCAGAATATGAACCCGGAAACGCTCGCCCGGACTAGCGAAGCGCCGCCGGGCGATAATCGAAAGAGCACGTTGTCTGCCACCGGTCACGCCTTCAGGCTCCGTGCTCTCCTCGGGCCTTAGCCGGGAGACCTGCGTCTCGCCTACTGTGCATGGCGGCGCAGGGTGGAGGCGGGGTGGCGCCGCAGCGCCTCTTCGGGACGCACAGGGCGCCGCACCAGTTCGCCGCCGCAGTTCGGGCAATGTCCGTTCAGTCGCGTCGTCATGCAGTCCCGGCAAAAGGTGCACTCGAACGAACAGATAAACGCCTCGGGTGAGTCTGGCGGCAGATCTTTATCACAGCATTCGCAATTCGGACGTAACTCGAGCATCAACTTCTCCTCTGGTGAACGGCTATATCAGCGACGGCGGGCCAAAGCACGCTATGTTTATATCATGCCGCGATCGGTCCGCCGAGAATTTCCTTGCGCGGTAATCGCCTTCTCAGAGGGTCGCTTTCCCGGGCTGCATTCCCGGTACGAGGATCACTTTGCGGCACGCCTCTTCACGTTTCTCAAAGATCTGATAGCCGCGCGCGGCCTCCTCCAGCGGCATATGGTGAGTGACAATCTCCTCCGGGGTAAGCAGCCCTTGCTCAATAAGCGCCAGCAGATCCGGCAACCAGGCGTGGACGTGGGTTTGTCCCATCCTGAAGGTCAGTCCTTTATCAAAGGCATCGCCAAACATAAAGCCGTGGATGAAACCGGCGTAAACCCCGGGTACGCTGACGATGCCGCCGCGGCGCACGGCGGCGATGCACTGGCGCAGGGCTTTTCCGCTGCTCCCCTCGATTTTCAGGGTGCTGAGGACGGTTTCCGTAAGGCTACCTTTCGCCTCGAAGCCCACGGCGTCGATCACCGCGTCGACGCCGCGATGGCCCGGCGTGTTATCGATAATCCACTGCGCAGGATCGTCATGGTGGTCAAAGTTTATCGGGATCGCGCCATAGCGTTGTTGCGCGAAATCGAGTCGGTAATCGTTATGATCGATGATAAATATCTGTTCTGCGCCATTGAGCCTGGCGCAGGAGGCGCAGAGCAGGCCTACCGGGCCGGCGCCAAAAATAGCCACGCTACTGCCGGGTTTGACCTCGGCGTTTTTAACCGCCTGCCAGGCGGTGGGCAGAATATCTGACAGAAACAGCACCTTTTCATCGGGTAAGGTGTCTGGCACTTTAAACGGTCCGGTATTGGCTTTGGGGACCCGTACATATTCCGCCTGGCCGCCCGGGATCCCGCCGTACAAATCGCTATAGCCAAACAGCGCCGCCGGTGGCGAAATGCCTTTTCGATTGAGCGTCGCGCCCTGGCCGCTATTGGTGCTTTCGCAGGCGGCATACTGCTGCAAGCGACAAAAGAAGCAGTCTCCGCAGGCGATGACAAACGGGATAACCACCCGGTCGCCTTTGCGGACCGCGGTGACCTCGGAACCGGCTTCCACCACTTCCCCCATAAATTCATGGCCGAAAATATCACCATGGTGCGTGCCGGGGATCTTTCCGCGGTACAGATGCAGATCGGAACCGCAAATCGCTGTCGCGGTGACGCGCAGAATAATATCGTCCGCTGCCTCAAGAGCCGGGTCAGGCATGGTGTCGACGCTGACATGATGCGGGCCGTGATAAGTGAGTGCTTTCATAGAATATTCTCCTCGAGAGAAAGGTTGACAGCATGCGGTTCTTCGGCCTGGTGAACGGCTGCTATCGTCACCGATAAATCATCGTAAAAAATAAAGCGTAGAGTACTAATAATGGAACTGCGTGATATTCCAGGAGCTGAATATATTCCACGCTTCGCTTATTTCCCGGCTGGTCTGTTCGAGTTATTTGCCTATTGCCCTTATGTGTGCCAGTATTAATCGGGCATGATATTCGCTCCATTTTGTTTGCTAGCCGCTTCCCCAGCGGCTTTTTTTATCCGTAAAACCAGGAAAAATTCTGAATTTCCGTCTGGCAAAGGGCAATGCTGCCGCTTCGTTATATAACCCAACGGTAGTAATCCTCCGGTATAGATAATTATTTGCCGCAGAGGTGATCTGCATACATTATTTCCCTGAACACAGTGAGTTAGCGGCAAGGTGCCGTCTGGTTATTTTTGAGGTGTCTTGTAGAATTATTCCGAATTACTGCTAAAAGGTGTCGAAAAAACGGAATAATAATTTGACTAACCAGCATTATCCGCTAGATTTAAATATCGAACGACGAGTGATACGGAATATTTTCGTATCGTACTGACATAACCGATATACATGAGGTGAAATATGGCAGAGCATCGTGGTGGTTCCGGTAATTTTGCTGAAGACCGTGAAAAAGCTTCTGAAGCAGGTCGTAAAGGTGGTCAGCACAGCGGCGGGAACTTTAAAAATGATCCGCAGCGTGCGTCCGAAGCGGGTAAAAAAGGCGGACAGAATAGCCACGGCGGTGGCCGCAAGTCCGATAATTCCTGATTATCCTTTTCCTTGCACCCTGAAGTGAAAGTATCTCCTGCGAGTCTGTCACAGACTCGCAGTTATTTTCTGACTCCAGAAGGTATTTCTATGAATATGAAAAGCATTGAAGATGTATTTATTCACCTGCTCTCAGATACCTACAGCGCAGAGAAACAATTAACCCGCGGGCTGGCTAAACTAGCCAGAGCGGCGTCCAGTGAAAAACTCAGCGCGGCGTTCAATGCTCATCTTGAAGAAACCCAGGGCCAGATCGAACGTATCGACCAGATTATTGAACAGGAATCCAACCTGAAAATCAAACGCATGAAATGCGTGGCCATGGAAGGATTAATCGAAGAAGCTAATGAAGTCGTTGAGAGCACGGAAAAAAATGAGGTACGTGATGCTGCATTAATTGCCGCTGCGCAAAAGGTCGAGCATTACGAAATTGCCAGTTACGGTACTCTGGTCACCCTGGCAGAGCAGTTGGGCTATAAAAAAGCAGCCAAACTGCTTGCCGAAACCCTGGAAGAAGAAAAACAAACCGATGTGAAATTAACCGATCTGGCGGTAGGTAATATTAATATGAAAGCGGAAAAATAAACTCTCCCTGACACGAGGAAATCACGATGAATCACGTTGAACATTACCATGACTGGCTACGAGATGCGCATGCCATGGAAAAACAGGCAGAGTCCATGCTGGAATCAATGGCTGGCCGTATCGATAATTATCCGGATCTCCGTGCCAGAATCGAACAGCATGTTAACGAGACCAAACGGCAAATTACCGTGCTGGAAGAGATCCTCGACCGCAATGAGATTTCGCGCTCGGTGATTAAAGATTCGATGAGTAAAATGGCGGCTCTCGGCCAGTCCATCGGCGGGATGTTTCCTTCCGATGAAATCGTCAAAGGCTCGATCAGCGGGTACGTTTTCGAGCAGTTTGAAATCGCCTGCTATACCTCTCTGCTGGCGGCCGCTGAAAAAGCGGGCGATACCGCCTCCATCCCAGCCATTGAAGCCATCCTGGCGGAAGAGCGGGAAATGGCCGACTGGCTGATTAAACATATTCCTCAGACCACGGAGCAGTTTCTCCTGCGTTCAGATGCTGACGGCGTAGAAGCGAAAAAATAACCCAGGAGGCAGGCCTATGTTTCGTCATGTGAAACAACTGCAGTATACCGTACGCGTTGCTGAACCGAATCCGGGGCTCGCGAATTTACTGCTCGAACAGTTTGGCGGCCCTCAGGGCGAGCTGGCCGCCGCGTGTCGTTATTTCACCCAGGGATTAAGCGATGACGATCCCGGCCGCAAAGATATGCTGATGGATATCGCGACAGAGGAGTTGAGCCATCTGGAGATCATTGGCACTTTGGTCGGCATGCTGAATAAAGGCGCCAAAGGAGCCCTGGCGGAGGGCACCGAGAGCGAGGCGGAACTCTATCGTTCGCTCACCGCCAACGGCAATGACAGCCATATTACATCCCTGCTGTACGGCGGCGGTACCCCGCTGACCAACTCGGCGGGCGTGCCGTGGACGGCGGCCTACATTGATACTATCGGCGAACCCACCGCCGACCTGCGGTCGAATGTCGCGGCGGAGGCGAGGGCGAAGATCGTCTATGAACGCCTGATCAACGTGACCGACGATCCTGGCGTGAAAGACGCGCTGGCCTTCCTGATGACCCGCGAAGCGGCGCATCAGCTCTCTTTTGAGAAGGCCCTGCAGTCGATTCGCAACAACTATCCACCGGGCAAACTGCCGCCCATTAGCGAGTACGCTAACACCTACTACAATATGTCTGAAGGTGGAGAAGTACGCGGCAGCTGGAACAGTGACAAACACTTCGATTATGTCAAGGATCCACAGCCGGCCGTAGATGGCGGAGATGGCAGTGCTTCTGTCGGCCTGACGCCAGAGCAGGAAGCGCTGTGCAAAGCGATGCTGAAGCGAACGCAGTCTGACCCGCAGGGCGATCCTTTGACCGGCGCCGAACTCGGCGCCGGGAAGCAAAACACTTCATCATCAGCTAAGTGATGTTCGCATGAGCCCCGGCTGCGGCCGGGGCGATTCACAATGATGGGTGTGGAATATGTTTGAATTCGACGCGTTTCATCTGGCCCGATTGCAATTCGCCTTTACCGTATCCTTCCATATCCTCTTTCCGGCCATCACCATCGGCCTTGCCAGCTACCTTGTGGTGCTTGAGGGGATGTGGCTGCGAACCCGGGATAATGTCTGGCGTTCACTCTACAATTTCTGGCTGAAAATCTTTGCCGTCAATTTTGGCATGGGCGTAGTCTCCGGATTAGTCATGTCCTATCAGTTCGGCACCAACTGGAGCGGATTTTCCCAGTTCGCTGGCAGTATTACCGGCCCGCTGCTGCTGTACGAAGTGCTGACCGCCTTCTTCCTTGAAGCGGGATTCCTCGGGGTGATGCTGTTTGGCTGGAATAAAGTGCCGCCAGCGCTGCATTTTATTACCACCTGCATGGTGGCGCTTGGCACGTTGGTTTCTACCTTCTGGATCCTTGCCTCCAATAGCTGGATGCAGACGCCGCAGGGTTTTATCATCGAAAATGGCCATCTCATCCCGCAGGACTGGCTGGCGATTATCTTTAACCCCTCTTTTCCGTATCGCTTGTTCCATATGGCGATAGCCGCGTTTCTCAGCAGCGCCATGTTCGTCGGGGCCTCTGCCGCGTGGCATCTTCTGCGCGGCAACGACTCGCCGGCCATCCGCAAAATGCTGTCGATGGCGATGTGGATGGCGCTGCTGGTGGCGCCGATCCAGGCGGTGGTGGGGGATATGCATGGTCTTAACACCCTTGAGCATCAGCCGGCGAAGATCGCGGCCATCGAAGGGCACTGGGAAAATCGCCCCGGCGAGGCCACGCCGCTGCTGCTGTTTGGCCTGCCGGACATGGAGCAGGAGCGGACCCGCTATGGTCTGGAGATCCCCGCTCTCGGTAGCCTGATCCTTACCCACAGCCTGCATAAGCAGGTGCCGGCCCTGAAAGACTTCCCGAAAGAGGACCGACCCTATTCGCCCGCCGTCTTCTGGTCGTTTCGCATCATGGTCGGGATGGGCGTGTTGATGATCGCCTTAGGGATCTGCAGCGCCTGGCTGCGCTATCGGCGGCGGCTGTACCACTCGCGTCCCTTCCAGTGGTTTGCGCTCTGTATGGGGCCCGCCGGTCTTATTGCCCTGGTCGCCGGGTGGGTGACCACCGAGATGGGCCGCCAGCCGTGGGTGATATACGGGTTGTTGCGCACGCGGGATGCGGTGTCGTTGCACAGCACCCTGCAGATGGCCATCAGCCTGCTGGTATTTATCGTGGTTTACTGCGCCGTGTTTGGCGTGGGGTATTACTACATTTTCCGGCTTATCAAAAAAGGGCCGCAGCCGGTGACGGAGCTGACCTCGCAAACCGCAGGCACCCCGGCGCGTCCGCTCTCAGCGGCTGAGCCGGTGCGTGATGAGGAGAACGCATCATGAGCATCGATATCTCGGTGATTTGGTTTGTCATCATTGTCTTCGCCACGCTGATGTATATCGTGATGGATGGTTTCGATTTAGGTATTGGGATGCTGTTCAGCGTGGTGCATGATGGCGAAGAGCGCGATGTGATGGTCAACAGCGTCGCCCCCGTCTGGGATGGTAACGAAACCTGGCTGGTGCTCGGCGGGGCAGGGCTGTTCGGCGCCTTTCCGCTGGCCTATGCGGTGATCACCGATGCGCTGGTTATCCCGCTGACGGCGATGCTCATCGGCCTGATTTTTCGCGGCGTGGCCTTTGAATTTCGTTTTAAAGCGGTTCCCTCGCATCGCATCTTCTGGGACTATGCCTTTGCCGGCGGCTCGCTGTTGGCGACCTTCAGCCAGGGGATTGTCGTCGGCGCGTTTATCAACGGCTTTGCGGTGGCTGACCGCCGCTTCGCCGGTTCGACGCTGGACTGGCTTACCCCTTTCAATCTGTTCTGCGGTCTGGGGCTGGTGGTGGCCTATCTGCTGCTGGGCACCACGTGGTTGATTATGAAAAGCGAAGGCGCGCTGCAGCAGCGGATGCGCGAGCTGACCCGCAAGGTACTGCTGGCGCTGATGGCGGTGATCGCGGTGGTCAGCGTCTGGACGCCGTTGGGCTGGCGCTACGTGGCGGAACGCTGGTTTACGCTGCCCAATTTCTTCTGGTTCGTGCCGGTGCCGATTCTGGTGTTGGCTCTGAGCCTGTGGATCTGGCGCCTGAGCGCGCGCCCCGCCAGCCATGCCCGCCCATTTATCCTGACGCTGGGCCTGATTTTCCTCGGCTTCAGCGGGCTGGGGATCAGCGTCTGGCCGAACATTATCCCACCGCATATCTCTCTGTGGGATGCCGCTGCGCCGCCGTCCAGCCAGGTATTTATGCTGCCGGGCGCGCTGCTCATTATCCCGGTGATCCTGATGTATACCGCCTGGAGCTACTACGTCTTTCGCGGCAAAGTCTCCGGCAGCGAGGGCTATCACTGAGCCTGATTCGCGCCGGCAGGTGAGGATTTGCCGGCGCGTCGCGCCGTCCGGTCAGGGATGACCGAGAGGGATGCGCACAAACCGGTGATCTGCTGCAACGACTCGGGCCGGGTGTTTATGCCTTCGGTGGCTTGATCTTAATAATAAATCGTTCGTTAACCCGGGTGATCCTCGCGCCAATATCGCCAAACTCGGTGGCGATTTTAAAAAAATCGTCCGCGGCGACATCAAAATCGAGCTCAATCTTCGGGTGTTGTCCTGTCGCCAGTAATTCATAGAAATGGTCAAGGCTGCGGGCTTTTTCGCTAGGCATCTTATTTCTCCATGGTAAACCAATCTGCAGGGGTTTTATTGCTTACGGCGCTTTTACGGATTATTCAGCAGGATGACAAACGTGCCTGATATAAAATTATGCAATGACAGTAAGAATGAGGTAGGGCGAGGTTATTCCGTGTTGTTAAACCGCGTGGCGACGCGTTGTCCGCCATACCATGACGGCAGAGACGACCCTGCGGCGCCGGTTGATGATAGACATTTTTTGATGACAAATTAATGACAATAAAATGAATCTGTCCGGGCTCGGGATGGCATCGTGCTAAATAATTTTATTCTGTGGCTGTTAAGGTGGTTGTTAACTACTTTATGGTGATGGAGCGTCTTTTTTAGGGCCAACGGCGAGGGAACAACGATGCAATTACTTGATTTATTCGCAGGCTTATTATGGTTAAGCAGCGTTATCTTCCTGCTGTTTGTTCTTGATGTGATCATCACCCGTTATCTTTATCGTAAATAATCGACAACGACAGCGGCGTTGGGCATAGGGGACGGCGTCGGAGGATGATAATATAACCCGCGGACTGATTCAGAAAGGAATGCGCGGTGGCCGGGAGAATTGATTACGATATTGAAAAATACCAGTTTACCGAAGCCGGTGAGACGCCACGGCTCCGGGAGCAGTGGCGCGAAGTATACCTGGAGTGTCGTCAGCTGCGGGCCGGGGCAGAGGAGCGCCTGCGCATTGCGTTACTGAACGTCGACTATGTCACCAGCTTCGAGCTGCCTTTTCGCCTGCTGCTGGTGCGCGCGCCGCAGCTAATCGCCGATGTTCGCGAGACGTTGCAGCTTAGCCGTAAAGCCGCCGTTTTCAACGGCAAACGTTACGGCTGCGTCTATAGTTTGAAACAGGATTTACAGGCTGTCCCGGAAGCCTTTCATTACCGCCTGGCAAACCGCATTCGTCGCGTCGATGCAACGGGGCTGACGGCGGCCCCGTACCAGCAGATTGCCCGGGAGATAAAGCCGGCCCGGGAGCGGCTCCGCCAGGCGCTGAACGCCGGCCTGCCGGTCACCGCTCTCGACGCCCTGTTCTGGTTCGGCAGTCAGCGAGTGGCGGCGGACATCGCGCAGTTGCGCCGGTCCGGTATGGCGATTGTCACGACGGAGGTGGAGGTCAGCGACAATTTGTTCAATACCACCCGACGAGTGCCCGTTTACCGCCTGGCCAGCGAGTGAGTCGGCAACCTTTCGCCCAGCCGTTGCCTCTGCAGACAGTTGACCATTGCCCCGTCGAACCAGACGCACAGCCCTCTGGCGACAGGCCGCGGGGCCGGTTCCAGCCATGCGCTGGCGATGAGCATGAGGAGCATTAGCGCCAGTGGAACCATGTATTTTCTTTTCACTGCCCTTTATCCGCTGCGCCTGTTCTGCCAGCAAGGTAGCGGTAAAGTATGACGTTTCGTTGACCGGGGCAGCGTTTTTATTATCGGCAAGCGGTTGCGTTGGGCCAGAGATTATTCATCTTTTGGCATACGAGAGGACGAAAACTGGCGGCTTGTATTTTTGATTTTTATTACACCACGCTTTTTTTTGCCGCCGGGGAAAAGCGTAATGTGGCTACGACTGGATGCGGCTCGTCATGTAACTGGCTGGTTTGAAACAATATTTTAATTGTTGTCTAAACGCATGCGACAGCGGTGGCTAATTTATATTAATTCACTTTACCGATCAATAAATTATATGTTGATAGTTTTTAGCTATCGAATGTTTCTTATCGATCATTTTAAACTATTTTTGTTGGCGGGAAATATATGACATGCTTTAACCCTTTCTTATTTTTGGTATTTTTTAAATGGTTGAAGAAAACGCGAAAAATACCTCCTATCGCTTCGTACTGGAGCCCGCTATTAGCGATGATGGCAGCTGCCACTCGTGGGAATTGCTCACTAAAGATATTATAGCACCCGCACGAAATAACGCCTCAGCGCCCGCGTTTTCTTTCTCCACGCTTACCGAAAGCGATAAGCTTGCACTATTTACCCGACAAATCGAGTTGCTTTCCGTATTTGATTTTTCCCTGGTCGATAATAAGCCGATCTCGCTCAATATCGATGATTTATTAAGCCATTTTATTCTGACGGACCGCTATCTCTGCGATTTTCTGCGCTCGTGTAAGCATATTGCTTTGGAGATAAATGAGAATTTTCATGAGTTTATCGCCGGCCGCGAGCTGACGGCGCTAAGCACGCTGGCGGCGCTTTGTCCGGTCTGGCTGGATGATTTTGGTCGCGGGCGAACCTCCTTCCCGCTGCTGGAGAGATTCCGCTTCGATTGCGTCAAAGTGGATAAGGATTACTTCTGGGATAAAGAAAACGACCCCGCTTTGCCCGGTCTGTTGCAGTCTATTCATACCCTGACCGGCCATGTGATCGTTGAGGGTATCGAAACCGAAAAGCAAAAACGGTTAATCACTTCTGCCGGGGACATCATAGGTCAGGGCCGCTACTGGAAGGAAGAATATATTTTTCTTTGCGGTTGAGGGTCGACCGGGGGCTGGTTTCGGTTACCTGCTATTCTTTTATTATCCAGTTTTAAATACCCCCTTTGCTACAGATAGTCTTTATTAGCGCAGTGATAAGCGCCTCTCTTTTTTATGAAGGATCATTCCCTGTAAATACCCCCATGCGTAACGCCCCGATCGCCATTTCGACGTAAGCCAGGAGCTGACCTCTGAGCTGCGCGAGCTGGTGAAAAAAGATCTCGCCGCTGCGATCAATTAATCCTGCCTGCGCCATCCGCTCAGGATCGCGCGGCATGGAAAAATGCCGCCGTTTACCGGCGGCTATTGCTTATTTTGCGCTACCCTGGTTTTTTTCCAGCCGGGCGAAATACTCCGGTGCAAACGGGCGCGGATCGACGTCGGCAAACGGCGCGCGCTCAAAGTGCGATTTCAGCGCCCAGGGGACCGTGCAGTCAAAAATGGTCTTGCAGCTGATGCCATTTCCACGGATCGACGGGCTGTATTCCGGCGTCTGGGACGGATCCAGCTGGTGACCGCGAATGCCGGGGATTGTCGTAATGCTGACGTCCCCCTGCATGCGGGTGGTCATCGCCCACAGGATATCGTCGCTGTCAAAGATGTCGACATCTTCATCAACCAGAATAATATTTTTTAGCTCGGAATAGGTCGCCAGCGCCAGCAGCGCGGCCTGCCCCTGCCGGCCTTCATCGGCGGGTTGACGTTTTTTCACCTGCAGGATCCCGAGGAACTTACCGCCACCCGCGGTGTGGGCGTAGACATTTTGTAAAAAGCCCGGAATGGCGGCCTCGACGGCATTCCAGATACTGGCTTCCGTTGGCAGGCCGGCGAGGGTGGTATGCTCTTCCCCCGGTCCCACCAGGGTCTGCAGAATCGCATTGTTTCGCATGGTCACTGCTTTGACTTTGATTACCGGCAGCGACGGATTAGCGCCGCCGCAGTAGCCAGGAAATTCCGGCATCGCGTGGCCGCTATTGGTGTGCTGATCCTCTCTGACGCGCACGCCAGGCAACAGCTCACCTTCGATAACGATCTCGGCGCGGGCGATGGCTTTCTCCGGGACGCTGACGCCCTGAACCAGCTCCACCGGACGTTGACGCAGCGCGCCGGCGACGCCCAGCTCGTTATAGCCGAACGGCGTGGTAGGGGCTTCGAAGCAGGCGCCAATATAGATGGCCGGATCGAGACCCATATTGATGGTTATCGGCAGTGGTTTGCCGGCGGCCTCGGCCTTCTGGCGAAACACTTCGATATGGCGGCCGGCGGCAAGAAACATCGACAGCTCATCCCGGCCCTGAACGCACAAGCGGTGGATGGTGACGTCGGTCAGCGAGGCGTCGTCGGGATCGCTGGCCAGCGCCAGGCCCAGGCAGAAGAAGGGGCCGGCGTCGATAGGGGTGTTGGTGGGCGCCGGAAGCAGGGTGCGCAAATCAAAATCCGGATCGTCGGCCAGAAAGATCTGTTCCTGGCAGGGGGCGCTGCTGGCCGGGACGACCACCGGCGCGACCGGTTTTTTCACCGCCTTACCCACTTCAAGGGCCAGCTGCGAGGCTTCGCAGCCCAGCAGCAGCGCGGCCCGCTGGCGGCTGGCGTGCATACCCACCAGAATGCGCGAGTGTGGATAACCCTTAATATTGTTAAACATCATCGCCGGCCCGATGCGAGTGGGGCGCTTCACGGTGCCGCCCGCGCCGATATGGCGATAAACACCGGCCAGCTCGGCGTTAGGGTCAACCGGATGATCGGTTTCGAGATACTGATTGTCATGCTGTTGCAGCAGCGCGATGGCGTCGCGCAGATCCTGAATCGGTGCGGTCATGATGTTCTCCTTAGCGTATCGATGCGCACAGTATGCTTCGCAGGCTAATGGTTATCAATTGCATCATTTATGCTTTATTGATAAGCTTTTTCTTATCAATTTGTAGGGAGGAGTCCGACCATGTCCTTGCGAGCGTTACGCCATTTTGTGGTCGTTGCCGAAGAGTTGCATATGCACCGGGCGGCGGAGCGGTTACATATCGCCCAGCCCGCCCTCAGTCAGCAGATTAAGCAGCTTGAGCAGCGCCTGGGCGTGGTGCTCTTTTCCCGCGCTAACCGCCGTCTGACTCTGACCGCCGCGGGCGAGGCCTTTTTACACAAGACGCGGCTGGCGCTGGAAATGGCCGATCAGGCGGTGCTGGACGCCCAGCGCACCGCGCGGGGCGAGCAGGGGAGGCTGCATTTGGGGTATGTCTCCAGCGCGATGTACGACAGTAAACTGCCGGGGCTCCTGCGCCGGCTGCGCGCCGACTGGCCGGGGATTGAGCTGTCGCTGGTGCAGGGGGATGTGCAAATGCTCTACGAAGCGCTGTTGGATCTGCGTCTGGATATCGCCATCATCCGCGCGCCGCTGGCCTCGCCGCCGGACGCGCTGGTGGTCAGGCCGTTTGTACGTGAAAAGCTCTGCCTGGCGCTCTATCAACAGCATCCGCTGGCCGGCGTGGGCGCGCTTAATCTGGCCTCATTGCG
The DNA here is from genome assembly GCF_018204675.1 of Klebsiella sp. P1927. Lineage (NCBI taxonomy): Bacteria > Pseudomonadati > Pseudomonadota > Gammaproteobacteria > Enterobacterales > Enterobacteriaceae > Klebsiella > Klebsiella sp. P1927. Next base: position 2,971,856 of record NZ_CP073377.1, on the reverse strand, counting down.
CACTGACAACTGGATCTCGCTTGACGATCCGCAGGGCACCGGACTGGAGCAGGTTTTTATGGATGCCTGTCGCGTCGCGGGCTTTACGCCGCAGGTGGCGCAGCGGATTAACGACGTTACCTCGATGATTAGCCTGGTCTCCGCCGGGGTGGGAGTGGCGTTGGTTCCGCTCTCGGCGCGGGCCTTACGCCTTGATAACGTGGTGTATATCGATCTCCAGGATCGGCTGGCGGAGAGTGAGCTGAGCATGGTTTACCACCGCCATATTCGTTCGGCGGTGGTAAGGAAAGTTATCTCGCTGCTTAATACCGCTGAGCGATAGTCCCGGTTAGCTGGTCTTCAGGCGGCCAAAGCTGACAATCCTTGAGCGGCCCAGCTCTTTCGCCCGGTACAGCGCGGCATCCGCCGCGCGCAGCAGACTATCGCTTTGGGTGTGCTGCGGGTAGCTGGCGATGCCAATCGACACATCCACCTGGCCTATCTCGGTCAGACCATCGCGCAGCGTCATATTGCGCACCTGGGTGTAGATCTCGCTGGCGCACTGGTGCGCCCCGGCTTCGTCAATCCCGGGGAGCAGCACTAAAAACTCCTCGCCCCCGTAGCGGAAAGCCATGCCGATATCGCGCACCGCGCGCTGCACAATGGTCGCAACGCTCTTAATCACCAGATCCCCAGCCTCATGGCCATAGCGATCATTGATGGTTTTAAAATGATCGATGTCGATCATCAGACAGCTCAGCGGAGTATGGGTATGGACCGCCAGCGCCATCTGCGAATGCAGCGCTTCGTCAAGATGATGGCGGTTACGCAGGCCGGTCAGGGAATCGAACAGCGCTTTTTCCAGCAGGGCGCTGCGCAAACGCTGATTGGCCAGCGCCAGGCCCAACGCTTCCGCCATCAGCTCGAGATAGGCCCGGGAAGGAGCGTCACTGGCGGTGACGTTCTGGAAAGTCAGCAGGCCAATGGCTTCGCCCTGGGCGATGAGCGGTACGCAGAGCGACTGGCCGGCGTGCGTCTCCGGCAAATGATAGCAGGTGATATCGGGCTCGCCCTGCACCGGCGGATGGCTGAGTCCCCGCCGTATCGCCCAGCAGTCGTCGGGAGAAAAGGGCGTCGTCTCACCGGCGGGCGACAGCCACTGCGCTACGCAGCGCATCTGCCAGGGGTCGGTATCCAGAACATACAGTTTACCGGGGATCGTCGGGGCGATATTCGGCGCAAACCGCTCCGCCACCTTAATCACATCCTCAATGGTTTCACAGCCCTGCAGCCGCTGAGTCATACGCGCCAGCAGCTCGCGGATCGCCCAGTCGGCGTCGCGCTGCTGCTCCAGCCGCTGACGGGCCAGGCCGTTCTCGCGAAAAATGCGGATCGCCTGAGCCATGTCACCAATCTCATCCACCTGGGTAAAGTGCGGCGTCTCCACCGCATAATCCTGGGAGGCGAGACGCTGGACCACGTCGCTCAGGCGAACCACCGGGTAGAGCACCCGGCGTTTGAGAATGAAGCCGAGGACGAACAAAAACATCAGGGCGGTCAGGCCGACCATGATTTCCGACAGCGTACGCCAGATCCGCGAGCGCTCGGTGGCCTGGTCGATAGCGACGGCGGCGCGATGCTCAAGCATCTGGCGGAAGCGATCGATCTGCGTCTGCATGCGCTCCAGTTCAGTCTCGTACGCGGTGCCGTACAGCACCGCGATGGCCGCTGGCGCATCGCCGCGAGCGACATGCGCCAGGGCCGCCTGCTGTTCATCCTGTAGCTCATCGGCGATCCGCAGGCCATCCTGGAGCAGCGCCAGCTCCTCGCGGCTGGCGCCGTTATCTTTCAGGCCGCCCAGCCGCTGCTCTATGCTCTTGTCGGTCTGCTGCAGCTGCTGATATTGCGTAAGCGTCTCCGGTGAAGGCTTTATCACGTACAGCCGGGCGAGGTCAGACAGCGCCCAGGCGTCGTTTTCCACCTCGTCGGAGAGGGTATCAAAGACCTGGCGCTGCTGTACCGCCTGGCGTTCGACGCGGTCGGCGCTGGAGGCCATGAGCATAGCGCTCCCGGAAGCCAGCGTCAGGCCAACGGTGATCCCGTAAGCCCAGTTAGTGATGGTGGCGATTCTCACCGTGAATTTCCTTGCATGCAGATGAAGCTGTTTTGATTATAGAACTCCGCCCCCGCCACGACGGCGGCCCGCTTCAGAGGCGGCGCTCGCTATGCAGAGGGGCAAGGGTCTGAAGAATGATGGCGTGTAGCGTTTCCGCATGGTGGCGCAAAACGAGGAAGACATCGCTATCCAGAGCGCCATTTATAACATCCGCTTCCATAATCTGTAAGGCTTCCTGCCAGGCCATCCCTTTACGATAAGGGCGATCTTCGGTCAGCGCGGTGAAAATATCGGCGATGGAGATAATCCGGTCGGCGAGGGTCAGGTGCTCCTTTTCGAGATGCAGAGGGTAGCCGCTGCCGTCCATTTTTTCATGATGATTCGAGGCCCAGTTAATGATGTCGCCGAGCTCGCTATAGTCGCTGAGAAGTTCGCCGGTCATGTAGCTGTGCTCCCGCACCTGACTCAGCTCCTCATCATCCAGCTCGCCCTCTTTTTCGAGAATGGAGAGTGGGATATAGACCTTGCCAATATCGTGTAGATAGCCGGCTATCTGTATTTGCTGGCAGGTGGGCTCCGGCAGCTGCATCCAGCGGGCAAGCTGGCGGGCGATTTCCCCCACCATGATGCTATGGGTGGCGGTAAAGCTGCTGTAGGTGTCGACGATTTTGGCAATCAGCAGGCAGACATCCTTCAGACCGTGAATATCCAGATAGCGCGTGTTGATGGGGCCAATAATCTCCAGCAGCCGCTGAATATGGCCGGGGTGAAGGTGCTGCCAGAAGTTCGCATTTTCAGCGACCTCGCACAGGATATCGCAGAGCGGCGGATCGATCTCCCGATGCAAAGCGACGAACTGTTCCACCACCGCCCGCGTGGGCCAGGCGGCAACGTGGCTATCGGCCGGCAGCAGCCGTTCAAAGGCATCAGCGAAATAGACAATGTGCTGTTCGCGGGAGCCCCGGTGGTTCGGGCTAAAATGGTGATCGCGAATAAAGGGAACGATGGGCTGGAAGGTCGCTAATCCCTCCAGCATCGCCACACCCTGGCGCTGATGCGGGTCGTGGATATTATCGATAGCATCCAGCGAATGAATGGTGCGTTTATCCCCCAGCACGCCGATATCGTGCAGCAGCGCGGCGCAAAAAATGGTCTGCTGCCGTTCGTCAGGCAGTTCCAGCCTTTGCGCCAGCGTCAGGGCGATTAAGGCCGTTCGTTGCATATGCCGGTGCACTTCAGGGTTAATGATCTGGATGACTCTGGTGGTCAGCATCAGGGCCGACTTCAGGGCAATACGCATCTCTGTTCTCCGTTCGCGTGACCTGGCGGGCAAAAATGCTCTCGCCGGTGACGGAAGTGTCGATAATCTGATCGCAATGCGTGTTGTGTGTTGCTGAACAGGTAAATCCTCAGAATGTTTTGGTTCATAGCTCTGCCCGTTTCAGATCCAGTGGTGCACCAGAGTTGGGCGATATCGTCCTAAGAACCTTATTATTGTCTGATAGTTAACCATTTCCCCCCCAGAAAAGAAATGAATTCTGGCAAGCCCTTTGCATTAAGCAAGCGTAAGTTTGATTAATGTCTATGAAGGGAGTGACCTGTATGAATTTTAGAGCATTACTTGCCATTGCGTTATTGACGATGAGCAGCCTGGCGTTTAGCGAGACGCGTCTTCCGCATATTGTTATTTTAGCCACCGGCGGAACGATTGCTGGTTCGGCGGCCAGCAATACCCAAACAACCGGCTATAAAGCCGGGGCGATTGGGGTGCAGACGCTGATTAACGCCGTGCCGGAAATGAGTAAAATCGCTCACGTCGAGGGCGAGCAGGTGGCCAATATTGGCAGTGAGAATATGACCAGCGATATTATTCTCCAGCTCTCGAAGCGGGTAAATGCGCTATTGGCCCGGGACGATGTCGATGGCGTGGTGATCACCCATGGTACGGACACGCTGGATGAAACCCCGTATTTCCTCAATCTGACGGTGAAAAGCAACAAGCCGGTGGTCTTTACCGCGGCGATGCGCCCGGCGACGGCGATCAGCGCCGACGGGCCGATGAACCTGCTGGAAGCGGTCACGGTCGCTGCCGATCCTGATGCCCGGGGACGCGGGGTAATGGTGGTGCTTAACGACCGCATCGGCGCGGCGCGCTTTGTCACCAAAACTAATGCCACTTCGCTGGATACCTTCCGGGCGCCCGAGGAGGGCTATCTTGGTGTCGTGGTGGGCGGAAAACCCCAGTTCGAGACGCGGGTGGATAAAATTCACACGCTGCGCTCGGTGTTCGATGTGCGTCAGCTGAAGGTTCTGCCGAAGGTGGTGATTATTTATGGTTACCAGGACGATCCGGAGTATATGTACGATGCGGCGATCGCCCATCATGCCGACGGTATTATCTACGCCGGAACCGGGGCGGGGTCGGTGTCGGTACGTAGCGCCGCCGGTATCAAAAAAGCGCAGCAGGCGGGCATCGTGGTGGTGCGAGCCTCCCGTACCGGCAGCGGCGTCGTACCGCCGGATGACAGCCAGCCCGGGCTGGTGGCCGACTCCCTCAACCCGGCAAAAGCGCGTATACTGCTGATGACCGCGCTGACGCAGACTAAAGATCCGCAGCTGATTCAGCAATATTTCCATACCTACTGATCCTCTGCGGCGAGGGCGTTGTTCACACCCTCGCCGTGCTTTCTTCTCAATGACCTGGCTTCCATGCAAATCGATGGCGAATGATTACCCATCATTCACTCCACCTGTGTTTCCCACGAGGCGTAAAGAAATATTTTTTATTGTCCGGCGGGCACAGTATTTCAATGCACCGCGCTTATTTTAAAAGCAGGTTTAAATAAGTCTATTCTTAATTGTTGTCTTAAAGTCGTTTTAATCTTTCTTATGCTGACGGATTAAAAAAGATGCATTTCGCAGTGGGACGCGTTTAATACTCGCTTTGACAGACTACGATGCATCCCAACGCGGTCAGGCCGCCGATCGCGCGGCTCAGCGGACGCCTGCCACCGGCGGCCAGGGCCGCACTGCGGCAGCTTTCGGTTGTTTTCGTTAGTAAAGCTGATGATTAGCGTGAAAATGATATGCATGATGAATATATTAAGCGTGGTTCAAGATTTAAGTTTACATTTAGTAACATATGTGCCGCAATTATGTTTTTTTGTCAGCTTGCTGTTTTTTACTTGCCGGAGGGAATTTCAGCGGATTAGTATTGTCGAACTTGCTGTACGTACCGCCTAATGATGATAAATGGATTCTGTTTTCCTTAAGCGTTACCACATAATTAATGTTTACAGGAAAAATCATGGCCTGCGTATTTAATAAACAACTTTTACACCCGCGTAACTGGCTGACCTGGTTCGGGCTCGGCATCCTCTGGTTAATCGTGCAACTGCCTTATCCGCTGCTGCATTTTATCGGCACCAGCGCTGGTCGCCTTTCCCGTCGCTTTCTTAAACGCCGCGAACATATCGCCCGGCGTAATATCGAACTCTGCTTCCCGGACATGTCGCCAGCGGCGCGCGAGACGCTGATCGATCAAAACTTTATGTCGCTGGGAATGGGGCTTATCGAAACCGGCATGGCCTGGTTCTGGAGCGACGAGCGGGTCAAAAAATGGTTTGATGTCGAGGGGTTCGCCAACCTTAATCACGCGCTTAGCGGTGGGAAAGGGGTAATGGTCGTCGGCGTGCACTTTATGTCGCTGGAGCTGGGCGGCCGCGCGATGGGGCTGTGTCGGCCAATGATGGCCACCTACCGGCCGCACAACAGCCCGCTGATGGAGTGGGTGCAAACCCGCGGTCGCCTGCGTTCGAACAAAGCGATGATCGATCGCAACAACCTGACCGGTCTGGTGCATGCCTTAAAATCCGGTGAAGCGGTGTGGTTCGCGCCCGATCAGGATTACGGTCCCAAGGGCAGCGTCTTTGCACCTTTTTTCTCCGTCCCGCAGGCGGCGACCACCAACGGCACCTATGTCCTGTCCCGCTTATCGGGCGCGAAAATGTTGAGCATCAGCATGGTACGTAAGCTGGATCGCCGGGGCTATAGCCTGCATATCAGCGAGGTGATGAATGACTATCCGGGTGAGGATAAGCAGATCGCCGCCGGCTATATCAACAAGGTTATTGAGCGCGAGATCCTGCGCGCTCCCGAGCAGTATCTGTGGGTACACCGTCGTTTTAAAACCCGCCCGCTGGGCGAACCTTCCGTCTATTAACCTTCCCGCACAGGCTGCGCTTTCAAAATCCCGACAGTTGGGGTAACGTGAGCCGGATCATGTTTTAGTCGTGCGCGAAGGAGTGCAGAGTGTTCGCTGAGTTTGGTGTTCTGAATTATTTAACCTATCTGGTCGGGGCGGTGTTTATCATCCTCGTTCCTGGCCCTAATACGTTTTTCGTGCTGAAAACGGGCATTGCCCACGGGGTGAAGAAAGGCTATCTGGCGGCGGCGGGCGTCTTTATTGGCGACGCAGTGCTGATGTTTCTGGCATTCGCCGGGGTGGCGACGCTGATTAAAACCACGCCGGTGTTGTTTAACGTCGTGCGCTACCTCGGGGCAATTTACCTGCTGTGGCTCGGGGGCAAAATGCTCTATGCGGTGCTGACCCAGCGCGACGGCCAGTCCGACGCCAGCGCGGAGCCGGCGAGCGCGATCCTCAAGCGCTCTCTGACCCTGAGCCTGACCAATCCGAAAGCGATTCTGTTCTATGTGTCGTTTTTCGTGCAGTTTATCGATGTCAACGCCAAAACCCCCGGCGTGGCGTTCTTTATCCTGGCGCTGACCCTCGAGGTGATTAGCTTCTGCTATATGAGCTTTTTGATCCTCTCCGGCTCGTTTGTCACCCGCTACGTCAAAACCCGCAAGAAGCTGGCTAAACTTGGCAACAGCCTGATTGGTCTGGTTTTCGTCGGGTTCGCCGCGCGCCTGGCTACCCTGCAGTCCTGATCCCCACGGGCCGGTTACCCGCTGACCGGCCCGCCGTCTCTTATTCTGCCCTGTAACAAAAACCCTTCATTTTTTATTGCATTGGTGTTACATATACAGCCGTTTATCGCTCAGCAAAAAGGAAGCCCCGATGATTCTGCAAAAACTCCTCAGCAATAAAAACTGCAAAAAATACTGTCTGTCGCTCGCGGTGGTGTTTGCTATCGCGCTGGCGGTAGTGGGGCGGGCGACCTTCGGGGGCGTGGTGAGCGAGTACAATATGCCGTACTCAGAGTGGACGACGTCCATGTTCTTCCTGCAGGGGGCGATGGTGACGGTTTACAGCATTGTCTTTACCGCGCTCTTCGCTATCCCCCTCGGCTTTATTTTCCTCGGCGCCGATCGTCAGGATTAAGCGTCAACGGGCGAACCGCGGTTCGCCCGGTCTTATCGGCTTATCAACAGCGTGAAGCATTAGTCGTCGTCATGATAGTGATGATGGTGGTGGTGGCGATGGGGGTGATATCCATCGTCAATAATGCATCCCGATAACAGCGTGCACAGCGCAATAATCAACGGTAACACGATCGGTTTTTTCATCCTTACTTCTCCCGCTATTCTTATTCCCCGGGGCCGAGAATGCCGCGGCGGATAACGTGAGTGTAAAGGGTTAACTTATTGATGGGATAGGATAAATCCGCAATATCGCCGCGGCGATCACCACCAGCCTAACTGGGTGCCGGCCACCGCCACGATGGCGACAACCAGCATGATAATGGTGCTTTTTTTCATTATGCCCCACCCGGCGCCGCATAGCCGCCGACAAAAAACCAGCCGAGAAAGACGACGGCGATGATAAAGATCGCCACCGGGAAAAGAATACCCAATTTCATGATTGTGTCCCTGTGCCCACGAATGATGCCCTGCATGATACTGGATATCGCGGTACTTTAGTCAATATGAATGAAATTCTCCTGGCGGCGGGACTTCTTATCCTGGTACATCGCCTCATCGGCAGTGCGTAAGGCCGCTTCAACATCGATACTCTGCGGATCGCAGGTGACCACCCCGAAGCTAGCGCCCTCATAGTCGATACGCTGTTCGCCGAGGAAGTAGACGCCGCACAGAGCCTGACGCAGAGACGTGACATACGCCTGCTGTGCGGCAGGCTGCTGGGCGCTACCGACGATCAAAAACTCATCGCCGCCAAGGCGGCCAACGATATCTTCCCGGCGCGCGACAGCGGTGAGTCGTTTGCCGACCTGCACCAGAAAGCTGTCGCCGCACGGATGGCCGAACCGATCGTTAATGGCTTTGAAACCATCGAGATCGATAAAAATAAGCGAGACCTGCTGCTGCTGGGCGCGGGCGGAGGCAAAGCGTAACGCCAGCTGCTTAAACAGCGCGCGGCGATTGGGAAGCTGGGTGAGCTCATCGGTAGACGAGTGCAGCTCCAGCGCGACGTTTGCCGCCTGCAGCTGTTGCACCAGGGTGTCTTTTTCCACGTAGTGGGAAATGAGCTTCGCAAACAGGCCCATGACCTGTTCGCCTTCGAGGTTATAAGGCTGTTGTTGCCGGCTGGTGGCGCAGAGGGTGCCGAACAGAGAGCCGTCGGCCAGGCGGACGGGAATGCTTAAAAAAGTAGCGATTCCCAGCTCCTGGGCGGCGATGCAGGAGTGCCAGCGGTTGGCAACGTCATTGCTAAACGTACACTGATCCTCAAGGGCGCGTTTGCACAGGGATTCATCCCAGGGGACGGAAAATCCTTCCGGGATCTGCATTTCGCTGCTGTTGTGGGCGAACATGATCTGCTGCCGCTGGGCGTTGGTATCAATGCGGGTGAGGTAGGTGGACTCCATTCGCGTCACCGCCTCCAGCATCTCCAGCAGCTGGCGCACCAGGGTTTCCAGGGATTGTTCCGCAGCGAGGGTTTGCGACACCCGGGCAAGAATAAAATCTGACATGAATAATACAGCTCCAGCACGCCAAACGTCACCCCAGCATATTGGGCTGCAAACGGACATCAGCGTCAAATAAACAGTGATATTTTTAAATTTATCACATCTGTCTGGGGAATACTTGTCCACGCGGTGGGAAAAAAAGCCCCGTCGGGGGCGACGGGGAAAAACTCATTGATTATGGAATGATCTGTTCTCTGGTCAGTTCGAGAACAGGGCTACTCTACGGGGGAAAAGTGCAGGCAAGATGGAGAAAACGTGGAGATTCAGGCTAAAATCCCCGGGCATTCAGGAAAGGGAGGAACAATGAAAAAGCTACTGGCTATTTTGCCCCTGGCGCTGGCCGGCTGTACCCAGCCGCAGCCCACTGCGCCGACGAAAACCATCGGCATGCCCAACCCCGCGGCGGTATACTGTCAGCAATCCGGCGGCACCCGGGTGCCGGTGCAAACGCCGCAGGGCGTCAGCACTCAGTGCAAACTACCCAGCGGCGAAACCCTCGACGAGTGGGCGCTGTGGCGCCGGGATCATCCGGCTAAATCGTAACCGGCAGGGCCGCCAGCCAGGCGGCCAACACCCGGGCATGATTCTGCTCGGTGTTCTTCGCAGCGTACAGCAGCGTCAGCGGCTGGCGTTGCGCCAGCGCCGCCAGCCGCAGGCCCGTTTCGCGATGGGCGTCGAGCTCCTGACGATAGCGCTGGCTGAAGTGGGCGAAATCGATCGCCTCGCCGTGAAAGGCTTTGCGCAGCTCAGCGGAAGGCGTTAACTCCTTACACCACTCATCACAGGCCAGCGCCTCTTTTTTAATCCCCCGCGGCCAGAGACGGTCGACCAGCACCCGATAGCCGTCGCTGCTTTCCTGCGGGTCATACACCCGTTTACACTGAATCATCATCCTGCTCCTTCTGTGCCATCCAGGCGAGCAACTGCGGGATTTGCCCGTCGGAAAATACCGTGATGCCGTGGGCGCGGAGTAGGTCGGCGGCCACGCCGGCGCCCGCTTTGCGCCGTCCGCGAAAGGAACCGTCATAGACAAACTGGCTGCCGCAGGTAGGGCTGCCGTCGGTGAGTAACGCTGCCTGACAGCCCGCTTCCCGGGCGGCGCTGAGCGCCAGCCAGGCGGCCAGCTGATAATGTTCGGTGACGTCGCGGCCGTCGCTTTCCACGATCCGCGCCCGTCCGGCAAGCACATCGCCGCCGGTACCGCCGAGGATCTCCGCCGGCAGTCGGGGCGTAGGCAGACCGGCCGCCAGCTCCGGGCAGTGGATCACCAGCCGCCCCGCCTGCTGCCAGCGGGACAGCGTCGCCGCCAGCTGTGCCTTCTCGCTACCGTTATACCGCACCTGGAATCCCATCAGGCAGGCGCTGACCAAAAGCTTATTTTTCATTCTCTCTCCCTTACGCGCTTTTTCCAGTATACCTCACCCGTCGGCCACGGCGGTGGGGTGAAAATAAGGATTGTGTTCCACAGGCGGGATCGCTATTCTGACGTGCCTTGTGCTGTCCGTCTCGTCCAGACATAAGGAACCTGCTATGAAAACTCCTTTACGCCTCGCCCTTGTCGGCGATTATCACCCCGATATTGTTGCCCATCAGGCCATTCCCCTGGCGATAGACGATGCCGCCGCCGTGCTGGAGCAGCCGGTGAAATATGACTGGCTCGCCACCCCGTCGATCGCCTCCGGCGAGGCGCTGGCGGAGTACGATGCCATCTGGGTCGTTCCCGGCAGCCCGTATCGTCACCCGGAAGGCGCGTTTACCGCGATCCGCTATGCCCGGGAAAACAGCATTCCTTTCCTCGGCACCTGCGGCGGCTTTCAGCACGCGGTGATTGAATACGCCCGCAACGTGCTCGGCTGGCAGGACGCCGGACATGCGGAAACCGACAGCGAAGGGCGGATGGTGATTGCTCCCCTCAGCTGCTCGCTGGTGGAGACCTCTGCCGTCGTCGAGCTGCGGGCGAATACGCTGATTGCCCGCGCCTATGGCCGGGAGAGCATTGAAGAGGGCTACCACTGCCGGTACGGCGTGAGCAGCGCGTTTGCGGCGGAGCTGGAGCAGGGCGATCTGCGCGTCACCGGCTGGGATGAAGAGGGTGAGATCCGCGCCGTCGAGCTGGTGACGCACCCGTTTTTTGTCGCCACCTTGTTCCAGCATGAGCGTCACGCGCTGGACGGGCGTCCCGCGCCGCTGGTGCAGGCGTTTCTCCGCGCCGCGGCACAATAATTCCACCGGCAGCGGGCGCTGCCGGTCATCTTCAGGGGTGAATTTCCCGGTCACGTCCGGCGAGCGCGCCGCAGACCGCCATCACCAGCGAAATCAGCGCCACCGCCAGCAGCGGAATATGCCAGTCGCCATTGGCATCATGGATCCTGCCCATCAGCGGCGGCCCGCAGGCGGCCAGCAGATAGCCGACGCTCTGCGCCATCCCTGACAGCGCCGCGGCCTGATGCGCCGAGCTGGCGCGCAGGCCGATAAACGTCAGGCCGAGGATCATAGTGGCTCCGGAGCCAAAGCCGAACAGCAGCGTCCAGCCGATCGCCAGCTCAGGCAACAGCCACAGCCCGGCGGCGCTGATGGCGCACATCAGGGCGACCAGCACCGCGATCCCGCGCTGGTCGCGCAGCCGATGCAGGATCAGCGGTATCGCCAGGCCGGGCGCGGCGGTCGCCAGCTGCAGCAGGCCATGCAGCGAGCCGGCCTGCGCTTCGCTATAGCCCATACTCTGCAGAATCGACGGCAGCCAGCCGATAATCACGTAATAGACCAGCGAGTTGATGCCGAGGAACAGCGTCACCTGCCAGGCCAGCGCCGACCGCCAGATCCCCCGGTTATGCATAGCGCCTGAGCCGGTCAATGGCGTCTCCGCCCGGCACCGGGACTGCGGCAGCCAGCTGAGGAGCGCCAGTAGCGGGAAGACCATCAGCAGCAGCAGCGCCCCGCGCCAGCCGAATCCGGCCATCGCCACGGGGACCACCAGCGCCGAACCAAGCGCCGCCGCGCCGCCCATCGTCAGGGAATAGGCGCCGGTCATCCGCGCGACATGCTGCGAGAAATCCCGTTTAATCAGCCCGGGCAGCAGCACGTTACCCAGCGCAATGCCGCAGCCGATCACCGCCGTGCCGATAAACAGCAGCGCAGCGGAGGGCAGGGAGCGCAGGGCAATGCCGGCGCAGATCAGCAGCATCGCCAGCAGCAGGCTGCGTTCCATGCCGAACCGGCGGGCAACCCCTGCCGCCAGCGGCGAGACAAGGCCAAAGGCCAGCAGCGGCAGGGTAGTGAGCAGCCCGGTCTGCGCGGTGGTCAGGCCATAGTCGCTACGAATCGCGTCCAGCAGCGGCGCCGCGCCGGTAAAGACCACGCGCAGGGTGGTGGCGATGAGCAGGATACCGGCAATCAGCAGCGCGGGGCGGCGGCCGGTAGAGGAGATCACAGAAGACATATCATTCTCAAGGTAACTAACGAGGGGGGTTACGATAGCGGCTTTGTCCCTCGTTTAAATCAAGCTAAAATGACAGATTATCGCTAATATCGGACAATATGATGATTGGACTGGGGCTGGATGGCTATGAACCGGACAGTGGCCACGAATCGGCCATTGCCTTTCGTATCCGGGTGGTGGAGGCGGAGCAGTATATTCCGGCGCATTCCCACCGTAAGGGGCAGCTGATCCTTGCCCTGCACGGCGCCTTGACCTGCGAGGTGGAGAACGCAATGTGGATGGTGCCGCCGCAGTATGCGGTGTGGGTTCCGGGGCAGCTGTCCCACAGTAACCGCGCTACCCCCGGCGCCCAGGTATGCTTCCTGTTCATCGAGCCGGGCGCCGCGCCGATGCCGGATCGCTGCTGTACGCTAAAGATTTCCCCGCTGGTGCGAGAGCTGATCCTTACTCTGGCGGAGCGCGGCGGAGAGTCCCTGGCCGCCCCCGCCACGGCCCGGCTGGTGCAGGTTCTGTTTGATGAGCTGCCCCGCCAGCCGCAGGAGCACCTGCAGCTGCCGGTATCAAACCACCCGAAAATTCGTCAAATGGTGACGATGATGGCTGAGGATCCGGCGCGCTGGCAGACCCTGAGCCAGTGGGCGGCGGTGTTTGCGATGAGCGAGCGGAATCTGGCCCGCCTGGTCGTGCGCGAAACGGGGCTGAGCTTTCGCCGCTGGCGCCATCAGCTGCAGCTGATCCTCGCGCTGCAGCTGCTGATCCGCGGGCAGACGGTGCAGCAGACGGCTCAGGCGCTGGGCTACGATTCCACCACCGCCTTCATCACCATGTTTAAAAAAGGGCTCGGGCAGACACCGGGCCGCTATCACGGTAGCCTGGCTACGACTTCCCAATAAACAATGAGATGATCCCGGCGGCAATCAGCGGCCCGACCGGGACGCCGCGAAACAGGGCGACGCCGAGTACTGTACCGACCAGCAGCCCGGCCACCAGATGCGGCTGGGAGCCCATCAGGGAGACGCCGCGCCCGCCGAGCCACGAAACAAACACCCCGACCGCAATCGCCAGCAGCGATTTCCAGTTCATAAAGGAGTGGATCAGCGTCGAGGGCGGCAGCGTGCCGCTGGCGATAGGCGCCATCACGCCGATGGTCAGAATAATGATCCCGACGGTCAGTCCCTGTTTCTCAACCCAGGGAAAGAAGGCGTTCAGCGGCGTGACGCGCACGATAATCAGCACGAGGATGGAGATCGCCACGGTGGTGTTATGACTGATAAAGCCGAGCGCCGCCAGACCCAGCAGGATCAACAGGGTGGTATCAAACATGTACAGAGGTCCTTGCCAAAATAAGAATGCCAAAAATATCCCGCTTACTCTACGCATCGTGGCGTGAATAAACAGGATTTTTACGCCATGCGGCGGAAATCTGGGCGGATGCCCGGTTAGCTAAGACGGCGAAAGGTCGCGATCTCTGGTCGGGCGATATGTAAATAGTCTTCGGTGTCGAGAATGATCGACCGGTCCAGGCGCCCGGCGTTAAAGGCGATTTGTGGAAAGCGTTCAAACAGCAGCGGGTCCGCCACCAGCCGCAGCGCCGGATGGAAACTGAAGGGGGGAATGGCGCCGAACACGCAGGCGGTGAGGGCCTCCACCTCCGCCGGGCTGGCCAGCGAGGCTTTGCTGCCGCCGATATGCCGGGCCAGGCTGGCGAGGTCGGCCTGCCGATCGGCGGCGAGGATCGCCAGCACATGCTGGTTGACGCCGTTTCCTTTCACTTTACAGACTAACGCTTTCGCGCCCTGGCCAAGCGCGGTGCCGCGGATTGCCGAGACGGCTTCGCACTGACCGACCGCCTCGTGCGCCATCACCCGGTAGCGGGCCCGGTGCTCGTCGAGCAGCGCGCACAGCCGTTGGTGGATATTACCTTCTACTGCTTCAAGCATAGCGTCCTCCTGACATCATAAAGCAGCCAGCTTAGCGCTGTTGCGCCGGCCTGCCAACGGTGGGCCGGGAAATTCACCATTCGCTCATTATTACTTCACAGTGCTGTGGTGCAATCCCGCAGGCGCAGATGAGTTTTGTAAATAAAAAAAAGAATGATTTTCATTTTCAATCGAACTTTTTTTATTTCGCTCAGTCTCTATCGGACGACACAGAATATTAATAATTGCCGTAATGAGGTTAGGATGATGCACGATGCAACCATGCAGGGTTCCCCACGCAAGAAATTTAATAAAATAAGGGAGCTCAACAGACGGCGGAATTACTTTACTAAGAAAGTACGTAATGCCCTGCGGGTGGGGGTGGCGAAAGCGCTCTGGGATCGCCGACGCCGTCAGCCGGTAGATTTGTCGTCTGCGAAAACCGTCCTGTTGATGCGCAATGAGGGGGCGGTCGGCGATGTAGTGGTGGATTCCGCGCTGGTGAAATGCCTGCATCAGTCAGGCTATATCGTTGATTTTTTGCTGACGACCTCTAACAGCCAGGTGATGCGTTATAACCCGCGGATCCGCCATATTTATGAAGCTGACCCGGTCACGTCCGCCGATTTTTTGCGTAAATTTAATCATAACGTTCCTCGCGACGTTATTAATGAACTGGCTAATAATAAGTACGATATTATTATTGACCCTTCGCTGTTCGATATTCCCGTGCATCGCCTGCGGCTTTTCCGACAAATAAAAGCCAAATCAGTGCTCGGGTTTAATAAATGGCCATCGATTAAGCACTACTCCCACTCTTTTGATTTTGACTGCCAGCGCTGGCACGTGACGAAAACGTTCGAGCTGATCGCCGATTATCTCCAACTGGACACCCGCGGGCTGGACGCTTACGACCTGGCGGTGCCCGGGCCGATTATGCAGGAGGTGGCGCAGTATCTGGCGTCGCTAAGCGGAAAAGCGGTGGTGATTAATATTTTTGCCGGCCATGCCGACCGCAGTCTCTCGCAGACGCAGCTGGCGGAACTGCTCGACAAACTGCTGGCCCGCCATCCGGGGAGCGCGGCTATTCTGCTCGATCACCGGCGCGAGATCCGCATCCCGCTGCCGCCGGAGGTGGTGATTAACCCATTTAACACGTTACACCATGCGATGGCGCTGATCGCCCAGGCGGAGCTGATTATCTCCCCGGACACCTCGGTGGTGCACATGGCGGCGGCGTGGAACAAACCGCTGATCGCGGTCTATAAGGACGTTCTGCTTAATAACCGGCTGTGGGCCCCGGGCTATGACAACGCCAGGCAGATCATTGTTAAATGCGGGAAGGTCCATCAGCATCGCGGGCTAGTGGATAGAATTATAGCGGCGCTACCGGAGACGCTGTGAGGCGATGAGGGGAGACAGGTAGGGCTCACCTGCTGGCCGTATGCAAGAGCCAGCAGGTGAGCGAAGGTTGCATTGCCAGTCTGCAACCGCCGCTATTGTACTGTTGCCCGCGGCTCTGCCACATCCGGGAAAGCTCTTAAAGAGGTGGTCGCCGCGACTGACGGGCGGGATCACTCTTCAGTGAGCCACATATCCGCCTCTTCAAACATCTCCTGCACCGTGCGGCTGATCAGCTCTTTTTCATGCTTGCTGGCGTCGGTGTTGATCGCCGGCAGCGTCATCATCGGCTTCACCCGCACTTCCGCCTCCGGGAAAATGCGCTGCATGCGTTTGGTCAGCTCGTTAAGAATGGCCTCTCTGGCGCCCGGCAGCCCGGCAAAATTGCGCTTGTCATAAATCAGTTCCACAAACATCTTCTGTCCTCTGTATGCTGATCGCGGGCGATAGTTTTACTGTATTAATGTACAGTGTCAAGCGAATGCCGCGGCGCTGCGCATCTACCACCTCGCGCGGCGGGCGGACTGCGCGCAAAAGCAGCAAACGGTTCGCTGGCGCTGAAGAAGACCCCTATTGACATCAAGGAGTTATTTCAGTGCTGGCGATTGATAGCTGGAGCCGATATTGACCGGTAAAATTGGCAAAACTACTGTATATATATTCAGTGTGCGCCGGGAGACCGGTTAGAGATCAAGGGGTGAAAGTCCCCGACCATTGAAGGACCAGCAATCCACAAGGTCCCCGAGTCATGCGTTGCATACCGCGAGGTATGGGGCGAAGCGTTGACAGGGGTGTTGACAGGCCAGCCATTGAGCCACGAAATGTATATTAAATTACCGGGTGCCGACGTTGTACTGTTAACGGAAGGCAACATCATAGGGTGCGATACTGCGAGTGCCACATGGACCCGGCGGGGTCTGAGACCCTGGCATGTCAATACGATCTCTACGCGGGAACCGGGAGATCTCCCCTCTGACCATCTGCCAGTGTCGGAGATGGCCCGCACCGGGAAGACGAGGAGTCATAGCCGGTGATGTACGGAGAGGAGAAGTCGGACTCGCTCATAGTAGCGGCGAAGCAGGCGAACAACCCGAAAGGAGCGGAGTCAGTGGAGCGAAGGAGCGGGGCCAAGGGGAACGCGGAACAGCCACACATGCGCCGGACACAGAGCCGGGAAAGCATGTCACAGAGGCTGTCACGCGTGCGGGAAGCTGCGAAGCAGCGGAAGAAAGAACGGTTTACAGCATTGTTCCACCTGCTGACAGTCGAAGCACTGGAAGCCGCATTCCTCTCCCTGAGCAGGAAAGCGGCCGCCGGAGTGGATGGCATCAGGTGGATGGACTACGCCGGAAACATGAAGAACAACATAACAGATCTGCACCGGAGGCTACATCAGGGCAGCTACAGGGCGCAGCCCGGCAGGCGTCACTACATCCCAAAAGCGGATGGAAAACAACGCCCGCTCGGCATCGCCTCGCTGGAGGACAAGATCGTCCAGTATGCGCTGGTGAAAATCCTGAACGCAGTCTATGAAAACGACTTTATGGGGTTCTCATACGGGTTCAGACCCGGGCGAAGCCAGCACGATGCACTGGACGCACTGGCCACAGGGCTGGTACGCACTAACGTAAACTGGGTACTGGATGCCGACATCAGTCAGTTCTTCGACAGGGTGAGCCACGAATGGCTGATCAGGTTCACAGAGCATCGGATCGGCGACCGGAGGGTAATCAGGCTCATACGTAAGTGGCTCACAGCCGGGACGTCGGAGGAGGGTCAATGGCGAGCAACGGAGGAAGGCACCCCACAGGGTGCGGTCATCTCACCGCTGCTGGCAAACATATACCTCCACTACGTCTTCGATCTGTGGGCGCATCAGTGGCGACGTCGCTATGCCACAGGCAATGTGGTAATGGTCAGATACGCCGATGACATCGTCATCGGGTTCGACAAACGATACGATGCCCGGCGCTTCCGTATAGCCATGCAGCGCAGACTGAGGGAGTTCGGACTCACGGTTCACCCGGAGAAAACCCGTCTGATGGAGTTCGGCCGCTTCGCTGCCGAAAACCGTGCCATCAGGGGAAAAGGCAAACCAGAAACGTTCAACTTCCTCGGGTTCA
This sequence comes from Klebsiella sp. P1927, assembly GCF_018204675.1. Classification (NCBI taxonomy): domain Bacteria; kingdom Pseudomonadati; phylum Pseudomonadota; class Gammaproteobacteria; order Enterobacterales; family Enterobacteriaceae; genus Klebsiella; species Klebsiella sp. P1927. Next base: position 2,953,989 of record NZ_CP073377.1, on the reverse strand, counting down.
CGCACATCAGCGGGAAAGATCGCAACGGCAGGTTCATGCTGATACGAAAGACCCGCCGGGATCGGATGACGGCAACTCTGAAAGCCATCAAAGACGGTCTGCGAAGGCGCTGGCATTACTCAATCCCCGAACAGGGAAAATGGCTCAGGAGAGTGGTTCAGGGATACCTGAACTATCACTCGGTACCGGGCAACTTCCCCACCATGCAGAAGTTCAGGACACACGTAACAAACCTCTGGCGCCGGGCGCTCAGGCGCAGGAGCCAGAAGGATGATACGACCTGGACGAAAGCAAACAAACTGGCAGCCGCATGGCTACCAAGGGTTCGGGTTCTTCATCCATGGCCTGTGGAGCGGTTCACCGCCAGACACCCGAGGCAGGAGCCCGGTGCGTAAATCGCGCACGCCGGGATCTGTGCGGGGGGTATCCGGTAACGGGTATCCCTACCGCGACATTGTGTGGTGGGTTGAAAAATGAACGTTTACACGCCGGTTGAGCTACGTCAGATTGTCTCCTTTCCCTTTTTTGCCGACCTGGTGCAGTGCGGCTTTCCCAGCCCGGCTCAGGACTATGTTGAGAAGCGAATCGACCTCAACGAGCTGCTGGTGCAGCATCCCAGCGCGACCTATTTTGTCAAAGCCGCTGGCGACAGCATGATCGATGCCGGCATTGACGAAGGCGATTTGCTGGTGGTGGACAGCGCGCGTAAAGCGGAGCATGGCGATATCGTGATTGCCGCCGTCGGCGGCGAGTTTACGGTAAAGAAGCTGCAGCTTCTGCCGCGGGTGCAGCTTAACCCGATGAACCCGGCCTATTCGCCCATCGTGGTCGGCCGCGAGGAGACGCTCGATATTTTCGGCGTCGTAACCTACATCATCAAGGCGGCGGGCTGATCATGTTCGCGCATTGTGATGTGAACGCCTTCTATGCCAGCTGTCAGACCGCCTTCCGGCCAGACCTGAAGGGGCGGCCGGTGGTGGTGCTGTCGAATAACGACGGCTGCGTGATCGCCCGCTCGGCGGAGGCGAAGCCGTTTGTGAAAATGGGCGAACCCTACTTTAAGCAGAAGGCTGCGTTTCTTCGCCACGGCGTCGTGGCGTTTAGCAGTAATTATGAGCTGTATGCCGACATGTCCAGCCGGGTGATGGCCACCCTGGAAGAGCTCACCCCGCGCTGCGAAATTTACAGTATCGATGAGGCCTTTTGCGATGTCAGCGGTGTGCGTCATTGCAGAGATCTGACCGATTTTGGCCGCGAAATCCGCGCCACGGTACTGCAGCGTACCCATCTGACGCTGGGCGTTGGCATCGCCCAGACCAAAACCCTGGCGAAGCTGGCCAACCACGCGGCGAAGCAGTGGCCGCGGCAGACGGGCGGGGTAGTGGACTTGTCCTGCCCGCAGCGGCAGCGAAAGCTGATGGCGCTGCTGCCGGTGAGCGAGGTCTGGGGCATCGGGCGGCGGATCGGCAAAAAGCTTGAAGCGATGGGGATCGGCACGGTACTCCAGCTGGCGGAGAGCGATATCCGCTTTATCCGCAAGCACTTCACGGTGGTGCTCGAACGAACGGTACGGGAGCTGCGCGGCGAGCCTTGCCTGGCGCTGGAGGAGTTTGCCCCCGCTAAGCAGGAAATTATCTGCAGCCGCTCGTTCGGGGATCGGATTACGGCCTATGAGGATATGCGCCAGGCGATCTGCAGCTATGCCGCGCGGGCAGCAGAAAAGCTGCGCGGTGAGCATCAGTACTGCCGGTTCGTCTCCGCCTTTGTCAAAACCAGCCCCTTCGCGCTGAATGAACCCTATTACGGCAACAGCGCCTCGCTAAAGCTGCTGACGCCGACCCAGGACTCCCGGGATATTATCGCCGCGGCGACGAGCTGTCTGGATGCCATCTGGAAAGCGGGGCATCGCTATCAGAAGGCCGGCGTGATGCTCGGCGATTTCTACAGCCAGGGCGTCGCCCAGCTGAATCTGTTCGACGAGCTTGCTCCGCGGCACAACAGCGCCAGACTGATGCAGGTTCTCGATCAGCTGAATGCGAAAAACGGCAGGGGGGCGCTCTATTTTGCCGGCCAGGGGATCCAGCAGCAGTGGCAGATGAAGCGAGAGATGCTCTCGCCGCGCTACACCACGCGATACGGCGACCTGCTCCGCGTCAGATAACGCGCGCTATCCCTGCACCGCGGCCGGAAAAACCGCCGCCAGCCAGTCAATAAAGACGCGGAGCCGGGGCGGGACGTGCCGGTGCCGGGCATAGACAACGTGAAAAGGATAGGGGGCCGGGCGCCAGGCGCTGAGGATCTCCACCAGTTCGCCGCTCGCCAGCGCCGGTTTCAGCGAATAGGTAAAGGTCTGCACAATGCCTAAGCCCGCCTCGCCGGCGGCAATATGCGCGTTGCTCTCATTGATGCCGAGATGGGGCTCTGTCTTCAGCTCGGTGCTGACGCCGTGACGCGTAAAGCGAAACGGAAACGCTCTGCCGCTGGCCGGCGACAGATAGCTGATGAGCCGGTGGCCATGATGTAGTTCATCCGGCGAGGCGGGGGTGCCGTAGCGCTGAAGATAGCCCGGGGTGGCGCAGGTGACCAGCGTCGCCTCGCCGATTTTACGGGCGATCAGCGTCGAGTCTTCCATCGGACCGCCGCGGATGGCGCAGTCAATATTGCCGCTGATGAGGTCCGCGGGCTTATCGGCCACCTGCAAATCGATACGGATATCCGGCCAGGAGGTCATAAAGTCCGCCAGCAGCGGGATCAGCACATCGCACGCGGTCGACCCGCCGATGGCGATCCGTAGATGGCCCTTCGGCTTATTGCGGGCGGTATTGAAAGACGCGTCGATCTCTTCCAGGTCTTCCAGCAGACAGCGGGCTTTTTCATAGTACTCCCGTCCTTCCGGCGTCACGGTAATACGCCGCGTGGTGCGCTGCAGGAGGGAAACCCCAAGATGCGCTTCCAGTTGCTGAATGGTTTTGCTGAGGGTGGCGTTGGGCATATTCAGCGAGTCCGCGGCGCGGGTAAAGCTGCCGGCTTCGACAACGCGAGTGAAGGCTTTGAGAGCTGAAAACCGGTCCATTATTCGCTTTATCCTGGTTACTGGAGGTCATTATCCACCGAGGGGAAGAGTGTTTTTCAGATTAGGCCATTTTTCCGCCTCGCCGGGACGATTACAGTGCTTTCCATACCCGGCGGGGCGCGTTCGCGAGCCTGGCCTGTTTATACTCTAACCAAGGAAATGCACCATGAGCAAAAAACTTGCGGATAAAGTGGCGTTAGTCACCGGCGGCAGCGCCGGGATTGGCCTGGCGTCGGCGAAAGCACTGGCGGAGCAGGGCGCGAAGGTGTACATCACCGGCCGCCGTCAGGAGGAGCTGGATGCGGCGGTAAGATTCATCGGGCCCGCCGCCCGCGGGATCCGCGCCGACGCCGCCGTATTAAGCGACCTTGACGCGGTATTTGCGACCATTGCCGAAGAGTCCGGCCGGCTGGATGTGCTGTTCGCCAATGCCGGCGGCGGAGACATGCTGCCGCTGAGCGCCATCACCGAAGCGCACGTCGACCGGATTTTCGCCACCAACGTGCGCGGGGTGGTGTTCACCGTGCAAAAAGCGCTGCCGCTGCTCGCCGATGGCGCCTCGGTGATTTTGACCGGCTCTACGGCGGCGGTAAAAGGGACGGCTAACTTCAGCATCTATAGCGCCAGTAAGGCCGCGGTACGCAGCCTGGCGCGCTCCTGGGCGCTGGAGGTTAGCGACCGCGGGATCCGCATCAATGTGGTCAGCCCGGGGCCGGTACGTACCCCGGGTCTGGGAGGGCTGGTGGCGGAGGCGGACCGCCAGGGCTTGTTCGATGCTCTGGCGGCCGGCGTACCGCTCGGGCGGCTGGGCGAGCCGGAGGAGATTGGCCGGACGGTGGTATTTTTAGCGTCGGATGAGTCGAGCTTTATTAACGCCGCGGAGATCTATGTCGACGGCGGGCTGGCGCAAATCTAAGCGCCTGCCGTCGCCGCACCGATCTGACCGGGCAGAGGCGCTTTCAGCAGGGCGATCAGCAGCGTACTGCCCACCATGATCCCCGCCGCCAGCCACACCATTCCCGACAGGCCAGCTGAGGCGATCAACTGGCCGCCGACAAACGCCCCGGTGCCGATGGCGGCATTAAAAATGGCCACATAAATGGCTGACGCCGGCTGGGCGACCGCGCCCGCGCTGCGCAGCAGCCAGGTCTGTAAGCCTACGAACACAATCGCGATGCCGGCGCCCCACAGGGCTAACAGTAGCCCGCTAAAACAGAACGGCAGTGGCGCAAGACGGGCGGCGCCAAGGAGCGCCAGCGCGCCCCCGCTCAGCAGCAGCGCAGCGAAAATCAGCCCCTTCAGATGACGATCGATAAGCTTACCCGCGATAACGTTACCCAGCAGCCCGGAAACCCCTGACAGCAGCAGCAGGCCGGAGAGGGCGGTCGCCGGGACTCCCTGCAGATTTATCAGCAGCGATTCAATGTAGGTGAAGGCGGCAAAGTGAGCGGTAATGATGCAGGCCGTGGCGCCATACAGGCCACCGAGCAGCGGATTGCGGAAGATATCGCGATAAACACGCAGCCTGACGGGGGCTGGGGCGGCCAGCGGGGGCAGCGTCGAGCACAGCACCGCAGCGGCGGCTAGTGACAGCAAGGCCATCGACATAAACGCGAGTCGCCAGCCCGCCAGGGTGGCGATAAAGCTCGCCAGCGGCACCCCCACTACGCTTGCCGCTGACACGCCGCCAAAAATGATCGCCGTGGCCAGCCCCAGCCGGTGCGGCGGCACCAGCTGCGCGGCGACAATGCCAATTAAGGCCCAGAAGGCGCCATGCGCCAGGGCGCCAATCATGCGGGCGCTCATCAGGGCGAACATCGAATAAGACCGGGTTGCGGCGAGGCAGGAAAACGCGAGGATCAGCATCAGCCCGACCAGCAGCGCCTTGCGGGAAATACGCGCCGGCATTGCGCCGGAAAGCAGAGCCGCCAGGGCGCCTACCCAGCCATAGGCGGTGACGGCGAGGCCCACGCCGGATTCCGTCTGGTGAAAATCCGCCGCCAGGGCGCTGAGCATGCCCACCGGCGCCAGTTCGCTGGTGACGATCGAAAAGGCGCAGATCCCGAGCGCAACGACGGCAATCCAGACGCGCGCCGGCGCCGGGTGGAGGGGTAAAGCAATCTCTTTCATATCAGGCGTATCCTTAGGAAAGGAGCGTTCCGCGCGGTGCACGGACGTTCAGGTGAGGAGAGAGCAGGCGATCGGATGGCCTGGTTGTCTCCGCGAGTGGCGTGCAGTATCATCCCTGCAAAATTGATAAAAAAGAGCAGAAAACGGAGAGCCGTTTTCCATAAATGGAAAAGAGATGACAGCAGAATTTCATTGGGATGATGCGCGCATCTTCCTCGCCATCGCCCGGGCGGGAACGCTGAGCGGCGCCGCCGACAAGATGAACATGGGAATTGCCACCGTGTCCCGCCGGCTGGATCGGCTGGAGCAGGCGTTGAACGTTCCGCTCTTCAGCCGCCATCAGAGCGGCTACCGCCTGACCGACGATGGCGAAGCCCTGCTCGCGCGGGCGGAGGCGCTGGAATACGCTGGCCTGGCGTTCGGCGAAGCGGCGCAACTGCAGGGGCATGTCGCCGGGGTTGTCCGTCTGGCCACCTCGGATAACCTGGCCACGCATTTTATTCTGCCCTCCCTGAAAGGGCTCCTGGACCATTATCCCGAGCTGCGGGTGGAGGTGCTGAGCGGTGTGCAGCCGGTGAACCTGCACCGTCGGGATGCCGATCTGGCGATCCGCATGGTCAAGCCTGAGGCCGGGCATCTGACGTTAAAGCGGCTGGGGACGGTGGGGTTTGGCGTCTATGGCGCCGCCGACTGTCTGGTCGGCGCGGACGGCCTGTCGCTGAGCGAGGCGGACTTTGTGGGTTGGCCGGAAACTCACCAGCACCTGCCGGCCGCCCAATGGATCACGCGCACCCTGCGCGGCCGGCCGTGTAAAGTCGAAGCCAATACGCTCGTGGCCCAGGTTTCCGCAATATCCGCGGGCCTCGGATTGGGCGTCCTGCCGCACTTTATGGCGCGGGCCAGCGGCCTGCAGTGCCTGCAGCCGGAGATCGGCGCGGATCAGACCCTCTGGCTGGTGATGCATTCTGACCTGGCCGGATCCAGACGCGTGCGGGTTCTCGCCGACCATCTCATCGCTCTCTTTGCGGACCATCAAGATCGGCTGGCGATGCCCTGAAGGGGCGCGGCTTGGGCGTGTATCGATAAGACTGCCCGAGGCTGACGAGCCACGATTTTTTCCGCGCCAGCTAACAGTGATACTCGCCGCGCAATATTCGGCCCAATGCTGCCCCGCAGTCGGAAATACTGCAGAGTGAGAGGATATCCCCGTCCGGCAAAATAATTTTGTGTTGTTGCCAGCGCGGCATTGTTGCGCTCCCCCAGAAATGCCTGTCGATGTTAGGGTGAGACGTTTATCACCACAGGAGAATGCAAATGATTGTCAGGACCTGGCACGGCTGTGTGCCATTGCAACATGCTGAGGGGTTTGCCCGCCACCTCGAGCGGACCGGCGTGGAACACGCTCAGAGCATCGCCGGCAACCGGGGGGCGCTGGTGCGTCAGGAAAACCAGGGCGAATGGGCGCATTTCTTTCTTGCCACTTACTGGCAGGATCTCGCGGCGGTCAAAGCCTTCGCTGGCGAAGACTATCACGTCGCGGTCACCTATCCGGACGACGACGCATTCGAACTCCTCTCCGACCCCTATGTGTTTCAGCATGAAGTCGAGGCCGTGTCGCCGCTGTAGGCTGATGACCGGGCAGGTGGAAGATTGGCCAGCAGCAGGCGGTTGCTGGCTGCGCGAGAGCGACGTCTACCTTGTATGGACAGCCAGCCGCCGCTGGGTGAACGTGGCATGACGGGAACACTCAGCGCGTGAGGGCCGCGACAATGGAGGCTTCCATTTTCTCCGGCGTCGTGAACGGCGCAAAACGCGTGAGGGGTGTGCCGTCGCGACCGATGAGGAACTTGGTGAAATTCCACTTGATCCGTCCGCCGAGCACGCCGGGCAACGCTTGTTTCAGATAACGAAACAGCGGGTGTGCGGCGGGGCCGTTGACGTCCACTTTCTCAAACATCGGGAAGCTCACGCCGTAGTTAACGTGACAAGTCTGCTCGATTTCATCCGCACCGCCGGGTTCCTGCTTACCAAACTGGTTGCACGGGAAACCAAGCACTACCAGCCCCTGAGCCGCGTACTTTTTGTAGAGCGCTTCCAGGCCAGCGTATTGCGGTGTGAAGCCACAATGGCTGGCCGTATTCACCACCAGAACCACCTTGCCAGCATAGTCAGCCATGGAGAGGGGCTGGCCGCGCAGGCGGGTAGCCGTCAATTGATAAAAAGGGGTCATAGCAGGCTCCTGAGAGTAGAAACAGTTCAACGCTGACGATCGCGCGAATGTTTGAAGCAGATTAGGCAGTTATGATACACAGGGTTAGGGATTTGTACCTGGAGTGTTAAAAAAACGCCAGATGTCATAGAGAAAATCGCGAACAGGAACGGCTGAAAATGATGAAATATGTCTTATCGCTGGTGGTGGTGGCGATACTCGCAGGATGTACCAGCACGCCAAACTTGCCGCCTCGGGATACCATTGTGGCGATGAAACCCACAGAGTCCGGTATTGTCGCCAGCTCAGCGAAATACAGTTACCGCTTTGTCCGTGACGGTGTGCCTCAGGAATATCAGCGTTATAAGACCTTTTATGAACGCTTTCACCAACAGGCTTCCGGCGTGCGGGTTAACTTTGTCGTGGAACAACATGAGGTGACGGCGGAATATCTGGTGGTGATGGATCAGCGCAAACTGGATGCCGGGCAGCATAGCGAGCTGGTGAATCAGTATCATGCGGTGCAAATTGATAACGATCGCCTCGGGGTGTTGTTTAAAGCGACAGGATTTTGGACTGCATCGGACGCGTCAGATCTGGCCGCCGCCTACCAGTTAGCGCACCCCGTTGTGGTATCAATCAATGATAAGACCAAAACGATTAGCTCGCTTGGCGCCGTTGCCCTGGCCCCGTTGTTTCCGTTTTACATGATGTATGGATGTGCCACCGGGCCTTGTGTCTGAGGAAAACAGCCAGCAAGTCACTCGACTCACTGGCTGAGTATTTAATTAAGCTTCACTTTTAGATGACTGCTTATGAAACAGTTCGCGGAATACCGGGTAGATATCCTCCTGGTCGCGAATATGCTGCATGGCGAAATTATCAAAGGTCGCCTGCAGGTGTTCATACTCGCGCCACAGGGTCTGATGCGCCCGGCGGGTAATTTCGATATAGCTGTAATAACGCACCACCGGCAGAATTTTCTTCGCCAGCAGTTCGTGGCACAGCGGGGAGTCATCGGCCCAGTTGTCGCCATCCGACGCCTGGGCGGCGTAGATGTTCCACTGCGCCGGGTCATAGCGGGCCTGCACTACTTCATCCATCAGCTTCAGGGCGCTGGAGACAATGGTGCCGCCGGTTTCCTGAGAATAGAAGAATTCGTGCTCATCCACCTCTTTTGCCTGGGTATGGTGGCGGATATAGACCACGTCGACATTTTTATAAGTCCGGCTGAGGAACAGATACAGCAGGATATAAAAGCGCTTGGCCATGTCTTTGGTGGCCTGGTCCATCGAGCCTGAGACGTCCATCAGACAGAACATCACCGCCTGGCTGGAAGGCTCCGGCCGTTTTTCGTAATTTTTGTAGCGTAAATCAAAGGTGTCGATAAACGGCACCCGCTCTATTTTAGCCCGCAGTTCGGCAATCTCTTTGCGCAGGCGCTCCTCCTCCAGCAGTTGCACCGGTTCGCTGCGGCTGATGGCTTCCAGATCCTCCTCCAGGGCGCGCAGTTCACGACGCTTGCCGGCGGTCATCGCCGTACGGCGGGCCAGCGAGTTCTGCAGTGAACGTACCACGCTGATGTTGGCTGGCACCCCATTGGAGGTAAAACCCGCGCGATGGGTTTTAAACTCATTCAGCTGCCGGTGCTGGTTTTTCTTCAGGTTCGGCAGGGCCAGATCTTCAAATAACAGATCCAGGTATTCATCTTTCGAGATCTGGAAGACAAACTCATCCTTTCCTTCACCATCGGCGCTGGCTTGCCCCTGACCGCTACCGCCGCCGCCACCACCGCCTTGCGGGCGCTCAATGCGGTCGTTTTGCACAAAATGGTCGTTGCCCGGGTGGACGCGGTTGCGCAGGCCGCCGCGACCCTGATGAAACATCGGCTCGTTGATATCGTCCGTCGGGATCGAGACGGATTCTCCGCTCTCAATATCGGTCACCGAGCGCTTGTTGATGGCCTCGGAGATCGACTGTTTAATCTGCGCCTTATAACGGCGCAAAAAGCGCTGGCGGTTGACGGCGCTTTTGTTTTTCCCGTTCAGGCGTCGGTCTATGAACCAGGTCATATGCCCTCCTGTACTGCATTAGCCAACTTTACTTATCATCATTCAGCTGCAGTTGACCCGGCGGCGTGCCGCCGGGTTGGACGCATCAGGACGATTTACGAACCCGCAGGTACCACTCGCACAGCAGGCGAACCTGTTTGCGGGTGTAGCCTTTCTCCATCATGCGGTCGACAAAGTCGTCATGTTTTTTCTGCTCATCGGTTGAGGTTTTGGCATTAAACGAAATGACCGGCAACAGCTCTTCGGTATTGGAGAACATTTTCTTCTCAATAACCGTGCGCAGTTTCTCATAGCTGGTCCAGTTCGGATTACGTCCGCTGTTGTTGGCTCTGGCACGCAGCACAAAGTTGACGATTTCGTTACGGAAGTCTTTCGGGTTGCTAATCCCGGCTGGCTTCTCAATTTTCTCCAGCTCGGCATTCAACGATTCACGGTCAAACAGCTGCCCGGTGTCCGGATCGCGGTATTCCTGATCCTGGATCCAGAAGTCAGCGTAGGTGACATAGCGATCGAAAATGTTCTGTCCATACTCGGAGTAGGATTCCAGATAAGCGGTCTGGATCTCTTTGCCGATAAACTCGGCGTATTTCGGGATCAGATAGCCTTTGAGGAATTCCAGATAGCGCTCGGCCTGCTCCTGTGGGAACTGTTCGCGCTCAATCTGCTGCTCCAGCACATAGAACAGATGCACCGGGTTAGCGGCCACCTCGACGTGGTCGAAGTTAAATACCCGAGACAGGATCTTAAAGGCAAAGCGGGTGGAGAGCCCGTTCATCCCTTCATCAACCCCGGCGTAATCGCGATACTCCTGATAGGACTTCGCTTTCGGGTCGGTATCTTTCAGACTTTCGCCGTCATAGACCCGCATCTTCGAGTAGATGCTCGAGTTCTCCGGCTCTTTCAGGCGCGACAGAATCGAAAAGCGCGCCAGGGTTTCCAGGGTGCCCGGGGCGCAGGGCGCATGGGTCAGCTCACTGTTGTTGAGCAGTTTTTCATAGATGCGGATCTCTTCGGAGATACGCAGGCAATAAGGCACCTTGACGATATAGACGCGGTCGAGGAAGGCCTCATTGTTCTTGTTATTACGGAAGGTCACCCATTCCGATTCGTTGGAGTGAGCAAGGATGATCCCGTTAAACGGCAGGGCGGAGATCCCTTCGGTGCCGTTATAGTTACCTTCCTGGGTGGCGGTCAGCAGCGGATGCAGCACCTTAATCGGCGCTTTAAACATCTCGACGAACTCCATAATCCCCTGGTTGGCGCGGCACAGCGCACCGGAGTAGCCGTAGGCGTCCGGGTCGTTCTGCGCATAGTGTTCCAGCTTACGGATATCCACCTTACCGACCAGCGCTGAAATATCCTGGTTGTTTTCATCACCCGGTTCGGTTTTGGCGATGGCAACCTGCTCGAGAATCGATGGCCAGACTTTAACCACGCGGAATTTCGTGATATCGCCGCCAAACTCGTGCAGGCGCTTGGCCGCCCACGGCGACATAATGGTGCCGAGATAGCGGGTCGGGATGCCGTACTCTTTCTGGAGGATCTGCGCATCTTCCTGTGGATTGAACAGGCACAGCGGGTGATCGTTGACCGGACTGCGTTCGCCGTTGGCGCTCAGCACATAGATGGGCACGCGCTGCATCAGCGCTTTCAGCCGTTCAGCCAGCGACGATTTACCACCGCCCACCGGCCCCAGCAGATAGAGGATCTGTTTCTTCTCTTCCAGCCCCTGGGCGGCATGCTTGAGGTAGGAAACGATCTGCTCAATGGCGTCTTCCATACCGTAAAACTCTTCAAATGCCGGATAGCGTGCGATAACCCGGTTTGAAAAGAGACGGGATAGCCGCGGCTCGAGAGCCGTATCAACCATGACGGGTTCACCAATGGCCATCAACAGACGTTCTGCCGCATTGGCATAGGCACTGCGATCTTGCCGGCAGATGGTAAGAAACTCCTGCAGTGTGAACTCTTCGTCCTTGGCAGCTTCGTAGCGCTGGCGATAGTGATCGAATATATTCATGGCATGCCGTCCTTTCGTTTTTTAGCACAGGTTGAGAGCCGTTCATATGAATAGTGGGGGCCCCCGGAAGACATAAGCTGAACATCGCTCTCCTGGTATCCAGCAACCCTTATGCCAGGTTGCGGGTGGGGTAGCGTGAATGTGCCCGGCAATTACACCTTCTAAATTTAAGCGTAGATGCATTTAGAAATCTTGCATGGCGCAGAAAATCAATTTCAATGACATATCAATAACTCATCCTGAACATGACGCTTTTTGATTCGTTGGGACGTAAAGTTGTCATCGGGCTGTCACCGGATGGTAAGAGAAGGGTGGCAAAGTGAACGATTTGTGTCATATCGGGTAAAGAATTTGAGGCATGAGACCTACGACGGTACACTGCACGGGCTGATTATTTGACAACGGGAATATGGATTGTGACTAAAATCAAACTTCTGGCACTCGGCGTGCTGATAGCGACGTCCGCCAGCGCGGCGCATGCCGACGGGAAGTTCACTCTTGGGGCTGGCGTAGGGGTCGTTGAGCATCCGTATAAGCAATATGATGCGGATGTCTATCCGGTGCCGGTCATTAGTTATGAGAGCGAAAACTTCTGGTTCCACGGTCTGGGCGGGGGTTACTACCTGTGGAATGACACCAACGATAAACTGTCGATTACGGCCTACTGGTCGCCAATGTACTTCAAGCCGGGCGACAGCGACAGCGAGCAGATGCGTCGACTGGATAAACGTAAATCGACCGTGATGGCCGGTCTTTCTTATGTCCACAACACGCCCTATGGCTTCCTGCGCACGACGATTGCCGGCGATACGCTGGATAACAGCAACGGTATTAACTGGGATCTCGCCTGGCTGTACCGTTACACCAACGGTAACCTGACGCTGACGCCGGGTATTGGCGTGGAGTGGAACAGCGACAATCAGAACGAATATTACTATGGTGTCTCCCGGCACGAGTCGCGCCGCAGCGGCATGCGCAGCTATGACCCGGACAGTAGCTGGAACCCGTATCTGGAACTGTCGGCTAACTATCGCTTCCTCGGTGACTGGAGCGTTTACGGCGTGGCGCGCTACACGCGTCTGTCGGATGAAATTACCGACAGTCCGATGGTGGATAAATCCTGGAGCGGTCTGATCTCCACCGGGATCACCTACACCTTCTGATTGTGCATTCTTACAGTGCGCTTCATGCATCAAAACAGGGCCTTGCGCCCTGTTTTGCTTTATGGTGGTGCATACGGTTAAGGAGGAGAACATGGTGAAAAAAACAGTACGCTTCGGCGAGCAGGCGGCAGTGCCGGCCATCGGGCTGGGCACCTGGTATATGGGCGAACATGCGGCGCAGCGTCAGCAGGAAGTGGCTGCACTGCGTGCGGGCATCGACCATGGACTGACGGTGATCGATACGGCGGAAATGTACGCCGACGGCGGGGCGGAGGAAGTGGTGGGCCAGGCGATCCGCGGTCTGCGCGACCGGGTAGTGCTGGTCTCCAAAGTCTATCCCTGGCATGCCGGCAAAGCGGCGATGCACCGCGCCTGTGAAAACAGCCTGCGCCGGCTGCAGACCGACTATCTCGATATGTATCTCCTGCACTGGCGCGGGGATATCCCGCTGCAGGAGACGGTTGAGGCGATGGAGAAGCTGGTGGCTGAGGGCAAGATCCGCCGCTGGGGCGTCTCTAATCTGGACACCGAGGATATGCAGGCGCTGTGGCGGACGGCGGATGGCGAGCACTGTGCAACCAACCAGGTGCTCTACCATCTCGCATCGCGGGGCATTGAATACGATCTCCTGCCCTGGTGCCAGCAGCACAGTCTGCCGGTGATGGCCTACTGCCCGCTGGCGCAGGCGGGGCGCTTACGCGATGGACTTTTTCAGCATAGCGATATCATTAATATGGCTAACGCGCGGGGGATTACGGTAGCGTAACTGCTGCTCGCCTGGGTGATTCGTCATCCGGGAGTGCTGGCGATCCCGAAAGCGGCCAGTATTGAGCATGTGGTGCAGAATGCCGCAGCGCTCGACGTCGTCCTCAGTGGGGAAGAACTCGCGCAGCTGGACCGCCTCTATCCGCCGCCGCAGCGAAAAACCCGGCTGGATATGGTTTAACCCATCGTTCACGGCAAAGAAAAACAAAAGCCCCGTTACCAACGGGGCTTTTGCTATTAGCGTTTTTTCACGCTGATGGTTTGCGCCAGGCGAGAGGGCGTCTCTTCGCTGGCTTTCTGCGGCTGGGTTACGCAGCAGGTTTCGACGCAAACGAAGGTTTTGTAGCCATCGTCCGGCATATCGCCCATGCTGACGGACAGCGCCGGGCCCGGGTTCCAGGCCACCACATTGTGCTGATGATGATGCACCACGTCGATAGTGCGGTTTAGCGCGTCGTCATGGATCACGCTGCAGCTGTCGGCGTTGAGATAGACGCGATCGGTGCGGTCAGGGAAGGTCTGCACGCCGTTGCTCAGAACGCCTTCTTCGGCATTGTTCACTTTATCGATATAGCGCTCGCCAAGACCGCTCACCTTCACCGCCGCGATATCGCCGACGTTGAAATAGCTGTGCAGGGCAGAGGTGGTCTCGAATTCACCGTGGGCTTCCAGCTCGATTTCACAGGTCTTGCCCAGCTTAAAGCGGGCATAGAGGGTGAACTCGTGCGGCCAGAGCTTCATGGTTTCAGCGCTGTGCTGGAGCGCAAAGGTCAACATTACGCCGCTGTCGTCTTCGTCATGACCTTCCAGGGTCCATGGCAGATTGCGGGCAAAGCCGTGCGACGGCAGACCTTGCTGCGCAGAAGGACCAAACCAGGGCCAGCAAATCGGCACGCCGCCGCGCAGGGCGACGCCCTGTTTAAACGGGGTGTTGTTGCTCAGCCACAGAACTTCTTCTTCACCGGCGGGTTTCCAGGAGAGCAGGTGCGCCCCCTGCAGCGCCACAGAGGCTTTCACCTGCGGATGGTCGATGACAATCAGCTCCAGGTCATCCAGCTGGCGACGGGAGATCACGGGAGAAATGGTTTCATTCACCGGGAGAGCAAAAATTTTATTTATCATTGTGCAATCCTATCTCTGCAGACAAAAAAAAGAGCGACCGAAGTCGCTCTTACAGATTACTTTTTCATCTCAACTTATTTGGAGATGTGGGCAATCAGATCCAGAACTTTGTTGGAGTAGCCGGTTTCGTTGTCGTACCAGGAAACCAGTTTCACGAAGTTGTCGTTCAGTGCGATACCCGCTTTAGCATCGAACACGGAAGTGCAAACTTCGCCGTTGAAGTCGGTAGAAACAACGTCGTCTTCGGTGTAACCCAGAACGCCTTTCATAGCGCCTTCAGAAGCGGCTTTGATGGCTTTCTTGATTTCTTCGTAGGACGCTGCTTTTTCCAGACGAACGGTCAGGTCAACAACAGATACGTTCGGAGTTGGAACGCGGAACGCCATACCGGTCAGTTTGCCGTTCAGTTCTGGCAGTACTTTACCTACTGCTTTAGCAGCGCCGGTAGAGGACGGGATGATGTTCTGAGCTGCGCCGCGGCCGCCGCGCCAGTCTTTGTGAGACGGGCCATCAACGGTTTTCTGAGTAGCGGTGGTAGCGTGGACGGTGGTCATCAGGCCTTCAACGATACCGAAGTTGTCGTTGATAACTTTAGCCAGCGGCGCCAGGCAGTTAGTGGTGCAGGAAGCGTTGGAAACGATGTCCTGGCCAGCGTAAGCGTCGAAGTTAGCGCCGCGAACGAACATCGGAGTGTTGTCTTTGGACGGGCCAGTCAGAACGACTTTTTTCGCGCCAGCGGTGATGTGTTTACGAGCGGTTTCGTCGGTCAGGAAGATACCGGTTGCTTCAGCAACAACGTCAACACCAACTTCGTCCCACTTCAGGTTAGCCGGGTCACGTTCAGCGGTAACACGGATTTTTTTACCGTTAACGACCAGATGACCGTCTTTCACTTCAACGGTACCGTCGAAACGACCGTGAGTGGAATCATACTTCAGCATGTAAGCCATGTACTCTGCGTCTAACAGGTCGTTGATTGCAACGATCTCGATGTCAGAACGTTTCTGAGCAGCACGGAAAACAATGCGACCGATACGGCCAAAACCGTTGATACCTACTTTGATAGTCATATATTCCACCAGCTATTTGTTAGTGAATAAAAGGTTGCCTGTAAAATTACAAAAACCTTACGCAGCGTCAAGCGGAATCGTGTCAATCATTGCGACAAATCAATCCTGAGCAGACCTTTGCGCGATTGATTTGCCTCACTTTCCCTTTGAGCCCAATTCCATATGGGGGCTGCGCGCGGAATTTTAAAGGGCATTTAAGATAAAAACGTGATTTAAGTCACAATTATCTGGCTGCCTGTGGGCACCGGATAAGTTTAGAACAAAAGTGTACGCTTCATTGTTAATGTTTTGTTAGAATTGGAGCGAAAGTAGTCCATTGCAAAGCGAGATGTAAGCCCATGGCGAATAAACCCACCCCGGAAGAGCTGAAAAATGGCTTGAGCGAAATGCAGTTTTACGTGACGCAGCATCATGGCACCGAACCGCCTTTCACCGGACGGCTGTTGCACAACAAGAAAAATGGCGTGTACCACTGCCTGGTGTGCGATGCGCCGCTGTTTAACTCCCAGACTAAATACGACTCCGGCTGCGGCTGGCCGAGCTTCTACGAGCCGGTAAGCGCGGAGGCCATTCGCTATCTGACCGACAATTCGCACGGCATGCAGCGCATTGAGATCCGTTGCGGAAACTGTGATGCCCATCTCGGCCACGTGTTTCCGGATGGTCCGCAGCCGACCGGCGAGCGCTATTGTGTCAACTCGGCATCGCTGAGCTTCACCGATGAGCAAAATGGCGAGCAAATCAAGGGTTGAAGAAACGATTCAGCAAATTATTCCAGGCGGAGGTGAGCGGAAGATGGATATTGAGCAAATTATCGACAGTATGACGCCGGAAGTGTATCAGCGTCTGGCGACGGCGGTAGAGCTGGGAAAATGGCCGGATGGCGTCGCGCTGACGCCGGAGCAGAAGGAAAATAGCCTGCAGCTGGTGATGCTCTGGCAGGCCCGGTATAACACCGACGCCCAGCACATGACCATCGACACCAGCGGGCAGATGGTAATGAAGAGCAAACAGCAGCTGAAAGAGGATTTTGGCATCGTGCCGAAGCCGATCGCCACCGTTAAACTGCAATAAACCGCCGGCCGGCGGTGAGACGTTCCGGCGTCGGGTAACCGCGCGCCGGATGGCGTCATGTCGAATGACCGCGTCCGGCGGTCAGCCGCTTCGCTTACTTTTTGTTCATCATCGCTTTCAGATCGGCAAACGGGTTGTAGGTGGCCTCGCCGACGCTCTTTTGCGCATCTTCCCCTGCCACCACCGTGGAGCCATACTGATCGGCTTCGGTGTACTTGGAATGTTCGTGATCGTGACAGTACAGGCACAACATCTCCCAGTTGCTGCCATCTTCCGGGTTATTGGAGTGGTCGTGATCGATGTGGTGCACCGTCAGCTCGCGCAGATTGGAGTAGACAAACTCCCGTGAGCAGCGTCCGCACACCCAGGGAAAAAGCTTGAGCGCCTTTTCGCGGTAACCCACTTCCAGACGTGCGTAATTTTTGGGGATATAGGCCATGGCCCCCTGCCTCCTGTCAAACGGTTAAGCTGCGCCAACCCCTGGCGCAGCGGATAACAGGCATCATAACCTATCCCGGGCGGCGCGATATACCTGCATTGCAGGCGATGCTGCCTGCGTCACGCCTCTCGGTGCCGACGATGCGGCGGAACAGCCATGATTAGTGTTTGATCCCCAGCGATTCCGCCAGCTGACGGGCCAGCTGATTCTGGTCATCGGCGCCATATTCCCAGAACATGGCCCCGGCGAGGCCCTTCGCCTTGATATAGTCCGCCTTAATGGCTACCGAGCGCGGGTTCTCATAGGAGAGGGCGAACAGCGGCTTGCCCTCCGCGGACTGCACCGACAGCCACGGAACCTTCGCCTCATCGTCCCAGTGCTCGGTAAAACGCTTTTGCGGATCGTTGAGCAGTTTGCCCACGATATCATTGTATTTCACGTAGGTGTCTTTGCTCAGGTCATAGCCCAGCGAGGCAAACAGCGCGATCTGTTGCGGCCCAAAATAGGGCTGGGTGACCGGATTGTTTTGCGCATCCGCTTTCGTCCAGTCAATCCCCGGCTCGACCGCCCGTTTCGGTACCCGGCCATAAAAACCAATCCCGAGGTTCATCTGGCTGGGTTTAAGCCCGGCGGCCAGGTAATTGTTGACCACAAAATCGGCGCTGTATTTATCCGCTGCGGCGACCGTCGGCCAGTGGCTGGAGTCATACAGATTCGAGTTGAAGTACTGCGTGCCGTAGGCCATGTCGTAGGTCATCAGGTTGATGTAGTTCAGCACCGGGGCCACCGCTTTGACGTCCACCCAGCTTTTCGGGCTCTCGGCATTGGCGCCTACGGCGATAGTCACCAGCTTTTGCTCACCGACTGCCTCACGCAGCGATTTCAGCAGGGCAGTGAAGTTGTCGCGGTCAGCCGGCTGGCTGGCCACCAGTCCCCAGGCGCCGTTGACCGGAAACTCCCAGTCGAGGTCAATGCCGTCCAGACCATATTGCTGGATGATTTTCTGCGCGGAACGAATAAAGACGGCGCGACTTTCTGCGGTCGCCGCCGCGCCGGAGAAACCACGCGCGCCCCAGCCGCCGACCGACAGCAGGACTTTGAGGTCCGGATTCTGTTTACGCAGGGCGGGGAGCTTTTGCAGATCCGCCTGCACCTTCGGCGACAGCCAGATCTCGTGCAGATGAGCAGGATCCTTCAGGGCCGCATTGGTCTCGTCTTTTTCATCGTTATAGATAAGGCCAAACGAGTAGTTGAGATGGGTGATCTGCCGGACGTCCAGCTTATCGATATCACCGCCCGGCCCGGCGGTGACATCGCCGCCGCCGTTAAAATAGCCGACGGACATCAGCGGTTGGGCAGAGAGCGCGGAAGCGCAAAGCAAGGGCAAAGCTGCCAGCAAGGGCAAACGTTTCATAGTGGTTCCTCTTTGACATAAAAATAACCACGCCACGGAAAGGGCGTGGCGAAAAAACAGCCTTGCCAGACTAGCAGCAATAACCTGTTGAAACTGCGAGAGAGTTCAATTTATGGACGATAGCGAGGCGGCAGAAGGCATCCTTTAGTGGTCAGTCATTGTCATTCCTTCATTTTCTCATAATGAAATTTGCTGTATTTGTGATCTGAGTTGTGAAATGCAGATCTATATCTGCGTTTTAAAGATTTAATGTTGACCTTGAAGATTGTGTGGTTAAGTATGACGACCATTGAAGCAAAACCACAAATCAACAAAGGAAGACGCAATGAAAGCACTGGCAAGATTTGGTAAGGCCTTTGGCGGCTATAAGATGATTGATGTACCGGAGCCGATTTGCGGCCCGGATGACATCGTGATTGAAATCAAAGCGGCGGCTATCTGCGGCGCTGACATGAAGCATTACAATGTTGATAGCGGATCGGATCAATTTAACTCCATCCGCGGCCATGAATTTGCCGGACAAATTGTCCGCATCGGCGACAAAGTCAAGGACTGGAAAGTCGGTCAGCGGGTGGTTTCTGACAACAGTGGGCACGTGTGCGGTGTATGTCCGGCCTGCGAACAAGGTGATTTTCTGTGTTGTACAGAAAAAGTTAATTTAGGACTTGATAACAACACCTGGGGGGGCGGATTTTCGAAATATTGCCTGGTGCCAGGTGAGATTCTCAAAATTCACCGCCATGCACTGTGGGAGATCCCGCAGGGCGTTGATTATGAAGAAGCCGCGGTGCTGGATCCTATCTGTAACGCTTACAAATCTATTGCTCAACAATCCAAATTTCTACCTGGCCAGGACGTCGTGGTTTTTGGTACCGGTCCATTAGGGCTCTTTTCCGTGCAAATGGCGCGCATCATGGGGGCAGTGAACATTGTCATGGTCGGACTGGAAGAGGATGTCGCGGTACGCTTCCCTATTGCCAAAGAGCTGGGGGCGACAGCGGTCGTCAACGGTTCGACCGAAGATGTGGTCACGCGTTGCCAGGAAATCTGCGGTAAAGACAACCTGGGCCTGGTTATCGAATGCTCCGGCGCTAATATTGCCCTCAAACAATCTATCGAAATGCTGCGCCCCAACGGGGAAGTGGTTCGCGTGGGCATGGGTTTCAAACCTCTCGATTTCTCCATCAACGACATTACCGCGTGGAACAAAAGCATCATTGGTCATATGGCCTACGACTCCACCTCCTGGCGTAATGCTATCCGCTTGCTGGCCAGCGGTGCGATCAAAGTCAAACCGATGATCACTCACCGTATCGGCCTGTCGCAATGGCGCGAAGGGTTTGACGCTATGGTCGATAAAACCGCGATTAAGGTCATCATGACCTACGACTTTGATGAATAAGCCCATTTATTAAAGGAAGGTTCCCGGATGGAACATATAGCAAAACCGCATTGTGGCGCGAGGCTGGATCGACTGCCAGATTGTCGCTGGCATTCGTCAATGTTTGCCATAGTCGCCTTCGGATTACTGGTCTGCTGGAGTAATGCCGTAGGCGGATTAATTCTCGCGCAGTTAAAAGAACTTGGCTGGACCGATAATTCCACCACCGCTACGTTTTCCGCCATTACGACTGCGGGAATGTTTCTCGGCGCGCTCGGTGGTGGGATCATTGGCGATAAAATCGGGCGTAAAAACGCATTTATTCTGTATGAAGCGATTCATATTATTGCCATGGTCGTTGGGGCGTTTTCACCGAATATGACCTTCCTGATCGCCTGCCGTTTTGTCATGGGGGTTGGATTAGGGGCGCTCCTGGTGACCCTGTTTGCCGGGTTCACCGAATATATGCCTGGCAGAAATCGCGGCACCTGGTCAAGCCGGGTCTCGTTTATCGGCAACTGGTCTTATCCGCTCTGTTCGCTCATCGCCATGGGATTGACGCCGTTAATTAGCGCAGAATGGAACTGGCGAGTACAGTTATTGATCCCGGCCGTACTGTCGCTAATGGCGACTATTATTGCCTGGCGTCGTTTCCCGGAGTCGCCTCGTTGGCTTGAGTCCCGCGGGCGCTACGCCGAAGCTGAAAAGGTAATGCGTGCCATTGAAGAAGGGGTTGTTCTGCAGACCGGCAAGCCGCTACCGCCTGTGGTAATTGAAGATGACGGCAAAGCCCCGCGCGCAGTTCCTTATTCGGCCTTATTAACAGGTGTGTTGCTGAAACGCGTTATTTTAGGTTCCTTTGTCCTGATCGCCATGAACGTTGTCCAGTATACCTTAATTAACTGGCTGCCGACGATATTTATGACCCAGGGCATTAATCTTAAAGACTCGATTGTCTTAAACACGATGAGTATGTTTGGCGCGCCGTTTGGGATTTTTATCGCCATGCTGGTCATGGATAAAATACCCAGAAAAACTATGGGGGTGGGGCTGTTGGTATTAATTGCCGGGCTGGGATATATCTATTCTCTGCAAACCAGCATGCTATTAATTACGTTAATTGGCTTCTTTCTGATTACGTTTGTGTATATGTACGTTTGCTACGCCTCGGCAGTCTATGTTCCGGAAATATGGCCGACAGAAGCGAAGCTTCGCGGTTCCGGTCTGGCGAATGCGGTTGGGCGTATCAGCGGTATCGCCGCTCCTTATGCGGTCGCGGTATTGCTTAACGGTTATGGCGTGACGGGGGTATTTGTTCTGCTGGGAACCGTCTCCATTATTGTCGCCATTGCCATTGCGACCATCGGAATTGAAACCAAAGGCGTCTCTGTCGAAAGTCTCGGTATTGATGCAGTTACCAGCAAATAATATTGACGGGAAATAAAATGAAAAATTCAAAAGCGATATTAAAAACCCCGGGTACGATGAAAATTATTGCCGCCGATATCCCGGTACCCAAAGAGCATGAAGTGCTGATCAAAGTTGAATACGTTGGTATTTGCGGTTCAGATGTTCACGGGTTTGAATCGGGCCCTTTTATTCCGCCGAAAGACCCAAACCAGGAAATTGGTCTCGGGCATGAATGTGCCGGTACGGTGGTGGCGGTGGGAAGTCGCGTCAGTAAATTTAAACCGGGCGACCGGGTGAACATTGAACCCGGCGTGCCGTGCGGCCACTGCCGCTACTGTCTGGAGGGGAAATACAACATCTGCCCTGATGTCGACTTTATGGCCACGCAGCCTAACTATCGCGGCGCGCTAACCCACTATCTATGCCATCCGGAAAGCTTCACTTACAAGCTACCCGATAACATGGGCACCATGGAAGGCGCGCTGGTAGAGCCTGCGGCGGTAGGGATGCATGCCGCAATGCTGGCTGACGTGAAGCCTGGCAAGAAAATCGTCATCCTGGGGGCCGGCTGTATTGGCTTAATGACCCTGCAAGCCTGTAAGTGTTTAGGGGCAACCGACATCGCCGTTGTCGATGTTCTGGAAAAGCGTCTGGCCATGGCCGGGAAGCTTGGGGCGACGACCGTCATCAACGGTGCGAAAGAGGACACCGTCGCCCGCTGTCAGCAATTCTCCGGCGATATCGGGGCAGACATTGTTTTTGAAACGGCCGGCTCGGCGATCACCGTGAAGCAGGCTCCGTATCTGGTGATGCGCGGCGGGAAAATCATGATCGTTGGTACGGTTCCCGGAGATTCGGCGATTAATTTTCTCAAAATTAACCGTGAAGTCTCAATTCAGACCGTTTTCCGCTATGCCAACCGCTATCCGGTCACCATTGAAGCCATTTCCTCCGGGCGTTTCGATGTCAAGTCGATGGTGACGCATATTTATGATTATGAAGATGTTCAGCGCGCGTTTGACGAGTCCGTTAACAACAAACGCGAAATTATCAAAGGCGTTATTAAAGTTAACCATTAATTTATTGAAAAGGGAGAAGCAACCATGCTGGCCGATATTAAATATTGGGAAAGCGATGCCCAGAATAAACATTACGCGATTGCCCACTTTAATGTTTGGAATGCGGAAATGTTAATGGGGGTCATTGATGCGGCAGAAGAGTCTAAATCGCCGGTAATTATCTCTTTCGGTACCGGTTTTGTGGGTAATACCTCGTTTGAAGATTTTTCGCATATGATGGTATCGATGGCTAAAAAAGCCTCGGTGCCGGTTATTACCCATTGGGATCACGGGCGTAGCATGGAGATTATCCACAACGCCTGGGTCCATGGTATGAATTCGCTGATGCGCGATGCCTCCGCCTTTGATTTCGAAGAAAATATTCGCCTGACTAAAGAGGCGGTGGACTTCTTCCACCCTCTGGGCATTCCGGTTGAAGCGGAGTTAGGCCACGTGGGGAATGAAACGGTTTATGAAGAAGCGTTGGCGGGCTACCACTATACTGACCCGAGCCAGGCGGCGGAGTTCGTCGAACGTACCGGCTGCGACTCTTTGGCGGTGGCAATTGGTAACCAGCATGGGGTTTATACCTCAGAACCCAAACTGAATTTTGAGGTGGTTAAACGCGTACGCGAGGCGGTATCCGTTCCGCTGGTGCTGCACGGCGCGTCCGGTATTAGCGATGCGGATATCAAAAAAGCTATTTCATTAGGCATTTCGAAAATCAATATCCATACCGAACTGTGTCAGGCGGCAATGGCGGCGGTGCAGGAGAATCAGAATCAGCCTTTCCTGCACGTTGAGCGCGAGGTCCGCAAAGCGGTTAAAGTGCGCGCTATGGAGAAAATCAAACTGTTTGGCTCTGACGGTAAAGCGGAATGACAATATGGAGAATATCGAGGTTATTTGTATCGGGGCAGCTATTGTTGATATTCCCCTTCAACCGGTGAGTAAAAATATCTTTGATGTTGACTCTTACCCATTAGAACGCATTGCCATGACCACGGGAGGGGATGCGATTAATGAAGCGACAATTATTTCTCGTCTCGGTCATCGCACGGCGTTAATTAGCCGCGTGGGCGATGACGCGCCAGGACATTTTATTGTCGATCACTGTCGGCGGGAGAATATTGATATTCAGAGCCTGAAGCAGGATGCCGATATTGATACTTCCATTAATGTGGGTTTAGTCACCGCCGATGGTGAACGTACTTTTGTCACCAATCGCAACGGCAGCCTGTGGAAACTAAATATTAACGATGTTGATTTAGACCGCTTCTCGCAGGCAAAGGTGCTGTCGCTGGCGAGTATTTTTAATAGCCCGCTGCTCGATGGTAAAGCGTTAACGGAGATTTTTACGCAGGCGAAAGCGTATCGGTTAATTATTTGCGCCGATATGATTAAGCCCCGCCTTAACGAAACGCTGGAAGATATTCGCCATGCGCTGAGCTACGTGGATTATCTGTTTCCCAACTTTGAAGAGGCGAGACTTCTCACCGGGAAAGAGACGCTGGATGAAATTGCCGACAGCTTCCTCGACTGCGGCGTGAAAACGGTAGTGATCAAGACCGGCAAGAGAGGCTGCTTTATCAAGCGTGCCGATATGAAAATGGAGGTCCCTGCGGTGTCGGGAATTACCGCCATCGACACCATCGGCGCGGGGGATAATTTTGCCTCGGGATTTATCTCCGCGCTGCTTGAAGGCAAGCCGCTGCGCGAGTGCGCGTTGTTTGCTAACGCAACGGCCGCAATATCGGTACTGAGCGTGGGTGCCACAACGGGCGTGAAAAACAGAAAGCTGGTTGAACAACTTCTCGACGAATACGAAGGGTAATAGCGGCAGATGAAAATGATTCCTTTAGGCAGTACGGATATTAAACTTTCCCGCATGGGATTAGGGACATGGGCTATTGGCGGCGGTCCGGCATGGAACGGCGATCTCGATTTGCAGGTTTGCATCGATACCATTGTCGAGGCGCATCGCTGCGGCATTAATCTGATTGATACCGCGCCGGGATACAATTTTGGCAACAGTGAAGTGATTGTCGGGCAGGCGCTGAAAAAGCTGCCGCGTAACGATATCGTTGTCGAAACCAAATGTGGCATCGTCTGGGAGCGGACGGGCAGCCTGTTTAACAAAGTTGGCGATCGTCAGCTGTACAAAAATCTCACGCCTGAGTCGATTCGCGAAGAGGTGGAAGCCAGCCTGCAAAGGCTGGGTATCGACACCATTGATATCTATATGACCCACTGGCAGTCCGTAGAGCCCTGTTTTACGCCGATTGCGGAAACTGTAGATACGCTGAACGCACTGAAAAAAGAGGGGAAAATTCGTTCTATCGGTGCGGCGAACGTCGATGCCGGGCATATCAGGGAGTATCTCAAACACGGTGAGCTGGATATCATCCAGGCCAAGTACAGCATCCTTGACCGGGCGCTGGAAGGTGAACTGCTGCCGTTATGCCGGCAGAATGGCATCATTGTGCAGGTCTATTCACCGCTTGAGCAGGGGCTGTTGACCGGGACTATCGGCCGGGATTATGTTCCCGGCGGCGCGCGGGCTAACAAAGTCTGGTTCCAGCGGGAAAATATGCTGCGGGTAATGGATATGCTCGAGGAGTGGCGGCCGCTGTGTGCAAAATACCACTGCACGATCCCCGCGCTGGCGCTGGCGTGGATTTTAAAACAGAGCGACTTAATCACCTTGCTGAGTGGCGCAACGTCACCAGAGCAAGTTCGCGAGAATACTGATGCATTAACTATCGCCTTGACTGATGAGGATTCACTATTAATGCGTGAAATGGCAGTAGCGCTGGATACGAAGTAACGGGAGAACGGCCTGGCCTCTGTTTCTGTGTAATAGAGTATTAAAATCTGTGATTCAGACAGGTTCTTTTGAAAATAAACATAGCCTGTGAGATACTACGGTCTTATTATTACGTTGCAGGAAACAGAGGTGTTATCGTGGCGGCAAAAGACAGGATTCAGGCCATCAAGCAAATGGTGGCTAATGATAAGAAAGTGGTGGTTTCTCATTTAAGCTCAATTTTTCAGGTCACGGAGGAAACTATTCGCCGCGATCTTGAAAAGCTCGAAGATGAGGGTTTTCTGACCCGTACGTATGGCGGTGCGGTATTAAACACCACCGCATTATCCGATAACATTCATTTTTATAAACGCGCAAAGTCTTTCTTTGAAGAGAAACAGACCATTGCCCGTAATGCATTACCATTTATTAAGAATAAAACCACTATGGCTGCTGATTCCAGCAGTACGGCGATGGAGTTATTAAAACTGCTGAAGGAAAGAAACGATCTCACGCTGTTAACCAACTCGGCGGAAGCTTTTCACGAACTGGCGCAGTCGGAAATTAACGTTGTTTCTACCGGCGGTGAACTGAATAAAAATACGCTGTCGCTGCAGGGAAGAATCACTAAGGAAATTATCAGTCGTTATCACGTTGATATTATGGTAATGAGCTGTAAAGGGCTGGATATGAAGAACGGAGCGCTTGACTCCAACGAAGCAGAAGCGGAAATCAAGAAAACGATGATTCGCCAGGCGACGGAAGTGGCGCTGTTGGTCGATCACTCTAAGTTCGATCGTAAAGCTTTTGTCCAGTTGGTAGATTTTAGCCATATTAATTACCTTATAACCAATAAGGCACCAGGTGCGGAATGGATAGCATTTTGTAAAGAGAATAATATTCAACTCGTTTATTAGCTTTATTGCTATTCCGATTAATATTATTTTAGTTTGCGCTTGGGTAATGCCATAAAAATTTAATGATGATGGATGGCGCGGCAAAAGTGACTCTGCCGCTGTCGCCATATTTTATATTTTAGCTGAAATTGAGGCATCCTGATGGAACAATGTGACCCTATCGGCGCAAGATTAGACCGCTTACCTTTATCGCGATTTCATTTTCGTATTTTTGGTATCATCAGTTTTAGTTTATTAATCACCGGTTTTCTCAGCTATTCTGGCAACGTGGTGCTGGCAAAGTTAGTCAGCAACGGCTGGTCAAATAATTACCTCAATGCGGCATTTACCTCAGCGCTGATGTTTGGCTATTTTATAGGTTCGCTAACCGGCGGTTTTATAGGCGATTATCTCGGGCGACGTAAGGCATTTCGCCTGAATTTGCTGATCGTCGGGATTTCGGCTTGTGTGGCAACCTTTGTGCCTAACATGTACTGGCTTATCTTTTGCCGCTGTCTGATGGGCTGCGGAATGGGGGCGTTAATAATGATAGGTTATGCTTCATTTACCGAGTTTATTCCACCCGCAGTGCGCGGAAAATGGTCCGCCCGGCTCTCTTTTGTCGGTAACTGGTCGCCCATGCTATCGGCGGCTATTGGCATAGTGGTGATTGCTTTTTTAAGCTGGCGGATAATGTTTCTGCTCGGCGGCGCGGCTATGCTGCTTGCCTGGTATCTGTCGGGAAGATATTTTATTGAGTCTCCGCGCTGGCTGGCGGGTAAAGGGCAGCGAAGCGCGGCTGAAAAGCACCTCCAGCAGGTAGAGTCGCAAATCGAGAAAGAGAAAAACATTATCTTACCGGCCTGGCAAAGCGCGGAACATAGGGCGGAGGTGGGTGTGGAAAGCGGCTCTTTCTGGTTGTTGTTTAAAGGCCACATGCTGCGGCGAACGCTGGTGGCAATTACGGTGCTCATCGCGATGAACATTTCGCTCTATACTATTACGGTGTGGATCCCGACAATTTTTGTTAATTCGGGGATCGACGTGACAAAGTCAATCTTGATGACCGCGATTATTATGATTGGCGCGCCGGTGGGTATATTTATAGCCGCGCTGATTATCGACCGTTTTCCGCGGCGATTGTTTGGCTCATCGTTGCTGATTATTATTGCGCTTCTCGGCTACTTCTATTCGATTCAAACCGCAGAGTGGGCCATCTTAAGCTATGGCCTGGTGATGATTTTTTTCCTGTACATGTACGTCTGCTTTGCCTCGGCGGTGTACGTGCCTGAGTTGTGGCCAACGCATCTCCGGTTGCGCGGTTCAGGCTTTGTCAACGCGGTAGGGCGGATTGTTGCCGTCTTTACCCCCTACGGTGTCGCGGTCCTGTTGACCCGCTCCGGGGCGATTACGGTTTTTATGGTGCTCGGGGTAATGCTGGTGCTCTGCGCGCTAATCCTGTTCTGCTTTGGCATCGAAACGCGCAAGATCTCGTTGGAGGAGATTTCAACGCTGGCCTGAGAAAAGCGCCGACAGGAAGAATGCCTGTCGGCACAGGTTACGCGTGGGTTTCCCGCCAGTCGTCGAGGGTATAGAGCGTGGCGCCCGCGGCGGCCATCTCCATAAACGCCTGGCTGCTGTCCTGCGGCTGCAGATTTACGCCGCGACAGCCGTCGGTGATGACGTTGACCGCGTAGCCCAGCGCCAGGGCATCCAGCACGGTGAACTTAACGCAGTAATCGGTGGCGAGGCCGAGAACGGTCAGCTCCACGATCCCCTGACCACGCAGCCAGCCGTCCAGTTCGGTTTTCTGCCGGTGACCGTTGTCAAAGAAAGCGCTATAGCTGTCGATGCTCCGGTTTTGCCCTTTGTGGAACACAGCGGCGATCGCCTGCTGCTTGAGCAGAGGATGCAGCGCCGCGCCTTCGCTGT
This sequence comes from Klebsiella sp. P1927, assembly GCF_018204675.1. Lineage (NCBI taxonomy): Bacteria > Pseudomonadati > Pseudomonadota > Gammaproteobacteria > Enterobacterales > Enterobacteriaceae > Klebsiella > Klebsiella sp. P1927. The sequence continues at coordinate 2,925,955 of NZ_CP073377.1, read as the reverse complement.
GCTGCACGCAGTGATCCGGCCAGAAAGTTTGCGCCAGGCCGTCCAGCTCGCCCTCGGTGTAGGGTTCCACCTGGTGCTGGCTGGCGAAACTGCCGTGATCCGCCGGATGCCAGTCCTGGCTGGCGACGATGGGCTCGCCGCGCGCCAGGCTCCAGTCGATAAGCGCATTGGCTACGTCGACGGTACTGTCGCCTTCAGGAACCGCCAGCGCGCCGCCGGCGCAAAAGTCGTTCTGCAAATCAACCAGTAACAGCGCTCGATGTGCCATACGTCCTCCTTAAGCCTCGTCGGGGGTGAGTTCGCCACGCAGATTTTGCTGCATCGCCGCGCGAATGGCGTCAACGTCCAGCTGCTGGCTAAGCAGATAGTGTAGCTTGGTCAGCGTCGCTTCCACCGTCATATCGAAACCACTGATGACCCCCGCCTGGGCGAGGGCGTTGCCGGTGGCATAGCCGCCCATGTTCACCTTTCCGGACATGCACTGCGTCAGATTGACCACCACAATACCGCGCTGGCTGGCTTCCGCCAGCACCTGAATAAACTCGCCATTCTGTGGGGCATTGCCGACGCCATAGGAGCGGAGGATCAGCGCTTTCACCGGTTGGCGCAGAAAATTACGCACCACGTCGGCGGAGATGCCGGGGTAAATCGTCACCACGCCAATCGGCTGCGGAGTGATGGGGTGCACGATAAGATCTCCGCTGCCCTGCGGCGCCGGCGGAGTACCGAGACGGCGAATATGGATCCCGGCCTCCAGCAGCGGGGCAAGGTTTGGCGAGGCGAAAGCGTCGAAGCCGTCGGCATGGGCTTTGGTGGTGCGGTTGCCGCGGAACAGTCGATTGTTGAAGAACAGCGCCACTTCGTTAATCGGATAGTTGGCGGCGACGTACAGGGCGTTGAGCAGGTTAATCTGACCATCGGAACGCAGCTCGGCCAGCGGAATTTGTGACCCTGTCACAATGACCGGCTTGCCAAGGTTTTCCAGCATGAACGACAGCGCCGAGGCGGTAAACGCCATGGTGTCGGTTCCGTGGAGGATCACAAAGCCATCATACTCCTCATAATGGCTGCGGATATCGTCGGCGATGTGCTGCCAGTCCTCGGGGGTCATATCGGATGAATCCATCAGCGGATGGTATTCATGGATCGTGAAGTCCGGCATCTCCGGACGATGGAACTCCGGCATCAGCGCCAGCTGACGCTGCAGATGGCCGGAAACGGGTACATAGCCGTGTTCAGAGCGCTGCATACCGATGGTCCCACCGGTGTAGGCAACGTAAATCGATTTTTTTTGCATAGCATCGCTTAGGTTGGTCGTAGACAGGCGCAGTATAAAGAGACGCAGGAAAAAATACAGCGTCGGTCGCGGGCTTTGTGGCAGTGTTGGCAGGAGAGGGAAAAAGGCTGCCCCGGGAGACGGGGCAGCCGCTGCGTATTAACGGATGTTAGCGCAGGTCAGGCAGAAGGCATAGCGATTCTGCGGGTCGTTAAACGCCGCCAGCTTGTCGCTCTCCGCTTTCACCGTCTCGGCCGCCGCGGCGACCGGCGCAGGCAGCCAGGCCTGAATGGCCGCCGGCAGCGAGGCGCGTACCGAGCCGGTCAGGCTATCCAGCACCATCGAGAAGAAGGTCGGCTCTTCCTGATAGTAGTTGAGGTGCCAGGTTTTCAGCTTCGCCAGCTCGGCGGCTTTGGCCACCGCGTCGTCGAAGTCGCCGAGGCTGTCGACCAGGCCGTTGGCTTTGGCATCTTCCCCGGTCCAGACGTGGCCCTGGGCGATCTGGTCGATTTTCTCCGGCGTGCTCTTACGGGCGTTAGCCACCAGGGTGATAAAGCGCTGATAGCCATTCTCAATGCTCAACTGCATCAGCTGCTGCACTTCCGGCGGCAGCGCTTTGGTGCTGGAGACATCCGCCAGCGGCGACGTGGCGACGCCGTCGGTGTGGACGCCAATCGACCCGAGGGTATTTTCCACGGTGTTGATCACCCCAAAGATGCCAATGGAGCCGGTGAGGGTGCTTGGGTTCGCCACGATGTAATCCGCTGGGGTGGAGATCCAGTAGCCGCCGGACGCCGCCATGCCGCCCATCGAGACCACTACCGGTTTACCGGCGGCTTTGGCTGCCGCCAGCTCTTCACGAATGATTTCCGAAGCGGTTACGCTGCCGCCCGGGCTGTTTACGCGCAGAACGATGGCCTTAATTTTCGGATCGAGGCGCGCATCGCGAATTTGCGCTGCGGTGGTATCGCCGCCGACGTTGCCCGGGGTCTCTTCACCGTCCATGATGGCGCCGTTGGCGAAGATTACCGCGATGGCGGAACCCTGGTCAGACGGCGTCTTCACGTTGTAGTCGTAATAGCTGATCGCCCGGTAATTGTTATCCGCTTTGCTCCAGCCAAACTGTTTGGTCAGCGCCTTTTCCACTTCCGTGGAGGTCGCCAGCTCATCCACCAGCTTATTGTCCAGCGCATATTTCGCCGTATCGCCGCCCACCTTACGCAGGCCATCGATGATGCCCTGGGCGCCCGGGAAGAGCTGCTGGGCGGTGATCTGGCGGTTGGCGGCAATGGTGTTGAGGTAGTTCTGCCACAGTTCGCCAATCCAGCGGCTATCCGCTTCGCGGGCGGCAGGGGACATATCATCGCGGATGAATGGCTCGACGGCGGATTTATAGGTGCCGACGCGGAAGACATGGGTGGAGACCTTCAGCTTATCCAGCAGCGATTTGTAATATAGCCCGTTGGTAGCGAAGCCGTGCAGGTCTACCTCGCCCTGCGGCGAGAGCCAGATTTTGTTGGCGAAGCTCGCCAGGTAGTACTGGCCCTGGCTGTAGCTGCTGCCGACGGCATACACCGGTTTGCCGCTATCGCGGAATTCGCGCAGCGCTTTGCCGATGTACTGCATGGATGGCTGGTCGCCGCCGACGAAGTTTTTCAAATCCAGTACAATACCGGTGATATTGCGGTCATCCTTCGCCTGGCGAATGGTCTGCACGATATCGAACAGGGAATTCTCCTGCAGACGGTCCGAGCTGGCGCCAAACAGCTGGCGGCCAATCACGCCGAGCTTGCTGCTGGCGGATGGTTTATCCACCACCACGCCGGTAATATCCAGCAACAGCGCGCCGCGCGCGGCATGTTCGCTGGTGGTGCTGCTGAACTGGCTCCAGATGCCGATACACACCAGCACCAGCACCAGGAAGATCGCATTGAGGGCCAGTTTGCGAATAAAGTTGAGTATCCGCCACGTCCATTTAAAAAAGCTGGCAATCAGTCGCCAAAGGGTTCGCATGTCTTCTCCCTAACGTTATCTAAAAAGGGCAGGCCGCAGGGGCCGCCGCGTCTGGCTATCCTAAAGAGTGAGCCGTCGGTTGTCAGCAGGAATCACCGACCGCGCTGTAACAAAATCCTTGTGCATGTTAATTTTATGAAAAATGACATCACAGGAGTTATACAGATGGATGCTCTCGATCTACTGCTTAATCGCCGGAGCGCTTCCCGCCTGGCGGAACCTGCCCCGGCGGGCGAACAGCTGGAAAACATTCTGCGCGCCGGGCTGCGCGCCCCGGATCATGGCACCCTGCAGCCGTGGCGCTTCTTTATTATCGCCGATGACGGCCGCGAGCGCTTCAGCCAGTTGCTGGAAAAAGGGGCCAGAGAGGCCGGCCAGGATGAGAAGGGAATTGAGAAAGCCCGCAATGCGCCGTTCCGCGCGCCGCTGATTATTACCGTGGTCGCGCGCTGTGAAGACCACCCTAAGGTGCCGCGCTGGGAGCAGGAGATGTCCGCTGGCTGCGCGGTGATGGTGATGCAGATGGCGGCCCTGGCTCAGGGATTCAACGGTATCTGGCGCAGCGGAGCATTGACCGAGAGTCCGGTGGTGCGGGCCGGCTTCGAGTGCCGCGAACAGGATAAAATTGTCGGCTTCCTCTATCTGGGGACGCCGCAGCTAAAAGCCTCAACCACCATTGCCCTGCCGGATACCGCGCCGTTTGTGACGCGATTCTGAGTCGGTGCTTATTATGCCGGGTGGCGGCTGGCGCCTTACCCGGCCAACGCATCCGGCTCTGACTGTCTGTAGGCCCGCGCAAGCGCATGGACTGCACCCCAAAAGTTGGACACCCAACTGAGTAAGGTGCAATTTTATGGCTAAACCAAAGTATTCCCCTGAAACAAAACTGGCTGTGGTTAATCATTATTTGTCCGGTAAAGACGGAGAACAGAGTACAGCCGACCTTTTTGGTATTGAAAGAACATCTGTCCGTCGCTGGGTCAGGGCATGGCAGTTCCACGGTGCAGAAGGCCTGACTGCAAAAAATAATCATTATTCCGATGAATTTAAACTCGTGGTCGTCCGGGCGGTTATCAGTGACCGCCTGACGATGCGTGAAGCGGCTGCCCGGTTTAATCTCTCCGCAGAAATACTTGTCCGGCGCTGGCTCGACGTGTACAACGATGCCGGAGCGGAAGGTCTTTTAAACATGCAATGCGGACGGCCCGGACAAATGACAAAGCCAAAAAATATCCCACCACTGACAGATAAAGAGCTGGAAAAACTCTCCCCCGAAGAGCTCAGGGCCGAACTGCGTTATCTGCGGGCAGAGAATGCCTATCTAAAAAAGTTGAAAGCCTTGGTTCAGAGCGAAAAAAATGGCAAAAAGCCCTGATAATCAGTGAACTAAGGCATGAACACGCTCTGCGGGACCTTCTGCGGGCGGCCGGTATGTCCCGTAGCACGTGGTATTACAATATGAATGCACTGAAGCAAGGGGACAGGTATGCGGGTCTTAAAGAGAACATCAGGAAGATATACCACTATCACAAAGGTCGTTATGGCTACCGCAGGATCACGCTCGCACTGAGAAAACAGGGGCTCCGGATAAACCATAAAACAGTGCAGCGGCTGATGGCAGAACTGTCACTCCGGTCTGTGATAAGGGCGAAAAAATATCGTGCCTGGAAAGGGAGAACGGGCGAGGCCGCGCCCAATATCCTGAGCCGGAACTTCGGTGCGTCAAAAGCCAACGAAAAATGGGTAACAGATGTGACAGAGTTCCCGGTACAGGGAAAAAAGCTTTACCTGTCGTCAGTTCTCGATCTGTTTAACCGGGAGGTTATCGCCTACAGCCTGTCGGAAAGGCCGGTGATGGAGATGGTGAATACGATGCTGGACGGTGCGTTCCCGAAGCTCAGACCGGGAGATGCTCCGCTGCTGCACTCGGATCAGGGCTGGCATTACAGGATGAGGAGCTATCAGGAACGTTTAAAGGCGCATGGGATGACGCAGAGTATGTCGCGTAAAGGAAACTGCCTGGATAATGCAGTGATGGAAAACTTCTTCGGGACCCTGAAATCGGAGTGTTTTTATCTGAGGGAGTTCAGGAGTGTCAGTGCGCTAAGAAAAGCCGTAGAGGACTATATCCATTACTACAACAACGAGCGGATAAGCCTGAAATTAAAAGGCCTGAGTCCGGTAGAGTACCGAACCCAGGCTCTGAGAGCCGCTTAATATGAACCATCCAACTTTATGGGGTCAGTCCAGCAGCGCCGCCGGGCAAGGACAGCGGGCACGGAGCCGATTTTGTGCCGGGTGGCGGCTGCGCCTTACCCGGCCTACGTTCGTACGACCTGTCGTTAATTTATTCACTTTTCTTGCTGAAACTGCCGGTGCTGACGGCCTCAAAATCGCTGAGACGTTCCCGGCAGGCCGGGGCAGCCCGCATGGATGCGGGCTGAGGGCCGTGTTTTGCAGGGACGCTGCCTCGGCCCGACCCGAAGCCTGCAGGGATAAGTCGAAGGGACCGCGCAGCGGCGATTTTGCTGGCCAGAGCCCGGGGGTACAGGGGGCGACGGTGACTGGCCGCCCCCTGTGCGCTCCCGGCGCCATGAGTGACATAACGCAGACGATTAACCGGGAGCGCAAACTACGCTGAAGCCACAGATAACATAAACAACCACACTGCAGTGCTTCCCCTCACCCTGGCCCTCTCCCGGAGGGAGAGGGAACCGTCCGGCTGGCCGCGCAAGCGCAGCGCCGCCGGGCGATGGCAGCAGGCTCGGAGCCGCATCTATGCCGGGTGGCGGCTCGCGCCTGACCCGGCCTACAACCCCTACCATTCGAATCAATCGCGGTTTTTGTAGCCCGGACAAGGCGCGCCAGGCGCCGCATCCGGGAATGCAACGGCGATGACGTTACTTCTGCCTTTTCGCGAATTCATCTTTGGCTTTCTGCAACTGCTGCTGGAAGGCCGGGTTGGTGTGCAGCGTAGCGACCACCGCGGAGCCGACGATGCGCGCCGCATCGACATCGCTCTGCCAGTGATAGCCGCAGATCACCCGGCTCTCGCCGAGCTCATAGCCGCGCTTCAAAATTTCGTTTTGCCGCTGCGGGTTGATCTCCGCCAGCACCAGGGCGGTGGCCCAGCCGATAGAGGTATGCCCGGACGGGTAAGAGCCGTTTTTCGCCAGCTTGTCCTGTTCGGTGGTATTGCAGGTGGAGACGCCATAGAACGCAAACGGGCGAATGCGCATGTATTTCTCTTTCGCGCTGCGGGTCGCCAGGTCGCCGGCGTCTTCAATCATATTGGTCAGCAGTTTGTGAAGCTGCGGCGCGTCTTTCTCGGTGATCGGCGAACCAAAGGCGCTGGAGAAGGCGTTGGCCACGCCGCCCGCGCTGAGGTTGGCATCCTCTGCCGCCAGCTTCCCGCGCTCGGTATTGCGCAGCAGACGTCCTTGCTCATACATCGCCTGATCGTTTAAAAATGCGATACTGCCCACCGCCGGCGGTGGTGGCAACAGCGCCAGGCTGTCGATGGCCTGGGCATTGGTCAGATAGTAGAGATCGGGCTTGGTGGTGACATCGTTCCCGGGGGGAACCAGAGCAAAGGCGTTAACGGAGAAGAAACTGGCCAGGCAAAGGGCAAGAACACGCTTTTTCATTAGAATTTCCTTACGTCATAATCATTCCAGAGAAGACAGTCCTGTGCTGTCACATTTCTGTCATCTTTAAGTAAAAGTGAAAATGGTCGGGAAAAAATTGCCGTGTCTCGCAAAAACGGCTTTTTGTCTGCTTAATGAGCAACCATACGCGATTTCAGACTGTCGTACTTACCACCCTGGCGTTTGGGCGCTAACATAGCGGGATTGCAATGACAGGAGATGTCCATGAGCGAGCAAGCCATTCGTTTAACGCAATACAGCCACGGAGCCGGTTGTGGTTGTAAAATTTCCCCGAAAGTGCTGGAAACTATCCTGCATAGCGAGCAGGCGAAGTTTGTCGACCCAAACCTGCTTGTCGGCAACGAAACCAGCGATGATGCCGCCGTTTACGATCTCGGTAATGGCACCTCGATCGTCAGCACCACCGATTTCTTTATGCCGATTGTCGATAACCCGTTCGACTTTGGCCGCATCGCCGCTACCAACGCCATCAGCGATATTTTCGCTATGGGCGGGAAACCGATTATGGCGATTGCCATCCTCGGCTGGCCGATCAACACCCTGGCGCCGGAAATCGCTCGCGAAGTGGTGGAGGGCGGGCGCTTTGCCTGCCAGCAGGCGGGGATCGCGCTGGCGGGCGGCCACTCCATTGACGCCCCGGAGCCGATCTTCGGTCTGGCGGTCACCGGCGTGGTGCCCACCGAGCGCATCAAGAAAAACAGCACCGCCCAGGCGGGTTGCAAACTGTATCTTACTAAACCGCTGGGGATCGGCGTACTGACCACTGCAGAGAAAAAATCGCTGCTCAAGCCAGAGCATCAAGGGTTAGCGACGGAGACCATGTGCCAGATGAACCTCGCCGGCGCCGCGTTTGCCACCATCGACGGGGTGAAGGCGATGACCGACGTCACCGGCTTTGGCCTGCTCGGCCACCTCAGCGAGGTGTGCCGCGGGGCCGGCGTGCAGGCGCAGCTGCGCTATGCCGATATCCCAAAACTGCCGGGGGTGGAGGACTATATCGCCGCCGGCGCGGTGCCGGGCGGCACCGGGCGCAACTTTGCCAGCTACGGCCATCTCATGGGCGAGATGCCGACGGAGTGGCGGGATCTGCTGTGCGATCCGCAGACCTCCGGCGGTCTGCTGCTGGCGGTGACCCCGGAGGCGGAGGCGGAAGTTCAGGCCGCCGCGGCGGAGTTCGGCATTAAGCTGGCCGCCATCGGCGAGCTGGTGACCGCCCGCGGCGGGCGACCCATGATCGAGATCCGTTGATTCGATGCGGTTGTTTATTGCAGAAAAACCGAGTCTCGGTCGGGCTATCGCCGATGTGTTGCCTAAACCGCACCGCAAAGGCGATGGCTATATTGAGTGCGGCAACGGGCAGGTGGTCACCTGGTGTATCGGCCACCTGCTGGAGCAGGCGCAGCCGGACATCTACGACAGCCGCTATGCCCGGTGGAATCTCAACGATCTGCCGATTGTGCCGGAGAAATGGCAGCTGCAGCCAAAGCCCTCGGTCACCAAACAGCTGAATGTCATCAAGCGCCTGCTCGGCGACGCCGAGGAGGTTATCCACGCCGGCGACCCGGACAGAGAAGGGCAGCTGCTGGTGGACGAAGTACTCGACTACCTGCAGCTGGCGCCGGAGAAGCGTCAGCAGGTGCAGCGCTGTCTGATTAACGATCTCAACCCGCAGGCGGTGGAGCGGGCGATCAACCGTCTGCGCGCCAACAGCGAGTTCGTGCCGCTCTGCGTGTCGGCGCTGGCGCGGGCCCGCGCCGACTGGCTGTACGGCATCAATATGACCCGCGCCTACACCCTGCTGGGGCGCAACGCCGGCTATCAGGGGGTGCTCTCGGTGGGGCGGGTGCAGACCCCGGTACTTGGCCTGGTGGTCCGTCGCGATGAAGAGATTGAAAATTTCGTCGCCAAAGATTTCTTCGACGTGAAGGCGCATATCGTCACGCCGCAGGAGGAGCGTTTTGTCGCCACCTGGGTGCCGAGCGAAGCCTGCGAACCTTACCAGGATGAAGAAGGGCGCCTGCTGCATCGTCCGCTGGCCGAGCATGTGGTTAAGCGCATCGAAGGCCAGCCGGCAATCGTGACCGGCTATAACGATAAGCGCGATTCCGAACCCGCGCCGCTGCCGTTCTCGCTGTCGGCGCTGCAGATTGAGGCGGCCAAACGTTTCGGCTTCAGCGCGCAGAACGTGCTGGATATCTGCCAGAAGCTGTACGAAACCCACAAACTCATCACCTATCCGCGTTCGGACAGCCGCTATCTGCCGGAAGAGCACTTCGCTGGCCGCCATGCGGTGTTGAATGCGATTGCCGTCCATGCGGCGGACCTGCTGCCGCAGCCGGTAGTGGATCCGGAGATCCGCAACCGCTGCTGGGATGATAAAAAGGTCGACGCGCACCATGCGATTATCCCAACCGTCCGCAGCAGCCAGGTGAAGCTCACCGATAACGAAGCGAAGGTGTACACCCTGATCGCCCGCCAGTATCTGATGCAGTTCTGCCCTGACGCAGTGTTCCGCAAATGCCAGATTGATCTTGAGATCGCCAACGGCAAGTTTGTCGCCAAGGCGCGTTTTCTGGCCGAGGCGGGCTGGCGGACGCTGCTTGGCAGCAAAGAGCGCGATGAAGAGAACGACGGCACGCCGCTGCCGGTGGTGGCCAAAGGCGATGAACTGCTGTGCGAGAGGGGCGAGGTGGTGGAGCGTCAGACCCAGCCGCCGCGCCACTTTACCGACGCCACGCTGCTGTCGGCGATGACCGGGATTGCCCGCTTCGTGCAGGATAAAGATCTGAAGAAGATCCTCCGCGCCACCGACGGCCTCGGCACGGAAGCGACCCGCGCAGGGATTATCGAGCTGCTGTTCAAGCGTGGTTTCCTGAGCAAAAAGGGGCGCTATATCCACTCCTCGGAGGCCGGCAGGGCGCTCATTCATTCCCTGCCGGAGATGGCCGGGCGACCGGACATGACCGCCCACTGGGAGTCGGTGTTGACGCAGATCAGCGAGAAACAGTGCCGCTATCAGGACTTTATGCAGCCGCTGGTGGGGACGCTGTATCAACTGATCGATCAGGCGCGCAGCACGCCGGTGCGTCAGTTCCGCGGCCTGGTGGCGCCGGGCGGGGCGAAGAAGTCGTTCAGCAAAGGTAAAGGGAAGCCGAAAGGCAAAAAAGCGGCAGACGATACCGCGCCGCCGCCGCAGTAACCCGCCGGTGGTCGCGAGGATGCGTTACCCCACGGCCACCGCTTCTCCGCCAGTCAGGCCAATGGTCTACACTAAACAGCCGGGAAGAGCCTGGACGCGGGGCCCCTGAGCAGGGGATGCCCGCTGCGCTTTTCCTGATGCCGATGCCCCATTTCTCTCACAGGCGATAAGGAGGACCCGTGAAATATATTGCTATCAGCCAACCGGGCGGCCCGGAGGTATTGCAGATCCGCGAAGGGGAGATCCCCACCATCGGGGAGCATGAGGTGCTCATTGAGGTGAAGGCGGCGGGCGTCAACCGGCCGGATATTCTGCAGCGCCAGGGTCTGTATCCGATGCCTGAGGGCGTCACCCCCGTGCCCGGCCTCGAGGTGGCGGGCGTGGTTGTTAAGGTCGGCGCGCAGGTCACAGCGTTTACGCCCGGCGATCGCGTTTGCGCGCTGACCAACGGCGGCGGCTATGCCGAATACTGCGCCGTGCCGGCAGGCCAGACGTTGCCGATCCCGGCGGGCCTCAGCTTTAGCGAAGCGGCCGCCATTCCGGAAACCTTCTTCACCGTCTGGGCGAACGTCTTCCAGCTGGGTAAGCTGCAGCCTGGCGAAAGCATTCTGGTCCACGGCGGCGCCAGCGGGATTGGCACCACCGCGGTCCTGCTGTGCCACGCGCTGGGGATGACCGTCTATGCCACCGTCGGCCAGGACGAAAAAATTGCTGCGCTACGTCCCTATGCTACGGCGATTAACTACAAAACCGATGATTTTGCCGAGAAAATCGGCCAGCTGACCAACGATGAAGGGGTGGACGTCATTCTGGATATTGTTGGCGGCCCTTACTTTAACCGCAACCTTGGGCTACTGAAAAAGGATGGACGACTGGTCATCATCGGCTTTATGGGCGGGCGAATCGCTCATGAGGTTGATATTCAGACTCTGATGCTCAAGCGAGCCACCGTCACCGGCTCGACCATGCGCGGCCGGACGGCGGCGGAGAAACAACAGATTGCCGAGGCGCTGCGCCGCCACGTCTGGCCGCTGCTAGAGGCAGGGAAATGCAAGCCGCTGATCTACGCCAGCTACCCGATGGCGGAGATTGCCGAGGCCCATGCCTGTCTGGACAGTGGTCAGCATCTGGGGAAAGTTGTGATCACGATGACGTCGTGAGACGCATCCCGGCGGGCTGCCGCCGGGATGGAGTTAGGGGAGGTTAAATCACGCCCTGGGCCAGCATAGCATCCGCAACCTTCACGAAACCGGCGATATTCGCGCCGCGCACGTAGTTGGTCTGCTTCGCTTCGCCGCCGTACTGCACGCAAGCGTGGTGGATATCCAGCATGATGTGATGCAGGCGGGCATCCACTTTTTCCGCTTTCCAGCCCATGCGCGCGGCGTTCTGCGCCATCTCCAGACCGGAAGTCGCCACGCCGCCGGCGTTGGCCGCTTTGCCCGGGGCAAACAGCACGCCAGCTTCCAGGAACAGGTCGGTTGCGGCGATGGTGGTCGGCATGTTGGCGCCTTCCGCCACGGCCTTGACGCCATTGGCAATCAGCTGGCGGGCGGCATCGACGTCCAGTTCGTTCTGGGTCGCGCAAGGCAGGGCAATATCCACCGGCACTGACCACGGCTGCTGGCCTTCAAGATAGGTGAGGCCAAATTCGCGGGCGTAATCGGCCACGCGGCCGTGGGCACGCTCTTTAATGTCGATCAGGCGGGTCAGTTTTTCTTTGGTGAAGCCCGCTTCGTCAACGACGGTGCCGTTGGAGTCGGAGGCCGTCACCACCCGCGCGCCAAGCTCCATCGCTTTCTCAATGGCGTATTGCGCGACGTTGCCGGAGCCGGAGACCGCCACGCGAGCGCCTTCGAAGCCGAGGCCGTGACGTTTGAGCATCGCTTCGGTGAAGTAGATCAGGCCGTAACCAGTGGCTTCCGGACGGATCAAGCTGCCGCCAAAGGAGAGTCCTTTACCGGTGAAGACGCAGGCGCTGTTGTTGGAGAGCTTGCGCATCATTCCTGCCATAAAGCCGACTTCGCGACCGCCGACGCCGATATCGCCCGCCGGTACGTCGGTATCCGGGCCAAGGTGGCGATAGAGTTCGGTCATCAGCGCCTGGCAGAAACGCATCACTTCGCCATCGCTCTTGCCTTTAGGATCGAAATCGCTGCCGCCTTTCCCGCCGCCCATCGGCAGAGTGGTCAGGGCGTTTTTGAAGGTCTGCTCGAAGCCAAGGAATTTGAGAATCGACAGGTTAACCGACGGGTGAAAACGCATCCCGCCTTTATACGGGCCGATGGCCGAGTTGAACTGCACGCGCCACGCGCGGTTGACCTGGACCTGATTGCGGTCGTCCACCCACACCACGCGGAACTGGATCACGCGCTCCGGTTCCACCAGACGTTCCAGCAAAGCAAGCTGACGATAGCGCGGATTTTCCTCAAGGAAAGGCCACAGGGTGGTCATCACCTCCCGGACGGCTTGAGCAAATTCGGTTTGATGAGGATCGCGCTGTTGAACGCGGGTGAGAAAGCCTTCCAGAGTGCACGTCTGATCCATAGATATCAGTTCCCCTTATGGTTGTGGTTGCATGTATTTATTATGATTCGGTCCTTGAAAAAACCGATTTTCCGACTATAACACCGCTAATCCTTAGGCAAGCAAGGAAAAATTGAGCCGACAACAAAATTTATAATTGCCCGCTCGTCATAACTAAAAGCGATGACGAGGCGGCGGGCGGATCAGCGGACGGAAAGGGTGGGGCGCTGGGCGATAAAGGCGTGCAGCAGAGGAATATCGGCCGGGGCGAGATCGAGGGCCAGCGCTTCTGTGGGAAGGCACCAGCGCAGCTGAGTGTGATAGTGGGCCAGCGGCGTGCCCTGAAAGTGCGGCACCCACCAGGCGTGAAGATGGATCCGGCGGCCGGAGACCTCCCGCTGATGGCTAGCGATATAGCAAGCCGGGCGGGCGATGATGCCCATCTCCTCCTGCAGTTCGCGGACCAGCGCCTGCGGCTGGCTTTCACCCGGCTCCACTTTGCCGCCGGCGAACTCCCACATCCCCGGCTGGTCGGCGTGGGGCGGACGCTGCGCCAGCAGAATCTGGCCATCCTGTTCAATAATGGCGGCGACAACATCAATCATTTTTAGCATAAGCATCAAGGTTAATAAGACGAATATGGCCTATTATCACCGCCATAGACCGTAACTGACAACCGCCAACCCTGCTGGAGACCTTCGTGCTTGATAGCCACCTGCATCCGCGCCTTAAACCCCTGCTAAACGCTGTCGCCGGCGCCCTTGACCGCCCCGGCATCTCACCGGACGGGCTGACGCTGGTCGGTTTTGCCATCGGCGTGCTGGCTCTGCCCTTTCTGGCGCTGGGGTGGTATGGCGCGGCGCTGGCGGCCATTCTCCTTAACCGCCTGCTGGATGGCCTGGACGGCGCTCTGGCGCGGCGGCGCGGGCTCACGGATGCGGGCGGCTTTCTCGATATTGCGCTGGATTTTCTCTTTTACGCCCTGGTGCCGTTCGGCTTTATTCTGGCGGATCCGCTGAACAATGCCCTGGCGGGCGGCTGGCTGCTGTTTGCCTTTATCGGCACCGGCAGCAGCTTTCTCGCTTTTGCCGCCCTGGCGGCCAGGCACCAGATCGCCAATCCCGGCTACGCCCATAAATCGCTGTACTATCTCGGGGGACTGACGGAGGGGACGGAGACCATCCTGTTGTTTGTCCTCGGCTGCCTGTTTCCGGCGCATTTCGCCTGGCTGGCGTGGCTGTTTGGCGCGCTGTGCTGGCTGACGACGGCGACGCGCATCTGCAGTGGCTACCAGACCTTAAAGCGGGTAACGACCACAGCGTAAACGGGGTATCGCGCGTCGCCGACAAAGGGCGACGCGCTGAGGCGGGGCGAGTTACTGACTGCTTTCCGGGCCGCGCTCTCCGCGGGCCACCGGATTGTGCGGGTTGCTGCTCCATTCGTACCAGCCGCCGTCGTACACCGCGACGTGCGGCCAGCCCATGGCGCGGGCATACATAAAGGTTTCCGAGGCCCGCCAGCCGGTCCCGCAATAGAATGCCACTTGCTGGCTCGGCAGAATGTTCCACTGGCGCCACAGGGCAGCGATATCGTCGGCGCTGCGCATGGTGCCGTCCGGGTTATGGAAATCCTCCATGTGCGTGGAGTCGCTCCCGGCGTGGCCCCAGCGGGCGCCAGCGATGTCGCCCTTCGGATTGATATAGCTGTAGCCGCTGGTGGTGCCGATAAACTCCGGCCACGAGCGGACGCTGACCAGCGAGGCGTCCTGACGATGCAGCAGCCCGCGGGCTTGTTCGGTATCCAGCATCAGCTGCGGCTGGCCGGGGATCGGCGCGCCGAAATCAGGCGCCGGCTGCTGCGCCGGTGGCATACCGCGCTCTACCGGCAGCCCGGCGTCGGACCAGGTCTGCCAGCCGCCGTCAAGCAGGCGCACGTCTTTGACCCCGGCGTACAGCATGATCTGCGCCACCCGCGCTGCGGCGTAGACGTCGCGACCATAGAGGATCACCGTGGTGTCATGCCGGATGCCGTGCTTCGCCAGCATCGCCTTCAGCTGCGCGTCGGACACTTTATTCCACAGCGGTTCGCTCTCCACCTCATTGGTATCGATATAGCCCGCGCCAGGGATATGGCTCAGCAGATAGAGCTTCGGCGCTCCCCAGGCGGCTTCAAACACTTTCCAGTCGCCTGCCGGGGCGGCGGCGACCGCTTTCCCTTGCTGTAGGTCGTGCAGCCACTGGGGGTAGACCAGCTGTTCAAAGTGCGGCAGCTTTTGCAGACGGTCGGTCTGGCTCAGCGCATCGCTCAGGGTGCTGAGCCGGGTGAAACCCGTTTGTTTCAGCCGCGCCGCGACGCTGACGTTATCCTCCGGGCTGCCGTACAGCGCGATGGGGGTATCGGACTGGAGCTGGTGCTGCTTAGCCCAGGCGCGCAGCTGATCGTCGCTCATGGCGCCGAGCCAGCGGGCGGAAAGATTGAGGGCCTGCGGCTCATGGCCTTCCGGGCCGTTGGCGCGCTGCGGCCAGCCGTTGTAATAAGCGCTCAGCCGGGTGTCGATGGCCACGCCGTGCTGCTGTTGCAGGTGGGAGAGAGTGAGCGCTGGCATGGTTTCAGCGGCGCAGGTAGTGGAAGCAGCAAGCCCCATGAGCAGGGCGAGTGCGGTCAATTGAGAAACACGTTTCATCGAAATGCCCGACGGTAAAAAGTGGAGGGCGTATTCTCCACTCGCCAGGCGCCGATTTCTTTGCGGTAACGCAGGTTTGCACGCTATTGTCCTTCATTGCCAGCGCTCCATCGCCAGGCAGCGCCCCGTCGGCGGGCAGTCCTCGCGATCGTGGGTCACCAGGATCGCCGGAATGGCCTGGCGGGCCAGTTCTTCAAAGACCCAGCGGCGGAACCCGGCGCGCAGGCTGGCATCCAGGCGGCTGAAGGGCTCATCAAGCAGCAATGCCTCGGGGCGCGCCAGCAGGGCGCGCAGCAGGCTCACCCGCGCCCGCTGCCCGCCGGAGAGCGTGGCCGGATCGCGCGGGGCGAAGCCCGCCAGCCCGGCGCGGCTAAGCGCTTCCTCCACCGCGGTTTTTCGCGCCTCGCCGCGCACGTTCTCCGGCAGCGCCAGCTGTAAATTTTGCCCGACGCTGAAATGGTCGAACAGTAACGGGTCCTGAAACAGAATGCCGATGCGCCGATGCTCTGTCGGCAGCGTATCGCAACGCCGTTCGTTGAGCCACAGCTCGCCTCGGGCGCGAAAATCGCCGGACAGGGCGCCAATCATCCAGGCAAACAGCGTTGATTTCCCGCTACCGGAGGGGCCCATCAGCGTCAGCACCTCCCCCGGGGCTACCGAAAAGGCGACCTCCTGCAGCAGCGGCTGGCGTCTCACGCTCAGGGTCAGATGGTTTACGGTTAGCACTAGCGAAGTCCTCGTCGATAGCGGCCTGCCAGCCAGGCCAGCAGAGCGGTCAGGGTAAAGCATACCGCCGGCAGCAGTAATTGCCACAGCGCCTGAGCGGCGAGCGTCTGCGCCTCGCCGCCGCTGCTGAGCGCCACCGCCTGGCTGGTGAGCGTCGGAATTCGGCCAGCCCCCAGCCATAGCGTTGGCAGATACTGCGCGATGCTCACTGAGAAGCCCACCGCCAGGGCGGTCAGCAGTGGGCGAGTTAGCGAAGGCAGGGTCAGCAACCAGAAAATACGCGTGGATCCCCAGCCGAGCGTGCGGGCGACAACCGTCAGCCGCGGATCGCGCTGGCGCCAGGCCGGGCGCAAAATAAACAGCATCCAGGGCACCACCCACAGCAGATGGCCCCACAGGACGGTCCACCAGTCACCGTCAAGCCAGGCATACAGCGCCAACCGGTACTGGCCGTCGGCCAGCGGCAGGGCCGGCAGGACCAGCGGTAGCCAGACCCAGCCATCGCCTCGCGCCGGGCCGCAGGCCAGCCACAGCAGGCAGACAGCCGCGCCGAGGGCGCAGGCCGCCAGCGCCAGCCCAAGGCTGTTGCCCAGAGCATCCATCTGCGGCGGCGCCGAGCGCGCCAGCCCCGCCAGCAATAGCGCGCCCAGCAGACCGCTCAGCGGCAGCAGCGCCGCCAGCAGGCGGCCGGGCAGGGCATGAGGATGCGGGTGACGAACACCGCGCAGATCGGGCTGGTACTGGCGCTGTAGCCGCCATCCGCCCCAGGCGACCAGCGCCAGCCCGCCGAGGATCGCCATCAGCAGCAGGCTGGCCAGCGCCCCTTTGGCCTGCTGCAGCTCATCGCCCTGGCTTAACCATTGCCACGCCAGCACGGCGAGGGTGGGCGGATTGCCGGGCCCCAGCACCAGGGCGACGTCTACCGCCGACAGGCTCCAGGCGGTGGTGGCCAGCAGCACCATGCCGAGGGCGGGCAGCAGGGCGGGCAGCACCAGCCAACGCAGGCACTGCCAGCGGCCGTAGCCGAGGCTCTTCAGGGCGGTCGCCTGGTCGGCGAGGCGTTTCTCTCCCAGCAGGCCATAGATCACCCACAGCACAAAGGCGCTCTCTTTCAGGGCCATCGTCAGGCCAAGCCCGATGCCGTACCGGTCAACCGGCGGCGTCAGAAACGGCAGCCGCTGCCAGAGCCAACCCCCTTCGGCGAACAGCAGCAGCGCCGCCGTCGCCAGGGCGAGATGGGGCACCGCCAGCAGCAGCGGCAGACGGGAAGCCAGCCGCCGCCAGCGGGCCGAAGGCCAGAGGGCGGCGACGATGGTCAGGGCGATCAGCAGCGCGCCGCCGACGGATAACAGCGTGGAGACGAGGGTGGCGGCCAGCGCCTGGCTCAGCTGCGGGTCGGCGAACAGCGCCCGCCAGTTGGCCGGGGAGCGCGCAGCGCCCACCAGTTCCCCGGCGGCGGGGAGCAGCGGCAGATAGATCGCCGCCATCGCCCCCCAGGCCAGCAGGATCAGTGGGTACCGTAGCGGCGCAGCCATTCCTGCTCCAGCGCGTCAACCCATGCCGCGTGAGGCTCGGCAAGCACCGGCGGCAGATCCTGCGGCAGGGCTGCCGCCAGCGCCTGGCGCTGGCCGTCAGGCAGACGCTGCGGATCCAGTACGCTCGGATCGCCCCAGACGGCGGCATCGGCCTTGCGCAATTGCGCCTCAGGGGAGAGCAGGAAATTGGCCACTACTTTGGCGCCAGCGACAGCGCGGGCGTTAGCCGGGATGGTAACGAAATGGACGTTGCCGAGGGTCCCCGCGGTAAAGCCGAAGCTGTAGCTGTCCGTCGGTAATTCGCCGCTGGCGGCTTTCTGCCGGGCGTGCAGGGGGTTAAACGTCAGCGACAGGCGGAGGGTGCCCTGGTTGAGCATGGCGTCCATCCGCGCCGGCGACGCCGGGAAATCCTTGCCCGCCCGCCACAGGGCCGGGTGCAGCGCATCGAGATAGCGCCACAGCGGGGCGGTGACCGCCGCGAAGGTCGTTGGCTGCGGCGGCTGGCGCAGGGCGGCTGGCTGGTCGGTGAGCGCGATCAGCAGTTGCTCCAGCAGGGCGGTACCGGTGAAGTCCGGCGGCCGCGGGTAGGTTACGCTGCCCGGATGGGCTCTGGCGAAGGCCAGCAGCGCCTGCGGGCTGGTGGGCGGCTGCGGCGTTTGCCCGCGGCGGGCGATAAACGTCAGCTGGGCGCTGCCCCACGGCGACTCCGCGCCCTCGGTGGCGACTGAAAAATCTTCCCGTACCGGCTTTTGCAGATCGACATAGCGCCAGTTGGGCAGCGATTCGGCCCAGCCGGTGAGCAGCAGGTTGGCCTGTTTAAGCGTGCGAAAGTTTTCGCCGTTGATCCACAGCAGATCCACTGACCCGCCCTGGCGACGACCGGCCTGCGCCTCGGTCTGGATGCGTTTCACTGCGTCGGCGGCGTCGGCGACAGGCACAATACGCAGGTCGATTGCGTAATAGCGTTTGACCTCTTCGCTGACCCACGCCAGATAGCGATTGACGGCCGGGTCGCCGCCCCAGGCGTTAAACCAGACGGTCTGTCCGTGGGCTTCCGTCTGAATCTGCCGCCAGCTGTCGTCGGCATTAACCGCCAGCGGCCAGAGCAGCAGCAGGCACAGACAGAGGCTGTAATCACGCAAACGGCGCATCGTTACTCCTTATTCTGCGAGGAAGAGGTGGGTATCTGGCACAACCCCTGAGCCGGGATCGCCATCGCGGCATTGAACCGCGCTGATAAATTTTGCAGGCCGATCAGGGCGGTCAGCTCGGTGAGCGCCCGGGCGTCAAAATGCGCGGCCATCGCGCTACGCAGGGCATCATCCAACGCCGGCGGCGTCTGGGTGGCGGCTTCGGCATAGGCCAGCGCCAGGCGCTCTTTTTCGCTGAACAGCGTACTGCTGCGCCAGTCGGCGACCGCCAGCAGCTTGTCCTGGCTACCGCTCCGCGCCGCGAGGATCATGCTGGTGATATCGATACAGAATTCGCAGTGGCACAGCTGGGCGATGCGGGCGCTGACCAGCGAGCGCAGCACAGGATCCAGCGGCGAGCGGCGGCGTTCAATATAGCCCACGAACAGCGAAACCAGGTAAAACAGCCACGGGATCCGACCCCACCAGCGAATGGGGCTCAGCACCTGGCCGTAATGCCGGCGGTGCAGCCACACCTGCGGACGAAGGATCAGGGGGACAGAATCCAGCGGGGGTAAGCTCATGGCGACGATCTCTTATGACGTTCACGGTAAATATTTTTGGCGATAGAGATGACCACCGCCAGGGCAAAAAGCAGCGAAAGCCCGGTGGCCAGCCAGAAGGTGCCCCCGGTGAGCAGACTCCCGGCCCAGGAATAAACGATAGTCGCCGGGAGCTGGCCCACGCCGGTGGCCAGCATAAAGGGCCAGAAGCGCAGCGAGGTTAGTCCGGCGGCATAGCTGACCGGGTCAAACGGGACAAACGGCAGCAGGCGGCAGACCAGGATCGTCTGCGGGCCAAAGCGGGTGAAATAGCCGTCGGCACTGCGCAGCACCGCGCGGCCGGTGAGTTTCTCCACCACTTCGCGCCCCAGCGCTCTGGCGATGCAGAAGCAGAGCCCGGCCCCGACCATAGCGCTGAACCACGACAGCGCCCCGCCCCAGAAGGCGCCGAACAGGGCGGCGTTCGCCAGGGTAATCAGGAAAGCCGGCAGCGGAGCGACGATCGCCTGGAGGATCATCAGCGCAAATGAGACCAGCGCGGCCTGCGGCCCCCAGGCGGCGATAAACCCTCTGACCTGCTGCGGATCCAGGGAGGCTAACGCCGTCAGACTCTGCTGCAGAAAGGTACGCCCGCCAGGGAACCACAGCCAGGCGGCCAGAGCGGCGGCGACCACGACGGCAAGGGCCAGCCGGGCGCGGCGCAGGTGACGGCGATCAGGTTGGGTCATGGCGCACCTCCTCACTGCACGCCGCCACGCGACGGGCGCGGGCAAACCGTTTGCCTATCTGCACCAGGGCAAACAGCAGCCCGCCGGCGAGGCTCAGTTTTAGCGCGAAGGCGAGGGTCACCCCCTCGCGGGCCAGTTCGCTGGCCATCACCGAATAGATGACCAGACCCGGCAGGGTGGTCACGGCCGAGATCAGGGTAAAGGGCCAGAAGCGGATCGCCGTCAGGCCGTAGGCGTAATTCTGAATATTGTAGGGAAAGAGCGGCACCAGGCGGGTGAGGATCAGGAAATCGCAGCCACTGCGGGCGATACCGCGCTCAATCGCCTGAAAGACGGTGGTATGGCCCACATAGCGCTGCAGCAGATCGCGCCCAAGCCAGCGGGCGATTAAAAACGACAGCGAAGAGGCGAGGGTGGCGGCGGCAAACGAGAGCAGGGAGCCTGTTAGCGGGCCGAAGAGCATCCCGCCGGCGATCACCAGCAGGCTGCCGGGGATCAGACACAGGGTGGCAATGATAAACAGCGCAGCATAGACCAGATATCCCCAGGCGCCCTGATGGCGGAGGGTGTCCTGAAGCAGATGCAGATGAGTCAGCAGATCGTGGAGACCGACGCGGTGGCTGATAACGGCCAGCGTGGCCACCAGCGCGAGAAGTCCCAGCCCTTTACCAATGGCCGGATGACGGCTTCTTTTGCATGAGAGGTGCTCCTGTACAGTCTGGACGCAGTGGACATCAAAAAGTGCGCGCGACAGTATCCTGTTCCGACGACCGTCACAATGGTTTACCGTCGCTTTGTTGATTTTGCTCAGGAAATTCTGCCCCCCGCACAGCGGGAGGCGAGAGAAGGGCGTGAATTATGGCCGGAAGGTGGCCCACACCGGCGCGTGGTCGGACGGTTTTTCCATCCCGCGGATCTCGTAATCGATCCCGGTTTCCACGCAGCGCTGCGCCAGAGGCTGGCTGGCCAGCAGCAGATCGATGCGCAGCCCACGGTTATCGTCGAAGCCTTTGGAGCGGTAATCAAACCACGAGAAATGCTCATGATTGTCGGGGTTAGCCTGACGCCAGGTATCCACCAGGCCCCAGCCCAGCAGGCGGTCCATCCATTCCCGTTCTTCCGGCAGGAAGGAACATTTGCCGGTGCGCAGCCAGCGTTTGCGGTTCTCTTCACCGATACCGATGTCCAGATCGGTAGGACTGATGTTCATATCGCCCATGATCAGCACCGGATTCTCTTTGTTGAGCTCGGTCTCCAGATAGTTCTGCAGATTCTGATAGAACGCCGCTTTGGCCGGGAATTTGGTTTCATGATCGCGGCTTTCACCCTGAGGGAAATAGCCGTTAATCACTGTGACGTTGCCGAAGGGCGACGGGATCTCCGCCATAATGATGCGGCGCTGAGCCTCTTCGCCATCGTCCGGGAAACCGCGGCGGACGGCAATCGGCGTCTCTTTGGTCAGCAGCGCGACGCCATAATGGCCTTTCTGCCCGTGATAAAAGACGTTATAGCCGAGCCTGGCAACCTCTTCGAGAGGGAACATGTCGTCGTGAACTTTGGTTTCCTGCAGGCCAATCACGTCCGGCTGGTGTTTTTCGACGATGGCGGCCAGTTGGTGTGGGCGGGCACGCAGGCCGTTGATATTAAAAGAGACGAATTTCATAGTCGCTGCCACTGTGCAAGGTGAATAGTGCAGGGATGGTAGCAGAAATTCGCCAGGCTGGCTGCCACCGGATGCGTCATTCTGCCAATCGCTGCGCATGAGCGTGCCGTGGGTGCCCCTTTTGCGGGCATGCCGCGCCAAAAAAGGGCAAATAGATACGATAAATTTCGCAGAGGATCACAATTACAGAATTATATCTTACCGTTGCATAATTTATCTTCTTTAATCACTGTTTATCCCCCTTTGTCGGATACTTATTCACTAAATATGCATTTTATGTGAATGGCGTTCAGCTGTAACTCATTGATTCTGCGTTATCTCATCCGATTTATGCATTTTTATCGCTGGCTGGCACGAACCGTGCAATCTACATTTACAGCGTAATAACTCATATTTATTAACATTATTGCTACTTTTAATTTACCGGAAGAGGTCGATATGTCTCAGTCAATTACGCGTAACCACTTTGATGAATGGATGATGCCGGTCTACGCGCCAGCGGCGTTTATTCCGGTGCGGGGCGCCGGGTCACGGCTGTGGGATCAGCAGGGCAAAGAGTATATCGATTTTGCCGGCGGCATCGCCGTGAACGCGCTGGGGCATGCCCATCCGCGTCTGGTGCAAGCCCTGACCGACCAGGCCGGCAAGTTCTGGCATACCGGCAACGGCTACACCAATGAGCCGATCCTGCGTCTGGCCAAAATGCTTATCGATGCTACCTTCGCCGACCGGGTCTTCTTCTGTAACTCCGGCGCCGAGGCCAATGAGGCAGCGCTCAAGCTGGCGCGTAAATATGCCCACGATCGCTTTGGCAGCGAGAAAAGTGGCATCGTCGCCTTTCAGAACGCTTTCCACGGGCGGACGCTGTTCACCGTCTCGGCGGGCGGTCAGCCGGCCTATTCCCGGGATTTCGCCCCGCTGCCGCCGCAGATCCAGCATGCCGTATTTAACGATCTCGAGTCGGCAAAGGCCTTAATCAATGACCAGACCTGCGCGGTGATCGTCGAGCCGGTGCAGGGCGAAGGGGGCGTGGTGCCGGCCAGCGTCGAGTTTTTACGCGGCCTGCGTCAGCTTTGCGACCAGCACAACGCCCTGCTGATTTTCGATGAAGTGCAGACCGGGGTCGGGCGCACCGGCGAGCTGTATGCCTATATGCACTACGGCGTGACGCCCGATGTGCTGACCACCGCCAAAGCGCTGGGCGGTGGTTTCCCTATTGGCGCGCTGCTGGCGACAGAGGCCTGCGCCAGCGTGATGACCGTCGGCACCCACGGCACCACCTACGGCGGTAACCCGCTGGCCGGGGCGGTGGCCGGCGAACTGCTGTCGATCGTCAACACCCCGGAAGTGCTCTCCGGCGTCAGACAGCGCCATCAGTGGTTTTGTGAACGCCTGCAGGCAATTAACGCCCGCTATGGCCTGTTCAAGGAGATCCGCGGCCTGGGACTGCTGCTCGGCTGCGTGCTAAACGACGCCTGGGCCGGGAAGGCGAAAACCCTCAGTAACCTGGCGGCGGAAGAGGGGGTGATGATTCTGATCGCCGGCGCCAACGTGGTGCGTTTCGCGCCGGCGCTGAACGTCAGTGAAGAAGAGGTGAACAGCGGGCTGGATCGCGTCGAGCGGGCCTGCGCGCGTTTCGTGGCAGGAGTCTCATCATGATGGTTATTCGACCGGTGGAGCCGGGCGATTTGCCCGGGCTGCTGAAGCTGGCAGCGGAGACCGGCGGCGGGCTGACCTCGCTGCCGGTGGATGAAGCGACCCTCGCGGCACGGATCGCCCGCTCGCAGCAGACCTGGCGCGGCGAGCTACCGAAAAGCGAGCAGGGCTATGTCTTTGTGCTGGAGGAGAGCGAAAGCGGCGCGGTGGTGGGCATCTGCGCGATCGAGGTGGCGGTGGGGCTCAACGATCCCTGGTATAACTACCGGGTCGGCACCCAGGTCCATGCCTCGAAGGAGCTCAACGTCTATCAGGCGCTGCCGACGCTGTTTCTCAGCAACGATCATACCGGCAGCAGCGAGCTGTGCACCCTGTTCCTCGACCCGCAGTGGCGCAAAGAGGGCAATGGCTATCTGCTGTCGAAATCACGCTTCTTATTTATGGCCGCCTTTCGCGAGCGCTTCAATGAGAAGGTGGTCGCCGAGATGCGCGGGGTGATTGACGAGCAGGGCTACTCGCCGTTCTGGGAGAGCCTGGGCAAACGCTTTTTCGCCATGGAGTTTTCCCGTGCCGACTACCTGTGCGGCACCGGACAGAAGGCTTTCATTGCCGCCCTGATGCCCAAGCATCCGCTGTATATCGATTTCCTTTCCCCTGAGGCACAGGCGGTGATCGGCAAGGTTCATCCGCAGACCGCCCCGGCCCGGACGGTGCTGGAGAAAGAGGGGTTCCGCTACCTGAACTACATCGATATTTTCGACGGCGGCCCGACTCTGGAGTGCGACATCGACCGGGTGCGGGCGATCCGCAAAAGCCGTCTGGTGACTACCGAGGCAGGTGAAACCCCGCCCGGTGACTGGCCGCTGTGCCTGGTGGCGAATGAACAGTATCACCAGTTCCGCGCTCTGCTGGTGCATGCCGATCCGGATGGCGACACCCTGACCCTCAGCGCCCGCGAACTGGATATGCTGAAGTGTCATGCCGGCGACCAGGTGCGCATGGTGCGCCTGATCCCTGAGGAGAAAACTGCATGAGTCTGTGGATTAACGGCGAGTGGCGGCCCGGCCGTGGGCCAGGTTTCAGTAAACAGGATCCGGTTAACCTGAAGGTTGTCTGGCAGGGCGAGGCGGCGGATGCCGGGCAGGTTGCCGAGGCGGTGGCGGCTGCCCGCCAGGCGTTCCCGTCCTGGGCGCGGCTGCCGTTTGCCGCCCGTCAGGCGATCGTTGAAAAGTTTGCCGCTCTGCTGGAAGCCAGTAAGGCGGAGCTGACGGCGGTTATCGGCGCCGAGACCGGAAAGCCGCGCTGGGAGGCGGCCGGGGAAGTGACGGCGATGATCAACAAGGTGGCGATCTCGGTGAAGGCCTACCACGTCCGCACCGGCGAACAGCACAGCGACCTGCCCGACGGCGCCGCCACGCTGCGTCACCGGCCGCACGGCGTACTGGCGGTGTTTGGCCCCTATAACTTTCCCGGCCATCTGCCGAACGGGCACATCGTGCCGGCGCTGCTGGCGGGCAATACCGTGGTTTTTAAACCCAGCGAACTCACCCCGCGCAGCGGCGAAGCGGTGGTGAAACTATGGCAGCAGGCCGGCCTGCCCGCCGGGGTGCTCAACCTGGTGCAGGGCGGTCGGGAAACCGGCGAGGCGCTTAGCGGCCAGGCGGATATCGACGGACTGCTGTTTACCGGCAGCTCAACCACCGGTTTTCATCTGCATCGCCAGCTGGCCGGGCAGCCGCAGAAGATCCTCGCGCTGGAGATGGGCGGCAATAACCCGCTGATCGTCGACGATCCGAGGGACGTGGATGCCGCGGTGCATCTGACCATCCAGTCCGCCTTTATTACCGCCGGCCAGCGCTGCACCTGCGCCCGCCGTCTGCTGGTCCGGCGCGGCGAGGCGGGCGATGCCTTCCTCTCCCGGCTGGTGACGGTGAGCCAGCGGCTGATCCCGGCGGCGTGGGACGCCGAGCCGCAGCCGTTTCTCGGCGGGCTTATCTCTGAACAAGCCGCGCAGAAAGTGCATCAGGCCTGGCTGCAGCGGGTCGCCGCTGGCGCGGTCACCCTGCTGGAGCCGCGGTTATTGCAGGCCGGGACGTCGCTGCTAACGCCGGGGATTGTCGACATGAGCGACGTGGCCAATGTCGAGGATGAAGAGGTGTTTGGCCCGCTGCTTGGGGTCTGGCGCTACGACACGTTCGAGGAGGCGATTGCCTTAGCCAACGCTACCCGCTTCGGCCTCTCCTGTGGGTTAATCTCCCCGGAACGGGAGAAGTTCGATCGACTGCTGCTTGAGGCGCGGGCAGGGATAGTTAACTGGAACAAACCGCTGACCGGGGCGGCGAGTACCGCGCCGTTCGGCGGCACCGGGGCGTCCGGTAACCATCGTCCGGGGGCCTGGTATGCCGCCGATTATTGCGCCTGGCCGATGGCCAGCCTTGAATCGCCGACCCTGACGCTGCCCGCCAGCCTGAGCCCGGGGCTCGACTTTCTGGCGGGGGAGGCGTCATGACCGCCCGCGAAGTCAACTTTGACGGTCTGCCCGGGCTGACCCATCACTACGCCGGACTCTCCTTTGGCAATGAGGCTTCCACCCGGCATCGCTATCGGGTGTCTAACCCGCAGCTGGCGGCAAAGCAGGGGCTGAAAAAAATGAAAGCCCTCGCCGACGCTGGCTACCCGCAGGCGGTGATCCCGCCGCAGGAGCGTCCCAACGTGCCGCTTCTGCGCCAGCTGGGCTTTAGCGGCAGCGATGAGCAGGTGGTGGCCCGGGTGGCGCAGCAGGAGCCGGATCTGCTGTCGGCGGTGAGTTCGGCCTCGGCGATGTGGGTGGCGAACGCGGCGACGGTGTGTCCCTCCGCCGATTCGCTGGATGGCCTGGTGCATCTGACGGTGGCGAATCTGCAGGATAAATTCCACCGCGCCAGCGAAGCACCGACTACAGAGGCGCTGCTGCAGGCGATTTTCCCCGACCGCACGCGATTTGCTATCCACCCGGCGCTGCCCGCCTCGGCCTGGTTTGGCGACGAAGGGGCGGCGAACCATAATCGTCTCGGCGGCGAGTATGGCGCTCCCGGCGTCCAGCTCTTTGTCTATGGCCGCCGCCGGGGGAGCGAGGAGGCGCCGCGTCGCTATCCGGCGCGGCAAACCCTTGAGGCCAGCCAGGCGGTAGCGCGCCTCAATCAGGTCAATCCCCGCCAGCTGATCTTCGCCCGCCAGCATCCGGCGGCGATCGACACGGGGGTTTTTCATAACGACGTCATCGCGGTGAGCAACCGTCAGGTCCTGTTCTGCCATGAGCAGGCCTTTGCCGACCAGACCGCGCTTCTCCAGCAGCTGGCGCAGCGGGTGCCGGGTTTTACGCCGCTGGTGGTTCCCGCCAGCCGGGTCTTGGTGGCAGAGGCGGTTGCCACCTATCTGTTCAACAGCCAGCTGTTGAGCCGGGCGGATGGCAGCATGGCGCTTATCCTGCCTCAGGAAGCGCAGGAGCATGCCGGCGTCTGGGAATACCTCAATGAGCTGCTGGCCGGGGATAACCCTATCGCCGACCTGCGGGTGTTCGATCTGCGCGAGAGCATGGCCAACGGCGGCGGTCCGGCGTGCCTGCGCCTGCGGGTGGTGTTGACGGCCGAGGAGTATCAGGCGGTCAATCCGCACGTCCTGATGAACGATACGCTGTTTGCCACCCTCAATGACTGGGTGGATCGCTACTATCGCGATCGTCTCACCCAGACCGACCTCGCCGACCCGCAGCTGCTGCGGGAAGGGCGCGACGCGCTGGATCGGTTGACCCAGATCCTGCAGCTCGGTTCGGTTTATCCATTTCAGCAATAAGGGGGCGCGGTGGAACATTTTCTGGCATTAACCCTGGCGGGGCGATTGCCCCATCACTTTCACGGCGAGACGGCTCATTCCCGCTGGCACTGGCTCGGGGAAGGGATCCTTGAGCTGACGCCGCATGCGCGCTGCGAGCGCGGGCTGGTACTTTCCTGCGCCATTCATGGCAACGAAACGGCGCCGGTGGAGATAGTCGACCAGCTGGTGCAGCGACTGGTCCGGGAGGCGCTCCCGCTGCGCTGGCGGCTGCTGGTGATCGTCGGCAACCCACCAGCGCTGCGGGCGAATAAGCGCTATCTGCACAGCGATATGAACCGCATGTTTGGCGAGCGCTGGCGGCAGTTTCCGCTCAGTGAGGAGACGCAGCGGGCGCAGCGGCTGGAGCAGGCGGTGGCCCGCTTTTATCGCGACCACGATGGCCCGCGCTGGCACCTCGATCTGCATACCGCGATCCGCGGGTCGCTACATCCGCGCTTCGGCGTGCTCCCGGCCCGCGATACGCCGTGGGAGGAGGATTTTCTTCACTGGCTGGGCGGCGCCGGGCTGGAGGCACTGGTGTTTCATCGCCAGCCCGGCGGGACCTTCACCCACTTCAGCTGCGAACGGTTCGCGGCGCTGGCCTGCACCCTTGAGCTGGGCAAAGCTCTGCCGTTGGGGGAAAACGATCTGACGCAGTTTGCCGCCGTCCAGCGGGCGCTCTCCCGGCTGCTGGTGGGGGATCTGGCCATTGCCGACGCCCCAGCGCCGCTGCGCTACCGGGTGGTACAGCAGCTAACCCGCCATAGTGATGATTTCCGCTTGCATATGGCGGATCAGACGCTGAACTTCACCCCCTTCGAACCCGGCACGCTGCTGGCGGAGGAGGGCGAGAGGCGGTATGTGGTGGGGCCTGAGACGGAGTATGTTCTGTTTCCTAACCCGACGGTGGCGAAAGGACTGCGCGCCGGCCTGATGCTGGAGAAATTATCCTGAGGGCAAGCCGTCCGCCGGGCGGCCTGCTTTATTTCGCGCGTCTTTTTTCGCCATCTTATTTTTTCGTGCCCCAGTATAAATTTGCAGATTATTCCTGGTAAAATGCTTTGTTTTTAATCTCCCCTCCTTTATACTCTCCATAATTTCTCTGCAAAACAGTAATTTATTTATTTTTTATTGCAATTCTTCGGCTAAATTCCTTATTTTCTCCATAATTGGCGAGAAACTGTTTTTTACACTTTCATTGTTTTACTCTTGCTCTGACTAATTGACGATTAACGTCGTAAAGTTAATCTCGTCAACACGGCAACGCGCCGTAAGAATAACGTAAAGTAAGGATTGAATGATGAAGAAACTCACTGCACTGTTTGTTGCCTCTACTCTGGCTCTGGGCGCGGCTAACCTGGCACACGCCGCCGATACCACCACCGCGCCGAGCGACAGCAAGCCGATGATGATGCATCATAAAGGCGGCCCGGGTCAGCATGACATGATGTTTAAAGGCCTGAACCTGACCGATGCGCAGAAGCAGCAGATCCGCGACATCATGAAGAGCCAGCGCGAAAATATGAAACGTCCGTCCCTTGAAGAACGCCGCGCGATGCACGATCTGATCGCCAGCGACACCTTCGATAAGGCGAAGGCGGAAGCGCAGATCGATAAGATGGAAGCGCAGCATAAAGCGATGGCGCTGTCCCGCCTGGAAACGCAGAACAAGATCTACAACATTCTGACCCCAGAGCAGAAAAAACAGTTCAATGCTAATTTTGAGAAGCATCTGACAGAACGCAACGCGCCGGCAGGTAAAATGCCTGCACCTGCTGAATAATGTAGCGCACTGAATCAAGACCGCCGGTCTTGCCCAATAATGCCATCAGGCGTTGGGCAGGGCCGGCGGTTTTTTATTGGTGGCTTCTCAGCCAAGCGGATGCAGCGGATAGTCTCCGCTGAGCAAAGGCTTACAGAGGATCTTGTAACCATCCTGGTCAAATCCGGCGGGCAGACGGGTCAACTCCGCCGCCTGGTCGAGCGATTCAACGGCGCCCAGCCACAGCCAGTTATGAATGACGTGATACTGCGTCATGTCCGGGCCGCGCTCCTCCAGCGCCACGGGCCCCGCCCACGGCCAGCACACCAGCTGCAGTCTGCTCATCTGCGCCAGCAGGCGCTCTTTGTGCGCCTCCACGCTCTCCTTTCCACAGCAGGCCCCGGCGCAGCGGCCCAGCGCGGAGCGAAAGCAGGCGCGGCCGCGGCTGAGCGGTTCCAGACCAAGCAGGCCATAACAGAGGCGCTGTTCGTCAGCGAGGCTCTGCAGCATCTGCAGCGCCGCCCGCCGGTTGGCGAACAGGCCATAGAGATGCTGCTGGTGCGAGAAATCAACCTCACGGGCATAGACAATCTGCGGCCGGTCGTCCGCAAGTAGCCAGGCGCAGAGCTGCTTGTTACGCCGTAGCCGCTTGTTAAACAGCGGCTGCTGCTCTTTAATCAACCGCGCCTCCAGCAGCAGCGCTCCCAGCTCGCCAGCGGTGCGCTGCCAGGTGATACGCCGCGACTGACGCAGCATCGCGGCCTCTTCAGGGGTGCGCAGGTGGGATAACACCCGGCTGCGGAGGTTGACGCTCTTACCGATATAGAGCGGCATCGTGTCGCTGTCGCCGTGAAACTGATAGACGCCCGGCAGCTTCGGCAGCGCCTCCAGCCACGGGCGAAGATGTTCGGGATATTCATAGATCGCCGCCGCCTCAAACTCGAGACGCGGGGCTGATTGCTTTCTGGCCACAATAACTCCTGGTACTGTCTATCCATCCAGTATAGCAGGCCATTTTTGCGGCGAAAAGGACAAAAAATAACCCCGGCGCAGGCCGGGGCGGGGGGAGAGACTATTTTTTCCAGAAATCGTCAAAGACGGTGATCGGCGGCCGACGCTTGTGTTCGGTTTTCAGATACCAGCCCTCGATCGTTTTGGCGATGCTCGGGTCCAGCGTTTTGCCTTCCAGATAATCGTCGATGTTCTCGTAGGTGACACCCAGGGCCACTTCATCCGGCAGGGAGGGGCGATCGTCTTCCAGGTCGGCGGTGGGCAGCTTCTTATACAGATGTTCCGGGCAGCCGAGATGGGCCAGCAGCTGTTTGCCCTGACGTTTGTTCAGGCGGAAAATTGGGTTGATGTCGGTGCCGCCGTCGCCATATTTGGTGAAAAAGCCGGTAATCGCTTCCGCCGCATGGTCGGTACCGACCACAACTCCTTTGGTCATTCCGGCGATGCTGTACTGGGCCTTCATTCGCTCACGGGCTTTTTCATTTCCGCGAACGAAGTCGCTCAGTTCGATGCCTGCTTCGCGCAGCGCCTGTTCGCTGGCCAGCACCGCAGCTTTAATATTGACTGTCAACACCCGGTCAGGCTGGATAAATGCGATGGCGTCCTGGCAGTCCTGCTCATCAGCCTGCACGCCATAGGGTAAACGGACGGCGATAAACTGCAGGCTACTGTCGCCGGTTTCGGCACGCAGTTCGTTTATCGCTATCTGGCACAGTTTTCCCGTCAGGGTGGAGTCCTGACCGCCGCTGATACCCAGCACCAGCGATTTAATAAACGGGTAGGTCTGCAGGTATGACTTCAGGAAATCGACGCTGCGGCGGATCTCGCCTGCGACATCAATCTGCGGCTTTGCGCCCAGCGCCTGAATAATCTCTTGTTGTAGCGTCATCGCGCCCTCCGAAAGTGAATCTGTTTGGCAAGCTGTTGGCTTAAAGCTACCTCTTTGCCGCTGAAACGACAAGGACCGTGGTTTTGACTGCCGGAAAAGAAGGCAATCAATGACATAGGTTTTCATTATAGATGCTGTACCGCGCATTGCGCCGCCGTCCGACGTCGGCAGATCAATCCTGTTTACGCAATAACATAACCTGACATGATTTCGCTGTTCGGCTTGAAAAATAACACTATTTATTCCAGGCTTATCGTTACACAGTAGAAAAGAGGAACCAAAATGAACAAAAGCTTAGCAGGAATACTGGGCGTCACCGTCGCGTTAACCTTACTGGCGGGCTGTACCGCTTACGATCGTACCAAAGACCAGTTTACCCAGCCGGTGGTGAAAGATGTGAAGAAAGGGATGTCGCGTCAGCAGGTGATGCAGATCGCCGGCAAACCTTCAACGGAAGTCACCATGGTCCATGCCCGCGGCACCTGCCAGACCTATATCCTCGGTCAACGAGATGGTAAAGTTGAAACCTACTTTGTGGCCCTCGACGAAACGGGTCACGTCATGAACTCCGGCTACCAGACCTGCGCCGAGTATGATACCGACCCGCGCAACGCCAGGTAAGCTTCCTACTGTTTACTGACTTCTACGTAAGCCCGACCACTGGTCGGGCTTTTTTGTGAGTAATGATGCTTATTTAATTGCGCGAATTATTTGGATGAAAATGTGAGGGTAGTCAAAACCGGAGGTCAATGAGAGACAATTCTGTTCAACAGCGAATTATCCTGGCGGCTCAGCTTGCCGTATACTCAACTCATAAACAGAATTAACCGGATGTTACCAGTCTTACCGGCTCTCAGCGGTTACTGAAGGCCCTGGTCTCACACATTGAGGAAGCGTTCATGGAAAAGAAACACATTTATCTCTTCTGCTCGGCAGGCATGTCCACGTCACTGCTGGTCTCCAAAATGCGGGCGCAGGCGGAAAAATATGAAGTCCCGGTCATTATTGAAGCCTATCCCGAAACCCTCGCGGGCGAAAAAGGGCCGGAAGCCGACGTAGTATTATTAGGGCCACAAATTGCGTATATGTTACCGGAAATTCAGCGCCTGCTGCCGAATAAACCGGTTGAAGTTATCGACTCCCTTCTCTATGGCAAAGTTGATGGTTTAGGGGTATTGAAAGCCGCCGTCGCGGCTATTAAGAAAGCTGCAGCACAATAATTTTAACTTTTAAAACTCGATGTATTTTGACGCCTGGCGGCTGACTGTTGCCGGACGTCAAAAAATAATGAGTTTATTTTCCCGTCAAAGAGTAATTTCATACATCATCGCCGTAATAGTTTATTGCGGCTTTTAAGGGTATTGACTATGAGTAAAGTGATCGATTCGCTTGAAAAGGTACTCCTTCCTTTTGCAGTGAAAATAGGAAAGCAGCCGCATATTAATGCAATAAAAAATGGATTTATTAAATTAATGCCGTTGACCCTCGCCGGGGCCATGTTTGTGTTAATTAACAACGTTTTTCTGAGCTTCGGCGAAGGCTCTTTCTTTTATTCCATGGGCATTCGCCTGGATGCCTCCACCATTGAAACCTTAAACGGCTTTAAGGCTATCGGCGGAAACGTCTATAACGGCACCCTCGGGATTATGTCGCTAATGGCGCCGTTCTTTATCGGCTCCGCGCTGGCGGAAGAGCGCAAAGTTGACCCGATGGCAGCTGGCCTGCTGGCGGTGGCGGCCTTCATGACCGTGACCCCGTATAGCGTGGGCGAAGCCTATGCGGTGGGCGCCAACTGGTTGGGCGGGCAGAACATCATCTCCGGGATGATTATCGGTCTGGTCGTTGCGGAACTGTTCACCTTCGTGATCCGTCGCAACTGGGTGATTAGACTGCCGGACAGCGTGCCGGGGTCGGTATCACGCTCTTTCTCAGCGCTGATCCCGGGCTTCTTGATCCTCTCCATCTTCGGCATTATCTCGTGGGCCCTGGCGAGCTATGGCAGCAACTTCCACCAGATCATCATGGACTCTATCTCGACGCCGCTGGCGGCGATGGGCAGCGTGGTTGGCTGGGCATACGTTATTTTTAACTCTCTGCTGTGGTTCTTCGGTGTGCACGGTTCTCTGGCGCTTACCGCCCTGGATAACGGCATCATGACGCCGTGGGCGCTGGAAAACATCGCGCTGTACAACCAGTACGGCTCTGTTGATGCGGCCATCGAAGCGGGCAAACAGTTCCACTTCTGGGCTAAGCCGATGCTCGACTCCTACATCCTGCTGGGTGGCTCCGGGGCGACGCTGGGTCTGATTATCGCCATCTTTATCGCTTCTCGCCGCGCTGACCATCGTCAGGTTGCTAAGCTGGCGCTGCCGTCAGGCATCTTCCAGATTAACGAACCGATTCTGTTTGGTCTGCCGATCATCATGAACCCGGTGATGTTCATCCCGTTCGTGCTGGTTCAGCCGATTCTGGCGGCCATTACGCTGGCGGCCTACAGCCTGGGGATTATCCCACCGGTGACCAACCTGGCGCCGTGGACTATGCCGACCGGTTTGGGAGCGTTCTTTAACAGTAACGGCAGCGTTGCCGCCCTGCTGGTGGCCCTGTTCAACCTTGGCGTCGCTACCCTGGTCTACCTGCCGTTTGTGGTGCTGTCGAATAAAGCGCAGACCGTTATCGAGCAGGAAGAGAGCGAAGAAGACATCGCTAACGCACTGAAATTCTGATACCGCGCGGTACGGGCAGCGTCCCGTACCGCCTGATAAATGAGGGAAATATTATGTTTGATCTGGACAACATCAACGCGGTAGAGACCCCGGAAAATGACCTCGAAGAGGTAGTGATGGGGCTGATTATCAACTCCGGACAAGCCCGCAGCCTGGCCTATGCCGCGCTGAAGCAGGCGAAGCAGGGCGACTTTGCCGCAGCGAAAGCGATGATGGAGCAGTCGCGCCAGGCGCTGAGCGAGGCGCATCGCGTGCAGACCCAGCTTATCGAAAGCGACGAGGGCGAAGGGAAAATGAAGGTCAGCCTGGTGCTGGTGCATGCCCAGGACCATCTGATGACCTCCATGCTGGCTCGTGAGCTGGTGGCCGAATTGATTGAGCTGCACGAGAAGGTACAATAGGCCATCGCGACGATGAGGCAGCCCAGAATGATGACCACCGAGATCAGTACCGCCAGAGAACAACAGCTGTTCAACGGGAAGAACTTTCATGTGGTCATCTATAACAAAACGGAAAGCGTGAGCGGGCTTCACCAGCATGATTACTACGAATTTACCGTGGTGTTAACCGGGCGCTATTACCAGGAGATCAATGGCAAACGGGTGCTGCTGGAGCGCGGGGATTTCGTCTTTATCCCGATGGGCTCGCACCACCAGAGCTTTTACGAGTTCGGGGCGACGCGCATCCTTAACGTCGGCATCAGCAGACGCTTCTTTGAGAAACACTACCTGCCGCTGCTGCCGTTTGGTCTGGTGGCTTCGCAAGTCTACGCCGTGCAGAGCGCTTTTCTCGGCTACGTTGAGTCGGTCATCGCCTCACTCAATTTTCGCGAAACGGAATTTGACGAATTTATCGAGCTGGTCTCCTTTTATGTCATTAACCGTTTACGCCACTATCGTGAAGAGCCGGTTGCCGACGTGACGCCGCAATGGTTAAAAAATACCGTGGAAGCCATGCATGATAAGCTGAAATTCGGTGAAGGCGCTCTTGAAAATATGGTTCGCTTATCCGGAAAAACGCAGGAATATTTAACCCGGGCGACCCAGCGCTATTATGGTAAAACGCCGATGCAGATAATTAATGATATCCGTATCAACTTTGCCAAAAAACAGCTGGAAATTACCAATTATTCGGTGACGGATATTGCGTATGAATCAGGTTACAGCAGCCCGAGCTTGTTTATTAAAACCTTTAAAAAACTGACGTCGTTTACGCCGAGCAGTTATCGCAAACATTTGACCAGTATTAATTAAACCCGCGCGGCGTTCGCCGCCAGGTTTATACCGAAAATCATTCAAGTTAACTGTCCGCATTGTTGCGGAGAGCGGCCTGCGTCCAGGCGCAGCGCCTAAGGGAGAAAAAGATGAGCCAGAAATTAAAAGTAGTCACTATTGGCGGCGGCAGCAGCTATACCCCGGAATTACTGGAAGGATTTCTGAAACGTTATCATGAACTGCCGGTAAGCGAACTGTGGTTGGTAGACGTCGAAGAGGGACAGGAGAAGCTCGATATTATCCACGCGCTGTGCCAGCGGATGGTGGAAAAAGCCGGCGTGCCGATGAAAGTCTATAAAACGCTGGATCGCCGCGCAGCGCTGCAGGGCGCAGATTTCGTCACCACCCAGCTGCGCGTGGGCCAGCTGAAGGCGCGTGAAAAAGATGAGCGCATCCCGCTGAGTCACGGCTACCTGGGCCAGGAGACCAACGGGGCGGGCGGGTTGTTTAAAGGACTGCGCACCATCCCGGTGATTTTCGACATCGTGAAAGATGTGCAGGAAATTTGCCCCGACGCATGGATCATCAACTTTACCAACCCGGCGGGCATGGTCACCGAGGCGGTCTATCGCCACACCAATTTCAAACGCTTTATCGGGGTGTGCAACATTCCTATCGGCATGAAGATGTTCATCACCGACGTGCTGCAGCTGAGCCCGAGCGATGAGCTGAATATCGACCTGTTTGGTCTGAACCACCTGGTGTTCGTCCGCGACGTGCTGGTTAACGGCGTCTCGCGCTTCGATGAACTGCTGGACGGCGTGGCCTCCGGCCGTCTGACCGCGAACTCGGTGAAAAACATCTTCGACCTGCCGTTTAGCGAAGGGCTGATCCGCTCCCTGCGCCTGATCCCATGCTCTTACCTGCTCTACTACTTTAAGCCAAAAGAGATGCTGGCGATTGAGATGGGCGAGTACTACAAAGGCGGTGCGCGCGCCCAGGTGGTGCAGAAGGTGGAGAAACAGCTGTTCGAGCTGTATAAAAACCCGGATCTTAACGTTAAGCCGAAGGAGCTGGAGCAGCGCGGCGGGGCCTATTACTCTGATGCCGCTTGCGAAGTAATCAATGCCATCTATAACGACAAGCAGACTGAGCACTATGTGAATATCCCGCATCATGGTCATGTCGATAATATCCCGGCGGACTGGGCGGTAGAGATGAGCTGCACCTTAGGCCGCGACGGCGCGAAGCCGACGCCGCGCATTACTCATTTCGATGAGAAGGTGTTAGGGCTTATCTACACCATCAAGGGGTTCGAAGTGGCGGCCAGCCAGGCGGCGATCAGCGGTGAGCTGAACGATGTCCTGTTGGCGCTGAACTTAAGCCCGCTGATCCATTCCGATCGTGACGCCGAACAGCTGGCGCGGGAGATGATTCTGGCGCATGAAAAATGGCTGCCGAACTTTGCGGCGACGATCGAAAAACTAAAATCGTAACGGGAGTAGCAAATGGAACGCGTATTGATCGTCAATGCCGACGACTTCGGCCTCAGTAAAGGGCAGAACTACGGCATTATCGAGGCCTGTCGCAACGGCGTGGTGACATCGACCACCGCGCTGGTCAACGGCGCAGCCATTGACCACGCCGCCCAGCTGAGCCGCAGTACTCCGGAGCTGGCGGTCGGTATGCACTTTGTACTGACGCTGGGCGAGCCGCTGTCGGCCATGCCGGGATTAACCCGCGATGGCCGGCTGGGCAAATGGATCTGGCAGCAGGCGGAAGAAGATATCCTGCCGCTGGAAGAGATCGCCCACGAGCTGGCGTGTCAGTACCGTCGTTTTGTCGAACTCTTCGGCCACGAGCCGACGCATATCGACAGCCATCACCATGTGCATATGTTCGCCCAGATTTATCCCATCGTCGCGGCCTTTGCCCGCGAGAAGGGCATTGCGTTACGCATTGACCGCCAGGTGGCGGCGCAGAGTGGGCTCGACCAGCAGGCGGCGCGCAGCAGCGCCGGCTTCAGCAGCGAGTTTTACGGCGAAGCGGTCTCTGAGGAACTGTTTCTGCAGACGCTGGATGCCTCCATCGCCCGCGGGGAGCGCTCCCTGGAGGTGATGTGTCATCCGGCTTATGTCGATCGGATCATTATGGGCAGCGCCTACTGCTATCCGCGACTGGATGAGCTTGATGTGCTGACATCTGCCTCGCTGAAAGCGGCGGTGGCCGACCGGGGTTATCGTCTGGGAACCTACCGCGACGTGTAAGCCCGACGGGGGAAAGGGAAAGTGAATCAAGCCCGGCACAGCGTGCCGGGCTTTTTACTACGCCGGAATAGCGGCGATTTTCGGGCTTCTCGACCACACGCGGTGGGCCGTCATCAGGGCGAGCAGTTTGTCCGCCGCTGGCGTGTCGAGCGCATCGGTGACGATGACCCCCTCTTCACCCTGGGTCGGAACATGCAGAACGGACGTCAGCTGCCGCGCATCCCCTGCCAGCAGGATCGGCTTCAGATGTTTATAGGCTTCCAGCAGGTAATAGCGCGCGTCACCGCTCTGACTCAGGGCGCTGAGGTCGCCGCCGGGCACCACCACCGCATCCACCGTCAGCGACGGGGAACCGGCGAAGGTGCCGGCGATCGGCAGCGGAGAACCATCGTCGGCAATGACTTCGCCCATTCGCGAGTAGAGCAGCTTGCTGTGCACGCCCTGGGCCTGCAGCGCCTGCAGGAGCTGAACCAGATCCTGCGCTGAGGTGCGTTCGTTGAGCAGGACTGCCACCACGCGACCTTTCACATCTCCTTCGGCGTCGGCGTAGAGGCTGAGGCTGGGATCTTTCTCCACGCCATTGACCGGGGCGGGCAGGGTAATGTTGCGCTGATCGTCGCTCAGTTCGATGCCTAAGTTCGCCCCAACCGCTTCCGCAAGCTTAGTATCAATGTGGGCCAGATGATCGACCACCCGCTCGCGGATCCAGGTGCGGACCACTTTGCTGAGTTCGAAGCTGAAACCATCGATAATATGCTGCTGTTCAATCGGCGTCTGGCTCAGCCAGAACAGACGCGGCTGGGCGTAATATTCGCCGAACGAAGGGCTGCGCTGGCGGATTTTTTCGCCGTCGACGCGCTCGGCGAGGGACTCAAAGCCACCGCGTTTGGCGGCAGGCGGCGTCTCGCGCGGCCAGTTGTCGTTAATCGAGTTGGGCTCGTAGTTGGCCGGATTGGTGTCAATGTCCATCCGGTGCATCCCGTCACGCTGGAAATTATGATACGGGCAGGTCGGACGGTTGATGGGGATTTCATGGAAGTTCGGCCCACCCAGGCGGCTAATTTGCGTATCGGTGTAAGAGAAGAGACGCCCCTGCAGCAGCGGATCGTTGCTGAAATCAATGCCCGGGACGATATGTCCGGGATGGAAGGCCGCCTGTTCATTTTCGGCAAAGAAGTTATCCGGGTTGCGGTTGAGGACCATTCTGCCAACCCGCTGCACCGGCACCAGCGCCTCGGGGATCAGCTTGGTGGGATCGAGCAGGTCGAAGTCAAAAGCAAATTCATTCTCTTCGGGGATCAATTGCAGGCCAAGCTCAAATTCCGGGTAGTCCCCGGCTTCGATGGCCTCCCATAGATCGCGGCGATGAAAATCGGGGTCGCGGCCGGTCAGCTTCTGCGCTTCATCCCACACCAGCGACGCCTTGCCGGCGACCGGTTTCCAGTGAAAACGAACGAAGGTGGCTTTGCCCTCGGCATTAATCAGACGGAAGGTGTGGATCCCGAAGCCTTCCATGGTGCGATAGCTGCGCGGGATGCCGCGATCCGACATCGCCCACATCACGTTGTGCAGCGTTTCCGGCTGCAGGGAAACATAGTCCCAGAAAGTATCGTGGGCGCTCTGCCCTTGTGGGATGGCCCAGTGGGGTTCAGGCTTCACGGCGTGGACAAAGTCGGGGAACTTCATCGCGTCCTGGATGAAGAAGACCGGTGTGTTGTTGCCCACCAGGTCAAAAATCCCTTCGTCAGTGTAAAACTTGGTAGCGAAGCCGCGAATATCGCGGACGGTGTCCGCCGACCCCGCGCCGCCCTGCACGGTGGAAAAGCGTACAAACACCGGGGTGATTTTATCGGCTGACGAAAGAAAATCGGCTTTAGTCAACGCAGCCAGGCTTTTGTAGGGCTGGAAGTAGCCGTGGGCGGCAGAGCCGCGGGCATGAACGATACGCTCCGGAATACGCTCGTGGTCAAAGTGGGTGATCTTCTCCCGCAGGATAAAATCTTCCAGCAGCGTTGGGCCGCGGCTACCGGCGCGCAGCGAATTCTGATCGTCAGCAATGCGCACGCCCTGGTTGGTGGTCAGCGGAAAATCTTCCCCCCCTTTGCGTTGCGCCTCCAGGGAATCCAGTTTGCTGTTATGAGTATCGGGCGCTTTCAGGCTGCCTGGGGCGGTGGGTTCGACGCCCGGAGCGGTAGGTTTCGGCGTGGGGCGCCACTCCCGATCGTCCGGCGCCAGCGAATCGAGACCCGGCTGCGCTTCCTCGCTGTCGTGGACCGGTGCCTGCTGTTGGTGAGGGTTCGGGTGCTTATCAGACATTACTCGTCTCCTGCTTTCATTGCTAAAAGTGGTCGTTGATAGACCAAAACCCTTCTAACTATAGAACATTACGCTGTCTGCGCCCGGCGAGGGGGCAGGGAGTTATCCTAAAATGCGCATCGGCGGCGAAGGGGCGACGAACGGGGCCACAATCGGCTATGATAGAGGTTTCTGTTTCCCGCTATGTTTAGTGAATCCATTTGTTATGAAACCATTGCGCCAACAAAATCGCCCTGTCATTAGCTACGTGCCGCGCGTGGAGCCTGCGCCCCCGGAACATGCCGTGAAAATGGACCATTTTCGCGATGTCTGGATTTTGCGCGGGAAGTATGTCGCTTTTCTGCTGATGGGGGAGCATTTCCGTCGCTCACCGGCATTCAGCGTGCCGGAGTCGGCGCAGCG
This sequence comes from Klebsiella sp. P1927, assembly GCF_018204675.1. NCBI lineage: Bacteria > Pseudomonadati > Pseudomonadota > Gammaproteobacteria > Enterobacterales > Enterobacteriaceae > Klebsiella > Klebsiella sp. P1927. Next base: position 2,886,150 of record NZ_CP073377.1, on the reverse strand, counting down.
CTGGGCTAACCAGGTGCGTCAGGAAGGTGAGATTGAAGCCTGAGTCGGCTGCAGAAATAAAAAAACCGCTGAATGATCAGCGGTTTTTTTTGTGCTTGCCGTTTAGCGATGCGCCAGTTCGGCTTCTTCCTCGCTATCGAAGATCGACTTGTCGGTCTGGCGCAGCCACTGGCTGGTCAGCGTCCCGGCGGTCATTGAGCCGTTAACGTTCAGCGCGGTACGCCCCATATCGATCAGCGGTTCGACGGAGATGAGCAGGGCTACCAGGGTCACCGGCAGGCCCATCGCCGGCAGGACGATCAGCGCGGCGAAGGTCGCGCCGCCGCCCACCCCGGCGACGCCCGCCGAGCTGACGGTGACGATGCCCACGAGGGTGGCAATCCACATCGGATCCAGCGGGTTGATGCCCACGGTCGGCGCGACCATCACCGCCAACATTGCCGGATAGATACCGGCGCAGCCGTTCTGGCCGATGGTGGCACCAAAGGAGGCGGAGAAGCTGGCAATCGACTCCGGTACGCCGAGACGACGGGTTTGCGCCTCAACGTTCAGCGGAATGGAGGCGGCGCTGGAGCGGCTGGTAAAGGCGAAGGTGATCACCGGCCAGACTTTACGGAAGTACTTCAGCGGGCTGACGCCGTTAATCGCCAGCAGCAGGCCGTGGACGACAAACATAATACCCAGCGCAATGTACGAGGCTACCACGAAGCCGCCAAGCTTGATGATGTCCTGCAAATTCGACCCGGCAACCACTTTGGTCATCAGGGCCAGCACACCGTAAGGGGTCAGCTGCATGACCAGACGAACCAGCTTCATTACCCAGCCCTGCAGGGTATCGATCGCGGTCAGCACGCGCTGGCCTTTTTCCACATCCTCTTTCAGCAACTTAAGCGCTGCGACGCCGAGGAACGCCGAGAAAATGACGATGCTGATGATGGAGGTTGGGTTAGCCCCGGTCAGGTCAGCAAACGGGTTCTTCGGCACGAAGGAAAGGATCAGCTGCGGGACGCTGAGATCCGCTACTTTCCCCACATAGTTGCTCTGGATGGCGTTCAAACGGGCGGTCTCCGCGCTGCCCTGGACCAGACCCTCGGCGGTGAGGCCGAACATATTGGTCACCAGCACGCCAACCAGGGCGGCGATCAGGGTGGTGAACAACAGAGTACCGATGCTCAGGAAGCTAATTTTCCCCAGCTGCGAGGCATTGTGCAGGCGGGCCACCGCGCTAAGGATGGAGGCGAAGACCAGCGGCATAACAATCATTTGCAGCAGCTGGACGTAACCGTTGCCGACGATATTGAACCACTGGATGGAATCCTTCAGCACCTGGCTGTCAGACCCGTAGATTAGCTGCAGCGCCAGACCAAAGACCACGCCAGTCGCCAGACCGACCAGCACTTTTCTGGCCAGGCTCCACTGTTTATGACGTGTTTGCCCCAGCGCAAACAGTAATACGGCGAACACGACTACGTTCGCTATTAATGGAAAGTTCATCCCCGTTCTCCTGATATTTTTATAACCTGGGCTGGTGGATAACCAGCTCTTATGACGGCAAGGTTAGCAGAAGGCGTTATCAAGGACTTATATTCAAATGGAATGGGTTATAACCAAATGGCGTTTTCCGCCGCTTTATCGCCCACTCTGGTGACTTATAAAGCGATTGAAGGTGATCTGCAGGGAATTGATCACCCCGGATGACCAGCGTATCGCGCTGTTGTCCGCCAGCGTCTGCGGCATCCAGACGGCATAGACGAACAGCGCCATACACAAGGCGCGTTCGAGCTGATTGCCCTTGCGCGGCGCAAGGATCGGCAGCCGGAAGCGCCAGCGACAGGGCCACAGCAGCGGCACACCGGCGGGGGTGAGCATATCGGCGAGAATGTGGCTGAGATAGCCCAGCACCAGGCCCTGGAGAGCGTCTGCCGGGACAATCCAGCTGTCAGGCACTTTCAGATAGAACAGCGTCAGCGCGCCAAAGACGGCCAGCAGGCTGTGGGTGAAGCCGCGGTGGCCAAAGGCCCGCGCCACGGGCTTTGAGATCCAGCTCAGCCGTTGGCCAAGAAACGACTTTGGGTGATCGATGTCCGGCAGCAGGCAGGTCAATACCGCCGAGGGCACAATATGCCACCAGTCGCCCTGCGCCAGCACCGGCGTTAACTCTGCGTTTTTGGCAAATACTGCGCAGGCGATTGAAAAGAAGAGATGGCCTTCCGCCGTCATGATAACACACCCTAAACTGTCGATTCATACAGTATAGGGTTTTTATACAGTGTACGGAAGAGGTGACGGTGTAACTCTTTGTCACAAACTCTCAGCGCGCCAGCCATCCGCCATCGACGGCCAGCGTATAGCCGTTAATATAGTCGGCCGCTGATGAGGCGAGAAACACCACCGGCCCCTGCAGGTCTTTCGGCACTCCCCAGCGACCAGCGGGAATGCGCTCGAGGATCGCCTGGTTACGCTCTTCATCTTCGCGCAGCGCCTGGGTGTTGTTGGTGGCCATATACCCGGGCGCTATGGCGTTGACGTTGATACCCTGGCCAGCCCATTCGTTGGCCAGCAGACGGGTCAAACCCAGCACGCCGCTTTTCGAGGCGGTGTAGGAGGGGACGCGGATCCCGCCCTGAAACGACAGCATCGAGGCGATGTTAATGATTTTCCCGCCTTCCCCCTGGCGAATGAACTGCCTGGCGACCGCCTGGCTGAGAAAGAAAACCGCTTTGAGATTCAGGTCGATCACCGCGTCCCAGTCGCTTTCCGTGAAGGTCAGGGCATCATGGCGGCGTATAATTCCGGCGTTGTTGACCAGAATATCGACCCGGCCCATCGCTGCCACCGCCTGGTCGACCAGACCGCTCATATCATTCTCTTGGCTGAGATCCGCCTGAATGGCGTGAAAGCGGCGGCCCAGCGCCAGCACCTGGGCGGCCGTATCATGGGGAATTTTACGGTTGATGCCGACGATATCGCACCCGGCCTGCGCCAGGCCCAGCGTCATTCCCTGTCCCAGGCCGGTATCGCAACCGGTCACGATGGCGACCTTACCCGTCAGGTCGAAGGCGTTCAGTACCATATTCACCTCTGTCAGCTGATCTACTGGCGTACGATGACGCCACCTGTGACCAGCATAGAGGGAGGAAAACAAAATTACAATTAAAATGAAACAATGTTTTGATTTTGTTGCTGGCGGCGTGACAGCGATTGTTGCACCCGCCAGCGGTCTTAGCCGAGCAAGTTCTCAGCAGTGAGTGCCAGCAGTGACGGAAGCTTGACGTCCGCCAGCGCAAAGCGCGGGTCGCGGCTGTTCTCCGCTTCCGGCACCACGATAGACCGCATGCGCGCGGCTTTGCTGGCGATCATGCCGTTGACCGAATCCTCCAGCGCGACGCAGCGCTGCGGGTCGACTCCCAGGGCAGCGGCGCAGTTGAGGTAGACCTGCGGGTGCGGTTTGCTCCAGGGTAAATGCTCCGCGGAGGCGAGAGCATCAAACTGGTCGCGCAGTTCAAACATATCGAGCACTTTCTCCAGCATCATCAGCGGCGAGGCCGAGGCCAGGCCCACCTTTAAGCCCTGAGCTTTACACAGGGCCACTGCCTCGCGTACGCCCGGCAGCAGCGGGCGTGAGGCTTCCACCAGCTCAATGGCGCGACGAATAATGCGCGCGGTAGCTTCCGCCCGGTCTACGCCGTGCCACGGCTGCTGCGCGTACCACAGATCCACCACCAGGTCGATTCGCAGACCGAGCAGGTCGGGCAGTTCATCGCGGCGACGGGTATCCACTCCCAGGCTCTCCATGACCTCGACCTCCGCCTGATCCCAGAGCGGCTCCGAGTCAATCAGCAACCCGTCCATATCAAATATCGCGGCCTCAATGCGGCGCTTCGCTGACATATGTCCTTCTCCTGTTGCGTAATCAGATAAACGAATCGGCAATCATGGTATATCATACCGCGCATTATTGGGCGAAATTCGCCGTGGCAGATAGACTTATACCCGACATACTCGGGGGAGCGAGGGAAGCCAGCGCCACGCAACAGGCAGCAGGCGAACCACCAACGCGTCTTTAACAAGGGGAACTCATGACGTACCAACAAGCTGGACGCATAGCGGTTATCAAACGCATTTTAGGATGGGTTATCTTTATTCCCGCCGTGCTGTCGACGCTGATTTCTGTGCTCAAATTTATGTATGAGCACAGTGAAAAGAAACCCGGCATTGATGCGGTAATGATGGATTTTGCGCACGTGATGATTGAGATGATGCGCTTTAACACGCCGTTCCTGAACTTTTTCTGGTACAACTCGCCGCTGCCGGATTTTCACCATAGCCTGAACATCGGCTTCTGGATCATCTTCATTCTGGTGTTCGTCGGCATGGCCCTGCAGGCTTCCGGCGCGCGAATGGCGCGGCAGGCGAAATTTCTCCGCGAGGGGATTGAGGATCAGCTGATCCTCGAACAGGCCAAAGGCGCAGATGGGTTAACCCGCGAGCAGCTCGCTGAACGCATTGTGGTACCGCGCCATACGATCCTGGTGCAGTATTTCCCACTGTACGTGCTGCCGGTGATCGTGATTGTCATCGGTTACTTCTTCTTTTCGCTGCTGGGCTTTCTGTAAGTCAGGTGCCCGGCAAGCCGGGCACCTTCTTATTCCGCTGGCAGAGGACGTGGTTTTCCCTGATTATCAACGGCAACGTAGATAAACAGCGCTTCCGTCGCCTTGTAGCGCTGGCCAATCGGTTCTGAAGAAACTTTTTTCACCCACACTTCGATATTGATTGTCACCGAGGTGTTGCCGCGCTTCACGCAGCGGGCGTAGCAGCACACCACGTCGCCAACGGCGACCGGGCGTAAAAAGGTCATCCCATCCACCCGCACGGTCACCACGCGACCCTGGGCGATCTCTTTGGCCATAATGGCGCCGCCAATATCCATCTGCGACATCAGCCAGCCGCCAAAAATATCCCCGTTGGCATTGGTATCCGCCGGCATTGCCAGGGTGCGTAAAACCATTTCGCCCTTTGGGGCGAGATCTGTTGTTGTCATGCTCTACTCTGTTGTGGTCAAAGACGATCAGCGGGATGCTACTATGAAAATAGCGCAGTGAGAATAGGGGAATACGCCCGCTGGCGCGGGCGCGGTGGTTCAGAAGGAGAGGGTAACGCCGGCGTAATACGCGCGGCCAGGCTCATTGTAGGTCGAGGCGCCGGCATTTTCGCGATACAGTTGTTTATCAAATAGATTACTTATTCCGGCATTCAGGCGAATATCCCGGTTTAGCTGATACTGAGTACCAATACCCACGATGGAATAGGCGCCAACCTCGGTGGTGGCAAGGGTCCCGGTTTCGTTGCGGATCTCCGCATACTGACGCGGCTTCTGACGGCCATAAAGCGTCCAGTTCACATTCGCAGACAGGGCGTCGTTTACCTGCCAGTCGAGCATCGTGTTAACGGTATATTTCGGGATAACCGACAGCGGGTTGCCAGTCTCTTTACTTTCAGATTTGAGCATCCAGGTGGCATTGGTCCGCCAGCTGAGGACATCTCTCAGCACCGGGATCAGCAGATTTCCTTCCAGCCCCTCGACCACGGCTTTGCCGCCGTTCTGCCATTGCAAAATATTATTGCCGCTGGAGGTATAGCCCAGTACCTCTGTTCCGGAGACGATTTTGTTTTTGTAATCGTTGCGAAACCAGGTGACTCCGGCAGCGTAACCATTAAGGTTAAATTCGATACCGATCTCTTTGTTGATACTGATCTCCGGGTCGAGGTCAGGGTTACCCAGCAGGTAGCAGCTGCCTTCAGCGATCGTGTTTGGACAACCGTTGCCGCGGGTGGAGAGCAAATAGCCTTTACTGGATTGATAGAGGTTTGGCGCTTTAAACACGCGCGCGATACCGGCCTTCAGCGTGAACATATCGCCGAGCTCCTGAGACAGATTGAGGCTGGGGCTCCAGTTACTGCCAAACTGATTATGATAATCGAAGCGAATGCCGGGGATCAGGTTGGTGCCGGGCACGGCTTCGATATTATCTTCCAGATAGATACCGGTGAGGGTGGCGCTGTTTTTGGTACTGCGTTGCGTAGGGTCGCCCGAGGTCCCAGGGATAGTCTCGCCGTTGCTGTTAGTGGCCTGCATTGATGCCGGGTCGTCAAGCTGATCATGGTTCCATTCCATTCCCAGCGTCAGCGTCTGGTCCGCCAGCCAGAAGAAAGGCACATTTAATTCCGAGGTAGTACGCCAGGATTCCAGACGGCTGGTGGCATAATCTTCACTGTTGATCATGCCTTCGACGCGGCCGGTAGAGCCTTCCTGCAGGCGGGTATTGTTGGTTTTCTCGTAGTAAACACCGGCTTTGGACTGGCCCCAATCCCATAGACCGTTGTAGGTGAGTCCCCAGGACTGGCGATAGAGGCGATTAGTTTCGTGGCCGTACAGGGAGTCCACCAGCCCGCTCGGGCTAAGATTGCCGTTGCTGTACTGGGTATCACCAGCATAGATATTCCCCTGACGGCTATAGGCGTAGCTGAAATCGAGGATCTGTTGCGGGGTCATTTTCCATGACAGCAAGGTGTTAATATCTTTATTGCGGACCCCTTCGCGTCCCGCAGCGTAAGAGCCGTTTTGCGCATGGTTAATATCCCAGGCGTCGGGTTCCGTTTTATTGATATTGCCATACAGGCGCATCGTCAGCGCCTCGCCGGCCAGTGGGCCGCTGAGATTGAAGTTAGCGCGATTGGTCGTGCCTTCTTTGTTGTTTTCCGGCTGGTTGGTGAAGAAAGACAGCGAACCGTGCCAGGTGTTGGTCGGACGTTTGGTAATGATATTGACCACTCCGCCCGCCGCGCCGGAACCATAGCGCGCGGCTGCCGGACCGCGGAGAACTTCAATCCGTTCGACCATTTCGGCAGGTACCCAGTTGCTGTCGCCCCGGGTATCGCGTTCGCCGCGCCAGCTATAGCGAACCGCGTTACGTGACGTGACCGGTACCCCATCTATCAGGATCAGGGTGTTCTCCGGCCCCATGCCGCGGATATCAATCTGGCGGTTGTTGCCCCGACTGCCGCTGGCGCTGTTGCCGGTCAAGTTCACCCCGGGCATTTTACGGATGATGTCTGAGAGATCGTTGACCGGCGACTGCTTAGCAATATCCTCAGCCGTGATAATCGACACCCCGGGCTGTTGCTTAAGCGCCTCTTCCGCCGTACTGCGCACAATCATCGTTTCGGTATCTTGTTCTGATTCTTCAGCAAAGGCGTTAGGGGCGAGGAGACTGGATATGACCAGCGCCAGGGTCGTGGGCACAGAATATTGCGGCGATCTCATGTAAATATCCTTTTCAAAACAATGCAAAATGAGATCGAGAATATTAATGATAACAATTATCATTACAATGTAACGAGATGAATCTCCATAAAATCCTCACAATTACCGCAACTTTTTATGCAGTTGAGAGAAATCGTGAAGAGAGCCTGCACAGTGTGGCCGGGAAGCTGTCAGCGTATGCGCTGAGGTTGTGTGGTTGCAGGGAATGTTTGCCAGTGCAGTAAGCTTATAGGGGGCGAGCGCGGCGCGCGATGGCGCGCCGGCGGAGGGGTTAGTGGTAGTCGTCCTGCGGCATATGACGGTAGATGTAGATCCCGCTCAGCAAGGTAAAGACCAGCGTGAGGGCGGTTAAACCAAAGACCTTAAAGTTAACCCAGATATTCTGCGGCAGCCAGAAGGCGATATAGATATTGGCCAGCCCGCAGAGAATAAAGAACACCGCCCAGGCCAGGTTAAGTCGCGACCAGACCTGCTGCGGCAGGCTCAGCTCTTTACCCAGCATGCGCTGGATCAGCGGCTTTTTCATCACCCACTGGCTGAACAGCAGCGCGCCGGCGAACAGGGCATAGATCACCGTCACCTTCCATTTAATAAACTCATCATTATGGAAGAAGATGGTTAACCCGCCGAAGACGGCCACCAGCACGAAGGTGATCAGCGCCATTTTTTCCACTTTCCGGTAGCGCACCCAGCTGTAGATCAGCACGACGGCGGTCGCCACAATCAGCGCCGTGGTGGCGGCGTAGATATCGTAAAGCTTATAAAAGGCAAAGAAGACCACCAGCGGTAAAAAATCCAGAAACTGCTTCATACATCGATCCCGTCTTTCAGGACGGACCGGGGAAGGCCCCGGTCCTGGTTAAAATTAGCTGCGGATAAGCATATACACGCGAAATAAATAGATCAGCAACAGGGCGGAAATCAGGTTGCTGATGGTATTAATCACCACCGCGCCGACGTTTGGCGTCAGGGCGGCAAAGCTGGAAGCAAACAGTAACAGCAGGGTTTTCGCCACCAGCCAACCGATAATAGCCGGCGCCACCAGCCGCAGATTGGCCCACGCCAGGCGCATGCTGCTGCGCATGGCGCCGAGGATGCCCATTTTGTCCTGTACCAGCATGATCGGCGCAAAGGCCAGCACGATGGCCAGCAGCACGCCGGGCACCAGCACCAGCATCATCCCCATCTGCACCAGGAAGGTGGTGAACAGGATCAGCAGCAGCAGCTTGGGCAGCACCGGCGCCGAGGCGCCGATGGCGCGTAGGGCGCTAACGCGATGACCGGCGGAGACCAGCTGGATCAGCAGCAGGACGCCGCCGACGAGGATCGCATTACCTACCAGACCCGAGAAGGTTGATGCCGCCGAGGCGCGCAGCAGAACCTGCTGCTGCTCCGGCGTCATGTTCTGCACCAGCTCGAACAGCCCGGCGCTACCGGCGAGGTTATCGCCTTCGCTGAGTATCGACAGCTGCTCGTCGCTGGGTGAAAAGGCATGGCCAAGTACTACCGTAATAAACGCGCACAACAGCGCAATCAGTAAAATAGTAATGAACTGATTACGAAAAAAATTCCCGGTGTCACGGTAGACGGACTTCGCCGTGATAGACATGCATTCTCCTTGAGTGTCGCAGGTGTTAACTAGCCGGCGATTGTACCGCAAATCGTTCCGTCGTAGCACTCTCTGCGCCGGTCAGGGCAGGTATATCTTTGTAAAGAGGCCGCAATGGTGGCAGGCCGTAGCGCGCCCGCGCCCGGTTGCAGGCATCGTTTTCCTCGCCATTTTCCCCGGACATGGCGAATTCGCGACACGGCGAAGGCCGGTTTTCATAAATAGTGCAGTGAACGGCGTCGCCGATATCGCCAGACAGGGCCGCGCAGCGGCTCTGGCGCTGATTGGTGCCGCTCATGCAGCGCAGGAAAGGGGTCAGCGGTTCGGTCAGCGCGGAGGGCACCAGGCCGCCTGCATCGTCGGCTTCCGCCCAGTAGAAAGAGACTCGAAAATACGCACAACAGGCACCGCACGTCATGCACGGGTTGATTTCACTCATAATTACACCTGAAAAAAACGCATCAACACAGATTGTCGGCAGTTAACTTATCCAGCCGCCTCAGCGACGGCAAGAGGGGCAGAAATAAATTTTTGCGCGAAAAGTGAAAATTGATGTGCGAACAATTCAAGGCATTGCGATCGGTAGCAAAAATTAATCTGGATCAATAAATGTTAAATCTGAGGACTTAGTGTGATCTAAAACAGATCAAACGTAACTCGTTATAGGTATATTTGGCCGCGCTGAAAAACCATAATGAGGAAGTGGATATGAAGAAGTTAGCAGCGGCGGCATTGATTCTTGGCACGCTTTCTACCGGCAGCGTCTGGGCGCATGAGGCGGGGGAGTTTTTCATTCGTGCCGGGACCGCCACCGTCCGACCGACGGAGGGCTCTGACAATGTGTTAGGCAGCCTTGGCAGTTTCAACGTCAGTAACAATACCCAGCTGGGTTTAACCTTTACCTATATGGCGACCGATAACATTGGCGTGGAGTTGCTTGCCGCGACGCCGTTCCGCCATAAGGTCGGCACCGGGCCAACCGGGACTATCGCCACCGTCCATCAGCTGCCGCCCACCCTGATGGCGCAGTGGTACTTTGGCGATGCGCAAAGCAAGGTGCGCCCGTACGTGGGGGCCGGTATCAACTACACCACCTTCTTTAATGAAGACTTTAACGACACCGGCAAGGCGGCCGGGCTTTCCGATCTGAGCCTGAAGGACTCCTGGGGCGCGGCGGGGCAGGTCGGCCTCGATTATCTGATTAACCGCGACTGGCTGCTGAATATGTCGGTGTGGTACATGGATATCGATACCGATGTGAAATTCAAAGCCGGCGGTGTGGACCAGAAAGTCAGCACCCGTCTGGATCCGTGGGTGTTTATGTTCTCCGCAGGCTATCGGTTCTAAATTCTTCTGTAAACTGGCCAACGGATGGCCAGTTCATTGTCTCGTCACACCTGTCTGCCGCAAGCCTCTGTCATCAACAGCGGATCACACTTCCGTCCACTGGCGCAGCAGGTTGTGATACATGTTGAGCAGGGAGAGGACCTCTTCTCCGTCGCCAAAGCGGGCCTTCAGAGACTGGATGGTGCGGTCCAGGTCGTAAAGCATCGCACGCTGCTTATCGTCGCGGACCATCGACTGGATCCACAGGAAAGAGGCCTGGCGGACGCCGCGGGTGACCGGGGTGACGCAGTGCAGGCTGCTGGCGGGATAGAGCACCAGATGCCCGGCCGGGAGCTTCACCCGATGTTGGCCATAGGTGTCTTCAATCACCAGTTCGCCACCCTCATAGCTCTCCGGATCGCAAAGGAACAGCGTCGCTGACAGATCAGTGCGCATCCAGCCAGCCTCGCCGTTCTGGCGAACGGCGCCATCGACGTGAAAACCATAGGTCTCCCCTGGCCCATAGCGGTTAAACAACGGCGCGGAAATCGTCCGCGGCAGCGCGGCGGAAAAAAACTGCGGATGGCCGCGCAGCATATCGAGCACAGTGGCCTGCAGGCGGGCATACAGCGGCGTTCGGGTATCGATCTGCTGGTTCTGTTTGACGGCCGCCCCCTGGCTACCCACCGTAACCCGCCCGTCGACCCACTCGGCCTGCGCCAGCTGCCGGGTAAATTCCGCCACCTGGTCTGTCGATAGCACGTCAGGAATGTGATACATCATCGCGGTGTTCTCTCTAAAAGGTGGGGCGCAACGGCCCCACGCGCAGACTCAGAAATGGACGTTCGCCGTCAGCATAAAGGTCCGGGGTTCGCCCGGATGATAGCGATAGCCGCTCTTGTTGATGGAGGCCACGTAATCGGTATCAAACAGGTTATACATATTGAGCTGCAGATCGAGGTTTCTGTTGACCCGATAGCCCAGTTTGGCGTCGGCAACCCAGTAGCCCTCGGTGTGATCCGGGGTACCGACCGCACCATCGCTGCCCCGGCGCAGGCTTCCGACATAGCGCACACCGCCGCCGACGGACAGATCGCTGGTGGCCTGATACTGCGTCCACAGCGTAAAGGCATGTTTCGGGGTGTAGGCCAGGGCGGAAGATCCATCCTGTGCAACGTTCTGTCCCTCCGTCACTGTCGCATGCTGCTGAGTGTAGCCGGCGATAATCGTCCAGTCCGGGGTCAGGTTTCCGGTCGCGGAGAGTTCATACCCCTCCACGCGCTTTTTGCCGTACTGCGACCAGGTTCCGTCATCGTTGGCGGCCACTTCGTTTTCAATATCGGTGCGGAATAATGCCGCGCTGAGCAGCAGACGGTTGTCGAAGATTTGCCACTTGGTGCCCAGCTCGCTGGATTTTGCCTTCTGCGGCTTAAAGTCGGTTCGGTTAGCGCTGTTGCCGCTGCCGCTGGCGGCCAGGGCGAAGCTGCTGCCTCCCGGCGGCTGCTGTGAGATGGCGTAGTTGACGTAGACATTGCCCTGCTCGGTTAAGCGGTACAGCGCCCCGGCTTTCCAGTTAACCAGATTGCCGGATTTAGCGGTATCGACAGTGGTGACCGGGCTGCCGGTCGACTGTCCGGGCGGGCAGGCGATAGCCCCGCGTCCGCTGCCGCCGCAGGCGGTGGCGCTGTCATATTTGGTATGGTAATTGTCGAGACGCAGCCCGCCGTTGATCTCAATCCGCTCGGTCAGCGTCAGCGTATCAAAGGCATAAATCCCGAAGGTATCGGTCTGGCCGTTGGCGTTCGCCCCGTTTCTGTCCAGCCCGCCAATCGACAGGTTGCTCACCGGATGGTAGAGATTCACCGCCGGCGCGGTCCTGGCGTTAACGCCATAGTTGGTCTGGTTTTCCCGGGTAAACTCCACGCCGGCGCTGACGTCATGGCCTATCGAGCCAGTATCGAAGGTCGAGGTGATATTGGTCTGGTTGGTCAGAATGCGGTTGCTGACATCTTTGGTATTAACCAGACGCGACCAGCTCCAGGTGTTGACGTCATTGATATCGGGGGCGGTGATATTGTTCGCGCCGCCCATCACCGCGGTCAAAAGATACTCCTGTTTCACTCGCGACCAGCGGGTGGTATTGCGCACGGTGGTATTCTCCGTCAGATCGTGTTCGAAGCGCAGGGTACCGCTGTCGGTAGTAGATTTATCGTAATCGGAGTCGGTGCCATAGAAATTGCTGGTATCGACCTTCCCGGTGGAGTTGAGTGCGGCATACTTCGGCGAAGGCGCCGAATAGCCCGGCAGGCCGACGGTAGGGATCCCGCCATCCGGGGTGTTGTTCTGCCGGACGTGCAGATAGTTCAGATACAGACGAGTTGGGGTATCAAGGCCGAAGGCTAGCGACGGTGCGATGCCATAGCGTTCGTTTTCAATGCGGTCCCGACCAGCGTCATGGGTTTTTTCCCCCATCAGGTTCAGACGGAACGCAGCGTTGTCGCTAAACGCCTGGTTCAGGTCGAGAGTGCCCCGGCGCGACCAGGCGCTGCCGATGCTGGCCGAGCCGTCGATCCCGGAGTCAAGGCGCGGCTGCTTGCTGATCATATTGATCGAGCCGGAGGGCGCGCTGCGGCCATAGTCCGTGCCGGCGGGCCCTTTGATGACTTCCACCTGCTGGGTATTGAAGGTATCGCGCGTCACGCTGCCGATGTCGCGAATGCCGTCCACATAGATGCTGTTAGAGGTATCCACGCCGCGCATAAAGATGGCATCCCCGGTGGTTGAGCTGCCATTCTCCCCGGCATAAAACGCCCCGACGCCGGGAACGTTTTTGAGGGCGTCAGTCAGGTTGGTGACGCCCTGATCTTTAATCACCTGTTCCGGGATCACGGTGATGGTGCGGGTGGTATCGACCAGCGGTTTATTGAACTTGGGATCGGCGGAAGCGCCGGGGGAGTAGAGTGAAGGCGGAGCGGCTTCCACTACCAGCGTCTCTTCACTATTTTTGACCGAATTTTCCGCTGTGATGCCTGCTGCCGGCGAGGCTCCCAGACACAGACCTGTAAACAATGCCAATGAGTTGAAACTGCCGAAAGGCAGAGAAGCGTTTTTTTCCATGATAAATGCAGGCTTATTTTTTGTTATGAGCACATATCACACCGCGCAAAAGCGACGTTATTCGTCGTCTGGCTTGCGCTGACCCGGTGTGATTCTATAAATGATAAAAAGAATAGTTATCATTTGCCTTAATATTTACATAGAAAAGTTAACCTTAAAACAACTTTCTTCACTTCGATTTACATAATTCACATTTTTTGAACGATAAAGCGGGAATATAGGGAAAGTGCTGCAGAATAAGGTCGGTAGCAAGCCGCGCCGGGCGGGGTTAACTTCCGGGCGGCCATATGATGGTTGTTCCGGCACGGATCACCAGGGCACGGTACGGCCCTGGTAATCCAGATACTCCAGTCCCGGACGTTGCCGTTTGTCGAGCAGGACGTTCACCAGGCGTGGGATCGTCTCTTCGATGGTCAGCGGGGCATCTGCCCCGCCGAGCTCGGTGCGGATCCATCCCGGGGCCATCACCACCAGCGGATGGGAGGCCGAGGAGGGGCGAGCGGCGAAGCTGCGCATGAACATATTCAGCGCAGCTTTACTCCCGCGGTAGAGTTCCCGCTGGCCGGTAAGGTTATTGGTCACGCTCCCCTGGCCGGAGGACATCACGCCGAGCAGCCCCTGCGGTTTAACGGCCTGCTGCAGGCGCTCGATAACCCGCATCGGCGCCAGGGCATTGGTGAGCATCACCTGGTAAAACTCCTCGGTGGAGACGTCGCCAATGGTCTGCGATGGGTCACGATTGGTGGTGCCAGCATTGACAAACAGCATATCGAGGCTTGCCGGGGGAAGCGTCGCCTGCAGCGCGGCCAGCTGGGCTTCATCGCGAATGTCGAGCGTCGCCAGGCGTAGCCGCAGGGGATGCGTCTTGGCCAGGTCGTGGAGCGGCGTGTGGGATGATAAATCGCGCACGGTGCCGATGACCTCCCAGCCGTGCTGGAGGAACGTCGCCGCCATAGCATGGCCAAGGCCGCGCGAGGCGCCGACGATGAGGATAGTGTTGTGCTGATCGGATTTCATGATGTCTCTCGCTGCAGAAAGGAGGTCTTCACTATAATCAGGCCCGAGATCGGGCGGAAGACGCCGCCAGTGCACTCATATCTTGCAGCAAACGCCCTGTCTGGCGACTGGAGCGATAATGAACGATCCCGATTTTAATTTGCTGGCGGCTCTCGATCCGCTGCCGGTCAGTACCGAGGTGATTACGGTTTCGCAGGCGTGGCATCCGCGTCTGGAGCAGGCCCCGGCCACCGCTGGCTGCGGCAGCGGGTGCGTGAGGTGTGTCGCGAGTAAAAAAAAGCCCGCACAAGTGCGGGCAAAAATACTGGAAGCAATGTGAGCAATGTCGTACTGAATACCTGAGTGATTTACTCAACTATTCAGTGATGAGAAAGATAATATTTCTCATTTAAGATATCAACCCCATCTTTTGTGCGGAAGCGATTTTTTATCCGAGGGTGAAAACCGTGCGCTTCTGGCTGTCGTCCTGCGGCCAGGCCGCCGCGATCTCCTGCAGTGGCCGCGGGGTGGTGGCGATGGTCAATTTCCCCGGCACCGCCGCCTGCAGCATTTCACCGGTCGCCGCCAGCAGCTGCGATACCGACAGGCTACCGATCCCGCTGCCCATCAGCAGGAGCGGGGCGGAACGCAGCACTGCGCCATTTAACGCGATATCGGCGCCAGCCAGGGAACCCACCTGCACATAGCGCACCGGACTGCCGGCAGGGGTATATTTCGCCAGTGCCGGCAATAATAATTCCGCGCTGTGTCCCCACAGGTAATCGATGACCACATCGATCTGCGCGGCGCTGACCGCTGAAAATTGCCCGCTCAAGTTTTTATCATCAGCGGTTAACTGAATACACTCATCGGCGTCCAGCGCCGCCAGCGACTGCGCATTGCGCCCGGTTGCAATGATTTTTTTCGCCCCCAGATAGCGGGCAATCTGCACCGCCAACTGACCGGCGCTGCCGGTGGCGCCGTTAATCAGCACCGTTTCGCCGGCCTGAAGCTGGGCGCGTGTCACCAGCGATGCCCACGCGGACATACCGGGGTTGGCCATCGCCGCCGCCTGGATATCATCGAGCGCATCCGGCAGCGGCAGACAATTCTGCAGGGCGACCGGCGCCCGCTGCGCCATACTGCCGAAGGGGGCGGTGGGGAAGGCGAAGTAGACGCGCTGGCCCTGAGGTGTGGTGCCGACGCCATCGATACCGGGCACAAAGGGCAGATTGCCGTCGAAGCTGTAATGGCGTCCGGATGCCCGGGCCTTAACCACATGGCTTATCGCGGCGGCGCGGACGTCAATGAGCGTCTGGCCGGGCGCGGGCTGCGGGTCGATAAAATCGGCCCAAACCGGGCCTTCTGCGAGATTAAAAACCACGGCTGCTTTCATAAATTATCTCCTGTCGGGAATTATGTGTAAAATACACATATTGTTTTGCAGCACTATACGCGGAAAATTAATATATGCAAGATGCACATAATGACTACGACATTACCGACTTTCACGGCGCGCTGCTGGATATCATCAGCGTAATGAACCAGCCGCTGCGCGATGAGCAGATCCTGCAGGCAGCCGGCATCCAGCTGGAACAGATGCTGTTTCCGCTGCTTGTGGCAGTAGGGCGCCATGGCCCGGTGGGGGTGGTTGAGCTGGCGGATCATTTAGGGCGCGATTACACCACCGTCAGCCGCCAGGTGAAAAAACTGGAAGCCCAGGGACTCGCCTGTAAGCAACCGAACCGTCATGATCGACGGATCAGCGAAGTGACGCTTAGCGCCAGCGGACAACAGATGATCGACAGTATTGCGGTAGCGCGGCGGCGGTTAATGAATCAGGTGCTGGCGCAGTGGCCGGAAGATGAAGTGCAGGCGCTGTTTCGCTTAACGCGCAAATACGCCGACAGTTTGCAGCAACCAGGCTAAATTCTCGTGTGTTGCCGCCTGGCGCAACAATCAGCTTTTGCGTCACAACTCACGGGTCAGTTCGTCGATGTTGTCGGAAAGTATCTCCAGCAGGGATCTCACATAGAGAGTGTTGTTTCCCTGATGCCACATCGCGCTGAGGGGGAGCCCTTCGACATGCTTTTTCGGCGTGAGCGCAAGGTATTTCACGCCGTCGGCATTCATGTCTTTATAGGACGCTGGCACCAGAGCAATGCCGAGTCCTGCGGCAACAAAACTCAGGATAGTCTGCTTCTCTTCAGCATACTGCGCGATGACAGGCATGCTGCCCCCCTCTTTGAAAATATTCATTGTCAGGTCATGGCTGTGACGCCGGGTGCGTCTTTCCGGCAAGATAACAGGCTCGTGCCGAAAGTCATCGATACTGACTTCATCATAACTGACCAGCCGGTGATGAGCGGGCACGGCGAGCACGCAAGTTTCATTGGCAATAAATCGCGTTGTCAGCATGGCATCAATGTGTTCCGGCGGGCGCACAAAAACCACATCCAGCCACCCTGAAATGAGTCGGGGGATAAGTTTGTGAGATTTATCTTCTGTAAGATGAATATCTGCTTCAGGAAAACGCCTGACGAAAAGATTAAGCAATTCAGGAAGTAATCCTTTGGCTGCGCTGTCGATAGCCCCGATCCGCAACGTTCTTTTCTGCAACAGGCTATTTTTCCGGAATCGCTGCCGTAGCGCATCGAAATCAGCAATGACCGTTTTGGCCTCATTTAAAAAGGCGGCGCCTTCAGGTGTTAGCGACACGTTGC
This sequence comes from Klebsiella sp. P1927, assembly GCF_018204675.1. Taxonomy (NCBI): domain Bacteria; kingdom Pseudomonadati; phylum Pseudomonadota; class Gammaproteobacteria; order Enterobacterales; family Enterobacteriaceae; genus Klebsiella; species Klebsiella sp. P1927. Next base: position 2,869,052 of record NZ_CP073377.1, on the reverse strand, counting down.
GGGTCGATCGATTCAGTAGCCTGATCCCCAAATCATCTTCCAGTAGCTTAATAAAGCGACTCAGTGACGCAGGCATCATTTCGAGTTTACGGGCAGCCCGGCCAAAGTGAAGCTCATCACCTAACACCACAAAGCAACGTAGCTGATTTATATCCATTTTTTCACCAAAACCTGATTATACAAATTATTTATATAAAGCCGAGCCGATGATAAAGCGGTTCAAAACTTCATACTGGGATTATTACAAAACGATAACAACCCTACATCACTATGGAGCATCCCGTCATGAAAAACGACCTCGAAAAGAAGGTGATGCGTAAGGTTACCCTGCGCATTATTCCTTTCATCATGCTGCTGTACTTCATTGCCTTCCTTGACCGCGTCAACATTGGCTTTGCCGCCCTGACCATGAATCAGGATCTGGGATTTTCACCCACCGTTTTTGGTCTGGGCGCTGGAATTTTCTTCCTGGGTTATTTTCTGTTTGAGGTACCGTCAAACTTAATTCTTCATAAAGTGGGCGCCCGCATCTGGATCGCCCGCGTCATGATTACCTGGGGATTCGTCTCTGGCTGCATGGCTTTTGTGCAGGGCACGACGAGCTTCTACATTCTGCGTTTTCTGCTCGGCGTGGCGGAAGCCGGTTTCTTCCCGGGGATCATTCTCTATCTCAGCTACTGGTTTCCTGCCGCCAGGCGTGCGCAGGTCACTGCCATCTTTATGGCCGCAGCTCCCCTGTCGACAGCACTGGGATCGCCGGTTTCGGCCGCACTGCTGGAGATGCATGGCTTCCTTGGCTACGCCGGCTGGCAGTGGATGTTTGTACTGGAAGCTTTGCCGGCGCTGGTGCTCGGTGTTGTGGTTCTGTTCTTCCTGACGGATCGTCCGGCCAAGGCCAAATGGCTGACTGATCAAGAGCGTGCCTGGCTGGAAAACGCCATGCAAGACGAGGAGCGGGCACGGGCGGCAAAACAGAGCCATTCCAGCGCATGGCGAGGGCTAGCGGATATACGCGTCCTGGCGCTGGCGCTGGTCTATTTCGGTACCTCAGCCGGGCTGTATACGCTTGGCATCTGGTCCCCGCAAATCATTCGCAGTTTCGGTGCTTCCTCGCTGGAGATTGGTTTCCTGAACGCCTTTCCGGCGGTGATCGGCGTCATCGCCATGATCCTCTGGGCGCGTCATTCCGATCGAACCAAAGAGCGCAGCTGGCACGTCATTGGCGCCTGCCTGCTGGCGGCTGCCGGGCTGATATACGCCGGTAATGTCAGCACATTGTTTACCGTAATGGTCGCCTTAACGCTGGTCACCGTGGGGATTAGCGCATCAAAACCCCCTTTGTGGAGCATGCCAACCCTGTTCCTCAGCGGACCGGCTGCGGCCGCTGGCATTGCGGCTATCAACTCCATCGGCAACCTCGGCGGTTTCGTTGGCCCGATGATGATTGGCGTGATCCGCGAGCAAACCGGTAGTTACAGCTGGGGCCTGTACTTTGTCGCCGGATTGCTGGCGCTCTCGGCCCTCGTGGTCATGATTCTTTCTGCCAGAGCGAACAAATCGCCGACGGCAGAGCTTCCACATCCTCATACTCATTAACTGGAGAAGTAACGATGCGTCACTACAAAATTGCTGCCATCCCTGCGGACGGTATCGGACCGGAAGTCATTTCGGCAGGTATTGAAGTCTTGCACGCGCTGACGCGCCACGATCCGCAACTGAAATTTGATATAGAGACCTTTGACTGGGGGTCAGACTATTACAAAAAACATGGCGTGATGATGCCGGAAGAAGGGCTGAACATGCTGAAAGCATTTGATGCCATTTACTTCGGCGCGGTGGGGGCCCCGGATGTCCCTGACCACATCACACTCTGGGGCCTGCGGCTGCCTATTTGCCAGGGCTTTGACCAGTACGCCAATGTGCGACCCACCAAAATTCTGCCGGGCGTCACTTCACCGCTGCGCAACCGCGGGCCTGGCGATCTTGACTGGGTCATCGTGCGCGAAAACTCCGAAGGTGAATATTCTGGTAACGGCGGCCGTACCCACCGTGGTTTACCTGAAGAAGTCGGTACCGAAGTGGCAATCTTTACCCGTGTTGGGGTGACACGCATTATGCGCTATGCCTTCAGACTGGCACAGTCTCGTCCACGTAAACTGCTGACCGTGGTGACCAAATCCAACGCCCAGCGCCATGGTATGGTGATGTGGGATGAGATTGCCGCTGAAGTGGCGCAGGAATTCCCGGATGTGCAGTGGGACAAAATGTTGGTCGATGCCATGACGCACCGTATGACGTTGCATCCCCAGACCCTGGATACCATCGTTGCCACCAATCTGCACGCCGATATCCTTTCCGATCTGGCTGGCGCGCTGGCGGGTAGTCTGGGCGTAGCGCCGACCGCGAATATTGATCCTGAACGCCGTTTCCCTTCCATGTTCGAACCGATCCATGGTTCCGCATTCGATATCACCGGCAAAGGGATTGCGAACCCCATTGCCACTTTCTGGACCGCGGTACAGATGCTTGAACATCTGGGCGAACGCCATGCCGCTGCGCTGATTATGGAAAGCATTGAGTATGTGTGTGAAAAAGGCATTCTGACGCCAGATGTCGGTGGCTCAGCCAATACCGCGGAGGTGACACGCGCCGTGGTGCACTACATTGACGCTAAAGCTGACATTGCCGAGACCGCATAAACATGAATAACGAACAGGCTGCAGAGATCCTGCAGGATATCTTTCAACATGCGGTCAACAGTGCCCGCGCCGGGCCGGTGACCCTGGCTAACCTGCCGGAAAAACCTCGCGGCCGTTGTGTGGTGATCGGTGCGGGTAAAGCGTCCGCGGCAATGGCGGCTGCCGTGGATGCGGCCTGGCCGGATGTGGCGGTGTCGGGCGTGGTGGTGACGCGTTACGGTTACGCGGTTCCTGCGGGCCGCATCCGCATTATTGAGGCGGCTCATCCCGTATCAGATGCCATGAGCGAGGTTGCCGCAATGCTGATTGTGGAGACGCTGCGCGGTTTAACTGCCGATGATCTGGTGCTGGCATTGATTTCAGGGGGAGGGTCGGCGCTGATGGCGCTGCCCGCCCCGGGGTTAACGCTGGCAGATAAGCAGACCATCACCCGGGCCCTGCTCCATAGCGGGGCCAACATCAAAGAGATGAATCTGGTACGTCGTCATCTCTCAGCGGTGAAAGGCGGAAAGCTGGCGACCATGGCGCAACCGGCGCGCATCGTATCACTGATTATCAGCGATGTGCCTGGCGATAATCCGACGGACGTAGCGTCTGGCCCCACCGTTGCCGATAACAGCGCACCACGTGATGCGCTCCGGGTACTGCAGCGGTATGGCATTACGATCCCGAAGCCCGTTAGCGAACGGCTAAACCAGCCGGCCGGCCCGATGGAAAACGCCGCGACAGGCGAGGTCAGGCTTATCGCCACGCCGGCGATGGCGTTAGCGGCGGCGGGGCTGGCCGCACGACAACATGGGTTCACCCCCCTTATTTTGGGGGATGCTATAGAAGGTGAAAGCAGGGAAGTGGCGGTGGTCATGGCCGGTATGGCGAAATCGGCGAAGCAGTATGGTCACCCGATTTCAGGGCCTGCTGTGCTGTTGTCAGGTGGCGAAACCACGGTGACAGTAAACAACACTCAGCCTGGAAAAGGGGGCCGCAATACCGAGTTTTTACTCAGTCTGGCCTGTGCGCTCCAGGGGGAACACGGTATCTGGGCCATGGCGGGAGATAGCGATGGTATTGATGGCACAGAAGATGCCGCAGGTGCGATCGTCTTCCCGGATACGCTTGCGCGCGGCAAGCTGAGCGGTCTTAATGCAGTGCAATATCTGGATGGCCATGATAGTTACTGCTATTTTCACGCGCTTAATGATTTGCTGATCACCGGCCCGACGTTAACCAACGTCAATGATATTCGGGCAATATTGATTGCCTGACTGTATCGCTCTCCTGTGCCAGGGAGAGCGATATTTTTCCCTTTCAACATAGTTCAAATCTTCGGTATCCGCCCGCCATCCATTTCCACGCTAAAGCGCATCGCCTGGCGTCAAGGTGTCGATCATCGGGCCGTCTGATGTGTTGGCGTGCAAGATGACATGGAAAGGAAGGTAACGCGTGGAAATCGCCGCCTGGCGCGATACCAGGCGGCTGATGGTCAGGCGGTTTTGGTCGCTGCCTTCAGGCTCTGGACGAAGGCTTTCAGCTCGTCGAGCATGGTCTGCGGCTCATCGAGGTGGCGTTCGATGATTTTGACGATGGCGGAACCGGAGATAGCCCCGGCGGCTCCGGCGTCAATGGCGGCGCTCACCTGCTCCGGCGCGGAGATACCAAAGCCCTGCAGCGGCGGCGCGGCGTGATATTCCGCCAGCTTCTCCACCAGGTGGTGCAGCGGCAGCGCGGCGCGATTTTCCGCACCCGTCACTCCGGCGCGCGACAGCAGATAGGTGTAGCCGCGGCCATAAGAGGCAATCTGGCGCAGTAAATCGTCATCCGCATTGGGCGGGCAGATGAAAATCGGTGCGATGTTATGGCGCATCGCCGCCTGGCGGAACGGGGCGGACTCTTCCACCGGCACGTCGGCCACCAGCACCGAGTCGACGCCGACGCGGGCGCACTGGGCATAGAACGCATCGATGCCCGGGCTGAAGACGAGGTTGGCATACATCAGCAGGCCGATTGGGATGGTCGGATGCTTCTGGCGGATCGCCGCCAGCATCTCAAAGCACTGCGCCGGGGTCACTCCCGCGGCGAAGGCGCGCAGGGCCGCGCCCTGGATGGTCGGGCCGTCCGCCAGCGGGTCGGAGAAAGGGATCCCCAGTTCAAGGGCATCAGCGCCGCCTTCGATCAGCGCATCGATAATTTTCAGCGACTGCTCCGGTCCCGGATCGCCAAGGGTGACAAAGGGGACGAAGGCGCCTTCCTGGCGATTTTTCAGTTGGGCAAACAGCGTCTCATAGCGTTCCATCAGATTTCCCCTCGCGCTTTCAGGATGTCATGTACGGTGAAAATGTCTTTGTCGCCGCGGCCGGAGAGATTAACCACCAGCAGCTGCTCTTTTTCCGGGTTCTCGCGCATCATCTTCAGCGCGTGGGCCAGAGCGTGAGAGGACTCCAGCGCCGGGATAATCCCTTCGTGGCGGGAAAGCGCTTTAAACGCGTCCAGCGCTTCGTCGTCAGTGATCGACACATAGTCAGCGCGACCGGTGCTGTTCAGAAACGCGTGCTGCGGCCCAACGGACGGGAAGTCCAGCCCGGCGGAAATGGAGTAAGACTCTTCGATCTGGCCGTCGGCGGTCTGCATCATCGGCGACTTCATACCGAAGTAGATCCCAACGCGGCCATGCTTCAGCGGCGCGCCGTGCTCGCCGCTCTCGATACCGTGTCCGGCGGGCTCCACGCCGATCAGGCCGACGTTGGTTTCCTCGATAAAATCAGCGAACATGCCGATGGCGTTTGATCCGCCGCCGACGCAGGCGATCACCGCGTCCGGTAGGCGGCCCTCTTTTTCAAGGATCTGCGCTTTGGTCTCTTCGCCAATCATGCGCTGGAATTCACGCACAATCGTCGGGAACGGGTGCGGACCGGCGGCGGTGCCCAGCATATAGTGCGCCTTTTCGTAGCTGCCGGACCAGTCGCGCAGCGCCTCGTTACAGGCATCTTTCAGCGTGGCGGAGCCGCTGTGCACCGGGATCACCTCGGCGCCCATCAGGCGCATACGGAACACGTTCGGCGACTGGCGCTCGACGTCCTTGGCACCCATGTAGATACGGCATTTCAGGCCGAGCAGGGCGCTGGCCAGCGCTGAGGCGACGCCGTGCTGGCCGGCGCCGGTCTCGGCGATAATTTCGGTTTTACCCATCCGTTTGGCCAGCAGGGCCTGGCCCAGCACCTGGTTGGTTTTGTGCGCGCCGCCGTGCAGCAGATCTTCGCGTTTCAGGTACAGGGTGGTGCGGGTGCCTTCGGTCAGATTCCGGCATTTGGTCAGGGCCGTCGGACGACCGGCGTAGTTTTTCAGCAGGTCGGTGAATTCCGCCTGAAAGGCCGGGTCCTTCTGCGCGCTGACAAAGGCTTCTTCCAGCTGGCGCAGGGCGGGCATCAGGATCTGCGGCACATACATGCCGCCGAATTCGCCGAAGTAGGGGTTCAGTAAAGTGCTCATTATTGCTCCTTAATATGCGCGCAGCGTCTGGAATACGGAGGCCAGCTTGCTGGCGTCTTTCATCCCTGGTTGCGACTCTACGCCTGAATTGAAATCGAGTCCGGCACAGCCGCTTTTGGCCGCTTCCACACAGTTATCGGCGCCGAGGCCGCCCGCCAGCATGACGTTGCGCAGATCCTGGCCCTGCAGCAGGCTCCAGTCAAAGCGCTGGCCGCTGCCGCCCTGGCCGTTGTCGAGCAGGTACTTGTCGACATGGTGGAGCGTACGGGCCGGGAAGGTTTCGCCGACGCTCAGCGCTTTCCAGATGCGGACGTTGTCCGCGAGGGCGTCGCGCAGCGCGTCGATATAGGCCTGGTCTTCATCACCGTGCAGCTGCACGGCGGCCAGCCCCAGAGCCTGCGCGCGGGCGACCACCTCCTCCAGCGGCGCATTGCGGAAGACGCCGACGTACTGCAGCGGCGCAGCGGCGATCACCGCTTTGGCCTGGGCGTCATTCACCGCTCGCGGCGAGGTCGGGACGAAGATCAGCCCACCGTAAATGGCGCCGGACTCCCAGGCCACCTGGGCATCCTGCGGGCGCGTCAGGCCGCACACTTTGTTCTCGCCGAGCAGCACGCGTTTAACCGCCGCTTCCAGATCCGCCTGCTCCATCAGGGCGGAGCCGATCAGGAAGCCGTTGGCGAAGTGGCTCAGCTCGCGCACTTCGGCATAGGTATGGATGCCGGATTCGCTGATCACCGTGACATCCGGGCCGAGACGCGCCGCCAGCTGACGGGTGCGGTTAAGGTCAATCGACATATCGCGCAGGTCGCGGTTGTTAATGCCCACCACCTTCGCCTTCAGGGCGATGGCGCGCTCCAGTTCCTCTTCATTGCTGACTTCGGTCAGCACGCCCATATTCAGGCTGTGAGCCACCGCCGAGAGCTGACGATACTGTTCATCGTCGAGCACCGAGAGCATCAGCAGGCAGGCGTCGGCCTGATAGTAGCGCGCCAGGTAGATCTGGTAAGGGTCGATGGTGAAGTCCTTACACAGGATCGGCTGCGGCGCGACCTGGCTGACGATCGGCAGGAAATCGAAGCTGCCCTGGAAATATTTCTCATCACACAGCACCGAGATCGCCGAGGCGTAGTGCTTGTAGATGCTGGCGATCGCTGCCGGATCGAAATCCTCGCGAATCAACCCCTTCGACGGTGAGGCCTTCTTGCACTCAAGAATAAACGCGGTGCGGGTGCCGGCCAGCGCGTCATAGAAATTGCGCTGCGTCGGAACGATCTCATTTTGAAAACTGGCTAACGGTTGTTGTTGTTTGCGGGCTTCCACCCAAATCGCTTTGTCGGCAACGATTTTTGCTAAAACGGTTTGCATTATTTACCCTCTTGCCGCTAAGGCGGTCACTCTGTCATAGGCCGCGCCGCTGTGCAGCACATCCAGTACCTGCTGAGCGTTAGCTTTCAGATCTTCATGCCCGTGTAAACGCATCAACATGGCGACGTTGGCGGCGACGGCGGCTTCGTGAGCGGCTTCACCTTTACCTTGTAGCAAGCGCGTCAGAATGTCACGGTTTTCTTCCGGGGTGCCGCCCGCCAGCTGCGCCTGATGGTAAGGCGTCAGGCCGAAGTCGTCGGCGGTCAGCTGATAGCTTTTAATTTCCCCGTTATGCAGTTCGGCCACCACCGTAGGCGCATGCAGCGAAACTTCATCCATCCCACCGCTGTGCACCACCGCCGCGCGCTGATAACCCAGCACGCGCAGGGTCTCGGCGATCGGCAGCACCAGTTCCGGGCTGTAGACGCCAATCAGCGCCAGCGGCGGATGCGCCGGGTTGATCAGCGGGCCCAGCACGTTGAACAGGGTGCGGGTCTTCAGCTGCTGACGGACCGGCATCGCGTGGCGGAAACCGGTGTGGTACTTCGGCGCGAACAGGAAGCAGACGCCCAGCTCATCAAGCGCGGCGCGGGATTTATCGGCGTTCATATCGAGATTAATGCCGAAGGCCGCCAGCAGGTCAGAAGAGCCTGATTTACTGGAGACGCTGCGGTTGCCGTGTTTCGCCACTTTTAACCCGCAGGCCGCAGCGACAAAGGCGCTGGCGGTGGAGATATTGATGCTGTTGCTGCCGTCGCCACCGGTGCCAACGATGTCGGCAAACAGGTAGTCCGGGCGCGGGAACGGCGCGGCGTTTTCCAGCAGCGCGGTAGCGGCGCCGGCAATTTCCTGCGGCTGCTCACCGCGCACTTTCATGCTGACCAGCGCGGCGGCCAGTTGCTCAGGCTTCACTTCGCCGCGCACGACGGCGGAGAACAGCTGGTGGCTCTCCTGCTGACTCAGGGTTTCCGCCTGGTACAGCTTCTCAAGGATCGGCTGGAGGGTGTTGGTATGCTCCAGCTTCTGCAGCGCCCAGGCCAGGGTCTGCTCCAGCAGTCGCGCGCCCTGGGTGGTGAGGATCGATTCCGGGTGGAACTGGAAGCCGCACACCCGATCCGCATCGTGACGCACCGCCATCACCATACCGTTGAAATTGGCGTTAATCGTCAGCCCGGCGGGAATATTGCTGCCGACCAGCGAGTGGTAGCGCGCCACCGGCAGCGGGTTAGCCAGACCGGCAAACATCGCCTGGCCGTCGTGCTCAATGCTGGAGGCTTTGCCATGGAGGATCTCCCCCGCCTGGCCGACATAGCCGCCGTAGGCTTCGACAATGGCCTGGTGGCCGAGGCAGATGCCGATGATCGGCAGCTTGCCGCGCATACGGGTCAGCAGCTCCGGCATGCAGCCGGCTTCGCTTGGCGTACCCGGGCCCGGGGAGAGCATCAGCACCGGGTTGTCCATGGTGCCCAGACGCTCAATCAGCGCCTGCGCCGGAACGGAGTTGCGATAAATCACTACGTTATGGCCGTTGGCGCGCAGCTGGTCTGCCAGGTTATAGGTAAAGGAATCGATATTATCGAGCAGCAGAATGTCAGCCATCAGAAAATCTCCTTCGCGTGATGGGCCTGGGCAATGGCGCGCAGCACCGCGCGGGCTTTATTTCGGGTCTCATCCGCTTCCGACTGGGGAACCGAGTCGAGCACAATGCCGGCTCCGGCCTGGACGGTAGCGATACCTTCCTGCACGTAGGCGGAACGGATGACGATGCAGGTGTCGAGGTCGCCGTGGGCGGTGAAATAGCCCACCGCGCCGCCGTAGCTGCCGCGGCGTTTACCTTCGGCGGCGGCAATCAGCTGCATGGCGCGGACCTTCGGCGCGCCGCTGAGGGTGCCCATATTCATGCAGGCGCGATAGGCGTGGAGGACGTCGAGATCCTGACGCAATTCGCCTACTACACGGGAGACCAGATGCATCACGAAGGAGTAGCGGTCAACCTTGGTTAAATCAGCGACATAGCGGCTGCCCGGGGTGCAGATGCGCGCCAGGTCATTACGCGCCAGGTCCACCAGCATCAGGTGTTCGGAAAGCTCTTTATGATCGGTGCGCATTTCCAGCTCGATGCGGCTGTCGAGGTCGCGATCCAGCGAGCCGTCGGCGCGGCGGCCGCGTGGCCGGGTGCCGGCGATGGGGTAGATCTCAATCTGACGGCTGACGGCATCATACTTCAGCGAGCTTTCCGGCGAGGCGCCGAACAGGGTGAAATCATTGTCCTGCATAAAGAACATGTACGGGCTGGGGTTGCTCTTCTTCAGCACATCATAAGCGGCCAGCGGCGATGGGCAGGGCAGCGAGAAGCGGCGGGAAGGAACCACCTGGAAGATTTCCCCGGCGCGGATCGCGCGCTGCATTTTGCGCACCACCGCGCCGTACTCTTCATCGCTCTGGTCAACGTCGCAGCGCATTTCGGCCACGGTGGTAACCGGTAGCGGCGCCGGCGGCTCGTTCAGCTGCTGACGCAGCTGGCTCAGGCGCTGCTCCAGGCGCTGTTTTTCACTCTCCAGCGGGGTGAACAGGCTGGCCTGAATGCGGGTATGCTTGGTCTGATGGTCGATGACCAGCAGGGTTTCCGCCAGATAGAAGCAGTAGTCCGGGCAGGTGGTGTCGCTTTGCAACTGGGGAAGATCTTCAAAACCGGCCACCAGGTCATAGGCGAACAGGCCGCCGAAGAACATCGCTTCGCGCTCGTTGTCCGGAACGCTCACCAGCTCCTGCAGGAGACGGAAGGCGTCAAACACCGACAGTGAGCAGAGACGGGCGTCTTCATCGAGCAGGGCGCTGACGGCCGGGAAGGTCAGGATGCGGCCGTTGGGCTGGCGCTGATTGATGATCCCGGAGGGCAGCGCGCCGTCCAGTAGTTCCAGCAGCGCCGCGCCGTTGGCGGAGAGGGCCTGAATAGTGACAGTGTCACCAAGGGCCGTAATGCGCAGCGCGCTATCGACCAGCAGTAGGCTTTTTAAGTCATCTTTGCTGTCGATGTCAGCGGATTCCAGCAGCAGCGTCGCCGGACGGGCGCCGCACAGTTGGTGGAATAACGCCGTCGGGTTCTCCCGGTAGATGGCGTCGCTGGTGAGAAGCTCGAGTGCCGGTTTGGATGTTTGCATTATTGTTCTCGCCTGTTCGTATTATTTTTGTCCAATAAAAAGCCCGCTCATTGGCGGGCCGGGTATCTGTATGCTGAATGCAAAACGCGATCACGCCGCCCGTCGTCAGGAGGTGCGCCACCAGCTGTGCAGAGTGATAAAGTGCATTTTCATCGTGATACCCCTTCATGTGAACTTGCGTACTAGTTAACTAGTTCAATGGAATAAAGTCAACCCTTGTTTGCAGATTTTCTCTGCCTGTCGGTATGATAATGCGCTTATTTACGTTGATGTCCAGCAGGAGTCCTTTTGAGCGACAGCCAATACGCAGTGATTTACGATCTGCACAGCCATACCACCGCCTCTGACGGGCGGCTGACTCCGCAGGAACTGGTCCATCGCGCCCATGAGATGCGCGTCGGCACCCTGGCGATCACCGACCATGACAGCGTGGCGGCGATCCCGGCGGCCCGGGAGGAGATCGCCCGCGCCGGATTACCCTTGACCCTGGTGAACGGCGTCGAGATTTCCACCCTTTGGGAGAATCACGAGATTCATATTGTGGGTCTGAATATTGATATTGCGCACCCAACGATGACCGCCCTGCTGGAGGAGCAGAAAGCGCGGCGCCAGCAGCGCGGTCAGATGATTGCCGAGCGCCTGGAGAAGGCGCGGATCCCCGGCGCCTGGGAAGGGGCGCTGCGACTGGCGGACGGTGGCGCCGTCACCCGCGGCCATTTTGCCCGTTTTCTGGTGGAGGCCGGCCATGCGAAAAACATGGCGGAAGTCTTCAAAAAATACCTTGCCCGCGGGAAAACCGGTTACGTGCCGCCGCAGTGGTGTACAATAAAACAAGCGATTGATGTGATTCATCATTCTGGCGGCAAGGCGGTGATTGCCCATCCCGGGCGCTACGATCTCTCCGCCAAGTGGTTGAAGCGGCTGTTGGCCCACTTTAGCGAGCAGGGCGGTGATGCCATGGAAGTGGCCCAGTGTCAGCAGGCGCCCCATGAACGCGCCCAGCTGGCCACCCTGGCCGTGCAGTTTGGTCTTCTGGCGTCGCAGGGATCCGATTTTCATCAGCCCTGCGCGTGGATCGAACTTGGCCGTAAGCTCTGGCTTCCTGCCGGCGTGGAAGGCGTCTGGCACAGTTGGGAAGCGGCCGCCGAATAAAAATTGAGAGGGAAGTATGAGCCAGTTTTTTTATATCCATCCGGATAACCCGCAGGCGCGGTTGATTAACCAGGCGGTGGAGATTGTGCGTAAGGGCGGGGTGATCGTTTATCCTACCGACTCCGGCTACGCGCTGGGCTGCAAAATTGAAGACAAGGGGGCGATGGAGCGGATCTGCCGCATCCGTCAGCTGCCGGACGGCCACAACTTTACCCTGATGTGCCGCGATCTGTCCGAGCTGTCAACCTACGCTTTTGTGGATAATGTGGCATTTCGCCTGATGAAAAACAACACGCCGGGCAACTATACCTTTATCCTTAAGGGGACCAAAGAGGTGCCGCGTCGGCTGCTGCAGGAGAAGCGTAAAACCATCGGCATGCGCGTCCCGTCTAACCCCATCGCTCAGGCGTTGCTCGAGACCTTAGGCGAGCCGATGCTCTCCACGTCGCTGATGCTGCCCGGCAGCGACTTTACCGAATCCGACCCGGAAGAGATCAAAGATCGTCTGGAGAAAGTGGTGGACCTCATCATTCACGGCGGTTTCCTTGGGCAGCAGCCGACCACGGTTATCGATCTCACTGAAGACACCCCGGTGGTGCTGCGCGAAGGCGTCGGCGACGTGAGGCCGTTTCTCTAAGGCTATCTGCCGGGCGGTGCATCATGCGCCGTCCGGTACCCCGCGTTTTCGCCCCGACGGCACGATAATCATCCATAGCGCTACACAAACCAGCAGCGCGCCGAGAATCAATCCTTTCTCCACTGTCTCTCCGAGGCAGAGATAGCCCCACAGCGCCGCAAAAGGTGGGATCAAAAAGGTCACCGACAGCGAACGCAGCGGCCCTATATCTGCAATCAAGCGGAAGTAGATAATATACCCTGCCGCCGTGCAGACCACGCCCAGCATGACTATCGCTATCCACGGCAGACTCTGCCGCCAGTCTACGGCAGGCCCATGCCAGCAGGACCAGAGAAAGAAAGGAAACAGAAACAGCGTGGCGCCGACCTGGCTACCCAGCGCGACGCGTTCAGCCTCGAGGCCGCCTCGCTGCTGGATCCAGCGGCGGGTCAGAAAGCCGGCCAGACCGTAACAGGCGGTCGCGGTCAGGCAGGCGCCAATCCCCGGCAGCAGCAGGGCGGCGCTAAGGCCAGACGTCGGGCGCGCGATCACCGCCACGCCAATGGCGCCCAGTATCGCGCCGCCGCCTTTGCGCAGGGTTAACGGTTCTGCAAAGCATAACGCGCCGATCAGCACCCCCATCATCGGCGCCGTGGCGTTAAGCGTGGCGGAGTACCCTGCCGGCAGCCATTGCGCGGCAAGGCAGTACATGAGAAAAGGAAGGCCTGAATTAATGACCCCCAGCTGCAGAGTGGATGTGAATTTTCCCTGATACCCGCTCCATTTACCCTGCACGCCGAGTAACAGCCCGAGCGCGATAGCGGCGAACAGTACGCGAAGAAAAGCGCTGTTCAACGCCCCGAAGGCCGGGGTGGTGATGCGCATAAACAAAAAGCTGGCGCCCCAGAGGGCGGCGAGCAGCAGCAGGCGGCCATAGTCGATAACACGCATGATTGACTCCTTGTAGTCACGAAGGAAGTCAACTGTAGAACCCACGTGCAGCGTGCGACAAACGCGTTATGCTTACATGATTAAGTTTTTCTTAACCGAGGTTCCATACCCATGAAACTCCCGCCGCTGAATGCGTTGCGCTGCTTTGAGGCGGCGGCGCGGCTGCTCAGCCTGAAGCTGGCCGCCAGTGAGCTTTGCGTCACGCCCAGCGCCGTCAGCCAGCAGATTGCCCGCCTTGAGGAGACGCTGAATGTCCCGCTATTTATCCGTACTCCGCGACGGTTACAGTTAACGGCGGTGGGAGAGATCTACCTGCGGGCCGTTCAGCCGGCGTTTCATCAGATAGCCGCCGCCACCCAGCGTCTGCAGGTGCCCCCGGGACCAGAAAAGGTAGCTATCAGCTGTACCAGCGGCTTCGCCATTCAGTGGCTGCTGCCGCGGCTGGCTGATTTTGAACAACGCTATCCGCAGATAGAGATCCAGATCGGCACCACCAACCGGCGAGTGGATTTGCTGAGTGAAGGGATCGATTTTGCCGTGCGTCATGGTGTCGGCGGCTGGCCGGAACTGCAGGCTTACCGCCTGCTGGATGACGACCTGATGCCGGTCTGTAGCCCGCAACTGATTGCTCCGCGCCGGACGCTCACCGATGCGAGCGATCTACTGCAGTATCCGCTGCTGCACGATGAACATCGTGAAGACTGGGCGCTGTGGTGTAAGGCCGTGGGGCTGGCGCCGCACTTCGCGCGGCGTGGGCCGGTGTTCACTGATTCCAACGGCGTGACGGAGGCGGCGTTCGCCGGTATGGGGATGGCATTACTGCGACGCTCATTCATAGCGCCTGCGCTGACGCAGGGGCGGCTGGTTAATCCTCTGGCGCAGCCCATCGCCTGTCCGCTGGCCTATCATCTGGTTTACCACGAGACCGCGCTGCTGGCGCCTGCCAACCGCTGTTTTCGCGACTGGCTGCTTGGCCAGCGCCCGGCCGTTGCTGAGGAGCGCGCGTAATGAGGGGGGCGCTGTCCGATAAAGATCCGTATGCGTGAATGGGCACAGGAGAATGAGGAAAATCTGTTCCATACTAAAGACGGGGCGCGGCGAACAGAAGCTTTCCCGACGAAGTTAGTGTAGTATGTTCGGCCACGAATACGGGCTCGCGGTGGATATCCTGAACGCGCCGACGAGACTTTACGTTAAAAGTATATACGTAACAATGAGTTGTGCTTTTGGCCTCATTGTTTCATAAAGCATACCAGACGCCTGGGAAGGCGACACCTTAAGGAAGCTCAATGAGCGAGAAACTGCAAAAAGTGCTGGCCCGCGCCGGCCACGGCTCCCGCCGTGAAATTGAAGCGAAAATCGAAGCTGGCCGCGTCAGCGTCGACGGCAAAATCGCCACCCTCGGCGATCGTGTGGAAATTGTCCCTGGTTTAAAAATTCGTATCGATGGTCATCTGATCTCGGTGAAAGAGTCTGCCGAGCAGATCTGCCGCGTGCTGGCTTACTATAAACCGGAAGGCGAGCTGTGCACCCGTAACGATCCGGAAGGACGCCCGACGGTGTTTGATCGTCTGCCTAAACTGCGCGGCGCGCGCTGGATTGCCGTTGGTCGTCTGGACGTGAATACCTGCGGCCTGCTGCTGTTCACCACCGATGGCGAACTGGCCAACCGCCTGATGCACCCGAGCCGTGAAGTCGAGCGTGAGTACGCCGTTCGCGTTTTCGGCCAGGTGGATGATGATAAGCTGCGCCAGCTGTCGCGAGGCGTACAGTTAGAAGATGGTCCGGCAGCGTTTAAAACCATCAAATTCACCGGCGGCGAAGGGATTAACCAGTGGTATAACGTTACCCTGACCGAAGGGCGTAACCGCGAAGTGCGTCGCCTGTGGGAAGCGGTCGGCGTGCAGGTCAGCCGTCTGATCCGCGTGCGCTACGGCGATATTCTGCTGCCGAAAGGCCTGCCGCGCGGCGGCTATACCGAGCTGGACCTGGCGCAGATCAACTACCTGCGCGAGCTGGTGGAGCTCACGCCGGAAACCAGCTCTAAGGTTGCCGTCGAGAAAGACCGTCGGCGGTTGAAAGCCAATCAGATCCGTCGGGCGGTGAAGCGTCACAGCCAGACCAGCGCTAATCCGCGCCAGGGTAACAACAGCAACCGTCGTTCCAGTACTCGCAATAAGACTAACGGTTAATGTTATGCGTTCCGGTGACTTGCCGCCGGAACGCGTACTTCCTCCGCGCTATCAGGCCCTTAGTAGTCAATCCCCATCTGCGCTTTAATCCCGGCATCAAATGCATGCTTGACCGGACGCAGTTCGCTGACGGTATCGGCCAGTTCAATAATATCGCGATGACAGCCGCGGCCGGTGATGATCACCGACTGATGGGCAGGGCGCTCACGCAGGGCGCTCAGCACCGACTCCAGCGGCAGGTAATCATACGCCACCATGTAGGTCAGCTCGTCCAGCAGCACCAGATCGAGCTGGTCGTCAGCGAGCATACGGCGGGCATGCTCCCAGACCGCCAGGCAGGCGGCGGTGTCGCTGTCGCGATCCTGGGTGTTCCAGGTGAAACCTGTGGCCATCACCTGAAATTCGACGCCGTGAGGCTCCAGCAGATTACGCTCGCCGTTAGGCCAGGTCCCCTTGATAAACTGGATCACGCCGACTTTTTTGCCATGGCCGACGGCGCGGGTCGCGGTGCCAAAGGCGGCGGTGGTTTTGCCTTTGCCGTTGCCGGTAAAGACCATCACAATGCCGCGCTCGTCCTGGGCCGCCGCCACCCGGGCGTCAACTTTATCTTTCAGCCGCTGCTGGCGTTCGCGGTAGCGTTCATCACTCATTGGGCAATTCCTGGTTTACGTCCCGGTTGGGCGTCGAAGGTCATTCCCGTCTTGCGACGACTGTCGTCACCCATCAGCCACAGATAGACGGGCATAATGTCAGCGGGGGTTTTCAGTTTCAGCGGATCTTCCGTCGGGAACGCGCTGGCGCGCATTCCGGTGCGAGTGCCGCCGGGGTTGATACAGTTTACCCGCAGGTGGCGGCTTTGATACTCGTCGGCCAGCACCTGCATCATCCCTTCGGTGGCGAATTTGGAAACGGCATAGGCGCCCCAGTTGGCGCGGCCCTGACGACCGACGCTGGATGAGGTGAAGACCAGCGAGCCCGATTCCGAACGGAGTAATAAAGGAAGAAGCGCCTGGGTCAGCATAAAGGTGCCATTAACGTTCACCTGCATCACCTGCTGCCAGACCTCCGGCTTCTGCTCTTCCATTGGGCAGATGTCGCCGAGCAGGCCAGCGTTATGCAGCACGCCGTCAAGGCGGGGATAGTGCATGCTGATCTGCTGCGCCAGCTGCTGGCACGCCTGGGGCGTACAGGTGAGCAGGTCGAGGGTAAACCAGCGAGGGGGAATACCACCCTCACGCTCAATCTCCTGGGCGACGGTGCGCAGTTTGTCGTCGTTGCGACCCAGCAGGATAACGCTGGCGCTATAGCGCGCGTAGGTCAGGGCCGCTTCACGACCAATCCCGTCGCTGGCCCCGGTGACCAGGATGATGCGCTCTTTCAGCAAGTGACGTTGTGGTTGATAATGCACGGCAACTCCTTGGGCGATCGGTTCCCGATCGCGCTTCATCTTTGGTATCTCACTTTTGCGCTGTTATGCCTGAAAGCGCCCGCCATTGCAATCGGCGAAGCGGAAAGTATTCACAAAATTAATATCTTGCAACGATTTCAGCCGCGCGAAAAAAAACGGAATCCGCTGCGCAGAGAACACAAAGCACAAAGACTTCTCGCCAGCGGCTGAGGTACACTGTGCAGCAACGTCAGTGCTTTACACAAGGTGAAAACGTGGAATTACTTGCTCAGTACGGCTTATTTTTAGCCAAGATCGCGACGGTTGTCGTCGCCATCGCGGTGATTGCCGCTATTATCGTCAACCTCGCTCAGCGCAAGAAGCAGCGCGGCGAGCTGCGGGTGACCAATCTTAGCGAGCATTATAAAGAGATGAAGGAATCGCTGGCGGTGGCGCTGCTGGACGGCCCGCAGCAGAAGCAGTGGCATAAGGCGCAGAAGAAAAAGCAAAAACAAGAGGCGAAGGCGGCCAAAGCGCGGGCGAAGCTGGGTAATGCCGAGCCGGAAGGCAAGCCGCGCGCCTGGGTGCTGGATTTCAAAGGCAGTATGGATGCCCATGAGGTCAATAGCCTGCGGGAAGAGATCACCGCGGTACTGGCGGCGGCGAAAGCGCGCGATCAGGTGGTGATTCGCCTGGAAAGCCCCGGCGGGGTGGTGCACGGCTACGGTCTGGCCGCCTCTCAGCTGCAGCGCTTGCGCGACAAGCAGATCCCGCTGACGGTGGCGGTCGACAAAGTGGCGGCCAGCGGCGGCTATATGATGGCCTGCGTGGCGAACAAAATTGTCTCGGCGCCGTTTGCGATCCTCGGCTCTATTGGCGTGGTGGCGCAGATCCCGAACCTGCACCGCTTCCTGAAGAATAAAGATATCGATATCGAACTGCACACCGCCGGGCAGTACAAACGAACGCTCACCATGCTGGGCGAAAATACCGAGGAAGGGCGGCGCAAGTTCCGCGAGGATCTCAATGAAACACATCATTTGTTCAAGGATTTCGTCCACCGGATGCGTCCGGGACTTGATATTGAGCAGGTGGCCACCGGCGAACACTGGTACGGGGTGCAGGCGCTGGAAAAAGGTCTGGTGGATGCGGTTGAAACCAGCGATGAGCTGCTGCTGGGGCTGATGGAGAGCCACGAGGTGATCGGGGTGCGTTATCAACAGCGTAAGAAGATGCTCGACCGCTTTACCGGTAGCGCGGCGGAGAGCGCCGATCGGCTTCTGCTGCGCTGGTGGCAGCGCGGTCAGAAACCGCTGATGTAAATAACATAACGCGAGGCCTGGGCCTCGCATTATTGTTTTCACTGGTCTTAATCGACCAGGTGGTACTTGTCCGACAGCTCGTGAGCAAGATACTTAAACATGTTAAATACCGCTGTACTCTTCGGCGTCGGTAGTCCCTGCTCATCAAGGTAAAACTCACCGCTAAACACCAGGACATTGTTGCGCTGAACGACGTCGGTGGCTTCGATACCGGCTAACGTATCCTCATGTTCGCGAATAAGTTTGTTGGCTTTTTCGAGCAGCGTCTGGCGATCGATTGGTTGGGTTGTACCTTGCATAACGGACTCCTCTTTTTCTCCGCGCGTAGTTTACGCCGCGCGGCGGCGTGGGGCAAATTTTCCATGCATAAATCAGGGGTAATGGTAACCAGTGGAGAAACAGCCGTTTACTGGCGGGATTTGCTTTTGCATGCTAATAAAGTTGCGTAACGAATTTTATCAGGTACAGTGTGACGCTTTCGGCGATCTGGCAACAGATTTGCTTGACATTCGGCCAAAAATTCTTCGTGCTATGTCACCTGACGAGAAAAAGTCAGCAAACTCAAGCGCCTGGTTTTACGGAGATGAAACGGGTGTTCAGGGTTGATATTCACCGACGGTGCCGCAACATATGAGGCAGTCGCCAGTGGAGGGTGTATGAATGTGCGATGTATTCCTGGATGAATCAAATTAGGTAAAGGTGAATATGGGTAAAGCTCTCGTTATCGTTGAGTCCCCGGCAAAAGCCAAAACGATCAATAAGTATCTGGGTAATGACTACGTGGTGAAATCCAGCGTCGGTCATATCCGCGATTTGCCGACCAGTGGATCAGCTTCCAAAAAGAGCGCCGACTCTACCGCCACCAAAGGGGCTAAAAAGCCTAAAAAGGACGAACGTAGTGCTCTGGTTAACCGTATGGGCGTGGACCCATGGCATGACTGGAATGCGCACTATGAAGTACTTCCGGGTAAAGAAAAGGTAGTTTCAGAACTCAAACAGTTGGCGGAAAAAGCTGACCACATCTATCTCGCAACCGACCTTGACCGCGAAGGGGAAGCCATTGCCTGGCACCTGCGGGAAGTCATCGGCGGCGATGAACAGCGTTACAGCCGCGTGGTGTTCAATGAGATCACCAAAAACGCTATTCGTCAGGCCTTTGAAAAGCCGGGCGAACTGAATATCGATCGGGTTAACGCCCAGCAGGCGCGTCGTTTTATGGACCGCGTGGTGGGCTATATGGTTTCGCCGCTGCTGTGGAAAAAAATCGCCCGTGGTCTTTCTGCCGGGCGCGTGCAGTCCGTCGCGGTCCGCCTGGTGGTGGAGCGTGAACGTGAAATTAAAGCGTTCGTCCCGGAAGAGTACTGGGAAGTCGACGCCAGCACCACCACGCCGGGCGGTGACGCCCTGCCGCTGCAGGTAACCCATAAGGATGATAAGCCGTTCCGTCCGGTCAGCCGTGATGAGACCATGGCGGCGGTATCGCTGCTGGAAAAAGCCAGCTACAGCGTACTGGAGCGTGAAGATAAGCCGACCAGCAGCAAGCCGGGCGCGCCGTTCATCACCTCCACCCTGCAGCAGGCGGCCAGCACCCGTCTGGGCTTCGGCGTGAAAAAGACCATGATGATGGCTCAGCGACTCTATGAGGCAGGGCACATCACCTATATGCGTACCGACTCCACCAACCTGAGTCAGGACGCGCTGAACATGGTTCGCGGCTACATCAGCGACAAATTTGGCAAAAAATATCTGCCGGATAGCGCGAACCAGTACGCCAGCAAAGAAAACTCGCAGGAAGCGCACGAAGCGATTCGTCCGTCTGATGTGAACGTGCTGGCGGAAACGCTGAAAGATATGGAAGCGGATGCGCAGAAGCTTTATCAGCTGATCTGGCGCCAGTTTGTCGCCTGTCAGATGACGCCGGCGCAGTACGACTCCACCACGCTGACCGTGGCTGCGGGTGATTTCAAACTGAAAGCGCGCGGTCGCACTTTACGTTTCGACGGCTGGACAAAAGTCATGCCGGCGCTGCGCAAGGGCGATGAAGACCGAACGCTGCCGCTGGTCAAACAGGGCGACCGCCTGAGCCTGGTGGAGCTGACGCCTGCGCAGCACTTTACCAAGCCGCCGGCGCGTTTCAGCGAGGCCTCGCTGGTGAAAGAGCTGGAAAAACGCGGGATTGGCCGTCCGTCGACCTACGCGTCGATTATTTCGACCATTCAGGATCGCGGCTACGTGCGGGTGGAAAATCGTCGTTTTTACGCCGAAAAAATGGGCGAGATCGTTACCGACCGGCTGGAAGAAAACTTCCGCGATCTGATGAACTACGATTTTACCGCGCAGATGGAGGATCGCCTCGACCAGGTTGCGAACCACCAGGCCGAGTGGAAAGAGGTGCTGAACCACTTCTTCGGCGATTTTACCACCCAGCTGGCGACGGCAGAGAAAGATCCGGAAGAGGGCGGCATGCAGCCGAACCCGATGGTGCTCACCAGCATCGACTGCCCGACCTGCGGCCGTAAAATGGGGATCCGTACCGCCAGCACCGGCGTTTTCCTCGGCTGTTCGGGCTATGCCTTGCCGCCGAAAGAGCGGTGCAAAACCACCATCAACCTGGTGCCGGAGAACGAAGTCCTCAACGTGCTGGAAGGCGATGACGCGGAAACCAACGCGCTGCGCGCCAAACGTCGCTGCCAGAAGTGTGGGACGGCGATGGACAGCTACCTTATCGATCCTAAGCGTAAGCTGCACGTCTGTGGTAATAACCCGACCTGCGACGGCTACGAGATTGAAGAGGGCGAATTCCGCATCAAGGGCTATGACGGCCCGGTGGTGGAGTGCGAGAAGTGCGGTTCTGAAATGCACCTGAAAATGGGGCGTTTCGGTAAGTACATGGCCTGTACCAACGACGAGTGTAAGAACACGCGTAAGATCCTGCGCAATGGCGAAGTGGCTCCGCCGAAGGAAGATCCGGTGCCGCTGCCGGAGCTGCCGTGTGAGAAGTCTGACGCCTACTTTGTGCTGCGCGACGGGGCGGCGGGCGTCTTCCTGGCGGCCAACACCTTCCCGAAATCACGGGAAACGCGTGCGCCGCTGGTGGAGGAGCTGTACCGCTTCCGCGATCGTCTGCCGGAAAAACTGCGTTATCTCGCCGATGCGCCGCAGCAGGATCCGGAAGGCAATAAAACGCTGGTACGCTTTAGCCGTAAAACCAAGCAGCAGTACGTGGCGTCTGAAAAAGAGGGCAAAGCGACCGGCTGGTCAGCTTTCTTTATCGACGGTAAGTGGACGGAAGCCAAAAAGTAATGGCGTTCGTTCGGGCAGGAAAAGCGCGCTTTTCCTGCTCAGGCGACCGGCAGAGAGAGTGCATTTCTCTGCCGTGTCGTCTTCCCCTCTTTGCGTTAATTTCCTCCCCTTATAACCACCTATATTATTTTTCGTTAGCGTCTATACAGTGTTGATATAAATGATATAGTGGTTATAGTTAATGCCTTTTTTATTATTAAAACGTCTTATACATCATCGCTTTCAGGATGCATTGCGGCGCCACTATGGCCAACTGCCGGGAGCCCAGGGCCTTCATCGGCGACAAGTTGCCTGAACGTAAAGTGTATTAAGCGGCTTCATTTTACGCGCAAACGGATATCAGCCATGAAACTACAACAGCTTCGCTACATCGTTGAGGTGGTTAACCATAACCTGAATGTTTCATCCACCGCCGAAGGGCTCTATACCTCCCAGCCGGGTATCAGTAAGCAGGTCCGCATGCTGGAGGATGAGCTGGGCATTCAGATCTTTGCCCGCAGCGGTAAACACTTAACCCAGGTGACGCCGGCCGGGCAGGAGATCATCCGCATCGCCCGCGAAGTGCTGTCGAAAGTCGATGCCATCAAATCTGTCGCCGGAGAGCATACCTGGCCTGACAAAGGGTCTCTTTACGTCGCCACCACCCATACCCAGGCGCGCTATGCGTTACCGGGAGTGATCAAGGGGTTTATTGAACGCTACCCGCGGGTGTCGCTGCATATGCATCAGGGCTCGCCGACTCAGATTGCGGAGGCTGTGTCGAAAGGCAATGCCGATTTCGCCATCGCCACCGAGGCGCTGCATCTGTATGACGATCTGGTGATGCTGCCATGCTATCACTGGAACCGGTCGATTGTAGTGACCCCCGAGCATCCTCTGGCCACCAAGGGCTCGGTGTCCATAGAGGAACTGGCCCAGTATCCATTGGTAACCTATACCTTTGGTTTTACCGGCCGCTCCGAACTGGATACCGCGTTTAACCGTGCGGGCCTGACGCCGCGCATTGTTTTTACCGCCACCGATGCCGACGTCATCAAAACCTATGTTCGCCTGGGGCTGGGGGTAGGGGTAATCGCCAGCATGGCGGTGGATCCGGTCTCTGACCCGGATCTGGTGAAGCTGGATGCGAACGGTATTTTCAGCCACAGCACCACTAAGATAGGTTTCCGCCGTAGCACCTTCTTACGAAGCTACATGTATGATTTTATTCAACGTTTTGCTCCCCATTTGACCAGGGACGTGGTAGATACCGCGGTGGCTTTACGCTCGAATGAAGATATTGAAGCGATGTTCAAAGATATAAAACTTCCGGAAAAATAACCCTGAAAATAATAATGGCACTCCCTGCGAGGAGTGCCATTAACTATGATGGACTGTATTTAACAACTTAAACCTCGAACCAATCACAAAATTAATAATTTTTGGCAACACGTTTTTCATTATGCCCGCCGCGATCAAATAACCGGTTAAATATATTCCATCAGGCCTAAATTCACTGGATTAATCTTTTATCCATAATTAAGATTTATCTGTACCTGATGATTTGAGCAATTGGTGGTGACAATATGATAAGTAATATCGATTACATGAAACTGGCGATGTCATACGAGAATGACAAAACCGAAATCGATCCCGTTCTGCGTAGTCGCGTATGGGGCGTAGTGTTGGTAGGGTTGGCGATGTTCTGGAGCATCATCGCGCTCACCATCTGCAACATCTGGATTGTCAGCTAAAGCTGTAGGTCATCGTTGTAGATACATGTCATTTTTATGACAGTGAAAGGAAACTGTAATATAAAATCAGTGACCGGCAATACAGGGAGAATATATTTTGCCGCTGGATTCATCCAACCTGAAATCACTCACCAGAGCTAATCACTGCCCGCTGGCCGATTAGCTCTTTTTTTGTCCTCGTGTACTAATACAATATCGGCATACGCCCTCTTTGCACTATTTTGGTGCTATTTCGCCTGCTCTCGGATAATTCCCGTTTCCTCTCTCTCTGTCTCGTCGTATTTAGCAATTTGGGTTGTTATCAAAGTGTTATGCTCAGTATGTGTTATCTTTAATGGAGACCCTGAGGAGAATCAGGGTATGCCATCCCTGAGATAAAGGAGGAGCTATGTCGTCAACCCTACGAGAAGCCAGTAAGGACACGCTGCAGGTCAACGATAAAACCTGGCATTACTACAGTCTGCCGTTGGCGGAGAAGCAACTGGGCGAGATCAGTCGACTGCCCAAGTCGCTGAAGGTGCTGATGGAGAACCTGCTGCGCTGGCAGGACGGTGACTCGGTAACTGAAGAAGATATTCGCGCCCTGGCCGGCTGGCTGCAACAGGCCCATGCCGACCGGGAAATCGCCTACCGTCCGGCACGCGTCCTGATGCAGGACTTTACCGGCGTGCCGGCGGTAGTGGATCTGGCCGCCATGCGCGAGGCGGTGAAACGCCTTGGCGGCGATACGGCGAAGGTTAATCCGCTATCGCCGGTTGACCTGGTGATCGACCACTCGGTGACCGTTGACCGCTTCGGCGACGACGAGGCCTTCGAAGACAACGTCCGCCTGGAAATGGAGCGGAACCACGAACGCTACGCTTTTCTGCGCTGGGGGCAGCAGGCCTTCAGCCGCTTCAGCGTGGTGCCGCCGGGCACCGGTATTTGCCACCAGGTGAACCTGGAATACCTTGGCCGGGCGGTCTGGAGCGAGGAGGTGAACGGCCAGTGGATGGCGTGGCCGGATACGCTGGTGGGCACCGACTCCCATACCACCATGATTAATGGTCTTGGCGTGCTGGGCTGGGGCGTGGGCGGGATTGAAGCGGAAGCCGCTATGCTGGGCCAGCCGGTGTCAATGCTGATCCCCGATGTTGTGGGCTTTAAGCTCAGCGGCAAACTGCGCGAAGGCATCACCGCCACTGACCTGGTACTGACGGTTACCCAGATGCTGCGTCAGCATGGCGTCGTCGGCAAGTTTGTTGAATTCTACGGTGACGGCCTGGATACCTTACCCCTTGCCGACAGGGCGACCATCGCCAATATGGCGCCGGAGTATGGCGCCACCTGTGGCTTTTTCCCTATCGATGACGTAACGCTCAGCTATATGCGTCTCAGCGGCCGTAGCGAAGAACAGGTCGCGCTGGTGGAAGCCTACGCTAAAGCCCAGGGCATGTGGCGCCAGCCTGGCGATGAGCCGGTCTTTACCAGTACCCTGGCGCTGGATATGAGCAGCGTCGAAGCGAGCCTCGCCGGGCCGAAGCGACCGCAGGATCGCGTGGCGCTGGGCGATGTTCCGAAAGCCTTCGCCGCCAGCGGCGAGCTGGAGGTTAACCACCTTCAGCGTCAGCGTCAGCCGGTTGACTATACGCTGAACGGGCATCACTATTCGCTACCGGATGGCGCGGTGGCTATTGCAGCGATTACCTCCTGCACCAATACCTCTAACCCCAGCGTGTTGATGGCCGCCGGCCTGCTGGCGAAAAAAGCCGTCGAACGCGGCCTGCAGCCGCAGCCGTGGGTGAAAGCTTCTCTGGCCCCAGGCTCGAAAGTGGTGTCGGATTATCTGGCCCATGCCGGCCTGACGCCTTACCTCGACCAGCTCGGCTTCAATCTGGTGGGATATGGTTGCACCACCTGTATTGGTAACTCCGGTCCATTGCCTGAACCTATCGAAGAAGCGATCAAAAAAGGCGATCTGACCGTCGGGGCAGTGCTCTCCGGTAACCGTAACTTCGAAGGGCGTATTCATCCGCTGGTGAAAACCAACTGGCTGGCCTCGCCGCCGTTGGTGGTCGCCTATGCGCTGGCGGGGAACATGAATATCGACCTCACCCGCGAGCCGTTGGGACAGGGCAAGAATGGCGAGCCGGTCTATCTGAAAGATATCTGGCCGAGCGGGGAGGAGATTGCCCGCGCGGTGGAACAGGTCTCCACCGAGATGTTCCGCAAAGAGTACGCGGAAGTGTTTTCCGGCACTGAGGAGTGGAAGGCGATCAAGGTGGAGGCGTCAGATACCTACGACTGGCAGGAGGACTCGACCTATATTCGCTTGTCGCCGTTCTTTGACGAGATGGGCGTCGAGCCGCTGCCGGTAGAGGATATTCGCGGCGCGCGGATCCTCGCCATGCTGGGCGACTCAGTCACCACGGACCACATTTCGCCGGCGGGGAGCATCAAAGCCGATAGTCCGGCAGGCCGCTATCTGCAGGAGCATGGGGTTGCCCGGCGCGACTTTAACTCCTATGGTTCCCGTCGCGGTAACCATGAGGTGATGATGCGTGGCACCTTCGCCAATATCCGCATCCGTAACGAAATGGTCCCAGGGGTGGAAGGGGGTATGACCCGCCATCTGCCGGATCCTGAACCGATGGCGATTTACGATGCGGCGATGCTGTACAAGGCTGAGGGCACACCGCTGGCGGTGATTGCCGGTAAGGAGTATGGCTCAGGTTCCAGCCGTGACTGGGCGGCGAAGGGGCCGCGCCTGCTGGGGATTCGGGTAGTGATCGCCGAGTCCTTCGAGCGTATCCATCGTTCCAACCTGATCGGAATGGGCATTTTGCCGCTGGAGTTCCCGCAGGGCGTCACCCGCAAAACGCTACGGTTGACCGGGGAAGAGCGGATTGATATCAGTAATCTGCAGTCGCTTCAGCCTGGCGCTACGGTGCCGGTGACCCTGACTCGCGCTGACGGCTCGCAGGAAGCGATCCCTTGTCGGTGCCGTATCGACACGGCGACAGAACTCACCTACTACCGCAACGACGGCATCCTGCACTACGTTATTCGTAATATGCTGTGAAACAAAGGGCCAGCATCGCTGGCCCTTTTTCGGTTATTCCACCGGTTTATTCTGTCGGCTTGCTGTTCAGCAGATGGCCCATCTTGGCGGCTTTGGTGTCCAGATAGTGAGCGTTTTTCGGGTTACGCCCGACGATCAGCGGCACCCGCTCCACAATGTTGATCCCGGCTTCGGTAAGAATTTCCACTTTTTTCGGGTTATTGGTTAATAACCGCACCTGCTCAACGTTGAGCAATTTGAACATGTCGGCGCACAAGGTGAAATCGCGCTCATCGGCGGCGAAGCCAAGCTGATGGTTCGCTTCGACAGTGTCGTAGCCCTGATCCTGCAGCGCGTAGGCGCGGATCTTATTCAATAAACCAATGTTGCGTCCTTCCTGGCGGTGATAGAGCAGGATCCCCCGACCTTCTTCAGCGATATGCGACAGAGCCGCTTCCAGCTGAAAGCCGCAATCACAGCGCAGGCTAAACAGGGCATCGCCCGTCAAACACTCTGAATGTACGCGGGCGAGGACCGGCGACTGCCCTGATATATCGCCATACACCAGCGCGACATGATCCTGTCCGGTTGCCAGTTCTTCAAAACCCACCATCAGGAAATCGCCCCAGGGGGTTGGCAGTTTGGCTTCTGCCACACGTTTAAGCTGCATGTGATTCTCCAGATTCTGTCAGCACCTGACTGTGCTTTCTGTTTCCCGCTATTTTGCCACAACGCCTGGACGTTCTCCTAATCGCGAACGGTTAGCCGTGTGGAAAGCGCACAAACGATCTACTTTCCGCTATGATGTTCATCTACAAGGAGAAGGAGAGAAAATGCTGTTGATAGCCCGACGAACTGCTCTCGCGGCGGCGCTGCTGCTGGTTATGCCCCTCACGGTCTGGCTTTCCGGGTGGCTGTGGCAGCCTGGACTGCCGGTTGCCATGTTGAAAAGCCTGTGGTGGGTGACGGAAACGGTGACCCAACCGTGGGGAATTATCACTCATGTCGTGCTTTGCGGCTGGTTCCTCTGGTGTCTGCGCTTTCGGCTGCGCGCGGCGTTGATCCTGTTCCTTATCCTTGCCGCCGCTATCCTGGCGGGACAGGGGGCGAAATCCTGGGTCAAGGCGCGGGTCCAGGAGCCGAGACCGTTCGTCATCTGGCTGGAAAACACAAGGCAGGTGCCGGTGACGCAATTCTACGCGTTAAAGCGTAAAGAACGCGCTAAACTGGTGCATGAACAGCTGGCGCAGGCGCAGGACATTCCGTCATTTTTACGCAAACACTGGCAGAAGGAGACGGGGTTTGCTTTCCCGTCAGGTCACACCATGTTTGCCGCCAGCTGGGCGTTACTCGCTGCGGGACTGCTGTGGCCGCGTCGCCGCTGGGGCACAATCGCGGTGCTGCTGGTGTGGGCGACGGCGGTGATGGGCAGTCGCCTGGCGCTGGGCATGCACTGGCCGCTGGATCTCATCGTCGCCACGCTGATCTCCTGGCTGCTGGTCACGGTGGCCTGCTGGCTGACGCAGCGCCTTTGTGGGCCGCTCTCGCCGCCCGGAGAAGAGGCGCAGGATATTAAAAAACGGATGCCTGAAGCGGAATAATGTTGATTTTGGCGGCATCCGACCGCATATCCTGAAGAGTTGCCATGCTTTTTCATTCCACCGCTGCGGCGAAAATGATACTTTATAGGGCTGAAAGCGGGCTTTTTTCGCGCAACCCACATAACGGGAAGTCATGTGAAATATTTACTCATTTTCTTACTGGTGTTAGCAATCTTCGTCATTTCAGTGACGCTGGGGGCGCAGAATGACCAACAGGTCACTTTCAACTATTTACTCGCTCAGGGTGAATTCCGCATATCGACGCTGCTGGCGGTGCTGTTTGCCGCGGGCTTTGCCATTGGCTGGCTGATCTGCGGCCTGTTCTGGCTGCGGGTGCGTGTCTCACTGGCGCGCGCGGAGCGGAAAATTAAGCGTCTTGAGCATCAGATTGCCCCCGTCAGCCCGGCGGCTGTCGACGCAGGCGTGCCTGCGGTGAAGGAATAACCTCTTATGCTGGAGTTGTTGTTTCTGCTTTTACCCGTTGCCGCCGCTTACGGCTGGTACATGGGGCGCAGAAGTGCACAACAGTCCAAACAGGACGATGCGAGCCGCCTGTCGCGAGATTACGTGGCGGGGGTTAACTTCCTGCTCAGCAACCAGCAGGATAAAGCCGTCGACCTGTTCCTTGATATGCTGAAAGAGGATACCGGTACCGTTGAGGCGCACCTGACGCTCGGTAATTTGTTCCGTTCGCGCGGCGAAGTCGACCGCGCGATCCGAATTCACCAGAGCCTGATGGAAAGCGCGTCGTTAACCTACGATCAGCGCCTGTTAGCGGTGCAGCAGCTGGGACGGGATTATATGGCCGCCGGACTGTATGACCGCGCGGAAGACATGTTCAAACAGCTGGTGGATGAGACCGATTTCCGCCTCGGCGCGCTGCAGCAACTGCTGCAGATTTACCAGGCGACCAGCGACTGGCAGTCGGCTATTGAAGTGGCTGAACGGCTGGTGAAGCTAGGGAAAGAGAAACATCGTGGCGAAATCGCCAACTTCTGGTGCGAACTGGCCCTGCAGCAGATGGCAGCCAACGATCTGGATAAAGCGATGGCGTTGTTGAGAAAAGGCGCCGCCGCGGACCGCACCAGCGCCCGGGTATCGATCATGATGGGCCGGGTGTGGATGGAAAAGGGCGACTACGCCAAAGCGGTGGAGAGCCTCGAGCGGGTTATCGATCAGGATAAAGAGCTGGTGGGTGAAACGCTGGAGATGCTGCAGACCTGCTACCAGCAGCTCGGCAAAACCGATGAATGGGAAGTTTTTCTGCGCCGCTGCGTGGAGGAGAACGCCGGGGCGACCGCCGAACTGATGCTGGCGCAGATCCTCGAGCAACGGGAAGGCGTCGAAGCGGCGCAAAACTACGTCACCCGGCAGCTGGAACGCCACCCGACCATGCGCGTCTTCCATAAGCTGATGGACTACCATCTCAACGAAGCGGAAGAAGGGCGGGCGAAAGAAAGCCTTGGAGTGCTGCGAAACATGGTTGGTGAGCAGGTGCGCAGCAAACCACGCTATCGCTGCCAGAAATGCGGGTTTACCGCTCATACACTTTACTGGCATTGTCCGTCCTGCCGCTCGTGGGCGACCATTAAACCTATTCGCGGTCTCGACGGCCAGTAAAGCCAAAAAAAAGCCCTCCGTTAGTTACAACATACTTATCGCTTCACTCCTCTCCAGGCGCGGCCCCGGCAGCGCCATCGTCCGGTCAGGGCAGGTACGGCAGTCTGTTATTTTGTTCGCTTCACAGGTAGAATGCTGCCCGTTTACCTTTTTTGCGCCACCCCGGCGCCCATCAACACTAAGGTCTGGTCATGACGTCTACAGCTATCCCATCTTCCCGCGCTGTCACATCCTCTCCCGTTGTGGTTGCGCTCGACTATGATAATCGCGATAAAGCGCTGGCATTTGTCGACCGCATCGACCCGCGCGACTGCCGCCTGAAGGTGGGCAAAGAGATGTTCACCCTGCTGGGCCCGCAGTTTGTCCGCGATCTGCATCAGCGTGGGTTTGAGGTGTTCCTGGACCTTAAGTTTCACGATATTCCCAACACCACCGCCCGCGCGGTGGCCGCAGCGGCTGAGCTGGGCGTATGGATGGTGAATGTCCATGCTTCCGGCGGCGCGCGAATGATGACCGCCGCGCGCGAAGCGCTGCTGCCGTTTGGCAAAGATGCGCCGCTGCTGATCGCTGTCACGGTGCTCACCAGCATGGAGTCCAGCGATCTACAGGATCTGGGCATTACCTTATCTCCGGCTGACTACGCGGCGAAGCTGGCGGCGCTGACCCAACGCTGCGGCCTTGATGGGGTGGTGTGTTCAGCCCAGGAGGCTGTGCGCTTTAAGCATGAGCTGGGGCAGGCGTTTAAGCTGGTGACCCCGGGGATTCGTCCGCAGGGCAGCGACGCTGGCGATCAGCGGCGAATTATGACTCCTGAGCAGGCTCAGGAAGCTGGGGTAGACTATATGGTGATTGGTCGCCCGGTTACTCAGTCGGCGGATCCAGCCGCGACGCTGCGGGCGATCAACGATTCTCTGCGCAAGGGGGCATAATGAGCGATTCCAACAGCCGTCTGGTCTACTCCACCGAAACCGGGCGTATCGACGAGGCGAAACCGGCGCCGGTGCGCCCGAAAGGCGACGGCATTGTGCGGATTCAGCGCCAGACCAGCGGCCGCAAGGGCAAAGGCGTCTGTCTGATTAGCGGGATTGATGCCGACGATGCTGCGCTAACCGCTCTGGCGGCAGAGTTGAAAAAGAAGTGCGGCTGCGGCGGCGCGGTGAAAGATGGCGTGATCGAGATCCAGGGCGATAAGCGGGATCTACTCAAGTCGCTGCTTGAGGCGAAAGGGATGAAGGTCAAGTTAGCCGGTGGCTGATCGCTATTTTCCCTCTGCTCCAATGGTCTGGTTGAAATAACAAGGCCGCGGTAAATGCCGCGGCCTTGAATGATTTAACGTGCGTAAGTCAATTCGTGTGAATTATTCTTTTATTTCGTCAGATAATTAAATTATTTGCCGACCTGGTGACCAATAATACCACCGACTGCTGCGCCACCCAGGGTACCGAGCGCGCTACCGTCAGTTAACACCGCACCACCGATAGCGCCGGCGCCAGCGCCGATAGCCGTGTTACGATCGCGTTTAGACATGTTAGAGCAAGCGCTCAGAGACATTGCTACAGTGACAGCCAGAACGACAGCAGCCATTTTTTTGCTCGTTGAAGTCATCATTTTTTTTCTCCTGAATAATCTATTCATGGATTACAGCGCTCCTTTAAGCATAGCCTGATAAAGCAGCTTTAGGGCAATTCCATGAAGTTAAGGTGCGCAGGTGTCACGAAAATCACGCAGGTGATAGTCACTTCCTGTTATATCGCTAATAATAATTTTACTTTTTTTAAAATTTATCGTCAGGTAAAAAGTCTTAATTAGCGGCTCGGAATACTCTCAGAGCGATAAAGCGCCCCTTCCGGCGCTTTGGCAGAAGATGGGGCGGCGGAGGATCAGATGTAGGGCACGATATCGACGGTCAGGCCGCTGCGGAGCAATTGTTCGCGACAGGCGTCCGGTAAGCGATCGTCGGTAATAACGCGATTAAAGCGGCCGGCGGGACCGAGCGGATAGGGATGTACCGCGCTGAATTTTGAACTGTCGCTAAGAATAATTGCCTCACAATGCTTCTCCAGCACGGCGTTCACCACGTCCGCACGCATCATATCGCGGCCGGTAAAGCCGGTTTCCGCCTGCCAACCGTCGATCCCGATGAAGGCTTTGCTGAAATGCACCTGCTGGATGAACTGACGGGTTAGCGGACCGACCATACTCTCACTGCGTTTCTGATAAATTCCGCCCAGCAGGATCACCTCTCCTGGGGTCTCTTTCAGCAGATGGGCGATATAGCTGCTGACGGTAATGATGGTGATATCGCCGCGCTCGGCCAGCGTACGCGCCAGCAGGGCATTGCTGCTGCCGTTTTCGATAAATACCGTTTCACCGGTATTCACTAGCGCCGCAGCCCGGCTGGCCAGCTCACGCTTAATGGCGAAATGGGTCATCATGCGGGTTTCGACATCTTCGCTGTCCAGCGGTACGGCATAGCCATGAGTACGGCGCAAATAGCTCTGCTTTTCCAGCAAATTCAAATCCTGACGAATAGTAACCTCAGAGACACCGGTCATCTTCGCCAGATCGGCGACGCTCATGCGGCCTTTATCGATGACCACTTGCAAAATACTTTGTTGTCGGGCGTTCATAGCAACATCACTGTTAGGGGGCTATATGGCGAGCAACCGGTCCATATGGCCGGCTGCGGCATGGCTGATATTCAGATTTCCCAGGGCGCCTTGGGTTGGTTTTGTTGTTCAGCATCGTCCGCCGCCAGCGCCAGCAGCTCCGCTTTGAGGATCTCCAGATTATGGATCGCAGAATGGTAATCACCGGCAACCAGAATATCCAGCACGGTATCGATACGTTGAGCGAGCAGGTGGGCATTCACATCTGACATGGCATTATCCTGGTAACAAAAACGAATGAAATCAATGATGCTAAAAATGAATGAAAAAGAGAAGCGAAAAAAACGCACAACCTTAATCGGTGCGACGGAAATGGCTGGATAGAGAGGAAAGAAGCAGCGGTTCCCGCAGGAACCGCTGTGAAGGGGCGTCAGACCGCCGGACGCGCAATAATGCTGCGGGTTTCCATGCGAACTTCAGCGATAGTGACATCGATAACGTCAGTCACTTTATAGACTACTTCACCTTTGATCTGCACGGTACCGTTCTCCTGACTGCACACCAGTTCGTCGCGCACGGCGTGGAGGAACGGGGCCGGAATAAAGGCGACCGCGCCATTGTCCACCAGACGCACGCGCATCCCGCCGCGGCTGACGTCGATGATCTCCGCCGCGAAGCGGGTATCGGTCCCGGCTTTATCGTTGAGGAAACGGGCGTACAGCCAGTCGGCGACGTCGCGCTCGGCCATCCGGTTGAGACGACGGCGCTCCGCCATCTGCACGGTGGCTTCATCCTGGGGACGCGCAATGGTCTCGCCTTTAATGATGGCTTTCAGCAGACGGTGGTTGATCATGTCGCCATACTTACGGATCGGCGAGGTCCAGGTGGCATAGGCTTCAAGCCCAAGACCAAAGTGCGGGCCCGGCTCGGTGCTGATTTCCGCAAACGACTGGAAGCGGCGAATGCGGCTGTCGAGGAAACCGGTCGGCTGAGCGTCCAGTTCCCGGCGCAGCTTGCAGAACCCTTCCAGGGTGAGCACTTCCGTCGGGTCGACGTGCACATCATGGGTTTTCAGCAGGGCGGCCAACTGCTCGGTATTCGCCGGGTCGAAACCGGTATGAACGTTATAAACGCCGAAGCCGAGCTTGTCGCGCAGAACGCGGGCGGCACAGATGTTGGCGGCGATCATCGACTCTTCGACAATGCGGTTGGCAATGCGACGCGGTTCCGCGACGATATCCAGCACTTCGCCTTTTTCGCCGAGAACAAAACGGTAGTCCGGACGGTCTTTGAACACCAGCGCATGGGTCTGACGCCATTCGCTACGACGCTGGCACACGTCCTTCAGCAGCGTAATTTGCTGCGCGATCGCCTCGCTGTCCGGCTGCCAGCTGCCGCGGCCTTCCAGCCAGTCAGAGACGTCGTCATAGGCCAGCTTGGCTTTCGATTCGATGGTGGCGGCAAAGAACTCGATATTGTCTTCGATGGTGCCATCGGCCGCCAGGGTCATCCGGCAGGCCAGCACCGGGCGCACTTCGTTAGCGCGCAGGGAGCAGAGGTCGTCCGACAGCTCGCGCGGCAGCATTGGAATGTTGAAGCCTGGCAGATAGTTGGTAAAGGCGCGCACTTTTGCGGCGTTATCCAGCTTGCTGCCTTCGGCAATCCAGGCGGTCGGGTCGGCAATGGCGACCGTCAGCAGCAGTTTGCCATCAGCAGTGGATTCGGCATACAACGCATCGTCCATATCTTCGGTGCTGGCGCTGTCAATGGTGACGAAGTCGAGGGCGGTTAGGTCGCGGCGCGTCAGCCCCTCGTCGAGCATCTCGGTGGCGACGCCGTCCGGTGCCTCTTTCTCAAGATTATGGCGCGCCAGGGTTACCCACCATGGGACGAAGTGGTCGTCGCTAAAAGTGATGAACTGGGTCAACTCCGCGTAAAATCCGCGGTCGCCTTTTAATGGATGACGGCGCATCTCGGCGACGGCCCAGTCACCCTGTTTAAAATCGTGCTCAACGCCGCGGGCGGCGCGGCAGGGAATGGCGTCTTTCAGCAGCGGATGGTCAGGAACGATAGCGAGGCGATCGTCTTTCTTCTGGACTTTACCGACAAAACGAGTCAGGAAGGGCTCAACCAGCGATTCCGGCTCGGCGCTTTCGCGTTCTTTTTCAGAATGGATCACCGCGACGATACGGTCGCCATGCATCACTTTTTTCATCTGCGGCGGCGGAATGAAGTAGCTCTTCTGAGCGTCCACTTCGAGGAAGCCAAAGCCCTTTTCCGTGCCCTTAACGACCCCTTCCGCGCGCGGCGTCTGGGAATGCAGTTGCTGTTTAAGCTGCGCTAGCAGCGGGTTATCCTGAAACATAATTAGGTATTTTCGTGGCTAAAAGAGCGGCTGACATTTTTACGCGAATATGCCTGCCGCAGCAAGCGCTGTTTCAGCAATTTACGTCTGCTGACGCACATTGCCGAGGGCGATTTTCAGACGATTCATCCATCCGCACAGCCCGCTCCAGATCAACAGATCGATTGCTTGTTGCTCAGAGAGTCGATATTCCGCGAGGGGCGTTAACTGGGCGGCGCTAAACCGGTCAGGCGAGCGGGTTAACAGCTGCACCGCGGTCACGAGAGACCGGGCCTGAGGATGCTGCTGGAGCCAGTGATGGAGGGCCTGGTCGCCCTCCCGCAGATGGCTGGCGAACTCCTCTTCACCCTGCCAGTGGGGGAGCCAGGCGTCAAAACAGGTGGGGCTGCCATTGGTGCGCGCCGTGAGTAAGGCGACCTGCGGGCCAAAGGTATCATCCGTGCTGAGCTGGCGGATCAAGGTCTCCAGAGGCGCGAATAACTGTGGGTCGCAGGCCAGCAGCGGCGCCAGCTCGCCCAGACCGGGCAGCGACTGCCAGCCGGCGATGCGCCGCTGACGCTCATCATCGGCATACTGCAGGTCGGGATCCGCAATGTCTGCCTGCCATGCTCCCGGCGGCGGGGCGAACAGTTCCGCGGGTGCCTCCTCTTGCTGGGGCATACCGGGGATCCAGCGCACCGGAAAGCCCTGGGCCGCCTGCAGGACGGCAATCGCCCGCGCCTGGAAGCCGACGAATCCGATAATCTGGTTGAACAGAATAATGTCCCGACTGGTTAAGCCCACTTCGTCCAGCTGGCTACGGGAGAGAGCGTTAATAACCGAGGGCGAACCGGCAAGCTGACGAGCATATTGCGTGATTTGCGCCAGACGACGGTTGCTCTCGCGCGAGGAATCGGGGCCTGGCAGGGGAGCAAGGCGGGCGGCGTAGTGGTTACACAGCCGCTGGACGCCGTAGACCTGGGCGACGGTGAGCGCGGTGCTGAGTCGATCGTAAGCGGTAAAGGTCTGCAGGCGACTCACCGCCACCTGGTCGGGAAACAGCAGTTCGGCCAGCTGGCGTGCGGGGTGTAGCCAGTCAGCGTGGGCACGTAGCCAGGCGGCCGGCAGCGTCAGGTCCAGCAAAAAGCGGTCTTCAACATGGGCGGCTTCAGGGACGAGCGGCAGGACATCCACCGGGCAGATTGTTGACTGGGTTTCGTGATACCAGTGATTTTTGCCATTCACGCGGCGTGGCTCCATGGGCTTTCCTTGTTCGGTATGTGGCGAACCGCCGTTCCGCGGATCGTTTATGCAGAACTATCCTGGCGTAACCCGGAAGCAGGAGAAAATATTGATACGTGCTAACAAATAGCCGATTGGAATAACAGGTGGGGCGTAAGGCGTGGGGGAGGGAAGAACCCTCCTCACCGGGGCGAGGAGGGGAAGGAACTTATTTCAGTTCCAGCTCGTTCATGGCGGCGATATTGAACCCGCCGTCAACGTGAACGACTTCACCGGAGATCCCCGCAGACAGGTTGGAGCACAGGAAGGCTGCGCTGTTACCCACATCTTCAATGGTGACGGTGCGACGGATCGGGGTGACCGCTTCGCAGTGCGCCAGCATTTTACGGAAATCTTTAATACCGGACGCGGCCAGCGTACGGATAGGACCGGCAGAGATGGCATTGACGCGAACGCCTTCCGGACCCATGGCGTTAGCCATATAGCGGACGTTAGCTTCCAGAGAGGCTTTGGCCAGACCCATCACGTTATAGTTCGGGATCGCGCGCTCTGCGCCCAGGTAGGAGAGCGTCAGCAGAGCCGAACCCGGGTTCAGCATGCCGCGGCAGGCTTTGGCCATTGCCACGAAGCTGTAAGCGCTGATGTCGTGCGCGATTTTAAAGCCGTCGCGAGTGACAACGTCAACGTAGTCGCCGTCTAACTGGTCAGCCGGGGCAAAACCGATTGAGTGGACGAAACCATCGAATTTTGGCCAGACTTTTTCCAGCTCGGTGAACAGCGCGGTGATGCTCTCATCTTCAGCAACGTCGCACGGCAGCACAATGTCAGAACCCAGCGCGGCAGCAAACTCTTCTACGCGACCTTTCAGTTTCTCATTCTGATAGGTGAATGCCAGTTCCGCGCCTTCGCGGTGCATTGCCTGCGCGATGCCGTAGGCGATGGACAGTTTGCTGGCGACGCCAGTGATCAAAATGCGCTTACCGGAAAGAAAACCCATAGCTTTAATCCTTATCGTTATTGCTTATTTTTACTTTAACAATCATAACGTTAACATTGTTATTTCAAAATAACTCAAATTTAGCCGGGAATTATATCCCACTGACGACCCCTTGTGTCACGATATTTTTCAGCCGGTCCGCGCCGCGCGGGGCAAAAGTACATCGCGATAGCTGCAGTATATCATCTCTCCTGACGATTATTTGAGCGCGATCTCCGCCAGCAGCAGGCGTCCATTGCTGCCCACGGGACGCAGATTCCGCGGGGATCCACCGCGCCAGCAGAGGCCGCTGCCGGCCGCGCAGCGCCGCCCGGCCAGATCCCACTCGCCTTGTAGAACATAAGCGACCCCCTCGCTGGCAGGGCATTGCAGGTCGCTAACGACCTGAACTGTCGCCGACGCGCGCCCGCGCTGAGTCATGATATTGAAGTCCAGCCCTGGCGCAACGATCCCGACGCTGGACAGCGCCCATTCGCCGGGGAAAGCCCACGGCTGCCAGAGCGCCAGCGGTTGGTCGATATTCTCGCCACACAGCCGTAGCGGCTGCCCCGCCAGCAGAGTAATGACCCGGTCGACGCCAGGAAAGGGGGAGAAAGGGCCATCCGCCTGCAGGGTGGCAATACTCGCTCGCCAGAGAAAAGGGGCATCTGGAGCGGGTACGCAGATGATTTCGCGCGTCTCTCCGCCGCCGTTTTTCCACGGCGTGACGGGGAGCGTCGAAAGTTGAAAAGGGACCATCATGGGCAGCATACCTTAGTTAATCGCTTCCGGCGTCAACAATAAGCACCGCCTTGAGCTAGTTTAGTAACTTTCTGCAATACAAATATTTTACATATTCGTCACAAAATGAGAGTGCATGCAAGGCGGTGAGTTGTCAATGCTTGTATATACAAGAACGATTGAGTGAGGTGATATTAATAACTTGAGTGAGGAACCTATGTCTTCGTTTTCGTCTACAGACGGGCAGTCAAAGAGCAATTATGCTGGAATGAGTGAAAGGCGGTCGATTGATTACATCCCGGAAAGCGAACGGCATGGACACCCTTTTAGCCAGTTCACCCTTTGGTTTGGCGGCAATCTGCAAATTACGGCGATTGTCACTGGCGCTTTAGCCGTTGTGCTGGGCGGCGATGTAGTGTGGTCTCTGGTCGGGCTTCTGGTCGGTCAGATGCTGGGGGCGGCGGTGATGTCTCTGCATGCGCTGCAGGGACCGCGACTGGGACTTCCGCAAATGATCCTTAGCCGCGCCCAGTTTGGGGTTTTTGGCGCGGTGGTGCCGCTGGTGCTGGTTTGCGTCATGTATATCGGTTTTTCTGCCAGCGGCACCGTATTGGCCGGGCAGGCAATGGCCAAACTACTGAATATCAGCCACGTAGCCGGGATGCTGATATTCAGTGCGATTATTATCGTTATCGCCGTCCTCGGTTATAAGGTGATCCACAAGCTGGGCAAACTGGCGAGTATCGTCGGAATTCTCGCCTTCGTTTATATGTTCATCACGCTGCTACTTTCGGCCGATCTCAGTGCGCTCGCGCACAATAACCATTTTTCGCTGCCGACGTTTTTATTAGCCGTATCGCTCTCCTCATCGTGGCAGATCGCTTTTTGCCCCTATGTATCCGACTATTCGCGCTACCTGCCACGCGATGTTTCCGCCACGAAAACGTGGTGCTCAGTGTTTTTCGGCACCGTATTGGGCACCCAAACGTCGATGACGCTCGGGGTTCTGACAGCGGCCATTGCCGGCAGCGCGTTCCCTGGTCACGAGGTGAGCTATCTGGTGGGATTAGGTAAGAGTCAGGCGATGGCCATGGTTATCTATTTCGCCATCTGTTTTGGTAAAATTACCTTCACTACCCTCAATGCGTACGGCAGCTTTATGTCGCTGACCACCATTGTTTCCGCCTTCCGCCGGCAAACCGTGCTGTCGCAAAAGTGTCGCATTGCATTCGTGGTGCTGATGGTGACGGCTTCCTGCATTATCGCGTTGCTTAGCGAACCCGCTTTCTTAAAGCATTTCACGCATTTTCTTCTGTTTCTGCTGGCGTTCTTCGTGCCGTGGAGCGCCATCTGTCTGACGGATTATTATCTTATCTCGAAGGGCGCCATCGATATTCCGGCGCTAAGCGACCCGCAGCAACGCTACGGGTTCTGGAACCTGTACGCGATCACCCTGTATATCGTCGGTGTGCTTATCCAGTTGCCGTTCATTGAGAACCCGTTGTTCCATGGTTCGCTCACGTGGATCTTCGCCGGTAACGATGTCTCATGGATAATAGGCTGGTTTGGCACCGGGGTTCTTTACTACGCGCTGCGCCGCTTTGACCGCCGGTCGCTGCCGGCGCAGAGTCTTTTCCCTTCCACCTGAATGACAAGGGCGGCGTGAGGGCCGCCCCTGCCGTTGCCTGCCAGCTATTTCCCGTCTTTGCGCCAGGCGTCGGCGGTGAGGGCTTCACCGAAGTGGCCGGCGATCAGGCGCCGGGTCAGGTCGTGCAGCGGCGAGGCCAGCACATCGGCAGTGCTGCCGCGCTCGACCACTTCGCCGTTATGCATCACCAGCACCTGATCGCTGATGTGTTTCATCATTCCCAGGTGCTGAGTGACATAGATATAAGAGATGCCCTGTTTCTCCTGCAGCTCCAGCATCAGGTTGATAAGCTGGGAGCGCATCGACATATCCAGCGAGGCCAGCGCCTCATCGCAGACGATAACCTTCGGGCGCAGGATCAGCGCCCTGGCGAGGCCGAGACGCTGCTTCTGACCGGGCGCCAGCATATGGGGGTAGTAGCTGACGTGGTCCGGCAGCAGACCGACCATGCGCAGGGTGTCGATTATCTGCTTCTGCCGCGCCTCGGCGTCGAGATCGGTATTCAGTCGCAGCGGAAAATCGAGGATCTGCGAGATGCGCTGGCGCGGGTTTAGCGAGGTCGACGGATCCTGAAAGATCATGCGAATCTTCTGGCTGCGGTAGGAGTAATCCCCAAAAGTCAGCGGATGATCGTCAATCAGCAGTTCGCCGCTGGTGGGTTCCACCATGCCCGCCAGCATCTTCGCGAGGGTCGATTTCCCGGAGCCGTTCTCGCCGATAATCGCCAGCGTCTGCCGTTCGCGCAGGGTAAAACTCAGTGGCTTAACCGCCTCAACCGTCTGACGGTGAAACCAGCCGGTGCGGTAGCGAAAGGTCTTACTGAGTTGGCGAACTTCCAGCAATGTTTCGACCATTTCACTCTTTCTCCATGTTCAACGGGAAATGACAGGCGTACAGATGGTTGCGCGCCCCGGTAAGACGCGGCGTTTCGATACACTCGCGCTGGGCGTACGGGCAGCGCGGCCCCAGCCGACAGCCGATAGGCAACTGCTCCAGCAGCGGGATCGCTCCAGGCAGGGTGTTGAGGCGACTTTTATGCGGCATGGCGCTACCGAAATCCGGGATCGCGCGGATTAACGCCTGGGTGTAGGGGTGATGTGGGAGGGTGATCAGCTCTTCGCTGGGCCCACTCTCCACCGTCTGCCCGCAGTACATGACGTTGATTTTATCCGCCCATTTGCTGAGCATTTGCAGGTCATGGCTGATCAGCAAGATGGTGGTGTTGTTGTTCTGGTTGAGCCGCGTCAGCAGGCGAATAATCTGCGCCTGGGTGGTCGGCTCCATGGCGTTGGTCGGCTCGTCGGCAATCAGCAGACGCGGCTGGTTGGCCAGGGCGATGGCGATCATCACCTTCTGGCACTCGCCCTCGGTCAGCTGATAGGGGAAGCTGCGCATGGCATCTTTGTGATCTTTAATGCCGACGCGGTGCAACAGCTCGATGGCCCGGCGCTTGCGCCAGCCCAGCCGTTGCCACCAGCGGCCCTTGTAGGTCCAGCCGGGGATACTCTGAATCAGCTGCTGGCCGATGCGCTCAGAGGGATCGAGGCACGACTGGGGCTCCTGAAAAATCATCGACACGTTATGGCCGATCAGCTTCCGGCGCTCGCGGTTCGACAGTCGCAGCAGGTCGATGTCATCGAAGCGCATGCGGTCGGCCGTGACCCGCCAGTTGTCTTTGGTCACGCCGCAGATAGCTTTGGCAATAAGGCTTTTCCCGGAGCCGGATTCCCCCACCAGGCCGCGGATTTCGCCTTCGGTCAGCGTCAGGCTGACGCGATCGACGGCTTTTACCCAGCCTTCGCTGGTTTTAAATTCAATGGTTAAGTGACGAATATCGAGTAACGGCATTATTCTACCCCGGCAATGATCGCCCGGCGAATACCGTCGCCCAGCAGGTTGACCAGCAGTACGCTGAGCATAATCGCCGCCCCGGGGAGCATCACGGTCCACGGCGCCACATAGATAAGCTCCAGCGCATCGCCCAGCATGGCTCCCCATTCCGGCGAAGGCAGCTGGGCGCCGAGATCAAGAAAGCCCAGCGCGGCAATATCCAGAATGGCCATCGACAGGGCGCGAGTGATCTCGGTCACCAGGCCGGAGGCGATATTGGGCAGGATGGCGAACAGCAGAATATTCAGCGTCGAGGCGCCATCGAGGCGGGCGGCGATGATGTACTCTTTCTCCAGCTCATCGTGGACCATGCTGTAGACGGAGCGCACCATGCGCGGCAGCAGCGCCAGCCAGACGGCGAACATCGCATGGCTCAGATGCGGCCCGGCAAAGGCGACGACGATAATCGCCAGCAGCAGCGAGGGGATGGAGAGCAGGGTGTCGAGGATATGGTTCATCACCGCCGAGCGCAGGCCGTGGGTCGATCCGGCAATCACGCCCAGCACCAGACCAAACAGCGTGGCGCCGAGGGTGACGACAAAAGCGCCGCCGACGGTGGGCGCCGCGCCGCTCAGCAGTCGGCTCAGCACATCGCGGCCGAGGTCATCGGTTCCCAGAAAGAAGGAGACTTCGCCATAGCGCGACCACGACGGCGGCAACAGCTGGTAGCCGAGGAACTGCTGGTCGATGCCGTAGGGGGCGAACCAGCCGCCGAAGACGCAGAGCAGCAGCAGGCCCGCGCAGCCGTACAGACCGATCATCGCCGTGGTGTCGCCATAGAACTTACGCCATACGGTGCGCAGCGCGCCGGGCGGACGCTTTTCCAGATAAACGCTATCGTAGGGCATATGAATCCGTTTTAAGTTTGTTAGTCATGCTTTAAGTCTTTTCAAAAATCCCGCTAATACCAACACCTTGCCAGCATTGAGTGCTTTAATTTTGTGTGTTCTGCATTGATTTGAAGGTTATCAATTTAACCAAAATGTGTACACTGATGTGTATATCATCTTCCGGGGTGTACACATTGCTTACCGACACAAAATTAAGAAAAGCTCTTGGCAAAAAGAGAGACCAGATCGAGGTCATATCGGACGCTCATGGTCTGAATGTCCGGTTGTCTACTTCCGGCAGTATAACATTCTTTTACCGCTACAGATGGAACGGGAAAGCCGCTCAGCTAACGATTGGCGATTATCCCACCACCTCCTTATCTCAAGCTCGCGAACGTAGACAGCAGTTCAGGGCTTGGTTGACAGAAGGACTCGATCCGAGACGGCAAACAGTTCTGGAGAAACAGAAAAAAGTCGAAGCACTCACCGTTAAAGAGGCTTTCGATTACTGGGAAAAGTATTACTGCATCCCTGAAGGTCTTGTGAAAATCAAGGTTAACCGGCGGGACTTCAATAACCATATAGCGCCTGTGCTGGGGAACATGATTGTTGATCAGACCACTAAAGCGCACTGGCTTAACCTTTTTGATGGCATGGGGCGAAGAGTTGTCACTGGTCAGATGCTTGGGCTGATGCAGCGTACGTTCCGTTTTTGCTCCAATCGAGGGGTCATTAATGTGAACCCAATTGAGAGCCTTAGGCGCTCTGACGTAGGTCTCACAGCATCCGTAAAAGATCGCAGATTGAGTGATGAGGAAATCAAAACAGTTTGGAACATCCTTCCTGAAATGAAGTACAGACAACAGCTGATAATGAAGTTTCTCATCATGACTGGCTGCCGGAGTACGGAGATCAGGACAGCAAGATGGGAGTGGTTCGATTTCCATGAGCAAACGTGGACCATTCCGGCAAGCGATTATAAAACCGGGAAATCGGTCAGAAGGGCACTTCCCGAGGCAGTAGTAAGAATGATGTTAGCAGAGAAGGAAACGTCAGTTTCAAAACACGTTGTGACACTGTCACGCTACAGAGGGCCAGAAGATGACAGACCGCCACAACAACCAAACGTCGCTCTGTTTTCTGCTCAGATTATAGCTAAAACAGGCATGAAGCCCTGGTCTCTCCATGACCTCAGACGAACAGTGGCGACACGCCTTTCTGAATTAGGTGCGCCGC
The DNA here is from genome assembly GCF_018204675.1 of Klebsiella sp. P1927. Classification (NCBI taxonomy): domain Bacteria; kingdom Pseudomonadati; phylum Pseudomonadota; class Gammaproteobacteria; order Enterobacterales; family Enterobacteriaceae; genus Klebsiella; species Klebsiella sp. P1927. The sequence goes on along the minus strand of NZ_CP073377.1, from coordinate 2,825,908 downwards.
CACATGTTGTGGAAAAACTGCTTGGCCATCATATGGCAGGTGTCATGGCACGTTATAACCTGCATGATTATCTGGATGATCAGCGTCACTGGCTTGCTGTTTGGCAGGATCACCTTGAGAAGCTGGTTGGTCAGCCTCTGGTTTGATCCCCACGTTATCCTCCCAGGCCAGCAGGTCTGAAAGTCTCCACCTTTTAGGGCTGCCATTTATTTTAGGCTGCGGGAATGGCTGAGCAAAGTAAGAGGGCATCCGGGATGGGGTGCTCCAGAAATAGAGTGTGCTGCGCGATATTTTGTATCTGGACAGAACGTCATCGGTTATCAAAATTTCATCTGATTTATGAGATGTATTAGTCATAAAAACCCCTTAGTTACATTGTCCAGGCAGATGGTGTAGCCGGGTATCAGCTCAACGGAAGCGGAGGCGCACTGGTTGCCCCAGTGGCTCCAGCCTGGCTCTGCGCTGCGGCTGAAAAGCTCAATCCGCGGCACGTCGCCGTAGAGCAGTTCCAGGCGGTGGCGAACTTCCCACGGTTTCTCGCTGTGCGCGCCGAGCGGGCTGTAGACCACCTGCTTAATGCCGGCGTGCTTGCGCTCCAGCCCGGCGCCGCGGGTGGCGATCAACACGTCTTCGGTATTGGCGCGGGTGTGGTTGCCGCCGTTCATGCGCGTCTCAGCATTCAGCAGGTCGAGGAAGTCGTAAAAGTCGGCGACGTCACCCTCTGCCAGGGCCTTGGTAATGCGTAGCTCGGCCAGCTGGTTCAGCTTCACCCAAGTGAATAGCTTCATCGTGCGCACCGTAAATCCCCAGGCCTCGGCCAGCTCGATCGCCTCCTGGTTGTGGGTGCCGGTGTACCACATCGCCAGCACAGCGTTATCCGCGGAGAGCTCCCACACCGGGAGCCGCTTCATATCGAGCAAGCTCATGGTGGGGTAGTGATCGACGGCGGCGCCGTTGCTTATCGTGTTCCCGTAAGACCAGGCCGGGTCAGCATAGATAAGTGAGTAGCGGTTCATAGGACTGACTCCATTTCATCGAAATAGAGTCCAGATGCGATAAGCCGGCGGCGCCGGGCCGCTTTATCAATACATTTCTGGCGGTTGCCAGAGGCGGCCTGAGCTATCGAGCGCTTAGTGAACAGGCGCGTTTTACCCTGCGGGGTAATGACCTTTGGCCTTGTGATCAGGTCAAAGGTGCGATCGCATATGCCATCCTCGTTGAGCCAGGTTTCCGATGCGATCAGCTGTGCAATGCGGCCTTCTCCCTTGGTTATGCCGTTCGCAACGCGGTTAAATTCGACAAGCGTCACGCCGAATTTCTCCGCTATTTCGCTGCCGGTAACGGGGCGGCCGCGCGTCTGAATCATCCAGATCACGCGCTCGCGAAGGCCGGAGAATTTCCCTGCTTTGCCGGGCCTGCGGTAAAATGGAGTGCGTTTCATTTCCACTGCTCCCCGAAGATGAACCCGATCTCAGCCAGCGATTCATCCATCTTGCTGATGAACTCCGGCACCATTTCGTTGAAGTCGGACATGTATTTGTCGTCGCGCTCAACAACCACGTGGTGAATGCCTTCTCGCTTCATGCGAGGGTCATAATTCGCGAAGTACCAGGCATCCTTACCGGTTACCCACATGCTGAATTGCACCTGGGCCATGTAGGCGGATTTGATAGCCTCGAAGCCGCCAAGCCTGAATTTCATGAAGTCGCGAGAGGTGAAAGGGCACTTCAGCTCAAGGCCGCGGCCATCACTGCACAGGCCGTCTGGTGAGCAGGCGGTGCGCATACCTTCGTCACGGAAAAGGATCGGTGACTCCGTTACCTTCACGTCGGTGGTGAACTCAAAAAGAGTGCGAGCGTCGGCCTCATACTGTTTCCCCCAGGCCAGCGCCTTGGCGTTAACTTCCGGCGCCGCGCCGGTGCAAACCTCTGCGAGCAGCGTGTGGAAATAAGACATTTTCATGTCAGTCCACTTGGTGCCTGATCTCGGCTTCGAAATGACGTTATGGACTTCCGAGGCGGTGATCACGCCCAGGCGTAAGCGGTGCCAGGATTCATCTCCCTGTTCAACGCGGGTAACGTCAATGCCAGTTCGATCGAGGATAATTTCTGGTGTCATGTCAGCAGTCCTTATGGTCATCCCATGGCCCAAATCCACCTACATAAACAAAACCGCTAGATGAATCGCGCCCATGTTTATCGCGCTGAAGTCGCTCAATAGAATTTCTGTCAATGGCCGCCTGACGCATCTCTAATGATTGATGGCCTCTACGACGGCCATATTGCTTCCAATAAGCTGCGCATGACTTACTGCAAAACTGCGCCCAGCCTCTTTTTCTGTCAGCAACTCGGGCAAGGAATTTGTCCGGGCAGCACTTGCAGGTCACTTCAACAGTTTTTCCGGTCATGCTGCCACCTGCGCTTTTTTCTGGAGGAAGCTAAAGCCTTTCTGCGCTTCTTCTTCGGTGAGCTGTGATGCCTGGAAAATGTCACGCTTGAAGATGTTGCTGCACAGAGGCAGGAAGTCCTGCTCCCAGTCCTTATTCAGGGACGTCAGGAGGTCAGTAATTGCCTGCAACGTTTCCCCACTGGCCACCAGGGGGAGAGCCTCTGTCGTGTTGCGCGGCGTAACGTCACGCATATCCACTTCCAGCGTTTTACCTTCCATCTCTTCGGCAGTGGGCTGCTGGCCAATTTCAGGCCACGCCTTACGCAGAGCCTGGGCCTCGGCACACTTCGCCAGCTGGCCGTAAGGGCGCTTTTTCCACATTGCGTTTGGCGCGGTAGTGTCGCGGCCGGCGGTGGCATAGTTCTCAACCCAGTATTCTTTCGCGCTGAATTCGACGATTTCCCCGCTTGGCATGCGCTTGCTGACCGTGTACTTGCACCATTGAGGTACGGTCACTTCAATACCGGTAAGCGTCAGAGTGACGTCCGGGCCGAACTCTGGTTCTTTTGCGCCAGCGTAATCACCGGAGCGATCGGCCTGAATCCGATAAAGCCCGATGCCTGGCATAACCACATCGCGCCACTCGCTTTTACCCGACTTCGAGTCCTTAACGCTCATTGGCACCAGATGAACGGGCTTCAGAAGCGGATCTAGGTTTCTGGCCCGGCAGTAGTCCAGCGCCATCATTACCGATTCGTCTTTGGCGCCAGGGTAAATACTGTTTTTGAGGGCGCTCCAGGTAGCGCTGTCAATGCCTCGCTCAGCAAGAGAGCTGGCTGTAATCACAAGTTCGTTAGCCATTGCTATTCCCCAAAGTTAAAACGGGCAGCCGGTGCGGTGATCCCAGTCGTATTCCGCCTGGGCGTAAGCTACTGCCGAGATGAGATCGTTATATGCCTCGCCAGCTGCATCGCTGCGGAGGCCTTCATATGGGCTTTTGTCCATCGGCACAGAGAAGCGGAACAGCCCTGACGGCTCTTTCGGCAGCGAGTCGATAATTTCCTGCGCCCGATCGTCAATCCACTTTTGCTTCTCTTCGGTGAGCGACTGTTCAGCCCATTTCCGTTCTTCGATAGCGTCATATGCGCGGTATGCGTTCATAGCTCGCTCCTGAAATTTGGTTGTAAGAATCCCGGCACCGTAATGGCTGCCTGATAGCTCAGTTAAATTCGTGCGCTGATATGCGTGGTTAATGCGTCCCGGCTGGAACCAGGTTCGGCTCGATATTGCGTGATGCGTATGGCCGGCGGATGTGGCGCAGATTGCCCTGCGGCTCATGCCAGTAGCTGCCGTCGCGATAGTCGAAGCTGACCAGCCAGGCGGCTCCGGTGCGGCGATTGCGCATCATCACGGCGCGTCCGTTGTTAGGAATTGAGTTAGCCATTGAACACCCCCGTAACGTGCAGAATTTTGATAATCAACGCTGTCCAGATAACGCCGCAGATCAGCAGGCAGTAAATCAGTGAACGAATGCCTTGTTTGCTCATTTGCCACCCCAGCACGGATAGCTAACTGCGATAACAGCAACCAAAAACGGAACGACCTTTAACCAAAAATTACGCCATGCAGGCTTGTCTTCTTTGCGGATCATCTCTTCACCTTTGCCTTAAAGCCGGCCAGCTGAGCGTTGTTACGATTACCCGGCGTTGCCGGTGTTGTTTGGATGAGATGATAATAGCAATGAGTATTAACCATAGCAATACGTATTGATATTAATTGATAGCAATGGCTATTAAACCATTGATAGCTAAATGAATTTATTTTTTGCTATTGTGCTGTTGTGCTCAAAAAAACATCAGCAAGGGTGGCGGCATGTCAAATGAGGATGAGTTTTTCACAGAGATGCATCAGCAGATAGCGCAGGTCATCGGGATAGCGGTTATGCAGCTGCTGGTTGAGAAGCGCGAGCCCTCAAGAGAGGCGCTGATAGAGATGATTCAGGTGTTGTGGCAGGGTGAGCAGGTAGATCTGGCGGTAGAGCTGGCACTGGATGTGTTGATGCCGCGGGAAGAGTAGGGCAGTAAAAACCCGGCGCGGGGGCCGGGTTGTGGATTGTAAATAGATAATGATTGTTGGTTACAATATCAAGTTAACTAATCAGATACAGGAGACAACACCATTTACATCAGCTTCTAAAGCATCAATTTGAGCTTTATTTGCTTGTGTTGCCATACCATAAATAGTGTAACTTTTGTGTTGAAGATTGCTTAATGGGCAGCCTTCATGATTAATGATTGCGGCAAGAGTGTTGCCATCTTTAACGTGCTTAACGCGATCATCAATGCTTTCATCAGTAAATAAATGAGGGTGTGTTTTTAATAATTCAGATGTGATTCTTTTTATTTCTTCAGCGTGCGACTTGAATGCTTTTGCAGCGTCGCTTTCGTTGGTTCGAGATCGGTTTTGGACGAATAGATGTAGCTTGGGGAATTCTATTTTACTTTGGGAAGGTGCGAACAAGTTCCTGATATGAGATCATCATATTCATCCGGAGCGCATCCCAGAGGGACATCATGAGCCATCAACTCACCTTCGCCGATAGTGAATTCAGCACTAAGCGCCGTCAGACCCGAAAAGAGATTTTCCTCTCCCGCATGGAGCAGATTCTGCCATGGCAAAACATGGTGGAAGTCATCGAGCCGTTTTATCCCAAGGCGGGCAATGGCCGACGGCCCTATCCGCTGGAGACCATGCTGCGTATTCACTGCATGCAGCATTGGTACAACCTGAGCGACGGTGCCATGGAAGATGCCCTGTACGAAATCGCCTCCATGCGCCTGTTTGCCCGATTATCCCTGGATAGCGCCCTGCCGGATCGCACCACCATCATGAATTTCCGCCACCTGCTCGAGCAGCATCAACTGGCCCGTCAATTGTTCAAGACCATCAATCGCTGGCTGGCCGAAGCAGGCGTCATGATGACCCAAGGCACTTTGGTGGATGCCACCATCATTGAGGCACCCAGCTCTACCAAGAACAAAGAGCAGCAACGCGATCCGGAGATGCATCAGACCAAGAAAGGCAATCAGTGGCACTTTGGCATGAAGGCCCACATTGGTGTCGATGCCAAGAGTGGCCTGACCCACAGCCTAGTCACCACCGCGGCCAACGAGCATGACCTCAATCAGCTGGGTAATCTGCTTCATGGAGAGGAGCAATTTGTCTCAGCCGATGCCGGCTACCAAGGAGCGCCACAGCGCGAGGAGCTGGCCGAGGTGGATGTGGACTGGCTGATCGCCGAGCGTCCCGGCAAGGTAAAAACCTTGAAGCAGCATCCGCGCAAGAACAAAACGGCCATCAACATCGAATACATGAAAGCCAGCATCCGTGCCAGGGTGGAGCACCCGTTTCGCATCATCAAGCGGCAGTTCGGCTTCGTGAAAGCCAGATACAAAGGGCTGCTGAAAAACGATAACCAACTGGCGATGTTATTCACCCTGGCCAACCTGTTTCGGGTGGACCAAATGATACGTCAGTGGGAGAGATCTCAGTAAAAACCGGAAATAACGCCAGAAATGGTGGAAAAAATAGCCTAAATAGGCTGATTCGATGTGTTTGCGGGAAAAAAATCGGCCCAGATCCGCGAAATTTTAATCAGCGAGTCAGCTTGGGAAGAAATGACCTGCTTATTCGCACCTTCCTTTGTTTTGCTTCCTTGTTGAAATCAAGGAACATTTCGTCTTGTTCAGTGCTATCAATAGAAACTCCATAAATCAATTTAACTAAGTTTTTGATACCACGAATTGAGGCAGCATCGGCTGTACATGGAATAATTACTCGATTTGATGCGACAACTCCAAGTTCTGTGTAGCTTGCAAAACTAGGGTTGCAGTCAATAAAAAACGTTTTAGGCCTCTCGGAAATAGTTTTATCTGCCTCAAATGAAGCGATGAGGTCTATCAAAAGTGATCGACTTTTTTTCCAAGCTTCTTTAACCGGTGAGGATCCAATATGCGCAATAAGCCTTGAACAAATATCTAAGTCTACGTCACCTGGTAAAAGATAAAGATTGTTTGGCATTTTTGGATTTACAGAATGAGCCTTAACAAAATATGAAGACTCATTCCCCAGGCGTGCAAGTGGAGAGTTGCTAAAGCGCTCTTTAATGTAACCAGCTATAGTAGTATTTCTATCACGGAGGTTGTTAAGATTTTCTTCTCCAACTCCATTGCCGCCCAAAATAATCTCAGAAACATTTGATTGAGGGCAGGCATCTATAACGACTACATCTTCATCCGAATGCGCTATTGCATACTCGACAGCAAGATTATAGGTCAAAAACGTTTTCCCAACGCCGCCTTTATTGTTCCAGATCAAATATTTCTTATTTGTATCTACCATATCGTTCGCAACTTCCGCCAGTTCCGACTTCATAATTTAATCCTAAGTTTACCGTGTGTAATGAAAAAAGCGACCAGAAAATTATCCGGTCATCATAGACTTACAAAAAGATATTAATAATCATTGCGTTGGAGATGATTCATTCCCTCAATACATCAAATCAACCTTCTGCACTGATTTATTCAAAGTCATTCCGCTCCTCCCTTCGCTTGAAGAATACCTTCTCCAACCTGAGCGCTATCCCAACTAGTCCGATAATCAGCAAAGTAATGAGTATTGGGATAATCAGATCAGACATGCTTCCTCTGCGTGCTAAGGCTTTACCCATGCTTCCTGTACGTCTGCGGCATGCTGCCTATCACCTTGCCGAACACGAACACCCGATTCATCTCGTCTTTCTCGATCGGGTCCCATGCTGCATAGCTCTTGTTGTCTGAGATAACCAGCAGCTTGTCCTTCATCTTCTGAAGGCGCTTCACGTGAGCAGTGTCGTCGTACAGGAACGCATATATCCCGTCGCCGTCAAAGCTCTTAACGCTGATGTCCACGAACAGCAGATCGCCAGGCTCGATCGTCCCAGACATGCTGTCTCCGCGGACGTTAATGATACGGATGCTCTCAGCCTTGCGTCCATCGAACATGTGGCGCGCTTCCGCCGGTGCATATTCTACGGAGCGGAGGATCTCCACGAACTCCTGGTTCACGATGCCCGGACCGGCACTAACCATAAGGTCCAGCACATCAATCCTGAATGCATCAGTATCCTGACTTTTAACCTGGGCAGCACGAGGAAGCTGGCCATCATCGCGCATCGGTCCATTGCCGGTTGATAACCATTCAGACCTGACGCCTAAAGCATTAGCTATCTCGACAATTTTTGTTGATCCCCTGGCGTTTCCGCTTACAAGGCGCCAAATGGTCGGCTGAGCAATACCTGAGGCCTTAGCAAGCGCCCCCTGGGACATTCCAGCCAAATTCATGGCTTCGTTTAGACGATCTGCAAGAGTTTCTTTTTTCATAATTTCAAATTTATACGCTTGCGTATTACTGGTCAAAACACGTTTTGCTATTGCTAAAGCCAATACGCATTGCTATTATCACTTTGCACCAATACTTATAGGAATTGGAACATGACGAACAAAACCATCCAGAAGGCAATTGATATCGCTGGAAGTCAGAAAAAATTGGCCGATCTGTGTGGCGTAGCACAGCCGACAGTTTGGCGCTGGCTGCATGGCGGCGGAATAGATGCCCGCTATGTGATGAAAATCGTGTCTGCGACTAACGGCAAGATTAAGGCGGCAGAGATCCGGCCTGACCTTGCACAGTTGCTAAGTGCGCATTCACCGGCCGCCTAACCAGCGGCCATTCCAAACAACACCAGAGGAAGTATCGCAAATGGAGAGTTCAACGACACGCAACAAAGTGGAGGCTCGCAGGATAGAAAGCTGGTTACACAGCCAGATAGCTGAACTGGGAACCACGAATATCGCCAAAGTGGCCGGAGTGAATAAGTCGACGGTGAGTCGCTGGCGGGAAAGTCTGCTGCCGAACATGTCGCTGCTGCTGGCCATCCTGATTTCTAACAGGCCGGGAGAGAAAGGTGATTTTGAAGCATGAGTGGGAACAGAAAGGCGAAAGCCGCGGTGGTAGGACACCAACGGCTTTCTACGCGAATTAACTGGATCAATTCACAGGAGTAATTATGGCAAATACTGCCGAAGTAATCAATTTCCCTGTGCCTGTCGTGGCACTACAGGAGCTGCGCGTGGCAGATCTCGACGATGGGTTTACGCGCATCGCCAATGAGCTCCTTGAAGCTGTCATGCATGCGGGTTTGTCGCAGCATCAGCTTTTGGTGTTCATGGCTGTCATGCGCAAAACATACGGCTTCAACAAGAAATCTGACTGGGTTAGTAACGAGCAGATCTCCGTGCTGACCGGCATTCTTCCGCATAAGTGTTCAGCTGCAAAAAGCGCTCTGGTTAAGCGTGGGATATTAACCCAAACCGGTCGCGTAATCGGGATTAATAAAGCGGTCAGCGAATGGTCATCTTTACCCATAAAAGGTACAGAAAAGAAACCTTACCTGAAAAAGGTAACATTACCCGAATCAGGTAAGAAAAGTTTACCCGAATCAGGTAACGCCTATTACCCGAATCAGGTAAACACAAAAGACAAACATACAAAAGACAATAAAGACAATATTAATAACCCCCCTAAATCCCCCCGGGCGGTTTCGTTCGATGCGTCAGCTGTTCAGTTGCCTGACTGGCTTTCTGCAGAAATCTGGTCGTCATGGGTGGCATACCGTCGCGACCTGAAAAAGCCGATCAAGTCTCAGCAGACCGTCACCCAGGCTATCAACCTGCTGGACCGTTGCCGGCTGAACGGTTACTCCCCTGACGAAATTATTAACCAGAGCATCGCTAATGGCTGGCAGGGACTTTTTGAGCCGAAAGTTGCCAAGGCGCAGCGCCGGCAGGAGTCCCGCGTCACTGAGCGGTTCGCTGACAAAGACTACGGCAAAACCGAAATTCCGAACTGGATGAGGGATCAGCAATGAACCTGGACGAAAGAATCACCCTGGTCGAAAAACAGCTGCAGGAGCTGTCACAGCCAGCGCTGGACATCCCAAACACCGAAGTCATTAAGCAGTTAGTGGTCTGCGAAAAGCACGGCGACTATGAGCAACGCCAGCGCGTATCAACTGGCCTTGTCCGTCTGCCAGGTGCGCCGACAAGCTGCCCGGGATGCCTGAAAGATGAGCTCGTTTTCCTGCGAAACGAGAAGGCCAAAACGGATGACAGAACTCGCACTGCGAATGTTGAACGCCTGATGCTGGAGCTCAAGGTCCCGGCCCGGTTTGAAGCCTGCACGCTGGATAACTACCTGCCGGTGAGCGAAGACGCGGAGTTTGCGCTGAAAGTCTGCCGAGCGTATGCCACCCGCTGGCCAGATCGACGGAAGAACGGCGGCGGCCTGGTTATGTGCGGCAAACCCGGCACGGGAAAAAACCACCTGGCTTATGCAATTGCGAAAAGCGTTATCGCAGAACACCAGAGCCCGGTTGTGTTCACCACCGCGCTGAAAATCGCCCGGGAGTTTAAATCCACTTGGTCAAAGACGGCGACCCGCTCCGAGGAAGACGTGATCCGCTTCTTCACCAAGCCGGACCTGCTGATTATCGACGAGGTAGGCATTCAGTTCGGCAGCAAAGCCGAGGAGATGATCATGTTTGAAATCATCAACACCCGCTACGAGCGCCTGAAACCGACGATCCTGATCAGCAACCTGCCGAAGGATGAGCTGACGCAGTTTATCGGCGAGCGCGTCATCGACCGCATGAACGACGGCGGAGGCTGCACGATTTCGTTTACCTGGGACAGCTATCGGGAGAACCGGTCATGAAAAAGAACTCTGGCAAACAAGCCGTTATTAACTTCATCGGCCAGCACCCTGGCTGCAGCTTTCAGGATATCCGCCGCGGTACCGGGCTTGACTCTTCAGTGGTCAATTCCTCCCTGTGGCAGATGCACCGTGACGGCCAGGTTAAGCGTGAGGGAGAGTGCAGGAGCTATCGCTACACCCTGATCGACACGACAGCCGTAACCGAAAGCGATCCATCTGTTCAGTATCGCCAGCGTCCTGGAGGCGTAAACCCAATGACCAACCTGTTTAACCAGTGCCTGGCGGGAGTAAGGAAATGAACATCTCAACAATTAACGAGCTCATCACCTGCTCGGCGAACGGGTGCGGAACGTGATGGCGGATACTGACAACGAGCATGATTTAACTGTCGACTTCGCTCGTAATATCCTCCTGCAAATCGGCTGTAAACCTGTGCAGATTGTTAAGCGAGTTTATTCAGAAGCTGAGTTTGAACGCCGTCGTCAGTCACTGATGAAGCGCTTGCCAAAGAAACAGACAATTCGAATGGGTGCATATCGTGGCGTAATCATGTCATCACTGGCCAGGCCAGAAACAAAATTTGGACAGGCCTGGCTTTGAACAGCTGAGCGCACCGGAGTACAAGGTGCGCCTGATGGACAGCCGGAAAATTCTTTAGGATAAAGAAGAGATCAAAGAGACGTTGGGTCGGTCGCCGAACAACGCTGATGCTTATGTGCTGACCTATGCTTACCCGATGATGAAGAAACAGTTCAACACGACGGGGCTGCAGCAGGGGCGCGTCATAACTGTTTACGCCCCTTACTTTTAGTGAGAATTTCTAAATTTCTGCTCGTGATCTAGCCCTTTGCTTACTAGTTCCTTTATATCGCTTTTTAACATGAAATACCCTTCATTGCTCCTACCTCTGGTAGGGTCATCAGATTCAACATAACTAAAAATCTGAGTGGTTTTTTCTTCTAATTCCTTAAATATTTTTCTGTAATTTTCGCACTCAACTTTATACATATCAAGCATTACCATGTTGCTGAAGTAAAATGCATATTTTTGATTTGTTTCATCAAGTTTGCTATTAATCAGAGATTCCTTTGTGGTTAAAAGGTTTTCTAATTCTATATTTCTATTTATTATTCGCTCAATTCTCTGGACGCTTTCCCTTTCTGGTGCGACTTTTTCTTGGAGTAAGGTTATTTCTTCAACAACTCCTTTTCTTCTCTTTTCTTGCTCGCTTAAAATCGTTTCCATACTTTGCTTCTGCTTTTCAAGTTGAGCGACTTCAGTTTTTAGCGTGGCATGCTGGGTTTGCAATTCTTTAATGTTATATTTTGACTCTGCTGCTCTTTCTGCTGTTGAGAATTTTGTCTCCTCTGTTTTCGATCTTTCAACTGCTCTGAGCCCCTCATTTTTTTCAAACTCTGTAATTATAGCACCCTGAAGCTGGAGTCTCTTAACCTCCTTTTCAGAATCTACTTTCTCAATGCGGAAAGAAATACCCTTATGAATTAGTGTAAGAACCCAAGAGAAAACAGGGTAGCTAAGGGTGAAAAATATTGAGAAAAATAAAGGAAACCATAAGCTATGTGTGTGGGGTATGCTAAAAGACGTAAATGGTATAAGGGTATTGTCAGGGATTGATTTTTTTATAAATTCTATTTTCTTTAAAACATCATCATCCGAAAGTAGCATGTAAGCAATTTTATTCCAGTTCCAGTAAACCCAGGATATAATCAAACTTCCAAAAAATGGATTTTTTGCCCTATATACAAAAGCCTCTTGGACTGGTGTAATTATTGCATCTTTAACTGATGAAACAACATCCTTCAACGATTCGCTCATTATGTGTAACCAGATTGGTAATTGTTGTTAACCAATAATAACCAACTGTAGTTGTTAGGAATAGTCCAAACGAGCAAAAAAATGCTCGGACGAGCCTGGAGAAACAGGGATGATGGAAAGTGCCGCCCTTGGCTGGGTGTCACAGATTTTACAGCATAAAGTCATCGCAATGGCGTCCTGCTGTAAAAGGGCGATGGTCAGAAAGGGAACAACTGCCACCGCCAAACATGCACTGGAACGACCGGGAGAAGAGCATCAAGTTACCCCGCGCATCCGATCCGCGCTATCTGGAAATGGCAGAGCAGAACGCCAAGAAATAGCGATTTTCTCGTATATGCTCATTTTGCTTTTATCCCCGGGAAGGGCGATAATTAATTTGTCAGCCTGAGCAACTGACACGATTATCTGGCGCCAAGTGGGGACACATGGCGCACAAAACCGTACAGCAATTCCTATCACCGATGGCGAAAGCCACCGGCGATTTTCTGTATTCAGCGTTTGACCTCTGCGGAGGTGAAGCGTGAAGCAACAATTCTGCCTTATCAACGACCACGTTAAGCGTAACGTCGTCAACTTCATCCAGTCTCTGCCTGTAGACCACCGATCGCCGCTGATTATCGAGGCGCGCGAAGAAAGCCGCACCGACAAACAGAATCGTCTCATGTGGCCACTTTTGAAAGACCTGAGCGATCAGGTGATCTGGCACGGTGAAAAGCTGGAGCCAGCGGAGTGGAAAGACCTCATTACCGTACTGGTCAGCCAGATGCAAAACCCGGAGCGTAAGCAGAAATCCGCCCCTGGCATCAACGGCGGCCTCGTCTACTTCGGCGTTCGCACCTCTCAATCCAGCAAGCGCTACATGGTCGAGGTAATCGAGGCGATCTACTGGTTCGGCACCGAGCACAATGTGAAGTTTAGCGAGAAGTCCAGCAGTCGGATTGCGTGGGCCCAGGAATGGAGGGCTTCGCATGCACAGTCTGCTCGCTAAGGTCATGGAGCGCGGTATTTTCCGCGTGCCAGCGCGCCGCAAGCGCAAGGTAGAAGTAAAGCCTTCCGATATCCCCACCTTTCACTATACGGCTCACCTGGCAGATGTCCGCTGGTTGCGCCGCGCTGCCAGAAGGAAAATCGCATGAGCCTTTACCGAAGCATTAATGGAGCTATCTGGCGCAACATCTGGGTTGTTGGCGATCTGCATGGTTGCCATACGCTGCTGATGAACGAGCTGGAAAGGGTCAGTTTTGACCCATTGTGTGACCTACTGATCTCGGTAGGTGACCTTATCGATCGCGGTGCGGAAAACGTCGAATGCCTTGAGCTAATCGCAATGCCCTGGTTTATGGCTGTAAGAGGGAACCATGAGCAGATGATGCTCGACGGACTATCCTCTTCCGGAAACGTGTATCACTGGCTCGCTAACGGTGGCGGATGGTTCTTTAACCTTGACTACGACAAAGAACGCCTGGCTATCGCGTTGGCCCATTTAGTTGCAGGTTTGCCACTCATCATCGAGGTAATGACCGAGGGTAAGAGGGTGGTGGTCTGCCATGCTGATTACCCTCATAACGAATATGCGTATGACAAGCCCGTCGATGCAGAACAGGTGATCTGGAATCGTGAGAGAGTGAGCGCGGCTCAGGATGGGATAGTGAATGAAATATCCGGTGCCGACCTGTTTATTTTTGGGCACACCCCGGCACATCAGCCAATCCAGTACGCCAATCAGATGTATATCGATACCGGGGCTGTATTCTGCGGCCGTCTGACCTTGGTGCAGATCCAGGGTGGTGATCATGCGTAAACCAGCACGTCGTAAATGCGCCCACTGCCGCGAATGGTTCCATCCTGCCCGGGAAGGGCAGGTGGTATGCAGTTTTGAATGCGCCAGCGAGATCGGCAAAAAACAGACAGCAAAAGCCCGGGAAGCAGCGAAGGCCAGAGCGGTGAAGCGCCAGCGCGAATTCGAGAAGGAGGGGCGCCAACGTCGCCGAGCTAAGCGTGAGTCATTCAAGACAAAGGCTCAATGGGATAAAGAGGCTCAGTCAGCCTTTAACCGGTACATTCGCATTCGTGATGAAGGTAAGCCCTGCGTCAGCTGCGGAAACCCGCTTATCGGCAAGAGCAACTACCTGACCGGCAGCGCTATTGATGCCAGTCATTACCGTTCCCGTGGCGCGGCGTCGCACCTGAAATTCAACGTGTTCAATGTCCATTCCGCATGCACCCGCTGCAATCGGCAGTTGAGCGGCAACGCCGTTGAATACCGCATTCACCTGATTGAACGCATTGGCCTGGATCGCGTTGAGCGCCTTGAGGCTGATAACGAGCTGCGCCGGTTCGATATTCCATACCTGCAGCGTATCAAATCCATATTCACCCGCAGAGCCCGCGCACTGGAGAAGCGCCGCGCCCGCCATCAGGAGGCCGCATGAGCCGTGACGTTATCGAACGCATCCGCGAACGCTGGCAAAAACTTCGCCTCTGCCGGCACCGCGGCACCGTACTGGTTGACTACCGCATACTGAGAAACTTTGTCCGCATCTATCAGACCCTGGGAGAGACAGCATGATTAATACCCAATACCTCCAGTATGTTCGCCAGCAGCTGATAGTGGCCACCGCCGATCTGAGCGGTGCGACGAAAGGGCAACTGGTAGCCTTTGCAGAAAACGCGCAATTCACCGCTACGGCGCGCAGCCGGGGAAGGAAGAAGGTTTATAGCGAAGTAAAGCAAAAAATGGTTAACCCGGATGGGCCGCCGATGAGCGGCAGCCAGTCCCGCGCTAAGGGTTCATCAATCGCTCTCGTTCTGCCCGTTGAATATTCGACGGCAAGTTGGCGACGGGCTCTGCTGTCGCTGGAAGACCACCAGAAAGCGTGGCTGCTGTGGAACTACAGCGATAATATCCGCTGGGAACACCAGGAGACGATCACCCGGTGGGCATGGGGGCAATTCAACGAAAAGCTGGCCGGCGTGCGCATTGCAAAGAAAACAGTCGATCGCCTGCGCCAACTTATCTGGCTGGCCGCGCAGGATGTCAAAGCCGAGCTGGCAGGGCGGGAGGCGTATGAATATCAGGCGCTGGCGGAGCTGGTTGGTGTAGCAAAGTCCACATGGACAGAAACCTACCTCCCTCATTGGCTGGCGCTGCGCAGCAGTTTTGTGAAGCTTGATAGCGACGCTCTCATATCGGTAACGCGATCACGTTCACAACAAAAGGCGACAAATTTAGATGTAAGTCTTGCAAAACCGAACTGAAAGGCATATATTTCATGTAAATCTGATATCGTCGCCATAGCTTCGATTGTCGACACAAAGAATTCAAGCCCGAGGTTAACGCCTTGGGCTTTTTGCTTTCCGGCGACACGACAGGGGTATTCGCGAGATGCATTGCATCAGTACCCCTGTCACATCGTCGTAGAGCATGTGTAAGTTCACACAGATATTGCAATTGCCTCAGAACACTAAAGGAGGGATTGCCAGATGTTGATGCAGCATATCGGTGTCGGCTATTTTGGGTATTACCGAGCAACTGCTTATGCGATGAAACACTCTCTTATGCCCGAGATTGCGAAGTTAAGAATGAAGGCTCTGAACTTCTGGGATAAGCACGGGATCCGTGCCGCAGCTGATGCTTTTGACGTATCAACGCGAACACTCTACTGGTGGCGCCGGTTACTGCGCACCGGTGGTCCAGAAGCACTAATTCCAAGAAGCAAAGCCCCTCTGGTTCGCCGTTCAAGGCACTGGCATCCTGATGTACTCAAGGAGATCAGGCGTCTGAGAACTGAGTTACCCAATCTCGGCAAAGAGCAGATTTTTGTCAGGCTGAAACCATGGTGTGAAGCGCGGCATTTTACCTGTCCCAGCACGTCAACCATTGGAAGAATCATTGCTGGTGCTCACGATAAAATGCGGATGATCCCCGTACGCCTCAGCGCCAGGGGCAAAGCCCGGTTGATAAAAAAACGCTCAGTGAAGCCCAGAAGACCAAAACAATACCGCCCGGTAAAAACAGGCGAACTCATAGGGATGGACGCGATTGAACTCAGGATGGGGGACCTACGCCGCTATATCATTACCATGATCGACGAGCACAGCGACTATGCGCTGGCCCTGGCGGTCCCTTCACTCAACAGCGATATTACCAGCCATTTCTTCAGCAAGGCCACAAAGCTCTTTCCTGTCGCTATCAGACAAGTTGTCACTGACAACGGTAAGGAGTTCCTCGGTAACTTTGATAAAACGCTACAGGAAGCCTCGATTAAACACATCTGGACCTATCCGTACACACCGAAAATGAATGCGACCTGTGAGCGATTTAACCGGACACTTAGAGAACAATTTATTGAATTCAATGAATTGTTGCTTTTTGAGGACCTGAATTTGTTTAATCAAAGAATGGCTGAATATCTGGTGCTGTATAACAGCAAAAGGCCACATAAATCACTCGAACTGATGACGCCAGTGGACTATATTTTACGTGAGAGTAAAAATTGCAATATGTGGTGGACCCATACAGAGCATTGAAACGAGTTTCATCAGATGTTAAATTTTTGGTGTGGTGAATCCCCCTATGCGGAGGGGCATTGCCAGTCTGATATGTTTTTTTGCGCATTGCGAGTCGTCTGTGGACTGGCGGCGACTTACCGGGAGGCACCCGGCACCACACCTAATAAAAAATGATGATAGCTGTAAGGCCCACTTCGGTGGGCTTTTTCTTTGGGCAAAAAAAAGCCCGCATGGTTTCATGCAGGCAAGGCAGTTACATTTAGATTTTGTCCCGGTATATGTTTTTTGTCCGGAAGTCGAAAGATACTGTCTCGAATACATTTTGTAAATAACGGATTCAAATCACAAGGCCATGCATTTGCATGGCTTTTTTATTATCAGGTCCCGCGGAAATCATCACCGACATGCTTCGTTGTTAAATCCAGCCTGACGGGCCTGACCTTCTCACACACAGCTTCCCGATCTTTCATCGGAGGCGGTAACTATGGCTAAGCGTATGCAAGACAAAGAGAGCATTGCCGGGATGTCCTGGCTGGTTCTGCTGATCATTGCTTGCTGGGGTGGACTTGTCCGCTACCTGATAGATGTGAAGCAGAGCAAGGCAACATGGAGCTTGATCAATGCTCTTGCCCAAATGGTGGTTTCAGGGTTTACCGGCGTTATTGCTGGCCTGGTGAGCATTGAAAGCGGACTGAGCATTTACATGATTCTGGCAACCGCGGGGATAAGCGGCGCGATGGGCTCCGTAGCGCTCACGTATTTCTGGGAACGAATCACCGGAGTGAAAGCACAATGACAGCAGACCAGATTATCGAGGGGATCCTCGGCAAGGAGGATGGTTATGTCGATCATCCGTCGGATAAAGGCGGGCCGACCCGCTGGGGCATCACGCAGACCACCGCCCGTGCACATGGCTACACCGGTGATATGCGGAACCTGCCCAGGGAAACAGCAAAGCAAATCCTGCTGAGCGATTACTGGACCGGCCCCCGGTTTGACCAGGTGGCAGCTCTATCTACGTTACTGGCAGATGAGCTTTGCGACACTGGCGTGAACATGGGGCCATCTGTAGCCAGTAAGTTTTTCCAGCGCTGGCTGACCGCAATGAATATGCGCGGAAAGCTGTATCCCGATCTGATTCCGGATGGCGCCATTGGTCCCCGAACCATCACCGCGCTTAAGGGATACCTTTCCGCCCGCGGGAAAGAGGGTGAACAGGTTCTGGTGCGTGCGCTGAACTGCAGCCAGGGTGCCAGATACCTCGAACTGGCGGAGGGCCGCGAAGCCAACGAGGATTTTCTCTACGGCTGGGTTAAGGAGCGTGTCCTGTGAAGATGATCATTTTCGCTTTGCTTGTGCTGGTGGCTGTGCTCGTTCTGTTACTTCTGCGCAAATATACCCGGCTGGAGTTCGTAGGGCATGCCAGCTTGCTGCTGAAAACGTGGTCTGTAAAGCTGGGAGCTATCGGCGCGCTGGTTGGTGTATGGGCGCAGTCGTTCCCGGATGCTGCGCTGCACGCCTGGGCGGTGCTGCCGCCGGATATCAAAAACATCCTGCCGCCAAACATCGTTGCGTTGATTAGCCCTGCGGGCACTGTTGCAA
Source organism: Klebsiella sp. P1927 (assembly GCF_018204675.1). Taxonomy (NCBI): domain Bacteria; kingdom Pseudomonadati; phylum Pseudomonadota; class Gammaproteobacteria; order Enterobacterales; family Enterobacteriaceae; genus Klebsiella; species Klebsiella sp. P1927. Next base: position 2,807,758 of record NZ_CP073377.1, on the reverse strand, counting down.
ATAGTCGGTGGTGATAAACTTATCATCCCCTTTTGCTGATGGAGCTGCACATGAACCCATTCAAAGGCCGGCATTTTCAGCGTGACATCATTCTGTGGGCCGTACGCTGGTACTGCAAATACGGCATCAGTTACCGTGAGCTGCAGGAGATGCTGGCTGAACGCGGAGTGAATGTCGATCACTCCACGATTTACCGCTGGGTTCAGCGTTATGCGCCTGAAATGGAAAAACGGCTGCGCTGGTACTGGCGTAACCCTTCCGATCTTTGCCCGTGGCACATGGATGAAACCTACGTGAAGGTCAATGGCCGCTGGGCGTATCTGTACCGGGCCGTCGACAGCCGGGGCCGCACTGTCGATTTTTATCTCTCCTCCCGTCGTAACAGCAAAGCTGCATACCGGTTTCTGGGTAAAATCCTCAACAACGTGAAGAAGTGGCAGATCCCGCGATTCATCAACACGGATAAAGCGCCCGCCTATGGTCGCGCGCTTGCTCTGCTCAAACGCGAAGGCCGGTGCCCGTCTGACGTTGAACACCGACAGATTAAGTACCGGAACAACGTGATTGAATGCGATCATGGCAAACTGAAACGGATAATCGGCGCCACGCTGGGATTTAAATCCATGAAGACGGCTTACGCCACCATCAAAGGTATTGAGGTGATGCGTGCACTACGCAAAGGCCAGGCCTCAGCATTTTATTATGGTGATCCCCTGGGCGAAATGCGCCTGGTAAGCAGAGTTTTTGAAATGTAAGGCCTTTGAATAAGACAAAAGGCTGCCTCATCGCTAACTTTGCAACAGTGCCCTGCGGCCCTCGGCCTGGTCCTTCAGCCACCATGCCCGTGCACGCGACAGCTGCTCGCGCAGGCTGGGTGCCAAGCTCTCGGGTAACATCAAGGCCCGATCCTTGGAGCCCTTGCCCTCCCGCACGATGATCGTGCCGTGATCGAAATCCAGATCCTTGACCCGCAGTTGCAAACCCTCACTGATCCGCATGCCCGTTCCATACAGAAGCTGGGCGAACAAACGATGCTCGCCTTCCAGAAAACCGAGGATGCGAACCACTTCATCCGGGGTCAGCACCACCGGCAAGCGCCGCGACGGCCGAGGTCTTCCGATCTCCTGAAGCCAGGGCAGATCCGTGCACAGCACCTTGCCGTAGAAGAACAGCAAGGCCGCCAATGCCTGACGATGCGTGGAGACCGAAACCTTGCGCTCGTTCGCCAGCCAGGACAGAAATGCCTCGACTTCGCTGCTGCCCAAGGTTGCCGGGTGACGCACACCGTGGAAACGGATGAAGGCACGAACCCAGTGGACATAAGCCTGTTCGGTTCGTAAACTGTAATGCAAGTAGCGTATGCGCTCACGCAACTGGTCCAGAACCTTGACCGAACGCAGCGGTGGTAACGGCGCAGTGGCGGTTTTCATGGCTTGTTATGACTGTTTTTTTGTACAGTCTATGCCTCGGGCATCCAAGCAGCAAGCGCGTTACGCCGTGGGTCGATGTTTGATGTTATGGAGCAGCAACGATGTTACGCAGCAGGGCAGTCGCCCTAAAACAAAGTTAGACATCATGAGGGTAGCGGTGACCATCGAAATTTCGAACCAACTATCAGAGGTGCTAAGCGTCATTGAGCGCCATCTGGAATCAACGTTGCTGGCCGTGCATTTGTACGGCTCCGCAGTGGATGGCGGCCTGAAGCCATACAGCGATATTGATTTGTTGGTTACTGTGGCCGTAAAGCTTGATGAAACGACGCGGCGAGCATTGCTCAATGACCTTATGGAGGCTTCGGCTTTCCCTGGCGAGAGCGAGACGCTCCGCGCTATAGAAGTCACCCTTGTCGTGCATGACGACATCATCCCGTGGCGTTATCCGGCTAAGCGCGAGCTGCAATTTGGAGAATGGCAGCGCAATGACATTCTTGCGGGTATCTTCGAGCCAGCCATGATCGACATTGATCTAGCTATCCTGCTTACAAAAGCAAGAGAACATAGCGTTGCCTTGGTAGGTCCGGCAGCGGAGGAATTCTTTGACCCGGTTCCTGAACAGGATCTATTCGAGGCGCTGAGGGAAACCTTGAAGCTATGGAACTCGCAGCCCGACTGGGCCGGCGATGAGCGAAATGTAGTGCTTACGTTGTCCCGCATTTGGTACAGCGCAATAACCGGCAAAATCGCGCCGAAGGATGTCGCTGCCGACTGGGCAATAAAACGCCTACCTGCCCAGTATCAGCCCGTCTTACTTGAAGCTAAGCAAGCTTATCTGGGACAAAAAGAAGATCACTTGGCCTCACGCGCAGATCACTTGGAAGAATTTATTCGCTTTGTGAAAGGCGAGATCATCAAGTCAGTTGGTAAATGATGTCTAACAATTCGTTCAAGCCGACCGCGCTACGCGCGGCGGCTTAACTCCGGCGTTAGATGCACTAAGCACATAATTGCTCACAGCCAAACTATCAGGTCAAGTCTGCTTTTATTATTTTTAAGCGTGCATAATAAGCCCTACACAAATTGGGAGATATATCATGAAAGGCTGGCTTTTTCTTGTTATCGCAATAGTTGGCGAAGTAATCGCAACATCCGCATTAAAATCTAGCGAGGGCTTTACTAAGCTTGCCCCTTCCGCCGTTGTCATAATCGGTTATGGCATCGCATTTTATTTTCTTTCTCTGGTTCTGAAATCCATCCCTGTCGGTGTTGCTTATGCAGTCTGGTCGGGACTCGGCGTCGTCATAATTACAGCCATTGCCTGGTTGCTTCATGGGCAAAAGCTTGATGCGTGGGGCTTTGTAGGTATGGGGCTCATAATTGCTGCCTTTTTGCTCGCCCGATCCCCATCGTGGAAGTCGCTGCGGAGGCCGACGCCATGGTGACGGTGTTCGGCATTCTGAATCTCACCGAGGACTCCTTCTTCGATGAGAGCCGGCGGCTAGACCCCGCCGGCGCTGTCACCGCGGCGATCGAAATGCTGCGAGTCGGATCAGACGTCGTGGATGTCGGACCGGCCGCCAGCCATCCGGACGCGAGGCCTGTATCGCCGGCCGATGAGATCAGACGTATTGCGCCGCTCTTAGACGCCCTGTCCGATCAGATGCACCGTGTTTCAATCGACAGCTTCCAACCGGAAACCCAGCGCTATGCGCTCAAGCGCGGCGTGGGCTACCTGAACGATATCCAAGGATTTCCTGACCCTGCGCTCTATCCCGATATTGCTGAGGCGGACTGCAGGCTGGTGGTTATGCACTCAGCGCAGCGGGATGGCATCGCCACCCGCACCGGTCACCTTCGACCCGAAGACGCGCTCGACGAGATTGTGCGGTTCTTCGAGGCGCGGGTTTCCGCCTTGCGACGGAGCGGGGTCGCTGCCGACCGGCTCATCCTCGATCCGGGGATGGGATTTTTCTTGAGCCCCGCACCGGAAACATGGCACTGTTGCAAATAGTCGGTGGTGATAAACTTATCATCCCCTTTTGCTGATGGAGCTGCACATGAACCCATTCAAAGGCCGGCATTTTCAGCGTGACATCATTCTGTGGGCCGTACGCTGGTACTGCAAATACGGCATCAGTTACCGTGAGCTGCAGGAGATGCTGGCTGAACGCGGAGTGAATGTCGATCACTCCACGATTTACCGCTGGGTTCAGCGTTATGCGCCTGAAATGGAAAAACGGCTGCGCTGGTACTGGCGTAACCCTTCCGATCTTTGCCCGTGGCACATGGATGAAACCTACGTGAAGGTCAATGGCCGCTGGGCGTATCTGTACCGGGCCGTCGACAGCCGGGGCCGCACTGTCGATTTTTATCTCTCCTCCCGTCGTAACAGCAAAGCTGCATACCGGTTTCTGGGTAAAATCCTCAACAACGTGAAGAAGTGGCAGATCCCGCGATTCATCAACACGGATAAAGCGCCCGCCTATGGTCGCGCGCTTGCTCTGCTCAAACGCGAAGGCCGGTGCCCGTCTGACGTTGAACACCGACAGATTAAGTACCGGAACAACGTGATTGAATGCGATCATGGCAAACTGAAACGGATAATCGGCGCCACGCTGGGATTTAAATCCATGAAGACGGCTTACGCCACCATCAAAGGTATTGAGGTGATGCGTGCACTACGCAAAGGCCAGGCCTCAGCATTTTATTATGGTGATCCCCTGGGCGAAATGCGCCTGGTAAGCAGAGTTTTTGAAATGTAAGGCCTTTGAATAAGACAAAAGGCTGCCTCATCGCTAACTTTGCAACAGTGCCGGTTTTCGAGGATATGGCCAGCGGGAAGAATGCCCGGCGGCCAGGGTTAAAGCGAGCGCTGCGGCGGCTCCGCCCGGGCGATGTGCTGGTGGTCTGGAAACTTGACCGGCTGGGCCGCAGCGTGCGCGATCTGATTACGCTCGTGTCGGAGCTGCAGGCGCGCGGGGTGAATTTTCGCAGCCTGACCGACAGCATTGATACCAGTACCCCAGCAGGCCGCTTTTTCTTCCACGTCATGAGCGCCCTGGCGGAAATGGAGCGCGAGTTAATAGTGGAGCGTACCCGAGCCGGATTAGCCGCTGCTAGGGAGCAGGGGAGAGTCGGCGGCCGCCGCCGGGTAATGACTGAAGAAGTGGTGGAGCGGTGCCGCCGAATGCTGGAGAACGGCGCTACCCGGCAGCAGGTAGCCGATGTGATAGGTGTAGACGTGAAAACAATCTACAAGTACCTCCCGGCGACTTGAAGACAAAGATTTCACTACTTTTCCTGATATGTTACGTTTGGCTTAATCAATTCATTCAGCTTTGAAAACAGTTTGGTTTGTTCGTGAACGGTAAGAAAACAATAAGTTTTGAGCAATTTTTAACTATTAACAGCAGTCTTGTTTCCATCTCAGATACATGGGCTGACTTGTGGGCGTTAATTTTTCACACGGGTTTAAGCGCTGGAAGGCTGCTGAGTATTCGATATGATGATATTGATGGTGACTTGATACTGATACGAAAACAGGGTCACCTGAAGGAGCTACGTGTTAAATCAACCCCTCCAGTGGAGGCGATGATTGCTCGTAGAAGAGAACGCTATCCAGAAGATGTTTATTTATTTCAGAGTCATTCTAACCGTGTGAAGTACCATCGCCGGCCGGTCACTATAATTGCTTTCAACGCCGCTTTACGTCGCGCCGCTAGATCATTACCAGACGTTAACGTAAGCAGTAGTAGCGCGAGAAACATACCGGACTAACCGCCTGTCCAGTCGCGTGTGGCCGATGTGACAGGCGTGGGGGTGAAGACTATTTACAAATATTTGCCAGTACAATACGGCGATAAAAAATCCCCTTGAGCAGGCACACTCAAGGGGAAAATACTACATAACATCATTGCTGTGTGCGTCTTTGCGCTCGTCTATCTTCCAAGAAGATGCCTAAAGCTTCCAGATATTTCTGGTCTGAGCAGTTAAAACATTGGTTTGGTAGCCGATGTGATAGGGGTGGGAGTGAAGACGATTTATAAATATTTTCCAGCCGGTTAAGTTTGCTCACCTGCGAACCGTATGCAAGAGATCGCAGGTGAGCAATTCGCTATGAGGGCATTGCCATAGCTGAAAAATTTTAACCTCGCATTGTTCGCAAAACCATCAAACAGCTAAGGCCTAAAAACACTTTAAGACTTACCTTACTCGTTACATCAATGTGTTACGGCAATGACATAAATTGATAGCCAGAACCTATATTGATCTGTCGCTCTGTTAAAACTACTGTATATATATTCAGTGTGCGCCGGGAGACCGGTTAGAGATCAAGGGGTGAAAGTCCCCGACCATTGAAGGACCAGCAATCCACAAGGTCCCCGAGTCATGCGTTGCATACCGCGAGGTATGGGGCGAAGCGTTGACAGGGGTGTTGACAGGCCAGCCATTGAGCCACGAAATGTATATTAAATTACCGGGTGCCGACGTTGTACTGTTAACGGAAGGCAACATCATAGGGTGCGATACTGCGAGTGCCACATGGACCCGGCGGGGTCTGAGACCCTGGCATGTCAATACGATCTCTACGCGGGAACCGGGAGATCTCCCCTCTGACCATCTGCCAGTGTCGGAGATGGCCCGCACCGGGAAGACGAGGAGTCATAGCCGGTGATGTACGGAGAGGAGAAGTCGGACTCGCTCATAGTAGCGGCGAAGCAGGCGAACAACCCGAAAGGAGCGGAGTCAGTGGAGCGAAGGAGCGGGGCCAAGGGAAACGCGGAACAGCCACACATGCGCCGGACACAGAGCCGGGAAAGCATGTCACAGAGGCTGTCACGCGTGCGGGAAGCTGCGAAGCAGCGGAAGAAAGAACGGTTTACAGCATTGTTCCACCTGCTGACAGTCGAAGCACTGGAAGCCGCATTCCTCTCCCTGAGCAGGAAAGCGGCCGCCGGAGTGGATGGCATCAGGTGGATGGACTACGCCGGAAACATGAAGAACAACATAACAGATCTGCACCGGAGGCTACATCAGGGCAGCTACAGGGCGCAGCCCGGCAGGCGTCACTACATCCCAAAAGCGGATGGAAAACAACGCCCGCTCGGCATCGCCTCGCTGGAGGACAAGATCGTCCAGTATGCGCTGGTGAAAATCCTGAACGCAGTCTATGAAAACGACTTTATGGGGTTCTCATACGGGTTCAGACCCGGGCGAAGCCAGCACGATGCACTGGACGCACTGGCCACAGGGCTGGTACGCACTAACGTAAACTGGGTACTGGATGCCGACATCAGTCAGTTCTTCGACAGGGTGAGCCACGAATGGCTGATCAGGTTCACAGAGCATCGGATCGGCGACCGGAGGGTAATCAGGCTCATACGTAAGTGGCTCACAGCCGGGACGTCGGAGGAGGGTCAATGGCGAGCAACGGAGGAAGGCACCCCACAGGGTGCGGTCATCTCACCGCTGCTGGCAAACATATACCTCCACTACGTCTTCGATCTGTGGGCGCATCAGTGGCGACGTCGCTATGCCACAGGCAATGTGGTAATGGTCAGATACGCCGATGACATCGTCATCGGGTTCGACAAACGATACGATGCCCGGCGCTTCCGTATAGCCATGCAGCGCAGACTGAGGGAGTTCGGACTCACGGTTCACCCGGAGAAAACCCGTCTGATGGAGTTCGGCCGCTTCGCTGCCGAAAACCGTGCCATCAGGGGAAAAGGCAAACCAGAAACGTTCAACTTCCTCGGGTTCACGCACATCAGCGGGAAAGATCGCAACGGCAGGTTCATGCTGATACGAAAGACCCGCCGGGATCGGATGACGGCAACTCTGAAAGCCATCAAAGACGGTCTGCGAAGGCGCTGGCATTACTCAATCCCCGAACAGGGAAAATGGCTCAGGAGAGTGGTTCAGGGATACCTGAACTATCACTCGGTACCGGGCAACTTCCCCACCATGCAGAAGTTCAGGACACACGTAACAAACCTCTGGCGCCGGGCGCTCAGGCGCAGGAGCCAGAAGGATGATACGACCTGGACGAAAGCAAACAAACTGGCAGCCGCATGGCTACCAAGGGTTCGGGTTCTTCATCCATGGCCTGTGGAGCGGTTCACCGCCAGACACCCGAGGCAGGAGCCCGGTGCGTAAATCGCGCACGCCGGGATCTGTGCGGGGGGTATCCGGTAACGGGTATCCCTACCGCGACATTAATCTGAGCGAGTCAATTATGCAGTTTTACACGCCCGTTGAGTTACGTGAGATCATGCTGATCCCGTTGTACAGTGACCTTGTGCAATGTGGTTTTCCAAGCCCTGCACAGGATTATGTTGAGCAACGTATCGATCTGAACGAGTTGCTCGTTAACCACCCCAGTGCGACGTATTTTGTCAAAGCCGCCGGCGACAGCATGAAAGACGCCGGCATAGGGGAAGGGGATCTTCTGGTTGTGGATAGCTCAAGGACAGCAGTTCATGGCGATATCGTTATTGCTGCTGTGGATGGGGAATTTACCGTTAAGAAGCTGCAGCTGCATCCGCGGGTTCAGCTTAACCCAATGAACCCTGCATATTCGCCAATAGTCGTCGGTAGTGAGGACACTCTCGACGTGTTCGGGGTGGTTACGTACATCATTAAATCAGCTGGCTAAGATGTTTGCGCTTTGTGATGTGAATTCATTTTATGCATCGTGCGAGACCGTATTTCGTCCTGATCTGAAAGGGCGTCCGGTGGTCGTTCTGTCAAACAACGACGGCTGTGTGATCGCCCGCTCGCCAGAGGCGAAGCCCTTCGTCAAAATGGGTGAACCTTATTTCAAGCAAAAGGACATGTTTCGCCGGCACGGTATTATCGCGTTTAGCAGCAACTATGAGCTTTATGCCGATATGTCCAACCGAGTGATGACAACGCTGGAGGAACTCTCTCCACGCTGTGAAATTTACAGTATTGATGAGGCATTTTGCGATCTTACTGGTGTGCGTAACTGTCGCGATCTTACCGATTTTGGCAGGGAAATTCGCGAGACGGTTCTGCGCAGGACGCACCTCACGGTCGGCGTCGGCATAGCCCAGACTAAAACCCTGGCAAAGCTGGCCAATCACGCGGCGAAACAGTGGCAGCGGCAGACCGGAGGAGTGGTGGATCTGTCTAATCAGGAAAGACAGAGGAAGTTGATGGCTTTGCTTCCGGTGGATGAGGTCTGGGGAGTCGGGCGCCGCATCAGTAAAAAACTGGAGGCAATGGGCATTAAAACAGTGCTTCAACTGGCTGATACCGATATCCGTTTTATCCGGAAGCATTTTAATCTGGTTCTGGAGCGAACCGTGCGGGAGCTGCGTGGCGAACCATGCCTCGGGCTGGAGGAGTTCGCGCCGGTAAAGCAGGAGATTGTCTGTAGTCGCAGCTTCGGGCAGCGGATTTCCACCTACGAAGAGATACGCCAGGCGATATGCTTATACGCATCCCGTGCCGCGGAGAAACTCCGTGGTGAACATCAGTACTGCCGCTTTATCTCTGCGTTCGTTAAAACCAGCCCTTTTGCGCTGAATGAGCCGTACTACGGCAATAGTGCATCAGTGAAACTATTGACCCCGACCCAGGACAGTCGGGACATCATCACCGCGGCGACGAAATGCCTCGATGTAATCTGGCGAGACGGGCATCGCTACCAGAAAGCAGGAGTAATGCTGGGGGATTTCTACAGCCAGGGCGTAGCGCAGCTCAACCTCTTCGACGATAACGCGCCACGGAAGAACAGTGAAAAGCTCATGGAAGTACTCGATCATCTCAATGCGAAGGATGGCAGGGGTACGCTGTATTTTGCAGGGCAGGGGATCCAGACAGCCTGGCAGATGAAGCGTGACATGCTATCACCCCGTTATACAACGAGATATTGTGATTTATTAATAGTAAGATGATATTAAAATAACGATTGATATTAGTAATACATTTCACAGGTTGCAAAAAACATTTTTTGCAACCTGCTATTTTAGCTATTTGTATTTTCTCATAACTTGATTAGCTATTCCCTTATATCCAGGGTAAATGCGGGCTTCCCCATAACCTTGTTGAAGTAAGAATTTTAGAAGATCTTTTGCTTTGGAGCATGGTAATGTGAGTTTTAAAAATATTTTTTCTCTATTTTGCGTGTATGGCTCTGGAGGAAGTATATTATCAAGTTTGATATCTAAAGGAGTCCGGTCAACAGGGATTGAAGCATTATCATTATTTGAAAAATCGAATTCAACAGGCATGTGTGTAAATAAGCCTCGTTGCGCAGATAAATTGCTGTTTTCAGAGTATGGAGGGATAATTAATTTTAATTTTAATCGCGAGTTGAGATTTAACCACGTGGACAAATATTCAGCATTGAAGCACCATACTGCCAAATTACCTGAATCATCAGTGACGCCACTTGCTGCAAAGTAGGAAGAAACAAAAGGATCATATGACCAATCCAATAAACGTGTAGGTATACCATAGTGCTGGGCTAATGCTGCGACTTCTAATATATCTTGAGAAAGCCATTCGATTCTACCTTGCTGTGTAAAATTATAGTCATATCTTCCTATTAAAGAATTACGTAATTTTTCTACGTTAGGAACTTTAAGGCCATGATTATCTGCTAACTTGTAAAAGTCCCTCAGAATTATTCGCTCATGCTGAATTTGATGCCATTCACGATCTGAATTTCGCAACTGCCCAGGCACTTTGGTTCTTGGATATTGATTATCAGCTAAATACCTTGAGTTATCTCTCAAGACTGATGGTAATAATTGAAAGCTCTCATCTGAATGCCCTCTAAAAACGTAACCGCTCAAGTTATTATTCCAACTACATAAAAAATTTAGCAAGTCTTTTGCTTCATTAAAATGCTGCTCTGTAGTAATCATTTTTTAAATTCCAAAGTTGTTGTGATTTATAAAAAAAGATGATTATAAATTAGCACACTTCATAGTCTTGCCGAGTATTATGTAGGCTGTCAAGGCAAGATAATAGGAAGATTATTAATTTAGAGGCTCAATCAACTCCGGACCCTGATTCTTTGCGTTACCCACGGCGCGCGTCACGCAGTGCCAGATAAACTTGTCGGCGGACACAGCTCCGTCGGCTGCTATCTTTTCAGCTTCCTTCCCGCCTATATCCTGGCGCATCCATTCGCGCGCTGCTTCCTGCGTCATTACCAGCGGCCGGCGGTCGTGAATATCAACAAGACCCTTATCAGCCGCAGCGGTCACAATCAAAAATCCCTCTGCTTCATCCCCACGCTCGAAAGGTACGCTGCCGATAGCCGCCATAAAAATCGGCTGACCATCCTTACGATGGATGAAATAGGGCTGCTTCTTGTCACCTACACGCTTCCACTCAAACCATCCATCGGCAAAGCAGATCGCTCGACCGTGCTGCCACAGGGGTTTAAACATTCTGCTGTTGGCTGCGGTCTCAACCCTGGCATTAATCAAGGGTGGTTTATCCCACCAGCCGGGTGCGTAACCCCAGTGAACCGGATCGAGGTGCAGCTGTTCGTCTCGTTCGCTCAGAAGCAAAACTTTAGTCCCCGGCGCCACGTTGTACCGGCCGATTGGTTCTGGATCATAGGCGATATCCCGCTCAGCTTCTTCTGCAAGATAAGCCAGGTATTCTTCGCGTGTCTGTGATTGGGCAAATCGTCCGCACATGGTTACCTCCAGTCTTCAGACTGAAAGTATAGAAGGTGTGGGGGAAACGTAGGAAGGGAAGTCCGACAGCCATCTAACTGATGACTGTCGGAGATGACGTCAAAAACATTGTGTACAAAATTGTGTATTAAAATCAGGAAAAATGCACAATTTAAAAATTTAACCCATTGTTTTTAATTGACAAAAATAATTATTTTGTAGGTGCTATCGTAGGGCATACCATTCCTTATGTTTCAGTGGGTTAGCCATGGCACCGAGAATATCGGAAATTACGTTGACAATAATCACCAGCGCGCCAATCACCATCACTCCGGCGGAGATCGCCGCGTAGTCCTGCTGGCGAATAGCGTTGATCAGCCAGCGGCCTAGTCCAGGCCAGCTGAACACCATCTCAGTGATCATCGCCAGGGTGAGCATGGTGGAAAACTGCAGGCCGAGACGCGGGATCACCGGCGGCAGGGCGTTGTGCAGGACATGGCGCAGTAGAATTTTGCGTCGCGACACGCCGCGGGTGGCGGCCGCTTTTACATAGTTAGTGTCATACACCTCGCTGGTGCTAATGCGCATCAGGCGGATCACTTCAGTGGTGGGGGCGACCGCCAGGGTCAATACCGGCAGCACCATATGCCGGGCGGCGCTGACGATCATCTCATGGCGCCACGGCGAGTCCGAAAGCCAGGCGTCGATCAGCGCGAAACCGGTGACGTTTTTCACCTCATACAGCAGATCGAAGCGACCAGAGACCGGAAGCCAGCCGAGGGTCAGGGAAAAGAAGAGGGTCAGGAGCAGCGCCAGCCAGAAGACCGGGATCGAGAAACCGACCAGCGCAACGGCGCTGATCAGGGTATCGGGCCATTTATTGCGCATTACGCCGGCGATCATCCCCACCGGAATGCCTATCAGCAGGGCAAAGCCGAAGGCGAGGATGCACAGCTCCATGGTCGCTGGGAACACCTCGCGCAACTGCTCAGAAATCAGCTGGCCGTTAATGCTGGAGACGCCGAAATCCCAGTGCAGCACCCCTTCAAACCAGAACAGCCACGCATTCCACAGGGAAGCGCCCTGCAGTGGGGCATGAGGGGTGAAATAGCTCAGGCTGAAACCGACAAAGGTCAGAAAAAAGAGGGTGATCAGCAGCAGCAGCAGACGGCGCAGGGTAAAAATAATCATGGCTTCTTCACCTCTTCGGTATTTTCCCGCGATACGCCAGCGAACGAAGCGTTACCGAAAGGGCTGAGCACCAGGCCTTTCATATCATAGCGGTAGGCCTGCAGCCGCAGCGACGAGGCCAGCGGCAGGACCGGCAGTTCGCGGGCGAGGATGCGCTGCGCCTCTTTGTAAGCGTCCATCCGCGAGGAGAGCTGCTGCGAGAGCAGCGCTTTTTGCAGCACGTCGTCAAACTCCCGGTTACACCAGTGGGCAAAGTTGGTTTGCGAGGCGATGGCCGCGCAGCTTAGCAGCGGTCGGAAGAAACTGTCCGGATCGTTACTGTCCGTCGCCCAGCCGGAGAGCGTCAGGTCGTGGCTCATGTCCATCAGGCGCGCCTCCTGGAAACGTCCCTCTACCGGCACAATAATCACCTTAACGCCAATCTGCGCCATATCCGCCTGGATAAGCTCCGCCGTTTTCAGCGGGCTGGGATTCCACGCCTGCGAGCTGGTGGGCACCCACAGCTTGAGGGTCAGGTTTTCCAGCCCCAGGGCTTTCAGGCGGGCGCGGGCCTCCTGCGGATTATATTCGGTAATTTTAGCGTCATTATCGTAGGCCCACGAGGCCCGCGGCAGCATGGACGCCGCCGTCTCCGCGGTGCCATAGTAGATGGACTGCATCAGGCGCTGGTTGTTAATCGCCAGCGCCAGCGCATGGCGCACCTCAGGGTTATCCAGCGGCGGCTTGGCGGTGTTGAAGGCCAGCCAGGCGATGTTCATTCCCGGGCGCAGCGTCAGGCGCAGGCGCGGGTCGTCACGCAGGATCGTCAACTGGCTGGCGGCCGGCCAGGCCAGCACGTCGCATTCTCCGGTTAGCAGTTTCGACAGGCGGCCGGTGCCGCCGGAGCCAAGGTCGACCACCACCTGGGGCATCAACGGTTTGCCGCGCCAGTAGCCGGGGTGGCGCTGCAGGCGAACATATTGTCCGGAGCGGTAATCGGATAGCTGGAACGGGCCGGTGCCAACCGGCTGGCGATCCAGTTGCTCCTGGCGGTCGTCCTGCGTTAAGCGGGCGGCATATTCGGCAGAGGTAATTGACGCATAGTGGGTGGCCAGATGCCAGAGGAACGAGGCGTCCGGCCGCTTGAGGCGAAACTCCACGGTCTGATTATCCAGCTTGCGGACGCTCTCCACGCTGTCAGCAAACTGCAGACTGTCGAAGTAGGGGAAGCTGCTGCCGTTGACGTTGTGCCACGGATGGTCGCGGTTAAAAATACGGCCAAAGGTAAAAATGACGTCATCGGCATTAAAGTCCCGCGTCGGGGTAAACCACGCCGTGCGTTGAAACGGGACGTGGCGGCGCAGGTGAAAGCGGTAGGTGGCGCCGTTATCGAGAACTTCCCAGCTCTCCGCCAGCTCGGGGACCAGCCGGTAGGTATAGGGATCGACGTCAAGCAGACGATCGTAGATCTGAGCGGCCAGCGTATCGACAATCAGGCCGCTGCTGACTTTCTGCGGATTAAAGGTATTAACCTGGCCGCTGACGCAATAGACGAAACCGCTATCGCGGATATCGGCGCGGTCGGGGAGCGCAGGGGCGGCAAAAGCTGGCCCACACAGCAGGGAAACGGCTGCCAGGAGAGATGACAATTTCAGGCGCATATTTTCTGTTTGATTATAGAGCTGAACTCTATCTTATTAAGATTAATAGACATTCACCACCGCCTTCAACAAGCCTGAGGGATAATGCGGTTACCGGGTGCGTATAGTATTCAGTCAATTGATTAAAATAGTCGCGGAACCGAGTCTGTATAGTGAAACATGGTAACTTTTTATCGCCGATATCGCCAGTCAGCTCTGTTTGGCCGCGGTTGACCAAACGGCGACGACGTGCGGACGCTAGAGAATAGATTCAGTATAGCGGGGAGAAAGCCGATGACCCGACGGGCGACTAGCCGTACCCGTCGGGTGTGATACAGGGGGAGCGTGTTTCGATTATTGTGACAGTGTCACTTTATGATAGTCCATATTCTGCAGGTCCTCCAGCAGCCCGGGGCCAACCGGCTGCCACTGCAAGCGCTCGCGGGTCCATGCCGAGCTGGCGCGCAGGTCAAGGGCGGTAAACGGCGCAAACCAGCCGAACCAGGCGTCGACCTGCGACTCATCCAGGTGGGTCAGCGGCAGGTTTAATCCGTGGGCAATTACCGCGGCAATATCGCGTAATGCGATCCCCTCTTCGGCCACCGCATGATAGCGCTCGCCGGCCGCGCCCTGAAGCAGCGCGCTGACATACAGACGTGCGACGTCATCGACATGGGCGGCTGACCAGCGGTTGCTTCCCTCGCCGCGCAGGGCTACCGCCCCGTTGGCGACCGCGCGTTCGATGTAGCAGGTCAGCAGTCCCTGACGCACGGTGTCATGCACCTGCGGTAAGCGGACCACCTTGACATCCACTCCCGCCTCCAGCAACTGCTGGCCGGCGAGCTCTGAGGCGGTGCGCGGGCTGGGGTGCGCTGAGTTGAAGAACGACTCCCGGGCCGGGGCGCCGCTCCCGTCGTCGCCCATCAGCGTGCCGGAGGTGATCACCAGCGGCCGCGTGCTGCCTCGCAGCGCCTGGCCCAGGGCCAGGATCGCCTGGCGGTCTTTCTCGCAGTTAGCGGCAAAGCGGCTGAAGTCGTGGTCGAAGGCGGTATGGATCACCGCGTCGGCGTTCCCGACGCCAGCCAGCAGCGACTCCGGGGCATCCAGCGTGCCGCGATGCACCTCGGCGCCGGCCGCCTTCAGGGCCTGTGCGGTGCTTTCGCTGCGCGCGAGGCCGATAACCTTATGGCCCGACGCCTGCAGCGCCGGAAGAATACGTGAGCCGATAAATCCGCTCGCGCCGGTAAGAAATATACGCATCATGGATCTCCTGAATGGGTTTCAGGCGTATCCTACCTGCGATGTCATACTATAAAAGTAGAGACATTATCGGGGTATAAATTCTAACAGGCAGAACCCACAGG
The DNA here is from genome assembly GCF_018204675.1 of Klebsiella sp. P1927. Taxonomy (NCBI): domain Bacteria; kingdom Pseudomonadati; phylum Pseudomonadota; class Gammaproteobacteria; order Enterobacterales; family Enterobacteriaceae; genus Klebsiella; species Klebsiella sp. P1927. The sequence continues at coordinate 2,792,483 of NZ_CP073377.1, read as the reverse complement.
CAGATGATGAACACTTCTGACAACCATGCTTTAGGCGATTTTCTCCGCGCCCGCCGCCAGCGTCTCGATCCGGCAACGTTTGGCTTCCCGGCGGGACGCCGGCGCACCCCGGGGCTGCGCCGCGAAGAGGTCGCGCAGCTCGCCAGCATCAGCCCGACCTGGTATACCTGGCTTGAACAGGGGCGCGGCGGGGCGCCTTCCCGCGAGGTGCTGGAGCGGATCGCCCGCGGTCTGCGGCTGACCACCCCGGAGCGCGAACATCTGTTTATTCTCGCCTTTGGCCATCCGCCGCAGACGCGTCTGACGGTGACGGATGATATGACGCCGCGGCTGCAGCGGGTGCTTGACGCTTTCACCATTCCGGCGATTATCCGCACCGCCAGCTGGGACGTCATCGCCTGGAATGCGCCGGCGGCCAGGGTGCTGACCGACTACAGCCAACTGCCGCTGGCGGAGCGCAACGTGCTGCGCCGCCTGTTTACCCGGCCGGAGGCCCGCTGCACTCTGGAGGACTGGCAGAGGGTGGGGCAGCTTATCGTCAACGCCTTCCGCGCCGACGTCACGCGGATGGGCGCCACGAAAGAAACTGACCAGTTGATCGCGGAGCTCAGCCAGCAGAGCGTCGAGTTCGCCCGTTTTTGGCAAAGCCATGACGTCGCCGGTCATGGAGAAGGCTATAAGCGCATTAACCACCCGCAGATGGGTCAGCTCGACCTGGAATTTACCTCCTTTGCCGTGGAGGGCCGTCCCGATCTTTCCCTGCTGGTCTTTAATCCGGCAACGACGGAAAGCCAGCGGAAAATTCACGGTTTACTTCAGGGGGCTGTGGGCGACTGAGGGGTAAACTCGTACAGCGCCAGCGCGTTGCTCTGCAGCGAGTCGATCCGCAGCCAATAGCCATTGAGCCTGGCTTCATCCACGCTGAGCGCCGGACGGGCCTGATGCATCAGCCACTGATAATCCTCGGCGTCAGGGCCGCTGCGGCTGCGAAAGGCGTCCACCAGCGGGAACAACGCGCCGTGGTGCTGATCGAACAGGTGCTGTTTGATGCGCCAGCTGCCATCCAGGCCCTGCAGCCGCACGCTGTAGGGCTGGCTGAAGCGCTGGATAAAGGCCGCTTCGCTGGAGAGCCAGGGATTGTAGACCACCGTATTGCGCAGCAGCAGCTGGTAGTGACCCTGGTGGTGGAGCAGCAGCAGGTTTTTATCGTGAACCAGGATCTCGCCGCGCAGCCGCCGCCAGAGCCAGAGTACCCAGTAAACCGGGCGCGGCAGGCCGTGCAGATAGTGCAGCGCCAGGCTGGAGGTATCGAGCTTGCCGTTGGCGCGAGCTTCGCCCTGGAGGCCTGAATTTAACCAGAAGCCCGCCAGCCAGACCTGGTCCGCCACCCCCAGCAGATTATCCATCAGCAGCGCGCCGCGAAAAAAGCGGCCGTTGGTATCCCGCGTATCGCCGGTCAGCGTATTCCAGGAGAGCAGCCACAGCGGCAGGTTGAGCTGACGCTGGCGCAGGGCGCTGTGGATCTGCCGCAGCTTGTGCAGCGGATAATGTTCGCTGGAGGCCAGGCGGCTGCTGTCTGCCTGGGCCAGATCCAGCTGTTCGTTGGCATCTGCCTGGCAGGCGAGAAAATCCGCCTCTGCCAGCAGCGGCGAGTGGAACAGCGGATCGTTCCCGGGATCGCTGGGAGCAAAGCGGTGCCAGATCCCCAGCTGCGGCTGCGGCAGCAGGCGATGAAGGACCCCGCGCTGCTGCCGCCAGGCGGCCTGGCGCGCAGCTTCGCTGGCCTGCGGCGACCAGTGCCAGACAAAGCGCCAGCTATTGAGCGTGGCTGGCGGAAAATGGTTGGCGGCGAGCTGCAGGAAGCGCTGCAGCAGGTCGCTGCGGGTGGTGACGCCGGTGTGCAGGATCACCTGCCAGCCCATCGCCGCCAGCCAGCTAAAAATCTGCTGCAGGTTGTACCAGCAGGCGTAGCCGGCCATCTGCGGATCGTCCCAGCCGGTGCCGAACAGCCGACTGCTGAGAAAGGGATCGTTGATATCGATGGCATACACCGGTAGGGCGTGGTGCAGCTGTTCGAGTTCCCGGCGCACATCTTCGCGCAGCAGATCGTCCAGTTCGCGCACGGTCACCACCATCCGGGTATGGCGCAGCGCTGCGGGGCGCGCTGGACGATCGCGCAGATTGATCTCCCGGGTCTGCGGTGGGTTGATCGGCAGGGGGGGACTTTCCCGGTCGCGTGGTTCCGGCTCATTGAGTCGCGCATACAGCCGGTCGGCCGCCACCGGCTGCCAGCGATCGGCCTGCGGCGGGCGCGGTCGGGCAAGCTCCAGAGGATGCTGTTCACGATACTGGCGCGGCGTCACGCCGTGCTGGCGCTTAAACAAATCGCTCATCATTCGCGTACTGGCGAATCCCTGTTCGCGGGCGATTTGCTGGACGGTTTTGCGGGTGGTTAATAGCTGGTCGGCGGCGTGGCGCAGGCGCAGCGCGGTGAGGTACTGGACAAAACTTACCCCGACCTCTTTGCGAAATAAGCGTGACAGCCAGGCCTCGGAGACAAATTCCGCGGCCGCCACCTCCTGCAACGAGAGGCGACGCTGATAGTTAGCGTCGATCCGCGCTACCACGCTGGCTATTCTCCGGCTCCATTTTTCGGTATCGCGCCGGGGCGTGGAGGCGATGGGCTGGCTAAAGCGCGTGGCCAGCAGCAGCGCTATCTCACTCAGCCAGCGGTTGGCCTCCAGTCGGTAATGGCCAGGATGATTGACCAGGCCGCTCACCAGCAGCTGGCGCATCAGGCGACGCAGGCCGTCATCGGCATCCCGGGTGCGCGGCGTTATCTGGTAATCGACGGCAAAAAAGGCATTATCGAGGCGGGCCAGCCAGCTGGCGGAGAGGGTGAGGATCATCACGGCGTTGGCCCCGGCGCTGCGCAGGCTCCAGCGACGGTTGCGGTTAACGATCGCCAGCCCGTCGGCGACGAGCGGTTGCGACGCACCTTCCGCCACCGCCAGATTTACGCTTCCCTCCAGCACCCACAGCAGCGTCAGCAGATCGCTTTCCGGCTGGGTCAGCTGACGCACATCGCGTACGGTGACGCTAAAGTCGCCTGCATGCTGCTCCACATGACTCTCCTCTGTAGACAAAAAACAACCGGTTGTTTTTTGTCATAACCGATATGTATGAAAAACACTCATTGATTTTTCGTCAATATAAAACAAAAAAGCGCGCCTGCAAGCTGAGCCACCCGCATAAACTCGAAAGTGTCGTGCAAACACAACACAGGAATAACAAAAATGACACATCCGTTGCTAGAAGCATTGCAGGTTAACGAGGCGCAATTTATCGCTCTGCGTCGTCGGTTCCACCAGCAGCCGGAGATCGGCTTTGAAGAGCACCAGACCAGCAGCGAGGTCGCCCGACTGCTTGGCGAGTGGGGATACGAGGTTCACCGCGGCCTGGCGGGCACCGGAGTGGTGGGCACGCTGCGCGTCGGCGAGGGGAAAAAACGCCTTGGCCTGCGGGCGGATATGGATGCCCTGCCGATGCAGGAGCGGAGCGGTAAGCCGTGGGCAAGCCAGGTTGAAGGGCGCTTTCACGGCTGCGGCCATGACGGGCACACCACCACGCTGCTCTACGCAGCTGAATATCTGGCGCGCACCCGGCAGTTTACCGGCACGCTGCAGCTGATTTTCCAGCCCGCGGAAGAGTTGCTGTACGGCGGGCGGGTAATGGTCGAGGACGGTCTGTTTGACCAGTTCCCCTGCGACGCCATCTTCGGCCTGCACAATATGCCGGGTCAGCCGTTGGGCAAGATCGGCCTGCGCGACGGGGCGATGATGGCCTCCTCCGATACGCTGCATATTGAAGTGAAGGGCGTTGGCGGCCACGGCGCGGTGCCGGAGCATACGGTGGATGCCACGCTGGTGGCCTGCCATATTACCCTCGCGCTACAGTCCATTGTCTCGCGCAATATCACCCCGTTTGAACCGGCGGTGGTGACCGTCGGCAGCATCCAGGCCGGTCATGCGCCCAATATCATTAACGATCACGTGCTGATGAAGCTCACGGTGCGCACCCTCAATGAGCAGGTGCGCGAGACCGTGCTGCAGCGGATCCATGATATCGCCGTGGCCCAGGCGGAGAGCTTCAATGCCACCGCCACGCTGACCCACGTCAACGGCAGCCCGGTGTTGCGTAACGATCCGGCGACGAACGCCATGGTGCGGGAGGTGGCGACAGCGCTGTTTGGCGCAGAGCAGGTGGGCGAGGTGAAGCCGTTTATGGGCAGTGAAGATTTTGCCTTCATGCTGGAGCAGCACCCGCATGGCAGCTATTTCACCATCGGCGCTGGCGATGAGCCGGATCGCTGCATGGTGCATAACCCGGGGTATGACTTCAACGACGCGCTGTTGCTGACCGGCGCGGCGCTGTGGTGCGGCCTGACGGAACGCTATCTGCGCTAATCACGAGAAACGGGAGGGCCATGCGATGAGCACTGTCACAATAAGCGACACCCCGTTTGTCGGCAACGATCGCCTGCTGGTGGGGATTGTGTTAAGCGTTTTAACCTTCTGGCTGTTCGCCCAGTCGGTGATTAACGTGGTGCCGGCGATGATAAGCAGTCTTGATATCTCTCTTGAGACCTTAACCCTGGCCGTCAGTCTCAGCGCGCTGTTCAGCGGCTGCTTCGTGGTCGCCAGCGGCGGTCTGGCGGACAAGTTTGGCCGGATGCGGATGACCACCATTGGGCTGGGGCTGAGTATCGTCGGCAGCGCCATGCTGGTGGTCGCTCAGGGACCGGGGCTGTTCCTCGCCGGCCGGGTGCTGCAGGGGCTGTCAGCGGCCTGCATTATGCCGGCGACGCTGGCGCTGATTAAGACCTGGTATGAGGGGCGTGCGCGGCAGCGGGCGGTCAGCTTCTGGGTCATCGGCTCGTGGGGCGGCAGCGGTCTCTGTTCCTTCGTTGGCGGGGCTATCGCCACCGGACTGGGCTGGCGCTGGATCTTCGTCTTCTCGATCGCCGTTGCCCTGCTGGCGCTGTTTTTGCTGCGCGGCACGCCGGAGAGCCGCAGCGCCAGCGCCAGCCAGCATAAGCTGGACGTCGGCGGTCTGCTGAGCCTGATTGTTGCGCTGGTGCTGGTGAATCTGTTTATCAGCAAGGGCCACGGCTGGGGCTGGAGCAGCCCGCTGTCGTTGACCATGCTGGCCGGGGCGCTGGCGGCGGGGACGATATTTATCCGCAACGGCATGCGCAAAGGCGAGGCGGCGTTGATTGATTTTGCGCTGTTCCGCAATCGGGCCTACGGTGCGGCAGTGCTGTCGAACTTTCTGCTCAATGGGGCGATTGGCACCATGATGATCGCCAGCATCTGGCTGCAGCAAGGGCACCACCTGACGCCGCTGGAGAGCGGGATGATGACCCTCGGCTATCTGGTGACCGTCCTGGCGATGATCCGGGTCGGCGAGAAGCTGCTGCAGCGCTATGGCGCCCGGCTGCCGATGATGGCCGGTCCGGTGTTGACCGCTATCGCCATCGCGCTGATATCCTGCACCTTTCTCGAAAAGGCGCTGTATATCGGGGTGGTGTTCGCCAGCAACGTGCTGTTTGGCCTCGGACTGGGCTGCTACGCCACGCCATCGACGGATACCGCGGTGGCCAATGCCCCGGAGAACAAAATCGGCGTCGCCTCGGGGATCTATAAGATGGGCAGCTCGCTGGGCGGGGCGATGGGTATCGCCGTGACAGCGTCACTTTTCGCGCTGTTTTTACCGCTGGGCATGGCCCATGCCGCCCAGTATGCCCTGTGGTTTAACGCCGTCTTATGTCTGGGGGCGATGGCGGTGAGCGCGCTGCTGCTGCCGCGCGCCTCTCACAGCTGATGCTTTTTCAGCAGCGCGCGGAGCTGGTGATAGGTTAATCCCAGCAGCTCCGCCGCCTGCTTCTGATGATACTTCGCCTGCTCCAGACTCCGCTGCAGCAGGCGTTTTTCCTGCTGGAGCTGGAAATCGCGCAGATCCAGCGGTAGCGCGGGCAGCTCATCGCCGGGCGCGGCTTCCGGCGGAGAGCCGGGGGACTGACGAAAAGGATTAATAATAATCGCGTCCAGCTCATGTTCGCTGTCGCCGTGGCGATACACCGAGCGCTCAACCACGTTCTTCAGTTCGCGAATATTCCCCGGCCAGCGGTAGCCGAGCAGCGTCGCGGTCGCTCGTTCGCTAAAGCCGGGAAACAGCGGCAGACCGAGTTCGCGGCACATCTGGATGGCAAACTGGTTGGCGAGCAACATGATGTCGCTCTGCCGGTCGCGCAGCGGGGGGAGCTGTACCACGTCGAAGGCCAGGCGGTCGAGCAGGTCGGCGCGAAAATGACCTTCCTCGACCATCTGCGGCAGGTCAGCGTTGGTGGCGCACACCAGCCGGACGTTAACCTGCAGCGGCTGGCTGCCGCCCACGCGCTCCAGCTCGCCATATTCAATCACTCTTAACAGCTTCTCCTGCACCAGCATTGGGGCTGTCGCCAGCTCATCGAGAAACAGCGTCCCGCCGTCGGCGCGCTCGAAGCGCCCGGGATGGCGCTTGCTGGCCCCGGTGAAAGCCCCGGCTTCGTGGCCGAACAGCTCCGAGTCGAGCAGATTATCGTTCAGCGCCGCGCAGTTCAACGAGATAAACGGCCCCTGCCAGCGGCTGGAGAGGTAGTGGAGACGGTTAGCGATAAGCTCTTTCCCGGTGCCGCGCTCGCCGATGACCAGCACCGGTTTATCCAGCGGGGCCAGCCGGGAAACCTGTTCCAGCACCTCGAGAAAGCTGTTGGCCTCGCCCAGCAGATTATCCTTGTACTGCGCCATGATGAATTTCGCCATTAAGTAGTGTAATTAACCAGGTGACTGTAGCAATGCCCAGCACGTTTCGCAACCACCCTGTTTAAAATCAATAAGATAAAAAGTTGGCACGCCATTTGTATTAGCTAAGCCACAGGTGAATGCCTGAAACCAGAACTATGAGGATTGAAATTATGGGTATTTTTTCTCGTTTTGCCGACATCGTGAACGCCAACATCAACTCCCTGCTGGAGAAAGCGGAGGACCCGCAAAAGCTGGTGCGTCTGATGATCCAGGAGATGGAAGACACGCTGGTTGAGGTGCGTTCGACATCGGCCCGCGCGCTGGCGGAAAAGAAACAGCTGTCCCGTCGTATTGAGCAGGCGGTCGCCCAGCAGGCGGAATGGCAGGAAAAAGCCGAGCTGGCCCTGCGCAAAGAGAAAGAAGATCTGGCCCGGGCGGCGCTGATCGAAAAACAAAAGCTGACCGACCTTATCGCTCAGCTGGATCATGAAGTGCAGCTGGTGGATGAAACCCTGGCGCGGATGAAAAAAGAGATTGGCGAGCTGGAGAACAAACTCAGCGAAACCCGCGCCCGTCAGCAGGCGCTGGCGCTGCGCCATCAGGCGGCGAGTTCGTCCCGCGATGTGCGTCGCCAGCTGGACAGCGGTAAACTGGATGAGGCGATGGCGCGCTTTGAATCCTTTGAGCGTCGCATCGATCAGATGGAAGCGGAAGCGGAGAGCCACCGCTTTGGCAAGCAGCAGACGCTGGATCAGCAGTTTGCCGAACTGAAAGCGGACGATGAAATCAGCGAGCAGCTGGCGGCGTTGAAAGCCAAAATGAATCAGTCCAACCAGTAAGTATGATTGCGCGGCGCGGCGTTGCGCCGCGGCTCACCCCCTGTAAGGAGTACACATGAGCATGCTTTTTCTCGCCATTCCGCTGACGCTGTTTGTGCTGTTTGTTCTGCCGGTCTGGCTGTGGCTGCACTACAACAATCGCGGCGCCAACGGCAGTCTGACGCAAAATGAGCAGCAACGGCTGCTGCAGTTGACCGATGACGCGAAGCGGATGCGCGAACGCATTCAGGCGCTGGAAGCGATCCTGGATGCCGAACATCCGAACTGGAGGGACAAATAATGGCCGGACTGGATCTGAATAAAAAACTGTGGCGTATCCCGCAGCGCGGGATGGTGAAGGGCGTCTGCGCGGGTATTGCTCAGCATCTTGATGTCCCGGTGAAGCTGGTGCGCCTGATTACCGTGCTGGCGATGATTTTCGGCCTCTTTTTCTTTGTCCTGGTGGCCTACATCATTTTGACTTTTGCTCTGGATCCGATACCGGACAGCGAGCTTTACGGTCATAAAGCGCCGAGCAATGGCGATCTGCTGGCCGCCGTGGATGCCGAACTGGCCTCCGGTGAACAGCGTCTGCGTGAAATGGAGCGGTATGTGACCTCCGACACCTTTACGCTGCGCAGCCGCTTTCGCCAGCTGTAAACCCTGTTTCTAACGAATGAGGCAACGCATGAATAGCAAATGGCAACGCGCCGGGCAGCAGGTGAAGCCCGGTCTGAAAATCGTCGGTAAGCTGGCGCTGCTGACCGCGCTGCGTTATGGCCCGGCGGGCGTTGCCGGCTGGGCGGTTAAATCGGTCGCGCGTCGGCCGCTGAAAATGCTGCTGGCGGTGGCGCTGGAGCCGCTGCTCAGCCGGCTGGCCAACCGCGTCACGCGCGGGATGAAATAATGCCGCCGTGGGGAAGGCGCAAAAGGATTAACGTTGTCCTGCTTATCCCCGGCAGATAGCTTATGATGACGAGACATACCTTCAGGGCATAACGGACTGGCGATGAAGCGACTGAAAACTGAATTGAATGCGCTGGTCAACCGCGGGGTTGACCGGCATTTACGTCTGGCGGTGACCGGCCTGAGCCGGAGCGGTAAAACGGCGTTTATCACCGCGCTGGTCAACCAGCTGTTGAATATCCACACCGGCGCCCGCCTGCCGCTGCTGAGCGCCGCACGCGAAGAGCGGCTGCTCGGCGTCAAGCGCGTGCCGCAGCGGGACTTTGGCATTCCCCGATTCACCTACGACGAAGGGCTGGCCCAGCTGTACGGCCAGCCCCCCATGTGGCCAACCCCGACGCGCGGGGTGAGCGAGATCCGTCTCGCGCTGCGCTACCGTTCGAATGACTCCCTGCTGCGCCATTTTAAAGATACCTCCACGCTGTATCTGGAGATCGTCGACTATCCGGGGGAGTGGCTGCTCGACCTGCCGATGCTGGCGCAGGATTATCTGAGCTGGTCACGACAGATGACCGGGCTCCTGCAGGGACAGCGTGCGGAGTGGTCGGCCCGCTGGCGGCAGCTGTGCGCCGGGCTGGATCCGCTAGCCCCTGCCGACGAGGCTCGGCTGGCGGATATCGCTGCCGCCTGGACGGACTATCTCCACGCCTGTAAGCGTGAAGGGCTGCACTTTATCCAACCCGGGCGCTTTGTCCTGCCCGGAGAAATGGCGGGCGCGCCGGCGCTGCAGTTTTTCCCGTGGCCCGACGTCGACGCCGTCGGCGAAGCCAAGCTGGCGCAGGCCGATAAACACAGCAACGCCGGCATGCTGCGCGAACGCTACAAATACTATTGCGAAAGGGTGGTGAAGGGGTTCTACAAAGAGCACTTCCTGCGCTTCGACCGGCAGATTGTGCTGGTGGACTGTCTGCAGCCGCTCAACAGCGGGCCGCAGGCGTTTAACGATATGCGCCTGGCGCTGACCCAGCTGATGCAAAGTTTCCATTACGGGCAGCGCACCTTGTTCCGCCGGTTGTTTTCGCCGGTTATCGACAAGCTGCTGTTTGCCGCTACCAAAGCCGATCACGTCACGATCGATCAGCACAGCAATATGGTGTCGCTCCTGCAGCAACTGATTCAGGACGCGTGGCAGAACGCCGCCTTTGAAGGGATCAGTATGGATTGCCTGGGGCTGGCGTCCATTCAGGCGACCCAGAGCGGGCTGATTGAGGTGAATGGCGAGAAAATTCCCGCCCTGCGCGGCAATCGCCTGAGCGACGGCCAGCCGTTGACCATCTATCCCGGTGAGGTGCCGGCGCGCCTGCCGGGCCAGGCCTTCTGGCAGCAGCAGGGATTTCAGTTTGAAAACTTTCGTCCGCAGGTCATGGATGTCGATCGGCCTTTGCCGCACATTCGTCTCGACGCGGCGCTGGAATTTTTGATTGGAGATAAACTGCGATGAGCGAACCGTTAAAACCGCGGATTGATTTTGATGGGCCGCTGCAAGCGGAGAAAATTCCGCCGCTGAAAGGCGCTCGCGCCTTCGACACCCTGGAGGCGGACAACTTCGCGCCAGCGCGGCTGGTGACCGGCGAAGAGGAAGAGGGGGCGGCGGAAGCGGTGGTGGAGTCGGTCCTGCGACCCAAACGCAGCCTGTGGCGGCGGATGGTCAGCGCCGGACTGGCGATCTTCGGCGTCAGCGTCGTGGCGCAAGGCGTGCAGTGGACGGCTAACGCCTGGCAGACCCAGGACTGGATTGCGCTGGGCGGCTGCGTCGCCGGGGCGCTGATCGTCGGAGCCGGCGTCGGTTCGCTGGCCACCGAGTGGCGCCGTCTGTGGCGACTGCGCCAGCGCGCCCACGAACGCGATGAAGCGCGCGATATGCTGCACAGTCACGCGGTCGGTAAAGCGAAAGCGTTTTGTGAGAAGCTGGCGCAGCAGGCCGGGCTGGATCAGTCGCATCCGGCGCTGCAGCGCTGGTATGCCGCGATCCACGAAACGCAAAGCGACCGTGAAGTGGTGAGCCTTTATGCGCAGCTGGTGCAGCCGGTGCTCGATGCCCAGGCGCGGCGGGAAATCAGCCGTTCGGCGGCGGAGTCGACGCTGATGATTGCCGTCAGCCCGCTGGCGCTGGTGGATATGGCGTTTATCGCCTGGCGGAACCTGCGGCTGATCAACCGAATTGCCACGTTGTACGGCATTGAGCTCGGGTATTACAGCCGTCTGCGACTGTTTCGCCTGGTGTTGCTCAATATCGCTTTCGCTGGCGCCAGCGAACTGGTGCGCGAGGTGGGCATGGACTGGATGTCGCAGGATCTGGCGGCCCGGCTGTCGGCGCGCGCCGCGCAGGGCATTGGCGCCGGCCTGCTGACCGCCCGTCTCGGGATCAAGGCGATGGAGCTGTGCCGCCCGCTGCCGTGGATCGCCGATGATAAACCGCGACTCGGCGATTTTCGTCGCGAGCTGATTGGGCAGTTGAAAGAGACCCTGCAGAAAAGCAAAACCCACCCGGAGAAGTAACCTCCGCTCAGAGACATCGCCGGGCGGCGGCTTCGCCTTGCCCGGCCTTCGACGTCAAGCTCTGGTACGTGCACCCTGGCAATATTCGATTAGGCGCATTCCGCCGCCAGCCACTCGCTGAAGGCGCGAAAGCGCGGGCGGGAACGGTTCTCCTGCGGACAAATCAGGTCATAGCCAAAGGGCGAGGGCGCTTCATTTTCAGACAAGGCCACCAGCCTGCCGGCGTCGAGCAGCGGCTGGATCAGCGTTTTACGCCCCATCACCACGCCGAGTCCATTGAGCGCCATCTCGATGGCCAGCGAGTGGTTATTCACCGCGTAATACCGGCCGTCAAAAGGTAACGCCTGTCCGCTGTGCTGGCACCACAGGCGCCATTCCGCAAATTGATCCTGTACGTCGGTGGATTCGCACGCATGGATCCAGACGAGCGCCGCCGGGTCGCCGCCGCTCAGCGGACGATACTGCTGGCGATAACGCGGGGAGCAGACCGGGAGCAAACTTTCCGCCATCAGCCGCTGTTGATAAAGATCGGGATAGCGCGTGGCGCCGTAGTAAATTGCCAGATCCACCCGCTCCTCGTTAAAATCCATCACCCCGGCGCGCACGCGAAACTGCAGATTCAGTCCCGGCCATTGCGTCTGAAAGCGCGGCAGACGCGGCATTAGCCACAGATGGGCCAGCGTCGGCGCAATACCAATATGCAGCGTGCCGCGCAGATCCTGATCGCGAATATCCTCAATTTCATCGTTAATCGCCCGCAGCGAATGGCTTAACGTCGCCAGCAGCCGCTTACCTTCCTCTGTCAGCGCCAGTTTACGCGTCATGCGGATAAACAGGCGAAACCCGATGTGCATCTCCAGCCTGCGGATCCGATGGCTGACCGCTCCCTGGGTAAGGTTCATTTCATGCGCGGCAAGGGTAAAGCTCAGGTGGCGGGCGGTCACCTCAAAGGTCTGCAGCAGCGCAAGGATGCTTTGTTGCTCAAGCGCAGATTGTCTCCCTTATGCATTAATTGAGTTCATGCATAGGCCGATTTAATTCGTTTGTTAGGCCAGTTTTGCCGGTTTTAAATAGTTATATCGTAACTAAACCGAGGTATACCATGTCAGGACTCAAAATTGTGGTGATTGGCGGTGGCTCCAGCTACACCCCGGAACTGATTGAAGGTTTGCTCAACCGCTATCATGAAATGCCAGTCGCTTCGCTATGGCTGGTGGACATTGAAGAGGGCAAAGAGAAAGTCGAGATTATCGCCGGACTGGCGCGGCGAATGATCGCCAAAGCCGGGCTGACTATTGAAGTGGTGGCCACCCTTGACCGGGAAAGCGCGCTGCGCGATGCCGATTTCGTCTGCTCGCAGTTTCGCGCCGGCTGCCTTGACGCCCGGATCAGCGATGAACGTATCTCCCTCAAGTATGGCTTGATCGGCCAGGAGACCAATGGCCTCGGCGGCTTCGCCAACGCCTGTCGCACCATTCCCATCGCCCTGGAGATCGCTGCCGATATGGAGCGACTGTGTCCCGACGCCTGGCTGCTGAACTTTACCAACCCGTCGGGGATGGTGACCGAAGCGATCCTGCGCCACAGCCGCATCAAAGCCGTCGGCCTGTGTAACGTGCCGGTGATTATGCAAAAAGGGATAACCACTCTGCTGCAATGCGCTGACGAAAAAGAGGTGGTGATGCAGGTCGCCGGCCTGAACCACTTTATCTTCGTGCGCCAGATCCTGCACAAAGGTAAAGAATGGCTGCCGGAGGTGATAGCCGAGATCAACGCCGGTCGGGATCCGCTGGTGCCGCGCAACATTCCGCCGTTCCGTTGGCCGTCGCATCTGCTGCAGGGCTTAGGCATGATCCCCTGCGCCTATCTGCGTTATTACTACATGAAAGACGATCTGCTGCGCCAGGAGCTGGCGGAGGCGGGCGGCGAAGGAACCCGCGGGGAAGTGGTTAAGCAGCTGGAAAAAATCTTGTTTGACCAGTACCGCGACCCGCACCTGGCAGTCAAACCGAAGGCGCTGGAAGGGCGCGGCGGCCAGTACTATTCCGAGGCGGCCTGCGAGCTGATGAATGCCATCTACAACGACAAGCGGATTATCATGCACGTCAACACGCGTAATAACGGCGCCATCAATGGCCTGCCGGATGACTGCGCGGTAGAGGTCAGCTCGCTGATTACCGCTTCTGGTCCGCTACCTCTCAATGTGGCGCCGTTCCCGGAAGATACCCTGCGTTTGCTGCAGCTGATGAAATCATTTGAACGGCTGACTATCGAGGCCGCGCTCACCGGCAACCGCCATACCGCATGGCGTGCTCTGATGCTGAATCCGCTGATCGTCAGCGGCGAGAAGCTCGAACTGGCGTTGGATGAGGTGATCGCTGAGAACCGTCAGTGGCTGCCTGCTTTCCACGCCTGACCCAAGACTCACCGGCCGCCTGGCCGGTGATTTAACCACTGACCGTCTGACTTTACGCCACAGCGCCCATTTTTCCGCCACACTGTCAATAATTGTTGACAGTTAGCTTCCCGAAAACCCATTCCTGGCCTATTATTCTCCCGTCATTGGCACTTTTAGGGTGAACACTCCCATGCGTCTTGAAGTCTTTTGTGAAGACCGTCTCGGTCTGACTCGTGAATTGCTCGATTTGCTGGTGCTGCGTGGTATTGACCTGCGCGGTATCGATATTGACCCTATTGGCCGAATTTACCTCAATTTCGCCGAACTGGAATTCGCCACGTTCAGCAGCCTGATGGCTGAGATCCGCCGTATCGCCGGCGTGACGGACGTGCGCACCGTGCCCTGGATGCCGTCTGAACGTGAACACCTGGCGCTCAGCGCGCTGCTGGTAGCGATGCCGGAGCCGGTGCTGTCGCTGGATACCAAAGGTCGGGTGGAACTGGCGAACCCCGCCAGCTGCCTGCTGTTTGGCCAAAGCCAGGCGAAGCTGCGTAACCACCCGGTGGCCCAGCTGATCGCCGATTTTAACGTTCAGCGCTGGCTGGAGAGCAGCCCGCAGGAGACGCATGCGGAGCATGTGGTGGTGAATGGGCAGAACTACCTGCTGGAAGTGACTCCGGTCTATCTGGAAGGAGAGCATAACGAGCGAGTGCTGACCGGCGCCGTGGCGATGTTGCGCTCAACCGTGCGCATGGGACGCCAGCTGCAGACCATGACCAGCCAGGATACCAGCGCTTTCAGTCAGATCCTCGCGGTGGGGCCGAAAATGCGCCACGTGGTGGAGCAAGCGCGCAAGCTGGCGATGCTCAGCGCGCCGCTGCTGATTGTCGGCGACACCGGCACCGGTAAAGATCTGCTGGCCCATGCCTGCCATCTGGCCAGTCCGCGGGCGGGCAAACCCTATCTGGCGCTCAACTGTGGCTCCATTCCCGAGGACGCGGTCGAGAGCGAGCTGTTTGGCGACGCGCTGCAGGGCAAGAAGGGCTTCTTCGAGCAAGCCAACGGCGGCTCGGTGCTGCTGGATGAAATTGGCGAGATGTCGCCGCGCATGCAGACCAAGCTGCTGCGCTTTCTCAACGACGGCACCTTCCGCCGCGTTGGCGAGGATCATGAAGTGCACGTCGATGTGCGGGTGATCTGCGCGACGCAGAAAAACCTGATCGAGCTGGTGCAGAAAGGGCTTTTCCGCGAAGATCTCTACTATCGCCTCAACGTCCTGACGCTGTATCTGCCGCCGCTGCGCGATTGCCCGCAGGACATCATGCCGCTGACGGAGCTGTTCGTGGCCCGCTTTGCCGACGAGCAGGGGATCCCGCGGCCGAAGCTCTCTGCCGATCTCAGTACGGTGCTTACCCGCTACAGCTGGCCCGGCAACGTCCGCCAGCTGAAGAATGCCGTCTATCGCGCACTGACCCAGCTGGAAGGATTTGAGCTGCGTCCACAGGACATTCTGCTGCCGGACCATGACGTCGCCTCGCTGCCGGTGGGCGAGGAGGCCATGGAAGGGTCGCTGGACGACATCACCCGCCGCTTTGAGCGCTCGGTGCTGACCCAGCTCTATCGCAGCTACCCCAGCACCCGTAAGCTGGCGAAGCGGCTGGGGGTGTCGCATACCGCCATCGCCAATAAGCTGCGTGAATATGGTCTGAGTCAGAAAAAGGGCGACGAATAATCCCGCCAGGCCGGCGACCCACGTCGCCGGCATCCCGGCCTGCAAAGCGGGCCAAACCTGTATATACTGGTTTTTTAATCCTTTTTCCGGGGTGGTGCATCTTGGCGTCGCGTCGCGCGATCGGGCACTGGCTGATATTGCTGCTGCTCTCTGTTCTCTTTTCCTCGCTGCTGTTACGAATACACCTGCCGGCAGCGCTGCTGCTGGGGCCGCTGATCGCCGGTCTCATTTTGAGCCTGCGCGGGGTGAAGCTGAGCATCCCTCGCCCCTGTTATCTGGTGGCGCAGGCCATTGTCGGCTGCATGATCGCCCGGGCGATTAATCCCTCTGTTTTTGGCGTGCTGTTCAACAACTGGGCGCTGGTGCTGGCGATCCTGTTGACCACCCTGGCGATAAGCGGCCTTACCGGCTGGCTGCTGGTCCGCTACAGCGCGCTGCCGGGCGCCACTGGCGCCTGGGGAAGCTCTCCCGGCGGCGCGTCGGCAATGGTGGTGATGGCCCAGGAGTACGGGGCCGATGTGCGGCTGGTGGCGCTCATGCAGTATCTGCGGGTGCTGTTTGTCGTCGGCGCGGCGGCGCTGGTGGTGCGCTATGCCCTGGGCAATGAAGCACAGGAAATGACTCAGGATATTGTCTGGTTTCCATCGTTGACCCTGAATTTCCCTTTCACGCTGCTGCTGACGGCGGTGGCCTGTTGGCTGGGCATGCGGCTGCGCATCCCCTCCGGGGCCATGCTGCTGCCGATGCTGCTTGGCGCCCTGGCCCAGGGCGGCGGCTGGCTGATGCTGGAGCTGCCGGAGTGGCTGCTGGCGATGGCCTATGCGGTGCTGGGCTGGACGGTGGGGCTCCAGTTTAATAAAGCCATTTTTCTGCTGGCCCTCAAGACGCTGCCGCAGATTATCGCCTCCATCATCGGACTGATCCTGATGTGCGCCCTGATGGCCCTTGCCCTGACCCACATTCTGCAGATGGACTTTATGACCGCCTATCTGGCCACCAGCCCCGGCGGCCTGGACACGGTGGCGATTATCGCCGCCGGCACCCGGGCGGACATGTCGTTTATTATGGCGCTACAGACGCTGCGGCTGTTTACCATTTTGCTGACCGGCCCGGCGATGGCGCGGGCTATCTCCCGCTATGCGCCGCGGCAATAAAAAGCCCTCGCAGAGCGAGGGCTGGGCAGATCGAATGTCCGCGAGCGCGATGCGCCCGGGCAATCTGTTATCAGGCTTTCAGGGCGGCCAGCGCGGCGTCGTAGTCCGGCTCTTCGGTGATTTCGTTCACCAGCTGGCTGTAGACGACCTGATCGTTTTCATCGATAACGACCACCGCACGGGCAGCCAGGCCAGCCAGCGGACCGGTGGCGATGGCGACGCCGTAGTCAGCGAGGAAGGACGCGCCGCGCAGCGTGGACAGGGTGACCACATTGCTCAGGCCTTCCGCGCCGCAGAAGCGGGACTGGGCGAACGGCAGGTCAGCGGAAATGCACAGCACTACGGTGTTGTCCAGTTCAGCGGCCAGCTGGTTGAATTTACGCACTGATGCGGCACACACGCCGGTATCAATGCTCGGGAAAATATTCAGTACTTTACGTTTGCCGGCGTACTGGCTCAGCGCGACGTCAGAGAGATCTTTGGCGACCAGCGTAAACGGCTGCGCTTTAGCGCCTGCCTGCGGAATGGTGCCCTGAACAGAAACGGGGTTGCCCTGGAAATGCACGGTTTGTGACATGGTTATCTTCCTGTTTACATATAGTTAACGTCGCGAGTAGTGTATGACATCCGCCAGCTACACGGCAAACCCTATTTAACATTTACCAGAGAGGACAAGGGAATGCGTAACGTGCGAGTGTATGAGGAAGCCTGGCCGCTCCATACCCCTTTTGTGATCGCCCGCGGTAGCCGCAGCGAGGCAAAAGTGGTGGTAGTGGAACTGGAAGAGGACGGCGTGAAAGGGGTAGGCGAATGCACACCCTATCCCCGCTATGGCGAGAGCATCGCCTCGGTCATGGCCCAGGTGATGGCGATCGGCGAGCAACTGGAGGCGGGGCTTACCCGCGAACAGCTGCAGCGGCTGCTGCCGGCAGGCGCCGCCCGCAATGCCATTGACTGCGCGCTATGGGATCTGCAGGCCCGGCGCGAAGGCAAAACCTTGGCCCAGCTGTTGGGCGTGGCGTTGCCTGACCGGGTGATTACCGCCCAGACGGTGGTCATTGGCACGCCGGATCAGATGGCGGCCAGCGCCGCGGCGCTGTGGCAGGCAGGGGCCCAGCTGTTGAAGGTGAAGCTCGACGATCGACTGATCAGTGAGCGGCTAATCGCTATCCGCCAGGCGGCGCCGGAGGCTACGCTGATTGTTGACGCCAATGAGTCCTGGCACAGCGAGGGGCTGGCGGCGCGCTGTCAGCTGCTGGCGGACCTCGGTGTGGCGATGCTTGAGCAGCCGCTCCCCGCCGACGACGACTCGGCGCTGGAAAACTTCGTTCATCCGCTGCCGATTTGCGCCGACGAGAGCTGCCACACCCGGGAGAGCCTGCCGCGGCTGCGCGGGCGCTATGAGATGATCAATATCAAACTGGATAAAACGGGCGGCCTGACCGAAGCGCTGGCTCTGGCCGGGGAGGCGGAACGGCAGGAATTTGAACGGATGCTGGGCTGTATGCTCTGCACCTCGCGCGGGATCGCCGCCGCGCTCCCTCTGGCGCCGCTGGCGCGCTTCGCTGACCTCGACGGCCCGACATGGCTGGCGGTGGACGTTGAGCCGGCGCTGCGGTTCAGCACCGGCGTGCTTCATCTTTAAGCCTGCCAGCGCAGCAGATCGGTCATCGCCGGCAGGTAACGCTCCGTTGCCTCGTCGGCGGAGACCGGCGGGAACTCGGCGGTGATGCAGGGGAGTCCGATATCGGCGCACCAGCTGCCAAAGGAGCCCGGCGTGTCGTAGCCCACGCTGCCCACCAGCGGCAGGGAGAAGGCGTCGGCCAGCCAGCGACCCAGCGGGCTGTGGCCCGGATCTTCGATGCAGGCCAGCGGATCGTGAAAGGAGACCACCCACGCCGGATGAATCTGATGGATCAACTGACACAGGGCCTCGGTCTCCCGTTCCGAACCCGGCTGCTCGCCGGTCAACAGCACCACGTCGCGCTCCGCCGCCGCGCTATTCCAGCGGTAAACCGTTTCCCCTTGCTTCCAGTTGGCTGCCGGAAAGTTACGGTTGAGGTCAACGCCGCGGGCATTGGCGCGCAGCCCGAGCTGACAGCCGTCAGGATTGACCGTCAGCACCACGTGGTGGCGGCGCAGCTCGGGTTTCAGGGTGCGCAGGGCGCAGGAGAGGGTCACAATCGACGAATTCTCATCACCGTGGGTACCGGCAATAATCAGCCCGCTACGGCTGTCGGCCTGCGGCGCAGGAAACCACAGCAGCGGCGCGCCCAGTTCCGAGCTGCCATACTGCCGGGTTCCCGGCGGAAAGTCGCCGCGCTGCGGGCGAGGACGTGAAATAGACATAGGGCTTCCTGTGTGTCGTTATTATTTAGTGTTGGCGAAAAGCGTATCGGGATCAAACCCATTCCCTGAGGCGTGAAATCCGACGGCACATCAATTTTCTATCATATGTCGTTTGCAATTTCAGGTGATGAAACAAATAATTATCGCTCTGTTGGCGGTATTTTTTTCATTTTAAAGGGGATCTTATGAAGTATCCTGTCGCTTTGACATGCGGCGCGCTGTGGTTAGCCAGCGTATCTTCTCTGGCCTGGGCGGCTGACGTACCGCCGGGCACGGTACTGGCGGAAAAACAGCTGTTAGTGCGCCATATCAAAGATGAACCCGCCTCGTTAGATCCCGCCAAAGCGGTGGGCCTGCCGGAAATCCAGGTGATCCGCGATCTGTTTGAAGGTTTAGTCAATCAGGATGCGAAAGGCAACCTGGTTCCAGGCGTAGCGACCCGCTGGCAGAGCAACGATAACCGCGTCTGGACCTTTACCCTGCGTGATAATGCCCGCTGGTCCGACGGCACGCCGGTTACTGCCGAAGATTTCGTCTATAGCTGGCAGCGTCTGGTGGATCCGAAAACCACTTCGCCGTTCGCCTGGTTCGCGGCGCTGGCGGGGATCGCTAACGCGCAGAACATTATTGACGGCAAAGCCGCGCCGGAGACCCTGGGAGTCACCGCCGTCGACGCCCACACCCTGCGGGTGCAGCTGGATAAACCACTGCCGTGGTTCAGCAACCTGACCGCCAGCTTTGCCTTCTATCCGGTGCAAAAGGCGAATGTCGAGAGCGGGGCGAACTGGACGCGGCCCGGCAGCCTGGTGGGCAACGGCGCCTATGTTCTGAAAGACCGTGTGGTCAATGAGAAGCTGGTGGTGGTGCCGAACACGCACTACTGGGATAACGCCAAAACGGTGATCCAGCAGGTCACCTTTGTGCCGATTAACCAGGAGTCCGCCGCCACCAAGCGCTATCTTGCAGGGGATATCGATATCACCGAGTCTTTCCCGAAAAATATGTACCAGAAACTGCTGAAGGATATTCCGGGGCAGGTGTATACCCCGCCGCAGCTGGGTACCTACTATTACGCTTTCAATACCCAAAAGGGGCCGACGGCGGATGAGCGGGTACGCCTGGCGCTGAGCATGACCATCGATCGCCGGGTGATGGCGGAGAAAGTACTGGGGACCGGGGAAAAACCGGCCTGGCGCTTCACGCCGGACGTGACGGCGGGCTTCACCCCCCAGCCGTCACAGTTTGAGAGCATGAGTCAGGCTGAGCTTAATGCCCAGGCGAAAGCCCTGCTGGCTGCCGCGGGCTATGGCCCGAATCGTCCGCTGAAGCTGACGCTGCTGTATAACACCTCTGAGAACCACCAGAAGATTGCCATCGCGGTGGCGTCGATGTGGAAGAAAAACCTCGGCGTGGAAGTGAAGCTGCAGAACCAGGAGTGGAAAACCTATATCGACAGCCGTAACACCGGCAATTTCGACGTGATCCGCGCTTCGTGGGTGGGGGACTACAACGAGCCGTCCACCTTCCTGTCGCTGCTGACCTCCACCCACAGCGGAAATATTTCGCGCTTTAACGATCCGGCGTACGACAAAATCCTCGCCCAGGCGGCGGTAGAGAATTCGGCCAAAGCGCGTAACGACGATTACAACGCGGCGGAAAAGATCATTATGGTCAAAGCGCCGATCGCGCCGATCTACCAGTACACTAACGGCCGATTGATTAAGCCGTGGCTGAAAGGCTACCCGATCACCAACCCGGAAGATGTGGCCTACAGCCGTACCATGTATATCGTGAAGCACTAACCGGTACTGGTTGCCTGATAACGCAAGGTAACCACGTATAAACCCAGAGCTGGCGCGTCTTGCCGCGCCAGTTTCTCCTGCTCTCCTTCTCGCGCCACAGTAGAAAGTCTCACTTTTCTGGCAGTATGGCCAAATGATGCCAGGTTCTACCATCTGGTCGCGAAGCATCAGAAGATCTCATCCGCCGGGTTTTTATCATGATGCTCAACGTATTCGGCAATCATGCCATCCGGATGCCGAACCAGCATGTTCCAGCCGGTGGGCACGGCCTTCACCGGGTTGATAATCGTTGCCCCGGTGGAAGGCAGATGTTTCTCCCAGGCGGTAATGTCGTTTACCAGGAAAGTGGCCTCGGTGGCGCGAAACGGAGCCAGGCTTTGCTCGGTTCCGCCAATTAAAAGCACGGAACCCACCTGCGCCAGTTTGAGATCGTATTCGGGATAGTCAAAACGTAACCTTGCCTTTTGCGAAATGAGATGTTCATAAAACGAAACGGTTTCTTCAAAGCGGGCAATCAGCACGCATCGACGGATCAGGATATTAAGGACTTTCATTATATCTCCTTCGCCATTTTCTCAGAGATAGCGTAGCAGCACTGAGGTGGAATGTAAGGCTCAAGTAGCAGAAGAGCGTGACGTATAGTTGTGGCCTGCGTATAAGAAGATATCGGCAATGACCTTGTGCGCTGGATAAGAAAAGTTGCAGTTAAAAAATATTTATTTTGTAATGATGCTGTGGTGTGATTGCTGAGCATACGATTAGCGGGATGATTAAGAGGGGCTAGATGGAAAGTTTAATTTCTTCGATATGGAATTTTGATGGACTGATAAATATCGCGTTAATTTTTGTTACTTTTGGTTTATTAGGAGTGTTTATCTGGAAACGGGCAGGATCCGCATATTCTTTATTGAACCGGCTATGGGAGTTCTGCCTGGGAGGGAAAACGTTTCACGACGGTAAAATAAATGCATATTTCAATGAGAGAAATGATGTTGAACGTTTTAATGTTTTATTTAATGTCGGCGCAAGAAATAAAGAAGAGATCAAGTCACTGATTAACTGGACGAAAAAGAAAAATATAGATATTCGTCATGTCACAGCCGCGAAAGGATGGTTTGAAATATCAACGCTTAAGGCAATAAAACCATTATTTATCGCTAATGTTGGTGTATTTGTCTCTTGTGTGTTAACTATGCTGCTATTATCAAATTTTATGTTGCTGGCATTGAAGCCATCCGCACTAGTACGATTAGGCGACGACAAGTCATGGGTTTGGATTAATGATCATATTGCTGAGAGTTCGATCTGGACCAATAATTACCTTCCCCTGAACTGGACTGAGTGGAAGCTCGATAAAAAACAGTGTGAAAGTGAAGATTTCGATAAAACGGTTTTCTCAGAAAAAGCGGGGATAAGTGTGCGCTCGGTTGACAGGATTTGTGAGAACTTTTCAAGTGGTTCGTTGAGTGATACTATAAATAATATTATTAAAAATCAAAAACTGGCATGGGTTTTGGCTATTTACCCCTTCATCTTTACGATTATTTGCTTTTTTAGCTTGTTACGCAGAGGTGCTGCTTCTAAACTTTATAATGAAGTACATAACTCACAAAATTAATATTTATATAAATTCATTTCCGTCTGGCATTACTGTTTGCATCGATCGGAATTAAATGACAGGTCCGAGTACAGAAGCTGTCACCGGCCGCTACCGGTTGCCTGCTGCCTGCAGGCAACCTCAGCTACATTCGCAATGTATCAATGACCGCTCTCAGCGCGGGCGACACATTGCGGTGCGGGTAATAGAGAAATGAACCTTCCAGACGCTGGCTATAACGCTGGAGCACCCGGATAAGTGTGCCCTGGGCTAGATCGTCGGTAATCAGCTCTTCCGGGACATAGGCCAGCCCCAGACCGAGCCTCGCCGCTTTGGCCTCCATATAGCTATCGGCGAAAGCCCACTGTCCCTGAGGTGGGTGGGTGATTTTTTTGCCATCCACATTAAGTTCCCAGGCGTAAAGGCTGCCGTCGCCGAACTGATAAGCGATGCAGGGGTGGGCGACTAAATCGGCGGGCGTTTGTGGAAAGCCGTAGCGGCGAAAATGTTCCGGTGTACCCACCACCGCCATCTCCATATCGGGCGAAATGCGTACCGCAATCATGCCGCTTCCGACTTCCGGGCCCAGACGTACGCCCGCATCAAATCGCTGCGCAATAATATCGACAAACCGGCTTTCGCTGATCAGTTCCAGTCTGATATCGGGATAGCGTTGTTTAAATACTGCCAGCTTCGGCAGCAGGACTTTATCAATGGCATGCTGGCTGGCATTGATGCGTACCGTACCGGAGGGCGTTTGACGATAGTGGGCCAGCGTGGCGAGTCCCATATCTAAGGCGTCGAAACCGGATTCGACATTGTGATAGAGCTGCTCACCCGCCTGAGTGAGCGACAACCGGCGGGTGGTACGCACCAGAAGCTGAACGCCCAGCCGCTCTTCAAGTTCACGAACCGCACGGCTTACACCGGACTGCGCCAGGCCAAGTCGTTGCGCTGCGGCGGTAAAACTGCCTTCCCGCACCACCTGCATAAACAGATAAAGGTCATTATAGTTTTCCCGTTTCGCCATTATCCTGCCTCGTCACCCAGATGCCATTTAGAACAATATGGTATTAATTTTAGCATTTTTCAGCCTCTAATCAGAACCATTACTGCTGGCTACACTAAGCGCACGACAACAAAGCACAGCAGCGTTGTCTACTGAAGACTTGCATTGATCACGTTTATTTAGGGGAATTTTGATGACGGTTTTCACCAAAAAACTGACAGCCGCGATACCCGCCATGCTGCTTTGCGCCTCATTAACTGGAGTCACAACGATGAGCTCTGCTGAGACAACTAACCCGAATGCGCCTGTTTCACTGATTGAAAAATGGGACAAAACTTTTGCTGAGAGTTCGAAAGTGGATCACCGTAAGGTGACCTTCCAGAACCGCTACGGGATAACCTTAGTTGGCGATCTCTACCTGCCGAAGGATCGCGGTGAACGCAAACTGGCAGCTATTGCCGTGAGCGGTCCCTTCGGCGCGGTAAAAGAGCAGTCCAGCGGCCTGTATGCCCAGACGCTGGCCGAACAGGGGTTTGTCACCCTGGCGTTTGACCCATCCTATACGGGCGAAAGCGGTGGCTACCCACGCAACGTGGCCTCACCGGATATCAATACCGAGGATTTTAGTGCCGCGGTGGACTTTCTGGGCCTGCAAAAAGAGGTGGATCGCAACCGTATCGGTTTGCTCGGCATTTGTGGCTGGGGCGGTATGGCCCTGAACGACGCGGCGATGGATACACGCGTCAAAGCGGTGGCGACCAGCGTAATGTATGACATGAGCCGCGCGATGGGGCATGGAGTGGGTGATGGCAAAGACCGCTATACCACTGCCGATCGTCGCGCCGTACTGCGCTATCTGAACGTGCAGCGCTGGAAAGATGCGGCAAACGGCACCTTCGTCCCCGGTGGGCATGACATTTATGTTGATGATAAGGGCAACGTCAGCGCTGCCGATCGTATTTTGCCGGAAACCTTGCCCGCCAACCCCAACCCGGTCCTGAAAGAGTTCTTCGATTATTACCGTATGCCGCGTGGTTTCCATCCGCGTTCGGTTAATTCAACCGGGGCCTGGAATGCGACGATGCCGCTGTCGTTTATGAATATGCCGCTGCTGAGTTACGCCAGCGAAGTGACTATTCCGACGCTTATCGTGACCGGCGAAAAAGCCCATTCACGCTATTTTGCCGAAGATGCCTTTAAGGCCATCGGCAGTAAAGAGAAAGCGCTGGTGATTGTCCCAGGCGCAAACCACGTCGATCTCTATGACAACGTCGCGGGCAAAATTCCCTTTGCGACGTTCGCGCAATTTTTTAAAACCAACCTGAAATAGATCTCCTGTGCCGGAGACATCCCCAAAGCCGCCACGCGCCTGCGGGCGGCTTTGTCTTGTCGGAGAGAAATAATGTCTGCATTAGGTCACACCCGGGCACACTGGAGCGGCGTCCTGGCGATGACGCTCTGCGTATTTGTGCTCATTGCCTCAGAATTTATGCCGGTCAGTCTGTTGACACCCATCGCGGGTGATTTACACATTACCGAGGGATTAGCCGGTCAGGGCATTGCGCTTTCTGGCGCGCTGGCGGTACTGACCAGCCTGACGATATCCCGTCTTACCGGATCGCTGGACCGTAAATGGCTGCTGCTGGGGCTCACGGCGTTGATGGCAGCCTCTGGGGTGATTATTGCCCTGGCGTCCAGTTTCCCGGTTTATATGCTGGGCAGAGCGCTCATTGGGATCGTCATCGGCGGCTTCTGGTCGATGTCGGCGGCAACGGCCATTCGGCTGGTGCCGCAACGCCAGGTCCCCCGCGCACTGGCCATCTTTAACGGCGGCAACGCGCTGGCCACCGTTGTGGCAGCGCCGCTGGGCAGCTACCTGGGGGCCACCGTCGGCTGGCGCGGCGCCTTTTTATATCTTGTCCCGCTGGCGGTGCTGGCCTTCGTCTGGCAATGCATTAGCCTGCCGTCGATGAAAAGTCCGCGCGCACCACAGCGGCAGGGATCGGTGCTGCGTCTGTTCCGTCTTTCTACGCTATCCCTGGGATTGCTGGCCTGCGGACTGTTCTTTATGGGACAGTTTACCTTATTTACCTATGTGCGACCGTTTCTGGAGACGGTGACCCAGGTCAGTCCTTCTGGTCTGTCCCTGATATTGCTGACAATGGGTATCGCCGGTTTTATCGGCACGCTGCTTATTACGACCGTTCTGAATGCCCGATTTTATCCGACGCTGGTGGCTATCCCGTTGTTAATGGCCGCAATTGCCGGAACGCTTCTGCTGGCCGGACACCACACGGGATCGGTCGCCGTACTGTTAAGCCTGTGGGGCCTGCTGGCGACGGCGGCGCCCACCGGCTGGTGGACATGGATTGCGCGGACGCTGCCCGAGGATGCGGAGACGGGCGGCGGGCTGATGGTCGCCGTGATCCAGCTATCGATAGCCCTCGGGTCAACGGTAGGCGGCCTGGTGTTTGATAGTCTGGGATGGCACAGCACTTTTGCACTGAGCGGTCTGTTACTGCTGGGCGCGGCAGGGGGGACTTTTCTGCTCTCTGTCAAAATCAGATCATCTCAGCGCACTGCGATTAATGAATTGAATGCATAAGTCAAATCAGGAATGACAGGCTAATCGTGACCGCGTTCCTGTCTTACCATGGTGTTTTAACAAGAGGGGAGCTTCACCGTGGAATATTCAGTATTAAGTAACGCTCGCAAAATGCCGATGCTGGGTTTCGGCGTTTTCAAGGTGACCGATAAAGCGGAGTGTAAGCAGGCGGTGTTGAACGCCATTCGCACCGGTTATCGCCTCATCGATACCGCTGCCGTCTACGATAATGAAGATGCGGTGGGTGAGGCCGTGCGCGAAGCCATCGCCGAAGGTTTGTGTACCCGCGAGGCGCTGTTTATTACCTCCAAACTGTGGGTCCAGGACATGGCCAACACCGGGATGGCGAAAGCCGGGATTGCCGCGTCATTAAAAAAATCGGGCCTGGAATACTTTGATCTTTATTTGCTACATCAGGCGATGGGCGATTATTTCAGCGCCTGGCGTGCGCTGGAAGAGGCCTATGAGGCCGGTACCCTGAAAGCGATCGGCGTCTCCAATTTTTACCCCCATGTGTTAGCTAACTTCTGCGAAACTGTCAGAATTAAACCAATGGTGAACCAGGTTGAACTGCATCCTTATTTCGCGCAGCCCGCGGCGCTGGAAGCCATGAAGCATTATCACGTTCAGCCTGAAGCGTGGGCGCCGTTAGGCGGTGGCAGACATAATCCGTATCAAGATGCATTGCTTCGGGGGATCGCCGATGCGCACCAGAAAACCATTGCGCAGGTTGTTCTGCGCTGGAACGTGCAGCGTGGCGTCACGGTGATCCCTAAATCCACCCGCCAGGAGCGCATTGAAGAAAATTTTGCTATCTGGGATTTCGTATTAACAGATAACGAAATGGCGCAAATCAGCGCCCTGGATTTAGGCTATGTTGGCGAAGCGGTAAAACACTTCAACCCTGAGTTCGTTCGCGGATGTCTGGGGGTGAAAATCCACGACTGACCGCGGCACCGATTGGCTCCATCTTCATCTCCCCGCCTGCGCCGCGGCGACGGGCTCGGTATGCTGGTTAGCACCCACGTGTTTGCCGCGACGGTTGTCAATGCGGTAGTCGATCGTCACGGGCAGCTGACTGGTGACAGTTGATCCTCTGGCCGGTGACATGTCGGTTGGATGCTTCCGTCGCAGTGGCCTTTAAAGCGGCAGTCTCCCGGGAAATTTTCGCTGCCAATGACCGCGTGACGCTGCGCTTTATCGATGCGGGAGAGATCTTTCCTGCCGAACGCCTGGCGCTGGCGCGTAACGATGAGCACTTTGATGTCGATCCGTTAGCGGAAGGCGGCAGGGGCTTGCGGCTTATTCTGCGTGCGGTGGACTATTTTAATGTGGAAACTGGCGCCGGGGAGAACGTGACTACCCTGATAGAAGCGTTGCCTGATACCCGCCTAAGCCATGCCACCGACGATCGCTGCGGGTGAGGGAACAGATGTTGCCCCCGGGCGAATCACCGGGGAAATTTCCCCACCCGCGTTCACCGGCTTCATCATCTTATTGCTGTGCCTGGGCAGCGGAGTGCACGCCCAGGTGATGAGGACGGATGGTATCTAATGTCATCATGGCTGATTTGCAGAAAATGCATTTCGCACCAAAAGGGTTTTTTTCAGTGACGTCAAACTGGGACGTTCTGTACTGGGAGCCATGGCAGCATGGGCATCTAAAATGGATATGTTCGATCATAATGTAAACCTTGTATGGGTGATGTTCTGTTGAAAAGACAATGGTCGTTTCAGGAAAATTAACGCGGCTGATTTTAGTTGGTGGTAAGCCGGGTTTTGGGTCAGATGGCGGACATTTTAAGGAGCCGACAAGGATCTGACAGGGCCTGTTTACAGAAAAAGCAAACTACTAACGGGACTGCTCAAAGGAAGGTGGTATCAGGGATAACGCCTGGAGATGAGAACAAGTACTCAGATAATAACTTTTTGTCTGGTAAATCGACTCAACGATTAACGCACGTGCCGTGAATAATAGCAAACGTTATTTTAGCCTTCCGGATGCCTGCTGCGCCAGGTGAGGCTTCATCAGCGCCGTCACCCAGTCGATAAATACCTGTACCCGGGCAGAGAGCTGCCGATTACTGGGATAGAGCAGGGAGAGCGGCAGCGGCGCAGGGCGAAAATCGGCCAGCACTTCCGTTAACGCGCCCGACGCCAGATCGGCCTCAAGGCGGGGCAAGGGCGCCTGATACAGGCCAAAGCCAAGCCTTGCCGCTTCGGCGCCGACGTCGGCATCGGAAGTCAGCAACCGACAGGGCAAACTGACCTCGCTCTGACGGCCATCCTGGGTAAAGCTCAGCGGCAAGGTACGTTGCGTGCGCGATGAAACAAACCCGATCATCACGTGGCCCGTCAGTCCTTCAATCGTATGCGGGGTGCCGTACCGGGCGAGGTAGGCCGGACTGGCGCAGGTGATCTCCTGCAACCCGGCGAGCGGCCGGCAGATCATCTCGCTGTCGGGGAGATGGCCGCCGCGAATGACGCAGTCGACTCCCTCGCGAACCAGATCGACGTCACGCTCGCTTTCGCCGATCTGCAGCGTAATGTCCGGGTAGCGGGCGAGAAACTGTGGCAGCGCGGGCAGCAGCAGGGTCCGCGCCAGGTTGCCCGCCACGTCTACCCGAATGGTGCCGGAGATGCTCCCCCCGGCGCTGCGGTTGGCCTCCTCAAGGGCCGCCAGAATGGACACGCAGCGCTGATAATACAGCGAGCCTTCTGCCGTCGGCCGTACGTGCCGGGTCGTACGATGTAGCAGCCGCGCCCCGAGACTGACCTCCAACGCTTTAATAGCCGCGGTCGCTACTGGCCGGGAAACCCCCAGATCCGCGGCGGCGGCACTGAATGAGCCCCGTTCGACGATGCGCACAAACAAGGTCAGAGTATCCAGTTTATCCATGACATTGTTCCAGCTGGCAAAACTATCCTGTCGCCCAACGCGGTCTTATCGTCGGCATTCAGGGGCTTATAATCGCTCATGTTTTCAGCAGAGAGAAAAGGAGAAAACATGAACAATAGCGCAAAAATCGCCCTGGTGACAGGTGGCAGCCGCGGCCTGGGACGCGCGACCGTCGAAGCGCTGGCACAGCGCGGCGTAAATGTAGTACTGACCTACAAAACGCGTCTTGCCGAGGCGAACGAGGTGGTTACACGGGTTGAAGCACTGGGCGCCCGGGCGATCGCGTTGCCTTTCAGCGCCGGCGAAATCGACACCTTTGACGCATTTGTTAGCGCTTTTCAGGGCGCGCTGACGGAGCTGGGCGCCGATAAATTTGATTATCTGGTCAATAATGCCGGCAACGCCAGCGGCATGGGATTTCTTAACGCCACGGAAGCGGAATTCGATGCGCTGTATTGCATCCACGTGAAGAGCGTTTTCTTCCTCAGCCAAAAACTATTGCCGCTGCTGGCCGATGGCGGGCGAATAGTGAATGTCTCGTCCGGCCTCACCCGCATCGTGATGGCGAACCGGGCGCCCTATGCGATCATGAAATCCGCGGTGGAAACCCTGACTCGCTATATGGCGTTTGAGCTGGGCAGTCGCGGGATCACGGTGAACTGCGTGGCGCCCGGCGCCATCGCCACCGATTTCAGCGGCGGGGTGGTGCGGGATAACCCGCAGGTCGCTCAGGCGGTAGCGAACATGACGGCGCTGGGCCGACCTGGCCTGCCAGAGGATATCGGGCCGATGATCGCCTCGCTGTTATCCGATGATCATCGCTGGGTGAATGCCCAGCGCATTGAGGTTTCCGGGGGAATGCGCATCTGAGCGAAGAAAACCGGGGCTGTTTTCATCCGTAGTCAATCGATATGTCAGTGGATGCCGATATAGCGCAACGCTGTGGAGAGATAAGGAAATAATGATCTGCCGCGTTGCTCGTTAAATATTAGTGATTGACCTTATTGCCTGAATGCGCAAGATTATTGTTGAATAAACAGTCAATATGCTAAATATATTTAATGCACGTATGAAAGGATTTAAGATATGGATTTTGAAAATGAATTGACCAGTAAGATCCTTGATCCCATTCACGGCACTATTCGTTTGACGACACTCGAGATTGCCTTTATCAATCACCCCCTGTTCCAGCGCTTACGCAACATTAAACAGAACTCTTTTTTATATAAGGTGTTTCCCTCTGCGGTGCACAGCCGCTTCGAACACTCTCTCGGGGTGCTGCATTTATCAAGTGAAATACTCAATAATTTACGCCTGAATGCGATACGGTATCAAAAGAAATATGATGATGGCCATGTGTTTGGTCATATCGATCAGATACCAAAACACAACATTCAGGAGTTGAGACTCGCTGCCCTGATGCATGACATCGGGCACGGGCCGGTATCCCACCAGTTTGAGAGTTTTATGCCTTGTAAGCACGAATTCTCCGATGTTCTCCCCACGGCCTACCATTCAATCATTGATGTATTAAGCAAGCCAGAACAGAAAGTTGAACATGAACATCTTTCGCTGTTGTTCAGCCTGATGATTTATCATGATCTGAGAAAACAAGGTAAGGTCGATGACGAAATAAATATCGAAAATGTGTTAAAAATTATCGAAAAAAGATACGGTGACCAACAGATCATTGAGGAAATTAATGGAAAGGCAACAGATATCCTGCCGTTAATGACCTCGATCATCTCTTCCTGTCCGATCGATGCCGACCGGATGGATTACTTGCTCAGAGATGGCTATTTCTCCGGCGTCAAGTGTGGCATCTACGATTACAATCGCTTGTTTATGTCAATTGTCCCGGTCGAGGAACAGGGAAAATTGTACCTTGCTTACAAAGAGAGTGGGATTGATTCGATCGCTGAGTTTATTGGGGCGCGCTCCAGCCTTTTTTCGCAGGTATATTACCATAAAACAAACCGCGCCTTTGCGACGATGTTGAGCACATTATGTGAGATTATGCAAAGCAAGGATCCACAAAATGTCATTATCGCTGACGTTACCGACCGTATCGTTGACCATAGCGATGAAAGCTTCATCGACGCGCTGAAGGATTTTTATCTGGCGTGCAGTGATGATTATTTTTTGAATGACAAGGTTGGTGAATGGATAGATATCAGCGATACCGAGGCGGTTAATAAAAAAATACTTGATGACATTATTAACCGACACCCATGGTCGAAGGTCTATGAGGCCAAACACTCTGTGTATAAAGCTAACATCGCTGACAAGGAAAATAAGGCGTGGAAGAGTCAACTCACCGGGTTATTGACTTCTGTATTACAGCCTCATTTCAAACCACATGAATTTGCCGTTGATATTGTCTCCGACTGCGCCTTTAAAGACTTGGATAAAACCGAAGTTAAGCTTTTGGTGAAAGATCTTAAGAACCGCTACGAAATAAAACCGTTAATTGAATGTGGTGATAAGTTAAATCAGTATCAAATCATCAAATATTGCATTCGGGTATTTGTTGACCGCGATATCAAAGAACGCGTAACTCCTGAAATAATCTATAAAATCAATGAAATAGTGGTCAAGCAGATCGCGTTGCTGAATTGATGATGCCCGTCAGGGCAGCGATAAATCTATCAGGGGCTGGTTTTTTAACCGGCCCCTGAAGATAAGCGGTAAATCGTGGCGCATCCCCGCCATCGGCATAACATACAACAGCGCGTTTACCCGAGACTAAACACCGCGCTGAGGCATAGATTCCCGCAGGGGAGCGGGTGGCTCAATAAAAACGCCGGCTCAGTATGGTTATTCCGCCAGCAGGGCGGCGAATTTCGCCAGCCACTGTGGATGAGCCGGCCAGGCGGGGGCGGTAACCAGGTTACCGTCCACATGCGCCTGGTCGATACCTATATCCGCATAGTGCCCACCGCTCAGGCGCACTTCCGGAGCGCAGGCGGGATAGGCGCTGCAGGTCCGTCCCTGCAGAATACCGGCGGCGGCCAGCAGCTGTGGGCCATGGCAGACGGCGGCGATAGGTTTACGCGCGGCGTCGAAGGCCTGTACCAGTTTAATAACCTCCTCGTTCAGGCGCAGATACTCCGGCGCCCGGCCGCCGGGGATCACTAGCGCATCGTAGTTCTCGGCCTTTACTGCGGCGAAGTCAGCGTTCAGCGTGAAGCGATGGCCCGGCTTTTCGCTATAAGTCTGGGCGCCGTCAAAGTCATGGATTGCGGTCATGACATAGTCGCCAGCGGCTTTATCCGGGCAGACGGCATCGACCTGGTGTCCAATCATCTGCAGTGCCTGAAAAGGAACCATCGTTTCGTAATCTTCGGCAAGGTGTGGGCTTTGCACATGGTTGAGATTGTTCAGACAAGAATGAATACGGTTAGATGTTTATGTATATGATTTTTTATTATTATTTTAGTTGTGCTGCCAATTGTTGCGCATGGTTGTACATGATTTGATATTGTTGTTTATGTTCGTTCATGCGATATTGAGTACAGAATAAGTACATAAAATACCAAAGTGATGAGTACAGAAAACTAACATGGCAATCAGTGACACAAAGCTTCGCTCTATCTATGGTAAACCATATTCTGGGCCTGCTGAAATTACGGATTCTGACGGGCTTGGAGTTCGCATAACCCCCAAAGGCGTGATCAGCTTTCAGTTTAGGTTCCGATGGGAAGGAAAGCAGAACCGAATGGGGCTTGGACGCTACCCAGCGCTGACGCTGCGCGATGCCCGCAATATCGTTGCAGACCTGAGGGAGTCGGCAGACAAAGGCATTGACCCCCGAACGCTGGCTGGTGGCAACAAATCCAAGAGTAAGCCAACGGTAAAGGATTGCCTGGATTACTGGAAGGAAAATTACGTTGACGTAACGTTAAGGGCTAAGACGATAGCGCTTTATAAGTCAACGGTTATAAAGCACATGCGTGACGCTTTTCCCGGTATTCCGGTTGAGGATATCCCAGTCCGCTTGTGGGTTGAGAGGTTTACCGAAGAGGAGAAAATCAATCCTCGCCGAGCCCGGCATTTATTGATACAGCTCAGGTCCGCCATTGGTTGGTGTACGCGGCGACAGTTCGTTAGCACAACCGAGCTCATGCTTTTGCAGCCGAAAGACATCGGTGTTAAACCTGTGATTGGAGAGACCACACTCAGCTATAACCAGCTTGCCAAAATTTGGATGGCTATAGAAAGAAGTCGAGGGTCAACTTCTAACCGATTGCTTCATCAATTGCTAATGCTGTACGGCGCCAGGAATAGCGAACTTCGGCTGGCTATAAGGGGTGAATTTGACCGAGAGGAGGGGTTATGGGTTGTTCCGGCAGAGAAAAGCAAAACCAACAAAATTATCAGGCGCCCAATTTTCTCCGCGGCAGATGATTTGCTGAAAAAAGCTGAAATGACGTATGGGGATATACTTTTCCCGGGCGAGGACCTGAAAAGCCCTATAACTATTTCTGGTGCAAATAAATTTCTGAGAAGAATCAAAGACTCGTTGGGGTTTGGTGAGTTTACTTCACATGATTTCCGGCGCACCTTGGCAACCCGGCTATCCGAAGAGGGGGTTGCCCCGCACGTCATCGAAAAAATGCTGGGGCATGAGCTTGGTGGCGTGCTTTCTGTCTATAACAAGCATGACTGGATTGCCGAACAGAAAGACGCCTACGATCTGTATGCTGAAAAGATATTCTGGCATATCAGGAAGATTTCTGGTTGACTCCCCCGTTTAAGATCCACTCCACAATAGCAGAGCGCAGATACTGTTTAGGGTAGGTCCGGACCGGCTTGGGGAAATTATAGCGCTCGGTGTATTTCCGGATGGTCACGCGTGAAGATACTCGGATCATCCGCATCGCCTCTTCCTCGTCAATCATTTCAATGTCTACCATATTACTCACCTCACACCACTTCCAGGCCACGGCAGTGGCACCACACTTCATACATCCGCTTAACTACTTCCCGGCTGTAGTAGCCGTGACCGTCTCGCGTTAGGTCATAGCGGCCGCCGTAGCGCAGTCTGATCCATATCTCAAATTCTCTATTCATGACACTAACTCCGAAACAGCCAGGCTATGGCAAACGCACAACCGACGATGCAAAATGCTGTTGGCCAGTCCATTACATTGTCTCCCCAATAATTTCAATACCCGCAGAAATCAGAGCGGCCGCACATGCTTCGCGCATGCTTCCTGCACCAGCAGCAAATCCCTGATACCATTCGGCGTTAGATCCGAGCTGCGGCAGTCCCGGAAGCTTCACCTGCACAGCTGTTTTTGCTTGGGTACCAAAACCCAGTTTTTCCCGAAGTTCAACGATAGCGGCATCATGCTCTGCGCGGGCCTCTGGACCCATGGCATCCAATTCAGCGTAACGTTTAGCCCTGTTGTTAAGTGCTCGCAGAACCAGGTGAGTGCCAACGCCTTTGCCAAACCGGAAGCCGGGTTCAAGAATGACCGGGCAGGGGAGTGTTTCAGGGTATTCCGGCCGCAATGTTTCTTTAGAATTCGCCAGAAGCTCAAGAGCCATCGCAACCACCTCGCCCGGGAAGAAAGGTTCACCGCCGGCGATTCTTTTAAGCCGTTTTTCGCAGATTGTCATTCAGCTGTCTCCTGTTCAGCTTCGATGATGGCATCCACAGCCATCATCAGAGTTCTGGCGAGGTCGTCGTAATCCGTCCAAGCATCGTTGCTGAAGAAGTTCGTGATCATAACTGGTGCAATTTTTGCGATAAGATACTGACGATAAGTCATACCACCAGGCGTTGCGTTGCTTGGATTTGGGTATGCATAATGCTGGCCGTTTCTCATTGCTTAGCCTCCCGGATCAGATGTTTATAGGCCCGCAGCGCGTGATGTGTCTTCCCGCTTAAGATCGTTTTCATAATGAAAAAACCGCTGCTCTGGCTGGTAATTTCAGGCGTGAGGAACAACGCGACATCAATCGCCCGGTTGTGCCGGCGGAACTCAAACACGGTGCTGGTGACCGTGATAACTGAAACCGACCCTTGATCATTAAACTCAATTTTCACAATGTTTTTCCTCCCATCCGATAGCCTGAAAGAGTCCCATTTTCGGGTGATACCAACGGGTCCCACGTGGTTCGGCTTCTGCCATCATTTGGCGGAATGCTTTCATAAAAGGTTCAAACTCCACGATCGCCCGGCGAGACAGTAAACCATCAGGCGTCATGAATTCGTGTGTATCGGTTGGGATACGGTATGCGTTAACAAGGTTTCGACACTTGGCATCGGTCATGCCGCTTTTTGCGACCACCTGGCGATAACCGACATACCCGGCCCGCATATTTCCACGCTTAATGTTTTCGACAGCTTCGACTACGGTTTCCACCTGTTCTTCAACCTGGTAGAGGCGTCGTTCCTGCTCAACATTCAGCAGGGCCATTTCAGCGATCAGCTCTGCCTGCGATTTTGGCCGGGAGCGTTCTTCTTCCAGCTCTTTCCAGCGATCTACCAGTCTGGCGGTAAACTCGGGGCTGAGTTGCGCGACCACAATGATGCTGTCACGCTTCCCTTCTTCACTTTCAAAAACGTAAATTGTTGTGGGGCGCCCGGCAGTAGGCTTTTCCTCAATTTGAGGAGAAGTAATAACGCCACGCATAATCAGGGTCTCAATCGTGCGTTTCACGTTGTCGTGGCGTTTTTCTACCAGCTCGGCGATCTCAAGGCTGGTCATGGATGGTTTGTTAGTGATCAAGTTATTCATCATCATTCCCCTCAATGCATAATCGGTGCTTCGGGCACACCTTCGATCTGGATGTGTTCGATAAAGCTGTCATGGAGGAGGTTAAGCCCCTCCCGGCCAAGTGCTGATAACCTGAACCCAAATTCTTCGTCAGCAATAACCATGTCCTGATACATCCGCAGCGCCAGCTGCTGGCCAACCTCTGGCCCATATTTCTCGATTGCCCCCAGCTCAATATGGTTGGCGAGTGCAAAGCGTTCAGGTCCCGGATAGACGCTAATGGCGCCATGCTTGCTGGAATAGATAACAGCAGTATCAACACCGCCAGTATCATTCGGAACGTCGACAGTTCCGTTTTTCTCCAGCTCCTCAGTGATGAACACGGCAGCCAGTAACCAGCGCCAGAGGATCAACTCTTTTTCGATATTGAGCGTGATCCAGTTGCTTTCTACCGCTTCCATGATGCAGGCCAGAATTTCCATTCCATCGGCAAGGTGTTTGTCATAGCGACCGTTATCCAGCAGGCGAATAGCAGCGGAGTAGCCAATCACCCGGTTTCCAGACCGGATCCCTGTTGAGGTTGGTTCCGGGTTAAGCATGTTCTGAAGCATTGCGAACCTCTCATATGTGCCCGGCTTGTCGCCGGGCTGGTGGATCATTTAACCTGGATAAAAGGGGTGTTTGTTCCGCTGGTCATGTACTGGGGCAGGGTGCCATTCCATTTGTTGATGGCCTCCAGTTGCAGTACCTCAGGGTTCTCACGCAAGGCCTGCCCACGGATCTGGATAGACTTTGCTTCTGCTTCAGCCAATTTCAGCTTTGCATCCGCCTGGCCATCGGCTTCGGCTCGTAACATGTTGGCTTCAGCTTCACGTTGTTTAACTTCCTGCTCGCGCTGCAGCGTCTTCTGGTTGGCCGTAACTTTGGCGTTGATGCTTTCGATCACTGTCGGCGGGTATTCCGGACGGCCAACGTAAGAAAGGCTGATCACCTGGATACCAACCGGCCCCATATCGGACTGGATCTCTTTCAGTGCGTTTTCAAGCAGCTCAGCTTTCCCGCCGTCAATGAATTTATCGGTGCTCATCCGACTTGCGAGACGATTAAGGGCGTCAGCAATTTTCTGCCGCAGGTCGGTGTCGGTGATGTCGTCCACGCCTTTACGGTAGGTCTGGAAAACGGTTGTAACTTTGGTCGGATCAACCTTGTACGCGACCCCGATGTGGTAGCCGATGGTGGTTCCATCGCTCATCTGGAAGTTGAAAGCGTCTTCATACGTTTTCATCTGCTTGAAGGTCGGAAAGATATAAACCTCGGTATTCCAGCCGGTCCAGTAGCGGCCGACGCCGACGACTTCACCAACGCCTTTATCGTCGCCCAACTTATTCACCTTGATACCCACGTTGCCGGGCTCAACTCGATCGCAACCAACAAGGCCGATGGCAGAGAGTGCGATAATTGAAGCCATAATTGCTTTTTTCATTTCTTTTCCTTCGTTACGGTAAGCACAAGACCCTTACAAATGGCGTAGATGCACGGCGGGGTCAGAATCGCCAGGGCAAAACCGGATATAACTGCTGTCGTGTCCTTCATCGAAATGAGGATCGGAACGAACAGCCCATAAACGCTGGCGACAATCACCACCGATAGAACAATGCGTAAGTAAGCAATCATCGACTCAGCCCTCCAGGCTTACAGGCCTGTAGTTCTTCGCGCTCTTTCACGTAGCGGTCGTGCATGGCATCCCACTTTTTGCACCACTTTTGCATTTCTCTTTTGCGGGCGAGGATGCGACGCAGCCGGCGAACGGTGCGCTGGTGGGCGTTAAAATACTCAGTGGTCACGGCGCCACGTTGCCAGCTACTCAGTTCTGGATTCAGTGGATGAATTACCTGCACGTCCGGATAACGCTGCTTGAAACCAGAACGCCCAAAAGCTCGGGAGGTCATGAAGAACGCCAGGTAACGAATTGCGGTATCCCGGCTGAAGCACCGCTTCATGCGTCCGTGGCGGATCGCGGCGAACAGATCACCAACTGGCGTTGGGTGCTTTTGCAACGCCAGGTCAATGGCGCTGACAGTTCTGTTGTCAATCATTTGTCTTTCTCCCGGTTATAGGTTTCATGACTCATAACTTCCCAGTTCCGGCCATCGTCTTTCGATAACAGGCGCCAGCGTGGGTTAACCTTCAGGCTGAGGTAGCCGGTGCGGCGCATTCGCCGCGGGAATATCCGCCGGCGCCGATACCGCAGCAGGACCTGCAGCGCCTGCAGGTGAACCCTCTCAGGAATTCGTATCGCTGTCAGTGCCACCAGCTTCCTCCTCGATCCTCAACCCCGCGTCGCGGGCCATTTCGATAAACGTGGCCAGTGTGCAAATGTGCTCGTCGTCGAACAGCTGGCGGTCGCATATCACCCTCCCGTTCTCGATGTGCAAGACTACCCGCCCGGTAAAATCAGGGAGGACATGCAGATCCACGTTCAACACGGGGCGGGGGATCAGCACACCCTGATAGAGCATTGTTTGCTGGTTATTCATTGCCGGACTCCGCAGTAACTGGTTTCTGCTTTTTGACGAACTCAACCAGTTCAGAAATAAGCTCGTCGATTAACTCTTTCCCGCTTTCTGTGAGGAATTCGCCGCTGCCATTAACATCAACAGAGTTGCTGTAAATTCCCTTAAGAGCTTTCACACCTTCCACATTTCCGTATTCACCGAGCGCCAGTCGCTCGAATTTCCGCAACAATCCATCAAGAAGAATCTCAGTTAATTCGATAGTACTAATCCCACCCTTGTTGAGCTTAATGACAAGTAAGCTACTCCCAGTCTTTCGCTGGTGGCGTAACAAGGCCGCTTTTAAAATTCTGCGTCTATAAGTGCTAATTAAATTATTCACTTTTATTTACCGTAAGCCTTTTTTAAATAAAGCATGGCTATAGACCAATAACCAAGAGAGACAAATAACTGAGCTGTTTTAAATGCTTGTTTATTAATCATGGTTACCCTTAATTTGATTGCAGAAATCCCCGGGATTACTCCTGTAATTAAAATTACTAATTAAATTTTTAAGCCGGGTTTTTAGACTCTTCCTCAATAAGGTACGCTGCAACTGGCCCAATCAGATCAGCCAAAAGTGAGGCGACAGATTCCACGTCTGAGTCGGTCAGTTTATGAGGGTAGTTCTCAAGCATCCTCGCCACAATCTCAGCCTGGTAAGCCTTTGATGCTGCTTTTTGCAAAGTGATATCAGACATTTTTAGCATCCTTATAACCGGAAGAATATGTTGCTGAGTTAGCTATTTTATTTGTTGCTATTGCTAATTCAGCGAGGTCTGCAACCACACTAGAAAGCATCATTATTTTATCTTTATTTAA
Source organism: Klebsiella sp. P1927 (assembly GCF_018204675.1). Lineage (NCBI taxonomy): Bacteria > Pseudomonadati > Pseudomonadota > Gammaproteobacteria > Enterobacterales > Enterobacteriaceae > Klebsiella > Klebsiella sp. P1927. The sequence continues at coordinate 2,753,709 of NZ_CP073377.1, read as the reverse complement.
TCTCTTTTCTTCTGCCTCACTCATTATGCTAACCCCTATATGATTGATGGCTTGCAAAATAGATATTGTTTTTGTATCGCAATCAGTAGCAATTTTGTCGAAATCAATGTTTTGACATTGCTCTTTATCGGAAGAGAAACGGTAATCAGGTATAGTTACCAGTTGAAAAAATTTCTCTGTACTCATCTTTTGCACTCCATTAATCCGCTAATGCATAAACAATACATAACGTATTAAATAAGATCAATACAAAATGGAGTATTTTGGTGTGTTATTTCACATCATTTTGTTTTTCAAGGTTTTTTAGTTTCTGGTGGGGTGTTGGAGGCAAAAAAAAAGCCGCTTTCGCGGCCAATTTATGGGAGGTTGGTGATTTTTGCGTCGACTACAACCCCGATAATACGGCAATTGCCATTGATAGGGATTATTGGGTATTGGGGGTTGAGGGGTTTGAGAAATCTTTGACCGGCATCGATAACAAGCTTTTTGAAAGTGGCTTCATTGTCACCGTCAAGTTTCGCTACAACCAATTTTCCGTTGATTGCTTCCACTTGGGGATCGACAAGTATCGCCATCCCTTCCGGTATGCTCAGCCCTGCTGGTGATGTCATGGAATCGCCTCTGACGTCTAACCAGAACGAATCCTCAGAGCATTCAACGGTGGTGTCATACCATCGATCTATCGCTCTACGGTGGTACGGTTCTACAGCTTCCATCCAATCTCCAGCGCTAACCCAGCTTATAACAGGGTAGCTTCCCTTGGATTCGTTAATGCTATTAAAACTTACATTGTGATCGGCTCTTGAGTCGCTGATAGTGCCGTCAGCATTTACTACGAAGCCGGGCATTTTCAATATGTTAAAAATCTTAGCTATAACCTCTAAGTTCGGTTCACGTCTGGCGTTTAACCAATGGCCCAGCCCGCCCTGCGTTATGCCGAGCGCCTCTGCCAGCTGTTCTTGAGTCATGCCGACTTCTTTCATCCTGGTTTTGGCCAGGTCCTGCCATCTCTGTTTCATAGCCATGATTATTACATTCCGTATTTACTGAGCAACTTCCATTTTGTATTATTCTTGTGACCGTGTATAGTACGTTATGTATTATTTATGCGAGACTAATCGAATGAGTGGAATCAAGAGCCTTAGACGCAAAGCAAAGGTAACTCAGGGAGAGCTGGCCGCGCTGATTGATAGCTCCCAGGGGGCCGTTAGCCACTACGAAACAGGAAGAAGGATTCCTGATGTTGCAGTCGGAAAGCGGATCGTCAGCGCGTTTAAACAGCTTGGCCTGAATACAAGTTTGGACGAGGTATTTTCAGATGATGTTGCACGGGATGAGGCCTGACCACGGTTTGCTCCCATCTGTGTACGCATCTGCAGATGAAGAATGGATCAAGCAGCAGTTACTGAGCCTGACGCCAGCAGCACGACAAAAAGCCATTCAGCGTTATGCAGCTGTGTATCAGGAATCGTTCGAAGCCGAGCCCGTTCCATACCGCAAGGAGAACCGGGCAAGGCATGAAGCCAATGTGAGGCTTCGCAGATTCGTGGATGCACACGGACGCGCACTGCAGGGGTATACGACCCAGCCACCCCTGGCCGGATCTCAGTAACGATCCGTTGGTCACCGGGCTTAAAGGTGCCGGGTGATAGCAGGGAACAATCCTTGACTGTTTTTTGTTCTTTGTACCAGCTTGCGAGTACATGGGATGGGGAAGAGGGAAGAGGGGGGTTGGGGGGAGTTGGGAGTTAGGGCAGGAATAGCGTCCTTTTCCAACAGACAGGTACATGGGTTAGGTAGGTACCGATCTTGAAGGCAGAACCATAAAAGAGCGGCGCACTAGCAAACTGGTACACGGTATCCCGGCAAGAGGTCAGGAATGTTTCTTCCTGGAAGAGTAGAACTCAAAAAGGGCTGACAATGCTTAACATCACACCGAACTTTGCACAGGAACGTGGGCTTAACATGCTGCGGCGCACCTGGAAGGCGCACGATTCCTTCATGGTCTACGCACCGACCGGAAGCGGCAAAACAGGCCTGGCTGCGTTTATCGCCGCCGGCCTGGTTAGTCGTGGTATGCGTGTTCTGTTTGTCGCCCCGTATACGATCCTGATTAACCAGACCGCCCAGCGCTTTACAGAATACGGGTTGCCGGAAGACCAGATTAGTTTTATCTGGCGTGATCACCCGAACTACGACCCAAATCTGCTGATCCAGATTGCGAGCGCTGACACGCTCATTAGGCGTGAATTTCCCAAAAACATCGATCTGCTTATTGTCGATGAGGCGCACCTGCGTAAACGCCGTATCCTGAAAGAAATCGAACGGATCACAGCGGAGAAAAAAGCGAAGGTTATCGGTTTATCTGGTACCCCTTTTGCGCCGTTCCTGGGCCATTACTATCAACACCTGATTAAGCCAACGACGATTGGCGAATTGATCCAGCGTGGTGACCTCAGTAAGTACGAATTTTTCGCCCCAACAAAACCGGATCTTAGCGGGGTAGAAACGAAGCCATCTATAGAGTTCGGTACTGATTACGACGAGTCCCAGCTGGCGGAAATCATGTGCGGTTCTGACCTGGTGGGCGATATCGTCGATAACTGGCTTCGTCATGGTCGTGACCTTCCTACGGTGGCGTTCTGCGTTAACAAGGCCCACGCAAACTTTGTAACCATGCAGTTTAACAAGGCGGGCATTAACGCTGAGGTGATGGTCGCAGAAACACCCCACGAAGAACGGCAGGCGATGATCCACCGCTTCGAGACTGGCGCCACAAAAATAATCGTCAGTGTGGGTGTGCTGGTGGCCGGTTTTGATAGTGATGTTCGCTGCATTATCTACGCCCGTCCGACAAAAAGTGAAATTCGCTGGCTGCAGGCGCTGGGCCGCGGACTGCGAACTGCACCCGGGAAAGATGCCTGCCTGATTTTTGATCACAGTGGCACTGTGCATCGCCTCGGCTTCCCTGACTCCATCGAATACGACGATCTGCCATCCACAAACGACGGCATGAAAGCGGCCGCTGCCGGCGCAACTAAGGAGCGCGAAGAAAAACTTCCGAAAGAATGCCCCGAATGTCATTTCATGAAGCCATCCGGCGTTTACGTCTGCCCAAAGTGCGGATTTAAACCGCTCGTTGGTCAGGACGTCGAGACTGACGGCACCCGCAACATCAAAAAAATGAGCAAGCACGAAACGGTTTATACCAAAAGCGACAAGCAGTCCTGGTGGAGTCAGATCAAGTTTTACCAGCGTCATCGTGCGGCGCAGGGGAAACCTGTCAGCGATGGCTGGTGTGCTCATACCTTTCAGGAGAAATTCGGCGAATGGCCCAACGGCTTAAGCGACTTTCCAATGGAGATCACACCGGAGGTCAGCAATCACATCAAACACAAACTTATCAAATTTGCTAAACGCCGCGAACGCCTGCAGCAGATGGGGAAGAAACCTGACCAGGATCTATTTCCACCTCCGAGCGCCAGTATCAACTATGAGCCTCCTGAGGGCAGCGACGGGCAATTAATTATCGAAGCAAAACGAAAACTCCAGAAAAACGTAAATAGTGCGAGTCAGTGATATGAAAACAGCAGAAGCAGCAAAAGGCCGGTGGTCAGAAATTTTTGAATATTACGGGCTGCCGCCTATCACCGGGAAAAACCATTACAAGGGAGAATGTCCGGTCTGTAAGGCGCGGGGGAAGTATCGCGTTGATGACCGTGACGGTCAGGGTACATGGATCTGTGTATGCGGTAGCGGTGACGGGATGAAGCTGCTGACCCTGACCCAGTCAAAAAGCTTTTCCGCCATCTGCGCAGAAGTGGACCAGCTCATCGGGAATAACTATCAGCGCATCAACGTGCCTTCTAACAGTTCGGCGGCGCGGCAGCGCCAGCGAGTCATCAGTAAGTTTTCCAAGTTGCTCGATTTACGGGGAACTAGCGCGGCTGGTTACCTTCTTCAACGTGGGATAAGTCGCCTGCCGGCAGAAGGCATCCGTTTTTGTGACCGCCAACGCCATGCGGGGCGCGTTTATCAAGCTCTGTATGCCCTGGCTACCGATGACAAAGCTGAGCTTTGTTACCTGCACCAGACGCTGCTGGACGGCGACAGGAAGGCAGATATTGATAGCGCCAAACGTCTTAAGTCGCTTCAAGAGGACAGCTATCTGGATCACGCCCGCTCTGTGGCCATTCGCATGTTTCCGGTATCAACGACGATCGGCATTGCCGAAGGTATCGAAACAGCACTCTCCTGTTATCAGGTTTATGGCGTCAACACCTGGGCGGTAATCAACAGCGGGTTTATGAAGAAATTCCGGGTCCCGGCAGGTGTGAAGCATCTGATTATTTTTGCCGACATGGACAAGCACTCTGCAACTGGACATGCCGCGGCGTTCGAGTGCGCCCACGCAAACCTGCTGGCGAAAAACGACCTGGTGAAAGTCAGCATACGCTGGCCGGATAACGGAGATTTCAATGATATGCTTATGAACGGCGATCAGGTTCGTGAACAAGTTTTCTATAAAAAGGTGGCAGCATGATGAACAATAACAATCTGCAACATAACCAATTCTTCACCATCGAACAGGACTTTTCGCCTGAGAAAATTACTGATGCTGAGCGCCTTGTTATGGAGCGCTTCAGTCATATTTATGCAAACTGGGCCGATGAAAAAAACTTAAGTCGTGAGGCGGAAGAACTTCGCGTAAGAGAAATTAAAGGTTTTAAAAACATCCTCCTCTCTCCCTGGACATTAAGCGATGTAACCATTGAATGGGATTACTGGGAATCCGTACTTCGTCACAGGTATAAAACACAAAATGGCGATGGCTACGTCCAGATTATCTGGGATCGGCGCGGGTGGCTCACTGACCTTTTGTGCGCCATGAAACCAGTTACCCGGGCTGAAGCATTAACAGTCTGCAAGTGGTTACTGGCATGTGACTATTTTGAGGAACGGGATTCGCTGTTTGATCGCATTATTTTGAACCTGGTCGGGGAGTGCGAAGAATGAAACTGGAAGCCTCCCTCAAACACTTTAGCCCTCAGGGCATGCATATCACCGACGACGCGAAAAGCACATCCCCGAATCGCCTGAATGGCACAGACATTATGACCGGGATCGGTGTGACCAGCAGCAGGGCACGCTTCGGCCTGGCCGCTTTCTTCGGAAAGGCTGGTATCAGCAAAACGGATGAACAGCTTGCAATTCAGGCGCTGGCGCAGTTTGCCATCAAAAACGCTCCTAAAAATGTCCGCAAAGCCGCCGGTGACAAGCTCGGCACCTGCATGTTGACGCTGGCACAATTTGCTTTTGCGGAGTACTCACGTTCGGCGGCCACCAGCGCAACGTGTCACAGCTGCAGCGGAACCGGCTTTATTTCCAGCCATGAAGATGTAATTAAGCACCCTGGTATTTTCGATGCAGACGGTGTCGAGGTGAAGGCCCCAAAGATTAGAAATGAACTGGTGAAAAGGGTCTGTGGAGTGTGTGGAGGAAAGAAAGTGATCCATGCGCGATGCAGGTGTGGTGGTAAAGGGGAGGTGTTAGATCGCAAAGCGACCAAAGAACTTGGCGCACCGGTTTTCAAAACATGTGAGCGCTGCTCTGGAAATGGCTTCTCTGTTGTACCCTCAGCGACGGTTCACCGCGCCATTCTGAAGCGTCTCCCGGATCTCCATCAGTCTTCGTGGTCACGCAACTGGAAACCGTTCTATGAGGGGCTGGTGGACATGCTGCGTCAGGGGGAGCGTCAGGCTGCAGTAGAATTTGAGAAAGCGACAAGTTATTAATATGATCGGAACAAATATCGGCTATTTTTTGCATGATAGTATTGACTTTGCATAAAAGTGTCTAGTATGCTTTCAATCGTGGGATATAACGCCCGTACGAAATTAAAACATGAAACCTCGCTTCGGCGGGGTTTTTTGTTTCTGGCGACTGAAAAGTTGGCCGACTGGAAGACCTCCATTGAGGCCGCGCTCTGGATGGGCGCGTTGTCAAAAGCGGGTTAGCGTCCAACGAGCGACAATTAAATTTTACCCGCGACAATTACAGGCTGCGCATTTGCGTGGCCTTTTTCATTTCAGGCTCACGGGAATCATCATCGACACGCTTCGTTGTTAAATCCAGCCCGACGGCCCTGAACCTTTTACTGACTACAGATAGCACCCCGAACATTATCGGAGGTGGAGACTATGAAAATGCCTGACAAAATCTTTTCGGCGGCCTCGTACTGCTCGTCAGGCGGCCTGATATGCACCGGGCTGGCAAGGACCTATGACTGGTTTCATGGCCTTGACTGGAATTTTATTGCCCTGGCCAGTGGCGTGATAATCGGTGTAGCGACTTATCTGACCAATCTCTACTTTAAGCGCCGCTGGACGAAGATGTATCAGCAATCCCTCGATCGTGGCTATGGTGGCCCGCCACCGCAGGATGAATAGCGATGGCTAACCTGAAAACGAAACTCAGTTCGGCCATGCTGGCGCTTATCGCTGCTGGCGCTTCAGCTCCCGTTCTTATGGACCAGTTCCTGAATGAGAAAGAGGGCAAAAGCCTCACGTCATACCGCGATGGCGCCGGCATATGGACGATATGTCGTGGAGTTACCCAGGTAGATGGAAGACCTGTAACCCAGGGAATGAAGTTAACCCAGGCCAAATGCGATCAGGTTAATGCCGTCGAGCGCAATAAGGCGCTGGCATGGGTAGATCAGAATGTGCGTGTTCCTCTGACACCCCCTCAAAAGGTCGGGATTGCCAGTTTCTGCCCCTATAACATCGGGCCCGGTAAATGCTTTCCTTCCACCTTCTACCGCAAGCTGAATGCCGGTGACCGGAAAGGCGCCTGCGCTGAAATTCGCCGGTGGATTTTTGATGGCGGAAAAGATTGCCGCGTGCGTTCGAACAATTGTTACGGCCAGGTCTCTCGTCGTGATCAGGAAAGCGCACTGGCATGTTGGGGGATAGATGAATGAGCCGATTAGCAGCCATTATCAGCGCTGTTGTGATCTGCCTGATGGTTTGCCTTGGGTGGCTGGTAATGCATTACCACAACGCTGCTGCTGAGCAGAAAACCCGAGCCGATGGCGCCGAGCAGCAGGTAAACAGCACTCAGGCCATCACAGCCAACGTTCTTACCACCATGACCATATTCAATTCCATCGCGGAGGCCAACAAAAATGCCAAAGAGCAGATCGCACTGGACGCATCGGGAGCCGCGGCGGATATCAAAGTGGCTGTTGCGAATGATGATTGCGCTCCCGCTGGTATTCCTGCTGGCGCAGTTAAGCGGTTGCAGCAATACAAAGACAGTTTACGTCACCGTTCCGGTAGTGCCGCTACCCTCCAGCCTGACAGCTGAAACGCCTTATCCTGATATACCGGACAAGATGACGTGGGGCCAGAGCCTTGATTTAAACGTCAGTCTGCTATCAGCGCTGGGGCAGTGCAACCGGGATAAGGCCGACATACGTCGGTCTGAAATATTTAGAGGGAAAAATTAGTCATATCCGGCAGTTATTAAAATGCCATCTTTCTCCCCGTAAGTAGCGTGTCTATAATGCCTTTGCCGATTGGCTACAACATAAGGTGTGACATGAAAAACGGTATTTACTTCGTAACCTTCAGCAGCAATAACCATGATGTTGGACAAGGCACTGTAGTAGTAAAAGACAATGCCATCAACGGTGGTGATTTCGGGTTCACTTACCAAGGCCATATTCAGGGCGATACATTAGATTTGCATGTTTCTCAGCATAATCCTCAGGCGGTGAATGTCATTCAAGGTGTAAATGACTACACGATGGAAATGAGCATTGTAGAAGTGCAGGGGGGTTACCTTTTATCAGGGGCCGTTAAAGGAATTCCTCAAGCTCGGCTTAGGGTAAGTGCAAAATTCATTGGTGAGTTGGTTTAGAGAGTATTCTTTATCCCAAACCCGCTGCGGCGGGTTTTTTTATGGGCATTACAGAGCCACTTCCAGAGGTGGCTCGATAATGTCAAGGCGAGGACAAAATTATGGCAACACCGGACTGGGAGGCCATCGAATCGGCATACCGGGCCGGAGTCCTTAGTCTCCGTGATATAGGCGATAAATACGGCGTTACTGAAGGGGCTATCAGGAAGAGGGCTAAAAAGTTTGATTGGGTACGCAAGGCCAGTACGCAGGTACGCAAAAATGGTACGCAAAAGAGTAAGGCGCGTACCAGCGAAAAGCCTGCCAGCTCTGGCCGTACGCAACCAAAAGCCGAACCTCCACCAGATACGAAACCGATACGCGGGGTGCGTACCGATCCGCCGACTAACCCATTTCAACCCGGCAACCAGCAGGCGTTAAAACACGGTGGTTATGCCCGCCGTCTTCTGCTTAAAGATGAGGTCATTGAAGACGCGAAAGCGTTGACACTCGAAGACGAATTATTTCGCCTTCGGGCTAACAACCTTGTCGCCGCAGAGAATATTGGCCGGTGGTTGACCAAGCTGGATGATGCTGAAGGGGACCAGGAAAGAAAGGTGCTGATGGAAAATATCAGCGCCGCCGAGAAGGCGATGATGCGCAATACCGTTCGTATTGAGTCCATCGTCGGCACGCTTGCGACGGTAGGCAAAATATTTGCTGATACAGACTATCGCAAGGCTGCTACTGATAAGGTGTCGCTGGAGGCCGATCGTCTTCGCCGTGATGCTGGTATTGATGATGGCAACGGAGAGCGTGACCTCAATGACTTCTACTCTGACATCCAAACCGACGCTGAATCCGGTCCTGCGTAGCTTCTGGACGACGCAGGCGCGTAACAAAGTGCTTTATGGTGGCCGGTCATCGTCAAAGTCATGGGATGCTGCTGGCATCGCCATATTCCTGTCAAATAAATACAGCCTGCGCTTTTGTTGTGCGCGTCAGATCCAGAACAAAATTGAAGAGTCGGTGTATACCCTGCTCAAAATTCAGATTGACCGCTTTGGCCTGCGGCATCGTTTCCGCATTCTGAACAACAAAATCATTAACCGGGTGACCGGGTCTGAATTCGTGTTTTATGGGCTCTGGCGCAACATTGAAGAGATTAAGTCTCTGGAAGGTATCAGCGTTCTGTGGCTTGAAGAGGCCCACGCGCTGACGGAGTACCAGTGGAAGATACTGGAGCCTACCATCCGTAAAGAGGGCTCAGAGTGCTGGTTTATCTTTAACCCCGGACTGGTGACTGATTTCGTTTGGCGTAACTTTGTGGTCGATCCGCCAGAAGATACGCTGATACGCAAAATCAACTACGATGAAAACCCCTTTTTGTCCGACACGATGCTGAAGGTTATCGAAGCCGCTAAGCGCCGGGATCCGGATGGGTTTAAGCACGTCTACGAAGGCGTGCCAGAGTCGGATGATGATGCGGCCATTATCAAGCTGTCATGGATTGAGGCGGCTGTTGATGCCCACAAAATCCTGAATTTCGAGCCAAGCGGGCGTAAGCGTATTGGCTTCGACGTCGCCGATAGCGGCGCCGATAAGTGCGCTAACGTCTATCGTCACGGCTCCGTCGTGTATTGGGCGGATGAGTGGAAGGCGAAAGAAGACGAATTGCTGAAGAGCTGCCAGCGTACGTATCAGGCAGCACTGGAGCGCGATGCTGATATCGTCTACGACTCAATCGGCGTTGGGGCATCTGCTGGCGCGAAATTCTCAGAAATTAATGAGGATCGTAAGCGCGAAAACATGAATGCATCCCGCATCAATTATCAGCGATTCAATGCAGGCGCTGGTGTGAATGAGCCGGACTACGAATATAGTGGGATCCCGAACAAGGATTTTTTCGCCAACCTCAAAGCGCAAGCCTGGTGGCTGGTAGCGGATCGCTTCCGTAACACCTTCAACGCGGTAAAGAACGGCGAGCAGTACCCGGTAGATGAGCTGATTAGCATTGACTCATCCTGCCCGCTGCTGGAAAAGCTCAAGCTGGAACTTACCACCCCGCACCGTGATTTTGACAAAAACGGTCGCGTGATGGTGGAAAGCAAGAAAGACCTCGCCAAGCGTGACGTACCATCGCCGAACGTGGCCGACGCGTTCATCATGGCGTTTGCTCCAACCGATACGGCAATGGATATCTGGGAAGCGCTGGGAAACAGCTAAATACCTGGAAATAACCGTTTCACGCAAAATTCACGCTATTCATTTTTCGACCCTGTTTATGCATGTTTTATTCACGCGCTTTTAGCCACTTAACCCCGATAAATAAGCCTTTGGCGGACATTTCATCATGGGAGGGATCCGGCTGGTGCGGGTAACAGTCATTATGTTAAATCGGGTCGTTTTTTAACAAATTATCCTATCCGCCACGAGTACCAAAAAAGCCGGAGAATAGTCACCATGGCGAAGAAAACAGGACGAGTCGCCACGGCGGATTCGTACGATAACTTTGTTGCCCGTGTCGGTATGCAGCAGCCTAATCAGCATGCCGCATCGACCTACAGGGCGAACTATACCAGCCGCAACCGCCTGCTCATCGAGTGGGCTTATCGTTCCTCCTGGATTATTGGCGCCGCAGTCGATTCGAAAGCGGACGATATGACCAAAAAGGGCGTGCGGATCACCAGTGAGATTGACCCGAAACGTCGTGGCATTCTGGAATCACGGTTCGATGAGCTTCAGCTTTGGGATTGCATCAACGAGACGCTGAAATGGTCCCGGCTGTATGGCGGGGCGGTGGCACTGATTCTGATTGAAGGTCAGGCACCGCTGACGCCGCTGGTGCTGGATAAGGTTGGCAAGGGCAGCTTTAAAGGTCTGGCTGTACTTGACCGCTGGATGATTAACCCACAGCTCACCAGGCGCATTAAGGCACTTGGTCCTAACCTCGGCAAGCCTGAATTCTATGACATCGTGACAACGGCGCAGGGGCTGCCTGCGTGGACTGTTCACCACAGCCGCCTGATCCGCATGGATGGTGTGAAACTGCCGTATCAGCAGAAAATCACCGAAAACGAATGGGGGATGTCCATTGTCGAGCGCATCTTCGATCGCCTGACTTCCTACGATAGCACCAGCGTCGGCGCCGCCCAGCTTGCCTACAAGGCACATCTGCGAACGGCAAAGATTAAAAAGCTGCGTGAAATTATCGCCACAGGCGGTAAAGCGTTTGAGGCGCTTATCAAGAATATGGAGATGGTCCGCCAGTACCAGACGAACGAGGGTATGTCCCTGTTTGATTCGGAGGACGAATTTGAAACACATTCCTATTCTTTCGCAGGGCTGTCTGACCTGCTTAGCGAGTTTAAAGAGGATATCGCGGGTGCTGTTGGCATTCCTCTTGTCCGTCTGTTCCGCCAGTCACCGAAGGGTTTTTCAACCGGTGACGCTGACCTCGCGAACTACTACGACGACGTGGGAGCGCTTCAGGAGCGAGATTTACGGCCTCACATCCGCCTGTTATTCGATGTACTGCATCGCTCAGAGTTTGGCGAGCCGTTGCCGCAAGATTTCACCTTTGAGTTTAACCCCCTGTGGCAGATGAGCGACACCGATCGCTCCACGGTGGCAACCAACACAACTACCGCTCTTGCAACCGCGGTGCGTGATTTGGGCATGTCGCCGGCTGCTGCTCTGACTGATTTGCGCGAGCTGTCTGACGTTACCGGCATCGGTGCTTCAATTAGCGATGAGGATATCCAGAATGCGGCGAAACAGTGGCAGGAGACTGAATCTGAAACCAGCCCTCCGCCGCCGATCGGAGGTCCAGTATCAGAAAAGCCTACTGGCGATAGTCGACCAGATAAATCAAATCGTCACGGGTTCCTACGATGGTTCACAGGCAAGCGCTGAGAGCATTGCTAAATCGCTTGTTGACTACTCCGGGGTGATCGACGACTGGGCCGAAATGGTCGGTCGAAAGATGTTTGCCCAGGTGGAGCGTGAAGAGTGGAATCAGTGGCGCTCTGTTTCGGAAGAAATATCCGCTGGTCTGCGTGACGTGATTGGTAACACTCCTGTCGGCATGGTGGCGCAAGACATCGTTTACCGACAGATTCGCTACATGAAGTCTCTGCCATTAGAGGCGGCCGGACGTGTCAGGGAAATTCAGGAGCGTGCGATACAGGCTGTCATCCATGGTGAGCGCCCCGATCAGCTTTACGAGATGATCATGCAATCCGGTGACGTGGCGGCCAGCAGGGCGCGGATGATAGCCCGCACAGAGATAGGGCGCGCAACTGGCGCACTGACCCAGGCACGGGCTCTGGCAGTTGGATCAGAGGGATACTGGTGGCGCATTGAAGGTGCAGGCACCAGGCCCTCACACCGAAAAATGAAAGATAAGTTTGTGCGCTGGGATAGCCCGCCAACGCTCGATGGCATGACTGGACACGCCGGGTGCCTGCCTAACTGCAAGTGTTGGTCGGAAGTGCAAATACCTGACCCTGTAAAATAACAGGCCGCCAATGAGCGGCCTTTTCAATGCCCGCAATTCAGCAGGTAACCCATGAAATATTTCTTTAAAACCCGCCTGGGTAATACCCGCTTTCAACTTGCTGATGGGTCTGTCCTGTTTAAGGACGTCCCGATCGCAAGGACTGGTGAGCAGGAGTACGACGCCACAGAGCGGCCTGAGCTTGTCCCAAACGACAGAGGGAAGGTCATCGTACGCCGGATGCCAGAAGAGGTGTTCAGCGAGCGAGCCATGGCGTCATTCGAAGGAATGGCAGTCACTATCGGCCATCCGCGAGATTTTGACGGGCAGATCATCTTTGTTACCCCTGATAACTGGCGCCAGCTGGCTCACGGGCACATCCAGAACGTACGACGTGGCACGGACGATAAAATCGATCTGCTGCTGGCTGATGTCATCGTCAAAACCCCGGAAGCCCTGCAGGCCATTGATGATGGTGATGACGAGGTCAGCTGCGGGTACGACGCCGATTACGAACAGATTTCACCTGGTCTCGCAAAGCAATCTGCGATTACCGCTAACCATCTGGCCCTTGTCCCTAACGGGCGGGCCGGTTTCCGTTGTGCAATAGGGGATTCTATGCCAAGCACTACTAAAAACTGGTTTACCCGGCTCCTGAAGGCCCGTAAAACCGGGGACGCTGCCGAAATGGCAAGTCTCATTGATAACCCGCCTGATGATGTCACGGGCGATAACGATGTATCGACCTCTATGACACCCGGCGGAGTGGTCATCAACCTTGCACCGCAAAATCCGCTTCCCGGCCCGGCATTGCCTGGTACTGGCGATGGTGAGGAAGAAATTCCTGCATGGGGTAAGGCGCTGATTGAGGCGGTGGCCAAACTCACGCCTGCGGCAGCTGCTCCTGGTACCGGCGATGCCGAGGATGAAGAGGAGAAAAAGGAAGAGGAGGGTAAGGTTACCGGCGATGCCGCTTATCGTGCCGATCTGATTCAGCCAGGCATCCAGTTGCCAGAAAAGGCGAAGCCGACAGCATTCAAGCGCCAGGTGCTTGCCTCTGCCGATCAATCTCTGGTTCGCTCTATTGTCGGTGATGCCGATATCAGCAAGCTGAAAAAAGCCACGGTAGATATGGCTTTCACGGCTGTTTCTGAGCTGGCGAAAAACCGCAATACCAAAACCGTCGACAGCCTGCAAACGCAGACTGCCACCACTGTTAAAACCATTGCCGGTATGAATCAGGCCGCGCAGGAATTCTGGTCTAAACGAGGCTAACTAATGGGTAATACATTTCTTTACCGGATGCCAGCGGGCATCGCCGGGGCAATTTCTCGTCCGCAGGATCTGACGGTTGAACCTCAACTGCTGGACTCCTCCAACCTTTTCCCCGCTTACGGCCTTGGCGGCAAGATTTCCTCCGGGAAATTTGTGCCAATCGCTGCGAGCGATACAGCGTCGGTGCTGGTGGGCATTTATGTTCGTCCGTATCCGACCGCCAGCCAGCCGGATAAAGTCCAGCAGGTAGGCAGCGGTAAAAACTTCACCGGCGATTGCCTGGTACGTGGTTACGTCACGGTAAACATCGGCGCGGATGCATCCAGCGTTGCTCTGCATGGCCCGGTCTACATGCGAGTGGCCACACCATCCGCCTCAAGCCCTCTCGGCGCGTTCCTTGCCGCCGCTGATGGCTCGAATACCGTCCAGATCACTAACGCTTACTTCAATGGCCCTGGCGACACCAGCGGCAACATTGAGCTGGCCTTCAATATTTAAGGAAATCGCAAATGCCAATGACATTTGACCAGGCGACAGTCGACGGCACTGGTGCCTTTCTTGTCCATGAGCTGGAGCGTCTCGATCAGACACTGAATCTGCCGCTGGTGAATTTCACCTGGTCGCGCGATATCCAGTTGCGTGAAGACGTGTCTATTGCTGATGAGATCAGCTCGTTCACTAACACCACTTTTGCTGCTGCCGGTACGCCGAATGCTAACGGTAAAAACTGGCTTAGCAAAGCCGCGACCGCGATGGCTGGACTTAACGTCGACATCGCAAAAACTGGCTTCCCGCTCACACTGTGGGGTATGGAGCTTGGCTGGACCGTTCCTGAATTGCAGGCAGCTGCGCAGGTTGGTCGCCCGATCGACACGCAGAAGTACGACGGCATGCAGCTGAAGTGGAACATGGACACGGACGAGCAGGTTTATATCGGCGATTCCGGTCTGAACGTTAAAGGCCTGCTGAACCTGACGCAGGTAACGCCGACCAACGCCGCGAAGACCTGGGCGACCTCCACCGCTGACGAAATCCGGGCGAGCATTAATGCCGGGTTGAGTGCTGCGTGGGCCAACTCAGCTTACTCCATGGTACCGACGGACATGCTGATCCCGCCGGAGCAGTTCTCTCTGCTGGCAAGCACCATCGTATCCAGCGCTGGTAACCAGTCCCTGCTGACCTATCTGGAAACCAACACCATCGCATACCACCAGAACGGGCGTCCTCTGAACATCCGTCCGGTGAAATGGGCGAAAGGTCGTGGCGTGTCGAACTCTGATCGCATGATGTTCTACACCAACGACAAGAAATACGTTCGCTTCCCGATGGTTCCGCTGATGAGCGTGCCGATCCAGTATCGCGGCCTGTATCAGCTCGTAACCTATTACGGCAAGCTGGGTGCAGTAGAGCCGGTTTATCCGGAAACTCTGGCCTACGTCGACGGCATCTAACCTGCGGCGGCCCGAAAGGGCCGCTCATGAGGACTTGCAATGAAAAAGATTTACGTACTCTCCCCGTTTAACTTCAACGACGGCAAAGAGCAAAAGCATTTCCCGGTTGGCTTCCACGACGTCGATGACACGGTTGCTGATCACTGGTTCGTAAAAGCGCACTGTTCTCCGGATGGCGAAGCGCCAGCGGTCGCAGAAGACCCGCGCATTGCTGAGCTGGAAGCAAAAATCGCCGAGAAAGACGCGCGTATTGCTGAACTCGAAGCGCAATTGCCGGAGACTACCAATAATGGCAAGAAATCAAAGTCTGCCGACGCCTGAGCAGTTCAGGGCAACCTTTCCGCAGTTCGCTGACGATACAAAGTACCCCACGCCAATGATTCAGGCTCGACTGAATCTTGCTGATGCCATGCTGAGTGAGTCGCGCTTTGGCGTGGATATCTTTCCCTACATCGTCGGGCTGTATGTTGCGCACTACATGTACCTTTACGCCGCCGATATGCGTGGTGTAGCTGTGGGTACTGCTGGTGGCATAAATAGCGGCATACAGACCGCGAAATCAGTGGATAAGGTTTCAGCCAGTTATGACGCAAGCGCAACCCTGGACCCTAATGCCGGTTTCTGGAACAACTCCCGTTACGGATCGGAGTTCTGGGAATACCTGATGATGTTTGGTGCCGGTGCGGTTCAACTGGGGACGCCGGAATGAAAAGCGGGCTCACAATTCGGGAAGACAATTACAGCAGCGTTCTGGATGCGCTGAAGCAGCTGTCAGGCACTGATGTGCTGGTTGGTATCCCGGCAGGTCCTCCGCGCGATGATGCGCCGCTGAGCAACGCTGAGCTGGGGTATCTCCAGTCCACCGGGGCAACCGTAGAGATAGACGGTGAGACCGTTACTCTGCCGCCAAGGCCATTTCTGGACATGGGTATTGAGGATTCCCGGGATAAAACGACAGAGCGTTTAAAGCTGGCCGCTCAGTCTGCGCTTGAAGGTAAGGCAGATGTGGCGTCGATGCATCTTGAAGCCGCAGGCCAGATTGCGCGTGATGCCTCAAAGGCTGTCATTGAGGCAGGCGATCGTCTGACCCCACTATCTGAAAAAACCATCAAGAAGCGCAGAGAAATGAAGCCTCCCATTCCAGGCGATAAGCCGTTGCGTGCCCGCGGATTCCTGTTCAGAGCGATTCAGTATGTCGTGAGGAAAGAATAATGCCGTTTCTCGATGTGACGGATGTTCTGCTTGATCCGGACTTTGTCGACCTGTCTCTGGTGTGTTATCGACAGGTGCAGACAGTGGACGAAGATAATTTTCCAACCAATACCGTGCAGGCTATTCCGTTCTCTGGTGTCGTAACCGTCGACCGTTCACTGGAAGCGAAGCGTATGGCCGCCGGACAGAACATCAACGGGGCCATTCTCATCGTGACGCAGTTCAGGCTGACTCAGGGGCAACCCGGATTAGATGCCGATATCGTAACCTACCGCGGGCGAGATTATCGTGTGACGTTTGTCGACCCGTATACGGCGTACGGTGCCGGGTTCGTTCAGGCGCATTGCGAGCTTCTGGAATTCGACGGGGGAACGCCAATTGAGTAACGACAGCACAACGGCGGGATATCTGACCCCCGTCGGTGATTCACCGCCCTACGATGAGGATCTGGAACGGCTAATCAGCCGCTGGATACGGGGTGTGACAGGGCTGGCTGCCACGCTGGTTTACCCACGCTGGACTGACCCGCAAAAGCAGATACCCAAAAACGGCACCACCTGGTGCGCGTTCGGTATCACCGGCATTCAGGAGGACTTCAACCCGGCGTACGTGCAGGGCGAAGAGAACACCGAACAGTGGTCGCATGAGACCGTGAGCCTGATCTTGTGCTTCTATGGCCCGCAGGGGCTGGCAATGGCCACGCGCTTTCGTGACGGTCTGCTGGTCTCGCAGAACAATGACGAGCTCAACCGCTCTGGCCTGACATTTCTGCAGCATGGGCGGATCCTCAATCTGCCCGAACTCATCAATAACCAGTGGGTGCGCCGGTACGATATCAGCGTTGACCTGCGCCGCAAAATCATCCGCCAGTACGGCATTCAATCGCTGGTCGACGCGCCAGTGCAATTTTTTGGAGATTAAAACATGGCACAGGGCTTACCTGTTTCCAATGTCGTTAACGTTGACGTCATCATGTCACCGGTAGCGGCAACGGGGCGAAACTTCGGTGCGCTCCTCATTCTGGGAACCTCTACCGTTATTCCGGTTACCGAGCGCATTCGCCAGTATTCGGCCATTGAAGATATCGGCGATGATTTTGGCGCTGACTCCCCGGAATACGAAGCAGCGACCATCTTCTTTTCACAATCACCAAAACCCACGCTGGTCTATATCGGCCGTTGGGCGAAGACGCTGGCGGAAGGAGAGGCCGGGGCGGTGGAAACCTTGCTACAGGCCGTTAATGCCTGCCTTCAGTATACCAACTGGTACGGGCTGGCAATTGCCGACAGCGCCGATCTGGTTGAGGCTGACGTGATTTCCGTTGCTGCTGCTATTGAGGCATCCAGCTTAAGCCGCATTCTGGCCGTTACCACTGCTGATGTGAATGTGCTGGTCTCGGGGAATACCGACAACATCGGCTATAAGCTGAAAGCCGCCGGCTACAGCCGTACGTTCTGGCAGTACAGCTCCAGCAGCAAATACGCCGCTATCTCGGCATTTGGCCGTGCGTTTACGGTGAATTTCACCGGCAACAACACCACGATCACCCTGAAGTTCAAAACCGAGCCGGGCGTGACGCACGAAACGCTGACGACCGCACAGGCGTCCGCTATTGATGCTATTAACGGTAACGTCTACGTCTACTACGCCAACGATACAGCGATTATCCAGCAGGGTGTGATGGCGAACGGTGATTTCTTTGATGAGCGGCATGGCCTGGACTGGCTGCAGAACTACGTTCAGACCAATCTCTATAACCTGCTTTACACCTCGGCCACCAAAATCCCGCAGACCGACGCAGGCGTAACCCGGTTAATGACCAACGTCGAAGCCTCACTGGATCAGGCGGTAAATAACGGCCTCATTGCTCCGGGTGTCTGGAACGGTGGCCCGATTGGCCAGATTGAATCCGGGGATACCCTGACCAAGGGTTACTACGTCTACGCCGACGCGGTAGCTAACCAGGCTCAATCCGACAGGGAAGCGCGTAAGTCGCCGGTAATTCAGGCGGCGATCAAGCTGGCTGGCGCTATTCATTATGGCGACGTGCAGATCAACGTGGTCCGTTAAGGGGAACTAAATGTCTACTTACTCTTTTATTGACGTCTCTGCATCCCTGACGGGCCCGACCGGCAGTATCGATCTGGGTTACGGCTCGGCGAACTCCGAAGAGGGGATCACCGTAGTCATGGCAGAGGCAAAAAACACCATGACCGTAGGCGCCGACGGGGAAGTGATGCACAGCCTTCACGCCGGTAAGAGCGGCACCATCACGGTAACGCTGCTTAAGACCTCCCCGGTCAACAAAAAACTGTCTCTGATGTACAACGCACAGAGCCAGTCTTCAGCCACCTGGGGTAACAACGTCATCGTAGTGCGAAACAAAGTCTCTGGCGACATCTCGACAGCGCGTTCCTGCGCCTTCCAGAAACAGCCGGATCACGCCAACGCAAAGGTTGGTAACACAGTGTCGTGGGTTTTTGACTGCGGCAAGATTGACCAACTGCTGGGGGAGTTTTAACAGATGGAATTTGAAATCAAAGGGGTTAATTACCGAACCGCCAAACTTGACGTATTCCAGCAACTGAAGGTCAGCCGTAAGCTGCTGCCGGTGCTGGCCGGGCTCGTTAGTGAATTTTCCACGCTGAAAGCGCAGGCCGCTGCGGGTAACTCTGGTGCAGTGCTGGAAAGCGTACTGCCGAAAATTGCCGATACGCTGGCCGCGCTGCCGGATGAGGACGTTAACGCGGTGATTTATCCGTGCCTGAGCGTCGTTTCCCGCCAGCACGAAAAGGGCTGGACGAAGGTGTTCGATCAGGGCGTACTGATGTTCGACGATACGGACCTGTTTACCATGCTGCAGCTGGTGGCGCGGGTGGTCGCCGATAGTCTGGGAAATTTTTTGAAAGAACTCCCCGCCAGCGAGACGTCCACCCCGCCAGTGGCCTGACGCTGGAAACTCTTCCTGAAGGCGAAAGCTTCCTGATGCGCCCGGTTGATGCCGGATACATCACTTACACCGCACTTAAAGACGGCTCGGTCGACCTGGCCGATGTTGCCCGCATGAATGACTGGCTGGACCTAAAAGCCGATAACGAATACCGCATAGCGAAATGGAGAGAGGACAATGAACGCTGAAACGCTCAAGGACTTTCTGATCTCGCTTGGGTTTAACGTTGATGAGGCCGGTGCTAAAAAGTTCGATGCTGTAGTGGCGGGTACGACGCTGAAAGCGATTGAGCTAGGCGTCAAGGTCGAAGCGGCAGCGCTTTCTGTTGTCGCGTTCACCGCCAAAATAGCCAGCAGCCTCGACAACCTCTATTGGGCCTCTCAGCGCACCGGAGCGACGGTAGAGGGCATCAAGCAAATCGGGTATGCAGTTAGCCAGGTAGGCGGCAGCGCCGACTCAGCGCGTGGATCGCTTGAGAATCTGGCACGGTTTATCCGCAATAACCCAGGCGCGGAAGGTTTCCTGAACCGGCTGGGGGTTCAAACGCGTGATGCCAGCGGCAATATGCGGGACATGGCGACGATCTTTACCGGCGTCGGCCAGCGTCTTAGCAGCATGCCGTATTACCGCGCGAACCAGTACGCTCAAATGCTGGGTCTGGATGAAAACACCCTGATGGCAATGCGTCGCGGTATCGGCCAGTTTAGTGGCGAATACACCGCGATGGCGAAGGCGATCGGCTATAACGCCGATGTGGCCGCCGTCAGCTCTAATAAATTCATGACCTCGCTGCGCTCCTTTGGGCTGATGGCAGGCATGGCGCGGGATAAAATAGGCTCCAGCCTCGCTGATGGCCTTGCTGGCTCTCTGGACAGGCTGCGTCGACAAATTCTGGAAAACTTCCCGAAAATTGAAGGCGCAATAACCGGTACCGTGAAAGGAATTCTCTGGGCTGGTGAGATGGTAGGCAGGGTAATTTACCGCCTTATTCAGGCCGCCAGTGATATCCGGGCCTGGTGGATCGGGCTGGATAGCGACACACAAAAGCTTATTCAGACGCTTGGTGGCTTGCTTGTAGCCTGGCGATTGCTGAATGCGGCAATGCTTGCCTCTCCGATTACCTGGGTGCTGGCGCTCGCAGGCGCCATCCTGGTGCTGTACGACGATTACAAGACCTGGAAGGAAGGCGGTAAAAGCCTCATCGACTGGAAGTCGTGGGAACCGGCGATAACTCTGGCGCTTAACGCCATTGAAAAACTATGGACTGGTGTGAAGCGCCTTAAAGATGAGCTGATTAAGCTTTTCGGTATCGACCCTAAAACATGGTCGATTAAGTTCGAATTCGACAGTCTGAAGAAGCAGTTCAATGAGCTGAACAAGATGCTGGATACCATAGGCAAGCTTCTCAATGCGATTGATGAAGGTCGCTGGTCAGACGCGGCAGCTTACGCCAGACAGCTGCTGAATCAGGGCGGCGAGCCGACACCATCAAACGCGGTGACAGACAGCGCCAATAGAGCTGCGGACTGGATTCAGAATAAAACCGGGTTTGACCCTCGCAGTATTGGTCAAGCCGTTACTGGCTGGTTTGGCGCTGACGCTACTCAATACGGGCAGTCTGTTAAACGACCTCAGGCCACTAAAGCAGGCGCTCAGTTGCTGGGCTGGATGGCTCCGATGATGGGTAAGCTGGAAGCGCTGTACAACCTCCCTGCGGGCCTGCTGCGTAGCGTAGCCCTTACAGAGTCTGGCGGTAACCAGTTCGCTGTTTCTGGTGCTGGCGCACAGGGATTGTTCCAGTTTATGCCTGGAACCGCTCGGGATATGGGGCTACGCGGGAATGATGTCTTCGACCCGATCAAGTCAGCGGAAGCAGCGGCGCGATATCTTTCGATGCTCCTGCAGAAGAACGGCGGTGATCTGAATAAAACTCTGGCCTCCTATAACTGGGGCATCGGTAATGTGCAGAAGTACGGCATGGCGCTGATGCCGCAGGAAACCAGGCAATATATCCCGAAAGTGTTGAGCAATATGCCGGGGGCTGGGGCGACATTGAACCAGAATACCGTTATCAACATTTCTGGTGTCAGCGATCCGAGAGAGGCGGGGAAAATCGTCTCTGAAAGCCAGGGCAACGTTAATGCACGCGCTACCCAGCAACTAACCCGGGGGCCGAGCTGATGGATATTCTTTCAACCATTTTCCAGCAGCGGAGCCGCCGTATTGGTCTGATGATACCCGATGTGGTGGTTTCAGAGCGTCATAGCGATGCTCTGGAGGTGACAGAGCATCCAGTTGAAAGGCCTACAAGCGCAGGCACAGGGTTCATTGCAGACCATGCGTATCGGCGCCCGTCAGAAGTCGTTATGGAGATAGGCTTTGCTGGTGGTGGTTCCTTGCTGGATTTTTATGATACAGCAGGCATCGGGCTGTCTACGCCCCTTAACAACATGGGGCCTAAGGAAGTCTATGCTGAGCTGCTCAAAATGCAGCAGGAAAGGCAATTGCTTGATGTGACCACCGGGAAACGTCTTTATACCAATATGGTGATCCGCTCTCTGGATGTGACGACCGAACGTACCAGCGAAAACGTACTGATGGCGACAGTTACACTGAGGGAAATAATCACCAGCCAAACGCAGACAGTCAGCGTGGCAGCGAAGGAAAATATGAAAGAGGGGGTAAACACGTCAGCGGTGCAAAATTCAGGAGTAAAGACGCCGACTCCGAAAGATGAGTCGCTACTAAGCCGGTTTGTCGGCTTCATCTCGGGAGGTTAAATGGCTGTTTCAGAAATCCCTCTGTCACCAGAAAACCAGCGATTCTCCATATCTGTGGCAGGTCAAAGTCTGCAAATGGCTGTCACCTGGCGTGCTGCTTTCTGGTGTCTGGATATCATGGACAGTACCGGGGCCGACCTGATAAAGGGGATCCCGCTTATCACCGGCGCCAACCTGTTGGCGCAGTATCGCTATCTCGGGCTTGGCTTTTCGCTCTATGTCAATTGCGACGACCCGGCAAATGATAATCCAACCCAAACAGACCTCGGCATTAAAAGCCATCTCTACGCAGTAACGGAGTGATTATGTCTCAGAACTGGATGCGGCACTTTGAGCTGCAGCTTATTGATGATAAGGGTGATGGGATTTCGCTGTCGGATTTTAAGGTGACGTTTAATATCCAGAAGATGCCCGCGACTATCTTTAACGGATTCGTCGGTAACTTCAAAATCTACAATCTGTCGCCGGAGACTCAAAACCGGATCATGGGTAAAGAGTTTACTCGTGTAAGGGCTATTGCCGGGTATAACGGCACAGCAGATAGCAGCGGCAACTATCCTGATAAAAATGTGGGGATCATCTTTAACGGTGATATTCGCTTTACCGTCACCGGCAAAGATAACGTCACCGATAGTTGGGTGCTTATCCAGTGTATTGATGGCTGGGAGGGGCATCTCAACGCCAGCGTGAAAACGACAGTGTCGGCAGGCTGGAAGCATGCTGACCTGTTTGATTTGGGTATGCAGTCCCTTAGCCCTTATGGCATTACAGAGGGAAGCAGGCCGGATTTTGGTCCAACTGTATTCCCCCGCGGCCGCACTATTTATCAGAACACTGGACGCCTTATGTACAGCCTTGCAGGGCAGTGCAAGGCTAACTGGTGGTACGAAAACAACCAGGTGCATATCGTTCCTGATGATAAGTACATACAGGAAGCGATTGTGCTGAACGCCAATACGGGCCTGATCGGTATGCCTCAGCAGACGATGGGCGCCGGGGTAAATGTGCGCTGTCTGATAAACCCGAATATTAAGCTTGGGGGGCTTATCAGGCTGGATCAGGCTTCTGTATATCGTCAGGCTCTCGGTAATGATCAGGTTGGTCAGTCACCAGGTCTATTAGGCGAAAGTACCACAGACGGTAACATCTATGTCGATGGGCTTCCCGGGTCGCAGCTGGCGGCAATCAATACCGACGGTGATTACATTGTCGGCAGCATTGACTATACTGGCGATACTCGCGGGCAGGCGTGGTATATGGACCTGCTGTGTCTGGCGAAAGGGGCTAGAGAACTGCAAAGCCTGAGCACTTTAAACAAGGTTGGCTGATGAAAAAATTAGGAATATTTTTGGTCTTTGGGGTGTTTTATTCCTGCGGAGCTTTTTCTGCCACTCAATGCGGACCTTTTTTCTTAAAGGGCGAAAGCGATGGGTTGATGCATATCAACGGACAAGCCCCTGAAACGCAGAAAATGACCTTCCTCAAGCAAAAAGACGACTTCGATAACGTCATGATGCAATGGATGCTCCCAGACGCCAAAACAGGGCGTTGGCTAGGTCTCGACTACGTTAAGCGCAACAATAAGGCCATCCTCAACGTCGAAGTGATCCGCAAGAACATGGACGAGCCCAGAGAGTTCTGGACGTACGACTGTCGGAAGGTGAAGTAATCTGGTTGCTCGCTATTTTATGTGCTTAAAGGCAGGGTAGGTAAGCGTTATGTCAAATTTTCTCACCGGTGTAAAAATTGATCATCCGCCTATCCCTTGCGAAGACCTGAAATGTGAACAGGAGAGAACGGGGGATATTTTTATTAATTACCCCGTTAATGGAGAAAGATTTTCCCCAGAAAATCCCGCCGACAATGCATTTAACGTTAAAACACCAAGCGGTAGTGATTAAGCTCATTTAATCCCCTAATCTGTTTCAAAAACAGGAGGGGAAATGAACGCTTACGACTACAAGAAAGCAGTTTACCGGATAGCAAGGCATGAGGCTGGTCATTGGCTTGCAGCCTACATCTTGGGATGGGATCCAAAAAAAATTGAACTAAAAGTTCCCAGCTCGGAAAATAGTCATTATGGCTATGCGTTATGCGCCTATAAAGTAAATTTAGAGACTATATGTGATGTCAGAGATTACGCTCGTGGCAGAGTTAAGGTGCTCTATTGTGGTGCATATGCTGATGGTTATGATGGATATAATTTTGACTATGAAAGAATAGGGCGTGAGATGGGGCGCACAGGTGGTGCGTATTCTGATTTTTGGAAAGCCGAAGAGATATATTTCTTTTATTATAATTGCCTTGAGAGTAAAGGTGATTGGGAGTACGAATTTAATCCTATTGTGAACGACGTTAAATTGTTAGTCAGAATGCATCATGACTTCCTTGATTCTGTTGGAAATTATGCAAAAGATAAAGCTTTGAACATCGGTGATGTTATAGAGATAACTCCTGATACTCTCAAAACCTTGTTCATAGAAAGTAAGATAAGACTCCCTTCTTATTAGCTTATAGTTAAGAAGCCCGCTCCGGCGGGTTTTTTAATGCCGGAGTAAACCAAATGCCCGTAGCACTAAACTCCCAGCTCGGCAGTAAAGAGCAGGCAGACGCACAACTGGCGCAGGCGATCATGTCTGCAATGCGCGTCTCCATGCCTGGCATCATTCAGTCGTTTGATCCGGATGCTGTCACCGCTGTTGTTCAGCCAGCCATTAAAGGCGCAGAGAAGGACGAATCCGGCGCCCAGGTATCGGTAAACCTCCCACTGCTGGTGGACGTTCCTGTCGTTTTCCCTCGTGGCGGAGGCTGTACGCTGACTTTTCCTGTTAAGCCTGGTGATGAATGCCTTGTTATCTTTGCAGACCGCTGTATCGATTTCTGGTGGCAAAGTGGAGGTATTCAGGAGCCAGTAGACGAGCGCATGCATGATTTGTCGGATGCCTTCTGCATTGTCGGCCCTCAGTCTCAGGCGAAAAAAATCGGCGGTATCAGCACCAGTGCGGTAGAGCTGCGCAGCGATGACGGGGAAACAAAGTTGAGCCTTAATCCTGCCAGCGGAGCTATCAACGGCACGGCGCCGGGAGGTTTTAACCTGAACGGGCTTAAAATTCTTTCGGACGGCCGCCTGCAGCTGGTGGATGGCTCAATCGTTGATAAGCATACGCATGGTGGCGTTGAACCTGGTGGCAGCAGTACAGCACCACTCGGAGGATGATATGCGATACCGTCGAGAAGATGACGATGGGGATTACACCTTCGGTCAGGGCGATGATACCTGGCTGGTTAACTCCCCCGAGGCTGTCGCGCAGGC
Source organism: Klebsiella sp. P1927 (assembly GCF_018204675.1). NCBI lineage: Bacteria > Pseudomonadati > Pseudomonadota > Gammaproteobacteria > Enterobacterales > Enterobacteriaceae > Klebsiella > Klebsiella sp. P1927. The sequence continues at coordinate 2,728,328 of NZ_CP073377.1, read as the reverse complement.
CATAAAAACTCGCTTTCTGCTTTGGTACGGACAGTGGTTTCTGGACACCACAGAAGGTACGCCATGGATTCAGTCCGTTCTGGGTAAGCAAAAGCCGGATACCTACAACCTCGCTATCCGTAAGCGGATCCTCGAAACGCAGGGGGTTAGCTCAATCACTGCATTTAATACCACTGTTGACGGTACCACGCGCCGTGTAACGTTCACTGCGACGGTGGAAACCATCTACGGGACAACCACAGTAACTTCGGAGGCGTAATGTCTTTGGACCTCGACACGCTCGGCTTATCGGCAACGGTAACCGCTGAGGGGATAAGTGCGCCCGACTACCAGACCGTTCTGGACACCATCACTGGTTATTTTCAGCAGATTTATGGCAGTGATGCCTATCTTGACCCGGACAGCAAAGACGGCCAGATGGTCGCTCTGGTGGCTCTGGCCATTCACGATGCCAACAACACGGCCATTTCCGTTTACCGGTCATTTTCTCCGTCGACGGCGCTGGACGATGCATTAACCAGTAACGTCAAAATTAACGGCATCACTCGCCGTGCTGCGACAAACTCTACGGTAGATGAGCTGATCGAAGGTGAGGCCGGAACGTTGATCACAAACGGGTCTGTGAAAGATGCCAACGGTATCATCTGGAATCTTCCTGCTCAGGTGACAATTGGTATTGATGGGACGGTTATTGCTACAGCGACGTGTTCTGTTGCTGGTGCTGTGGCCGCCCCTGCCGGGTCAGTCAATAAGATAAACACCCCGACACGTGGTTGGGTATCAGTAACTAACCCGCAAGCGGCTACGGTAGGCGTTGCTGCCGAAACAAATGCTGAATTGCGTGTCCGGCAATCACAGAGCGTTGCTTTACCGTCTCTGACGCCGTTTGAGGCGGTAGATGGCGCGATAGCAAATATCAGCGGCGTAACGCGACACAAGCTGTATGAGAACGATACAGATACCACTGATGCAAATGGCCTGCCTCCGCACTCAATCGCCGCCATTGTAGAAGGTGGTGATGCGACGGTCATTGCAAACAGCATTCGTGGTGTGAAAGGGCAGGGCGTAACACCCTACGGTAGTACGGTGATTGTTGTGCCTGATAAGTACGGAAACCCTCACTCGGTAGGTTTTTCAAGGCCGGTCGATGTACCCATTTACGTCAAAATCACTATCGAACCTCTTACGGGCTACACATCCCAGGTTGGCGAAGAGATAAAGGCGGCTGTATCTGCCTACATTAACTCACTGGCAATCGGCGCCAGCGTTCTTCTCAGTCGCGTTTACTCACCGGCTAACCTTGGTGTTGTCAGTGGTGGTAATGCCAGGTATTACGACATTACCGAGTTGCTGATCGGGACGTCTGCCGGTGGCGTAGCCGCGGCAAACGTGGATATTGCCTTTGACCAGTCAGCATCCTGCGCCGTCAGCAATATTAATCTGGTGGTCTCATGAGCAGATACACTGACCGCATAACAAACTACCACGCCGGTAAACCAAAGTTCTTTGCCCACGTCGACCTATCCACCAGGCCACTGAGTGATGTTTCCGATGCCATGTCACGGCTAATACCCGATTTTGATATTGATACCGCCGTAGGCGTGCAACTCGACGTTGTGGGTGAATGGGTTGGGCGCTCCCGGCGCGTAGCCACACCGGTAACCGGGATTTATTTTTCGTGGGACACCGAGCGGGTTGGCTGGGACCAGGGGGTCTGGCAGGGCCCATATGACCCAAACGACGGTTTTATCGATCTAAGCGATGAAATATATCGGCTAATGCTGAAGGTGAAAGTGGCGATAAACAACTGGGATGGACAGAACGACTCGCTTCCTCCAATTCTTGATACCGCCCTTGCCGGGTCCGGGATCCGAATGGCTATTGTCGACAACCAGGATATGTCGATTTCTATCTGGATACTCGGTGACCCATCGGTAGCCCTAAGTGAAATAGACCGGTTAATTCTGGATAGCGCCGTCAATAAAGGCCCCTTTATCGCATTACCGGCAGGTTACGTACCATCGCGCTATGACATTAACCCAATTGACCAGGTTAACAGCGAACTATGGTGGGCTATTCAAAACGGTTATATGACGGTTAAGGCCGCCGGAGTTCGTGTCCGTGAAATAGAGACCGTCAGTGATGGTTATCAGTTTTTTGGCTTCGATATCGAAAATGACTATATCGCTGGTTTCGACCGCGGGTCATGGGGAGAGAGATTTTAATGGCGACTAACGATTTTAAACCCTTCGCTACTGGTAGCGGGGCAAACGTATTATCACAGGCTGATTATGAAGCGCTATCTGCACTGGCATCAGGATTTCTTTCCGGCAAAGCCTCGTCAGCACAAGTAAATAAAGCACTACGGCAATCCTCTACAATTGCTGCCGTCCTTGCGCAATTCATGGCGGATAGCACAGGAAGCGATGTCCTGGATAATGGAAACATTGCCACGTTACTAAATATTCTCAAGTCCGCACTTAATAATCAGGCAGAAGGACGCCTGCTCCGCATTCAGGTTTTTACCGCTAGCGGAGCATGGGTAAAAACTGCTGGCACTAAAAAAGTCAGAATCAAGGCATGGGGTGCAGGCGGGGGTGGGAAGGGAACGGACACAGCAGGGACGGGGGCATCAAGTGGCGCAGGTGGGGCTTATGTAGAGGGCTTGTATGATGTAAGTAGCATCACTGGAGCAAATATTGTTATCGGTGCTGGTGGCGCTGCTGTTGTGGCAGGAAATTCCGGAAACGGTGGCGATGGTGGTGATACTACCATTGTTGATCTTGGCATTTCTGCAGGCGGTGGGAAGGGCGGCAATTCAACGGGTAATTCTGCTGGAGGTACTCCCGGCGCGCCCTCTGTAGGGACTATTTTTTCAGTGGTCGGGCAAGGTGGCCAGGGGGCGGTCGGCGCCTTGGGCGGTGTGGGTGGAGCGTCTCACAGCAGTTATGGTGGTCTTCCTCACGTCAGTACATCTGGAGATGATGGTTTCTTTCCCGGTGGCGGCGGTGCTGGTGCATCGTATGATTCAGTGGCCAGGGCGTCAGGGAAAGGGGCTAATGGCTACGTTATCATTGAGGAGCTGGCATAATGGCAGGAAATTATGCGGTCATTGAAAACGGGATAGTCATCAATATAATTATTGCAGAAAATGGTTATGAGTACGCTGGTGCAGACCTTGTGGAATATCAAGAAAACATATTTTGCCAGCCAGGAATGTTTTATAACAAAGATGATGGTTTATTCTATGACGACAAAGAGTTCTCAAAAATAAATAACATCATCTAAGTGCATGTAAATTACCAATCAACCGGCATATGCCGGTTTTTTTATTGGGGCGACCATGAGTGAATACGATACCGGCAATCCTGTGCCGTCTGCATCCATGCCTGATGCATGGGATAATATGCAGTCTATTGACAAGTTCGTTAATAGCAGCGAAGAGACCATTACCACACGCACAGGCGAACAGTTAGATACTTTGCGTGGCGTTAATGTTAAGGCGGACAACCAGCTAACGCAGCAGCAAGAAGACTTTGAAACCTCACAAAAAGAAAGGGATGCTGTAGTTGAGGAAGCCCGCCAGAACCTGATCCCTCTCAGCCGGCAGTACATGACGCTGGCGGCGGCACAAGCGGATATTGCGAATAACCCCGAGGGTAGCACCACGTATTACCGCAGCCCGGACGACAGCGCGCTCGCGATCGAAGTCATGAATGTTGGCGGGACGCTGCAGCCTACCGGGCGAAAAATGCCGTCCAGTCAGGCTGTAGATTCAGTGAGGGGATTAATAGACAGCCAGGGCGAAAACCCATTTTCAGTGGTGTTTAAAAATGGTCTTTCACCGTTCGGCTACAAAGACGGGCGACTGTATGCTGATGAATTTCAGAAGCTCTATTCTTCAGATGCCGGGTTAGAGTTTGGCGGCAGCATCATTGATAACAATCCGCCGGATGGATGGCGTTTTGTCATCTACTATCGAAATGGTCTGGTGATGTGTGGTCAACGGAATGACGGCACGATGATCGGTTTCGGTGAGGGCGGCAGCGGTGGCGGCTCGATTGAGCCGGGCGATACGGCAGCGGACTATGACTCAATCCGCAACTACACGGGCACAGCAACTGTGCGCGACGTCGTCGGCCAGCGTATCGCCGGCAGGTTCGTGGTCAATCCGGATGATACGACCTCCGGGGAAATACCGGGCGGGATACTGGTCGATGTGCTGGGACGCCGCTGGTATCGCCAGGCGGAATTTGTCAGCTATGACATGTTTATGGCCCCCCGTGTTCCAGGTGCTACGCTCCTTGCTGTGCAGGTCGCCCTGGCGATGGGCAACTGTTCATCCGCGATAGCATACCTGTCTGGTGTTGAAGCTGCCGATGCCGCTATCCAGAATGCTCATCGTTATGCGAACCTGCTCAATATCCCGGTTCGTCAGAATGATGGTGCCTTCCTGGTATTAGTTGACCATGAAGCAGAGGTTCGGACAAAAACGTCACTCGGAGGGTCGATAATTTTTACCTCCGCTGACTCAGGTGTTAACGAAATCCGCTGGGGGCCACTGCGACTGCTTGATCCTACAGCGCCTGAGCCAAAACGTATGTTCAATATCAAGGGGAAAGAACGTATTGAACTCACTCCTGCTGAGCTGGCTACGTTCAACACCAGTTACTCTCAGTACCTGAAAAAAGGCTCTAACTATCTGCCGTATCCGAAACTGTATCCTTATTACGGCGGGATGTTCTATGCGCTTTCTAATGAAGTGGAGATTTACCGAAACGGAAACAGGGATAACCCTCGTGACCGGGTTTTATACCGCGAATTCTCCCGTATTGGTAGAAATGGCGCGCTGACGGAACGGATTGTGAAAGATATTCCGACCGGCTCAATTGGTTACGCTGCGATTATCCCGAAAGAAGATGATTTTCTGGAATTTGAATGCCCGCATTTTATTGAGCTGGGCGACAGTCGTCGATTCCTGAATATCGAAGTTTCCAGGCCGATGGTGCGCATTAAAAATCTGGTGCATACGTCGTGGCAAACAGCTTCAACAAGTCTCGAAAGCCGCGTGGTTATTTCTGCTCGCGAAGTCTTTGACGTCTTTTGCGAATACGGAGAAACCACCTGTCACCCGGCGGAGAACGGCTCATATGTCATCTGCATTCGAGATACCTGCAACGTGCATATCGATAACTATTACGGACTGCATGGCTGGGGATTTCAGGGGCATCACGGAATAAAGGGTTTATACGGCAACAGAAATACGTTTAACCGCGTTGATTTCCACAGCTTCGGGTACGATGTTTTCTTCAAAGATCTGACTGTGAAAGGCAGGCAAATTAACCTGCAGGGAGGTAATGAGTGGTCGATAGAGAAACTTCGTCTGTATATCACCCGCACCAGTGGCGATGCAGTGGAGTATTTCCTTAACTACGCCATCGGCATGAGGCAGGACTATGCCAGTGACTGCGATGGCATTCTCAATATTGATGGTGTCACGGTGATGTGGGACAGAGGGCTACCCGCATGGTACAACACGACCCGGTCATTTGACCTTGTCAGAATTATCGATACGGCCAACTCTCTTGATCAGGGCATCGACAGCAAACTACCGCCTACCATCACCATCCGCAATATAGTGTTTGATCTCGCCGGCATCCAGACCGGAAGACCGAATGACAATTTTGAGTTCTGCGCTGTTACGGCCTTACGTTCTCAGTTTACCGACTACGCGGTAACCGGACGTAAAACGCTGCTACCCGACAATATCACCGTTGATGGAATGACGGCTATTAACGTCCAGCCAACACAGAACGCTGTCATGTGCGGCATCAAATTGCCTGCCGACCTGTATCAGAACACTGTGGGCTCACGTAACAAAAAGGGCAGCGACGGGACGAACGCCCGGATCACACTGCGCAACCTGCACAGCGTTATCAACAATCCGTCCATCGAGCTGGCCGCAGCCCAGACCGTCGATATTCCGGGAGACGCGGCAAACTGGACCGCTGATTACCTGAACAGTGATTACAGCTGGATACCGCGGATTACCCTGGATAATTGCATCCCGGCAATTATCCATACTCCTGGCGCAAAAGCTGTTGTCGATATTCATGGCGGCAAGCTGGCGCGGGTCTACACCAACGGCAATGGCAACCGCTGCCGGGTCACCGGTGCTGATATTGAGCTGATACCTGATGCGTCAGGCGTGGTCTATTTTGCAGCAGATAAAACACTGGTTACTGGCTGTTCGTGGCTGAATCCGACGAACGGCGCAACCTATACTGGAACCTTACGCGGTTCTGGAAATGAGATGATCGGTGATAGCGCCAAAGCGCCTAACCTCCCTGCAAATGCGTTTATTTGAGGAGTAACAAATGTCTAATGGAACACGTATTCTGCTCAACTCGGACGGTATCATCACCGACTGGAGCAAGCAGCACTTTGAGCCTGTAGCTTCTCCGCTATCGGCAATCAGTAATCCGAAGGTCGCTTACGACCTGTTGACGCCTCTCGATAACTCGCGGCACGGATTTAGCGTGCAGCAGGGCGTTCAGAAGCTGAAACCATATGGACTGCAGTTTCAAGGTACTGCAGGTAGTCAAACAGACTTTACGGAGGCTGGACTTGCGGGACTATCTTTCCTGACGGCTTTCCGTTTCAGTGCCATCGACACATTCCAGTACGTTCTGGACTGTCGAGATCTTACCGTCGGCTCCGGTCACGGCTTTGCCATCACATACAACCCCACCGGGCAGCGCCTGGAGCTGCGTGTTGCGTGGCCTGATGGCTCAATGGGTATTTACTACGCAACCGGACAAACCATCGTTGCTGACAAATGGTATGTGGCCTGTGGTGTCATTTCCCCTAACCGCAATCACAAATTAACTTTGTCTGATGGAACCGCAATTGCTGCTAGCCCAACGGGCTATCTGGCTAACGTTGCTGGCAGTCCTCTCATGCTCGGTGCAAGTGCCGCAGGATCCTCGATGCTCAAAGGCGACATTGGGTTCTTTGGTGCATGGGGTAATGAGTTCTCCGCAGGAGATATCACAAATGCCATAGCCCTGGGAACTAGTATCATGACCGGAAGAGGGGAGACGGTATGACAACAATCGCAGTTAAGATTGAGACTGTTTCAGGGGCAAAAGTAGAATTCTCACATGAAGTATTTATCTGGGATGAACTGAACCAGTTTGAGCGTGATGACATCATCAGTTTACTGGTAAACGGTAATGATGATGCGCAAGCCGTTATATCAGTAAGCACTGGCTATACGCTGAGTTGGTCCCAAAGCGAAAACGAGGCCCCTTAAAGACTTATGTCGCTGTCACAGTAACCAATAGCCACATCTTGTATTGACCTTGCCCACCAACAAAACTACTGTATATAAATACAGCATTAATTGGAGGGCAGATCATGCTTCGACAGACAGACATCGCCGCGGCTTTCCGCGAGTCCATTTTGCGCAGTTCCAAGGGGTTCCAGTACATTCACACCCGAGACTTCGTTACCGCACTGCGCCTGCGCGGCATCCACTTCTCCGAGGTGGAGGCGAACTCCTGGATCGCGCGGGAACAAACGTATTTCGTCGATAAGACGCCTGACCATAGCGAAAACAGGCTGTGGATGATGGCAGGGATGGGGAGGGGCTCTGATGGTGCTAGTCAGGGTTGTTGGAGACTCCAATCCATAGTTTTATGACGCTTATGGTAAATAGTGCGAGGATGACAAATACAACGCTTGAGGTGATCAGAAGAGTAGTCATAGTGAGCCTTATTAATAGTGGTTATTATTCAGGCAGCTCATTTAGTGAATAGTTCAAAGTGTGTTGCACATAGGCCCACCCGGCAGCTAATGTATGCTGCTGCCTGGTGGGGGTAGTGACTCAGGCAGGAGATCACCGCGAATGATTATATAGACCGATCAACGCACAAACCAGTCGTCAGCCGTCTCCCAAGCGTCTTTTAGAGTGGTCTCTACAAATTCTTTGGCGATTTCTTTATCAGTCGCCCACAAAACGCTCAGTCCATCATTACTGGCCGTTTTCACGATCACTTCAACGTCGTCATATTGCTTGCTGATTCGACGGGTCATTTCGTCTTTCAAGGCCTCCATTGACCCCTTTGGCATTTTCGCGGCTTTCTCTTTGGCAATGCTGATTTCTACACGCATGATAATCACCTTTGTGCTGGTTGAATATACAGTATTCAGCGAGAGATGATTACTAGTCAAATGGATTGTTTAGGTTTGTGAGTACATAATTAAGTACATATTTTAGGTAATTATTAATTAATTTTATTTTAAATCAGTTAGTTATAATTTTGTTCAAGTAATCTTCGGCATAATCGCCGACCAGCATTAGGATTTTCTTGCTCATCTTTGTGTCTCGTTGTGGGCGAAAGGTGTCTTAGATATAGCCTGGCGACTTGCAGAATGCGAACCGTTCAGGATGCCGACGACGGTGTCGTGTGCGTCTTGTAACCGGGCTCATGTTTTTTTGCTAACGACAACTTTGTTCGACATCGCGCTGTGGCTCGTTATCCGCAAAAAATCGGTTTGTGGGGAGTAAGGGGAGCAGAAGAATATTGTTACCGTTTAGATTTCGCGCCAGCACTATTAAGGAAGGTGCGAATAAGCAGGTCATTTCTTCCCAAGCTGACTCGCTGATTAAAATTTCGCGGATCTGGGCCGATTTTTTTCCCGCAAACACATCGAATCAGCCTATTTAGGCTATTTTTTCCACCATTTCTGGCGTTATTTCCGGTTTTTACTGAGATCTCTCCCACTGACGTATCATTTGGTCCACCCGAAACAGGTTGGCCAGGGTGAATAACATCGCCAGTTGGTTATCGTTTTTCAGCAGCCCTTTGTATCTGGCTTTCACGAAGCCGAACTGCCGCTTGATGATGCGAAACGGGTGCTCCACCCTGGCACGGATGCTGGCTTTCATGTATTCGATGTTGATGGCCGTTTTGTTCTTGCGCGGATGCTGCTTCAAGGTTTTTACCTTGCCGGGACGCTCGGCGATCAGCCAGTCCACATCCACCTCGGCCAGCTCCTCGCGCTGTGGCGCTCCTTGGTAGCCGGCATCGGCTGAGACAAATTGCTCCTCTCCATGAAGCAGATTACCCAGCTGATTGAGGTCATGCTCGTTGGCCGCGGTGGTGACCAGGCTGTGGGTCAGGCCACTCTTGGCATCGACACCAATGTGGGCCTTCATGCCAAAGTGCCACTGATTGCCTTTCTTGGTCTGATGCATCTCCGGATCGCGTTGCTGCTCTTTGTTCTTGGTAGAGCTGGGTGCCTCAATGATGGTGGCATCCACCAAAGTGCCTTGGGTCATCATGACGCCTGCTTCGGCCAGCCAGCGATTGATGGTCTTGAACAATTGACGGGCCAGTTGATGCTGCTCGAGCAGGTGGCGGAAATTCATGATGGTGGTGCGATCCGGCAGGGCGCTATCCAGGGATAATCGGGCAAACAGGCGCATGGAGGCGATTTCGTACAGGGCATCTTCCATGGCACCGTCGCTCAGGTTGTACCAATGCTGCATGCAGTGAATACGCAGCATGGTCTCCAGCGGATAGGGCCGTCGGCCATTGCCCGCCTTGGGATAAAACGGCTCGATGACTTCCACCATGTTTTGCCATGGCAGAATCTGCTCCATGCGGGAGAGGAAAATCTCTTTTCGGGTCTGACGGCGCTTAGTGCTGAATTCACTATCGGCGAAGGTGAGTTGATGGCTCATGATGTCCCTCTGGGATGCGCTCCGGATGAATATGATGATCTCATATCAGGAACTTGTTCGCACCTTCCTTAAGCGTCCGCCGCGAAGGGGCAATCGGATGGAAGCCAGATATTTTCCCTCTGAGTAATTGATTGCGTTGTTACGCTAAATTTGCATAATGAGCGAATTATATTGCCCCGGTCGTCTCTATGGTTTCCTTTATTCATCCGCTTAATGTTTTAGCCCGCCGGTAATGACTCCAATTTACTGATAGTGTTTTATGTTCAGATAGTGCCCGATGACTTTGTCATGCAGCTCCACCGATTTTGAGAACGACAGGGACTTCCTGCCCAGCCTTGCCAGATGCTGTCTCAGATTCAGGTTGTGTCGCTCAATTCGCTGCGTGTAACGCTTACTGATGACGTGCAGTTTTCCCTTCAGACGTGACTCATACATCGGCCAGCCGTCCGTCATCCATACCACCACGTCAAAAACTGACAGCAGGCTCAGAAGACGCTCCAGTGTGGCCATAGTGCGTTCACCGAAAACGTGGGCTACCACCGCCCTGCGTATCCTGTCATACGCGTAAAACAGCCAGCGCTGACGTGATTTTGCACCGACGTAGCCCCATTGCTCGTCCATCTCCGCACAGACAATGACATCACTGCCCGGCTGTATCCGGGAGGTTACTGACTGCGGCCTGAGTTTTTTAAATGGCGCAAAATGGTGTTGAGGCCCACGCCCATTAGTCGTGCGGTGGCACGGCAACCGACGCCGTTCATAGCCATATCAATGATTTTCTGGTGTGTACCGGGCTGAGAAGCGGCATAAGTGAAGGTGAGCTGCCATGTTTTACGGCAGTGAGAGCAGAGATAACGTTGATGCCCGGCAGTACTTTTGCCATTACGCATCACGCCTTCAGTAGCGGAACAGGAGGGACAGCAGACGGAGACTGAAGCCACGGGAGCACCTCAAAAACACCATTATACACTAAATCAGCAAGTTGGTAGCATCACCGGAAAATGCTAATGTCTGTTACCACAGAAAACGCCCCTGTTCAGGGGCAAACCACGCTGCAGGAAAACAGGGCGGGCGAGGGCGTTTACGCCTCGCTGTTTGAAAAAATTAATCTCACCCCGGCGTCTCGCCTCGGGGATATCAACGACTTTCTGGACGATGCCGCGCTCTCCGAGGCGCCGGCGGCGGAACGTCTCACCGCGGCGATGCAGGTGTTTATGGAACGCATCCGCCAGTCCGGCCAGCGGGTGGAAAAGCTCGACAAAACGCTGATCGATCACCATATCGCCGAGCTGGATTTCCAGATAAGCCGTCAGCTGGACGCGGTGATGCACCATCAGGAGTTTCAGCAGGTCGAATCCCTGTGGCGCGGCCTCAAACAGCTGGTGGACAACACCGACTATCGGCAGAACGTCAAAACGGAGATCCTCGACGTCGCCAAAGACGATCTGCGCCAGGACTTTGAGGACGCGCCGGAGCTTATCCAGAGCGGCATGTACTGGCACACCTATACCGCGGAGTATGACACTCCCGGCGGCGAGCCGATCGGCTCGGTGATCTCGGCCTATGAGTTCGACGCCAGCCCGCAGGATGTGGCGCTGCTGCGCAATATCTCCCGCGTCTCTGCGGCCGCCCATATGCCGTTTATCGGCGCCGTCGGCCCGGCCTTCTTCCTGAAAGAGACCATGGAAGAGGTGGCTGCCATTAAGGATATCGGCAACTACTTCGATCGTGCGGAATATATCCGCTGGAAGGCGTTTCGCGAAACTGACGATGCCCGCTACATCGGCCTGGTGATGCCGCGCGTGCTGGGTCGTCTGCCGTACGGTCCGGACACCGTGCCGGTGCGCAGCTTCAACTATGTCGAGCAGGTGAAGGGCCCGGATCACGAAAAATATCTCTGGACCAGCGCGGCGTTCTCCTTCGCATCTAATATGGTGAAGAGCTTTGTTAACAACGGCTGGTGCGTGCAAATTCGCGGTCCGCAGGCGGGCGGCGCGGTGAAAGATTTGCCTATCCATCTGTACGATCTGGGCACCGGCAACCAGGTGAAGATCCCTTCCGAGGTGATGATCCCGGAAACGCGGGAGTTTGAGTTCGCCAGCCTGGGCTTTATCCCGCTGTCGTACTACAAAAATCGCGATTACGCCTGCTTCTTCTCGGCCAACTCCGCGCAGAAACCGGCGCTGTACGATACCGCCGACGCCACCGCCAACAGCCGTATCAACGCGCGTCTGCCTTACATCTTCCTGCTGTCGCGCATCGCGCACTACCTGAAGATGATCCAGCGCGAAAATATCGGCACCACCAAGGACCGGCGTCTGCTGGAGCTGGAGCTGAACACCTGGGTGCGGAGCCTGGTGACCGAAATGACCGACCCCGGCGACGAGCTGCAGGCCTCCCATCCGCTGCGCGATGCCAGCGTGGTGGTGGAAGATATCGAGGATAACCCGGGCTTCTTCCGCGTGAAGCTGTACGCGGTGCCGCACTTCCAGGTCGAGGGGATGGACGTCAATCTGTCGCTGGTTAGCCAGATGCCAAAGGCGAAGGCGTAGGTTCGGACGATGATGAAAACGGAACGTCCGTTGTGGGGCCGGGGCATTATGGTGTCGCCTCAGCATTTTCAACAGCAGGCTGCGTATGCAGCCTGGACTGCGGAAGTGATTGCCCGGATGGGTCTTAACCACCCCTGGGGAGTGGTTGAGGCGACCTTCGAACCAGAGATGCTCAAACTGGGCCGCCTGCAGGCTCACAGGCTGCAGGTCCGGTTCCAGGATGGCACGATGATTGATACGGACAATGCCGATGCGCTGCCGTCCGCGCTGTCGCTGGACGGCGCGCCCGGCGAGGCGGTGATCGTGCTGGCGCTGCCCCTGATGCAGGCGAATGGCGGCAACTGTCTGAAGCCGGAGGAGGTTGCCGAAAGGCCGGTGCGCTTCCGGCAGCGCTGGCGCGATGTCCGTAACCAGTTTGGGGATGATACCCGGCAGATTGCCGTCATACAGCCGGAGCTGACCCTCCGCTTCGCCCACCAGGACAACAGCGATTACCTGACCTGTCCGCTTGTTCGCCTGCAGCGGGACTCGCAGGGGGCCTGGCTTATCGACGAGACGTTTCTCTCGCCGCTGCTGCAGATCCAGGGCAGCCGCTGGCTGGCGACGCAGCTTGAACAGCTGCTCGTCCAGCTCCGGGCTCGTCTGACGCGCCTGATGGCCATGCGTCGCGAAAGCAATGAACGGATGGCTGATTTTGCCGTAGCCGATGTCTCTCTGTTCTGGTTGCTGAATGCGCTGAACAGCGCCGAACCGGTGCTGGGGTACTTTCTGCGTTACCGGCAAAGCCCGCCGGAACGCCTCTACCCGGAGCTGGCGCGCCTGGCTGGTAGCCTGCTGACCTTTTCGCTCACCCATCAGGCGAATGCCGTCCCGATCTATCAGCATGACCAGCTGAACGCGGTTTTTCCGCCGCTGTTTGATTTACTGAGCGACCTGCTGGAGGCGAGCCTGCCATCGCGGGTGGTGGCGATTGCCCTGGAGCATGATGTCCGGCTGCACTTCTGGCAGGCGCGTCTGCACGATGCCCGGCTGCGGGAAGGGGCTGATTACTACCTGTCGGTTCGTTCGTCGGTACCGGTCGCCCAACTGCAGGAGCAGTTTCCGCGCCAGTGCAAAGTGGGCAGTCCGGATCATGTCAAAGCCATCGTCAACTCCTCGCGGACAGGGGTGCCCCTCACGCCATTGCGTCATGTGCCGGCGGCGATCCCGCTGCGTCTGGAAAATCAGTATTTCAGCCTCGATGTGTCCCACCCTCTGGCAACGGAAATGCTGCAGAGCGGCACCTGTATGTTTTACGTCCCGGGGATGCTCGGTGAGCCTGAACTTGAACTTTTTGCGGTACTACGAACGTGAATGAGCCTAAACGCGGCAACGCCGCGTCCATTGATATTGATGCGCTGCTGCAGAACACCTGGCTGCAGGTTATCAGCCTGCGCCACGGCCCGCAGTTCCGCGATGAGGAAGGGTACACGCTATGGCAGCGCTGTATTGCTGATGTCGAGCGCGTGCAACATGAGCTGAAGGCGAGCGGGCTTGATGACGTCAGCTGTCAGCATATTCTCACCGCCCAGTGCGCGCTGCTCGATGAAGCAGTGAAAGGTCGCGGCGTGGAGGATGAGGCCTGCCTGCAGTGGTATGACATTCCGCTGCAGGGGCACTTCCTCGGCACCATGGACGCCGGCGACACCCTGTGCGAGCGGATGCGTGATGTGTTGCGTGAACCGGCGCCCAACCTGGCCGTGGTCACCTGTTTTCAGCGGGTGATGCTGCTGGGTTTTATTGGCAGCTTTCGCTCCCTCCACGACCCCGAGCGCCTGAAGCTGGTCAACGCGCTCGGTGAGCGTGTTCCTCCTTTTCAGTGCCCGGCTACCGCTCCCGTACTGGTAGAGAGTCGCGCCGGTCTGGGGATAAGCGGCTGGCTGGCCCCATGGCCGGTACGTATTGGCCTGAGCGTGGTGGTGGTACTCGCCCTGTGGTGGGGACTCAACCACTGGCTCGATCACCTGCTGCTGACCTTGTTACCGGGGGAGGTGAAATGAGCCCCCCGCAGCAGCGTGGGCTGGCGCTGTGGGCCAGTCTGCTGAGTGCGCTGGTGTGCCTGCTATTTTTGCCGGTTCCCCGCTGGGGGGCGTGGCTCATTCTGCTGGTCACGCTGGCCCTGATCATCGGGATCTGGCGCATCGCCAGTCGTCGTACCGGACGTAACGTCGCATCAACCCTGGCCCCTCTCCCGGAGGGCGCTTATCGCCAACCGGTGGTCCTCGTTTGCGGCGACCTGCCGTGTGTCTGGCCGCAAGCGTCACCGGTGCGAGTGGTCAAACAGGGCTGCTGGATCCGCGTGGAAAAGACGGAGGAGCTGCAGCAGGTCGCGCGCCAGGTATTGAGCCAGCGGCCGGAATGGGGGCCTCAGCTGTCGGTGCTGCTCTGCGTCTGCCCGCAGCGGCATGCGCAAAGCGATGCGCTGACCAGCGCTCTGCTGGCCCTGCGCTGGCAACTCAGCCAGCTGCGCCAGCAGACGGGGTATGCCGTACCGCTGGTGCTGCAGGGGCAGGTGGGCAGCGCGATGAGTCGCGACCTGTTGTGGCAGGCGGCGATACCGGGTGAAGCGGTGAAAGTCTGGCAGCCCTCCTGCGCCCCCTGTTCCGTACCGGCCTGGGTAAGCGCCGGTGGGGCGGCCGCGCTGGAGCAGCAGGTGCTGATGAACAGCCTGATGGGCTGGTTTGAACAGCACGTCCATGCCGTGTTGACGGAAGAGAATACCGACCTGCCACCTCTGACCCCTGCGGCCGTGCTGTGGGGCCTCGGGCCCTCGCTGCCTGGAAGGCTGGCATCGTCGGCCTGGACGACGTGGTTATCCCGACATAGCGGCCTGTCGCGGGTAGCTGGCTGGCAGCCAGATGAGAGCGACACCGGGGACGCTTCAGCTTTGCCGGAATTAATCCTGCCGCAGTTACCGGTGGGACGGGGACTCACGCCACGAGGCAGGGCCTGGCGAGCGGCGCTCGCGATTTTCACCCTCGCGGCTGTCGCCGCGCTGCTCAGCAGTGGCTGGAACAATCGACAACTGCTGCAGCGCGTGAGCGTCGATATTGCCCGTTATGAGCGGATTGCGATGGATGATTATCGACCAAAAGCCAGCGCTGTCAGGGTGCTGCGTGAAGATGCCGCGCTGCTTGATAGCTGGGCGCGTAACGGCGTCCCGCTGCGCCTGAGTCTGGGCTTGTATCACGGGGAGCAGATTCGCCTGCCGTTGCTGGAGGCGATTCGCGGTTACGTGCCGCCTCCGCCTCCGCCCAGGCCGGTGCAGCGCGTCGCGCCGGATGTCATCCGCCTTGACAGCATGTCGCTATTCGATACCGGGAAATGGGTACTGAAGCCTGGTTCGACAAAGCGGCTGGTCAGCTCGCTGATGGACATTAAGGCCAGGCCCGGGTGGCTGATCGTGGTGGCGGGTCACACCGACAGCGTGGGTGAGGAAAAAGCCAACCAGCTATTGTCGCTGAAACGTGCGGAATCGGTCCGCGACTGGATGCGCGATACCGGCGACGTGCCGGACAGCTGCTTTGCCGTTCAGGGCTATGGCGAAAGCCGACCAATTGCAACAAACGATACGCCGGAAGGCCGTGCGCTGAACCGTCGTGTCGAAATCAGTCTGGTGCCGCAGGTAGACGCCTGCCGGTTACCGGACCAACCCTCTGCGTCATCCCAGGATGATGGCGCTTCACTACACAATGGAGAGTAATTCCATGGCAATTCCTGTTTATCTTTGGCTGAAAGACGACGGCGGCGCGGACATTAAAGGGTCTGTCGACGTTCAGGATCGTGAAGGCAGTATCGAAGTGGTGGCTCAGGAGCATAACCTGTACATCCCGACCGATAACAACACCGGCAAACTGACCGGCACGCGTATTCATACGCCGTTCCTGTTCACCAAGGAGATCGACTCCTCCAGCCCCTACCTGTACAAGGCAGTGACCACCGGCCAGACCCTGAAATCCGCTGAGTTCAAGTGGTACCGAATCAACGATGCCGGCCAGGAAGTGGAGTATTTCAATACCAAACTTGAGAACGTCAAGGTGGTGAAAGTGAATCCCCTGATGCACGACATCAAAAACCCCGCCTACGAGAAGCACAACCATCTGGAACAGATTGAGCTGCGCTACGAGAAGATCACCTGGACCTATAAAGACGGCAACATCATTCACTCCGATAGCTGGAACGAACGCGCCACCGCGTAATTGCCCGTCATATTTCGCGCCGCTGGCGCGCAGGCGACGTTCGCTCATCCCGGCCGCATCGTTATCTCTGCGGCCGGGGATTATTGCGGGCGATCGCCTGATGCGGGCAGCGTTTCTCTGCCCGCCGTTTTTTGCTGAGCGCCTGAGATACGGGTTCTCAGCAAAGAAAAACACAATCTGTCTGCCTGACCTTGTGCGCTAGGGGTTCCTGTTCAGGAACAGCGACGGGCGGTAGCGTGTCCGGAAACAATAAGAGAGGATCTCATGGAAAATCCAGCCAGCCTGTTACGCCGTCTTAATCCCTGCTGTGCCCGCGCAATGGAGGGGGCGGCCTCCCTGTGCCAGACCCGGGCGCATGCCGAGATCCTGCCCGAGCACTGGCTGCTCAAGCTGCTGGAACAGGGGGAAGGCGATCTGACGGTGCTGGCGCGGCGCTATGAATGGGATATGGATGCGCTGTGGCAGGATCTGCTGAGCTGGCTGGATAAACAGCCGCGCTCGGTACGTCATCGTCCCCAGCTCTCTGACCATACCCTGAGGCTGATGCAGGAGGCCTGGCTGATTGCCTCTCTCAGCGGCGAAGCGCAGATCCGCAGTGTTCACCTGCTGATGGCGCTGGTTGAAAAACAGAATCTGATCCAGTGCGATGGCCTGTGGCCGCTGTTAACGCTGGGCCAGCGTCAGCTGGAACGCCTGCGCTCCTTGCTGGATGCCCAGTCCGACGAACGTCCGCCAGCGCAGCAGGAAGCGGCGCTGGCGCAGCCCCATGGCGGGGACGTGGAATTTGTGGGGCGTCCTGCGGGCAGCGAACTGAATGCGGATGGGCTCAACCCGGCGCTGCAGAACGCGCTGGACAAATTCACTCTCGACGTCACCGCCAAAGCCAGAGACGGCCAGATTGACCCGGTGTTCGGACGCGACATGGAAATCCGCCAGATGGTGGATATTCTCTCCCGTCGGCGAAAAAACAACCCGATCCTCGTCGGTGAGCCGGGCGTGGGCAAGACCGCTCTGGTGGAAGGCCTGGCGCTGCGCATTGCCGAAGGCAACGTCCCCGACGCGCTGAAGCCAGTGTCGGTGCGCACCCTTGACCTCGGTCTGCTGCAGGCCGGCGCCGGGGTCAAAGGCGAGTTCGAGCAGCGGCTGAAAAATATCATTGAGGCGGTACAGCAGTCGCCTTCGCCGGTGCTGCTGTTTATCGACGAGGCGCACACGATCATCGGCGCGGGTAATCAGGCGGGCGGCGCGGATGCCGCCAACCTGCTGAAGCCGGCGCTGGCCCGGGGCGAACTGCGGACCATCGCCGCCACCACCTGGAGTGAATACAAGCAGTACTTCGAGCGCGACGCCGCGCTGGAGCGCCGCTTTCAGATGGTCAAGGTGGATGAGCCGGACGACGACACCGCCTGCCTGATGCTGCGCGGCCTGAAGTCCCGCTATGCCGACCACCACGGCGTGCATATCACCGATGATGCGGTGCGCGCCGCCGTGACGCTGTCACGACGCTATCTCACCGGTCGCCAGCTGCCGGACAAGGCAGTGGATTTACTCGACACCGCTTCCGCCCGCCTGCGTATGAGTTTGGATACCGTGCCTCAGCCGCTGACCCGCATGAAGGCGCAGCTCACCGCGCTGGCGATGGAGAAGCAGGCGCTGCTGGAAGATATTGCGCTGGGCAACAGCGCCCGCGGCGATCGGCTGGCGGCCATTGAGCAGGAGGAGATCCGCCTTATTCTGGCGCTGGATACCCTTGAAACTCAGTATGGTCAGGAGCTGCAGCTGACGGAAGCGCTGCTCGCCTGCCGCCGCGATATCTCCCGCCAGGCGGAAATTAGCGATCTACAAACCGCGCTTATCGCCGTCCAGCAGGGCAATCCGCTGCTCGGGCTGGACGTCGACGTCCGCACCGTGGCGACGGTGATTGCCGACTGGACCGGCGTGCCGCTCTCCTCGCTAATGAAAGATGAGCAGACGGAGCTTCTGAGTCTGGAAGAGAGTCTCGGCAAACGGGTGGTTGGCCAGGAGGCGGCCCTGAGCGCTATTGCCCGGCGCCTGCGCGCCGCGAAAACCGGCCTGACGCCGGAGAACGGTCCGCAAGGGGTGTTCCTGCTGGTCGGGCCGAGCGGCACCGGCAAAACGGAAACGGCGCTCGCCCTGGCCGATGCGCTGTTCGGCGGCGAGAAAGCGCTGATCACCATCAATCTCTCCGAGTACCAGGAGCCGCACACCGTCAGCCAGCTGAAGGGTTCTCCGCCGGGCTACGTCGGCTACGGCCAGGGCGGGATCCTGACCGAGGCGGTGCGCAAACGCCCCTACAGCGTGGTGCTGCTCGATGAGGTGGAAAAGGCCCATCGCGATGTGATGAACCTGTTCTACCAGGTCTTCGACCGGGGGGTAATGCGCGACGGCGAGGGGCGTGAAATCGACTTTCGCAACACCGTGATCCTGATGACCGCCAACCTCGGTAGCGACCTCCTGATGCAGCTGCTGGATGAACAGCCGCAGGCCAGCGAATCAGACCTGCACGAGCTGCTGCGCCCGGTGCTGCGCGGCCACTTCCAGCCGGCGCTGCTGGCCCGCTTCCAGACGGTGATTTACCGTCCGCTGCCGGCGGGAGCGCTGCGCGCCATTGTCGGCATGAAGCTCGGGCAGGTAAGTCAGCGTCTGGCTTGCCATTACGGAATCACCACCACCCTCAGCGAGAGCCTGTTCGCCGCGCTAACCGAGGCCTGCCTGCTGCCGGATACCGGCGCCCGCAACGTCGACAGTCTGCTGAATCAGCAGATCCTGCCGGCGCTGAGTCAGCAGCTATTGAGCCATATGGCGGCGGGGCAGAAACCGCGCCAGGTGACGCTGGGGTATCACGAAGAGGAAGGCGTCGTGATGGCGTTTGACGAGGGGACAATATCCGATGAGTAGCGTGAAATCGTTGTTGTTCAGCCATAACCACCACCTGCTTTCGGTGCAGGGATGTGAAGCCGGGCTTGATGTGCTGGCCTTCGAGGGCGATGAAGCCCTGAGCCAGCCGTTCCGCTACCGTATTGAATTCACCAGCGCAGACCATGCCATCAGCAAAGAGATGATGCTGATGAAGGCAGCCTCCCTGACGCTGCAGGCGCCGGTGGCTCAGGGCTTCGGCATCAATGTTCAGCAACCCGTGCGGGTGATCCAGGGCGTGGTGACGGGGTTTGAAAGGCTCGGTACCTCCAGGGATGAAACGCACTACGCGCTGACGCTTCAGCCGCGCCTGGCGCTGCTCAACCGCTCGCACCAGAACGCCATTTACCAGGACCAGTCCGTTCCGCAGATTGTGGAAAAAATCCTCCGCGAGCGCCACGGCCTGCGCGGTCAGGATTTTCTGTTCTCGCTGACAAAAACGTATCCGCGACGCGAGCAGGTGATGCAGTACGGCGAGGATGACCTGCGCTTTATCACCCGGCTGCTGGGAGAGGTGGGGATCTGGTTTCGCTTTACCGCCGACACGCGGCTGCACATCGACGTCGCTGAGTTCTGCGACAGTCAGCAGGGCTATGAGAAGGGGCTGACGTTGCCTTCGGTCCCGCCGTCAGGGCAGCAGTCGGCCGGGGTGGACGCGGTGTGGGAGATGGCATGCCGCCACCGCGTCGTGGAGCAGCAGGTCAGTACCCGCGACTACAACTACCGCGAGGCGACGGCGGACATGAACGCGCAGGTGGATGTCACCCGCGGGGAGACCACCACCTTTGGTGAGGCTTACCACTGGGGAGATAACTACCTGACCGCCGGGAATGTCCATGACCGCCATCCGGCGCCGGAGTCCGGGGCGTTTTACGCCCGTCTTCGTCATGAGCGTTATCTGAACGGCCAGACCCGGATGCAGGCCACCACCAGCTGCCCGACGCTCTGCCCGGGACAGGTGCTGAAGGTCACCGGCGGAGAGGAGGTGGCCAGGGAGTTTGCTGATGGCGTGCTCATCACGGCGATGCACAGCCACGCCCGGCGCGATGCCGACTTTGCGGTGGAGTTTGCCGGCATACCGGACAGCCCGGACGTCGGCTACCGGCCTGAGCCCGGCGCGCGTCCGGTGATGGCCGGGACGCTGCCGGCCCGCGTGACCAGCACCCGGGAAAACGACACCTACGGGCATATCGACAAACACGGACGCTACCGGGTGAATATGTTGTTTGATCGGGCGCGCTGGGAAACCGGGTTCGAGAGCCTGTGGGTCCGTCAGTCGCGGCCGTATGCCGGAGACACCTACGGCCTGCACCTGCCGCTGCTGGCCGGGACGGAGGTGGCGATTGGCTTTGAGGATGGTAACCCTGACCGGCCGTATATCGCGGGCGTGCTGCACGACTCGGCGCACGGCGACCACGTCACCATCCGCAATGACAAACGTAACGTCCTGCGCACCCCGGCCAACAACAAAATCCGCCTCGACGATGAGCGCGGGAAAGAACATATCAAGGTCAGCACGGAGTACGGCGGTAAAAGCCAGCTGAACCTGGGGCACCTGGTGGACAGTGACAGGCAGCCGCGCGGCGAAGGCTTTGAGCTGAGAACCGACAGCTGGGGAGCTATCCGGGCACAGAAAGGGATATTTATCAGCGCGGACGGACAGGTGCAGGCTCAGGGGCAGGTGCTGGCGATGGAGCCGGCGGTCAGTTTGCTGAAAGGTGCGGTGAATCAGGTCACGGAATGGGGAAGCATTACGCAAACCCATCATAATGTTATCCCAGACACCGGCCCATTAAGCGCACTGACCACAGGCGCCAGCGATCTTAAACAGCCGACATTGCTGATGTCGGCCCCGCAGGGGATTGCCGCAGTCACGCCGGAAACAACCCTCCTGCACAGCGGTAAGGGGCTGTATCTGCAGAGCCTGGGAGAGGTCAACATCACCACGGCACAGCGCTGTTCTCTGAATGCCAGCCAGGCTATTTCACTGCTGGCGCAACAGGAGGGGATGAGGCTGGTCTCCGCCAAAGGTCCGCTGCAAGTAGAGTCGCACGGCGATATTCTATCGCTGACCGCGCTAAAAGATATCACCGTCCAGTCAACCCAGGGGCATCTGCAGTTGACGGCTAAAAATGGCATCACCCTGGGTTGCGGCGGCGCATATATCCGTCTTACCCCGCAGGGAGAGATACAGATCCACGGACCGGGGGTGATTAGCCTTAAGGGGCAGCATGATTTGCAGGGGCCGGTCAGCGAGGAGTTTCCCTTGCCTGAGCTACCGGCATCGGTGTGTAAAGAGTGCCTTAAAAAAGCCCAGGCGCTGGCGCAGGGCTTCGTGCCGCGGGAGGCATAGATGACCAGACAATGGATTGAGGAGGTCGCCGGAACCTGTCGGGCTTTCGGAACGGATTATCTGCATGTCATTATCGATCAGGCGGGGGTGGGTTTTTCCGTTATTCCGGCGCTGAATTCGCTGTCAGTTGAGTGGCAGTCGCTTTTTCATGGACTTCCGGAAGCATTTATTGTCGATGATGCTCCGCTGGTGGCGCGCTTTACGCTTGATGATCTTGAGCAAATGCGCTGGTTACAGGATATCAGCCAGCAACTTGCCATCCAGGCGCCGCTGCTCCTGTTCTGCACATATTGGCCCTTTTCGGCGCTAGCGAACTGGCTCACGCAGTGTATGGATATTCTGCAGGAAGGGCGCAGCGGAATTTTACGCTTTTACGATACCCGGGTATTTCCGCTGTTGTTTACGCACATTCTCAGTGACGAGCAGCAAGAGCCATTGATGCGTCCGGCCCTGTTTTGGGCGTGGCAGGATCTTGACGGCCAGGCGAAAGGCATCAAGGGCAGTGGTCTCCTGCCGGAACGCGATGAAAAGGCGCCAAAAATAGAACTCAGCGATCGCCAGCTTGAGCATCTGATGTGTATCAGCGATGTCATCGTCATGTTGTCGCACTGTGCTCCGCCTGCGGGCATGTTTGACTCAAGACAGTCACTGTTTTCGGCCTGTTACCAGGGCATGGTGGAGGCGACACGCCAGGGTCTTCTTCTGGATGACGCTCGTGAAGACTGGGTAATGAAGAAGTGGCTTGCCGACGTAAAAACCAGTGAGAGACCTTCAGAATGAAAAGCCTGGTCTGGCTGAGTACACCCCTCTCTTCATTACCCTCAAACCGACAGGGAGAGTCCAATGAAATCTGCATTAATCAGCCCGCTGCTGGCGGGGCTGCTGCTGTTAACCGGCTGCGCACAGCCTGCCGCACAGGCCGGAGGCGGCGGTGGCGGAACAATAAAAGCCATCAACCACACAAAATGGGCAATCAACCACTTCAGTATCAACGGCCAGTCGGGCATCGATTCAATAGGCCCGTTTCAGGGGGGCGGAGGCGGCTGCTGCTTCAGCGTGCCCGCCCGCTGGACGCCGGGTATGACGGTGCGCGTTGACTGGGAAACCGGGGTGGGGGATATGGAAGGATTTCCTGGCTTTGGCAATGATGAAAAGTACCTTGCCTGGGCTAAGAAAATGAAGGCCCAGAACCGGCAGCACAGCAAAACTGTCCCGCTGCCCGACTATAACGGCCAGGATGTGTGCGGCATTACGGTACACTTTTTACCCTGCGATGACGTGAAGGTGACCACCAGCTGCTGGTCACCGAGAAATGTGAACTATCCGATAAAAGAGCCCGTCAGGATGACGGAGCCGGCCGTCTGTCCGAAGTAGCCCGCCTTCGTTTATTCAGGATGGCATCACCTTCACTTAATCACCCTCAAACCGACAGGGAGAGTCCGATGAAATCTGCATTAATCAGCCCGCTGCTGGCGGGTCTGCTGCTGTTAACCGGCTGCGCGCAGCCTGCCGCACAGGCCGGAGGCGGCGGTGGCGGAACAATAAAAGCCATCAACCACACCAAATGGGCGATCAACCACTTCAGTGTCAACGGCCAGTCGGGGATCGACATTATAGGCCCGTTTCAGGGCGGCGGTGGCGGCTGCTGCTTCAGCGTGCCCGCCCGCTGGACGCCGGGTATGACGGTGCGCGTTGACTGGGAAAGTGGTGAGGCATCGACTGAAGGTTTTCCTGGATTTGCTGATTACGAAAAATATAAAGCCTGGGAGAAAAAAATGAGCTCTCAGAATCGGCAGCACAGCAAAACCGTTCCGTTGCCCGACTATAACGGCCAGGATGTGTGCGGCATTACGGTGCACTTTTTACCCTGCGATGACGTGAAGGTGACCACCAGCTGCTGGTCACCGAGAAATGTGAACTATCCGATAAAAGAGCCCGTCAGGATGAAGGAGCCCGCCGTATGTCCGAAGTAGCACGCCTTCGTTTCCCCGGGGTGACATCACCATCCCTTCATTACCCTCAACCGACAGGGAGAGTCCGATGAAATCTGCATTAATCAGCCCGCTGCTGGCGGGTCTGCTGCTGTTAACCGGCTGCGCGCAGCCTGCCGCACAGGCCGGAGGCGGCGGTGGCGGAACAATAAAAGCCATCAACCACACAAAATGGGCGATCAACCACTTCAGTGTCAACGGCCAGTCGGGCATCGATTCAATAGGCCCGTTTCAGGGGGGCGGAGGCGGCTGCTGCTTCAGCGTGCCCGCCCGCTGGACGCCGGGTATGACGGTGCGCGTTGAATGGGAAACCGGGCAGGGTTCATCCGCGGGTTTCCCGGGGTTTGCTGATGAGGCGAAATACCTTGCCTGGAAAAAAGGGATTGATGCCCAAAAGAGGCAGCACAGCAAAACCGTTCCGCTGCCCGACTATAACGGCCAGGATGTGTGCGGCATTACGGTGCACTTTTTACCCTGCGATGACGTGAAGGTGACCACCAGCTGCTGGTCACCGAGAAATGCGAACTATCCGATAAAAGAGCCCGTCAGGATGAAGGAGCCGGCCGTCTGTCCGAAGTAGCCCGCCTTCGTTTATTCAGGATGGCATCACCATCCCTTCATTACCCCCAAACCGACAGGGAGAGTCCAATGAAATCTGCATTAATCAGCCCGCTGCTGGCGGGTCTGCTGCTGTTAACCGGCTGTGCACAGCCAGCCGCACAGGCCGGAGGCGGCGGTGGCGGCACAATAAAAGCCATCAACCACACAAAATGGGCGATCAACCACTTCAGTGTCAATGGCCAGTCGGGCATCGACATTATAGGTCCGTTCCAGGGGGGCGGTGGCGGCTGCTGCTTCAGCGTACCCGCCCGCTGGACGCCGGGTATGACGGTGCGCGTTGACTGGGAAACCGGGGTGGGTGATACAGAAGGTTCCCCTGGCTTTGGTAATGATGAAAAGTACCTTGCCTGGGTTAAGAAAATGAAGGCTCAGAACCGTCAGCACAGCAAAACCGTTCCGCTGCCTGACTATAACGGCCAGGACGTGTGCGGCATTACGGTGCACTTTTTACCCTGCGATGACGTGAAGGTGACCACCAGCTGCTGGTCACCGAGAAATGCGAACTATCCGATAAAAGAGCCCGTCAGGATGAAGGAGCCGGCCGTCTGTCCGAAGTAGCACGCCTTCGTTTATTCAGGCTGGCATCACCATCCCTTCATTACCCTCAACCGACAGGGAGAGTCCAATGAAATCTGCATTAATCAGCCCGCTGCTGGCGGGTCTGCTGCTGTTAACCGGCTGTGCACAGCCAGCCGCACAGGCCGGAGGCGGCGGTGGCGGCACAATAAAAGCCATCAACCACACAAAATGGGCAATTAACCACTTCAGTGTCAACGGCCAGTCGGGCATCGATTCAATAGGCCCGTTCCAGGGGGGAGGTGGCGGGTGCTGCTTCAGCGTGCCCGCCCGCTGGACGCCGGGTATGACGGTGCGCGTTGAATGGGAAACCGGGCAGGGTTCATCCGCGGGTTTCCCGGGGTTTGCCGACAGGGCTAAATACAAAGCCTGGATAGCAGACATTGATGCCCAAAAACGCCAGCACAGCCAAACCGTTCCGCTGCCCGACTATAACGGCCAGGATGTGTGCGGCATTACGGTGCACTTTTTACCCTGCGATGACGTGAAAGTGACCACCAGCTGCTGGTCACCGAGAAATGCGAATTATCCGATAAAAGAGCCCGTCAGGATGAAGGAGCCCGCCGTATGTCCGAAATAACTGAAACCCATGCCGCCTGGGTCCCGCCGCCGTTTCCGCCGCAGGGACGTCTGCCGGGCCGGGCGCTGCAGGTTGGGCAGAACTGCCATCAGCAGAACAGCGACGAGCGGCGCTATCATCAGGAACTGTGCCTGGCTGCCGGACGGCGCGTGGATCCGCCGTGCTGCAAGACGCTGCATATCAGTCTGTTTTTCGATGGTACCGGCAATAACTTAAATCATGACTTTTTTATCGCGAACCCGAAACATCCGACCAATATCGCCCGGCTGTTTCGGGCGACTATTGGAACGGGTACGGCTGGCGGGGTGCCGTCTGACGGTCAGAGTGAGCTGTTTGATGATGACGCCGAGGGGGACGGGAAATATTTTAAATTCTATATGCCTGGCGTTGGCACCCCCTTCCCGGAAGTGAATGACCCGGACTATTCCACCATGGGTCTGGTGGGGGCAGTTAAGGGGGAGGATCGGATTAACTGGGCGCTGCTGCGGATAATCGATGTGCTGATGTTTAGTGCCACCAAAAAATGGCTGACCACCACAGAGAGTCGTCGTTCACTGAAAGAAATGAGCACCAGCTGGAACCGGCTGTGGTTTGGCGGCAGCCATAACCGCTATGAAGAGTTCACTCGTTTGCTGAATGATTTGGCCTCTGATTTGAAGCCCCTGATTATTCAGCCTGAGCCGGGCAAGCCGAAACTGACAGGCATCAAGCTGTATGTCTATGGTTTTTCCCGCGGCGCGGCAGCGGCGCGCACCTTTGTGCGCTGGCTGAGCGAACTGCTGCCCCCGCCGGCGGCGGAGGGTGAAAAACCGCCGCAGTGCCTGCAGACAGGCGGGATGCGGCTGCCCGTCAGCGTGGAGTTTCTCGGGCTGCTGGATACGGTGGCCTCCGTCGGGGTGGCGCATGTGGTGCCGGTTGCCGACGGGCATATGTCCTGGGCAGACGGCACGATGGAGCTGCCGGATGATGAAACCTATGGCGGGCTGATAAAAAAATGTGTTCATCTGGTCTCCGGGCATGAGCAGCGTCTCTGCTTTCCGCTGGACTCGGTGCGGCGGGCAAACGGCAAATACCCGCCCTGTGCCACTGAGGTGGTTTACCCGGGGATGCACTCGGATATTGGTGGAGGATATCCGCCGGGGGATCAAGGGAAAGCGAATGGTAAAGATGATGCATTATTGCTGTCGCAGATTCCTTTGAACGATATATATACCGCTGCTTTTAGCGCAGGGGCTCCATTAAAAGTACCACAGGATACGCTGCCAGAGTTTTTTAAAAATGATGCCTGGAGAAAAATGCCATTAGATTTGTTAGATGCGTTTTTTGTTGATGAGGCTCTGGTCAACCGCTTCAATGCCTGGCGCGAACTCACTCTGGGCCAAACCACGCCGAAAACGTTCGATCCCGAAGCAGCCTCTCACTACGAACCACCTGCCGCCGGCGGCAGTCTGGAAACCGTCATTGCTGAGCAGATGGCCTGGATCACCGCCTGGCGCATCGACCGCTATGCCAGAGGCTCGATGCTGAAAACGCCCTTCTATCAGCGCGCCAAGAATACCGACGCGCTGCCTGCCGCGCGTAAGGCGGCAGAAGAGGTTCGTGATGAAAAACAGGCGGCGGTGCTCAGGGCTCGCCAGAACCAGATAGCAAACCAGCCCCCTGACAGGATGGATGAGCTGGTTTTGCAGCCGGGCGTGAAGGATTTTGACCCAAAGATGGATCAAACCCAGCTGTTCGACGCGGCGAAGGAGTTCGGTAAGGATTACCACGACGGTTACCGTATTCCGGATAACCTGGCGCAGCTGGTGCTGGATACCGTGCTGCAGCCGGTGATTTTCGTTCTCAATACCGATGATGAAGCGCAGGAATACCGGCGCATGAAGCGTGACGGAGAGGCCCGGGTGGTCGTCCTGTTCCCAGAGGCCGGGGAGGCCAGCAACGCGGAACAGCCTGCCGGGCTGGTGAGGGCGCTGTTTGATGACCAGATACATGACTCACGCGCCTGGTTTATGTATGCCGCGCTCGGCACGCGCGAGATGTGGACCGGTTACTTCCGCTACCGGATGATTTACTTCAGCGAGCGCTGCAGTAAACCGCTCTCGCCGCTGGTGCTCGCCGGAGACCTGGTGGGTTTTGCGACCGTGACCGCGGGTGTCGTGCTCAGTTTCCGGCAAAAGCGCCTGACCGGCAAGCTGGCCGGGCTGGCTGCGACAGGCGCCGTGCGCTCGCTGGAGGTGGCGGTGCTGGACAAGATAACCGGGGAAGCGCTGCCGGAGCTGCCCGGAGGGGCGCAGCTGCGGGCATTTACCCACGAGCCGGGAACCGTTGTCGCACAGCAAAAGGCGCGGAAAGCGGAAGAGCAGCTGGCGCGGGGGCAAGCCGCGCTGCCGGCCAGCTGGCTGTAGGACGTTCTGACGACAACGGTCTGAACGCGGATAAGGAGGATCCAATGAATAAAGTCATTCGCAAAGGCGATACCCTGCGGGAGTATGGGGGCAGGGTGCTGATGGGGCATTATCAGTGTTTTGGTCTGGGGTTCGCCTGCAAGGGCGACCCGGTCAAGTGTAACAAACACGGTATGACGACCATTGCTGAAGGCAGCGCACGAACAACGATTGATGGCCAGCCGGTTGCGCTGCACGGTCATCGCTGCGCCTGCGGCTGCACGCTGGTCAGCTCTAACCCAGACTGCGGGGTTGATCAGTGAGGCCGGTACCGGAGTATCCCCCGTACGGAGACGCGCGACCGCCTGGTACGGCCAGGTGGCTATCGGCTTCGGCCCTGCTGGTCCTGCTTAGCGGCGGGGTCAGCGCTTTACTTGCCTCGTCAGAAGGGAAAAGCGCCCTGGCCGCCACCGGGATCCTGTTGGCTCTGGTGCTGGCAGGTACCGGCTGGTTGATCCGGCTGCTGTACTACCGCATGAGCGTGCATAACGCCAGGTTCTATGACCAACTGGTGGCATACGAACAACAGCAATGGTGGGCGGAGCATCGGCAGCCGATCGGGTTACAGGAAGGTCTGTTACTGGGGCCCATGGGCAAAACGACCACTGACTGGCTGCGGGTGCTAAGCCGTCACCAGCGTCCGCCAGAGGAAGAGAACGAGGGCGGCGGCAGGGCGCTGCGAGCGCCATACCTTTCAGTTTCTGAGGCTATCGCCCGCGAAAAACGGCTGGCGGAACTACTGGTGATGGAATGGCAACGACAGCGCAGTGAAAGAACGCTTACGCCGCCGCTGCGTTGCTACTGGCAGGGAACGGAGCTCGCCTGGCAGGCGTTTCGTGCACAGATGACCCTCACTGTTGCGCAGATGACACTACCCTCACGCCCGGATGCCTGGCGTGGGGAGGCCAGCCTCGCGGAGATAGCACACGCTCTGGCGGAAGCTGACCCCCATGACACTGTGCTTATCGCCGGATGTCAGGTGGTTGTCGCCCAGCCGGGGGCCGTGCAACCCGCCGGAGAGTCTGCGGTACTGTGGCTCGCCGGACGGGACGGTCCGGTGCACCTGACCAGGGGGGAAACCTATTGCGCAGAAAAAGGGGAGGCCCTGACTGCTGTAGCCGCTCGTGTGCTGGAGCAGAACGAACTGAGCGGCCCCCCGGAAGCCTGTGCGCTGTTTTTTCAGCCGGGACTGGAAGCGCTGGCGCACAGCGGATGGGATATTAACCTGTATCGCCAGGATGCCTGTTGGGGAGACATCGGCGAGATGGAAGGCTTGACCGTTCTGTCGCTGGCGGCGATCTACGCCGCGCACTACCAACAACCGTGTGGCTGGCTAGCCCGCGATCCCTTGAATACCCTCGCAATTGGAATTGTAAAACCTGATGGACAACGTCAATAAACCTGCCGCTATCTCTGTGGCGGCTACGGTTATCGTCTGTATTGCTGCGGTCACGCTTCTGGTGCTCCTGGGCGGGCTGGCATGGTGGCTATGGGCGATGGATCGTGCCACGCAGTGGGAAACGCTGCGCCCGCTTATCGCCACGGGCTTTATTATCTGGGGGATGGCACTCAGCCTGCTGGTACTGGGGTTTATGGCCTTTCGACTGCTGATAAAAGATAAGGTTAAGCCTTCAGCAGCGCCTGTGCGGCAACCCACCAGGCCTGCCGGGGGCGAAGCCCTTTATGCCCCGCTGAAAAAGCACCTTCACGCACGTTACCGCCTGCACTGGCGGCGCAAAGTCCGCCTGCTTTTAGTCACCGGCGACGAGGCGGCAATCGAACAACTGGTGCCTGGCCTGCGTCAGCAGCGCTGGCTGGAGGGCCAGCGTACCGTTCTGATTTACGGCGGCAGTCTGCTCTCCGAGCCCGACAGTGAGCAATATGCCGCGCTGCGCAAGCTGCGCCACGGTCGTCCTCTGGATGGGATTGTGCGGGTGATGCCGTCGTCTCTCACCCTGACGCCGCAGATAAGCGAGAGCGACCTGCGCGGGCTGGAAAAAATCAGCGAACTGCTGGGCTATGCCGCCCCGGTCTGGTTATGGAAACTGTGCGACAGTGAGTGGCCGCAGGCTGACCGCGCGGAGCAGGCGGTAGGGGTTAGCTTCCCGTTGCGCGCCACTGAGGAAGATGTCG
Organism: Klebsiella sp. P1927; assembly: GCF_018204675.1. NCBI lineage: Bacteria > Pseudomonadati > Pseudomonadota > Gammaproteobacteria > Enterobacterales > Enterobacteriaceae > Klebsiella > Klebsiella sp. P1927. The sequence goes on along the minus strand of NZ_CP073377.1, from coordinate 2,698,152 downwards.
CCCGTCAGCTTGCGCAGATGTTGCCGACGCTACGGGAGCAGGGGATGCACCAGATCGCAGCAGATACCCGCCACGACTTCCTGCTGCGTCTGGGGCAGCAGCTTATCGACGGGGAGATCGCACAATGGCGCCGGCAGCTGGCGCCGTGGCTGACCGCCTCGCGGCAGCGGCTTGCGCTGCGAGGCCTGATGTTTAGCCTGCCAGAGCCTCGTACCGTAGATCCGTATCAGGAAGCTGATGCCCTGCCTGCGAGCCAGCCTCACCTCCTGACGCTTCCCGCCACCTGGCAGGGGATCGTCGATGACTGCCGCCGTTTACGCGGGCATCACGTGGGAATGGCATGGGAGCGGGGCCTGGCGTGCGGTCTGCTGGCCATCTTCGGCCTGTGGGCGGCGGGACTGCTGCTCTCCTTTGCCCTCAATTACAGTCAGATTGCTTCGGTAGCGGGAAAAGCCCGCGACCTGGTGGCCCACCCCTCCGTTTCTGACTATCAACTGACGGCCCTCCATGCCCTGCGCAATGAGGCCGGCCGTCTCGTGCACGATGGGCAGAATGGCGCTCCCTGGTATCGGCGCTTTGGTCTGGACCATCATCAGCAACTATTAGACGCCGTCCTGCCCTGGTACGGTGTGGCGAATCATCGCCTGATACGTGACCCGGCCAATGCCGCGTTGCAGCAGGCGCTCAGCGCGCTGGTCAACTCCGCCCCCAATAGCGACCAACGAGCCCAGCTGGCGAAACCGGGCTATGACCAGCTGAAAGCCTGGCTGATGATGGCTCGTCCGGATAAAGCCGATGGCGCATTTTTTGCGCAGACCATGAAAACGGTCCAGCCGACGCGAATGGGGATCTCGACCGGTCTGTGGCAAAGTCTGGCGCCGGATTTGTGGGCCTTTTATCTCTCCCTGCTGCCCGAGCGGCCAGAGTGGAAGATCATCCCGGATGCGCAACGGGTGAGTCAGAGCCGTCAGGTTCTGTTGCAGCAGCTAGGTCGCCGCAATGCCGAAAGCACCTTATATGAGAACATGCTCAAATCCGTGCGTCGTAATTTTGCCGATGTATCGCTGGAAGACATGACCAGTGGCACCGACGCGCGCCGGCTGTTTACCACCAATGAAGTGGTCCCGGGGATGTTTACCCGCCAGGCATGGGAAGGCGGCATTCAGCAGGCCATTGATAAGGCAGCCAGCTCGCGCCGGGAGGAAATCGACTGGGTGCTGAGCGATTCGCGCAAAACGATGTCGACAGACCTGTCGCCGGAGGCGCTGAAAGCGCGTCTGACCCGACGCTACTTCACCGATTTCGCCGGCAGCTGGCTGAATTTTCTCAACAGTCTGCGACTCAACCCAGCGACCACCATTGCCGATGTTACCGACCAGCTCACGCTGATAAGCGGTGTCCGCCAGTCGCCGCTGATTGCCCTGATGAATACCCTTGCCTGGCAGGGGCAGGCGGGGCAACAAAGGGAGGGGCTGTCGGACAGCCTTATTAAATCGGCCAAAGATCTGGTGGGCGGGAAAGACAAGCCGGTCATCGACCAGTCGGCAGCCGGCCCGCAGGGGCCTCTGGATGACACGTTCGGACCACTGCTCCAGCTGATGGGGAAAAACACGGGCAGCAACGTCATGTCGGCCGATAGCACCCTGAGCCTGCAAACCTATCTGACCCGTATCACCCGCGTGCGCCTGCGCCTGCAGCAGGTTGCGAATGCCTCCGATCCGCAGGAGATGATGCAGACCCTGGCGCAGACCGTCTTCCTGGGGAAAAGCGTCGACCTGACCGACACGCAACAGTACGGTAGCCTGATTTCGGCAAGCCTTGGCGAAGAGTGGAGTGGCTTCGGTAATACTCTGTTTGTGCAGCCGCTGACTCAGGCCTGGGAAACCGTGCTTCTGCCGTCGGCGGCCAGTCTGAATGATAAATGGCGCCGTTCGGTGGTCGCCAACTGGCACACCGCCTTTGACGGACGCTTTCCGTTTGCCGCCAGCAAAAGCGATGCCTCCCTGCCGATGCTGGCTGAGTTTGTGCGCAAAGACAGCGGGCGAATCGAACGTTTTCTCACGACGGAGCTGAACGGTGTCCTGCATAAAGAAGGCAGTCAATGGGTGCCGGATAAGGTCAACAGTCACGGCCTGGTCTTTAATCCGGCCTTTCTGCGCGCGATCAACCAGCTAAGCCAGCTGTCCGACATTCTTTTCACCGACGGCAGCCAGGGGATCAGCTTTGAGTTACAGGCCAGGCCTGCCCCGGAGGTTGTCGAGACACAGCTGACGATAGACGGCCAAAAGTTGCGTTATTTCAATCAGATGGCCGACTGGCAGACTTTCCGCTGGCCGGGGGAGACGTATAAACCCGGCACTCTGCTGACCTGGACCACCGTCAATGCGGGCACGCGTCTGTTCGGTGACTACAGCGGTACCTGGGGCTTTATTCGCTGGCTGGAGCAGGGTAAACGCCATCCGCTGGATCGCAGCCAGTGGATGATGAGCTTCTCCGCCCCGGATGGCCGCACCCTGCAGTGGGTATTGCGCTCCCAGCTTGGGAGCGGCCCGCTGGCGCTTCTGGCGCTCCGCGGATTGACCCTGCCGGATCAGATTTTCACTGTCGATGCGGCTGAGAGCGCACAGGCCCTGACGACGGGGGTAGGGAATAGTGACATGGATGAGATGGAATAATGAGCATTTTACAAAATTTGGTTGCCGCCAGTCAGTTGGATGAAAGCGCACTGCGCCAGCAGGCCCGGTCACGCCAGGCGCAGTGGCAGTCCTGGCTTGCGCCAGTCAGTGACGCCCAACCAACCGGGGACGATCCGGGCTATGACGATGATTTTCAGCGTATCCGCGAGGAGGTCAATAAGATCTCCGGCGTCGATACCGAACTGATTTGCCAGCTGGCAGAAAAACTGCTGACTCAGACCTGCAAGGATCTGCGCGTGATCACCTTTTACGTGTGGGCGCGTCTGCAGCGGGATGGTGAAACCGGTCTGGCGGAGGGCGTTACGCTGCTGGCGGCAATGCTTGAGCGGTTTGGGGCTATGCTCCATCCCCAGCGTGAACGTAGCTGTAAATCAGCGCTGGAATAGCTTGGCAGTCGCCGGATGTCGGACAGTCTGTCTCTTTATCCGGAAGTCGACATGACCACTATGCAGGTCATTATCGGGGCGTTATTGCTGGCGGAAGCCACTTTTTCCGGCTTGGCTGAAGCATCTCGCCCCGATCTTTCCGGGCTATATCAGATACTGGAGAACCGCCTGGTGCAAAGCGGCGGAGCCCACAGTCTGGTGCCGCAGACCAGCCGCGAAGAACACGATCTGCTACCCCAACATACGGACACCGCACCGGTAATGCATACCGTCACGTCAGGTCGTGATTTGCTCGATCAGGCTAAGGTGCTGGCGAAATATCTGCGCGAGTGTCCCGGCGGATGGCTGGCAGGTCATCATCTGATGAAGAGTGTGCGTTGGGATACGTTAACGGAGTTACCGCCGCTGGATGCCTCCGGCCGGACACGGCTATTGCCTCCCAAGCCTGAGAGTAAAGCCCATCTTAAGCGGTTGTATTTACAGAAAAGCTGGTCGGAACTGCTGGAGCATACGGACACGCTGTTGGCGCAAGGCGTCAACCATCTGTGGCTGGATGTGCAGTGGTACGCCTGGCAGGCGCTGCTGAAACTGGATGCTGACAGTGTACGGGCCGATATCCTGTGCCGAGATATGAAAGGGCTATTGGCTCGTCTGCCGGGGCTGGAAACCCTGGCGTTTAACGATGGTACGCCATTCGCCGATGAAGTTACGCTCAACTGGCTTAACGAACGTGTCCTGGATGAGATGGCCGGATGGCAAGATGAGCCGGTAATGGCGGCGACCACCGCTGATGAGGTGCTGTCGCTGGAGCCAGAAGTGCTCACCCGCGCGGACGATGAAGGTATTGAGTCGGCGCTGAACTGGTTACAGGCGCAGCCGGGCTATACCACCAGCCGCAATCGGTGGCTGATGCGCTTACTGATGGCGCGGGTCAGCGAGCAGTACGGAAAAAATGAAATGGCGCTGCATCTGCTGGCGGAACTCGACAGCCGCGCCCGGGAAATGACGCTCGAACAATGGAAGCCGGAGCTTATCTTTGAGGTCAAAGCCCGCCGACTCCGGCTGCTCAGAGGCAAGGCCGGGCGCAGTGAGGCAGAAAAAAATCGCTTGCTGCCAGAAATGGAGTCATTGCTTGCCGGGCTCATCGCTCTGGATCCTGCTCGCGCCGCGGTGCTGTGCGCATAATTCACGCATCATTCACATTGCACTCCCTGCACCTGCGGTTCTCTGCATATCTGAAAGCTATTACTCATTCTGGTGATTTATGGACGATTTAACCCTGCGTTATTACGACGCTGAAATGCGCTACCTGCTGGAAGCGGGTGAAGAGTTTGCCCGCGCTCATCCTGAGCAGGCGGCAATGCTCAATCTCGACAAAGCGGGCGCTCGCGACCCCTTTGTCGAGCGTCTGTTTGAAGGTTTTGCCTTCCTGATGGGCCGCATGCGCGAGAAACTCGATGACGATCTGCCTGAGCTGACCGAAGGCGTGGTCAGTCTGCTGTGGCCACATTATTTACGTACCATTCCCTCGATGTCGGTCGTGGAGTTCACCCCCGACTGGCCGGAAATGAAAGAGCCGATGACGATGGCCAAAGGCTTTGAAGTGCTTTCCCGGCCGATCGGTGAAAAGGGCACGCGCTGCCGGTACACCACCACCAAAGCGATCGCTCTGCAGCCGTTATCCCTGGAACGCGTCCAGCTGGCCACCGATACGGATGGCCGGTCGGTGATCACGCTGCGCTTTACCTGCAGCCAGCTGACGGACTGGCGCCGGGTCGATCTCAGTCATATCCCGCTGTACTGCAACGCCGATGCGCCGCTGGCCTGCGCCATGCACGAGGCCTTTACCCTCAATGTGGCCCGGATGTGGCTGCGCATGCCCGAAGAGGTGGACAGAAGGCCGCTGGACGGGTATTTCAGCGCGCTGGGATTTGGCGAGGATGACGGCCTCTGGCCTGAAGATGGCCGCAGTTTTCGCGGTTATCAGCTGCTGCTGGAGTATTTTACCTTCCGCGAAAAGTTCATGTTCATCGATCTGCGCGGGCTGGAGACGGTGGCTTTTCCGGCCGGACTGGCGTGGTTTGAAATCGACGTCGTGCTGGCGGAACGCTGGGAACATGACTTCCGCTTCAGCGAAAAGCAGCTGCGCCTGCACTGCGTGCCAGTGATCAACCTGTTTCCGCTGGAGTCCGATCCGCTGACCATCAATTCCCTGCAGACCGAATACCCGCTGCGCCCGATGCGCGTGCAGGACGGCCACACCGAAATTTACACCGTCGATTCCGTGATCTCCTCACACCAGCAGGTTTACGCGCCGTTCTCAAGTTTTCGCCACAAAGGCGGCATGATGCGTCATGACGCGGCGGACTATTACTATCATACCCGGGTGCGCCGTGGCCCCTCCGGGCTGTACAACACCTGGCTTATCGTCGGCGGAGAAGCCTTTGATAATCATACCGTACCGGAAGATGAAAGCCTGTCGCTGACCCTCACCGGAACCAACGGCCAGCTGCCGCGTCGCGCGCTGCAGAGCACCGTGCTCGATACGGTGATGAAAACCACTTCCGCCAGTATTGCAGTGCGTAACCTCTGCGCGCCGACGCTGCCGTGCTATCCCCCCGCCCAGGACCGTTTTCACTGGCGGGTGCTGAGCCATCTGGGCAGCAGTTTTCTTTCCCTGATGGATAACGCGGAGGTCCTGCGCGGCACCCTGGCGCTGTATGAATGGACCGACAGCGAGATGAATCGTCGGCGTCTGGAAGCCATCCTCGACGTGAAGCACCGCGCAACAGAGCGCTTTGCACAGGGCCATCTGGTGCGCGGCGTGCAGATTGAAGTCACCCTCGACAGTCACGGCTTTGCCGGACGTGGCGATATATGCCTGTTTGGCGAGATGCTTAGCCGCTTCTTCGCGCTCTACACCGACATCTACTTGTTCAACCGCCTGATTATCATTCTGCAACCAACCGGAGAACGACTGGAATGGGAAGAGAAGCACAGCCGCCGCATTCCCGGCTGACCCCGCGACTGGAGGCCGACCTGCCGCGGATCAATTTTTACCGCTTCTGCCAGCTTCTGGAAAAACGGCGTCCCGGCCAACCACTGATGGGGGGAACCAGCCATCCGGCTGACGATCCGGTGCGTTTTTACCCGCATCCGGGAATGGGATTTCCCGCCAGCGAACTGAAAGCCGTGGAATACGATGAGGCCGATGACAGCAGGCCGCCGGTCATTCGCACCACCTTTATGGGGTTGTACGGTGTCGATTCGCCGCTCCCGACGGCATATCTCGATGATATCGCCCAGCACAGGGAAGGGCATGAAGCGCTGCAGGGCTTACTGGATATCTTCAGCCACCGGATCATGACGCAGTTTTACCGCATCTGGCGGAAATACTCCTGGCCCGCCACCTTTGAGCCCGGCGGCACCGATCGTCTCTCGCAGTCGCTACTGGGCCTGGCGGGGCTAGGCATCCCCGGCACGACGCAGCATATCGCCTCGCCGGCGTCGCGCTTTCTGGCGCTAACCGGCGTGCTGCGTCAGCCGGGCAAAACCCAGCAGGGGATCCAGGCGCTGGTCACCCTGCTGGCCCCGGAGACCACCGTCAGGGTGAGCCCGTACAGCCTGCGTCCGGTGGCGATCAGCCAGCCGCTGGGGTTTTACGGCGATGACGACTTCTTCCTGGACGGCAATACGCCGCTGGGTGACGAAGCGATGGATGCCAGCAGCCAGCTCCTCGTCGCCCTTACCACCGACAATCCCGCGGAGGCGCAGGGCTGGAAGCCTGACGGCCCGCTGTTTCGGGACTTTCTCATCCTGCTGCGGGTATACCTCGGCTGGCGATTCCGGGCCAACATCACCCTGACCGCGCCGACCCGACTGCTGGCTGTCCCGCCGCTGGGGGACGAGCCGTTCTGGCTCGGTATGAACGGCGTGCTGGGCGTGGGTGATGGCGAGAGTGAGGGCGATATTCCTCAGACCTTTACCACCGAGCTGGGTACCTATACGGGCCTGCAGCCTGCCACCTTTCTACAAGGAAACCGACGTGTTACGTATAAGTTTGACTAAAACCGCCTGTCTGCTGCCCCTGCTTGCGCTTTGCCTGAGCGGATGCGGACTCACCCAGCGCGTCTCGGAGGGAACAAAGTCTGCCTTCAACGCCGTTTTTTATAAGAAAATTAATACGCTGCATCTGGACTTTACCGCGCGCGAAGCGCTCAACACCGATGCCAGAGAGAATCACTCGCTCTCTGAACCGGTGGTGGTGCGCATCTATCAGCTTAAAGATCGCCAGACCTTTGACCGGCTGGTTTACCAGCAGCTGCTGGAGGAGGGGGATATTCTGCTCGCCGCCGATCTCCTCGCCAGTCGCGATGTGGTGATCGGTCCCGGAGGGGACGCCAGTCTGAATATGCCGCTGGAAGCGGAGGCGACGTTCGTGGCGGTTGTCGGCCTGTTCCGCCATCCGGACACACAAAGAAATACCTGGAAGCAGGTGCTGGCGCGTGAGGAATTGGATCCGGACAAGCCGCGCATTTTCACCGCCGAACACAACCAGCTACGGCTCAGGCCTGAAGCGGCGAAGTAACGTAAAAAAAAACAAACATTTGCGGCGGGGCCATCGCGCCAGTTCGCCCTCAATCTTCGTAACCAGCGAACGGGCGATAACCATCTTCATCCAGCCCAACCGGTTTCATCACAGCACAGGGAGATAACGTGACAGCGAGGGAACGTTTTTTTAAGAAACTGCAGCAACAGCAAAATCCGCGGCGGACAGCGGCCCTCGACGGGTCGGCCGCCGCGGATATCGCCAGGTTTCGTCAGCAGATGGCGGAGCTGGCTCAGCAGATAAGTCAGTGGTTTGATGGAACCGGTATTGAGGTGGTGATTTCGACCCGCCATCTCCACGACCTGAGTACCCTTGGCTACAGCCTCAACAGCGGCATCTGCCGCTACGATATCCTGGCCATTCGTCTGCAAAACGGCGAGCGCAGCGTCAATATCGTGCCGCAGCAGCTGTTGGATGGCGTGGAAAAGGGGATCGTGACCCTGAGTCTTGAGGCGCCCGACGGCGCGGGATCCCGGGAGGTGTTTTATCTGAGCCTGGCCCCGGAGGAGGGCTGGATGATCCGCAAGGCGCACCAGCCCCCGGAAGCGCGGCTTATACTTACCGAAGATCGCTTTTTTATGGCGGTAGACAGCCTGGCCTGAAGATCCCTGACAGGCGATGACGTCCCCGCGGCGGCGGTGCAAAGCGCGCATCGCCGCCCTGAGGTATCAGGCGCCAAACGCTCCGTCGATGGTGTGCATGGCGCCAGTGACAAACGACGCCTCCGGACCGGCCAGCCACGCCACCATTCCCGCCACCTCTTCCGGACGGCCATGGCGCTTAATGGCCATAAAGCTGTGCATCAGCTCTTTCATCGGGCCGTTCCCCGGGTTGGCGTCGGTATCAATTGGGCCGGGCTGGACGACGTTGACCGTGATGCCGCGCGGGCCAAAATCCCGCGCCAGGCCGCGCGCCAGCCCCTGCAGGGCCGATTTGCTGAGCGCATAGGCCGCCATTCCCGGCAACGGCATGCGATCGCCATTGACTGAGCCGATGACAATAATGCGCCCGCCTTCCGGCATGCGGCGCGCCGCTTCGACGGAGGCATGGTAGGGGGCGTGAATATTGATGCGGAACAGGCGATCGATGGCATCGCTGTCCTGCTCGAGAGCGTCACCGAAAAGCGCGATCCCGGCATTGACCACTAACACGTCCAGCGGGCCGCTGTCGCGGACCAGGCTTATCACCGCATCGCGATCGGCGCTGTCCGCCTGCACCGCCGTGCTGCCGGTCTCTGCCGCCAGCCGCTCGGCCGCTTCCGGCGAACCGGAATAGCTAAACACCACCGACGCGCCATCGGCGACAAAACGCCTGACGATCGCCGCGCCAATTCCCCGACTCCCGCCTAAAACCAGCACTGATTTGTTGTGAAACGCTGTCATATCCCACACCTCATGATATTGTAGTGATGATTACAATATGCTGCGGCAAAACAGGCTGTCAAGGATTAATATAGTGACCACTACAAAACCAGGGCGCACTCCGGGACGTCCCCGCCAGTTTGATGCGGAACAGGCCATTGAAACGGCGCAACGCCTCTTCCACGCGCGAGGCTACGACGCGGTGAGCGTGGCCGATCTGACCCACGCTTTCGGCATCAACCCCCCGAGCTTTTATGCTGCTTTCGGCAACAAGCTCGGGCTGTATACCCGCGTCCTGCAGCGCTACAGCCAGACCGGGGCCATTCCCATCGATGCCCTGCTGCGAGACGACCAGCCGGTGGCGGCGTCGCTCATCGCCGTACTGCAGGAGGCGGCTCGCCGCTATGTGGCCGATCCGGCCGCCGCCGGCTGCCTGGTGCTGGAGGGGGTACATTGTCAGGATGCTGATGCCCGGGTGGCGGCAGGCGAATGGCATGCTGCGGCAAGAGCCAAAATCCAGCAGTATATCGCCCGCCATCGCCCGCAGGACGCGCTGCGGGTGACTGACTATATGGATACGCTGATGCTTGGCCTGTCGGCGAAAGCGCGGGAAGGGGATAGTCTGCCGCGTCTTCTGGAGACCGTGCGGCTGGCAGGCCTGGCGCTGGAGCGCATCCTGCCAGCCTGAGTCGTCAGATGGTTTGTCCGCCCGACACCTCGATCCGCTGGGCGGTTACCCAGCGGTTATCGTCGCGTAGCAGGCTGGCGATCATCGGCCCAATATCCTCGGGAACGCCCACCCGTCCCAGCGCCGTCATGGCGGCAAACTGCGCGTTTACCTCTGCGTCGTCCCGCACCAGCCCACCGCCAAAATCGGTGGCGATAGCGCCGGGGGCGATGGTATTGACGGTGATGCCGCGCCCGCCCAGCTCGCGGGCCATGTACACGCTCAGCATCTCCACAGCCGCTTTGGCGGCGGCGTAGGCGGAGAAGCCAGGATAGGAGACGCGGGTCAGCCCGGATGAAAAGTTAACGATCCGCCCGCCGTCTGCCAGCAGCGGCAGCAGGGTTTGTACGAGGAAAAATACCCCTTTAACGTGGACGTTAAACAGCCCGTCGAACTGCGCTTCGCGCGTTTCGGCCAGCGGGGCGAATTCGCCGTGCCCTGCGTTATTGATCAGGTGGTCGAAAGTGGCCCGCCCCCAGACGCTGGCCAGCGCGCTGCCGAGGCTGTCGGCGAAGGCCGGGAAGCTGGCGGTTTGCGCCATATCCAGCGGCAGGGCGATGGCCTTGCGGCCCAGGGCGCGGATGTCGGCGACCACCGCTTCCGCCTGTTCGAGACTGCCGCGGTAGGTGACGATGACATCCCCACCCTGGCGGGCGATATCCAGTGCGGTCTGACGGCCAAGGCCGCGGTTGGCGCCGGTAATAAGTGCAATTTTAGTCATGTTCGGTCCTCTCTGGTGTGTGGAGTCCTTACAATAGGGGAGGATCACCGGGCCGGGTTGCCCAATCCTTGTTATTTTTTGCCCATTTCTCTCCGTTCGCTCCCTTTTGCCGGGAAATAGCGCATACTCAGGCTTTAAAACTTGCCTGAAAGGATCTTATGCGCGACGCTCTGTTCGATCTCTGCCGCCGGTTTGCCGATGCTCATGTCGATAGCAGCGGGGTGGCAGTTACCCCGGTTCCCGGTATTACTCTGGTGCGGGCCCTGCATCCTGGTGACCTGCAGGCGGCTATCGCCAGGCCGCTGGTGGCCATGCTGCTCCAGGGGCGTAAGAGCGTGACCACCGGCCTGGCAAGCTTTGACTATGGTCCGGGCGAGGCGATGGTGATCGCCGCGGATGTTCCCACTACCAGCCAGATCACCGAGGCCAGTCAGCGTTTTCCCTATTACGCGCTGGTGCTGGAGCTGGACCTGGCTATCCTGCGCGAGCTGCAGGAGGCCGGGCCGTCAGGGCCGGATGAGGCGCCCCGCGTTGGTATCGAACCGATGAACGCCGATGTTACGGATGCCGCTTACCGGCTGGCAAGGCTGTTTGATCAACCGGGGGCGCTGGCGGTGCTGGGGGAAGGTCTGCGGCGGGAGCTGCATTACTGGCTGTTGCAGAGTGTCCATGGGCCGGCCATCCGGGCGCTGGGCGCCGTAGACAGCCATTCGGCGCGGATCCGCCGGGCGGTGGCGATGCTGCGCCGGGATTTTATGCAGCCAGTCAGCGTCGACGCGCTGGCCGACGCCGCCGGGATGAGCGTCTCTGTCTTTCACCGTCATTTCCGCGCCATGACCACGCTGTCGCCGCTGCAGTTTCAGAAGCAGTTACGCCTGATCCACGCCCGCCGCCTGATGCTGGCGGAAGGGATGAGTATTGCACAGGCTGCCGGGGAGGTGGGCTATATCAGCGTGTCGCAGTTCACCCGGGAATACGCTCGCCTGTATGGCGCGCCGCCGGGCCGCGATCGTCGACGGGAAAAAATGAGCGCCTGACCTGGCGCGCGGGCTGCCGGCAGCTCATCCCTGAGCCTGACGCCGGTGGTTTAGTCCGCGATTTTCGCCGTGATATGCACTTTGTTGCCCATTCGCGCTTCAGTGATGCGATAGGTAGTCACGCCCTCGCGGGCGGCATGCTGGCGGATTTTGCTCTCCGCGTGGTCCAGGGTATCGCCGGTGGCGGTGATGGTTCTGGCATTTGCCGCCAGGGGCAGCAGACAACTCAATACGATCAGTGGAATTAACTTGTTCATCGTCATTCTGTCCTGTGAGAGAAAATCAGCGCGCGGTCTGCAGCCAGCCGGCAATGTCCTGGGTCGGCAGCTGGTGGCGGGCATTCCAGGTGTCGCCCATCGGCCACCACACGCCATCCCCCCGGGCGAAGGCGGCGCGATAGCGCAGCATGGCGTCATCCGGGTTTGTCCGCAGCTGCTCCAGCAGGGCGGGCAGGGTGTGGACGGCTTTGCTGAACGTCTGCTGCGTTACGCGCTCCACGGTATCCGCCAACTGCCGGTAAGAGGTCGTTTCGCCGGCAACAAACACCACCTCGTTGACGATCCGCGGCTGATGCAGATAAATCGCCGTGGTCAGGCGGCCAATATCCGCCGGTGAGGTGACGGTCACCTGGGTATCCCAGCTGCCAAGGGCGTGAAGGGTTCGGTTGGATAAATTCACTACATCGAAGTCTGGTTCGAAGAGAAAGCTGGTAAACATCCCGGTGGAGACAATGACCCACTCCGTGGCCCGCTGCGCGCGCAGCAGGGTCCGGACATCGTACTGCTCGTCCCAGACCGGCTGACCGCTGCCTTTGCCTACCACATCGTAATTGACGCCAAACTGCCAGGGAAAATAGCGGGGTACCCCGGCCGCCAGCACCGCGCGGGTAATTTTCAGCTGTGTCCCCGGACCGGCGACAAACCCCATGCAGTTAATCACGGTGGTGAATCCGCGAAACTGATCGGCCAGCGTCTCCATGGCGCTACCGGCGATGTCGACGGCGAGGAAGGTGGCTCCGGCGTCGGCCAGCGCCTGATGGTTTGCCGACCGCAGCTGGCCGGCTTCATCCCAGGCCGCCGGCGAGACGATGACCGAGACCGTGCCCTGGCGCTCGATTACCGCAGGCACCAGCGCATCGAGAACGGCGGCGCCCAGTTGTCCCGCTCCCAGCACCAATACCTTTTCCGCATGATTAAAATTATCAGTTTTCATTTTAACTCCTTGCTCAGTTAAGCCTTGTGTTGACGGGCTACAGGCTCAGTGTAGGGGGACGGTCGACATTCGATAAGTACAGCGTTTCGGGTTAGACTGTTCGTAATATTGGGATAATGAGCGCCGGGGGGGTAACGAAATGGACAAACTGGATGCCATGCAGGTCTATGTTGCGGTCGTGGATGCCCACAGCTTCGCCCGCGCGGCGGAGGTGCTCGGGCAGCCGCGCTCCACGGTATCGCGGGTGGTGAAGGAGCTGGAAGCCTTGCTCGGGGCGCAGCTTCTCCAGCGCACCACCCGCAAGCTCAGCGTGACGGCGGAGGGTCGCCGGTATTATGAGGAGTGTAAAAGGCTGCTGGCCGAGATGGCGGCGATGGAAGCCTCCTTTCCCGGGCGCTCGGCTCAGCCCGCCGGGCGGTTCAAGGTAGGGATGCCGCAATCCCTTGCCCGCCACTGCATTCTGCCGAGGATCGGCGAGTTTTTGCAGCAGTATCCCGACCTGGAGCTGATCCTCTGCTCAAGCGACAACGTGGAAGATATTATTCAGGAGGGATTCGACTGCGTGATCCGTACCGGGCGGATCGAAGATTCCACCACCCTGGTGGCGCGTCCTCTGGCCCGCTACCGCTGGATGGTCCTCGCCTCGCCGGCCTGGCTCGCGGCCCACGGCCGGCCGCAGAGCATCGACGAACTGCACCAGCATCGGGCGGTGGGCTACCTGAATCACCGTACCGGGCGGACCATCGACTGGCTTTTCTCCCTCGATGAAGGCGACTGCGCGATCCGCATGCGGGAGACACTGGTGGTCGACGATACCGATGCCTACATTCAGGCCGGCATTCAGGGGCTGGGCCTGATCCGCGTCGCCAGCTATCTGGCGCAACCTTATTTGCAGAGCGGGGCGCTGGTCGCCTGTCTGGAGCAGGCCGCTTCTGATCTTCCCTTGTCGCTGGTCTATCCGCAAAACCGCTATCTGCCGCCGGCGGTGCGCGCGTTTTATGACTGGAGCAGGCGCGTGCTGCAACCCCCGCACAGCGAGGCCTGATGCCGGGGCATCGGCCCGGTTATTGGCCGCGCATGGCCTGTTTTAACTTCGTCACCAGCCAGTTCAGCGCCGGATCCTGCGCCCGCCGTTTGTGCCGCAAAATGCACAGCGTAAATTCCGGATACGCTACCGGCGGAGCGTCCGCGCGCAGCGCATACTGCGCCTGCCAGCGCTGCGCCAGCCCCTGCGGGACGGTGGCGAACAGCGGCAGGGTGGTCAGCAGCAGGGGAAAGGTGGAGAAATTCTGCGTGGCAAAGCGCACGCGCCGCGCGAGTCCCTGGCTGGCGAGCTGGCGGTCAATTTCACCGTGGCCGGTTTCGCGATAGGCCACCATCACGTGTTCCCAGGCGACAAAGTCGCTCACCGACAGCGGACCGCGGCAGGGGATCTGCTGCGGCGACCACAGGGTGGTGACTCCCATGGACATCACCGGCTCGCTGACGATCTCCCCACGGCTCTGTTTGTTGACAGACACCGCGACATCAATGCGCTCCTCCTCCAGCAACTGGCGAACCTGGAAGGGGTCGGCGGCTATCGACTGCAGTGAGACTCCGGGCGCCTCCTGCATCAGCCCGGGTAACAGCGGGGGCATCAGCCAGTGCTCGCTCCAGTCGCTGAGGCCGATGCGAAAAAGCTGCTGCGCGCGCGCCGGGACAAACTCCCCGGCGCCAAACATCGCCGAATGCAGGTTTTCCATCAGCGGCTGCAGGTCGGTCATCAGCGCTTGCGCCCGCGGCGTCGGCAGCATGCCTCTGGCGCTGCGGACGAACAGCGGGTCGTCAAACATCTCGCGCAGCCGTTTCAGCGCCCCGCTGATAGCCGGCTGGCCAAGATGCAGTACCTCTGCGGTGCGGGTGACGCTCCCTTCGCGGTACAGCACCATCAAGACTGTCAACAGATTCAGATCGATACGACTAAAATCATTTTCAATGATTTTGTTCATTATGATAATCAATTTGAATGTGGGTTATCCCGGCAGCATAGTGAATATCACCCCGATAAATCAACCAGCGCAATGCGCGCGGAGGGAGTGATGCAAACTTACCAGACAGGCGATAGCCTGATTTTCAAAGTGCCGGAGCGCGAGATTTCCCTGCAGCCGGCGGCGCTCTATCCAGAGGCGTTCCCGGTAGCGGAGGCGGAGGCCGTTATTCAGCCGATTGCGCTGTCAATCCACAGCTGGGTGGTGCAGACCCCCCACGATCTGATTGTTATCGATACCGCCACCGGCAATGGTCGGGAGCGCGGCGGCAATCCGCTCTATCATCAACTTAACACGCCGTATCTGGAGAATCTCCGCGCCGCGGGGGTGAACCCGGAGGACGTGACCCTGGTGCTACTGACTCACCTGCATACCGACCATGTCGGATGGAATACCGTCTGGCAGGACGATCGCTGGGTGCCGCTGTTTCCCAACGCCCGCTATCTGTGCTCGGCAAAAGAGCTGTCGCGGGTGAAAAACAGCGAACGCTACCGGGCGCTGTGGCTTGACAGCCTGCTGCCGGTGATTGAGGCCGGCCAGCTGGAGACCGTCGATGTGGCGACCCGGCCGCGGGTCGGCGGACGGATCGACTTTATTCCCACCCCCGGCCACAGTCCGGACCATGCCGCGCTGATCCTCGCCGCCGGTGATGACTACGCCTGTTTCTCCGGCGATCTTCTGCATTCCCCGATCCAGTTTGCCCATCCGCAGTGGAATTCAGCGTTCTGCGGCGATCCCCGGCAGGCGGAAGTCTCGCGACGGGAGATGATGGCGTGGGGGGCAAGCCATCATGCTCAATGGTTCACCGGGCATTTTGCCGGGCCTTCCTGCGGCTGGCTGGAGAAGGATAAGCAAGGTGACTATCGCTGGCGAGAGGCCGGGAAACAGGCTGCAGATAAGGGGAACAGTGATGAATAATGCGCAAACCGTGTTGGTTTTTGGCGCCACCGGTCAGCAGGGCGGCTCGGTGGCGCGGGCGCTGCTGCACCGCGGCTGGCGGGTTCGGGCGCTGGTCAGGGATCCTTTCTCCGCCGGGGCCGCTGCGCTGGCGGCGCGGGGAGCCGAGCTGGTGGTGGGTACCTTTGAAGACCGGGCGGCAATGCGGTCGGCGATGGCCGGGGTCGACGGCGTCTTCAGCGTCCAGCCCAGTTCGCCGGGAGGGACGGTGACCGATGAGCAGGAGGTACGCTACGGGATAACCATCGCCGATCTCGCCGTCGAGTGCGGGGTGAAGCATCTGGTTTACAGCTCCGGCAGCGCGACGGGGGAGACGCCGACCGGCGTAGCGCATTATGACACCAAAGCGGAAATTGAACGGCATATTCGCCGCCTGCCGCTGGCGGCGACCATCGTGCGGCCCGCCACCTTTATGGAGCTGCTGGTGATGCCTGGTTTTGGCCTTGATGAAGGTCGTTTTCAATTTTTTATGTTGCCGGAGGGGAGAATGCAGGTGCTGGCGGTGGAGGATATCGGCCATCTTGTCGCGGCGGTTTTTGCCGCGCCGGCGCGGTTTGCCGGCAAGACGTTCGAGATCGCCAGCGACAGCGTGACCGGTCGTCAGCTGGAGGTGTTATTCTCCGCGGCGGCGGGACGGCCGATCCCCTATTCGCGATTTTCCGACGAGGTGCTGGCCGCCAGTCCTTTTCTGCACAAGCTGACCGGGCTGGTGGACGACGGGCGGCTGGCCGGGCACGCCGACCTCGACGCCCTGCGCCAGCTGCACCCGCAGCTGCACACCTTCGCCGGCTGGCTGGCAGGCCCCGGCCGTCCCGCCTTCGAGCGGGCGCTGACCAGCGGGGCTCGCTGGGCGTTTGATCGTTAAAGGCTGGTGTTCTGGTTACCCGCCAGGCGCGCTGTCTCGTCGGTGACCGGCCGCCGCTAGCCGGCAGTCAGGATCGCGTCGGCCAGCACCGCTAAAATCCGCTCTGCGCGCGGGGCATGGGACGGTTGCTCCCGCAGCCAGGCAAGCGCGGCGATCAGATCGAACAGCTCCTCTCCGCTGAGATCTGGCCGTGCCAGCCCGGCCTGCTGCGCGCGGGTAAGCAGCGACGTACCGGCGGCGCGCAGGGCAACGCAGGCGCTGTGCAGGGCGGACTCAGGATCGTCGATGGCGCTCATCAGCGGGGCGATGATCCCGCGATGCTGATGGGTAAACGCCACGCTCTCGGCCAGCCACTCCAGCAGCGCCGCGGCAGGATCGGCGGCGAGCAGAAGCGACTCAGCCCGGGCGGTTAGCGCCGCAAAGCGGCTGCGGAGCACGGCTTCCAGCAGGCTGTCGCGGTTGGGAAAGTGGCGATAGAGGGTTCCCATTCCGACGCCCGCCCGGCGGGCGATATCGCGCAGCGAGGCCTCAGCGCCTTGCTCCACAAAGACGTCCCGGGCCACCTCGATCAACAGGTCATAATTTTTTCTGGCATCAGCTCTCATTGGCGTTCCTTGACAATCGGAGCACTGCTCCATATATTCGGAACAGTGCTCCGTTAAATATAACGCATTTCCATATGAGGAGAAAGCGATGTCGACGCAGATGATGAAGGCCGTTCAACAGCACGCCTTTGGCGGGCCGGAAGTCCTGAGCTATGAGGATGCGCCCATGCCGGTCCTGCAGGCCGGTGAAGTACTGGTACAGGTGCACGCGGTGGGCGTGAACCCGCCGGACAGCTATCTGCGCGATGGCTATCAACAGCTGCCCCCGGAGTGGCGGCCCGAGGTCCGCTTTCCCTTGATCCTCGGGACCGATCTCTCCGGGGTGGTGGTGGCGCGGGCGGATGACGTCCGGGAGGTGGCGGTCGGCGACGAAGTGTATGCTATGGCGCGTTTTCCCGAAGGGGCGGCAGGGGGCAGCCGCGCTTACGCCGAGTACGTTAGCGTGCCGGTCAGCGACCTCGCTCGCAAACCCCTAACCCTGAGCCATCAGCAGGCTGCCGCGGTGCCGATGTCGCTCCTGACCGCCTGGCAGTTCATGATCGATCCCGGGCATGAGGTGGCGAATCCGCTGCAGCCGGGGCCGCATCGGCCGGTGCCGCTGGCGGGTAAACGCGTCCTGGTCAACGGCGCGGCAGGGGGAGTCGGTCATTTCGCCATGCAGTTGGCGAAGTGGCAGGGCGCCGAGGTGATTGCCGTCGCCGCGGGCCGCCATGAAGCCTTTTTACGTCAGCTCGGCGCGGATAGCGTTATCGACTATACAACCACCGCAGTGGAAGAGACGGTGCGTGACCTGGACCTGGTCATTGATGCGCCGGGCGGGCCGGCCAGCGGCCGTTTTTTGCGTACCCTGCGACCCGGCGGCGCGCTGTACCCGATCTTTCCGCTCGGCTTTGCCGGGGCGGAAGAGGCGCGACAGCGCGGAGTGACGGTCTCAACCACCCAGGTACGCTCCAGCGGCGCGCAGCTCGCCCGGCTTGCCGACCTGCTGGACGCCGGGGTCATCCAGGTTGCAATTGACAGCGTTTTCCCCCTTGCGCAGGTGCAGATGGCGCATGAGCGAGCAGCGCAGGGGCATCTTGAGGGCAAAATCGTGCTGTCGGTGATGGACTCGTCAGCCGGGTAATCCCCGACGGCCAGGGTTGCGTTTTTGCTTCTCCCGGCGGCGGACTAAAACAGCGCCAGCCGGGCAAGACGGTCCAGCGCGTTGCTCAGCGCCTCGTCCCCTGCGGTCAGGCTGATGCGAATAAATCCTTCCCCCCCTGCGCCAAAACCAGTGCCCGGCGCCACCAGAATATGCGCTTCCTGCAGCAGCAGACGGGCAAACTCCTGCGAACGGTAGCCGGGCGGTACGCCGAGCCAGAGGAAGAAAGTGCCTTGTGCGTCACGCGCCGGCCAGCGCAGCGCAGCCAGTCGACGCAGAACCCACTCCCGACGTTGATGATAGACCGCCGTCAGCTGCGTAATCCGTTCGGCCGGCAGGTTGAGCGCGGCGATCGCCGCATCCTGAATCGCGCCAAACACCGTACTGTAGCTATGGGTGTGCAGCTTTTTAAACGCCCGGATAATCGAGGCGTTGCCGACCGCGAAGCCGAAGCGCCAGCCGGCCATATTAAAGGTCTTGGAAAAAGTATAGGTTTCCACTCCCCATGCTTTCGCGTCGGGCTGGGAGAAGAGGCTCAGCGGCGCATCGCTGGCCGCGCTGCCGATGGCCGCATAGGCAAAATCATGGAGGATCGGCACCTGGTGACGACGAGCAAACTGCAGCGCGCTGGCGAACAGCGCCGGCGTGGCGAGGGCGCCGGTTGGATTATGCGGATAGTTAAGCACCACCAGCCCGGCCTTGTCAGCGACTTCCCGGGGAAGATCGTTAAAATCCGGCAGGAAATGGTTCTCCGCCCTGAGCGGCAGGCCATAAAACGCCGCCTGGGACTGCAGCGCCGCCGAGCGGTAAATCGGATAGCAGGGATCGGTGGAGATGAGGTATTGCCCGGGGCTGAGCAGCGCCCGCGGGATGCCGCCTATACCGATATGCGACCCCTGAAACACGGCGATTTCGCTGTGCGGATCGAGTTCCACATCATACTCCCGGCGATAGAACCGGGCGATCGCCTCGCGGACCTGTGGTTTGCCCCAGAACGACGGGTAGCCATGGTTTTCACGACGATGAATAGCGCTCTGCAGCGAGTCGATTACTTCCGGCGGGGTGGGTTGATCCGGACTGCCGCTGGAAAGATCGATCAGCGGCAGCGCTTCGGTGTTGACCTCCGCGGCCAGTTTTTCCAGCAGGCTGAACAAATTCTCTTCCAGGGCGTCCACCAGCGGCGAAGCAGTAAAATCAGGCATAACATTCCCGGTTTAAATCACGAATAATTGACCATCTTTAAGGGATTTATAGCGGCTGGCTAAATAACAATATACGCAAAAGATTCTTGTTTTTAAGATATGTCGGTATAGCAAAAGTTAATGAGGAATTAGCAAAAGGAAATTCGGCGTTCTGGCTTACAACCCACAGTCGGCTGTGATTTAATCGTTCAATATCGCCAACCCTCCAGGAAAATACCTTATGAACAAGTCAGTTGCGCGCGGGATCGCTCTCGCCCTGTTGTCGGCCACCTCTTTTTATGCCGCCGCCGACGCTCATCTTATCCGCGTCGGCTTTAACCCCGGGCCGTATAAAGAACAATTTGAGAAAGGCGTCGCGCCCTATTTATTGAGTAAAGGGTATAAAATCGAATATAAGGATTTCAGCGACGGTATTCAGGTGAATGACGCGGTAGCCCGCGGCGATATCGAAGCGAATATTATGCAGCATCCGGTATATCTGAAAGCAATTAATGAGCGGCTGGGGATCGATAACGTGGGCATTGTGCAGGTCCCCACGCCGCCGATGGGGCTGTATGGTGGGAAACTGACCACCCTGGGGACCCCGGCGGCGGGCACCGTCGTGTCGGTACCAAACCAGCCGTCAAATGAATATCGCGCGGTACTGGTGCTGGAGAGCCTTGGCTGGGTGAAAATTAAACCAGACAGCGATCCGGCCACTTTTTCGCAGCGTAACATCGTAGATAATCCTTACAAAATTGTCCTAAAAGAGATGGATAATGCCCAGCAGGTTCGCGCTCTGCCGGACGTCGACTATGGCCTGATTCAGGGCAATTTTGCCGTCTCCAGCGGTATGTCCCTGACCTCGGCATTAAAGCTGGAAGCAGCCACCAGCCATTTTATTAATGTCGTGACCGTCGCCGGTAAAAATCAGAAGGCGCAGTTTGCCAAAGATATTATCGATGGCTACCACTCGGCCGAGTTCAAAAAATATATTCTCAGCCATCCGCAGTATGATGGTTACCTGCTGCCTGACTATTTAAAATGAATAACGCGATGATAGAATTTCGCCACGTCAGTAAAAGCTTTTCCAGGAAAGGACATCCGGTTCTGGCCTTGCAGGATATTAATCTCAGCATTGAGCGAGGCGATATTTTTGGCATTATTGGCTACAGCGGGGCAGGAAAAAGCACCTTATTACGGCTGATTAATCGTCTGGAAACGCCTGGCGAGGGCGAGGTACTGTTAAACGGCGAGCCGCTACAGGCCTGCAGCGGCCAGCGCCTGCAGGCCATCAAAAAAGATATCGGCATGATCTTTCAGAATTTTAATCTGCTGAATTCGAAAACCGTTTTTCATAACATCGCCATCCCGCTTATTTTACAGGGGCGCGACAAGGCCTTTATCCAGGCGCGGGTGGCGGAACTGCTGGCGTTCGTCGATCTGAGCGACAAAATCCACAGCTACCCTAATGAGCTGTCGGGCGGACAAAAGCAGCGGGTCGGTATTGCCCGGGCGCTGGCCACCAACCCGTCGGTCCTTCTATGCGATGAAGCCACCTCGGCGCTCGACCCCCACACTACGGTGCAGATCTTACTGCTTTTGCAGGAGATTAATCGTCGGTATGGCATCACCATCGTACTGATCACCCATGAGATGTCGGTGATCCAGAAAATCTGTCACAAGGTGGCGGTGATGCAGGCGGGCCGTATCGTTGAACAGGGGGCGGTTTTTGATCTCTTTGCTCAGCCGCAGCATCCGGTCACTGCCAGTTTCGTGCAGTCGGTGGTGCACGACCGCCTGCCGCAGCGGGTGGCGTCGTTCCTGCAGCGCGATAACGGCGCCCGGGCTTTACGCCTCGAATTTGTCGGCGCGACGGCGCAGCAGCCGATTATTAACCACCTGATCCGCGAGTATGCTGTCGAGGTGAATATCCTGTTTGCCAGCATGTCTGAAGTTCAGGGCCGGATTCTGGGATTTATGATTGTGCAGCTTCTCGGCGAGCCTGACGAAACCGAACGCGCCATCACCCATCTGGTCGATGCAGGAGTGAAAATCACCCATGTTTGATCTTATTGATACCGCCATCACCGGCGATCAGTTTCTGCTGGCGCTGCATGACACGCTGATTATGGTCGCCGTCTCGCTGGGCTTTGGCGCGCTGATCGGCGTCCCGCTGGGGATTGTGCTGGTGGTTTGCCGTCCCGGCGGCATCGTGGCCAACCCGGTGGTGCATCAGGCGCTGAATCCGCTGATTAACGTGCTGCGCTCGCTGCCGTTTATCATTTTGCTGATTGTGATCCTGCCCTTTACCAGACTGCTGGTGGGCACCACTATCGGCACCGCGGGAGCCATCGTGCCGCTGATCGTCTTTGTCGCCCCCTATATTGCCCGACTAGTGGAGAGCTCGTTGCTGGAGGTGGATGAGGGGATCCTCGAGGCCGCGGACGCCATGGGCGCAACCCCCCTGCAGACTGTCTGGCACTTTATGCTGCCGGAGGCGGCGGCATCGCTGATTCTGGCCCTTACCACGGCGACCATCGGCCTGCTTGGTGCGACCGCCATGGCAGGAACGGTGGGCGGCGGCGGAATTGGCGACCTGGCGATCACCTACGGCTATCAGCGTTTCGACGCCTTTGCCACCCTCACCACCGCCCTGGTGCTGATTGTTATTGTCCAGCTTATTCAGACGCTGGGGACCCGCCTGGCTCGCCGGCTGCGTCGCGATTAATCGCTCTACCGCGCCGGGGTTGACCCGGCTAGCGTGCGCAGACCGCGGCGAAGGCGCTGGCTACCCGCGCAATATTGCCGTGGTTGAGCCCGGCCACGCAGACCCGACCGCTGGCGATCAGATAGATGCCATGCTCTTGACGCAGAACGTCTACCTGATCGGCGCTAAAGCCGGTGTAACTGAACATGCCGCGCTGGGTCAGCAGATAGGAAAAATCCCCCGCCGGCAGGGCTGCCTGCAGGGCCTTCACCAGCGCGACGCGCATGGCGCTGATGCGGGTGCGCATGGCCTCCACTTCTTCCTGCCACAGGGCATTCAGCTCGGGATCGTTGAGCACCTGCGACACCACCTGGGCGCCAAACCCCGGCGGGCTGGAGTAGTTGCGCCGCACGGTGGCTTTCAGCTGGCCCAGCACGCGCCCGGCGATATCGGCATTGTCACAGACCACTGACAGGCCGCCAACCCGCTCGCCATACAGCGAAAATATCTTGGAAAACGAGTTGCTGACCAGCGCCGTCAGCCCGGCGCTGGCGATGGCGCGAATGGCATAGGCATCCTCGTCCAGTCCGCGGCCGAAGCCCTGGTAGGCGATATCAAGGAATGGGATCAGCTCCCTGCCGATCAGCACCTCAATCACGCGATCCCACTGCTCGCGGGTGAGATCGGCCCCCGTCGGGTTATGGCAGCAAGGGTGAAGCAGCACAATGCTGCGCGGCGGCAGCTGCTGGAGGGCGGCGAGCATAGCGGGGAAATTCACCCCGCGGGTGGCGCTGTCGAACCAGGGATAGGTATGTACCTCAAAGCCGGCGCCGGCAAAGATGGCAACGTGGTTCTCCCAGGTTGGATCGCTGACCCAGACCGCGGAGTCGGGGAAGTAGCGCTTGAGGAAATCAGCGCCCACCTTTAGCGCGCCGGAGCCCCCCAGTGTCTGGATGGTGGCGATGCGTCCGGCACGCAACGCCGGATGATTGTCGCCAAACTGCAGGGTCTGGACCGCGCGGCGATAGGGCGCCAGCCCCTCCATCGGCAGATAAAGGCTGGCCTTTTGCTGCTGACTCTGCAGCCGGTCAGCGGCCTGACGGACCGCCTCCAGCTGGGGAATAATGGCCTGCTCGTTATAGTACAGCCCGATGCTGAGGTTAACTTTGTCTGCCCGGGGATCCTGTTGAAAGGCTTCCATCAGCGACAGGATAGGATCGCCCGCATAGGCGTCAACGTTCTGAAACACAGTGGTTACTCCTGAAATGACCGTCAAAGGTGAAGCCATTACACCGCGTAGCGTCCGGGACGGTGGTTCATGGCGATAATCGAATTCAAAATCACGGCGCCGAGGATAGAGACCAGCAGCATCGGCAAGCTCACTACCCACAGCGAGGCGGTGACGATGCAGGCGTCAACCACCATCTGGAATTTACCGGCGCGGATGCCGCTTTTGTCCTGCAGATAGAGGGCCAGAATATTAACGCCGCCGAGGCTCGCTTTATGGCGAAACAGCACCACAAAGCCGATGCCGACCATGATGTTGCCGAAGAGGGTGGCGTAATAGGGATTCAGGCGATCGACATGGATAAAGTAACCGTGCAGGTCAGAGAACAGGGACACCAGTCCGACCGCGCAGAAGGTTTTCAGCGTGAAGGCGGCGCCCATCCGCCGGACAGAGAGCCAGTAGAATGGCAGGTTAATGACGAAGAAGACCACGCCAAACGGCAGGTGGGTGGCATAGTGGATCAGAAAGGCCATACCTGCCGTTCCGCCGGTCAGGGCACCGGCCTGGCGAAATAAAATAATGCCAAAGGAGATCATCAGCGTGCCGAACAGCAGCGCCAGGGTATCCTCCAGCCAGGTGTGGGTCAGTTTTTCAGGGGAAAGGATATTATCCATAAATAAGCACTATCTTTTCGTTAACAAGGATAAGCTCTTGTTTGCAAAAATCGCACCAGAGGAGCGTGCCCTGGCGAGCGTTTGCGGAAAAAATACCCGTGGTTTAGCCTAACCTGTTGTTCTGACAGGAAGAGAAAATTGCACGGGGCGTGCGTTTTATGGTTTCCGAATGCGTGAATTGTGCGAACTTGCCGCTTGTCGCGCATTGTCTGGCCCCGCGTCTGCACCAGCGCAGGGCACTGTGCCCCGGTTCAGCGCAGCGGGGTCGTGCCCGGCATCAGCTGGCCGTTCTCTTTAAGGCGGTTGAGCACGACGGCGGTTTTCAGATGGGCCACCCCTTTGTTTTGCGCCAGAATATGGCTGATCAAATGGCTCAGACCGGGCAGGTCCGGGACCGTTACCCGCAGCAGATAATCGGCGTCGCCGGTGGTTTTCCAGGCGTCCAGAATGGCGTCCACTTCACTGAGCATCTGATGAAAGCTCTCCACGCATTGCGGGGTGTGATTCAGCAGACGCACCTCAATCAGGCCAAGCATCTCCTGCCCGGCTGCATCCGGCGCCAGACGCGCATGGTAGCCGAGGATAAGCTGTGCCTGTTCAAGGGCGATACGGCGGCGCGAACACTGGGAAGCGGACAGGCCGATAAGCTCGCTCAGCTCCTGATTGGTTAAACGGCCATTGGCCTGCAGCAGGGTAAGTATTTTCAGATCATAGTCGTCGATGTTGTACATAGTGGCCACTAGCGGAACGTAAAAGTGGCTACCAGCCTAACAGTTTTTTGCCTGGCGTGAAGCCTGAGCGGACGGCGGCAAACCGGATGCACCAAAACGGGTCAGGTTTATGCATCAATCCGCTCTTTTTCTCATGATCTGTGCGTTATCTGGCCAGTTTTCGCGTGTGATGCGCCAGGTCGGCGCCGACATGACCAGCTACCGGAACTGATTTGAAAAGAATATTTGAATATATTTCAATTAATTAATTTTTGTCTGACGCTGCAAGACGCTCCGCTGGCCTGAAAGTTGCTACCGGCGAACGTGACTTTTTACAGACAGGGGCAGGTCAGAGATGACAACGCAGCAAGAGCATCAGTTAAAACGCGGGTTAAAAAACCGCCACATCCAGTTGATCGCCCTCGGGGGGGCGGTCGGCACCGGACTGTTTTTAGGTATCGCGCAAACGATCCGTATGGCAGGCCCGTCGGTCCTGCTGGGGTACGCCATCGCCGGGGTTATCGCTTTCTTTATCATGCGTCAGCTTGGCGAAATGGTGGTAGAGGAGCCGGTGGCGGGGTCGTTCAGCCATTTCGCCAACCGCTACTGGGGGCCCTTCGCCGGGTTTATGTCCGGCTGGAATTACTGGGTGTTGTACGTGCTGGTAAGCATGGCGGAGCTGACGGCGGTGGGGATCTATATTCAGTACTGGTGGCCGGAGGTACCCACCTGGCTGTCGGCGGCGATCTTCTTCGTGGCGATCAACGCCATCAACCTGACGCACGTCAAAGTGTATGGCGAGCTGGAGTTTTGGTTCTCGATTGTCAAAGTGGCCGCCATCATCAGCATGATCGCCTTTGGCTGCTATCTGTTATTTAGCGGTCACGGCGGCCCGGCGGCGACGGTGGCCAACCTGTGGCAGGACGGGGGATTTTTCCCTAACGGCATCACGGGCTTGGTGATGGCCATGGCGGTGATCATGTTCTCCTTCGGCGGGCTTGAGCTGGTGGGGATCACCGCGGCGGAAGCCGACGAACCGCATAAAACCATTCCCAAAGCCACCAACCAGGTGATCTACCGTATTCTGCTGTTTTACGTGGGGTCGCTGGCGGTCCTGCTGTCACTCTACCCGTGGCGGAACGTCGTGGAAGGGGGAAGCCCCTTTGTGCTGATCTTTCACGCCATTGACAGCAATATTGTGGCCAACGCCCTCAATCTGGTGGTGCTCACCGCCGCGCTGTCGGTCTACAACAGCTGCGTCTACTGCAACAGCCGGATGCTGTTCGGCCTGGCTCAGCAGGGCAACGCCCCGCGTGCGCTGCTGCGGGTGAACCACCGCGGGATCCCATTGACCGCCCTGGCGGTATCCGCCGTCGCCACGGCGCTTTGCGTGGTGATTAACTATGTGATGCCCGGGAAAGCCTTTGCCCTGCTGATGGCCCTGGTGGTGGCCGCCCTGGTCATCAACTGGGCGATGATCTGCATCACTCATCTTAAGTTCCGCCGCGCCATGCAGCGGGCGGGGAAGGTAACGGCTTTCCAGAGTTTCGCCTATCCCCTGACAAACTGGCTGTGTCTGCTGTTTCTCGCCGCGATCCTCGGGGTGATGTATCTGACCCCCGACATCCGCATCTCCGTCTGCCTGATCCCGGTATGGCTGCTGATCCTTGCTGCAGGCTATCTGCTGCGCAGGAAAAGCGCGCCGGCGCCGGTGGCGGCGCTTGAGGAGCGTTAATCTGCGACGCCCTGCCTGGCGGCAGGGCGATATTATTGCGCTGAAAATATATAGCGCCAATATATAGGATGGTTTATATAATTACGATAAATGATAACTAACAATATCACGCTGAATATAAATTAGAATGTGAGGAGACCGCGCGCTTTTTATTGATCTTGCGTACCGCTTTGCTACTATCCAGCCGGCATTGAGACTGTATTTAATAATGCCTGGAAATGGAATAGTAAAAACCATAATGGAGTAGGGTATGAAGCATGTGCACAAGCTGGCCTGGATAGGCCTGTTCGTCAATATTATTATCTGTTTTGTCGCGCGAAATTTATTACTTGATGAAGGACAGCTGAACTTCCATAGTCGGGCGGACGGCGTATGGTCCTGGCTGGTGCTGGCCCTGTTTATTGCCGTGGTGGTTCAGGCGATCAGCATAATGCTGTCAGGCCGCTACCCTTATCTGGCCATCGTCCTGGCGTTTGTTGGCGGCATCGTGATGGTGCCCGCCAGCGTGATCTTTCTGGTGGGTAGTCTGTTCAGCTTGCAAACGCGGATTAACGCCGGATTTACGCCCTGGCGATCAACCACGGCAGTGGGCGAGGCTGATAACCAGCAGCTATTAACCTTTAATGCCTCAGGCTTTTATCCCCAAGGGGCGCTGGCGCTCATCGCCGGGATCATTATTTTAATGATTGGCATGGGTATAGGCGGAGTATTTATTGCCGCTGGTATTGTTGCGCTGTGCAATGGCTATCGTCTGCAAAATCGGGTGGTGATTGGCGTGAGCGGCGAGTCGATGATATTTACGCCGGGGCTCTATGCCGATACCTACGTTATTCCCTTGCGGGATGTTGCCGTAGTTGAACGCAGCAATAATGATGCGAAAGTTCGGCTGCTGATCCGTTCCAGCGGCAGAAGCTTCACGTTGCGTAAAAAACTGCTCGCCGGCGATAAGGTTAATGACGCCTTCGCCGCCATTCTGGCAAAACTGACTACCGTTTAACGCTGGCAGAATAGAGAAGCCGCCAGGCGGCGCGAGGCGTCCTGGCGGTGAAAGGTGGGTTAGCCTGCGCGGCTACCGCACCAGCTTGTCTCTTACGAACAGCACTGCCTGTTAATCCACGTTAGTAAAATAATCGCGCGCGGCGGTCTCGACGCGTTTCGCATCCAGCCCGGTATTCTCAGTGATCTGTTCGATAAACGATTTAAATTTTTCGCTCATCACGTTACCCCCTTCCCAGTGGGCGACGTAAAATTTGCACTGATAGCGATAAAAATGGAGAGTGGTATCTCCTAACGTGTAATACATGCGCTTCTCCTGTCCTGTAGTACGGTTGCCGCGTCCACAGCGTCAGCAACCTTTTTCTCATTACGATCGATCTGCATTCTATCCTCCTCCCAATTGGCTGAAATTTCCAGCGGTGCTTTGCGCCATGTAGCAGGATAAAGCAATGTTAATCTGCGGATAGATAGTGATTTTTTCTAATGTGGAGCAAAAGTAGCGGTTACCTGCGGGCCGCGCAGGTAACCGGAGAAGAGGGCGGATTAGCGCAGCGTGTTGCGCTCGTCGTCGGACAGGTCCAGGGTCTGCACCATACCACTTTCAGCAGAGCGCACCGCCGCTTCCAGAACGGCCATCACCGCCAGCGCTTCCACCGGCGGCACCGGATTGGCGATCTGGCCCTTCAGCGCATCGCGGATCAGCATATAGTACTGGCGCTGATCGCCCTGCGGGGTAGCCTGCGCGTGGGCCTGCAGCGAGGCATCATAGATAACCAGCGGGTCGTCATCCTGGCCCCAGCCGGCGCTGCCCGGTACCACGCCCGCCAGCAGCTGGCTCTCCTGTTGGTCGGCCCGCGCTTTGATAACGCTACCTTTATCGCCGTGCACGGTGAAGCGCGACGAGCCGCCCGCGACCAGCATGCTGCAGTGCAGGATCACTTTATGCGCCGGGTAGTTTAATACCACATGCGCCCAGTCGTTGATCTCCGCGCCGTCGCGCAGGGTGGCTATGTTACCTTGCACCGACTGCGGCAAACCAAATAGCTGCAGCGCCTGGTCGATAAGGTGCGGCCCCAGGTCGAACCACAAGCCGCTGCCCGGGACGTTCTGCTCGCGCCAGCGGACGCGGACTTCCGGGCGGAAGCGGTCGAAATGCGACTCGAAGTGTTTCACCGCGCCGAGGGTGCCTTGCTCAATCATCTGACGGATCCCGAGATAGTCGCTGTCCCAGCGGCGGTTATGGAAGACGGAGAGCAGACGCTGTTTCTCCTCCGCCAGGGCGATCAGCTCCCGGGCCTCCTGCATATCGAGGGTAAAGGGCTTATCCACCACCACATGTTTGCCGGCGTTCAGCGCCAGGCGGGCCAGCGGGGCGTGCGTGGCGTTAGGGGAGGCGATGACCACCAGGTCAACGTCCGGATGCTGGACCGCTGCTTCCGGGGAGGCGATCACCGTGACGTCCGGCAGATCGCGTTTGACCTTCTCTTCATCGCGGGAAGCGACGAACGCCAGGTTCAGCCCCGGCACCGAACGGATAAGCGGCGCGTGGAAGGTCTTACCGACGAATCCGTAGCCAATCAGGGCGATATTTATCGTATTGTTACTCATCAGGTTCTCCACGTTGTTAAGCGTCAGCAATATGTACAGAGAGGGCGGGGTCATCCCCCAGCTCAGCCCAGGGACGATCAAGAAAAAGATGGTGAATGTCGCTGAGCCCGGCCACCCGCCACGGTTCGCAGCGGTTGAGTTTGGTACGGTCCGCCACCAGCCAGTGCTCGGCGCTGGCGGCCAGCATGGCGCGTTTAACGTCGGCATCAGCTTCCTGGCTGGCGCTCAGCCCCAGCCCGGTATGGAGCGCGCAGGCGCCGAGAATGGCGATATCGGCCCGGTAGCGGGTGACCAGCGACAGGGTGGCGCTGCCGGCGAACAGCCGTTGTTTACTATCCCACTGGCCGCCAAGCAGGATCAGCTGGATATCGGCACGGTCGCTGAACAGCTGAGCGATATCCAGAGATGCCGTGATCACGGTCAACGGCCCTTTCAGCTGGGCTGCCACCGCCAACAGCGTGCTTCCGGCGTCGAGAAACAGCGTCGAGCCAGAGGGAATGCGCGCGGCGACCTGCTGACCCAGGCGCTGCTTGGTCTGGGTGAGAAGAGCGTTTCTGCCCTGGCGCGTCATGGCCGGGACGTTAAGGGCGATGGCCCCGCCGTGGCTTTTCTGCAGCACGCCCTGTTGTTCCAGGTCGCTCAGATCGCGGCGAATGGTATCGGCCGACACCTGCAGCTCTGCAACCAGCTCGCTGATGCTCAGCTGACCGGTTTCGCTAAGCCTGTCGAGAATATGTTTTTGCCTGGCGAGCTTATGCATGGCCATTGACTCCGCAAATTAACGCAATAAACAGCATAATACAGCAAGAAGTTGCAAAATAAACGGCAAAACGTCGCTCTGTATGTGTTGAATCGTGAAGAACTTGATTTCACTAAGTTTTAACGTTAAATGAGGGGAGCGCCGCGACCGGGGGCGAAAGCGCTTTTCAATGAAGCGACTAGGCCTGTATTTCCGGGTCATTAAAAGCAAGAATGCGCGCTTTCGCGTACCTTATAGAGAAGGCGCGTAATTTAGCAGATATGGATTAACGGAGGTTGAGTGGACGCGATTAAAGGCTCGGAGTTGCAGATACCGGACGCGATCTTCGCGTGGGTGCTCGACGGGCAGGGGGGCGTTAAGCCGCTCGCCGATGACGATATTATCGACAAAGACAAGCCTTGCTGGCTGCATCTCAACTATACCCATAGCGACAGCGCCGACTGGCTGGCGGCCACCCCGTTGCTGCCCAATAACGTACGCGATGCCCTGGCGGGAGAGAGCACCCGGCCGCGGGTGACGCGGATCGGTGACGGGGCGCTGATCACCCTGCGCTGTATCAATGGCAGTACCGATGAGCGGCCCGACCAGCTGGTGGCGATGCGCCTGTATATGGATGAGCGGCTGATCGTCTCCACTCGTCAGCGCAAAGTGCTGGCGCTGGACGATGTGCTGGGCGACCTGAAGGAAGGTAATGGCCCGACGGACGGCGGCAGCTGGCTGGTGGAGGTCTGCGATGCGTTGACCGATCATGCCAGCGAGTTTATCGAACAACTGCACGATCGCATTATCGACCTGGAAGACGACCTGCTCGATCAGCAGGTGCCGCCGCGCGGATTTCTCGCGCTGCTGCGTAAGCAGCTGATTGTGATGCGCCGCTATATGGCGCCGCAGCGCGACGTTTATGCCCGGCTGGCCAGCGAGCGGCTGCCGTGGATGAGTGACGATCAGCGGCGGCGAATGCAGGATATCGCCGAGCGGCTGGGGCGCGGTCTGGATGAGATCGACAGCTGTATCGCGCGGACGGCGATCATGAGCGACGAGATCGCCCAGATTATGCAGGAGTCGCTGGCGCGGCGGACCTATACCATGTCATTGATGGCGATGGTGTTTCTACCCAGCACCTTTTTAACCGGCCTGTTCGGCGTCAACCTCGGCGGGATCCCTGGCAACAGCTGGCATCTGGGGTTTAGCCTTTTCTGCTTGATGTTAGTCGTTGTCATCGGTGGTGTTGCGTGGTGGTTACATCGCAGTAAATGGCTGTAAAGAATCGCCTTTTAGCGGCTGTAGTGCCGGGAAAACCCGGCAATGTTTGAGCGAAATCAATAAACCATCTACCCATTCAGGGCAATATCTCTCTCGCAGGTGAATGCAACGTCAAGCGATGGGCGTTGCGCTCCATATTGTCTTACTTCCTTTTTTGAATTACTGCATAGCACAATTGATTCGTACGACGCCGGCTTTGTTGAGTCGGCTTTTTTTTTGCGCTCTCCGGACCAGCTTCTACCCTTACTAAGACACCCGACGGTTTCTGGCCGTTGACGCCTGCGGGTTCGCCCGTATCACTCTCCGGGAGGCCTCTATGTATTACGCTTCAGAGCTGACAGCCCAGTCTATCCCTATCTCGCCCGAGCCGAACGATCCGGCTCCTTTACCCGATCCACGACCGCGTCCGCAGCCCCAGCCCGATCCGCCGCCTGACGAAGAGCCGATTAAATTGTCGCATCAGGCGCGGAGATCTGCGAGGATACGCGCCTGCAGATTGTCTGCCTTTTAATACGAGAATACATTGTGACCGCTTTTTCTACCCTGACTGTTTTACCTGCCGCCCAATTAGCCAACCTTAACGAGCTGGGTTATCTGTCGATGACCCCGGTTCAGGCCGCCGCCCTGCCGGCGATCCTCGCGGGGAAAGATGTGCGCGTGCAGGCAAAAACCGGCAGCGGAAAAACGGCCGCATTTGGGCTGGGTCTGCTGCAGCATATCGATCCGGCGCGCTTCGAGACCCAGTCGCTGGTGTTGTGCCCGACCCGCGAGCTGGCCGATCAGGTCGCCGGCGAGCTGCGCCGCCTGGCGCGCTGCCTGCCGAACATCAAGATTCTGATGCTCTGCGGCGGGCAGCCCTTTGGCGCCCAGCGAGATTCCCTGCAGCATGCCCCGCATATTATCGTCGCCACCCCGGGCCGTCTGCTCGATCATCTGCAGAAGGGAACGGTCTCCCTTGACGCGCTGCAGACCCTGGTGATGGACGAAGCGGACCGCATGCTCGATATGGGCTTCAGCGACGCCATTGATGAGGTGATCCGCTTCGCACCGGCTGACCGGCAGACGCTGCTGTTTTCTGCTACCTGGCCGGCGGCAATCGCGGCGATCAGCGGCCGGGTGCAGCGTAATCCGCAGACCATTGAGATCGACACTGTCGACGCGCTCCCGGCGATTGAACAGCAGTTCTTTGAAGTTTCCCGCCACGGTAAGATTGCCCTGCTGCAGCGCCTGCTCAGCCAGCATCAGCCCGCATCCTGCGTGGTGTTCTGCAATACCAAACGCGATTGCCAGGCGGTCTGCGATGCGCTCAACGCCGCCGGGCAGAGCGCCTTGTCGCTGCATGGTGACCTTGAGCAGCGCGATCGCGATCAGACGCTGGTGCGCTTCGCTAACGGCAGCGTCCGGGTTCTGGTGGCGACCGACGTCGCTGCCCGCGGTCTGGACATCAAATCCCTGGCGCTGGTGGTGAATTTCGAGCTGGCCTGGGATCCGGAGGTGCATGTTCACCGCATCGGCCGTACCGCCCGCGCCGGTGAACAAGGGCTGGCCATCAGCTTCTGTGCGCCGGAAGAGGCGCAGCGCGCCACTATTCTGGCCGACATGCTGCAGCTTTCCCTGAACTGGCTGCCGGCGCCGACGGGCAACACCATCGCGCCGCTGACGGCGGAGATGGCGACGCTGTGTATCGACGGCGGGAAAAAGGCGAAAATGCGCCCGGGAGATGTGCTGGGAGCCCTGACCGGGGATATGGGCTTTGATGGTGCCGATATCGGCAAAATTACCGTCCACCCGGCCCACGTCTATGTGGCGATCCGCCAGAATATGGCGCAGAAGGCGTATAAGCAGTTACAAAATGGCAAGATCAAAGGTAAATCCTGCCGCGTACGACTGCTGAAGTAAGGGCAGGAGAGTGCGTCTCAGGCGGCTGCCTGAGACGCGTGAGGGTTATTTCACTTCCACTACGTTCAGACGCAGCTCATCGAGACGGGCGTCTTCTTCTTCCGGCTGCCAGCCGGCGGGCTGCAGGGGAATATCTTCCCGGTCAAACGCCAGATCGCCACCATCCACCACCTCTGAGCCGTGGGTGATACCTTTAAAATCAAACAGATTGACGTCGCTCAGGTGCGAAGGTACCACGTTCTGCATCGCGCTGAACATGGTTTCAATGCGCCCAGGATAACGCTTATCCCAGTCGCGGAGCATATCGGCGATCACCTGGCGCTGCAGGTTTGGCTGCGAACCGCACAGGTTGCACGGAATAATCGGGAAGCCTTTGGCCTGGGAGAAGCGCTCGATGTCCTTTTCGCGGCAGTAGGCCAGCGGGCGGATGACGATGTGTTTGCCGTCGTCGCTCATCAGCTTCGGCGGCATCCCTTTCATTTTGCCGCCGTAGAACATATTCAAAAACAGCGTCTGCAGGATATCGTCGCGATGATGGCCGAGGGCGATCTTGGTCGCCCCGAGCTCGGTGGCGGTACGATAGAGGATGCCGCGACGCAGGCGAGAGCACAGCGAGCAGGTGGTTTTTCCTTCCGGGATCTTCTCTTTGACGATGCCGTAGGTGTTCTCTTCGACAATCTTGTATTCAACCCCCAGCTGCTCCAGATACGCCGGCAGAATATGCTCCGGGAACCCTGGCTGCTTCTGATCGAGGTTCACCGCCACCAGCGAGAAGGAGATGGGCGCGCTTTTCTGCAGATTGCGCAGGATCTCCAGCATGGTATAGCTGTCCTTGCCGCCTGAAAGACAAACCATAATGCGGTCGCCCTCTTCAATCATATTGAAGTCGGCAATCGCCTCACCGACGTTGCGGCGCAGACGTTTCTGCAGCTTATCGATGTTGTACTTTTCTTTTTTACTGATTTCTTGGTTTTGCAGCATGTAATAGTGGCTCAATTCATAGTGTGGCATCAGAAGAGCACGCATTCTGCCAGCCGCTGAACAACGTGGCGCTGGCGCGTAGCAATTATTGAGGTTTGACAGGCAACCGTGGCGTGTATGGTACGGATTCAGGGGCGGAATGTCAGCATCTTTCCGGCACTTTCGGCAGCGAGCAGCCAGGCGGGGGCGGCTGATGCGGAAATAAAAAGCCCGCCGGGCGGCGGGCTGCGGCGTTAGCGGACCACCAGTACCGAGCACTCGGCGTGACGAACCACCGCGGCGGCGTTGGAGCCCAGCAGATAAGTTGTGATATCCGGTCGGTGCGAAGCGATGATCACCAGGTCGGCTGGCAGCGACTTGGCCAGCGCAAGGATTTTATCTTTTGGCGATCCTTCCGCGACGTGAAAATGCATCCGGTCTTCCGGGATGGAGAACTGCTTCGCGATCTCTTTCAATTGCGTTTCAGAACCCTCACGCAGCTCGTCCATGCCGGGAAGCTCAGCGGTATAGGCCATTCCCAGTGAGGCATAATAGGGCAGAGAAGGGATCACGGTGAGGAAATGCACCTCGGCGTCGTCAATCCGCGCTTCCGATTCAACGTGACTGATAATGCGTTCAGTAAATTCTTTATCAGAGATATCGATAGGGACAAGAATCATTCTGCTCATAAAACCTCCTGTTTAAGTATCCCTTCATATTGTACGGTATTAGGGCACGTTTTGTATCATGACCGCAGTCACACTTTGACATTAACGTAGCTTGCGTTCGGGAAATTTTCCTTTGATCACCCCGTCATAATACCGGCCTTTTGACACCACCTGTAAAAAATCATGAAAAATACGCGGTGGGACCCCGGTATATTGTAATGGCGGCTGGTGATAGAAATAGATTTCCAGTGTGGCGGAGGCGTCATCGTAGGCGACGGAGATAATTCGGGAAGATTTTACCGGATGGTGGTGCATGATGGACGTCCTCGGGCAAGCACTGACTGGCCATGACTATATCATTAAACGGACGGCTATTTTAGTCCGCGAGATATAGCGTTTTGTTTTATCTGCAGCGAGGCGGGAGGGGGAAAGCCCGCCGGAACCGGCGGGCAGGCGCATCAGAACTGGTAAACCAGGCCCAGGGCGACGATGTTATCGGTAGAGATACCGTTGTCTTCGTAGAATTTGTCGTTACCATCCAGCAGGTTGATTTTGTAATCAACATAGGTGGACATATTACGGTTGAAGTAATAGGTCGCGCCAACGTCCATATATTTGACCAGATCTTTATCGGCATAGCGGCCGTTATTGTACAGATCTTTGCCTTTGGACTGCAGGTAGGAGATGGCCGGACGCAGGCCGAAGTCGAACTGATACTGCGCGGTGACTTCGAAGTTTTGCGTTTTATTGGCGATACCGCCACCGTTGGTACTGCTGGTAGAGCCGTATGGCGTCATATTGCGGGTTTCAGAGTACATGGTCGCCAGGTAAATATCGTTGGCGTCGTACTTCAGGCCGGCGGTCCAGGCGTCCGCTTTGTCGCCTTTGGCGTATCGTTCGGTGTGAGTATAGTGTTGCTGGTCGCCTGTACGGTCAGACGAGGTGTAAGCTGCCGCCGCGCTGATACCCATGCCGAAGTCGTAGGAAGTGGAGAGGCCGAAACCATCGCCATTGTCGAAGCGAACATCGCTGTCGCTGCTGCGGTTATTGGTGCCGACGTTGATATCCTGCGCGTTCTGGCCTTCGTTTTTACCCTGATACTGCAGGGCGAAGTTCAGACCCTCCACCAGACCGAAGAAATCGCTGTTGCGGTAGGTTGCGACGCCGTTGGCGCGGCCTGCCATAAAGTTATCCGCATAGGTGTAGGAGTCGCCGCCGAACTCCGGCAGCATATCGGTCCAGCCTTCAACGTCGTACAGCACGCCGTAGTTACGACCGTAGTCGAAGGAGCCGTAATCGCCCACTTTGATACCGGCGAATGCCAGACGGGTCCACGCCTGATCGCTGGAGGTCTCGGTGTTGTTGGCCTGAACGTTATATTCCCACTGGCCATAGCCGGTAAGCATATCGTTGATCTGGGTTTCGCCTTTAAAGCCAAAACGTAAATAAGTTTGATCGCCGTCTTTTTTCGAGTCGCTGGAGAAATAATGCAGACCATCTACCTTGCCATAGAGATCTAATTTATTCCCGTCTTTATTATAAATTTCCGCCGCATGCGCGGCACCGGCGGCTAATAAAGCCGGAATAACGAGGGCCAGTACTTTTCTTTTCATGAAGAAATTCCTTTAACTGTTTTTATGTTTTAACTTCCGGGTGGGAAGTGAACTCATGCTAAAGGAGCGGTCTGAGATCCGGTAAGACTCAATTGTTACGATATAAGTAAAATCTAAAATAAATAATACCAATGAAATGGTGATAATTATGCTGAATGCATTTATAGATAATATACAAAATAAAAATTATACATGCCCGGGCTAATCACGTATTATTTGCGCGTTATATGCCTTTATTGTCATGCCAATAATTTATTGTTGCCGTCTCATTCTGCGGAATGATGTTGTTTATCGGTAAAACGACAAGCCCGAACGTTGTGTTCGGGCTTTTTTTATGGACAAAGGTGACGGGGCGGTTAACCTTCGCTTGGCGATTTCTCCGCTTTGCCAGCCAGCTGGGCGAGGAAGTCATAGCGCTTCTGCAGATCGGCGGCGGCGTCTTTCCATAGCTGCTCCGCCACTTCAGGCTGCTGGGCGTTCAGGCGGCGGAAACGTTGCTCATTAAGCAGCGTCTCGGCCAGCGCGTCTGATGGCGGACGGGAATCTAGCGCCAGGGGGATCTTGCCTTCATCTGCTCGACGCGGGTCGAAGCGGTAGAGCGGCCAGAAGCCGGTGGCGGTCAGCTGACGCATCTGGTCGTGGCTGAGCGCCAGATCGTAGCCATGCTCTTCGCAAGGGCTATAGGCGATGATCAGCGATGGCCCCGGATAGGCTTCCGCTTCCTGAATCGCTTTTACCGTCTGGTTCAGCTGCGCGCCCAGCGAAATTTGCGCCACATAAACATGACCGTACATCATCATGCTGACGCCCAGATCTTTACGCGCCTTGCGTTTGCCATGCTCGCCAAACTTAGTCACTGCTCCCAGCGGGGTGGCTTTTGACGCCTGCCCGCCGGTGTTGGAGTAACACTGAGTGTCCAGCACCAGAATATTGACGTTTTCCGTCAGGCTCAGTACATGGTCCAGGCCGCCGAAGCCGATATCGTAAGCCCAGCCGTCGCCGCCGATCAGCCAGACGGATTTCTCCACCAGTGCGTCGGCATCGGTCAGCAGCTCTTCAGCACCCGCCACGCCGGCCAGCGCCTGACGCAGGGCCGCCACCTGTTCACGGCGATCTTCCGGCGTCGCCTCGGCGTGCAGCGCCGCGTTCAGCTCTGCCGGCAGTTTATCGGCGAATTCGCTCAGCAGGCGCATCACGCGCTGGCGATGCTGGTCGACGGTCAAGCGGAAGCCGAGCCCGAATTCGGCGTTATCCTCAAACAGCGAGTTGGCCCACGCCGGGCCGCGGCCGTTGGCGTCGGTAGTGTACGGTGTCGAGGGCAGGTTGCCGCCGTAAATGGAGGAGCAGCCGGTGGCATTGGCAATCAGCATTCGGTCGCCGTACAGCTGGGTCAGCAGTTTGATATACGGCGTTTCGCCACAGCCCGAGCAGGCGCCGGAGTATTCAAACAGCGGGCTAATCAGCTGCGAGGTGCGAATATCAATGCGCTCCAGTTTGCTGCGGTCGATTTCCGGCAGGTTGAGGAAGTACTCGTAATTGACCTTCTCCTCTTCCACATGCTCCAGGCGGGACATCATATTGATGGCCTTGATCTCCGGGGTCTGGCGGTCTTTTGCCGGGCACACTTCGACGCACAGGTTGCAGCCGGTGCAGTCTTCCGGGGCGACCTGCAGAACGTATTTCTGCCCGCGCATATCGCGGGATTTCACATCCAGCGAATGCAGGCTGGCAGGGGCGTTCTCCATCTCTTCCGGGGCGACCACTTTGGCGCGGATCGCCGAGTGCGGGCAGGCGGCGACGCAGTGGTTGCACTGAGTACACAGCGCTTCCTTCCAGATGGGGATCTCTTCGGCGATGTTGCGTTTCTCCCAGCGGGTGGTGCCCATGGGCCAGGTGCCGTCCGGCGGCAGGGCAGAGACCGGCAGCGCATCGCCGAGCCCGGCCAGCATCGCGGCGGTGACCGTTTTGACGAAATCCGGCGCGGCGTCGGAGACCACCGGCGGGCGGTTCGGACTGCTGGCGTTCACCGGCTGGAGCGGTACTTCCGCCAGTGATTCACGGGCCAGGGCCAGCGCCTGCCAGTTGCGCTCCACCAGCTCCTGACCTTTACTGCTGTAGCTTTTGGCGATGGCTGCCTGCAGTTCCGCCAGCGCGCTATCACCCGGCAGGATCTGGGTTAAATGGAAAAAGGCCATCTGCATCACGGTATTAATGCGCGCCCCGAGGCTGCATTCGCGGGCGATCTTTGCCGCGTTGACCACGTAAAAACGCGCTTTTTTCTGATTCAGGGTGGCCTGGACTTCCTGGGGCAGGCGGGACCAGACCTCATCGGCGCTGTACGGCGTGTTGAGCAGGAAAATGCCGCCGGGCTTCAGCCGCTCGGCCATCTGGTATTTATCGATAAACTGCAGCTGGTGGCAGCCGACGAAATCAGCCTGCGAAATCAGATACGATGAACGAATCGGTTTTTCGCTGACCCGCAGATGCGAGACGGTGAGGCCGCCCGCTTTCTTCGAGTCATAGACAAAATAGCCCTGGGAGAACCACGGGGTCGAGTTGCCGATGATTTTGATGTTGTTTTTGGTGGCTGACACGCTGCCATCGCTGCCGAGGCCGTAGAACAGGGCCTCGAGCTTGGCCTCTGCCGGCAGGGTATTTTCGCCCAGCGGCAGCGACAGGTTGGTCACGTCATCATAGATCCCGACGGTAAAGCGCGGCTTCGGCTGGGCGGCCTGCAGTTCACTGAATATCGCCAGCACGCATTCCGGACCAAACTCCTTGGAGGAGAGACCGTAGCGGCCGCCGATAGTGCGCGGTAGCGTCTCGCGCTCGCCGCGGTTAAAGGCTTCCGCCAGGGCGGTCATCACGTCGAGGTAAAGCGGTTCGGCAAGCGCGCCGGGTTCTTTGGTGCGATCCAGTACGGCAACCGCGCGGGCGCTCTCCGGCAGTGCCGCCAGCAGGTGGGCGGCGGAGAACGGGCGATAGAGGCGGACTTTTAGCACGCCGACTTTCTCGCCGCGACTCAGCAACTCATCGACCACCTCTTCACAGGTGCCGATGGCCGAGCCCATAATGACGATCACGCGCTCTGCCTGCGGGTGGCCGCAAAACTCAAACGGTTTGTACTGACGGCCGGTGGCGGCAGCGAAGTCGTCCATCGCTTTCTCGACATGGTCATACACCGCGTCGTACCACGGATTGGTAGCTTCCCGGGACTGGAAGTAAGTGTCGGGGTTGGCCGAGGTTCCGCGGATCACCGGGTGTTCCGGGTTGAGCGCGCGCTGGCGATGCTCAGCGATCTTATCCTGCGGCAGCAGGGCGCGAATAGTGTCATCCGCCAGCGGGGCGATTTTGTTGATTTCGTGCGAAGTACGGAAACCATCAAAGAAATGAATAAACGGCACCCGGCTTTGCAGGGTGGCGATATGCGAGATTAGCGCGAAATCCTGCGCTTCCTGAACGCTGCTGGCGCACAGCATGGCGCACCCGGTCTGGCGGACGGCCATGACATCGGAATGGTCGCCGAAGATAGACAACGCATGGGTAGCGACAGTGCGGGCGGCGACGTGCAGCACAAACGGCATCAGCTGGCCGGCCAGTTTGTACAGCGTGGGGATCATCAGCAGCAGGCCCTGCGATGAGGTAAAGGAGGTGGAGAGGGCGCCGGTTTGCAGCGCGCCATGTACGGCGCCAATGGCGCCCGCCTCCGACTGCATTTCGACCACGCGGGGAACATCGCCCCAGACGTTTTTCAGCCCATTGCCGGCCCAGGCGTCAGCCTGTTCCGCCATCGTTGAACTGGGCGTGATCGGGTAGATGGCGATAACTTCACTGGTGCGAAACGCGACGGAAGCGACCGCGCCATTACCATCAATCGTAATCATATGAAGACACCCTTACATTGCGCAAAAGAATGGACGCGTGAAACCGCGACGCGCCCTGTAATTATATAAGGGGTAGTTTAGCAAACCGCTGACCCCGCCATTTTTGCATTTGTGTCCTCAATGCGCCGGGTACCCGTGACCAGATCAATATTTTGCGTGGTTCGCGGAGAAAATGGCTGCCTGCCGGGAGAGGAACCACCTGCGCCGGGCGACATGGCCGAGGCAGATCAAGCTTTAGGCGAAAATTTGCTAGAAAATGTTAATGAGGCGCATAAATACGTACTTCCCCTCTCGACGCCGCCCGCCACGCTGCCTATTATTCTGGGGTTTGCTTTTTTAAGACGTTTCCGAGGGGAGAGAGAATGCGAGCTGCGATGTTAGTAGGATGTGCGGCGCTGTTGCTGTCCGCGTGCAGTAGTGAACCCGTTCAGCAGGCCACGGCGGCGCACGTCACGCCGGGAATGCGGGCGGCGATGAGCGACGCCGGTCAGGCCAACTGCGCCATGATAGGCGGCTCGTTATCGGTGGCTCGTCAGCTCGATGGTTCGGCGATTGGCATGTGCGCGCTGCCGAACGGCAAACGCTGCAGCGAGCAGGCGCTGGCGGGCGGCAGCTGCGGCTACTAACAGCGGCCCCGTCGCGGGGCAGCGTCAGCGGCACCTCAACGCCGGCTAGTGCATCAGGTCGGCGAGCTTATAGACCAGCGTCTGGTCGGCGGTCGCCAGCGTCAACTGGTTTTCCGTCAGATCGACCTGCGCACCCTCGCGCAGCATCTTGTCGATCGTCGCATCCAGGGTATTGAGCTGGGCATCGTGGCACAGCATCCGGGTCATCGCCAGCGATTTGACCTTCAGCTCGCCGTCCGACACTTTACCTTCCCCGCTAAAGCCGTTGCACATATTGCCGGATACATACATCTTGCCCGTAATAGCCATCTTCTCACCGAAGCTTAGCTCCAGCGGCCGGTCGCTGGCGTTGACCGCCTGGCCGTTGACGCTGGTCAGCACGAAGCGATGATGCTGCAGCTGTTCCGCACCGGTGGACACCTTACTGTTATAGACACAGCCGGACAGCAGCATACCTGCCGCCAGAAGCGCCGCAAATTTGTTCATTTTCACTCCAAAACATTCACATAACTAATAAAACCAAGCCAGTGTAACGGTATCGCAGCAGGGATCTGTGGGGATTATCTGAATGTGCTCCCCCCGGAAGAGGAGCACAAAAGGGAAAGGCGTCAGACGATGGCGTTTGGACAGGTTTCGCCGTTGGCGACCTGCTGCAGGTTACCCAGAGTGGTCTCCGAAATGCTGATCAGCGCCTCGGCGGTGAGGAACGCCTGGTGGCCGGTAAACAGCACGTTATGGCAGGCGGAGAGGCGGCGGAAGACATCGTCCTGGATCACGTCGTTGGATTTGTCTTCAAAGAACAGATCGCGTTCGTTCTCATAAACGTCCAGCCCCAGCGCGCCAATTTTCTGGTGCTTCAGGGCGTCGATGGCCGCCTGAGAGTCGATCAGGGCGCCGCGGCTGGTGTTGATCACCATCACCCCGTCTTTCATCTGATCGAAGGCTTCGCGATTGAGAAGGTGGTAGTTTTCGTCGGTCAGCGGACAGTGCAGGGAGATCACGTCCGATTCCTTGTACAGCGTGGCGAGGTCAA
This sequence comes from Klebsiella sp. P1927, assembly GCF_018204675.1. Classification (NCBI taxonomy): domain Bacteria; kingdom Pseudomonadati; phylum Pseudomonadota; class Gammaproteobacteria; order Enterobacterales; family Enterobacteriaceae; genus Klebsiella; species Klebsiella sp. P1927. Next base: position 2,656,260 of record NZ_CP073377.1, on the reverse strand, counting down.
CATATTCTACCCCCAGCTCCAGCGCGGCGGCGCTTGGGTACGGGTCGAACGCCAGCAGGCGCATGCCGAAGCCTTTAAGGATCCGCAACATCGCTACGCCAATTTTCCCGGTGCCGATCACCCCGGCGGTTTTGCCGTACATGGTGAAGCCGGTGAGGCCTTCGAGGGAGAAATTGGCATCGCGGGTACGCTGGTAAGCGCGGTGGATGCGGCGGTTGAGCGACATCATCATACCGATCGCATGCTCAGCGACCGCTTCCGGAGAGTAAGCTGGAACGCGCACGACGCGCAGGCCAAGCTCCTTTGCCGCCTCAAGGTCGACGTTGTTAAACCCGGCGCAGCGCAGGGCGATATATTTCACCCCGTGGGCCTTCAGCTCTTCCAGCACCGGGCGGCTGCCGTCGTCATTGACGAAGATACATACCGCTTCGCAACCGTTGGCGGTTTTGGCAGTCTTCGCTGTCAGCAGGAAATCGAAGAATTCCAGTTCAAAGCCGTATGCATCATTAACGTGCTGCAGGTACTTTTTATCGTACTGCTTCGTACTATAAACCGCGATTTTCATAAGACTTTTCTCCAGTGATTATACCGTCACGGTAGCATATTTAAAATAAACGTACAATTATTAAAAAATAGTTTAATGAGAGGGTGCTAATCCTAATTCTAGAGCATATCGCGGACTTGCGGAATCTCTTTGAAAGACAAAGTTTTTTCACCACAAACTGAGGCTGAAAGCGCCGGGGGCGAGCAGCAGAAGCGGCCACAGCAGACCGGAGCTGACGTTAGCCAGCTGAAACGACCACAGCGGCAGACTGCTGGCGCCGCTAACGAAGGGCAGCGTAGCCCTCAGGGGAGAGAGAAAGCGGCTGAAAAAGATAGCCCACGGGCCATAGCGCTGAAAGAAGAGGCGGCTGCGGGCCAGACGCTCGGCGGTCAGCCAGCGTAGATGGGTGAGGCGATGACGGTAGCGAATGCCCAGCCGCCACGATAGCCAGAATCCGCCGATGGCGCCGAGGCTGGCGCTGGACCACATTAACAGGAAATGTCCGAGGCTGGCGGAAGCGAATGTCCCCAGCAGCAGCAGGCCGGAGGTGCCGGGGATTGCCAGCGAGACCAATGCGCAGGATTTAGTGAAGGTAAGCAGAAAAACAATCAGCAATACCCATGGATAGTGGTCCTGTGCGCTCTCTATGAGCGAGATAATTAACGACACCGCCTCTCCCGCAAGCTATTCCCGTCTGGCTGGAGTGTGGCAGGGGCGACTTAAACAACAGTTAAATGATAATGGCCGAACGTCGCGCCGCGAGTCCGGCTGGCAACTATGCTTTAACAGGCCGTAAACTTTCACTCACTGGTCGAACGTGTCACAATGGACGCCTTTCGGCTTTTACTTATGTTGAATCAGGATATTAACTGCCCATGAAGGGTAAATATAAAGCCGCCATCGCGCTGGTGTTAGTTCTGGTGTTATTGCCGCTAACCCTGCTGTTGACGCTAACCCACTGGGTGCCGACGCTGGCGGGCATCTGGCTGCCCGTGGGCACGCGTATCTCTTTGCAGGAGAGCCCGCGCCTGACGCGGTCGGCCCTGCTGATCCCCGATCTGCGTTATCTGGTGGGCGACTGTGAAATCGCCCGGGTGACCGATGCCCGTCTCTCGCGTCCCAGCCGCTGGCGGCTGCATATTGGCCAGCTGGAGATCAACAGCGCCTGCCTGAGCAAACTGCCGGCCAGCGATCCCTCTCCCGGTTCACCGCGCACGCTTGCCGAATGGCAATCGATGTTGCCCTATAGCTGGTTAACCATTGACAATCTGCGGCTGTCGCCGTGGGAGAAATGGCAGGGGCGGCTGGTAATGTCATTAACGCCTGCGCAGCAGGATATCGGCTTTGCCGGGAAGGAACTGAGTCTGCAGGCGCGCCTGCGCGGCCAGGCGCTCACCGTCAGCCAGTTCAGCGCCCGGCTGACTGACGATCAGCCGCCGGTGAAGCTGGTGGGGACCTTCCATCTGCCGCTGGTGCCGGATGGTCTGCCGGTCGACGGCCAGATGCAGGGCACCTTCGAATTCCCGCAGACTGCGGAATGGATCGATGCTGAGCTCGAGTGGCAGCACAATCGCGGCCAGCTGCTGGTCACCCCGCGGGGTGAGGTAGAGCCTATTCTGGACCTGCCGTGGGAGATCACCCCGGAGCGGATCACCATCAGCGACGGCCGTTGGCGCACCCGTTACGAGGCGTATCCGCTGCGCGGGCGGGTGGCGCTGTCGGTGGGTAACTGGCAGCAGGGCACCGAACAGATGATCGTCAGCGGTCGCCTGAATGTTCTCACCGAGGGGCATGCCGGGAAGGGCAATGCGGTACTGAATATTGGTCCGGGCAAGCTGAGCATGGATAACAGCGATCTGCCGCTGCGGCTCACCGGTGAGGCCAAGCTGGGGGAGATGATACTATACGCGGCGCTGCCGGCTCAGCTCAGCGGGCCGCTGATCAGCCCGCAGCTGGCTTTTCACCCCGGTGCGTTGCTGCGCTCGCGCGGGCGGGTGATCGACGCGCTGAATATTGACGAAATCCGCTGGCCGCTGGCCGGGGTTAAGGTCACTCAGCAGGGCGTCGATGGCCGCCTGCAGGCGATCCTTCGCGCCCATGAGCAGCAGATGGGCGACTTTACGCTGCATCTGGACGGTCAGGCGAGCGATTTTCTGCCCGACAGCGGCCGCTGGCAGTGGCGCTACTGGGGCGAGGGACATTTTACCCCGATGCAGGCGCGCTGGGATGTGAAGGGCAGCGGGGAGTGGCGCGACAATGCTATTACCCTGAGCAGCCTTTCCACCGGCTTCGATAAGCTTGAGTACGGCACAATGCGGGTCAGCACCCCGCGTCTGACCCTCGAGCAGCCGATCCGCTGGCTGCGCGATGCTGAGCATCCGCGGTTGACCGGCGCGCTGTCGCTGGACGCCGCCAAAACCACCTTCTCCGGCGGCAGCTATCTCCCGGCCTCAACGCTGAAATTCGCTCTCGACGGTCGGGACCCGACGTGGTTCCAGTTCACCGGCGCCCTGCATGCCGAGGCTATCGGTCCGGTGCGTCTGTCCGGGCGCTGGGATGGCGAACGGCTGCGCGGCCAGGCGTGGTGGCCAAAACAGTCGCTAACGGTGTTCCAGCCGCTGGTGCCGCCGGACTGGAAGATGAACCTGCGCGAAGGCAGTCTCTACGCGCAGGTGGCCTTCTCGGCGGCAGCTGGGCAGGGATTTGAGGCGGGCGGCCATGGCGTCCTGAAGGGCGGCAGCGCCTGGATGCCGGATAACCAGATCAACGGCGTCGACTTCGTCCTGCCGTTCCGCTTCAGCGACGGTCACTGGCAGCTGGGCACCCGCCGCCCGGTCTCCCTGCGCATTGGCGAAATCGTCAACCAGGTCACAGCGCGTAATCTGACGGCGGACCTGCAGGGCACCTGGCCGTGGAGCGAGGCCAATCCGCTGCAGCTCAGCGACGTCAGCGTCGATCTGTTAGGCGGGAAACTGACACTGCTGCAGCTGCGTATGCCGCAGCGCGACCCGGCGTTGATCCGCCTGCAGCATATCTCCAGCAGCGAACTGACCAGCGCCGTCAAGGTGAAACAGTTCGCCATGTCCGGCGCGGTGAGCGGCGCGCTGCCGCTGTGGCTGGAGAATAATCAATGGATCATCCACGACGGCTGGCTGCGCAATGACGGACCGATGACCCTGCGGCTGGATAAAGACACCGCCGATGCGCTGGTGGCGGATAACGTCTCCGCCGGGGCGGCGATTAACTGGCTGCGCTATATGGAAATCTCCCGCTCGTGGACGCAGATTAACCTCGATAATCTGGGCGTGTTGACGCTTAAGGCCAGCATCAACGGCACCAGCCGGGTGGAAGGGAAAAGTAGTACCGTGCATTTAAACTACGCTCATGAAGAGAATATTTTCGACCTGTGGCGCAGTTTGCGCTTCGGCGACAATTTACAGGCGTGGCTCGAGCAGAATGCTACGCTGCCCGTACGGCGCTGTACGGACGGTAAGACATGTAAGGAACCTAAATGAAGAAGCTGTTACTGGCCATGGCGGCGTCGATGCTGCTCGCCGGCTGTACGCCGCGCATCGAAATCGCGGCGTCGAAAGAGCCCATCACCATCAATATGAATGTCAAAATTGAGCATGAGATCCATATCAAGGTCGATAAGGATGTGGAAAACCTGCTCAAATCCCGCAGCGATTTGTTCTGAGGCGACGATGAGAAAACGACTGTTAACCGCGGCGCTGACGCTGGCTTTACTCAGCGCGCCCGCGCTGGCGTTGACCCTGAGCGAAGCGCGCCAGCAGGGACGAGTGGGGGAGACGCTGAACGGCTATCTCGCGCCGCTGCGTCAGGATAAAGAGACGCTGGCGCTGGTAAAGCAGATTAACGCCGCGCGCAGCGAAAGCTACCAGCAGCTGGCGGATGACAACAATCTGCCGGTGGATGAAGTGGCGAAAATGGCCGGGCAGAAGCTGGTGGCCCGCGCGCAGCCCGGGGAGTACGTCCAGGGATTGAACGGCCAGTGGCTGCGCAAATAATTAGCGACAGCGCTTGCGGTATTCCCCCGGGGTGACGCCAAAGCGCTGCTTAAATGCGGTGGAGAAATGGCTGTGGTCGCTGAAGCCCCAGCGGTAGCCGATCCCCGCCAGCTTTTCATCGTCATGAACATTCTGTAACGCCTGGGCACACAGATCCAACCGCCGGTTCTTAATATACTGCGCCACCACCAGCCCCTGATCGGCAAACAGCCGGTACAGGCTGCGTACCGACATGCCCGTCTCGCTGGCCAGCCACTCCGGACGCAGATGCTCCGACTGAATGGACGCATCGATTAACGCAATAATCTTCTGAAACTGCTTTTCCCGCCGGGAAGGGGCAGGATCGCGCTGATGCAGCACCGGGCGCAACAGGCAGGCGATCGCCTCCAGCGCGGCTTCGCTCTCGCTGGCGGAGAGCGTCGTGCCGCCCATGCTTTCCAGCAGCAGTCGCTGGCTGAGCTGGACCATTGGCAGAGATTTGTCCAGCCGGCAGGCGGTAGTGATGTCCCCTGTGGGCGCCACCCGCTGGCGCGGCAGCAGCAGCGAGGCCTGACGCGAGGTCTGCTGCCAGACGATGGAGCATGGGCGGGCGGCGTCGATTAACGTGATATCGCCTGCCGCCAGCGTCACCTGGCGATCGTCCTGTTCGAGGATGGCTTCGCCGGCGAGCTGAAACACGGTATAGAACCAGGCGTCGTTATCGCGTTTTATCTCATTGCGCGTGCGGTAGAGATTGACGCCGGCGGCGGTGACGGTACTGACCTTGAGGCTGCCGGCGTAGCGGGCGTCAATCTCGCCGTGGAAACTCTCCTCCAACGGCCGGGCGGCGAAATGGCCGCAGACCTGATTGATCGTCGCCAGCCAGCGCTGATACGCCAGCCCTCCCTCTGCCGTGGTCATCATTCGCCCTTCTCCTCTAATAACAATGTTTCCGCATTGTTGCATTTGTGTCGCCTCAGGCAAGGGCGCGATGGCGGGTATATGAAAGAACTATTACCCGCGGCACATTTCTGCGAGGGCAGACGACGGAATTGCGGCGACTGTCACAGCGGCGCAAACGAATGTCACAGAGAAAAAAGCGCCAACCGCCAACCAGACATAGACTGAAAGCACTATCCGCGATGAATAAGGAAAGGGTATGTCCACCTCACAGATAGCGCTGCTTGCCAGCGTCCAGCAGTTTTTATACCGTCAGCATGGCCTGTATATCGACGGCGCCCCCTGCGCCGCGCAGAGCGAAAACCGGTTAACCGTCTGGGATCCGGCCACCGGGCAGGCGATTGCCACCACCGCCGACGCCAGCCCGGCGGATGTCGACCGGGCGGTGATGTCCGCCTGGCGCGCTTTTGTCGATCGCCGCTGGGCCGGGCGCACCCCGGCTGACCGTGAACGCATCCTGCTGCGTTTTGCCGATCTGGTGGAGCAGCACGGCGAAGAGCTGGCGCAACTGGAAACCCTCGAGCAGGGGAAATCCATTGCCATCTCCCGCGCCTTTGAGGTCGGCTGCACCCTGAACTGGATGCGCTACACCGCGGGGCTGACCACCAAGATCAGCGGCCGGACGCTGGACGTTTCGATCCCGTTCCCGCAAGGGGCGCGTTACCAGGCGTGGACCAAAAAAGAGCCGGTCGGGGTGGTGGCGGGCATCGTTCCGTGGAATTTCCCGCTGATGATCGGCATGTGGAAGGTCATGCCGGCCCTGGCGGCGGGCTGTTCGATCGTCATCAAACCCTCGGAAACCACCCCGCTGACCCTGCTGCGGGTGGCGGAGCTGGCGACCCAGGCGGGCATTCCTGACGGGGTGTTCAACGTGGTCACCGGCAGCGGCGCCGGCTGCGGCGCGGCGCTGACCGCCCATCCGCAGGTGGCGAAGGTTAGCTTTACCGGCTCGACGGCGACCGGGAAACAGATTGCCCGCGTGGCTGCCGACCGCCTGACCCGCGTGACGCTGGAGCTGGGTGGCAAGAATCCGGCGATTGTGCTCAAAGACGCCGACCCCCAGTGGGTTATTGAGGGGCTGATGACCGGAAGCTTCCTCAATCAGGGGCAGGTCTGCGCCGCCAGCTCGCGGATCTACATCGAAGCGCCGCTGTTTGACACCCTGGTCAGCGGCTTCGAGCAGGCGGTGAAATCGCTGCAGGTGGGGCCTGGGATGCAGGAGACGGCGCAGATCAACCCAGTGGTCTCCCGGGCCCACTGCGACAAGGTGGCGGCCTACCTCGAAGAGGCTCGCCAGCAGAAGGCAGAACTCATCAGCGGCAGCGCCGGACCAGATGCGGGAGGGTACTATATTCCGCCAACGCTGGTGGTAAACCCCGACGCCGGACTGCGTCTCAGCCGTGAGGAGGTTTTTGGCCCGGTGGTGAACCTGGTGCGAGTGGCCGATGGCGAGGAGGCGCTGCGCCTGGCCAACGACAGCGATTTTGGTCTGACCGCCAGCGTCTGGACCCGCGATCTGACCCAGGCCCTGAACTACACCGACCGTCTGCAGGCGGGAACGGTATGGGTCAACAGCCATACCCTGATTGACGCCAACCTGCCTTTCGGCGGCATGAAGCAGTCTGGTACCGGCCGCGATTTCGGCCCTGACTGGCTCGACGGCTGGTGCGAAACCAAATCCGTCTGCGTGCGCTACTAGCCCTCCGTCGGGGAAGGCGAAAGGCTTTCCCGACGCGCCCCTTGCCGACTTCCGGTCTTTCTCGCTACTGTGGAGGGCAATCTTTGCCTAATCTGGGCGGTGAATCATCAGGAGGTCTTCGGCATGACAGCATTTCCTAAGGTTGCGCTAATTGGTCCCGGCGCCATCGGCACCACGATTGCCGCCGCCCTGTTTGAGAGGGGGAGGGCGCCGATGGTCTGCGGGCGTACCGCCCATTCGGCGCTGGTGCTGCGCACTGACGAGGGTGAGATCGTGGTGCCCGGCCCGGTGCACACCGACCCGATGGCGATATCCGCCCCCTTCGACCTGGTCTTTGTCGCGGTGAAAACCACCCAGACGGAGGCCATCGCCCCCTGGCTGACGGCCCTGTGTTCCCCTGACACCGTGGTGTGCGTGCTGCAAAACGGCGTTGAGCAGCGCCAGCAGTTTGCCCCCTTGACCGGCGGCGCGACGGTGCTGCCGTCGGTGGTCTGGTTCCCGGCGCAGCGCGATGCCGATGCCTCTGTCTGGTTGCGCGCCACGCCGCGCCTGACGCTGCCGGATCTGCCGGGGGCAGAGCGAGTGCAGCAGGCGCTGGCGGGAACCCGCTGCGCGGTGGACCTGGCGGCTGATTTTACCACCGTTGCCTGGCGCAAACTGTTGCAGAACGCGGTTGCCGGACTGATGGTGCTGACCGGACGACGCGCCGGGATGTTCGCCCGGGAGGACATCACTGCCCTCGGACTGGCTTATCTGCGCGAATGCCTGCAGGTGGCGCGGGCGGAAGGGGCCGCCCTGAGCGACAGCGTGCCGGAGGAGATTATCGCCGGCTTTCATCGGGCGCCTGCCGACTTAAGCACCTCTATTCTGATCGATCGCCTCAATGGCCGACCGCTGGAGTGGGATATTCGTAACGGCGTGGTGCAGCGTCGCGGGCGTCAGCACGGCATTCCGACGCCGCTCAGCGATATCATCGTGCCGCTGCTGGCGGCGGCCAGCGATGGCCCGGGCTGACCCGGGCTGGCGCGGGTGCGAGCCACTGGAAGCGGGATCTGCTATGATCCCGACTTTCGTTGTCTGGAGCCAGTCGATGTTCAACGACGCCATTGTTTATGACCGCTACGGGCCGCCGGCCGCCGTGCTGACCCTGAAACGCCTGCCGCTGGCGCCGCTGGCGGGCGGACGGGTGCGGGTCAGGATGCGCTTTGCCCCGGTGAATCCTTCGGATCTGATCCCCGTGACCGGCGCCTATCGCCACCGCACCCGACTGCCGGCCGTCGCCGGCTATGAAGGCCTTGGCGAGGTGGTCGCCGCGCCATACGGCAGCCGGTTAGCCGCGGGCCAGCGGGTGCTGCCCCTGCGCGGGGGCGGCACCTGGCAGCGGTTTATCGATCTGGATGAGACCTGGCTGGTGCCGGTGCCGCCGGCAGTTGACGATCTGCTGGCCGCCCGCGGGTATATCAATCCGCTGACGGCGATGCTGATGCTCAAGCGCTGGCCGGTTGCCGGAAAACACCTCGTGCTGACCGCGGCATCGTCCTCCTGCGCCAGTCTGCTGGGGCAGTGGGCGCTGGCGATGGGCGCCCGCTCGGTGAGCGGGATTATTCGCTCGCCGCAGCATCGGGCGCGCCTGGAACAGGCCGGGATCTATCCGATCCTCGATACCGACCGGGCGCTGATGGAGAAGGTCAGCCAGCACAGCGATCTGGTGTTTGACGCGGTGGGCGGCGAACTGGCGAATACGCTGCTGTCGGTGCTGCCCGGGTCGTCGACCCTCATCTCCTATGGGCTGTTATCCGGGCGGCCGCTGACCCAGACGCGCGGTAGCGCGACGGTGCGCAAGTTTCATCTGCGGGAGGCGCTGCCGACACTCAGCGTGGCGGCGTGGCGGGCAGCGTTCGACGAAATCTGGCAGCGCCTGCCAACGACCTCCCAGCCGCCGGCCCAGCGTATAGCGTTGAACGACTGGCGGGCGGCGATTGCCGCCGCCGGCCAGCCGGGAAGAGGCGGTAAGATCCTGCTGGATTTCACCGCTGGTTAAGATTACTTTTTCTTTTCGCCCAGAGTAGGGGTTTCGTCAAAGAAGTTCCACGGCTTGAGCAGCGCGTGCGCCCACTCGGTCGGCATGATCGGCCACTCTTCGGCGCGCGCCACGTGGGTGGTGCCGGTGGTGATCCACACGACGTCATCGTGGTTAGTCAGCGACTCATCATCCTTCGCGTACTGGCCCAGGCCGGTATCGTGGGCGGAACGGTTCGGGTATTTCCCTTCCGGATATCGCTCTGTCGGGTGGTAGCGCGTCACCCACAGCTGTTTATCCATAAAGCTCAGGCGATGATATATCCACTCGTCCGGGGCGAATTTGGCACCGGTCGCCGCCGGGTGCGTGCCGCCGGCGTAAGGGATAATCTGGTATGAGACCGGGTTGCCCATGCGGTTCTCTTTGCTGGTGTTGCTCAGCAGGCGGATAGTGCCCGGGTCGAATTTCTGCGCCGCTTTCTGCTCGCTATCGATTGTGTACTGATTCACCTGCATGGTGCTGGTGCGCGGGCCGCCGGCGGTGTTGGGCTTCACTTCAGGATCCATCGCCACCAGGGTGTTGTTCTCGCCGTCCACATCGAGGTCGAGGCGGAAGTTATAGATGTGCTGGTGAGTGGTGCCGACAATATTATGGTCGATCAACGTTCCGTAGCGGGTATCCTCTTTGGCACTGGGGTCATGCATGGTCTTCGCCAGCACGCCTTTCACCGCTTCAATGCCGGTGGCGCCGGCATCGATACCGATGGTGCCGTTGTCGTGGAACACCCAGTCAAAGATATAGTCGTAGTTGCCGACGGTGCTGATCCAGCGTACCACCAGTTCCCGGCGTTCGGTGCTGACGTTGGGTTTGCCCATCTCCAGGTGCTTATACTCAGGCCCGGCATAGCGTTCGAATATGGCCACCGCGCCTGGAATCGTGGTCGGTTTGCCGGTGTAATCGGCGATAGTTTCGTCCAGCAGTACCGCATTTGACGGCGCATCTTTACCGCGAACAATCGGCGACGTCAGGGTGCCCATGCCGTAATCGCCGGAGTCGAGGTAGGCTTTGAAATACCAGCCGACGTCCGGGTCGCCGTAGGGGACGATCATCCCGCCGAGGGAACCTTCATACATCACCTGGCGTTTTGTGCCGTTATCGTTGTAAGTCACCGTTGACAGAATTGGTCCGACGCGCGAGTTAAGACGCAGGTGGAAATCCCAGTTCTGCCAGTGAATGGTATCGCCGGTAATGGTGTAGTTTTTGCCTTCCGGTTCGGTTATCTCCAGCGGTTTCACCGCCGGGGCGTTGCGGTCGCGACCATCATACGGACGGGGCTCCATTGGGACCGGGATCACCGGACCTTCTTCGATTTTGATGATTTTCTTCGCTTCAAGGTCGACCACCGCCACCAGGTTTTCAATCGGGTGCGCCCAGTAGTTGCCGTCGCCGGTATCCAGATAACTGACCACCTTCAGCAGACGCGCATCCTGCTGCAGGCCATCTTTGCCATCAAAAAAGCCAACGGTGAGCGGGGTGGTGACCACTTTGCCAGGATCGGTAATACCGTGCTTTTTCAGCACCTCAGCGAATTCGCTGCTGGTATTGATGATGTTCTGCACGCTGACAAAATCATCGAGCAGCACCATCCCGTGGGCGCCTTTGATCGGCGTCCAGGAAAGGATTTTTTTGTTTTGCAGATCGACCACGGCTTCAATGACGTGTTTGCCATCGAGCATCACCACATCGGCAGTGCGGGGAGCATCGACCGGCGTTCCCTGCAGGGCAAAGGCCCATACCGCCGCCTTGTCCGGCTCGTGTAAGGAAATCTCAGTAAAGCGGGTATTCGGCTGAAACTCCGGCGCGGCTTTGACAATGGTCACCGCTTCACTGATTTCCGCCGCCGAGAGCGAGTTTAACGGGTGCGGGCGCTTTTCCACCTGGAAGGTCTGATCGAGACCGGACTGGAAGACATCGTTGATAAAGGTATCGGAAACCCAGGCTTTACCTTCCTTCATTACCACAGGCACCGGTAGGTCAAGGGATTTACCGTTGACGATCGCCGTTTTGGCGCCGGGCTTTACTTTGACGTAAGCGCCGTCTTTTATCAGGGTGAACATTTGCGCGTAGTCATCCCACTGCACATCAGCGCCGAATTCCTGCAGCGTTTTATCCAGCGGTACCATGTGGGCTTCGCTACCGTGAGCGAAGACCGGTGATTGCCAGGCGCAAACCACCGCCACGGCCAGCGCCAGCGCGGTTTTACGAGGAGAAAATTTCAAGCCGTTTGCCATTGTGACCTCATCTTATTGTTGTGTTGTCTCTTGCCGCTGCGAATGTCGGCTTTGTCATCCTTAAGCTACCAGCCAGCGGCGCCGGGGCGTTTGTTTGCTTTTGCCAGCTTGTTTGTCAGTTTTGCCAGACGGGCGTAAAAAATGCCTCCGCAGAGGCATTGAGAACGAGCGCTGATTTTTTTGCCGGGTGGCGGCTGACGCCTTACCCGGCCTACGGTCCGTGCGGCCTGCCGGTAATTTATTCACCATTCTTGCTGGCCCTAGCCCGGGGGTACAGGGGGCAGCGGCGACTGGCCGCCCCCTGTGCGCTCCCTGCGCTATGCCAGGCATAACGCAGACGATTAACCGGGAGCGCAATGTGCGCTGAAGCCACGGATAACATAAAGGACTTCCCGGGGCGAAACCGTTGCAAACCGATTGCAGTATCAATGGCTAAAGGGTCGGCCAACAGAGCGCCAGCGGTCTATTTTTCGCTATCACGCCGGGAAATCTCCGTGTTGACGCGCCACCAGGGTCAGAATGGAATACAGCGCCACCGCCTGCTGGTGCTGGTTGAAAATCTCCACCGCCCATTCCACCACGCCGGTGGCTTTCTCATCGGCGCTGCGCTGACGTTTGACCGTTTTACGCTTACAGGTCAGGCGAACCTGAATGGTGTCGCCCGGTTTGACCGGCTCAATAAAGCGCAGGTTTTCCATCCCATAGTTGGCGATAACCGGCCCGACGCCGGCATCGACGAACAGCCCGGCCGCGGCGGAGATCAGGAAATAGCCGTGGACCACCCGCTCGCCAAAAATCGACTCGGCGGCGGCGATTTTGTCCATGTGCGCGTAGAAATGATCGCCGCTCAGGCAGGCGAAGTTAACGATATCCGCTTCGGTCAGGGTTCGGCGCGGGGTTAATAAGCTGTCGCCAGGCTGAATCTCTTCGAAATATTTGCGGAACGGGTGAATACGGTCTTCGTTCACCTGGGCGCCGCGCACCCACTGTTGACCGATGGTCGCCAGCATCGTTGGGCTGCCCTGGACCGCGGTACGCTGCATATAGTGTTTCACCGAACGCAGCCCGCCAAGCTCTTCTCCGCCGCCAGCGCGGCCGGGGCCGCCGTGCACCAGCTGCGGCAGCGGCGAACCGTGGCCGGTTGACTCGACCGAGGACGCCTCGTTCAGTATCTGAATACGGCCATGGGCGCGGGCGGCGCCGAGGATAAACTCGCGCGCCAGCTCGCCGCTGGCGGTGACCAGCGTCCCCGCCAGACTGCCGCCGCCGGCGCGCGCCAGCGTCAGCGCATGCTGGCGGTCACGATACGGCATCAGCGTCGCCACCGGACCAAAAGCTTCAATGGCGTGAACCGCCGGCGTTTCATCCGGCTGTGAGCAGTACAACAGGGTCGGCGGGAAAAATGCGCCGGCCGCGCTGAGATCCGCCTCTCCACCGAGCAGTACTTCGCAGCCAGCGGCTATCAGCTTATTGACGCTCTCCTGTACGTCCTGACGCTGTTCGCTATTAACCAGGGCCCCCATCTTAACGCCCTCCTGCGCAGGGTCACCGACGGTTACTTTATGCAGGCGGGAGATCAGTGCATCGCTAACCGCATTAATCTGAGCCAGTGGCACAATGATTCTGCGGATAGCGGTACATTTTTGCCCGGCTTTCGCCGTCATCTCGCGGACCACTTCCCGAATAAACAGCGCGAATTCCGGTTGCTCCGGAGTGACGTCTTCGCCTAACACGCAGCAGTTGAGTGAATCTGCTTCCATGGTAAAGGGAATGGATTTGGCTACCAGGTTAGGGTGCGCCCGTAGCTGCTGGCCGGTGGCGGCTGACCCGGTAAAGGTCACCACGTCCTGGCTATCGAGGTGGTCGAGCAGCTCGCCCGCGCCGCCGCAAATCAGGCTGATGGCGCCCTCCGGCACCAGGCCGCTGTCGACAATCGCTTTCACCATTGCCTGGGTGAGCTGGGCGGTAGCGGTGGCCGGTTTAATGATCGCCGGCATACCGGCAAGCCACGTGGGCGCCAGTTTTTCCAGCATTCCCCAGCAGGGGAAGTTGAAGGCGTTGATATGGACGGCGACGCCTGATTTCGAGGTTAGCACATGACGCGCGGCAAAACCGCCCTGTTTGGAGAGCGGGATGAGCTCGTCTTCCGGCCACAGGATATCGTCCGGTAATTCTCGACTACCGAGCCCGGCATAGGTGAAAAGGGTACCGATACCGCCTTCAATATCCACCCAACTGTCGGCGCGAGTGGCGCCGGTTTGCGCGGAGATGGCGTAGAACTGGTCTTTCTGCTCCAGCAGGTGTTTCGCCACCGCTTTCAGCATCGCGCTGCGTTCAATAAAGGTCATCGCCTGCAGGGCTTTGCCACCGCGCTCAATCGCGAAGCGGCGCGCCTGCGCCATATCCAGGCCTTCACTGGTCACCTCCCAAAGCGCTGCGCCGGTGATGGCGTGATGGATAGTACGGGCGCGGCCCCGGCCGGTCTGCCAGGCGCCGGATAAGTAGCTGGCTAACTGCTGCATCGCAAATCTCCAAATGTGTTACGTGTGATATCTATAAATAGTTCTTTTATGAATCATAAAATGCAAGCCCGTATTTAATAAATTATTAACATTGTGATCGCGATGGGGTTACGCCTTATGCTTAACTTACTGTATTAATTGTGGTTTACAAAAGGTTTTGCGGAGATTATCACAAAAAGAGCAAACAAAATTTGTGGTTTTATTTAACCAATATGTAACCTTCAATAAACAAAGTGATTCACATAAATGTTTTTGTTGTGAATATCGGAATCATAAAGGTGATGACGTGACAGAAGAACAACGCTTTGACCAGCGCATCGCGCAGGAAACGGCCATCGAACCGCAGGACTGGATGCCGGATGCCTACCGTAAGACCTTGATTCGGCAGATAGGCCAGCACGCGCACTCGGAGATCGTCGGCATGCTGCCGGAAGGCAACTGGATCACCCGCGCGCCGACGCTGCGCCGCAAAGCGATCCTGTTGGCTAAGGTACAGGATGAGGCTGGACACGGGCTGTATCTCTATAGCGCCGCGGAAACCCTTGGCTGCGCCCGGGAAGACCTGTATCAGAAGATGCTCGACGGGCAGATGAAATACTCCTCCATTTTTAACTACCCGACCCTCAGCTGGGCGGATATCGGCGTGATCGGCTGGCTGGTCGATGGCGCGGCCATCGTCAACCAGGTGGCGCTGTGCCGGACCTCCTACGGCCCCTATGCCCGGGCGATGGTCAAAATCTGCAAAGAAGAGAGCTTTCACCAGCGTCAGGGTTTTGAAGCCTGCATGGCGCTGGCGCAGGGCAATGAGGCGCAGCGGCAGATGCTGCAGGACGCCATTAACCGCTTCTGGTGGCCGGCGCTGATGATGTTTGGCCCTAACGATGACAACTCGCCGAACAGCGCCCGCAGCATGGCGTGGAAAATCAAACTGCACTCCAACGACGAGCTACGTCAGCGCTTCGTCGACAATACCGTGCCGCAGGTAGAGATCCTCGGTATGACTGTCCCGGACCCGGATTTGCAGTTTGATGAAGCCAGCGGCCACTACCGCTTCGGCGAAATCGACTGGCAGGAATTTAACGAGGTGATTAGCGGCCGTGGCATTTGCAATCACGAGCGGTTGGCCGCCAAGCGTAAGGCCTGGGAAGAGGGCGAATGGGTGCGCGAAGCCGCGCTGGCCCATGCGCAAAAACAGCAGGCCCGCAGCGCGGCATGAGGAGAGACAACATGAGCAAAGTTTACTGGCCGTTATATGAAGTGTTCGTTCGCAGCAAACAGGGGTTATCCCATCGTCACGTCGGCAGTCTGCACGCTGCCGATGATCAAATGGCGCTGGAGAATGCCCGCGATGCCTACACCCGCCGCAGCGAAGGCTGCTCAATTTGGGTGGTGAAGGCCAGCGAAATCGTTGCTTCGCAGCCGGAAGATCGCGGCGAATTCTTCGACCCGGCGGAAAGCAAAGTCTACCGTCATCCGACTTTCTATACCGTGCCGGACGGCATGGAACATATGTGAGGCGGCGATGAATAACCCTAACCCCGTAGCCACCTACGCCCTGCGGCTTGGCGACAATGGTCTGGTTCTGGCCCAGCGTTTAGGCGCCTGGTGCGGACATGCTCCCGAGCTCGAGATCGATCTTGCGCTGGCCAATATCGGCCTCGACCTGCTCGGCCAGGCGCGCAATTTTTTAAGCTATGCCGCCGAGCTTAACGGTTGCGGCGACGAAGATACGCTGGCTTTTGGCCGCGATGAGCGCCGGTTCAGCAACCTGCTGCTGGTGGAGCAGCCAAACGGCAATTTTGCCGACACTATCGCCCGCCAGTTCTTTATCGACGTCTGGCATGTCGCCCTGTTCAGCCGGCTGGTGAACAGCCGCGACGCGCAGCTGGCGGCCATTGCCGCTAAAGGGCTGAAAGAGGTGCGTTACCACCAGCGCTTTAGCCGCGGCTGGCTGGAGCGTCTCGGTAACGGCACCGAATTATCAAATCGCAAAATGCAGCAGGCGGTCGACAATCTGTGGCGCTTCACCGGCGAACTGTTCCTCGCTGATGAAGTGGAGCTCAGCCTGGTTGAGCAGGGCATTGCGGTTGATCCGCGTGAACTGCAGGCCGAATGGCAAAGCGCGGTACACACGGCGCTTCTCGACTCCGGCTTACAGATCCCGCAGGAAGCGGCCTTCCGCAGCGGCGGCAAACAGGGGCTGCACAGTGAACATCTCGGCCCGCTGCTGGCGGAGATGCAGTATCTGCAGCGTTCGCATCCCGGACTGCAGTGGTAAGTGAGGTGACTATGCAACGTCTTGCCGATATCGCTCCTGCAGAGGTTCGCACCATCTGGGGATTATTAAGCGCGATCCCGGATCCGGAAGTGCCAGTACTCACCATCACCGACCTTGGTATGGTGCGCAGCGTCGCGCGCCATGGCGACGGCTGGGTGATTGGCTTTACCCCGACCTATTCGGGCTGTCCGGCGACGGAGCATCTGCTGGGGGAGATCCGCACGGTCATGAGCGAGCATGGCTTTCAGCCGGTACATATCGTCCTGCAGCTGGATCCGCCGTGGACCACCGACTGGATGAGTCAGGATGCCCGCGAGCGCCTGCGCCAGTACGGCATCAGCCCGCCCCAGGGGCACGCCTGCCATGCGGACATGCCCGCTGAGGTGAGCTGTCCGCGCTGCGGCAGCGCCCATACCTCGCTGATTAGCGAATTCGGTTCCACGGCCTGCAAAGCGCTCTATCGCTGCGACAGCTGCCGGGAACCTTTTGATTACTTTAAATGTATTTGAGGTTGCCATGACGACGTTCTATTCGCTTAAGGTGGCGAGAGTCGAGCCGGAAACCCGCGATGCGGTGACCATCACTTTTGCGATCCCGCAAGCCCTGCAGGCGGAATACTGTTTTCGCCCGGGCCAGCATCTGACGCTAAAAGCCCGTCTGGGCGGCGAAGAACTGCGCCGCTGTTACTCCATTTGTCACAGCCGCACGCCAGGCGAAATTAGCGTCGCGGTCAAAGCCATCGACGGCGGACGCTTCTCGCGCTACGCCCAGCACGATATCCAGCAGGGTATGGAGCTGGAGGTGATGGTGCCGCAGGGGCATTTCGGTTATCAACCGCAGGCCGAACGGCAGGGAGAATATCTGGCGATTGCCGCCGGCTCCGGGATCACGCCGATGATGGCGATCATTAGCGCGACGCTAGCGACCGAGCCGCAAAGCCGCTTTACGCTGATCTACGGCAACCGCAGCAGCCATAGCATGATGTTCCGCCAGGCGCTGGCCGATTTAAAAGACCGCTATCCGCAGCGCCTGCAGGTGATCCACCTGTTTAGCCAGGAGTCGATGGACAGCGATCTGCTACAGGGGCGCATTGACGGCGACAAACTGCGCCAGCTCGCTGACCATCTGCTGGATTTCAGCCGTTTCGACGAGGCCTTTATCTGCGGTCCGGCGGCGATGATGGACGAGGCGGAAGCGACGTTACGTGAACTTGGCGTAGCGGAGAAATCGATTCATCTCGAACGCTTTAATACCCCAGGCGGCAATGTGAAGCGGGCCGCTGGAGTGCAGGCGGAAGGGCGCACGGTGACCATCCGCCAGGACGGGCGCGATCGGCTTATCGCCCTCAGCGCCGAAGACGACAGCATCCTGGATGCCGCATTGCGTCAGGGCGCCGATCTGCCGTTCGCCTGTAAGGGCGGGGTATGCGCCACCTGTAAATGCAAAGTGCTGCGCGGTGAAGTGGCGATGGCCGCCAATTACAGCCTGGAAGCGGATGAGCTGGCGGCGGGCTACGTGCTGAGCTGCCAGTCATTGCCGACCAGCGGCGATGTGGTGGTCGACTTTGACGCGCGGGGGATGGCATGAGCGACCTGCTGATCCACCGTCATGGCCGGGTGCTTCAGTTGACGCTGAACCGCCCGCAGGCCCGCAACGCGCTGAACAATGCCTTATTAACCCAGATTGCCGAGGCGCTGGAGGCGGCGGCAGTTGATGACAGCGTCGGCGTCTGCGTTATCAGCGGTAACGCGCGTTTTTTCGCCGCCGGGGCTGACCTCAATGAAATGGCGGAAAAAGATCTGCCTGCCACCCTGGATGATATTCGCCCACGGTTATGGGGGCGAATCGATGCTTTTACTAAGCCGCTCATCGCCTCGGTCAACGGCTACGCGCTCGGCGCCGGCTGCGAGCTGGCTCTGCTGTGCGACCTGATTGTCGCCGGTGACAACGCCCGCTTTGGCCTGCCGGAAATTACCCTCGGCATTATGCCGGGCGCTGGCGGCACCCAGCGGCTGATCCGCAGCGTTGGCAAGGCGCTGGCCAGCCGGATGGTGCTGAGCGGCGAGAGTATTGACGCCCGCCAGGCGCAGCAGGCCGGGCTGGTCAGTGATATCCATCCGGCGGCGTTAACCGATGAGTATGCCCTGAAACTGGCAACCACCATTGCCCGCCATTCGCCGCTGGCGCTACGGGCGGCAAAACAGTCGCTGCGCCTGTCGCAGGAAGTCAGCCTGCAGGCCGGTCTACAACAGGAGCGCCAGCTGTTTAGCCTGCTGAGCGCCACCGAGGACCGCCGCGAAGGCATCGACGCCTTCTTACAAAAACGTACCCCGGAATTTAAAGGACGCTAATCGTGGAAGCTTTCATTCTCAGCGCAGTGGAACAGGGCGTCATGACCATTACCCTCAATCGCCCGGACCGCCTCAACAGTTTTAACGATCTGATGCATCACCAGCTGGCGGAATGTCTGAAGCAGGCCGAGCGCGATGATGGCGTGCGCTGCCTGCTGATCACCGGCGCCGGCCGCGGTTTTTGCGCCGGCCAGGATTTGAACGACCGCAATGTCGACCCCAGCGGCCCGCCGCCGGATCTCGGCATGTCGGTAGAACGCTTTTACAACCCGTTAGTGCGCCGTCTGGCGGCGCTGCCGAAACCGGTCATCTGCGCGGTTAACGGCGTGGCCGCCGGCGCGGGCGCTACCCTGGCGCTGGGCTGCGATATCGTGCTGGCCGCGCGTTCGGCCAAATTTGTGATGGCGTTCAGCAAGCTCGGCCTGGTGCCGGACTGCGGCGGCAGCTGGTTCCTGCCGCGGGTGGCCGGCCGTGCGCGCGCGATGGGGCTGGCGCTGCTGGGCGACAGCCTTAGCGCGGAACAGGCCGCTCAGTGGGGGATTATCTGGCAACTGGTGGACGATTCAGAACTGGCGGATACCAGTCTGCAACTGGCGCGCCATCTGGCGGCGCAACCGACGTTTGGTCTTGGGCTGATTAAAAAGGCGCTGCTGGCCTCTGAAACCAACAGTCTCGACGCGCAGCTGGACCTGGAGCGCGATTATCAGCGTCTGGCCGGGCGCAGCGATGATTACCGCGAAGGGGTCAGCGCGTTTCTGGCCAAACGGCCACCACAGTTCAGCGGGAAATAGATGATGACGACATCCTTAGCCACCGTGGCGGTGATCGGCAGCGGCACCATGGGGGCCGGCATCGCCGAAGTGGCTGCCGCCGCCGGGCATCCGGTGCGTATTTTTGATATTAACCCTAAGGCTGTAGACCTGGCGATAGAGGGTATCGCCGGGCGTCTGGCGTCACGCGTTGCGCGGGGCAAACTGGCGTCAGAGCAGGCTGATGCGCTGCTGGCGCGCCTGCATCCGGCCCACGATTTAGCCGCACTTGCCGACGCGGATTTAGTGATCGAAGCGGCCTCTGAACGGTTGGAAGTTAAAACGGCGCTGTTCGCGCAGCTGGCGGCGATCTGCGCGCCGTCAACGCTGTTGACCAGTAATACCTCGTCTATTTCGATTACCGCTATCGCCGCCGGGGTCAAAAACCCGGAGCGGGTGGCCGGACTGCACTTTTTTAATCCGGCGCCGGTGATGAAGCTGGTCGAGGTGGTGAGTGGTCTTGCGACCTCCACCGAAGTGGTGGAGCAGCT
The DNA here is from genome assembly GCF_018204675.1 of Klebsiella sp. P1927. Lineage (NCBI taxonomy): Bacteria > Pseudomonadati > Pseudomonadota > Gammaproteobacteria > Enterobacterales > Enterobacteriaceae > Klebsiella > Klebsiella sp. P1927. The sequence goes on along the minus strand of NZ_CP073377.1, from coordinate 2,636,288 downwards.
GTGCCAGTGCGTAAGCGGCTGGGGGAAACAGCCGGTGCGCTGCCGCTCAACGCCCGGTTTTATCGTTAACCGCGTAGCGCGTCCGTTCTACGCTGAGGCCTGGCGCGCGCTGGAAGAGCAGGTCGCCGCCCCGGAGATTATCGATGCCGCTTTGCGTGACGGCGGCGGCTTCCCGATGGGACCGCTGGCGTTGACGGACCTGATTGGCCAGGACGTCAACTTCGCCGTGACCTGTTCGGTGTTTAACGCCTTCTGGCAGGACCGCCGCTACCTGCCATCGCTCCTCCAGCAAGAGCTGGCGCTGGCCGGGCGGCTAGGTAAAAAGAGCGGCCACGGCGTCTATCGCTGGCCCGCTGAGACACTGCCGGACGCGGCGCTGCCGCCGGTAATGATAGGTGCTGAATCCGTTACCGTCAGAAGTGACAACGTCACTGAATTAGACGATGTCTTGCTGCTGGAGACTGAAGGCGAGACCGCCCTGGCGCTGAGTATTAAGCATCACCGCCCGGTGGTGGTGTATGACCTGTGCGCCAGCGATACGGTGGTGCTGGCCGCAGCGGCAACCAACGCGCCTGCGGCCACTGATAAGGCCGTGCATTACTTCCAGCAGCAGGGCAAGAAAGTGCTGCGTATTGCCGATTATCCCGGCCTGCTGGTGTGGCGCACGGTGGCGATGCTGATTAACGAAGCGCTGGATGCGGTGCAAAAAGGTGTCGCCAGCCCGCAGGATGTCGATACCGCGATGCGCCTTGGCGTCAACTATCCGCATGGCCCGCTGGCATGGGGAGAACGCCTTGGCTGGCGGCGGGTGCTGCAACTGCTGGAGAACTTGCAACACCATTATGGCGAGGAGCGCTATCGCCCCTGTTCCCTGTTGCGCCAGAAGACGCTGATGGAGAAGCACCATGAGCAATGATCCGTGGCGCAACGCGCGCGTGATGTACGAAAAAGATACCTGCGCCAGAAAGATGGGGATCGAACTTATCGAAATGGACGACGGTTTTGCGCAGATGAGCATGACCGTCTCGGCGGACATGCTTAACGGCCATCAAACCTGTCACGGTGGTCAGCTATTTACGCTTGCCGATACCGCTTTCGCCTACGCCTGTAACAGCCAGGGGCTGGCGGCGGTGGCCTCGGCGGCAAGCATTGATTTTCTTCGTCCGGCGTTTGCCGGCGACCGGCTGGTCGCCACCGCCAGAGTCAAACAGCAGGGCAAGCTGACCGGCGTCTACGACATCGAAATTGTTAATCAACAGCAAAAGATTGTGGCCCTGTTCCGCGGCAAATCACACCGCATCGGCGGCACAATCACGGGAGACGTGTAATGCGCGACGCCTTTATTTGTGACGGGATCCGTACGCCGATTGGCCGCTACGGCGGCGCGCTGGCCAGTGTGCGCGCCGACGACCTGGCGGCGATCCCGCTGCGTGAGCTCCTGAGTCGTAATCCCGGGCTCGACCCGGCAGCAATTGATGATGTGATTTTCGGCTGTGCGAATCAGGCCGGGGAAGATAACCGCAACGTAGCGCACATGGCGACGTTGTTGGCCGGTTACCCGCATACCGTGCCGGGCACCACGATTAACCGCCTGTGCGGATCGGGTCTGGATGCCATCGGCTTTGCCGCCAGGGCGATCAAAGCCGGCGATGCCGATCTGCTGATTGCCGGCGGCGTGGAATCGATGTCGCGTGCGCCTTTCGTGATGGGAAAAGCCAGCGCGCCGTACCAGCGTCAGGCGGAACTCTTTGATACCACGATTGGCTGGCGTTTTGTGAACCCGCTCATGGCGCAACACTTCGGAACTGACAGCATGCCGGAAACGGCCGAGAATGTAGCTGAATTGTTAAATATCAGCCGAGCCGATCAGGACGCTTTCGCCTGGCGCAGCCAGCAGCGCACGGCGCAGGCCCAGCGCGACGGCATTCTGGCGCAGGAGATTGTGCCGGTGCAGATTGTCGGCCGGAAAGGGGCGGTTAGCGACGTGCGCGAGGACGAGCATCCGCGCCCGGAAACCACGCTTGAGCAGCTGGCGAAACTGAAAGCGCCGTTCCGCCAGGGCGGCGTCATTACTGCGGGCAATGCTTCAGGCGTCAACGATGGCGCCGCGGCGCTGATCATCGCCAGCGAACAGCAGGCCGCTATCCAGGGGCTCACGCCGCGGGCGCGTATCGTGGCGATGGCGACGGCGGGTGTCGAACCGCGCCTGATGGGACTGGGGCCGGTACCGGCGGTGCGTAAAGTGCTGGAGCGGGCGGGACTCAATATTAACGATATGGATCTGATTGAGCTGAATGAGGCCTTCGCCGCCCAGGCGCTGGGGGTGCTCAGACAGCTCGGCGTGCCGGACGATGCGGCGCACGTGAATCCCAACGGCGGCGCCATCGCGTTAGGCCATCCGCTGGGCATGAGCGGCGCGCGGTTAGCGCTGAGCGCCAGCCTTGAGCTGCAACGCCGGGGCGGGCGCTATGCGCTGTGTACGATGTGTATTGGCGTGGGTCAGGGCATTGCCATGATCCTCGAGCGAGTGTGAGCTAATTTACCTGCGAGTACCCTACAATGATAACTACTACAAAATTAGATCCGATTGAAACCGCATCGCGTGACGAACTGCAGGCCCTGCAAACCCAGCGCCTGAAATGGACGCTGAAGCATGCGTACGAAAATGTGCCGATGTATCGCCGCAAATTCGACGCCGCCGGCGTGCACCCTGACGACTTTCGGGAATTAAACGATCTACAAAAATTCCCCTGCACCACCAAACAGGATCTGCGCGACAACTATCCCTTCGATACCTTCGCGGTGCCGATGGAGCAGGTGGTGCGCATTCACGCCTCTTCCGGCACCACCGGCAAACCGACGGTGGTGGGGTATACGCAAAACGATATTGATAACTGGGCCAATATTGTCGCCCGTTCGCTGCGCGCGGCCGGTGGTTCAGCAAAAGATAAAATTCACGTCGCCTACGGCTATGGCCTGTTTACCGGCGGCCTTGGCGCGCACTACGGCGCGGAACGTTTGGGCGCGACGGTGATCCCGATGTCCGGCGGACAGACCGAAAAACAGGCGCAGCTGATCCGCGATTTCCAGCCGGATATGATCATGGTGACGCCGTCCTACTGTCTGAATCTGATTGAAGAGCTGGAGCGCCAGATGGGCGGCGATGCCCGCAGCTGTTCATTGCGGGTCGGCGTCTTTGGCGCTGAGCCGTGGACGCTGGCGATGCGCGCGGAAATCGAGCGCCGGCTGGGGATCACCGCCCTGGATATTTACGGTTTGTCGGAAGTCATGGGACCGGGCGTAGCGATGGAGTGTCTGGAAACCGTTGACGGCCCGACTATCTGGGAAGACCACTTCTTCCCGGAAATCGTCAACCCGGACGACGGTACGCCGCTGGAAGATGGCGAACATGGTGAGCTGCTGTTTACCACCCTGACCAAAGAAGCGCTGCCGGTGATCCGCTATCGTACCCGCGATCTGACGCGCCTGCTGCCGGGAACCGCGCGGACCATGCGCCGCATGGATCGCATCAGCGGACGCAGCGACGATATGCTGATTATCCGCGGGGTTAACGTCTTCCCCTCGCAGCTGGAAGAGGAGATCCTCAAGTTTGAACACCTGGCGCCGCACTATCAGTTAGAGGTCAATCGCCGCGGTCATCTGGATTCGCTGGCGGTGCGCGTTGAGCTGAAAGAGAGCGGGCTGGCGCTGAGTCATGAACAACGCTGCCAGATTTGCCATCAGTTGCGTCACCGCATTAAGTCGATGGTCGGGATCTCCACCGATATTACTATCGTCAACTGCGGCAGCATTCCGCGCTCGGAAGGGAAAGCCTGTCGGGTATTCGACCTGCGAAAAGCGGTGGTTAGCGGTTAATCCTCTCCCCGATAACCCGGCTGAGGCCTTTACGCCGTAAGCCGGGAATTTCCTGTGCTATGATTCATAAAGGAAAAATATAACAACAGAATGAATCAGATGAGTAAACTCGACGCCTTTATTCAACAAGCGGTGACGGCGATGCCCATCAGCGGCACGTCATTAATTGCCTCGCTGTATGGCGACGCTTTATTACAACGCGGTGGGGAAGTGTGGCTGGGCAGCGTCGCGGCGCTGCTGGAAGGATTAGGCTTCGGCGAGCGCTTCGTACGCACCGCGCTGTTTCGCCTCAATAAAGAAGAGTGGCTTGATGTTGTCCGCATCGGCCGGCGCAGCTTCTATCGCCTGAGTGATAAAGGGCTGCGCCTGACCCGGCGCGCGGAGCATAAAATTTATCGCGCCAGTGCCCCGGAATGGGACGGTACCTGGCTGCTGCTGCTTTCGGAAGGCCTGGAGAAAAATGTGCTCGCCGACGTTAAAAAGCAGCTGCTGTGGCAGGGGTTTGGCGCGCTGGCGCCGAGCCTGCTGGCCTCGCCGTCGCAAAAGCTGGCCGATGTCCAGTCTCTGCTCCACGAAGCGGGCGTCGCCGAAAACGTCATCTGTTTTGAAGCCCATTCGCCGCTGGCGCTCTCAAGGGCGGCGCTGCGCGACCGCGTAGAGGAGTGCTGGCATCTCACCGAACAAAATGAGATGTACGAGGCGTTTATCGCATTGTTCCGACCATTACTGCCGCTGCTGCGCGACAGCGAGCCGTCAGAGTTGACGCCGGAGCGCTGTTTCCAGATCCAACTGCTCCTTATCCATTTCTATCGCCGGGTGGTGCTCAAAGACCCGCTGCTGCCGGAAGAGCTCCTGCCGGCGCATTGGGCAGGGCAAACCGCCCGCCAGCTGTGTATCAATATTTATCAACGCGTGAGTCCCGGTGCGCTGGCGTTTGTCAGCGAGAAAGGTGAGAGCTCGGTGGGCGAGCTCCCGGCGCCGGGTCCGCTCTATTATCAGCGCTTTGGCGGTTTGCCGGGCGCATAAGGAGGCTGCATGCCGATATATCAGATTGATGGACTGACGCCGGTGGTGCCGGAGGAGAGTTACGTTCACCCGACCGCGGTGTTGATTGGCGACGTGATCCTCGGCAAAGGGGTCTATGTTGGGCCCAACGCCAGCCTGCGCGGCGACTTCGGGCGCATCGTGGTCAAAGACGGCGCCAATATTCAGGATAACTGCGTGATGCATGGCTTCCCCGGCCAGGATACGGTGGTGGAAGAGGAGGGCCATATCGGCCACGGCGCTATTCTGCACGGCTGCGTGATTGGCCGCAACGCGTTGGTGGGCATGAGCGCGGTGATTATCGACGGGGCGGTCATTGGCGAAAACAGCATTGTCGGCGCTTCGGCCTTTGTCAAAGCCAACGCCGAGATGCCCGCCAACCATCTGATTATCGGCAGCCCGGCAAAAGCGATTCGCACCCTGAGCGAACAGGAGCTGGCGTGGAAAAAACAAGGTACCCGTGAATACCAGGCGCTGGTGGAACGCTGTAAGCAGACGCTGCACCAGGTGGAGCCATTACGGGAAGTCGAAGCAGGGCGTAAGCGGCTGGCGTTTGATGAAAACCTGCGGCCAAAAGCCGCAACCTGAGGGGTAAAATTATGGCAGAGAAATTATCCGCTCACTGTCACTGCGGTGCGGTGGCGTTTACCGTGGAACTCAGCGACGGCTTCAACACCGTTCGGCGCTGTAACTGCTCATATTGTCGCATGCGTGGGGCGGTCGCGGTCTCTTCGCCGCGTTCAGGAATAGAGGTGGTACGCGGAGGGGATAAGCTCACAGAGTATCGCTTTAATACAGGGGAAGCCGTGCACTTTTTCTGCTCGGTATGCGGGATCTACACCTTTCATCAACGGCGATCAAACCCACAGCAGTATGGGGTGAATGTGGCCTGCATTGACGGCGTTTCGCCTTTCGATTTCCCTTGCGTGGAGGTCAACGACGGCGTGAATCATCCAAAGGATGGCGGCGGAGGCGTGGTGGGGTATTTACGCTACGAGAAAAAGTAAAACTCTCCTCCCGCAGGAAGCGAGAGGAGTGAAATATTAGGCTGCAACCACGCTGTCGATGGCCGCTTTCGCGTCAGACTGCGCTTTGGCCGCGACTTCCGGGCCGTAAGCGATACCTTCGGCGAACACAAAGTTCACGTCGGTGATGCCGATGAAGCCGAGGAAGGTGGACAGGTATGGGGTGACCAGGTCGGTCGGAGTATCTTTATGGATACCGCCGCGGCTGGTAACGACGACCGCGCGTTTACCGGTTACCAGACCTTCCGGCCCTTTCTCGGTGTAGCGGAAGGTGACGCCGGCGCGAGCCACCAGGTCGAAATAGTTTTTCAACTGCGTCGGGATGTTGAAGTTGTACATCGGCGCAGCGATAACAATCACATCGTTGCCTTTCAGTTCGGCGATCAGCTCGTCGGAAAGGGCCAGCGCTTCCTGCTGACGCGGAGTCAGCGGCGCGTCGCTCGGACGCAGGGCGCCAACCAGTTCGCCATCCAGAACCGGGATCGGATTGGCGGCCAGGTCACGCACGGTGATCTCATCGCCAGGGTGTTTTTCCTGCCATTGTTCAACAAAATAGTCGGAAAGCTGACCAGATTGTGAGTACCCTGCCAGAATACTGGATTTCAGAACTAATACTTTGCTCATGGGTGTTTCCTTTTTTTAATGTGATTGACGGGTCAATGCCCTGGTGCTTGTTGACACTGTATTCACAATCGCGCCACAGAGATAGCGCAATATATCGAATCCTATGTTCAGATTTTTTGAACAAGGCGCGAATGACACAGATGTGGTACTCTAAGGCAATACTTCAAAAGAGATTTTCCCGGCAGAGCTCTGCCCGATAACGCTATGACAGAACAACAAAAAATCACCTTCCCCCAGCTTTATCAACAGCTCGACGGCCTGATGCTGCGCGACAAAACGCGCTTTGCCCGCCGTCTGCACGGCGTGAAGAAGGTTAAAAATCCTGAATCGCAACAGGCCATTCTGCAGGAGATGGCGCTGGAGATAAGCCAGGCAGCCGGTAAAGTCCTGCTGCGCGAAGCGGCGCGTCCGGCCATCACCTATCCGGAAAACCTGCCGGTTAGCCAGAAAAAACAAGAGATTCTCGAGGCGGTGCGCGACCACCAGGTGGTGATCGTCGCCGGGGAGACCGGTTCGGGTAAAACCACCCAGTTGCCCAAAATCTGCATGGAGCTGGGGCGCGGGCTGAAAGGACTCATCGGCCATACCCAGCCGCGTCGCCTGGCGGCGCGGACCGTCGCCAATCGTATTGCCGAAGAGCTGCAGAGCGAGCCGGGCGGCTGCATCGGCTATAAAGTCCGCTTCAGCGACCACGTCAGCGAAAACACCATGGTTAAGCTGATGACCGACGGTATCCTGCTGGCGGAGATCCAGCAGGATCGTCTGTTGATGCAGTACGACACCATCATTATCGATGAGGCGCACGAGCGCAGCCTGAATATTGACTTTCTGCTCGGCTATCTGAAAGAGCTCCTGCCGCGCCGCCCGGACCTGAAAATCATCATTACCTCGGCGACCATCGACCCGGAACGTTTCTCAAAGCATTTCAATAATGCGCCGATTATCGAAGTCTCCGGGCGGACTTACCCGGTGGAAGTGCGCTATCGGCCGATAGTGGAAGAGGCGGACGATACCGAGCGCGATCAGTTACAGGCGATCTTTGATGCGGTTGACGAACTGGGGCGCGAAGGGCCCGGCGATATTCTGATCTTTATGAGCGGTGAGCGGGAAATTCGCGATACCGCCGATGCGCTGAATAAGCTGGATCTGCGCCATACCGAAGTGCTGCCGCTGTACGCCCGCCTGTCCAACAGCGAGCAGAACCGCGTCTTCCAGCCGCACAGCGGGCGGCGCATCGTGCTGGCGACCAACGTGGCGGAAACCTCGCTGACCGTGCCGGGCATTAAGTACGTTATCGATCCCGGTACTGCGCGTATCAGCCGTTACAGCTACCGCACCAAGGTGCAGCGCCTGCCGATCGAGCCGGTTTCCCAGGCGTCCGCCAACCAGCGTAAGGGCCGCTGCGGCCGCGTTTCGGAAGGGATCTGTATTCGTCTTTATTCAGAAGACGATTTCCTGTCGCGCCCGGAATTTACCGACCCGGAGATTCTGCGCACCAACCTGGCGTCGGTCATCCTGCAGATGACCGCCCTGGGCTTAGGCGATATCGCCGCCTTCCCGTTTGTCGAAGCGCCGGATAAGCGCAATATCCAGGACGGCGTACGCCTGCTGGAAGAGCTGGGTGCCATCACCACCGATGAGCAGGCCACCGCCTATAAGCTGACGCCGATGGGCCGCCAGCTCAGCCAGCTGCCGGTGGACCCGCGTCTGGCGCGGATGGTGCTGGAGGCGCAGAAGCACGGCTGCGTGCGGGAAGCGATGATCATCACCTCCGCGCTGTCGATCCAGGACCCGCGCGAGCGGCCGATGGACAAACAGCAGGCCTCTGACGAAAAACATCGCCGCTTCCACGATAAAGAGTCCGATTTCCTCGCCTTCGTCAATCTGTGGAACTACCTCGGCGAGCAGCAGAAGGCGCTGTCGTCGAATCAGTTCCGCCGCCAGTGCCGGGTCGATTTTCTTAACTATCTGCGCGTGCGCGAGTGGCAGGACATCTACACCCAGCTGCGCCAGGTGGTGAAAGAGCTTGGCCTGCCGATCAACAGTGAGCCGGCGGAATATCGCGAGATCCATACTGCGCTGCTGACCGGTCTGCTGTCGCACATCGGCATGAAGGATGCCGATAAGCAGGAGTTTACCGGCGCGCGCAACGCCCGCTTCTCTATTTTCCCGGGTTCCGGCCTGTTTAAAAAGCCGCCGAAGTGGACGATGGTGGCCGAGCTGGTCGAGACCAGCCGCCTGTGGGGCCGCATCGCCGCGCGCATTGAGCCGGAGTGGGTGGAGCCGGTAGCGCAGCACCTGATCAAGCGCTCATACAGTGAGCCGCACTGGGAGCGGTCGCAGGGCGCGGTAATGGCGACGGAAAAGGTTACCGTTTACGGCCTGCCGATCGTCGCCGCGCGTAAGGTCAACTACAGCCAGATTGATCCGGCGCTGTGTCGTGAGCTATTTATCCGCCACGCGCTGGTAGAGGGCGACTGGCAGACGCGGCACGCCTTCTTCCGCGATAACCTGAAGCTGCGCGCGGAAATCGAAGAGCTGGAGCATAAGTCGCGCCGCCGCGACATCCTGGTGGATGACGAGACGCTGTTCGAGTTCTACGACCAGCGCATCAGCCACGACGTCATCTCCGCCCGCCACTTCGATAGCTGGTGGAAGCGGGCCAGCCGTGAAACGCCAGACTTGCTCAATTTTGAAAAGAGCATGCTGATTAAAGAGGGGGCGGAGCAGGTCAGTAAACTGGACTACCCGAATTTCTGGCATCAGGGCAACCTCAAGCTGCGGCTTAGCTACCAGTTTGAACCTGGCGCCGACGCCGATGGCGTGACGGTGCATATTCCGCTGCCGCTGCTCAACCAGATAGAGGAAGCCGGGTTTGAATGGCAGATCCCTGGCCTGCGTCGCGAGCTGATTATCGCGCTGATAAAATCGCTGCCGAAGCCGGTACGGCGCAATTTCGTCCCGGCTCCCAACTATGCGGAAGCGTTTCTTGGCCGGGCGGCGCCGCTTGAGCTGCCGCTGCTCGATTCGCTGGAGCGCGAGCTGCGTAAGATGACCGGCGTGACCATCGACCGCGAAGCCTGGCAGTGGGATCAGGTGCCCGATCACCTGAAAATCACCTTCCGGGTGGTGGATGATAAAAACAAGAAGCTGCAGGAAGGGCGCTCGCTGCAGGCGTTGAAAGACGCCCTGAAGGGCAAAGTGCAGGAGACGCTGTCGGCGGTCGCTGATGACGGTATTGAGCAGAGCGGGCTGCATATCTGGAGCTTTGGCACCCTGGCGGAAAGTTACGAACAGAAGCGCGGTAACTATAAGGTGAAAGCCTGGCCGGCGCTGGTGGACGAGCGCGACAGCGTGGCCATCAAACTGTTTGATAATCCACAGGAACAGCAGCAGGCCATGTGGCGCGGTCTGCGTCGCCTGCTGCTGCTCAACATCCCGTCGCCGATTAAGTATCTGCACGAGAAACTACCGAATAAAGCCAAGCTTGGGCTCTACTTTAACCCGTACGGCAAAGTGCTGGATCTGATTGACGATTGCATCTCCTGCGGCGTTGATAAGCTTATTGACGAGGCGGGCGGTCCGGTGTGGACGGAAGAGGGCTTTAGTCAGCTGCACGATAAAGTGCGAGCCGAGCTCAACGACACGGTGGTGGAGATCGCTAAACAGGTCGAGCAGATCCTCACCGCGGTGTTCAATATCAACAAACGGCTGAAAGGCCGGGTGGATATGACCATGGCGCTGGGGCTGTCGGATATCAAAGCGCAGATGGCGGGTCTGGTGTATCGCGGCTTTGTCACCGGCAACGGTTTCCGCCGTCTTGGCGATACGCTGCGCTATCTGCAGGCGATTGAAAAGCGTCTGGAGAAGATGGCTATCGATCCGCACCGCGATCGGGCGCAGATGCTTAAGGTGGAGAGCGTGCAGCAGGCGTGGCAGCAGTGGCTGAATAAGCTACCGCCGAACCGCCGTGAGGACGACGATGTCCGGGAGATCCGCTGGATGATCGAGGAGCTGCGGGTCAGCTTCTTCGCCCAGCAGCTGGGCACCCCGTATCCTATCTCGGACAAGCGAGTGTTGCAGGCGATGGAGCAAATTACCCCATAGCCTGGCTGGTTGTCCCCGGTGGCGCTGCGCTTACCGGGGCTACTGGTCAGGCGTCCACGCTTAAGCGTTTACCCACGCCAGAGTAAAGCCGTCCCAGCCTTTAGTGCCCACGGTTTGCAGCGCCGTTGCCGTCAACCGTGGCTCGGCGCCCATCATCTCAATGAACTGACGCACGCCCTGAACGCGCTCGTCGGCGCTCTGTGGGTTGACCACTTCGCCGTCGCGTACCACGTTATCGCCAATAATTAAGGTTCCTGGGCGGGAATAACGTAGCGCCCAGCGCAGATAATGGGGGTTATTCGGCTTATCGGCATCGATGAAGATCAGGTCGAAAGCGGGACATTCGCCAAGCGACTCCAGGGACTGTAGCGCGGGTCCCTCCCGTAGCGTGACCCGCTGGTCAACGCCCGCCAGCTGCAGATTCTCCCGCGCCACCTGGGCATGATGCGCGTCGGCCTCCAGGGTGAGGAGTTGGCCGTCTGCAGGAAGCTCGCGCGCCATCCAGATGGTGCTATAGCCGCCGAGGGTGCCGATCTCCAGTATCCGCTTAGCCTGGGTTAGCCGTACCAGCAGGGCGAGAAACTGACCCTGATTGGCGGCGACATCGTGTGCCGGGAGCCCGGCACGATGGTTGTTTTCCAGTACCCGATCGAGCACAGGATCGCCGGGAATTAAGGCCTTAATCAAATAATTGTCTACTGCCGACCACTGTTGTTGCATATGACGCTTCCCCATTTAGCTCCCTGATGAGTCAGACCAGCCGCCTCCCAGCGCCCGGTACAGATCGATCTGCGCCAGCAGCAGGTTGTTCTTCACCTGCACCACGCTAAGCTGGGTGGAGAACAGCGTTCGCTGGGCATCAAGCACATCCAGATAAGAAGAGTAGCCGTTACGGTAGCGGTTTTGTGCAATACGTAAGGTTTCCTGGGCAACGGTCTCTTGTTCCTGAAGCTCGGTTAACTGTTCGCCATAGCGACTGATGGCGTCCAGGCTGTCATTGACCTCTTTGAACGCGCTGCGCACCGTTTTCTCATAGCTATAGAGCGCCTGGTTGCGCTGGGCCATGGAGACGTCCACCTGGGCATTTAACGCCTGGCGGTTTAGCAGCGGCGCCAGAATACTGCCGCCAAGACTCCACAGCCGCAGCGGGTTGTCCAGCAGATCCGGCAGCGTCCGGTCCTGCAGGCTGCCGGTAGCGGTCAGGTTAATAGAGGGCAGCAGCTGCGCCTGCGACGAGGCCAGCGTGGCGTCGGCGGCCACCAGCTGGCGCTCGGCCTGAGCGATGTCCGGACGGCGGTTGAGCAAGGTGGACGGCAGCTGCGACGGCAGACGCAGCGGGGTAAGCTGGGCGAACTCGCCGCGTTTTACCGCGCCAGGGTTATCGCCGAGCAGCACGCTGAGCGCATTTTCCTGCTGCGCAATCTGGTGCTGTAGCGGCGGGATCTGCGCCCGCGTTGACCGCAGCTCCGAATCCGCCTGCATCAGCTCAAGGCGTAAAGTATACCCGGTTTCAAACTGACGTTTGGCCAGGCGCCACGCGTCTTCCCTTGATGTTAGCGTCTGCTGGGTCACCCGCAGCTGCTCATCCAGCGACAGCAGCGTGACGTAGCCAACGGCCACCGAGCTGGCGACGCTCAAATTGGCGGCGGCGGCGGCGGCTTTCTGCGCCTCAAGGCTGGCCCCGGCGGCGTTGGCCGCGCTGCGGTTCGCTCCCCAGATATCGACATCATAGCTGGCGGTCAGGCCGCCCTTATACAGTGTGCTGTGGATCGGCAGGCCGGTGGCGGCGGACTGCGTCCGGGCGCGGGTGCCGGTGAGGCTGGCGTCCAGTGACGGAAACAGGCTGCTGTCGGCGGCGTAAGCGCGCGCCTGATACTCATTCACCCGCTCGCGGGCGATCAGCACATCGCTGTTATAGCGCAGCGCCTGGTCGACATACTGATTGAGGGTACTGTCATGAAAATTGCGCCACCATACACCCTCCACCGGGCTGGCCGGGCCAACGTCGGCCCGCCAGGCGGCAAGAATGGTCAGGGTCGGCTGCGCGCGTTGCACATCGGCGGATTGACAGCCGACCAGCGCCAGAACGATAGCAAGGGCGACCGGGCGGATCATGGTTGTTTCTCCGCACGGGTATCAATAGTCACCTGCACCGACATCCCCGGCCGCAGGCGTTCGCTGTTGTTTTGCCCGTCGTTGACCGTAATACGCACCGGGATGCGCTGGGCGATCTTGACGAAATTGCCGGTGGCGTTGTCCGGAGAGATGGCGCTGAACTCCACCCCGGTCGCCGGGGAGATACTCTGCACCTTGCCGTGGAAGGTCTCGCCGTTGAGCGCGTCTACGGTGAAGGTGACCGGCTGGCCAACGCGTACTTCGGCCAACTGGGTCTCTTTGAGGTTGGCAATCACCCAGTGCTGCGGCGGAACCAGCGAGGTCAGATGGGTTCCGGCGCTGACATAGGCGCCAAGACGCACCGAGATCTGCCCCAGCTGGCCGCCGGTGGGGGCGATAATCTGGGTATTCTGCAGGTCGATCTGCGCCAGCTCAAGCGCCGCTTTGGCGCTGGCCACGTCGGCCTCCAGCGAATCGCGATTGACGATGGTCGATTCACGGTCCTGGCGCGACATCTCCAGCGCCGCTTTCGCCTGCTCAATATCCGCCGCCCCTTGCGCCGCGCTGGCCCGCGCCGAATCACGTTCGCGGATCGACAGCGAACCGTCGGCGGTTAACTGCTGGATGCGTTTTAAATCGGCCTGGATTTTCAGATTCTGCGCGCGGGCGTTTTGCAGCGCGGCTTCATTCTTGGCGATCGTCGCCTCGGCGCTTTTGCGCTGTTGCAGGTTATTGCGCAGCGCGGCCTCTTTCATCGCCAGGGTAGCCTGGGCCTGATGCACCCGCTGTTTATAGATGCGATCGTCTATCTGGAACAGCACCTCGCCCGGCTGGACAATCGCGAAATCTTTGACGTTGACGGCGGTGATATAGCCGTTGACCTGCGGGCTAATAAAGGTGGTCTGCCCGCGCACATAGGCGTTGTCGGTAAACTGGCTATGGCGAGTGAACGGCGGCAGTTGCCAGGCGTAGAGGATCACCAGCACGCCGACGAGGCCTATCGCCGCGGCGGTAAAAATGGAAACCACGCGAATATTATTCCGGGTGTTGGCCTGTTGTTTGGCCGCATCCTGCTGACTCATAACGACTCCAGAGATGAAATGATGATAATTATTTGCTGCCGGTAGCGCGTTGCAACGCGATACGGGCAGTCAGTCGTAAGCGAATTAAGCGCCAGAAAACCCACACTAGTGTCCCGGCGGAGATCGCCGCCGTCAGCAGATAGGTATCATTCCAGGCGAGAATATTGGCCTGCAGCGTCGCGGCGTTTTGCAGCAGGGTGGTGGCCTGAACGTTGAGCAGCGTACTGTCGCCAATCTGGCTCTGATACATCTGGCTGTACTGCTGCAGCCGCTCGACGATCAGCGGGTTCAGGGTGGTTATCTGGTCCGCCAGCTGGCTGGAGTGGAATTTCTCACGCCAGGTCTGGAAGGTGCCGAGGATCGCCGAGCCGAGCAGCCCGCCAATGTTCTGGCTCATGCCGAACAGCACCGAGAAGCTGACCAGGTTGCGCGGGTCGGCAAACACGCCGCCAATCCCGGCGAGCATCGCCGGGGCCAGAAAGAAGGCGCTGCCGAAGCCGAGTAAAAACTGGCTGAACATTAATTGTTCCGGACGGGTGAGGGCGTTGGACTGGCTGTCGAGCAGCGAGGCTATCATGATCAGCGCCAGCGCGGTGGCGGTCGGCCAGTAGAGCTTCTGCGGGTTGAGCGTCAGACAGCTGGCAATGATCCCGCACAGAATACCGGCGAAAATCGACCACGCGAGGTTAGTCATCTGTTCGTTTTGCAGGCCAACGTACTGCAGCCAGCCGATGACCCCGGTGTTCTGCTCCGCCAGCACGATGCGGATCAACAGCATAATCAGGCCCAGACGCACGATGCTGCCGCTGGAGAGCCATTTGGTATTGAGCAGGGGGTTGCTGCGGTTATGCTCGAAGGTAATCGCAGCGACGATCAGTATTACCGCCGCCGCCAGCGCCCAGCCGATCCACGGCGCTTCAAACCACCACTCGAGCCGCCCCAGCGACAGCACGGCGCACACCAGCGCCATGCCGGGCGCCAGCAGAAAGAAGGTAATGAAATCCTTTTTTTCGAACACTTTTTTACGATCGCTTGGCGGCAGTTTTAGCGCGATGACGCAGGCCAGCGACACCAGCGCCAGGCCCAGCTCAAAGAAGTAGAGACCGCGCCATTCATCGGTCTGCAGCAGTTCGGTGGAAAAGAGGCGCGCCAGGGGAATGGCTAGCGACGAGCCGGTGATGCCGATAGTCAGCCCTTTCAGGCGATGCCGAGCAGGCCAGGCCTGTACCTGGTAGTAGATCCCCAGCGAGCTGAGCGCCGCGGCCACCATGCCATGGGCGGCGCGAACCATCATCGCTGAGCTGAGATCGTTGACGAAGAGGTGGAAAAAGGTGACCAGCACATAGAGCACCAGAAAGCCTTCGGTGAAAGCGCGCAGGCCAAACTGCTGGCGGAATTTCACCAGCAGCAGGTTGATGGAGACGTTGGTCATCACGTATACCGCCGGCAGCCAGGCGATTTCTGTCGACCAGGCGGCGAAGGTACCCTGCAGCAGCTGCAGGTTGGCGGTGACCACTGCGTTGCCCAGCGCGCCGGTGAGACATACCAGCAGACCGACCACGCCGTAGGCAAGGCGTTTCGCCGGACTGTGCAGCGGCGTCGACGGCGAACCGAGCAGAGCCGGTTTTTCATGCGGCGCCCAGTCATGCGGGGCGTAGGGGTTATCCTGGCGACGGGGCATTATTTCTTCTCCACTTCGCGCAACAGCTTTTCCAGCACCCGCTGGGTTTGCTCCTGCTCCTGTGGGGTAATCGCCGTCAGGATCTCTTCGCGCAGATCGTCAGCCACCGTTTTGACCTGTTCATAGAGGGCCTTCCCTTTGTCGGTGACCACCAGCAGTCGCTTACGTTTGTCGCTGGCGGTGGTGATGCGCTCCACCAGTCCGAGGGCGACCAGACGATGGATCAACGGCACAATGGTCGGGCTCTCCACCCCCAGCTCCTGCGCCAGTTCGCTTTGCGACAGCGGCTGCTGGTGGCGGGCGATGGACGCTACCGCCACCCAGCTGGCCTGGCTGAGACCGAGATTTTTCAGCCGACGATTGACCGCCAGCCGCCAGTGGTGCGCGGTGAGGTATAAAAGATGGGAGAAGGTAAGCTGTCGATTGTCCATAGGTCGTCTGTCAATATCGTTAGAGCTCTAACGATTTTATGCCGGATAACCGCCGGAGTTCAAGATGAAAGATAGAAATTGGTTAACGGTATGTACGTTAATTGTAGTTAACCTTCCGGCCGCGATCCGTGTCGTGCGGTCTGCTGACCGAGGATATTTTTATTCTGCGCCATCACCCAGGCGATAAAGGCCCGCAGGGGGGCGGGAATATGTTTCCGGCTTGGGTAGTAGACGCAGAAATGGTCGGCAGGATAGCGGTAGTCGGGTAACAAATGGACCAGGCTGCCCGCGCTCAGCTGCTGCGTCACCAGCGACTGATAGACAAAGGCGATGCCTAATCCGCTCTCCGCGGCCTGGATCATTGCGCTATCGGCATCGACGACCAGATCGCCTTTAACCGCGACCTCGCTAAGCTCGCCGCTGGGGCCAATAAACTCCCAGCGGTACTTCTCACCACCAGGAAAACAGCGGTTAATGCAGCGGAAATTAACTAATGACTGCGGGGTGTCGGGCTCTCCGGCTTCGCGTATATAGTCCGGGCTGGCCACCGGGATCAGCGATAGTTTCTCGCCAAAGGGGATGGCAATCATCTCTTTGGGCACATCCTGCGAATAGCGAATGCCGGCGTCAAAACCGGACTCGATAATATTGACTTTTCGATCGGTGGCATACAGTTCGAGCGTCACATTGGGACAGGCGTTTTTAAAGGCGATAAAATAGTCTTGAAAAAACAGGTCAATAACAATGCGCGGTAAATTAACTTTCACCACGCCTTCCGGAGTCAGACGGTGATAATTCAGACTGTCCACCACCCGGCGATAATCATTGACCACCGGCGTTATATTATTAAGAAATTCCTCACCCACTGCGGTTAATGACAAACTGCGTGTTGAGCGATTTAGCAGGCGCACGCCTAACTTTTCTTCCAGATGATTAATAGCGACGGTAAGGGCCGGTGGGGAAAGGTTTAACGCTTTAGCGGCCTGACGAAAACTGCCATGTTTCACTATGAGTATTAATATTTCTATTTGTTGCAGATCGGGCAAGGTTTTCATTGTTAATTTCCAGCTAACACCGCGTTCGGAATAGATTAATTGTTATCAATATGAAAGGGAAGTATATATTTAATGCCATTCAGCAATTAAGGAAAATAAGATGAAAACACGTTATCTTGGAAAAGAGAAGTTTCAGGTTTCCGCATTAGGTCTCGGATGTATGGGTATGAGTTTTGCCTATGGCGGCGCTGAAACGTCGCAGGCGATAAATACGATCCATGCCGCCATGGACATGGGCGTGACCTTCCTGGATACCGCCGAAGTATATGGTCCTTTCGATAATGAAGTTCTGGTCGGAAAAGCGATTAAAGGTTTTCGCGATAAGGTGCAGATTGCCACCAAATTTGGATTTCGTATTTTGCCGACCGGCCAGGGTCTGGAGCGGATGGCCGGCGTTGACAGCCGTCCGGCACATATTCGCGAATCAGTGGAAGGGTCGCTGAAGCGACTGAATGTCGAGACCATCGATCTGCTCTATCAGCACCGCGTCGATCCCGCGGTACCGGTGGAAGAGGTGGTGGGCACTATGGCCGATCTGGTTAAAGAGGGTAAAATTCGCCATATCGGTCTGTCGGAAGTATCTGCTCAGACGCTGCGCCGGGCCTGCAAGGTACATCCGATCGCTGCCGTGCAGACGGAATATTCGCTATGGAGCCGCGAGCCGGAGGCCGGTATTCTCCACACCTGCCGCGAGCTGGGGGTCGGCTTTGTGCCATACAGCCCGCTTGGCCGCGGCTTCCTGACGGGGACAATTACCGACCCCGGCGTTTTGGCAGCGGATGATTTCCGCCGCCATCTGCCGCGCTTCCAGGCCGAAACCATGCGCAAAAACCAGCTGCTGCTTGAGCGCCTGCAGCAGGTGGCCACCCGCTATGACGCGACCCTTGCGCAGATTGCCCTTGCCTGGGTGATGAGCAAAGGCGAGGATATCGTGCCTATCCCGGGGGCGAGGAAAATTGCTCACCTGCGCGACAATGCCGGCGCCGCGAATATTACCCTCGCGGCGGAGGACATCCTCACCATCGAACATATTTTCACTGCCGACAACGTCACTGGCTTACGCTATACCCAGGGCGACTTTGATTTAATCGAAAAATAATCCCCTACGGGCAGCGGATGGTTATTACTTGCGTGACGTTGTCACATTTGCCGAACAACTCCTCGTCAGATAGCGCACATCCTCGGCGGTTAACGGCGCGGCAAAGAAAAAAAGGGGCGGCGCAAGGCCACCCCTGATGCGGTTGCTGATGGGGATCAGCCCGGGTAGATGCCGCGGTCTTTACGCGCCATCAGGATGCGCTCGCAGGCCACGATATAGGCGGCGGTGCGCAGCGTACACTCTTTCTCGGCGGCTTTATCCCAGACGTGCACGATAGCGTCGGTCATAATGCGGTCCATCTTGGCGTTGATCTCCTCTTCGCTCCAGAAGAAGCTGGCCATGTCCTGTACCCACTCAAAGTAGCTGACGGTCACCCCGCCGGCGTTGCAGATAACGTCCGGCACCACGATCACGCCGCGCTCGGCCAGCACGTCGTCCGCTTCCGGATAGGTTGGGCCGTTGGCCCCTTCCAGCACCAGTTTGCAGGTCAGCTTCTCCGCGCGCTCGCGGGTGATTTGCCCTTCCAGCGCCGCCGGGATCAGGATGTCCATCGGGGTGGTCCAGAAGGCGTCTTTATCGATCTCCTGGGCGCCCGGGAAACCGGCAATCTGCTTTTTCTCCGCCTGCCAGGCGGTGAGGGCGGCCATATCGATTCCGCCTTCGTTATACAGGGTCGCGGTATGATCCTGAATAACCACGATACGAGCGCCGACGCCAGCGAACAGGCGGGCCGCTTCGCTACCGACGTTACCAAAGCCCTGCAGCGCCACTTTGGCGCCTTCAATTTCGATACCGGCGCGACGGGCAACTTCCCGGCCGGTGACAAACACGCCGCGTCCGGTGGCTTTTTCACGACCGAGGGAGCCGCCGAGGTGGATCGGTTTGCCGGTGACCACGCCGGTGATGGTGGTGCCATGGTTCATGGAGTAAGTGTCCATCATCCATGCCATCACTTTGCCATTGGTGCCGACGTCCGGCGCCGGAATATCTTTCTGCGGCCCGATAATAATGCCGATTTCGCTGGTGTAACGGCGGGTCAGACGCTCCAGTTCACCTTCCGACAAGGAGAAGGGGTCGACGCGGATGCCGCCTTTGGCCCCGCCGTAAGGAATATTGACCGCGGCGCACTTAATGGTCATCCAGGCAGAAAGTGCCATGACTTCGTTAAGATCGACATCCGGATGGTAGCGAACACCACCTTTACCCGGTCCGCGCGACAGATTGTGCTGAACGCGATAGCCCTCGAAGTGGCGGATGGTGCCGTCGTCCATTTGCACAGGAATGTCGACGATCAGCGCGCGCTTCGGATGGCGCAGGGTTTCCACCCAGTAGGCAAGATCGCCGAGATAAGGCGCGACGCGGTCGATCTGGCGCAGGTAGGTGGTCCATGGAGATGTACTACTTTCAGATGCGTAAGATAACTTTTCCATAAGAGTCCTGTTTCTCAGTGTTATTTATGTCGTGTAAAACCGTGGAATAGCTACAGCAGTAAACTCTGTGCAATGAATGGTATCACCAATTTTATAAAGCGGTATTTGACGGCAATTCCGATTTTTAAATTTTTGTTAGATTTTTTATTTTTTAAGTGAATAACTACGCACGTCAACCACCCGCAAGCTGTGCATTTTAATTCACTTTTTATTCACTTAAGTGCATAAGAAAATATTTTTTCTATGTTTTTCATTATCTTGATGATCTTAAAAAAGTGAATAAATTGCTTTTGCCCGTATTGACAATCTTGTTGTTCACAGGCCAGCATTAGCCCACACAACAACATGGCATTAACCATGAATTAACAATTACCCGTAAAAAAAATAGGGCTTTATTTTTCTGTGGTGAATATTTTTACCATCGCAGCGGGCGCGCTCGTGCCCAAAATAAGCCGAGGGGCAGGGTTAATGTCGATTGTCCAACGCGACGGGAGCGTTTTCCGTCGTCTTACGTTCCGGAGATAAATTATGTCAGGCAGTATGACTCGCGAAGATTTTGACGCTTACCTGGTTCCCTGTTTTGCCCCCGCGCCGTTTATTCCGGTCAGAGCGGCGGGCTCCCGCGTCTGGGACCAGCAGGGGAAAGAGTATATCGATATGGCGGGCGGCATCGCAGTGAACGCCCTGGGCCATGCTCACCCGGCGCTGGCTCAGGCCCTGCAGGATCAACTGGCGAAACTGTGGCATATCGGCAATGGCTATACCAACGAGCCGGTGCTGCAGCTGGCAAAAACCCTCGTGCAGTCGACCTTTGCCGACAAGGTGTTTTTCTGCAACTCCGGCGCCGAAGCCAACGAGGCGGCCCTTAAGCTGGCGCGGAAATATGCCCACGATAAGTTTGGCGGTGAAAAAAGCGAAATCATCGCCTTCAACCACGCCTTCCACGGCCGCACGCTGTTCACCGTCTCCGTTGGCGGCCAGCCGAAATATTCCAGCGATTATGCTCCGCTGCCGCAGGGCATTACCCATCTGCCCTATAACGATATCGAGGCGGTCACCGCGGCGATCTCCTCGCGCACCTGCGCGGTGATCGTCGAGCCGATTATCGGCGAAGGCGGGGTGATCCCGGCGGACCCGGCGTTCCTGCAGGCGCTGCGTACCCTCTGCAATCGCCATCATGCCACCCTGATATTCGATGAGGTGCAGACCGGCGCCGGGCGTACCGGCCATCTCTACGCCTACCAGCATTACAACGTCGTCCCGGACATTCTCACCAGCGCCAAAGGGCTGGGGGGCGGCTTCCCGATCGGCGCGATGCTGGCGAAAGAGGCCTGGGCGCAGGTCTTCCAGCCAGGCACCCATGGCACCACCTTCGGCGGCAACCCGCTGGCGGCAACCGTCGCTAACGCCGTGCTGGCCCATCTCGATGCGCCGCTGCTGGCGGGCGTTGGCGAGCGCCATGCGCTGATCGTTGACCAGTTGAATGCGATCTCTGCCCGTTACGATGCGTTCAGCGCCGTGCGCGGCACCGGTCTGCTGATCGGCGCTGAGCTGGCGGGGCCGCTGCGCGGCAAGGCCAAAACGTTGACCAACCTGGCGGCGGAAGAGGGGCTGATCGCCCTGATTGCCGGCCCGGACGTGCTGCGCTTCGCGCCGGCGCTCAATATCCCGCTGGCGGATATTGCGGAAGCCTTCGTGCGCCTTGATCGCGCCGTTGCCCGCTTAACCCGCTAACCGGGAGGACGGCCTGTGATGCTATTTCGTCCCGTACGGGAAAACGATCTCGACGACATCGTCCGCCTCGCCGCGCGGGCGGGGGTCGGCATGACCTCTTTACCGCATGACGTCGGGCGCCTGGCGGCCAGGATCCGGCGCAGTATCGAGACCTTCGCCGGCGAACTGCCGCGCAGCCAGCAGGGTTTCCTGTTTGTGCTGGAGGACACCGCGCTGGCGCGGGTGGTGGGGGTGAGCGCCATTGAGGTCGCAGTGGGCCTGGACGAGCCGTTTTACAATTTTCGCATTCAGAAAACGGTGCGCGCCTCGAAAGCGCTGGGAGTCTATAAGCCCCAGGAGCTGCTTAATCTCAGCTATGACCACACCGGGCATAGTGAGCTGTGTACGCTGTTTCTCGACCCGGCGTATCAGCGCAACCGCAATGGTCTGCTGCTCTCCAAGGCGCGCTTTTTATTTATCGCCGCCTTTCGCGAGTGGTTCTCCCCGCACCTGTTTGCCGAACTGCGCGGCTGCAGCGATGAGCAGGGACAGTCGCCGTTCTGGGATGCGCTGGGCCATCATTTCTTCGACATCCCGTTCGCCGATGCCGACCGGCTGACCGGCACCGGCATGAAAACCTTTATTGCCGAACTGATGCCGGCGTACCCGATCTATATCTCACTGCTGCCGGAAGCGGCCCGCGGGGTCATCGGTCAGGTGCATCCCAATACCGCCCCGGCGCGGGCGATCCTCGAGAAAGAGGGTTTCAGCTGGCGCGGCTCGGTGGATATTTTCGATGCCGGTCCGGTGCTGGAGGCGGACACCGATCAGATCCGCGCCGTGCGCGACAGCCAGCGCCTGCCTGTCCGGCAGCTGATGGGCGACCTGCCGGCGCCGACCCTCGTCGCCAACGGTCAATTCGACAACTTTCGGGCGCTGCTGGTGGCCCACGAAGAGCAGGTCTCGCTTGACAGCGCCGCGCTGGACGCGCTGCAGGTCAGTGAAACCGACCGCGTTTATACGGTAACCCTGAATCCAGAGGACAACAGATCATGGCGGTAAAAGCACAGTTTATAGCCGGGCAGTGGCTGCCAGGCAGCGGCGCAACGATGAGCAAACTGGCCCCGGAGGATCAGTCGCTGCTGTGGCAGGCGGCCAGCGCGGGGGCTGACGACGTCCAGGCGGCCTGCGCCGCGGCGCGCGCGGCGTTTTATCCCTGGTCGCACCGGCCGCTGGCCGAGCGTATTGACGTCGTACAGCGTTTTGCTGCGCTGCTGGAGACGCATAAAGAGGCGCTGGCGACCCTGATTTCCCGCGAGACCAGCAAGCCGCTGTGGGAGACCCGCACCGAAGTGCAGGCGATGATCGGCAAGGCCGCGATCTCCATCGAAGCCTATCACCAGCGGACGGGCTTTCATGAGTCGACGCTGCCGGACGGTAAAGCGCTGCTGCGCCACAAACCGCACGGCGTGATGGCGGTCTTTGGCCCCTACAACTTCCCGGGCCACCTGCCCAACGGACATATCATTCCGGCGCTGATCGCCGGGAACACCATTGTGTTTAAACCCAGCGAGCTGACGCCGGCTACCGCTGAAATGACCGTCCAGCTGTGGCAGCAGGCGGGCATCCCCGACGGGGCGATCAACCTGCTGCAGGGCGGAAAAGCCACCGGCCAGGCGCTGCTGGAAAATCGTGATATCGACGGCGTGCTGTTCACCGGCAGCGCGGCGGCCGGTTTCCACTTCCATCGCTACTTCGGCGGCCAGCCGGAGAAGATGCTGGCCCTCGAGATGGGCGGCAACAACGCACTGATCGTCGCCGACGCGGCCGATATCGATGCGGCGCTGCATGTGATTATCCAGTCGGCGTTTATCTCTGCCGGGCAGCGCTGCACCTGCGCGCGCCGGCTGATCGTGCCGCGCGGCGAGCAGGGGGATGCGCTGCTGCAGCGGCTGGTAGAGGCCAGCGCGCAGATCCGCGCCGGCAAGTGGGATGATCAGCCGGCGCCGTTTATGGGCGGGGTGATCTCTCTCGACGCTGCGCAGAACATGCTGGCGGCGCAGCAAAAACTGGAGGGGCTCGGCGGCAAGGTGCTGCTGCGCATGCGCCAGCCTGACCCGCGCTCCACGGTGCTGACCCCGGGGATCGTCGACGTCACCGGTATTGAGGTGCCGGATGAAGAGTACTTTGGCCCGCTGCTGACGATTATCCGTTACGACGGCTTCCCGGAGGCGATTCGCCTCGCCAATCAGACCCGCTATGGCCTGGCCGTCGGGCTGATCTCCAGCGATGCGGCGCAGTTTGATCAGCTGGCGGACGAGGCGCGAGCCGGGATCGTCAACTGGAACAAGCCGCTGACCGGCGCATCGAGTAAAGCGCCGTTTGGCGGGGTGGGCGCCTCCGGCAACC
This sequence comes from Klebsiella sp. P1927, assembly GCF_018204675.1. Lineage (NCBI taxonomy): Bacteria > Pseudomonadati > Pseudomonadota > Gammaproteobacteria > Enterobacterales > Enterobacteriaceae > Klebsiella > Klebsiella sp. P1927. Next base: position 2,612,597 of record NZ_CP073377.1, on the reverse strand, counting down.
ATCGCGCGGCAGCGTGGTATGCCGCCGATTACTGTGCCTGGCCGATGGCCTCTCTGGTCAGCGATACGCTGACGCTTCCGGCGACGGTATCGCCGGGCCTGCCATTCTGATAACGGATCCTGTGAGGACATATGTCTGGTTTTGAAGCAAACTTTGATGGCCTGGTCGGCCCGACGCACCACTACGCCGGACTCTCCGTCGGCAATGAAGCCTCGCAAAATAACCGCGATGGTCTCTCTAACCCTAAACAGGCGGCGCTGCAGGGGCTGTATAAAATGAAAGCCCTGGCCGATCGCGGCTTCGTGCAGGGCATTCTGCCGCCGCAGCCGCGGCCGAATCTGCGTCTGCTGCGTGAAGTGGGTTTCCAGGGCAGCGATGAGCAGGTTATCCGGCAGGCGGCCCACGCGGCGCCGCAGCTGCTCTCCGCCTTCAGCTCCGCCTCGTCGATGTGGACCGCCAACGCGGCGACCGTCTCACCGTCGGCGGACAGCGCCGATGGCAAAGTCCATTTCACCGTCGCCAACCTGAACAATAAGCTGCACCGTATGCATGAGGCGCCCACCACCTCGGCGATCCTTGGCGCCACGTTCGCCGATCCGCGCTACTTTGCCCACCATGCGGCGCTGCCGCAGCATGGCGACCTCGGCGATGAAGGGGCGGCCAACCATAACCGCTTCTGCCGGGAATATGACCGGCAGGGGGTGCAGTTTTTCGTCTATGGTCGACGCGCCAGCGGCGGTATCGCCCCGGTGAAGTATCCGGCGCGGCAGACCCTCGAGGCCAGCGAAGCGGTGGCCCGCCTGCATCAGCTGGATCCGCGCTACACGGTGTTTGCCCAGCAGGCGCCGCAGGCTATCGATCGCGGCGTGTTTCATAACGACGTCATTGCAGTCAGCAATCGCCATGTGCTGTTTCACCATCAGCAGGCGTTTGTCGATCAGGCGGCGGTGCTGACCACGCTGCGGGCTAAAAGCGACAGTCTGGATATCCCGTTCACCAGCGTGGAAGTGCCGGACGAGCGGGTTTCGCTCGACGACGCCGTAGCCTCTTACCTGTTCAACAGCCAGCTGCTGAGCAAACCAGACGGCAAGATGCTGATCGTGGTGCCGGAGGAGTGCCGCCAGCGGGAAAACGTCTGGCGCTATCTCAGCGATCTCGCCGCCGATAGCGCATCGCCGATCGATGAAGTGGCGGTCTTTGACCTGCGGGAAAGCATGCGCAACGGCGGCGGCCCGGCCTGTCTGCGGCTGCGGGTGGTGCTCAACGAGGCGGAGCGCCAGGCGGTCAACGCCCATAGCCTGATGAACGACGAACGTTATCAGCAGCTGACGGCATGGGTGGAAAAACACTATCGCGACCGGCTGCATGCCCGCGATCTGGCGGACCCGCAGCTGCTGCGCGAGGTTTATCAGGCGCTGGATGAGCTGACGCAGATCCTGCGCCTGGGCGCGGTCTATGATTTTCAGCGTTAAGGAGCGGCAGATGGAGCACCTGGTTAACGATTTACTGCACTGCCGCCTGCAGGCGTGGACCTTTCCGGCGGGCATCGAGGCCCGCTGGCTGGGCGAGGGCATTTTACAGCTGCTGCCGACGGCGCCGTGGCGCCAGGCGACGATCCTCTCCGCCGGCGTGCATGGCAATGAGACCGCGCCGATTGAACTGCTGCTGCAGCTAACCCACGATCTGAGCCAGGGGCGGCAGCCGCTCACGCAGGCGCTGCTGATCGTCTTTGGTAATCTGCCGGCGATCCGCGCCGCGCGCCGCTATCTGCATAACGACCTGAATCGCCTGTTCGGCGGCCGCCATCTGGCGGTCACCCCGGGAAATGAGTCGCGGCGGGCTTTTGCGCTGGAGCAGGCGGTGCAGGCTTTTTATCGCGCCGCCGATACGGCGGGGCCGGTCAACCGTGGTCATCTCGATATGCACACCGCCATTCGCGGATCGCTGTATCGCCAGTTTGCGCTGCTCCCGGCCCACGCCGGGGATTTTTCGCCCGATTTCTATCAGCTGCTGCAGGCCAGCGGGATGGACGCCGTCGTGCGCCATACCGAAGCGGGCGGCACCTTCACCCATTTCACCTGCGAAAAGTTCGCCGCGCAAAGCGCCACCCTGGAGCTGGGGAAAGTGATGCCGTTCGGCGCCAACGATCTCAGCCTGTTCGCCGCCGCCGACGCGGCGATCCGGGCCTGGATCGCTGACGCGCCGCTGCCGCCGCGCGACAAAGCGCCGGTGGACTACTTCCTGGTCGAGGAGAGCATCATCAAGCGCGAGGGGGAATTTACGCTTAATCTCGCGGCAGACGTTGAAAACTTCACCGCGCTCCCGGCAGGGTATGAGATCGCCCGCCAGGCAGAGAAACGTTGGGTGGTGCAGGCCCGGGCCCCCTATATCCTCTTTCCCAACGCCGGGGTCGCCACCGGCCAGCGCGCCGGGCTGTTGCTCCGCGCCGCTGCCCTTCGTCTCCCGCAACCAGCCTGAGGAAACACCATGACTGAACATCAACATCAGGCGTCACCTGCCGCCGGAGGTGAAGGCGCGTCACAGCTTAAGCGCGGGCTCAGCGCCCGCCATATCCAGATGATTGCCCTCGGGGGCGCCATCGGCACCGGGCTGTTTATGGGGGCGGGGCGCAACATCGCCGTCGCCGGCACCTCGATCCTGGTTATCTATGTGCTGGTCGGGTTCTTTACCTATATGGTGATGCGGGCGATGGGCGAGCTGCTGCTCACCCGCCATGACTACCGCTCGTTTGCCGACTTTGTCGGCGAGTATCTCGGGCCGCAGGCCAGCTTTTACCTCGGCTGGACCTACTGGCTAAGCTGGGTGGTGACCTGTATCGCCGACGTAGTGGTCTGCGGGAGCTATATGCAGTACTGGTTCCCGGAACTGTCGGCGTGGATGCCGGCCCTCAGCATGCTGGCGATTCTGTTCCTGCTTAACCTGCTGTCGGTGAAAATGTTCGGCGAGGCGGAGTTCTGGTTCGCCCTGATCAAGGTGATCACCATTATCGCCCTGATCGGCACCGGCGGCTGGATGATTGCCACCGGCTGGACCTCCCCGGACGGCGTGACGGCCTCCCTCAGCCATCTCACCGACCCGACGGCCTTTATGCCCCACGGCATCACCGGCTTTTTCGCCGGCTTCCAGATAGCGATCTTCTCCTTTACCGGCATTGAGCTGCTGGGCACCATGACGGCGGAGACCCGCGATCCGCAGCGCATTTTGCCCAAGGCGATCAATGCTCTGCCGCTGCGGATTATCATCTTCTATCTGCTGTCGATGGTGGTGATCATCGCTGTCGCCTCGTGGCCGGGGGTGTCGGCGGAGACCAGCCCCTTCGTGACGCTGTTCGCCAAGGCCGGGCTGCCTGCCGCCGCGGCGGTGATTAACTTTGTGGCGCTGACCTCGGCGATGTCCTCGGCCAACAGCGGGGTCTTCTCCAGCACCCGCATGCTGTACGGCCTGTCGGTGGAGAAGCATGCGCACTGGCAGTTTCGTATCCTGTCGCGCAGTACCCGCATTCCGGTGCGCAGCCTGCTGTTCTCCTGCTTCTGCATGCTGATCGGCACGCTGTTGCTGTTTCTGGTGCCGAACGTGATGACCCTGTTCACCATCGTCTCGACCCTGGCGGCGATTATGGTGGTGTTCAGCTGGGGGATGATCCTCGTGGCCTATCTGGTTTACCGCCGTCAGCGTCCGGACCTGCACGCCGGGTCGATCTTTAAGATGCCCGCCGGGGTGGTGATGAGCTGGGTGAGCCTGCTGTTCTTCGCGTTCGCTATCTTCATCATGATCTTTGACCCGGACACGCTGCTGGCGCTGTTGGCTTCTCCGCTGTGGTTTATCGCGCTGTGGGGCTTCTGGAAGCTGAAGCAGCGGCGCGAGGGGCAGCTTCAGCTGGACAACCAGAGCGCCTGACACCCGCCGGTCCTGGCGGCCGGCTAAGCAGGGGGGAAGACTTGACGCCTGTTTGTGCCCGGTGGCGGCTGGCGCCTTACCGGGCCCATGCTTACCGGACCTGGGATAAGCGGTTTCCCCCGCGGCGCGATCCCCCCAGGCCCGCGCAAGCGCAGCGCCGCCGGGCGGGATAGTCGGCGCCGTAGTAGCCCTGGCGGGCGGCGGTCAGGCGCTTTCCGCCCGGGAGGGGGCCGTGCCCAGCGCGGACTTCATCCGGCTGGCGCAGAATATCGCCAGCAGCGAAATCGCCACCGTAACGCCCAGATAAATGGCCACCGGCCGCCAGTCACCGTCATATTTCGCCAGCAGACCGGTGGCGATAAGCGGCGCGGTGCCCCCGGCCAGCGCGGCGCCCAGCTGGTAGCCGAGGGTGATCCCGGTATAGCGCACATTGGCGCTGAAAATCTCAGAGCACAGGGTGCCGAGCACCGCGGTTACCGGCGCCCACAGGATGCCGAAGGCAACGATCGTCGCCAGCATGATGCCCCAGCCGGTGCCGGTGTCGAGCAGCAGGAACCACGGGACGATAAACAGCCCCAGCAGCACCACGCTCAGGGTGTACATCTTTTGCCGACCCACCTTGTCTGACAGCAGCCCCATCAGCGGGATCATCACGGTGGCCACCAGCGCGCCCAGGGTCACGGATTCCAGCGCCTGCGACTTCTGATAGCTCAGGGTGGTGGTGGCGTAGCTGACCACAAAGGTGGAGAAGATATAGAAGGGGGCGGTCTCCACCACTTTCAGGCCGGCGGCGATCAGCACTTCCCGCCAGTGGTGCTTGAGCGTATCGCGCAGCGGGGCCTTCGCCACCTGGCCGGATTTTTTCACCTGCTTAAAGGCGGGCGTTTCGTCGATATCTTTGCGGATCCACAGGCCGAGAAAAACGAGGACGGAGCTGAGCAGGAACGGTATGCGCCAGCCCCAGGCGAGAAACTGCGCCTCATCGAACAGCGTCATCAGCGAGACGATAAATGTTGCCATCAACATGCCGATGGTCACCCCGGCCTGGGGAATGCTGCCGAAAAAGCCTTTCCGCTTTTCCGGCGCGTATTCATAGGCCAGCAGCGCGCCGCCCCATTCGCCGCCGATACCCATGCCCTGAATAATGCGCAGAGTAATCAGCAGGGCCGGCGCCCAGAGGCCCACCATCTCGTAGGTGGGCAGCAGGCCGATCGCCACCGTTGCGCTGCCCATCAGCGACAGGGTCAGCACCAGCGTCTTCTTGCGGCCGATGCGATCGCCGATATGGGCGAAAATCACGCCGCCGATGGGGCGGATAAAAAACGTCAGCGAGAAGGAGAGCCAGGAGAGGATCAGGCCGATAACCGGGTCGACCATCGGAAAGAAGATTTTGTTGAACACCAGCGCGGCGGCGGTGCCATAGAGAAAATAATCGAACCATTCGATGGCGCTGCCTGTCAGGCTCGCGATCAGTACCTTCTTGTTTTTCTGCAGAATGGATGCAGTGTTGTCTTGTGGATTGCTCATTACGAAACGTTCTCCCGCCACGGTAAATAGGTCAGGTGTCACTCTGTGTAAACAGGGTGCAACCTGGTGTGAAAAAGGTTGTGTAATTGTTAAGCAACTTAGGGTTGAAGGTTACAATTGGCAAGTTCATCGCTGGCAAACTGGGCGACATGGCGAGGTTTGGCGTGGTGTAACCGCGACGCTATTTTTTATTTTCCACCTGATTTTGCTGTTTTTTGTTATTTTCATAGTGAGTTGTTCAGGTGCAACCCGCCTGTTTTTAGATGTTTCTTGTTATTTCAAAATGGTTACAAATTAACGCCGCTTTGCCTCCCGCGAGGCGGCGTTTATGATGGCGAAAGCATCCTCTCCGATCGGCTGAGAGGGAATTAAGGAGACAGAATGGCAGAACAATTTCCCCGGCTGTCGGCGGCGACGCTGGCGGCGGCTAACCAGGTCGGCGCCTGGCTGGCGCAGGACGATCTGGCGATGCTACCCGCGCTGCCGCAGGTGGACGTGGTGGTGCTGGCCGGCAACGCCGTGATCCCGACCATCGACGCCGCCTGCCGGCTGGCGGCGGAACGGGAAGTCCCGCTGCTGATCAGCGGCGGCGTGGGACATTCTACGAACTATCTCTACGAGGCGGTGCGCCAGGATACCCGTTACCGTATGTTGCCGGTGGTGGGGCGTCCGGAAGCGCATGTTCTGGCCGATATTGCTCATGACTACTGGCAAATTCCGCGCTCGCGGCTGGTGGTGGAGGACCAGTCGACCAACTGCGGCGAGAACGCCCGTTTTACCCGGACCACGCTGGAGAACGGGGGGATCCCTCATCGTCGCGGGATCGTCATTCAGGACCCCACCATGCAGCGGCGAACCATGGCCACCTTCGCCCGCGTCTGGCAGGGGGTGACGACGCCGCCACAGTGGCTGAGCTTTCCCGGCTGCTCGCCGGTGCTGGAGCAGACCGATGGTCAACTGGGGTTCGCGGGCGGCGGGGCGGGGCTGTGGCCGGTCGCCCGCTACCTGGCGCTGCTGCTGGGCGAGCTGCCGCGCCTGCAGGATACGCCTGAAGGATACGGTCCGCGGGGGAAAGACTTCATCAGCCACGTCACCTTCCCGCCGGAGATCATCGATGCCTGGCGACAGCTGCGGGAGGACGCCCAGCTTGCCGGGGCGCTGCAGGCCCGCACCCTCGGCTGAAAACTGCCCGTTTGCGGCAGATTTATCGCAAACGGGCAATTTGTGTTATTGGAATGTAACCTCAAGCGGGCATTTTTGGCCCGGTTTTATGAATCAGCTCACAGAACAGCGTCAATGTGCTGCCGAACAGCGGCTTATCCGCCCGATATTTAACAAAAAAATCACCTGTTAAATACAAATGCACCACAGGAGCAGCCATGACAGCACCCGTTCAACACCCGATGTATATTGATGGCCAGTTCGTTTCCGGTCGCGGCGACGGCTGGATCGACGTGCTTAACCCGGCGACCGAAGCGCTGCTGTCGCGGATCCCGGACGGGACTGCCGAAGAGGCGCGGCTGGCGATTGACGCCGCCGAGCGCGCCCAGCCCGGCTGGGAAGCGCTGCCGGCCATTGAGCGTGCGGGCTGGCTGCGCAAAATTGCCGCCGGTATCCGCCAGCGTGCCGACGAGATCGCCGGGCTGATTGTCGCTGAAGGCGGCAAGATCCAGCAGCTGGCGGCGGTGGAGGTTGCGTTCACCGCGGACTATCTCGACTATATGGCAGAATGGGCGCGCCGTTACGAAGGTGAGATCGTGCAGAGCGATCGCCCGGGGGAGAATATCCTTGTCTTTAAACGCGCGCTGGGGGTGACCACCGGGATCCTGCCGTGGAACTTCCCGTTCTTTCTTATCGCCCGCAAGCTGGCGCCGGCTCTCATCACTGGAAATACCATTGTCATTAAGCCCAGCGAATTTACGCCCAATAATGCCATCGCCTTTGCCGAGATTGTCCATCAGGTTGGGTTGCCGAAAGGGGTCTTTAACCTTGTGCTTGGCCGCGGAGAAACCGTTGGCCAGGAGCTGGCCGGCAATCCGAAGGTGGCGATGGTCAGCATGACCGGCAGCGTGGCGGCGGGAGAAAAAATTATGGCCGCTGCGGCGAAAAATATCACCAAAGTGTGCCTCGAGCTCGGCGGCAAAGCGCCTGCCATTGTGATGGACGATGCGGATCTGGAGCTGGCGGTGAAAGCGGTGGTGGACTCGCGGGTGATTAACACCGGGCAGGTGTGTAACTGCGTCGAGCGGGTCTATGTTCAGCAGGGCATTTACGACCGCTTCGTCAACCGCCTCGGCGAGGCGATGAAGGCCGTGCAGTTTGGCGACCCGGCGACGCGGGATGACATCGCGATGGGGCCGCTGATCAACGCGGCGGCGCGGGACCAGGTGGCGGGCAAAGTGGCGAAGGCGGTGGCGCAGGGGGCGCGGGTGGCGCTGGGCGGTCAGCCGCTGGAGGGCAAAGGCTATTTTTATCCGCCGACCCTGCTGCTGGATGTACGTCAGGAGATGGACATTATCCATGAGGAAACCTTCGGTCCGGTGCTGCCGGTGGTGGCCTTTTCGACCCTCGATGAGGCGCTGGCGATGGCCAATGACAGCGATTATGGCCTGACCTCCTCAATCTATACCCGCGATCTGAACGTGGCGATGAAAGCGATTAAGGGACTGAAGTTTGGCGAAACCTACATCAACCGTGAGAACTTTGAGGCGATGCAGGGGTTCCACGCCGGCTGGCGTAAGTCGGGGATCGGCGGGGCAGATGGCCGCCACGGCCTGAATGAGTACCTGCAGACCCAGGTGGTCTATCTGCAGGCCTGAGGCACTCCACACAGAACCGGCGGACAGCGCAGGCTGTCCGCCGTTCACTTAGCGGGCAAATTTCTCCAGCACGCGGATCAGTTGGGTGACAAAGCCGTATTCGTTATCGTACCAGGCGACGGTTTTCACCAGCTGTACGCCGCCGGCCTCCACAATCTCCAGCTGGGTAGCATCGTAGATCGAACCGAAATGGCTGCCGATGATATCGGAAGAGACGATCTCCTCTTCGGTGTAACCAAAGGATTCATTGCCCTCAGCCGCCTGCCTCATCGCCTGATTGACCTCATCCGCAGTCACCTTTTTCTCCAGCACCGATACCAGCTCCGTCACTGAGCCGGTTTTGGTCGGTACGCGCTGGGCATGGCCTTTCAGCTTACCGCTCAGGGCAGGGATCACCAGGCCAATGGCTTTTGCCGCGCCGGTAGTGTGCGGGATAACGTTTTCCGCCGCCGCCCTGGAGGCGCGCAGATCTTTTCCGCGCGGCCCGTCCACCAGCGACTGGGTGCCGGTATAGGCGTGGATGGTGGTCATGGTGCCTACGGTGATGCCGAAGGCATCCTGCAGAACTTTGGCCATCGGCGCCAGGCAGTTGGTGGTGCAGGAGGCCACGGAGATGATGGTGTCATCCGGGGTCAGGGTGTCATCGTTGACGTTGTAGACGATGGTTTTCATCTCGCCGGCGGGGGCGGAAATCAGCACTTTGCGCGCGCCGGCCTGGAGATGGGCTTGCGATTTCTCGGCCGAGGTGTAGAACCCGGTACACTCCACAATCACCTCGGCGCCTGCCGCCTGCCATGGAATATGCTGCGCCTCTTTTTCGGCATACACCGTAATGGTTTTGCCGTTGACGATCAGCGCATCTTCGGTAAAGTCGACGCTCCACGGGAAGGGGCCGTAGTTTGAATCATGCTTCAACAGGTAGGCCAGCACCTTTGGCGAAGTGAGGTCGTTGATAGCCACCACTTCCAGGCTGCTGTCGACTTCTAATAAACGACGTAACACCAGACGTCCGATACGACCAAATCCATTAATCCCAAGTTTACTCATGGATATTCTCCGGTTGGTAAAACGACTCGATGTGATGAAACTCCTCCAGGCTTAGCCCTGTCCCCCTGATTGGTCAACTGACAATCTGTGCGCTATGCCAGGGCCTGCGGGCCGGAGAGGGGAAAAGTGAATGTTTTCCCGGTCTTTTTTGCCCGTGACGGCAGGGAATGATTTTTGTTACCAGAGATGAGGGGGCTGCCTGCTGGCGAAACGACGAAAAGCGTCTATGCTTAACTATTGAATAGCTTAGTAAAAAATTGACGTTAGACGAAGGGAGAGGTTATGGGATTCTGGAGAATCGTTTTCACTATCATTCTGCCGCCGCTGGGTGTGCTGCTGGGAAAAGGCTTCGGCTGGGCGTTTATTCTCAATATCATTTTGACCCTGCTGGGCTATATTCCTGGCCTGATCCACGCCTTTTGGGTGCAGACCCGCGATTAAAGGCTGACCCTCGCCGCCTCCCCCTGAGACCGGTTCAGGGGGGCATCAGGCACTCTTTATATAACAGCGTATTATCCTTCGACCAGTAGTGCCGGGTCTCCTCTTCCAGATCGACGATCCACTTAAACACCCCGGCGCTGGCGAGATCCCGGCAGTACTGTTCAAAGTTAATGGCCCGGGCAAAGTGGCGGATAACGGCGGCCCTGGTCAGACAATGGCTGGCCTCAGCGCGAACGCGCAGCAGCCCGCGGGCGCTTTTTACCGAGACCACCTCGTCGTTTGCCATTACGAAATTCATATTGCCGGTGGAAACAAAATAGATGTAGTAGGAGACCTTATGCCGACGCAGTTCATTGGCGAAGGTGGCATAGTCGGCGTCAGAACGCGCTTGCTCAAAAAAATGACCCAGCCTGACCAGCAGTTCCATTTCGATCCTTATCGTGTCGCTGTGTGCGGCTTTGGCCGATAGCGGCAGAAACCATTCACTAAATAACTTATTCGCATTTTAATAATATAGGTGCGTTATATTAATGGTTATTGCGTAACTGGAACACGGTTTCAAGTGTTACAATCTATTGCAATCGTTTGGCTACCTGGTCAGCGATGCGTAAGCGAACGGCGAGGCGGGAACGAGGAGACAAGCGCCGGCGGGGAAGGCCGCCGGCGGGAAAACGGCGCTACTTCTGAATCAAATAGCGAATGGTTGGGCCATCCTGTTGAATATCCAGCACCGTGTAGCCGTGGTTCCTTGCATCAAGCGGAATGTTATTGATCGACTGCGGACAGTCGCTGACCACTTCTAGGATCTCGCCTTTTTGCAGGGAAGGCATTGCCTCCAGGGTAGCGACCGCCGGATACGGGCAGGGTTCGCCGACCATATCCAGGCGATAATCAGGGATGATGTTTTTCATGCGCTCTCCTTCACGGTCCGGACCGCCGCCTGGCGGCGGAAAAAATGTCTCTCCCAGGCGATCACCAGCAGCAGGGCGATCAGCAGCAGTAGATAGGTGGCCAGTAGTCCGCCAAAGGGACCGAAGGCGTTCAGCAGGTTGACTTTCTGCCAGTGGGTGGCGAGGGGGGCGGCGATATCGTCCCAGCACCAGGCGAGCAGCGTTGAGCCGATGACGTTGCCCAGCCCAACCCACCAGTAGTGAACCTGGCCCTCCACCGCCCGGTACATCCAGCCGGTCTCACAGCCGCCGGCCAGCACGATGCCAAAGCCAAATAGTAGCCCGCCAATCGCCGCATTAGGACCGGCCCACATAATTTTCGGCGCCATCCCCAATTGCACATAGCTGAAGATACCGATGGCGCTCGCCGCCATGCCGAAGATAATCGCCTTCGCCATCACCGTCCGGCCGGTGATCCACATATCGCGAAAGGCGGAGGTAAAGCAGATCTGCGCGCGCTCGATAAGCAGACCAAAGCCAATACCGAACAGCATCGCCAGGCCCAGCGCCGGGTGGTCTGCGGCGGTAAGCAGGCCCCAGCCGATCATGGCGAAAAAGACCACCATCCCCAGGCGGAAGCGGCGGCGCGCCTGCTGCGGTTTTTGGGTTAACGGCGAGGCGGCGGACACTTTTTGCATTTTTACCGGGATGCGAAAAAGGGGCAGCAGCGTGAAGCGGGCGCCAAACCAGGAGCCGATGGCGGTGGCGATGGCAAACAGCCAGGCGTGCAGGGAGAACTGCGGAATGCCGGTGAAGAAGGCCGCCAGGTTGCAGCCCATCGCCAGCCGTGCGCCGAACCCGGCGATGATGCCGCCCGCCACGGCCTGCGCAATGCGGATCCGGCTGCGTGGCAAGCGCAGTTTGACGTTATTCGCCCACAGCGCGGCGGCCAGGCAGCCGCCGAACATGCCGATGATCATCCTGCCATCGATGCGGGTCAGCGGCGACCCTTCGAGATGTATCAGCTGGTAATAGCCCCACTGTTCGCTGTGGACGCCCAGCAGCTGCAGCAGCTGACCACCCCAGCGGGTGAATTCGCCGGTCACCGCCCAGAAGGTGCCGGTGATGCCAAAATAGTAGGTAGAGAGAATGCCCGCGGCAATGACCGCCGGGACAGGAGACCAGAACCGGATAAGCCAGGCCTGTTTGAAGGATTGCCATGTCATAAAAATGCCTCTGAACTCAGAAGGTATTAACGGTCGATGACCGACCAAAGGGGGCAAATAGTACCCGCCTTAGCGCCTGCTTTCTCTGTTTTGGATCAAGCCCCTACGCTTGCGTCAGCACGGCAACCAGCGCCAGCAGCGCGGGCAGCGCCTGAATATAGAGAATTTTGCGGCTGGCGGTCAGCGCGCCGAAAATCCCGGCGGCCAGCACGCAGGCCAGGAAAAAGATAACCACCTGCACACCCGGCGCCCCCAGCCACAGCCCCCATGCCAGGCCGGCGGCCAGAAAGCCGTTATACAAGCCCTGGTTGGCCGCCAGCACCCGGGTCTGCCGGGCGAAATCGGCGCTGAGGTTAAAGGCCCGGCGCCCGGCGGGGGCTTCCCAGAGAAACATCTCCAGCACCAGGATGGCGAGATGAATAATAGCGACCAGCGCAACGAGGAGAGTGGCTAACACAGCGGTCCTTAACGATTAGGGGAATGTTTCTCAAGTATAACCGCAGGCGCTCACCAGGCGAGAGGACGACTGCTATAGTGCAGATAGCGTCATATTTTCCCGCCGCGAAGAGCGTCGGTTTATCTGATTGCCCCTTGGTTTAGCTAAGCGGTGCTAGCATGCCGGGTTCTTTTTACGGGTATGGCATAGGTTACTGAATGGTAAATAAATTATGGATTTTGTTATCAGGGCTACTAATGGTTGCCATGCCGTCGGCGCAGGCCGGGGAATTAAGCCTCTACTCGATGAATACCGGTTCCTATGTCTATCATATGACGGGTAACCACGGACAATATAACGAACATTTCAATAACAACTTTTTCTCGGTGGAGCGCAAGTTTTCTCAGGATTCAAAATACAGCGTGCTGGTCGGAACGATGAAAAACAGCTTTGACGATCGTTGCCTGACCCTCGGCGTGCGCCGCGACTGGCTGAAAAACGATACCGGCTGGGTACTGAAAGGGGTGTATGCCTATACCGGGGAATTTTTCTTTGATGCCTTCAGCCACTGTGGGGATTCCGGCACCTACCGCACCGCCAAAAAAATCACCGGCATCGGTTTTTCGCCCTACCTCTATCATGGCCTGCAATATAATTTCACCGATTATTTCGGTGTGGAAGGCGGCATTATTGTGCCGGCGATCTTTGTGATGAGTGTTCAGTGGAGCTTTCGCTAGACGCTTTATTTCCCGGGAAAAGAGCAGGCCACCACAGGTGGCCTGATACTAACGACCTGGCGGCGGGAATTAATGGAAGCCGAGACGGATCAGATCCAACGGGCAGAAGCGGCCCTCGCAGCCGTCGATTTCAACGCAGTCCGCCCGGCGCAACTGCTCAGCGGTTTTCCCCTCGCCATGGATAGCTTTAATCACGCCCGTCGTCCCGTTACCGGCGATCATTACCATGCTGCCGGTAGCAATAGCGTTACGATTACGGTCATAGGTTTTCATGGTCTCCTCCTCAATAAACCTGGGTGAAAGCAATGATTAAGCGCGCAAATTAATACCGCTTTCTGCCTAAAAAAGTTTTGAGGATAATCAAATTTATTTTAATAACCACCTGAGCATAAAGGCAAGAAGACCTTCTGTTCGCTTCCATCGCATCGCCTGCGCGGCGAGGGGATGAAGCGTGATACTGGCCGTCATATGTCAGCCAGGTTACTGTTTTATGACCAGATTATTAACCTTGCCAGCCCGCGGAAAATAGCGAAAGATGGCACTATTCGGGCATCAACGGTGCCAGTGCCTGTCCTGAGGGAGCCATGAATCAAGACGTCACCGCGAAGATGTTAAAGCCCGATTTTGATAGTGAAGTTTCCGGCCTGGTGCATGGCTATTTGTTTCATGAACAGCGCCCCCCGCAGCCGATCGCCTCTGGCGAGGTCTGCGCCCGCTATCAGGCGCTCGCCGATGACAAGGCGTTTATCTGGTTACACCTGAATCTTAATCATGCCACCGCCGAGAAATGGTTAACCAGCCACTTTCCGGTGGCCGATTTTTTCTTCGAGGAGATCCGCAGCGGCTCGCACACCACCCGCATTGAGCGACAGGGGGAAAATCTGTTCGCTGTGCTTAACGATGTGCTGTTTCGTCCGCAGGATACCAGCGCGGAAACCGCCACGCTGTGGCTCTACTGTAGCCCCAGGCTGGTGGTGACGGCGCGCTTCAAACCGTTGCGGTTTATCGAATGGATGCTGCCGCGCTTGCAGACGCTCAGGGTGAACACGTCTACTGAGCTGCTGGCCTTTCTGCTGGAGGAGCAGGAGGAGGTGCTGGAGCAGGTCGTCCGCCAGGCCAGCCGCCATGTTGACCTTATTGAAGAGCGTCTTCTGAGCAATCACGTGCAGCGCAACCGGGCCGATCTGGCGCGGCTACGGCGGATGCTTTTACGCTTCCAGCGGTTGCTGGCGCCGGAGCCGGCGGCGATGTTCCGGCTGCTTAACCGGCCGCCGGCGTGGATGGATCGCGCGGTGGTGCAGGCGTTTCGTCAGTTCACCGAAGAGTTTAGCGTGGTGCTTAACGATCTGTCGGGCCTGATCGAGCGCATCAGTCTGCTGCAGGAGGAGATTGGCGCCCGCCAGCTGGAGCAGAGCAATCGCACCCTCTATACCCTGACGGTGATCACCGTCCTCGCGCTGCCGATTAACATCGTCGCCGGTTTCTTCGGCATGAACGTCGGTGGGATCCCGCTGGCAAGCAACCACCACGGGTTTATCCTGCTGGTGGTGATTGTCGCTGTCTTTACCCTCGGCGCCGGTTACCTGGCGTTTCGCCGGCGCGATGACCTGTAGATTGCGCGTCGAATCAGCTGAGGCTGCGCAGGGCGGCAATCAGTCCTTCGACACCGCGTTCCAGCTTCTCGCGCGGGCAGCCGACGTTGAGACGCAGAAAGCCGTTGCCCTCAGGACCATAGGTATAACCCGGCATAATCGCCACCTTCTGTTCGGCGATCAGCGCCTGCTGTAGCGCGCGATCGTCAACGTTGAGCGGGCGCAGGTCGATCCATGCCAGGTAGGTGGCCTCCGGCGGCTGCCAGCAGAGCGCGGGGAAGGCGTTGTTGAGCGTGTCGGCGACATAGCGCATATTCGCCTGCAGGTAGTCGCGCAGGGCATCGAGCCAGGGAGCCCCGTCGCGGTAGGCGGCGATATGGGCGACCAGCGCCGGCACGGAAGGGGAAGAGAGCCCGTCGCGACCCTTTAGCGCCTGCAGGTAGCTGTCGCGCTCGTTCTCTTCGGGCATAAAGCCGTAGGCCCCGGTAAAGGCCGGAATATTGAAGCTCTTCGAACCGGAGGTGAACAGCGCCCATGGTCCCTGAGCGACCTCGCTCCACGGGATATGGCGGTGTTCGCCCCAGGTCATGTCCATATGAATTTCGTCGCTAATCACCCTGACGCCATGTTTTTGACACAGGGCCGCCATGGTCTCCAGCTCCTCGCGACGCCAGACTTTCCCCGTTGGGTTGTGCGGGCTGCACAGCAGCAGCAGGGTATTCTTTGGCTCCGCCAGCGCCGCCTCCAGGCGGTCCATATCGCAGCGCCACCGATTATCCTTCAGGATCAATGGCACCGGGGCAATCCGCCGCCGGTTAGCGGTGATGGTGTTATAGAACGCATCGTAGGCAGGGGTGTGGACCACGACGCCGTCGCCTTCTTTCGACCACTGGCGGATGGTTTCCGCCACCATATAGATAACCGAGGGTCCGTAGACCACAGATTGCGGATCGATGTCGCTGTTAAAGCGGCTGGCGTACCAGTGGGCAATCGCCCCGAGAAACGCCTCGTTGCGCCAGCGGCTGTAGCCGAACACCCCGTGGGCCAGCCGCTGGCTAACGGCGTCGAGAATACAGGGCGCGGTGGCGAAATCCATATCGGAAATAGTGAACGGCAGCAGATCGGCGGCGCCAAACCGGTCGGCGACATAGTCCCATTGCGTGCACCAGGTGCCGTGGCGATCGATAGGGGTGGCAAAATCAAACATTGGAGCTTCCTTAGCGAGCGCCCCCTCCGTAGCGGAGGGGGACTAGTGGGATCAGGCCTGCACGGTATTCATCAGCGTGGCCATCTCATCTTTTACCGACTGTACCTGCGGGCCAATAACCACCTGCAGATTATGCTGGTTGAGCTGTACCACCCCGATGGCGCGATGGGCTTTCAGCGCGGCGGCGTCCACTTTGCTCATATCGTGCACCGACAGGCGCAGACGGGTAATGCAGTTATCCAGCGAAACAATGTTCTCTGCGCCGCCGAGCGCCGCCAGAATCGCCGGTACGTTATACCCGGATTTGCCGATGGTACCGGCGACGGCTTTCTCCACGCTGGCGGCAGTGTCGATGTCGCGGCCCGGCGTTTTCAGATTGAAGCGGGTGATGGCGAAGCGGAAGATGGCATAGTAGACCGCGAACCAGATAGCCGCCACCACCGGCACCAGATACCACTTGGTGGCCAGGCCATGCAGAATGCCAAACACCACGAAGTCGATGATATTGCCGTCGGTGTTGCCGATGGTTACCCCGAGCACCGCCATGATGGTAAAGCCGAGACCGGTCAGCAGCGCGTGGATGACATACAGGACCGGCGCGACAAACAAGAACAAGAACTCCAGCGGCTCGGTGGTGCCGCCGACCACGCAGGCGATGACCCCGGAGATCAGCAGGCCTTTAATTTTATGTCGGTTTTCCGGACGGGCGCAGTGGTACATCGCCAGCGCGGCTCCCGGCAGGCCGCCGAGGAATGCCGGCATTTTACCCTGCGACAGGAAACGGGTGGCGCTTTCGGCGAAGCCGTGGGTCGTCGGACAGCTCAGCTGCGCCTGGAAGATGGTCAGCGCGCCGCTGACGCTGTGGCCGCAGACGTCGAGGGTGCCGCCGGCTTCGGTAAAGCGGATCAGCGCCACCAGAATATGGTGCAGGCCAAACGGCAGCAGCAGTCGCTCGCCGGTGCCGAAGATCATCGGCCCAAAATCCCCGGCGCTGTTGATCATCTTCCCGAGGGCGTTGATCCCCATGGCGAAGACTGGCCACACCAGCGGGATCGCCAGCCCGACCAGCCCCAGCACCACGGTGGTGACGATCGGCACGAAGCGGGTGCCGCCGAAGAAGGCCAGGGCGTCCGGCAGGCGAATGTTATGGAAGCGTTCATGCAGCAGCCAGACGATAATTCCGGCGATCACCGCCCCGAGGATCCCGGTATCGATTGACGGAATGCCGATAATGTTCTGGATATTGTTGGCCTTCAGGATCGCGGCGTCGGTGGTGGGCAGAATACCCTTCGCGGTCAGCCAGAAGTTGACCGCCAGGTTCATGACCGCGTAGCCAACGAAGCCGGCGAAGGCGGCGACGCCTTTGTTCTCTCGCGCCAGACCCAGCGGGATGGCGATACAGAACATGACCGGCAGGAAGCTGAAGGCAAAGGAGCCGACCTTGCTCATCCAGATAAAGATGGCCTGCAGCAGCGGCATATCCAGCCACGGCAGCAGAGTCAAAACGTCGTGACTGCTTAGCGAGCTGCCGATCCCCAACATGATCCCGCAAAACGAGAGCAACGCTACGGGCAGCATGAAGGTTTTTCCCAGCTGCTGGAAAAATTCCCATAAGGTGATTTTTGGTGCTGTTTTCGCCGTCATAGCACGGTTCCTGATTCATAAGTGGTCGGGAGAACTAACGCCACGGCAAGATAAAACGTTTTATCACTTTTTAGTGCGATAAAAATCACATATTCAAGCGATAATAAGGTTTATAAAGATCGCACAATGATAAAACGATTTATCGACAGGCAAGGGAGTCAGCCAGCAGGTTATGGCAATCGCAAAAAAGATCACCATCAATGATGTGGCGCTGGCTGCCGGCGTCTCCGTGAGCACCGTTTCGCTGGTGCTGAGCGGCAAAGGGCGCATCTCCAGCGCCACCGGCGAGCGGGTTAATCAGGCTATCGAACAGCTGGGATTTGTGCGCAATCGTCAGGCGGCCTCGCTGCGCGGTGGGCAGAGCGGCGTGATTGGCCTTATCGTCAGCGACCTGTCAAAACCGTTTTATGCTGAATTAACCGCCGGCCTCACCGATGCCCTGGAGAGGCAGGGGAAAATGGTATTTCTCACCCAGGGAGGCCGCAGCGGCGAAAAGATGGCCCAGCGGTTTGATACGCTGGCGGCGCAGGGGGTGGACGGGGTGATTATCGCCGGGGCGATCGACCGCGGGAGCGAGCTGCGCGAGCGTGCGGCGGAGGCGGGGGTGCCGCTGGTGTTTGCTTCCCGCGCCAGCTATCTTGACGATGTCGACCTGATCCGCCCGGACAACATGCAGGCGGCGCAGCTGGTGACGGAGCATCTTATCCGCCGCGGCCATCAGCGGATCGCCTGGCTCGGCGGGCAGAGTGCTTCGCTGACGCGCGCCGAGCGGGTCGGCGGCTATTGCGCCACCTTGCTGAAATACGGCCTGCCGTTTCACAGCGAATGGGTGCTGGAGTGCGAGTCCAGTCAGAAGCAGGCGGCGGAGGCGATGACCGGCCTGCTGCGCCAGAATCCGACCATCACCGCGGTGCTGTGCTACAACAACGTGGTAGCCACCGGCGCGTGGTTCGGTCTGTTACGGGCTGGAAGACAGAGCGGGGAAGATGGCGTCGAGAGCTACTTTGAGCAGCGGGTGGCGCTGGCGGCGTTTGCCGACGTGCCGGAGGCCGCCCTCGACGACCTGCCTCTCACCTGGGTGACCACCCCGGCGCGGGAGATGGGGAAAAGCCTGGCGGATTCGATGCTGCGGCGGCTGGAAGAGGGGACTGGCGAGACGCGAAACCAGATTATGCCCCCGCGGCTGGTGACGCGAAAATGAGGGAGACGGCGCGCGCTGGCCGTCTCCTGTACCGATAAGTTACGGCTGCGGGGCGGCGTCGTCCTGCTGAGGAGCGGCGTCATCCTGCTGCGGCTGGCCTTCCTGCGGCGCGCTGTCCGGCAGCGAAGGCGCTTCCAGACCAAACATCGCGGCAAAATCTTGCAGCGGCATTTTCTGTCCGTTCAGCGTCACCTGGCCGTTCGCGTACTGCAGACTGCTGCTGATGGCGTTATCTTCCATGGTGGTAATGCGGAACATCTGGCCCATCGCCGCCAGGCCTTTGACCTGCTGATCGGCAAGCTTGGCGGCATCGGCCGGCTGATAGCCTTCCAGACCGGCGATCTTAGTCATAAACTCCGTCGCCATATCCACCGGGATCACCACTTTGCCGTCCAGGGACTGCACCACGCGATCCAGGCTTTCCGCCAGGGTCTGCGGCGGAGCGGTCACCTGGGCCGGATCTTTCAACAGAACCGAGAGGTTGAGGGTGCTTTCGCCTTTGGCATTGCGCCAGCTCAGCGGAGAGATGGTCACCGACGGGTTGCCTTTGAGCAGGATCGGCAGCGCATTGAACAGCGTTTCGGTGAGGGCCTGCTGATACAGCTCCGGATTCTGCGCCAGCTCCGGTTTCGCCAGCAGCGCCTGAGACTGCGCGCTGTACTGCTGACTGAACTGGTGCCACGCCTGACCGTCGACGTTATCCACTTTCAGTGTGAGTTTGCCGCTGCCCATATCCTGCCCCTGCAGCTTGAGGCTGTTGACGGTGTAGTTCACCTGGCTGTTCACGCCTTTGCCGTCCTGGGTCAGCGTCGAGCCGCCGTCCAGCGCCATGCCGTCGATCAGCGCCAGCTCTTTGCCTTCGACGCTGATGGCCAGTTTATCGAGGGTCATTTTTTGCTGGCCGATACGTTCGTTGAAGCTGGCCAGCTCGGTGGCGCCGTCGGTGGTCAGGTTGACGAAGCGCAGCTGTACCTTCTGATTATATTCATTGAGCGCATCGATCTGCCCGCTGCCGGCCTGGCCCTTCAGGCTGATGTTTTTGCCGTCGCGGTCGGCGTCGAGCTGGAACTGACCGCCGCTGAAGGTGACTTTCTCATCGCCTTTAGCGTAGTCGAGGGCGTTAAGGACGATAGCCGACTGGCTGTCGCCGCTGTAGGCAATGCGCGTATCGACGGTAAAGGGGGTGTCGCCTTTGGCTATCTCGAACAGCGCCTGGCTGGCGTCGTTTTTCACCAGCGTGGTGTGGACGGAAGCCATTGCCGGCGCCAGATTAAAGGCTTTTAACGAGGCCAGCGGGAAGGGGCCATGATCGACCACTTCGTCAAGCACCACGCTCTGACCGGCGGCCAGCCAGCCGTTAGCCTGACCGGCGATCGGCTTCACCACCAGCTGCAGATGGCTGCTGAACAGCCCGCGCTGGTAGTCCTGATAGCTCAGCTCCAGACCTGACTCCGGCGCGCTGCTGCGCAGCTGGGCGTTTGCCTGCTGCACCATATCGGCGATCCGGCCTTCCAGCTGTTTACCGGTGAACCAGGCGCCGCCTGTCCATACCACGCCCAGCGCCACGATGACTCCTGCTGCGACCAGCGATTTTTTCATAGCATTTATCCATAAATGAAGCCAGGCGGAGAGACCGCCTGGCTGAGTTATCACCAACAGTAAGCGCGACCTGAAGGGTCAGTCGCTTACTGGAGCTTATTGAAAACGCGCGCCACGCGGCCGCGGCCGCTGACCTGCACCGGCGATTCACTGGCGGCCACGAAGGCCGACTCGCCCGGCTTGAGGGTCAGGCTCTGGTCGCCTTTGCGCAGTACGGCTTCGCCGTCGACGCAGAACACGATCGCCGCGCTTGCCTGGGCCAGATCGCTGGCCTCGGCGGAGAGGTCATGCAGGGAGAAGGCAAAATCTTCCACCGGGATCGGGAAGTCGAGTTCCGCGCCGTGACGCTGCGGCTGGGTCAACAGCTCACCCGCCGGTTTAGCCTCGAACTTGACGTTAGCAACCAGCTCAGGAATATCAATGTATTTCGGCGTCAGGCCGGCGCGCAGTACGTTATCCGAGTTGGCCATCACCTCCAGCGCCACCCCCTGCAGATAGGCGTGCGGCGTTTCAGCAAACAGGAACATCGCTTCGCCTGGGTTCAGCTTCACCACGTTCAGCAGCAGCGGGGAGAAGAGGCCGCTGTCGTCCGGATAGAATTCCGCGATCAGGCGGATAGTCTGCCACGGTTCGCCTTGTTCACGGGCCAGTACGTCGCGCAGCACCTGCAGCGCCTTGGCCTTTTCCTCACCCTGCATATTTAGCAGGCTGGCAAACAGCTGGCTCAGGTGAGTCGCGTCCGGCTGCTGCAGGAAGGCGCCGATTGCCGGATGCGCGCTAGCCACCGGCTGCAGCAGGGTGACAATCTCGCTGAACTCGCGAAATGCATTCATCGCCAGGAACGGCGTCAGGGCAAAAACCAGCTCCGGTTTGTGGTTCGGATCTTTGTAGTTACGCTCGGCGGCGGAGAGCGGGATACCGGCGGCGTTCTCGCGGGCGAAACCTTCTTCCGAGGCCTGCTTGTTGGGATGCACCTGAATTGAGAGCGGCTGAGCGGCGCACAGTACCTTAAACAGGAACGGCAGTTCACCAAAGCGGGCGGCAACCTTGTCGCCGAGCAGAGCGGCTTTATCCGCGTCAATCACCTCGCGCAGCGAACGCGGCTGGCCGTCGGCCGCCAGGATCTGCGAACTGCTCTTCGGATGCGCCCCCATCCACAGCTCTGCCATCGGCAGATTGTCCGGGTTGGCGATGCCATAGAGTTCGGTTAAGGCGGTGTGGCTTCCCCATGCATAGTTCTGCACGGCGTTAATCAGCTTTTGCATTCTCAATCCCTGTTTCAAACAAAGTAAATTTTATCGCCCTATTAAACCAGCAAACGGTGGAGAAGCAACTGCTGAAAGAAAAAGTCGTCCTTGTCTCAGTTTTTGTTAAAAAATTGTGTAAGATTGTTCGACTCGCTTTTCTACAGGCACATGGAGTCCCTGCCTGAAACATAATCAGCCAAAGCAGTAAGTGAGAGTACAATGTCGAATAAACCGTTTGTTTACCAGGATCCTTTTCCGCTCAAAAAGGATGACACCGAGTATTATCTCCTCAGCAGTGATTACGTCTCCGTCGCCGAATTCGCCGGCCAGGAAGTGCTAAAAGTTGACCCTCAGGCGCTGACCCTTCTGGCGCAGCATGCTTTCCACGACGCCTCCTTTATGCTTCGCCCTGCGCATCAGCAGCAGGTGGCGGATATCCTTAACGATCCGGAAGCCAGCGAAAACGATAAATACGTCGCGCTGCAGTTCCTGCGCAACTCGGATATCGCCGCCAAAGGTATTCTGCCTACCTGCCAGGACACCGGCACCGCGATCATCATGGGTAAAAAAGGCCAGCGCGTGTGGACCGGCGGCGGCGATGAAGCCGCCCTGGCGCAGGGGGTGTACAACACCTATATCCAGGACAACCTGCGCTACTCGCAGAACGCGCCGCTGGATATGTATAAAGAGGTTAACACTGGCACCAACCTGCCGGCGCAGATCGATCTCTATGCTACCGATGGCGATGAGTACAAATTCCTCTGCATCGCCAAGGGCGGCGGCTCGGCGAACAAAACCTATCTGTACCAGGAAACCAAAGCGCTGATCACCCCGGCGAAGCTGAAAAATTACCTCGTCGAGAAGATGCGCACCCTCGGTACTGCCGCCTGTCCACCGTACCATATCGCCTTCGTGATCGGCGGTACCTCGGCGGAAGCGACGCTGAAGACCGTGAAGCTGGCGTCCACCAAATACTACGATGGCCTGCCGACCGAAGGTAACGAGCACGGCCAGGCGTTCCGCGACGTGCAGCTGGAGCAGGAGCTGCTGCTGGAGGCGCAGAACCTTGGTCTCGGCGCGCAGTTCGGCGGGAAATACTTTGCCCACGATATCCGCGTGATCCGTCTGCCGCGTCACGGCGCTTCCTGCCCGGTAGGGATGGGGGTTTCCTGTTCCGCCGACCGCAACATCAAAGCCAAGATTAACCGCGACGGCATCTGGATCGAGAAGCTGGAGAGCAACCCGGGGAAATATATCCCTGAGCATCTGCGCCAGGCCGGGGAAGGCGAAGCGGTGAAGGTAAATCTTAACCAGCCGATGAGCGAGATCCTGGCGCAGCTGTCGCAATATCCGGTGTCCACCCGCCTGTCGCTGAGCGGGACTATCATCGTCGCCCGCGATATCGCCCACGCTAAGCTGAAGGAGCTTATCGACAACGGCGAGGCGCTGCCGCAGTACGTCAAAGATCACCCGATCTACTACGCAGGTCCGGCCAAGACGCCGGACGGTTACGCCTCCGGCTCTCTGGGGCCGACCACCGCAGGCCGCATGGACTCTTACGTTGATCTGCTGCAGTCCCATGGGGCGAGCAAGATCATGCTGGCGAAAGGCAACCGCAGCCAGCAGGTCACCGACGCCTGCCACAAACACGGCGGCTTCTACCTCGGCAGCATCGGCGGCCCGGCGGCAGTGCTGGCCCAGCAGAGCATCAAGAGCCTCGAGTGCGTGGCCTATCCGGAGCTGGGTATGGAGGCTATCTGGAAAATTGAAGTGGAGGATTTCCCGGCCTTTATCCTCGTTGATGATAAAGGCAATGACTTCTTCCAGCAGATCCAGACCTCGCAGTGCGCCCGCTGCGTGAAGTAACCCACGCCGCCCTTCGGGGCGGCGCTGGTCGATGACAAACCTGATTTCGTTAGGGTGAGCGCCTTTCTGCCGGGCGGCGGCTTTCGCCTTACCCGGCCTACGAAAGACAGCAATATCAATAAGTTATGCAGTTCTCTGTAGGCCCGCGCAAGCGTAGCGCCGCCGGGCAATCCCGACGATTGCATTTTGTCAGCGGTCTGGGCCGCCCCTCGGGGCGGCTTTTTTTATGTCGCTTCGCGGCACGAACCACCAAAACAACTTATCAATCTGGCCAATACTTAGTCTTTTAAGCAGGTGAGCTTTGTCGCTATGACGCACTTTTCATCCAAGGAGAAAGTAATGACAACGCATCGCAGTGAAAAAGACTCGATGGGCGCCATCGAGGTCCCGGCCGATAAACTCTGGGGCGCCCAGACCCAGCGCTCGCTGGAGCATTTCCGCATCTCGACCGAAAAAATGCCCGGGGAGCTGATATACGCCCTGGCGCTGACCAAGCGGGCGGCGGCGAAGGTTAACCAGGATCTCGGACTGTTGACGGCGGAGAAAGCCGGGGCGATCGTCGCCGCCGCTGACGAAGTGCTGGCCGGAAAGCACGCGCAGGAGTTCCCCCTGGCTATCTGGCAGACCGGCTCCGGCACCCAAAGCAATATGAATATGAACGAGGTGCTGGCCAACCGCGCCAGTGAACTGCTCGGCGGAGAACGGGGGATGGCGCGAAAAATTCATCCCAATGACGATGTGAATAAGAGCCAGAGCTCAAATGATGTATTCCCCACCGCCATGCACGTCGCGGCGCTGATTGCCCTGCGGGAAAAAGTGATCCCGTCGCTGCAGGCGCTGCGGGCGACGCTCAATGAAAAAGCGGTGGCCTTCAGGGATATCGTCAAGATCGGCCGCACCCATCTGCAGGACGCCACGCCGCTCACCTTAGGCCAGGAGATCTCCGGCTGGGTGGCGATGCTGGACCATAGCCTGAAGCACATTGAAGCCAGTCAGCCGCATCTTGCCGAGCTGGCGCTGGGCGGGACGGCGGTAGGAACCGGGCTGAATACCCATCCGGAATATGCCGTACGGGTGGCGGCCGAGCTGGCGTCGCTCAGCGGACAGCCATTTGTCACCGCGCCGAACAAATTCGAAGCGCTGGCCACTGTGGATGCCCTGGTCCATGCCCACGGCGCGCTGAAAGGCCTGGCGGCCTCGCTGATGAAAATCGCTAACGATGTCCGCTGGCTGGCCTCCGGCCCCCGCTGCGGCATTGGTGAAATCGCCATCCCGGAAAACGAGCCAGGGTCATCGATTATGCCGGGCAAGGTTAACCCAACCCAGTGCGAAGCTCTGACCATGGTCTGCTGCCAGGTGATGGGCAACGACGTGGCGGTGAATATCGGCGGTGCTTCCGGCAACTTTGAGCTTAACGTCTATCGCCCGATGGTCATCCACAACTTCCTGCAGTCGGTGCGTCTGCTGGCGGACGGTATGGCGAGCTTTAACGAGCACTGTGCGGTGGGTATTGAACCGAATCGCGAGCGGATCAGTCAGTTGCTCAATGAGTCGCTAATGCTGGTTACTGCGCTGAATACCCATATCGGCTACGACAAGGCGGCGGAAATCGCTAAAAAAGCGCACCATGAGGGGCTGACTCTCAAAGCCTCGGCGCTGGCGCTGGGCTACCTGACGGAAGCCGAATTCGACAGCTGGGTGCGCCCGGAAGAGATGGTCGGCAGCCTGGCTATTCGCTAGCCAGCCAGAGGTGCAGGCGCGGGATAAGCAATCTCAGCGACTGCGCCTCCGGTTTGTAGCGATACTGCACATTGTCGGCATCATAGTTCAGCAGCTCGCCAATATCCGGTACGCTGACCCCCCGGCTGCCGGACATCAGGGCGATCAGCGGGCTGGGGCAGGCGTACTGTACCTGTTTCTGCTCGCCGGCGTACCAGACGCGGGCGATCGGCTGGACTTTCACCGGTCGTTTTATTTTCAGCCGCGCCCGCTGCGGCAGGGCGGCGATATCCTGATACTCCCTTTCCAGTTTGCTCTGCCACTGCTCCCGGGTCCACGGCGGCACCGCCCGCGGCGCTTGCAGGCTTTTCTCCAGCATCATCAACACCTGGTCGCGGGTCAGATTCTTGATGACGTGCTTATTGGCCCAGCCGAAGCGGATGGTGCTCGGGTCGACGAGGGGCGTCAGCGTGCGGTAGGCGCTTAGGGTGATCAACCCCGGCAAATGACGGTGTACCCACTCAAAACGGGCGGTGGGGGGCAGGCCGGAGTCGACGGTGACGATCTTCTCGAAGGTGGCCTTCAGGGCATTGATATGCTGAATACGCGCCAGCAGATCCTGCTGCTCCGCGGCGGTAACCTGCAGGCAGATAGCCCCCGGCAGGCGTACGGCGGCCTTGCTGCTGCGGTTTTCCGATTGCTGCTGGATAAACAGATGGCTGTAGTGGCGCAGGGCGCGCGCCAGGGCCGTCTTGCCGATGTGCTGCACCACCGGAATAGTGGCCATCGGATCGTGCTCGGCATCCTTACCGATCGCCGGCAGTTCAAATACCCGGCCCGCCAGCAGACGGCAGTCACTTAACGCCTGCTGGAGCGCCTGCAGCTCCAGCTCGATCTGGCGAAAGGTATTATTCAGACGTTCAACGAGGTCGTAGCTGGCCATTATTACCACCTTAGTTACAACATACTATTAGATTTTTGCAGCATACCCAGCCCGCGGCTTCTGCGCAAGTTTTATTCAGGCAGAGGTGAAATCAGGCAGCTGATGATAGACCGGCCAGCTAAAGCAGAAGCGGGCGCCGCCGAGAGGGCTGGCCTCGCAGCGCACCTCGCCGCCCATCGCCTGGGCGATACTGTGGACAATCGCCAGGCCGAGGCCGCAGCCTCCTGTCGCCCGGTCCCGGCTGGGGTCAAGGCGGACAAAAGGCTCAAACACCCGCTCGCGCTCCTCGGGGGCGATTCCCGGGCCGTCATCCTCAACCAGCAACGAAGCGCGCGAACCCTGCAGCGTCAGGCTGACCGCCACCCGCTGGCTGCTGTAGCGCAGGGCGTTATTGACCAAATTATCCAGCACCCGCTCCATCAGTCGCATATCCAGCGCGCCGTAGTTACCGTGGGTCAGCGTCGCCAGGGCGACCTCGCGCTGTGGGTTAACCATCTGGATATCCTCGACGTGATCGCTGATCCAGGCGGGAAAATCGGGAGTCGTCAGGCTGAGCTCCGTCTGCGGGCGGTCGAGGCGGGCGTAGGTCAGGAGCTCTTCAATCAGCGCCTCCAGCTGACCGATATCGCGGTTCAGCGCCTGCGATTCCGCCTCGGTGAGATTCTCGCTCATCTCCAGACGGTAGCGCAGGCGTACCAGCGGTGTCCTGAGTTCATGGGCGATGCCGTCAATCAGCTGCTTTTTGCTGGCAATAAGCGCATTAATGTTATCGGCCATTTGGTTAAAGGCCACCCCGAGCCGCTCGAAGCTGGACATACTGTCGAAGTGAATGCGCTCGCTGAGGTGACCTTCGCCAAAGCGCTGGGCGGCCGTCTCAATGCGCAGCATGTCCTGCCAGTGCGGGCGCATCCAGATAAACACCGGAAAGGCCAGAGAGATAGCAATAAACGCCATTAGCGCCACGTCCAGCAGGCGCATCTCATGCAGAAAATAGAGATAGGGCACCGGGCCCACCGACAGCACATAGTGGCTGCGGGGAATGCGCTGAATAAAGGTGTACTGATCGTCGAGGGCGACGATATCGCCGGCGCGCAGGTGCTGCATCGAGCTTTCCGACAGCTTAAATTTGCTGATCGGCTCGATGTGCAGATCAAACGATAAATTCAGGTCCAGCTCTTTAAGGGTCTTGCTCCAGTCGCGCGGCGGTATCTCCCGCAGCTCGCTGCGCATCAGATACAGCGAGCTTTTCATCAAATCGTCAAGCGACTGCCGTCCGGCGCGCTCCGCGGTAAATTTATAGACCAGACCGACCAGCATGGTCATCACCAGAAAGCAGACGAAGAGCAGAAGATAGAACTGCACGAACAGCTTTTTCATTACATTACCGCGTATTCAAGAGAAACCTGTCTGGCGCCCCAGGGGCATCTTCTGCGCGTCGGGGAGTCAATGTTATCGATATCCCCGGGCGAGGCGCGGGGAAATCATCGATACGCTATCAAAGCAGGGTTTATGCCCCCTGACAATAGCCAGCCTGGAGACAGAACGGTGAAAAGGTGACAGTGTCACTCGATGCGGTGATTTCTTCACCCTCGGTGGGAGCAGGGCAATCGTATTTTGTGCGTCGATGGATACGCTACTCACGATAATAAGGAATGTCTACCGGATAGGTGGTCGTCAGACTCAGCAGCCGACAGCGCACCAGTTTTTCCGTTTCGGCATACCAGTAAGCAAACTCGCCGGTGGTCTGGTGGTAAATCATCTGATCGAGGTTGGCAAACGGGATCACCAGCAGCGGCCCCTGGCGAACGTGGCCGCCGCCGGTTTCAAAGTGATGCTGCCCCCAGGATTGCTGGGTATGTTCATAGCGATGAAGGATCACCTCGATTTGCCCGCGCTGCGGACAGAGGAGTCGAATATCGGCGTTGTCGAGGGAAAAAGCCCAGCCAGAGAGAGAAGTGAACAGTGAGAGTGCCAAAAGTACAACGTATTTCATCATGCAAAAGTCCTGTGTTTTCAGGCTTTATGCCACTCTGACAGCGGTAAGTCCTTGAGCACAATCATATTGAGGAGTTATGTGATGGGGTTCTGTACGGCTAATTCTATTGATTTAATCAATATGACAAGTTCCGGTGATGAATGTGCGCGCCAGGGACGAACGCAGCAGGCAGCAAACGTGATAACTTTGCCGCCGGCGAGCGCGCGATGAGCGGGCCCCTCGCAGGGCCGCAGAAGGGCTGCTTAGTTATCCCAGGCGTGAGGGGCGAACAGGTAGCCTTTGTTGCGAACGGTCTTAATACGATAGGGCTCCGTGGCGTTGTCGAGCAGTTTTTTGCGCAGGCGGGAGATAGCCACGTCGACGCTGCGATCCATCCCGTCATAGGTAACGCCGCGTAAATTTTTCAGCAGTGCGTCGCGGTCCATAATCTGCCCGGCGTGGGTGGCCAACTCCCACAGCAGATCGAAATCGGCGGTCGACAGGGCGACGTTTTCTCCGCCAAGCAGCACCTGGCGGTTGACCGGGTCAATGGTCAGCGAGCCGAAGGAGATGGTTTTATGTGGCGTGAGCGTTGAGGAGGCGGATCCGGCGCCTGCCGGAGCAATATGCTGGCGCAAATGCAGACGCAGTCGCGCCAGCAGGACCGCTGGCGGGGTGGTTTTCAGAATATAATCGCTGGCGCCCATCTCCAGGGAGAGGATATGGTTCATATCGCTGTCGAGCGAAGTCAGCAGGACAATCGGCCCTTGCCATTGCCCGCGCAGATCGCGACAGAGCGTCATTCCGTCCTTGCCGGGCAGCATAATGTCCAGCAGCACCAGATCCGGTTTCTCCCGCGCGATCACCTCCTCAGCGCGGTCGCCGCGAGGCTCGACCACCACATCCATATCATGCTTGCCGAGATAGGCGGCGATCAGCGTGCCTACCTCAG
Source organism: Klebsiella sp. P1927 (assembly GCF_018204675.1). NCBI lineage: Bacteria > Pseudomonadati > Pseudomonadota > Gammaproteobacteria > Enterobacterales > Enterobacteriaceae > Klebsiella > Klebsiella sp. P1927. The sequence goes on along the minus strand of NZ_CP073377.1, from coordinate 2,583,611 downwards.
GGTCATCCTCAACAAAAACGATTTTATTCATGTCTATTGCACATCAGTAAAAGAAGTAACATACACCGCACTTATTTTACCCGCCATTACTCTTTTATAAACAGCGTTAAATCCGCTATGCTGCCCTAACTTATTGATTCACTGTTAAGGCATACGGGCATGGGGCTGTTAATCAAAGGGCTGCTGGGAGCGCTGGTGGTGGTGCTGATTGGCGTGCTGGCGAAAACCAAAAACTACGCTATCGCTGGCCTGGTCCCGCTGTTTCCCACCTTTGCGCTCATCGCCCATTATATTGTCGCCAGCGAGCGGGGGATCGAAGCCCTGCGCGCGACCATCGTATTCGGCATGTGGTCGATTCTTCCCTATTTTATCTATCTGCTGTCACTGTGGTATTTCACCGGGATTATGCGCCTGCCGTTGGCGCTGGCAGGCGCAGTGGGATGCTGGGGGCTGTGCGCCTGGCTGTTAATCCTCGGCTGGAGCCGTTTCCACTAGCGCAGCGGGCGGCCGCCGTCGACAGCGAATGAGCGGCCGGTAACGTAGCGGCTGGTAAACAGGTAATCGATGAGATCGCTAATCTCTTTTTCGCCAGGGGCGATTTTCATCAGCGATTTATCCAGCGCCTGCTGACGATAGGCCTCGTCGTCACCCTCATTAAACATGATTAGCGACGGCGCGATGGCGTTGACCTTAACCTCTGGCGCCAGCTTGCGAGCGAAGGAGCGGGTCATGTTATCCAGGGCGGCTTTGCTGGCGGCATAGGCGATATGTTTGTCGCTCCCGCGCTCCACCACGTAATCGGTGATATGGATAATGTCGCTGGCGGCATGGCCGTGGCCGCGCAGCAACGCCTCCAGCGCATGGTTGAGCAGATAGGGGGCGTGGACGTGGATCTGCATCATGCGGTTGATGACGGCGCTCAGCGGGACGCCCGGCTTTTCCGCCATCCAGTCGCTGGCGTTATGGATGATGGCGCGCAGACCGTTGGTGTGTGATTTGACCGCTTCAGCGAAGGTCAGAATGCCGTCATCGCTGCTAAAATCGGCCTGCAGGCAGAGCGCGCCCGCTTCGCGCAGGCCGTCAATCGCCGGATAGGGCGTACGATAGCTGACGATGACCGGCTGGCGCTGCTGCAGAAAATGGTGTGCCAGAGCGAGGCCGATGCGGCGGCCTGCTCCTGTGATCAGAATCGGGCGGGGCTGTTGTTCAGCCATGGGTATCTCCTATGCGTTCTGCGGCAGGGCGACCGCTTACCCCACCAGCATCCACGTTGCCGGCACAGCGGCAACCAGCAATAAACCAATTAGCGCCACTTCGCGGCGTTTGAGCGAACGATCGTGCTGGTGCGTACGTCGGGCGTACAAAAAGACCAGAAGACCCGGAGCGTAAAGTACCACCGACAACAGCAAATGCACAGGCCCCGACGCGTATAATAACCATATGCCATAAATACAGGCGCCGATAGCCACCGCTTTATGCAGCGGGCGAGTGGCGATTTTCAGCAGAAAGGCGCCGACCAGCAGATAGGGCACGAGAATCATCTCAGAGGCAATGGTCAGCAGCGTGCCGTAGTCCGATCCGGTCAGCCAGATCAGCACCAGCGATACCTGAACGCTGATATTGGTCAACCACAATGAGGCGGAGGGGGCGTTGTTGCTATTCTGACGGGCAAACAGGCGCAGGAAGGCTTTATGAGTGGCGGCGAGGAAAGGCACCTCCGCGGCCATGATGGTCCAGCTGAGATAAGCGCCGCACACCGACACGATCAGCCCGGCGGCAATGACGATCTCCCCCCATGACCCCATCAGCCTGACCATCAGTCCCGCCATCGACGGGTTGCGCATTTCGGCCAGTTCGCTGCGCGGCACAACGCCCAGCGACAGCAGGGTGACCAGCAGATACACCGCGAGGGCCGACAGCACCGCCAGCAGCGTCGCGCGGCCAACGTCGCGCTTGTGTCGCGCCCGCGCGGACACGACTACCGCCCCCTCCACGCCGATAAACACCCACAGGGTGATCAGCATGGTGTTTTTGACCTGCTCCCATACCGGCACGCCCAGCGCCAGGCCGCTAAAATCGAGGCGGAACGTATCCAGCTGAAAGGCCAGGGCGGCGAGCGCGACAAAGGCGCCCAGCGGCAGAAGCTTGGCGAGGGTGGCCACCAGGTTAATCCCCGCTGCCGTCTGGACACCGCGCAGGACCAGAAAGTGGACGACCCACAGCAGAACCGACGCGCCAACGATAGACTGCCAGGTATTACCATCGCCAAACAGGCGCAGCTCAGGGGTATCGGTGAAAAAACTGAGCGCCGAAAAGACGATAACCAGATAGGAGACGTTGGCGATCACCGCGCACAGCCAGTATCCCCAGGCGGAGCAGAAGCCGATCAGTTCGCCGAATCCTTCGCGAGCGTAGGTGAAGATCCCGCCGTCGAGGTCGGGACGAATACGGGTCAACAGCAGCATGGCGAAAGCGAGAAACAGGATCCCGACGCCGGTGATGGCCCAGCCAATGAGCAGAGCGGAGGGGCTGGCCACGGCAGCCATATTTTGCGGCAAACTGAATACGCCAGCGCCGAGCATTGAGCTAAGGACCAGGGCGGTCAGGGCGCTCAGGCCCAGTTTCTTTTCCATTGCATTCCCGAGGTGAAAATGGCTGTTCCAGAATATTTATTTTGCGAAATCGCATAAAAATGGAGGATTGCGCTAAGGCGCGGGATTTTACGGAGTGTCCGGGGGCCATGCAATGGCGGGGGATGAAAAAAAATGAAAAGGCGGCAATGCGCCGCCTTTTTAGCCAGCCAGCAGCGATTATTTGTACAAATCGGCGCTGATGGTGATGTTGCCGCCGCGTTCCTGCCACTGGCGGGTGATGTGGTAGTACTTCGCCCCTTTCTTCGCCGCGCGTTTCGCCGTCTGATAGGAGATTTCGGTCATGTTGCCGTAGTTGCCGGTGAACTGGATGTTATCGAACGGCACCATTTGCGCCGCAGTCACTTTGTTCACTTCTTCGACCTTAGTGCCGTTCGGCAGAGTGACAGTGTAACGTCCACCTTTCGAAGACTGAGTCTCAAAGAAACGCCCAACGCCGGTACCCGAACCCACCGCGGCGGTGGTGGCAACGCCCGGAATTTCAACGTTCTTCGCCGCTTCGCCGCCTTTGGCCAGCGCTGCGCGGCCAGCTTCAGAGTCAGCCGGGATAGCGTCCGGGCTCTGCAGCACGCGTTTTTCAGCATCTTTTTTGTAGATATAAGCGGTAATGCGCTGGTTGCCGCCCTGGTTGGCGTCAACCTGGCGGACGATAAAGAACGCATAGGCGCCTTTTGCTTTCGCCGCTTTGGTGATGGCGTCGTTGACTTCCGGCTGGCTGCGATAGAAGCCCTGAACGGTGACGGTGTCGTAAGGCATCAGCTCAACGGCCTGATCTTTCGGCAACTCCATCACGCCGTTGATAATGCGATTCTTCGGCGCATCCGCTTTCGGCGCGTCTTCTTTATAAAGGTCAGCCGTGACGCGCCAGTTGCCGCCATTGCCGTAGTCCGACGTGTCGACAACATAGAATGAGGCCGCGCCGTCTTTGTCGGCTTTGCGCGATACTGCCTGTACCGCATCGCCAATGGCATTAAACCGGCCGGTGACGACAACGCGATCGTAGGGCTTCAGCGCAGCCGCCTGCTCCGGGGTCAACTCGGTCGCTGCATGGGCAGACAACGTGGCGGTTGTCAGGAGAGCAGACGCCAGGAGGGTGTTTTTAAGCTTCATAAAAATAATCCTTTGCCTTGCGCAAACCATATACTGGTGTTGTTGTTGACTGAAAACGTTTGATTATTGCATTTAATCGCCGTGACTGTCTGCGTCAATTTTTGCTTGCCGCCCGAATCGTATACTACGGAAAGATAACATTTTTCGATATGTTGAAAAAACAGGCGCTTGACCAGCAAAAACGATAATCAATACCACTTTTATTAGTTAATGTAATGTTAACACAATGATCTCAATGGCGATAAATGGCGTTTTATACCGCAGGATAAGCGGATTATCAGGCCTGGGCGGCAAATTCAGGTAAATATTGCTGCCCGGACCCATCTGAGCTGACAATAAGCAATAAAATCAAAATTTGTGTTTTATCGCAGTAGATCACAATCGGTATTTTCAGTAGGTTATAAAAAGTTTGTTACTGTTTCATTTTGTAGACAGCGAAAGATGGCGAGGAAGATTTTGCCGTCCTGGCGTTGTTGGGCAGAAAAGTAAACCATCATCAAAAACCGATGGAAGGGAAAACTATGCGTATTGGTGTACCACAAGAAAGGCTAGCCCAGGAGACCCGGGCCGCCGCCACGCCGAAGACCGTTGAGCAATTGCTCAAACTCGGCTTTAGCGTCGCGGTAGAAAGCGGCGCCGGGAAGCTGGCCAGCTTTGACGATGAGGCCTTTGCCGAGGCAGGAGCTGAAATCGTGACCGGCGACGAGGTATGGCAGTCTGATGTCATCCTTAAGGTCAATGCTCCGAATGACGATGAAATTGCCCTGCTGAATCCGGGGACCACGCTGATTAGTTTTATCTGGCCGGCGCAAAACCCGCAGCTGATGGAAAAACTGGCGGCCCGTAATATCAACGTAATGGCGATGGATTCCGTGCCGCGTATTTCCCGCGCCCAGTCGCTGGATGCGCTCAGCTCAATGGCCAACATCGCCGGGTACCGCGCTATCGTTGAAGCGGCGCATGAATTTGGTCGATTCTTTACCGGGCAGATTACGGCGGCAGGCAAGGTTCCGCCCGCCAAGGTGATGGTCATTGGCGCCGGGGTAGCCGGTCTGGCGGCGATTGGCGCCGCCAACAGCCTGGGCGCTATTGTTCGCGCCTTCGATACCCGTCCGGAAGTGAAGGAGCAGGTGCAGAGTATGGGCGCCGAGTTCCTCGAGCTGGATTTTAAAGAGGAAGCGGGCAGCGGCGATGGCTACGCCAAGGTGATGTCTGAGGCCTTTATTAAGGCTGAAATGGCGCTGTTCGCCGCGCAGGCGAAAGAGGTCGATATCATTGTCACCACGGCGTTAATCCCGGGCAAACCGGCGCCGAAGCTGATCACCCGCGAAATGGTCGACTCCATGAAATCGGGCAGCGTGGTGGTCGATCTGGCCTCGCAAAACGGCGGCAACTGTGAGTACACCGTACCGGGCGAAGTGGTGACCACCGCCAACGGCGTGAAAATCATCGGTTACACCGATCTTCCTGGCCGTCTGCCGACCCAGTCCTCCCAGCTCTACGGCACCAACCTGGTGAACCTGCTGAAGCTGCTGTGCAAAGAGAAAGACGGCAATATCGTTATCGATTTCGATGACGTGGTAGTGCGCGGCGTGACCGTTGTTCGCGAAGGTGAAATCACCTGGCCGGCGCCGCCGATTCAGGTCTCCGCTCAGCCGCAGGCCGCGGCGAAAAAAGTGGAAGCGCCGAAAGAAGCGGTGAAACCGGCGTCGCCGTGGCGCAAATATGCGCTGATGGCGCTGGCGATTATTCTCTTCGGCTGGCTGGCCAACGTGGCGCCAAAAGAGTTCCTCGGCCATTTCACCGTCTTCGCGCTGGCCTGCGTGGTGGGTTACTACGTGGTGTGGAACGTCTCCCATGCGCTGCATACGCCGCTGATGTCGGTGACCAATGCCATTTCGGGCATTATCGTGGTTGGCGCGTTGTTGCAGATAGGCCACGGCGGCTGGGTCAGCTTCCTGAGCTTTATCGCGGTGCTGATCGCCAGCATTAATATTTTCGGTGGTTTTACCGTGACTCAGCGCATGCTGAAAATGTTTCGCAAAGGATAAGGGGTAGCACATGTCTGGTGGATTAGTAACGGCTGCATACATTGTTGCTGCAATCCTGTTTATTTTCAGCCTGGCGGGCCTGTCGAAACACGAAACGTCGCAGCAGGGCAACTATTTCGGCATCGCCGGGATGGCCATTGCCCTGATCGCTACCATCCTGGGGCCGGACGCCGGCAACGTCGGCTGGATTATTCTTGCGATGGTGATCGGCGGGGCGATCGGTATTCGTCTGGCGAAGAAGGTCGAGATGACCGAAATGCCGGAGCTGGTGGCTATCCTGCACAGCTTCGTGGGTCTGGCAGCGGTGCTGGTGGGTTTCAACAGCTACCTGCAGCATGAAACCGGTATGGAGCAAATTCTGGTCAATATTCATTTGACCGAAGTGTTCCTCGGGATCTTCATCGGCGCGGTGACCTTCACCGGTTCGGTGGTGGCGTTTGGTAAACTGCGCGGCAAAATTTCCTCCAGGCCGCTGATGCTGCCCAATCGCCATAAGCTGAACCTGGCGGCGCTGGTGGTTTCCTTCATCCTGATGGTGATTTTTGTTCGCTCTGACAGCACCGGCACCCAGGTCCTGTGCCTGCTGGTGATGACCGCGATCGCGCTGGCCTTTGGCTGGCACCTGGTGGCCTCTATCGGCGGTGCGGACATGCCGGTGGTGGTCTCGATGCTCAACTCCTACTCGGGCTGGGCGGCGGCGGCGGCGGGCTTTATGCTGAGTAATGACCTGCTGATCGTCACCGGCGCGCTGGTGGGCTCTTCCGGCGCCATCCTCTCTTACATTATGTGTAAGGCGATGAACCGCTCCTTTATCAGCGTGATCGCCGGGGGCTTCGGCACCGATGGTTCCTCAAGCGGCGGCGATGAAGAAGTGGGCGAGCATCGCGAGATTAGCGCCGAAGAGACGGCGGAGATGCTGAAAAACTCGCACTCGGTGATCATCACCCCGGGCTACGGTATGGCGGTGGCTCAGGCGCAGTATCCGGTAGCAGAAATTACCGAGAAGCTGCGGGCGCGGGGTATCAAAGTACGCTTTGGTATTCATCCGGTGGCCGGGCGCCTCCCGGGGCATATGAACGTCCTGCTGGCGGAAGCCAAAGTGCCTTACGACATCGTGCTGGAGATGGATGAGATCAACGACGATTTCAGCGACACCGACACCGTGCTGGTGATCGGCGCCAACGATACCGTCAACCCGGCGGCGCAGGACGATCCGAAGAGCCCGATCGCCGGCATGCCGGTGCTCGAGGTGTGGAAAGCGCAGAATGTGGTGGTCTTTAAGCGTTCAATGAACACCGGTTACGCCGGCGTACAGAACCCGCTGTTCTTTAAAGAGAACACTCATATGCTGTTTGGCGATGCTAAAGCCAGCGTCGATGCGATCCTGAAAGCGCTGTAATGTAACATAATTGTTTTACAACGTTTGTTTATAAGCCGTCTCCTGTGAGACGGCTTTTTTATATGCAGGGAGATGCCTGGAATTGTTCATAAAATAAGCGGCAAGAGGTGATATAATGTTCCGGTTCTTACATCAGACAGAGGATATTATGGATACCGAGTTAACCCCAACGCAGATGGCCATCGAATTCTTACGCCGCGACCCCACCGTCATGACCCCAGCGCAGTATCTGAAAAAACTTAAACTGCTGGAGCTGGAGTTTGCTGACCTGATGGCGCTCTCCTCGCTGGAGCTGAAAGAAGAGATCGATCTGGCCTGGCGTCTGGGTATCCACTAAGCCATTCTCGCTGGACAGTGACAGGGGCCGCCAACGGCCCTTTTTTTGTGCCTGGCTGGCAGCAAGCAAAAAAATCCCCCGCGAGGCGGGGGAAGATGAGTGGTAGCGGTTAATCGTCGTCGTCGTCGTCCAGTTCCACCGGCGTCTGGTAGGCCTCCGGTTTCAGCACCAACAGGTCACAGCGCAGATGATCGACGACCTGTTCCGCGGTATTGCCGAGGAACGCCGCCGACAGGCCGGTACGTCCGACCGTTCCCAGCACCACGATCCCCGCCTGCAGATGCTCGGCGAGGTCCGGGATCACCTCTTCAGGCAGTCCTTTTTCGACGTGGGTGAATTTTTCATCGATGCCAAACTTCTGCCGCAGCGCTTTCATCGCCAGCAGATGCTGGCCGCGGATCGCGTCGTTGTAGACGCTGGGATCAAAATCCGGCAGTTCTATCGCGATATTGATCGGCGTCACCGGGTAGGCACCGATCAGGTGCACTTCAGTGTGGTTGACTTCTTCCGCCAGCGACAGCGTCTCGCGAACCAGCTTCTCGTTAAGGGTGTTGTGATAATTCTCTTCGCTGGCGAGATTGACGGCGACCAGCGCTTTGCCGCCTTCCGGCCACGGCTGGTCTTTGACCATCCACACCGGGCAAGGGCATTTACGCAGCAGATGCCAGTCCGTCGGGGTAAAGATCACCGCCTCCAGTTTGTCGTGCTGGTGGGCCATCTTCAGCAGCAGATCGTGTTTCTCACTGACCACCTCCTGAATAATCGCTTCGAAGGGGCGGTTGTGCCACACCACTTTCACGTCAATCGGCACGCCCGATTCCAGGTAGAATTTCGCCTGCTCGCGGATCCAGGCCGTTCGTTGGGCAATGACGCCCTGGCGCATTGCCGTCCTCTCGTCCGGCGACAGCAGGGTGGTCATTTCATAGGAAAAATCATAGATCGGCAAAAAGGCTTTGATGCGTCCACCAATCCGTTGGTGCAGGTACACCGCTCGCCTTAGCGCCGGCTGGTCGTCCTGGTTAGGATCGATTACTACCAGCATGCTCTGATACTTCGCCATACAGGGTCTCCTTACAACTGCAGCTACCGTCAGTTATTAAAAAGATAACCTATATGGATGAATTGAAACAGGGGAGGAGCCTGGTCAGATCAACAAATCTGAAAAAATTGCCGATCGTGACCAGGTATTGCGCAGAGATTAAGCGACGTTGCGCGCCTGTCCGGCCAGCTGGGCCAGCAGATCGCTGTTTTCAATAGTGATATATTTGCCTTTCACCGCCAGCATGCCGCTTTTCTGAAAACGGCCCAGCAGACGGCTGATGGTTTCGACGGTGAGGCCGAGATAGTTGCCAATATCGCCGCGGGTCATGGTCAGCCGGAACTCACGTGGTGAGAAGCCGCGCTGGGCGAAACGACGAGAAAGGTTATAGATAAACGCGGCCAGGCGCTCTTCGGCATTCTTTTTGGAAAGCAACAGGATCATATCCTGGTCGCCTTTAATCTCACCGCTCATCAGGCGCATCATCTGCTGACGCAGATTGGGCATTTTTCCGGAAAGATCGTCAAGGGTTTCGAAGGGGATCTCGCAGACCATTGAGGTTTCCAGCGCCTGCGCAAAGCTCGGGTGCAGACCGGTGCCGATGGCGTCAAAGCCCACCAGGTCGCCCGCCAGATGGAAGCCAGTAATCTGCTCATCACCTTGCTCGGTGATGGTATAGCTTTTGATGGTCCCGGAGCGAATAGCGTACAACGACTTCAGCTCATCACCGGCTTTGAACAAGGTTTGACCTTTCTGGATAGGCTTTTTCCGCTCGATAATATTATCCAGCTGATCAAGCTCATGCTCGTTCAGAGTAAAGGGGATGCAGAGCTGGCTAATGCTGCAATCCTGACAATGGATTGCACAACCGCCAGACTGAATGCGTCGAATAATTCGCTTCTCAGGGATCATATGTCTGCTCAGGCCTTAATTGATATTGGTCAATTTTAACATCTTTTTGATCAGCAGGTAAGTCTTCAGGCCCGGAAACACGTAATATCAGCAGGGTAAATCAAATTGCTTGTGTATCTATTTGATTAAAAACAGATTATTACGCCACTTTTGATTGTAAAATTACCTGAAAATTCCAGAAAAGGCATTTTCAGTCAAAGCAACAGATAGCCCTCGTGACGCAAAAGCCACTCTTTACGCTGTACGCCGCCGGCATAGCCGGTCATGGTGCCGTTGCGCCCGATGACCCGATGGCAGGGCACCACGATACTCACCGGATTGGCGCCATTGGCGGCGCCCACCGCGCGCGCGGCGCCGGGACGACCGAGCGCCTCGGCCAGTTGGCCGTAGTGCATCACCTGGCCACAGGGGATTTCGCGTAACGCCTGCCAGACCTGGCGCTGAAAAGGGGTGCCGGCGGTGGCGGTAGGCAGAGTCTCGATAATGGCTAAATCGCCGGCAAAATAGTCGCTCAGCTTACTGCTGAGACCGCCGGGATTGCGGCAGTCGACGCGCTGATAGCCTTCCCGGCGATAGTGTACCTCGAGCAGCGTTTCCATCCGATCGCGGTGCTCGTCCCACTCGACGGCGCGCAAATTAAACTGTTCGTCGCAAAGCACCCACAACGGCCCCAGCGGGGTATCCATTTTATCCTGCAGCAAGGTCAACATCGTTTCTGTCATCCACCATCGTACATGAGAGGCACACGATACCACGCGCTGACGGCAGTCAACTATACTCCCAAAAGGTAAAACCGCATCGCCAGATAGCACGGCGGGCTATCCGCCGTGGAGGTATTCTGCGATCGCCACGATGATTTATTTTTGGATCGATCCTGGCGGGTTACCGGACAGGGTTTTTGCTACTTTTAAGCTGACGACGTCGGTCCTCCGCGCCGCTGTGCGCGCTCGGGAAAGTGCTACCGCGTCGGCGCGGCGCGGTTAATAACTCAGAGGTGGAGCTATGCAATATATACTGACTGGCGTAATCGTACTGATCTTCAGCGGTCTGGTTATTCATGGTATGTCGCTGTTGCTTGAGCGAGGGTATCGCGCGCTTTTCGGCATATTCGCCGGAGCCGGGGAAGCGACCCGTAAGTTCAAAGTGAAGATATCGCGTTAAGCTAAGGTGGCCGTCCCTGGCGCATCGGTGGGTTAAGACAGCCGCGGATAGATGCCAGGGCCGATCGGCAGTCCCACCAGATACCAGCCCACCAGCAACAGCAGCCAGACGGCGAGAAAAATCAGCGGGTAAGGGAGCACCAGCGAGTAGTAGGTGCCGAGGCGGGCATCCGGCCGGTAGCGCTGTAGAAAGCCGAGAAACAACGGCACAAACGGTGACACCGGCGCCAGCGGCAGCACCGATGAATCAGCGATACGAAACAGGATCTGCGCAAACGCCGGGTGAAAGCCCAACAGCATAAACATTGGCACGAAGATCGGCGCCAGAATCGACCAGATGGCCGAGCCGCTGGCGATAAACATACACAGAAAAGCCGACAGCAGCGCAAGGCCGACAAACGCCGGAACACCGTTCATGCCTGAACTCTCCAGCAGGTCCGTCAGACCGACGGCCATAAACTTGCCCATGTTGCTCCAGTTGAACATCGCCACGAACTGCGCCAGCGGGAAGACCATCACGATAAACCCGGCCATCTCTTTCATCGGCTCAATCATCAACTGCGGCAGGTCGGCCTGGCGGCGAATTTTGCCGGTGGCGATGCCGTATGCCAGCGACACGACAAAGAAGAAAAAGATAATTAGCGGCACGATGCCTTTGATAAACGGCGAGGGCATGACCGTATGCTGAACCGGATCGCGAAGAATACCGTTTTCGGGGACCACCATCAGGGCGATGACCGCCACGAATACCAGCGTCGCCACGCCGGCGATGCGCAGGCCGAACCGCTCCCCGGGCGTCAGCGTCTGCAGCTTTTCATCACGACTGCCTTGCCACTGGCCCAGCCGCGGCTCGACCAGCTTATCGGTGATCAGTCCGCCGACGAGCGTCAGAACGATCACTGAAGTCGCCATAAAGTACCAGTTGTCGATCACGCTGACGTGCAAAGAGGCATCGATGGACTTTGCCGCCTCGGTGCTGATCCCGGAGAGCAGCACGTCGGTGGTGACAATCAGTAGATTGGCGGTAAAGCCGCAGCCCACGCCGGCTATCGCCGCCAGCAGACCAGCGACAGGATGCCGACCGACGGCAAGAAACATCAGCGCTCCCAGCGGCGGCATAATCACCAGCGCCGCATCGGAAGAGATATGGCTGAAAAAGGCGATAAACAGCACCATATAGCTGGCATAGCGGGCGCTGACGTGCGAGGCCATCTTGACCATCAACGCCGGTAACAGGCCCACCCGCTCGGCAAAGCCGGCGCCCAGAACCAGGGCGAGGATCGCCCCCAGCGGCGCGAAACCGCTGAAGTTTTTAATCACGTTCGGCAAAAACCAGTGCAATCCTTCCACGCTGAGCAGGTTTTTGACCACCACCCGCGAACCGTCAGTTGGGTTTTGTACCCCAACGTTGAGGGCGGAGAGGATTGCCGTGGCAGCGATCAGCACGGCGATGAGATAGATAAACAGCAAAAACGGGTGCGGGACCTTGTTACCGATCTTCTCTACCCAGCCATAGCGCTTTCCGCCGGGGGAAGATGACGGTATGGATGACATACTCATGGGCATTCCTCTGTTGTCGTTGTTGTGTTGGGCAGGCCTGCTCCCGTACTGCCGGCGGTTATTATGGGCGGTGCGTGCCGCGATCCGGTCAGCGTTGGCCAGGAGTAGCCTCTAAGTGGTTATCGTAAAACGGACGGACTCACCTCCGCCGGGATCGGGCAACGATAGGGGCGTTCGGCCAGTACCTGCCTGAGCTCTTGCTGGCTGGCCTCCAGCAGGGCGCTGTCGCTGAATAAATGGATGGCGGTCGCCGCGAGGACTTTCCCCGCCAGCAACATCCCTTTATGGGCAATGGAGGTTCTGCCCTGGCTCACCAGCTGCCAGCTGTGCAGCGGGGTACCCACCGCGAAGCACGGGCTGAAGCACTGGGCCACCGGCGCTTTCCAGCTAACATCGCCGACGTCGGTGGATCCGGCGAGGACGTTATCCGTGGCCGCCCAGGGCGCCACCTCATCAATCAGCAAGGTGTCGCGGTGACGACGAGCGAACGTTTTGCCTTCCTCGCCACTGGTGCCGGCAATATTGTTCAGGCTGTTGTTAATATCGTTGGCGCTGAGAGTGGCGCGGATCGCCGCGGCAAAAGCGCGTTCCTCGTCGCTCCAGGCGGGGGTACCGTAATGACAGACCGCCTGATACATCGCCGCCTCAAGCGTGCGGTTGGGCAGATAGCTGGAGCAGGCTTTTTCAAAGCGGCAGCTGACCTGGGTCTCGGTCATCAGCGCGGCCCCCTGGGCAATCTTCTCTATGCGGGCGAAGATTTGCTCAGCGTCGGCCATCTCCGGCGCGCGGATCAAATACAGCACTTCCGCCTGCGCCTGCACCACGTTGGGCGAGACGCCGCCGGTATCGGTAATGGCGTAATGGACGCGCGCCTTCTCGATGATATGTTCATTGAGGAAATTGCTGCCGGTGGTCATCAGGGTGACGGCATCCAGCGCGCTCCGGCCCAGGTGCGGCGAATTAGCGGCGTGGGCCGCGGTGCCGGTAAATCGCCATGCCGCCTGAATGTTGGCGAGGGTGCGGGTGCTGAACATCCCGGCCCAGGCTTCCGGATGCCAGGTCAGCGCCGCATCGACATCATCAAACAACCCTTCGCGCACCATAAAGGTTTTTCCCGAACCGCCTTCCTCGCCGGGACAACCGTAGAAGCGCAGAGTGCCGCTGTCGCCGTGCTGCTGCAGCCAGCCTTTGGCGGCGACCGCCGCGGCGAATGCCGCGGTGCCGAGCAGATTGTGCCCACAGCCGTGGCCGTTGGCTCCCGGCGTCAAGGGCGTCGGTTCCGCGCTGTGGGCCTGCTGGCTGAGTCCCGCCAGGGCGTCAAATTCGCCGAGCAGGGCAATGACCGGTTGGCCCTCACCGACGCTGGCGATAAAGGCATTCGGGATCCCGCCAGCATCGCGGGTGAGCTGAAAACCTTCCGCCTCCAGGGCGTCGGCCAGCCGTTGGGCTGACCAGAACTCCTCAAAGCGGGTCTCCGGGTGGTCCCAGATGTCGTCGGCGATGGCGCAGTAAGTGTCGCGTTGTGCCTCAACCACCTCGTCCACAAACTGAAAAATGGCTTCCATTACACCCCCCGCTGCCAGGGAAAGTTAAGCGCGACGCGCGCCAGGGTTTCGACCGCTACCGCCATCACGCTCTCGTCGAAGTCAAACTTTTCGTTGTGGTGACCGGCGCTGAGTTCAGTGCCGAAAATCATGTACGAGGCGAGGCCGCCGCGCGCCTGGACCCGGGCCATCATCAGGGTGGCGTCTTCCGAGCCCGCCGGGGCGGCGATGCGATCCACCGCCTGTTGCACGCCGGGCACCCGGGCGGCCTGTTCGCGCAGATAGTCCACCCACGCCGGCGACGGTGCGCTGGCGGTCGCCGCGCCCATCATGCGCAGTTCGTAGCGGGCTTCGTACATCGCCGCAGCCCCGGCGACGACGTGCTGCGCCCGCTCGAACACGTACTGATTAATGGCTTCGCTTTCGCCGCGGGTTTCCACTTTTAACAGCGCGGAAGAGGGCACCACGTTGCGCCCGGTACCGGCCTGCATCACCCCGACGTTGACCCGCGAGGCGCCGGCGCTGTGCGGCGGGATGGCGTGCAGGCCAAGGGCGGCCTGGGCGGCGGCCAGCAGCGCGTTGCGCCCGTCCTCGGGCTTGCCGCCGGCGTGGGCGGCCACGCCGCTGAACTGCACGTCGAATTTGGTGGTGGCCATAAAGTTGTCTCCACCGCAGACCACGGTACCTGCCGGCACGCCGGTCCCGATATGGATCGCCGTGAAATAATCCACGTCATCAACCACGCCGGCGGCCACCATCGCGCGGGCGCCGCGGGTACCCTCTTCAGCAGGCTGGAAAATCAGTTTAATGACGCCATTGAGCTGGGCGGCATACTGCTTGAGCACATGCGCCAGCCCCAGCCCGATGGCGGTATGGCCGTCATGGCCGCAGGCGTGCATCATGCCGGCGTTGCAGGAGGCGAAATGATCGCGATGGGGGCGGTGGCTGTCGTCATGCTGTTCGTTGAGATCGAGGGCATCCATATCGACGCGAAAGGCCAGGGTTGGTCCGGGCCGCCCGGTGTCGAGCGTGGCCACCACGCCGGCGAAACCGCCTTCAAACGCTGGCAGCCAGCGCTCCGGCGCGCCCTGTTCGCGGGCGCGTTCGAAAGCCTGGGCCAGGGTCTCCTCGTCCGGCAGCCCCATCCGGCTGTCGGCATCGATGACGTCGCGGCCTAGCGCCAGCTGATAGCCTAGCCCGTCAAGAATATCCGCGACCATACTGGCGGTGCGAAACTCCAGCCAGCCGGATTCAGCGTGCAGGTGAAAATCACGGCGCCATTGGGTCATGGAGGGCGCCAGTTGGCGGAGGTATTCATCAAGTTGCGGCATAGCTTATCCTGTCATAAGTAAAAAATGTGACGGCGTTCACGATGTGATAGCTTTTGTTTATCACTGACGCGCTACAGGCCTTAACAACCTTAACCTGCCACAGCCTGATGGATTACAGTAGATGTCATTTTCTTCTGTCTGATAAGCAACGGTTATCACTAAAAGCATGGCATTTCAGATTAAATTTCATCAAATTCGCGCCTTCGTCGAAGTAGCCCGGGAAGGCAGTATCCGTGGCGCCAGCCGGGCGCTGGCGGTCTCGCAGCCGGCGCTGACCAAAGCGATTAAAGAGCTGGAGGAGGGGCTTTCCGCCCAGCTGTTCGTCCGCCGCAGCCAGGGGGTGGCGTTAACCGACAATGGCGAAAGTTTTTATCAACATGCGAGCCTGATCCTTGAGGAGCTGCGGGCGGCGCAGGATGAACTGCTGCAGCGCCAGGGGGAACAGGCCGGGCAAATTAATATTGGCCTTGGCGCCAGCGTCGCCCGGTCGCTGATGCCGTCGGTGATCTGCCGCTTTCATCAGCAGCATCCGCAGGTGAAGGTACGGATCATGGAGGGTCAACTGCTGGCGATGATTAATGAGCTGCGCCAGGGGGAGCTGGATTTCACCATTAATACCTATTACCCCGGGCCGTACGACCATGAGTTCAGCTTTGAGAAACTGTTTGAGAAACCGTTCGCGGTGTTCGCCCGCGCGGGCCATCCGGCGGCGCAGGCCACCTCGCTGGGAGAATTGATGGATCACCACTGGACCATGCCGACGCCGCGCGGCAGCTACTTCAAGCAGCTGCAGGAATGCTTCGAACAGCTGGGACGGGAGCCAAAGGTGGGGATCGTCTGCGAAACGTTCTCATCCTGCATCAGCCTGGTGGTGAAAAGTGATTTTCTCAGCATCCTGCCGGTGGAGCTGGGCAACGACCCGCTGATGGCCGACAAACTGGTGATGATCCCCATCCGTGAAGTGTTACCCACCGCCACCTATTATCTGATCCAGCGGCGCGATACCCGACAGACGCCGCTCACGGCGTCGTTAATCACCCTGTTCCGCCGCCAGAGCCGACAATTGTTTCCTTAATCGTTCGTCACGCTCACTTTGCCAGCGAACGCGGCTAAACGCGTTGAGAGGGGAGCGCGAGGCGGCTATAGTAGCTGGCGACAGCCGCTGGAGGAGAGCCCATGAACCTTGATGACAAATCCCTGTTTCTTGACGCCATGGAAGATGTCCAGCCTCTGAAACGTAATAATGACGTGCACTGGCATCCCGGGCGTAACAGCCGGGCCCCGCAACGCGTCGATACCCTGCAGCTGGATAATTTTCTCACCACCGGCTATCTCGATATCGTGCCGCTCGCCACGCCGCTGGAGTTTAAGCGAGAAGGGCTGCAGAGCGGCGTGCTGGATAAGCTGCGGCGGGGGAAATACAGCCAGCAGGCGAGCCTCTCCCTGCTGCGCCAGCCGGTGGAACAGTGCCGGCAGATGCTCTTCGCCTTTATGGTGCAGGCGCAGAAAGAGGGGTTACGCAATGTGCTGATCGTTCACGGCAAAGGCCGCGACGACCAGTCCCACGCCAATATTATCCGCAGCTATCTGGCGCGCTGGCTGGAAGAGCTGCCGGAGGTGCAGGCCTTCTGCGCCGCGCTTCCGCATCATGGCGGCAGCGGCGCCTGCTATGTCGCGCTGCGTAAATCGGCGCAGGCGAAGCAGGAGACCTGGGAGCAGCACGCCAAGCGCAGTCGTTAGCGCAGAAGCAGCGTCAGCTCGCGGGCGGCTTTTTGCAGCTCCGGCAGCACGCGCTCGATCATCTCGCGGGCCGTCATCTGGCCCGCATGCACCCCGACGTTGAGCGCCGCCTGGACCTGCCCCTGAGCGTTAAACAGCGGGACCGCGAGGGAGCGCAGCCCCATCTCCAGCTCCTGATCGTTGAGGGCATACCCCTGCTGATGCACCCGTTTCAGTTCGGCGCGCAGCTTCGCCACCGAATCCACCGTCTGTGGGGTATAGCGGATCATGGTCACCCGGGCCAGCATATCGTTGAGCTTCTCCTCCGGCTGATGGCTCAGCAGCACCCGGCCCATCGAGGTCGCCCACGCCGGAAGGCGACTGCCGATATCCAGGTCGATGGTCATAATCCGCGAGCTGGAGGCGCGGGCGATATACAGGATATCGTCGCCGTCGAGGGTGGCGATGGAGCAGGACTCATTGAGCATTTCGCTCAGATGCCGCAGCACCGGCTGCGCCGAACGCGCCAGCGGCGTCGAGGCCAGCCAGGCGTGGCCCAGCGCCAGGATCCGCGGCCGCAGCTGGAAATTCTTACCGTCTTCGGCATACACGAACCCCAGCTTGCTCAGGGTATACAGGCAGCGGCGCACCGCGGCGCGCGGGATGCCGGTCTTCTGACTGATCTGTGAGATAGACAGCAGGGGCCGCTGCGGCGTGAACGCCTGAATCACCTCCAGACCCCGCGCCAGGGAGGCCATAAAGTTAGGATCGCCTTTAAACGGATCGCCGTCGCCGGTCAGTAAATCGTCTGGATGCTTGTCCATTTCTGTTCCCCATATTTGCCATCGATCACATTCTTTCGCTAAAGATAACCGATGTTCGATTATCGCACCATATTTCGATTATCGCCCTTGACCGACATCGTTAAGCGGGTCACATTTTGTGCGAACAACGAATAAAAGTGCGATTACCGCACATCACTGGAGCGACCTGATGATTGATAAAAGCGTATCGACGCTGAGCGAGGCCATCGCCGGGATCCACGATGGGGCGACTATTATGATCGGCGGCTTTGGCCCCGCCGGCCAGCCGACCTTTCTGATTGACGCCCTGATTGACCAGGGCGCTCGCGACCTGACCATCATAAATAACAACGCCGGCAACGGGGAAGTGGGTCTCGCCGCGCTGCTCAAGGCGGGCCGGGTGCGCAAAATGATCTGCTCCTTTCCGCGCCAGGTGGATTCGCAGATTTTCGATGATCTCTACCGTCGCGGCAAAGTGGAGCTGGAGCTGGTGCCGCAGGGCAACCTCGCGGCGCGGATCCAGGCGGCCGGCGCCGGGCTGGGGGCGGTGTTTACCCCCACCGGCTACGGCACGCCGCTGGCGGAAGGCAAGGAGACACGGGAAATCGACGGTCGCCACTACGTGCTGGAGTACCCGATCAAAGCCGATTTCGCGCTGATTAAAGCCCACCAGGGCGACCGCTGGGGCAACCTGGTCTATCGCAAGGCGGCGCGCAACTTTGGCCCGATCATGGCGACAGCGGCGAAAACCACCATCGTAGAGGTCTCGCAGCTGGTGGCGCTGGGCGACCTCGATCCGGAAAACATCATCACCCCCGGCATTTTCGTCCAGCGCGTCTTCTCGCTGGAAAACCTGACTGCCGCACAACGCGCCTGAGGAGCCCGACATGCAAAAACTGACCCGTGACGAAATGGCCCAGCGCGTGGCCCGCGATATTCCCGAAGGTGCTTACGTCAACCTCGGCATCGGCCTGCCGACCCGGATTGCCAATTACCTGCCCGCTGACAAAGAGGTGTTCCTGCACAGCGAAAACGGCCTGCTGGGGATGGGGCCGAAACCGCAGCCCGGGGAAGAAGATCCCGAGCTGATCAATGCCGGTAAAGAGTATGTCACCCTCCTGCAGGGGGGCTGCTATTTCCACCACGGCGACTCCTTCGCCATGATGCGCGGCGGCCATCTCGATATCTGCGTGCTGGGGGCCTATCAGGTTTCCGCCAGCGGCGACCTCGCCAACTGGAGCACCGGTGCGCCGGATGCGATCCCGGCCGTTGGCGGGGCGATGGATCTGGCCATCGGCGCCCGCCAGGTATTTGTGATGATGGACCACCTGACCCGTGACGGCGAGTGCAAGCTGGTGGCGCAGTGCAGCTACCCGCTGACCGGCGTCGGCTGCGTCAGCCGGATCTATACCGACCTGGCGGTGATCGACATCACCGACCGCGGCCCGGTGGTGCGGGAAATCTTTAACGGCCTCTCTTTTGAAGAGCTGCAGCGCATCACTCCGGTGGCGCTGACCTTTCAACAACTGGCGGAAAGCGCGTAAGGAACCTATGATGAATCAGGCATTTATCTGTGATGCGGTGCGTACACCCTTTGGCCGTTTCGGCGGTGCCCTGGCGACGATGCGCGCTGACGACCTGGCGGCGCTGCCGCTGAAAGCGCTGCTGGCGCGGAACCCGGGACTGGATCCCTCGCGCATTGACGATGTGATCTTTGGCTGCGCCAACCAGGCCGGGGAAGACAACCGCAACGTGGCGCGGATGGCGCTGCTGCTGGCCGGCCTGCCGGAGAGCGTGCCCGGGAGCACCATCAACCGCCTGTGCGGTTCCAGCCTTGACGCGATCGGCGTCGCGGCGCGGGCGATTAAAAGCGGGGAGACGCAGCTGATGATCGCCGGCGGGGTGGAGAGCATGTCCCGCGCGCCGTTTGTGATGGGGAAAGCGGAGAGCGCCTTTAGCCGCAGCATGCAGATGGAGGATACCACCATCGGCTGGCGCTTTATTAACCCGCAGATGAAAGCCCTGTACGGCGTGCATTCCATGCCGGAGACGGCGGAAAACGTCGCCGATGAGTTTGCCATCTCCCGTGCCGATCAGGACGCGTTCGCCTTACGCAGTCAGTTGCGTACCGCCGCGGCGCAAGAGGCGGGGCGTTTCGCCGATGAGCTGATCGCCGTCCAGGTGCCGCAGCGCAAAGGCGAGCCGCTGCTGTTTAGCCGCGATGAGCACCCGCGCAGCACCTCGCTGGAGGCGCTGGCTAAACTGCGCGGCGTGGTGCGCGCCGACGGCAGCGTTACCGCCGGTAACGCCTCCGGGGTTAACGACGGCGCCTGCGCGCTGTTGATGGCCAGCGAGACGGCGCTGTCGGCTAACGATCTTCAGCCGCTGGCCCGGGTGGTCGGCGTGGCGACGGCGGGCGTTGCGCCGCGGATCATGGGGTTTGGCCCGGCGCCGGCGGTGCGCAAGGTGCTGGCGCAGACCGGCCTGACATTAGGCCAGATGGATGTCATTGAGCTGAATGAAGCCTTCGCCGCGCAGGCGCTGGCGGTGACCCGCGATTTAGGCTTACCGGACGATGCCGCCCACGTGAACCCTAACGGCGGGGCGATTGCGCTGGGCCACCCGCTCGGCGCCTCCGGCGGCCGGCTGGCGATGACCGCGGCTTATCAGCTGAAACGGACCGGCGGTCGTTACGCCCTGTGCACCATGTGCATCGGCGTCGGACAGGGGATCGCCCTGATTATTGAACGTGTTTAAGGAGCCAGAATGAGTTTGTTGACCCCGATGCTGCGCAGCAGTCCGCTAACCGACTGGTTCAGCGACGCGCAGCGGGTGCAGGGCATGCTGGATTTTGAAGCGGCGCTGGCGCAAGCGCAGGCCGCCTGCGGGATGGTGCCGCCGGAAGCGGTCGGGCCAATTGTGGCGGCCTGCCGCCACGAGGCCATCGATTTTGCCGCGCTGGGCGAGGCGGCGGTGGGAGCCGGTAATCTGGCCATCCCGCTGGTGAAACAGCTGACGGCGCAGGTAAAAGCGCAAGATCCTGAGGCTGCGCGCTACGTTCACTGGGGCGCTACCAGCCAGGACGCCATCGACACCGGACTGGTGCTCCAGCTGCGCGGGGCGCTGGATGCCGCTGAGACTCTGCTTGAGCAGCTGTTGGCGGCCCTGGCTCTCCAGGCGGATCGTTATCGCGATACCGTGATGCCGGGCCGGACCTGGATGCAGCACGCGCTGCCGGTGACCTTTGGCCTGAAGCTGGCGGGCACCCTCGACGCGCTCCTGCGCTGGCAGCAGCGGCTGCGCGAGATGCGTCCGCGGCTGCTGGCGCTGCAGTTTGGCGGCGCCGCGGGCACTCTGGACGCGCTAAAAGAGAAAGGGCCGGCGGTTGGCCTGGCGCTGGCGCAGATCCTCGGGCTGTCGCTGCCGGATACTCCGTGGCACAGCCAGCGCGATCGGCTGCTGGAGGCGGGCGCCTGGTTCGCCGGCGTCTGCGGCACGCTGGGGAAATTCGCTAACGACTTTTCCCTGCTGATGCAGACCGAAGTGGCTGAGGTGGGCGAGCCGGTGGCGGAAGGTCGCGGCGGTTCGTCGACGATGCCGCATAAGCGCAATCCGGTGGCCTGCGCGGCGATCCTGACCGCCGCCCAGCGTACGCCGGGGCTGATGGCGACGCTCTACGCCAGCCAACTCCAGCAGCATGAGCGGGCGCTGGGCGGCTGGCAGGCGGAGTGGGAGACCCTGCCGGAGCTAATTACCCTGGTGGGCGGGGCGTTGGCGCAAAGCGAGGCGCTGGTGCGCGACATGCAGGTTTTCCCGCAGAAAATGCGCGCCGATCTCGATATCACCCACGGGCTGATTATGGCTGAGGCGGTGACTCTGGCGCTGGCGGAATTCATTGGCAAAGCCGAGGCGCATCATCACATCGAAGCGCTGTGCCGCCAGGCGCTGGACCGTCACTACCCGCTGGTCGATCTGCTCGCGGCTGACCCACAGGTCAGTCAGTATCTCTCTCGTGAACGCTTAACCACGCTGCTGGACCCGGCAACGGCGACCGGCAGCGCCGAACGCTTTGTGCGCCAGGTGCTGGCGCGTTATCAGGAGCAACGTGATGAATCTTGATTATCAACTCGACGGGCCGGATGGCGCGCCGGTTATCGTCCTCTCCAATTCGCTGGGCACCACCCGGGCGATGTGGCAGCCGCAGATCGAGGCGTTAACCGCCCATTTCCGGGTGCTGCGCTACGACACGCACGGCCACGGTAAAACGACAAAAAATGGCAAAGTGACCCTCGCCCAGTTGGGGGAGGATGTGATTGCGCTGCTCGATCACCTGAATATCGACCGCGCCTGGTTCTGCGGGATCTCGATGGGCGGTCTGACCGGCCTGTGGCTGGGACGCTTTGCGCCGGAGCGTTTTCATGGTCTGGCGGTCGCCAACACCGCGGCGCGCATTGGCGATCAGGCCAGCTGGCTGTCGCGGGCGCGGGCCGTACGTCAGGAGGGGATGGCGGTGGTGGCCGCCGGAGCGGCAGACCGCTGGTTTACCCACGCGTTTCGCCAGAAGGCGCCGGAGGTGGTCGAGGCGCTTTGTCACCAGCTGACCCATACCGATGCTGAAGGCTATGCCGCCTGCTGTGAGGCGCTGGCCGCCGCCGACCTGCGGGGCGAAGTGGGGCAGATCCCGCTGCCGACGCTAATCATCGCTGGGGAAAGTGACCCTGTCACCACGGTCGGTGACGCTCATTTCCTGCAGCAGCAGATCCCCGCCTCCGAGGTGGTTGTTCTGGCGGCATCGCATCTGTCTAACATTGAGGCGCCGAAAAGCTTTACTTCGGCGCTGCTGAGCTTTTTCCAGGGGGAACGCCATGGATGATAAACAGCGCTATCAGGACGGGATGGCGGTACGGCGCAAAGTATTGGGCGACGCCCACGTCGACCGTACGCTGCAGCATCTGACGCCGTTGAATGATGAGTTTCAGGACTTTATTACCCGCTATGCCTGGGGCGAGACCTGGACGCGTCCGGGGCTCGATCACCATACCCGCAGCATGATCACTATTGCCATGCTGATCGCTCTCAATCGCGAGGCGGAGCTGAAGATGCATCTGCGCGCGTCGTTTAACAACGGGGTGACCCGCGATGAGCTGAAAGAGCTGATCATGCACTCTGCGCTGTACTGCGGGCTGCCGGCGGCCAATGCCACGATGCATCTGGCGCAGCAGGTGTTTGACGACATCGACGCCGCGCAGGGTTGAGTCGTCGTCCGAGTCGGATTGCCCGGCAGTCGTTGTAGGCCGGGTAAGGCGCCGATAGATTGCCCTCCGGCACAGCGCTTGCCGGGCCTGGGAAGCGAAGATCGCCTGTAGACCCCGTAGGCCGGGTAAGGCGCAGCCGCCACCCGGCGAAATAACGGCACAACCGGAAATGTCCCTGTTCGCACTATGTGTGGCAGGACCACAACGTTTGGCAGGGCTACAACTTCTATGTTAATTCCGGGCAGATTGCGCTCCCGGTTGATCTTCTGCGTTATGTCACTTATGGCGCAGGGAGCGCACAGGGGGCGGCCAGTCGCCGCCGCCCCCTGTACCCCCGGGCTCCGGCCAGCAAAATCGCCGCTGCGCGGTCCCTTCGACTTATCCCTGCAGGCTGCGGGTCGGGCCGAGGCAGCGTCCCTGCAAAACACGGCCCTCAGCCCGCATCCATGCGGGCTGCCCCGGCCTTCCGGGAACGTCTCAGCGATTTTGAGGCCGCCAGCACCGGCAGTTTCAGTCGCGCAAATGGGTAAATGAGTGACAGGCCTCACGAACCCCTGGCCGGGTAAGGAGCTGCCGCCACCCGGCGAAATGGCGGCACAACCGGAAATGTCCCTGTTCGCACTATGTTTGGCAGGACCACAACGTTTGGCAGGGCTACAACTTCTATGTTAATTCCGGGCAGATTGCGCTCCCGGTTGATCTTCTGCGTTATGTTTCGTATGGCGCAGGGAGCGCACAGGGGGCGGCCAGTCGCCGCCGCCCCCTGTACCCCCGGGCTCCGGCCAGCAAAATCGCCGCTGCGCGGTACCTTCGACTTATCCCTGCAGGCTGCGGGTCGGGCCGAGGCAGCGTCCCTGCAAAACACGGCCCTCAGCCCGCATCCATGCGGGCTGCCCCGGCCTTCCGGGAACGTCTCAGCGATTTTGAGGCCGCCAGCACCGGCAGTTTCAGTCGCGCAAGTGGGTAAATGAGTGACAGGCCGCACGAACCCCTGGCCGGGTAAGGCGCAGCCGCCACCCGGCAGAAATGCCGCTACGTTAACCTTTATTTCTCCGGCTCCTGCGGCGCGACGGCCGGGGCGGCGTACCAGGCTTCCTGCGGCACCACTACCGCCGCCTTTGGCTGCATCACAAAGTTCGGCGACATAATCTGCACGCCGAATTCGTTAAACACATCAATAATGCTGCTATGCAATGCGTTGCGGCCATCCGGCAGCTTGGTTGTGGGGAGTAAGCGCACCTGCAGCTCATACGAGGTGTACCAGTCAAGCAATCCCAGCTTACGCACCACCGGCGCAATTTGCTGATCGATCCCCGGGGTGCGTCTCGCCGCCAGCTCCAGCAGCGCATGGACCTGACGCCACGGCGTATCGTAGCCGATGGTGACGCTGGTGGTGAGGTTGACTCCACCGTCGGCGCTTTCGGCGCTGAGATTAATAATTTTCCCGCTCACCACCACCGCGTTCGGGACGGTAACGATGTAATTTTCGCGGGTGAGAATTTTGGTCGCCAGCACGCCAATCTCGCTGACCTGACCCTCATTATCGGCGAGGCGGATCCAGTCGCCTTTGCGCAGCGCCCGAGAGTAGATCAGCACCAGGCCGCTCATCGCATGGGTCATCACTCCGGTTGACCCGAGGGTGAGCATCAGGCCGAAGAACAGGCTAATGCCTTTGAAGGCGAGAGAGTTGGCGCCGGGAAGGAACGGGTAGGCGGCGGAGAGGGCAAACAACCAGATGACCACCGAGATAAGCCGACGGGTGGCGCTAACGGTCTCCGGATGAATGCCGGGAATCTGAATGCGGCCGGCGGCGACCTGGTCGAGAACCACCTTCACCAGGCGAATGATAAGCCAGGTGAGAAGGAAAATAAGCACCACGATCATCAGCCCCGGCAGGGAGGCGACAATCGACAGAGAGAGGTGGCGGATCACCCCCAGCGACCAGTCGCCCAGCGATTCGCTCCACACCCGCGTCCAGGGAAACAGGCTGAAGGCCCAGCTCAGCCAGAGATAACAGGCCAGCATGCCGAGAAGGATGACCAGCACAGCATAGAGTCGAACTTCAATATTGCCGAGATAGCGCCGCCAGTGCTGCGGTATGGCGCTACGTTTTTCGAGGATCCGCAGCAGGAAAAAACGTCGCACCCGCCGCCAGGCGCGGAAGGCGCCGTAGTAAAACAGCGCCAGCAGCAGCGCCCCGGCCAGGGCTTTACCGGCGGAGATGAACAGATAGCGGTTGTTGAACTGCTCCTGGAGGCTGGTGCGCTGGGCTTCCATACGCGCCAGCACCCGCTGGGCTGCCTGGTCGAGGGTTAAATCATCGCCCTCGTCGAGATCCGCCTGGCTCAGCAGCAGCACCGGTTTGCCGTTCATCAGCAACAGTCTGCCTGGCTGACCATAGCGGATAACCGGCACGACCCGCAGCGGCTGGCGAATATCATCTTCGGTGAAGGCGCGCAGGGCGCTACGGGTGCGCAAAACGCGCTCTTCGGGCGTGGTCTGGCCAAAGGTGGCCTGCAACATGACGACAGGTTGGTGGAAAATCGTGACCGTGCGTGCCTGCTCGCGCGCGGTTGGCTGCTGTCGCGGTTCGGCGGCCAGCGCCGGCTGGAGCACCAGCAGCGCCAGCGCCCAGAGGATAACGATGCTCATCCTGTTCATTGAGGCACCTGAGATAAGAATTATTGTTATTTTTCAGCAAAAAACGGAGGGCTTGTAGTTGAGCATAGCCTGGTGCGAAGTGAATTCAAGCTGGGGAAACGCGGACATAAAAAAGCCGTCGCCCAAACGGCGACGGCCTGATATCAGCGTCAGAGGATAGCGTTAGCCGTGCTGTTTACAGCCCGCGCACTGCTTATTCTGGATCTGCTGGAAGAAGTCGTTGCCTTTATCATCGACGAGGATAAACGCCGGAAAATCTTCCACTTCGATTTTCCAGATAGCTTCCATCCCCAGTTCCGGATAGGCCACGCACTCGAGGCTCTTGATACTCTGCTGGGCGAGCACTGCCGCCGGGCCGCCGATGCTTCCAAGGTAGAAGCCGCCGTGTTTATGGCAGGCATCGGTCACCTGCTGGCTGCGGTTGCCTTTCGCCAGCATCACCATGCTCGCGCCGTGGGACTGCAGCAGATCAACGTAAGAGTCCATGCGGCCGGCAGTGGTTGGGCCGAGGGAGCCGGAAGCGTAACCGGCTGGCGTTTTAGCCGGGCCCGCGTAGTAGATCGGGTGATCTTTGACGTACTGCGGCAGCGCCTCGCCGTTGTCGATAAGCTCCTTCAGCTTGGCGTGGGCGATGTCGCGGGCCACGATAATAGTGCCGTTAAGGCTCAGGCGGGTGGAGACCGGATGTGCCGACAGCTGCGCCAGGATCTCGCTCATCGGCTGATTCAGGTTGATGCTTACCACCTCGCCTTCGCCGGCCTGACGCAGATGTTCAGGAATATATTTTCCCGGATTGCTCTCCAGCTTCTCGATCCAGATACCGTCGCGGTTAATTTTGGCTTTGATATTGCGGTCGGCGGAGCAGGAGACGCCCATGCCGATCGGGCAGGAGGCGCCGTGGCGCGGCAGACGGATCACCCGGATATCGTGGGCGAAGTATTTCCCGCCAAACTGCGCGCCGAGGCCGAGGTTCTGCGCTTCCTGCAGCAGCTCCTGCTCCAGCTGCACGTCGCGGAACGCCTGACCGTGTTCGTTGCCTTCGGTCGGCAGACCGTCGTAATAGCGGGTCGAGGCCAGTTTGACGGTCTTCAGCGTCGCTTCCGCTGAGGTGCCGCCGATCACAAACGCGATGTGGTACGGCGGGCAGGCGGCGGTGCCGAGAGTGCGCATCTTCTCAACGAGGTAGTTTTTCAGCTTCGCCGGGGTGATCAGGGCCTTGGTCTCCTGGTACAGATAGGTTTTGTTGGCGGAACCGCCGCCTTTCGCCATGCACAGGAACTTATATTCTTCACCGTCGACGCTGTAGAGATCGATCTGCGCCGGCAGGTTGGTGCCGGTGTTAACCTCTTTATACATATCCAGCGGCGCGTTCTGTGAGTAGCGCAGGTTATCTTCGGTATAGGTGTTGTACACCCCCTGCGCCAGGGCGGCTTCATCGCCGCCGCCGGTCCAGACGCGCTGGCCTTTTTTCCCCATGATAATCGCGGTGCCGGTATCCTGGCAGGTCGGCAGCACGCCCTTGGCGGCAATTTCCGAGTTGCGCAGGAACTGCAGGGCGACATATTTATCGTTATCGCTGGCTTCCGGGTCGAGCAAAATCGAGGCGACCTGTTGCTGATGGGAGACGCGCAGCATAAAGGCGGCGTCGTGGAAGGCCTGCTGAGCGAGCAGGGTCAGCGCCTGCGGCTCTACTTTCAGGACCTGCTGGCCGTCAAATTCGGCGACGGAGACGTGCTCTTTGCTGAGCAGATAGTATTCCGTATCGTCGTGCGCCAGCGGAAACGGATCCTGATAAACAAACGGTTTAGTCGACATAGTCACTTACTCCATAAAGATAAAAACCGCCGGGGTAGTCCCGGCGGTTATGAATCAGAACATCATGGACATCCACGGATAGCCAATCAGCAGCAGGGCGGCCAGGAAGATGGCGCCAAAGATGGTGCCGAGGCGCCAGTAATCTTTGGTCGGCAGGTAGCCGCTGCCGTAGTAGATTGGGCTTGGGCCAGTACCGTACGGGGTGATGATCCCCATCACGCCCAGCGAGGTGACCATCAGCAGGACAAACACTTCCATATTCATTCCCGGGATAGTCGAGGCAATGGTCAGCATGGCCGGTAGCAGCGCGGTGGTGTGCGCGGTGGTGCTGGCAAACAGATAGTGCAGCAGGTAGAACGCCAGCAGCAGGACGATGGTCGCCATCCCCGGGGAGATGCCGCTCATCAGCGCGCCGCCCTCTTTACCCAGCCAGGCGATAAAGCCGGTGGAGGAGAGGCCGTCGGCCAGTGCCACCAGGGTGGCGAACCAGACAAAGGTGTTCCATGCCGCTTTGTTGTTGGTGATATCGCTCCAGGAGAGCACGCCGGTCCACAGCATCAGCACGATAACCAGCAGGGCAGCCAGCGCCGGTTCGATCCAGTCGGCGGCGAAGATCCACATCATCAGCGCGAAGCAGACGAATACCAGCAGCAGAATTTCATTGCGCGACAGTTTGCCCAGTTTTTCCAGTTCACGCGCGGCCCACAGTGGCACTTCGTTATTGACTTTCACTTCCGGCGGGTAGAACCAGTAGGCCAGCAGCGGCATAGCCAGAATCAGCAGGATACCCAGCGGCAGGAAGGCGATGAACCAGGTGCCCCAGGAGATATTGATGCCAACAATGCTTTTGACCAGCGCCAGGGCCAGCAGGTTCGGGGCCAAAGCCGACAGGAACATCGAGCTGGTAATACAGGCGGCGGTGATCGCTACCCACATCAGATAGGAACCGATTTTACGTGCGCTCGGATCGTTTGGCTTTGAACCGTACAGCGGCGGCAGGTTAGCGATAATCGGGTAGATAGTCCCCCCGCTGCGTGCGGTGTTAGATGGCGTAAACGGCGCCAGCAGCAGATCCGCGAAGGTGATGGCGTAGCCGAGCGTCAGGCTGCGACGGCCAAGATATTTCACCAGAATCAGCGCCAGGCGGCGGCCGAACTGCGTTTTATCGTAGCCGGCGGCGAACATGAACGCGCCGAAGATAAGCCACACGGTGGAGTTGCCGAAGCCGCTCACCGCCCACTTAAAGGAGGCGCCAGCCATTTTGAAGCCTGGCGCGGCCATCTGATCCGGGCTGAACAGCAGCCACTGGCTGCACAGGGCAATAACTACCACGCCGGTGATACCGATAACGGCGCCGGGCAGCGGTTCAAAAATCAACCCGACGATCACCCCGACAAAGATAGCGAAGTAGTGCCAGGCGTACGGCGGCAGGCCTTCGGGGACCGGGACGAACAATAACAGCACGGCAACGATAATCGGCAGCGCCATCATCAGGAGAGGTTTTTTATTCGCAGTCGTTGGCTTGACTGCACCGGCAGGCGGTATGGTTGTCTTTTTCTCTTTCATAATGAGTATCTGCAAGTTGTTGAAAATAACGTTTACGCCAGCGTCTTGCTCAGTGGTTTCTTTAATTACAAAAGTTACTTTAGTTTTTATTTTGCGTTTCTGAGTATCGATAGGGCGCTTATTTAACGCGTTTTATGAGGCGTTAAATTAAATTTGTTGGTTATTTATATATTGCGCTTTCAATGGCCGTTGCAATTGATCAAGATCAAGAAAAGCCGGTGATTTCACTATTTTTTTATTATCAGTATAACCCTATATGATGAGGTGTTATTTTGGCGAAAATATCGATAGATGTTAAAAGAAAAATGAATAATAAATGCTGAAATTATATTCACTTTTAGTATCTTTATGATTTTATTGTATTTTTGCGGTTTTTCTTGTCATTGTTTATGTTAACAAAAGTATCCTAATTGTTATCACGCATTTGTATTATGTAAATGCTATTTATTATTTTAATAATACAATAGAGGTAGCGATGTTATTGCTGGGGTTAAATAGTTTTATAACTAACGTAATTGGTTTAGTAATTAAAAAACGCGTTATATTATTGGCATGACAACAGGAATTAAAAAACCAAAACCATTAATGATTCCGTCACCTCATTCTGAGCTTTTAATATTTTAAAATCTGGAGCGTAACTTATGACCAGTAACGAACGTATTTTGCAGCCATTTACTTTACCAAATGGTACCGAGCTGAAAAACCGTTTGCTCATGGCGCCAATGACCACCTGCACCGGTTATTTCGATGGTACTGTCACCAGCGAGCTGGTGGAGTACTACCGCGCGCGCGCCGGAAGCATCGGTACCATTATTGTCGAGTGCTGCTTTATTGATGACTACGGTCTGGCCTTCCCGGGCGCGATCGGCATCGATAATGATGAAAAAATTGCCGGCCTGGCGAAAATCGCTGAGGCGATCAAAGCCGAGGGTTCAAAAGCGATTCTGCAGATCTACCACGGCGGCCGTATGGTCGACCCGCAGCTGATCGGGGGGCGCCAGCCGGTGGCGCCGAGCGCTATTGCCGCGCCGCGTGAGGGCGCCGCCATGCCGCGGGCGCTGAGCGGAGAAGAAGTGGAAGGGATGATCGCCAAGTTTGGCGACGGCGTTCGTCGCGCCATTCTCGCCGGTTTCGACGGGGTCGAAATTCACGGCGCCAACACCTATCTCATTCAGCAGTTCTATTCGCCGAACTCCAACCAGCGCGATGACGAGTGGGGCGGTAGCCGCGACAACCGCGCCCGTTTCCCACTGGCGGTGCTGGATATTACCCACAAAATGGCCCGCCAGTATGCTGACGATGCCTTTATCATCGGCTATCGCTTCTCGCCGGAGGAGATGGAGGTCCCGGGGATCCGCTTTGACGACACCATGTATCTGCTGGAAAAGCTGGCCGCCCGCGGTGTCGACTATCTGCACTTCTCGGTGGGTGCCACCCTGCGTCCGTCTATCGTCGATACCAGCGACCCGACGCCGCTGATCGAGAAATACTGCGCGATGCGCTCTGACACCCTCGCCCAGGTGCCGGTGATGGGCGTCGGCGGGGTGGTGAACGCCGCTGATGCCGAGCAGGGCCTCGATCATGGTTATGACCTGATCGCCGTGGGCCGCGCCTGCATCGCCTATCCGGACTGGGCGTCACGTATCGCCGCCGGCGAAGAGCTGGAGCTGTTTATCGACAGCACCCAGCGTGAAGCGCTGCACATTCCGGAACCGCTATGGCGTTTCTCGCTGGTGGAAGCGATGATCCGCGACATGAGCATGGGCGACGCCAAATTTAAACCGGGGATGTTTGTTGAGACCGTCCACGATGACGCCAATGAGCTGGTGATCAACGTCAGCCTCGAAAATGACCATATTGCCGATATCGAACTGGCGGCGAGCCCGGTCCAGACCGTGGAATTCACCACCAGCTTTGAAGAGATCCGCGAACGTATTCTCACCGCCAATACCCCGCACGTCGATGCCATTTCCGGGGCCACCAGCCAGAGCGAGGCGGTGAAAAAAGCGGTCGCCAAAGCGATGCTGAAATCGAGTAAAGCGCTGGCGGCGGAAGAGGGCGGCAATGACGCCGCGCCGAAAAGCTATGATGTGGTGGTAGTCGGCAGCGGCGGCGCCGGTCTGGCGGCAGCCATTCAGGCCCACGACGAAGGGGCCAGCGTGCTGATCGTTGAAAAAATGCCAACCATCGGCGGGAACACCATCAAGGCTTCCGCCGGGATGAACGCCGCGGAAACCCGCTTCCAGCGCGTGAAAGGTATCGAAGACAGTAAGGAGTTGTTCTATCAGGAAACCCTGAAGGGCGGCCACAACAAAAACAACCCGCAGCTGCTGCGCCGTTTCGTTGAAAACGCGCCGCAAGCCATTGAGTGGCTGGCGGACCGGGGCATTATGCTCAACGACATTACCACCACCGGTGGGATGAGCATTGACCGTACCCACCGTCCGCGCGACGGGTCAGCGGTCGGCGGCTATCTGATTAGCGGCCTGGTGCGCAACATCACCAAACGCGGTATTGACGTCCTGCTGGATACCTCGGTGGAAGAGATCCTGATGCGCGGGGATGAGGTTAGCGGTGTACGTCTGATCAACGACGAAAAAGAGGTCATTGAAGTACAGACCAAAAGCATCGTAGTGGCCACCGGCGGCTTCAGCGCTAACAGCGCGATGGTCGTGAAGTATCGTCCTGACCTTGAAGGCTTCGTCACCACTAACCACAAAGGGGCTACCGGGAGCGGTATCGCGTTGCTGGAACGCATCGGCGCCGGCACCGTGGACATGGGCGAAATTCAGATTCACCCGACCGTCGAGCAGCAGACCTCGTATCTGATTTCCGAATCGATTCGCGGCGGCGGCGCTATTCTCGTTAACCAGCAGGGGAACCGCTTCTTCAACGAGATGGAGACCCGCGATAAAGTCTCGGCGGCGATTATCGCTCTGCCGGAACACTATGCTTACATCGTCTTCGACGAGCATGTGCGGGCGAAAAACAAAGCTGCCGACGAGTACATCGCCAAAGGCTTCGTCACCAGCGCCAGCTCACCGCGGGAACTGGCGGAGAAACTGGGGATGGATTACCATGCCTTCCTCGCCACCCTCGAATGCTACAACGGGGCGGTGGAAAAACAGCATGATGAACAGTTTGGCCGGACCACCGCGCTGCGCGCGCCGATTAACGAAGGCCCGTTCCACGCCATTCGCATCGCACCCGGGGTGCACCACACCATGGGCGGCGTGACCATTAATACCGATGGCGAAGTGCTGAATGTGGCGCAGCAGCCGATTCGCGGCGCCTACGCCGCCGGTGAAGTGGTGGGCGGGATCCACGGCGGCAACCGTATCGGCGGTAACGCGGTGGCGGATATCATCATCTTCGGTACCCTCGCGGGCCATCAGGCGGCGAAACGTGCCAGAGGATAACCTGTAACCTTGCTCCTGCCGGGTTGGCGCTTTCGCCGCCCGGCTTGCCCCTTCTAAGGAGAGCCCGATGTCCGATAACCGCGTCTATAGCTACTCCGCCGTGTTGATGGGCTCGCCCATCCTGCTCAAACTCTGTTCCCACGATGAGGCGATGGCCTCCCGCGTTTTCCAGCTTATCAAGCGCTACGAAGACCTGCTTACCGTTAACCGCGCCGAGTCGCAGGTGATGGATATCAACCATGCCGCCGGGCGTCATCCGGTCACCGTTAGCCGACCGGTCTTTCAGCTGATCCAGTGCGCCAAAGCAGCCAGCATGGTGCGCGACAGCGCCTTTAACCTCGCCATCGGCCCGCTGGTGAAGCTGTGGCGAATTGGTTTTCACGGGCACAGCGTGCCTGACGCGGCTGATATCAGAGCCCGACTGGCGCTGACCCGCCCACAGGAGGTGATCCTTGATGAGGCAACCTGCAGCGTGTTTCTGCAACAGCCGGGGATGGAGCTGGATCTCGGGGCGATCGCCAAAGGCTATATCGCTGACCGCGTGCGCGATTTTCTCCGTCAGCAGCAGGTGGAGAAGGCGCTGATCAACCTCGGCGGCAATGTGCATACCCTCGGCGAATGGGCCATTGGCCTGAAAAAACCATTTGCCGACGCGCAGGCGCTGATCGGTTCCCTGACGGTCAACGGGCAATCGGTAGTCACCTCCGGGACCTACGAGCGCTATTTCGAACAGGATGGCAAACGCTGGCACCATATTCTCGACCCGCGCAGCGGTTATCCGCTGGACAACGAACTCGACAGCGTGACGGTCATTTCCGCGGATTCTTTAGACGGCGACATCTGGACCACGCTGCTGTTCGGCCTCGGCGTGGAGAAGGGCTGCGCAGCGCTGCGTCAGCGGCAGGATATCGACGCGATTTTCGTTACCAAAAATCGCGACATTATTCTCTCATCGCCGCAGCGGCTGCGTTTTGCGTCGCTGGACAGCGGCTATCGGGTTATTGACTGTACTGCTTAAGCAAACTGTACTGTTCGGCGACCAGGCGGTAGCGATAGACCGGCCGCCCGGTAGCGCCGTAGTGGATAGTGGTATAGAGAATATTGATCTGCGCCAGCCAAATCAGATATTTGCGGCAGGAAACGCGGGAGATATTCACCGCCGCCGCCAGCTCATCGGTAGAGAATTCGACATCCGGATGGGCGTCAATCCACTGGCAGAGTGTGCGCAGCGTTTGCGCGGTTAACCCTTTAGGCAGCTTGCGCGCGTCGCTGGCCTCCGGCGCGCCGCCGTGCAGCAGGCGGTCGACATCGGCCTGTTCGTAATAGGGCTGGCCGGTTATTAGTTTGCGCTTCTCCCGCCAGGTGGTGAGCGCCTCTTCAAAGCGCGGAAACTGGAAGGGTTTAATCAGGTAATCGACCACCCCGTAATGCATCGCGGTCTGTACCGTGGCGGCATCCGCCGCCGAGGTAATCATGATAACGTCGATGGCGCGCCCCGACTCGCGGATGGTTGGCAGGAGATCGAGCCCGCTGTCCTGCTGCATGTAGACATCCAGCAGCACCAGATCGATCTCCTGCTGCGGATCGTTAATCATCTCCTGGGCCTGACTGAGCGTCGAAGCGCTCGCGCTGCAACGAAAGCCGGGAACCCTTGCCACGTACAGGCGATTCAGTTCGGCCACCATGGCATCATCGTCAACAATTAAAACATTTATCACGCAGGTTTCCTTTTACTATCCCAGGGGAGATGAACAAAAAATTGGGTAAATACGCCGGGTTCCGATTCGACGGCGAGGGTGCCGCCGAGCTCGCGCAACTGCTGGTTAGCAAGAAACAGCCCGACGCCGCGATTCTCGCCTTTGGTGGAGAAGCCTTTGTTAAAGATAGCGTCGATGTTGTTCTCCGGGATCCCCGGCCCATCGTCGCTCACTTCACCGCTTAGCCAGCCGTCCTGGTAGTGCAGCAGCAGGCCGATCTCACCCTCCGCCTGGCCGCTCATGGCGTCCAGCGCGTTCTCAATAAGGTTGCCCAGCACCGTCACCAGCACCGTGACCTGTTTCTCGTTCGGACAATCCGGCACCAGGCTCTCCTCCGCCAGCGTCAGGGTAAAGCCGCACTCTGTGGCGCGCTGAATTTTACTTATCAGGAAGCCGGCCACCACCGGGGATTTAATGCGGTGCTGAATGTCGCCGATGTCCGCCTGGTAGCGGTGGGCGGTCTGCAGCACGTATTCCTCGAGTTTGCCGTAGCTTTTCATATTCAGCAGACCGAGGATCACGTGCAATTTATTCATAAACTCATGGGAGGTGGTGCGCAGGGCATCCACATAGCTCATCATGCCGTCCAGTCGCTGCAGCAATTGGCTGACCTCAGTTTTATCGCGGAAGGTACAGATGGCGCCGACCACCGCACCCTGGCTGCGAATGGGCACTGTATTGCCGATCAGCAGCAGACCATTGCACCCCAGTTCGCGGTCGTACATTGGCTCGCCGCTCTGCAGTACGGTCTGCAGATCGTCGAGCAGGGGGCTGTGAACGAGAGTCTTATCCGGGCCGGAAAAGAGGATCTCTTCCGCCGCGGAGTTGATGAGATTTACCTCGCCATGGGCATCGACCGCCACCACCCCCTCCTTGAGGGCGTGAAGCATGGCCTGACGCTGCTGAAACTGGGTGGATATTTCGTGCGGCTCCAGCCCCAGCAGCACGCGCTTCAGGCCGCGAACCAGGCTCCAGGTGCCCAGCGCGCAGACCAGCGCGCTGAACAGGATGGTCAGCAGCACGTCCCAACGGCTGTTGGCGATCTGTTCGTCCACTTTACTCAGTGAAATGCCGACCACCACCACGCCGATTTGCTGATGCCGTTCGTTGAACACCGGCGTAAACACCCGTAGCGCCGGGGCCAGCACCCCGTGGTTGATGGCGACATTCTCTTTTCCCTGCAGCGTCGGCTGAATATCGTGGCCGATGAACGGTTTGCCGATGATTGAGCTGTCCGGATGCGAATAGCGAATACCCTGCATATCGGTGACGATAGCGTACAACAGGTCGTTGCGGCGGGTAATGGCCTGCGCCAGCGGCTGAATGATCTGCTGCTGCGGGGGCGCCTCCAGTCCGCGCTTCACCTGCGGCATATCGGCCATGGTGCGCGCCACCGCCAGCGCGGTCTCTTTCAGACCGTCGCGGGTGGCGTTGCTGATCTGCATATACCACAAGGCATACACCAGCAGCAGCACGGCGCCGATGACGCTGCCGATCATCAAGGACACGGCGGTGCTCAGCTTTAACGGTAAGGCGCGTTGGCGAACGCGAGGCGGGTGCTCTGAAGCCTTCATGACGACCCCGGGTAGATTCAGTGAAAGATTATTATCGCCGATAGCGCGGCATACATAAAGCCGTGTAATCAAAGCAAAAGGCCGCTTTTGCTACGGCAGACTCCTCCTGCGCGCGGTACACTGCGGCTTTTCGCCACAGGCTTAAGGGAGACACTATGGAACTGGCTTTTCTGGTCCGGGATATCCTCCGGCAGCGGCACGTTGAACGTCTGGCGCAGCATCGTGAACAGGATAATGAAGCGGAAGCAGAGTGGGAGATCGCCCGCTGGCGGCATCGCAGCGGGGTGGTGATCCAGCGCCGCTATGAGCTCGAGATCGCGCAGCAGGATAGCGCATCCTGCCCGGAGTGCTGGATTGACTGGCAGGTTATCGACGCCGCCGGCCAGGAGATCAACCCGATGCGCAAACAGTTTTATAACCTTTGCCAGCAATCCTTCTGGCTGGCTATGCAGGCGGGTGGTGAAGATGAGACCTCAGACAGAATTGCTCAGATAACCGACAATCACCCGTAAACGCGCGTTGGGGACGGTAAACTGTGACCCCGACGGCGGTAAAGCGCAGAACATTCCACTTATAGTGGCGGCAGAGGTTAAATAGTCCTGATGAATATAAGGATATGCATCAGGCCGCTGATTTTGCCGAGATGCGCTTTTTCTGTCGTAAATGGAGGTTGTTATGAGCAGTTCGCTAACCGCGTCAATGCAGGCTCGTCGTCACCCGGAGACCACCCACATCGATCGCCTCGCCACCGCCGATATGCTGGCGATGCTGCATCAGGATGATAAGCAGATATCGGAGGCGGTCGGCGCCTGTCTGCCGGATATCGCCCGGCTGATTGATATCGCCACCGCGACGATAAGCCGGGGAGGGCGCCTGGTCATTATTGGCGCCGGCGCTTCGGGCCGGACGACCATTGAGGCGGTCAGCGACTATTCGCCGGAAGGTAAACACGCGCTGGTGGGGCTGATTGCTGGTGGGCAGACGGCGGCGATGGCCGAGCGGGAGACTGCGGCGAATAATTATGACCTGGGCGCCTTTGAGCTGCAGTCGCTGGACTTCAGCAACCGCGATATGCTGCTGGCGCTGACCGTCAGCGGCAAGACGCCATGGGTGTGGGGGGCGATGCGCCACGCCTGGTCGCTGGGCGCCCCGATAGCGGTCATCACCCAGCAGCCGACCAGCGAGGCGGCGCAGCTGGCGGATATCATTATTGCTCCGCAGACCGGGCCGGAGGCGGTGGCGGGGTTAGCCAATCCGAAGGCTCAGTTGGCCCAGAGGCAGATCGTCAATATGCTGACAACCGGACTCGCCATCCGTGACGGTCGGGTGTACAGCAATTTGCGGGTGGACGTGCAGGCTGACAATTCGCACTGGGCGGAGCGGCAGATAGCGATTGTGATGGCGGCCACCGATTGCACGCGCAGTGAAGCAAAGGCCGCCCTGGCCAGCTGTCATCAGCACTGCCGCACCGCGATCCTGATGCTGCTCAGCGGGCTTGACGCCTGGCACGCGCGGGAGCTGCTAACCAAACATCACGATCATCTGCGTCTCGCCCTGCGTGAAGCCCAGCGTAGCGCTGTCACTCCCGCCCAGTAATCCCTTCTCTGCCAGGCGCGCGATGAGCATGCGCGCCTGGACTTTTGTAATTAAAGAAATTCTTAACTTTTATTTTACCCGGCAATAGATATTGAATTTTCGACCTTATTTTTTTATCCGTCTTCGCTCTATTTTTAAAATTGATTTTTTAAGTTAAATAACTGTTTGGTTTAAAATGCGAGAGTGTAAATGATATTTTAAAATAAAGTAAAAGTGCGTTAATATGCTGCCTCTTATGACCGTGTGCTACGTGATAATTCTATTATGCCTGCAATGAAAAAAACGATTATTTCCTTAACCGCATTAGCGATGTTGGTCAGCGCGGCGACGCATGCTGAAGCGGATACCTCGAAAAAAACCGACTTCCTGCTGATTGGCGGCGGGATCATGAGCGCCTCGCTCGGCACCTGGCTGCAGGCGCTGCAGCCGGACTGGGATCTGACCATGGTGGAGAAACTGGACGGCGTGGCGCTGGAGTCTTCCAACGGCTGGAATAATGCCGGTACTGGCCACTCGGCGAATATGGAGCTGAACTATACGCCGGAGCGGGCGGACGGGTCGATTGACGTCAGCAAAGCGCTCGATATTAACGAGCAATTTATGATTTCCCGTCAGTTCTGGTCGGCACAGGTGAAACGCGGTATTTTGCACGATCCGCACTCGTTTATTAATTCCACGCCGCATATGAGCTTCGTCTGGGGTGATAATGTGGATTATCTGCAGAAGCGTTATAACGCGCTGCAGCAGACCACCTTATTCCAGGGGATGAAATTCTCCACCGATCACGCGCAAATTAAACAGTGGGCGCCGCTGGTGATGGAAGGCCGCGATCCGCAGCAGAAAGTGGCAGCCACCTGGACGCCGGTGGGTACCGATGTCAACTACGGCGAAATCACTCGCCAGCTGATCGGCAGCCTGAAGAAAAATAACCACTTCACCCTGCAGACCTCCTCTGAGGTAACGGATTTCAAACGTAATGCCGACAACTCCTGGCACGTAACGATTAAGAATGTGCAGAGCGGGGAAGCGCAGACTATTGACGCCAAATACGTCTTTATCGGCGCCGGCGGCGGCGCGTTGAAGCTGCTGCAAAAAACCGGTATTCCGGAAGCGGACAACTATGCCGGCTTCCCGGTGGGCGGCTCGTTCCTGATGACCGAGATCCCGGCGGTCACTGCGCAGCACCTGGAGAAAGTGTATGGCCAGGCTTCAGTCGGCGCGCCGCCGATGTCGGTGCCGCACCTTGATGCACGTTACCTCGACGGTAAGCGCGTGGTGCTGTTCGGGCCATTCGCCACCTTCTCGACCAAGTTCCTGAAAAATGGTTCGTTCTTCGATCTGCTCAGCACTACCACCACCAATAACGTGCTGCCGATGACCCACGTCGGTCTCGACAACTTCGATCTGGTGAAATACCTGGTTAGCCAGGTGATGCTCAGCGATGATGACCGTTTCGCTGCGCTGAAAGAGTACTACCCGGACGCGCGTAAAGAAGACTGGAAACTGATCCAGGCCGGCCAGCGCGTCCAGATCATCAAGAAAGACGCAGAGAAGGGCGGCGTGCTGAAGCTCGGTACCGAAGTGGTGGTCGATCAGCAGAAAACCATTTCCGCGCTGCTCGGCGCGTCGCCGGGCGCTTCCACCGCCGCGCCGATCACCCTGAACGTGCTCAAGCAGATGTTCCCGCAGCAGTTTAACTCGCCGGAGTGGCAGAGCCGCATTCACGCTATTGTGCCGAGCTACGGCCAGAAGCTGAACGGTAACGTGGCGCTGACCCAGCAGGTTTGGGATGACACCGCTGCGACCCTGCAGCTGACGAAACCGCCGGTGATCCAGATGCCAGCGGCTGCGCCTACCGCGACCGCCAAGCCGGCAGAGACGCCGCGCGAGGCCTCGCCGCAGCACGATATGGCACTGTAAAAGCAAACTCGACAGTGAACAAAAGGGAAGACCATGGTCTTCCCTTTTTTGCGTTATTTACCGGCTGAGGCCGCGCGCTGCCTGCAACTTTGGCGTCATAAAAGATATACTGGTTTGAATTGAAATAAGAAAATTAAACCAGGAGTGTGGAAGGGCCATGCAAGAGGATATTAACCAGGAGATCACCTTCCGCAAGCTGTCGGTCTTTATGATGTTTATGGCGAAAGGTAATATCGCCAGAACCGCCGAAGCGATGAAACTCAGCAGCGTCAGCGTTCACCGCGCGCTGCATACCCTGGAAGAGGGGGTGGGCTGCCCGCTGTTTGTCCACAAAGGGCGCAACCTGCTGCCGCTGCAGGCGGCGTGGACGCTGCTTGAATACTGCCAGGATGTGATAAGTCTGATGAACCGCGGGCTCGAGGCGACGCGCAAGGTTGCAGGCGTCGGTCAGGGGCGGTTGCGCATCGGTACCCTCTATTCTCTGACCCTGGAAACCGTTCCGCGCATCATTATGGGGATGAAGCTGCGTCGCCCGGAGCTGGAGCTGGACCTGACGATGGGTTCAAATCAGATGCTGCTGGATATGCTGGAAGACGATGCCCTCGATGCCATCCTGATCGCCACCAACGAAGGGGAGTTCAATAATACCGCTTTCGACGTGGTGCCGCTGTTTGAGGACGATATTTTTCTCGCCGCCCCGGCGACCGAACGGCTGGATGCCTCACGGCTCGCCGATCTGCGCGATTACGCCGACCGCAAGTTTGTTTCGCTGGCGGAGGGGTTCGCCACCTATGCCGGATTCCGGGAAGCATTCCACATCGCCGGCTTCGAGCCGGAGATCGTCACCCGGGTGAATGATATTTTCTCGATGATTAGCCTGGTGCAGGCTGGCGTCGGTTTTGCCCTGCTGCCGGGGCGGATGAAGAAAGTGTATGAGAAGGATGTACAGCTGCTAAAGCTGGCGGAACCCTACCAGATGCGCCAGCTGATCTCTATCGTCTATTCGCACCATCGCGAACGCGATGCCGACCTGCTGGCGCTGGCAGCGGAAGGACGGATGTACGCCCGCAGTATTAATCGCTAAGCCGCTGCGCCAGATGGCGGGCGACGTCCAGGCCGCTGCGCTCCAGCGCAATGGTCTCCCCGCGCCAGCCCGCCTGGCGGGTCAGGCAGGTGAGCACCCCCCCGGGGGGCATCTCAATGGCTAAGCGCGCATCGCGCTCATCGGCGGCGACCATCGCCTCCTGCCAGTGGACCGGGCGCGCCATGTTCATCGCCAGATCGTCGGCGATCCGCTGCGGATCCCACAGCACGCGCGCCGTCGAGCCGCTTAAATAGGCGCACCGTGGGCGCCTTAAGCTGGCGCCGGCAAAAGCTTTCGCCAGCTCAGCGGCGGGTTTATCCAGCAGCGCGCAGTGCGACGGCACGCTGACCGCCAGCCGCTGGGCTTTACTGGCGCCAGCCCGCAGCGCCAGCTGCGCCACCTCGGCCATTGCCTCATCACGGCCCGCAATCACGAACTGCGTTTCGGCGTTCAGGTTGGCGAGATAAACCTCGTGGCCCTGCATCAGCGCCTCAACCCGCGGGCGGGTCAGGCCCATAATCGCCGTCAGTCCGTAACCTTCAGGATACGCCTGTTCCATTAAGTCCCCGCGCAGGGCCACCAGCCGCAACGCGCTGGCGAAATCGAGCGCGCCGGCAATCACCGCGGCCGGAAACGCGCCGATGGACAGGCCGCTGACCATCTGCGGATCCACGCCCTGACGCTGTAGCTCGCGCGCCCAGGCGACACCGGCGATCAGCAGACAGAGCTGGACCGCACGGGTGTGTTGTAGCGCATCGGCGCTATCGAGAGTAGCGACTTCATCCCCCAGCACGGCGCGCGCCTGGGTGAGGATTGCCTCGCGATCGGGGATCATCGCCAGCATGCCGGGACGCTGGCCGCCCTGACCGGGAAAGGTAAATAAAATCTTCATTATTCCTCCCTGTGCCACGGCGTCGCGGTTAAGCGCGCGCCGCGGGACGTTTTCAGCAGCGCGCGCCCGTCGCGCAGCCATTCATTAAGGGCGAAGGCGCCGTACGGCGTTTCGACCTGGGTATCAGCGCGGCATGGGAGTTGGGCCACCCGGGTCTGCCATTCCAGCAGCGCCTCGCGGTCCAACGGCTGTGGCGCGCGGATCAGCAGATCCAGATCGCTGGCCGCATGCAGCACCGGGATCTCGGTTGCCAGCGCGTAGCCGGTACTGCCGGTGACGCCCCAGCCCCAGGGCCAGCGGTGTAAGGTGAGGGCGATAGCCCCCTGGACCGGCGGCTGCGAGACAAAAGGCGAATGGAGTAAGACCTCACGATCAACAAGCATCTCCGGGGTGACGCTGCGCACGATATTGCGCGCCTGTACCCAGCCGGCGGCGCGCTGCTCGCGCTTCATGCCCCGCACCCCAACCGGGACGCGGGCCTGGTCGTCAACGTCGCGCCTCACCACCACCGGCAGCGCGGCTCGCCACTGCTGAGCCACCCACGGCTCGGCAATATCTTCCAGGGCGCTGGCGTGGTTTAACCAAACTAGATCATGGGGACGCGGCGTTGCTGACATGGTTTACAGTCCTGAAGTCAAAGAGATAAACAGCGGTAGCGACAGGATACACAGAACCGAGCTCAACAGCAGCACGGCTTCAGCATCCGGAGACTGGACGCCGAAGCGGTTGCCGAAGACCACGCCAAAGAAGCCGGCGGCCAGGGCAATCATCAGGATCGCGGTAATGGCGATAGAACCGTGCAGCCCAAGTAACATCACCAGACCCCAGGCAATAAACGGCTGCACCAGCAGTTTCACGATGGTTGATGTAGCGATCAGCGCATTGAGCTGCAGTTTACGCGCCGACAGGATCACCCCGGTGAGGAACAGCGCGGCGGCGGTGGCGGCCAGGCCCAGCGGTTTGATCGACGCCAGCAGCAGGTCCGGCATTTTAATGCCGATCGCGGAAAGCACCACCCCAAGCAGCGGGCCCCAGACGATCGGTTTTTTCACCGAACGCCACATCAGCACCGGCAGCATCGCCAGCGTAGAACCGCTGTTTTCTCCCGCGGCGCGGGCTTTTTCACGTTCCAGAATCAGCAGGCAGAACGGGGTCATCAGCACCGAGCCGCAGGCGATAGAGACCGCTACCGACAGTGAGGTTGACGCGCCTTCACCCAGCACGCTGCCGAGGATCGGCAGACCTAACGCGGCATAGTTTGGCAGGGCGACGGTGAGGGTCAGCACCGCGGCATCCTGCGGCGTGCGTTTGAACACGCTGGTGGCGAGGAAGTAGATCGCGGCATAGGTGATCCACATCGCGCCGGTCAACACCAGCACCAGCGGCGACTG
This sequence comes from Klebsiella sp. P1927, assembly GCF_018204675.1. Taxonomy (NCBI): domain Bacteria; kingdom Pseudomonadati; phylum Pseudomonadota; class Gammaproteobacteria; order Enterobacterales; family Enterobacteriaceae; genus Klebsiella; species Klebsiella sp. P1927. The sequence continues at coordinate 2,541,065 of NZ_CP073377.1, read as the reverse complement.
GGCGACGATCCCGGCCCACGGCGTTTGTACCGTCGCGCTAAACAGCGTGGCGGGTAAGGCAAAATCCATTACAAAAATATTAAGCAGCGAGACGTTTTTGTTATCTACCATCCCGGCCTTACCGGCCCAGAAGCCCAGCAGCATGATAACGAAAATCGGGGCAAGAGCATGAATAATCACATAAGTCATAAATCACCTGTAAATAAGATAGAGTACTGGCGCGATTGTTATTTTTTCTAAAAGCCGTCCCTACCCGGCGCGGTTATTACGCGCTCCGGGGGACGGCTTCCGGCAGGTTTTCTTCTACTACTTACGTACGAACGTCTTACCAGCTGGCGCGCATGCGATCGCGAACCAGTTGCGAGCTGCGGCGGTTTTCCGCGCCCAGGCGGCACTTCAGTGAGGCATCGGTGCGCGCATCAGCGATGGCGTCGCGCAGCGTGTTGCTGACCAACGACAGATCGTGATCGTCAGGGGCATCCGGATTATTAATATCCAGCAGGGCGGAGAGCAGGCCGAGCGTCGCATAGTTGCTGACGTCGTAGGCCATTGGCGGAATGGTAGCCGCCAGTTTCTCCAGCGCCTCTACGGTACGCAGCGTAATGCGCGCCGCCGATTCTTTCCCCATCGCGTGGACCAGCACGCCGCTATCGTTAAAGGCGATCAGGCGGTTGGCCTGGTAGCCGTGGGCCAGAAACGCCCCGGACATCGCTTTGCCGACGATCAGGCCAATTACCGGGTGGCCGGCCAAACGGGCTTTGGCATAAGCGCCAGCCGCCCCGGCCAGCGCCTGGTGAATGCCGAAAGCTTCTTCGCGGCGGCCATAGGCCTGGCTTGGCACATCGATCACGGCGACGATCGGCCGTTTGACTGGCTGGTCGGCGTCGGCGGCGATGGTTTCATTAACCACTTTCGCCAGCGTCCAGCCTTCCAGCAGGCCGACTTCGCCGCCGGCGGCGCGCGGGTAGTGGTTGTTAGCATCCGGGACCACGGCGATAAAACGCACGTTTTCGCCATTAATCTGGCCGTCTGCCACCTGGACGGAAGGGCACAGGCCGCTCATCAGCGGCACGTCGGGCGCCAGTTTGTTCAGCCACAGCGCGGCGCGGTTTGGGAACTGACTCATTATTTATCCTCCCGGGCAAAAAGCTGTTTAATCTGCGCGGTATCCGCCTGCTGGCGGGTGTCGAACTGGCTCAAGCGACGCAGATAATCGTCATAGTTGTCGCTGCGGTGCTGTACCGGTACGCCTTTGGCGATCGCCTCATTCATTGCGGTTTTAACGGCGTTAACGCCATCGTTAACCAGCGCGTCGACCAGTCCGCTGGCGGCGCGAATTTCGCCGCCGGTCATGCTCCAGATAAACGGCCGGTTGCGGGAGTCGTACTCTTCAATGCCGGCTTCCTGCTCGATAACCTGCGGGCCGTTGAGACCGAGACGGGCTTCACGAGTGACGATAAGGTAACTGCACAGCGCGGCGGCGATAGACATACCGCCAAAGCAGCCGACGGTGCCGGCGATGATGCCGACCACTGGGGTGTAGCGGCGCAGGTCGACAATCGCGGCGTGAATATCGGCGATGGCGGCCAGACCGAGGTTGGCCTCCTGCAGACGTACGCCGCCGGTTTCGAGGCACAGCACCGCCTGCGTCGGGATACCGTTGCGGTTATCTTCCGCCGCCAGCTCCAGCGCGGCGGCCATTTTGGCGCCGGACACTTCGCCCATACTGCCGCCCTGGAAGGTGCCCTCGATGGCAATCACCACCGCAGGCTGGCCGTTGATCGTGCCTTTGGCGACCACCATACCGTCATCGGATTGCGGGACGATGCCCTGGGCGCCGAGCCACGGCGACATAATACCGTCAAACGGATCCAGCAGTTCGCGGCAGCTGCCGTCGTCCAGCAGGGCGTGGGCGCGTTCGCGAGCGCGCAGTTCGATAAAGCTGCGATCGTTACGCATGAGCGGCCTCCTCAAAAACCTGTTCAATACGAATACGGGCGACGCCCGGCGTGGCGCCGAAGTCGTGGATAATCAACTGCCCGGCGGGCAGGCCGTTGATCAGGTTCAACCTGTCGAACAGCGCCTGCCAGCGCGCCTGGCTGTTATCCACTGAGGTGATGATCTGTACGTTGAGCGTGGCGCTCTGTGCGGCGGTATAAAGTACTTCCATATCGCCTGAACCCACGACTCCTGCCAGCGCTCGGCCGCTCAGGGCGCGGCTGGCAGGAAATGACAATGTAATCTGTTCCATAACATCCTCTGAATGCGTTAGCCGGCAACTCTGTCGAGAAACAGGGTGGCGGCAAGGAGATCGGCGGCGCCTCCCGGCGAGGCGTTTAGCGCCAGCATGATTGCGTCCAGGCGGGCCAGGGCGGCGCGCCCGGCGAAACTGGCGCAACCGCCAGCCGCCAGCACCTCACAAGCGCCTTGCTGCATGGCCTGCAGCCCGGCCATACCGGCGCGCGACAGCACGCAGGTATCGCTCAGCGAGGTCATGATGGCCATCAGCGCATCAAGCTGCGCCTGCGGCTCACTGGCGCCTCGCGCCCGGCTGTGCTGCAGTTGCGGCAGCGCCAGGCGGGTGATATGCGGGAAACCACACTGCGCTTCCTCGCGGGCGCCTGGCACCTGCCAGCGGCGGCTGGCGCGAAGCCCTTTACTAAAGCTTTTCGGCGCGAAGCCGTCGGGCAGGCGGGCGAGGGCGGCGGCGGCGTCGGCGATCGCCTGTGACTGACCCTCTCCACCCAACATCGCCACCGCGCTGACCAGCAGGCCTAGCGCCCAGATAGCGCCGCGGTGGGTGTTAACCCCACCCGTCGCCAGCATCATCTGCGCTTCGCCTTCGCGGCCAAGGCGGCCGACGGTTTCGCGCAGCGCGATGTCCGCCGGGCGACGCCAGCTTTGCTCGGCCAGCGCGTGAAAGGTCGGCTGCAGGCTGCGGGCGGAGCGCTCCATCAGCGCCAGATTCAGGTCCTGATGCGCGCCGTTGCCGCGGCTATCCACCAGACCCGGTTTCGGGCTCAGACGGGCTTCGTCAATCAGACAGGCGCTGGCGGTATGCGCCAGCCAGCTGACGCGGCTTTCTGCGTGCAGGGGGGAGAGATTTTTCATTACCAGCTCCGGAATTTTGCCGGTGGGTTGTACAGTCCGTCGGACCACTCCACCAGCTCGGCGACGCTGCCGGCGGCCAGCAGGGAGCGGGTGGCATCGCTGCGGCGAATCCCGAGATCTTCCGGGTAGACCACTTTGCCGCTCTGACGCAGCGCGGCGACGCGTTTGGCGTCCACACCAAGGCCGATATCGGTGATCCCGGCCACCGCGGCGACCATCGCCCGGCGCTCTTCAAGGCTCTCCGCACGGTACAGGTAGGCGATACCCTCTTCGGTCAGGACGTGGGTGACGTCATCACCATAAATCATCACCGGCGCCAGCGGCATGCCGGAGGTTTTCGCCACCTCAACTGCATCCAGCGTCTCAACGAAGGTTGGTTTCACGCCGGCCTGGAAGGTTTCGACCATCTGCACCACCAGCTTTTTCCCGCGCTGCATCGGGTCCGGCTCGGTGATCATATTGAGCCATGCCGGGGTGGCGTGGCGGCGACCGTGCGGGTCGTGGCCCATGTTCGGCGCGCCGCCGAAGCCGGAAAGACGGCCGCGGGTGACGGTCGAGGAGTTAGCCAGACCATCCACCTGCAGGGTTGAACCAATGAACATATCTACCGCGTACTGGCCCGCCAGCTGGCAGAAGGCGCGGTTAGAGCGCATCGAGCCATCCGGGCCGGTAAAGAAGATATCCGGGCGGGCGCGGATGTACTCTTCCATCCCCAGTTCGCCGCCGAAGCAGTGCACGCTCTCCACCCAGCCGCTCTCGATGGCCGGGATTAAGGTTGGATGCGGATTCAGGGTCCAGTGTTTACAGATTTTGCCTTTCAGGCCGAGCTGCTCGCCATAGGTCGGCAACAGCAACTCGATGGCGGCGGTATTAAAGCCGATACCGTGGTTAAGCGACTGCACCTGATGTTCCGCATAGATGCCCTTGATCGCCATCATCGCCATCAGTATGTGTTCTTGCTTAATCAGGCGCGGATCGCGGGTGAAGAGCGGTTCGATAAAGAACGGCTTGTCGGCAACCACCACGTAATCGATCCACGAGCCGGGAATATCGACGCGCGGCAGATCGCATTCGTCGTCCACCAGTTCGTTGACCTGGGCTATCACAATGCCGTCGTGGAAGGCGGCGGCTTCCACCAGCGCCGGGGTATCTTCGGTACTCGGTCCGGTATACAGGTTGCCTTTGCGGTCAGCTTTATAGCCGGCAATCAGCGCGACGTTTGGCGACAGATCGACGTACAGGCGCGAGTAGAGTTCAATATAGGTGTGGATGGCGCCGATTTCGAGCAGGCCATCTTCCAGTAGTTGCGAAATGCGCAGGCTCTGGGTGCCGGAGAAAGAGAAATCCAGCTTGCGGGCAATACCTTTTTCAAACAGGTCCAGATGCTCGCTGCGCCCGACGCTGGGCATAATCATATGCAGGTCGTGGATTTTTTGCGGATTAACTTCCGCCAGCATGCGCGAGAGGAAATCGGCCTGTTTCTGGTTGTTGCCTTCCAGCACAACCCGGTCGCCGGGGGCGAGCAGGTTTTCCAGTACGCTGACCAACTGGTCAGTCGGGATGACCTTACCTGGCATGTTCGCCTCGGCCAGCCGCCGCTGTTTTTCCGTTCGGCGACGGTTCCAGACCCGCCCCGTCGTTTGTTCGGCATTCATTAATAACCTCCTGATTCGACAAATCGTTTTGTTTGTCCTGGTGGAGATTAGTGTGCGACGCGAGGCTATGAGCATCAATTAAGCGCGGTGGCCGATCGTTAGCATCAGAGTAACGATTCCGCCGCAACGTTTGTGATGCGGATCAATAATACATAAGGCGTAGTGGTCTACGGAGAGAGTGTAGGGCAGGGAGCAGGCCGGCGAAGCGCCGGCCTGCGGAAGGACTACTGTTTACTAACATCGCTTAATAAGAAAGCGATACTCTGCCCGCCGCTGGTCTGCTCGAGGGCAATTTTGACGATAATCGTCAACGGCACCGAGAGCAGCATGCCAACCGGACCCAGCAACCATCCCCAGAAGATTAAGGACAGGAATACCACCAGCGTCGAGAGGCCCAGCCCGCGTCCCATGATACGAGGTTCGAGAATATTGCCGAATACCAGGTTGACGATCAGGTAGCCGGCCAGCACTACCAGCGCCTCGTACAGACCACCGAACACCAGCACCTGCAGGATCGGCGGAATGGCCGCCAGCACGGAACCGATATTGGGAATATAGTTAAGCGCGAAGGCCAGTAGCCCCCACATAAAGGCGAAGCGCACATCCAGCAGCACCAGCATGCCCCAGACCACCAGGCCGGTGATCAGGCTTATCGCAGTTTTCAGCACCAGATAATGCGATACGCTGTCGATGGCCCGCTGGATGGCGCCCATGCCTTCTACTGGTCTGGACATTAACTGCTGCAGCTTAGCGGGAAGCTGCGGCACCTCCAGCAGCATAAACACCACCGTCAGCAGCAGCAGAAAAATGGAGGACATGGCGTTCGACAGCTGAGTGAGCAGGCTGGTGACCAGGGTCATTACGGCGTTAGGGTCGATGTACTTATTGAGCTCGACCACCGAAACGGTGAATCCCATACGCTGCAGCCAGGGCGCGATGGTTTGCATCGGCTCATAGAGATAGTTGCGATACTGCGGCAGGGTGCGCGCCAGCTCGTTGAGCGAGGTCCCCAGCGAGGCCAGCAGCACAATGGCTAACATAACAATCAGGCCAATCAGTAGCGAGATCGCCAGCACGCGCGGCACCCGGCAGCGGACCAGGAGCTGGACCAGAGGATTGATGATCACCGCCAGAAAAAGCGCCAGGATAAACGGGACGATTATGTCCGCCGCAAAGCGAATGCCGGTAAGGATGATCACCAGCATGCCCAACATGATGACCATCTTTAATCCGTTAAGTGTAATAATGGGTTTAGCCATAGGATCCCGACCTCAAACTTCCTTGCCTATTAACAGGTTGCGTTACATTAGCATAATGACGCTTTTTTGCAGAACAAACGCATTGAAGAAAAACCGCGGCGTAAAGAATTGCAAAGTCTTTGAATTAAATGTAGCACTATGCTACAAATCTACCTGTGTTTAACTACTGAGGACAATTTTCATCCGCACCGGACGAGAAGCAACACCGCGGATAATTGTAATTTTATGGACAATCAGTTCAGGATGTATATTTTAAATCACCCCGCAGTATCCCTCACTTTTTCCCGTTTTGCCGGCGAACAGCACTGGCATTCGGCGCTATAGTCACCTTCTTTCTGCCTGAGCTGGCGCCAAGCGCACAGCGATATCTACGTCAGAAATTTTCCTGTTTACGTCTCGCGTAAACGGTAATGGATTATATTCTCAAGCAGGAGAAGGGATCATGTTTTATTGGATTTTATTAGCTTTAGCAATTATTGCTGAAATTACCGGCACCTTGTCTATGAAATGGGCAAGCGTGAGCGGCGGGCACACCGGCTTTATTTTAATGCTGGCCATGATTGCCCTGTCATATATTTTTCTTGCCTTTGCGGTTAAAAAGATTGCCCTCGGTGTGGCCTATGCGTTGTGGGAAGGGATCGGTATTTTACTGATTACCCTGTTCAGCGTGCTGCTGTTTGATGAGAGTCTGTCCCTGCTGAAAATAGCCGGCTTGACCACCCTGGTGATAGGGATCGTCTTAATTAAGTCCGGCACCCAGAAAAAAGCGTCTTCCAAGCAGGAGGTGGCCCATGCAGCAGTTTGAGTGGATCCACGCCGCCTGGCTGGCAATCGCCATTGTGCTGGAAATTATTGCCAACGTCTTTTTGAAGTTTTCCGACGGCTTCCGCCGCAAGATCTACGGCATCCTGTCCCTGGCGGCAGTATTGGGCGCGTTCAGCGCCCTGTCGCAGGCGGTTAAAGGGATCGATCTCTCGGTCGCCTATGCGCTGTGGGGCGGCTTCGGTATCGCGGCGACCATCGCCGCCGGCTGGGTGCTGTTTGGTCAGCGTCTGAATAACAAAGGCTGGGCGGGGGTTATCCTGCTGGTAGCCGGCATGGTGTTAATTAAACTCGCCTGACGTCTCGCCGCCTGCAAAGCCAGGCGGCAAACGGAAACTTCCTTCACGCCTGGCCCCGCTGTAATTGTGTCAGGTGACGCTGAGGGCTGCGCAGGTTCACTGCTTTCGGCTGGCGGAAAATCATTTCCGCCAGGACGATGTCAATAATGATATTCTTCATCGGCCTCGGTCCATTACTCACCGGCAAGCGCCTCCAGCTTATCGCGAAAGCCAGTCACCGCAATGGCGCGATTGTCCGCCCGCCAGCGATCCTGCGGGCCGGGGGCCGAACTCTGCACGGCGATCACCTGCCAGCCGTCCTCCGTTTTCAGCAGCAGCGGCGAGCCGCTGTCGCCAGGCAGGGTGTCACACTGATGCGACAGTACGCTGGTTTGCGCCCACCCTGTCACGATGCAATCCTGGTGGCTGTAAAGATTATCGAGATGATCTTCAGGATAGCCAGACTGGGTAACTTTACGGTCCGCCGCCTTCAGCGCGGCGGTGAGATCGGCCTTGCTGCCCGGAAAGAGCGGGATCGGCGTAATGCCAGACGGAGCATAGCGCAGCACGATCAGACCAAAATCGGACGGCGCTGCAGCGGAAGGGACAATCCAGCCGTCGCCATCGGCTTTCAGGCGTCTGCCTAAGCTGGGATCGACTCGCCCGTCAATGCCGTGGATCTCATAGACCCAGTTGCCCTTGCGGGAAATAAAGCGCAGGGCGACCGCTTTGTCCGGCTTGCCGCGCGGGGGCGTTAACAGACAGTGGCCCGCGGTCAGCGCCAGATGCGGAGAGATGAGCGTCGCCGTACACAGATTGCCGCTGGCGGTTTCCAGCTGGCCAATCGCGTCCCACGGACTCTCCTCGGGGCGGTTCACCGCTTTGCGGTCATCGTGACCGAAAAACAACGTCTTAATATCTTTGGCGCTCAGTCCGCTATCATCGGCATGTGCGCCCAGAGGTAACAGATAAAATGAACACAGTAATAACAGAACGTCTCTACGCATATCACTCTCTGGGGAGGCTATGATGTCTATTGACAGTAGCAGGAGATTTAAGTTTTTGAAAGTAAACAATAATTCTAAACAGGCCAAACCGTATACCACATCAGCGCGCGGTGGGGTCTGGCGCTGGTAAAACCTCCTGATTTCAAGCGGTTAATACCAGTGTTCTGCTTGTGCTATTTCCTCAGAAAGTGGCGTCTTGCGCAACAAGATTCATGTATCAGAACGTACTGAATTCGGTTAATAATGCAGCAATTCATCCGTGGGATTATTCCTGGTTTGTCAGCATAATGCCCAAAAATAATACTTTTACCCACCAGAACTTCACCGGAATTCGCACTTCTTTACGCCTCTCGTAATTATTTTCAATGCGAAACATTTTCTCACTGAAAACGTTGTTACCGTCGCCCTGCCGTTGAGTAAATAGAGAGGTAGTACCGGCGATGATAGCCTGAACTCTATTTCCCCTGCGTTCGGAGGGCTTATGTCTAAAAAAGGTATTCGCGCACTGGTTTATGTTTCCCTGGTCTCAGTCGCTATCTGGGGCGCGACCGGCTATCTGGTGATGGAAGCCGTGCGTGCATTGTGATGGGCGCGCCACCCGGCAAGGGCCAGGCGTGCGACATATTACGACTAACATGTCTGGCGTCTTCTGGCGCCGGACTTTTTTTTGCGCCGCAGAGAGTCACAGGATAATGGGACGCGGGGAGCGGGTCAGCGATAGCCGCACGGTATTCATTTTAATGAAAAGCTGGTAGAAGCAGCAAAATGCGAGCGCGGGATAAATAATTAAGAGAGGAAAAAACGGGTTGCAACCACTGCGCATATAATTAGCAGGATCAGGATGAGCTCAAAACGATAGCGCCGCAGCATAGTGCTCTCCAGAAAAAACGGCGCTGAAACAGCGCCGATTATTAAGAAGGTTGGTTCGCCGGGAGGAATTATGCTGCCGGCTGTGCAGTCGGTTTAGCGGCCTGGTGTTTAGTGGTTTTGTGGTGTTTTTTCGCTGCCTGCGCTTTCTGGGCTGCCGGTTTAGCCGCAGCTTTGTGATGCTTTTTCGCCGCCTGAGCTTTCTGCGGAGCAGCTGGTTTAGCTGCTACTTTTTTGTGTTTTTTAGCGGCCTGGGCTTTCTGAGCAGCGGCTGGTTTAGCTTCTGCTTTTTTGTGTTTTTTGGCAGCCTGAGCTTTCTGCTCTGCGGCCGGTTTTGCCGCGGCTTTGTGGTGTTTTTTGTGATGGGTGGTCTTGGCAGCCGTGCTGTGGGTGGCAGCCGGAGCCTGAGTGGTGCTTACTGCGTCAGCAGCGAAAGCGGCGGAAGAGAGACCCATAGCAGCGGCAACGACCAGAGCTAATACTTTTTTCATTCTGATATCCTCGAAAAGTTTTCTTAATTTCAACCCCACTGCGGGGCCGGTGAAATCACTATATGCTTGTCTTTTCGAGCTTTCCGTGAGTGTTTGGTATCGGCGTGTAACCGAATGTACAAGGCGGGAACGACAGGACGCGCCGGGTAGCCCGGCGCGTATGATTACAGGTAGCGAGTGGTCAGGTGCTCGCGGAAGTAGCGGCTATTAAGATCCTCACCGGTGGCCTGCTGAATCAACTGCGAGGTGGTGAAGCGGCTGCCATGCTGCCAGATATTCTGCCGCAGCCAGTCGAACAGGGCGCTGAAATCGCCTTCCTCAATATCGCGATCTAATGTCGGCAGCGCGCGGCGGGCCGCGGCCATCAACTGCGCGGCATACATCGCGCCCAGGGTATAGGAAGGGAAATAGCCGAATCCGCCGTCGGTCCAGTGAATATCCTGCATGCAACCATCCCGATAGTTGCCGGTGGTCGACAGCCCCAGCCAGTGCTGCATTTTCTCGTCCCACAGCGACGGGATATCATCTACCTCAATCTCGCCGTCGATCAGCGCACGTTCAATTTCATAACGCAGGATGACATGCGCCGGGTAGCTCACCTCATCGGCATCGACGCGAATAAAGCCGGGTTTCACCTGCTGATTCCAGGCGACAAAATTGTCCTGGCTAAAGGCCGGCCGATCGCCAAACCGCTCGCGCACCGCCGGTAACAGGCGGTTAAGAAACCGCTCGCTGCGTCCCAGCTGCATTTCAAAAAACAGGCTCTGCGACTCGTGGATAGCGGTGGAGCGGGCGAGTCCTACGGGCTGGTCGACCCACGGGCGAGGTAGATTCTGCTCGTAGCGGGCGTGGCCGGTTTCGTGGATCACGCCGAACAGAGCGCTGAGCAGGTCGTTTTCGTTGTAGCGGGTGGTGATGCGCACATCCTGGGGTACGCCGCCGCAGAACGGGTGGGCGCTGATGTCGAGGCGCCCGCCGTCGAAGTCAAAGCCAAGGATACGCATCGCCTGCAGGCCCAGCTCCCGTTGTTCAGCAATGGGGAAAGGCCCCTGCGGGGCGATTAGCGTCTGCTTCGCCTGCTTCTCCACCGCCTGGCTAAGCAGGGAAGGTAGCCACGATTTGAGATCGGCGAACAGGCTGTCCAGCCGCGCGCTGGTCATATCCGGTTCGAAAATATCCAGCAGCGCGTCGTAACGTGAGCCGCCCCTGGCATCGGCGCGGATCTGCGCTTCCTGACGGCTCAGTCTGACCACCTCGCGTAGGTTGTCGGCAAAGCCCGTCCAGTCATTGGCGGGACGCTGGCTGCGCCAGGCATGCTCGCAGCGGCTGCCGGCCAGCGATTTTGCTTCCACCAGGCTCTCCGGCAGCAGCGCCGCCTGATCGTACTGACGCTGCATTTCCCGCAGGTTGGCCTGTTCAACATCATTAAGATCCTGCTGGCGGGCCTCCTGTAACCATTGTCCCACTTTTTTATCGGTCAGGATCTGATGCTGCAGCACGCCGAGCTCGGCCAGCGCTTCGCCGCGGGCGACGCTCCCGCCCGGGGGCATCATCGCGAACATATCCCAGCCGGCGATGGCGGCGAGATGCGAAAAGCGCGACAGGCGCTGAAAGGTACGGGTAAGCTGCTGATAAGGCGTATTTTCAGTCATAGTGGCGTTCGGTCCGTGACAGGTGAATAAAGAGATTATCGCTTTGCCTCTACACTATCCTGATACGCCCGGCGGGTCGAGCGTTGCGCACAGGGGAAGGGAAAGACACATGGCGGGAGAATAAGCTCCCCTCTGTGATCGGTGTGACAGAAAACGGTAACATATCGGTACTAAACTGTGATCGATTACACAGGTCTGGAGGTTCGGGGGTGGTTTATGAATCCGTTCACCTGGCTGTTTATTGCACTACTGTCCGTTGATGCCGTCAGAGAGCTGATGGGCTTGTCTTCCATAATGGGCTTGTGGTGAAACGTGGCCCGCAGGCCACGTCACACGCGACTATTTCAGTCGCTGATGTAAGCAGGTGCCGGTCAACAGCGCGGCAAGGAGCAGCAGCGCGATAAACCCACCGACGCCGTTCCAGCCGTAGTGATGCCAGAATACCCCGCCTAACGTCCCGGCAAGACTTGAACCCAAATAATAGCTGAACAAATACAGCGATGACGCCTGACCGCGGGCGCGGCGGGCGCGTGGGCCAATCCAGCTGCTGGCGACGGAATGCGCGGCGAAGAAGCCAGCGGAAAACAGCAGCATGCCGATGAAAATAAGCCACAGGGAAGAAAAGAGCGTCAGCAGCAGGCCGCAGAGCATCACCGCTGTAAAGCCAAGCATCACCGGCCCGCGGCCAAAGCGTACGGTCATGGCCCCTGCCTTCGGTGAACTCCAGGTCCCGGTGAGATAAGCTACCGACAGCAGGCCTACCACCGCCTGGCTTAACGACCACGGCGACATCATCAGCCGGTAGCCAATATAGTTAAACAGGGTGACAAAAGCGCCCATCAGCAGAAAACCTTCGATGAACAGCAGCGGCAGGCCACGGTCGCGCCAGTGCAGACGGAAGTTAATCAGCAGCGTTTTCGGTCGCAGCGAGGTCGGGCGGAAATGGCGCGACTCGGGCAGGATACGCCAGAACATAATCGCGGCGGCCAGCGCAAAGCCGCTGATCGCCGCCAGCGCCACGCGCCAGCCGAAGAAATCGGTAAAGACCCCGGTCAGCAAGCGGCCGCTCATGCCGCCGATGGAGTTGCCGCTGATATAGAGTCCCATCGAAAAGGCGACGAAACTGGGGTGGATCTCCTCGCTCAGATAGGTCATGCCGACCGCCGCTACGCCGCTCAGCGACAGGCCGATGAGAGCGCGCATAATCAGGATGCCGTGCCAGCTGGTCATCATAGTCGATAACAGTGAACAGCAGGCGGCCAGCAGCAGGGCGGTGACCATCACCGGCTTGCGGCCTATAGCGTCCGACAGCGGGCCGGTAAACAGCAAGCCCACCGCCAACATCGCCGTGGAAATTGAAAGCGAAATACTGCTGCTGGCCGGCGACACGCCAAACTCGTTCGACAGCACCGGCAGGATCGGCTGCACACAGTAGAGCAGGGCAAAGGTGGCCAGACCGGCGGAGAACAGCGCGAGAGTGACGCGCATAAACTGCGGGGTGCCACGCTTAATAAACGGATCCGGGCGGGATGCACCAGCGACGCTGACCTCGCCCGCCGGCACGGTGTCAACGGTTGTTGTACGACTCACAGAGAATTCCTTGCGTAGAAGTTGCTGCTTACCAACAGAGTGTTGTGACCATTCAGCTCACATTTTTAGGGTATGAAAATGTAAATATTCTGTCTAATATATTAATAATCTCAAATAAGACGTTTTAAATATGAATATCGAGTTGCGTCATTTGCGCTACTTTGTCGCCGTCGCTGAGGAGCTACATTTTGGCCGCGCCGCGGCGCGACTGAACATCTCTCAACCACCGCTAAGCCAGCAGATTCAGATCCTTGAGCAGCAGACCGGCGCTCGCCTGTTTGCCCGTACCAACCGCAGCGTCAGCCTGACGGCGGCCGGAAAGCAGTTTCTCGCCGATAGCCGACAAATCCTCGCCCAGGTGGATGAGGCGGCTGCTCGCGCCGCCCGTCTACACCATGGCGAAACGGGTGAGCTGCGCATCGGCTTTACCTCCTCGGCCCCTTTTATTAAGGCCGTCTCCGATACGCTATCGATGTTTCGCCAACGCCTTCCGGATGTGCATATTCTCACCCGCGAGACTAACACCCGCGAACAGATAGTGCCCCTGAGCGAAGGGGCTCTGGATTTGGGGCTGCTGCGCAATACTCAACTGCCGGACACCCTGGCGTGGGAGCGGGTTCTGCGCGAGCCGCTGTTGGCGATGGTCCCGGCGAATCACCCGCTGGCCCGCCAGCCCTCGGTCAGCCTGGCGGCGCTGGCGCGCGAGCCCTTCGTCTTTTTCGACCCGCACGTCGGCACTGGCCTGTATGACGACATCCTCGGCTTGCTGCGCCGCTACGGCCACACGCCGAAGATTGCCCAGGAGGTGGGGGAGGCAATGACGATTATTGGTCTGGTGGCCGCCGGCCTGGGGGTATCGATCCTCCCGGCCTCCTTTCAGCGCGTCCAGCTCAGTGAAATGCGCTGGCTGCCGATCGACGAACAGGATGCGGTATCGGAGATGTGGCTGGTGTGGTCTAAACACCATGAGCAAGGGGCACTGGCAAAACGCTTTCGTGAGGCGCTGCTCTCCTGGAAAAGCGAGCATAATTGAGGCGAAAAGGGGCTGGAAATGTGCGGTAAATCACAAGGCTAAGTAAAAATTTGACGTTCACCGTCGAAGTGCTTCACCATAGCCGAAAGTTTATTTCGAAGCGCGAAAATAAGGGAGTCAATGGTGGTAGCGGATAGTCAACCAGGCCATATCGATCAAATAAAGCAGACCAATGCGGGCGCCGTGTATCGCCTGATTGATCAGCTCGGCCCGGTATCGCGTATCGACCTTTCCCGATTTGCGCAACTGGCGCCGGCCAGCATCACCAAAATCGTCCGCGAAATGCTGGAAGCGCATCTGGTTCAGGAGACCGAGATCCAGGAGCCCGGCAGCCGCGGCCGCCCGGCGGTGGGGCTGATGGTGGAGACCGAGGCATGGCACTATCTGGCGGTGCGCATCAGCCGCGGTGAGATCCATCTTTCGCTGCGTGATTTAAGCAGTCAGCTGGTGGTGGAGGATCAGCTGGAGCTGGCGCTCACCGACAGCACGCCGTTTCTGACGCGCGTTATCGACCATATTGATCGCTTCTTTATTCGCCATCAAAAGAAGCTGGAACGCCTTACCTCCATCGCCATGACGATGCCCGGTATTATCGATACCGAAAATGGCATTATTCATCGCATGCCGTTTTATGAGGATGTTAAAGATGTCCCGCTCGGCGAAGCGCTGGCCAATCATACCGGGGTGCCAGTCTATATTCAGCATGACATCAGCGCCTGGACTATGGCGGAATCTTTGTTTGGCGCCTCGCGCGGCGCCCGGGACGTCATTCAGGTGGTCATCGATCATAACGTCGGCGCCGGGGTGATCACCGATGGGCGCCTGCTGCACGCCGGCAGCAGCAGCCTGGTGGAGATTGGCCATACCCAGGTCGATCCCTACGGCAAACGCTGTTACTGCGGCAATCATGGTTGTCTGGAGACGATTGCCAGCGTAGAAAGCGTGCTGGAGCTGGCGCAGATGCGCATGGCGCAGTCGATGAGCTCGCTGCTGCACCAGCGTCCGCTGAGCGTGGAGTGGCTTTGTCAGGCGGCGCTGCAGGGCGATTTGTTAGCCCGGGACATCATCAGCGGCGTGGGTAATCACGTTGGGCGGATTCTGGCGATCATGGTCAATCTGTTTAATCCGCAGAAAATTCTGATTGGCTCGCCGTTCAATCTGGCGGCAGAAATTCTTTTTCCGGCAATTTCCAGCTGTATTCGGCAACAATCTCTCCCAGCCTATAGCCGGCATATTACCGTTGAAAGTACTCAGTTCTCCAACCGCGGAACGATGGCTGGCGCGGCGCTGGTCAAAGATGCGCTCTATAACGGATCCTTACTCATACGACTGTTACAGGGTTAACATTTTTTCATAGTCACACCAAAAATTGCGCTATCTCAAGCTGACCTCAGACGGCTTCACGTAGACTTTGCCCACCGTTGATTATTTCTCTCCCGTATATTTCATCGACAAAACTGTGGGGTTAGTGATGTTTAAGCGTTTCTTTATTACAGGTACAGACACCTCTGTCGGGAAGACAGTGGTTTCCCGTGCGCTGTTGCAGGCACTTGCTGCCAGAGGCAAAAGCGTGGCCGGGTATAAGCCTGTGGCGAAGGGCAGCAAAGAGACGCCGGACGGTTTACGTAACAAAGATGCGCTGGTGTTGCAGAGCGTCTCCACGCTGGCGTTACCTTATGAGGCTGTCAACCCCATCGCCTTAAGCGAAGACGAGAGCAGCGTGGCGCATAGCTGCCCGATCAACTACGGTCTGCTGTCCGATGGTTTGCAGCGTCTGGCCGCGCAGGTCGAACACGTGGTGGTTGAAGGCACCGGCGGCTGGCGCAGCCTGATGAACGACCTGCGGCCGCTCTCCGAGTGGGTGGTTCAGGAGCAGCTCCCAGTGCTGATGGTGGTGGGGATCCAGGAGGGGTGCATCAACCATGCGCTACTGACAGCCCAGGCGATCGCCAATGACGGTTTACCGCTGATTGGCTGGGTGGCCAATCGGATCAACCCCGGTCTGGCGCACTACGCCGAAATCATCGATGTCCTCAGCAAAAAGCTGCCGGCGCCGCTGATCGGCGAGCTGCCTTATCTGCCGCGCGCCGAACAGCGTGAGCTGAGCCGCTACGTCGACTTAGACATGCTCGGCAACGTGATGGCGATAGATCGAATCCCGGCGTAACGTCCGCGACAGCACAGACGACACGACGCAGGTTATCAGCAGGCCGGGCAGCAGCGTATACTGCCCGGTCATCTCGCAAATCATCAGGGTTGACATGATCGGCGCATGGGTCGTGGCGGCCAGAAACGCCGCCATGCCGGTCAGACCCATCATGATGGCCATTTCTTCACTTCCCGGCAGCCACAGCCTGCTGAAGCAGGCAAACAGCATGCCCATCGCCAGGCCGACAAACAGCGTCGGGGTGAAGACCCCGCCAGGCGCGCCGGAGCCGCTGCTGGCCAGCACCGCCAGCAGTTTGCAGATAAATACGCCCACCAGCAGCGCACCGGACGGCGGCAGCAGCAAATAGCTTTGCACTACGCTGTAGCCGTTGCCCCATACTGCCGGGGTGATGAGCGATAAGCCGCCGACAATCAGCCCGCCCAGCGCCAGCTGCCACGGCGGCGCCAGCTTCAGTTTAACGAACCCGCGGTGGCTGTAGTCCATCAGCCAGATAAACAGCGGCCCGCACAGCCCGGCCAGCAGGCCAGTCGCCAGCATTAAGCCATAGTGCAGGGCGCTGAGGTTCTGCTGTAACACGACGTGATACAGCGGCGCGGCGCCGCCATTAAGAAACTGCGTCAACAGCAGGGCGATCACCGCCGAGATCACCACCGGCCCAAGCGAGGCCAGCATCAGCGTGCCAAAGAGAATTTCAGCAATAAACAGGCTGCCGGCCAGCGGGGCATGATAAGCGCTGGCCATCCCGGCAGCCGCGCCGCAGGCGACCCATAGCTTCCATTCACTCTGCGGCGTGAAGCGACGGGCAAACAGCGAGGCCGCCAGCGCGGCCAGCAGGATCATGGCGCCTTCCCGGCCAATCTGCATAACCCGCACCAGCCAAAATCGGCGGCGGGGGTAGTGGTGGAGGCCTTATCTCGCCGCCGGGCGGCCGGCCTGCCTGCTTTTACCGTGATGTCCTGCGATAACATGCCGGAAAATGGTCACGTGATGCGCAACGTCGTCTGCGCCTACGCCCGGGCTTTAGACGAGGATCTTGCCGCATGGATAGAGCAGAATGTCACCTTTCCGTCGACGATGGTGGACCGGATTGTCCCGGCGGTGACTGCCGAAACCCTCGATAAAATTACCCAGCTGACCGGGGTGCGCGACCCGGCCGGGGTGGCCTGCGAACCTTTCCGTCAGTGGGTGATTGAGGATAACTTTGTTGCCGGACGTCCGCAGTGGGAGAAAGCGGGAGCGGAACTGGTCGCCGACGTGGTGCCTTTCGAAGAGATGAAGCTGAGAATGCTCAATGGTAGCCATTCGTTCCTCGCTTATCTCGGCTATCTGGCCGGTTATCAGCATATCAACGACTGTATGCAGGACGATAACTACCGTCGCGCGGCGCTGTCGTTGATGCTGGACGAACAGGCACCAACGCTGAAGGTGCAGGGGGTGGATCTGTCACGCTATGCCAGTTTGCTGATTGACCGTTACTGCAATCCGGCGCTGAAGCACCGCACCTGGCAGATAGCCATGGACGGCAGCCAGAAGTTGCCCCAGCGCATGCTGGACTCCATACGCTGGCATCTGGTGCATCAGCGTGATTTTACACTGCTGGCGCTGGGCGTGGCAGGGTGGATGCGTTACGTTGGCGGCGTTGACGATGCGGGCCAGTCAATCGAGATATGCGACCCGTTGTTGCCGGTTATCCAGCAAGCGGTGGCTGCCAGCGCCGATGGCGAAGCGCGAGTCAAAGCGCTGCTGGGTATTGAGGCTATTTTCGGCGTCGAACTGCCGCAGGAGTCACGCTTTGTCACGGCGGTGACCCGCGCCTACTTAGCGCTGCAGCGGCAGGGGGCTAAAGCTACCGTCGCCGCGTGGGCCGCCGCGCAATAATCTTTTTCCGGTGTCGGTCCCGGGGTCGACACCGGCTCTTCAGTTATTTCTACGATACTCCGCTGATGTCTATTTTTTGCTAGCGATCGGTTTTAGCAGACGCAGAATATGATCGAACGCAATGTCTATACATAACTCTATATTTCCCTGATTTACTAAAGATAATTAGCTGTTATTTTTCCGAACAATGGCTGGTATTTCACCGCAATAATGGCATAGTTAAGTTATTGAAAAAGAACTTTCTCTGCAAAAGGAGTACGGGCCATGTATAAAAAAATTTTATTGCCTGTTGATGTCTTTGAAATGGATTTAAGCGATAAAGCGGTGCGTCACGCGGAATTTCTCGCTTCGGCCGAAAATGGCGAGATCACCTTGCTCAACGTTCTGCCGAACAGCAGCCGTTCGCTATTGCGCGGTTTTACGGCGGATATTCGTAAGTTTGAAGCCTATATGAAAGAAGAGTCGGAGAAAAAAATGCGCGAGGTGGCGCGACTGTTCGCCATCCCCATGACGCGGATCCATACCCGCGTAGTCTTTGGCAACGTGCGTGACGAAATTCTGGCTATCAGTAACAACGAAGAGTTCGATGTCATTGTGATTGGTTCCCGCAAACCGGGGATCTCCACCCATCTGCTGGGCTCCAACGCCGAGTCAATTCTGCGCTACGCCAAAACGCCGGTATTGGTCGTTAGATAATCCCTTCAATGAGGACGGCTGCGTCGGCCATGCCGGCAGCCGTCTGACTCTTATTCTTCACTAAACCAGTCGCGGTTCTCCTGGCGAATCAGCAGTACGGATTCGCTGATTTCATGCAAATGGATACTCATGGCTTTTTCTACCGCCTCGGCATCGCGTTTTTCCAGCGCGGTGAAAATCTCATGATGCTGGCGCAGAAGCATCTCAGGAGAGGTGACATGGTCCAGACTCATATAGCGGACGCGATCGATGGCGGCTTTAATATTTTCCACTGTCTCCCAGGCCAGCTGACAGTCGGCGATAATCGACAGCTTCTGGTGAAATTCATCATCGAGCAGGAAAAAGTCGTTTAACTGCTGCCGATCAACAGCAATACGCTGCTGGTGAAGATTCTGTTCCAGCTGATAAAGTTGCTCTTCGTTAATCATGCCGGCGGCACGGCGAACCACCGCGCACTCAATCGCCTGGCGGACGAAGCAACCATTACGCACCTGCGACAATGAGATTTTATTGACGTAGCTACCGCGCTGGGGACGAATCTGGATAAGTCCGTTTTCCGCCAGCTTAATGAAGGCTTCGCGCACCGGCTGACGAGACACCGCAAAACGCACGGAGACTTCTTTCTCTGACAGCGGTGTACCAGGCGGGATCAGGCAGTGCACGATATCCCGGCGGAGGATGCGATAAATTTGCTGATTGACGGGTTGCGTCGGATTCAGTTGCGATTCTGCGGCCATTGATGGTTACTTTTTAGGGGGTTATGCGCACTATTTTACGCGTTTTTTGCGTTTCCGCCCATACCCGGCCCGCAGGCCGGGTGGCTGACGGTTAGCCCTGACGGTGAACGCTGAGTCCGGCAAAGCTCTGACTCACCGGCATCATCTCCAGGGTGTTGATGTTGACATGTTTCGGCAGGGTGGCGACCCACCAGACCGCCTCGGTCACATCTTCCGGCGTTAGCGCTTGGGTATTTTCGTAAGCTTTTTCGGCTTTAGCGTCATCGCCCTTAAAGCGGACGTTAGAAAACTCGGTGCCGCCCACCAGACCCGGCTCGATGTCGGTCACGCGCACCGCGGTGCCGTGCAGGTCGGTACGAAGATTGAGGCTAAACTGACGGACAAAGGCTTTGGTCGCCCCATAGACGTTTCCGCCGGCGTAAGGCCAGCTGCCTGCCGTAGAGCCGATATTGATGATATGGCCGCGATTGCGCTCCACCATCCCCGGCAGCACGGCGCGGGTCATGTACACCAGCCCTTTATTATTGGTGTCGATCATATCTTCCCAGTCTTCCACACTGGCGCGGTGCGCCGGCTCCAGACCAAGCGCCAGGCCGGCGTTGTTCACCAGCACATCGATAGCCTGCCACTCGGCCGGCAGGTCAGCAATCAGCGTCTCAATGGCGGCGCGGTTGCGGACGTCAAGTTGCGCGATATAAAGGTTATCGCCCAGCTCGTCTTTCAGCGTCTTCAGGCGCTCTTCACGACGACCGGTGGCAATCACTTTATGACCGTTAGCGATAAAACGGCGAGTAATACTTTCACCAAAACCGGCGGTGGCGCCGGTGACCATGATAATCATCTTACTGTTCCTCAACGCTTTTTGTGTTTTCATACCATAGCACGCACAGGCGGCGACCGGTAACGGAAATCATTGCGACCCCTTAAGGAGAGGCCTAATCTTACAGCATTAGCCTGTACAGGAGAGAAAGATGTCCGAACGAAACCCCTTTTTTAGCGTCAGTACGTTGCCTTACCAGGCGCCGCCGTTCGATGTGATTGACGACAGCCACTATCGCCCGGCGTTTGATGAGGGCGTCCGGCAGCAGCGGGCCGAAATTCGCGCTATTATCGACAATCCGCAGCCGGCCAGTTTCGCCAACACGCTCGAGGCGCTGGAGCAGAGTGGTCAGCTGCTGGCGCGGGTGACGCGGGTCTTTTTCGCCATGGCTGGCGCCCATACCAATCCTTATATTCAATCACTGGATGAACAATTTTCCGCCGAACTCGCCGAGCTGGGGAATGACATCTGGCTTAATGCGGCCTTGTTTCAGCGCGTGAACAGCGTCTACGAGCAGCGCGACGCGCTGGCGCTGGACAGCGAGTCCTATCGTCTCCTGACCCTGACGTGGCAACGTTTTGTTCACGCCGGGGCGACGCTGGCTCCCGAGCAGCAGGCGGCGCTGCGCGCACTGAACACCGAAGCGGCTACGCTGCAAAGTCAGTTCCAGCAGCGACTGCTGGGAGCGGCAAAAAGCGGCGGCCTGGTGGTTGATTACCGGCATCAACTGGCTGGCCTGAGCGATGAGGAGATAGCGGCGGCGGCTGACGCAGCGCGTGAAAGAGGGCTTAGCGACCGCTGGTTGCTGACGCTGACCAATACCACCCAGCAGCCGCAGCTGCTTGCGCTGCGCGACCGGCAAACGCGGGAGAATCTCTTCGCCGCCGGCTGGACCCGCAATCAGCAGGGCGATGAGCATGATACGCGCGACCTGGTACTGCGGCTGGCGGCGATCCGCGCGCAGCAGGCTGAGCTGTTGGGAGCCGCTGATTACGCCAGCTGGGCGCTGACCGATCAAATGGCGGCTTCCCCGGCGGAGGCATTGGGCTTTATGCGTCAGATCGCGCCGGCGGCGCGGGCGAGGGCGGAACGTGAGTTGGCGGACATCCAGCAGGTGATCGACAACGAAGGCGGGGGTTTTCGCGCGACGGCATGGGACTGGCTTTACTACAGCGAGCAGGTGCGGCGGGCTGCCTATGCCATTGATGACGCGCAGCTCAAACCCTATTTTGCCCTCGAGCGGGTGCTGCAAGACGGCGTCTTCTGGACGGCCTCGCAGCTCTTTGGTCTGCGCTTTGTTGAGCGCTTCGATATACCGGTCTATCACCCGGATGTGCGGGTCTGGGAGATCTTCGATCACAACGGCGAAGGGATGGCGCTGTTTTACGGTGACTACTACGCTCGTGACTCAAAGAGCGGCGGCGCATGGATGGATGTGTTTGTCGAACAGTCGACTCTGCGCGCGCAGCGCCCGGTTATCTACAATGTCTGCAACTACGTCCGCCCGCAGGCAGGGCAAAGCGCGCTGCAGTCGTGGGATGAGGTGATCACCCTGTTTCATGAGTTCGGCCATACCCTGCATGGGCTGTTCGCCAGCCAGCGCTACGCCAGTCTCTCGGGGACCAATACGCCGCGCGATTTTGTCGAATTTCCTTCGCAGATCTTCGAACACTGGGCCAGCCAGCCGCAGGTGTTTGCCCACTACGCGAAGCACTACCAGTCCGGGGAGCCGATGCCGCAGGCGCTACGCGACAATATGTTGCGTGCGGCAACCTTCAATAAAGGGTACGACATGAGCGAGCTGTTGGCTGCTGCGTTACTCGATATGCGGTGGCATAGCCTGTCGACCTCGGCATTACCGGAGGAGGTGGACGCGTTTGAGCAGCTGGTGCTTCGGGAAGAGAACCTGGATCTGGCGGCGGTCCCCCCGCGCTATCGCAGCAGCTATTTCTCCCATATCTTCGGCGGCGGCTATGCGGCAGGCTATTACGCCTATCTGTGGACCCAGATGCTGGCCGACGACGGCTATCAATGGTTCGTGGAGCAGGGCGGTTTGACCCGTGAGAACGGTCAGCGTTTCCGTGAGGCGATTTTATCACGCGGGAACAGCACTGATTTAGCTGAACTGTATCGCCAGTGGCGCGGACACGATCCGCAGATTGAGCCGATGCTGAAAAATCGCGGGTTGAGTGCGTAGGGCAATTTTAGTCTGACAAGATAACCGGGCGCGCTGCCCGGTTTTTTGTCTGATCTAGTCGTAACCTTATATTTCTTTTACCTCACGCTGCCTAAATCTCTATCGCTCTCTCTCCCTTTAAGCATTAACGTGGCTTCTTCGATACGAATGAAGCGCCCGGAATCATCTATTTCAGCGAACATATAAACTTCCATGTCCACCTCTTCTCCGCTGCGCCTGGTGCACAGAACGCGATGCCTTGTGGCATAAAGATTCCCGTTACGAAGTTCGTCATGTAACTCAATTTTAGCGAAGGCGATAATTTCCCGGAGTCTACGCGCATGCTGAGCAAAGCCATCTAATCCTTCCCACTTGTTATCAGTACGCTGCCGATAACCGGGACTAAAATAGCGACTGAGTATCCGATCCAGTGGTATCTGTTGGTGGTTGATAATGTCATCCAATACTCTAGTAATAGTAATCATTTTGATGGTTAGTCCTCTGTGAAAGTGATGAATACTTTACAATCGACTAACTGGCTTCAGTACGGTATAAAAGACATTAAACGCCTCAAACACGCCAATATGCACGATCCATTGATTCCATTCGAACCGGTGTTTTCCCCCCAGGGACCCACTTTACTCGTCGCGGTACGTCAGTCTGAGGTAATACGGGAGACTCCACGCCACCATCACAGCTGTGGGCAGTTAATCGGTGCCATACGTGGGCTACTTACGGTCGATGGCGGTGATTGTCGCTGGGTGGTACCGGCAACACATGCCGTCTGGATACCGCCAGGTGTTCCGCACGGCCTGCGCTCGCACGGTCCATATTCAGGATGGAGTGTTTATGTTTCTGCCAAAGCCTGTGGCGAGCTACCTGATAAGCCATCTGTTCTCTCAATGACAAATCTGCTGCGTGAAGCGATAACGCGAGCGGCTGCATGGCAAGGTGTAGAGCTTAATGCGTCCCAAAAACGTTTAGCTGGCGTTATTCTTGATGAAATTGGTTCCCTCCCCAGGGTTAATCTTGGGCTTCCAATGCCGCAAGATAGCCGATTGCTCAGAATCGCGCAGGCGCTGTCAGCAAACCCGGACGACGGGCGCAGGTTGGAAGAATGGGCAGCCTGGGCCGGCATGTCATCACGCACGCTCACGCGACGATTCCGAGCCGAAACGGGTTTTAGCTTCAATGAATGGCGACAGCGGATACGCTTACTCAGGGCGCTTGAGCTACTGGCTGCCGGCAAGCCAGTGACGGCGATAGCGCTGGATCTGGGATATGACAATGTGAGTGCCTTCATAGCCTTGTTCCGTCGGATGTTCGGCACTACTCCAGGGCGGTATAAAATTTAATTATCTCTTCGCTGAATATGATGCGTTATCCGCCGCTTTGATTACGTTTGTCATGGGCTGAGAGGGGCAAGTAATTCGGGCCCCTGATTTTTCACATTGCCGACCGCCCGCGTTACCGGGTGCCAGGTAAAATCGTCGGCGGAAACGGCTCCGTCGCTGGCAATCTCCGCCGATTCCGCGCCGGTGACATCCTGCCTCATCCATTCGCGGGCGGCTTCAGGCGTCAGGACCAACGGCCGACGGTCATGAATATCGACAAGACCGCGATCGGCGGCGGCCGTCACGATCAAGAATCCTTCGGCATGGTCCCCACGTTCGAACGGAGTCCGACCAATCGCGGCCATAAAAATTGGCTGGTCATCCTTACGCTGGATAAAGTATGGCTGCTTTTTATTTCCTTCCTTTTTCCACTCAAACCAGCCGTCGGCGAAGCAGATCGCCCGTCCGTGCTCCCACAGCGGCTTGAACATCCTGCTGGAGGCTGCAGTCTCAACCCGGGCATTAATCAGCGGCGGTTTATCCCACCATCCTGGCGCATAGCCCCAGTAAACGGCATCGAGATGGAGTTGCTCATCGCGTTCATTGAGGAGTAAAACTTTTGTCCCGGGCGCGACGTTATAGCGCCCGATAGGCGCCGGGTCCCAGGCAATATCTCGTTCGGCCGCTTCCACGAGATGCGCCAGGTATTCCTCCCGGCTTTGCGCTTGCGCAAAACGTCCGCACATAGCCACCTCCAGCGTGATGTCTGACTAACAGTATAGATCAGCTGCAAAACGGTGTTTTCACCTGCCCAAATACCACGCTCCTTCCACGTTAGTAGACCATTATTTCAGGCCGTCATCTTGCCTGACGTCGCGACAGTACACGCTGGGCGTTAGGCCTGGCATTGTCCGTTTATGCTTCATCGTTATTACCCTAACGCCTGTCTGATAAAGGAAATCGTTTTTACTCTTTTTATTATCTTTCAGAATTATCGCACAGAGTTTTACCTTTGTTTGAAATGGTTGTCGCTGGGTTGTATTTGAAAATATCCACCCCTTATTATTTAAAAAGTCATCTTTATCTTTTAAAAGGTTGTTATGAGTAACTTACTATTATTAGTCCTGGCGGTGGTGTTATTGTTTACATCTTTGTTTTTTGGCCTGTCCTATGTTAGAGAAAGAAGAAAAATGAAGATGCGCTTTAATAAATTCCGACGTTAACCGATCCTTCCTGCGGAAAGCGCAAGAGCAACAGATGAGAATCTCGTTAACTCTTGTTTGGTAGCTATTTGGAATTTTTTCATAATATTGATTTTGTGAGAGAAGATCGTCTTATGACTGATGCCCAGTTTTTGCGCTATCTGCTGATTGTTCATTCCCGTTCTGATCGCATTGATAATATAAAGTTGTGATTTGGTCAAGGTTAACCGAGGGCATTTGACACAGCGTCTGCTGTCTTTTTCCAGCCCACCGCAACTAGATGTTGTCGACTCCGTCAGACGTTTTGCAATCTGATTTTTTACGCGGCGCAAGTCGCTGTTCATGCTGATAAAAGTGGCATCGCCAAGACAAAGTGGTAACTGTTCAACCTGCAAAGCGCTGTCGGTGGCGACGAAAATAAAAATAGACGTGTGCGGAGGAAGTTTTTTGAAAAACGGGTGGCATAGATAATGTTCACCAGCGGCCATTTCTGTGAACAGCATATCAATCGGACCTAATATATCTGTGAAATAGTCCACAACGGAATACGGTTCACGGATGTGTTCTTCCTTCGCGATCTCGCTAAGCAGTTCGCAAATTCCGCGATTAAGAAATATGTTTTCAGTGTTAATTAAAATATCAGGCATAGTCATGGCGATCGTGAAAGTTGTCATGCATTTAAAGTGGAGAACATTAAATGCGTATGCCTTTAGGATATTTCTAATAATCAACAAATGCAATAAGTCTAATTTTGGACTTTGAGCTGGCGAGTAAAATTAATGGTATATTAATCAATGGCTTATTTTTTAGCGTTGCGCGGGCATGACCGCTAATTTGGCACAAACTGCTTAAATTGCTTATATTGCATGCGTAAATTCTGGTCTCAAATATATTAATCAGGGTTACTTATTCACTGTATGAATTGCTTTTTCAAAAATACCTTTTGCAGGCGCGGGTCCTTGAGGAGATTGCGCCTGAGCGAAACCTGGGGTGGTCATTGATAAAAAGGGGCGGGGTAGACCCGCCGCTGCGGAGAGTGAACAGCAACGGCGTACAACAGAATCAGTTATCAGGATTGTTGGAGATGCTTTTCCACACCATTCCCAGGCCGATCAACATCGACGCGAAGAGGGCGAACAGGGTGGTTGAGATAAAAATGCTGGCCATGGCGGTGCCTCAGAAAGTGCGTATGCAGATCATTAGGCACGGTGTCGGATGAAAGGTTCCTTACCCGGCCGGGTATATTTTCACCAGCGGCGTCCGGTTGACGGCAACAAGGCGAATACCACGTCGAAGCGCCGCTGTTGGCAAGGGGATTCTGACAGGCAGCCGGGTTGCTAACCGCGCTGTTCAAGGGGAGAATACACAACGGCAAGGGGGGAGCGATTCGGACGTTGACATCCCCTTAAACAAGTTATATATACATGTCGCTTCTGTTTATTGAATGTTAAACAGCATCAGTTATGGGACTCAGAAGCGCCACAGCCCCCGCCGTCGGGCGGGGGTAACTTCGCCACCGGCATGCTTATTTTTCACTGAGGCTGGCGAAGAAAATTTTTTTATTTCGGGTCTTGAAAAACGCGCCTTAGATATTATTTTATATAGCGGACAAGCAATGCTTGCCTTTATGTTGAGCTTTTGAATGGATATTCAGGAGGTTAATTATGGCACTCAAAACCTTGTCAGCACTCCCGGTATTTGCTGATTCTCTTTTTGCCGATCGCTTTAATCGTATTGACCGTCTTTTCAGCCAGTTAACGGGCGATACGCCGGTGGGCACTTTACCGGCTTATGATTTACAGAAAGTCGACGACAGCAATTTCCTGCTCAGCGTCAGCGTGCCTGGCTGGAAAGATGATGAGCTGGAAATAGAAACCGTAGGGGGGAATCTGCATATTTCCGGGAAACGCCAGGAAACCGATGCCTCGACAGACAGCGGTGAACGCTGGATTTATAAAGGTATCCGCCGCGCTAATTTCCAGCTCAGTTTCTCTCTTCCTGAACACGCCCAAATTAATCAGGCGCAGCTGGATAGCGGCATCTTAAAAATAGCCATCCACCAGGAAATCCCGGAGAGCGAAAAGCCACGTAAAATTGCGATCGAGAATCAGGGGCGCGTGATAGAACATAAAGTTTGATTCACCGTTGTTCCGACGATGTTACCTTAAAGGCCCGCCCTGCGGGCCTTTATCCTTTCCCCTGAAAATATAAATGGCCCCCCGACGACAAAGAAATCGATATGCTATTCTGTTAACAGACGCAGTGAGTCTGCTATTTCTTTCAATTTCGGCGAGGAGGAAGAATGACTGACGAGATCGATAGCGACGCAAACAATACGCATGAACTAACCGCTGAAGTGGCTCGGGCGCTGATCGCGCGCGGTTGGCGACTGACCACGGCGGAGTCTTGCACCGGAGGGAATCTGGCGGCAGCGCTCTGTGCCCAGGCGGATACCGCGGCATTTTATGATACCGGCGTAGTGACCTTCAGCGATGAAGCCAAGCGCAACGTGCTGCAGGTTCGCGCGGAAACCCTGGCGGTACACAGCGCCGTCAGCGAAGCCTGCGTTCAGGAGATGTCCTCTGGTATTCTGGCGCTCGCCGGGGCCGATATCGCCATCGCCGTCAGCGGCTACGCCGGACCGGAGGGCGGGGAAGATGGTACCCCCGCCGGCACGGTATGGTTTGCCTGGAATTTTCGCGGCCAGACTGAAACCAAACGGATGTGCTTTGCCGGCGACTGTGAGACCGTGGTGGCGAAAGCGGTACGATATGCCCTGGCGGCGCTGAGCGAAAAGCTTGCCCACTGGCAGTGACGATGCCCGGGGGCGCGGCCTTACAGGTCCATTGCCTGGCGCGCTACCGGCCAGCAAATCTCCCCGATGCCGTTAAGGCAGGGTCGGGAAAAGAGAAAGCCCTGAAACAGGCGTATGCCCACCGACTGCAGCCAGCACCACTCCTCCAGGGTTTCGACACCTTCAGCCACCACCGTAATGCCAAGATCCTCGCAGCAGCGGACGACCGAGGCGACAATCGCCTGTTTGGTGCCGCTAATATGGATATCGCGCACCAGTTCCGCATCCACTTTGATTTTATCAGGCTGAAAACGGGTCAGTAACGACAGGCCGGAATAACCTGCGCCAAAGTCGTCGATGGCCAGCTTCATGCCCGCGACGCGCAGGGCTTTGAGCACCTTGCGGAACTGGTCAAAGCAGGTGATCACCTCTGTCTCGGTCACCTCGATCAGTACCTGATCCGGTCTGAGGCCGGCCGCCAGCAGGCTGTCTATCAGCCAGCCTACGGCGTCAGGGTGGTGATACAGCGATCCGGGCAACAGGTTAATCGCCAGCTGATGTTTCCCGAGCGGCAGCTGGCCGGCGAGAGCGAATGCATATGCTTTGCTTTCAAGATCAAAACGGTAGCGATCCTCCGCCGCAATGGCGGCAAACATTTCCACGGGAGAGCCGCCGGTTGGGCTGCGGATCAGAGCCTCAAAGGAAGAAACTCGCTTTTTAGCCGGCTCGACAATAGCCTGCAGAGCAAACTGGCAAGGTTGACCGGGCAGGTGCTGCGGCGCGGCCGTACCTGACGCGGGCATCATCATCCAGCGAGAGGGCTGCAGCGGCTCGGGCAGGCAATAGCGGCCGCCGTCGGCAATGAAGGCGCTAAGCAGCCGGAACATCCGGTCGTTGACCGGTTCGGTGACCCCAAACGTGCTAAAGCGCAGAATTTCCTCCAGCGCGCCATCGGTTTCAAACAGCCGGAGATCCAGTATGCGCATTCCGGTGCCGTGAAAACGTCGGTAGGCTGAGTAATCGCGCATCAGCTCCACTACGTCGCGATGACGCGGGTCGCTTTGGATTTCGCTGAACAGCGACTCAAGTGCCTCCTCAGTCCCTTCCAGGACCTGGAAAAACTGCAGGCCGTTAAACAGCAGAATGCCGGTGATGCCAAGGGGCAAATTTTTACTGCTGGCGCGATGGACTAAAGCGTCGAGATCGACGGGCGGGCGGTCAGGATGAACCTGGCTGCGGTAAATCAGGGTGGTTAGCATAGTTGTTACGATCGCTCCCGCGGCGTAAGAACATCCGCGCTCAGCATGCAAGATGAGTATGGCCTGACCCTAAAGGAGGGCGAGGCTGATATGTACAAACATTCAACCAACCGTGATGTCCGCTACGCGGAACGCGAGCTTCACTTTGTGATTCCCTCCACTGTACAGGGAATTACACATTTGGCTATCTTTTTCTCATCCTCAATGCAAAAAGACGCTAACAGGCCTCTCATTCCCTCCTCAGACACTGGCGCTGCGTCTTATTTTACCTGTTAATATTCGCTACCAGGAATTATCCTACCATTCTATTTCCCACTCTCAAAAATGAGGCGCTGGTCTTGCCTGAATATAATCGAGTGAATATTATCACTCTAAATTAAATTCTTTTGTCAGGTTTGATATGAGCGACTTCTTTATTATTTTGTGTCTGATTTTATGTCCCATCATTTCTTTATGGAGTGGCTTTTCCTATATTCAGGAAAGGCGCAAGAGACGGTATGTTTTCCGTTCCAGAAGATGATTGTTTGACAGAATAAAATGACGAGTTGTATCAGCGTTTGGCGAGCAGTTGCACAAGGTTGTTAAACTGCTGACGGCTATTCAAATTAAATTTACTCATAATATTCTTTTTATGTGAATGAATCGTTTTGGGACTAATATTTAGCGCAGCGGCGACTTCATGCGGGCTCAGGCCAATACTGAACGCGTAAATGACTTTGGTTTGCGCGTCGCTGACCGACCTGCAGGCGCAATTAATGCAACGCCGCAGACGATTGAACGGCGGGTCTTGCCGCGGTAGCAGCGGACGCTCAATGGCGTTAGCTATCTCATCTTTCAGCCGCTGAACGCGAGCGTGAGGCGGCATAAATACCGCATGCTGCAGACAATTCGGTAAACCCTCATCTACGGTAGCGTGTTCATTGTCCGGGAAAATAAAAAGCGTATATTGTTCCGGGGCATGCTGAAAAAGATCCTGGCACAAGTACCACTCCCCCGCGACCATTTCCGTGAATATCACATCAGCTTGCGCCATCGATCCTGCATCCCATTGTTGAGAAAACTGATAGTGTGGCCGCCCGGCGGCCTTCATCGCTTCATCAACCAGTTCAGCAATAGCGACTCGCAAATAGTGATTTTTTATATTGAACAAAAAATTAGTCATATAACTTCCCTGTGGGCATTAAAAAACATATCTGGATAAATTAAAGAATATAATGATGATGCAGGTACTATTTTTAGCCGTGGTAATCTAAGGGATGTTTTCCATTAATGCAATATCTGGTGGGGAAAGTGAGATAACGGTATATTGATATGCGAAAGTTCCTAATAAACAAAGCCTTAAGCATATATTTGTCACTATTTAAAGCCGTTTCCTGTTTTTTTATTTTTGCGATGCATAAAAAGCTTAGTGATAGCCGCGCTCTGTTGTTAAAATTAGCGGAGGACAAGAATACAGGATGTATGCCGTACTTATGAAGCAGATGCTCTATTTGAAAATGCTGGCGTGGCTGGAGGATAATATCTATTGTAACCCGGCGATCGATGACCTGGCGCTGTATATGGGCTATTCACGTCGGTTTGTGTACGACGTGTTTTACCAGTATGGCCAGTTACCCATCGGGCAGTATATTCGTCTGCGGCGGTTGACCATCGCAGCGGTCAGTCTGCGCTTAACACGGCAACCGATCGCCGCTATTGCCTGGCAGTTAAGCTATGACTCGCCGCAGACCTTTTCCCGGGAGTTTAAGAAGCGCTTTTCGCTCTCGCCACGTGAATACCGTTGCGCGGCGCACTGGGACACGGCAAAGCTGTTGAAAAAGTTTCACCCGGACGGAGAGAGCCTACCTCTGGCTCGTTTTTTTTCTCTGCCGGAACAGGTCTATTATGGCTATCCGATGAAGTATGAACTGCGCCTGTCGGATTTGGTGTTGCAAAGCACCGCTAAGACGAGCATCAGACAAAAGGTTGACCGTTTTTTCACCGCTGGCGGAGGCTCGCTTTCCGTACTTTCCGACTACGCCGCGGCGAGCAAAAATGAGCTTAACGTCGAGGTTAACGCTTTTGTCGGCTGTCATGAGGCGGGAAAGCTGCCCCCCGCGCTGGCCATGAACAGCTCGCTGACCACCCGGTCAGGGCTTTATGTCGGGGTTGAATTCTACGGCAATTGGTCACGTTATGCTCGTTTATCCAGCGATCTGTATATGGAGCTGCTGCCATCCCTGGGGGTAAGTCGTCGGGACGGCTATGACATTGAATGTTTTATAACCCGCCATGCGGAAGGCGAAGAGGCAGGGGACAGGCGCTATCGCGTACGCTATTTTATCCCGGTGACGCTGTCGGCAGCGGGTCTGCGGTCTGACAGCGGTAGTGGGTCAGGGCCTGTGCCGGGGCGAAGTTAAGGTGGCCGGAGCCACCCAGGTTAACATCAAAGCGCAAACCACAGCAGCCAGGTGATGAGAAAGCCCGTCACCCCCATGATGGTTGTCAAGACGGTCCAGGTTTTGAGTCCATCCGGCACCGAGAGTCCGAGATAGCGCGTGACGACCCAGAACCCGGCGTCGTTGACGTGCGACAGCCCGAGCGAGCCGAAGCAGGTCGCCAGCGTCACCAGCACCAGCTGCAGCGGCTCCAGACCGACAACCGCCTGCGACAGCAGACCGGAGGTGGTGAGGATCGCCACGGTGGCCGAACCCTGCGAGGCTCTGAGCACCAGCGATAGCAGAAAAGCGGCGGGCATCAGCGGCAGATGTATTGTCTCCAGCGCCTCGGCTAAGGCATTACCGATGCCGGAAGCGACCAGTACGCCGCCAAAGGCGCCGCCGGCGCCGGCGACGAGGATCACGTCCGCCGACGAGGGGATCGCGCTGCCGGTGACTTCGCCCAGCTTTTTCAGGCTCATCCGCCGACGGATGCCCAGCGTCCAGCTGGCCAGGCCCAGGGAGATCAGCAGGGCGACCGGCGGGGTACCAATGACGGTCATCAGCTGGCGAACCGCGTTTTCCGGCAGCAGAAGCGCCTGACACAGCGTCCCGGAAACAATCAGCATGATGGGCACCACGATCAGCCCACCGATAACCAGCGCATTCGGCGGCGGCAGACGGGTCTGCTGCGCGTTAACCGAGAGATCCGGTACTTCCGCCGTTTGTTGCTGCTCCAGCACGTTAATCGACAGATGATAATGGCGCCGATTGATAAACCGGGCGACAAAATAGCCCACGATACCGACGACCACCGACACCCCAATCCCCGCCAGCATCAGCCAACCGACATCGCTATGCAGAATGCCTGCCGCAGCCGCTGCGCCAGGATGGGTGGGCAGCGCCACGTGGACGGTTAACATCACGCCGGCCATCGGCAGGCCAAACTTCAGCGGCGACACGTGGGCGACTTTGCTGAAGCCGTAGATTAACGGAATGATGATGATAAAGCCGACTTCAAAAAAGACCGGGGTGCCGAGAATAAAAGCCACGATGGTTAAGGCGGCAATGGTTCGTTTTGCACCCAGTACGCCGGTCAACGTTTTCGCCAGCGATTCGGCGCCGCCGGACATTTCAATCAGTACCCCCAGCATTGAGCCCAGAATAATAATGCTGGCGATGTGGCCAAGCAGGCCGCCCATGCCTTTTTCAATGGTGGTTATAATTTTATCTGCCGGAATGCCGGTGGCGAATGCCACCAGCAGACTGACGATCAGGAGCGCCACAAAAGGATGTGCTTTCGCTTTGATCACTAACAGGAGCAACAGCACTACGCTGGCTAACGCAATAAGTAACAGCGCCGATGTCGACATAGGTTTGCCTCGGGTATTAACAGGTGTACAGAGAGTTATTTTTTTAGAAAACGGCGTTTATTTTTTCCGGTAGGGCGAGAACCACCCCAGCCCGGAAAGCGTGTCTGTCCGGGGGATATATTCGCAGCCGATCCAGCCGTCATAACCGGTTTTATCCAGTAGCGCATAGAGCCACGGATAGTTTATTTCGCCCTCATCCGGTTCATGACGGTCGGGCAGGGAGGCAATCTGAATATGGCGATACTGGCCGGCATATTCGGTAATAAGATGGCTTAAATTGCCGTCCACCTTCTGCGCGTGAAACAGATCTAACTGCACCGCCAGGTTCGGCCTGTCGACCCGTTTCACCATCGCCAGCGTCTGATATTGACTGTGGTAGAGATAGCCCGGTTTGGTCTGCGGATTCAGTGCTTCGATGAGTATCCGCTTGTCGTGGCGGGCAAAGCACTCCGCGGCGTAGCGCAGATTACCGATAAGCACGGCCTCGCAGGCTGCGCGATCCGCTCCCGGCGGCACCACGCCGGCCATGATATGCACCTGCGGGCAACCGAGCTGGCAGGCATACTCCAGCGCCAGCTCAATATCGCGTCGGGCCTCCGCGCTTCTCCCGGGGATGGCGGCGAGCCCCCATTCTCCGGCGTTGACGTCGCCGGGTGGGGTATTGAACAGCACCAGCTGCAGCTGGTTCTCCTGCAGGCGCTGTCTGATTTCCCCGGCGGCATACTCATAGGGAAACAGAAACTCAACGGCTTCAAATCCCGCCCGGGCAGCGGCGGCAAAGCGTTCCAGGAACGGCAGTTCGGTAAACAGCATGGATAAATTTGCAGCGAATTTTGGCATGGTTTTATCTCAGTTCTTTTACTTCGTCAGCGGTCAGGTAGCGGATCTCGCGGTTGCCGAGGGTAAATATCAGCCGTGCGGTCTCTTCCAGTTCCTCGGTATTGTTGGTGGCTTCGCGCAGCGATGAGCCAGTAACCACCGGTCCGTGGTTGGCCAGTAAAAAGGCGTTATAGCGGGGCGCCAGCCCGGCCAGCGCCTGGGCAATACGGTCATCGCCCGGCCGGTAGTAGGGAACCACCGGGACGTCGCCGACGCGCATCACCACATAGGGGGTAAAGGGGCGGATACAGTTGTGCGGATCGAGCCCCTGCAGGCAGGAGAGCGCGGTCAGATAGTGGCTGTGCAAGTGGACGATCGCCTTGCAGGCCGGGTTGTGCAAATAGACCGCCCGGTGAAAAGTGACCTCTTTCGACGGTTTGTCGCCGGAGATCCATTCCCCTTGCAGCGTCACCACCGACAACCGCTGAGCCTGCAGTTCGCCGAGGCAGGCGCCGGTCGGCGTCGCCAGCAGGTTGCCGTCCGGCAGCAGCAGCGACAGATTGCCAGCGGAGCCGGTGGCATAGCCGCGGCTAAATAACGAGGCGCCAATCTGCACCATTTCCTCTCGCAGTTGTTGCTCAGTCATGACGAAACTCCTGCTGGGCACGGGCAAAGAACTGGATATCGCCGAAGTTACCTGACTTCAGCGCCAGGGAGAGCGGCTGGCGGGTGTCACGCACCCAGGGCACGCCAGGGGAGATGGTCGGCCCAATATGGAACGCCTCAACCCCCAGGGTCTGCGCCACAATGCTCGACGTTTCCCCTCCGGCCACAATAAAGCGGGTAAATCCTTTCGCCTTCAGGGCGGCGGCAAGAGCGGCAAACAGCTGTTCCACCCGTTCGCTGCTGGCCTTGTCGCCATACTGCGCCTGGATCCGCTGCAGCGTTTGCGGCTCGGTGGTGGCATAGATCATCGGCGCCAGCGGCGCATCGCGCTGCGCGTCCACCCAGTCAGTCAGCGTCCTGACGTAGCTCTCCAGATCGGTAAAGCAGGCGCTTAAGTCGACGGCGCGGGCGGGGGCCTGTTGACGATAGGCCGCCACCTGGCTGTTGGTCATCACCGAGCAGGAGCCCGAGAGCACCACCGCCGGGCCGACTAGCGGCATGCCGGCCTGAGCGCTTTCACCCCGGGCGCCATGGCGCTGCGCCCAGTCGCGGGCGAGGCCGATGGCGAGGCCGGAACCGCCGGAGACCAGCTTCATCTCCCGCAGCGCCACGCCCTGGGTGAGCAGATCCTGTTCACTGAGGGCGTCGAGCACCACATAGCGCACCGCCGGATCGTTGACTGCCGCCAGCGCGGCGGCGACCGCCTCCGGCCCCCGGGCGACAATCGGCCAGGCAATCAGCGCGGCTTTTCCGCGCCCCTGGCGCTCAATTAAGCGGCCCAGGTGCGCATCCTCCATCGGCGTCACCGGATGGTGGCGCATCCCGGACTCATTCAGCAGTTGCTCGCCGACGAACAGATATCCCTGATAGACCGTGCGGCCGTTAACCGGCAGCGCCGGGGAAATCACCGTCCGCGTCTCACCCAGCTCGGCCAGCAGGGCATCCAGCACCGGGCCAATGTTGCCCTGCGCGGTGCTGTCGAAAGTGGAACAGTACTTGAAATAAAACTGCTGACAGCCCTGGGCCTGGAGCCAGCTCAGGGCCGCCAGCGACTGGCTGACGGCCATTTCCGCCGGGCAGGAGCGGGTTTTCAGGCTGATGACCACCGCCTCGCTGGTCAGCGGAAGATCGCGGGTCGGCACGCCATTCAGTTGCACCGTCGGCATGCCGTTGCGCACGAGGAAGCTGGCAATATCCGTGGCGCCGGTGAAGTCATCGGCAATGACACCAAGCTGCATGTTGTCTCTCCTCACTGTTTATGGCCCGGCAGGGTGATGCCGTTGAAAATCTTGATCACCGCGCTGTCATCTTCCCGACCGAATCCGGCATTACTGGCGGAGGTGAACATATTCAGCGCGGTGGTAGCGAGCGGCAGCGGGAAGGTCAGCGCCCGGGCAGTGTCATTCACCAGCCCGAGATCTTTGACAAAAATATCGACAGCGGATTTTGGCGAGTAATCGCCATCCAGGACGTGCTGCATGCGATTCTCAAACATCCAGGAATTACCCGCCGCGTGGGTGACCACGTCATACATCGTCTCCAGTGGGATCCCGGCGCGGGCGGCAAGCGCCATCGCTTCGGCGGCAACGGCGATGTGCACCCCGGCCAGCAGCTGATGGATAATTTTTACCGTCGAGCCAAGACCAATGTCGCTCCCGATGCGGTAGGCTTTGCCGGCCACGGCGTCCAGCACCGGCGCGAGGCGGGCAAAGGCGGCATCGCTCCCGGAGGCCATCACCGTCATGTCGCCGGCGGCCGCTTTCACGGCGCCGCCCGATACCGGCGCGTCGAGCATCAATAGCTGGTACTCCGCCAGCGCCTCGGCAATGGCCTGAGCATCGGCGGAGGCGATGGTGGACGACACCATCACGACAGTGCCCGGCTTCAGATGGGCGGCGAGGCCGCTCTCGCCGAACAGGATCCCCCGCACCTGGGCGGCATTGACCACCAGCAGCACAACTGCATCCAGTTCCGCGGCGAACGGCACCGCGCTGGGGCCCGCGCCTTTGGCGCCCGCCGCCAGCAGTGCGCGACAGTTGTCGGGATTGATGTCAACGCCCCAGGTGTTCAGGCCCGCCTGCAGGCAGGCGCGGGCGGCGCCCATGCCCATTGAACCCAGTCCAATCACGCAGACGTTAGTGTGTGCAGCCATGCTGGTCTCCTTGTGAACATTAGTTAATTAATGTGATTTAATGATAGAATAAAGCGTTATCATGTGAATTTATGTGAGAGTTATCACGAATAACCCACATGAATATAAAAAATTCACAGGCGGAAAGAGGCTGCACAACGGCGATTCTTGCCCTAAAATAGCCTAAAAACAGCGGCAAAGCGCGATAACAACACCGGGTGTCGCCAGGGCCGTAGCCTGGGTGGTGACGCCTGGTGTGAAAAAATGGTAAGGGGAGAGCGGTGATTCCAATAGAACGACATCAGCGTATTTTAGCCCTGGTGGAGCAGCGTGGGGCGGTAAGCATTAACGAGCTGACGGAGATCCTCGGCGTGTCCCATATGACCATCCGTCGGGACGTTAGTAAACTGGAGGAGCAGGGGCTGCTGGTCAGCGTCTCGGGCGGCGTGCGCGCCGTCAGCCGGCTGGCCGCGGAACCCAGTCATCTGGTGAAAAGCACGCTGCAGAGTGAGGAGAAACAGGCGATCGGCGCGCTGGCGGCGAGTCATATCGCCAAAAACAGTTGCATTTATCTGGATGCCGGGACTACCACCCTGGCGCTGGCGCGGGCGATCCTCGACCGGAACGATCTCCAGGTGGTCACCAATGATTTTGAGATAACCCAGCTGCTGATCGATGCCAGCCAGTGCGGCGTGATCCACACCGGCGGCACTCTGTGCCGGGAGAACCGCTCCTGCGTGGGCGAATCGGCGGCGCGTACGTTACGCCACCTGGCTATCGATACGGCCTTTATCTCCGCCAGCGGCTGGGACAGTCGCGGGATTTTCACCCCTGATGAGAACAAGGTTACCGTCAAGGAGACCGTCAGCCAGGTCAGCGCGAGAAGCATCCTGCTGTGCGACAGTTCGAAATACAATCAGGTGGCCACGTTCATGGCGTTACCTTTGACCCGGTTCACCACCATCATTACCGACCGGCATCTTTCCGATGCCGCCGCCAGTCATATCGCCCGGCACGCCTGCGAGGTGCTACGGGCCGGATAACGCGCGCGGCCACCGCCGGGTTAGCGTTGCCAGTGCTCGATCAGCGCCGCGCCGATCCCGGCGATTTGCTGATTTCGCTCGGCCATACTCGCCGGCGTATCCCGCAGATAAATCACCACAATGCGCTCTGCTTTGTTATTCGGGCCAAGCAGGGCGACAATCCCGCGCGCACCCCGTTCGCCAGCTCCGGTCTTATCGGCGATAAACCAGCCCGCCGGCAGCACGGAGCGGATCAACGGTCCGGCGACCCGATCGTCCACCATCCACTGCAGCAGCTGCCGTTGCGAACGGGCGCTCAGACGCTGGCTGGTCAGCAGCTTGCGCAGGGTCGCGGCCATGCTGGCCGGGGTAGTGGTGTCGCGGGCGTCGCCGGGAAGCGCCTCATTCAGTTCCGTTTCCCAGCGGTCAAGGCGGGTGACGTTGTCGCCGATCTGGCGCAAAAAGGCAGTCAATCCTGCGGGGCCGCCGACGGTGGCCAGCAGCAGATTGGCGGCGCTGTTATCGCTCATGGTAATGGCGGCGGCGCAGAGTTCGCCGACCGTCATGCCGTCGGCAAGATGTTTTTCGCTGACCGGCGAGTAGTCCACCAGATCCTGCTGGCGATAGTGGATCTTTCGCTCCAGCTGTTCGTCACCGGCATCCACCCGCGCCAGCACTGCGCCGCAGAGCACTACTTTAAAGGTGCTCATCATGGGAAAGCGTTCATCGGCGCGCCAGGCGGTCAGCGTGCGGCCGCTGGCCAGATCCATTTCTATCATGCCTACGCGGCCCGACAGCTGGCTTTCGCTTTGTTTAATTTGCTCAAGCGGCTGCGGGCTGGCGTGTACCGCCAGCGGCAGGGTGGCTAACAGGGAGATAATACACAGGCGAATATAACGCATAACCACAATACATCCTTGAGTGAGGGCCGATAAAGGCGAGTAAAGAAGCGACAAATAAGAATAACCCGGCGTTTTGCTGATTCACAATTCCTCTTTTTTCCTTCATCATTTGTCATCTTTTATTTCGAATAATCAATATCTAGCCCTGCCTAAGCACGCTATTTTTTGACTCAAGGCCGTGATGAACTATAAGAAAGTACTAAATACCGCACTCTGTCGGGCGTCGCTGTTTGCCGATCATCACGCCCGCCGGTCCCTGCGGTTCGCCAACGCTATATGCCATCCCGGGAGGAACTGGTGCACCCGATAATTAAGGTCATGCTGGTGGGCGGTAAGGCGGACGGGCTGTTGGTCAGCGTCGCCGATGACGCGACCGAGGTCTCGGTGACGCCTGCGCAGTACGGTGCGCTATCCGGGCAACCGTTGAGCTACCGAATTGTTAGCCAAACCATTGACGATGAACGCTATTTTTTTGGCGTTTTCAGCGACGCCCATCAGGATAGCGATAAGCTGACGCGGGTCGCCCTGACCCGTGGAATGAAAAAAAAGTTCTGTTAAACCCTGCCCGAAAGGGGGCGTAAGAGGGTATGCCGGGCGCCGCTGTGCTACTGTGGCAGCCTTCTATTTCCAGGGCCGGACGCATAATGATTCAGTACATTCGTATTCAAAATTTTCGCTCAGTGAAGGATATCGCGCTGGAGCTCGGGCCGCTGAACATTGTCTTCGGCCCTAACGGCTGCGGTAAATCCAATATTTATAACGCCATCCACCTGCTGACCGCTGCCGCTGAGGGCAGGCTTTCGGGGTTTATCAGCGAAGAGGGCGGTCTGGAGAATATGATGTGGTCCGGGGAGCGTTCGCCCCTCGATCGTCACCCCCGCCGGCTGCAAATCGCCTGCCGGACCGACAGCTTCGATTATGAGCTGCAGATAGGCTTCCCTGAAAAATTGCCCTATCCGACGCAATTCATGCTCGATCCTATCGTTAAAGAAGAGAATATCTGGCTGGCCGGCTACTCCCGCCGGCCTTCCTCCCGCGTACTGCAGCGCAAGAATCAGGCGGCGTTTCTCGTCGATGTCACCGGGGAGAAAAGTACTTTCACCGAGAGTATTTATGAAAATGAGTCGGTGTTCGGTCAGCTTGGCGAGCCGCACCGTTTCCCCGAAGTATCGCGAGTGCGGGAGACCTTGCGCCGTTGGCGGTTTTATCATGAATTCGCGATTGGCCGTCATTCGCCGCTGCGTCAGCCGGCCGTGGGTTACCGTTCGCCAGTCCTCGACAGCGATGGCCAGAATCTCGCCGCCGCCTTTCAGACCATTGTCGAGATCGGCGCGGAGGAGATTTTGCATGAAATCCTTGCCGACGCCTTTCCCGGCTGCCAGTTTTATTGTGAAAACGAGCACTCGCGTTTCGCTCTGAAAATGCGTCGCGAAGGGATCCGCCGCCCGCTGCTGGCGGCGGAGATGTCCGACGGTACGCTGCGCTTTTTGTGCCTCGCCGTCGCGCTGCTCAGTCCACGCCCGCCGGCGTTTCTGGCGATCAATGAACCGGAGAACAGCCTGCATCGCGACATGTTGCCCGCGCTGGCCCGGCTGATTATCGAGGCCTCGCGCTACAGCCAGATCTGGCTGACCAGCCACTCGGCGGAGCTGGCGGAGCTTATCGCCGCCGGGGCGCCTTGTCAGCGCTATGCGCTGGAGAATCGCGGCGGGGAGACGCGGATTGTCGAGTGAAGCCCGTCATCCCTGACGGGGGCGCTGGAGTCAGGCGGGGCTCTGCGTCTCTGCGGTCGGCAGCAGACGGTTGCCGCCGCGTAGGGTGACGAACGAGAGCAGGGTGAAGCTCAGGGTTATGCAGCCGAGGATCAGATAGGCCTGATGGAAGCCGACGGTGTCGTACATCCGGCCCACCCAGGCGGAAAGCACCACCCCGGACAACTGTTTTGACAGATTAAAACCGATCAGGAACAGGGTGGCCGAGAGGCGCGGGTTAAAGGCGGAAGAGATATATTTAAAAGTTCCCACCAGCAGGAAGGGGATCTCAAACATATGCAGCATCTTGAGGATCACCACCTCGACTGCCGATGAGGCGAAGGACGACCCGAGAATACGCACCGACATGATCATCCCCGCGGTCAGCAGGGCGTTTTTGGCGCCGATGCGGTTAACGATGGCCGGCGCGCAGAACATGATCAGCGCGTTGAGCAACTCGCCGCCGGTGGTGACGAAGCCAAACACTTCGGTACCGCGCTGCGGACTGGCGAAAAAGCTTTTGAAAAAGTTGGCGAACTGCTGGTCAAACACGTCGTAGACGCTGGCGACACCCACCACATAGACGATAAAGCCCCAGAAGCGCGGCATACGCAGCAGCTCTGCCGCCGTACGCAGCGAAAAGGCCTGGCGATTGGCGCCCAGCGCCTCGATAACCTGGGCGCTGTTGCTGCTTTCCGGCCGCGACAGCCAGAGCAGCAGACCGAGCACCAGCGCAAAGCCGGAGGCGATCCAGAAGGTGATATTGGGATCGATGCTGAACAGCACGCCGGTTATCGAGGCGCATAGCGCCCAGCCGACGCAGCCTGCGACCCGCACTTTGCCATATTCAAAGCGGTTGGCCCGGCTGACGCGTTCGATATAAGCTTCCACCGCCCCGGAGCCGCTGGAGAAAACAATCCCCAGGTAGATCCCGCCTACCAGCGAACCAGCGATAATATTCATCTGCAGCAGCGGAGAGAAAACGAAAATAAAGAATGGCGCGAACAGAATTAACAATACCGTAATGGTCCACAGCAGATGTTTGCGCAGGCCGAGCTTATCCGACATCAGGCCGAACACCGGCTGAAAAATAATGGCGAATAACGAGATAGACGAGAAAACGATCCCGGTTTCCGTTTTAGTTAAATGGTTAACGTCCGCCA
Organism: Klebsiella sp. P1927; assembly: GCF_018204675.1. NCBI lineage: Bacteria > Pseudomonadati > Pseudomonadota > Gammaproteobacteria > Enterobacterales > Enterobacteriaceae > Klebsiella > Klebsiella sp. P1927. The sequence goes on along the minus strand of NZ_CP073377.1, from coordinate 2,499,990 downwards.
GCCACACCGGAAAAAACGGGAAGTAGGCCGACATAATGAAATAGTAAAAGAAAAAGAACAGCAGGAAATAGACGAAATTATGCCGTTCTCGTGGCGCCAGTTCTGAGAATTTCATCACCATGATCCCTTGTTATTCTGTTTGTGGGGTGGGGGCTGTCGCCCCCACGGATTAAAAGCAACGCAATGAGACCTCGTACTGCCAGCGCGTTTGGCTCAGGAGCCACTGCGGCAGCACGCTGGGGGTCCAGGAGTCATCGCCTCCCACCCCCATATGCAGGCCGTCGAGGGTGATCCACACGCCGTCTTCGGCCTGCATCTTGTGCCAGTGGTCGGTCTCCATCAGCTGACGGGTGCTCCATGGCTGAACGGAGAAGTGGAAATGACCGCTGATGTGCCAGCGCCCCCAGTCCAGCGCCTGGGTATCACAGCGCAGGCCGTTTTCCGTCGGGAAGATGTAGGGGGTGGTCATCGCCGCCAGCGGCTGCTCCCAGCGGGCGAAGCAGGCGCTGCTCCGCCGGTCGGGGTAGTTCTCATGCGGCCCCAGACCCAGCCAGCTCACCGGCGCCTGCTGATCCGCCACCTGGAAGTGCAGCCCGACCCGCGGCAGCGGCGGCAGGGTTTCCGCCTGTTCGCCGTCCACTGCCAACCGCAGGGTTCCGTCAGCAGTGAAGTGCATGCGCCAGTGGCTGACAATCACTACCTCTTCGCCGCGCAGGTAGTGCCAGCGGCAGTCGACGAGGGTTTCATTTGCCAGGCGCTGCGCATCGCACTGGACGCAGTGCGCCTCAAGATCGTACAGGCCGGCGCTTTTCCAGCGCTCCACCCAGGCGTTGGGGTCGATACGCTCTACTTCGCTGACCCCGATGTCGTTGTCGAGCGGCGCGCGAATAAACTGGTCACGCAGGGGGGTCAACAGCTGCTCCTGACCGCCAACCGACCAGCGGCTCAGCAGACCCGTCCGGCGATCGATGGTCCAGCATTGCGAACCGGCGCGGATCTGCCAGACCTCATCGCTGACGATAAGATCCGGAGCGCCGGCAGACACGGTGGGCGCCGGCAGCGCCAGCGGGGCGGGCAGGGGAAACTGTTGCCAGGCGACGCGGTGCTCCGCTTCTGACCAGGCGGTCGCCTGGGGCTGGGTCACCTCCAGCGTCAGCCACACCGCGCGGGCGCCTTCAGGCAGGATCAGGCTATCGAGCAGCGTTATCTCGTCGCTGCCCTCAGGGGGCAGCGCCAGGGTCAGGTCGCCGTGATACAGGGGTTCACCGGCCGCCTGCACCTGCCAGCGCAGCACTTCGTTATCGGTTGGGCGGAACAGGTATTCGCTGATGATGCGCACCCGCAGCGGCGAGGTCGACAGCAGCGTGAACTGAAAATACTGCTGGGCGTGCTTCGCCTCCACCAGCGACGGATGCGGCGTGCGATCGGGAAACACCAGACCGTTCATACAGAACTGGCGATCGTTAGGCTTATCACCAAAGTCGCCGCCATAGGCCCAGCCGACGCTGCCGTCGGCAAAGGTTTTGCGGATCGCCTGGTCGGCCCAGTCCCAGATAAACCCGCCCTGCAGCCGGGGATACTCGCGAAAGGCCTGCCAGTAATCGGCGAAGTTGCCGAGGCTGTTGCCCATCGCGTGGGCGTACTCGCAAAGGATCAGCGGCCTCTGCTCACCGGGCAGGCTGATCCATTTTTTGATCCCCCATTTGGGTACCGCCGGGATCGGCTGGTCGCGTTCGACGCGGGCGTACATCGGACAGATAATATCGGTGGCGGTGGTATCCGCGCCGCCGCCCTCGTACTGCACCGGACGGCTCGGATCGTTGCGTTTCAGCCAGTGGTACAGCGCTTCGTGGTTGCCGCCGCCGCCGGACTCGTTGCCCAGCGACCAGATGATAATGCACGGATGGTTGCGGTTGCTCTGTACCATCCGGGTGACGCGGGCGCTGAAGGCTGGTAGCCACGCCGGATCGTCGGACAGCCGATTCATCGGCACCATCCCGTGGGTTTCAATATTGGCTTCATCGACCACGTACAGACCGTAGCGGTTGCAGAGTTCATACCAGCGCGGCGCGTTGGGATAGTGCGAGCAGCGCACGGCGTTAAAGTTGTTCTGCTTCATCAACAGAATGTCCTGCACCATATCCGCCTCGGTGACCACCTGCCCGCGCAAATGATGATGCTCATGGCGGTTAACGCCGCGGATCAGCAGCGGTTTACCGTTGAGACGCAGCAGGCCATCGGCAATCTCGATGCGGCGAAAACCGATGTCCCACGCTTCGGCCTCCAGCAGTTCGTCGCCGCGCCACAGGGTGACCACGGCGCGATAACAGTTCGGGGTTTCCGCGCTCCAGTGCGCCGGCGTCGCCACCGCCAGGGAGAAATCGACCCGTTCCGCGTAGTGGCCGCGCTCATCCACCGTCGGGGTACCTAACGGCTGCCGCCCGGCGGCGATCTGCTCCTCGCCGCGCCACAGGCTAACCCCGACGCTAAGCCCGGCAAGCGCCGCCTCAGTCGCTTCGACGGTCGCCTGGACCTGCAGAGTGCCGTCGCGATAGAGGGCGTCAAGGGCTGGCGTCAACTGCACGTCGCATAGCCGTTGCTGCGGCTTATTCAGCAGCCATACCGAGCGGAAAATACCGCTCATCCGCCACATATCCTGGTCTTCCAGCCAGCTGCCGGCGCTCCAGCGCATGACCATCACGCACAGGCGGTTGTCGCCCGGACGCAGAAAGGGGCTGAGATCGAACGCCGCCGGCAGGCGACTGTCCTGCGAATAGCCGACCCACACGCCATTGCACCACAGATGAAACGCCGAGTTGACGCCATCGAAAATAATCTGCGTTTGCCCGTTCTCGCGCCATGTGTCCTCAACCGTAAAGTGCAGGGAGTAGCAGCCGGTCGGGTTATCCTCCGGCACCCGCGGTGGGGTGGTGTCGATGGGATAGCGGACGTTGGTGTAGATCGGCGCGTCATAGCCCTCCATCTGCCAGTTGGAAGGCACAGGCGTGCCGCGGCAGTCCGGTAGATCCTGCGTCAACCACTGCGCATCGACGGCAAACGGGCTGCGGGCGTAAGAGAACTGCCACTCGCCGTCCAGTTGACGGCGGCGGGATGAAGGTAGGTTATCGCGGGCGGCAAGCTCATCGCGCCAGCTGGCGAAAACGGGATGCGCTGGCAGGCGGTTAAGGTGGGTAATGGTCTGGTTCTGCCAGTCTTCACGGGCGAGGACGGCGTGAAAGTCAGGAGTGTGGCTGCGGCCGGTATCGCTAATTTGCATATTAAACCCCGGTAAGTCAGAAATTGTCGTTCGCTAAACAGGATGGTTAACGTTATCGGGTAATTTGTTTTGTCCAGCAATCTCGGGGGAATCGAAATTAACAGACGATCACGAAAGCGGGGGAGAAGCGCTGTTTTTTGTCGCGCGTTAAACATAAAATGTTAGCGCACGACATTGTTATTGCTGAGGAGAAAAGATGCCGCGTCGTACCGCAACCCTGGAGGATGTCGCCCGCGCCGCGGGCGTGTCCCAGCAGACGGTCTCCCGGGTGCTGAACCGTCCTGAGGTGGTGTCAGCCCGCACCCGCGAGCAGGTGATCCGCGCGATGCAGGCGCTGCACTATGTGCCTAACCGCTCGGCGCAGCTGCTTGCCGGCAAAGCGGCGCCCTCCATCGGGCTGATTACCGCCTCGCTGACGCTGCACGCCCCCTCGCAGATCGCCGCCGCGATAAAGAGCCATGCCAGCCTGCATCAGCTGGAAGTGGCGATAGCGATGCCGGCGCAGGCCGATTTTGTCGCGCTGCAGGCCCGGCTGGACGAGCTGCGCGCCCAGCATATTCGCGGGGTGATCGTCAGTCTGCCGCTGGAGAGCGCCACTGCCGAGCGGCTGGTGCAAGACAATCCGGATATGGCCTGCCTGTTTCTCGATGTCTCCCCGGAGGCCGATGTCTGCTGCGTGCGCTTCGACCACCGCGATGGCTGCGGGGCCTGCGTGCGCCACCTGTGGGAGCTGGGGCATCGCGAATTTGGTCTGCTGGCGGGACCGGAAAGTTCGGTTTCCGCCCGTCTGCGTCTCGCCAGCTGGCGCGAGGCGTTGCACTGTCTGAATATTGCCCGCTCTACTACGGTGTTTGGCGACTGGAGCGCCGCCAGCGGTTGGCAGAAAACTTTCGAGCTCCTCCACCTGCAGCCGCGGATCAGCGCCATAGTGGTGGCAAACGATCAGATGGCGCTCGGCGTGCTCAGCGCGCTGGCCCAGCTCAATCGCAGCGGCAGCCAGGCGGTATCGGTGACCGGCTACGATGACACCGCCGACAGCCTTTACTTCCAGCCGCCGCTCACCACGGTGGCGCAGGACTTCGATCTGTTGGGCAAAAGGGCGGTGGAGCGGCTGATTGCCCTGATGGCGGCCCCGCAGCTGCGGATCCGCGAGCTGCTGCCGACCCGGCTCATCGTGCGCCAGTCGGCCTGGCCTGTCGCCGCCGCGGAGGACCGGCAGCAGACCCTGGCGCAGCTGAAAGCGCTGGTGGAGAAGCTTTAGCTGCTGGTCGTTGAGGCTTTATTGAAGTTGAGCATGCTAACTTCGGCAGCAAACGTAGAGAGGTAAAGCTTATCTGTCTGCGAAAAATGCAAAACACAATCTATCCATGCAAGCATTGATTTACCGCCAGTCATATGGCGGTTTTTTTTTGCCCCTTCCACCCTGTACCGACTGCTTCAGTCCGGCTTTCCATCTGGCATATCCTGCCGCGGCATGCTAGATCTTGCTTCCGGGAGACGACGGGAGACAAGGTCATGATGGTGATTGAGGGTAAAGAGGCGATCGTGCGGGTGGACTGGCAGCGAGTGCGAACGATCATCGCCGAGGCCGGGCTGAATGAGCGTGATGTTCAGCAACTGGAGCAGGCGTTCCGCCAGAGCACCTTCTGCTGGTTTGGCTATGAGAACGGTCAGCTGATTGCCGTGGCGCGAGCCATCAGCGACTGCACCTGGAGCAGCTATCTGGCGGATGTGGCGATCGTCCCCGCTCGTCAGGGACAGGGCTACGGGCAACAGCTGATGCTGGCCATCCGGGAGCAACTCCTGCCCTTTGGCAAAATATTTATCTATGCGGTGGCCGATAAAATTACGTTTTATCAGCGCTTTGGCTTTGCCATGTTGACTACCGGCATGGTCTGCGCCAGCGAGGAAGGCATGCAGAAAATGCAGGAGCAGGGCTATATCCGTCAGCCCTGAAAGGTGACGCTTAGAAACGCCTGGCTTAAACGTGTAAACCAGGCGCAGGCTGTCAGAGGGGGCGTTCGAGCACGAAAAGATACGCTTCCCGCGACCAGAACAGGGCGGTACGGCGGCGCTCCACCGACATGGTTTTCACTTCCCATCCCTCACGGGTATAGCTGCTGAGAAACTGGCTCATTTTGTCAGGGTCGGCCTTGGCTTCGCCAAAAAACAGACTGCCCAGCAGCCCCTCTTTATAGATCACTACCCGACACTCTTTCTTCATCATCGACCCTCCTGGCGACCGGTTTACTGTGGCCGTCTATTGTCCGTGGCTGCGACGATTTTGCAATCGGAGAAGGCGTAAACTGTTTACGGTACTGCAGCGGGCTGAGCGCGAAGTGCTGGCGAAAATGGTGGCGCAGGGTGCCGGCGCTGGCAAACCCGCAGCGCTCAGCGATCTGATCGATGCCCATCGTGCTCTCCGTCAGGTGCTGGCGGGCGCGCAGCAGTCGTTCCTCCAGCAGCCAGCGGGCGGGCGTTTTACCGGTGGCCTCCTCAAAGCGGCGCAAAAAGGTGCGCGTCCCCATGCCGGCGCGCTGGGCGAGGGAAGCGACGGTATGGCTGGCGGCAAGATGCTGGTGCAGATAGTCAAACAGCTGACCGAGGCGCAGGCTCTCCCGGCTGCGGGCTACCGGGCGCAGGACCTGCTGCGCCTGACCGCCGTCGCGATGGGGAGAGACGACCAGGCGGCGGGCGACGACGTTGGCGGCTTCGCTGCCGAAATCTTCACGCACCAGATGCAGACAAAGGTCGATCCCCGCCGCGCTGCCGGCGGAAGTCATCAGCAAAGCATCGCCCACGTAAAGGACGTCCTCCACCACCTGGATCTGCGGAAAACGGGACTGCAGCGCCGCGGTGTAGCGCCAGTGGGTTGTCGCCTGGCGGCCATTGAGCAGCCCGGCGGCGGCGAGAACGAACACCCCGGAACAGATAGAAATAATCCGACATCCGCGGGCGTGGGCGGAAGCCAGCGCGGCGCACAGCGCCTCGGGGACCGGGGCGTCGACGCCGCGCCAGCCGGGGACCACGATCGTATCCGCCTGGGCGAGAAGTTCAGGACCGCCGTCGGTCATCAGGCGGATGCCGCCGGTAGCGCACAGCGGCCCTTCATCGACGGCGGCGACGGCGAACTGGTACCAGTTGTCGCCCATTTCCGGGCGCGGCAGGCCGAAGATCTCCACGGCTACGCCAAACTCAAAGGTGCACAGGCCATCGTAGGCGAGGGCGATCACCTGATGACGTGACGGTGTCACAGAAGGGGTTGTCAGAATGTTAGCGTTTTCTGTCATGGTTGTCGGCAGATCAGGGTGATGGGCGTCAGTAAAGTAGTGTTATCACAGACAAGGAGAAGACGCCATGAGTGTAGTAACCCAATTTCCCCCTGCCACCTCCGCTGAGGCTATCCGCTGGTTCAGCCATAAGCTGCATCTTGAGACCGACTGCGCCGATGTGCACAGCGCCCAGCGTGCCGGCGAGGTCGACTTCGTCCTGCTGCACGTGGTCGGCAGCGAGGAAGCTTTCGCCAGACGTCACCTGCCAGGCGCGCAGCATCTCCCGCACAGCCAGATCACCGCCGAGCGAATGGCGGCCTGGCCGGCGGAGACCCTCTTTGTGGTCTACTGCGCCGGGCCGCACTGCAACGGTGCTGACGTTGCCGCGCTGAAGCTGGCCGAGCTGGGGCGGCCGGTGAAAATGATGCTCGGCGGACTCACCGGCTGGGAAGATGAGGGCTATGCGTTTGTTTCCGGTAAATGAAAATTTTTCATGTACCATGAAATATTCTCGTTTGCGACCCACCACTCTGCATGCCAGTATCTGGACATATAGCCATCCAGAAGTCTAAAAATTCAAATAATGAACTATCACGGTGGGCAACTAACGCGCCCACCGCTAAGGAGACAGCATGCAACGTCAACAGGCCCCGTTCCGCGCAGACATCGTCGGCAGCTTTTTGCGCCCGGACAGCATTAAACAGGCGCGTCAGCAGCTGGCTGAGGGGATTATCGACGCCGCTCAGCTACGCGAGATTGAGAATAACGCGATCCGTCATCTGGTTCAGCAGCAATGCGACTGCGGCCTGCATGTGGTCACCGACGGTGAGTTTCGTCGCGCATGGTGGCATTTCGATTTCTTCGATGGCCTGCAGGGCGTTGAACGTTACGATGCCGAGCAGGGGATCCAGTTCAACGGCGTGCAGACCAAAGCGCACGGCGTTCGCGTCACCGGCAAGCTGGCATTTGGCGACCACCCGATGCTGGAGGATTTCCGCTATCTGAAAAGCATCAGCGGCGACGCGCAGCCGAAGATGACCATTCCCAGCCCGAGCGTGCTGCACTTCCGCGGCGGGCGGAAAGATATCGATGCCACGGTCTACCCGGATCTTAGCGACTACTTCGACGATTTGGCCACCACCTGGCGCGACGCCATCCGCGCGTTTTATGACGCCGGCTGCCGCTATCTGCAGCTGGACGATACCGTGTGGGCCTATCTGTGCTCCGATGCCCAGCGCCAGCAGGTACGCGAGCGCGGCGAGGATCCGGATGCGCTGGCGCGCATTTATGCCCGGGTGCTGAACCAGGCGCTGGAAGGTAAGCCGGCCGATCTGACGGTGGGCCTGCACGTCTGTCGGGGTAACTTCCGTTCAACCTGGATCTCGGAAGGCGGTTACGAGCCGGTGGCCGAGGTGCTGTTTGGCGGCGTCAATGTCGATGCTTTCTTCCTGGAGTACGACAACGACCGCTCCGGGGATTTCGCGCCGCTGCGCTTTATTCGTCCCGGCCATCAGCAGGTGGTCCTCGGGCTGATCACCACCAAAAACGGCGAGCTGGAGAATCCGCAGGGGGTAAAAGCGCGACTCGCCGAGGCCGCGCAGTACGTGCCGCTCGAGCAGATCTGCCTCAGCCCGCAGTGCGGTTTCGCCTCCACTGAAGAGGGGAATGCCCTCAGCGAAGACCAGCAATGGCAAAAGGTCCGTCTGGTGACCTCCATCGCCGCCGACGTCTGGTAATTGCTTTCTTAGCGCAGCGTTGCACCGTGATGAGGCAACGCTGCCATCCTCTTCGCCACTATCGCCCACCTGCGCCGCATCCTGCTGTTTTCACAACCTGGCACCTTTTTTGCCTTATCACCTCTGGTTAGCTGTTAATTCTTTATTTTTTGCGCTACTCAGGAGTGAATCATGCAACGTAGAACGTTATTAAAAGCTTTTGCACTCTCCGCCTCTGTTATGGCTATAGGTCTCTCCTTTCAGGCCTATGCCGCCGACACCATCAAAGTCGGGATCATGCATTCGCTCTCCGGGACGATGGCGATTTCCGAAACGCCGCTGAAAGACGTCGCGCTGATGGCCATCGACGACATCAACGCCAAAGGCGGGGTGCTGGGCAAGAAACTGGAGCCGGTGGTGGTCGACCCGGCCTCCAACTGGCCGCTGTTTGCCGAGAAGGCGCGCCAGCTGCTGGCCCAGGATAAAGTGGCGGTGGTGTTTGGCTGCTGGACGTCGGTCTCGCGTAAATCGGTCCTGCCGGTGTTTGAGGAACTGAACGGCCTGCTGTTCTACCCGGTGCAGTACGAAGGGGAAGAGATGTCCCCCAACGTCTTCTATACCGGCGCGGCGCCTAACCAGCAGGCTATCCCGGCGGTGGAATACCTGCTGAGCGAGGACGGCGGCGGCGCTAAACGTTTCTTTCTGCTGGGGACGGACTACGTCTATCCGCGCACCACCAACAAGATCCTCCGCGCCTTCCTGCATGCCAAAGGGATCCAGGACAAAGATATCGAGGAGGTCTACACCCCGTTCGGCTACAGCGATTACCAGACCATCGTCGCCAATATCAAAAAATTCGCCGCCGGTGGCAAAACGGCAGTGGTCTCCACCATCAATGGCGATTCCAACGTACCGTTCTACAAAGAGCTGGCTAACCAGGGTCTGAAAGCGACCGATGTACCGGTGGTGGCCTTCTCGGTGGGGGAAGAGGAGCTGCGCGGCATCGATACCAAACCGCTGGTCGGCAACCTCGCGGCATGGAACTACTTTGAATCCGTCGATAATCCGACCAACAAAGCCTTTGTCGCCGATTATCGCGCGTATGCCAAAGCGCACAAGCTGCCGAATGCCGATACGGTGGTAACCAACGATCCGATGGAAGCGACCTGGGTGGGTCTGCATATGTGGGCGCAGGCGGTGACCAAAGCGGGCACCACCGATGTCGATAAAGTGCGCGAGGCGATGGCCGGGCAGACCTTCAACGCGCCGTCCGGTTTTACCCTGACCATGGATGCCACTAACCATCATCTGCATAAGCCGGTGATGATCGGTGAAATTGAAGGCAACGGCCAGTTCAACGTGGTCTGGCAGACCGATAAACCCGTTCGCGCGCAGCCGTGGAGTCCGTGGATCCCCGGTAACGATAAGAAACCTGACCATCCGGTGAAAACCGTCAGCCAGTAAGCGCCACGGCCGGCGGGGCTGGAGCATAGCGCCCGTCGGCCGCTGACCAGAGGAGAACGACATGAACGCATTGCGTCTCATGAATGTGTTGGCGCTACTGCTGATCCTGCTGCCATGGCGGGCGCAGGCCGCGGAGGCGGACGACTTCGTTGCCGCCAGTCGCAGCCAGCAGGCGCAGCTGTTGAGCCAGTGGGCGGCAGCGCCGCAGGCGGATCGTCTGCCGCTGCTGCGGGCGTTGACCACCGAGAGCCTGGTGATGGACGACGGAAAACATGCTTTCCGCACCCGACAGGGCGGATTACAGCCATTGGGCGCTGTCGCCGCACCGCAGGGCGAAACCCGACCGGTCCGTCTGACCAACAGGCTGCGCAATCTGGCTGCCGGCGCGCTGGCCAGCCACCTTATTTTAAGTGACAACGTCACAGAGCGAGCTTCCGCCGCACGAACGCTACAGCGGGAAGCGACCCCGGCCATGGCCGCGCTGCTGCAACAGCGGCTGCAGGCGGAAACCGATGATACTGTGCGGGGTCTGCTGGAGGTGGCGCTGGCGCGCCTGCAGCTCGCTCAGCCTGAGGCCAGCGCGCGGCTGGCCGCCGTGACGCTGCTCGGCCATTCCGCGGACCCGGAAACCCAGGCGCTGCTGATCCCCTTTACCGATGCCCAGCATGAGCCGGATGCGGCGGTGCGCGAGGCGGCCAGCGATAGCCTGCAAAAGATCAAACATCGTCTGCTGCTCGGCGATCTGCTGGGCCAGGCCTTTATGGGACTGTCGCTGGGATCGGTGCTGTTGCTGGCCGCGCTGGGGCTGGCGATCACCTATGGCCTGCTGGGGGTGATTAACATGGCCCACGGCGAGATGTTAATGATCGGCGCCTACAGCTGCTGGCTGGTACAGCAGGCGCTGGCGCAGCTCGCGCCGCAATGGCTGGCCTTTTATCCGCTGGTCGCGCTGCCGGTGGCGTTTCTGGTGACCGCCGGGATCGGCATGGCGCTGGAGCGCACCATTATTCGTCATCTGTATGGTCGGCCGCTGGAAACGCTGCTCGCCACCTGGGGGATCAGCCTGATGCTTATCCAGCTGGTGAGGATGCTGTTTGGCGCGCAGAACGTGGAGGTGGCAAACCCGGCCTGGCTCTCCGGCGGCGTGCAGGTCCTGCCGAACCTGATCCTGCCGTGGAACCGACTGGCGGTGCTGGCGTTCGTCCTGCTGGTGCTGTCCTTTACCTGGCTCATCCTGAACCGCACCCGTCTGGGGATGAACGTCCGCGCCGTGACGCAGAACCGGGCGATGGCCGCCTGCTGCGGCGTGCCTACCGGGCGGGTGGATATGCTGGCCTTTGGCCTCGGCTCCGGTATTGCCGGGCTGGGCGGCGTGGCGCTGTCGCAGCTTGGCAACGTCGGGCCTGAACTGGGTCAGGGATACATCATCGACTCGTTTCTGGTGGTGGTGCTGGGCGGCGTCGGCCAGCTGGCCGGCAGCGTGGCGGCGGCCTTTGGGCTGGGCATTTTCAACAAAATTCTCGAACCGCAAATGGGCGCGGTGCTGGGCAAAATCCTGATCCTGGTGATGATTATTCTGTTTATTCAGAAACGCCCGCAGGGTCTGTTCGCGCTGAAAGGGAGGGTTATTGACTAATGAGCCAACCAATCACCTTAACGCTGGCGCAGCGCGCGCCGCGGCCTCTGCGCTGGCTGGGGATCCTGCTGGTGCTGGGGCTGCTGTGTATGCCATTCCTGGCGCTGCTGCCGGCCTCCCATCCGCTGGCGGTGCCGAGCTGGCTGCTGACGCTGAGCGGCAAAATCCTCTGCTACGCCATTGTGGCGGTGGCGCTGGATCTGGTCTGGGGCTATGCGGGCATGCTGTCGCTGGGGCACGGGATCTTCTTTGCCCTCGGCGGGTACGCCATGGGGATGTACCTGATGCGCCAGGCGGCGGGCGACGGTCTGCCGGCGTTTATGTCTTTTCTCTCCTGGAGCGAGCTGCCCTGGTTCTGGTGGGGCACGCAGCATTTCGCCTGGGCGATGGCGCTGGTGGTGCTGGTTCCCGGTCTGCTGGCCCTGGTTTTCGGCTGGTTTGCCTTTCGCTCGAAGATCAAAGGGGTCTATTTCTCGATCATGACCCAGGCCCTGACCTATGCCGGTATGCTGCTGTTCTTTCGCAACGAGACCGGGTTTGGCGGCAACAACGGCTTCACCGGTTTTACTACGCTGCTGGGTTTTCCGGTCACCGCCACCGGCACCCGCGCCAGCCTGTTTATGGCCACGGTTTTGCTGCTGTTGCTGACGCTGTGGCTGGGCGCGGCGCTGGCGCAGAGTAAGTTTGGCCGGATCCTCACCGCGGTGCGTGACGCCGAAAACCGGCTGATGTTCTGCGGGTACGACCCGCGCGGCTTCAAGCTGCTGGTGTGGACGCTGTCGGCGGTGCTCTGCGGTCTGGCGGGGGCGTTATATGTCCCGCAGGTGGGGATCATCAACCCCAGCGAAATGTCGCCGACCAACTCCATCGAGGCCGCCATCTGGGTGGCGCTCGGCGGGCGCGGCACCCTGATTGGCCCGGTGCTTGGCGCCGGGTTGGTCAACGGTGCGAAAAGCATTTTCACCGTGGCGATGCCAGAGTACTGGCAGCTGTTTCTCGGCCTCATCTTCATCATTGTGACCCTGTTTTTACCCCGCGGGGTGATGGGCCTGCTGCGTCGAGGAGACCGCTAATGCAACCGGATGAAGGACTATTTACCCGCCAGCTGCCCGGCGATCGCTTTCGCGAACAAACCGATCCGGTGCTGCAGCTGGAGAACATCAACGTCAGCTTTGACGGTTTCCGGGCGCTGACGGATCTGTCGCTGGCGATAGGCGTCGGCGAACTGCGCTGTGTGATCGGCCCCAACGGGGCGGGCAAGACCACCCTGATGGACGTGATCACCGGCAAGACCCGGCCGCAAAGCGGCAAAGCGCTCTATGACCAGTCGGTGGATCTGACCACTCTTGACCCGGTGGCCATCGCCCGCCAGGGCATCGGGCGCAAGTTTCAGAAGCCGACGGTCTTCGAAGCGCTGACGGTGGCGGAAAATCTCGCCCTGGCGATGAAGGGGGATAAATCGGTGTGGGCCAGCCTGCGCGCCCGGCTGAGCAGCGAACAGGACGATCGGCTGAATGAGGTGCTGCGCCTGTTGCGTCTTGACGGCGAGCGCTACCGCCAGGCCGGTCTGCTGTCCCATGGTCAGAAACAGTTTCTTGAGATCGGCATGCTGCTGGTGCAGGAGCCGCATCTGCTGCTGCTTGATGAGCCGGCGGCCGGCATGACCGATGCGGAAACGGAGTATACGGCGGAGCTGTTTCGCACGCTGGCCGGACAGCACTCCCTGATGGTGGTGGAGCACGACATGGGATTTGTCGAGACCATCGCCGACCGGGTGACGGTCCTGCATCAGGGCCAGGTGCTGGCGGAGGGATCGCTGCGGGAGGTGCAGGCCAATGAGCAGGTCATTGAAGTTTATCTGGGACGTTAAGGAGCGCCAATGTTACAGGTGAGTCAGCTACATCAATACTACGGCGGCAGCCATATTTTACGCGGGGTGGATTTTTCCGCCCGCCAGGGCGAAGTCACCTGCCTGCTGGGGCGCAATGGCGTCGGTAAGACCACACTGCTGAAATGCCTGATGGGGCTGATCCCGGCGCGCAGCGGTGAGGTACGCTGGCAGGATCAGAACATCACCCATCGCAAACCGCACCAGCGGGTGCAGGCCGGGGTCGCCTACGTCCCCCAGGGGCGCGAGATATTTCCGCGCCTGACGGTGGAAGAAAACCTGCTGATGGGGCTGTCGCGCTTTCCCGCCCGCGAAGCGCAGCAGGTGCCGGAGGAGATCTACCAGCTTTTCCCGGTGCTCAGGACCATGAAGCAGCGGCGAGGCGGTGACTTATCCGGCGGCCAGCAGCAGCAGCTGGCGATCGGCCGCGCGCTGGCCAGCCGCCCACAGCTGCTGATCCTTGATGAACCCACCGAGGGGATCCAGCCCTCGGTCATCAAAGAGATTGGCGAGGTGATCCGCCAGCTGGCGAGCCGCGGAGACATGGCGATCCTGCTGGTGGAGCAGTTCTATGACTTTGCCGCCGGACTGGCGGACCACTACCTGGTGATGTCGCGCGGCGCCATCGTCCAGCAAGGCAAGGGTGATGATATGGAGAGCGACGGCGTGCGCGCGATGGTGACCATCTGACCATGCCGGCGGCGGTCGCGCCGCCGGTTTGCGGCCTATTTGCGCAGCAGCCGCTGCAGGCGCGCCTGGCGCCAGTTTTTAATCCATTCGCCGAACACGAACAGGCGTAATCCTCTCACCACCAGCAGGGCGCCCCAGATCAGGGCGACCCAGCCGGACCAGTAGTACTGTGGATTAGTGAAGCGGTTAAGCACCGCCAGCAGCACGCAAACCACCAGCGCCACCGACAGCGAACGGAAAAAGCGGCTCTCCTGATGCACCCGCGCTTTGGCTTCCTCTATGCGCAGATCCAGTGAGGCTTCCTGGCCCGGCGCGTCTTCCCGCCGGGCTTCGCCGCCGATCTCGGCCACCGTCACTTCAAAGACCGCGGCGAGGGCGCTGAGGGTCTCCAGCCCCGGGCGTTCGCCATTCTCAATGCGCTGGATCGTGCGGACGCTGAGACCCGCCATTTCGGCCAGCTGCTCCTGGGACCAGGCGCGCTGCAGCCGTAATTGTTTGACCTGATTGTTGCTGTTCATATTCGTATGCTCCATAACGTTCTGCGGATGTAAACCTGTGATGGAGTATGGTGAACCGGGCCGCCAGCCACCACGACAGCGACCCGACAACGGCCCGACAGCAACCTGACAGCCGCATGCCAGCTGGCGTCAGGCGTTGGCCAGCGGAGAATCCGGTTGCCAGGGGCGGGCATTGATCCCGCGGAAAATCATCAGCCAGGCGGCGACAATCGCCACGATAAGAATGACAAAAAGCGACCAGTGCGGCAGATGGGTGAGGATCAACCCCGTCAGCATCGGGTTGAATGCCGCCCCCAGCCACCCCAGCGACTGGGCGGAGAAGTAGCTTGCCTTCATCCCCGGCGGGGCAATATGGTCAATCAGCATATACTCCCCGGGGGCATAAATCACTTCCCCGAGGGTGAAGATCGCCGCCGAGATCCCCCACGCCCACAGGCTGGCGCCAGAGAACATAAAGCCCACAAGGCCGATCACAAAGCAGACGGTGCCGAAGGTCATCAGCGGGCGGATATTTCTCGCGCTCAGCCGCCGGCCAACCGCGTACTGCAGAGCAACCACCACCGCGGCGTTGACCGGCAGCACCACGGCCACCACTTTCTCGGCGAAATCGCTGCTGGCGACCACCAGCACATACTGCGAGAGACAGGAGGCGAAGGCGCCGCCGACGAAGGAGGCCAGCAGCCCGGAGCAGGTAAACCACAGCAGCGCCCGGTCGCGCAGCAACACCGAAGGCGACCAGGGAGCGGCGCCCGGCTGGGCCGCGGCGGCGCCATCCCGCTGAAGAAACAGCTGAATAAACACCAGCGGAAAGGCGGCGCAGGCGGCCGCCAGCCAGAACGGCAAATTGATACTGTGCATTACCAGCAGGGTGCCGATGGGCGGCCCAACGGTCCAGCCGATGTTGAGGATGGTGTAGTTCAGCGAGAAGATGCGCGCTTTTTTCTCTGCCGTCAGCCGGTCGGCGAACCAGGCTTTCAGGACGGTGGAAAAGACCGAGTAGGCGCAGTTGATCAGCGCAAAGAAGATCACCACCAGGGGGGCGTTATTGACCAGCGGTATTGCGCTGAAGCCGAGAATAAACACCAGCACTGACCACACCATATAGCGCTTTTTATCGAACCTGTCAGCGAGGATGCCAAAACCCATGCTGAACAACACCCCAACCACCAGCGCCAGCGACAGGGCATAGCCAATCACATCCACTTCCAGCTGAAAGCGTCGGGTGAGATAGATGGTCATAAACGGCAGTGTGGCCCCGCGGCCGATAGTCAACAGTAACGACGATGCCAGCAGCGCGATGGTGGAGCGCCGGAGAGTGGTGATCATGATTTCCTTGCCTGTCATGTTGTTATAATTTTATGTCTTCGATCACAAATAACACGGCCATTACGCCTTGTACAGGTCATCGCGGTCGACGGGCGCACTTCCGGGCCTGCCAAAAATAATGATCTATCCCGTCGGCCGCTTTTTCGCTACTTTGATTTTGTTCACAAAAATTCCAATAACGACAGAGGCAGGGGTATGACGAGGAAAGATGGACTACTGGCGCTGCTGGTAGTGGTGGTGTGGGGGCTTAACTTTGTGGTGATTAAGCTGGGGTTGCACAATATGCCGCCGCTGATGCTGGCGGGGCTGCGCTTTATGCTGGTCGCCTTCCCGGCGCTGCTGTTTGTCGCCCGGCCAGCTATTCCGCTGCGCCTGCTGCTGGGCTATGGCCTGACCATAAGTTTCGGTCAGTTCGCCTTTCTGTTCTGCGCTATCGGCCTGGGTATGCCGGCCGGGCTGGCCTCCCTTGTGCTGCAGGCGCAAGCCTTCTTCACCATCATCCTTGGCGCCTTCGTCTTTGGCGAACGTCTGCAGGGCAAGCAGCTGGCGGGGATCGCCCTGGCGATCTTTGGCGTGCTGGTGCTGGTGGAGGGCAGCCTTGGCGGGGAACATGTGCCGCTGGTGGGCTTTATGCTGACCCTCGCGGCGGCGCTCAGCTGGGCCTGCGGCAATATTTTCAACAAGAAAATCATGTCCCAGACGAGCCGGCCGCCAATCATGTCGCTGGTGGTCTGGAGCGCGCTGATCCCGGTGCTGCCGTTTATGCTGGCCTCATTGTTGATCGATGGTCCGCAGACCATGCTGGCGAGTCTGCAACACATCGATCTGCTGACGATACTGTCGCTGCTTTATCTGGCGTTTATCGCCACTATCGTCGGCTATGGCATCTGGGGATCGCTGCTGGGGCGGTATGAAACCTGGCGGGTGGCGCCGCTGTCGCTGCTGGTGCCGGTGGTGGGAATGGCCAGCGCTGCGCTGCTGCTCGGGGAGACGCTGAGCGGACTGCAGCTCACCGGGGCGGTGCTGATTATGGCCGGGCTCTACATTAATGTCTTTGGCTTACGTTTGGTGCGGCCTGGCATGGCGCGCGGATAAAAAAAAGCCCCGGAGACGGGGCTATACACAATTATGCGTGTAATGGCATCACAGGTCGTGCTGCTGGTAGTACGGCACGCCAAGTTCGTCAGATTTATCATTACCAGCCGCCATATGATTGAAATCAAACGGCGAATCATTATGTTCGGAAGGGATAATCATTGTATCACGCTGGTTTTGACGCACCGGCGTGGTGTTTTGCTCCGCATAGCTGAGGCTGGAGGCCAGCGACAAGAGTACGATAGCTGCGGCAGCGAATAGTTTCATGATTTCCTCAATACGTCTTTTATAGTGCAGGCGATTAACATCAGTTATTTAGCGGATGTAGATAGCGGGATTCGCCAGGTACATTCGTTATGCGATACTTGTGGGGCGGAACATCGAAATAGTTCTTGAACGTTCGCGTCAGGGTCTGCTGCGACTCGAAACCATAGCGTTCCGCCAGGTACAGGATTGGCTCATTACTCTGCTTGAGCTTCTGCGCAATCTCCGTCAGCTTGCGGCTGCGGATGTACTGGCCGAGGGAATGGCCGGTCTCTTTCTTAAACATACGTTGCAGGTGCCACTTAGAGTAACCGGAGCGCTCAGACACTTTTTCCAGCGACAGGGGCGATTCCAGGTTATCCTCGATCCACGACAAAATACTATGGATAGTGATGGCGTCATTATTACGTCTGGACATCATCTTACCTCTTCTTATTTTTACGGCAGGACCTTCTTGAGCAGTTGCTCAAGCATGGCGACTTCGTCCGCCGACAGATTTTTCGTTAACTCCTGGTGTAACTTCTGACCCACAACCTGATGACACTGCTCGCAAAGGGCTGCGCCGTCCGGCGTCAACTGCACCAGCACGCCGCGCTTGTCAGCGGGGTTGGGTAACCGTTTAATCCAGCCTTTGCACGCCAGGCGGTCGAGCATGCGCGTCATTGCGCCCGGGTCGACGGAAAGCACGGTTTTCAGCTCAACGGGGGTAATACATACTTCGCAACGAATGGAGCAGAGCACGCGAAACTGGGTCGCGGTAATATCCATAGGTGAGAGGTAGTCATTGAGCAGGCGATCTTTTTTCTGGTTAACCATCTGGATCAAGCGACCCAGCGGGATCATTTCATTAAACAGGTCGCTGGTACTTTTCATAATGGTTGCCCAGGCAAGTAATTAGTTGCAAGTGATACTATTGCCCAGGCAATCATAAGTCAACATTATGAATTGGCCGATGCCACGATTTGCTAAAATGGAAAAGTACGATGTGGGTCACTCTTTATGATTTTTCTAACGCTTGTTATTTTTTTGCAGAAGTGATTTATCAGCAGGCTGGCGTCAAATTTGTTGAAGCCGACATACTCACGGAATGAAACCATTCTTAAAAAATGAATATTAACGGGACTTTAATTAACTATGTTCGATTTGTTTAAAGCAATAGGGCTCGGCCTGGCGGTGCTTTTACCGCTGGCGAATCCACTCACAACCGTGGCGCTGTTCCTTGGCCTGGCCGGTAATATGAACAACGCCGAGCGTAATAAACAGGCGTTAATGGCATCGGTGTATGTCTTCGCCATCCTGATGGTGTCGTGGTATGCCGGTCAGGTGGTGATGAATACATTCGGCATATCAATACCTGGGCTGCGTATCGCCGGCGGATTGATTGTGGCCTTTATCGGTTTCCGCATGCTGTTTCCCCAGCAAAAAGCCCACGATTCGATGGAAGCGAAGATCAAATCGGAAGAACTGCAGGATGAACCGACCGCCAATATCGCCTTTGTGCCGCTGGCGATGCCAAGCACCGCCGGTCCGGGCACCATCGCGATGATTATTAGCTCCGCCTCGACCGTTAAGCACGGCGTGGACTTCCCGGAGTGGGTGGTGCTGGCGGCGCCGCCGATCATCTTTTTGCTGTTAGGGGTGATTCTGTGGGCTTGTCTGCGCAGTTCCGGCGCGATTATGCGTCTGGTTGGCAAAGGCGGCATCGAGGCCATCTCGCGACTGATGGGCTTTCTGCTGGTCTGCATGGGCGTGCAGTTTATTATTAACGGCGTGCTGGAGATCATTTCGACCTGGCATCCCTGACCGCCCGCGATGCGCAGAGAAAAAAAGCCCGCCGGCGCGATACCGGCGGGCTTTTTTGTGCGACGGAATCAGGAGTGGTGCGGCTGATGGTCTTCCAGCGATACCGGCCAGCGACGGAATATCATCAGCGACCAGACCAGCGCGACCAGCGCCGGAATGGCGCCGACGTAGCCGACGGAGGCCATGGAAAGATGCAGACTCACCTGGCTGCCGACCAGCGCCCCGGCGCCTATGCCGATATTAAAGATGCCCGAGAACAGAGACATGGCGACGTCGGTGGCATCCGGAGCGGAGGCCAGCACTTTCACCTGCATGCCGAGACCGATAATCATGATCGCCACCCCCCAGAAGATGCTGAGCAGCATCAGGTGCTGCGGGTTATGCGAGGCCGGCAGCAGCAGCAGCAGGCAGGCGAGCAGCAGGGCAATCGCCAGGCTTATCAGCCCCGACGCGTGCTGGTTACCGAGTTTACCGAACAGAATGCTGCCGATAATACCGGCCCCGCCAAGGATCAGCAGCAGTACGGTGGCAAAGTTGCCGCTCAGGCCCGCTACCGTCTGGACAAAGGGCTCGATATAGCTGTAGGCGGTATAATGGGCGGTCACCACCACCACGGTCAGAATGTACACGCTGACCAGCGCCGGGCGGCGGAACAGCACCGGCAGGCTTTTCAGCGAGCCAGAATGTTCGCTCGGCAGGGTCGGCAGCAGTTTTACGAGGCAGGCCAGGGTGGCTAACGCGCCGAGGCCGATCGCCAGGAAGGTCATCCGCCAGCCAAAGTACTGGCCGATAATGCGCCCGATCGGAATACCAAACACCATCGCCAGCGCTGTACCGGTGGCGATCAGGCTCAGCGCCTGCGCCCGTTTGCCCGGCGGGGCCATGCGGATGGCCAGTGCCGACGTTATCGACCAGAACACTGCATGCGCAAAGGCGATACCAATGCGGCTGATCACCAGCACGTCAAAATTCCAGGCAAAAAACGACAGGACGTGGCTGGCGATAAACAGAATAAACAGGCCGATAAGCAGGCGCCGGCGCTCCACTTTGCTGGTCAGCAGCATAAACGGCAGCGACATTAACGCCACCACCCATGCGTAGATGGTCAGCATCATGCCCACCTGGGCGGTTTCCATGCCGAAGCTGTCGGCAATATCCGACAACAGACCGACCGGGGCAAACTCTGTGGTGTTAAAAATAAACGCGGCGATGGCCAACGTCACGACACGTAGCCACGCTACCTTGCGTGAGACCGTATTCGTAGTCATAAGCTCTGGACTGGTGATTCAGGGAAAGATGTGACGCTGATCTTAAAACGATTGTTGGCGAAAAGACAATCATTTTGTGATCTGCGTCTCATTTCATCGCAAGGGGCTGGCCGCGGTTAAGCGATTAATTTTGCTATGGATAGTGTCAAGGGGGCGCTTTTATGTCATGTTGAAGGAAAGTAAAAAAAGTAAGGACAGGGTATGCAGGAAATTCAATTTTATCTGGTCGATGCTTTCAGCGATAAAAACTTTGGCGGCAATGCCGCGGCTGTCTGCCCGCTCAGCGAGTGGTTAGCCGACGATGTGCTCCTGAAAATGGCCCAGCAGCATAATCAATCCGAAACGGCTTTCTTTGTCCGTACCGACGAGGGCTATGAGCTGCGCTGGTTTACCACACTCGCTGAGATCAATCTCTGCGGCCACGCGACCCTCGCCGCTGCGCACGTTATTTTCGAATATCTCGACCATCCTTCGGCGACGATTCTCTTTAGCACCCGTTTTGTTGGTGAGCTGCGGGTCACCCGTAATGGCGACTGGCTGACGCTCGATTTCCCGGCGTGGTCGACCTCCCCGGTGCAAAACCCGCCGGCGGATCTGCTGACCGGGTTGGGACTCGAGGCCGCCGTTGAAGTTCGGGAAGGGCGCGATTATCTGGTGGTGCTGGCGGATCGCCAGCAGGTTGAAGCGGTGCGAACGGATATGGCGCGGCTGCGAACGCTTGGCAAAATGATCTGCGTCAGCGCGCCGGATGAAGAGTATGACTTTGTCAGCCGCTTCTTCTGCCCGGGAGAAGGGGTGCCGGAAGATCCGGTCACCGGCTCCGCCCATAGCATGCTGATCCCCTGGTGGGGCGAAAAGCTGGGGAAAACCACCATGATGGCGCGCCAGGTCTCCGCTCGCGGCGGCGACCTGCGCTGCCAGTGGCAGGGCGACCGTGTGCTGATTAGCGGCCAGGCCACCACCTATATGCGCGGAACGGTTTACCTGCGTTAATCATCGCCCCCGCGTCGCCCCGGGGAGCGGTAATCTACTTCCGCTCCCCGGGTGCGACATAGCATCAGCCCAGCGATGCGCCGCCACACATCACCAGCTCCTGTCCGGTCATCGCCGATGCGCCCTCGCTCAGCAACCAGCTCACCAGAGAGACCACTTCCTGCGGAGTAATGAGTCGCCCAAGCGGCGGAAGCCGCGGCGGGGAACTTTCTCTGCCTGGCTGATGAAGCATCGGCGTATCGGTTGCCCCGGGAGCCACGACGTTGACCGTCACCCCGGCAGGCGCCAGCTCTGCCGCCCAGCTCCTGGCGAGAGCGACCAGCGCGGCTTTGGTGGCCGCATACTGCGAGCGACCAGCGGCGCCTCGTGACGTACGGCTTCCCAGCAGAACGATCCTCCCGCCTGGCCCCATGGTCGGGGCGAAGTGATTGACCAATGTCTGAGCAGCATCGACATGTAAACGCCACAACGACTCGCTGCGCTGAGGGTCCAGATTACCCAGGGTGGCGGCCGCCATTGAACCCGCGGCGTGAATGATGGCCTGAGGGGGCTCAATCTGCTCCAGCGCCGCCAGCAGCGCGCTGCGTTGGCTGACGTCGACCATCAGATGGCGAAAGTTCGGCTGTGAGAAGGGCGGCAGCGAACGGCTCATGCCGATCACCTGCCAGCTGTCCGCCAGCAACTGCCTCACCACTGCGGCGCCGATCCCGGAGCTGGCCCCGGTTACCATTGCCCGCTTCATCGCGCCTCCAGCATCTCAGCGGGGATTTTGAATACTGCCTTTCTGACCGGTGCTGGCGTCGAAACCGCACACAGCGCCTGGTGCGGTTCGCCGGGGTAAAAGACCGCGAAGTCGCCGGGACGCAGCAGAATAGAGACACTCTCCGGGGCCGGCTGACATATATAGAGGTCGGGCTTAAGCTCATGATCTTCCGGGCGCATCGCGGGAGCCATGCCCGCCTGGATGCGCTCCTCGCCGGCCAGGATGACCTGAATATCCGCCCACTGGCGATGATATTCCGTATGCCGCTCGGCCGCAGGCTGGGTTTGCACCACGCTGAGGGTGCAGAACCACGGCGCATCGTCGGGCTGGAAGCGGCCATTCTCTCTGGCACTGAGGGCGGCCAGCGAACAGGCCTCGCTGCTCAATAGCTGCTTTAACGCCGGCGGCAGACCAGCCTGCTGCAGCGCCTGAAGATTACCGATAATCATGCGCTTTCTCCTTTTACCCACTGTGGCGAGACACGAACATACTTGATCGCCTGGCGATACCAGGTGTAGGCGATATGCAAATTACCGTCTGCTCCCTGTTTGATGCTGGGGTAGGAGAACTCCCGGTTCAGCTTCTGCTCCGAATTATTGGTCATGCAGTAGCCGTCACCCTCATCGAGATTGCGCAGCCACGGCCAGCTTTCACCACCATCGGCTGAAATAGCGACGGTCATCGGCGCGCGTGGTGCGCCCCAGAAGGCGCTTTTCCCGGTCGCTTCCGGCTCCCTACGGCCATCGTCGTCAGCAATTTCATCATACAGCGAGGCGCGGCGTTCCGTGGCGCCGGCGGCGCTCATATTATTGAACACCAGCGCCAGTTCACCATTGTCCAGGGGGGTCGCCTGAATGGACGAGTTGTTGTTCGGAAGCGTCGTCGGTACCGGCGCAGACCAGCTCTCTCCCTGGTCGCTGGACTGGCTGAACCAGATATGATCCGCCCAGCGGCTGCGGAAGAAGGCTGCCAGTCTGCCGTCCGGAAGCGGAGTGATACTCATATGGACACAACCCAGGCTCTCCGGGACCGCCACGTCACGCCAGCTTTTTCCGCAGTCTGAAGAGATCTTCACCGCGCTGACGTCATTGTTACCCACCCATTTCTCGCCGGGTTCGGTACGGCAGTAAAAGACCGGCAGCAGCCAGTTGCCGTCAGACATAACGCTTATTGGCTGGCGAATAAAGGTACCCGGCTGATCCAGCAGCGTATCGATGGCCCCCCAGCTTCGTCCGCCATCGTGGGAGAGGCGGTAGCGCACAATGGCGGTATCCTGGTTTCCGGCAAATTGCGCTGTCCACAACAGCCACAGCACGTTATCGGGCGCCTGAAACAGCACCGGGTTTTGTTCTGAGCGGTCTGGGTCATCACATAGCTTGACCGCCTCACTCCAGCGGTCACTGCCGGGGGCTAACCGCGATCCCCAGATAGAAATATCGGCTTTTCCCTCCTGGGAGCCGCCAAACCAGACGCACATCAGGCTGCCGTCATCCAGCGGCAGCAGATTGGCGGCATGGTTCTGCGGGCAGGCGCAGGGAAGCATTGCCCATGCGATGTGTTCATCTTGCTGGTGTTGGCGAATGACGCCGTCAAAAGGCGGAATTACGGTCATGTTTTATACTCCACGTTGCTCAACTGGGGCGGGGGATGGTTGTGATTTATTTGGGATCAGGCGGTCAATCACCATGATGATGGCCGGGGTCGCCAGGGCGACATACATGTTATTGATGCCGAACGGGTCGCCGAGTAAATACCAGACGGACGTCACCACACAGGCGCCGATCAGGCCGGCATTCGCGCCCCGAGTGCTTCTGAAGAAGGGGGCATAGAAGGCGATGACCGCCACCACGGTAATGGAGAGGCGAATGGCGCGGGTAAAGAAGGAGAGTTTCAGCACCTCCGGTACCAGCAGCACAAAGATCAGCGGCAGGAAGCCGATAATTAGCGACGCCCAGCGTGTGGCTCTGAATTCCTGGTCCGGCGTTGGGTTGCGCCATGGTACGTAAAAATCCTTCACCACCAGCGAGGCAATGGCCAGGGCTACGGTACTTACGCTGACGAAAATCGATGCCACAAGTGACGTTGTCACCAGACCTGCCAGCCACGGGTTCATGTCCTGCAGAAAGACCGGGAGGGCATACAGGCTGTTGATCTCGGGATGCAGGTATTTCGCCGCGACGCCGATAATGGCGATGGCAAAGGCGATAGGCAGGCAGAAAAAGAAGGCGATCCAGGTGGAGCGTTTCGCTGACCGAACGTCTTTGGTTGAGCTAATGGCCTGAATGACAAACTGGGTGCAAAAAATGGAGCCGATAGTGCCGATGAGCCAGGCGAAGATCGTGCCAGCACCAATGTTGCCATCCCATGTCCAGTAATAATCCGGCATCTTCTCCATCATCGGCGAGAAGCCGCCGGTTTTGGACAGGGCAAAACCCAGAATGATCAGCAGACCGGCGTATTTCAACGCGCTGTGTAACATGGTGACCCAGGCGACGCCCTTCATGCCGCCGAACGCGAAATAAAAGGTACTCACAATGGCGGTAATAAAGGCGGCTACCGGTAAATTCACTTTTAATACGGTGGAGATGGCTGCGGCACCGCTGACGTAATTGCCCACGTTAACCAGCAGCAGCGCATAAATCATAATCAGGGAGATAATATTTTTGGTACTGTTGCCATATTTTTCAGCGATGGCGCCGGAAATGGTGATTTTTCCGGTGTTATAGATGCGTTTCACCAGGATTAAACCGAACAGCGGAAAGCCGATGGCTGCCCCCAGCACGGACCACGAGGCGGCAATTCCGCTCTCAAAGGCGGCCTGGGCAGTACCGATGGTCGATTTGGCGCCAATATATTCTGACATCAGTAATATACCGACAATAAAGGCCGGCATGGCGCGCGAGCCTTCCATAAAATCCCCGGAATTTTTACTACGAATACGGAATGTCAGCCAGGTGGTAAACAGAATATAGGCAATAACAATGCCGACAATAATAAAGGTATCTTCAGCGGTAAAATGATTCATCTTAGCCTCTCTCTGGGCGTACGAATCCTGGGCACGGCGGTACCCGGTCTGTTTTATTAAAAAAGCGCAGCAAGTATTACGCTAAATAACGAGCGATGATGTCGCGTATCTGCTGCAGCTGGTGGTCACTAAACTGCACCGCGTAGCGGCTGTCGCCCACCTCGTGACCCATTAGCTGCAGGGCTTTCTTCACCGCCGCAGGCGAGAACGCCACTTTATACAGATCGGTGCGCAGGCCCGTTACCTGCTCCTGGGCCTGGCGCGATCCGGCGATATCCCCGGCGTGAAAGCGCGACCAGATGGCGTTAATTTCAGCGGGGGCGACGTTGGCAAGCCCCGAGATGCAGGCCGAGCAGCCGTCGACAAATCCCTGATGGATAAGCGAGTCCGGCCCGTTCAGAACGTCGAAACCGTCGATATCGCGCACCGCGTCGAGAAAGCCTTTCAGGCTGTCGTAGCTGCCGGCGCTATCCTTAATGCCGACGATATTCTCGTGGCGGGCCAGCTGGCGCGCGGTCTCCGGGGCAATAGTGTTCCCGGTGCGGGCGGGAATGTTGTAAAGAAAGAGCGGGACGCTCAGCGCGTCGGCGATCGCCGTATAGTGGTTAATCAGCTCTTCCTGCTTCAAGGGCACGAACCACGGGGTAATGGCCGATACCGCGTCAACTCCGAGGCGGGCGATCTGCTGGCCCAGCCGGCGCGTCTCCCGGGTGGAAACCTCCCCAATATGGGCCACCACCGGCGCGCGACCGGCCGCCTCTTCCACGCAGGTTCTGGCGACGGCGATCTTCTCTTCCTCATTGAGGACAAAAAACTCGCCGTTGGTGCCGCCGCAGAAAATACCGTTGCCTGCGGCGAGCTGGCGCTGCACCTGCTGGCGTAGCGCCGGCAGGTTAAGCGCTCCCTCGGCGGTAAAGGGAGTGACAATGGCGGTGAGTACGCCGCTAATAGCTTTCCTCATTTAACTTTCTCCTGTTAGGCATGTTCTGGATACAGCGTTTGGTAGATGGCCGCGATCTCTTCGCGGCTGACGCTGCATGGGGCATTGTTCATCAGGCGTTTGACGTTTTGCGCCGCTGCGCTGAGGGCGGAAATACTCTCCTGAGGCACGCCTAGCGCGGCCAGGTTGTCCGGCAGCGGCAGTCGTTTGACCAGCGCCGCCAGCCATGCGACCAGCGCATGGGATTTCTCTTCCGCGCTGAGCGTGCGATCTGCATCGGGGATCAGGTCCCAGACTTGAGCGAACTTCGCCACCGCGTGAGGGCGGACCACCCGCATGCAGGGCGCCAGCAGAATGGCGTTGGCCACCCCGTGCGGCAGGTGCCAGGTACCGCCAAGCGGATAGGAGAGCGCATGCACCAGGTGAGTGCCGGAATAGTTGATTGCTGCGCCGCCGTACCACGAGGCCCAGAGCATCTCCAGCTTCGCCGTCAGATCCTGCGGCTGATTTACCGAACGCTCGATATGGCGTACCAGCTTGTGTAAACCGATTAACGCGGCGTTATCGCTCACCGGGTTGGCGACGGTGGAGGTAAAGCACTCCAGCAGATGACACAGAGCATCGATTCCGGTCGACGCCGCGATGCTGGGCGGCATGCTGGTGGTCAGCTCCGGCAGCAGGGCGACATAGTCCGGAAGCAGCACCGGGGAGATGATCCCCACCTTCGTCTGCTGCTCGGGGATCGCCAGAATGGCGTTCGGCGTCGCTTCGGATCCGGTGCCCGCGGTGGCCGGGATTAACAATGAGCAAATTCGTCGTTGCGGCTGCTCGCCTGCCAGCAGGGACGTCTGCGAGGGCGCCTCAGGGTGCAGAAGTACTGACAGCAGTTTTGCTACATCCAGTACGCTCCCCCCGCCGATACCAACGACCATCTGCGGCTGGCTGGCGCCCAGCTGGCTGACGATCTGCGTAACATCGTGATGGTTGGGCTCCGCTGGCACGCTGTCAATGACCTCAACTTCACGCCCTTCAGCCGCCAGCAGGCGATGAATCGCCTGGGTTGCCTCCAGCGCCCCGACGTTCTTGTCGGTCACCAGCAGGATTGAGGATTTACCGGCCAGCAGCGGGAGCAGGGCCGATGAGGCGCCAGCCCCGCTGATGATTGTGCTGTGTATCGTCGCCACGCGTTTCTCCTTGGTAGTAATTGATTGAATTCAATCATTCATAAATCTTGCCACTCGTCTGATGGGGAAAAGTTATAATTTATACGGCAACTTAATAACTTGAGCTTGCTCATATTTAATCAAATATGATTGAATATAATCAATTTAAGATTTTATCGACTACAAGGCAGGAGAATGAACGACCGCAATAACAGAGTGCTGGTGCTGGCGGATGACTTTACCGGGGCCAATGACGCCGGGGTCAGCCTGGCGGAGGCGGGTATGTCGGTGGAAGTGGCCTTCACCGCCGGACAGCCATCAACCGCCCGGGCATTAATTCTCAACAGCGACAGCCGGGCGATGACCGCCGCGGCGGCGGCGGACAAGGTCGCCGCTCTGCTGCGCGGCGCGGCGACATTCGTCCCGCACTGGCAGGTAAAGAAGATTGACTCCACGCTGCGCGGTAACCCCGGCGGCGAACTGGAGGCAATGATGGCGGCGCAAGGCTGCCGGATGGCGGTGGTGGCCCCGGCTTATCCGGCAGCCGGGCGGCATACCCGGGACGGGCGCTGCTATGTGCATGGTGTGCCCCTCGATCAGACCGAATTTGCCAGCGATCCGAAAACGCCGGTGAGCCGGGCGGAGATTAGCGAAATTATCGCCATGCAGAGCCGTCTTCCCTGTCTGACCCTGAACGCTGGCCAGCTTCCGGCGGCATTAGCGACGGCGGGCGAGGAGAAGCGAGTGTTGATTGTCGACGCCTGGGAAGACAGCCATCTGGACCAGGTGATCGACGCCGTTGCGCCCCATGCGCGGGAGACCCTGCTGGTCGGCTCGGCGGGTCTCTGCGAGGCGCTGGCTCGCCGCCTGCGCCGCAGCGAGCAGGGCCCGCTGATGGCGGTGGTCGGTTCGATGAGCGAGATGGCGCAGCGTCAGGTTGCTGCGCTGCAGGTCCATTCCCGAGTACGGGTGATTGAAATTGATGTCGAACAGACCTTTAGCGGATCGCCGAAGGAGGAAGCTTCACGGATCGCCGGGGCGCTGCGCGAGGGCCAGCACTGCGTGGTGACCACCCGCCCGAATCACGCCGCCCGGCACGGGATTGAAGCCCGGTGCCGTGAACGCGGTCTCAGCCGCGCCGCCTACGGGGAGCACATCTGCGCCTGGCTTGCCGACGTCACGGCGCAGGCGGTGGCGCAGTCTTCCCCTGGCGCGCTGTATCTTTCCGGCGGCGATGTGGCCATCGCCGTCGCACACGCGCTCGGCGCCACAGGGTTTCAGATCCGCGGCCGGGTGGCGGAGTGCGTTCCATACGGGCATTTTCTCGGCGGCCGCTGGTCGCGGCCGGTGATGACCAAAGCCGGAGGATTCGGCACCGACACCACGCTATTACATGTTGTGAATTTTATTGAGGAGAAACTGAGTGTCTAAGATGATTGCAGTGACAATGGGCGACCCGGCAGGGATTGGTCCGGAGATTATTATCAAATCCCTCGCCGAGGGGGCGCTGAGCGGCGCGCCGGTGGTGGTGGTGGGCTGCGCGCAGACGCTGCGGCGGATCCTGGCGCTAAATATCACGCCGCGGGCGGAGCTGCGCATTATTGACCATCCCGCCGAGGCGAGTTTCTCCCCAGCGACCATCAACGTCATTGATGAACCACTCAGCGACCCGCAGGGGCTGCGCCCTGGCGAAGTCCAGGCCCAGGCAGGGGATCTCGCGTTTCGCTGCATCAGGCGGGCGACCGCGCTGGCGCTGGAGGGCGCGGTCGCGGCCATCGCTACCGCGCCGCTGAATAAAGAGGCGCTGCATCTCGCCGGGCACGCTTATCCCGGCCATACCGAACTGCTGGCCCACCTGACGCAGACTACCGATTACGCCATGGTGCTCTATACCGAGAAGCTTAAGGTTATCCATATCACTACCCATATTTCCTTGCGCCAGTTCCTCGATACCCTCAACCAGCCGCGGATTGAGACGGTGATTGGCGTGGCGGATCGCTTTCTGCGCCGCGTCGGCTATCCACGTCCGCGCATCGCGGTCGCCGGCGTTAACCCGCACGCCGGGGAGAACGGCCTGTTTGGCGATGAAGAGATCCGTATCGTCGCCCCGGCGGTCGCCGCCATGCGGGCGAAGGGAGTGGAGGTGACCGGCCCCTGTCCGCCGGACACGGTGTTTATGCAGTGTCACGAAGGCATGTACGACATGGTGGTGGCGATGTATCACGACCAGGGGCATATTCCGCTGAAGCTGCTGGGATTCTATGACGGGGTGAATATTACCGCCGGGCTGCCGTTTATCCGTACCTCCGCGGATCATGGCACTGCGTTTGATATTGCCTGGACAGGTAAAGCGAAGTCTGAGAGCATGGCAACCTCCATTGAGCTCGCCATGCACATCGCGCAGGAATAACATGAAGGGATATAACCGGTTAGAGCAGATTATGGACTTCCTGAAAAGCCATAATCTGGTGACAGTCGACCAGCTGGTGGCGGCGACCAACGCCTCGCCGGCCACCATTCGCCGCGACCTGATCAAACTCGATCAAGAAGGGGTGATCAGCCGAACGCACGGCGGGGTGACGCTGAACCGGTTTATTCCTTCCCAGCCGACGACGCTGGAGAAAGCCCAGCGCAGTCCGCTTGAGAAGCAGGCTATCGCCAGTGCGGCGGCAGCGCTGGTGAAAGCCGGCGACGCCATTGTGCTTGACGCAGGCACCACCATGATTGAGCTGGCGCGGCAGATCACCCATCTGCCGCTGCGGGTGATCACCAGCGATTTACATATCGCGCTGTTCCTATCGGAATTTAAGCAGATCGAAGTGACGATTATCGGCGGGCGCATCGATGACAGCAGCCAGTCGTGCATCGGCGATCACGGCCGCCGCCTGCTGCAGACCATCTGGCCCGATCTCGCCTTCGTCAGCTGCAACGGCTGGGACCTTGAGAAGGGGATCACCGCCCCGACGGAGGAAAAGGCCGCCCTGAAGCGCGATCTGATGGCCAATGCCCGGCGGCGTATCCTGCTGGCGGACAGCTCCAAATACGGCGCCTGGTCACTGTTCAACATCGCTCCGCTGGCGTCGTTGACCGATATCGTGACCGACGCCCACCTGCCGGATAAAACCCGCGAGGCGCTGGAGACCCTTTCCCCGCAGCTGATCATTGCCGACTGACTCGCAGGCTGCCGTCAGGGCAGACGGGCGATATTGGCCTTGATCACCGCGATCGACTGGCTGAACTTCGCCTGCTCTTCGCCGGCCAGCTGCAGTTCAATGATCTGCTTCACGCCACCCTGGGCCAGCACCGCCGGCACCCCAGCCGCCGCGCCGCTGACCCCGTACTCGCCGTCAAGAATGCAGGAGACCGCCAGCGCGCGGTGGCTGCCGGTGAAGATATTGCGGCAGATCTCGGCGATGGTCCCTGCCACGCCATATTCGGTGCAGCCTTTACCCGCGTAGATCTCAAATCCCAGCTTGCGCACTTTGTCAGCCATCGCCTCGCGATCGAGCGGCAGGCCGGTGCGCTGCTGGTAGAGGTCGGCGATTGGCGTGCCATATACCGAGGAGTGCGACCACACCGGAAACTGGGTATCGCCATGCTCGCCGAGGATAAAGGCGTCGATGCTCTGGGCGCCAATCTCCAGTTCCTGCGCCAGCAGGCGACGCAGGCGGGTGGTATCCAGCCAGACGCCGGTGCCCAGCACCTGGCTGCGCGGCAGGCCGGAAAGCTGCCATACCTGCCAGGTGATGATGTCGCAGGGGTTGGTGGCCACCAGAAAGATGCCGTTAAATCCGTTGGCCATCATCGTCGGCACAATGCTCTTCACAATCTTCGCGGTGGAGGTCAGTTCATCCAGCCGGCTCTGGCCGGGGCGCAGCGCGCCGCCGGAGACGGTGATCACCGCGATATCGACATCGGCGCAGTCGCTGGCCTCGCGGGTGGAGATGGTCATCATCCCCGGCAGGTAGGCCGCGGCGTCGCTCAGGTCCTGAGCGTGGGCCTCAGCGCGCTGTTGGTTAAGGTCGACGAGGATCAGCTCCTCGCAAATGCTCTGGTTGAGCAGGGCGTAGGCCGCCGACGCGCCGACATTGCCGGCGCCAATAATCATCACTTTACGGGCTTTGGTGTGCATATTCAGATCTCAAGTACGAACGGCAGGGGATAAAATTACTGTGTTTCAGTTGGTTAGCGCAATAGGCGGGCGGCAATATAAGTTAATGCTATGTCGGGAAAAGCCGCCGGCCGCGCTACAGTGGGGTAAAAAGGAGCTCACCTATGTACACCATCACCGACATCGCCCCTACCGACGCCGAATTTATCGCCCTGATTGCCGCCCTCGACGCCTGGCAGGAGACCCTCTACCCGGCGGAGAGCAACCACCTGCTGGACCTTAGCCAGCTGCCGCCGCAGACGGTCATCGCCCTGGCGATCCGCAGCCCGCAGGGCGAGGCCGTTGGCTGCGGGGCTATTGTTCTCAGTGAGGAAGGCTTTGGCGAGATGAAGCGGGTCTATATCGATCCCCAGCACCGCGGCCAGCAGCTGGGAGAAAAGCTGCTGGCGGCGCTGGAAGCGAAAGCGCGTCAGCGCGACTGCCATACCCTGCGCCTGGAGACCGGTATCCATCAGCATGCGGCCATCGCCCTCTACACGCGCAACGGCTACCAGACCCGCTGCGCGTTTGCGCCGTATCAACCCGATCCGCTCAGCGTGTTTATGGAGAAACCACTGTTTGCCGATCTTCGTTCAGCAGCGCTATAAACGCCTCCAGCTGGCGGGTTTTGGCGCCCCGGCGCCACACCAGCCAGGTGGTGAGCCAGCGCCACTCTTCGGCCAGCGGCCAGGCGGAAACCTGCTGATGGCCGGGCATACTCTCCAGCATGCTGCGCGGGATCAACGCCAGGCCGGCGCCGGCGATGACGCAGGCCAGCATCCCGTGGTAAGACTCCATCTCGTGGATCCTGCCCGGGGTCGCTCTGTCGGCATGAAACCAGCTCTCAAAATGCCGGCGATAGGAACAGTTGGCGCGAAAGGCGTAGACGTTGGCCCCGTTCACTTCGCTGGCGCGGGTGATGGGTGCGTGGCCGTAGGGGGCGACGATCATCATCTCTTCAGGGAACACCGGCAGCCCCTCCAGGCCCGGATGCACCAGCGGGCCGTCGACAAACGCGGCGCTCAGGGCGCCCTCCAGTACGCCGTCGATCATCGTCCCGGAAGGGCCGGTTGAGAGCGCCAGATGAATTTTCGGGTAGCGCTGATTAAAGTGGGCCAGAGTGCTGGGGATCCGTACCGCCGCGGTGCTCTCCAGTGAACCAAGAGAAAACAGCCCCTGGGGTTCGTCGCCCGCCACCACCATTCGCGCCTCGTCCACCAGGGCGAGGATCTGCTGGCTATAGCGCAAAAAGCTGTGTCCCGCAGGCGACAGGCGCAGGCGCTGGTTCTCGCGGATAAACAGCTCAACGCCGAGGTCGGCCTCCAGCTGGCGGATGCGGGTGGTGAGGTTGGACGGCACGCGATGCACTTTCTGCGCCGCCTGGGTAATGCTGCCGGTGCTGGCGACAGCGTTAAACATCTCTAGCTGAGTCAGGTCCATGATATTCTTCTTTTGTGAATGCGTTGCTTAATATTATTCATTTTCAATGAATGGAAAGGTAAGCCAGAATACGGACACTTCGCAAGCAACGAGAGAGAATAATGATGAATTTATCTGCAACGCACGCCGTCTCCGTCAATCCGACTACCGGTGAGGTGGTCTCCTCGCTGCCGTGGGCCAGCGAACGCGAGGTCGACGCGGCGATCGCGCTCGCCGCGGCGGGCTATCGCCAGTGGCGTCAGACGCCGCTTGCCGACCGCGCCGACGCCCTGCGCCGCATCGGGGCCGCGCTGCGCGCCCGCGGTGAAGAGGTGGCCCAGATGATCACCCTTGAGATGGGCAAGCCGATCGCTCAGGCGCGTGGCGAGGTGGCGAAATCGGCCAACCTCTGCGACTGGTACGCTGAACACGGCCCGGCGATGCTGGCGACGGAAGCTACCCTGGTGGAAAATAACCAGGCTGTAATTGAGTATCGTCCACTGGGCGCCATACTGGCGGTGATGCCGTGGAACTTCCCGGTCTGGCAGGTGATGCGCGGCGCGGTGCCGATCCTGCTGGCCGGCAACAGCTATCTGCTGAAGCATGCCCCGAACGTGATGGGCAGCGCCCGTCTGCTGGGCGAAATTTTTGCCGCCGCCGGCCTGCCGGATGGTGTATTTGGTTGGGTGAACGCCACCAATGACGGCGTTTCGCAGATTATCAATGACGACCGCATCGCGGCGGTGACCGTCACCGGCAGCGTCCGCGCCGGGAAGGCGATTGGCGCCCAGGCGGGCGCGGCGCTGAAGAAATGCGTGCTTGAGCTGGGGGGATCCGATCCCTTTATCGTGCTCAACGATGCCGATCTCGATGAAGCGGTGAAAGCCGCCGTCACCGGCCGCTATCAGAACAGCGGCCAGGTGTGTGCGGCGTCGAAACGCTTTATTCTCGAAGCCGGCATTGCCGAGGCCTTCACCCGCAAATTTGTCGACGCCGTGGCAGCGCTGAAGATGGGCGACCCGCGCGACGAGCAAAACTACGTCGGACCGATGGCGCGGTTCGATTTACGCGATGAACTGCACCAACAGGTAACGGCGACCCTTGATGAAGGAGCGACTCTGCTGCTGGGCGCGGAAAAAATCGAAGGGGCGGGCAACTACTATGCGCCAACGGTGCTGGGCAACGTCACCGCCGGGATGACCGGCTTTCGTCAGGAGCTGTTTGGTCCGGTAGCAACCCTGACCACCGCTCGCGACGCTGACCATGCACTGGCCCTCGCCAACGACAGCGAGTTTGGCCTGTCCGCCACGGTCTATACCACCGACGAGGCGCAGGCCCAGCGCTTTGCCCGCGAGCTGGAGTGCGGCGGCGTCTTCCTCAATGGCTACTGCGCCAGCGACGCCCGCGTGGCCTTCGGCGGCGTAAAGAAGAGCGGTTTTGGCCGGGAGCTGTCGCATTTTGGCCTGCACGAGTTCTGTAATGTGCAGACCGTCTGGAAAGACCGTCGCTAATCAACGTTAGCCCCTGACGACCGTCGTCCACGTCTGCTATACTCGCCCACCGAATTTTGATGGTGGGCAAGGAGCCGCGTGTGGCGACGGTTATCAATAATGCAATGCTGGAAGCCATTCTGGCAGAAATCAGGCCGCTGATTGGCCGCGGAAAAGTGGCGGATTATATTCCGGCGCTGGCCAGCGTCAGCGGCGACAAGCTTGGTATCGCGATCAGTACGGTGGACGGTCAGCACTTTGCCGCTGGCGATGCCCATGAACGTTTTTCCATCCAGTCAATCTCCAAGGTATTGAGCCTGGTGGTTGCCATGAACCACTATCAGGAGGAGGAGATCTGGCAGCGGGTGGGGAAAGATCCTTCCGGCCAGCCCTTTAACTCGCTTCTGCAGCTGGAGATCGAGCAGGGCAAACCGCGCAACCCGTTTATCAACGCCGGGGCACTGGTGGTCTGCGACATGCTGCAGAGCCGGCTCAGCGCCCCGCGTCAGCGGATGCTGGAGATTGTCCGCCGTCTGAGCGGCGTGGCCGATATCGCCTACGATCCGGTGGTGGCTCGCTCAGAGTTTGAGCATTCGGCGCGCAACGCCGCCATCGGCTGGCTGATGAAATCCTTTGGTAACTTCCATAACGACGTCGCCACCGTGCTGCAGAACTATTTCCACTACTGTTCGCTGGAGATGAGCTGCGTTGAGCTGGCGCGAACCTTTCTGTTTCTCGCCGACCGCGGCATTGCCCCGCATCTCGACGCGCCGGTTATTGCGCCCATCCAGTCCCGCCAGGTTAATGCCCTGATGATGACCAGCGGCATGTACCAGAACGCCGGTGAATTCGCCTGGCGCGTTGGCCTGCCGGCGAAATCGGGCGTCGGCGGCGGGATCGTGGCGATTGTCCCGCAGGAGATGGCGATCGCCGTGTGGAGCCCGGAGCTTGACGACGCCGGGAACTCGCTGGCCGGCGTGGCGATACTGGAAAAACTGACTCAGCGGATGGGGAGGTCGGTGTTCTGATGGTCGATCAGGATCGCTTGTTTGCGCGCCTGGCGCGCTCGACGTTTCGCTCACGCTTCCGTCTGGGGGGGAAAGAGCGGCAATACTGTCTCGATAAGGGACCGGAGGTTATCGATCGGCATGCCGCAGACTTTATTCGCCAGCGGCTGGCGCCCGCTGCGCCGATCAATGATGGCAAGCAGACGCCGATGCGCGGTCACCCGGTGTTTATCGCCCAGCACGCGACCGCTACCTGCTGTCGCGGCTGCCTGGAAAAATGGCATGCCATTCCCCACGGCCGCGCGCTGAGCGAGCCGGAGCAGGACTATATCGTGCAGGTCATCCACCGCTGGCTGGTGCTACAAATGAATGCGCCGTCTGTGCGCTAATTTGCATTTGATCGGCGCCGGAGTATGCCTGATAAATATTCTCATGTTATGATAATCCGCTAACTAACTATTAACATAATAATTTCCTGAAACAATTAGACGGATAATTACTGAATGTCTTCACTGTCGATTCGGTCATTTACGCTGTTTCGTGAAGAACAACCCGTGCGCGATGCATTGGTCTTATTTACGTTAACGCTACTGCTGCATTTTCTTGGCGCTATGCTGCGTCTGGTGCAGGAGCTCTCTTTCTTCTGGCCGCTCAATGCAGTGATGGCCGGGATTTTTGCACGCTATGTATGGCTTAACCGCAGCTATTTTTATGCCGTCTGTTTTGCGGCAATGCTGGTCTATGACGGATTAACCTCGCGCTGGGGTATGGGCTTTGCCTCATTGCTGATTAACTTTTCCAATATTGTCTTTATTGTGACGCTGGCGCAGCTGGTGCTGTGGGATAAACGTCGCGCCGACTCCATGCCGGGCCCGATAAACGCGCTTAATTTATTCTGTTTCTGCCTGTTAGCCGCCTTACTGTGCGCAGCGGTCGGCGCGCTGGGGTCGGTGGATGTTGAACGCGCCACCTTCGTTCCCCAGCTGGCGGACTGGTTTAGCGAACAGTTCTCAACGGCGGTATTAATCCTGCCCTTTATTCTGACCCTGACGCTGCCTTCGGCATTAAGCGGTTTTCGCTTTCGCCAGCTGCTGCCGGTGCTGGCGCTGGTCCTGTCAATTGCGCTTGGCTTGGCGGTAGGCGGCGCGGGCAGCATTACCTTCCCGTTACCGGCTTTGATCTGGTGCGCTGTACGCTATCCGCTGCCGCTGACCTGTCTGCTGACTTTTCTCACTGGCATCGGCGAAATACTGCTGGTCGCTAATTCGTTAATTCACTTTTCGCCAGATGCGCGAATGCAGCCGTGGCAGCTGTTCTCCACCCGCCTCGGAATTGCCGCCATGCTGATTAGCCCGGTGATTGTCGCATCCAGTGTCGAAGCGATTAACACGCTGGTGAAGCAGCTGGCCCTGCGCGCCGATTTTGACTTTCAGACCCGCGTCTATTCCCGTTCCGGACTGAGCGAAGCGTTGAAGCGTCAGACGCTGCCGGCGGATAAGCTGCTGACGGTGATGGTGCTGGATATCGATGGCTTCAAACGG
The DNA here is from genome assembly GCF_018204675.1 of Klebsiella sp. P1927. Lineage (NCBI taxonomy): Bacteria > Pseudomonadati > Pseudomonadota > Gammaproteobacteria > Enterobacterales > Enterobacteriaceae > Klebsiella > Klebsiella sp. P1927. Next base: position 2,463,283 of record NZ_CP073377.1, on the reverse strand, counting down.
GTGAATGATGCTCTGGGCCATGAAGGCGGCGATTGCGTGCTGACCCAGTTTGCCCAGCAGGTTCGACAGCTGGTGGGTGAGCAGGGGATGGTGGCCCGTATCGGCGGAGAAGAGTTTGCGGTGGCCGCCGTCGTCGACAGCGCCCAGCAGGGCTATTTGCTGGCGGAAAAGATCCGTCACGGGGTGGAGTCGCAGCCTTTCGGCCTGGGCCAGAACCCGATCCACCTGACCATCAGTCTGGGACTGGAGACGCGCGAGGTAGGCCACGCCCGCATCACCGAGCTGTTTAACCAGCTGCTGTTGGCGGCGGACGATGAGATGGTGAAAGCCAAACAGAGCGGTCGTAACCAAATTTGTATGCCGACGCTGACCGAAAGCGCGCCATAAGAAAATCCTATCGGGATCCTACTTGTGCTAATTTTTGGTTAAAAACATAGTGATGTGGTCGATAACAGGGAGCTTTTATGACCACATCCTTTTCACTGCGCACGCTCTCGCGTGACGATATTCTCCATCACCTCCCGGCATTAAGCGAGATCCTGGCAAGCTGCGTCAACGGCGGCGCCTCGGTGAGCTTTATGCTGCCTTTCGCGCCGCAAACGGCGATAACGTTCTGGCAACGCACTGCCGACAGCGTGGCGGCCGGGGAGCGCATTGTGCTGGCCGCCTTCGACGCGGAGGAACGTCCCGTTGGCACCGTGCAACTTATCACCAGTCAACCGGAAAACCAGCCCCATCGAGCGGATGTCGCCAAATTATTGGTTCACCAAAATGTCCGCCGCCAGGGGATCGCCCAGGCATTGATGAGCGAGCTGGAGCGCATTGCCCGGCGGGAAAGGAAGACGGTGCTGGTGCTGGACACGGCGACCGGCAGCGGGGCGGAACAGTTCTATGCCCGCTGCGGCTGGGAAAAAGTGGGGGAAATTCCGCGCTATGCGCTGATGCCCGACGGCGAAATGACTGCCACCTCACTATTCTATAAGTTTCTGCCCTGACGGCCGCTATTGCAGATTGCTTTGATCAAAACAGGGTTTCACTGGTAGCAAAACCTGATAACTTATTGGACCAATTACTCAGGTTGTATGACTACTATTAGAGGGAACCCATTGTGAAAACTTTAAACCGTCGTGATTTCCCCGGCGCGCAGTACCCTGACCGTATCATCCAGTTTGGGGAAGGTAACTTCCTGCGCGCATTCGTTGACTGGCAGATCGACCTGCTCAACGAGCATACCGACCTGAATGCGGGCATCGTGGTCGTGCGGCCTATCGCCACAGATTTTCCGCCTTCGCTGAACACCCAGGATGGCCTGTACACGACTATTATTCGCGGCCTGAACGAGCAGGGCGAAGCGGTCAGCGATGCGCGTCTTATCCGCTCGGTCAACCGGGAGATCAGCGCTTACGCAGACTTCGACGCTTTTTTACGCCTGGCGCATAACCCGGAGATGCGGTTTGTCTTCTCCAACACCACCGAGGCGGGCATCAGCTACCATGCCGGGGATCGGTTTGACGACGCGCCGCCGGTCAGTTATCCGGCGAAACTGACCCGTCTGTTGTTTGAGCGTTACCAGCATTTCGCCGGTGCGGCCGACAAGGGATGGGTGATTATTCCCTGCGAGCTGATCGATTATAACGGCGAGGCGCTGCAGGCGCTGGTGCTGCGCTATGCTAGCGAATGGGAACTGCCGCAGGCATTTATCACCTGGCTGACCTCAGCGAATACCTTCTGTTCGACGCTGGTGGATCGCATTGTGACCGGCTATCCGCGTGATGAAGTGGCGGCTCTCGAGGCGCAGACCGGCTATAAAGATGCTTTCCTTGATACCGCTGAGCATTTCTACCTGTTCGTTATCCAGGGACCTGCCTCGCTGGAGGCCGAGCTGCGTCTCGATAAACTGCCGCTGAATGTGCGCATTGTGGACGATATTAAGCCGTATAAAGAGCGCAAAGTGGCGATCCTCAACGGGGCGCACACCGCGCTGGTGCCGGTGGCCTTCCAGGCCGGGATCGACACCGTGGGTGAGGCGATGAACGACGCGGAGATTTGCGCGTTTGTCGAAAAGGCGATTTATGACGAGATTATTCCGGTGCTGGATCTGCCGCGCGATGAGCTGGTGTCATTCGCCAGCGCCGTGACAGGGCGCTTCCGTAATCCCTATATTAAACATCAGCTGCTCTCGATTGCGCTCAACGGCATGACCAAGTACCGCACCCGTATTCTGCCGCAGCTGCTGGCGGGGCAGAAAGCGCATGGCGCCCTGCCGCCGCGTCTGACCTTTGCCCTGGCGGCGCTGATCGCCTTTTACCGGGGAGAGCGGGATGGTGAGAGCTATCCAGTACAGGATGACGCCGACTGGATATCGCGCTATCAAACGCTGTGGGCCCGCCATCGCGATGGCCAGATGAGCACTCGCGAGCTGGTCACCGCCGTGCTCAGCGTGGCGGATCACTGGCAGCAGGATCTGAGCCAGATCCCGGGGCTGGTGGAGCTGGTGACTGCCGACCTTGACGCTATCCTGACCTGCGGTATGCGCAACGCCGTCAAACCTCTTTGCTGATAGTCCATCTAAACACCCGGCTGCGGCCGGGTTGTGCAGGATTTTTATTAGTTACAACATACTATTATACTAACCTGTAACAGCCGGTCAGTGGCTCCTCTGCATACGGCTTTTTAGTGCCAAATCGTTCCGAACAGCAGGTGAATTATGGCCGAAGAGCTTGAACAAATATCTGCGCAGGAAAATAATGACCTCAACTCATATCTCCTGCCAATATTCGCAGGCTAATGCATTCATCTGTAAGGAAACTCTCATGGTCATCGATATCCGGGAAGTACGGCCCCACGACAAAGCCGAATGGCTTCAGCTTTGGCAAGGCTACACTCGTTTTTACGGTAGCCCGCAGCCGGAAGAGGTGACCGAATGCACCTGGCAGCGGATGCTGGATGTAAACTCGTCTGTATTGGGTAGAGTCGCGGTGGTGGATGATGCGGTGGTCGGCTTCGCTATCTGTGTTCTTCATGAGGGAACCTGGGTTACCACGCCGATCTGCTATCTGGAGGATCTGTTTGTCGATCCCGCCTTCCGTGGACAGGGTATTGCCAGAACCATGATTAAGTCGCTGCAAAGCGAAGGGGCGGACAAAGGCTGGTCGCGGCTGTACTGGCATACGCGCCGTGATAATCCCGCCCGTCATCTGTATGATGAGTTTACCCCGGCTGACGATTACGTACGCTACAGGATCACGCTTGAGTCCTGAAGCGGTAAGAGGTTGTTAAGCTTTTCCCGCTATAACAGGGGAAACAGGCTCAGGAGAAGCAACGATGGAAAAACGTCTTGAAACAGTGGTCAATGTGATTATGTTTCTTTCGCTATTGGCAACGGCCTGGGATCTCTCGCTGGTGCATCATCTCGCGTGGTAGTAAATTATATCATCTGAAACGCGGCGCCTCTTGCGGCGCCGCCTGTCTCATTCATCCGCCATCTTCCCTGCGTAAAACTCCAGTCCTCCAGTTGGTTAAACTGGATAACCACCATCACGTCCTGCGGGCTGACCGCCATCTCATCGTCTAACCGCGCGCAGAGCCGACGATAGAGTCCTTGTTTCTGCGCCCAGCTGCGCGGTTTTCCAGCGAAAATATGAAACAATACGAAGTAATAGCTAACCGAGATATTTTAAACCGGGCAGGGTGCGAGGGAATATAAACAAAAGAGTAGAGTCAATATTACTATCAAGGCCATCGTTTTATAAGTATATTGAAAGGCCAGATGATCATAAGAAATATGTGCCGGAACAATGAATGATCTAATAAAGGAAGGATCTAATTATGTATTATAGGAATTTCATCATTACCTCAATCGAGGCGGAGCGTATTCTTGCCATGAAATTTGATGAAGCATTTGCTGGAGTAAAAAAGAATGTTATTGATACACTGAATCAAATGGGAAATGGTATAACCCGTGCTTCGTATTATACTTCCTGCTTAATGGATAATTATCAGGATGTTTGTTCTAAGTTAAAGCAAGAGGACACAAGATTTATTGCAGGGCTGGCGCAGTTAGTTAAAAGCCGTGATATCATTTTCCAAATGATTAAAATATATATAGAAACCTACTTTCAAAATAAAAAAGAAGAAAAAGCTCAATATATTCTCAAGAAGCTTGTCGGCGCGGGAGTTTACATATCATCTTCAGGATTAACTAATCGTATTTTAATCATGGCAGTAGCAACCATGATTTGCCAGACTTCCAGGTTTAATACTGTTGTATATGGGCGTATCAACAGGGCAAGGTCATTAGTCCTTAAAGGGAGTGTAACTGCTACCGCAGTGGTATTAAACGTGTATGGATTGATTCAGGATGCCGCTAATAGCGCTGACAATTTGAAAATGCATAATTCATTTTATTACAATGCGTTATACGCTAACCATCTGGAGATGATGTACTTTCTCATCGAACCTGTCATCACAGGCGTTCCTTATTTAAATCCGATGATTATTTCTGATGATGAACTTGCTGAATTACTTATTAAATTAATGAGGTGAATGGATGGATTTCTTGAAAAGATGGTTAAAAGAAGAATTCATTCTTTTTTTATGGGGATGGGGTATTGTATTATTAATCATTATATTTAGCATGATTGCAGTCTCTCTTTTTCCTGACATTGCCATTAACTTAATAGGACTTTTTGTTTTATTAATCATTGGGTTTCACGTTGTCGTTTGGTTTAAAGTTAAAAACTGATATGAAAGAGGAGGGGTAATGTCAAATCCAGCATATTTATGGTTAACTGATGAGAATGATTCGCCTATTATAGGTTCTTGCCTGATGCCCACACGCACGGGTTCCATCGAATTGCGCGCAGTGAATCATCATGTTTGGTTACCTACCGATAATAATACAGGAAAGCTGACGGGAACCCGTCTTCATACACCGGTTAAAATTCAAAAAGAGTTTGACAGAACAACACCTTTGCTATTTAGGGCTCTTTGTGAAGGTCGAACATTAAGATCGGCAACGCTAAAAATGTACAGAATAAATGAGGCGGGACTGGAAGTTGAATATTTTAACATAGCGATGGCGAATATTAAGATTACGGCAATCACACCAAATTTACATCCGGCCGGAATGACAAGTACTCACCTTGAAGACATTGATTTCCGTTATGAGACGATCACCTGGATATACACAGAAGGGAACATCATGTATCGTGATTCATGGAACGATCGCTGTTGTGCATGGTAGCAAATGATATAGTGCTGAAACGCGGCGCCTCTTGCGGCGCCGCCTGTCTCATTCATCCGCCATCTTCCCTGCGCTAAAACTCCAGTCCTCCAGTTGGTTAAACTGGATAACCACCATCACGTCCTGCGGGCTGACCGCCATCTCATCGTCTAACCGCGCGCAGAGCCGACGATAGAGTCCCTGTTTCTGCGCCCGGCTGCGCGGTTTTCCGGCGAAAATATGAAACAGCACGAAGCGGGCGCTGCGTCCTTCGCTGAGGTAGTGCGGGTCGTAAATGCGCTGCTCATCGGCGGCCCGTTCGATAAACTGAAATCTATCTGCTGACGGAACGTCGAACTCCGCCACCAGACACTCATGAAAGAGCGCCGACAATTGAGCAAACTCCGCGGGACGCCAGGCGGTGCCAAGCGAAATTCGGGTCAAGGGCATGACGCCTCCTGCGCGTTCAGGCAGGTCAGGGCGCTGGCCGCCGCCGGCCAACCGGCATAGAACGCCAGATGGGTAAACAATTCGACAATTTCTTCCCGGCTCAGGCCATTCTGATAGCCGAACGCGATGTGCCACGGCAGCTGTTCAGTTTTGCCCTGCGCCGTCAGGGCGGAAAGGGTGATCAGGCTGCGTTCGCGGGGCGACAGCTCGCTACGCGCCCAGATATCGCCAAACAGCACCGTTTCGGTCAGCTCGGCTAGCTTTGGCGCGATAGCAGCCAGCGTTCGGCGATCGACAGGAGGAGTACTCATAGTGATTCTCTTTGCAGGTTAAAGGAGTCATCACTGTCGCACGCTGACTAAGATATTGAATATCGCAACGTTCGGGATTATCAATCCTGAAAATCAGGATGGTATAGCCGATCCTTTACACCTTTCATCACTCCGCTTTTCTGCCCACCTATCCCAACGGTCAGGCGGCGATCTTTCGCGCCACGATAAACAGCCGTGGGAAACGCAGGAGCACCTTCCCGTTACACTGTAACGGATAGTATGCGGCCAGCAATGCGAGATAGCGTGTGAGAAACGCGCTTCCGGCCTGCTCGTCCAGGCCTGCCAGATAGGGGCGTAACCCGGTGCCCTGCAGCCAGTCGACAATCGCCTGATGAGAAGCAAGGGGATGAAAATAGGTGGTGCGCCAGATATCAACTTCGCAACTCTGGCGGCTGAGCAGATCGTACCAGGCGGCGGGCGGGAGTAACGGCTGGCGTCCACGGTCCGGCAACCCCATCTCGCTGGCAACCTGACGCATCAGGGTATGGGAAGGTTCCTGCCAGTTATCCGGCATCTGCACTGCCAGCGTTCCGTTGTCCGCCAGCTGGTTTACCAGATGGGGGAAAAGCGTCTCATGATCCGTCAGCCACTGCAGAGAGGCGTTGGCATAGATCACATCTGGCGGTTGCGCAGGCCGCCAGCGGGCAATATCGGCATCAATGAATTCGCAGTCGGGCAAGGCCTGCGCCGCCTGGACCAGCATGGCCGGGGAGTTATCGATACCGACGATCGTCGCCAACGGCCAGGCGGCGCGTAGCAGGCGGGTGCTGTTTCCCGGCCCGCAGCCGAGGTCGACGGCGTGCTCGACCTGCAGATGGGCAATACGCGAGAGCAGGTCGGCCGCGGGGCGGGTACGTTCAGCGTCAAATTGCAGATACAACGAAGGATTCCAGTCGGCCATCGGGTGCAGTTCCTGTGTGAGGAGGGAGACAGGGGAAAGCATAGAACGCGTCAGGCGGCATGTCAGCGGTTAATGAACCTCAGCGGTCACCTTTGTGCGTGACAGTGTCACAAAATAGAACGTGGCTGGATTGCGCCTGCGCTGTTGGCCGAACCTGGGATTGAGACATGGCAGGGAACGTCTCTGCGCCCGTGGCGGGCGCAGGAGCCTATTCGGCGTTTTTGAGCGCCTCGGCGCGGCTGGCGGTGGCGTAGACAAAATCCAGCATCGGCTCGAGATCGGTGTCATAGCCAGCCTGAATAATTTTTCCTCGCAGCCATTCGATTTCACTGGTGATATCGGGAGGAAAAATGTTGTTATCCTGCGCCCGGCGCAGCCATTTCAGCAGAAAGTTATTCTTTCCCCTGATACCACCCGCTTTTTTCGATTTTCCGTGCATCTTCAGCGCGACCAGGACGCAGTAATAGAAATGAACGCGCTGATTAAAACTTTGGTGCATGTCTGTGTTTCCCGCCAGAATCAGGAATTCACCGTGTGGGTCAGTGATTCGGATTGGACTACGGTACCGGGCTGGATCGTTGCGCGAACTCTGTTGTCTACCAGTACCGTCCATGCATCTGTTGCCAGACGCTGACGGGATGTTGGCACGGAAGCCGAATCGTCGTCAATTGCCGATTCATTTTTTGCCGGCGTCATCGGACCGCGGCAGCCCGCGAGCCGGGCCACACTACTCTCTGGCGACAAGCCGCTGTTGCCGATGTACGCGGAAAATCAGCAGGAATGCGAGCGCCACCACGATCGCCGCCAGCAGATACAGCGTGGCGAGATCGTAGAACCCGGCGACCCAGCCGGCCAGCGGCCCGGTCAGGCCCAGCGCCAGATCAAGAAACGCCGAGTAGGTGCCGAGGGCGGTTCCCTGATTTTGCTCTTCCACCTGCTTTACCGCCTCAACCCCTAAGGCCGGAAAGACCAGCGAGAAACCCGAACCGGTGAGAAAGGCGCCGACGCCGGCCATCCATGCTGATGGCGCCAGCCAGATAAGCAGCAGGCCGAGACTTTCGATGATGAAGCAGGCCAGGGAGACCGGGACTCCGCCAAAGCGGGTAATGGTATTTCCCAGCACCAGGCGAACGCAGATAAAGCCGACGCTGAACAGCGAAAGGGTAAACGCGGCGCCCTGCCAGCTGTGCGCGGCGAAGTAGAGGGTGATAAAGGTGGCGATAACGCCGAAACCGACGGTGCCAAAGGCCAGCCCCAGGCCGTAAGGCCAGATTTTTCGCACCACCGCGTGAAAGGGCGCTCTGGCGCCGGCGTTCACCTTGACGTCCTGGCGGGTACGAGCGAACAGCAGACCGATGGCCGCGACCAGCACTACCACCGTAGCAAAGCCGCTGATGCCAAAATAGTGATTGAGGGTAACTCCCAGCGGCGCCCCGACCGCCATCGCCACATAGGTCGCCACGCCGTTCCAGGAGATAACCCGTGACGTGTGGATCGCGCCGACGGTTTTGATCCCCCACAGGGTGGCGCCGGTGGCGGTAAAGCTCTCGCCGACGCCGAGAAACACCCGGCCCGCCAGCAGCGCGGCAATGGCCAGCATCGGCGTTGCCTGCAGGACTACCGCCAGTAGCGTGAAGGCGCCACTGAGCAGGCAGCAGACGATCCCAAGGCTGACCACTTTTTTCGGCCCCCAGATATCGGTATAGCGCCCGGCGTGCGGCCGGCTTATCAGCGTCGATATGTACTGCAGACTGATCACAATTCCGGCCACAAAGGTGCTGTAGCCCAGCTGATAGTGAATATAGCCCGGCAGTACGGCCAGCGGCAGACCAATGGAGAGATAGCAGATACAGGTAAAAACAACGATCGAAATAATGCGCAAATTGAGTTGTGTAGTGCTGACGGAAGTGCTCATAGGGATAAGAGGTTAATACAACGGGATGTGTAGCATAGCGCGCCGTGAGGGCGCTGGCGAGGCGCGACAGCGTTTTATCGGTAACCGACGGGAACGATATTTGTACGAATGTAAATAACTGCTTTTACAGCGCTTAACGCCCGCCTCGCTCAGCGTCAGCTCGCCGCCATACCCGACGAATCACACACCATGCCCCAGGCGCGGTTTTGCAATACCGTGCGGTAGCCGTCCCGGTCGACGAAAGTGACGCCATTGACCTCCCAGTAAGGGTTAAACGCCGTAACGCGCAGAAATCCGGCGGCGTCCATGGCTGCGCACTGTGCCTCCCATGCCGCCTGCTGCGGATAGTACAGCACCAGCAGATCTTCATCGCCTGCCGAGGGGGTGACGGGATGGTGGCGGCAGTGGGTGAATTCCAGATGCCAGCCCGCTTCGGGCGCGCCGAGCATTATCCCGCTGAATCCTTCATGATCGGTAAAGCTGCCGAGCGGCTCGAGTCCCAGCCCGGCGCAATACATGCTGGCGGTGGTGTCCAGTTCGCTGACCGGCCTGGCAATGCGCATATGACAGAACGACATAATGACTCCCGTGAGCATAAGTTGAGTTGATACTGTACCGGTAAATCGGCCCGGCGTGTGTTAAGCCGTGCCCAGGCGCCACCTTCTCTCTGTAAATACCATAGCGGATTAACATCCGCCTTGCGCCAACAATACCTCTTCATCATAATAAAAAAAGAATCATTCAATATTATTATTCTTAAATTGAGAATCACTGTGGGGTGGTGGATGAATAACCAATCGCGCCAGGCCTTATGGCTGGCACTGGCTGGATCGATAGTACTGATGATCGGCATGGGCTACGGGCGCTTTGCCTTCACCGGCGTGCTGCCGCTTATGCTTAATGAAGGTCTGTTAACCCTGCACGAGGGCAATCTCGCCGCGTCGGCCAATTACGCTGGCTATCTGGTCGGTGCGTTGCTGCTGGCGCGGGTGCAGCCTGGGGCCGCCACCCGACTGAGCATTATCTCCGCCGGGTTGACCATCGCCAGCCTGGCGCTGCTGGCCTGGGTGAGCTCGCCGTGGACCATTATTACGCTGCGCGCCGTCGCCGGCGCGCTGAGCGCGATAACGCTGATTGCAGGTTCGCTGTGGCTGCTGGAACATATGGGGCATCATCACGGGGCGCCGTTGCTGTATGCCGGGGTGGGGCTGGGGATATTTATCTCAGCGGAGGGGATCGCCCTTGGACATGCCCTGAGCCTCACCAGCCAGCAGATCTGGCTGCTCAGCGCATTATGCGCCGGTCTGCTGCTGGCGCTGGCGATCCGTTGGCTGCTGACTCCGCCGGCTGCACTGGTGCGGGTTTCCCATGTTGAGACCTCCCTGCCTGCGTCCGGGAGCGATACCCGTCGCGCGGCGTGGCGACTCTTGATGGTTTACGGTCTGGCGGGCTTCGGCTATATCATCACCGCCACTTATCTGCCGTTGTTTCTGTCCGGTTCGCTGCAGAGCGTTGACCCGGTCCATCTGTGGGCGCTGTTTGGTCTGGCGGCCGCGCCGTCCTGCCTCATCTGGCATAAGCTGGTGCTAAAGTGGGGATACCGGCAAGCGCTGACCCGCAACCTGCTCGTCCAGGCGCTTGGCGTGATCCTTCCAGCCTGCAGCGCTTCATTGCTGTTTTGCGTGCTAAGCGCGCTTTTGGTGGGCTTTACCTTTATGGGCACCGTAACCATTGCGCTACCGAAGGCGAAAAGTCTCAGCCATCAGGTGAGCTTCAATATGATTGCCGCGATGACTGCACTGTACGGTGTGGGACAGATTGCCGGGCCGCTTATCGCCGGCGCGCTGTATCAGATCGCGGCTTCATTTAACCCGGCGCTCTATGCCGCGGCGCTGGCGCTGCTGATTGCCGCAGGGCTGGTCTTTACCGAACGCCAGGCTTAGCCAATCGCCACGCTTTGCAGCAGCTTGCGCCACTCGCTCAGGGCGGGGGCGCTCAAGCCGCTGCGCCAGATAAGCTGGGTGGTCGCCTCGCACAGCGGTTCGCTAAGGCAGTTTTCGGGAAGCGTCATCAGCGACAGCACGCTCTGCGGCAGCAGGCAGGCGTAGCGCCCGGACGCCACGCAGGCAAGCATGCTGTGATAGGAATTGACCTCATGCACCTCGACGGCCGCCTGCTGTTCCGCCAGCCAGCGTTCTCCCAGCGCGCGGTAGCTGCAGCCGCTGGCAAATGCCGCGAACCGCAGCGGACCCGGGGTCTGCGGACGGACCAGCATCAGGGTTTCATAAAACACCGGGGTGAATGCCAGTTCGGCGGGACAGGCAGGTTGCCCATCGGCCCCTGGCGGCAGGCAGACCAGCGCGGCATCAAGGGCGGCGGTTAACACCCCCTCGGTTAACTGGCGGGTCGGTTGGGTGATGAGGGTGATATCCACCTGTGGGCACTGCTGTTGGAAGCGGGTAAGCAGCGGCGGCAGCCGGCTGGCGGCGGTCGCCTCCATCGCGCCCAGACGCAGACTGCCGCCTGGGGTTGTCGGATGCAGAGCCTGCTTTGCCTCTTCCGCCAGGCTCAGGATCCGCCGGGCATAGCTGAGAAACTGCACGCCTGCCGGGGACAACACCATTTTTTTGTTGCCGCGAACGAAGAGCTCAACGGCAAGCTCCTCTTCCAGCTGCTGAATGCGGGTCGTGATATTGGACTGTGCGCGGCCCAGCCGTTTTGCTGCCTGGGTGACGCTCTGCGTTTCTGCCACCTGAATGAAGATCTCGAGTGTGCTGTGGTTCATATTTTTCTTCTCAATACGATAATAATGTTGATCTTACCATCTTTAAAGGAGATGGTAAGCCTCCAGCATCGTTAATGCATGAGGAAACCATGAGCAACCCGCTGCTTTCGCTTCTTGATATTGATTATCCCCTGATTCAGGCCCCGATGGCGGGCGTCTCCACCCCCGCGCTGGCTGCCGCGGTAAGTAATGCCGGTGCGCTGGGCTCGCTGGGGCTGGGCGCTTCAACCGTTGCCCAGGCGGAAGCGATGATAGTCGCCACCCGCCAGCTGACGGACCGTCCGTTCAATGTCAATCTGTTCTGCCATGCGCCGCCCCGGCGCGACGCCCGGCGGGAAGCCGACTGGGCAACAACATTACGTCCCCATTTTGCCCGCTATGGCAGTACGCCACCGGATTCGTTAAGCGAGATCTACCAGACATTTATCGGTCATGCGCCGATGCTGGAGCTGCTTCTCGACCTGTCGCCGGCGGTGGTGAGCTTTCATTTTGGTCTTCCTGAAGGTGAGACGATCCAGCGTCTGCGGCGGCAGGGGATCGTTACCCTGGCAACAGCGACTTCGCTCCAGGAGGCGCTGCTGATTGAACAGCAGGGGATCGACGTGGTGGTCGCTCAGGGCTATGAGGCGGGTGGGCACCGGGGGATCTTTGCTCCGCAGGCGCCTGACGCGCAGCTGAGCACCTTCACCCTGGTGCAACTTCTGCGGCGTCGACTAACCATCCCGGTGGTGGCCGCCGGAGGCATCATGGACGGAGCGGGGATCGCCAGCGTGATGCAGTTGGGGGCGCAGGGCGTACAGCTCGGTACGGCGTTTTTACTGTGTCCGGAATCGGCCGCCGACGCCGGCTACCGCGCGGCGATCCACAACAGTCTTGACGGGCGTACGGTGCTGACCTCCGCGATATCCGGGCGTCCGGCACGCTGTCTGGCGAATGCCTTCTGTGCGCTGGGGGAAGGCTATCCGGCGAGCGCCGTGCCGGATTATCCGCTGGCGTATGATATCGGCAAAGCACTGGCCGCCGCCGCGAAAGCCCAGGGTGTCCATGAGTATGGCGCCCACTGGGCCGGGCAGGGGGTGGGGTTGATCCGCGAGTGTGACGCCGCCACTCTGGTCCGCCAGCTGGCGGCAGAGAGCGGCTGGAACTAATGACTGACGGCTAGCGGCGGTGGGCCAGGCTACGCACCAGCCGATCGCCGGCCATTTGCACCCCCTGGACCATCGCCACCAGGATCAGCACTGTGCCAAACATGACTTCATTATTAAACCGCTGATAGCCGTAGCGGATGGCGAGGTCGCCGAGTCCACCGCCGCCGATCACACCGGCCATGGAGGAGAAACCAATCAGCATCACGATGGTTAGCGTGATCCCGGCCAGCAGCGTTGGCAGGGCTTCCGGCAGCAGGGATTTAAAAATCACGTGCCAGACGTTGCCGCCCATCGACAGAATGGCTTCAATTCTCCCGTAGTCCACCTCGTCGAGCGCGTTTTCCGTCAGACGGGCAAAGAACGGAAAGGCGCCGATGGTTACCGGCACGATGGCGGCGGTGCTGCCCAGCGTGGTGCCGACGATCAGGCGGGTAAAGGGGATCAGGGCGATCAGCAGCACGATAAACGGCAGCGACCTGCCGATGTTGATCACCGCGCCTAACAGCGCGTTCAGTTTCGGCATCGGCGCCAGCCCGTTGGCGCGGGAAATAAATAACAGCACGCCGGTGGGCAACCCGATCAGCACGGTAAACAGGGCCGCCAGGCCCACCATATAAAGCGTATCCAGCGTGCCGTCGAGTAATAACGGCCACAAATCTTCCCAGCTCATGCTACTCCGCATAATGGCCTCCCCTGAACGCCGTGGCGGGTAAGAAATTCCTGTTCAGCCTGCGGGTCGTGCAGCAGCGACTGGCGCAGCCGCGACCATGGGGTCACCAGCAGGTCGGCGAGTTTACCGCTTTCGACAATCTCGCCCTGTTCCAGCAGCGCCGCGTGGTCACAGATGGTTTTCACCACCTCCAGCTGGTGCGTAATCAGCACAATGGTCAGATTGAGGCGCTGGTTAATATCCGCCAGCAGGGCCAGCACCGAGGCGGTGGTCTCGGGATCCAGCGCACTGGTCGCCTCATCGCACAGCAGCACTTCCGGCCGGGCGGCCAGCGCCCGGGCGATGCCGACGCGCTGTTTTTGCCCACCGGAAAGCTGCGACGGGAAGGCGGCGGCCTTTTCGCTGAGATCCACCAGCGCCAGCAGTTCGCGCACCCGGGCCTCGCGAGCGGCCCTCGGCACTCCGGCAATCTCCAGCGGCACCGCGACGTTGTCAGCGACGGTGCGGGCATGCAGCAGATTGAAGTGCTGGAAAATCATCCCAGTGCGCAGGCGATAATCCCGCAGCGCCGCCTTGTTCAACTGGGTAATATCCTGTCCGTTCACCAGAATGCGGCCCGAGGTGGGCCGCTCCAGTAAATTGAGACAGCGGATGAGCGTACTTTTGCCGGCGCCACTGCGCCCGAGAATGCCGTATATTGCCCCTTTCGGTATCTGCAACGCGATATCGTTCAGCGCCGGTCGGCCGGTTCCGGCGTAGGTTTTGCTCAGCCCTTCGATGGTTATCATGACTGAGGGACCACCGGGATCACCGAGCCGTTATAGGTTTTACGGATAAACTCCGCCACCTGCGGCGAGGTCAGGTCTTTCGCCAGCGCCTTAATGCGCGGGTCATTCGCCAGGGCTGGGGTGGTCACCAGAATATTGGCGTACGGGTTATGCTCGGCGCTTTCCAGCCCCAGGGCATCCTTCGCTGGCACCAGGCCGGCTTCCAGCGCGTAGTTGCCGTTAATCACCGCCAGGTCGACATCATCGAGGGAGCGCGGGATCTGCGGCGATTCAATCTCCAGAATCTTCAGGTGTTTCGGGTTCTCGACAATATCCTTCGGCGTCGCCAGGGTGGTGGCCGGATCGGTAAATTTGGGATCCAGCTTAATAAGCTTCTGCGCCTGCAGCAGGAACAGCGCCCGGCTCAGGTTGGTGGTGTTATTCGGCACCGCCACGGTGGCGTTTTCCGGCAGTGATGAGAAATCTTTATGCTTATGCGAGTAGATCCCCAGCGGCTCAATATGCACCGTGGCCGCGACGGCAAAGGTTTTACCCAGCGCTTTCTCCTGATCCTTCAGGTAGGGGACATGCTGGAAGTAGTTGGCATCCACATCGCCACTGGCCAGCAGTTCATTGGCGTTGACCCCGCTGGTCAGCTCCACCACCTTCAGATCGAGGCTGGGATCGATTTTTTTGATGTAGTTGAGGATCTCCGCGTGGGGAACCGGGTCCGCGGCGACGCGCAGCGCGGCAGCCTGGGCAGACGTCCATGCCAGAGAAAGAGACAGTGCGACTCCTGCCAGTTTAAAAGCGGCATATTTCATGGTGTGTTCCTTTTTAGTTATGGTTAAACGATCAATTGCTCGGCGCGTTCGCGAAACACGTCCTGATAGTAGCGTTCCGCCACGTCCGGATGGGAACGCAGACGGCCCTTGAGATAATTCCAGCCGACATCGCGCAGCAGCGGATTGTGCGGGTCGCTGTCCGGCCCTCGCGCTTCACGCGCCAGCTCGGGCGGCAGGGTGTAAACCGGCACCACCGCGTCAAGCTGGGCGCCGAGGAAGAAGGCGATGGAGAGGCGCTGCTGCTGCGCCGGCGGCGACACCACGCGATGGACGGTAGCGCGCAAATACCCGTTGGTCGCCAGCTCCAGCAGTTCGCCAATATTGACCACAAAGCTGCCGGCCAGCGGCACGGCGTCGATCCATTCTCCAGGCGCGACCTCTACCTGCAGTCCTTTCTGCTCGTCCTGCAGCAGGAAGCTGAGAAACCCCGAATCTTTATGGGCGCCGACGCCCTGGCTGCTTTGGGTCTCCTGCTGGCCGGGGTAGCGGATCAGTTTGATATGCTCGTTGGGTTTGTCGCCGTAGAGCTGATCGAAAGCATTCTCCGGGAGCTGCAGGGCTTCGGCAAAGGCGCGCAGCAGGCGGATGCCCACCTGGGTCATTTGCTGTTGCCAGTGAAGTAATACCGGTTTAAGCGACGGCAGGGCGGCAGGCCACAGATTCGGACCCTGCAGGCGCTGCCAGCGCGGGGCGTCGTCGCTGAGGGTCAGCGCCGGACGTTCGGCGCCGATATCAAACTGTTCTCGCCAGTCAGGCTGGCCGCGCGTCAGCTCAGAGGCCGCGCGGTTATAGCCGCGAAAATGGGGGGAGTGGATCATCGCCACCTGCTGTTTTTGCGCCTCATCGAGAGCAAAAAAGCGCTGGGACTGGCGCTGAACTTCATATTGAAGCGCGTCGTCGACACCGTGGTTGATCAAATAGAAGAAGCCGATGTCGCGGGCGGCATGACGCAGGTCGGCCAGGAAGGCCGCTTTATCCGCGGGGTCCGCGTAGCGGGCCAGATCGAGAATCGGCAGGGTGGTCGCGTTCATTGTGTTCTCCGAAAACGGGGTAATAAGTTATGGGTTGATTCAGTTTCTGGGTTCGGGCACAACAGCAGCGCATGGTGATTTCCTCTGTCCGGGGCTGAACACAGCTTGCCTCAAGGCCAAATAAGCAACCAATAACGTTATTTTCTAATTTATGACCGCGCGGGGTTCAGTGCTTTTGCATTAAATAGATATAGGCGCGAAGCGCGTAATGAAGCCGGTTGCGCCCGTCGGTGAGAGCCAGTAAGGTAGGCGCACTTTTTAATGCGGAACGGACGTATCGTAATGCACAGCTCGAAAGATCCCCTGCACGGCGTGACCCTGGAAGCGCTGCTCAATGCCCTGGTGGCGCGCTATGGTTGGGCGGAAATGGCCCGCCAGGTCAACATTAACTGCTTTAAAAGCGATCCCAGCATTAAGTCCAGCCTCAAATTTCTCCGCCGGACGCCGTGGGCGCGCAAAGAGGTGGAGGCTATGTATCTCGCCTCCCTTGATGATGACGCGCCGGTGGAGAAAGCGGATCCCTGGGCAAACTGGCAGAAAAAATAACCCTTACCACAGGACACCATCATGCAGAGCTGGAGCAGTAAAGATTTCACCGCCGACCGCGCGTGGGGCGCGCTGGATATTGCCAATTTTTCCGGCACCACCGTGCGTCTGCACTGGACCGACCAACCCTATATCTGGCACATCAATGATGGTCAGGAGGTGTTTGCCGTGATGGATGGTCAGGTGGCGATGCATGTGAAAGTCGACGGCGAGGAGCAGATCATCATGCTAAACGCCGGCGATATCTTCTACGCCGGGGTGGGATGCGAGCATGTCGCTCACCCGCAGGGGGCGGCGCGTATTCTGGTGATTGAGAAAGAAGGGTCGGTCTGACCCCGTGGCGGGCGGTTCTTTGCCCGCCGTTTCATCGCCCGTCAGATGCGACATACCGCGTTGATATAAATTACCTATCCTGCTTTCGATATATTTAATTCTTGTTTGCCATTCCCTTCACCCCAGCACTATCTTTTGCCGCAGGCGCCTGACCAGGCACAATCGCGGGAGAGATCATGGCAACCTTGCAGTGGGACCACGCAGTACAGTTTGTGAATCAGCCGGAAGCGGCGATTGAAATCTTTGCCGGGCAGCAGCTGCGGGCGGTGGCCGGAGGGCGGCATCCGGGGTGGGGAACCCGTAATGCGCTGAGCTATTTTGGCCTGACGTATATCGAATTCCTCGCCATTGCCGACCCGGACGAACTGCGCGCCGCGACGGACAAATTCCTCCTTTCGCGCGACGCCGCACGGCTGCTGCCGGAGAATGAGGCGCTGTTTCGGGTGGCGCTGCGCAGCGACGACATCGACGCCACCTATGACCAGTTGCGTCGTACAGGGGTGACAGTGTCACCGATTGTCGATGGCCAGCGCAACGATCCGCAGAGCAATATCATCCGCTGGCGGATCTTCACCATCTATGGCGACACTGACGGGCTGGTCTATCCCTTTGTGCTGCAGTGGGAAGAAGACGACGCCACCCGGCTGACGCGGCTGCGCGCCCAGAGGCTGGACGCGCCGCATCCGCTGGGCGACATTACGCTTGAGCAGGCGGTGTTCGAGGTGGTCAATCCGCAGGCGGTGCGCGATCGCTGGCAGGCGCTGCTGGGCTTTCCGCCACTGGGGGAGCAGGGACTGGACGTGGGCGGCCGGCAATTTATCTTCCGTGAAGGGGCTGCCAACCAGCTGACCGAACTGGTGTTCCGCGTCGCCAACCCGGCGCTTAAGGGGCAGCGCTTTCGTGTCGGCAACGGCGTGTATCGCTTTACATAAAGGCTGACTCTAGCGTGCCGTGGCGCGCAGGGCTCCCGGCGGCTGGCCGGTGATGCGTTTGAAAGCCCGGCTGAAGGCCGCCAGCGACTGATACCCGAGGCTGAAGGCGACCGTTTCCAGCGCCTGGCCTTCATGGGTGATGTACTGCACCGCCAGCCGCATACGCAGCTCGGTGAGATAGCGGGCGGGGGTGGTGCCGGTGGCGGCAAGAAAACGTTCCGCGAACAGCGAGCGTGAAAGACCCGCCTCCCGCGCCAGATCTTCCACTTTCCAGTTGACCCCCGGGCGCTGATGCATGGCGTAGATCGCTTTCGCCAGCCGGGGATCGCGCAGGACCTGTACCCAGCCGGTGGCGTTGCCGCACCCGCACGCTACCCAGCCGCGGACAATCAGCGCGGCCACCACGTCCGCCAGCCGGGCGAGGATCCCGGCATAGCCTGCCTGGCGGGTGAGCGATTCCCGCTCCATCGCTACCAACAGCGGCTGGATCTCCGGCCAGGTGTTTAGCAGGCTGCTGACCCGCATCACCTCGGGCATGGCCTTCACCAGCGGCTGCATGCCGCCGAGCTCAAAGTCCATACAACCGCTGAAAATGACGGCGCGCTCCGGGCAGTCAGGCTGGTCGCCAGCGTTGATACAACTTACCGTGCTGCACACCGTTTCGCTGGGCAGCTGCGCCACATTGACCACCGTGGCCTGCGGATCCGAGAGCAGGGCGTGCCCGTCGCCGTTGGGAATAAACAGCGCATCGCCGCTCTCGAGGGTGAACTGTTCTCCGCTGGCCATGCGCAGCAGCACCGGCCCGCGGCTGATGAAATGGAACTGGGCTTTACCCGCCACGGCGCTAAAGCCGACGCCGAACGGGCGTGCGGTTTCGATGCGCCGGTAGTTAACGCCGGAGAGGCGCATACCGCGCAACAGTTCGCTGGTCAGGTCGATGGCAGGCTGGCTCATGGTAATTCCGGACGAATAATCAATAACTGAAGAGTATGCATCATATATCGTCCGAAAGTAAGTCCCTAAGATGACCAGGATGTTAATAAACCTGGAGAGTTGTATATGAGTTCCTGCATAGCTGCTGACGCGAGCCTGTCTCCCGCCAAACCTGCCTGGCGCGCCGTCTATGCCCTGGCCCTCGGGGTGTTCGGCCTGATCGTGGCCGAGTTTCTGCCCGCCAGCCTGTTAACGCCGATGGCCAGCAGCCTCGGCGTCAGTGAAGGGATGGCCGGACAGGCGGTCACCGCGACGGCGCTGGTGGCGTTAGTTACCGGCCTGCTGATCGCCACCGCCACCCGCAATATCGATCGCCGCTGGGTGCTGATGTTCTTTTCCGTGCTGCAGATAGTCTCCAGCCTGATGGTCGCTTTTGCCGATTCGCTGGCGTTTCTCCTGCTGGGCCGTCTGCTGTTGGGGATCGCCATCGGCGGCTTCTGGGCGATGTCCACCGCCACGGCGATGCGTCTGGTGCCGGCGGCCCATGTGCCAAAGGCGCTGGCGATCATCTTTTCCGCGGTGTCTGTCGCCACGGTGGTGGCCGCGCCTCTCGGCAGCTACCTCGGGGAGCTGATCGGCTGGCGCAACGTGTTTATTCTCTGTGCGATACCCAGCCTGCTGGCGCTGCTCTGGCAGCTGTGGGTGCTGCCCTCCATGCGCCCGGAGAGCGTCGGGACCTTCTCCACGCTGTTCAGGGTGCTGCGCCGTCCCGGTATGCTGGGCGGCATGCTGGCGACGATCCTGATTTTCAGCGGCCATTTCGCCTTCTTTACCTACCTGCGGCCGTTCCTTGAGACCGTCGCGCAGGCCAGTGTCGAAGGGGTTTCGCTGATATTGCTCGGCTTCGGTATCGCTAACTTTATCGGCACTTCGGTGGCGAGCTATCTGCTGAGCCGTAGCCTGCGTCTCACCCTGGCGCTGGTGCCGTTGATGATGAGCGTTCTGGCGCTGCTGATGGTGACGTTTGGCCATCTGACCGTGCTGGCCGGGCTGCTGGTCGCCCTGTGGGGATTTGCCTTCGGCCTGGTGCCGGTGGCCTGGTCCACCTGGCTTGCCACCACCGTGCCGGATGAAGCAGAAAGCGCGGGCGGTCTGCTGGTCGCCTCTATTCAGCTGGCCATCAGCGCCGGGGCCGCCGGCGGCGGGGCGGTGTTTGATTTGCACGGCGCCAGCGGCGTCTTCACCGGCAGCGGTCTGCTGCTGTTGAGCGCGATGGTGATTGTCTTCGCCGCCGTACGGGTGAAACCGGTCGCCCGCGCCGACCAGCCGGTGACGGGCCGCTTATCCCGCGAGATCGATAACTAAATTGGCCGACAGGCTGCGGGAGCAGCACAGCGCAATATGCTGCTCTGCGGCCTGTTTTTCCGCCTCCGACTGCACGGTATCCCGGTGGTCGACGGTCCCCTCGCGTACCGGCGTCAGGCAGGCGCCGCAGATCCCCATCTCGCAGGAGAGCGGCACCGCGACGCCATGCTCCTGCAGCACCTGGGCGATGGTTTTGTCCCCCGGCACCGGCCAGCGCTCCCCGGTGGAGGCGAGGGTGATGGTGAAGGTTCCATCCGCCGCCGACGCCGCCGTCGGGGCGGGCGGCTGGAACGCTTCGCTGTGCAATTGCGCCTCCTCCCATCCGACCGCCCGCGCGGTATCGCGAACCCGGGCCATAAATCCGGGCGGACCGCAGAAGTAGACCCGGGTGTCGGCGTCCGGAGCCCCCAGATCCTGCGCCAGCCGCTGGCGCGGACTCTGCCCCTCGTCTGAGCAGTGGATCTGGCAGATTCCCCCGCTCAGCTGGCGGGCGATCTCGGTGGCGAAGGCGGCCTCCTGCGCACGGCTAACGTAATAGTGCAGCGTAAAGCTGGCGCCGGACGCCGCCCGGGCGTGGGCCATCGCCAGCAGCGGCGTAATGCCGATCCCGGCGGCGAGAAGCACCACATGGCCGCCCTCGTGCAGCGGAAAGTGGTTGCGCGGGGCAGAGATCATCAATGGCTGTCCCGGGCGCAGGGTGTCATGAATATAACGGGAGCCACCGCGAGACTGCGACTCGCGGGCGATGCAGAGCAGATAGCGATCCTGTTCGGCCGGGCTGCCGGTCAGGGAGTACTGACGGATCAGCCCGCAGGGAAGATGGAGATCGATATGGGAGCCGGGCGTCCACGCCGGCAGCGGTTGCCCCTCGGCGCTCACCAGACGAACGGCCAAATTTTTCGCGCCCTGGCGCCACAGGCCATCGACCACCACCGGGAGTATGTCGCGCATATGACCTCCACTCATACCAGAAAGAAATCGCCAAAGCCCATCTTCTTCAGCCCGCGCCGGTAGGCGATAGAGCTGCGGTCCGCCGGAATATGCGCCTCCAGGGTCAGATCCAGCGGCAACCGTTCCGGACGCTGGGTCTCGACCATCAGGCGGTCCTCTTCAAATACCCGCAGGTTGAACGCATGTACGTCTTCCACCGGCACGTGCAGATCGAAGTTGCGGGCAATAGGTGCAAACATCCGCGTCACCCGGGACGACACCGGCGAGGCGGCGTTCATGATCACCAGCCTGGCGTCGGCGGGAAAATGGATGGTCAGCGTAGCGGTGAACGGCAGATGCATTTCAAAGTGACGCAGCCACTGGAACCCTTCCGGCGCGCGGAAATCGGAGCTGGCCGGGTAATTGCCCACCGAGCTCCAGTAGTCGGCAACAAAGCCGAACGGCGTCTCCTGCGGGGTATAGTCCGGCACCTGCTGGTTGTCCGGATCGGCGAAGGTGTCGGTGTGGATCCACGCGAAGTGGGCGACATCGAGAAAGCCTTCGACCTGGCGGCCGGCAAATCCCTTTACCTCGAAGGCCGGGCAGTTGATTTGCTGAAAGCCGGCGTCGTCCCAGTGCGGCATGGTCGGTAACGGCGGCGGATTGTCCGGATCGCAGGCCAGGCAGGTCCAGATCAGCCCGTAGCGCTCCTCCACGGCGAAGCTGGTGAGATGCAGTTTGGCCGGAATGGGTTGCCCCGGACTGGAGGGGATGCGGTTGCAGCGGCCATCCTCGCCAAAGCGCAGGCCATGATAGGGGCAGACGATGCCTTCCTCTTCATGAAACCCCAGGGTCAGCGGCACCCCGCGGTGCGGGCAGACGTCGCGGGCGACCACCACCTGGCCTTTAATACGGTAGATAACCAGCTGTTCGTCCAGCAGGGTGGCTTTCACCGGGGCGCCGGTAATATCGCAGGCGCGGGCCACCGGGTGCCAGCAGCGGGCCAGCCGCAGCCAGTCCTCTGGATCAAAGGTGCAATGGGCGGGGGGCGTGGGGGTGATTGTCTTCATGATTTCTCTTCCTGCTCACATCGGTGATTGTTTTATTGTTGTGAGATTATTGTTGTCATATTAGGGTGTTCACATCCATCACCATTAATTCACTCTGCTGTTGCAAAAAAGAGTACAGGGGCGCCATGAGTCCATTTTCCCGTTTCGCGCACTATTTCATCGCCGTGGCCCGCTACGGCAGCCTGCGCCGGGCCGCCGAGCAGCTGCATATTTCCGCCTCGGCGATTAACCGCCAGATCCTGCAGGCCGAGGAGGCCTTCGGCACCCCGCTGTTCGAGCGCCTGTCGGAGGGACTGCGGATGACCACCGCCGGTGAGTTGCTGTATGACAACCTGCTGCGCTGGCAAAAGGAGTTTCGCCAGACGCGGCAGAAATTCGATGAGCTGCAGGGGATGAAGCGCGGAAGCGTTAGCGTTGGCATGGTGCAGGCGCTGGCGGAAGGGGGCTTCGCCGCCGCGCTGGCGGAGATCATCGCCAGCTGGCCGTGGCTGGAGCTGGATCTGCAGGTGGCTGACAGCCACACCGTCAGCCAGAAAGTGCGTCAGGCGGACCTGGACGTCGGCCTGATCCTCGATCCGCAGGGGCAGGCTGGACTCAGCGTGCTGGCCTTTGCCGAACTGGAGGTGGGGATTGTGATGCGTCCGGACCATCCCCTGGCGGGGGCGAAGGCGCTGTCTTTGGGCGAGCTCAGCCTGGAGCGGCATATCGTGCCCGGCGCGCCGTTGATCGTCCATGAGCGGGTGGCGCTCCTCTATCGCCACCATGACTTTGCGCCGGAGAATACCATCAGCTGCAATGATATCCGGCTTATCAAGTCGTTGGTGCTGCGCGGCAGCGGCGTGACGCTCCTTAGCCTGCTCGACGTGCTGGACGAGGTCCAGTGTGGACAGCTGGCCTTTGTCCCGCTGCGCAGTACGCTGCTGCGACCGCTGACCCTGGCGCTGTGTACTGCGCCCTCGCGTCAGCTTTCGCGGCCCGCGCAAATGGCCATTCAGACGCTGAGTGCGGTGATCGAATCCATGGCGACGGTCAGCCCAGCGGCCCGCTGAGGATGGTGTCGCACATGCCGTTGATAATGCGCTCCCCGGTCTCCTCGCGCAGCTCCTGGTACCAGGCTTCGGTGAGCTGCATATCCTTCCCGTGGGTAATATCGCACCGTTTGCGCGCCTTCAGCACCAGGTCACGAACCCGGTCGCAGCGCTGGGCTTCATACTCGCGCAGGGCGGCCGCAATATCTCGGGTCTGGCGGAAAACGGCGCCCAGCACCACTGCATCTTCCATCGCCGCGCAGCCTCCCTGGCCAATATCCGGGGTGGTGCTGTGTCCGGCGTCGCCGAGCAGCGCGACGCGGCCGCGCACCAGGCGGCTGAAAGGTTCGATATCATGGATTTCAATGCGGTTGGTAGTCTGCGGGTCGAGGGCGGCGATCAGCTTCTGCACCGGCGGCGCCCAGCCGGCAAAGTAGCGGCTGAGGTCAGCGCGCAGGGTGTCACGATCCTCCGCCAGACCCGCCGGAAGCGGCACATCAAAGAAAAAGTAGAACCGGCCGGCGGAGACCGGCATCAGCGAGACGCGCTTGCCTTCGCCGACAAAGGTGGTCCACTGGTCGCCGGGGGCCAGCGCTTCATCTATCTCCACCAGGCCGTTCCAGTTGACGTAGCCGGCGTAGCGGCGCTGCGGGGTAAAGCCCAGCACCCACGGACGCAGTGCGGAATGGCTGCCGTCGGCGGCAATCAGCAGATCGCCGCTGGCGCTGCTGCCGTCGGTAAACCATACCGTCACGCCGTCGGCGTCTTCTTCACAGCGGGTGACGCGTTTGCCGAACTGCACGCTGTCCCGTCCCCAGTAATCCAGCATTTCCCGCTGCAGTTCTGCCCGGGAGACCGGGCAGGGGCGGCTGCCGGTGCGTTCGATCAGCGGGGCGAGACTGAACTGGGTCATGTTCTCGCCGCTGCGGAAATCACGATACGCCATCCGGCGCAGCGGCCCGCCGAAGGTCTCCATGATGTCGCCCATGCCGAGGTGGGCCATGCACTTCACGCCGTTGGGCCACACGGAAATCGCTGCGCCGACCGGTTTGATCTCTTTCACCGCTTCATAGACGTCGCAGTCGATCCCCGACTGTTTGAGCGCCACTGCCGCGCTTAAACCGCCGATGCCGGCGCCAATCACGATTGCTTTCATTTTTTTCTCCTTCTCCCGATGTTGTGACTGACTACAGCAATTTGCGTACCAGTTCGCTGGAGGGAGGAAAACCGCCTGCCTGAGGCACAGCGATGGCTCATGACGCACCGCATCGGTGCAATGTGAGGTATTGGTTGCCTTTTTATGAATCAAAAGTTTCTGTATGTTGCATTAAGAATCTATCGTTTCAGACGCCTGGTTCAGCAGCGGAGAGGGGTGATGCATCACGAGCGTAATCTAAGTTGATGATTTTGGAGTGATAATAAATTTATTGGTGCCCTTTTGTCGTCTCTGGCCTGCTTTGTGCACTAGCCCATGCACTTCTCTTTGCTACGGGATATCACTATGTCTGACGAACATCACAGTGGCCTGCTTTACGGCCTTGAACAGCGGATCCCACCGCTTCCGGCCTTTTTCAGCGCTCTCCAGCATGTGCTGGCGGGCCTGGTGGGGATCATCACGCCGCCGCTGATCATCGGCGCTACCCTCGGGCTTGGCGACTGGCTGCCGTATCTCATCAGTATGTCGCTGATGGCCTCGGGCATTGGCACTTTTCTGCAGTCCAATCGGGTATGGGGCATCGGCGCCGGGATGATCTGCATGCAGGGCACCAGTTTTGCCTTCCTCGGCGTGACGGTGGCCGGAGGGATGTGGGTAAAAGCCCAGGGCGGCGGGCCGCAGGATATGATGGCGATGCTGTTTGGCGTTAACTTTGTCGCCGCTCTGGTGCCGGTGATTGTCAGCCGCTTTATCGAACCGCTGAAGAAAATCTTTACTCCCATCATTACCGGCAGCGTGATTGCGCTGATCGGCATCAGCCTGATCAAGGTCAGCGTCATCAACTGGTGCGGTGGGGAAAAGGCCGAGGATTTCGCCAGCATGAGCAATATCGCGCTCGGGGCGGGCACCCTCGGGGTTATCGTCCTGCTGAGCTGCGCCAAAAACCGCTGGCTGCGGCTCTCCTCGGTGGTGGTGGGCATTGCCGTGGGCTGCATCGCAGCGGGGCTGAGCGGTCAGTTCCATCTTCACAGCCTGGGCGACACTCTGTTTCGCCTGCCGACGCTGTTTCCGTTCGGCTTTCAGTTTAACAGCGCGATATTTCTGCCGGTCGCCCTGGTGTCGCTGGTCTGTATTCTGGAGGCGGTGGGCGATCTGACGGCCAACTCGCTGATTTCGCAACAGTCTGTTGACGATCGCGCTTTCCGTAACCGGCTGAAGGGCGGTATCCTGGCGGATGGCGTCAGCTGTATGGTGGCGGCCATGCTCTGTGCTTTTCCGAACACCACCTTCGCGCAGAACAACGGCGTGATCCAGATGACCGGGGTGGCCAGCCGCTATGTCGGACGCTACATTGGCGTGATTCTGATCCTGCTCGGGCTGTTTCCCCCGGTGGGCGAACTGCTGCGGCAGATCCCGGCGCCGGTGCTGGGGGGCGCCACGATGGTGATGTTTGGCTGCGTGGTGGCGGCCGGGATCCGGATTATTACCCAGACCCCGCTGAGCCGTCGCGATGTGCTGATCGTGGGGCTGGCGTTTGGCGCGGGTCTTGGCGTGGAGTCGGTGCCGGCGTTTCTCAGCCATTTTCCGCCGATGGTCGGCGATCTGTTCGGTTCGGCGGCCACCAGCGGTGGGCTGGTAGCGATAGCGCTGAACCTTATTCTGCCGCAGGAGCAGGCGGCGACGAAATCGTTAAGGAGTCAGGATGATCGCGCTGAGTCAGTTTAACAGCCTGAGCAAAGATGAGGCGGCGGGGCTGCTGGCCCCTTGCGTGGCGATCCCGGCCTGGGGCGAGATGCTGGTGAGCTTACGACCTTTCGCCAGCCGCCATGCGCTGCTGCAGGCCGCCCGTAAGGCGATGGCTAACTGGGGAGAGGACGAGCTGAACGCGGCGCTCAGCGCCCATCCGCGGATCGGTGAGAAGCCGACCGGCGGCCAGGCGCACGCGGCGCTGTCGCGCCAGGAACAGTCGGCGGTGGACAGCGAGAATGAGCGGCTCGCGCAGGCCCTGCGGGAGGGCAATGCCCGCTACGAAGCCCGCTTTGGCCGGGTGTTTTTAATCCGCGCCAAAGGGCGCAGCGGCGATGAGATGTTGCAGGCGCTGACGCGCCGGCTGCAGCATACCGCCGACGAAGAAGTGGCCGAGGCGCTTGCCCAGCTGCGAGAGATTACGATGTTAAGACTGGAAGGAGTGATTGGCGAATGAGCACCCTGAGCACCCATATTCTGGATATTTCCACCGGTACGCCGGCAGAAGGCGTAACGGTCAGCCTGAGCCGGGAGGGCGAGACGCTGGCGAATCTGGTGACCAACGCCCAGGGGCGTATCGCCACCTTTAGCGCCGCGCCGCTGCCGGCGGGGCGCTATTGCTTAACAGCGGAAACCGGGGCGTGGTTTGCCCGCGCCGGGCGCGAGAGCGTCTTTACCCGGGCGCAGATTGATTTTGTTATCGGCGAGGCGGCAGAGGACCATTTCCATCTGCCGTTTCTCATCGCCCCGGGCGGGTGGTCGACCTACCGCGGCAGCTAAGCCGGCTGCCCGCTGCCGGGCGGCGCTGCGCTTGCCCGGTCTGGAGCGTTACGGAGCGGGCATAGACAGCCCCGTAGGCCCGGTAAGGCGCAGCCGCCACCGGGCATGTACAGATGGCTCCGGCGATCATCCTTCCTGTTTTATCCCCACACAAGGATAATTATTCTCCTATCCCCACCAGGGGATAACCTTGACATTATCCCCTACAGGGTATAAAACCAAGTTTATCCCGACAGGGGGATAAATGATGGTGAGGAACAAGGCGATGAATTCCCCGCAGATATACAGTCCCGTGCAGCTGGCCAATTACCTGAAGCTGCTGCGCCAGCAGAACCACTGGACCCAGGATGCGCTGGCCAGGCGGATCGGCATTAAGCAGGCCACGCTGTCCAATTTTGAAAATCACCCCGACAAAACCACCTTAACCACGCTGTTTAAGATCCTCCAGTCGCTGGGGGTGGTGATGACGCTGAACGCCAAAGCTGCTGAGACGGCGCCGGCTCCCGATAACAACACGGACCTTGACTGGTAATGGCGACGCTTACCACCTGGATGAACAATGTGCGCGTGGGAACCTTAACCCGCCAGGCTAACGGGGCGCACAGTTTTCGCTATGACGAAGAGTGGCTGCGCAGCCCGCGCGCCAGACCGCTCTCCCTCTCACTGCCGCTGCAGTATGGCAATATCACTGCCGACGCGGTGTATCACTATTTTGATAACCTGCTGCCCGACAGCCCGCAGGTCCGCGACCGGATCGTCAGGCGCTATCAGGCGCGCTCGAAGCAGCCGTTCGATCTGCTGGCCGAAGTCGGGCGGGATAGCGTAGGGGCGGTGACCCTCCTGCCGCCGGGGGAAGAGGCGCACCTGGAAGGATTACGCTGGCAGACGCTGGACGAGGCGCAGCTCACCGCTTTGCTGACCGCTTACCAGTCGGATATCCCCCTCGGGATGATTACCAGCCAGGACGATTTCCGTATCTCGGTGGCCGGCGCCCAGGAGAAAACGGCGCTGCTGCGGATGGGCGAGCAGTGGTGTATTCCGCAGGGCGCCACGCCGACCACGCATATCATTAAGCTGCCCATCGGCGAGATCAAGCAGCCCAATGCGACGCTGGATCTGCGTGAAAGCGTGGATAATGAGTATCTGTGCCTGGCGCTGGCCAGAGAACTGGGCCTGGCGGTGCCGGAAGCGGAGATCATCACCACCCCGCGGATCCGCGCCCTGGCGGTAACCCGCTTCGACCGGCGCTGGGCGCAGGAGGGACGGGTGCTGCTGCGTCTGCCGCAGGAGGATCTGTGTCAGGCTTTTGGTCTTCCTTCAGCGATGAAATATGAGTCTGACGGCGGGCCGGGTATCGCCGCGATCATGACCTTTCTGCTGGGCTCGAGTGAAGCGCTGAAAGATCGCTATGACTTTATGAAGTTCATGGTCTTCCAGTGGCTGACGGGGGCGACGGACGGTCACGCAAAAAACTTCTCAATTTACCTGTTGCCCGGCGGCAGCTACCGCTTAACACCGTTCTACGACATTATTTCGGCGTTTCCGGTGCTGGGCGGCACGGGACTGCATCTGCGCGATCTGAAGCTGTCGATGGGGCTCAATGCCACAAAAGGGCGTAAAACAGAGATTAACGCCATCTATCCGCGTCATTTTCTGGCGACGGCCAAAGCGGTGAACTTTCCCCTGGAGCAGATGCTGGCGATCCTCCAGGAGTTTGCCGGGCATGTGCCGCAGGCAATCGAAAGCGCTCGCCGGACGCTGCCGGCGGACTTTTCCAGCCACGTCTGGCAGGCCATTACAGAGAACATGCTGAAGCTGCACGCCCGCCTGCAGCAAGGGCTGCAGGCGCTATAGCAGAGCCGGCTGGCGGCTAGCTCTGCGGCTGCCCCCAGCGGCTGCGCAAATAGTTAACCGCCTGCCGGGTTTGCGGCTGATTGAGGTTGTTTTCGCGGAACAGGATGGTGCCCTGGATCTGCGGCAGAGTCTCATTGAGATCGAGCTGCTTTTTCAGCTCCGGCACGCCGCCGTCCACCGTCCAGTCAGGCTCATTTTTGGACGGTTCACCCACCTTGTACAGCGCCACGCCGATATACAGCCGGGTATGCGTCGGTTTAACCACCTCGGCCCACCAGTTGGCCAGCACATCATAGCGCGCGGCATCGCGGGCAAACGGCCAGTAGATCTGCGGCGCGATGTAGTCGAGCAGTCCCTGCTGCACCCAGCTGCGGGTATCGGCATAGGACTCATCATAGGCGGCCGCGCCACGGGTATCCGACCCCGCCGGATCGTGGGAGCGGTTGCGCCACACCCCCGCCGGGCTCACGCCAAACTCGACGTTCGGATTGAGCTTTTTGATAGTAGTGGAAACCTGGGCTATGAGCTGCTGGGTGTTATGCCGCCGCCAGTCGCCCTTCGAGGCATAGCCCTGCCCGTAACGGCGGAAAGTCTCGTTGTCGTTAAGCGGGGAAGAGGCGGTTTCGGTATAGAAATAGTCGTCGAACTGCACGCCGTCAATCGGGTAGTTCTGCACCACTTCAGCGACGATGCTGGTGATCCAGTCCCGTGCTTCGGGAATGCCCGGGTCGAGAACAAAGCGATCGCTGGCGGTGCGGATCCAGTTACGGTGCAGGACGAACACGCTGGCCGGTACCTGAGTAAGGGTGTTGTTCAGCTCGGCAATCGTCGACGGTTTGGTGTTGACCGAGACGCGGTAGGGATTAAACCACGCGTGAACCTTCATGCCGCGCTTGTGCGCTTCATCCAGCATAAACTGCAGCGGATCGTAGCCAGGGTATTCGCCGATTTTGCCGGTCAGCATATCGGACCACGGCAGAATATCCGACCGCCAGAGCGCCGTACCGTCCGGTTTCACCTGGAAAAAGACGGTGTTGATCCCCAGGCGCTGCAGGTTATCGAGTTTAGCGATCAGCGCCAGCTTCTGCTGCGTGATGCGACTCTCCGGCGTGCTGGCGATAATCGACCCGACCGGCGGCCAGTCAAGGCGCGAAACGGTGGTGAGCCACACGCCGCGCACCGGCTCCCGGTGCGCCTGCCCAGCTTTGACGGCGGCAGCGTTCGGCGGCGTGACAAGGGATTTAGGGGCTTTACTGGTGCAGCTGAACAGCATGCCAGCGGCGATGAGCGCCGCGCCTGCCAGCGCCACTTTGCTGGCTAAGGGGAATCGACGAGAATGGCTGATGATGAACTCCCGTGTACTCAGATCGTCGCGTGTAGGCGCTATTCTCTTACGATTCGTGGGTCAGAGCAATTCCTTCATCCGTCGGATCGCCATCACCTAGTCATAATGTAAGGTATAGGTCGCGACGGCCGACACCTGACCGGCGGTGATCCGGGGACGGGTCTGGTAGTAGCGGGCAGTGAGCTGCAGGATAAACCGGCCCGCACTCGCGCTGCCCAGCGTCATCTCATGATTCAGGGCGACCGGCTGGCGATGGTAAAGCAGTTGCACGCCGATACCCTGCGCCCGATCGTCGGTGGCGTCATTGCGCAGAACGCCATGCCCCCGGGCGGAGAGGGGCTCCGCGCCGTCAACTCGCAGGGAAATCGTGACCGCGCTGTTGCAATCCAGCTGCAGCGCGAAAGGGGTGTCGCCGGTGGTTTTGCCGACGCCGCCGAAGTGGTCAAGCATCGCCGCAGGGAGCTTGATCAGGGCTGGCGTGGCGTCATTCACTGAA
Organism: Klebsiella sp. P1927; assembly: GCF_018204675.1. NCBI lineage: Bacteria > Pseudomonadati > Pseudomonadota > Gammaproteobacteria > Enterobacterales > Enterobacteriaceae > Klebsiella > Klebsiella sp. P1927. The sequence goes on along the minus strand of NZ_CP073377.1, from coordinate 2,432,701 downwards.
CATCCCGCGGTGCTGATCCTGCCGGTTAAGTCTAACGCGGCCAGCGGGGTATGCTCCGCCATTAAAAAGCGCTCGCTGTGATACTCAAGCTCGCCCGGCGTCGCCGCGGGACCGGTTTTAATGAGCTCAATCGTCAGGCGGAAATAGCCCAGTTTCCACACCGCATCGGGCAAGGCGGCGGGATTGTCCACCCGTTGGCTAAACGGCGAGGGCGTCGGCCGGTCAGGAAAGCCGCCATAGCCGCCGATAGCGCGCAGCGATACGCGAACGCCAATGCCGGCGAGGTTAGTTTGATAAACCGTCGGTCGCGTCACTCCCCCGGACAGCAGACTGTCCAGCAGCAGCGGTGACAGCCCGTGCGGATCGTCCGCGCAGCGGATCCACTGTTCGCCGCCGTCGCTAAGGCGGTTCCAGGCGAAACTTTTATGATACAGCGGGGTGCCGGGTCTGGCGTCAGCCGGAACCGTGAGCTGCCCCACGTTCAGCCGAAGGGTGGAGGCCTGGCCGCGGACAAACACTGGCGTACAGGCCCATCCGCTGGCGGCCGGTAACAGAATAAATAACAGCGTCAGGGCGACCCGACGCAGGAGAGTTAAAAAGGACATGATAACGTCTGCTGTAAAATGAGTGGATGGGGGGTCTGCGCCAGCGTCGGGGTGAGATCGTAGCGGGCGCTACAGCGCTGCTGAGGGCCCGGCCCCCATTGCGCATAAAGGGTGCCTTTTGGCGCCAGGCCGGCCAGGTACACCTGACCCTCGCTGGCAACGATGCTGTTGGTGTCCTTAGCGCGTACTTCGCTGCCAAAGGGCAGCGGTTGTCCCCGCGACTGCAGCGTAAACAGCGCCTTATAGCCAACGTGGGTGTGAAAGCGCGCCAGAACCACCGCGTCTTTGGTAGGGACCAGCGTCACGGTGCTGTTGGCCAGATCCACATTCTCCGGCAGCGAATGGCTGTCGAGAGAGACGTCGTTGCGGTGATAGGCGGTGGCGAAGGGCAGCACGGCGTACCCGTCACCATTGGTGGCGATGGTTTTCTGGTTGGCGAGGGTCACACCCCCTGCGCCACCGGCGTCAATCAGGACGACAGCGCCATTCATTTCCGGCGTAAAGACTACCCCGTGGCGGTGAATCAGAATGCCCCCGCTGGCGCCGTAGTTCAGACGAGCGGCCTGCGAATCGTGGCTGTAGCCGAGATTCAGATCGCCCCTTCCACTGCTGTACCCGGCCGTCAGGCTGCCGCTGGACCCGTTTTGCCGATCGCGGGTTTGGCTGACGGCGTAGCTAAGCGCGTGATTGTCCAGCAATGTGCCGTTGAGGCTGACCATCTGACTACCAACGCTGTGGCGGGAGGAGGTCAGGGTATAGCCGGCATAGCTCCCCGGCAGCAGGTGGCTCAACGGCACGGAAAGTGACAACGTCACCACTTTGTCGGAATGCGGCTCGTCATCCTCCTCGTCACCGTGGCTGCTGCGGGAGTCGCTGTAGCTGAGCGACCACGCGATACCGTGAACCCGGCTGCTGATCCCCATATTGGCGGTACGCTGTGTGGCGCCCCCTGACCAGTAGCTGTCCTGGTCGAGACTCAGATAGAGGGTGATATCGTACGGCAGGCTCTGGCTGGCGGTGATTTGCAGGGTTGCTTTTTTGTTGTCGCTATCCTGCAGGTCGTCGTCGCTACCCGGGCTGGAAAACGCCTCGCTCAGCGTGGCATAGCGCTGATGCGAATAACGCCAGCCGGTGAAAGTCAACTGCGTGCCGAGACGATCAAAACCTTTGCTGTACTGGAGCTGCCAGGCCCGGCCATCGATCGGATCCTGCTGGTGCCGGTCGCGGGCGTTTAACAGCTGCAGCGAGAGCGCCCCGGCTTCTCCCAAACCCTGTCCTGCGCCGAGCGAGAGGTTATGGTATTGCGCCGCGCTCTGCAGTCCGCCAAACAGCGTCAGGTTATGGGCGAACCCGCGCATCAGCGACAGCTGCATCATCAACGGCCGCTGGCTGGCATCGTCGCTATGGTAGCGCCCGGCGACCAGGTTGTATTTCAGGCTGCCTTCGCGCTGCATGCTGGTCACCGAAGCATACGGCTGGGTGAAGCGGCGGATTTCGCCATCCGACTCTTTGACGGCAACCTCAAGATTGCCGCTGCTGGCGGTGGGATAAAGATCGTCAATCACGAACGCGCCGGGGGTGACGTAGGTTTGATACAGCACGTAGCCATTTTGCCGAACCGTGACCTGGGCGTTGGTTCTGGCAATCCCGCGGATGGTCGGGGCAAAACCTTTCTGCGAGTCCGGGAGCATTGCATCGCTGGAGGCGAGGGATATTCCCTGAAACTGTACCGCGTCAAACACATCGCCCGACGTGAAGGTATCCCCGAGGGTCAGTTCACTCTGCCAGCGCGTCAGGTCGCGCTCAAGCCAGGCGCCGCTGGTCGTCCACTGGGGCTTATCATCGCTGTTGGCGGTCAGGCTATTGCTGGCGCGCAGGCGCCAGGCGCCGAGGTTCACGCCGCTTTTCAACATCAGATAGTTATCGCGCTCGGTGCTGCCCTCGCGGGTACGCTGGCTGGCGCCTGAATAACGATAGTTACTCTGAAAGGCGCTAATACCTTCGTCCCACAGCGCAGAGGGAACATTATCCCTCGCCCGGTGCGTCATCAGCGCCTGAGGAATGGTCATTACCAGCCGCTGATGAGCAAAATCGAAATTGACCGTGCTGCCCGGCAGCAGCGCGTTGAGTTCGGGACATGAGCGGGACGTTGCGCTGGGCGCCTGAGACAGCACGGCCGGGTTAACTCCGGCCTGCAGCAGATCTTCCGGCTTAAGGCAGGGCGTGAGCTGTCCGCGATCGTTCTGGCGAAACGTGACGGTCTTACGGGCGTCCAGCGTGACGCCGTTGACCTGCCAGCTCACCGGATAGGCGCCTGGCGGCTGGCCCGCCTGCTGATTGAAGCGTTGCAGATCCACTGCCGGCAAATGGTCGTTTTTCTCCAGCAGATCCATATTAAAGGTCGCCTGGGCGTGCAAGAGCGCGCTCTGTCCGCCCAGCAGGATGGAGAGGCTGACGACGGTAACGGTATGAGCCGGGCCGTGGCGCATCGCGACATCAGACGCTTAGTGCGCCGAAACGGGGGCGCTAAACGTCTGCACAGCGCCAAAGTCATCCAGAATGCGCCAGCTCACCTCGCGGGCGCAGGCCTCGCCGGGGAGGGCATACTCTTCACGGCTGTGAGGAGCAATCACGCTGCGCTCAAGCGGCGTTTTCTGGTTCTGGCCCGCGCAGGTGAGCGTGGTGATAGTCACATAATAGGGGGAGGCATTCTCCGCCTGCAGGTGGTTGCCGCTGATCCGCCAGCGCAGGTGCTGCGCCGCGTCGAGCGCCGAGCCAGGGAGCCCTGCCGGGCGATAAATGAGCTTCAGTTGATTCTTAATAGCAAATTGCAGAATGTTCTCGCCAGCCGGCGCGGTATTGGCGGGAATCACTTTGATATTCAGGGTGAATAAACTCTCACGGTCAGAGGGCAGTTGCGGCGAGGTTAATAACACGCGCAGATCGTTGCTGTCTCCGGCATCCAGACGGAACAATGGCGGGGTGACGATAAACGGTGATTTATTATTATCAGCCAGATCGTCTACCCAGCTCTGAATAAGCACCGGATCGTGAGGATTGGTGTTTTTTACCGTGATGTCTGCCTCATGGCTTTGTTCATTATAAATGACACGTGTGCCGGCAATGGCAACCCCGGCGGCAGACGCCAGGAACGGGCAAAAGAGAAGGCTCAGGATAAAAGCCGCTTTATAACACTGCATAATTGAGGATCCGGTCACGAGGAATGAGAATAAGGGCAGGGGGACGCTGCCCTTGGAAAAGTGGCAATCAGGACATTCTATTCGTACACAATATCAATATTGGCCGTGGCATTAATATTGCCGGCGGTGACATCCTGTGAGGAATCGCTCTTCACATCGGCAATAAAGTTAAATGCAATATCACCGTTTTCGTCGGCTTGCGAAACCGCCGTTTTGCTCTGCTTGTCAAAGGTCAGCTGAGTGCCTTCCGTTGAGCCGTCAGGGGAAGAGAAGACTTCAATGCCCACCCCTTTGGCGGTATCCGCGGAGTCGGAGAGCGCCAGCACGGCGGCGCTGGTGCCGTTAGCGTTGGTATCCGGAGTACCTTCCAGGCTGATACTGATGTTCTGCGCCAGTGGGCAGCCGGTGAGGTTGATGGTGAACGGCGTTTCTGCGGTTTTCGCTTCATGGGATTTCAGCGCCGACATATCGACGTTGCCAAAATCGACATTAACATCGCCACCGTTATTGGCGATCTGGCAGGACTCGTTAATAATTTTACCGGTGAAATTCAGTGTACCCGCCGCGCGGGCGGTGGTCACAGTAGCCAGACTTAAGGCCAGCAGTGAACCAACAACCAGCAGGGTGCCTTTTTCTTTCATACTCAAACCTTATTAAATAATCACAAGTTAACAAAAGCATTTAACATTTTTAAAGCATGTTTTTTATTTCTGTTCACAAAAAACGGTAAGCATCGCTAATGTATATTACCGTCGGGGGCGGGATTATACGGAGAACATCGTAAAGGCCCATTGATAAGATGTGTTAAGCTGTAACATTATTTATTTTTTGGTGTAAGTATAATCTCATTAAATATTAAAAAGAGTCCCATGCGTATAATGCATTATTTCCGGGAGATAACTGTTCTGAGCAAATTTTACGAAAAAGTTGCTGTTAATCCCGGCAGTTGACCGGGTGGCCCGGAATAATCATTTACGCTGCCGCTATTTTGCAGTAGCGTGGAGTGACGGCAGGAAGCCGCAGGTTGTAGGGCACAGAAACGATGCTGTGCCGCGCAGTGTCACCCGTTATCAAGGAAGATTGCTATGTCTCCATTTCGTCTCGCTCTGCTATGTCTGTGCCTGGCGCCGCTGGCGTCGTCTGCTGCGCTTTCCGGCCAGGTTCATTTTTCAGGACGGGTCATCAATCCGGCCTGTGTTATCGCCCCCCGGCACGATCGTATCGATGTCTCGTGCCAGCACCATTCACCGGAACAGGTCGCCTTGACAAACAACCGTCCTCGCTACGCCATGCTGGACAATCGTGGTGAGGTCAGTATTCACTGGCGAAATGCGCAGCATAGCGAAGCGGATGTCATTATTCGCTATCGCTAAGGCGGGATAAAGGCAATGAAGAGTAAGCTGATGCAAGGAGGTAAAGGATAAACCGTTGTGCGGTTTACGCGCGCATCAGCCATAACCAGCGGGCAGACGCGCGCGCAGAAAATCATTCATGAAAACAATTATTGCCGCCGCCCGGCGGCAGAATCAGGTGTCGTCTGGCGCCCAAGCGAGCTCCGGGATCGGAAAGCGGCCCACCGTCATAGAGAAAGGGAAGCAACTCAGCGGATCCGCGACTGTTCATCGTCGCGTAACGTCAGCACCTCAAAACCGTTGGCGGTGACGGCCACGGTGTGCTCCCATTGCGCGGAGAGTTTTTTATCGCGGGTAACCACCGTCCAGCCATCTTTTTTGGTTTTGATACGGCTGTCGCCCTGGTTGACCATCGGCTCAATGGTGAACACCATGCCTTCCTGCAGCACGGCGCCTTCTCCGGGGCGGCCGTAATGCAGCACCTGCGGTTCCTCATGCATTTCCTGACCGATGCCGTGACCGCAATATTCTCTGACCACGCTATAGCCATGTTCCTCCACCCAGCGCTGAATAGCGTGGCCAATATCGCCCAGCGTCGCGCCAGGCTTCACCACCTCAATGCCTTTCCACATCGCTTCATAGGTAGTCTTTACCAGCCGGCGGGCCAGCGGGGAGACATCGCCTATCAGGTACATCTTACTGGAGTCGGCAATCATGCCCGCTTTCTCGAGGGTGATATCGACGTTAACAATCATCCCGGAGCGCAGATGTTCGGTCGCTTTGGGGATCCCGTGGCACACCACATCGTTAATGGAAGTGTTCAACACATAGGGAAAATCGTATTGCCCCTTGCTGGCCGGGCGGGCGTGCAGCTGGTTGACGATAAAATCTTCCACTCGATCGTTAATCGCCATCGTCGTTACGCCGGGAACGATAAAAGTATCCAGCATATCAAACACTGACGCCAGCAGCTGGCCGGCATGGCGCTGCCGGGCGAGTTCGTCGGCGGTTTTAATGATTATTGATGGCATTGATCACCTCCAGCAGACGGTCAGAGCCGGATTTCAGCATCAGCAGTTTGATCTGCTGGTGGTTAAGCTCAGGGTAGAGTTCGCTCATCATGCCCAGACGGATCCAGTATTCCGCCTGGGCATTGACGGAGCGGGACATGGCTTTGCTGGCATCACGAATATCATCGTGCAGCAGATCGGAGATTTTGACGATTCCCATAGATATATACCGTAATGATTCGTATATACATCGTATACAATCCAGCGCGGGATGTCCTTGGCATTTTGTGGCGTGGATGGCTAGCACCATGCAAAAAAGCCCGACCAGCGGGCTTATATTCAGCATTTTTTCGGGTTAAAAATTCGCGCTGTGCACCATGGCGAAAATTACCCATTAGATTATCGGTATGCAGAAAGAAAATAACATGATGGCGACGCATCAATATATTTTATGCAGGTGTTAATTTTGCGTATTAATATTCTCCCGTCAGGCCGGGAATCCGAAGGATTTACAGCGCGTCAGTGAGTTTATCCACCACCACTTTACCCGCATTATCGAACTGCGTAATGCGGAAACTGTCGCTCCAGGAGCGGCGGGTGGTGAAGCGGTCAAACAGGGATACCCGGCCTTTGCGATGGCCATCTTTACTTAAAATAACCCATTCGGTCACCGAAGAATAATGCTGGCTATTGTCATGCCGACTCTGTTGTTCAACAAGCTGGTCTTCTTTTTCCACTTTTAAATAATCACGCAACATATTTAACCTCCATAGAAAGTATTATTAACATTACTCCTTTTATTTATTCTTTCAATCAAACTTTTTAATCAATAAAAGTAACTATTAGTGGGCGACCTAAGTGCAAAAATCGCGGGGAATATCACTCCTTCGGACGGCCTGGTCCACTACGCTTAATGAGAGCGTCCGCCGCGACTACTGCGGTGTCCGGGTCAGAAAGAGGCCAACAAAAGGCCATATCCTTGTATTCTTAATAGGCGTAATTCTGCTATATCTAATGCGTTTTGCCACGACCGAGCCACAGAGAGCGCTGTACCATGAGTAACGATCACCTGACGGATATTGCCTATCGCCACTTTATTGAAAGCGTTAAAGATTATGCCATCTATATGCTGAGCGCCGACGGCACGGTCATTAGCTGGAATGAGGGCGCCCGCCGGGCAAAAGGGTACCTGAGCGACGAGATCATCGGTCGCTACTTCGGTCTCTTCTATAGCGAAGCTGAGCAACTCTCCGGTGTACCCGCAAAAAACCTGGAAATCGCCCTGCGTAGCGGGCAGTTTGAAGGGGAAGGCTGGCGGTATCGCAAAGACGGGTCCCGATTCTGGGCGCATGTCATGATCGATACCATCCGCGATGAGCAGAACACCCTGCTGGGTTTTGCCAAAATTACCCGCGACATTAGTGAACAGAAGGCGATTAACGACCGCATCGCCTGGATGGCGCGCTACGATGCGTTAACCGGTTTACCCAATCGGGTGGAGTTTTTTGAACGGGTGGAGAAGCTGATCACTGGAAATGATGCCCGCCGCTTTGCCATTTTCACGATCGATTTAGACAAATTTAAAGAGATTAACGATCTGCAGGGCCATCTGATTGGTGACCAGCTGCTGCAGCGCGTGGCGGGCGCCGTGCTCAAAACGCTGCAGAAGGAGGAGATGGTCGCCCGCTTCGGCGGCGATGAGTTTGTGGCCGTTAAACCTTTTTCCGATGAGGGTGAAGTGGATGCCTTTGCTGCGCGCCTGTGGCGCTGCTTCAGCGGTAAGCAGACGTTTGCCGCGACGGAAGTGGTTCTCTCCGCCAGCATTGGCATCTCAGTCTACCCGGAGGACGGCACGGATATTAATACGATACTGAGCAATTCCGATCTGGCTATGTATCGGGCAAAAAGCAGCCTCGACCATAAGATTTGCTGGTATGAACGTGAAATGGATGACAAGACGCGGCAGCGCAATATGATGGCCGCCGATATCCGGCGCGGTATTCACGCCGGGGAGTTTTCGCTCCACTATCAGGCTATCCGCAACATCAAAGATCGTAGCATCACCGGTTACGAGGCGCTGCTGCGCTGGCAGCATCCGCAGCTGGGGACGATCCCGCCGGACGTGTTTATTCCCATCGCCGAAGAGAGCGGCGCCATCGTGCCCTTAGGTTACTGGGTGCTCGAGCAGGTGTGTAACGAATCGCTGGAAAATGGTTTGAACAGAAAAGTTTCGGTCAATATCTCTCCGGTGCAGTTGCGTCATCGTAGCTTTATCGAAAAAGTCCGCGAGATCCTGATGCGTACCGCCTACCCGGTCAGTCTGCTGGAGTTTGAGGTCACCGAAACGGCGTTTGTGATCAATAAACAGCTGGCGTTCAGCGTTCTGCATCATCTGCAAAAAATGGGGATCAGTATTGCGCTGGATGACTTTGGCACCGGTTACTCCTCCCTGAGCATGCTGCGCGATTTTCATTTCGACGTCATCAAACTCGACCGCAGCTTTATGACAGATGTGGAGAGCAACCCTCAGGTACGCTCATTCGTGCGAGCCATTATTTCGCTGGGCAATTCGATCAATACGCCGCTTATCGCCGAGGGGGTGGAAACGGCTGGACAACTGCAGATCCTCGAAGAGGAGGGATGTGACGAAATGCAGGGATTTCTGTTCGGCGAGCCGGTCGATATCAAACACCTGCCCGACCGGCGCTGATGCGCCCACCCTCCGCTGGTGGGCGTAAGGGCGTTACTGATGCGCAAGCGCTGCCTGCCCGGAAAGATGCAGCAGCGCCGAGCGCAGCGAGACCTCGAACATCTGACCGTGCGTCAGACCGGGGTAGCGCCAGAAGGCTACGGTCAACCCTTTACTGGCAAGCTGCTGTTGGGTTTGACGCAACACCTCAAGCGAGGCCTCGTGCCCGGACGGCTCTCCACGGGCTTTACCGTCACCCTCGAGTAGGTACAGCGATTTCCCGCGAAAGCGGACGGCATCAAGACTTTGGCTTGCCTGCAAAGGCGATTGCAGGGCCTGACCTAGCGACGGGCTGGCGGAATAGTAGATCCCGAACGGCGAAGCCTTCCTCCACGCGTCGAGCACAAACAATCCGCCGTAGGAGTGGCCCCAGATAGCGCGCTGGTGGGGATCTATTTTCAGGTTAGCTTCCGTCTGGGGAACCATCGTTTCGGTCAGCAGCTGGCGAAAAACATCATTGCCCCCGGTTTTACGCGGCGGTAGCGCGGGTTTCCCGGCGCGAGGCTCATGCGTCTTTAGCGGTGGGGTGTAATCCCAGGCGCGGGCTGCGGTATCAAAGGGCAGCGCGGTCTGGTAGCCGATAGCGACGATCACCGGCGGGGAGCCGGCGAAGAGCTGCTGCAGAAACGCGTCGTCGAGTTTATCCATCACCGCGTTGCCATCCAACATATACAGTACCGGATAGCCGGCGGCGGGCGGGGCTTTGTCCGGCACTGCGGTCCATACCCGGTAGTGACGTTCGCCATCGGCAGAGTCATACTGGCGTTGCGTAAAGTGGTAAAACGCCGACCCTTTATCCGCAATGTTCGGCCCCAGCGGCTGAAGATCCGGCCGGGCAATACTGCCGCTGCTGTAGAAGAGTGCGCCAATCGCCAGCGTCAGCAGCCCGCTCGTACGACCTGTTGTGATGCTCCCTGAACTCAACTTCACCTCGTCTGTCCCCCTGTTTTGTTGCTTCTGGCGTTATTGTTGGGCTGACACGTTAGCACAGCTTTTATGATAATGGTTCTCATTTCTTTTTCTGGCGTTGCCACAAACTGTATGCTGGGGGAGCGGGTGACGGGATAAACGGAGATGACGAAGATAAGGACCCTGTAGGCGGTCATAAAAGAAAATTCAGGAACGATCGTGAAGGTGACTCAACAGTTTTTTGACCAGCGGAGTGAGCGCAATAAACAGCAGCGCAATAATTACGATCAGCAAGAGCGTCAGCCCTTTATGGTGGCTGATAAGCACCAACAGCATCGCCAGCGTCATGGTATGATCCTTTAATAAATGGCGTTAACCACCGCCAAGGTGAATAAAATTCAACAGAATGGTTATGACCACCCAGGCCAGCAGCAGATAGCGTCGTTTATCGCGTCGAGCTTCCAGCGCAGCAAAATAGTTAGCGCTGTACCAGGTCGATATGATAATAGCCAGCGTGATGATGACCTGCCAGATCGCCTCGCTGAAACCGGTGACGATGCTTATGCCACGAAAGCAGAGGACAATCGCAATACCGTTAAACGCATTACACATCAGCCATCCCCACAGACTTGCGGGTCGGCTAAATAAATATCCCAATCGTAAAACCAATGTCGTATTCACCCTGCAAAAATAATCGCGCTGTAAAATGCATTTTAACGATCGAACAGGTATTGATATAAATCAAAACTAATGGAATACCGCAGGAATCACTGGCGTACGGCGCTATCAGCGCGAGCAATAAACCTGAGGATCAGTAGCCCTGGAGAATATTTAACTCATTGTTTTAATAACATTTTAGTTATGAGATACCTGCGGTAACGTGCGTACTTCAAGCAAGTAGCAATACGTTGGTTTCTCTGGTTATTATTACCATTGAGGTTATAACGGGGAGAATCAGATTATTCGCCATGTTTGCTGGGCGAGGGGTGAAAATCCGACCGGGGCCAGAGCTCCGGTCGGTGTCATACTTAATGGGGCAAGGCGTTATGCTGCAGAATTTTCAGGAAATCATGTTTGTCTGAGATTAATGACAGTGCGTTAGCGATCAGCTCATCGCTAAATATCGAGGCAATTTCCTTGAGTACGTCAATATGCTCTTTCTCTTTCGCGATCACGCCGATGGCAATAAACATTACATTGCTCCGATCCCAGATTACGCCATCAGGAAACTGATAGATCTCAATCCCGGTTTTAAGGATGATATCCGTCGCGGATTTCGGCAAATGCGGCAGGGTGATGCCATTGCCTAAAAAGGTCGAGACCTGATGTTCACGCTCCAGCAGAAAGTGGACACATTCCTGATTGACATAGCCTTTGGCTTTAAACTCCGCGCCGATCATGGCGATGACTTCCGCTTTATTACTGGCTTTGCAGCCAATATGCAGATTATCCAGCGTGATGTTATCGATCATAACCAACCTCCCTGGTGAGACGAGTGGATTTTTTATCTTCATGGTTTGCTGACAGCTCTGCTTCTAACTGCTCAAGCGATTTATTAGAGGTCTCGGGCAGGGCAAAGACCACGAAAAGAATGGCTAAATAGTTAATGGCGGCGAAGATAAAGAAGACTGGCCCAAGGCCCAGTTTTGCCTGCAGCAGCGGGAACAGATAGCTGACCACCGCGTTCATGATCCACATGAAAAATACCGAGATCCCCATCGACAGTCCGCGGAATTTCAGCGGGAACAGTTCGGCTAATACCACCCAGGTAATAAAGCCCATGGAGCCCTGCATCACGCCGACGAACAGCGCGCCCAGCAGCCAGATGGCGGTAGCTTTCAGGTCACCCACCAGGGTGTAATCGACAGCGGCGATAATCAGATGCAGGGTTGCCATAATGGCGAAACCGTAGATGATGATTGTCTTACGTTTGAAGCGGTCGACAAGGAACAGTACCCCGATCAGCATACCGCCCACGGAGAAAACACCGTTCAGCACGTTGCAGATCAGCGAAGTACGCTCTGAGAAACCGGCGGCACTCAGGATTTCCGTACCGTAATACATAATGACGTTAACGCCGGTGGTTTGCTGCAGTGCGGCCCAGGTAATGCCGACCAGCAAAATTTTGAGGATCCAGGGTGTTTTGACAATCGTCGCAAAGGTGCTCTGGGCGCTGTACTTATTACCAGCTTCAATTTTGATCAGGGTAGAGATGTCATCGTACTCCTTCTGCGCGCGTTCCGCCGGGCGGATTTGTTTGAGGATATGCAGCGCTTCATCATGACGATTTTTGCTGATCAGCCAGCGCGGGCTTTCCGGCGCGCGCCACATGCCAACGAACAGGCAGATGGCCGGAATCGCTTGTACCAGCAGCATATAGCGCCAGACGTCCGGCAGATGGCCCCAGATGATGCCAATGATCGCGTTGATGGCAAACGCCGCCAGCTGGCCAATGACGATGGCGACTTCATTCAGGCCGGTCAGCTTGCCGCGCATCTCGGTAGGCGCCACTTCTGAAATAAAAGTGGGGGCGGTGACCGAAGCGCCGCCGACGGCATAGCCCAGCAGGGCGCGGGCAATCAGCAGGGTAGTGATATCGGGGGCCGCGGCGGAAAGCAACGCGCCGATGAGAAAAACAAAGGAGAGAAAGAGTAAATATTTACGCCGGCCGAAGTAATCGGCAAATTTGCCGCCAAACACGCTGCCCAGCGCGGCGCCGACCAGCAGAACGCTCATTACCAGCCCTTCGGTGGTTGGGGTCAGCGCCATGTACTGCTTCAGTGAGGAAAAGGCGCCGTTGATAACGCCGGTGTCGTAACCGAAAAGCAGGCCGCCGAAGGTGGCCACTAAGGTGATCTGATGAAGTCGTTTTCTCTGTTGCTGGTTCAGGTTTGTTATAAATGACATGGTAGTCCCTTTATTTTGTTGAACGACACAAGATAAAAATACATCTCCCCAGTCAGGATTTATCACGCCTGTGTTGTCGTATCTAACTGAATTAAATGATTTTCTTCTTTATGTAATTGCTCAGCACAAGGCAGGGTACGCTAAGCAATGGCGGTCAAAGAGGTTTACGGCTTGGTGTTGACATGGATGTAGTCGATATCCGTTCTCCTTTGCGGGTTAGCGGTCTTTAGTGCGTCAGTCGCGACGACATTTGCCGATGAACAGCGCTCTGGTGTGGCACGTTGCTGTCGCTCCGGCGATTTACCGTGGTAAGAATATGGCACAAAGAAATGGAATGAACATGCAACAAGATCACATTATGAAAATTTAATTTCAATTCAGTGTTGCAGAATGGTAAATGCATGAAGCCAATCACAAAGGCTAAAGGGAGTATATCCCCATGAAAAGCAGGTTAAATTTACAGTGATGTAATAATGATGTTGTTTTCAGTGGGTTAATGTAAATCGAAGAATACTACGCAGATCACATTTTTACGCCATAATATTGAAGAATAGAATTTATATTTCATTGTCACGTTCGGGGCAAAATGAAGATAGAGGCCTTTTACCTCCGGTCTGAAGGGGAAATGAGCGGTTCGCTTTGCCCACGGGGGCGGAGGTTAAGGATGAATGCACCACCGGGGGAAACACCGGGTAAAAATGCAGAGAAGGGGGATTCTCTGCATCTTACCCATCACGAAAAAGATCAGTGCAGTGCGGGCCAGTAGCCTTCGTTGGCGACGATCAGTTCATCGAGGATGGCTTTCGCCACCGAAGCGCTGGGCACCGTTTTCGACAGGGCGATGGCCTGCCACAGTTTCTGGTAACTGCCCTCAATCCAGGCGTCAACCACCAGTTTCTCAACTGCCACCTGCTGCTCCATCAACCCTTTCTGGAATGACGGGATTTTCCCCATCGCCAGCGGTTCCGGACCATTAACGCCCACCAGGCAGGGGACTTCCACCATCGCCGTCTCATCGAAGTTGGCGATGGCTCCGTTGTTCTCGACGATCAACAGCATCCGCTCCTGGGTGTTAAAGGCGATGGCGCAGGCGAGGTCGACGATAAAGGTGGCATGGGCCCCGGCATGGAAATGCGCGCCTTCCGCCGTGCCGCGACGGGTGATCTCCCGGGCCATATCAAAGACCTCTTTTTCGCGTCCGGCCATCACCTCGTTGGCCCGCGTAAACTCCGGGTCGGAATGCGCCACTTCATAGTCCGGGTAGAGATAGTATTTCAGATAGGTGTTAGGCAGCGTCGACGGATCGAGGGCAAACACATCCTTCACCTTTTTAAAGGTCTCGATCCAACTCGGCGCCTTATGCTGAAAGTCTTCTTTTGGGCTGCTGTATCCCTGCTCCGCCACGTGACGCTTCAGCGCCGGCATCAAATCGTTACCGGCTTTATCGGTGATGCTGGTCCACCAGCCGAAGTGGTTCAGGCCATAGTAACGAACGTTCAGCGCTTTGCGCGACGGCAGGCCGAGGATGTCGGCGAACAGACCCTCGATAGCCACCGGCATATCGCAGATGTTGATGATGCGCGCGTCGGGCCGCAGGCGACGGGTCGCTTCCGCGACGATAGCCGCCGGGTTGGAGTAGTTGAGCATCCAGGCCCCTGGTGCGTACTGCTGCATATAATCGACCAGCTCCAGCACCCCGGCAATCGAGCGCATACCGTAGGCAATCCCACCCGGACCACAGGTCTCCTGGCCCGGCACGCCATATTTCAGCGGGATCTTTTCATCCTTTTCCCGCATCTCATACAGGCCAACGCGAATATGCGCCATCACGAAATCGACGTCGGTAAAGGCCGCCTGCGGATCGGTGGTATAGCTGAACTTCACCTGTGGGAAGCGTTCAGCCACCAGGATGGCACAGGCGTCGCCGATAGTCTTCTGACGCTGGTGATGGTTGTCATACAGACGGATCTCCCGCAGGGGAAAGCGCGACATATTTTCCAGTAACATCATCACAATCCCAGGGGTATAAGTACTGCCGCCGCCGGCAATGGTGACCACAAAATTATCTTTCATTTACCACCTCGTTATTCAATAACACCCAGACTGGCGTTGACCGCCGTTCGAATTTTGTTAACTCCCAGGCCATAGATAACCTGGACATGGTTTCCTTTAATCAGCACGCTGCTCCCGCCGCTCTCTTTCAACAGCGTCTGCTGGATAAGGGCGGGGTCCCGCACATCAACCCGCAGACGGGTAAAACAGTTGCCCACCGCACAGACATTCTCTTTCCCTCCCAGCCCGGCAATCACCAGCGCGCCTTTATCCGGATGCTCGCTATTAGCCTGTTGCGAATGCTCATCTTCGGCTGCGGTTTCGCGGCCCGGGGTGAGCAGCCGCAGACGGGTAATACAGAAGGTGCCGACCAGGTACATGGTCGCGGTTTCCAGCAGACCGAGGGCGACAAACACCGGCCAGCGCGTCGCGCTGACTCCCGCCGGGAGGTTATAGACGACGAAATCGATGAGACCGTTAGTGGCGCAGACCCTGACGTGAAGCAGCCAGGCCAGCATCTGGAAAAAACCGTCCAGCAGGGAGTAGATAAGCCACAGCAATGGGGCGGTGAAGATAAAGAGAAACTCAAAAGGTTCGGTGATCCCCACCAGGACGGAGGTAACAATCAAGGGGATCAGCGTGACTTTCAACCGCTGCTTATTCTCCGGTTTCGCCGTACGGTAGAAGGCGAGCGCCATGCCGGCGGTGCCAAAAATCTTCACCATCCCATAGGTGAGGAAACGGGCGGAATCACTGAGCGCGTCAACGGGGTGGCGGGCGATTTCGGCCAGGAAAATAGGCTTAGCGCCAATGACGGTCTGACCATCGATCAGCAGCTGACCGCCGATAGAGGTAAAAACGAACGGCGACCAGATCAGATGATGCAGCCCGGTGGGGATCAGGAACCGGTTGAGAAAGCCGTACAGGAAGACCCCGATGGCGCCAAAGGATTTCATAAAGCCGGTCAGCGCCGAGATGCCCAGCTCCACTACCGGCCAGAGATAGACGGTGGCGATGGCGAACATGCCAACCAGCGGCAGCATCACGATCAGCACCAGCTTACTGTTGCCGTAGATCGACAGCGCGCCGCGAAACTCAATCCCAACCACGCGATTATGGACAAAGGCGACAGCGCAGCCAAGGATAATCCCAAGGAATACGCCCATATCGATAACCTGAAAACCGAAGATAAAAGTTTGTCCGCTGCCGTACAGTTGCGCGTTGGTGGTTCCGGTCGCCAGGCGATGGGTGAGGGTTAGCCAGCTATTATTCGCCGCCAGGTACATCAGCCAGGTCATGGCCGCCACGAAGGCCGCTTCGGCCTTGCGGGTTTTCGCCAGACCGCTGGCCAGCCCAAGGCAGAACAGAAACCCAAGATGGTTCATCAGCGCCCAGAGCATACTGGAGACAAATTTCCCCATCAGGTAGAGCCCGCTGCTTTCATCCACCCACAGCCGGTTGGTCGTCATGCTGAACAGGGCGATCAACAGGCCGATAGCTGGCAGATACAGTACCGGCCCGATCATCGCCTTGGAAAAGTCCTGAAGCTTTTTCACTCCAATCATGGTTGTCCTCTCGTCTTTGCAGACCGCTGTCATCACCTGATGAATAGGCTTATCAGACTAGGAGCAGACCACCGGGATCCCGAGCAGGAAAAGGGCCATCTGTGACGAAAGTCATATATATTGTTGCTGGACAGATATATAAATATGGCGTGATTTATAGATGTGTCATTGTTGATTTTTTCGCTGAGAGATAAAAATAATCATTTAATTACATGAAGTTATTCATGCTTGCCGTTGACTAACGCCACTCCATCGAGACATCTAAAAGTGATTTATAAAAAGATTGCCACTGAACTGCGGACCCGCATCAACAGCGACGACTATGCCGTCGGCGATATGCTGCCCAGCGAAAAAGCGCTCGCCGCGGAGCTGAAGGTCTCGGTGATGACGCTGCGCAAAGCGCTGGCGCTACTGGAGGAAGAAAAGCTGATCGCGCGGCGGCACGGCAGCGGAACCTGCATTGTGCGTAAAAGTAACTATCATGGCGGGGAACTGGAGGGCTTTAACTACCAGATGCAGGTGGTGGGCGTCACCAACTACCGTAACAAAGTTATTGAATTTACGCTGCTTGATGCCCCGCCAGCCATTGCCCAGCAGTTAAAGATCCAGCCGGGGGAGAAAGTGTATTACGTCAGACGGCTGCGGCTGATCGATGAGGTCCCAATCCTGGTGGAAAACAGCTATATCCCCTTCGCCACCTTCCCCTGGCTCAGCGTGGGTAACCTCGAGCAGTCTAAGTTCAACTATTTCAAAAAAGAGTGCCATATCACCATCATCGAGAGCCACCGCAGCTATACCCCGGTGCTGGCGACCCGTGAGCAGGCGGAGCTGCTGCAGGTGGCGCCAAACAGCCTCCTGCTGCGGGTGCAGTCGATCAGCTACGCCCAGAACCGGGCGATCGTCGATTTCTCAGAGATCTACCAGAACACCAGTAAGTACAATGTGAAGCACATTACCCGCCGCTAGAGGATTCAGACCAGCCATCCCCGGGCGATCAGCTCTATCCCCAGCGCCAGCAGGAACAACAGAAAGCCCTGACGAAAGCGCTGCGGGCTGAGACGCGAGCGGATCCGCTGTCCCAGCCACATGCCGAGCAGCGCCGGCAACAGCGCCAGCGCCGAAAATAGCCATGCATCATCATGCCAGCCATCGTGCAGGGCGAGGCCGGCCGCCAACGCCAGGGTGGAAAGGGTGAACGACAACCCCAGGGCCTGCACCAGCTCGTCGCGACGAAAGCCCAGCGCCTGTAGCCAGGGAACGGCCGGAATAACAAATACCCCGGTCGCCCCGGTGATAACGCCGGTCAGCCCGCCCATGAGCGGCGACAGCCACTTCTCCACGCGGCCGGAAACCTGAAACACCGGACTGCAGAGCGCATACCCGGCATAGACTATCAATGCGGCGCCAAGCGCCAGCGCCGACCACCGAGGATTGAGGCCGATCAGCAGTGAGGATCCGGCCAACGTGCCAATAATAATCCCGGTCATCATAAACCAGAGACGGCGTACAATCTGCGCCAGCGCCGGGCCTGCCAGTAACTGCCAGAGATTGGTGAGCAGCGAGGGAAGGACCAGCAGCGCCGCTGCGGCCTGCGGCGGCATCAGCAGGCCAAGCAGGCCCATCGCCACGGTGGGCAATCCCATGCCGGTCACCCCTTTGACCAGCCCGGCGGCAATAAAGATCAACAGGAAAGAGATCGTGTGTAAATCGAACATTATGGCTCACTTTTCAGGGGAGAAAGGGGCATTGAAACAGCTGGTCGTGAGGGCCACAATGCGGTATGTTGGCCATAGACTACGGAAAAACCGAAGGGAAAGGAGGGCCTGATGCGACTGGATCTGGCCGATCTGCGGCTATTTATCGCCATCGTGGATACCGGCAGTATCACCGGCGGAGCGGCGAATGCCCATCTGGCCCTGGCGTCCGCCAGTGAGAGGCTGCGCAAGATGGAGGCCGAGATCGGCGTGCCGCTGTTGCACCGTCATGCCCGCGGGGTGACGATGACAGAGGCCGGGGAGGTACTGGCGCGCCATGCCCGCCCGCTTCTTGCGCAGCAGCAGCGTCTGCGCCAGGCGATGCACGCCTTCGCCTGCGGTCAGCGGGGGACGCTGCGCCTGTTCGCCAACACCTCGGCGATGTCGGCCTTTCTGCCGGGGAAGCTCGCCGCCTGGATGGCAGCGCACCCGGCGGTGCAGATCGAAACCGAAGAACGCACCAGCGCGGATATCGTCAGCTGTATCCTGGCGGGCGTGGCGCAGGCCGGAGTGGTGTCCGATGCGGTCGACCCCGGGCCGCTGCGCCTCGATCCCGTCGCTGACGACCCGCTGGTGCTGATCGTGCCGCCAGCTCGCCCTCTGGCCGAAAAAGAGGAAGTGGCGTTTGCGGCGGTGCTCAACGAGCCGTTGGTCGCCCTCTATCAGACCAGTGCGCTACAGCAGCATATCGAACAGCACGCAGCTGAACTCGGCCAGGCGCTAAACGTTCGGGTCAGGATGAGCCATTTTGCAGGGCTTTGCGAGATGGTGGCGCACGGCGCCGGCGGGGCGATCCTGCCGCGCGTTATTGCCGAGCGTTACCGGCAGCGCTATTCGTTTGCCGTCATCGGGTTACAGGACCGCTGGGCGCAGCGCCGTTTGTGCCTGTGCTACCAGGATGACGCCAGCCTGTCGCCAGCGATGCGCCGCTTACTGGAATGGCTTCGTCAGCCTTGAGAATATCAGTGACAGTGTCACTTTTCATGCCCGTTATTGCTACTGACATCCGTGCCAGAGATGCGATAGTAGAGGTCCGCTTTTATTAAGACGCGAATCAGGACAGACAAGATGAGTACATTACCAAAGGTCGCGGTGCTGGGACTCGGCGCCATGGGACACGCTTTTGCCAGTAACCTGCTGAAAAACGGCTTTACCGTTGCCGGCTGGAACCGTTCGCCAGCCCGCGGCGAAGACTTACAGGCGCATGGGTTATCTCTGCACGCCACGCCGCAGCAGGCGGTGGCCGATGCCGAGGTGATCATCAGTATGCTCGCCGACGGCGAGGCCACCCTCGAGGTACTGGCGCAAATCGCGCCCGCCTCTCAGCCGCAGGCGATCTATTGCCAGATGGGCACCATTGGCCTGCCGGAGACCCGGCAGGCCATCGCGTTGTTGCGGGAACTTCAGCCAGCGATGACCTATATCGATGCCCCGGTGTCGGGGACCAAAGCCCCCGCGGAGAAGGCACAGATCCTGGTGCTCGCCAGCGGAGATAGGGAAAAGGGCGCCGCTGCCGAACCGGTGTTTGCGGCTATCTCCCGCGGGACGCAATGGTTTGGCGAGGCGGGCAACAGCCAGAAAATGAAGCTGGTCCTCAATGCCTGGCTGATTTCGATGATGCAGGGCATCGCGGAGAGCGCCCAGCTGGCGAAGACGCTGGGCTTCACCCCCGACCAGCTGTGGAGCGCCCTGGAAGGCGGCCCGCTGGCGGCGCCCTATGTCAAAGTGAAACTGGACGCCATCGCCAGCGAGCAGTATACCCCGCAGATGCAGCTGGCGCATGCCCTGAAAGATGCCCGGCTGGCGCTTTCCCTGGCCGAGCCGCACACCATGCCGGGGCTGGAAAACATCGCCGAACTGTGGCAGCAGGCGGCGGACGCGGGATATGCCGGAGAGGATTTGTCTGCGGTATATCAGTGGCTGTCGCCGTCGTCAAAAGCGTAGTTTCCTACCCACGCCAGGAAAGAAGTGGCCATAGTGGCCACTTATCCTGGCGGATGGGGCATCAATTCGAATCTACCGTACGTTAGCTTAAGCTATCAATCCATTCGCTCTGGCGCGGATTCAGCCGGCGATAACAGTGTACCGACACCGCCAGCTGCGTCAGGTCGGTGAAGACCATCGGATCGAGCTGTATATGCTTTTTAATTTGCTGCAGCCGATAGGTGAGCGTATTACGATGAATCCCCAACAGCAGCGACGTTTTGCCCGGTTCGGCATTATTGGCAATAAAGCTGCTCAGGGTATCCAGCAGCACTTCGCCGGAATCATGCTCAAGCAGCTGGCGTACGTTATTGATAAAAAAATTGACCATATAGCTGTCTTCCAGCACCCTGAACAGGCAGAGCATTGCCATTTCGCGAAAGTAGTAGATCTGCCGCTGCGGCTGCACTTTGCTACCCACTTCGATCACCGAGCGGGCGAACCGAATGGCCTCGCGAATGTCCGGGGCGCTGTCCGCCTGCACGCCAATCCCGATATGGTAATGGCTTATCTGATTACTCAGTACAAACTCAATGCCCCGCAGCAGAGTTTCCTGGGCTTCGCTTAGCGCGTTGAGGATCAATATTTCATGGCTGCCCAGCAAAATAACGTCACTTACGCCGGAGAGCTGCGAGAATTCCCGCAACAGCGTACTCAGTATGTCGCTTAACTGATGCTGTTCGACCTGCACGGTCACTACGATCGGAACCCGCGGTGTATCAAAATCGAAACCAAGTTCCAGCAGGCGATGAAGCGCTTCTTGCCCGGCGGGCGTAGCCCCTTGTTCCAGATACTGACAAAACAAGGTGTCACGCAGACGTTGCCGCCAGTTGGTTTCCCGCATCTCTATGGCCTGGCGGACCAGCAGTTCGGCGGTGAGCACCGCCAGTTCAGCATAGCGGCTTATCGCCGCGGGATCGCCGCTGATGCCTACCACCATCACCACGCGATCGTCATAGATAATGGGATGATTAATACCAGGATGCACGTTGTGAAAACGCGCGGCTTCCGCGGCGTTGTTAATACAAATGCGTTTCCCGGTGCGTATTACCTCCCGGGCGACTTCATGCTGTTCGCCGATACGATGCCGTTCACCTGAGGCAATGATCTGTCCATGATGGTCAATGACATTCACGTTATGATGAATTATCGCCATTGCCCGGGCGACAATTTCATTAGCCAGCGCTGTTGTAATAATCATACAGTTATCCGCTTATGTGCCTCTCCGTGCCACCCGCTCAGAAAGGTTCGTAGAACATTCTCCGCGGCGTCGGCGAGGAGCGGTTCGCATGTGTTCATCGACTCTGCCAGCGCCATAGGGCGCTGGCAAATAGACCACATTGCGTCAATATGGTGTTGATATAATTGCCGGCTGCTCTCATCACGCCCGCCGCAAAGGGCCACAACCGGCACGCCATGGCGTGCGGCTTTGCCTGCCACGCCCACCGGGGCCTTACCAAAGGCGCTCTGCCGATCGAGCCAGCCTTCACCCACGATCGTCAGCGCGGCATCGCGAAGATGGTCGTCGGCGTTAAGCAGCTCCAGCACCAGGTCAATGCCCGGACGCAGCGTGGCGCCGGTATAGGCGATAAGCGCAGCCCCCATACCGCCCGCGGCCCCGGCGCCGGGCCGTCCGCTGACGTCGAATCCGAGGGTTTGCGTAAGCAGCTGGCTATAATGCGCCATTCCCGCCTCCAGCTCGCAGAGCGCCGCCTCGTCCGCGCCTTTCTGCGCCCCATACACCCAGGTGGCGCCATGCTCGCCAAGCAGAGGGTTAGTGACATCGCAGGAGGCCTGTATTTCGCTTTGCTGTAGACGCGGGTCCAGACCGCTCAAATCGATGCGCTGAATATGCGCCAGGTCCTGACCTGCCGCGGGAGCCGGCAGCAGGGTGCCGTCCTTACGCCAGAATCGTGCGCCGAGCGCCTGGGCAAAACCGATGCCGCCATCGTTGGTCGCGCTGCCGCCCAGGCCGATAATCAAATGCCGACACCCGGCGTCCAGCGCCGCCTTTACCTGTTCGCCCAGCCCGTAGCTGCTGGCCTGACGCACATCCCGCTGCGCTGGCGGCGTGAGTTCGAGCCCACAGCTTTGCGCCATCTCGATAATGGCCCGCTCGCCGGGCAGGATCAGGAAATCCGCCTGCAGGTAGAAGCCATAAGGCGAGGTACAGCGCTGCTGTTGCCACACCGCCCCCTTAAGCAACGGACTATCCGCCAGAGTCGACAGCAGTCCCTCTCCGCCGTCGGACACGGGCATTTCGACCAGCTCCAGCGTCTGGTCAACCCGGCGCAATCCCTGGGCTACCGCTGCGCAAGCGGCCTGCGCGCTACAGCTACCTTTAAACGAATCCAGCGCGATAACAATCTTCATACGTTCTCCTGCGTTAATGCGCTTTGCGCGGCGTTTTATCGGTGGTCATGAGCTGTAATAACATCCCCAGCAGCGCACATCCCGCCATGGTAAAGAAGGCGTAGATATAACCCGCTGGATTTTCCCAGCCGCCGCCAAACTGAATGAGCCAGCCCATAAGCAATGGCGAAATGCCGCCGCCGATAAACATCGCCGTGGTGATAATTCCGTTAGCGGTAGAGGTGGCGCGTTCTTCGGCGGAGTCCGACGCCATGGCGTAGTAGATAGGCCACACGGCGTTGGCCACCAGGCCAAAAAATAGCTGAATGGCGATAAGGCGCGGCATATTGGTGGCGAAATAGAACAGCGCAATGCCGATACTCATCCACAGACCGCAGACGATCAGGGTTCGTTTACGGCCAAAGCTATCCGACAGCCAGGGCCAGATTACCTGACCCAGGGTACCGGTAAGCGTGAAGATAATACTCAGCCCGGCGGACGCCGCCAGCGACAGGCCGGAGACGTGATAAAGATACGGGGGCAGTACAACGTTAATGCCCATATAGACGATTTGCGTCAGCAGGGTATTGCCCGCCGTCAGCGAAATATTGCGGTTGCGCAGGGTGCGTAAAAAGGTCTTCATCCCTTCGCCTTTGGCGACATGGCTGCTTTCCTGCGTCGCCGGGCGCGTCAACCCCTGGCTGTCGATATGCTGATAAAGCGTGTTGATGCGGTCGGCGGTAGAATATTTTGCCCAGAAGATCATTAGCGGGATGGCGACGAGCAGCGCCAGCAGGAAGCAGTAGCGCCAGCTGCCTTCGCCAAACGTGGCAAGCACCAGGCTTGCCACCACGCCGCTCAGCAGCGCGCCAATCGGATAGCCGGTATGATGCACCCCCAGCGCAAAACCGCGCTTCTCTTTCGGCCACCACTCCGCGGTGTTGCTGACGCCGACGGGTTCGCCCCAGCCGGCCCCAAGGTTGACGCCCACGCGCAGCAGCACAAAGGCCGTCAGCCCGTGGCTGATCGCTTTAATCCCGGAAATAAAAGACAGCGCGGTATAGCCCAGCACCAGCGGTACCTGAAAGCGCGCTCGTTTCCAGCCAGACCCGTAGCGATCGCTCCAGATGGAGCCGGGAATATCCAGCACCGCAAGGGCTACCATGATCAGGGCGACGATATTGCCCCACTGTTCCGGCGAGAGCGAGAACTCCTTAGAGATGACCGGGCCAAGGCGCAGGATCATCTCGCGATCGTAGGCGTTAAGCACCCAGATTAGCCAGCAAACCAGTAGCGAAACCCAGGAGAAGCGATGTATCAGCCGCTTTTTGCCACGTTGTTCACCGGCAGGTGTGTGATTGATTGTTGTCATAGTCGTGTTTACTCCGCGGCGTCGCGACAGCATGATGCGCGCCGCCTGGTGTCAGGGTCAGAGTCAGTTCGCCGGGTATTATTGTTATCGCGGCGAGCCGGTGATTCGTTTAGCCGGCGAAGCGCCGTTCCGCTACGCCGGTCACGCCCAGGTCGTAAATGGCGAACAGGCTGCCGCGCAGCTGATTATCTTCCGGGAAGCGCGGCAGGGGCGGCTGCGCCATGGAGGTGACGTACAGCACATCAAGGTTTTCGCCGCCGAACATCACGCTGGTCACTTTTTTCACCGGCATCTCAATGATGCGATCGACCTTGCCCTCCGGGGTATAGCGCACCAGCTTGCCCGCGTAGACCAGCGCGTTCCACAGATAGCCTTCGCTGTCCACGGTGGCGCCGTCCGCCGCGCCGCCTTCGCTGCGATCGACATGGCAAAAGACCCGTTCGCCGGAAAGATCGCCGGTCGCGGTGTTGTAGTCCCAGGCGCAGATTTCGCCCGTCCAGGTATCGGCAAAATAGAAGGTCTCGCCGGAGGGGCTCCAGCAGGGGGCGTTAGAGACGATAATGTCTTTCTTCAGCACGTGCAGGGACAGATCGGGGTCCAGGCGATATAGCGCGCCGCTCGGTTCCTCTTCGCGCATATCCATTGACCCGAACAGAAAGCGTCCCTGACGATCGACTTTGCCGTCGTTGAGCCGGTTAAAGGGTCGGTCCGCTTCCGGATGGTGCAACAGCGTCAGCTCGCCGCTGGCGAAGTCGAGCAGATGAACGCCATTCTGCAGCGCCACCACCGCGCCTTCGCCGTTCTGGCGCAGGGCGAAAGAGCCAATTTTCTGTCGCACGTCCCAGCTCTTGATCGCGCCGCCCTGCGCGTTGCAGGCGAACAGGCGCCCGTCGAGGCTGTCCACCCACCAAAGACGCTGCTGTTCGACATCCCAGACCGGGCTTTCGCCGAGTCGGGTTTTTAAATCCAGTAACACTTCAATACGCATAATGGCCTCCTGATTACACTTTTTCGCCGTGGGCCTGTTTCGCCGATACGGAGCCTGGGGATGAGGAACTTTTGAGAAACAGGGACACCAGCGCGCCGATAATCAGTAGCGCGACAGCGAACCATAAGCCGGACGTTGCCGCACCGGTGCGGTCCTCAAACGCGCCGAGAATAAACGGCCCGAGAAAGCCCCCGCACAGCCCGAGGCAGTTGAGCAGGCCGAAGCTGCCCGCCAGCATATGCCCGCTCATGATGGATGGGAGCCAGTTAAAGATGATGGATTGCATAGCGAAGAACATGAAAGCGGCCAGCGAGAAGCCAAGCAGCGCCACACCGTGGCCGGCAATGGCGCCAATCGCCATGCCGGTCGCCATGACCAGATATCCGGCCATCAGCATGCTGCGGGAACGCTGTTCCGTGCGGGCGAATCGCGGCAGCAGGATCCCACCCGCGGCGGCGGCAATCCACGGGATGGCGGTCAGCAGACCAACCTGCAGCGGAGTAAGCTGGCCCCAGCTACCGATGATCCCCGGCAGGAAATAACTCAGGCCGTAAACCGAAAACTGGTGGGTAAAGTAAATCAGCACCAGCAACAAAAACACTCGGGTGGACAGCGCGGTTTTCAGGGAGAAACGGCTCGGCGTATGGCGCGTTTCCTCGGCTTCTTTCGCCAGTACCGCGTTAATGGCTTGCACATCGTCGCTGTCCAGCCAGCGGGCGTCGGCTGGTTTATCCGGCAGTCTGCGCCAGACGACGAACGCCAGCGCTATCGCAGGCAGCCCTTCGATAAAGAACATCCACTGCCAGCCGTGCCAGCCGGACATGCCATCAAGGCTTAATAACAATCCGCCCAGCGGCGCGCCGATAATATTGGCCAGACAGACCCCCAGCAGGAACAGGCCGGTGGCTTTTGCGCGCTCTTCGCGGCCAAACCAGAGGGTGAGGTAGTAAATAATGCCCGGATAGAGTCCCGCTTCGGCGGCGCCGAGCAGAAGGCGCATCACGTAAAAGGACGTAGGCCCGGTGACAAACGCCATACCGCAGGAGAGGATGCCCCAGGTAATCATGATGCGAGCTATCCAGCGCCGTGCGCCAATCCGGGTGAGAAACAGGTTACTGGGGATCTCCAGCACTGCGTAGGTGAGAAAAAACAACCCGGCCCCGAGGCCGAATGCGGTTGCGGAAAGGCCGATATCCACCGACATGGTCGCTTTCGCCATGCCAATATTGGTACGATCAATAAAGCTGATGATGTACGCCACGATAAGCAGCGGCATCAAATGGCGGTAGATTTTTTTATGGGTGCGTTGCAGCTGCGTCCCGTTTACCGCCTTTTCATTTATTGCGGACATGGTTATTATTTCCCCGTATTCGTGGTCAGAAGCCTTGCCGGGATCGAGACGATCCCGTTCGTCAGCTCACAGGTTGTCGCCGGGTGCTGACCCGAACGACGCCCGGCCCGAAGCCCCACTTCGGGCCGTCTTTTGCTAAGCGCCTTCGCGCTCGAACAGCATAGAAATCCCCTGGCCGCCGCCGATGCACATGGTGACCAGACCAGTGCGTGCGCCGCTGCGCGCCATTTCATACATCAGTTTGACAGGCAGGATCGCACCGCTGGCGCCTACCGGGTGGCCGAGAGCGATCGCGCCGCCGTTGACGTTAACGCGGGCCGGGTCGAGACGCAGATCGTTCATCACCGCCAGCGCCTGAGCGGCGAAAGCCTCATTGAGTTCAATTAAATCAATGGACTGCACATCTATATTGAGACGGTCCATCAGGCGTCGGGTGGCGGGAGAGGGACCAAACCCCATAATCTCCGCCCCGCAGCCGGCGACCGCCCAGCCGCGAATGCGCATGCGCGGGGTTAAGCCGCGTTTTTCCGCCTGCTGGCGGGTCATCATCACCAGCGCCGCCGCGCCGTCGTTAATGCCCGATGAGTTGGCCGCCGTCACCACGCCGTCGGCTTTAAACGCCGGACGCAGCGTGGCGAGCTTTTCACGCGGGGTGTCGCGCGGGTGTTCATCGGTCGCAAACAGGCGGGTCGCTTTTTTGCCGTCCGGCACCTCAAGGGCCAGGATCTGCTCGCGAAAGCGACCCTCCGCGATCGCCTTCAGCGCCTTCTGCTGGCTCGACCAGGCAAAATCGTCCATCGCTTCGCGGGTAATACCGAAGCGTTGCGCGACGTTTTCCGCGGTGATGCCGTTGTGATAAGGGCCTTCCGGCCAGGTGAGAATGGAGATCAGGCCATCTTCCAGCTCGCCATGGCCCATGCGATAGCCATCGCGCGCTTTACGCAGGTAGTAGGGCAGCTGGGTCATATTTTCAGTGCCGCAGGCGACGACCACCTCGGCCTGGCCGCTTTGCAGCTGCATCATGCCGTCCGCCAGGGCCTGAAGTCCGGAACCACACTGGCGGTTAACGGAATAGGCGGTGCTCTCCTGCGGGATCCCCGCGCGCAGTTGGCAGATGCGGGCGATAAAACCGCTTTCGGCGATTTGCCCGACGTTGCCGACGATCGTTTCGTCGATATCCTGCGGCGCAATCCCGGCGCGGGCGATCGCTTCGCGAATGACGGCGGCCCCAAGGTCATGCTGATGGGTATGTTTAAGACTGCCGTTAAACGTGCCAATAGCGGTACGGACGCCGCTGACAATCACAATATCATTAGCCTGGGTCATTGTTTTTCTCCTTACAGCACCATGCCGCCGCCGACGTTAATCACTTCACCATTGATATAGCGCGCGCCATCGGACGCCAGAAACGCCACGCACTCGCCGACGTCTTTCGCCTCGCCGGCGTAACCCGCGGGAATTTTGCTGATCATGATTTGCCAGACGTTTTCCGGTACGCCGCGCGTCATGTCGGTATCGATAAAGCCCGGGCAGATGGCATTCACCGTGACACCTTTTTTCGCCAGTTCGCGGCAGGCGGTTTTGGTCATTCCCACCACGCCGGCTTTTGACGCCGAATAGTTGGTTTGCCCGACGTTGCCAAGCCAGCTGGCGGAAGCGATATTGATAATGCGGCCCGCACCGCGCTCGCGCATGCGGATAGCGGCCTGCTGCATACAGAGGAAAGTGCCTTTCAGATTAACGTCGATAACCGTGTCCCAGTCCGCTTCCGTTAATTTGTGCAGCATGGCGTCGCGGTTGATTCCGGCGTTATTCACCAGAATGTCTACCGGGCCAAACGCCTCTTCGGCCTGGGAAAACAGGGCTTCGACCTGCGTTTTTTCAGCGATATTGCAGCTGATAAACAGCGCCTGTGCGCCCGATTCGCGCAGGGAAGCGGCGGCGGCTTCGCCGTGTGCATCACGATCGGCGATAATCACTCGCGCGCCTTCCCGCGCAAGCACCTGGGCAATGCCAAAGCCGATACCGCGTGCGGCGCCGGTGACAATGGCGGTTTTACTGGCAAGTTTCATAGCAACGTTCCTTATGAGTCAGAGGATGAATTCCGGGACAGATGTTCCGCGAGACCGCAGGGCGGCGGGGCGAACAATCGGCTGTCCATAACCTGAAGATCCGCGGCGATCGCCGGATGAAAATCCATATGCGCCAGGATGTCGCGCTCAAGATCGATGCCGGGGGCGATTTCCGTCAGCACCGGTCCTTCCGGGCGCAGTTCGAAAACCGCCCGTTCGGTGACGTAATGCATGGTTTGTCCTTTGGCGCGGGCCAGTTCGCCGTTGTAAGAAATCTGGTTTACCCCGGCGACGAATTTACGCACTTCGCCTTCGCGGCGGATATGCAGCGCCCCGTGTTCACAGGCGATCTCCAGCCCCTTGGCGGTAAAAGAGGAGCAGAACACGACGTGGCGGGCATTCTGGGTGATATCGATAAAACCGCCCGCGCCGGGGCAGGATGCGCCGAGCCGTGTGGCATTGACGTGCCCGTGCGGGTCCATCTCGCCGGCGCCCATAAAGGTGATGTCGACCCCTGCGCCGTTGTAGTAGAGCATTTGATCCTGGTGGCTAATCATCGCGCTCAGATTACGGCCGATACCGAAATCCACGCCACCCGCCTGCTGCCCGCCGTAGATCCCTGACTCGACGGTGATGGTGACCTGCTCCCCGAGCTGTTCCTCGTGAATGATGGCGCCAATCACGTCATTGGGAATACCGGTGCCGAGATTGATGACGCAGCCGGGGGTCAGATAGCGGCAGGCAATCCGCCCGATAAGCTTGCGCAGGTCCAGCGGCAGCGGCGCATTTTGCGCGGCGGGCAGCTGGATATCGCCGCACAGCGCTGGGTCGAAGGCCCAGCTTGAAGTCTGGCGGTGATCCGTCTGCGGCTCTTCGCACACCACAATGGCGTCGATCAGGTTGCCGGGAACGGTGATGCTTTTCGGATGCAGCGAGCCTTTCGCTACGCGATATTTCACCTGCGCCAGCACCTTCGCCCCGTAGCGTCTGGCGGCGAGAACGGCGTGCAGGACTTCCAGCTTCATCACCTCTTCATCGGTCGTGAGGTTGCCGTCTTCATCAGCATGGGTGCCGCGCACAATGACCACGTCCAGAGGAAGAGCCGGATAAAACAGATATTCGTCGCCGCGAAACGTGACGTGCTCGATCAGATTGGGTCGTTCGCGGGTGCGGGCGTTCATCCTTCCGCCCTCTATGCGCGGATCGACAAAGGTACCGAGACCGACGGGAGAAAGCCGCCCCGGCAGTCCGGCGGCCATCGCGCTATAGAGATGAACGATCTGCCCCTGCGGCAGGCACCAGGCTTCCACTTCGTTGTTGTTGATCATCGCCATCCAGCGCGGCGCCAGGCCCCAGTGCGAACCGATAAGGCGGGTCACCATACCCGGATGGGCAAAGTGCTGGATACCGCGCTGGCGATCGCTTTGCCCCGCGGCATGCAGTAGCGTCAGGTCACGCGGTTCGCCCGTGGTCAGAAAGCGCGCTTCGATGGCGCTTAAAATGGACTCCGCCGCGCCGATAAGCGTCATCCCGACGGTGCAGACGGTGTCGCCGCTGGCGACCCACCGCGCCGCCTCATGGGCGTCGATAAATTTGCTGCTCACTTTTTATCCTCCGTTGATAGCGTGATGATGGATTCTGCGAGACGCGTTTTGAGCTGCTGTTTGCTCACTTTGCCGTTGTGGGTACGCGGTAAAGCACGGGTGAAAATAATGCGCGCCGGTAGCTTAAAACGGGCGATTTTGACCTTCAGCCAGTCGAGGATCTCTTCGCTGGTCAGGTGATGCTGGCCATCCGGCACGATAAACGCCACGGGCTCTTCGCCGTAGACCGGGCTGGGGGTCGGGATGACGGCAACTTCCCGTACTCCCCGATAGGTAGAGAGAATGTTTTCCAGCTCCAGTGAGTAAATTTTCTCGCCGCCGCGATTGATCATGTCCTTGCTGCGGTCTTTGATGTACAGCCAGCCTTCGTCGTCGAGATAGCCCAGATCGCCGGTACAAAACCAGCCCTGCGCATCGCAGCTCGGGCGTCGCTCGCTGTGCTGCCAGTATTCGCGGATCACCACATCGCCTTTTAGCCAGATATGGCCGATTTGTCCGGCGGGGAGGGGCTGCTGGCGATCGTTGCGGATGGTAATGGCGAGACCCGGGATCGCCTGACCTGAACTGCCGCATTTATCGCTGCCCCAGACGTCGCCCGGAAAAATCGTCGCAGGCGAGGTCGTTTCGGTGAGGCCGTAGATCGGCTGAATCGCGGTATGCGGGAACAGGGTTTTTAACTCCTTGATCAGTCCATCGCTCAGGTGGCCCGCGCCGCAGGCAATCGTGCGCAATGCCGGAAAATCGCCGGGATGGCTGGCGCTCTGCTCACGCGCAGCCTGACAAAGAAGGATAAAAATGGTGGGCGAGCCGTGCAGAAAGGTAATGTTCTGCTCGCGCAGGGTGGTGATCACCTGCGGGGCATTGAACCGATGCTGCAGCCAGATGCTCGCGCCGAGGCTAATAAACAGCGCCAGCAGCGCCGACAGGCCGGTGATGTGATAGATAGGCACCGCCAGAATGGTGCTATCCGCGGCGGTGAGATTCAGTTTTTGCGTATAGGCGTCAATCGCGCAGAGCAGGTTATTGTGGGTGATAATCGCCCCTTTAGGCTCTCCGGTGGTGCCGGAGGTGAACATCATCACCGCCGTATCGTCGCGGTTAACCGGGACCGGCGGGCGGGTCAGCGGTTCGGGAAGGCAGAGCGCCTGCCATTCGCTGAGTGAAACCGCACGCGCGTCAGGGGTGTTTTTCAGCCAGTCCTGTACGGTCGCATCGAACAGGACAACCTGGGGAGCGATATGGCCTACCAGCGCCTCGCTTTCGGCCTGCTTAAGCTTGGTGCTGAAAGGCACCACTTCGATGCCCAAACCCAGCGCGGCAAAAAGGACTTCGCAAAAAGCGGGGTGATTGCCCCAGGCCAGCAGAATACGGTCGCCTTTGCGCAGCGACCAGCCGCGATCAAGCTGCGCCATCGCCCGCTGTACCCGCAGATGAAAATCGCGGTACAGATAGCGCCGATCCTCAAACGCCAGCGCCAGGGCATCCGGGCTGCGGGCGGCGCTGTGGCTCAGGGCCTGGTACAGATTCTGGAAGTCGGCGGAGGTGCTGTTCATGTGTCTCTCCTGATATCGCGTATTGAGTAGGAGTAGTCTGGGGAAATTCAGGAGAGGAAATTGCCGAATGGCTCACAATAGAAAATCAACAAAACAGAAGCAATTTTGTAACATTGCACAATGGGCAGGAGAGACCGGGTGGGGGAGAGATATCCGCGAATCAAACCGACGTGAATAATGCCAGAGGACGCTATCTTTTAGACCCGTATTAACCGGGCCTAAAAGAGTGAAGGGGTCAGCCCTGCCGCTTAGCGTTTACAGGCATCGAACTCGAGCCGTTCGCCATCGGGGCCGCGAATAAGCAGGAAGCGCACGTTGTCTTCTTCTATCGGCCCTTCATCGAGCGGATAACCGAGCGCCGCCAGCCGCTGCTGCACCGCATCCAGGTCGCTGACTTCCAGCGCCAGATGATCGATACCGCAGCGAGGGGCGTCAAAGGGCGTTCCAGCGGGAAGCTGATACAGCTCGAGGACGGCGCCCGCCATTTCCAGGAACGCAACTTCAATAGTGCCCTGTGGCGATGGCTTGCTAAACCGCTGCTGGCGCTGAAAGCCCAGCGGTTCATAGAAGGCAAGCGAACGCGTTAAGTCACTGACCTGATAGCCAATATGAGCAATCGTGTTGATAAGTTCGCGCATGTTATACCCCCTTACGCACGCACCAGAAGCCGTAGAAAGCGACATACACAAAGCACAGGAGCGGAGCGATAAAGGCGATTTGCATATTGCCGCCGTTCATATCCGAGATAATGCCCATCACCAGAGGAATTACGGCCCCGCCGATAATCGACATCACCACGATCGAGCCTGCGGTCTGGGTATCTTTCCCCATCCCTTTGATCACCAGACCAAAGTTCGTCGGCCAGCATGGCGCCATACAGAAGCTGACCAGAATGAGCGCATAGACCGCCAGCATTGAACCGCTGAAAACGGCAATCAGTAACAGGGCGGTGGCGGCCAGGGCAAACGTTCCGAGCAGCATCGCCGGATTCAGACGGTTCATCAACCAGGTGGCCACGGTTTTTCCCACGGCGTAAATCACCAGAGAAGCCAGCAGCCAGTAAGTCGCGGAGTGCTCGCTGGTGCCTTGCTGCACGAGCTGCACAAAGCGAATCGTGAAGCTCCATACGCCAACCTGGGCGCCGACGTACAAAAACTGCGACAGGATCCCGAGGCGAAAGCGCGGGATAGCAAACAGGCGTTTCAGCGTTGGCCCCATGCTTTCCGTCGGGAGTTGCTGTTGTTGAGCGGGCGCGCCCTTGCACGACGGGAATTTAATAAACACGAACACCAGCGCCAGCACCACCAGTACGGAGCCGATAATCAGATAGGGCCCGACCACCTGACCAACCATCTGATGGCGTGCAACGTCTGCAGCGGCGGCGGGCATCGCCAGCAGTTGTTCATGACTCGGATCGTTTTCGCCAAAGACCATCAGCTGGCCAATTAATACGCCGGAGATCACGCCCAGCGAGTTGAAGATCTGCGAAAAGTTAATACGCTGGGTGGAGGATTGAATCGGACCCAGCAGGCTGGAGTAGGTGTTTGCCGACGTTTCCAGAAAAGAGAGTCCGCAGGCGATCACTCCGAGGCAGGCGAGGAATGCGCCGTAGGTCATGATCTGTGCGGCCGGAACGAACAGGAAGCAGCCGAGGGCGTACAGGCACAGCCCAATAATAATCGCCGCTTTATAGGAAAAACGCTTAATCAGCGCCGCCGCGGGCAGGGCGACAAAAAAGTAGCCGAGGAAAAAAATCGACTGCACCAGCGCTGTCTGGGTATCCGTTAAATCGAAGCCCTTTTTAAACTGGGCGATCAAAATATCATTCAGGTTGCCCGCCATCCCCCATAGCGCAAACAGGCAACAGACCAGTAAAAATTGCAGCCAGGGGGTATGGGGTAAATACGCACTGGTGTCCAGTTTTTCTTTTTGGACCGCTGCGTTATCGACCTTATCCGTGATTAGCGTACTCATTGAGCTATCCTCTTAATGTTTTTTATACAGTAGGGTTTATGCCATTTCATAATCAGCGGCGGCACGGAGAAGCCGTTCCTGTGCCTCCAGGTACTCAGGTAAAGATGAGGCGCCTTGCTTTTCGACACTGACGGCGGCATAGGCCGCCGCGAATCGGGCTGCGGCCTGTAGCGGTTCCCCGCAGGCCAGCCGCGCCGCCAGCGCGCCGTTGAAGGCATCGCCCGCACCGGTAGTGTCTCGGGGGTGAGAAGGAAAGCAGGGAATAGGGGATTTCACCCCATGCTCGCTCAGCAGGGCGCCGCTGGCGCCGAGAGTGATAATGACGTTGCGCGCGCCCTGAGCATGTAACACGTCGGCGGCCTCAGCCGCGGCCGTCAGACTGTCAACCCGGCGTCCGGTCATTAACCCGGCCTCCGTGGCGTTCGGTGTAAGTAAATCCACTTTGCGTAGAAGGGCGTGCTCAACGGGCTGCCAGGGCGCGGGATTAAGTATTACCAGGGCCCCGGCTTGTTTGCCGGCGTCTATGACCTGTTCAATAGCAGAAAGATTGTTCTCCAGCTGAACCAGAACCACATCCGCGCAGCCGATAGCGGGAATGCAGCCGGCGATTTCATCATCGGTCACCGTCATATTCGCGCCGGGATCGACGGCAATCATGTTTTCGGCATCGTTACCGGCGACATAAATCAGCGCATTGCCGGTGGGGATCTCTTCGGCGACCAGCAGCGTCACAGCATTGAAGCCCACGCCTTTCAGATGACGGCGGGCAAAATGGCCGAAGGTGTCATTGCCAATCTTGCCGATATAGTGGACATTTGCTCCCGCTTTTAGCGCGGCGGTGGCCTGGTTCGCCCCTTTACCTCCGGCGCTGGTCATACTTCCGCAGGCCACTAACGACTCACCTGGTACCGGAAAGCGATCCACCCTGGCGACCATGTCGAAATTGAATGAACCAAAAACACAGACTTTTCCTGACATCATTCGCTCCTCTATACCAGCTCGGGGGAGTGCAGCGCGGCGGACAGTTCGCGGGACATGGTTTCCCAGGCCAGCTCGAGCGGCATATCAGCGCGGAATAAACCGCTGCTGCCCATCACTAATATCTGTGCGCCGGCGCCCAGCAGCGCGCGGTAGGTGTTGCGGTTACAGGAGCCATCGACTTCCAGCAAGAAGCGGAGGCTGCCGGTCTCTTTGAGCTGATGAAGCTGCGTAATTTTGGCGAGCATTTCAGGAATAAACGGCTGACCGGCATAGCCTGGGTCGACGGTCATCACCGTCACCTTATCGAGCAGATGCAGATAGTGCTGGATGCTCTCAACCGGTGTGGCGGGATTGAGCACCATTCCCACCTCTTTCCCCGCCTGACGAAGCATATTGATAACCCGGAACGCTTCGCGGCAGATGGTCTCCGGATGCAGTGAGAAGGCGTCTGCGCCGGCGTCTAACAGCGCCGGTATAAACGAAGCGGGCGCTTCGACCATCAGATGGACATCGATAGGAAGCGAGGTGTAGGGACGGATCTGCGCCACAAAGCTGGCCGACAACGCCAGATTTTTGACATAGTGGCCGTCCATGATGTCGACATGCAGCCTGTCGGCTTTGCTGTTTAGAAAGCGCAGCTGTTCCGTCAGCTTCATCATGTCCATACACATCAGCGAGGGAGAAAGGTAATAACGCATAAGGCCTCATTTATTCCGGTGGTGGCTGAATTCAGGCAAAGTCTGGCCCTGCCGCGGTAAGCAGCGTTTCGACATTGCGCGTATTAACCGTCACGTCATGACGGCGTACTCAGGCGATTTGCAGGCTGACGTTATGCCAGGTCATCTCTTTTTCCAGCAGCGGATCGACAAACCTTTCAGTCACCAGACAGTCCAGCTCGCCCAGTCCGCCGATACGCGCGACGCCTGTTCGCCCCAGCTTGCTGCCGTCGACCAAAGCCACAGTCTGACGGGCGGCCAGCAGCATCTGTTTCAGCAGGGCGGCGTGGGCTTGCGTACCCGCATACAAGCCGCTATCGCGCTCCAGCCCCTGGCAGGAGAAAAAGAGCGTATCAATGGCATATTCGCGTAGCGTTCGTGAGGCGGTTTCCCCGAAGAACGACTCTTCGGTCGGGGAGAAATCGCCCCCCAGCCCGACGAGATGCAACGAGCGTCGGCTCATCAGAGTTTGTAAGATGCGAATGGAGGGCGTAATCACCGTTAACGCCATCTCCGGCATCTGCCGGGCCAAAAACCAGCTGGTGCTACTCCCGTCCAGGACAATGGTCTGTCCCGGTTGGAGAAACTGCAGTGCTTTACGGGCCACGCGCATTTTGCCTTCGCTGTGCAGCAGCGTTCTGTGCTGAAAGCTTCCCTGGCTATCTTCAACTGGCAGGGCGGATGCCGCCGCCCGGGTCGCCGGCAGCGGATTTTCCGCCGCCAGCGCTCCACCGTGGCTTCGGGTTAAGATCCCTTTGCGTTCCAGCTCGCTCAGATCGCGGCGAATCGTTTCCCTGGAGACCCGAGTCGCTTGCGCAATCTCATTTACCCGCATGACGCCGTGTTGGCCCAGCAGTTCAACAATCAAACGATGACGTTCCAGCGGCAACATAGCTCTCTCCTGAAGTACATAATCAGATTACCTTTCCCTTGCGCAGAGCGTTGAGACCTCGGGAATGTCCCACGAAGGCAAGCTATCCGCAGCCGAACACTGTGATAGCGCACGCATTTCGCTTCACTTCCGTCAGCGGTTTGCGCTATTTCGCCCGTGATTCAGGCATAAACAAAAACAAACAAAAATAAATGCAAGATTGCTTTTGCGCCCATTTATGCCCGATTACGCCTGCTCTGCAAGGTTAACGCTTATTTCCTGCTGCTAATTAAAAACAAATGAAAATAAAAAAATGCTAATTTGATCACGTTATTTTCATTTAATGCGTTTTTAAATGGATTTAAGCCAAATATCAGCATTAAATGAAAGCAATTAAAAACAAAGGACAGGATAAGACCATGAATGAAACAACCCGTCGTTTTGCACGTTTAGTTGATCTGAGCGCAGTTCAGGCCACCAGTACCGAAGCGGATGTTCGCGCCTGCGCCGAGCTGGCTGCCAGATACAACATTATTTCCGTCCACGTACTGCCTTGCTGGACGCGCTTTCTCAGTACGTTGCTGCCGCAGCAGGGTACGGGAGAGGTGATGATTGGCGGTCCGGTCGGCTTTCCCGGCGGTGGGCATACCACCGATACCAAGGTTCAGGAAGTGCGGCAGCTGATTGCCGACGGCGCTCGGGAAGTGGATATGGTCGTGAATATCGGCAAAGTGCTCTCCGGCGATTATGACTATGTGCGCGAAGATTTGCGCCGCGTGGTGGAAGCCGCCGCCCCGGTACCGGCCAAAGTGATCCTTGAAACGCACTATCTTAATGAGGAGCAGATTCGTCGCGTGTGCGAAATTGCCGTAGAGGTGGGGATGAAGTGGGTCAAAACCTCTACCGGCTGGGCGCCCACCGGCGCCACGGTGGAAAAAGTCAGCATCATCGCCGACCAGCTTAAAGGCCGAATCGATATCAAAGGCGCCGGGGGCATTCGCGATCTGGCCACGGTGCGTGCGCTGTACCAGCTTGGCGTGCGCCGCTTTGGCATGAGCCATGGCGCGGTAACCAAGGTGCTGGCTGAACTGGAGCAGCACCCGGAACGTTTTCCCGAGCTGAACGCCGATTAAACTGAGAGACCGCGGGCCTGGTGGCCCGCCTTAAGACGTCACCGGAGTTAGTGATGAAAGATAAAATACTCACGATTGATGTTGGCACTGGCAGTACCCGCGCCGCTATTGTGCGCATTGACGGCGCGATGATCGGCTTTGCGCAAAGAGAGTATGAGCAAACCACGCCGCGTGCAGGTTGGTCAGAACAGGCCCCGTCTTTATGGTGGCAGGCCGCCTGCGACTGTATACGCGAGGTGCTTTATCGCTATCCAGAAACGGCAGCGCAGATTGCGGTTATTGGTGCTTGCGGACAGATGCATGGCACCGTCCTTCTGGACGACCGTGGCGAGCTGGTGGAGGATAGGGCGTTGCTGTGGAATGATAAGCGCAGCCAGCCGCAAGTTGACGCCTTTAACGCGCGCGAAGGTTGGGAAAAGTGGCTGGCGCATTTGAATAATCCGCCTGCGGCAGCATGGCCCGCTTTCAAGTTAGCCTGGTGGCGCGAAAATCATCCGGATCGCTGGTCGCAGCTCGCCAAAGTATTAATGCCGAAGGACTATATTAATTTCATGCTGACCGGTGCCATGGCGACCGATTATAGCGAAGCGTCGTGCTATTTCCTGATGGACAGCGAAACCCGTAGCTGGTCTTCGCAAGCCTGCGAAACGTTTGGTCTGCGGGTCGATCAGCTCCCGGAGCTTAAACTTTCCAGCGACATAATCGGCCAGGTGACGCAGCGCGCAGCCGACCTGACGGGCCTGCCGGCGGGTATCCCGGTGGTTGCCGGGACGTCGGATATGGCGGCCTCTCTGCTGGGCTCGGGTGTGTATGAACCGGGGATGGCGTCTGATTCAACCGGCACGTCGACGCTGATGACGGTGGTGTCGCCGCGGCCGTTACACCATCCGCTGGTTAATAATCTACATCTTGCCAACGCGGCCTGGGGCGGATTTACGATCCTCGACGCCGGCGGCGATGCCGTTCGCTGGGCGCGGCTGGCACTTGCCGATAACCAGATTACGCATCCACAGCTTTTACAGGAAGCGGCGGCGGTGCCGGCGGGGGGAGAAGGGCTGCTGTTTCTTCCCTATCTGACGGGAGAACGTCTGGCCGAACACACGAACTCGCGGGCACAGTTTTTTGGCCTGCAGCGCAAGCATCGCCGCGGTCATTTATTCCGCGCAGTTCTGGAAGGGGTGGCCTTTGCATCCTGGCGCAATCTTCGGCAGCTGCAGAAGTGCGGGCAGTATCCGCAACAAATGATCGCTTCCGGCGGCGGCGCGCGCAGCTCGCTGTGGCTTGAAATCAAAGCCGCGGCGTACAATCTGCCGATATTATCTACGCGTAATCAGGAGAATGGCGTCACCGGATGCGGTATTATCGCCGGGGTTGGCGTAGGGTTGTACGCCGATTTTGCCAGCGGCGTGCGGCAAACGGTGCAGTTCGACAAACTGATCTCACCGGATCCCCGTCTGCGGGATTATTACCACGCCTGCTGCGAGCTTTTTGATACGCTGTACCGGCAATCCGCTGCCTTATACGACAGGCTGGATGCGCTCAGCGTAGGACCCGACTGATACGCAAAGGTAAGCCGTAACGTGCCGTAAAAAAGAGAGAGGCAGAATGTTTGCAGAAGAAAGACAGGAGAAGTTACTCGGTATTCTCAGGGAAAAACGCAAAGTTGCTGTTTCTGAGATGTGTGACGTCTTTAATGTATCGGGCGCCACCATTCGTGCCGATCTCCGCCAGCTGGAAGAGGAGGGGCTGCTGACCCGAACCCACGGCGGAGCCGTTCTTCGTACCCGGGCAAGCTTTGAACAGGCGTCGGACGATCGCGAAATTGTCAATCTCAGCGCGAAAGAGCGGATCGGCCAGCGCGCGGCGGCGCTGGTTGAGGATGGCGACATTATCGTGCTGGATACCGGTACCACGACGCTGCATATTGCGCGTAATATTCGCGACAGACAGAACGTCACGGTGGTCACCAATGATTACCAAATCGCCCGGGAGCTTGAGGCCAGCGCCTCGATTCAAACTATTCTGCTGGGTGGGATCGTCAAGAAGGGATACCACTGCGTGGTGGCAATTAACGGGCGTTCCATACTCGACACGCTGAACGTCGATAAAGCATTTATGGGCACCAATTCGCTGTCGCTGAAACACGGCGCCTGCGTGGCCGATATCATGCTGGCAGAAACGAAACGAGGCATGGTGGAACACGCCAGTCAGGTGATTATTGTCTGCGACTATAGCAAGCTGAATAACACCTCGCTTGCCCAATTTACCGCAGCAGATCGCATTGACACCGTAGTGGTGGATCGTCTGCCTGATGACGTTCAGGCGTATCGTAATGCTGGCATTCAGGTGATCTCTCTGGATGAAGAGGAGCATCTTTAGTGCGCTGCTGTGACGTTGTCACTAACCAGCGCGTCGTAAAACCCCGTCCCTCAGGGCGGGGATAAAGTTCCGGGTATTCGACTCACGTGCCGGGGGATATCGAAGACCAGGCATGGTACAGGCGGTCCAGAATTGATTAAAGCTTACCCGCTGACTTTCTCAGTTCAGTAATATCCCTCTTGGGCGATTCCCCGAACATCCGCGTATATTCCCGGCTGAAATGGGACAGGCTTTCGTAACCGACCGCATAGGCTGCTGTGGTGACATCGTAATGTTCATTCAGCATCAGTCGCCTGGCTTCATTGAGGCGCAGCCATTTCTGATACCGTAGCGGGCTCATCCCCGCAAGCTGCCTGAAATGGTGGTGGAAAGAGGGCGTGCTCATTTGCACCCGACTTGCCAGTTCCTCGACGCGTAAAGGTGATGCAATATTGGTCTTTAACCAGTCGATAGCTTTACCGATACGGTAGCCATGGCCGTCGACTGCTGCAATCTGTCTGAGATGATCGGACTGATCGCTCATCAAAAGCCGGTAGTGTATCTCTCTTTGGATCAGCGGCCCGAGAACAGGAATGGCTTCAGGTTCGTCAAGCAAAGAAAGCAGACGGCAGAAAGGCTCCAGCAAAGCATCGGTAATAGTACCTATCCCGACACTCGTTCCCGCGTCTCGTTTTTTGACCGGCGGCAGGCTTCCCTGGGCAATTAATTCCATTAGCACGCGCTGGTCAAGCTTATAGGCTACGCCGACGCAGGGCTGGGATGTCGAAGCCTGCAATATTTCCGAACTGGCCGGCAGGTCAAGAGAGGTAATCAGGAATTTTTCCGCATTATATTCATAAGGTTCACCCCCAACCCACATGATCTTCGCGCCATCGGCCACCAGAACGATACTGGGAGGGACCAGGCAGCTTACCGGGGGAGCGGGTTCGTTTCGGCGAAACAATTCGAGCCCTTCTACGGCGGTAGGGAAATCGTCGGTGCCGGGTGTGCGCTGTGCAATATCCCTCGATAGCTCACCCAGCAGTATTTCAACCGATTTGTCAGGAATCATTCTGTAATGCCCCACACTTTTGACCTCTTTTGAGGTTATCAACTTAGCAGCTATGAAAACTGAAATACACGCTTTGAGATTAGGTTCAGAGGATCAGGCAAATAATGCAGAGTATTTTAATAACACCTTTTATTAAAGACATTCAAAATAATAACTCTGAAATGAGGCAGTGTCCTGAAATCAGGGTTCACCGCGAGCAAATTTAACCCGTTCAGGTTTAAGCCATTTTTTAACTGCCACGACGGCATCGCTGCGCTTGAGAAGTGGTTTGAAGAAATTGGTACGCCAACACGTCTTGAACAGCTGAACATCAAGGAAGCAGATCTGCCCGCTATCGTTGAGAACGTCCAGATCAATGTCAAAGCGTTTGGTATCGCCAGTGATTACCGGCCGAAAGTTGTAACTGAAATACTCATGCATGTTGTCTGAAATAGGTCCCTCAATATCCAATGAAAGGTTTTAATATCATGACGCTAATATCTTCGACGCGCTTTTTTAATGGCGCACTCCTTGCCGGGGCGATGGCTCTGATTTCAACAGAAGTTGCGGTGGCCCAGCCTGCACCAGGCACAGCAGATTCTTCAGGCCGTCTGGTTCAGACGTGGGATAAAACTTTCCCAAGGAGCGAAAAAGTGGATCATCAAAAAGTTACTTTTAAAAACCGTTACGGCATTACGCTGGCCGCAGATGTGTATCTTCCAAAAGATCGCGGGAACAAGAAGCTTGCTGCGCTTGTTATTTCCGGGCCTTTTGGCGCGGTAAAAGAGCAGGCCTCGGGTCTCTATGCTCAGACTTTAGCAGAGCGCGGATTCGTGACGCTGGCATTTGATCCGTCTTATACCGGTGAAAGCAGTGGTGAACCCCGCAATATTGCTTCACCCGATATCAATACCGAAGACTTTATGGCTGCAGTCGATTTTATGGGACTACAACCTTATGTGGATCGTGAACGTATCGGTGTCATCGGTATCTGCGGCATGGGGGGGATTGCCCTGAACGCTGTTGCCGTGGATAAGCGCGTAAAAGCGGTCGTTGCCAGCACCATGTATGATATGAGCCGCGTAATGTCAAAAGGCTACAATGACAGCGTAACACCGGAGCAACGCGAGCAGGCGCTGGAGAAGATGAGTCTTCAACGCTGGGAAGATGCAGCAAACGGCAAACCGGCATACCAGCCAGCCTATAATAAACTGAAGGGCGGTGAAGCACAGTTCCTCGTGGACTATGCGGACTACTACATGACTAAACGCGGCTATCATCCCCGAGCCGTCAACTCTGGCAATTCATGGTCCGTGACAACGCCGATGGCCTTTATGAATTTCCCGCTCATGACCTATATTAAGGAAATTTCTCCGCGCCCGATCCTGTTCATCCATGGTGAAAAGGCGCATTCGCTTTACTTCTCCAAAACGGCTTATGAAGCGGCAAATCAGCCAAAAGAGCTGCTGATTGTAAAAAATGCTACCCATGTTGATTTATATGATCGTATGGACAAGATCCCGTTCGATAACATCACTGCATTTTTCAACAAAAATCTTAATAAATAAGCCATAGCACCGTCCGGTGTTTTCAGATGCAGTGTCTGTGGGACAAACGACAGATACTGCTCTCTTAGCATGGGGTGTTGGGTATTCTATTGTTACTGATAAAGCTGGCACTAATTCCTGATGCGATATTAATTTCCGAATATTATCGAGTTAATCCTGCGACAGAAAAAAGCAACCGCATATGAAAGAGGAGAGGTATATGTACTGGAACCCTGAAGTATTAACAAGAATAGATGCGGCCGACGACCTGAAAATCGCACCGTATCATCCCGATATGAATACGACCGGTACGCCGACATGGATATGGGAAGTGAAGGTGGACAACCGACTTTTCGTCCGAGCCTATAGTGGTATCCGTTCAAAATGGTATCAGGCTGCATTGTCCCAGCAGGCAGGTAAGATACTGGCTATCGGACAGGAATTCGACGTACTGTTCGCAAAACCCTCGGACCCTGAGCTTGAAAGTAAAATTGATCAGGCTTACCTGAAAAAGTACTCCGGCAGCAGCTATGTTTCCGCAATGACAGGGATACGCGCCAGGGCAGCCACGATTGAGATTCTACCTTCGTGATGTCCTGTCAAAGTGATGCTGCCTGTACTGTGAGGCAAAATCTACCTGTTTAACGTTCATCTCCCTGAAACTGAAGGCACGTATGAAACCACTCTTTCCGAGCCTTCAGGTTTTTACATCCTTTTGTTGACTTATTCTGTAAAAAGATTACTTTTCAGGACATGAAAAAGATACTTATTATTGTACCCGATGGCGGCATGCTGTTTGAATCCGCCGGTATTGCTGACATTCTGATGCAGGCCAACCGCCTGCACCCGGAAGGTGCCCGGGAAATCTGCTACCAGGTCAAGCTAGCGACAACTCAACCGCATCAGGTTATCCATGGTCAGTCAGGTTTAAATCTGCTGGCCGACCATCGTCTGCATGAGATTGACCCTCGCGAGCCCCTCGATACCATCATGATTACCGGCAGAGGTCAAAACCCGCAGGAGGGGATGGCAGTGGTTGACTGGTTGCGCCTTGCCGCT
Source organism: Klebsiella sp. P1927 (assembly GCF_018204675.1). Lineage (NCBI taxonomy): Bacteria > Pseudomonadati > Pseudomonadota > Gammaproteobacteria > Enterobacterales > Enterobacteriaceae > Klebsiella > Klebsiella sp. P1927. The sequence goes on along the minus strand of NZ_CP073377.1, from coordinate 2,389,633 downwards.
CCCCATGCCCGCCGCATAGTCTCCATTTGCGGCGGTGCGATGCTGCTGGCGCAAACCGGACTGCTGGACGGCAGACGGGCCACTACCCACTGGAAGCTGCTGGAAACCATGCAGGCGGAATTCCCGCAGATCCGCGTCGAGGGCGGGCCGCTCTATATTCAGGACGAACATATCTGGACCTCTGGCGGGGTCAGTTCCGGCTTTGATCTTACGCTGGCGCTGGTTGAAGAAGACTATGGCTTCAGCCTGGCGCGCGATATCGCCCAGGACTTCGTCATGTATCTGCGTCGCCCGGGAGGCCAGCTGCAGTTTAGCCGCTATAACCTTCAGCAGACCGCCACCCAGGGCCCGATTAACGATCTGCTGGCGTGGTTGCTCGAAAACCTCACCGCCGACCTCAGCGTAGATAAGCTGGCGGAAAAAGTCGCCATGAGTCCGCGAAATTTCACCCGCGTCTTTACCCGGGAAACCGGCGCTTCGCCAGCGCGGTACGTCGCGGAAGCCCGCCTGGCCGCCGCGCGGCAGCGTTTGGAGCAGACTCACGAGACGCTGGATCGTATCGCCGAGCAAACGGGATTTGGCAGCAGTATTAACCTGCGACGCTTGTTTGAGAAACAGCTTAACCTCACTCCAGGTGAATATCGTCAACGATTTCACTGTCGCAAAATGGCGTAAAGTGATCCTTTTTTGTCATTTACGCCATAACCCGTCCGTCCTACTCTGACTCCAGCGATAATCGATAAGGAGTTAATTATGGTAAAGGTCGGTATTAACGGTTTTGGCCGGATCGGACGCAATGTACTGCGCGCAGCACTGAATAATCCGGATATTCAAATTGTGGCAATCAACGATTTGACGGACAGCAAAACGCTGGCGCATCTGCTGAAATACGACTCGCTTCTCGGTAAGCTGGATGCAGAGGTCACCGCGGGTGAAGGGGGGCTTGTTGTTGATGGTAAACCCATTACCGTATTCAGTGAACGCAACCCGGCCAGTATTCCGTGGCGTCAGTGTGAAGTCGACATCGTTATTGAGGCTACAGGATTATTCACGGACCGTGAAAAGGCTGCTGTACATATCCACAGCGGTGGCGCCAAGCGCGTGATTATCTCTGCCCCGGGTAAAAACGATGATTTAACCATTGTGATGGGCGTTAATGAGAGCCTTTACTCCCCGGATAAACACTACGTGATCAGCAACGGAAGCTGCACCACCAATGGTCTTGCACCTGCTGCACAGGTCCTGCACCAGCATTTCGGTATTAAGCATGGTCTGATGAACACCACCCATGCCTACACCAACAGCCAGGCGCTGCACGATCAGCCGGAAAAAGATCTGCGCGGGGCTCGCGCCGCCGCATTGTCGATTGTGCCTTACTCCAGCGGCGCAGCGAAGGCTCTGGGTAAAGTTATTCCTGAGCTGGATGGGCGTTTAACGGGATACTCGCTACGCGTCCCTGTGCCAGTGGTGTCCATTGTTGACCTCACCGTCACGCTTGAGCGAGATGTGACGGTCGAAGAGGTGAACAATGCTTTTCGCGAAGCCGCCGCAGCGGGACCTCTGAAAGGGATCCTGGGTTATAGCGATGAACCGCTCGTCTCCAGCGATTACCAGGGAGACCCACGCTCGTCGATTATCGACGGTCTATCAACGCTGGTGATTGGCGGTAATATGGTCAAAATTCTGGCGTGGTACGACAATGAATGGGGATTCTCTAATCGTCTCGTTGATCTGGCATTGATGATGGCAAAGCGTGAAAGCTAATCCACTGTGTGTTGTATTCATCTGTAAAAGTATAAGCAGTTCAGCTGGATGAATAGTGGCTCGAGTATCATTCATAGATGAAACATAACAAATCTTTCTGACCGCGATATAAAAGCATAAATGCCCGAGAGAGCATTTATGCTTTTTCGGCGATGAACGGAATTGCGATATGTTGTAGTCAGGTGCTCCCTGGTGGTAGCTAATCACCAGATACAAGGGAAGGGGGAGGTGAGGCAGAGCCTGTCAACATGGAAGCCGGCTGCGTTGGGCTTCAGTACACCATTCAACTTCAGCTGGCGGTTCTGTTTATGGTCGCGATGGCACTCGCCATTTGAGTGCGGAAAACGAAGCTGGCATCTTTTTGATAATCACGTCTGTGGCTGATCAAGCCCGGTTGATACACACTGCAGGCGGCGCGCTATCAAATGAGCATTTCATCTGGCATCCCGTGACGCGTTCGGTCAGAAAATGCAACAGCAGTAAGATATGCCGGACAGTACAAGCAGCAGGTGTGGCTGAATGAATTTCCCTGGCTTTTACTGTAGGAGAACAGGCTGTAGTGGGCGAAGTGATTGTTAAAAGCCATGCTTGATTTATCACCTCGAACATTTTGCCTTATAGCGCAGCATTCACGTGCATGAAAGGAATGACGGTCATAGTGTTGATGTGGGAAGAGGCAGCTATCAAAGATGACGTTATTGAGTACGACATTGCATTTAACATAATATACATTATGCGTACTCATGTTGTAGTAGCTAACTTGAGATGTCCGTCTCTGACCAAATAGACATGTCCGCGCTACAGTCTCACCACAGCGATCACTGCTTTTAAAGATAGTTTCCCAATCAAAGGATTCTGATGACGGATCATGCACCGGCATTTTTACTTTGGATGAAGTTAACCGACTCTAAATCATTCATGACGTTGTCGACCGGCGTCTGACCACTCAGATGGCCGCGCAGCGCCTGGGTATTCCGGATCGCCAGTGCCGACGCCTTCTCTCGCGTTACAATCAATCAGGCCCACTGAGTATGCCTAACCGCCGTCGTGGATAACCCAGCAATAACCAGCTACCTGATGGTCTTGCCCGGTACGCACTCAATATTATCCGCGAACGCTATACCGACTTTGGGCCTAGGCTTGCGTATGAGAATGTTGTCTACTTGTGAAAAAAACTCATAACACCATTCAATGGCGCATGCTGGTTCCCTTCATACCAGTGCAATACCCTGTCACATACATAATTGCTGGCAATAAAAGAAGGAACACCGAATGAAGTATGTGAATCTGGGTCGTAGCGGATTGAAAGTCTCCCGTCTTTGTCTCGGTTGTATGAGTTATGGCGAACCTGAACGTTTGCCTCAACCCTGGTCCCTGGATGAAAAGGCGTCACGACCGCTCATTCGTCAGGCGCTTGAAGCCGGCATTAATTTTTTTGATACCGCGAATATCTACTCGGGCGGTAGTTCAGAAGAAATTACAGGAAAAGCGCTGAGAGAGATGGCCAGACGCGACGAGATCGTTGTAGCGACAAAGACCTTCTTTCCGTGGCGCAACTCACCCAATACCGGGTTTCTCTCCCGCAAGGCCATTTTTAAGTCTATTGACGATAGCCTGATGCGCTTAGGCATGGATTATGTGGATCTCTTTCAGATTCATCGCTTTGACTACTCCACGCCTGTTGAAGAGACCATGGAGGCTCTGCATGACGTCGTTAAAGCAGGAAAAGCGCGTTATATCGGCGCATCTTCTATGGAAGCCTGGCGCTTTGCAAAAATGCAGCATACCGCTGAGCGTAACGGTTGGACCCGATTTATCACGATGCAACCGCAATACAACCTGCTTTACCGGGAAGAAGAGCGCGAGATGCTGCCCCTGTGTGAAGACCAAGGCGTTGGGGTGATCCCCTGGAGTCCGATGGCACGCGGCAGGCTAACGCGCGACTGGAGTGTCACGTCCCGACGAACGCAAAACGATGCCTTTGCGTTAAAAATGTATGAGAACGCAGCCCTTCTGGATAAGCCCGTGATTGATGTTGTTGCCAGCATTGCCGAAAAGCACGCGGTGCCAAGAGCTCATGTTGCAATTGCCTGGCTGTTATCAAAATCCGTCATCACAGCACCGATCATTGGCGCAACGAAACCAGAACATCTTTCCACGGCTATCAGCGCGCTGGACTTTTCACTTAGCGATGCCGAAATCACGGAACTGGAAGCTCGCTATCTGCCACACCCCGTTGACGGGATCATTCCCCCGCTTCCGGATACGCCGCCTTCCCTCACGCCACCTTCAGCGATCCAGAACTATTAACACCCTGCCCTGGCCCGGCGTTGCCGGGTCTCCCAGACCACTCATTCCCGGTCACTGATGTGAAAAGGGAAACGGTGCCGGCGCGAATGCGCCCGATCGAAAAATCATCGCTCCACCAGGTTCGGTCCCGCTGTTAGCGACAATAAACAACTCGCGATGCCCGGGGCGGATCGCCAGGCTTGTCGATTTAAGGTTACGGCCTTTGTCGCGGTCAGGCAGCACAATTTGCCCAATAGGCAGTCCGTTGCGGTTGAAGACCATGACGCGGCCCTGGCCTGAGATGGCCACATATACATTGCCTTCGCTGTCGACACGGGCCCCGTCTGGCGCCGGCCCGGTGAACTGATAGGTAACAACTGAACCAAACGGGGCGACCGTGGTGGCGTCTGACAGTCTTACGCGATGAAGCCTGTTTTTAGCGTGTTCTGTGGCCCATATCTGAGAGCCGACGGGGTCAATCGCTATGCCGTTCCCGACCGCGAGTCCAGGCAGGATGGCATGAATTGACCCGACATTGGGACTAACGTAGAACACCCCACCCTGTGGATCGGCTGAATTTCCCCGGCTGTCAGTGAAATAAAATCCGCCCTAATTATCAAAGACCAGGTCGTTGACAAGAAATCCGGCATCAGGAGCAACAATCATCTGCTCACGGGTGCCGTTGGGTTCGATAGCCCGAACAGAACCTCGCTGCATATCGCCCACCGAGGCGATAAAGATCCGTCCATCTTTGTGTACCGCCAGGCCGGAAGCACCGAATGAATTCTCCTTAAGGACAATGGAAAGCTGCCGCTCCGGGGTTAGCTTAAACACGCGCCCCGTCGCCACATCAACAAACAGCAGGTTATTGTTCCGATCGAACACGATCCCTTCGAGCACGAGCGACGCCTGTGAAACGTTGAAGTACGGCTGGGCCTCCACGGTCTGGAGAGGACGCTCCCAGGGCGGTATGGGGACGGCACTGCATGTAAGCGCGTTATGATTTAGTCCATTCATGTGGTTTATCCCCGGCAATAATACAGAGGGAGACTTCACCTGCAGTCTCCCTGTGACAGCAGGTATTAACTTTTATCAAACTGACTTTCGGTAAACGGATCGGCGCGACCGCCCTGCAATGGGATTTTGGCAAGCGCCGCATCGATTTCGCGTAGCTCTCTGTCCGTCAACCGGACTTGCGGTGCGCCGCTGTTTTCTATCAGGTGCGGATATTGCGTCGTACCCGGGATAGGGACAATCCAGGGCCGCTGGGCCATTACCCAGGCCAGCGCGAACTGAACCGGAGTGGTGTTTTTGCGACGGGCCCACGACTGCGCGAATTCAAGCAGCACCATGTTTTTGGCCAGGGCATCGGGCTGGAAGCGTGGCAGGTTATGCCGCCGATCGGTGCTGTCGAACCGCTGGCTTGGATTGACTGCTCCGGCGAGGAAGCTGCGGGCAGTCGGGCAGTAAGGTACGAAACCGATACCCAGCTCTTCGAGCGTTGGAAATATTCGCGTCTCTGGTTCCCGCCACCACATGGCATACTCACTCTGCACCGCAGTCACAGGGAGTACCGCATGTGCGCGGCGAATTGTCCTGGCACTCGCTTCCGACAGTCCCCAGTGTTTCACTTTCCCCTCCAGGATCAGCGCCTTCACGGTTTCCGCCACATCCTCGATCGGCACATTCGGGTCGGGGCGATGCTGATAAAGAAGATCGATGTGGTCCGTTTTCAGACGCTTTAGTGAGCCCTCTACGGCACGGCGGATATGGTCAGGGTGGCTGTTTAGGGAAGTTGGCTTCCCCTCTTCCACGCCGAAACCGAACTTGGTGGCAATCACTACACGATCGCGAACAGGGGCCAATGCTTCCCCGACAAATTCTTCACTGAGATGGGGGCCGTAGACCTCGGCAGTATCAAAGAACGTGATACCTTGTTCGAAGGCTGCCCGGATAAGCGAAACCATGGCTTTACGATCGCGCGGACCTCCGCCGTAATAACCCACCATCGGCAGGCACCCGAGTCCCATGCTGGAAACCTCCAGCGAGCCGAGTTTACGCGTGGTTAAGGTTTCCTTCCGGACGGGAGCAGCATCCGAAGGGGCGTTCAGCGTGTCCTGACCAGCCGGTTTCGCCATCACGGCGCCGCTCCTGCCAAGGGTGGTTGCGGCCAACGCCAGACCGGCGCCGGCGATCAGAAAATTGCGCCGGTCCCGGGAAGCGGGTGCGGCAGCAGAAGGCTGGTCATGGATCATCTTGCTCATAAACTGGAACTCCCTATAACGAAGAAAGGATTCATTAATTGGTCATTACCAGGCATAAGCCTGGGGCGCTTCTCCCCCGGGGCCGGGCCAGATTTCGTCGAGACAGCTCATGGTGTCGTCTGATAGCGTGACTGTCGTTGCGTGAAGCGCCTGCTGGAGTTGTTCGACCGTACGAGGCCCAATCAGTGGAGCGGTAACGACAGGATTCTGCAGGAGCCAGGCCAGGGCCACATCGGAAGGGGTTTCGCCGAGGTCCTTACATAATCCCTCGTAGGCTTCCAGCTGCGGACGATACTGTTCGATTAGACGGGCAAACGCGGGCCTGGCACGGCGCCCGCTTGCCATCTTTTTCAGTACGCCGCCAAGCAGCCCTCCGGCAAGCGGGCTCCAGGGGATCAACCCCAGGCCAAAATGGCGGCATGCGGGAATGACCTCCAGCTCAATGGTGCGGGCTGTCAGATTATAAAGACTTTGCTCGGCGACCAGGCCCAGGAAATGACGGGCCGTGGCGACTGACTGCGCAGTCGCAATGTCCCAGCCCGCGAAATTGCTGCTACCGATATAAAGAACCTTTCCCTGCTGAACAAGCAGTTCCATGGCCTGCCAGATCTCTTCCCACGGCGTATGACGATCGATGTGATGCATCTGATAGACGTCAATATGGTCGGTCTTAAGCCGTCGCAAACTGTCCTCGCAGGCCTTGCGAATATGATACGCAGAAAGCCGGCGATCGTTCGGACCTGGCCCCATAGGCTGATAGACTTTTGTCGCCAGAACGATGCGTTCACGGCGGCCACCCTGCTGAAGCCAGCGACCAATAATTTCCTCGGACAGCCCTGAGCCTTGCTGGATATCGGGAGATTGTTCAGTGCCATACACGTCTGCTGTATCAATGAAATTGATACCCGCCTCAAGCGCCTCATCCAGAATGCGGGCGCTGGTCTTCTCGTCGGTGACGTCACCAAAATTCATGGTTCCGAGACAAAGGCGGCTGACTTTCAGGCCGGTGCGGCCAAGATGCGTATAGTTCATAAACGGCTCCGTTAGATGAGTGTTCCGCCCTGGCCTACCAGCCAGAGCGCATGATTTTCAAGAATAACGAAGCACAACGTGTACAGTGAGTGGACGTGCATGAATGGACTTGTGAAAAAAATTCAGCAACGGATTAGCCCTAATCGGTCTAAGGTGTATATCATTTCTTCATCAACGCATTCGGGTTTTAACGCCGCATAAGGAAAACTTTTCTGTATGCAAATAAGCAGAGCTGATGTTGCCGATCTTATTTATTTCATGGCGATTGCACGTCATCGCAGCTTCAGCCGTGCGGCAATTGAACTAGGCGTCAGTGCATCAGCGCTGAGTCATGCCCTGAAGGGGCTGGAAACCCGGCTTGGGGTTCGCCTGCTTAATCGCACGACCAAGAGCGTCACCCCTACGGCAGCCGGCGAGGAACTGGTTCAGTCTGTTCTTCAGCCTTTCGACACCATAGAAGGCGCGCTTGAATCGCTTAACCGGTATCGCAATACCCCTACCGGACGTATCCGCATCAATGCAGCCGTTGAAGCGGCAAATCTTTTGCTTGCGCCGGTCATGCCCGCTTTTATGGATCGCTATCCCGATATTGAAATCGATATTGTGGCCAGCAACCGTATGGTTGACGTGACTGATGCGGGCTTCGATGCTGGCATCCGCTATGGTGGCACCGTCCCGGAGGACATGGTTGCCCGGCGTTTATCTGCCGATATTCGCTGGGTTATCGCGGCCTCCCCTGATTACCTGGAACGCTACGGAACGCCTGAACATCCGGATGATTTATTACACCATCGCTGCATCAGCAATCGTCTCGGTGACGATCGGGTTTATCGCTGGGAACTTGCGCGAGACGGCGAAACATACCAAATGACAGTGCCAGGCTCAGTGACGGTCAATCATGCCGAAACGGGTCTGGTGGCCGTATTGGGCGGGGCTGGCCTGATGTATTTTCCGGAGCCTCTTGTTGCACCCTATGTCAAGGATGGACGGCTCCGTCTGGTGCTTACGGAATGGTCCCCACTAGAGGAAGGTTTTCATATCTATTATTCAAGCCGCCGGCAATTGCCGACCGGGCTTCGCCTTCTGATTGAGTTCATACAGGAGGCCAGGCCGCTGGGGTTGTGAAATAGTGCCTCCATACTGAACGATGCGTTATCGGCTTTATCGCCCCGTCGCTTATTCAGAATGCTCAGTTGCAGGAAGCCGCAGGGAGTCTGCAAGGCGTGCTGTTTGCTAATAATGGAGAAACAAGAGGTAACGCTGTGAAAAATTACAAAAAAACATGGGTTGTAGTTTATTAGAAGGCTAGCCCAGGTGACCCGCATCAATAAGCGCCATACGAAGATGTTTCTGAATGAAATCCGCTTTATAAATGCTGTATCGGTGGCTGTCATTTTCACATAATAACATCGCGCTTTTTTTCATTAAAGCGTACTGAATGGCTACGTCATTGTGTTTAATAAGGTAATCACGGAATGCCAGGTGTTTTATGATTTGAGCATCCCCGGTGGCAAACGCATGGATATGATGACTACGCTGATTTCCACCTTTTGTAAAGTACCTACGATTTAAAATGCCGTTTTCACCACGCACAGTATATCCTACACCCTCCATTGCCTGATTCAAACTGTCCAGTTCTTCAAGATTAGCAACTTCGATTAATATATCTATTACTGGCTTAGCTGATAATCCAGGCACCGAGGTGCTACCAATATGATGAATCCGGGATATCACTTTACCAAGCGTCATCTGCAACAGAGTACGTTCGTTCTCAAATAAAGCCGGCCACATCTCATCATAATCAACTACAGTCAATATTCGCATGTTCAACAGTCACACCTTTTAAGGAAATTTAAGCAGTCACAATAACATAAATCGCCTCTGCTGACTTGAAGGCATTTATAATCTGTATCTGTCCTCATAGTTTTCAACCATCGTCTGACAAGATGCCCTAAACCCCTTTGTAGTGCTCTTTATTCAGACCATACTTCTTCATTCTGAGATAAAGTTTTTTACGCGGTATCAGCAGATACTCCGCCACCTCATTAATACGTCCCTGGTGGATATTCAGCGCTTCGGTGATGATCTGCCGTTCGACGTCCTCAACCCGCTGATCCAGCGGCGTCGGCTCGCCGATGTGCATCAGCGGATTAACCGTTTCTGCAAGTGGTAATACCCCCACTGCAAACAGCTCGGCGGCGTTCGCCAGTTCGCGAACGTTATTTGGCCACACCCGGCGCATCATCCCCTTCAACAGACCAGCATCCACCTCCGGGACGGGATGATTCAGCCGTTGACAGGTTTTTTGCAAATAGTGATGAAACAGCGGCTCGATATCATCAGGTCGCTTTGACAGAGGCTGGCAGCCAATTTGCGTCATCGCGAAGCAGTAATAGAGTTCCGCCACTATCTGGCTGCTGGCGGCCAACTCCACCAGCGAAGCGCTACCGATACCAATCAGGCGAAAAGGCCGCTTCTCATGACTCTGCAGCTGTACCAGCTGATGCTGTTGCTCGTGAGTCAGATGCTCGGGGTGACTTAAGACCAGCGTCCCGCCCTGGGCCTGGGCGATCAGTTCATTAAGCGTATGGGCGTTAGCCGGAGTCAGCTCGCAGGCGATAAACGGACCTTCAGCGTGCCGTCCTAACTGGTGCAGGTAACGCGCGCCGGTCATGCGGCCGGTTCCCGGCTCGCCGTAAAGCCATACCGCAATATCCGTTTCTGCCAGCTGCTGAAGGCGCTGGCGATACCGAACCGTCCATTGGCTGCGGCCAATAAGCTCAACCTGTAATTTTTGCTGACAATACTGGCGACGGGCGATAACCGATTGCCTCTGACGCAGCGCGGCGTCCACCAGCGTGAGCAGCTTGCCCGGATCGATCGGCTTTTGCAGGAAATCCCAAGCCCCTTTTTTCACCGCCTCCACCGCCATCGGCACATCGCCGTGACCGGTGATAAGCAGAATCGGCAGCAGATCGTCATCCTGATGAAACAACGTCATTAAATCGATACCGGAGCAGCCGGGCATGCAGACGTCGCTTAAAACAATGCCTGGCCAGTCTTTCGGCACCTGCTCCCGCGCATCAAACGGATTATTACAGGCGCTGACATGATACCCCGCTTGCTCAAGCAGCTGCGTATAGGCATCCAGCACATCGGCATCATCGTCAATCAGCAGAATCGAACAGTTATTACTCAACATCTTTTACATCCGTCAAATTGAATTCCAGCACCACGCAGGCACTGCGTGTAAACGTCGACGCCAGGCGCAACGCCCCTTCCATTTGCGTCATCAGCGAAACACATATCGAAAGCCCTATTCCGAGCCCCACGGTTTTACTGGTAGTGAACGGCTTTAACAGCGAAGGGAGTAAGGCCGCAGGCCAGCCAGGGCCGTTATCGGCAATCAACACGCACAGCCTTCCGCCCTGGATTTGCCAGCTCACGGTGATTTGCGCGGCGTGCGGGCAGGCGTCGAGGGCATTGGACAGCACGTTCACCAGCACCTGATGGACGCGCACTTCGTCCCCCTGGATCCAGACAGTGTCATCCGGTATCACCAGCGTCCCCTGCTGAGGCTTATGACGCATCGCCAGCAGTTCCCACGCCACGGTAAACGTCTGACGCAAATCGACCGGATGCAGCGGCGTTTCCAGTTCTGCGCGGCGGGTAAACTGGCGCAGGGAGCGGATAATCGCGTCAATGCGGTTGATCAGCCCTTCTGCTTTGCTTAACGTCGTCCGCGCCTGCTCCGCCTGTCCCTGTTCGATCGCCCTTCCCGCCGTAAAAAGATACATCGACAGCGCGTTCAGCGGCTGATTAATCTCATGCGCCAGGGTGGTCATCGTCTGCCCCACCACCGCCAGTTTAGCGGTCTGGATCAGCTCGTCCTGCGTGGCGCGCAGATCGGCCTCAATCGCTTTTCGCTCGCCAATCTCCTGTTCCAGCTGCTGTTTTTGCGCATTAAGCTGACCCAGGGTATGACGAAGCAAACCGGCAATACGTCCCAGCTCGTCGCGCCCGTAAACCGGAATGGTCGCCTCGGTCCGGCCCAGACCAATCTGCACCACCGCCTGATTCAGCGCGGTAAAGCGTTTCACCAGCCGCGAGCGAATAAAATAATGGTTTAGCCCCCATGCCAGCAGCAGCGCCAGCAAGGTCGCCACCAGGATTAACCCGCCGCTGACCCGGACAATCTGCGCCATACGCTGATTAAACATCTGCATCTGCTGGTGACTGCTGCCAAGCTGGGCTTCCAGCAGCGTTCTGAAGCGCCCCAGCGTCGCTTCTCTGGACCGGCTGGCTTCCACGAGCGCTTTTTGCGCGCTAACATAGTCGCGCATGGTATCCGGCATATTATTTTTCACCATGCCAATTTCCAGCAGCTCATCTATCGTTTGTCGCAGGGTAATGGTGCTCGGCCAGTCATCCAGCGCACGGATATTTTCATCCGCCGTTTTTTTCAGGTTTTCAAGATAGCGGATATGCGTCTCCACCAGCATGCCGTCATCATTCCCGGATTTCAGTTCATTGAGCCTGTCGCGCAGGTCGTCAACGATCTGATTTTCAATACGAGCCAGGGTATAGACCTGCTGCTGTTCATTCTGCACTTCCCGGGCGCGTTTCAGATACTGCCTCGCATCCCCCTGTCGGGCTTCAATCTGATCGAGCAGCGTTCCCTGTTGCCAGGTAAAATCCTGCACCAGCGAATTCAGCTCGGTGGTGAAATCATCGTGCAGCCAGTCGATCCGCGCCGCAAGCTCTCCCACCTTTTCACGAACCAGAAACATGTTGTAGAGCACGCGATCCAGTTCCGCCAGCAGCGCGCGGCTGTCCTGCAATATCACCCCCAACTGCTGGCGTTCTGCCGGCGACAACCCCTGACTTAGCCGTTCTATTTTGTCCAGATGCTGGATAATCTGGTTGCGCAGCTGCAGTCGTACCGTGGTATTTGGCGCCAGCAGAAATTCATTGAGCTGATCGACCACCAGGTTGAGATTCCCTTCAATCAGAAAAGCCGCATGGATGCGCGGAAAATACTCATCCAGCGAATAGCGGATCTGCGAACTTTGTTCATGCCAGGAATAGAGGCTTACGCTGCTGACAATCAGCGTAAGCAGCGCCCCCGTCAGAAATGCCCCGCGCAGACTGCTACTGATACTGATTTGCCGCAGGCGTTGCAGCATGGACCTGTCCGTCATTTCAGTTCTTCCAGTTTAGTAATCGCCTGTCGCTGGTTGTTGAGAAACCAGAGCTGCCACTCCATCATCTGCTGTTCCGCAAAACTTTTGTTGTCGAACTGAGCCAGCCAGGCTTCATCCTCACTGCTGGCCGGATCCACCGGGACACGGGTGAGCAGCGCCCGTATCTCGGGCAGCGGACGCTTAAGACGGACCTCCGCGCTATGCAGCGCTCGCCAGGCGTCTTTGAGCTGGGCAAGACGAAAGCTAATCGCCGTATCAAACATTCGCTGAACCAAACGCTGACGTTTGAGGATCAATCGATAGTTTAATGGCGGTTGATTCATCAGCATCGCCTGCTGCGCCGCCCGTGGATTGCCTGGCGCCAGCGGTGTTACCGGATACTTCCCGGTATTAGCGTCGGCGAGGATCGTCTGGCCCTCCGGACTTAACAGATAGCGAATAAACCGCCGCGCTTCGCTGGCGTGCTGGCTGTTTTTAAGCACTGCGACATAGGTCGGCGAAACCGCCGACTGAGGGAAATAGGTAAAAGCCAGGTGCGGATCGTTCAGCAGCAGATTGGCGTAATTATCAATCACCGGACCAGCCACGCCCAGGCCGCTTTTAATCTTATCTGCCACCCCAAAGCTGCGGGATGAAATGGTCACGAGATTTCCCGCCGTCGTCAACAGCGTTTCCCATCCTTTAATCCAGCCTTTTTGTTGCAGCAGCGACTCCACCATCAGATGGTTAGTATCCGAACGCGACGGACTGCTCATCAGCAGCGCCCCCTGATAACGGGGATCGGTCAGGTCATCCCAGTCCGCTGGCGCAGGCAGATGCCGGGTCATCAGTGCCAAGCGATTCATCAGCAAACCGAACCCGGAGATCGCCACGGCCACGGAGGTGGAGCGAATGGATTCCGGCACAAGATGTTGGCTTACTGCCGGCGCACCGCTGAACGGCGCCAGTTTTTGATGCTCCTGAAGATGCTGCAGCAGCATCGGCGACGAAGTCAGGATCAGATCGACATTTTCGGCATTTGCCGTATCAAGCAACTGTTCCAGCGAGGCGCTGGTGCGGTTGAGCGTCCTTATCATCACCGACCCCGACTCTTGCTGCCAGCGATCGATAATCCACACGGTGGCGCTGGGAGAAAATGTCGTCGCCATCACCAGCTCATTGCCTTGCGCCGCACAGGGTCTCAGCCATGCGCTCAGCAGCAGCAGCGCGAACATTTTGCTCATTATCCCGACCCCACGAAGAAATATGTTTGTGATCCCGTTCATAAATATTGAAATACCGTAAAAACCGCGTTGAGACAAAACTTACCCGTTTATGACATCTGGTGAATTAATCGCCGCGAGCGGAAAAATAGTCAAACGGGCGTCCGGGAATATCGGGAAAGATTACCAGATAATGATTAGGCAATTTGTTAGTGTCCGCACAAGCCGGACATAAAATCAGCGCAAAATTAATTACGCAAAATCTCGCTCATGCCAGATGGGTCAAAAACAACCCGTCCCTGCATTATTTTGAGTCAATTTTGACTCATTTCGACGATTTGAATTTTTTAGCCGCTTATTTCACCCTTCGGGGTAATTACTCCTGATGTTCATATCAATATAAATACAGGTGACGACATGTTATCATTATTAAAAAAAGGCCCGTCGGCGAATAAAGTTCCTGCTGAGAAAATTCAGGCAACCTATGGTCGATACCGTATGCAGGCGCTGCTAAGCGTATTTCTGGGATACCTGGCGTACTATATCGTGCGCAATAACTTCACCTTATCCACGCCCTATCTGAAAGAACAGTTAGACCTCAGCGCCACGCAGATCGGTTTGCTCAGCAGCTGTATGCTCATCGCCTACGGGATCAGTAAAGGCGTAATGAGCAGCCTCGCGGATAAAGCCAGCCCGAAAGTCTTTATGGCCTGTGGCCTGGTGCTGTGCGCCATCGTCAACGTCGGATTAGGATTCAGTACCGCATTCTGGGTCTTCGCTGCGCTGGTTGTCCTGAACGGCCTGTTTCAGGGTATGGGGGTCGGCCCCTCTTTTATTACCCATATAATGCGCCTACTTATCAGCCTTTGGGACGTTGGGACGGTATTTTTCACTATATACCCCCAAGTTTTTAGACATGAAAAAAGCTCGATATATTATAAATATATCGAGCCTTTAAGTTACTGTTTTTCAATATCGTTCAAAATCTTGATAATTACAGTATACGGTTTTATGAAGTGGTATATTTGCAAATGCTTATTTTGCAAGGTCTATTTGCTTGATTTATCCTACAATCGTAATGCAAAACCCATGACCGGAAGCAACGAACTTAGGTTCAATCTCACTCAAATCCGAGGATAGCTTTTGTCCGGATTCTTGATTGGGCAATGTATCTGCGCCGCTTGATTTTACCGCTGCGTCCCAACTGCTTTCGATAACTTGTCCGTGATTCTCACCCATGCCGAACATGAGGTCGCTGCTAAAGAAAATACCACGTTTCTTTTCAAAAAATAAAAGTCCTTCCCACATATGCATTTCAGATGGGTAACTGATAGTTTGAAATTCAAAATCATCTCCGGCAAATATTTCATTCGGCTTTTTAATAAGCACATTGTTAGTAATACCAAACCCCATCAGTTGTCTTGCTGTGGTTTCGGAACAAACCGCGACAGCTTCGGGATGTTCTTTGAGAACCAAAGCAAGTCCGCCACATTCGTCTGATTCAAAATGAGAAATTAGAATGTATTTTATTTTGCGTTCACCGAGCAACTCTTGCAACTTAGGAATGGTAGTTTGCGCTTGTGATACGGCTCCGGTCTGAATGAGAACAGGCTCATTTGTCATCAATAAGTATTGGTGCATTGAAAGCTTAATCGGCTCCATTACCTCTGTAAATTGGTATAAATCTTTGATAATCTCTGTCATTGTCAAAACGCCTTTTTCTATTTATAGTCTAACCTAAATTCCACGTGTGTTTTTTATTAGCTTCAAAAATCACTATTTCACGAAGAATTTAGACTGCTTCTCACACATTGTAACATTATTTACAACCACCTTTCAATCATTTTTGATAAATCATTGATTTCATCTTTGCTGCAATGATACTTAATAAACTCTGCAAGTTATCCACAGAGCAACACTCAATTTTATTGATGATATTCTTATTATACCAGACATTTTTCATACACTCCCTTGTACGGATAGTTTTCCGACAACTTCATGATTACATATCTTGCGGTTTTGATTATTTTTGCTGCAAGAAATACATACTTCAAACGAAAGGTCTTTATTTGCTGTCTGTATTCTGAAGAGTCCAAGGAATCAAACTTGAACAACAAAAATAGGTTATATGAAAGCATCATCATTTGAAACACGGCTTCATTCGCCCAAAATGACTTTAGCAAGAGATGACCCACCGCCATGTCGTATTTGGCTTCTTTGATATAGTTTTCAGCATTACCACGCTTTTCATAGTATATAACTACTTTTTCAGAAAGCAAGGTAGTATTTGTTACAAAGAAAAAGTAGTCGTATTCGGAACCTTCTAAAAGTGATAATTGTGCTCTTTCTTTTTCTGGTTTCAGTACGCGAGATACGACAAATCTTCTGTCTTTTTCCCATTTAACTAATTTTGTATACAGTTCTGTAGTTTCTCTACCTTCTTCTCCTTTAACGAATACAATTGATGAATTCGTTGCTTGTGAGGTGAGTGTAGAATAACTTTTGGCTTTAATTAAATATTTGCATCCAAGAGATTCTATCGTTTCGATAATTTTTTCATCAAAGTAGCCACTATCCATTCGAAATAAAATTTCTAAATCGTCTGATTTGATGTTAGCAACAATTTCTTTGATCATTTCCGCAGCACCGTTTGCAGTGTAAGTATTGCCACTTCTTACAAATCCGGTAACATATGCTTTTAATTCGTCGCAAAATGCAAATTGGATATTGTAGCATCGGTTTCCCAGTTTCTTAGGATTATATCCTTTTGACGCACCTTCTTGATGACCTTCTACGTTAATTACACTACTATCAATATCAATCGTAATGGATGTCAATTTACTTTTAGTGAGCAGTTTTTTAAAGACTTTAAAATTAATGTCTCTAAACATTTGGGTTGTCTTGAAGTTGAAGTTTCCTAGAAACCGTGACACTGTTTCAGGTTCTTTTACGGAAATATCAAACTCGTTGACGAGGGGATCATTTTGAAGTAGCTTTAGACGTTCTAACTTATCAATGCCAATGAAGTGACCGCAGAGCATGGTCTTTATATGATTCATCTTGATTTTATTTGTTGAGTCATTATCAAATACGAGGTCATTTTCAATAAAATCAAAAATCCCATTGCTTTTTGCATTCTCAAGGAGCAGAAAAAGACCTGCATTTGATGTTAGATTCTTAGCTTTGAAATCAATTTTATTAATCATAATTAGAACCCCTTTTTACTACTTTTCTTACTATTATTTTACCATATATCGAGTCATAAAAGCTGATAATTTAACATATTTTTGAGCACTTTTCTTTCACCCAATGGGTGAAAGCTGAATTTCGAAGGAATGCATATTTATCAAGGCTTTGATTATGCTTTTTGAAGTACTGACGTAGAATCTAGGTATTACTATTGCGAACTGGTTCCCGCGCCGTGAGCGTGGCCGCGTAGGGGCGTTCTGGAACATTTCCCATAACGTCGGCGGCGGAATTGTCGCCCCGATCGTCGGCGCCGCATTCGCCATTCTCGGCACCGAGCACTGGCAGAGCGCCAGCTACATTGTACCGGCCTGCGTGGCGGTGGTATTCGCCATTAGCGTACTGGTGCTGGGTAAGGGTTCGCCGCGCGAGGAAGGTCTGCCTTCGCTGGCAGAGATGATGCCGGAAGAGAAAGTGGTGCTGAAGACCAAACACGGCCAGAAAGCGCCGGAGAACATGAGCGCATTTCAGATCTTCTGTACCTACGTACTGCGTAACAAAAACGCCTGGTATGTCTCCTTTGTGGATGTGTTTGTCTATATGGTGCGTTTCGGCATGATCAGCTGGCTGCCAATTTACCTGCTGACGGTGAAACATTTTTCCAAAGAACAAATGAGCGTCGCATTCCTGTTTTTTGAGTGGGCGGCAATTCCGTCTACTCTGCTGGCCGGCTGGCTCTCCGACAAGCTGTTTAAAGGGCGCCGGATGCCGTTAGCCATAATCTGTATGACGCTAATCTTCATCTGTCTGATCGGCTACTGGAAAAGCGAATCGCTACTGATGGTCACGGTATTCGCGGCGATTGTGGGCTGCCTTATTTATGTCCCGCAGTTTCTGGCCTCGGTCCAGACCATGGAAATCGTCCCCAGCTTTGCCGTCGGTTCAGCTGTGGGTCTGCGCGGATTTATGAGCTATATCTTTGGCGCATCGTTAGGCACCAGCCTGTTCGGCGTAATGGTCGATAAAATGGGCTGGCACGGCGGGTTCTATCTGCTGATGGGCGGGATCGTCTGCTGCATACTCTTCTGCTACCTCTCTCATCGCGGCGCGCTGGAACTTGAGCAACAGCGTAAAATCACCGAGCAGGAAGAGGCCCGACTGGCACTGGCTGACGCACAGTAAGCGCCTGAACCCGGGGGAACAAAGAGCCAGCTTGCTGGCTCTTTTGTCGTTGATAGAGGAATAGATGTCCGCGGCGGCTTCCGACAGCGGTATAAAGCAAGTTTTCCTGCCATCACTGATGTTGCTGCTGAGTGGCCTACTTCGCCGGGATAATCAGCACCTGACCCGGATAGATTTTGTCGGGATGGGTCAGCATCGGTTTATTGGCTTCAAAAATGCGTTGATACTCATTGGCCGAGCCATACATCGCTTTTGAGATTGCGCTCAGAGTGTCACCGGATTTGACCGTGTAAAAACGACTTTCCGCCCCGCTTTGCGTCACCTTAACGCCGTCACTGACCTGGCCTACGCCAGTGACATTCCCGACCGCAACCAGAATTTTTTCCTTATCCTCCTGCGAAGCGACATCACCAGTGACCGTTGCGGTGCCATCTTCCGCAACATCAATATTGACCTTTTCGGCGCCAGGCAGATTAAGTCCATCGATATGTTTTTTCAGCTTTTCAGCCCGATCTTCTTTACTGTCGCCGGAGACGGCATCCCATATTTTCTCGCCCGCTTCTTTCACAAAATTTAATAATCCCATCTTTCCATACCTCCACGACTGTTACATGAACACATGTTCCTCGGCCCCGTTGACCCAATGTTCGGGATATTGGTTTTGATATCCACCATCGCGACAACTGCTTGAGGCAGCACAAGCTGCCATCAAAGTATAATCAATGAGCGTCAAAGTGCAGGAAATTTGCCATGGTATGGCAGGAAAGTCTGTATTCCGGCAAGGCGACACGAAACTAAAGCGGACATTATCCCCCCGAACACAAGGCACCTGGCGCAGAGGCTGATTGATTGTGAAAGGATTTAAATGGCAGGCTGGGAGTTGGCACCCCGCCTGAGGGCTCCTGATTCTGGTCGCCAATGCTTTCAGGACGTTTTTCTTACTGAGATCGTCTCAAAAACATTCGCTGATTTCTGCCGCAGCAGCTACAGTAAATCCAGGTTGAACTGGTATGACCACACAAGGCGAGACTCATGGAACCTGTCATCATCCCCGTAAGCCAGGGCGGCTTTGTCGCCGCCACGCTCTGGCAAAGACACAAAGCCAAAGCATTGGTGATCGTTCACCCGGCGACGGCCGTTGTACAGGGATTTTATAAAGGATTCGCTGAATACCTTTATAAAAGGGGGTTTAGTGTCATTACTTATGATTACCGGGGCACTGGTCTTTCGAAGTCCGGGAGAGTCCGTCACAACAAAAACACCATGTCCGACTGGATCGAGCAGGACGTTGGATGCATCACCGCGTGGGCGAAAGCCCGAGCCCCTGGCCTTACCCTGCTGGCGATTGGGCACAGTATTGGCGGGCATGCCGTGCTGTTATCTTCCGCCTCCACCGACCTGCGAGCCGCCGTCATGATTGCCTCACACGCAGGCGTGACAAGCACTATCAGCCAAACGAAGGAAAAGCTGCGAGTATGGTGTTTACTGCGCGTTTTGGGGCCGGCACTTTGCCGGCTCTTTGGGTATATGCCAGCCAGACGTCTCGGGCTGGGTGAAGATTTACCGGCTCCGGCGATGCTTCAGTGGGGACGCTGGAGCGCGATGCCTGAATATTTCTATGACGACCCGGAGTGGGATGCGCGTCAGCGGGCAGGAAAGATAACCTTACCTATTCTGGTGTTGGGTTTTGATGACGACCCTTGGGCTAATACAGAAGCCATCTCACGCCTGCTTGCTCCAGCGCAAAACGCAAAAATAGAACGCCGTGAAATACGGCGGGCGGATTACGGACTTTCATCCATTGGTCATATGGGCTTCTTTCGTACCCGGAATGCGGAGAAATTATGGCCCCTCGTCGCACAATGGCTGGAGAGACATTGCCCGGATAAGAGGCGGACGACCTGAGCAATATTTCAGGAGACGCCGCTTCCGGCGCCTCCTGTTCTTCACCTCGCGGCTACTCCTCGTACGCCGCGTGATGGAAATCAATTTCCCACTGCAGCACCTCGCCGTAAAGCGCCGATAACGCCTGCTTTTCGTTTTCGCTCAGCGCCATGGCGCAGCGGTCGAGTTCGTTTTTTAGCCAGAGAGCCTGCTGATAAAATTCGTCCTCAGCGTGCATTTCCACCCAGCGTCGTAAATCAGCATCGCTCTGATAATGTTCGCTCGCCCGTCGGCACCAGAAATAGTACATCCATTCCGCACCGAACATCAGGGTCACAATCTGCTCATAGCTGCCCTCGTGGGCGGTCCGCAGCATACCGTCGCGAAAGCGCCGTACCCCGGGCAAATCATCCGGGTACTCAGCGGGATCGATCTGCCGCGCTGACAACACCTGTTCAAACCACGCGATCTGTATATCAACCAGGGCATTCAGCACGCCAATCAGCCAGCGCTGCTGTTGAATACCCGGCGCTTTGCTGACCCCGAGGGCAAAAATCGCGATTGCCGTCGCGACAAAGTTGCCCTCAAACACCAGATAGCGGTTGAAGACGACTGTCGGCAGACGATCCTGTTCGATATCAGTCACAAACGGGTGCTGCTGCATCGCCTGCCACGCCGGTTGATGTTCGCGCAGCAGGCGTTCGCTAAACGCTTCCATTATGCCTCCTCCAGCGCGGCCTGCGCGACCGACATAAAATGTTTCACCCGGGCCAGCTCAACATCGTTCCACCAGACGCCATCGACCTTCATTGTACTGGCCACAATGACCCCCTGAGTCCGCCCGAGGATCTGCTTCACGTTAGCCGGTGTCACCCCGGAGCCCACCAGGAGCGGTAGTTCCGTCGCCGCGCGGATCTCGTCAATTTCCGCCATCGTGGCGCTATCGCCCGTACGCTGGCCGGTGGCGATCACCGCGTCAGCCTCGAAGAAATCGACATCGCGCGTCAGTTCCTGAATCGAACGATCGGCGACAATGGCATGGCTACCGTGCTTAACGTGGCTATCGGCAAAAACGCGAATATGTTCAGCGCGCAGCATACTGCGGTAGCGCAGCGCCTTAGCGGCCGCCCCTTCTATAAATCCTTCGTTGGCGATATAGGCGTTGGCCCACTGGTTTACGCGGACGAAATCGGCGCCTCCCGCCAGGGCGATCGCCATTGCCGGGATCGCCGCGTTAGCCAGAACGTTAATGCCCAGCGGCACAGCAAAACGTTCACGAACTTTCTCGGTAATGACCGCCATCAGCGCGGAGGTTTCATGGCCGATATCCTCAGGTTTAGAGAAAGGAATATCGCCATGATTTTCAATAATCAGACCATGAACACCGCCTGAAATATAATTTTCAGCATCGCGAAGCGCACGTTCAACAATATCCGAGACTGATTTTCCTCGATATTTTGGCGAGCCAGGAAATGGGTCGCAATGAATAACACCAATAACAGCCTTGCTTCGTGAAAAAATAGCTTGTATTGCATTCGTTTTTTCTGCTGAGATAGCAACCATCTTATCCATCCTGTTAAGGGAACACTATGCGTGTTTACGTTACTGGTAATATTACCGTAGATGAAACCTGGTCCATTCCGGATATACCGAAAAAAGGAGCCTCCATTCACGGCGTTAAAGTGTCGCAGGATATCGGCGGTAAAGGCGCGAACCAGGCGATTATATTATCCCGCTGCGGAATAGAGACGCGTTTAATTGCCGCCACGGGAAATGACAGCAACGGCGCGTGGATCCGCCAGCAGATAAAAAATGAACCACTGATGCTACTACCCGACGGCCATTTCAATCAACATAGCGATACCTCGATTATTTTAAATAGCGCTGATGGCGACAACGCCATCATTACCACTACGGCGGCGGCCGATACATTCAGCCTGGATGAAATGATTCCGCATATGGCGGATGCCGTCGCTGGCGATATTCTGCTACAGCAGGGCAATTTCTCCCTCGATAAAACGCGGGCGCTGTTCCAGTACGCCAGAAGCCGCGGCATGACGACGGTATTCAACCCCTCACCTGTCAATCCTGACTTTTGCCATCTGTGGCCCCTCATCGACATCGCGGTGGTCAATGAATCCGAGGCCGAGCTGCTCCAGCCATACGGGGTGAAAACCTTAGTGATTACCCAGGGCGCCGCAGGCGCCTGGCTGGTCCAGGAGGGCCAGCGTCAGTTTTGTCCCGCCGTGCCCGCCGAGGCGCTTGATACTACCGGCGCGGGCGACACGTTCCTCGCCGTCATGTTGGCCTCCGCCCTGCTGCGCGGCGTCGCGCCGGATGCGCTGGCGCTGGCGCACGCCAGTCGCGCTGCCGCCATTACGGTTAGCCGCCGGGGGACGCTCAGCGCGTTTCCCGGCAGCCGTGAGCTCGCCGCCCTGTTAACCACGGACGGGGCGCGCTGACCTACTTAAACAGCGGACGGTATGAATCGACGTTCGCTTTGGTTACCACCGTCGCCGGAACCAGAATGGTTTTCGGCACGGTTTTACCCGACGTGATGCTGTTCAGCGCATTCAGGGCTTCGGCGCCCATCTTTTCCGGGTCCTGCTGCAGTACGGCGGTGACGTAGCCGCCGTCAATACCGGAAATCGCCTTCGCCGTCAGATCCCAGCCAAAGACTTTAATATCCTTCTGCCGCCCCTGGTTTTCTACGGCGGCGATAGCGCCGAGCAGCGCGGGTTCGCCGGTGGCATAAATCGCTGTCAGATCCGGATTACCGGTGATCAGGTTTTCCGCCGCGGTCATCGCTTTATCCTGCACATTCTGCCCGTCGACCACGTTAGCGATAGTAATCTTCGGATTGCTTTTCAGCGTCTCTTCGAACCCTTTCTGCCGCTGGTTCTGAATGGCCGAATTCAGCGCGCCGACTATACCCAGTCGCGCCTGGCCGCCCATCTCTTTCTGCACGTAGTCCACGAAGTATTGACCGATAATTCTGCCGCCTTCAATATTATCAACGCCGACCTGAGCTGCCTGTGGCCCGGCCGGTAATACGGCATCAATCGCAATCACCGGAATGTTTGCGGCGGCGGCTTCTTTAACCGCTGGCATGATCCCGTTAACGTCGATAGCAGCAACCAGAATGCCTTTAACGCCTTGCTGAATATAGTTTTCTATCGCGTCGTTTTGCGCCACGGGATTATCGTTAGAGTTAAAAATAACTAAATCCTTGCCACTGGCTTTGGCCGCATCCTGTGCGCCTTTATTCATCAGATTAAAGAACAGCGCCTGTTGGTTGATTTGTACCAGCGCATAAGTCGGACCGGCAGCGCTGGCGGCAGAAATAAAACTCATGGATGCCAGCATGGTCGTGGCGACAGCAAGGAAACGCAGTTTTCCGGTGTGAAATAACATCATCAGTATCCTCGTCGGGAATAGTTGATAGCCAGCAGAGTTCCGCGCCGCATGCGAACGCAGAAGGATTATTTTTTTTGGCGGGCAAATATCGTCTATATCGCCAGAACAATCATTGAACGTTCGGCGGATACCTGCTTAATGTCATCCCGGCAACCGGTCCGTGTCGGTGCGCGACTGGAATAACTTAAACGGGGTTGGGAATGACTTCCCGGATAATGCGGTAAACTGCCTATACAATTCTCTGCTGATTAAAATTTGTCAAGCATTTATTTTTGGTGATTGTTCGCAGAGAAATTGCTGTATCCACCGCGCTTAACTATGTTACAGATAGCCGATTCTGGCACAAATGGCGCAGGAAATGAGTATAAAACGTGTATTGTTATCCGATGTGGCAAAGCTGGCCGGGCTGTCGAAGGCGACCCTGTCGCGCTATATGAACAACAGTATTGTGCTGCCGCAGGACACCATCGACCGCATCGAAACCGCCATTCGCGAACTGGACTATCGCGGCAATAGCCTGGCACGCCGTCTTAGCAAAGGCGGCAGCGAAACGCTTGGCCTGGTGCTTCCCGATATTACCAACCCCTTCTTTGCCGAACTGGCCGACGCAGCCGAAGAGGCCGCTTCTGCCAGCGGCTACAGCCTGGTGCTGTGTATCACCCGCAACAACCCGGAAAAAGAGTGCCAGTTCATTCGCTGGCTGGATACCTGCCAGGTCGACGGTCTGCTGTTCACCACCAACCGCCCCGATAATGGCCTGCTGCGCAAGGAAGTCCAGCGTCACGAACGGATTGTCCTGCTGGATGAAGATATTCCCGGCAGTAAGGTACCGAAAGTGTTTGCCGATAACGTCCAGGGCGGGCGGATCGCCACCGAAAAACTGATCGCCGCCGGGCATCGCCATATCGCTTTCGTCGGTGGCCCGGACAAGCTGATGAGCGTCCGCGAGCGCTATCAGGGCTTTTGCACCGCGATGGAGCAAGCGGGCCTGAGCTGGCCGCCCGAATGGGTGATGTATGGCGACTACCAGCGCGAGTTTGGCCAGCAAGCGTTGCGGTACCTGTTCAGCCAACAGGTTCGCCCTACCGCCGTCTTCGCTGCCAGCGACTATCTGGTGCTCGGTCTGCTCGACGGCTTGCGCGCCAGTGGGCTCCAGGCGCCAGAGGCGCTATCGTTAGTCGGCTTCGATGACGCCAACTATGCCGATTTTACCCAGCCGCGGATCTCCACTATCCGTCAGCCCGCCCGCGAACTGGGCCGCACTGCGGTGAACATCATGATGCGACTGCTAAACGACGATCCGGATATCCCTGCGGAAACCCGCCTGCCGGTTGAATGGATTGGCCGCGACTCGATCAAGATTTGTTAAGCCCGTCCCAAAATGGCGCAAAAGCGCCCGCTTTTGGCGCAAAAAACGATCAATTAACAATTTATTCACTATAATCAGTAAACCGGTTTACCGGATTGTATTCAATTAAGTGTATTGAATACATAAGGTTAAGTTACAGGGCTGCTGTGTGGTTACTGCCCTGGCACGGATGCTGCAATGTTCTTACTGGCGAACAAATATCTTACATAGCGTTTGTCCTGACTGCACTGGCGAGTGCTCTGGTCCGCAGGTAAACCGGTTTACTAGATTGTAAACCGTGTCGGATAGAGTCTCTCCCGCAGGATGGCGAACATTTTCCCGGCCACAGCGATGGGAGTTATCAGATGCAGCAGCCACAAACTACCCCGCCAAGGGTAGAGATGATCAATATCACCAAGACCTACGGGTCGATACGCTCATTGCGCGGAGTCAACCTTGAGCTGGCCCCGGGCGAAGTGCTGGGCTTAGTGGGCGATAACGGCGCGGGGAAATCCACCTTGACCAAAGTGCTCTCTGGCGCGGTGATCCCCTCCAGCGGCACGATTCGTATCGACGGTGAACAGCAACAGTTTACGAATCCGGCCGATTCACGCCGTTGCCATATCGAGATGGTCTACCAGGATCTGTCGCTCTGTGACACGGTCGATGTCGCGGGCAATCTGTTTATGGGCCGTGAGCCGATGAAATCGGTCCTCGGCATCCCCTTTCTCGACGAGGCCAAAATGCACGCCGATGCCAGAGAGATGCTTAAAGGGCTCGGGATCTCCATTCCGGATACCCGGCTGCTGGTGCGAAATCTCTCCGGCGGCCAGCGCCAGGCTATAGCCATCGCCCGCGCCGCGGCCTTTGACCCGAAAGTGCTGATTATGGATGAACCCACCGCCGCGCTGGCCGTCGCGGAAGTTGAAGCGGTTCTGGAGCTCATTCGCCGCGTTTCCGCTCGCGGGGTGAGCGTGATTCTGATTACCCACCGCCTGCAGGACCTGTTCCTGGTCTGCGACCGGATCATGGTGATGTATGAAGGTACCAACGTCGCCGACAGACGGGTGTCCGACACCAGCCTGAGCGATATCGTTAACCTGATTGTGGGCGAAAAATTCACCGCCCGCTCTGCGGCAGCACATTGAGGTAACAGGATGAGTATCATGAATTTAAGCAGCTCACGCATGATCCAGCATTCGCTGCCGCGCCGCCTGCTGCATAACCATTCAGGCGTAGTCAGCATCGCGCTCTTTTTCGTCTTCTGCTGCGTGGTGTTTTCGCTGATCACCAGCAACTTTCTCACCGGCACCAACTGGCTCAACATTATCCGTCAGAGCGCCCCGCTGCTGATCGTCGCGACGGCAATGACTCTGGTCATTACCACCGGCGGTATCGATCTGTCGGTAGGCTCCACCCTGGCGCTGGTCGGCGCGCTCTCCGCTATCGCCCTGAATAGCTGGGGTCTGCCGTGGCCGGTGGTACTCCTCGGCGGCCTGCTGCTAGGCGGATTCGTTGGCGCCATCAACGGCTTCTTTATTGCCTATGAAGGCATTCCGGCGTTTATCGTCACGCTCGCCACCCTGGCCGTAGTTCGCGGCATCGCGCTGCTGGTCACCCAGGGCTACTCGATTCCGGTGCCGGCTGACAGCCTGTTTACCTTTATCGGACGCGCGTGGGTCGTCGGGATCCCCATGCCCGCACTGCTCGGCATTCTGATTCTGCTGATCGGGCATATCGTTCTCAACCATATGCGCTTTGGCCGCTACGTGACCGCCATCGGCGCTAACGCCGAAGGCGCGCGGCGCAGCGGCATTAACACCAAAGCGGTCACCATGAAGGTCTATATCATCAGCGGAATGGCCGCCGCGCTGGCGGGGATGATCATTACCGCACGCCTCGGCAGCGGCTCCTCCAACCAGGGCGAAGGCTTTGAACTGCAGGTCATTGCTGCCGTTGTGCTAGGCAGCACCAGTCTGTTTGGCGGCTTCGGAACTATTATTGGCACGCTGCTGGGCGCACTGTCGATTGCGGTCATTCAGAACGGGCTGATCCTGTCGCATATTTCGCCGTTTTACACCCAGATAGCCACCGGCACCATTATCCTGCTGGCTATCTGGCTGAACACCCGCATTCTCAACCCGACGCGCTCCGCGGCAAAAGGATAGCTGATGAAAGGATCAATTTTTCGCCATCCCTCCCCGCTGCCGGTTGGCGTTAGCAGCGGTTATGTAATGACTGTGCTTGGCCCACTGCCGATTAACGAAATGGGCGTTACTCTGATGCATGAGCATATTCTGCTGGATGCCTCCGGCAAATGGGTGCCGCCCTGCTGCTGCAGCGATCGCCATCTTGCCGAAATGCCGGTGAAAATGGAAAACCTTGGCGAACTGTCGCTCAACCCGCTGATGAGCCGCGATAACTGTCAGCTGTTTGATGTCGACGTTGCGATTGACGAGCTGACTAAATATCGCGCCCTTGGCGGAGAAACGGTAGTCGACCCGACCAATATCGGCATTGGCCGCGATCCGAAAGCGCTGGCGCGCATCGCGCGGCTGACCGGTCTGAACATCATTATGGGTACCGGGCTCTATCTGGAACCTTCGCACCCTGAGTGGGTAAAAATCAGCAGCGTCGAACAGCTGACCGAACGGCTGATTTACGATCTTGGCGGCGCGGAGGAGAAACCGGAGGTGCTCGCCGGGCTCATCGGCGAAATCGGTATCTCCAGCCGCTTTACGCCGGATGAGGAGAAATCCCTGCGCGCTGCGGGTCGGGCCAGCGCCGCGACCGGCGTGCCGATCGAGGTCCATCTGCCCGGCTGGGAGCGGCTGGGCCATCGGGTGCTGGATATTCTCGAGCAGGAAGGCGCCGATTTACGCCATACCGTGCTGTGCCATATGAATCCCAGCTTTGCCGATAAGCGCTACCAGCGCGAACTGGCGCAGCGCGGGGCGTTTCTCGAATACGACATGATTGGCATGAGCTATTACTACGCCGACGAGTCGGCGCAGTCGCCCTCCGACGAGGAGAACGCCCGCGCGATCCGCGAGCTGATTGACGACGGCTACATCCAGCAAATTCTGCTGTCGCAGGACGTCTTCCTGAAAACCATGCTCACCCGCTACGGCGGCCACGGTTATGGCTACATACTCAAGCATTTTGTTCCCCGTCTGCGGCGCCACGGCGTCAGCGGCGAACAACTTGAAACCTTAATGATTGGAAACCCCCAGCGGGTCTTTGGCGGATAAAAGGAAACGTCATCATGCAGAAAAAAATCTTACTGGTCGGTGAGTCCTGGACCAGCACGTCAACGCACGTTAAAGGCTTCGACCAGTTTGCCACCGCCACCTGGCACACCGGCGCAACGGACTTTCTGGCCGCGCTCGCCGAAAGTCCCTATGCCATTACCTATATGCCCGCCCACGCGGCGGCGACCGACTTTCCGCTGACGCTGGAAGCGCTGCAGGAGTGGGATGCGATTATTCTCTCGGACATTGGCGCCAATACGCTGCTGCTGCATCCGGACACCTGGCTGAAGAGCCGCCGAACCGCCAACCGTTTAACGCTCCTGCATGATTACGTGGCCGGCGGGGGGGCGCTGATGATGATCGGCGGCTATTACAGCTTCCAGGGAATCAACGGCGGCGCGCGCTACCGCCATACCGAGGTGGAGAAAGTGCTGCCGGTACGCTGCCTGGCCTGGGACGATCGCATTGAAACCCCGGAAGGCTGCTATGCCGAAGTGACGGAGGCTCACCCCCTGTTTAACGATATTCCGGGCGAATGGCCGTGGCTGCTGGGCTATAACGAAGTTGAAATGCACCCGGAAGGCAAACTGCTGGCGACCGTGGCCGGTACCGGTCATCCGCTGTTGGCTGTTCGCGAATATCAGCAGGGTCGCTCGCTGGTGTGGACCAGCGACATGTCGGCGCACTGGCTGCCGGAAGAGTTTGCCAAATGGCCCGGCTATCGCCAGCTGTGGATTAACTGCCTCGACTGGCTGACGGAACGCCGCTGATGACCGCGACCCTTGAGCTCGCCCGGCAGCTGCTGGGCTTTAACACCATCAACCCGCCGGGCAGCGAAGCCGACTGCATGCGGTTCTTCGCCGACTGGCTTGACGATAGCGGTTTTGAGGTTTCGCTGTCGTCGTTCGGCGAAGGACGCTGCAATCTTATCGCCAGCCTGCCCGGGGCGAAGAGCGGTAAACCGCTGGCCTTTACCGGACATCTGGATACCGTCCCGCTGGGAAATGCCCGCTGGCAGTACGATCCTTTCGGCTCGCAGATGGAAGACGGGCGTCTTTATGGCCGCGGATCCAGCGATATGAAAGCGGCGATAGCGGCGTTTGCCGTCGCCTGCGTTCATCAGCGGGAAGCGATCCTCGCCGGACGCGGCGCGGTATTGCTGATAACCGGCGGAGAAGAGACCGGCTGCGACGGCGCGCGGGCGCTGATCGCCTCCGCAACGTTGCCGGAGGTGGGCGCGCTGATCGTCGGTGAACCCACCGCCAACTATCCGGTTATCGGCCATAAAGGCGCGCTCTGGCTACGCTGCGAAACGCGGGGGAAAACCGCCCACGGCGCGATGCCGGAGCTGGGGATCAATGCTATCTATCTTGCGGCGGATGCGTTGGGTAAGATTCAGCATTTTTCGCCAGGCGCGCCGCATCCGCTAATGAAGCAACCCACCCTCAACGTCGGACGCATAGAAGGCGGACTCAATATTAATTCCGTACCGGACCGCACGCGTTTTGATGTCGATATCCGCAGCGCGCCCAATTTACAGCACGCCACTATCCGGGAGCGCTTGACGACGCTGCTTGGCGAAAGCGTCACCGTCTCCACGCTGGTCGACCTGCCCGCCGTCCTCAGCCGGGAGGATCATGCGTGGATTAAGCAGGTTTATCAACGCTGTCAGCCGCTGCACGCTGAGCCGATTGCGCCGCGCGTGGTGCCCTACTTTACCGACGCCTCGCTGCTGCTGCCTGCATTGGGCGATCCGCCCTGTATTATTCTCGGCCCCGGCGAGCCGTCGATGGCGCATCAAACCGACGAATACTGCCTGCTCAGCCGACTGGCGGAGGCCGAACAGCTATACGGTGACATCATTCGCGACTGGATGGCATCACCGCCCGCGACGAAAGTAAAAAATGAGTGACACTGTCACTGAAAGCGCGTGCCATGCAATTCAGCGTTTGAATAATATCGCGGAATAACAGAGGATAACCGCCTCGTACACGACGGTATCACCACCAGCAAGGAGGCTTAGCATGTCCGTGAAAACCAACGCTGTGCTCGTTTGCACCCTCTCTTTACTCCTTTCCGCCTGCTCGGGTCGTGCTTCTGCGCCGGGCAGCGCCGAAGACGCTAAAATATCGGCTGAAGTGGATAAGATACTTCGCGATTATCAAACGGGTTCCGATACTTCACCCCAGGCCAATGCCTCACGCTATCTGGCACGGATCCAGGCGGCTATCTTCGCTAACATAGACCAGCCGGCCTCCTGGCAAGGGCAAAAATGCTCGGTGCGCTTTATGCTGCAGCGTGACGGGACGGTGCAGGATCCAACGGTCGAGAGCGGCGATCGGCCATTCTGCGCGCAGGTGATGTCCGCGCTGAAAAAAGCCAACATCCCGCCCGCGCCGGACGAAAAAACCTATCAAACCTTCAGTCATGTCGTGCTGGACGTGAAGCCCTGAGCTTGCCCGCAGAAATGGCCCCGGCCATCACCAGGGCCATTTCGAACAAGATAAGCTGACAGCCCTGCTTAACAGACGCTTTTTGGCGATCAGCGAGGAATGATTCAATAGTAACAGGCTGGCGCAAGCCTGTTTTTTTTCCATTCTTCAGGATCGTGGCCGGGTATGAATACCGCATGATATCGCTCGGTAAGCTGACGCAGCTTTCGCACAGACTGAGCGACATCAGTAGCAGACGTCATTAGCCCCGGGAGCGCCTTCTCATGGTAATGATCTAAGGTATAAGCCGCATCAATCGCTAGCGTAAAATTTGTACCACCCGGTAAGCGGATAAGAAAAGATTGATGGCCCGGTGAATGCCCTGGGGTGAAAATACATTGTAACGTGCCATCACCGTAAAGGTCATAGTGATCATCGGACAACCCGTTCAGAAATAGCCAGTTAAGTTGGGGACGATCGAAATCGCGTCGGCAATAGGCTCCCGAAGTAAACCAGTCAGGGGCAAAGGCATATTCATACTCTTGCCTCTGGACAACATGCGTAGCATGGGGGAAGCGACCAATTGCTCCCGTATGATCAGAGTGCAAATGGGACAGGACCACATAGCGGATATCCTCAGGAGCAATGCCAATCCTCTTAAGTTGTTCCACGCAACCCTGTTCTTCTGACATCACCGGTTTAAACTGCTCTACAGCACTTCCCCAATAACCGCTGGGATCTTTCAATCCTTCGACAGCCAGACCGCCGTCAATCAGCGTAAACCCATCCGGATGGGTCAGTAGAAACCAGGGGACAGGGATCTCATAATGCTCTCCCACGCCCTGATTCATCCGGATATGCTGATATCGACAATGCTGTGTTCCTGACTGGAACATGAAAAGCTTTATCTCTGGCATCATTATTTTCCACCAATAAATCAATTAAATAGATTGAAATTTAGCCTGACTCAGGCCTTGAGTCTGGATTTTTCATCATTTCGCAGTAAAGCAGTAGATACCTGTCCCCACTTACATTTATCGGTAAAGCCAATATAATTGGTGAATGGATCTCTTCTCAGCAATGCGCATATTTATCAGGGTGGTTGAACGGGGCAGCATGTCGGCTGCAGCCCGCGATCTCGGTATTGGCCAGCCCGCCGTGAGTGAAAGAATAGAAAAACTGGAAGCTCATCTTGGGACACGTTTGCTTAGGCGCAACACGCGTAACATGTCTCTAACGCAAAGCGGTAACGTGTTTTATGAGCGAAGCAAAACGGCCGTTCAGGCGGCAGAGCATGCTCTTTCTGTGAATGAGGAAAATCAGGGGCTGCAAGGCAAAATCCGTATTGCCGCGCCCTATTCCGCCGGAGAAAGCCTGCTGATGCCTGCATTGTTGCAGCTTCAGAACGAGCATCCGGAGCTACAGGTCGATGTCATTTTTAACGACCGCGTCATCAATCCTGTCACCGAGGGGGTCGATTTATCGCTGAGATTAGGTGATGTCTCCGAAGGTTTTTTTGTCGCACGCCCGCTTGGCACCGTGCGCAGAGTGTTACTCGCCTCTCCGGCTCTGCTGGCGAAAATGGGTCATCCTGACACGCCGGATGCGCTGACAGATTATCCATTTGCTGCTGTTTCCGGTGTATTCGCCAGTAATCGCATTCAATTGGTCGCTTCCGAAGATCAACTCATTAATGTTCCCGTCAATATTCAATTTCAGTCCACGCACTGGCGGAGTGTCCTCTCCTGGTTATTAGCGGGACATGCCATTGGTGTTTTGCAAAGTCCGGTTTGCAGAAAAGAAATTGCAGACGGCGCGCTCATCCCCCTCTTAAGCCACTATCCGATCCCGCCATTTAGTGCCTGGTTGCTCCATCCACCAGCTGGGATGATGTCGTATGAAACGCGAATTTGTGCTTCCCTGCTGGAGGGCTATATCAGAGATTTGTTGCTTGAGCCGGCCGGCTGAATAAAACAGCGCTGCCCTGGCGCGCTGAAGATGGCCTCTTGTTAATGACTCAATCTCTGATGCATGAAATCAATAAGCGCTCTTGTTTTTGCCGGCAAGTAACGCCGATCTGAATACAGAGCGAACAATTGCAAGGGGGCTGCCGATTGTTCAAATTCAATCTCGATTAACCGCCCATCATCAATATAGGGTTGGCAGGCTTGTTTCGACAGGATGGCAAAACCGACACCTGAGATGGCCGCTCGCCCTGCCATCTCTCCGCTGTTGACCCGATAACGACCGTTAACCTTGATCGTCTCGAATCCGCCCTTTTTATTCACAAACTGCCAGGGAGCGCCTTTAAGCGCATTCACCGTTGTAATACAGGGTAACTCTTCAAATTGCTGTATTCGAGAAGGCGTGCCATAACGCTGGATGACGGAGGGGGCCGCAACGATGGTGCAAGGGATCGTCACCAGATGACGGGCGATGTAGTCACTGTCATCCATCTTACCACGGCTAACAATGACAGCTAAATCCAGATCATCTCGCAGGGATTCATAACCCGACAAATTTGTGACGCAACTCATCTCCAGATCCGGATGCTGACAGGCGAAATCAGCAACAACAGAGCCCAGCAATACAGGACCGATTTCATTGGGAATACAGATACGTAATGGCCCCTTGAATTGCATTTGTCGCAACGTTAATTCGGTTTCAGTTTGCTCAAGTGCTTCCAGTAATGGCTTCGCCCGGGTATAGAGTAGATGCCCAGCCTGTGTGAGCTTCATATGTCGGGTACTGCGCTCAATGAGCTGAAGGTTCAGTTTGTCTTCTAACTGAGAAATGCAACGGCTCACATTTGATGTCGGCATTTCCAGGGCTTTCGATGCCCCGACAAAACTGTCTCTTTCCACCACAGCAATGAAGATTTTCAGCGTATTAAAGTCAAGAACTGGCCGCATCAACTATCCCACATATGATAATAATGAGTGCCATTTTTACCATCTAATCGACAAGTTTGATAGCAGTTAAGCTAGGATATTTTTCATCCACAGGTCGCTTGCTATGCCACTGGTCACCACAACATTTAATCAAAAGACGCTCATTCGGATTGCTATGGTAATCGCTTTTGTCCAGTTTACTAATGCGCTGGAATATATGATGTTCAGCCCTGTTTTTACATTTATGGCTGCAGATTTCGCTGTTCCCGTCACCTTCTCAGGCTATGTATCCGGTATGTACACATCTGGAGCCGTCCTGTCGGGAATTATCGCCTTTTACTGGATTGATCGTTGCAATAAGAAGCATTTTTTAATCGCTAATATGGTACTGCTAGCCATGGCGACACTGTTGACGACATTCACTACCAGTTTTCCTCTTCTTCTTACATTGCGCTTCTTCGCAGGACTGGTTGGCGGTACGACAATGGCTGTGGGGATCACTATTTTGATAAACCACACACCGGCTGACTTGCGCGGAAAAATGTTGGCGACGGTGATTGCGTCATTTTCGATGGTCAGCATCGTGGGGATGCCCGCTGTACTATTTTTGTGTACTCATTACGGTTGGCATGTCGCGTTGTGGTTAATTTGTACACTGTGTTGGTTGGCATTGCCACTGATCGTCTCCATCATCCCTCAGGATCCCGTCACTTTCGACACGTCCAACGCGCTGCCCCTCGATGTAGATACTTTACTGTTTGCTTCCGGTAATGCGCTGGTACAGTTTAGTCCAATGCTGATCATTCCTGTCCTGGCGCCATTAATGACGCAGCTGTTGGGGGCTTCTCAAGGTCTGCTGCCCTGGTTGTTCTTCGGCGGGGGCCTGGCGGGGTATCTGTCTACCAGAATGACAGGCGCATTAACCTCTCGTGTTTCTGCTTTGAGTTTGGCGACCGGGTCGACCCTCGTTTTTATCCTGAGCTTACTGATACCCGTGATGGGCTATCCGCATCCAGCGCTATTTATTACGTTATTTCTCGGCGCAGCTTACAGTCGTCTGGTGTCATCGTCGGCGGTGACGATTCAGTTTCCTGATAACAAGCAACGAGCGGGATTCTCTTCATTACAGACATCCATGATGTATCTGATGACAACTGCCGCATTTTTCCTGTCTGCTTTTTTGTTACCCGACCATCGCATGGCGCTACAAAATATGGATACGCTGTTGGCGGTATGTGCAATTACCGCATCAGGAACCCCAATTATTGTCATCGTTTTGCAAAAGAAACTGGCTAAACGTACGTTCGAGCCCGATCGTTTCACCACTGAGTAGTACTCCACGGGTTGCTCATTTTTTAAGGCAAAAACAGGGGCATACGCCCCTGCGTGACTACCGCCGACTCATGGCCAGCTTCGCGGCAAACAACAGAAACAGGCAGCCGG
Organism: Klebsiella sp. P1927; assembly: GCF_018204675.1. Lineage (NCBI taxonomy): Bacteria > Pseudomonadati > Pseudomonadota > Gammaproteobacteria > Enterobacterales > Enterobacteriaceae > Klebsiella > Klebsiella sp. P1927. The sequence goes on along the minus strand of NZ_CP073377.1, from coordinate 2,354,844 downwards.
TCGTTCGATCCATCCATTTCACTACGGCTGGTTTTTTCAGGATGCCTGCGGCATAGCGAGTGGCGGTAATCAGCGTTAACGACCACAGCGTACCAATCAATACATGGATAGCGACCAGGAGAAAAGTCCAGCTCACGGGTGAATGCCCGGCGGGGATAAACTGAGGTAAAAACGAAACGTAGAAAACACCCATTTTGGGATTAAGCACATTCCCCAGCATCCCACGCAGAAACCAGTTACTGGTGGTAGTGGATTCTGCCGGAGTGGTGTTAAATTGCTGGCGCGGGCGCAGAAGCAACTGGATGCCCAGCCAGCAAAGGTAGCCCGCTCCGCACCATTTCAACAAGGTATAAGCCAACTCAGAAACCGCCAGCAGCGCCCCTAAGCCAAAGGCCACCACGGCGCCCCAGATAAAGCATCCGAGATCAATGCCTAACGCGGCATGCAAGGCTTTGCGTCCCCCTTCAGCAGTCGCCGTGCGGAGAATAAGAGCAGTATCAAGACCTGGCGTCAGGGTAAGCAGTGTAGCAGCGAGGGTGTAAGCAAGAAGTGAATCAGTGACGAGCATTTCCTGTCTCCGAAAGAGACAAGGCTACTGAAGGGTTCACATTTTTGCAACAAGATTATTTCCCCTGATCTTCTGCTTACCCTGCTCCATTTTTCTTCGGGGATGACAGATGCAAAGAGTAGCCCATGACTAAGTAATGCTTAGTCATGGGCTGATGTTCTTACAGGAAGAGCTTAATGTTGATTTAAAATAACCCTGGGATACGTTAGCTCACTTTAATATCATCCAGGTCGATATCCTCTTCTTCGTAATCATTATCAACAATCACGTCGCGAGGGATATCTTTTTTGATGACGGCATAGACCGTGGCGGTAACAACGATATTCACCAGCAGGGCCATGATGCCTGCCATCGGATGTGACATCGTAGGGATCATCAATACTCCACCAAAAGGAACCGTCGCATCCGCACCATAGACCATGGTGACCGCCCCGCCGCACGCGCCGCCGATAGCCGCCGCCGCGATACCGCGCACAATATCATTCATGACGATCGGGATAGAACCCTCAACGATATTCACAATCCCCATCGGAACCGCCGATTTTAAGGTTTCCACTTCTTCACGGTTATAGATGTTCTTACGCAGAAGCTTAGCAATGAAGAAAGCCAGGCCAAATCCGATAGGCGTAGCGGTGTTAACTAACTGAAGTGCGGTAATGGGTTCATTTATCCCCTGCGCCTGCAGGGTCAGCACGAAAGCAAAGCATGTCTTATTTAGCGGGCCGCCAAAGTCAACAATACACAATGCGCCTATGACTGCGCCTAACACCAAATTCGACGACGTGCCCATGCTTCTCAGGAAAGACGTAAGCGCTTCCGTAAAGATACCGATAGGCGTACCGATGATATAGACCATAATCAGGCAGCTGATAATGGAGGCAAAAAAGGGAACGATCAGCGTCGGCATCAACCCGCGGGCCCAGTCAGGCACCTTGACGTTTTTAATGATCGCCAGCGCAATATACCCCGCAATATAGCCACCAATCATCCCACCGATAAAGCCTGCGCTTATGGTATTCGCCGCCAGCCCGACGACAAATCCTGGCGCGATGCCTGGTTTGCCGGCAATCGAGCCAGATATTCCCACGGCAATCACCACCGGCAACAGCCCAAGCGCCTTGGCGCCCAGGGTGGCCATCGCCTGCCATACATCAAATTGTCCCGGAGTTAACGTGTCCTGCACCGTTCCGCCAAGCCCCATGCCGATGGCGATAATAAACCCAGAACCACAGACAATGGGGATCAGAAACGAGATAGCGGTCAGCAGATGTCCTTTAGGGTTTGCTGCTTGCCATATTTGTTTTAGAGACATAAGTCACGCCCTTTAATGTAGAGTCGCCAGGCCGAAATAAAATTATGAATTGACTAGTTCACTGAGTTTTTCAATCAACTTATTGGGGGATTTGACTGCCGTTTCCGTCGCGACTTTAACGACTTTCTTGCCGGCAAATCTCTCCTCGCCCGTTACTTTGACATCGGCAGCAAGCAGGACAATATCTGCTGCGGCAATCTCATCAGCGGTTAACGAGTTCTCAATGCCGATGGTTCCTTGCGTCTCGATTTTAACGTTATGTCCGGCTTTTTTAGCCGCAGTTTCAATTTTCTTTTGCGCAATATAGGTATGTGCAATCCCCACCGTGCAGGCGGTAACGCCGACAATATTCATAATGTTTCTCCGTTAATTAATTTAATAAATTACTAATCGATATTAGCAAGTTGGTATTAAGCATCGGCGTTTTCTGTTTCTGAATTGAAAAGCGCAATGATTTTATGTGGATCAGATTCAACAAGTAATTTAGCGATAATGTCTTCATCCGCCAGTGACCCAGACACTTGTGCCAACAGGCGAATATGGGTGGCATTCTGATCCACCAGGCAAACCGCAAATAAAATAACACAGCGGACATCGCTGCCATCCATGGTCTCCCAGGGAATGGCATGTTGCGTGCGTCCGATGGCTAATGCGGTACGGGAAACACCGGAAGATTTACCATGTGGAATAGCGATATGGTTTTCAAAGCCGGTAGAGCCTAGCTCCTCGCGTAACCAGACATCACGAATAAAGTCTTCCTTATTGGTGACGGCGCCATCCTGGATAAGTAAATCGGTGAGTTCTTCTATCACCTCTTCTTTGGTTCTGGCGGTCATATTTAACTTGATGTTTTTAACATTAAGCACTGTCGAAATATCCATGATTCACCCGCATTCATATAGAGTGGTCGTTAAATAACAAACCAGCATCGCTGGCGTGATGCAGATCTTTTAAGGCTTATTCAAATACACACTGTGGTTCGAAGAGAAATAACCCGTTATGCAGCGACAGTTTCCCGTTGGAAGATCTCGATCATTCTGTCCCACGCCTGGCTGACATCCTCATGGAGCGAAAACAGACCCGATGTGCCGACGATAAAGACATCTACCCCGGATTCAGCAATCTGACCGAAGGTTTTCTCATTGCAAGAGCCATCAATTTCCGTCAGATAGTTATAGCCATTATTTTTGCGCATGTTGATGAGCTTTCTAATCTTGTTCAGCGACTCAGGAATAAACTTTTGTCCGGCATAGCCAGGGTCAACCGACATGACCGTCACTTTATCCAGCAGATGCGCATATTCGGCAATGCTTTCTGCCGGTGTCGCCGGGTTCAGCACCACCCCGCACTTTTTGCCCGCATCCTTGATCTGATTCAGCAGGCGGAATATTTTGTTATTCGCCGTCTCGGGATGAAAGCTGATGATATCGGCGCCGGCCTCGAGACACATGGGAATGATATCTTCCGGATGATTCACCATCAGATGAACATCAATGGGCACAGTAGTAATTTTTTTCAGATTCTCAATAAAAAAGGGAGACAGTGTGATATTGCGGACGTAATTGCCATCCATTATATCAACATGGTAAAAATCCGCTTTTTTATTCATTGCCGTGATCTGCTCTTTGAACTGCGTTAAATCCATGCACATCAGTGACGGTGAAAATTTAGCGCTCATAAACCACCTCCGATAAATAGTTAGTTAAACATTGCGATGATATGACCCAGCACGATGCCGACAACGCCAAAGTCTGCGTCTCCAAAGGTTGTGGAGCCCAGTCCCATATCCCCCATCATGGGCAAGAGAATGGCAGGCAGGAACGAAATGAGCAGACCGTGAGCAAAAGCCCCTACCACCGCCCCGCGACGTCCGCCGGTAATGTTGCCGTAAACCCCCGCTGTGGCCCCGCAGAAAAAGTGGGGAACCAGGCCCGGGACGATGACGCTCAAGCCGAACAGCGGGCAGAGGAACATACTGACCAGCCCTGCGACAGAGCTTGCGAGGAAGCCGACGATGACGGCATTCGGAGCGAAGGGAAACACCGTCGGACAGTCCAGCGCCGGCTTCGCGTCTTTAACCAGTTTGTCCGCAATCCCTTTAAACGCCGGGACGATCTCGGCAATCACCATCCGAACCCCGGCGAGGATGATATAAACTCCTGCAGCAAACGTGAGGGACTGAATAATGGCGAAGATAATAAAGTTCTGACCAGCGCTCAGGGTCTCCTCGACAAAGGATTTGCCCGCAACGAGCACCAGCACCAGAAACAGAATCATCATGGTGAGAGAGATGGCTACCGATGAGTCGCGAAGGAAATTGAGCGACTTAGGTACTTTGATCTCTTCAATCGAGGGACTGCCTTTACCAATAATTTTGCCCACCAGCGCGGACAGCAGGTAGCCAATAGATCCAAAATGACCGAGCGCCAGATCGTCGGTGTTGGTTATTTTACGGGTAAACGGCTGCAAGATAGCCGGGGAGATGACCATCATCGCACCGAGAATAACCGCCCCGATGGCCACCACCCATCCCCCTGACAAGCCCCCTACAGACAGGATAACCGCCAGCATCGCAGCCATATAAAGCGTATGATGTCCGGTCAGAAAGATGTACTTTAATGGCGTTAGACGCGCCAGGGCGATATTGATCAGCATGCCCAATACCATAATGGTGGCGGTTTCCGTGCCGTAATTCTTCTGCGCCAGAGCGGCCATGGCATCAGTGTTGGGCACCACGCCCTGAATATGGAAAGAATGTTCAAATAACTGGCTAAAGATGGTTAACGTATAGGCTATAATACCGGCGCCGGCGGTCAATATGACAAAACCCATGATGGTTTTCAGCGTGCCTGAAATAACGTCTGAAATTCCTTTTTTTTGCAACAGCAGACCGATCAGTGAAAATAAACCAACCAGTATCGCCGGTGTTCCTAGCACATCATAAATAAGAAAATGAAGCATGTTAAACTCCACGAATCAGATAGCCGTTGCTTAAATGTTTTCTGCTAAAATTTCTTTAATTTTATTGTTATCAAGTAAATTACTTAATCCAACGACCTTTGCAGAGTGACTGCTAAGATGTTCTGCAATGTCTTTGGCGCTGAGAATAAGATCGGCAGTTTCGCTTTTTGCCGACGTCAGGTCGGTATGTGCGACTTCAGCTTCTTTATTCATTTCGGCAAGGATCTTTTTGACATTCATTTCAACGATGAAGCTGCTGCCCAAACCATTACCGCACACGATAAGCACTTTTTTCATTCTGTTTTCCTTCAGTCAATAACGGCCTGAATCGCCTTGCTATCATCGGCATTGAACAATCGGTGTAACTTTTGCTGATCGCTAAAGATTTCAGCCAGTTCACCAATCATCGTGATATGTTCATTTCCGGAACGAGCGCATAGTATGATTACCACGTATACCGGATCGTTCTCTGTCGAGCCGAACGACACCCCTTCTTTAATATGAAGAAGCGATAATCCATTTCTTAATACCCCCTGTTCAGGACGGGCATGAGGCATCGCCAAGCCGGGAGCTAATACGTAATAGGGCCCAAGTTCTTTATGGCTTTGCAAAATCGCCTCAATATACGACCCGGCTATATACCCTTGCATCAGCAAGGGTTCTGCTGCAAGTCGAACGGCATTTTCCCAGCTATCTATTGAGTTAATGACTTTAATTTTATCCGGGGTTAACCAGTCTCTGATCATATGCTCTCCCGAGGGGGTCTATGTGCTGCACTATAAACAGCTAAATAAAATGCAACTGTGATACACCTCCCAAAGTTAGCGCTAACAAAGAAAAATGTTAAAAAATGCGTTACCGCTAACACTGGCTATAATGTGCTTTCCCCCTCGCTGTGGTAAGTTATAATGCGATTCGCAGATATACTTTCGTTATATTTTATTTTTCAAACGGTTGGTGATTTTGGTGAAGAGTTTAGACGCGGACGGTAGCCCGAAAGAAAAACGACGTAAAGGAACGGGTAAGATAACCCTGACCGAGGTGGCTGAGTTTGTCGGTGTGAGCGCCATGACCGTTTCGCGAGCGCTGAGAATGCCTGAAAAAGTGAATCCTGAGCTTCGCGATCGCATCGATGCGGCCGTCAGTCAACTCGGCTATGTCCCTAATCTGCAGGCACGTAATCTGGCGTCGGTCCATTCCGATCTTATTCTCGCCGTCGTCCCCACCTTCTCTTCACCGGGTTTTTTGCCGGTCTCTGAAGCGCTGCAAAAAGTGCTGACCGAACGCGGATATACCATGATGTTTATGGAATCCGGGCATGACGGTCAAAGTGAACAAAAGACGTTTGAAAAAATGCTCGCCTATAACCCGGCGGCCATTATTCAGTTCAATATCGATACCATTGAGAGCTGCACCCAGCTGCTGGCCAACGTGGATGTTCCTATTCTGGAAATTGGCGCGCTAAATACCCACCCAGTGGGTATGTGCATCGGCGTGGATTACGGTAAGGCCGTAAAACAGATCGTGACTCATCTGGCCGACGCCTCATTAAAAAACATCGCACTGCTCTGTACCCCGGCAAATAACACAATGTTTCGCCAGTTGCTGAGCGGATGGAATACGGCGATGCTCGCTCTGAACCGCTCCCCGCACCGGGTGGTAACCACGCATTTGCCATCCACCATCGCCACAGGCGTCAATATATTCAAGGATATGATGATTACCTGGGGCGATCTGGATGCGTTAATTTGCACGTCGGATGAAATGGCCTGTGGATGTATGATGGCCTGCCACAGTGCCGGCATTAAGGTGCCCAATACCGTAGCCATTGCGAGTTTAGGCGGAGGAGTGTTATCGACTGTCTGTTCCCCTGCCCTGACAACCGTTGAGTTTCCCTGGCATGACATTGGGGTGAAAGCCGGTAAAGCCCTTCTCGAACTGCTTAACGATAAGCCTGGTGAAAAGTTCATTGAAATTCCGTCAGTGCTCAAAGTCCGGGCCAGTACCGCGGCATGAGTTTAATATAGGGCGATAAGGCTTCCCCTATCTAGTATCTGTGTGTGGTAGCCAGGGTTTCTACCAGGAAGAATGTCTCTCTGCGAGAGTCCATACAATAAATGCCCAGCTCATAAAGCAAAAAATAGTCGGGACAGTAGCGTTTTTTCGCTACTAAGCGGGTAAACCGCCAGCCTCATTTCCCGTTTATCTTGCCAGCCGTCCCAGGCGGTGATTTCGTAGCCTCGACCCGCCTGGGCGGCTTTGCACTGAAGTCCGTCTAGCGCCAGTCCAGGATATACGATGTCTCCTAAGCCAGTTAGCAGGTAAAGCGCACCGCGATAATTCATTTGCACCGCCCTGGTGCCGCACATTCACCATGCCGCCCCCCGTCAGACATGCCCTCATTACATTAACCACTTGAATATAAAAAATTATTTTATATGGCACGTTTAATGCTCTTCGCTTGTATACCGCAATGTGGACAAGAACGTATGCCATATGGCCACAACAGGTCGCCAGTCTGCGGTCGCAACCTTCCCCTTTCTGTGAGGCATCCAGGGTGGATGCGTTTCACGGAAGCCTGCTTACTGAAAACGGAGAACAACATGACGACACTCAGCGAACCGTTGGTTACCCCGAAATATGGCAAATGGCGCCAGCTGGTGCTGGGCCTGATCTGTATGGCCGCCATCTCCAGTCCGCAATATGTCTGGACGCTGTTGACAAAACCCCTGTCCGCCAAACTTGGCGTCGGTCTGCCAGAATTGCAGGTCACCTTCTCGCTACTGATCATCCTGCAGACCTTCTTTTCCCCTTTTCAGGGGCGGTTAGTGGAAAAATTTGGCCCACGGCGGCTGATCGCTATTGGCACGGTGATGGCGGGAATGAGCTGGGTACTTTCCGCGCAGGTGAATGGCCTGGCAACGCTCTGGCTGGTTTATGGCTGCATGGGCGGCCTCGGGACCGGGATCGTCTACATCGGCGTTGTCGGCCTGATGGTCAAATGGTTCCCACAGCAGCGGGGATTTGCCGCCGGCGCGGTGGCGGCGGGCTACGGGATGGGGGCCATCATAACCACCTTCCCCATCTCCCTGTCGCTGACCACTAACGGCCTTGAACACACGATGACGACTTTCGGGATCCTTTTCGCCCTCGTCGGCTTCATCGCCAGTCAGGGGCTGAAGCTGCCGCCGCCCGCTGTCTCCCAGCCCGTCAGTCAGACGGTGGTGCAGAGCAGCAGATCGTTTACTTCCCGGGAAATGCTGCGCCAGCCGCTGTTCTGGCTGATGTTCGTCATGATGGCGATGATGTCGACTTCCGGGCTGATGGTCACTTCGCAGATGGCGGTGTTCGCCGAGGATTTCGGCATTAGCCAGGCGGTGGTGTTTGGCATGGCGGCGCTGCCGCTGGCGTTAACGATAGACCGCTTTACCAACGGCTTAACCCGGCCGCTGTTTGGGTTTATTTCCGACCGCTTCGGCCGCGAGCAAACCATGTTTATCGCCTTTGCGCTGGAGGGGGTGGCGATGATGCTCTGGCTGGCGTGCCGGGAAGATCCGCTGCTGTTTGTCCTGCTCTCCGGGGTGGTGTTCTTTGGCTGGGGGGAGATCTTCTCTCTCTTCCCGTCGACACTCACCGATACGTTCGGCAGCGAGCATGCCGCCACCAACTATGGCTGGCTGTATATTTCGCAGGGCATCGGGTCAATCTTCGGTGGCCCGCTGGCGGCACTGCTCTATCAGTACACCCACGGCTGGCATGTAGTCTTCAGCTGCGCTATTGGCCTTGATTTTATCACCGCCGCCCTCGCGCTGTGGGTGCTAAAACCGTGGCGCGCGCGCTTTATCCGCCAGCATAGCTAATCGTCCGCCGGGCAGAAGTGACGGTTCGCCCGTCACTTCACTGATATTCGCTGCGCAGCAGCGCGTACAGATACTCATCGCCCCACTCGCCTTTAAAAAAGATATTCTGCCGGTAATGCGCCTCGCGACGAAAGCCCAGCCCTTCCAGGAGTTTGATCGCGCCGGTATTGCGTGTGTCTACCACCGCTGTCAGCCGGTGATGGGCTAACTGTTCAAAGAGTAAGGCCATCACCGCCCGTATGGCTTCCCGGGCATACCCCTGATGCTGATACGCAGGGGAAAAGGTCATCCCCAGCTCGGCTTGTCTGCCGTGATCTAAGAAGTGGATCCCCACATCTCCCGCCAGCGCACCGTTGGCCTGGATCTCTACGGCAAGCTGGAACCAGCTCTCATCCTCAGCAAAGGCCTGCGAACGCTGTTGTTCATAGAAGGCTGTCGCCTCTGTCATGCCGTAGTGGGTCCAGCTCTGGAAGCGGGCCACCTCCGGCAGATTGCGATAATGGCTGAAAGTCGGCAGATCTTCCGTTCTGAACCGGCGCAGCAGCAGCCGGGGCGTGGTCAGGGGTAACATCATCTCTTCTCTTCTTCTCAATGAGACGGGCAATGGCGGGGCCATCTTAACCTGCGCAGCCTCAACCCAGCCATCGCACTTCCTTGTCAATTTAATATAAAGTTAAATTTCGATATTAAAATTTCACAAACCGATAAAACATTACAATAACAAATACGAAAAACAGGGGAACAAGCCAGAGAGGCGTCTCTGGAAAAAAGAGCCCTTGCGCCACGGCGAAGAGGATGGTCAGTACAGCTGGGCCATAAGATGAAATTAACGACTTGAATATTCTTCGCAGCAATCTTTTAATAAGATTCATCATAGTTATCGGATCATCCTGGTAATGATGTCTGTAATACCCTCATTCGATGCCTGTCCTGCTGTAACCGTCTCAGACTTCAGAAATAATGCCTATCAGAAAGTACATCATTCACAGCTTATGTGTATAAAGGTCCGAATAATACGTCGGTTCAGAAACATAAGGACATGACTTGTGTATGTCTACGCAATCTTGTTTTTATTGAGGGAACCGACGCCGCATAAACCGCGGCTGATTTACTTTTTGCCCGTCTGGCGGCAAGATCCGGCATAATGCACCGCTGTCGCAGGACGGCCGTGTCACCGGCAATCGTGACAGCGAACCATTCGACAGGAAAACGCATGAAGCCAAAACAAGCGGACATTCTCCGCCACGCCAGCACGCTGTTTAATCGCGAAGGATATCAGTCGCCCAGCATCGAGCGGATTGCTGAACATGCTGGCATCTCCAAAATGACCTTCTACCGCTATTACGCCGATAAAGAGGCGCTCATTCTGGCTATCCTCAAGCAGAAAGAGAGCGAATTTATGCAGGATTTGGCGCAGATCACCGCGGATAAAGCCAGCGCGCGGGAAAAGCTGTTCGCCGTGTTCGACTACTACCATCGCTGGTTTACCTGCGAAACGTTCCACGGCTGCATGTTTACCCGCGCGCTGTTTGAATATGGCGCGTCATCGCCGGCGATCCGGGAGCAATGCTCCCGATTTAAGTCGCTCCTCTGGCAGTTCTTCCGCGATATCCTCCTGCAGGTGTTAAAACCGGAACCTGCCGAGCGGGTGGCCATGATGATGGTGATGCTCATCGATGGCGCCATCGCCGCCCAGCAGGCCGAGTCCGCCGAATGCCGGGAGATCCCGCCAGGGGTGACCGCCTGGAGCGCGGCCAAAGCGCTTATTTACTCAGAAGGCGGTACGCTGTGAGATGATAAGCTGCCGCCCAGCGACTGCAGGGCCGCCAGCAGACCATCATAGTAATCGTTGCAGGTTTGCAGACGCAGCGCGGCGCCAAAGAAGACCTCCTCCATCGCCGCCGGATGTTTTTTGCCAATCGGCACAATCACATTGTTCAGCCAGCCATCCGCATGACCGATGTCGACCGTGATATGTTCGGCATAGTAATGCACGTCGCGCTCGGAAAGCCCAATCCGCCGACAGCCCGCCACCAGTTTTTCATACTGCGGCGGGTCGAGCAGCTCGGTCATGGCCATCACGCCCAGTGATTTGTAGTAATGCTGACGGTTAACGCCGCCCAGCATAAAGGCGTTATACCCGGCCAGCCCCTGCCACTCGTACAAATGGGCAAAATGATTGTCCGGCAAAGCGATATTCCGCCGCTTCAGTAAATCCTTGTACAAATTGACGTGGGTGATCTCAGTGCTGCCCTGGCCTATCTCATCCCACAGATTTTGCGCAATCTCAGCGCGGGTTTCCGGCAGCGAGCCCACCAGCCCCATCGCCACCAGATCGAAGAAAAGCAGATTGAGGGCGCTGTCGCTTTTGAAGAAATAGTCGATTTGCGCCGCAGAGGCCTCGCTGGCAAGGAAATCGAACAGCGGATGATGAGACGCCGGGTGCTGCTGGCATAAGGCGCGCAGTTCGTCGACGATATTGCCGGCGTTAAGCATTGGTCTCTGGTGGTGGAAGCGTTTGCATTCCGCCCGCAGCCACTCAGACTCGATGTAATTTCTGATCCCGGAAAGCAGCGGATGAAACTGATTGGCAGCCGCTGGCGAGAGCGGGTCGGCAAGCCAGGACTGATAGAGAATGAACAGCGCGTGGTGCGCACGCTTTTTGGCCTGTGGATCGTCAGCGGAGAAGGCGCGGATGCAGGTATTCTCAGTGAGATGCCAGGCTCTGTCGGCCACCAGCGGGTTGGCCGTCAGCTTCAGCGACAGCGCGTTGCTGTGCAGAAGCTGGTCAATTAACTCATCCAGCGCCAGCCTGGCCATCACCGCGGTCTGGTCGCTTCCAATCACCCCATTATCTGTGTTACGCATGATTTATCCCTGTGAAATACATGGCTACTATACGGTATAGTACCGTCCATAATGCGGCAACGTAAATTTCACACGTGCTTTCAATTTACTGATTATCAAAGAATTTAAATGAATACAATAAAAACCACTAAAATATTATTGATATTATAAAAACAATAACATTACCATTCAGTACAGTGACAAACGACACAAGGAACCATCATGCCTTATCTGTTACTGACGCTGGCGGCTCTGTTCTGGGGCGGGAATTATGTTGTCGGGCACGTGCTGGTGCAGGGCGTGGATCCGATCCTGATGACCGAAGCGCGCTGGGCGCTGACGGCGCTGCTGCTGGGCCTGCTCTACCGACGGCAAATCGTCGGCAGTCGCCACCTGCTGCGGGCAAACGCCCCGGCGGTGGTGGTGCTCACCCTCTGTGGCCAGGTCAGCTTCCCGCTTACGCTCTATATTGGCCTGCAAACCACCTCCGCGCTCAACGCCGCCATCTATATGTCCGCCACGCCGAGCATGGTGCTGTTGATTAACCGGCTGATTTTCCGCGACCCGGTATCAGGGCGTAACTGGCTCGGAGTGGCTTTTAGCACCCTCGGCGTGATGATCCTCTTATTTCAGGGAAATCCGCTGCACGCCGCCTCTCTGCACACCTTTGCCATCGGCGACCTGTGGGCGATGGGGTCGGCGCTGAGCTGGGCGCTCTACTGTTCGCTGTTACGTCTGAAGGACCGCCGTATCCCGGCGAATGGCTTTGTCGCCGTCAGCTCGCTGCTCGGCGCCCTGATCCTGCTGCCAATCGTCATCTTCTGGCTGATGCGCCACCCGGCGCAGGACTCGGCAGCCTGGCGCGAGCCGTTTTTCCTCAGCGGCCTGGCGTATCTGGTAATTTTCCCATCGTGGCTGGCCTATTTGTTCTGGAACAAAGGTATCGCCACCATTGGCGCCACGCGGGGCGAAATTTACACCCACATCATCCCTCTCTCCGGCGGGGTGTTGAGCATCCTCTTCCTGCATACTCAACCGCAGGCCTGGCATCTGTTTAGCGCGCTGTTTATCATGCTGGGGATTGTCATTTGCTCCCTGGAAAAACGCCAGGCGGCCGGGCGCCTGTCGACACCCGGTCACAGAGGTTAACGGCTGGTGGAGAGCGGCTGGTGATGTCCCGCTCCTGCGGATTGGATCACCCGGCCTTCGCGACCAAAAAAGGTCAGGACGGTAATGACAATCGCCACCGTCCCGGCCACCAGGGCCATTGCCAGGCCGTAGTTATGCTCATGATGCTGGGCGATTGATGCCTGGAGAGTGGCATTCACCGAAGCCAGCAAATTACCCAGCTGGTAGACGAAGCCGGGCAGCACCGCCCGGGTGTTGGCCGGGACCAGTTCATTGAGCCAGGTGGGGATCACCCCCCAGGCCCCCTGAACCATAAACTGCATCAGGAACGCCCCCGCCCCCAGCGCCAGCGAGCCGCTGGCGAAAGCCCACAGTGGAATGACCGGCAGCGCCAGCAGGGCGGCGATCATAATCGCTTTGCGTCGGCCAATCTTCTCCGACAGCGAACCGAAGAACACTCCACCAATGATCGAGGCGATGTTATAGCAGACCGCGATGATGCTGACCGTTTTAGGCTCGAAGCCGTGCTGAACTTTCAAAAAGACCGGGTAAAGATCCTGCGTCCCGTGAGAGAAGAAGTTGAAAGCCGCCATCAGCACCACCAGGTACAGGCACAGCTTCCAGTGGCTACGCAGTACCGGCAGCAGGGCCGTACTCTCTTTATTCTGCCTGGCCGCCTGCCAAACCGGAGACTCCTCGACGCAGAAATAGATAAACGGCAGCAGCAGCACCGGCGCGGCGCCAATGACAAACATCCCGCGCCAGCCGAGTTGTTCAAACAGCAGCCCGTAGGCGACGGCCGCCAGCAAATAGCCGAAGGGGTATCCCGCCTGGAACAGGCCGGACATCAGGCCGCGCGAGCGGTCGGGGATCGTCTCCATCGCCAGCGAAGAGGCCACGCCCCAGATCCCGCCCATCGCCACGCCGTACAGCACCCGCAGCAGGAAAAACAGCATCAACGACGGCGCGGCGGCGGAGAGCAGCTCAAAAGCCGAGAAGAACACAATGTTGAGCATCAGGATTGGTTTGCGACCAAACTTCTCCGCCGCCCTGCCGAAAATTAGCGCGCCGACGGGCCGCACGGCCAGAGTCAGCAGAATCGCCAGGGTGACCTCCTCAAGGTCGACATGAAACGAGTGGGCGATATCGCTCAGTAAAAAAACTAACAGGAAAAAGTCGAAAGCATCGAGCGTCCAGCTTAAAAAACTGGCTATCGCCGCATTACGCTGTCGTGAGGTCCAGCCGTGCATCTTGTCATCCCTATCCCGACGGCATTGCCGGGAGTGTGCGCGGCGTCCAGCAGAGCGAGCTGGGGTCACCGCTTGTGTAAATTGTTTGTATAGAAAGTTGCTCTTTTGTTAATTACACCCCTTTTACGACAATCGGCAAGTTTATTAGCATGCTAATTTGTTTCAAATTGCGTGTTCCCCTCACCGGTTCGGCAATTTTCGACCAGAATTAAAACCAGGTTCGCTTAAGCGAAGCGTCATCAATGCCGCATCTGCCCACAGGAAGGGAGAGAATCATGAAGAGAATTGCCATCGTCGGCGTGGGGCCGACGGGGATTTACACCTTTTATGAACTGGTGAAGCGCGGTGAGCCGCTGGCCATCACCCTGTTTGAAAAAGAGGCGCAGGCCGGGGTGGGTATGCCCTACAGTGACGATAATACCGCGGCGCAGATGCTGGCCAATATTGCCAGCATTGAGATCCCCCCCATCGACCTGACCTACCTGCAATGGCTGCAGCAGCAAAGCGATGACTGGCTGGCGGCGCGCGGGCTTGAACGGCACGCCCTGCATGAGCGCCAGTTTCTGCCGCGGGTGATCCTCGGCGAATACTATCGCGACCGTTTTCTGTACCTCGTTGAGCGGGCCCGGGACGTCGGCTTTGTGATTAGCGTTTGTGAATCCTGTGAAGTCACGGATATTGCGGTTCAGCCCACCGGGATCGCCATCCACACCGATAGTGCAGCAGACCCGGTAATTGTCGACCTGGTGGCGATTGCCACCGGCCATCTGTGGCCTGAAGAAGAGCGCGCCAGCCGACAGTACTTCCCCAGCCCGTGGACCGGCCTGATGGAGGCCCGCATTGCCCCCTGTCGGGTGGGGATCCTTGGGACTTCATTAAGCGCGATTGATGCCGCCGTGGCGGTAGTGGCCCGCCACGGCGTTTTCCATACCGAGGACGACAAAACGACCCATTTTTCCCTCCATCCAGGCAGCGAAGCGCTGGAGATCACCCTGATGTCACGCCACGGCGTGCTGCCGGAGGCCGATTTTTACTGCCCGATCCCGTGGGAGCCGCTGGAGATTGCCACTCCCGCCGCCCTCGAAGCGGCCATTGCGGAGGGTAGCGACGCTCTGTTAGATCGGATTTTTGAGCTGATCGTTAAAGAGCTGGAATATGCCGCCCCCGACTGGAGCGAGGCGATCGGGCTTCGTCAGCTGACGCCTGACAGTATCGCCGACGCCTGGTTTGCCGACCGCCTCACCCATGACCCCTTTCAGTGGGCGCAGCGCAATCTGCAGGAGGTGGAGCGCAATAAGCGCGAACACCACACGGTGCCCTGGCGCTATGCCATTCTGCGCCTGCATGAGGCGATTGAAACCGTGGTGCCGCAGTTCAACGACGCGGACAGCCGTCGCTTCCGCCAGGGCCTCGCTCGGGTATTTATCGATAACTACGCCGCCATTCCGCCGGAGTCGATACGTCGGCTGCTGGCCTTGCACCGGGCTGGCATTCTGCGGATCCTGACGCTGGGCGAAGATTATGAGCTGCAGCGGGAGCCTGACCGGACGCTGATTGTTCATCATCGTCAGCGCTGCGAATTCGATGTCTTTATCGATGCCCGCGGACAAAAAGCGCTGAAAACCCGGGATCTGCCCTTCCCTTCACTGCGCCAGCAGCTGCTGGCCTGCGGCGACGACATTCCGGACGTCGGTGATGACTACACGCTGCAGGCGCCGGAGACAGTGCGCGGCCGGGTCGCCTTCGGCGCCCTTCCCTGGCTGATGCACGATCGCCCCTTTGTGCAGGGGCTGACGGCCAGCGCCGAGATTGGCAGCGCTATGGCCCGCGCCGTGTCGCAGCAGGCCGCCGGCCGACGGCGCCGTCTCTGGTATATCGAATAGCGGAGCGCTTAAGCGCAATATCCGAATACTGGGGGGGTGAACAGGCGTGCTATAAACAGCAACTGTCCGTCCCCTGCACGACCACGTTTAACATTTACGAGGTATTCATGAGTCATCTTTTTAGCGCGACGCGAATTGGTCAACTCACCCTTGATAACCGTATCGTTATCGCCCCGATGTGTCAGTACTCCGCCGACGAGGGTAAGGCGACCTCCTGGCACCGGATCCATCTTGGCCAACTGGCTTTCTCCGGCGCCGGCCTGTTAATTCTGGAAGCCACGGCGGTAGAGCCTGCGGGGCGTATCTCCCCGGGGGATCTGGGGCTGTGGGATGATGAAACCGAAAACGCCCTGCGCGGCGTAGTCGAAGATATTCGGGCCTGGTCGCCGATCCGTCTGGGGATCCAGCTGGGTCATGCCGGACGCAAAGCATCCTGCGCCGCCCCCTGGCAGGGAGGCCATCAGCTGGCGCTCAACGATGGTGGCTGGCAGACCGTCGCCCCTTCCGCCGTGGCGTTTCACGATGGCGATCGCGCCCCCGCTGAACTGAGCCATGCCGATATGGCGCGCATCAAAGCGGCCTTCGTCGCCAGCGCGCTGCGCGCCCAGCGGCTGGGCTTTGAGCTGATTGAACTGCACGCCGCCCACGGCTATCTGCTGCACCAGTTTCTCTCGCCGCTCAGCAACCAGCGCCGCGACGAGTACGGCGGTTCGCTGGAGAATCGAATGCGCTATCCGCTGGAAGTCTTTAAGGCGATCCGCGAGGCAGTGGGCAACACCATGGCGGTGGGCGTCAGGCTGTCGGCTACCGACTGGGTCGAAGGCGGCTGGGACTGCGAGCAGTCCATTAAGTTTAGCCAGCAGCTGGAAACGCTGGGCAGTGACTATATTCACGTCTCCAGCGGCGGTTTGTCGCCGCAGCAGGCGATCGCCGTTGGGCCGGGATACCAGTTGCCTTTCGCCCGCGACATTCGCCAGCAGGTAGCCATCCCGGTGATTGGCGTGGGGCTGATCACCGACCCGCAGCAGGCGGAAGCGGCGCTGGAGAATGGCGATGCCGACCTGATCGCCCTCGCCCGCGCGGTACTCTACGATCCGCACTGGCCGTGGCACGCAGCGGCCAGCCTTGGCGCCCAGGTCCGTGTGCCGTCGCAGTATTTGCGCTCGGAGCCGCACGGCCTGAAAGGCACCCTGCTGCCAAACCGTTGAACCCACGGCGGGCATAAAAAAGGGGTATCGTAAGATACCCCTGAGCAGGATGTTATTGCGGTCCATGTGCCGGGCGGCGGCGACGCCTTGCCCGGCCTACAAAAGGGCGATACCCGGTAATTGCGCAGCCAACCCGCCCCCTGCGTAGGCCGCGCAAGCGCAGCGCCGCCGGGCAATCTATCAGGCTCCGCTCCCTATATTTCCGGGCGGCGGGTCAGACAAACACCGCGAGTTACTGCTGTGCGGCAGGCGGTGCGGCGTTCTGTTTATCCTTCGCGATACTGTCCTGGATGGCTTTGGTTTTGCTCGCCGCTTCAGCCGAGAGCTGATTGGCGTCACCGATGGCGTTGTCTTTGATCTGACCCGCCTCTTTGACTATACGGTCACTTTCCTGCTTTGCGTTCTGCTTCACCGCATCGGCCTGGGCTTTCGCCTGCTGGGCGATGGCGTCCGCCTTCTTGTCCGCCTCGGCCTTGATGGCGCTGGCCTGATCCTTCAGGCGATCGGCCTCGGCGTCAGCCTGGCTTTTCAGCGTATCGATTTGCTTATCCGCATCCTGTTTAATTGCCTGCGCTTTATCCGCCGCGGCATCCTTCATCTGCTCCGCATTATCTTTAGCCTTATCCAGTTTGTTATCAACTTTCGACGCATCGTCGCAGCCAAACAGGGTCAGGCACAGGGCGGAAGCGAGTAGTGTTTTATTCCAGAGTTTCATCAGCATTCCCTTACAGGTTAAGTCGTTATCCAGCTTTGTGATTCGTTGCATTAATAGCATTCACATTTTATATATAAACGCTCAGCCGATAGAGTCAAGGCGACAGCGCCGATTGTCAGTCCAGGGTCGCTACCAGCCCCTGCAGCCAGTCGGCAAAGACCCGAACCTTATGCGAGAGATGCCGGTGCGGATAGAGCAGCGACAACGGTCGACGCGGCGCCGGAAAGTCCGGCAAAACTTCCACCAGTTGCCCGCTGTCGATATAAGGTTGCAAAAAGAAACGCATCCCCTGCAGCATCCCCAGCCCCGCCAGCCCGGCAGCAGTAAAGACTTCAGAGTTGTCCAGCACCAGTTTACCGGGAATGGCGATCTGCCTGATGCCCTCCGGGGTCTGGAATCGCCAGGGCATAATCTGCCGGCTGCTGCTGTTCACCCAGTTCACCGCCAGATGCGACTGCAGGTCCTCCAGCGTCGCGGGCGCCCCATAGCGCGCCAGATAGCCCGGACTGGCGCAGGTGGTTAACGCCACCTCCCCCAGTGAACGCGCCACATAGTCGCCATCCTCAAGATCCCCCACCCGCAGCAGGCAATCCAGACCATCGCGCAGCATATCCCGGCGTACGTCGGAGCTGCTGAGGACAATCTCCACCTCCGGATGGGCCTGATAAAAATCCGGCAGATGCGGGATCACCAGCAGCCGGGCAAAGGCGATCGGCATATCAACGCGCAGCTGACCGCGGATCGGCCGGTCCGGCGCGAACGACTCCAGCAGATCGTCGGCCTGGGAGAGCAACGGTTTGCTGCGACGATAAAACTCTTCCCCCTCCGGCGTAAGATACAGACGCCGGGTGGTGCGCTGCAGCAGCCGGACCCCGCTCTCCTGCTCCAGCTGCTGCAGTGCTTTGGTCACCGCCGGTCGGTGGATCTGCAAATTTTCCGCCGCCTGGGCAAAGCTGCCGGCATCGACGATTTCAATAAAAATTTTAATATTTTCAAACAGATTCATTTGCATGATGACCCGCCTCCCACCTCTTCATCAGTTCACATTATTACTAATTTAATAACAGTGATGAAAGTTTTTGCTCATTTTTTAAAACAATAAAGACGCCTACACTGCCCTCATTGCCGCATCGCTGGGGCGAACAAATTTATAACTTATTAACATACAAGGAAAAATAGCATGCAACCTAACCGCGTCGCCCGCATTCTGGGTATTGAAAAACCGGTGGTCCAGGGGCCCCTCTCCTGGCTAACCGATGCTCGTCTGGTGGCGGCCGTCGGCAACGCCGGTGGGCTTGGCGTGCTGGGCCCGAACGCCGGACTGACGGCGGCAACCGCCGTCTCCACCCCGGAGGCCACCGCCGAGAAAATGCGCGAAGAGATCCGCAAAACCAAACAGCTGACGGAGAAACCCTTTGGCGTCAACCTGATCCCGACGGCGGAAAATGACATCTGGACGCCGGCGATCCTCCCGGTGATCAAAGAGGAAGGGGTTAAGGTGGTGGTCTACACCGGCTACGGCGACGGTTCGTTAAAACCGGCGCTGTTCGACGAACTGAAAGCCGCCGGGATCACCATTATCTATCGTGACATCAACCCGACGCCGGAGAACAGCCGCCGCGCGGAGCAGGCCGGAGCGGATATTATTGTCGCCACCGGCTTTGACGAAGGCGGCACGCTGCCGGGTACCGCCCTCGGGACCTTCACCATCGTCCCGCTGATCGTCGACGCGGTACAGCGGGTTCCGGTGATGGCCGCCGGAGGGATCACCGACGCCCGGGGCGCGCGCGCCGTTCATGCCCTGGGGGCGGAGGGCGTCTTCGCCGGTTCGGTATTTATCAGCACCATCGAAAGCCGGGTTCCCGACTCGGTGAAAGCGAAAATTGTGGCCGCCAACGGTCTGGATCTGCGCCTGTTCCGTACCCTGCCGGACTACTACCGCGCGCTGCCCGGCAAACTGAGCGACACACTGGTAGCCATGGACCGGGCCGGCGCCTCAAAAGCCGAGCTGGCCCAGGCGATGGGCGGGCTGCGCGGGATGCGGCTGGGCATGCTGGAGGGGAATACTGATGAGGGATATATCTCGGTGGGCGCGGGGATCGGCAACATCCATGCCATCACCTCCGTCGCCGAGGTGGTCAATCAGCTGGCGGTATGAAGCCGCCAGCCGGGGCACGGTAACCGCCGCGATCAGGCGTCAGCCACCTTCTCTACCGCCCGGGAGAACGCGTCGATAGCCAGCCCGACGTCGGCGGCGGTGACCGACTCCGCCGGGTGATGGCTGACGCCCCCCAGGCAACGCACAAACAGCATGGCCGATGGCCAGCGCTCGGCGATGGCGATGGCGTCATGCCCTGCGCCGCTCGGCAGCGTCAGCGAACGGCCCTGCACCGCCACCACCGCCTCGCTCAGCACCGCCTGCAGGTGACTGTCGCAGGCGGTGGCGGCGATGCGATAATACTCCTCGGCGGCGAAACTCAGCTGGCGGCGCCCGGCAATGGCCTGCGCCTGCCCCAGCAGTTCCTCCAGCAGCGCCGTCAGCGGCGCATCCTGCGGGCCGCGAATATCCAGCGTCAGCTGCACCTCGCCCGGTATCACGTTTACCGCGCCCGGCGCACAGCGCAGGGTGCCGACCGTCGCCACCAGGTTACCGCCGTGCTGCCGGGTCAGGTTTTCCACCTGCATCATCCATTCCGCCGCCGCGGCGAGGGCGTCCTTGCGATGAAGCATCGGCACCGTGCCGGCATGGCCAGCTTCGCCGGTAAAGCGGCAGTTCAGCCGTCTGGCGCCATTAATCGCCTCCACCACGCCGAGCGCCAGCCCCGCCTGCTCCAGGCACGGCCCCTGCTCGATATGCAGTTCCAGATAGGCGGCGATATCCCGCGGGTGACGGGCCGCGTGGGCGATCCGCGCCGGATCGAGTCCGGCATTCACCAGCGCCTGGGCGACGCTCACCCCGTCGGAATCGCACTGTGACAGCCAGCTTTCAGGCCAGGTGCCGGTGACGCCGCGACTGCCGAGCAGGGTGATGCCAAAGCGGGTGCCCTCTTCATCGCCAAAGCCGACGATCTCGATTGCCTTCGCCAGCCGTCGCCCCTGCTGGTGCAGACGCTGGACCACCTCAATCGCCGCCAGCACGCCGAGCATGCCGTCGTAGCGTCCGGCGTTGCGCACGGTGTCAAGATGAGAGCCCAGCAGCACCGCCGGCGCCCCCTCCTGTTGTCCTTCATAACGTCCGCAGATGTTGCCGACGCTGTCCTGCCACACCATCATGCCGGCAGCCTGCATCCACTGCCCCACCAGCTGGTTGGCCTGCAGATGCTCGGGCGACAGATAGACCCGGGTCAGGGCATCGGCGGTTTCGCTGAGGGCGGCCAGCCGATCGGCACGCGCCATCACCCGGCTGGCGGCCGCCTCTCTCTCCGCCTGCTGGCGGACGGTGTCACTCATAGGGTGGCCTCGGTGCGGTAGTGATCCCAGGCCGCCTGCATCGCCGCGCCCTGGGTGGTGGTGAACCTGAGGTAGTTCAGGACCGCTTCCAGCGCGCTGAGCGTCTGCATCACGCAGTCTTTACGCGCGTTATAGCCCATGGTGCCAATGCGCCAGACTTTACCGTGCAGCGGACCAAACGAGGTGCCAATTTCAATGCCGAAATCTTCCAGCATCAGTTTGCGTACCTGATCGCCGTTGACCCCGTTGGGGATCACCACCCCCAGCACGTTATTCATTTTGTGCCGCAGGTCGCCAAAGGTCTCGAGCCCCATCGCCTGGATGCCCTTCAGCAGCGCATCGCCGTGCAGTTTGTGGCGGGCGATGCCGTTGTCGAGTCCCTCCTGGAGGATCAGGCGCGCGCACTCCCGGGCGGCGAACAGCGCCGAGGTCGCTTCGGTATGGTGGTTAAGGCGCTCCGGCCCCCAGTAATCCATCACCATGCCGAGATCGAAATAGTTGGAGTAGATCATCTCGTCGACGCCATCGTGATGGGCATCGGTGCGGATCCCCTGCTCAATGCAGCGGCGGCGGCGGATGACCTCTTCCATCCGCGGGCTGAGGGTGATGGGCGAGGTGCCGGAAGGACCGCCCAGGCACTTCTGCATCCCGGCGGACACGGCGTCCAGCTGCCAGGCGTCGGTTTCCAGCGGGTTACCGCCGAGCGACGCGGTGGCGTCGGTATAGAACAGCACATCGTGACGACGGCAAATCTCTCCCAGCTCCGCCAGCGGCTGCAGCATGGTGGTGGAGGTATCGCCCTGCACGGTGAGCAGCAGGCGCGGCCGCACGCGCTTGATCGCATCCTCAACCTGATCCGGCGTAAAGACCTCACCCCACGGCACCTCGATGGTGTGCACCTCTGCCCGGCAGCGACGCGCGATCTCGCACAGCAGATGACCAAACCGGCCGAACACCGGCACCAGCACCTTGTCACCGGGACGGATCGCCGACAGCAGAATCGCTTCGATCCCGGCGCGCGAGGTGCCGTCGACCAACATCGTCCAGCGATTTTCGGTGCGAAACACGCCGCGGTAGAGCGCCATGACTTCATTCATGTAGTGGGTCATCGCCGGATCGTACTGGCCAACCAGCTGGCTCGACATGGCGCGCAGCACGCGCGGGTCGGCATTGATCGGCCCCGGCCCCATCAGCAGGCGCTGCGGCGGGTTAATTTGCGAAAACTGAGTGATATCCATCTGCCATTCCTTACGTTAGTTAAGACCGCGCACCGAGGAGATAAACTGTTTCAGTTCGCTGGTCTGCGGGCTGGCGAACAGCGTTTTGCTGTCGCCCTGCTCCCAGACGCGTCCCTGATGCATAAACACCACGCGGTCGCCCACTTCGCGGGCAAAATTCATTTCATGGGTGACGAGGATCAGCGTCATACCTTCCGCCGCCAGTTGCTCCAGCACCTTCAGCACTTCACCCACCAGTTCCGGGTCGAGCGCCGAGGTGATTTCGTCACAGAGTAAAACTTTCGGCGACATGGCCAGCGCCCGGGCAATGGCCACGCGCTGCTGTTGGCCGCCGGAGAGATTGGCCGGATAGTAATCCAGACGGTCGCCAAGACCGACCTTCTCCAGCATCCGCTGCGCCAGCTCCCGGCATTCGGCCTGGGACTTCTTCAGTACCCGCCGCGGAGCCAGCATGACGTTCTCCAGCGCCGTCATGTGCGGGAACAGGTTAAAGTTCTGGAACACCATGCCGATGGAGCGGCTGATCTCCCGGGCCTGGGAATCGCGGTTGGTGATGGTCATGCCCCCGAGCTTGATGCTTCCCTCCTGGTAGCCCTCCAGACCATTGATACAGCGCAGCAGGGTGCTTTTACCCGAGCCGCTGCGGCCGATGATCGAGATCACTTCCCCCATGTCGATATCCAGATCGACGCCCTTCAACACATGGTTGTCGCCGTAGTACTTCTGCATCTGATTAATGGTGATGAGAGGCATTGAATTTGTTCTCCAGATAGCGGCTGTAGCGGGACAGCGGATAGCACAGAATGAAATAGCCCAGCGCCACAAGGGCAAACACTTTAAACGGCTGATAAGTGACGTTGGTCAGCATCGTCCCGGCCTTGGTCAGCTCCACAAAGCCGATAATCGATGCCAGCGCCGTGCCTTTGATCACCTGTACGGCAAAGCCCACCGTCGGCGCGATGGCAATGCGCAGCGCTTGCGGCGCCACCACCCGGTACAGGGTCTGGCCGAAGCTCAGCCCGAGACAGCGCGAGGCTTCCCACTGGCCTTTCGGCAGCGCGCGAATGCTGCCGAACCAGATATCCAGCAGAAAGGCGCTGGTGTAGAGCGTCAGGGCGACCGAGGCGGCGGTCCACGCCGAGACGTCAACGCCGAACAGCGCCACGCCAAAGAATGCCAGAAACAGCTGCATCAGCAGCGGCGTGCCCTGGAACAGCTCAATATACCCGCGGATCAGCCGTTTCACCTGGCGTCCGCCGGTGAGGCGCAGCAGCAGTAACGGTAAGGTCACCAGCGCCCCGCCGGTGAACGCGACCAGCGACAGCAGCACCGTCCAGCGACCGGCCAGCAGCAGGTTGCGGATAATGTCCCAGTCAGTAAAAGTGGTCATCAGGCCTGTACCCCCAGCCATTTACGCCCCGCCGCCATCAGCAGCTGGCGCATCGCTATCGATAACGCTAAGTAGATCCCGGTGGTTACCAGATAGACCTCAAAGCTCAAAAATGTCCGCGACTGGATCAGGTTGGCGGCGAAGGTCAGCTCCTCATAGGAGACCTGCGACACCACTGACGAGCCGAGCATCACAATGATGCACTGGCTGACCAGCGCCGGATAAATCCGCTGCAGCGCCGGGGGCAGTACGACGCGAACGAAGGTTTGCGTCCGGCTAAGCCCGAGCACGCGACCGGCTTCCCACTGGCCCTTCGGCGTCACCTGAATGCCGGCGCGGACGATCTCGGTGCTGTAGGCGCCGAGGTTAACAACCATCGCCAGCAGCGCCGCTTCACCGGCGGTCATCTTCAGTCCCAGGTTCGGTAAACCAAAGACGATAAAAAAGAGCTGCACCACAAACGGCGTATTACGGATGATTTCCACATATCCGCCCCATACCCGGCTGAGCATTCCCGGGCGACCGCTGCGGATCGCCGCCCCAAGGATGCCGATCGCCAGTCCGCCGATCGTCGCCAGCACCGTCAACTGCACCGTCACCCACAGGCCGGCCAGCAGCTCCGGCCAGTGCGGCCAGAGCTCAGAGAAATGAAGTTGCTCCGTCATCCCCAGACCTTACGCGCCGAGGCTGGCAGGCAGTGGCGCTTTCAGCCACTTCTCAGACAGACCGTTGAGGGTGCCGTCCTTAATGCCCTGCTCGATGAGGGTATCCACTTTTGCCTTCAGCGCCGGTTCGTTCTTTTTCAGACCGATAAAGCACGGCGAGTCCTTCAGCATAAAGCTCGGGACCGGCGCTTTGTCGGCGTTCTGCCGGGAGATAGCCGCCACCACCAGGTTTCCGGTGGCGACATACTGCACCTGACCGGACAGGTAAGCCGACAGCGTAGTGTTATTGTCCTCGTAGCGCTTAATCTGCGCCGCCTGCGGCGCCACGCTGGTCAGCACCATATCTTCCACCGCCCCACGGGTCACGCCGATGCTTTTGCCGCTCAGCGCGGCCGCGTCCTTCAGCTCCGCCCCTTTCGGGCCAAACACCCCGAGGAAGAACGGGGCGTAGGCGCGGCTGAAGTCGATCACCTTCTCGCGCTCGGCGTTCTTGCCGAGGCTGGAGATCACCAGGTCCACCTTATCGGTCTGCAGATACGGCACGCGGTTGGCGCTGGTCACCGGGACCAGCTGCAGCTTGAGCTTCATCGATTTCGCCAGATAGCGCGCCATATCGATGTCATACCCCTGCGGCTGCAGGTCGGTACCCACCGAGCCGAACGGTGGAAAGTCCTGGGGTACGGCAATGCGGATGACGCCGCGTTTTTCAATATCCTGGAGCTGGTCAGCCTGCGCGGCAGAAACAGACGATAGGAGACAAGCGGCCCCGGCCAGCGCGATCAACAGTTTCTTCATGATGTTTACCCGTTACGTTAGCATGAAACAAAAGATTCTTTGAATCTGTTTTTGCAACTAATGTGCCAGATACGGACGAGGCGAGGGTTGGCGAGGAATTAAAACAAAAAGTGAGAAAGGACAAGCGTTAACGGAAAAGTGTTCAGAGAGCGGCGGCGCCATCACGTGGTTTTTATTGCACCATAATAATGCACAGCACCACGCTGGCGCCCCATCAGCGTTGTTCCAGCTCGTCCAGCTGCTGGTAAAGCGTGGCGATATCGTGGATGCGCGGACGACCGCTGTCGAGCGTTTCATGGAGAAAGGCATTAGCCAGCAGATTAATCAGGCTGTTGACCGAGGCATAGCTATCGTAGGCGGAGACGCTGTCCAGCGGCGCGCAGAGCTGCCAGCGGGAGAGCGGAAACAGGCTGTGGGCCTGCGGCTCGCACATTAACAGGACCGGCACCCCGTCGCGCTGCAGCTGCTGCAGCAGCGGGCGTACTATTCGCGGCCGGCGGCGAAACGCCATCATTACCACCAGATCATCGGCGGTCAGATCGACCAGCTCTTCGCTGAGACTCTGACCCGGCTGGGGCAGCACCAGCACCTGGCCGCGGGCCTGCAGCAGCTGCTGGCGTAGATGCAGCGCCGCCGGATAGGCGTTGCGCATGCCAATCACCACAATGCGGCGGGCGGCCACCATCGCCGTCAGCGCCTCAGCGAACTGGCGGGCGTCGAGGGCGTTGACCCACTGGGTGAGGTTTGCCATCTCCTGCTTATAATGGCGCGCCAGCAGCGTGTTACCCTGCACCGCGTCGCGCTGGTCGGTGAGCGGCATCCCGCTCTGACGCAGAGTGCGCAGTTCATCGCGCATATCCTTATATTTGTCGTAACCGAGGCGCTTGAACAGCCGGCTGACGGTGGCTTTCGACACGCCGCTCAGCTGCGCCAGCTCGGCGCTGTTGTAGCTTATCAGGTCGTCAAAGTGGTCAAAGATGAAATCCGCCACCCGCTGCTCCTGCGGCGACAGCGAGGCGTATTGCCCTTTCAGTCGTTCATCGAGTTGTTGCATAGCGCCCCTGTAACTTTCGTTTCATCATCCATTCCTCATCATACTGTATCTGCTATGCCTTACACATAGCGTGCCAGTGGGAAAATTCTGGTCATCGTTTTTATCAATGAAACGAAACGTTCAGAGATGGAACAGCTTTTGCAGTGTTCTGCGGGTGATTCGTTCAGAAAGGATAATTTATGCACA
This sequence comes from Klebsiella sp. P1927, assembly GCF_018204675.1. Classification (NCBI taxonomy): domain Bacteria; kingdom Pseudomonadati; phylum Pseudomonadota; class Gammaproteobacteria; order Enterobacterales; family Enterobacteriaceae; genus Klebsiella; species Klebsiella sp. P1927. The sequence continues at coordinate 2,328,334 of NZ_CP073377.1, read as the reverse complement.
GTAGCAACGTTTCGACCCACGGCATGGCGGTGGCCCCCCACCACCTCGCCAGTCAGAGCGCGCTGGCGATCCTGCGCGAGGGCGGCAGCGCCATTGAAGCGATGGTGGCTGCCGCGGCGGCCATCGCCGTCGTCTATCCCCATATGAATGGCCTCGGCGGCGATGGCTTCTGGCTGATCGTGCCGCCTGAGGGAGACCCAATCGCCATTGACGCCAGCGGGGCCGCCGGATCGCTGGCGACCCTCGAGGCCTACGCCGGACAGCGGCATATTCCCCACCGGGGAGCTCAGGCCGCGCTGACCGTCGCCGGCACCGTCAGCGGCTGGGACGAGGCGCTGCGTATTTCACGGGACTTAACCGGCCGCGCGCTGCCGGTGGCCCGCCTGCTGGCCGATGCGATCGGCTATGCCGAAGACGGCATTCCGGTCACTGCCTCGCAGGCCCACGCCACCGCCAGCAAACTGGAAGAGCTGCGCCATCAGCCGGGCTTCAGCGAAACCTGGCTGGTCGCGGGCGAGGCCCCGCGGCCCGGCAGCCGCTTCCGCCAGCCCGCCCTCGCCGGTACCCTGCGCATGCTGGCCAGCGACGGTCTCGACAGCTTTTATCGCGGGCCGCTGGCCGAGCGTCTGGCGCAGGGTATGGCCGCGCTGGGGATGCCTGTCACCCTCCGCGACCTGCAGGCCCACCGCGCCCGGCGTCCGGCGCCGCTGACGCTCCAGCACCAGCAGGGCACGCTGTGGAATCTTGCGCCGCCGACGCAGGGACTGGTGTCGCTGGCGATCCTTGGCATCACCGACCGCCTGAACATGGCCGATGCCGACGACGCGCAAACGGTGCACCGTATTGTCGAAGCCACCAAGCGGGCATTTGCCCTGCGCGATGCGCATATCACCGATCCACGCCATCTGGATGTGGATGTACAGCAGTTGCTCACCCCGGAAGCCCTGCAGCCGCTGGCCGACAGCATCGACGACGCCAGCGCTTCCCCCTGGGGCCGCGGCAAAGGCCCGGGCGATACCGTCTGGATGGGCGTCGTGGATAACAGCGGACTGGCAGTGTCATTTATTCAGAGTATTTATCACGAGTTCGGCAGCGGCGTGGTGCTCCCGGACACCGGGATCGTCTGGCAAAACCGCGGGGCGGCCTTCAGCCTCGATCCGCAGCATCTCCTGGCGCTGGCCCCTGGCAAACAGCCATTCCACACCCTCAACCCTGCCGCCGCGCGCCTGAACGATGGCCGGGTGATGGTCTATGGCTCGATGGGCGGCGACGGTCAGCCGCAAACGCAGGCGGCGCTGTTTACCCGCTATATCCTGCAGGGGGTGCCGTTGCAGGAGAGCATCTCCCGTCCGCGCTGGCTGCTGGGCCGCACCTGGGGCCAGTCCTCCGACTCACTGAAGCTGGAGGGACGCTTTGCCCCCGCCTGTATCGCTCGCCTGCGCGAGCTGGGGCATGACGTAGAAGTGCTGGCCGATTTCAGCGAAGCGATGGGCCACGCCGGGGCCATTGTCCGCCATCCCAACGGTCTGCTTGAAGGGGCGACCGATCCACGCAGCAACGGCGCCGCCGCCGGGTACTAAGGAGCAGACCATGACCACACAGCCAGACTGGAGCGAGTATCTGACGCAGATGACTCACCTGTTGGATATGGAGCTGGATGCGCCGCGCCGTAAGGAGCTGGAGCGCCAGTTTGCCCGCATCGCCGCCATGGCGCAGCCGCTGATGGACTATCCCCTCGGGCCGCGCGAGGAGATTGCGGGGGTGTATAAAGCATGACTCTTCAACACTTCACCATTGCCGATCTCCAGCGTGCGCTGCACGATGGCGAACTGAGCGCCCGGGAGATCGCCCGCCAGACGCTGGACGATATCGCCCGCGTGAATCCGCAGATCAACGCCTGGACCGAGGTCACCGCCCAGCGCATGCTGGCGGAGGCCGACAGCATCGACGCCCTGCGCCGGGAAAAGCGCCCCCTGCCGCCGCTGGCAGGCATTCCTTACGCAGTGAAAAATCTGTTTGATGTCGCCGGGCACACCACCCTCGCCGGCGCCGAACTGCTGAGCGATCGGCCGCCGGCAGCCAGCGACAGCTGGGCGGTGCGCCAGCTGCACAGCGCCGGCGCCCTGCTCAGCGGGATGCTCAATATGGACGCCTACGCCTACGGCTTCACCACCGAAAACAGCTACTATGGCGCGACGCGCAACCCGCACGATCTGTCGCGGATCGCCGGCGGTTCTTCCGGCGGTTCGGCCGCGGCGGTGGCGGCCGGGCTGGTTCATTTCAGCCTCGGCAGCGACACCAACGGCTCGATCCGCGTCCCCGCGTCGCTGTGCGGGATCTTTGGCCTGAAACCCACTTTCGGGCGCCTGTCGCGCTCCGGCAGCCATCCGTTTGTCGCCAGTCTGGATCATATTGGTCCTTTTGCCCGCCGGGTGGCCGACCTCGCCGCGGTGTATGACGCCCTGCAGGGGCGCGACCCGGCCGATGACTTTCAGGCTGATAAAGCCAGCGAGCGCACCGGCAATCTGCTGGAACGCGGACTGGAGGGGCTGCGCTGCGCGCGGCTGGGCGGCTATTTCACCACCTGGTGCGATGACGACGCCCGGGCGGCCGTGGATCGGGTCGCCCACGCGCTGGGCGCCGACAGCGAGCTGCAGTTCGCGGATGCCGCGCTGGCCCGCTCGGCGGCCTTTATCATCAGCGCCAGCGAAGGCGGCAATCAGTACCTGACGGATCTTCGCCACTCGCCCGAGCGCTTTGAACCCCACTCCCGCGAGCGGCTGCTGGCCGGCGCGATGATCCCCTCCGCGTGGTATCTGCAGGCTCAGCGTTTTCGCCGTCATGCTCGCCAGGCAATGAAATCCCTGTTCAGCCAGGCCGACGTGCTGATCGCCCCGGCCACCCCATGCAGCGCCACGCCAATAGGCGCGGAGGAGATGGTGATTAACGGCCAGCCGCTGCCGGTGCGCGCCAGCATGGGAATGCTGACGCAGCCGATCTCCTTCCTCGGGCTGCCGGTGGTGACCGTGCCCCTGCGTACCGCCAGCGGTAAGCCGATTGGCCTGCAGCTGATTGCCGCGCCGTTTAACGAACAAGCCTGTCTTCGCGCCGCGCGGGCGCTGGAAGCGATGGGCATTACCGATGCCCGAGTGGCGGAGAGTGCAGCATGATCAATCTGGATAATGTAGACCGCCCGGCGATCCTCGCCGAGGTGACGGCGGCGTTTTATCAGTATGAAGAGGCGCTGGTCAGCAATAACATCGAGGCGCTGGATGCGCTGTTCTGGCACGACCCGCGCACCGTACGGCTGGGAGCCGGCGAAAATCTGTATGGCATCGAGGCGATCCGCGCCTTTCGCGCCGCCCGCCCCGCCGCCGGTCTGGCCCGCGATCTGCGCCATACCACCATTACCACCTTTGGCGCGGATATGGCGGTGTGCAGCACCGAGTTCACCCGCGAAGGCAGCGCGCGCCTGGGCCGCCAGCAGCAGACCTGGGTACGCTTCCCCTACGGCTGGCGGATTGTCGCCGCCCAGGTCAGTCTGATGGACTGAGTAGAGTATACGGGAGCGGACCGGAGACTAAGGTATCCACCGGCCCGCTTCCGGTCCGGTAACATGCTATTTGGAGTCGAATATCATGGTGTTCATCAGAGCTGCGGAAGCAAAAGATATCCCCTCGCTGCAAACGCTATTTCTGCAGCTGGGCTATCAGACGGAGACGGCGATCTTAGCGCAACGCATCACTGCCCCGCAGAGCATGATGAGTGCGCTGGTGGCGGAAACAGAAAACGCCGTGTGTGGCGTAATCGTTATCAATTTTATTTTACCGGTACATGAGAACCGTTTATGGGCATTAATTTCCGCGCTGGTCATCGAGGAATCGTCACGTGGATCAGGGATAGGCCAGCAGCTTCTCCAGGCCGCAGAGCGCCTCGCCCGCGATAAACAATGCGCTCAGATCGAACTTTCAAGTAGTGAAAAAAGAATCAGAGCGCATCAATTTTATGAAAATAACGGCTACAAGGAGGTTCGCAAACGCTTCGTTAAACATTTGTCTTAACCGCCTGCGCGCGAGGGCTTTCCCCGGATGACCGTAACTATATTTTGCCCAGCAGGATATTTAACATGCGGCGCAGGGGCTCCGCAGCCCCCCACAATAGCTGATCGCCAACCGTTAACACCGAGTAGACTGGGTCATTATTTAGCGACATTTTCTTGTAGCGGCCAATACCTACCTGCAGCGAACCACTAATAGCAGCCGGGGTCAATTTACTGACACTCTCTTGCTTATTATTGCGGACATAGTTTACCCACGGATGGGAATGGGTGACTAACTCAGCAAATTCCGCTTCGCTGACCTCACGTTTAAGTTTCAGCGTAATCGCCGCGCTGTGACAGCGGATCACCCCGACCCGAATGCATAAACCATTGACCGGGATGGTACCCGGCGCAAGGCCAAGAATTTTATTAGTTTCCGCCTCGCCCTTCCATTCTTCGCGGCTGTTTCCATCGCCCAGATCGCTGTCGATCCACGGAATGATGCTGCCCATGAGGGGGACGCCAAAAGTCTCCACCGGCATGCCCGCGCTGTTAATCAACTCACTCACTTTATTTACCAATGGCAGCACGGAACCTGATGATGTCAGTTCATCAGCGGATAAATGCTGACTGATATAAGCGCTTTGTGCGATTAATTCCCGCACCTGTTTGGCGCCCGCCCCGGAGGCAGACTGATAGGTCATCACGCTCATCCATTCGATAAGATCCGCTTTTATCAGCCCGGCCAACCCCATCAGGCTCAGCGTAATGGAGCAGTTGCCGCCGACAAACAGTTTAATTCCCGCTTTTACCGCACGATCGATATTTTCGCGGTTGACGGGGTCGAGAATAATGCAGGCTCTTTCATCCATCCGCAGCGCCGAAGCCGCATCAATCCAGTAACCTTGCCAGCCATGGTTAATTAACGCCGGATAGATGGCTTTGGTATAATCCCCGCCCTGACAGGTGATGATGATATCCATTTCGGCGAGTGCGCTAAGGGAATTCGCATCTTTCAGCCTGTCGCTTCTACCATTAATAACCGGGCCCGGGGCACCCGCACTGGAGGTACTAAAAAAATGCGCTGTAATATCGTCGAAATCATTTTCTTCGATCATGCGTTGCAACAATACTGAGCCCACCATCCCTCGCCAACCAACAATACCCACCTGCTTCATTTATTTAACCTTTATAAGTTATGAGAATGTTAATTTGAGTGTCGCCATACCTTATATCGTATCCCCCAATAAAGGTCATTACCCAGCACATCGATTTTTATCATTATTAAAATGTTTCATCTGCCATCAGCGATATTTATCTCTTATTACGGTCAAGAAGATATAAGGCGGCGGCGACTGTCCAATATTCGGCATTCAAAGGTGAAACGGCGTAGCGAAACGGCAGCAGCTTCTTCTCTGGGTACCATGAAGAGTAACTTGCATTTTGATAGTTACTATGTCAATTTGCTGGCAAAAGCCACCTGGTTACTGGACAGCCCATGAAAAATGAACCGCTTTGCCGCGCTCCCTGCCCCATCGCCCGCAGCCTGGGCCGCATCGGCGACAGCTGGAGCATCATGATCCTGCGCGATGCCTTCGCGGGCTTTACCCGCTTTGACGAGTTCCAGAAAAGCAGCAACGTCGCGCCCAATATTCTGTCGCGCCGCCTGAAGGAACTGGTCGATGACGGACTGCTGGAGAAGGTGTGCTACAGCAGCACCCCGCCGCGCTACGAATACCACCTCACGCCGCGCGGCCGCGATTTCCGCATGGTGCTGCTGGCGCTGGCGGAATGGGGTAATCGCCACTTCGCCCCCGAAGGGCGTCAGATGCAGCTGGTGGAAATGGCAACCCAGCGCCACGTGGAGCCAGTCATGGTGGATAAAGCGACTGGGGAAGAGATTATCCCGGGTAAATACGCCATGGTGCCGGGCCCCGCCGCATCGCCGCTGATGAAATATCGTCATGAATATCTGCTGCGCAAACGCGAAGGCGATAGCGGACAAAAATTCCAGCCTGAACCTTACAGAGATGCCAGCAATGAATCCGACCAGTAAGAAAAATATTCTTGTCCTGGCGGCCCTGGGGGCTGCCGCCCTGGCGGCAGCGAGCTACGGCGCTTACTGGTGGCATACCGGGCGCTTTATGCAGACCACCGATGATGCCTATGTCGGCGGCGACATTAGCGCCATCTCCAGCAAAGTCTCCGGCTATATCCAGCAGCTGGCGGTGCAGGACAATATGGCGGTGAAAAAAGGTGACCTGTTGATCCGCATTGACGACCGCGATTATCGCGCCGCCCTCGCGAAAGCCGCCGGAGAAGTGGCGGCGCAGCAGGCCGCGCTGGCCGATATCCAGGCTACCCGCCAGCTTCAGCAGGCGACCATTGCCGGCTCTGCGGCCTCGTTACTGGCCGCCACGGCGGCAACCGAAAAACTGGCTAACGACAACCGACGCTATAACGCCCTGGCCGCGTCGAGCGCGATTTCCGCACAGATCCGCGATAACGCCTCCGCCGATTATCGCCGGGCGCACGCCGAGCAGGAGAAGGCCAAAGCGGATAAAACCGTGGCCGAACGTCAGCTGGCGGTGCTGGATGCTCGCCACCAGCAAATCCTGGCTGCCCTGGCGCAGGCCCAGGCTAACCTCGAGATGGCCAGGCTGAACCTCAGCTATACCGACATTCGCGCGCCGTTCGATGGGGTGATTGGCAACCGCCGCGCGTGGTCCGGCTCCTTCGTCAGCAGCGGTACGCAGCTGCTCTCCCTGGTACCCGCGCACGGCCTGTGGATTGACGCTAACTTCAAGGAAAACCAGCTGGCGCATATGCGTGCCGGCCAGCCGGCGACCATCGTCGCCGATGTGCTGCCGAACCATACCTTTAAGGGGCATGTCGCCAGCCTGGCGCCGGCGACCGGCTCACGCTTCAGCATTCTGCCGGCGGAGAACGCGACCGGGAATTTCACTAAAATCGTGCAGCGGGTGCCGGTCCGCATTGCGCTGGAAGGTGACGGGGCAAAGCTTGACGTCCTGCGCCCGGGACTGTCGGTGATCGTCACCGTGAACGAAAAGAGCCCTCGATGAGCACCGTTCAGGCGCTGTCCGCCCCGCAGGGTCTGTCGATGCCGACGGCGAAGAAGATCTTCGCCTTCGCCAGCATGTGCGTGGGGATGTTTATTGCCCTTATCGACATCCAGATCGTCTCCGCCTCGCTGCGGGATATTGGCGGCGGCCTGTCGGCGGGCGACGATGAAACCGTCTGGGTACAAACCAGCTACCTGATCGCCGAGATCATTATTATCCCGCTTTCCGGCTGGCTGGCCCGGGTCATGTCGACCCGCTGGCTGTTTGCCGCTTCCGCGGCGGGCTTCACGCTGATGAGCCTGCTGTGCGGCTGGGCGTGGAACATCCAGAGTATGATCGCCTTCCGCGCCCTGCAGGGACTGGCGGGCGGGTCGATGATCCCCCTGGTGTTCACCACCGCTTTCGCCTTTTTTCAGGGCAAACAGCGGGTCATCGCCGCGGCGACGATCGGCGGCCTGGCCTCCCTCGCCCCTACGCTGGGTCCAACGGTGGGCGGCTGGATCACCGAAAACTACAACTGGCACTGGCTGTTCTTTATCAACGTTGTTCCGGGGATTTACATCGCGGTGGCAGTGCCGCTGCTGGTAAAAGTAGACAGCGCCGACCCTACTCTGCTGCGCGGCGCCGACTATCTCAGTATTCTGCTGCTGGCCTTGTCCCTCGGCTGCCTGGAATATACCCTCGAAGAAGGTCCGCGCTGGGGCTGGTTTGATGACGCGACCCTGACGACCACCGCCTGGGTCGCCCTGCTCTGCGGCGTGGCCTTTGTTATCCGCACCCTGCGCCATCCGCAGCCGGTGATGGATCTCCGCGCCCTGCAGGATCGAACCTTCAGCCTCGGCTGCTATTTCTCGTTTATGGCCGGCGTCGGCATCTTCGCCACCATCTATTTAACCCCGCTGTATCTGGGGAGCGTGCGCGGTTTCAGTGCGCTGGAGATCGGCCTGGCGGTATTTTCCACCGGTCTGTTCCAGGTCATGTCTATTCCGTTTTATTCGTGGCTCGCCAACCGCGTCGATCTGCGCTGGCTGCTGATGGCCGGGCTGATCGGCTTTGCGGTGTCAATGTACAGCTTTGTTCCGATCACTCACGACTGGGGGGCGGACCAGTTGCTGCTCCCGCAGGCCTTTCGCGGACTGGCGCAGCAGTTTGCCGTCGCGCCAACGGTGACCCTGACGCTGGGCAGCCTGCCGCCCGCGCGCCTGAAGCTGGCCTCCGGGCTGTTTAATCTGATGCGCAACCTCGGGGGCGCCATCGGCATCGCCCTGTGCGGCACGGTGCTTAACGACAGAACCAATCTGCACTATAGCCGCCTGGCGGACCATCTGAATAACGCCAACCTGGCAATGAGCGATTTTGTTCAGCGCAGCGCGGCAAACTTCACCGTCCAGGGGATCTCGCCGGATGCCGCGCAGACGGCGGCGCTGAAAAATCTTTCCGCGCTGGCGCTACGGGAGGCGCGAACCCAGGCATTTTCCGATGCTTTCTACCTCATCATGATGGGTTTTTTACTTGCCGCGCTGCTGGCTCCCTTGATGAAAAAGCCGCCGGCACACTGATACTACAGGAGAGTTAACTATGGGCGTTTCCGTTAAACGCATTGTCGTCACCGGGATGGGGATTGTCAGCCCGCTGGGCTGCGGCGTACAGCACGTCTGGCAGTCGCTGCTGGCAGGAAAGTCAGGGATCACCCGACTCAGCGAGCAGCTGGTCGCGGATATTCCCTGCAAAGTGGCTGGCCAGGTGCCGTCCATTGACAGCGATCCGCTGCACGGCTTCGACCCGCTGGCGACCATCCCGGCGAAAGAGCGCAAAAAGATGGATCGCTTTATTGAGTTTGCGCTGGTCGCCGCGCGCGAAGCGCTGGCCCAGGCCGGTTGGTCGCCAGCATCCGAGGCCGAACAGGAACGCACTGCCACGGTGATCGCCACCGGGATCGGCGGGTTCAGCGAGATCGCCAATGCGGTACATACCACCGAGGAGCGCGGGCCGCGTCGTCTCTCGCCGTTCACTATCCCCTCTTTTCTGGCCAACCTGGCCGCCGGGCATGTGTCTATCGCCCACGGCTTCCGGGGCCCCATCGGCGCGCCGGTCACCGCCTGCGCAGCGGGTGCCCAGGCCATCGGCGATGCAGCGCGGATGATCCGCAGCGGCGAGGCGGATATTGCCCTCTGCGGCGGCGCGGAAGCGGCAATTCATCGCGTTAGCCTGGCCGGGTTTGCCGCGGTAAGGGCGCTGTCCAGCGCCTACAGCGACCAGCCGGAAAGCGCTTCCCGCCCCTTTGACCGTGACCGCGATGGTTTTGTGATGGGAGAAGGCGCCGGGCTTATTGTGATCGAATCTCTGGAGCACGCGCTGGCGCGCGGGGCCACGCCGCTGGCCGAGCTGGTGGGCTACGGCACCAGCGCAGATGCTTATCACCTGACCGCAGGCCCGGAAGACGGGAACGGCGCACGTCGGGCCATGGAGATCGCTATTCGCCAGGCCGGGGTGACCGTCGACGAGATTGATCATATCAACGCCCACGCCACCTCGACGCAGGTCGGTGATAAAGGTGAGCTGGCGGCGATTAAAACGCTGTTTGGCGCGCATCCGGTCGCCATTACCTCGACGAAATCCGCCACCGGCCATCTGTTAGGCGCGGCCGGCGGGATCGAGGCCATCTTCACCATTCAGGCCCTGCGTGACCAGGTGGTGCCGCCGACGCTGAACCTGCATCACCCCGATGAAGACGCGGCAGGCATGAACCTGGTGGCGCTGCAGGCCCGCCCGCAGAAGATGCGTTATGCGCTGTCGAACGGTTTTGGCTTTGGCGGCGTTAACGCCAGCCTGCTGCTGAAACGCTGGCAATAATCGTCAGCTCCCCTGCGGTACTGGCCGACGGGGGATTTCCACCGTTGCGGCTTTTGCCCTGCTGCTGGAGTAAATCAAGTACAGCGCGATACCCAGTGAGACAATGGCGCCTATTCGGCTCATCGAGAATGGAATCGACGCATTGTCCAGCCAGCCGAAGTTATCGATCAAGGTCAGTTTTGAGCGAAGAACGGACCACACTATCTAAAGAATGATATCGCCTATTATGTTGGGACCGCTCATGTTAAAAAAGGGATAGCTTTTCTTTTCATTGACGATAACGAAGGAATTTTCATGGTTGAGGTTGAGGAAATAAAAAAGAAATATCCCGGCGCAGATGCCTGGCAAATGGGTGACAGTCCGGAGCTGGCTAACGAGCTTGCTGACCTGATCAAAAAAGGGATCAAAACGGCCTCTTGCGGATCTTTTGCCTCTTACCAGCAGGAAGAATCTGCCCCGAGAATCGGGAGTTATAACATTATTCTTGATGGTCAGAATGTTCCAGTTTGCGTGATCAGACTGATTTCGATGCAGCTGGTTCGTTTTTGTGATGTCACTGAAGCGTTCGCCCGCAAAGAAGGTGAAGGCGATTTAAGCCTTGAATACTGGAAGAAAGAGCATCAGAGATTTTTCAGCTCTGAAGGTCATTTTTCTGAAGATATGGAGTTGATCGCAGAAGAATTTGAAGTGGTTGAGGTGCTGTAAGGCAAGGTCAACGGGCTGACGTTTTATCACTGGCCACTCATAACACTGTTCGCTTCTGGCGCGGAGCGGACAAGCTATCGAGCTAAAGGTCCGCATTGAGCAAGGAGCTGACGTGCCAGCTATAATTGGTAATAAAACGAGAGTAGAACTATTCTGATTTGTTTAAAAAAACATTTTTACATCCAAGGGCAAAATATTTTTTATGCTATCTTACATGCTATCTCAATATGCCAGGCTACCTGTGCCTGAAGTTACTCTACGTTCATGGTTAAAACAATGGTTGTCAGAGCAGGAATCGAGGTGTACAGACAGAAGTTTCTCGGCGCGATTTCCCTGGAGAGAAACTGGATTATGTCAGGAATATTTTTTACAACGAAAACTCAAAATTGATGGAAAGCAATTTCTTACTGGCCCCCGTTATCAGGGCGGAAATATTAACAAACCTTTTATTGATATTGTAGGTATGGATTCTGACCTAAATCATACTGCATTAGAACTCATTAGTAAGGAATGGTCACAACTCAGAGCTCAGTATGTCCGCATTCTTGTGCCAGGCCAGTCCTTCCCGCAGGGTATTCCTGACCAGTATATATATGCCACTTCTTTTTCTGAACCCCCTGAATTCAATGATAAATCTCTTACTTTGCAAGTGGCGACATACGAAGATTTTGACTGGTGTTGTCAGGCCCTGGGTGATGCCTATAAGCATACATGGCAGACAGTTCGCGAACTATCTGCAAGCAATTTGGTAGCAGTTGATGACGAAGAGTTGTGTGACCATATTTCTGAGAGAGAAGTATATATTATCTATGAAAACGATGTTCGCGCCGGGTTGCTAATATGCCAGAAAGGAAACCTCGCTTTTCTGAGAGGATATCGTATTACTGACAAAGTAATACTTCCTGCTTTTCGTGGTCGATCATTGTCGGCCCGAGCGCAACTCCTGCTGTACCGATTATTAACTCATTCCGATTCTGAACTATCTATGTATATGGGCACAATTATTCCGCAGAATATCCCCTCGATGAAAACTGCAGAAAGAGCGGGACGAACTTGCATCCTAAGTTATCAATTTCTACCCATCTGCAGAACCCACGACTAACAGCAATGCTAATTTATCTTCAGCCTACTTCCGCTTTTGGCACACAGGGGATGTCCAGGGCCCGGGAGTACTCCCCTGGACGCATTAATGGGCAGGATGTGATTGTTGCGCAGGCTATCATATGGCCTGAGGTACAGCAGAATCAGGCTTCGTAGCAATGAGTCGGCTCACAGCGTCCGGAATCCACCACCCGGTGCCGTAAATCACCGCAAGGTCTGTCATAAGGTAATTTCATCACACATCGCGACACCTTTTTTCTTCATGCAAGCCTTCTCTTTCACGGTTTGTCAGAACTGTGGACCGCAGTAATCTCCACTCCGTGCTTTAATCAATGAGAGTGTGTCGGGTGCAAATTAAACTACCTTTCTCAACAGCAAAGGCGGGATATCCCTGCCCTCGCAGGGTTTCTGCGTCTGGTAATATGCCCATGACAGTCTCAAAGACCGCTTTGAGGGTTTCCCGGTTTAAGGCACATAATCGCGTGGCGTTGCCCCCAAAATGCAGCGAAAAGCAGCGGTAAAGGCCGCCGGGCATGAGAAACCAAGCTGGTAAGCGACCTGTTTGATTGGAACACCGTTCGCGAGAAGATCCAACGAAGCGCAAATTCTGGCTCTCTGCTTCCATGTTCTTAAACTAAAGCCTGTATCCTTCATAAACAATCGGGAAAAGGTCCGTTCCGACATGGCCGACATAAAAGCCAGCTCGCTCAGCGATGATTCCCAGCGCTGATTGACCAGTAGCGATCTGGCCGCGCTGAATAATCGCTCATCATTCGGCATGGGAAGCGCCATCGTTAAAGGTGGAGCCTCGCTGAGAATTTCCAGAAGCAACAACGCTATCTTCCGTTGACTCGGTCTGGCGTAGTCCTCACTGAACAGCCCAGCGATAAGCTCTTTGACTAACGGCGTAGCCGTGATCACATGTACCTGCTGACTCTTCGTAAAGCTCGTACATTCTGCGATAAGGCTACTGCTGAAATAGATCGCCCTGAGATCGGTTTGTGAAAGCAGATGATAACTATGGATATGCAGAGGCGGTAGCCATAATGCCCGCTGAGGAGGGATCACCCAACGGTCTCTCTCTGTTTGCACCAGCATAACCCCTCTGGTGGCGAAGAGTAGCTGCCCCTCAACATGATGATGGGGAGGATCTGCCTCGCCGCGTTGATAGCTTATCGCAGTACTGGACCAGCCTGTGGCTTCATCATGTCTTGGCGCTTTATCTATACTACCTGGCATTTCAGATTTAGCCCCTGCCATTATCATATCGAAACTGGAACCACCCGGAGTAGAGCCTTAGGCAATGGGTGCGTGACTTATCATTCTGATCATCAAAGATATTACAGGAGCTTAACCTCATGCGTGTACACTTTATCGTACATGAAAGTTTTGAAGCCCCGGGCGCATATGAAACCTGGGCAATAAACCAGGGTCATGATGTAACTTACTCACGCGTCTATGCAGGCGATCGGCTACCTGATGACGCCGTAGGCATCGATTTTCTTATCGTTATGGGCGGTCCGCAAGATCCTGACACCACGCTTGAAGAGTGCCCGCACTTTAATGCTAAAGCGGAACAGGCGCTGATTGCTTCCGCGGTTAAAACCGGTAAGGCGGTGATCGGTATCTGCCTGGGTTCACAGCTAATCGGTGAAGCGCTGGGCGCGCCGTTCTCTCATAGCCCGGAAAAAGAGATTGGTAAATTCCCGATCACATTGAGCGAAGACGGCAGGAAGGATGAGATGTTCTCTCACTTTGGGAAAACACTTGAAGTGGGTCACTGGCATAACGATATGCCAGGTTTGACGCCAGAGGCCAAAATTATTGCTTACAGCGAAGGCTGTCCGCGGCAGATCGTTGCCTATTCAGACCGCGTCTTTGGTTTCCAGTGCCACATGGAGCTCACATTGGACGTTGTAGAACGGCTGATCGCTCATTCTGAGAAAGACCTGAGCCGTGCAGCAGAATATCGTTTCGTTGACACGCCTGAAGCGCTCCGGGCGCACGATTACAGTGAAATGAATCAAGTACTTTTTGGCTTTTTGGATAAGCTGGAAGCACGTTACACAGCAGCGCAAGCATAATGTTATGCTCGGTAAGCTTGCCATCGGTTTTGATTTTAATGTCCGCTCCTGGCACAGAGCGGACAAGCTATCTGAGTTGAAGGTCTGATATGAGCGATCAGCGGACGTTGGCTACACTGTTAAACGTCGCAGACTCAGCTTCTGACTGCCAGTTTTTCGCGAGTTGGGCCTTCAAAGTAGATGCTCCTGATATGGCAATTACGGGGTTGAGTCAGCACAAAGCGAATTGTTTCCCAGACTGAACGCCCATTCATCAGCCGTTCCCCCATTTTGGCCTGGCTATCGGCAAAAGAGTCTAACCCTGTCAGCTCGAAATCCGGTGGATACAAACCGGTCACACGTATATTTTCTGCGGACAACTGGTGCGAGAGTTTAGTTATAAACCCGCTAAGCCCGTGTTTACTGGCAAAAAAAGCGGGGTGCGCGATTGAATCTGTAAAATTAGGAATCCCACATGAAGATATAATTGAAACGATATCTGCGCTTTCTGAACGTCTTAACCCAGGTAGTAACGCCTGAGTCAGTAGAATAGAACCTGTCAGTCCAGAACTGATGGTATTGACAATTTCTGTGTCTGGTTGGTCGTCTAATGTTCCTGAAAGCCACTGAGCAGCATTGAGGATTAAAATGTCTATGGGTTTGTCTGAAGTTAACAACTGTGAAGAAAACTGAGAAAGGGATTCAGGTAGGGTTAAATCACAGAGATGCCCTTTCGCCATTCCGCCTTCAGCCGTAATGATACTGCAAGTTTTTTGAATGTCATCAGCGCGCCTCGCGCAAAAATCCACCTCGACGCCTTCTCGCGCTAACCATACGCTCAGCGCCTGACCAAATCCCGTGCCACCACCGGTAATTACAGCTCTTTTACCTCTCAGCATCTTCATCCATCCTTTATTAATGAATAGGGGGGAATGTAGATATATATGAGGAAGCAGATTGACATCTTTCAGTTAGTGCCATTTTTTGACGATAGGGATAAGTTGTACTGCTACATTTCCATCGCGCTCCTGTGGGCATGCAACATCCGCTCCTGGCACTAGTCTGCCGTAAAGGGCAGCTTTAAGGGAGGAGCGGACGAGCTAACGCAGGTGAAGATCCGCTGTGAGCGAAAAGCGGATTTTTGTCGTTCTGTCATCAAAACTGGCGACTTATATTAGGATATCGCAATACCCCTCGCCCTCAGGCTACGTCTGCTTGAATTGATTGCCTCAAGAAGGCGGAGGCGGCTTTCCGCTGATTGCCGCTACGCGCACAGCAGGCGTACCGGTCATTTATGTCAGCGTCGGATTCCGCAAGGGGTATCCAGAGGTCAGCAAAAACAACACTATCTTCGCTTCGATTAAGGAGAATGGAGTTTTTATGGCTGATAACGAGAGCACGGCTATTCATCCTGATGTTGCTCCAGCAGAAAATGAAGTCGTCATCGTCAAACGCAGAGTCGGAGCTTTCTCGTTTACTGAACTTGAGATGATCCTTCGTGCTCAAGGCATCGAAAACCTGATTCTTACGGGTGTAACTACCAGTCGTGTGGTGCTTTCCACAGTCGGACAAGCTTTTGATCTGGATTACCGCCTTATCGTTGTGAATGATTATTGCGCAGATCCAGATCCTGACACCAATATGTTTTTACTTAAAAAAGTTCTACCTCAACATGCTTTTGTTACCAGTTCCTCTGAAATATCAAAACCTGGGCATAAAACTATGAATTTCTGACGTCAAAAAACGGGAGGATATAACCGGGGATCCTCAGTCATCTGAACGTCCGCTCCTGGTGGCGATAGTCAGCATCATGTCTGGCCCAGGAGAAATCTCCAGAAGCGTCAGTGCGAGAAGGAAAGTCATAAACGTTTCGATGGAAGGCATCCTGGTAGAGTCCGAAAACATATTTCCGCTACGTTACCTCCGTTCGATGCGGGCAAGAAGCGGACGTTGTACTTCAATCATCATCGATTTGAATGACAGCAAGGTAACGGCTAATCCAGGTGACGTAAATGTGTCGCGATCCCCCAGCTTAGAACGGTACAGCTTCCATTAATCAGCTCGAAAACGGCGTAACTCGCATTGGGTTGTGCATAGCGGTGAAAATCATCCACAGATCCACTTTTTAATGTCGCAAGCACGCCCTGAATGACCTGCCCGTGAGACACAATACATATTGTTCGATGATGATGTTTTTTTTCCAGACTGGATAAAAAATGTATCATTCGCTGCGAAGCATCTGAGAGAGACTCACCCCCTGGCGGACAATACTCTGCATCCAGGGTGAATAATGCTTCTGCGGCGTCCGGATTATTTTGCAGCAGCGCTACGGTTGTCATGCCTTCAAACTGACCAAAAGCCTGTTCTTTCAGAGCCGGTTCAGCTATCAGTGAACAATAAAAACGCTCAGCCAGGCGCTGTCCCATTTGCCAGGCCCGGCCAAGTGGAGACGCGTAAACACATTCTACCCGGTAATCACTCTCTGCAAGCGCTGCCAATAAAGCTGATGTTTGACGCTCCCCACGAAGCGTCAATGCGCTATCACTGTGTCCCTGAATAATATTTTTTACATTCCATTCTGTTTCCGCGTGTCGAACCAGTATCACTTGCATCATTGCAGGGTCACATAAGCCGTTATTTGAAATGTTATCATCTAAAAACCCTCCTTTGATATGCAGGCAAGTTCTCAGCTCTCGACGAAAAACAGGAACAAGTGTAGCTGATAATGGTTATGTTCAGCTTCAGAAGTGACGTAGTTATCGACGTTAACGTCTGCTCTGGCACAGAGCGAACGCTTCCCCTTGTCGACGCGAAAAGCAACTCTGCCCATGCCTCTATCTCAGTAATACCTGTATCAGTTGAACGACGATATACACTCCCGCTACCACCTGTATGATCCGAAACCCCCATCTCAGATAGCGCCATTGATGGCGTTCGCTGGCATCAGCCGCTTCAATGGCGGGATCATAACGTTTTCTTTTCCTGGTCCTGAATGTATCGAATCCCCACAGGATGAGAAGAAAGATGATGATGATTTTTTCAACGATAAGATGGTTCACAAAGAGAGACTCCGGTCTTCTCACGGTTACAGGCAGAATAGATAAACCGCCTGGATGTAGCCACCACTAAATGTAGGGGTACCTGAAGACGAAGCCAGGCCTTCCCGGATTATCTGTCTTATGACCGCGTAAACGCATAGCAACGCCATAAAAGCGACATTCATTTCCGACACATGCTGCCGGAGTCCCCTTCTCCGACGCCTCAGGCTGGGTGATAAAACGACGGCGGCTGCCCGGTCACGCGGCGGAACATGGTGGCGAAAGAGGACGCATTGTCGTATCCAAGGGATAATGCCACTTCGTTCACCGGTTTGCCTGCTATCAACCATGCCAGGGCGCTCACCACGCAGGCTCGCTGTCGCCAGGCGGAAAACGACAGGCCCAGCTGCTTCAGGAAATGGCGGCGAAAGGTACTAGGACTCATAAACAGCGCCCTGGCCCAGCGCGCCGCAGGATCATGGATAGAGGGGTTAAGCAAAAAAGCCTGACAAAGCGCCAGCAGCGCCGGATGCTGCGGCAACGGAATGTCAAATTCGCGGACCGGCATGGCGGCCAGTTCCAGCAACATCAACTGTATCAGCGTGCGATCGCGTGGGCTGTCGTACAACGGTGGTAAATCCACAGCCTCAAGCAGTAGCTGGCGCAACAGCGGCGAGACGCTGATCACTTCGCAACGACGGTGTTTAATGAAAGCGGCCACACAATCTGGCTCAATATACAAGCTACGCGTGGTCACCCCTGCAAATCTGACGGCATGCACGGTTTCAGGGGGGATCCAGACAGCGTGTTGCGGAGGAACCACCCATTCTCCGTCCTGCGTAGTGACATACATCAGTCCGGTCGCGCCATACAGTAGCTGTGCGCGACGATGCTGGTGCGGGGGCAGGATAAATCCCTGCGCATAGTCATTACCTAACGCCACCACATCACGATCGAGTCGATCGAACTCGTCAATTTTTACGTTGCGCACACCTGCCTCCCTCTGACCAATTTACAAAGGTAATTGAGCGCTACGCAAATGGGAAGCAGTACGCGACCGGTATAAGCTGCTCGCTCATTTTCAGGTCGGGGATACTCTCTTGAATGAGATCGTTATTATTGCGCTGGCAGGCTTTACTACCGGCATTACCACGGTGCTGTTCGGCTTCGGCGGCGGCTTTGTGGTGGTGCCCTTTGTCTATCAACTGATGCTCCGGCAGCCGGCGATCGCGGGCAACGCCATGCATGTCGCGGTGGCTACCTCAACGGCGGTGATGATATTTAACGCCGGCTGGGTCAGCTATCGAAACTGGCGGGCGGGCAGGCTTGCCGCGCAGACGCTGTTTCCGTTGTTATGGTTTATTGCCATTGGGGCGGTGGTCGGCTCCTGTCTGGCGGGGATATTGAGCGAGAATATTGTTCGCGCGCTGTTTATTCTCTATATGCTGGCAACCATCAGCGATTGTTTGTTGCGCAAGGGTTTTTTCACGGGCAGCGCTCGGCGTCGCCTGTCCCTGCCAGTGGTCACCGGCGGCGGTGTGATTATCGGTACGATCGCCGCATTGCTGGGCGTGGGCGGCAGCGTCATGACGGTGCCCCTGCTACGGCGACACGGGTATGCAATGCAGGAGTGCGTTAGCGCATCCAACCCGCTTTCTTTGCCCGTGGCGCTATGCGGGGCTGTGACCTATGCCGTCATTGGCTGGCACAGCATTCCGCTGAGCGGATTTCTGGGGTTTATCAGCCTGAAAATTTTAGGCCTGCTCGTCCTGACCGGCTGGGCCGGGATAGTGTTTAGCCGCCGGGCAATCCCTGCGGTACCTGATGTATGGTATGCGCGCATCTATGTGCTGCTGCTGTGCCTGGTACTCCTCGCCATGCTTATTCAATAATCAAATTACATTCTGGTAAACCGGTGTAACAGACGCGACCGGGCGGAGCCCTCTCCCTGGAGAGAGGGCCAGGATCAGGGGCAACAAGCTACCCGCGATACGGATGGGTTTCGCGCCAGTGGTCGGCAATCTGCTGCCGGGTGCAGACCCACACCTTGTCGTGCTGCTGGATATAGTCAAGGAAACGCTGCAGCGCGCGGAAACGGCCCGGACGCCCAAGCAGCCGGCAGTGCATTCCCACGGACATCATCTTCGGCGCGGTTTCACCCTCGGCGTACAGCACGTCAAAGCTGTCTTTCAGATAGGTATAAAACTGCTCCGCGGTGTTGAATCCCTGGGCGGTGGCGAAGCGCATGTCGTTGGCGTCGAGGGTATAAGGCACGATCAGGTGCGGCCGCTGGCTGCCGTCGCTGCAGGCCACTTCGCTCCAGAAAGGTAAATCATCGCCGTAATAATCGCTGTCGTAGTCAAAGCCGCCGTGCTCCACCACCAGCTGGCGGGTGTTAGGGCTGTCGCGGCCGGTATACCAGCCGGTGGGCGGTTTGCCGAACAGGTCGGTCAGTACCTGCACCGCTTTGCGCAGATGCTCGCGCTCCTCGGCGATATCCATGTGCTGATAGTGGATCCAGCGCCAGCCGTGGCTGACCACATCGTAATCCGCGGCCTTGATCGCCGCCACAATCTCCGGATGCCGCGCCAGCGCCATCGCCACGCCGAAGACCGTCAACGGCAGCCCGCGCTGGCTGAACTCGCGATGGATGCGCCAGAACCCTGCCCGGCTGCCGTACTCATAGAGTGAATCCATCGACATATGGCGCGCCGGGTAGCTGGCGGCGCCGATAATATCGGACAGGAACTGTTCCGAACCCGCATCGCCATGCAGGACGTGATTCTCCGCGCCTTCCTCATAGTTGAGGACAAACTGCACCGCGATCCGCGCCCCACCCGGCCAGCGCGCGTGCGGCGGTTCCCCTGCGTAACCTCGCAGATCGCGAGGATAGTGTTCCTGGTTCTCTCCCATCTCCTGCCCCTTTTAAAATGGATTTAACGACTGAAACTGTCCGCTTAACGCTTTTTTCTCCGGGAACGCTAAGTCCCCATGCTTGCTGGTCGCCAGGCCCAGCGCGACCAGCGACTCCACCATCTTCACCGCCGCGCTGACGCCATCGATCACCGGCACCCGTAGCTCGCGGGTCAGCTCCTGCGCCAGGGTCGCCATCCCGCCGCAGCCAAGAACAATCGCCCCGCTGCCATCCTCTTTCAGCGCGCGAATGCAGCGCTCACGCACTTTCTCCTGTGCCAGGCCACTGCCGTCTTCCAGCGCCAGCACCGGCAAATCAATGGCGTGTAGCGCCGCGCAATGTTGATGAAATCCGTACTGGTGCAGCAAATGACGGGCGATGATCAGCGTGCGCGGCAGCGTGGTCACAATGGAGAAACGGGTGGCGACCATCGTCGCCATATGCATTGCCGCCTCCGCGATACCGATCACCGGCCCCTGGGCCAGCTCCCGCGCCGCCAGCAGCGCCGGGTCGCCGAAGCAGGCGATCACATGCCCATCCACTCCCTGCTCGCGTCCGGCCCTGATCTGCTCCAGCACGCCGACCGCCGCGATGGCTTCGTCAAAGTGGCCCTCAATTGACGGCACCCCGGCGCGGGGACAGACCGCAAGGATCTCGGTGCCCGGTGCAGCGACCGCACGCGCAGCGGCGCCTATCGTTTCAGTCATCGCCAGGCTGGTGTTGGGGTTAATCACTTGTATACGAACGGAAGACATCACGACTCCTTGTGGCCGGCGAACAGCCGGGAAAAATCGGGCAGGCTGACGCCATCGCGCTCGAAGCACAGGCTGGCGACAATATGATCAAAATGGTGCATCAGCGCCTCGCTGAGCGGCTGCAGGGCTTTATCCCGCAGCAAACCGACCAGCTGCTGGTGATCGTCGCAACGGCAGCCCTGTCGCCAGGGGGCGCCCCAGGCGGCAATCACTAAAGAGGAGCGCTGGCTGAGGCGGGTCACCATCTCGGTGAGCACCGGGTTGCCGGAGATAGCCTGCAGCTGAATATGAAAGTCAGCGGAGTGGCGGATCGCCGCCGGGCCGTCGTGCGCCGCATGGGCCTGCTGTTCACGCTGAATAATGTTCTCCAGCGCCGCCAGATGCGGCGGCTGACAGCGCGCGATCACATCGGGGAGATTGGCGACCTCAAGCAGCGCCCGGGTGCGAAAGATCGCCTGGGACTCTTCCACGCTCGGGCTGGTGACGTGTGCACCACGTTTGGGCGTCAACGTGACCAGTTGCACAGCGGCGAGTCGTTGCAGCACCTTTCTGATGCCGGTGCGGCTCACGGCGAACACCTCCGCCAGCGCCTCTTCCGGCAGTTTGCTGCCCGGCGGCAGCTGATGTTCGACGATAGCCGTCATCAGCGCCTGGTAAATGCTTTCGTCCTTGTCCTGCAGCGCTGGCGCGGCCTGGAGACGATGTTCATTATTCATTAACCCACTCCGGTTTCACTTATCGATAGCAGATCGTATACATAAAATTTAATTTTTGTATACAAGATTCATCATTCTGGCCTGGATCCTGCAATAGCCTCGGCAATCCATATCAAAGGGTTTTCATTCAGAGGAGCAGGTTTCATGCCACATTCATCCCACACGCAGCAGACGAAGACTCACAAGGCGGCCGCCGGCTACAGTCCGCGGCTATGTAATGACGATCTGGCGCCGACCCACGACCAGAACTGGAGCTGGTACAATATCTTTTCATTCTGGATGTCGGACGTGCACAGCATGGGCGGCTACGTAGTGGCGGCGAGCTTCTTTACGCTTGGGCTGGCCAGCTGGCAGGTTCTGCTCTGCCTGCTGGTGGGCATCTGTATTGTGCAGCTGTGCGCCAACCTGGTGGCGAAGCCGAGCCAGATGGCCGGGGTGCCATACGCCGTTATCTGCCGTCAGGCGTTTGGCGTCTTCGGCGCCAATATCCCGGCGGTGATCCGCGGGCTGATCGCGTTCGCCTGGTACGGTATTCAGACCTATCTGGCGGCGAATGCCCTGATGCTGGTCCTGCTCAAGTTCTGGCCCTTCCTTGCCTCGCTGACCAGCAGCAGCTTTCTCGGGCTATCAACGCTCGGCTGGCTGTGCTTCGCCACTATGTGGCTGCTGCAGGCGATGGTGTTCTGGCATGGCATGAACGCCATCAAACGCTTTATCGATATCGCTGGTCCGGCGGTTTATGTGGTGATGCTGGCGCTGGCCGGCTGGATTGTATACAAGACTGGTCTGGACGGTATCTCCTTTACCCTCGCCAGCAAATCCCTGAGCGCCGGCGAGCAGACCTGGCAGATGATCACCGCCACGGCGCTGGTGGTCTCCTACTTCTCCGGGCCGCTGCTTAACTTCGGTGACTTTTCCCGCTACGGCAAAAGCATGGGCGAGATCCGCCGCGGTAACCGCTGGGGACTGCCGTTTAACTTTCTGCTATTCTCGGTGGTTACCGTGGTGATTGTCTCCGGCACCCAGTCGCTGTTTGGCAAAATGATCACCGACCCGATCGAAACCGTCAGCCGCGTGGGTAACGATCTGGCGGTGGCCATCGGCCTGCTGACCATGATCACCGCCACCATCGGCATCAATATCGTGGCTAACTTCGTCTCGCCGGCCTTCGATTTTTCCAACTGCGCCCCGCAGAAAATCAGCTTCCGTACCGGCGGGATGATTGCCGCGGTGGGCTCGATACTCCTGACGCCGTGGAACCTGTTTAACTCCCCGGAGCTGATCCACTATACCCTCGACGTGCTGGGCGCCTTTATTGGCCCGCTGTTTGGCATCCTGATCGCCGACTTCTACCTGATCAAACGCGGCCGGGTGTCAGTGGACGATCTGTTTGACGATACGCCGCAGGGTAAATACTGGTACCGCAATGGCTTTAACCCGAAAGCGATTGCCGCCCTGCTGCCGTCGGTGGGCCTGGGGCTGATTATCAGCTTTATTCCGGCCCTGCATGAAGTGGCGAACTTCAGCTGGTTTATCGGCGTCTTCCTCGGCGCCACCACCTACCGCTGGCTGGCTCGCGACGAGCGCGAAGTGCAGGCGAAAGCCGCCTTCCGCTCCGGCGCGGTGGCGCAAAAAGAGTAACCTTCCCCTTCTGCCGCGGCGTCTGGCCGCGGCAGGCTGCAAACTGGCACCAATCTTGCTGTTTATCACTATTCCCAGAGCGTTAAGAGAAGGCAGGTTCGATGATGGATTACCAGACCGCTGTGCGCGGTGCATTTTTTGATATCGCCGGCGTGGCAGAGACCCCGGATGAGGTGGCCGCCCAGGCCCGCTATCTCGATGATGGCCTGTTGTTCCTGCAGGAGGGGAAAATTATCGCCCTGCTGCCATGGCAGGAGGGGGAAGCCTTTCTGCATCCCCTGAAGGGCTATGTCGATCTGAGGGGTAAGCTGCTGCTGCCGGGGTTCGTTGATGCCCACGTTCACTATCCGCAGACCGAGATGATCGGCGCCTTTGGCGAACAGCTGCTGGAGTGGCTCACCACCTACACCTTCCCGGTGGAGAGCCAGTTTGCCGATGCGGAGTATGCCCAGGAGATAGCGCAGTTTTTTGTAAATCAGCTGATAAGCCATGGCACCACCACCGCGCTGGTGTTTTGTACCCTGCATCCGGCATCGGTGGAGGCGTTATTCAGCGAAGCGCTGCGCCTCAATATGCGCCTGATCGCCGGGAAAGTGATGATGGATCGCCATGTGCCCGACTACCTGTGCGAAACCGCCGGGGAGAGCTACGAGCAGACCCGGGCGTTGATCCGCCGCTGGCATCAGCGCGGCAGGCTGGGCTATGCCATCACCCCGCGCTTTGCCCCCACCTCGACTCCGGCGTTGCTGGAGGCGGTGCAGCGCCTGCGGGCCGAGTTTCCCGACACCTGGCTGCAGACGCATCTCAGTGAAAACCGGGAGGAGATCGCCTGGGTTAAACAGCTGTGGCCTGAGCATGCGCGCTACCTGGATGTCTATCATCACTATCAGCTCACCGGCGAACGCAGCGTCTTCGCTCACGGGATCCATCTCGATGATGCCGAGTGGCAGTGCCTGCATGACACCGGGTCCGCAGTCGCCTTCTGCCCGACGTCGAATCTGTTTCTCGGCAGCGGGCTGTTCCGCCTGCCCGCCTGCTGGCAGCACCAGGTGCGGATGGGCATCGGCAGCGACGTCGGAGCCGGGACCACCTTCAGCATGCTGCGGACGCTGGGCGAGGCCTACAAGGTAGGACAACTGCAGAGCTATCGCCTGCGCGCCAGCGAGGCCTTCTATCACGCCACCCTCGGCGGGGCGCGCGCCCTGCGGCTGGAGGAGAAAATTGGCAATTTCCAGCCGGGCAAAGAGGCGGATTTTGTGGTGATTGACCCGGCGGTCACCCCGCTGCAGCGCCTGCGCATAGGCCGCTGCCATGACATTTATGAGCAGCTGTTCGTGCTGATGACCCTGGGTGATGAACGCAATATCAGCGAGACGTGGGTGAACGGCGAGCGGGTGTGGTGTCAGGATTGACCCCTCAGCCAGTCCCACTTCCTGAAAAGAACGAGAAAACGCACCATACCTTGTTTGCCACCTTAACGCAGGCTAACCACTACAGGCGGGGGCTTATTCAGGCGGCGCCATCTCTACTGCGCCGTCGCTCAGAGCTGTCAAAAGGCATGCGCGAGACCCGATTACGCCCGTCATTTTTTGCCGCATACAGCGCTTTATCGACGCGGGAAAACAGTTGTTCAACCGTTTCGCCGTCATGATGCTCAGCTACGCCGATGCTGACGGTCACCGACAGCGTCTGGTATTCGCTAACCGCCTGGCGGATCCCCTCCGCCAGTATCAGCGCGCGGCCGATCGGCGAATGGGGCAAAAAAAGCAGAAACTCTTCTCCACCCCAGCGATAAATTTTATCTTCGCGGTCGACCGACGTTTCCAGAATACGAGAGAGCACCAGCAGGACCTCATCGCCTTTTTGATGGCCGTGAATATCATTAATGCTCTTGAAATGATCGATATCGATTAACAGCAGACAATAACCCCGGGGGATAAAAGTTGGCGCCTCAACCAGACGGTGAAACTCCCGGCGATTAAGCAAGCCGGTTAACGGATCGTGGGCGGCGGAAAATTCCAGCTCTTTTTTCAGATGCACTTCTTCGGTGATATCGTGAATGATGCATAGCATCAGTCGAATATTATACAGCACCACCGGCCCGGCATAAGTTTGGACATGGCGTAGCGAGCCGTCAGCCAGAATATGCGTAAAATTAAGCGGTTTATGACCGCCAGGCAGATTGGCAATATTATTCATAATGGGGATGACGTCCCGGCCCAGGGTATTTATTTGCCAGGTATGTTTGGTGCGCATTTCCTCATCGGAATAATGATAAAAACGTAGCGCGGCAATATTGGCATCGACAATCCGGCCATCTTTATGAGGGTCGATCAACAGCATCGGCGCGGTATTGGTCATAAAAAAGCGAGCGAAAAAGCCATTGTTACGCCGCTGGTAGCGGCGGGAGCCGGTATGAATCGACTGATTTTGCGCCAGCAGCTTCACCGCTTCAAACAGCAGCAAGCAACCACAGTCTTCGGTATCAATCAGGGTGGTTTTGCAATACACCGACTGCAACCCATTGGCGGTGGGTAACGTCCAGACTTCGAATATCTCGCTCATGGTGTCGAGATAGCGAAGGTAGTGCTGCAGTTGCGTTTCCGGACAGGTGGAATAAATACCGTTACGCATCTCATTGAGCGACATCTCGCCGCTCAATGTCCGGGAAGCCTGATTGGCATAGACCACCCTTTCGTTAAAAGGATGAACTACCCATATCGGGGTGCTTAAGACCTCAAAAACAGCCAGCTCTTTTAATAACATACAGGCCCCAAACCGACCCACTGCCGGCGCGGAACGGCACTTAACGCTGTGCAGCCCCAACGCTGGTTTAAAGTGAAAGCAAAATAGACACCGAGAAACCGCAATTACGCGCGAGCGCGCCAAGTATAGTCGGTTATGCGCCCAGTAAAGCCCTCTGAGGGTGACTTTGCGCGCAGTTTAACCAACAGAAGCGATGCTGCCTTTAATAATAATTTTATTTCAACAGCATAGCAGCAATGCCAGAACGGGTAGTCGCTTTTGATCACAGAGTGTGCATCGCCAACAGGGTTACCCGGCAGGCGCAACGGCATAGGCCAGGGCGGGCAGAGAGTCGCTTTTCTGCCCAGGCTAACCGTGATAGTTTCTATCATTACGCTCATTCATAGCGACAATTACCTTGAAAAAAATCGCCACTAAAATCACCCTTGCCGACATTGCGCGTGAAGCGCGCGTCGGCGTAGCCACCGTCGACCGGGTGCTCAATAAGCGCGCGGCGGTGAAAGAGTCCACGGCGCGGCGCGTGCTGGAGGCCGCCCGCCGGCTGGGTTTTACCCTCGAGCAGCCCCACTATCGCCTGGCTGCCGGCAAAGCGCCGGTCACGATCAGAATGGGCTTTATCCTGCTGCAGGAGAGCCACTCCTTCTACCTGCCGTTGGCCCGGGCGCTGACGCGCGAGGCTGCCCCATGGCTACCGGCGGGCCAGGCGCCGGTGATACTGCATTTTGCCATCGATGCGGTGGAAGCGATGGCTCAGGCCATTCACCGACTCAGCGATGAAGTGGAGGTGCTCGGCCTGGTGGCGCTGGATCACCCGCTGATTCGCCACGCGGTGGCCCGGGCCGCCGCCCACGGCGTGCGCGTGTTCACCCTGCTTTCCGATCTATCGGTCCCCCAGCGCAGCGGGTATATCGGCCTCGATAATCATAAAGCCGGGCGCACAGCCGCCTGGTTTATCGAGCGCTTATGTCGGGGGAATGGCGAAATTGGCATTATCATTGGCGATAATCGTTTTACCTGCCAGGAAAGCTGTGAGATCAGCTTTCGCTCCTGCCTGCGAGAACAGGGCAAGGGGCAACAGATCCTTGAGCCGGTTCGCTGTCATGAACGGGCGGATATCGCCAGGACCGTGACGGAACAGATGCTGACTCAGTACCCGGCCCTGCAGGCGATCTACGCCCCCTGCGGCGGCGTCGAAGGGATCGTCGACGCGCTGCGCGACAGCGGCCGTCAGCAGGAGATCGCTCTGGTCTGCCACGGTCCGCTCAGCGACAGTGAACTGGCCCTGATCGATGGCACCATCGACATCATGCTTAACCACCGGCTGGATGAGTTTGCCGCCGTTACGCTGCGCGCCATGGCGGACGCCGCTTCACGCCCCCATAGCGAGGTGATTTCACTCCCTCAGCCTTTCGATATCATCACCAAAGAAAATATGTAAATTTTCGGCTCCGTCTCCAGCGGAGACGGTTATCGGGCGGACCGCGCCACCTCTCGGTTTGATAAAAAATTATCAAAAAAGCCATCAATTAAAATAATGATGATTATCATAAAATCAAAATTCCATCATTGTTGACAATGAAATCTTTATTCAATACTCAGCGGCATCCCTTGTATGAAAAAGGAAGCCGACATGACACATCCTATCGCTAACGCCCCCTGCAGCTGGGGCGTCGATGACCCGAAAAACCCTAACCTCCCTGCCTGGGCTACCGTGCTTAAGGAGGCGGCGCAGGCTGGCTATCGCAGCATTGAGCTCGGCCCCTGGGGTTATCTCCCCACCGATCCGGCCAGCCTGCGCGCGGCGCTGGAGCAGCATCAGCTGTCGCTGGTCGCCGGCACGATCTTTGACGATCTGGTGAGCGAGGCCCATTTCCCCACCCTGGTGGCGCTGACCCATCAAATCTGCCGCAATCTGTCGCAGGTAGCCGCTGCCGAACCGATCCCGGGCCGCCCTTTCCAGCCGCCCTATCTGGTGATTATCGACTTCGGCAACCCCGAACGGGCGCGCTTTGCCGGGCGCGGCGCGCTGGCTCCGCGCCTCAATGACAAAGACTGGCAGCGCATGATGGAGCACATTATCGCCCTTAGCACCCTCGCCTGGCAGGAGTACGGTGTGCGGGCGGTTATCCATCCGCACGCCGGGGGCAGCATTGAATTCGCGGATGAGATCGAGCGGCTGGCCAACGATATCCCGCACGACGTCGCCGGGTTGTGTCTGGACACCGGACATCTCTATTACGCCGGGATGGATCCGCTCGACTGGCTGGATCGCTATTACCACCGCCTGGACTATCTGCACTTCAAGGATGTCGACCCGCAGGTTTATCAGCGCGCTATCCATGAAGGTATCGACTTCTTCACTGCCTGCGCCGAAGGGGTGATGTGCCCGCTCGGCAGCGGCGCCATTGACTATCCGGCTATCAAAGACTTTCTTGCCCGCCGGGGGTATCAGGGCTGGATAACCATTGAACAAGAGCGCGACCCGCGCCATGCCGCAGGCAGCCTGCAGGCGGTCACGGAAAGTCTGCGCTATCTGCGCGACGTCGGATTCTGACAGGAGGCACGACATGATTAACGGTTTAAAACCTCTCGACCGCACCCTGCGCTGGGGCATGGTCGGCGGCGGCGGCAGCAGCCAGATCGGCTATATTCACCGCTCTGCAGCGCTGCGCGATAACACCTTCACGCTGCTGGCCGGCGCCTTTGATATTGATGGCGAGCGCGGACGCCAGTTCGGCCAACGGCTGGGGGTGGATCCCGACCGCTGTTACGCCGACTATCAAAGCCTGTTCCGCGGCGAGGCTGCCCGGCCTGACGGCATTCAGGCGGTGTCAGTTGCCACGCCAAATAACACCCACTATGCCATCTGCCGGGCCGCGCTGGAGGCCGGGCTGCACGTGGTGTGCGAAAAGCCGCTGTGCTTCAGCAGCGAGGAAGCTGACGAGCTGGTGGCGCTCAGCCAGCGGCGGCGCAAGATCATCGGGGTGACCTACGGCTATGCCGGGCACCAGCTGATCCTGCAGGCCCGGCAGATGATCGCCGACGGGCTGCTGGGCGATATCCGTATCGTTAATATGCAGTTTGCCCACGGTTTTCACGCCCAGCCGGTGGAACAGGAAAACGCCAGTACCCGCTGGCGGGTCGATCCCCGCTTCGTCGGCCCCAGCTATGTGCTGGGCGACCTGGCCACCCATCCGCTGTTTCTGGTCGAAACCATGGCCCCGCAGCTGAAGATCACCCGGCTGATGTGCGCCAGACAAAGCTTCGTCAAAAGCCGCGCGCCGCTGGAAGATAACGCCCATGTACTGATGGAGTATGACAACGGGGCCATCGGCTCACTGTGGAGCTCCGCCGTCAACTGCGGTTCGATGCACGGGCAAAAGGTGCGAATCATCGGTGAAAAAGCCAGTCTCGAATGGTGGGATGAACAGCCCAACCAGCTACGCTACGAAATCCAGGGCGAACCCGTGCGCATCCTCGAGCGCGGTATGGACTATCTCGATCCGCTGGCGCGTCAGGATGATCGCATCGGCGGCGGCCATCCCGAGGGCCTGTTTGAGGCATGGTCGAATCTCTATCGCCGCTTCGCCATCGCCATGGATGCCGCCGACCATCGCGACGAGGCGCTGCTGGCCGACTTCTGGTACCCGGACGCCCGCGCCGGGGCGTTCGGCGTCCGCTGGGTGGAAAACTGCGTGCGTTCTGCCGACAACGGCGCCTACTGGGTCGACTTCCGCTAACTCGCCGGCTCAGGGCGTTCGTCCTGAGCCTTTACGGCTATTTTTCTGTCCGCGCCAGCTGGGTTTTATCCGCCTCATGGGCGCGGTCCGCCAGCCCCTGGAACGCTCCGGCGCCATAGTATTGCGCGGGAACCGGCAATGCCTGCATATCGTGCCCTGGATAGATCTGCAGTTCGCCGAGGTCGCGTAAGCGGAATCCCCCGACCTGCTCCGGCATGGTCAGGCGATACGGCGGCATGGTTTCGAATGGGACCGGCGTCGGCAGCCGGTTTTCCTGTAGATCGTAGTTACGCTTCAGTACCAGAAACTTATCCGGCACCCGCCGGTGACTGTTCCACCAGTCGCCGTCGATCTGCTGAAACATCGCTTCCGTCTCACCGCGCGTCGCCACCAGCAGCCGGGTCAGCACTTGTTTCAGCGCCGCATCCATGGCCTGGTTATAATCCTCCAGCGAACCGCCGTGGCCGCTGAGGATGACATTAATCGCCAGCCTCGCGCCCAGTAAATTGGAGTAGAGATCCTCGGGCGAAAAAGCGGAAATCTCTTCGGAAAACCCGGGGACCGACTGGAAGCCATACCACTGGGCGATCTCATGCCACTGGGCGATTTCGAAGGCCAGATGCCCGGCGAGCCAGGCAGCCAGCTGATAGCGCTGCCTGACGCCCGCCGGCGGCGTAAAGGCATTCAGCTGCACGCGGCGCACGCCCAGTTCTTCACTGTAGAAGATCCGCCCCGCCTGGCCCAGCGTCGGCGCAATACGATTGAACAGATAAAAGGTGTTGTCCGCCGTATCGCGCACATGGGCGATATCAATAAACCCGCCGCGGCGGGTATAGATAAGCCCGTTCTTCTCCTCGCTGAGCCCCAGCAGATTTTTCACCGCACCGAACGCGCTGTCGTTGTAATGGTGCTTACCCAGCGTACCCAGAGTCAACACATTACCGATCTGGTACATCGGGATCGGAATGCCCGCCGCGCGCACGTGCAGGTCGTAACCAAAAGCGCAGCACGGTCGCAGCGACTCCGGCGGCGGCAGCTCACCGAGGGTGGGCGCCGTATGGATCGCCGTCACGGCGGGTAGCACCGGATCCTGCGCCAGCGCCGGCAGCGCCAGCGCCAGCGCGAATAATAGCCAGAAGGCTTTACACATCAACAGCCTCTCCACAGCAATAAAAGTGCGCGCATCTTACCGGCAGATAGCGCCTGCGGTTTTAGTTAAAAACGGTATTCAGCGCCGACAAAGAAACTATTGCGCGCGGAAAAGCGCTGGCTATCCCCCATTACCATCATCCTGCGGCAAGGTGGCGCGGTGATTGTATTCAAAAGGTGAATGTCGTATAACATAGCGCTACCGAGGGGTGTCCCGTGAGGGCTGAGATGGCGCAAGCCGAACCCTTTGAACCTGATCTGGGTCATGCCAGCGAAGGGACGGGTCGGCAATTTTGCCAGCATTACCGCCATTGCCTGTTCACACCCCTGCACGCCCGGATCTCCCCTGAATAAATGGAGGTCCTGTGATCGTTCCCGCTTTTAGCCAAGGTCTTTACGGCCGTTTACGCCAGCTGGCCGCCGCTGACTGGCAGCGCTATGTGGCGCATCCTTTCGTCCAGCAACTTGCCTCTGGGACGCTGGCGGAAAACGCCTTTCGTCGCTATCTGACCCAGGATTATCTGTTTCTGATTCACTTTGCCCGCAGCTACGCGCTGCTGGTGAGTAAACTGCGCACGCTGCCGGAGATGCGGGCCGCGGCCGCCTCGATGAATGCCATCCTCAACGAACTGCCGCTGCACGTCGGCTACTGTGCCCAGTGGGGGATTAGCGAACCGGAGATGGCCGCCCAACCTGAAGCCCCCGAAACTCTCAACTATACCCGCTATGTGCTGGATATTGGCCACTCGGGTGACGCGCTGGATCTGCTGGTCGCCCTGATGCCCTGCGTCGCGGGCTACGCCGAAATCGGTCTCGGCCTGCTGCAACATCCCGCCACCCGACTGGACGATAACCCCTACGCCTCATGGATCCGCAACTATGGCGATGAAGGCTATCTGCAGGGCGTCAGCGCCGCGCTGGCGCTGTTGGAAACGGTGTGGCAGCAGCGCGGGAGCGAGGCGCGAATCACTGAGCTGAGCGAGATTTTCACCACCGCCACCCGCCTTGAGGCGCAGTTCTGGCAGATGGGCCTCAACGCCGCGGCGGAGACCCGGGCGTGACGGCGCCGGGTATTGAGGTCCGTGGCCTGAGCCTGCATGTCGGCGACCGTCGGCTGTTCGACAACCTGTCGTTTACGGTCCCCGGCGGGCAGTGGGTGTCGCTGCTCGGCGCCAGCGGCGCCGGCAAAACCAGCCTGCTGCGGGTGATGGCCGGTCTGGCGCCCGCCACCCGCGGAGAAGTGGTCGCCAGCGATGGGCAACCGATTCAGGGCCGTCTGGCGTGGATGGGGCAGAAAGATCTGCTCTACCCCTGGCTGAGCGTTAGGGACAACGTCGCCCTCGGCGCGCGGCTGCGCGGTGAAAAAGTCGATCGTGCCCGGGTCGCCGCCCTGCTTGAACAGGTTGAGCTTTCATCCTGCGCCGACGCCCGGCCGGCGACTCTCTCCGGCGGTATGCGTCAGCGCGCCGCGCTGGCGCGCACGCTGTATGAGGATCGACCCATCGTGCTGATGGATGAGCCTTTCTCGGCGCTGGATACCCTCACCCGTACGCGCATTCAGACCCTGGCGGCCACCCTGCTGGCCGGTCGCACGGTGGTGCTTATCACCCACGATCCGCAGGAGGCCTGCCGGTTGAGCCACCGCCTGCTGGTCCTCTCGGCGGCCGACGGCGACATTGATGATAGCCATCACCTCGCCGGCACACCTCCGCGCGCGCCGGACGCGCCCGATCTCCTGATCGGCCAGGCCGCCCTGCTGCAGCAGCTGATGAGGGCCCAACCATGACTGGACGTCTCTGGCGCGGCGGCATGGTATTCGGCGGGCTGATGCTCCTCTGGGGTCTGGCCAGCCGCAGCGGCATTCCCCATTTTCTTTTACCGTCCCCGATGGCGGTCGCCGAGGCGCTATGGGTTAATCGCGCCTATCTCGGCTGGCATACGCTTATCACGCTCAGTGAGATCCTGAGCGGCCTGGCGCTGGGCGTGACGCTCGGCGTCACCCTGGCGCTGGGCATGATCCTCTCCCCCCGTCTGCAGCGCTGGCTGATGCCGCTGGTGCTCACCAGTCAGGCGATCCCGGTCTTTGCCCTCGCCCCGCTGCTGGTGCTGTGGCTGGGCTTTGGCATGAGCGCCAAAGTGGCGATGGCGGTGCTGGTGATTTTCTTTCCGGTGACTTCCGCCTTCTTTGATGGCTTGCGGCGGGTCAACCAGGAGTATCTCGATCTGGCGCGCAGCATGAATGCCTCCTTCGGCGCTCAACTGCGACATGTCCGCCTGATGGCCGCCCTGCCGGCGCTGGGCTCTGGCCTGCGCATGGCGGCGGCGGTGGCGCCCATTGGCGCGATCATCGGCGAATGGGTCGGCTCCGCCGAGGGGCTGGGCTACGTCATGCTCAACGCCAATGCGCGACTGCAAACCGATATCTGCTTCGCCGCGCTGTTTATTTTAGTACTACTGACCCTCCTGCTGTGGCTGGCGGTAGATACCCTGCTACACCGGCTGATCGACTGGTCGCCGGAATAAGAATGACGTAATAAAGGAAAACAGATGAAAAAGTCGCTATTCGCCGGGGCAACCTTGACGGCCCTGTTCAGCGGCCACGCGCTGGCCAATGAACCGCTGACGCTGGTGCTGGACTGGTACATTAATCCCGACCATGCGCCGATTATGGTGGCCGAGCAGATCGGCGCCTTTAAGGCCCAGGGGCTGGACGTCAGGATTGTCCCCCCTTCCGATCCCGCGCTGCCTCCGCGCATGGTGGCCGCCCGTCAGGCGGATCTGGCCATCACCTACCAGCCGCAGGTGCACTTCTTCGCTGACGAAGGGTTACCGCTGGTGCGTGTAGGGACTCTGATTAATTCGCCGCTGAATACGGTTATCGCCCTGGATAAGCAGATCAAAACCCCGGCAGATCTACAAGGCAAGAAGGTGGGCTACTCGGTCAGCGGAATTGAGCAGGCCACCCTGGCGACCATGGCGCAACATGCAGGGATCGATCCGGCCAGCATCAAACTGGTGAACGTCAATTTCCAGCTGACCAGCGCCCTGCTGGCCGGCCAGGTGGACGCGGTTATCGGCGGCTATCGTAATATAGAAGCGCAGGAGCTGAAGCTGCAGGGCAAAACGCCGGTGGTGATGAACGTCGAAGATTACGGCGTGCCGGCCTATGACGAGCTGGTGATTGTCGCCCATCGCGACGCAATTCATGAGGCGAAGATCCGTAAATTCCTCACCGCCCTGCAGGCGGGAGTGGGCTATCTGCGCGCCCATCCGCAGAAGAGCTGGGAGGCGTTCGCCGCCGCCCACCCGGAGCTTAGGACCGAACTCAACCACCAGGCGTGGTTGCAAACCGTGCCCCTGTTCGCCACCGATCCGGCAGCGCTGGATAAACCGCGCTACGAGACTTACGAACAGTTTTTATATAACAATAAGTTGGTGAAAAAAGTTACACCTTTAACAAATTATGCGGTGGAACTGCATTGAGTCTTGCTATCGCTGACGGAAGGCATTCCGTCAGCGCTTTAACGTAGCGGCAATAAAAATATAGAGACTTTCTCACTAATAATTACACTTTAAAGGGTTATAGTGACAGAGTGTTGTTCTATTATAATTCAGCGAGTTACGTTAATTTTGCCCCTGGTAAGAATAACGTCAAAATAGCGCAATCAATAAAACGTTGAATGCGGATTTAAAAAGCCATATATTGTGCGCGCTTTATGAATGCCAATTCAATTTCTTACACCAATTATTCAACCAGCGTTCAACCGCAATGCTGGTTGTGGGAGTGATATGATGACGGATAAAGTCCGTATTGATACTTTACGTGCCGATTTATTAGACGCAAACAACGAAACCTTTTTGGCCCGTCAGGCCGAATTCGAATCGAATGTCAGGAGTTACCCGCGTAAGCTGCCGCTGGCTATCACTAAAGCCGAAGGCGTGTGGCTGACGGATGCGGATAACAAACAGTACCTGGACTGCCTCGCGGGCGCCGGTACTCTCGCTCTGGGCCACAACCACCCTGATGTATTGCAGAGCATCCAAAGTGTCATTACCAGCGGCTTGCCGTTACATACTCTCGATCTTACCACCCCGTTAAAAGATCGCTTCTCCGAATACCTGCTCTCTTGCCTGCCGGGCGAAGGGAAAGAATATTGCCTGCAGTTCACCGGCCCGTCCGGCGCTGACGCCGTGGAAGCTGCGCTGAAGCTGGCGAAAAAATACACCGGTCGTACCGCGGTGATCAGCTTCTCCGGCGGCTATCACGGGATGACCCACGGCGCGCTGTCCGTCACCGGCAACCTGTCGCCGAAAGCGGCGGTTAACGGCATGATGCCGGAAGTCCAGTTCATGCCTTACCCGCACCTGTATCGTTGCCCGCTGGGCATCGGCGGCGAAGCCGGCGTGAAAGCCCTGACCTACTACTTCGAAAACCTGATCAACGACGTGGAGAGCGGCGTCCGTAAACCGGCGGCGGTGATCCTTGAAGCCGTTCAGGGCGAAGGCGGTGTGAACCCGGCGCCGGTCGAGTGGCAGCAGCGCATCCGCAAAGTGACCGAAGAGCACGGCATTCTGCTGATCGTCGATGAAGTGCAGGCCGGCTTTGCCCGTACCGGTAAATTCTTCGCCTTCGAGCACGCCGGTATTCAGCCGGACATCATCGTGATGTCGAAAGCGGTTGGCGGCGGGCTGCCGCTGGCGGTGCTGGGCATTAAAAAGCAGTTCGACGCCTGGGAACCGGGTCACCACACCGGCACCTTCCGCGGCAACCAGCTGGCGATGGCCACCGGCCTGACCACCCTGCGTCATCTGCGCGACAACAAGATCGCCGACAAAGTCGCCGCCCAGGGCGAGTGGCTGAAAGGTAAACTGGCCGAGCTGCAGAAACGCTACCCGGTGATTGGCCACGTTCGCGGTCTCGGTCTGATGATCGGTATCGAAATCGTCAAGCCGAACGAAGCGCAGGATCACATGGGCTGCTACCCGGCTGACGGCGAACTCTCTGCCCTGCTGCAGAAGAAATGCTTCGAAGCGGGCCTGATCCTCGAGCGTGGCGGTCGTCACGGCTGCGTGCTGCGCCTGCTGCCGTCCCTGCTGATCAGCGACGCGGAGCTGGAC
Organism: Klebsiella sp. P1927; assembly: GCF_018204675.1. Lineage (NCBI taxonomy): Bacteria > Pseudomonadati > Pseudomonadota > Gammaproteobacteria > Enterobacterales > Enterobacteriaceae > Klebsiella > Klebsiella sp. P1927. Next base: position 2,292,653 of record NZ_CP073377.1, on the reverse strand, counting down.
GTGTTCCTCGACAAATTTGAACAGGCCCTGCTGGCCGCCGGCGTAAAACCGGTCTGAGTGGAGTAAGTGACCGCCATGTCCACATTGAATCCGATTCTTGCTGGTTCAGCGCAGAGCGTTGAAGCCTATCAGCAGGTTATCGAGCAGACCAGCCAGGCCGTTGTGCAGTGGCTGAAGCAACCTGAGATGTATCAGGGGAAAAGCGTTGACGAGCTGCGTGAGCGTATCTCCCTTGAATTTAACGAACAGGGTTTGGGTAACCAGGCGGCGATTGATCGTGCGATCGAGTACTTCCTGAAAGATAGCCTGTCGGTGCATCACCCGCAGTGCGTGGCGCACCTGCACTGCCCGAGCCTGGTGATTAGCCAGGCGGCGGAAGTGCTGATTAACGCCACCAACCAGAGCATGGACTCCTGGGATCAGAGCCCGTCGGCAACCATTATCGAGATGAAGCTGATCGAATGGCTGCGCGCCCGGGTCGGTTTTCCGGCGGGCGACGCCGGCGTCTTCACCAGCGGCGGCACCCAGAGCAACCTGATGGGCCTGATGCTGGCGCGCGACGCCTTCTTCGCCCGTCAGGGGCACTCCATCCAGCAGGATGGGCTGCCGGGGGATATCCGCAAGTACAAAGTCTTGTGCTCGGAAAACGCCCACTTCTCGGTGCAGAAGAACATGGCGCTGATGGGCCTCGGCTACCGCTCGGTAACGCTGGTGAAAACCGACGAATTCGCGCGGATGGACGTGTCCGACCTGCAGGCGAAGATTGCGCAAGCGCAGGCTAACGGCGAGCAGATCATGGCGATCGTGGCCACCGCCGGCACCACCGACGCAGGCGCTATCGACCCGCTGCGCGACATCGCCGGTATCGCTGCGGAACATCAGATCTGGCTGCACGTTGACGCAGCCTGGGGCGGCGCCCTGCTGCTGTCTGAGCAGTATCGCGACTACCTTGACGGTCTGGAGCTGGTGGATTCCGTTACCCTGGACTTCCATAAGCAGTTCTTCCAGACCATCAGCTGCGGCGCATTCCTGCTGAAGGACGCGCGCCATTACGAGCTGATGCGTTATCAGGCGGCCTATCTGAACTCCGAGTTCGATGAAGAACACGGCGTACCGAACCTGGTGTCTAAGTCGCTGCAGACCACCCGTCGCTTCGATGCGCTGAAGCTGTGGATGGGTCTGGAAGCGCTGGGCCAGAAACAGTATGCGGCGATCATCGATCACGGCGTCACGATGGCGAAAAACGTGGCGGAGTACGTGAAGTCGCAGCCGACGCTGGAGCTGGTGATGCAGCCGCAGCTGGCGAGCGTGCTGTTCCGTTCCCGTCCGGCGCAGATGGCCGGGAGCGACGCGGCGGCTATCGCGCTGCTCAACCAGCGCGTCGGCGACGCCCTGCTGGCCTCCGGCCGCGCTAACGTCGGCGTAACCGAGCACAACGGCGTTACCTGCCTGAAGCTGACCCTGCTGAACCCGGTGGTGACGCTGGATGACGTGAAGGTTCTGCTGAACCTGGTGGAGCGCACCGCTCAGGAGCTGCTGGCGCAATAACCTGCCTTAGCGAGGCGGCGCCTGCCGCCCCGCTGTCAGCCTTGCCTGCAATAAGCCGATAATGTCCTTATCGGCTTTTTTTATTTCTTTCCGCACCGCTAATGCTCTCTTCGCAGGGCCCGTTGACCCCTGCCCCTCGCGATGCCACAGTACTATCCCGAAAATAACAACGTTCAGGATAAACGTCCTGAAAATGGGGATGATGATGGAGAAACGCTTACCAGGGCTGGATCTCGACGCCCTGCGCAGCTTTGTGACCGGCATGGAGTGCGGCAGTTTCGCCCAGGCAGCGCTGCGCCTGTCGCGTTCCACCTCCGCGGTCAGCGCCCAGCTTAAAAAGCTGGAGAGTCAGTGCGGTGCGGCGCTGGTGACCAAACAGGGGCGCCATCTGGTGCTCACCGCGGAAGGCGAAAAGCTGATGAGCTACGCCAGACGCCTGCTGGCGCTCAATGATGAAACCCTGCGCGCGCTGCAGGGTGAGCGGCTCACCGGCGAGATCCACCTTGGTATGCAGGAAGATTTTGGCGAATCGCTGATGCCGGAGATCCTCGGGCAATTTAAACGGCATCATCCGCAGGTGCGGATAGTCGCCAGGGTGGATCGCAATGGTCCGCTGCGCCAGGCGCTGGCGGAAGAGGCGCTGGATCTGGCGCTGCTGTGGCAAACCGAAGATCAGGGTTCCGGGCTGGGCCTCTGCCCGCTGGCGTGGATTGCGCATCCTGACCTGGATATTCGCGCTCTGCTGGTCTCCGGCGAGCCGCTGCCGCTGGTGATGTTCGACAGCCCGTGCCTGATGCGCTCCCGCGCCATTGCCTGTCTCGATGCCGCGGGGATCCCCTGGCAGGTGGTGTTCGTCAGCCACAGCCTGAGCGGCATCTGGGCGGCGGTGCAGGCCGGGCTGGGCCTGACGATACGCACCCGCATCGGCATGCCAGGCAACCTGCGCCCCGCAGGAGGACTCCTGCCAGCTCCAGGAAGTCTGGCCGTCAGCCTGCGACAAACCCCGCGTGAGGAACACCATTCCGCCGCCGTGGCGCTGCTCGGCGAACTGATGACCGAGGCCCTGCAGGGATGGCTCAACAGGTGACACTGTCACGCCATCCCTGCGCGCTGATGTAGGCCGGGCAAGCGCAGCGCCGCCCGGCAATGGGTATAAGGGCTGGAGGGTTCCGTCCGCCAGACGCCTGCGCCGCGGGTCAGGCTTTGCTCTCCTGCAGCAGCTGCTGGATCACCTGCTCCTGGCGGGCATAATCCCCTTCGCCGAAGGCGGTATAACGCAGCTGTCCGCGAGCGTCGAAAATGTAATGCGCCGGCCAGTACTGATTGCCGAAGGCATTCCAGATGGCGTACTCATTATCCGCCACCACCGGGTAGGTTATCCGCCAGTCCTTCACCGCCTGGCGCAGCAGGGGCAACGAACGCTCCCAGGGATATTCCGGGGTATGAACGCCAATCACCACCAGGCCCGCCGCGCGGTATTTGTTCGCCCAGTCGCGCACGTAAGGCAGGGTATGCTGACAGTTGATACACTCCCGGGTCCAGAAATCCACCAGCACCACTTTGCCCTTCAGACGCTCCGGAGTTAACGCCGGGCTGTTGATCCATGCGCTGCCCCCCGCCAGAGAGGGCATCGCGCTGCTGGGCTGCGGCGCGGCGATCGGCTGGAGGCTGGTCTTTTGCTCCGGCTGCGGCAGACGGGCGGCCAGCCGCTGCTCCAGCGCCTGGCTCAGTCCACCAGCGCTTTGCAGATAGCGATCGCCGCCGCTAGCGATCAGCGCCACCGAGGCCAGCATTGCCCCCCCTGCCAACCGGCGCAGCCGTTCGCCGAACGCCTGTCCGCGACGCAATCTGGCGATCAACGCCGCCCCGCACCACCCCAGCAGGAATAACATCAGCGCCCCGCCGCTGCCGTAGGCCAGCAGCAAGCCGCCGGTAGTCGCCTGCCCCGGATGCACAAAGCCCAGGCTAAGTATCGCTCCCAATACCGGCCCGGCGCACGGCGCCCACAGCAGGCCCACCGCCAGCCCGGCCAGTAGAGAACCGATCCAGCCGCGCTGGCGTGAACTGGCATCGTTAAGCTGATTCCCCAACGCTACCAGGGGTGAGGTCAGCCGTTGCGCGACGCGTTGCGAAAGCAGACTCAGCCCGACCAGGGCGAAGAACGCCAGCGCCAGACCGCGGCCTGCGAGGGTCAGATTCACCACCCAGCCGCTGGCGACCGTCACCAGCCAGGAGACAGCGCCGAACATCAGCGCCATGCCTGCCAGCATGATCGCCAGCTGCCCCCGGCGGCCCCGGACGCTGGCGAACAGCAGCGGGATCACCGGCAGCGTACAGGGGCTCAGCAGAGTTAACATCCCGCCCAAAAATGCAATTAATATCGACATCGCCTTCTCCTCATTATGCCATCGCTGCCGAAAGTGGCAGCCACGACATTACAGCAAGGCCATGTAAGGCGAATGTGTCGGGAAAGGGGGAGAATTGTCGGCTTAGTTATCCGTTTTCCCCGAAGATACATCAGGATACAATCCCGCCGCGGCAAGGCGAACGCTGGCGTCCAGGCCGCCCTGCGGGCGGTTGGCCAGGCGCAGCGCGCCGTCCATCTGGCTGACCAGCTGCGCGGCGATCGCCAGCCCCAGGCCGGTGCCGCCGGTATCGCGATTGCGCGAGTCCTCCAGGCGATAAAACGGCTGCAGCACCGCCTGCAGCGCGGCCTCGGGGATCCCCGGCCCCTCATCCAGCACATGAAGGGTGATATCCCCCACGGCGTCACGGGTCAGGGTTACCGTGGCCGTCGTACCGAATTTCAAGGCGTTATCGATAAGATTGGTCATCACCCGGCGCAGAGCCTGCGGCGGGATCCACACCACCCCGGCGGTCTCTTCGGGACAAAACTGGACCGGCCGGCCGACATCGGCATAATCGCAGACGATGGTGTCGAGAAACGCATCGAGATTCAGCCGCTGTCGCGCCTCCTCCAGCGGCTGCGAGGTGCGGGCGAAGGCGATGCCCTCCCGCACCAGACGGGTCATATTGTCGAGATCCTGCAGTAGCTTATCGCGCAGTTCCGGCTGGTCGGCCATCTCCACCCGCAGCTTCATTCGGGTTATCGGGGTTTGCAGATCGTGGGAGATGGCGGCAAGGATCCGCGCTCGCTCCTGCAGATGATCGTGGATGCGCGCCTGCATCGCGTTAAACGCGCGAGCGGCGCGACGCACCTCCTCCGGCCCCTGCTCGGCCATAGTTCCCGCCGTGTCGCTGGCCGGCTCCAGGGCATTTACCGCGTGGGTAAAGCGGGAGATGGGCAGCAATACCTGGCGAACCGCGTACCAGGCGCAGGCCAGCAGGAGGACAAACTGAGCGATCAGCACCACCGGCAGCCAGCGGGCGATGGCCGGTAGTTTCGGCCACAGGTCGAGGGTCAACGGCGCGCCGTCGTGAAGGGTAATATGGGCCTGAATATGCTGCCGCGGGCCGGGGATCGCCACAATACTTACCGGATACTGCGCGCTCAGCGCCTCCTGCAGGGAGCGCGCTGCGTCCCGGGCGCGCCAGTTGTCCGGGTAATCGCCGCGCTCCCCGGCGTCCAGCAGATAGCGATAATTGCCGCGCGCCAGCTTCGGCAGCCATTGTGGGCGCTCAGCGGCCGGCAGGCGGTCAAGGATCGCCACGCTGGTGGCGACATCGGAAGCCAGATTGCCCAGCATCACGCTGCGAGCGCTGCTCATACGCTCATAAAACAGCAGCGACAGGGTTAAGGTATTCGCCAGCAGCAGCGCCAGAAACAGCAGCGCCATCAGCCTCGACTGCAGCGAGGCGGGCCAGAACCTCATTCATGCCTCTCGCGAATGGAGACCGGTACCGACAGCATATAGCCTTCGCTGCGCACCGTTTTAATGTAGGCCGGCTCGCGAGCATCCTCCCGTAGCCGCTGGCGCAGTCGGCTCACCAGCAGGTCAATTGACCGCTCAAACAGTTCCGCGTCGCGTCCCTGGGTCAGATTGAGCAGCTGATCGCGGTTCAGCACCCGCTGTGGATGGTCGAGAAACACCCGCAGCAGCCGATACTCCGCCCCGCTGAGGGCGACGATGGCGCCGCTGTCGTCCAGCAAATGGCGAGCGGCAGTGTCGAGCAGCCAGTCGCCAAAGGCGATCAGCCTGCCCGCCTCGGTGATCTGCAGGTTCGGCGGCAGCGCCCGGGTGCGGCGTAAAATAGCTTTGATGCGCGCCAGCAGTTCGCGAGCCACAAAGGGCTTAATCAGATAATCGTCAGCCCCCATTTCCAGGCCGAGGATCCGGTCGCTGTCATCGGTGCGGGCGGTGAGCATCAGCACCGGGATATCCTGCTGCGGGTTAGCGCGCAGCTGGCGACAGAGCGTTAAGCCATCCTCTCCCGGCATCATAATATCCAGCACAATCAGGTCAATTTGATGGTTTTTGAGTACCGACCACATGGCTTTGCCGTTCGCCGCGCCGCTGGCGCGATATCCCGATTTTTCCAGATAGTCGACAATCAGTTCCCGGATGTCGCGGTCGTCGTCGACGACCAGGATGTGGTCAATACGCTCCAAAGGCTGCTCCTGGGGCAAAATAAACTCTTCACAAGCATAAGCCGTGTTGCCGGAAGCGCAACGTCGCGCCGCCGGCAAGGCGCGGGTTACAAACGATCGGCGTCCACCACCGCCTGCACAAACGCCGTCGGATCCTCCTGCGGCGGGTTATGGCCCACAGCTCCCGGCAGATCCCGGTGCTCATATTTACCGGTAAATTTGGCACGGTAGCTGGCGGGAGCCGGATGCGGCGCGCCGTTATTCGCCCCTTCCAGGGTGATGGTGGGCACGGTTATCGGCGGTAGCGCCGCCAGCCGTTGTTCATAGCCGGCATACTTCGCTTCCCCTTTCTCCAGCCCCAGGCGCCAGCGGTAGTTGCTGATGGTGATCGCCACATGGTCCGGGTTATCCAGAGCCCGGGCGGTTTTGGCAAAGGTCGCGTCGCTGAATTGCCACTGCGGCGACGCCTGATGCCAGATAAATTTCGCAAAGTCGTGGGTGTTTTGCCGGTAACCGGCCTCCCCACGCGGGGTGGCAAAATAGAATTGATACCACCACGACAGCTCAGCCTGCGGCGGCAGCGGTTTTTCGCCAATCTGCTGACTGCTGATCAGATACCCGCTCACCGAGACCAGGGATTTCACCCGCTGCGGCCACAGCGCGGCGACGATATCCGCCGTGCGCGCGCCCCAGTCAAAACCGGCCAGATCCGCCTGCCTGATGTTAAGGGCGTCCATCAGATGGACAATATCGGCCGCCATCGCCGACGGCTGACCGTTACGCGGCGTGCTGGCGGAGAGGAAACGGGTCGTGCCGTAGCCGCGAAGATACGGCACGATCACCCGGTAACCCTTCTGCGCTAGAGCCGGCGCCACCTGGGCATAGCTCTGAATGTCGTAGGGCCAGCCGTGCAGCAGGATCACCGGCTGGCCGTCGCGTGGGCCGATATCCACGTAGCCAATATTCAGGTCGCCGGCGCGGATCTGCTGGATCTTGTCGAACGCCCCCGCGTCTTCAGCGGCGCAAACGGCGGCGGACCACAGGGTGGATAACCCCAGCGCCACGGCGCTGGTATAGCGGATCAGGGATAATCTGTTCATCGTTTTCTCACCTTTTATCGTCATCAAGAGAGTACGTGACCAGTAAAGCGGAAATTTGTATCCGCCATGTGCCCGACCGGGGCCATTTTTCTCTCTTAATGTCAGCGCAGCACCGCGAGATACAGTGTGATACAAAGTCGAGGTTGGCAATTGTTGCGGGCATGTGAATTTATGCTTGCCCCGGGAGATAAATCCGTTACCGTGGCAGGCATTTTTCACCACTTAAGAACGCAGGAACCCGCTATGGCGATTTTTGATGGTCACAATGACCTGCTGCTGAATCTCTGGCTTCACCATCGCGAGGATCCGGTGAGCGCCTTCTTTGCCGGGATAGAGAACGGCCATCTCGACTATCCGCGCATGCTGCAAGGCGGATTTGCCGGCGGGCTATTCGCGCTATTCGTGCCACCGCAGGAATATATTGCCCGTATGACGCCGCAATACGCCAGCCAACGATGGGATCCGATCGATATCCTCTGGCAGCAACTGGCCATCCTGAAGCAACTTATCGCGCACTCCGCTGGACGCTTGAGATTGTGTCTGAGCGCGGCGGATATCGAGCGCTGCCGCGAGGATAAGGTACTGGCGATGGTGGCGCATATTGAGGGTGCCGGAGGTTTTGATGGCGAGGGCCGCGACCTGCAGGCCTTTTATGCCGCCGGGGTCCGCAGCATTGGTCCGTTCTGGAATATTGCGAACCGCTTCGGCAGCGGCGTTAACGGTTCGTTTCCCGGTAGCCCGGACACTGGGCCTGGACTGACAGCGGCAGGTATCGATCTGATTAAGCAGGTCAATGCCTTGAAGATGCAGATTGACGTGTCTCATATGAATGAAAAAGCGTTCTGGGATACCGCCCATCACGCAACGTCACCGCTGGTGGCCACCCACTCCAATGCCCATGCCCTGTGCCCGCAGCCGCGCAATCTGACCGACCAGCAACTGCGGGCGATCCGCGACAGCGGCGGCGTGGTGGGCGTCAATTTCGGCAATGCTTTCCTGCGCGCCGACGGCCGGCGCGATAGCGACACGCCCTTAACCACCATTGTCCGGCATATCGACTATCTTATTAACATAATGGGTGAGGATCATGTGGCCCTTGGCTCGGATTTTGACGGCATCACCCTGCCGGACGAGCTGGGCGATGTGGCCGGCTTACCGCGGCTTATCAATACGTTGCGCGCTAGCGGCTATGATCAATTGGTGCTGGATAAGCTGCTGTGGCGTAACTGGCTACGGGTATTAAAAAATGTTTGGCAACAATAGGTTATATTGTAAACATAAAGTTAATTCCTTACAGATTCCGGGTTGATCTCTCTCCCGGTGAAGCGCAATATGCGGCAGCCGTCACAGATCCACCATTATCCGTGAGGCCTGTAGTCATTTTTAAGAGGAACAAAACATGTGGAAGAAACCTGCTTTTATCGATTTACGTCTCGGTCTGGAAGTGACGCTGTACATTTCTAACCGTTAATCGCCCCGCCCGCCGTTCGCGCGGGCACCTTCATTCATTACCCGGTCCGTCTTCATGTTCATTAAAGTCCTCGGTTCCGCCGCCGGCGGCGGTTTCCCGCAATGGAACTGCAACTGCGCCAACTGTCAGGGTCTGCGCGATGGCACCATTCAGGCTGCCCCCCGCACCCAGTCGTCAATTATCGTCAGCGACAACGGTAAAGAGTGGGTGCTGTGCAACGCCTCGCCGGATATCAGCCAGCAGATTGCCAATACCCCCGAGTTAAATAAAGCCGGCGTACTGCGCGGAACGCATATCGGCGGCATTATTCTCACCGACAGCCAGATCGACCACACAACCGGGTTGCTGAGCCTGCGGGAAGGCTGCCCACATCAGGTCTGGTGCACCCCGGAGGTTCATGAGGATCTCTCCACCGGCTTCCCGGTGTTTACCATGCTGCGGCACTGGAACGGCGGCCTGGTGCATCATCCCATCGCTCCGCAGCAGCCTTTTACCGTTGACGCCTGTCCTGATTTGCAGTTTACCGCGGTGCCTATCGCCAGCAACGCGCCGCCCTATTCGCCGTATCGCGACCGGCCGCTGCCGGGTCATAACGTGGCGCTGTTTATCGAAAACCGCCGCAACGGGCAGACGCTGTTCTATGCCCCGGGGCTGGGTGAGCCGGATGAAACCCTTCTGCCGTGGCTGCAAAAAGCGGACTGTCTGCTGATCGATGGCACCGTCTGGCAGGATGACGAGCTGCAGGCCGCCGGCGTCGGACGCAATACCGGCCGCGATATGGGCCACCTGGCGCTCGGCGACGAGCACGGGATGATGGCCCTGCTGGCCTCTCTGCCGGCAAAACGCAAAATTCTCATTCATATTAATAACACCAACCCGATCCTTAACGAGCAGTCTCCCCAGCGCCAGGCGCTAACGCAACAGGGGATCGAAGTGAGCTGGGACGGGATGGCAATCACCCTTCAGGATACCGCATGCTGATCACTGACACGCTGTCGCCGCAGGCCTTTGAAGAGGCTCTGCGGGCTAAAGGCGCCTTCTACCATATTCACCACCCTTACCACATCGCCATGCATAACGGCGACGCGACCCGCGAGCAAATTCAGGGTTGGGTGGCGAACCGGTTTTATTACCAGACCACTATTCCGCTGAAAGACGCGGCGATTATGGCCAACTGCCCGGATGCGCAAACCCGGCGCAAATGGGTGCAGCGGATCCTCGACCACGACGGCAGCCACGGCGAGGACGGCGGGATTGAAGCCTGGCTGCGGCTGGGGGAAGCGGTCGGTTTGAGCCGCGACGATCTGCTCAGCGAGCGTCACGTGCTGCCCGGCGTGCGCTTCGCAGTGGATGCCTATCTCAATTTCGCTCGTCGCGCCTGCTGGCAGGAGGCGGCCTGCAGCTCCCTGACCGAGCTGTTCGCCCCGCAGATCCATCAGTCGCGCCTCGACAGCTGGCCGCAGCACTATCCATGGATCAAAGAGGAAGGCTACTTTTACTTCCGCAGTCGTCTGAGCCAGGCCAATCGCGACGTTGAGCATGGCCTGGCGCTGGCGAAGGCCTACTGTGACAGCGCTGAAAAACAGAACCGGATGCTGGAGATCCTGCAGTTTAAGCTCGACATTCTGTGGTCGATGCTCGATGCCATGACCATGGCCTATGCCCTGCAGCGCCCGCCCTATCACACGGTCACCGACAAGGCGGCCTGGCACACGACCCGACTGGTGTAATCATGCAAAAAACGTCCATCGTTGCCTTTCGTCGCGGCTACCGACTGCAGTGGGAAGCCGCCCAGGAGAGCCATGTGATCCTCTATCCGGAGGGTATGGCCAAACTCAATGAGACCGCCGCGGCGATCCTCGAGCTGGTCGATGGCCGGCGCGACGTCGCGGCGATTATCGCCATGCTTAATGAACGTTTCCCGGAAGCCGGCGGCGTCGATGACGACGTCATCGAGTTCCTGCAGATCGCCTGTCAACAGAAGTGGATCACCTGCCGTGAGCCAGAGTAAACCCACCGTCAATCCGCCACTGTGGCTGCTGGCGGAGCTGACCTACCGCTGCCCGCTGCAGTGTCCCTACTGTTCCAATCCGCTGGACTTCGCCCGGCAGGATAAGGAGCTGACCACCGAACAATGGATCGAGGTCTTTCGCCAGGCGCGGGCGATGGGCAGCGTTCAGCTGGGCTTTTCCGGCGGCGAGCCGCTGACCCGTAAAGATCTGCCGGAGCTGATCCGCGCCGCGCGCGACCTCGGGTTCTATACCAACCTGATCACCTCCGGGATAGGGCTGACGGAGAGCAAACTGGACGCCTTCAGCGAGGCCGGGCTGGACCATATCCAGATTAGCTTCCAGGCCAGCGATGAAGTGCTCAACGCCGCGCTGGCCGGCAACAAAAAAGCCTTCCAGCAGAAGCTGACCATGGCCAAAGCCGTGAAAGCGCGCGACTACCCGATGGTGCTCAACTTCGTTCTCCACCGGCACAACATCGACCAGCTCGATAAAATTATCGAGCTGTGCATTGAGCTGGAAGCCGATGACGTTGAGCTGGCCACCTGCCAGTTCTACGGGTGGGCGTTTCTTAATCGCGAAGGGCTGCTGCCGACCCGGGAACAGATCGCCCGCGCCGAGCAGGTGGTCGCTGACTACCGGCAGAAAATGGCCGCCAGCGGCAACCTCACCAACCTGCTGTTCGTCACCCCGGACTATTACGAAGAGCGGCCGAAAGGCTGCATGGGCGGCTGGGGATCGATTTTCCTCAGCGTCACCCCGGAAGGCACCGCCCTGCCTTGCCACAGCGCGCGCCAGCTGCCGGTGGCGTTTCCGTCGGTGCTGGAGCAGAGTCTGGAATCGATCTGGTATGACTCATTCGGCTTCAATCGCTACCGCGGGTATGACTGGATGCCGGAGCCGTGCCGCTCCTGTGATGAAAAAGAGAAGGACTTCGGCGGCTGCCGCTGCCAGGCCTTTATGCTGACCGGCAGCGCCGATAACGCCGACCCGGTGTGCAGCAAATCCCCGCATCATCACAAAATCCTCGAGGCCCGGCGCGAAGCGGCCTGCAGCGACATAAAAGTCAGCCAGCTGCAGTTCCGCAACCGTACCCGCTCGCAGCTGATCTTCCAAACCCGGGACCTGTAATGACGCTGGCGACCCGCACCGTCACTTTGCCGGGCGGCCTGCAGGCCACCCTGGTCCATCAGCCGCAGGCGGATCGTGCGGCTGCCCTGGCGCGGGTCGCCGCCGGCAGCCACCACGAACCGTCGCGCTTCCCTGGGCTGGCGCACCTGCTGGAACATCTGCTGTTTTACGGCGGAGAGCGCTACCAGGATGATGACCGACTGATGGGCTGGGTGCAGCGCCAGGGCGGAAGCGTGAATGCCACCACCCTGGCTCGCCATAGCGCGTTCTTTTTCGAGGTTGCCGCCGATGCTCTGGCTGATGGTGTCGCGCGTCTACAGGAGATGCTGCAGGCCCCGCTGCTGCTCAGGGAAGATATTCAGCGCGAAGTGGCGGTGATTGACGCCGAGTACCGCCTGATCCAGCAGCATGAGCCATCGCGCCGGGAAGCCGCGGTGCGCCACGCCGCCAGCGCGCCCGCGGCGTTTCGCCGCTTTCAGGTTGGCAGCGCCGACGCGCTGGCGGGCGATCTCGCTGCGCTGCAGGCCGCCTTAGGCGATTTTCACCGCACCCATTACGTCGCCCGGCGAATGCAGCTCTGGCTGCAGGGGCCGCAGTCGCTGGAGGCTCTCGGCGAGCTGGCGGCCCGTTTCGCCGCCGGGCTTGCCGCAGGCGAGGCTCCGCCGCCGGCGCCGCCGCTGCGCCTGGGCGAGTTCACTGCACTGCAGCTGGCGGTCTCCAGCCAGCCCGCGCTGTGGCGCTGCCCGCTGATCGCTTTAAGTGACAACGTCACGTTACTGCGCGAGTTTTTGCTGGATGAAGCCCCCGGCAGCCTGATGGCCGGCCTGCGCCAGCGCCGGCTGGCCGGGGATGTGGCGCTGAACTGGCTGTATCAGGATCGGCACCTCGGCTGGCTGGCGCTGGTCTTCGCCAGCGACCGGCCGGAAGAGGTCGACCGGCAGATAACCCACTGGCTGCAGGCGCTACAGCAAACGACGCCTGAGCAGCAGCTACACTACTATCAGCTATCCCGGCGCCGCTTTCAGGCGCTGTCGCCTCTCGATCAGCTGCGCCAGCGGGCATTCGGCTTTGCCCCCGGCGCGCCGCCCGCCGGGTTCGCCGATTTTTGCGCCGCCCTGCAGGCCGCCCCGTCGGTCAGACTGGCCTGTCAGACCGTTTCCCCAGGGGAGCCTGTTGCCACCCAGGGCTTTAGCCTGCCGCTTAGCCGCTGGCGCCGCCGCCCTGAGTCTGACCCGGCGCTGGCGTTCGCTTTTTATCCGCAGGCCGCTGGCGATCTCGTTGCCAAATGCCCGGAGGAAGCCGCGCCGCTGCTCCACCTCCCGTCACCGGGAGAGCCGCCGAGGCTCCTGCTGCGACCGCCCTTCTACTGCTCGCCCGATCAGGCCGAAGGACTGGCGCGTGGGGAACAGCTGCGCCCACAGCTTGCCGCCCTGCGCCATGCCGGGGGACACGGCGAGTGGCATCTGTTCGACGGCAGCTGGCAGTTGACCCTCCAGCTGCCGGAGCCAGGCCGACGGCCGGAGGCGATCCTGCAGGCCATCCTGCGGCAGCTCGCGCTCCCGGTCGCCTCGCTGACCCCACCGCCGGAAAGTATCGCTATCCGTTATCTCATGGCTCAACTCCCCGAACGGCTGGGTACATGCGGGCATCAGAAAGGTTGGCTGGCGGCCCTGGCCGGCGGCAGCGCAGAAGATGCGCAGTGGATAGCGCGTCAGCTGAGCCTGATTACCGCCCCGGTTAATCCGCCGATGCCCGCTCCGGCGCCCTGCCGCCGCGGCGTCGAACGTCTGGTTTATCCGGGAGGCGATACGGCGCTGCTGGTCTTTATTCCGCTGCCGGATGGCGCCTCGCTGGCGGCCCTGCGGCTGCTGGCGCAGCATTGTGAGCCGCTATTTTTCCAGCGCCTGCGGGTGGAGCAGCAGATTGGCTATGTGGTGAGCTGCCGCTATCAGCGGGTCGCCGATCGCGACGGGCTGCTGATGGCGCTCCAGTCCCCGGATCGCCGCGCCGGGGAATTGCTGCGCTGTGGTAAAGACTTTCTGCGCCAGCTGGCCCCCATGGATGAGGCGACCTTCAGACCGCTACAGCAGCGCCTGGCCGCTCAGATCCGCGCCAGCAGGCCGCCAGAGGCGCGGGCGCTGTCCGCCCTGCGTCAGGAGTATGGTTTACCAGAGCTAACGCCGCAGGCGGTCGACGCGCTGCGCGTTGCAGAGGTGGCCGATCTGGCACGCGAAATGACCCGCCGGCGTCGCCGCTGGCAGGTGCTATTCACGACAGGGGATTAATGGCCGGGGGCATCCGGGGTCAGAAAGGCGCTGACGAAGCGCGTAAGGATCGCCGCGCCCTGCGGGCTCTCCTGCACCTCTTCGTGTAACCGCTGCGCGTCAATACCTTCCGCCTGCAGCACCGCCTCCCGGTGGCGGATCAGCGAACGGGCTATCGGCGCGGTAAATTCCGGGTGAAATTGCGTAGAGACCGCGTGAGGCCCATAGCGCACAATCTGGTGGGGATCGTGGGCGGACGCGGCCAGCACCGTGGCCCCTTCCGGCAGACGAGTCACGGTTTGCAAATGGCTCAGATGCGCAGGAAATGTAGCCGGCAGGCCGCTCAGCAGCGGATCATCGACACCCCATGGCGACAGCGTAATGGTTTGGCTGCCGCTTTCCCGCCCGCCAGGATGATACGCCACCTCGCCCCCCAGGGCATGGGCCATCAGCTGATGACCATAACAAACGCCGAACAGCGGCATGTCGATAGCCACCGCCTGCCGGATCCAGTCGGCGGTCCGTTCGCTCCACGCCAGACGATCGGTTACCATCGCCCACGAGCCGGTTAGCACCGCTAAGGTTTGGTTATCCGGCGTCGGCAGCGGTTCATCTTCAAACACCCGCACCGTGGTGAGCTGCGTCTGCCACGGCGCCAGCAGCGTGCGAAACCAGCGCGGCAGATCGCCATGCGCCTGGCGAATGGCCGTCGGCGGCGTGCCGGTCTGGACCAGCAGTAATCGGTTACGTGTCACCTTTCCTCCTCGCTCCGGGTCATGTTCCCGTAAAACACTATGCCGCCGGGAAGACGATGGGACAAATAACCAATTACTATGGACGATGCGCCTGCGGAATAAGTCCTGTCGCTTACTGGGCATCGGCGCTATCACGCTGCGGCACATCGGCTGCCGCCGAAGATGCCTGCTGCGGGACAAAAATATGGTCCAGGATGGCGCGCGCCGTCGGTCCGGCCACCACCCCATCCCCGCCGCCGTTCTCCAGAATCAGCGCCATCGCCACCTTCGGATGCTGATAAGGGGCAAACAGGGTGTAGAAGATATGGTCGCGCAGACGCACCGGGATCATTTTGGCGTTATAGGTCTGGTTTTGCTTCAGGCTAAAGACCTGCGAGGTCCCGGACTTCGCCGCGATCTGATACGGCGCAGTATGAAACAGCTTATAGCCGGTGCCGTTGGGCTGATTCGCCATCCCATACATGCCGTTGCGCACAATGCCCCAGTACGGGGATTTCGGGTCACCCACCTGCGGCAGGTTCGCCGGCTGCTGATAACGTTCCACATGGTTGCCCTGCTTCATCGAATAGAGCAGATGCGGATCCTGTACTTTACCATTGTTCAGCAGAGTGGTAAGCGCCTTCACCATCTGGATCGGGGTGGCGATCCAGTACCCCTGGCCGATGCCGACCGAGATGGTGTCCCCCTGATACCAGGGCTTTTTATGCACCCGCTGTTTCCACTCCCGGCTGGGCAGCACCCCGGCGTACTCCTCATTAAGGTCGATGCCGGTGGACTGGCCGTAGCCGAACTTGCTCAGCCATTCATGGATCCGGTCAATGCCCATCTCGAAGGCGACCTGATAGAAAAAGGTGTCCGCTGACTCTTCGATGGCTTTAGTCACGTTGAGCATGCCGTGGCCGGTTTTCAGCCAGTCGCGGTAGCGGCGTTGCGTGCCCGGCAGCGTCCACGTCGGCGCCCCGAAGAAGGTGGTGTTCGGGGTGATGACCCCAGCGGAGAGCGCCGACAGCGCCATATAGGGTTTGACCGTCGAAGCCGGAGGATATAGCCCCTGGGTGACGCGGTTGATCAGCGGCCGGTCCGGATTCTCCAGCAGCGATTTATAGGCCTGATAGCCGATACCTTTGACGAACGGATTAGGATCGTAGCTGGGACTGGAGACCATCGCCAGCACGCCGCCATCCCGCGGGTCGACCACCACCACCGCCGCCCGCTGTCCCTTCAGCACCGACTCAATATACTGCTGGAGATGAAGGTCGAGAGTCAGATAGAGGTTTTTTCCGGCCACCGGCGGCACCTCTTTCAGTAGACGCACCACCCGGCCGTGGTTATCCACCTCCACTTCCTGATAGCCGGTGGTGCCGTGGAGCGCTTTTTCATAATAGCCCTCGATGCCCTGCTTACCGATATTGCGGTCGGCGGCGTAGTTCTCCTCTTCGCCGTTTTTCGCCAGCCGCTGCAGATCGCTGTCGTTGATTTTCGACACATAGCCCACCACGTGCGCCAGCTCTGCGCCGTAGGGGTATTCCCGTTGTTGGTAGCTCTCCACCGTCACGCCGGGGAAACGGAATTCGTTGACCGCGAAGCGGGCCACCTCCACATCGCTGAGGTCTGACTTGAGGGTGACCGCTTTGTAGCGGCTGGTGTGGTGCATATCGTCGCGAAAGCTGGCGATGTCGTCCGGCGTCAGGTCGACGATAGGCGTCAGCTGCTGCAACAGCGCGGCCATATCGTGAATTTTGCTCGGGATCACCTGCAGGCGATACAGGGTGATATTCTGCACCAGCGGAATGCCGTTGCGATCGAATATCAGCCCGCGGCTGGGGGCGATGGGCAGCATTTTGATGTCGTTCTGGTTTGACCGGGTCTGGTAAAAATCGTGCTGCTCCACCTGCAGATGGTAGAGGTTAACGATCAGCACGCCAAAGCAGACCACCACCAGCAGAAAAGCAATTGCGGCCCGGCGGATAAACAGCATCTCTTCCGCGGAGTGGTCGCGAATTTCGTCTCTCAAAAGGGGCATTAGCGGTACATCACCTGAATCACTGGAAAAGCCAACGGCGTAACGGCCGGGAAGCATAGCCTTATCGCAGCGTCAGCCCTACTGAAAGGTTGCTAATGATCTGGCAGAAATGTTTCAGCATGTTAGAGGGATCGTTATTCTTAACCTTGCCCGTGACGCGTCAGGCTATATTCACGATGCCCGACGCGTCGGCGCAGCTCACTGTTCTGCGCGGGCCGCCACGTGGGAGGTAGCCGACTTCCCTGAGGTATAGATTAAGTACAGCGCGAGGGCCAGACATATCACCGCCGCCAGTCGCGCCGGCGAGAACGCCATCGTGCTGTTGCCCAGCCAGCCAAAGTTGTCGATCAGCAGGCTCATCGTCAGCTGGCCAAAGATCACCGCCACGGTGGCCGTAGCGGTGCCTATCCGCTGCACCGCCAGCACCATAATGACGATGTAGGGCACGCCGCAAAATGCGCCCAGCAGCTGCCACTTAGGCACCTGTAGCAGGTTTACCGACGTCGCTGGAGCAAAAAACAGGATCAGCAATCCCGTCACCAGCGCGCCGGTGGCGAAGGTTAAAAAGGCGCTGCGCAGCACCCCCACCTGGCTGCCAAGACGGCCATTTATCGCCGCCTGGACGCTAAGCAATGCGCCGCCGCACAGTGCCAGAATGATCACTATCGTATCCATTTCCCCTCCTTAACCCAGAGCCACCAGCAGTAACGCCGCCATAATCAACATCAGCGCCATGGCGCGCCGCGGATCGATTTTGCGCCGTGGGCTACCGAATAACCCGTAATGGTCGATCGCCAGGCTTTTCGCAATCTGACCCGCCAGGATGCCGATCATGGTCATGGCAATACCAATCACCGGCGTCGCCACAGTCAAGATCACCACGTACCCCGCCCCCAACAGACCGCCGGTGAGTTGCCAGCCGGGCAGAGAAAAGAACGACGGGCTGCTACGCGGGCTGAAAAAGAGCATCAGAAAAAAGGTTAACACTGCGCCAATCCCAAAGATGCTCATGGTTGCCCACAGATCCCCCACCTGGCTCGCCAGCGGCCCCAGCAGGCCGGCCTCGACCGATAATCCCATGCCGCCGGCAATCACTAATAAAATGAATAATAACGCCATTACTGCGCCTCCTCTGTACAACAGGCGGCTGAGGATAAAACAGCGTGCTGATGCGATAAACGGTATAATGCAGAAAACACTATTGCAGGAATTGCACAGATGGCCGATGCCAGCAGCGTCGATTTTCGCGCCCTTCAGCTTTTCATCGCGGTTTACGATAACCAGAGTTTTTCCGTAGTGGCCCGCCGCGAAGGGGTCTCTCCCTCGCTGATCTCGCGAACCATCCAGCAGCTGGAAGATGCCCTCGGGCAGCAGCTGTTCTACCGCAACACCCGTGCCGTGGTACCGACCGAAGCAGGACGCCTTTTCGCAGCGTCCGCCCGGGAACTGCTGGGACAGTACGCCGACGCGCAACGGGCGTTACAGGATCGGGCACAGGTCCCCGGCGGGCTGGTGCGGATCAATGCGCCGGTCTATTTTGGTCAGCGGCATATCGCCCCCTGGCTTCCGGAACTGGCGGCCCTGCATCCCAAACTGCAGTTTGACCTGACGCTGACCGACGATTTTATCGATCCCCATCGCGATGCGACGGATATCCTTTTTCGCATCAGCAGCCTGCCGGACGCGGGCTATCACGCCAGAGTGTTTGGCAGCCAGCGCTATTACCTGACCGCCTCCCCGGAGTATGTTTCACGGTACGGCAGCCCGACTTCGCCGGAGGCATTGCATCAACATTGCACGCTGGTGTATGGCGGTTCGCAGGGAGCCAACCGCTGGCTGTTTCGCCAGCGCGAAGAGGCATGGGTGCACTATCCGTTGACCCCGCTCATGACCTCGAACAATGCCGATGCCCTGCTCACTTCAGCCATCGGCGGGATGGGGATCGTGTTATTTCCCGACTGGATGGTCAGCGAGGCGCTGCACAACGGGACATTAGTCACGCTGATGGATCGCTATTCGGCGGCCATCAGCCACACGCCATCGTATATCGCGGCGATTTATCCTTATACCCGCCATCCCTCTCTCAACGTGCGGACAGTGATTGACTATTTTGCCGACGTGTTTGGATCGCCGCCCTACTGGCAGCGCTAATGCGAGTTTCGTAGTAAAACTTGTCATATCTCAAACAATTAGCATTTCTTCGCCCAGCTTGACGCGGATCGTTTCCTTTGCCGCCTCGTTACGGCTATGGTTACTAATGAGGTTAATCTCAATCTCCAGGCCGACACGGTCCCACCAGGGGGTTGCCTAACCCTTCATTGAACGGAAATAGCTATTAAATCCGTAGATTCATTCAAATATCGCTTATTGGTAGCAGTGTATATCGTAACGGCATTCACAAAAGCAAACGGAGCCTGATATGAGCACGTCTAACGACCCATCCAACAATGCATCCGCCGGGAAGTGCCCTTTCCACGCCGAGACGCCAAAACAGAGCGCCGGCAGCGGCACCGCCAACCGCGACTGGTGGCCGAACCAGCTGCGTGTCGATCTGTTAAACCAGCACTCCAATCGCTCCAACCCGTTGGGTGAGAATTTTAACTACAGGGAAGAGTTTAAAAAGCTCGATTACTCCGCGCTGAAGGCTGATCTCAGAGCGCTGCTGACCGATTCGCAAGAGTGGTGGCCGGCAGACTGGGGTAGCTATATTGGCTTGTTTATTCGTATGGCCTGGCACGGCGCCGGCACCTACCGCACCGTTGACGGTCGCGGCGGCGCAGGTCGTGGACAGCAGCGCTTTGCTCCCCTGAACTCCTGGCCTGACAACGTCAGCCTCGATAAGGCCCGCCGTCTGCTGTGGCCGGTGAAACAGAAATATGGCCAGAAAATCTCCTGGGCCGACCTTTACATGCTGGCGGGTAACGTCGCTCTGGAAAACGCTGGCTTCCGCACCTTTGGCTTTGGCGCCGGTCGCGAAGACGTCTGGGAACCGGATCTCGACGTCGACTGGGGCGATGAGAAAGAGTGGCTGGCCCACCGTCATCCGGAAAGCCTGGCGAAACAGGCCATCGGTGCCACCGAAATGGGTCTGATTTATGTCAACCCGGAAGGTCCGAACGCCAGCGGCGAGCCGCTGTCCGCCGCGGCGGCCATTCGCGCCACCTTCGGCAATATGGCGATGGACGATGAAGAGATCGTCGCGCTGATCGCCGGCGGCCATACGCTGGGCAAAACCCACGGCGCCGCAGAAACCAGCCACGTCGGCGCCGAGCCGGAAGCCGCGCCGCTGGAAGCGCAGGGTCTGGGCTGGCACTCCAGCTACGGCAGCGGCGCAGGCGCGGACGCCATCACCTCCGGTCTGGAAGTGGTCTGGACGCAGACGCCCACCCAGTGGAGCAACTACTTTTTCGAAAACCTGTTCAAATACGAATGGGTGCAGACCCGCAGCCCGGCTGGCGCGATCCAGTTCGAAGCCAAAGACGCGCCGGAGATTATCCCGGATCCGTTTAACCCGGAGAAAAAGCGCAAACCGACCATGCTGGTCACCGACCTGACCCTGCGCTTCGACCCGGAGTTTGAAAAAATCTCCCGCCGCTTCCTCAACGATCCGCAGGCCTTTAACGAGGCGTTCGCCCGGGCGTGGTTCAAGCTGACCCACCGTGATATGGGGCCAAAATCCCGTTACCTCGGGCCGGAAGTGCCGAAAGAAGATCTGATTTGGCAGGATCCGCTGCCGGCAGCGACCCATCAGCCGAGCGCGGAAGATATCGCCAGCCTGAAAACCGCCATCGCCGGCGCCGGCCTGTCGGTCAGTGAGCTGGTCTCGGTCGCCTGGGCGTCCGCCTCCACCTTCCGCGGCGGCGATAAACGCGGCGGCGCTAACGGCGCGCGTCTGGCGCTGGCCCCGCAGAAAGACTGGCCGGTTAACGCCATCGCCAGCCGGGTGCTGCCGACCCTGCAGGCGATCCAGCGCGCCTCCGGCAAAGCGTCGCTGGCCGATATTATCGTGCTGGCCGGCGTGGTCGGCGTTGAGCAGGCGGCCGCTGCCGCCGGCGTCAGCGTCAATGTGCCGTTTACCCCAGGCCGCGTCGACGCTCTGCCTGAGCAGACCGACGTCGAGTCGTTTGATCTGCTGCAGCCGCTGGCGGATGGCTTCCGCAACTATCGCCGTATCGAAGGCGGTGTCTCGACGGAAACCCTTCTGATCGATAAAGCGCAGCAGCTGACGCTAACCGCCCCGGAAATGACCGTGCTGGTCGGTGGCTTGCGCGTACTGGGCGCGAACTACGACGGCAGCAAACACGGGGTGTTTACCGACCGCGTCGGCGTGCTCAGCAATGACTTCTTCGTTAATCTGCTTGATATGGCTACCGTCTGGAAAGCGGCCGATGATAACGCGGAGCTGTTTACCGGCAGCGACCGTAAAACCGGCGAAGCGAAGTACAGCGCCACCCGCGTGGATCTGGTGTTTGGCTCCAACTCGGTACTGCGCGCCCTGGCGGAAGTGTACGCCTGCGCCGACGGGCAGCAGAAGCTGGTGCATGACTTCGTTGCCGCCTGGACCAAGGTGATGAACCTCGACCGCTTCGATCTGTAATCCCCTCGCCCCGGCTCCCGCCGGGGCGTTTTTCTTATACCGCCCGCGGCAGCTGTTGCAGGCGACTCCGCGTTCGTTGAATATCCTCCAGTTCCACCCCTGCCACCAGCGTCTCCAGGTCGCAGCGGGTCACCAGCAGCAGGCGGATCTGCTTTTCATACAGCACATCAATCACATTGATAAAGCGCTGCTGGGTCGCCGGCCCCACCGTAGCCAATGGCGGCACCTCGTCCAGTAGCCAGACGGCATAGCTTTCGCAGAGCGTCAGATAGTCCATCACCGCCGTGGCGGCCTGACAAAGCTGGGTAAAGGTGAAGTGCAGCAACGCGGGCGACGCCGCGGCCGCCAGCAGCGTGCGATAGCCTACCGTCAGCGAAACCGGTTCGCCAGGCAGCGACGGCAGGTCATACAGCTGACGCTGTTGTGCATTCGGATTAACCCACATCCGCCCGCTGCAGAAGGCGTTATCCTGGCTCAGATGCCGTTCGCGATAATCTTCCTCGCCGTTCAGCGCCACCACCGTTAGATGGGCGCGGATCAGCGCGATCGACGGTAAAAAGCGATCGTGATACAGCGGATTGGGCAGCAGCATCTCCGGCGGGTAGTTTGAGGTGGCCAGCAGCACGATACCGTGTTGAAAGAGGTGTTCCAGCAAGGCTTTAATCAGCATGGCGTCGCCGGGGTCGTGCAGATGAAATTCGTCGAAGCATAGCAGGCGGCAACCGGATGTCATCTGCCTCATCACCGTCTGCAGGTCGGGCGCTCCGGGGGCATTCAGCCGCTGGTGCAGTTCGCGGAAGAAGTGATGAAAATGGACCCGCCGCCTGGCGGCGAGCGGCAGGCTGGCGAAAAAGTGGTCGAGGATAAAGCTTTTCCCTCGCCCGGTACGTCCCCAGACGTATACCCCCTGCGGCCTGCCTGTCGTGGACACCAACTGCTGACCGAGGGCGTCAAGGCGGGCGATGAGTGACAGCTGATCGTCGTCCAGCGTCAGACGCGCCCGCGCCGCCTGCTCGGCCATCACGCGGGTAAAACGAAAATCAGCCGTCACCTCTGTGGGACCAGATTCCGAGGGTACACATCCATTATTTAACATTCTTATAACCTCCTGCGAGGAGGCCATTCTAGCCGCTTTCCCGCGGGATGGCGAATCGCGCGACGAGCGGCCATTTCCGCTGCTCCGCCGCCAGCCCCTACGCCTCTCCGACACGCCAGTGCACCGATGTGACGTTCTGCTGAACGCCCATTTGCGCCATAATTTGCGCCAGCGTTTTTTGGTGCTGCTTATGACTAATCAGCTGCGCGCAAATCTCCAGATGGTCCGCTGTGTCCGCCGCCGCCGACTGCAATCCCTGCAGGGTAAACCGCTGCTGCTGCGCAATATTCAGCAACAGCTGACGCACGGCATTTTCATGTTCGCGCAGACAGGTGACGCGTAAGACATAGCGTTTCTCTTCGTCACCGGCCCCCGGCAAGGCATGAATGCGCTGCGCCGCCTCGCGCAGCAGGATATTGGCGCACAGAATAATCAGCGTAGCCGCCGTCGCGTTCCAGAACTGTCCCAGGCCGCAGAGTACGCCGATCCCGGCCGAACACCACAGCGTGGCGGCGGTATTGAGGCCGCGGACGTTCATACCATCGCGCATAATCACCCCTGCCCCAAGGAAGCCGATACCGGAGACGATCTGCGCTGCAATACGCCCCGGGCTGTCCGGCGAGGCCGACATCGCGCTGAGAATAAACACCGCCGCGCCGGTGGCCACCAGGGCATTGGTGCGTAAACCGGCCATACGTTGTCGCCACTGTCTTTCCGCGCCGATCAGCGCCCCCAACAACATTGCCGCGAGTAAATGTGTCATATAAGGAAATACCATCGCGCCTTCCTCCAGAAAACAGAAAGCCAAAAATTACAGATGTAGCGCTCAGCCGCGCCGGGCGATTAGCCGGTGGATGATGGTGGAGGAAATAAGGGTCTGGAAAACATAAACATAACGCTGCCTCTCGCGCTCAATGGCGCATAAATTATTGAGGGAGGCAATCCGGAACTGAGAGATTGCTGCCCGCCGGGACGGCAAGCAGCGAAATGATCGCGTTAGCTTGCCGGAAAATCGCAATAAGGGTGACTGTCCAACGTATGACTCCTGAATAAAAGTGGGCACATTATAGCCCGGGGTAATGATGGGTAAAGCACGAAAACGCCGCCGGTGACGATTCGTTTAGTTTGTCTTTCGCGGGTCCTGCGTAGCGTGACATCGCCAGGCGACTAAAATGCCGTCAGCGGTGATTTACTTCAATTCCTTCGCTGGGATGCGGCGAAAACCAGCATGAATATCAACTTTATGTCTCCCCAGCGCGATCTTACGCTAAAGAATGTCGCTAAGGCTAAGGATTAAAAATTTAAAACTATTAACAATCAATTAACATTAGCAGGCAAACCATTCTTCCTGAGGAACACAACACCATGTCTACCACCCAGGTTCTCGGCGAAACGCCCTATGCTTCGCCAGGACAACCGCACGCCAGCTTAACCGGACGCATTGATGCGCTGCCCGCCTCATTTGGGTTATGGTCGTTTATTACCCTGCTCTCACTTGGCGGCTTCTTTGAGCTCTACGATCTCTTCCAGACCGGGTATATCAGCGCGGGCCTGCTGGCGGAGGGCATTTTCCACACCGGACAGGCGGGCATCTTCGGCATCGCCGACCAGGCGGCCTTCGCCTCCGCCACCTTTATGGGGCTGTTTATCGGCGCCAGTCTGCTGGCGCCGCTGGCGGACAAACTGGGCCGCCGCCTGACCTTTATGGTGGCGCTCGCCTGGTACGGTCTTTTTTCGCTGCTGATGGCGACGCAGAGTAGCGCGGAAGGGGTGATCTTCTTCCGCTTTCTGGTGGGGATCGGCCTCGGCATTGAGCTGGTGACCATTGATACCTATCTCAGCGAATGGGTGCCAACCCATCTGCGCAATAAAGCCTTTGCCTTTGCCTTCTTCATCCAGTTCCTCTCGGTTCCGGCGGTGGCGCTGATGTCCTGGATGCTGGTGCCGACCACCCTGTTCGGCCTCAGCGGCTGGCGCTGGGTGATCATCTTTGGCGCACTGTTCTCGCTGGCGATCTGGTTTATCCGTAAAAAGCTACCGGAGTCAGCCCGCTGGCTGGAAAGCAAAGGGAGGCATGATGACGCGCATACGGTGATGTGTGAGATGGAAGCCCGCTGCGGCCTGACGCCGTCGCCAAAGCATGCGCATGCGGCACAGAGCGTCGTCAAACGCGGCACCTTCCGCGAAATCTGGGCGCCGCAGTATCGGCAGCGCACCCTGATGCTGATGGTGATGAACTTCTTCCAGGCGATCGGTTTCTTCGGCTTTGGCAACTGGCTGCCGGCGCTGCTCTCCGGTCAGGGCGCCAGCATCACCCATAGCCTGCTGTACGCCTTCTTTATCACCCTCGCCTATCCGCTGGGCTGTCTGTTCTGCACCCGCTTCGTGCATCGTTTTGAAAACAAGTGGCAGATTGTCCTCTCCGCGCTGATGACCGTTATCTTCGGCACCCTGTTCGCTCTGCAAAACAGTCCGATCCTGTTGGTGATCTGCGGGTTTATGATCACCTGGTCCAACGCCTGGCTGACCATCAGCTACCACGCCTACCAGGCCGAGGTCTTCCCGACCCATATTCGCGCCCGCGCCGTCGGCTTCTGCTACTCGTTCAGCCGGCTCTCGACCGCGGTGACCAGCATTCTGATCGGCATTATTCTGCAATACGCCGGCACGCCGGGAGTAATTAGCTTTATCGTCGTCAGTATGCTGATGGTGATGCTGTCGGTAGGGATCTTCGGCCCGAGAACGCGGGGCATTCGTCTGGAGAATATCTGATGGCGGTCGCCGCCGAGGGTGACGGCGGCGACATATTTTATCAGTTGCGATGTTGCAGCTGGCGCTGAACCTCAATAAGCTCCGCGATCAACTCCCGCGCAAGCATAGAGGTCATTATATGATCCTGGGCATGTACCAGAATAAGATTAACCGGTACTTTGCCACAGCCCTCATCCATACCGATAAGCATGGTTTGTACATCATGCGCGCGTTTTGCGGCATCTGCGGCGTCCTGCATCAGCCTATCAACGTCCTGCCACACTCCTTTTCTGGCGGCTTGCAGCGCCTGCATCGCCAGACTGCGGGACTCACCGGCGTTAATGATGAGTTCCATGACGGTTGCTTCCATATCCATACGGTTTCCCTACTTGTTAAGTGAAGGTTCATCCAGCAGCGCCAGCGCCGCAGCAAGAATTTTATCGCCACGCATCATGCCGTAATCCATGCTATCGATAACGGCGACTCTCTTGCCCACCGCAGCGGCCTTTTTGTTAAATTCTTCGAATTTATATTTGATCTGCGGCCCTAAAAGACAGCAATCGTAATTTGGTAACGTGCGATCAAAATCATCCATTGAAACAGCAATAATATCGACAGCAATGCCTTGCGCCGCGGCCGCTTGTTTCATTTTATTCATTACCATGCTCGTTGACATGCCGGCAGCGCAGCACAAAAATATTTTTTTCATCTTATTTACCTGTTCCTGTAACGTATTATTGATGCTTATCTTTGAGATTTTGGTCTAAAAAATTAATAATAATTTTTGATACTTCAGGCTGATACCACATCAAACCTGCGTGATCCGCCCCTTTCACCACGTAATGGGTGGACGGTATTTTTTTCGCTACCAGCGCCTCGTGTAAAAGCGTTGACTGGCTGGGTGAAACCACATTGTCGGCATCGCCGTTCATTAGCAGAAAAGGCGGCGTTTTATTCGAAATCCAGGTGATAGGATTAGCCCGTTTCGCCTTTTCGGGATAGGCGGAGATCGCGCCACCGCCTTGCCAGGGAATACCATTAACCAGCATCGCCTCTGGTATGGCCGGTGACTGATGCGCTTTTTGAATGACCGCGGAAAAGTCAGCCCCGACTTTCGTCAGATCGGACAGGCCATAGAGATCAACCACCGCCTGCACATCGCTGCTTTGATTTGAATACTCTCCCTGGTCGAATTCCTTATGGCCGCTGGTGGTACCCACCATGGCGGCTAAATACCCACCCGCCGACTCGCCCATCACAGCGATATGGTTGGGATCGATGCCTAATTTTTCAGCATTGGCGCGTAAAAATCTGACCGCCGTTTTCGCATCTTCAACCATGCCCGGGAAAGTCACATTGGGTACGACCCGATAGGTAATGCTGGCGACGACGTAACCGGCCCGGGCAATATCGACCCGCTGACCGATGAATTTTGATTTGGGCGCATCGAGAAAGCCGCCGCCGGTAATAAATACTACTGCGGGTAACGGTTTATCAGCATAAGGCTTGAGCAAATCCATCGTTAACTGGAGCGGTCGTCCCATGATATTTTGCGTAAATGAATAGGCAATATCAGGCACCATCTCGACGGCCAGAGCGCTGGGTTTAATAACGATAGTTTTGCTGTCTGTTAAAGGTGTTTGTGCAAAAGCAGACGGAATAATAAGCATCGTCAGCATAGCAGCGACGTGTTTGTTCATAGGGTAATATCCTGTAGTGATGTAGTAATGATTCAGAACCAGACTTCCATTCGATACCCGACTCGCCACTCCGAGTCTTCCGGCAATAACGTGACCTCTTTGTCCCCGCCTGCGTAGGTAACCGTCAAACTGAGAATCGGCGCGACATACGGTAAAACATCCAGTTGCAGGGCCGGGCCGGCGGCAATTTTGTAGCCGACGCCGCTGGCACCTTCGACGCCATTTTTATTGATAGTGTTATTCACCATGACTTCATACAACATGGAGAGATTTTGGTGATGAATGTTTTGTTTAACGTTTACGCCGGTAAAGATCCCGGTTTCATTTGCGGAACCATAGGTCATGTCCCCCCCCTGAATAACCTGTATCAGGTATAAAGGTGGTTCGGTCAGCAGTTTTTTCACGCTTGGTATATTCATAGATGAAAGCCGGCGAGACGGCAAAATCATCAAATAACGTCAAGTTTCCGTCGGTGGAAAAACGCATTGAACAATCGCCCTCTTCGCTAAGGACGGTAATACGACTGGTGTTCAGATAAGGAGCAATAACCCCTTTACCATACTGTAATTTGACTGTCGATTGTCCCTTTGCCACTCCCCAAAAAGACGGCATGCTGTATTTCGCGGAAAAACTAATTGCTTTCTGCTTGCCAGTGCCCAACGGGTCATCAATTTCTTTAACATAGGTCATACCCAGCTCTGTCTGATCGATACGATAAGCCATATCAACGATGCGCCGCGAGCCTTCTATCGCCTGCGGCGCGGTATCGCTGGACCAGTCGATCTGGTCGGTACCAACGTTCAAATCAAAATTCTTACTGTTATAACCGAGGCCGGAATCAATATGTACTTCTTTGGTATTGTAAGCGAAGATATTAATACGTTGATCGAGGTAACGACGCCCAGCCCAAATGTTTGCGCCCTCGGGAAGAAAAGAGAGCCCACCAAAGCGCCCATAATTCTGTGCCGTTTCTACCGTTTTATCGCCGTAACCCACCATTTCATAGGTGTAATCAGCCCATTGCTCGGGAGAAGCCAGCCCCTGCCATTTTTTAGTGATAGCCAGCGATGTCCAGTAATCGTGCCAGAAACTGTTTCCCAAATCGCCCATTTTGCCACGAGGATCCTGATTAGGTCCGGTGGGATCGGTATGCAACGACATGTTTTTGGGACGGTTTAGTTCGCTCTGAAAATCTCCAGCCACCATGCCATATCCATTTAACTGGAAGCTGCCGTCGTCGCTTAGATTGGCCGCATGGCATAAGGTCGCAGGCAGAAAACATGAGATAACACCTGAAATAATAATTCTGGGGTTCATTCTTCAGACTCCATCGGGTAAGAGATATAAAATAAATAAAATTATTATTTTTATTGCTTATCTGATTTTATTTAAAGAATACCACCCGTGTTATAACCCAGCTTGCCTTTTTATATATCGGTTGTTGCCGATTTTACTTATTACAAAAACATGCAATAGCAGGAACGCTGTGAGCCAATTTACTATTCAGGAGTTCAGATCACGATACTCCTTAATACTCATATTATATTTCTCTTTAAATACCTTATAACAATGCGAGGCGTTTTCATAACCCGTCATATTAATAACATCAATAATAGAGTGATTAGTATGCTTAAGGAGATGGATCAACACATCCAGGCGTTTTTCAACCAACAAATCGCTAAAGTTCTTACCAGTGAAGTCTTTTATCAGTTTACTCACCTTATAATTAGGCTGATTTAAACGACAGGAGATCTCTTTCAGGCTGGCAGTTTTATAATCGGTATCAATATATCTCAACACGGCCATGGCAAGTGATTCATTGTAACTGCCGTTGATATGGTAATCGCTGGCTTGCACATTCGAGAGCAGTTCGGTCATCAACAGTCCCACCAGGAAATTGACGCGTATCTCTTTTAAGTGGTTATTACTGTAGATCTCGCTAATGATGACATGCATAATGTTTTGAATTGCGTCGATTTCCCCCACTTTAAAGTGAATATGCTCTCCATGTTTTTTTCTGCCATTAATTGCTGAAAGGATAAAACGGGAAATGATGTTATTTTCGTCAAAAAGGGACATGAGTCGACCGAAAAATTCGGTCTTAATAATAAAATTGATGATAATATCATTCTGCCCTGCGGCTTCAATTTCGTGTCTGGCAAACTGGTTGATAAGCAGGATCTCCCCCTTACCTAAAGTGAGACTTTCTTCATTAATCTTCTGATGCATTTTACCCTGATATATATAAATAAGCTCGATAAAGCCATGAGAATGCAACGGAATTTTAGTAAATCGGGTCTGCTTTTCAATATGAATGTAGTTGTCTTTGAAAAACCTTCGCTCCATATGGCTTTTGAATTTATGACACAGTTGATAGTTAGCGCGAAGCAGTTCGAGTTCTCTATCGGTATAAGCCAGTAGCTTTTCATGAATATCATGGTGTAACATAAAAGTACCTAACTGGAGCGAACGTTTGGGTATGCACTATCATTACAATAGTACTTTTATCTCACCTGCATCGGTAATGTCATAAAAGTGATGATAGGTATCACAGTCTATCGGCGCAGGTAATTGTTTATTAAGTTGATACACTTTTGGTAATTTAAGAGTGCATTTTTTGAGGTTAAATGGCACTTTGATGACTAATTCTATGCCTTTTTTATAGCGCCGCCAGCGACACTCAATACGCCCTCTGATGGTTTGATGCCAGCAATCCACAAAGTTAATCGTGTCAGTAAAGGATGGACTGATTAAAATAACATCAGCACCAACCGCCTCCTCAGCGACGGTAATGCCGCCCAAAGCCTGAAACAGCCAACTGGAATAAGAACTGAACATCGCATGATTATTCGAACCATTCAGGTTATCACCGAAAAATTCCTTCAATGTGCTGGCATCATTTTTAAGCATTTTCTTGAATCCGGCTTCGACTCTTAACCATTCAAGGATTAATTCATTATGACCATAGCGATGAAATATTTCATAGGCAAAACTTTGGCCAAAAATCCCACAAGTGATAACATTTTGCTCTTTTTTGATGAGATCGATCAATGCATTCAATGAACTCTCGATATCATCACACAAATCGAAGTAGATTGCAAAAACAAAGCTGGTCTGACTGCGATCGGCAAAGCTGCCATCCGTATTCTTATAGAGTGATAAAATTTTCTCTCTAATTTTATTGGCCTTGCCAATATATTTTAGCCATTTTTCTTTAAAGCCAAGATCATCACATATTTTTGCGATAATTAACAAATGATAATAATAGAAACAAGCACTGGTGAAATGGAGAGCTGGCGAGCCATTTTTGTAATTACGCATATCATGAACGCGGCTTCCCCAGTCACCCAGGCAGCAGGTCACCAGGTCATCAAAGTCGCGCATTTCCAGGGAGAGGATCTGCTTCTCAAGAAATGGCAAGCTTTCGGCCAGCAGATTGACATTGCCATAATGTCGATAGTGAATGGCTATCAAATAAGGTAATACCAGTTGCCAGCCCAGGGGGCCCGTTTCCCCGCCGACTCCATTAGTCTTAATTCCCATAAATGGCGCAGTTTCCGTCACACCACCACAGGGACGAATATCATTGATAAAATCAAAGATAGTTTTCTTATAAATAGCGGCAGAGTCAAACTGATACACTTGCGACCGGGCCAACGCGACAATGTCTCCGCCATAGGCGAAACGTTCGCGGGCACAATCCCCGAAGACCGAATGAATGTTATTCAGTTTGGTTCTTTTAGCAACCTCAAAGAGCTTATTTATGTAAGGATCTGAGCAGTAAAAGCCCCCGTTTTCCCTTAGTACTGTATGTACTGAAAGCGCCTGAACGTTGTTTAATTGTTCAATATTAATACCGCTTAACTGCACATAGCGAAACGAATGACAGGTAAAGGCATTGATAAAATGATTCTTCCCACTGCGGCATTCAAAGGCATCCTTCTGCTCCGCCCTCGCCGGTGCTCCAATTCCGCCGTCAATAATCACACCTTCAGTAACCTGTTTGCCGACAAATCCCGCAAGGGTGGAGTCAGTGTTTAGTTCGTAGTTTTCATCAACGTTTTCGCTATAGAGCAGTTCCACACGTTGATTCTCAGACGCGGTAATGGATAAATCGATAAATCCGGTGACGATGGCACCGAAATCAATAATGAATGTCTCTTCGTCTACGACGTGGATATGCTCTGCCCCGAGGGACAACGTATGGTTAATTTTCGGAATAAAACTCGAGACCAGACGGCCTTCAGGCCCGTTGCTCAGCACCACATTTTTCCAGTCAGGCATCAGCAAATCGGTGGTGTTGTCTCCGCGAAACAGTTTCATATCCAGGCGTTCGCCCAAATAGATATTATTGAAGGTATAAGCGCCTTCGCAATATTGCCAGTCGGCATCACTACCGATGATCATTTCGCGATCTGCAAACCTCATATAAATGTCAGCGATGACCTGTGGTTCACCGATGGTTAAGGTCTCTCTCAGGTTATATTTACCAAATAATTTAAGCGGTGCTGGATTAAACCAGCCATCGGCTAGCTCAACAATGACTTCATTTTTCGGCTGATTAATAAACGGCTTTATATTGTAAGTATCATAATAAATAATTTTAGCATAATTTGTCCAGTCAGTATTGAGCTCACCGCGTGTGACCTCTTTACCGTTGATATACAATTTATAAAAACCAAGACCAACAATACTGATATAGGCATCGAGGAGGTCTTCGTCGAGATAAATTTTTTTTCTCATCACCACATTACGTTTACCGCGATAGTAATGAATATCATTAGTGAAGTGATGCCCACCGCTCACCCAGCGGCCAGAAAAATGGCCAAGATTACTGGTTGTAAAACTGTTTCTGAAAACGTTGTTCTCACCATTGTCACCGTGGGTAAGGACTTCTATGGTATAAGAAGTAAAGCTTTGTAACGATATTGCATCGAGAGTGACAATTGTATTATTACCCTCTCTTGCGATAAGAGATACCAGTTCGGCACCTTTATACACTTTTATCGAAAATGACTTTTGAGGATAATTGGTAGACCAGCACACCATAATTGGCAGATGATCGACAATAATGTTTTCCGTTTGGTAATTGATACTTAACATCTTTCCCACCATGGCTAAATTGGCGTTGCTGGCATTTTTTTAAGGAGCATTCAAATGGTATCCGTCTGATTTTCTTCCCGGCAAGCGACAAGATCGGCAGTCTTGAAGAAGAAATACCATCCTGCAAATCGCGCAAAAAGTCCTATAAATTGGAAAGCGGCAATTTTCCAGCTCCCCTGCATAAAACCAGAAATAATGATCGGCATGCCGGCCGGGGTACTCACCCCAGCGACGCGAGGCAATACGCCAATGACCGTTAGATACCATGCAATGCCGAGCATGATGCCATTGATAAAAATATAAGGAATCGCCAGAGTAAAATTCATTACCAGCGGCACGCCATAAGCCATCGGTTCGCCAATGGTGAAGATAGCTGGCGGCAAGGCGATCTTACCGAGCGTTTTATAGCGTGCGCTCTTCGCGAAAAAAGCGAGCATTATAGCCAGCGGCAATAAATCTCCAGCAGCGCCATAAGTCATAAAGAACGCAAAGCCGGTGATGTTGGGTAAGTCGACGCCTGCAGCATACGCAGCAAGCTGCTGGGCATCCATGGCAAACCAGATCGGCGCTACGATACCGAGGGTGATAGCGTGGCCATGCAGCCCAAAAAACCATAGCAATTGCGCAACAACAGCAACAAAGATGAGTGACCAGATTCCGGATCCAAGTGATGTTAGCGGAACCTGGATTAATTTATAAATAATTTCGTGAATGCTCCCATAACCAACGCTGGTAATGACTGCGGAGATAATTGTAAACAGCGTCAGGATGGCGATTCCTGGAATCAATGAAGAGAACGATTTAGAGATAAATTCAGGGACATTTTCTGGCATTTTGATAATCAACCCCTTGCGAGTTATCGCCACGAATATTCGTGTTGAAATTATCGCCACCAGAATGGCGGTAAACAGCCCCATGGGCCCCAGCCATTGGCCAGGGATTGAAAATGATTGCCCTAACGGCCCTATTTCACCGAGATCATACGGCGTTAAAATAAAGAAAGAGATCATTGAAATCAGGCCTGACATGAAGCCATCAACATCGAAATTTTTCGCTAGCGTATAGGCAACGGAGAAAGCGACAATCACGGCTAAAAAATTATTCGTGAAGGTAATCGGGATATCAAAGAAGCGAGTTAAGTTGTGTCGTAACAAAAAATCCTGATATGGAGCAAACGGAAACACTTTAACCAAAGTCGCCACAGAACTCATGATCGTTACTGGCAATATGAGCATCATACCGCTCATGATTGACTTAAGGTAGGTATTTTGACCAATACTTTGCATCAGTTGCAAAGCCTTTTCTTGTACAATGTTGGTATGAGATGACATGTAAACAGTCCGTGATATTATTAGTTTTCAGACATATTCATTTAAGAATTCATATGCCGGCATGACATTAATGCATCATAATCTAACCAGGAAGTCAGCCTAATATATCATTAGGGAGTAATACATATCGGTTGTTGTTAACTTAAATGACGGCTGTTGCCATAGTTAATATTTGTGATGTGTACTGCAGGAGGGATAAAAAATTGTCATTAAGGCTTGTAACTTCTGGACAGCATTAAGCGGCGCCGCAATACCACTTTTACCAACGGTCCAGCATCACCGGGGCTATATTGACACTTTCCCATCAGAGGGGCGTTTAGGCATTTTAGTGACAAGCCGCCAGGTCGGCGGCCCGGCCTCAGCCAAATATCCCCTGCGCCTCGGCGAAGCATTTTTCCGCCAGGGTCGAGACTGGTTCCTGCTGGCGCATAATCAGCGCCAGCTGTGAATCAACATGGGTTTCGGCGATCGGCAGAATTTCAAGATTATCGCTTAGCGCTTCGAGGCCGTTGTTAAGCGGCATAATGGCGCAGCAGATCCCCGCCTGCACCGCCTGGATAATCTGAAACGTCGAATCACTTTCGAAGACATACCTCGGCGTTAGCCCTTTGGCCTTAAAGCTGATTTCAATCGATTCCCGGTAATACATCCCCTTGGTCAAAAAGCCGAGGGGCAGCGTCGCCAGCGTCTCCCATCCCGGCGTCCCGGCGCTGAAGTCGAAATGGCGTTTATCGTGCAGGAGCCCCATCCGGGTTTGCGGCAAGCGAGCAATCTTGAACTGACCTTCATCCAGATGCTGCAGATAACAAATCCCCAGATCCAGCTGATTACGGCTGACGCCATCGATAATCTGCTCCGAGGTCATCGACAACAGGCTGAACTGCAGCGCCGGATATTTCTCCGCCAGGGGTTTAATCAACTGCATCGGATTGAGGCTCGCCAGCGGCACCATACCGACCCGCAGCTGGCCGACCATCTGCCCGCGACAGATGGCCGCCTCTGCCGCCAGGCCGTCATGAGCGGCCAGCACCGCCCGCGCCCAGGCCAGGATCCGCTCTCCCTCCGGGGTAAAACCTTCAAAGCGTTGGCCGCGCTGGATCAGCGTCAGGTTCAGCTCCTCTTCCAGGTTACGAATGCGCATGGAGAGCGTCGGCTGGGTAATATGACAGGCCGCCGCCGCCTGGCCAAAATGGCGCGTCTGATCGAGCGCGATCAAATACTTGAGTTGCTTAATATCCATTCTCTTTCCCGTTTGAACCCCGCCGTTCACCCCCGGGGCCGCGCACAGGTTACCAGAATGTTAGTTTCGCTAGCGATAAATTCAAGCGAGGACACCACGAGGTGCTGCGGGGCGCAGGACGGCGCGACGCCGCTCTGCGCTATACCTTTTTAGCGCCCGCCGGCCAGCGGACGGATCTCTTTCGAGCGCAGCGTCAGACGAACGGGAACCGACTTATATGAAGGGGTGCCGCTCTCTTCATCGAGATAGTTCAGCGGCACCAGCACGTTGGCTTCCGGATAATAGGCGCCGACGGTGCCCGGCGCAATGCCGTAGGCCACCACCGTGATATCTTCCAGCGTCAGCGCGCTTCCCGGCAGCGCGGTATGAATATCTACCCGATCGCCATGCTCCAGACCCTGGGCGGCCATATCCTGCTCGTTCATAAACAGCACGTCGCGGCGGCCAAAGACGCCACGGTAGCGGTCATCCATCGCGTAGATGGTGGTGTTGTACTGGTCATGACTGCGCAGCGTCACCAGGCGCATCACGTCCTCACCCTCCACCACCACGTTCTCATGCACACCTTTAAATACCGAGAACATGGCTTTACCGGTGGCGGTAGGCCAGATGCGCTCGGTCGGCGGCAGCGGCATGCGGAAGCCTCCAGGATGGCGAATGCGCTGGTTATAATTCTCGAACCCTGGAATGGTCTGTTCGATCAGATCGCGAATGCGATCGTAGTCTTCCACGAGGTACTGCCAGTCCACTTTGCTGGCGGGCAAGGTGGCCTTCGCCAGACCGGCGACAATCGCCGGCTCCGAGCGCAGCATCGGCGAGGCGGGCTTAAGCTTGCCCGACGAAGCATGCACCATCGACATCGAATCCTCGACGGTGATCGACTGCCGGCCGCTGGCCTGCAGGTCAAGCTCGGTGCGGCCCAGACACGGCAGAATAAAGGTCTCTTTCGCCGTCAGGAGATGTGAGCGGTTGAGCTTGGTGCCGACGTGAACGCTGAGCTCAAGGCCGCGCATCGCCGGGAAGGCGCGTTCGTGGTCCGGCATCGCCACGGCGAAGTTGCCCCCAAGGCAGATCAGCGCTTTGGCATCGCCGGCGATCATGGCCTCCAGGGCCTTTACCGCATCGTGGCCATGATGCCGCGGCGGCGTAATCCCCATCACCCGCTGCAGGCTGTCGAGGAAAGCCGCGGAGGGTTTTTCGCTGATCCCGACAGTGCGGTTACCCTGGACGTTCGAGTGACCGCGCAAAGGACAGATCCCGGCCCCCGGCTTGCCGATATTGCCGCGCATCAGCAGCAGGTCGGCAATCAGACGCACGTTGGAGGTGCCTTTGTTATGCTGGGTGATGCCCATACCGTAGGTGACGATGGTGGCCCTGGATTTGGCGTAAGCCGCCGCAACCTGGGTCAGGGATTCGCGCGTCAGGCCAGACTCCTGTTCGATGTCCTGCCAGCGGGTGGCGTGGAGGTCATCGGCGAAGGCGGTGAATCCCTGGGTATGTTGGGCAATAAACGCGTGGTCGAGCACATTGCCCTGCTCCTCCTCCAGCTGCAGCAGCGCTTTGGCGATCCCTTTCAGCGCCGCCGCGTCGCCGCCGGCCCGTACCTGGTAGTAGGTCGAGGCGATCGGCGTCGAGCGCCGGGTCGCCATCTCCATTACGTTCTGCGGATCGGCAAAACGCTCCAGCGCCCGTTCACGCAGCGGATTGAAAACGATAATCGGCACGCCGCGGCGGGATAGCTCATGCAGGGTGCCCATCATCCGCGGGTGGTTGGTGCCCGGATTATGGCCGATGGAGATCACCAGCTCGGTCTGGTCAAAATCGTCGAGGGAGACGGTGCCTTTACCAATGCCGATCGACTGTGGCAGGCCCACGCTGGTGGATTCATGACACATGTTGGAGCAATCGGGGAAGTTGTTAGTGCCATACTCGCGGGCAAACAGCTGGAACAGCCACGCCGCTTCGTTGGAGGCTCGGCCAGAGGTGTAGAATTCAACCTCATCCGGCTGCAGGCCGCGGAGGATCTCGCCGATACGGGCGAAGGCTTGCTCCCACGCCACCGGGCGCAGGGTATCGCTGTCCCGGTCGTAAACCAAAGGATGGGTTAAGCGGCCGTAGCCCTCCAGTTCAAAATCGCTTTTTGCCAGCAGGGAAGATACGGTATTTGCCGCGAGGAATGCGGGCGTCACCCGTTTGGTGGTCGCCTCCCAGGTCACGGCTTTGGCGCCGTTTTCGCAAAACTGGAAGGTCGATTTATGTTCTTTATCCGGCCAGGCGCAGCCCGGGCAGTCAAAACCGTCCGGCTGGTTGGTACGCAGCAGCGTGGCGGGCGCCTCAAAGGCATCCATCTGGGTGCGCACGGCGATGGCCGTGGCCTTCAACGCGCCCCACCCGCCTGCCGGACCGTCATAGGGGTGAACACCGGGAACCGCGCGTCTTTTATTGGTCATCTCTTTACTCCTGCTGCTCTGTTCTGGCTGTCTCTAGCCGAAAAAGGCGTACGACAACCCCGGCGACGAAGCGTGAATCGCATTGCGTCACCTGAAAAGAATGCTGTTTCTCAAGGATAGTACGATGGGAAAGCGTAGGTACTGCGTTTGTTAACTGAATAATAACATACACCACAATTCTGTATAATTGATGTTATCTATCAGGTGTTAAATTTAACTTATTTGCAAATTTTGCGGTTTTCACCGCGGTGCTGTGACGGATAAATTGCTACGGAAAGTGATGACCGGGCAGCGAAACCGCCCGGTGGGCCAGGCTCAGGTCAGATTGAAGTAACGGTCCGGACGCAGCGTCTCCGGCAGCGGATGCTGACCGGTCATGTCGAGCAGATTGCGCTCGATGGTATTGCACATCGCGTTCAACGGCAGGTCATTGGCTGCGGTGCCGAACGGATCTTCCAGCTCTTCCGCCAGCGAATCCCACGATAAAAAGGTGTAAGAGATAAAGACCGAGACAAACGGCGTCATGTAGTGCAGATCGCCGACCAGGGCGAACGGCAGCAGCGTACAGAACAGGTAGACGGTACGCTGCAGGATCAGGGTATAGGCGAAAGGCACCGGGGTGGTGGCCAGCCTTTCACAACCGCCCAGCACGTGCGCCAGCTCGTCGAGTTTGTTGTCCATCAGCCCGTAAGTGATGTCGCTGAGCTTGCCCGCCTCCCGCAGCTGGCCAATTTCGTTGCCGGCCAGCAGCAGGATCCGGTTGGTGGGCATTGAGCTGGCGAGGATCTCCGTCACCCTCTCCTCCGGTAGCAACCGCCGCAGGTCAGCCGTCGGATCGGTTTTGCGCAGCTGGTGCTTCAGGCTCCAGCTAAAGGCCACCAGATAGCTGACGATGCGGCGATGGGCATCGTGTTCCGCCGGCAGGATATTGCGCAGCTGACGCACCAGCGTGCGTTCGGCGATAAGCACCGTCCCCCACAGATTGCGCGCCTCGACGAAGCGGCTGTAGCTGGCGCTGTTGCGAAAGCCGAGGAAAATCGCAATCGCAATCCCCAGCAGGCTGAACGGCGCCACGGTTAAGTGGATCCCCAGCTGTTCGTACCATTGATAGCTGATAATGGCGATGATCGACATCAGCACATTTAGCAGCAGGCGAAAGATGATTTTCGACAGCACGGAGCCGTGCCAGTCAAATAGGCGAAGAAACCAGTGTTGTTCTGGCCGAATGATCATTGTCTGACTTCCTGAATTACCGCTCTGGTCATTATCTCTGAATACAGAATAGAGATTATCTATGAGCCGATTGGTTTATTTTATCGTTAACTGCGATGGGCAGATCTGCGCCATTATTTAGCGATGGTAATGGCGTTTTTAGTATGGGCCTTTTTTATATTTCAGGCAATCAATGCGCCAGCAATAATGGCTCAGAAGAAAAAATAACCGCTGAGCCAATTCATTTTTCCGCTTATGCTACCGGGTGTATCAGACCGCTTTCGTCAACCCCTGCGCTTCGCAGGGATCGAGATGCACCATCACATTAAGCACCGGATGCTGCGCCAGCACCCGCTCCCGCGCGTGATGGGCAATCTGATGCCCTTCGGCTACCGACATCTCGCCAGCCACCTCGAGATGGACATCCACCAGCACCAGATCCCCCGCCTTACGGGTTTTCAGATCGTGGAGGCCCGCCACGCCCGGCGTGGTTCGCAGCGTATCGGCGATCGCCTGCTGCATCTCTTCATCAACCGCACGGTCCATTAAATCATGCAGCGCGCTGACGGCGAAACGATAGC
Organism: Klebsiella sp. P1927; assembly: GCF_018204675.1. Taxonomy (NCBI): domain Bacteria; kingdom Pseudomonadati; phylum Pseudomonadota; class Gammaproteobacteria; order Enterobacterales; family Enterobacteriaceae; genus Klebsiella; species Klebsiella sp. P1927. The sequence goes on along the minus strand of NZ_CP073377.1, from coordinate 2,253,742 downwards.
CCATGCGCGCAATCAGCAGCCCCACCGCCAGCGCGGCGAGCGGGTCGAACCAGGCGAACCCGGCCAGATTACCGATAATCCCCAGGGCCACCACCAGGGAGGATGCGGCGTCAGAGCGGGCATGCCAGGCATTGGCGATAAGCAGCGACGAATTCAGCCGCCTGGCGGCCGCCAGCATATAGCGAAACAGCCCCTCCTTGACGGCCAGCGCCACCAGCGCCATCCACAGCGCCGCGCTGTGCACCGGCGGAATAGTTTGCGGTTGCGCGAGATGGCCCGCCGCGGACCATAGCATGCCACCCCCGACGAGCAGCAGCATCGCGCCGATGATTAGGGAGGCGCCGTTCTCATAGCGCCAGTGGCCATAGTGGTGATCGTGGTCAGACGGTCGACGGCTCTTTTTATTCGCCATCAATACCACGCCATCGGCGACCAGATCGGAAAAAGAGTGCATTCCGTCAGCAATTAATCCCTGAGAGCCGGAAAATATTCCCACGACTACCTGTAAGGCAGAAAGGAAAATATTAACCACCACGCTTACAAGGGTACTCTTTCGCGCCTGCACCGAACGCTCATGATATTTATTATCATTTTCAAAATTATGTTGTGTCATTATTTCTCTCCCTTTGTGAGCGAGAAGAATAAACTGACAAACTGAGTTTATGCTTAACAATATAAAAGCCATTGCCTTGCCGTTTAACGATATCGCGGCGGTCGGTAATGACTATTTACTGTATGTGCCGTTGGAACGCTGCAACCTTGCGCCTATGAACTATCTTTTGAAGGGTGGCCACAGGTCGGGCCACTTTAGCTTAGCCACCACAGGAGTCAGCGATGTCACATAACAAACCATCCCGGCTGCGTTTCGCCATTAATCTGGGCAATGCGGTCCTGGCCCATCTCGGGGAGACAGGAAAGCCAGCGGGCATCACCGTCGAGCTCAGCCATCGGCTGGCGACGCGCTGGGGCGTCAGCGCCGAATTCGTTCCCTATCCTGCCGCGGGTAAAGTGGTGGCTGACGCCGGTGGCGAGCACTGGGATATTGCCTTTCTGGCCATCGATCCGGCGCGGGAAGCCACCCTGCGCTTTACCTCGCCCTATATCACCATCCAGGGCACCGCGCTGGTCAGCGTTGATTCGCCCTGCCAGAGCGTGGCCGACATGGATCGCCCGGCAACCACCATTAACGTCGGACAAAACGCCGCATACGATCTATGGCTAACCCGCCATCTGCAGCACGCCAGCCTGCATCGCCTTCCCTCTTCGCAGGAGGCAATCGACGCCTTCCTCGCCGGTGAAGGGGATATGGTCGCCGGTATCCGCCAGCCGCTGGAGGCGACAGCCCGTCAGCACGCCGGGGTGCGGGTACTGGCGGATAATTTTACCGAGATCCAGCAGGCCATCTGCGTCGCCCGGGCGGACGTGGACCGTTTTCACGCGGTAAACGACGCGCTTAGCGAGTGGCGGGCGGATGGCAGTCTGCTGGCGCTGATTGCCGGTCACCTGGGCCAAGCGAACTGAATCACGCCTCCGTCATCCGGCGCATGGCGCAATGCCAGGCGCCGTTGCGTACCGAGGCGCGCAGTACGCGGGCCACGCCATGCACCATCAGGCGCGTCGTGCGCCGCTGCAGCGGCGTGAGCGACAATCCCAGCATCTCCTGCGCCCATTCCGGCAAAAGGTCAATTCCTGCGTTCATCATCACCCGGCCGACCGGCTGGCTCATCCGCCCCGGCAGACGGGTGGAGAGCAGCACCTGAGCTACCTCCCGGGTACGTTCGTCGCAGCGCAGTCGCGGGCGCATCGCCTCGAGATAGTCCGCCACCTCCTGCGGTGTCTGAGGGATATCCCGAGCCCCCAGCCGCCGGGCGATTTCCGCCGACTCACGAAAATAGTCCTCCTGGCGCTCGGGACTGACCACCGTCCGCTTGTAGCGCAGGTGGGAGGCCATAAAGCAACTGCACTCGGCGACGTGCACCCAGGTTAACAGCGCCGGGTCGCTCGCCTGATACGGGGTTCCGTCCTTATCCACCCCGGCGATCCGCTGATGGATCCCCTGTACTTTGGCGATTAGCCGTTCGGCGTCGGGGGTAGTGGCAAAAGTGGTGGCAGAAATAAACTGGCTGGTGCGGCGCAGGCGACCCAAAATATCCTCGCGAAAACGAGAGTGATCCCAGACGCCGTCCAGCGCCAGAGGATGCAGCATCTGCAGCAACAGCGCGCTAATGCCGCCGCAGAGCATCGAGGTAAAATCGCCGTGCACCTGCCAGATGGCCGACTGGGGACCAAACAGCCCCGGCTCTCCTTTGGGTCGTTCAAAGTCGATCTCTTTTAGCGCCATGCCGGTCAGGCCGAGCACCTGCGCCTCGATCATCCGGCGAATGCCGATCATGATGGTATCCCTTACGTGCAACTAAAGGACAAAAGATACCACTGTTGGACAGCATTGGGAGAGATATTGCGGAAAGAGTGCCCGCAGCACGCGGGCACGACGGCTTACGGATTCAGCTGGTAATCGAGGGTAATGTTGGCCTTCAGCACCTGCGATACCGGGCAGCCTGCTTTCGCTTTCTGGATGATCTCATCGAACGCCGCCGGAGACACGTCCGGCAGGACGATCTGGCTTTGCAGCGCGATATCGGTAATCGCAAAGCCGCCGTCGGTTTTATTGAGGGTGACCACTGCGGTAGTGTCAATGGACGTTGCGGTATATCCCTCTTCGCTGAGCATCAGCGACAGGGCCATCGAAAAGCAGGCGGCATGTGCAGCGCCGATCAGCTCCTCAGGGTTGGTGCCCTTCACCCCCTCAAAACGGGTGTTAAATCCGTAGGGCTGCTGGCTCAGCGCCCCGCTTTCTGTCGACACGGTGCCTTTGCCATGCTTCAGGTCGCCTTCCCAGTGCGCTAGCCCTTTCTTATGAATCGCCATTTGATTCCTCCTGTAGTGATGTCGAACAAAAAGTATAGTGCGTGATGCCGAAGCTGCGTCTTTTTGCAGCCTCTGGCCCCCACGTTCCCCTGGTTTTCGTGTCGTTGGTGAGGCAGGGTGACGCTATCGGCCATCCTGCGGATGCCAGGGATCGGATTTGTCATCCTTGCTGTCGTCCCGTTTACGCGGAACTTCGCCCTGCTCTCCGGGCGCCTCACGGGCAGGTTGCTTACCGCGCTCTTCGTCTTGCGAGTGAGAAAAGGTGCTCATATCGACGTGCTCCGCTTACTTAGGCGACTGCTTGAGCAGACGATCGATTCGCACGACCGGCGGCGTCATTTTGCGATCCAGACTGCCGTTGATATTGACCAGATCGTCTGGCTCTACGTGTTGTTCGTTAAACGCGGCGACCGGGATAATAACGGTGATGGTGCCGCTTTTATCACGAAACTGATAACGGTCATCTCCCTGCCGCTTGAGCAGATTGCCGCGCAGCGAAACGGTCGCGCCATCGTGCATGGTTTTCGCCTGCTCAACGGTCATGATCCGGCCATCCTCGACGCCGCGATAGCCGTCATCGAGTTTGTGCGGCGGCGGCGGCGCGGCATCCTGGCTAAACCCTCCCTTATCGTCCGCCTGCGCGACACCTACGGCAAACAGACATGCCATGGCCAATGCTAGTTTTTTCATCATGCCTCCGTTTTTTGCTGACGATGAGAATAAAGCCTGGCTGATGCTGGCCATTTTTACAAAGTCAATTGTTCTGATATCGTCTAATATAAGAATGTCCTTATCGTTACGCTCCTGGCGAAACGAAACGCGGGGAAAATATTAATGATTAAGAATCAACAGCCTTGTCCTATCGTCGATGAGAATGAACGCTCCTTACGCTTTGAATATCGTTTCCGCCGCTATGGGATAATTGTTTTGAGTCTCATCATTCTTACCGCGTTAAGCGGCCTGTGGTCCTCCGGTTATTTCAGTGAAGCACACAGGGAAACTAGTGGAGGCGAATTAAGCGTCGATTATCAGCGCTATGCCAGGCTGATGAGTGAAACCGAGTTTAATATTCAGATTAAACCGGATACGGCCAGCGACACCATTATCAGCTTCGCCGCCCCGTTATTAACCCGCTACCAGATCGGTGATATCCGTCCGCAGCCGGATAAAATGTATAGCGCCGACGGGAAATTACATCTCGTCTATCAGCGGTCGACCCCGCCTTCACCGATATCTGTGTGGTTAGCCGTTACCCCAAAAACGGCCGGTAATATCTCCCTGCAGGCGGTAGTTAACGATCGCTATTCTGTAACCTGGCAGCAGTTTGTCTATCCGTAGGAGTCGCTATGGAAATGGTCCTTAGAGCCGCAGCAATCTATCTGATCCTGTTGATTATTTTTAAGATTGCCGGCAGAAGAACCCTGATGCAATTAACCAACTTTGACCTGATACTGTTGCTGATTATCAGCGAAGCCACCCAGCAGGCGATGCTCAGCACAGACTATTCGGTTACCGGGTCGATGCTGACTATCGTCACCCTGGTTAGTATTGATATTTTGTTCGGCTATATTAAGAAAAAATTTGCTCAGGCAGAAAATTTTCTCGATGGTACGCCGGTTATCGTGGTGGAAAATGGTGCTGTCATCGACGAGAAGATTAAGCTCGTCAATATCTCTGTCGATGATATCCTGCTGGCGGCCAGGCAGCACCATGGCATTTATGAATTGAAAGCGATCAAATTCGCTATTCTCGAGCGTAACGGCCAGATATCCATTATTCCTGAGCAGGAATAGTATCGGCTTCGCTATTTATCACGCTCCGGTTGTTTATCACCTGATTCCGGAGCGCGAGTGGCGTCATCCTCTTCTTTTTCACCGTTAACAACGTTCAACATTAACATTTTTCCTCCTCGCTGGTTGTCAGGGATCCTACAAATTATAGAACGCCTTCGCCGAAGTATGTAGGATCTGCCGAAACTAACCAGGAGATGCCGCCTGATTCACATTGCGCTTATTCCAGGATATTTCCCACCTCGTCATTGCCATTGGTGAGAAATAATTAACCGATCCGTACAGTCAATATTGTGAAAGCCAAAACATAATGAGGTCACTATGTCTGTGATGGTTATTACCGGTGGAACCGCGGGAGCGGGCAAAGCTACCGCGCTGCGTTTCGCCCGCGCTGGATATCACGTGGCGCTGATCGCCCGAGACGAAACGGGTTTGCAGGAGACGCGACAGGCCTGTGAACGGTTTGGCATTAAAACGCTGGCTATTAGCGCCGATGTCGTCGATGCCGGGGCGCTGCAGCGCGCCGCCGCCGAGGTGGAAACCACCCTCGGGGCAATCGACGTCTGGATCAACAACGCCATGACCACCGTGCTGGCGCCCTTTCGTCAGATGAGCGAGGAGGAGTTTCGCCGGGTGACGGAGGTGACCTATCTCGGGTACGTGAACGGCACCCGCGCGGCGCTGGAGGTCATGATCCCCCGGGATCGGGGGGTGATTATTCAGGCCGGCTCGGCGCTGGCCTGGCGTTCAATCCCACTGCAGTCGGCTTACTGCGGAGCGAAAGCGGCGATCCGCGGCTTTACCGATGCCGTGCGAACCGAACTGATGCATGAGAAAAGCCACATCCAGTTGACCATGGTGCAACTGCCGGGGATGAACACCGCCCAGTTTGGCTGGGCGCGAAACAAAATGGATCAGGCCATGCAGCCGGTGCCCCCGGTCTATCAGCCGGAAGTCGCCGCCGAGGCTATTTACAGCGTCATCCAGCGCCCGGTCAACGAGCTGTGGGTCGGAAAAAGCACCATCCAGTCGATCCTCGGCCAGGTCTTCTTCCCTCGCCTGCTCGATCGGCTGATGGTGAAAAAAGCGTGGGAGGGACAGTTTACCGGTCAGCCAAAGTCGTCAGACCAACAGGACGACCTGTTCACGCCGGTGCGCGGCAATCATCCGGGCCACGGCCCCTTTAACGATGGCGCACGGCGTAAAGCAGTCACCATCAGCGCCGATCTCCCGGGTAAAGTCGCCGCCGGCGTCGGGGTAGCGGTGGCGACGATGGCGCTGCGGGCGTTGTTCCGTCGTTCCGGAAAACGGCGCTAACTCAGGCTGCGGCTGAACCAACGGTAACCATACCCGGAGAGTGCCAGCCGCGCATCTTTCCCGCCGTGCAGCCCATCCTGATAGAGCTTATCTTCCAGAATTGGGCTCCAGTAGCCCTCGGCCAGCGGCGGGAGCAGGACCTCTACCGCCTGCTGGCTGCAGTTGGCCAGCATCAGTACCTCCCGCGATTCGCTGCGATAGAGCAAGCCCAGCACCGCGTCGGGCTTTAGGGTAAGGAGAGTAAAAGGGAGGGATCCCGGTTCAGTATATTCCGTGCGCGCCAATACCATATTGCGTACCCGATGCAGCAGCGACCTGGGATGGCGCAGCGCCGTTTCAACATTGATCCGTTGGTAGCGGAACCGCCCGCTGGCCACCGGTTTTACCGGCAAATCATCCCGCGCCGCCCGGGAAAAGCCGGCGTTGGCCGCGGCCGACCACTGCATCGGCGTTCTGACCGCGTAGCGCTCCGGTAAGGAGAGATCGTCACCCATGCCAATCTCGTCGCCATAGCGCATCACCGGCACGCCGGGCAGCGCCAGCAGGATAGCATGGGCTAACGCTATGCGTCGGGTATCGCCGTCCAGCATCGGCGCCAGTCTTCGGCGTACGCCGCGCTGGTAAACGGACATCGATTTATCAGGGGCAAAGGTGCGGATAACCTGGCGCTTGTTGCGCTCGCCAATCCCCTCAAGATCCAGTTCATCATGGTTGCGCAGCCAGTTGACGAAGCAGCACCCGTCCGGCGGGGTCACCATCGCCTGCAGGGCCTTCACCACCGGCGCGGCGCGCTGCTGCGCCAGGCTGAGGTAGAGGTATTTGTTAAGCCAGAAATTAAGCACCATCTGCAGCCGATCGCCCTGGCCGAAATAATGACGGTAATCTTCTACCGCGACGTCCACTTCACCCAGGAGTATCGCATCGGGATTGAGGCGCTGTACAACCTGCCGGAGATGGGTCAGCAGCGGGTAGCCGCGCGTCTCGTCGCCCTTTCCGGCCTGCTTGACCAGATGTGACGCGGCATCGAGACGAAAGCCAGACACCCCAGCCTGCAGCCAGAAGGTGATAATGTTTTCGATTTCAGCGATCACCGGCGGATGGGCGAGATTCAGGTCGGGCTCGTGGTGATAAAACATGTGGCGATAATATTGCCCAGCCTGTTCGTCCCAGCGCCAGACGCTCTCCTCAACGCCGGGAAACATGGGAGGATCGTCGTTTTCCGGCGGCCGATCGGCCCACAGATAATACGGCCGCCACGGCGACCGGGGATCGCGTCGCGCCGCCTGGAACCACGGGTGCTGCGCGGAGGTGTGCTGGATCACCAGCTCAACGATCACCCGCAGTCCCAGCTCGCGGGCGCGGGCAATCAGCTCAATCACGTCAGCGATAGTGCCGAACCGCGGATCGGGCTGCAGATGATCGCTGATATCATAGCCATCATCCTGCAGAGGAGTGAGATAGAACGGAGTCAGCCAGAGCACCGTCGCTCCGAGGCTGCGAATGTAGTGTAGCTTTTGGCGAATGCCCGCGAGATCGCCAAAACCATCGCCATTGGCATCATAAAAGAGCGAACTGTCAACCTGATAGATGACCGCTCTGTGAAACCACTCTTCCCGTTGCATCACTCTCACCTCGCGTTCTGCCCGTCCCTGTCAGCCGCCTCAGCGCGATCCGGACCCCGCCCTGGCCTTCGCGCGCGGTTTGCCGACAGGCGATACGGGATTGCGTTCCGCTGGTAGCATCCTGTTCGCTACCGCGTCCACCAGCGCCTGCTGCCTGGCGGTTAATACCAGCGGAACCTGTTCCTCGGCGGCGAGGAGCGCGATGGTTTGCCGTTTGACCATAGCGTTCTCCGGCGGCTTAATGCCCGGCCTCAACGCCAGGCATATCGGTATCCATAAGATATTGCCCGGTCAGCGCTGGCAGATAATGGAGCAGCCAATCAGCCATTCCTCTCTCTTCAGCCAGGATACCCTCCAGTGTATGCATCGCGCTGTGGTCGCCTACTCTTTTCGCCGCCGTTAATAAAGCGGTATAGCAGGCGACCTCAAAATGGGCAAAAACGTAGGCAGTGATAATCACTTTAATAACCTCATCACCGGGCAGCATGATGCCAATGGTCTGTCCTAACGCCGCCACCCGGCTCATCGCATCCTTCAGCGCGGAGCGGGAAATATGGTTGCGGGCGATGATATCCTGCAGGGCGGACAATTGCCGTCGGGTTTCATAGAGATGTTGTTCAAGGCGGGTGCGTAACTGCGGTTCATTATCGAGGCGTCTGATGGTGGCCACCAGCAGCGACTCAGCCTGTTTTTCCATGGCATGCGCATCGCGAAGCCAGTTGTGATAATTTTCGATATCCGTCATATACACCTCTGATCATTAACCTTTTATTTTGACGTGGAATCTTCACTCTCTTCCGCCGCCTGGTCAGCTCGCGCTGCGCTATATCCGGATAAATGGCCAACAATATTGGCATAAATACTGATGAGAATGACCCACAGTACGCTGTCTTTCCACCAGATTAACGAGGGTATCGCCAGACCCACCCACATAACGGCGGCGACAAGATGACAGCGCTTAATAAACACTGGCGTCAACTTCATTTTATTACCTTAGGACCGAACAATATTGAGCGACCATTTTATCGACGCTCTGACCGCTGCGTCAGGCGCTAAACCTTACGCTGAAAATGTCTTTCTTTTGCCTAAGCATAAAAAAGAAAACAGCGTTGCGTATTGTCCCGTTCCGTTATTTTCTGTCTTTACCGTCCGGCTAATTTATTGCCGCTGCGGCCGTCTTTAATTGCTAGTGATGCGGCGATTTCCTCCTCACCTTTTAGTTTCCCCACATCGCGGATAATGAATGTCGTTATAGATAAATAAACCCTGAATATGCAGAAACCTGCGGACCATCTGGCCCACAGGTTTTGTCTCAACGCCGATTTGTCGGCGTCACAGCTCATCAGTCGCTAGCTGTCACCGGATTTACGACCGCCGCCATGACTGTTCTTACCACCCTTCTTACCGGCTTCGGATGCACGTTCAGGATCATTTTTAAAGTTCCCGCCGCTGTGCTGTCCGCCTTTACGCCCGGCTTCGGATGCTTTCTCACGATCTTCTGCAAAATTACCTGAACCGCCTCTATGCTCTGCCATAATTTTCACCTTTGGTTTGATCAATATCGGTTGGTAAATGGAAAATGACCCTGTTACAAATCATCGCCCTCGATATCTAACACTAGAGGAATGCCTGCAGGAGTCAAATTAATTTCAGATACCCATCCGCGCACTGACAAAATAAAGCTTTACTAACGAAGCGGTAAGATAAAATATACCTCACACAACTCCTTTATTTGACGTAGGTTATGTTCACCGGCGGGTAAAACAGAAACGTCCAACGGCCGTTTGTAAAAAAATGCAAACGATTTAATGAATAAATATTTCTTTATCCCGCGGAACACAACCCCAGGAATATTACCCCTAAAGAGGTATTACTTTATAGACCATGGTTTGCGAATGAACATCTTCATCGTTTATTCAGGCAGCACCTTCATCGTAACTTGAGAAAAAGATCATGCGCGTTACGAAAATAGCCCTTGGCCCTTGATTAAGGATGGAATAATCCTAATTTAACGTCAGCAATAATAACGCAACGCTATCCCCCGAAATACGCCAAGGATCAGTCGGTTAAGGCATACCGTTACGCCTACGATTGGCCATTGACTGCGATGTTGCGAGTCATCCAGGGTCTGTCGCCAGGAGAAGCTGACCTATTCTTAGAGCTGGCCCGTTCTGTCTGAAGGAGATGACTATGCAAGATGAAAAACCGCCAATGAAGAAGTTACCCACCTCCATGTTGCCAGAAGAGACGGCTCCACGTCCGGAGTTCCCGGAGCAAGAACAAACCCCGCCGGGTCTGGATGCGGAAATGGAGCCATCCCCGGACCACGGTGAAACCAGCTACACCGGCTCCGGGCGACTGGCCGGTAAGAAAGCGTTAATTACCGGCGGCGACTCCGGTATTGGCCGTGCGGTGGCGATCGCCTTTGCCCGCGAAGGCGCCGACGTCGCGATAAACTATCTGCCCGAAGAGCAAAAGGATGCGGATGAAGTTATCGCCCTGATCAAAGCCGAAGGGCGCACCGCGGTGGCCCTCCCGGGTGATATTCGCTCCGAATCCTTCTGCCAGTCGCTGGTGGCCGACGCGGTGGAACAGCTGGGAGGTCTGAGCATCCTGGTTAATAACGCCGGGCGTCAGCAATACTGTGAAACCCTTGAGGAACTCACTACCGAAGATTTCGACGCTACCTTCAAAACCAACGTCTACGCGCCGTTCTGGATCACCCGCGCCGCACTGCCTCACCTCCAGGCCGGAAGCGCGATTATCAATACCACCTCGGTGCAGGCGTATAAACCCAGCCCGATCCTGCTCGATTATGCGCAGACCAAAGCCTGTCTCGCGATCTTCACTAAATCGCTGGCTAAACAGGTGGCGAAACGAGGCATTCGCGTAAACGCCGTAGCGCCTGGCCCTTACTGGACGGTGCTGCAATCCAGCGGCGGCCAGCCGGACGAGAAGGTGAAACAGTTTGGCAAAGACACGCCGATGGGGCGCCCGGGGCAACCGGTAGAGATCGCCCCGCTGTATGTCACCCTGGCATCCGATGCCTGCTCATATACCTCCGGACAGGTGTGGTGCTCTGACGGCGGGGATGGTGTGGTCTAAGCCTCCCGGCATACCGACGCGCGCCAGCGCGCGCCGGTATTTTCCCGGCCAACCCTTGCGGCTATATACTGGCCCCTCGCCTCCCGGTTGCGGCAATTTTTTCTTTCCTGCACTCCGCTACTCTGGCCGCATGCTATGATGTCCGCCCGCCGCTGTGCGCTAACCCTGGCCCCGACGCCACCCCTGAGGACGACAGATGAGTAATGACATCCCCCTGAAATTTTATGACATCGTGGACGAATACGAGACCGAAGCGGCTGCGCCGGTAAAGGATGAAGAACGCGATGCGCTGGCGCGCTATTTCCAACTGCTGATTGCGCGGTTAACTAATAACGAAGAGATTGACGAAGAGGCGCAGCGAGAAATGGCCCGCGAGGCGGCCATTAACGAAAACCGCATTGACGATATCGCTAATTTTCTTAATCAGTGGGGCAACGAATAAAGCTCAACGTCAGCCTACCGGCGGAATTGCCTTCCGCCGGTGCTGCCTGGGCACGAAGCGCCTAGACTCAGCCGTGGCCAGTCTCCTCTCCCAGACGCCTCTGCAGCGCATCAAGAAATAGCGGTAATCCGTCAGGTTGGTAGTCGCGGGAAAGATAGATGCCGTAAACGCTCAACGCCTTTGGCGTCCACTCCGGAAGCACCACCTCCAGCGTGCCGCTGTCAATCGCGCCCCGGGCCTCCAGTTCGGGAAGCATCGCAATGCCGCACCCGGCAACCGCCGCCTCCAGCAGCAATGAAGATATCCCTGCGCTCAGATTACCGTTCACCGCCACCGACGCTTCCCGCCCCTGCGCATCGCTGAACTGCCAGTGCTGGCTGGCGAAATGGCTGTATAGCAGGCAGTTATGTCGTTGCAGATCGTCGGGCGTCGTCAACGGGCCATGCTGGCGCATCCAGCGCGGCGCGGCGCAGAGCAGCGAACGGCACACTCCGAGGCGACGAGCGATGGCCCCCGCTTCCGGGTTGTCGGTAATGCGAATGGCCACGTCGATACGCTCGCCGATCAGGCTGACCGGATGGTTATTGATATCCAGCTCCAGGCGCAGCAGTGGATAGCGGGCGAGAAAGTCCGGTAGCAGCGGGGAGATCAGCTGCATGGCGGTAAAGTGCGCGCAGGCGACGCGCAGTGTGCCGCTGGGATCGGCCCGCTGACGCTCGCCGGCGATTTCATCGGCGATCCGCGTCAAACCGCGGGTCTTGAGCAATACCTTTTCCCCGGCCGGGGTCAGCGTCAGCCGCCGGGTTGAGCGATGGATCAGCCGGGCGCCGGCCCAGCTCTCCATCTGTTCCAGATAGCGGCTCACCATCGGGCGCGACATACCCAGCGCCCGCGCCGCGGCGCTAAGACTTCCCAGCTCGCAGATGCGCAGATACACCTGCGCAGCAATCACCCTGTCCATCACTCCCCCTGATCTGCACGTTTTATGAAACTCAGCATCTCTTGTTTCAGGAATTTTATCAAATAGCGAAATCCGTACAATGGAACGCATTCACCTGTTACTGAGAATAAATCATGAAATTATCTGCCCTTGCTGTTGCTACCGCCCTGTTCAGCGGCGCGGTCTTCGCGGCGCCTCTGACGCTGCAAACTTACAACCCGCAGGAAAAAGGACTTTTTGCCGTCAACTCGACCCTCGTTTCCGGTCCGCATGAAGCGGTACTTTTCGACGCGCAGTTCAGCGTCAAAGATGGGGAAAAGCTGGTGGAGATGATCAAGAAAAACGGCAAACCGCTATCGCGGATTGTGATCACCTCTGGCGATCCGGATTTCTATTTTGGTCTTGAGCCGCTGGTAAAAGCCTTCCCGCAGGCGGAGGTGGTCGCCACGCCGGAGGTCGTCAAACATATTGCAGCCACCAAAGCGGCCAAACTGGCGTACTGGGGCCCGCAAATGAAAGACGGCGCGCCGACGCAGGTGTATGTCCCGCAGGCGCTGGAGGCCAACAGCTTTACCATCGATGGCGAGAAAGTGACCATCATGCAGCCGCATGACTACGCGGCGTTCGTCTGGATCCGGGCGAACAAAACGATCCTCGGCGGCACCGGCGTGGCGTGGGGTATGCATCTCTGGACCGCCGACACCCAGACGCCGGCCAGTCGTCAGCAATGGCGTAATACGCTGGACCAGATGATCGCCCTGCACCCGCAGCGGGTGATCCCGGGCCATTATCTCGGCACCCCGCCGGAGGGAGACAGCGCGGTGCGCTTTACAAAAACTTATCTCCAGCAGTTCGAGCAGGCGCTGAAGACGCATTCGGATTCGGCCGGGGTGATCAAGGCGATGGAGGCACAGTGGCCGGGCCTGGCGGAGACCAGCTCGCTGGAGTTAAGCGCCAAAGTTAATACCGGTGAGATGAAGTGGTGACCCCTGCGGCGCGCAAGGAGGACTGTTCTTAATCTGGCTCCCCAGGGTTGCTATTACCGAGAAAATGGACCACCCTACCTGTGGCCGCACAAAAAACGCGCGGCCGACTTTGGGTTACATTTCATCCGGTCATTACCGGGTTTGCCCTTGAAACCAGAACAGGATAAAGGAGTCAGAATGAAATCGAACCATCAGGCACGTCATCTTCTCGGTCTGAACTATAAGCTTTCCCGGCAGAAAAAAGTGGTGCTGGAAGGCGATGAAGAAACCACCATCAACCACATCCATGCTACCGGCCGCAAACGCCGCGGTGGTTAATTTTCAGCCTGAGTGATGATAAACAACACCGTCCTGTTGCCAGGATGGTGTTTTTTTATGGCAATTGACTGCTTGTTTACCCGCTTGAAGACCTTCTGCTCTATACTCTGCCCGCTGCTTTCCACCCGCCCTTCGCTTATCGCCGCGCCGGGACTGTGGTCATGATCAAGGAGTTAGTGCGATGCAATTTACCCATAAGAAAAACCGTTCCCTGTACATCCCCTACGCGGGTCCCGTTCTGCTTGAATTCCCCCTGCTCAACAAGGGAAGCGCCTTCAGTATGGAAGAGCGCAGCAATTTCAATCTGCTCGGCCTGCTGCCGGAAGTGGTTGAAACTATCGAAGAGCAAGCGGAACGCGCCTGGATCCAGTATCAGGGATTCAAAACTGAAATCGACAAACATATTTATCTGCGTAACATCCAGGACACCAACGAAACCCTGTTTTATCGCCTGATCGGCAACCACCTTGAAGAGATGATGCCGGTTATCTATACCCCGACGGTAGGCGCGGCCTGCGAACGTTTCTCCGAGATCTATCGTCGCGCCCGCGGCGTCTTTATCTCCTACCAGAATCGCCATAACCTTGACGACATCCTGCAAAACGTCCCGAACCACAACGTGAAAGTGATTGTGGTCACCGATGGCGAGCGCATTCTCGGCCTCGGCGACCAGGGAATCGGCGGAATGGGGATCCCGATCGGTAAACTGTCGCTGTACACCACCTGCGGCGGCATCAGCCCGGCTTACACCCTGCCAATCGTGCTGGACGTCGGAACAAACAACCAGCAGCTGCTCGACGATCCGCTGTATATGGGCTGGCGCCACCCACGCATTACCGACGACGAGTACTATCAGTTCGTTGACGACGTGATCCAGGCGATTAAGGCCCGCTGGCCGGACGTGCTGCTGCAGTTTGAAGATTTTGCGCAAAAGAACGCCATGCCGCTGCTCAACCGCTACCGCAATGAAATCTGCTCGTTTAACGACGATATTCAGGGCACCGCGGCGGTGACCGTCGGGACGCTGATCGCCGCCAGCCGCGGCGCCGGAAGCCAGCTGAGCGAGCAAAAAATCGTCTTTCTCGGCGCGGGTTCGGCCGGCTGCGGTATCGCTGAACAGATTATCGCCCAGATCGTCCGCGAAGGACTCAGTGAAGAAGAGGCCCGCCAGCGCGTGTTTATGGTTGACCGCTTCGGCCTGTTAACCGACGGCATGCCTAATCTGCTACCGTTCCAGAACAAGCTGGTGCAAAAGCGTGAGCAGCTGCAGAGCTGGGATACCACCAGCGAGGCGCTGTCCCTGCTGGAAGTAGTGCGCAACGTGAAGCCGAACATCCTGATCGGCGTCTCGGGTCAGCCGGGACTGTTCACGGAAGAGATTATCCGCGAGATGCACAAGCACTGCCCGCGGCCGATCGTGATGCCGCTCTCCAACCCAACCTCACGGGTGGAAGCGACGCCGCAGAATATCCTGAGCTGGACCGACGGCGAGGCGCTGGTCGCCACCGGCAGTCCATTCTCCCCGGTTACCGTGAAAGGCAAGCAGTATCCCATCGCCCAGTGCAATAACTCCTATATCTTCCCGGGTATTGGACTGGGGGTGATCGCCTCCGGCGCGTCGCGGGTCACCGACGAGATGCTGATGGCTGCCAGCGAAACCCTGGCGCAGCACTCGCCGCTGGTCAACAACGGCGAAGGTCCGGTGCTGCCGGAGCTGAAGGATATCCAGACCGTCTCACGGGCAATTGCCTTCGCGGTCGGCAAGGTGGCCCAGGAGCAAGGCGTGGCGGTGAAAACTTCCGCTGAAGCGCTGCTGCAAGCGATCAGCGATAATTTCTGGCTACCGGAATATCGCAATTATCGCCGCACCTCGATTTAATCACGCTCACCGGGTCGACATATCGGCCCGGTTTTTAATAACGTCAGAATAATACCTCCCGCCACAGAAACGTTTTTTCCGCCTATATACATTCATCGTAAAAATATAAAACGGATAGCATTTGCCGCGCGCCCTCCGCTGTGCAAAATAGTTGTTTCTCACCCCCTCACAACGGAATGTGAAATGCTAAAATTAACCCTTGGCGCGAATAAAGCGAATGCGATTCTGATCCGTATTGTCTTGTTTCTTATCGGAGGTATCGCCATCATCACCGGAATGTGCCTCTTCAGCGGCGATATGTGGATGCTCACCCCGCGGGCGGAACAGTATCAGCCCGCCACCGGCGATCTGGTGGATGTCGTCATCTATGAACCGAGTAAATTTTTCTTCGCTCTGCTCTACGTGTTTATTATTACCCTGGTCTGGCTGTTGGCGGTACGTAAAATCCCCTGGCGGCCGATACAGCATCCTATATTACCGCTGATGGTACTGATTGCCGCCGGGATATTTATTTTCCTCCACCCGGAGGTCACCCCGGGTCGGGATGCCAGTATTCAGTACGGTAAACACAATACCTATTATGCGTCCATATTCTGGATGAAAACCCGGTCAGGTAGTCATTCCGCTAAGCAATCAAAATATGAAACCTTTGTTGAAGCGAAAGATCCCCGCTGGCTTATCGACAGAAACAATCTTCGCCGCGCCTGGCGCTGTGAAGTGCAGCGGCATACCCAGTTTTACACCCTGTCATTCAATGAGGGCTGGTTCCCGAACGGCGATCCGCAGGTCCTTGCCAACCAGTGTAGTCAGATTGCCGATCTGGATACGGTCTCTGAAGACGAGCTGCTTGTCACTAAAACCATCAGGAGCCGTAAATGAGCCAGCAAAAAATGGTTTTGCAGCCGATATTACGCCTCTGGCTGGGGCTGTTTAGCGGACTGTTGCTGGTGAGCGCCATCAGCGCCTTTCACGGTGAGTACTGGTATTTCGGCGATAAGCAGGCGTTTTACGCGGCGAAAGCCGGCGAGGTCTCTGTGCATGAACTCTATACGCCGGCGAAAATCCTCTTTGCTTTTATCGTCAGCACGATCCCGCCGCTGCTGTGGCTGCTGCTGGTTAACCGTCGGGCGCCGCGGCTGCTGACCCACACTCTCCCATCGGTGTTACTCCTGCTGGCGGGTTTGCTGTTTTTCTTCCTGAGACCCGACGTGATTCCCGGCGGGGAAACCCCTGTCTATCGCTACGGCGAGCGGGAGCGCTACTACCAGACGATACGCTGGCAGAAACCGGAGCCTGGCGCGTGGCGGGGTACCCGCTCTGAGTACAACGTGTATATCGAATATCGTGATCCCAGGGGATATCGCAAAGTCGACAATATTAAAAACGCCTATACCTGTGAAACCCACCGGGAGTCTCGCTTTTTTACCTTAACGACCGAAGAGGATTGGTATCCGGATTCGTATCCGAATATTCTCGAGGCTCCCTGCCAGGCGATAAAGGATCCCCAGGCGATGACGGAATATACCCGCGACCACGCCCGCTGGTTTCCCATTACGTTTTAGCAAACACACTAGCCTTCTGCGCCAACAATATCTCGCCGGTAATGGCACTGAACACGAAAACTGGTGGGTATCGGCCCCTGCCAGTTTTGTCACTGGCGCGCTTTCCCTTTCCCCACTACACTGCCATCACCCATCCACTGACTGAATAAAAAAGGAGGCCCCCCATGCTGTATTGTGAAATGTTTATTGTTTCACATGCCTTAGGCAATTGCGCCAGCTCAAGCGTTATCGGTATCGTGCTGCGATAACTATGGCTTGAGCGAAGACCCTTCACGCAATCCCTTCTCTCCGGCTTACCGGGTTATCGTCAGCGAGTTTTGACGAGGCATTTGCATGCCTGTAACTCTTGAGTAAGTTGACTATGAGTACATTACTAACTGCCCATGCGCTCCACGTGGAGACGGCTTTTGGGCCGCTGTTTAACTCCCTCTCCTTCACCCTGAAGAAAGGCGACCGGATCGGTCTCATCGGCCATAACGGTTGCGGCAAAAGCACCCTGTTACAGGTGCTGGAGGGCACCCTCGCGCCCACCTCGGGCAGCGTCTCGCTCGCCGGTCAGTGTCTGATGGCCCGCGTTGAACAGCATCTGCCGGAGGCGCTGCATACGCAGTCGCTGCTGCAGGCGGTGCTGGCCCCATTACCCGCCGACGCGCGGGAAGCACAGCGCTGGCTGGCCGAGCGCCTGCTGGCGCAGATGGGCTTTACCCCGGCGGTGATGGAGCAGCAGACCGCCACCCTGAGCGGCGGCCAGCACACGCGTCTGCTGCTGGCCCGGGCGCTGATCCGCCAGCCTGATCTGCTCTTGTTGGATGAGCCGGGCAACCATCTCGATCTGCCCACCCTGCTGTGGCTGGAAAGCTTCCTGCAAACCTGGCAGGGGAGCTTCGTACTGGTGTCACACGACAACACCTTACTGGATGCTGTAACTAATGCGAGTTGGATCCTCCGTGACCAGACGCTACATTGCTTCGCCTTGCCCTGCAGCGCTGCCCGTCAGGCACTGCAGGAGCAGGATGAAAGCGCCGCGTTACGTCATAAGGCGGAGCAAAAAGAGATCGACCGGGTCAGCGCCAGCGCCCGGCGGCTGGCCACCTGGGGTCGGGTCTATGACAATGAAGATCTCGCCCGCAAAGCCAAACAGATGGAGAAGCAGGTCGCCCGCCTGAAAGACGAGCAGACCGAGCTCAGCGTCGGCCCGCCGTGGCGCCTGGTGTTACAGGGGGACCCCCTGCCGGCCGACCGCCTTTTGGAGATGGACACCCTTCCCGTCTCGCCCGCGCCGGGTCAGCCATCCCTCTTCACCACCGGCGTGGCGCGCCTGCGCAGCGGCGATCGCGTGGCCATCATGGGACGTAATGGCGGCGGCAAATCGTCCCTGCTGCGCCTGCTGTGGCAGCAGATGAACAACGCATCGCCTCTCCCGGGGCTGCGCCTGCATCCCCGGTTGCACCCCGGCTACTATGACCAGACGCTGGCGCAGTTGCCGGACGAGGCCAGCCTGCTCGAGGCCCTGACGCCGTTTGCCCCGTCGGCGGACACCCGTAAACGGGCGCTGATCGCCGCCGGGTTTGGCTGGGCGAGACATAGCCAGAAGATCAGCACCCTCAGCGGCGGCGAGCGATCGCGGCTGCTGTTCGTTGGCCTGTCGCTGGCGCGCTACAGTCTGCTGCTGCTGGATGAACCCACCAACCATCTTGATATGGAGGGTAAAGCGGCGCTGGCGCAGACGCTGCGCGATTACCCCGGCGGCGTGCTGCTGGTCAGTCATGACCGCCAGCTGATTAGCGAAAGCTGTAACCGCTTCTGGCTGATTGACAGCGCCGGGCTAACGGAGTGGCACAGCCTGGAGGAGGTCTATGCCCGTCTGCAGGCCGTGGCGCCCGCCCCGGACAGTCGGCTCGCTTTGCAGAGTACACCCGCCGGGGCTGACGATGATGAGGAGGCGCTGCTGGCGCGGCTGATTGACCTGGAGCAGTGGCTGGCTGACGACATGGCCCGCAAGCCAAAACATCAAAAGCCGTCACTGCAGGCACAGTGGCAAGAGGAGATTGCCCGCCTGCTTAACCAACTGACGTAATCTCCATGTCCCCCCACCGGCTAAGGCGCCACGCCCTTAGCCGGTGTTTCCGGACCGGGTAAACTGCTGCTCGGTCATTACCTTTCCCCACTGCTCCCCCTGCCATTCGCGGATTAACGTGAAGCCAAAGGATTCATACAGTTTGCGGGCCGCGTCCAGCCCTTTAAAGGTCCACAGCTGCACCGCGCTAAACTGGCGACTATCGCAGAAAGCCATCGCCTCGCTGAGGAGCCGCCTGCCAATGCCGGTTCCCCGGCAGCTGTCATCGAGAATGAACCAGCGCAAATGCGCCTCCTGCTGGCCGAGGTCCTCGCCATCGATAGCCAGCGAGCCGACGATTTTCCCTTCGCGGATCGCCAGCCAGATCTGGTTGGCCGGGGAGGAGAGCCGGGTGGCAAATTCCGCTACGCCGCTGGCGACCTTGCCTTCAAAAAAAGCGCCAAAGTCATGATGACGGGCGTAATACTCCCCGTGCATCTGGGCTATCCGGCCGATCATCCCCGGATGGTAGCCGGTCATCAGTGAAATTTGCGGAGCCGTATCCGCAAGCGCGCTATCCCGACACTGCGCCAGCGCCCGGGCATAGGCCGCCAGTCCAGTGGCGACAGTTTGCTGCTGCGTCTCATCCAGATGGTCTAACGCCTCCACCACCTGACGGGTACCCCAGGCGTTAATTTTCGCCACCGTATCGTGCCCCTTTGCCGTCAGGGCGAGTGATTTCGCGCGCGCATCCTCCGCGCAAGGACGCTCCTCCAGCTCACCAGCCGCCAGCAGACGAGAGACCATCCGGCTGACGCTTGATTTTTCCAGTCCCAGCAACGTGACCAGCTGCGCGGCCGTCATCTCCCCCCTCATCGATACCTCAAGCAGGGTGTGCACCGCCGAAGGTGAATAATGGGTGGCGGCCAGCGTGGTGCTCATAAAGCCCAGCTCGCGCACCATTAACCGCGAGGCGGTACGAATCTGTTGGATTAAGGGGGTATCAGGCATGGCGGCGGGTCCAGAAAATGAAATGGTTGTACAATACAACCATCGCCTTCATCCTGCGTCAAGATGCAATATGGTGGAATAAGCGTTGTCGTGTGACGTGTGACGTGTGATTTTGCCGCCATAGGGATCGTGAAAGCGAATGCCGCGGGCGCCGGACAGCGCCCGCGATGAATATTATTGCGGGTTCTTCGCCTTCCAGGCCTCCCAGGCCGATTTGATCTCCTGCTTCGCGGCCGCGGCGTCATTAAAGCCGGCCAGCTCGACCTTTTTACGCCCCTCCGGCAGTTCTTTATAGACCCGGAAGAAGGCCTCCAGCCGCTGCTGTTCTATTTTCGGCAGATCGGAGATGGTCTTGATGTCGTCGTAGGTCGGGTCAATTTTACTGGCCGGTACGGCGATGATTTTGTCGTCTTTCTCACCGCCGTCTATCATTTTCAGCACACCAATTGCCCGCAGCTTAATCAGCGTGCCCGGGGCCATCGGCGCGCGGGTATAAAACACCACGTCCAGCGGGTCGCCATCCCCGGCCAGCGACTGGGTCAGCGAGCCGTAGTTCGCCGGGTAGGCCACCGGCATCGACTGAAAGCGGTCGGCGACGATAAACCCCGTTTTAGCATCGGTTTCGTACTTAATGATCCCGCCCGTCGGGATCTCAGTGACGGCGTAAAATTCTTCCGGGTTGTTTTCCGGCTGGGGAAATTCCAGCACATTGTGGGCCTGGGCGGCGGCGGACAAAAGCAGACCGGCGGTGAGGATGGTTTTTACCAGATGCATTGTTGTATCACTCTGTTGTTATAAGAAATTGATGCGCAAAACAATAGATTCGAGTGATGACAAAAACATGACCATTCAGCGTCAATATTATTACCTACCAAATATAGCGATGTTGTCTGAATTTTGTGCTATCTCTGTAGCAAAAAGCCACATTCTGTACTAAGCGCCTTGTATTTTACCGCTCAGCGTCTAATCCTTATTGGGTACTATTGCATTAATTAAGTTAATCAATTCCCCCACAAGGAGACAGGCATGAAGGCAGCTGTTGTTACCCACGACCATCAGGTTAACGTCACGGAAAAAACGCTGCGCCCGCTGGAATACGGCGAAGCGCTGTTGAAAATGGAATGCTGCGGCGTGTGTCATACTGACCTGCACGTGAAAAACGGCGATTTTGGCGATAAAACCGGCGTCATTCTCGGCCATGAAGGGATCGGGGTGGTACAAAAAGTCGGCCCGGGCGTCACCTCCCTGAAGCCGGGCGACCGCGCCAGCGTGGCGTGGTTCTTCGAAGGCTGCGGCCACTGCGATTACTGTAACAGCGGCAACGAGACGCTCTGCCGCTCGGTGAAAAACGCCGGCTATACCGTCGATGGCGGCATGGCGGAAGAGTGCATCGTCACCGCCAACTACGCGGTAAAAGTTCCGGACGGCCTCGACTCCGCCGCCGCCAGCAGCATCACCTGCGCGGGCGTCACCACCTACAAAGCGGTCAAGGTCTCCCACATCAAACCGGGCCAGTGGATCGCCATCTACGGCCTCGGCGGGTTGGGTAACCTCGCGCTGCAGTATGCGAAGAATGTCTTTAACGCCAAAGTGATCGCTATCGACGTCAACGACGGACAGCTGGAGCTGGCGGCCTCGATGGGCGCCGACCTGACCATCAACTCCCGCAATGAAGATGCGGCGAAAGTGATTCAGGAAAAAACCGGCGGCGCCCACGCTGCGGTAGTAACCGCGGTGGCTAAAGCGGCCTTTAACTCGGCGGTGGATGCCGTTCGCGCCGGTGGCCGCGTGGTTGCGGTGGGCCTGCCGCCGGAGGCGATGAGCCTCGATATTCCGCGTCTGGTGCTGGACGGCATCGAGGTGGTCGGTTCGCTGGTCGGCACCCGTCAGGATCTGGTGGAAGCCTTCCAGTTTGCCGCCGAAGGCAAAGTGGTGCCGAAAGTCACCCTGCGTCCGCTGGAAGATATCAATGCTATCTTCAAAGAGATGGAGCAAGGTCAGATCCGCGGCCGTATGGTTATCGATCTGCGTAGCTAATCACCCGCGCCTCTCCCGTCCGGGAGAGGCGATCCCCCTGGCACGTCCTCTCGCTTCCCAACCCGGGAAGTAAATGCAATTTCCGCAAATGCTTAGCGCAATTCCTTGGTTCCTTTGTTTTTAGCCGCGCCCGATGATGGCAACACAATAGATAACAAAGGAATTCACCATGCATCGTCATTTTCGCCTGCCCGCGCTGGCCGCGCTGTTTCTCACCGGCGCCTTTTCCGTCTGGGCCGCCGACACGCCGGTTAAAGGCGGCACCTTAATTTATCTGGAGCAGCAACCGCACACCAATCTCTATCCGCCCGCCGGCGGCTTTTACCCGAATGGCGGGATTCTCAATCAGATAACCGACAAGCTCACCTGGCAGAATCCCAAAACGCTGGAGATTGAGCCGTGGATCGCCGAGAGCTGGACCAGCAACGCCGATAAAACCGAGTACACCTTCCACCTGCGCAAAGGGGTCACTTTCTCAGATGGCACACCGCTGGACGCCGCCGCCGTCGCCAAAAACTTCGATACCTATGGTCTGGGAGATAAAGCCCATCGTCTGCCCGTCTCGGAGGTCATCAATAACTACCAGCGCAGCGAAGTGATCGACCCGCTGACGGTAAAATTCTACTTCAACAAGCCGTCGCCGGGCTTCCTGCAGGGAACCGCCACCATCGGCTCCGGTCTGGTATCTCTCAGCACCCTGCAGCGTAATTTTGAAGAGCTGGGCGATGCCCGACATATTATCGGCTCCGGCCCCTTCGTCGTGCAGGATGAAAAACCAGGCCGCGAGCTGACGCTGGTGGCGCGCAAGGATTACCAGTGGGGGCCGAAAAACATTGCCCAGCAGGGGCCCGCTAACCTCGACGGCATCACCTATATTGTGACGCCGGAAGACAGCGTGCGTATCGGCGCGCTGCTGGCAGGTCAGGCGGGCTTTATTCGCCAGGTGCAGGCCTACGATGAAAAGCAGGCTACCGATCAGGGATTTAAGATCTACGCTGCCCCTACCCGCGGGGTCAACGACAGCCTGAGCTTCCGCCCGGATAACCCACTGGTCGCCGACCTGCGGGTGCGTCAGGCCCTGCTCCATGCCACCAACGCCAGGCAGGTGGTGGAGACGCTGTTCTCCGCTAACTACCCGCAAGCCACCTCCGTGCTGGCCAGCTCTGCCGCCGGCTATGTCAATCTCAGCGATAAACTCACCTTCGACCAGGCCAAAGCCCGGCAGTTGCTGGATGACGCCGGCTGGAAGCCCGCCGCCGACGGTATTCGCAGCAAAGACGGTCAGCGGCTGGCGCTGACCGTCTATGAGTCGCTGCCGCAGCCGCAAAATAAGGAAGTGCTGCAGCTGATCGCCCAGCAGTGGCGCCAGGTGGGTGTGGCGTTGACGGTCAAAGCCGGGGATGCCGGTAGCCGTACGCTGGATAACCTCGACCCGCAGAAAACCCCGCTCACCGTCTCAGAAGTGGGCCGCGCCGACCCGGATGTGGTGAAAAGTATGTTCTTCCCCAACAACCGCGATGCGCTGCTGCAGAAAGGCGGCTCCAGCGATAAAGTGCAGCGCTTCCGCGATGATAAGCTCAATGACCTGCTGACCGGCATCTCCGCGGCGGTAGAGCCGCAGCAGCGCTTGCAGTTAACCGGTGACGCCCAGCGCTATCTGATCGATAACGCCTATGTGATCCCTATTTTCGAAGAGCCGCAGGTGTTCGCCGGCGCGCCGTGGGTCAAAGGCGTCAGCTTCGAGGCCGTCGGTCGTCCGTCGTTCTACGGCGCGTGGCTGGACAAGCACTAAGAGGCCGGTTATGAGCGCTTATCTTCTGCGACGATTCGGCCAGGGGCTGCTGGTCCTGTGGGCGGCCTTTACCCTCACCTTTTTCCTGCTGCAGGTCCTGCCGGGGGATGCGGTGCTGATCAAGTTTCAGAACCCGGACCTCGGCCTGAGCCCGGCGCAAATTGCGGAGATGCGGCTGGCCTACGGCGCCGATAGCCCGCTGTGGCGCCAGTACCTGCACACGCTGCTGGCGATGCTGCACGGCGACTTCGGCTATTCCCTGCAGGCGGGTCTGGCGGTCAGCAGTCTGATTGCCAGCAACCTGCCGGATACCTTAAGCCTCGCGCTGCCGGCCTTCCTGCTGGCCGTGGCGCTGGCGTTCGCCCTCGCTTTCGCCTCGCGGCTGCCGGGGCTGCGCTGGCTGAGCAATTTTCTGCAGTCGCTACCGGTGTTGTTTATCTCTCTACCTACCTTTTGGTTGGGTATCGCCCTGATCCAGCTCTTCTCGTTTCAGTTGCGCTGGATCCCGGTAATCAACCCCGGCCCACTGGAAGGACTGATTTTACCGGTTATCGCCGTCGCGCTGCCCATTTCCGCCCCGCTGGCGCAGATCCTGATGCGCAGCATGGATCAGGTGGCGGTTCAGCCCTTCGTCGCGGTCGCCCGCGCCAAGGGCATGAGCGAAACGGGCGTCCTCTGGCGCCATGTGATGGGGAATGCCCTGCTGCCGGCGCTGAATATTGCCGGGCTGCTGCTCGGCGAACTGATTGCCGGGGCGCTGATCACCGAGACCGTCTTCGGCCGCAGCGGCCTCGGCCAGCTGACCCAGCAGGCGGTCAATAACCAGGATATCGCCGTACTACAGGCGGTGGTGATGATCTCCGCCCTCGGTTTCGTCCTGATCAACCTGCTGGTCGACCTGGTCATGCCGCGACTGGATCCCCGACTCCATTTACAGACCGGAGGTGCAAAATGAGCCTGGTCGACTATACCATCGCGGTTCGCCGCCGCCCGGAGTGGCGTAGAGTGCGCCTGCAGCCTGGCCTGTGGCTGGCGTGGGCGGTGATGATCGCCGCCCTGTTAATGGCCATTGCCCCACAGTGGTTTACCTCCGCTAACCCGCTGGAGGGGATCCCCGGCGCTCAGCGCCTGGCGCCGCAGGCGCACTACTGGCTGGGTACCGACCAGCTGGGGCGCGACCTGTGGACGCGGGTGGTTTACGGCGCGGTGCATTCCCTGTCGGCGGCGCTGATCGCCGTCGCCATCGGCCTGGTGGTGGGTACCACCCTTGGCGCCCTCGCCGGGGCGCTGGCCGGACGCGTGGAATCCACCATCATGCGCCTGGTCGATGTCCTGCTGGCCATCCCCTCCCTGCTGCTGCAGCTCACGGTGATTATTCTGCTGGGTTTCGGCACGGTAAATGCGGCGGTGGCGGTTGGCGTCGCGGCTATCGCCAGCTTCGCGCGCCTGGCGCGAGCAGAAGTGGTGCGCGTGCGCCACAGCGATTACGTCGAGGCGGCCCGGGGCAGCGGCGGCACTTTTTTCGCCGTCTTCTGGCGCCATATTCTGCCCAACTCGCTCACTGCGGTGCTTGCTTTCGCGACGCTGCAGTTCGGTCAGGCGATGTTGGCCCTGGCCACCCTCAGCTTCCTCGGCTACGGCACTCCGCCGCCGGTCCCGGAGTGGGGACTACTGATCGCCGAAGGTCGCAATTACCTGTCAACCGCCTGGTGGCTGACCACCTTCCCCGGCCTCGCCGTGGTCGCCGTGGTCCTTGCCGCCAATCGTCTTAGCCGCCAGTGGAGTGGAGTACGCCCATGACCGTTCTGTCCGTTGAAGATCTACGCATCAGCTACCGCTCGCGGGGCGAATGGCGCGAGGTGGTGCACAACATCAGCTTTTCCATCCAGCGCGGCGAAATGCTGGCCTTCGTCGGAGAATCCGGCTCGGGGAAAACCACCACCGCGCAGGCCATTATCGGCCTGCTGGCGGATAATGCCCGCCGGGATGCCGGGCGGATTGTCCTCAATGGCGAAGTGATTAGCGACTGGTCGGATAAACGCCTGAACCGCCTGCGCGGAGTGAGCATCAGCCTGGTCCCGCAGGATCCCGGTAATTCGCTCAACCCGGTAAAAACCATTGGTCAGCAGGTGGAAGAGATCCTGCGGCTGCATCAGTCCCTCTCCGCCGCTGAGCGCCGACAGCAGGCCCTTAACCTGCTCGCTAAAGTCGGTCTAAGCCACCCGGAACAGCGTTTTGACCAGTATCCGCATCAGCTGTCTGGCGGGATGAAACAGCGGGTGCTGATAGCCATCGCCATTGCCCTGCAGCCGGATCTGATTATTGCTGACGAGCCCACCAGCGCCCTCGACGTCACGGTGCAGAAGCGCATTCTCGACCTGCTCGATATCCTGCGTCGCGAGTCGGGTACCGCCGTGCTGTTTGTCACCCACGATCTGGCGCTGGCCGCTGAACGCGCCGACCGGATCATGGTGTTTCGCCAGGGAGAGATTCAGGAACAAGGCGCCACCGAGACGATTGTCCAGCGTCCACAGCATCCTTACACCCGCCAGCTGCTCCACGACCTGCTGGATGCGCCGTTGGGGCTGGCGGCGGCTCGTCACCGGCCGCTGGCCACGCCGGCCATTCGCGTGGAGGGGATCAGCAAACGCTTCTCGCTGGGCAAACAGGCGCTGCAGGCGCTCGACAGCGTCAGCTTTGAAGTCAGACGCGGCAGCACCCATGCGCTGGTGGGCGAATCCGGCTCCGGGAAAACCACCCTGGCGCGGATCCTGCTGGGCTTTGAGCGCGCCGATGCCGGACAGGTCATCATCGACGGTATCGACGCCGGGCATCTCAGCCGCGAGGCACAGCGTCAGCTGCGGCGCAAGATCCAGTTTGTCTACCAGAACCCCTTCGCTTCGCTCGACCCGCGCCAGACGCTGTTTGCGATTATCGAAGAGCCGTTAAAAAACTTTGAGCGCCTCAGCGCGGCGACGCGTCGCCAGCGTGTGGAGAGCGTTGCCGCCCGGGTGGCCCTGGCCCCCGAGCTGCTGTCGCGTACGCCGCGGGAGCTTTCCGGCGGCCAGCGCCAGCGGGTGGCGATTGCCCGGGCGCTGATCCTCGAGCCGGCGATACTGGTCCTTGACGAAGCGACTTCGGCGCTCGACGTCACCGTTCAGGCGCAGATCCTCGCCCTGCTGCAGCAGCTACAGCAGCAGCTGGGTCTGAGCTACCTGTTCATTACCCACGATCTGGCGACGGTCAGGCGGATCGCCGACAGCGTCACGGTGCTGCGCGCCGGCCAGGTGGTGGAGCATGGCGACGTAAACCGCCTGTTCGCCGCCCCGCAGCAGGCCTACACCCGCGAACTGATCGCCGCCATTCCCCAGGTTTCCTCCCGCTTAGCACAGGCCCACACGGAGAACGCATAATGCCAAAACGCCTCGGTTTTTTTACCCGTCTGCTCGATCAGGGCTCCGCGCAAACGCGCTACCGGCTGGCGGCCGAACAGATCCGCCACGCGGAGCGTTTGGGCTTCGACAGCGCATGGATTGCCCAGCACCATTTTCATGAACAGGAAGGCGGCCTGCCTTCACCGCTGGTGTTTCTCGCCCACGTCGCGGCACAGACCGACCGGATCCGTCTCGGCACGGCGATTATCACTCTGCCGATGGAAAATCCGCTGCGCGTCGCCGAAGACGCAGCGGTACTGGATTTACTCACCGACGGACGTCTGGAGGTGGGGTTTGGCTCCGGCGGCACGCCAACCTCGTTTCTGCCCTTCGGCCTGACCAGCGAGCAGCGCGGGGCGGCGTTTGCCGACCATCTGCACCTGATCCATAGCGCCTGGCGCGGCGACACGCTGAGCCACCCGGACAACCGTCTCTATCCGCCGGCGCCGCAGTTGGCGGAGCGTATCTGGATCGCCACCTTCTCGGCGGAGGGCGCCATCCGCGCCGGTCAGGCGGGACACGGGCTGATGCTGTCCCGCACCCAGCCACGGCCGCCCGGCGAGCCACGTCTGCCGCTGGACGCCATTCAGAACCCGATCATCGACGCCTACCTGTCGGCGCTACCGGACGGCGTTGCGCCGCGGATCCTCGCCTCGCGCACCGCCTTCGTCGCCGACAGTCACGCCCACGCCCTGCAGGTCGCCGAGCCCGGTCTGCGCAAGCAGGCGACTCAGCACCGGGCGGCGGGTCATACGATAGAAGGTGACAGTGTCACCGACTATCTGCAACAGCTGGATGCCCACGTTGGCGATCCTGAGCATGTTATTGCCTCCCTGGCGCAGGACAGCGTGCTGGCCCGCGCCACCGATATTTCGTTTCAGGTGCACTCAGTCGAGCCTTCGCACCGGGATACGCTGCGTTCCATTGAGCTGATCGCTCAGCATATTGCCCCCCACATCAGATAAGGAGTCCCCATGACGCTGAGTCAGGATATTCTGGCCGAACTGGCGGAGATCGCCCCCGGTTCCCCGCTCGATCAGGCGCGCGCCGTCCGCGATGCCGCCACCCGTCACGCCCAGGGAAGTTATGAAGTGCTGTTCCGCCAGCAGGACGCTGACTTTCCTCTTGATGAACGCTTCGCGGTGGCCGCGAAGGTGGCAAAACTGCACCAGGCGGACGCGCTGGCGGCGCACTATGCCGGTTTCGGCCTCGCCGATCCGACCACCGATCGTCTGGTCCCGGCGCTGGCCTTTGCCCGCCTGCTCACCTTCACCCCCGTTGAAGCCACTCCCGGCGCGCTGCACACCTTAACCGGCGCGGGCTGGAGCCTGCGGGGCATCGTCACCCTGGCGCAGCTGGTAGCCTTTGTCAGCTTCCAGAGCCGACTGCTGCTGGGCCTGCGGGCGCTCAACCATAAGCCCATCGTCAGCGCAGATACGCCGCTGGTCGCCGGATACTGGCATACCACCCCGTACGCGCAGAGCGGCAAAGCGGCCCCGGTTCGCTTCACCCGCGACGAGCTGCACTGGGAACCCTGGCTGGCCGATAAACCGCTGGCGGAATTCAACGCTGAAGAACAGGCGATTCTGGCCAAATATGGCCATAGCGACTCCCCCTACTTTCGCCTGCTGGCGCGCAACCAGCCGGTGCTGGAGCAGCGGACCCTGACCGATAGGGGCATTTTCTATACCGCGGGAGGATTGCCGCGCGCCGATCGCGAGCTGGCCGCCACGGTCGCCAGTAAAATCAACGGCTGTATCTACTGCGCCTCGGTGCATGCCCGCAAAGCGGCGCAGCTGGCGAAGGACGAGACCGCCGTCGACACGCTGCTGGCGGTGACGCCGGGAGAGGATCTGCGCGACGGGCAATCGCCGCGCTGGCAGGCGGAAATCGACGCCGCCGCCGCGCTATCGGTGACGCCACCCGCGTTAAACGCCGATCATCTGGCGGCGCTTGATGAGCAGGGCTTAGATACTCTGGCCCAGCTGGATCTGCTGCAGTCCGCGGCCTTTTTCGCCTGGGCCAACCGCCTGATGCTGACCCTGGGCGAACCCTGGCGTGAGTAGGCGTCGTTAGTAAGCTTGTCGCCGCTGATGACAGCCATAGATGAGCAAGGCGCTCATCGCCAGAAACGACAGCGCGGCGGCGGGGAGCGCCACGCTGTTCCAGCCAAAGCCCTGGGCGATCATCATTCCGCCGCAGAAGGCGCCGATGGCGCTGCCGAGGTTAAAGGCGATCTGTCCCCCGGCCGCCCCCAGCATCTCGCCGCCTTTGGCGTTCTGCAGCAGTAGGATCTGCAGCGGCGCTGACAGGGCGAATAGTCCCGCGCAGCAGAGAAACGCCAGCGCCAGCGAAGCGACTTTGTGTTCACCGAAGGCAAAGATCAGCAGCAGCGTCACGGCTATGACCCCGTCGGTCATGGCCGCAATGCGCAGCGGGCTGTAGCGCCCGGAAATTTTGCCGCTCAACAGATTGCCGACCACCATTCCCAGCCCCGCCAGCATCATAATCAGCATCATCTTGCTTTCAGCAAAGCCGGAGACGTTGAGCATAAAGGGCTTGATATAGCTGAACCAGGCAAACACGCCGGCGTTACCGAACATGGTGGCGGCGAAAATCAGCCACGGCGCCGGGGAGGCCAGAAAACGGAACTGCTCGCGCAGCCGCGTGCTGGCCCGGTCATAAAGCGTGGGCACCCAGCAGAAGATCGCCAGAAATACCGCCACGTTAAATACCGCGATAAGCGCAAAGGTATAGCGCCAGCTGAAGTGATGCCCAAGCCAGGTGCCACCCGGGACGCCGACCAGGTTAGCGATCGTCATGCCGCCAATCATCCCCGCCACCGCGGCGGTCACCTTCCCCGGGGGCGCGATTTTCGACAGGATAATCGCGCCGACGCCAAAGAACGCCCCGTGGGGAAACCCGGAAACCAGCCGGCCAAGCGCCAGCATGGCGTAGCTACTGGAGAAGGTAAACAGGGTATTGCCGAGAATACACAGGCCAGCCAGGAACAGCATCACCGATTTCAGGGAAAACCGGCTGGAGAGCAGCGCCATGATCGGCGCGCCGATCACCACGCCGAAGGCATACCAGGCAATCATATTGCCGGCGGCGGGAATGGATATTCCGACATCGTGCGCCATATCCGGCAGCACGCCCATAATGCCAAACTCCGCCATGCCAAGTCCAAAGGTGCCCAGCGCCAGTGAAAAAATCGTTTTTTTCATACATCTTATAGGGGTATTGAGAGCCGGCCGGCATTATTTACTATCCCGCCCCGACACACCAGCTAAAAACGCCCGACGGCAGTTTCCTCCATACAACAGCCTGATTCGTTCATGTTCCCCAGCCGCGTGGCATACCGGCGGCGTGGTTTCGTAGAAACAATCCCCTATCAAAATCAGTGAGCTCAAAGAGATAAACACCTCATTGATCTCAAGTTAACTTGAGGTTGTAAAGTCAAAACATCGTTCACCTTGGGAGAATTATCCATGCAAAGTGTTGATGTCGGTTTTACTCATGTCGCCTTTACCGTCCGCTGTCTGGCCAGCAGCATCGATTTTTATACCCGCTATACCGCGATGACCGTCATTCACCAGCGCGAGCCCGACCTCCCCTCGGCGCGGAAAGTGGCATGGCTCAGCGACCGCACCCGGCCTTTCGCCCTGGTGCTGGTGCAAAGTGACGATCCGGCCGATACGCCGCTGGGACCGTTCGGCCATCTCGGCGTCGCCTGCGCCACCCAGGCCGAGATCGATGAGAAAGTGGCCCTCGCACGGCGGGAAGGTGTTTTACGCCGGGAGCCGGAGCAGCTGGGCGATCCGGTGGGCTATTTCGCTTTCTTTGCCGACCCGGACGGTAACACCCTGGAGCTGTCGTGGGGGCAGCGGGTGGGACTGGAAGTCATCCTGGCGGGAAAACCCGGCGAATAATTTTCCACCGCCTCGCCGGGGGAGGATTACACTTCAAAGGGATACCTCGGCAACACGGAGCATGGCGATGGGCAACAAGAAAAGCGGTAATCCGGTCGACACGGCGACAAAAATCGCGCCGCTCGACAACAAAGCGTACGAGAAAGCGCTGCGCAAACTCCACGTTGAGCTGGTGAAACTGCAGCGCTGGGTAGTGCACAAGGGACTGAAAGTGTGCATTGTCTTTGAAGGCCGGGACGGCGCCGGGAAAGGCGGCACCATTAAGGCCATCACCGAGCGCGTCAGCCCGCGTATCTTTCGGGTCGTCGCCTTACCCTCGCCCACCGAGCGCGAAAAAAGCCAGCTCTACTTTCAGCGCTATATCAAGCATCTCCCGGCGGCCGGCGAAATCGTGATTTTCGATCGCAGCTGGTATAACCGCGCCGGCGTCGAACGGGTGATGGGCTTTTGTACGCCGGAGGAGGTGCAGAAGTTCCTCGACGGCGCGCCGATGGTGGAGCGCGGCATGGTCGAATCGGGCATTATTCTGCTCAAGTACTGGCTGGAGGTCTCTCCGCAGGAACAGGAGCGCCGTCTGCGGGATCGCATCGACGACGGGCGTAAAATCTGGAAGCTCTCGCCGATGGACATTAAGTCTTTCAACCGCTGGGATGAATATACCGCTGCCCGCGACGCCATGTTCGCCGCCACCGATACCGCCTGGGCGCCGTGGTTCGTCGCCCGCTCGGAGGATAAAAAGCGCGTGCGTCTGAATATCATCACCCATCTGCTGTCGCAGATCCCCTATGAAGCTTTACCGGTGGAGCCTGTGACGCTGCCGAAGCGCAAAATTGGCAAAATGAAACAGACTAATTTTCCTTTCCGCTTTATTCCGGAGAAGTTTTGATTATTTCCCGTCGCGCTGGTTAATGCCAGCGCCAGGTTTATTACTATAACCATGAATATTTCAGGCTGTTACTTCCCTCTGGAAGCTGTCTCGCAAAATAAATATTAAACTTACTGCTGGTATTTATTTTTTAGTGGGTAAAGTCAATAATCACAGAACCAACCGCAAGGAGCCTATGATGAAAAGTAATACGCTACGTAAAAGACCCACTGACGTACCCGTCCAGAAGGCGTCAGAACAGCCAGGTAAGGATTTACGAGAAGCGGATAAACAGCGACAGCACAAGGAATTCATTGCCGCAATGAATGAATTTATTACAAAAGGAGGCACTCTTACTGATGATGAATTTTTCAGGGTGCTATGATGCTTGAACAATTCAATGTTTATCGAAATTGTTCTGCTCAGACAAATAAAACCCTGCCATATTATATGATCGTGCAGAAT
The DNA here is from genome assembly GCF_018204675.1 of Klebsiella sp. P1927. Taxonomy (NCBI): domain Bacteria; kingdom Pseudomonadati; phylum Pseudomonadota; class Gammaproteobacteria; order Enterobacterales; family Enterobacteriaceae; genus Klebsiella; species Klebsiella sp. P1927. The sequence continues at coordinate 2,221,261 of NZ_CP073377.1, read as the reverse complement.
GATTATTATACAGACCTGGCCACGAGAGTCATTATTCCTTTAATGCGACCACAACAGTTACCACGCTGGCATCAGCATGCCGTACCAAGGATAAATATAGAATTTGACAGCTTTTTACTTTGTACGCCAATGAGCAGTAACTTAAATAATAAACGGATCCCGCCACAGGATTTCGTCTGCAATCTGAGTCATGCGCGCCAGGGCGTTATCGATTCAATCGATACACTTATCACGAACTGCTGACTGCCGGGAACCCGCTCCGACATCTCCGGAGCGGGTTTCGCGCCGTGAAGGCTTACTTCATCCCTTCACGATTCTCTTTCATCGCCTCCAGGCGTTCGACATCGCGATACCAGCGCGGGTGGTGTTTCTTCGCCCAGCGGCGGCTCACCTTGCCTTCGATCATGCCTTTAATCGACCCCTTCACCCAGAACGCCATATACATATGGATAAGGATGGCGTGGATCAGAATGATGGCCGACGTCGCATGAATCAGCAGGCTATAGCGAATCACCTGCATCGGGAAATATTCCGCGAAATATGGGCGCCAGATAATCACCCCGGTCACCAGCAGCACAAATATCATGCTCATGATGGTCCAGAACATCATCTTCTGCCCGGCGTTATACTTACCGACGCGCGCCACCTTATGCTCGTTGCCTTTCAGCACCTCGACGATGCCTTTCAGCCACGGAATATCCTGTTTATCAGGGATGTTATGGTGGACAAAGCGCACGAACATAAACATCAGCGCGACAAAAATCAGCACCCCAAAGAACGGGTGCAGAATACGCCCCATCTGCGGCGTGCCGAAGGTTTCCGTTAGCCACTGTAGCGTCGGAAAGAAGAACGATATTCCCGACAGCGCCACGAGGAAGAAACAGATAACCACCGTCCAGTGACAGGCGCGATCGATAAACGTTGTGCGCACAATCATCTTCGATTTACTCATCATGCTTCTCCTCGTCGTCGTCAACTTCCTTGTTCGGCCCGATACCGATGTAGTGGTAAATCAGCCCGGCGAAGGTGGCGATAAAGCCCGCCGCCGCCAGCGGTTTCAGCGCCCCCTTCCACAGACTGATACTGGTATCGATCTGCGGTTCCTTCGGCAGCTTGTGATACAGCTCCGGCTGGTCGGCATGATGCAGGACGTACATCACGTGGGTTCCGCCGACGCCCGGCGGGTTGTAAATCCCGGCGTTGGCATAACCGCGTTTTTTAAGCTTAGCCACCCGCTCCTCGGCCACCTCCAGCATCTCTTTCTTCGTACCGAAGTGGATCGCGCCGGTAGGACAGGTTTTCACGCAGGCCGGTTCCTGGCCGACGCTGACCCGATCCACGCACAGGGTGCATTTATAGACCCGGTTATCCTCTTTATTGAGGCGCGGGACGTTAAACGGACACCCCGCAATGCAGTAGCCGCAGCCGATGCAGTTTTCCTGCTGGAAATCGACGATGCCGTTGGCGTACTGAATAATCGCCCCGGCGGATGGGCAGGCCTTCAGGCAGCCCGGCTCTGCGCAGTGCATACAGCCATCCTTGCGGATAAGCCACTCCAGTTTGCCGTTCTGTTCGGTCTCGCTAAAACGCATTACCGTCCAGGATTTGGCGCTGAGATCCGCCGGGTTGTCGTACACCCCGACGCAGTGCCCCACGTCATCGCGGATGTCATTCCACTCGGAACAGGCCACCTGGCAGGCTTTACAGCCCACGCAGGAGGAGACATCGATAAGCTTGGCGACTTCCGCTTTATAGTCCCGCGCGCGCGGCGCGGGGGTGATCGGGTTGGTCGCGGAGCGTTTAATAATGTCTTGGGTTTCCATCGCCATTGAATCGCTCCTTACGCTTTCTCGATGTTGACCAGGAACGCCTTGTATTCCGGCGTTTGCGAGTTGGAATCGCCAACGTTAGGCGTCAGGGTGTTGGCGATGTAGCCTTTACGGGCCACGCCTTCAAAACCCCAGTGCAGCGGGATCCCGACGGTCTCCACCTGCTGGCCGTTGACGTTCAGCGTGCGCAGTCGGCGAGTCACCACGGCAACCGCGCGAATGAAGCCGCGCTTGCTGCTGACTTTCACCCAATCGCCGTTAGCGATGCCTTTGCTTTTCGCCAGCCCTTCGCTGATTTCGACAAACTGTTCCGGCTGCGCGATGGAATTGAGCAACGCATGCTTGGTCCAGGTGTGGAAATGCTCGGTCAGACGATAGGTGGTCCCGACATACGGGAATTTATCCTTCTTACCTAAGCGAATGGCGTCCTCTTCATACAACCGCACCACCGGGCTGGAGACCACTTTCGGGTGCAGCGGGTTAGTGCCAAGCGGGGTTTCCATCGGCTCGTAGTGCTCCGGGAACGGCCCTTCCGCCAGTTTATCGAGCGCAAACAGGCGACCCAACCCCTCCTGCTGCATGATAAACGGCCCGGTGTTGCTCCCTGGCGGCGCGGTATTGAAGTCCGGAATATCATTCCCGACCCACTTGCTGCCGTTCCACTGGATCAGCATCCGCTTCGCATCCCAGGGCTTGCCGTTGATATCGGCCGAAGCGCGGTTGTACAGCACCCGACGATTGAGCGGCCACGCCCAGGCCCATCCCAGCGTATTGCCCAGGCCCGAAGGATCGGCGTTATCACGATTCGCCATCTGGTTACCCTGCTCGGTCCAGCTGCCGGTATAGATCCAGCAAGACGACGCGGTGCTGCCGTCATCGCGCAGCAGCGCGAAGCTATTAAGCAGTTGGCCTTTTTTCGCCAGCAAAGTGCCATTTTGATCGTAGAGATCCGCCAGCGCGTAGCCGTTGTTCTCTTTTGCCACTTCTTCCGATTCCGGATGGTCCGGCTGCTTGTAGCGCCAGCTCATCTTCAGCAGGGGTTCCGCGCCCTTCCCGCCTTCGGTGCGGTACAGTTCGCGCAGGCGATGGTAAATCCCGGCAAGGATTTCGCCATCATTGCGCGCTTCACCTGGGGCATCCTGACCTTTCCAGTGCCACTGCAGCCAACGGCCGGAGTTGGCGATCGAACCGTCCTCTTCGGCAAAGCAGGTCGACGGCAGACGGAAGACTTCGGTCTGAATCGCCGACGGGTCGACATCATTAGACTCGCCGTGGTTCTGCCAGAAGGTCGAGGTTTCGGTCACCAGCGGGTCGATAACCACCATATATTTCAGCTTGCTGAGGCTGCGAACCACTTTGTTTTTATCCGGGAAGGAGGCAACCGGGTTAAAGCCCTGGCAGATATAGCCGGTGACGTTGCCGTTATCCATCATATTGAAGTATTTGATAACGTCGTAAGCCTGGTCCCACTTCGGTAACCACTCAAAGCCCCAGTCGTTCTCTTTTTGCGCCGCCTCGCCGTAGAAGGATTTCATCAGGCTAACGAAGAATTTCGGGTAGTTGCTCCAGTAGTTCACCTGCTCGGGCAGGGTCGCCTTCGGCGTGTTGGCGCTGAGGTAGCTTTGCAGATCGGTCTGTTTGTCCGATGGCAGCGTCAAATAGCCCGGCAGACTGGTCGACAGCAGGCCCAAATCGGTCAGCCCCTGAATATTAGAGTGGCCGCGCAGGGCGTTGACGCCGCCGCCGGCCATCCCCATATTGCCGAGCAGCAGCTGGATCATCGCCATGGTGCGGATGTTCTGCGCGCCGACGGTGTGCTGCGTCCAGCCCAGGGCATACAGGAAGGTGGTGGTGCGGTCCGCGGCGCTGGTTGAGGCCAGCACGTCGCACACTTTAAGGAAGTCCGCTTTCGGCGTACCGCAGATGTTTTCGACCACCTCGGGCGTGTAGCGGGAAACGTGCTGCTTCAGCAGATTCCACACGCAGCGCGGGTGGGTGAGCGTTTCATCGCGTTTGGCGTAGCCGTTTTCATCGAACTGGTAGTTCCAGGACGATTTATCGTACTGGCGTTTTTCCGCATCGTAGCCGCTGAACAGCCCCTCTTCGAAGGCAAAATCATCCCGCACCAGCAGGCTGGCATTGGTGTAATGCTTAACGTACTCGGCATTGATCTTATTGTTTTCGATCAGGTACAGCAGCACGCCCGACAGGAAGGTAATGTCGGTACCGGAACGAATCGGCGCATAGATATCGGCCACCGACGCGGTACGCGTAAAGCGCGGGTCGACGACGATCAGCGTGGCGTCGTTATTGTTTTTCGCCTCCATCGCCCAGCGGAAACCCACCGGATGGGCTTCGGCGGCGTTACCGCCCATCACCACCACGACGTTGGCGTTTTTGATATCCACCCAGTGGTTGGTCATCGCACCGCGACCAAATGTTGGAGCAAGACTTGCTACCGTTGGTCCGTGTCAGACGCGCGCCTGGTTGTCTACCGCCAGCATACCCAGCGATCGCACAAATTTTTGCGTTAGCATGCCGGTCTCATTGCTTGCCGCCGAGGCGCACAGCATGCCGGTGGAAAGCCAGCGGTTAACCGTCACGCCCTGTTCATTCTTTTCAATAAAGTTGGCGTCGCGGTCGGCTTTCATCAGTCGGGCGATGCGGTTAAAGGCTTCATCCCAGGAGATGCGCTGCCATTTATCCGAGCCCGGGGCGCGGTATTGCGGATAACGCAGACGGTTTTCGCTGTGGACATAGTCCAGCAGGCCTGCCCCTTTCGGGCACAGCGCGCCGCGGCTCACCGGATGGTCCGGGTCCCCTTCGATATGGTAGATCGCTTCTTTGGCGTTTTTCGCACCGTCGCCGAGGCTATACATTAATAGCCCGCAGCCCACGGAGCAGTAAGTGCAGGTGTTGCGGATCTCTTTCGCACGCAGCAATTTGAAATTGCGTGCCTGAGCCAGCGCCATTTTAGGGGCAAAGCCCAGGGCGGCGGCGGTAGTTCCGGCCATACCGCCTGCGCAGATCTTAAAGAACTTTCTGCGGCTGACGTCCATTGCATTCCTCCATGCAGGATGTTGATTCATCGCGCGGAGGAAACTAACAGCAAAATCCCGGGAAAATTTGCGTCAAATCAAGGAGGAAAACCTTCGCCCCCTTAATCGCCAGCCCTGGCCATTTTCGCTAATCCCTAAGGGTTAGCAACGGCGGAAAATTTCGCCCCTCACCGATAAAAAGATGATATATATGCCGGCTGCATTTGCGTAACCATCAGGAAAAGCATGGAGAAAAAGAGAGCCACGACCATCGGCTTCGCCGCCATTATCTTATGGAGCACGATGGTCGGATTGATTCGCGGCGTCAGCGAAGGACTGGGAGCGGTCGGCGGCGCGGCGATGATTTACAGCCTTAGCGGCCTGCTGCTGATCTTTACCGTCGGCTTTCCCAACCTGCGCCAGATCCCGCGTCGCTATCTGCTGGCCGGCAGCGTGCTGTTTGTCAGCTATGAAATCTGCCTCGCGCTGTCGCTGGGCTATGCCGCCAGCCGCCAGCAGGCCATTGAGGTGGGGATGGTCAATTACCTGTGGCCCAGCCTGACGATTTTATTCGCCATTCTCTTTAATGGCCAGAAAAGCAGCTGGCTGGTGATCCCCGGCCTGATTCTCGCCCTGCTGGGCGTTGGCTGGGTGTTGGGCGGTGAGCATGGGCTACAGCCCGATGAGATTATCAGTAACGTCATTTCCAGCCCGCTTAGCTATCTGCTGGCCTTTGTCGGGGCGTTTATCTGGGCCGCCTACTGCACGGTGACGGCCAAATATGCCCGCGGTAAAAACGCCATTACGCTGTTCGTCCTGTTAACCGCCCTGACGCTATGGCTGAAATTCCTCGCCAGCGACCAGCCGCCGATGCTGTTTAGCTGGCCGGTGGTCATTAAGCTGATGACGGTCTCCGTGGCGCTGGGGCTGGCCTACGCGGCGTGGAACGTTGGCATCCTGCACGGCAACGTCAGCCTGCTGGCGGCGGCCTCCTACTTCACGCCGGTGCTCTCCTCTGCGCTGGCGGCGATCCTGCTGAGTGCGACCCTGTCGTGGTCCTTCTGGCAGGGGGCCGGGATGGTATGTCTCGGCTCCCTGCTCTGCTGGTACGCCACCCGCCGTTAGCCGAGATCGCCTCCTGCTACCGGCAGCGTCACGCCGGTGATATAGCTGGCCTCATCGCTGGCGAGAAACAGGATCGCATTCGCCTGTTCCGCCAGCGTGCCGTACCGGTGCAGCAGACTGCTCGCCACCGTCTGATCGACGACCTGCTGATACCACGCCTTTTCCTGCTCGCTCGGCTGCTCTTCGTTACGCGGCGTCAGGCGCGGCGGCGCCTCGGTCCCGCCCGGGGCCACGGCGTTAATCCGAATACCGCTGCCGCTGTACTCCATGGCAATCGAGCGGGTCAGCGCGTTAACGCCGCCTTTCGCCGCCGAGTACGGCACCCGATTCACTCCCGCCGTCGCCACCGACGAAATGTTGACGATGCTGCCTTTGCCCTGCTTCAGCATCCATGGCAGCGCCGCGCGGCAGCCCCACAGCGTGGGGAACAGCGAGCGGCGGATCTCTTTCTCAATCTGCTCCGGCTGATATTCGGCAAAGGGGCGCGCCCAGATGGTGCCCCCAACGTTGTTGATCAGCACGTCGATACGGCCAAAATGAGCGACCCCGGCGGCAAACGCCTGCTCGGTACTTTCCCACGCTTCCAGATCCGCCTCCAGCGCCAGCACCAGACAGCCGGATTGCGCCAGCGTCGCCGCCAGCTCATGGACGTATGACGAGCGATCGATGAGCAGCAGAGCCGCGCCTTCTGCAGCCGCCTGCTCCGCCGTCTGGCGGCCAATGCCCTGCGCCGCGCCGGTGATGACGACGACTTTATCGGTAAAACGCATTTTGTCTCCTTATGCCGCCGCGCTCTGACTGGCGATAAATTTCTCATACCAGAACCCCGCCGGGGTGATCCCGCGGTCGCGCAACGCCGTGGCAACCGCGTTAACCATCGGCGGCGGGCCGCAGAGATAGATGTCCACGTCGCCGTTGTTCAGCATCGCGTCGTCGAGATGGTCGGTGACAAAGCCGCGCTGCGGACAAGTGCTGTTTTCATCGGCCACCACCGGTAGCCAACGATACCCCGTCAGCTGTTGAGTAAAGGTATCCAGCGCGTCGGTTTTCACCAGATCGCAGTCACGAGTAACACCGTACAGCAGCATCACCGGACGCTGGCTGCCCTGTGTCTGCAGGGTATGGAGCATGGAGAGCAGCGGCGCCAGGCCGGTACCGCCCGCCAGCATCAGCAGCGGACGTTCGCCGTGGCGCAGATAGAAGCTGCCCATCGGGCCGCTGAGGGTAAGACGATCGCCGGGCCGCGCCCGCTGGGTTAACCACTGGCTCATCATCCCGCCAGGCACGTTACGGATCAGAAAACGCCCTTCGAGGGAGCCCGGTTGCGAGCTAAATGAGTAGGCGCGGACATGAGGCGTACCCGGCACCTGAATGTTGACGTACTGCCCCGGCAGGAAGGCCAGCGGCTCATCGAGGGCGACCACCAGTTCGATGGCGGTATCGGACAGTAAATTCACCTGTCGTACCTGCGCCCCGGTGTTGGTCAGCGCGGTTTTACACTGCGCGGCGGCCACCGGCACATCGATCACGCAGTCGCTGGTCGGGACCATCTGACAGGTCAGCACCTGACGGGCCTGCGCTTCGTCGTCGCTTAACGCCTCGTCGAGATAATCTTCACCCAGGTCGTACTCACCGCTGGCGCAGTGGCATTTGCAGGTACCGCAAACGCCGTCCGAACAGTCCATCGGCAGGTTTACCTTCTGGCGATAGGCCGCATCCAGCACCTTCTCCCCGGCATGGCATTGAATGAATCGCGTAATGCCGTCCTCAAAATTAAGAGCAATATTGAAGGTCATAAGCGCCTCTTAAATGTGGTAAACGTCAATCACCTGACGGATATAGTCGTTATTCAGGCGCACGGTTTTACGGACGATCTGCGGCCTGCCGTCCTGCTCAATTAGCGTGCAGCAGGTAGAGCCAAAATAGGCATCAGTGTGCTGATAGCGATGGCTCCAGGTGACCCAGCTGTAACGCACCTCCAGACCCTCGTCGCTTTCGCCCATCAGCTCAACGTTGCTGATGATATGGGTGGTCCGCGGCTCTGGCGTGCTGGCCCCGGAGCGCTCGGTTTTAATGCGGTAGACGCGATCCTCCAGCCCTTCGCGGTTGGGGTAGTAGATAAGCGAAATCTCTTTTTGCGGGTCGCGGGTCAGCTGGTCATCGTCGCCCCACGCCGGCATCCAGTAGACCACCTGCGGGCTGTAGCAGCTGAGCCATTCGTCCCACTGACGATCGTCCAGCAGACGGGCTTCGTAGTAGAGAAACTGGCGAACCTGTTCGAGGTTAAGCATCAGGCCACCTCCACGCGCTGGGTAATGGACTGGTCGTAACGCTGTTGTTCCTGTTCAATGGCCGCCAGCATCAGCGTCTGCCAGTGGTGGTGATGAGCGATGTACAGCGCTTCGTCCTCCGATTTCACCCCGCTTAACCGCGGCGAAAAGCCAGCATGTTGCGCATGCTCATCCGCGCCATCGACCCAGCGCAGCGCGCCGCGGCTGAGGTCGCTCCATGGCAGATTTTCGCCGAGATAGCCGCGCTGACAGGCGCTGAACTCTTCGAGGTCGTCCGGCGTCCCCATCCCACTGACGTTAAAGAAATCCTCGTACTGGCGGATTCGCAGCGCTCTGGCCTGGTCGGATTCCCCTTTCGGCGCAAAGCACCAGATGGTGACTTCGGTTTTATCCACCGCAATGGGGCGGATTACGCGGATTTGCGTCGAGAACTGATCCATCAGGTAGACATTGGGGTACAGGCACAGGTTGCGGGTTTCGTTGACCATCTGGTCGGCACGGTGTTTGCCAAATTCCGCCTGCAGCCGTTCGCGGTGGGCATAGACCGGGCGCACTTCCGGGTTGAGCGCCCGGGTCCACAACAGCATATGGCCGTTATCAAATCCATAGCCGCCGCCGAGGCTTTTTGACCAACCGTTGACATCCACCGCGTGCGTCCCTTCCGCTTCATAGTTGCGGCGTGACATGGTTGAGGCGTAGTTCCAGTGCACCACGCTGACGTGATAGCCATCGGCGCCGTTTTCCGCGCCCAGTTTCCAGTTGCCCTCATATACATAGCTCGACGAACCCTTAAGTACCTCGAGCCCCTCCGGCGCCTGGTCGACGATCAGGTCGATAATCTTGCAGGTTTCCCCGAGATAGGCCTCCAGCGGCTGCACGTCGTCATTGAGGCTACCGAATAAGAAACCGCGATAGGACTGAAAACGCGGCAACTTTTGCAGGTCGTGGGAGCCGTCTTGTTTAAAGCTCGGCGGATAGCCGCCAGTGCTCTCATCTTTGGCCTTTAATAATTTGCCATTATTGCTGAAGGTCCAGCCGTGGAACGGACAGGTGAAAGAATTTTTATTCCCGGTTTTGCGTCGACATAACATGGCGCCGCGGTGAGCGCAGCTGTTAATTAGCGCGTGCAGCTCATTCTTTTTATCGCGGGTAATAATAACCGGCTGCCGTCCCAGCGTCAGGGTATAATAATCTCCCGGCTCGGCAACCTGGCTTTCATGGGCAAGAAAAACCCAATTTCCTTCGAAGATATGTTTCATTTCAAAATCAAATAACTGCTGGTCGGTAAATATAGAACGATGGCAGCGGTAAATATGATTTTCACGGTCGACAACTAAGGCATTATTGATTTTGTCTTTGAGCGTCGAGAGCGTTTTTTGCATGAGTCGGTCCCTCCTGCAGGATTCAGGATGAAAGAAACAGGGTGAATTCTTCGTTTTCGAGTGCAATATCTGGCCCGGGCAGTAGCGTGCCCGGGGCCGATAATGCCGCTTACTCTTTGGCGCGCACGCGGATCCCGCGCTGCTCTTCGTCGGCGCTCAGCGCTTTACACAGGGTGAAATCAAAACAAACCTCGGTGTGCTCTCCCTCAAGATTGCGCTGCGCGATGATCTCGCGGTCGGTCACTTTTACCGGATCGGCAATCAGGCCGTCGCGGGTGGCAAAGGCAAAATCGTCCCACAGGTATTTATCGCCATTGAGGTTAATCTGGCTGGTCAGATGTTTATGACCCGGCGCGGAGACGAAAAAGTGAATGTGCGCCGGACGGTTGCCGTGGCGACCCAGTCTGTCCAGCAGTTTCTGGGTTGGGCCATCCGGCGGGCAGCCGTAGCCGGAGGGCATGATGCTGCGCACGCTGTAGCGGCCATCGGCGCCGGTGCGGATCCGCCGGCGCAGGTTGTACTCACTCTGGCCTGGGTCGAAGAAGGAATAATTTCCGAGGGTGTTGGCGTGCCAGATATCAACAATAGCGTTGGCCACTGGCCGGCCTTCGGTGTCTTTGACTTCACCGTGCAGCCACATCACTTCTCCGGCGTCGGCGCCATCATCCATGCGGGCGTGACCCTCGGCCAGCGGCGCATTAGCCACGTACAGCGGCCCTTCGATGGTGCGCGGGGTGCCGGTTTCCCGATGCGCTGCCGCGTCGATGGCGTCCTGGCGCAGATCGAGGAAATGCTCCAGTCCCAGACCCGCCGCCAGCAGCGCCGCCTCCTGACGCCCGCCCAGCTCGTGCAAATAGTTTACCGCGTGCCAGAACTCTTCTTCCGTAACGTTATAGTCGTCGATGAGCGTGCAGATATTTTCCAGCAGACGATGAATAATCGCCTTAAAACGTTCATCGCCGCCGGCAACATCTAATCCGGCACTGTCGCGTAATAATTTCTGAATAGCTGGCTGTTGTACGAATACATTACTCATACTGGTTCTCTCTTATATTTTGCAGGGTATACGCCGGTAATACCGGCGTGAGGTCAGATATTATTATTAGCGATCGTCATCGCGAATTGATGACGGATGACGACAGAGGGCTTCCACTTTTATCGCCATAAAGGGATATAGCGGCAATCCCATTAATATTTGATGCAATTCTTCGGCATCTTGAACATCGAAAATACTGACGTTGGCATAAAGGCCGGCAACGCGCCAGATATGCCGCCATTTGCCTTCCCGCTGTAATTGTTGCGAATAGGCTTTTTCGCGTTGTTTTATTTCCTCCGCCTCGTTGGCGGGAAAGCCAGGCGGAATATTGACGGTCATCTCCACTTTAAATAACATTTTTTTCTCCTGTTCCCCGCTACGGCTGGCGGGTATAAAAATGCAGTTTGTCTTCATCCAGCTCGACGCCAAGTCCCGGCGTTTGCGGCAGCGCCACCTGACCGTCGGCAAAGGTGAGCGGCACGCTGACAATATCGTCTTTCAGCAACAGCGGGCCGAACATCTCGGTACCCCACTGCAGCGGCAGCGTCGACCAGGCGTGCAGAGAAGCCACGGTCCCTACGGTGCCTTCCAGCATGGTGCCGCCGTACAGGCCAATCCCTGCCGCCTGCGCGACGCGGGCCAGCGCCAGCACGCTGTTCGGCCCCCCGGCTTTGGCGATTTTCAGCGCGTAAGCGCCGGTAAAGCCCTGCTGCGCCAGCTGATAACCATCGTAGGCGGTCGCGACCGCTTCATCCGCGAGGATCGCGGTTTCAATTTGCTGGCTAAACCGCACCAGGGCGGCATTATCGTGGGCGCTGACCGGCTGTTCGATAAGATCGACGCCCATCGCCGCCAGTTCGCGGCAGCCTTTCGCGCCGGTGGCGGCGTCCCAGGCCTGGTTGACGTCGACACGGATGCTGGCGCGGTCGCCTAACGCTTCAACGATGGCGCGGGTATGACGCAGGTCGGTGGCGAGTTCACGCGCGCCGATCTTCAGTTTGAACGCCCGGTGGCGGCCTTCGGCCAACAGTTTCTCTCCTTCAGCGATATCTTTCGCGGTATCGCCGCTGGCTAAGGTCCACAGCACCGGCAACGCCGTTTGCAGCGCGCCGCCGAGCAGGGCTGATACCGGCAGACCTAAGGCTTTGCCCTGGGCGTCGAGCAGTGCGGTTTCGATGGCGGACTTCGCAAAGGTGTTGCCTTTAATGGCGCCGTTCATGCGGGCGGTCAGCGCATTCAGGTTATCGGCCGGCTGCCCTTTCAACAGCGGCGTCAGATAATGGGTGATCGCTGACAAGATGGCCTCGGGGCTCTCAACGCCATAGCTCAAGCCGCCGATGGTGGTGGCTTCGCCGATGCCGCAGATGCCGTCGGAACGGGTAAGGCGCACAATCACCAGCGACTGGCAGCCCATGGTGGTCATCGACAATTTATGCGGCCGGATGGTCGGGACATCCACAATCCAGCTCTCGATTTGCTCTATGGTGGCAGTCATCTTCTGTTCCTGATGAGATATATAACTTTTTGTACCCACATCCATAACGGGGGTCTGTGCCATTGACAATAGGGTTCAGCCTGGCGGATGGTCAACGGCGATAATCGAAATGTTGTGCGATTATCGACGCGTTTGTTAATAGACGGTTATTAATGTGATCATGGTGGTAAAACCGGCACAATTCAGCGCGCCCCATTTTGCGCAAGGTATAGTGATCTGCCGTGAGCTTTACGCTGCAACGGAGAAGGATGCGATGAGCGACAATATACCCAATACGCTGAGCGCCAGGCAGGCCGAGCACGACCCTAACTTTATGCTGTCTCTGGCCCGCGGGCTTGAGGTCCTTAACGCCTTCACCCCCCAGCGCCAGCGGCTGACCATTTCCCAGCTCAGCCAGAAAACGCAAATCTCGCGCGCGGCGGTACGCCGCTGTTTGTATACCCTCGCCGCGCTGGGCATGGTGCACAGTCCGGATGGCCGTAGCTATGAACTGCTCCCCCGGGTGCTGGCCGTCGGCCACGCCTATCTGGCAGGCACGCCGCTGGCCAAGGTGGCGCAGACGGCGCTGGATAATCTTGGCAAAGCGCTCGGCGAATCCTGTTCGGCGGCCACGCTCGACGGGGATAACGTGCTCTATATTGCCCGCGCGGCGGTCAATAATTTACTGAGCATCGATCTGGGGCGAGGCAGCCGCCTGCCGGCGTGGGCCACGTCGATGGGGCGGGTGTTGCTGAGCGCGCTGCCGGAGGAACAGCTGGAAGTGACGTTGTCACGGGCTACGCTTATTCGCTACACTCCGCATACCCTGTGCGATTTGTCCGGTTTACGTGCAGAGATCGCCCGGGTGCGCATGCAGGGCTATGCCCTCGCCGACCGGCAGATCGAGGTAGGCTTGTGCTCGCTGGCGGTACCCGTGCTGTCGCGTCACGGTCAGGTGGTGGCCGCCCTGAATGTCGGGGTACCTGCCGCGACGGTCAGCGCCGCGGCGTTAAAAGAGAAGGCTCTCGCCCCGCTACGGCGCGCGGCGATGGATCTGTCGCTGCAGCTATAGCGCCGACTGCGGTTTCGCCACGGTGGCGAGGCTGCGCCAGATCCCAGCGGCCAGCAGCAGAAGCAATACACCCGCCGTCGCCAGCACCAGGCTATGAGCCTGAATAAAAGCCGTCTTCGCCGCCGCCATCAGCGCCTGCGCCACCCCGGCGGGCAGCGCCTGGGACAGACTCACCGCCTCGCCAATCGATGACGCCGCCTGCTGCGCCATGGCGCCACTCAGGCCAGACGGCAGCGCAATAGAGGCGCTGTAGCTGCGGGTCAGGATCAGGCCGAACAGCGCTATGCCGAGACCGGCGCCCAGCTCATAGGCCATGGTTTCAATCGCCCCGGCGGCCGCCGCTTTCTCCTTCGGCGCTGCCGCCATAATCGCGGAACTGGAGGCCAGCAGCGCGCTGGCCACGCTAAAGCCCAGCAGCGTCATCAGCCCCCAGGCCAGCCACTGCTGGGTACTGAAATCGGTCAACGCCAGGCCGAGAAAGCTGAAGGCGCTGAGCAGCATCCCGCCGGTCGCCACCTCGCGCAGCCCAAGCCGCGACACCAGCAGGCCGGCAATCGGGCCGCTGAAGCCGCTGGCCACCATTACCGGCAGCATAAATATCCCCGCCTCGAACGGCGTTTTCTGGTGCACAAACTGCAGCTCCTGGGCCATCAGTAGCTCAAAACCGACCAGGGTAATCAGGGCCGTCATCGCCATCATCACCCCGCTTAAGATAATGCGATGGGTGAACAGGCGCATATCCACCATCGGGCGGGCCGCCGACAGCTGCTTGCGGATAAACCAGGTTAACATCGCCGCCCCGCCGAGCGCCACCAGCGCGGTGAGCCACAGCGCCAGCTGGCCCTTCAGCGCCGATTTCGCGCTAAACACCAGCATCAGGATCGCGGCAATCAAAACGAGCGCCTGCAGTAGATTGAGCGGCTGTTCGCGGCGCGCGGGCTGGCGCGGCACCACTTTCGCGTTAATCGCGATAACCACCAGCACGATCGGCACATTGATCAGGAACACCGACCCCCAGTAGAAATGCTCCAGCAGGATACCGCCCACCAGCGGGCCGAAGGCCGCGCCGCCGGAGCCGACCGCTGCCCACAGCCCCAGCGCCATATTGCGCTGGCTGGCCTCGGCAAAGGTGCTGCGGATCCCGGCCAGCGTCGCCGGGACGATCATCGCCGCCCCCACCGCCAGCAAAGCGCGTGAGGCAATCAGCGTCATGGCCGTAGGCGACAGCGCGGCGCACAGCGAGGCGATGCCAAAAATGGCGCTGCCGAGCAGCAGCAGGCGCTTAAAGCCGATCTTATCGCCAAGGGCGCCCATCGGCAGCACCATGCCGGCCATCACTAATGAGTAGATATCAATGATCCACAACAGCTCATTGCCGCTGCTACCCAGCGCCACGCTGAGGGTCGGCGCGGCCACATGCAACACCGTAGCGTCAATCGCCACCGGAATATAAACCAGCAAAATCGCCATCAGCGTCATCCATTGCCGTGACATAGCTTGTACCTCAATCAATATTGAATATTGGACACACGTCCAGGATGGCGATCCTGCCGGATTGTTGAACACATGTCCAACTTTTTGTTACACTCGGCCAAAGCCAGATGACAGTGGGGTTCTATGCACTATTTACAACGTGATGCGCGACGGGAAGGGATTATGCAGGCCGCCATGCGCCTGGCGCTACGCGGCGGCTTTGCCGCCATGACCGTGCGGCAGATCGCCCGCGAAGCCCAGGTGGCCGCCGGGCAGCTGCACCACCACTTCACCTCCATCGGCGAGCTGAAAGCGCAGGTTTTCATCCGCCTGATCCGCGAGATGCTCGACATGCCGCTGGTGGCTGAGGACGCCAGCTGGCGCGAGCGCTTGTTCTCGATGATCGGCAGCGAGGATGGCCGACTGGAACCCTATATCCGCCTGTGGCGCGAAGGCCAGGTGCTGGCCGACAGCGATCCGGACATCAAAGCGGCCTACCTGCTGACCATGAATATGTGGCATGCCGAGACCGTCGCCATCATCGAGCAGGGCCTCGCCAGCGGCGAATTTCGGTCGGCTGAGCCTGCGGCGGATATCGCCTGGCGCTTTATCGCCCTGGTGTGCGGCCTCGACGGGATTTATGCGCTGGACGCGCAGGCCCTGGATGAGGCGGCGTTTAGCCGCTATGTAAATAAGATGATTAAGCTGGAGTTGTTTTAGCTATCTTTACATTTAGTAACAATTAATTCCGCTACGCTTACCACGTGCTCTCTGTCAGCACGTTTTTTTTATCTACGCTTCATAGATAACGCAAATTAAGCGTTATTCACTATCCCCTTGTATTCAGCTGTTGACCTTATTTATTTACTCCTTTCCGGGCAAGTAGAGGGCAATATGTCGGTGCAGAATGATAAAGA
The DNA here is from genome assembly GCF_018204675.1 of Klebsiella sp. P1927. Classification (NCBI taxonomy): domain Bacteria; kingdom Pseudomonadati; phylum Pseudomonadota; class Gammaproteobacteria; order Enterobacterales; family Enterobacteriaceae; genus Klebsiella; species Klebsiella sp. P1927. The sequence continues at coordinate 2,205,624 of NZ_CP073377.1, read as the reverse complement.
TAATCATTACCTTTTGAACAACTGGCGGCCTGAAAACAAGGCATTCTGGGAAAATAAAGGCCAAGCCATTGCGCGAAGAAATCTATGGATATCAGTGGCCTGTCTGCTGCTTGCTTTCTGCGTATGGATGTTATTCAGCGCCGTAGCGGTCAATCTCAATAAGGTCGGTTTTCATTTCACCACCGACCAGCTTTTTTTATTAACCGCCCTGCCTTCACTTTCCGGCGCGATATTACGGGTCCCCTACTCCTTTATGGTACCCCTTTTTGGCGGGCGCTACTGGACCGTATTAAGTACCGTTATCCTGATCGTGCCTTGTATTTGGTTAGGAGTGGCAATCCAGAATATTACTACTCCGTTCTGGGTATTTATTATTATTGCGCTGCTATGCGGTTTTGCCGGAGCGAATTTTGCTTCCAGCATGGGAAATATCAGTTTCTTTTTCCCCAAAGCGAAACAGGGCAGCGCGCTGGGAGTCAACGGCGGTCTTGGCAATCTGGGCGTAAGCGTGATGCAGATGGTCGCCCCGGCGGTCATCTTCCTGCCGCTCTTCACCTTTCTCGGCGTCCATGGCGTCACCCAGCCCGATGGTTCGACAATCACCCTGAGTAATGCGGCGCTCGTCTGGGTACCGCTGCTGCTGCTCGCCACCGTCGCGGCATGGTTCGGCATGAACGATATCGCCGGTTCAAAGGCCTCGATTCGCGATCAGCTTCCCGTGCTCAAGCGACCGCATATGTGGCTGTTAAGCCTGCTCTATCTGGCGACGTTTGGCTCGTTCATCGGCTTTTCCGCCGGCTTTGCCATGCTGGCGAAAACCCAGTTTCCCGCGGTCGATATCCTCAAGCTCGCCTTCTTTGGACCGTTCATCGGCGCGCTGGCGCGCTCGTTCGGCGGGATCATCTCCGACCGTCTCGGCGGCGTGCGGGTGACGCTGGTTAACTTCGTCCTGATGGCGCTGTTTACCGGCCTGCTGTTTCTGACCCTGCCAGGCAGCGGCTCCGGCAGCTTTCTCGCTTTCTACGTGGTGTTTATGGGGCTCTTTTTAACCGCCGGTCTGGGAAGCGGCTCCACCTTCCAGATGATCGCCGTCATCTTCCGCCAGCTCACCATCGACAGCGTAAAACAGCGCGGCGGAAGCGATGAAGAAGCGCAGCACGAGGCGGTGACCGATACCGCTGCCGCGCTGGGCTTTATCTCGGCGATCGGCGCCATCGGCGGCTTCTTTATTCCGAAAGCCTTCGGCACCTCGCTGGCGATGACCGGCTCACCGGTTGGCGCGATGAAAGTCTTTTTTGTCTTCTATGTGGTTTGCGTGCTGGTGACCTGGCTGGTCTACGGCCGCCGTAAACCCGCTTAACCATAACGATTTATCTGCCGGATAGCGGCTTACGCCTTATCCGGCCTTACGAGTTCGTTCGCTCATCCGGCCGGGTGGCACGATGCCGGACATCATCGGAGCAGGAGAAATGTCATGAGTAAACTTCTGGATCGCTTTCGCTACTTTAAGCAGAAGGGCGAGACCTTTGCCAACGGCCACGGCCAGGTCTACAACAACAACCGTGACTGGGAAGACAGCTACCGTCAACGCTGGCAGTTCGACAAAATTGTCCGCTCCACGCACGGTGTGAACTGCACCGGCTCCTGCAGCTGGAAAATTTACGTCAAAAACGGCCTCGTTACCTGGGAAACCCAGCAGACCGATTATCCGCGCACCCGGCCGGATCTGCCAAATCACGAACCGCGCGGCTGCCCGCGCGGCGCCAGCTACTCCTGGTATCTCTACAGCGCCAACCGCCTGAAGTACCCGCTGGCGCGTAAACGACTGATTGAGCTGTGGCGCGAAGCCCTGGCGCAGCATCCCGACCCGGTGCTGGCATGGGATAGCATCATGCAGGATCCGGCAAAAACCCGCAGCTATAAAGCGGCGCGCGGCAAAGGCGGTTTTGTCCGCTCCAGCTGGAAAGAGCTGAACCAGCTCATCGCCGCCGCCAACGTCTGGACCATCAAACACTATGGCCCGGACCGCGTCGCCGGCTTCTCGCCGATCCCGGCGATGTCGATGGTCTCCTACGCCGCGGGCACTCGCTATTTATCGTTGATTGGCGGCACCTGCCTGAGCTTTTATGACTGGTACTGCGATCTGCCCCCCGCCTCGCCGATGACCTGGGGCGAACAGACCGACGTGCCGGAATCCGCCGACTGGTACAACTCCAGCTACATTATTGCCTGGGGCTCCAACGTGCCGCAGACCCGAACCCCGGACGCCCACTTCTTTACCGAAGTGCGCTACAAGGGCACCAAAACTATCGCCATCACGCCGGACTATTCGGAAGTCGCTAAGCTCTGCGACCAGTGGCTGGCGCCGAAGCAAGGCACCGACAGCGCGCTGGCGATGGCCATGGGCCATGTGATCCTCAAAGCCTTCCACCTCGATAACCCGAGCGATTACTTTCTCAACTACTGCCGGACCTACACCGACATGCCGATGCTGGTGATACTCGAGCCGCGCGACGACGGCAGCTATACGCCGGGCCGTATGCTGCGTGTTTCCGACCTGCTTGACGGTCTCGGAGAAAGTAATAACCCGGAATGGAAAACCGTGGCTTATAACAGCGACGGCGAACTGGTGGCGCCGAACGGCTCCATCGGCTTTCGCTGGGGCGAAAAAGGCAAATGGAATCTCGAACAACGGGCAGACGGCAAAGATGTCGAGCTTAAGCTGTCGCTGCTGGATATTCGCGACAGCGTGGTGTCGGTGGGCTTCCCCTACTTTGGCGGCAACGAAAACCCGCATTTTCGCAGCGTAGCGCAGTCACCGGTGACCCTTCACCCGCTACCGGCTAAACAGCTGACGCTGGCCAGTGGCGAAAGCGGCCTGGTGGTCAGCGTCTATGACCTGATTCTGGCCAACTACGGTCTGGATCGCGGGCTTGACGATGTCAATGCGGCGAAGGATTTCGCCGAGGTCAAAGCCTATACCCCGGCATGGGCGGAGCAGATCACCGGCGTACCGCGTCAACATATCGAACAAATCGCCCGCGAGTTTGCCGATACGGCGCATAAGACCCACGGCCGCTCAATGATTATCCTCGGCGCCGGGGTGAACCACTGGTACCACATGGATATGAACTACCGCGGGATGATTAATCTGCTGGTATTCTGCGGCTGCGTCGGCCAGAGCGGCGGCGGCTGGTCGCACTATGTCGGTCAGGAGAAACTGCGCCCGCAGACCGGCTGGCTGCCGCTGGCGTTCGCCCTGGACTGGAGTCGTCCGCCGCGGCAGATGAACAGTACCTCTTATTTCTACAACCACGCCAGCCAGTGGCGCTACGAAAAACTGACCGCGCAGGAGCTGCTGTCGCCGCTGGCCGACGCCAGCAAATTTAGCGGCAGCCTTATCGACTTCAACGTCCGTGCGGAACGGATGGGCTGGTTACCCTCTGCGCCCCAGCTCAACGTCAACCCGCTGACCATTAAGCAGCAGGCCGAGGCCGCCGGGCTCTCCCCCGCGGAGTTCACCGTCCAGTCGTTAAAATCAGGCGATATTCGCTTTGCCGCCGAGCAGCCGGATAGCGGCAAAAACCATCCGCGCAACCTGTTTATCTGGCGCTCAAACCTGCTGGGATCGTCCGGTAAGGGGCATGAGTACATGTTGAAATACCTGCTCGGGACCGACAGCGGTATTCAGGGTGATGAACTGGGCGCCAGCGATGAGGTAAAACCTGAGGAAGTCGAGTGGCAGACCGCGGCGATTGAGGGCAAACTCGACCTGCTGGTGACGCTGGATTTCCGCATGTCCAGTACCTGTCTCTTCTCCGATATTGTCCTGCCGACCGCCACCTGGTATGAAAAAGACGATATGAACACCTCGGACATGCACCCGTTTATCCACCCGCTCTCCGCCGCCGTCGACCCGGCCTGGGAGGCGAAAAGCGACTGGGAGATCTACAAGGATATCGCTAAATCCTTCTCGCAGGTCTGCGTCGGCCATCTTGGCAAAGAGACCGATGTGGTGCTGGTCCCGCTGCAGCATGATTCCCCCGGCGAACTGTCGCAGCCGTTCGAGGTGCTTGACTGGCGCAAGGGCGAATGCGATCTGATCCCCGGGAAAACCGCACCGTCGATTGCCCTGGTGGAACGCGACTATCCTGCCACCTGGGAACGCTTCACCTCTCTCGGCCCGCTGCTCGATAAGCTTGGCAACGGCGGAAAAGGCATTTCGTGGAATACGCAAAGCGAAGTCGATTTCCTCGGCAAGCTTAACTACGTCAAGCCCGATGGTCCGGCCAAAGGCCGGCCGCGGATCGACAGCGCCATTGACGCCTCTGAAGTTATTCTTAGCCTCGCCCCGGAAACCAACGGCCAGGTGGCGGTGAAAGCCTGGCAGGCGCTGGGAGAGTTTACCGGCCGCGATCATACCCATCTGGCGCTCAATAAAGAGGATGAGAAGATCCGCTTTCGCGATATTCAGGCGCAGCCGCGCAAAATTATCTCCAGCCCGACGTGGTCGGGACTGGAAAGCGAGCACGTCTCCTACAATGCCGGTTATACCAACGTGCATGAGCTGATCCCATGGCGCACCCTCTCCGGCCGCCAGCAGTTGTATCAGGACCATCCGTGGATGCGCGCTTTTGGCGAAAGCCTGGTAGCCTATCGCCCGCCCATTGATACCCGCAGCGTCAGCCAGATGAAGGCCGTGCCGCCAAACGGCTTTCCGGAAAAAGCGCTGAATTTCCTGACGCCGCACCAGAAGTGGGGGATCCACTCCACCTATAGCGAAAACCTGCTGATGCTGACGCTGTCGCGCGGCGGGCCGATCGTCTGGCTTAGCGAAACCGACGCGAAAGAGCTGGGCATTGAAGATAACGACTGGATTGAAGCGTTCAACGCCAACGGGGCTCTCACCGCGCGGGCGGTGGTGAGCCAGCGGGTGCCGCCGGGGATGACCATGATGTACCACGCTCAGGAACGGATTATGAATATCCCGGGTTCGGAAGTGACCGGTCGTCGCGGCGGCATTCATAACTCGGTAACCCGCGTCTGTCCGAAGCCAACGCACATGATTGGCGGCTACGCCCAGCTGGCCTATGGCTTTAACTATTACGGCACCGTCGGATCGAACCGCGACGAGTTCATCATGATCCGCAAAATGAAGAATATTGCCTGGCTGGATGACGAAGGTCGCGATCAGGTACAGGAGGCGAAAAAATGAAAATCCGTTCTCAGGTTGGAATGGTGCTGAATCTGGACAAATGCATCGGCTGTCACACCTGCTCGGTCACCTGTAAAAACGTCTGGAGCAGCCGCGAAGGCATGGAGTACGCGTGGTTCAATAACGTGGAGAGCAAACCGGGCATTGGCTACCCCAAAAACTGGGAGGACCAGGATCAGTGGCAAGGCGGCTGGATCCGCGGCATTAGCGGTAAGCTGACGCCCCGCCTCGGCAATCGGGTCAGCGTGTTATCGAAGATTTTCGCCAACCCGGTGCTGCCGGCGATCGACGATTACTACGAACCCTTTACCTACGACTACCAGCACCTGCACAACGCGCCGGAGGGCAAATATCTGCCGACCGCCCGCCCGCGCTCGCTGATCAGCGGCGAGCGTATGGATAAGATTAGCTGGGGCCCGAACTGGGAGGAGCTGCTCGGCGGCGAATTCGAGAAACGCGCCCGCGACCGTAACTTCGAAGCCATGCAAAAAGAGATGTACGGCCAGTTCGAAAATACCTTCATGATGTATCTTCCGCGCCTGTGCGAGCACTGCCTCAACCCGAGCTGCGTGGCCACCTGCCCGAGCGGCGCCATCTACAAGCGTGAGGAAGATGGCATCGTACTGATCGATCAGGACAAATGCCGCGGCTGGCGGATGTGCATCAGCGGCTGTCCGTACAAAAAAATCTACTTTAACTGGAAGAGCGGTAAGTCGGAAAAATGCATCTTCTGCTATCCGCGCATTGAGTCCGGGCAGCCAACGGTCTGCTCAGAAACCTGCGTCGGGCGCATCCGCTATCTTGGCGTACTGCTGTATGACGCCGACCGCATTGAAGAGGCGGCCAGTACCGAACATGAAACCGACCTCTATGAGCGCCAGTGCGAGGTGTTCCTTAATCCAAACGATCCGGCGGTCATCGAGGAAGCGCTAAAGCAAGGCATCCCGCACAACGTCATTGAGGCGGCGCAGAAATCGCCGGTCTATAAGCTGGCGATGGACTGGAAGCTGGCTCTGCCGCTGCATCCGGAGTATCGCACCCTGCCGATGGTCTGGTACGTGCCGCCCCTGTCGCCGATCCAGTCGGTTGCCGACGCCGGCGGCTTACCGAGCAACGGCAACATCCTGCCGGCGGTTGAGAGTCTGCGCATCCCGGTGCAATACCTGGCGAATCTGCTGAGCGCCGGCGATACCGGACCGGTCTTGCGCGCGCTGAAACGGATGATGGCGATGCGCCACTACAAGCGCTCGCAAACCGTCGAGGGCGTCACCGATACCCGCGCCATTGAAGAGGTGGGCCTCAGCGTTGAGCAGGTCGAAGAGATGTATCGCTATCTGGCGATCGCCAACTACGAAGACCGCTTCGTGATCCCCACCAGCCATCGCGAACTGGCGGAGGATGCCTTTCCGGAACGTAACGGCTGCGGCTTTACCTTCGGCGATGGCTGCCACGGGTCAGATACGAAATTCAACCTGTTTAACAGCCGGCGGATCGACGCCATCGACGTCAGCGGCGTGCGTAAGCATGGGGAGGGCGAGTGATGCGGATCCTGAAAGTGATCGGTCTGCTGCTGGAGTACCCCGACGAGTTACTGTGGGAGAACCGCGACGACGCCCTGGCGCTGATCAGGGCCGATGTCCCTTCCCTGACGCCGTTTGTCGGTGAGCTGTTGACGGCTCCGCTGTTGGATCGCCAGGCCGAATGGTGCGAGGTGTTCGAGCGCGGGCGCGCCACCTCGCTGCTGCTGTTTGAACATGTGCATGCCGAATCCCGCGACCGCGGCCAGGCGATGGTCGACCTGATGAATCAGTATCAGCAGGCGGGTCTGCAGATCGATTGTCGCGAGCTGCCCGACCATCTGCCGCTGTATCTGGAGTATCTCAGTATTCTACCTCCCGCGGAGGCTCGGGAGGGGCTGCAGAATATCGCGCCGATTCTGGCGCTGATCGGCGGCCGTCTTAAGCAGCGAGCCTGCCCGTACTACCAGCTGTTTGACGCCCTGCTGGCGCTGGCTAAAAGCCCGCTCACCAGTGACAGTGTCACAAAACAGGTGGCGGGAGAAAAGCGCGACGATACCCGTCAGGCGCTGGACGCCGTGTGGGAAGAAGAGCAGGTGAAGTTTATCGAAGATAATGCGACCGCTTGCGATAGCTCGTCGATGCAAGCTTATCAACGACGCTTTAGTCAGGATGTGGCGCCGCAGTACGTTGACATCCGCGCCGGAGGCCCGAAATGATCCAGTATCTGAACCTCTTCTTTTACGATATCTACCCTTACCTGTGCGGCACCGTCTTTCTGGTGGGCAGCTGGCTGCGCTACGATTACGGGCAGTATACCTGGCGCGCCTCATCCAGCCAGATGCTGGATAAGCGCGGGATGGTGCTATGGTCGAACTTATTTCATATCGGCATTCTCGGCATCTTCTTTGGCCATCTCTTTGGCATGCTGACCCCACACTGGGTCTACTCGTGGTTCCTGCCGATGTCCCAGAAGCAGCTGATGGCCATGATCCTTGGCGGCATCTGCGGCGTGCTGACCCTGGTAGGCGGTATCGGCCTGCTGATGCGCCGCCTGACCAACCCGCGAATTCGCGCCACCTCCACGACCGCGGATATTTTGATCCTGTGCATTCTGCTGATTCAGTGCGCGCTGGGGCTGACGACCATCCCCTTCTCCGCCCAGCATCCGGACGGCAGCGAAATGCTCAAGCTGGTGGACTGGGCGCAGGCGGTGGTCACCTTCCACGGCGGCGCCTCGGCGCATCTGGACGGTGTCGCATGGATTTACCGCGTCCACCTGGTGCTCGGAATGACCATCTTTCTGATCTTCCCCTTCACCCGCCTGGTTCACGTCTGGAGCGCGCCGGTGGAATATTTCACCCGGCGTTACCAGGTGGTACGCTCCCGGCGCTGAGCGCTGGCGGCGTTTACCATTCATCCTTACCGGTAGCCCGGACGAGGCCTTCGCGCCAAGTCCGGGTATTTATCGTACCTGGCTCCAGGCTTTATGCCGGGTGGCGGCTGTCGCCTTACCCGGCCTACAGGGTCCTCTCACAGGCTCAAACCTCGCAGGCCCGCGCAAGCGCAGCGCCGCCGGGCAAGATATCAGACACGGTATCTGTAATTTCGCCGGGTGGCGGCTGTCGCCTTACCCGGCCTACAGGGTCCTCCCACAGGCTCATACCTCGCAGGCCCGCGCAAGCGCAGCGCCGCCGGGCAAGATATCAGGCACGGTACCTGTAATTTCGCCGGGTGGCGGCTACGCCTTGCCCGGCCTACAGGGTCCTCTCACAGGCTCATACCTCGCAGGCCCGCGCAAGCGCAGCGCCGCCGGGTAAGATATCAGGCACGGTACCTGTAATTTCGCCGGGTGGCGGCTGTCGCCTTGCCCGGCCTACAGGGTCCTCTCACAGGCTCATACCTCGCAGGCCCGCGCAGGCGCAGCGCCGCCGGGCAAGATATCAGGCACGGTTCCTGTAATTTCGCCGGGTGGCGGCTGTCGCCTTGCCCGGCCTACAGGGTCCTCTTACAGGCTCATACCCCGTAGACCCGCACAAGCGCAGCGCCGCCGGGCATGAGGAGATTTACTTCCCGGCTTCCGGATGGGTATCGAACGCCGCCATCACCGCCGCCAGCGCCGCTTCGCTGAAGCCATGTTTAGGATCGTCCACCCCCAGGCCGAAACGGGTCTGCAGCGCTTCATACAGCGCGGAGACATCGGCAAAATCGACCTTCTCCACCACATGGTTATTCTCCCAGTGGGTAAAGTGGAAGTTGGTGAGGGTCATTTTGCCGCCGTCCGGGAGATGACGACACATCAGCAGATGGTGACGGAAGTGGGACTGCGGCCAGTGCGCCGACCAGAAATTGCCCATCACATAATCAGACGCATACTGGCGGCCTAAATCGAAATGGTACATCGACTGCCAGTGTTCGTGATGGTTGAACTGCAGCGTCCACTCATCCCCTTCATGCACCAGACGATAGCTGCCGTGCGGCGTTTGCTGTGGGATATCGGCCAGCAGTTTGATCGGCGCGGTCAGCGTCTGGCCGCCGAAGCCGACGTCGGCGATCCAGCGCTCCCCCGCCACCTCCACCAGCAACAGACGGTGAGTACGCGGCGGCATCTGCGGCGGGTTGGCCAGCACCACGCGGCCCAGCAGGCTGCGGACGTTAAAGCCTATTTCGCGCAGCGCGCGCTCCAGCAGGCCATTCTGTTCAAAACAATACCCCCCGCGGCGGGCGGCGATCAGCTTCTCTTCCAGCGCCCCATCGTCAAGGTGGATTTCACGCGGCAGCAGGACGTCGAGGTTTTCAAAGGGGATGGCGCTGTTATGCTGCAGATGCAGTTCCCGCAGGGTATCAATGGAAACATCAGGCTCACCCGTCCAGCTCAGACGGGAAAAATAGGCGCGTAAAAAGGGACTCATCAGGGCCTCCAGCTGTAGGTGTCCGACATTTATAGCCTATTTTTCCGCGCCGACCGTCTTTTTTGTGCGCTTAGCGTTAACCGCGCGTGCGGCGCTGCATCAGCGCCAGCGCCGTCAGCATCAGGACCAGACCGGTCAACAACGTCAGGCTGGCCATCGCCATGCCCTGACCGACGGAACCCTGTTCGAACTGGCGCCAGATAAACACCGCCACGGTTTGCGTACCGGCCGGAGAGAGCAGCAGCGAGGTCACCAGCTCCCGGGAGGCCACCGCGAACACCATCAGCATCGCCGCCAGCAGCGCCGGAAAGACCAGCGGCAGGACAATCAACCGCAGCGCCTGCAGTGGCGACGCCCCGTGCACCCTGGCGGCGGGCTCAAGGTTCGGGCCCAGCTGGCGCAGCGCGCTGCCGACATAGCGCACCGGCCAGGGCAACAGCAGGCAGCAATAGGAGAGCAGCAGCATCCACAGCGTGTTATAGGGCGAGCGCGGCCAGAAGGGCTGATTCCACAGCAGGATCAAACCGACCCCCACCACCACGCCCGGCAGCGCCGCCGGCATCAGCGACAGCGCGTCCACCATCCCGCGCCCTTTAATCTTCTGCACCATCACCAGCCAGGCGGCCAGCAGGCCCAGCGCGCCGACGATTAGCGCCGAACCCAGGGCCAGCGACAGGCTGGTGCCGAGGGCCGACAGGGCATCTCCCTGCTGGTCAAACAGCGCCGCGAAATGACGCAGCGTGACATTCTCAACACTCACGCCACCGGAGAGCGTGCCCATCACGCTGGTGAGCATCATCGAGACGGCGGGGACGCCGACCGCCAGGCCGCCGACGGCCGCCATCGCCAGCACGGCGGGCAGCATCATCCAGCCCAGCGATGCCCCGTGGTTCTCCCCCGGCTTACCGGTGACGCTGGTGACCTCTTTCTCCCCCACCAGCCGCCTTTGCAGCCACCAGGCGAATAACGCCACCGCCATCAGCAGCAGCGACAATAGCGCGGCGCCAGGGAGATCCACCGGCCAGTCGGCCAGCTTTTTCTCAATACCGACCGTCAGCATCACCACTCCCGCCCGGCTGCCCAGCGCCGCCGGTACGCCAAACTCCTCGATAGCGAGGGTAAACGCCAGCAGCGTGCCCGCCGCCAGCGCCGGGGAGAGCATCGGTAGCGTCACGTGCCAGAAGGCGCGCCAGGCGCTGGCGCCATGGACGCGGGCGACCACCGCCAGCCGGGTCCCGCTCGCCAGCAGGCTGCGGGAGACGGCAAAGTAGACCACCGGAAATATGTTAAAGGTCATCACCAGCACGATCCCGCTGCGGCTGAACAGCAGATCGTTCAGCTGCCAGCCGGTCAGCTGCTGCAGATAGCCCTGGCTTTGCAGGGCCAGCATCCAGGAGAGCGCCGAGATATAGGGCGGCGTAAGAAAGGGGATCAAAAACAGGAGATCCCACAGCCGGGGCAGCGGCAGCGAAAACATACCGCGCAGGATGCCGAGCGGCAGGCCAATCATTACGCTGACCAGCGCCACGCCGGCGGCGATCCATAGCGTACCGCCGAGCATCGCCGGCAGCTGAGGATCGGCCAGCAGCGCCGGGATGCCGCCAAAGGCGTCCCCGAGCGAACCGGCGCTAAAATGGGGAAAAATCGCCTGCAGCACAATAAACACTAACGGTAACGCGACCAGCATCACCAGGGCGGCAAGGGTCGCGCCGGAAAGGAATGTTTGTTTCACAACCGGTTCCTGAAGCTGAGGGTCCTCCGGCGGCCAGCGCCGGAGAAACGGGATCAATTACTGCGCGTACAGCTGACTGAAGCGGGCGAGCACGGCGCCCCGCTCGCTGCTGCCCTCGCTGGTGGTGGGTAGCACCTTCAGCGCGTCCAGTAGCGGACGTTTAGCCGCCACGTCGCGGCGGGCGGGCATCAGCCAGGCGTCGGCGACCTTCGCCTGACCTTCCGGCGACAGCACGTAATCGATAAAGGCTTTGGCATCGCCGGGATGCTGGCTGGTTTTGAGGATCATCATCGGGCGCGGGGCAATCACTGTTCCGCTGGCCGGGAAGATCACCTTCAGCGACTCGCCCTGCTGAATGTTGCCGTAGGAGACATAATCCACCGCGCCAAACACCGCCGCTTTCGCCCCCTGCATCACCGGCGTCACCGCCTGGGCGTTGGGTCCGCTGACTACCATGCCGTTCTTTTTCAGATCGTCAAACAGTTGCCAGGCCTGGTCGCCCATGCTGTTTTGCAGCCCGATCAGCAAATCCAGCGACGCGCCGGAGAGCGCCGGGTCGGGGGTTGTCACCTTGTCTTTAAACGCCGGCTGGGTGAGATCCCGCCACTCTTTCGGTTCCGGGGTGCCGCTTTTACTGTTCCAGACAATACCCAGGGCGGAGACGCCCTGGGCGATATAGTCCGCCGATTTCAGGTTCGCCGGTACCTGGTCGGCGTTGGCGCTCGCAAAAGGCAACAACCAGCCCCGCTGGTGGAGATCTTCGGCGGTATCCCACGAGGCGGAGATCAGCACATCCGCCTGCGGGTTGGCCTGCTCGGCCTCCAGTCGGGCCATCACTTTGCCGGTGGTGGCCTGAAAAACGGTCACCTTCACCCCGGTCTGTTGTTCAAAACCGCTGGCCAGGCTTTTCGCCAGCGAGCCGGGTCCGGCGGTGTAAACGGTCAGCGCATGGGCGCTGGAGAGCATCATGGCGGAGAGAGCCATCGCGAGTACCACTCCTTTCTTAACGGTCATAACGGTGTTCATGCAACTTCCCCTGAGGTTGGCGTAACGGCGCGGACAGCGGCCACGCGGCCCGCGGATAAATAGACAATCTGGTCGGCTAACAGCTCGGCTTCACGTCGGTCATGGGTGACATACAGGGCGGTGATGCCGAGCTGTCGCAGCAGGCGGCTCATTTCGCCACACAGCGATTCGCGCAGTTCGCTGTCCAGGTTGGAGAGCGGTTCATCAAACAGCAGCACCCGCGGCGCGGCGACGATCGCCCGCGCCAGCGCCACCCGTTGCTGCTGACCGCCGGAGAGGCCTGAAGGCTTACGTTCGGCAAAGCCATTGAGGCCTACCCGCGCCAGCGCCTCGCTGACCCGGCGCTCGCGTTCGCTGCGGGAGACGCCGCGCATGCGCAGCGGAAAGGCGACGTTCTGCGCCACGCTCATATGCGGCCAGAGGGCATAATCCTGAAAAACCATGCCGATATCGCGCTGCTCCGGGGGCAATCCCCATCCTGCGCGGGCGACCAGCCTGTCGCCAAAGCGGATTTCGCCGCTGGCCGGCACGCTCAGCCCGGCCAGCAGACGCAGCAGCGTGCTTTTGCCGCAGCCGGAAGGGCCCAGTAGCGCCACGATGCGGCCGGGTTCGATATGCAACGTGAAGCGGTCAAGAATGGGGGGCTCTGCGAAGGCGAAAGAGACCTCCTGCAGGGTGATAGGGGTCAGCGTGCGCATCATCGCCCTCCCTTTCGGGACAGCGAGACCAGCCCGGCGGTCGACATCCGACGGGGCACGCTCACCTGGGATAGCATCAGGGGAGCCAACATATTGTGATCCTCTTTGGGACTTAGTGCTGGCGACTATAGTCAGACGAGATGACGTATTGATTACATTTTCATTGCGGCTTAACGTGTTACCTGCCAACCGACCCATTATTCAAGGAACGCCTATGAGCCGCTTTCGCCACGTTGAACTGCAGTACGCCAGCCGCCTGCTCAACCACGGCCCAACCATTTTGATCACCAGCTACGATGCCCCGTCCGACCGGCGCAACGTAATGGCCGCCGCCTGGTCAATGCCGGTGGAATTCGCCCCGCCGCGGGTGGCTATCGTGGTGGATAAAAGCACCTGGACGCGGGAGATCATCGAGCGCAATGGCACCTTCGGCATTGTGGTTCCCGGCGTCGCAGCCGCCAGCTGGACCTACGCCGTCGGCAGCGTCAGCGGCCGCGATGAGGACAAATTCAATGCCTGGGGGATCCCGGTAGTAACCGGTCCGGAGCTGGGGCTGCCGCTGATCGAGGAGAAATGTCTGGCATGGATGGAGTGCCGGTTGCTGCCGGCGACGGCGGCCCAGACCCAGTACGACACCCTGTTCGGAGAGGTGGTCTCTGCCGCCGCCGATGAGCGCGCGTTCGTCACCGGACGCTGGCAATTCGACGACGATAAGCTCAATACCCTGCATCATCTTGGCACCGGCAATTTTGTCGCCAGCGGCCGTCATGTACGGGCAAACTCCCTCGACGAATAAGAGTGACTTGCCGCGGGCGGCCGGTTTTTCCCCTGCCCGGCCTGCGGCCCCCTTTTAACCCGGTGGGCGGCGGCGATCGGCGCTGGGGGTCAGGCCAAACACTTTTTTATACAGGGTGGTAAAGTGGTTGCTGTTGGCGAAGCCGCACAGATAAGCCACTTCGGTAATGGTCATCTCCGTTTCGCGTAATTTGACCCGCGCGGAGACCAGCCGCAGACGTTTCAGATAATTATCCGGGGTTAATCCGGTGGCCTCTTTAATATGGCGAAACGCGGTGCGGGTGGTGAGATGAAATTGCTCCGCCAGCTGCTGCCAGTTATGTTCTTCGAAACAGTGCTCCTGAAGCCAGGTGAGTAATTTATGCAGTTTATAGCGAGTGCTGCTATATTCGGCTTCCGACTCGGCTGTGAGAATGGTGGTCACCAGCTGGAAAAAGAGAGACTCCCGTAGCGGGGTATTATCCGCCGCCCTCAGCGCCGGGGAAAATATCTTTTCCACCAGTTCCCGGCAATAGCTGCGAGTCTCCGGCGCTAGCCAGCCATAGCAGGCGGCGCGCTGCGCGGATAATTGCTGCAGCAATCCCTCCATCTGCTGTAAATAGCCAAAGGCCACCGCCGGATTAATTAAGACATTAATCAGCTTCAGCGTCCCCAGCTCATCATAATAATGCACATCGCCAGGCTGGACGTAAAATACGTCTCCCTGTTGGATATACAGCGGGCGACCATTAATAACGTGTAACCCATGCCCCTCCTCGACGATCACCAGTTCGGCAAATTCATGGCCGTGCTCCTGGCTATTATCCTCCGGGTCACTGGCGTACATGCCGAGCTTATCCTGGGAATGGGTGAAATAATACTCAACGGTCAGTGTCATCATTACAGCAAATCCTGAACAACCTATGGCGCAGGAGCACGATAATCTATTCCGGCCCTCGGCACGCGCCCGATGTGCGGATTTGTGATCGCCAGCGCCCCCACCTCATTATTCCTGCCATTTTCACTGACGGTTTGGCATTGCCAGAGTGGTAGCCGCGCCGGACGACGGCCTATGCTGCGCCTAACCTAACGGAGAGGACGCAGTATGTCACAAGCAATTCAATACAATTCCAGCGTGGCGATGATCCGTCACCCGCGCTTTTTACAGCGTGCGGCCGACCTGACGCCCGCGCTGCAACGCCTGCGCCAGACGCCGCAGGCCATCGTCGAGGCCGTCGCTGAACCAGGAGCGCTGAACGGCTGGCGGGGGAATACCGTCTGCACGCCGGAGCAGTTTTATCAGCAACCGCTCAACGTCGGCGACAGCATCATTATTGATTTTGGCAGCCATTTTGTTGGCTACCTGCAGTTCAGCTGCCGCAGCGTCGGCAGCCCGCCCGATGCCCCGGCCCATCTGCACTTCTCCTTCGGCGAGACGCTGAGCGAAGTCTGTGAGCCGTTCAGCGAATACCAGGGATGGCTGAGCAGCAGCTGGTTGCAGCAGCAGGATCTGTGGCTTGACGTCCTGCCCGCCCGGGTCGCTCTGCCACGTCGCTATTGCCTGCGCTACCTGAAGGTGGAGGTCAAAGCGCTGTCGCGCAAGTTTCGTCTGCAGTTCGATGAGATCGCTCTGGAAACCGTCACCTCTGCCGGCAGCCCGCACCCGGCGGTCATCGCCGATCTGCAGTTGAAAGCCATTGATGACGTTGCCGTTCGTACCCTGAAAAACTGCATGCAGGAGGTGTTTGAAGATGGGCCGAAACGCGACCGTCGGCTGTGGCTGGGCGACCTGCGCCTGCAGGCGCAGGTGAATGACGTGACCTTCGGCCACCACGATCTGGTCCGCCGCTGCCTGTATCTCTTTGCCGGCCATACCCGGGAAGATGGCATGGTTTCCGCCAATGTCTTTGTTCAGCCAGAGGTACGCGCCGATGACACCTTTCTGTTTGATTACTCATTGTTTTTTGTCGACGTGCTTTATAACTACCTGCAAAGCACCGGCGACACGGAAACCGTCGGTGAGCTGTGGCCCACGGCGCGGCGGCAAATCGAGCTGGCGCTGACCCGCTGCGATTCTCAGGGGCTGGTGCGCGACAGCGATGACTGGTGGGTCTTTATCGACTGGCAGGCGGAGCTGAATAAACAGGCGTCGGCGCAGGGGGTGCTCATCTACTGTCTGCAGCGAGCCCTCTGGCTGGCGCAGCGTTTTGAACCGCAGCGGGTACCCGACTACACTGCCACGCTCTGGCAGCTGAAGGAGGCCGCCCTCCACCACCTGTGGGACAACGATCGGCAGGTGTTTATCAGCGGCGCCGTGCGTCAGGTCTCATGGGCGTCGCAGATCTGGCTGGTGCTGGCGGAAGTTGGCACCGCCGGGCAGCGTCAGGCGCTGATGCGCCGCCTGCAGCAGCAGCCGCCCGCCATTGCCATGAACACCCCGTACCTGCGTCATCATCACATTGTTGCCCTGCTACAGTCCGGCCTGCGCGAGGAGGCGGTGACGGAGATCAAAGCCTACTGGGGGGCGATGGTCGCCTACGGCGCCGACACCTTCTGGGAAATTTTCGACCCCCAACATCCTGACTTTTCCCCGTATGGCAGTAAGCTTATCAACAGTTACTGCCATGCGTGGAGCTGTACCCCGGTCTGGTTTATTCGCCAGTACGGACTTTAACAACAACGATAAGCGAGTGATTTATGGCAGAAACAACGTTTACCCTGTGGCGGCAGCGCCTTGGCTATGGCATTGCCGATCTCTCCTGCAACCTTGTGTGGCAGATGATCTCTCTGTAGCTGATGTTCTTTTACACCGACGTCATGGGTCTCCCGGCCTATTATGTCGGCCTGATGTTCCTGGTCACCCGGCTGGTAGACGGCGTGGCCGACGTGCTGATGGGGCTGGTGATCGACAATACCACCACCCGCTGGGGGCGCTGCCGCCCCTGGCTGCTGATCGGCGCCCTGCCTTTTGGCCTGCTGTGTATTCTGGCCTTTTATGTGCCGGATTTCGGCACCACCGGCAAACTGCTGTACGCCTTTGTCACCTATCTGTGTCTGTCGTTCCTCTACACCCTGGTGAATATTCCGTTCTGCGCCATGCTGCCGTTTTTAACCAGTGATTCCGCAGAACGCACCACGCTGTCGGCGGTGCGCATTTTGCTGGGCTCCCTTGGCGCCACCATCGTCGCCGTGGCTACGCTGCCGCTGGTCGGCATGCTAGGCAAAGGCAACCAGCAGCAGGGATTCCTCTATACCGCGGTGATTTTTGGCGTACTGGCGGCCTTTTTCCTGCTGGTGAGCTTTCGCAACGTCGAAGAAAAGATCACCCTTACCGGGGAGCGCATGACCCTGAAACGCGCCTGGATTAGTCTGCGCGCCAATCGTCCGTGGTGGGTCTTCGCCAGCAATATCTTTCTGATGTGGGGTGCCTTTTTCTTTCAGACCGGAGCCCTGGTGTACTTCTTCCATTATTACGTCGGGAATACCGAGCTGACGGCGGTTATCGCCGGGATCTCCACCTTCGTTCCCCTGCTCGGCACCCTCACCGTCCCGCTGCTGGCCCGACGCATGAAAAAACGTCATGTCTATCTGGTGGCCAGCGCGGTCAATCTGCTCGGGATGGGGATTATGATGGTGTCTGGCGCCCACGTTCTGGGACTGATCGTCGGGGCCGTGATCCTCTCCCTCGGCGCCGGCCAACGCACGGCTATCTATTTCTCGATGCAGGCCGACCCGGTGGATTACGGCGTGTGGAAAACCGGGATTAATACCGCAGGGATCCTGACCTCGATAAACGGTTTTCTCGGCAAGGTGGCGATGGCTGGTGCCGGGGCTATCACCGGCGTGCTGCTCTCCTCCAGCGGCTATATCGCCAACCACACGCAGAGCGACAGCGCCCTGTTGGCCATCAAGGCCTGCTATCTATACATTCCGGCGCTATTGATCCTCGCCTCGATGCTGTGGATGGGCCGCTTCTACCGCCTCGACGATCAGTATGAGCAGATTCGTGCCGACCTTGATGCCGGACGCGGCGCCTCGCCAGCCCCGGCCCCGACCGCCGGAGAATCCCCCGCCATGTAAGGCGCCCCCGCTGATTTAACCTCTGGATAAATTAAGGATTTTTATGCGTATCTCTGTGATTAGCGCAGCGGTTTGCTGCGCCCTTTTTCCGCTCATCAGCGTCAGCGCCGCCGGCTTGAGCGTGGAGCAACGGCTGGCGCAGCTGGAAGCGCGCCTCAATCTCGCTGAACAGCAGGCCAGCGAGGCCAGCCGCCGCGCGCAGCGGGCAGAACAGCAAACTGCCGCCGCCGAGCAGCGCGCCGCGGCGGCGGAGCAGCAGGTGCAGGCGCTCAGCCAGCAGACCACGGCTCGCGAACAAAAACAGCAGGCCACTAATCAGCAACTGAGCGAGCAGCTGGCGAAGCGCGCCCCGGACGATGGGTTTACCTTTAACGCCTACGCCCGTTCCGGGATGTTAGTCAACAGCCATGGCAAAGGCGCCCGCGGCGGGCCAGGCGTCTCCCCGGCCAGTTCGCTCAACGGCGATGCCCATGTCGGTCGTCTCGGTAACGAAAAAGATAATTACGCTGAGCTGAGCTTCGGCAAAAAGCTCACCTTCAACGATGGCTCATGGGCGCGCTTCAAGACCATGCTCGCCGACGGGGCCACCAACCCGGATCCGTGGGTTCAGGATAACGACAGCCACCATCTGAACATTCGTCAGCTGTACGTCGAGATGGGTAACTTTGCCGAATTCACCGGTCCGTTAAAACGCGCCTCAATTTGGGCCGGCAAGCGCTTCGATCGGGATAACTTCGATATCCACTTTACCGATAGCGACATCATGTTCCTCGGCGGTACCGGCGGCGGGATCAATGATGTTGACTGGGGAAGCGGCCTGCGCGGCGACTATTCGGTGTATGCGCGTAACTTCGGCGACCTTGGCAGCGATAATTACGCGGATAATGACATCCAGAATCTGCTGTTCACCGCCAACCATTTTTACGGCAACTGGCAACTGATGACCACGGTGATGACCGCCCAGGGCAACGATGACCTGAAAGATAATACCTCGACCACCGGGAGCTATGCCCTGCGCAGCGATAACACCGCCAAAAACGGCTACTACGCGATGCTGGCCCTGCACGACAAACAGCAGTTCTACGGCCTGGCGCCGGGGGTGTCTGAAAGCGCCCTGCAATACGGCGTCGGGCTGGGCGCCGAAGCGCGTCAGCCGGGGAGCGATGGCGATCTGACCGAGAACGCGGCCTCCCTGCGCTTTGCGTCGTATGGCATCCTGCCGTTGGGGAAAAACTGGCAGCTGGCGCCGTCGGTGATAGCCCAGCATAGCGAAGACCGCTATCGCGACGGCGACCGCTACGACTGGGCGACGTTTAACCTGCGGGTATCACAGGGGATCTCCGCTCACTTCGCCCTGCTGTATGAGGCCTCGTGGCAGTATATGGATCTCAATCCGAACGGGCGCAGCTATCGCTATAATGACAACGTTTATCAGTATCAGGCGGTGCGCGGTGATTTCTACAAGCTGACCTTCGCCCCCACCTTTAAAGTGGGCGATGTGCTGGATATCAAGGCGCGGCCGGAAATCCGCTTCTTTGCCACCTGGATGAACTGGGATAAAGCGCTGGATCGCTACGCGATAAATGACGATTTCGGCAGCAAAGGCTTTACCGCCGGTGGGACATGGAACTTCGGCGTGCAGACGGAGATTTGGTTTTAATCAAACGGCCCGTCCGGCTCAAATGCCAGGACGGGTTGATTTAAATACACGCTGTTACTTTGTCACTATGCCAGTGCTGTATGAAGTAATATAAACTCATAAAATAAAAACCATAACAGGCTAAAAAGATAAAGGTTGTTTTTATAATTCCAACAAGTGACTTTCGTTTTTTCTCAACGATGAGAAGATCGTGAAACCTTTCTTGCTGTTGTTCTGGTGTTAAATTATCAACTATTTTATTTTTTATATCATCGTGAATCTTTTTAAACGTTCGCTTTTCACCTGGAAAGCTACCGTGTAGAAGAAACAAAAAAAATAAAGAAAAGCATAACGAATGCTAATATCCGAATACTGGGCTCAGTTACCCCCCAGCATCCAAGGGTAGCAATAAACAACCAGATACCATGAGTGTTTGCTCGCGCTCTAAACCTATCAATATGAGCGCTGTATTTCTTGATTTCTTACAAAATAGAATCGCTGGTTTCCATACGTAATGCACTCCTTTTTAAAGGCCCCGGTTACGAAAGAGGGCAAACTCTGCCATTTTCCTTGCGAAGAATAACCTTTCAAACAACCTTCAACAAGTTGATAATCAATGGATTACCCTGAAGCAATAAAAGCAGTTTTCTGGCTGCACCGGTTGGGTGACGTCGTTTCGTTTCCCAGCTTTTAACCAACTCGTAGCTAACGCCAACGGCCGCTGCAAAGTCCTGCTGTTTTAAACCTGTGGCTTCACGTATCGCTTTCACGTCAATTTCGCTGAAGGTATGAACGTGCTGCTCCATCGGCATTTGTTCACCTTTCTCGATCCTGACCATTTCTTCTGCACTCGCCAGCA
This sequence comes from Klebsiella sp. P1927, assembly GCF_018204675.1. Lineage (NCBI taxonomy): Bacteria > Pseudomonadati > Pseudomonadota > Gammaproteobacteria > Enterobacterales > Enterobacteriaceae > Klebsiella > Klebsiella sp. P1927. The sequence goes on along the minus strand of NZ_CP073377.1, from coordinate 2,185,172 downwards.
GATCGGCAAACAATTCGTCTTTCATACCCACCTCGGTTGGCTCTCTGGCGCTTAGGATAGATGAACATGCTGTTTCTCTCAGTGCGTCGCCGGAGAAGCCCCTCCCCGGGGGCGGCGCAAAGCGCCTTGCCCGGGCTACGGAACTGCAGACCGCTGAGAGCGCGTAGCCCGGACAAATGCGCAGCATCGCCTCCGGGTGTCGGGTTACATGCTATAACCCGGCTTCTTAATCAACTGCGCCATCTGCGGGGCGATCTCACTGTCCCACACGGCCTGCCACGCGTCCGGCTCAACCTGAGTGAGTGCGACGCTGACGGCGCTCTCTTTGCTGTTCAGATGGCGGATCAGCACCTCAGTGATGTCGGCGGCCAGCGCGGTTTTTTGTTCATCAGTCAGTTCACGGGGAAAACATTTAATATCAACATGCGGCATAGCAAAGACTCCTTGTGATCAGAGCCATAACGCTACCACAGAATGGCCGTTCTGGTTGGCATCGCGTGCGTTAAATCAGCTTGTTACGGCGTAGCGCCGCGGCCAGCTCCGGTCGCTGACAGACCGCCCGGGCGATGGCGGCGAATTTTGGCGCGTGGTCGTCAAACCACGCCTGGCGGGGTCCCCAGCGGTACATCGCCGCGATATAGCAATCCAGCAACGTTACCGACGCGCCCAGCGCCCACGGCCCGGCGGCCAGCTGCTGTTCGAACCAGAGATAGAGATTTTTCCGGTACTGGCGACAATTCTCCACCAGCTGCTCCGCGGCGGCGGGCGCCCAGCGTTCCGGGTAATCGGCATAGGTAAAGGTAGGATAGACATTGGCCACCAGCCAGACCAGCAGGCGCTGAAACTGCGGACGCTGTGGCGTCCCCGGCGCGGGGGCCAGATCGGGACGCTGGTCGAGGATCATCAGCGCGATGGCGGCGGTTTCGGTCATGATGCTCCCGTCGGCCAGCCTCAGGGTGGGCACCTGGCACAGCGGATTAATCTGTCGCAGACGCTCGCGCGCCGGACCGGGCTGGTCAAAGCCCTCCACGTCAACCACCTCGTAGGGAATATCGGCCAGGGAGAGCATCAGCTCGCTAATCGTCGAGCCCCATCCCGGCACGCCATAAACGGTTATCATGGTCTGCCTCCAGGGTAAAGCCTAAGTGTAGGCAGAAATTTGCCGCTCACCCACCCGGCACACCATGCCACTGGGGGTTAGTAGGTTATCCCCGGCGGGTTGACCACCGACTGCGCCACCGCTTCGCCCTGCTCCCCCCAACGCGCCAGCACCTGCTGATATTCACCGCGGGCAATCGCCCCGTCGAGAGCCGCCTGCAGGGCATAGACCAGACCGTTGCCTTTTTTGGTGGTTGTCGCCACCCACGCTTTTTTCGGCCCCAGGCCCACCACCCGGGTCTGGCCGTTAAGCGCCGCTTTATAGGCTGCCACCGACTGCGGGCCGAAAAAGATATCCGCCCGCCCGGACTGGATATAGAGGTTGCCGGAGGCATCATCGGTCAGGTAGACCGGCTGGGCCTGCGGCCGTCCGGCGGCGCGGTTGTCCTCGTTCCAGCCCAGCAGGATCCGCTCCTGATTGGTGCCGGACCCGACGATCACTTTGCGCCCCGCGAGATCGGCGGGTCCGTTTACCGCGGCGATATCGCTGGTGGATTTCACCGAGAAGGCCAGGGAGTCCACCCGGTAAGTCGCAAAATCGAACTTCTCTTTGCGCTTCTCGGTCACCGCGATATTGATCAGCGCCACATCGTAGCGGCCGGAGGCGATGCCCAGCGGCCAGTCCTCCCACGCGGTGGGCACCAGCCTGAGCTTCAGGCCAAGGCTTCCGGCCAGCAGGCGGGCTATATCCGGGTCGCTACCGATCCGCGTGCGGTTGTCGCTGGCCAGCAGGGCCAGCGGCGGCGAATTGAGCGCCGAGATCGCCACCGTTAGCGTCCCCGGCTCGACGAAGCGATAGCCCGGCGGAATTTTCGCTATCGCCTGCGGGTCGCGGGTGACCGGCAATGGCTGCTCATTGGCGCGCAGATCCAGCGCCGCGTAAGCGCTCATGGCAAAAGCGCTGAGAACAAGGGTCATTAGCGCTCTGTTCATGACGGCAGCACCCTGGATAAAAACTGCCGGGTACGCGGATGCTGCGGATGGTTGAGCACCTCGTCGCTGCTGCCCTGCTCGACGATCCTGCCGTCGACCATAAACACCACCTGGTCGGCCACCTCGCGGGCAAAGCCAATCTCATGGGTGACCACCACCAGGGTGGTGCCCGATCGCGCCAGCTTCTTGATGACATCCAGTACCTCGCCCACCAGCTCCGGATCCAGCGCCGAAGTGGGCTCATCAAACAGGATCACCCGCGGGTTCAGCGCCAGCGCCCGTGCAATGGCGATACGCTGCTGCTGGCCGCCGGAGAGATGCCGCGACCAGGCGTCGGCTTTATTGCGCAGTCCGACGACGTCCAGTAGCTCATAGGCGCGGGCAATGGCCTCTTTGCGCGTGACCTGCTGGTGGGCGATCGGCGCCTCTATCAGGTTCTCCAGCACCGTCAGGTGCGGAAACAGATTAAAGTTCTGGAACACGTAGCCGACGTTGATCCGCTGGCGGAGGATCTCCTTCTCTTTCATCTCATACAGCTTGTCGCCTTTGCGGCGATAGCCGATATAGTCGCCGTCAATCTGAATAAATCCCTCATCGACCCGTTCGAGGTGATTTATGGTGCGCAGCAGCGTGGACTTGCCCGAGCCGGAAGGGCCGAGGATCACCGTCACCGTGCCCGGGGGGATCTCCAGCGACACATCGTCCAGCGCCTTGTGGCGGCCATAGTATTTGCTGACCCCGGTCATAGAGATATGGCCATTATGAGAGCTGGGCATGAACGGCCTCCTGCGGCTGTGGTTGACGTGCGGGTTGATTCAGACGGCTGCTGCGGGCGCTGTTTACCGCCGAGCGGCGCTCGCTGCGCGCCAGGCCCCGTTCCACCAGATACTGAATGGCGGAGAGGACGCTGGTGATCGCCAGATACCAGGCGGCGCCGACCATCAACAGCGGGATCACCTCCTGGGTACGGTTGTAGATCATCTGGATGGTGTAGAACAACTCCGGCATCGCCAGGACGTACACCATCGCCGTTCCCTTGGCCAGACTGATGATCTCGTTGAAGCCGGATGGCAGGATGGTGCGCAGCGCCTGCGGCAGAATAATGCGCAGCGTGCGCCGCCAGGCGGGTAGCCCCAGCGCGGCGGCGGCTTCATACTGCCCGTGGTCGACGCCAAGAAAGCCGCCGCGAATAATCTCCGCGGTATAGGCGCTCTGCACCAGGGTCAGGCCCACCACCGCCGTGGAGAATTGCCCCAGCACGTTAATGGTCTGATAGCTGGCCCAGGTGACGCCGGTAAACGGGATCCCCAGCGACAGGGTGTCGTAGAGATAGGAAAAGTTATAGAGAATGATCAGCACCACAATCAGCGGCAGCGAGCGAAACAGCCAGATATAGCCCCAGGCGAGACTGCTGAGCAGCCACGATGAGGACAAACGGGCCAGCGCCAGCAGGCCGCCGAAGATCACGCTTAGCACCGTGCCGAGCAGGGTCAGGAGCAGGGTTTGCCCCAGCCCCTCGAGGATCACCGGGTCGAAGAACCAGCGGGCGAAGACGCCCCACTCCCAGCGCGGGTTAAAGGCCACCGACTGGATCACCACCGCCAGCACCAGCAGGGCGACCAGAGCCCCGACCACCCGCAGCGGATAGCGCGCCGGCACCACTTTGATCGTTTCAGATGAATGCATAATGCCTCCTCAGGCGCTGTGGCTGTAGGCGCTCACCGCCAGCGCTTTAGTGAACCGCAGCCGGCCATCGTACGGCGGCTGACTGTACTCTTCCGGGTCTCGCGTGAGATCAAACTGCGCCTCATACCCCTGGCTGAGATAGAGCTTTACCGCCTCCGGCTGACGGAAACCGGTGGTCAGGTAGATATGGCTGTACCCGGCCAGCACCGCCCGTCGTTCCAGCTCCTGGACCACCTTCGCCGCCAGCCCCTGCTGGCGCAGACGGCGGTGCGTCCAGATACGCTTGATCTCCGCGGTGTGGCGATCCTTCGGCTTATACGCGCCGGTGGCGATAATTTCGCCCTCACGCTCAAGGACAATAAACAGCCCCTGCGGCGGCACATACCACTCACTTAACTCCACTTCCGCATCGCGGGAAAAATAGTCGCCGTAGCGGGCGGCATATTCGGCAAACAGCCCGCTAATAATCGGCTGCAGCTCCGGAGCCTCCGGAGAAATATCGCGGAATGCTTCGCTCATCGCGCCTCCTGTCAGTCGCCCAGTCCGGGCGGATTGATTTCCGATTGCGGAATGCTTTCCACCCCTTCGCCCCAGCGGTTAAGCACTTTGGCGTAGTCCCCGCTGGCGATAGCCCCGTTCAGCGCCGCCTGGACGGCATTCACCAGCCCGCTGTCTTTTTTCAGCGTTACCGCGATGTGCGCCGCTTTTGGCCAGCCGCCATCGACGCTGCCCACCAGTTTGGTTTTGCCGGTCAGCGCCGCCTTCCACGCGCCAATCACGTTGGGGCCGAAGAAGGCGTCGGCTCGTCCGGTCTGCAGGGCCAGCGTCTGGGCGGCATCATCCTTGGTGTAGACCGGGATAAACGGCTTCAGCCCCTTCTTGACGTTCTCCGCGTTCCACGCCAGCAGGATCGCCTCCTGGTTGGTGCCGGAGCCGACAATAATCTTTAGCCCGGCGATATCTTCCGCTTTGTCAATCTTGCTCAGCGGGCTGGTGCTTTTGACGTAGAAGCCCAGCGAGTCTTTGCGGTAGGTGGCGAAATCGAACTTCTCTTTCCGCTCTTTGGTGACGGTAATATTGCTGATCGCGGCATCATATTTGCCGGAGGTGACCCCCAGCGGCCAGTCTTCCCATGAAGTGGGAACCACGTTTACTTCCAGCCCGAGGCTCTCCGCCACCAGCCGAGCGATATCCGCCTCGCTGCCGAGCAGGGTTTTGTTGTCATCGGCAAAGACCGTCAGCGGCGGAGAGTTCAGGGCCGCCACCGCGACGGTGAATTTCCCCGGCACCGCCAGATGCAGATCTTGCGGCAACAGGGCAATGGCCTGCGGATTTTTCGCTGTGTGAATCGGCGTTTTGTTGGCCTCCAGGCTCACTCCGGTGCCATTGATCTTGACGTCCTGACCCCACGATGAGGCGCTAAATGCCAACGCGACGGCCAGCAAGAGTGTTGTTTTCTGCATAGCGTGATTCTCTTTTATTATTTTTGGAATTGATTAGCGGGTAGCGCCAGACCCAGACTTTCCCGCAGGGTGGTGCCCGGATAGTCGCGACGGAACAGTCCGCGCGCCTGTAACAGCGGAACCACCTCATCCACAAAGCGCGGGAAGGTTTCCGGCGTGCCGCCCTGAATAATGAAGCCGTCCGCCGCGTGCTGCTCGAACCACAGTTGCAGGCCATCAGCGACATCGCTGGCGGTGCCGGTAAAGCGCGGACGCGGGCTGGCTGCCTCCAGAGCCACCTGGCGCAGGGTTAAGCCCCGCTCGCGGGCGTGACGTTTAATCTCGTCGGTGGTACTGCGGAAGCTGTTTTGTCCGAGGTCGCCAATATCCGGGAACGGTTCATCAAGCGGGTACTGCGAAAAGTCATGGTGTTCGAAATAGCGCCCGAGATAATTCAGCGCATCTTCGATGGAGACCAACGCCGCGGTGGTCTGGTACTGCCGCTCCGCGTCCTCGGCGTCATCCCCGACGATGACGCTGACGCCCTGGAAAATATGCAGTTGGTCCGGACTGCGCTGATATGCGGCGAGTTGGCTTTTGACATCCCGATAAAATGCCTGCGCCTCGGCCAGCGAGTCCTGATGAGTAAAAATGGCATCGGCGTGGCGCGCGGCTAATTTTTTGCCGTCATCCGACGCGCCGGCCTGGAAAATAATCGGTCGGCCCTGCGGCGTGCGGGCAATATTCAGCGGCCCGGCAACTTTAAAGAAATCGCCGTGGTGGTCGAGCGTATGCAGTTTATTTTTATCAAAGAACTGGCCAGTCTCCTTATTGCGCACAAAGGCGTCTTCTTCCCATGAATCCCATAAGCCTTTCACCACCTGCAGATATTCATCGGCAATGCGATAGCGCAGCGCATGATCCGGATGTTGGGCCCGGGAGAAGTTTTTCGCCGACCCTTCCAGCGGGGAAGTGACCACGTTCCACCCCGCCCGTCCCTGGCTTAAATGGTCAAGGCTGGCGAACTGGCGGGCGGTAGTAAACGGCTCGCTGTACGAAGTCGATAAGGTCCCCACCAGCCCCAGTCGCCGGGTGATCGCGGCCAGCGCGGAAAGTACCGTTAAGGGTTCGAAGCGATTTAAAAAATGGGGAATCGATTTTTCGTTAATATATAAACCGTCGGCGACAAAAATAAAATCCAGCTTCCCCGCTTCTGCTTTTAGCGCCGTCTGGGTGACGAAATCAAAATTAATACTGGCGTCCGCCTGGGCCGCCGGATGACGCCAGGCGGACATATTTCCCGATGCGCCATGCAATATGGTTCCCAGACGCAATTGTCGATTTTCAGACATAGCTACCCCTTCCCCTGTCATTCGTTAAATGTGTTGTAACGCTTCTTCCGCGAGACGGGCGAAATAGTGCGCCGCGGGCGCAATCAGCCGTTCATCCGGATTAAATGCCGGATGGTGCAAACCATATTCGCTGGCGCTGCCGATGCTGACGAACGCCCCGGGAATATGCTGAAGATAGACCGCAAAATCTTCGCCGCCGAGATGCAGATCGGCATGGTGGGTGCGGTACCCGGCCCGGGCTGCCACCTCGCTGGCGAAGTCGGCCCAGCGGGCGTCGTTGACCAGCGCCGTCGGGCCGGCGTACCAGAAGACGTCAATCTGCGCGCCAAAGGCGCTGGCGAAACCGGCGGCAATCTCGCTGACCCGGGCCTTGACCCGCTGCTGCACTTCACTGCTGTGGGTGCGCAGCGTCCCCTCCAGCTCGACGCTCTCCGGCAGCACGTTCCAGGTATTGCCTCCCTGGATCCGCGTCACGCTGAGCACCACCGAGTCGAGGGTGTTCACTTCCCGGCTGGCCACGCTCTGCAGCACCGTCACCAGCTGGCTGGCCAGCAGGATCGCATCCTTTCCTTCATGTGGGCGGGCGGCATGCGCCCCCTTCCCGGTCACTTTGAAGACGAAGCGATCGACGTTGGCGTAGAACGCGCCGCCGCGGGTGGCAAATTCGCCCACCGGCAGGCCGGGCTCATTGTGCATACCAAAGATCGCCGACACCTCCTCCAGCGCCCCGGCGCGGATCAGGGTTTTCGCCCCGCCAAAATTTTCCTCTGCCGGCTGAAACAGGATCCGCACCCGCCCCGGGAGTTCCGCTTCCCGCTCCTTCAGCAGCAGCGCCGCCCCCAGCATCACGCTGGTGTGAATATCGTGGCCGCAGGCATGCATTACCCCTTGATTCTGCGAGCGGTAAGGCAGACCGGTCGCCTCCTCGATGGGCAACGCGTCGATGTCCGCCCGCAGGGCAATCACCTTGTCGCCGCTGCCGACTTCGGCGACCAGCCCGGTTTTCAGATCGTAGGGCAGCAGGGTCAGCCCGCCGCTCTGCAGCCAGTCGCGGATCCGCGCGGTGGTGGCCACCTCCTGCAGGGAGAGCTCCGGGTTCTGGTGCAGCTCGCGCCGCCAGCTAATCAGTTGTTGTTCAAAGGACATTCAGCACCTCCTTGCCGTAGTGAGCCTGCGCCAGCAGGCGCAGGGAGTGCAGGCGCGCTGGCCCGTCGCTAATGGGGGTATCAATGATGAGTTCATCCAACTGTTCTTCCGCCTGCAGCGCGTCAAGCCGGGCTTTAACCTGTTCGGGAGTACCGGAGATCAGCGAAGATTCACGGCGGGCAATGCGCGTCGGTCGGCTGCCGGCCTGGCGGGCAAAAGCGACGGCCTGCGCCTCACTGCCGACGGTCACCCGCTGGCCGTTCTCCAGCTCGACGCCCCACACCTCGACCTGCTGCGCCAGCGCGGCGGCGGTGGCCGGATCGTCAGCAACCACCACCTGGACGGCGACCATCGCCTCACGTGGGCTGAGCTCGCGCCAGCGGTTGAACACGGCACGGCGCAGCGCGCTGTCGCCATTGAGATGGGCGGCAAAGACAAAGTTCCAGTCAAGGCGGGCGGCCAGTTCAGCACTCTCCAGGCTGGCGCCGAGCAGAAAACCATCTGCCCGGCGCGGCGGGATCGGCGTGGCGCGTAGGCTCTCCTCTCCCCCGGGCTCAGTCAGCGACAGCCAGTTATCCAGCTGCGCCAGCTGATCGGCAAAGGTCCCTTTCTCCTCTTGATGCAGGCCCTGCTGCAGGGCGCGGGTGGAGAGCGGCAGGCCGCCAGGCGCCTTGCCGACCCCGAGATCGATGCGGCCCGGCGCGAGGGCGGCCAGCAGGTTAAAGTTTTCCGCGACCTTATAGGGGCTATAGTGCTGGAGCATGACGCCGCCGGACCCAAGACGGATCCGCCGGGTGTGGCCCAGCAGCCAGGCGATAACCAGCTCCGGCGAGGGGCTCGCCAGCTGATCGGTATTGTGGTGTTCGGCGACCCAGAAGCGGTGGTAGCCCCAGGCTTCGGCGTGTTGCGCCAGCGTTAATGTACGCGCCAGCGCCTGCGCGGCGGTTTCCCCGGCGGCAAGCGGACTTTTATCCAGAATACTGATTCGATAAGACATTTCGCAGGCTCATATGAAAGTACGTGCCTGCATTATTAAAATCTTTGCTAACTATTGAGAAACAATTAATTCACATGTGTACTGCTGAAAATTAGATATGCCCGGCTGAACGCTGCGCTTCCAGCTCGCGGAGCAGCGCCTCGGCCTGCCGCGGATTGCGCACCCGGACGAAGCGAATATGACGATATTGCGGATCCTGCATAACGGCCAGATAGCGTCGGCGATGCTGCCGCCAGGTTTTCAGCGTCCAGAGGATGATGGACTCCCGGCTGCAGAACGAACGGCGAAAGCTCTCGCAGTTGCCCGTGCCCGGCCACAGCTCCTGATGTCGCCACGCCCGGCTCGCCGCCCGCCATACCGCCTGGCGCAGCGTGCGCCAGAAACCATAATCTACCCAGATCACCAAATCCACCGCACGCCATTTAACGCTGCGGCTGCGATTGTAATTGCCATCCAGCACCCAGCCCGGCGTGGCCGTCGCGGCGGCAATGGCGGCGAAAAATGCCTCATCCGGCGCGCCCTGCCAGTTCGGCCGCCAGTACAAGCGATCGAGCTCGATCCAGGGTAATTCCAGCCTGTGCGCCAGGCGCCGGGCCAAAGTGGATTTGCCTGAGCCGCTGGTGCCGACCACGTTGATATTCATCTCTGTTTCTCCCCGGTTACCAGACTCTGCCTGGCGATACTCTTGGATCATCTTTCGGGCTGCCGTCCCCCCGGTCATGCCGCGCCAGCGAATGTCGGTTCACCTGGCGCTGGCGTTTTTTGGGCCTATTACAATACCTGCCCTGCACAGAGGAATAAATCATCCGCCATAACCATTCTGCTCCACTGCGTCCGGCCATCAGGCTGGCACAATCCTCAGGCCGGGCATACACTCTGCGTACCTGTGAGCAGTATTCATCAATCCGGAAAGATTATGCTAAAAGAGAACGTAAACGATCTGCTCTCCTTTATGGTGGTGGCGCGTGAACGCAGCTTTACCCGCGCGGCGGCCCAGCTTGGCGTGTCGCAGTCGGCGCTCAGCCATGCCATGCGCCATCTCGAAACGCGGCTCGATGTCCGGCTGTTGACCCGCACCACCCGCAGCGTGGTGCCGACCGAAGCGGGCGAGCGACTGATTCAGCGCCTCGGTCCGCATCTGGAAGAGATCGAGCAGGCCCTGGCTGCATTGCGAGACACCCGAGAACGCCCGGCGGGCAACCTGCGCATTACCGCCGGAGAGCATGCCGCCAGCGCGGTACTCTGGCCGGCGCTAAAGCCATTTATGCTGCAATATCCTGATATTAACATCGAAATCACTGTTGATAATGGGCTCACGGATATCGTGGGTGACCGCTTCGACGCCGGGGTGCGTCTCGGCGAACAGGTGGCAAAAGACATGATTGCCGTGCGCATCGCCCCGGATATGCGGATGGCGGTGGTGGGTTCGCCGGCCTATCTGCAGCGGGCCGGTACGCCGCAAACGCCCTAGGATCTTGCCCAACATCGCTGCATCAATCTGCGCCTGCCGACACGAGGGGGACTTTACGCCTGGGAATTTGCCCGCGATGACCGGGAGATTCAGGTGCGGGTGGAGGGACAGCTGATCCTCAACAGCCTGCCGCAGCGCATCGACGCGGCGGAGGCGGGCCTTGGGCTGGCCTACGTTCCGGATGACTGCGTGGCGGAGGCCTTAGCCAGCGGCCGGCTGGTGCGGGTGCTGGCGGAGTGGACCCCCGCCTTCCCCGGCTACCATCTCTATTACCCCAGCCGGCGCCAGCATACCAGCGCTTTCACGCTGTTACTGGAAACTCTGCGACGCTGATCTCATTGATAAATCTGTCAAATGCTCTCGGTAAATGTTTTAGGTGCGTAACTATTAGGTTACGTGTAGGATTCAGCGCCATGTCTGAGCTTATCTCCTACGTCAGAATGATGAGAAAGCCAGCATAATGTGCCAGCCGTCCTCCATTCCGGCTGCAAACATGGGCATTGACAGGAAACTGATACATCAATGAATACGAAACACGAAAATGCAGCGGAGCATCATGCTGCAAAACGCCACTGGCTTAACTCACATGAAGCGGGTTATCACAAAGCGATGGGCAACCGTCAGGTACAGATGATCGCCATCGGCGGCGCCATCGGTACCGGTTTGTTCCTCGGTGCCGGGGCACGTTTACAAATGGCAGGGCCAGCGCTCGCCCTGGTCTATCTGGTCTGCGGCATCTTCTCCTTCTTTATTCTTCGCGCCCTCGGCGAACTGGTCCTCCACCGCCCCTCGAGCGGCAGCTTCGTCTCTTATGCAAGGGAGTTCCTCGGTGAAAAAGCCGCTTACGTGGCCGGCTGGATGTACTTCGTTAACTGGGCGATGACCGGGATTGTCGATATCACCGCCGTGGCGCTGTATATGCACTACTGGGGCGCGTTTGGCGATGTGCCGCAGTGGGTCTTCGCCCTCGGCGCGCTGGCTATCGTCGGCACCATGAATATGATCGGCGTGAAGTGGTTCGCCGAAATGGAGTTCTGGTTCGCGCTGGTTAAGGTGCTGGCGATCGTCGCCTTTCTCGTGGTCGGCACCATTTTCCTCGGCTCCGGTAAGCCGCTGGACGGCAATGCCACCGGCTTCCATCTGATCACCGATAACGGCGGCTTCTTCCCGCACGGCCTCCTGCCGGCGCTGGTGCTGGTGCAGGGGGTGGTCTTCGCCTTCGCCTCCATCGAGCTGGTGGGGACCGCGGCCGGAGAGTGTAAGGATCCGGAGACAATGGTGCCGAAGGCCATCAACAGCGTGATCTGGCGTATCGGTCTGTTCTATGTCGGTTCGGTGGTGTTGCTGGTGCTGCTTCTGCCGTGGAACGCCTACCAGGCCGGACAGAGCCCGTTCGTTACCTTCTTCTCAAAGCTGGGCGTGCCATATATCGGCAGCGTGATGAACATCGTGGTGTTAACCGCGGCCCTCTCCAGCCTTAACTCGGGTCTCTACAGTACCGGGCGTATTCTGCGCTCGATGTCGATGGGAGGCTCCGCGCCGAAGTTTATGTCGAAGATGAGCCGTCACCACGTCCCTTACGCCGGGATCCTGGCGACGCTGGGGGTATATGTAGTCGGGGTTTTCCTCAACTATCTGGTGCCATCTCAGGTATTTGAGATCGTACTCAACGTCGCCTCGCTGGGGATCATTGCCTCCTGGGGCTTTATCGTGGTGTGTCAGATGCGTCTGCGCAAAGCGATCAAGGAAGGGAAAGCGGCAAAGGTCAGCTTCAGAATGCCGGGGGCGCCGTTCACCTCCTGGCTGACGCTGCTGTTCCTGTTCAGCGTGCTGGTGCTGATGGCCTTCGATTATCCGAACGGTACCTACACCATAGGATCAATTCCGCTGCTGGCGGTATTGCTGGTGGCTGGCTGGTTTGGTGTGCGTAAACGCGTGCATGAGATTCACAGCACGGCGCCGACGCTGAGGAAGTAACTGGCAGGACTCCCGGTTTGTCCATCGCGGGCAAACCGGGAGGTCAGAACTTAATTATCTTCAGCCAGCTGCGACACATCGCTGCTGTTAATTTCCCGCTTATTACCTGACTCATCGATATAGCTGGTCATCCCCGTTTCTTTATCCAGCTGCGGCTTGCCGTGGGTAACGATAGTTTGACCGCTCTTCGTGGTCATAACGTAGTTTGACGAACAACCTGCCAGCAGCGCCAGCATCGCGCCGGCGCAAATCACCATGAATGGCTTTTTCATTTTATCTCCACTGATTACCACTGCCCGCACGTGGCGGGAAAGGGTTAAGTGTATAACCATCTGGTTTGTCAGGCCAATAGGCGTTTGTAACAGAGGGTGAGTCGCCGGGCCTGGCCCGGCGGCTTGCGGAGCGCGACCACCGTTTTCCGGTTTCGTCGCGCTGAGGTCTTACAGGGCGATACGGATCACATCGTCCGGCGCGGTGGCTTCTTTCTCACGGCTGGAAGCCTGTTTCACGCTAACGTACAGCGTTTTTCCGTCCTCGGAGAGCGCCAGACTGTTGGGGTGAGTCGGCGTTTTAAAGGTCTTCACCACCTTGTAGCTCTTGCCGTCGATAACGCTGACTTCCCCGGCCTTACGATGCGTCACATAGGCTTCGTTGCGCGCCGGGTTAAACAGCACCGCCAGCGACTCCGGCGCGGCGATTTTCTCCAGCACCTTGCCGTCGCGGGTATCGACCACCAGCACTTCCGGCTGCTTGCTGTCGGTAATAAAGGCACGATGGCCGGCGGTATCGAGACTCAGGTTAAGATAGAAATGCGCTTTGCCGTCATCCTGCAATTTTTTGCGCGACGCAATCGTGTTGCTCTCGCTGTCGATGGTCAGCAGTTCGCCGTCGGCGTTGGTAGTATACAGACGCTTAGCTTGCGGATCGATCGCCAGACCCGTCGCCATTGCCCCGGTGCCGGTAATGGTCGTTTTCAGCTTCAGGGTCGCGCCATCTACCACCCAAATCACGCTCTCTTTGCCCAGACCGGTAATGTAGACCGTGTTGGTCTGCTCATTGACCGCCAGCTCGCGCGGCTGCAGCGGGCGCACGGTTTCGCTGCGCTGACGCTCGTCCAGCACGAGGCGCCCCTTCACGGCGCCGGTTTTGGCGTCAATAGCGGTGACAGTGCTGTCGACGGTATTGCCAAACCACAGCGTGCCGGTGGCATGGTTGATAGTGGCGCCGAACGGCTTCAGATCGTTGTGAATAATCTGCGTCACGTCGAGGGTGGTGGGGTCAAGACGGTAAACCACCCCGCCTTTGTCCAGCGAACGACTCTGTGATGTGGCGACCCACAGCGCATTCTCCTGCTGGCTGTAGGCCATTTCGTAGGCCCCTTTTCCGACGGCCTTGCGCAGCATCTCTTCCGCGGCGTGGGCGCTAAAGCTGCCTGCCAGCAGCAGAGAAGTGACGAGCAGTGAATGGCGCAGACGCGGCGCGGCAAAATGACGTAATGACATGACGACTCCCTTTGATAAACCAGTATGTGCTGACCCGACATCGCTTCCGGCGGTAAAGTCCTGGCTTTACCCTTATTTTTGAATGCGAATAGTAATCATTATTTATCTCAAAGTGGAGCGCTAATTGTTGTTGTGCGGTAAATTCATGCCTGGCGAGCACTATCCGTTAACCAGTAGCAGTTAATAATTTTCAAATATTTTACAAACGAGGTAACATATATACATATGTTCCATTTGGTTCGTCTTTGAGTATTATCGATGAAAATCCTGTCCGTGCGTCACGCCGCCCTCCCGGCCCTGCTCTTGCCGCTCATTGCGGCAGCCCAGGCCGCAGATGAACAAACCATGGTGGTGACCGCCGCGCCAACCATGGTTTCTGAACTGGATACCCCCGCCGCCGTCAGCGTGGTGAATGGGGATGAGATGCGCCAGGCCGCGCCGCGCGTCAATCTCTCTGAATCGCTGGGCGCCGTGCCGGGCCTGCAGGTGCAGAACCGGCAAAACTATGCCCAGGATCTGCAGCTGTCGATTCGCGGCTTTGGCTCGCGCTCAACCTATGGCGTGCGCGGACTGCGCATCTATGTGGATGGCATTCCGGCCACCATGCCCGACGGCCAGGGGCAGACCTCAAATATTGATATCGGCAGCGTTGACACCATTGAGGTGCTGCGCGGCCCCTTCTCTGCCCTGTACGGTAACTCGTCCGGCGGGGTGATCAACGTCACCAGCCAGACCGGCACCCAGCCGCCCACCGTGGAAGCCAGCAGCTACTATGGCAGCTTCGGCACCTGGCACTACGGGATGAAAGCCACTGGCGCCGTTGGCGACGGCAGCCACGCAGGCGATGTGGATTACACGGTCTCAACCAATCGCTTCACCACCCATGGCTATCGCGATCACAGCGGCGCGCGCAAAAATCTGGCGAACGCCCGGCTGGGGGTGCGCATCAACGACGTCAGTAAGCTGACTCTGCTGCTGAATAGCGTGGATATCAAAGCCAATGACGCCGGTGGCCTGACCGCCGATGAATGGCGCGATAACCCGCGCCAGTCGCCGCGCGGCGACCAGTATAATACCCGCAAGAATACCCGACAGACCCAGGCCGGCCTGCGCTATGAGCGCCAGCTCAGTGCCCAGGACGATCTCAGCGTTATGATGTACGCTGGAGAACGTGAAACCACGCAGTTCCAGTCGATCCCCCGCGCGCCGCAGCTGAAGCCGAGCCATGCCGGCGGGGTGATCGACCTTACCCGTCACTACCAGGGGATCGATACCCGGCTGACCCATCGCGGAGAGCTGCTGGTGCCCGTCACGCTCACCGCCGGTCTCGACTACGAGAACATGAGCGAGCGGCGCAAAGGGTATGAAAACTTTGTGATGGTCAACGGCGCGCCGCAGTATGGCGAACAGGGCGCGCTGCGCCGTAACGAACGCAACCTGATGTGGAACGTCGACCCCTACCTGCAGACCCAGTGGCAGCTCACTGACAAACTCTCGCTCGATGCCGGGGTTCGCTACAGCTCGGTATGGTTCGACTCGAACGACTACTACATCACCCCAGGCAATGGCGATGACAGCGGTGATGCCAGCTATCACAAATGGCTGCCCGCGGGCTCGCTGAAATATGCCCTGACCGACGCGTGGAACGTCTATCTTTCCGCCGGCCGCGGCTTCGAGACGCCAACCATTAACGAACTCTCCTACCGCTCCGATAACCAGAGCGGCCTCAACTTCGGCCTGAAACCCTCCACCAACGACACGGTGGAGATCGGCAGCAAGACGCGGATCGGCAATGGGCTGTTCACCGCCGCCCTGTTCCAGACCAATACCGATAATGAGATTGTGGTCGACAGCAGCAGCGGCGGGCGCACCAGTTATAAAAACGCCGGCAAGACCCGCCGTCAGGGGATGGAGCTGGGGCTGGATCAGCAGTTTGGCGAGAGCTGGCGTCTGAAGGCGGCCTGGACCTGGCTGGACGCGACCTATCGCACTAACGTCTGCGACGACGCCAGCTGCAATGGCAATCGCATTCCGGGGATCGCGCGCAATATGGGCTACGCCTCCTTTGGCTATCAGCCGGAGCAAGGTTGGTACGCCGGGAGCGATATTCGCTATATGAGCGATATCATGGCCAATGACGAAAACACCGCCAAAGCGCCCTCCTGGACGGTGGTTGGCCTGACGACCGGCTATAAATGGAGCTACGGCAGGATGGATATGGATCTGTTCGGTCGCATCGACAACCTGTTCGACCGGGAGTACGTCGGGTCTGTCATCGTTAACGAGTCTAACGGACGTTACTACGAGCCTGCCCCGGGACGTAACTACGGCATCGGCCTGAACCTCGCCTGGCGCTTCGAATAACACGCCCCTTCCCCGCCGATGCCTCTCGCGATCGGCGGGCGAAGCGCTTTTCCTTACCGTCTATTCCACCGCCAGGCGGACACCCGCCAACCAACCGCGCTTGACACTCCACCCCCTTCGTAGTCATATAGTAACCACATAATCACCATGGTTACTATTTATATTGATCGGCACTTTTATCAGCCAGGGAGGGATAAATGGATAATGTCGTTTATGCGGACTGCGTATTGATTAACGGCAAGGTCGCCACGGTGGACGCACATTTTAGTTTTAAGCGCGCCATCGCCGTGAAGCAGGGATGGATTATTAACGTTGGTGAAGACCAGGAGATTCAGCAGCATATTGGTCCCCAGACGCAGGTCATTGACCTTGGCGGCAAACTCATTTTACCCGCCGCGCATGACTCACATATCCATATCGGCTGGCTCGCTGACAGCTGGCATTGCCTGAACTGCCAGGACGTGCGTTCCCTGGCAGTACTGCGGGAAAGACTGCGCGACCAGGCAGCCCGCACTCCCGCCGGGGCATGGATTCGTGTCTGCGGTCTGGATCCAAACGCAATCAAGGAGTGCGCGGCCGAGCAGCGCTCTCTGACGCGCTGGGATATTGACGACGTCACGGCCGATCATCCCACCCTGCTCGCCCTGTGGGACGGTCACTCCTGCATCGTCAACAGCCGGGCGCTGGCCCTCTCCGGTCTTGACGCCAGCCCCCCTGATCCCCTCGGCGGACATCTGGGGCGAACGGCCAGTGGCGAACTGGACGGCAATTTCATCGACCTGCCCGCCCTGCATCTCGCATCCGGCACGATGCCCCGTCTGACCGTAGCGGCCCTCAAAGAGAACCTTCTGGCAGCCCAGCGCCTGATGAACAGCGAAGGGTATGCCAGCTACACGGAAGGCGCCATGGGTCCGGGGGAAAACACGCGCGAGGTGGGCGCTGCGGGGGATCGCGCCATCGCCGCCTACCGTGAACTGCAGGATGAAGGAAAACTCACCGCCCGGGTATCCATCGCCTTTTACTCCGCCGAGCGGGGCGTTCAGTCCTGCGCCACCCTGAAGCGCGATCTGGATAGCTTTGATTTCTCCCAGTTCACCGACCGGGACTGGCTGGACTGTCGGACCATAAAACTGTTCTGCGATGGCGTTCCCACA
Source organism: Klebsiella sp. P1927 (assembly GCF_018204675.1). Lineage (NCBI taxonomy): Bacteria > Pseudomonadati > Pseudomonadota > Gammaproteobacteria > Enterobacterales > Enterobacteriaceae > Klebsiella > Klebsiella sp. P1927. Next base: position 2,167,990 of record NZ_CP073377.1, on the reverse strand, counting down.
TCGCACACAGCGTGGATGAATCAGGATTACGCCGACCGGCCGGGATATCGCGGACGCTCGGTGTTTGGTGGCCCCGAGGCGACCGAGGAAGCACAAGTTGAGGCGCTACAGCAGATGATTCTGCTGGCTCACCAGCGCGGTTTTCAGGTGGCAGTCCATGCGGTCGGCGATAAGGCGGTAAAAGTCACGATTAACAGCTTCGTGCAGGCGATTCAGCGCTATCCGGGGGAGAGCCGACGGCATTATGTGCTGCACGGCTCAATGGGCGATCGGCAAGATTTCGTGATGGCGGCAAAATACGGCATTCTGCTTTCCGAACAACCTTCACTCGGCGGCCCGGCATATGACTATGAACAGCGCGCCCGCTACTGTGGCATCAAGGGGGAAATCTGCAAAGGGCTACGGGATATCATCGACCTTGGGGTCATCATCGCCGGCGGGTCAGATGGCATTATGGCGCTGGTGAACTGGCGCAAAATGGTTCAGGCAGCGGTCACCCGCAAATCATCTTCCAGCGGCAACGTTATTCGCCCGGAACTGGCAATTAGCGTGGCGGACGGCGTGCGGATGTACACCATCAATGCGGCCTATCAGGAAGGGAAAGAAGCGGTACGCGGATCGATAGAGGTCGGCAAAGTCGCTGATTTTCAGGTGCTGGACCGCGATATCTTCGCCGTAGCCCATGAGGAGATTGGCGCCAGCCGCGTGGTGATGACCATGGTTGGCGGAAACGTCGTCTTTCAAGACTAACCGCGCTCACCCGGCTCAGGTCGCCGGGCGGGCAGCGTGCTGCATCAGCGGAAGGCGTCTGCCCGCCAGAGCATCGCGCTTCCGCTACAGGAGCGAATTAAAGCAGATTTCGCAGGGATAACTCGAAAATGATCTTTTCTGCCTGGCAGGAGAAGGCGATGGAGAGGTCGAGTTTCACCGCGTCGCCAGCGGCGACGATGGTGTAATCGACCTGCGGCGGTTCACTGGCCGGCGCTGCGGCGGCAGCACGTTCGCGCACGGCGGCTACGGTGGATTCCGCTTCTTCGCGGCTTGGGAACACCTTCTCGGCCCGGTAGACGCAGTCCTCGTTATCAATGATCGTCCCGACATCAATGGCGCAGCCTTTGGTGCTGCATTTATCTACTACATCTTTCATCGTAATAACCTCTTGAGTTTTCTTAAGGATAAGAACCCGCCCGCCGAAAAGCAAACCATTAATATCCGTAAGGATTAGCAATTTTTCTATTATATCGCGCCGCGCCGGGCGCCATCTTGCGCCACCGCAAAACGAGGCATCATGTTTACGGACGGTCGCGTAACGATACGCGTTGCCCTCGCAGCAATCGTGGTCTCCATCACACTATTCTGCATACCATCTCGTCTGCCTCGACTCGCAGCGTTAGTCTGGTCACAGAACATCGCCAACAAGGAGCTGCTATGGCACTGCCGATTATGATTGATTGCGATCCGGGACATGATGACGCGATCGCCCTGGTCCTCGCCCTCGCCTCGCCGGAGCTGGAGGTGAAAGCCGTCACCGCTTCCGCAGGCAACCAGACCCCGGAGAAGACCCTGCGCAACGTGCTGCGTATGCTGACGCTGCTGAACCGGCCGGACATTCCGGTTGCCGGCGGCGCGTGGAAGCCGTTGATGCGCGATCTGATCATCGCCGATAACGTGCACGGCGAGAGCGGACTGGATGGCCCGAGCCTGCCTGAGCCGGCCTTTGCGCCGCAGAACTGCACCGCCGTCGAGCTGATGGCCAGCGTGCTGCGGGAAAGCCAGGAGCCGGTGACCCTGGTGGCCACCGGGCCGCAGACTAACGTGGCGTTGCTGCTCGCCAGCCATCCGGAGCTGCACGCGAAGATCGCCCGCATCGTGATCATGGGGGGCGCCATGGGGCTGGGCAACTGGCAGCCGGCGGCGGAGTTTAATATTTACGTTGATCCGCAGGCCGCGGAAATGGTCTTTCAGTCGGGGATCCCGGTGGTGATGGCGGGCCTTGACGTCACCCATAAGGCGCAAATCCTTCCCGCCGATATCGAGCGATTCCGCCAGATTGGCAACCCGGTGTCGACCATCGTCGCCGAGCTGCTCGACTTCTTTATGGCCTACCACAAAGATGAAAAGTGGGGCTTCGACGGCGCGCCGCTGCACGATCCCTGCACCATCGCCTGGCTCCTCAAGCCGGAGATCTTTACCACGATCGAACGCTGGGTTGGCGTAGAAACGGAAGGCAAATATACCCAGGGGATGACGGTGGTCGATTACTACCATCTGACCGGCAATCGGCCCAATACCACCCTGATGCTGGATGTGGACCGCGAAGCCTTTGTCGATCTGCTCGCCCAGCGGTTAGCCTTCTACGCCTGACCTCTATGCCAGGCCCCTTTTCCCTGGCGGGAAAGGGGCCTGTTAAGTCGAAGCCCGCCAGGCTAGTCGTCCGCCGCGACGCGGATCACTACCTTACCGAAGTTCTCACCTTTTAACAGGCCGATCAGCGCCTGCGGCGCCTGGTCCAGACCGTCGATCAGCTGTTCGCGATATTTAATTTTCCCCTCCTGCACCCAGCGCCCCATCTGCTGCTGGAATTCGGCGATCCGATGCCCGTAATCCTGGCCGATAATAAAGCCCTGCATCCGGATGCGCTTTTTGAGGATGGTCGCCATCAGCAGCGGCAGACGATCTGGCCCGTCCGGCAGCCCGGTGGCGTTATAGCCGCTCACCAGCCCGCAGACGGGTACCCGCGCTGCGGTATTCAACAGCGGCAGCACCGCGTCAAAAACCTTGCCGCCGACGTTTTCATAATAAACGTCAATACCCTGCGGGCAGGCCTGGGCCAGCTGTTCGGCAAAATCATCCGCACGATGGTCAAGGCAGAGATCAAAGCCTAACGTCTCAACCGCATAGCGGCATTTTTCCGCGCCGCCAGCGATGCCGACGGTGCGGCAGCCCTTAATTTTGCCGATCTGTCCAACCGTGGCGCCAACCGGCCCGGTCGCCGCGGCGACCACCAGCGTTTCGCCCGCCTTTGGCTGGCCGATGTCCAGCAAACCCATGTAGGCGGTGAAGCCGGGCATCCCCAGAACTCCCAGCGACCAGGACGGGTGTTGCGGATTGTCACCCAGCTTCACCAGTCCGCTGCCGTCGGAGAGTTCATAATCCTGCCAGCCGCTGTAGCCCAGCACCCAGTCGCCGGGTTGATAATCGGCATGATTTGAGCTGACCACGCGACTCACGGTCCCTCCCACCATCACCGCGCCAATGGCCACCGGCGGCGAATAGGACGGCGCGTCGCTCATGCGCCCGCGCATATACGGGTCGAGCGATAAATAAACGGTACGCAGCAGCACTTGACCCGGGCCTGGCGTCGGCACTTCGCTCTCTTCCAGGCGGAAATTCTCTGCCGTCGGTTCACCATGGGGACGGGAAGCCAGCACCCAGCGGCGATGGCGTTGCGGTTGATCTGTCATAGCAAACTCCTCTTGTGAGCAGACTGTACTGAGGCTAGCTGCTTTATGCGTATTATGCTTTAACATTAAGAGCCGGATGGCGATTGATTAAGGCGAACCACCAGATAGACGCAGGTCTCTGCGGATTCATTAATAAAGCGACAATCGTTGGGCGGGCCAAGCTCCAGACAATCCCCCGCCTGCATCTCATGGCGGGTATTGCCTTCGACAAACACCAGCTCGCCCTGTTGCAGCCAGATTAGCTGGCGGGCAAGCGCATAGGACGCGGCGGGCATCGGCACATCGCTACCGGGCGGCAGCTCAATCTGCACCAGATCGATCGGCAAATCGCTGCGCGGCGAAACGTGGCGGCGGAGATAGTGGCTTTGCGGGTCGCGCCATACCGGCTGGCTGGCAAAGCGCAGCAGCTTGCCCTCCTGCATTTCCGCGCGGGCGATCAGGGTCGACATACTGATGCCGAAGGCGCCGGAAAGGCGGCCCAGCATCGAGGCGGTCGGGCTGCTTTCGCCACGCTCGATTTTATGGATCATCGCCCGCGAGGCGCCGGCCCGTTCGGCGAGGTCGTTCAGCGACCAGCCGCGGGACTCGCGCTCGATGCGGATGCGCGCGCTGATGCGCTGATTGAGGTTGTCTTCTATAGTATTCATAACGTAACACTATAGTGTGCGCCCCCCCATTACACAACCATCCACCGACGTGTTATTCCCGGGTTAGCCGTTAAAATTATGCTGAAAACGGATGACAGCGTGGCGTTCATTATTGTAATAATATTGTACTACTATAGTGTACGAAAAATTGAGGTTTGCTATGTCCATTCGCCCTGCCATTAAAGACGACTGCGCGGCGATCGCCGAGATCTATAACCATGCCGTCGTCCATACCGCCGCCATCTGGAATGATAAAACTGTGGATACCGACAACCGCATCGCCTGGTTTGAAGCCCGCCAGCTGGCTGGATTTCCGGTACTGGTGAGCGAGGAAGACGGCGTCATTACCGGTTATTCCTCGTTTGGCGACTGGCGGGCGTTTGACGGCTTTCGCCATACCGTGGAGCATTCGGTGTACGTTCATCCCGAACATCAGGGGAAAGGGCTGGGCCGCAAGCTGCTGGTCGCCTTGATCGCCGAAGCGCGACGGCTGAATAAACATGTGATGGTCGCCGGCATCGAGTCGCAGAATCACGCTTCGCTGCATCTGCATGAAACGCTGGGCTTTATCACCACCGGGCAGATGCCGCAGGTGGGCACCAAATTTGGCCGCTGGCTGGATCTGACCTTTATGCAGCTGCAGCTGGATGCGCGTCAGGACCCGGACGGCAAAGCATGAACGCGTCGCTCACTCTCGCCTGCCTGATCGCCGCCGGCGTTGGCCTGGTGGTGCAGAACACTCTGATGGTGCGCATCACCCAGTCGGCGTCGACGATCCTTATCGCTATGCTGCTCAATTCGCTGGTCGGGATCGTTATCTTCGTGACGATGTTACTGCTGCGCCAGGGCGTCGCCGGCTTTCAGGAGCTGGCCCTGAGCGTGAAGTGGTGGACGCTGATCCCCGGCCTGCTGGGGTCCTTTTTCGTCTTCGCCAGCATCAGCGGTTATCAAAACGTTGGCGCGGCGACGACCATTGCGGTACTGGTGGCCAGCCAGCTGGTGGGCGGGTTGATCATGGATTTAGTTCGCGCCCACGGCGTGCCGGTGCGGGCGCTGATCGGACCGTTATGCGGGGCGGTGATGCTGGTGGTGGGCGCCTGGCTGGTGGCCAGACGCCAGTTCTGAGCGCATCTTCAGAGGATCGCGCCCCCTTTGGTCAACTGCTCGCGGCGCGCATCCTGCTCTTCCTGATGCTGTCGCCCATGATGGGCGATGGCGGTGCGCAGACGCTGCTGTTGGATATAGCGTTCCTCACGACTGAGTTGCGCATCATCACTCAGGGCGATTAGCAGCTCATTCATATGCGCGATAACGCCCTCGGCCAGGGCGTCATCGACTTTGACGATAACCTCATCCAGATGTGCCATCCTGTTCTCCTTTCGCTTAATTCAGCTTCGCTTTGGAAAAATCGCTCCCCATCATGCTGACGGTGTAGCCGCTGACGTTGCTGCGCGTCGCATAGAAGGTTTTCCCGGTCGCCAGGGTGATCCATGGCGCCTGCTGATAAAAAATCTCCTGCGCCTGTTCGTAGAGTTTGGCCCGCGCCTGCGGATCGCTCACCAACAGCGCTTTCTTTACCAGCGCGTCATAGGATTTATCACACCAGCGGGCGGCGTTGGAGCCGGTCTGGATATTATCACAGCTGAGCAATGTGCCAGCAAAGTTGTCCGGATCGCCGTTGTCCGACATCCAGCCATACAGGGCGCTGTCGTGCTCCCCTTTACGCATACCGGCAAGGTATTCGCCCCATTCATAGCTGACAATTTTGGCTTTCACCCCCACTTTCGCCCAGTCGTTTTGGATCATTTCGGCAATGCGTTTTGAGTTTGGGTTGTAGGGGCGCTGGACCGGCATTGACCACAGGGTCACTTCCGCGCCTTGCTCCAGACCCGCCTGCTTGAGCAGCGCTTTGGCTTTCTGCGGATCGTAATCGTAGTCCGGGAGATCTTTCTTATACCCGAGCATCGTCGACGGGATCGGTGATTTCGCCACGCTGCCGGAATCGAGGAATACCGCCTTGACGATCGCCTGCTTGTCGGTAGCGTAGTTTAACGCCTGGCGCACCAGCACATTATCAAACGGTTTTTTCTCGGTGTTAAACGCCAGATAGCCGACGTTCAGCGCCTCAACCGCATGCAGCGCCAGATCTTTATTGCCCTTAATCACCGGGAACTGTACCGGCGACGGCGCGGGAATAATCTGGCACTCGTTGGTCTGCAGTTTCGCCAGACGAGTCTCGACGTTCGGCGTAATGGAGAAGATTAAGTGCTTGGTCGGTACCTCGCCTTCCCAGTAGTGGGGATTGGCAATATAGCGGATTTGCGAATCCACTTTATACTGCTGCAGCGCATACGGCCCGGTACCGACAGGCCAGTTATCAACGTTTTCCGGCGTTCCTTTCTTCAGCATCGCCTCACCATACTCTGCCGACAGAATAGAGGCGAAGTCCATGCCCCAGTCGGCAAGAAACGCCGCGTTCGGCTCGTTGAGCTCGAACTGCACATGGTAATCATCCACCTTTTTCACCGATTTAATCAGCTTATCGAGGCCCACGTCGTGGAAGTATTCATAGTTCCCCTGCGACACCTTATGATAAGGATGCTGAGGATCCATCTGGCGCAGCACGGAGAACAGGACGTCGTCGGCGTTAAAATCGCGGGTCGGTTTGAAGAATTTGTTGCTGTTGAACTTCACCCCCTGACGCAGAGTAAAGGTCCAGGTTTTGCCATCCTCAGAGACGTGCCACTCGGTGGCCAGCGACGGGATCGGCGTATTTTTCACCGGGTCAAAGCTCACCAGACGGTTATACAGTACCTGCGAGCTGGCGACGAACGACGGACCGGAGCTGGCGATCTGCGGATTGAAGGACTCCGGAGAGGCTTCTGAGCAGTAGACCAGAGTGTCATTGCCTGCGGCCCAGGCGGCGCCGGCCGGCAGCAGTGCGCTCAGCAGCAGCGCCAGCGTGGTTTTCCCTGTAGACATGGTTATAAGTCCTGATTATTGATTATAAGAACGGTAATAACAGCACAGCCGCCTGACGGCGGCAAATAATCAATGGCTATCACCTTATGCAAAACGCGTGGAATTTGCTGGTTTAATCGACGTTGCGCTGTTTTTTACGCCAGAGGGCTTCGGGATGTTGTGAGCCACACAAAATTCCTGCAAAAAAATGTGCGATAACCGCCCGGCTCACGCTTCCCGTCAGTGCCGCCCGGTACACTGGGGGAACCGCAGAACAAGAGGTTTCCACCATGACAATCACCTGCAATCTGTACATTAACGGCCAGTGGCACGATGCCGAAGGCCGCCGCACCTTTACCCGACGCCACCCGGCCCACGATGAGGCAGCCTCGGTGGCCGCTGCCGCCAGCCTCGCCGACGGCAAACGCTGCGTCGAAGCCGCGGCCTGCGCCTTTCCGCTGTGGCGCGATACTGCGCCGGCGGAACGACGTCGCTTACTGCTCGAGGCGGCGGAACAGATGCTGTTGCGGGAGGCGAAATTTATCGCCGCCATGGCGGCGGAGACCGGCGCGACCGCGCACTGGGCCGGATTTAACGTTCATCTGGCGGCAGATATTCTGCGTGAAGCGGCGGCGCTGACCACCCAGATTGAAGGGCAAATAATTCCGTCCAACGTGCCGGGTAACCTGGCGATGGGCGTCCGCCAGGGGGCGGGAGTGGTGCTGGGCATGGCGCCGTGGAACGCGCCGCTGATTCTGGCCACCCGGGCCCTGGCGACGCCGCTGGCCTGTGGCAACACGGTGATCCTTAAGGGCGCCGAACTTTCCCCCGCCACTCAGGGACTGATTATCGACGCCCTTGACGCGGCGGGCTTCCCGCCGGGCGTGGTGAACTATCTTACCTGTGCGCCTGAAGATGCGCCGGCGCTGGTGGAATCGCTGATCGCCCACCCGGCGGTGCGGCGCGTTAACTTTACCGGCTCCACACCGGTGGGGCGCATTATCGCCCGCACCTGCGGACAGTATCTGAAACCAGCGGTGCTCGAGCTCGGTGGAAAAGCGCCCCTGCTGGTGCTGGACGATGCTGATATTGAGCAAGCGGCAGCGGGCGCTGTTTTTGGCGCCTTCGCCAACGCCGGGCAGATCTGCATGTCCACCGAGCGCATTATTGTCGACAATGCCGTAGCGGAGGCGTTTATCCCGCTGCTGGCCAGGCGCGCCGCCGCCCTGCCTGCCGCCCTCACTGGCCCGGTTGTCGATATGAACACCATCGCCCGCTGCAACGCGCTCATTGACGATGCGTTAGCGAAAGGCGCTCGCCTGCTGACCGGTGGTAAAGCCAACGATACCCATATGAGCCCGACCCTGCTGGACGGCGTGACCCGCGAGATGCGGCTGTGGCGTGAAGAGTCCTTCGGTCCGGTGAAAGCGATTATTCGCGTTCATAGCGAAGAGGAGGCGCTGGCGGTGGCCAACGACAGTGAGTACGGTCTTTCCGCTGCGGTCTACAGCCGCGACAGCGCCAGAGCGTGGAACGTAGCGCAACGTCTGCATACCGGGATTTGCCATATCAATGGCCCAACGGTGCATGATGAGGCGCAAATGCCGTTTGGCGGCTGCAAAGCCTCCGGCTATGGCCGCTTTGGCGGGCGGGCCGGGATCGCGGAATTCACCGAGCTGCGCTGGATAACGATCCAGACCCAACCCCGCGAGCTTCCCTTCTGAGGCCCAGCGCCTCTTAACTATGGCTGGCGATAAGCTGCGCCAGCCCCTGCGGGTTTTCCCACGCCATCGAGTGTCCGGCATGGGGCACGATGCCGACCGGGATCCCTTGTGCCTGAACGAGGTCGCTATCCGCGTAAGGGAGCGACCGCTCTCCGACGATCAGCATTTTCTGGCAGCGCAGCTGGCATAGCTGGGTAAACCAGGGCGTGTCGCTGCCGCGTATCAGGCTGCTGGCGGCCCGCCAGACGGCCCAGGGGGCGCTGTTTTGTAAACAACCCGCCCACGGCGAGCGCTCCTCCGCCAGCAGCCTGGCATAGCCGTCAGCGACAAAGGCTGACTCTGACTGAGCCGCAATGCGCCTGCTGTACTCGCCGCCGCCGGCGAACAGATTGGGTTCCGAGACCAGCAGCGTGGTCACCCGCTCGCCCAGTAGCCCCGCCGCTTCGATGGCGATGCTCCCTCCCATGCTATGCCCGAACAGCGCGAAGCGCTGCAGGCGCAGGTGGCTGAGGAACTGCTCCAAAACTAAAGCCTGCTCATGTATGTTGTAACTAAACACGCGCGGTTTATCGCTATAGCCGAAGCCCGGCAGATCGATGAGTATTTTGCGCCGTTCTCGGAGCGCGGGATCGCTGGCAATGCGGGGATAATCGTAGGATGACGCGCAGCCAAGGCCGTGGATAAACACCACCGGAAGGCCATCTCCCGGGAAATCGTGCCAGCGCAGCGTGGCGCCAGCGACGGACGAATAAAAACCGTTCACCTGTATGCCTCCATGATAAGGTTACTGGTTTTTTATACAGTAACCTCACCCTTTGTGCTACCCTTTTCTGCCGTCTAGCGCCTGAGGGTTAAAACAGCGAGACGAGCAGCGCCATCGGGAAGCTGAACGGCCAGGTGGCGCCGATCAGCAGGGCCGCCAGCAGGCGGATCATCCGGCTCTCTTTGGTTAAAAACCAGCTAATCACGGCGCATATCACGCCCATAATGGCGTAAAACACCAACATTTTTTGATATAACGTCATTCTTACTTTTTCCTTCCCTGAGGGCGTTCCATGGTGGGATGATTATCTGCCATGACGTCGTGATTCAGAGATACCTGTATAACAAAATCAGAAACGGGCTGAATATTCAGAATAAAGCCTGATTCGTCTTAATCTGATAGCGCAACCGCTGGCGCCGTACTATACCTTTAGGACTTACTCATTAGGGTGGCGCTATGGATGTCTCCAGTAAAACCGTCGTTATGATTAATGTCTGCGCCGCGTTCGCGCTTATCAGCCTGCTGTCCGTAAGATTTGGCTGGTTTTAATCATTTAATTCAGCAACGAAACCTAAAAAAGCAGCCCTGGAGGCTGCTTTTTTACGCGCGAACAACAGAGTTGTTATCTTGCTGTCGGGCGGCGGGGGCTAACTGCGCGGCAGCTATTACCTTATTAAGACTGGGGTTATAGCGCGGCAGTACATTGACTTTTTCACTATCCCATTCGGCGGCGGCGCAGACGGCCTGCCCTACGCCCATCTTCTCACAGCTTTGGATTCGTTTCGCCGGGGCATTACCATAGCTCAGCGCCACAGCGCCGATAGCCAGCAGAATAAAAGCAAAAATTTTCACAGCGACATCAACGTCAAAACCTAATATGCCCTAAATGATCGCATGAGCGGCGGCGGAAAGTCAAACCCGGGGCGCGCTACCGGGCGGCATCCGGTATTTGCCTCTGCCTCAGGGCTATAAAATATTCAGAACAAATATCATGCGATAACCGTAAATATTAAAAGCTTATCTCTAGCCGTGAAATACTTTCTGTTCAGGGGAGTTAATTTCGCTAATAAGGAAAATATTTCGCCGTCGGCAAGGGGAAAAGGATCGCCGCCTTCGCCACAGGCGCAATATATCGCGCGGGCCGTCATCGTAAGAAGATAAATGGCGATGGCAAGCCGTTGTAACATAACCTCTTCATCTCCGTCATCACGGATAAGAGTCAGAAATAGCGCTAAATGACAACAAATATCATTTGCCTTCGCGTCAGATAATACTTACATTCATAACCATTGGTAATGCTTTAGCGCAGTTCGCGCTGTGAATTTCGAGGTGGATATGTCCGGAATCATCACGCTGGTCATCGCGCTAATCCTGCTGGTCGCGGCGGTGTATAATCTTATTTCCTACATTCGTGACCGGCGCAGCGCCAGCCTGCCCAGCAAAAAAACTAAGCGCTGAAAGTAGTTAAAGCGGTATTCTCGTTATCCCGGCGCGACTGGCCGGCTCATCTCTTCGCTCTTCTGCGAGCACAAAAAAGCCCCTGCCGACAGACAGGGGCCGCAATTCGGTCGCGAACCGCGATGTTGCCGCCCCACCCGCCGGGCGCTGTGCGCCCAGGGTGACTGGCGGACCCCATCCGGCGCTTATCTCCGGCACTCATGATGGCTTAGCTCTTGAAGGGGCATCAGAATAATCTCATATCCCCTGGGTTGAGTTTTGACAATTTTTGCCATTGTGACTATTAGCGGCCTAACACACCCATCGCGCAATAGTCGCCTGGCGCTAAATGGTCAATCATTTAGCTATGCTTAACCATCACATGGCGGACCACGGTATAATCCTCAAGGCCATATATCGACATGTCCTTGCCGTAGCCTGACAGCTTCTGGCCACCGTGCGGCATTTCGCTGACCAGCATAAAGTGGGTATTGACCCAGGTGCAGCCGTACTGCAGCCTGGCGCTAAGACGATGGGCGCGACCGACATCTTTCGTCCATACCGAGGAGGCCAGACCATACTGAGAGTCATTCGCCCAGCTCAGGGCCTGCGCTTCATCGCTGAAAGGCGTCACGCTGACTACCGGACCAAACACTTCGCGCTGGACAATAGCGTCTTCCTGCCGGGCGCCGGCGAGCAGCGTCGGCTGGAAGTAATAGCCCGCGCCGTCAGCCCGACTGCCGCCGGTGACCACTTTAATTTGCGGCAGCGCCCTTGCGGCTTCCACCGCCGCGCTAACGCGCTCAAGATGGGCCAGCGAGCTCAGCGGACCCAGTTCGGTGGCAGCGTCCTCCGGCGCCCCCATTTTCAGGCTGGCCACCGCCGCCCCAAGTTTCTCCACCAGCTGGTCATAGATACCCTGCTGGGCGTAGATCCGGCAGGCGGCCGTGCAGTCCTGGCCGGCGTTGTAAAAACCGAAGGTCCGCACCCCATCCACCACCGCATCGATGTCCGCATCGTCAAAAACGATCACTGGCGCCTTACCGCCCAGCTCCATGTGGGTGCGTTTAATCGACGAGGCGGTATGGCCAATGATATGGGCTCCGGTGGCAATCGATCCGGTCAGGGAGACCATTCGCACTTTAACGTGGGCGGTCAAGGGGTCGCCCACCGTTTTACCGCGGCCAAACAGCACGTTGATAACCCCCTCCGGGAAGATATCTTTTGCCAGCTCCGCCAGCTTCAGCGCCGTCAGCGGGGTGATCTCCGAGGGTTTTATCACTACGCAGTTGCCCGCCGCCAGCGCCGGGGCCAGCTTCCAGGCCGCCATCATCAGCGGATAGTTCCACGGCGCGATGGAGGCCACCACGCCCACCGGATCGCGGCGGATCATTGAGGTATGCCCTTCGAGATACTCTCCGGCCGCCATCCCCGGCAGGCAGCGAGCGGCGCCGGCGAAGAAGCGGAAGACGTCGACGATGGCCGGCATTTCATCATTAATCACGCAGTGCAGCGGCTTGCCGCAGTTCAGCGACTCCAGCTGCGCCAGGGTTTCAGCCTGCGCCGAGATGGCGTCCGCCAGCTTCAGGAGACATTCCGCACGCGTCTTCGGCGTCGTCTGACTCCAGGCATCGAATGCCCGGTCCGCCGCCTCAACGGCGGCATCGACCTGGGCCGCTGTCGCTTCGGCAATCTCCAGGATCACTTCGCCGGTTGCAGGGTTATATACCGGAACCTTCTCGCCTTCACCTGCCACTAACTTACCGTTTATCAATAGGTTGTGTTGCATAGCATTATCCTGTTTCATGGTTTTATTTCCCGTTTCCGGCGTCGTTATCGCCGTCGCGGGTGAGCCACCAGGCCCCTAAGATTGGTATCGTCGTTACCAGCATCACCAACAGCGCGACAACGTTGGTGACGGGCACATCTCGCGGCCGCCCCAGCTGATTCAGCAACCACAGCGGCAAGGTGCGTTCATGCCCCGCAGTAAAAGTGGTAACGATAATTTCATCAAACGACAGAGCGAATGCCAGCATTCCCCCCGCCAGCAGCGCCGACCCCAGATTGGGCAGCACTACGTAACGAAAGGTCTGCCAACCGGTAGCGCCTAAATCCATCGAGGCTTCCACCATACTCCACGAAGTCCGGCGGAAGCGGGCGATGACGTTGTTAAACACCACCACCACGCAGAAGGTCGCGTGCCCCACCACGATCGTCAGCAGGCCAGGCTCAAGGCCGACCGCTTTGAACGCCGTCAGGAGCGCCAGGCCGGTAATGATCCCCGGCAGGGCGATAGGCAGCAGCAGCAGTAGCGACACCGCATTTTTGCCAAAAAAGGCGCTGCGCCACAGGGCTCCTGCAGCCAGCGTGCCAAGCACTAAGGCAATGGCGGTCGACAGGGCAGCGATCTTAAGTGACAGTGTCACTGCCTGCAGAATGTCGCTGCGCCCGGCCGCCTCGCTGAACCAGCGCAGCGTCAGCCCCTGCGGCGGAAAGCTAAAGGCTGCATCTTCCGTATTAAAAGCATAGATGGCGATAATCAGCAGCGGAAAGTGGAGGAATATCACCCCGCCCCAGGTCGCCAGTCGCAGATACCAGGGCGCGCGTTCAGAGTGCATCGAAGGCTCCCAGACGTTTCACGAACGCCAGATAGAGGGCAATCAAGACGATAGGCACCAGGGTAAACGCCGCCGCCATCGGCATATTGCCGATCGCCCCCTGCTGCGAGTAAACCATATTGCCGATAAAGTATCCCGGCGGGCCCACCAGCTGCGGCACGATAAAGTCGCCTAGCGTCAGCGAAAAGGTGAAGATCGACCCAGCGGCGATGCCGGGAATGGCCAGCGGCAGCACCACGTAGCGAAAGGTCTGCCGCGGGGCCGCGCCGAGATCGGCCGAGGCCTGTAGCAACGATCCCGGAATACGCTCCAGCGCCGCCTGCACCGGCAGGATCATAAACGGCAGCCAGATGTAGACGAACACCAGAAAGCGTCCAAGGCCGGAGGTGGACAAGGTATTGCCGCCGACCGCCGGGACGCTCAACAGCGCGTTCAGCGCCCCCTCCAGTCCAAGATGACCGAGGAACCACTGCGCCACGCCATCTTTCGCCAGCAGCAGCACCCACGCATAGGCTTTGACGATATAGCTGGCCCACATTGGTAGCATGACCGCGATATAAAAGAAGGCCTTCATTTTGCCGCTGGTGTAGCGCGCCATATACCAGGCCATCGGCAGCGCCAGCAGCGCGCTGGCCAGCGTGACGCACAGCGCCATCACCAGGGTCCGCACAATAATGTCGTAGTTGGCAGGGTTGAACAGCGCCCGCAGGTTAGCCAGCGTGAAGTCGCTGGTCACCGACATGGTGAAGTCGTCAAAGGTATAAATGCTCTGCCACAGCAGGGTCAGCAGCGATCCCAGATAGACGATGCCAAACCACATCAGCGGCCCGAGCAGCAGTAAAAACAGGCCCAGCGCCGGTCGGCGCCAGAAGATCCCCGATATGCGCCCGGTCTGCGCAGGAATTATTGCCATGGTCATCTCAGCCTCCGCTTTCCAGCGGGGTCATCGCCGAGCGCGACCATGACGCCTGTACTATTTGCCCGGTTCGCGGAACGCTGGCCGCCGCCGCGCCATCGATGTTGGCCTGGCTGACCAGCAGTTTGTCGCCATCCGCGAGGCGGAGCTCGATCCGCGTCGCCGCCCCCTGATACTGCACCGCCTGCACCACACCCTGCACCTGCACCTCGCCGCCGCCCTGCAGGCGAACATGCTCCGGACGCAGCGACCAGCTGCCCGCCATCCCGCACAATCGTCGGGCCTCCTCGGCTGCAAAAACGTTGGCGGTGCCGACAAAACCGGCCACAAATGCGGTCCTGGGGTGCAGATAGAGATCCTGCGGGGCATCCACCTGCTCAATGCGCCCGTTGTTAAACACCGCCACGCGATCCGACATCGACAGCGCTTCGCTCTGGTCGTGGGTCACGAAGATGAAGGTGATCCCCAGCGACTGCTGCAGCTTTTTCAGCTCCACCTGCATCTGCTCGCGTAGTTTCAAATCCAGGGCGCCCAGCGGCTCATCGAGCAGCAGCACCCGCGGCTGGTTCACCAGCGCCCGGGCAATCGCGACCCGCTGCCGCTGGCCGCCGGAGAGCTGGGAGGGCTTGCGATGATGAGCAAAGCCAAGGGCCACCTTCTCCAGCGCCTCCTGGGCGCGGGCATGGCGCGCTTTCTTCGCCATGCCTTTGACCATCAGGCCGTAAGCGACGTTGTCAAGGATCGACATGTGGGGAAATAGCGCGTAGTCCTGGAACACGGTATTCACATCCCGCTGCCAGGGCGGCAGTTCGCTGGCCGGCTGACCAAAGATATGGATGGTTCCGCCGGAGAGCTGCTCAAAACCGGCAATCAGCCGCAGGCAGGTGGTTTTACCCGAGCCGGACGGACCCAGCATCGAGAAAAATTCTCCATCGCGTATGCCAATGCTAACCCCATCCACCGCCCGCACATCGCCATACAGGCGCGATACATTCTGGAACTCGACCGCGTACGTCATTGTTTGCCTCCGATCCTTAGCGGCCGCCCATTATCGCAATATAGTCCTGAGTCCAGCGGCTATAGGGCACGTATTTCCCGCCTTCCGCAACCGGCGTTTTCCAGAAGTGAATGCGGTTAAACTGCTCATAGCCGTTGGTCTCACAGCCTTTATCACCGAGCAGCGCGCTGGCTTTACAGCCCTCAGGCACCACCGGCAGCGAACCGAACCAGGCCGCCACATCGCCCTGCACCTTCGGCGTGAGCGACCAGTTCATCCATTTATAGGCGCAGACCGGGTGCTTCGCCTCGCTGTGCAGCATGGTGGTATCCGCCCAGCCGGTTACCCCCTCCTTCGGGAACACGGTGGCGACCGGCTGGCCTTCCGCCTTCAGGCCGTTGGCTTGATAGGGCCACGAACTGGAGGCGGCTACCCCTTCGTTTTTGAAGTCGTTCATCTGTACGGTGGCGTCATGCCAGTAGCGATGGATCAGCGGTTGCTGGTCGCGCAGGACTTTCAGCACCGCGTTGTACTGGGTTTCGGTCAGTTGATAGGGGTCTTCGATCCCCAGCTGCGGCTGGGTGGCTTTGACAAACAGCGCGGCGTCGGCGATATAGATCGGGCCATCATAGGCCTGCACCCGCCCCTGGTTGGTTTTACCATCCGGTAGATCCTGCTTGACGAACACCACGCGCCAGCTGTCCGGCGGCGTCGGGAATACGCGGGTGTTGTACATCAGCAGGTTCGGCCCCCACTGATACGGCGTGCCATAGACTTTACCGCCGACGTTAAACCACGCCCCCTTCGCAATACGCGGATCAAGGGAGCCCCAGCCGGCAATCAGCGCCGTGTTGATCGGCTGCACGCGTTTGCCCATGATCAGGCGCAGCGAAGCATCACCCGAGGCGGTGACCAGATCGTAACCGCCTTTGGCCATCAGACTGACCATCTCGTCAGAGGTGGCAGCGGTTTTGACATTAACCTGGCAACCGGTGTCCTTTTCGAACTGACTCACCCAGTCGTACTGTTTGTCGGTCTGACCGCGTTCGATATATCCCGGCCAGGCAATAATATCGAGCCGCCCTTCCGGTTTATCCAGCGAGGTGAGCGGCTCTGCCGCCTGAACGGTCAAACAAGCCATACCCAGCACATAAAGGCTGCAACGGGCAATTTTTTTGCTCATCAGGTGTTACTCCTGTCACAAAGGAATTAGCGGCAGCCGTGCCGTAAAAATATCTCCTGAAATAAGGGTAGTCAGCGGATTAACGCCCCCAGGGGAATTTATTCAGGTTGTGACCCGGGACGCATTACGTAAAAATCGCCAACACAAGCAGGACTTTATGGATTATAGACAACGAGTTAGGGAATGAGGAGGGGTATGCATATTTCCTATGGTGAGCGCCGGTAAAATAATGACCGGCCTCGATAAAAATCCTCTTTCGCTTATTTTCGCAGAATGTTTATCATGAGAAAAATAAACGACAGGGTCAGGCAAGCTGTTCGCGAATAAGTTCCCCCAGGCGCTTCACCCCCTGCTCTTCGCGTTCCCCCCAGCCCCAGGCGGTATTAAAACGGAAAAACGAGGTCCAGCTGTCGGAGGTGGAGAACATTTTCCCTGGGGCAATACTGATGTGCGACGCCAGCGCCCGGGCGCTAAGTGCGCTAGCGTCGGCCCCTTCCGGTAGTTCGATCCACAGAAAGTAGCCGCTGTCGCTGTGGTGGACGATGACCTCCGGCGGCAGATGGCGCAGCAGCGCCTGCCAGGCCTGCTGTTTACGCTCCGCCAGCTGACGACGTAGACGGCGCAGGTGGGCGTCATAGCGCTTGGTGGACAGGTAATCCACCAGGGCTAACTGCATCGGCGAACTGGTGGAAAGCGTACTCATCAGCTGAAGCTGCTGGATCCGCCGCGCCTGTTTGCCGGCCGCCACCCAGCCGATACGAAAGCCGGGTACCAGACATTTTGAGAACGAGCTGCAGTGCAGCGTCATCTCCTGGCGATCCCAGAACTTCGCCGGTAACGGCTTTTCGCGGCCAAAATAGAGCTCGCTGTAGACATCATCTTCGATCAACATCACGTTATAGCGCGCCAGCAGCGCCACCAGCGCCGCTTTTTTTTCAGCGCTGAGGGTGAAGCCGAGCGGATTCTGGCCGTTGGTCATCAGCCAGCAGGCCTTCACCGGATAGTTTTGCAGGGCCGCCTCCAGCGCCGTCAGATCAATGCCTTCCCTGACGTCAGTGGCCACCGACAATGCTTTCAAACGCAGCCTCTCCAGCGCCTGCAGGGCGCCGTAGAAGCAGGGGTTTTCCACCACCACCCAGTCTCCCGGCTCGGTCACCGCCTGCAGGCTGAGGTTAAGCGCCTCCAGCGCCCCGGCGGTGATGACGATCTCGTCCGGCGAGACGTTCATCCCCTGCAGGGCATAGCGACGGGCAATGGCATGCCGAAGTTCTGCATTGCCCGGCGGCAGATTCTCAATGACGCTCATGGCGGTGGCGGTTTTACTCACCTGCGCCAGCGAGCGGTTGAGCTGCTGCAGCGGGAAGAGACGCGGGTCCGGAAAGGCCGAGGCAAAGGGCAGCATCGACGCCTGGCGGCTGGCCTGGAGCACCTCAAAGATATAGGTATTGATATCGACGGCTTCATCGCGAGTGACCTGGGCAGGCGGCGCCGGCTGGCGGAGCTTCACCGGCTGGGGGGCAACATAATAACCCGACTGCGGACGGGCGACGATGCGCCCCTGGCTTTCCAGCAGCTGATAGGCATGGCTGACGGTCATAAAGCTCATGCCGCTGCTGATCACCTGCTCGCGCAGCGACGGCAGCCGATCGCCAGGCAACCAGACGCCAAGGGCGATCTGCTCGGTCAGTTGCTGCGCCAACTGTTGATACTTTTTCATTGCGGCCGTCCCCGTACGATAACGTCCCATTATCATATATCAGTTATAAAAAAATCATAGTTTCCTGTAACTGTTATATCTGCAGCGGCGGCCGCGTCGCCGTGATAGCACGGGATGGGTTTAAAATATCACCACCCAGAATAGCGAGATTAAAACAAACCAGAAGATAATCATTACGCCAAGCGTAATGCACAGACTCTGTAATCCTTTTTCAGACATTGGCATTCCCTTTTATTTATTCCCGAGCTCATACAGTACAAATTAGCCGCGGAGCCGACAATTTATTATTATTTAATTTACGATTAACCGGCTCAGCGTTTTTACTTATTCTCATACTAATGAGTGATAATAAATCAGAGTAAAAATCCGTGGCGGATTTCGTAAGCCAAAATATGAGCTACGGCGGGTGGTAAGGATATATTATGCCGACCAGGTGACTACGCCATACCGGCGGCAGGGCCGCGTAGCCAGCCGTTAGCAATAATATGACAGACAGCGGAATAGCGCCTAATCACCTTCCGCAGGGATTAATCAAGGTTGCGCAAGGATATTTTCTCGCCCTGGCAACAGCTGAAAAATCATAACAGCGGCCAACTGTTATGATAAAAAATGGCGTGACTGCCTCTGCCCCTCAGTCGTCACCCCACCTAAAATTGCGCTGAATCAATTTTGTTGTGGAGTCCTGCATGTTCGGTCTTGATGCATTCCATCTGGCGCGAGTTCAATTCGCTTTTACGGTCTCATTTCATATTATCTTCCCCGCCATTACTATTGGGCTGGCCAGCTATCTGGCGGTGCTCGAAGGCTTATGGCTAAAAACAAAAAATCCCGTCTGGCGCTCGCTGTACCATTTCTGGTCGAAGATTTTCGCCGTCAACTTCGGTATGGGGGTCGTTTCCGGGCTGGTGATGGCCTACCAGTTCGGCACCAACTGGAGCGGTTTCTCACAGTTTGCAGGCAGCATAACCGGCCCTCTGCTGACCTATGAAGTCCTGACGGCATTTTTTCTGGAAGCGGGCTTCCTCGGGGTGATGCTTTTCGGCTGGAACCGCGTGGGGCCGGGGCTGCACTTTTTCGCCACCTGCATGGTGGCGCTGGGTACTATCATCTCCACCTTCTGGATCCTCGCCTCTAACAGCTGGATGCAGACCCCGCAGGGGTTTGAGATCGTTGATGGCCAGGTCGTGCCCGTCGACTGGCTGGCGGTGATCTTTAATCCGTCGTTCCCCTACCGATTATTGCATATGACAGTAGCGGCGTTTCTCAGTAGCGCGCTGTTTGTCGGCGCCTCGGCGGCCTGGCATCTGCTGCGCGGCAATCAGTCGCCGGCGATCCGTAAGATGTTCTCGATGGCGCTATGGATGACGCTGCTGGTCGCCCCCGTCCAGGCGCTGATCGGCGATATGCATGGCCTGAATACCCTGAAGCACCAGCCGGCGAAAATCGCCGCCATTGAGGGGCACTGGGAAAATCCACCGGGTGAGCCAACGCCGTTGCTGCTGTTTGGCTGGCCCGATATGGACCAGGAGCGCACCCGCTACGGGCTTGAGATCCCGGCCCTGGGCAGTCTGATCCTCACCCACAGTCTTGATAAACAGGTGCCGGCGTTGAAAGAGTTCGCTCCTGAGGAGCGCCCGAATTCTACTGTGGTGTTCTGGTCATTTCGCCTGATGGCCGGGCTAGGCATGTTGATGCTGCTGCTGGGCGTGCTGGCCCTGTGGCTGCGTCGCGGCGACCGGCTATACCACTCGCGGCCGTTTCTGCGTTTTGCCCTGTGGATGGGGCCATCCGGCCTGATCGCTATTCTCGCCGGCTGGGTGACCACCGAGGTGGGCCGCCAACCCTGGGTGGTGTATGGCGTTCAGCGCACCGCCGATGCCGTTTCCGCTCATGGCGATCTGCATATGTCGGTCAGTTTATTGACCTTTATCGTAGTGTACAGCGCCGTCTTCGGCGTCGGCTACAGCTATATGCTGCGCCTGATCCGCAAGGGGCCGCAGGAGATGCTCCCGGCGACAACCGGTACGCCAGCCCGCCCGCTGTCCGCCGCCACTGAAGGTTATCTGCAGAAGGAGTCCCGCTAATGGGTATCGAGTTATCGGTGATCTGGTTCGTGATTATCGTCTTTGCCACGCTGATGTACATCGTCATGGATGGCTTTGATCTGGGCATCGGCCTGCTGTTTAGCACGGTGCGGGGCGGCGGGGATCGCGACGTAATGGTCAACAGCGTCGCGCCGGTATGGGATGGCAATGAAACCTGGCTGGTGCTCGGCGGCGCCGGCCTGTTTGGCGCCTTTCCCCTCGCCTACGCGGTGATCATCGACGCCCTGTCGATCCCCCTGACCCTGATGCTGATCGGCCTGATTTTTCGCGGCGTCGCCTTTGAGTTTCGCTTCCAGGCTACGCCGTCGCACCGGCCATTCTGGGATCGCGCCTTTTTTGGCGGCTCCCTGCTGGCAACTTTCAGCCAGGGCGTGGTGGTCGGGTCGGTGATCAACGGTTTCACCGTCAGCGGTCGCGCCTTCAGTGGCGGCATGTTTGACTGGCTGACCCCGTTCAGCCTGTTCTGCGGACTCGGACTGTGCGTGGCCTATGCGCTGCTCGGCGCCACCTGGCTGGTGATGAAAAGTGAAGGCGCGCTGCAGCAGAGAATGCGCAGCGCATCGCGGCAGTTGCTGGGTGCCCTGCTGGCGGTGTTTGCCGTCATCAGCCTGTGGACTCCGCTGGCGCACCCGGCGATTGCTGCCCGCTGGTTCAGCCTGCCGAATCTCTATTTCCTGCTGCCGGTACCGCTGCTGGTGATCCTCGTTAGCGGCTGGCTGTGGCGCACGCTGCATCAGCGCGACCGCCATGTTTCGCCCTTCACGCTGACGCTGGGCCTGGTCTTTCTCGGCTTCAGCGGACTGGGGATCAGCATCTGGCCGCATATTATCCCGCCGGCCATCACGCTGTGGCAGGCTGCCGCTCCCCCGCAAAGCCAGGGCTTTATGCTGGTGGGCGCCCTGCTGATTATTCCGGTCATTCTTGGCTACACCTGCTGGAGCTATTACGTGTTCCGCGGCAAAGTTCAGCCTGGGGAGGGATATCACTGATGCGTA
Source organism: Klebsiella sp. P1927 (assembly GCF_018204675.1). Lineage (NCBI taxonomy): Bacteria > Pseudomonadati > Pseudomonadota > Gammaproteobacteria > Enterobacterales > Enterobacteriaceae > Klebsiella > Klebsiella sp. P1927. The sequence goes on along the minus strand of NZ_CP073377.1, from coordinate 2,146,463 downwards.
CTGCCTGGCCTAAACGTCTGCTGTGGCTGATCGCGCTCTGGGGAGGCAGCGTACTGACGCTGGCCGCCATAAGCCTGCTGTTTCGCCTGCTGATGACCGCCGCAGGGCTAAAAGTCTGAGTGGGATGCAGAGAAGTCCGAAAAGGGACTTCTCCATCTTATCTTCACTTTTGCCTGCTGAAATACGGTGATACATCTGAAGAAAGGATATTGCTATGAAGAAGTTAGCTTTACTCTCCGCCATAATGACGCTGGGAATGTCGTCATGGGCTTTTGCTGCCGACAACCCGCCGCCGCCGGAAAAAGGCGCGCAGCATCAGGGTAAACCGCCGGTGAAAAACGGCCAACACGATGGTAAGCAAGCGCAATACAACAGCAAAAAGCCACAACGAGACGGCAAACAGACGCAGCATGATGGCAAGCAGCCGCAGCACGATGGCAAGCAGCCGCAGCACGATGGCAAACAACCGCAGCACAACGGCAAGCAGCCGCCAAAAGGGAGCGAGCACAGCGGGAAACCGCTGCCGCCGAAAGCGTAACACTCTGGCCTGGCTTCCGCGTCAGGCCTTTTTTCATCCTTCGTCAGCCATCGTTGACAAACTCTTGCCGTTCTTTGAGATGCCCGAAAAAAAGCCTGCATTGCGCCTGACATAGTATGTCCACGCCATTGTTCCGTCGAGAAAAGGTATGTTAAAGAGAAGCATAAGCGCCCTGCTGTTGCTGTGCGCATTATTTTCCGGGCATCTGTTGGCCCATCGTCAGGGACACGAGTACTTTCCGGTGCAAAGTCTCGAACAGCAGCTGCTGCACGAAGCGGATAGCGATGAGCTTCGCAGCCAGCACGAGGAGGCCGCCGCAGACCTGCGCGAACATCACCGCTGGCAGGACGACCGTAAACCGCGGGCATCCTGCCAATAGCATCGACTCGAATCAGGCCCCTTTGCGCTTCGGCAGCGTCTTCATCAGATCGTCCGGGCTGACGGAGGCCACAATGCTGCCCGGGTGCGGCATTTTGAGGATATGGTTTTTGATCTTGCCGACCACGTGCATTTCGCACGGACGGCAGTCAAACTTCAGGGTCAGGACCTCATCGCCATGGATCAGCTGCATCGGCGTGGCTTTCCAGCTCTTGATGGAGCCTTTCGCCTGCTTCGGGCAGAGGTTGAAGGCGAACCGCAAACAATGCTTAGTGATCATCACCGGCACATCGCCCTTCTCTTCGTGCGCTTCATAGGCGGCGTCGATCAGCTGTACGCCATAGCGCTGGTAGAACGCCCGCGCCTTGTGGTTATAGACGTTGGCGAGGAAGGAGAGATGGGTCTCCGGGTAGACCGGCGGCGGTACGGAGACCGGCTTGCGGGTGCCGCGCTGCCAGGCGTTGAGGCGCGCTTCATCCAGCATCTCCGCAGTTTCCCGACGCAGCTGGTTGAGCAGGCTGTTGGGCACAAACAGCGGCGGCAGATTAACCTGCACCTCGCGCGCATAGTAGATGGTTTGCCCCAGTTTTGTGACACCGTCACGCAGGTTGGCCAGCGCTTTCTCCGCCTGGTTAGCTTCGGCGAACTCCCCGTCAAGGGTGTGGGTCACGCTGACGCCATCTTCACAGGTCATGGTGAGAACCAGCTGCTCCTGCCAGCCGCTCAACGTCACATCTACCGCGATGCGGCGTTCGCTGGAGGTCTTTAGCAGCGCCTGTTGCCAGTTATGATCGAGGTTGCGGTTGAGCGGCTGATGGGGGCGCACTTTATGCAGATCCGCTGGCATCTCGTTCGGCCATACCCGATAACGGTTTTCGCCGGTTTTTTCCACGGTATTAGCACGGAAGCCCACCACTTCGCGCTTAATCATCACGTTGAGACCATCGCCGTTGGTTAACGGTTCACTGACTTCAACGTCGAGATGGTCTTTGCCTACCTTCAGAACTTCACCCACCGGCAGGCCGATAAATTTCGGCGAATCAAAGGCGCCGATATCGCCTTTGCGGGCATTAACAAAGTAGTCAGTGCTGCCGCGGTGGAAGGTTTTATCCGTGGACGGGATAAAGAAATGCTCGGTGCGTCCAGCCGAGGCGCGCGCCAGGTCGCCGCGATCTTCGATAATGGCATCCAGCATTTGACGGTAGTGCGCAGTGATGTTTTTCACATAACTCATGTCTTTGTAACGGCCTTCAATTTTGAAGGAGCGTACGCCAGCGTCGATCAGCGCCGCCAGGTTGGCGGTCTGATCGTTATCCTTCATCGACAGGAGATGTTTCTCATAGGCCACCACCCGCCCCTGATCGTCCTTCAGGGTATACGGCAAGCGGCAAGCCTGCGAGCAGTCGCCGCGGTTGGCGCTGCGTCCGGTCTGGGCGTGCGAAATGTAACACTGCCCGGAATAGGCCACGCACAGCGCGCCATGGATAAAGAATTCGATAGTGGCGTCAGTGTGGTCGTAAATGGCTTTGATTTGACTGAGGTTCAGTTCGCGCGCCAGCACGATCTGACTGAAGCCGGCGTCGGAGAGAAACTTCGCTTTTTCCACACTGCGAATATCGCACTGGGTGCTGGCGTGCAGCTCAATCGGCGGCAGATCCAGCTCCATGATCCCCATATCCTGGACGATCAGCGCATCGACGCCTGCGTCGTAGAGATCGGTAATCAGCCGCTGCGCCGGCTCCAGTTCATCGTCATGCAGAATGGTGTTCAGCGTCACAAATACCTTTGCGCCAAAGCGATGAGCGAAAGGCACCAGCCCGGCGATATCGCTCAGACTGTTGCTGGCGTTGTGGCGGGCACCAAAGCCAGGTCCACCGATGTAAACGGCATCGGCGCCGTGAAGAATCGCTTCGCGAGCGATACCGGCGTCGCGGGCAGGACTAAGAAGTTCAAGACGATGATTGTGCAGGCGCATACGCGTGTTGTTATCCAGTATAAGGGGGTCGAAATGGCGGCTATTGTAGTCAGAACCGGGCGCAGACGAAAACCTTTTCCGCCGTCGCGCGACGACGAATTTTCACTTTTCAACAAAGTATTGACGGAAAAGATATTTCCCTCAAATCACGGCGAAGAGTACTGTCATCACGTATTCCGGATTTTCCTCGTCACGTTGTGAGTGGTTATCATCAGTCATCTTGTCTGGCCGCGGGTTCGCTCGCGGTTTTTTCTTTTGGATAATGGATAAGAGAATGGAAATGGGCCGCCTGGGCGCCGCGGTTACGATACGCATGCGTCGCGTCGCCGGCGAAACGCCTACCCTCACCCGCCTGCAGCGAGTGCCACTCCCCTTGTAAGCACAAATCCAGCGTACCACTTATCACTACCACATGCTCAATCACCCCTTTCTCATGCGGCGTTGATTCGCTCAGCGCGCCGGGGGCAAGGGTTATCGAAAAATGGTCAAAGCGCAGCTCGGGATCCCACGGGAATACTGGCGTCACCACCATCGCCTGCTGCTGCGGATCAAACGCGGAGGGCGCGGCGCTGGCGTCCGGGACGATGAACGCCGAAAACGGTACGTTCAGCCCGGTGGCAATCTTCCACAGCGTCGCCACCGTTGGACTTGATTCATTCCGCTCAATCTGCCCGAGCATGGCTTTCGACACCCCGGTCTCTTCCGCCAGTCGCGACAGGCTCCAGCCTCGCTGCTGGCGCAGGGTTTTAAGCGTTGCCGCCAGATGTTGCGCAATATTCATCCTTCCTCCTGTTTTTACTGCGCAAAGTATACCGCCATTTGTCTGATTTTTTCAGGACGTTTAACGGCATCGTACGCCACTGGCGGCGAGTTTTTCTCCCAGGGTAGCTGCGCGAACCACCGCTTGTGCGTTATAACGCACAATGATACAGTGAATGGATGTTATAACGCACATGAGAATCATCGATGCGCTCGTTTAGTCTTCCGCTTCCCACTCTGTTCGCTGGCTTCGTCGCCGTGTTGGTGGGGTACGCCAGCTCCGCCGCCATCATCTGGCAGGCCGCCGCCGCGGCCGGCGCTACCCCCGGGCAGATCGCCGGCTGGATGACGGCTCTTGGCCTCGCCATGGGCATCAGTACTCTCGCGCTGAGCGCCTGGCGGAAAGTTCCTGTGCTCACCGCCTGGTCAACGCCGGGCGCTGCGCTGTTAGTTAGCGGCCTGCAGGGGGTGACCCTCGCCGAGGCCGTGGGGATCTTTATTTTCGCCAACGCGCTGATCGTTATCTGCGGCGCCACCGGCCTGTTTGCCCGGCTGATGAAGATCATTCCCCATTCGCTGGCCGCCGCGATGCTGGCTGGGATCCTGCTACGGTTTGGTTTGCAGGCCTTCGCCGGCTTACAGGACCATCTGCCGCTGTGCGGCGGGATGCTCGCCGCCTGGCTGCTGTGTAAAGCGCTGTGGCCCCGCTTCGCCGTGGTGGCCGCGCTGGTGATTGGAGCGCTGATTGCGGCGGCGTCCGGGGATGTGGCTAGCGCCGCCGTGCCGCTGGCATTTGTGACGCCGGAATGGGTCGTCCCGCAGTTTACTCCGGCGCTTTTGCTCAGCGTCGGTCTGCCGTTCTTCCTCGTCACCATGGCCTCGCAGAACGCTCCAGGGTTCGCCACCCTGCAGGCATCAGGCTATACCGTACCGGTCTCCGCACTGATCGTCGTTTGCGGGGGGTTGGCACTACTGCTGGCGCCGTTTGGGGTTTATTCCATCTGCATCGCGGCGATCACCGCCGCCATATGCCAGAGCCCGGAGGCGCACCCGGATCCGAACCAGCGCTGGCTGGCGGCCATAGCCGCGGGCGGTTTTTATCTGCTGGCCGGTCTGTTCGGCGGGTCAATCACCGCCCTGATGTCGGCCCTGCCGCCGGCGTGGATCCAGATGCTGGCGGGTCTGGCGCTGCTCGGCACCATCGGCGGGAGTCTGTTTCAGGCAGTGCATCAGGCCAGTGAGCGCGATGCGGCAGTGCTAACCTTCCTGGTCACCGCCAGCGGGGTGACGCTGGCGGGAATTGGCTCAGCCTTCTGGGGCGTGGTGCTCGGCGGGGTGAGTTACGGCGTGCTATCCGCGCTGCGCCGCCCGTAGCTGGGAGGGCGTCAGGCCGGTGGCGGCTTTGACCCGATGGCTGAAATGGCTGGGGGAGCTAAAACCACAGGCCAGCGCTATCTCGGTTAACGGCAGCGCGCTATGGCAGATCAGGTTTTGCGCCTTCGCCATTCGCTGCTGCATGACGTACTGATGCGGAGCCATATTTAGCGACTGACGAAACATACGAGCAAAATGAAACTCACTCAGACCCGCCTGCTGCGCCAGGTCGGCCAGGGTCAAGGGCTGATCGAGATGAGCATCGATCCAGGCCAGTACGTGACGCTTTACGCCTGGCGCCAGCCCGCCGGTGACCGTCGGCAAACGCCACTGCACGGTGGAATAGTGCTGGATCAGATGGGTAAGCAGTAAGCTGCTGGCGGCGCTGAGGGTCAGCTGGTTCGCCGGCTGCCGCCAGTCGTTAGCCAGCAAAAACTGACGATACACTGCGGTGATTTTATCATCGCTGGCGAAGGTCTTTTCCTGCAGGGTGAAGTTCGCCGGGCTGCGGTCCCACACCTCCTCGCCGACGCGACGCAGGTGCGCATCGGTACAGTAAAGATGCACAAACGACAGATCGCCGCGGATATCCCATACGCTTTCATCGCCTTTCGGCATCAGACAAAAACGATCCGGGCCGCCGCCATTTTTCCAGCCGTGCGGCGTCTTTTGATAGCTTTCGTAGCCATCAGCGACGTACAGACTTAAAGTATGATGGTCGCTGCGCACCGTCACGGTATCGCAATTGTTATACCAGGCGGCCAGTTGAATACCGGAATTCAGCTCCACGGTTCCCTTCAGCACCGCGTTCTGTCGCCGTAATGTTTCAAATGTCCCGTAACCCATCGTCTTCACACATTGTCTGTAAAAGCCCTAGTCTAGGGAGACTACGGCGCGGTTTCCAGTCCTCACCGCCAGCGGAGGGCAAATAAGCGCAAGAATTTGCAAGCCGACAACAAACCGGTGAAAGCCGCAGCAGGCGGCAGCCGGCATACTCCTCCCATCAACAGGTAGAGGAGAACCAGGGTGAACGCATTACTCTATGCACTCGTTGTCGTGATCTGGGGTACAACGTGGATTGCGATTTTTTTACAACAGGGACCGGTGGCCGCGCCGGTATCGATTTTCTGGCGTTTCGCCGTAGCCAGCGTCACGATGCTGGCGATTCTGCTCGTCACACGACGCCTGCGGCCGCTGGGCGCGAAAGATCATCTCTGCTGCCTGCTGCAGGGCTGCTGCGTCTTCTGCTTTAATTTCTGGTGTTTTTATACCGCCGCCGCCTGGATCAATACCGGTCTGGAATCGGTGATCTTTTCGATGGCGGTACTGTTTAACGCCATCAACAGCTTTCTCTTTTTCCGCCAGCAGCCGCCGGGCCGCTTCTGGGCCGCCGCCGCGCTGGGTCTCGCCGGTATCGTCATCCTGTTCTGGGACGACCTGCTGGCCAACGGACTGAACGCCTCGCTGCTGTGGGGGATCGGGCTGAGCGCCCTGGGTACCTACGGTTTTTCGCTCGGCAATATGTTCAGTATTCGCCACCAGCGCCGCGGGCTGGAAACGCTGACCACCAACAGCTGGGCGATGCTCTACGGCACGCTGGTGATGGGGGCGATCGCTCTGCTGCGCGGCGATAATTTTATGCCAGAATGGACCGTCAGCTATCTGGGCGCCCTGCTTTACCTGGCGCTGTTCGGCTCGGTCATCGCCTTTGGCGCCTATTTCACTCTCGTGGGGCGCATCGGCGCCAGCAAAGCCGCCTACAGTACGCTGCTGTTTCCGCTGGTCGCCTTATCCATTTCCACCGTCTATGAAGGGTATGTCTGGCACAGCAACGCCGTGATCGGGCTGGCGCTGATCCTGCTGGGTAACATGGTGATGTTTGCCAAACCGGAACAGCTATTGCTGCGCCGAAGGCTGGCCTGAGGAGGCTGAAGAAAAACAGCGCCGTCGTCAGACGGCGCTGGCACGATTAACGCTGAGAGGGATCGAATTTAACGGCGTCGACCGCCATATCATCGATAACCTGCTTCAGGGTATCGACGGTCAGCGGTGTATTCTCATTCGCCAGGGTTTTGCCTTCCCCTTTACGTACGACCTTGATGACCGGCTTATTGGTGCTGGCGTCAATGACCTCCGCCTCAAAGTACAGATCGGTGTCCATGGTACGATGGCCGGTGGCGGCCTGGGTGCCGGCGACAATCATAGCGACCGGGATCACTTCATAGAACTGCAGCCCCTCTTTGCTGGAGTCCACCCCGGTGATCGCCCCGCGGAAGATGAGGCTGCGCTTGCCGGCGGTAGTGGCCAGCGGTTTACGCTCGGAAATAGCCTGTTTCAGCTCTTTGTTGGTGTAGTTAAGAATATCCTGCAGCGCCTTCTCCCCTACCTGGGTGGTCGGCTTCGGTACCGGATAGTAGGTCACCGGGTGATAAACGATATTGTCATAGTTGGCCGGATTGAAGTTCGGATCGATCCAGCGCAGCTCCGGCTTGCCGGAGGCAGAGGTCGTTTCTTTCAAACTGGAATAATCTTTTAAGAAGCCCGAATACTGATCCGGTTGCGCCACTTTCGCCGCGCAGCCGGTCAACGCCAATATTCCCGCCAGAGCGGCGACTTTCAGTAAAACGCGAGTACGCATAGAGAGATCCCTGTAAATGCAGTTTTTTTTTCGGCAGACGTTATAGCAAATAGGACCCACTAGTTTTGTGACAAAAAAAGGGCTTCGTCAAGGAAGATTTATAAATATTGATGGCCTGAACATTACGTTAATAAATAATCACTTAAAAGGGGTATCGCGCGGTTTTCCAGGCTCATTTTCGCCGCAACGGGTCTCTGTCTTGCCCAGGCTCTGGCGGGGAATGCGGCGCGAGCCATGCTCAGCTTCCCACGCCGCGGCGAATCAGGCAGGCTTGCGCGCCAACAGGGTGGCGAAGCGCAATTTGATGCGATTGCCGTTGGCGTCGGTGCGATGCAGCTCGCCGACGTCCTCATTGTATTTCAGCAGCTCCCAGCCCTGGTAATAATCACGAAGCTCATCAGGTTTAAAGGCAAACGGGAAGCCGACGGTGCAGGGATAGTCTTCGGTATCCATCGCCGCCACAATCAGGTTATAGCCGCCGGCGGCGGTGCAGCGCTGCATATTGGCGATCAGGCCCGGGATGGTGTCAGGCTCGAGGAACATCATCACTACGGTGGAGAGGATCAGGTCATACTCGCCATCAAAGCTCAGGCTGTTGAGGTCTTTCACCGCCGTTTGCAGATTATCCAGTCGCTCGGCGGCGCGAATACTTTCCAGATTGTTGACGCTCATCGGATTTTTATCCCACGCCGTCACCGCGAAGCCGTTCGCCGCCAGATAAAGGCTGTTACGCCCGTTGCCGCAGCCCAGATCCAGCGCCCGCCCCGGCGGCACAATCGTCGCGGCATGCAGCACCTCGGAATGGGTGCGGGTCAGGCTGTATTTTTGACTAAAATAATCCGCGTCACGCTTTGTCATGATCCTTCCTTCTTATTCAGGAGTGTTTCCCGGTCGACCTGGAGCAACAGTTTCCCGCTGACCAACAGCAACGCTGTACGCAGCAGCAGCAGGCCGACAACCAGATTGCTAAAAATAAATAGCGGCATCGCCAGATGATGAAAAAAGCCGTCTCCCCTGGCCTGGCCGAGATGCAGACCGGTGGTGGCCAGCGCGGAAATGCCGAACGAAAAGCTCCAGAAAGAAGCATTGAACGGCTGACGAAGATACCAGGGCATCAGACGGAGCATAAACAGCAGCTGCAGCAGGCCGTAACCAAACAGCAGCTTAGCGAAGGTATCGGCCTCCCCGCCGTTGACGCTGAGCCAGGCGCTGCAGGCCACCAGCGCAGGCGCCAGCTGGATCCCCAGCGAGGTGCGCAGCGGCGTCGGCAGCTCGCCTGCGCTGCGCAGACGCTGGAGGATCGCCGGCTCGAGGCTCAGCCAGGAGAAGACCCCGGCGCCGAGGAACACCAGTCCGGCATCGGAAAATCCCAGCGCGCCGCAGGCCATCGCGCTGATAAAATTATTGGCTACTGTCGGCAGATACAACCCCGGCGTGGTGGCCTCGCGAGGATGGTTCCCCCGCCATAGCCCACCGCTTTGCCAGGCGGCATAGGCGAGCTGCAGCGCCACGCCCGGCACAAACAGCCCGATCGCCAGCGGCCGGCACCAGGGAGCCAAACCAATCGCCACCAACAGCGTGGTGGCCGGAAACAGGCTGACGAAGCTGCTGCTCACCGGATGACGCATCTCCCGCAGCACGCTCGCCGGAAAGCGGATCGCCCGGCTGATAAACGCCATGCTGAGCAGGACCCACATCGCCATCGCCAGCGTCACCAGCCCATCACCAATGCTGCGGCTGACCGGCCAAAGGGTGCTGGCGTAACGCCAGGCGAAGCCCATTCCGATGGTGCCGAGCACCATGCCAAAATAACCCGCCGGCAGGTTTAGCACCTGCCGCGGCGTTTGCGTTTTATTCATTTTATTGATGATATCAATTTAATTTGAAGTTGCATTCTAAAGGAACCTTATCCCGCGCGCTATGGCGATCTTTGCTATGTTTATGTTAACCATAAGTAATAAGGATCGGCCATGCGTAAATACCGTCTCAGCGAACAGACCCGGCAGTATTGTTATGAGGAAGAGCATGGCAAACAAAGCGTCACCCTGCGCCAGATCGTGGCGCTTATTGATTTCGCTGACGTTAAAGCGGGCAGCGAAGGCGGCTGGGTGGATGAGGAATGCGCTCTCAGCCAGCAGGGGGAGTGCTGGATCTACGATGTCAACAGCGTGGTCTTCGCCGGGGCGCGCATCCGCGACGACGCCCGCTTAACCGGGTTCTGCGTGGTCAGCCATGAGGCCACCATCGGCGGACAGGCCTGCATTCACGCCGCGCAGATCAGCCATCACGCGCAGATCAGTGACAACGTCACGGTTACGCAGAGCCAGGTGCGCGGTTATTGTCGCCTTGCCGACGAGGCGCGTCTTCTCCCCCACTGCCAGGTGATTGCCGCGCGCGGGTTAACCGCCGATCGCGACAAAGTCCTGCAGATCTATCAGCGAGCCATCGTCAGCGCCTCGCGCATTCTCCACCAGGCGCAAATCTACGGCGATGCCTTCGTTGAGCATGCGTTTGTCGAACATCGGGCGGAAGTGTTTGACCAGGCAAGACTTGAAGGGAACGAAGAAAACGACGTCTGGGTATGCGATAACGCCCGGGTATACGGGCACGCGCGTCTGATCGCCGGTCGCGGAGAGGATGCCATTCCCACCGTGCGCTACAGTTCGCAGGTGGCAGAGAATGCGGTGATTGAAGGCAACTGCCTGCTGAAGCATCGGGCGATGGTCGGCGGCGAGGCGCAGCTGCGAGGTGGTCCGATTCTGCTCGACGACGATGTGCTGATCCAGGGGCGGACAGTCATCACCGGCGATGTGATCGTTGAGCACCAGGTCTCCATCAATGACGAGGTGCAGATTGCCGCACAGGAGGGAGAGGCCATTCATCTGCGCGGCCCGAAAACGCTTGACGGCCAGCAGCACATCACCCGCACGCCGCTGTTAGGCGCGCTTTAATGCCTCATCGCGGTCAATAATGCGGGCGTAGATATTCTGATCGTCATAGCTACCGTTCAGATACTCGGCTTGTCGGAGACAGCCTTCCAGAACAAACCCGTTGCGCAACGCTACCTGGTTGCTGCGGGTGTTCGCCACCCGGCATTTGATCACAAACCGGCGCACCAGCCCGCTGGCGGCATAATGGCGGATAAAGGCCTGTAATGAACGGGAAAGCAGCCCTTGCCCCTGGTGCTCTTCATCGATCCAGTAGCCAATATAGGCCGTTTTATTCTGCGGCTCGATCTGATTGAACGACAGGACCCCGACTAGCTGCTTATCGAGAAACAGCAAAAACATTTTGGCGTAATCCCGCTGATGCAGCATCACGTTGCCCTGCACATGGCGGCGGGTCTCGTCTTCGCTGCGCACCTCGGCGGGCCAACTGAGCGACTGCTGTAGCCAGCGCTGGTTTTTGACCACCAGCTGGTGCAGGTCGCTAACGTAGCGCTCATCAATGGCGATTAGCGTCAGCGCGTCGGTTACCGGGATCGACTCAGGTACTGCTAGGATATCTGCGGTCATAGCGCTCTCTTCTGGCCCGCAGGGACTGCCTGCGGGCGTCGGGTGACTCAGGGTTATTTCATGATCCGATCGTCAACGTAGTTTCGTTTATCTGCTGCCGGCGGGAAATACTGATAGAGCCAGGTTTCGCTGATGGCTTCTCCCTGACAGCGCAGGAACAGACGCATCTCCACCGGGTCGGTTGAGTCGGTGGTCGGATACCAGTCGAAAAGGATCCGGTAGCCATCGAACGGCTCGACGTAGAGGATCTCAATCTGCTTCGCTTCCCCGCTGGAGAGGGTGATCACCGGTTCAATACCGCGCGGCGCGGCCGCCTTCAAATCGCCGCCGACAAAGTCGATGGCAAAACGACGCGCCCACTTATCCGGGTAGTGTTCACCCGGCGCCCATCCTTCGGGGAAGCCCCCCATCCCGGTGCGGGTGGCCAGAACGCGCGCCAGCGGAGTGCTCACCGGCGGCTGCGCGCTCCAGTAAAGACGGTAGCGGAAGTCCAGTTCGTCGCCCGCCTTCACCGCCTTTTCCGGCTGCCAGAAGCAGACGATATTATCCAGCGTTTCGCCGGTAGTTGGGATCTCCATCAGGCTGACCGCCCCTTTGCCCCACTGGTTACGCGGCTCAACCCACAGGCTGGGACGCTTGTTATACCAGCCCATCACATCCTGGTAGTGGGAGAAATCACGGTCCAGCTGCAACAGACCAAAGCCGCGCGGGTTCTTGTCCTGGAAGGCATTGAACTGCAGCTTCTGCGGGTTATTCAGCGGCCGGCAGACCCATTCCCCGTTGCCCAACCACATTGACAGCCGATCGGAGTCGTGGATTTGCGGATGGATGGTGTCGCACATCCGCCGCTCATTATTGCCGCAGCTGAACATACTGGTCATCGGCGCGATACCCAGCTGTTTGATATCCTTGCGGGCGTACAGGTGGTTTTCCACGTCCATGATAACCTGGGTATCCTGGCAGTGGATGGTGAACTTGTAGGCGCCAGTGATGCTCGGGCTGTCCAGCAGCGCGTAAACGGTAAACACCGTGGCGTCCCCTTTGACCGTTTCGAACCAGAACGACGTAAAGTCGGGAAACTCTTCCGGGGTATCGGTAAAGGTATCCACCGCCAGACCGCGGGCCGACAGGCCATACTGATAGGTGCTGTCTACCGCGCGGAAGTAGCTGGCGCCGAGGAACGCCACGATATCGCGGCGCGCCAGCTCCGGCGCTTTAAACACCCGGAACCCGGCGAAGCCGAGGTCAGACTGTCCTTCCAGCTGACGGGTATCCACACCGGCGTCATTGTACTTAAACAGCTCCGGACGGAAGTGGATCTCGCGCGCCTGCTGGGTGCTGGCGTCTAAAGAGAACATCCGCACGCGGCGACGGAACCCCATCCCGACGTGGAAAAACTGGATGTCCAGCTTACGCTCTTCAATATTGTTCCACAGCGAGTGGTTGGCATCGTACTGGATGCTGTTATAGGCCTGCGGGGTGAGATTGGCGAGCGTCGGCGGCAGATCGCGCGGGGCGCCGCCCCACGGCTGGCGCGCCAGATCGTGAGCCATCGCCTGCAGAACAGCATAATCAAAACGACGCGTTTGCCCGTCGGCAATGCCCGCGTCTTCGGCAAAAGCGGCCTGACTGAATAAGGAAGCGACTCCTGACGTTCCGCATACGGCGGCAACAGCCATGGAAGATTTAAGAAAACGTCTGCGGTTCATGCCTGAGAAAGCGTCCTTCTGCACGGGTGAATTGATTCGCAACGCGTCATCACGCTGCGTGATAATTTCCGCCCACTCTAGACAAAAACGATTAATAATCCAATTGTTGCCAGCAGAAAAAAGGTAAAAAAGCCCTGTCCAGAGGAACAGCCTGTTTTTTTCATTTCCTCTGACGTGTAGCCAGGGCATACACGCTGCCTGCCGCTTTTTACCCCTGACTATTCAAGGGAAATCTATTCTCCAGTGCTGAATATTCACCCCATGTATCGCTCCTCGCCGCGCGCGTTTTTTAGGCACGATTCGCGCAAATTTCCATCGCGCCTGGTGCTAACTTTTCCCCGATAACCGCTATCTTTCTTCACGTTAGCGGCCAACAGGGGAGAGCCGTTCGGGCTGTCCCGCCACGCTCTCCAGGGAATTCATTCAGGAGTCATGCCATGCAAGTGAAAGCAGCCGTCACGCTGGGCTACCAGCAGCCTTTTGTCATCAAAGACGTCGAGGTCGCCCCGCCGGGGAAGGACGAGATATTAGTGAAAATTGTCGCCACCGGCGTCTGCCATACCGACGCCGTGATGCGCGACAACCCCGGGGTTGTGCCTATGCCGGCGATCCTCGGCCATGAAGGCGCCGGGATCGTTGCCAGCGTCGGCGAGGCGGTTAGCGGCATCAGGGTAGGAGACCACGTGGTGCTCAGCTACGCCGCCTGCCACGACTGCGAAAATTGTTTAAGCAACCACCCTTCGGCTTGCGAAGATTTTAATACGCTTAATTTTGGCGGCCGACGCGGGGATGGCACCACCCCCTACCGGCTGGGAGACCAGGATCTGTCCCTGTTCTTTGGCCAGTCGTCTTTCAGCCAGTATGTGGTCACCCGCGCCAGCAACGCGGTCGTGGTCGACCCGGAGGTTGATCTCACCCTGCTCGGCCCGCTGGGCTGCGGTATCCAGACCGGTAGCGGGACGGTGCTCAACCGCCTGAAACCGGTGGTCGGCGAATCGCTGGTGGTGTTTGGCTGCGGCGCGGTGGGGCTCAGCGCCATCATGGCAGCGAAATTAACCGGCTGTTCACAGATTATCGCGGTGGATATCCATGCCAGCCGCCTCGCCCTGGCGGGCGAACTGGGCGCCACCCATCAGATCAACGGCAAGGAACAGGATGCCGTCGCCGTGATTAAACAAATCACCGGTAAAGGCGCCCACTACGCGGTGGAAACGACCGGCGTCTCCGCTATCGTTCTGCAGGCCGTACACGCGGTGAAACCGCTGGGAACGGTGGCGATTGTGGGCTTTACCGGAGATATCACCCTTAACGTGCAGAACGACCTGATGGCGGAGGGAAAATCGCTGGTCGGGGTGATTGAAGGCGACGCCGTGCCGGCGCTGTTTATTCCGCGGTTGGTGCAACTCTATAAACAGGGAAAATTCCCTATCGATAAGCTTATCGCCCGCTATCCGTTGGCCGATATCAACCAGGCCTTCGCCGATTCGGCGTCCGGCAAGGTGATCAAGCCGGTGGTGGTCATGTGAGATAACGTCGCCACCGGTCGGTGGCGACAGTTGCGCATTATGGGATTTATTCCAGCGTCACGTGATGCTTCATCACCCGGCGAAACAGCGCCAGTCTGGCGCGCATAAAGCGGTTCTCCACTTTAAACCCGGCGCGCTTATGCAAGCCAATGCGCAACAGGCGATCCCGCCCGCGCAGGCACGCCGGCCAGCGCACTGCGCCGGAAAGCGTCTGCTCGCCGCTGGCGAGGCGGGCAAACTGCGCCCAGTAGTCAGCGACCTGAGCGGCGAAGGCCAGATCCGCTTCGCTGGCGTACTGCCGCACCGGGTCGGTCAACCGCAGGTTATCAAACACGTAGGGCACCTCGTTGCCATGCCAGGCCCCATGCGGGTAGGCGTCATGCTCCGCTTCCGCGACATAATCAAACCAGTAGCGCCAGCACGGCTGACCCACGCGCTGTTGCGCCTGCATCACTACATAACCAAGGGTGGTGAAGGCCATGTCGCGGCATACTTCCCGCCCCAGCGCTTCATCGCCCTTCACGCCGGGATAGAGGAGTTTGATCAGCCCCAGCCCCAGACGGCGCTCTCGGCGCAGCTTCTGGATCTGCCCGGCAATATCGACGCCGAACACGGCCATCACGCTGGCTTCATCGCTATTGGAGCCGATCATCACCGGTATCGGATGCTGGCGGCCGGCAAAGAAGGTCTCCAGCATCGGCTGCGGCAGCACCGCGTCTCCGGCAATAGGCGCTGGCCCGGTATTCAGCGGCGCGGTGAGCGACCAGAAGGCCTCCGCGGGGATCGCCCGCAATTCCTCAGCGCTGGCTTGCGGTAAGGCGAAGTGTTCCGCCAGCAGGCGCCCTTTTTCCAGCGCTTTTTCCCGCGGCAGATCGGGTAGCGTATACCCGCTCTGAATAATCGCTTTATGAAACAGCCCTTTCGCTTTCGGGGAGGCCATTAGCGACAGCACGCTGCGCGCCCCGGCGGATTCGCCAAACAGCGTGACGTTGGCGGCATCCCCGCCGAAGGCGTGGATATTCTCCTGAACCCACTGCAGAGCGGCAATCTGATCGAGCAACGCGAAATTATAGAGACGTTCGCCCGCCTCTTCTTCCAGCGCCGGATGGGAGAAAAAGCCGAGATGGCCCAGCCGGTAGTTAACTGTCACCACCACCACGTCGCGGCTGGCAAGCGCTTTGCCATCGTAAGGCGGCAGGCTGCCGGCGCCGATGGTAAACCCGCCGCCGTGCAGCCAGACCATCACCGGCAGCGGCTGCGCTGCGCTGGCCGGGGCCCAGACGTTGAGATATAAGCAGTCTTCGCTGAAGGCGCCAGGATCGCCGCCGCCGAGCTCGCGGCAGTAGTCAATGTCCTGCCAGCTGGCGGCGGAAAAGGTCTCGGCTGGACGTACCCCCTGCCAGCGGGCGGCTGGCTGCGGCGCGCGCCAGCGCAGCGGGCCCACGGGCGGCGCGGCGTACGGAATGCCGCGCCAGATATGAATCCCCTGTTCTGCGCTCCCGGCCAGCGTTCCCTGACGGGTTTTCGCCAACGGTTTCGACGGATGTTGCATAACCTGCTCCCTGTAAGGCTGATGCCAGCAGGGTACTGATTTTACAGCAGACCGCAACGTCGTTTGCTGCGCTCCTCCGCCTGTCGGTATAGTTCAAACTCATCCTGCACCGGGCAGCCCAGAGCTGCCTCAAACGCCTCGCGACTGGCGTTCCCGTGGCTGCGCGCCTGGGTTTCGTTGCCCAGATTGGACTGAAAAATGCCCGCCGCGCTGACCGGTAAAAAATCTTCATAAATAATCGGCTGGGCGACCACCCACCCGCGCTCAATCAGCGGCTGCGGATCGTCGCCCGGGCGAAACGCCTGGCGATGTGCCTCACCCGTGGGCGTCAGGCGGTAGCGAAACCAGGCCAGCCCCTGCTGACGGAGCAGAAATTCGCTGTCGGGAAATTCGCTAAACACCTCCTGTAGATGCTGCTGGTGGCTGAGATTGTCTTTCCCGGTTCCTGCCGCCTGCAGCAGCCGATCGTACAGCGCGCGCCCTTTCGGCGTCAGCGCCACGCCCCGCTGCTCAATTTCGCCAAAGCGGGCGCTATGGGTGCCTCGGTGTTCTCCGGCGAACATCACCGGCTCCTCAAGCGCCTTAAAGCTGGTCTGCCGCAGGAGGATCGGGACCTCCCGGCGCGGTGGCCCTTCAATCAACGCTTTGGGTTCAATACCGCACTCCGGCATCAGGGACTGGACGCGGTCAATATCCAGCGTCCGCGGCGTGAGATGGTTGATATGACACCCCGGGAAACAGACCACATCGGCAATCAGGCGGTGCTCGCGATGCAGAGCATGGTAAGTCTCCTCATCGACGGTGGCTTGCCGGTGCCAGCGGAACGTCTCCAGCGCCTCCTGGACAAACTCGCGCGCGTCGGCAGAGGTGAATTCGCCCTCTGCTTCATACTGCGCAATCAGCGCCAGGCAGCGGGGGGTGAAGATTTTGCGCCGCGCGAGGATCGCCTCGGCCCGCTCGCGCAGGGCGCGATTTTCAATCAGCTCCAGGCGCAGCAGCGAGGTGAAAATCCGAAATGGATTGCGCGCCAGCGCGGCATCGTCGATGGGACGAAACGCCGTGGAGTGGACCGGCACGCCGGCCTGCGAGAGATCGTAATAGCTAACGGGATACATCCCCATGATGGCAAACATGCGACGGAGCGTCGCCAGTTCTTCCGCTGTGCCCACGCGAATCGCGCCGTGGCGCTCCACGTTTAAGCGCGCCAGCTCGTCAGCGTTAGCGAGCTGTTCATGCAGCTGCGGATAATTTTCCAGTACCGCCAGGTTGACGTCAGCCACCAGCTCCAGCAGCGTTCCGTACTGCGGAACTTCCTGCTGGTACATGGCCGACATGGCCTGCGAAAAGTGCTCCCGAATCTCATCAGCCGTGATGGTGTTCGCCATGATGTGTTACCTCCAGTGAATACTTCCTGGAGTGTAGGAAAGCTGCCTCGCCGCGGGGGGAAGAATTTACAAACTGTGATGGCGATAACCTGCCGCCGGTCCAGGTCATTGCGCAAAACATAACCCATAGTTATGAAAAACACCCTGTAATTTCACTTTAAATTAACAATACATTTACACACACTGCTTCTGGCGACATTACAACAATATGCCCCTCTACCGTCTACACGGAGTACCCTATGAACGACAAATGGTCCCCACGTGAGGTTGTCCATCGCGATTACAGTAGCCACCCGCCCGCTTACGCGCCGGGCTATAAAACCAGCGTCCTGCGCTCGCCAAAAAACGCCCTCATCTCTCTGCAGAACTCGCTGTCAGAGATCACCGGCCCGGTATTTAGCCGCGACGACCTCGGCCCTCTGGATAATGACCTAATCCTGAACTATGCCAAAGAAGGCCTGCCGATCGGCGAGCGGATCATCGTCCACGGTTACGTGCGCGATGGATTCGGCCGACCGATGAAAAATACGCTGGTGGAAGTCTGGCAAGCCAATGCTGGCGGTCGCTACCGGCATAAAAAAGATCAGTATCTGGCGCCGATTGACCCGAACTTTGGCGGCTGCGGCCGGGTGCTTACCGATGAAAACGGCTATTACTGTTTTCGCACCATCAAACCTGGCCCCTACCCCTGGCGCAACCAGGCCAGCGACTGGCGTCCGGCGCATATCCATTTTTCTCTCTCAGGCGACGCCTGGGCCCAGCGCCTGATCACCCAGATGTATTTTGAAGGCGACCCGCTGATTAAGCAGTGCCCGATCGTCAGGACTATTAATAATGACGACGCCGTGCGCACGCTGATCGCCGAGCTGGACATGCACGCCGCCGTACCGCTGGATTGTCTGGCCTACCGCTTCGACCTTGTTCTGCGCGGCCACCGCGCCACGCTGTTTGAAAATCGCACTCAGGGGGCCGCCCGATGAAAGAGTATCTGCCTGAAACCGCCTCGCAGACGGCGGGACCCTATGTTCATATCGGCCTGGCGCCGGACGCCGCAGGCTTTCATATTTTTGAGAAAAATTTTGGCCCGGTCCTCACTACCGCCGATACCGCCGGGGAGCGCATCACCATTGAAGGCCGGGTCATCGACGGCTCCGGGACGCCGGTCCGCGATGTGCTGCTGGAGATCTGGCAGGCCAACGCCGCGGGTCGCTATAACCATCCTGACGATCGTCAACAGCATAAAGCCGTCGACCCGGCCTTCCGCGGCTGGGGGCGTACCTGCTCTGATTTCACCTCCGGCATTTGGCGCTTTGAAACCATCAAGCCGGGCCCGGTGGTCGGTCGCGATGGCCGGCTGATGGCGCCGCACGTCAACCTGTGGGTGGTGGCGCGGGGGATCAATATTGGCCTGAATACGCGGATGTACTTTGCCGATGAACACGAGGCCAACGCCAGCGACCCGGTGCTGAATCTCATCGAGTGGGAGGTGAGACGCAAAACCTTAATCGCCGAGCGCGAGGTTCGCGGTACGGAAGTGGTCTATCGTTTTGACATTCATCTGCAGGGCGAGAACGAAACCGTCTTTTTCGATATTTAGCCGTCGCGGTGACCACCACCTTCGCCCCGTTTCTGCGGGGCGAAGGCGTTTTCAACCACAGGGAAAGATCTTGTCATGTAACCAACTCAAATGTTAATAATATTTTGCTATCTGGTTATCAAATTTAAACAAGTCCGCTTGTCTCTTTCACCGCTGTGTTTTTAACATCATCTTACTATGGAAAAAAATGGTCTCTTCAGTCAGCGCATTCGCTTGCGCCATCTACACACCTTCGTGGCCGTCGCTCAACAGGGAACGCTGGGGCGCGCGGCTGAAACATTAAATCTGAGCCAGCCAGCACTCTCGAAAACGCTTAACGAGCTAGAACAGCTGACCGGTACCCGGCTGTTCGAGCGGGGTCGTCTTGGGGCGCAGCTAACCCTGGTCGGCGAACAGTTTCTGACGCATGCCGTTAAGGTGCTTGACGCCCTTAATTCGGCCGGCCAGGCGCTGAACCGCAAAGAGGGCCTGAATAACGACATCGTGCGCATCGGCGCGCTGCCCACCGCCGCGCTGGGGATCCTGCCGACGGTGATCGGCCAGTTTCACAAGCAGCAAAAAGATATCACGCTGCAGGTCGCCACTATGAACAACACCATGCTGCTCGCCGGCTTAAAATCCGGGGAGATCGACATCGGCATTGGACGTATGTCCGACCCGGAGCTGATGAGCGGGCTGCATTACGAACTGTTGTTCCTTGAATCCCTGAAGCTGGTGGTTCGCCCGGGACATCCCCTGCTTCAGGAGACGGTGACCCTTAGTCGGGTGATGGAGTGGCCGGTGGTGGTCTCACCTAAAGGCACCGTGCCGCGGCAAAACGCCGAAGCGCTGCTCCAGAGCCAGGGCTGTAAGATGCCCGCCGGCTGCATCGAGACCCTCTCCGCCTCCCTGTCGCGCCAGCTGACGGTGGATTTTGACTATGTCTGGTTTGTCCCTTCCGGGGCGGTAAAAGACGATCTTCGCCGTGGCGTGCTAACCGCCCTGCCGATCGCCACCCAGGGCGCCGGAGAGCCCATCGGCATTTTAACCCGCGTCGATGCGACACTGACCCCGGGTACGCAGACGCTGCTCAGCGCTATCCGTAAGTCCATGCCTGCCTGACCCCCCTTTCTCCCCGGCCCGCAGCGGCCGGGGAACCTGCAAACGCGCCGACGCCGCTCCCCATGACGTTAGACATATTCGGCAAAATAATCATTTAGTGCGAAATTATTTATTAACATTTGCGCAAACTTCTTTAACAGATCTATCATGTCTCGATTTCACCAAATGGTTCACTCGAAATCTAATCAAGCAACAAATACAGTTTTATGAAGGTTAAAACCACTTCATTCAAAAATGATTCAAAAGCAACATGTTTCATTTGGTTCACAGTGAGGTGGCTGGTGTGGTTAAGGAGATTACATGGCAACTGGCAACGCGCCGCGCGGATTCCCCCGGATCCTGCAGTGGCTTCTCGCCGGACTGATGCTCATCATCGGTCTGGCTGTGGGTATTCTTGGGGCAAAACTGGCCCTCGTCGGCGGTACACTGTACTTCGCGCTGATGGGCGTGGTCATGGTCATCGCGGCGGTGTTGATTTTCCGCAACCGCCGCGGCGGTATTCTGTTATACGCCGTGGCGTTTATCGCCTCGGTGATCTGGGCGATTAGTGACGCTGGCTGGAACTACTGGCCGCTCTTCTCGCGCCTGTTTGCGCTCGGCGTACTGGCCTTCCTGGCCGCCCTGGTCTGGCCTTTCCTCGCCAGCCCACCGGCGAAAAAAGGCCCGGCCTATGGCGTCGCCGCCGTTCTCGCCGTGGCGCTGGCGGTGAGCTTTGGCTGGATGTTCAAATCCGCACCGCTGGTCAGCGCGACTGAAGCGGTACCAGTCAAGCCCGTCGCGCCAGGCGAACAGCAGAAAAACTGGGCGCACTGGGGTAACACCACCCACGGCGACCGTTTCGCCGCCCTCGACCAAATCAACAAACAAAACGTCAACCAGCTGCAGGTTGCCTGGGTAGCGCATACTGGCGATATCCCACAGAGCAACGGCTCGGGCGCAGAAGATCAGAACACCCCGCTGCAGATTGGCGATACTCTCTATGTCTGTACCCCTTACAGTAAAGTGCTGGCGCTGGATGTGGACAGCGGAAAAGAGAAATGGCGCTATGACTCCAAATCCTCTTCACCCAACTGGCAGCGCTGCCGGGGCTTAGGCTATTATGAAGATAGCCAGGCGCAAACCGCGCCAGCGGCAGGCACGCAGCCGGCCGCCTGTTCCCGTCGTCTGTTCCTGCCGACCATCGACGCCCGCCTGATCGCCATTGATGCCGATACCGGCAAACTGTGCGAAAGCTTCGGCGATCGCGGTATTGTCGACCTCAGCGTCGGCATGGGTGAAGTGAAAGCGGGTTACTATCAGCAGACCTCCACCCCGCTGGTGGCGGGCAATGTGGTGGTGGTGGGCGGCCGCGTCGCGGATAACTACTCCACTGGCGAACCACCGGGCGTGGTCCGCGCGTTTGATGTCCACACCGGCAAACTGGCATGGGCGTGGGATCCGGGCAATCCAGCGCTGACCGGTGTTCCGCCGGAAGGCCAGACCTACACGCGCGGTACGCCAAACGTCTGGTCGGCGATGTCCTACGACGCGAAGCTGAATCTGATCTATCTGCCCACCGGCAACGCCACGCCAGATTTCTTTGGCGGCGAACGTACCGCGCTGGACGATAAATACAGCTCCTCTATCGTGGCCGTGGATGCCACCACCGGCCAGGTGCGCTGGCACTTCCAGACCACACACCACGATCTGTGGGACTTTGACCTGCCGTCTCAGCCGCTGCTGTACGATCTGCCTGACGGCAAGGGCGGCACCACCCCGGTGCTGGTGCAGACCAGCAAGCAGGGCATGATCTTTATGCTCAACCGCGAGACCGGCGAGCCGGTGGCCAAAGTGGAAGAGCGTCCGGTGCCGGCGGGCAACGTCAAAGGTGAACGCTACTCGCCGACGCAACCTTACTCGGTAGGGATGCCGATGATCGGCAACCAGACGTTGACCGAGTCCGATATGTGGGGAGCGACACCGTTCGACCTGCTGCTGTGCCGTATTCAGTTCAAAGAGATGCGCCATCAGGGCGTCTTTACCCCGCCAGGTGAAGACCGTTCCCTGCAGTTCCCGGGCTCGCTCGGCGGCATGAACTGGGGCAGTGTTTCGCTGGATCCAAACAACAGCCTGATGTTTGTCAACGATATGCGTCTGGGCCTGGCCAACTATATGGTGCCGCGCGCGAAGGTGGCGAAAGACGCCAGCGGGATCGAGATGGGCATCGTGCCGATGGAAGGCACGCCGTTTGGCGCGATGCGCGAACGTTTCCTGTCGCCGCTGGGCATTCCGTGCCAGAAGCCGCCGTTCGGCACCATGTCCGCGGTGGATCTGAAAACCGGGAAACTGGTGTGGCAGGTGCCGGTTGGCACCGTAGAAGACACCGGGCCGCTGGGGATCCGTATGCACATGCCAATTCCAATCGGCATGCCGCCCCTTGGCGCATCGCTGGCAACGCAGTCCGGACTGCTGTTCTTCGCCGGCACCCAGGATTTCTACCTGCGCGCCTTTGATACCGCCAACGGCAAAGAGATCTGGAAATCGCGTCTGCCGGTCGGCAGCCAGTCCGGCCCGATGACCTACGTCTCACCGAAAACCGGTAAGCAGTACATCATTATCAATGCCGGCGGCGCCCGTCAGTCACCGGATCGCGGCGATTACATCATCGCCTACGCGCTCCCAGACCATCACTGATCGACATAAACAAAAGGGCCCATCCGGGCCCTTTTTTTATGGGTGACGATTCGCCTTCAGCGTCGGGGATTACTGGTCGCCAAAGTGGATCACGGTGCGAATCGATTTACCTTCATGCATCAGATCAAAGGCCTCGTTAATCTGCTCCAGCGGCAGGCGATGGGTAATAAACGGATCGAGGCGAATTTTACCCGCCATGGCGTCTTCCACCATGCCCGGCAGCTGACTGCGCCCTTTTACGCCGCCGAAGGCGGAACCGCGCCACACGCGGCCGGTCACCAGCTGGAACGGACGGGTCTTGATCTCCTGCCCGGCGCCGGCTACACCGATGATCACGCTCTCACCCCAGCCTTTATGGCAGCACTCCAGCGCCGCGCGCATCACATTTACATTGCCGATGCACTCGAAGCTGAAATCCACCCCGCCGTCGGTCAACTCAACGATCACATCCTGAATCGGCTTATCGTAGTCGTTCGGATTGATAAAATCGGTCGCGCCCATCTCTTTAGCGAGAGTGAACTTATCCGGGTTGGTATCAACCGCCAGAATGCGCCCGGCCTGCGCCTGCACCGCGCCCTGGATCACCGCCAGACCAATGCCGCCCAGACCAAAGACCGCGACGGTATCCCCGGCCTTGACCTTCGCCGTGTTATGCACCGCGCCGATACCGGTGGTTACGCCGCAGCCCAGCAGGCACACTTTATCCAAAGGCGCCTGCGGATTGACTTTCGCCAGCGAAATCTCGGCGCAAACCGTATATTCGCTGAAGGTGCTGGTGCCCATATAGTGATAGATCGGTTCGCCATTGTACGAGAAACGAGTGGTGCCGTCCGGCATCAGTCCTTTACCCTGGGTGGCACGCACCGCCTGACAGAGGTTGGTTTTACCCGACTTACAGAATTTGCACTCGCCACATTCGGCGGTATACAGCGGAATGACGTGATCGCCCGGCTTAAGGCTGGTGACGCCCTCGCCTACTTCCACGACAATCCCGCCGCCCTCATGGCCCAGCACCGCCGGGAAGACACCTTCCGGATCGTCACCGGAGAGGGTGAAGGCATCGGTATGACACACCCCGGTGTGGGTGATTTTCACCAGAACTTCGCCTTTTTTCGGCGGCGCGACGTCAATCTCAACGATTTTTAACGGCTGACCGGGGCCGAAGGCCACTGCTGCGCGTGATTTCATAACTGTCTCTTCCTCGTCGTGATGTTATTTTAAATAGGATCGTAGCAGATGACCGACCTCTGCCATTCTCGCGGCCCGCTGCTCAGGGGTGGTGTCGCCGCTGACCAGCTCGTCCTGCAGGTGGATCTCCACCATTTCGCCCATCAGGCCGTTCGCCGCCCCGCGAATCGAGGCGATCTGCTGCAGAATAGTCATACAGGGCTCGCCGGACTCCAGCGCGCGCTCAAGGGCTTCGACCTGGCCGCGGATGCGTCTTACGCGGCTGAGCGCCCGTTTTTTATCTTCAGGTGAATGTGGCACGATTACGCCTCCGTATCATATAGGGGGGTATACTATATTCTATTAACGGTGAAGGCAAAAAAAAACCCCGTCGCGGGACGGGGTCAGGAAGTGAAAGAGGATGATTTAGCGCTTACGAGGCATCATTCGCAGCAGAGTATTATCCTTCCACCAGTAATGATGGAGCAGCGCGGCGAGAGCATGCAGGCCAATCACAAAGTACCCGGCATTGGCCAACCATTCATGGATCGCCTTCAGGGTATCCACCCGCTCAAAATCGCTCTGCGGGGCATACGGCATGGTCAGACCAAAGGCATACCAGGGGTTACCGCGCCAGTACATCATCACCATGCCGATCAACGGCAAGGCAATGAACAGCAAATAGATCGCCAGGTGACCAAGATGGGCGAAACCGGTCATCATCGGCGATGGTTTCGGTACGATCGGCGGCGCCGGCGATTTCAGCCGCACCAGCAGACGCGCCACCATCAGCACGAAAATGGTGATCCCGCAGGAAACATGCACCATATTAATCAATGGCCGTTCACTGCGGGGAAAAAACCCGCGCAGCTCCATCGCCGCATAGGCTACTACTACCAGCAAAAAAACCAGCCAGTGAATCCCAATCTGCAGGCCGGAATATTTATCGCGCATGGCATATCCTTTATGGAAAGTATGATGCTGCCAACATAGCGGCGTTCCCTTAAATTTTCATTAACCTTTACGTAGAATTAACAATTGATTACCGCTTTCTGCCGAGCCGCTATGCCACGCTTAACGCACGCTCTTTCCTGGCCGAACGACAAACCGTCCACCGGTCATTACAAAATTACACAGTTTTGTTACTTACCGCGCTACTGCCGCCGCTATAGTACAGAATGTCTGGCAGACCACACGGCCCTGGGAGATAAGAATGAAGGAAATCGGCTTACCGTTATTGCTACTGACCGCGCTGGCCAGTCCGGCTTTTGCTGCAGACTGTCAGCCAAACGGCATTGGCGGCTCTTTTTGCATTAACGATGACGGTACGACTACCGACACGGTGCCTAACGAAGTCAACGGCATGGATACGTACTCGAATAATGGCGGCTATACCAGTTCCCTGCCCGATCGGTCAGGGGCGGATGAAGCACTGGAAGGTTCATCGCTGTCGACGCAGCAAGGCGTCGGCAGCGGACAGAGCGACAGTGCGCTGGCGGGTCGCGACTGGCATTCGCCCGCCAATCTGAATGATGGCGCCGCCGCCTCCAGTATGAGCCTGCTGGATAAACCCTGAGGCCAGCGGCTAAGCGAGACTCCAGCCTGCGGCGCCGATGGCGAGGGCGAAAAGCAGGCAGGCCAGCGCCGTCTTGCGTAACAGCATGGTATAGAATGAAATTGCGACGCCAATGAATACCACCAGCAGAATCGGCCACATGCTTAATAACAACAGCAGAAAACCCTCAATATTGTTATGGATTACGCTCTCCACATCCGCATCCTTGCCTCATCGTCGATAAAGTAAGCAGAATTTAATATGTAACATGAATACATTCAAATAAAATATAATTGTAAATGGTTATGCACCGCCTCCTGCGGTTGGCGGTGGGTCACTTTCACGCGTCCGGAGCTTTGGCATCAGAAGCAGTTCGCAAAAAAACACGTCAGGATTGTTCCATGACCCTTTAGCGGTACGCTCGTATTCTCGCTGGTATCCTGCAAATTCTTCACGCCATTATTCGGCGCGGGTATCGGACACAATGCGCCGGCGATGACAGTCGCCTGGTTGCAGTTTATCCCCCTGAGCGGAACGCACATCCAGATACTGAAGGGGCTGGCCGTGCGCGTTATCCAGCAGGACCGAATAGGTTTCCCCTTGCTCAAACATATAACGCTCTCCCCATTGCCGCAGCGCCACAACAATGGGAAACACGGAGCGCCCCTTTTCAGTCAGGACATATTCCTTGTATGCGCTGCCATCCGATGCCGGTAAAATCTCGAAAATACCGATATCAACCAGATGCTTCAGCCGCGAGGCAAGGATATTTTTGGCCAGCCCCAAATTTTTTTGAAACTCGCTGAATCTCCGCACATCGTCAAATGCTTCGCGGATAATCATCAGGCACCAGCGTTCACCAATTGATTCCAACGTTCTCGCCACCGGACATTCACTGGTTCTAAGTGATTCCTGCTTTGCCATCTGCGCGCTCCTTATCAATTTATCTACTGATCTAGCTTAATCCTCACCTTTACCAGTTGCAAAAAAAAACCAGCAAGGCTAATTCTATAGGTACACTAGTTTTAAAAAGCAACCAGACAGAGGGTCTCTTATGAAATGTAAGGCAAGTAGATGTACCGGCCAAAGGATCCAAACTGCGTCAGTCCCTGACACGATGCTGACCACAGGGATAACGGCGTTGTTTTCACTAACCTGCGCGCTGGCAGTAGCCAATGTTTATTCAGCACAGCCTTTACTCGACTCGATGGCGGTCAGCCTGAAGGTGTCGCCAGGCATGATTGGCAGCGTCATCACCGCTACGCAGGCGGGCTATGCCATTGGCCTGCTGTTCCTGGTTCCGCTCGGGGACTGGTTGAACCGTAAATACGTGGTGATGAGTCAACTGTTGCTTTCAGTAGCGGCGTTAGTCGCGGCAGGGTTATCCCCCAATATAGTAACTCTGCTTGGCGCCATGCTGATCGTCGGCCTGATGGCCGTTGTGGTGCAGGTGCTGGTGGCCTGGGTGGCAATACTGGCGACGCCGCAGAAACGAGGCCAGGCGGTGGGTACCCTGACCAGCGGCATTGTTTCAGGCATCCTGTTATCTCGGTTTATCTCAGGCGCGATAGCCGATATCGCCGGCTGGCGAGCCGTGTATCTCACGGCTGCCTGTCTGATGTTGATGATTGCCGGGATCGTCTGGAAAATCATGCCTTCGCCCCCGCAGCAGCCGCAGCCGCAAAAGCCGACTTACCTTTCCTTATTGAAGTCCGTGTTTCAGCTGTACCTCACCGAGCCGCAACTGAGAAAGCGCGGGATCCTGGCGCTATTTATCTTCGCCGCTTTCAGCATGCTATGGACGACCATGGTCATGCCGCTCACCGCCCTTTCCCTCTCGCACACCCAGACGGGGATGTTTGGCTTAGCCGGCTTCGCTGGCATGCTGGCCGCCGCCAGAGCGGGCAAGTGGGCTGACCAGGGATGGGCTCAGCGCACTACCGGCCTGGCGCTGGCGCTGCTGACCATCTCATGGCTTCCTATCGGCTATGCCGAAACCTCTCTGCTTTGGCTGATAGCTGGCGTCATTGCGCTGGACTTTGCGGTACAGGCCGTTCATGTCTCCAGCCAGAGCCTGATCATTGCCGCCAGGCCTGCAGCGGCAAGCCGCCTGGTTGGGGCTTACATGTGTTTTTATTCGCTGGGCAGCGCGGCAGGGGCTATCGTTGCCACACAGCTTTATTCCCACTGGGGATGGCAGGCGGTCTGCCTTGCGGGCGCCGCGGTCAGCGCGTGTGCATTTCTGATCTGGTCAGGATCGCGTCAATCATGATATTCGTTCTGCGTTTTAAAGGGGCCCGTCAAAAAGACCGTAACGCTGACCTGATTGCTGCCAGCTATTTGTATCGCATACATTTTTTCAATGCTTTTAAACAGTTATGTTCATGTTGTATAATGACGTGCACTTTAACTAAAAAAAGAGTGCGACCATGATTGATTCCTCATTGCCATTAACCGACATTCATCGTCATCTTGACGGTAACATCCGGGCCCAAACCATCCTCGATCTTGGCCGCGAATTTAATATCGCTCTTCCCGCAACCACCCTCGACACGCTGCGTCCGCACGTCCAGGTCACCAGCCTTGAGCCCGATCTGGTTAGTTTCCTCGCCAAGCTCGACTGGGGGGTAAAGGTCCTGGCCTCGCTGGAAGCCTGTCGCCGCGTGGCGTATGAGAACGTCGAAGACGCGGCGCGAAATGGCCTGCACTACGTTGAGCTGCGCTTCTCTCCCCGCTATATGGCGATGACCCACCGGCTGCCGGTCGACGGCGTGGTAGAGGCGGTAATTGCCGGGGTTCAAGAGGGATGCCGCGATTTCCAGGTCGACGCCCGGCTGATCGGTATTCTGAGCCGCACCTTCGGCGAAGCCGCCTGTCAGGAAGAGCTGGCGGCGCTGCTCGCCCACCGCGAGGGCATCACTGCCCTCGACCTCGCCGGCGATGAGCTCGGCTTCCCGGGTACGCTGTTCCGCAACCATTTTAACCAGGCCCGCGACGCCGGGTGGCATATCACCGTCCACGCGGGCGAAGCGGCCGGCCCGGAAAGTATCTGGCAGGCCATTCGTGAGCTGGGCGCGGAGCGCATCGGCCATGGGGTTAAAGCGGTAGAGGATCCAGCCCTGATGGACTACCTGGCCGAGCACCGCATCGGGATTGAATCCTGCCTGACCTCGAACGTGCAAACCAGCACCGTGGCCTCCCTGGCCCAGCATCCGCTGAAGCAGTTCCTTGAGCACGGCGTGCTGGCGAGCCTCAACACTGACGATCCGGCGGTCCAGGGTGTGGACATCATTCACGAGTATACCGTGGCGGCGCCGGCGGCAGGGCTGAGCCGGGAGCAGATCCGTCAGGCGCAGATCAACGGCCTGACCCTGGCGTTCCTCGGCGAACAGGAAAAAGCCGCCCTCATTCAGCGGGTTGCCAAAGGCTGATAACCGGCCCGGCAGCCGTGCTGCCGGGCTCCTCCTCAGACCAGGCTGAGCGTGGCGCGATGTCTGGCCGACTCGATACCCAACTCAATCAGGGTCATTATCTGAATCGCCTCGCTGGCCGAGACCGGGTTTTCCCCTACGCCGTTAAGCGCGTCGCGGATAGCGGCATAGTAAGCGGGATAATTACCCGGTAGCGTCAGCCATTTCTCCTGACTACGTTCATCCCCTTCCGCACGGGTCAGGGTACCGTCGCGCATATCATATCCCCAGTCCTCCTGCGGCAGCCGTTCACCGTTTTTTAGCCGCTCCTCCTGCGGGTCAAGGCCGTACTTAATATAGCTGGCCCGCGAGCCGTGGACGATAAAGCGCGCGCTCTCCGCGGCGGCGAGTAACGTACCATGCAGTACTACCCGCCGCTGCGGATAGGCCAGCACGGCGTGAAAATAGTCGGTGGATTGCGCGCCGGGCCGAAGCTGCGCGAGGTCCACCGTGATGCTTACCGGCAGGCCAAACAGCACCACGACCTGGTCGAGCAGATGCGGCGCGAGGTCATACCATATGCCGCTGCCAGGACCTGCCTGCTCACGCCAGCGCTGGCGCACCTGTGGTCGGAAGCGATCGAAATGCGACTCGAAGTAACACACCTCCCCCAGCTGACCTTCGTTGATCAACGCGCTGACCGTTAAGAAATCGCTGTCCCAGCGCCGGTTATGAAACACCGAAAGTATCCGACCGCAGTGCTTCGCCAGGCTTTCCAGCTCGCGAGCTTGTGACAGTGTCACGGTAAAGGATTTATCCACCACAACATGCTTTCCCGCCTCCAGCGCCGCTTTCGCCAGCGGAAAGTGGGTGTCGTTCGGGGTGGCGATGACCACCAGATCGATATCCGGGTCGTCCAGCAGATCCCCCGGCGCACTCATTACCTTCACGCCAGGCCAATCGGCATGGACCTTATCGGCGTCGCTGCTGGCGACCGCCTTCAGCGCCATACCCGGCGTGCCGCCGATCAACGGCGCATGAAACGTTTTGCTGGCGTAACCGAACCCCACCAGCCCCACCCGGATCGCATCGCTCATCTTACCGCCTCGCTTATGCAACTGATATCAACACCAGGTTAATGAGAATAATTTTACAAACCGTGAGCAAAACTTATCATTCCTTACTTTGCGACTTACATGCAAGTGTGAGAAATCAGACAGATACCCCTTGTGATCTGCTGACCATCGAGTAACATTTCACGCTGTGTTCAAAGGATATTGAAGTGTTATGACAACTGTTTTTACCCGTATTGTAGAACTTATTGGCTGGGTTGTTTTTGGTATTTCGGCACTGCTTTTGGTTATCGCACACCATATAGATAACTATCAGTCCCCACCGCCAGCGGATGTGGTGCACACGAAGTAGCTCCGCGTTAAAACAGTGACCCGCCTCGCAACTGTGCAACCGGTTTCAGAAACCGGTTGCACGTATGCTCGCGCTTTTATTACACTCCCTTTATCATCAGACAGGGAGCTTTTTCATGGCCGCTTTTCCGCACAATTTCTTATGGGGTGCCGCTACCGCAGCGTATCAGGTTGAGGGAGGACACGACGCCGACGGTAAAGGACCGTCAATCTGGGATATCTACTCTCATCTGCCGGGTACCACCTTTGAAGGCACCACCGGCGATATTGCCGTCGACCACTATCACCGTTTTCGCGAAGACGTGGCGTTAATGGCCGAAATGGGCCTGCAAAGCTATCGATTCTCCATCTCCTGGCCCCGCCTGCTGCCCGCCGGGCGCGGTAAGGTGAATGAAGCGGGAGTCCAGTTTTACAGCGATCTGATCGACGAACTGCTGGCGCACAATATTGAGCCGATGATCACCCTCTATCACTGGGATCTGCCGCAGGCCCTGCAGGATGAGGGCGGCTGGGAAGCGCGCACTACCGCCGAGGCCTTCGCCGAGTACGCCCGCCTGTGCTATGCGCGCTTTGGTTCACGGGTGAAGCTGTGGGCTACCTTCAACGAAACCATTGTCTTCATTGGGCACGGCTACATTAACGGCCTCCATCCCCCGGCGGTCCGCGATCCGGCGCGTGCTATTCAGGCCTGCCACCACGTATTTATCGCCCATGCGCTGGCGGTGAAGGCCTTTCGCGAGATGGCTGTGGCCGGCGAGATTGGCTTCGTCAACGTACTGCAACCGCATACCCCGCTCACCGACAGCGAGGCGGACATTAAGGCCACCGAACTGGCTGACGCCATCCATACTCACTGGCTGTACGATCCGGTGCTGAAAGGCACCTATCCTGCCGACCTGCTGGCGCAGACCCAGGCGCTGTGGGGGGTACCTCGCTTTGCTCCAGGCGACGACGCGCTGCTCCGTGACAACCGCTGCGACTTTATCGGTCTGAATTACTATCGCCGGGAAACGGTATCTGCCCAGCCGCCTGAGATCGCTACCGGCGGTGAGCCTGGCGTGGAGGGATTATTCTATTTCGTGCGTAATCCCCAGAGTACATATACCGAATGGGGCTGGGAAATCTGGCCGCAGGGGCTAACTGACGGCATTATGATGATTAAGGCGCGCTATGGCGATATTCCGATATATATCACCGAGAATGGCCTCGGCGCGAAGGACCCGATTATTGACGGGGAAGTGGTCGACGACCCGCGGATTGATTATCTCAGCAGCCATATTGGCGCCCTCGAAAAAGCGCTGGCGCTGGGGGCAGATGTGCGCGGCTATTACCCCTGGTCATTTATCGATCTGCTGAGCTGGCTCAACGGCTATCAAAAGCAATATGGTTTTGTCTATGTCGATCACCAGCAAAATCTGGCGCGGAAACGAAAGAAGAGTTTTTATTGGTACAAATCTGTTATTGCCAGTCACGGCGAACAGCGTTAATCTTCTCTTGCGGGCGCCATTCGGCGCCCGGTCTGATTTTAGAATATTCTTAAACTTCTCCCTGCTCTTCAAGGCTGGCTTTGCCCCTTGTCATGGGTTTATATAACCTGATTCATTCCACGCGGCCCCAGCAGAAGGCGCCGTTGGTTGAGAGTAGGTTTAGTGAATGCTGATAATATTCAACGCAATAATTCCGATTATAAAATGGATACGAAAATGACCGTGCTGGACTACTTATTAAAATTTCGCAAAATCAGTTCGCTGGAAAGCCTTGAAAAACTATTTGATCACCTTAACTACTCCCTGACTGACACCCAGGAGATCGTGAATATGTATCGCGCCGCCGATCATCGTCGCGCAGAGCTGGTCTCCGGTGGTAAATTGTTCGATGTGGGCCAGGTTCCTAAATCCGTTTGGCGATTCGTGCAGTAAGGCTGTCATCCTTCACGCCAGTTGCTTATACTTCCCGGCCTGATTTTATTCACTGGCGTTGAATAGGGGAGAAACATGACGTCTCAATCTGCAGAGCGCATCGGCGGATGGCTGCTGGCTCCGCTGGCCTGGTTGCTGGTGGCGCTGCTGAGCGCCTCGTTATCGCTGCTGTTTTTTGCCAATGCGCTGATGTCGCCGCAGACCTATACACTACTGCGCGCCATGAGCGCGGGCCATATGGCGCTGTGGGTCGCCTCGCTGCTGTTTGCCCTCGCCATGTGGTATTACACGCTCTGGCTGACTATCGCCTTTTTCAAGCGGCGCTCGGTGGTGCCGAAACACTACATTATCTGGCTGCTCATCACCCTGCTGCTGGCGATAAAGGCTTTTGCCTTCTCGCCGGTCTCGGATGTGCTTGCCCTGCGTCAGCTGCTGTTTCCGCTGCTGGCCGCTGCGCTGCTGGCGCCCTATTTTCGCCGTTCGCAGCGGGTAAAACGGACTTTTGTTAATCCGTAATACCCCCACACTTAACCTGTTGTCGCTGGTATCGTTTTATT
This sequence comes from Klebsiella sp. P1927, assembly GCF_018204675.1. Classification (NCBI taxonomy): domain Bacteria; kingdom Pseudomonadati; phylum Pseudomonadota; class Gammaproteobacteria; order Enterobacterales; family Enterobacteriaceae; genus Klebsiella; species Klebsiella sp. P1927. The sequence continues at coordinate 2,113,711 of NZ_CP073377.1, read as the reverse complement.
CGATAATAAGCGGCTTTTTTTCGTCTCAGGTCGCATGATGGCTGATTATTTACTGCTCTTTATTGGTACAGTCCTGGTCAATAACTTCGTTCTGGTGAAGTTTCTTGGTCTGTGCCCGTTTATGGGGGTTTCCAAAAAGCTGGAAACCGCAATGGGGATGGGGCTCGCTACCACCTTCGTGATGACCCTGGCCTCTATTTGCGCCTGGCTGATTGATACCTGGATCCTTATCCCGCTAAATTTGGTTTATTTGCGTACCCTGGCCTTTATTCTGGTTATCGCCGTGGTGGTTCAGTTTACTGAGATGGTGGTGCGTAAAACCAGCCCGGCGCTCTATCGCCTGCTGGGGATCTTTCTACCGCTGATCACCACCAACTGTGCCGTACTCGGGGTAGCGCTGCTGAATATTAATCTGGGCCACAATTTCCTGCAGTCGGCGCTGTACGGCTTTGCCGCCGCCGTCGGCTTCTCGCTGGTAATGGTGCTGTTCGCGGCGATCCGTGAACGCCTGGTGGTGGCCGATGTCCCCGCGCCGTTTCGCGGTAATGCCATCGCGCTGATTACCGCCGGTTTAATGTCTCTGGCCTTCATGGGCTTTAGTGGTTTGGTGAAGTTGTAATGAGCGCAGTCTGGATAGCCGTGATCGCCATCAGCCTGTTAGGGCTGATTTTCGGCTTAATACTGGGATACGCCTCGCGTCGTTTCGCGGTGCAGGACGACCCGGTGGTGGAAAAAATTGATGAGCTATTGCCGCAGAGCCAGTGTGGGCAGTGCGGGTACCCTGGGTGTCGCCCCTATGCGGAAGCAGTCGGCGTACAGGGTGAGAAAATAAACCGCTGCGCGCCGGGTGGCGAAGCGGTGATGTTAAAAATCGCCGCCTTGCTGAACGTCGACCCGCAGCCTGTCGACGGCGATGCACAGGAAGCGGAGCCGGCCCGCATGCTCGCGGTAATTGACGAGCCGAACTGCATTGGCTGTACCAAGTGTATCCAAGCCTGTCCGGTGGATGCCATCGTTGGGGCGACCCGCGCCATGCATACCGTGATGAGCGACCTGTGCACCGGCTGCAATTTGTGCGTCGCCCCCTGCCCGACCCAGTGCATTTCACTCGTTCCGGTGGCCACCACCCCGGAGACCTGGAAATGGGATCTGCATACGATCCCGGTGCGAAATATTCCTGTGGAACAACATGTTTAAGCTATTTTCCGCTTTCCGAAAAGACAAGGTCTGGGATTTCAACGGCGGTATTCACCCGCCTGAGATGAAAACCCAGTCTAACGGCACCCCGCTGCGTCAGGTTTCCCTGCCGCAGCGCTTTGTTATCCCGTTGAAGCAGCACATTGGCGCCGAGGGCGAACTGTGCGTTAAAGTGGGCGACCGGGTGCTGCGCGGCCAGCCGCTGACCCGCGGCTGGGGAAGAATGCTGCCCGTTCACGCCCCGACCTCCGGCACCATTGCCGCCATCGCTCCGCACACTACCGCGCACCCGTCGGCGCTGGCGGAGATGAGCGTGATCATTGACGCCGACGGCGAAGACCGCTGGATCGAGCGCGATGGCTGGAGCGACTATCAGACCCGCACGCGTGAAGCGCTGATCGAGCGTATCCACCAGTTTGGCGTTGCTGGCCTCGGCGGCGCAGGATTCCCCACCGGCAGTAAACTGCGCGGTGGCGGAGATAAAATTAAAACGCTGATCATTAACGCCGCCGAGTGCGAGCCCTATATCACGGCGGATGACCGCCTGATGCAGGACTGCGCGGCGCAGATTGTCGAGGGTATCCGCATCCTCGCTCATATACTGCAGCCTGAAGAAGTGCTGATCGGCATTGAAGACAATAAGCCGCAGGCCATCTCAATGCTGCGGGCGGTGCTCTGCGACGCCCATGGCATTTCGCTGCGCGTGATCCCCACCAAATATCCCTCCGGTGGCGCCAAGCAGCTCACCCAAATTCTTACCGGCAAACAGGTACCGCACGGCGGTCGTTCATCGGACATTGGCGTGCTGATGCAGAACGTCGGTACGGCTTATGCGGTGAAACGCGCGGTGGTTGACGGTGAGCCGTTAACCGAGCGCGTGGTCACCCTCACCGGCGAAGCGGTAACCAGACCGGGCAATGTCTGGGCGCGTCTTGGCACGCCGGTGCGCCATCTATTGAACGATGCCGGCTTCTGCCCCAGCGCCGAGCCAATGGTGATCATGGGCGGCCCGCTGATGGGCTTTACCCTGCCGTGGCTCGACGTCCCGGTGGTGAAGATAACCAACTGTTTGCTGGCGCCTTCCGCCAGCGAGATGGGCGAACCGCAGGAAGAGAAAGGCTGCATTCGCTGCAGCGCCTGCGCTGACGCCTGCCCGGCCGATCTGCTGCCGCAGCAGCTGTACTGGTTCAGCAAAGGTCAGCAGCACGATAAAGCCACTGCCCATAATCTGGCGGACTGCATCGAGTGCGGCGCCTGCGCGTGGGTATGTCCAAGTAATATTCCGCTGGTGCAGTACTTCCGTCAGGAAAAGGCCGAGATCGCGGCGATTCGTCAGGAAGAGCAGCGCGCTGCGGAAGCCAAAGCCCGATTCGAGGCCCGACAGGCGCGCCTGGAGCGTGAGAAAGCCGCGCGCGCCGAGCGGCATAAAAAAGCCGCCGTTCAGCCTGCCGCCAAAGATCAGGAGGCGATTAGCGCCGCCCTGGCCCGGGTACGGGATAAACAGCGCGATGCCGCGCAGCCGATCGTGATCCAGGCCGGCGCCAAACCTGACAACAGCGAGGCGATTGCCGCCCGCGAAGCGCGTAAGGCTGAGGCCCGGGCGCGCAAAGCGCAGCAGCAGGCCGCGCCGATGGTAGCCCCGGCCGCCGAACCGGTCGATCCACGCAAGGCGGCGGTGGAAGCCGCTATCGCCCGCGCCAAAGCGCGTAAAGCCGAACAGCAGGCCGAGCCGGTGGACGCCCCGGCCGCCGAACCGGTCGACCCGCGCAAGGCGGCGGTGGAAGCCGCTATCGCCCGCGCCAAAGCGCGTAAAGCAGAACAGCAGGCCGCGCCGGTGGACGCCCCGGCCGCCGAACCGGTCGACCCGCGCAAGGCGGCGGTGGAAGCCGCCATCGCCCGCGCCAAAGCGCGTAAAGCCGAACAGCAGGCCGCGCCGGTGGACGCCCCGGCCGCCGAACCGGTCGACCCGCGCAAGGCGGCGGTGGAAGCCGCTATCGCCCGCGCTAAAGCGCGTAAAGCCGAACAGCAGGCCGCGCCGGTGGACGCCCCGGCCGTCAAACCGGTCGACCCGCGCAAGGCGGCGGTGGAAGCCGCTATCGCCCGCGCCAAAGCGCGTAAAGCCGAACAGCAGGCCACACAACAGGATCTCGCGTCAGCCGCAGCCAATGACGACCCGCGCAAAGCGGCCGTCGCCGCGGCTATCGCCCGCGTTCAGGCGCGTAAAGCAACACAGCAGGCAGTTAACGAGGAATAAATGGTTTTCAGAATCGCAAGCTCCCCCTATACCCATAACCAGCGGCAGACCTCGCGTATTATGCTGCTGGTGCTGCTCGCCGCTGTGCCTGGCATTGTGGTCCAGACCTGGTTTTTCGGCTGGGGCACCGTACTGCAGATTGTCCTCGCCGCCCTGACGGCCTGGGCGACCGAAGCCGCTATTCTCAAACTGCGTAAACAGCCTGTTGCTGCCACGCTGAAAGATAATTCCGCCCTGCTCACCGGCCTGCTGCTGGCGGTGAGTATTCCGCCACTGGCCCCGTGGTGGATGGTGGTGCTCGGCACTGCCTTTGCCGTAGTCATTGCCAAGCAGTTGTACGGAGGCCTGGGCCATAACCCCTTCAACCCGGCAATGATCGGCTATGTCGTGCTGCTGATTTCGTTCCCGGTGCAGATGACCTCCTGGCTGCCTTCCTATGAGATAGCCGCCCATATCCCGGCATTCAGCGACGCGCTGCAGATGATCTTCACCGGTCATACCGCCGCCGGAGGCGACATGGCCAGTCTGCGGCTGGGTATCGACGGCGTCAGCCAGGCCACCCCGCTGGATACCTTTAAAACCTCCCTGCATGCCGGACATAGCGTTCAGCAGGTGCTCCAATTGCCGGTCTACGGCGGCGTGCTGGCAGGTCTGGGCTGGCAGTGGGTGAATATCGCCTGGCTGGCAGGCGGCCTTTTCCTGCTGTGGCAGAAGGCGATCCGCTGGCATATCCCGGTCAGCTTCCTTGTTAGCCTCGGCCTGTGCGCCACCCTCGGCTGGATTTTTTCGCCGCAGAGCCTGGCCTCACCGCAGATGCATTTGCTCTCCGGGGCGACCATGCTTGGCGCCTTCTTTATCCTGACCGATCCGGTGACGGCCTCAACAACCAACCGCGGCCGTCTGATCTTTGGCGCCCTCGCTGGCCTGCTGGTCTGGCTCATCCGCAGCTTCGGTGGTTATCCGGACGGCGTGGCGTTTGCCGTTCTGCTGGCGAATATTACCGTGCCGCTGATCGATTACTACACGCGCCCGCGCGTATATGGCCACCGTTGAGAGAGCAATGATGTTAAAAACGATGCGTAAACACGGCGTCACGCTGGCGCTGTTTGCCGCCGGTTCCACCGGGCTGACGGCGGCGATCAATGAGCTGACCAAAAGCACCATCGACCAGCAGGCGGCCCTGCAGCAAAAGGCGTTATTCGACCAGGTTTTACCTGCCGACCGCTATAATAACGATCTGCTTAAGAGCTGCTATCTGGTCAGCGCCCCGGCGCTGGGCAAAGGCCAGCATAAAGTGTGGATCGCCAAAAATAACGATCGACCGATCGGCGCGGTGATGGAAGCCACCGCGCCGGACGGCTACTCCGGAGCAATACAGCTGCTGGTTGCCGCCGATTTTAGCGGCACGGTCCTCGGCACCCGCGTAACTGAGCATCATGAAACGCCGGGCCTGGGTGATAAAATCGAACTTCGCCTGTCGGACTGGATTACCCATTTTGCCGGGAAAGTCATCCACGGCCAGGGCGATAGCCACTGGGCGGTCAAAAAGGATGGCGGCGATTTTGACCAGTTCACCGGCGCCACCATCACCCCCCGGGCGGTGGTCAATGCCGTTAAGCGCGCAGGCTTATATGCACAAACGCTGCCTGCGCAACTTCCTGAATTCACCGCCTGTGGAGAATAACCATGAGCGAAGTTAAAGACGTCATCGTCCAGGGCCTGTGGAAAAATAACTCCGCCCTGGTTCAGCTGTTAGGTATGTGTCCTCTGCTGGCGGTCACCTCGACCGCCACCAACGCCCTCGGGCTGGGTTTGGCCACCACCCTGGTGTTAACCCTGACCAACCTGACCATCTCCAGCCTGCGCCGCTGGACGCCGGCGGAGATCCGGATCCCCATCTACGTAATGATTATCGCCTCGGTGGTGAGCGTCGTGCAGATGCTGATCAACGCCTATGCCTTCGGCCTCTATCAGTCGCTGGGGATTTTCATCCCGCTTATCGTGACCAACTGCATCGTGGTCGGCCGCGCCGAAGCCTTTGCCGCCAAAAAAGGGCCAGCGCTGTCGGCACTGGACGGTTTCTCGATCGGCATGGGCGCTACCTGCGCGATGTTTGTGCTGGGCTCCCTGCGCGAGATCCTTGGCAACGGCACCCTGTTTGACGGCGCCGACAGTCTGCTTGGCAGCTGGGCGAAGGTTCTGCGCATCGAGGTTTTCCACACCGACCCCCCTTTCCTGCTGGCTATGCTGCCGCCAGGCGCCTTTATTGGCCTCGGTATGATGCTGGCGATTAAATACCTTATCGATGAACGTAGCAAACAGCGGAAGGCGCAAGCGGCCCGGGCCGTCTCTGTCGCCCCGTCCGACGTGACAGGGAAAGCATAATATGAACAAAGCCAAACGCCTGGCGATCCTTACCAGGCTGCGGGAAAACGATCCCCACCCCACCACCGAACTGCATTTCAGTTCGCCATTCGAGCTGCTGATTGCCGTCCTGCTTTCTGCACAGGCCACCGACGTAAGCGTCAACAAAGCGACAGCCAAACTCTATCCGGTGGCCAATACGCCCGCAGCGATGCTGGCCTTGGGGGTGGATGGGGTGAAATCGTATATCAAGACTATCGGCCTGTTTAACAGCAAAGCGGAAAACGTCATCAAAACCTGCCGCATCCTGTTGGAGCAGCACAATGGTGAGGTGCCGGAAGACAGAGCAGCGCTGGAGGCGCTACCCGGCGTGGGCCGTAAAACCGCCAACGTGGTACTAAATACCGCCTTTGGCTGGCCGACCATCGCCGTGGACACGCACATCTTCCGCGTCTGCAATCGGACGCAATTCGCCCCGGGCAAGAACGTTGAGCAGGTGGAAGAGAAGCTTCTGAAGGTGGTCCCCGCCGAGTTTAAGGTCGACTGTCATCACTGGCTGATCCTGCATGGGCGTTATACCTGTATTGCCCGCAAGCCGCGCTGCGGCTCCTGCCTGATTGAAGATCTTTGCGAATACAAAGATAAAGTCTACGCCTGACTGTCTCGTCTCTATTGCGGTCATAGCTTAACTCTGGGTTATGGCCCGCATTCATCTATTTCACCGGCCATTAACACCACATAATCATCATGATTATGGATGATTATCCGGTTATATAACAAACAACTAGTTCATTCATTTTTTATCAGCGCAAAATTTCTATGCATTTGTGATCCAGATCATGCTCGCAACTTTATGTTGATTGAATGTTACTGGAATGGAAATAAATGTCAGGCAATACAACGGATGAGTAAAGATTGTCAGGATAATGGCCCATGATTTTTTAAGATAATGGACCATATCACTATGCTTACGCCAGATCAGTAGAATATATCGCCTTTTCCCGGCAAACCGGCGAACCCAAAAGATAAAAATACCAACGATATCGAAACGGTAAAATTTAACGCTGTATAACATTCATATGTCCGGAGCATTATACCACCCTGATTATGTGTAACAGATTATTACAAAAGCCTTGCCTGATGCGCCAGGATAGTGAACATTACTTGCCGTTTTCCCTCCAAGAATAACTATAAAGGCGGCGGTCCAACGAGATTGCGCCCCGAACACCCCCCAGTAAATATGGGATGTAAAAAAAGAGGTATATGTGTCTACTGCAAACAATAAACCAGCAGAAAGCGTGAGTCTGAACGCTTTCAAACAACCACGCGCGTTCTATCTCATTTTCTCGATCGAGTTGTGGGAGCGTTTTGGTTACTACGGCCTGCAAGGGATCATGGCCGTTTACCTGGTAAAACAGCTGGGTATGTCGGAAGCGGATTCCATTACTCTGTTCTCCTCCTTTAGCGCGCTGGTTTATGGCCTCGTCGCCATTGGCGGCTGGCTGGGTGATAAAGTGCTGGGTACCAAGCGTGTCATCATGCTGGGCGCTATCGTGCTGGCGATTGGCTATGCGCTGGTGGCCTGGTCCGGTCATGACGCCGCTATCGTCTATATGGGTATGGCGACCATCGCCGTCGGTAACGGCCTGTTTAAAGCCAACCCGTCCTCCCTGCTTTCTACCTGCTATGACAAAAACGACCCACGTCTGGACGGTGCATTTACCATGTACTACATGTCCATCAACATCGGTTCGTTCTTCTCTATGCTGGCAACCCCGTGGCTGGCCGCACGTTTTGGCTGGAGCGTAGCGTTTGCCCTCAGCGTGGTGGGGATGGTGATCACCATTATTAACTTCGCCTTCTGTCAGAAATGGGTTAAACAGTACGGCTCTAAACCGGACTTTGCCCCGGTACACATGGGTAAACTGCTGGCGACCATCGCTGGCGTGGTGGTGCTGGTCGCTATCGCCACCTGGCTGCTGCACAACCAGGGTATCGCACGTATGGTGCTGGGCGTCGTCGCACTGGGTATCGTCGTGATTTTCGCCAAAGAAACCATAGGCCTGAAAGGCGCTCCGCGTCGTAAAATGATCGTCGCTTTCCTGCTGATGGTAGAAGCGATTGTCTTCTTCGTGTTGTACAGCCAGATGCCGACCTCGCTGAACTTCTTCGCCATCCGTAACGTGGAGCACTCGATCCTCGGTCTCGCCTTTGAACCGGAACAGTATCAGGCGCTGAACCCGTTCTGGATCATGATTGGTAGCCCGATTCTGGCCGCCATCTACAACAAGATGGGCGACCGCCTGCCGATGCCGCACAAATTTGCTATCGGTATGGTACTGTGCTCTGGCGCATTCCTCGTCCTGCCTCTAGGGGCGAAGTTCGCCAGCGACGCCGGTATCGTCTCGGTCAACTGGCTGATTCTGAGCTACGCGCTGCAGTCTATCGGTGAACTGATGATTTCCGGCCTCGGCCTGGCGATGGTCGCTCAGCTGGTTCCTCAGCGTCTGATGGGCTTCATTATGGGCAGCTGGTTCCTCACCACGGCAGGCGCGGCGATCATCGCCGGGAAAATCGCTAACCTGATGGCAGTCCCGGAGAATGTCACCGATCCGCTGGTGTCGCTGGAAGTGTACGGTCACGTATTCCTGCAGATTGGTATCGTCACCGCGGTTATCGCCGCCCTGATGCTGCTGACCGCGCCGAAACTGAATCGTATGACTCAGGACGACAGCGCGGACATTAAAGCACGCGAAACCGCGGCTGCCTGACGCCGCAGGGAAAACTAATTATTTTTAAGCCGCTAACGTTAGTTTAGCGGCTTTTTTTTTACCCCTGGCAGGACTAACATACAGAAAACTGCAGCCACGAGGAGTCACGCATGAAACTGTTCTACAAACCCGGCGCCTGTTCCCTTGCCTCGCATATTGCCCTGCGCGAAAGCGGTCTGGATTTTACCCTGCAGAGCGTGGATCTGGCCCAAAAACGGCTGGAAAACGGGGAAGACTATCTGCAGTTCAACCCGAAAGGTCAGGTGCCGGCGCTGCTGCTGGATGATGATATCCTGCTCACTGAGGGCGTAGCCATCATGCAGTACATCGCAGACCAGGTGCCGGATCGTCATCTGCTGGCGCCGGTGGGCTCGATTGCGCGCTATCAGACTCTCGAATGGCTGAACTATGTGGCCACCGAGCTGCATAAAAGCTTTACCCCGCTGTTCCGCCCGGATACCCCGGAGGACTATAAGCCTGTCGCGCGGGGGCTGCTTGAGAAAAAGCTGCAATACGTTGATGCAGCGCTGGCAGACAAACAGTGGCTGACCGGCCATCGCTTCACCATTGCCGATGGTTATCTGTTTACGGTGCTGCGCTGGGCCTATGCTATAAAACTGGATATGGCTGCCTATGGTCATATCGGCAGCTGGATGACGCAGGTGGCAGCGCGTCCGGCGGTGGCTGCCGCACTGGCGGCTGAAGGCTTAAAATAAGGCCTGAACCTGCCCGGCGGACCGTCGGGCAGGCCCTGGGAGTTACAGCCGGGTGGCGCTGAAGCAGTGCTCCGGTACGGCGATGCGATCCTGCGCCGCTACTACCTGCAGTTCGTATTCCTGCATATTTTTGGTGGCGAGCATAATCTCGTACACCGCGGCGGTGACGTGTTCCAGCGCATCGCGCAGACTTGCCCCCTGCAGCAATTTAACCAACAGCAGACCGCTGGTCACATCGCCGACGCCTACCGGCTGACGCAGGCCGAAATCCACCAGCGGCCGACTAATATGCCAGGCTTCTTCGGCCGTCACCAGCAGCATCTCAAAACGATCCATACTCAGACCCGCACGGGCAAGATGCTTAACTAATACCACTTCCGGCCCCTGGGCAATCAGCTCCCGCGCGGCGGCCACTGCCTCGCTGACGCTGGCGACCGGATGACCGCACAGGATCTCCAGCTCAACCAGATTCGGCGCAATAATATCGCTGGCCGGCAGCGCATAGCGCACGTGGAACTCCGCCACGCCCGGCGCGACGATGCAGCCCTTCTCCGGGTGACCCATCACCGGATCGCAAAAATATTTCGCCGCCGGATTGGCCGCCTTAACCTGACGCACGATACCGAGGATATGCTCTCCCTGCTCAGCGGAGCCAAGATAGCCGCTCAGTACCGCATCGCAGGTCTGCAGTTTGTCGATGTCGGCAATCCCCTGAACAATCTCCGTCAAATGCGAAGGCGGCATGACGCAGCCGGTCCATTTGCCGTACTGCGTATGGTTAGAGAACTGTACGGTATTCAGGGGCCAGACATTGGCGCCCAGACGGCGCATCGGAAATTCGGCGGCACTGTTGCCGGCATGGCCAAACACAACGTGAGACTGAATGGCGAGGATGTTCTTCATTTTCTTACCACAACCCTAAAAAGAAAAAGGGCGTGGTTTCCCACGCCCTGGCAGTATTTTTTTATTTCCAGCAGACCAGGCAGTAATTTTTCTTACCGCGACGCAGCAAGGTGTAGCGGCCAAACAGGCGATCGCTGTCACTGAATACATATTCCGGGTCGGCCTGTTTTTCGCCGTTGATGGTCACCGCGTTAGAGGCAACGGTTTTACGCGCCTGACCGCGGGACGGCTGCAGCTCGGAATCAACCAGCGCCTGCAGCAGATCGGCGCCTTTTTCCATTTCGATCATCGGCACGCCATCCTGGGCCAGCTGTTCGAAGTCTGCTTCGCTCAGGTCGCTCAGGTTACCGTTGAACAGGCTTTCGGTAATGCGCTTCGCCGCTTCCAGGCCTTCTTCGCCGTGAACAAGGCGCGTCACCTGCTCTGCCAGCACGTACTGGGCGCGCGGCGCTTTACCGCTGTTTTTGTCTTCTTCTTCCAGGGCATTGATCTCCGCAATGTCCATAAAGGTGAAGAATTTGAGGAAGCGATAGACATCAGCATCCGCGGTGTTGATCCAGAACTGGTAAAATTTGTACGGACTGGTTTTCTTCGGATCCAGCCACACGGCGCCGCCTTCGGTTTTACCGAATTTGGTGCCGTCCGCTTTGGTGATCAGCGGTACGGTCAGGCCAAACACCTGGTTCTGATGCAGACGACGGGTCAGATCGATGCCGGAGGTGATGTTGCCCCACTGGTCAGAGCCGCCAATCTGCAGCGCCACGCCGTGCAGCTTGTTCAGGCAGGCAAAGTCGTAACCCTGCAGCAGATTGTAAGAGAACTCGGTAAAGGAGATACCCTGATCGTCACGATTCAGACGCTGCTTCACCGCTTCTTTGTTGATCATCTGGTTAACAGAGAAGTGTTTACCGATATCGCGCAGGAAGGTCAGCACGTTCATGCTGCCAAACCAGTCATAGTTATTCGCCGCGATCGCCGAGTTGTCGCCGCAGTCAAAATCAAGGAACGGAGCCACCTGTTTGCGGATTTTATCCACCCACTCCTGCACGGTATCCTCGGTGTTTAGTTTACGCTCAGCGGCTTTGAAGCTTGGGTCGCCAATCAGACCGGTTGCGCCGCCCACCAGCGCCACAGGTTTATGACCTGCCTGCTGGAAGCGTTTCAGGCATAACAATGGAACAAGATGCCCCAAATGCAAGCTGTCAGCGGTAGGATCGAAGCCGCAATAGAGCGCGATCGGGCCTTGCGCCAGTCGCTCTGCTAACGCTTCCTCGTCCGTCACCTGGGCTACCAGCCCCCGCTCTTGCAATTGTTTAATCAAGTTACTGCTTGCCATCAAATTCTCCATGTATAAACGACTGCACCTCTGCCGGTACACGACTTTTCGCCAGATGCGAAAAGTACATAGAATAAAGCGCCGGCCCTTTCAGCGCCAGCGCTTCGATAACTAATTTCGGCGTTTACGGCGCCAGACGGTCTATTTTCCAGGCGCCGCTATCGCGCTGGTATAAAAAGCGATCGTGCAGACGGTGTTCTCCCCCCTGCCAGAACTCCATCTGCTCAATGCTGACGCGGAATCCGCCCCAGAAGCTCGGCAACGGCACTTCACCCTGCTGGAACTTCTGCTTCAGCTCGAGGAATTTGCTTTCGAGGATGCCGCGGGCTGAGATCCGGCTCGACTGCTTCGAGACCCAGGCGCCAATCTGGCTGTCGCGCGGACGGCTGTGGAAATATTTGACCACTTCCAGCGTCGACAGACGCTCCGCTTTGCCGATTACCATCACCTGGCGCTCCAGCATATGCCACGGGAAAAGCAGGCTGACCTGCGGGTTGTTTTCAATTTGATGCGCTTTACGGCTGCCAAGGTTGGTATAAAACACCAACCCTTTTTCGTCGTAGTGCTTCAGCAGCACAATGCGCTGGTAGGGCTGGCCGCGCTCATCGACGGTGGCGACCACCATGGCCGTCGGGTCGGCAAGTTTCGCATCGCAGGCCTGACGCAGCCAGCGTTCAAACAGCGGCAGGGGTTCAGCAGGAAGATCGTGGCGACGCAAACCGCCACGGGTGTATTCACGGCGCAAATGCGCAATTTGCTGGAGTTCGTCGTTATCAGACATGGCCATTGAGGATGTAGTCATAAGGTGGCGTTATTGTGCGCCCCCCGGACAGAAATCTCAACGTTTGGCCGTCTGCAGCTGACAGTTATCAAGGACGATGCGGTCGCGCTTATAGACGGTGGCGGTATCGCCTTTTGACCAGAACACATAGACGCCGTCGGTGTAGCGCGCCCCGGAAGCCGACAGCCCCTCAGACAGGTTCAGTTGCTGATTATCATAGATAAAACTGACCTGCTGGCGTGCGTTATTGCGATGGACCGTCAATGGTTTCTGGTCGCATTGATACTCCAGCGTGTCCGTCTGCATCCGCTCGACAAACTGGTTGTAGTAGCTACAGCCCGCCAGCATAAAAGGTACAACTGCGATAAGAATTTTTTTCATTCGTTTGCCTTCGACTTTCCCGGTCACGGCGGGCACTCCGCCCTCCGCTTAACTTGTCCAGTTTACCGGTCGCGTCGTATTTAAGATTTCAGTTAACTCCGATTCTGCGGCGGGTTAGCCGGAAAAATGGCGCCCAGCACCGAGGCTTCGCTGGCGCCGGTCACGGAGGGCAGATTGCCCGGCAGACCAGCCAGCGTTCGCCAGGCCAGCCAGGCAAAGGCCAGCGCTTCCATATCATCGCCGCTGATCCCCGCCTCATCGGTGGTGGAGACCTCGGTTCCCGGCAGCAGCGCCGCCAGGCGCGCCATTAACAAGGGGTTACGCGCGCCGCCGCCGCACACTAACAAACGCTCGCAGCCGCCGCTTAACAATACCTGCTCACTGATGGTGACGGCGGTCAATTCCGCAAGCGTAGCCTGAACATCCTCCCCGCGTAGCCCCGGATAGCGGGCCATATGCTGCTCCAGCCAGCCGTAATTGAAATATTCCCGACCGGTGCTTTTCGGCGCCGGCAAGGCAAACCACGGATCGCTCAGCATGTCCTGCAGCAGCGGCAGCAGCACTTTACCTTCGCTAGCCCATTGGGCGTCCTTGTCGTACGGTTTGCCCTTCTGGCGCCAGATCCAGGCGTCCAGCAACATATTTCCCGGCCCGGTATCATAGCCGCGCACCGGCTGACCTGGCGCCAGCAGCGACACATTAGCGATCCCGCCGATATTGAGCACCATACGTCGCTCGACGGGGTGGGCCAGCAGCGCATGATGAAAAGCCGGCACCAGCGGCGCCCCCTGCCCGCCTAGCGCCATATCCCGGCGACGAAAATCCCCCACTACGGTTATCCCGGTGTGGGCGGCGATCTGGTTGTTATCACCAATTTGCAGGGTATGCGGAGCCTCTCCCTGCGGTTCATGCCATACGGTCTGTCCATGGCAGCCGATGGCGATGACGTCGGTGGGTTTGAGACTTTCCTGGCGCATCAGCGCCAGTACGGCATCGGCAAACAGCCGTCCCAGACGGGTGTCCAGACGACCTAGCTGCGAAAGGGTCAGCGACTGCCCCTGGCAAATCGCCAGAATCTCTTCTTTTATCGCGTGTGGAATGGGCCAGGTGAGACTAGCCTGCTGCGCCACCATGTTTTCAGTAATGGTGGCCAAAACGACATCGATACCATCCAGGCTGGTACCAGACATAACGCCAATAAAGCGACCCGATCTCATACGTTTTCCTTCATTCCATGACCCTTGTATGCCCTTCACTCCATCATAAAGTGTCGGTTAATGCTATGTTGTACTAATACTTTTTAACAATAGAGCGACAAATCAGAGAACATCGTAAAGAACCGGCGTTTAGTTGAGGTTGAAGCACCAGTGTTTATTATTTTTTGTATAGTCCAGGGAGAACCTATGCCCGCCGACGACTAAATGCCATATAATTAACCGTATGGACGTTCAATTGAACACCTTCGGTGAACAGGAGATTCATAAATGATTTTACGTGTTTTGGCTGTATCGATGATTGGTTTTACGCTCGCAGGCTGCGTGAGCAGCAGCGGCCTGTCCGGCGACGTTTATTCCGCATCTGAAGCCAAACAGGTGCAGAGCGTGACTTACGGTACTATCGTGCATACGCGCGCCGTACAGATCCAGAGCGGCGACGATAGCAATGCCATCGGGGCCATTGGCGGTGCGGTACTGGGCGGGTTCCTTGGAAACACCATCGGCGGCGGTACCGGACGCTCTCTGGCTACGGCGGCAGGTGCGGTCGCGGGCGGCGTAGCCGGTCAGGGCGTTCAGGGCGCGATGAATAAAACGCAGGGCGTTGAACTGGAAATCCGTAAGGACGATGGCAATACCATTATGGTAGTGCAGAAACAGGGCAGCACTCCGTTCTCCGTTGGTCAGCGCGTGGCCATTGCCGGCAGCGGCAGCCAGGTCACCGTCTCTCCGCGATAATTTCCCTTACGATGCGGCCGGTTGCGCCGCATCGTATTTTTCAGCCACGTTTATTTCGCCGTAATAAATTCGTAGTAACCATCAGACATCTTTATTTTAATATTCCATGAATCATTGCGCCTGCGCAATATCTTAACTGCCCGCCCCTATTACCCTCAAGAACGTAAATTAGCCCTGGTGACTCATCGTCGCTGCCGTTGCCTTTTATGTGGAATATTGCCTATGCCCGAACATGTGCATCATATCGTTAAACGTCTAATCCTTTATATTTGCATTTGTTTACTGGCCGGGGTTGGCATTTCCGGGATGACTGCGTTTTTTCATACCAGCTTCAGTAGTACTTCCTCAATATTATTTCCGCTGCTGACCAGTTTCCTGATGGTTTTTCATATTACCATTGCCTGTTTTATGGGCATGAAATACTGGAGCAGCAAGCGGCGTCTCTACCTTACTCCAGTCTCTTTCGGGTTTGCCTGCTCAGCGCTGCTGATGCTTGGCACGCTCAGCAGCTATCCGGACTGGCTTACCTGCAATCCGGCCCCGGTCGTTAATCAAAATGACGCCGTTATCTATTATTTCTTCCGCAATATAATGATGGCTGTGTTATTCATGTCATCTATTATTTTGTACTATTTTCGCCAGCGCATCATGCATTCGTGGAAAGCACACGTTCTTACATTTACAGCATGTATTCTTTTTACGTTGACCATTATTGTTTTATCATGGCTATACTCCAGCCATTCGCCGTGGCTGAGCGTCAATTTTATCGACGATCTAAGCCATACCTTTACCCCGTTGTGGCAAAGTATTATCGGCTGGCTGCTGATGGCAGTTTGGTTCATCACGCTGATTTTATTAATTAGCTTGAGTAAACTGCGTAATATTTTTTGGTTCAGCGGCGCTTTTTTTTGCAGCGCTTATTTGTTCACGCTTTTCCAGCTGCTCTCCACCGCAGGGGAGCTGGATCAGACCTGGTACCAGGCGCGTTTTTTCGAAACGCTATGCACCTTGTTCCTGATTCTGGTGCTACTGGTTGACGTCTTTATCCTCTATCGCGAGTCTAACCACAAATATGTCCATTCGTATCAGAATTCGATCCGCGACCCGTTGACCCGCCTCTACAACCGCAGCTTTTTCTACGACACCCTTAACCAACAGCTGGCGAAGGTGAATGCCCAGCATCCGCTGTCGGTGCTCATCAGCGACCTCGACCATTTCAAACGCATCAACGATAGCTACGGCCACGTCGCGGGCGACAAAGTGATCCAGTTCGCCGCCTCGGTGCTGGAAAGCCATTCGCGGGTAGATGACGCCGCCGCACGCATCGGCGGTGAGGAATTTGCTCTGCTGCTGGTCAACACCGGTGAAAAAGAAGCGCAAGCGATCGCCGAGCGTATCCGCCTGGCGGTCAGTGCCGGGGAGAGCCATTTACCGGAGCGAATGACCATCAGCATGGGGGTGTATACCACCTACGACAATAGCGTGACAGCGGAAGCGTGCGTTCAGCGCGCGGACGAAGCCATGTATGAAGCAAAGAATAACGGACGTAACCAGGTGATCGTCTGGCATCAGCAGGGAGGGTGAAAAAAGGCCCGGATTAGCCCGGGCCGCAAAGAATTAATCTTTAGCCTGGAGATCGAGGATATTTTGTTCAAGTTTACGGATTAAGTGGAGCAAGGTTTCCACTTCCTGCTTCGAGACCCCTGAGAGGATTTCATCACGGGTCTTACCTATCACCTCTTCCATCTCGTTGATCAGCGGTTCGGCTTTTTCCGTCAGCTTGATGCGTTTGGCCCGCCGATCGCTTGCGCAGGTCTGGCGAGAAATGAGCCCTTTCTCCTCCAGCTGATCGAGCGTGCGCACCAGCGACGGCTGTTCAATACCGATAGCTTTCGCCAGCTGGATCTGCGACTGCTCAGGCGGCAGCTGGTGGATGTTATGCAGCGTGACCCAGTGGGTCTGCGTTAACTCCAGAGGTTTCAGGCGATGGTCGATTAGCGCGCGCCAAACGCGAACTAAACGTGCCAGATCAGAACCAAGTGGCGATTCCAATTTCATCTCCTTATAATTAGCTTGCTAAGTTATTATACTGATTTTAGAATAGTGTGCAGCATTTGAATTATCAAAACAAATGAATTACTTGATTCAACAAAAACCAAAACAATGATTTACACTGTTAAAGAGTAGCACGTCCTGAGGTTACCCCTGTAATGGCAAAGGATTTTTGCTTGTGAAACTGAGTCTTAACACATCCGGATTGCCGCTGCAGGACCTGGTGTTCGGCGCATCCGTCTATTTCCCTCCGCTGTTCAAAGCCGTCTTGTTGGGTTTCTTTATCTGGTTGTTTTTACATCGCCAGCTGCGTGACTGGATGTATGCGGGCGACATCTGGCACCCGCTACTAATGGATCTCTCCCTGTTCGCGCTCTCGGTCTGTCTGGCCCTGGTATTACTCATTGCCTGGTGATCTCCCTGTTATGAAAAGATTAAAATATCTGTCAACGCTGCTGGTCGCGGCCGTCGCCCTGATTGCCGCATGGTTGTTATGGAATTTCTACACTCAGTCACCCTGGACCCGCGACGGCAAAGTGCGCGCCGAGCAGGTTGGGATCACCCCTCAGGTCTCCGGCAGTATTCTGCAGTTGAACGTAACCGATAACCAACGGGTCAAAGCCGGGGAAGTATTGTTTACCATCGACGACACCCCCTATCGCATCGCGGTGCTGAACGCCCAGGCGCAGCTGGCGAAAGCCCAGGCGGAGGTGGCGAAAGCGCAGGCGGAGCAAAGCAAGGCCGCCAGCGAGGCTCGCCGTCGCCGAAGCCTGTCGCAAAATGCCATCTCGGCTGAAGACCTTGAGAACGTCAATACCGCCCTGAATACCGCCACCACCACCCTGGCTGCCGCCAGAGCGGGGGTCGGCGTAACCGAAGCGGCGCTGAAACATGCGCAGTGGCAGCTCAGCCAGACGGTTGTCAAAGCGCCGGTGGATGGCTGGGTGACCAACCTTTCCACCCGCGTCGGTGATTACGCTACCACCGGCCATCCGGTCTTTGCCCTGGTGGACAGCCATTCGTTTTACGTACTGGGCTACTTCGAAGAGACCAAACTGCGCCACATTCGCATCGGCGATCCGGCACAAATTATTCTCTATAGCAATCAGCAGACGCTAAAGGGCCATGTCGCCAGCATCGGCCGCGCGATTGTCGACCAGAGCGTGGAACAGGGAACCGGGCTGGTGGCCAACATCAAACCAAATATCCCCTGGGTTCGTCTCGCCCAACGCGTTCCGGTGCGAATTGCCTTTGATACGCTGCCGGCCGATGTCACCCTGGTCTCCGGTACCACCTGCACTGTCTCAATTGGCGGGCAGTAATGAACCTGCAGACCCTGTCGTGGCGCGCACTCCCCTGGGTTAAAGCCACCCGGCCGCAGTGGCGGTACGCATTGCGCAACGGCATCGCGATGTGTCTTGCGCTGAGTATCGCCTATGCGCTGGATCTTGATGAGCCCTACTGGGCGATGACGTCCGCGGCGGTGGTCAGCTTTCCCACCGTCGGCGGCGTGATCAGTAAAAGTTTTGGCCGCATCGCAGGCAGCCTGCTCGGCGCCTGCGCCGCCCTGCTGCTTGCCGGTCATACACTCAACGATCCCTGGCTGTTTCTGTTCAGTATCTCCGACTGGCTGGCGCTCTGCACCTGGGCCTGCGCCCTGTTCACCAACAACGTCGCCTACGCCTTTCAGCTGGCGGGCTATACCTGCGCCATCATCGCCTTTCCGGTGATTAACATCAGCGACAGCTACGAGCTGTGGGTCATCGCCCAGTCGCGCGTCTGCGAAGTCATCGTCGGGATCTTCTGCGGCGGGCTAATGATGATGATCCTGCCAAGCACCTCCGACGGCAGCAACCTGCTGACGGCCCTGAAAACCATGCACGCCCGGCTGCTGGAGCACGCCAGCCTGCTGTGGGTGCCGGAGACGACGGATGCCATTCGCACCGCCCATGAGAGCGTGATTGGCCAGATCCTGACCATGAACCTGCTGCGTATCCAGGCCTTCTGGAGCCACTACCGTTTCCGTCGGCAGAATCCTCTGCTGAACTACCTCCTGCATCAGCAGCTCAGAATGACCAGCGTCATCTCCAGTCTGCGACGGATGCTGCTGAACTGGCCTGACGCGCCGGCGAACACTCGCCAGGTACTGGAGTCGCTGCTCGCCGAGCTCGCCACCCCTCATGCCGACAGCTATCACGTTGCGCGGATCCTGGCGCCGCTGGCGCCGCGGCAGGATGCCGATTACCGGCACATCGCTTTCTGGGCGCGATTGCGCTATTTCTGTCGCATTTACCTGGAGAGCAGCCGCTGGATCCGCCGCGTTGAAAATGCCTCGGCGATCGCCGAGTTCAATGTGCCCGCCGCCCCGCCGTTAGCCCGCCATACCGATCAGGCGGAGGCGTTGCTCAACGGTGTCCGTACCTTTTGCGCGCTGGTGGCGATTGGCGCATGGGGGATCAGTACCCAGTGGACCAGCTGTGCGGCGGCCCTGACCCTGGCCTCCATCTGCTGCGTGCTCTACTCCGTATCCGCCTCGCCGTTTCGCTCGCTGACATTGCTGATGCAGACTCTGGTCCTGCTGTCGCTATTCAGTTTCGTGGTGAAGTTCGGCCTGATGGTGCAGGTAACCGACCTGTGGCAGTTTCTGCTGTTCCTGTTCCCGCTCCTGACCACCATGCAGTTACTCAAACTGCAGTGGCCCAAATACGCCGGCCTGTGGGGACAGCTTATCGTCTTTATGGGCTCGTTTATCGCCGTCACCAACCCGCCGGTGTACGATTATGCGGCCTTTTTCAATGATAATTTGAGCAAGATTGTCGGGGTAGGCTTTGCCTGGCTGGCCTTTGCGGTACTGAGTCCGGGCTCGGACGCCCGCAAAGGGCGACGCCATATCAGAGCGTTACGGCGTCACTTTGTCGATCAGCTTAGCCGTCATCCTCAGCACAGTGAGCATGAATTTGAATCGCTGGTCTATCACCACGTCAGTCAGCTCAGCCAGAGTAAGGATGCCCTGGCGCGCCGCTGGCTGTTGCGTTGGGGCGTCGTGCTGCTCAATTGCTCGCACGTCGTCTGGCAGCTTCGCGAATGGGAAACCCGCTCCGATCCTCTCGCCCAGGTGCGCGACCTGTGCATCAACCTGTTACGCGATGTGATGAGCGAGCGCGGCGTGCAGCAGCGCCCGCTGGCCTCCACCCTGCAGGAGCTGCAGCGGATCTGCGACGCCCTGAACCACCATCATCAGCCGGCGGCGCGGGAACTGGCCGCCGCGATTTGGCGACTGTACTGCGCCCTGTCGCAGCTGGAACAGGCCCCGGTGGCCGGCACAATTGGCGAAGGAACTACTTAATCACCCCGCAGGCAAACCGTTCGCCGCCGCCGCCCAGCGGCTGCGGACTGTCGGCCATGTTATCCCCGCCTACGTGGACCATCAGCGCTTTCCCTTTCACCTCCGCCAGCGTTTTCAGGCGCGGAGCAATAATCGGCTGGTCGGCTACGCCCGCATCGTTGACCACCAGCAGGGGCAGGTCGCCAAGATGCCCGGCCCCCAACGGCCCTTCGTGTTTGCCGGTATGCTGCGGATCGTAATGTCCGCCCGCCGCCCCGGCGGCCACGGCTTTACCTTCTTTCATCGCCGGCTGGCAGCTGCCTTCGGCATGAATATGAAACCCGTGCTTACCCGGCGGTAGCGCCCGCAGAGTGGGGGCGAACTCGAGTCCGCGGTCGGTTTCGGTGATTTTGACGCTGCCGATGGTCTGACCGACGCCCTGGGTGGTCACGAGATTAAGTTGCACATCTTCACTAACGGCCTGTGCGCCAGCGCAAAATGCGAGGGATAAGATCGCGAGAATACATCGTTGCATAACACCTCCGGATGGCTGTCTCCCTGTTAAGTGTAAACCAGGAACGCCTTTCCGGAGGGGAAATGCCCGTTACGGTACGTCGTACCCGAGCGCGGCTTTACGGATGCGGAACCACTGCTGACGGGTCATGCTGAGTTTTTCAGCCACAATCGCCGAGCGCACGCGCTCGATTTTGCCCGAGCCAATAATCGGCAGAGGCTGCGACGGCAGACGCAGCACCCAGGCATAAACTACCTGTTCGATGCTGTCGGCGTTAAGCTCGTGCGCCACCTGCGCCAGCTCATCGCGCAGCGCCTGGAAGCACTCTTCGTTAAACAGGCGACCACCGCCAAGACAAGACCACGCCATCGGACGAATACGCAGTTGCTGCAGCTGATCGAGAGTACCGTCGAGCAGCAGCGGCTGATGCACCGGTGAAATTTCGACCTGGTTGGTGGCCAGGGTAAACGGCAGACGTGACTGCAGCAAGGTGAACTGGGCGGGGGTAAAGTTCGAGACGCCAAAATGGCGCACTTTACCGCTATGATGCAGCGCGAGAAAAGCTTCGGCTACCTCGTCGGCGTCCATCAGTGGGTCCGGCCGGTGGATCAGCAGCAAGTCGAGATGGTCCGTCGCCAGATTACGCAGCGATTGCTCGGCGCTGAGCACGATGTGATCGCGGTCGGTAATGTAGTGGCCAATGGTGTTCTCAGCGCGCGCCCGGGTGGCGATACCGCATTTGCTGACGATTTCCATCCGGCTACGCAGATGCGGCGCTCGCTTCAGCGCTTCGCCAAAGGCAGCCTCACACTGATAATCGCCATAGATATCGGCGTGATCGACGGTGGTTACGCCTAAATCGAGATGCTGCTCAATAAAGCTGACCAGCTCGCCAGGCGACATTTTCCAGTCCATCAGACGCCAGTAGCCCATCACAAAACGTGAAAATTCCGGCCCCTGGGGAGCCATAGCAATACGCTGAACCATAACCGCTTCCTCAATAAAAAAGTGCTCTGAGTATACGTAATTTTTGGCTTAAAACAGTGAGGGTTGCTGCGGTTCTTCCGCCGGCTCCGGCCTGTTCGCGCGTATTTTGCGAAGCAGCCGTTGGCGGCAAAGACGCAAAACCTCCTGTTTCTGCGCATCGCTCATCGTTTGCCAGTTAAAACGTTCCTCACGGCTGCGGAAACAGCCGCGACAGTAGCCGCGCTCATCGGTCTGACATATTCCCCGGCACGGGCTCTGCACCGGGAAAAATTCTAACTGCTCTGCCACCACACGCCTCCTGTCCCCTCGTCTCCTTTCATTGAAGACGTTTCCCCGCGCCGACGCAAATTTTGTTCACTACGTGCTGCGTCAGCTAACATTTTTCCGCCGACGCTTGCATTAGACCAATCGGTCTACTACAGTGTGCAGCATGAACAGACACAGCGATTGCGATACCCGAGAACATATCCTGGCCACCGGCGAGCAGCTTTGCATGCATCGCGGTTTTACCGGAATGGGCTTGAGCGAACTTCTGAAGACGGCGGAGGTGCCCAAGGGCTCCTTCTACCACTACTTTCGCTCTAAGGAAGCCTTCGGCGTCGCGCTGCTTGAACATCACTACACCGGATATCTGCAGCGCCTGGTGGACCACTTCGATCATGGCGACGGTAACTATCGCGATCGCCTGCTGGCCTACTATCAGCACACGCTGAATCAGTTCTGCCAGCAGGGGATTATTAGCGGGTGTCTTACTGTCAAGCTATCCGCGGAGGTTTGCGATCTGTCGGAAGATATGCGCGCCGCCATGGATCGCGGAGCCAGCCAGATTATCGCCCTGCTGGGCGACGCGCTGGAGAAAGGACGTCAGGAAGGCAGTCTCGCATTTGACGGCGAGGCCATGACCCTGTCGCAGGTGCTGTATTCCCTGTGGCTCGGGGCCAACCTGCAGGCCAAAATTACGCGTAGCGCAACGCCGCTGGAAAGCGCCCTTGCCCACGCCAAACAGATTATTGCGGCGCCTGCGGTATAACAGGCGTTTTTATTTCATCAGTTACTAGACGACCGGTCTACTCAGGAGTCACTATGTCGGAAGCAAAATTATTCAGCCCACTGAAAGTCGGTGCGGTCACCGTCCCTAATCGCGTATTTATGGCGCCGTTGACGCGTCTGCGCAGCATTGAGCCGGGCGATATCCCTACTCCGCTGATGGGCGAATACTACCGCCAGCGCGCCAGTTCCGGGCTGATCATCACCGAAGCGACGCAGATCTCCGCGCAGGCCAAAGGCTACGCCGGCGCGCCTGGGCTGCACAGCCCGGAGCAGATTGCCGCCTGGCAGAAAATCACCGCCGGCGTTCATGCCGAAAACGGTCATATCGCCGTCCAGCTGTGGCACACCGGGCGTATTTCCCATAGCAGCCTGCAGCCTGGCGGAGCCGCCCCGGTAGCGCCTTCCGCGCTGAGCGCGGGCACCCGTACCTCACTGCGTGACGAAAACGGCCACGCCATTCGCGTCGACACCTCAATGCCCCGCGCCCTGGAAACCGCAGAGATCCCAGGGATCGTCAACGATTTCCGTCAGGCGGTCGGCAATGCCCGTGACGCCGGCTTCGATCTGGTTGAGCTGCACTCAGCCCACGGCTATCTGCTGCACCAGTTCCTCTCGCCATCGGCGAACCAGCGTACCGATCAGTACGGCGGCAGCGTGGAGAACCGTGCCCGTCTGGTGCTGGAAGTGGTTGACGCCGTGAGTCAAGAGTGGAGCGCCGAGCGCATTGGCATCCGCGTGTCGCCGATTGGCAGCTTCCAGAATGTGGATAATGGCCCGAACGAAGAAGAAGACGCGCTGTATCTGATTAGCGAGCTGGCGAAACGCGGTATCGCCTATCTGCACATGTCCGAGCCGGACTGGGCGGGCGGCAAACCTTACAGTGAAGCTTTCCGTCAGAAAGTCCGCGACCGCTTCCCGGGGGTGATCATTGGCGCTGGCGCTTACACAGTAGAAAAAGCCAACGATCTTATCAATAAAGGGCTGATTGATGCCGTGGCCTTTGGCCGCGATTACATCGCCAACCCGGATCTGGTGGCTCGCCTGCAGAAAAAAGCGCCGCTTAACCCGCAACGCCCGGAATCCTTCTACGGCGGCGGCGCGGAAGGCTACACCGATTACCCGACTCTGTAATCCCTCCATTGATAGCGGCGACGTATCGCCGCTATACTCAACGTTCTGATCTATCAAATAAACTGCATAGGGGACATTATGCGCTTACTCCACACCATGCTGCGCGTTGGCGACCTGCAACGTTCTATCGACTTCTATACCAACGTGTTGGGCATGAAGCTGCTGCGCACCAGCGAAAACCCGGAGTACAAGTACTCCCTCGCCTTTGTCGGCTACGGCGAAGAGAGCGAAACCGCGGTAATCGAACTGACCTACAACTGGGGCGTGGACAGCTATGAGCTGGGCACCGCCTACGGCCATATCGCGCTGAGCGTCGATAACGCCGCCGAAGCCTGCGAACGGATCCGTCAGAACGGGGGCAACGTCACCCGTGAAGCCGGGCCGGTAAAAGGCGGCACCACCGTCATCGCCTTCGTGGAAGATCCGGACGGTTACAAAATCGAGCTCATTGAAGAGAAAGATGCCGGCAAAGGTCTGGGCAACTAACGCTTCCCCACGCTGGCATATTTAATGCCATGGCTCGCCCGGGCGCTACGGCGCCCGTTGTTTTCACCCCTGCCTGCTGCAAGCCGCGGCAAAATTTGCCATAATGCGCGCTACTTTTTTCCAGCTAAGAGAATCTGATGTCCGAGAACGCTCAACTGAATGGTCTGTGCGACCGTTTCCGCGGTTTTTATCCGGTGGTGATCGATGTTGAAACCGCAGGATTTAACGCCAAAACCGACGCCCTGCTGGAGATCGCCGCCATTACGTTGAAGATGGATGAGCACGGCTGGCTGATGCCCGATGAAACGCTGCATTTCCATGTTGAACCTTTCGAGGGCGCCAATCTGCAGCCCGAAGCGCTGGCTTTTAACGGGATTAACCCGCATGACCCGCAGCGCGGGGCCGTCAGCGAATACGATGCCCTGCATGCCATCTTCAAAATGGTGCGCAAAGGGATGAAAGAGAGCGACTGCAGCCGGGCAATCATGGTGGCGCACAATGCCACCTTTGACCACAGCTTCACCATGACCGCCGCCGAACGCGCGGGACTTAAACGCAACCCTTTCCATCCGTTTGTTACCTTCGACACCGCCGCGCTAAGCGGGCTGGCGCTGGGCCAGACGGTGCTGTCGAAAGCCTGTATTGCCGCGGGTATGCCGTTCGACGGCGCGCAGGCTCACTCCGCCCTGTATGATACCGAGCAGACGGCGCAGCTGTTTTGCGAGATCGTGAACCGCTGGAAGCGTCTGGGCGGCTGGCCGCTGCCAGTGGCCACCCCGGAGTGATAAAAAAAGCGACTTCCAGGAAGTCGCTTTTTTACTGATGGCGGGAATTACTCCGCTTTTGGCTCGTCGGTATGGTACTTTGCCGCCGTCTCTTTGATCAGCTGCTGCAGTTCACCGCGCTGGTACATTTCGATGACGATATCGCAGCCGCCCACCAGTTCACCGTCTACCCACAGCTGCGGGAAAGTCGGCCAGTTGGCGTATTTAGGCAGCTCGGCGCGGATATCCGGGTTCTGCAGGATATCAACGTAAGCAAAACGTTCGCCACAGGCGGACAGCGCCTGAACGGCCTGGGCAGAGAAACCGCAGCTTGGCAGCTTCGGCGACCCTTTCATGTACAACAGGATCGGGTTTTCAGCGATTTGGCGTTGGATCTTTTCTAAAGTCGAGCTCATTGTCGTGCTTCCTTAAACTTCTTTCTACGGCAGTAACTTGTCATTGTAGCGTCCTGTAGGCAGGACGGATAATAACATTTTTTTCACTATTCATATTTTATCTTCTGTTGCGCGAAGTTGCCTTAAAAATATCATTTTGCGGTCACAGGCGGGCGCTCATTGCGCATTTTCTGTGCGAGGCGGTCAATGTCTGACGCGTTTTCTTGCAATCGTTAACCAATCGACATTTTTGATACAAAAGAATATTAACTTTCCGGCTTTTTATGCTTTAGAATCATTCCGGTTTGTCATTCATCGTCAGGCATTTGTACATGTCTGTAATTAATCAGGGGATTGCTCAGTGGCGCGGCTAAACAAAATCGCGATATCGCTCTGTGCATTACTGTTCACGTCTATCTCATTCACGCCACTGGCTCAGGCATCAGGGCATACGCACGCCTCCGCTTCGCCAAAAGCGTTGCCCGCGAAAAGTGGCTCAGAGCGCAAGAAAAAAGCAACCAGTCAAAAAACTAAAACCACCGCTAAAACCACCAGTAAAAAGTCCTCGCGCACCCGGCTCCCTACCCGCACTACCGCAGCAAGCCAAACCGCACTTCATCGTCAGGCCGCCGGCGCGACGAAAAAATGCGTGCTGCGTAAAGGTTATAAAAAGCAGTGCGCGAAAACGGTCGCCGCCAGCGCCGAGCCGACCCTGGCGCTAAACAGCGTCAAAAGCAAGTGCGTGGTGCGCAAGGGCTATAAAAAACGCTGTAAGCCCGAGGCCAGCGAAGCGAATTTAACGATCGCCGACGCCCACAAGGTCCGGGTGCAAAAAGCGCAAAGTACCGCGATGAATAAACTGATGGGCCAGTTGGGTAAACCCTATCGCTGGGGCGGCACCTCGCCGCGCACCGGGTTTGACTGCAGCGGGCTGGTCTATTACGCCTATAAGGACCTGGTCAAGATCCACATCCCGCGTACGGCCAACGAAATGTACCACCTGCGCGATGCGCGTCCGGTGGATCGTGATGAACTGCAGAGCGGCGATTTAGTCTTCTTCCGCACCCGCGGACGGGGCGCTGCCGACCATGTCGGCGTCTACGTCGGCAACGGAAAATTCATTCAGTCGCCGCGCACAGGTCGTGATATTCAAATCACCTCCCTGAGCGAGGATTACTGGGTTCGCCATTATGTCGGCGCTCGTCGCGTCATGACGCCGAAAACCATTCGCTGATCCCGGTCTGCCGCTGCGGCGGCAGACCGCCTCTCCTGCTCCATCTCCATCCCCACCCGCAAGGGATATTGCAGATTGCTCTCTTTGCCCGGCGTATCACGACGATAGCGGGTCGGCGACATGCCAAAGTGACGGTGAAAGGTCCGGCAGAAAGCGGCTTGTCCCTCGTATCCCAGGCACTGAGAAATACTCTGTATCGACGCCTGCGTCTGCGTTAAATAGATTGTCGCAATCGTCATCTTTCGTCGGCTGACGTAGCTCGCCAGCGTGCAGCCCGTTACCATGGCGAATTGTCGCTGGAAGTACCAGTGTGAGTAGCCGGACTTTTTCGCAATCGCGCTCACCGACAGGGTGTCGAAAATATGTGCTTCGATCCAGTCAACAATCCCCTGCACCACCGGGATCATTTTCGCGCTCACCACCTCATCTGTTTTTGCCATCGTCGTCATCCTGGGGAAATTACTGCTGGCGGCTATATTTGTCATACAAATTAAAAAATAGACAATGAATTATTGGCATAGCGACGATTGCCTGAGCGCATATTTTTATTAATCGTTTGATATTAAAGTTTTATTTTTTGTTCAGCGCATTGCGTGACAGCGGCGAAGCAGAGTAGTTAATTGCCATGCGAGTTCGCAAATCCGCAGAGGGCATCTCCTTATACAGGGTTGCAACAATTTTGGCGGCTTATTGCCCACTCCTGCAGAAAACGGTTAAGCCTTCACCACATGCACCGGAGATAATAGCCTTTATCGTTGTAAGGCTTTTCACTGCTTGCGGCAAATGTTAACATTCTCAATACAATAACACGCCCGGGACGCGACAGCGTCGGGCGGTCAGAACACGATTCAGGTGAAAACCTCATCCTGTCAATGTGAGATAAAACAAAAAGTTATAAGGAGAGTAGCAATGTCGTTTGAATTACCTGCATTACCATATGCAAAAGACGCCCTGGCGCCGCACATTTCCGCAGAAACCCTGGAATATCACTACGGTAAACACCACCAGGCGTATGTCACTAACCTCAACAACCTGATCAAAGGCACTGCGTTCGAAGGCAAATCCCTCGAAGAGATCGTCCGCACGTCTGAAGGTGGCGTATTCAACAACGCAGCGCAGGTTTGGAATCACACCTTCTACTGGAACTGCCTGGCGCCTAACGCCGGCGGCGAACCGGAAGGCGAACTGGCGGCCGCAATCGCCAAATCTTTCGGCAGCTTCGCGGATTTTAAAGCCAAATTTACCGATGCCGCGGCGAAAAACTTCGGCGCTGGCTGGACCTGGCTGGTCAAAAATGCCGACGGCAGCCTGGCTATCGTCTCCACCAGCAACGCCGGCACCCCGCTGACCACCGACGCGAAGCCGCTGCTGACCGTTGACGTTTGGGAACATGCCTACTACATCGACTACCGCAACGCCCGTCCAAGCTACCTGGACCACTTCTGGGCGCTGGTTAACTGGAAGTTTGTTGCGGCTAACCTGGCGGCATAAACGACAAACCGCAGCGGGGTCTCCCCGGCTGCGGTTTTTTTTGCCCTTGCCCAGCCGATGATTACTGGCTGGCGAAAGCCTCTTCCGGCTGCGCTCGCCCGCTAAACCAGACCAGCAGCAGCGCCAGACCAGCGATAATCGCGCCCATCACCGGCACAAACGCATATCCCAGTCCGCCAGAGATCACCGCCCCACCGGCGGCGGCGCCCAGCGCGTTGCCGAGGTTGAACGCGCCGATATTCACCGAAGAAGAGAGCCCCGGCGCCTCATGCGCTACGCGCATAACCCGCATCTGCAGCGGCGGAACCACCGCAAAGGTTGCTGCGCCCCAGACAATCATGCTGATGGCCGCCCCGGCCTGGGATTGCGCCAGCAGCGGGATCGCCAGCATGATCGCCATCAGCAGCAGCAGAAAGCCCTTCAGCGTGCCGGAGACCGACCGG
This sequence comes from Klebsiella sp. P1927, assembly GCF_018204675.1. Lineage (NCBI taxonomy): Bacteria > Pseudomonadati > Pseudomonadota > Gammaproteobacteria > Enterobacterales > Enterobacteriaceae > Klebsiella > Klebsiella sp. P1927. The sequence goes on along the minus strand of NZ_CP073377.1, from coordinate 2,085,184 downwards.
TCAGCGAATTTGCCGCCCAGATAGTTGCCTAGCGAAAAACCGACGCCAATCAGCACCAGCATCGCGGTTATAAACAGCGATGAAGCGTGGGTCAGCGTATTGAGCACTGGCGAAATGTAGGTATACAGCGTAAACATCGCCCCGGCGCCCAGCACGGTGGTCAGCAACGCGGAGAGCACCTGCGGGCGCAGCAGGACAGAAAGCTCTTTTTTGACATCAGGACGTTCCCCCGCGCTGCCCTTCGGCAGGGAGAACCACAGGCTAACCATCGCCAGCAGGCCTAATCCCGCAGTAGCAAGGAAGGACATCCGCCAACCGATGGTTTCGCCAAGCCAGGTGGCCGCCGGCACGCCGCCAATGTTGGCGATGGTCAGGCCCATAAACATAGTGGCTACCGCGCTGGCCTGCTTATGCTTTGGCACGACGCTGGCCGCCACCACCGATCCCAGGCCGAAAAAAGCGCCGTGGTTGAGGCTGGTAATAATCCGCGACAGCAGCAGCGTGGTGTAATCCGGCGCGATGGATGACAACAGGTTGCCGACGGTGAAGATCCCCATCAGAAAAATCAGCGCATTGCGCCGTGCGCGATGCGACAACAGCAGCGTCATCAGCGGTGCGCCGACCATGACGCCGATGGCATACGCACTGATCAGCATTCCCGCTACCGGTATCGAGACGTCCACACCTTTCGCAATCACCGGCAGCAATCCCATCGGGGAGAACTCGGTGGTACCGATGCCAAAGGCGCCGATCGCCAGCGCAAGTAAAGGAAAGTTGATTTTCATTCAATGACTCCATCAGACCGTCAGATAGGACGGCGTAACATCAGAAGTCAAAAGCATGACATCAATCACAAAAAAACAAAAGTGAACGAAATGACAAAAGATTTTTGCAGAATTGATAATAATAGCGGGATATGGGGAGGAAGCGGCGCTCCTCCCTCAGCGAAACATTAGTGCAGTATGGCGGTCAGGCTGAAAGCGACAATCACGCCGAGAGCAATAATCGTGGTGATCAGCGAAAACTTTAAATTGGTATCCATCATTTTTCCCTCTTGTTATCCCCACACCAAAAGTGAGCTTGCTCATTTTTGCACAAAAAATCGCAAAAATCTTCCGGGATTTAGGGCGATGCACATTTTTGCTCTTCCACTTTGCCCCAAGATCGGACAAAATCCCACGCTAATTTAAAAGCGTATCGGCCATTGACCCCTTCCTGTCGTTCTGTGTCGTTTTCCCGACGTGATGCAATGTTGAAAATTGTATTCAGGGTGTGTGTAGGCAAACGTTTACGTATCGATGATCAGGCGATCAGGTCAAGGCATGGAGTGAGATGTAATGGCAACTATTAAAGATGTAGCGAAACGCGCAAACGTTTCCACTACAACTGTGTCACATGTAATTAACAAAACCCGTTTCGTTGCCGAAGAGACGCGTAATGCGGTATGGGCGGCGATCAAAGAGCTGCACTACTCGCCGAGCGCCGTGGCGCGCAGCCTGAAAGTCAATCACACCAAATCGATTGGCCTGCTGGCGACCAGTAGCGAAGCCGCCTATTTCGCTGAAATTATTGAGTCCGTTGAAAAGAGCTGCTTCCAGAAGGGCTATACTCTGATCCTCGGTAACGCGTGGAACGATCTGGAAAAACAGCGCGCCTATCTGTCGATGATGGCGCAAAAGCGCGTAGACGGTCTGCTGGTGATGTGTTCCGAGTATCCGGATTCGGTATTGAGCATGCTGGAAGAGTACCGCCATATCCCGATGGTGGTGATGGACTGGGGCGAGGCGAAAGCCGACTTCACCGATGCGGTGATCGATAACGCCTTCCAGGGCGGCTATATCGCCGGACGCTACCTGATTGAACGCGGCCATCGCGAAATCGGCGTGATCCCGGGCCCGCTGGAGCGCAACACCGGCGCGGGGCGACTTGCCGGCTTCATGCAGGCGATGAAAGAGGCGCATATCAGCGTGCCGGAAAACTGGATTGTGCAGGGCGACTTCGAGCCGGAGTCCGGCTACCGCGCAATGCAGCAGATCCTAAACCAGCAGCACCGCCCGACGGCGGTCTTCTGCGGCGGCGATATCATGGCGATGGGCGCTATCTGCGCGGCGGATGAAATGGGACTGCGGGTGCCGCAGGACATTTCGCTGATCGGTTATGATAATGTGCGCAACGCCCGCTATTTCAGCCCGGCGTTAACCACCATTCATCAGCCGAAAGATTCCCTGGGCGAGGCCGCATTTAACATGCTGTTGGATCGTATCGTCAACAAGCGTGAAGAGTCGCAGTCTATCGAAGTGCACCCTCGTCTGGTTGAGCGCCGCTCGGTAGCGGATGGCCCGTTTGTCGATTATCGTCGTTAAGGCATCTGGCGGGCGCGGATCTCTCCGGCGCCCGCAGCCACTCCCGATTCAGCGTGTCGCTGTCCCCCAGATAGTCAAGCATCCAGTTCAGCGCCGGTGAGGCATCGTTCTGCTGCCACGTCAGGCAGCAGGCGGCATCCGGGAACGGATTTTCCAGCGCCAGCGCAGTCCACTCGCCGCGATCTATCCATGGACGGGCGAAATGGCTCGGCACCATGCCGACGCAGAGTCCTGCCGACAAACAGGTTGCTGATGATTCCCAGTCAGGGACGACTACCCTCTTCTGGTTATCCAGCAACCATGTTGTCCGTTTAGGCAACGAGCGCGAGGTATCCTCCCGCACCAGCGACGGCCAGTTACGCAGGACGTCGTCGCTCAGGGGTCCCTCCATCTTTGCCAGCGGATGATCGCTCGCCACCACGCAGTCCCAGCTCAGCATCCCCATATCGCGGAACGCATAGCGACCGCCGACCGGAATAGATCGCGTTGCGCCAATCGCCAGCTCAACGCGGCCGTCGGCCAGCGCATCCCATACCCCATTGAATACTTCCTGAAAGACGATCAGCTCGACGTCGGGAAAATGGCGATAGAAATCGACGATCATCTGACGCATCCGCGCCGGTTTCACAATATCATCCACTGCGATCGACAACTGTCCGCGCCAGCCGTTCGCAATTTGCTGACACTGCTGGCGGGTGATCTGCATTTTTTTGATAACAGAGCGCCCTTCCTGTAAAAACCAGACCCCGGCGGGGGTCAACTCCACATCACGATGGCGACGCTCAAATAAGGGAACGGCGAGCCACTCTTCGAGCTGACGCACGGTATAGCTGACCGCGGAAGGCACCCGGTGAAGCTCCTGCGCGGCCGCGCTGAAGCTGCCGTTACGGGCGACGGCATCAACCACTTCCAGAGAGTATTCAGACCACATTTTCTGCCTGCAAAATTTTTGAATGCATGTGACAAATATTAGCGTTTCACAAGCCACAATGCACTCCCTACACTCTGCGGCATCGTACCTGTACACCAACTATGAGAACGTTATGTCACAACCCGGGAAAGGATTTTTAGTCTGGCTGGCCGGCCTGAGCGTGCTGGGCTTTCTGGCCACCGATATGTACCTGCCGGCGTTTGCCGCCATGCAGCAGGATCTCAACACCTCCGCCGCCTCCATCAGCGCCAGTCTGAGCCTGTTCCTCGCCGGCTTCGCGCTGGGCCAGCTGTTCTGGGGACCGCTGTCGGACCGCTATGGACGTAAACCGGTGCTGCTGAGCGGCCTGGCGATTTTCGCGGCCGGCTGTCTGGGGATGCTGTGGGTGCACAACGCCACCCTGATGCTGGCGCTGCGCTTTCTGCAGGCGATTGGCGTCTGTGCCGCGGCCGTTACCTGGCAGGCGATGGTCGCCGATTACTATCCTGCCCAGCGCACGAACCGCATCTTCGCCACCATTATGCCGCTGGTAGGACTGTCGCCGGCGCTGGCCCCGCTGCTGGGCAGCTGGCTGCTGGTGCACTTCGAGTGGCAAGCCATCTTCGCCACCCTGTTCGCCATCACTCTGCTGCTGATGCTGCCTGCCCTGCGCCTGAAGGCAGCCGCGAAGTCAGTAGTAGTGACGCAGCAAAAGATCACCTTTCTCGCGCTGCTGCGCTCCCGGGAATACAGCGGCAACGTCCTGATCTACGCCGCCTGTTCCGCCAGCTTCTTCGCCTGGCTTACCGGTTCACCTTTTATCCTGCATGAAATGGGCTATGGCCCAACCGCTATCGGCCTGAGCTATATTCCGCAGACCATCGCCTTTCTGGTGGGAGGCTATGGCTGTCGCGCGCTGCTGCAGAAATGGTCCGGTCAACAGATGCTGCCGTGGCTGCTGGTGATTTTTGCCGTCAGCGTAGCCGCCACCTGGCTGGTGGGCCTGCAAACCCATGCCTCGCTGGTGGCGTTAATGATCCCGTTCTGCATGATGGCGGTGGTCAACGGCGGGATCTACCCCATCGTGGTTGCTCAGGCGCTGAAGCCTTTTCCGCAGGCGACCGGCCGCGCGGCGGCGCTGCAAAATACCCTGCAGCTTGGCCTGTGCTTCCTGACCAGTCTGCTGGTATCCGCGCTGATCGCCACGCCGCTGCTGACCACCACCAGCGTAATGCTGGTTTCGATTGGCTTAGCCGGAATAGGCTATCGCCTGCAGCAGACGCCGGAGCTGACACCCCATTCTTCCCACGCGTAATGCCCGTCGCCAGGGCCCGGACCAGTCGTTAGCATGCTAAGAAATTTTTATTGAAAGCCAGTACTTAGCGTCCTATACTGGATCCGGGTTCACATAAATAGAAAATAGTTACAGATTAACGGATGCAGGATGCCTCCGTTTCACCATGGAAGGCCTTTCGGCAAGGGTTATCTCCCTTCCTCTGTTTACGTCGGATAGCGACTTCACGGATTATCCGTGAGATTTCTCACAAAGCCAAAAAAGCGTCTACGCTGTTTTAAGGTTCTGATCACTTGGGCGTGATGGAGAAGCTATGAGTTCATCGTGTATAGAAGAAGTAAGTGTACCAAATGATGACTGGTACCGGATTGCAGCTGAATTATTAGGCCGTGCGGGAATTGAAATCAATGGCTCCGCGCCGTCCGACCTGCGGGTTAAAAATCCTCTCTTTTTTAAACGGGTTTTGCAGGAAGGTTCGCTGGGTTTAGGCGAAAGCTATATGGACGGCTGGTGGGAATGCGAGCGTCTGGATATATTCTTCCACAAGGTGTTACGCGCCGGGTTGGAAAAGCAGCTCCCACACCATTTCAAAGACACACTCCGCATCGCAGGCGCTCGTCTGTTTAATCTACAAAGTAAAAAACGTGCTTGGATTGTCGGTAAAGAGCACTACGACCTCGGCAACGATCTCTTCAGCCGGATGCTTGATCCCTATATGCAATATTCCTGCGGTTACTGGAAAGAGGCGCAGAGCCTCGAGGCCGCCCAGCAGGCTAAGCTGGATCTCATCTGCCGCAAACTGGAGCTGGAGCCAGGCATGCGGGTACTGGATATTGGCTGTGGATGGGGCGGTCTCGCCGAATATATGGCGCGAAATTATCAGGTCAGCGTCGTGGGTGTAACCATCTCCGCCGAGCAACAAAAAATGGCCCAGGCACGCTGCGCCGATCTCGATGTAGAGATTCGTCTCCAGGATTATCGCGATCTGCACGACAGCTTTGACCGCATCGTCTCCGTTGGCATGTTTGAGCACGTGGGGCCGAAAAATTACGCTACCTACTTTGAGGTTGCCGACCGTAATTTGAAACCCAACGGCCGCTTTTTACTGCACACCATTGGTTCCAAGGTCACCGACCATAACGTTGACCCGTGGATCGATAAATATATCTTCCCGAACGGCTGCCTGCCTTCCGTGCGTCACATTGCCGAAGCCAGCGAGAAGCACTTTGTGATGGAAGACTGGCACAACTTCGGCGCCGATTATGACACGACCCTGATGGCCTGGTATGAGCGTTTCCTCGCCAGCTGGCCGGAAATTGCCGATAACTATTCTGAGCGTTTCAAACGCATGTTTACCTATTATCTGAACGCCTGCGCCGGCGCCTTCCGCGCCCGCGACATTCAGCTCTGGCAGGTGGTGTTCTCGCGCGGTATTGAACATGGACTGCGCGTCGCCCGTTAAATAACACTCCCCCGCTTATCGGCGGGGGATTTTTTTTCAGGCTTCATTGACCTTAGCCGCCATCTCTTTCGCGGCCAGCACGCGTTCGACCGTATCGACAACCGCCTGGGTCTGCGGATCAATCTCAATATTGACGCGATAGCCCAGTTTTTTCGCTCCCAGGGTGGTCCGCTGCAGCGTCTCCGGAATAAGATGTACGCAGAAACGGGTCGCCGTCACCTCACCCACCGTCAGACTAATGCCGTCAATACCGATGAATCCTTTATAGAGGATGTATTTCATCAGCGTTGGATCCTGCACTTTAAACCAGATCTGACGGTTATTTTCGGAAGTCAGAATCTTCACGATTTCCGCGGTGGTCATAATGTGGCCGGACATTAAATGCCCGCCGATTTCATCACTAAATTTCGCCGCTCGCTCGACGTTCACTTCATCGCCGACCTGAATATCGCCAAGATTGGTAATCCGCAGCGTCTCTTTCATCAGATCGAAGCTGATGTGCGCGCCGTTGATTTCGGTCACCGTCAGGCAGCAGCCGTTGTTGGCTACCGAGGCGCCGGTTTCCAGCCCCTCCAGCATATGTGCCGGTAACTCAACCACGTGAGTGCGAAAATTGGGTTTATCATCAATGGAGACCACTTTCGCGGTTCCCTGAACAATACCAGTAAACATGTTTGGCTCCTGTTGAAAATCATGACGGTATCATTACCGCTTTCGCTATCGGGAACAATAACAGGAGGGCAAAGCGGTTGCCAGCGCGCTTCGTGCCTCGACTCTTTTTTCACTGGCTTAATAGCCAATCCTCGCTACAATAGACTGGAAATTCCTCATTTTTATCCCCTTGCTGCCAGTTACGGCGGCTTTTTTAGTCTCAAAATAACAACAATTCGAAGGTGTTCACGTGCAGAAGTATTTCGTTGAAGCGCGTCAGTTATTAGCTCTGGCTATACCCGTCATCCTTGCGCAGGTGGCGCAGACGGCGATGGGTTTTGTCGATACCGTGATGGCGGGTGGCTACAGCGCCACGGATATGGCCGCCGTGGCCATCGGGACCTCCATCTGGCTGCCGGCGATCCTCTTCGGCCACGGCCTTCTGCTGGCGCTGACCCCGGTGGTGGCGCAGCTTAACGGATCCGGGCGGCGAGAGCGTATCGCGCCGCAGGTGCGTCAGGGCTTCTGGCTGGCCGGCTTTGTCTCGGTGCTGATCATGGTCGTGCTGTGGAACGCCGGATACATCATCAGCTCCATGCATAACATCGATCCGCTGTTGGCAGAGAAGGCGGTTGGCTACCTGCGCGCGCTGCTGTGGGGCGCTCCGGGCTATCTGTTCTTCCAGGTCGCCCGTAACCAGTGTGAAGGGCTGGCAAAAACCAAGCCCGGGATGGTCATGGGCTTTATTGGATTACTGGTCAACATTCCGGTGAACTATATTTTTATCTATGGTCATTTCGGCATGCCCGAGCTGGGCGGCGTCGGCTGCGGTGTGGCGACGGCCTCCGTTTACTGGGTGATGTTCGCCACCATGCTGTGGTGGGTGCGCCGGGCGCGTACGATGCGCGATATCCGCTGCGTCGAGCGCTTCAGCGGCCCTGATTTTGCCGTCCTGTTACGGCTGGTGCAGCTGGGGCTGCCCATTGCTCTGGCGCTGTTCTTTGAAGTCACTCTGTTTGCTGTCGTCGCGCTGCTGGTCTCCCCGCTCGGGATCATTGACGTCGCTGGTCATCAGATCGCGCTTAATTTCAGCTCGCTGATGTTCGTTCTGCCGCTGTCGCTGGCGGCGGCGGTCACCATTCGCGTCGGCTTCCGCCTTGGCCAGGGCTCAACGATCGATGCCCAGGTTTCGGCCCGCACCGGCGTGGGCGTGGGGGTCTGCCTGGCGGTATTTACCGCTATCTTTACCGTCCTGATGCGTAAGCAGATTGCGCTGCTGTATAACGATAATCCCGAGGTGGTGACGCTGGCCTCGCACCTGATGCTGCTGGCGGCTATCTATCAGATCTCCGACTCTATTCAGGTGATCGGCAGCGGCATTCTGCGCGGCTATAAAGATACGCGGTCTATCTTTTTCATTACCTTTACCGCGTACTGGGTGCTGGGTTTGCCGAGCGGCTATCTGCTGGCGCTGACCGATATGATTGTGCCCCGCATGGGACCTGCCGGTTTCTGGTGCGGATTTATCATCGGTCTGACCTCCGCCGCCATCATGATGATGCTGCGGATGCGTTTTCTGCAGCGCCAGCCTTCCAGCATCATCTTACAGCGCGCTGCGCGCTAACTTGTCTAAGCCCGCCGCTCCGGCGGGCTTTTTCGTTCTTCGCTATAACGGCGCGTTGTACATTCCGTTACTCCCTGACACCAAAGACTCACTGATAGCCTCCCGGCAGGCGCTTATAGTGTTGCCAACAGCCCCGCAGTGGGGTTACTCAAGAAACCAAGTCGAGGATTTCAGAATGAAAAAAGTATTAGCTCTGGTCGTTGCCGCTGCTATGGGTCTGTCATCAGTTGCTTTCGCTGCCGATGCGGCAAGCACCACCCCGAGTGCAGCAGCCAGCCATACTACCGTTCACCATAAGAAACATCACAAAGCGGCCGCGAAACCGGCAGCCGAGCAGAAAGCGCAGGCGGCGAAGAAACACCACAAAGCCGCTGCAAAACCGGCTGCTGAGCAAAAAGCCCAGGCGGCGAAGAAACACCATAAAGCCGCTGCTAAACCGGCAGTAGCGCAGAAAGCGCAGGCGGCGAAGAAACACCACAAAACCGCTGCGAAACCGGCAGTCGCGCAGAAAGCGCAGGCTGCAAAGAAACATCATAAAGCGGCACACCACGCAGCTAAACCGGCGGTTAAACCGGCGGCATAATGGTCAGGGCGTTAAGGTGATAAACCGGCGCTGAACAGCGCCGGTTTTTTTCAGGAGGACATCATGCTGCAACGCTATCGCTTCGAATTGCTGCTGTTACTGCTCATCGTCTGCGCGCTGTTTACCCTGCGCTTGATGTTTAAATAGCTGGCTGCTGAACCCATTTACGGGCCGGCGGCGTATAGTCGCGAAAACCGGCGATAATCTCGTCTGCCGAGGTAGCGAACGGCAGCATCTCCGCGTAGCGCGGGTGCATAAACCCTTCCTGTACCATGTTATCGACCATCGCCTGAAGCGGATCGTAATAACCCTTAATATTCAGGAACGCGCACGGTTTCTCATGGATCCCCAGCTGCGCCCAGGTCCATTGTTCGAAAATCTCCTCGAGCGTCCCCGCCCCGCCCGGCAGGGCAATAAAGCCATCCGCCAGCGCCGCCATTTTGGTTTTCCGCTCGTGCATATCCTCGACCACATGCAGCTCCGTCAAGCCGCGGTGGGCAATTTCCCGCTCCACCAGGCCGCGCGGCATCACGCCGATCACCACGCCACCGGCCTCCAGCGCCGCATCGGCGACCGCCCCCATCAGACCAACTTTGCCGCCGCCATAGACAAGCGCCAACCCCTGCTGCGCCAGCGTACGTCCAACCAGACGGGCGGTTTCGAGGTACAGCGGATGTTCGCCAGCTGAAGAACCGCAAAAAATACCAATCGATTTCATCTTCGTTATGACTCCTTCTCTTCTGGTGGCCGATAATTTAACACATCGGCAACCCTTCCGCGCAGGTTTGGACTGGCTGAAAAATAAGAGCCGTGATGCTCGCTGGCGAAGAAATATCCTTGTGGTTCAGTAAAATATATCCGGAATGAGTAAAAGTTCCGCAATCGCATGCAATGTGCAAGAAAAGTGACGTTTACCTCTTGCCACATCCCCTCCCTGCCGCTAATATGCGTCCCCGTTGTCACCACAACATTGCGTTCGTAGCTCAGTTGGTTAGAGCACCACCTTGACATGGTGGGGGTCGTTGGTTCGAGTCCAATCGAACGCACCATAATGCGTTTATAGCTCAGTTGGTTAGAGCACCACCTTGACATGGTGGGGGTCGTTGGTTCGAGTCCAATTAAACGCACCATAATGCGTCTGTAGCTCAGTTGGTTAGAGCACCACCTTGACATGGTGGGGGTCGATGGTTCGAGTCCATTCAGACGCACCAATCATTTTTCCTTCTGTAATTCCTGAATTTTATCACCTGCTCCCCGTTGGTATTGCTGACTTAAAATGTTGTGTATTGGCAAAGCGTTTTCCTTGCATAGTCCATACTAGTCCACATGAGTGCTAAGGAAGCCAACCCTTTTAATGAGCATCAAAAATCGATCAACAGACCACGCCGTTTAATTTCTTAATGATAATAATTCCATTCATCATAAATATATGCATATGCAAATCGATATATCAGATACCCCACCAGGAATCCCACAACTGAAAGTAAACCCCAGAGAAATTTATATTCATTTACTGAGAAAAAAAAGAACCAGCCAGCCAGCGCGATACCTGAAGCACCTAATCCCATCCCAGCCCCTCTGATAACACGGGAAAGCAGGATGAGTAATGTTCGTTTTATATTCATAGTCCACCAAAGAAATATTCACATATTTTGTTAAATTCTGCTGGATTCTTATCACTGACCATACACGCTGTTTCGAAAGATTTTACAATATCCTCAACAAGAAAATACAGAAGATCCAGATCTCCCAGATTTTGCAGTTTATCATGCAGTACCGGATTTCTGCGCTTCAGATATCGGGACGTGTATATTGCTCTGGATGTTTCAGCTCCAACGGATAATAATAATCCGGCAAGACTTCCTGCAAAAAAAGCGGACACTCCTCTTGAGGCGTTCCCCTCTTCCTCATCCCGCCCCGCGTCAGGTGCTGCGGCTTCTGTCCTGCCGCCATATGGGTTAACAGTTGCTGATTCAGCAGGCTGTCGATATTGCGCCCTCCGGAGAACAACCATCCGGTAGCGTGACTGCCCCGGCGGTTGCTTTACCAAACTGGTTGCATCGTTTATCAGCCTGTTCCTCATCGCTTCACTCCATCTTTTCTGGCGTTAAAATTCATCATTACGTCCTCCATTCGTTACCCTTCGCCACCCCACCCACTGGCCACGCTATCGCACCCGCCTGCTTTCGCGAACGCTACCGCCCGTCGCTGTCTCCCTACAGGAACCCAAAGCGCACTGGGTAAGGCAGTACGGTGATCTTCTATTTAACGCCCGGAATAGCAGTCGCTCAGCAATACATGCACAAGAAAATCCCGTTCGTATCCGCGTACTGCCGGAGTATATTCAGTTTGAATTCAGCGGAATCTCGGTTCAGCTCGGGAGTGACTGCGTAATACTGACAAAGACGATAAGCAGAATAAAACAAATAAACTGACAATATTTTGTAAGACGAGAGATGGAGGCCGTCTGGACGCTGGGCGGAAGCGGTGGCTTCGCAACAACAATATTCCATACTGAAAACTATTCCCTGGCGTAAAAAAGCGAGCGCGCGGTAAAACAGGGAGGAAACCATGGGCGGCGCTAAATGTCTCCCGGCCAGCTCTGACTTAACCTGCCGCAATCTCCGTCTGCAGCCAGCGCTCAAACATCTGCAGCGCTGGCTCCCCCTCCCCGCCGCCGGGTTTGATCAAGCAGAAGCGCTTAGCCAGCGTCGGGGAGCCCGGCCACGGGGCGGCCAGCGTTCCGGCGCGCAGCTCGCTTTCCACATACATCTTCGGCACCAGGGCCACTCCCTGCTGACTTAGTACCGCGGCGATCGCCATCTCATGCAGATCGTAGCGCGGCCCCTGGGCGGGGTTATCCAGCGCCAGACCGCACTCACGGGCATAGTGCAGCCAGGCGTCCGGGTTTTGCCGCCGGTGAATGCGCGTTAGCCGGTTAAGCAGCCCCGGAAGATCGTCATCCGTCAGCAGCGCAGCATGGCAGACCGGCAGCAAATACTCCGCAAATAAAAACGTCACCTCCATTCCGGTCCACGCCGGGTGTTCAAAATGGATGGCAGCATCAAATCCGCTTCCCGGCAGAATGAAGGGATCGCTGCGGGCGGCGATATTGACCACGATATGCGGATGCTGCGCCGCAAAGCGCCCGAGCCGGGGAATTAACCAGCGGCTGGCGAAGGTGGGGAGCACGGCGATCTCCAGGCTGCGGCCATCGACGGGCATCCCGCTGACGTCATGGGTGTCCCGTTCCAGACGAGCGAGGATCTCGCGGACCTGACGAGCGTAGCGGGCGCCTGCCGGATTGAGCCGCACCCGGCTCCCCGTCCTGTCGAAGAGTTTACTGTCGAGGAGCGCTTCCAGACGGGCAATCTGCCGGCTGATGGCCCCTTCCGTTAACGCGAGCTCCGCCGCCGCGCGGGCAAAGTTGCCGTGACGAGCCGCGGCCTCAAAAGCCAGTAGCGCAGCGCTGCTGGGGATTTTACGACGCATAGCCAATGCTCCTTGTGCAGGCTCACCGAAAGTCAGTGACAGAATATCACTACGCCTTGAATTAACATCGTTTTTCAGCGCCATTTTTAGCCGATAGGATGATGAAAACTCACTAAAGCGCCTTGTGCGCCACATCATCTGTTCATCGAGGTCACTATGCTCTATGTCGTCGAATGCGCCTACACCGATCCCCAAAGCGAAGCGGCGTGGAATACCTTTTACAATCAGGAAAAACTACCGGCGCTGGTCTCTGTGCCCGGTTTCTACGCCTCCCAGCGCTTCCGCGCTCTCAGCGAGGGCTGCCCCTGCTACCTGGCGCTGCACGATATCCACGATGCTACCGTCATCGACAGCGACGCCTACCGCCGCAACGGCGGCGGCCATTTTGCCCGCTGGCAATCGGCGATCGCCGACTGGCATCGCCACCTCTTTCTAACGAATAATACGCTGCGGGAGGTTGCCCCGGATGAAGTGCTGCTGCTGGGCGATACCGCGGAGGACTTGCCCGTCGCTGCGCCGATACTCCTGCAGCCAGGCGGCCTGGCGACCGAACAAACCCGGTATGCCGCCATCCTCCCACGAGACAACCTGCATCACCTGGCCACGACTGCCGCCGTCTTTATCTATCAGCCCATCACCGCCCGGTTACGCAACCCGGCGCAGCGCGCGTGAGGTCGCCATGTCACCTGCTCCCTTTTATACGTTGACCGCTGGCGACCTGACGGTGACTGCCGTGAGTGATGGTCTGATGTCAGCGCCGCTGTCCTTACTCTCGGGTATCTCACGGGAGGAGGCGGAACATCTGCAGCGGCATTCAGGATTAGCCTCGCCGGAGACCATTGCGATTGGCGCCTATCTGATCCGCGGTCGCGGGAATACGGTGCTGGTGGATACCGGCACCGGCGGAGCCAATGGCGTTGGCGGCGAACTTATCGCCAATCTGGCGCGGCTCGGCGTTGGTCCTGAGGAGATCGACGCCATCCTTCTCACCCACGCCCATCCGGACCATATCGGCGGCCTGCTGTCCGCCGCTGGTACGCCAGCGTATCCCAACGCCACGGTGTTCCTGCCTACGCGGGAAAGCGCTTACTGGCTGGCAACATCCACGTTCGACAACGCCAGCGATCGCGGCCGGCGCAACGTGCTGCTTGTTCGCCGTGTACTGGCGAACTGCGCGGCGCAAATCAGCGGGGTTGATGATGAGGAAGTGATCGCCGGGATCCGCCCGTGCCCTCTGCCCGGCCATACGCCCGGGCATACCGGGTATCGTCTCGAAGCGGGCGATACCTCGCTGCTGATCTGGGGGGATATCGTCCATTTCCCGTCCATTCAGTCTGCGCGGCCAGAAGCCTCGGTCGCCTTCGACGTCGATCCTGAACAGGCCCGGCGTACCAGGGAGATCCTGCTGCGCCAGGCCGCCAGCGAACGGTGGTTGATTGCCGGTATGCATCTTGGCCTGCCGGGATTCGCCAGAGTGGAGAACACCGCCTCAGGCTATTGTCTGCGCTCGGTGTGATCGTTGAGCAGAACAATGACCCCAGTAAAACCCGGGTCGCGGCATGAGCACGACCGGGGCGTTTTGTCCGGGAAAGTGGACGAGCCGTTAACCGCGGCTCTTCCAGCCTTTTTTACTTTTGCAGCTAGCTTTGGTGGCGACCCACGGGTGACGTAGCTGAGTCAACTGAAGATCCTGGGAGGCCGGGCTGGCCGACCAGCGTTTGTTGCACAGAGGCTTACGAGTTGCAATGACCATAAAAACGCTCCTAAAAAAAATGAACCATTCCCTGGGTAGTTCCACAAGTTCAGAATTAGCGTATCACCGCGTAACGGAAGTTATTTCAATCTTTGTTTTAGAATGTAAATGGTCATCGCCCTCTGAAATAGCTTAAATTGATCCAAATCAATTTAAGTGCATTTATTTTTCGATGCCACCTATATTTTCAACCGCTTACCTTCGCCAGTCGCCTGATTAAGACTTTTCCTATACCGCATAATACAACAGAATCAAGCGATATTATCAGATTTTTATTCTAGTTATGTATGGATGTGTGGTTATTTGTTTTGATTATTCTAACTGATAAAATTCACTTGGTCAGTCAGCAGCGGGCAGGTACTCTGCACCGGCAAGAAGAGGATTTGTCAGGGAGTTGTGGATGACTAAAGGCTATAAACTACTTGGCTATAAGTTAGCGGATAATATTTTCTACTGCCTGCATCATCGGGAAATTATCACGCTGCGCGGGACACGGACGCAAGTCCAGCTACGCAGCACCATGGCCTGTTTACTGGAGTACCTGCTGGCGCACGGCAGAGAACGTCTGGTCAGCGATGAAGAGTTAATGATTAACGTTTGGGAAAAAAATAATCTCCGCCCTTCCGCGCAGCGCCTATGGCAGGTTATTCAGAGCTTAAAGTCTCGCTTACACCAGGCTGGCGTGGAGAGCGCGTTAATCATCCGCGTTAAGTGCGCGGGGTATTATATTAATAACGTTTACGTAGCCGAAATTTATTCATACAAACCGCCGGGGATGATGAATTATATAAACACTTCGCCTGCTGATATGAATAAGCTTCTGGTACGCAGCTAATCCCCTCCCCGCGCCGTTTACATCGCCAGCAACAGGGTTTATTCGTTGAATATTTTAATTCACAGCAATAATATTTATTTTAATATCGGTATCGCCCAGTGTTTTCGGGATATTCAGAAAACAGTGCCCGAATTAAAGGTTATTCACTCCCTGCCCCTCAGCCATCTTCCAGAACTGTCCGGGCTGGATGTGATTATTTTGTCACTGGAAAACTATCATGATTACCTGGCTGCCGCTGAAATCGCTCAGCACTTTCAGGGCCTGGTCATTGGCTTTACGTCAGCCGGCAACGTAAGGCGCGGACGCCCCTTTTTCGCGGATACCCTACTGTGGGTCAGCCAGCGCGAAGCGGTACGTGAAGTGAACCGCCTTCTGCGCTGCCTGGCCGAGCGCCGCTGGCCACTCGTGCCGCGTCACCAACGTCAGAGCGTTTCTTTCCGTCAACGAGCCCCGCTCAACCGCCTGGAGATGCGGATGATTGATGCCACCATGAAGGGTCAGTCGGTTCATCAAATGGCCGCTACGCTGGGGATTAATCGCAAGCGGGTCTATAACGGCCTGGAAAGGATTAAAGTGAATTTCCGCCTGGTCAGTCATAGCCATTTTCATCATTTCATGACCGACAGGCTCTCTTTTAGTCGCCTGTCTGCCGACCTCCGATGCCTGACCACAGCGGCTAATGCAACCCTGCCGCCGCGCGCAGCCTCGCGACCGGCGGAAAATCATTCATATTATTTGAAAGAGTTTCGCAAATTGTTTTGATTTTAGGCTCCAGCAATCAAGCGTATTCTTTATCACATCAGGGCAACAGGCCCTTTATCAGACACCAAATTAAGGAATACGACCATGAAATTCATCAAAAATTTCGTTGCTGTTGCTGCGCTGTCTCTGTTCTCTGCTGCCAGCTTTGCTCAGAGCGTCAGCGCCACTGCCTCCACGCTGGACCGCGCGGAAGCTAAAATTGCCGCCCAGGCCGCAGAACAGGGTGCATCCTATAAAATTACCAGCGCCCAGTTTAACAACCGTGTTCATATGACGGCTGAACTGAGCAAATAAACCCTTGCCCCTAAACGTTTCCTAAAGCGCCGCCTGGACGGCGCTTTAGTTTTTCCCCTTCCTGACCTTTCCCGGCAGGTCCATGCGGCATTCGCCGGATCCCGGACAATACTGACTCTCAGCACAAAAAAAGCCTGATAGCAATAAATACCCGATTGGCTGGATTATCTGCGGCTTGTCGGCGTAAAGCGGAGTGGTCTGTCGCCGCGAATCAGTCGGAGGCCTTCCGCTATCTGCAAAGCGGCGCCCATTTTGGCAAAATTTGCGTGGCGTGGTGAGGGTTTGCAGGGCCTCCGTGCCCTGGAAAGACTTTATTCGAAAAAGACGTCCGGATTTTCCGACAGCGAAACAAAGGATTTCGTGTTTTTATCCAGCGCCTGAATATCGCCGGTTTCGATGTTGTAGAACCAGCCATGCAGGCGCAGGGTATGGTCGCGCAGACCAACCGCCACCGAAGGATGGGTCTTGATGTTATTCAGTTGGGCGATAACGTTTTCCTGCACCATGCCGTTGACCTTATCGGTTTCGCTAGCCCAGGTTTTCTTTTCCACCACCGCTTTCGCGGCATCGGCATAGCGTAGCCAGTGAGACACCGCCGGCATCGGCTCAAGGCACTGACAGGTGGCGATCGCTTTCATCGCGCCGCAGTTGGAATGGCCGCAGATCACGATATCCGTCACGCCCAGCGCAACCACGGCATATTCGATAGTCGCGGAAACGCCGCCCGGCTCCGGCCCGAAAGACGGCACGATATTCCCGGCATTACGAATGACAAAGAGCTGTCCCGGCTCCTGCTGGGTAACCAGTTCCGGCACCAGACGGCTGTCAGAACAGGAGATGAACAGCGCTTTGGGATTCTGGCTGGAGGCCAGGCTGCGGAAGAGTTCTTTACGCTGGGGGAAGATCTCTTTCTGGAAGTTGAGGAAGCCCTCAATGATATGTTGCATAGCAGTGTCTCTTCTCTGTAGTTATTACGGTATGACAAAGATCACAGTTATTCAGTTTACCATCGATGACAAGAATGGGAATCGTTATTCAAACAGTTGCGCAGAAAACGCGCGCCGCCAACGCCTGCTTCTCCCCGTCTAATACACACCTTTTTGACGTGCTTTCCTGAACCAGTTTGCTACTCTGTCTGCTCCAACCGTCCACACGTTACCGACCGCCTGCCTGCGGCGGACATAACAGGAGTCGCTATGTTCCTATCCAGCCTGATGGCCATTGCCGCGGTGCTGATCATGGGCGTGATCAGTCCCGGCCCAAGCTTTATCTTTGTCGCGCGCAATGCCGTCGCTCGCTCGCGTCTGCACGGTATGGTTACCGCCCTCGGTACCGGCGCCGGTGCGGCCATTTTCTCCATTATGGCGATGCTGGGCCTGCAGAAGGTGCTCACCGCGGTGCCGGAGCTGTTTATTGGTTTGAAGGTGGCGGGCGGGCTCTATCTGCTGTGGCTGGGCTATAAAATTTTTCGCGGGTCGGCGCAGCCGATGGATTTTTCCGCCAGCGGGATGGCCGGCAACCGCTCTTTGCTGAAGACCTTCCGCGACGGGCTGTATACTCAGCTCAGCAATCCCAAAACGGCGCTGGTGTTCGCCTCAATTTTTACCGCCCTGCTGCCGGCGCAGATCCCCACCGCCTTCTATTACATCGTGCCGCTGATGAGCTTTCTGATCGACGTCAGCTGGTATTCGCTGGTGGCGCTGGTGCTGTCTGCCGACCGCCCGCGGCGCGTCTACCTGCGGCTGAAGCGGCGGATCGACATCGCCACCGCGACGGTGCTGGGGGCGCTGGGCCTGCGGCTTATCGCCACCTCCCTCACCCGCTAGCGGGTTACACGGTATAGATGCGAATATCGTGCTGCTGAAAGGCAACGCGATATTCGCGACTGATATTCTCTTCCACCACCAGCACATCGATATCGCTGCTGGCGGCCACCACAAACCGCGCTGCTGCCGGAATTTTATCCGAAGTCAGACCAACAATAATCTCGCTGCACTGTTTAATGACCGCTTTCTTGAACTCGCAGTCGGCATAGTCAAAGCCGGTCAGGCCCGACTCTGGCGCCATCGCGCAGCCGCCGATAAACCCCTGGTCGAATAACATGCCCTGCACCTGAGCCACCGCCGCGGCGCCGACGCAACCGCCGCTCGCTCGCTGTACCTGGCCGCCAAGGATCACCACGTCATACAGCGGTTTTTTCACCAGTACCGCGGCGATCTCCGGCGAGTTCGTTACCACCGTCAGCGCCAGCTCGGTGGGCAGCGCCTCGGCCATCGCCAGATTGGTGGTCCCGGTATCAATGAAAATAGTGCCGCCGGGCTTCACCAGCCGGGCACACTGTTGCGCGATCCTGAGCTTTATCGCGCGGTTTTTATCTTTCCGCTCACTGTAATCCCCCGCTTCCGGCAGACTCAGCACCGCCCCGCCATACACCTTTTTACAGAATCCCTCGCGGCTGAGCTCATGCAGATCGCGGCGGATGGTATGCTCCGACACCTGAAGACGCGCCGCCAGCTCCGCGCACACCACTCTGCCGTTTTCCTGCAGGATCTGGCAAATCAGCGCTTGTCGCTGTTGAGGGAAAGCAGCATAATCGAGCATAACACAATCCTTAAATGATCAAAACCGAGCAGTAGCAAGCATGATCGTCTGCCCTGCTCTGGTTGTCAACGTTCCTGCCCGGAGGTTTACCATGAAAATTGCCCATTTCGCCCTGTGGACCCAACAGCTCGACGTCCAGGCCCGCTTCTGGGTGGACTTCTTTGCCGCCAGCATCAATGAAAAATACCTTAGCCAGACCAACCCCGGCTTTGCCTCCTATTTTGTTACTATCGACGACGAGGTGGTGATCGAGCTGATGACCAAGCCTGGCCTGCAGCAGGCCAGCGCGGATAATAACCATACCGGCTGGGCGCATCTGGCCCTCTCGGTGGGCGGGGCGGAACAGGTCGATGCCATCGCCCAACGCGCCGGGGCCGCCGGAATACTGATTTCGCCGCCGCGCACCACCGGCGACGGCTATTATGAGGCGGTGATCGCCGATCCCGATGGCAACCTGATCGAAATCGTCGCATAGTCAGCAGAACGCCAGTATTCAGGAGGCATCCATGGCACATTACCGGATTATCGACACCGCATCCTGGCCCCGCCGGGACCATTTCACTTTTTACCGCCAATTCGCCAACCCCAGCTTTAATCTCTGCGTGCCGATAGCGGCGCAGCGCCTGTACGAATGTGCGAAGGACCGTCGGGTCTCGTTTTTTCAGCTCGCGCTCTATGCCCTGCTGCGCGCGGCCAACGGGGTACCGCAGCTACGCCAGCGAGTGCGGAACGATGAGGTGATTGAATATGACAGTCTGGCAGTAATGACGCCGGTGATGACCGTCGGAGAGGGATTCCGTCAGGTGTGGTGCGACAATGCCCCCGAGTTCACCGCCTTCAGCGCCGCGGCCACGCCGAAGATTGTCGCGGCAAGAGAGACATCCCCGGCGCCGCTCATCGTCGATGGCGAGCATTTTATCTGCGCCAGCTGTCTGCCATGGCTCCACTTCACCTCGATGACCCATGCGGAATATGCCGTCGGCGCGGCGGTCCCCGCGCTCACCTGGGGAAAATTGCAGAATGGCGTTATCCCGGTGGCCGGGCGGTTTAACCATGCCTTCGTCGATGGTCTCCACGCCAGCCGCTTTTATGCCCTTGTCGAAGAGGGATTTAATGACCCCGAGCGGCTCTGGTTGCCGCTAACCGAAACCGCACCCTCCCTGCTTCCCCCAGCGGCGAAGGAGCGTTAACGTCTGCCCGGAACTGACCGCCAGGGAGCCTTACTCCCTACACGGTGGTCGGTACGGGGCCACTATCATCGTTCCCTTTCAGCCGGCGAATACCGCGCAGGTGTGACGCCTGTTCAGAACCTCGCGATTGAAAAGCTGGGTCACAGACAGCATGCTGACCAACCATCATCAGACAGCGGAAACCACTGCTTCATAGCCATAAAATGGGATTATATTGCCGATCCTTTGCTAAGGATAATTAGTTATAAATCATAGCGTTTCAGTGTTAGACAGGGCGAAGTGCGCCTCTTATCTTTCGTCATGAATTGTAAATAACCACGCAATCATTTGATGAGGTAGCACTTTTGTCCAGATTACAACAAGGATTAAAAACCAGACAAACCCGCTTCGCCCTGGCGCTAAAAGTGGCCCTGCTCGGCGGCGTGGTAGCATTTTCTTCTGCTGTCTTTGCTGAGGGTCTCCTGAAAGAAGGTATCACCCCGGCCACTGACGCCAGCCAGATCCCGGCCAGCGCCAAACTGCGCACAGACACGGTGGTGGCCGGGATCTCAGAGCCGCAAGGGATCTTTAACCCCTACTTTTTCGTCAACGGCTGGGATGAGAACGTGACTAACGTCATTTTTTCACGCCTGATCGACTGGGACAGCCAGGGCAAGCTGGTCCCGGGACTGGCGGAGAGCTGGACGGTCAGCCCGGATAACAAAGTCTATACCATCAAATTGCGCCCTGGCCTCACCTTTAGCGACGGCTCACCGCTGACGGCGGAAGATGTCGCCTTTACCCTGACGGTCCTGCTCGACCCCAGCTATGATGGCGATACCGACATCACCCTGGCCAATATCGCCGGCGGGGCGGACTACAAAGCCGGCAAGGCTGACAGCGTCAGCGGCCTGAAGGTCATCGACCCGCTCACCCTGCAGGTGACCACCACGCAGCCAGGCGCCACCACGCTGGCCAAAATTGGCGGGCCTGTACTGTCGAAAGCCTGGTACGGCAAAGGGTATCAGCGGGGGAATCTCGACTATCTACGCTCACTGCACGGCAAGCCGCTGGGCAACGGCCCTTACGTGTACGACAAATATATTCCCGGTCAGGAAATACGCTTCCATGCCAATAGCCATTTTTACCGTGGGACGCCGCCAACGCCGCGCTTTATCTATCGCGTGACCAATCCGTCCACCAACTTCCAGCTGTTCCAGACCGGGGAGACCGACTACGACGCCTTTACCTCGCGCCCCGACGATATTGAGCAACTGAAGATGCTCGGCTTCGCCAATATTAATCTTTACGGCTCCAGCGACTACAGCCAGGTGGAATTCAACGTGCATCGCCCGGCGCTGCAGGATAAGCGGGTGCGCCAGGCGCTGATTTACGGCCTGGATAGGCAGAAGCTGATCGACGTGGTCTATCAGGGATACGGCAAAGTCGCCATCGAACCGATCGCGCCGATCTCCTGGGCCTTTAACGCTGAAGGCGTCAACCCTTACCCTTACGATCCGGCCCAGGCCAAAAAGCTGCTGGATGAGGCCGGCTGGAAACCAGGCGCCGACGGTATCCGCGCCAAAGACGGCCAGCGCCTGGAGCTGACCCTGCTGGTGAGCAAGAAGGTGCTCAACGATGCGCTGATCCCCATCGCCAAGGAGAACTGGCGGCAGATCGGCGTGCTGCTGAAGCCGCAGGTGGTGGATTTCAACGCCCTGATGGCGCAGCGCAAAGCCGGAAATTACGATTTGGCCTCGTTCAGCACCAGCACCCTCAACGACCCGCACGACGGGGTATGGGATTTCTACAGCAGCGAAGCTAAAGAGTCCGGCTACCATAACGCGGAAGTCGATAAGCTGATTAACGCCGGCAACGCGGTGCTCGACATCGAACAGCGCAAGCCGATCTACCACCAGCTGTATAAAGTGCTGGCCGACGATCCGCCGGTGATCCTGCTCGGCTATCGCGAGATCCTTTCCGCCAGCAGCGCCCGCGTCAGCGGCTTTAAGCCGGATATCTACAACGGCCTGACCGGCAGCCTGCCGGATGTAAAAATCGTCAAATAAATCCCTGGCCGCCGGGTTAACCGGCGGCTGATGTGAGACCGTCATGAGAAATTTCATCCTGAGGCGCCTGCTGCAAACGCTGCCGATGCTGCTGCTGGCCTCCTTCATTATTTTTTTGCTGTTTGCCAAAACCCCCGGCGACTTTATCGATGGCAATATCACCCTGACCGCTGCCCGCGCCGCGGAGCTAAAGGCGATCTACGGCCTCGACCAGCCGCTATTGACCCGCTACCTCCACTGGCTGGGACAGTTGCTGCGCGGTGATTTAGGCTTTTCGCTTCAGTATCAGATCCCGGTCAGCCAGTTGCTCAACCAGTACATCTGGAACTCTTTTCTGCTGGCCAGCGTCGCGCTGGTCTTTTACTGGGGCATCGGCCTGGCGGTCGGCGTGGTTTCTGCCCTGCGACCCGGCTCCTGGTTTGATCATCTGGTGAGCGTCGCGGTGTTTGCCGCCATGTCGTTCCCCACCTTTTTCCTCTGCCTGCTGCTGATTAAATGGTTCGCCGTCGATCTCCACTGGCTGCCGGTAGGCGGGATGACCAATACCGGCAGCGACGAGAGCGGCTGGCAGTATGTGCTGCAGGTGGCTGCCCATCTGGCGCTGCCGGTGCTGGCGCTGGTGATGCTGCAGGCGGGCAGCCTGACGCGCTATGTGCGCGCCAGTATGCTCGACGTGGTGAAAATGGATTTTATCCGTACCGCCCGTGCCAAGGGGTTGCAGGAGCGCACGGTGATCCTCAAACATGCCCTGCGCAACGCCCTGCTGCCGATTATCACCCTGCTGGGCTTCGAGCTGCCGGGGCTATTCTCCGGGGCGATCATTACCGAAAAGGTATTCAACTGGCCGGGGGCGGGCCACATTCATATCGACTCGCTGGCCGCCCGCGACTATCCGGTACTGATGGGGTTTACCCTGTTTCTGGCGGTGCTGACGATCGTCGGGAATCTGCTCGCCGACGTGCTGTACGCCTGGGCCGATCCGCGTATTCGGGTGAGGTCATGATGATCCTGTCTTACTTAGCTTCCCGTCGCCGCCAGCGGCAGGCGGCTATCCCGGCGCTGGCGCACATTACCCCCTCTCCCTGGCGCCAGGGGTGGCGACAGCTGCGCCGTAACCGGCTGGCCATGTTCTGCTTGATCCTGCTGGCGGTGATGGCGGTGTGGTGCGTGCTGGGGCCCGTCTGGTCGCCGTGGAGTGATGATGCCACCGACGCCCTGAGCATCAACCAGCCGCCCGGGGCGGAACACTGGCTGGGGACCGATTTCCTCGGTCGCGATGTCTACACCCGCCTGCTGCTGGCCGGGCGCATCTCGCTGATTATCGGCCTGCTGACCATGGTGATGTCGGTGTGCCTCGGCTACCTGCTCGGCGCCCTCTCGGGTTACGTCGGCGGGTTAACCGACAAACTGATCATGCGCGTGGCCGACCTGGTGATGACTATCCCCGGGTTACCGCTATTGATCGTCGCCGGGGCGATGCTTTCTGAGCTCGATTTTTCGCCGGACTCGCGCATTTATATGGTGGTGGTGATGCTCAGCCTGCTGGAGTGGCCCCGACTGGCGCGGCTGGTGCGCGGGCAATGTCTCTCCCTGCGCGAACGCGATTTTATGCTGGCCACCCAGGTGCTGGGACTGTCGGCGCGTCGCCGGCTGTTTGGCCACCTGCTGCCGAATACCATTCCGATTCTGGTGGTGATGGCGACCATGGCCGTCGCCAACGCCATTCTCAGTGAATCCGCGCTGAGCTATCTCGGCCTCGGCGTGGTGCCGCCGACGCCGTCGTGGGGCAATATGATGGATGCCGCTAACAGTCTGATCGATTTCCAGCGTCGCCCCTGGCTGTGGATGCCGCCGGGCATCGCCATCTTTATCACCGTGATCGCCATCAACGTGCTGGGCGATGGCCTGCGCGATGCCATGGATCCCAATATGAAACCGAGGCTGAAATGACCACGCCGTTAGTCTCCTTTGATCATCTTTCCGTCTCTTTCGCCGGCGAACGCTCTCGCGTGCGCGCGGTGCAGGAGGTCTCTTTCACCATTCAGGCCGGGCAAACCGTTGGCGTGGTGGGTGAATCCGGCTGCGGCAAAAGCGTCACCGCCATGGCGCTGATGGGCCTCCTGCCGCCGCAGACGGCGCGCATCGACGGCGGCGAGATCCGCTTCGCGGACCGCGATCTGCTGCGGCTGAAAGCCAGACAGATGGCCGATCTGCGCGGTCACCAGCTGGCAATGATTTTTCAGGAACCGATGTCGGCCCTCAACCCGGTGTTGACCATCGGGGAGCAGCTATGCGAACCGCCGATCCGCCACCTCGGCGCCACGCCGAAAGCCGCCTGGCATCAGGCCATCCAGCTGTTAAGCGAGGTCGGCCTGGCGCGCGGGGACAGCCTGATGACCCGCTATCCTCACCAGCTTTCCGGCGGCATGCTGCAGCGGGTGATGATCGCCATGGCGCTGAGCTGTCGGCCCAAACTGCTGATCGCCGACGAACCCACCACCGCTCTCGACGTGACCGTGCAGACGCAGATCCTACGCTTGCTGCGGGATCGGGCCCGGGCCAGCCAGATGGCGATGATGCTGATTACCCACGACCTGGGGGTGATCGCGCAGATGGCCGAGCAGGTGGTGGTGATGTATGCCGGACGAATTGTGGAACAAGGCGCCACCGCGGAAGTGCTACGGCATCCTCAGCATCCCTACACGCGGGGGCTGATCGCCTCCCGACCGGTGCCCGGTGAGCGGCGTCGGCGGCTGTACTCAATTCCCGGCCAGGTGCCGGATCTGGCCGCCCTGCCGGCGGGCTGCGCCTTTGCCGGGCGCTGCGAGCGGGCGACGGCGCGCTGCCGGGAGGCGATTCCGCCGCTGCTCGGCGACCGCCAACGTGCTGCCTGCTTTTATAGCGAATTTGCGGAGGTGACAGCATGAGCGAACGCTATGTCATTGAAGTGGATGGATTGAAAAAATATTTTCCGCTGCGCGACGGCCTGTTTGGTCAGCAGACCGGCGAGCTTCGCGCGGTGGACGGCGTCAGCTTTAATATCCGTCCGGGCACCATTTTTGGCCTGGTGGGCGAGTCCGGCAGCGGTAAAACCACCGTCGGCCGGACCCTGCTTGGCCTGTACGAGAAGAGCGCCGGCAGCGTGAAATTTCACGGTCAGGAGCTGGCCGACCTGACCGCGCCTGCCCTGCGCGCTATCCGGCCCAGGATGCAGCTGGTGTTTCAGGACCCCTATAGCTCGCTGAACCCGCGGCTGCGTATTGGCGAAGCGATTGGCGAAGCCATGCTGGAGCACAAACTGTGCGCCCGCAATGAGCTATATGACCGGGTAATCGACGTGATGAAGATCTGCGGCCTGGCGCCGGAACACTATGCCCGCTTCCCGCATCAGTTTTCCGGCGGCCAGCGTCAGCGGATCGGTATTGCCCGGGCGCTGATCCTCAACCCGGATTTTATCGTCGCCGATGAACCCATCTCGGCCCTTGATGTGTCGATTCAGGCGCAGATCATCAATTTGTTTTCCGACCTGCGCGACAACCGCGGCGTCACGTTTCTGTTTATCTCCCACGACCTCGGGGTGGTGGAGCATTTATGTGACGATGTGGCGGTGATGTATCTCGGGCAACTGGTGGAAAGCGCCAGCCGCGATGCGCTGTTCAGCCGCCCCCTCCATCCCTATACCCGCGCCCTGATGGCTGCGGTGCCGACCCTCGACCCGCACAGCGAACCGCAGGCGCTGGTGCAAGGCGAGATCCCGGATCCGGCCAATCCCCCCGCCGGCTGCCGCTTTTCATCCCGCTGCCCGCTGGCCAGCGAACGTTGCCGCAGAGAGCCTCCGGCGCTGCGCGAGGTGGCCCCGGGCCATCGGGTCGCCTGTCATTGGGTCGCATCCTGAGCGCGGTCAATGGGGTTATTTATTTCTAAACAACCGACCGATTGTGCGCGGCAGCGCCAGGATTTACTATCCGCCCCGTCTTGTGAGACGCGCGATAAATGAAGCGGAACATCTTTGTACTCTTTTGCCCAATGGCTTCGGGCATTTTTTCTCCACGCCCGGGAGCGATCCTCCCGGCAAGATATTTAGCGGGGCGCGGTCGCCCGTCTGTCAAAACGCAGCAATGGAATTGCTCGTCCGCGTCCCGCTACCCTTTTCCCGCCGCTAATTAAATAAGGGCAAAAAAATAAGACAACATGAGATTGCCTGGGGTATAGCTTTATCTTATTTTTTTAAGCGTGTACTCCCTGTTAAGGTATCAACATCATGCTTAAGCGTCGCACTCTCAAAACAGCACTGGCGGCGGTTATTTCCCTTGCCGTCATGGCCGCGCCAGCGTATGCCAACCCGGGTAATGGCAATGGCAACGGCGGTGGTAATCACGGGAACAGTGGTAACCATGGCAATAGCGGCAATCATGGTAACAACGGTAACAGTGGCGACCATGGCAATAAAGGGCAAAATAAAGGCCAGTCCACTGAAGATCACGGCAAACGGAAAAACTACGGCAAGCCCGACCACGTCGACAGCGATATTAGCTTCTCACGGGCGCGCTCCCTTGCCGTGAACTACGGTCTGGTCGGCTATCAGGCGCTGCCGCCGGGTATCGCCAAAAATGTCGCTCGCGGCAAACCGCTCCCTCCGGGGATCGCCAAAAAGACCCTGCCAGCTTCTATGATTAACGACCTGCCCTATTATCCGGGCTATGAATGGCGCGCGGTCGGCGATGATCTGGTGCTGGTGGCCCTGAGCACCGCGATCGTCACCGCCGTGATTAACGGTGTGTTTGACTAAATCACCTGCTTATTGAAAAGCCTCGCCTCGGCGAGGCTTTTTTGTGCCTGATGCCGGTGAGTGACGGCTCACCGGCATAACCAGTATGATAACGATTCAACCAACCCGGGACCGACTATGGACAAAGACACAGTAGTAACGCTGTTGAAATACAAGCGCTGGATTGACCTTGCCACCTTACAGGCGATCCGCGCGATTGACGGAACGGTACATGGCGAAAAGCGTCACCTGACCATCAGGCTGATGAACCATATCCATGTCGTTGATATGATTTTCCGGGCGAACCTGCGCGGCAGGCCGCACGGCTACACCGCGCTGAATACCCCTGAGACGCCAACCGTTGATGAGCTGGAAACGGCCATGACCGCCTGTACGGACGAATACATTCAGTACGTCAGCGCCATGACCCCCGCCGATTTCCACGAACGTATCGCCTTCAAATTTGTCGACGGCGGCGACGGCTATATGACCGCGATGGAGATGCTGAACCACATGCTCTTTCACGGCGCCTATCACCGCGGCGCGGTGGGCTGGATGATTGGCGAATGCGGCGGCGTGCCGCCGAAAGAGGTGCTGACCGTTTTCCTGCGCGACCATCATTCCTGACCGAGCGAAACCATTCGCCGTCGATTACGCGGAGAATCAGCAGGAGCTCTGCCTGATGTCGAGTATGGGTTTTCTGGTACAGGGCGCTAAGGTGGGTTCCGATCGTGGCGATAGATACGCCCAGATGTAAGGCGTCATACCCCGCACCAGCAGCTCCGCCACTGCGTTTTCGGCGGGCTTGACGTTAAACAACTCCATCAAGGCGCTGCCGGTGAGAAACGCCAGTTTCTGCAGCGCCGATTTCCACAAATCAGGATCCAGGGTGGCCATCAGCACCGTTTCCAGAATCTCGATATAAATCCGGTCCGTATCACTCGCCATACCGCCGCCTGTCAGTCACAGTTTCCGTTGCCGGAGCGGCGCATATGGCCGCCCTAATCAGCATAATTCCGTCAGCGAAACAATAACAGTTCCGGTTCGCTGAGCAGACCGGGAAGCGTGACGCCACCGCGCTATCAAGGGGGTTCAGGATCCACTGTCGCGGGTTTGGATAGCGCCCCCCTTCCGGCATAGCGTCAGCCAGATCATCAGGGCGCACAGCAGGGTGACGACCGCCAGCCCGCTAAACAGTAGCGTATAAGCAGAGTCATAGCTCTCGCGCAGCACCCGGAGGGAAAAATCAGGCAAAAGCGCAGCCGCCTGCGGCATATTGCCGGCCCCCAGCCAGCCTGCGGCGCGGTGAATCACCTCGGGGGCATACCCGTGAACGCGACTCTGCAGGGTCAGGGTATTGCTTGCCGTTAATACCGCGGAGACGACCGCCAGGGCGATCCCCTCGCCGGCAACGCGTACGGTGTTGAACAGGCCTGCCGCCATACCGGCTTTGGCGACCGGCACAGCGGATATCGCCAGGCCATCCATCAGTCCCCAGGGAAGCGCCGCCCCCGCCCCACAGAGGATCAGCGCCAGCACCAGTTGCGGGAGGTGGTTACTGTGAAAAGCATCGCCCAGCAACAACAACCCGACGGAGGCCATCATCAGTCCCGCCGTGGACACCTGCCCCGGTGAAAACCAGCGGGTGAGCAGGGCCGCAACGGATGGGAAAACCAGCATCGGCGTGGTCAGCGCCATCAGATACAGTGCGCTCTGCGACTCACTCATCCCCTCTCCGCCCATAAAATGCAGTGGAACAATAATCAGTAGGACCACGTAGCAACAGCAGGTGGCGACAGGCAACAACAGTACGCCGACAAAACGCGGATGACGCAGCAGGGAGAGTTCCAGCACCGGGTTGTTCACCCTCCGGCAGCGTACGACAAACGCCACGAACAGCCCCCCCGACGCGATGAGCAAGGCCAGCGTGGTCAGGGATAAAAAACCGCGGGCCGGAATGACCATAAGCGATGCAGTAAACAGCATCAGGGCCAGCGTAAACAGGGTTAAGCCCAGGTTGTCGGGTGTCCGCGGCTCGCTTTTTTCTGTCGCAGGCAGAGATACCAGGCCTATAAGCAGAACCCCTGCCGAGAGCAGCGCAAACAGGGCGTATACGCCGCGCCAGCCCACCGCGTCGATCATGAAGCCGATCAGCAGCGGACCGAACGCCAGGCCAATGCCGAACACCGTGCCGAGGATGCTGAATGCCCGCGTCCGCTGGGCGCCATCATACAGCTGGGCCAGCGCCGCACTGCCGCTGGCTAAAATCATCGCCGCGGCCAGGCCCTGCAGCGCCCTCAACACGCCTGACAGGAAGAGATTGTGCGTCAGACAAAACAGCAGGCTGCTCAGGCACAACAGCGCGGCGCCGGCGATAAAAATACGTTTTCTGTCGATGGCATCCGCCGTCACCCCTGCGGCCAGCAAAAAGCTGCCGAAAGTCAGCATAAAGCCATTGGTCAGCCACGACAGCGCAGCGGGAGAGCCGCCCAGCGACTGCTGTATCGCGGGGGTGGTCATGACACCGCCGGTAAAACTTAACGGCAGCAGCAAGGCCGCCATAAAGACAGAAAGCGCGGCCAGGGCGCTGGCGTATCGGGAAGGTGTTCTGGCGGGGAGTAACATCGGGCGGCCCTCATCAGTCGGCAAGAAAGAATAAACTGTCGCCATCCTATTGCGGATGTTCTTGCCGATAAATAGACTGAAAATATCTTCTTAAGAGACATAAGGTTTATAATCGATGGACAGCCTCACCTCGCTGACGTCCTTTGTCCGCACCGCCGAAACGCTAAGCTTTGTTCAGGCCGCCAGGCTGCTGGGCATATCTGCCTCGGCGGTGGGTAAGAATGTCGCCCGGCTTGAGCATAAACTGGGGGTCCGGCTGTTCAACCGCAGCACCAGAAACGTCAGCCTGACGGCGGAGGGGGCCGCATTTCTGACCCGCTGTCAGAGTATCCTGGAGCAGATCCAGGAGGCCGAGTCAGAGCTGACCAGCAGTCTCTCACAGCCCACCGGCAAACTGAGGATTTCACTGCCCGTCATTGGCTACCGCCTGTTGCTCCCCGCCCTCACCGCCTTTAGCCGTCTTTATCCGCAGGTTGAACTGGATCTCGACTTTAGCGACCGGCTGGTCAATCTGATCGATGAGGGAGTTGATGTCGCTATCCGCAGCGGTGAATTAGCGGACTCCCGCTTGATCGCCAGAAAGCTGGGAGGTTTTCGTTTTGTGCTCTGCGCCAGTCCGACCTATCTGGCGGAATACGGCGTTCCCGGCTCACCAGCGGAATTGGCGGCACACAAGTGCATTTTTTTCCGCTTCCCCGCGACGGGGCTGATCCAGCCCTGGGAACTGCGCGGTATGCGACTGACGGGAGATTTCAGGGCCGCTGCCGTGATGACGGTCAATAACATTGAGGCCGCCATTCGCTTAAGCGTGGCGGGGATGGGCATCGCTTATGTGCCTGATTTTGTCGTGCGCGAGGCAATGGATGAGGGACAACTGCAGGAGGTGTTGCCCGGCTGTTGCGTCAAGGATGGGCATTTCTCGGTCCTGTGGCCCGCCAGCCGCTATCTGTCACCGCGAATACGCTGTTTTATCGATTTTATGGCTGCGGCAGAGATACCCTTGTCACCCGCATCGGCACCCCCACCCCTTGTATCTAACAATTTGAGGTGATTAGCTACCCCCACTGAAGCAGAGTGTGCCGCCCCCTTCCCTTTAGGTCAGAAAAGTCTGCACCGCTGAATCCTGATCTGCAGCGTATGGCCCTCCGCTTCACCTTTCATACCAGCTCATCTGGGTGAACGGTTAGTGGGTTTGAGGTTTACTCAACCACTACAACGACTTTGCCAACCTGTCCATTTGCTTCCATATAGCGCTGTGCATCCGCAATATCCTCAAGCGGAAATGTTTTATCAATGACAGGTTTCAGTTTGCCGGAACGTAACCCTTCGGTGACGAAGGATTTTGCGCGTGCCATTTTTTCAGGGTCCGTCGTAATTTCAAACAGCTCATATCCACGCAGCGTGAGATGCTTACCGAGAATATCAAAGACAGGCACAAGAAGGTCGCGGCTGTCTAGCGCGCCGTACTGGAAGAACATCCCTTGCGGTGCCATCACCTGGGTCAGTTTTGCCACGTCCGGCCCACCGACAGGATCAAAAACAATATGGGCGCCCATGCCATCTGTCGCATGATTGATTTCCGCAACCATATCCTGCTCAGCGCTAGCGATAACAGTGGCGGCACCCGCTTTAAGAAGCATGTCTCTTTTTTCGGCAGTTCGGGTAAGCGCAATGGGTTTAGCACCCAGCATGTTAGCAATCTGTATGGCAGCCAGTCCTACGCTGCTTGATGCTGCGCGGATCACAACATTCTGCCCAGCCTGAAGGTTGCCATATTCAACCAGCGCGCCATATGCAGTGACATACATCATCCAACTTGCAGCGGCTTCCTCAAAGGAAAGATTTTCAGGATGCTTCACAACAGCGTGCACAGGTGCATTGACCAGTTCGCCGTACATGCCGTATTCATTAAACATAAACGAAGGGATTACGCTGACCAGATCGCCAGTGGTAAACGCCTCAACATTCTCACCTACGGCCTGCACAACGCCAGCCGCTTCATAACCAAGACGTGCCGGAAATTCCGGCTCAATAACATATTGGCCGTTGCGGTACATGATTTCTGCACGATTAAGACCGATAGCCTGCACGCGAATCTGAACTTCACCCGCTGCTGGTGCGGGCACCTCCATATCGACAATTTCCAAAACTTCCGGACCACCGGTGCGGTTAAAGGTAACAACTTTAGACATATTCAGCTCTCGTCAGTTATCAGCACATCTTTCGAATATTGTTGAAGACATGCCCGGTTTATTTACTGACAATCTACGCTGCTATAAACGTACCAAAAATAGCTGACAGGGAACTTCAGTATTAATTATCTGTTAACAATCCATTGGTTTCAGCGGTTCTGCATGGTCAGAACTTCACTGAACCAGTCGATAAAGACCCGTACTTTGGGCGAAAGGTAGTGCCTGTCCGGATACAGCACCGACACAGGCTTAGACACAGAAGGGTATTGCGTCAGAATCTCTTCAAGAGCGCCGGAAGCAATATGTGGAGCAAGGGCGTTAAAGGTGGCCTGGATTATGCCGAGGCCCGCCAGTCCACAGGAGAGCAGAATATCTGAATTATCAACCAGCATGCTGCCTACGGGACGCAACGAAACAATCTTCCCGTCCTTAGTAAATTTCCATTCCATCACATCACGACTGTGGTCGCTGAAAAAGTTTATTGCCCGATGCTGATCCAGATCCGCAAGTGTTTCCGGTCGTCCATATTGTTGCAAGTAAGACGGGGCTGCACAGGTGACCATCCTGATGTCACCAAGACGTCTGGAAATAAAACTCGAATCCTGAAGCTCACCCAGGCGGACAAGACAGTCCACACCTTCACTAATGAGATCGGTTTTTTTGTCCGATGAAACCAATATGACATCAATGTCAGGATACAGTGACTGGAAATGTTTGAGATTAGGGATCAGTATGGCGTGAGCCAGCGCCAGCGGGACATCAATCCTGAGCCGCCCCCGAGGTGGAAGGGTAGGTGAAAAGCTCGCCATCATGTCATTAACTTCAGACAATACAAGCCTGGCACGATGATAAAACGCCTCCCCTTCAGCCGTAACGCTCAACTTACGGGTAGTGCGATGGATGAGTTTTACGCCGAGGTCGTCCTCTATCTGCTGTATCGCTTTGCTCACGGTGGGACGATGAATCTGCAGAATGTCAGCGGCCCTTGTAAAGCTGCCCTGCTCAACAACCTGTACGAAAATATTAAGGTATTCAATCATGTTTGAATGCACGTGATCACCTGGCTTTAGTTAGGCTGTTCGTAGCTGGTATTGTAAAGTAAACAATTCCGATGGGCATCAAACTAAGGACTTGATGGCTTTCAAAATGTGCGCTCCTGGCTCGAAGCGGGCGTACTGGGTGAGTTTAAAGTCCGCTGTGAGCGAAGAGCGGATATTCAGACCGACTGATAGCTGATTTTGAGTTGCCAAAAAGAGCGCTCCTATTCAGTACAAAAAAGATGGTAATGTTTCATAAAATCTCTTAGACCTTGCAGGAATGGTTTTGAAATGAATGGATCTTGTTTGTGTGGAACAATTGAATTTGAACTTACTCATAAACCAGCAGTGTTTTATCGTTGTCATTGCTCGCTTTGCAGAAAGCAGAGCGGTGTGGGTTACAATCTCGCCACACTAGTCAAAGACAGTGAGTTTCGCTGGATTAAAGGGGAAAACTGCATTGCTTCATGGTCTAAGCCAACGGGGTACCGTACAGATTTTTGCAATGTATGTGGCTCAACTGTGCCTAACAGTCTGCGAGACGTACCTTATGTCTGGGTTCCTGTTGGTTTAATTGACGAACGTCTTGAAATGGAATGTGCAGGAGACTTCTGCACTGATGATGCAATGCCCTGGGATGAAACCCGCTCACCTAGTTGTCACGCTGGACCTGTCGAGTCGCTAGCCTCGCTTTTAAAGTACCTGAAACTCAATTCCTGAGCGTCAGCATTTGGCAGATTCTGTTGAAAAAGTAGCTTTAGCGGCAGCCTGCCGATCAGGTGTGCCTGCTGTCGAAGTGGCTGCAAGCCACTTCAAGTTGCCTTCCGGCGTTTCACTGAGCGTCCTTGCTCAGGTTTAAGGGTTAATTTGAGGGTTTCTGCTCGTAGCAGGCATACCTATCCCGTCAGCGGTGGCCCTTGAGGCAAAAGCTTGGCCATGCGGCGCAGGTTCTGCACCATCGCAGCCAAGGTGAATTCGTCAGTGGCACCCGTTAGGCCACGCAGTCGTAAACGGTCGAGTTTCATGATCCGTTTGAGGTGGGCGAAAAGCATCTCCACCTTCTTTCGTTCGCAGCGAGAGACGAGGTACTCCGGTGTCTTGGCGATGCGTCGAGCCACGTCGCGGGCAGCCTCATGGATGCTGCGGACGATCTTCCGATTCGGCGTGTTGGGGCAGCATTTCGCTTTCAACGGGCAGGTGGCGCAGTCGGTTTGGCTGGAGCGGTAAATGACGGTTTTGGCCTTAGTTACCCGCGACCTTTGCTGGGTGAAGGCGCGCCATTCACTGCGTAGCGGTTTGCCGGCTGGGCAGCGATATTCATTGGCGTCCTGACTCCAGTGAAAGTCGTTACTGGAGAGGCTGTCGTCCTTGCGCTCGGTCTTGTCCCACACCGGCACATGCGGTTCGATGTCCTTTTCTTCGACCATCCAGGCCAGCATCGGGGCGGTGCCATAAGCGGTATCGCCGATAAGGCGTTCCGGTGTGAGATCGAACTGCGCCTCGACACGCTCGACCATCGTCCTAGTCGAATCGACTTCGGCGGTACGGTGCGCCGGGGTAGCTTCCACGTCCATGATCACACCGTGCTCAGTGTCGATCAGGTAATTCGTGGAGTAGGCAAAAAAGGCCGGGCCACCTGGCGCTGCTGTCCAACGGGACTGAGGATCAGTGAGCGAAATTTTCTTGGGAAGAGCCTCAGCCAGCGCCTCTTCATCAAGGGCTTCGAGGTACTCGCGCACTGCGCGGCTGCTGAGCTTTGGATCGTTCCAATCGACCTCATCTCCCGCCACCCCACGTTGCCGGCTGGCATCCGCCTTAATGATGCTGGCGTCGACGGCGAAACCTTCACCCTTGACTAGGCCGGCTGCCATGCAGCGCCGCAGCACCTCATTGAATAACCAGCGGAATAGATCGCTGTCACGAAAACGCCCATGGCGATTCTTCGAGAAGGTCGAGTGATTGGGGACTTCGTCTTCCAGACCCAACCGGCAGAACCAGCGATAGGCCAGGTTCAGGTGCACCTCTTCGCACAATCGCCGCTCGGAACGAATGCCATAGCAGTAGCCGACGACCAGCATGCGCACCATCAACTCCGGGTCAATCGAGGGACGCCCGATGGGGCTATAGAAATCTGCCAGGTAGGCACGTAGATCACTGAGATCCAAGCACTGGTCGATGCTGCGCAGGAGATGTTGGGCCGGGACGTGATCTTCCAGATTGAACGAGTAGAACAGGCGCTGCTGTCCTCCCGGTAACTGTCCCATCATGCTGTTCGCCCCCACGCTCGCTGACAAAGCAATTTTGCCAACGGCATGGGGAGGCCGCTACTTTTTCAACAGAATCGGCACAAAGCAGACGTTAAAACCTACAGCATCGGAAAGCTTCTGAATGCCGCGTCAGCGGCATGGAGGCGCCAGATAAGGTTACATGTGTCTGTGGAGTCAAATGGCGCCGAAAGCCCGGCGTAGCCGGTTACCAGCCTATAAATTCTGCCTCCGCCCTGCCCTGGTTAGCCTGAACCCACTAACAGCAATCAAGAAAGTTAAGGTAATCCCTTTAACCCCGGAGCGCTGGCTTTACGGCGTTTACGACATAAAGGGCGTGATTTCGAGGTCCTTAGTCGAGGTAGCTTGCTGCTGACGCTTAGGGGATATTCTTCAGTTATTTCAACGACACCAGGGAACTTAACACGGTAGCTGAAAAGCTCAGCGCCGGATATCCTGCCGCCCGGCCAGCGAAAGCCGGCGGCAGGTATACCTCTCAAGGCAGCATCTTACCCTTTGGCAAAATTGGCCTGGATCCGCTGCTGCAGATAATCCTCGGCGCTGATGGGCGGGTACTTCCTCTGCGGCCCGAGGATCTCGACATCTTTATTGGCCTGGCAAAAAAACGCCAGGCTGTAGCGCGGCCCCTGATATTCATGGGGCAGCGGGTTTCTCACCCGGTGGAAGTTAGACGGCAGCTGGTCGTCGCTCCAGCGCATCAGCATATCGCCGATATTGCAGGTGATCACCTCCTCCCGCGGCTCAATGCTGGTCCACTGCTGGCTTTCGCGGTCTTTACCGGGACAAACCTGCAGGCCGCCCTGGCCGGGGCGCTGGAACAGCAGCGTCAGACAGTCAAAATCGGTGTGCGCGCCGGCCCGCCACATCCCCTGCTGCGACTGCTCGGTCGCATAGTAATGCAGCATGCGCAAGGTGCTCTGGTAGGTGTCACGCTGCGGATCGTGCGCGGTGGTGAAAAACGATTCCGGAAAACCAAGCTTCAAAGCAAAGCAGGAGAGGATCTTCATCCCCAGCTGCCAGCACTGCGATTCAAACCCGAGCATCGTCTGCTTGAATGCTGGAAACTCCCGATCGCTGGGCCAGCGCCCGGCCATCAGCGGCCGGGTGATCTGATACGACTCTTTTTGATCCGGCGTGCGGGTCGATGGCCGGACCTGCGCTTTGCTCTCCCAGCCGGCGTTGCCGGCCAGCGGATACTGGCGCTTCACCTCGTCGGGCAGGTCGAAAAACGCCTCGGTCATGCTGAACGCCTGGCGGATATCCGCCAGCGGAATACCGTGATGGCTGACCTGGAAGAAGCCAATCTCCACCGCCGCCTCCCACAGTTGTTCGGCAATGTCATTTTTTCTTGTGGCAAAGTTCGACAGGTCGATACAGCGCACTTCGCGGGCGAAGGTCTCTTCGCCCTGGGCGCCCATCAGCGCCTCTTTTTCCAGTTCCTGTAAGGCGTAGCGTTGATTCTGGGTGGTCGAGGTCATCGTCATTATCCTGTTATCAGTTACACAGCGGCGCGCTGTTGGAGGGTACGGACGGCCGCCAGCGCGTCGTGACGCATCGCGTCAAGGTCGAGACCGGGAATGGCGTCGTCTTCCACGATGGGGCGGCCATTGAGCAGTAGCGCCTTCAGCGCGGCGCGCCCACCGCAGGCCACCGGCCCAATGGCCATATCGTGCAGGCCGAAGTAGCGCGGATCGTCCAGCCGGTAAATGGCAAGGTCCGCCTGCATCCCGACCTGCAGGGTGCCGCTCTGCGCTAAGCCGAGGATCTGCGCCCCGCCGGCGCTGCCCCAGCGCACCACATCCTCCACCGTGGCCGCATCGGCCCCCCCTCGAAGGCGCCCCCGGCGTAGCGCGGCTGCGCCAGCATCCCCTTGCGCGCGCGCTGTAGCAGCCATGCGGCATGGGCTTCGCTTTGCATATCCGCCGCTTCATTGGAGGCAGCGCCGTCCACCCCCAGCGAGACCGGGACCCCGGCCTGCTCCAGCGCCAGCAGATCGGCGATGCCGCTGCCCAGCCGGCCGTTGCTTTGCGGGCAGTGGGCGATGCCGGTTCCGGTGCGGCCCAGCAGGGCAATCTCCTCCGGCAGCAGCTTCACCAGATGGGCAAACCACACGTCATTTCCCAGCCAGTCGTGTTCCGCGCAGAATTGAACCGGCGTCATGGCGAATTTCTGCCGCGCGGCGTCGAGATAATCGACGGTTTCCGATAAATGGCTGTGCAACCGGATCCCCAGCTGGCGGGCCAGCTTCGCCATCTCCCGCAGCTGGGCGCCCGGCGCGGAGTGCAGGACGGTAGTGGGCGCCATCACCACCCGGCGCAGAGAATCGGGCCGGGGGTCGTGATAGCGGCTGACCAGCCGTTCGATATCCGCCATATAGCCGTCGAAGGTTTCCGGACGCAGCGCCACCGGCAGATCCTGCTCCACCGCCCGGCCCTGGGTCGCCCCACCCCGGCACAGAACGATGCGCATCCCCAGCGCTTCCCCTTCGCTGAAGACAATCTCCGAGGTATCGAAAGGCATATCCGGCCAGTACAGGTAGTTGTGATCCGCCACGCTGGCGCAGCTCGAGCGCAGAAGCTCCACCAGGCCGATGCGCACCGCCAGACGAAAGGTATGTTCATCGAAAGCCGCGCGAAAGCGGTACGGCGTAGCGCTCAGCCAGGCCGTCAGGCTCTGGTTCAGCCCCTGCGGCTCGCCCTTCAGCAGCGACTGAAAAAGATGGTGGTGCGTGTTCACCCATGCCGGATAGATCACGCAGTCGCGGGCATCGATCTGTCGCTCTTCCGGCAGCGGCGTCAGGCTGCCGATGGCGGCAATCTTGCCGTCGCGGATGCGAATATCCGGCCCGGCCAGCCGCGCCGCCTCTCCGGGCAGACCGCTGAGGATGGCATGGGCATTTTTAATCATTAATGACATGGCGTCGCTCCTCAGGGTTTAACCTGCATGGCCTGAACAAATTCGGTGGTGTAGGCCTGTTTCCAGTCGGTGGCCGCCGCCAGCAGACCGGCGCTGACCATAAAGTCGCGGGTCTTCTGCCAGCGCGCGTCGGTCATCGTCCCCCAGCCCTGGCTGGCGGCATCCCCGCCGTCGATCAGGTGATGCTCACGGATCTGGGTCACGCCCCAGGCGAGCAGATCGTCGGTCATTTTCGGGTTGTCCTGCTTAATCAGCGCATTTCCCGGCGCCGGATCCTTGAGATAGCTCACCCAGCCCTCCATTGAGGCGCGGACGAACTTCGCCATCGCCGCTTTACGCTCGGCGATGGTATCCGGGCGGGCGATAAGGATGCCGCCGTAGGGGGGATAGCCGTGTTCGGAAAAGAGGAAGAAGTTCGCCTTCACCCCGGCCTTCTGCACCTGGAACACCTCGGAGCTGACATAGGCCTGCTGGGCGACAGCGTCATCGACGACAAAGGGTTGAATATTGAAGGTATAGGGGCGAACCTGCGCGTCGCTCAGCTGGTATTGCGCCTTCAGCCACGGCCACCACGTCGCCTGACCGGAGCTGGAGACCAGCAGGGTTTTGTCTTTCAGCCCCTGCAGGGAGGTGACATCGGCATGGGTCAGCAGCCCCTGGGGATCGTACTGAAAGGGCGCGGCAATGGCCTTTGCCTGGAAGCCGCGCTGAATGCCTTCCAGCAGCTGCAGGTCGTAACCGATGATCACATCGGCCCGCTTCGACAACAGCAACTGCATGCCGTTGACCTGCGGTCCACCGGAGCGGATCTCGACGTCGAGACCATATTTTTTGTACAGCCCGGTGGCCTGAGCCTGATAATAACCCCCCTGCTCCGCCTGGGCGTACCAGGAGGTCAGCAGAACGATTTTCTCCTCGGCCTGAACGGCCAGCGAGACACCGCCGAGGGCCATCAGGCCCAGCCAGCGTATGCCCCGGGGAAGGCGTGCGCCTGTTTTCATATCCCTCTCCTCTTTACGCCGGGAGGGGGAGCGAGCGAATGTGGCTCAGCCTCCCATCCCGGTCAACATTGAACCGCGACATGGTGACTGAGCAATGTCCCGTATGGATAACCCGTACTGACCGCTTCTACTCACACTCAGCTATACAAAAACAATGCCAGATTTAAACGCCTGCGAGCGGCCGCGAGAAATCGCCTGCGCCGCCGCCCTTGGGCATGCAACCTTTGATTCACGCACACCAAAAACGCACCATAATGGTGCGTTAATGAATGATTTTAGTGCCTGCCTGGTCGCTCACAGCTGACTGAAGAGCATCTCCAGCTGGTTCAACATCATCGAGGCGGCAAGGGAAAGCTGGCGGGCGGGCGAGACGCACAGCGCCAGGGTGAAAGGCTTAAGCTGCGGATCGGTTAGCGGCACAAACGCCAGCTGGCCGGACTCAATCTCATCGAGAATATCCAGCCGGCACAGGATGCCGATGCCCATCTGCTCTTTGATCAGGGTGCGGATCATGTGAATGTTATTCGATACCGCCACCTCCTTTACCTCGTTGCCGCTGATGTTCACCAGCGCCTCCACCGGCTCGCTGATCATCAATGGGGCGGACGGCAGGATAAAGGGGTAGTCGAGGCACTGACTAAAGCGCACCGCGCTGCGGCTGGCCAGCGGATGGCCGGTGGGCACCACAATCCCCATATTCATCTCGGCAAACGCCCGGACCTGCAGTTCACGAGAGGTCTGGGGATTGAGCATGATCCCGAAATCCGCCTCGCCGGAGATCAGCGCCTGCTGGATGTGGATATTGTTGATGGTGGTCAATGTAAAAGAGATGTTGGGATAATGTTTATGCACCTCTTTGAGCATCGTCGAAAAGAAATGCCGGTTAATGGCATCGATGGTGGCGATGCGCACATGCCCCCGCCGCAACCCGCGCAGATCGTCCAGCTGCTCGCAGACCCGGGTAAAGTCCTTTTTCCAGTTATTGGCCGCGTGCAGGAGCAGCTCCCCGGCGGCGGTCAGCCTCAGCCCGGTGGGATGGCGCTCGAAGAGCGGCATCGCCAGTTCCTGTTCCACGCGCAAAATCTGACGATCGATGGAAGACGCCGACACATGCAGCGCCTCTGACGCTTTACGAAACGATCCCTGACGGGCCACTTCAGTGAAATAGAGCAGAAATCGGGAGAAGGCAAACATGGTTTGGGTGCTCTCTTTTTTGCAACGGGTTGTGCGAATCAAAGCTCTGGACGCAACAGTTTTATCACAATACCGTAGCATTCATAGCGGAGAAACGATCGTTTCACCCATTTTCTTGCACGCCGGACAGTTCACCGCGAAGGGGAGTTATCTCTTCGCCGCCCCTGGCCGCCCTGCAGACAGCGGAATGAGGGAGAGTAAACGGTAATGCACAGCCACGATCTTATTTCGGTCTCGGTCGGGGAAATACGCCCCAACGGAGAGGGAAATCTATCATTAATATTGCAGGCGGCGGCCGGGGAAATATTACCGACCTACTCTGCCGGGGCGCATATCGATATTATTATCCCCGGCATTGGCCCCCGGCAGTATTCCCTGTGCGGCATGCCTGACCGCGGCAATGGCTATGAAGTTTGCATCAGGCTGACTGACACCTCCACCGGCGGCTCACGCTATTTGCACCAGCAGCTCAAAGCCGGCGATCGGCTCGCCATTTCGCCTCCGCGCAACCATTTTCCCCTGCCGGAGGCCGGGCGCTACCTGCTGTTTGCCGGCGGTATCGGCATCACGCCGTTGCTGGCGATGGCCGAAGCGATTGCCGCCAGAAAGGGGGGGCTGGAGCTGCATTATTATGTCGCCAGCGCGCGCCAGACGGCCTTCTCCCCGCGCCTGACCCAGCTGGCTGCGGGCGGCACGGTGGCGATCCACTGTAGCGAGGAAGGCGCGTCGTTTCGCCAGCGGATCCCCGCCTGCTTAACCACGCCCGATCCTGATACCGCAGTGGTCGCCTGCGGCCCGGAGGGTTTTATTCAGCGACTGCAGTCGGTCATGGAGGAATATCGCTGGTCGCCGTCGCAATTCGTTTTCGAGCGTTTTACTCCCGCGACGGAAAATAATACTGCAGCGAAAAATGCGTTTTATATTGAGCTGGCCTCCAGCGGGCAGCGCCTGCAGGTCGCCGCGGATCAAACCATTGCTCAGGTATTACAGCACGCCGGGGTGGAGGTAATGCTCTCCTGCGAACAGGGAATGTGCGGGTCGTGTATTACCGGGGTCCTCGACGGGATCCCCGAACACCGGGACAGCGTGCTGACGGCGGAAGAGAAAGCCGGCAACGACCAGATCACGCTCTGCTGTTCGCGGGCGAAATCGCCGGGTCTGGTTTTGGATCTGTGAGGAGACTGACGATGACGCTCCCCTCCTCTTGTGCGCCGCTCACCGGTATCAGCCGCGCCCGACTCCCGGCCTGGGTGCTGCCCGACGGCTGGCCGACGCAGGCCAACGGTGAACCGCTGCTGGCGGACCTGGCCTTTCGCGACGGCCGGATCGCCGCATTGACCCCAACCGACCAGCCGACTCCCGGCCTGTGGGACCTGGCGGGAGCCCTGACGCTCCCCGGCCTGGTGGAACCCCATGCCCATCTGGACAAGACATTCACCATTGAACGCTGCCGTCCGGCGCAGGCCGGGCTGCTGGCGGCAATCCACGCCATGCACGAGGATCGCCGACACTGGACCAGGGCGGATATTCAACGTCGGGCGTCCGCCGCGCTGGCCCGGGCGGCAGCGAATGGCGTGACCCATTTGCGCAGCCATGTCGACTGGTTTACCGCCGACGCGCCGGACGCCTGGCAGGAGATCGCCCGCCTCGATACCGTCGGCATCACCCTGGAGCGGGTGGCGCTGATCCCGCTGCCCTTGTTTCGCGAGCTGGCGCAAGCGGAGGCCATCGCCCGGACGGTCGCCAACAGCGGAGAGCGCTGCCTGCTGGGCGGCTTCATCCACTCCTCCAACTGGGACGCCGCCGCCATGGAAAATCTGCTGTGCAGCGCAGCCCGCTGGGATCTGGATCTGGATTTGCATATCGATGAGGAGCTCAGCGAAGTGTCTCAGGGGCTGACCTGGCTGGCGGATCATCTCTCCCGCCACCCTTTTCCCGGACATATCTGCTGCAGCCACGGCTGCGCGCTGGCCGCCGGCAGCGACGAACAGGCGGCGCCGATCCTGCGCCAGCTGGCGGCGCACGGCGTCACCCTTATCGCTCTGCCGATGACCAACCTGCTGCTGCAGGATGCGACGTTCGGCCGCACGCCGCGCCAGCGGGGGATCACTCTGCTGCACGAGGCGCAGGCCGCCGGCGTGGCCACCCTGCTCGGCTGCGACAACGTGCAGGATGCCTTCTGCCCGGCGGGGAGCTACGACCCGCTGGACACCCTGGCCTGCGGTCTGTTCGGCGCTCAGCTCAGCGACCTGTTCGACCAGCAGTCGCGGCTGATCTGCGATCGCGCGGCGCTAACCGGTTCGCCGGCAGACGCGGCGCCCTTTGCCGTCGGGGCGGCGGCCAGCGTGGTGATTTTCCCGGGTAGCGACCGTTTTACCTGGCCTTTAAACAGCGCCGCCCGTCTGGTGGTTAACCACGGCAGGTTAACCCACCGACGCGTGTGGCAGGAGGAGATGGCACATGAGTCTTGAAGCAGGCGCCGGGGCGCCGCTGGCGCGGTATGCTGCCTGGCGCAGAGCCGGCGATTTTATCTTTCTCTCTGGCATTATTCCGGTCAATCCCCTGACCGGCACCATCGTCAACGGCTTTCAGGATGTGCCTGAGCCGGTGCGGGAGCTGCTGGGGGCGACCGGCGAATTTTCAACCGATGCGAAACAGGGCCCGATCCTCGCCCAGAGCTGGTACGTCCTGGAGAGCATCCGCCGCACCGTGGCGTCCGCGGGAGGGCAAATGAGCGACGTTATCAAACTGGTGCAGTACTTTCGCAACCTTGACCATTTTCCCTATTACAGCCGGGTCAGGAAGCTGTTTTACCCCGACCAGCCGCCCGTTTCCACCGTGGTGCAGGTCAGCGAAATGCTGCCCGACGCCACGGTACTGATTGAAGTCGAAGCGACCGTCTGGTTACCCCCGTCATTTAACTCCGAGGCACCGCGATGATTAACGGTTACATTCCTGCCGCGCGCTTTCTTCCTTTTCTGAGCTGGACGGACGTGGCCGCCCTGCCGGATAAAAGCAATACGGTTATCGTCCTCCCCACCGGGGCGATCGAACAGCACGGCCCGCATTTGCCCTGCTCGGTGGACAGCGTGATATCTTCCGGCGTGGCGGGCCATGCCCTCGCCAGGCTGCCGGCGACGATCCCGGCCTACGCCATTCCGCCAATCGTCTACGGTAAGTCCGAGGAGCATCTGCATTTTCCCGGCACCCTGACCCTTAGCGGCGATACGCTGCTGCATACCCTGCTGGAGATCGCCGAATCTCTCTATCGGGCCGGTTTTCGCAAGCTGCTGATGATCAACGGCCACGGCGGCCAGCCGCAGATCCTGCAGATCGCCTGCCGGGAAATGCGCCTGCGCCACGGGGATTTCATCGCCATCCCCCACGACGTGTTCAACGTGCCCAACTGCGAAAAACAGTTTCTCAGCCCGCATGAACAGCGGATGGCGATGCACGCCGGGCATAGCGAAACGGCGCTGATGCTGGCGCTGGCGCCGGAGTGCGTCCATATGGAACGGGCCGTCGCTAATTTCCCCCCGGAATTCCCCTGCCCAACCCTGTCGAAAGGCCGTCCGGCGGCGGCGTGGGCGTCGTATGACTTTGGCCCCAGCGGGGTGATTGGCGACCCGACCCCGGCGACGCGGGAGCAAGGCGAAGGGCTTCTCGACTCCCTCGCCGCCAGCTGGGCGCAGGCGATCATCGAGATCCACCGCATGGCCTGGGTCGAACGTCGCGAACCGACCTGGGGCAAACAGCACTGGCACGGCTTTGTGCAGTCCCTACCACCTTCTTTCGCTGCTGAATCCAGGGAGCCCTGATGAATACCAGATTGACGCCCGTTTTTACCCTGCTGACCGTGGCCGCCCTCGCGACCTCAGCCTCCTGCTTCGCGGCGGAGAAGTTTACCTTTCTCACCAACTGGTATGCCCAGGCCGAGCACGGCGGGTTTTACCAGGCCCAGGCCACCGGGCTGTATCAACACGCCGGTCTCGATGTCGAAATTAAAATGGGCGGCCCGCAGATCAACGTCATGCAGCTGATGGCGGCCGGTCAGGCGGATTGCACCCTTGGCGACAACGGCCAGGCGCTGGAGACCTGGCAGGCCGGGGTGCACGCGGTGACCGTCGCCACCGTGTTCCAGCACTCGCCGACGGTGTTTATCACCCATGACAAAGTGGAGAACCCGGCGGAACTTAAAGACAAAACCTTCCTGCTCGCCACCGAGGCCTATACCTCCTTCTGG
The DNA here is from genome assembly GCF_018204675.1 of Klebsiella sp. P1927. NCBI lineage: Bacteria > Pseudomonadati > Pseudomonadota > Gammaproteobacteria > Enterobacterales > Enterobacteriaceae > Klebsiella > Klebsiella sp. P1927. The sequence continues at coordinate 2,041,061 of NZ_CP073377.1, read as the reverse complement.
CCGTGGGCGAAAAGCGAGCTGGGTCTGGCTGGCAGCAAAGTGCGCCCCTATACCTTTAACGTTCAGCCGTTCCTCGCCGATAAAAACCTGGTGCAGCAGGGCTACGTGACCTCGGAGCCGTTTTCCGTCGCCAAAGGCGGACAGCCGTTCTATGTCTATCCGCTCAGCGACTGGGGCTACCCGCCCTACGGCAACTCGATTATCTGTATGGCCGACACCATCCGCAAACGTCCGGCGGCGGTGGCGGCCTTCGTCAAAGCCTCCATGGAAGGCTGGAAAAGCTACCTGCGGGATCCCGCCCCCGGCAACAGCCTGATCGGTAAAGCGAATCCGCAGATGGGCGCCGAGCAGATCGCCTTTGGCATTGCCCAGATGAAGCAGTACCAGCTGGTGACCGGCGGCGATGCTAAGTCCGGCGGCATCGGCATCATCACCGAGCCGCGGCTGAAGAAAACCTGGGACATGCTGGTGAAAAACAAACTGATCGACGCCAGCAAGGTGCCGTTTGAGCAGACTTACACCCTGGAGATGGTCAAAGACGCCGGAGTGATGCCATGAATACCGCCCCGAAACTGACCGTGATGAGCGATACCCGCTTTATACCCGCCGCTGCCACCCCGGCCATCGAGGTGCTGTCGGCGGAGAAAATCTACAGCAACGGCACCCGGGCGCTGCTGCCCGTCAACCTGACCATCAATCAGGGGGAGTTTATTACCCTGCTCGGCCCGTCCGGCTGCGGTAAAAGCACCCTGCTGAAGATGGTCGCCGGCCTGGTGGAGCCCAGCGACGGCAAGCTGATGCTGTGGCGGCGCGACAGTCGGGAAAAGGCCCAGCATCCGCTGTCGTTCGTCTTCCAGGAAGCCACCCTGATGCCGTGGAGCAGCGTGCGCAATAACGTCAGGCTGCCGCTGGATCTGGCCGGCGTGCCGCGGGCGGAGGGAAATACCCGGGTGAGTGAAGTCCTTGAGCTGGTGGGCCTCGGCAAGTTCGCCGACGTCCTGCCGCGCGAACTCTCCGGCGGCATGCAAATGCGCGTCTCCATCGCCCGCGGCCTGGTCACCCGACCAAAGCTGCTGCTGATGGATGAGCCCTTCGGCGCGCTGGATGAAATTACGCGTAACAAACTCGACAGCGACCTGCTGCGTCTCTGGCAGGAGCAAAACCTGACGGTAGTGTTCGTCACCCACTCGATCCACGAAGCGGTGTTTCTCTCCCAGCGGGTGATCATGATGGCGGCCCGTCCCGGACGGGTGGTCGAAGATATCCCCATCCGCGAGCCGTTCCCGCGCAGCGAGGCGTTCCGCGTCAGCCCGGCCTTTTCCCTGTATGCCCGTCAGCTGCAGGACAGTCTGTTGCAGGCCAGCCAGTCCGGTATGGAGTCATAATATGAAAAATACAACCGCAACGCCGTGGATCCAGCATCCGCGTTTTCTCAAAATTCTCTATCCGACCCTCGTCGCGGTGGCGATGGTGCTCCTGTGGCAGGGCGCGGTGAGCTATTTCCGTATCCCGGCCTTTCTGGTGCCGTCGCCGCTGGTGATGCTGGAAAGCCTGTGGACGCATCTCACGCCGCTGCTGCTGGCGCTGCTGTTCACCCTCAAGATCACCCTGATCTCGTTTCTGCTGTCGATTGTCATCGGCGCCGCGGTGGCGTTTATCCTGGTGCAGAACCGCTTTGTGGAAACCGCCCTGTTTCCCTACATCGTGTTTTTGCAGGTGACGCCGATCGTCGCCATCGCCCCGCTGATCATCATCTGGGTGAAGGATGCCACGCTCTCGCTGGTGGTGTGCGCCACCCTGATGGCGGTGTTTCCCATCATCTCCAATACCACTCAGGGACTGCGCAGCGTCTCCCCCGGCCTGCTGAGCTATTTTCGCCTCAATCACGCCAGCCGCTGGCAAACGCTGGTGCGGCTGCGTATCCCCTCGGCGCTGCCCTATTTCTTCGGCGCGCTGCGTATTTCCAGTGGGCTGTCGCTGATTGGCGCGGTGGTGGCGGAGTTTGTCGCCGGGACCGGCGGGACCAATACCGGACTGGCCTATCAGATCCTGCAGGCTGGCTACCAGCTGGATATCCCGCTGATGTTTGCCGCGCTGCTGCTGATCTCTCTCGCCGGTATCGCGCTGTTTGGCGTGATGTCCTGGGTTTCGCGCCGGGCGCTTAGCGCCTGGCATGAAAGCGAAGCCGTGCAATCTCATTAATGTTCTGCTGACGAACAGGAAAAAGAATGATGACTGATGAACAGCGTCAACACGCGATCGCGGTGATCCAGCAGGCACTCCCGGCGCTGGAGTGGACCTTACAGCCGGCGAAGATCAAACGGCTCTCCCGCGATTTTCACTGGTTCAGTCCGCTACTCACCGAGCAACTGGCGGGGAAACAGGCGGACGCGGTGGTTCGCCCGCGCGATGAAGAGGAGCTGCGCCAGCTGGTCTGCGCCTGCGCGCAGCACCAGCTGCCGCTGACCCTGCGCGGCAGCGCCACCGGCAACTACGGACAGCTGGTCCCCCTCGAAGGCGGGCTGCTGGTGGATATGACCGGGCTCAACCAGATCGTCGCCCTCGGCAACGGCACAGTGAGGGCCCAGGCCGGCATTCGCCTGGCGGACATCGAAACCGCCGCCCGCCCGACGGGCTGGGAGCTGCGCTGTATGCCATCGACCTATCGACTGGCGAGCCTGGGCGGTCTCTACGGCGGCGGGTTCGGCGGTATCGGCTCCATCAACTATGGGCCGCTGGCGGCGCCCGGCAATGTGCTCAGCGTCAAAGTGATGACCGTCGAGCCGGTCCCCCGCGTGCTGACCGTCCCGGCTCCCGAAGCGCTGCTGCTGCATCACGCCTACGGCACCAACGGCATTATCCTGGAGGTTGAGCTGGCGCTGGCGCCTGCGCACCAGTGGATTGAACGTCTGGACGTGTTTGACGATTTCGCCGATGCGCTGAACTATGCCAACGCCTGCGTCCGCTCGCCGGGGCTGGTGAAGCGTCAGGTGGCGCTGCTGGCCACGCCGATCGCTGACTATTTTAGCCACCTCAAGGATCGTTACCGCACCGGGCAGCATGCGGTTATCAGCCTGATCGCCGAGGAGAGCGAAGGACTCTGCGCCAGCCTGTTACCGCGCCATCGCGGGAGCAACGCCATCCGGCAGTTCAGCGAGGAGGCCCGGACGCGCAACGGCTCGTTAATGGAATACTGCTGGAACCACACCACCCTGCATGCGCTCAAGGTGGACAATACGCTGACCTATCTGCAGACGGCGTTTGATCCGCTGCGCTATCCGCAGCAAATTTTACAGATGGAGCAGCACTTCGCCGGGGAGGTGATGTCCCATATTGAATTCCTGCGCGATATCGAGGGCAATCTCACCGCCAGCGGTCTGCAGCTGGTGCGCTATACCACGCCCGAACGTCTTAACGCCATCATGCAGATATTTCGCGACAACGACGTCAAGATTAACAACCCCCACGTGCTGCAGGTTGAGGACGGCAAACAGGGCGTGATTCGTCCCGACGTCGTGGCAGTGAAACAGTCTCTCGACCCGGCGGGATTGCTTAACCCCGGCAAGCTGCGCGGCTGGGCGCTGCGCGACCAGCTGGAACTCGACAGCAACCCGCTGACGCGGGCCACCCGCGAAAGCCCCACGACCTGATGGTCCCCGGTCCGGTTGGGCGCTAACGGGTCGCTGGCCCGTTGCCGCCCAACCTCATCCTGCGCCGGACAGTCCCGCCATATGGACGATAAGCCCTACTGCGGCGGCGGCCAACGGCGCGGTAAATCCCACTTTATTATGGGTGGTTTCAATAAACGACCCGCCGGCGTGAATAAAGATAAACGAGGGCAAAAGGTAAACCATGTCACCAGGCACGCCGCCGCGATGCCCCCCAGCAGCACTTCATCAACGCCCAATACCGCTTTGGTGTAACCGCCGACAAACCCGACAAAGGTCACCATCATGATCAACGGTCCGGGGGTCGATTCCCCCAGGGCGAGGACGTCCATCATCTGCCCTGCGGTCAGCCAGCCATAGTGGGTCACCGCCCCCTGGTAAACGTAAGGCAGGACGGCATACGCCCCGCCGAAAGTCATCAGCGCGGCTTTGGTAAAGAACCCGCTCATCTGGGCCAGCGGATGCGCCCAGCCCAGCATTAGCGCCAGGGCGGCCATCGGCACCAGCCACAGCAGTATCCCGGCGCTGGTGCTGTTCGCCCTGATGGAATGGGGCCACCAGCACGTGCTGCATAGCGCGTCGCCTATTGCATTGGTGGACAGCGCCAGCGGCGAGACCGTCCATCCGGGGTTCGTCACCGCCAGCGGCAGCGTGGCGAGCCCCAGCGCGCTACAGATCGTCAAAGCCGGTACCCATGCCGAAACCTGAGGAATGTATTCCTGGCACTGCTTGCCGGACGCGCGGCCTCGCCATTTTCGACCGGCCACAAAAGCCCTGGGATAGGATGAAATCTGGCTGGAAACGCGCCAGTGAAGAAAGGATATCGTCAGGCGGGCAGCAGCCCCCTGCTGCCCGCCTGACGTGTGAGTGGCGTTAATTCACCCGCGCAGGCAAGGTAATTTGCTGCAGGGCGTTCGCCATATTAATCTGAATCAGCTCTTTAAGACCTTCGCGCTTAATAAACTGGCTCCGGTGCTTACTTTTCACCTCTTCAATACTCTTTTTGATCTCTTGCGCCGGCAGTTTATACCAGCCGCGAGCCTGTTTCTCACCGCCCATTTCCAGCCACAGCGATGAATAACTGGCTTTCACCAGATCGCTTTTCACGTGATAATCAGAATCGATGGCGTAGACCGTGGAGATGTTGAAATATCGCAGCAAACCATACAGCACGCTCATGATGATATTTTTCGGCCGCGCGCCATGCAGCTCTTTAGTCAGCACCTTCACTTCGTCATTGGTGATATCTTTCCCGCCCTGGATGCCGCCGATATAAGCGCGGCCATCGTCGGTGCAGGAAAAACAGACGCTATAGACGCGCCGGTCGCCAAGAAACAGCTGCAGCATCAGCTCCCCTTCCTCCTGAAACGGCGAGGCCAGCAGCTTAACGTCAAGCTTATCGCCATTTTTCAAGGGAATAGAAAACATCTCGCGGCCAAAATCCGCGACATTGTAGAGCTGCGGCAGCACATCAGGGTGAAACGTTTTCTCGATGAAATTCAGTGAACCATGGGCAATATCCAGTTTGCGTCGTTTTGACAGCCGTTTATTGAGATACGCTTTAAACGGTTTATCCTCAAAAGGCACCAGTCCTTTGGTCACCGCGGTCAACCGCGCGCACTGATATTTCGCACAAAGTCCTTGATATTCTCTGTATTTACCTCCTGCGAGCGAGAGCTCTCTGCATTTTCGTAAAACTTTTTTATAGCTTATTTTGACCTGACCGATCACTTTATTATGTTTACGCCATTCTTTGATGGCGCCTGCAACAGTATGTTCCATTGATTAAGATCCATAGATTCATCCATAATCGCGGCCATATTAACATAAAAGCGTTTCGTCAACGCTTAATTACTCCTTCGTTGTCCTTTCATTTAATATTTAGGCAGGAAATTATCCTGGCGACGTTATTTGTCGTTAAACTTATTCTGTCAACGATGAATTATGGTAGGTAACGCCCTCCGCTCAGCGACTTAACGCTCTGTGCCTTCGGCGCGAAGCGCGGCTACAACCGCTGGCGGTTATGCCCTATACTTGACCCTGATTCAAAACCAGCAACGATAGGTAACTTATGGAAATTGATCTCGACAACCTGGTCTTCAGCGGCCTGGATGAAGCGGAAGAGCGCAACGCGGAGCGTCTGGAAGAAGCGGACAAAAAAGCCCAGGCGATCGTTGCCGACGACGACTGCGGCGACGCCTGTAAAATCTGATTGTCAAACCGGCCAGCAGGCCGGTTTTTTTTGACGCCCACACCTCAGGTGGGTAAAAACCCTTTCAGCGTATCCAGCAGCGCCTGCGCCGCCTTCGACAGCGGCAGATGTCCGGCATGGATCGCGCCGACGCACTTCTCAATCGGCGGATCGCTGAGCGGGATGCAGACGGCGCCCAACGATGCCATCTGCGTTTTACACAGCGCCGGCACCGCGCTGCCCCCCAGGCCGCTGGCCACCATCCTCCCCACCGTCACCAGCTGATGACTCTCCAGCGCCACATCCAGCTGACGTCCGCTGCGCGCCAGCGCCTCCTCCAGCATCAGGCGTACCGCCGAGGGGCGCTGCAGGGTAATAAAGTCGAGGGTCAACAGCTCCTGCCAGGTGAGCTGCTTTTTCTTCGCCAGCGGGGATTGTTGGGGAACGATCGCCACGAAGCGGTCCACCGCCAGCGGGGTAAACAGCAGGTTGTGGTTGGGCGATGGCTCGAAAGCGATGCCCATCTCCACCCGCCCCTCGCGCACCATCTCGATCACCTGCTCATTAATCACGTCATGCACCGTAACGTTCACCCCGGCATAGCGGTCGCGGAAGGCTTTCAGCGCCTCCGGCAGAACGTTGGCGGCAAACGACGGCATCGCGGCGACCGAAATTTTACCCCGCTGCAGGGTAAAGCTCTGACGCATGGCCTCCTCGACGTTATCCCAGTCGGCCAGCAGCTGACGGGCCATCGGCAGAAAGAGTTCCCCCTCCTGGGTGAGGGTCACTTTGCGGGTGCTGCGCTGCAGCAGCGCGCCGCCCAGCGCCTCCTCCAACCCTTTGATGGTCAGGCTGAGAGCTGGCTGCGACAGATTCAGCCTTTCGCTGGCGTGGGCGAAATTCAGAGTGTGAGCTACCGCTAAAAACGCGCGTAACTGTTTGACACTCATTCTCATTTTTCATCCTGTTAACTAATTGAAAAAAATTAGTTAACAGGAAATTAATTAAAATTCCAAATGAGTGAGTCACAAATTCAAAATTATCAAATCAGTCGCCTGCGCCAATGATAAGGCTATCGCAAGGCAGGAGAGACAAGATGGCAGGACTGGATAAACGCGTCGCCAGTTACGAAGCGGCGCTGGAAGGGTTAACGGACGGCATGACGCTGCTCGCCGGCGGCTTCGGCCTGTGCGGCATTCCCGAGAACTTGATCGCCGAGGTGCAGCGTCGCCAGGTGCAGGGGCTGACGGTGGTCTCCAACAACTGCGGGGTCGACGGTTTCGGTCTCGGCATGCTGCTGGAGTCGCGCCAGGTCAGCAAGGTGGTGGCCTCTTACGTCGGGGAAAACGCGCTGTTTGAACAGCTGGTGCTCAGCGGCGAGCTGGCGGTAGAACTCACCCCGCAGGGAACGCTGGCGGAAAAAATCCGCGCCGGCGGCGCTGGCATCCCCGGCTTTTACACCGCCACCGGGTATGGCACCCCGGTCGCCGAAGGCAAAGAGGTGCGCCAGTTCGACGGCCGACACTACATCCTTGAAGAGGCGATCCGCGGCGATTTCGCGCTGGTCAAAGGCTGGAAAGCCGACTGGTACGGCAACGTGGTCTATCGCCACACCGCGCAGAATTTCAACCCGCTGATGGCCACCGCCGGGCGCATTACGGTGGTGGAGGTGGAAGAGATTGTGCCGCCGGGCGAACTGCCCCCCTCCGCCATCCATACTCCGGGGATCTATGTCGACCGGCTGATCGTCGGGCAATTCGAAAAACGTATTGAACAGCGCACCCTGCGCGCCGGAGGGCACTGAGATGCTGACCCGTGAACAAATGGCGATGCGCGTCGCCCAGGAGCTGCGCGACGGCGACTACGTCAACCTCGGGATCGGTATCCCGACGCTGGTGGCCAACTACATTCCCGCCGGCATTGAAGTGATGCTCCAGTCGGAGAACGGCCTGCTGGGGATGGGCGAATTTCCCGATGAGGAAACCATCGACGCCGACATGATTAACGCCGGTAAACAAACCGTCACCGCGCAAACCGGGGCGGCGATCTTCGATTCCGCCCAGTCGTTCGCCATGATCCGCGGCGGCCACGTCGACCTGACCGTTCTTGGCGCCTTTGAGGTCGACGTCGCGGGCAACATCGCCTCATGGATGATCCCTGGAAAAATGGTCAAGGGGATGGGCGGCGCCATGGACCTGGTGGCCGGCGCGCAGAACATCATCGTGGTGATGACCCACGCCTCAAAAAACGGCGAATCCAAACTGCTGCCGCAGTGCACCCTGCCGCTCACCGGCGTGGGCTGTATTCGCCGGGTACTCACCGACCTGGCCCTGCTGGAGATTGTCGACGGCGCGTTTGTCCTGCGCGAAGTGGCCCCGGGGGTCAGCCCCGACGAGGTGATACGTAAAACGGCGGGACGGCTGATCGTCGCCGACGACGTGCGCGAAATGCGCTTCAGTTAAGGAGAGACCATGACCGATATTGCCATTGTTGCTGCAGTACGCACCCCGGTAGGCAGCTTTCGCGGCGCCTTCGCCCCTCTTTCCGCCGTCGACCTCGGCGCGGCGGTGGTGCGCGGCCTGCTTGAACGCTGCCAGCTGCCTGCCGCAGCGGTCGACGAACTAATTTTCGGCCAGGTGCTTACCGCCGGCTGCGGGCAGAATCCGGCGCGCCAGACCGCGCTGCGGGCCGGCCTGCCGGTCGACACTCCGGCGGTCACCGTCAATCTGGTGTGCGGCTCCGGACTGAAAGCGGTTCAGCAGGCGGTGCAGGCGATCCGCTGCGGCGACGCCGGGATCGTTATCGCCGGCGGCCAGGAGAGCATGAGCAATGCTCCCTATCTGATGCATGGCGCCCGCGACGGCCTGCGTTTCGGCCACGCCAGCCTGCAGGACAGCATGATCCAGGACGGCCTGTGGGACGCCTTCAACGACTACCACATGGGCATTACCGCCGAGAACCTCGCCGACGCCTTCGACATCAGCCGCGAGCGCCAGGACGCCTTCGCCGCCAGCTCCCAGCGCAAAGCGGCGGCTGCTATCGCCGCCGGGCGCTTTCGCGAGGAGATCGTCCCGGTCAGCGTCCCGCAGGGCAAAAAGCCGCCGCGATTCGTGACTGACGATGAGCAACCGCGCCCGGAGACCAGCGAGCAGCAGCTGGCCCAGCTGCGCCCGGCGTTTCGCCCGGCTGACGGCAGCGTCACCGCCGGGAATGCCTCGTAGCTGAACGACGGCGCCGCGGCGGTCCTGCTGATGCGCGTCGATAAAGCGCGCGAGCTTGGGCTGCCGGTGCTGGCGCGCATTGTCAGCTCAGCGGTCGCCGGGGTCGACCCGTCGGTGATGGGCATCGGCCCGGTGAGCGCCTGCCGCCAGGCGCTGCAGCGCGCCGGCTGGACGCTGGACGAGGTGGACCTTATCGAAGCCAACGAGGCTTTTGCCGTCCAGGCGCTGGCCGTCGGCCAGCTGCTTGAATGGGACAGCGAGAAGGTCAACGTCAACGGCGGCGCCATCGCCCTGGGCCATCCCATCGGCGCCTCCGGCTGCCGGATCCTCGTCAGCCTGGTGCATGAGATGCAGCGCCGGGGCGCCAGCAAAGGGCTGGCAACCCTGTGCGTCGGCGGCGGCCAGGGCATCGCCATGACTCTACAACGTTAACAGGAGCCACTATGTTTACACCACGCCTGGCGGTACTCGGCGCGGGACTGATGGGCGTCGGTATCGCCTGCCATTTCGCCCGCCACGGTCACGCCGTCCGCCTGTATGACACCGATCCGCAGCGTCTCGCCGAGGTTCCGGCAGTGGCCAGCGCCATTCTGTGCGAGCTGGAGGCCAGCGGTCAACAGGATCCCGCCGACCGCGACGCGGTGCTGGCCCGTCTGACCCCCACCCCGACGCTGAATGCCCTGGCCGATGCCACGCTGCTGATTGAAGCGATCCCCGAACGGCTGGCGCTGAAGCACGCCCTGTACGCCGAGCTGGAAACGCTGATCGCCGACGAGGCGATTATCGCCAGCAACACCAGCGGCCTGCCGCCGGATCAGCTGGCGCAGGGCATGCGCCTCCCGGAACGGCTACTGATCGCTCATTTCTGGCATCCGCCGCACCTGATCCCGCTGGTGGAAGTGGTGCCCGGGAGCGCCACGCTGCCTCATCTGGCGCGCGAGGTGAGCGGCTTTTGCGCCGCCTGCGCGCTGGAGGCGGTGGTGCTCAACCGCGCCGCGCCGGGCTTTGTCGGCAACCGGCTGCAGTTCGCCCTGCTGCGCGAAGCACTGCATATCGTCCACAGCGGCATCGCTTCCCCGGAGGTGGTGGACCAGGTGATGCGCGCCTCGCTGGGCCGCCGCTATGCGATGGTCGGCCCGCTGGAGGCTGCGGACATGACCGGCCTGGCGACAGTCCAGGATATCTGCCAGCACCTGCTGCCGGAGCTGGCCAGCGGCACGGAGATGATGTCGCTGGTGGCGGAGAAAGTGGCGCGAGGCGACACCGGCGCCCGCAGCGGGCAAGGCTTTTACCGCTGGGACGAGGCCCGGCACCAGCGCATCCAGTCGCGCCGGGAACACCAGCTGCGCTTCGCCCTGAAACCCTAGTATCGCGTTCTGTACCCCTACAATAACAATGAGAGTGAGACGTCGTGATGAGTGTGATAATAGCCCTGGCCGCGCTGGCGTTACTGATGCTGGCAGCCTACCGTGGATACAGCGTGATCCTCTTTGCGCCGATCGCCGCCCTCGGCGCGGTGCTCCTCACCGACCCGGGCGCGGTCGGCCCGGCCTTTACCGGCCTGTTTATGGAAAAAATGGTCGGCTTTGTGAAGCTCTATTTCCCGGTGTTTCTGCTGGGCGCGGTATTCGGCAAGCTGATTGAGCTGTCGGGATTCTCACGTTCGATTGTCGCCGCCGCCATCCGCATCCTTGGGCGCCGCCACGCGATCCCGGTGATCGTGCTGGTGTGCGCCCTGCTGACCTACGGCGGGGTGTCGCTGTTTGTGGTGGCCTTTGCCGTCTACCCTTTCGCCGCCGAACTATTTCGCCAGAGCGGGATCCCCAAACGGCTGATCCCCGCCACCGTCGCCCTCGGGGCATTCTCGTTTACCATGGACGCCCTGCCCGGCACGCCGCAGATCCAGAATATTATTCCCACCAGCTTCTTCGGCACCAACGCCTGGGCGGCCCCCTGGCTGGGGCTTATCGGCTCGCTGTTCATTATCATCTTCGGTTTGCTGTGGCTGGAGCGTCAGCGCCGCAAAGCGCAGGCCCGCGGCGAAGGCTATGGGACCGACCTGCAAAATGAGCCGGAGACCCCGGATGACATCGATCTGCCGCATCCGTTAATCGCTATCGCCCCGCTGCTGCTGGTGGGGGTGCTGAATCTGCTGTTCACCCACTGGATCCCGCAGTGGTACGGCGCCAGCCATGAGCTCACCCTGCCGGGCCTGGCGAAGCCTGTCGTCACCGAAGTGGGGAAAATCACCGCCATCTGGGCGGTGCAGGCGGCGCTGCTCTCCGGCATTGTGCTGGTGCTGGTTTGCGGCTATCGCAATATCCGCGGCCGGCTGGCGGAGGGAAGCCGGACGGCGGTGGGCGGGGCTATTCTCGCGGCGATGAACACCGCCTCTGAGTATGGCTTCGGCGCGGTTATCGCCGCCCTGCCGGGTTTCCTGGTGCTGTCAAAAGCCCTCGCGGCCATTCCCAATCCGCTGTTAAACGAGGCGATCTGCGTCACGGTGCTGGCCGGGATCACCGGCTCGGCCTCCGGGGGGATGAGCATCGCCCTGGCGGCGATGTCCGAGACCTTTGTCGCCGCCGCCCACGCCGCCAATATTCCGCTCGAGGTACTGCACCGTGTCGCCGCCATGGCCAGCGGCGGCATGGACACCCTGCCGCACAACGGGGCGGTGATCACCCTGCTGGCGATCACCGGCCTGAGCCATCGCCAGGCCTACGGCGGCATTTTCGCCATCACGGTGATCAAAAGCCTCGCGGTACTGTTTGTCATTGCCACGTTCTATGTGACCGGCATTGTCTGATACCAGATTGAAGGAGTAATAAAATGAACTTACACGGTAAAACGGCGCTGGTCACCGGCTCCACCAGCGGCATCGGTTTAGGGATCGCCAAAGTGCTGGCGCAGGCAGGCGCCCAGCTGGTGCTCAATGGCTTCGGCGACAGCAGCCACGCCCGGGCCGAAGTCGCCGCGCTGGGCAAGATCCCCGGCTATCACGACGCCGACCTGCGCGACGTCGGGCAGATCGAAGCGATGATGCGCTATGCCGAAAGCACCTTCGGCGGCGTCGATATCGTGATCAATAACGCCGGCATCCAGCACGTGGCCCCGGTGGAGCAGTTCCCGGTGGACAAATGGAACGATATTCTCGCCATCAATCTCTCCAGCGTCTTCCACACCACCCGCCTGGCGCTGCCGGGTATGCGCCAGCGCAACTGGGGGCGCATCATCAACATTGCCTCAGTGCATGGCCTGGTGGCGTCGAAAGAGAAATCGGCCTACGTCGCCGCCAAGCACGCGGTGGTCGGGCTGACCAAAACCGTGGCCCTGGAAACCGCGCGCAGCGGCATCACCTGCAACGCCATCTGCCCGGGCTGGGTGCTAACCCCGCTGGTGCAGCAGCAGATCGATAAGCGCATCGCCGAGGGGGTCGACCCGGAGCAGGCCAGCGCGCAACTGCTGGCGGAAAAGCAGCCCTCCGGGGAGTTTGTCACCCCGCAGCAGCTGGGCGAAATGGCGCTGTTTCTGTGCAGCGATGCCGCCGCCCAGGTGCGCGGCGCCGCATGGAACATGGATGGCGGCTGGGTGGCGCAGTAAGCCGCTGGCGCCGCAAAGATCAGAACATCGCCAGAAAGCGTTTCACCGTACGCGAGCGCTCGAAGCGCCGCCAGGCGATGGCGATATCGGTCTTCAGCGGCGCCCCGCTAAGCGGGTGATAGCTGACGTTCGGCTGCTGGATGCAGGTCATCGACTGCGGAACCAGCGCGAAGCCGAAGCCTGCATTGACCATGCTCAGCGACGATGAAATTTGCGACGACTGCCAGGCGCGCTCCATATCGATCCCGGCGCGCAGGCAACTGTTATACACCAGCTCATACAGCCCGGGGGCCACCTCCCGCGGGAAGAGGATCGGCGCCACGTCGCGCAGCTGCTCCAGGGCAAGGGTCGGCTGCGTCGCCAGCGGATTATCGCGCGGCAGCGCGATAACCATCGGCTCCTCATCGATAATCCGCAGATTAAAGGCTTTACTGCTCTCGCACGGCAGGCGGACGAAGGCGATATCCAGCTCGGCCTCGCTCAGGGCGGTCATCAGATTGGCCATATTGTCTTCCATCTGGTGCAGGGTCACCCCGGGGTGGTCGAGCTGAAAACGGTGCAGCAGCGTGAAGATTTGCGGATGGAAAGCATCAGAACTGGTAATGCCTAGCGACAGGCTGCCGTTCATCCCGCGCGCAATGCCCTTGGCCTTCTCCAGCGCCGCATCGCTCATGGCGAGGATCTGGCGGGCATCCTCATAGAAAGACTCTCCCGCTTCCGTCAGCTCCACCCCGCGGGTTAAACGCCGGAACAGCGGGGTCCCCACTTCGCGCTCAAGCCGCTGAATTTGCTGACTTAACGGAGGCTGTGAAATACCCAGCTCCTTGGCGGCCTGGGTGAAGTGCCGCGTCCTGGCGACGGCGACAAAATAGCGAAGATAACGAAGTTCCATATCGAAAACGTCTCAAACCAGCATGGTTTCTATATTGGAACTGTGAGCTGAATCGGGTCAACATTTATTTAACCTTTCTTATATTTGTTGAACGAGGAAGTGGTATATGAATCATTCTGCTGAATGCACCTGCGAAGAGAGTCTATGCGAAACCCTGCGGGCGTTTTCCGCGCAGCATCCCGAGAGCGTGCTCTATCAGACATCGCTCATGAGCGCCCTGCTGAGCGGGGTTTACGAAGGCAGCACCACCATCGCGGACCTGCTGAAACACGGCGATTTCGGCCTCGGCACCTTTAATGAGCTGGACGGGGAGCTGATCGCCTTCAGCAGTCAGGTCTATCAGCTGCGCGCCGACGGCAGCGCGCGCAAAGCCCAGCCGGAGCAGAAAACGCCGTTCGCGGTGATGACCTGGTTCCAGCCGCAGTACCGGAAAACCTTTGACCATCCGGTGAGCCGCCAGCAACTGCACGAGGTGATCGACCAGCAAATCCCCTCTGACAACCTGTTCTGCGCCCTGCGCATCGACGGCCATTTCCGCCATGCCCATACCCGCACCGTGCCGCGCCAGACACCGCCGTACCGGGCGATGACCGACGTCCTCGACGATCAGCCGGTGTTCCGCTTTAACCAGCGCGAAGGGGTGCTGGTCGGCTTCCGGACCCCGCAGCATATGCAGGGGATCAACGTCGCCGGGTATCACGAGCATTTTATTACCGATGACCGCAAAGGCGGCGGTCACCTGCTGGATTACCAGCTCGACCACGGGGTGCTGACCTTCGGCGAAATTCACAAGCTGATGATCGACCTGCCCGCCGACAGCGCGTTCCTGCAGGCTAATCTGCATCCCGATAATCTCGATGCCGCCATCCGTTCCGTAGAATGTTAAGGGGGTCACATGGACAAACAGTATCCGGTACGCCAGTGGGCGCACGGCGCCGATCTCGTCGTCAGTCAGCTGGAAGCTCAGGGGGTACGCCAGGTGTTCGGCATCCCCGGCGCTAAAATCGACAAGGTCTTCGATTCACTGCTGGATTCCTCCATTCGCATTATTCCGGTACGCCACGAAGCCAACGCCGCATTTATGGCCGCCGCCGTCGGACGTATTACCGGCAAAGCGGGCGTGGCGCTGGTCACCTCCGGTCCGGGTTGTTCTAACCTGATCACCGGCATGGCCACCGCGAACAGCGAAGGCGACCCGGTGGTGGCCCTGGGCGGCGCGGTAAAACGCGCCGATAAAGCCAAACAGGTCCATCAGAGTATGGATACGGTGGCGATGTTCAGCCCGGTAACCAAATACGCCGTCGAGGTGACGGCGCCGGATGCGCTGGCGGAAGTGGTCTCCAACGCCTTCCGCGCGGCCGAGCAGGGCCGGCCGGGCAGCGCGTTCGTTAGCCTGCCGCAGGATGTGGTCGATGGCCCGGTCAGCGGCAAAGTGCTGCCGGCCAGCGGGGCCCCGCAGATGGGCGCCGCGCCGGATGATGCCATCGACCAGGTGGCGAAGCTTATCGCCCAGGCGAAGAACCCGATCTTCCTGCTCGGCCTGATGGCCAGCCAGCCGGAAAACAGCAAGGCGCTGCGCCGTTTGCTGGAGACCAGCCATATTCCAGTCACCAGCACCTATCAGGCCGCCGGAGCGGTGAATCAGGATAACTTCTCTCGCTTCGCCGGCCGGGTTGGGCTGTTTAACAACCAGGCCGGGGACCGTCTGCTGCAGCTCGCCGACCTGGTGATCTGCATCGGCTACAGCCCGGTGGAATACGAACCGGCGATGTGGAACAGCGGCAACGCGACGCTGGTGCACATCGACGTGCTGCCCGCCTATGAAGAGCGCAACTACACCCCGGATGTCGAGCTGGTGGGCGATATCGCCGGCACTCTCAACAAGCTGGCGCAAAATATCGATCATCGGCTGGTGCTCTCCCCGCAGGCGGCGGAGATCCTCCGCGACCGCCAGCACCAGCGCGAGCTGCTGGACCGCCGCGGCGCGCAGCTCAACCAGTTTGCCCTGCATCCCCTGCGCATCGTTCGCGCCATGCAGGACATCGTCAACAGCGACGTCACGTTGACCGTGGACATGGGCAGCTTCCATATCTGGATTGCCCGCTACCTGTACAGCTTCCGCGCCCGCCAGGTGATGATCTCCAACGGCCAGCAGACCATGGGCGTCGCCCTGCCCTGGGCCATCGGCGCCTGGCTGGTCAATCCTGAGCGCAAAGTGGTCTCCGTCTCCGGCGACGGCGGCTTCCTGCAGTCGAGCATGGAGCTGGAGACCGCCGTCCGCCTGAAAGCCAACGTACTGCACCTGATCTGGGTCGATAACGGCTACAACATGGTGGCCATTCAGGAAGAGAAAAAATACCAGCGCCTGTCCGGCGTCGAGTTCGGGCCGATGGATTTTAAAGCCTATGCCGAATCCTTCGGCGCGAAAGGGTTTGCCGTGGAAAGCGCCGAGGCGCTGGAGCCGACCCTGCACGCGGCGATGGACGTCGACGGCCCGGCGGTGGTGGCCATCCCGGTAGATTATCGCGATAACCCGCTGCTGATGGGCCAGCTGCATCTGAGTCAGATTCTGTAAGTCATCACAATAAGGAAAGGAAAATGAAAAAAGTCGCACTTGTTACCGGCGCCGGCCAGGGGATTGGTAAAGCTATCGCCCTTCGTCTGGTGAAGGATGGATTTGCCGTGGCCATTGCCGATTATAACGACGCCACCGCCAAAGCGGTCGCCTCCGAAATCAACCAGGCCGGCGGCCGCGCCATGGCGGTGAAAGTGGATGTCTCCGACCGCGATCAGGTGTTTGCCGCCGTCGAACAGGCGCGCAAAACGCTGGGCGGCTTCGACGTCATCGTCAACAACGCCGGCGTGGCGCCGTCCACGCCGATCGAGTCCATTACCCCGGAGATTGTCGACAAAGTCTACAATATCAACGTCAAAGGGGTGATCTGGGGCATCCAGGCGGCGGTCGAGGCCTTTAAGAAAGAGGGTCACGGCGGGAAAATCATCAACGCCTGTTCCCAGGCCGGCCACGTCGGCAACCCGGAGCTGGCGGTATATAGCTCGAGTAAATTCGCCGTACGCGGCTTAACCCAGACCGCCGCTCGCGACCTCGCGCCGCTGGGCATCACGGTCAACGGCTACTGCCCGGGGATTGTCAAAACGCCGATGTGGGCCGAAATTGACCGCCAGGTGTCCGAAGCCGCCGGTAAACCGCTGGGCTACGGTACCGCCGAGTTCGCCAAACGCATCACCCTCGGCCGCCTGTCCGAGCCGGAAGATGTCGCCGCCTGCGTCTCCTATCTTGCCAGCCCGGATTCTGATTATATGACCGGTCAGTCATTGCTGATCGACGGCGGGATGGTGTTTAACTAATAAAAAAAAGCTCTGACATGGCTTGCCCCTGCTTTCGCGCAGGGGCTTTTTTTTGGTTTGTAAGTGTAAGCATCCCGGGGAAACGAAGCATCAATATTTGCGGGCTTCTGGCGTTCCTACTTGCGCTTCTGGCACGACGTGGGCAATCTGACTGGGATGAAGGTCTGATTTGAGCGAGGAGCGGAAGTTCGGGAACGGGATAGCTCCATTGATGACTTTATGCTACGTGTTAAACCACAGGTAATGGAGTTGCTGCCGGAGAAAGTAGTATTCTTTAGACTGAGATCTTTTGAAAGGAACAGTAGTTGCTATAAAATTGAGGAACCAAATTCTTTAGCTTTTAAAAAATAAAATATTATCTCTTTTAGAAATTAGATAAGCAGGAGAAAAGCTATGATATCGGTAATAAAGGACCTATTTAGTAACCAAGTGGTTTCCGCAGTCATTCTTACTATCATTGGAGCGATTACAAAAAAGTATATTCAGTTTCATCGCAGAGACTTTTTTTCACGCTCATCCTCCGAGCAGATAAAAGCAGTCGAATGGCTTAGAACCTCTTCTGTACCCATCTCCGATCCGTTAGCAAAGGCGGAACAGCAGTTCCGCCTACAGTCATTCGGACTGCATAGAGATTGGCATTTATCTTATAAAATCATATGCTTGAGTTCCGATTATGCACAGTCATTGATTCCGTCCTTGAAGGCAGTCTTGCGTTATCAGGGCATGTACACAATTACTAACGGGAATATATACCCTCATAAATTCCATAAGTGGATAATACCTTTTGTGTTAATATCGTTGCTATTATATATCGGTGCTGAGATATACAGAGGTTCTTCACAGAGTGATGGTATAGAGATTTTGAAATCTCTATACGTCGTTATTGTGGCTTTTATAGTATGGTGTTGGGTCGCTGCTTGTGCTCTGAGAGTATCAAGCATCAGTAAAAAGCTCAATGCCTATATCCCACCCGCAAACGATTTTAAATCCAAGACATACGATTTCAGTTCAATACTCAATAATAGATATCCCTAGCCTGGCTGATCTGCTTCCCGTAAATACTGATACCTGGCAGTAAGCGAGATCCGCTTCTGGCACGGCGCGAACTGTTAACTGAGCCAAAGGTCCGCCATGAGCGAGGAGCGGACATTTTTCTTCGTCCTCTACTTCGTCCATTCTTTATGCAGTAACGCATAGATGTATGTGTCGTCATACCTTGCCTTACCCTCCTCGTTTTCAAAGGAGACAAATTCTTTAAAACATCCTTCACGTCGCATAAGTAGTCGCTCGCATAGTTTTTGAGAGGAGTAATTATAATCTTCCACCCAGGCATACAAACGTCTGGCGCCTTTTACTTTAAATAAATAATCAAACAGTGCAGCAACTGACTCGCTTGCATATCCCTGATGTTCAAAACGTTGATTAAAATGCCAGCCTACTGACCAGGTATTGTTGTCTGGTTCGTTGCTATTGTCCGCAAAAAGATGTCCGATTAACGTATCGGTTTCTTTTAGACAAACGGCAAACTGTGTTGGGTCAGAGGCTCGTTTAGCCACGTCGACCTCTGCCTCAGCGAGTGAATGTAACTTTTCATCCTTAAAGCAAGGAGTACGTGGTGAAGAGAGGTAATCGAAAAGAGCTGCCGCATCCTCTTCCTTAAAATGGCGAATGATTAATCTTTGAGTGGTAATGATGGTCATAATGTCCTTGATAATGTAATGCCAGCCAGTTCAGCAAGAAGTCTGCTTTAAACTGGCCGGAACACAGGGCAGAGATTAGCCGTTCCGGCTATTCCCCAGTCTGTATTTTCGCATGCCTGTAAATCGTGTGATCGTCACGAAAAATACCGGAACAAAAAAAATGGCCAGTAGCGTTCCGCTAATCATCCCGCCGAATACACCGGTACCAATCGCATGCTGCGTGCTGTCGCTGGCTCCACTGGCAAGCATCAGCGGAACAACACCTAATGTGAAAGCCAGAGAAGTCATCAGAATTGGCCGTAAGCGTAGCTTTGCAGCCGTCAATGTCGCGTCAATAAGACTCTTTCCTTCTTTCATCAATTGTCTCGCGAACTCGATAATCAGAATCGCATTTTTGGCGGAAAGTCCAATCAGGGTTATCAGACCCACTTTGAAAAAGACGTCATTCGTCATATTCGTAACGGATACGGCCAGCACAGCGCCGAGCAGCCCCAGAGGAACAACGAGCATGACCGCGAAGGGAACTGACCAGCTTTCGTATAGAGCAGCCAGCACCATGAATACCACCAGTACCGAGAGCACAATAAGACCCGGAAGCTGTGATGCAGACTCTTTTTCCTGTAACGAACTTCCCGCCCACTCCCCGGCGAACCCCGGTGGTAAGTGCTTAGCCAGATTGTCCATTGCCGCCATTGCGGTACCTGACGATTTTCCCTGTGCGGCACTGCCGGTTATGCGTATGGCAGGATATCCCTGATAGCGTATCAGTTGCTGCGGTGCAACATTCCACGAAAGCGTTACAAAAGTGGATAACGGAAGCATCTGCCCCAGACGGTTTTTAACAGACAAAGCCAAAAGTTGTTCAGGCTGCATCCGGTATGGCGCATCCGCCTGGACGATAACCTGCTGAACCCGACCATTATTGGTATAGTCATTAACATAATTGGAACCTGCTGCAACGGAAATGGTTTGATTTATTTCATCAAACGAAACCCCCATGGCTTCCGCTTTTTCCCTGTCGACATGCAGGGAAAGGCTTGTTCCCTCACCAAGTCCATCAATATAGACATCGGCAAGGTGAGGATTATGATTTGCCTGTACAATAAGCTCATCGGCCGCCTTTTTGAGTGCCTGATAGCCTTTCCCCCCTCTGTCCTGTAAATAATAAGTGAACCCGGATGAGGTTCCCATATCAGAAATAGCCGGAGGCAGCAGACTCATCGTTACGGCGTCAGGCACGTTTGCCATTTGGGACCGAATATGGTCAGCTTCTTCCTGTGCCGTGGTTCCTTTGCGTTGTCTCCAGTCCTTGAGGGTGGTGAATGCCATGGCCGAATTTTGGCCTGACCCTGAAAAACCAAATCCCAGAATCATAATGTTACTTTCTACCGCCTGCCGATGGGCGATCTCCTCTTCAAATGTATCGACGACCTTAAGCGTCCGCTGCATCGTGGCATCAGAAGGAAGCTGGATTGAGGACATAAAATAACCCTGATCTTCATCGGGTAAAAATGATGATGGTAAGGTGGACAGCCCGGCAAACAATGCCAAACATAATGCAGCGTAGATCATCATCATACGGCCAGTACGCTTCAGTACAAATCCCAGACCAGTGGCGTAAAACGAAGTCAGGCGATGAAAGTGAGCGTTAAACCACGCTGAAAATACGCTGCTTTTACCCTGATGAATACCATGTGGTTTGAGCAGGGTTGCACAAAGCGCAGGCGTTAACGTCAGCGCCAGGAATGCCGACAGTAAAATGGATATCGCCATCGAAATGCTGAACTGTCGATAAATAATACCCACAGAACCGCTGGCAAAGGCCATTGGTATAAACACCGCAGTGAGCACCAGCGTAATACCAATGATTGCCGGCGTAATTTCACGCATCGCTTCTCGCGTTGCATCCTGTGGAGACATTTTTTTGTCTTCCATCAGTCGTTCGACGTTCTCCACCACAACAATAGCATCGTCAACAATAATCCCTATGGCCAGTATCATTCCAAACATGGTTAAAATATTGATGGAATAACCGCTTAATAGCATTACGGTAAATGTGCCGAGCAGCGCCACGGGTGCCACAATCGCAGGAATAAGCGTACAGCGTATCTTGTGAAGGAAAAGCAGCATCACGAAAAAGACCAGAACCATGGCTTCAACAAATGTCTCAACTACCTTCAATATCGATAGCTTTACAAATGGAGCCGTATCGAAAGGCACGGTGAATGTCATTCCCTCGGGAAGCACACCGGACAGTTCTGTTAACCGCGCGCGGATACCCGACGCAGTACTAATCGCATTTGCGCCAGGAGACAACTGAATGGCGGCAGCCGTTGCAGGCACGCCATTTTCACGGATGCCAAATGCGTAACTTTGCAACCCGGATTCCACGCGGGCAACGTCTGCCAGTGTCACCCGGGCGGCTGAGACCTGTGATTTAATCGTGATATTGCGAAATTCTTCAACCGAAGAGAGCTGCCCTTTTACCGTTATTGGATAGGTCACCTCTTGACTGCTCGTCGCGGGTTCATCTCCGGTTCTGCCCGGTGAAACAATCACGTTTTGTTGACTGATGGCGCTTAATACATCCGTAACAGAGAGCCCATAGCTGTGTAATTTCATCGGGTCCAGCCATATGCGGAGTGCCTTTTCTCCGCCAAAAAGCTGGACTTTACCTACACCAGGTACGCGACGGAGTTCATCAGTAACATTCCTTGCAAAATAATCGCTTAAGTCAGCTTCCTGATAGGCTCCGCTTGGCGATTTTAACCCCACCATCATTAAAAAACCGGAATTAGCTGCCTCAACATTTATCCCATTCTGTCTTACCGACTGCGGCAGGCGAGATTCCACAATTTTAATTTGGTTTTGCAGATCCATCTGGGCGAGTTTGATGTCGGTGCCGGGTTTGAAAGTTACCGTAATTGACGCCATCCCTGTCGTGTCACTGGAAGATTCAAAATAGAGTAAATTGTCAACACTCGAAATTTCACGCTCGATCAGAGACACGACGGATGTGTTCATCACTTCCGGGCTAGCTCCAGGGTAACTCACTGAAATGATAATACCGGGTGGCGCAACTTCAGGGTATTGCGCAACCGGTAAACGAGGTATGGACAACAGTCCCGTCAGAACAATAAACAGGGCAATAACCCATGCGAAGATGGGGCGCTCAATGAAAAAGTGCGGCATCAGGTGTACTTCCAGTCAACATACAAAGGGTAAAAGTTCAGCATGGTTTTCCTGATAAAGAGGTCTCATCGTCAGTCGAAACCCGTTTACCGATATCCCTGAGCTGGGAAAATTTCTCAAGAAGTTGTGGTGCGTCATCAAGGCTTGTTGCAAACATCCACATATAGGTCATGACGGAATAAATATGTCCGGCATTAATTCCGGATTCCATGCTCATCCTGATAATGGTCATGGAAAAGAGAGCAGAAACCAGAAGGCCTATTGATAAATATCCCCATGCCTCTCTGTCGGATAACACCACGCGCAGACGAGCAAGTGTGTCATAATGTCGCTTAAGAGCACCAAAAGACGCCTTATTAACATAATCGACCTCTTTCTCAAGGCGATTATTCAGCCGTCTGTAGAATGTCTCATTTTTGCTGGGGAAGGTGCGAACAAGTTCCTGATATGAGATCATCATATTCATCCGGAGCGCATCCCAGAGGGACATCATGAGCCATCAACTCACCTTCGCCGATAGTGAATTCAGCACTAAGCGCCGTCAGACCCGAAAAGAGATTTTCCTCTCCCGCATGGAGCAGATTCTGCCATGGCAAAACATGGTGGAAGTCATCGAGCCGTTTTATCCCAAGGCGGGCAATGGCCGACGGCCCTATCCGCTGGAGACCATGCTGCGTATTCACTGCATGCAGCATTGGTACAACCTGAGCGACGGTGCCATGGAAGATGCCCTGTACGAAATCGCCTCCATGCGCCTGTTTGCCCGATTATCCCTGGATAGCGCCCTGCCGGATCGCACCACCATCATGAATTTCCGCCACCTGCTCGAGCAGCATCAACTGGCCCGTCAATTGTTCAAGACCATCAATCGCTGGCTGGCCGAAGCAGGCGTCATGATGACCCAAGGCACTTTGGTGGATGCCACCATCATTGAGGCACCCAGCTCTACCAAGAACAAAGAGCAGCAACGCGATCCGGAGATGCATCAGACCAAGAAAGGCAATCAGTGGCACTTTGGCATGAAGGCCCACATTGGTGTCGATGCCAAGAGTGGCCTGACCCACAGCCTAGTCACCACCGCGGCCAACGAGCATGACCTCAATCAGCTGGGTAATCTGCTTCATGGAGAGGAGCAATTTGTCTCAGCCGATGCCGGCTACCAAGGAGCGCCACAGCGCGAGGAGCTGGCCGAGGTGGATGTGGACTGGCTGATCGCCGAGCGTCCCGGCAAGGTAAAAACCTTGAAGCAGCATCCGCGCAAGAACAAAACGGCCATCAACATCGAATACATGAAAGCCAGCATCCGTGCCAGGGTGGAGCACCCGTTTCGCATCATCAAGCGGCAGTTCGGCTTCGTGAAAGCCAGATACAAAGGGCTGCTGAAAAACGATAACCAACTGGCGATGTTATTCACCCTGGCCAACCTGTTTCGGGTGGACCAAATGATACGTCAGTGGGAGAGATCTCAGTAAAAACCGGAAATAACGCCAGAAATGGTGGAAAAAATAGCCTAAATAGGCTGATTCGATGTGTTTGCGGGAAAAAAATCGGCCCAGATCCGCGAAATTTTAATCAGCGAGTCAGCTTGGGAAGAAATGACCTGCTTATTCGCACCTTCCCTAAGTGAAACGAGACAGCAGAACAGAGCAGTCATAAATCCATGTGCTAAGTGTAACGTGATGATGTCAATCGTGAATGGATGTTTTATGGAGGATATGTGTACTCACTCCTGAGGTTATGTATCATATTGACATTGCATAATATCAAACCATTCTTATACATAAACATAAAGGTAGTCCGCAAAAGAAAACCATTAAAAAAAATTCATAATAAAAAACAAAATCATAGATATCTGGAAAAGTATTCAAAAGCAGATGTAATACAATGATGGTGTGTATAAACACTAAAACCAGACCGAATGTTATTGCAATGAAGTTTTTAAAAACTCCAGGTTTTTTCTGAATAATAAATGATAATGCTGTAATGATTATCAAAACACGAATCAGTAAAGATGAGGGTAATGTTGATTCTACTTTTTCATTAATTGAATGCACAAGGTAAAGCCAGGTAGATAGCAACCCATAATTCAGTGCCTCACCGTTCTTTTTGACAATGCCTTAAAATACTCCACATCACAAACGCTGTTAATAAAGAATGGTATTACAGGAAACGATAATTTTATTATCGTTCAGGACCAAGGACCTGGAATTCCTGAAGAACTCCAGAAGTCCTTATTCCAGCCTTTTCAGCGAGGAGAATACGCCAAAAATATTAATCCAGAGGGCTGTGGTTTAGGGTTGTCGGTAGTTAAAGCCATTATGTGCGCCCACGGTGGAGACGTTAGCTATAGTTTAACACCAGAAAATGGCTCACTTTTCAAACTCTCATGGCCTGTTTAAGGGCATGAATACACAGGCTCGATCGAACCTGTTTTAGCAAGAGACAGATCCCACATACTGCCGAGTTTTGCGTCCCAAATTGATGGGGTGATTTTAAGTTTGCCTCTTTTGGGACTTAATGTTATTTCGCTGAAATAGATATCATCTCCTTTTAGCATAAGATCGACGCGGCAGTAGTCTATTTCTTTTGCTAAGTCCTGGGCGGCAATAACGGATTTATGAAATGATTCTGGTTCATCAACCGGCAATGGCGTGTTTGGGTATTCCATCTGAAAGGGTTGTAAATTCCACGCTCTGTCATAAACGTTAATGAATTCGTTTCCATCGCTGTCAGTAAAGTCGGCCTCGATAAAACATGCCACACCGTGAAAGCAATGTATTCTTATCATTTCCGGAGTTATATTCTGGTGTTTACTGGAAAATAGATCCAGATACATTTCGCATAGGATCACGGGTGGTATGTTTTTATACTGCCATTCTCGGGTCGTATAATACATGTTCTTTTTAAGAGATAGTTTTAATTTGCTTTTAACCTTAGCGGGATCAATATTCGTTTTATCCGTGCATATGACCGCGCTACCACTATCATGATTGCATTTCAAAACAAATTTTGAGGGAAGTTTGTCGAAATCAATATCATCAACTCTATTATAAACACCTACTAAAGGAATAAGCTTAATTAAATTAGTCCGTTTCTCAACATACTGCCTGACCAGAAGTTTATCAGCAAGCAATGTATAAAATGGGTTGTGGATAAATAAAATGCGATGGCAAATTTTCTCATTAAGCGTTACAGGGTTGAGTAAATCCGGATATGTGCCAGATATTTCTCTTAACCTGTCTGCATGAAATGAAATGTCATTAGTCAAAATTGTTCTGCATTTTCTTAACAAATATTCAATGTATTTGATTTGATAGTTTATTTTGTTCATAACACCTCCGGTTCAGAAAGGAAATTCTGACAGAGGTTTGTTGATTTATTTTTTGCAAATTATGGAGAGTATATGGACCGACTTGCTTCTTTATTAACAGAAATTAATCCGGACCATTGTCCGCTCCTTGCACGAATCGGAAAAGTTAACTGCACTGAAGATCCGCTCTGAACGAAGAGCGGATCTTTAGTGCAAAAGAACAGCAAGGCCCGCCTTTGTGATTAATACTGCCTTATCTACAACTGCTGAGTTACCCAGCTACCATTTTCAGCGAAAAATACCGTCGCATCGGCTCCATTGACCAGGGATATTTGAGGAGGTATGTGGCCAATATCAACATCATACAGTACGGGCACGGCAATATTCTCAAAAGCGGCTTTAAGGGCATCCAGATAATTATGTTTAGTCGGGTCGCTTACGTCGGGTGCAGCACTTCTGCCGATAAGAACACCATTTAAGTTATCAAACCAACCCTGTAATCGTAAGCTAAATAATGCGCGTGTTAATTCACAGGGAGCCATTTCCACATTTTCAAAATAGAGGATTATTCCTTGAGGGCTATTGCTCGCCTTGAACAAGGGCACATTCCCGAATGGTGTACCTGCTAACCTGGATATTATTTCGAGGCAGCCGCCGATCAGTTTCCCGCTAAATGTCAGAGAAGATGTAACACCATCAAGGCGTTTCCACTGTGTTTTTTGGGTCAGATTGAAACCTCCGTCTGACGCTGTTCCCCATTGATTTTCATCCGCTTGAAATGCTGTTGAAGAGTACTGTTTGATTACAGTTCCCCGATTCGATTCCAGAATTTCCCATACGGCCTGAGTGGTGGCATCTAACTTTTGAGCGCCAAGATCCATGAGGTTTGGCCCATGCAAAGTAGCCCAGCCCGATATCGTCGTCAGTGGGAAATGAAGTGTACTCAGATCTGAAAAGCCCACAAACCATTTTGGTTTAGACCGGGACAACAGATCAAAATCAATCAAATCAAGCAATTCCATCGCCAGATCACCGCCCCAAGGTGGCATAACAGCTTTTATATCTGGGTCAGTAAGATAAGACATTAATTCTTCAACGCGGGAAAATTTAGTGGCGCTTTTATTTTTGTGCTGCGAGCGTAAGCAGCGTCCTTCGCGGACCTGGTAACCTCTTTTCTTTAGGTTTTTTATGGCGAGTTCCAGTCTGGGATGCAGATGTTCAGGTACGCCAGCAGAGGGAGCGGTTACACCAATAACATCTCCTGGAGCCAGCCTGGGTGGAAAGAGGACACTCATGGATAGATCCTTTTCAGAACATATAGAATTCCATAATCTATAAATAAAGCCAGGATGTAAAATTAACAGGCGAACACTCCGCTTGTTTTTTCTATGAGCCTTTAAAAGGTCTGCTCATGGCACCCAAGGGACTTTACCGGCGTAGATGATGCGTCAGGCGACTAATCCTCAAAAGTGCTTACTGCTTATTCGCGGGACCGCCGGTTGATTTGGGTTGGCTCATGACGACTACTCTTTTAGCTATTCCCGGTTTCCCCTTTTCAAAGCGCCATTTACTCATCATTTTCTCGATGATTTTATGTTCAAACTCCGGAGTCGTTGTCGATTCCAGTATCTTTACATTCTGAACTCTGCCATCTGAATCAACATCATACTGAATCCGCAGAGCATTCGGCAGGAGGTTTCCGTTATTATCATGAGTGGTAATTGCTGTGTTTGCAGAGGAAATGCTGCCTGAAGGTGTGCTGGCGCTGGCCGGTATACCGGCGCAGAGTGCCAGGAACAATGGCAGAATCAGGGTGAATAGTCTGATAGCTTGCATAAATCGTCCGAATTCCAAAATTAACCATGAATCTTCACGTTACCAACGGTGCGAGTGACAGGCTGCCAGATGAAATGATCAGTGAATACCGCGTCTTCAGCTGCAATCCCTTTGACCTACTTACCAGGCGCTTCGTACCACATCCATTCCCGGGGTCGTTTCGCTATCAGGACTAGTGGGAGCTGAGCGAGTATATCAACGATTCTTTTGCCAGCTGCCAGCAGCGCTATCCGGTTCGTCGGGGAACATGACCGAGCTAACACCCTCAAGTGATTAGCATTTATTCGCGTCCCGCGCTGAAGACGTTCAGCTAATCCTTTTTGACTTCTGTGTTCGGGATCTACCGCGGTTGCGACGTTAAGAGGGTGTTCTCCGCGGGCTTAGCGGCAGCTTGCTGCTGATGCTAAGGGGGAGATTCTTCAGTCATTTCTGCGACACCGGGGAACTTAACCCGGAAGCGGCTGAACATAGCGCCAGCAGGGAGGATCCCGGATAGCTGTGCGTGACGCCTTATCCCGGCTACGCTGTTGTGCCGCTCTTGTGGCGTATTTTTGCCGGGTGGCGGCTGCGCCTTACCCGGCCTACAAAAACTCGCTAGCTGACTGACTGGCTCGCGCCGCGTTGAGTGTTACATAGTGATGCCAGCTCTTCCTGCTCCTGGCATTGAGCGGACAAACCAGATGAGCCAAAGGTCCGCCATGAGCGAGGAGCGGAAATTTGCCACGCCCACAACTACGTTACTAACATTGAGGTGTCGTAATCAACGGAGAGCAGGTCAAAGTCATTTTAGCTGCATCAAGGGATAAGAGTTCGTGGTACTGGAACCGTCAGTATAGAGCTCGGTAATAATTATTTTTTTACCATCAATAGAATATTTGACTGTACTGTCCGCAGGATCATCCCGCCAGCGACCGGTGCTGTCAGGGTTATCAGATGCCCACATAACCTGATCACCTATAAGTTTACACTTTATTGCCCAACGGGTGCCATCGTTCTGTCGGATATAATGTACGTAGGCAATACCTGATTCCACTTTATCCAGTTGCATGATCTTATGGTCACGGCCAAACATCGCAGCAGAAGCCGCCTTGCAAATCTGACCTACCGTGACTTCAGAAGCCTGTACCGGCGCAGTAAACACCAGTGGAACAAGAAGTGAAAGTTCTTTCATTCGGCTCAATCCATTTTGTTTATTTTCAGGAATAACGCTAAATGTATATGTCGGCAATCTAAAGCGTTTCTTGACGCTAATCTAGTGTTGCGATGGCAGGATTGATTAACTTAGTCCCTAGCGTAATCCCATGCTCTGCCTGATTGCCAGCTTGGCTCCTTTGGCACACTCCACATTGCGATTCATACAGAATGTTGTTAGCCACTTCCACACTTGAGGACAGAAGAAATTCATGCTCAGCAAGGTCCGGGCGGTGCAAAGAGCGGACGTTAATTTTGAAGCTTTTAAGATCTACCTGCAGTGGTAACTGGGCATATTGATCATTGCGATTAGACAGCGAACCACTATCCCAGGAGATTTATAGACATTTCCATGCAGCGCAGTTCAGCCTGCGCCAAGGCAGAGGGATACATGCTTTCCTGCATAAGTTTGAAACCATGTTTCTCATAAAAAGTCTGGGCATTAGGTGTTGAGGACAAAGTCAATTGCTCAAAACCACGTCCACGAGCTTCACTTTTGATGGCTTCAATAATCTGACTACCTAAACCTTTACCTGTATATTGAGGTAGCGTAAATACAGCCTCAATACTTCCTGTAGATAGATCAAGATAGCCTGTAGCTAACAGTCTGCCATCAGGGGCAGCAACAACGAAAAAAGGATTCACTACAATGGCGTTCCTGTAGCTCTCAGGCATTTTTTCCGGTGTCCAGGCTGCAATAACCGCATCATCATAACTACTCTTACATCCGTAACGTATAGCCTGATTTCGAATGTTCCAGCATTCTTCTGCCTCCACAGGCACAGCAAGTCTGATCTTCATACCTTTTCCTTGTACGTTTTATTCTGCGAACCATTTACATCTACCATAAAAATTCTAAAGCATACCCATCAAATTTGAGTGAGGCGGCAACGTCCGCTCCTGGCACACAGCAGACATGAAATTCTGGAATAGCATTCGTACACTTACAACATCGAGAGGCTTCTGAAAGCCGCGTCAGCGGCATGACAGCGCCAGCAGAGAAAATCCCGGATGGCGGCGTATGGCGCCTTATCCGGGCTACGCTCTGGTGCCGTATTTTTGCCGGGTGGCAGCTACGCCTTACCCGACCCGGTGATTTGGCGCTCAATTCGCGCCCTTCGTAGGCCCGCGCAAGCGTAGCGCCGCCGGGCAAGGGCAGCGGGTGCGGAGCCGGTTTTGTGCCGGGTGGCGGCTGCGACTTACCCGGCCTACGGTCCGTGCGACTTGTCGTTAATTTATTCACCATTGTTGCTGAAACTGCCGGTGTTGCGGCCTCAAAATCGCTGAGACGTTCCCGGAAGGCCGGGGCAGCCCGCATGGATGCGGGCTGAGGGCCGTGTTTTGCACGGACGCTGCCTCGGCCCGACCCGAAGCCTGCAGGGATAAGTCGAAGGGACCGCGTAGCGGCGATTTTGCTGGCCGGAGCCCGGGGGTACAGGGGGCGGCGGCGACTGGCCGCCCCCTGTGCGCTCCCTGCGCCATGCCAGGCATAACGCAGAAGATTAACCGGGAGCGCAAAATACGCTGAAGCCACAGATAACATAAAAGACTTCCCGGCAGTGCTTTCCCTCACCCAGGCCTTCTTCCGGAGGGAGAGAGAACCGTACGGCAGTCGTTGCCGTTCCATGACGCTCCCTGCGCCACGGAGAACCAGGTGCAGCACCACGAAGCGGGAGCACAGAGTACGCTGAAGTCACGCGTGAGAAACGCTTTCCCGGGCTGAGAACCAGGAAAACCGATAACCGTCTCCGGCAAGAAATCAGGCTCCGAGCCCAACATGTTGCCGGGTGGCGCTTCGCTTACCCGGCCTACAAAGGCTACCCGCGATTTGGCGCTCTATTCGCGCCCTTCGTAGGCCCGCGCAAGCGCAGCGCCGCCGGGCAGTTACTGCGCCTGCTGCTGCGCCTGCGCCAGCTGGCGGACGATCGCCTCGCGCCGCGCATCCCCTTCCGGTAGCCGGGCCAGCAACGCCTGCAGGGCCGCCACGGCCTCGGGGTAATCTTCATTGCGCACCGCGCTCAGGGCCAGCATCTCCAGCACCGGCAGGCTGTTCGGCTGCCGCTGATGCAGGTCACGCAGCAGCAGCTCGCCCATCCGAACCTGACCGCTATCTCCCGCCCGCACCAGCGCGCTGGCGTAATCGAAAGCCGCTGCCGGGTCGTCCGCCGCCAGAGCATGCGCCCGGCCAAAGGCGCCGATCGCCGTCTCGCCATCGTTTAACAACAGGCCCAGCCGCCCAAGCAGCTGCCAGCCGGCGAGGTCGTTCGGAGTATCCTGCAGGTGGCTGCGCAGGCCAAGCCGCAGCTCCGCCAGCTCATCCATTCGCAGCGGCGCCGCCGTCGGGTCCTTAACCTGCTGCAACAGCGCAGGAAAATGTCGTTCAGCCTGCTGCCAGAGCAGCACCTGACCAATATCGCTGGTTTTCAGATACAGGCCCAGACTCAGGACCACCAGCAGCAGCGCGCCCGGAAGCAGCGCCCAGCGGCGTAGCGGCCGTTCGCCAGACTGTGCCTGGGGCGGAATATCCGTCAGCAGCGTGCGCTGCAGCTCGACGACCAGCGCCGGGTTGTCCTCGCCGCGCTCCTGCGCCAGCTCCTGCAGGCGCGACTGGTACAGGGCGCGGTTGAGGGCATCGCGGTCTACCGCCCCTTTGCCCGACCACGGGAAGTACAGCAGCCCCAGCGCGCCAGCCAGCAGCAGCGCGACGATAACCACCAACAGGCTCATCGTTCTTTTCCTTCTTGCAATAATGCCGCCAGCCGCTGGCGCTCTTCGGCGGTGAGTGCCGCGTCAGGAATGTCGCGACGGCGGGCGCGGGCGATAATCACTCCCGCGCCCGCCAGCACGAACAACCCCGGTCCCAGCCACAGCAGCACCGTGCCCGCGGTCAGCGGCGGCTCATAGCTGACAAAATGACCGTAGCGGGCCACCATATAGTCAACGATCTGCCCTTTCGTTTTACCCTGCTGCATCAGCTCGTACACCTTCTGCCGCATATCAGCGGCAATCATCGCGTTTGAGTCGGCGATGCTGTTGTTCTGGCATTTAGGGCAGCGTAGTTGGGAGGTGATCTCGCGGAAGGCCTGCTCCTGGGCCTCATCCTTAAACTGCCAGGTATCGATGGCGGCCCACGCCTGGCCGGTCAGCATCAGCGCCAGCAGGATGACCATTACCCCTCTCATCAACCCGCCCTCCGGTTGTATTGATCCCACAGCGGCTGGAGCTCCTCGCGCCACACCCGTTCGTTCAGGTCGCCGGCGTGCCGCCAGCGGATAATGCCCTGACCGTCGATGAGAAACGTCTCCGGCGCGCCATAGACCCCGAGATCCAGACCAAGCATGCCGTTGCCGTCGTAGAGGCTCAGCCTGTAGGGATTACCCAGGCGCTGCAGCCAGCTCATCGCCTTCTGGCGATCGTCTTTGTAGTTCATCCCCACCACCCGCACGCCCTGCTGCGCCAGGCCGTTGAGAAACTGATGCTCGGCGCGACAGGTTGGACACCAGGTGGCCCAGACGTTGAGCAGCAGCGGCTTGCCGTCAATCAGCGTCCGTCGGTCCAGCGTCTGACCGGGGGTATTCAGCGCTTCAAGGCGAAATTCCGGCAGCGGTTTGCCAATCAGCGCCGACTCGAGGGTCGTCGGGTCATCGCCATCGGCGTTGCGCATCAGCTGCCAGAACAGCGCGGCGGCCAGCGCCAGAAACAGCACCAGCGGGATAAACAGTAGCTTCCGGTTCATGAGGCCTCCTGCAGCTTCTTACGCATCCGGTAGCGCGGGTCGAGCATGCAGCACAGACCGCCGAGGGCCATCAGCACCCCGCCGTACCAGATCCAGCGAACGAACGGTTTATAGTACAGACGCACCGCCCAGCTGCCGTCGCTCAGCTCTTCCCCCAGCGCGGCGTACAGATCGCGGGTCAGCCCGCCGCTGATCGCCGCCTCGGTCATCATCATCCGGCTGGCGGTGTAAAAGCGCTTCTCAGCATACAGCGTCGCTTCCGGGCGGCCGTTGCGGGTCACGGCGATAATGCCTTCGCCGCCGGTCCAGTTGGGGCCGACGATATTGCGCACGCCGTTAAACACAAAGTGATAGCGGTGGATATCGATGCTGTCGCCGGGACGCATCCGTACATCGCGCTCCACGCTGTAGTTCTGGCTGAAAGTGATGCCGATAACGGTCACCGCCACGCCGACGTGACCGAGCACCATCCCCCACTGGCTGCGGGTCAGGGCGCGCAGGCCGCGCCAGAAACCGTGGCGGTGGGTGGCCCGTTCGTGAACCTCCAGCAGGGCGAAGATCAGCACCCACAGGGCCATCATCAGGCCTATGACCGCCATGGCGGTGATACGGTCCTGCAGCAGCCACGGCAGCGCCAGAGAAAGTGACAACGTCACCAGCAGAGCGATAATCAGGCGCTTAATCTGCCTGGCGACGTCATCGCGCCGCCAGCGGATCAGCGGTCCCAGCCCCAGCAGCAGCGCAAACGGCGCCATCAGGGCGGTGAACATGGTATTGAAGAACGGCTCGCCGATGGAGATGCTGCCGAGGCCCAGCTCTTTATGCACCAGCGGCAGCAGCGTTCCGAGGAGCACCACCAGCATCGCGGCCATCAGCAAGATATTGTTGCCAAGCAGGAACGACTCGCGCGACCACAGCGTATGTTCCACCCGCGCCCGCACCCGGCCACCCTTCAGGGCGTACAGCAGCAGCGATCCGCCGATGGCGACAATCAGCAGTACCAGAATAAACAGCCCGCGCGACGGATCCGAGGCGAAGGCATGCACCGAAACCAGCACCCCGGAGCGCACCAGGAAGGTGCCCAGCAGGCACAGGGAGAAGGCGGCGATGGCCAGCAGCACCGTCCAGGCGCGGAAGCTGCCCCGCTTTTCGGTCACCGCCAGGGAGTGCAGCAGCGCGGTTCCCACCAGCCACGGCATAAACGAGGCGTTTTCCACCGGGTCCCAGAACCACCAGCCGCCCCAGCCCAGTTCGTAGTATGCCCACGCCGAGCCCAGCGCGATGCCGAGAGTGAGGAACATCCATGCCGCCTGGGTCCAGGGACGCGACCAGCGCGCCCAGGCAGTATCCAGCCGGCCCGCCAGCAGCGAGGCGATGGCGAAGGCAAAGGCCACCGAGAAGCCGACGTAACCCATATAGAGGATCGGCGGATGGAAAATCATGCCGATATCCTGCAGTAGCGGATTGAGGTCGCGACCATCAATGGGGTACTGCGGCAGGCCGCGGCTGAACGGATTGGAGGTGAAGAGGATAAACAGCAGGAAACCAAAGGCGATCATCCCCATCACCGCCAGCACCCGGGCGACGGCGTCGAGCGGCATCCGGCGGCTGAAGATGGCGACGGCAAAGGTCCAGACGCTGAGCAGCAGAACCCACAGCAGCAGTGAGCCCTCGTGCGCCCCCCAGGTTGCCGCCACCCGATACCACACCGGCAGCGCGCTGTTGGAGTTTTCCGCCACGTAGCGGACGGTAAAGTCATTGACCACAAAGGCGTGCACCAGCAGCAGGAAGGCGCCGCCGATACAGGCGAATAGCCCACAGGCCAGCGGCCGGGCCAGGGCCATCAGCCGCCGATCCTGCCGCGCCGCGCCCCACAGGGGATAAACGCTCAGGAGCAGCGCCAGCCCCGCCGCCAGACACAATAAAAAGTTGCCCAGTTCCGGCATCATGGCTGCGCCCCCGTTTTCTCCGGCGTCATGGCGTTTTTCACCTCCGGCGGCGTGTAATTTTCATCATGTTTGGCCAGCACCTGCTGGGCGGTAATATGCCGCTCGCCGTCCAGTACGCCCTGGGCCACCACGCCCTGCCCTTCACGAAACAGGTCCGGCAAAATGCCCTTATAGCTGACGTCCACCACCCCGCGGGCGTCATACAGCTTAAAGCGCACGTCGAGGGTTTGCGGGTCGCGCTGCAGGGAGCCCGGCTGAACGTAGCCTCCCACCCGCAGGTGCTGCCCGGTATGGGGCAGCGCCCGGGTTTCCGTTTTGCCGTAGATAATTTCCCCCGGGGTGTAGAACAGATCGATATTGCTACTCAGGGCGTACAGCGTCAGGCTGA
The DNA here is from genome assembly GCF_018204675.1 of Klebsiella sp. P1927. Lineage (NCBI taxonomy): Bacteria > Pseudomonadati > Pseudomonadota > Gammaproteobacteria > Enterobacterales > Enterobacteriaceae > Klebsiella > Klebsiella sp. P1927. The sequence continues at coordinate 2,006,818 of NZ_CP073377.1, read as the reverse complement.
CGGTTAGCCCGAGGCCGGCGAGCACCGCCAGCACGATATATAGCCGGGTTTTACGACGCGCTTGCATCCGCGGCCTCCTTGTCATGTTCGCGGGCGGCAGCGATCCGCCGCTCGCGCGCCTGCTGGCGTCGCACCTCATGGAACAGCGCCCGCCGCGCCCACAGGGTATGCACCGTCAGCAGGCCAAAGGCGGCGACGGCCACGGCCACCGCCAGCCAGACGTACACGGCATAGCCGCCCATATTCAGGAAGGCGGCGAAAGACGAAAAGGCGGGGCTCATCGGGCGGCTCCTTTATTCACCAGCGCCACCACCCACGGTCGACGGCGCTCCAGTTGCAGGATCAGGTTACGCAGGCGCATCAGGGTCAGGGTGACCGACAGCGTGAGGAAGGCAAAGATGCAGATCCGCAGCGGCAGACGCATGCTTGGGTCGATGGTTTGCTGCAGGTTGGTCGAGCCCTGGTGCAGGGTGTTCCACCAGTAGACCGAGTAATGAATGATGGGCAGATTGACCACCCCGACCAGCACGAGGATCCCCGCCGCGCGCCCGGCCAGCCGCCGGTCGTCAAAGGCGTGCCACAGGGCGATGACCCCGGCATACAGAAACAGTAGCACCAGCTCTGAGGTCAGGCGGGCGTCCCAGATCCACCAGGTCCCCCACATCGGCTTGCCCCATGCCGCGCCGCTGACCAGCGCCACCAGGGTGCAGACCGCCCCCACCGGCGCCAGGGCGGCGATCGCCAGATCGGCCATTTTGATCTGCCAGACCACCCCGACGAAGGCCGCGACGGCCATCGCCAGGTACAGCCCCATCGACCACGTCGCCGCCGGGACGTGAAGGTACATGATCCGGTAGCTTTCCCCCTGCTGATAGTCCGCGGGGGCGAAGCCAAAGCCCCACCCCAGGCCGATGACCAGCAACAGCGCGCTCAACGCCGCCAGCCAGGGGATCCAGCATCCGCACAGGCGGTACAGCCGCTCGGGGATCGCCAGTTGATGTAACGCTTTCCACATAGACGCTTACTCACACGGTTATGATGGCCGCGCCCGCAGGCGCAGCGAGTTATCGCACGGTCAGCCGCAGCGCAGCGGCGGTGGCGAACGGACACAGGGTGGCGCTGGCGGTTAAGAACGCCGCCAGCATCGCCAGATAGCCGCTGACCGGGAGCCCGGCGGCCGCCGCCTGGCAGGCCGCGGTGGCGAAAATCAGCAGCGGCACCGCCAGCGGCAGCACCAGCAGGCTCAGCAGGACGCCGCCGCGCTTCAGGCCGACCGTCAGGCCAACCCCCACCGCGCCGAGAAAACTGAGCGTCGGGGTGCCGAGCAGCAAGGTCAGCGCCAGCACACCGGCGTCATGCAGACTCATCCCCAGCAGCAGCGCCGCCAGCGGCGAGACGATCAGCAGCGGCAGGCCGCTCATCATCCAGTGGGCAACCACCTTCACCAGCACCACCGCCACCAGCGGCGTCGGCAGGAGCATCAGTTGCTCCAGGGAACCGTCCTGCCAGTCGTCGCGAAACAACCGATCCATCACCAGCAGCGCCGCCAGCAGCGCGGCGACCCACACCACGCCCGGCGCAATCTGCGCCAGCAGCTGCGGCGCGGCGCCGACGCCGAACGGAAACAGGGTGATGACGATCAGAAAGAACCAGAGCGGATTGAGGATCTCCGCCCCGCTGCGCCACGCCAGGCGCAGTTCCCGGGCCAACAGCGCACACATCATTGCCCGCCTCCAGCGTCGCCGCCGAGGCGCAGGGTGCGCAACGGACAGCCCAGCGGCCGCAGCGGCTGGTGGGTGGTGAGGATGGCGCATCCCCCCTGCCGGGCGTGCTGCTCCAGGCGACGGGTCAGGGTTTCCATCGCCGTGGCGTCGAGGGCGGTGAACGGCTCATCGAGGATCCACAGCGGCGCGTCGGTTAACCACAGGCGGGTGAGCGCCACCCGACGCTGCTGCCCGGCGGAGAGCTGGCTCAAGGGGAGATCTTCATAGCCCGCCAGGCCGACGGCGGCGAGGGCGCTTTCCCGCTGCTGAAGGCGGCTGGCCGGAAAGAAGAAACGCAGGTTTTCATCGGCGGTCAGCGCCGCGTTAACGCCGGGTTTATGGCCCAGCCACAGCAGCTGACGGTGAAATGACTCCCGGACCTTCGCCAGCGGCAGGCCCTGCCAGCTCACCACCCCGCTTTCCGGGCGCGCCAGGCCGCAGAGGATCCGCAGCAGCGAGGTTTTCCCCGCGCCGTTATCACCGGCGACCTGCAGCAGCTCGCCGGCAGCGAGGGACAGCGTCAGCGCCGCAAACAGCGGTCGATCGTCAACGATGCAGGTCAGTCGCTCTGCATGCAGCATGAAGGCAAACTCCTTGATTCAGACAGTATTTTACGTCGTCGCTAAGTATGGGTTGCGCCGCGCGGGCGACGCAACCCTGACGGTTACTGTCCGGCCCCCGGCAGCTTCGAGATATCGGCGTTGCCTAACGCCTTCTCATCGTGCGCCGCGGTCTCCTTACGCACCTTCGCCACATCGCTGGCGCTGACCGCCGGCGCGTTGTTGCCCCAGCTGGTGCGGATGAAATTGACCACATCGGCCACCTGCTGGTCGTCCAGGCGCCAGCCGAACGACGGCATGGTCAGGTTGGAGACCGCATCTTTCACCGCCGGCGTGGTGCTCCCGGTCAGAACGATGTGGATAAGCGAAGTGGCATCTTCCGTCTGTACCACCGGGTTGCCCTTCAGCGACGGGAAGGCGCGTTTATAGCCCGCGCCGTCGGTACGGTGGCAGGCGGCGCAGTTATCGACGTACAGCGCGGCGCCGGTTTTGCTGTCGTTACCCTTCCACAGATCTTTCGCCACGCTGTCTTCCACCGGGGCTGGGGTCTGTTTGCCGCCGCGCGGCGGGAGCGACTTCAGGTAGCGAGCGATGGCGGTGATGTCATCATCAGAGAGATACTGCAGACTATGCTCCACCACATCGCTCATGCCGCCGAAGACCACCGATTTATCGTTGCGTCCGGTTTTGAGGAACTCGGCCAGCTCGGCTTCGCTCCAGGTCCCCAGACCGTCGCGGTTTTCGCCGCGCAGGCTGGAGGCGACCCAGCCGTCAATCGGCGCATTGCTGCCCGCCAGGTAATCATCGCCTTCGCTTTCGCTGAGCGCTTTTTCCTGCATCGTCAGGCTACGCGGGGTATGACAGGCGCCGCAGTGGCCCAGGCCTTCCACCAGATAGCGGCCGCGCTCCAGCACCGGGTCAACCTGCGGGTTGGCGACAAAGTCGCTCGGAGTCGGGGCGAAGATGCCGCGCCAGAACGCCAGCGGCCAGCGCATCGACAGCGGCCATGGGATGTCGGTGTCCTTGTTGGCGACATTCACCGGCTCCACGCCGTGCATAAAGTAGGCGTACATGGCGCGCATGTCCGCTTCGCTGATCCGCGCGAACGAGGGATACGGCATCGCCGGATAGAGCGTGGAACCGTCTTTCCGCACGCCCTTGCGCACCGCGTCGTCGAACTCTTCGAAGGTGTACCCGCCAATGCCGTGTTCTTTATCCGGCGTGATATTGGTGGAGTAGATGGTGCCGATCGGCGTCTCCATCGGCAAACCGCCGGCGAAAGGTTTCCCCGCTTTGCCGTTGGTGTGGCAGGCGACACAGTCCCCCGCCCGCGCCAGATACTCCCCCTGCTTAATCAGATTGCTGTCCGCAGGCGCCTCTTCGGCAAAAGCCGCGCAGCTCAATGCCCCAAGCACCAGGGCCGATAACCATTGCATTTTCATCATCTGCCTTCCTTTATGCCTGCACCAGGGGACCCGGATTTTTCAGATACTGCTCACGGATCGCCTTCGCTGACCAGTAGGCCAGCGCGGCCACCGTGCCGGTTGGGTTGTAGCCCAGCCCCTGCGGGAACGCGGAGGCGCCGATGACGAAGACGTTATGCACGTCCCAGCTTTGCAGATAACGGTTCACGGCGCTGGTTTTCGGATCTTCCCCCATCACCGCCCCACCGTTCATATGGGTGGTCTGGTAGGTGGTGGTATCAAAGTGGCTGTTGGCGTTTTTCGGGCTGCCGAGGATATATTTCGGCTTCATCGCTTTGGCGATCGGCGCCATCTTATCGAACATAAACTGCGCCATCTTGATGTCGTTTTCCTGCCAGTCGAAGGTCATGCGCAGCAGCGGCTGGCCGAAGACGTTTTTGTAGTTCGGATCAAGATCGAGGTAGTTCTGCCGATAGGACTGGTGCGCGCCGTGGGCATCCATCGACAGGTGATGGGTGTAGGTGTCGGCCACCGCCGCTTTCCACTTGCTGCCCCACGCCGGGGTGCCCGGCGGTACCGGGAAACCGGAGATGGGCTTGGTCCCGGCCTGGTTGACCCAGAACGGCGAACCGCCGACAAAGCCCGCCGCGCCGTGGTCGAAGTTGTCGGCGTTGAAGTCGTCGACGCCGACGCCGTTGCCGCCCGCGCCGATAAACGGATTGGTATAGGTGTCTTTGTCGAAAATGGCCTTGATGGTGGTCATGTTCTGGTAGGCGAAGTTACGCCCCACCACCCCTTCGCCGGTCTCCGGATTGTACGGTTTGCCGATCCCGGAGAGCAGCATCAGGTGCACGTTGTGGAACTGGAAGGCGCCGATAATCACCAGGTCCGCCGGCTGTTCCATTTCGCGCCCCTGGCCGTCGACGTAGGTCACGCCGGTGGCGCGGGATTTGTCGTCGGTCAGGTTGACCTTCAGCACGTTGGCGTTGGTCCGCAGCTCAAAGCGTTTTTCCTGGCGCAGCGCCGGCAGAATGTTCACGTTCGGCGAGGCTTTAGAGTACATGTAGCAGGCGTAGCCGCTGCAGAAACCGCAGAAGTTGCACGGGCCCATCTGCGCGCCGTAGGGGTTGGTATAGGAGTCGGAGGTGTTGGCCGACGGCAGGTTATAGGGGTGATACCCCACTTCCAGCGCCGCTTTTTCAAACAGCTGCGCCGACCAGGTGTTTTTCTGCGCCGGCAGCGGGAAGTCGTCCGAGCGGTCCGGGGCGAAGGCGTTGCCGCCGCGGCCTTTGCCGACGACCTTGCCTTTGATCGACCAGGCGGTCCCGGAGGTACCGAATACTTTTTCCGCTTTATCGAAGAACGGTTCCAGCTCGTCGTAGGTGACGCCGAAATCCTGGATGATCATATCCTGGGGGATGAAGTTTTTGCCGTAGCGTTCTTCATAGTGGCTGCGCATCCGCAGCTCAATGGGATCGACGCGGAAATGGACGCCGGACCAGTGCAGCCCGGCGCCGCCCACGCCGGTACCCGGCAGGAAGGCCGCCAGCTGGCGATAGGGCACCGCCTGTTGGCTGGTGTTATGCCGGATGGTGACGGTGCTTTTCGATAGATCCTGGAACAGCTTGCGGCGGATGTTGTAGGTCAGCTCATCAATCACCTGCGGATAGGCGCCGTCCGGCCAGGTGTCGCGCATCGGGCCGCGCTCCAGCGCGACGACGTTGAGGCCCGCTTCGGTCAGCTCTTTGGCCATGATCGCCCCAACCCAGCCGAAGCCGACGATCGCGACATCGGTTTTTTTCAATACGGTGGCCATGATTACGCCCTCTCCCCATTAATTGATACCGGCGGGAAGGGGTAGCGTTCGCCCCGTTCAACCCAGTCCATAAAGTCGGCGCGCGCGCCGGGAAAATTAATCAGCGTCCAGCCGACCATGCCTTTATTGCCGCCATGGATCGGGTCGCTGAAGAACCCTTCGCGGGTGTTTTGCAGCAGATAGGTGAAGAACAGCGAGGCCGGCAGCTGTTTGAACTCGGCTTTACCCGATTCCCACAGGCCGAGCGCCTCGTCCTGCTGCTCGCTGCTCAGTTCAGCGAAGGTTTTATGATATTTGTCCTGACACCACGCCTCGGCGTCGGCGATCCCGAGGTTATAGATCTGTTTGGGCACCAACGGCAGCTGATAACCCATCTCTTTCGGCACGTCGGGATTGAAGGGCCCCTGCATATACCAGATGGAGCCGGTGGCGTAAGGGGTATTGAGCTGGCGGTCGATAAACTCCGGGACGCCGGCCTCTTTGGCACCGGGACCGAGTTCATCCGCCGGGATTAAGCGAGCGACGGCGGCGTTGATAAACGCCCACTCACGATCGTTGAAGAACTGCGGCTTCCAGTCGCTGGCCGCCGCGGTGTTCCCGGAGGCTGGCTCTGAAGCGGGGGCCGCCTGCGCGGTCGCGCTGGTGGCCACGCCAATAGCCCCTGCTCCCGCGCCGCCGATCACCACCGTCGGGATCAGCGCCATCGATTTCACCAGGAAATCACGCCTGGAATTGTTGGTTTTCTCGCTCGACATCATCACATTCCTGTCATTGAAAATTACTGTTTTTGTCGCTGACAAAACCAGTGAATGTCGTGCTGGAACCGATACCATTGCGCTTTTAAACCGCTTAGCGTCTGGCCCGGCCCGGCAAGTCGGATAAAACATCGCCAGAGGCGATATCATTTATAGGGTTATCGTTTGGATAGTAGACGATTCTCAACGAAACGCGGAAAATCGGAGAGAAATTCACCGGTCTGTCATCGTGAGAAGAGTGCTGCCATAACCTTGAGGCGGTAAACCAGCGGCATTCACACCGCGCTGAGCTTACCCATGCGCCAAAAAAGAGTGACTTGTATCACAAATGTTATTTTTTGTTTATGGTACATGGCAGATTAAACGTCTGTAAATACTCGTATTAGGAATAATTAAACATTTTGAGCTGTTAAAAAAGTTAATAACCGTTGTTAACTATCTTGTATCTATTGTCCGGCTAGCGCCTTCAGCTGGTGATATCCCATCCACAGGAGAAGAGAAGATATGTTCGATCATGTGAAATTCGGCGTTAGCGACTATGCCGCCAGCAAAGCGTTCTTTTTGCAGGCCCTGGCCCCGCTTGGCGTAACGCTGGTCGGCGAAGGCGAACCGAGCTACGGCGCAGAGCTGGCCGGCAGCGGCGATGCTTCTCTATGCCTCTATCAAAGTGCGGAAAAACCGGCGCCGCTGCACATTGCCTTTCGCGCCGACAGCCGCGAGCAGGTCGATGCCTTCTGGCAGGCGGCGCTGGCCGCCGGAGGAAAGGACAACGGCGCGCCGGGGCTACGGCCAAACTACCACGCCAGTTACTACGCCGCGTTTGTGATTGCGCCAGACGGACACAATATTGAAGCCGTGTGCCATCTGGCGGGGTAACGGGCGGCTACCGCTGCGGAAAAATCCACACATCCTCCGCCGGGAGCGTCAGATGGCAGTGTTCGGCATCGCGCAGCGCCGTTCCGTAGGCGCGCAGCGGAAAGTCGTCGCCTTCGGTACGGAACAGGTACTCCCAACGGTCGCCGAGGTACATGCTGGTCAGCAGCGGTAGCTGGAGGCTATTATCCTGCGCGGCGCCGTCAAGTTGCAGGCGCTCGACGCGGATCACCGCCGTCGCCGGCTCGCCAACGCTAACCCCCTCGCCCGCTCGCCCCCACAGGCTCCAGCTGGCGCCTTCGATCCGCGCCCTGCCGTTCTCCAGCGCCATCACTTTGCCGTGCAGGCGGTTATTGCTGCCCATAAACTCAGCGGCGAACAGCGTCGCCGGGCTGCCGTACATCTCCTGCGGGGTCCCCTGTTGCTCAATGACGCCATTGTTCAGCAGCAAAATACGATCGGAGATGGCCATTGCTTCATTCTGATCGTGGGTGACCATCAGCGCCGACAGGCCCAGCTTAATGATCAGCTCGCGCAGAAACACCCGCGCCTCTTCGCGCAGCTTGGCGTCAAGGTTGGAGAGCGGTTCATCCAGCAGGATCACCGGCGGGTTGTAAACCAGCGCCCGGCCGATGGCCACCCGCTGCTGCTGGCCACCGGAGAGCTGGTGCGGATGGCGGTTGCCAAGGTGCCCCAGCCCCAGCTGATCCAGCACACGCTGCACCCGCTCTTTTATCTCCCCGGCGGCGACTTTACGCAGCTTCAACGGATAGGCCACATTGTCGAACACCGTTTTGTGCGGCCACAGGGCATAGGACTGAAAGACCAGGCCCAGGTTACGCTCTTCGGCCGGGATCTCGCTGCGCGGCGTGCCGTCGTACACCGTGCGGTTGCCGATGGCGATCCGTCCGCTCGTCGGTTTTTCCAGCCCGGCCACCGCCCGCAGCAGCGTGGTTTTGCCGCTTCCCGAAGGCCCCAGCAGCGATACTACCTCCCCCCGGCCGAGCGTCATGGACACCCCCTTCAACACCGGGTTATCGCCATAGGTGAGATGCAGATTTTCTACCGATAACTCAATCATGTAATTTCACTCCAAAGCGCAGGGCGATACCCAGGCCAATCACCACCAGCAGAATATTGATAAAGGAGAGCGCCGCGACGATATCGATGGCCCCCGCCGCCCACAGCGACACCAGCATCGAGCCGATGGTTTCGGTACCCGGCGACAGCAGATAGACGCCGGTGGAATACTCGCGCTCAAAGATCAGGAACATCAGCAGCCAGGAGCCAATCAGCCCATAGCGCGACAGCGGAACGGTCACGTGGCGGGTGATCTGCCCCCGCGAGGCGCCGGTGCTACGCGCCGCCTCCTCCAGCTCCGGGCCCACCTGCAGCAGCGTCGAGGAGATGAGCCGCAGGCCGTAGGCCATCCACACCACGGTGTAGGCCAGCCAGACGCTGAAGATGGTGTTGCGCAGGGCGCGCAGCTGCACGATAAGGTGCTCCCGCAGCCAGTCGGCCACCGGCAGCGCCGAGAGCCAGCCGTGCTTCAGCGACTGATCGAGCCACATCGGTACAAACAGGAATACCCACAGGAAGGCCAGGCCGGCCAGCAGCCCCGGTACCGCGCGCGGGACCAGCACGCTGTAGTCGAGAAAGCGGGTGACGTTGTCCGCTTTGCGGTGCATGGCGATGCCGACAAACAGATAGCAGATCACCGCCAGCGCGCCGCCGATGATGCCGATAGCCATCGAGTTGACGATCGCCCGCAGCAGGTTGGGCTGCTGCCAGATATTGTGGAACGTCGCCAGCGACAGCTCATCCCACAGCGACACGCCGACGCCCCAGTTGGAGATAAAAGCGCGCAGCGCCACGCCGAGCAGCGGTACGCCGATGGTCACCGTCAGCCAGGCCACCACCACCGCCCCGGCCACCCAGCGCCATTTGCCCAGCGGCAGCGCCCGCGCCTGGGACGCCTTGCCCTTCATGGTGACAAAGCGGTTGGCGGTGCGCATCAGCCGCCGCTGGAGCATCACCAGCGGGATGGTGATGCAGATCAGCACCACCGCCACCGCCGCCATCAGATGGTAGGAGGGGGTGCCGAGCTTGTTAGTCAGCTTGTAGAGATAGGTCGCCAGCACCATGTTGCCCTCGGGGTCGCCCAGCACCAGCATCAGACCGAAGACTTCCAGACCGAGGAAAAAGAGCAACACGCAGGCGTAAAGAATGGATGGCCGCACCATCGGCAGACTCACCGAGGTCATCACCTGCAGCGGCGTGGCGCCGACGGTGCGCGCCGCCTCTTCCACGTCGGAGCCGACGCTGCGCAGCGCCGAAGAGATATAGAGATAGGCATGCGGAACGTGAGTTAAGCCGGCGATGACCACAATGCTGAACATCGAGTAGATATTCCACGGCACAAAGCCGATCAGCTGCTGCGCCCACTGGGAAAAGAAGCCTACCGGCCCGGCGGCCACCACGTAGCCAAAGCCCAGCACCATCGGCGAGACGAAGATCGGCACCAGGATCAGCGGCTCAATGATCCGCCGGCCGGGTAAATCGGTGCGCACCATCAGAAACGCCAAAATACCGCCCAGCGGAATGGCGATAATCACCAGGCCAAAGGCCAGAATAAAACCTGACCTTAATGCCAGATAAAAATCCGGGTCGGTAAAAATAAAGGCGAAGGCTTCCAGACTCCACGATTTGGAGCGGGAAAAGAACGGTGCCGAGAGAAAACTCTGCACCACAATAAATAACAGCGGGACATAAATCACCAGCGCCGTGATGCACACCACCACGCCGCGCGGCAGCCCCTGCCACTTTCTGCGTAATACGTTCATGGTTCATCCCTTCGGTCAGGTGAATAAACCCGCCGGGTGTGAATAAGGGGCATCGGCGATGCCCCAAAGGAGGATTATTTCGCGGCGGCGCTGCGCCATTGTTTAATAAACTGCAGACGTTTTTGCGGCTGTAAATAATCGAGCAGCGTTTCGTTGACCGGGATCGGTTTTAACGCTTTGCCCAACAGCGCGGTCATACCATCGATATCATTTTTACCTGCAATATCGCGACGAATTGAGGGAATATCCGCCTGGCTGGCGAGGATCTGCTGGCCTTTTTCCGACAAGACATAGTCGAGCCACAATTTTGCCGCATTGGGATGTTCGCTCTCCTGGCTAATAAACGAGACGCGGGAGAGCACCAGCACGTAATCTTTCGGATAGGCAATACCTAAAGAGGGATCGTTTTTCGCCCGCGCTTCGGCATAAGAGCCAAGAATGTTATAGCCGATCAGGTTTTCGCCGGAGGAGACGCGCTCCATCATTGTGCCGGTGGAAGACTGCACCGTCAGGCCGCCTTTGGCGATATTCGCCAGGTCGGCAAAATAGTTCGCGTCGGCCTGGCTGTCCTGTACCGCCAGCATAAAGCCGAGGCCCGATTTTTCGATATCGTAGGTGGTGACTTTGCCTTTAAATTTATCGGCCTGGCTGGCGATAAGTTTTGCCAGCGCGGTATGCGAATCCGGAACCTCATTCTGCGGGATCAGCCGTTTGTTATAGATAAACACCACCGGCTCATAGGTAGTGCCATAGGCTTTTTGCTGCCAGACCGCCCAGTCGGGTAATTGCTTCACCTCCGGCGAGGCATATTGTTCGGCGTATTCGGTGGCTAATTTCAGCGCGGTATCCATCGATGAGCTCCACACCACATCCCCGCTGCCGCCCCCGGCGGCCTGTTCGCTGATATAGCGGTTATACAGCTCAGTACTGTTCATGTCGTTATATTCGACTTTGACGCCCGGGTATTGCGCTTCAAATCCCTTAATTAACGGCCCGGCCGCTTTGGTATCGGTCGTGGAATAGATCACCACCTTGCCCTCTTTTACGGCGGCATCAATCGTTTTTTGATAATCCGCGGGATAGCCCGCAGGCACCTCCGCCCAGGCGGCACAGGCGAAAACGGCCGTCAGTGAAACCACTAAACCACTTATTTTCTTATACATGATACCAACCTTTAATCATCAATTAATAAACACAAATTTAACATATAGTGGTATCAGCTCCCCTTGCAACGACGGGGATGGCTTTTTTCTGGCTTTTGTGACACTGGCAGAATTTAAAAATGTGGTGTTTATGGCGTTAATTAAAACGCGATCCCGGCCCGGTTTTTTATCGTCTGTCGTATGCGCAGGCGCTGGCGCAGCGGCATGTCGCCGGGAGACGCCGCCCTTGACCTTCTGCGCCGGGCGGCGCAGCATAAAACGGCAAACATAACAAAATAACAACAGACTACAGGAGAGAATCAGTGCCTACAGGACACCGCTTTCTGGCGACGGATCTGCATCAGTTTGTCGTCTCACTGTTTACCCATCTCGGCAGTACCCCAGGGGAAGCCACCCTCGTCGCGGACCATCTGATCGCCGCCAATCTTGCCGGGCATGACTCCCACGGCGTCGGGATGATCCCCAGCTACGTCAAATCCCACGCCGGTGGTTTTCTGCAGCTCAACCGCCACGCCACGGTGACCAAAGACGCCGGCGCCGTGGTCACCCTCGACGGCAACGCCGGCTTCGGCCAGGTGGTCGCCCACGAAGCGATGCAGTTAGGCATTGAAAAGGCGAAGCAGCATGGTATGGCGGCTATCGCCCTGCGCAATGCGCATCACGTCGGTCGCATCGGCTACTGGGCCGAACAGTGCGCCGCCGCCGGGCTGATCTCCATTCACTTCGTCAGCGTCATCGGCGACCCGATGGTCGCCCCGTTCCGCGGGAAGGACAGCCGCTTCGGCACCAACCCGCTGTGCGTGGTGTTTCCCCGCGCGGGCCATCCGCCGCTGCTGCTGGACTACGCCACCAGCGCCATCGCCTTTGGTAAAACCCGCGTCGCCTGGCATAAAGGCGAAGCCGTGGCCCCCGGCTGCCTGATTGACGCCGAGGGTCGACCCACTACCGACCCGGCGGTGATGCAGACCTCGCCGCTGGGCGCCCTGCTCACCTTCGCCCAGCACAAAGGCTATGCCCTGGCGACGCTGTGCGAAGTGCTCGGCGGCGCGCTCTCCGGCGGGCAAACCACCCATCAGGAGAGCCTGCAGACCAGCGTCGACGCCATCTTTAACTGCATGACTACGGTGATCCTGCGCCCGGACGCGTTCGATGCCCCGGACAGCCAGGCACAGACGGAGGCCTTTATCGCATGGTGTAAGCAGTCGCCGCACGATGCCGATGCCCCGGTGCTGGCGCCCGGCGAATGGGAGGCCGCCAACCGCGAAGCGCGGCTGGCGCAGGGGATCCCGCTGGATGCCGGCAGCTGGCAGGCTATCTGCGCCGCCGCGCGCGACGTCGGCCTGAGCGAATCGCACTTCGACCGCTGCCGCCCTCTCGCCTAGCCGCGTTTTACTCCCGCAGAGCGTCTGACGTCGGCGCTCTGCGTCATCGTCATTAGTGACGAGGTCATGCTCCCGTCATCAATCTCTTTTCATTTTTCAATACAGATCAAGGGTTTAAATTCTGGCACAAGACCTGCATAGCGCAACAGGCCTGCGTCTGCATCACCACCAGGCGATACCGCGATCGTTGCCCGTCGGGCCCGGCGCGACAGCGATCCTCAGTTCACTGTTAACAGGTCTGTTACTGATGAAAAAAATCACGAGCGTGTGCCCCTACTGCGGGGCGGGTTGCAAACTTAAACTGGTTGTCGACAACAATAAAATCATTCGCGCGGAGGCCGCCGACGGCGTCACCAACCAGAACCAGCTGTGCCTGAAAGGCTACTACGGCTGGGATTTTCTTAACGATACGCAGCTCCTGACGCCCCGTCTTAAACAACCGATGATCCGCTACCAGAAAGGCGGCGCCTTCACGCCGGTCAGCTGGCAGGAGGCGATTCGCTATACCGCCAGCAAGCTCAGGGAGATCAAAGAGAAGCATGGCCCGCGCGCCATCATGACCACCGGCTCCTCGCGCGGCACCGGCAACGAAACCAACTATGTGATGCAAAAGTTCGCCCGCGCGGTGCTGAACACCAATAACGTCGACTGCTGCGCCCGCGTCTGCCACGGCCCCTCCGTCGCCGGGCTACAGCAGGCGCTGGGCAACGGGGCGATGAGCAACTCGATTAGCGACATCGAAAACTCGAAGTGCCTGCTGGTCTTTGGCTACAACTGCGCCGACTCCCATCCCATCGTCGCCCGCCGGGTAATCAAGGCCCGGGACAACGGCGCCAAAATCATCGTCTGCGATCCGCGGCGCATTGAAACCGCGCGCATTGCCGATCGTCATCTGCAGCTCAACAACGGCAGCAACATGGCGCTGGTAAATGCCTTCGGCTATGTGCTGCTGGAGGAGGAGCTGTACAACAAAACCTATGTCGAACGCTATACCGAAGGGCTGGATGCTTACCGCGAGGCGGTGAAGGATTACGCCCCGGAAGCGGTGGAAGGGATTGTCGGGGTCAGCGCGCGGGAAATCCGGGAGGCGATGCGCATGTTCGCCGCCGCCCCATCCGCCACCATTATGTGGGGCATGGGGGTCACCCAGTTTGGCCAGGCGGTGGACGTGGTGCGCGGCCTGGCAAGCCTGGCGCTGCTCACCGGCAACCTGGGACGACCCAACGTCGGCGTGGGGCCGGTCCGCGGGCAAAACAACGTACAGGGCGCCTGCGATATGGGCGTGCTGCCGAACCTGTTCCCCGGCTATCAGGAGGTCACCGACCCCGCCGTGCGGGCGAAATTCGCTGCCGCCTGGGGCATCGACCCGGCGCTGATGGACGACCAGGTCGGCACCCGCATCACCGAGGTGCCGCATAAAGCGCTGACCGGCGAGATCAAAGCCTATTATATCATGGGCGAAGATCCGCTGCAGACCGAAGCCGACCTCGGCCTGGTGCGCAAAGGCATCGAGGCGCTGGACTTCGTGGTCGTGCAGGACATCTTCATGACCAAAACAGCGGAAATGGCCGATGTCCTGCTGCCGGCCACCTCCTGGGGCGAGCACGGCGGCGTCTTCACCTGCGCCGACCGCGGGTTCCAGCGGTTTGAACAGGCGATCCCTCCGGCGGGAAATGTGAAGCGCGACTGGGAGATCATTAGCCTGCTGGCCAGCGAATTGGGCTATCCGATGCACTATGAGAACAACCAGCAAATCTGGGACGAGATGCGCGAGCTCTGCCCGCTGTTCTACGGCGTGACCTGGGAGAAAATGGGCGATATGGGCCATGTCCAGTGGCCGTGCCCGACCCTCGATCATCCCGGTACGCCATGGCTGTATAAAGACAACCGCTTCGACACCCCCTCGGGTAAAGGGCAGCTGTTCGCCACCGCCTGGCGCGCGCCGGCGGAGCGCCCGGATGACGAGTGGCCGCTGGTGCTCTGCACCGTGCGGGAAGTCGGGCATTATTCCTGCCGCTCGATGACCGGCAACTGCGCCGCGCTGCAGTCGCTGGCCGACGAGCCGGGACGGGTGCAGATGAATCCCGCGGATGCGCAACGACTGGGGATCGCCGACAAACAGCTGGTGTGGGTCAGCTCCCGGCGCGGGAAGGTGATCTCCCGCGCCGACCTCAGCGATCGCATCAATCCGGGGGCGGTCTATATGACCTATCAGTGGTGGGTGGGCGCCTGCAATGAGCTGACCCAGGATAACCTCGATCCGATCTCCAAAACGCCGGAAACCAAATACTGTGCGGTGAAAGTGGAAGCGATTGCCGACCAGCAATGGGCGGAGCGCTATGCCTGGACGGCCTACAGCGACATGAAAGCGCGACTGAAAGCCGCTGCCGACGTCTGACCTCAGGGAGCGCAGCGCGCTCCCTCTGCCGCTGCCGGTGGGTTACGCCGCCGGCAGCTGTTTCTCCACCAGCCCCACCCACATGGCGACGCCGGGGCCGATCAGCGCATCGTTAAAGTCATAGCTGGCGTTATGCAGCGGCTTCGACGGGGTTTCGCCGTCGGTGCCTAACCAGAAATAGGCCCCCGGACAGGCCTCCAGCATGCAGGCAAAATCTTCGGAGGCCATCGACGGCGCCTGATTCCAGCGCACCGCTTGCGCGCCGAGAGTGGCGACGGCCACCTCGCGCACCTGCTGCGCCTGCAGCGCATGGTTTTTGGTCACCGGATAACCCGGGAACCAGCTAATCTCGCCCTGCACATCGGACACCTGCGGCTGGGTCGCCACATAGCTTTCGATAAGCTCCCGCACGCGGGCGCGAACGCGATTGCTCAGACAGCGGAAGGTACCGCGCAGCACCACGGTGTCCGGTAGGACGTTGATCGCCTCGCCGCCGTTTATCTGGGTGATGCTGACCACCGCGGAATCCTGCGGCGACAAGCGGCGGGAAGGAATGGTCTGCAGCGCCATTATCAGCTGCGCCGCCGCGACGATCGGATCGGCCCCGCTCTCCGGCATCGCCGCATGACAGCTCTTTCCGCGCAGGGTGATCTCGAAGGCGTCCAGCGAGGCCATCATCGCGCCATCGCTGAGCGCCACTTCGCCAAGAGGGATCCCCGGCCAGTTATGCAGCGCGTAGATGGCGTCCATCGGGAAGCGCTCGAACAACCCCTCCTCCACCATTTTGCGCGCGCCGCCGAGGTTCTCTTCCGCCGGCTGAAAGACAAAGTGGACGGTGCCGCTGAAATGGCGGGTCTGCGCCAGATGGGCGGCGGCCGCCAGCAGCATCGCGGTATGGCCATCGTGGCCGCAGGCGTGCATCACCCCGGGACGGCGTGAACGGTAGCTGACGCTCCCCAGCTCGGTGATCGGCAGGGCGTCCATATCGGCGCGCAGGCCGATAACCGGCCCGGGGCCGTTCTCCAGCGTCGCCACGACGCCGGTGCCGGCCAGCCCTCGGTGCACCTGCAGCCCAAACGAGGCCAGCAGCTCCGCAACGCGGCGCGAGGTCTCCTGCTCCTGATATCCGAGCTCAGGCGCGGCGTGAAATTCACGTCGCCAGCCAACGGCTTCGGCGATCAGTGACGGCGATACGGCCATGTATTACTCCTTTCCTGCATAGCGTAATGCTGAATAATCGGTCATGCGTCGCGTTTTTCCCCGTCGCTCACCGGCGTCGGGGCGCTGCCGCTCCCTCCGTTATATCCTGTCGTTACCACGCTGACAACGTCACGAAATGCGGCGGCGGCGCGGCGTACAGCCCACCTGCCGCCCTGCGGCCCTTTTTTGGTAGTGATTTCAACGGTGACAACGGCCAGTCGATTAATTATTATGCAACTCAGGACGGCAATTTGCCGAAGGATCCACTACTGACCTCTCCGTCATCGGAAATAAAATGTTTAACCCAGACCAGAATCGTCTTGCCCCCACGCTGGCGATGATCATGGCCGCGTCGCTTGTGGGATTTATCACCGGCTATACGGTGCCGTTAATCAGTCTTGAGCTGGCGCAGCAGCAGATCGCGCCGCTGTACGTCGGCCTGCTGGCCGCCCTGCCGCCCGCCGGCATGATGATCTCCTCTTTCCTCTCTCCTGCGCTGTGCCGGCGCGTTGAAATGGGCGTGCTGCTGAGCGGCAGTCTTATCCTGCTGGCGCTGGCGACCATCGCCTCATGCATGACTACCGATATGACGCTGCTTTTGCTGCCGCGCCTGCTGACCGGCCTGGCCTCCGGGGTCATTATCGTACTCGGCGAAAGCTGGATCACCGGCGGCGCGGCGGGCAGCCAGCGCGCTACCCTCACCGGTCTCTACGCCTCGGCCTTTACCGGCTGCCAGCTGGCCGGGCCGCTGCTGATCTCCGTCGGCCCCGCCTGGCAGACATCAGCGCTGATAGCGATTGTCGCGGTCACCGCCGTCTGCCTGCTGATGCTGCGCCATCTGCCCACCGGCACTCGTGAAAGCCTCGGGGAGCGCGCCAGCTGGCGCAGCCTCGGCGCCTTTCTGCCGGTACTGGCCTCCGGGGTCTTCTGCTTCGCCTTCTTTGACGCCAGCATCCTCGCCCTGCTGCCGCTGTACGGCATGGACAAAGGGCTGAATGAAGGGCTGGCGGTGCTGCTGGTCACCGTGGTGCTGACCGGAGATGCGATGTTCCAGACCCCGCTCGGCTGGCTGGCCGACCGGGTCGGGATTCGCCGCGTGCATCTGAGCTGCGCGGTGGTTTTCAGCCTGTCGCTGCTGGCCCTGCCGCTGATGCTCGGTTCGCGCATTCAGCTGATGGCCATTTGTCTGCTGCTGGGCGCCGCGGCGGGCGCGCTTTATACCCTGTCGCTGGTGCGGGCGGGGAAAACCTTCAATGGGCAGAAGCTGATTATGATTAACGCCCTGTTCGGCTTTTTCTGGTCCGCCGGCAGCGTTGCCGGGCCGGTAGTCAGCGGCATGCTGATCGGCATCACTGGTTACGATGGCCTGATCGTCACCCTGGTGGCCAGCGGCGTGCTGTTCCTGTTGATTCAGTGTCTGTGCAAAAACGAGAAAACCCTGCTTGCCAGTGAGCAGGAAGATGACATGGACGAGGCGACGGAGTCCGCACGGTAGTCCTTACGGGCTGGCCTGGCGCCAGCCCTTTTTTATGGCCCTCACCGGAGGGTATCCTGTTCTTGCTGGCTCACTGCTGTTAACCATTGCCGGCCCCCAGCCGAGAGGAAATCCCATGGAAAGTAATACCTTACATCGTGGCAGATTGATCGATCATATTCTGCTGGTTGTCGAAGACTTTGAGGCAAGCAAAGACTTCTATACCGCCGTACTGTCGGCGCTGGAGATCCCGGTTATCACCACCGCCAATGACTACTTGCTGGCCGACGAACTGGTGGTGGCCTCACGCCACAGCCCGGAGGCTGCCGGGAAACTGACTGGGCGCCACCACCTGGCATTCCAGGCCAGAGATCGTGACAGGGTGGACGCTTTTTATCATGCGGCGCTGACCCATGGCGGACGTGATAACGGCGCGCCTGGCGAACGACACTATCATCCTGGTTACTATGCCGCTTTTGTGCTGGATCCGCAGGGGAATAATATTGAGGCGGTGTACCATGGCAAGGCTGAGCGCAGCGCCGGGTCTGTTGCGATCAGCTTCACGCAGTAAGCGGGCGAAAGTCACATTTTCTTACCTGCGCAATTCCCATAATAAATGTGGGTGTTATCATTTCCTTGATGAATAATTCATACCCATAGCTGAGGCGTCGATGCTGGAAAACCTAATCATCTGATAATCAGACTTCCGACCATCACTGGCCGGACTGATTATCACTGCGCTGAAATCGAATGCGGACACTGGCGAGTGTTCGCCTATTTTGCCCATGATGATGACAAAGGTTTCCCGGTATGAATGTTTCCCCTCAGGAGCAAGCGACTTTATTCATTCTCGTCCCCTGCGGACAAACGCTCCACATCCACGCGATGGCAGCGAGACCCCTCCCTCGCATAAGAAACGTCACCCCCAGCCAGTTAACCCGGTGCGTTATCCCTCTGCCATGCTCGATCACTCCCTCTGCATGCCGTTGCGTTGCCTTACCCAATGACCGTCGCCGGGCGAATTTTATCTTTCGGTTTGTCATTCCGCGGCCAGCCTGTGACGACAGCCGCAAGGGATCCACATCAACCAGGCCCCGATACCAGGGAAACCGTCACCGACCAGGGAGTCTTCGCGTATGAAATTAGCGTTGGGACCGTACATCCGTTTTAGCAGAATCTTGTTATTTCCGCTGGCGATGGTTATCTATGATTTTTCTGCTTATCTGACTACCGATCTCATTCAGCCGGGTATTATCCACATCATCCGGGAATTTGAGGCTGATGTTGCGTTAGCCCCGGCCTCCGTCAGCCTCTATTTAGCCGGGGGGCTGGCATTACAGTGGCTGCTGGGGCCGCTCTCCGACCGCATTGGTCGCCGCCCCGTACTACTGACCGGAGCCATCATCTTTGCTTTGGCCTGCTTCAGCATGATCTTTGTCACGTCGATTGATCAATATCTTATCGCCCGTTTTATCCAGGGAACCAGTATCTGCTTCATTTCGACAGTCGGTTATGTCTCCATCCAGGAGGCTTTTGATGAAAAAGAGTCTATCCGCATTATGGCGGCGCTGACATCCATCGTTTTGCTGGCGCCGGTAATCGGGCCCCTGGCGGGCGCTGGCCTGATGAATTTCCTGCACTGGAAGTTATTGTTTGCGATCATCGGCGCCATGAGCTTGCTGGCCTGGGCGTTACTGATTTTTAACATGCCAGAAACGGTCACCTCTCAGGGCCGGGGGTTTCGTCCGGGAGAGGTATTTTCCGAGTTTGTCCGCGCCTTTAAACAGCCGGTGGTGCTCACGGGCGCGCTGGTGTTGTCATTCAGTAACCTGCCGATAATCACCTGGGTAGCACTCTCTCCGGTGATCCTGATCGATGACGGCGGGATGTCGCGCGGCGCCTATGCCTGGACCCAGGTGCCTGTCTTTGGCGGCGTTATTATTGCCAGCATCATCGTGGCCCGTTTTATCAAGGATCCGACCTCTCCCCGCTTTATCTGGCGCACTATCCCGATACAGCTGACCGGGTTGTTGGTATTACTGGCGGGAAATATTGCATGGCCCCATACCTGGTGGTGGTCCGTTTCAGGAACAAGTCTCTATGCCCTCGGAACAGGCCTGTTGTTCCCCGTATTATTCCGTTTTGCGCTTTTTTCCCACTCCCTGCCGAAAGGGACGGTTTCAGCCACCATCAACATTGTGGCGCTCAGTTTTATGGCGGCCTCGGTGGAAGTAGCGCGCTGGGTTTACTTCCAGGCTGGCGGCAGAATTGCTTTTCACTGCCTGGCGCTGATAGCGGGAATCGTCGTCATCATGCTGGTCTCGCGCTTGTTAAAACTCCGTCAACAACATCTCCTTCAGCCAGCCTGAAGGTTTATGCCTTTTTGCCCGCAACAGGAGAACACTATGTTTTCATACATTATGCTGGGAACGAACGATCTGCCACGCGCCATCAAGTTCTATGACCCGTTAATGGCGCTGCTGGGGCACGTCAAAGCCGGCCGTAACGAACAGGGGGCGTCCTGGGGCACCTTCAACGGCAATCACACCTGCGGGCTGTGCGTGGGCGTTCCTTTTGACCAGCAGCCTGCCGGGGTGGGTAATGGAACGATGGTGGCGCTTAACGCCCGCTCCGTCGCACATATTGCGGAACTGCATGCCCTCGCCCTGCAACTCGGCGGACGTGACGAAGGCGCTCCCGGTCACCGGCCGCAGTATGGCGACGGTTTTCACAGCGCCTACGTCCGCGATCCCGACGGCAATAAGCTGGCGTTTGTTTACTATGCGTCTGCAGATTGAATGGCTGCAGCGGAGGTGGCTTTTGCAGGCGGAGAAAAGGGTGTCAGGACGGCCAACTTCGCCGTCCTTATTCACCGAGGAATAAAAAAGCCAGCAGCTCAAGCGCTGCGGCTTATCTTCCCGGCAAGTTATCTACCGCAAAGTGATAACGTAATCCGGCGTCGCGCATACAGCGTTTCCGCCGCCAGCTGAAAATCATATTCCATCGCCTTCAGCTTTTTCGTCTTGAGCTGTTTTAGTGGAAAACCCTCGATATGCCCTGTCGCGACCAACCACCGGATTTCAGCCGTACTCAGCTTGAGCTGTTTTTTCAGTATTGATAGCAGGCTGATGCGAAATGGCTGACTGACTCTGACGCGCACCGTTATCCGCTGACATGCCATCAACGTAACCGACCATTGCTCGTGAATACGAAAATCAGGTTGCCCCGACGGCTCGGCGCGGTTGCGCTTCAGCGTCGCGAGGTCAGCGGCATAATAGTGAACCATGGCTGCATCGTTCTTCAGCAGGCGCTGAAGCAGTTCGCGGTTTATCTTGCTGACGTGCAGCCTGGAAAACAGGGCGATATTCCAGGTGTAATCGCAGTGCGTGCATTTATAGATGCTCCAGATATCCAGCAGCTTCTTTTGCGAATTCACCCGGATGGCGCCGGAAGGCGCAAAGTCGCGTTTTACATTGCAGGCGGGGCAGCGTTTGGCAATGTGCTGATACCCCACGGGCGTGACCGTCCATGTAACTGTCATAACGTACCTTTTTTAACCCATACGAAACCGAGTCCGTCATTAACGGACCATGATTTTTGGCGTATGAAAAATAGTTAATCGCTATTTTTCAGTGGGTTAAAAAAAGATTTCCAACGTTATTTTCCTGGAGAAGTCCTAATCGACACCCTGAGATTAACAAAGGGGTTATCGCGGGATATATGAGCCCTGTCAATGTTTGCGCGGATGATTAAAAGCTTCGTCAATACACCCGGAATGCTCAGCGGGCTGGCATCGCGCCAGCCCGCCCGGTTTACAGCACCTTGCTGAGGAACGCGGCGGTGCGTGGGTTGGTCGGCGCGCTAAAGATCTGCCCCGGCTTGCCCTCTTCCTGAATCACGCCCTGGTCGATGAAGATCACCCGGTCGGCCACTTCGCGGGCAAAGCCCATTTCGTGGGTCACGATCACCATGGTCATCCCCTCGCTGGCGAGGTTTTTCATCACCTCCAGCACGTCGCCCACCAGCTCCGGGTCCAGCGCCGAAGTGGGCTCATCGAACAGCATTATCGACGGCTTCATCGCCAGTGCGCGGGCGATGGCTACCCGCTGCTGCTGGCCGCCGGACAGGCTCGAGGGCCAGGCGTCGCGCTTATCGCTTAAGCCCACCTTCGCCAGCAAGGCTTCCGCCAGGTCGACCGCCTGCTGGCGCGGCATATTGCGCAGATTCATCGGCGCCATGATCAGGTTTTCCAGCACCGTCATGTGCGGGAACAGGTTAAAGCGCTGGAACACCATGCCGACGCTTTCGCGCATCTTGTTGAGGTCGGTGGTCCGGTCGTGGGCGGCAAAGCCGTTAACCACCACCTCGCCTTCGCTGACCGTCTCCAGGGCGTTCATGCAGCGCAGGAAGGTGCTTTTCCCCGAGCCGGATGGGCCGATGATGCACACCACTTCCTGCGGTTTAATATCGCAGCTGATGCCGCGCAGCACGTGGCTGTCGCCGAAGCGCTTATGTAAGTTATTAATGTGAATCACTTTTGCCAAACCTCTTTTCCAGACGGTTAACCAGCTGCGCCAGCAGGAAGGTGATCACCCAGTAGACCAGAGAGATGGTCAGGTAGGGTTCCCAGTAGGTGGCGTAGGCGCCGGAGACGGTGCGCGCGGCATAGGCCAGATCGGCCAGGCCGATCGCCGAGGCCAGCGACGAGTCTTTGACAATGGCGATGGCGTTATTGCCCAGCGGCGGCAGAATACGGCGAAACGCCTGCGGCAGGATCACCTTGCGCATGGTTTTCCACCACGGCATGCCCAGCGCGCGGGAGGCCTCCATCTGCCCTTTGTCGATCGACTGGATGCCGGCGCGGAAAATCTCCGACACATAGGCCCCGGCGTTAAGGGTGATCGCCACGATGCAGGAGAGGAACGCCCCGTAGCTGGCGCGCAGCTCGCGGGCAAAGTCGGCGCTCATCAGGCCGCTGGTCACCAGCAGGCCGTCGCGCGGGTTGATAAACAGCGGCACCAGCGCAAAGTGCACCACCATAATCTGCACGAACAGCGGCGTGCCGCGGAAGGCGCTGACGTAAAAGCGCACCGGAAACTGCACCAGGTAGCGGAGAATATATTTCCACGGCCCGTGCTCGGCCTTCGCCATCCGCCCGAGACCGAGAGTTAACCCCCACAGCGTCCCGAGGATCACGCAGATAATGGTACATTTAATCGTCATCAGGGCGCCGTCCACAAACAGCGGGCCGTACTCCTCGATGATCTCCCAACGGAATCCCGTCATAGTCCTTCCCTAAAAAATACGGCTATCGCCTGGGCGATAGCCGTGGTCACTGAAAAAGGTGGATTATTGCGCTGGCAGCGTCGGCACGTTGTCGTCGAACCAGGTTTTATAGATTTTGGCGTAAGTCCCGTCAGCAACGATCTTTTGCAGCCCGGCGTTGATTTTGCCCAGCAGTTCGCTGTTGCCTTTCGCCACCGCAATACCGAAATACTGACGCTCAAATTTGGCATCCGGCACCAGCTTGAACTGCTTCTCCGGGTGCTGTTTGATGTAGTACTTCACCACCCCGACGTCGCCAACCGCGGCGCTGACGCCGTCCTCAAACAGCTCCTGGAGCATCAGCGGGGTATTGTCGAAACGCTTGATCGCGGTGCTGTTTTTACCCAGCACCTCAGAAACCACGATATCGCCGGTGCTGGAGTTCACCACCCCGACCTTCTCGTTTTTCAGGGCCGCCAGTGAATCCACCTGCGAGTCCTGAGCGACGACGATAGACTGTTCGGCCGGGAAGTACGGCGCGGAGAAATCGACCATCTGTTTGCGTTTATCGGTGATGGTGATCCCGGAGATGATGATGTCGCGGTCGCCGGTGTTCAGCGTGGCGAAGATGCCTTCCCATGGGGTATTGACCAGCTTAACGTCAAAGCCTTCGGCTTTGGCGATGGCTTTGATGATGTCGATGTCGAAACCTTCCAGCTGTTTCTGGCTGTTTTCAAATTCAAACGGCCGGTAGGTGCCGCCGGAGCCGACGGTATAGGTTTCCGCAGCCGCCTGTCCGGCAGCCGTCAGCGCGGCTATCATGCAACACGCTTTGAGCAAATTCTTGACCATGAGATTTCCTTTTTATGCATTTATTTTGCATAAAAATACACACACTCACTTTTATATGCAACCGGAAACCTTCCCGCTGGTGAATTATCTTCTCAATGGCCCCGTTTACCGCCGGATTTACCGATAGCCCGATGCAGATCGTTGATTCGTTTCAGGGATTTCACCGTTTTTTGTGGCGTGGTAGAGGCCACCGACAGGACAATCATCTCGAGACAGACCAGCACCGTACCGTGCAGCGGCATCCGGCTACTGTCCCCACCGCGCGGGACGTCGATCACCACCTGCGCCTCCTGGCTGAAGCGCGAGTCCACCGCCTGGGTCAGCAGGATGGTCGGAATACCCAGCCGCTTCGCCTCGCGCAGGGTGGTCAACCCTTCGCGATGGGGGGATTTTTGCCCCATCATGATCAGCACATCGCCGCGCTGCAGGTCGATAAGCTGTTCGGCAAGGCTAAAGCCCGTGCGGTTCATCACGTACGCCGGCAGGCCAATACGGCTGAACAACCGGGCGGTGTATTCGGCGAGGATCCCCGAGGCGCCGATACCGAAGATCCCCACCTGGCGCGCGTCGCTGAGCAATGCCACCGCCTGAGCCACCGCCGCGCGGTTGTCGGCCCGCGACAGGACCTCGCACACCCGCTGATGGCCTTCAAGCACAAAATCAATACTGGAGTTGACGTCGCTGGAGAGCGCGGTAACCGTCGAGCGCATCTTTTCCGCCGAGGTGACCGAGGTGCCGAACCAGCGCTCCATGGTCTGCTTAAGCTCGCGCAGCCCGGCGAAGCCCAGCGCCTGGATGGCAAGCACCACCGTGGCGTCGGAGGTCTGGGTCGCGGTGGCGATCTCCATCGCCGTATGCTCCAGCACCACCTCGCGGTTGTCGTTGATATAGCTGACCACCGCCCGCAGCCGGGGGGAGAGCTGGTGCGCCCGGGCGCGATAGCGTTCGCCGAACAGATCGACTTTACCCTTCTCTTTTTTTACCGCGCTTTTCATTTGGCCTCCGCCGGGATCGGCCTGCCGGCAATATGCGACTGCACCTGGGCCACCATCAGGGACAGCGCGGCGTAGGAGTTGGAGATCACCTCTTCCCGCGGCAGTAAAATATAGTGCCCGGTGCGGCAGGCGCGCATAAAGTCGCACCAGCCGGGCATCACGCCTTCCATCGCCTGCAGCTCATCCTGCGGCTTACCGCCGGTATCCGACCGCCAGGTGGCGAAGACAAAATCAGCGTCCAGCTCCGGCAGCTGTTCCGCGCTGACGTCAATGCGCTGACCATCGGGGATCCGCTCAATCAGCGGCGGAAAGCGGAACCCGGCGTCGCGCAGCACCCGGCCCAGCGCATGATACGAATGATGCACCGTGACCTTGCCGTTGTTCGCCTGGATCACTGAGACGCTGTACTGCGGTGGGTTGACCATCGCTTTCAGCTGCTTGATTTGCTCCTGATAGCGGCGCTCGAGGATCGCCAGCCGCGGCTGGGTGCCGGTCAGCTGCGCCAGCTTGCGGTAAATCTCCGGGGCGCTGCCCTGCAGATGGTCGATGCTCACCGTCGGGGCAATCTTCTCCAGTTGCTCCACTGACACGTGGCGGCTGGGCTCAGTGATGATCAGATCCGGCCTGGCTGCGGCTACCGCTTCCAGATCGATATCGGCGGTGCCAATAAAGCGGATATCGCTGTTGTCGAAATCGACACCGGTGAGCTGGGCGCTGGCGCGCAGATAGTGGCTACCATCCGGGCGCGTCCGGCCGTGGCTGGCGATCGGCGGCGCCCCGAGCTCAATCAGCGGAATGGTAATGTCGAGATCGTGCATCGAAACGATACGCTGCGGATGCAGCGGGACGGTGACCGTGCGGCCTAAATCATCGGTGAAAGTTTGAGTTTGTGGGGCGGCGGCGCTGACGGCCCCCGTCAGCAACAGCAGCAATGAGACGAACCAACGCATACTACCTTCCTGGTTAAAGGGCATCACGGCGACGCCAGAGCAAGACAACGAAGAACGGGCAGCCCACCAGGGCAATGACAATCCCCGCCGGGATCTGCAGCGGGGCAAACGCCAGCCGGCCAAGGGTATCGGTCGCCAGCACCAGCAAGGCGCCAATCAGCGCGCTGCCGCACAGCAGCGATACCTGGCCGCCGCGCAGCACGAAACGCGCCATATGCGGCGCCATCAGGCCCACAAATCCAAGGCTGCCGACGCAGGAGACGCTGGCCGAGGTCAGCAGCACCGGCGCAAAAAAGCGCAGCACCGTCAGCTGCTGCAGACGTACGCCGAGGCCGACAGCGGTCCGGTCGCCCAGCAGCGCAACGTCCGCCGCCCGGGCGGTACAGAACAGGATGATGGCCCCGGGCAGCGCCCAGCAAAAAGCCACCGCCAGCAGCGGCCAGGTGGCGGCCTGCAGGCTGCCCGCCAGCCAGATCATCGCCGTCTGCACGTCGCGTACGTCGGCGGTGGTCATAAAGATGCCGACCGCGGCCGCCAGGCTCCAGGAGACGCCGATGCCAATTAAAATAAAGCGCGGCCGCGAACAGTCGCGGGCCAGCGTCAGGACCAGCAGGGCCACCGCTATGCCGCCGACCATCCCCGCCAGCGGCCGCCAGACCAGGCCTACCGCCGGGAAAAACAGCACCAGCGCCAGGACCACGATGCTGGCCCCCTCTTTGACGCCGATCAGCCCCGGGTCGGCCAGCCCGTTACGGGTGATGCTCTGCATCGCCGCGCCGGCCAGCCCCAGCATGGCCCCGCACAGCAGCGCCATCAGGATCCGCGGCAGGCGGATATCAAACAGAATAAAGCGCGGCTGCTCGCCCATCTCCTGCGGCGCCAGCAGGGCCCGCGCCAGCGTCGACGCGGGCAGCGGATAGCTGCCGCGGCTAAGGCTGTACAGCCCCAGCGCCAGCAGCGTCAGCACTATGCTGGCGGCAATTTTTAACGCCGCAGGACGCAGCAGCAGATGACGGGAGGCGAAAGCCAGCGGCCGAAAACCGGCCCGGTGAACGGCGCGCGTCATTTAAAAAACCTCGCGGCGATAAAGATAAACAACGGCGCACCCACCAGGGCGGTCATCGCCCCGGTCGCCAGCTCCTGCGGCGCGACCAGCGTCCGGGCGGCGATATCCGCCAGCACCAGCGCCAGCGCTCCCACCGGCGCAGCCAGGGGCAGCGCCAGGCGGATGTCTTCCGTCACCAGACGGCGCACCACGTGCGGCACCACCAGCCCGACGAAGCCGATCGGCCCGGCCACCGCCACCGCCGCGCCGCACAGCAGCGCAATCGCCAGCAGGCCCAGCAGCCTCGTCTGGACGAGATTAACGCCAAGGCCCAGCGCCACCTTATCCCCCAGCGCCAGCACATTAAGCCGTGGGGCAATGAGCAGCGCGACGCCAAGGCCGATCAGCGCCGGGACCAGCGCCGTCTGCAGCGTGCTCCAGTTCAGTCCGGCCAGGTCGCCGGCCAGCCAGGTGCGCATCGCCAGCAGCGTCTGTTCATCGAGAATTAATATCGCCGCCGTCACCGCCGACGCAAACCCTGACA
This sequence comes from Klebsiella sp. P1927, assembly GCF_018204675.1. NCBI lineage: Bacteria > Pseudomonadati > Pseudomonadota > Gammaproteobacteria > Enterobacterales > Enterobacteriaceae > Klebsiella > Klebsiella sp. P1927. Next base: position 1,979,516 of record NZ_CP073377.1, on the reverse strand, counting down.
GCGCCACTCCGCACAACGTGATGCGCAGCGGCGTCGCCCCGCCGCGCCCGGCAGAGGCCAGCGCCATCACGCCACCGAACAGCAGCCCCGCGCCGCAGGCGGCGGTCAGCGGGCGCCCGGCGGGGAAAGCGCCGAAGGACAGGCCCAGCGCCGAGGTCGCCACCACCGCCAGCGAGGCGCCGGCATTAAGCCCGAGAATATGCGGCTCGCCAAGCGGGTTACGGATCACCGTCTGCAGCAGCAGCCCGGCGACGCCGAGCGCCGCGCCGGTCAGCAGCGCCGCCGCCAGCCGCACCAGACGCAGATCGATGATAATCCGCTGCTCAAAGTTGCGCGGATCGTACTCCAGCAGCGCCTGCAGCACCGTCTGCGGGGCGATCCAGCGGGCGCCTAAGCCAAGATGCACCAGCGAGGCGGCGATAAGCAGCAGCGTTAGCAGAAGCAGCGCCAGCCGGGGGCGGGGGCGACGCCGCGCGGAAAGCAGGATGGCCACGCTCATTGTGCCGCTGCCTGGCGGGCGCGAAACGGCATAAAGAACGGTTTGCCGGTTTGCGGGTTAATCGACATCTGCACGTCAACGTCAAACACGCGTTTAATCAGCTCAGGGCTACAGACGTCGTTGTCGCTAATCGTGCCGGCGATGCGCCCCTGTTTAAGGAATACCAGCAGATCGGCGTAGTTCACCGCAAAGTTAAGGTCATGGAGCACTGTCACCACCGTGCGGCCATGTTCGCGGGTGAGGGTCTGGAGCAGCTCAAGGATATCGACCTGATAGCGCAGATCGAGCCAGGTGGTCGGCTCATCGAGCAGAATGGTGGCCGTTTGCTGGGCCAGCGCCATGGCGATCCAGCAGCGCTGACGCTGGCCGCCGGAGAGGCTGTCCACCGGCAGATGGGCGAATTCGGCGGTACCGGTTAAGCGCAGCGCCTCCTCTACCGCCAGCTCATCGGCCTCGGACCACTGGCGCATCAGCCCCTGCCACGGGTAGCGCCCGCGCGAGACCAGCTCGAAAACGGTCAATCCTTCCGGGGTCAACGGCGATTGCGGGAGGATGCCCAGCTGCCGCGAGACGGTCTTCGTCGGCATCTGGTGAATGGCTTTCCCGTCCAGACGCACGCAGCCGCCGAGCGGTTTCAGCATTCTGGCGATGGTCGAGAGCAGCGTGGATTTGCCGGATCCGTTCGCCCCGGCCAGCACCGTCATTTTGCCGGTGGGAATGGTCAGGTTGATATCGTCAACGATCAGGGTCTGGCCGTAGCCGGCCGACAGGGCATCCAGTACGATCCCCTGCTCTGCAGGTTTCACCCGCTGTGGCATAACTCGCTCCTGCGCCGCAGCGTTCCAGGCGATAGCTGGACATTCTGCAGTCAAATCAAAATAAATCTCATTCTCTTTTGATCATGACGGGGATGAATGTAGTAGTCAATACTCGCCATCGTCTTCAGACGGGGACGCTGACTACAGCGAGGCTGTGCCAACGCAATATAATTAAAATAAAATAATATCAGATAGATAACTACAGAACATTCCCTACTGGAGGTGTTTAAAACGTCCTGTTCCTCGCCGCTGAATTTTTATCTTGCATAACGTTTACTACTACATCCCTTCATGATTGAATGATTCTCAATTACACATCTGAAGGCGCATTCAGACGCTAAACAGAGTGCTATTATTATTCAGGGCAATGATTTTATTGGCTTAATCTGACCGCAAAGGCAGATTCGTTCACGAGAAACAGATAATGACTCAACCCCATGTCGCCTGCAGGACGTTGCCAGGGCGCGCGCTTTTTTCGCTTCTTTTTTTAGCCTCACCGGGATTAATGGCCGCCGACAATCGCGCGGCGAAAAGTACTAACGACGCGGAAGAGACTATCACCGTAGTGGCCGACGGCGCGCAGCAAAGCGCCACCAGCGGCTATCAGCCGCTCAGCTCCGCCACCGCGACGCTAACCTCGATGCCGCTGCTGGATATTCCCCAGGTGGTCAATACCGTGAGCGATCGGGTTCTCGAAGATCAGCACGCCACCTCACTCGATGAGGCGCTGTATAACGTCGCTAACGTGGTGCAGACCAACACCCTCGGCGGTACCCAGGACGCCTTTACCCGCCGCGGCTTCGGCGCCAACCGCGACGGCTCGATCATGACCAACGGCCTGCGCACCGTGCTGCCGCGCAGCTTTAACGCCGCCACCGAACGGGTGGAAGTCCTGAAGGGGCCCGCCTCGACGCTGTACGGTATCCTCGACCCCGGCGGGCTGATCAACGTCATCACTAAACGGCCGGAGCGGCAGTTCTCCGGTTCGGTTTCCGGGACCTCCACCAGCTTTGGCGGCGGCACCGGCAGCGTCGACATCACCGGCCCCATCGAAGGCACAAATCTGGCGTACCGACTGATCGGCGAATATCAGAATGAGGATTACTGGCGCAATTTCGGTAAAAACAAAAGCAGCTTTATCGCCCCTTCCCTGACCTGGTTTGGCGAGCGGGCAACGGTGACCGCGTCCTATTCGCACCGCGACTACAGCGCCCCCTTTGATCGCGGAACTATCTTCGATCTGAATACCGGCCATGCGGTTAACGTCGATCGCAAAACCCGCTTCGATGAAGCGTTTAATATTACCGATGGCTATTCCGATCTCGCTCAGCTCAACGCCGAGTATCGCCTTAACGACGCCTGGACCGCGCGCTTCGACTACAGCTACAGCCAGGATCATTACAACGATAACCAGGCGCGGGTGATGGCCTATGATTCGGCGACCGGCAACCTCACCCGCCGGGTCGATGGTACCCACGGTTCAACGCAGAAGATGCACTCCACCCGCGCCGACCTGCAGGGCAACGTGGTAGTGGGCGGCTTTTATAACGAGCTGCTGACCGGCGTCGCCTATGAGAATTACGATCTGCTGCGCACCGATATGCTGCGCTGTAAGAACGTTAAAGGCTTTAACATCTATCATCCGGTCTACGGCACTCTCGACACCTGTAATACCGTCTCCGCCTCCGACAGCGACCAGCGGATCCAGCAGGAGAGCTATGCCGCATACGTGCAGGACGCGCTGTACCTGACCGACAACTGGATCGCCGTCGCCGGCGTGCGCTACCAGTACTACACCCAGTACGCCGGTAAAGGCCGACCGTTTAATGTCAATACCGACAGCCGCGATGAGAAATGGACGCCGAAAGCCGGCCTGGTCTACAAGATCACGCCGAACGTCTCCCTGTTCGCCAACGTCGCCCAGTCGTTTATGCCGCAGTCGTCGATCGCCAGCTATATCGGCGAGCTGCCGCCGGAAGAGTCCACCTCTTACGAAGTGGGCGCCAAATTCGACCTGTTAAACGGCATTACCGCCAATATCGCGCTGTTTGATATTCACAAGCGTAACGTGCTGTACACCGAGAGCATTGGCGATGAGACGGTGGCCAAAACGGCGGGCAAAGTGCGTTCCCAGGGCGTGGAAGTGGATCTGGCCGGGTCCATCACCGATAACCTCAGCGTGATCGCCAGCTACGGCTACACCGACGCCAAAGTGCTGGAAGATCCGGATTACGCCGGGAAACCGCTGCCAAACGTACCGAAACATACCGGTTCGCTGTTCCTGACCTATGACATTCATAACGTCTATAACAGCAATACCCTGACCGTCGGCGGCGGCGGCCATGCGGTCAGCAAGCGTTCCGGCACCAACGGCGCGGATTATTATCTGCAGGGCTATGCGGTGGCGGATGTGTTTGCCGCCTATAAGATGAAGCTGCAGTATCCGGTGACGCTGCAGGTGAATGTGAAGAACCTGTTTGATAAGACCTATTACACTTCCTCGATCGGCACCAATAACCTCGGCAACCAGATTGGCGACCCGCGCGAAGTGCAGTTCACGGTGAAGATGGATTTTTAAGCCGGACCATGGCGTCGCGCCGGATATTCATTGCCGGGCGGCGCTGCGCTTGCGCCGGCCTACGTTTCCGTGACATTTGTCGCAGTTCGTAGGCCCGGTAAGGCGCAGCCGCCACCGGGCAAAAACAGGCGCCTGGCGCCGGATGCCCATTGCCGGGCGGCGCTGCGCTTGCGCCGGCCTACGTTTCCGTGACATTTGTCGCAGCGCCACCGGGGAATGCGTTCAGCTTACCAATCCGCCTCCTGGCCGAGGATGCGCAATATATCCTGACGATGCTGCAGCAGCTGCGGGTTATCGCGATGACGGGGAAAAGCCAGCGGCAGCGCAAACTCGGCGATAATCCGCCCTGGACGCGGCGACATCACCAGCACCCGCTCGCACAGCAGCAGCGCCTCTTCGATATCGTGGGTCACCAGCAGGCTGGTATACCCCTGCTGCTGCCAGAGGGCGATCAGCTCCCGCTGCATACTGATGCGGGTCAGCGAATCGAGTTTGCCCAACGGCTCGTCGAGCAGCAGCAGACGCGGTTCGTTCAACAAGGCGCGCGCCAGCGCCGCACGCTGTGCCATCCCTCCGGACAGCTGCCGCGGCCACGCCTCGCTGAAGGCCTGCAGCCCGATGCGGTCAATCAACGCGTCTGCCTTCGCCTCCAGCCCCTTTTTCCCCTGCGCCTGCGGGCCCAGCAGCACGTTCTGCCGCACCGTCAGCCACGGATAGAGCGTCGGATCCTGAAACACCAGAATTCGCTCCGGCCCCGGGGCGCCGAGCGCCGCGCCGTCGATCTGCATCTGTCCGCTCTGCGGCGCTTCCAGCCCCGCCAGCAGCCGCAGCAGGGTTGATTTACCGCAGCCGGAAGGGCCCAGCAGCGCCACGCTTTCCCCCGGGCGCAGCTGCAGGCTAATATTCTCCAGCACCGGTACCGTCTGTTTGCCAAGCGTAAACGCATGATGAAGATGGCTGATGGATACCGCCGCGCCGCGCGCTATCGTCTCGGTTACCATTGCATCCCTCCTCGCTGCCAGCTCAGCAGCCGGTCACGCAGCATAAATAATCCGCTTATCAGGCCGGAGCATAACAAGGCCATCACCAGCAGCGCGGCATACATATTCGGATAGGCCGCCCAGCCCTGGGCCCACTGGAGGTAAAAGCCGATCCCCGACTTCACCCCGACCATTTCGGCGACAATCAGCACCGAAAACGACGCGCCGAGCCCCATAAACAGGCCGACAAAGACGTTCGGCAACGCGGCGGGGATCGCCACCCGCAGGATCAGGAAACGCTGGCTGGCGCCGAGGGTCCGCGCCACGTCGTACCACGCCTTATCAATGCCCATCACTCCGGACCAGGTCAGCACCGTGACCGGGAACCAGGTGCTCAGCGCGATCAAAAACACGCTGGCGCCGAAGCTCGAGGGAAAAATAAACAGGCACAGCGGCAGCAGCGCGGTGGACGGCACCGGCCCCAGCAGACGTAACACCGGATGCACCCAGTAGCCAATCCGTTGCGACCAGCCGATGGCCAGACCGGTGATGAACCCGCTGCTGGTACCCAGCAGCACACCGAGCCCCAGCAGCCCCAGGGAGTGCAGCAGGCTGTCGAGCAGGCGCGGCCAGTCGTCGTGCAGCACCTCGATCAGCGCCTGCGGCGGCGCGAAGAATGGTACCGGCAACACGGCAGTTTTGGCGGTCAGCCCTTCCCAGACAGCAAACAGCACCGGCAGCAGCGCCAGCCACTTGCCGGCATGCAGCACACGCGCGCCGCGCGCCCGCCAGTAGCGATAGCTCAGCGCCAGCAGCAGCAAGCCGCCGCCGAGGGTGAATTGCGCCAGCGCCCAGCCTTCGCTAAACGGCCAGCGCCGCCCGGCGTCGGGCCAGGTAAGAGTAAACAGACCGCCCAGCAGCCACAGCGCGGCGGCCAGCAGCCCTTCTCCCCACAGCGGCGCGCGGCCGGTGGGGCGCGCCAGAGCCTGCTCAGGCGAATACGTTGGCATAGATACTCTCCGCGAACTGATGGGGATCGGTACCCGGCTTGATCACCTGCACCCGCTGCAGGTCGACCGCATACTGCGTCAGCTCTTTCACGAACGCTTCGCCCACCGCGTGATGGCCGTGGCCCTGCCCGTGGAGGATGCCGCTCACCTCCGCTTCACTGGTATTCAGGGCATGGGCGAGGAAGGATTGCGCCACGCTTTCCGGATGCGCAGCGGCATAGCTGTGCGCCTCAAGGATCGCCTGGGTGAGCGCCGCGGCGGCCGGTTTATGGTCCCGCGCCAGGCTCCCGCTCACCCCCAGCACGCAGCAGCTGAGGTTGGCATAATCCCCGGTCATATTGCTGGCGATCAGCTGATACTTACCGGTCTCCAGCAGACGATAGCTGAACGGCTCGCTGCCGCTGATGGCGGCGATTTCGCGCTTGTCCAGCGCCACGCTGAGCAGATCCGCCGGGTAGACTTTCCACTGCACGTCGCTGATCGGGTCGATACCGTGGCGCTTAAGCAGAATGGCGAAGAAGTTTTTATCCGGTCCGGCCATGTCGGTGACGCCGATGGTTTGCCCCTTCAGGCTCTCGAGGCCGCCGAACGGCGAGTCTTTAGCCGTCAGCAGGTTCAGACAGCCGCCGTGGGTCCCGGCGGTGAGCTTGACGTCAAAGCCCTGCTCCAGCGCCTTCAGCCAGCGCAGCGCCATCCCCACCCCGGCGTCGGCCTTACCGGTGGCGATCGCCTCCAGCAGCACATCGGTGGAGCTGCCGAAGTTAACAAACTCAACGTCGAGGTTGTATTTACTGAATATCTTCTGCTGCTCGGCGACGGCGACCGGCGCGAGGCATACCGCGCTTTTGTTGATCGCCAGCTTGATCTTGTAGGGCTCTGGCAGGCGCAGCGCCGGATGGGCATCGCCGCCGGCCATGTCCGCCATATCATGAGCCCACAGCGGCAGAGAGACCCCGGCCAGCGCCAGGCCGCCGCTGAGCTGTAAAAAACGGCGGCGGGAAAAAGGGGTTCTGGTCATGGCGTCACCTCGGCGGCGGGCACGCTAAAACGGCGGTCAAAGGTCGGCTTCACGTCCAGCCGGGTGCGGATCAGGCCGTTGGCGAGATAAAAGTCCGCCGTTGCCTGCTGCTGGGCCACCGTTTCCTCGGCCAGCGGCTGCCACTGCGACTGGCGGTTGGCAAACTGCGCACGGGCGATCTCCGCCGGGAAGCGGATGATCTCCCCCAACGTTTTGCCGTAGCTGTCGAGATTGGCGTAGGCCCAGCGCTCGGCGCCGGCCAGGCGCTGGAGATAATCCTGCAGCGCGGCGCGTTTATGCGGATCGTTAAGCGCGGAATCCGTTGCCGCGAGGAAGGTATTCCCCGGCAGCAGCCCTTTGCCGCTCACCAGGATCTGCCCCTCGTTGGTCTTCACCATTTGGGTGGTGTAGGGCTCCCAGGTCGCCCAGGCGTCCACCGAACCGTTTAGCAACGCCACTTTGGCGTCCACCGGGCCGAGGAACACCCACTGCACCTCCTTCGGTGAAATCCCCGCCTGCTCCAGCGCTTTCAGCGCCACGAAATGACCAATCGACCCTTTACCGGTGGCGATGCGTTTGCCTTTTAAATCAGCGCCGCTTTTTAACGTGCTGCCGGGGGATACCAGCACCGCGGTCCCCGCCGGGTTGCTTTTATCCACGGCAATAGCTTTGACCGGCGCACCGTTGGCCAGGGCGAAGAGCAACGGCGCATCGCCGATGATCCCCGCGTCCACGGCGCCCGCGTTGAGGGCTTCCGCCAGCGGCGCGGCGGCCGGGAACTCGGCCCACTTAATGTCGTAAGGGAGATTTTGCAGGGCGTTGGCCGCCTCCAGCTGCGAACGCATGCCGCCTTTTTGATCGGCGATACGCAGGGTAAGCCGCTCCTGCGCTGTCGCGTAGCCGCCCAGCGCCAGCAGCATCAGCGCGGCCGCCAACCGGCCTGAAAATGATAGACGCATCGTGATTATCCTTGTGATTGAAAGACGAAGTTGCCAGCTGCCAGCCAGGCGCTGTCGCTCTGTGGGGTATGTACCCGTCCGCAGAGCACATTGCGGTAGTGGCGTTCCAGCGGGTTTTGTCGGCTGAGACCATGATTGCCGGTCAGCTCGAGCGCGATATTCACCGCCTGAATGGCGTTGTCGGTGATGGTGACTTTCGCCAGATTGGCCTCGATGGCGGAAAAGCGCAGCGCGGCGGCCTGCTCCAGCAGGCTGCGGCTGACCAGCAGCAGCCCGGCGATCTGCCCGACTTTCTCCTGCACCCGTGGCAGACGAGAGAGCGGATGGCCGAGACCGGCGGGCACCCGCCCCGCCAGCCACTTCACCAGCCAGTCGTGAGCGGCGTGGGCAATGCTGTCATAGATCGCCGCCAGCAGCGCCGTCTGCCGGTTGGCGAACAGGCGAAACGGTTCGGCCTGGGCGGCGGATGGCGTATCGGTCGGCCAGACATCCACCGCGTGCTCTGCCGCCACCCGCACGTGGTTAAAAATAACTTCATGGCTGCCGGTGGCCCGCATCCCGGCGTGATCCCAGCTCTTCACCACCGTGATACCCGGGCTGTCGCCAGGCACCAGCCAGGTACCCACCAGCGGCGGGTTATCATCGCTTCTGGCCCACACTGCCAGCCAGCGCAGTCCTTCAATGCCGGTGGTATAAATTTTATGGCCGCTGATGTCCCAGCCCTCCGCGCGACGGGTCGCCACGGTGTCCGGCAGGCCGCCCCGCGCCGGGGAGCCCAGCTCCGGCTCGACGCGCAGGCTGTTGATGAGGCCACCGTGTTCGACAGCATCGTGAAAAACCTGCTGGCGCAGCGGCGCGTGCCAGGCGTCGTTTTCCGCCAGCCGCAAATGGTGGAGATACTGCATGCAGACAATCAGCGCTGTCGCCGGCTCTCCCCAGGCGATGGCGGCGATGACCTGCTGCAGCTGGGCCAGACTGGCGCCCGCGCCGCCGCAGGATGGCGGCACGGCGAGACTTAACCAGCCCCCCGCACGCAGATGGTCGATATTACGCCAGGGAAACTCGCCGCTGGCGTCAAGGCTGGCTGCCTGCTCCGCCATCTGCTGGCGAAGCGCCGTCAGCTGCCGGGCCCAGTCGTCGCGCTCAGGATGGATCACGATGCGCGCTCCGCCACTGCACGCCGGGCGGCTTTTTCCCGGGCGATCGGCAACAGCGCCCGGCCATAGTCGGCCGCGTCGTTCAGCGGATCGAAGCCGCGGATCAGGAAGTTACGCACCCCGAGGTCGTAGTAATCGAGCAGCGCATCCGCCACCTGCTCCGGGGTGCCCACCAGCGCGGTGGAGTTATGTCCGCCGCCCACCAGCTGGGCGATGCCGGTCCACAGGCGTTTGTCCACCACTCTGCCCTGCGCCGCAGTAGCCCGCAGCCGCTGGGCGCCGATGCTCTCCGGTTTGGCTTTGAAACCGCCCCCGCGCTGCGCCGCCTGCTCGGTGGCGACGTGCAGGATATGCTCGGCTTTCTCCCAGGCTTCGGCTTCGCTGTCGGCGATAATCGGCCGGAACGAGACGCTGAAGCCGATATCACGCTGGTGTTTCGCCGCTTCGGCGCGCACCCGCTGGATGGTCTCGCCGGTTTGCGCCAGCGACTCGCCCCACAGGGCGAAGACGTCGGCATGTTTGCCGGCGACGGCGATGGCCGCTTCCGACGAGCCGCCAAAATAGATCGGAAGATGCGGTTTTTGCAGCGGGCGAATGGCGGACCAGGCCTGCTCGGCCTGATAGAAATCGTTGTGAATATCCACCGGCTGCTCGCTGGTCCACACCTGGCGCACGATGTCGAGGAAGGCGTCGGTGCGGGCGTAGCGCTGGTCGTGGTCGAGATAATCGCCATCCCGGCGCTGCTCGGCATCGTTGCCGCCGCTGATGATATGCACCGCCAAGCGGCCCTCCAGCAGGTGCTCAAGGGTAGCGAATTTGCGCGCGGCAAGGGTTGGGGAAACAAAACCGGGACGATGGGCCAGCAGGTACTGAATTTTCTGCGTCGACAGTCCGGCCAGGGCCGTCACCAGAAAGCCGTCGGGTTGATCGGACCAGTGGCCGACCAGCAGACGATCAAACCCGGCGGCTTCATGGGTTTGCGCAAAGCGAACGATATAGTCGCGGTCAAAGATCGGCCCCACCGGGGCAATCGTTTCGGAAGAGAGGCGGTGGCCAATCATGCCGAGAAACTGAATGCTCATGAACAACTCCTTGCGTCAGGGTAATGGAGTGGCCGCGACAGCGGCGCTGGTCATAACCCTATACAGAGCGTGTTAATGAGCAAAATGCATTTTTATCATATCTTAATATGCTTAATTAGCATTAAACAAAAATACATAGTGCTTTCAGTCGGATACGGTCAGCTGCTGCATCACTTTGCTGGCAAAAAAGGTCAGCGGCGGCTGCAGGTTCGCCAGATACTGGGCGTGGATCAGCCACAGTGAGACCGCAGGCTGAAAATCGCTGAGGCTGAGGACCGCGACCTCGTCCCGCCACGGGCTGCTGGCCAGCGCCGCCCTCGGCACCAGACCCAGCCCCAGCCCCTGCGCCACCAGCGCTATCTGCAGCTGCGCGCCCGCGCTCTCGACGTTGAGCGTCAACCGCAATCCCTGGCTCTGCAGCTCGCGAATGAGCCCGGCGCGCAGGCCACAGCCGTCGGGGTTAAGGATCCAGCCCCGTTCGGCGCACTCCCGCAGGGATGACGCGCGCAAATTCAAACGCCGGCCGACGATCGGCACCACCTCCAGGGGACACAGCAGGCGCCCGCTGTAGCCCTCGGCGAAGCTTTGCTGGGCGGGCCCCATCGCCAGCATGCCGTCCAGCTCGCCGTTTTCCAGCCAGCGCTGCAGCTGTCCGCTCCAGCCGCAGGTGATCTGCGGCGACAGTCCGGGAAACTGCTGGCTCAGCGCCGACAGCGCCGCCGGCAGGGCAATCTCGCTGAGACTCTGCGGCACGCCGAGACGCAGCGCGCCGCGCGGCTCGCCTTCCGGATCCAACAGGCTGTAGAGTTTTTTCGTCTCACGCTTAATGCTCAGACACTGCTCGTACACCCGGTGTCCGGCGGCGGTCAGAGTCAGCGGGCGGGTCTGGCGCTCTAACAGCGTGACGTTCAGCTCCTGTTCCAGACGCTGCAGGCGCCGGGTGATGGCCGACTGGGTGATCCCCAGATATTCCGCGGCCTGATTGAGGGAGGAAAACTGCACCGTGGCCAGCAAAGCGTCGATATCGTCAATGCGCATAGGATCCTTATGTGAAATTTGCATATTAATATATGCGTAAATTGCATTTAAATAATATTAACGCCTCTGTTAGCGTTTTGACCAGTCCCTCTGACAGGAACCGCACATGACTGCACCACGACTGGAAAAATTACGCCATTTCATTCATGAGGTAGACCGCCTGCACCGCGAACACCACCAGACCGCCCCGCTGCTTGACGCCGTGGCGCAGCGGCTGGCGGCGCTGGTGCGTTACGACGACTGGCTGCCGGAAGAGTACACCCTGCCGCATCCGCACCATTACCAGCAGTATCTGCTGCATGCCGACTCCGGGGAGCGCTTCTCGATTGTCAGCTTCGTCTGGGGACCGGGGCAAGCGACGCCGATCCATGACCACCGGGTGTGGGGGGCCATTGGGATGCTGCGCGGCGCGGAGGAAAACCAGCGCTACCAGCTGGATGCCGATGGCATACCGCGCGCGCGCGGCGCCGCCACGCTTCTGGAAGCAGGCCAGGTGGAGAAAGTATCCGCTGACGATGGCGATATTCATCGCGTCAGCAATGCGCTGGCGGATCGCGTCTCTATCAGCATTCATGTCTACGGCGGCAATATCGGCGCGGTGAAGCGCGCCGTGTATACCCCGGAAGGGCAGCAGAAACCGTTTATCTCCGGCTACTCTAACCGCCATTTACCCAATATCTGGGATTCCTCCCGCGAACATCAAGGATAACCACTATGTCCACCTACGCTTATCGCCAGGCCGCCGGGATCCGCCAGGCGCTGCTCGACCGTCGTGAACTGGCGCTGATCGACGTCCGTGAAGAGGCCGATTTCGCCACCGCTCATCCGCTGTTTGCCGTCAATCTGCCGCTCAGCAAACTGGAGCTCGAGGTCCGCCGGCGGATACCGCGCTTCACCACCCCGCTCACCGTCTACGACAACGGCGAGGGTCTGGCGGAGATCGCCGTCGAACGGCTGCGGTCCTGGGGCTATCAGGATGTGGCCCTGCTGGCCGAGGGTCTCGCCGGCTGGCGCCGCAGCGGCGGCGAGCTGTTTCAGGACGTCAACTCCGCCAGTAAAGCCTTTGGCGAGCTGGTGGAAAGCGTGCGTCACACACCGTCGCTCAGCGCCCAGGAGGTTCAGGCGCTCATCGACAGCCGGCAGGAGGTGGTGATCGTCGACGCCCGGCGCTTCGATGAGTACCAGACCATGAGCATCCCCGGCAGCATCAGCGTGCCCGGCGGCGAGCTGGCCCTGCGGGTAGAGAGCCTGACGCCCTCCCCGCAGACGCCGGTTATCGTCAACTGCGCCGGACGCACCCGCAGCATCATTGGCACCCAGTCGCTGATCAACGCCGGCGTGCCAAACCCGGTCCATGCCCTGCGCAATGGCACTATCGGCTGGACGCTGGCCGGCCAGACGCTGGCGCACCAGCAACAGCGGCAATACGATCCCTCCGCCCGCGCCTCCGGCGCCCGGGCCGCTGAGGTGGCGCATTTTGCCGAACGGGCCGGGGTGGCGGTCATCGATGAGGCCACGCTGCAACGCTGGCAGCAGCAGAGCGACCGCACCACCTTCCTGTTTGATGTCCGCAGCCCCGAAGAGTACGCGGCGGGTCACTATCCCGGCAGCCTGAGCGCGCCAGGCGGCCAGCTGGTGCAGGAGACCGACCACTTCGCCAGCGTACGAGGGGCGCGCATTGTGCTGCTGGATGACGATGGCATCCGGGCGGCGATAACCGGCTCGTGGCTGGCGCAGATGGGCTGGGAGACGGCGCGGCTGAGCGCGCTGTCGACCAGCCAGTTGAGCGAACGCGGGGTGCCTGCCGCCGAGGTGCCGCCCGGCCCGCAGGCGGAGGAGATAAGCCCGACGCAGCTGGCGCAACAGCTGGAAGAACCCGGTACGGTGGTGCTCGATTTTACCACCAGCGCCAACTTTGTCGCTCGCCATATCCCCGGCGCGTGGTGGCTAACGCGCTCGCAGCTGCGCCAGGCCCTGGAAGCAATCCCTCCCGCCCAACGTTACGTGGTGACCTGCGGCAGCAGTCTGCTGGCCCGCTACGCGGTGCCGGAGGTGGCGGCCTTGACCGGTAAACCGGTGCAGTTGCTTACCGGCGGGACGCTGGCGTGGATCGCCGCCGGTCTGCCGCTGGCGCATGGCGACAGCGGCCTCGCCGTCGAGCGCCGTGACCGCTATCGTCGTCCGTACGAAGGAACCGATAATTCCGCCGAGGCCATGCAGGCCTATCTGGAGTGGGAGTATGGCCTCGTGGATCAGCTGGCCCGCGACGGCACCCACGGTTTTCGGGTGCTCTAGCGCGAGCCCGCCTCAGGCTTCGCGCATGATCCACGAATACTGAAAGCTCTTCGGCGCCGGAAAATGGGTCCGGCGCCGGTAGGAGCCCAGCGACTGCGGGGTGCAGTAGGTACAACTCCCCAGCCATTCAACGCTCGCCGGCGCCACCCCCGCCTCTGCGAAGATCGCTTCGGCAAAGGCGCGCAGATCAAACCACAGATTATCGCTGCCACGCGCGGCGGCTTTGAGCGGATCGCTGACCGGGCCCGAACGGGAGTGGAACAGCCGCTGTCGATGGCGGGCCACCCGGTCACCGCCGGGCTGATCCAGCAGTTGCTGATAGAATCCGGCGGAGACTTCGTAACAGCAGGGGTGAATATACGGCCCCACGGCGATGACCAGATCGGCCAATGCCACCCCCTGCTGGCGAAAACAGGCCAGACTGTTGTCGACAATACCGCTGACCAGCCCCTGCCAGCCGGCATGCACGCTGCAGACGTAGCGACCGTCGCGCGAGGCGATCAGCAGCGGCAGACAGTCGGCGGTCACCACCCCCACCTTTTGCCCGGCTACCGCGGTAAACACCGCATCGGCGTGCGGGCGCGTCGGCAGCGGCTGCTGATAATGATGAACCTCATTACCATGCACCAGCTTCACCGGAGCCAGCTCGGCATAGGGAAAGGCGGCGGTTTCATGGACATCGAGAAAAGCGTGGGGGATGCCAGGGATCGCATTTAGCAAACGGGAGGTGTAAGCCATAGGGACGATAAGCGTCAGGGAATGATGTCTTACCTTAGGCCAGGGGACGCGGACAGGCAAGGCGGCGGCCCGGCATTTTTTTACCAGACCGCCGGATGCATATCAGACCATGGCCGCGCGCTGCTGGCGATGCATCAGCCAGAACACCGCCACGCCGGCCAACACAATGCCCGGCGCCGAGGCCGCCATCACCCCGACGGTGCCGGCGCCGAGGGCCAGCATCTTGCCGGCCAGCAGCGGGCCGCTCATCGCCCCAAGACGCCCCACCGCCACGGCGGTGCCCACCCCGGTGGCGCGGATGGCCGCGGGATAAAAAAGCGGCGCCAGAGCGTAAAGCACACTTTGTCCGCCGGTGGCGAACAGCCCGGCGACAAACCCCGCCAGCAGCATGCCAGTCAGCGACGACGCGCTGCCCAGCGCCAGCAGCGACGCCAGAATGCCGCTGTAGATCAGGAGCGACATCCGCAGCGGGGTGAGCTTATCCATTAGCGCCCCCAGCAGCAGCGTGCCGCAGGCGGCGCCGGTCTGCAGAGAGAACATCACCCCCGCCGCCTGGCTGGCGCGGAATCCCTGGCCCACCAGCAGCATCGGCAGCCAGTTGATCAGCATATAGACCACCAGCAGGGTGAAAAAATAACCCAGCCACAGCAGCAGCGTAGCGGCGGCCTGGCCCGGGGCAAACAGGGTGCGCAGCGGCACGCTGGCCTCCGCGCGCTGAAACGCCTGCGACTCCGGCAGCCAGCGCATCAGCAACGGGATCAGCAGCAGCGGGACCACGCCGCCAATCCAGAAAATAGTCTGCCAGGCCGCGGCGAGACCGGAAAAGCCCAGCGCTGCCGCCAGCGCGGCGCCAATGGGTACGCCGCAGTACATCAGGCTTACCGCCCGGCCGCGGAAGCGTGAACCAGCGGCTTCCGAGGTTAAGGCAATCAGGTTCGGCAATGCCGCCCCGAGCCCGACGCCGGTGAGCAGGCGCGCCAGCAGCAGCGTCGGGAAGCTCCATGCCAGCGCGGTGACCAGCGAGAACAGGCCAAACAGCAGCACCGACCCCAACAGAATGCGCTTACGCCCGTGGCGGTCCGCCAGCATGCTGCCCACCAGCGCGCCGGGCAGCAGGCCGAGGATCCCGGCGCTGAAGATCCAGCCCATCTGCATTTTATCCAGCGCAAAGGCCTGCGCCATGCCGACGGCGGCGATCCCCGCCGCCTGCAGATCCAGCCCTTCCATCAGGGCCACCATAAAACAGAGCCCGATGGTGACCACCAGGCGCGAGGGGTTTGCAGTCGTTATCTTGGTCATAGGGTACCTTGGCGATAGCCGAACAAACGGAGCAGGTGACTGGCGGCTGATGCTTTGTCAGCCGCACGTTCTTAGTTATTTATTGCGGTTAAGCAGATCCAGCGCGACGTCGACGATCATATCCTCCTGGCCGCCGACCATCCGCCGCTTGCCCAGCTCGACGAGAATATCCACCGCGCTGAGGCCATAGCGCTTGGCCGCCGCTTCGCTGTGGCGCAGGAAGCTGGAGTAGACTCCGGCGTAGCCCAGCGCCAGCGTTTCGCGGTCGACACGCACCGGGCGATCCTGCAGCGGCCGCACCAGCTCATCGGCCGCGTTCATCAGGGCGTAGAGATCGGTGCCATGCTGCCAGCCGAGCTTGTCGGCGGCGGCAATAAACACCTCCAGCGGCGCATTGCCCGCCCCCGCCCCCATCCCGGCCAGGCTGGCGTCAATGCGATCGCACCCCTCTTCCACCGCGACGATCGAGTTCGCCACCCCGAGGCTCAGATTATGATGGGCATGCATCCCGGTGGCGGTCTCCGGCTTCAGCACCGCCTTCAGGGCGCGGAAGCGGTCGCGAATGTCGTTCATGTTCATCGCCCCGCCGGAATCCACCACATAGATACAGGTCGCGCCATAAGATTCCATCTTCAGCGCCTGCTGCGCCAGCGCCTGCGGGGAGATCATATGGCTCATCATCAGAAAACCGACGGTGTCCATCCCCAGCTCGCGGGCAAAGGCAATATGCTGCGCGGCGACGTCCGCTTCGCTGCAGTGGGTGGCGACCCGCACCACCCGCGCCCCGGCCTGATAGGCTGCTTTCAGATCGTGCAGCGTGCCGATGCCCGGCAGCAGCAAGGTGGCGATTTTCGCCTGGCTCACGACATCCGCTGTCGCTTCAATCCAGGCGATGTCGCTGTGGGCGCCAAAGCCATAGTTGAAGCTGGATCCCTGCAGGCCATCGCCATGGGCCACTTCGATGGAGTCGACCCCAGCCTTATCCAGCGCGCTGGCGATCTGCTGCACCTGCGCCAGGGAATACTGGTGACGAATGGCGTGCATACCATCGCGCAGCGTCACGTCCGAGATATAAAGTTTTTTACCGTTCATGCTGTCGCTCCCGCCGCGCTGTGCATTGCCCCGGCCATTTGCTCCGCCGTCGCCAGCGCCGCCGAGGTCATAATATCGAGGTTGCCCGCGTACGCTGGCAGATAGTGCGCCGCCCCTTCCACTTCGAGGTAAACCGCGGTTTTCAGGCCGGAAAAACAGCCGACGCCGGGCAGGTTGACCGGCCTGTCCTCGGGGATAACCTCAAACTGCACCTGCTGCTTCAGCCGGTAGCCCGGGACGTAAGCCTGCACTGCCGCCGCCATTTCGGCGATCGAGGCGGCAATCGCCTCCTGCGACGCCAGCTCGCTCAGGACGTAGACGGTATCGCGCATCATCAGCGGCGGCTCCGCCGGGTTCAGTACAATAATCGCTTTGCCCTTGCCCGCGCCGCCGACTTTTTCAATCGCCTGCGAGGTGGTTTCGGTAAATTCGTCAATATTGGCCCGCGTGCCCGGCCCGGCGGATTGGCTGGCGATCGAGGCCACGATCTCCGCGTAATGCACCTTCGCCACTCGCGAGACCGCGGCGACCATTGGGATGGTCGCCTGCCCGCCGCAGGTCACCATATTGACGTTGCCCTGATGGAGATTGGCCGCGAGGTTGACCACCGGTACGCAGTATGGGCCAATCGCCGCCGGCGTCAGGTCGATAACGCGGATCCCCGGCTTCGCTTCGCGCAGCGCGGCATCGTTTTTGATGTGCGCCCCGGCGCTGGTGGCGTCAAAAACAAAATCGATGTCGGCAAATTCCGCCATCTGCATCAGGCCGCCCACCCCTTCGTGAGTGGTCGCAACGCCCAGGCGCCTGGCGCGGGCCAGGCCATCCGACTGCGGGTCGATGCCGACCATCACCGCCATCTCCAGATGCTGGCCGTGGCGCAGGATTTTAATCATTAAATCGGTGCCGATATTCCCGGAGCCGATAATGGCGACTTTACGTTTACGCATCACGATCTCCTTCTCCGGCGGCAACGAAGCGTGCCGCGACTGAGCCAATACCTTCGATATGGGCGACAAAGCTGTCCCCCTCGTTAATCGTCACCATCGGGCCTAACGCCCCGGTCAGCACGATATCCCCCGCCCGCAGCGGTTCGCCGAGACTCGCCAGCTTGCGCGCCAGCCAGACTGCGGCGTTCAGCGGATGCCCCAGACACTCGCTGCCGCGGCCGCTGGAGACCAGCTCCTGGTTGCGGGTCATGTGCATGGCGCACTGCTTCAGATCCAGTCCCGCCGGACGCTGCGCCGGGCCGCCAATGACGTACAGGCCGCAGGAGGCGTTATCGGCGACGGTGTCGACAAAGCCGATTGACCAGTCGCGAATGCGGCTGCCCACCACCTCCAGCGCCGGCAATACCCATTCGATGGCGTTATACAGTTCATCAAAAGTGGTATCGGCATGCGGCAGATCCTGCTTCAGCACCAGGGCGATCTCGGCCTCCACCTTGGGCTGCAGCACGCGGCCAAACGGCACCTCGGCGTTGTCGCCGTAGCACATGTCGGCAAACAGGGTGCCGAAGTCCGGCTGATTGACGCCCAGCTGCTGCTGCACTTTGGGATGGGTCAGGCCCACCTTGCGGCCCACCACCCGCCGGCCATGGGCCACATGGTGCTGGACGTTCAGGCGCTGGATGGCATAGGCGGCGTCGGCATTGTCGACGCCGAGAATATCGCGCAGCGGGGCGATCGCCTGGCCGCTCTGTTCCGCGTCGCGGAGCTGCCGGGCCAGCGCGTCAAGAGAAAAAGTCATCATTTACTCCTTAAGCCCGTGCGAGGAAATTGAGCACCAGCTGATTAAAACTGTCGGCATGTTCCCACTGCGCCCAGTGGCCGCAGTCGCGGTAAATATGCAGTTCCGAACCGGCGATCCCGGCGAGCAGGCGCAACCCGGCGTCCATCGGCACGAAGCGGTCATTGCGTCCCCAGACGATCAGAGTTGGCGCGCTGATTTCGCCCAGCCGCGGGCCAAAGTCAGGAAACTGCTTCGGGTTGGCTTCCAGGCTCTTGACGAAGTTGTCCAGATGGTCGCGGCGCGACAGCATATTGTTGAGACGCGCCTCGAACAGCGCCTCGGTGAGGTCGCGGGTGTCGAAGACGAAGATGCTCATCATCTTTTTGAGGTTTTCAATGGTCGGCTCGCGGTACAGGGCGTTCAGCAGCTTGATGCCCTCGGTCGGCATTGGCGTGAACAGGCTCATGCCGCCGGTCCCCCCGCCCATCAGCACCAGCTTTGCCACCCGCTCCGGCCAGCTCAGGGTGAAGGCCACCGCGCTATGGCCGCCCATCGAGTTGCCCAGCAGATGGACTTTATCGATCCCCAGCTGATCGACCACGCTTTTCAGAATGCGGGCGTTGAGGTCCGAACGCGAGCCGCTGTTGACGATAGCATCGCTTTTGCCCCACCCCGGACAGTCGAGGAGCAGCACGCGATAGCCCGCCTCGACCAGCGGGTCAATATTGCGGCTGAAGTTGGCCCAGCCGGTGGCCCCCGGCCCGGAGCCGTGCAGCATGACCACGGTCTCTTTCCCGTCGCCGCAGTCATTGATATGGATGCGCAGCGTGCGGCCCCCCTCGTCGACATTGAGGAATCGGCTGGTGGCGGCTTCAGTTTGCGGTTGATAGCTCATGTTAGTCTCCCGGTTAATCAAATCTCGGTGGTGGCGCTCAGCGAGCCGAATCCGGCGATCCACTCGGGGATCGGCCGGTAATAGCGGCCTTCACTGCGCCAGCGGCCAAAAGCGGATAGCGCGGCAAAAGCGGCCACCCAGGTCTTAATTTCGTGCGTCGATTTCCCGGCCATCGCCGACAGCTCGTCATTGCCGATCGCGTCCAGTTCGCTCAGCCGCCCCTGCTCCAGCAGGCTCATAAAGCGGTTGTCCCAGACCGGGTTGAGGGGATGGAGCGAGTGGGGGTCTTCGGTAAACCGTCGGGCGGCATTGATCACCCGCTGCTGGCGCCGTTCGCGTTCGTCCGGCGGCAGCTGCTTTCCGCCGCCGAGCAGGCGATCGCGCAGATGGGCGTCGGCCTTCGCCAGCTCCGGCACCGGCGGCTGGTGCGAGAGTCCGCCCGAGCCGAGGATCAGCACCCGCTTATTGAGGGTATTGAGAAAGCGGCCCATCGCCTCGCCCAGCAGCCGGGTGCGTTGAAAACCCGGCAGCGGCGCGGCGACGCCGTTAATAAACACCGGCAGCACCGGTACGCGGTCCAGGCCACCCAGCAGAAACTCCAGCGGCTGGGCGAAGCCGTGGTCCACCTGCATGTTGTACGACACCGCCAGGTCAATACCGCTGTTGATCACGGCGTGGGCGCAGGCTTCCGCCAGCTCGGTCGGCACCGGCAGGTCGCCGGCGGCGCTGGCGAAGTCGCCAATCGCGGTGGCGCCGACCCCGAGGCAGAACGGCGGCATCACGTCATAGAAAAAACCGTTGTAGTGATCGGGGGCGAAGAGCACCACCAGCTCTGGATTGAATTCAGCGATCCGCCGCCGGGCGTCGGCAATCACCCCGTTCACTTCATCGAGGACCGCCTGCTCCGGGTCCACGAATCCCACCAGCGGAGTGTGGGAGAGACAGTGCAAATAGGCATGCATATCAGGCCACCTTCTCTTCTGCGTGGGCAGTTTCCTCGATTGCGAGGGTCATTTTTTCCGCCAGGGCGGTCAGCTGCGCGCCGAGGGTCTGCGGGATGGCGAGAGCGGCGACAAAGCGGTCCGGTCTGACCACGGCGATGGCGGTGTTATGCTGAGCAAACCAGCTCTTCAGGCGATTTTGCCTGTCGCCCACCCGCAGCGTGCCGGGGGCGTTATCCTGCTCGCGGTGGATCTGCACCTCCGGCACCACCTGGATAAAGCGCACGCCAATCGCGCGCCAGCGGGCGATCTGCCCGGCGTTGAGCCCCCACTGCGGGTTGCAGCCCCAGCCGATAATGGCGAAATTCGCGCCGATGACGTCGTCGAGCAGCACGCTCTCGCCGCTCTCCAGCGTCACCTGCGGTTGAATAAACATTTTGCCCACCGGCGAGGTCTTGCCGGCGCCGTCGGTCAGCAGCGCCCCCTCGCGGTACTGCGGCATCGGCTTAAAGCGCATCTCGAGGAAGTAGCGCTTCACCGGCGGCAGGTAATTCAGCAGCCAGGAGAGACCGTCGCGCACGGCCCCCTGCCAGCGCTTCGGCGGCGCCAGCACGTAGCCGGCGGTGACCGACAGATCAATCATCGCTTTCGCGTGGTCGCGGCGCTCCTGCTGGTAGCTGTCGAGCAGCGCCTCTCCCGCTTTACCGTTGACCACCAGCGCCAGCTTCCACGCCAGGTTGAAGGCGTCGCGCATGCCGCTGTTGTACCCCTGGCCCTGCCAGACCGGCATGATGTGTGCCGCATCGCCGGCCAGCAGCACGCGGTCGATGCGAAAGCGCTCGGCAAGGCGGGCGTTATGCGTATAGACCCGCTGGCGGATCAGCTCGACGCGATCCGGGTCCGGCAGCACTTTGCTCAGCAGGCGGCGCATATTGTGCGGTTCGCTGAGCTGAGCTTCGGTTTCGCCGGGCATCACCATAAATTCAAAGCGGCGCACGCCGTGGGGCAGCGCGGCGGAAACGTAGGGTCGCACCGGGTCGCAGCACAGGTAAACGTGCGGGGTGGCCAGCGGGTCGTTAGCGATATCGATGACGATCCACTGATTCGGCGCGGTTTTACCTTCGAAGGGGATGTTCAGCGTACGGCGAATAAAGCTGGCGCCGCCGTCGCAGGCCACCAGCCAGTCCGCGCGCACCGTCTCCCGCTCGCCGTCCGGTCCTTTAAGATTTAACGTGACACCGTCACCGGTCTGGCTAAAGGCTTCCACTTCGCGGGAGAAGAGGCAGCGGACCTGCGGGAAACGCTGCAGACCGTGATACATCACCGCATCGACCTGCGGCTGAATGAAGGCGTTGCGCCGCGACCAGCCAAACTCATCGGTCATCGGCTGGATATCGGCAAAGCAGCGGCCTTTTGGGGTGAGAAAACGCATGGCGTGCCACGGCGTGGTATGCGGCAGCACGTCATTCACCAGCCCCACCGCCTGCATCGCCCGCAGGGATTCATCGTCAATGCCGATGGCCCGCGGGTAATCGATCAGTGTGGCGAGCTTTTCCACCACCAGCACGCTGATGCCCATCTGGCCAAGGTAGTTGGCCATCATCAGACCAACCGGACCGGCGCCAACGATGGCGACCTGAGCGGTATGCTGCACGGCGGGTTGAATATCGGGTGTAGATGTTGTCATTCTCAGCGACCTCACGACTCGGAAACTGCCCGGCTGACAGGCAATTTGTTAATCATGTGTAAACGTATTTTTATAATGGGCTGAGTATAGGGCGGGGGTTTTCGGCTACAATCAAAACATCATCGAATGTGCACCAGGTGCACAGCACTGTTTTTAAAGCATTTTAATGGAGGATTTATGCGTGACGATGAGTCCGCAGCGTACAAAACGGTGCGCGGATTAAGCCGGGGTTTATTGTTATTAAAATTGTTAAATAAATTCGACGGCGGCGCGACGCCGGGCCTGCTGGCGGAGTTTAGCGGCCTGCATCGCACCACCGTGCGCCGGCTGCTGGAGACGCTACAGGAGGAGGGTTTTGTCCGCCGCAGCCGCTCCGATGACAGCTTCCGGTTGACCATTAACGTCCGCCAACTGAGCGATGGATTTCGTGACGAACATTGGATTTCTGCCCTCGCCACGCCGCTGCTCGGCGAGCTGCTGCGCGAGGTGCAGTGGCCAACGGACATCACCACCCTCGACGTCGACGCCATGGTGGTGCGCGAGACTACCCACCGCTTCAGCCGACTGTCGTTTCACCGCGCGATGGTCGGACGGCGGCTGCCGCTGCTGCTCACCGCCTCCGGACTGACGTGGCTGGCCTTTGCCCCCGACGCGGAACGCGACGCCATCGTCAGCATGCTGGCCGCCCGTCCGGAAGCTGAGTATCAGTTGGCCCGCGAACCGGAACGGCTGGCGGCGATCCTCGCCCGCACCCGCCAGAACGGCTATGGCGAAAACTTCCGCGGCTGGCGGCAGGAGGAGAAAATCGCCTCGATCGCCGTGCCGGTCTGCAGTCAGCAGCGGGTTATCGGCTGCCTGAACCTGGTCTATATCGCCAGCGCAATGACCATTGAGCAGGCGGCGCAGAAGCATCTCCCTGCACTGCAGAGGGTGGCGAGGCAGATAGAAGCCCGCATGGAAGAGGAAGAAGTGTGGTACGAAATGCCCTGATCGCGATGAGGATAAATGCGATCGCCCATTGCGCCCGGCTTCGTTATATAATTTAATACACAACGAATTTTCACGCCATTCGGGCCACACCATGTCAAAACACCCCTTACTGCTGGGCCTGACGCTGCTCAGCGCCAGCCTGTTCACCGGCCAGACCTTCGCCGACCGCACCGTCACCGACCAGCTGGGTCGCCAGGTCACCCTCCCCGACCACGTCACCCGCGTTGTGGTTCTGCAGCATCAGACGCTCAACCTGCTGGTACAACTGCATGCCGCCGAGGATATCGTCGGCGTCTTAAGCAGCTGGAAGAAACAGCTCGGGCCGCAGTTCGCCCGCTTTATGCCCGAGATCGGGCAACTGGCGACCCCGGGCGATCTCACCCAGGTCAATATTGAAAGCCTGCTGGCGCTGCGTCCGCAGGTGGTTTTCGTCGCCAACTATGCGCCGCCGGCGATGATCGCGCAGATCCAACAGGCCGGGATCCCGGTGGTGGCCATCTCGCTGCGCCACGATGCCGCCGGGGAAAAAAATAAAATGAACCCCACCATGGCTGACGAAGAGCAGGCCTATAACGCCGGGCTGATGGAGGGGATCCGCCTTATCGGCGAGGTGGTCGAGCGCCAGCCCGAGGCCGAGGCGCTGATTCACTACACCTTCGAGGCGCGCAAGCAAGCCAATGCGCCGGTGGCCGATATTCCCCAGAACCAGCGGGTGCGGGTGTACATGGCCAACCCCGATCTGAATACCTATGGCGCTGGCAAATACACCGGGCTGATGATGGCGCACGCCGGGGCGCTGAACGTGGCGGCCGCCAGCGTAAAAGGCGCCCGCCAGGTGTCGCTGGAGCAGGTGCTGGAGTGGAACCCCCAGGTGATCTTCGTCCAGGACCGTTATCCGCAGGTGGTCAAACAGATAGAGAACGACCCGCAGTGGCAGACGATCGATGCGGTGAAACATCACCGCGTGTGGCTGATGCCGGAGTATGCCAAAGCCTGGGGTTACCCGATGCCGGAGGCCCTGGCGCTGGGTGAGCTGTGGATGGCGAAAAAACTCTATCCTGCGCGCTACCAGAGCATCGATGTGGACAGTAAAGCCAGGGATTATTATCAGCGTTTTTACCGCGTGGCGTGGACGCCAGATGCCCGCTAACTCTCAGCCCTGGCTGGTGCAGGGAAGCCTGGCGCTGGCGACGCTGGGGATCGCGGTCGCCTCGCTCTGTTTCGGCCAGTACCCGTTAAGCCTGAGCGCCGTTGGCCACACCCTGGTCCATCTGCCGCCAGGTGAAGGGGTGATCGGGCAGATCGTCTGGTCGGTTCGCCTGCCACGCGTGGTGATGGCCCTGCTGGCCGGGGGCGCGCTGGGGCTGTGCGGCGCCACCTTGCAGGGCGTGTTCCAGAACCCGCTGGTGGACCCGCACATCATCGGGGTGACCGCCGGCTCCGCCTTTGGCGGCACGCTGGCGATCCTGTTGGGCGTCGGCAGTCTGCTGATGATGGCCTCGACCTTTTTCTTCGGCCTCGTCGCGCTGGGGCTGATTTACGCCCTCGCCGCCCTGCAGGGGCGGGACAGCACGCTGGGGCTGATTCTGTCCGGGATCATTCTCAGCGGCTTCTTCGCCGCGCTGGTCAGCCTGATGCAGTACCTCGCCGACAGCGAAGAGACGTTACCGAACATCGTTTTCTGGCTGCTCGGCAGCTTCGCGACCGCCAGCTGGCATAAGGTACTGCTTATGTCCCTGCCCCTGGCGGTGGCTGCCGGGGCGCTGTGGAAGCTGCGCTGGCGTATCAACCTGCTGGCCCTGGAGGAACGCGATGCCCGCAGTCTTGGCATTCCGGTGGCCGCGCTGCGTCGCGGCGTGCTGGTTTGCTGCGCGGTGCTGGTGGCAGCCCAGGTGGCGGTCAGCGGCAGCATCGCCTGGATGGGTCTGGTGGTCCCGCACCTCGCCCGTCTGCTGGTAGGGGCTGACCATCGTCGCCTGCTGCCCACCGCCTTCTGGCTCGGCGCCGCGCTGATGCTGGTGGTGGACGATCTGGCGCGTACGCTGACCCAGGCGGAGATCCCGATCGGGATCATCACCGCCCTGCTCGGGGCGCCGCTGTTTACCGTGTTGCTGGTGCAATCCCGACGCCGGAGTACGACCCGATGAACAGCTCATTATCGCTGCAAGCGCTACGCTACGGCCACCGTCAGCCGCTCTTCGCCCCGCTCACGCTGGCCTGCCGGCCCGGTGAGATCTGGGCGGTGCTGGGCGCCAATGGCCGGGGAAAAAGTACCCTGCTGGATACCCTGACCGGCGTGCTGCCGCCGCTGGGCGGCGAGATGCAGTGCGAGGGCGGCGTGGCCCTGGTTCCGCAGTCGTTTCGTCCCGCTTTTCGCTGGCGCGTGAGCGATGTGGTGCTGATGGGCCGGGCCCGTCACGTGGATCTCTTTGCCCAGCCGGACGAGGAGAATGCCCGGCGGGTTGAGCAGGCGCTGGCGCAGCTGGGGATTGCCGCCCTGGCCGAAGATGACTTCGGCGCCCTCTCCGGCGGCCAGCAGCAGCTGGTGTTGATTGCCCGCGCGCTGGTCAGCGCCAGCCAGAATATCCTGCTGGATGAGCCCTGCTCGGCGCTGGACCTCGGTAACCAGCAGGTGGTATTGCAGCTGATCGGCGACCTCGCCCACCGCCAGGCGCGCACCGTCCTGTTCACCACCCATGATCCCAACCACGCCCTACAGGTGGCCAGCCATACGCTGCTTCTGCTGCCGGAGGGCCGGTGGCTGGCGGGCGAGACCGCCGACGTGCTGAGCGAAACGCATCTCCGGCAAGCGTACGGCCTGCCGGTACGCCTGATCCGCCATGCCGCCTCCGCGTTCCCTCTGCTGGCGCCGGGGTTTACGCTGCGTCGCTGAACGGCATAAAACCCGCCTGCCGGAGATACCCCTGGCCAACGTCGTCGAGGATAAAGCGATACAGGGCCAGCGCGGCGGGATCGGCCCTGAGACGCGCCAGCTGGTAATCGCAGCGAATATTCCACGGCGCCGGGATGGTCAGGGTACGCAGATCGTCGCAGGTGGCCAGCGCGGGGCCATAGTGCGCATAGCCGATAAACAGATCCGCCAGATTCTGGCGAATAAGCCACGCGCCGGCTATCTCTCCCGGCGGCACGCTCAGTGAGTCTCTGCCGCCGACCAGCTGCTGCGCCCGCCCGGCCATCGCGTTGCCCAACCCTGGATAGCGTGCCTCAATTCGGGCGAACAGCTGCCAGGTATAATCTCCCGACGGATCGCAGCCCGGCGTGGAGGTCGCCAACCGCAGGCGGGGCGTGCTGAGCAGCGCCAGCCAGTCCAGGCCATCGTTGTCCGGCGACCGCCGGGCGGTCAGCATCAGCTGGTTGCTGGCAAATCCCTGGCATTCCTGCGCCAGACCCGCCTGCAGCAGCGCCTGCGGGTGCGCCGCGTTGGCGGAAGCAAAAACCGCGCACGGCGACCCGGCTTCGATCCGCTCGCGCAGCAGGCCGGCAGGGCCAAACTGCGCATCGACCGCCAGGCCAGTGTGCTGCCGAAAGTGCGCCACCAGCGGCAGGAAGGCGCTTCTCAGGCTTCCCGCCGCCAGCAGCGTGAGAGTGGTATTTGCCATAGGATATCGCTATAAACCGGATAATATAGCGCTATATTACCCGGTTTGCCGTCGCGTCAGTAGCGAATTTCTGCCAGGGTCCGCAGCTGCTCGGGGGTGGCTACCGGTAGGTCAAAAAAGCGCAGATAGGCAGGGATCATTTCAAACAGCATGTCGGTCCCGCGCTGGATGTGGCACTGTCGTGCCTGAGCGGCCCTCAGCAGCGGGGTGTACTCCTGAGTCATGACGACTTCCCCCACCCAGGCGCCTGGCGCCAGACGGTCAACGTCCAGCGGCAGCGGATCGCTGGCCTTCATCCCCAGCGGGGTGGCATTGACCACCAGCTCGTGTCCGGCAGGATCGGGCTGCATCAGGGTGATATCGAGCTGCGGATAGTGCTGATGCAGCCGCCCGGCGAGGGCGTGCGCCACCCCGGGCCGGGTATCGTACAGGGTCAGGGCGCTGACCCCCGCCGCCGCGAGGGAGGCGGCGATAGCCGATCCCACCCCGCCGCTGCCAACCACCAGCGCCCGCGTCCCCTGCGGGTTAAACCCTTTACGACGCAGGCCCAGCACAAATCCCTCGCCATCGAACATGTCTCCGCTCAGGCTACCGTCAGCCTCGCGGCGGATGGCATTGCAGGCGCCAGCGATGGCCGCCGTCGGGCTCAGGCGCTGCACCAGATCGCAGGTGGCGATTTTATGCGGCATCGTCACCAGCGCGCCGATGATGTTGGTCATCGTAAACAGCGGCGGAATAAACGCGGCGTAGTCCTCCGGCCTGACCCCCATCGGCACCACCTTCACGTCCACCTGCTGGTCAACGAACCACGGGTTGTAGATCATCGGCGCCTTAAAACTGGCGGTCGGATAGCCAAGGTGCGCTATCAGCCGCGTATTCCCACTAATCACCATGCCTTGCTCCTTTGCTTACTGCGATAACTCGATACGTTTGACGTCGCCGAGGATAAACAGATAGGCCACCACGCCCAGCAGCGCGGCGCCGCCGATGTAGATCAAGGCGTAGAAGAAATTGCCGAACCCGGCAACGATAAAGCCGATCACCAGCGGGGTGAGGATCCCCGCGAGGTTGGCGCAGAAGTTAAACAGGCCGCCGGTCAGGCCGCCCAGCCCCTTCGGGGCGATATCGGAGATCAGCGTCCAGCCGAGACCCACCATCCCCTGGCCAAAAAAGGCAAACGACATCACCAGGATCACCGCCAGGTCGCTCTCCAGCCAGTTGGCGGTAATGATGCAGCTGGCCATCAGCAGGCCGGCAACGATCGGCAGCTTACGACCGAGGTTGGCTGACCCGGTAGCTTTCAGCAACTTGTCGGAGAGCCAGCCGCCAAACATCACCCCGCCGGCGGCGGCGACAAACGGCAGGATGGAGAAGAAGCCAACCTTCAGCCAGGGCATATGCCGCTCGGTGGCCAGCCAGGTGGGGAACCAGGTGAGAAAGAACACCAGCACGGTATTGCCGGCAAACTGGCCGATACTGGCGCCGATGATCTGCCGTTTGCTCAGCAGCTGGCGGACCAGCGGCCAGCTGAACGCCACCTGCTGGTCGGTCGGGGCGCTGAGGCCGCCGCCGTTTTCGATATGCTCGCGCTC
Organism: Klebsiella sp. P1927; assembly: GCF_018204675.1. Taxonomy (NCBI): domain Bacteria; kingdom Pseudomonadati; phylum Pseudomonadota; class Gammaproteobacteria; order Enterobacterales; family Enterobacteriaceae; genus Klebsiella; species Klebsiella sp. P1927. The sequence goes on along the minus strand of NZ_CP073377.1, from coordinate 1,951,500 downwards.
CTGCTGGCTAAGGCGCGGATCTTCATGCGGTTCGCGGTAGCAGCGCCACCACACCAGGGCAAACAGAATGCCGACGGCGCCAACGCTGACGAACAGCACCCGCCAGCCGAAACCGTCCATGATCCAGAACAGCAGCGGCGCAAAGCAGGCCAGCCCGAGATACTCCCCCACGGTGTACACCGCCGTGGCCTTCGCCCGCTCCTGCTGTGGGAACCAGGCGCTGACCACCCGGCTGTTGACCGGAAAGCACGGCGCTTCGCTAATGCCGAGCCCGAAGCGGCACAGCAGCAGCGTCTTCAGTCCCACCGCCATGCCGTGGAACAGGGTAAACAGCGACCACAGGGTCAGTGACAAAAAGTAGGTCACTTTGTTGCCAAAGCGGTCGAGAAATAATCCGCCGGGTATCTGCGCCAGAGCATAGGTCCAGGCGAAGGCGGAGAAGAGGATTCCCATGATCGCCGGGTCGATCCCCAGCTCAGCGGTGAGCTTTGGGGCGGCGATCCCCAGTACGGTGCGATCGAGATAGTTGATCATGGTGCCAATGGCCAACAGCGCAAGAATGCCGATACGCCGCCGGGAACGGCGCACGGTAACGGCTGGCTGGGCGGCAGCCGTCGGGTTAGGGCTATATGAGCTCATAGTCGGTTCCTGTCTCGGGTACAGAGGGTGTTGTTATTGTGTTTAACGCATAATGAACCATTTGATTCAGGCTAACAATACTGCATCGCCGCCAGACGGACGGCCGCATTCGCTGCGCCATAGAGCGCATAGCCAGCCCGGCGCTCGGTTAACTCAAAGAAAAAGCGGCCGGCGGTAAAGGGCCGGGTGTAAAGATGCAGGAAATCTCCCCCCTGCGGATCGCGGTCATAGAGGAGCTGCTGGCGCTGAAGCTGCCCGACGTCCAACTCTCCGCCAAAGCGCGCCAGCAAATCGTCATAATAATTGGCCGGGATCGGCAGCGTATGGCGGGCAACCTCGGCAAGCTGGTCGCAGGCGGCCGGCAGATCGCGGCAGGCAAAGGCGGCATGCTGCAGCCCCGCCCCCTGGTAGCAGGCAACGGAGCGGGCGATCTGCGTCGCCCGGCTCTGCGAAATATTCAGCGCCAGACGGATATCGCCCTGCGGGCTGCGCACCGCCAGGCTGCGCACCAGTCCATACGGGTCCGGCAGCGTCTGCTCATGCTCAAGGGAAAAACCAAACACCGTACGGAAGAACATCACCCAGTTATCGCGGCTGTCGGCCTCCATTCCCAGCGCCAGATGATCGATACCGAGATAGTCCTCGCGCACCGTCACGCCATCACGCAGATGAAAATCGCGCTCGTAGATAGCCTCCCCGGCGTCGATGAGATAGATAAGGCTGCCGTCGGGGGCGCAGATCGCCGGGATCGGCGTTTCGTTCGGCCCGGCGTCGCCCTGCCAGGTGGCATACCCCAGCGCGCGGGCGCGGGCGACAAGCGACGCGCTGTGCTCGACCCGCAGCGCCATCGCGCAGAGCGATACCCCGTGGCGTTGATAAAAATGGTCGGCCCAGCTGTGCGGCTGATGGTTGATGACGATCCGCGCCCCGCCGTTGCGCCACAGCGTCACCTGTCTGGAGCGGTGGCTTCCCTCGTGCTGAAAACCCAGCGCCTGCAGATGTTGCCCCAGGCGCTGCGCCTCGGCGGCGCTGGCGGCAAACTCGATAAACTCCAGCCCGTGATAGACCGGCAGCGGCGGCGGTGAAAACAGATAGGCATCGCACGTCGGGAGCCGACGGCGGGTTTGCTCCTCCAGCCACAGCAGCGAACGATAACCATCTTTGGCCGTCGCACCGTTCGGCGAGGCGCGAAAACCGTCATTGAAGATCTCCAGCGACCAGGGGCCGCGGTAGCCACAGCGGGTGATCTGCTCGGCAAACGCCTCCAGCGGCAGCTCCCCCTGTCCGGGAAAGCAGCGGAAGTGGCGGCTCCACTCCAGCAAATCCATTTTCATATACGGCGCATCGGCGAGCTGTACAAAGGTGATTTTCTCCACCGGCACCGACGGTAGCGCGTCCAGCGTGTCGCCGCGGGCCAGAATATGGAAGCTGTCGAGCACCAGGCCCAACGCCGGGCTGTCCACCCGCCGCACCCGCTCCCAGGCCTGCTGCCAGCGGTTCACATGGGTTCCCCAGGCCAGGGCCTCATAGCCGATAGCGATCCCCTCCTCTTCCGCCAGCGTGGCCAGCGCCCGCAGGTCCGCGACCTGCAATTCGCTATCCGCCGAGCAGTCCGGCTGCACATTGCTGCACAGCAGCAGCGTCTCGCAGCCCAGCTCGCGCATCAGAGCAAACTTGCGCCGAGCGCGGGCCATATTCGCCGCAAACTGCGCCCGACTGGCGCCTTCAAAATCGCGAAAGGGTTGAAAAAGCGTGATTTTTAACCCTAAATCGGCGGCAAGCTGGCGGATTTCCGCCGGCGTCCCCGTATAATAGAGCAGATCGTTCTCGAAAATTTCCACCCCCTGATACCCCGCCGCCGCAATAGCGTGCAGCTTCTCAGGCAGGGTGCCGGAAATCGAAACGGTGGCGATAGAGCGCAGCATAAGGTCCTCGGGTCAACAGCTGACGTAAGCCTTGAATATGTATCATTTGGTTCATTTGCGCCATACTAGGTTGCTAAATTGTGATCATTATGTGTATTTTTTGTCACCCAAGAAAAAGGAGTTGCCATGACCGTCGTTGCCCATGATGAAGCACAATCCCTGAAGGCGCGGATCTTCAGCGCCGCTATCGCTGTCTTTGCTGAACACGGGCTGTCAGGCGCCCGCATGGAGCAGATCGCCACCGAGGCGCAGACCACCAAACGCATGGTGGTTTACTACTTCAAAAGCAAAGAACAGCTCTATCAGGAGGTGCTGCAGCATGTGTATGCGCGGATCCGCGAAACCGAGCAGCAGCTGGGGCTGGAGAATGTGCCGCCGGTGGAGGCGCTGGTGCGGCTGGTGCGCTGGAGCGTGCGCTATCACGCCACCCATGCGGACTATATGCGCGTCATTTGCATGGAGAATATGCAGCGCGGCAAGTGGTTAAAAAGCTCGGGTGAACTGAAGCCGCTGAATCGTACCGCCCTGTCGATTCTGGAAGACATTTTACTGCGCGGCCAGCAGCAGGGCGTCTTTCAGGCGGGGCTCGACGCGCGCGATGTCCACCGGTTAATCAGCAGCTTCAGCTTTTATCAGGTGTCGAACTTCTACACCTTCAGCAGCCTGTATCTTGACGATCCGCTACCCGCCATCGACGATGAAGCGATGGTGGCTCACCATTGTGACATTGCCGTCAGGGCGGTGATCCGCTTCGTGATTTCCTGACCCGCCGGCGTAAGGGATCAGTGCCCGGAAAGCGCATGAATGACTTTCTCCATAGCCTCCACGGTGAGCGGCGAACGCTGGATTTTGCGGTTCGCCAGCGAGGTGCGCAGCACACCGGCAATGACAATGTGTTTCGGCTCCTGACCCAGGTCACGCATTTCCAGCACGACTTTACCCACCACGCGGCACATTTCCTGGTACAGGTCGTCGTCTTTCGCTTTATTTCCCATAGAATTTGGCTCGTATTTTATCATTATCAATCAAATCATTATTGATAGATTTCCCGCACAACGCAAACCATCGCCACTTTAAAGGTTCAATGACGCATTTTACCGGCTCATGATGGCGAAATAATCCATTTCTTTTACTCTTTTTCATAGCCGGTGACGAAAAAGTGTGTTGCGTAGATTTTTGCATAACGTGCCGGTTTTGTTACGCGTTTTGTCCATAATTTGAAACGAGGTTTTTATTTTCCTTTTTGATTTCGGCAGCGTAAAATGCGCTTCGATTCTTTCTTGAATGGTTTCAGCGCATTGGACTGCATGATAAAACGCATAACACCTTGCCACATTTCATGGGCTGAACCGCCAGCACACATTCTTCTGCACGCTTCAGGGTTGTCACCTATCCTTAGGGCGTGGCTTAGCAACTTTCGTAATACAGGTTTGGCTCCCCGGCAGTGCGCCCGCGGAGCGAGAATTCCATATCCTTCACAACTTAAAGACTAAAACTGTCATGAAAAAGACCAAAATTGTTTGCACCATCGGTCCGAAAACCGAATCTGAAGAGATGCTGACCAAAATGTTGGAAGCCGGCATGAATGTGATGCGTCTGAACTTCTCCCACGGTGACTATGCGGAACACGGTCAGCGCATCCAGAACCTGCGCAATGTGATGAGCAAAACCGGTAAGAAAGCCGCTATTCTGCTGGACACCAAAGGGCCGGAAATTCGTACCATCAAGCTGGAAGGCGGCAACGACGTCTCCCTGAAAGCAGGCCAGACCTTCACCTTCACTACCGATAAATCCGTCATCGGCAACAACGAAATCGTTGCGGTAACCTATGAAGGCTTCACCTCCGACCTCGCCGTCGGCAACACCGTCCTGGTGGACGATGGCCTGATCGGTATGGAAGTCACGGCTATCGAAGGCAACAAAGTTATCTGTAAAGTGCTGAACAATGGCGACCTCGGCGAGAACAAAGGCGTTAACCTGCCGGGCGTCTCCATCGCCCTGCCGGCGCTGGCTGAGAAAGACAAACAGGATCTGATCTTCGGTTGCGAACAGGGCGTGGACTTCGTCGCGGCCTCCTTCATCCGTAAACGTTCCGACGTCGTCGAGATCCGTGAGCACCTGAAAGCCCACGGCGGCGAAAACATCCAGATCATCTCCAAAATCGAAAACCAGGAAGGCCTGAACAACTTCGACGAAATCCTCGAAGCGTCTGACGGCATCATGGTTGCGCGTGGCGACATGGGCGTGGAGATCCCGGTTGAAGAAGTTATCTTCGCCCAGAAAATGATCATCGAAAAATGTATCCGCGCGCGTAAAGTGGTTATCACCGCCACCCAGATGCTGGACTCCATGATCAAGAATCCGCGTCCGACCCGCGCTGAAGCCGGCGACGTGGCTAACGCCATCCTCGACGGCACCGATGCGGTGATGCTGTCCGGCGAATCCGCGAAAGGTAAATACCCGCTGGAAGCGGTCACCATCATGGCGACCATTTGCGAACGTACCGACCGCGTGATGACCAGCCGTCTGGACTTCAACAACGACAACCGTAAACTGCGCATCACCGAAGCGGTGTGCCGCGGCGCGGTAGAAACCGCTGAGAAACTGGAAGCGCCGCTGATCGTGGTCGCCACCCAGGGCGGTAAATCCGCACGCGCTGTGCGCAAATACTTCCCGGATGCCACCATCCTGGCGCTGACCACCAACGAAACCACCGCTCGTCAGCTGGTGCTGAGCAAAGGCGTGGTACCGCAGCTGGTGGAAGAGATTGCCTCTACCGATGATTTCTATCATCTGGGCAAAGACCTGGCGCTGAAGAGCGGCCTCGCGCGTAAAGGCGACGTAGTGGTGATGGTTTCCGGCGCATTAGTGCCGAGCGGCACGACTAATACCGCTTCCGTACACGTGCTGTAATAATTTACAGGTTAATTGGTTTTTTTTAATAAAGCGCCTCGCGGGGCGCTTTTTTTTATTCATTGATTAGCTCTTCCTATTAAAAATGCAAATCGGAATTTACTATTTAATAAGGGATTATCTAAGATGAATCCGATGGAAGCGCGCTGTTTTCACTCGCCTTTTTCAGCGATTCTGAGCAATTCGATGCTTCTTTGAGCGAACGATCAAAAATAAGTGCGTTCAGGTAAAAAAAATATTCTCATCCCAAAAAACTTTGTGTAATACTTGTAACGCTACATGGAGATTAACTCAATCTAGAGGGTATTAATAATGAATCGTACTAAACTGGTACTGGGCGCGGTAATCCTGGGTTCTACTCTGCTGGCTGGTTGCTCCAGCAATGCTAAAATCGATCAGCTGTCTTCTGACGTTCAGACTCTGAACGCTAAAGTTGACCAGCTGAGCAACGACGTGAACGCAATGCGTTCCGACGTTCAGGCTGCTAAAGACGACGCAGCTCGCGCTAACCAGCGTCTGGACAACCAGGCTCACTCTTACCGTAAGTAAGAGTTCTGGTAATAAAAATGGCGCACTCTGTGCGCCATTTTTTTTGCCCTCAGCATGAGGGCTATTGGGTAAGCAGACCGTTGTCAGACGAACTATTCTGCGCCGACAGCGACGTCGCCGTGCTACCTGCCCCCGCCGACACCACCACCGGATACCCCGCCCTTCTCGACATCGCTTTTTTCAACTGCAGGTCATCCACTGCTTTATCCTCTGCGAAGGCGTGAAACGCCGCTGGCAGCGTGTAAGCGATGGTCCGGGTGTTTTCCCCTTCGGTCTGCGAAAGCGGCCTGTGGACTTCGACATAGCGTTTACCATCCGGCTCGACGGCAAACTTCACCGGCTGATTGATAATCCGTACCGGCGTCCCGGTTTTCACCTGGCTGAACAGCGCTTTGATGTCATCAGCGTTCATCCGCATACAGCCCGAGCTGACGCGCAGACCAACGCTGTCTGGGGCGTTAGTTCCGTGGATGAGATATTCACCGTTACCGTAGGCCAGACGCAGCGCATAGCGGCCCAGGGGATTGTTCGGTCCGGCCGGGACCACCGCTGGCAGCGTCAGCCCTTTCTCCAGCGAGCGCGCGCGGATGCCGGCGGTAGGCGTCCAGGTAGGGTTAGGGATCTTCTGCCCCACGCGGGTGGTCATCTCCGGCGTTTCCAGACCTAACTGGCCAATGCCCAGCGGATAGACCTGCACCTGATTCTCTCCCGGCGGGAAGTAATACAGCCGCAGTTCGGCGAGGTTGACGACAATGCCCTCCCTCGGCACGTCGGGCAGCAGCATCTGAGAAGGGATAAGGACCTGAGTGCCGGGCTTCGGCTGCACCGGCGCAATCGTATCGTTGGCTTCGAGGATCAGCATCGCCGCGGTATCGAAATGGCGCGCAATCGCCTGCAGGTTGCGATCTCCCTCCTGGACCGTCCAGTACTGATTCTGACCAATCAGCCGACTGTTGGCGGGAGGAAGCGGATAATCAACGGCCCAGGCGGCCGAGGAGGCGCCAAGGGCGCTGAGAAGGGCTAAGGTGATCATCGTTTTGCGTTTCATACTGAGATTCCTTCTTTCGCTGATAAAACGCCAGGAGACTGAACGGCGGCAGGGTCAGCGCCCTGCCGGACGTAACAGAATGAAATCGACCTGTTTATTCTAGCTAATATTTGCCGCTTTCGCGCGTATCGCGCGGATCATGGCTTCGAGGCCTTGCGAGCGGGAGGGGGTGAGATGCTGGGTGAGCGCCATTTTTTCAAACCACGGACGCACGTCGAACTCGGTGATGTCCTGAGCGGTCATCCGGTCATAGAGGATAAACACCACCGCTATCAGACCCTTGACGATCGCCGCATCGCTATCGCCGCGCAGGGTGATCACGCCTGTGGGATCCTGGTCCATCACGATCCAGACCTGGCTTTGACAGCCCTGAATAATGTTCTGCACGCTATGTTCTTCCGGGCTTAGCGGCGCCAGACGCTGGCCAAGCTCGATGATATAGAGATACTTCTCTTCCCAGTTGGCGCAACGGCTAAAGTTACGCAACAGTTTGTCTTTGTCCGGTAGTGCCGCCATTGTCCCGTCCTTTACCCTAACAGTTTGCGGATCCGCTGGAGGCCGGCCACCAGGCGGTCCACCTCTTCCGTGGTATTGTACATCGCCAGCGATGCCCGACACATAGCCGGTACCTGATACCGGGCCATCAACGGCATCGCGCAGTGGTGTCCGGTCCGCACGGCGATCCCGTAGTTATCGAGGAAGCTGCCGACGTCATAGGCGTGATGCTGACCGAGGTTGAAAGCAATTACCCCTTTACGCTGCGCCGGGCCGTAAAGGATCAGATCCGGTACCGCGCGCAGGGCATCGAGCGCGTAGCGCATCAGCGTCTGCTCATACTCGGCAATCTGCGTCAGTCCCAGCTGGCTGACGTAGGTCAGCGCCGCGCCGAGGCCAATGATCCCCCCGGTATTCGGCGTGCCGGCCTCAAAGCGCCACGGCGCCTGATTCCAGGTGGTGCCCTCCGTCAGGCTGACGGTGGCGATCATCGACCCGCCCCCTTCCCAAGGCGCCATCGTCTGCAGCAGCTCGGACCGGGCGTAGAGCACGCCGATCCCGGTCGGCCCATACAGCTTGTGGGCGGAGAAAACATAAAAATCGCAGCCCAGCGCCTGGACGTCCACCGGGTGGTGCATCACCGCCTGGGCGCCATCCACCAGCACTTTCGCGCCATGCTGATGCGCAAGAGCAATCAGCGCCGCCAGCGGGTTTTCCGTCCCCAGCACGTTGGAGACCTCGGTTATCGCCAGCAGGCGGGTGCGCGGGTCAAACAGTCCCGGGACAACATCCAGTTGCAGCGTACCGTCCGGGTTCAGGGGGATCACCCGCAGCTCAGCCCCGACGCGGGCGCACAGCATCTGCCACGGCACAATATTGGCGTGGTGCTCCATTTCGCTGATGATGATGTTATCCCCGGCGCCGACGTTGGCGTTTCCCCAGCTGTTGGCCACCAGGTTGATACCCTCGGTGGTGCCGCGGACGAACACCACTTCCTCCGCCGACCCGGCGTTAAGGAAGGTGGCCACCTGCTGACGCACGGCTTCCATCCGCGCGGTGGCTTCCGCGCTGAGGGTATGGATGCCGCGGTGCACCGCCGCGTAGCCGTGGCGATAGAATTCCGCTTCGGCGCCGATCACTGCCTCCGGCTTCTGGGCGCTGGCGGCGCTGTCGAGATAGACCAGCGGCTGACCGTTGACCTCCCGGTTCAGTACCGGAAAATCGGCGCGAACCTGTTCTACTGAAAATGTCATACAGTGCCTCCCGGCAAACGCTGTCCAATACGCGCCAGCACCTGCTCTCTGAGCGCGTCGCTGCGGATAGCCTCGGTGAGCTCGGCGGCGAAGGCGTAGAGGATCATCTGCTGCGCCGCCTGCTGTTCGATACCTCGCGAGCGCAGATAGAACAGCTGCTCTTCGTCAATGCGCCCCACCGTCGCCCCGTGGCTGCATTTCACGTCATCGGCGTAAATTTCCAGCTGCGGTTTGGTGTCGACCTCCGCCAGCCGCCCGAGCAGCAGATTATTGTTGGTCATCTGACCGTCGGTTTTCAGCGCGAGCGGCGCGACGTTGATCAGCCCGTTAAACACCGCCCGCCCCTTATCGCTGACGATGGTTTTGTGCAGCTGGCGGCTGGTGCAGTAGCCGACCTGATGGTCGAGCCAGGTGCGGCTATCGCAGACCTCATTTTTCACCGGCATCGCCAGCGAATTGAGGCGCAGGTTGCTGTTTTCGCCGCCCAGGCGGGTGCTGGTCTGGTGACGCAGCACCTGGCCGCCAAGCAGGAAACTGCTGCTGAAGGCCGAGGCGTCGCGGCCCAGCAGCAGGTCGTTATGGGCGAAGTGATAGCTGCGGGCATTCTCAAATGCCAGCTTGATATGCTGGAGGTGCGCGTTATCGGCCACCGTCATGGTCAATCGCCCGCCGGTGAAATGCGGCTGCTCATTGAGGCTCAGGTAATGCTCGACAATCGTCGCCTCCGCCCCGCTCTCCAGCGCCAGGTGATGGCGATAGTGGGCGGTATTCAGCGCATCGCCGGCCAGGCCACTAGTGATATGCATCAGCAGCAGCGGTTTATCCAGGCGGCGGTTGCGCGGCACGCGAATGCGGGTCACCGTCTGGGCCAGGCTTTCGGTCAGATGGAGAAACACCTCCGGCTGCAGGGCATCCGGCAGATGCTGGCGCTGATTATCGACACTGACCTCCACGCCGCTGGCGGCAAGATCGTCGCTCAGCTGAGGATGATAGCGGCCATCGATAAACACCAGCCGCCAGGCGTCCAGCGGCAGCGCCAGCGCATCACGCTGTTCAGCACTGAGAGAGGCCCCCTCATCGGCGACAAAGCGACCGTTAAGTAGGGCATCCAGCGGAGTGTATTTCCAGTCCTCGTGCTTGCGCGTCGGCAGCCCAAGGCGCAGCAGCTGCTGCAGATGCTGACTGGCCTCCGGGGTACGCGGGCCGCCCTGCGCTTCAAACAGATGGTGCCACTGCTGCAGCGCGTTACTGCTGTTCGGTAAGCCAGCCATAGCCCTGCTCCTCCAGCTGTTTGACCAGAGAGAAATCGCCCGACTTCACAATCCGCCCCTGATACAACACATGGACATAGTCCGGCTTGATATAGTCAAGGATGCGCTGATAGTGGGTGACAATGATAAAGGCGCGTTTGCCGTCGCGCAGGGCATTCACTCCCTGGGAGACGATTTTCAGGGCATCGATATCCAACCCCGAATCCGATTCATCGAGAATGCACAGCTCCGGCTCAAGCACCGCCATTTGCAGAATATCGTTGCGCTTTTTCTCACCGCCGGAGAAGCCAACGTTCACCGAGCGGGTCAGGAGATCTTCCGGCATCTGCAGCAGCTTGATCTTTTCTTCCATTAAGTCCTGGAAATCGAAACGATCCAGCGCCTCCTGGCCACGATAGTTGCGCACGGCATTCAGCGCAGTCTGCAGGAAAAACTGGTTGCTGACGCCGGGGATCTCTACCGGATACTGGAAGGCCATAAAGATACCTTCCCCGGCGCGATCTTCCGCAGCGAGTTCGAGCAGGTTTTTGCCCTTAAATTCAACGCGACCGCCAGTCACCTCATAATCTTCACGCCCGGCCAGGGTGGCCGAAAGCGTACTTTTGCCTGAGCCGTTCGGCCCCATAATGGCGTGGACCTCTCCCGGGCGCACCTCAAGGTTCAGCCCGCGCAGGATCGCTTTATCTTCGACGGCGACGTGTAAATCTTGAATACTTAACATCTTTTTTCCTTAATTATCAGCCGACGCTATGTTCAAGGCTAATGGCCAGCAATTTTTGCGCCTCTACAGCGAACTCCAGCGGCAGCTCGGAGAAGACGTCTTTACAGAAACCGTTGACGATCATCGAGATGGCATCGTCTTCGCTGATCCCGCGCTGCAGGCAGTAGAACAATTGATCTTCGCCAATCCGCGAGGTGGTCGCCTCGTGCTCCAGCTGGGCGCTGTTGTTGCGGCATTCAACATACGGGAAGGTATGCGCCCCGCAGTCCGGGCCGATCAGCATCGAATCGCACTGGGTATAGTTGCGGGCGTTGGTGGCGGTCGGCATGATTTTGACCAGCCCGCGATAGCTGTTCTGACTGTGTCCGGCGGAGATCCCTTTCGAGATGATGGTCGAGCGGGTGTTCTTGCCGATATGGATCATTTTGGTGCCGGTGTCCGCCTGCTGATGGCCGCTGGTCAGCGCCACCGAAAAGAATTCGCCGATCGAGTTATCGCCGCGCAGGATGCAGCTGGGGTATTTCCAGGTGATGGCCGAGCCGGTTTCCGACTGGGTCCATGACATTTTGCTGTTCTCCCCTTCGCACAGGGCGCGCTTGGTGACGAAGTTGAGGATCCCGCCGGTGTTGTTATCGCCGGGGAACCAGTTCTGCACCGTGGAGTATTTCACTTCCGCGTCTTTATGGATGATGACTTCAACGACCGCGGCATGCAGCTGATAGCTGTCGCGCACCGGCGCCGAGCAGCCTTCAATATAGCTGACGTAGCTGCCTTCATCAGCCACCAGAATGGTGCGTTCAAACTGCCCGGTCTTTTCGGCGTTGATGCGGAAATAGGTCGACAGCTCCATCGGGCAGCGGACGCCCTTCGGCACATAGATAAAGGTGCCGTCCGAAGCCACCGCGGCGTTCAGCGCGGCAAAGAAGTTGTCATTCCCCGGCACTACGGTGCCCAGATACTTTTTCACCAGTTCCGGATGATCGTGGATCGCCTCGCCGAAAGAACAGAAGATGATCCCCTGCTCGGCCAGCTTTTCTCGGTAGGTGGTCGCCACCGACACCGAGTCAAATATCGCGTCCACCGCCACCTCGCGCCCTTCGCGTACCGGCACGCCCAGCTGGTTAAAGGCTTCTTCCACCTCGCTGGTCAGAAAGGTATTGGCCCCGGTCTGCTGCACCGCGCCAGGCTCGGAGGCGCAGGTCTCATCGCAGTTGCCGCAGGAGGGCGCGGAATAGTAGCTGTAATCCTGATAATTCAGCTTATCGTAATGCGCTTTCAGCCAGTGCGGCTCCTCCATTTCCAGCCACGCCCGGTAGGCATTCAGACGAAACTCCAACATCCACTGCGGCTCATTGCGGCGAGCCGAGATAGCCCGAACGACTTCTTCATTAATGCCTTTGGCCAGCTCATCGGTTTGCAGGCGAGTAAAAAAGCCCTCTTTGTAGTTGAGCGGGCCGCCGGTCCAGGTTTTGACATCGTCAGTTGCTTCAGTATTACGCGACATAGTTACTCCGCCTGCACCCCAAAACTTTCGCCGCAGCCGCACTCATGCTGCGCTTTCGGGTTATGAAATTTAAAGATTTCATTTAAACCTTCCCGGACATAATCCAGCTCGGTGCCGTCGATGAACGGCATCGCCTGCAGCGGCGCAAACAGCTTCGCCCCGTCAGATTCAAAGAGCAGATCGTCGGGCGCCGGCTCGGCAATCATTTCGAGCACATAGCCAAAACCGGCGCAGCCGCTGGTTTTAATGCCCAGCCGCAGCCCTTTCTTATCCGGCTGCTTGCGCATCAGATCGCGGATATGCGCGGCAGCGGCCGGCGTCATGGTCAGTCCCTGCCAGCTGAAATCGGCGGGATTAAAAGTTCCTGCTTGTACTTCCATCGATAGACCTCCAGGTTGGCGCCATCAAGGCATACCGCCATGTTAGTGATAATGATTATCACTTCAAACCTTCTGCAGCAGGGGTATTGCCTCATTTAGTGCTTTTTATAAGCATAGACCCTCGCCCAGGGATTATCAGGGTGTGCAAATAGAACTTAATGGATTGATTTATAATATGTTATTTTGAAATCATTCTATCTCCGCACGCAATGGCAAAGATGTATCGAAAATACCGATTTATGCAATAGCGGCAGACCACCTTGCTGGTTATCGCTTGCAGGCGAGCATAAAGTGACAACGTAACAGAAAGACCATGCCAGCGCGGGGCGCGGCCCCGGCCATGCGCTAGAAAAAAGCGGGTAGTGAAAGCGCCCGCCGGTAACGCTTCAGGAAAGGAATAAGCGCCGCTCGCCGGCCGCATTCGGGGAATAAAAACCAAAATAAAACGGGCACACGGGGCTGCCAGGCGGGATACCGGCTGGCTAGGTGCCTTTACTCACCAGCCGGGCGGCCTGGACAAAGACCTCATCCTCTACCCCGTCCCCCTTCTGTCTGCCCAGCCTCACCAGTTCATCCACGATACTCCCCTGATTAATCTGCTTTTGTGTAGCCACTAAGCTAATGACCGCCGCGCCGATGGCCATGCCAATCAATGCCGTTTGTTCATCTTTATCTTTCATGGTGTCGCTCCGTCTGTCCTCCTCAGAAAGGCTAGCAAAAGATACCATCTGCTCAATTTCAAATTCACCTTCTTTACGTCTGACGCAAAGCCTGCGGCAGGGCACCTGGCAGGAGAAAAACAAACTAAGCGGCTGATTGCAATGGCATAACACTAATGAACAATTAACAGACTTGTGAGTCTTGAAATTATTTTTTAGACTCATTGGTCTGTTAATTATCAATTGCGTAAAATCTTATGCCTAATTCGACCTTATTTTTCATCACCCTTTGTTTCTCTCGCGTCCTGGTGACCTTCTTCTTCTGGATGGCAGGCATCTACGGCGTCTTTCATTTCGCGGAGATCGTTCAGGAGATGGTGACCGTCGGCCTGCCGTGGCCGGTCTTGTTCGCGGCGGGCACGATTTTTTGCCAGCTGGCGGGTTCGGCGCTGATCGTTTTTAATCCTGCCGGCTACGGCTGGATTGGATCGGGGATGCTGATTGTGTTTACATTACTCACTATTCCGCTGGGACACGCCTTCTGGGCCTTCAGTGAACCCCGGCGCACTGGGGAATTCCATATTGCGCTTGAACACATTACCGTGGTCGGAGGATTAATTATGAGCGCGCTGTTTGCAGGCTATCGGCGATGAGCGAAACCCCTCGTCAGAAAGGTCGGCCAAAAGATCCGTTGAAAACGCAGGCGATACTTCAGGCCGCCCGTAAGCTGTTTCTGGAACAGGGCCTGGAGGTGACAACGGCCGAAATCGCCCGCGTAGCCGGGGTGGCGAAAGCCACCCTGTATGCCAATTTCAGCGATAAAGAACATCTGATAGAGGCGGTCTTACGCCAGGAATCGGATCTCACCATCAGCGACCATGATTTCGCCCAGCGCCATCATCTGCCGCTGATCGAGGTACTGACGGCGTTTGGTTATCGCTTTGTCCGCTTTATCAACCAGCGGGAACTGACCGGCTGGGACCGACTGATCGCCTCGGCTGCCGTGCGTCACCCCGATCTCCCCGGCCGCTTTTACGCCGCCGGGCCGGGGCGCGCGCAGCAGATGCTGGAAGCGATCATCGCCGAGGCGATCGAAGCCGGTACTTTACGAGCCTGCGATCCGCAGGAGGCTGCCGACGAACTGGCCGGTTTATGGCTGGGAATGACCAGCCTGGCGATAAAACTTGGCGCAAGACCTCCGCTGTCCGACGACGAAATCAAACAGCGGGTTGAGCGCGCCCTGGACGTCTTTCTGCGCGCGTATTCCCTGGCGCCGGGCTGATCTCTCCTTCCCCTTTTCAGTGCTGTGGCCTGACGCAAGGCTGATTTATTGTGCCCAATCCGCGCCCGGCGCAAAAAATAATGTCCTTACCGGTTAGCATTAAAAGAAAATAACAACCACAGAGTGCAACGCAGATTATTCCATGAGGGAATAGTGGGAATGCTAATATTTCATTTCCTCGCCGGTTTTTAGAGGCCTATAGTTTTTTTACCTGCAGAACATCCACTAAGGTTAAAAAACATAAGGACATAATAATGATTGTTTCAGCCCCCAGCGATTATCGCGAAGCCGCTCGTCGTCGTCTGCCCCGCTTCCTTTTCGATTATATTGACGGTGGCGCGGTGGCGGAAAACACCATGAACGCCAACGCCGCCGAGCTTGCCTCGGTAGCTCTTCGCCAGCGCGTACTGTGCGGGGCCGGCGAACCGACGCTGGCGACCACGATCCTTGATGCCCCATGGGCGATGCCCGTGGCGCTGGGGCCCGTCGGCGCCACCGGGATGTACGCCCGCCGCGGCGAAGTCCAGGCGGCCCGCGCCGCCTCCCGCGCCGGGATCCCGTACACCTTATCCACCGTGTCGGTCTGCTCGATTGAAGAGGTGGCGAGCCACGCCAGCGGCGCGCTCTGGTCCCAGCTGTACGTACTCAAAGATCGCGGCTATATGCGTAACGCGCTGGAGCGCGCCTGGGCCGCTGGCATGAAAACCCTGGTATTTACCGTCGATATGCCAATCCCCGGCTCGCGGTATCGCGATAACCGCTCAGGGATGTCCGGGCCGCACGCCACCCTGCGACAATATCTCCAGGCTTGCACCCATCCGCGCTGGGCGATGAACGTCGGGCTGGCGGGCAGACCCCTGTCGTTTGGTAATATCGAAGCCTACACCGGCCACAAAATGACCATGGACGACTATATGGGGTTCATCAGCAACAACTTCGACCCGTCCATCGCCTGGCACGATCTGGAGTGGATCCGCGACAGCTGGCAAGGAAAATTAATCATCAAAGGGATCCTCGATGCCGACGATGCGCGCAATGCCGTGCGGCTGGGCGCCGCTGGTATTGTGGTGTCGAATCATGGCGGCAGACAGCTCGATGGCGCCATCCCCACCGCCCGGGCGCTGCCCAGGGTGGTGGATGCGGTCGGCGACGATCTGACAGTGCTTGCCGATTCCGGGGTGCGCTCCGGCGTGGACGTTATACGTCTGCTGGCCCTCGGCGCGAAAGGCGTGCTGCTCGGTCGGGCCTATATTTATGCCCTGGCCGCGGCGGGCGAAGCGGGCGTGGCGCATCTGCTGCGCTTATTTGCCGAGGATATGAAGGTTACCATGACCCTCACCGGCGCGACCTCGCCATCGGCCATCAGCCTCGATTGCCTTGATCGCCTCGAACAGGATCAACACCGCACTCATGCGGTGCCGGTATCCTTACCCGCCTGACGCTGCCCGGGACCTGGCCTGGCCATGTGCCTCGCCCAGGTCCGGCAAAGTGGAATTACCTCTGAAGGTGCAACTCTGTCTGTTGTACCGTGTTCTCCGGACGGATGCGGAACCAGATCGCGTACATGGCCGGCAGGAAGATAAGGGTCATGATGGTTCCCCCCAGCGTCCCGCCAATCAGCGTATAGGCGAGCGTTCCCCAGAAGACCGAATGAGTGAGCGGAATGAACGCCAGGATCGCCGCCAGCGCGGTCAGCAGAACCGGGCGGGCGCGCTGCACCGTCGCCTCCACCACCGCGTGGAACGGATCGAGCCCCGCCTGTTGGTTATGATGGATTTGGCCAATCAGGATCAGCGTATTGCGCATCAGGATCCCCGACAGGGCGATCAGGCCCACCAGGGCATTGATGCCAAACGGCTGATTGAACAGCAGCAGCGTCGGGACCACGCCAATCAGCCCCAGCGGCGCGGTCAGGAAAACCATGACCATCGCCGACAGCGAACGCACCTGCAGGATAATGATCAGCAGCGTGAGGGCGATCATTATCGGAAATAACGGCACCATCGCCCGGGTGGCCTTGCCGGATTCCTCAATCGACCCCGCCGTCTCGATGCGATAGCCAGGCGGCAGCGAGTCGATAATGGGCTGCAGCGGCTTCATCAGCGCGGTGGAGACATCCGGCGGCTGCAGGTTCTCCGCAACATCTCCGCGGACGGTGATGGTCGGCGTGCGGTCGCGACGGCGAAGCAGCGGGTCCTCCATCCTGATCGACACGTCGCCAATCTGTGACAAGGGAACCCGCTGCCCGCCGCTGCCCACCAGGGTGAAGTCGGCGATTTTCGCCGGATCCAGACGGATGTCGCCCGCCGCGCGGCCGATCACCTGCACGGCGCGAATATCTTCCCGGACGGTGGTGATCGGGATCCCTGACAGCAGGAACTGCAGCTGCTGGGCGACGGACTGGGAGCTGAGTCCGCTCGCCTGCAGCCGGTCCTGATTGAGGCTGAAATGCATCACCGGTACCCGCGAACCCCAGTCGGTATTGACGGTGCGCATCAGCGGACTGGCCTGCAGCACCGATTTAACCCGCTCGGCGATGTCGAGCAGAGCGTGCGGATCGGGCCCCATCACCCGCCAGGCGACCGGATAAGGCGAATAAGGGCCAAACACCAGCTGAGTGACGCGCACCCGCGCCTCCGGCGCCAGGCCATTGGCCACCGCCTCCCGCAGCCGCCGCTTGAGCGCCTCGCGGGCACCCTGCCCGTCGGTCAACACCATCAGTTTGGCGAAGGAGGGATCGGGCAATTCCGGAGCCATCGCCAGGTAAAAGCGCGGCGCGCCCTGGCCGATATAGCTGGTGACAATCTTCACCTCCGGCTGCAGGTGCAGCCAGTGCTCAATTTTCGCCGCCGCGGCGCTGGTCTGGCTAATCGACGACCCGTAAGGCAGCTGCACTTCAACCAGCACTTCCGGACGATCGGAGGTGGGGAAAAACTGCTTTTTCACCACGCTCATGCCCAGGATCGCCACGATAAACAGCGCCACCACCCCGGCGGCCACGCGCCATTTGTGAGCAATAACCCGGGTCAGCAGCCGACGGAAGTGCTGATAGCGCGGGGTGTCATACAGCGCGGCGTGGCCGGCCGCCGCGGGCTTTCTGTTCGGCAACAGGTGCACCCCCAGCCAGGGGGTAAAAATCACCGCCACAATCCAGGAGGCAATCAGCGCGATACCGACGATCCAGAACACATTGCTGGCGTACTCCCCGGCGGTGGACTGCGCAAATCCATTAGGCATAAAGCCCACGGCCGTCACCAGGGTACCGGCCAGCATAGGCGCCGCGGTATGGCTCCAGGCATAGGCCGAGGCTTTGAGGCGGTCGTACCCCTCCTCCATTTTGACCACCATCATTTCGATGGCAATGATGGCATCATCCACCAGCAGCCCCAGGGCGAGGATCAGCGAGCCGAGAGTGATGCGGTCGAAGTTTTTGCCGGTCGCCTCCATCACCACAAACACCACGGCGAGGGTTAAAGGCACCGCCGCCGCGACCACCACGCCCACGCGCCACCCCATGCTGACAAAGCACACCGACATCACCACCAGCAGGGCGACAAAGAATTTGATCATGAACTCATCGACCGCGGCGCTGATATTCACCGACTGATCGGTCACCTTGGTCAACGACATGCCGAGCGGCAGGCTCTGATTGATGCTGGTCGTTTCGGCGTCCAGCGCTTTCCCCAGCGCCAGACCATTCCAGCCCTCGCGCATCACCACGCCCAGCAGCAGCGCCGGTTCGCCCTGATTGCGGATCAGGAAGGTCGCGGGATCTTCATATCCCCGCTCAACCGTGGCGACATCGGCCAGTTTCAGCGTTCTGCCCCCGGCAATAATCGGCGTGTCGCGGATCTGCTGCAGGCGGTCGAACGCCCCGTCGAGGCGGATAAAGATCTGCCCGCCCCGCGTCTCGATAGCCCCGGCGGCGGTCAGCACATTCTGGCTGTTCAGCGCGGCAAAAATCGCCTCTGGTGAAAGGCCCAGGGTGGCGAGACGGTCATGAGAAAACGAGAGATAAATGCGCTCCGCCTGTTCGCCGAGGATATTCACTTTTTTCACCCCGGGAACATGCAGCAGCTGCTGGCGCAGGGCTTCGGCGTCACGCACCAGCTGCCGCGGCGGTTCTCCCCGTGCTTTCAGGGCAAAGAGGGCAAAGGTGACATCGGCGAATTCGTCATTCATCATCGGGCCGGAGACGCCGGCAGGCAGATTTTTCGCCTCGTCGCCGAGCTTTTTGCGCGCCTGATAAAACTGCTCCGGCACCTCGGAAGGCGGGGTCTGATCCTGCAGCGACAGGGTGATCAACGCCATGCCAGGGCGGGTATAGGTCTCCGTGCGATCGTACCACTTTAGCTCCTGGAGCCGTTTTTCCAGCGGCTCGGCGACCTGATCCTGCATCTCCTGCGCGGTGGCGCCGGGCCAGACGGTAATGACCGTCATTTGCTTGACCGTAAAGGGCGGATCTTCCGCTCGCCCGAGTCCGAAGAACGCCACCAGCCCGGCGACGGAGATAAGGATAATCAAAAACAGGGTCACCGACCGCTCGCGGACGGCCAGCGCGGAGAGATTAAAACGCCCGGCGCTCATGGCTGGCTCCCGGCGGCATTATGCTCGCGTCGTTCCGCCAGACGTACCGCCTCGCCCTGGTGCAGAAGATGGGCGCCCAGGGCGACGATCGGCTCGCCGGGCTTCAGCGGGCCGGTCACCCGCGCGGTTTCATCATCCAGGCCGAGCACGGTCACCGGTTGCCAGGAGACGGTGGCCGGACGAGAGGCAATGCGCCAGACGCCAGGGCCGTTACCCGGATCGTAGACCGACGCCAGGGGCACCGCCAGCACCTGGCCTGGCGCCTGGTCGTTGCCGATGCGCAGGGTCACGGTAGACCCCAGCGGGGCATTCGCCAGCGCGCCGTTCAGTACATAGCGCGCTTCAAAGGTGCGGGTGGTGGCGTCAGCCGCGTCCGAAAGCAGGCGCAGGGTCGCCGTGACCGGCTGAGATTCGCTGCCATAGCGTGTCGCCAGCGCCTCGCTGCCGACCGCCGGGCGCAGCGTCTCCGGCAGTTGCACCCGCGCTTCGCGCTGCCCCGCCCGCGCCAGGCGGATCACCACCTGCCCGGCGCTGACCACCTGCCCCGGCTCAGCGAGGGTTTCCACCACCACGCCGTCAGCATCCGCCAGCAGTCCGGCATAGCCGGTGGCGTTTTGCGCCACATTGGCCTGCGCCTGGGCCGCGCTGAGGTCGGCTCTCGCCGCCTCTGCTGCCGCGTTAATCTGGTCGAATTCCGCGGCCGAGATGGCGCCGCTCGCCACCAGGCCGCGATAGCGGGCCAGATCGTTGGCCGCCTTTTTGGCTCGCGCCCGCGCGGCATCTACGGCCCGCTGTTGGGACTGCGCCTGCAAGGCTAGATCAGCCGGATCCAGGCGCAGCAGCAGCTGACCGCGCTTGACGCTCTGCCCGGTTTCCACCCGCCGTTCAAGCACTTTTCCCGCCACCCTGAAGCCGAGGTCGCTTTGGGTTCGGGCCACTACCACGCCGGTAAAGGCCCGCGAGCCGGCCTCCGCGCGCTCGACGGTCGCCACCCGGACCAGCGGCGGCCGGATGCGGGGGTCGTCATGATCGGCAGGTTCGCCGCAGCCCGCGAGGGCCAGCGGCAGGAGGCAGACGGCAAGATGGACGGCGTTGAGCCTGAGCATGGGTCACCTTAATGAAAAGACCGGATGGTGACCGCATTCTCAGACCAGTGACCAATAAAGTCAATAGTCACCAATCAGGGGGAGAGACTTCTCAGGATCAGGGAGGCAAGCAGCACCGCCGCGGTGGGCGCGGTGTCGAGATTGTATTGCAACTGCACCGGGTTGATGAAAGGACACATCACCATATACACCGCCAGGGTCGCTTCATCCAGCGGGGTTTTGCGCTCGAACTCACCCGCCTGGCGGCCTTCGACAAGGATTTGACCAATCAGCTGCTGCAGATGACCGGCATACTGTTCCGTTGAAGGCCATTTATCGCGCGCCGCGACGGCGGCGATGTCGTACAGTTTGCGATCCTCGAAAAACAGTTCACTGCCGGCCTCGGTCAGCGCCCGGAACAGGCGGCGCAGTTTCTCGCTGGCGGACGGCGCATCGGCGATGGCCTCGCTGACGGCCACCATGATCTTCTCCAGCCGGCTGGCGCAAATCGCCTCGCCAATCGCCTGCTTGGAGTCAAAGAATTTATAGATATAGGCTTTGGAAAAGCCTATCGCTTTGGCGAGATCGGTGACCGTCGTTTTCTCATAGCCATAGCGACTAAAGTGCGCCATGGCCGCGTCAAGAATCTGGTCCCGAACGCTGTGGTCATGGGGACCACGGCTTGCAGGGGTGGGGGTATTTTTCGTCATCCGTTTAGCTTAATGCGATCGCTATCGTTTGACAACGAGTGACGTTATTATGATTTGGTCACAATAACGCCCCGCTCTGTGATCCTCTTGCCGCGTTACGCCTCACCCGCCTCTTGGTTTATCGCGCCGGCGGGCAGACAACCCAGGCCTTGCAGCGTCTGATAAACCGCGCTGTCGAGCGGGGTATGCGGTTCCGCGCCTAAAAAATCAACCAGTTTATCGTTGCGCAGGCGTACCGGCAGACGCCAGAGATAGTGCATCTCGACCATTTCGCGCAGGGTGGCGTTGAAGGGCGCCGCCATCTTCACCAGCCACCAGGGAAAGGACTTCACTACCGCCCTGCCGCCATAGCGGGCGACCACCCGCTGGATCGCCTGACTCATTTCGCTGCCGTCCGGGTCCCAGTGGCCCTGCATATGAAAGCGGGCGAACGGCTCAAGCTCGCGCCTGCGGGCGAGCAGCGCGGCGATGGTGGCGGCCACGTCGGGCAGCCAGGCCCACTGATGCCCCACGCCGATCGCCCCCGGGTAGCTAATGATGCGGGGAAGCTGACCAGGCTTGACCAGCCCCTGAGAAAACCAGTTATTTCCGGCGCGCGGGCCAAAAAAATCGCCCGCCCGAACAATCAACGCCCGGCCGCCGCGCTGCACGTAATCCTTCAGCGCCAGCTCCATCGCCACCCGGATGGCGCCTTTGCGGGTCACCGGCTGTTGTGCGGCCTCTTCAGCAATCAGCGGAAAGGCATCCGGTCCATAGTTGTAGACCGTGCCGGGCAGGACTACAAGCGCCCGCTGCCGTTCGGCAGCCTGCAGGGTGTTGCGCAGCATAGGCAGTACCTGTTGCCGCCAGTGCCGGTAGCCCGGCGGATTCACCGCATGGACGATGACGTCGCAACCGGCAGCCGCCGCCGCGACCTGGCCGCCATCCAGCGCGTCGCCGGCTATCCACTGTATGCCATCTTCGGGATCACGCATCTGGGCGCCGCGCTTCAGCGCCCGAACCTGCCAGTTGTCTGCCACCAGCCGGCGCGCCACTTCCCCGCCGATGCCCCCGCTTGCTCCCAGAATAAGTACCTTGCCGCTGCTGTTCATCCTCTTTCCCCGTTCGCTAATGGATGCTTGACAGCCTACCTGCGGCTCATATCAAATGAAATTGCATACCATCGTCGAACGGCTATACATATTTGTATGAATACCTCTATTCCCTGGGAGTGGTACCGAACCTTTCTCGCCGTCCTGCAGGAAGGCTCTTTATCGGGCGCATCGCGCACCCTGAACATCACTCAGCCGACGGCGGGGCGCCATATTGCCGGGCTGGAAACCGCCCTCGGCCAGGCCTTATTTACCCGCTCGCAAACCGGCCTGCTGGCGACCGACGCGGCGCTGGCGCTGCGGGTGCATGCCGAGGCGATGGACAACACCGCCCGGGCGCTGGAACGCACGGCGGCCAACTTTAGTCGCGACAGAGCCGATCTGCGTGGCGTGGTGCGGGTGGCCGCCAGCGAGGTGGTCGGCGCCGAGGTGCTGCCGCCGCTGGTTGCCCGGCTCAGGCAGGCGTGCCCGAATATCGTCATCGAACTGATGCTCTCCAATCGATTTCAGGATCTGCTTCACCGGGAGGCGGATATCGCGGTGCGGATGGTCGCCCCGCAGCAGGAGCAGCTTATCGCCCGCCGTCTCGGCAGGATTGAGCTTGGGTTACATGCCACCGCCGCCTACCTGACGCGCCAGGGCCTGCCCACGACCCTCGACGATCTGGCCAGCCACGCGCTGATTGGTTTCGATAGCGCCACCCCACTTGTTCGCCGGGCGCTGCAGGCTTACCCTCGTTTTCAGCGTGAGGCCTTCGCGATGCGGACCGATAGCGACCTCGCCCAGTTGAGCCTGATTCGCGCCGGAGCGGGGATCGGCATCTGCCAGGTGCCCCTTGCGGATGGCATTATTCCCCTGCAGCGAGTGCTGGCGGCCGACTTTTCTCTGTATCTTGATACCTGGCTGGTAATGCATGAGGATCTGCGTCACAGCCCTGCCTGTAAGCGGGTATTTGATTTTCTCGCCCAGGGGTTGCAGGCGTATATTCGTGGCCCACTGGCGAGCTGACCCGCCCCATCGCGCGGGCATTTCATTGCCTGCGGAAATAGTCACTCATTGACACTGTAAATATGGCATTGTATAAAACCCCGCCCCAATAATGAGTTTCATTTGCATTACTCCCATTTGCTGGTCATCCACTCGCCTGTTTACAAGGATAGCGTTTAATGAAGAAGGTCCTTTGCGCGTTAGGCTTGATGTTCACCGCCGTCAGTTCCGCGCTGGCAACAACCTACCCCCTGACGATTGAAAACTGCGGCTATCAGGAGACCTTCACCCGGCCGCCGGAGCGCGTGGTCGCGCTGGGGCAAAATACGGTCGAAATTCTGCTGCTGCTCGGGCTGCAAAAGCAGGTGGTCGCCAGCGCCTTCTGGCCGACCAGCGTTTTACCGCAGCTGGCTGAGCAAAACGCGAAGATTAAAACCTTGACGGTGGAAATTCCGAGCCTGGAATCGGTGCTGGCGCAAAATCCTGATTTCGTTCCCGCCCAGTTGCCGCTGCTGCTGGGGCCGGAAAGCAAAGTCGCCAGGCGTGAAGATCTCGCCACCGTCGGCGTGAACAGCTACGTTTCACCGGGGATGTGCGCCACTAAAAAGGCCACCGGCGATATGTACGGCAGCCGGCAAAAGCTGTGGGATATGACCTGGCTGTATCAGGAGATTAGCGATTTCGCCCGCATTTTCAACGTCGAAGATCGTGGTCAGGCGCTAATTGCCGATTTCAAAAAACGTGAAGCCGACCTGCGCCAGGAGTTTGGTAAAAGCAAAAAGGATCTCTCCTTCGTCTTCTGGTTCTCCAGCGCCTCGCCTTCGGCCGATGCCTATGTCGGCGGTAAAAACAGCGCCTCCGGCTTTATCGCCAGCGTGCTGGGCGGTCATAATGCGATAACCTCCGAGACCGAGTGGCCCACGGTGAGCTGGGAGAGCATTATTGCCGCCAACCCGGATGTGATCGTGGTCGCCAGCCTGGATCGTAACCGCTGGGCGCTGGATAAGGCCGAGGAGAAGATCAAATTCCTCAAAAGCGATCCCGCCGTCAGCCAGCTGGAGGCGGTGAAAAAAGGCCATATCGTGGTCATGGACGGTCAGGCGATGAATCCGACCATTCGCACGCTTTACGGCGCGGAACAGGTGGGCGAGCAGCTGAGAAAAATGGGGCTGAACTGATGAGCGTCGCCGCGATTGAGACGCGCCGCAGCATACTGCTCACCGGCTGGTGTGTACTGGCAGCGATCGTGCTGGCGCTGGTGATAGCGGTGGGCGTCAGCGTCGGCGAGCTGGCCATCCCGCTGCAGAATGTCTTTTACGCTATCAGCAACAGAACCGGCTTAACCGCTGAGCCGCTCAACCGTATCTATGAGAGCGTAATCTGGGATTTCCGCCTCAGCCGCGCGCTGGTCGCCGCCTGCTGCGGCGCCGGCCTCGCTATCTGCGGCGTCGTGCTGCAAAGCTTGCTGAAGAATGCCCTCGCCGAACCCTACGTCCTCGGCGTCTCCGCCGGGGCCTCCACCGGCGCGGTGTCGATCGTGGTGCTGGGCCTTGGCGCCGGTGCGATTTCCCTCTCGGCCGGGGCCTTTGCCGGGGCCTTCGCCGCCTTCGCCTTTGTCGCCTTGCTGACTAACGGTGCGCGCGGCGGTAATGAGCGAACCATTCTGGCGGGCGTCGCCGCCTCGCAGTTATTTAACGCCATCACGGCCTATACCATCAGCACCTCCGCCAGCGCGCAGCAGGCGCGCGATGTGATGTTCTGGCTGCTGGGCAGCTTCAGCGGCGTTCGCTGGCCCGAATTCCAGTTGGTCATCGTGGTGGTGCTCGCGGGTCTGGCGGTCTGCCTGTGGTATGCCCGGGCGCTGGACGCGTTCACCTTCGGCGACGATGCCGCCGCCTCGCTGGGGATTGCTGTGCCGCGCGTGCGCCTGATCCTCTTCACCACTGCGGCGCTGATCACCGCCACCATCGTCAGCATGGCCGGCTCAATCGGCTTTGTTGGCCTGGTGGTGCCCCACGTGATGCGTTTCTTCTTTGGCCCGCTGCACCGAACGTTGCTGATCGCCAGCGCGCTGGCAGGGGCGATATTGATGGTACTGGCGGACATTGCGTCGCGCCTGCTGATTGCCCCGCAAAGTCTGCCCGTTGGGGTAGTAACCGCCCTGGTTGGGGTGCCTTTCTTTGCCGTGATTATCTACCGCTCAAGGAATAAGTGATGAGTATTTGCGCTGAAAATATCACCTGGAAGGCAGGCAAAAAGGTCATCGTCAATAATGTCTCGCTGCGGGTGCCGCGAGGCGAAACGGTCGGACTGCTGGGGCCCAACGGCTGCGGCAAATCCTCGCTGCTGCGCGTTCTGGCGGGACTGCGCCGCCCGGATGCAGGTCGCGTCACCCTCGACGGCCAGGATATCGCCCGGATGTCGAAAAAGCAGCTCGCCCGCCGCGTGGCTTTCGTCGAGCAACACGGCATGACCGAGGCCAATATGCGGGTGCGCGACGTCGTGCGCCTGGGACGCATTCCCCACCACTCTCCGTTCTCAAACTGGAGCGCTCAGGATGACGAGGCGATTGCCGCCGCGCTGCAGCGGGTAGCGATGCTGGAGAAAAGCGAACAGGGATGGTTAAGCCTCTCCGGCGGCGAGCGGCAGCGGGTGCATATCGCCCGCGCGCTGGCGCAGAGTCCGAGCGAAATCCTGCTGGATGAGCCGACCAACCATCTGGATATACACCATCAGATGCAGTTAATGCAGTTGATCAGCGAGCTGCCGGTAACCAGCATTGTGGCCATTCACGATCTTAACCATGCCGCGATGTTCTGCGATTCGCTGATCGTGATGCAGCAGGGGCAGATCCTCGCCAGCGGGACGCCGGAGGAGATTTTGTCCGAAGCGCTGCTGTGGGACGTTTTCCGGGTGAAAACCAAAATCGAGATCTCCCCTTACCACGGCAAAAAGCACATTCATTTCATCATTTAGGTTGGGCGGATATGCCTCTTTTCTCCCTGCGCCCTGCGGCAACCCTCTGGCCTCCGGTGTTACTGGGAAGCCAGTTCGTTTTTAATATTGGCTTTTACGCGGTCGTTCCTTTCCTCGCCCTCTTCCTGCGCGACGACATGCTGCTCTCAGGCGGACTTATCGGCCTGATCCTCGGGCTGCGTACCTTCTCTCAGCAGGGCATGTTTATCCTCGGCGGGACGCTGGCCGACCGCTATGGCGCTAAGGCGATCATTCTCGCCGGCTGCGTCGTTCGCGTCGCCGGTTTTCTCCTGCTGGCGTGCGGGGCGTCGCTGTGGCCCATTATCCTCGGCGCCTGCCTGACCGGCGTCGGCGGCGCCCTGTTCTCCCCGTCGATAGAGGCCCTGCTGGCGCGGGCCGGTACCCACAGCCAGGCCAACGGGAAACGCAGTCGCGCCGAGTGGTTTGCGCTGTTTGCGGTATGCGGTGAACTGGGAGCGGTGATCGGCCCGGTGGCCGGAGACGTGCTGAGCGGGATCGGCTTTCGGCATATCGCCCTCGCCGGCGCGGGAATATTTCTTCTGGCGCTGGCGGTGCTCTTTTTCTGTCTGCCCGCCGACGGGCACACGACAACAACGCGCAGACGAGTCCCATGGTGGACGCCTTTGCGCCAGCCGCGCTTTGTCGCGTTTATTCTCGCCTACAGCTCATGGCTGTTGAGCTACAACCAACTGTACCTCGCCCTGCCGGTGGAGATCCAACGTTCCGGCGGCCGCGAGCAGGATCTGGCGCCGCTCTTTATGCTGGCCTCGCTGTTGATTATCACCCTCCAGCTCCCTCTCGCCCGCTTCGCCCGGCGAATGGGCGCCGTGCGCATCCTGCCGGTGGGCTTTCTGCTGCTGTCGGCTTCCTTTGCCAGCGTGGCGTTATTCGCCGCCGCCCCACCCGCCGAAGGTTGGCTGCGGTTAATGCCGGCGGCTGGTTTTGTCACGCTGCTCACCCTCGGCCAGATGCTGTTAGTGCCCGCAGCCAAGGATCTGATCCCGCTGTTCGCCGAGGAGTCGACGCTGGGCGCCCACTACGGAGCGCTCGCCACCGCAGGAGGGTGCGCGGTGTTAGCCGGGAATTTACTGCTCGGTCATTTGCTTGACCTGGCGCTCATTCCGTCGCCGCAGGCGGTTTATCCCTGGCTTTTGCTGGCGCTGTTTCCGCTGTGCAGCGCCGTCGCCCTGCGGGCAATCTGTCGCCCGCTGGCGGCAACATGACGCAGAGCGGGCGACAGCCCGCTCTGGAAGTGAACCGACGATAAAGTACACCGCCTGGGGAAGATAACGGGCGCGCCCCGCCTTACTTTGCCGCCAGCTCGCGACGAATAATCTCGGCGCCGGCGCTCAGGGCGTGCAGTTTGCCGGTCGCGACATGGCGCGGCAGCGGCGCCATACCGCAGTTGGTGGACGGGTAGAGTTTGTCGGCATCGACGAACGCCAGCGCCTTGCGCAGGGTTCCAGCCACCTCTTCCGGGGTTTCGATAGCATGGCTGGCGACATCGATCGCCCCGACCATCACCTTTTTACCGCGGATCAACTCCAGCAGATCCATCGGCACGCGCGAGTTGTGGCACTCGAGAGAGATAATATCAAGGGACGATTTCTGCAGTTGCGGGAAAGCCTCTTCATACTGTCGCCACTCGGAGCCCAGCGTCTTTTTCCAGTCGGTATTGGCCTTGATGCCATAGCCGTAGCAGATATGCACCGCTGTCTCACACTTCAGCCCTTCGGTGGCTCGTTCTAAGGCGGCGATCCCCCAGTCGTTGACCTCATCGAAGAAGACGTTAAAGGCCGGCTCATCGAACTGAATAATATCAACCCCCGCAGCCTCTAACTCTTTCGCTTCCTGATTGAGGATTTTAGCAAATTCCCAGGCCAGCTTTTCCCGGCTTTTATAGTGGTTGTCATACAGCGTGTCGATCATGGTCATCGGGCCCGGAAGCGCCCATTTGATCGGCTGACTGGTGAGCTGCCGTAGATAGCGAGCGTCCTCCACGAAGACCGGTTTCTGGCGCTCCACGGCGCCCACCACCGTTGGAACACTGGCCTCATAGCGGTTACGAATTTTCACGATCTCGCGTTTGGCAAAATCCACCCCGCTGAGGTGCTCGATGAAGGTGGTGACAAAGTGCTGCCGCGTTTGCTCGCCGTCGCTGACAATATCGATCCCGGCCCGCAGCTGGTCGTCGAGGGATAACCGCAAGGCGTCGCGCTTGCCGGCCAGTAATTCTTCGCTGGACAGTTTCCAGGGCGACCACAGAGTCTCTGGCTGCGCCAGCCAGGAAGGTTTCGGTAAACTGCCGGCGGTCGATGTCGGAAGCCATGTTTTCATAGTCATTAGCCTTTTATATGGGTTTAGCAAAGCGCGAAATTAGCAGACCATTGCTCAAGCAACGTCTTGTGCGGGTTGATAAAATGTTGTTGTGTAAATTTCCCCTGCTCAATCGCCAACAGGCTGCGCTCTTCCCGGTCATAGACGATTTTTGTTAATGAATGATCCAGGTGGCTGAGATTGGGCTGATAGTATTGCCCCGCCGGGGAGTTGGCATTGTAGATCTCCGGGCGATATATTTTCTGAAACGTCTCCATCGTGCTGATGGTGGCGATCAGTTCCAGGCTGGTGTAATCGCTGAGCAGATCGCCGGTAAAATAAAAGGCCAACGGCGCGACGCTGTTTTTTGGCATAAAATAGCGTACCTGCAGACCCATTTTGCTGAAATAGCGCTCGGTCAGCGAGACGCCTTCCTGAGCATATTCAATGCCGAGGACCGGATGTTCGTTACCGGTGCGATGGTAAACATCTTTACTGGAGACGCTCAGGCAAATCACCGGCGCCTTGCTGAAGTTGGCGCGCCAGGCGCTGGATTGCACAAAATCCTTAAAGATATTGCCGTGCAGCTCGCCAAAGTTTTCCGGTACGCTGAAGCGACTCTGGTCCTTATTATGTTCCAGAAGCAGTACGCTAAAATCGTAATCCCGCACATAGGAGGAGAAGTTATTGCCGACGATACCGGCATGACGCTCCCCGCTCTTTTTATCGACAATATGCGTTTGCAGGATCTCAATCACCGGGAAGCTGGCGCTATCCTGAGCAATATTCATCTCGACAGAAATAATATCCAGTTCCACCGCATAGCGATCGTTATGGGGATTATCCCAGTGGGCCAGGCTATTAAAACGGTTATTCATCATGATTAACGTATTGCGCAGATTTTCCTCACGGTTCACCCCTCTGGCTAAATTAGCGAAGTTGGTGGTAATACGCGTATTTTCCGCAGGGTTATAGTTTTCATCAAACCGGGTGCGCTTAATCGTATAGGTAAATTTATTATTCATGGCGATTGTCCATCCTGATGGCGGGCATAAAGCGAACCCGGCGGAATACTCTCCACCAGCCTGGCGACGCGGAGTCAGGCCGGGCGCGCTTCAACCGGTAAATGTTGTTGATTCGTTAATGAACCTATTTTTGCCAGAGTCAGCGCTGGAGGGAAAGCGACTTAAATTCAATGCAACATGAGCCATCCTCATGTTGCTCCAGGCGGTGGCCGATGGCCGACGCAGGCCGACAATATTAGTCAATAAACGTTTGTTCAATGGATGTAGGCAGGGTACACTCTTTAACCACTATAAGATGGGCTTTTACCTGCCCGCCGTACCCGTTTAGCTGGAGCTTTTGTCGTACAGAATGATTGTTGATATCAGTATTATGTCGATGTGCATGGCCGTACTGCTGATTATGAGCGTACTGCTGAATTAAGAGGCTCCCGAACGCAATGACACTCGCTCTCATCTGACCTCCACATTCGCGAGGAAAAAAGAAGATTCAGAGGATTCGCGCCGCCTGGGATTGTTCCGCCTGCCGGCACCCTCTACTCTTTTGGGACTTGCTTATTGAGGAATCCCGGATGAAAAAAGCTCTGCTTGCCCTGTTCGCTATCGCCACCGTTACCGCCGCCAGCGCCTTTGCGGCTGATAAAACCGACGTCCCGGCGCCTGTCGTCGATAACGGAGTCCGCCCGCCGATGGAGAGGGATCGTGGCCCCCTGCCGCCGTTCCCGCCGCAGCTTCCGCCGCACAGACCGGTGCTGTTTTCAGCCACGGTAGCAACCGATACGCCAGCGGAAACCATTAACAAACTGACCGCGCTGATCCCCGCCGGCCAGGCGAAACACTACGAAGTGCACGTTGAGGTGGTGCCGGTTGGCGAGGGAACCGACAGACAATAGCCCAGGGGAGATCTACGCTGTCATCTGTCAGCAATAAAAAAGCTGCCGCATATCGCGGCAGCTTTTATGTACTTATTTACAGCTGAGCAGCTGAAAATTAGCTACGCACTTTCCGGTAGATAAACAGTACCACCAGCGCACCGATAACCGCTACCACGAAGCTGCCGAAATTAAACCCATCGACCTTGCCAAAACCAAACAGGGTACTGATCCAGCCGCCGACCACGGCGCCGATGATCCCCAAAATAACGGTCACGATAAATCCGCCGCCATCTTTTCCCGGCATAATCCACTTGGCTAAAATACCGGCAATAAGTCCAAAAATGATCCAGGAAAGAATACCCATGGTTAACCGTCCTCTTGTTACCTTTAAGCATTTAGTATTGAAAAGAGTAGCATAAATAACGAGAGTGGATCGGTAATAATATAAATATTAGATAATTCCCTGCCGACGCCCGGCTGATCTTGTGACAACCTCTCTGGCTCTGGCAGGCCGGCTCTCGCTTATTACCTTAAAAAAAGGGAGGCTATTCGCCTCCCGCCATGCGGCTTATATTACCGCGGTGGTTAGTCGTGATGAACAACATAACCGCGACTGTTCGTCGAAGATTTCAATTTGCCAGACCTGATGGCGCGTCCCGACGTGCAGCGCTTTGCAGACGCCGCGCACCCGGCCCCCGCGCGCCGAACGGATGTGGTTGGCGTTAACCTCCAGCCCCACCACCTTTTGTTCGCCTTCGCTGCACAGATAGCCTGCCACCGACCCCAGGGTCTCCGCCAGCACCACCGACGCTCCGCCGTGCAGCAGGCCAAACGGCTGCTGTGTGCGGCTATCGACCGGCATAGTGGCCTCCAGCGTATCGTCGGTAACGGTCTCAAAGCGAATATCGAGCAGCCCTACCATGTTCCCCTCACCGAGCCGGTTGAGCTGCTCCAGCGTGGCCTGACGTTTCCAAATCATCCGATTATCTCCAGTAACGCCTGCAGCGGGTGGCGAACGCCGCTGCCTTCAATACGCTTCACCTGACTGCGGCAGGAGTAGCCCGTCACCAGACAGCGGTTTCGCGGCAGCCGCTGCATCGCCTGCTGCCAGGAGAGCGCGTAAATGGCCAACGAGTTGGCGTGGTTTTTCACTTCATGACCATAGGTGCCAGCCATCCCGCAACACCCAACGCTGACGTTTTCCAGCTTCGCGCCGAAGTGGGCAAAAATATCTGCCCACTGCTTTGTCGCCGCCGGTAGCGCGGTCACTTCGGTACAGTGACCGAACAGGTACCAGGGCTCACCGCCCAGATCGGGACGGGCGTCGCTGGTTAGGGCCTTCGGCAACCACTCATGGACTAACAGCACCTGGAAATCGCCGCGCTTGTCGCCGAGCGTCTGCTTGTACTCATCGCGGTAGCAGAGCACCAGCGCCGGATCGACGCCCACCAGCGGCATGCCCAGCTGCGCCACGCGGTTGAGGAAGTCCGCCGTCTTCTGCGCGGTGCGCGCGAAGCGGGTGAGGAAGCCTTTGATATGCTGCGCCTTGCCGTTCGGCGAGAACGGCAGGAGCACCGGCTGATAGCCTAAGGCCTCGACCAGACGGATAAAGTCGGCCACCACCTGGGCGTCGTAGTAGCTGGTGAAGGGATCCTGCACCACCAGCACCATCTTCGCTTTCTGCTCGGCGCTCAGCGCTTCGAGCTGCTCAAGGGTCATATTGGCGGAGCGGTGGCCGGCCATCTGCTGCTTCAGCGACGGCGCCGAGAGCAGCGGCAGATCGACCATCCCGATATGCTTCTCCGACAGCTTTTTCAGCCAAGGCTGGTTAATAAAAAAGTTAAAGGTCTTCGGCGCCTGCGCCATCAGCGGCGCATAAGATTCGACCGAGGCCACCAGATGATCGCGCACCGGCCGCAGATAGCGGCTGTGGTACAGCTGCAGGAAGCGCGAGCGGAACTCGGGAACATCGATTTTGATCGGGCACTGGGTCGAACAGGCTTTACAGGCCAGACAGCCGGACATCGCCTCTTTGACCTCATGCGAGAAGTCATATTCGCCTTTGCGCGCATGCCAGCTGTTGCGCGTGCGCGCGACCAGCGAGCGCAGGCTGACGCCCTGCTCCGGCAGCGCCTTCTCCAGCTGGTTGGGATCGACGCCGCGGTCGGCCAGCAGGCGCAGCCATTCCCGCACCAGCGTCGCCCGCCCTTTCGGCGAGTGGATGCGCTGGTTGCTGACTTTCATCGACGGACACATCGGGCTCTTGACGTCAAAGTTGAAGCACAGCCCGTTGCCATTACACTCCATCGCCCCACGCCAGCTGCTGCGCACCGCGATGGGGATCTGCCGATCCCAGGTGCCGCGCTTCGCCGCATCGACTTTCATCATCGGCGCGTCGATACCTTCCGGAGGACAGATTTTACCCGGATTCAGGCGGTTATCGGGATCGAAGACCGCTTTGATCTTGCGCAGCTCGGCATACAACGTCTCGCCAAAGAAGGCCGGGCTGTACTCCGCGCGGAACCCTTTGCCATGTTCGCCCCACAGCAGGCCGCCATACTTCGCCGTCAGCGCCACCACATCGTCGGAGATCTGCTTCATCAGCACCTCCTGCTGCGGATCGCACATGTCCAGCGCCGGGCGCACGTGCAGCACCCCGGCATCAACGTGGCCAAACATGCCATAGCTCAGGCCGTGGCTGTCGAGCAGCGCGCGGAACTCGACGATGTAATCCGCCAGATGTTCGGGCGGTACGCAGGTGTCCTCGGCGAAAGGAATAGGCTTGGCGGCGCCTTTGGCATTGCCCAACAGGCCGACGGCCTTCTTGCGCATGGCATAGATGCGCTCCACGCCTTCAAGATCGTGACAGACCTGCCAGCCAATGACGCCCGCCTCGCTGGCGGCCATCAGCTCGTCCAGCCGCTGGCACAGGGTAGTAACCTGCTGGTCAATCAGCGCCGCGTCATCGCCGGCGAATTCGACGATATTGAGCCCGAGCATCTCTTTATCCGGTACGTCGGTGATCAGTTCGCTTACCGAGTGCCAGACGATATCCTCGCGCGCCAGATTGAGAACTTTAGAATCGACGGTCTCCACCGACAGGGCTTTCGCTTCGACCATAAAGGGCGCATTGCGCAGCGCAGAGTCGAAGGAGTCATATTTGACGTTGACCAGACGGCGCACCTTCGGCAGGCGGGTGATATCCAGCCGCGCTTCGGTAATAAACGCCAGCGTCCCTTCCGAACCGGTTAAAATACGGGTCAGATCGAACTCGCTCATCTCATCGTTAAAGACGTGACGCAGATCGTATCCGGTGAGGAAGCGGTTGAGTTTGGGAAACTTATCAATGATCAGGTCACGCTGCGCCTTGCAGCGCTGGTAGACCGTGTTGTAGATCCGGCCAACCGTCGAGGGGGTATTGCCCAGCGTCTCCGCCAGCGCCACCGGCACCGCCTGGGTATCGAGGATATCCCCGCCCATCAGCACCGCCCGCAGGCCGAGCACGTGATCCGACGTTTTGCCGTACACCAGCGATCCCTGGCCGGACGCGTCGGTGTTAATCATCCCCCCCAGCGTGGCGCGGTTGCTGGTGGATAGCTCAGGCGCAAAAAAGTAACCATAGGGTTTAAGAAACTGGTTCAGCTGATCTTTGATGACCCCGGCTTCAACGCGCACCCAGCCCTCGTCAGGGTTAATCTCGATGATGCGATTCATATAGCGGGACATATCAACGATAATCCCGCCGTTCAGCGCCTGGCCGTTAGTGCCGGTGCCGCCGCCACGCGGGGTGAAAATCAGCGATTTAAAACGCGGTTCGGCGGCGACGCGCGCCAGCAGCGCCACGTCCGCCGTGGATCGTGGAAAAATGACCGCATCCGGCAGCAGCTGATAGACGCTGTTGTCGGTGGCCATCGTTAGCCTGTCGGCATAGCTGGTGGCGGTATCGCCGGTAAAACCCTGTTGCTCCAGTACCTGCAAAAAATTCAGCACCAGTTGAACTACCCCTGGCGCCTGAGAAATTTGTGGGATCATCACGCTTGACCCTGCCTGACTATGTTGTGTTTGAAAATATTGTGTTGGTGCTAACTAAACGTTTGCGTAGCGCATTCAACTTTTTATCACATTTTTTTCATATGCGCCCACGTGTTTTCTGTGCAAAATCAGCCCGGCAAAATTATTGATATTATTATCAGTATATGGATTTACGCGGCGCCAGCTGTTTGGCGCGACTGGAAAGGTAAAATTTCTCTATGATTAATCCCCATCAGCCTCGGGACATTCCGCAAATACTGCTGTCGGTGCTGTTCCTGGCCCTGATTATCATATCCTGCCTGTGGGTTGTGCAGCCGTTTATTCTGTCCTTCGCCTGGGCCGGTACGGTGGTGATCGCCACCTGGCCGGTGCTGCTGCGTCTGCAGCGTGTGCTGTTCGGCAAACGACTGCTGGCGGTGCTGGCGATGACCCTGTTGCTGTTTCTGCTATTCGTTATTCCTATCGCTCTGCTGGTCAACAGCCTGGTGGATAACAGCGTTCCGCTGATCAAACTCATCAGCAGCGGAAATGTGACGCTGCCGGATTTCGCCTGGCTCAACAGCGTACCGCTGGTCGGCGATAAACTGTACTCCGCCTGGCACGGTCTGCTGGATATGGGCGGCTCGGCGATTATGGCCAAGGTTCGTCCCTATATTGGCACCACCACCAGCTGGTTTGTCGGTCAGGCGGCGCACATCGGCAAGCTGCTGGTCTACTGCGGTTTGATGCTGCTGTTCAGCGCGCTGCTCTACTGGCGCGGCGAGCAGGTGGCCTATGGTTTCCGCTACTTCGCCACGCGCCTCGCGGCCAAACGCGGCGACGCCGCGGTGCTGCTGGCCGGCCAGGCCGTGCGCGCCGTGGCGCTGGGCGTGGTGGTCACTGCCCTCACTCAGGCGGTACTGGGCGGGATTGGCCTTGCCGTCTCCGGCGTGCCCTACGCCGCTCTGCTGACCGTGGTGATGATCTTTACCTGTCTGGTTCAGCTCGGCCCTTTACTGGTTTTGGTGCCGTCGATTATCTGGCTTTACTGGAGCGGGGACACCACCTGGGGCACCGTGCTGCTGGTCTGGAGCTGCGTAGTCGGCACCATGGACAACGTTATTCGTCCGGTGCTCATCCGCATGGGCGCCGACCTGCCAATGATCCTTATCCTCACCGGCGTCATTGGCGGCCTGATCGCCTTCGGCATGATCGGCCTGTTTATCGGTCCGGTGCTGCTCGCCGTCTCCTGGCGACTGTATGACGCCTGGGTGCATGAGGTGCCGCCGCCGCCGAAAGACCCTGACGTCGTCCTTGAAGAGCTCAGTGAGCTGGAGGCCGGTCGCAAGTAATGCCTGGCAGGCGGGGAGACCCGCCTGTTTCTTTGCCCGCATATTGTTAAGCAAAATTTATTGATCGCCGGCAATGCGCTGGCCCCGCGCGCCCTTCACCTCGCTTTCCTCCCCCGGTCCTTCACAACAATTTAACTATTGAGAGGAATCTGATCGACGGCAAAGGCCCCGCTGCCTACTATTAGCTCACGGTTATAAATCAACACCTTGATTTATAAGCATGGAAATCCCCTGAGTGAAACAACGAATTGCTGTGTGTAGTCTTTGCCCATCTCCCACGATGGGCTTTTTTTTGCCCTGCGCATCACGACACCAGATAGCCTGACACCGGTAAAAAAAATCCCCGGCATCGCTGCCGGGGATCGGTCCTGTCAGGGCGAACTTATTTTTTCAGTTCCGCCAGACCTAACCAGGTTTGTACCACGGTATCCGGGTTCAGGGACAAGCTATCAATCCCCTCTTCCATCAGCCAGGCGGCGAAATCCTCATGGTCAGACGGCCCCTGGCCGCAGATGCCGACGTATTTACCCTGTTTCTTCGCCGCGCGGATGGCCATCGACAGCAGGGCTTTCACCGCGTCATTGCGTTCATCAAACAGCTCAGAAACCACACCGGAATCGCGGTCCAGACCGAGCGCCAGTTGGGTCATGTCGTTCGAACCGATGGAGAAGCCGTCGAAGTACTCGAGGAACTGCTCCGCCAGCAAGGCGTTCGACGGGATCTCGCACATCATAATGATCTTCAGCCCGTTCTCGCCGCGCTTCAGCCCCTGACGCTCCAGCTCTTCGACCACCGCTTTCGCCTGGGCGACGGTACGGACGAACGGGACCATCACTTCAACGTTGGTCAGTCCCATGTCGTTACGCACGCGCTTCATCGCTTCGCATTCAAGGGCGAAACAGTCGCGGAAGCTTTCGGAAACGTAGCGTCCGGCGCCGCGGAAGCCGAGCATCGGGTTCTCTTCTTCCGGCTCATAGCGCTCGCCGCCCACCAGGTTGGCGTATTCGTTCGATTTGAAGTCCGACAGACGCACGATCACCCGTTTCGGATAGAAAGCGGCGCCGAGGGTGGCGATCCCTTCGGTCAGGCGGCCAACGTAGAACTCTCTCGGCGAATCGTAGCCTTTCATCAGCTCGCGGATTTCGTTCTGCAGGC
Source organism: Klebsiella sp. P1927 (assembly GCF_018204675.1). Lineage (NCBI taxonomy): Bacteria > Pseudomonadati > Pseudomonadota > Gammaproteobacteria > Enterobacterales > Enterobacteriaceae > Klebsiella > Klebsiella sp. P1927. The sequence goes on along the minus strand of NZ_CP073377.1, from coordinate 1,914,673 downwards.
CCGGCTCCTGGTCGTCAAACTCCAGCAGCGCGCGCGGATGAACGCCAATCATACGGTTGATGATAAATTCCAGCCGCGCCAGACCGACGCCTTCGTTCGGCAGGCAGGCGAAGTCGAACGCGCGATCCGGGTTGCCGACGTTCATCATCACCTTCAGCGGCAGATCCGGCATGTCGCCGACGCTGGAGCTCTTGACGCTGAAGTCGAGCAGCTCGGCGTAGACATAGCCGGTGTCGCCTTCGGCGCAGGAGACGGTGACATTCTGATTTTCCTGAATGCGATCGGTAGCATCGCCGCAGCCGACCACCGCCGGGATCCCCAGCTCACGGGCGATAATCGCCGCGTGACAGGTACGCCCGCCGCGGTTGGTGACAATCGCCGAGGCTTTTTTCATGATCGGTTCCCAGTCCGGGTCGGTCATGTCGGTAACCAGTACGTCGCCTGGCTCAATGCGATTCATCTCGCTGATATCGTGGATCACCTTGACCGGACCGGCGCCAATGCGGTGGCCGATGGCGCGCCCTTCGGCGATGATCTGCCCCTGAGCGTGGAGGGTATAACGCTCCATCACCTGGCCGCGGGAACGCACGGTTTCAGGACGCGCCTGGACGATAAATAGCTTACCAGTGTGGCCATCTTTCGCCCACTCGATATCCATCGGACGGCCGTAGTGCTTCTCGATCTGCACCGCCTGCTTCGCCAGCTCCTGCACCTCCTCGTTGCTTAACGAGAAAATATCGCGCTGCGCCTGCGGCACATCTTCGATACGCACCTGTTTACCGTGCTCCTGGGTCGGCGCGTAAACCATACGGATCTTTTTCGACCCCATGGTGCGGCGCACGATCGCCGGACGGCCAGCGGCCAGCGTCGGTTTGTGGACGTAGAATTCGTCCGGGTTCACCGCGCCCTGCACCACCATCTCGCCCAAACCCCACGCCGAGGTGATAAACACCACCTGGTCAAAGCCGGATTCGGTATCGATGGAGAACATGACGCCGGAGGAGGCCAGATCGGAGCGGACCATCCTCTGCACCCCGGCGGAGAGCGCCACGCCGCGGTGATCGTAACCCTGATGCACGCGATAGGAGATTGCGCGATCGTTAAACAGCGAAGCAAACACGTGCTTCACGGCAACGAGCACGGCGTCAAAGCCCTGCACGTTGAGGAATGTCTCTTGCTGTCCGGCGAAGGAGGCGTCCGGCATATCTTCCGCGGTGGCGGAAGAGCGCACGGCGAATGAGGCCTCGGCGTCATCGGCGGACAGCAGGTCATAAGCATCGCGAATCGCGTTTTCCAGTTCGCTCTGGAAGGGGGTATCGATGATCCACTGTCGGATCTGCGCGCCCGCTTTCGCTAATGCGGAAACGTCGTCAATGTCGGTTTCATCCAGCAGCGCATAGATGCGCTGGTTAACACCGCTTTGGTCCAGGAACTGATTGAAAGCATCAGCGGTGGTGGCAAACCCGTTAGGTACGGAAACACCCATACCGGACAGATTCGTAATCATTTCACCAAGGGAGGCATTTTTGCCCCCAACTCTGTCTACATCATTCATGCCGAGTTGGTTATACCAAAGCACCAGCGGTGACGAGCCATTGTTGGACATCGAGACAATCCTTTTGTGATTTAATACCAGTGAAAAAAATTTCACGATCGACTGCAGGATTATCCTGACATATTTATGAAGCTGAAAAAAACGGTGAATCGTTCAAGCAAATTATTTTTTCATTTTTCGGACTGTTCCCCCGATATTGCTAACTTGATGATTTTTAGGAATTCTGATGAAAAACGCTGGAAATAACGGCGACAAAAAGAAAATGAACTACCCTTTTCATAAAAAACAAAAATAGCGTTTCAATTTTAACAAGAGACAAATCAAACAGGGATATGCTTAAATTTAATATCCGCTTTCAGGCAATTAAACTCATTATACCGGATGGTCAAAATGGAAAGTGCTGTAGATCGCCACGTATTTTATATTTCTGACGGTACCGCCATCACGGCGGAGGTGCTGGGGCATGCCGTGATGTCGCAATTCCCGGTCGCCATCAGCAGCGTAACCCTGCCGTTTGTGGAAAACATCAGCCGCGCGCGGGCGGTAAAGGAGCAGATCGACGCCATCTATCAGCAAACGGGTATTCGCCCGCTGGTGTTCTACTCCATCGTCATCCCGGAAATACGCGACATTATTCTGCAAAGTGAAGGCTTTTGTCAGGATATCGTGCAGGCGCTGGTGGCCCCGCTGCAGCAGGAGCTCAACCTCGACCCGACGCCGGTGGCCCACCGTACCCACGGCCTCAACCCCGGCAACCTGATTAAATACGATGCGCGTATCGCCGCTATCGATTATACCCTTGCCCATGACGATGGCATCTCGCTGCGCAACCTTGACCAGGCGCAGGTGATCCTCCTCGGCGTCTCGCGCTGCGGCAAAACACCCACCAGTCTGTATCTCGCCATGCAGTACGGTATTCGCGCCGCCAACTATCCGTTTATCGCCGACGATATGGACAATCTGGTTCTGCCGGCCTCGCTGAAACCCCTGCAGCATAAGATGTTCGGCCTGACCATCAATCCGGAGCGTCTGGCGGCGATCCGCGAGGAGCGCCGGGAGAACAGCCGCTACGCCTCCCTGCGCCAGTGTCGGATGGAAGTGACCGAAGTGGAGGCCCTGTATCGCAAGAATAAAATCCCCTGCCTGAACAGCACCAACTATTCCGTTGAGGAAATAGCGACAAAAATCATGGACATCATGGGGCTGAATCGCAGAATGTACTAATACACTAGTACATTATTAAAAATTTGTTTATGCTATCACCCGTGGCCTATACAGGATCATGCCCTGCTCTTGCAATAAGCAGGGATTGGTTTATCGTGATGCGCATCACTTCCCGGCATTTTCGCCGCGGAAGAAACAGATTTTTGAGACCCCAATGAATAAAACAGACGAATTGCGTACCGCGCGCATTGAGAGCCTGGTAACGCCCGCGGAGCTGGCCCAGCGCCATCCCGTGACGGCCGACGTGGCTGCCCACGTCTCGGCCTCCCGCCGCCGAATTGAAAAAATCCTCAACGGCGAAGACCGCCGACTGCTGGTGATTATCGGCCCCTGCTCCATTCACGACACCGACGCGGCGCTGGAGTATGCCCGCCGCCTGCAGGGCATGCGCGAGCGCTACCAGCCGCAGCTGGAGATCGTGATGCGCACCTATTTTGAAAAACCGCGCACCGTGGTGGGCTGGAAAGGCTTAATCTCCGATCCCGACCTCAACGGCAGCTACCGGGTCAACCACGGAATTGAGCTGGCGCGGCGCCTGCTGCTGCAGGTTAATGAGCTGGGGGTACCGACGGCCACCGAGTTTCTCGATATGGTGACCGGTCAGTTTATCGCCGATCTCATCAGCTGGGGAGCCATCGGGGCGCGCACCACAGAAAGCCAGATCCACCGTGAAATGGCCTCAGCGCTCTCCTGCCCGGTTGGATTTAAAAACGGCACCGACGGCAATACGCGCATCGCGGTGGACGCCATCCGCGCCTCCCGCGCCAGCCATATGTTCCTCTCTCCGGACAAGCAGGGTCAGATGACGATTTACCAGACCAGCGGCAATCCGTATGGGCATATTATTATGCGCGGCGGCAAACGGCCAAACTATCACGCCGAGGATATCGCCGCCGCCGGCGAGGCGCTGCGTGAATACGATCTGCCGGAACAGCTGGTCGTTGATTTCAGCCATGGCAACTGCCAGAAGCAGCACCGCCGTCAGCTGGAGGTGTGCGCCGATATCTGTCAGCAAATTCGCGCGGGCTCCACCGCCATCGCCGGGATTATGGCCGAAAGCTTCCTGCAGGAAGGCACTCAGAAAGTGGTCCCCGGCCAGCCGTTGACCTGGGGCCAGTCGATCACCGACCCCTGCCTGAGCTGGGAAGACAGCGAAAGATTATTGAGCGAGCTGGCTGCGGCCACCGCCACCCGCCTGTAACCGCTCCGCCCGCCGCGCCTGCGGCGGGCAATTCTCTTCGCTGACTCCCCTACCAAATCCGGTAACACGATAAATAACGCTTGCCGTCAAAAACAACATTATTGATAATGATTATCATTGTTGCCTTGATTTTTATTCTGAGAGCTATGACGCGTATGGATAACACTGCCACAGCTGAAAAACCAAAAGACAATGCCCCTTATCCCGTGGCGACGGACAGAGAGATCAGCAGTCGGGTTCTGTTAGGCAGCGAAGGACGAGTAGTGATTGAGCATGGCGGCCAGCGCTATCTGCTGCGCCAGACCCACGCCGGGAAGTTAATTCTGACCAAGTAAGCGCCCCGCTGAACGCGGGGCGAGGCAAGTTAGCTCGAGCAGCTGACTTCCAGACGTTTCCCCCAGTCCGGCGGGCGGCGGACGTAGTCGTCCTCGCGATCGGTAAAGGGGTCTGCCAGCGCGGCATGCAAGCGCTCCAGCTCGCCCATATCGCCCGCCTCAGCCTGCTCGATCGCCCGCTGCGCCAGCCAGTTACGTAACACCAGCGCCGGATTCACGCCCTGCATCCTCTGCTGGCGCTGCGCGTCGTCCACCTGTTCATCACGCAGCCGCGCACGATACCCGGCAAACCAGCTGTCAAAGGCCGCGCGGTCGATAAACTCATCGCGCAGCGGCGAAGCGGCGCTGAGCTGTTCGCTGTGGCTCAGCAGGCGGAACGTCCGGGTATAGTCGCTCTTCTCGCGGATCATCAGGGCAAACAGCCCGTCCAGCAGGTCGTTATCCCCTTTCTGCTGGCTGAACAGGCCGAGTTTATCGCGCATCCGCTGGCCATAAGCGGTCAGCAAGGCGTGCTGATACTCATCCAGCGCCGCGTTTAACGCTTCAGCGCTGATAAACGGCGACAGCGATTGGGCGAGACGCTGCAGATTCCACAGCCCCACCGCCGGCTGGTTTTCAAAACTGTAGCGCCCCTGATAATCGGAGTGGTTGCAGATGAAGTCCGGTTGAAAATCGTCAAGGAAGCCATACGGGCCGTAGTCGATGGTCAGACCGAGAATCGACATGTTGTCGGTATTCATCACCCCATGGGCAAAGCCCACGGTTTGCCAGCTGGCGATAGTCTGCGCGGTACGCATGACAATGTCACGGAACCATAACAGGTACTTATCCGCCTCATCCTGCAGCTGCGGCCAGTGGTGGCGAATAACATAGTCGGCCAGTTGCTGGACCTTCTGCGGCTCACGGCGATAGTAAAAATGTTCGAAATGGCCGAAGCGGACATGGCTCTCGGCCACCCGCATCAGCATCGCGCCGGGCTCCACGCGCTCGCGGTAGACCGGGGTATCGCTGGTCACCATCGCCAGGGCGCGCGTCGTCGGGATCCCCAGAGCATGCATCGCCTCCGACGCCAGACTTTCCCGGATCGTCGAGCGCAGCACGGCGCGGCCGTCCCCCATCCGCGAATAAGGAGTCAGGCCGGCGCCTTTCAGATGCCAGTCGTAACGGCGGCCATCCGCCAGCTGCTGCTCGCCGAGCAGGATCCCGCGTCCGTCGCCCAGCTGGCCGGCCCAGGCGCCAAACTGATGGCCGCTGTATACCTGCGCCAGCGGCGACATGCCCGGAAGCAGCGCTTCGCCGCCCCAGACACCGGCCCCGCTTTCAGGCGCAAACAGGGCGTCGGGCACCCCCAGCTGTTGCGCCAGCGGGGCGTTGCGCCAGATGAGTCGGGCGTTATCCAACGGCGTTGGTGACAGGGAAGTGTAAAAGTCCGGCAGTTCATCCCGCCAGTGGGTGGTAAAAGAAAGGGTCATGGTTCCTCCTCTCTCCAGTGTAGTGCCTGGAACAGCGGATTAACACGGGCGGAGTGCAGGGTTATCGGCATAAAAAAGGGAAGCGTTCGCTTCCCTCTTGCTTCTGAATGACGTCAGATTCGCCGCGCCTGCCAGAACTTTTTGTTCCAGTAGACGTTATCCAGCGAGGAACGGGTGACGCCCTGGCTGGTGGAGGCGTGAATAAACTGGTTGTCGGTATCGTAGATGCCAACGTGCAAACCGCTCTCCCCTGAGCCGGTTTTGAAGAACACCAGATCGCCGGGCAGCAGATCGCGCTTATCGATGCGGGTGCCGATCTCCGCCTGCTCGCGGGTTTCACGCGGCAGCTGGAGGGCATATTTATCGCGAAACGTGCGCACCACGAAGCCGGAGCAGTCAACGCCGCGCGGCGTCATGCCGCCGTAGCGATACGGCGCGCCGCGCCAGCTGCGCAGCTGCTCGTTCAGATTCGCCACCACCGTAATGGAGTCTGCCAGCCGAGGATTCGGCGGCGGTGCCCGATGGCTGCTGCAGCCGGCTAAAATTAACGCCGCCGCCAACATGAACCAGAAGCGCATTTCAGATGATCCCTCTGTCCCTAGTCTCTATCGCAATAATTTAGCTTGTTTATCAATATAGTGACAAGATAACTGCGTGCTACTGTGACGCGATGAGCATAATATGACCGGCCACCTCAACGCGCTGGAACGGGATCGCATAGGCGGCGGTTAAATTTTCCTCATTCAGCACCTCGGCGGTCTCCCCGCAGGCGATGGCTTCCCCCTGGCAGAGCAGCCAGCTCTGACCGGCGTGGCGCAGGGTATGGTTGAGATCGTGGCTGCTCATCACCACCGCAATCCCCGCCGCGCTCAGCTCGTGTAACAGCCGATCCAGCGCCGCCTGCTGGGCCACATCCAGACTGTTCATCGGCTCATCCAGCAGCAGCAGCTGACCCGCGGAATTACTCAAGGGATCGATCTGCAGGAGCACTGCCGCCAGCCGCACGCGCTGCCACTCGCCGCCCGACAGCTGATTGACCGGACGGCCCAGCTTATTGTCCAGACCAAGCCTGGCCGCGATATCGCTCAGACGGGCGCTATCACCCTGCTGCTGCATATGCAGCGCCAGGTAGTGCCATACCGGCATGGCGAACGGCGGGGTCTGGTGTTGACACAGATATCCGCGACGGCGCGCCAGCTCCCTCGCCGGCCACTCGTCAAGCAGCCGGCCGTTAAAATGAACCGTGCCGGGGCCGTCGGACAGCCCCGCCATGCGGGTCAGCAGCGTGCTCTTCCCTGCGCCGTTCGGCCCCACCAGATGGACAATCTCCCCGGCGCGAAAGGCCGCAGAAAACGGGGCCAGGCGCCCCGCCGCTTCTACATCCTGTAGCTGCATCAGAAACGACATTATTGCGCCAGCGCTCCTTTAATCGCCGCCACCAGCTGCGGATCATCCGGCGTCATATCCGGCGAGAAGCGCTGAATGACGTTGCCCTGGCGATCGATGAGGAATTTTTCGAAGTTCCACAGAATGTCGTCCACATACAGCGGCGCCCGGCCTTTGCTGGCCATCCGCTCATAAAAACCGCTGCCTTCCGGGGCCACCGCTTTCGGCGCGGCGGCAATCAGTTTTTGATAGAGCGGCGCGCGATGTTCACCGTTGACGTCAATTTTGCTAAACAGCGGGAAGGTGACGCCGTAGGTGGTGCTGCAGAAGGTCTTAATCTCCTCTTCACTGCCCGGCTCCTGGCCGAGGAACTGGTTGCAGGGGAACCCCAGCACGCTGAAGCCCTCGGCGGCAAACTGCTTTTGCAGATCCTCGAGTTGCTCATACTGCGGCGTCAGGCCGCATTTCGAGGCCACATTGACGATCAGCAGCACCTTGCCGGCAAAGGATGCCAGGGTGGTTTTCTCGCCATCAATGGTCGTCACTTCGGTATTCAGAATGTCATGTTGCATAGCCTGTCCTCAATGGATAAACCGGTTTCCGGTGAAGGTGATCCCTTTCTACTGTAGCGGATTCAGCGCCCGCCATTCTACTGCCATTCCCCCCGAGTTGTCGCATGATGTAACAGCGCTTCGCTGGCCGCCGGCAACATGAAATCCTCTCAATTGGGCCGTCGACCATTTCCGTGTACAGTGTTCCATGAATGTAATATGGTTTCGTTACTTGTTAATTTAAGAGAGTTTTAGTGATGAAGAAGTTGTTTAGCCTGGCGTTAATCGCCACCTCTGTCGCCCTGCTGAGCGCCTGCTCCCCGGATGAAGATAATAAAGTAAAAGTCGCTATCAATACCGGGCCGGACGAAGCCATCTGGAAAGTGGTGGAGCAGGTGGCGAAGGATAAATACCACCTCGACGTCGAAGTGGTCTCCTTCAATGATTATGTGCTGCCCAACGAAGCGCTGAACAACAAAGATGTCGATGCCAACGCCTTCCAGACCCTGCCGTACCTTGAGGCGCAGTCGAAAGAACGCGGCTATAAATTTGCGGTGGTCGGTAAAACCTTTGTCTTCCCTATCGCCGCCTATTCTCACCGGATCAAAAATATCAGCGAACTGCCCGAAGGGGCGACGGTGACCATCTCTAATGAAACCACCACCCTGGGCCGCAGCCTGCTGCTGCTTCAGGCGCAGGGGTTACTCAAGCTGAAACCGGGCGTCGGCTATTTACCCACCACGCTGGATATCATCGACAATCCGAAACAGCTGAAAATTGTTGAAGTGGATACCCCGCAGCTGACCCGTACCCTTGACGATCCGAACGTCAGCCTGTCAATCATTAACACCAACTTCTCCGCCCAGGCGGGCCTGTCGGCCGCCCGCGACGGTCTGTTTATGGAGGGGCCGGATTCCCCATACGTGAATGCGATAGTCGCCCGCGAGGATAATAAGGACAGCAAGAAAATTCAGGAATTAAAAGCCGCCTTCCAGACCAGCGAAGTCGCGGAAAAAGCGAAGGAAGTCTACAAAGGCGACGCGATCAAAGGCTGGTAAGCCTGAACCGGCGCCGTCCCTGCCGACGGCGCCGCGCTATCCCCGCCCCCGCGAACGCAGCAGCAACCAGATAAAGACCGGCGCGCCCAGGGTCGCCGTCACCACGCCAATCGGCAGCTCTGCGGCGGAAAGCGCCAGCCGGGCAATGATATCCGCCCCCAGCAAGGCGCTTGCCCCGGCCAGCATACAGGCCGGGAGCAACACCCGGTGATCGCTCAAGCCGCATAGCCGCAGAATATGCGGGATCACCAGACCGATAAAGCCAATCGCCCCCGCCAGCGCCACGCTAACGCCGACCATCCAGCCGGTCGCCACCACCAGTAATTTGCGCCACAGCCACAGCGGCAGCCCAAGCTGACGAGCGGAGACTTCGCCCAGCGCCAGTAAATTCAGGGGTTGCGACTGCAGACAGGCCCAGCAGAGCACCGGCAGGAGGGCTATCATCAGCCACAGCTGTTGCCAGTCGACGCCGCCAAACCCGCCCATCATCCAGTACATTAGCTGACGCAGGTCAAAAGAGGTGGAGAAGTAGACTGCCCAGGTCATCAGGGCGCTGCAGATGATCCCCAGCGCCACCCCCGCCAGCAGCAGACGGCTGGTAGACAGATGGCGGCGGGCAAAACGCAGCAGAATAAAAGTGATCAGCAGCGCGCCAAAGATGGCACACAGGCCGAGCGCCCAGCCGGGCAAGACTCCTTTGCCCAGCAGGACGGCGGCAATCAGCCCGACGCCCGCGCCGTTGGAGACCCCCAGCAGCCCCGGCTCCGCCAGAGGATTTTCAAACAACGCCTGCATAATCGCCCCGGAGAGCGCCAGCGCCGCCCCCACCAGCAGCACCGCCAGGGTTCGCGGCAGGCGGATCTGCCAGATAAACAGCTGACCTTTGGCGCTGAGCCACTCGCCGGGCGGGATCCATTGCTCCCCCGCGCACAGGCTGATCAGCAGGGTGACCAGCAGCAACAGCGTTAATCCGAAGAGCCAACGCCGGCTGCGGCGCTGTTGAAGATGGGCGAGAGTCAGCATAGATTCCATTACGCAGGGGGAACAAGAGGCTGATTTTACGGTGGCTGTCGCGGTGAGAAAAGGAAAACCTCGCGCCCGTTCGTCGACGCGAAGGAAAATCTCCTCCGCGTCTGCGGTCGTTCGTCACACCAGAATCTGAAACAGCAGCGCAAAGAGAATGATGTTCGCCACCACGATTGCCCAGCCGTTATAGAGCATATATTTCAGATGAGTAGACTGCGCCAGCCCCATCTGGCCGAACATATCTGATGAGGGAAACGGCCCGAACCAGTCCACCTGGGATGAGGCCAGCAGCACGGCGGTGGTCCCCTGGGGCGGCACGCCGGCGGCCATCAGCATCGGGCCAAAGATTTTATGAGTAAAGGTCATCTGGGCCACCGCCGCACCGGGCACATGGCCGATAATATTGAACGCGAAGATGCTAAAGCACAGCCAGGCCGGGGAGATCCCCTCCAGCAGCGGTTGGGTATACTCCAGCAGCCCCTGATAGGCGTGCAGGCCATCCATCAGCTCAAGGATCGGGTTGTACAGCCAGTAGAGAATAAACATCCACACCAGACGGCCGCAGCCGTGATACAGTGCCTGAAGGATCTGCGTCGGTCGCAGGCCGCCTACCAGGCCGGTCATCAGGGCCACCAGCAGCATCACGATTATCGCGAAGCTGAAGCCGGCTTTAATCACCACGCCAACGATCGCCATCACGATGATGGTCGCCGCGAAGGCCAGCGCGCTTAATTTACGCCGACGCTGCTGCGCGGCGCTGAGATCCTCTTGCGGCTTTTCCGCGAGATCGACGTCATAGCGCAGTTTGCCTTCGGTCATCTTCTGGATCCGTCCCGCCATTACCCAGCCGGCCAGCAGCGTGACCGCGCTCATCGGCAGACCAACGTACAGCAGATAGTCCGGATAGCTCAACCCACCGAGGCTGAGGATCGTCACGGTACTGGGGGTGAAAGGCCCGGTAAACAGCCCAACGGAACCGGCGGTCATCATCAGCGCGGCGACCGTTGGCGGCGTCAAGCGTACCGCTGCCGCCACCGGAATGATTACTGCCACGATAATGGCATTGCCACCGGCCATAGTGCCCAGCGAACCGCAAATTAAAATCGATGACGCCACAATGCCGAATTTCACCCGCGTCTGACTCGACAACCCGATGCGATGGACGACAAATTTTACCAGCTCAACCGCTGCGCCGGTGCGGGTGGCCACTTCCCCCACGCCGGCGCCGAGCATAATGATAAGCCCAACGGTGGCAATAAATGACCCGGTGGATTTCGCCAGCATCGTGCCCATTTCCGGCAGGCCGGTCGAGGTCATTATCATGGCGATAATAATCGAGGAGATGACCGCCAGCACAATATCAACGCCGATCAGCGATAATATCGCTAGCGCCACCAGCGGCGTAAATCCCAGCAGACCAAGCTCGCTGCCTGGTCGACCGTGGCACCACAGCGCGATCAACACGAACAGCAGCAATAACAGACCAATAATAACGTTTTTCCGCGTGATATTTTGTCTGACAGGCGCATTGCCTGTGAGCGTTGAGTCACTCATAACACTCCTTAATGCCAATCAATCCGACCATGATGGTCAGGTGGTGTATGGGGGCCTGCTCAGAAAATATCCTCCCTCTTTTTCATTATTGATTGGCCGCGGCCTGAGGGTTTGTTTGGGTACAAAGGAAACGATTCTGAGAGCGTAATATGCCGCCATTGGGCGGGGTCTACAGCACAAGATGTAACCAATGCGCTGATTGGTGATTAAATCTATGTTAACTTAGTGTTAGTAGAAAATGACTTTTTATCGGTAGGCTATAACCCTGAGTTAACTGTTCATGAAACTGCGTCATCTGGAAATCTTCTATGCCGTCATGACCTGCGGCTCTTTATCGCGGGCGGCGGAAGCGCTCAATATCTCCCAGCCCGCGGCCAGCAAAGCGTTAAAAAGCGCCGAAATGAAGCTGGGTTTTACCCTGTTTCAGCGGGTGCGCGGCAAGCTGCTGCCGACCAGCGAGGCGATCACACTTTTCGAAAAAGCGCAGAGCATTTATCAGGACCTGGACAACCTGCGCCTGCTGGCCGACAACCTGGCTCGCGATCCGCGCGCCAAGATCACTTTAGGCTGTCTGCCAAGCCTGGGGTTAAGCCTGGTGCCGGAGCTGGTGACCGACTTTTATCAGCAAAACAGCAACGTGGTGATGACGCTCACTACCGAGCACACCGAGACGCTGGTCAAAAAACTGGATTTGCGCGAGATAGATTTGGCGCTGACGCTACAGCCGGTGCAGCAGGGAGAGATCCTGACCACCCTGATTGCCGAAGTACCGCTGGTGTACATCGACCGTCATTATCGTCAGGGGGCGGTGGAGATCGATCAGATCGACCAGCAGCGCTGGATCTCGCCGGGACCGCACTCGCTCTCTGCCGCCATCGCCACCCGTCGCGACTTTTCCACCACCCGGCTAAACGTCCAGACCTACTATATGGCCACCGAGTTCGTGAAGCGCGGCATGGGCTGCAGCATCACTGATATCTTCTCCGCCCAGCACAACCTGGCCCCGGAGATGATCCATCCCATTACGCCGCCGATGGCGATTAACCTCTGTCTGTTACGCCGGGCCGACGTTTCCCTGAGCCCGATGGCGCAAAAGTTCGTCGATTTTCTCTGCCAGCGTCTGCGCCAGCAGCTCAAGGAGATTAACCTGCGGTTATACCCTGACCATAAAAAGTCAATTGCGCCGCTGGGGTAAATGCTTTGACATAACCCGATAAATTTATCAGCGGTGGATATATCGGGTTATGAACAAACGCATTGTCATTATCGGCGGCGGCGTGGTCGGTCTGGCCACGGCCTGGGAACTGATCAAGCGCGGCCATCAGGTGCAATTACTGGAGCGCAATGCCGAACCGGGCAGCGCCACCAGTTTTGCCAACGGCGGACAATTAAGTTACCGCTACGTCGCCCCCCTTGCCGACAGCGGCGTTCCCCTGCAGGGAATGAAATGGATGGGCAAAGCCGATTCGCCGCTGAATATGCGTCTCAGGATGTCTCTCCAGCAGTGGCGCTGGCTGCTGCAGTTTCTGCGCGCCTGTAATAACCAGACCAATAAAATGAATGGCGACCATATTTTACGCCTGTCGTTGCTCAGCCGTCAGGTCATGCAGGCGTGGCGGGATGAGGATAATCTTGCCGATTTCCACTGGCGGCGCAGCGGAAAATTAATTATCCATCGTCGCGAATATGATTTTAATAAAGCAGCAAAAGGGATTGATCCTCAGTATCAGCAGGCGCTGAATGCTGAAGCCTGCCTGCAGCTGGAGCCGGCGCTCAAACATATTAGTCCTTCTCTGCAGGGCGGAATCTATTCGCCAGGCGATGAAACGGCAGATTGTCATCAGTTCTGCCTTGCCCTGCTCGACAAGCTCAATGCCAGCAGCGACTTTAGCCTGCTGACCCAGTGTGAGGTGCGGCGACTCAATAAGCGCGGGGGACGCATCAGCAGCCTGGAGACCAGTCAGGGGACCCTCACCGGCGATGAGTATGTCGTCGCCGCCGGTAACGGCAGTGGTTCTCTGCTTGGGCATCTGGGGGTTCGCGTGCCGCTGTGCGCCCTGAAGGGGTACAGCCTGACCCTGCCCTATCCTGAAAAAGCAGGTATTGCCCCTGACATCAGCGTCACCGACTACGGGCACAAAATCGTTTATGCCCGCCTTGGCCAACAGCTGCGTATCGCGGCGATGGTGGACATCGGCTACGACGGCGACGAACTGCGCGAAAGCCGCATTCAGGCGCTGAAAAACATCGTCGCCCGCAGCTTTCCTGAACTGGAGGGGCTGGACGAGGCCGAAGTCTGGACCGGCATGCGCCCGTCAACGCCAGCTGGCCCGCCGATGCTGGGGCGCGCCGGATACCCCAACCTGTGGATGAACCTCGGCCAGGGTAGCCTCGGCTTTACTCTCGCCGCCGGCAGCGCGGTGGTGCTGGGCGCGTTAATCGACAATCAGATGCCAGACATTTCTTTAGAAGGTCTCACATGGAAACAAACCGCATGACAATTATTCGCAATAATCCACAACCTCGTCTTGCCGCCAGCGTTGCGTATGGCGATCTGCTGTTCCTCTCCGGGCAGACGCCAAAAAGCAATGAAGACGATATCGTTTTACAAACCCGTGAAGTACTGGAGAAGATCGACGCGCTGCTGGCCGCGGCCGGGAGCGATAAGCAGCACATTCTCTCCGCGCAGATCTGGTTGAAAAATATCGAGCGTGACTTTGCCGCATTCAATGAGGTGTGGGTGCAATGGATGCCGGAAGGCTATAGCCCGGCGCGAGCGGCCGTGCAGGCGGAGATGGCGCGACCAGAAATCCTGGTGGAGATCATGCTCACCGCCGTCAAAGCGTAAAGATTGACAGAAAAGAAAAAGGCCGCAATGCGGCCTTTTTAATTAGTTCAGATTATTTGTCTTTCGGCGACGCGTTTTCGACACGGCTTTTCAGCTTCTGACCGGGTCTGAAGGTCACCACGCGCCGGGCTGTAATGGGAATATCCTCCCCCGTCTTCGGGTTACGTCCCGGGCGTTGGTTTTTATCCCGCAAATCGAAGTTGCCGAACCCGGAGAGTTTGACCTGTTCTCCGTTTTCCAGAGCACGACGGATCTCTTCGAAAAACAACTCGACCAGTTCTTTGGCATCCCGCTTGCTAAGCCCAAGCTTATCAAACAGATATTCTGACATTTCAGCTTTTGTAAGCGCCATAGGTTCAATCCCTCAATGATGCCTGGAATCGCTCTTTTAATGCCTCTACACATCTGGCAACGGTAGCGGCAATCTCCTCTTCTTCGAGTGTACGGCTGGTATCCTGCAGGATCAGGCTAATCGCAAGGCTCTTATACCCTTCCGCCACACCCTTACCACGGTACACGTCAAATAAGTTTACGCCAACTACCTGATTTACGCCAACTTTCTTACATTCGGCTAAAACATCGGCGGCAGCCACGTTTTCCGCGACCAGCACCGCGATGTCGCGACGGTTCGCCGGGAAGCGGGAAATATCGCGCGCCTGAGGCACCACGCGGTCTGCGAGCTTGTTCCACTCCAGTTCGAACACCAGAGTGCGACCGTTCAGATCCAGTTTACGTTCCAGCTCAGGATGAACAACCCCAATGAAACCAATGCGTTCACCTTTAAGATAAATCGCTGCGGATTGTCCCGGATGCAGCGCGGTGGTCGCTTCAGCACGGAATTCGATATCCGCTAATTTTCCGGTTAAATCCAGAACGGCTTCCAGATCGCCTTTCAGATCATAGAAATCGACCGTCTCTTTCGCCAGTGTCCAGTGCTCTTCGTAGCGGTTGCCGCAGATCGCCCCGGCCAGCATCACATCCTGACGAATGCCCAGCGGCGCATTGGTGTCCGGCACAAAGCGCAGGCCGCTCTCAAAGATGCGCACCCGGCTCTGCTGACGGTTCTGGTTGTAGACCACGGTGCCCAGCAGGCCGGTCCACAGCGACAGGCGCATCGCCGACATTTCGCTGGAGATCGGGCTTGGCAGGATCAGCGCCTCTTCCCCGGCGTGGATCAGCTGCTGGACTTTCGGGTCGACGAAGCTGTAGGTGATCACTTCCTGATAGCCTTTGTCGTTCAGCAGCGTTTTCACGCGCTTCAGCGACAGGTCCGCTTCGCGGTGGGTTCCCATGATCAGACCCGCCTGCACCGGCTCGTCAGGAATGTTGTTGTAGCCGTAAACGCGAGCCACTTCTTCAACCAGATCTTCTTCGATCTCCATGTCGAAACGCCAGCTCGGCGCAACCGCCTGCCATTCGCCCTCGCCAACCGTCACTTCGCAGCCGAGGCGCTGCAGAATGTCGGTGACCTGCGCGTCAGCGATATGGTGGCCAATCAGGCGATCCAGCTTGCTGCGACGCAGCGTAATGGTGGCGCGTGTTGGTAGATTCTCTTTGCTGGTAACGTCAATGACCGGGCCGGCTTCACCGCCGCAGAGGTCGATCAGCAGACGGGTTGCACGCTCCAGCGCTTTATACTGCAGGGCCGGATCGACGCCGCGCTCATAGCGGTGAGAGGCATCGGTGTGCAGGCCATGACGGCGCGCGCGGCCGGTAATGGACAGCGGGCTGAAGAACGCGCATTCCAGCAGCACGTTCTGGGTTTCGTCGTTAACGCCGGAGTGTTCCCCGCCGAAGATCCCCCCCATCGCCAGCGCTTTGTTATGGTCTGCAATGACCAGAGTGTCGCTGTCGAGCTTTGCTTCAGAGCCATCGAGCAGGACCAGGGTTTCCCCTTCTTTCGCCATGCGCACCACGATCCCGCCTTCAATACGGTCGCGGTCAAAGGCGTGCATCGGCTGACCCAGCTCAAGCAGCACATAGTTGGTCACGTCAACCACCGCGTCGATGGAGCGGATCCCGCAGCGGCGCAGCTTCTCTTTCATCCACAGCGGCGTCGGCGCTTTGACGTTGATACCTTTCACCACGCGCCCCAGATAGCGCGGGCAAGCCTGCGGCGCGTCAACCTGAATCGGCAGCACGTCGTCAATCGTCGCGGCAACCGGCGTGATTTCCGGCGCGTTCAGCGGCGCTTTGTTCAGGACAGCGACATCGCGCGCCACGCCAATGATGCCCAGGCAGTCGGCGCGGTTTGGCGTGACGCTGATTTCGATGGTGTTATCGTCAAGCTTGAGATATTCGCGAATATCGGTACCGATGGGCGCATCTGCCGGCAGCTCGATGATACCGCTATGGTCGTCGGAAATACCCAGCTCGGAGAAGGAGCACAGCATCCCCTCAGACGGCTCGCCGCGCAGCTTCGCGGCCTTGATTTTGAAATCGCCCGGCAGCACGGCGCCGATGGTGGCTACCGCGACCTTTAGCCCCTGACGGCAGTTTGGCGCGCCGCAGACGATGTCCAGCAGGCGTTCGCCGCCGACGTTGACTTTGGTGACGCGCAGTTTATCGGCGTTCGGGTGCTGACCGCACTCCACCACTTCACCGACAACGACGCCGTTGAAGCTGCCGGCGACCGGCTCAACGCCATCTACTTCGAGGCCCGCCATGGTGATCTGATCGGAAAGCGCTTCGCTGTCGATCGCCGGGTTAACCCATTCGCGTAACCACAGTTCACTGAATTTCATTGTTCTGTCCTGCCCTTATTTAAACTGTTTGAGGAAACGCAGATCGTTTTCGAAGAACGCGCGCAGATCGGTGACGCCATAGCGCAGCATGGTCAGACGCTCCATGCCCATGCCGAAGGCGAAGCCGGAGTAGACTTCCGGATCGATACCCACGTTACGCAGCACGTTCGGGTGCACCATCCCGCAGCCCAGCACTTCCAGCCATTTGCCGTTTTTACCCATCACGTCAACTTCCGCAGACGGTTCGGTGAACGGGAAGTAGGACGGACGGAAGCGGACCTGCAGATCTTCTTCAAAGAAGTTGTTCAGGAAGTCGTGCAGCGTCCCTTTCAGGTTGGTGAAGCTGATATTTTTATCAACGATCAGACCTTCCATCTGATGGAACATCGGGGTGTGGGTCTGATCGTAGTCGTTACGATAGACGCGGCCCGGCGCGATAATACGGATAGGCGGCTGCTGGTTTTCCATGGTGCGGATCTGCACGCCGGAGGTCTGCGTACGCAGCAGGCGAGTGGCATCGAACCAGAAAGTGTCGTGGTCAGCGCGCGCCGGATGGTGACCCGGAATATTCAGCGCATCGAAGTTGTGGTAATCGTCTTCGATTTCCGGGCCCGTCGCCACGGTAAAGCCGAGCTCACCGAAGAAACTTTCAATACGGTCGATGGTGCGAGTAACCGGATGCAGGCCGCCGTTTTCAATGCGGCGACCCGGCAGCGAGACGTCAATGGTCTCTGCGGCCAGACGCGCATTCAGCGCTGCGCCTTCCAGTTCAGCTTTACGCGCGTTCAGCGCCTGCTGCACCTGCTCTTTCGCCTCGTTGATGACCGCACCGGCTGCCGGACGCTCTTCCGGCGGCAGCTCACGCAGGGTGGTCATTTGCAGGGTCAGATGCCCTTTTTTACCCAGGTATTCCACGCGGACGTTGTCCAGCGCAGCAACATCTGATGCCTCGTTAATGGCTGCCTTGGCACTGGCAACCAGCTCTGCGAGATGTGACATGGTTTTCCTCATTATGTCGGTGCAGACACCGGTTATAGTGAAATTAATATTCCGAATCCATATACGAAAAAAGCCTCCACAGGGGAGGCTTTCTGGCGCTGTTTTCCGTTTCTTCTTTCACGCGCAAGCCCCCTGAGTTCAGGTGCTGAAGTAAAAAAAGAAGCGGAAAATAGCAGCATTCATGCTTGCATTACCTTGTCTGGTAAGAAACGTCAGAGCTGTATTGAAAAGCCTGCGCCGATAAAAGTCAATGTATTGATGGTGTTGAAACGAAAAGAGGGAGACAAGCTCCCTCTTTCAACTGGCTTATGCCAGAGCTGCTTTCGCTTTTTCGACCAGAGCGGTGAACGCTACTTTGTCGAATACAGCGATGTCAGCCAGGATCTTACGGTCGATTTCAACAGAGGCTTTTTTCAGGCCATTGATGAATTTGCTGTAAGAAATACCGTTCTGACGTGCTGCTGCGTTGATACGTGCAATCCACAGTTGACGGAACTGACGTTTACGTTGACGACGGTCACGGTAAGCGTACTGACCAGCTTTGATAACAGCCTGGAAGGCAACGCGGTATACGCGAGAACGCGCACCGTAGTAGCCTTTAGCTTGTTTCAAAATTTTCTTGTGACGTGCACGTGCAATTACACCACGTTTTACGCGAGCCATGTGTGCTCTCCTGTATCTATTCTAAGTTAAAAAAGTTAAACGTTAACGACTTATGCGTACGGCAGGCACGCGATAACCAGGCCCAGATCGCCTTTGGAAACCATGGCTTTCGGACGCAGGTGACGTTTACGCTTGGTAGCTTTTTTAGTCAGAATGTGACGCAGGTTAGCGTGCTTGTGCTTAAAACCACCTTTACCGGTTTTTTTGAAGCGCTTAGCAGCACCGCGTACGGTCTTAATTTTTGGCATTTTAATAACTTCCACTTCGCATTGTTAATAAACGAAACAAAGGCGAACAAAACCAGTGAGCCGAAGCCCACCGGAAATGTTTCTTGATGGCCTTACTGTTTCTTCTTAGGAGCGAGCACCATGATCATCTGGCGGCCTTCGATCTTCGTTGGGAAGGATTCGACTACTGCCAGTTCAACCAGATCGTCTTTCACGCGGTTAAGCACTTCCATACCGATCTGCTGGTGGGCCATCTCACGACCGCGGAAACGCAGCGTGATCTTGGCCTTATCGCCATCTTCGAGAAAGCGAATCAGGCTGCGGAGTTTTACCTGATAGTCACCTTCATCAGTACCAGGGCGGAATTTAATTTCCTTAACCTGGATAACTTTCTGCTTCTTCTTCTGTTCCTTAGAAGACTTACTCTTTTCATAAAGGAACTTGCCGTAGTCCATGATACGACAAACTGGCGGCTCGGCGTTAGGGCTGATTTCAACTAAATCTACTCCAGCCTCTTCAGCCTTTTCGATAGCTTCTCTCAGACTCACAATTCCCAGCTGCTCACCTTCCAGACCTGTTAAGCGAACTTCCTGGGCGCGAATCTCGCCATTAATACGATTCGGACGTGCCGTTTGAACTCGTTTTCCGCCTTTAATACCTTATTCCTCCAGTTGTTGAAGACTGCGGCTGCGAATCTCTTGTTGCAGCTTCTCGATCACTTCATTTACGTCCATGCTGCCGAGGTCTTTCCCGCGACGGGTGCGCACGGCCACTTTGCCGGCTTCGACTTCTTTGTCGCCACAGACCAACATATACGGGACACGACGTAAAGTGTGCTCGCGGATTTTAAAGCCAATCTTCTCATTTCTCAAGTCTGCTTTTACACGAATGCCCGCATTTTGTAGTTTACGCGTCAATTCGTTAACGTATTCAGCCTGAGAATCGGTAATATTCATGACCACTACCTGCACTGGTGCAATCCAGGTTGGGAAGAAGCCTGCGAACTCTTCGGTCAGGATGCCAATGAAGCGCTCCAGAGAACCGAGAATCGCACGGTGAATCATGACCGGCACCTGACGCTCGTTGTTTTCGCCCACATAGGAGGCGCTTAAACGCTGCGGCAGAGAGAAGTCCAGCTGTACGGTACCGCACTGCCATGCACGATCGAGGCAGTCATACAGGGTAAATTCAATTTTCGGGCCGTAGAACGCCCCTTCACCCAGTTGATATTCAAATGGGATGTTATTTTCTTCCAGCGCCACCGCCAGATCCGCTTCCGCGCGATCCCAGGTCTCGTCGCTACCGATACGTTTTTCCGGGCGAGTCGACAGTTTGACGACGATCTTCTCGAAGCCAAAGGTGCTATACATATCGTAGACCATACGAATACAGGCGTTCACTTCATCGCGAACCTGATCTTCAGTACAGAAGATATGCGCATCATCCTGGGTAAAGCCGCGCACGCGCATCAGACCATGCAGCGCGCCAGACGGTTCGTTACGGTGGCAGCTACCGAATTCCGCCATACGCAGCGGCAGGTCGCGGTAGGATTTCAGCCCCTGGTTGAAGATCTGCACGTGACCCGGGCAGTTCATCGGCTTGATACAGTATTCACGGTTCTCAGAAGAGGTGGTGAACATCGCATCTTTGTAGTTGTCCCAGTGGCCGGTTTTTTCCCACAGCACACGGTCCATCATGAACGGACCTTTTACTTCCTGATACTGGTACTCTTTCAGTTTAGAACGAACAAACGTTTCCAGTTCACGGAAGATGGTCCAGCCGTCATTGTGCCAGAACACCATCCCCGGCGCCTCTTCCTGCATGTGATACAGGTCGAGCTGCTTACCGATTTTACGGTGGTCACGCTTGGCGGCTTCTTCCAGACGCTGCAGGTAGGCATTCAGCGCTTTTTTATCTGCCCACGCGGTGCCGTAGATACGCTGCAACATTTTATTGTTGCTGTCGCCGCGCCAGTAGGCTCCGGCGGTTTTCATCAGCTTAAAGTGATGGCAGAAGCGCATGTTCGGTACGTGCGGACCGCGGCACATATCGATATATTCTTCATGATGATACAGGCCAGGCTTGTCATCATGGGCAATGTTTTCATCAAGAATAGAAACTTTATAGCTTTCGCCGCGTTTCACGAAGGTTTCACGCGCTTCATGCCAGCTCACTTTCTTCTTGATAACGTCGTAGTTTTTCTCGGCGAGCTCATGCATACGTTTTTCGAGCGCGTCGATATCTTCCTGGGTCAGGGTGTGGTCGAGGTCTACGTCATAGTAGAAACCATTATCGACAACCGGACCGATAGCCATTTTGGTGTTGGGCCACAGCTGTTTGATGGCATGGCCTAACAGGTGCGCGCAGGAGTGACGAATGATCTCCAGCCCTTCTTCATCTTTCGCGGTGATGATAGAGAGAGTGGAATCGGATTCGATCGGGTCACAGGCGTCTACCAGTTCACCATTTACCCGCCCGGCAATGGTGGCTTTCGCCAGGCCTGGACCGATATCCAGCGCGACATCCATCGGACTAACTGCGTGGTCAAAATGGCGTTGGCTGCCATCAGGAAGCGTAATTACAGGCATTTTATGTCCTTATTTGCAGTGGTGCCCCGCACGAAAGAGCACATACAAAACTATATAATCATAATTATCATCAGGTTAAGGCGCAGTTCCCGCTTCACTCTGCGAAAATAGGAGCACGACCGGAACGATCGCTCCCCCCTGCAGCCGCCTGCTGATAACACCGGGGAGTAGTTTACACATCATTGGTACGTGATTAAAGCCGCAACAGCATAAATGATGGCGGAATGCGGAGAAAACAAGAGGGCCACGGATAAAAAGCAGAATATAAGCGATGTGGCGCGGTAATATTGGCCAATGGCGCCGGACGATATTATTCGGACATGATAAAAGAGACGTGGAGATATTGCCTGCTGAATGTATACCGCGGGCCATTAAACCGGTACCACTTAACCCGGCTTATTAGACCGCTCGCGAAACGATAGCCTGCAATATTAAGACCACTCGCCGGCCACCAGCGTATGCACATTAAAGGCGTCGTTCATGGATTTTCCGGTGGTAGGGGCGCCGGGCGCAATATTCGAACCAGCCTCAACGTCAGAGGCTTTGGCGATACCTACCTGGGTATGATCCTGATGACCCGATGGCGGAACGGGCGTGGCGGCTGATGCGCCAAAAGAAAGCACGCACAGCGCCAGGGCTGCGATGGTATAACGATTGTTTTTCATGATGTTAATTCTCTTATTACGGAAAACAGACCGGGCTATGTCGCCCTCCGGTCAGTGGTTGTTAGTATAGATCCAGATCACATATTTGTCCGTCGAATATTTAGCTATTTGTGTCAAATAGAATGAATATTTGTCAGGCGCTCGTGAATAATGGAGAAAAAATGGAGGGCTATTTCCTTTTTACAAAAAGTAAAACGAACGGCCAGAAAAAATAATATCACTAATTGCTAAAACCAAAACGAACAGGCCGGGGAAAACCCGGCCTGAAATATTACATCTTATACCCGAGGGAGAGCGAGGTCCGGCGATCGGTATGCTCCGGCGCGGACGCAGGCGGCTCAGAGTTCCAGGTCACGTTGTAGGCGACCTTCAGGGCGAAATGGGCGTTAATCGCCACGTTTAACGCGCTCTCTGAGTTGACCGTGGTGTCCTCGGCGCCGAACACCGATACCCCTTGCGAAAATTTGGCGTTATCGGTCATCTGCCAGGCCCATGTACCCGAAGCATAACCCAGCGGCTGGGTATCAGTATCCCCGTCGGTATATTCGTCATAGCGAACGCCAGGACCGAATTCAAACCGCAGACTGTGCACCGGCCCGTTGAGGATCTGACGACCATAGCCCGCCGTCACAACATCGCGCTGTTGATAGCCGTTGTAGCGGTCTGTTAGCCAGCTACCCTGACCAAAGACATAGTTCATATCGGTCAGGTTGTAGCGGCTACGTCCGCCGACAGCATATTTTTCTGAGGATCGCTCATCATTGGACGACGTGTTGCTGGCGTTGCCCCACAGCGACCAGGCGGTGGTATTACCATACCAGGTCAGGGTGGAATCCGCCGTCATCGAAGAGCTCTTGGTGTTGCCGGACTGCGCCAGGTAGCCTGCGTTAACCACCCCTTCGAACGGTTTTTTGGCAGCGGAAGGGTCATCCATGACGGTAAATACAGAATCATCGGCCATTGCGCCAACAGACGCAAAAAGCCCCCCCGC
This sequence comes from Klebsiella sp. P1927, assembly GCF_018204675.1. Lineage (NCBI taxonomy): Bacteria > Pseudomonadati > Pseudomonadota > Gammaproteobacteria > Enterobacterales > Enterobacteriaceae > Klebsiella > Klebsiella sp. P1927. The sequence goes on along the minus strand of NZ_CP073377.1, from coordinate 1,891,586 downwards.
CAGCATAACCGCTGCGGGTACTGTCTTTAAAAGCTTCATTATAACTCTCTAAAATACATTTTTTTAGGACAGTACAAATGATGAACAGGCATAATCTCGCCGGCTCATTGAATTTAGCGTCCGTACAACATAAAAGAGACCTGAGGGTCCCGGAAACTTTCGCGAGGATCGCGGAGTGCAGGTCCTAAGAAAGGTAGCAAATTATAAAAAAGCACGAATAACATAGCAATCACTTACTCTTTCGTTTTTTGAATAAGACAGCTCCGGAAACAATCTTTATTTCATAATGAAAATAGAGGCATCTTTGCAAAACTGTCAGGAACTGGACTTTCCCTCCCCGAGTCATCGTGCCATGCTTAAATTAACGACAGTCGCCGTATTAAGGAGGAGAAGGAATGACCAAAATTTACACGCTCACGCTGGCCCCCTCGCTGGATAGCGCCACGCAAACCCCACAGATCTACCCGGAAGGCAAACTTCGCTGCAGCGCGCCGGTATTTGAACCTGGCGGCGGCGGGATCAACGTGGCCCGCGCCGTGACCTTTCTCGGCGGCAAAGCCACCGCCATTTTCCCGGTCGGTGGCGCTACCGGCGAGCATCTTGCCGCCCTGCTGGCCGATGAGCAGGTGCCGGTCGAGACCGTCGAAACCCGCGACTGGACGCGGCAAAACCTGCACGTCCACGTGGCCGCCAGCGGCGAACAGTATCGCTTCGTTATGCCCGGCGCGGCACTGACGGACGATGAATTCCGCCGTCTGGAAGAGAAGGTTCTGACTATCGAACCCGGCTCTCTGCTGGTGGTCAGCGGCAGCCTGCCGCCAGGTATTAGCGTCGATAACCTGATGCAGCTGGTGAAAAATGCGCAACAGCAGGGACTGCGCTGCATCATTGACAGTTCCGGCGATGCGCTGGCCGCCGCGCTGGACGTCGGCAATATTGAGCTGGTGAAACCGAACCAGAAAGAGCTTAGCGCCCTCGTGCAGCGCGATCTCAGCCAACCCGATGACGTGCGCCTTGCCGCTCAGTCGTTGATCCAGTCCGGTAAAGTGCGCCGGGTGGTGGTCTCCCTGGGTCCGCAGGGGGCATTAGGCGTGGACGCCAGCGGCAGCGTTCAGGTAGTGCCGCCACCGATGAAAAGCCAGAGCACCGTCGGCGCTGGCGACAGCATGGTGGGCGCCATGACCTTGCGTCTGGCGGAAAACGCCAGCCTTGAAGACATGGTACGCTTTGGCGTCGCCGCCGGTAGCGCCGCGACCATCAACCAGGGCACCCGCCTCTGCTCGCGGGCCAATACGCAAAAAATCTATGATTATCTCTGCGGGCGTTGATCTTCCCTGCCCCCTCCGCGCCGGCGGAGGGGAATCACAATATAAGCAGGATGGTCTATGCTGGAAAGGCCATGCATAACAACGGGGTGTAGAGATGAGTAATGAGATTACCGCCTGGGTCGTCAGCGTGACCTTCCATGAACAGGCGCTGACGGAGATCAATGAGGTCAGCAACCATTTTACCCGTGCCGGGTTTGTACTGACGCTCAATGATGAAGAGGGCTCGCCCCATGAGCTGGGTACCAACACCTTCGGCCTGCTGAGCGGCCAGACGGCCGAGGAAGTTAAGGCCCTCAGCGCCGGCCTGGCGGAAGCGGCCCTTGGCCGCCCGGCGGAAATCGCTGTGGCCACATTCGCCGAGTGGTTAAAAGCTCAATAAGTGCGTTTAGCGCAACGGAAAGCGTCAGTTGTGCGTCAGTTCCAGGTTTACCCGGTAGTAATGCGCTAACCTTATGATATGGTGGAAAACATGGGGAGAGACAGCATGTGGCAAGCAATCAGTACTCTTTTACGCGATTGGCATACCGAAGACGCTGAAATCGAACTGAAAACCGAGCTGCCCGGTGGAGAGATCCATTCCGCCTGGCATTTACGCTTCGGCGGGAAAGATTACTTCGTGAAATGCGACGAACGGGAACTTCTGCCTATCTTCACCGCCGAGTCCGATCAGCTGGAGCTGCTGTCGCGAAGCAAAACCGTTCGCGTACCGCAGGTCTTTGCCGTCGGCAGCGATCGCGACTATAGCTTCGTGGTCATGGAGTACCTCCCTCCCCGTCCGCTGGATGCGCACAATGCGTTTCTGCTTGGCCAGCAGCTAGCCCACCTCCATCAGTGGAGCGATCAGCCGCAGTTCGGTCTGGATTTTGATAACGATCTTTCCACCACGCCGCAGCCCAACGCCTGGCAGCGTCGCTGGTCGGTTTTTTTTGCCGAGCAGCGTATCGGCTGGCAGCTGGAGCTCGCGGCGGAGAAGGGATTGCACTTTGGCGATATCGATACCTTAGTCGATATGGTACAGCAGCGACTGGCCAACCATCAGCCGCAGCCTTTGCTGTTGCACGGGGATCTGTGGTCCGGCAACTGCGCTTTAGGGCCGGATGGCCCCTATATATTCGATCCCGCCTGCTACTGGGGCGACCGCGAGTGCGATTTAGCCATGCTGCCGATGCATCCGGAACAGCCCCCGCAAATCTATGACGGCTATCAGTCCGTTTCGCCTCTGCCGTCGGGTTTTCTCGATCGTCAGCCGATTTATCAGCTTTATACTCTGCTGAACAGAGCGATTTTGTTTGGCGGCCAGCACCTGGTAACGGCCCAGCAGGCGCTGGATGATGTATTGATGGAGAAAATGCGTTAAACAAGCTTCACGGCGGACCTTGCCGGTCCGCCGCAGCGTTTTATCAGTTAATCTCGACGCCGTTCAGGCGGAATTTGATGGTCATCGTTACGCCGGTACCCGGTCTTCCCTGCTCATAACGCCATCTGCGCATCGCGCTTTTCACCTCGCGTTCGAACATATTCGCCGGCTGAGCAGAGAGGATCTGCAGATTATCAATGCGGCCATCAGGCGAAACGTCAAACTTCACCCGTACCGTCCCTTCAATGCGCAGCGCCTGAGCGCGCGGCGGATAGGACGGCTGAACGCGGCTGATCGCCCGCGGGCCGCTCGGAGCAGTAACGGTGGGTTTAGCCGCTGCGGTCGAGGTACTTGGCGCTGTACGCGCCGGCGCCGTATTGTTGTTTTCAAACGGCGAGGCCGGACGCGGCTCTGCTGCCGGCTTCACTTCCCGCTTCGGCTGTTCAACCTTTTTCTCCGGCTTAGGCTTGGGTTTAGGTTTGGGCTTCGGCTTAGGTTCCGGTTTATGGATCACCACCGGCGCCTCTTTCGGCGGTTCAGGCGCTACCTCTGGCTCCGGCTCAGGTTCGGGTTCAACAACGGGCTCCACGACAGGCTGCGCCGCCGGAGGCGGCTCAAGATCGGCCGGCGCCACCATTGTGATCTCTATCGGCTGCGTCGGAGAAGGCTGTTCAATAACCTGATGTACCGAGGTATAAAGCAGCCCCGCCACAACGGCACCGTGGATAGCCACGGACAGCAGCGTTGGCCACGGAAAGCGGCGAGGTAAATCAAGGGTCATTGCGCTCATAGTCGTTTCTGTTGAAAAATGATGCTCCGATTTTAAATGCAAATAGCAATCATATTCAATAAGGCGTCTTAACCTGAGTCAATTTTTGCCGCCATTTGCAGAAAAAAGCTGCGTCGGCAGTGCTTTCCACTCCAGAGCGCATCTTTGCATTGCAGTCCATCGCTGTTTAACTTAACGTAATTCGCCTGATTATTGATAAGGAGCTTTGCCGTGCTTTACGTTATCTACGCTGAAGATATCGCCGATTCTCTGGAAAAGCGGCTGTCGGTTCGCCCCGCGCATCTCGCGCGTTTACAACTCTTACACGATGAAGGCCGACTGCTTACCGCCGGGCCAATGCCGGCCGTTGACAGTAACGAACCGGGCGCAGCAGGATTCAGCGGCTCAACGGTGATTGCCGAGTTTGAATCGCTGGAAGCGGCCCAGGCCTGGGCTAATGACGATCCGTATATCGCCGCCGGGGTTTACCGCCAGGTCTCAGTTAAGCCGTATAAGAAGGTTTTTTGAAAATACCCTTTCCTTTTTCTGGCTAACCACAAAAACACCCAGGTCATCAGAATGAAGGGCGCATTTTGGTACACGACATTGAAGTGTCGCCCTTTTTAACCTCGCGAAAGCGTTGACTGTTATCCGCCTGAGAAGCCTGGAAGATGAGCACGCACTTTCTCCTGCTACCCCATCATCGACCATCGCCTCGCTTTTTTCGGCAATGGAAAATGCTGACAAAACATCGACGCCGCGCGTGATAGTGAATTACTAATACCTTGTGTAAGGCTGTTAGGGAGGATCGCGTTGTTATTTAGCGCTTGCATTTAATGTCAGCACATCCTGATATAGCCCTATAAATCTACAGTGCAATAGAATGAAAAAAAATAACTGAAAGATAGTTGCTTAACGACAGACATGAAAGCCCGAAAAAAATATTATTGGGCATCCACTGCGGATGCCGCGGAACCGAACGTAGCCCATCTTGCTATATTCAGGACCGTAGCCGCTTGAAAGCACGTGGAAATAACCCCCCTGTAGACAAAGGTTTACCTGGCAGGCATAAAGGGATATTAACTACGCTGCCAGCGTTAAGTTGCTGAGCATCATTTTTAAAGCCTATTAATTTCGTTGCGTAAACTTCACGCAGAGTGATAGTAGGGGCATCACTGCTTGATTAAAAAATTTGAAAGGGAATAACAAATGTTTTCAATAAGCCCTGTATTTTTTTGGGCTAACATTTATGTACCTGCCGATTTTGAGGATTATTGTGTGAATACCCTGAAAAAAACCGCATTGCTTTCTGTACTTGCCTTATATATTCCTGTGTCGCAAGCCGCGGCTAAGGAATACAGTCTTGATCCACAGCATACCTCGGTTGTGATCTCCTGGAACCATTTCGGCTTCTCAAACCCTACCGCCTATATCTCTGATGTTTCAGGGAAACTGGCCTTTGATAAAGAGAATCCGGAGAAATCCTCGGTGAACGTCACGCTGCCAGTGAAAACCATTGACGCTCACGTCAAGGCGTTAACGGATGAGTTTTTAGGCAAAGAGTATTTTGATGTTAAAACGTTTCCCGACGCCACTTTCCAGAGTACCAAAGTGGAAAGCAAAGGCGACAATAAATATGATGTGGAAGGTAATTTGACCATTAAAGGCATCACCAAACCGGTGGTCCTGCATGCCGTCCTGAATAAGCAGGATATGCACCCAATGGTGAAAAAAGAGGCCATTGGATTTGATGCCACCGGGGTGATAAAACGTTCAGACTTTAAGCTTGATAAATATGTGCCGGCGGTAAGTGATAACGTCACCATCACGTTATCCACGGAAGCCTATGCAAAATAAGTAAAAGCTGGCGCAACGATTGCGTTTTATTCAGGATGCTTATTGCATGGCCTCTCTGAATAATATAACAGGCTCAGATTATTCATGGTCAGGATCGGTCGGTTCATTTAGCTTCAACGCGCTGGACCGCTTAATAACCCCCTTGCCTGTCTGAGTCTGTTTTCTCATTCCCTCAGCTCCCGCCTGGTTACCGCAGCTGGCCGGTCATATCATTAAGCATTTAACAACGCCATGCCCTTCCTGAGCGGCAATAAACCCTGAGCGGCAATAAATGCTATCTGACGGTTAATTCCTGTCGCGCCGCAAACGACTTGGCTCTGGATCTTGTCGTCCGTCATTACAAGCCAGGCGTAGCATCTCTCTTTCACTGAGGCGGGAGCTCTGTTTTGTCGTCGCATCGCAGCATGAAAAACCATCATTGCCCTATGGCGATGAGCAACGGGAATTTAGCGCAGAGAGAAAAACGACAACGGCACCGCGTACGGTGCCGTTTGCCTGCTCGCTTAGCTGTCAGGGAAGATAAACAGCAGGGCATGACGCTGCCGTTTCACCAGCCCCTTCCTGATAGCGAGGATCCGCATATTGCGGCGCGATTGGGCTTCCAGCCAGCGCGCTTTACGGCGATTCACCTGTCTCAGCATGCGCCAGCGCCCTACTTCCGTTCTACTACGCTTCATTGCAACGACTCTACGAGTGAAAACAGCCCCCATTATAAACCTCTGCCAGCAACTGACTACCGCTTTCGCTGCGTTTTTATTTGCCAGAAAAATACTGATGCGTAAACTCATCACATATCGTCATTCAAAAGGATTTTACATCTATGACAACCTTTTACACGGTGGTGAACTGGCTGGTCATTCTGGGGTACTGGCTGTTGATCGCCGGTGTAACATTACGAATTCTAATGAAACGCCGCGCTGTCCCGTCCGCCATGGCATGGTTGCTGATCATTTATATCCTGCCGCTGGTGGGGATCATCGCCTATCTCTCCTTTGGCGAGCTGCATCTCGGCAAGCGTCGGGCCGAGCGCGCCAGGGCGATGTGGCCCTCGACGGCCAAGTGGTTAAACGACCTCAAAGCCTGCAAACATATCTTCGCGGAAGATAACAGCCCGGTGGCCGAATCCCTGTTCAAGCTGTGCGAACGGCGTCAGGGCATTGGCGGCGTAAAAGGCAACCAGCTACAGCTGCTGACGGAATCTGACGACGTGATGCAGGCCCTGATCCGCGATATTCAGCTGGCCCGTCACAACATAGAGATGGTCTTTTATATCTGGCAGCCCGGCGGCATGGCCGACAGCGTCGCTGAATCGCTGATGGCCGCCGCTCGCCGCGGGGTTCACTGTCGGCTAATGCTTGACTCCGCGGGCAGCGTGGCCTTTTTCCGCAGCCCATGGGCGGCGATGATGCGTAACGCCGGTATTGAAGTCGTCGAAGCTCTTAAGGTTAACCTGATGCGCGTATTCCTGCGCCGGATGGACCTGCGTCAGCATCGTAAAATGGTGATGATCGATAACTATATCGCCTACACCGGCAGCATGAATATGGTCGATCCGCGCTACTTTAAACAGGACTCAGGAGTCGGACAGTGGATTGATCTGATGGCGCGAATGGAAGGCCCGGTGGCGACCTCGATGGGCATCGTCTACTCCTGCGACTGGGAAATAGAGACCGGCAAGCGCATTCTGCCGCCGCCCCCGGACGTCAATATCATGCCGTTCGAAGAGGCCAGCGGACATACTATTCACACGATCGCCTCCGGACCGGGCTTTCCGGAAGATCTGATTCATCAGGCTCTCCTCACCGCCGCCTATGCGGCGAAAGAGCATCTGATCATGACCACCCCCTACTTCGTACCCAGCGACGACCTGCTGCATGCGATCTGTACCGCCGCCCAGCGCGGCGTTGACGTGAGCATTATTTTACCGCGCAAGAACGATTCGCTGCTGGTAGGCTGGGCCAGCCGGGCCTTCTTCACCGAGCTGCTGGCGGCCGGGGTCAAAATCTATCAGTTTGAGGGCGGACTGTTGCATACCAAGAGCGTGCTGGTCGATGGCGAGCTAAGTCTCGTGGGGACCGTCAACCTGGATATGCGCAGCCTGTGGCTCAACTTCGAGATTACCCTGGTCATCGATGACGCCGGTTTCGGCAGCGATCTGGCGGCGGTTCAGGATGATTATATCTCGCGCTCGCGCCTGCTGGATGCCCGTCTCTGGTTAAAACGTCCGCTGTGGCAGCGGATCGCCGAGCGACTGTTTTACTTCTTCAGCCCGTTGCTGTAAAACGTGCCCATCAGATACCGAATGAGTAGCAATCATGGATATGGATTTAAACAACCGCCTGACCGAAGACGAAACGCTCGAGCAGGCTTACGATATCTTCCTCGAACTGGCGGCCGACAATCTCGACCCGGCGGACATCATTCTGTTTAACCTGCAGTTTGAGGAGCGCGGCGGCGCCGAACTGTTCGACCCTTCGGCAGACTGGGAAGAGCATGTGGATTACGATCTCAACCCGGATTTCTTCGCCGAAGTGGTGATTGGTCTGGCGGATACCGACGGCGGGGAAATCAATGATATCTTCGCCCGCGTTCTGCTGTGCCGCGAGAAAGATCATAAGCTGTGCCATATTCTGTGGCGTGAATAACCTTTAACATCCAGTAAAAAGCCTGCCGCGGTTCTCCCGGCAGGCTTTTTTTACGTCGCCAGCTTACTTCGGCAAGGCATGACCGCAGGCATGGCAGAAACGGGCGTTATCGTCATGGTCGCCCTGCTGACACTGCGGACACAGGCGCTGCTGTCGTCGACGATTCAGGGCGCTGGTCATATGCGTGGTGATAAGTCCGGTCGGTATGGCAATAATGGAGTAGCCGATCAGGATAAGAATGGAGGCCAGGATGCGACCCAACGGCGTGTGCGGCGTGATGTCTCCGTAGCCGACGGTGGTGATGGTCACGATGGCCCAATAGACCGAGGCGTTAAGCGTGGTAAAGCCGTATTCCGGCCCCTCAATCAGATACATTAACGAGCCGAAAATCACCATCACAATGGCGATAAACGAATAAAACAGGATCAGCTGATGGCGCGCGCTGACAATCGCTCGCCAGAACACGTTGAGCGAAGGCATAAAGCGCAGTAGTTTGAGAATACGCAGCGCGCGGATCGCCCGCATTGCCCGCCAGGCGAATACATAATTGAGGCTAATTTCCGGCCATAGCCACATCACATACAGCGGTAAAATCGTCGCCAGGTCAATCAGCCCCCAAAAGCTGAAAATATAGTGGAGCGGATTGGGCCAGGTAGCGATACGCAGCAGGTATTCCAGGGTAAAGACCGCGGTCACCAGCAGCTCCAGCCAGACGAAAATATGCCATTCATCTAATGTCAGGTGATATTGCGTGCCCAGTCCCGACTCGATAAATATCACCAGTACGCTGAGCAGGGCGAAAAGTCCGCACAGCCCTTCAAAGCGGCGGCCGGAACGTCGGTTCTGATCGAAAAGTAAATGATAAAGCCGCAGACGAGCGGCAGAAAGCATACCCACTTCGTTAACCTCGCAAAAAAAAAGGGCTGACCTGCGTCAGCCCCTGAGATTATAACGGGTCTACCTTAAGGCAGGAAACCGCATGGCGGAAACTGCCTTCCAGCACCGGGCGGGTTTTGGCGCACTCCGGTCCGGCAAGCGGACAGCGGGTGCGGAATACGCAGCCTGAGGGCGGATTAATCGGCGAGGGTAATTCGCCTTCCAGCAGTTGGATAGTTTTCGTTTTCTCGAGATCAGGATCGGGGATCGGCACCGCCGACATCAGCGCTTTGGTATAGGGATGCAGCGGATTATGGTACACCTCGTCGTAGGTCCCCAGCTCCACCGCATGGCCCAGATACATTACCAGAACCCGATCGGAGATATGCTTAACCACCGCCAGATCGTGAGCGATAAATATCAGCGATAGCCCCATCTCACGCTGCAGTTGCTGCAGCAGGTTGACGACCTGCGCCTGAATCGACACGTCAAGCGCGGAGACCGGCTCATCGCAGATAATCAGCTTTGGCTCAAGGATCAGCGCCCGCGCGATGCCGATACGCTGACACTGACCGCCGGAGAACTCGTGCGGATAGCGGTTGATCAGGTTGGGCAGCAATCCAACTTTCATCATCATCGCTTTGACGCGATCGCGCACTTCCTGACGGGGCATCTTCGGATGATAGGTACGCAGCGGTTCGGCGATAATTTCTCCGATGGTCATGCGCGGGTTCAGCGAGGCCAGCGGATCCTGGAAGATCATCTGGATATCGCTGCGCACGTCGCGCCACTCTTCCTGCTTCATGCCCAGCAGATCTTTACCCAGCCAGGCCACTTTGCCATCGGTCGCTTTCACCAGACCAATAATGGCGCGGGCGAAGGTCGATTTGCCGCAGCCCGACTCCCCTACCACACCGAGGGTTTCACCCTCGTAAAGGCGCAGCGTCACGCCATCCACCGCTTTCAGCGTTTTCGACGGCTGCCAGAACCACTGCTTGCCATCTTTGATATCGAAGTGCACCTTCAGGTCGGCAATTTCGAGCAGGACTTTTCGTTGTTCAGTTACGGCGTTCATAGCAGATCCCCCACCGGTTTAAAGCAGGCGCGCAGGCAGCCTGGCGCGAACGATTCCAGCGGCGGCGCGCTGCTGCACTGCTCCATGGCATGCGGGCAACGCGGCTGGAATGGACAGCCTTTCGGCAATCGCAGCAGGTTCGGTGGGTTGCCGGGAATGGTCAACAACGCATCGCCTTCCGCATCCAGACGTGGAACCGCATTCAACAGCCCAATAGAGTATGGGTGCGACGGTTGATAGAAGACATCGCGCGCCTGACCGTACTCCATGGTGCGCCCGGCGTACATCACCAGCACTTTATCGCAGATACCTGCCACCACCCCAAGGTCGTGGGTGATCATGATAATGGCCGTGTTGAATTCGCGTTTAAGCTCATTCAACAGCGTCATGATCTGCGCCTGCACGGTAACGTCCAGGGCAGTGGTCGGTTCATCCGCAATCAGCAGCCGGGGCCGGCACAGCAGCGCCATGGCAATCATCACGCGCTGACGCATGCCCCCGGAGAACTCGTGCGGGAACATTTTCATGCGCTTACGCGCTTCCGGCATTTTTACCGCGTCGAGCATCTTCACCGACTCTTCAAACGCTTCGGCTTTACTCAGCCCTTTATGCAGCATCAGGACTTCCATTAACTGCTCGCCCACCCGCATATAGGGGTTAAGAGAGGTCATCGGATCCTGGAAAATCATTGAGATTTGTTCAGCGCGCAGTTTGTTCAGCTCACGCTCGGGCAAATTGAGGATTTGCCGACCGTTAAAGGTGGCGGAACCCCCGATGCGACCGTTGGCCGCCAGCAGTCCCATCAGGGCGAAGGCGGTTTGCGATTTACCGGAGCCGGATTCGCCCACAATGCCGAGCGTCTCGCCCGCCTGCAGGGTGAAGTTCAGATCATTGACGGCGGTGACGTCGCCATCCGGCGTTTTAAAGGTGACGCGAAGATCTTTCACGTCCAGCAGTAGCCCGCTGTGGCTCTGCGCTTGCGGCGCTTTTGCCGTTTCAATCATGGTCATGGCAGCGCTCCTTAGCGGTCTTTCGGGTCGAGGGCATCACGCAGACCATCGCCGATAAAGTTGAAACAGAACAGGGTCACCACCAGGAAACCCGCCGGGAACAACAGTAGCCAGGGCGAAACTTCCATTGAGTTGGCGCCATCGCTGAGCAATGCCCCCCAGCTGCTGAGCGGCTCCTGCGTCCCCAGTCCCAGGAAACTGAGGAAGGATTCGAAGAGGATCATGCTGGGGACCAGCAGCGAGGCATACACCACCACCACCCCCAGCACGTTGGGGACGATATGGCGCAGAACGATGCTCGCCGTCGAGACCCCGCCGACCTGCGCGGCTTCGATAAACTCTTTGCGCTTCAGGCTCAGCGTCTGCCCGCGCACGATACGCGCCATATCCAGCCAGGACACCATACCGATGGCGACAAAGATCAGCAGGATATTCTGACCAAAAAAGGTCACCAGCAGGATGACGAAGAACATAAACGGGAAGGAGTTGAGGATCTCCAGCAGACGCATCATCACCGAATCCACTTTGCCGCCGAGATAACCGGAGAGCGAACCGTACAGCGTGCCGAGGATCACCGCCACCAGCGCCGCCGCCACCCCGACCATCAGCGAAATGCGCCCGCCGATCGCTACGCGCACCAGCAGATCGCGCCCGGAGGAGTCGGTTCCGAAGTAGTGGCCGGAGGCCATATCCGGAGCATTGGACATCATGCCCCAGTCGGTATCGAAGTAGGAGAACGACGACACCATCGGCGCGAAGGTAACGAACAGCGCAATAAGCACCAGCATAATCAGGCTGGTCACCGCGGCGCGGTTATGCATAAAGCGACGACGCGCATCCTGCCAGAGGCTACGCCCCTCCACTTCCAGCTTCTCACTGAAGTTTTCCAGCGCCTCGCTATTTTTCTTACTTAACATCATGGCGAACTCCGGCTTCAGTAGCGAATCTTCGGATCGATAACGGCGTACAGCACGTCAACGATGGCGTTGAACAGGATAGTCAGGGCGCCAACGAGGATCGTCAGGCTGAGCACCAGCGAGTAGTCGCGGTTAAGCGCCCCGTTAACGAACAGCTGGCCGATCCCCGGCAGGCCGTAAATGGTTTCAATGACCATTGAGCCGGTGATAATGCCCACGAAAGCTGGCCCCATATAGGAGAGCACCGGCAGCAGCGCCGGCTTCAGCGCATGGCGCAGAATAATGCGACGCATCGGCAGCCCCTTCGCCCGCGCGGTGCGGATAAAGTTAGAGTGCAGCACTTCAATCATTGAGCCGCGGGTGATACGCGCGATGCTGGCGATATAGGCCAGGGAAAGCGCCACCATCGGCAGGATCATAAATTTCAGCGCCCCGCCGTTCCAGCCGCCGCCCGGCAGCCAGTGCAGGGTAATGGCAAAGATCATCACCAGCAGCGGCGCGACCACAAAGCTCGGAATAACCACGCCGGTCATGGCTACCCCCATCACCGCGTAGTCCCAGCGGGTATTTTGCTTCAGGGCGGCTATCACCCCGGCGGCAACGCCGATCACCACCGCCAGTAAAAAGGCGGCGAAGCCCAGTTTCGCTGAAACCGGGAAGCTGGCGGCCACCAGATCGTTGACGGAATAATCTTTGTATTTAAAAGAGGGACCAAAATCGCCATGCGCCAGCTGCTTCAGATAATTGAAGTACTGCGTCATGATAGGGTCGTTTAAATGGTATTTTGCTTCAATATTCGCCATGACTTCCGGCGGTAGCGTGCGTTCCCCGGTAAAAGGACTTCCCGGCGCCAGACGCATCATGAAGAATGAGATGGTGATAAGAATAAATAGCGTCGGAATCGCTTCCAGACAGCGACGTAAGATAAATTTTAACATTGCCCGTACCTTCTGGCGTGTGCCTTTGCACTGCTCTCAAATAAGACACGATGGAGCGAGCCGAGACCCGCTCCACGTATTGCCATTAATGTTTGATAACGTAGAGGTCTTTGGTATAGACGTTATCCATCGGGTCTTTACCGGTATAGCCACCGACCCATGGTTTCACCAGGCGGGCGTTAACGTAGTAATAGACCGGTACGATCGCGCTGTCTTTGTCCAGCTGCTGCTCTGCTTTCGCATAGGCCGCCGTGCGCTGCGCTTCATCGGATGCTTTTACGGATTCAGCCATAATCTTGTCGAACGCCGGGCTCTTATAGTGCGCGGTGTTCATTGAACTGTCAGAGAGCATGGTGTTCAGGAAAGAGGTTGGCTCGTTATAGTCGGCGCACCAGCCCGCACGCGCCACGTCATAGGTGCCCTGATGACGGGTATCGAGGAACGTTTTCCACTCCTGGTTGACCAGCTTCACGTCAATGCCCAGGTTTTTACGCCACAGCGAGGCGGCGGCAATCGCCAGCTTCTTGTGCAAATCAGAGGTGTTATACAGCAGGTTGAAGGTCAACGGTTTATCGGCGCTATAGCCGGCTTCGGCCAGCAGTTTCTTCGCTTCTTCGTTGCGTTTTTCCTGCGACCAGGTAAACCATTCCGGCTCGCTCAGCTTCGCGCCATCGGTATACGGTGGGGTGTAGCCGTAGGCCGGCAGATCGCCCTGTCCTTTCACCTTATTAGCAATAATATCGCGATCCAGACCCAGCTTCAGCGCGGTACGCACGCGCACGTCGGTGAACGGGGCCTTCTGGTTGTTGATTTCGTAATAATAGGTACACAGATAGGGGTCAACGTGCAGCTCGTTGGGGATCTCTTTTTTCAGCTTCTGGAAGAGTTCGATCGGCAGCTGGTTATAAGTCATGTCCAGTTCACCGCTGCGGTAGCGGTTAACATAGGTCACTTCGGAAGAGGTCGGCAGCCAGGTAACGGTGTTAATGACGGTTTTAGCATTATCCCAATAGTGCGGGTTACGCTCCATCACGATCCGCTCGTTGACCACCCAGTCTTTCAGAGTATACGCGCCGTTGGTAACGATATTGCCAGGCTGCGTCCACTTTTCGCCAAATTTTTCGATGGCCGGTTTGTAGACGGGAGACATCGCCGGGTTAACCAGCAGTTTATAAAAATAGGGTACCGGTTCGCTGAGGGTGACTTCCAGCGTGTGGTCGTCAATGGCTTTTACGCCCAGCTCGCTCGGCGCTTTCTTGCCGTCAATGATTTCGTCGACGTTAACGATATGACCATATTGCGGATAGCTGGCATAAGGAGACGCGGTTTTCGGATCCACCAGACGCTGCCAGCTGTATACGAAGTCCTGGGCGGTAACCGGCTCGCCGTTAGACCATTTTGCATCTTTACGCAGATGGAAGGTCCAGACTTTAAAATCTTTATTATCCCAGCTCTCCGCCACGCCAGGGATCGGGTGGCCATCTTTCGGCGAAGTATTCAGCAAACCTTCGAACAGGTCGCGGCTAATATTGGCCTCTGGCACCCCTTCGATTTTATTTGGGTCCAGCGATTGCGGCTCGGCGCCGCTATTACGTACCAGGGTTTGCTTCTCTGCCAGCTGCACACCAGCCGGGACATCCGCTGCCATTGCCATATTGCCGGCGATCAGTGCGGATAGCACTCCCGCGGCGATTAAACGCTTTTTAGTGATGATGGTCATTGTGTTGTAACTCCAGTCATTATAATTACTGGTTTTTTAACCAGCCTGTTTTTCCCGTTTTCGGGTTCTGTCCAACGCAGGAGTTTGCGATTGGCAGATTGCTATCACCGACTTATTTATTACGACCGCTCGAACGGCAGTCTTAACGTCGATTCGTTGCCCTCGCTGGAGGGTCGTTCTGGCGAAATGAGTTAATTAAAAATAATGCTCATTTGCGTACATAATTCAGCAGACGATAACGGCGGAAAGTACCAAAAGGTAAACACCTCCGCCAATGCAATTTGCAAATATGTTACCGAATTCTCTTTTATTGCCGGTTTTGCCAGCGTGACAAGCGTTTGCCATAAAACGTCGATGTAAAAATATTATTATTTATCAGAGCATTACGATAATTTCATCAGCCAGCATACTGAGCAGCGACCACAAGATGGTTTTTTGTACAAAAATTTAACAATAGATTACTTTTTAGCACATTCATCTGCCGCCTTGTTAAAATTACTAATATCATTTCGATGATCCGACAGCAAGTACCAGAGAATGATGTGAAGAAAATAACATCACAGGAGGGGGAGGCGTGAGGAGAATGTTAAGAGAAATATTTCATATCTTAATGAAAAACATGAAATTAATAGCGATATCGCAAAATATTATTCCTACCGCCAGCTCCGCGCTGGCTAATAGGTTTTGCTAATAATCGCGCAGGCGTGAAGCGAGACTCCCCGCCTGCTGGCGACGAACTAACTCAGCAGCCCTGGGAAAAGCGCTTTAATCCCGGTCACAATAAACTCAATGCCGAGGGCCATCAGCAACAGGCCCATAATACGGGTGATGACGTTGATTCCCGTCTGCCCCAGCAAACGGACCAGCCACGGCGCCATACGGAAAATCCCCCAGCAGCAGAGGGCAAATACCGCTATCGCCAGTGAGAACCCGACCAGATGCACCCAGGAGTGGTACCGGGTCCCCCAGACGATAGTTGAACTGATTGCCCCTGGCCCGGCCATTAATGGTAGCGCGAGAGGAACGACGCCGATGCTCTCCCGGACCGCCGTCTCCGACTTTTCCTGCTTGTTCTGCTTATCTTCGCCGAGCTTACCGCTGATCATCGACATCGCGATGGTCACCACCAGGATGCCGCCGGCGATACGGAAGGAGTCAATGGAGATACCGAAAATCTGCAGAATGCCATCGCCGAGGAACAGCGACGTCAGGAGGATGATCGCCACCGACAGGTTGGCGGTGAGGTTGGTCTTATTACGCACCGCAGCCGGCTGATAGCTGGTCATACTGATGAATACCGGAATAATGCCAACCGGGTTAACCAGGGCAAATAAGCCGATGAAAAACTTGAAATATGCAGAAAAATCGAACAGTGATTGAGTCACATTGGGCTCCGCAGCATCATCAAAATTGGCGGTTGACTGTTAACAGCATAAAATAACTGCGCGAAACATACGCTTTTTACCTGCAATATTCATTATAAATATGCATAACCCGGTGATATGTATCGAATGTTAGCCATTTGTATATTTAATGCTAATCGTTTTTTTAATTTCAAAACCCTCCCATCACACTTGATCGAACCGGTCAAAAAGCAGCCAGCTGAAAGGTATCAGCAGCGACAATACTTGATCTAAATCACGTAATTTGTACTCAGAAGTGAGTAATCTTGATGACACCAACAGAGTGGAAGGCAGCAGTACCTGAAAGCGAAAGAGATAAAGCTTTTTTAGTAAATCGGTGAAACAGCGCCCTGATTTTTCTACATAAACATTTACATGCAAGCTGTTAACGGCCTGTCTATAATGTCGAATCGAGCGACTGATTTACTAAAAAAGTTTAACATTATCAGGAGAGCATTATGGCTGTTACTAATATCGCTGAACTGAACGCGCTTGTTGAGCGTGTCAAGAAAGCCCAGCGTGAATATGCCAGTTTCACTCAAGAACAAGTCGACAAAATCTTCCGCGCCGCCGCTCTGGCCGCTGCAGATGCTCGAATCCCTCTCGCCAAAATGGCCGTAGCCGAATCCGGCATGGGTATCGTTGAAGACAAAGTGATCAAAAACCACTTCGCTTCCGAATACATTTACAACGCCTATAAAGACGAAAAAACCTGTGGCGTTCTGTCAGAAGACGACACCTTTGGCACCATCACTATTGCTGAGCCTATCGGCATCATCTGCGGTATCGTACCGACCACTAACCCGACTTCAACAGCCATTTTCAAATCGCTCATCAGTCTGAAAACGCGTAACGCCATCATTTTCTCTCCGCACCCGCGTGCAAAAGAAGCCACCAACAAAGCGGCTGATATCGTGCTGCAGGCTGCCATCGCGGCCGGCGCGCCGAAGGACCTGATTGGCTGGATCGATCAGCCGTCTGTAGAACTGTCTAACGCGCTGATGCATCACCCGGACATCAACCTGATCCTGGCGACCGGTGGTCCAGGCATGGTGAAAGCAGCATACAGCTCCGGTAAACCTGCTATCGGCGTCGGCGCCGGTAACACCCCGGTAGTCATTGATGAAACCGCCGACATCAAACGTGCCGTAGCGTCCGTACTGATGTCTAAAACCTTCGATAACGGCGTGATCTGTGCTTCTGAGCAGTCCGTTGTGGTGGTTGATTCAGTCTATGACGCGGTTCGCGAACGTTTCGCCAGCCACGGCGGCTATCTGCTGCAGGGTAAAGAGCTGAAAGCCGTTCAGGACATTATCCTGAAAAATGGCGCGCTGAACGCGGCTATCGTTGGTCAGCCAGCGGCCAAAATCGCTGAACTGGCAGGCTTCACCGTGCCGGCCACCACCAAAATTCTGATTGGTGAAGTGACCAACGTTGACGAGAGCGAGCCGTTTGCTCACGAAAAACTGTCTCCGACGCTGGCTATGTACCGTGCAAAAGATTTCGAAGACGCGGTAGCCAAAGCAGAAAAACTGGTCGCCATGGGCGGTATCGGCCACACCTCTTGCCTGTACACCGACCAGGACAACCAGCCGGCTCGCGTGGCTTACTTCGGCCAAATGATGAAAACCGCGCGTATCCTGATCAACACCCCGGCTTCTCAGGGTGGTATCGGTGACCTGTACAACTTCAAACTCGCGCCTTCCCTGACTCTGGGTTGTGGTTCCTGGGGTGGTAACTCCATCTCTGAAAACGTTGGTCCGAAACACCTGATCAACAAGAAAACCGTTGCTAAGCGAGCTGAAAACATGTTGTGGCACAAACTTCCGAAATCTATCTACTTCCGTCGTGGCTCCCTGCCAATCGCACTGGATGAAGTGATTACCGATGGTCACAAACGCGCGCTGATCGTGACTGACCGCTTCCTGTTCAACAACGGCTATGCCGATCAGATCACTTCCGTACTGAAAGCTGCGGGTGTTGAGACGGAAGTCTTCTTCGAAGTTGAAGCTGACCCGACGCTGACCATCGTACGTAAAGGTGCCGACCTGGCGAACTCCTTTAAACCAGACGTGATCATCGCCCTGGGCGGCGGTTCCCCGATGGATGCGGCGAAAATCATGTGGGTCATGTACGAACATCCGGAAACCCACTTCGAAGAACTGGCGCTGCGCTTTATGGATATCCGTAAACGTATCTACAAGTTCCCGAAAATGGGAGTCAAAGCCAAGATGGTGGCGATCACTACCACTTCCGGTACCGGTTCTGAAGTGACGCCGTTCGCCGTGGTGACCGATGACGCGACCGGTCAGAAATACCCGCTGGCAGACTACGCGCTGACCCCGGATATGGCCATTGTCGATGCCAACCTGGTGATGGATATGCCGAAATCGCTGTGTGCGTTCGGTGGTCTGGATGCGGTGACTCACGCCCTGGAAGCTTACGTTTCCGTACTGGCTTCTGAGTTCTCTGACGGCCAGGCGCTGCAGGCGCTGAAACTGCTGAAAGAGTACCTGCCGGCTTCCTATCACGAAGGTTCCAAGAACCCGGTTGCCCGTGAGCGCGTACACAGTGCCGCGACTATCGCCGGTATCGCGTTCGCTAACGCCTTCCTCGGCGTGTGTCACTCGATGGCGCACAAACTGGGTTCCCAGTTCCATATTCCGCACGGTCTGGCCAACGCCCTGCTGATCTGCAACGTTATCCGCTATAACGCGAATGACAACCCGACCAAGCAGACCGCGTTCAGCCAGTACGACCGTCCGCAGGCTCGTCGTCGTTACGCTGAAATCGCCGATCACCTGGGCCTCTCCGCACCAGGCGACCGCACCGCAGCGAAAATCGAGAAACTGCTGGCATGGCTGGAAAGCATTAAAGCTGAGCTGGGTATTCCGAAATCTATCCGCGAAGCTGGCGTTCAGGAAGCTGACTTCCTGGCCCACGTTGATAAACTGTCTGAAGATGCATTCGATGACCAGTGCACCGGCGCTAACCCGCGCTACCCGCTGATCTCCGAACTGAAACAGATCCTGCTGGATACCTACTACGGCCGCGAATTCGTCGAAGGCGAAGCCGGTGCGAAAGCCGAAGTTGCTCCGGTAAAGGCTGAGAAAAAAGCGAAAAAATCCGCTTAACCAACAGCGATAGCATCGCGACAAGCCCCGTCACCTGACGGGGCTTTTTTTATCCCCGCTATCAGCCATTCTTTATCGCCAGCTCCGCCAACCTATAGCAGACATTAAAAAGGCGCCCACAGGCGCCTGTACGAGCTTCTGAGCGTATCAGCAGGGACGGTGCTGGTTTTGTACCTTGGTTAACGAACCGACGCTCAGCGCCTCTTTATAATGCTTACGGCAGACCGATACGTACCGCTCATTACCGCCGATGACGACCTGCTCACCCTCATTATAAGGACGCCCCTCCTGATCGAGGCGCAATACCATGCTGGCCTTGCGGCCGCAGAAGCAGATCGTTTTCAGCTCAACCAGCTTATCTGACCAGGCCAGTAAATACTGGCTGCCGGTAAAGAGCTCACCGCGAAAGTCCGTCCGCAACCCATAGCAAAGCACCGGAATATCCAGCGTATCGACAACTTCGGACAGCTCATGAACCTGTTCACGCGTCAGAAACTGGCTTTCATCCACCAGCACGCAGTGAATCGGCTTTAGCTGGTGCTCCGCCGCAATATCGTCAAATAACGAGGTCTGTGGATTATACAATCGGGCCGGCGAGGAGAGCCCGATACGCGAACTGACTTTTCCGGCGCCAAAGCGGTCATCAATCTCAGCGGTATAAACGACGGTACGCATCCCCCGCTCCTGGTAATTGTACGAAGATTGCAACAGAGCGGTCGACTTACCTGCATTCATTGCAGAGTAGTAGAAATAAAGTTGTGCCATCGGCTGCGTGACCCCAATCAAAGTGTTTTATCGCGGCGACGATTGTACCATATTTTATGCGCACAGCCGCGCTTTCAGCAGGGGTATTGTCGCGAAGCTGAAGGGCCTGCAAACCGAAAGGATTAAGAAGATGAATTGAATTTTCAGGGCCACTATTTGTACGCCCCGTTACGCTACTGGCGCGGTAACCATTGTCTTTTCGTGCTTATAGACCGGTTGCCCAAGGGCTATAAGCAGGGCTGCCGGTTGTTTTATATTAAGCCTTGTAACCAAAAATGCGCTAATACTGACGAGGGTTATTTACCCATGTAAAGGATCATTTCTCTCACTGAACCTCTCAAAAAGCATACCGTCTCAATGTTTTAGCTTGCCTTCGCCTCATCGCTATAAGCGATGAAAGATGTGAAGCGGCACGGGAATTTTAACTTAAATTAATTAATTCTCGCGACAAATAACCAGTAATTTTGAATTCCTTACATTCCCCCCTATTGCACAACGCATTTTATCGCTCTATTATTAGTTCAACAAACCACCCCACAATATAAGTTTGAGATTACTACAATGAGCGAAGCACTTAAAATTTTGAACAACATCCGTACTCTTCGTGCGCAGGCAAGAGAATGCACCCTGGAAACGCTCGAAGAAATGCTGGAAAAATTAGAAGTCGTCGTTAACGAGCGCCGTGAAGAAGAAAACGCTGCCGCGGCAGAAATTGAAGAGCGTACGCGTAAGCTGCAGCAATACCGTGAAATGCTGATTGCTGACGGTATTGATCCGAATGAACTGCTGAGCACCATGGCTGCCGTTAAAGCCGGTACCAAAACCAAGCGTGCTGCACGTCCGGCTAAATATAGCTATGTTGACGAAAATGGTGAAACCAAAACCTGGACCGGTCAGGGCCGTACCCCGGCTGTGATCAAAAAAGCAATGGATGAGCAAGGTAAATCACTGGACGATTTCCTGATCTAATCTCCGTTGATCGCTATAAAAAATCCCGCTGCGGCGGGATTTTTTTTGCCCTCAGGGCCGATATAAAAAAACCGGGAGTCGCAGATGCGCTCCCGGTTTGTGCTTTCAACCGCGCGGCGGATTACTTCGCTACCGCCGTTTCCAGCCAGGCTTTAAAATCGTCGCCCAGCGTTTTGTGACGAATACCATATTCGACAAACGCCTGCATGTAGCCAAGCTTATTACCGCAGTCATGGCTCTTGCCTTTCATATGATAAGCTTCAACCGTTTCTTTCTCGATCAGCATATCAATGGCGTCAGTCAGCTGAATTTCATCACCAGCGCCCGGAGGGGTTTTCGCCAGCAGCGGCCAGATATCAGCGCTGAGGACATAACGCCCCACCACCGCCAGGTTGGACGGCGCAACGTCAGCTTTTGGCTTCTCAACCACGCCCACCATCGGTACGCTTTCGCCCGGCTTCAGGGATTCGCCTTTGCAGTCAACCACGCCATAAGCGGTTACGTCTTCGACAGGTTCAACCATAATCTGGCTGGCGCCAGTCTCATCGAAGCGAGAGATCATCTCAGCGAGGTTATCGCGGCTCAGATCGGATTCATATTCATCCAGAATAACGTCTGGCAGAATAACCGCGACCGGCTCATCTCCCACTACCGGATGGGCGCACAGCACCGCGTGACCCAGACCTTTCGCCAGGCCCTGACGAACTTGCATAATAGTCACGTGCGGCGGGCAAATAGACTGCACTTCTTCCAGCAGCTGGCGTTTTACACGTTTTTCCAGCATCGCTTCCAGCTCAAAACTGGTATCGAAATGGTTTTCGATAGAGTTTTTCGACGAGTGCGTTACCAGAACAATTTCAGTAATTCCTGCAGCGATACATTCATTAACAACGTACTGAATTAACGGCTTATCTACCAGCGGCAGCATTTCTTTTGGAATCGCTTTGGTGGCCGGCAGCATCCTGGTGCCTAATCCCGCAACCGGGATAACCGCTTTTCTGACTTTAGAATTAAGGGCAGCCATTGAAATCTCCTGGACTGTTTGTTTTTTAAACTTCTCGTTACAAATAACGTGTCGAGTATATCAGTCAACCGCGTATTTACTGGTCTGAAAAGCTGCCGATAGCCTCGAATTAGGACTTTTACGCATAAAACTGCTCGATGTTACCACCGCTAAAGGGCAACAGGTAATCCCGTCTGCTTAGATATAAACGCAATTGCTCATTCCGCAGACAACATTAAGCGTAAACGACCGCCAGCCCCCCAAATTTGGCACTGCCACGAGGTGCAGCGTTGGCTAATTTGGTTAAGATAAGCATCACCCAGCGTCCCCAAAGGAACGCCATTACTAATCTGAATTTGATGCTCCCCTGTATTCAGCGTGCCATTAAGTCCCGCTGACACCAGAATTAAATTTTTCAGCCCGCTGTGGTAATACCCTACTAACAGAGGGAACTGGCCCGGAAGATTTGCCTGACGCAGCAGTTGATTCACCTGTTTTAACAAACTTCCCATTTCTGGTAGCCGTTGTCCCTGGTGCGCCAGTTGCTCCTGCAGCAGACCATTAAACAACGCGCGCAGCAATAATGCTGCCAACACGCCATTATCGCCTGCGCGTGTGACATCCAGACAATAGAAAGCCAAATCATTTTCCGAAAGCGGCGCGATATCGAGTACCAGACCGGGCTTGTCTGCCGACACCAGTTGTCGATAATGAACGCGGCAGTGCGACATTTCCTGTTGCACCGGCGGCTGTAATTCCTGCAATAGTCTTGAAGCGGCGATGGGATTACTGACCAGCGCATCCCAGTCCTCAAATAAACGCTCTTCCTCTTCCACGCGCGAACTGAACATCGCGGGATAGAGACAGGCGTAAACGGTCTCGCGCAGGCGATCGAAATCTTTTACTGGCTTTAACAGCACGTCCTGGACGCCAAGTCGCAACGCTTTAGCTATATCCGCCATGTTTTCGGTGGCGGAGATCATCAGGATCGGTAACTGTTCGCCGCGGTTACGCAGCGTTTCCACCAGCTCCAGACCGTTCATTCTCGGCATAGAAATGTCGCAAATCATCAGGTCCGGATGCACCTCCGTCATTTTATGCAGGGCATCCTTGCCATCTTCCGCCTGGAAGGTTGTTGCTCCCAGCGAGGTCAGCCATCCATGCAAGAGTGAGCGGAAAACGGGTTCGTCTTCAACTATCAGAATCTGTTTTCCCGCCAATGGCTGCGTCATGATATCTCCCCTGGCTGACGATAATTCAATAGTGGCACGCTATTCTCACTATCGCCTGTCAGAATTTGCTTAAGTCAGTAACTCGTACGTCAAACGGCTGTACGCACTAAGGGTAATAATTCATCCATTTTCTTTTCTACCGCCAGTTGCCCCGCGGCAATCGCCTCTCCGGCGCGATGAAAATCAAGCGTCGAAACTTGCGGACAGTATGGCTGCAACAGGATATCCGGCGGGTCACCCGCCATACGATTGCGTTTAAGACGGTTTTCCAGTACCTGGATAGAGGTGGTCATGATCTCCATCGCCGTCGGCGTCACGGCCGTACGGCGGGAACTCATTCGCGTCAAGCGAGCGCGCAGACGAGTATGCCATGGCCCCTCCTTCTCTTCCGCTTCCTGCCGCGGCGTTTCAAGGGAGAACAAATCCTGCTGCATAAGATGGGCATCATGTTGCAGGTCGACGGCAATCACAATATCCGCTCCCATTGCCCGGGTGAGCGACACAGGAACCGGATTGACCACCGCGCCATCGACCAGCCAGTAACCATTATGCCTTACTGGCGACATTAACCCCGGCATACTACAGGAGGCGCGAATGGCTAAATGTAGATCGCCTTCGGTAAACCACAGCTCCCTACCGGTGCTTAAATTGGTGGCAACAGCAGCAAACCGGCGCTCGCAGCGTTCAATCTCGGTGACGGGCATAATGCGGCGGTAATGATTGAATACCTTTTCCCCCCGCAGCAGTCCCCCCCGGCGCCAGGAGAGATCCATCAGCTTCAGGACATCCCAGTTGCTGAATGAGCAGACCCATGATTCGAGTGCCGGGAGTCGGTTACAGGCATACGCCGCCCCTACCAGCGAACCGATAGAACAACCGGCTACGATATCAATCTCAATACCGGCCCGCTGGAGGGCGTTGATGACGCCAATGTGCGACCATCCGCGAGCGGCTCCCGCACCTAGCGCCAGACCAATTTTAAGCTTTCTCATTAGTACTAATAACTATCCTTCCACTCTGAGCGTGGCAACATTGTCACGGCTCAGTTAACATAATGCCCTTTGGCGTAGAAGCGCCGTTACTCTTTCTTCCATGGAGGCAGTTTTGTCGCAATTATGCCCCTGTGGCAGCGCACTGGAGTATAGCTCATGTTGCCAGCGATATCTGTCCGGCGCTGAGCTTGCGCCGGGCCCGTCACAGCTTATGCGCTCCCGTTATAGCGCGTTCGTCATGAAAGACGCTGACTATCTAATCAAAACCTGGCACCCGTCCTGTCAGGCGCAGCAATTTCGCGCCGAGCTGGAGAAAGGGTTTTCCCAGACCGAATGGCTGGGCTTAACCCTGTTCGCCAGTGATGAGGGGCGAGCTCCAAATGAAGGTTTTGTCAGCTTTGTCGCCCGCTTTAATGACAATAACCGCCCTGGCGCCATTATTGAACGTTCCAGATTCTTAAAAGAAAATGGACAGTGGTACTATATCGACGGGACACGACCGCTGATTGGCCGTAACGACCCCTGCCCCTGCGGCTCAGGTAAAAAATTTAAAAAATGCTGCGGCCAGTAACGCTGGCGCAGCGCTTGCAAACATTACAGGATTTTCCTCGCGATGCATTCATTACAACGTAAAGTACTACGCACTATTTGCCCTGATCAGAAAGGCCTCATCGCGCGTATCACCAATATCTGCTACAAGCATGAACTCAACATTGTGCAGAACAATGAGTTTGTTGACCACCGTACCGGTCGTTTCTTTATGCGCACCGAACTGGAAGGCATTTTTAACGACGCTACTCTGCTGGCCGATCTCGACAGCGCCCTGCCTGAAGGCTCCATCCGCGAACTAAATCCGGCAGGCCGTCGCCGGGTGGTGATTCTGGTGACGAAAGAGGCGCACTGTCTGGGCGATCTGCTGATGAAAGCCAACTACGGCGGGCTGGATGTCGATATTGCCGCGGTTATCGGCAACCATGACACCCTGCGCTCGTTGGTGGAGCGCTTTGGTATTCCGTTTGAGCTGGTCAGCCATGAAGGACTGAGCCGCGAAGAACACGATCAGCGGATGGGCGATGCTATCGCCGCCCACGAACCGGATTACGTGGTGCTGGCCAAGTATATGCGCGTCCTGACGCCAGAGTTTGTCGCCCGCTTCCCGAACAAAATCATCAATATCCACCATTCGTTTTTGCCGGCGTTTATCGGCGCCCGTCCCTATCATCAGGCCTATGAGCGCGGCGTGAAAATCATTGGCGCTACCGCCCACTACGTGAATGACAATCTGGATGAAGGCCCGATCATCATGCAGGACGTGATTCACGTCGATCATACTTATACCGCAGAAGATATGATGCGCGCTGGGCGCGATGTTGAAAAAAACGTCTTGAGCCGGGCGCTGTATCAGGTACTGGCGCAGCGCGTCTTCGTTTACGGTAACCGGACGATTATTCTTTAATCGACTGAGAAATGAATTGGTTAGCTTTACGGCGTTACGTGTAAAAATCAGGCAACCAGTTTATTTTTGTCAAACGAATGCTTTACAGGGGCGCATCATTTGGTATGATGCGCCCCGCTTCCCGAGAAGGAAGCAGGCCAGTACCAAGCATTACCCCGTGGTGGGGTTCCCGAGCGGCCAAAGGGAGCAGACTGTAAATCTGCCGTCATCGACTTCGAAGGTTCGAATCCTTCCCCCACCACCATTATTCACTACAGTGATATGGTTTCCCCGACAAGCGTAAACGATGTTTGCACTTAGCGGGAAGGGTAAGAACCTTCGACTAAGGTTCGACTCGAGCGCCAGCGAGAGAACGTTGCCACAGGCAACGGCCCGAAGGGCGAGGAGAGATAGCGACGAGTTATCCTTCCCCCACCACCATTCATTTTGCTGAATAGCCTACAATGTGATTTTACCCCTGGTGGGGTTCCCGAGCGGCCAAAGGGAGCAGACTGTAAATCTGCCGTCATCGACTTCGAAGGTTCGAATCCTTCCCCCACCACCATCTTCTTAAAAAACACCTCAATCCAATTACTCTACGATATTCTATATTCTGCCCCATGGGGAAGGATGAGAAGCTTCGACTAAGGTTCGACTCGAGCGCCAGCGAGAGAACGTTGCCACAGGCAACGGCCCGAAGGGCGAGGCGCTTTAGCGCCGAGTAATCCTTCCCCCACCACCATCTTCTTAAAAAACACCTCAATCCAATTACTCTACGATATTCTATATTCTGCCCCATGGGGAAGGATGAGAAGCTTCGACTAAGGTTCGACTCGAGCGAAGCGAGAGAACGTTGCCGCAGGCAACGGCCCGAAGGGCGAGGCGCTTTAGCGCCGAGTAATCCTTCCCCCACCACCATCTCTTCATGTATTGCCCAGCTTATTCCACCTGCGATACGCTATATTCTGCCCCACGGGGAAGGATGAGAAGCTTCGACTAAGGTTCGACTCGAGCGAAGCGAGAGAACGTTGCCGCTGGCAATGGCCCGAAGGCGAGGCGCTTTAGCGCCGAGTAATCCTTCCCCCACCACTGTTGTACTCTCAGCGACCGGTCCTGCTGTCTCATCGCTCGCGCTTCGCTTAGCGAGGCTACAAGTGGTGCCGTCTGGTAGCCCGGACAGGTGCGCAGCACCGCCTCCGGAAAAACTCACAGCGGTGGCAACCGCCTTTTTACCGGCGAGCTTTTCACCACCGAGGTGTTACACTGCGCATACTCCGCCAGACCGTCCAGCAGGGTATCCAGCTGGGCAATATCGCGCACCACGAGACGCATCACAAAACAATCTTCCCCGGTCACCTTGTCACTTTCAATACATTCCGGCATCGCCTGGATATATTTATCCACCTTCTGCAGCAGCCCAGGCAGCGGACGGACCCGCACCAGCGCCTGCAGGCTATAGCCCAGCGCGGCGAGATTTACCCGCGCCCCATAGCCCTGAATGACACCCCGCTCCTCCAGGCGCTTCACCCGCTCGGCGGTGCTCGGCGAGGTCAGCCCCACCCGCGCGCTCAGGACCTTGAGCGAAACTCTGGCATCCTGAGTCAGGCAGGTGAGGATCGCCCGGTCAATTTCATCAAGTACGTCATTCATATATTTCACCTAATTATAAAAGGCATTTTCCCCCTTCTACCTTAATTCAGCCATATCACCCTGTCAGGGTTTTTCGCACAATAACTAAAAAATGGTGGAGGTGAAAAATGCAACTTACCCGCGGCGTCTGGCAGATGAGCCTGGCAATGATAATCTCCGGCTCGATCGGCGCGTTCGTGCTGCTCTCTGGTTTGCCGGTGACTGATGTGGTGTTCTGGCGCTGCCTGATTGGCGCGCTAACCCTGCTGGTGTTTATCGTGTTAAGCCGCCAGCCCTTCAGCCGGCTAACGCGTTTCACTCTCGCTCTGGCGGTGATTGGCGGCGCGGCGCTGGTCGTCAACTGGCTGCTGCTGTTTGCCGCCTATTCGCGGATCTCAATCGGTATGGCCACCGTGGTCTATAACACCCAGCCGTTTATGCTGGTACTGATGGGGATGGTGCTGGGGGAACGGGTCAGCGCCGTGAAATGGGGATGGTTACTGCTGGCCTTTGGCGGCGTAGTGATCCTGCTGTCGAGCGAGCTGACGCCTGCACACGAAGAGGGGCTTACCACCGGCGTGTTGCTGGCGCTGGGCGCGGCATTCTTCTATGCCCTGACCGCCATCATCGCGCGCAAACTGCATCCGCTCCCCGCGCAGCATATCGCCTTCATTCAGGTTCTCGTCGGCGTCGTGATGCTGCTGCCGCTGGTGCATGCCCCAGAATTGACGGCCAGCTTCCCCTGGCGCTATCTGCTGATCCTCGGCATCGTCCATACCGGGATCATGTATCAGCTTTTATATAGCGCGATACAGAAACTGCCGACGCCCGTTACCGGTTCGCTCTCCTTTATTTATCCGCTGGTGGCGATGGTGGTTGACTATCTGGTCTTCCACCATGCGTTATCCGCGGTGCAATTGCTCGGTGGGATGCTTATTCTGTTTGCCGCCGCAGGGAATAATCTCGGCTGGGGCGAAAAAAAACCCCGCCGCGGCGGGGTCAGTGAGCAGTCGCGGGCCAGTTAGCGACGGGCGCGGACAATCTGGTATTTGCGCGTCAGGTATTCGACCGGCGCGCTCCAGATATGAACCAGACGGGAGAACGGGAACAGCAGGAACAGGGTCATGCCCAGCACCAGGTGAACGCGGAAAATAAACGCCACGCCATCCAGATGCTGTGACGCGCCGCCGTGGAACGTCACCACCGACTGCGCCCAGCCGACCAGTTTCATCATTTCACTGCCGTCCATATGCTGAGCGGAGAACGGGATCGTCAGCAGGCCGAGCGCACACTGCACCATCAGCAACGAGAGGATCAGAATATCCGCTCCGGTGGTGGTGGCGCGAACGCGCGGGCTCAGCAGACGACGCTTGAGCAGCAGTAACCCGCCCACCAGGGTCATCACGCCGCAGGCGCCGCCGGCGATCATCGCCATCTTCTGCTTGACGTCGATCGGCAGGAAGGACTCATACATCCAGTGCGGGGTCAGCATGCCGAGGAAGTGGCCGGCGAAAATACCCAGGATGCCGATATGGAACAGGTTCGACGCCAGGTTCATCCCCTTACGGTCCAGCATCTGGCTGGAGGCGGCGCGCCAGGTGTACTGGCCATAGTCATAGCGCAACCAGCTGCCAATCAGGAACACCGAACCCGCAATGTACGGATAAATGTCAAAGAAGAACATATTCAGGAAGTGCATTATTGCTGTCCTCCGTTAGAGATATTCAGATATTGCGGGGCCACGGCTCCGGCAAAACGACGCTGGTGAGCGGAAATTTCCGACTCGCCGCAGCCCTGGTCGGCAAAGAATTTGACCTGTTCTTCTTCCCAGACGGCGTCCAGCGCCTGCGGCGTATCGTCGCGCGCTTCGTCGGCAATCTTCTCCGCCACCTTCTGGCTGTCGACCTGCGTATTGGCCAGCTTCAGCAATAGCTCGAACAGCACCGCATAGCGACTTTCGCGCTGCTGCAGGCGCGCGCTGAGCAGACCGAGGATCGGCGCGACGTCCCGCAGGCCGCCAAGCGCTTCCTCTTCCGGCAGCTGCGCCAGATACTCCAGATATAGCGGCAGATGATCCGGCAGCTCATGGCTATCCAGCAGCAGACCGTGGCGCTCGTACTGCGCCATCAGGTCGACCATCGCCTGCCCGCGGTCGCGGGATTCGCCGTGGACATGTTCAAACAGCAGCAGCGAGGTGGCCCGGCCGCGGTCAAACAGTTCGCTATAGGCCGCCTGGGCATCCAGCGGATCCTGAGCCACTAAATCGCGCAGGAAAACGCCCAGCGCGTGGGCATCCTCTTTGCTGAGTTTCTCTGATGACGCGAGCGCCTCGAACATCTCCTGCTGATGCTGCCATAAGGCAGCGTCAGGATATTCGAGCAGACGCGATACAATCACGAGTTCAATCATGCGTGCGGCTCCGTTTTGCTGGTCACGTCGATGGCGTCGATGCGACGGCTGTTGAACAGGTTGAACTGACTGTCAGAGCCGTGGCAGCCATCGCCAAAGCTAAAGCCGCAGCCGTTTTTCTCCGGAAACGCTTCTCGCGCCTGTTCACGATGGCTGCTCGGCACCACGAAACGATCTTCGTAGTTGGCGATCGCCAGATAGCGATACATTTCCTGGGCCTGCGCTTCGCTCAGCCCCACCTCTTCCAGCGCGCGGGTATCGACGACGCCGTCAACGGTTTCCGCACGCTTATAGTGGCGCATCGCCAGCATTCGTTTCAGCGCCAGCAGTACCGGCTGGGTATCGCCCGCGGTCAGCAGGTTCGCCAGATATTGCACCGGAATACGCAGGCTTTCCACGTCCGGCAGGATCCCGTTGCTACCCAGTTCACCCGCATCGGCGGCGGACTGAATCGGCGACAGCGGCGGCACGTACCAGACCATTGGCAAGGTGCGATATTCCGGGTGCAGCGGCAGGGCCAGCTTCCAGTCCATCGCCATTTTGTAAACCGGCGACTGCTGCGCAGCTTCAATGACCCCCTGCGGTACGCCATCTTTCAGCGCCTGCTCGATCACTTTCGGATCGTTGGGATCGAGGAACACGTCCAGCTGACGCTGATACAGATCTTTCTCGTTCTCGGTGCTGGCGGCGTTTTCAATCGCGTCCGCGTCGTATAGCAGGACGCCGAGATAGCGGATACGGCCCACGCAGGTTTCGGAGCACACCGTCGGCATCCCGGATTCAATACGCGGGTAGCAGAAGATGCATTTCTCGGATTTCCCGCTCTTCCAGTTGAAATAGATCTTCTTGTACGGACAGCCGGTGATACACATCCGCCAGCCGCGGCACTTGTCCTGGTCGATCAGTACAATGCCGTCTTCTTCACGCTTATAGATGGCGCCGCTCGGGCAGGTCGCGACGCAGGCCGGGTTCAGGCAGTGCTCGCACAGGCGCGGCAGATACATCATGAAGGTGTTTTCGAACTGGCCGTACATCGCCTTCTGCATGTTGTCGAAGTTCTGATCTTTGGCGCGTTTTTCAAACTCGCCGCCGAGGATCTCTTCCCAGTTCGGACCGCTGGTGATCTTGTCCATCCGCTGACCGGTGATCAGCGAGCGCGGACGGGCGATCGGCTGATGTTTGCTCTCCGGCGCGTTATGCAGATTCTGGTAGTCATAATCAAACGGCTCGTAGTAATCATCGATGCCCGGCAGATGCGGGTTGGCGAAGATTTTTCCCAACAGCAT
The DNA here is from genome assembly GCF_018204675.1 of Klebsiella sp. P1927. Classification (NCBI taxonomy): domain Bacteria; kingdom Pseudomonadati; phylum Pseudomonadota; class Gammaproteobacteria; order Enterobacterales; family Enterobacteriaceae; genus Klebsiella; species Klebsiella sp. P1927. The sequence goes on along the minus strand of NZ_CP073377.1, from coordinate 1,860,837 downwards.
CGCGCGATTGCCCATGCGCGGCTGCAGTTTACCGTTGATTTTGCGGATCCAGCCGCCCTTCCATTTTTCCTGGTTTTCCCAGTCGTTCGGGAAACCGACGCCCGGCTTACTTTCCACGTTGTTGAACCAGGCGTATTCCATCCCTTCCCGGCTGGTCCAGACGTTTTTACAGGTCACCGAGCAGGTGTGGCAGCCGATGCACTTATCGAGATTCAGCACCATGCCGACTTGTGAACGAATTTTCATTTTACGCTCTCCTGTACCTGGTCGTTGCCTTCGCCGTCTAACCAGTTAATGTTCTTCATCTTACGTACCACCACAAACTCATCGCGGTTGGAGCCGACGGTGCCGTAGTAGTTAAAGCCATAGGCCAGGTGGCCGTAGCCGCCGATCATGTGGGTCGGTTTCGGCGTAATACGGGTGACGGAGTTATGGATCCCCCCGCGCTGACCGGTGATTTCAGAGCCCGGCAGGTTCACGATACGTTCCTGCGCGTGATACATCATGGTCATCCCGGCTGGAACGCGCTGACTCACCACCGCACGCGCCGTCAGGGCGCCGTTGGCGTTGAACACTTCGATCCAGTCGTTATCTTCGATACCCAGATCTTTCGCATCCGCTTCGCTCATCCAGACAATCGGCCCACCGCGCGACAGGGTCAGCATCAGCAGGTTATCGCTGTAGGTCGAGTGGATACCCCATTTCTGGTGCGGGGTCAGGAAGTTCAGCGCCTTTTCCGGGTTGCCGTTGGACTTCTCGCCCATCACCGCTTTCACCGAACGGGTGTCGATCGGCGGCCGATAGACCAGCAGGCTTTCGCCGAAGTCGCGCATCCACTGGTGATCCTGATACAGCGACTGACGTCCGGTCAGCGTGCGCCACGGGATCAGCTCGTGAACGTTGGTGTAACCGGCGTTATAGGAGACATGCTCATCTTCCAGGCCAGACCAGGTCGGGCTGGAGATAATCTTCCGCGGCTGCGCCTGAATATCGCGGAAGCGGATCTTCTCGTCTTCTTTGTTCAGCGCCAGATGCGTATGCTCGCGACCGGTGATCTCGCTCAGCGCTTGCCACGCTTTCACCGCCACCTGACCGTTGGTTTCCGGGGCCAGGGTGAGGATCATTTCCGCGGCGTCGATGGCCGTTTCCAGCTTCGGCTGGCCTTTCGCCGGGCCTTCCGCCTTGGTGTAGTTGAGCTTACGCAGCAGATCCATCTCGCTCTGGGTGTTCCAGGCGATGCCTTTCCCGCCGTTGCCGATGGTTTCCAGCAGCGGGCCGATCGAGGTGAAACGCTCGTAGGTCGCCGGGTAATCACGCTCAACCGGAATAATATGCGGCGCGGTTTTCCCGGGGATGAGATCGCATTCGCCTTTTTTCCAGTCTTTGACATCCAGCGGCTGCGCCATTTCCGCGGCGGAGTCGTGCTGGATCGGCAGGGTCACCACGTCGGTTTCTTTACCGAGGTGGCCCACGCACACTTCAGAGAATTTCTTCGCGATACCTTTATAGATCTCCCAGTCGCTCTTCGATTCCCAGGCTGGATCAACGGCGGCCGACAGCGGGTGAATAAACGGATGCATATCCGAGGTATTCATGTCGTCTTTTTCGTACCAGGTGGCGGTCGGCAGCACGATGTCGGAGTAGAGACAGGTGCTCGACAGACGGAAATCGAGGGTCACCACCAGATCCAGTTTGCCGTCGAGGCCGTTATCCCGCCATTCGACTTCTTCCGGCTTCACGCCGCCCTGCTTGCCCAGGTCTTTGCCCTGAATGCCGTTCTCGGTACCCAGCAGGTACTTGAGCATGTATTCATGGCCTTTACCGGAGGAGCCCAGCAGGTTGGAACGCCAGATAAACAGGTTACGCGGGTGGTTTTTGCCATTTTCCGGCTGCTCGGCCGCAAAGCGAATCGAGCCCTCTTTCAGCGACTTCACGGTGTAATCCACCGGGGTCATGCCGGCTTTTTTCGCTTCGTCAGCGATACGCAGCGGGTTGACGCCAAGCTGCGGCGCCGACGGCAGCCAGCCCATCCGCTCTGCGCGCACGTTAAAGTCGATCAGGTGGCCGCTGTAACGGGATTTATCCGCCATCGGCGACAGCAGTTCCTGCGCGGTCACCGTTTCATAGCGCCACTGGCTGGAGTGGTTATAGAAGTACGAGGTACTATTCATGTGACGTGCCGGACGCTGCCAGTCAAGGGCGAACGCCAGCGGCTGCCAGCCGGTCTGCGGACGCAGTTTTTCCTGGCCCACATAGTGCGCCCAACCGCCGCCGCTCTGACCGACGCAGCCGCAGAAGATCAGCATATTGATCAGGCCGCGGTAGTTCATGTCGAGGTGGAACCAGTGGTTGAGGCCCGCCCCGACGATAATCATCGAACGACCGTGAGTTTTATCGGCGTTATCGGCAAATTCACGGGCGGTACGGATGATATGCGCGCGGGAGACGCCGGTGATCTTCTCCGCCCACGCCGGGGTGTAGGCTTTCACTTCATCGTAGCCGGCGGCGCAGTTGTCATCGTTCAGACCGCGCTCCAGGCCGTAGTTAGCCATGGTCAGGTCATACACGGTGGTGACCAGGGCGGTAGAGCCGTCGGCCAGCTGCAGGCGTTTGGCCGGCAGTTTGTGCAGCAGAATGTTTTCCAGATCGACTTTGTTAAAGTGCTCAGACCCTTCGCCGCCGAAGTACGGGAAGCCGACGTTCGCCACTTCATCATGGCTGCCCAGCAGGCTCAGACGTAGCTCAATCTCTTCGCCAGTTTTACCGTCGCGCTGTTCGAGGTTCCATTTGCCTTTGTCGCCCCAGCGGAATCCGAGGGAACCGTTCGGTACGGTCATGTCGCCCTTCTCGTCAAAGGCGACGGTTTTCCATTCCGGATTATTCTCCTGACCAAGGGAATCCACGAGGTCGGATGCGCGCAGCGTACGGCCGGCGGCATAATAACCGTCGCGCTCCTCGAGCATCACCAGCATCGGCATGTCGGTATAGCGGCGCACATAGTCGGTGAAATACTGGCTCGGCTTATCGAGGTGGAATTCACGCAGCATCACATGGCCCATCGCCAGCGCCATCGCGGCATCGGTACCCTGCTTCGGCGCCAGCCACAGATCGCAGAGTTTGGCGATTTCGGCGTAGTCCGGAGTGATGGCTACGGTTTTGGTCCCTTTATAGCGGACTTCGGTAAAGAAGTGCGCATCCGGGGTGCGGGTCTGCGGCACGTTGGAGCCCCAGGCGATGATATAGCTGGAGTTATACCAGTCGGCGGATTCCGGCACATCGGTCTGCTCGCCCCAGGTCATCGGCGAAGCCGGCGGCAGGTCGCAGTACCAGTCGTAGAAGCTCAGGCAGGTGCCGCCGATCAGCGACAGATAACGGGCGCCGGACGCGTAGGAGACCATCGACATCGCCGGGATCGGCGAGAAGCCAGCCACGCGGTCCGGACCGTAGGTTTTGACGGTATAGACGTTGGAGGCGGCAATCAGCTCATTCACTTCCTGCCAGGAGGAACGTACAAAACCGCCGCGACCGCGGGCCTGTTTGAAGCTTTTAGCTTTGTCGGCGTCTTCGATAATCGACGCCCATGCCTCAACCGGATCGCTATGCTGAACTTTCGCTTCCCGCCACATCTTCATCAGGCGTTTACGCATCAGCGGGTATTTCAGGCGGTTAGCGCTGTACAGATACCAGGAGTAGCTGGCGCCGCGCGGGCAACCGCGTGGTTCGTGGTTCGGCAGGTCCGGGCGGGTGCGCGGATAGTCAGTCTGCTGCGTTTCCCAGGTCACCAGACCGTTTTTGACATAAATCTTCCAGCTGCATGAGCCGGTGCAGTTGACACCGTGAGTGGAACGCACAATTTTGTCATGCTGCCAACGTTGACGGTATCCATCCTCCCAGTCCCGGTTGGTGTTTAGAAGCTGGCCGTGCCCATCGGCAAAGGTTTCACCCTTCTGTTTGAAGTAGCGAAACCGGTCCAGGAATTTACTCATCGGGTTTCTCCTGATATGGAGCCTGACGGCTCTCTGATAAATCGACATTGCTGGATTTGCAGCGAAGGTAACGCTATGAAAGAGGGCGAGAATTGATAGCGATCAATCCGAACTGTCTTGTTACTGCGCAGCAAAACCTCGATTACCACCAAGGTGGTATAAGATGTTATTTTTTAACTTGTTGTTTTTTAATGGTTTTCACCTCAAAAAGCGGCGCCTCACCGGGATTTGTTAACAACGGAGGTATTAAGGGGTAGAGCCATTTCACTGGCAAGCCCACCTGTTCTGGCTCAGCGGTCGATGCGGACAATATTCTCCCATAGTATGTTGTAACTAATTGAGCGGTTAAAAAAGGCGCCTCCGTGGGGAGCGCGCCTTTTTATACGCCAACGTTACCGCGGCCGATTACTGACGCTTACGACCGTATACCGCCCAGGTGATCACCACGCAGGCAATATAGAACACGAGGAACACTTTCATCGCCCCGGCCGGCGAGCCGGTCAGATCCAGCGAGATACCGAACGCTTTCGGAATAAAGAAGCCGCCGATAGCGCCAATGGCGGAGATAAAGCCCAGCGCCGCCGCGGTATCGGTCGCCGCCTCGCGCATCGCCTGCGCTTCGCTGCCGCCCTGGGCCTTCACGCGGTCCATAGTCAGCTTACGGAAGATCACGGAGATCATCTGGAAGGTGGAGGCGCTCCCCAGCCCGGCGGTCAGGAACAGCACCATAAACACCGCGAAGAAGGCGATAAAGTTACCGCCCTGGCCGTTGGTCGGCAGGGTCAGGAACAGCAGCGCGCAGAAGACAGCCATCACCACAAAGTTGACCAGCGTTACGCGGGTCCCACCGAGGCGGTCGGAGATCGCCCCGCCCATCGAACGCGCCAGCGCGCCAATGAACGGGCCGAAGAAGGCGTAATGCAGGATCTGCACATCCGGGAACTGAGTTTTTGACAGCATCGCGAACCCGGCGGAAAAGCCGATAAAGGAGCCGAAGGTCGCGAGATAGAGCAGCGCCATAATCCACAGATGCAGGCGCTTAAGTACCGGCAACTGCTCGCTCAGCGACGCTTTCGAAGCCGACAGGTCGTTCATAAAGAACCACGCCGCCAGAGTGAAAATAATCAGGAAAGGTACCCAGATCCACGCGGCGTTTTCCAGATACAGCATCGAGCCGTCCGGTTGCTCGCTACCGTTACCGCCAAAAACGGCAAAGATAGAGATCGAGACCACCAGCGGCGCGACCAGCTGCATCACGCTGACGCCCATATTGCCAAGTCCGCCGTTAACGCCGAGCGCCCCGCCCTGCTTCGCTTTCGGGAAGAAGAAGCTGATGTTGGCCATACTGGAGGCAAAGTTGGCTCCGGCGAAGCCGCACAGCAGAGAGATAATCACGAAGATGCTAAACGGCGTAGAGGTATCCTGGACCGCGAAGCCCAGCCAGACGCATGGCACAATCATGATCCCGGTGCTGAACGCCGTCCAGCGACGGCCGCCGAACAGCGGCACCATAAAGGCGTAAGGCACGCGTAATAAGGCGCCTGACAGCGCCGGCAGCGCGGTCAGCATAAACAGCTGATCGGTTGTAAACTGAAAGCCTACTTTGTTGAGGTTAACGGCAACCGCGCTGAACAACATCCAAACGCAGAACGCCAGTAACAGACAGGGAACGGAGATCCATAAATTGCGGCTTGCCACACGATGGCCGCGCTGTTGCCAGAATTCAGGATCTTCAGGCCGCCAGTCGGTTATGACCGAGCGGTTAGCCTTCTCCGGGAGGGAAGATTGACTCATAGATACCTCTGATTATTCATATTTCCTGCCGCTACCTTAGGGGTTACCCGGGGCGGTAAGTTGATATAAATCAAAGGAAAAGCGCGAGCTAATTTGTGCAAAAATAAACCATGCCTCCAAGTGAGTAGAGAATGGTGGGGAAAAAAGTGTGGTTTTTCACGCTGCTGCCGGGTTGCGTATAATCCCCCCCCTAACATCGCCTACCACCGACAATTAAGGAGTAACTCTTTGGGGGTATGGGTATACTCCAGGGGATAGTCGAGAATAAGCGCCACTCCCGGAGACATGACCGGTCAGGAGCCACGCATTCCATGTTAAAACGTCTTTTTACCCCGCTGACGCTGGTCAATCAACTGGCGTTAATCGTGCTGCTCGCCACGATTATTGGCGTCGCCGGCATGGCGATCTCCGCGCGCCTGGTGAACGGCGTGCAGGGCAGCGCGCACGCCATTAACAAGGCCGGTTCATTGCGTATGCAAAGCTACCGGCTGCTGGCGGCGATCCCGCTGAATGAAAACGATCAAAAACTGGTGGCGGACATGACCGCCACCGTCTTCAGCCCGGAGCTGCAAAATTCCGCCCGCCGCGACGGCCAGGAAATCCAGCTTAAAGCCCTGCAGCAGTACTGGCAGCTGGCGCTGGCCCCCGGCATGCAGCGCGCAGTCAATCAGGCGGAAGTGGCCCAGGATGTCGCCGACTTTGTCGATCGTATCGACCAGTTGGTCACCGCATTCGACCACACCACCGAGCAGCGTATCGAACGGGTGGTCTGGATCCATCGCATCCTCGCCATTGGTATGGCGCTGCTGCTGATCTTCACTATCATCTGGCTACGCGCCCGTCTGCTGCGGCCGTGGAAACAGCTGCTGAGCATGGCGCGCGCGGTGAGTCAGCGTGATTTCACCCAGCGGGCGCACATCAGCGGCCGCAACGAAATGGCGACCCTGGGCATGGCGCTGAATAACATGTCGGAAGAGCTGGCGGAAAGCTACGCCGTGCTCGAGCGGCGGGTGCAGGAGAAGACTGCCGGACTGGAGCAGAAGAACGAGATCCTCGCTTTCTTATGGCAGGCCAACCGCCGGCTGCACTCCAGCGCCCCGCTCTGCGAACGTATTTCGCCGGTACTGAATGGCCTGCAGGGGCTGACGCTGCTGCGCGATATCGAGGTACGGGTTTACGACCTGGAAGACGAAGATAATCACCAGGAGTTTACCTGCCACTCGGATGATGACTGTGATGATAAAGGCTGCTACCTCTGTCCACGCAATCTGCCGCCGCTGCCGGATGGGGGAACAACGCTGAAGTGGCGGCTGTCAGATGCGCATAGTCAGTACGGCATCCTGCTGGCGACGCTGCCGGTTGGCCGCCATCTCAGCCACGATCAGCAGCAGCTGGTGGATACCCTGGTGGAACAGCTGACCAGCACCCTGGCGCTGGACCGCCATCAGGAGAAGCAGCAGCAGCTGATCGTCATGGAAGAACGGGCCACTATCGCCCGCGAGCTGCACGACTCCATCGCCCAGTCGCTATCCTGTATGAAGATGCAGGTTAGCTGTCTGCAGATGCAAGGCGACGCCTTGCCGACGGAAAGCCGCCAGCTGCTGGGGCAGATCCGTAACGAACTGAATACCTCGTGGGCCCAGCTGCGGGAGCTGTTAACCACCTTCCGCCTGCAGTTGACCGAGCCGGGGCTGCGCCCGGCGCTGGAGTCCAGCTGTCAGGAGTACAGCGCCCACTTCGGCTTTACGGTGCAGCTTGATTACCAGCTCCCGCCGCGCTTTGTGCCCTCGCATCAGGCGATCCACCTGCTGCAGATCGCTCGCGAAGCGTTGAGCAACGCTCTGAAGCATGCCAGCGCGACCGAAGTGACCGTGACGGTGTCACAACGCGATAATCAGGTTCGTCTGGTGGTAGCGGATAACGGCCGCGGCGTACCGGACCACGCCGAACGGAGTAACCATTACGGTTTAATTATTATGCGGGATCGCGCCCAGAGCTTGCGCGGTGACTGTCAGGTACGACGCCGGGAAACCGGTGGAACCGAAGTGATCGTCACGTTTATCCCGGAAAAAACGTTTTCCATCCAATAAGGAGACCCTCATGAGTCAACAGGAACGGGCAACTATCCTTCTCATTGACGACCATCCGATGCTGCGCACCGGCGTGAAACAGTTGATCAGCATGGCGCCGGACATCCAGGTGATTGGCGAGGCCAGCAATGGCGCGCAAGGTATTGAGCTGGCCGAGTCGCTGGATCCTGACCTGATCCTGCTGGACCTTAATATGCCGGGCATGAACGGTCTGGAGACGCTGGATAAGCTGCGTGAGAAATCCCTTTCTGGCCGGGTAGTGGTCTTCAGCGTCTCCAACCATGAAGAGGACGTTGTCACCGCCCTGAAGCGCGGCGCCGATGGCTATTTGCTGAAGGACATGGAACCGGAAGATCTGCTGAAAGCGCTGCAGCAGGCGGCCGCCGGAGAGATGGTATTAAGCGAAGCGTTAACGCCGGTGCTGGCCGCCAGCCTGCGCGCCAACCGCGCCACCTCCGATCGGGACATCAGCCAGCTGACCCCGCGCGAGCGCGACATTCTCAAGCTGATAGCCCAGGGACTGCCGAACAAAATGATCGCCCGTCGCCTGGATATCACCGAAAGCACCGTCAAAGTACACGTAAAACACATGCTGAAGAAAATGAAGCTCAAATCCCGCGTGGAAGCGGCGGTGTGGGTCCACCAGGAGCGAATCTTCTAAGGCGAGTCCGTCCAGGAGACGCCTGGCGTGGTAAACTTGACCAGCGGCTCGGTCAGCGCCAGGGCGATCTCATTGGAGGAGACGCGCTGCCCCTGTTTATCCTCCACCACCACCGACAGGCGCCAGCGGTTCGCGGCGCCCGGTTCACTGTTCCACACCGGCATAATGATGCTCCAGCCATCGGGGCTGCTGGCATCTACCGGCGGCGTCAGGCTGAGGGCCTGGGTGTCTCCCTGCCAGTGCAGCGCCTTGATGCCATGCAGACTATGGATCTGCAGCTTCAACTGCACCGTCTCCCCGGACTGCAGATCCCAGGGCGGCGTGGCCAGATAGACCGTCAGATTTTTGCGCTGACGATACTCCACCACCGGCAGATTATCCCGCTCCGGACTATCGAAGCGGCTCCCGCGCAGCGAGTTGCTGATCGCCACCTCGTCTGCCGCAAGCTGCTGCTTAAGGGGTACGCCAAAGCGGTAGTTTAGCTTCAGGCCCACATTGTTCTGGCTGACGCCATTTTCCCCCTGCTTATGCTTAGCGGTCACCGTGACCAGCGGGACCGGGGTGTAATTGAGCCCAACGGAGACGGCCACCGGATTATGGTAGCCGGTGCCGGAGTGAAACAGATCGACGCTATCGCCGAAATATTGTTCGACGCTGACGCTGGTGTTGATGTGCTGGTAGAACGGCAGCCGCGCCTGGGCGGTGACGTCATACCCTGCGGCCATCCGTTGCTCCTGAGTCTGATTATCGCGTAGCTGCCAGTCGCCCAGCGGATGGTAATAGTTTGCCGACAGGCGGAGATATTCTCCCCACGCTTCGGCGCCAACGCTGCCGCGCGCCAGGCTTTCGCTCAGCACTTTATCGTAAAACGAGTTATAGCCCAGCAGCCAACCGCCGACCCGCCAACGCTGGCCAAGCCCGATGTTGCCCACCAGATCGTGCTCGCGCCGGGTCACCGAGTACTGGTTCCAGGTCAGGTAACGGTCGTTATCCTGCAACGGCACGAACCAGCTCCCTTTACTGCCGGTGAATTTCCCCTCTTTATCGACCAGCAGGTCGACATTGGCGTTGCCCCACGGCGAGAGCCAACTCTCCAGCTGATGACTCACTTCATTGCCGATTTTACTGATGGCAAACAGCTGCGCCTGTTCACCCGCCGTCAGACCATTGTCGCTCATGCTGGCCTCGCCAAACTTCTTCGCCACTTCGGCAAAGTGCCGGGCGTCGTCATCAACCTGGGGAGCAATCCCCATATCGGGCAGCGGATCTTGCGCTTGCGCAGGGCGGGTGGTGTCGCTGGCGGTCAGCGCCCAGACGGGAACGCCCGGCAACAGCAGGAGAAAGGTCAACGTTGGCAACAAACGGAACGACACAGGCATTAACAGAGTTTGCGCAAGCTCACAAAAATGGATAGAAGTGTTAGTTTATCGTTTTTTCCCTGCTCCCGCAGCCCTGTGGGCAATTCCAGGAATAAGCTGAAACCGGTTGGGTAAGGTGCCGCCCAACCGGAGGCGTCGCTGCGCGCCACCGTTACGCCCGGGTTCGTTGCGCCGCCAGCAGCGCGTTGAGCTCCGGCACGCAAGAGCCGCAGTTGGTCCCGCATTTCAGCTTCCCACCCAGCGCCCCGACGCTGGCGCAGCCGCTGGCGATGGCCTCGTTAATTGACCATTCCCCCACCCCAAAGCAGCTGCAGACGATCCGCCCCCGCGGCGCGACTGCGGCGCCCGGTCGGCCGCTAAGCAAGGCATGTCGTTGGGCAGCATCGGACGGCGGCGCGGCAAAGGCAGCGCTTATCCATGCGCAATCCACCGCCGGCTCGCGCGCATCGCTCCACCAGCCGAGCATCAGCCTTCCCTGATGCCAGGCCAGCAGGTTCCACACCGCGCCGCCGTCAGCCACCTGTAACTGCCAGCCGCGCCGGGCGCACCACGCGCTGAGCCACTGTCGGGCAGATGCCTCCCCGGCCAGCGAGTAGTGCAGCACGCCTGGCGTCGCCCGCCGCCGCCAGTGCCAGGCCGCAGGAAATGGTAGCGGTTCGCGGCAAAAAAGCTCGCTGTGCCAGGCCGGTTGCCAGGCGGCGATCGCCACCGCCGCCTGTTTACTTTCCGGCTGGCCGGAATACGGGTCCGTGACGGCGGCCAGCAGGTTATTCACCCGCCCCTGACGGGCAAACTGGTTGTTCCAGTGCATCGGAACAAACAGCGAGCCGGGGCGCTGCCCTTCGCTGATCGCCACTTTCGCCACCATCACCCCATGCCGCGACCAGATCCGCGCCAGCCCGTCAGCGGGAAGCTGATAGCGAACGGCATCCTGCGGCGCCACCTCCACCATTGGCTCCGCGATATGCTGCATCAGCCGCGGCACTGCGCCGGTACGGGTCATGGTGTGCCACTGATCGCGGATCCGCCCGCTGTTGAGGATCAGCGGATAAAAGGCATCGGTTGTCGCCCGGGTCGGTTGAGGCGTCACCGGCACCATCCGCAGCCTGCCATCGCCATGCCAGCCGCGCGTGATATCCCAGGCGACCTCGCTGCGGCTGACCGGCCAGCGCACCGGCGGCATGGCGTCCCACGCCTCACGGCTGAGATCCGCCAGCGCGCCGATATCAAACGCCCGCTGGCCGTCGTTTTCGAAACCGGACAGCGCCGCATGCTCGCGGAAGACGTCATGCGGATGCTGCCAGGCAAACGCCTCGCGATACCCCAGCGCCTGGCCCACTCTGGCGATGATCCACCAGTCCGCTTTCGCCTCCCCCGGCGGCGGCAGAAAGCTGCGCTGACGGGATATCCGCCGCTCCGAGTTGGTGACCGTGCCATTCTTCTCGCCCCAGGCCAGCGCCGGAAAGCGGATGTGGGCGAAACGTCCGGTATCGGTCTGGGCGGCGACATCCGAGACGATCACCAGCGGACAGGCGGCCAGCGCCTGGCTCACCGCGTGGCTGTCAGGGAGCGACACCACCGGGTTGGTACCCATGATCCAGACCGCTTTGACCTCGCCGCGGCCAATGGCGGCAAACAGCTCCACGGCGGTCAGCCCGGGGGTCTGCGCCAGCCGTTCCGTCCCCCAGAAGCGGGCCAGCCGCTGCAGATCGTCTGGCACAAAATCCATGTGCGCCGCCAGCATCGTCGCCAGCCCGCCGACTTCGCGGCCGCCCATGGCGTTGGGTTGACCGGTCAGCGAAAAGGGGCCGCAGCCGCGGCGGCCATACTTCCCGCTGGCCAGATGGACGTTGATGATGGCGTTACATTTGTCGCTGCCGCTGGCGGATTGATTGATTCCCATGGTGTAGAGGGTGATCGCCCGCGGGGCGGCGATGAACTCGCGATAGAATCCCGCCACCTCATCGGCAGGCAGACCGCAAAAGGCCGCCACCCTCGCCACGTCCCAGCCGCGGGCGGCGGCCAGCGCCTGCGGGCCGTCGCGAAAGCCATCGACGCAGGCTCCTGCCTCAGCCAGGGCGTTAAGCAGCCCCGCAAACAACCCGCCGTCGCTTCCCGGGGCCAGCGCCAGATGGCGGTCGGCGATCTCGCAGGTAGCGGTGCGTCGGGGGTCGATCGCCACGATCCGCAATCGGGGATTATCCCGCTTCGCCTGCGCCAGCCGCTGGAACAGCACCGGATGCGCCCAGGCGGCGTTCGAGCCGACCAGCACCACCAGATCGCTGTTTTCCACATCATCGTAGCTGCAGGGCACCACGTCGGCGCCAAAGGCCCGCTTGTAGCCAGTGACCGCTGACGACATGCACAGCCGTGAATTGGTATCGATGTTCGCCGCGCCGATAAACCCTTTCATCAGCTTATTGGCGGCATAGTAATCCTCGGTTAACAGCTGGCCGGAGGCGTAAAAGGCCACCGCTTGCGGTCCGTGCTGGTCGATAATCTGTCTCAGGCGCGCAGCGGTTTCCGCCAGCGCCTGAGGCCAGGCTACCTGCTGGCCGTCGACCTCCGGCGTCAGCAGCCGCCCCGCCAGGCCCGTGGTCTCCCCTAAGGCGGCCCCTTTGACGCACAGACGGCCGAGGTTCGCCGGGTGCTGATCGTCGCCACGCACGCTCACCTGCCCCGCGTCGTCCACGCTCGCCAGCACCCCGCAGCCTACGCCGCAGTAGGGGCAGGTCGTTCGGATGGTCTTCATCAGGAGGCCTCCGCGCGGGCCAGCAGCTGCTGGTTGCCCACCCACACTTTGCCGTTTTCTACTTTCACCGGCCAGGCGCGTACCGCCTGTTCGTCGCCGTCGCACGGCCAGCCGTCGCGCAGGCGTATCCGCTGTTTGTACAGCGGGGAGATCACCACCGGCTCGCCGCCGACGTCCCCTAACAGCCCACGCGACAGCACGTTGGCCGCGCTGCCCGGCTCGCGGTTGTCGAGGGCGTAGACCCGCTCGCCGAAGCGGAACAGGGCAATCTGCCGCTCCCCTAAGCGGGCGCCGATCCCCGCCTGCGCCGGAATGGCGTCAAGATCGCATACCGCCTGCCACGGTCGGGATGGGAGTTCGCCTTCGGGCAACGTCTCAGTCAGCAGCGGCTGCGGCTGACCGCGCAGATCGCGGCGCTGCACAGCCTCGTCGGGCTGGTCGCTATTAACGAAGGAGCGGAACAGCGCCAGACGCTGCGGATCGTTGAGGGTGGTCTGCCACTCGCACTGGTAGCTGTCGACGATCCGGGCCATCTCCTGCTCCAGCTCCTCGCCAATGCCAAGACTATCTTCCAGCACCACCTGCCGCAGATAGGCGACGCCGCCCTCCAGGTTATCCATCCAGGTGCTGGTTCGCTGCAGGCGATCGGCGGTACGGATATAGAACATCAGCAGACGATCGATGCTGCGGATCAGCGTCGCTTCGTCGAGATCGCTGGCAAACAGGTCGGCGTGACGCGGTTTCATCCCGCCGTTGCCGCAGACGTACAGATTCCAGCCTTTGTCGGTGGCAATCACCCCGATATCTTTCCCCTGGGCTTCAGCGCATTCGCGGGTGCATCCGGAGACCGCCATCTTGATTTTGTGCGGGGCGCGTAGCCCTTTATAGCGATGCTCGAGCCGTACCGCGAGCCCGGTGGAGTCTTGCACGCCGTAGCGACACCAGGTTGAGCCGACGCAGGATTTCACCGTGCGCAGCGACTTGCCGTAGGCGTGGCCGGTTTCAAACCCGGCGTCGGCCAGCTCGCGCCAGATAGCCGGCAGCTGTTCCAGCCGCGCGCCAAACAGGTCGATGCGCTGGCCGCCGGTCACTTTGCTGTAGAGCTGGTAACGTTTGGCGATCTGCCCGATGGCGATCAGTCCGTCCGGCGTCACTTCCCCTGCCGCCATCCGCGGCACCACCGAATAGCTCCCGTCCTTCTGGATATTGGCGAAATAGCGGTCGTTGGTATCCTGCAGCGGCAGGTGCGCCGGCTTCAGCAGGTACTCGTTCCAGCAGGAGGCCAGCACCGAGGCCACCAGCGGTTTGCAGACATCGCAGCCGTGCCCCTGGCCGTAGCGGCTAATCAACTGCTCGAAGGTATGGATATGGTTAACCCGCACCAGGTGGTAGATCTCCTGGCGCGACCACGGGAAATGTTCGCAGACGTCTTTTTTCACTTCGACGCCCTGCTCCGCCAGCTGATACTCCATCACCTGTTTCACCAGCGCGCTGCAGCCGCCGCAGCCGGTAGCCGCTCTGGTGCAGCTTTTTATCGCCGACATATCCCTCGCCCCATTGTTCACCGCCTGGCAGATATCGCCTTTGCTGACGTTATGGCAGGAGCAGATCGGCGCGCTGTCCGGCAGCGCCGCGACGCCGAGCGCCTTCGGCGCGGCTCCCTCCAGCGCGGGCAGGATCAGACTCTCCGGACGCGGCGGCAGCGCCATGCCGTTCAGCATCATCTGCAGCAGCGTGGCATAGTCGCTGGCATCCCCCACCAGCACGCCGCCAAGCAGGGCTTTGCCGTCCTGACTGACGACGATTTTTTTGTAAATCTGCTGCGGACCGTCGGTCCATTGATAGCTCTGACAGCCCGGCGTGCGCCCCTGCGCATCGCCAAACGAGGCCACGTCGACTCCCAGCAGCTTCAGTTTGGTGCTCATGTCGGCGCCGCTAAAGCAGGCGTCCTCTCCTGCGAGAGTGGCCGCGGCGATGCGCGCCATCTGATAGCCCGGCGCCACCAGACCGTAAATTTTATTGTCCCACAGGGCGCATTCGCCTATCGCCAGCACGTCCGGGTCAGAGGTGCGGCACTGGCCGTCGATGTGAATTCCCCCGCGTTCGCCCACCTGCAGCGCGCAGCCGCGGGCCAGCGCGTCCTGCGGGCGGATCCCCGCCGAGAAGACCACCATGTCGGTCCGCAACGCGCCGCCGTCGGCAAAGTTCAGCCGCAGGCCGTCGGCCTCGCGCACGATGGCGGTGGTCGCTTTGCTGGTATGCACCCCCACGCCGAGGGCGACGATCTTCTCCCGGAGCATCGCCGCCCCGCCGTTATCCAGCTGGACGGCCATCAGGTTCGGGGCAAACTCCACCACCTGCGTCTCCAGCCCCAGCTGTTTCAGGGCGTTGGCCGCCTCCAGCCCGAGCAGCCCGCCGCCGATAACCACCCCGCTCTTCGCCGCGGCGGCATGGGCGGCGATACGGTCGAGATCGTCAAGAGTGCGGTAGACAAAACACCCCGCGAGATCGTTACCGGGGATTGGCGGAACAAAGGGATACGAGCCGGTCGCCAGCACCAGTTTATCCCAGTGGATTTCATGCCCCTCGGCGTCCCGTACCAGCCGTGCTTCGCGGTCGATGGTCGCCACCGCCTCGCCGAGGCGGAGTTCAATACCATGTTCAATAAAGAAGTCCCCGGCCGCCAGCGACAGCGACTCGGCGCTGCGTCCGGCAAAATACTCGGAGAGATGTACCCGGTCGTAGGCGGGATAACGCTCTTCGCCAAACACCACGATTCGATATTGCTGATGCAGATTGCGGCTCACGCATTGCTCGAGAAAATGGTGGCCGACCATGCCATGTCCCACCAGCACTAATACAGGTTTCGTCATCGTCATTATTCCTGCAGCCTGCGGCTGCGTTGAAGAGGGGTCAAAAAGCCAGTCCACGGTGGCAGGCTCATCGCTTTCCAGGCGCGCGGTGAGCGCGGCGGCGGCGGTGCAGTCGCCCATCAGCAGCACGCCGCGCAGGCGGCCATCGCGCAGCAGCAGGCGGCGATAGTGGCGGTCGATGGGGTCCCAGCTGGTATAAATGTCATCCTGTTCGCCGGCCTGCTGCTCGCCAGCGCAAAAGAATTCAATGCCGGTGACCTTCAGGCGGGTCCCGGCGTCCTGCCAGACAAAGCCCTCGCCGGGGGCGCCGCACAGGCGATCCGCCAGCACCTCGGCCTGACGCAGGCAGGGAGCCACCAGCCCCCAGGTCTGGCCGTCAATTTCGCAACATTCGCCGATGGCGCTGATCCCCGGCAGCGAGGAGGCCATCTGACGGTCGACCACGATCCCCCGCTGGCACAGCACGCCGGACTGCGCCGCCAGACGGCTGTCGGGCTGCACGCCGGTAGCCAGCACCACTCTGGCGGCGCGGAATACGCGCCCGTCCGCCAGCCGCACGCCATCGGCGTCGATGGCGGCGATGCTGCACTCCAGCACGCAGCGAATGCCGCGCGCTTCAAGCTGCTGCCTGAGCTCATCGGCGGCAAAAGCGTCGGTCAGCGGCGCCATTAATCCGCTGCCGCGATGCAGAAGAGTGACCTCTCCGCCGTGACGACGCAGCGCCGCCGCCGCTTCCACCCCCAGCACCCCACCGCCAATCACCACCGCCGGGCCGGGTATCGCCAGAAT
Source organism: Klebsiella sp. P1927 (assembly GCF_018204675.1). NCBI lineage: Bacteria > Pseudomonadati > Pseudomonadota > Gammaproteobacteria > Enterobacterales > Enterobacteriaceae > Klebsiella > Klebsiella sp. P1927. The sequence goes on along the minus strand of NZ_CP073377.1, from coordinate 1,844,513 downwards.
ACGTTCCACGTCCGCCAGGGTGCGGAAGGGCATAACCTGCGGACGATCAATGCCCGGCAGCGGCGGGATAAAGGGCCGCGAACCGGTGGCGAACACCAGCTCATCCCACGGCAGCCAGGTTTCCGCGATGCGCAGCCGCCGTTGCTGAATATCGACTTCATCGACCGCCTCGCCAGACCGCAGGCACACCCCGTGCCGGGTGTACCACTCCGCCGGCAGCAACGGGATCTGCGCCGCCGTTTTTTCACCTGCCAGCAGCGGCGAGAGCTGAATGCGGTTATAGGCCGGGTGCGGCTCGTCGCCGACGACGGTAATGGCAAACCGCGCGGGGTCGCGCTCAACCAGCCGCTGCACCAGCCGGGTGGCCGCCATGCCGTTACCGATCACCACCAGTCGCCGCGTCATGACCGCCTCCTTACGCCGCTTTCGGCTGTTTTTCATACAGGAAATGGAGGATCTGCTGGCGCAGATGGTGATACCGGCTGTCGTCCGCCAGCTGAACGCGGTGGCGCGGACGCGGCAGATCGACCGAGAGGATCTCGCCGACCGTCGCCGCCGGACCGTTGGTCATCATCAGCACCCGATCCGAGAGCAGCACCGCTTCATCAACGTCGTGGGTGATCATGACGATGGTGGTATTGAGCTCCTGCTGGATATGCATCACCGTGTCCTGGAGGTGGGCGCGGGTCAGCGCGTCCAGGGCGCCGAAGGGCTCATCAAGCAGCAGCACTTTCGGCTTCATCGCCAGCGCCCGGGCGATACCCACCCGCTGCTTCATGCCGCCGGAGATCTCCCCGGGACGTTTGTGCAGCGCATGACCCATCTGTACGCGCGCCAGGTTGTGTTCGATCCACTCCCGGCGCTCACTCTTGCTCATGGTGCGACGGAACACCTGATCCACCGCCAGCGCCACATTGTCGAAACAGCTCAGCCACGGCAGCAGCGAGTGGTTCTGGAAAACCACCGCCCGCTCCGGCCCGGGACCGGCGATTTCCCGGTTATCACACAGTAGTCCGCCCTCGGTAGGGGTGGTGATCCCGGCGATCAGGTTCAGCAGGGTCGATTTTCCGCAACCCGAGTGGCCGATAAGGCTAATGGTCTCCCCTTCGACGATATCGAAGGAGACATTCTGCAGCGCCAGGAACTCGCCGCTGGCGGTGTTGAAGCGTTGGCTGACGGCCTGCACCTGAATTAATGGTTTCATGTTGGCTCCTTATTTTTCCTGCCAGCTAAAGCGGCGAGCGAGCAGCATCAGGCCCTGCTCCAGCAGCAGGCCGACGACGCCGATAATGACGATGGCGATGATGATGTTTTCCACATTGAGGTTGTTCCACTCGTTCCAGATCCAGAAGCCGATCCCCAGCCCGCCGGTAAGCATTTCCGCCGCCACGATCACCAGCCAGGCGATGCCGATGGAGAGGCGCACGCCGGTAAGCACCGCCGGCAGCACCGCCGGAAAGAGGATTTTGCGCATCACCGTCCACTCCGAGAGCTGGAGGACGCGGGCGACGTTGAGATAGTCCTGCGGGATCCGCCGCACACCCTCCGCGGTGTTGATCACCATCGGCCAGATGGAGCAGATAAAAATGGTCCAGCTGGAAGCCGGCTCCGCCTTCTGGAACAGCAGCAGGCCAATCGGCAGCCAGGCTAGCGGGCTGACCGGGCGCAGCAGAGCAATCAGCGGATTAAACATGCGGGCGAAGAACAGCGAACGGCCGATCAAAAACCCCAGCGGAATGCCCGCCAGCGCCGCCAGGCCGAAGCCCACCGCCACGCGCTGCAGGGAGGCCAGCACGTTCCAGCCGATGCCCATGTCATTGGGCCCGTCCTGATAGAACGGATCGGCAAACAGGGTCAGCGCCGAGTCCAGCGTGCTCAGCGGCGTGGGAAAGCCTTTGCTATGCATCGCCGCCAGCTGCCAGGCCAGCAGCAGCACTCCCAGCCCCAACAGCGGGGGCAGCAGGCGCTGGGTGAGCTCACGCAGCCAGCGCGTGACGGTCGGCGTGGTGCGCCGGACCTGCACCGGCGGCAGGATAATCACTTCGCCAGGTGCGTTGTCCACGCTGACGACCGGTTGCTTACGTTGTGCCTGCTTCATCTCATGCCCCCTTACGTTGAATAGAGAAATGGCGGGCGTAGCCTTCCGGGTCGGACCCGTTCCAGACCGTCCCGTCCATTAGTGTGCTGCTGCGCATCCTGGCTGCCGGCGCGCTGATCCCTCCTACCGCCTGGGCGGCAGCCTGCCAGACATCGATGCGGTTAATGCGCGACGCCACCGCGAGGTAATCCGGAGCCTGCTTCAGCAACCCCCAGCGGCGGAACTGGGTGAGGAACCACATCCCGTCCGACAGCCACGGGAAACTCACCTCGCCCCCGGCCCAGAAGCGCATCGGATGGGCATCCTGCCAGCGGCGGCCAAGGCCGTTGTCATACTCTCCAAGCATCCGGCCGGTGAGGTATTGCTCCTTGGTATTGAGCCAGCCGCGTCTGGCGAGCAGGCGGGCCGTCTCCCGGGTGTTCTCCGGCGAGGCGGCGATCCAGCGCTGCGCCTCCATCAGGGCCGCCACCAGCGCGCGGGCGGTGTTCGGGTTGCGTTCCACCCAGTCGCGACGGGTGCCCAGCACCTTTTCCGGATGCTCGGGCCAGATATCCTGGGAAGTGGCCGCGGTGAAGCCGATACGGTCGTTAATAGCGCGGGCGTTCCACGGCTCGCCGACACAAAAGCCGCTCATATTGCCGATGCGCATGTTCATCACCATCTGCGGCGGCGGCACCACGACGGTGCGCACATCGTTGAAGGGATCGATGCCGGCGCTCGCCAGCCAGTAGTAAAGCCACATGGCATGGGTGCCGGTAGGAAAGGTATGGGCGAAGGTGTAACTGCCCGGCGCGCTGCGGTCGATCAGCCGCTTCAGCCCGCCGAGGTCGGTCACCCCTTTCTCCTGCAGCTCGCTGGAGAGGGTAATCGCCTGGCCATTGCGGTTGAGGGTCATCAGATTGGCCATCGCCTGCGGCTTGCTGGCGATCCCCAGTTCGAGGCCGTACAGCAGGCCATAGAGAATATGCGCCGCGTCCAGCTCGCCGGCCACCAGCTTGTCGCGCACCGCCGCCCAGCTGGCTTCCTTACTCGCCACCAGGGTGATGCCATATTTTTGGTCAAACCCCTTCGCCGCGGCGATGGCCAGCGGCGCGCAATCGGTCAGCGGAATAAATCCGACCCGCACGCGGGTTTGCTCCGGTTTGTCCGAGCCGCCGGCCCAGGCGGCCTGCATCACGCCCGGCAGCAGCATCGCGCCGCCCAGCGCGGCCCCTGCCTGCAGCAAGCGCCGCCGGGAAATTGAAAATTTGTCGCCCATATCCGCTCCACCATGCGCAAAAAAAAAAGCGCCCGACAGTGCATACGCACTGCAGGACGCCTTTATCCACGGACACCCGAACCGCCATTGGTTCGTTGCCCGGACTTTTATTCACTTAATAAGTAATGCAAACGGGATGCCAGCTTTGGCAATAGCGCGCTGGCGGGCTTTTTCCCAACGCTGGCCGGTTTTTCACCTAAAAGTGCACCGCCGGCAGGCAAAGAATGCCCATCGATTGTGCATCTACTCCTTTGGTGTTAGCGGCCAAATCGCCTTCACCATCAGCAGCGCGCGGGCTATCTCAACCATGCGCTGATTTTTGTCCATGGCCATCTTGCGCAGCGTCTGCCAGGCCTGCTCCTCCTGCATTCCCTGGTGCGTCATCAGCAGACTTTTCGCTTTTTCGATCAGCTTGCGCTCTTCGAGCGCGTCTTTCAGCGAGGCCAGCTGGCTGGAGAGCTGCTGCAGCTCATAGGCCTGCTGGCGCACCAGCGGCAGTAGCTGTTTATCGAGCCGTGGCGTCACGCTATCGTCTTCCTCTCCGGCCTGCCAGCCAGGCGCGTCGTCTGCTAACAGCGCGTCGGTGGCATCCAGCAGATCGTCGATCAGTTGCTCTTCCACTTCGCGCAGTTGCTCAAGCCGTTGGGTTTGCAGACCAAACCAGCGCAGCGCCGTTTCCCCGCCGTCGGCAGCCGGCTGGCGGGTACAGGCGATCCGCCGCAGCTGTTCAATATCCAGACCGGCGTGGCACTGGGTTCTGAACAACTGGACGGTCGCCGGGCTGCCCAGCGCCTGAAAGCTGTCGAAGCAGGGCTGCTGACCGTCAATACGGTCCACCAGCTGCTGGCGCAGGCTGTCGCTGAACTCGCCGCGGGTAAAGCCCAATGCTCCCAGCGCGCGCTCCTGGCCCACCAGCTCTTTTCCCTGCATAAAGCTGTACAGGGCGACCATCCGACCAGCCACCGGCGGATCGTCAATGCTGTCATTGAGCTGCGGGGCGATGTTCAGCAGATGGCGGATGACGCGGCTGAACTGCTCCGTCGCGGCTTCAGCGGCAATTTGCCGGCGGCCGATCTGCGCGCGTAGTGCCGGGAGCTGCGCCAGCTCGTCAAGCGCTCTGGCGATACGCCAGCACAGCGCGCTGCCGGCTACCGCGCGCGCCCGTTCGAGGCTGGCATAAAACAGGGCTAGCCGCTCGTCAACCAGCGCCCCTCCCGCCCGACACTCCGCTGTATACAGCAAGCCGCCCGAGCAAAGATAGATATTCGACGCCCCGCGCTCACACTGCAGCATATGCACCAGCGCGCTGAGCTGGCTGGCCAGTTCCCCCAGTTGGCTAAGCTGCTGAAGCTGTTGTTTTTGCAGGCGACGCGCCAGCTGCAGCCAGGCCGTCGCATCGTGCGCATGACCAGTCGTATTATTCATACCCCTCCTCCGGGTTAACGCTTTATACTGCCTAAAGCAATAACCGTGCCTTTAAGAAGGAGTTTGTATGCAACGTATTGTGATCATCGCCAACGGCGCCGCCTACGGCAGCGAATCCCTGTTCAACAGCCTGCGCCTGGCCATTGCCCTGCGCGAGCAGCAGTCCGACCTCGATCTCAAGCTGTTTCTGATGTCCGACGCCGTCACCGCCGGGCTGCGGGGGCAGAAGCCGGCAGAAGGGTATAATGTGCAGCAGATGCTGGAGATCCTCACCGCCCAGCAGGTTCCCGTGAAGCTGTGTAAAACCTGCGCGGACGGCCGCGGGGTCAGCGCACTGCCGCTGGTTGACGGCGTGGAGGTTGGCACTCTCGTTGAGCTGGCCCAGTGGACCCTGGCGGCAGATAAAGTGCTGACCTTCTGAATCTGGGGCGCCAAACGGCAGGAAATATCAGGTTTCGCCGCCTGCAGAGGTAAAAAAAACGTTAGCTGAATGCTTTCAGGAACAACGTCATTTTTGTTTAATCTTTATCCCTTTTTTTGATCAAAATCAGCATCCCGACCCGCGCCGTTTGGTGTGATGCACAGAGCAAAGTGTGAACAATATCACGCGAGGACTGGGTGGGCAGGATGCTGTAGCGGGACAGAAACGGGGTATAAAATGGCGATGGTTAAAGCAAGTTTGACGTTATTTGGTGGTGACACGCTGGTGGTGCGGTGCTCAGAGCGCTGCCATATTCATCTGATGAGCGCGAAGGTCCCGGGCGACAGTCATGCGGATATTCTGAGCGTGCAGGATCGGGACAGCGCGTATCTGACGGTGCCCTACAGCGGCACCTGGAACGTGCTTATCGACAGTCACAGCCAGTCGCTGGAGCACTCCATCAGCTACGTGCCGGCCTGACCGTCACTGCCAGAACACACGCCCGGTCATGCCGGGCGTGAGATTCATGACAAACCTCATGCAATCATTGTACTTGCAGATTGCACCAGAAAAATAACAAGGAAAATCAATTTATTGATTTTCGGCTGATAACCACCAGTAAGGAAAAATCACGCTTTTTCCTTACTGGTCAGCAATCGGACGCCCAGTCATGCCGGGCGTTTTCTTTTGCGCGCGCTCAGGCCAGGCCCGGCGTCGGACTCTCGCCCAACAGCGCGCGGACGCTGGCCACCAGGTCATCGAGACTGGCATCGTGCATGCCCAGCTTGCGCAGCGCCTGCTCAAGCGAAAACAGATACTGGGCGTTGGTGCCGAGCGGCCCGCTGGCCCGGGCGATCAGCGGGGCGATAACCTGGGCACTGGTATCCGGTTCAAACAGTGGATGGCGCGGATCCATAATAAACACCAGGGCATTCACCGTCCGTCCGTCGTCCAGCTCCAGCTTGCACCAGGTGGGCAGATAGCAGCCGGTGATCATCTCCCGCTTCCACAGCAGGGTCAGCTCCTCCTCCAGCGTGTCGTCAGGCAGACGATAGGCGACGCCGGTGGTTCGGCCGCCCTCTTTGAGAGCCAGCATGCGTCCCGGCTGGCAGGCACTACCGCGCCCGGCGGTCAACCGCAGGCAAAACGCGCGGTGCCAGCCCGGCAGCGTGCCGGTGCAGGACTCGCGATAATTGAGCGCCGGGTTCCAGATAAGCGAACCGTAGCCAAAGATCCATACTGAGCCATCATCCGGGCGGCAGGCCAGCGTCGCCGCCAGCGAGGCTGCACGTTGTTCTGCCGACCAGAGTAGCGATTCCTCAATAGCGCCAAACGCTGTCTTACAATCCGCATTCATTAAGAAATCACGAGTTAACACTGTTTACTACCTCCGCCACTGCCCGCTTCCCGGCGTTCGTCTCATGCATCCGTCAATATTGCTGAAATATTATCCAGCTTTATCTTTCAATAAGCAATCAGCGGGGCGCTGGCAAGCGAAAAAGCGGCGTCAGCGATTATTTTTTCTTATGCCACTTATCATCATCGCCTTTCTCATAGCTGTTCTTCACCGCCGCCCAGGCGACTTTGTGCGCCGTCTCTTCGCGGCTGGCGTCATCGCGCCGCTCGTCTTTATCTTTATATTGATCCCAGGCGCTGTTAAACGCTTCTTTATAAATTTCCTGCGCATGGGCAGGCAGTACATGCTGAACGCTGTCGGGGAGTTCTTGTTTACTGCGATAGGGCATACTGACCTCCTGTTTGAGCATTAAGTTTAAGCCTGGTACGCATTCGGCTGGCTATCAAGGTCAAAATGAGTAGAAAAATTATTTTAGTAATTATTTGAATAATAAGAACTAAATATAAGTAAACATAAATTATAATAAACTAATCAAGATATCCATCGATACCCGTAAATTTAAGTAAAAAACCAGCGGTAATTTAGCAAGATCTGTTACTTTACCGCCCTACGTTTTTATAATTATAACACCTGCATAAATGGAGATGGTTCATGACCCATGCACATGAGGCGGTAAAAACCCGCCATAAGGAGTCTTCCCTCGTCTTTCCGGTGCTGGCGCTGGCGGTGCTGTTTTTCTGGGGCAGCAGCCAGTCACTGCCAGTGGTTATCGCGATCAATATCCTCGCGCTGGTCGGCATTTTGAGCAGCGCCTTCAGCGTGGTCCGCCACGCCGACGTCCTCGCCCACCGCCTGGGCGAACCCTATGGCTCCCTGATTTTAAGCCTGTCGGTGGTTATCCTTGAGGTCAGTTTGATCTCTGCCTTAATGGCCACCGGCGACGCCGCGCCGACCTTGATGCGGGATACCCTCTACTCCATTATTATGATCGTCACCGGCGGTCTGGTCGGTTTCTCTCTGCTGCTGGGCGGGCGTAAATTCGCCACCCAATATATGAATCTGTTCGGCATTAAGCAGTATCTTATCGCCCTGTTTCCGCTAGCGATTATCGTGCTGGTCTTTCCGATGGCGCTGCCGGGCGCGAACTTCAGCACCGGGCAATCGCTGCTGGTGGCGGTAATTTCGGCGGCCATGTACGGCGTTTTCCTGCTTATTCAGACCAAAACCCATCAGAGCCTGTTTGTTTATGAGCATGAAGACGACAGCGACGATGACGACCCGCACCACGGTAAACCGTCCGCCCACAGCAGCGGGTGGCATACCGCCTGGCTGCTGGTGCACCTGGTGGCAGTGATCGCGGTTACCAAAATGAACGCTAACCCGCTGGAAACGCTGTTGACCAGCATGAATGCCCCGGTGGCCTTTACCGGCTTCCTGGTGGCTCTGCTGATCCTGTCGCCGGAAGGCCTTGGCGCCCTGAAAGCGGTGCTCAACAATCAGGTACAGCGGGCGATGAATCTGTTTTTCGGCTCTGTGCTGGCCACCATCTCGCTGACGGTCCCGGTGGTCACCCTCATCGCCTTCCTGACCGGCAATGAGCTGCGCTTTGGCCTTGGCGCCCCGGAGATGGTGGTGATGGTCGCCTCGCTGGTGCTGTGCCATATCTCCTTCTCCACCGGACGCACCAATGTGCTGAACGGCGCGGCCCACATGGCGCTGTTCGCCGCCTATCTGATGACCATTTTCGCCTGACCCCGTTTTCCCACCCGGCGGAGTCCGGGCGAAAAAAAGCCTGCCGGTTTTGACGCCGGCAGGCTTTTTTACTGATGCAGTCAGGCTTACTTGCTGGTATCCAGCTCGTCGAAGCTTTTCACCAGATCGTCAATCGCTTTCATCTGTTTGAGGAACGGCTCCAGTTTATCCAGCGGCAGCGCGGACGGGCCGTCGCATTTCGCGTGGTCCGGATCCGGATGCGCTTCAATAAACAGACCGGCGATACCTACCGCCATACCGGCGCGGGCCAGCTCGCTCACCTGCGCACGACGACCGCCGGAGGCTGCGCCAAACGGGTCGCGGCACTGCAGCGCGTGGGTGACGTCGAAAATGACCGGCGAGTTGTTGGAGGCTTTCTTCATCACGCCGAAGCCAAGCATATCCACGACCAGGTTGTCGTAACCGAAGTTCGCGCCGCGGTCGCAGAGGATTACTTTGTCGTTACCCCCTTCGATAAACTTATCGACGATGTTGCCCATCTGACCCGGGCTGACGAACTGCGGCTTCTTGACGTTGATCACCGCCCCGGTCTTCGCCATCGCTTCCACCAGGTCAGTCTGGCGCGCGAGGAAAGCCGGAAGCTGGATCACGTCCACCACGTCAGCTACCGGCTGCGCCTGGCTGGCTTCATGAACGTCGGTGATGATTTTCACGCCAAAGGTCTGCTTCAGCTCCTGGAAAATCTTCATCCCTTCTTCCAGACCCGGCCCACGATAGGAGTGGATGGAGGAACGGTTGGCTTTATCAAAGGAGGCTTTGAATACGTAGGGAATACCAAGCTTCTGCGTAACGGTGACATAATGTTCGCAGATACGCATCGCCAGGTCGCGCGACTCCAGCACGTTCATCCCGCCGAACAGCACGAACGGCAGGTCGTTCGCTACGTTGATATCACCAATGCTAACCACTTTTTGTTTCATAAGTTCGCCTTATCAGGGTGTAACCGGAATGGTTCCAGACTAATGCAATGTAATTTGTTTATGCGAAATCGTGTTGATCTGCGCGCGGATCATCTCGCTGATCGGATCCTCCGGGCACTGCTCAACGAAATAGCTCAGATCCAACAGCGCCACGTGATCGCAGTCCAGCTGGGCGTATATCAGCCCGCGGTCGCGGATCTCATACGGATCTTCCGGATTAAACTGCAGCAGCGCTTCGCTGGCGCGCAGGGCCAGCTCCATCTGCCGCTCTTCCATCAGCGCCGACTTCAGGGTGTCCAGCAGCTTGCGGATCACCTCGGCGTTATCCGCTTCGTCGAGATCTTCATTAAACAGTTCCGCCACCGGCCCGATGTTGCCCTTCAGCCATACCTCCAGGGTATGCTCGTCGAGGGTCTCGCCGTTAAACGGATTAATCAGCCACATCTCTTCGCTGGTTTCCGGGTCCGCACGCAGCAGCATCTGGGTCGGGAAGATCACCGGCACCACCGGCAGCGCCAGGCGCTGGGCGATCCACAGCAGGATCGCGCCTAACGACACCGCGCTCCCCTGGCGGTTAACCAGCACTTTATCCAGCCATAGCGCGTCGGAAAGACGATACACGCCCTGCGAGGCGCCAAAGCCCCACTCGTCATAAAACAGCTCCAGCAATCGTTCTATCTGGCGCTCCTGGTCCCACGACGGCGCAATCTCCTCCTGCGCGAGGCGCAGCAATCGCTGCAGCTCTTCCTCGACAAAACGCGACGGAAAATCGTCGCGGACCTGTTCAGAAATGAGGACCATGCCATCACACAATGGCGCTTTGTTAAATTCGAAATCCGCTAATGACCCCATGACCTACCCCAGTATCGGTATTCTTGTGATGGCGAGTTGAATGATGATAAACAACACCACCAGCGCCAGCAGGAACGCGATAAAGCGGCTCTGCTGGCTGCGCGGACGACGACGGCCCAACGCGATAAAACCTAATGCGATGTAAATGATAACGCCAAACAGCTTTTCAGTCAGCCATGCGCCGTCTTCTGTGAACGGCAGGTAGTGCGTTATCGCCATTAACCCTGCGCCGCTGAGAAACAGCAGCGTATCGCTGCAGTGCGGCGCAATTCGCACCCACCGCTGGTTCAGCAGCGGGCTCTGGTGATACATCCACCAGTAACGTAAAACGAACAATCCTACCGACACCGCCACTGTGGCAATGTGCAGGTAGAGGACAGCCGTGAATAAGTTCATCAGCCAACATTCTCCATGTCGGGTAAACGTCCGAGGGTCAGACGCTCATTGTCGCCATAGTCGCGACAGGTCGCGACGTCCAGATAGCCCGCTTCGCGGAACAGCGCGCGAACCGCCTCGCCCTGAGTCCAGCCATGCTCCAGCAGCATCCAACCGCCGGGCTGCAGATACTGCCGTCCCTCGCGGATGATATGCGCCAGATCGGCCAGCCCCTGGTCGCCTGCGACCAGCGCCGTCAACGGCTCAAAGCGCACATCGCCTTCGGCGAGATGCGGGTCGGCGGCGTCGATATAGGGGGGATTGCTGACGATCGTGGCGAAGCGCTGCCCGGCCAGCGCGCTAAACCAGTCGCTTTGACTTATCGTCACGTTAGCGATGCCCAGATGTTCGGCATTGCGCAACGCCAGCGCCACGGCGTCCGGCATCACGTCCACCGCGGTGACCTCACAGTCCGGACGTTCGCTGGCCAGCGCCAGGGCAATGGCGCCGGTCCCGGTGCCGAGGTCGAGAATACGGCACGGCGCGGTTGGCAGACGCGCCAGCGCCTGCTCTACCAGACATTCGGTATCCGGGCGGGGGATCAGCGTCGCCGGGGAGACGAACAGCGGCAGCGACCAAAACTCGCGCTGCCCGACCAGATGAGCAATAGGTTCCCCGCGCTGGCGTCGCACCAGGAGCGCCTCCAGCCTCGCCGCCTCGTCAGCAGAGAGCGTCGTTTCACCGAAGGCCAAAATCCAGGTTCGCGCCCGGCCGGTAACGTGTCCCAGCAAGATCTCGGCGTCGCGTCTCGGGCTGTCGCTCTCCGCCAGGCGGGCGATCGCCTGCTGCAGCCAGGCCTGAAAGGTCATCATTCCTGCTCGGACAGCGCCGCCAGCTGATCGGCCTGATGTTCCTGGACAATCGGCTCAATCAGCATGTCGAGTTTGCCCTCCATCGCCTCATCCAGACGGTAGAGCGTCAGGTTGATGCGGTGGTCGGTCACGCGGCCCTGCGGGAAGTTATAGGTGCGATTGCGGTCGCTGCGGTCGCCGCTGCCCAGCAGGTTGCGGCGCGTGGAGGCTTCCGCCTGCTGACGTTTGGCCACTTCGGCGGCGCGGATGCGCGCGCCCAGCACCGACAGCGCCTTGGCTTTGTTTTTATGCTGAGAACGCTCGTCCTGGCACTCCACCACGATGCCGGTGGGCAGGTGGGTAATGCGGATAGCCGAGTCGGTGGTGTTAACGTGCTGACCGCCTGCCCCGGAGGAACGGAAGGTATCGATGCGCAGATCCGCCGGGTTAATGTCCGGCATTTCGGCTTCCGGCAGCTCCGGCATCACCGCCACCGTACAGGCGGAGGTGTGGATCCGCCCCTGCGATTCGGTGGCCGGCACACGCTGCACGCGATGGCCGCCGGATTCAAATTTCAGCCGACCGTAAACGCCGTCGCCGCTGATCTTGGCGATCACCTCTTTAAAGCCGCCGTGCTCACCTTCGTTGGCGCTGAGGATCTCTACCTGCCAGCGGCGCGATTCTGCGTAACGGGTGTACATGCGGAACAGATCGCCGGCAAACAGCGCTGCTTCGTCGCCGCCGGTCCCGGCGCGCACTTCCACGAAGGCGTTACGCTCGTCATCAGGATCTTTCGGCAGGAGGAGAACCTGCAGCTGTTGCTCCAGCTGGTCGCCTTTTTCTTTGGCGTCACGCAGCTCTTCCTGCGCCATTTCGCGCATTTCCGGATCGTCGAGCATCATCTGCGCGGTTTCAATATCCTCCTGCACCTGACGCCAGTCGGTATAGCAGCGCGCCACATCGCTCAGTTGAGCATACTCCCGCGACAGCGCGCGGAATTTATCCTGATCGGCAATCGTCGCGGCATCGCCGAGCAGCGCCTGCACTTCTTCATGGCGCTCGTACAACGCTTCCAGTTTGGCAACAATAGAAGACTTCATAGGCGTGAATTCACCCTGTCCTGAAAATAAGAGAAAGGTGCGCTATTCCAGCCCGAGGCTGTTGCGCAGAATATGCAGACGTTCGTCGTCCCCGTCACGGGCGGCCTGCTGAAGAGATTTGGTTGGCGCGTGGATCAGGCGGTTAGTGAGCTTGCGCGCCAGATCCTGCATAATTTCCTGGGCATCACCGCCCTGCTCCAGCGCGGCCAGCGCTTTCGCCGTCAGCTCCTCACGGACCTGCTCAGACTGAGAACGGTATTCGCGAATGGTCTCGCTGGCGCTCTGCGCGCGCAGCCAGGCCATAAATTCGCTGGTTTCCTGCTCGACGATCGATTCCGCCTGCACCGCGGCAGCCTTACGCTGCGCCAGGTTATGCTGAATAATGTTTTGCAAATCGTCGACGCTGTAGAGGTAGGCGTTAGCCAGTTTGCCGACCTCTGGTTCAACGTCGCGCGGGACGGCGATATCCACCAGCAGCATCGGCTGGTTACGCCGCGCCTTAAGCGCACGCTCCACCATGCCTTTGCCGATGATCGGCAGCGGGCTGGCGGTGGAGCTGATAATGATGTCGGCCTCTTTCAGCCGTTCGTCGATATCGCTGAGGGCTATCACCTCGGCGCCCACTTCCTCCGCCAGCGCCTGGGCGCGTTCACGGGTGCGGTTGGCGATCACCATTTTGCGCACGTGATGTTCGCGAAGATGGCGCGCTACCAGCTCAATGGTTTCCCCGGCGCCGACCAGTAACACGGTGACGCTGGAGAGCGATTCAAAGATTTGCCGCGCCAGGGTACAGGCGGCGAAAGCCACAGAGACCGCGCTGGCGCCGATATCGGTTTCGGTACGCACGCGCTTAGCCACTGAAAAGGATTTCTGGAACATCCGCTCCAGCTCGCTGACGTTAAGATGGCCGCGGCTGGAGTCGGCGAAGGCTTTTTTCACCTGGCCGAGGATCTGCGGCTCGCCCAGCACCAGCGAATCGAGGCCGCTGGCGACGCGCATCAGATGGCTGACGGCGTCATTATCCTGGTGCCAGTAAAGGCTTTTTCGCAGGTCTTCTTCGTTGAGGCCGTGGTAGTTGCACAGCCAGCGGATCAGCGCTTCCTGCAGGTTATCCTGCTCTTCGACGCTGAGATAGAGTTCCGTGCGGTTGCAGGTCGACAGCACCACCCCACCCTGCACCATCGGCTGAGCCAGCAAGCTCTCCAGCGCCTTATCGAGCGTTTCCGGCGAAAACGTGACGCGTTCTCGCAGGGCGACCGGAGCTGTTTTGTGATTGATGCCAAGAGCTAAAAGGGTCATTGTGAGGGAGTAGTACCAGCGTTGCTAAGGTTAGTCTGAGTGCATCATACAGGATGCGCGTAATCAATAAAAGAGAGGCTCCCCTTTTGGAGTAATAGTTAAAGCAAGACCGCCATTAAGGTTAATTTTTTGATTTCAGACAACTTGAACGTAGACGCTATCGCCCGGCGACGCTAGCATTAAGGGTTATAAATGTAACCTGCTACACAAATCGGCCCGCTGTTCCCTGTCGCCGTTTTTCCCTGTAGACATCAAGGATTTGTCATCATTATGAATCGACTGTTCCGCCTGCTGCCGCTGGCCAGCCTCGTCCTCACCGCCTGTTCTCTTCATACGCCGCAAGGGCCTGGCAAAAGCCCGGATTCGCCGCAGTGGCGTCAGCACCAGCAGGCTGTCCGCAGCCTCAATCAGTTCCAGACCCGCGGGGCGTTTGCCTATCTTTCCGATGAGCAAAAAGTCTATGCCCGCTTCTTCTGGCAGCAAACCGGCCAGGACCGCTATCGCCTGCTGCTGACCAACCCGCTGGGCAGCACCGAGCTGTCGCTGACCGCGCAGCCGGGCAGCGTGCAGCTGATCGATAACAAAGGCCAGACCTATACCGCCACTGATGCCGAAGAGATGATTGGCCGTCTGACCGGGATGCCGATCCCGTTGAACAGCCTGCGCCAGTGGATTATCGGCCTGCCGGGCGACGCCACCGACTATTCGCTGGACGATCGGTACCGTCTGCGTGAACTGAACTATACGCAAAACGGCAAAACCTGGCACGTGACCTACGGCGGCTACACCAGCGATACCCAGCCAGCCCTACCGTCCAATGTCGAGCTGAACAATGGCGCTCAGCGCATCAAGCTGAAGATGGATAACTGGATCGTGAAATGATGACCCGCTGGCCCTCTCCTGCAAAACTGAATCTGTTTTTATATATCACCGGCCAGCGGGCCGATGGTTACCATACCCTGCAAACGCTGTTTCAGTTTCTCGATTACGGCGATACGTTGACCATCGAACCGCGTACTGACGGCCAACTGCGCCTGCTGACGCCGGTGGCCGGCGTGCCCGACGAGGAGAATCTGATCGTTCGCGCCGCGCGTCTGCTGATGCATGCCGCCAGCGAAAGCGATCGCCTGCCGGCGGGCAGCGGCGCCGATATCAGTATCGATAAGCGCCTGCCGATGGGCGGCGGCCTGGGCGGTGGCTCCTCCAATGCCGCCACCGTGCTGGTGGCGCTCAACCATCTGTGGGGCTGCGGTCTCTCGGAAGATGAGCTGGCGACTCTTGGCCTTCAGCTGGGGGCCGATGTGCCGGTTTTCGTGCGCGGCCATGCCGCCTTCGCCGAGGGGGTGGGTGAAATACTGACGCCGGTAGAACCCGAGGAAAAATGGTACCTGGTGGCCCACCCGGGGGTCAGTATTCCGACGCCGATCATTTTTCGCGATCCGGAGCTACCACGAAATACCCCGCGCCGGTCAATTAATACGTTATTAAATTGTGAATTCAGCAACGATTGCGAGCTTATCGCAAGAAAACGTTTTCGCGAGGTTGATGCCGCGCTTTCCTGGCTGTTAGAATATGCGCCGTCACGCCTGACCGGCACAGGGGCCTGTGTGTTTGCTGAATTTAACACCGAATCCGCTGCCCGTCAGGTGCTGGACACTGCCCCGGCATGGCTAAATGGCTTTGTGGCGCGCGGAGTTAACCTTTCGCCGCTCAAGCAGGCCCTGCTCTGAATCCTGCGCCGTGATGGCACATTGATAATGAGTCAGCCGGGGAAATTGAGTTACGGTGACAACGTCACCCTGTTCCAGACGTTGCATCGTGCTCTTTAAATACACCGACTGGATCGAATGGCGCCATCCCGCACATTATTGGCCCATTCATCCACCACTGGACGCATGCCTGAGGTTCTTCTCGTGCCTGATATGAAGCTTTTTGCTGGTAACGCCACCCCGGAACTAGCACAACGTATTGCCAACCGCCTGTACACTTCTCTTGGCGACGCCGCTGTAGGTCGTTTTAGCGACGGCGAAGTCAGCGTACAAATCAATGAAAACGTACGCGGTGGTGATATTTTCATCATCCAGTCCACTTGTGCTCCCACCAATGACAACCTGATGGAACTGGTTGTTATGGTTGATGCTCTGCGTCGTGCTTCGGCAGGTCGTATCACCGCCGTTATCCCTTACTTCGGTTATGCTCGTCAGGACCGTCGTGTTCGTTCTGCTCGTGTGCCAATCACCGCGAAAGTGGTGGCGGATTTTCTGTCCAGCGTCGGCGTTGACCGCGTGCTGACCGTTGACCTGCACGCAGAACAGATCCAGGGCTTCTTCGATGTGCCAGTCGATAACGTGTTCGGCAGCCCAATCCTGCTGGAAGATATGCTGCAGCTGAACCTGGACAACCCGATTGTGGTTTCTCCGGACATCGGCGGCGTCGTGCGTGCCCGCGCTATCGCTAAACTGCTGAATGATACCGATATGGCTATCATCGACAAGCGCCGTCCGCGCGCCAACGTCTCCCAGGTGATGCACATCATCGGCGACGTTGCCGGTCGTGACTGCGTGATGGTCGACGATATGATCGACACCGGCGGCACCCTGTGTAAAGCGGCAGAAGCGCTGAAAGAGCGTGGCGCGAAACGCGTATTCGCTTACGCGACGCACCCAATCTTCTCCGGCAACGCTATCCAGAACATCAAGAACTCTGTCATTGATGAATTTGTCGTCTGCGATACCATTCCGCTGGCACCAGAAATTAAAGCGCTGGATAAAGTGCGTACTCTGACGCTCTCCGGTATGCTGGCTGAAGCTATTCGCCGTATCAGCAATGAAGAATCTATCTCTGCTATGTTCGAACATTAATCGAGCCCAGCACAAAAACCCGCTGCGGCGGGTTTTTTTGTCTCCGCACCTTATTTGTATGATCAATGCCTCCTTCACCTGCCATTTAGTTGACAGATGATGCGCTCATGGATGAAACATTATTGTGAACAGATTATTTTCCTCACATGTGATGCCTTTCCGCGCCCTCATCGACGCTTGTTGGAAAGAAAAGTACACCACCGCCCGCTTCACGCGTGACCTGATCGCCGGGATCACCGTCGGGATCATTGCGATTCCGCTGGCGATGGCGCTGGCGATTGGCAGCGGCGTGCCGCCGCAGTACGGCCTCTATACCTCAGCGGTGGCAGGGATTGTGATCGCCTTGACCGGCGGGTCACGCTTTAGCGTTTCCGGTCCGACCGCCGCCTTTGTGGTGATCCTCTATCCGGTTTCCCAGCAGTTTGGTCTGGCGGGACTGCTGGTGGCAACCCTGATGTCGGGGATCTTTTTAATCCTCTTCGGCCTGGCGCGCTTTGGCCGCCTGATCGAATACATCCCGCTGTCAGTCACCCTCGGCTTCACCTCGGGGATCGGTATCACCATCGGCACCATGCAGATTAAAGATTTCCTCGGCCTGCAGATGCCCCATGTGCCGGAGCATTATCTGCAGAAAGTGGCGGCGCTGGCGATGGCCCTACCGACCATTAACGTTGGCGATGCCGCCATCGGCGTCGTTACTCTTGGCATTCTGATCCTCTGGCCGCGGCTGGGTATCCGCCTGCCGGGCCACCTCCCGGCGCTGCTGGGCGGCTGCGCGGTCATGCTGGTGGTCAACTTGCTCGGCGGCGATGTCGCGACGATCGGCTCGCAGTTCCATTATCAGCTGGCGGACGGCACTCAGGGCAATGGCATTCCGCAGCTGCTGCCGCAGCTGGTATTGCCCTGGGATATGCCGGGCTCAAACTTTACCCTGAGCTGGGCCTCGCTGCAGGCTCTGCTGCCTGCCGCCTTCTCAATGGCGATGCTCGGCGCCATTGAATCTCTGCTGTGCGCGGTGGTGCTTGATGGCATGACCGGCACCAAGCACAAAGCCAATAGCGAGCTGATTGGCCAGGGGCTGGGCAACATTGTCGCGCCGTTCTTCGGCGGGATCACTGCCACCGCGGCGATTGCCCGCTCGGCGGCGAACGTCCGCGCCGGCGCCACATCGCCGGTTGCCGCCGTGATCCACGCCCTGCTGGTGATCCTGGCGCTGCTGATCCTCGCCCCACTGCTCTCCTGGCTGCCGCTGTCGGCGATGGCCGCCCTGCTGCTGATGGTGGCATGGAATATGAGCGAGGCGCATAAAGTCATCAATCTGCTGCGCCACGCGCCGAAGGACGACATCGTGGTGATGCTGATGTGCATGTCGCTAACGGTGCTGTTTGACATGGTGATCGCTATCAGCGTCGGGATCGTGCTGGCTTCGCTGTTGTTTATGCGCCGTATCGCACGCATGACTCATCTGGCGCCGGTCAACGTCGAGGTGCCAGACGATGTGCTGGTGCTGCGGGTAATTGGGCCGCTGTTCTTTGCCGCCGCCGAAGGCTTGTTCAACGATCTGGAGACCCGGATCGCCGGCAAGCGCATCGTGGTGCTGAAATGGGACGCGGTGCCGGTTCTCGACGCCGGTGGCCTGGATGCCTTCCAGCGCTTTGTGAACAAGCTGCCGGAAGGCTGTGAATTGCGCGTATCTAACCTCGAGTTTCAGCCGCTACGCACGCTAGCGCGCGCCGGCGTCAAGCCGCTGCCCGGACGCCTGAGCTTCTACCCCGATCGTCAGGCCGCGCTGGCTGACCTGTGATCACCCGGCGGCAGGTCCCTGCGCCTGCCGCATCAAGGATCCGGTCGCCTGCTGCAGCCAGCTCAGCACCGCCGGCGTCATCCAGGTGCCCTTCATCAAATGCGGCTCCTGCTCCATTGCCCGACGAAACTTCTGCAACGTCTGCGGCCGGGTACCGGCGTAGGACTGAAACAGTTCAAGCCACGCCCGGGCCAGCGCCTGACCCGACGCCGAGTCCGGCGCTACGCCCTCCCGGCACGCCTGATGCAGCTTCGCCACCAGCGCAGGCCACTCCTGTAGCCGGTCAAAATAGTGCTGGCGGGTGAACGCCATCTCTTCTTCGTCAAGGTACCGCGCCCAGATGGCCAGTTTGCTTTCGGCAAAGGCCTCGGTGATATAGGCGATGATTGCCGGCGTGACGCCGGTCTGTTCAACCATCTGCGGCTCGGCGGCATGCATCTCGTTCAGGCGGGTCAGAAACTCCGGACGCCCGGCCGTATCCTGCTCCAGGCGCTCCATCCAGCGCGTCGCCAGACGCATCGCCTGCGGACTGTCCGTCGGGCAGCCGCTCGCCATCAGCGTCTGCACCTCCTCCGTTAGCTCGCGCCACGCCTGCGCCCGCTGTTCATCCTGTGCCGCAAACGGCAGCGCGGCTAACTCCTGTTGACTAAACCAACGATCGTACATTTTCATTAACTCCAGCGTCTGTAGCCAGGACTCCAGATCGGGTTCATTGCCGCTCGCCAGCGCCTCGCGCAGCACCAATAGTCGGTCGCGCAGCCTGCCAACATCGCGTAGCTGGGCGTTGAGCATATCTATCTGCTGCGTCAGCAGCTCGGGCAGCGACAGCGTTTGCCGATCGAGATAGTCCTTGATTGTGGCGAGCGTTAGCCCGGCCTGCGCCAGCGCCTTTATCATATGCAGGCGCTGAACCGCGGACAGGTTATAGAGCCGATAGCCCGCCTCGCTTCTGGCCGAAGGCGTTAACAGCCCCGTCTGTTCATAATGATGCAGCGTACGTACCGTCAGTCCGGCACGCTTCGCCAGCTCTCCCACCTGAATTAACATGACTGCTCCTCTCTGTGGCCAGGTCCGCTACTCTGCAGCCTGACGTAACGTCAGGGTCAAGCAAAAACCGCGCTTGCTATTCATTTTTGCTGGCAACCATAGCAGCACGAAGGCCAGGACGGAATGGGGGCGTAATATGGCGGGAAAAAGAGGAAGAGATAAAGTGAGACACAGAAAAGCGCATCGGCCTTCAGCGGCCGATGCGGGAAATCATGCTACGGTTAGCTGTGACGATGCTGGTTACGACGGCAGCGTTTATCGTAGTGGCGCACCCACCAGTAGCGGTCGCTGACCTGCTCGTGGCCGCCAATACGGGCACCGGCCAGCCAGAGCACTGCGCCAACGAAGATGCTTAGGATTGCGCCATGCGCAAAGAATTGTGGCAGGTTAAGCTGCGGAAGCTGGTTCAGAATGGAGTAACCTACCCCCACAACCATCACCACCAACCCTAACCCCATGAGTACGTTACCGAGTAACGAAGCGTTTTTGCGTTTCATGTGTCACCTCCGGACTTTGGGTTGCCAGGGAATGTCCCCAAATCTTATAGGTGTAGTATAGACAAGGTCTCTTCTGCGGAGTGCGTCCACGATCACATTAGTGAACAGCGAATAGACAAAAATTTACAAATAAGTCTATGAACCATATCAAATTCTAATGATTTAGTGAGTAAATCATCAATGCGGGTATTGTCTAATAGCCAGAATTTTGTCAAGCGCGCCCGCAGACAGTACACTACGCGGCAGAGAATGCCCCATGCAGGATAGAAAACGTGACCATTAAACTGATTGTCGGCCTGGCCAACCCCGGTGCGGAATATGCCGCTACCCGGCACAACGCTGGCGCCTGGTATGTGGATTTACTGGCGGATCGCCATCGTGCGCCGCTGCGCGAAGAGAGCAAATTCTTCGGCTACACCTCGCGCATCAACCTGGCGGGCGAGGACGTCCGCCTGCTGGTCCCCACTACCTTTATGAACCTCAGCGGTAAAGCCGTGGCCGCGATGGCGACCTTTTATCGCATCAACCCTGATGAAATTCTGGTCGCCCATGACGAGCTGGATTTACCGCCGGGCGTGGCGAAATTTAAGCTTGGCGGTGGCCATGGCGGCCACAATGGCCTGAAGGATATCATCAGTAAGCTCGGCAATAACCCGAACTTTCACCGTTTACGCGTCGGAATCGGCCATCCGGGCGACAAAAACAAGGTTGTCGGCTTTGTGCTTGGCAAACCACCGGCCAGCGAGCAGAAACTGATCAATGACGCTGTCGACGAAGCGGCGCGCTGTACCGAAATCTGGTTAAAGGACGGGCTGACCAAAGCGACCAACCGTTTGCACGCCTTTAAGGCGCAATAAGCCGTTGTCGTGCGGCATTTTTGCCGCGCACCGTGTATAATAGGCAAAGCTATTCAATTTTCTGCAATCTGTTCCTTGTAACAGATTGATTATCCAAAGATTAAGGTGATTTAAATCATGGGATTCAAATGCGGTATCGTCGGTTTGCCCAACGTCGGCAAATCCACCCTGTTCAATGCGCTCACCAAAGCGGGTATTGAAGCGGCCAACTTCCCCTTCTGTACCATTGAGCCGAACACCGGTGTCGTACCGATGCCCGATCCGCGTCTGGACAAGCTGGCTGAAATCGTCAAACCGCAGCGCATCCTGCCGACCACCATGGAGTTCGTGGATATCGCGGGCCTGGTGAAAGGCGCGTCCAAAGGTGAAGGTCTTGGCAACCAGTTTCTGACCAACATCCGTGAAACCGAAGCCATCGGCCATGTGGTTCGCTGTTTTGAAAACGATAATATTATTCACGTCGCGGGGAAAGTGAACCCGGCGGAAGATATCGACGTTATCAACACCGAACTGGCGCTGTCTGACCTTGATACCTGCGAACGCGCGATTCACCGCGTCTCCAAAAAAGCCAAAGGCGGCGATAAAGACGCGAAGGTTGAGCTGGCCGCGCTGGAAAAATGCCTGCCGCAGCTGGAAAACGCCGGTATGCTGCGCGCGCTGGATCTGACCAAAGAAGAGAAAGAGGCCATCCGCTATCTGAGCTTCCTGACCCTGAAGCCGACCATGTACATCGCGAACGTCAATGAAGACGGTTTCGAGAACAACCCGTACCTCGATCAGGTTCGCGCCATCGCCGAGCAGGAAGGGTCTGTGGTGGTGCCGGTGTGCGCCGCCGTTGAAGCGGACATCGCCGAGCTGGACGATGAAGAGCGTGACGAGTTCATGGCTGAGCTGGGCCTCGAAGAGCCGGGCCTGAACCGCGTGATCCGCGCCGGTTACGCTCTGCTAAACCTGCAGACCTACTTCACCGCGGGCGTGAAGGAAGTTCGCGCATGGACCATCCCGGTCGGGGCAACCGCGCCGCAGGCAGCCGGTAAGATCCACACCGACTTCGAAAAAGGTTTTATCCGCGCGCAGACCATCGCCTATGAAGACTTTATTACCTACAAAGGCGAACAGGGTGCAAAAGAAGCCGGTAAAATGCGTGCTGAAGGTAAAGACTACATCGTGAAAGATGGCGATGTGATGAACTTCCTGTTCAACGTCTAATCCCGCTGGCTGGCGTTTTCGCCGCCACCGCGCAAAAAAAATCCACGCAGCGGCGTGGATTTTTTTACCCGGACGACACGCTACTCCACAATATGGGTATCTTCTGCCGCCTCGTAGCCATCAACGATCTGCACAATTTTCTTTAACTCAGCCTCAATAAAAGCCGGGGTGGTGCTTTCCACAGAGGCCGGGTGATGAAGCTCCACCGAGATGCCGCTGGCGGCATTGGTCAGCGACAGGCTGATCTCCTGCTGGCCCCGCGAGGACGAAGAACGCCCGATATGCTGCATGATAGCCGCCGCCGCCGCGCGCGTATCAACGTCTGCGAGATGCCCCCACCTCATTTCAACATGTCCCTGCTGCCCTGCCTTTATCATCTGCAGCGTATAGCCGCTTCTTGCCGTTGCCATGCCTTTTCCTCCGATTTAGTTGCCCGGGCGTCACATTATCAGCCCGGTTTTATCAGCCAGGTTCGCGCACCTGCGCCTTGCCGTTAATGACTCTTTTCCACATAGGTCTGCATGTTTTCTTTGGTCACTAACTCAAACGGGATCCAGACATGAGACTCGACCTTTTCTCCTTTAATCAGCTTCAGCGCTACCGCTAAGGCCGTTTTGCCCTGACCGACGGCGTCCTGGAAAACCGTCACCTGAATCTTATCGCTGGCCAGGGCTTTCAGCCCGTCCGGGGTGGCGTCGATCCCGCCGATCAGCAGCTTCTTCTGGCTTTTCTCCAGCGCCATCGCCGCGCCAATCGCCATCTCATCGTTGTTCGCCGCCACAATATCAATCGCTTCTCCGTTGCCCGTCCAGTTCTGCATCAGATCCATGCCCTCGCTACGGGAATAGTTGGCCGGCTGTTTCTGCACCACTTTCATTGCCGGATACTTGGCCACCACCTGCTCCACATCTTTGGTGCGCTGCAGCGCGCCGGCGTCGGTGAGATTGCCGATCATGATGGCGACGTTGCCTTTGTAGTTCGCCAGCTTCGCCAGCGCCTCCATCTGCAATGTGCCAGACTCCCGCTCGTCCGAACCGACAAACACCACGCCGGGCGGTAACGTTTTATCCCCCGGCGTCCGGTTCACATACACCAGCGGCATTTTGGCCTGCTGCGCCATCTTCGTCAGCTGCGGGGTGCTGGCGGAGTCCACCGGGTCGACGATGATCGCGTCCACGCCGGAGGCAATGAAGCTCTGCACCTGATCGGCCTGGCGTCCGGTGTCGCCGCGGGCGTCTTCAAACTGTACGTCGACGTGGCGGGCTTGAGCTTCTTTCTCAATGGACTGGCGGATAATAGTGAGAAAGTTTTGATCGAAGTAGGCCATTGAGACGCCGATCTTCTCTGCTAATGCCGAAGCGGAACTGGCCAGAAGGCCTACTAACAGGATGATTTTACAGTGCTTCATAGTATGCCCTCAGAGATCGAAATAAAATTTTCAATACAACTACAAACGGTATATTTAAATCATTTTCAGACTACGAAGGGCGTTCGGTTCTTGCAATATTGATGTAAAGAAAATGTTGCCATGCGCACACTTTATTTCACCGCCTCACTCACCGAGGGCTCACCGGTTGCGGGGAGCGCAGCGGTCGGCGACGCCGGCTGTTTTCGCTTCAGCAGGGCATACTCCACTATCAGCTGTTGCAGATGCAGCTCCGCGAGGCTTCCCCGCGCGGCTGGCCAGGGTTGATCAACGGGAAGCGCGGCCAGCTGGCGCAGCTGCTCCTCCAGCGGAACAGCGCGGTTAAACGACTGCGTGATGGCAAATACTGCGGTTTTCAGTTCGCTCACCGTCAGGTACTTCCCCTTCTGCTCGTCGAGGGCATTGAGCTGGTCGGCGAGCCGCTGCAGTTGCTGCATGCCCTCCGACCAGCCGGTAAGGTTTTCCGCGGGCAATGCGCCAGCACTCAGCTGCTGCCGCCACTGCTGCGCCAGCGGTTGCGCCTGATCCGGCCAGCGGATCAGGGCCTGGTGGACCAGCTGGTCGCCGTAACTGACCGCCCAGTCCGGCGCCAGGCGGGCAAGCTCGCCAAGCTGGCGCTGCGTCTGTGGCAGATCAACCGGCCCCGGGGGCGTTGTCGCCGGCAGGCCCGGTATCGGTCCGGCATTTTGGGTGACCGAAATGGGCGGCAAGTCGGACTGACGCAGCGCCAGCCATCCGCCGACGGCGATACCCGTTACCGCCAGCATGGTAACCATCCCGGCGATAAACGGCTTCCAGCGCGGCGCGGCTGCCGGAGTAGACGCCGCCACCGGCGCGGGCCGCTTTGCAGGTGAAGGCGGCGCCAGCGGCTCAGCTTTTGGTCTACGTTTTAGGTCTGGCACTGGCTCAACCTTCGCCGCATCCTCTTCGCTGACCAGAGTGCCGGGAAGTTCCGCGTCAGACACCGCCACCGGCGGCGCGGTGGGAAGCGCTGGCGCAGGGTCGAGGCTCTCGAAGCGAGTTGCCGTGCTGTGCAGTAGCGCCCGCAGGTCGCTCAGCTGGTTTTCAGGGGCGATCTCAAGGCGCTGGAGCACTGCGTCGAAGCTTTGCAGCGAACGTTCAGCCTGCTCAAGCGACTCAACATCCTCTGGGGTAAGATTCAGGGTACGGATCACCTGCCGCAGCCGCTTGCTCAGGGTGCGGAAGATCTCTGTCCGGGCCGGGAGCGCCTGTGGCCACAGGTTTTTCCCCTGACGAACCAGCAGCGACTCCATCAGCGTCAGCCCCTCATTGATCCCTGCCACCCCGCCCAGCCGGGCGCGGGCCAGGGTATACCAGGCGACAGTCTGCAGGTCCGCGCCGTGATGCTCCAACAGCCCGCGGGCAAGCTGCTCGGCATACGGCCAGTTAATATCCGGCCGCGCCGGGTGGCTGAGCTTGTTCATTTCCGCACGCAGGGCCATAAAATCAGCCAGCGTGCGCGGGTCGCCACCGGCTTTATAGTGACGGTCGTGGTGTGTTGTCATCATGATGTCTTTCAGCGAGAGATTAGAGGGCGGAGCGGGCGTCAAGGTACTGCTGGCGTTTGAGGTGGCGGATCAACACCCTGCCCTCGGGCATAAACTCCGTGCCGTAACGCACCAGGCCAATATCCTTCAGCTCCGCATCAATGGCATAGCGCAGTTCGCCGGGCGCATGCTGATCGAGCATCACCACCGCGATCCGCTGCAGGCGCGGTTCGTATTTCAACAACACCGCCGACAATGTGCTCATCAGCTGATGCGCCGACGCTGGCATCCCCTGGAGGACAGCGGTCATATCCGGCAGGCCGTAGTCCGGCAGATGCGCCAGCGTTCCGGCCCGACAGTTGAGGATGCGCTGCATGTTATCGAGCACCGACAGGATGACCTGATCCGTTTCGCTGACAGTATTCAGGTCAAGCCCGCCGGCGAAATTGCCGTACAGGATGTCATACAGGGAGGGACGAGGCATTTTCACTTCTCCTTAAACGGGTGCAGCGTCAGTTGATTTTGGCTGGCTTCGATAATGCGCGGCCTCGCCGGATCAAGTTCGTCCCGGGTGAGTACCAGCCGCCAGCTGTTTTGCGTCAGGTCTGGATCGATAAACATGGCCGCCACCGCCACAAACTGCGCGCTGGTTTCCATGGGCATATCGACGGTCACCGATTCGCCCGGACGCAGGCGAACATCTTTTTCCGCCACCCGGTCCGCCTGCAGCGCCTGGCCATCGCCGGCAAACAGCGACGGGTAGTCAGTATTGTCGAACGCTTGCCGGTCCTTCAGCTGATAAATACGCACCACCGTCGCCAGGGAGGCGCCTTTGGCGTTGTTATTCACGCCTTCCCGGGCGCGAAGATCCAGATGCAGGGTTTTCACCTGGGGGTAAAAAATGGACTGGGTCACGGAAACGGCGCCGTCTTTCACGGTCTGCGTCAGTCCGCAGCCGGTTAAGACGGTAACCATGAGGAATGCCAGCAACCTGGCGGAGGGTTTAACTGCGGTAATCGCCATCTTCATCGCTCTCC
The DNA here is from genome assembly GCF_018204675.1 of Klebsiella sp. P1927. Taxonomy (NCBI): domain Bacteria; kingdom Pseudomonadati; phylum Pseudomonadota; class Gammaproteobacteria; order Enterobacterales; family Enterobacteriaceae; genus Klebsiella; species Klebsiella sp. P1927. The sequence goes on along the minus strand of NZ_CP073377.1, from coordinate 1,818,538 downwards.
CTGCGGTGGATATTTTCCCGGACGCGCTGATAGCGCCCCAGATAAATCGTGACTCTGTCGTCAGCCTGTTTCTGCGCATCCAGCGGACGCAGCACAGCGGTACGGCCGAGCTGGACGGCATGCTCCTGCTGGCAGCAAAGTTGCGCATCCGGCAGTAAATGGCGGGCGACGCAAAGCTGCAGCCGCACGTCAAGATGAGATCCGAGCCAGACGTGCAGAAGCGCCATCAGGTCGCTGAACAGTTCGCCGCCGGGCAGCCAGCCGCGAACCTCATCAGGCTTTTCCGTGGCCAGCTGCAGCAATACCTGACCGTTCACATCCGTGGCGTGGGTTCCCATCACTGGCCTATGTTGCAGGCTAACCGGCTGACGGACGCTCATCGTTAACGGCTGCGACAAGGGGATCCGGCAGGGATCGTGGTGGTGCACCGTCGCCCGGGTCCCCGGGGCCAGGAGCGCCACCAGCGCCTCCATGCCTTCCCCGGATCTCCCCGGCAGCATCATCACCGGCAGCAGCGCCAGAAATCGCGACAGCGGCGCTGCGGCAACGGCGGCACATCCCGGTATGCCCAGCCCCGCCAGGCCCAGCAGATACTGCGAGATGTTGTCCGTGCCGCCCGCCCGAAAGGTTGCCGGGTAGGAATATTTGCGCCAGATACGGTAATACTGGGCGATCAGCCGATGGTTAAAGATATCGAGGAAATCCTCGGTGGCCTCGACGCCTTCCCGCCGTTGCGCAATGTCATCGCTATAGTGGGTCGGCAGCGGGGATTCCACGCCGTAGAGTCCCATAAAAGTCACGCGAACCGCCGGCGGACGGGGCGGTTCAGGATCGTCCATTCCACGGATTTCGCCAGCCGGAAAGCCCATCCCCGGATGCGGGCGAAAGCGTATGGGTTCATCACCTACTAGCCAGCCGCTGCCGATGATCGGCGCCTTCGGATGGTTCTTCTCCAGCAACTGGCAGAAGCGGTAAAAATTCATGTACGGCAACTGAGGCCGGAGCTGCGCCATCAGCCGGGCAGGCGCAGACTGTGATTCTCTTTCCACCGGATACATTTCCCATCAGGTTGAACAATGAGCGTCAGCTGGTTGAACTGATTCATATCGGCATACAGTGCGAAAAAGCGGTTGAGCATGTCGCCAAACAGGTGGACATCGCCCGCACCGGTAAATCCGCTACCGTCGAGCGTCACTTCAATATCCAGCCCGCGCAGCAGGAAACCCTGCTCGAAACGCTGAATTCGGTGATGGCTGACCGCCAGAATGGCGTCCAGACGGCGATTATTGAGCTCATCCTCCCGCCAGTTGTAGAGCGACAGCGTGCCGCGCAGCACCTCGGCGCTGCTCATCATGTTGAGAAAACGGGTGCCCAGATGGCTCATGACCCGCCAGTGGTAGCGGTCTTCCGCCGGGGGATAGGCCGGCAGCGTGGGCTTACAGAGATTGCGGACGGTAAGCGGCGTGGCTGATATCGACTCACAGCGATCCAGCAGCGTGCTCTGTAGCGCCCGGCGCGGCAGCTGGCCGTTAGTGCCGGTGATGCGCAAGGAGACCGTTTCCCGCGCCAGCTCCCGGTCAGCCTCCCATTGCTGTCCGCCGAGGATAAGCCAGGTATCGTGCATGCCGGTTACGCCCCGTTTTACGCGGGTGTGGTAGTAGCGCTCCGGCGCATGGCGACGCATCATTCCCCCCTGGTGACGAAAGCGGGTGAAAGGCACATAGCGTGCCTCCCCGGTGCGCCCGGAGCCGGTCACGCTGTCAACAGAATAGATTTCGGTATGCCCGTCCTGCAGGCGCTTCGGACGCAGGAGATATTCGCTCTCCAGCCCGCTGATGGTCAACGGATCGGCCTCAAGGGTAAACAGGTTAATCACCGGCACACAGTGCAGGCGCAGGCTGCTTGCGCTGACGGGTAAATCACTTTGCCAGACCTCGCTGAACACCACCTCAAGCGTGAAATGCGATATCCCCGCCGGCAGGGTGATGTTTTCCAGGCCATTTAGCTGCACGAACATAAATTTTTCGCGAAAGGTGAAATACTCGAGCAGCAGCTGATAGCCGCTGAAAGCGCTCTCCCCCTTCGGCCATAAACAATCCTCCTCGCTGAATCCCCCCGGGGAAAAATAGCCGTCGAGGCTTACCCGCTCTGTCTGACCCGGCAGACGCAGGTACAGCGCGGCCTGGCGTCGGGTCAGCCACAGATGGAGGGCGCTGCCGGTAACAGCGTCTTCCCCCAGGTACAGCGCCAGGCGGCGGAGATCGGTCTGCGACCAGTCAGCCAGCTCGCTACAGGCGAGTCGTAGTCGCAGGGCCGAACGTCCGTCCGGCTCCGCCGTCATCACCGCCTCCTCTATCGCCAGCGGGTTAAGCGTCAGATCGCGGGTGGTTCGGTACCGGCACACGGTATTTTTCGGCCCCAGTGGGCGGGAGCTAATCTCAAACCCGGCGGGCACCGTTTCCGCCATCTTCATCGCCGGCAGCGTTGGGGTCAGCGCCACGATCGATAGCGATGGAATAGTGCGCAAATAGTGCGGCCACAGCATGCTGACCAGCCCCTCGGTCAGCTCCGGCAGATCATCATCAATTTTTTCGCGCAAGCGACCTACGGAAAAGGCAAAGCCTTCAAACAGGCGCTCAACGTAAGGGTCCGGCGTACCGGCTTTATCGAGATCCAGCATCGCCGCCCGATCGGGGTGAGCCTGCGCGAACGCTTTTGCCGCCTCGCGCAGGTAGCGCATTTCAGCATCAAAATATCGCAGGGTTAAATCGTCCATTATGAATATTCCCTTATTCGTCTACAGGGAGACACGCAGCATGGCTGCGCGGTCAGATTAGTTGGCCGTCGGGCGGCCATGAGCGAAGGAGGCCTGGCGTTGCAGGTCAACGCCAATCAGTGAGGGAGAAGGTTCAGTATCCCTCTTCGCCGGGTGTATATCGTCGGTCAGCGGAACACGTTCAGCAGACGCGCGCACGCTGAATATCGTCTCCGGTAGCGTAAAGTTTCGCAGCGCCAGCAGCGCCAGCGGTCCTTCCCCCGCCTCGGTACGCAGCGTGTAGTTCAGAAACAGACCATCCGGCGCTTTCCAGCTCAGGCTCCAGCTGCTGCTCGTTCCGGGATAAGCGCTGACCACCGCCTTATCCAGCAGACGGATCCACCCCCAGGCGCCCGGGAAATCGCCATACTGGCGGGTGCCCGCCCGGGTACTGATCCAGCTCAGACTGGCGCCCGGCGCTTCGGTGTCAGCGGGCCAGCTGAACCGCCGCCAGACCGGCATCTGGTTCATATAGACAAGTTTCTGATTGTCGATGACCAGCTCCGTCTGCATCACGCCGTCCGCGGTGCCGGGACGTAGCGCAAAATGCAATCCCGCTTCGCCGTTGGCGAACGCGACGTCGGAGAGATGGCTCAGGGTATTCATCGCCTGCAGAAAGGCCGGGTTAAACGTCAGCCCCTGAGCATTGATACTGTCCGCCATCCAGCGGCTCCCCTCTTTATGCAGCACGCCGTTCAGCCGGGTCTGCAGAAAGCGGGCGATGCGCCCGGTCTCGCTGTCGAGGTATTTTGCCAGCAGCGGCAGAGAGACTTCACTGCTGGTATTTTTAAAGGGGTAGCGACCGCCAAAAGCGCTATTCCAGTCCTCCACCACCGCGCTGCGCCACTGGGCGTTGAGACTTTCCGCCGCCGGGGTCAGCACCTGCTGCCAGGCCTGTTCCATCGGGCGAACAAACAGCGTTTGCCCAAATCCACTCCACTCCTGGCCCAGCCCCGCCGCCACCAGGCTGCCGTAGTCGCGCGTTTCGGTTAAATCCACGGCCTTGCCCTGGAATACCGTCTGCGCAAGCAACCGGGTCATCGCCTGCGGATCGGTGGCGTTGGTGACCTGCTGCAGGCGCAGACGCACCTGGGTGACGCGGGTCAGGAAGGTCTGCAGGCTAAGACGGCTGGTGGGTGTCCCGCCGTCGCGATTGTCCAGCAGCGCCAGTACGGGCCCGAAGGTGGCATCCAGAGGACCGCGCGAGCCGGACTGCTGATCGATGGCGGGTGGGTTGTCACGGTTGAACAGCTGCCTGGCCGATTTGACCAGCGAATCGGCGATGGCTTCCCCGGTCTGGCCGGTTCGCCCCTGCACGCTCAGGGTGTTCATCAGCGCCACCAGCGGCGACTGGCGCACATCGGCCATCAGGGTCAGCTGGTCGATAGCATCGGAGAGGGTCGCCGCGCGCTGCCAGCGCAGACTGTTGAGGAAATCCAGCCAGGCGCCGCTGAAATCAGCGAAATAACGCTCCGCCAGCCTGGCTCGCAGAGCTTCCGGCGACGTCGACTGCGCGGCAGTCTGCTTCGTATCGCTCAGCACCCAGTCCATTTCATCGCGGCGTTCCGCGACCACTTTCTCAATGGCCGGCTGCACGGCCTGTTCCCAGGCCTGACGGGTAAACATTCCCGGCACCACCTCATCAGTGCTGAACAGACGCGAAGCATCGGTGTCGGCAGTCATATCCGCCAGGCGCATATCGGCATACTGATTCGCCACCTGCGCGAGCATCTTCTGGTAAAGCGTGGACTCACTGTTGCGCTGGCCCAATTGGCGAATTAACCGTGTGCGCACCTGGCTGACCAGACCGTCATCGACAGGCAGACGCCACTGCGGATGCGATGCCAGGCTGGCGGCATAAAATGCCAGCAGCGAAGGGCCGCTGCCCTGCCAGACGGCGTCGGCGATGCCTGAGCGCTGCGGCCAGTCCTGCATTAGCGTAGTGGCGAACCACGCGGCGTCCATTTTTTCCGGGCGGGTCAACATCAGATATTGTTTCAGTTGTCCGTAAGCGGTCTTCGTCATCTTCTCACGCAGTGGGCTGTCCGGCGGCAGCTGCACGAAGGCGGTGAGCTGCTCTTCCAGATGATGCGCCGCCGCATCGCGCAGCAGCGGTTGCGCCATCTCCCCGTAGCGCGGGAACAGCGCCGCCAGCAGGTCATCGTTCTGACTGAGGCCAGCGCGGAGGTACCACGGCGCTCCGTGCTGCGAGCGGTATTCCAGTTGAGAAAGCGTTTTCTGTAACGCGGAGAGCGCATGCAGGCGTACGGCCAGCGGCTGTTTTCCCGCCGAGGCCTGCTGCACCTGCTGCTGTGCGATCGCCACCAGGTGGCGGTTGGCGATAAAAGAGACTGTCATTGAGGCGGCCCAGAGTAACATCAGGGCGGCGGCGGCCACGCTCATCCCACGCATCCAGTTGACTCCCTGTTTGCGCGGACGTAGACCGGCTGGCAACCACAGCACTGAGTCTGGTATCGTTTCCCAGCGGTTATCCCGTCCCCAGTGATGACGGACACTGCGACCAGCCTCTACTGACGCCTCACTAAATACCACCCCGGCCAGCGGCTGCGGGCGGTAAGGATTAAGCAATACCGATAACGGCTCCGTCACCGTTTCCGGTTTACGGGTCAACTGATCGGCCAGCGCGAGTAAAAAATTGTGCTGTGGTTGCCCGCATATCTGCTGGATGCCCTGCTCTATCAGTAACGACGCCAGGGCAGTGAACTGTTCGGCAACTATTTGCGGCGTACAACCTGCAGGTAACAGGCAGCCTACAGGCTGAGTGATACGTCCATTTTTTTCGTTGCCCCCCTCATACAGCGACCAGACGTATAGGGGTAGTTTCCAGCCAAGAGCTTCGTAGCGTAGCTTTAGAGAGTGAGACACACTGTCCATTTCATCTGGCGTGAGCCTGGGCTTCGTTCTGTTCATCGTTGTCAAAACGCCGTCAAAGCCCGATGTTACCCACACCATACCATCAGCCGGGCGATAACGCAGTTTACGCAGCGCTGTGAACCAGGCGTTATCTACCGCTGCCCCAGGGTCTCCACCCCACAGCAATAATGTACCCTGATCTTCCTGCCAGAGTTCCTGCGTGAGCTTTGGGGTCAGTTGTTCTACGTCTCTGACTGAGCCAATTATCAGCAGAATACGGACTTTGCGGGACCAGGCGCGTCCATACTGATAGCGTAGAGTCTGGCGAATTTCCCCCACCGTAATATGATGGGGAGGTGTCAGCGCCACGCGCCCTTCTTCGCCGGGTAAGACGCTGTCCTGCTGCGACTGCCGGCGATATAAACTCTCCTTCACACGGCGGGACATTGCAGGAAGGTAAAAAACAAATACCAACGCCAGACAGACCAGGACAAACGCCAGTACCTGCTCGCCCCGCGTATTGATATTCAGCATGCCGCCATAGCGGGTGATCCCCCACCATATTGCAGCCATCCCGGCCAACGTAAGCCCGGCCAGGCCAAACCGGCCCAGGCCATTACCCGGTATATTCATCTTCACTCCCTGGGGTGATGGTACTGATAAAATGTTCCTGTTCGCTGGAAAATAACGCCAGCAGGGGCTGTTTACGGAGGCTGACCAGATCGGCTGCCAGCGCGGTCAGGAGCCAGGGCGCTGCGGGTCCCGGAATACCGCACCATTTTTCCAGCAGCGCGATATCTTCAGCTTTCCATGGGGTATGCATTTTGCCGCCCTGCGTGATAAGCGCGGCGCTTCTTTCCGTCCATTTTTTTGCGTCCCCGATAACGGAGGGCGTATGGCAGGCGACAGTCTGGGTTTCCAGAAACAGGGTGATATCGTCTTCAAAGTTCGTCATATCTAAGGGCATAGGACGTAACAGCCGTGATGAGTGCGGCAGATGGTATTTTTGCGCCACATCATCGCTGGTCAGCAGCAGCACGGCCAGCCCGTCGGAGTATGCTGTACCACCGTTGAGCTGGATGACCAGGAGTAAATTGACCGTCAGTACAGGCTGCTTCAGGCGCTCCTCCACTTCCGACAGTGAGAATGAGCCGGTAACGGTAATATCATCAGGCACGGCACGGCCAGGAATGTGTTCTTTCCAGAGATTACTGAAACTGCTGGTCAGCTCAGGCGAGGGATTATCCGTGATCAGGGTGACATACAGCGGTAGCTCTTCCGGCAGGCACTGCACGCGCTCTTCTATACTGGTCAGCAGCGCATGCATCGCACTCAACTGCACGGGCTCTTCTACCGGAAGGTAATTAATCCTGCGGGTAAGTCCGTATTGCTGAGGCCGCTCACTCCCCCAATGCGCCGCAGAAATATGATCCGGCAACAGCACTGCACTGCCCAGAACGGCCAGCCAGCGCCCGGCCCAGTCTTCCCACCTCTGCTGTCCGTATTCCGCCTCTTTCAGCAAGAACTGATGCGCTTTCAGATCCCTGTCCCACAGGTAGCAACGCAGACAAAAAATCAGCAACCAGCATCCTGCAGGCATCAGGGATACCCACCAGATATTTATCACTGAGAGAATTTTTACGGTGCCGGAAGCATGGAGGATAAAGAGCAGGACACCGATAATCGCCATCAGTACACCGGCAAACAGCCATCGGGTCAGTGAAGGAGCCGATGGCTGCTCCATGGTCAATGCTTTTGTTCGTACCCAGCCCATTTTTTATCCTATCGCGCATTCCGGCGCGCCGGAAATCACCTGGCAACCGCACTGACATTTGCAGCCATCGACCACGATGGCTTTACCATCGGAAGACCATTCCGGCGATCCCTCAATAATGGCATTAGTGCCATGTCCCGGAATCGGGCAGCTGACCTTATCCCCCACCAGCGCTACGGGCTTTCCATTTACAATCATGGTGGAAGATGCGGAAATAACAGCACCGCCGTGCGTGGTTTTATCGCCGAGTAATACAAAACCTTTGGACATTGAATTTCCTTTTATATATCAGCGATGCAGTAATTATTTATTCGCATACTCTATCGCATCTATTTTAACAAGGGGAATGGCGGCAATGACATTCAATAATAAACGGAAACCTGTCACTCCCATCAAAGAAAGAGTGACAGACACAAAGTAAGATCCGGCATATCTGTACGCCTCTCTTTACTGAATGTATACCTCTTCCCTGAGGTGATATTCCCCACATTAAGGATTTTTCACTTCGAACGTCAATTTCCAGACAACCGTATTTTCCCGAGAGCCGCCTGAATTTCTTTTGCATGTTCTATAGAATAGAAAGTTACACTAACAACAAAAAGATCAGAATTATAAACGAATAAAACAGCTATATTTTGATTAGGTGGCAACAGTGGGTATACCTCACTAATACCACGACTATAGCTCCCCATCGTTTTAGGCTCACCATAAATCATTGGGAGCCCAAAGCGTTCGCACACCCATTTCTGTGTCATTACAAGTTCAAGACCAAAAGGCATTGCATTAGGGAAGACCCAATCCATCTTCTCATCATCTTCAAGAGTCAGCGTAATTTCGTTAAAAACTTTATCTTTATCATTCTCAAAAGATAAATATAGCTCTTCACGCTTCATATACAGTGATGCTGTATCAACATCCACTGGTCCAACTGGTTTTGTTTTATAAGGAATCAACCCGTGACTGTAAATTTCATGATAGGGATTCCCCAGTTGTTTTACCAGTTTTTCGACGTCAATAATCATTTGCCACCAAGTTGTTTTTTCTCCAGTACTGCCTGAATCTCTTTGGCCCGTTCTAGTGGGTAAAAAGTCACGGTTTCTACAAATAAATCTTTGTTATAGGTAAATACGGCAGCGATATATTGATGAGGGGCAGGCAGAGCATAGACCTCTTTTACCCCTATATAAATAGTCATGATTATTTCCGCATCAGCATAAATCATGGGCAACCCGAAGCGCTCTCTAACCCACAATTGGGTCATCACCGGTTCCATACTAAATGGCATCGAATTGGGGAATACCCAGTCAGTTTTACCTTCATCTTCGAGTGTTAATGTCACTTCTTTAAGTTTTTTTCCGAATTATTAATAAACGCTAAATATATCCCCTCTCGTTTAATATTCAATCTGGCTGTATCATCATCAATGGCACCATAAGGTTTTGTTTTATAAGGAATCAACCCGTGACTGTAAATTTCATGATAAGGCTTACCCAATTGTTTTACCAGTTTTTCGACGTCAATGATCATTTGCCACCAAGTCGTTTTTTCTCCAGCGCAACCTGAATCTCCTTTGCTCGTTCCAGCGGATAAAAAGTCACACTTTCTACAAAGAAATCTTTGTTATAGCTAAACGACGCAACTATATTTTGATCAGGAGCTAATAGCGGATAAAACTCCTTTACTCCTCTATAGAGAGTCATAACCACTTTCGCATCAACATAAATCATCGGCAGCCCGAAGCGTGCACGCACCCACTGCAGGGTCATCACCGGCTCCAGACCAAATGGCATCGGGTTAGGAAACAACCAATCAGTTTTTCCTTCATCTTCTAACTTTAAAGATATTTCTTTAAATTTTTTATCAGGATCATTCGTAAAGACCAAAAACATCCCTTCACGTTTCATATTTAATATAGATTCATCATCATCGACTGCACCGTAGGGTTCAGTTTTGTAAGGAATCAAGCCGTTTTTAAGAATATCCTGATAGAGCTTACCTAATTGTTTTACCAGTTTTTCGACATCAATATTCATTTGCCACCAAGCCGTTTTTTCTCCACTGCTGTCTGGATTGTTTTGGCTTTTTCCAGTGGGTAAAAAGTCACGGTTTCTACAAATAAACCTTTGTTATAGATAAATACGGCAGCGATATATTGATGAGGAGCTGGTAGAGCATACAGCATAAATCATGGGCAACCCAAAGCGCTCTCTAACCCACAATTGGGTCATCACCGGTTCCATACCAAATGGCATCGGATTGGGGAATACCCAATCTGTTTTGCCTTTATTTTCTAACCTTAATGTAATTTCAGTAAGATTTTTCTCGAAATTATTGGTGAAAACCAAAAGAATTCCTTCTCGTTTCATATCAAATTCAGCTTCATCTTCATCAATAGGGCCATAAGGTTTTGTTTTATAAGGAATCAACCCTTTCTCAAGAATCTCCTGATAGGACTTACCCAATTGTTTTACCAGTTTTTCGACGTCAATATTCATTTGCGACCAAGTCGCTTTTTCTCCAGCGCAACCTGAATTTCTTTGGCTCGCTCCAGCGGATAAAAAGTCACACTTTCAACAAAAAAATCTTTATTATAGCTAAATGACGCAACTATATTTTGATCAGGAGCTAATAGCGGATAAAACTCCTTTACTCCTCTATAGAGCGTCATAACCACTTTCGCATCAACATAAATCATCGGCAACCCAAAACGCGCCCGTACCCACGGCTGCGTCATCACAGGCTCCAGACCAAAAGGCATCGGATTAGGAAACAACCAGTCACTCTTGCTTTCATCCTCTAAGGAAGGTGCGAATAAGCAGGTCATTTCTTCCCAAGCTGACTCGCTGATTAAAATTTCGCGGATCTGGGCCGATTTTTTTCCCGCAAACACATCGAATCAGCCTATTTAGGCTATTTTTTCCACCATTTCTGGCGTTATTTCCGGTTTTTACTGAGATCTCTCCCACTGACGTATCATTTGGTCCACCCGAAACAGGTTGGCCAGGGTGAATAACATCGCCAGTTGGTTATCGTTTTTCAGCAGCCCCTTGTATCTGGCTTTCACGAAGCCGAACTGCCGCTTGATGATGCGAAACGGGTGCTCCACCCTGGCACGGATGCTGGCTTTCATGTATTCGATGTTGATGGCCGTTTTGTTCTTGCGCGGATGCTGCTTCAAGGTTTTTACCCTGCCGGGACGCTCGGCGATCAGCCAGTCCACATCCACCTCGGCCAGCTCCTCGCGCTGTGGCGCTCCTTGGTAGCCGGCATCGGCTGAGACAAATTGCTCCTCTCCATGAAGCAGATTACCCAGCTGATTGAGGTCATGCTCGTTGGCCGCGGTGGTGACCAGGCTGTGGGTCAGGCCACTCTTGGCATCGACACCAATGTGGGCCTTCATGCCAAAGTGCCACTGATTGCCTTTCTTGGTCTGATGCATCTCCGGATCGCGTTGCTGCTCATTGTTCTTGGTAGAGCTGGGTGCCTCAATGATGGTGGCATCCACCAAAGTGCCTTGGGTCATCATGACGCCTGCTTCGGCCAGCCAGCGATTGATGGTCTTGAACAATTGACGGGCCAGTTGATGCTGCTCGAGCAGGTGGCGGAAATTCATGATGGTGGTGCGATCCGGCAGGGCGCTATCCAGGGATAATCGGGCAAACAGGCGCATGGAGGCGATTTCGTACAGGGCATCTTCCATGGCACCGTCGCTCATGTTGTACCAATGCTGCATGCAGTGAATACGCAGCATGGTCTCCAGCGGATAGGGCCGTCGGCCATTGCCCGCCTTGGGATAAAACGGCTCGATGACAGCGGTCATATTCTGCCATGGCAGAATCTGCTCCATGCGGGAGAGGAAAATCTCTTTTCGGGTCTGACGGCGCTTAGTGCTGAATTCACTATCGGCGAAGGTGAGTTGATGGCTCATGATGTCCCTCTGGGATGCGCTCCGGATGAATATGATGATCTCATATCAGGAACTTGTTCGCACCTTCCCTAACGTTAATGTTACTTCTTTCATTTTTTTTCAAGATCATTAACAAATGCTAAATATATACCCTCATGCTTCATATCCAGCCTGGCAGTATTATCACTAACCGAGCCATAAGGTTTTGTTTTATAATTAATCAAACCTTTATTGTAAATTTCTTGGTATGGCTTTCCTAATTGCTTTATCAGTGTTTCGACATTAACATTCATTTAATATAACCCCACATTTCGGTTTAACTTATGTAGTTTTGCTCTGATCTCTTCGATTTTCTCGTTACTCATACCATATTCATTCTTAAGGCATTCAGCATTCGCATCCCAGTTGGCATTGACGGCAGCTTCTAAGTCACGAGCATCTAGCTCTTTTTTAGTTATCATCTCGCCGCTTTCTGTCTCTACCTTACGATTATTACGCCCGCCATAGGTTTCACTACATTTTTGATGAACAGCTATTGGAATAGCAACTGAAGCAACCTTATCAACCATCTTATCTATATATTTACTTCCCTCATCAGGATATAAATCCTCTAAATATACACGAACCGCATCTCTAGATGGAATATGATCGACTTGATATTTTCCCTGCCTTGAACGGCCTTCAAAATTTTCATAATAGTCAACCTCATACTCTTCCACAGGGGCTTTCTTAAAATACACATAGATTGCCGGGACAACCCCCATCGGGTCAACAATAATAAAGTCATCGAAATCCCGGTCTTCGATGGGCAATGTTTCAATATTTGGTTCCTGTTCCTCCGGGATCGGCGTTCCCGGTACGGGCGGTAACGATTCCGGGGCCGGGTTAGGCAACCCCCAGATGCTCCGCGGTTCCGGAATGGGTGTAGGCGGTGTGGTAGAGCCGCCAGCGCTCCCGTCATGAACAGTCGTCTGGCTGGAACCCCACTCAAATTTTCCCTGCCCGGCAGACCGGGACCAGACAAATGTGCCTTTAATTGAAGGATCTTCAAAACCCCATGTCTCTTTATCCAGCTGTTTTGCAAACCGCACCCGGACCCGATCCAACCCGCTTTTTTCCCCCACCTCATAGCTGCGGGAAACCAGTTCCCCTGACTCAGGATCTTCTTCAATACGAAAGCGTACCCTCGTGCGCACTGTGCCGTTTTGTCGGGCTATTTCCCGGAGTTCATATTCCGGGACATAATCCCCCTCAATGACCGTTGAATTTACACGGGTAAAAGCGCCCACCATCATCTGGCCATGGATCAGATTCTGATAGAGCTGGTCGCCACGTATATTTTGTAGCGTTTCCGTCTCACCTTCATTCAGTGACGGAGAATAGAAGATAGCCAGCAGAGCAACGGTGAGGGGATTAGGCGCAGCCAGCACCCGTGCGCCCGCGACGCCTTCTCCGACACCTGCCGCAGTCCCCGCCCCCAATGAAAGCGAATTTCCCAGCGTTGTGGCTGTTGGCCCTGCATAATAACCACTCATTGAGGCGGCCAGCGCCATCGATTCAAAAAATACCTGTGCGGGTTTACGTTCAACAACCGGCTCTTTTGCGGCTGATGATGTTTTTCCCTCTCCGGGTCCCAGTATTTGTGTCATCCCGGCTTTCTCCTGTCCATGGCTCACAGTAGCTCTATTTTTATTGACTCAGGCAATGCGGTATAAACGCTGGCCGTTTTCCCCTCAGCATCTGCCCGGCCTTCGAATACCGGGCCTTTTTCAGTGGTGATGCGGTAACGGGCAAAAAGAACAATTTCATCGGTCTTATGATCACATTAGGGGAGCAGCTCTTCTTAAGAATGTGGTCAACATTGCGGGAACAGTACAGAGATCAGGGAATATGAATTAGCTCTGTAAAAAATCATCATTTACAAGCAGTAAAACATTAACGCTTATTTATTCATTAATCTATTTCGCTCTGACGCAGCCTGAATTGCTTCTGCATGCGCCATAGAATAAAAAGTCACACTAACAACAAAAAGGTCGGCGTCATAAACAAATAAAACAGCAATATTCTGATTAGGTGGTAACAGTGGGTATACTTCACTGATACCACGACTGTAACTCCCCATAGTTTTAGGCTCGCCATAAATCATTGGGAACCCAAAACGCTCACGCATCCAGTTTTGAGTCATTACCGGTTCAAGATTAAAAGGCATTGAATTCGGAAAGACCCAGTCTGTTATGTCATCATCTTCTAATGTTAATGTAATTTCTTTGAAGGTTTTATTTTTATCATTCTCGAAAGAGAAAAACAATCCTTCTCGTTTCATGTCTAATGTAGCTGTATCATAGCCCGCTGTGGCAGTTGGTTTTGTCTTATATTTAATTAGTCCACTATCATAAATTTCCTGATGATCTTTACCCAATTGTTTCACGAGTGTTTCGACATCAATATTCATTTGCCACCAACATATCCAGATAGGCTTCATTTTCATCAACCGGGCCATGCAGTTTATTCTTATAGGGAATCAATTCTTGCTCAACTATTTCCTGATAAGGTCGACTAATTTTCTTAATAAGCTGTTCGACATCAATACTCATTTGATAAATACACCACACGTCCCGACATCCGGCTAAATACTATCTTCATGGAGCAAGAAAATGGTCCAGTCATGACCGGACCATTAAGGATTCATTAACTCTCTAATCGTTTTTTCTCCAGTACGGCCTGAATCTCTTTGGCCCGTTCCAGTGGGTAAAAAGTCACGGTTTCTGCAAATAAATCTTTGTTATAGGTAAATGCGGCAGCGATATATTGATGAGGAGTAGGTAGAGCATAGACCTCTTTCACCCCCATATAAATAGTCATGATGATTTCCGCATCAGCATAAATCATGGGCAACCCAAAGCGCTCTCTAACCCACAATTGGGTCATCACCGGTTCCATACCAAATGGCATCGGATTGGGGAATACCCAGTCTGTTTTGCCTTTATCTTCTAACCTTAATGTAATTTCAGTAAGATTTTTCTCGGAATTATTGGTGAAAACCAAAAGAATTCCTTCTCGTTTCATATCTAATTCAGCTTCATCTTCATCAATAGGACCGTAAGGCTTTGTTTTATAAGGAATCAACCCGTGACTGTAAATTTCATGATAAGGCTTACCCAGTTGTTTTACCAGTTTTTCGACGTCAATGATCATTTGCCACCAAGTCGTTTTTTCTCAAGTGCAGACTGGATTTCTTTCGCCTGTTCAACCGGAATAAATGTGATCCTGTTAACAAAAAAATCTTTATTGTAAGAAAATGCCGCTGCAATATTTTGATTCGGAGTCGGTAAAATATATGTTTCCTCCACCCCGACATAAATAGTCATAATCACGCAGGCATCAACGTAAGTAATCGGATGACCAAATCGGTCTCGTACCCATCGCTGTGTCATTACTGGTTCAAGACCAAATGGCAGCAAGTTAGGAAATAACCAGTCAGTTTTATTCTCATCCTCTAACCTTAAGGTCACCTCCTTAAGATTTTTATCTTGATTATTAAAAAATGATAAAAATACCCCCTCTCGTTTCATATCTAATCTATAAATGTCATCACTAACCGTACCACTTGGTTTTGTTTTGTAGGGGATCAATCCTTGCTCATAAATATCCAGATACGATTTCCCAAGGTTCTTTATCAACTTCTCAACATTCAAGCTCATTTAATATAACCCCGCTTTCCGGTTTAACTCATGTAGTTTGGCCCTGATCTCTTCAATTTTTTCATCACTTACACCATATTCATTCCTAAGGCACTCAGCATTGACATCCCAGTTAGCATCAACTGCAGCTTCTAAATTACTGGCATCTAGAACTTTTTGAGTGACTAATCCTCCGTCTTGTGTTCTAAATTTACTATTGTTTTTCCCACCATAGGTTTCACTACATTGCCGGTGTACTTCTATCGGTATAGCGACAGCAGCCACTCTGTCAGTCATTTGTTCTATAATGTCATCTTTCAGGTTTGGATATGTCCCTTTCAAATATATCCTAACAGCTTCCTTTGAAGGAATATGATCCACTTCATATAGGCCCTGCCTTGAACGACCTTCAAAATTTCCGTAATAGTCAACCTCTAAATCTCTAACTGAAGCTTTCTGAAAATAAACATAGATTGCCGGGACACCCCCCATCGGGTCAACAATAATAAAGTCATTGAAATCCCGGTCTTCGATGGGCAATGTTTCAATATTTGGTCCCTGTTCCTCCGGGATCGGCGTTCCCGGTACGGGCGGTAACGATTCCGGGGCCGGGTTAGGCAATCCCCAGACGCTCCGCGGTTCCGGAATGGGTGTAGGCGGTGTGGTAGAGCCGCCAGCGCTCCCGTCATGGACAGTCGTCTGGCTGGCTCCCCACTCAAATTTTCCCTGCCCGGCAGACCGGGACCAGACAAATGTTCCTTTAATTGAAGGATCTTCAAAGCCCCATGTCTCTTTATCCAGCTGTTTTGCAAACCGCACCCGGACCCGATCCAGCCCGCTTTTTTCCCCCACCTCATAGCTGCGGGAAACCAGTTCCCCTGACTCAGGATCTTCTTCAATACGAAAGCGCACCCTCGTGCGCACTGTGCCATTTTGTCGGGCTATTTCCCGGAGTTCATATTCCGGGACATAATCCCCCTGAATGACCGGGTAATGACTCCAATTTACTGATAGTGTTTTATGTTCAGATAGTGCCCGATGACTTTGTCATGCAGCTCCACCGATTTTGAGAACGACAGGGACTTCCTGCCCAGCCTTGCCAGATGCTGTCTCAGATTCAGGTTGTGTCGCTCAATTCGCTGCGTGTAACGCTTACTGATGACGTGCAGTTTTCCCTTCAGACGTGACTCATACATCGGCCAGCCGTCCGTCATCCATACCACCACGTCAAAAACTGACAGCAGGCTCAGAAGACGCTCCAGTGTGGCCATAGTGCGTTCACCGAAAACGTGGGCTACCACCGCCCTGCGTATCCTGTCATACGCGTAAAACAGCCAGCGCTGACGTGATTTTGCACCGACGTAGCCCCATTGCTCGTCCATCTCCGCACAGACAATGACATCACTGCCCGGCTGTATCCGGGAGGTTACTGACTGCGGCCTGAGTTTTTTAAATGGCGCAAAATGGTGTTGAGGCCCACGCCCATTAGTCGTGCGGTGGCACGGCAACCGACGCCGTTCATAGCCATATCAATGATTTTCTGGTGTGTACCGGGCTGAGAAGCGGCATAAGTGAAGGTGAGCTGCCATGTTTTACGGCAGTGAGAGCAGAGATAACGTTGATGCCCGGCAGTACTTTTGCCATTACGCATCACGCCTTCAGTAGCGGAACAGGAGGGACAGCAGACGGAGACTGAAGCCACGGGAGCACCTCAAAAACACCATTATACACTAAATCAGCAAGTTGGTAGCATCACCATGGCGATGAACGGAACAATCACAACGTGGTTTAAAGATAAAGGTTTTGGATTTATCAAAGATGAAAACGGCGAAAATCGTTATTTTCACGTGATTAAGGTCGCCAATCCTGATCTTATCAAGAAAGACGCGGCGGTGACTTTCGAACCTACCACCAACAATAAAGGGCTGTCGGCCTACGCGGTGAAGGTCATTCCGGAAAGCAAATATATCTATATTGCCGGCGAGCGGTTGAAGCTGACCTCCATCAAATCCTATGTGGTGTACCGGGAAGAAGAGCCGGTCGAGACCCGCGTCGATAAAGAAAACGCCGTGCTGTCGGTCGGGCTGCTGATGAACAGCATCCGGCCAAAAGCCACGGTGCAGCCGGGAGAGATGCGCTCGGTGAAAAAGCTGGCGATCACCACCTTTCAGGGGACAACCCTGATCTTTTCGGAAGACGAAATCGATATCGATGCCACGGTAAAACTGCTTAAGGTGTAAGCCCTGGCGCGCGGTTTCCCGCGCGCCCGAAGTCCTGCCCGATATGCTACCCGCCATCGCCCCTCGCCGGACGGGGCGATGGCGCCAGAGAGCCGATAAGGATGCCGCCATGCCCGTAAATTTTGACTTCAACGATCTCTACGCCTTTCGGGCCCTGATGGAATATGGCAGTTTTCGGCTGGCGGCCGAATCCATCTGCCTGTCGCAGTCGGCCCTTAGCCGACGCATCGAAAAGCTGGAGACGGCGCTGGGCAACCGGCTGTTCGATCGCACCACCCGGCGGGTGACCCTCACGCTGTATGGGCAAAATTTTGCCGAACGTTCGGAGCAACTGCTGGCCCATGTCGAGACGGTGCTGGCGGATATCAGCCAGGTCAGCAAGGCGCGCACCGGGCTGGTGACGGTGGCGACAGTGCCTTCCGCCGCCTACTACTTTATGCCGGAAATCATCCGCAGCTTTCAGGCGCGTTATCCCCAGGTGCGCATCCGGTTGATTGACAGCAGCGTCGGGAATGTGATCGAGGCGGTCAGCAGCGGACAGGCTGACTTTGGCCTCTGCTTTGCCAAAAACCTGCCAGCCAGTATCGAATTCACCCCTCTTGCCGACGACCGCTATGTGGCCGCCTGTCGGCACGATCATCCGCTGGCGCGCAAGACGCACCTAAGCTGGCAGGCGTATTTTGAACAGGATTATATTGGCCTGGATCGGGTCTCCGGCAACCGGACGCTGCTTGACCGGGAGCTGGCGCATCTGACGCCGGCGCGGCCAAGCATCTGCGAAACCCGCCACGTCACCACGGTGACGCTGGAAATTTAAAAATCGACAAATATCGTCCAGGAGCGCCATTTTCAATGGCTGGAGATAGCATCCAACATGCGTTGTTTGCAATATTTGGCGAAATTCACTGATTTCATATGCCCCACCCATGCCCCAAAACGCCTGCCACGCGAAATCTTCCACCAAATTACTGAAACTAAACAACCGCATTGTCCTGGCGCACATCGCAGATAGTAAACGTCACGACCCCGATGACAGTAACATCGTCCAGGGCTTCGCCCTCGATTGCTTCGCCATCTTCGGTGATGAATGGCCGACTTACTCCCTGCGCAAAGTGAACCCCAGAAGAAATGCAGAGACAAGCATAGCAATCCAGTCGCTTTCTACAAAAATCATACGGAATACTATTCCCCATGCAAAAACGGCCAGAACCGAACCAAATTTCCAGCCATTCCATTCAATAACCCATGTAGACATAAATAACCTGCGTAATAGACGCCGTCATTACTGACGGGCGCCTGGCTACATTAATTTTCTGGCGCTGATTTTGTTCTATCAACCAGAACATAACCTTCACCTTCTGGCTGAGACGACAGATAAGAAACCAGTGCTGCCATCGCGTATTCAAAATACTCAGCGTCAGGCCAGTCTCCAGAAATGATGCTGCTGATATCGGTTGTGGAGACGGCGTAAACGCCGTCCTCCTCTTTGCTGATGTAATACACGGTCATATGAGGTTTTCCTTACTGGTAACCGATAGTCGGGTGCAAATCGAGGTTTGCCCACACCGGCAATTTGACGTAGAAAGTGCCGACGCCGCCGGTGAACAGGAAACCGAGATACGAATAATTCCCGCCGATTAGCTGGACTGCCAGCGGCCTGGTCCCCATGTAGTCATCTTTGGTGATGGAAATTGTGGGGTTTGCCAGCGAAGTCAGAATGTCCTGAGAAATACTCTGGTTTACCCCGTACAGATTCTCCGTTTCCGTTACAGGTCCAGGTGCTGCAGTTACCGTTCTGGTGACGCTGGCAATGGTTCTGGCGATAGCCGATACGTTCAGTGCCCCGGCAAACGCCGCCGCTTTTATCGAGCAAAAACCATGAATATGCTGCGTTCCCCGCTCCGGTGTTATTTGTCGGCTGAACAGCAACTGCACCGTATCGGTCGGAGAGTTCAGCGTGATTTTAATTGGGATGACCCCGTCACTGTCTGCGTCACCAGCGCCGCCGTACACACATGATGCGCCGCCTGATTTTATGCACCAGAAATCCCCCGTTCTTGATGTGGGGACGTTCTCATTTTCAGTGCCGGAAAACAGCAGCTTGTCATTGATTCGATAACCGTATGCCCCGTCATAGGACGGCAGGAAGCGGTACGTCTGGCCGCTGCCTGGATATTTAATGATGATACGTGCCAGGTTGGCTGGGTTGTAACTTTTCCAGGTCGGGTATGCGCCGTTAACATACGGTGCGCGGCAGAAGATATTGCAGCTGTCCAGCTCCAGAATCGTCCTGATGGTTGTCCCGAACACAATATCCCTGACGCCACCATATTTATCGTTGGTGGATTTATTTGGGTAGATTTTCGCCCCGCGAATTTTGACGTTATTTTCCCCGTCATTCGTTGTTCGCGTCGGACAGTTAAGGATTAATCCGCTGTTACCCTCGATGTGGCCGTTAATGTAATTCACTTCCCCGAGGTTGGTCGGGCTGCAATGGAATACATCCCCGCCGTTGTAGTCAATGCTACACATATCGAAGTAGAAGAAATCTCCGCGATTATCCAGATAAACAGCATGGCTTCGGTTGTTACCTATCAGGCACCCGCGGAATGACATTTTCTCGCCACTGTTAGCCCATTGCGGAGTGCTACCGCTCCATGCTGTATAGGTATCAATGCCGTAGGTGTTATTTGTAAAATGGCAGGCAACCACATCCATTAGATAGGTATTAACGGAGCCAGGGCGGAACCCTGAACCCCAGCCGGATACGCGCGCATCAGAGAAGGTGGTATCCCTGAAATGGGCCTGGTCGCCGCCGGGGTACGTGACATTACCCCAGCGCACGCCCGGATAGGTGGTCGCGTTGGGGTTTGAGGTTGTGTTCGGGCCTTTTATTAAACAGCCATTCCCAATAAATCCGCCCGAATTATGGCTGTTAGAGGCACCGGCTCCGGCTCCCCATCCACCACCGTTATTCCGGTACATCATGTCATTGGTGAGGCCTTCAAACTCATTACTGCCAATAATGCCGACACCCGTGGTGAAGTCGCTGTAATCATAAATTGCCGCCGGCGCGGAATGAACCCTCAAAAACGACGGGATTTTGACGGATTTTTTATTCATGTAAAAATTCGTCACGCCTTCAGCGTTGGGGTTTGGGGGAATTCTTATCTCAGAATCCACACCGCCTGCAACGTAGCCACGGGAAATAACTTTATTTACCTTGTCCTGAATTATCATATTCAGGCAGTCGGCGAGGTTATTTAGCTCGTCAGAATACCCCGCCAGAAACACGTTATGCCCGAAAGAAATATCCGCATCCCATACCGCACCGCCAGCGGTAACGAAACGACTATAACCATCGTCGACAGCATCTGATGCGGCCGGATTGTTTGTCAGAATTACGTTTAATAATGGCCCGCCGACAACAGCACGCTCCAGAATAATACTTTGCCCTGAAATCGTTGGCTCAATCGTGCGCAGTGTGCTGAGGTCTTTGCACTTTCCGATCCATTTCAGTCCATCGCTTGAACCCAGGTTTTGGCGAAGCGTGTCACCATCCATCAGAACGAAGTGAGTAACGTCGTTCGCAAAGCTGGTTGCATCGGTTCCGGTGGTCGTAAAGCCGACGTTAGTAGCAGCATTCAGGCGGTAATACTGGTTGTTATAGCGGATGTACTGGTTACGGGCACTGAACTGGAATGGGCCATTTTCGTAATCCCCAAGAAATACATACCCAGAAGACACGAGAAAGTGTTGAAACCGGTTTTCTTTATCCGCTTGAGAAGCATCAAAAGTGGCTTCCTGCTCGACTATCTGGCTGGTAAATCGGGATTCAAAGTCACTCAGTTTTACCGAAAATGCAGACTCCAGTCCGAACCATGACATACGGCTACGACCGAGCCTATCAGTCCATAAGGATGAAGTTAAATCATTGAGTGCAAGGTCCAGATTCTGAGCGTTATCAAAAACGTTACGCATGTCTGCCGACGGAACCGGATCCCGCGTTAAATAAAATGGCATAGTGGTGTTACCTCAGAAGCGGATCAGGCAGGAATTTCAGGCCAAACGATATCGGGTGCCGTAGATGTATCAATGCGGTTCAATGCAACGCGGTATTTTTTCCACTCAGCCAGTTTCGTAAATTCTTCTTCAGTCTGGATACCAAGCTCTATAGCGTCGTTTAGAGGAGCTATTTTTGCGTTTGCTTCGCGCATCAATTCGGTCAATAGCTCAGTAGCATTTCTCACTTCAGCCAGGTGTTTAGCTTCTGTATCGTCAACCCAGTTATCGCCATCCCATTTTTGATATTTGTCCGCTGGCGCCTTCGTCGTTACCCCTTCTGGCAGTTCTCCGAGTGCTGAAATCTCAATAGATTCTCCAGATATTGTGCTGTATACGGTTTTTCCGCGATGGTCCTCAATAAGAGACCACAGCCCAGCAGCTATATTGAAAACCGCTGCTTCTCCGGGCCCTATTTCTGGCGGTGTTATTTGGGTGCAGCAGGCTGGCAATCCAGTGTGAGGCGGGATTGACAACTCTTCAAAGCCCGCCAACTCCCCCGTGTCGTCACTGATATGATAAACGGTTACAACCTGAGTTTTATCAGACATTTCAAAAGTCATTATGCGAGCCTCACGATGTAGTTGAATGCGATGTTTTTAACGGTGTTTTCTGCATTACCAGTAGCACCGACCGTGATGGTATGTGAGTGGGCCCCAATTACTACAGAGTGTGTATGTGCGCCTGCAGTAGATGTCACACCAAAATTATTCCCACTATTATTGCCAACCTCCTGATCACTTCCCCCCTGTTTCTGCATAGCAGATCCCCACGTGTGGGAGTGGTCACCGTTACTACTCGTGACTTTAGTTCCAAGATCTGTTGATGAGGCAGATGCTGTGTGCGAGTGGGATTTAACACCATCTTGCTCCTGTGATAGCACCGCACGCCCGGTAGCTGGTTTCCCTTTAATGGTCCAGTTACGCATGTCTGGAATTACACCTGACGGGTACGCAGCAGCCAGTAACGGATATGCCGTCTGACTAAATGTTTGCCCCTGCATAAATGCGAAGTTTCCCTCTGCGGGTAGACTATCTGAGGGCCAAGGGATGGGGGTTCCAACTGGAAGCGCACTCCGCGCAACAGAATTAACTGACATGGTAATCAGGGATACAAGCTTTGCTGTGTCACCATCATCAAGCACATCCTCTCCGGTTGTCTCAGCCATGAACTGAGCTAAGACGCTCGCCATAACGGTCCCCTGCCGCAGCGCTTTATTAATCTGGGCGGACCTGGCCAGCCCTGCAGTAAATCCTGTAGAAAGGGCGATCAAACCTTCCCATTCCGTCTGTGATGTCACATTTGAGCCAGATGCAATGGCAAATGGTTTAAAGTTGTTAACTGGCATCAGAAATTTTCTCCCCATGCACCGGACTCAAATCCAGCGATATAGTCGTTTTCGACATCAAAACCAAAGAATTTATATCCATTAGAGGGCGTAACCGTTTCTCTAACTCTTACTCCGGCCGCTTTTACCGTAAGGAGGCCAGCACGAACCACAAAAACAAACTCAGCGGGAAGTTTATCTATTGGGTTAATGTCATATCGCGATGGTGTGTAATCATCAGGAAGAGAAATAAAGGGACCACGATTCATACCTGAATCAAATATCAACCGGTCTGTTACAGACATTAAATATTCAGAATCAATGACGATGAGCACTGAGATCGTCATATCCTGATTATCGAGGATGATCATTTTAATCCCAGTACCAGCGAGCGCTGTTTCCAGAATGTCTGGCAGCGTTCCGTTCTGACCATTCCAGTTATTAATACCCACCCTGGCCTTTAACACGACCCGGTACACGTCATCACTCAGGTATGTTATTGCGTCAGAAGACTGGTACGGACCAAGCCAGATCCCCTGGTCCCAGCCCACTCGTTCTTTGTCCCATTCAAGGAAAACACCAGATATCGGCGCGGCAACAGTCCGGGCTACTCCAATCCATTTACCAAGAATATCAAGTTGTGCCCCTACGCCAGTATCTATGTCGAACGCAGAGATAAGACCGGACACTGAACCAGACACATCAATTAGCGGCCTTGTCGACAGGTCAACATGTTTTAAAAATTTTGGTTTTCCTGCATGGTAGTTGGAAATAAGTTCGGTGTATTTGCTCATGCTGTCACCGTTATCTCTATATTTTCCACGCTACATGAAACAGCCTCGTCATATACGACTGTGACATTAGCTGCTGCGACGGACTCAGCCGACCGGCCTATTAACAGCTCCATAATGTCGTAATATCGCGCATTCCCACCGCTTACTACGCCGAGATTCGCCGGGGAATAAACCCTGCTCAGCAGCACACCATCACCAATGGCGAGAGAGTTAATGTACGAAGCCACAGCGGCTTTCATTTCATCGCCAATGTCGGAGGTGTAGCCAGTTAACGCCTTCAGGGTAATTGACACGTATACCGGAACATCTACTGGGCGAGAGAAGCGAATGGTATAAGGGTTTCCATACTTATCTGTGACTACCACGGCAGTCGTGCCGTAGGTGGAAACTCCCTGCCCCTTCACGCTTCGGATGGTATTGGCAATTTCTGTTGCATCCCCACCCTCAACGACAGCAGAGATAGAATGCTCTGGTAACCCGTTAGCGTCCGTTGTCTCGGTATCATTCTCAAACAGTTTGTGACGGGTCACGCCTTCAACGTTGGCAATCGCACCATCTACCGCATCAAATGGCGTGAGAGACGCCAGCGCGACGCTTTGCGACTGCCTTACGCGTAGTTCTGCATCTGTTTCCGCCGCAACGCCTACAGTGGCCGCCAGCGGGTTAGTTACCGAAGCCCATCCGCGCGTAGGTGTGTTGATGCCGTTTACCGACCCCGCTACCGCGGCGACCGCTCCCGAGTTTGCACAGGTGGCCGTAGCTACCACTGTCCCGTCGGAGCCAATGACCACCGTTGCAGGCAGATTCCAGACCACGCCATTCGTGTCCCGTACCGAGCCGTTAGTGATGGTTGTACCGACCGTACCGGTCAGCAGCAGATCGACAGTTGAGTTCGTCGCTGCGCGTCGGGTAATGCCGTTAATTTTGACGTTGCTCGTCAGTGCGTCACCCAGAGCCGTCGCCGGCGAGAATGACCGGTAAACCGAAATGGCGGTGTTATTGGCATCATGGATAGCCAGTGCCACCAGCGCCACCAGCTGGCCGTCTTTGCTGTCTGGCTCCAGATAAGCATCACTGCCATAAATCTGCTGAAAATAGCCGGTGATGGTGTCCAGAACGGTCTGATAGTCGGGCGCACTTATCCCCTCAGCGGTTACCGTTGCCGATAAGCCGAGTGTATCGAGGTCCAAAGACATTACGCCTCCGAGGTTACTGTGGTTGTCCCGTAGATGGTTTCTACCGTTGCTGTGAACGTTACACGGCGCGTGCGGCCGTCAACTTCGGTGTTAAATTCGGTAATAGAGCTGACACCCTGCGTTTCCAGAATGCGCCGGCGGATAGCCAGGTTGTAGGTGTCAGGCTTTTGCTTACCCAGAACGGACTGAATCCATGGCGTACCTTCTGTGGTGTCCAGAAACCACTGACCGTACCAAAGCAGGAAGCGAGTTTTAATGGCCTGCGCGACAGCCTCGGGGGAGTTAACCAGCCAGGTATCATCGCCCTGACCGAAGGTGTAATCCCCATCGTCATCTTCTCGACGGTATCGCATATCATCCTCCGAGTGGTGCTGTACTGCTGCCACCAGGCTCAACGCCACCATGCGTATGCTTATCAACGATTGAGCCATCCACCAGCTGCAGGCGGCCGTCCGAAAGAATTTTAAGCCCGTTCAGGTTAAAACCTCCCGGCGCCGTGCCGTTGATAGCTCCGCTTGCAGGATTAAGACTCAACTTTGTTTCCCCGTCATCACTGCGCAGCTCTACTGCGCTGGTGCTGATGCCGCCGATTTTCTTCGCCTGCGACTGCGGACCAACAATGCAGAAGGCATCGGATAAATCATGCATGCGCTCGTCTACTGGCTCCTGAATACCTCCGCTTTGCCACCAGAAATCAATACAGCGGTCTGCAAAGATAACAAGGCATTCATCACCAGCCTTAACAGGAAAAGTCAGCGTGCAGCCTCCGCCGCGAGGGAATACAACTGGAACATCCACCAGCAGCGGATAATCCTTCGTGCTTTTGTTGCCGTCGTTGTCGCGCTCGATGTAGCGGATCGCTGGCTGAACAACAGCCGTCAAAGATTCTGGGTCGAATGACTGGATGATCCCCGGCAGTGCTACGCGCATTTGCTCGCTAAGCGTCTTTCGCTCAGACGCCAGAACCTCCGCCAGCGCCCCACTACGGGTTTGGCTTGATACGCCCATGTTTTCTCCAGATAATGATTACCCTCACTTAGTGATGGGTAGAATAAAAATTTAATTACTTAGTATTTTTGACTACAGGAGATACCTATGGGCTTCAGATTTAGGAAGCGGATACGCATAGCTCCAGGCCTAGCAATCAATATCAGCAAGAGTGGCGTTAGTACGTCGATTGGCCCAAAAGGCGCCACTACCAACATAAGTGGAAGAGGAATAAAAACCACCGTTGGAATTCCGGGATCCGGTTTGTCATACACCGTTGGCCCAGGGAAAAAATCTGGAAAAGCTACATCGGAAGAGGAATTTTCAGAACAGGAACCAACGGCTCAAAGGGAAGGGATCCATTGGTGGAGGCTTGCAGTTTTCATCATTGCCGCCATAGTTCTATCGCAAATATTTAAGCAGTGAGATTTTAGCCCTGATTAACTCAGGGCTTTTTTATACTGTTTTGCATGGATATGAACCAATCAATTTAGGCGCATCCATACTGTTCTGTAGCAGTTGAACATTGAGCCAAGATTTGCCATCCCGCTTGATGAATTGAAATCCGTAATTATTTCCATCACGGGAAGGCATTATACCCATATCCCATTTGGCATTTGATTCGTCACCTTTCTTTCCGAGATATTTAACCTTTTGACTGGTAACCAATTCTCCATTGATTCTTACCAGACCCTCAGAATCGTTAATAGTTAGCTTGTAACCGCCACATTGGATGGCAGAAAGTGCCGGTGCAGAAAATAAAGCGATCAATATCAATAATTTTTTCACCCAGCGCCTCTCTCCAGTGCTGATTGAGTTTTTAGATCCATCGCGCCACGCGCTTCACACATCATATCCATGTACCACGCCTGGCCCCTTGTGTCGCCAGTGTACATAATGCCACGGACAATATAAACGCCGTCAGTCGCAATACTGGCAGGCTGCGCAGTCGTGCCTTCAATGGTGATGTTTCCGTTGTTGTTCTGGTCAGTGATACGCCCCTGCGTCATGGCGATATCGCTATTCCCCAGTGCGGTACGGAACACAGAAGCCTGATTCAGCTCGATCAGGCCATTAACGCGGATGTTAGGGTTAATCAGGCAACGGACGTTAACGCCGCTACCAATGGTCTGCTGAGGCATACCCACAAGGCCGGTGGCGCTGTTCAGCTTAATGGCTTCGTGAACAACCTCATTTTTCGCCACCATTTCCCGCTTGCCGTCGACAAACATCCAGTCAGCCTTGCATTGCTCGGCGACGTTATCCATCAGATGCCGGGTCATACCAAAAAGCACCCTGCCGCGAGGAAACACCGTTGCAGGCATGGCAGGGGTATTTCCTTCCGTGGCCCCGTTAGCGTTGAAGTCCTTCATAAGCACTGCATTGACATCAGAGACCGTATAGCCAGCCGCCAGCGTCTGGGCAGTGATCGAGGTAGCGAATGCCCGGTCAGAATCAGCCGCCTGAATGAGGACAAAGCTATCAACGGGGTTATCTTTCCCTGTGATGGTGTACCGGATTTCCCCGTCGAAAATCAGCCCATAATTTCGACCGTCCATCTGCCCGACTTCATCGGGGTTTACTGTCCTGGCGACGCCTACCTGGCTGGCGGAAACATCAGCTGCAATACCATCGTAACCAGCGATAACCCTAATCCGGGAGAATTCCTCTCCGACGATCCGGTTTACGGTATCAGCTGAAAGGTTATAGATTTTGAAAGTACCTACTCGCGTTTCGCTGCTGAGGTTAAACCAGTCGATAGTAAAAGTGACCTTGAAGCTACCAAAATCAGTGGCGTTACCCTTCGAATCGACTAACTGCAATTCGAAGTGCCGCATCCAGTTCTGAGACATTTTTACTCCGTTACCGCATAAAGATGGCTATAAATCCCCAGATCGGCCTCAGTGGGATTTTCGCTGGACTGGTTGTCGCAGCCAACATAAAGCGAAAAGCCAAGCCCGAGATAGCGATACTGCGCCAGTAGGTCGGCGCCGGTGATAAGCGGGATCCCCTTTATCAGGTCCGCACCGCTGCTATCCATAATATCCAGACACCAGAAAGCAGCACGCCAGGTCACAGCCATTTGCAGACTTTGACCTGCCACAGATATGGAGAATCGCTGGTTTTCCGGGGAAAGAGGGATTTCGCTGATCGTCATTTACCCTCCCGCTACAAAGCCACTTAACCGGCTCAATATTGATTCATTTTTTTGCACTGGCGTTTTCACCCCGGAGTTTTGCACGGCTGAGGTGCTCGCCCCTAACTTCATATTGGACTTTGGAGCCACCTGCGTGGTGGTTGTGCTTGTGATAATCACTTCCCGGAGCGTCAGCACGGCAGAGAGAATATTTTCCGACGTCCTGTCGGTAGTGACCTCAAGCGCACGGATCAGCATATTGGTGTAAATCCGCTTACCGGTCACCACATCTAAAGGCACCCTGCTGCTCTGCAGATTTAACAGTTCCTGATAAGTTTCCTTCGGGCCAATACCAACGCTTAGCCCAAGAGAAGATGTATCTACGAAGTCAAGTAAGGAACCGCCGCCAGCAAAACCGACCTGCATTACCACTTCCGAAGGACGTCGAAATGCATGGTCGGAAATTGCTGCGCCAACCTCTACGGGATGCTCGGTTATTTCAAGAGAGTCATCGTGCTTTTCTGAAATAACAACACTGGGGACTATCAGCCCGATCCGCCTGCTCTGCTGCTGAAAGAGAGTAGAAAGAATATCCATCATCCTGCTCCAGTTTGGTTATTTCTCAGCACTCTGGCATTAGCATCAAGCTGGCGGCGACTGACTTCCTGTCCAATTTCCTGCGCATTACCGCCATAGATGTTGTAGGTGTTTTGCTGATTCACCTGCGCTCCAGCAGCCTGATGGGCAAGCGGGCTATTCCAGTTCGAATACCCCTCTTTGCGGGCCATAGACTGCATGAGCATAGCCATCGTATTGGGGTCGGACAGGTTTAATGCTGCCGTCGGCGATACACCCATCCAGCCAGCAACGTCACGGGCATATTTGGCAGGATCGTTGTTATCGGCCGCAGGCGCCCAGGTGCTGACGATATCCATGATAGTCTGCAGGCGGCGCCCGGTCGTTTTCCCTGTGAAGTACCGCATGAGCTGGTTTTTCATGGCCTCCCAGCCTTCGAGCGCAGATCCAAAATTACGGAAACCTCCGCCGCCTACAGGTCGAATATTCCCCGGATTATTGTTCCGATCGGCAAGAGTTTTCTGGTTATGCTCATACCAGCCGCCATCACTGAAGCGGGTTTTAATCTCTTCCCAGAAGCCAAGAACCTTGCCCCGAGCGTTGACGGCACTACTGGTTACTCCAGGCAGAGCGTCAGGCTGATCGCTTCCCTGTTTGAGTAGCGCTTTACCAATACTGGCAGCATCCGACCAGCGACCGTCCTTGATAGCGTTAAGCAGGTCGCCGATCATACTCAGCATCTTGCTAAACTCACCCATCTGGGTAATGAAATTGCTGAAATCCCATTTCAAAGACCAGGATTTAGGGTCGATATTGAGCAGCTTTGCCAGCGCTTTCCCGAGGTCGAGGACAGTCTGTTTCAGGTCGCCGACCATCTTCACTGCTGCGTCTACTTCAGGCTTCCATTTCTCCCAATCGATAAGGCTTTTACCACCTTCTCTGAAGGTTTTGTAATCCTCCCAGAGTAAAGCTATAGCTGCCGCCAGACCGAGCACCCACGTAATCGGAGACGCGAGCATAGCGCGGTTGAGCATCCACCATGCAGCGGTTAGCGCTCCAATTAGTTCGATCAGCTGCTGCGACTGCTTATCAAGAGAGTCCCACCAGTCGCTGATACTCTGACCCAACTGGATAAGGCGGTAAATTACCCTGCCTACCATCTCGCCAGCCCAGAGAATTCCTTTCACGGTGCCGGTTATTGCGCCTTCAATTTTCGGGAAGTTTTCCAGTATCTGGCGACGCAGCCTGTCGAGAGAGCCAGCCAGACCATCTGCCAGATTAGAGCCGATTTTGTCGCGCGCCATGCTGGCCGCTTCACTGAGAGAGCGGAGCGAAGTCATAAACCGGTTGGATGCAGCTGCTGCCTGATCCGGGTTAAACCCGATGGCCTTTTTCATGGCGTTGTACTGGCCCATGTACTCGCCGATACCGCGACGCATTGCCATCAGGGTGTTTTCATCCAGACCCAGCATCTGAGCGTACTGGTTCGCGCGGTAATACGGCATGCTGCTAAGACGCTGGCCGACGCCGGTAAAGATCGTCGCCATATCCCGCATGTTGCCGCTGGCATCACGCGTTTGAACCCCCAGCCGGTTCAGGAAACCCTCAGCGCCGGGATTGTTACGCATGAACCTGGCAAGATTTTCGAGAGAGCCGCGGGCCCCGTCGACACTGCCGCCAACCTGACTAACCGCATACCCAATCTGCTTAATGCCCTCCACCGTCGCGCCTGTGCGCTGAGAGGCCCAGTACAGGTCGTCGAGACCGCTGGCAATTTTCGCGGTGAATGCAACGACGGAAAGCGCCGCTGCCTCAACTTTGACGCCCAGCTCAATCGCTTTAAGCGTTGTCCCGGCAACGACGGCATCGAATTTTCTGGCGCCAGCCTCATCAACTTTGAACCCAAGCGAGATCAGAAAGTCCTTGAGCGTTTCAGCGTTCATTAGCCTCTCTCCATTTCGCTATACGGTTTTCGTTATCG
Source organism: Klebsiella sp. P1927 (assembly GCF_018204675.1). NCBI lineage: Bacteria > Pseudomonadati > Pseudomonadota > Gammaproteobacteria > Enterobacterales > Enterobacteriaceae > Klebsiella > Klebsiella sp. P1927. The sequence goes on along the minus strand of NZ_CP073377.1, from coordinate 1,788,188 downwards.
GCTTTCAGGTCCAGCCAGTCATTCATACGGGCAATATCAGCCAGGTCTACTGATCCATCTTTCAGGGCGGTGTAGGGGATAAGCCCGGCATCCACCGGGCGCATCAGGAAATCCTCGCCTTCTGGCATGGATTCCAGGACAGGACCTATGGCTGGGTAGGCGTCCCGCTGCCGGGGAGTTCTTTCAAAAAATTTCCCAGGCTGTCGGCGACCACCCGCGCCACCAGCTGCAGCATCGTGAACAGGTCGATATCGTCGAACATCAGTACGCCCTGATCGAAGACTTTCGCCCAGCCCTTTTCGTGCTGGCGGGAAACGACGCTCAGACACGGATGAATCACCGCGTTAACGTCCTCGTCCGGCAGCGCGGCCAGCGTATCGGCAATTTTCGGCAGCACGCTTTCCAGCACTGCACCAGAGTTACCCGCAGCGGCCTGCGCTTTCAGCGTAGAGAATTCACTGACCAGACCAGCCAGCACGGGCAGAAGCTTACGACTGACCTTCAGCTGCTGGAAAACGTCGAGTTTCGCTGTGCGGTAGTTAACGCCCTTAATTTCAAATTCCATCGATTAAAACTCCCCCAGCAGTTGGTCAATCTTACCGGCGTCAAATACCCACGACACCGTATTGCCAACCTTGGCGTTAGCGTGATCCGGCTGCTTCTGGAATGCGCAGCTACGCGCGGTGGTGATATCACCTGATACTTTGTTGCGAATGACAATGACGTTATTGCCCCACGTCGCCGATGACAGGCTCTGTGCGTTGTACATCAGCGAGAGTTTTTTGTTTACCGGGGAGGTTTTCAGCAACGTTACCGTGATAGTGCCGCTCTTTCCGGCGTGCAGGCTGTGCATCACCTCGCCATCGGCGCCAATGGTCATGGTGTTTTTGGCCTCTGTCATTGTGACAGTAATGCCCTCTTCGGCGTTCGCTGAGCCGTAGCCAAGCTCAACTAACCCGGTAGGCCCTGCGAGAGAGGCCGAAACATCAAGAAACGAATACGTAGACATCTATGGCTCCTTAGCGCACGACCGTGATTGCGACGGTGCCGTAATGAACGGCTCCGGCCAGTTTCCCGGCAACCTGAATTGGCACACCTTTACGCGCTTCGCGATCGACCTGAAGCTGGTCATCAACGTTTTCTGCCCAGGTGTAATAGCCCTTCGTCAGCATGTCACCGGTATTGAGCTGTCCAATCGGGCCACCAGTCCATTTGCCCGGCGCAAAGAGACCGTTTTGCACAGCCTTATCGAGCACCAGCTCAATGTTGGCGATACGGGTTGTGGTACCGGCGTCGGTCTGGGGGATTTTGGTTGTGCTCGTATAGAGCGTGTTGTAGTCAGCCGTCTGTACGGCGTTCTGCAACCAGTCGAGGCCATGGCGCTCGTCGAAGAAATCGCCGTTTGCCATAACGCCTTGCTCAAGAATCGCTGTATCGTTTTCGTAGTACACGTAAACGTTGCAGTTCTTCGCCTCCAGGTTGTTAGCCTGCGAGGTACCCAGGGTTTCGTAGGTAATGCCCGGCAGCTGTTTAAACTTGAGGGTGATCGTCGTGTTGCTTCCGGTGAAGTCAACAGTGAACGCACGCGCAAACGAGGACAGCGCAGCATAGCGACTGCTGGTCGAATACTGGATAAAGGTACGGCTGTATTTCGCTGCTTTCAGCTTGGAAGCCAGATCCGTCGTGGTAGCCGCGTCAAGAATCGTTGAATCAGCCGAGGTAACGCCAAAGATGCGGGATACACTCGCGGCTTCGATAGCCGCCGCCACACTGATAATGTCGGTGTCGGAAGGATAATCAGCTACCGGCACGGCAAGATGAAGGCCATACCATGAATTCCAGTCCAGCAAAGCGTTAACCGCCTGCAGGAGGCTTTCTGCGCTGCCTGTTTCGCCAGTGGCCAGCGTTTTTGCCCAGCGACCGACATACACCAGAGTCGGCTGCGGTTGCTGTGAGAACCAGATAACAGCCGCTGCATACTCCTGGCTGTCTACACCAAAGTCATCGCCGATATCATCAGCGCTGGAGTAAAGGCGCAGCCGCTCAGAAATCGGAATAACAGTTGAGTCGCCCAGGATGAGCATTGAGCCAAAATTGCGCCCCTGCGCGGCCCGAGCAGAAAGCGTCACCGTCACGTTAGCGATACGGTTAAGGGGAAGCCCTTTTTCCATGTTAGTCTCCGGTAACTATCGTGACGTTAGGGTCAACGACAGATTTAACGTTGTAGGTACGGGTGTTTTTGCGGGAAAGGGTCACGGCAAGGTCATACCGGCGCACCCACTGGTTGTTGATCAATTCGGGGAGGTTTCGTATATCATCAGCGCTCACCAGCGACAAACCAGAGATTCGTCGCAACGTATCTGCGTTTTGATCTACAAACATTCCGTCGCGAAACCGCGTGGCCATCCCGGAACCGCCGGGGCCATAGAAACAGAAAAGCACCTGGATGCTCTCCCATGACCATTGCTCGCTTTGCTCTTCGCTTACCTGGACATTTGCAGGTGTACCGGGTCGTGAGAGCGTGGAAAAGTTAAACCCGCACCACGTCTCACCGTTCGGCGGTATTTTTGACTGGGGATCAGTAAACCTTGGCAATACCAGGTTAACCGCAATCCCCGTCACGCCTCTTACCCAGCGACTCAGTTGCTTTTCCAGCTCCTTATCGTAATCAGGAGCATCCCCGGCGGGGGTTAGATACCCAGGCTCTGTGCTGTCGTTACTCAACGGGAATCCCTCCGTTAAACTCCAGCAGCTCGCAATGTGCCTGCACGAACCCGGCACCGTATCGGGTGTACGGATCGACAAAGGTCACGCGGTACCGTCTGCCGCTGTATAAAACGATATCAGCGTCGAGTTCTGGCGTTGAGTCACTGGCAGGCATCCCCTGCGTTAGCCTGAACTGGGTAACGATGAGGATGGCGCCATTGATATTTTGCCCGGCGGCCATTCGCTTAGCCTCAAGCGAGCGATCGACGGTTACGACACCAGAGAACGGAATAGCCTGCGAGGTATTGGTTGGAAAATTATCTTCGTCCACCGTCTGCACCTGTCGGTGACATACCAGTGTTAGATCGACAAAATCCGGGTCTAACAGGACCTCTGTCACATCGAGTAGCGGCATTATTTTTTCCTCACGACATACTGAATCGCTCTGAAAAGGAATCCGCGGGCACGCAACGGCTTGTCGCCAGGGATAGGCGGTTTCATTTCTCTGCGCTTCTTGATGGTCTTTTCAGATAGTGGGGTCAGCCGATCGCCTGCCTCAATGACAGCCTTAGAGGCATCACGCGCAATCTGGCCTGCGGCCTCAAGATGCATCGACGCCACATCTGCCTTACCCTCAAGCGCAGACTGAGCGGCCAGCTTTAAACGCTCGGTCGTTTTATCCCGCGAATCCTCAATACCCATGTCCAGAAATGGCCTTGGAGGCAGAGTAACGGTCTCCCCGTCTATCTCTACGGTTGCCCCGGTGGACTGGAGATACCCCAGCTCAGCGTTGCTCAGCGGCGCATCATCGCGCGGAGGGCCTGCCGGGATACCAACCAGCACATCAGTGCCTGACAGTTGCTTCAGCGCATCCAGAACGACGTTGTAATTGTCTTCCCGAATTGTGAGCCCGCTTTTCATTCCGGCGTCCCCAGTTGAACCGCTCCGGCACCAAACATCATCAGGTATTCCCAGAACTCCGATCCGTAACGGGAGTTGTTCCAGAAACCGGCATTAGGGTCCAGAGTTGCGCTTGCGTCGTAACTGGCTGAAACCTTATCCACTGATTTCGCGGTCTGTATTCCGCTATTTACACCACCAGCAGTACCCACAGCCATACCACGCATATCGGCGGCGTAAAGGTACATGTAGTGCGCAACATACAGCCCGACGATGTAGGGAAAGATATCCACACCAAAGCGCGACTCACTCAGCAGGGCATCAGCAAGATTCAGTCGAACCTGGATCATTGGCGTGGGGTACTTTGTTTCGTCAGCGAACTGCGGGAAGGTTGCCCTGAACTGCTCAGGCGTCGGCAGACTTTGATTTCTTGCCATTATCGGTAGTCTCCGGCAATTGCGCTTCGAGTTCAGCAATACGCGCGTCTTTCTCGGCGATTTTTGCTTCCAGCTCAGCAATGCGCGGGTCTTCTGCGACCGCTGGCGCTTCGCCATCCGGTGAGCAGTGCGCTTTTACGAACCAGTGATTAGCAACCGTTTCATCAACGTCGTGGAAGCCAACCGGGAAATGCTTTTGCTCTTTGCCGTCGTAGAAGTTAAACGGGGAGAGTACGTAAATCTTTTTCATTGCAAGTCCTCAGGAGCGGCCCTTCCGGGCCGCCGCAGGTTAGATACCGTCGACGTAGGCCAAAGTTTCCGGATAAACCGGCTCTAATGCACCCAGCTTGCCGTAATAGGTTACGAGCTGATACAGGCCGCGATACTGGATCGGCACGCTCATCAGCGGAACCATCGGGAATCGAACGTATTTCTTGTCGTTGGTGTAGAAAACCATGCGATCAGAGTTCGACACGCCGCGACCTTTCGCCCATTTCACCGGACGGATGTTCAGAGGGCGCCCGTTCTGGTGGTATGCGATGGTGTTGGTTTCCAGATAGGTCAGCAGTGACTGGTTACCAGCGCTGGATACGATGGTGCTTGCCAGCAGAGAGAACTGCTCCGGCGGGATCAGCAGGTCCGTCGGCACCATGGAGTAAGCCGAGTTGGCCCACGCTGCACTCAGCCCGGCATTAATGCTCGCCCGGATTTCGTCAGCGGTGGAGGTCGCCCAGGTCTTCGCTGCGTTGGTCGGCGTTACCTGCGTCAGGTTCATCAGGCCTTTAACGTTCAGACCGGAATCGCCGATATAAACCTGCTCGTCCGTGTCCATGTTCCACTTCAGCTGCATACCGTCGTACTTCTGCGTGTCGATCGGGCGACCAACTTGCGCAGCTGCCTGCAGTTCTGGAACAGTCCAGCCAAGCTCCATACCCCACAGAGTAAGCGGGAAGCCAGTTTTTGCGATGTCGACGTTAAGTCCAGCCATCGCAGTAGCGGCTTTGCTCAGCCAGTTTTTACCGTTGGCATTCGGTGTACCGGCAGCGGCAAAGGTGGTGTTAGTGAACGAGCTGATCTCGTCAGCAATAGACACGTCTTCACGCAACTGGATATCGCGCGACCAGGTGTAATTCACCAGCGGCAGATTCAGTGTCTGATCGAGACGCTCCAGCTCATGGACAAGAAAGGCACCAGTGCCGTCGACTGTCGCCTGGTCAAATGTCATTGGCATTTGCGATTTCCTTAAATATTGAAGGCCAGCTCAATGTTGCCGCTGGTGTCGCCAGGGCCATTGAAGTAAGCGTTAGTGATCTGGACGGTATTCGAGCCATCAGCGGCGGCAAGGAACGCGCCGAGAGGGCTTGAGGCGGATGGTGTGGCCACTCGCATGTAGACCGGGCCATGCAGCGCAACGCTGGATGCATCCGCGCCGATGTTTACCGTGACGTAACCACGTACCAGGCAATCGCCGGTGAAGTTTTTACCGCTGCCTACCTGCTGGACTTTATCCGGCTGGCTGGCGGTCGGATACGGACGAACGTAAATGCCCACCAGCACCGACGCTGTATCGCTCGCAGCGATTGGCACAAATTTCCCGGAGGAAATCTTGCCGCCAAGGCCGTAAGCGGGGAAAAGGTTGGAGGAGTCCAGCAGTTGAGGTTCAACCGTCAGATCCTGCGGACGAGAAATTGCCCCGGCGATGCCCGCTGGCATCCGGTAAAGAAATGTATTACCCATTGGTTAGCCTCGTTTAGACCAGAATTCCTGCGCGGCCTGATTCATACCGGCAATGGTTTTAACAGTGGTGGCAGTCTGCGTTTGCAGGCTGTCGACGGTTTTGGTATTGCGGTTTTTCGCCAGCTCAGAAACAGCCGTGAAAGCCATATCTACCGTGGCTTTTTTCAGCTTGCTGATATCGGCATCACCGACAATAGAGCGCACCAGAGATTGATCTGCAGAGGCGAGCACCTGACGCTTGAATGCTGTCGGCTTCGCCTTCTCTGGCAACTGGATGCCTGGCTGAATCAGATCGGCACGGTAAGCGGCGTCGCCGGTAACCTTACCCTCTTCTTCCTTTTTCTCCTCTTCGTCCTCGGCATCGCCGGTACCAGGAGAAGCTGCCGCAGGCGTGAGTTTGGCAACCGCCTCAATCAGCGCCTTACCCCATGCAGGAATTTCTTCCTCGGCATCGCCGGTACCAGGCAATGCCGGGCCGGGAAGTGGATTTTGCGGCGCAAGGTTAATGATCACTCCGCCGGGTGTCATAGAGGTCGATACATCGTTATCGCCCGTGACATCATCAGGCGGGTTGTCGATAAGATTCGCCATTTCGGCGGCATCGTTGGTTTTACGGGCCTTCAACAGCCGGGTAAACCAGTTTTTAGTAGTGCTCGGCATAGCGTCTCCCAATGCACAACGTGAACCAGCCCGCCCGTTAGGGACAAAGGCCAGATGATTACCGGTTATCGCGTACTGCTCTGCGATGCCCGGCGAGATTTGTCGGTAGTCAGCGTCATAACCGCAACTCACCTCTTCGTCGCCGTTCTCCACTGCCTGAATGGCCTCAGGCGTTTTGGCAATGACGTCCGCCAGCAGCAGGTCTGATTTATCACCCGCGCCTCGGCGAACGTTCTGGATGTGCCCGTTAGAGAGTTGCCGCCAGTTTTCTGGCGTGACGAAGATGATGTTTCCGCTGAAGTCTTTGGGGTGGCCTATCGTGACGGCCATACCCTCAAACGATGCGATAGTGCGCTCGCTGAAAACTTCTTCAGGCGTGCGCTGTACGGTTATGAGTCCGTGGCTATCAGGCTGCAGGTCAGGCAGCTCCTCAGCGCCATATACCTGCTCACCAGTCCTTGCGATCGGGACGTCCTTAAACAGGACTGACCCATCAGCAAGTTGAAAGCGGGTATTACCCAGGCGGGTTTTAAAGAAATATTTCATGGGTTACCTGCTGAATTGCGGGCATTGAAAAGGACGCTCATTGGCGGCCTGTTATTTTTTTGGTTCGGGGATCTGCACTTCTGGCCAGCAATCGCAGTTCGGCAGGCATCCGGCGTGTCCGGTCATGCCGTCAAGCGTTGGCGGGTTATCCCAGCGCACAAATTTATCTTTCATTCCTCGGTGCGATGTCCTGGTACCAGCCCCCTTGATGCGCCACCAGTACCCCTCAGAACCAACGGACAGTGCCCGAGCCTGAGTTAATGCGGTAGTGGCGCGGCCTATCTCAGTGCGGGCTATCATCCGCGCCCTGCTGGCCGCCACGTCGCCGGACTGCATGATCATCTCGTAAAGCTGATCTGGACGCTCACCATGGATGACAGCTTGTATTGCACGCTCCTGAATTTCCCTGACTCGTCCTGCCGCCTCTAATGGCAGAGACTTCATGTAGCGAATCTGTCGGTAAACGATGTCTTGTGCGACCATGCCGACAGGAGTGTTACCAATCACGTCACGCAGACCAGCAGATATTTCTTCCGAAACAGAGCGCCACTGATTCCACTCTTCACGCTCCACCTGGGCAAACATCTTTCGACCGACCATTTCGGCCCAGTCGTCGATCACCCCGGAGTAGTCAACAAGCGATTTAGCAATGCTCTCAGCGCTTGCCTGTGAACCATCGTAGGAACCCGTGACGATTTGATTTATCTGGTCGACTATCGCCAGTAGGCTTTTCTGATACTGGACCTCTGATCGGCGGCGGAGGGCTGGTTTCAGATTCAGTCTCCTGCCACTGTTTCGCCGCATTCTGGATATCCTCATCGCTAATTGAAGCACCGATGCCGGTAACGTCAGACAGCTCGCGCAAATCGGTCAGCGCAGCAGCCGGGGACATTCCCAAATCACGCACCGCGGTTGCCAGAGCGGTAGTCGTGTTGGTCGCCACCGTGGAGCGATCGGTGTCGCTCATCTGCCACAGGGGGTTAAACTCAAAGGTGAAATCTTCCGGCAACGGATCGCCAAACTCTGAGCGATGCAGTACATCGAATAACAGGCGGATGTGAGGCCGTAAATCTCGCTCCTGAAGCGTTCCCACGTCGTCGTAGTAGTTCGCGAGGTCAGCGTCACCGGTTGAAAAACCCTTCGGTGACTGACGGAACAAGCGGACAAGAGGGATGCCAACAGCACCCGCAATATCCTCTTTAAACTCGCTAAGCAGGTCAGACAGGCCCGCGAAAGAATAGGAATGTGTTTCAAATTCGTCCTCCGAATCAAACAGGGACATACCCTCGTTCGTCTGGTACTGGCGGACCATTTCCATATTCTTGATAAGCGCTTCAAACGCCTTACCGCCGGTGGCGATAATTTCACGCAGCTTTTTAATCTTTGCCGTTCGCAGATGCGCCTTGTAGGCAAGCTGGGCGGCGCCGACGCTGGTGCTATCGTAGGAAGTCAGGCGATCGAAGATGCGCTCGACAATGGACATCCCCCACTCGTTTTCGGTGATTTTCTGCTGGTAGGGCAGTTTCACACCATCCATGCGGATCAGTCTGCTGTGGTGAACGGTCCACGCAGGAAGCCCCTGCGCCGTCGTCACGATGTCATAGAATTCAGGCTTGCCGAGGTTGGGGCCAAGCGCCTTAATGCGCCTGGTGAGCTGTGGGTTAATCATCCAGCGGTCAAGTACAGCCAGACCTTTAAAGCTGCCCTTGCCAACCTTATCCAGCACCAGCGGCGTCAGCGGTGCCTGACCTTCAATCAGAATCAGCGCTACCGCCCCGCCATACAGCCGGGACCATTTCAGCGTCTCGTTGATGCAATCCCAAAGCTGAAGCTCATCGAACCGCGACTCCAGAATGCCACGGCGTTTCGGGTCTATCTCACTGGTGATCCGCACGCCCTTTTTGGTCATATCGTCCGCTTTCGAATCGACTGCGGCGCCAATAATCCAGGAGGAACGATAAGCCCACTCAATGAGCAGGCGGTTGCGGCTGGTATAGTTCGCCCTGTAGGTCGATGCGGCATGCTGGTTAGGCTGCTGCATACCGACACGGGCAACAAAGTTATCGTACGAATCCGCCGTGGCGACTCGTCCTGTTTTCTTCGCCATGGTGACTATTCTCCGGCTTTTTCGGTACTCGTGGCGGATAGGATAATTTGTTAAAAAACGACCCGATTTAACATAATGACTGTTACCCGCACCAGCCGGATACCTCCCATGATGAAATGTCCGCCAAAGGCTTATTTATCAGGGTTAAGTGGCTAAAAGCGCGTGAATAAAACATGCATAAACAGGGTCGAAAAATGAATAGCGTTAATTTTGCGTGAAACGGTTATTTCCAGGTATTTAGCTGTTTCCCAGCGCTTCCCAGATATCCATTGCCGTATCGGTTGGAGCAAACGCCATGATGAACGCGTCGGCCACGTTCGGCGATGGTACGTCACGCTTGGCGAGGTCTTTCTTGCTTTCCACCATCACGCGACCGTTTTTGTCAAAATCACGGTGCGGGGTGGCAAGTTCCAGCTTGAGCTTTTCCAGCAGCGGACAGGATGAGTCAATGCTAATAAGCTCATCTACCGGGTACTGCTCGCCGTTCTTTACCGCGTTGAAGGTGTTACGGAAGCGATCCGCTACCAGCCACCAGGTTTGCGCTTTGAGGTTGGCGAAAAAATCCTTATTCGGGATGCCAATATATTCGTAGTCCGGCTCATTCACACCAGCGCCTGCATTGAATCGCTGATAATTGATGCGGGATGCATTCATGTTTTCGCGCTTACGATCCTCATTAATTTCTGAGAATTTCGCGCCAGCAGATGCCCCAACGCCGATTGAGTCGTAGACGATACCAGCATCACGCTCCAGTGCCGCCTGATACGTACGCTGGCAGCTCTTCAGCAATTCGTCTTCTTTCGCCTTCCACTCATCCGCCCAGTACACGACGGAGCCGTGACGATAGACGTTAGCGCACTTATCGGCGCCGCTATCAGCAACGTCGAAGCCAATACGCTTGCGCCCGCTCGGCTCGAAATTAAGGACTTTGTGGGCATCAACGGCCGCCTCAATCCATGACAGCTTGATAATGGCCGCATCATCATCCGACTCTGGCACGCCTTCGTAGACGTGCTTAAACCCATCCGGATCCCGGCGTTTAGCGGCTTCGATAACCTTCAGCATGGTGTCGGACAAAAAGGGGTTTTCATCGTAGTTGATTTTGCGTATCAGCGTATCTTCTGGCGGATCGACCACAAAGTTACGCCACACGAAATCAGTCACCAGCCCGGGGTTAAAGATAAACCAGCACTCTGATCCCTCTTTACGGATGGTTGGCTCCAGTATCTTCCACTGGTATTCCGTCAGCGCGTGGGCCTCTTCGAGCCACAGAACGCTGATACCTTCCAGAGACTTAATCTCTTCAATGTTTCGCCAGAGCCCATAAAAGACGAATTCAGACCCGGTCACCCGGTTAATGATTTTGTTGTTCAGAATGCGGAAACGATGCCGCAGGCCAAAGCGGTCAATCTGAATTTTGAGCAGGGTATACACCGACTCTTCAATTTTGTTCTGGATCTGACGTGCACAGCAAAAGCGCAGGCTGTATTTATTCGACAGAAATATGGCTATGCCAGCGGCATCCCACGATTTTGACGATGACCGGCCACCATAAAGCACTTTGTTACGCGCCTGCGTCGTCCAGAAGCTACGCAGGACCGGATTCAGCGTCGGTTTGGATGTCAGAGTAGAAGTCATTGAGGTCACGCTCTCCGTTGCCATCATCAATACCTGCATCACGGCGAAGACGATCGGCCTCCAGCGACACCTTATCAGTAGCAGCCTTGCGATAGTCTGTATCAGCAAATATTTTGCCTACCGTCGCAAGCGTGCCGACGATGGACTCAATACGAACGGTATTGCGCATCATCGCCTTCTCGGCGGCGCTGATATTTTCCATCAACACCTTTCTTTCCTGGTCCCCTTCAGCATCATCCAGCTTGGTCAACCACCGGCCAATATTCTCTGCGGCGACAAGGTTGTTAGCCCGAAGGCGAAATAATTCGTCTTCGAGTGTCAACGCTTTCGCGTCTTCAATGACCTCATCTTTGAGCAGAAGGCGCCGGGCGTAACCACCATGCTTTAACGCCTGCTGGTTGCCGGGTTGGAATGGGTTGGTCGGCGGATCGGTACGCACCCCGCGTATCGGTTTCGTATCTGGTGGAGGCTCGGCTTTTGGTTGCGTACTTTTTTGCGTGCGGCCAGCGCTGGCAGGCTTTTCGCTGGTACGCGCCTTACTCTTTTGCGTACCACTTTGCGTACCATTTTTGCGTACCTGCGTACCGCTATTGCGTACCCAGTCAAACTTTTTAGCCCTCTTCCTGATAGCCCCTTCAGTAACGCCGTATTTATCGCCTATATCACGGAGACTAAGGACTCCGGCCCGGTATGCCGATTCGATGGCCTCCCAGTCCGGTTTTGCCATAATTTTGTCCTCGCCTTGACATTATCGAGCCACCTCTTGAAGTGGCTCTGTAATGCCATCAAGCTAAAACGCCGACCGTCTGTTTTTCTACTTTGTCTCTGGCCAGAGAAATGCAGAACCGCACAAACAGGGACGAAAGCGCATAACACACTGCGGTAAATACCCAGCCGCCGTAGGCAAGCAGAGCGATGGTCGCCATCATGCAGAACCAGCCCCACCATCGAGCAATGACGTTCTTACGCCGGACAATCTTCCTCAACGACTCCAGCACAGACTGACGTGATTTCTCATCAGTTATATGCTCTGCACCATGTGCGAGAAATATTGTGATAATGCCAACCACCCCACCAAGAAATACCACCACCCAAAACGCAGCAGCAGCCACGTTAAGGACGTTGCTTTGCCCTGTGACCGACCCAAAAGCCAGCGCCGCAAGCAACGCGTAATAGAGGCCCTTATCAATCATGTCGATTAAAAACTTTTTCATGCTGTTTTCCTTTTAGATGTGAGCCTGTCGTACAGGAACGCCGCCCGAGAGAGGTCGCCACCTTTAACGGCGTTCCTCAGGCTCACGACTGAAAGTCTCTCTTCGAAATGCGCATGCGAAGCGCAATAAAAAGCCCCGCTATTGCGAGGCTCGTTTTTTCTCTGCCTGCCTGATATCCGCTTTATCCCGGTTGCACTGCCCCAGCGCTGATAGCAAGCTGACGTTTAAATCCAGGCTCTGGCCCCACGTCAGGTTGTCAGGGATTTCCGGTTGCGGGGTATCAGCCGTCAGGCTGGCTGGTAACGGGACCACCGGCACTTTGACGTAGACCGTTCGCGTATTGTTGCAGCCGCTTAACTGCGCCAGCAGGCACAGGGCGATTAGTGCAATCATCATTCGCAACAGCAACCCGGATATCAGCCGAGGCTCCCGATGCGTCCAGTGCGATCTGCTCTTTTGCATGCTGATTGGCCTCGACGATAGTGTTGAAGATGGTCATGGTGGTCAGAACGTTGGAGGTGATGGTCTGGGCTGCGTTTGCCTGTTGCTCTGCATTATCGGCTCGGGTTTTCTGCTCAGAAGCAGCGTTGTGGTAATGCATTACCAGCCACCCAAGGCAAACCATCAGGCAGATCACAATGGCGCTTATAATGGCGGTTAACCGGCTCATTTCACACCGTCCAGGCAGAGCTGTTTCTCTGCGGCGCGACGAGTAACAAGGCCGGGAAGAACTTTCCCACCACCATACACCCAGCGAGGAAACTGGTTGCATGCCTGCGTAACCTGACCTTTCAGCAGCAACGAAAACAATGTCGATTTCTGCATACTGGCGCAGCCTGCATTAAAGGTGATCGACGTGACCGCTGAAAATGTGTTGTCGCTTAGCCGTCGGCCATTGCCATAGGTATTTACGCAACGCTCGGCCTCAAGGATGTTTCTTTCCCAGTCAGCGGCGATCTGCTTGTCAGTTTTGCGCACACCGGGCTTAACTCCGTGCGTGTTCCCGATGCCATCGGTGAGCACGGCTGCCGGACAGACATATGGATCACGCCGACAACCTTCAGCATTACCAATCAGCTCAAGCCCCCGTTCGTTGGTACGCACGTGACCGGCATTCAGAACTATTGCGATAATCGCTGCCACAGAACAAACCGCGCCGGTGGCACCAGCTTTTTTAGTCAGTTGCGCCATCGTTATTTATCCTGTTCATTGATTCGGTGATCACTTCAGCAGACGATGGGCGTTCACGAACCGGTTTCTGCTGCACGCCATGGAGATAATCAGCCAGCAACTGCGTTCGCTTACTGTCTTCGTTACGCTCTTTCCGTGCATCCATTCTCCCCAGCACAAACGATGCGAGAGAAATCACCACGCCAATAAAACCAAAGAGGATATAAACCATGTCCTGTGTAGTGATCCCCAGCATTGAGGCAACGGCAGCCAGCCACGCAAAGAAATGGGTAACGATATTCTCGTTTTGGTTGTTCATTTTCATGGCCTCTGACCTCCGTTGATGACGGATGGCGCTGTGCGTAAAGGGGAAAAGAGGCCCAGACCCTGCGGGCTGATTTATCAACAAAGCACGTCGGGGATGATTCCCGAGGGTCTGGGCATGCTCAATAAAAAAACCCGCTCAAGGCGGGAAGAAATACCAAGGGTAAAAGCGACGGCGCGGTAGCCGTAATGGTCCCAAGGTAGAGGGATATGGTGGCCTGTTGCGTTGCGGCAACAACGCCCCGATGGATTGGATTATGAGCCCGTCATCAGGTCAGGCCATTATCTGGCGCACCATTCAGGACTCGAACCTGAAACCGATAGCTTAGAAGGCTATTGCTCTCTCCGGTTGAGCTAATGGCGCTAATTTGGCGGGACAGGAAGGATTCGAACCTTCGACCATTCGGTTAACAGCCGAACGCACAACCGCTGTGCTTCTGACCCTGAAATGAAAAAGCCCAAGGCGTTAACCTCGGGCTTGAATTTTTTGCTTCGGAACGACTGAACGGATTCCCAGCGTTAGGGATGAATCTAACCAGTTTTTCCGGAGATTGCAATAGCTATTTTCCACAAAATTATATTTTCATAGAAAATATTCATTATTTCGTCACCCGAGAGAGAATGACATCAGCGTAGGACTCCTGTTTGTGACACTCGGACACCAGTTCCTCGAAGAACGGTTGTAATTGCTCATATGCTACCGTTTTCTTAATGTCAGCCACGGCCCTTACCCCTTCCAGCACCGTCGAAAATTTCATGCGCGCATAACCTCTTCCGCTGCAGCGATCGCATACCTTCATTACCGGTAGCCCAAGGCGCTCGCTGGTCTCTTTATCCAGTACCTTTCCTTTCCCATTGCAGCGACACGAATTGCTGATAACACCCTTTCCGTTACAGGCTGAGCATTTAACTTTGACCACTTCGCGCACTTCGCTCCAGCTCTCCCAGTGGCTTGGGCGAACTGCTCGGGACATCTTTGCCCAAAAAGGTGGCTTGCCCCACGGATATGAGCATTTATTGGTGAATACCTGGGCCTCTGTGAAGCCAGTCCCATCGCAGCAAGTGCATTTTCTAACGCTGGCAGCACTTCGCGTGTAATCCTGGTATGCAAAAGCACACAGAACTTCGAGAACTCTTTTGCGAACGTCCTGGCTGAGTTCTGAAACGATATTAAAGCGGATTGATAATCGCTCTGCTGATTCATAAAGTAGCTCCATTGCTCGGTCAGGTGCGCTCACCCCAATCTTTGCAAGATAGAGGTCGAAGCCGAATCCGCACTTGGCATTTACCAGACCAAGAGCGGCCATGATGTCAGTGCCGGTTAGACCATCAGATGCAGTAGCCCGTGGCGAGTCGCTCAGCATTGGTGATTTAGGCGCGAAATATTTGGCGATAGATTCGAGGTTCATGCTGTCTCTCCCAGGGTCTGATAGATACGGACGAAATTGCGTAATATTTTGTAGTCGACCAGCACGGTGCCGCGGCTACGCAGGAGGCGGAGCTTTTGCCAGCGGTCGCGGATGCGTTCGATAACGTCACGGCTCATGCGGACTCCATTTCGGTAATGGTTAGCTCAAGCCGCCCACCTTTGACTACAGGCATTCTCTTCACGCTGTAATAATCAACCTGCTGGTCATCGAGCCAGAAACCTGATTTCGTCAGAGCATCGAATGCAGCCTTTTGCAGGTTGTCCAGGTCACGGCGCCGGCGATCCGGCATGTGGCACTCAATACGGATTTTCAGTGGTGTGGACAGGCCGATATCAAGCCTCGAGTCTTTGATGATTCTGGCGACGCTGTCACGGTATGCCTGCCCTTCCGCGCTGATGTGTGTGCGCCCGCGATTGTGTCGGTAGTAGCGGTTGTTGCTTGGCGGCCAGGGTAATGAAATGCGATATTGGTTCATGCTTTTATCAACCCCTCTTTCATCCAGATAACCTGCGTTCGGGCCATTCCCTCCAGTGCGCACTCTTTCGCATACTCCGCATCTACCAGGCGAGTGCGACGGTCTATTTCATCGTGACAGGATGAACAGGCGATAGCGGCGATCAGATCAGGCGGCTTAATCCCGGTCCCGCACAATCCAGCAATGCGGATATGGGCCAATACCGTGGTTTCAGGGTTGCCGTTACAGACGCCCGGGATGCGAACCTGACATTCGCGACCGCGAGCTGCTTTGCGTAAATCAGCCATGGCTTTTCCTCCGGGCAGCGCGGCGCAGCCAGCGGACATCTGCCAGGTGAGCCGTATAGTGAAAGGTGGGGATGTCGGAAGGCTTAACTTCGACCTTGCGCTTGCGGCGCGCCGGCACGCGGAAAATACCGCGCTCCATTACTTTGGCGAGAAGGCTGCTCATCAGGCCTCCTGCTTTTGCTGCAGTTGCTGATATTCGCAACCGTGTGGAATGGTGAGAGCCAGACCAAACTGAGCGCACCAGGCCTCTACTTTGGTCAGGAAGATGTGCATTTCGCCGGTATCAAGATCGGAGGTATGCCGGGGTTCCCAGGTTGTGGTTTTCTCACCGGTGATGAAGTCGGTGTATGTCACCTCTTCGCAGCCGAGATAGGTCTTTTTTAGGTTCCGCTTAACCCACTCGGGAGTTGCGTCGGTACGTCCTGAGTTAATCAGGTATTCGCTGATTTCCGCGTACCACATGTGACTGAGTGCGTTCTGGCTCAGGCTGCGTTTTTCACGCCACTCTTTGACCTGCAGGCGAAGACATTTCCCGTCAGAGAGCTGCTCCTGAAGAATCTTGCCTATAGCGCTGAAGTTGCCGTTGTGCAGCTTGATGCCGCATTGAGGGATGTTCACGCTTCACCTCCGCAGAGGCTAAACGCTGAATGCAGAAAATCGCCGGAGGCTTTCGCCATCGGTGACAGGGATTGCTGTAAGGTTTTGTGCGCCATGTGTCCCCACTTGGCGCCGGGGTAAAGTTGTCAGTTGTCCAGACTGACTAAGTAATTATCGCCCTTCCCGGGGATAAAAGCAAAATGAGCATATACGATAAAACCCCTCAGGAGAGGGGTTTGATTTCAACTGGAGGCTTTGCGTTCTGCGGGGGATTTAGGCATCGCCAACTTCCTCAAGAATCTTTGAAGCATCGATTTTACTAAGGCGATTAACCATGGCTTCCATCTCCCTGCGCATGATTTTTTGAAGCACCCTATCTCTTCTGAAATGGCAAGGTTGTGGCCTGTGCTTACGCTTTTCACGAAACGGAAGAGATGATGATTGCCAGTATCGCTTTCTGAGCGCCCCAGACTGCACCATGTCAGACCTGACGATTTCGCCTACCGTACTAGCCCTCGGCATCACCTCACCTCCTGCGGCCCAGCCGGCAGCGGCATCCAGTGGGTTATATTCTTGGCAATGAATTGGTTTGCCTGCCAAGCACCAAATATGAATGCGTAGGTAGTTACGTAACGATTATCCCAGCAAAGATATGCCCCATCATTTTCCGGCATCCGCTCGCTTACCGAAATCCATTTACCCGGTACGGTGGCAGGGTCACTGCCGGGAGACTGCGGGGCGGCTGCTAATGTGGAGTCAATGATATGCTGACGCATCCAGTTAGCTCCACGCGCAAACACGTCTACAGGGTCTCCATAGTAATATCCTATTTCATATGCCTGCCCTGATGTCATCTCATCAGGAATTACCAGCACTACCGGCGCTGGCTGCTCTTTGATGTGCAGGCGCGGCTCTCCGTCTTTCGGCTCCGGCCATTTACGCTGTTTATTGACTGCCAGCTTTTCAATCATTGCCTGCGTAATCTGCTCATCAGTGATGCCTGCACGACGCTGCGCATCCCACAGCAGAAACTGCATATCAGCCCACTCCGACAGGTCGCCAGGCTCGGCAGCGGCTTCCAGTGCTTCTTTGCTGAGGTGCTTCAGCGGACCAATCGGGCCAACATTACCGAATGTTGATTGTGACCACTCGGCATGATCGTTGCGTATCTGCTCGCGGTCAGGCGCTGGCTGTGCGTGGCGATACACTGGAATATATCCGGGGCCTGCATCTTCGCTACCAGCCTCACCGTCAACGACGCCGCGAGCTAAATATGCGTCATTGAGCCACGCGATGGGCTCACGCTCTACTACCGGCGCTGGCTGCGCTGGCGGCATATCTGGACCTTTGCGAATAGCTTTTGCCAGTTCGATAGGGTCATCGTACAGCCAGTCTCCGGTCTCAGGGTGATTGGCTTCTGCCAGTTGGGCTGCCCATTCCAGGCCGTCTTTTTGTCCCTGCAGGTAGTCGAGAGGCAAACACCCTGACTCGCTGTCCATTGCGGCCAGCGCAATGCGGGCCAACTCTTTGCTTTCGCCATGCTTCAGGAATCCATCTTCAGCGATTTCCTGCAGGCGCTCTCTGGTTAATTTGCTGGTCATTGGTTGGCTCCCCGTGAAATTTTGTGGCCTGGCGCATAGCAGCGCTGGCGGTCTTTGCTGATGCGCCAGCCGGCTTTGCGCGCCTGCTGTGAAATGTCTGTCATATTCCGGCCAATAAAATCAGCCTGCCCCTGCGGGTAGATTTTCCCTGACTGACAACCATCACAGTCGCAGTAGAGGTCCGCGCAGAATCCTTCAGTTATTCCCATCACTCAGCCTCCACCTTGATGCCAGCGTCGGCCAGAGCCTTCTCCATATCCTCTGCGTCGTAGTAAGGGAACGGGCAAAGAAGGAATAATTTAGGGTGCCCCAGATTTCGATGCGGCAGCTTCACGGTGCGGGACTCCAGCTCGGCGATGCGCTGGCGGAAATCAGCCACCATTCGACGTACTTGCTCGATCGGCTCAACATCACCGCCGTCTGGTGGGTCCATGTACTCAACGCCGGGAGGCAGGAGCCTGCAAAGCTCTTCGTCTACCTGCTGCGCCTTCTCCAGCGCCTGTACCAACTCAGCGCCAGCCGCTTTCCAGGCGAAATACAGTTGGTCTTTGATATAGGGACCTGTTTTGTCGGGATGAAATGACGACTTAAACCAAGCCTCGAATTTCTCTCTCTGCGCCAGTTCGGTGATATCAGTCATGCTGCACCTCCTGTTTGTTTTTATCTGCATAACGGATGTCGGCGCTGCGGTAGTCCATGCTGATATCCCACTCATAGCAGCCACAGGAAGCTCTAAGAACCTCATCGTCTCCTGTCGGGTTCATGTCGTACAACGCCTCAGCTATGACGTGAAGACGCTTTTCTGCTGGTATTTTTGCCAGCTCTGAGCGAATGTTTGAGATGTGCTCAGCTATCGGTCGCCTGAAGTCATTCCTGCTCATTTGTCGGCCCCCTCGCGCAGTTGCTTGGCGAAGTCGTCAGCAGCAAGTGCAATCCCTTTTGCTAAAGCGTCAAAAAACTGGTCATCACCAGGAATTCGAAGTTTTGCCGCAAACTCCTCCACCCCGTCAGCCTTAATCCCGGCTACGATGCGATCGGTGGCGGGGGTGGCAGGCGCATGCATAATTGCGACAAGCATTGCATCATGCATGCAATCCGCATCAGAGCATCCAAGCGCCTCTGCTGTTTTAAACTCCCGGTACATGTTTTTGAATGCATCCGTTTTGCACCATGCGTTGATGTCCTTCAGCGCCACATTCTCCGCAGCCAGTTGAGCATTTTGGTCTGCCAGCATATTCCCGGTTTTTATGGCGGCATCCAGTGAAGCGCTGCAAATGCGAAACTCTTTAGCCAGCTTCAGGAACTTCTGCTCTCTGATCGACAGCTCGCCTGCGCTCTCCATGGAGGCGATGAGCTTGTTTACTGCCTGTAGTGTGATAGTCATGCTGATGTTCTCCCGTAAACAGCCAGTACCCGCTTCATCGCCGGGCTTTGCCGACACTCGTTGAAAATCTGATTGGTGCTCTTCCTGCCTGCAATCTCTTCTTCGGTGGCCAACCGGTAGTAAACCGTACGCCACACGCGAGCTTCCGCTACCAGCACCCCCTGCTTTGCCAGGATATTTGCAGCCTGGTTGATGCAGGTATGCGTCATTCCGGACGCTGCGGCGACATCTGGAGAACTGCAGGTTTTATGCGTTTTCAGGTAGTTCAGAATTGCGTCTTTTCCTGTCATGACCGGTTCTCCCGATAGCTGTCCCAGGTAAACGAAATCGTGCAGCCTCCGCCGTCGTTCATGCGGTCGATGACGCGCTCGCCGATAAACTGCGTCAGCTCATCCTTCGGCAGGTTGCTGATCAGGATCGTCGGCTTCAGGCGCTCGTAGCGGGTGTTGATGATTTCAAACATGATCATCTTCTCGGCTTCGCTGCCAAACTGCACACCAACCTCATCGACAATGAGAAGGTCTGGCTTCGTGAAGTAGCGGATCACCTCATCCTCAGTGCGCGTGGCTGTTTTTGACCAGGTCGATTTAAACTCCCGGGCAATCTTGAGCGCCGTCGTGAAAATGACTGAGCTTTGGTGGTTCTCAATCACATGGCGGGCAATGGCCAGCGCAAGGTGGTTTTTACCGGTACCAGGCTTGCCACACATAACCAACCCACCGCCCTGCTGGAGGCGATCAGTCCATTTCGATGCGTAGGCCTGGCAGACCCGTAATGCTCGCTCAGAATCCTTCCCAACAGGCTTGTAGCTGTCCAGAGTGCACGTGGAGAATCGCTCTGGTATGTCCAGCTGGCGAAGCAGCCTTTCTGCAGTTTGCTGGCGAACTCGCTTATCCCAGCGAACCTTTTCATCCCTCAGAAAATTCAGTTCGTCTTCCAGGCAGCCAGGGCAGCGTGTCGGCGGTGATGGCAGATTGATGATGCTGCTGGTCAGGATCCGCTTTCGCTGCTCATACTCGCCATGCTTTTCGCAACAGACGCGCTCGATAACCACTTCGCAATTCGGTATGTCTTCCGGTGGTTTACTCAGCTGATCAAGCATCCGCTCAATGGCAGTGATTTTTTCTTCCAGTTCCATGATCAGTCCCTCGCCCATGATGGGATTTCAGTCTGCCCGTAGTCCTTCCCTGCGAAATTTTCGGCAACTCGCACCTGTTGAGTTGGTTGAGGCTTGGCACCATTTGGCTCAAACAGGCCTTGCCAGCCATTGGCGATGCTGCGGTTGATAATTTCTTCGGGCGCGTAACCGTTCAGTCTGCAGCGGTCCAGCAGGTTGATAGCCTGGGTGACCGTCTGCTGAGACTTGATCGGCTTTTTCAGGTCGCGACGATATGCCACCCATGACGACCAGATTTCTGCAGAAAGCCAGTCAGGCAACTGAATAGCTGACGCATCGAACGAAACCGCCCGGGGGGATTTAGGGGGGTTATTAATATTGTCTTTATTGTCTTTTGTATGTTTGTCTTTTGTGTTTACCTGATTCGGGTAATAGGCGTTACCTGATTCGGGTAAACTTTTCTTACCTGATTCGGGTAATGTTACCTTTTTCAGGTAAGGTTTCTTTTCTGTACCTTTTACGGGTAAAGATGACCATTCGCTGACCGTTTTATTAATCCCGATAACACGACCGGTTTGAGTTAATATCCCCCGCTTAACCAGGATGCTTTTTGCAGCTGAGCACTTATGCGGGAGAATACCGGTCAGCTCCGAGAGCTGCTCGTTACTAACCCAGTCAGCCTTCTTGTTGAAGCCGTATGTTTTGCGCATGACAGCCATGAACACCAAAAGCTGATGCTGCGACAGACCCGCATGCATGACAGCTTCAAGGAGCTCATTGGCGATGCGCGTAAACCCATCGTCGAGATCTGCCACGCGCAGCTCCTGTAGTGCCACGACAGGCACAGGGAAATTGATTACTTCGGCAGTATTTGCCATAATTACTCCTGTGAATTGATCCAGTTAATTCGCATCAGGCCTCAAAGTGTTTCGAGCACTTTGGGGCCATCTCTTTTCTGAGAATACTCGCCACCTCCTTTGCCAGACGGGCCATGTCATCATCGACAACGCCCCCACTCAAGAACGGCCAGTAACATCGCCATTTTCGGCACCCATGATGATTTCCAGCGCGTAACCTGCGACTCATTGACGCCTACAGCCATGGCCACTTTTTTCCCTCCCATGAGAGAGATGCGATTCAGCAGCCATGTTTCGATGCGACGTGCGTTGTCCTTATTGCGTTTAATTGCGTTCTCCATTTGTGATACTTCCTCTGGTGTTGATTGAAAGGCCGCCGGTTAGGCGGCATTGGTTTTATTCCCTTGCTCTCCAAAAAGAAGCCAGCGTGGCTCGCACTGAAGGGCAGTCGCCAGCTCAATGAGCTTGCGTGGGCGTTTTGTTAATCCGGATTCAACTTGCTGAATAGTCTGCTGTTTGGTTCCAGAAAGCTCAGCAAGACCGGCCTGGGTCAAATTAAGTTCACTGCGGCGTTTTTTAACGCGGTCAGAAAGAGTTTCCATGATGCCTCCTTTACAAGGTTATTTGTATTTTATTGTCAAACAAACTTGTTTGTCAAATACCTTGTTTCTTGTAAGCATGAGGGATCGGTTTATGAGGTGGATATGAATATTGCGGACAGAGTAAAACTTAGGCGTGCGGAGCTATCATTGACGCAAGCGGAGCTGGCTTCACTAGCTAAAACCTCTCAGCAGGCCATACAGCAACTCGAAGACGGAAGGACTAAGCGCCCAAGATACTTGCCGGAGCTGGCAGCAGCTTTAAAGTGCTCAGTTAGCTGGCTCTTAACTGGTGAGCATGAAATGACCAGTGAAATTCCTCCCGAAAAAGAATGGTCCCAAGTCGATTCATGGGACAAAAATACCCCACTAAGTGAGGGCGAAGTAGAAGTGCCTTTTTTGAAAGATATCGAATTTGCCTGTGGGGATGGCCGCATTCAAAGCGATGATCACAATGGCTTTAAGTTGAGGTTCTCCAAAGCAACTTTACGAAGAGTTGGCGCTAACAGCGATGGTTCAGGAGTTATCTGCTTCCCAGCCACTGGAGACAGTATGGAGCCTGTTATTCCAGATGGAACAACGGTTGCAGTAGACACCAATAACAAACGGATCATTGATGGAAAACTATATGCTATCGCGCAACCAGGTGCCGGAGATGAAAAGCTAAAGCGGATAAAGCAGTTATACCGTAAGCCAGGTGGAATTCTTGTGA
Organism: Klebsiella sp. P1927; assembly: GCF_018204675.1. Classification (NCBI taxonomy): domain Bacteria; kingdom Pseudomonadati; phylum Pseudomonadota; class Gammaproteobacteria; order Enterobacterales; family Enterobacteriaceae; genus Klebsiella; species Klebsiella sp. P1927. The sequence continues at coordinate 1,765,690 of NZ_CP073377.1, read as the reverse complement.
TACGCAGCTTCAACCGAGAGGACGAAGAGGCAATGGAGCAGGATGTTGAAATCATAGGAAGGGTTTTCTGGTATTCAGTTTTACTTTAACCTTTAAGGTATTGTAATCATGAGTTTTTTCTCTTTTTTGCTTGGGGCATTCTTAGCAGTTACGTGTTGCCTGTTCGTTTTTATTTGGCATAAAAAACAGTCCACAAAAAAGAATTTAAAACAGTATCAACCAGTTAGCATAGACTCTTCGGTTAAAAATGCGAAAACGCTACTTAATGCGGCTGATCACAGTTATGCAGTTGATAACAATGCCCTTGCGGCTGTATGGAAATCAAGGGGCTGCAAAGAGCATGCAGAACGAGAGGGGAGGATCTATACAATTAAGGGATCATGGGCGATAAAGAAAAAATTGATAAAGCCCGGGGTTGATGGATTTCTTAATGACATACCGCTTCCAAGGGATTGCGGGTGCTATATGACTTACATTTATAACCTTCGCAGCCTTCCCCCTTCTATGCTTACTCCTTCCGCAATAAAATCCCTGCAAAAATAACCACTATCACTACTGCAAAGCCCGATGCCGGGCTTTTTTTTCGCCTGTAACACAACATTCCTTCCTGAAGTACGCCAAAAAAACAAATATAAAAACAACAAAAACAACCGCTTGATTGTTAAATACAACAAAATACAATTTTATGTGTTTACAAGATTGATTGTATTTTGTATATTCAATTCATCCAAACAACACCGGCAACGCCGGGGTGAAGTCAAAACGTCCCGTTAGCCGCGATAAGGCAAAGGTGAAGAGATGATCCGCGAAGAAGACAAGCCTGCATGGCGTAATTTTTGGTTAAAGGTCGTTCCGTTTTTGGTTGCTGTTCTCGCAGTTAGCTATCCGTGCTGGGGTGGAAAATGAGCAAACAAGGCATTCGTTCACTGATTTACTGCCTGCTGATCTGCGGCGTTATCTGGACAGCGTTGATTATCAAAATTCTGCATGTTACGGGGGTGTTCAATGGTTAGTCATCATTACGGGACACAGACCGTTAACCGCGGCGCCGTTCTCCCAGGAATGCTGGTTAAGCATCGGGAAAGCACCTGGACAGCATCAGCAAATAAACGCGGCCGCCTCTACCTGCATCGCGGGATTGAGCGGACTTACACAACCGACTTGCTGGTTGAAGTTTATCTGAACGGGTTGGGACAAGGCCTCAGCCGGTAATCGAAACGAAGAATTTAACTGAGCTATCAGGCAGCCATTACGGTGCCGGGCGTTTCACAACCAAATTTCAGGGGAAACCATGAGCGAAATAATGGATTTAACCGTCATCGAAATAAAACCAGAACAGGCGCCGACCCTGTACCGGGCTGGCGGTCTTGACGCTTACCTGGAGCAGATTCGCCAGGCCGTGAACGAGGTTCCGGACCTGACCACCAAGAAAGGTCGTGATCGTGTCGCTTCTCTCGCGGCGCAGGTATCACGCAGCAAGACGGCAATCGAAAAGCCGGGGCGCGAGTACCTGAAGCGCCTTAAAGAGGCTGTGCGCCCTGCTGAGGCGGAAATTAAGCGGTTCGTTGACGCATGTGACGAGCTGCGCGATGCGACACGTAAGCCGTTGACCGAATGGGAAGCCGAGCAGGAGCGCATTAAGGCCGAAGAAGCCATGAACGCACTGCATGCCGAAGCACTGGCCATGAATGAAGAGTTCGATCGGCAGCTGGCTGCTCGGATTGAGTCTGACCACGAAATGGCTCTGCTGATGAATGACGCTTTCGACCGTGAGCAGGCTGAGAAGAAAGCAGAAGCCGAACGCCAGCGCATTGCCCGCGAAGAAGAGATTAAGCGCCTGGCAGAAGAGAAAGCGAAGCGTGAAGCGGCAGAACAGGCGCAGCGTGAAATTGACGCCGCAGCCGCCAGAGAGCGCGAAGCGATTTTGGCCAAAGAGCGAGCCGAACGTGAGCAGAGAGAAGCAGCTGAGCGTGCGGAGCGTGAAAAGCAGGCCGCTGTTGAAGCAGAGCGCCGCAAAGCACAGGAAGAAGCCGATCGCATCCGCCGCGAGGCAGAGCAACGCGAACATGCCCGCCTGGCTGAGGAGAAACGTAAAGCCGATGAGCAGGCGCGCCGCGAAGCCGACGTTAAGCACCGCAAGGCCGTAGGTGTCGAGGTTGTTAAGGCCCTGATGGCCAATACCAGCCTTACCCGGGATCAGGCTATCGAGGTGCTCACCGCGGTTAAAGACGGCCGCATTCCCCATACCGGTATCAGTTACTGAGGTGCTTATGAACATCAAATGTGAATGCACAGACATGCGCACATCTGTAGGCCCGCATAACACGTTAACCGTCGAACTGGAAGACGTGGTGCTTTCGGGGACGGTTAACAGTCGTGAAGTCCTCATGCAGCTGGATTGGGATGTGGTGATCGAATGTCTGGCGGAGCATGGCTACGTCATTACACATCGGGAGAAAGCAGCATGAGCGCGGCGGAAAAATGGAATGACGACGAATTCATTCAGCTGATGAGCGATGCGATCGGCGAACGTGATTTCGACCATGACGAACCAGTAAACCTTTCTGCTGAACGGCAGAATCCGGTGATCAGCTGGGATGAATTCGCGGGGAATTTTCAATGACGGATAAAAAAGTATACGCCGCTATCAGCGCTGTGGCCGGAGAGCTGGCAGAGAAAGGCATCAGCAAGGCCAGAAAACAGGGCAGCCAGGTCAACTACGCATTCCGTGGGATCGATGACGTTTACAACGCTCTGGCCCCTGCTCTGGTGAAGCACAAGTTACTGATCCTCCCGCGGTGTACTGAGCGGTCATGCTGTGAACGAACCAGCAAAAATGGTGGCGCGTTGTTTTATGTAACCGTCCGGGCTGAGTTCGATTTTGTCAGCACGGAGGACGGCAGCACTCATACCGTCGTCACCTACGGCGAGGCGATGGACAGCGGCGATAAAGCAACGAACAAAGCCATGTCGATTGCGTACAAATATGCAGCTTTTCAGGCGTTCTGCATCCCTACAGAAGAGACGACTGTGGACCCTGACTATGAGGCTCACCAGGTAAGGTCAGCAGACGCAGATCAGATTCTCGCTGATTTCACTGCTTACGCAGGCTCAGAGAACGATCCGAAGGCCCTCCAGGATAACTACGGAAAAGCATGGAACAGCCTTCATGGCTTCCCTGAGCATCAGACGAAGTGCAGGGACGTTACCGGCATCCGCCTGAGAGAACTGAAACAAGCCGCAAGTGGTGGCAGCCATGAAAGTCACAGCTGAGTCAATCCTGTCCATCCTGCGCAAGGACGCGCGGAACAACATTACGGTATTTCATCGCTGGCAGACCGCAGCGGGCGCCCTTGGGCACAACGCAGGGATAACCCTGAATGTTCATGAACCTTATTACGCCGGGTGGGCGCCAGCACTTGAGATGAAAGAAGTGTTCATCTCGGCGCCTGAACTGGAAATGGTTAAGCCATTCCTGGCCGTCGAGCGCTGGGGAAACGGGACGCTTGGCGGAGAAATTTACCGGTTACCACGGGAGGCCCAATGAATAAGCAGAGTATCACACCAGAGCAATTCCGCGCCGTCGCCGGAACCATGCCTGCCTGTCGCGCAGCGGATGCGCTGGGGATTAGCCAGGCGAACTTTTACCGTCTGGCACAGAGCTATTCCATCAGCACAGCGTTTGTCTACAAGCCATGGAAGCCAGAAGAGAAGCAGATCGTCGCTGAAATGCGCGCTGCAGGCGAGTCGCATAAAAGCATCGCCATGAAGATGGGCCGCAGCGTTGCATCGGTATCCAGGACTTTAAGCCGCATGAGAAAGGCAGGCACGAAAAGAGGTGCGCAATGACTGATTACGGCGGATCGAAAACTCCAAAAAATGAACGTGACTACTGGCAAACGCCGATTGAAATTTTCAACGCGCTCGACCGCGAGTTTGGCTTCTGGCTGGATGCTGCAGCCTCTGAGAGTAACGCGCTATGCGCTCACTATCTCACTGAGCTGGATGACTCGCTGAACAGCGAATGGACGTCATACGGGGCGATATGGTGTAACCCGCCCTATTCCGATATTTGGCCGTGGGTGGAAAAAGCTGCTGAACAATCCCGGGCGCAGTCTCAGGTCGTAGTGATGTTGCTACCAGCTGACATCTCTACTGGCTGGTTTATTTCAGCCATGCAATCAGCTGATGAACTCAGGCTGATAACCGGCGGCCGTGTTCAGTTTGTTCCGGCATCTGTTACAGGAAAGCGTCAGAGCAACCCCAAAGGCTCGCTCCTGTTTATCTGGCGCCCGTACATCACCCCGCGACACATCATCACGACCGTATCGCTGGCTGAGTTAAAGCGGATCGGGAATCTGGAGGCAGCATGAGCAGAGGAACCATTATCTGTCTGTGCGATATCACTGGCGTCATGGCTGAGCCATGGGTCGATGCAGGTTATCGCGCCGTCCTGGTGGACCCGCAACACCATGAAACTTCGATCGACGGTCCTGTTGAGCGCATATCAGCAACCATCCTTGAGGCGATGCCGCGGCTATCTCAGATCATCCGCTCTGAGAACGTCGTCATCGTCATCGGCTTCCCACCATGCACGGACGTGGCTGTTTCCGGGTCCCGCTGGTTCGAGTCCAAGCGCGCCAAAGACCCGCATTTCCAAGGAAAGGCCGCGCTGGTCGCTGAGCAATGCCGGATGGTTGGCTTGGCGGCCGGCTGCCCGTGGGCATTCGAAAACCCGGTGAGCGTGTTCAGTAGTATCTTCGGCTCGGCCGATTACACGTTCCATCCGTACCAGTTCACTGGGCTGTGCGCAGATGACAACTACACGAAGCAGACATGCCTCTGGACGGGTAACGGCTTCAAGGCGCCGGCAGAGAATATGCACCCGATGGTTGAAGCGGCTATCGACGCCGTAAAGCTGGCCTGCGGCCGCATGGTGCCGAAGAAAAAGGCGATCGAGGCCATATCCGGAACGTCCTTTGCCGGATTGGTGACTGACTGGTATCCGGACAACCGAATTCACGAATGTCCGCCCAGCGACGAGCGTGCCAACATTCGCAGTGCTACTCCCCTGGGATTTGCAAAGGCCGTTTTCCTTTCGAATGCACCCCACCTCAATAAGAAACGGGAGGAAGCATGACGCCAGAAGAAAAGAAAAATGCGCTCAGAAGCATCGCACGCAGGGCCAACGATGAGGTTAAGGCACAACGGCGGTCATCTCCCGCTTTAAGTTGCGACGAGATATCACGACCGATCCTCAACGGATGCATGCCGCTGATAAAGCAGCTTGGGTTAACGCCAAGCCATCTCTATGTGGAGATAGGTATTTTGAACGGATATATAAAGGAGCGCTGACATGCCAGAAATCATCGATCAGGCCAACGAGCTGGCAGAGCGCCGGCTGGAAATGACCATCCAGAACATGCGCATCAACCATAACGCAGTTTCAGCTACTCACTGCCGCGACTGCGGGGAAGAGATAGCGGATCGGCGCCGGGAACTGGTGGCGGGATGCCAGCGCTGTGCTGATTGCCAAGAAGAGTTTGAAGAACGTGGTAAGCACCTGAGGTGATGTATGTGGGTAATGATGAAGCTTAAACGTACTGGTCAGGAGATGTATTTCCAGTGTTACGACAGCAGGGAAACGGCTGAAATGGCAATTAAGGTTATGAACGCCGTCGCCAGCAGCTGGGAATTCTATATCAGTAAAGAGTGCAGCAGAGGTGATGCATGCAGACAATAATCCAGGTAGAGACAAATGATTGGGTTTCAGAAGACCTGTTGATGGCGGTTACAGGCTTGAAGCGCGGCACCATTACGCGTGCTCGTAAATTATCCTGGCTGCTGGGGCGAGAGTACAAGCATATTTCTTCTGACGGGGATCCAAAGCCCCATTGCGAATTTATGTACAACAGAAAAGCGGTAGATGCCTGGATTTATGCCATGAAACAGCCAGGGGTAGTGATCGATTAGCATGAAACAGGTAATCTTTCACTGCTCCTGGACGTCGGGAGGGAACAATGAGTAAAGAATCATACCCAACGGGCGTTGAGAACCACGGAAAATCACTCCGCATATGGTTCATTTTTAAAGGTAAGCGTGTCAGGGAAAATCTCGGCGTCCCTGACACCGCTAAAAACAGGAAGGTGGCCGGGGAACTGCGAACGTCAGTTTGTTTCGCTATCCGCATGGGGACCTTTGACTATGCGGCGCAATTCCCCAATTCGCCAAACCTGAAAACTTTCGGCATCTGCAAGAAAGATATCACCGTGAAATTTCTGTCTGAAAAATGGCTGGAGCTGAAACGGATGGAGATCTGCGCTAATGCCATAAACCGGTATGAATCGGTTGTAAGGAATATGCTGCTGAGGATTGGTGGAAACAAGCTTGCTTCATCCGTGAACAGGGAAGATCTGTTGTATGTCAGGAAAGATATGTTGTCGGCGGGATCGGTGAAGAACGGTTTGAGCGTGGCGACAGCAAACTATTACATGACCACCATGGCGGGCATGTTTCAGTTTGCCGCTGATAATGGTTATATCCGGGAAAACCCATTTAACGGAATCAGGCCGCTTAAAAGGGCCAGGATAGAACCTGATCCACTCACTCGTGACGAATTTATTCGTTTCATAGATGCCTGCCCGCATCAGCAAACGAAAAACCTGTGGTCCGTTGCGGTTTACACAGGATTACGCCACGGTGAGTTGGTCTCCCTTGCATGGGAAGACATAGATCTGAAAGCTGGAACGATGACCATACGCCGAAATTATACGAAACTCGGTGATTTCACTCCACCAAAAACCGAAGCCGGCACCGACAGGGTCGTGCATCTGATCAAACCAGCCATTGACGCTTTGAGGAACCAGGCGGAAATGACCAGACTGGGAAAGCAGTATCAGATTGAGGTACAACTACGGGAGTATGGCCGAACGGCTATTCATGACTGTACATTTGTGTTCAATCCTCAGCTGGTCAGAAAAAGCAGTAACGTTGGTTATCATTACAAGGTTGATTCAATTGGTGACTCATGGGAGGCGGCGCTGAAACGAGCTGGTTTAAGGCATCGCAAAGCATATCAGTCCAGACACACTTATGCCTGCTGGTCACTGTCAGCCGGGGCCAACCCCAGCTTCATTGCGAGCCAGATGGGGCACACAAGCGCCCAAATGGTTTTCAATGTCTACGGCGCCTGGATGGCCGACAGTAACAGCGATCAGATTGCTATGTTGAACCAGAAATTATCGGACTTTGCCCCATCCATGCCCCAATGCATAGTTATTTGAGAACAATAAGCTTATATATCAACAAGGTAATTAATGACTCTCGTCATATCACCACGATGCTGGGGATGGTGGAAGCGGGCATCGGCATTGCCGCCGTGCCCGCGATGTCGATGCCCGCCGGGGAGCATTCCGTTCTCCGCGCTGTGCCGCTCACCGACCCGGTGGTCACGCGTACGGTAGGCCTGATCCGCCTCAGCGGCCGTATTCAGTCCTACGTGGCGGCAGAGCTGGAGAAGCTGATTATTGAACAGTATCCTTCTGGCTGACCGGCGCGGCGGCGGCTACGCTTCGCATACCGGTGGCGTGGATGGTCTCCTGCGCCGCCGGTGACGCCAGATACGTCAGCAGCGCCTTGCCTTCCTGCGGGTGGTCGGCGCTGATGGTCACCGCCCCGGCAAAGCGGGTGATGTACTGCAGGTTATCCGGCAGTTCGCCGACGAAGGTTACGCCGGGCACCGGCAGCAGTTCGCTCACCTGCTGAAAACCGATCGCATACCGTCCCTTGGCCACTTCCGAGGCCACCGGAATGCGCTCCACCATCTGCGCTTTACTCTGCATCGCGTCATCAATGCCCAGGGTGTGGAACAGCGTCGAGCTGACATAGCGTCCGCTGGCGCTGTCGGAGTACGCGACCGATGGCGCCGCCAGCAGCGTCGCCCGCAGCTGGTCTGCGCTGTGGATAGCCGGCAGCGGCGCCCCCGCCTTCACCACCACGCCGATCGGCGAGTCGGCCAGCTCCCGGCGCGAATCCGGTTGCGTACGGCCCGCTTTCTCGAGGCTGGTCAGCGCGTCCCCGACCATGATCACCACGTCCGCGTGTTCGCCGCGCGCCAGACGGTTAGGGATCGCCTGCGGCGTTTTTCCCATCGACGGGCCAGGGATCACCACGAGGTGGTTGCCGGTTTGTTTTTCCCACGCCGGGGCCAGCTTTTCCAGCGCCGCTTTGAAGCCGCCGGAGATCATCACGGTGACCTCAGCGGACAGCGCGCTGCCGCCGGTGGCGGCCAGCAGCAGCGTGGCTAGCAGGGTTCCTGTCGTTTTACGCATCATCTTCTCCCTGATTAACGTGCCGTCTGCAGCGCAACGGCGCTACGGCGATAGAGGTAGCAAGTGGCCAGCAGGCCGCAGATGGCGGCAAAGCTCATCCAGTAGCCGGGAGACGCTTTATCACCGGTATACTCAATCAGCGCCGTGGAAATCACCGGCGTGAAGCCGCCAAACACCGCGGTCGCCAGGCTGTAGGCCAGCGAGAAACCTGCCACGCGCACTTCGGCGGGCATAATTTCGGTCAGCGCCGGGATCATCGCCCCGTTGTACATGCCGTAGATAAACGACAGCCACAGCAGCACGCTCAGCATCATCAAAAAGCTCGGGGCGTTCGCCAGCATGGTCAGCGCAGGCCAGGCGGTAGCCAGCGCCAGCAGGGTCATGGCGATCAGCACCGACCGGCGGCCAAAGCGGTCGGACAGCGCCCCGCCCACCGGCAGCCAGAAGAAGTTGGAAATCGCCACCAGCAGCGTGACCAGCAGGCTGTCAGAGGCGCTGAGCATCAGCACCTTTTTACCAAAGGTCGGGGCATAGACGGTGATCAGGTAGAACGCGGTGGTGGTCATCGCCACCATCATCATCCCGGCGATAACCACCTGCCAGTTCGCCAGCAGGGTGGCGAATACCTGGCGCATCGCCAGATGATGGCGGCGGGCAGTAAACTCCTGGGTCTCCTCCAGCTTACGGCGCAGGATAAAAATGAACGGAACAATCAGGCAGCCGAAAAGGAACGGAATACGCCAGCCCCAGTCGCTGATAGCGCTCGGCTCCAGTACCGCGTTGAGGGCAAAGCCCATCGCGGCTGCCACCATGATGGCAACCTGCTGACTGCCCGACTGCCAGCTGGTGTAAAAGCCTTTGCGGCCCGGGGTGGCGATCTCGGCCAGATAGACCGACACCCCGCCCAGCTCGGCGCCGGCGGAAAAGCCCTGCAGCAGACGGCCGATCAGCACCAGCAGCGGCGCCCACAGGCCAATGGTCTGATAAGAGGGGATCAGCACGATCAGGAAAGTGCCGGTGGCCATGATCGACAGGGTGACGATCAGCCCCTTGCGCCGCCCCACCTTGTCGATATAGGCGCCAAGTACGATAGCGCCGATGGGGCGCATCAAAAAGCCGGCGCCAAAGACTGCGAAGGTCATCATCAGCGAGGCGAATTCACTGCTCGCCGGAAAAAAGGTATGGGCGATGTAGGTGGCATAAAACCCGAACAGGAAAAAGTCGAACTGTTCGAGAAAGTTACCGGACGTGACGCGCAGAATGGCGCCGATCCGGTCACGGGTACTCATCTGTGAGGTTGTTGAATGCATGCAGGTCTCCAGTTTGTTATCCACGCGTTGTCGCGCGCCTGTCGCTGAAGACTGAAACAGAACCGGGAACGAAATAAGCGTAATAAACGCATCCACTAATGCATTTTACGCATGAATAACATTTAACTAATTAACATTACTTTTACATACAATCATTTAACACACGCCGTCCTAACCACGCCGCGGGTGACGGCGAAAAAGTCAGTTTTCCGTTTTGTGACCGGGGCCAGGATATGTCGCCGTGGGTTGAAGGCATAAAACCTGGCCTGGGGTAACGAAATACCCTGCCGGCTGGAAAGCGCGTCAGGAAGCGGTGGACCCCGCCACCAGCGTCTGCAACAGGGAGATAAGCCAGCGGGTAGCCTCGCGTTTCCCGCTGCGTTGGTGGGCGTAAATCTTGACGTCAAACGGCGGAACCGGAAACGGCAGCGGGAAAATGGTCAGCCGGGCGGCGCGGGCCATCGTCTCCGCCGCCCGCCGGGGCAGCGCCATCAACAGGTCGCTCTGCTCAATAATAAAGGGCGCGCTCAGCATCGAGGGGGTTTTCATCGCCACCTGCCGCGAATAGCCCTGTCGCTCCAGCTCACAGTCCAGCACCCCCTGCCGCTCATTCCACGGGGTCACCACCAGATGACGGGCCGCAAGGTAGGCGTCCAGGGTCAGCGCCGTCCGGTTGGCCTGGCTGATGACCACATATTCGTCCCGCAGCCAGTTAATCTCCTCAAGATCGGGATGGGCTGGCTCGTCAGGGGTATTGAACCCGAGGGCCAGGTCGACCTCGCCCGCCAGCAGCTCGGTCAGCGCCGGGCTGTGGGGCAGATAACGGAGCTCAAACCGCAGCCCGGGCGCCTCACGCTGCAGGTGATGCATCAGCGTCGGAAAGACGCAGAACGCGGTGAAATCGGTGATCGCAATCTGCATGCAGTCGGTGCTGGCGGCCGGCACAAACGCCGCCGGCGGCGTCAGCTCCTGGTTGAGAAACTTCAGCGCCGAAGCGATAGAGGGCGCCAGCTGGCTGGCATAGACGCTGGGGCACATCCGGTGGCCTTCGCGGTAGAACAGCGGATCGTTGAGGGCGCTGCGCAGCCGGGAAAGCGCATGGCTCAGCGCCGAGGTGCTCATCGCCAGCTCTTCCGCCGCCAGGCGTACCGAGCGGGAGCGATAGACCGCGTCAAAGACCGGCAACAGGTTGAGGTCAATCCGGCGCAGGACAGGATGCATAATATTCATCGTTTGCTGATTTCATTGCACTTAATTCTTTTCACAATACCGCTTATCCTCAGGGTCAGCAATTTTGCTCTCTTTTGACTATGGATACAGGACAACCCATGAGCATCACAATCCGCCAGGCCACCCCGGACGACGCCACCGCTATCTACGACATGATTTATGAACTCGCGGTCTACGAGAAAGCCCCCCAAGAGGTAGTGACGACGCCAGAGGAGATCAGAGAGACGCTGTTTGCCAGCGGCAGCAAAACCGAAGCGCTGATCTGCGAGGTGGCGGGCAAAGCGGTGGGCTACGCGGTGTTCTTCACCAGCTACTCCACCTGGCTTGGACGCAATGGTATCTATATGGAGGATCTGTACGTCACCCCCGACTATCGCGGGATCGGCGCCGGAAAAGCGCTGCTGAAAACCATCGCGCAATATGCTGTACAACGTCAGTGCGGGCGTCTGGAGTGGAGCGTGCTCGACTGGAACCAGCCGGCGATTGATTTCTATCTGAGCATTGGCGCGCAGCCGCAGGATGAGTGGGTGCGTTATCGCCTCACTGGCGATGCGCTGCGGGCCTTTGCGGAGTAAAGCGGCTCGCCAGCAGGTCGGCGCCAGGCGTCGACCTGCTGGCCGCGGATCAGGCTTCGACCGCGCTCTTCTGCAACTGCGGACCGGCCAGCGCCAGACGCGCGCCCGCTTCGGTATCGCTGTACTGCTTGAAGTTATCCATAAACAGCTGAGCCAGGCTCTCGGCCTTCTCCTGCCATTTATCCGCTGAACTCCAGCCATTACGCGGATCCAGCACCGCGCTGTCTACCCCTGGAATGCTCTGCGGGATCGCAAGACCGAACACCGGGATGGTCTCCTCGCGCAGCGGGCCGGTAGTGCCGTTGAGGATCGCGCTAATGATGCTGCGGGTATCGCGCAGCGACAGGCGTTTGCCCTCGCCGTTCCAGCCGGTGTTGACCAGCCAGGCTTCGGCACCGGATTCCGCCATCTTCGCCGCCAGGACGCTGGCGTACTGGGTCGGGTGAAGCAGCAGGAACGCCGCGCCATAGCAGGCGGAGAAGGTCGGCGTCGGCTGGGTAATGCCGCGCTCGGTGCCCGCCAGCTTCGAGGTGAAACCCGACAGGAAATGGTACTGCATCTGCTCGGTGGTCAGACGGGAGACCGGCGGCAGAACGCCAAACGCATCGGCGGCAAGGAAAATCACCTTCGACGGATGGCCCGCGCGGGACACCGGCTTGACGATATTGTCGATATGCGACAGCGGATAGGAGACGCGGGTGTTTTCGGTTTTGCTGCCGTCGGCATAATCCACGCTGCCGTCAGCGCGCACCACCACGTTTTCCAGCAGCGCATTGCGGCGGATGGCGCCATAAATCTCCGGCTCCGCCTGCGGATCGAGATTGATGGTCTTAGCGTAGCAGCCGCCTTCGAAGTTAAACACGCCGTCATCGTCCCAACCGTGCTCGTCATCGCCAATCAGCTGACGATGCGGATCGGTCGACAGGGTGGTTTTCCCGGTCCCGGAGAGGCCGAAGAACAGCGCCACGTCCCCTGCTTCGCCACGGTTGGCCGAGCAGTGCATCGACGCGATGCCTTTCTGCGGCAGCAGGTAGTTCATGACCGAGAACAGCCCTTTCTTCATTTCGCCGCCGTACCAGGTACCGCCGATGAGCTGAATACGCTCGCTGAGATTAAAGGCGACAAAGTTCTCGGAGTTCATCCCCTGCGCCTGCCAGTTGGCATTGGTGCAGCCCGCGCCGTTGAGCACCACGAAGTCTGGCGTAAAGCTGGCCAGCTCGTCGGCGCTTGGCACGATAAACATGTTTTTGACAAAGTGGGCCTGCCACGCCACCTCGGTGACGAAGCGTACGCCAAGACGGGTGTCCGGGCTGGCGCCGCACCAGGCGTCGATGACGTACAGTTTTTTGCCGCTCAGCTGGCCCGCGACCAGGCTTTTCAGGCTGCGCCACACGTCTGGCGATAACGGCTTATTGTCATTACGGCCGAGGCCGGAGTCTGCCCACCAGACGGTGTCGCGAGTCTGTTCGTCGCGGACGATGTATTTATCGCGCGGCGAACGGCCGGTGAAGATCCCGGTATCAACAGCCACAGCGCCAGAGTCGGTCATCACGCCGCGGGCCGCGCCGGTCAGCTCAGGAGAGGTTTCATGTGCAATAAGCAAATCGTAATCAGGGTTGTAAAAGAATTCGCCGCTTGCATTAATCCCCAGCTCCTGCAGAGCCATTTTTACTGATTCAATTTGTTGTGACATGGAACTCCTGACAAACTATTTAAGGTAAGAGGCCTGGGTTATTCATTGCTTTCGTCATCGTCGCCGGCTATTTAATAAGATAAGTCCTGGACAATGAAATAAAGCAATAAATAACCGTGAGTCGCGATTTCATATCGTGCTCATGTAGGGTCGCCGATATGCATTCATAAATCTCAACTTTCCAAAAAATGTTAACACCTGTCGATAATTATGTTAATTGCATAGTTTCTATGCGCTATGCTAAAATTGCATAGCCTTTATTGCGTTTTTGAGGACTGGATCGGTGTTGGCAAATCTGGAAGTAAAATGGCTGTATGATGTGATTGCCCTTGAGGAGTCGCGCAGCTTTACCCTGGCGGCCAAAGCCCGCAACATCTCTCAGTCTTCGTTCAGTCGACGCATCCAGTCGCTGGAGGCTTCCCTCGGATTCAGCATCTTCGATAGTAGCGCCAACCCTCTGCAGCTGACCAACCGCGGGAAAATTTTTGTCGGCTATGCGCGAAATATGCTCGATGACATGGATTTTCAGATCAGCCGTATTAAAGGCTTAAATAACACTACCCAGAAAATAAGAATCGACGCCGCCCCTTCGCTGTCGGTGTTATTACTGCCGGAGATCATCGCCGGTTACACCGACCGTAAAAATAAGACTTTTCATGTTGAATCGATTAACGTCAACGACGCCGTATTTAACCTGAAAGAGGGAAAAAGCGATTTTATCCTCTCCTTCTATAATGAAGAATTAATGAACTATCCGTTTATTAATCATAAAATTTTTGATTCTTACCTGCACCTGGTCTCCCCCTGCGACGAACATGGCCGCCCGCTGTTTCATTTACATCGCGGCGTGCTGCCGCTGATGAAATACGCCAACGACAGCTATATGGGGCGCCAGGTGAACCAGGTGATCGACCGCACGCCGGAGATCACCTTCTCTCTCACCTTTGTTTCTTCCATGAGCGAGCTGCTCAAGCGCATGATCCTCAATGGCGACGGCGTGGGCTGGCTGCCGCAATACTCTATTCAGCGCGAGCTGGACGAAGGCCGGCTGACGATCCTCGATGAGAGCCTGTCGCTGCCGATCGGCGCCTGGCTCTACCGCTCCGGCTCGCGGCTTAACCAGGCCGCCGAACGTTTCTGGCAGCACATTAAAACCCGTAACGAACCGCGGGAATAACCCCCTCAGCCGCTGATCCCCAGATATGCCTTACGCACCTCCGGGTCGTTGAGCAGCGTCTGGCCGCTACCGCTCAGGCGGATCTGGCCGTTCACCATCACGTAGGCGCGGTCCGACAGGTTGAGGGCATGGCGGGCATTCTGCTCCACCAGAAACAGCGTCATCCCCTGAGCCGTCAGCTCGCGCAGGATCTGAAAAATCTGCTTCACCACCAGCGGCGCCAGCCCCAGGCTCGGCTCATCCAGCAGCAGCAGGCGCGGTCGGCTCATCAGCGCCCGGGCGATGGCCAGCATCTGCTGCTCGCCGCCGGAGAGGGTCATCGCCCGCTGTCCCCGCCGCTCTTCCAGCCGGGGGAACAGCTGGTACATTCGCGCCTTGTCCTCGGCCTGATAGCGGTTGCCAATGGCAATGGTCCCCATTAGCAGATTTTCCTCGACGGTCATATCGGGAAAGATGCGCCGCCCTTCCGGGGCCTGGGCGATGCCGTTGCTGGCGATAAAGTGGGTCGACTTCCGGCTGATCGCCTCCCCGCGATAGAAAATCTCCCCGCCGGCAATGCGCGGCTGGCCGAAGACCGACATCAGCAGCGTTGATTTACCGGCGCCGTTGGCGCCGATCAGCGCCACCGTCTCCCCCTCGTTGACGGTGAGGGAGACCTGCTTCAGGGCCTGGATCGGCCCGTAGAAGACATCCACCTCATTAAAGGCAAGCAAAGGCTGGCTCATCGGCGCGTCTCCTCTTCCTCAGCGCCAAGATAGGCGGCAATCACACTGGCGTTGGCCTGGATCGCCTGCGGCGCGCCGCGGGCGATGACGTCCCCGTGATCGAGGACGATGATATGATCCGAAATCTCCATCACCATCCCCATATCATGCTCGATCAGTAGCACCGTAATGCCGTGCTGCTGGCGCAGAAAGCGAATAATCCGGCTCAGCGCCTGGGTTTCCACCGGGTTGAGGCCGGCGGCCGGCTCGTCCAGACAGATCATCTCCGGACGGGTGCACATGGCGCGGGCGATCTCCAGCCGCCGCTGCTGTCCGTAGGAGAGGGTCCCCGCCAGACGGTTGGCGCAGTCCACCATCTCCACCACCTCCAGCCAGTAAAAAGCGCGATCCAGCGCCTGACTCTCCGCCTGCCGATACCCACGGGTATTGAGGATCCCGGCCAGCAGATGGCGGTTGACCTGGGTATGCTGGGCCACCAGCAGGTTCTCGATCACCGACATCTCGCGGAATAAACGTATATTCTGGAAGGTGCGCGCCAGGCCAGCGCGGTTCACCAGATGGGTGCCACCGAACATCTTGTAATAGATCCGCCTCCCCAGCTGCGCCGGGTGGAGAAAATCGTCCGGGTGAAGCTTCTGCCCCAGCACCTGAATAACATCGGTGACCTTTTCCCGCGCCCGCAGCACGATACTGCCCCCCGTCGCCCGATAAAAACCGGTCAGGCAGTTAAACACCGTGGTCTTGCCCGCGCCGTTGGGGCCGATCAGGGCGGTGATCGACCCCCGCTCCACCTCCAGATTGACATCATTCAGCGCTTTGATGCCGCCGAAATGCATCATCAGATGCTCAACGCGTAAGATGCTGTCGGTCATGGCGCGACTCCTTTTCGCAACGCAACCCCGCTGCGGCTGGTGCGCACCAGGCCGCGCGGCCGCCAGATCATCATCATCACCATCAGCACGCCGAACAGCAGCACCCGATATTCGTCAAAACCGCGCAGCAGTTCCGGGGTGACCGTCAGAACAAACGCCGCCAGTACCACTCCCAGGGTGGAGCCCATTCCCCCGAGCACCACAATCGCCAGGATCAGCGCCGACTCAAAAAAGGTGAACGACGTCGGGTTAACAAACCCCTGATAGCTGGCGAAGAACACCCCGGCGATCCCGGCCGTCGACGCGCCGAGCATAAACGCCGAGAGCTTCACCAGCACGTGATTGAGCCCCATCGCCCGACAGGCGATCTCATCCTCTCGCAGCGCCTCCCAGGCGCGGCCGATGGGCATCCGCGTCAGGCGATGCTTCACCAGCAGCACCAGCATCACCACCAGGCACAGCACGGCGTAGAGAAAGATGAATTTCAGGTTGGGGTTGTAGCTGACGTGGAAAAACTCATGGATGGGGATGCCGCCGTCCTTGGCCCGGCGGGTAAACTCGAGGCCAAACAGCGTGGGGGATGGCACCGGTACGCCGTTAGGGCCGCCGGTGAAGCTCACCCAGTTGTTAAGCACCAGGCGGATAATTTCGCCAAAGCCGAGGGTGACGATGGCCAGATAGTCGCCATGCATACGCAGCACCGGAAAGCCCAGCAACGCCCCGGCGAGAGCCGCCATCACCGCCCCCAGCGGCAGCATCGCCCAGAAGCCAAGTCCCAGGTACTGGTAGCCCAGCGCCAGGCCGTAGGCGCCGATGGCGTAAAACGCCACATAGCCCAGATCGAGCAGGCCCGCGAGGCCCACCACAATATTCAACCCCAGGCCAAGCAGAACGTAGATCAGCCCAAGAATGGCCACGGTCAGCAGATATTTTGTGGCGAGAAACGGAAAGACAATGGCCAGCCCCACCAGCAGCGGTATTATCCAGCGCAGCCGCGAGCGGTAGCCCGGCGGCCGGACGTACACCCCGTCATCCGCCCCCTCAAAGCGGGCAATAAAGGCTTTTCCCCTGTGGCTCTGCAGCAGCAGACTGAGCGCCAGCCTGCCGGCCATCACCACCGCCACCAGAATCGCCACCCGCGCAGGCGCGAGGGTAAAACCATACCCTTTGAGCACCACGCCGACGATCGGGCCAAAGACAATTAACGCGCAAAGGCCGGCCAGTACGCTGTCGATCAGCGCGTTTTGGATAGCCCGCGCAGGCTGGCGCGTAATTTCACCCATAAAGCCTCCTTAGACCTTGGCCACCAGCGGACGTCCCAGCAGCCCCTGCGGGCGAAAAATCAGGATCGCCACCAGCAGCGCAAAGGAAAAGACATCTTTGTAATCCGAATTCACCAGCCCGGCGAACTGGGCTTCGGCCACCCCAAGCAGCAGACCACCCAGCATCGCGCCAGGCAGCGAGCCGATCCCGCCCAGCACCGCGGCGGTGAAGGCTTTGATGCCGATAATAAATCCGATATAGAAGTCGAAGGTGCCGTAGTTCATGGTCACCAGCACGCCGGCCAGACCGGCCATCGCCGCGCCGATGACAAACACCAGGGAGATCACCCGGTCGGTATTGATGCCAAGGATCGCCGCCATGCGCCGGTCCTGCTGGGTGGCGCGGCAGATGCGCCCCAGCCGGGTATACTGAATAATCCAGGTCAGGATAAGCATCCCCACCAGCGCCGCGACGAGAATAAACACCTTGGTCCAGGTGATCTGCACCACCCCATCGCCCACCGTCATGCGCAACGCGCCGCTAAGCAGCGTCGGGATCCCCTGCTGGTTCGGCCCCTGGCTCAGCTGGACATAGTTCTGCAGGATCAGCGACATCCCGATAGCCGAGATCAGCGGCGCCAGCCGCGTCGAGTTGCGCAGCGGCCGGTAGGCGATGCGCTCGATCGCCCAGCCGTATACGCCGGTGACCACGATGGTGAACACCAGGGTGGCGAAAATCAGCAGCGGAAAGGAGTGGATCCCGAAGAAAGAGAGCAGCGCCAGGCCGATGGCGCACAGGTAGGCGGAGACCATATACACCTCGCCGTGGGCGAAGTTGATCATGCCGATGATCCCATACACCATGGTGTAGCCGATGGCGATTAAGCCGTACACTGCGCCCAGCGTCAGCCCATTGATCAGTTGTTGCAGAAAAAACGCCGTCATAGCCCCTCCAGCCGCCAGGCAGACGGCCGCCGGGTTCCGTTCCCGGTCAACCGCCGTCATGTGACAATTCGCAAGTCAAAAGGACAGAGCGTCCTCAGGTCGTGGCCGATCAGAGCTGGTGATATTTGCCCTTGTCGCCCCACTGATAGACCACGTAGTCGGACACCTTGAGGTCGCCTTTGCCATCCCAAGCTTTCTTGCCCATCACCGTCTCGACGTCGTGGCTCTTCAGCCAGTCGCTGGCTTTGGCGTTATCGGTACCGACGGCGTTCCAGGCCGCGGCGATAGCCTGAATAGAGGCGTAGGCGTAGAGGGTATAACCTTCCGGCTCAAAGCCGCTGGCGCGGAACTTCTCGATCACCGCTTTGCCGTCCGGGAGGGTGCGCGGATCCTGACCAAAGGTCATCAGCACGCCGTTGGTGAACTGCGGCCCACCGGCGGCCGTGACCAGCTCCTCGGTGACGATACAGTCGCCGGAGAAGAATTTGGCCTGCACGCCCTGCTCGCGCATCTGGCGCACCAGCGGGCCCGCTTCCGGATGGCAGCCGCCAAAGTAGACCACGTCCGGCTTGAGGGCGCCGATCTTGGTCACCAGGGCGTTAAAGTCTTTTTCACCGCGGGAAAGGCCTTCGTACAACACTTCTTTGGTACCCCGCTTCGCCAGCGCCGCGCGGGTGGCATCGGCCAGCCCCTGACCATAGGTGTCTTTATCGTGGATGACGGCGATTTTCTTCGCCTTCAGCACGTCCAGCATATAGTTGGCGGCGATCGCCCCCTGCTGATCGTCACGACCACACATGCGGAAGAGATCTTTCATGCCGCGCTCGGTGATCTGCGGGTTGGTCGAGCCGGGGGTAATGGTCAGGATCCCGGCTTCGTCATATACCTCGGAGGCCGGCATCGTTGAGGAAGAGCAAAAGTGCCCCACCACGGCGGAGACTTTCGCTTCATCCACCAGCCGGTTGGCCACCGCCACCGCCTGCTTCGGTTCGCACGCGTCATCCCCCTGCACCAGCACAATCTTTTCGCCTTTGATGCCGCCGGCGGCATTGATATCGGCCACCGCCTGCGAGGCCCCCTTCCAGTACTGGGCGCCGTAGGTGGCGTTGGGGCCGGTAAAGGGCCCGGCGACGCCGATCTTCACGTCTGCCTGGGCGTAAAAGGCCATGCTCATACAACCTGCTATCACAACATGAAGCGTCATTGTTTTCAGTTTCAAAGACATTCGGATATTCCTCAGCGATGTAAAGCCTGGCGTCATGGAATGACGCAGAAAATATCACTTACCGTGTGGTGCCGACGTTGGCGCAGCGCCAGGACGGCCAGGGTGGAAGAAGCAAAAATCCCGCCAGGAAGGAGTGGAACACCGGAGAACAGTCGCCCCGGTCGGTACGCACGCGACGGCAACCCGTGCCGCATCCGGCAAGGGCGCATTCCCTTTCAGGTCAGGAGATCGGTTGCCATCACGTGGCGAGCCGGACAACGCGGTATCCGTACCGGCCCGTGAGCTAAACATAGATGCAGTTAGCGGTCGCTGCGCGCCGGCGTGGTGCAAAAATGCGAATATGATCAACAGTGGTGATTATTTTGTTGCGGTAATGTGAAGATGATAACAGGAGAGCCCATTAAAGGCTCTCCTGTGGCCCGGTGGCCGCTCAGAGTTGGCTGGTGAACGTTCGGGAGATCACATCCTGCTGCTGTTCGCGGGTCAGCGCGTTAAAGCGGACCGCATAGCCGGAGACGCGGATCGTCAGATTCGGATACTGCTCCGGGTGTTCTATCGCATCGAGCAGCTTTTCCCGGTTCAGCACATTGACGTTGAGATGCTGTCCCCCCTCCACCGTCTCCTCGTGGTGGAAGTAGCCGTCCAGCAGGCCCACCAGGTTGTTTTCCTGCGCTGACGGGGCTTTGCCGAGCGCCGCCGGCACGATGGAGAAGGTATACGAGATGCCATCTTTGGCGTAGGTAAACGGCAGTTTCGCCACCGAGGTCAGCGACGCCACCGCCCCTTTCCGGTCGCGACCATGCATCGGATTGGCCCCCGGAGCGAACGGCGTCCCCGCCCGACGTCCGTCCGGGGTGTTGCCGGTTTTCTGGCCGTATACCACGTTGGAGGTGATGGTCAGGATCGACTGGGTCGGCACCGCCTGACGCCAGGTGGGGAGCGCCTGAATTTTGCGCATAAAGCGCTCCACCAGGTCGCAGGCAATGGCATCGACCCGATCGTCGTTGTTGCCGTACTGCGGATAGTCGCCTTCAATGACAAAGTCCACCGCCAGCCCGTGGTGATCGCGCACCGGCTTCACCCGGGCGTACTTTATCGCCGACAACGAATCCGCCGCTACCGACAGGCCGGCGATGCCGCAGGCCATCGTGCGGTAGACGTCGCGGTCGTGCAGGGCCATCAGCGCCGCCTCGTAGCTGTACTTATCATGCATGCAATGGATGATGTTCAGCGCGCTGATGTACTGCACCGCCAGCCAGTCCATAAAGTGGTCGAGGCTGGCCATCACGGTGCCGTAGTCCAGCACCTCATCGCGCAACGGTGCGGTTTTCGGCCCCACCTGAATCTTCAGTTTCTCATCCACCCCGCCGTTAATCGCGTAGAGCAGCGTTTTGGCGAGATTGGCGCGGGCGCCGAAGAACTGCATCTGCTTGCCGATCACCATCGGGCTGACGCAGCAGGCGATGGCGTAGTCGTCGCTGTGAAAATCGCTGCGCATCAGATCGTCGTTCTCATACTGCAGCGACGAGGTGGCGATAGAGACCCGGGCGGCATATTTTTTAAACGCCGCCGGCAGCGCTTGCGACCAGAGCACGGTCAGGTTCGGCTCCGGCGCCGGGCCCATGGTGTGCAGAGTATGCAGATAGCGGAAGGTGGTTTTGCTGACCAGGGTGCGACCATCCAGCCCCATGCCGCCCAGCACCTCCGTCGCCCAGATGGGATCCCCGGAGAACAGCGAATCAAATTCCGGGGTGCGCAGGAAACGCACCATGCGGATCTTCATGATGAAGTGATCAATGAGCTCCTGGGCCTGCTCCTCATTCAATAAACCGGCGCGCAGATCGCGTTCGATATAGATGTCGAGGAAGGTGGCCGTGCGCCCCAGCGACATGGCGCCGCCGTTCTGCGACTTCACCGCCGCCAGGTAGGCGAAGTAGAGCCACTGCACCGCCTCCCGGGCAGTGCGCGCCGGGTGGGCGATATCGCAGCCGTAGCGGGCCGCCATCTCCTGCATCTGCAGCAGCGCGCGCCGCTGTTCGGCCAGCTCTTCGCGCAGGCGCAGGGTGGCCTCCAGCGCCTCGCCGCGCTCAAGGGCCGGCTGCAGGTCGGCAAACTGCAGCTCACGTTCGCGGACCAGGTAGCGAATGCCGTACAGCGCCACGCGTCGGTAATCGCCGATGATCCGTCCGCGGCCATAGCCGTCCGGTAGCCCGGTCAGCACCCCGGATTTGCGGCAGCGCAGCATATCCGGGGAATAGACGTCAAAAACGCCCTGATTGTGGGTCTTACGCAGCGCCGTAAACTGATACTCAAAGTCAGGATCCATTTCGCGACCATAGGCCTCGAAGGCGCTTTTGATCATCTTGATGCCGCCAAAAGGATGCAGGGCGCGCTTCAGCGGCTGGTCCGTTTGCAGGCCGACGATCTTTTCCAGCGGCTGGTTGATATAGCCCGCCGCGTGGGCGGTGATGGAGGTGGCGACATTGGTGTCGAAATCCACCGGCGCATGGGTGGCGTTCTCGACGCGGATCCCGGCCATCACCTGCTCCCAGAGGGCGGTGGTCGCTGGCGTCGCGTTAGCGAGGAAAGACTCATCGCCCTCGTAAGGGGTGTAGTTATGCTGAATAAAGTCGCGAACGTCGATCTGCGTTTGCCACGCCGTACCGCGAAAGCCCTGCCAGGCGTCGGCGTATCGTACATCCTGGGTATCGATATCTACTTTCATGAACATCGTCTCTCTACAGAATAAAAAGTCAGGCCAGTGCCGCCGCGGTGTGGATCCGGCCTAAGCGGATCGCATCGAGGGCAATCATGCGCTCTTCATTGGTAGGAATAACCGCGCAGCGCACCCGGCTGCCGTCGGCGGAGATCAGGCGCTCGCCGGCCGAATTGGGCTGCTGATTGCGGGCGGCGTCCATCGCAAGGCCAAAGACCGCCAGCCGCTCGCTCACCAGCCGACGGATCAGCACCGAGTTCTCGCCAATCCCGCCGGTGAAAATAATGCCGTCGAGACGCTGCAGCGCCGCGGCGTGGCCGGCAATATGGCGGGCGATACGATGGACAAAGGTTTTAATCGCCAGGCGGGCGCGGGCATGGCCCTCATGCCACGCCTGCTCCAGCACCCGCAGGTCGGAGGAAAGACCGGAGATCCCCAGCAGGCCGGAGGCGGTGTTGGCTACCCGCTCCAGGTCGCTGAGGGTCTGCCGGGTTTCCCCGGCAATCCACGCCATGGCGCCGAAGTCGACATCACCGCTGCGGGTGCCCATCATCAGCCCCTCCAGCGGCGTCATCCCCATCGAGGTGTCCACGCTGCGGCCGTTACGCACCGCGCAGATCGAGGCGCCATTGCCCAGGTGGGCGATCACCAGGCCGCTCTCCTGCTCCGGCAACCCGAGCAGCGCCAGGGCGCGCTGGGACACATAGCGGTGCGAGGTGCCGTGGAAACCGTAGCGGCGTACCCCGAGATTCTGGTAATACTCCCACGGCAGACCATAGAGAAAAGCTTCCGGGGCCAGGGTCTGGTGAAAGCTGGTATCAAAGACCGCCACCTGCATCACCTCCGGGAACAGCCGCTGCGCCGAGGCGATGCCGCTGAGACTGGCGTAGTTATGCAGCGGGGCCAGGGACGATACCTGGCGAATGTTATTGATAACCTCCTCGCTAATAATGACCGACTCGGTGAACAGGTCGCCGCCGTGGGCGACGCGGTGGCCAATCAGGGCCACGCTGTCGATGAGGTCGCGTTGGGCTAATGCCCCGGCAATCGCCTGCAGGGCGCCTTCGTAGCCGCGCTGCGCCAGCGCCACCGGCTCGCCGCCGTTGAGCGAGAGAGACGCCCGTTCCGCGTTGATGCCCTCGGCCACGCCGTTGAGCAGGCAGTCGCAGCTGGCGGCGTCCAGGACGGAAAATTTGATTGACGACGAGCCGCAGTTAATCACCAGTACTACCGGAAATTCAGTCATGTTGTACTCCGCGTGGCCTGAGCTGGATTAGAACAGTTTGTAAGCAATGTTGAGGATGGTCAGCAGACCGATAGCGGTCACAAAGAGGTTGTCGAGACGGCCACGGTATTTGGCCAGCGAAGGCGCTTTACGAATGGCGTACATCGGCAGCAGGCACAGCAGCGAGGCGATAATCGGCGCGCCCATGGCCTCAATCAGGTCGAGGATATTGGGGTTGGCATACGCCACCACCCAGGTCGAGCCCATGATGAACACCATGCTCAGGGTATTGAGCTTGCCGCTGGAGACCCGGGTTTTATCCCCTTTATAGCCAAAGCGCAGGATCAGACCGTTCAGCCCTTCGAGCGTGCCGAGATAGTGGCCGAAAAACGATTTGAAGATGGCCACCAGGGCGATGATCGACGCGCCATACTCCAGCAGGGTGGCAAAGGTGGATTTGGTGCCCGACATCGAGGCAAAGTGGTTCGCCAGATAGGAGAGCACCGGGATATTCTGCGCCTTGGCGTCCGCCATGTTCTGCGGTGAGAGGGTAAACAGGCAGCTGAAGGCGAAGAACATCACCACCGCCACCATCAGCATGCTGGCCCGGGAGATGATCTGTGAGCATTTGCGTTCGGTATACTCGCGGCCAAACTGCGCTTCATACTCTTCGCGTTTGGAGACCACAAACGAGGAGACGATCGGCGAGAAGTTGAAGGAGAACACCATGATGGAGATGCCCAGCCATACCGTCACCAGAATGCCGTCGTGACCGGTTAAGGCGATATCGCTGAGGTTGACCTGGTCAATCACCGCGCTATTCCAGTAGGGGATCAGGGACAGGGAGATCACCACCAGGCTGGCGATAAACGGCCACACCAGATAGCTCATCACCTTGACCATCAGGTCTTTACCAAACCAGATGACAAACGCCATCAGCAGCAGCAGGAGCAGCGCCACCACCCCGCGGTTGAGAGCCGGCATCTGCAGCTGGTTCTCCCAGAAAGTCATAAAGGTATTGGTGATTGTGACGCCATAAATCCACAGCAGTGGGCAGATGGCGAAGAAGTACAGAAAGGTGATCACCACCCCGCCGGTTTTGCCAAAATGCTCTTCCACCGTTTCGGTGATATTGCCGGAGGGGTTAGCCCCCGACAGGCATAGCCGGGCCAGCGCCCGATGGCAATAAAAGGCGATGGGATAGGCCAGCACCAGCATCACCAGGATCGGGATCAGCCCGCCGAAGCCGGCGCGGATCGGGAAAAACAGCACCCCGGCGCCGATAGCGGTGCCAAACAGGCCCAGGGTCCAGGTGGTGTCAGATTTACGCCAGGACGAAAGGCTTGTCTGGCTGGATGCAATGCTCTCAGTCGTACTCATATCCTGTCCTCACTTATGTATTGAATTAAGCGTCAACAAAACCGGTAATTTGCGATACCCGGGAGAGATCGATATTGCCCCCGGAAATCAGGCTGACCGTTTTGCGGTTCTGGATATAGCTGTCGAGTTTGCCGCTTAATAACGCGGCGCAGGCTAACGCCCCGGCCCCTTCGGTGATCACTTTATTGCGCTGAATTAAGGCGACCATGCTCTGGCGAATGTCATCCTCACTCACCAGGACGATGTCATCCACCAGCTGGCGGGCGATTTCATAGGTCAGTTTCCCCGGGCGGGCGACGTCGCAACCATCGGCTAAGGTGCCGGCGTGGCGATGGCTGGTGATTTCCCCGGCATACCAGGAGGCGGCCATGCCGTGAACATTCTCCGACTGCACGCCGATAATGCGGATTGTCGGGTTAATGGATTTAATCGCAATCGCGATACCGGCAATTAAGCCGCCGCCGCCAATGGGCACGATGACATTATCCACGTCATACAGATCTTCTAATATTTCGAGTCCAATCGTCCCCTGCCCGGCGATAACCTGCGGGTCGTCATAGGGGGGAATAAAAATGCGGCCCTCAAGTTCAACAATATCGCTGGCTTTGGCGAGGGTATCGTTAAAATTATCGCCATGTAGCACCACTTCCGCCGAATAATCACAGGTGGCGGCAACTTTCGATTTCGGCGCCCCTTTCGGCATCACCACTTTCCCGTCAATGCCGAGCATGGCGCAGGAGAGCGAGACGCCCTGGGCGTGGTTGCCCGCTGAGCAGGCCACCACCCCTTTGCGTTTTTCCGCCGCGGTTAAACCGCACAGTTTATTAAAGGCGCCGCGAATTTTAAATGAACCCGTGCGCTGCATATTTTCGAATTTAAGAAATATTTCGCCCTGGCAGCGCTCGCTAAAATAATTCGAACGGGGCATACCTGTTTTATATATTTTTCCCGCGAGGCGTTGTTTCGCTTCGAGAATATCGTCAATAGATACCGGAAGATCGTAGGTAATATGCATTATGGCCTCTGTATCTTAATATAAAGTCAATGACCGGGCGTCATCCTGCTGATAACAGCGAGGACGTGTGTTGGATTATTTAACGACTTTCAGTTACGCAATAATTTGTAATGGCTGCCAGTGGCGGTTGCCCTGCCCCGAGGAATAGTGTTTCGCCATCTCCACCAGCGACGCCGCGGCGGTTTTTAACCGGTAATTTTTCGACCATACCGCCGCATAGCGCGCCACCGGCAAGGCCTCTTTAATGGGGATGGT
This sequence comes from Klebsiella sp. P1927, assembly GCF_018204675.1. Taxonomy (NCBI): domain Bacteria; kingdom Pseudomonadati; phylum Pseudomonadota; class Gammaproteobacteria; order Enterobacterales; family Enterobacteriaceae; genus Klebsiella; species Klebsiella sp. P1927. The sequence continues at coordinate 1,739,755 of NZ_CP073377.1, read as the reverse complement.
GACAAACTGGCTCGAGCCAAACGGCGTGGTCATGTCGCAGGGGATCACCGTCAGAAAATCGGCATTGAGCACCAGGTTATAGATCGTCACCACCGAATCGGTATTAACGATATTTTCACGGCGGATACCGCTGCGCTGCAGGGTGGTCAGCAGTTCGCTGTAGTAGCCCATATTGGTCTCCGGCAGCACCCACTGCTCGTGCTGGAGCGAGGCCAGGCGGACGGTGCCGTTGCCGATCCGCGCCCGGTTCGCCACCAGCACAAACTCAGACTCAAACAGCGGCTCGACGTGCAGGTCCTGCAGTTTCATCTCATCGCTCAGCGTCCCGATGGCGAAGTCGAGGCGCCCGTCGCGGATTGCCGGCAAAAAGGCGGAGAGCTGCGCCTCATACATCGAGACCCGCGCCTTGGGGAAAGTCATTTTAAACTGATGCACCATCTCCGACATAAAGGTAAACCCGACCAGCGAAGGGAAACCAAAGGAGACATCCACCACCGCGCTGTTGGTCAGAGCATTCATTTCATTGACCATATTTTTCATTTCACGGGTGATCGCTTCTGACCAGTTGAGAAATACCTGCCCGGCCTCGGTGAGCGAGACGCCGGTATTTCGCCGGACGATTAATTCGCTGCCAAAATAACTCTCCATGTCGCCAATAATTTTACTGACCGCCGGCTGAGTGAGTCCTAACGCTTTTGCTCCGGCCCCGATTGACCCGCTGCGGATCACTTCCTGGAAAACTACCAGATGCTGTGTTTTAGGCAGAGAAAAAGTATTCATCACGTCTCACTTTCATTCCTTTGTTGACGGCGGAAAGTGTAACAAATCGCAATTGCCGGGTTATGTGAGAGCTCTCACAAAGGCTCCGCCGCGGCGGATAAGCAGGATCCACGAGCCAGAATAAGTAAAGTAAAATCAATATATTAAAAGCATCATGAACGCTATTTGCGCGCCTTTTGCCGTGGCCGAATGCGGGGATAAAAATAATTGATGGCGATAACATCGACGGCGAAATGGCGATAAAAAATACGCCTTTTGTACGTTATTCGACCGCGCTATCAGGGTGAGAAGAAAGCCGAAAATTAAATTAATGCTGTAAAGAATAAAAAGCAGACGTAATAAACGCCATTATTTAATGACAAGCCGGTCGGGCATCACATTTTATCCCCGGCGGTTGGGGAAAATGCACGGTCATTATTTACACCAAAGAAACATTAAATTCACAATTTTTCTTTTGGGTCGCGATAGGCAGCGATCTTTTTTCCGCCATAGCACAGTTGGTCATACTTTGATTAAAATCAACCCTGGTAATTTATCTTTTACGACGGCCATTGGAGAGTCATTTGTGTTGCCGATCACAAATCCATAAAACAACGACCCGGCCTATCGTGAAGAGATGATCCCGCGGCTGCGCCAGCAGCTTAACGAGCAGCTGATGAGCGACCAGCTGGCTGTCGACCTGCTCTCTTCCTATCTGCGGATGGATCTTAGCGCCCAGCCGTGGGGCCAGCCGCTAAAGCCCGCCCCGGCGCAGATCGCTGGCCCGGGCATTTCGCCTATAGCTGGCTGACCCCCAGCGCCGCGGCTTCATCCCGCCACGCCAGCAGCGGCGCATAGGCCTCCCGCGACATATCGCTATAGCCGCAGATCAGCAAGGCGTCGCACAGGGAACGATAGCGATCATCGCTTACCAGCTGCTGGAGCGCCTCGCGCAGGCTATTCAGCGTTGCCGCCGGGGTGGCGCCGGCGGTGATCAGCGGCAGCCCTGGCGCGGCCGGGCTCCAGCCGATCGCCACCAGGCCAGCCAGAGCCTGCGGCTGATGGCGCTGCAGCAGAGCGTAGGTCACGCAGTCGATGGCGGCGATATCGGCGTTTTCCTGCTGCAGCTCGCGCAGCGATTGCCGATGGCTGCCGCTGAACATCACCGCTGAAAAAAAACGCCCCTCCCGGGAGAGCGGCGCGACCATTTTACGCAGTACGTTGTAGCCGGACTGCGAGTGCTCGGCATTGCACACCGCCCGACGGCCAAAAAAGTCCCCCAGCATCCGGTGACTATCCGCTTCGCGGACCACCAGCAGGCTGCGATAGCGGCGCCCTTCGCAACCGGGCGCAGCGTAGTGGAAGCAGCCCACCGTCTGCACCTCCGGCAATTGGGTCACCAGCGGGTAGCCACAGGTCTGGCTCAGCAACAGCGTCGGCTGGCGCCAGTGAGCCAGCAGATCCCCGGGGTCAGCCGCCGGAGGGTCCCCCGCCACCATCACGCCGCGTTCGTCCAGCAGCGACTGCACCGTCTGCCACAGGGCCTGGGTCTGTTGACGGTGGATGGCATACATCGGAAAGGTCATGCGTTCAGCCATGTTCTCCTCCCGCCTGCGCCTGCTCGCCAAAGCCCGGATGGGCGTTCACCGCTACCGCCCGGCGGCTAAAATGGCGTCGCCACTCGCCGTACCCGCGCACCAGGAACCCCTGATTACGCTGCAGATACGCCGCCTGGCGATGCAGATACAGTTGACGTAAAGCGTACCAGGGGACCCCTGGCAGATCATGATGCACCGCATGGTAGTTGAGATTGAGGAACAGCGCCCGCCAGGGGAGCCCGGCCTCGTTGATCACCGAGCGGGCCAGCGGGTCATCCGCGGCGCGGTGTTCGAGAAAAGAGCGTACTTTGGTCAGGGCCAGCGCCGGGTAGCTCACCGCCAGCACAAACCACAGCGGAGAAAAACCCTGCGCCGCCATCCAGGTCAGCAGGCCCGTCAGCAGCAACAGATGCAGACTCCACATGGCGATAGCGCGGCGGTCGCCCTCGCGGAAAGCCCGCAGCGCGCTGTTCAGGGTGTGAATAATATCCATCATCGGCGCCAGCAGCAGACGCCCCCAGAAGGTGTTGCGCAGGTGGATAAGGCGGCGCTGCCAGGCTGAGAAGCGCTGCCAGCTTTCCGCCGTTACGTAGTACGATTCGGGGTCATCCTCAGGGTGCGTCAGCAGATGGTTGCGATGGTGCGCCAGGTGGCTGTCGCGGTAGACGCCATAGGGATACCAGACCGCCAGCGGCAGCGTCCCCAACAGCTGGTTAAACCATGCCAGCCGGGTGGGATGCCCATGGATCAGCTCATGCTGTAAGGACATATACCAGGCGGTAAACCAGATCAACAGCAGCGTGGCCGGAAACAGTCCCAGCGTCCGCCAGCCCGCCACGCAGGCAAACCAGCCGCCGTAAACCGTCACAATCAGCAGCCAGGTCGGCAGCTCGCTGCGCCACAGCCAGCTGCGCGCCAGCTGGCGGATCAGGATGCGCTGTTGGTCATCCACATAGACAGCCGTCTTCTTTTCCGTCACTTCCGATACCTTGCCGTGTTGCCTCATTCCCACCGAAGATGTGAGATAACACGTTAAATAACAAAGTATTTAATTGACTTAGCTTTGCCAAAAAGCGCGTTTGTGTTCAGCAGGACAAAGAGAATACCGTCCATGGCGCAACAGGTTGGCGGTGTTTAAACCGGTCCATCATCCGGCGGCGCTGCGCTTGCCGGGCCTATGGGATAACCCCTCCCCGGGCCATCCAGGCCGGTGCAGGCGCAGCGCCGCCGGACAAGGACAGCGGCGTCGCTTTTGTGCCGGGCGGCGGCTGCGCCTTGCCCGGCCTACAATCCGTGCGGCCTGTCGTTAATTTATTTACCGCTGTTGCTGAAATTTTACCGCCAGGTCGAGGATACTTAAGGACTCCAGCGCCTTACCCGCCTTCGCGCCGACGATACCGGCGGAGCGTCACAGCGACTACTCCTCTTCCCGCTCCGCTGGCGTCCAGGTCGGCAGAGTCTGGAAGGTGTGCAACAGCCCTTCGGACCACGCCTTGCGAATGCGGTTGAAGTAGGGATCGCTGTCGGTGATGCGATGCTGCCCGGCACTGCTGAAGCTGCCGCTGCGGTAGAGCAGCGTATCCAGCGGCAGGCCGACGGACAGATTACTGCGCAGCGTCGAGTCAATGGAGATCAACGCGCAGCACATCGCCTGCTCCAGCGGCGTGTCGATGGTCAGCACCCGATCGATGATCGGTTTGCCGTATTTGCTTTCGCCAATCTGGAAATAAGGCGTGTCGCGGGTGGCTTCAATAAAGTTGCCCTCCGGATAAATATGGAACAGACGATGGGTTTCGCCGGCGATCTGGCCGCCAAGCAACAGGTTGCAGTTGAAGTTGGTGTTACTGCAGGTCTGCTGATTGCTGCTGTCGCGCTGGATCACCTCCAGCAGCGTTTTACCGATCAGCATCGCGGCGTCGTAGAGGGAAGTGACCTGCATCAGATTCGGCTCCTGCTGGGTACGGATGCGCGCGCTGAGCAGGCTTATCACGCTCTGGGTGGTGGCCAGATTGCCGGCGGATTGCAGCACCAGCACCCGTTCCCCCTCCTGATGGAAAACGTGCAGCTTTTTAAAAGTGGCAATATGGTCGACGCCCGCATTGGTGCGGGAGTCGGAAGCAAACACCAGTCCATCCGCTAGGCACATGGCCACACAGTAGGTCATTGCGGTTATTCCCGTATTATTGCTGCTGCGCCTGCTGGCTGTGTTCGCGCACTTCAGCGTTAGTTAACATAATCTCCCCGCCGCCGCCCAGCCGGGTGCCCCGTACCGGGCAGGCGTCGAGATAATCCAGCCCGGTCGCCAGCCGTAAATGCTGATTCAGGCGACGGGTATTATTGGTGATATCAAACGACAGCCAGCGGCCGTCGAGCCAGACTTCCGCCCAGGCATGCATCGCCACATGCTGGGCGTTATCGCTGTAGACATAGCCGCTGACGTAGCGCGCCGGGATCTCCAGCGCGCGGCAGCAGGCGAGAAAAACATGGGTATGATCCTGGCACACCCCCTTCGCGCGGGCGAAGGCGTCGGCGGCGGAGTCCTGCACCTGGGTCGCGCCGGGGGAGTATGGCATTCTTAACAGCAGATCCGCCATCAGTTGATTCAGACTCTCTTCCGCCGCATCGGGACGATAGAGGCGCTGGGCAAACTCACGGATCGCCGTATCGGCGCGGGTTAGCGGCGTACAGCGCAGAAAAACCAGCGGCGACAGCAGCTCGGCCTCTTCATCACGCGTCTCCTCCCCTTCGTCGGCGATATCGACAATCCCGCTGGCGCGGATGGTGATCTCCTTGTGCGGGTTATCCAGCGTCAGCACATGCAGCACATTGCCCCAGCCGTCGGTAGTGGTCACCGCCGCGCCGTCCGGCAGGGTCAGCGTCCAGGCGGTGATCGTCTGCCGGGCGGTACTGCGCGGCGTCAGGCGCAGATACTGGGTGGAAAACTTCACTTCTTCATCGTAGCCATAGCGGGTGAGATGATCGATGACCAGTTTCATAAGGCCTCCAGATAGGTTTGTCTGATGCTGTCGGACAGCGCGTTAATTCTCGCCAGCAGCCCGTTAAGGGTGGTCTGCAGGTCCGCCTGCGCCAGGTCGTCACGGGTGCTGAAGCGCAGATCAACGTTAAGCTGATGGGCGAGGCGCAGCGGTTGATAGGAGCGGTCGTTAGCGATCTTCTCCAGCTCGCCCACCAGATCGGCAATGCTGGCGCGCAGCGAACGCGGAATATCGTTGCGCAGGATCAGCAGCTCCATCACCGTTTCGCGACTGACCGGCTGGCGGTAGAGGCTGTTGTAGGCTTCGCGGGCGCTGACCGCATTGAGCAGGGTATCCAGCCGGTAGTATTCCCGCACCGGGTCCGGGTCGTTGGTCAGCTGTTGATCCTTAATCAGCAGCAGCTGGGTGGTGGCGAAGGCGCGCTCAATCAGGGTGCCGATACCGATAAAACTCAGGGCGTCGTTGCGCAGCAGCGTGCCGATCACTGCCCCGCGAAACAGATGCACCCGCTCTTTCACCCACTCAAAAAAGCCGTCGCTCCCCAGCTCGCCCAGCCCCTGCTGGCGGAGGGTCCGCAGTTCAATGCGGGTGGCATTGATGCTCTCCCACACTTCGGCCGACAGACTGCCGCGCACCGCGTGCGCGTTGTTCCACGCCATCTCCACGCAGCTGTAAATACTGCAGGGGTTGTTGCCATCAAGGGCAAAAAAGTTGAGCAGATTGCTCATGGTAAAGCGGGCATGGCGCGCCTGAAACAACTCGTGGGTCATCGACAAATTCAGCGGTAGCGCCAGATCCCGCGACTGCTGGCTGTGGCGGGGGATCATTGATAATTTCCAGGTCACGTCCAGCACCCGGGCGTAGCTCTCCGCCCGCTCGAGATAGCGGGCCATCCAGAACAGTTCACTCGCCGTACGACTTAGCATGATGCGTCATCCTCCATCACCCAGGTATCCTTGGTTCCGCCGCCCTGCGACGAGTTGACCACCAGCGACCCTTCGGTGAGGGCCACGCGGGTCAGGCCGCCGGGCACCAGCCGCATCTCCTGCCCGGACAGCACGTAGGGCCGTAAATCGATATGTCGCGGCGACAGACCTTCCTCAACGAAGGTGGGGCAGGTCGACAGCGCAAGGGTGTCCTGGGCGATATAGTTGGCCGGATTGGCCAGCAGGCGCTGGCGGAAGGCCTCTCGCTCCTCTTTAGTCGAACGCGGGCCGACCAGCATGCCGTAGCCCCCGGCGCCATGGACCTCCTTGACCACCATCAGCTCGAGATTGCTCAGCACGTAGCGCAGGTCCTCCGCTTTCCGGCACTGCCAGGTGGGGATATTGCTGAGGATCGGCTGTTCGCCGAGGTAAAAGCGGATCATCTCCGGGACGTACGGATAGATCGATTTGTCGTCAGCCACTCCGGTGCCGATGGCGTTGGCCAGCACTACGCCGCCGGCGCGATAGACGGACAGCAGCCCCGGGACGCCGAGCATCGAATCGGCGCGGAAGGCCAGCGGGTCGAGCCAGGCGTCGTCGATGCGGCGATAAATCACATCCACCCGCCGCGGCCCCTCGGTGGTGCGCATATACACCGCGCCGTTTTTAATAAACAGATCGGCGCTCTCCACCAGCTCGACCCCCATCTGCTGCGCCAGGAAGCTGTGCTCGAAGTAGGCGCTGTTGAAGCGACCCGGGGTCATCACCACGACGCAGGGATCATCCACCAGCGAGCTTTCGCGCAGGGTCTGCAGGAGGTAGCTCGGGTAGCGCTCCACCGGCGCAATGTGATGCTGCTCGAACATCTCCGGATAGAGGCGCATCATCATCTTACGGTTTTCGAGCATGTAGGAGACGCCGGACGGCGTGCGCAGATTATCCTCCAGCACGTAGTACTGACCGTCGTTATTGCGCACCATATCGACGCCGGTGATATGGGCATAGGTGTTGTTTGGCAGGTTGATGCCCTGCATGCACGGCTGATACTGCTCGTTGGCCAGCACCTGCTCGGCCGGGATCAGCCCCGCGCGCAGGATATTCTGCTCATGATAGATGTCATAGAGGAAGGCGTTCAGCGCTTTCACCCGCTGGCGTATGCCGCGGTCAATGCGCTGCCACTCCCCGGCAGGTATGATCCGCGGCACGCTATCAAACGGGATCAGCCGCTCGGTCCCCTCATCCTCGCCGTAAACGTTAAAGGTGATGCCGATACGGTGAAAAAGCAGTTCCGCTTGCGCTTTTTTCTGCCGGATAGAGAATTGATCGGTGTTGCGAAACCATTGCCACCAGGCATTATAGTGCGGCCGCTGTTCACCCTGCGCGGTCAGCATCTCGTCATAATAATGCCCGTCAGGTAGCGTAATTTTAATCATGGCTATCCCCTCCGGTTGTACTCACTTTGTGGTAATCCCGCTAAGAGATAAGCATTAATTATGCCAGGTCCTCTGCCGCCGCGGCGTTGTGCAAATCGGTTCAGCCCCGCCGTCTGGTTGTGCAAAAAATCGCCAAAACAGCCGCCCGCGCCCGGCGGCGGCTGCACCGTCGTGAGGCAGGGCGACGTTTTTTGCGCCATCGTGGACGCCAGCGCCCTCAGCCAGGCGGCCCAGCCCGCGGCGGTCTCAGGAGACCTGGCAGGTAAATCCTCTGTTTTCGCGCAAAATGTTACCCCTGACACGCGCAGCGGCAGATATTCGTCTAAGGTTTTTGGATGGCCAAACGTCGTGGCCCGCAGTCGATAATGATAAGGAGAACTCCCCATGACGAGTACTGATGCACGTCGTCCCGCTGCTTTGCCCTGTTCCCTGCGCCTGGCGATCGGCGGCGCTCTGATCGCCCTGATGAGCCTGAACGCTCAGGCGGAAGACGGCAAAACCGCGCCGCCCCCCTCGCCGGATATTCTGCTGGGCCCGCTGTTCAATGATGTCCAGAGCGCGAAGCTGTTTGCCGATCAGAAAACCTTCGCCGACGCTATCCCTAACAGCGATCCGCTGATGATCCTTGCCGATTACCGGATGCAAAAAAACCAGGCCAGCTTCGACCTGCGCCACTTCGTCGAACTGAACTTCACGCTGCCGAAAGAGAACGACACCTATGTGCCGCCCAAAGGGCAAACTCTGCGTCAACATATCGATGGCCTGTGGCCGGTCCTGACCCGCAGCACCGTCGAGGTGGAAAAATGGGACTCGCTGCTGCCGCTGCCTAAGCCCTACGTGGTGCCCGGAGGACGTTTCCGCGAAGTCTATTACTGGGACAGCTATTTCACCATGCTGGGTCTTGCCGAAAGCGGTCACTGGGATAAAGTCGAGGATATGGTCGCCAACTTCGCCGCGGAAATTGACGCCTGGGGCCATATCCCCAACGGCAACCGCACCTATTATCTCAGCCGTTCGCAGCCCCCCTTCTTCTCCTTTATGGTGAGCCTGCTGGCGACGCACGATGGCGACCAGGTGCTGAAAACCTACCAGCCGCAGCTGGAGAAAGAGTATCGCTACTGGATGGCCGGAGCGGACGCGCTGGCTCCCGGCAGCGCCGACAAACGGGCGGTGCGGATGGCGGACGGCGCGCTGCTCAACCGCTACTGGGACGATAACGACACCCCGCGTCCCGAGTCCTGGCTTGACGACGTCAAAACCGCCAAAAGCAACCCGAATCGTCCGGCAACCGAGATCTATCGCGACCTGCGCTCCGCCGCCGCCTCCGGCTGGGATTTCAGCTCCCGCTGGATGGACAATCCGCAGCAGCTCGCCACCATTCGCACCACCTCGATTGTCCCGGTCGATCTCAATGCCCTGATGTTCCATCTGGAGAAAACCCTCGCCCGCGCCAGCAAGGCATCCGGGGACAGCGCTGGCGCTACGCAGTACGATGCGCTGGCTAACGCCCGCCAGCAGGCCATCGAGAAATACCTGTGGAATGATAAAGAGGGATGGTACGCCGACTACGATCTGAAAACCCACAAGGTGCGCAATCAACTGACCGCGGCGGCGCTGTTCCCGCTGTACGTTAATGCCGCGTCACGCGAGCGGGCGACGAAAGTGGCCGCCGCCGCCGAGTCGCGCCTGCTTAAACCCGGCGGGCTGACCACCACCACCGTCAACAGCGGCCAGCAGTGGGACGCTCCCAACGGCTGGGCGCCGCTGCAGTGGGTGGCGGTCGAGGGGCTGCAAAACTATGGTCAGCAGAAGATCGCCATGGAGGTTACCTGGCGCTTCCTGACCAACGTGCAGCATACCTATGACAGTAAGCAAAAGCTGGTGGAGAAGTATGACGTGAGTTCGACCGGCACCGGCGGCGGCGGCGGGGAATATCCGCTGCAGGACGGCTTTGGCTGGACCAACGGCGTCACCCTGAAGATGTTGGATCTGATCTGCCCGCAGGAGAAACCCTGCGATGCGCTGCCCGCTACCCGTCCGGCGACAACCCCTTCACCGCAGGACAAACCTGTTGCGGCGCCCGCGGCTAACGACCCCGCCCCTGCGGAACCGCAAAAGACCGGCTCCTGACGCTTTGCCGCCCCCTACCAAAATCGGTAGGGGGAAGCGGTCTCCCTGGTCACTACCGTCCCGTGCAGACCCATTCTGCGGCTCGCGGGAAACACTTCCCCACCCCCTCGCGTTGAACAGGTCACCTTTTCGCTTGATCGCACAAATACAAACAATAATAATTCGCATTACTTTTTAACGAATAATGACAGATTCGTTTTTCACGCGGCGGCGTACAGGAGTACCAGACCGCGTTGGTTCAGGATGATCTTATGAACGTGGCTATTTCTCGAAAACGCCCGGGGCTGCTGTATGCCCTTGCGGTCGCACTCCCCTTCACCGCGCAAGCCGAAGAGACGGTGGTGGTCACTGCCACCCCGCCGGCGTCCGCCAGCGCGCCGACGGAGGGCTACAGCGCCAGCACCTCGCTCGGGGCGACGAAAACCGACCAACCGTTAATCACTACCGCCCAGTCGGTGTCGGTGGTCACCCGCCAGCAGATGGCGGATCAGGGGGCGAATACCATCAGCCAGGCGCTGGAATATACCCCGGGGGTCTACTCCAGCTTCGGCGGCGGCGCCACCCGGTTCGACGCCATCTCCCTGCGCGGCTACCACGGCGGCGACGTCGATAACCTGTTCCTCGACGGCATGCGCCTGATGAGCGACGGCGGCAGCCATAACGTATTGCAAATCGACCCGTGGTTTATCGAACGCGTGGATGTGATCCGCGGCCCCTCCTCCGCGCTCTACGGGCAGAGCGTGCCGGGCGGCGTGGTCAACCTGACTTCCAAACGTCCGCAGTTCAGTCAGCAGGGCCACATCCGCCTGACCGGCGGCACGCAAAATACCAAAGGCGCGGCCTTCGATTACACCGACGCCATCAATGACCAGTGGGCATGGCGGCTGATCGGGATGACCCGCAGCAGCGACACGCAGTATGACCATACCCGCGAAGAGCGCTACGCGATTTCGCCTTCCCTGCTGTGGCAGCCGGACAGCGACACCTCGCTGCTGCTGCGCGCCTATCTGCAAAAAGATCCTTCCGGCGGCTACCACGGCTCTTTGCCGCTGGACGGCACCCGCTACGCGCACAATGGCCGTAAGCTCTCCCCCAGCACCAACGAAGGCGATCCGGGAGATGGCTATCAGCGCCGCCAGCAGATCTACAGCTATGAGTTTGACCACCAGTTCACCGACGTCTGGTCGGTCTATTCCGCCGGGAGCTACACCCATACCAACGTCTCCCTCGATCAGGTCTACCAGGTCGGCTGGATAGATGACAGCGACATGCTGGCCCGCGGCTACAGCGGTTCGCGCGGTTCGCTGGACGGCTGGTCAACCGATAACCGCCTGCGCGCCGATTTCAATACAGGCGACCTGGCGCACACCCTGATCCTCGGCGCCGAATATCATCGCTTCCGTAACGACCTGTGGACCGGCGCCGGCGGCGCGGCGCCCCTTAACCCGTTTAGCGGCTATACCGCGCAGACCGGACATACCGTTACCTACAGCGACGACAATAATCGCCGCTATTACCAGACCGGGCTGTATCTGCAGGATGAGATGGTCTGGAACCGCTGGCATGTGGATGTTTCCGCCCGCTACGACCGCATCGTTTCCCAGCAGGTCAGCGATACCCAAGGGACCTCAAACCGCCGTTCAGACGACCATATCAGCGGCCGCGCCTCGCTGTTGTACGCCCTGGACAACGGTCTGTCGCCCTACCTGAGCTACAGCCAGGCGATCACTCCGGCGATGCTGCCGGGCGCGGACGGCAAACCGTTGAAACCGACCACCGCCGAACAGGTTGAAGCCGGCCTGAAGTTCCAGCCGCCGGGCAGCAGCGATCTCTATAGCATCGCGATTTACGACCTGACGCAAAAGGATGTCGCCACTCGCGACCCGAACATCGCCACCGCCACCTATATTCCGGCGGGTAAGGTCCATTCCCAGGGCGTTGAGCTGGAAGCGCACCACCAGATCACCCCGCAGCTGAGTACTATCGCCTCGTATACCTGGAATCGTCTGCGTTTCCAGGACACCAAAGACGGGACCGACAATAACACGCCGCAGCTGACCCCGGATCAGATGGCCTCCTTCTGGGCGCGCTATCAGTTCCCGGCGGGGATCTCCGTTGGCGCCGGCGTCCGCTACATCGGTAAACAGTGGGCGGATGATGCCAACACCGCGCGGCTGCCGTCGGTCACGCTGATGGACGCCATGATGCGGGCCGACCTCAGCGTCTGGTCGCCAACGCTGAAAGGCGCTTATGTGCAGGTTAACGCCAACAATATCGGCGACCGCGAGTATATTTCCGGCTGCTATGGCACCGGCAACTGTTACTGGGGAGCAGAGCGCAGCGTTATAGCCACCGTGGGCTACGATTTCTGAGGACGTGGCCTCCGGGAGACTACCGGAGGCCAAACGAGGGATTACATGGCGTCCAGCGCTTTCTGTAGTTTCCAGATATAGCGCGGCGCCTGCGGTGCCGGGTGTTTTTTCACCACATGCTCGAAGAACTCATCGGCGTCGAGATCGTTAATCTCCTCGATGGCGTCCTGGCGGTTCGAGGAGAAGGTACGCAGCAGCGCGCCAGCGCCGTTGGCATAGGAGACCACCACCGCATAGCGCATCACCTGCGGGTCTTTGATCCCCGCCAGCGGACCGTTCTCCAGAATGCTCAGATAGGCGGCCCCCATCGAGATATTACGTTCCGGGTTTTTCAGCTCACTGACCGACGGCTCGCCGCGCCACCCCATCCGCCGATAGACATCGCGTCCGGAGGTCGACGGCTTGAGCTGCATCAGCCCGACGGCGCCGGATTTACTCACCACCGCAGGATTACCACCCGACTCGATGGCGATGATCGCCGTGATCAGCTGCGGATCCACGCCCCAGGCGGCGCCGGCTTTTTCACTGATCGGCATCCACTGCATCGCCCGCTTCACCGGGACCTCGGGGTTCCACGGCGGGTTAGTGTAATCATGTTTCGAACTACAACCGGCCAGAAAAACGACTAAAATAAGCAACCATCTCAATTTCACACATCTATCCTTATCTACCCAAACGCCATCATGCTACAGAACGACGGCCGCGGTACATCTCCCGCCTGCCGACAACCTGAAGGATGACGGGTGCGGACTGAAGTTAGCCACCTGGAGATGACAATCGCCATTCCAGGCGGCATCATAACCCTTTCATTCATAGCAAGGAATTATCATGTCTCAGTTTTATCTGGTCGCGCCATCCGGGTATTGCATCAACCAGCAGGCGGCAGCCCGCGGCGTCGAGCGTCTGCAGCAGGCCGGACACGAGGTGGCCCACCAGCAGGTCATTCCCCGCCGGCAGCAGCGTTTCGCCGGGACTGAACATGAACGGCTGGCCGATATTAACCAGCTGGCCCAGTTGCCCGGCCGCAACCGGATCGTCCTCGCCGTGCGCGGCGGCTACGGCGCCAGTCGCCTGCTGCCGCATATCGACTGGCAGGGGCTGGTTGCCCGCCAGCAGCGCGACCCGCTGCTGATTTGCGGCCACAGCGATTTCACCGCTATCCAGTCGGGCCTGCTGGCCATGGGCAACGTCATCACCTTCAGCGGGCCAATGCTCGCCGGCAACTTCGGCGCGGAGACCCTCGACCCGTTTACCGAGCACCATTTCTGGCAGGCGCTACGCCAGCCGGAATTCACCCTCGAATGGCCGGGCGAAGGGCCGAACTGCCGGGTGGAAGGCACCCTGTGGGGGGGAAATCTGGCGATGCTGACCTCGCTTATCGGCACGCCGTGGCTGCCGGCGATCCGCGACGGCATCCTGGTGGTGGAGGATATCAACGAGCACCCGTTCCGCGTCGAGCGCATGCTGCTTCAGCTGTTGCACAGCGGCGTGCTGGCGGCGCAGAAAGCGGTGATCTTCGGCAGCTTCACCGGCAGCGCGCCGAACGACTATGACGCGGGATACGATTTGCCGCAGGTCTTTGATTATCTGCGCCAGCAGCTATCCCTGCCGCTGATTAGCGGACTGGAGTTTGGCCACGAGCAGCGCACGGTGACCCTGCCGCTGGGCGCCCGCGCGCGCCTGGTGAATCAGGCGGCGGCCACCACCCTGACGATCGGCGGCCATCCGGTGCTGACAGAATAAATTTCCCGAACGCATAGGCGGATCCCCTGCGAATTGTTAAAATAGTGTCACTTTTAGCCATTTTTTCACGCCAGTCAGGGAGTACGTGAACATTGGACGCCGCTGCGGTCATTAGTCTGTTTATTCTGGGTTCTGTTTTAGTAACCTGCAGTATCTTATTGAGCTCCTTTTCTTCGCGCCTTGGCATCCCGATTCTGGTCATCTTTCTGGCCATCGGGATGCTGGCAGGCATTGACGGCATCGGCGGCATCCCCTTCGACAACTACCCCTTCGCCTATATGGTGAGTAACCTGGCGCTCGCGGTGATCCTGCTGGATGGCGGGATGCGCACCCAGGCCAGCTCCTTTCGCGTCGCGCTGTGGCCCGCGCTGTCGCTGGCGACGGTTGGGGTGCTGATCACCTCGGCGCTGACCGGGATGATGGCGGCCTGGTTGTTCAAGCTGGATCTGATCGAAGGCCTGCTGATCGGCGCCATTGTCGGCTCCACCGACGCCGCGGCGGTCTTCTCGCTGCTCGGCGGCAAGGGGCTCAACGAGCGCGTCGGCTCGACGCTGGAGATAGAGTCAGGCAGTAACGACCCGATGGCGGTCTTCCTGACCATCACCCTGATCGAAATGATCCAGCAGCACCAAACCGGCCTCAGCTGGATGTTCGCCGTGCATATCATTCAGCAGTTCGGCCTCGGGATCGCCATCGGCCTCGGCGGCGGCTACCTGCTGCTGCAGATGATTAACCGCATCGTGCTGCCTGCCGGCCTCTATCCGCTACTGGCGCTGAGCGGCGGGATCATGATTTTTGCCGTCACCACCTCCCTCGACGGCAGCGGTATCCTCGCCGTCTATCTCTGCGGCTTTTTGCTGGGCAACCGGCCGATCCGCAACCGGCACGGCATCCTGCAGAACTTCGACGGCCTGGCGTGGCTGGCGCAGATCGCCATGTTCCTGGTGCTGGGCCTGCTGGTGACGCCCTCCGACCTGCTGCCGATCGCCATCCCGGCGCTGCTGCTGTCGATGTGGATGATATTCATTGCCCGGCCCCTGTCGGTGTTTGCCGGCCTACTGCCGTTTCGCGGCTTTAACCTGCGCGAACGGGTGTTTATCAGCTGGGTTGGCCTGCGCGGCGCGGTGCCCATTATTCTCGCGGTGTTCCCGATGATGGCCGGCCTGGACAACGCCCGCCTGTTCTTCAATGTCGCCTTCTTCGTGGTGCTGGTGTCGCTGCTGCTGCAGGGCACTTCGCTGTCGTGGGCGGCGAAAAAAGCCAAAGTGGTGGTGCCGCCCATCAGCTGGCCCATCTCCCGCGTCGGGCTGGATATTCACCCGGAAAACCCGTGGGAGCAGTTTGTCTACCAGCTGGGGGCCGATAAGTGGTGCATCGGCGCGGCGCTGCGCGACTTGCACATGCCACCGGAGACGCGGATTGCCGCGCTGTTTCGCAACAATGTCCTGCTGCACCCCACCGGCAGCACCCGCCTGCGGGAAGGCGATATCCTGTGCGTTATTGGTCGGGAGCACGACCTGCCGGCGCTGGGCAAAATGTTCAGCCAGTCGCCGCCGGTGGCGCTCGATCAGCGCTTTTTCGGCGACTTCATTCTTGATGCTGAGGCCCGCTTCGCCGATGTGGCGCAAATCTACGGTCTCGACGGCGGTGAGGAGTTCCGCGAGCATCAGCAGTCGCTCGGGGAAGTGGTGCAGCAGCTGCTGGGCGCCGCGCCGGTGGTGGGCGACCAGGTGGAGTTCGCCGGGATGGTGTGGACGGTAGCTGAAAAAGAGAACGATCACGTGCTGAAGGTTGGGGTGCGGGTCGCGGAAGACGAGGCGGAGTGATCCGCCCCGGAATAGGTTACAGGGTCACAACTGGCACCCGCGGCGCCAGGGCGCACATCAGCTCATAGCCGACGGTGCCGCTGCTGGCCGCCACGTCGTCGATTTTAATCTCTTTGCCCCACAGCTCGACCGGCGCGCCGATCCCGGCCTGCGGACAAGGCGTTAAATCGACCGCCAGCATATCCATCGATACGCGTCCCACGGTAGTGGTACGTACGCCATCCACCAGCACCGACGTGCCGCTCGGCGCCACCCGCGGGTAGCCGTCGGCATAGCCGCAGGCGACGATGCCGATCCGCTGCTCCTGGGTGGTGCGGTACAGGCCGCCATAGCCAATCGCCTCGCCGGGACGCAGGTTCTGCACGCCGATGATCTCGCTGCGCAGCGTCATCACCGGCTTCAGCCCGGTGTTGGCGATGTCCTGCCACTGCCCGGAAGGCGACGCGCCATACAGCACGATGCCTGGACGAACCCAGTCAAAATGCGCTTCCGGATGCCAGAGGGTCGCCGCCGAGTTGGCCAGCGAGCGCGGGCAATCCAGCCCCTCCGCCGCCTGTTCGATACGGCGCATCGGCTCGACAATTCCCTGCGGGTTCTCCGCCTCCGCGAAGTGCGACATCAGCGTCATCTCGCCGACGTTGCTTATCGCCCGCAGCTGCTGCCAGACGGTGTGGACCCGCTCAGGCATAAAGCCCAGCCGGTTCATGCCGCTGTTCACCTTGAGATAGATATCCAGCGGCGCGCGCAGCTTCGCCTGTTGCAGGGCCTTAATCTGCCAGTTGCTGTGGACGCTGGTGGTTAAACGATATTGATCCAGCACCGCCAGCTCATCGGCATGGAAGAAGCCCTCCAGCAGCAGGATCGGGCCTTTCCAGCCCTGCTCGCGCAGCAGGATCGCCTCTTCCAGGTTGAGCAAGGCGAAACCATCCGCCGCGCTTAACGCACTCCATACGCGCGCCACGCCGTGGCCGTAGGCGTTGGCCTTGACCACCGCCCACAGGCGCGACCCGGGGGCCGCGCGACGCACTATCTGTAAATTCTGCCGCAAGGCCAGCAGGTCGATGCTGGCCACTACCGGACGGGTCATGCAAGCTCCTTAGTTGTGTGCGCCGTGCAGGTGCTGCGGGCGCGCCGGGGTAAAACCGGGGCTGTAGCGGGCAACCGCCAGATCGTCGTAAGGGATCGCCGGCGTGCGGCCGGAGATCAGATCGCTGATAAGCTGCCCGGAGCCGCAGGCCATGGTCCAGCCAAGCGTGCCGTGGCCGGTGTTGAGCCACAGATTTTTATACGCTGTGCGGCCGACCACCGGCGTGCCGTCCGGCGTCATCGGCCGCAGGCCCGTCCAGAACGTCGCCTGCTCCACGTGGCCGCCGCGCGGGAACAGATCGCGCACCACCATCTCCAGGGTTTCGCGACGCGGCTGCAGCAGCGCTTTGTTAAAACCGACGATCTCCGCCATGCCGCCGACCCGAATGCGCTCATCGAAGCGGGTGATGGCGATTTTGTAAGTCTCATCAAGGATAGTTGAAACCGGCGCGCCGTCCTCCTGAGCGATCGGAATAGTCAATGAGTAGCCTTTCAGCGGGTAGACCGGTATATCCACCAGCCCTTTAAGCATCGCCGTCGAGTAGGAGCCGAAGGCCATCACATAGGCGTCGCCCTTAATAATCTCATCGCCGCATTTCACCCCGGCAATGCGATCGCCCTCGTGCAGCAGCGCATCCACTGCGGTGTTGAAGCGGAAGGTCACGCCGGCCTGTTCCGCCATTGCCGCCAGACGGGTGGTAAACAGCTGGCAGTCGCCGGTTTCATCATTTGGCAGGCGCAGGCCGCCGGTCAGTTTGTGGCTGACCTCCGCCAGCGCCGGCTCCACCTCCGCCAACCGCTTCGCTTCCAGCAGCTGATACGGCACGCCGGCGTCCTCCAGCACCGCGATGTCGCGGGTGGCATTTTCATACTGTTTGGCGGTACGGAACAGCTGCAGCGTCCCGCCCTGGCGCCCTTCATACTGAATGCCGGTGGTGTCGCGCAGCGCCTTCAGGCAGTCGCGGCTGTACTCCGCCAGGCGCACCATACGGCCTTTGTTCTCCATATAGTGGCGGGTGTCGCAGTTGCGCAGCATCTGCCACATCCACTTCAACTGGAACGAGGTGCCGTCAAGACCGATCGCCAGCGGCGCATGGCGCTGAAACATCCATTTGATCGCCTTCAGCGGCACCCCCGGCGCCGCCCAGGGCGCCGCATAGCCGGGAGAAATCTGCCCGGCGTTGGCCGCGCTGGTCTCCTCTGCCGGACCGGGCTGACGGTCGATGACCGTCACGTCATGACCCGCCTGACTCAAATACCACGCGCTGGCTACCCCAACCACCCCACTTCCCAGTATGACGACACGCATAGCGACTCCGTAACAGTTAAAGAACAATCATCTAATTACAAATTGATAACTCAGTTGAAAATATTATTCAACATACGCTTTATTTATGGTGACTTAACTCACAGCAAACCGCACCAGCCCTGCGCTGTGAGATTTACGATCTCATGCTGCGCTTTATTTTTACCCAGCATTAAATTCTGCAAACAAGGCAAAAAAACGGCTTTGAGATGGGGAAATCGCGAAGAAAAGCGATTGGCGTACAGCACAGTTTGCTGCACCGTGTTCTATGCTTGTTTAGAGGTTTTCCGTTCAGAGAAAACCAACAACAACGAGGGCGCGCTAATGGCTACGATTGACTCCATGAACAGGGACACCACCCGTTTAAGCGATGGACCCGACTGGACGTTCGAGTTACTGGAAACCTACCTGGCCGAAGTGGACCGGGTCGCCAAGCTCTATCGTCTTGACACCTACCCGCACCAGATCGAAGTCATTACTTCCGAGCAGATGATGGACGCCTACTCCAGCGTCGGCATGCCCATCAACTATCCGCACTGGTCGTTTGGCAAAAAATTTATTGAGACCGAGCAGGCCTATAAGCACGGTCAGCAGGGTCTGGCGTATGAGATAGTCATCAACTCCAACCCCTGTATCGCCTACCTGATGGAGGAAAACACCATCACCATGCAGGCGCTGGTGATGGCCCATGCCTGCTACGGGCATAACTCGTTTTTTAAAAATAACTATCTGTTTCGCAGCTGGACCGACGCCAGCTCGATCATCGACTATCTGATCTTTGCCCGTAAGTACATCACCGAGTGCGAAGAGCGCTATGGCGTCGACGAAGTAGAGAAACTGCTCGACTCCTGCCACGCGCTGATGAACTACGGCGTCGACCGCTATAAACGTCCGCAAAAAATCTCTCTGCAGGAGGAGAAAGCGCGGCAGAAAAGCCGGGAAGAGTATCTGCAAAGCCAGGTGAATATGCTGTGGCGCACCCTGCCGAAGCGCGAGGAAGAAAAAGCGATTGAATCCGCTCGTCGCTATCCCTCCGAACCGCAGGAGAACCTGCTGTACTTTATGGAGAAGAACGCCCCGCTGCTCGAACCGTGGCAGCGCGAGATCCTGCGCATCGTGCGTAAAGTCAGCCAGTATTTCTACCCGCAGAAACAGACCCAGGTGATGAACGAGGGGTGGGCCACCTTCTGGCACTACACCATCCTCAACCATCTCTACGATGAAGGGAAAGTGACTGAGCGCTTTATGCTGGAGTTTCTCCACAGCCATACCAACGTGGTGTTCCAGCCGCCGTACAACAGTCCGTGGTACAGCGGGATTAACCCCTACGCGCTGGGCTTCGCCATGTTCCAGGACATCAAGCGCATCTGTCAGTCGCCCACGGAAGAGGATAAGTACTGGTTTCCCGATATCGCCGGTTCTGACTGGCTGGAAACGCTGCATTTCGCCATGCGCGACTTTAAGGATGAAAGCTTTATCAGTCAGTTCCTGTCGCCGAAGATCATGCGCGATTTCCGCTTCTTTACCGTGCTCGACGACGATCACAACAATTATCTGGAGATCTCGGCGATTCACAACGAAGAGGGTTATCGCGAGATCCGCAATAAGCTCTCCGCGCAGTATAACCTCAGCAATCTTGAGCCGAACATCCAGGTGTGGAACGTTGACCTGCGCGGCGACCGATCGCTGACCTTGCGCTATGTGCCGCACAACCGCGTCCCGCTGGACAAAGGCCGGCGCGAAGTGCTGAAGCATGTGCATCGTCTGTGGGGGTTCGATGTGCTGCTGGAGCAGCAGAACGCCGACGGCAGCATTGAGCTGTTGGACCGCTGCCCGGCGCGGCCGAACGCGCTATAGCATTGCGGGGCGAGTAAAATAACAAAGGGGGCCATTGGCCCCCTTGTTCTGTATATCGATCGCGAAAAGCCCGCTTAACGCATATTCATGGCTAAATCACCGGGCAGCGATTTCTGCATCCGGTGCCAGATCTCGCCACTGTCATGGCCGTAGCGACGAACCAGCTCGTAAACCTGGTCATGCAGGCCAGCCTCACACACTTTCGCCAGCTGATGATAGAAACCGAGCGCCAGGCTGCGCGCTTCCGGGCTGGAGAAATAGTGGCGGCCGATGCGGGTATACAACCCCTTCATGCCGTTGAGGATCAGACCGTAGATCGGGTTGCCGGAGGCAAACGCCAGACCACGGAAAATATTATAATCAAGCTCGGCGAAGGCGTCGGCGTGATCCTCCACCTCCCGGGCGCTGTCCAGGACCGCCAGCGCTTTATCCGGATGCTGGCGAAACGCGGTGCGGATAAAAATCGTGGAAATGTTGGTGCGCACGGAGAGCAGATTATCAATCAACTGCGGTACGCTGTCGTGATCGAGGCGCGCCAGCGTTTCGAGGATATTCAGGCCTGAGGTTTCCCAAAAGTTATTCACTTTAGTGGGCTTACCATGCTGAATGGTCAGCCAGCCGTCACGGGCCAGACGCTGCAATACTTCGCGCAGGGTTGTGCGGGTGACACCGATCAGCTCAGAAAGCTCGCGTTCAGCGGGGAGAATCGATCCGGGAGGGAAGCGGTTATTCCAGATACTCTCAATGATGTACTCTTCCGCGAAACCCGCAGGGCTCTGCGCCTTAATGACCATAGTAAGATTTCCATTACACAGCGTTACAATTGCACTCATCATACCAGAGCCGCTATAGCGCAGATAGCATGGCAAGTGAATTAAAAAGGGATCGCCGTTTCATTTTCCGCTTTTACTTTGCGCTTTTCCTTATCTTCACAAACCGCCAGCACGGCGCGAAGAAAGTTGCTTCTCATTTTGCTCAACTGGTACTCTTGCCAATCGTTATGCACAAAACCATGCACTCATTGACGGGGAAGGATTCTGTCGTGGAAATTTCTTATGGCCGCGCGCTGTGGCGCAATTTTCTTGGCCAGTCGCCGGACTGGTACAAGCTGGCATTAATCATTTTCTTAATCGTAAATCCGCTGGTGTTCGCCGTGGCGCCGTTTGTCGCCGGCTGGCTGCTGGTGGTCGAGTTTATCTTTACCCTCGCCATGGCGCTGAAGTGCTATCCGCTGCTGCCGGGTGGTCTGCTGGCTATCGAGGCGCTGCTGATCGGCATGACCAGCCCGGCGCACGTGCGGGACGAGATCGCCGGCAATCTGGAGGTGCTGCTCCTGCTGATGTTCATGGTGGCGGGTATCTACTTTATGAAACAGCTTTTGCTGTTCGTGTTTACGCGCCTGCTGCTGGGGATCCGCAGCAAAATGCTGCTATCGCTGTCCTTCTGCCTGGCGGCCGCCTTCCTCTCGGCCTTTCTCGATGCGCTGACGGTGGTGGCGGTAGTGATCAGCGTCGCCGTCGGGTTCTACGGCATCTATCACCGCGTCGCCTCGGCGCGCCCGGACGATAGCGACCTGCTCGATGACAGCCATATCGAGCAGCACTACCGTGAAGTGCTGGAGCAGTTCCGCGGCTTTCTGCGCAGCCTGATGATGCACGCCGGCGTCGGGACCGCGCTCGGCGGCGTCATGACCATGGTCGGCGAGCCGCAAAACCTGATTATCGCCAAAGCCGCGGGCTGGCATTTTGGCGAGTTCTTTCTTCGCATGGCGCCCGTGACCCTGCCGGTGATGGTCTGCGGTCTGTTAACCTGTCTGCTGGTCGAAAAGTATCGCCTGTTTGGCTACGGCGAACCGCTACCGCCGACGGTGCGCAAGGTGCTGCAGGAGTTTGACGATCGCAGCCGCGCCCAGCGCAGCCGTCAGGAGCGACTGCGGCTGATTGCCCAGGCGCTCATTGGCGTTTGGCTGATCGTGGCCCTGGCTTTTCACCTGGCTGAGGTCGGCCTGATTGGCCTGTCGGTGATCATCCTCGCCACCACCTTTACCGGCGTTACCGATGAGCACGCCATTGGCAAGGCGTTCACCGAGGCGCTGCCCTTTACCGCGCTGCTGACGGTCTTCTTCTCCATCGTCGCGGTTATCATCGATCAGCAGCTGTTCACGCCGGTGATCGAGTTTGTCCTGCAGGCCTCGCCGCACGCGCAGCTGTCGCTGTTTTATCTGTTCAACGGCCTGCTGTCGTCCATTTCGGATAACGTGTTTGTCGGCACGGTCTACATCAACGAAGCGAAAGCGGCGCTCGAACATGGCGCCATCAGCCTGCCCCAGTTTGAGATGCTGGCGGTAGCGATCAACACCGGCACCAACCTGCCCTCGGTGGCCACCCCGAACGGCCAGGCGGCGTTTCTCTTCCTGCTGACTTCCGCCCTGGCGCCGCTTATTAGGCTCTCCTATGGCCGTATGGTGTGGATGGCGCTGCCCTACACCATCGTACTGACGCTGGTCGGCCTGTTATGCGTCGAGTTCACCCTGATGCCAGTCACCGACTGGCTGCTGGCGCACGGCTGGCTGGTGACGCCCACCCTGCCCTGAGTCAGTTTTTGCCCGGGTTCGCCCGGGCGCATCAATAACCCGTTACGGAATATTTTCCGCCGCGCCTCTGGCGTCGGTTCGGTTTTCGTTTACACTGCCATGATTTAGCATCTTCCAGGGAAATGATTATGTTGCAATATTTAAACCAGTGCTCAAGAGGACGCGGTGCCTGGCTCCTGATGGCGTTGACCGCTTTTATTCTCGAACTTGTCGCGCTGTGGTTCCAGCACGTGATGCTGCTGCAGCCGTGTGTCATGTGTATTTACGAACGCTGCGCGCTGTTCGGCATCATGGGCGCGGGACTGGTGGGCGCCATCGCCCCCAAAACGCCGCTGCGCTATGTCGCCATGGCAATCTGGTTGTACAGCGCGATACGCGGACTACAGCTGGCGTGGGAGCATACGATGATCCAGCTGCACCCTTCACCGTTCCAGACCTGCGATTTCGCCGCCCGCTTCCCAACCTGGCTGCCGCTGGATAAATGGCTGCCGCAGGTTTTCGTTGCGTCCGGAGACTGTTCAGTACGTCAGTGGCAGTTCCTGTCGCTGGAGATGCCGCAATGGCTGGTGGGGATTTTCGCCGCCTATCTGCTGGTCGCTATTCTGGTGATCGTTGCTCAGCCTTTCAAAGCGAAAAAACGCGATCTGTTTGGTCGTTAAGCCGCGGCGAGTACAGCCCACAATGAAACGCCCTGCGGGGCGTTTTTTTATGCCTCCTGCGCATCGCTGAATCGTTTCATGTCTATGGTTGACCACAGCCACCAAAAGGCGCATATTAAATACATCTTTTAAAACCCCACAGGAGCTCACATGTCATCTTTACTGATCCCCGCAGACTGGAAAGTTAAACGCTCCACCCCATTCTTTACCAAAGAGAATGTCCCTGCCGCCCTGCTGAGCCACCACAACACCGCGGCTGGCGTCTTCGGCCAGCTGTGCGTCATGGAGGGAACGGTGACCTATTACGGTTTTGCCAATGAACAGGCGACGGAGCCGGAGAAAAAAGTCGTGATTCATGCCGGGCAGTTTGCTACCAGTCCGCCGCAGTACTGGCACCGCGTCGAACTCAGTGACGACGCCCGCTTCAATATTCACTTCTGGGTGGCGGAAGAAACCGACGGTGAAAACGGGCTGTTCCACGCGAAGAAAGCGTGACGGCGCTTAGCGCGCCCTGTCAGGCAGATTAAGGATATGGTCCTGCCAGTCGACCACCGTGGACTCAGGCACCGCAATATGGCGAACGGAGATGCGTTCGCCGTGCATCGCCGCTTTTGAGCCAGTCAGCAGCGGGTGCCAGGCCGGCAGAGGCTTGCCTTCCGCCAGCAGGCGATAGGCACAGGTCGGCGGCAGCCATTCGAAGGTCGGCAGATTTTCGCGGGTAAGCTTGATGCAGTCCGGCTCATACTCAAAGCGACGCGCGTAGTTACGACACTGGCAGGTTTTGATATTGAGCTGACGACAGGCGACGTTGGTGAAGTAGATCTCGTCAGTGTCTTCATCCATCAGCTTGTGCAGGCAGCACTGGCCGCAGCCGTCACACAGCGATTCCCACTCCGCGTCGCTCATGTCATCCAGTGTTTTTTGTTGCCAGAAAGGTTGTTCGCTCATCGGAGTGTCCGTCGTTGCCAGTTAAGGGTGCACCTTATAACCAGTCTGGCACGCCGATGCAAGTTTTGCCGCCCCAAAAGGCGGCAAATAGCGCTTACAGCACGCGGGTAGTGAGCGCCAGGCCGTTGAAGCCGACCTCCAGCTCGTCACCGCTGTGCAGCGGCCCCACGCCTTCCGGGGTGCCGGTGAGGATCACATCCCCGGCTTTGAGGGTAAAGAAGCGCGACATATAGGCGATCAGCGGCACAATCTTATGGATCATGTCGGCAGTGGTGCCCTGCTGGCGCACTTCGCCATTAATCTTCAGGCTTAACGACGTATTCTGCGGGTCGCCGTGGAACTCAGCGGCCGGGATAAAGCCGGAGATCGGACAGGCGTTATCGAAGCCTTTGGCCTTCTCCCAGGGTTGTCCCGCTTTTTTCATTTTCGCCTGCAGGTCGCGCAGCGTGAGATCCAGCGCGACACCATAGCCGGCAATCCCTTTCAGCACATGCTCTTCCGTCGCCTGACGCAGCGTGCTGCCGATAAGCACCGCCAGCTCGACTTCGTGATGCACCGAGCCCAGCCCCTCAGGAAGCACCAACGGCTGACGAAGATCGCACAGCGCAGTCTCAGGTTTAATAAACAGCACCGGCTCTTCCGGCGTCGCACTGCCCATTTCCTTGATGTGTTTCGCATAATTACTGCCGACGCACACTACTTTGCTTACTGGATAATCCAGAAGCGCACCCTGCCAGTTATGATGTTGGTACATTATTTTCCCTCGTGGGTTAATCGGATTGTTTCCCCTGTTCCGCCAGGTGTTTCTTTAGTAGATTTTCAGACGGCGGAGGCAGTTGCAGGTAATAGCCCTGTTCGCTTAACGCCTGTTTCACTTTTTCCAGATCGGCGTTAACCAGTTTTTTGCGCCCATCCAGCGGCAGCAGCATCGCCATTTGCGGCGTGCCAAAGCTGCGCATTAGCTCGTCAGGAACGCGCGAGAAATCGTCCTTTTTTTCGACGTATAAATAGGTTTGTTCACGTTTAGTACTTCGATAGATCACACAAAACATAGTTTTACTCGGAATTAGACCCGTGGTCACTTGCCTCAATATATGAGTGACTATAACATGCCTTTTAGTCTTCGGAATATCACCGCACTTCGGCGGTTGATAAACAGCAAATTGAGTAAGGCCAGGATGTCAAATACGCCAATCGAACTTAAAGGCAGTAGCTTCACGTTATCTGTCGTTCATTTGCACGATGCAAATCCCGAGGTTATTCGTCAGGCGTTAGAAGACAAAATCGCCCAGGCTCCCGCCTTTTTACGTCATGCTCCGGTGGTGGTGAATATCGCCAGCATCGAGGAGGAGGTAGAATGGCGCGCCATCAACGAGGCTATCGCCGCGACCGGTTTACGTATTATGGGCGTTAGCGGATGCAAAATTCCGCGCCTGAAAACCGAAATCGACCGCGCCGGCATCCCGTTATTAACCGAAGGGAAAGAAAAAGCCTCTCGTCCGGCACCGTCCGAACCCACCCCGCCGCCGCCAGTTGCTAGTCAGATCACAAAAACGCGTTTGATTGATCAGCCGGTACGTTCCGGTCAGCGCATTTATGCGCCACACTGTGATCTTATTGTTACAAATCATGTGAGTGCCGGTGCGGAACTTATCGCTGACGGAAATATCCATGTATATGGCATGATGCGAGGACGCGCGCTGGCAGGCGCCGGTGGCGACAGAGACGCCCAGATATTTTGTACCCACCTTGCGGCGGAGCTGGTCTCCATCGCCGGGGAATATTGGCTGAGCGATAACATCCCGGCCGAATTTTATGGCAAAGCGGCGCGCCTGCGTTTAGGTGAAAGCGCTTTGGCAATTCAACCGTTAAATTAATCCCTTTTTAACAAGGAATTTCTATGGCACGCATTATTGTTGTGACTTCGGGTAAAGGGGGCGTTGGCAAGACCACCTCCAGCGCGGCCATCGCTACAGGTTTGGCCCAGAAGGGAAAGAAAACCGTCGTTATCGACTTCGACATCGGCCTGCGTAACCTCGACCTGATTATGGGCTGCGAACGTCGCGTCGTTTATGATTTCGTCAACGTCATTCAGGGCGATGCCACACTGAACCAGGCGCTGATTAAAGATAAGCGCACGGAAAATCTCTACATTCTCCCGGCTTCCCAGACCCGGGATAAAGACGCTCTGACTCGCGAAGGCGTCGACAAGGTTCTCGAAGAACTGAAGAAAATGGAATTCGATTTCATCGTCTGTGATTCCCCGGCAGGCATTGAAACCGGTGCGCTGATGGCGCTTTACTTTGCTGATGAAGCCATCATCACCACTAACCCGGAAGTCTCCTCCGTTCGCGACTCCGACCGTATCCTTGGCATTCTCGCCTCTAAATCCCGCCGCGCGGAAAATGGCGAAGAGCCAATCAAAGAGCATCTGCTGCTGACCCGCTACAATCCAGGCCGCGTTAATAAAGGCGATATGCTGAGCATGGAAGACGTGCTGGAAATTCTGCGCATCAACCTGGTAGGCGTGATCCCGGAAGACCAGTCAGTCCTGCGCGCATCCAACCAGGGTGAGCCGGTGATCCTCGATGCCGCCTCGGACGCAGGCAAAGCCTATGCCGATACCGTTGAACGTCTGCTCGGAGAAGAACGCCCTTTCCGCTTCATTGAAGAAGAGAAGAAAGGATTCCTCAAACGCCTGTTCGGAGGATAAATTATGGCTTTACTCGACTTTTTTCTCTCGCGAAAAAAGAACACGGCTAATATTGCGAAAGAACGCCTGCAAATCATCGTCGCCGAGCGCCGCCGCGGAGACGCGGAGCCGCATTACCTGCCGCAGTTACGCAAAGATATCCTGGAAGTGATCTGTAAATACGTACAGATCGACCCGGAGATGGTCAGCGTGCAGCTGGAGCAGCGGGACGGGGATATATCCATTCTTGAGCTGAACGTGACCCTACCCGAAACGGAAGAGTCGAAATCCTGACCTTTCGCGCCATCGCGAAAAAAACCGGCTATGCCACGCGCCGCCGGTTTTTTAATGGTCTGAACCTGGCCGCGAACTAGCGCGGATAGTCGTTTAACAGCCTCTTCAGCCGCTCGGCCATCAGCTCCCCGCGCCAACCGGAAATCAGCTCAGGTTCACCGGCTTGCGTTTTCAGCTGCCAGTGCCAGTTCAGCAGCTGGTTGATCTGCCGACGCGACGCCAGCAGCTCCGCGCTTACGCCCTTCTCCGTGCTCACTTCCTGCACCAGCGCTTTAATATCTTTAAAGGCTTTGCGGTAGCCCGGCATGTCGATCAGGTTCTGCAGCGGCGCCGGCAGGGCCGACTCCGGCAGCGCCTGCGCTTTTTCGACCAGGCTAATCAGCGTTTTGCCGTGGAAGCGAATTTCGCTACCGGATAACCCGAGGCTGTCGAGCTCGCCCAGGCTGGTGGGCATATAGCGCGCCACGCTCCACAGATGCTCTTCCCGCACCACAAAGTTTACCGCCAGGTCGCGCTCGCGCGCTTTGCGCAGGCGCCACTCCGCCAACAGCTGCAGACAACCCAGCTGGCGGGTACGCAGCTGCCAGGCGTTGCCGATATCGCGCCAGGCCTCGGCCGGGTCGACCACCTCCTGACGACGCTGCTGCATCACGCGGCACTCGTCGAGCGCCGCCGGCAGCCAGCCAGCGCGATCGGTCTCCGCCATTAACTGGCTGGCGATCGGCAGCAGATACCAGACGTCGGCCGCGGCATATTCACACTGACGCTCAGTCAGCGGGCGCGCCAGCCAGTCGGTGCGGGATTCGCTTTTATCCAGCGCTACCCCGGAATACTCTTCCACCATCGAGGCGAAGCCCCAGGACATTGGGCGGCCGCAGAAGGCCGCCAGGATCTGGGTGTCAATCAGCGGCTGCGGCATCAGGTTAAATGCATTAAGGAAGACTTCTAAATCTTCGCTGCCGGCATGCAGGTATTTAGTCACATCCTGGTTGAGCAGCAGGTCGCGCATCGGCGCCCAGTCGTTAATCGTCAAGGGATCGATCAGAGAGACCTGCTGGCCGTCGAACAGCTGCAGCAGGCCCAGCTGCGGGTAATAGGTGCGGGTGCGGACAAATTCCGTATCCAGAGCGACGGCGGAGGCCGTGCTTGCCGCTTCGCAGACAGCGCGCAGGCCATCGTCGGTGGTGATCATCTGATAGTTCAAAGCATACTCTCTTAACTTGCGCCCATAAAAAACGCCGGCGTAGCCGGCGTCAGGCGACTCATTCGTTACTTAGCCTTTATTGTCCACTTTAGCGCGCGCTTCGTCACGCAGTTCTCGCCGCAAAATTTTCCCGACGTTGGATTTCGGCAGTTCATCACGGAATTCCACCAGCTTCGGCACCTTGTATCCGGTCAAATGGCGACGGCAGAACGTAATCAGCGCCTCTTCGGTTAACGCAGCATCTTTCTTGACTACGAAAATCTTCACCGCTTCGCCGCTGCTGCCTGACGGCACGCCGATGGCCGCCACTTCCAGCACCCCGCTATGCTGCATGACCACATCTTCGATTTCGTTCGGATAGACGTTAAAACCCGACACCAGGATCATATCTTTTTTGCGATCGACGATGCGCAGGAACCCCTCTTCATCCATCACCGCGATATCCCCGGTGTGCAGCCAGCCGTCTTTGATAATCTCATCCGTCGCGTCAGGGCGCTGCCAGTAGCCCAGCATCACCTGCGGCCCTTTAATACAGAGCTCGCCCGGCTGACCCGGCGCCACTTCGTTATCATCATCATCCACCAGTTTGGCTTCGGTGGAGGGCACCGGCAGGCCAATGCTGCCGCTGTGGTAGTCAATATCGTGCGGGTTAACGCTGACCAGCGGAGAACACTCTGTCAGGCCGTAGCCCTCCAGCAGATATTGCCCGGTCAGTTTTACCCAGCGCTCGGCCACCGCCTGCTGCACCGGCATCCCACCGCCGGCGGACAAATGCAGCGAGGAGAAATCAAGCTGCTGGAACTCTTTGTTGTTCAGCAAGGCGTTGAACAGGGTATTGACCCCGGTCATGGCGGTAAAAGGATACTTCGCCAGCTCCTTCACCAGCCCGGGGATATCGCGTGGGTTGGTGATCAGCAAATTTTGCCCGCCCAGTTCGATAAACAGCAGGCAGTTCATGGTCAGGGCGAAAATGTGATACAGCGGCAGCGCGGTCACCACGAACTCTTTGCCGCGATGCAGCAGCGGGCCGTAGGTGGCATTGACCTGCTCGAGGTTAGCCAGCATATTGCGGTGGGTGAGCATCGCACCTTTGGCCACGCCGGTGGTGCCCCCGGTGTACTGCAGAAACGCCAGATCTTCCGCAACGATCTCCGGCTTGACGTACTGCATGCGATAGCCGTGCTGCAACGCGCTGCGAAACGAGATGGCGTCCGGCAGGTGGTACTTCGGCACCAGGCGCTTAATGTACTTGACCACAAAGTTCACCAGCGTGCCTTTGGCGGTGGAAAGCTGGTCGCCCATGCGCGTCAGGATCACATGCTGGACCTGAGTTTTCGCCACCACTTTTTCCAGGGTATGGGCAAAGTTGGAGACTATGACGATCGCCGCCGCGCCGCTGTCGTTGAGCTGATGCTCCAGTTCGCGCGGGGTATATAAGGGGTTGACGTTAACCACGATCATCCCGGCGCGCAGGATGCCAAACAGAGCCACCGGATACTGCAGCAGGTTAGGCATCATCAGGGCCACGCGATCGCCCTTCTGTAACCCCAACCCCTCCTGAAGATAAGCGGCGAAGGCGCGACTACGCTCCTCCAGCTTACGGTAGGTCATCACTTCACCCATATTGATAAACGCCGGTTGGTCGGCGTAACGGGTGGTGGCATGTTCAAACAGTTCAACCAGGGATTGATAGCGGTCAGGATTTATCTCCGCCGGAACATCTGCGGGATAACGGTTTAGCCAAACCTTTTTCACTGCATCACCTCTGAAATAGTTATTCGTCGTCATCACAGCCCCTGGATAATACATTTTGTTAACATTATATTAACTCAGCGTACCAGTTTATTAATTAGGCAATGAGCAGGTTGCGAAGCGCGTCACTATTTTTTTTCTTATTCGACTGAAAACAAAGAAACAGCGGACCGGCCGCTGTTTCTTTGAACTAACATAAACAACAAAATCATTCGGTTACAACGTTTCTCACCTCAGCAGGGCCGGGATTGTACCAGCCCCAGCCGCCATAGCCGTAGCCCCAGGGGCGCGGACCCAGCATCCACGGGTCGATAGGTTGCGGAGGCATCACCACCTGCTGCACTACGTTCCAGCGCTTGTAGCCGGTGGCGTTCATCAGCATAAATTTATACGGCGTGCTGCCCACCTTGCCGTCAACCACCCCGGCGATCGGTCCGACCACGGTCACTAGTTGACCGCGGAAATCCACCGGATCGAGGAAGCCATTGACGTCAGCAAAAATCCTTCCGCGGGACGGCTCGCCCAGCACTGGCCGCGCGCCGCTGTCCAGCGGTACGGTGGCGATTTCTAAGCGGGTTTTCCCCTGCTGGTTTTGCACATTGACCACCTTACCGCCAAAGCGCGCTTCCTGGCCAACGTACAGCTGCGGGGCGTTCATCACCCGCACCAAATCCTGCTGCGGCGTCGGGCTGGTGCCTTTGATGGCATCCGGCACTGACACGCAGCCGCTTAGCGCAACGGCAACCGCCGCGGCTAACAGCCAGCGAACGCCCTGTTTTTGACCCGCCATGATGCGACTCCTTTTCTCAGTCTTCTTGTTACTGAGATTCACTCGCGGCCTGGAAGTTTCTTCCACGCCACCTCGTTTCGCAAATAAACCGGCTCCGCTTTCTCCACGGCCACGGTTTTCCCCGCCGCCAGCAGGTAACAGGCTAACGGCAGCATATCCTCCGCCGCCGGCAATTCAATTTCGCCGCTGCTTAAGGTCAGTCCGCTCGCTTTCGCCAGATCCGGCCACGCCTGCCATCCGGTGCCGACGGTGGCCCATTCGCCGGAAAGCTGTGCCAGTCGTTCGGCTACCGCGTCCGGTTTGAGCACCGCTTCCGTCTCTTCGCCATGCCAGACGCCCTGCTCGTCGCGCTGGTACTCGGCCCAGTAGACTTCGCCCATACGCGCATCAATGGCCGCCAGCACACGGGTGGCGCCGGTTTTGCGCCAGGCGCCCTGCGCCATGGTGGCCAGCGTGGAAACGCCAATCATTGGCAGTTCGGCGCCCAGCGCCAGCCCCTGAGCGATACCGATGCCGATGCGCACGCCGGTAAAGCTGCCCGGACCGCGGCCAAAGGCCAGCGCGTCCAGCTCGCTCAGCGTGGTGCCGCTCTCGGTGAGGACCTCCTGCACCAGCGGCAGGATACGTTGGGTATGTTCGCGGGGACAAATTTCGAAATGAGCACTAAGGGTGCCATCATTCCACAGAGCCGCGGAGCAGGCCTCTGTGGCGGTATCGATAGCCAAAATTCGCATGGGTGGTCACGCTCTCGTTACATAGTTCAGGCCTTCAGGCAGCCTGATTTCCGGCAAACGGCCAACCCGCCGCCATGCCGCCCGAAGTCTATTGGGAACCGCTAATTAACAAAATGGCGCGCAGCTTAACACATTTTAGTGCGGATTACCTTGCCGGCGGTACGGCGAGAAAGCGCACCGCCCGACGGATATCGCGGGTTCGCGGCGCCGGCGGCAGACTGGCCAGGAACACCGCGCCGTAGGGGCGCATCACCAGCCGGTTGTCGCAGATCACCAGCACCCCGCGGTCGTCGATATCGCGGATCAGGCGACCCACCCCCTGCTTGAGGGTGATCACCGCATCCGGGAGCTGCACTTCATCGAAGGGATCGCCGCCGCGCAGCCGGCAATCTTCCATCCGCGCTTTTAGCAGCGGATCGTCCGGCGAGGTGAACGGTAGCTTATCGATAATCACCAGCGACAGCGCGTCGCCGCGCACATCGACTCCCTCCCAGAAGCTGCTGGTAGCCACCAGCAGCGCGTTGCCGGCGCTGACGAACTGCTGCAGCAGCTGGCCTTTGCTGGTCTCGCCCTGCAGCAGCACCGGTAGCGTCATGGTGGCGCGGAACTGCTCAGCCAGATCGCGCATCATGGCGTGCGAGGTGCACAACATAAAGCAGCGACCATCGTTGGCCTCGATCAGCGGCTTGAGCATCGCCGCCAGGTGTCGCGCCGCGCCGGGCTGGTTCGGCAGGGGTAGGTTGCGCGGCACGCAGAGCAGCGCCTGGTGCTGATAGTCAAAGGGACTCGGCAGCAGTAGAGTCTGCGCCTCGTCGATCCCCAGCCGGGCGGTAAAGTGATGCAGATCGTCGTTCACCGACAGCGTCGCCGAGGTAAAGATCCAGCTCCCCGACTTCTGCGCCATCACCTCTTTAAACTTCTCGGCCACGGTCAGCGGCGTCAGCGCGAGAGTAAAGTGGCGCGAGGTACACTCATACCAGTAGCTGTAGCCCGGCTGGTTGATCTCTTTCAACCGCTTCAGGCGCCCGCGATAGAGGGTGGCGCGCTCAAAAGCGGCGTCGAGCAGCGCCGAGCGACCCAGCGAAAGTTTGGCGACGTCATAGCATAGCTCGAGCGCGTCATCGAGCAGCAGCAGCGCTCGCTGAATGTGGCTGTCCGCCAGCAGCTCGCGCAGATTGCCGCGGTAGCCCGGGTCTCCCAGCTGCAGGCGGAAATCCTGCGCGCTTTGCGCCAGGCGGTCGGCGCATTTTTGCAGCTGCTGAGTGTCTTTCAGTTCGGTGCGGTAGGCAATGGTGATGTCTTTCGCCAGGTCCAGCAGCTGGCGGCTGGAGAGCGACTGGCCAAAGTACTGACTGGCGATATCCGGCAGCTGATGGGCTTCATCGAAGATCATCACTTCCGCCTCGGGGATCAGCTCGGCAAAGCCGCTCTCTTTGACCACCATATCGGCCAGAAACAGGTGATGGTTGACCACCACCACGTCGGCGTCCATCGCTTTTTTACGCGCCTTCACCACGAAGCAATCTTTATACAGTGGGCAGTCGCTACCGAGACAGTTATCGTTGGTGCTGGTGACCAGCGGCCAGGCCTGAGAGTCTTCCGCGACGCTGGCGCAGGTGCTGATATCGCCATCCTGGGTTTGATTCGACCAGGAGCGCAGGAGGATCACATCGCTGAGGGTTTGCACCGGCAGATCGCCGCCCGCCAGCGCCTGCTGCTCAAGACGTTCGAGACACAGGTAGTTGGAGCGCCCTTTGAGCAGCGCCAGTTTCCCGGTGAATTTGAGCGCTTTGGCGACGGTGGGCAGATCGCGGCTGTAAAGCTGATCCTGCAGCGCTTTCGAGCCGGTGGAGATAATCACCTTTTTTTTCGCCCGCAGCGCAGGCGCCAGGTAAGCGTAGGTTTTACCGGTTCCGGTCCCCGCTTCCACCACCAGCGGCCGGGAGGCCTCAATCGCTTCGCTGACCGCCACCGCCATCTGGCGCTGCGGCTCGCGCGGTTTAAATCCCGGTATGGCTTTGGCTAGCTGGCCGTCTGCTGCAAAATCGTCGATCACATTGCCCCCTGGTTATTTGGACAGTGATTATGTCAGGGAGGACGGCGTTTCGCCAGTCCGGGTAGTGACGCGAGCGGCACATTATGGCAGTCTTGCCGCAGCCGAATGGAATGCTTAAAGAGGAAAAGCAATGACAATTACGCGTATTGATGCCGAAGCCCGTTGGTCAGACGTGGTGATCCACAACCAGACCCTGTACTACACCGGCGTGCCGGCAAATCTCGATGCCGACGCTTTCGAGCAGACCGCCAATACCCTGGCGCAGATTGACGCGGTGCTGGAAAAACAGGGCAGCGACAAGTCGCGTATTCTTGACGCCACCATCTTCCTCGCCGATAAAAGCGACTTTGCGGCGATGAATAAAGCCTGGGACGCGTGGGTGGTGGCTGGTCACGCCCCGGTGCGCTGCACGGTGGAAGCGACGCTGATGAACCCGCAGTATAAAGTTGAGATCAAAATTATCGCCGCGGTGTAATTACTCGTCCTCATCCTCATCTTCAAAGCGCGCAACGATCTGCTCGCCGGTATGCGTTGCGCGCAGCTCTTCCGCCACCAGGGCAATCGCCTGGCCGCTGCTTATCCCCTGAGCCATTAGCTCATGGATACGTTCGACCGCTTTTTGCTGTTGCTCGTGGCTCAGCGAAGGTAAACCTGCAAACATCTTTTACTCCTGCTACATTGTGGGGCGTAATTATTTCACGCCGTCCCCAACTACGCCAGAGGGGCGGCAACGTTCAGGATCGAGAAAGATGTTGTCCCCCGCGATTATTACCCTGCCCTGGCGCCCGGATGCGGCCGAACACTATTTTGCGCCGTTAAGCGCCCTGCCCTGGGCGATGCTGCTGCATTCCGGCTTTGCCGACCATCCGCATAACCGCTTTGATATTCTGGTGGCTGCCCCGCGCGCCACGCTACTGACGCGCGATGAACAGACGTGGGTCGACGACGGCGAAACCGTTGTTGTCTCAGCGGAAGATCCGCTGCAGCTCCTGCAGCAGCAGTTGGATCGTCAGCCGTTCACGCCGCAACCCCATGACGATCTGCCGTTTCTCGGCGGCGCGCTGGGATTATTCGGTTACGACCTGGGCCGTCGCTTTGAGCGTCTCCCTTCGCACGCGCAGGCCGATATCGCGCTGGCGGATATGGCGGTGGGGATCTATGACTGGGCGCTTATCGTCGACCACCAGCGCCAACAGATATCGCTGCTCAGCTATGACGACCCGCAGCAGCGTCTACAGTGGCTGGAGGCGCAAACGCCGACGCCGGGTGAAACCTTCGCCCTGACCTCTGCCTGGCAGTCAAATATGAGCCGCCAGCAGTACGGCGAAAAATTTCGCCAGGTACAGGCCTATCTGCACAGCGGCGACTGCTATCAGGTCAACCTCGCCCAGCGTTTTCAGGCCAGCTACGTCGGTGATGAATGGCAGGCCTTCCGCCAGCTGAACGCCGTCAACCGCGCCCCCTTTAGCGCCTTTATTCGCCTCGATGAAGGGGCGATTTTAAGCCTGTCGCCGGAGCGCTTTATCCAGCTGCGCCAGGGGGAGATCCAGACGCGGCCGATAAAAGGCACCCTGCCGCGGCTCGATTCGCCGCTGGCAGATGCGCAGCAGGCTGAGAAGCTGGCGAATTCGCCGAAAGATCGCGCCGAGAATTTAATGATTGTCGACCTGATGCGCAACGACATCGGCCGCGTCGCCGTCCCGGGCAGCGTCCGGGTCCCCGAGCTGTTCGTGGTGGAGCCGTTCCCGGCGGTCCATCATCTGGTCAGCACCATCACCGCCCGCCTGCCAATGACGCTGCACGCCAGCGACCTGCTGCGCGCCGCCTTTCCCGGCGGCTCGATCACCGGCGCGCCGAAAGTGCGGGCGATGGAGATTATCGATGAACTGGAGCCCCAACGACGCAACGCCTGGTGTGGGAGCATTGGCTACCTGAGCTATTGCGGCAATATGGATACCAGCATCACCATTCGCACCCTGACGGCATGGCAGGGACAGCTGTACTGCTCCGCCGGCGGCGGAATTGTGGCGGATAGCGAGGAAGCGGCGGAATATCAGGAAACTTTTGATAAAGTTAATCGTATCCTGCAGCAACTGGAGAACTAGACCATGGCGGATCGCGCCCTTAATCTGGATGATTTTCTGTCCCGCTTTCAGCTTCTGCGCCCGCAGCCTTCGCGCCATGCGCTCAATCAGCGGCAGGCGGCGGTGCTGGTGCCGATCGTGCGCCGGCCGCAGCCCGGCCTGCTGCTGACCCAGCGTTCGCCGCTGCTGCGCAAGCACGCCGGCCAGGTCGCCTTTCCCGGCGGCGCAGTAGATAATACCGACGCGACGCTTATCGCCGCCGCCCTGCGCGAAGCTCAGGAAGAGGTGGCGATCCCGCCGGAGGCGGTCGAGGTGATCGGCGTCCTGCCGCCGGTGGACAGCGTCACCGGCTTTCAGGTGACGCCGGTGGTGGGCATTATTCCCCCGGATCTGCACTACCACGCCAGCCAGGACGAAGTCTCCGCGGTATTTGAAATGCCGCTCGCCGAAGCCCTGCGCCTTGGGCGCTACCATCCACTCGATATCCACCGCCGGGGCAACGACCACCGCGTCTGGCTCTCCTGGTACCAGCATTATTTTGTCTGGGGAATGACCGCCGGGATCATTCGCGAGCTGGCGCTGCAAATTGGCGCACGTCCTTAGCTATACTGATAATGAGAGGGCGCTCTCATTATTAGTAAAATCGCGGTTAGCCATTAGTTTAATTCATGTGAATAGTTGAACTGACAGGGCGCTTCCCTCTTACACTATGCGCAGTTATTACATCGTTACCGCACCCGCGGTAACCCTGTCAGGAGTATTATCGTGATTAGTCTATTCGACATGTTCAAGGTGGGGATTGGTCCCTCATCTTCCCACACTGTTGGCCCGATGAAGGCCGGAAAACAGTTCGTCGATGACCTGGTCGAAAAAGGATTGCTTAATGCAGTGACTCGTGTGGCGGTTGACGTCTACGGTTCACTGTCATTAACCGGCAAAGGCCACCATACGGACATCGCCATTATCATGGGACTGGCGGGCAATCAGCCCGATACGGTCGATATTGACGCGATCCCGGCTTTTATCCGTGACGTCGAAGCGCGCGGTCGTCTGCTGCTGGCCAACGGCCAGCACGAGGTCGACTTCCCGGCGGATGACGGCATGCGTTTTCGCAGCGACAACCTGCCGCTGCACGAAAACGGCATGACCATTCACGCCTGGGCCGGCGAGAAAGAGATCTACTGCAAGACCTACTACTCGATCGGCGGCGGCTTTATTGTCGACGAAGAGCACTTCGGCAAGGAAAACGCCAACGAACTGCAGGTGCCCTACCCATTTAAATCGGCGCAGGAAATGCTGGCCTACTGCAAAGAGACTGGCCTGTCGCTCTCCGGGATGGTGATGCAGAACGAGCTGGCTCTGCACAGCAAAAAAGAGATCGAGGATTATTTCGCCAACGTCTGGCAGACCATGCGCGCCTGTATCGACCGCGGGATGAACACCGAGGGCGTGCTGCCTGGCCCGCTGCGCGTACCGCGTCGCGCCTCGGCGCTGCGTCGTCTGCTGGTGGCCAGCGATAAGCTCTCCAGCGATCCAATGAACGTTGTTGACTGGGTCAATATGTTCGCGCTGGCGGTCAATGAAGAGAACGCCGCAGGCGGTCGCGTGGTAACCGCGCCGACCAACGGCGCCTGCGGCATCGTTCCGGCGGTACTCGCCTATTACGATCACTTTATCGAGTCCGTCAGCCCGGAGATCTATATTCGCTACTTTATGGCCTGCGGGGCGATCGGCGCGCTGTATAAGATGAATGCGTCCATTTCCGGCGCGGAAGTCGGCTGTCAGGGCGAGGTGGGCGTCGCCTGCTCGATGGCGGCGGCGGGCCTGGCTGAACTGCTCGGCGCCAGCCCGGAACAGGTTTGCGTGGCAGCGGAGATCGGCATGGAACACAACCTCGGCCTGACCTGTGATCCGGTCGCCGGTCAGGTGCAGGTGCCATGCATTGAACGTAACGCCATCGCCTCCGTCAAGGCGATCAACGCCGCGCGAATGGCGATGCGCCGCACCAGCGAACCGCGCGTCTCGCTCGATAAGGTGATCGAGACCATGTATGAAACCGGTAAAGACATGAACGCCAAGTACCGCGAAACCTCGCGCGGCGGCCTGGCGATTAAAGTTCAGTGTGACTAAACTTTTCGTGCCCCTCTGCGCCTGCAAAGCGCGCAGGGGGTTAACCCTGGTGACTGAAATCTCCCTGATGCGCCTTCAACGGCGCATTTTCTTTTTTCTATACCTGGCGATATTCTGCCACTACACTTGCTCTATAAAATAAGCCACGCTTAACCACTCGTCCTGTCGACAGGGTGTCGCACATGCAGACTGCACAAAAAGTCATTACGGCCTATCGTCACAAACGCATTATTGTCTGCCTGCTGGTAGCCCTGGCGACCCTGGGCGCCACATTAGCCATCCGATTTATTTCGCAGCGCAGCGTAAATGAAGATTATATTCGCACGGCCGCCAGCCAACGGGTGGCGGCGCTCAATGACATCTTGCGCCCGCTAAGCGCACAGCGAGCCACCCTGCTCCCTCTGGTGGGCAAACCCTGCCCTGATATCCATCTGACGCTGCGCAAAATGGCGGCCTCGTTGCAAACCATTCGTTCCGTCGCCCTCGTCACGTCAGGTATCGTTTACTGTTCCAGTATTTTTGGCCCGCGACAGGCAGACTTACATCGCCTGCAGCCCGCGCTTCCTGCGCCCCGCCCTCTGCTGCTCTTCTCGAACGACAGCTCCTTGCTCAAAGGCTCGCCGGTACTGATCCAATGGTATCCAGCCGCGGAGAGCGGCCTGGACGGCGTGATGCTGGTGGTGAATATTGAGCTGCTGGGAACCTTAATTCTTAATGAAAAATCGGCCCTGATCAGCGACGTCAGCCTGCAGGTTGGCGATCGTTATTTTAGCAGCCGCCATGGGCTTCTCGAAAAAGCGCATGTCCCGCAGGGCACGGTGATTTATCGCCAGCGCTCTACGGAGTTTCCGTTTACTGTCAATATTAACGGCCCTGGCGCCTCGGCGATTGCGCTTGAGGAGCTGCCCGGCGAGCTGCCGCTGGCGCTGATTTTTAGCCTGCTAATGACCGGCATCGC
The DNA here is from genome assembly GCF_018204675.1 of Klebsiella sp. P1927. Lineage (NCBI taxonomy): Bacteria > Pseudomonadati > Pseudomonadota > Gammaproteobacteria > Enterobacterales > Enterobacteriaceae > Klebsiella > Klebsiella sp. P1927. The sequence goes on along the minus strand of NZ_CP073377.1, from coordinate 1,700,829 downwards.
CTGGCTGGCCACCGCCGGCAGAATGAGTTTCTCGCGGGAAATAAGCCTTGGCATTTCGGCCCGGGAGTTTGCCCTCTGGTGCCAGCCGCTGCAGGATGCGCGCAGCGGCCGCTGCTGCGGGGTGGAGATCCTGCTGCGCTGGAATAATCCCCGCCGTGGGACGATTTCGCCGGAGGTATTTATCCCCATCGCCGAAGGCAATAATCTGATCATCCCTCTCACCCGCTATGTGATTGCCGAAACCGCTCGCCGCCTGGACGCTTTTCCTCGCGACCGCCATTTTCACATCGCGATCAATGTCGCCGCGCGCCATTTCGCTAACGGACTCCTGCTGCGCGACCTGCACAATTACTGGTTCAGCGTGGATCCGGTGCAGCAGCTGGTGGTCGAGCTAACCGAACGCGATGTCCTGCAGGATGGCGACCAGCATATGGCCGAACATCTGCACTTTAAGGGCGTACAGCTGGCGATCGATGATTTTGGTACCGGCAATACTTCGCTCTCATGGCTGGAAAAGCTGCGCCCGGATGTTTTGAAGATCGACCGCTCGTTCACCAGCTCGGTCGGCATAGATAGCGTGAACGCGACGGTGACAGATATTATTATCGCCCTCGCCAACCGCCTGCATATTGTTACCGTTGCCGAAGGGGTGGAGACGCTGGAGCAGGAAAACTACCTGCGTAGCCACGGCGTCGATGTGCTGCAGGGGTTTTATTATGCGCGGCCGATGCCGGTGGAGGCGTTCCCGGCGTGGCTGGCCAGCAGGGAGGAGAGTGAGAGTGAGAGTGAGAGCGAGACGACAGAATAACTCGCCGGCCGCAGCGGCCGGCGAGCCTGGCGATTACTCTTCTTCGTCGCTCGGCGGACGAGTGACCACCGCGCGCACCAGATCGACCCGGTAATCATTCGCTTCCACTACGGTAAAATGCAGCGGCGGAAGCGACACGACGTCGCCAATGCGCGGGATATGACCATTGGCGGAGATCACCAGCCCGGCAACGGTGGCAATATCCTCATCGTCATTGATCAGTGGATCCAGCCCCAGCGCCTGCTGCAGCGCATGCAGGTCGGTCGACCCCTTAATAAGCCAGCCATCGCCATCGATGACAATCTCTGGCGTCTCATCAGCGTCCGGGAATTCACCGGCGATGGCTTCAAGGACGTCCAGCGGCGTGACCAGCCCCTGCACCACGCCAAATTCATTAGTTACGATGACGAAGCTGCCGCGCGCCCGACGCAGGACCCCGAGCAGATTGATCGGGTCCAGCGTTTCCGGAACGACAATTGCCGGGGAGGCAGAAGCCAGCGCCGCGACGTTTTCCCCCGACTCCAGGGCCACCAGCATCTCTTTCGCCCGCACGATACCAATGATTTCATCCAGCTCTCCGCGGCAGACCGGGAAGAGGCTGTGCGGCGACGACAGCAGTTGACGACGAATTTCATCTTCACTCTGCTCAGCGTCGACCCAGCTGATTTCTCCGCGCGGGGTCATGATGCTGCGCAGGGAGCGCTGGGCCAGGGTCAGCACGCCGTTAATCATGTAGCGCTCTTCTTCCGCAAAGGCGCCCTCAGGAACGGGCACCGCGGCTGGACTGTCCGCGTCATGGCTGACGGAGGCCTGTTTGCGGCCGCCCATCAGGCGCAGGATGGCATCCGCGGTCCGAGCGCGCAGCGGCAGCGTCGACTGGTGGCGAACAAAGTTACGGCGCGCCACCTGGTTAAAGAACTCGATAATGATCGAGAAACCGATCGCCGCGTACAGATACCCTTTCGGAATATGGAAGCCAAACCCTTCCGCCACCAGGCTCAGGCCAATCATCAACAGGAAGCTCAGACAGAGCACGACCACCGTCGGGTGCTGGTTGACAAAGCGCGTCAACGGCTTGGAGGCCAGCAGCATCAAGATCATCGCGATCACCACCGCCGCCATCATCACCGGCAGATGGTTAACCATCCCGACCGCCGTGATCACGGCGTCCAGGGAGAAGACGGCATCCAGCACCACTATCTGCAATACTACTACCCAGAAACTGGCATAGCCTTTACCGTGACCGGCATCGTGCTGGCGGTTTTCCAGCCGTTCATGCAGCTCGGTTGTCGCCTTAAACAATAAGAAGATCCCGCCGAGCAGCATGATGAGATCGCGCCCGGAAAAGGAGAAATCGGCGATGGTAATCAGTGGTTTCGTCAGCGTCACCATCCAGGAGATGACCGACAGCAGCCCCAGGCGCATCACCAGCGCCAGTGACAGGCCGATCAGACGCGCTTTATCGCGCTGCTTCGGCGGCAGTTTGTCCGCCAGGATGGCAATAAACACCAGGTTGTCGATACCGAGCACAATTTCCAGAACGATAAGCGTCAACAGGCCGGCCCAGATTGAGGGATCCATTAACAATTCCATGTACGACTCCGGTTTGCGGCAAGGTCAGTCATCGCCATGCCATGCAGGGGCGCGACACCAGGTGCTGAAAGAAATGCGGGATACGTAGAGGTGGCAATCAGATGCCAGAAAGTGAAAAGACGTCGATGACGGTCCATACTGCGGGCTATGCCCTATACTCCTGAGTAATTAAACGGAAGTTAAACATAGCAAAATATAGATCGAAATTGGAAATAATTTACCTGAATTTGCAATAACTAAGGCTATTTTTTGCGCTGCAAAATTATTCGCAGACGATACGTGATTAACGGATCTTCATCACATTAATTATTTTTTCACTGTCTAAAATAATTCGCGGTAGTAACTATTTTCTATCTTACACCCTAACTGAATCGATTTTGTCCTCAAGAGTGATTCAGGATGTATCAAAGCAGATGATGCATTCACGATAATAAAGGAGGTAGCAAGTGACGATTGCTATTGTAATAGGCACACATGGTTGGGCTGCAGAACAGCTGCTGAAAACAGCAGAAATGCTGTTGGGCGAGCAGGAAAACGTTGGCTGGATCGATTTCGTTCCGGGTGAAAATGCCGAAACGTTGATCGAGAAATACAACGCCCAGTTGGCAAAACTGGATACCAGTAAAGGCGTGCTATTTCTCGTCGATACATGGGGAGGCAGCCCTTTCAACGCTGCGAGCCGCATTGTCGTCGATAAAGAGCATTACGAAGTTATCGCCGGCGTCAATATCCCGATGCTGGTGGAAACCTTCATGGCCCGCGACGACGATCCTTCCTTTGATGAACTGGTCGCCTTAGCGGTTGAAACCGGCAGCGAAGGCGTGAAAGCGCTTAAAGCCAAACCGGTGGAAAAAGCGGCCCCTGCGCCCGCGCCTGCCGCAGCGCCAAAAGCCGCCGCACCGGCCAAACCCATGGGCCCGAACGACTACATGGTAATTGGCCTTGCGCGTATAGACGACCGTCTGATCCATGGTCAGGTCGCCACCCGCTGGACCAAAGAGACCAACGTTACCCGCATCATCGTTGTCAGTGATGAAGTGGCCGCGGATACCGTGCGTAAAACTCTGCTGACCCAGGTTGCGCCGCCGGGCGTCACCGCTCACGTGGTGGATGTGGCCAAAATGATCCGCGTCTACAACAACCCCAAGTATGCCGGACAGCGCGTTATGCTGCTGTTTACTAACCCGACCGACGTTGAACGTATCGTCGAGGGCGGCGTGAAAATCACCAGCGTCAACATCGGCGGTATGGCGTTCCGCCAGGGTAAAACCCAGGTTAACAACGCGATTTCAGTCGATGCCAAAGATATTGAGGCGTTTAAAAAGCTGAACGCCCGCGGTATCGAGCTGGAGGCACGTAAAGTGTCCACCGACCCGAAACTGAAAATGATGGATCTGATCGCTAAGGTTGATAAATAACCCGGCGGATCGCGCCCCAGTTTTCACTTTAAGACTTAATCAACAGGAGAAGTACAATGGAGATTACCCTTCTTCAGATTGTGCTGGTGTTCATCGTCGCGTGTATTGCGGGTATGGAGTCGGTACTTGATGAATTTCAGTTCCACCGTCCTCTGATCGCCTGTACGCTGATCGGCGCCGTTCTCGGCGATATGAAAACCGGTATTATCATCGGCGGTACGCTGGAGATGATAGCCCTGGGCTGGATGAACATCGGTGCGGCGGTAGCCCCTGATGCCGCGCTGGCGTCCATTATTTCCACCGTCCTGGTTATTGCCGGCCATCAGAGCATCGGCGCCGGTATCGCGCTGGCTATCCCGCTGGCGGCGGCAGGCCAGGTGCTGACCATCATCGTGCGCACCATCACCGTGGCCTTCCAGCACGCGGCGGATAAAGCGGCGGAGAATGGCAACCTGACCGCCCTGTCGTGGCTGCACGTCTCGTCCCTGTTCCTGCAGGCGATGCGTATCGCTATCCCGGCCGTTATCGTGGCGATTTCCGTCGGCACCAGCGAAGTTCAGGGCCTGCTGAATGCTATCCCGGAAGTGGTCACCAGCGGTCTGAACATCGCCGGCGGTATGATCGTGGTTGTCGGTTATGCAATGGTCATCAACATGATGCGCGCAGGCTATCTGATGCCGTTCTTCTACCTCGGCTTCGTCACCGCCGCCTTCACCAACTTCAACCTGGTGGCCCTGGGTGTGATTGGTGCGGTCATGGCAATCCTCTACATCCAGCTGAGCCCGAAATATAACCGCGTCGCCGGTGCGCCGGCTCAGGCGGCTGGTAACAACGATCTCGATAACGAACTGGACTAACAGGTGAGCGAAATGGTTGATATGACTAAAAATACCACCGAGAAAAAACTCACACAGAGTGATATTCGTGGCGTGTTCATTCGTTCTAACCTGTTCCAGGGTTCATGGAACTTCGAACGTATGCAGGCGCTGGGGTTCTGCTTCTCTATGGTTCCGGCGATTCGTCGTCTGTACCCGGAGAACAACGATGCGCGTAAGCAGGCGATTAAGCGTCACCTTGAGTTTTTCAACACCCACCCTTACGTTGCCGCTCCGGTACTGGGCGTAACGCTGGCGATGGAAGAGCAGCGCGCCAATGGCGCAGAGATTGACGATGGCGCTATCAACGGCATCAAAGTCGGTCTGATGGGACCGCTGGCCGGCGTTGGCGACCCGATCTTCTGGGGTACCGTGCGTCCGGTGTTTGCAGCCTTAGGCGCCGGGATCGCGATGAGCGGTAGCCTGCTCGGTCCTCTGCTGTTCTTTATCCTGTTCAACGCGGTGCGTCTGCTGACCCGTTACTACGGCGTCGCCTATGGTTATCGCAAAGGCGTGGATATCGTTAAAGATATGGGCGGCGGCTTCCTGCAGAAACTGACTGAGGGGGCGTCAATCCTCGGCCTGTTTGTCATGGGGGCGCTGGTTAACAAGTGGACGCATGTGAACATTCCGATGGTGGTGTCAAAAATCACCGGCTCTGACGGACAGGTTCACGTCACCACGGTGCAGACTATCCTTGATCAGCTGATGCCGGGTCTGGTGCCGCTGCTGTTGACCTTCGCCTGTATGTGGCTGCTGCGTAAGAAAGTTAACCCGCTGTGGATCATCGTTGGCTTCTTCGTCATCGGTATCGCCGGCTACGCGGTCGGCCTGCTGGGTCTGTAATTTCCAGGCTGTACGCCGGGGGCTTGCCCCCGGCTTTTTTTTATCAGGAGAAACGCAAAGCAATGACCTTCACGGACCTGGTGATCATCCTGTTTATCCTTGCGCTACTGGCCTACGCGATATATGACCAGTTTATTATGCCGAGGCGAAACGGCCCGGTACTGCTGGCCATCCCCCTGCTTCGCCGCAGTCGCGTTGACGGCATGATCTTTGTCGGCCTCACCGCCATTCTGATCTATAACAACATCACCCAGCACGGCACGGCGATCACCACCTGGCTATTATCTGCGCTGGCGCTGATGGGGCTCTATTTATTCTGGATCCGTACGCCGAAAATCATTTTTAAACCGCACGGCTTTTTCTTCGCCAACGTGTGGATAGAATATCAGCGGATTAAAGAGATGAATTTATCCGAGGACGGTGTGCTGGTGATGCAATTAGAGCAACGGCGGCTGCTGATACGCGTACGAAATATCGACGATCTGGAGAAGATATACAAACTTCTCATTACAACTCAATGACTTAAAAATATAGCCAGCGCTATATTATTCCCGTTAGCAGCGGAGAAATATTATAGCCACGGCTATATTTCCCGCCTAACCTTATCTTTTTTATTAACTATTTTTTCACTTATAAATTTAAATGAAAATCGTTATCATTTGGTTATTAAAATAGCCCTCTTCTGTTATTGTTTTATATTCTAAAAATATGTTAAGGTTGCGCCCGTCGTTGGGGAGTAGCCGATTTCCTGCCCGCCAGGAAATGTACGTGTCAACATACTCGTTGCAAAACGTGGCACGTACGGGTTGAAGAGATTCAATCAGGCGAGACCATAGATACATCACTGCTGTACGTATTGCTCAGCCATTGAGCGGCTCCGCGTATGTTTACTGGGGGCAGCGATGTGTCATATGGATTATCCCCGGTCAGGACACGCACATGAATTTATCCGCTACCATTCTTCTCGCTTTCGGCATGTCCATGGACGCCTTCGCAGCCTCCATCGGCAAAGGCGCCACCCTGCATAAACCCAAATTTTCAGAGGCAGTACGCACCGGGCTGATTTTTGGCGCCATTGAAACCCTGACACCGCTGGTCGGCTGGGGGCTTGGCATGCTGGCCAGCCAGTTTATCCTCGAGTGGAATCACTGGATTGCCTTTATTTTACTGGTGTTTCTCGGCGGGCGAATGATCGTCGAAGGTTTTCGCGGCGACAGCGACGAGGCGTGCGAGGCGCCTCACCGACATGGTTTCTGGCTTCTGGTCACCACCGCCTTCGCCACCAGCCTTGACGCGATGGCCGTCGGCGTCGGTCTGGCCTTCCTGCAGGTCAGCATTGTGACCACCGCGCTGGCGATCGGCTGCGCCACCTTTATCATGTCGACGCTGGGGATGATGGTCGGTCGCTTTATCGGCCCGCTGCTTGGCAAACGAGCCGAAATTCTCGGCGGTATCGTGCTGATTGGCATCGGCAGCGAAATCCTCTGGAGCCATTTCGCCGGTTAAGCTTTACGCTTCGCGCTGCCAGCAGTGGATCATAAAATCGGTCTGGCAACCAAAGGTCGGCTGCTGACGCAGCGCGGCGTGCACTTCGGCTTTAGCCCGCCATGCGAACGGCGTCATCTGCAGCAGGGCCTGCGCTTCACTTCCCGTCAGGATCATCGGATAAGCCAGCTGCTGCTGAGCCTCCAGGCGGAACCCCGGCATCGCTTCCGTCTTCAGCTCATGCAGGCGAACTTCATCGTAAATAAGCCCTTTCAGCTCCAGTAAGTGACGGGGACCCGGCGTGGCGGTGATCACCCAACCACCGGGACGCACCACCCGCGCCAGCTCTTCGGCGTTGCAGGGCGCGTAAATGCGCACCACCGCGTCGAAGCTAGCGTCGGAAAATGGCAGGCGCTGGCTGGAGGCCACGCAAAAATTCACCTGCGGGTAGCGTTTTGCCGCCGCGCGGATCGCCGGCTTCGACACGTCCAGCCCCCAGCTGCGGCTGGCGATGGCGGCAAACGCGTGGGTGTAATACCCCTCGCCACAGCCGATATCCAGTAAATCCGTAGGGGCGTAATGTCGCAGCCGCTCAGCGATAGCATCCCGTAGCGGCTGATAATGTCCGGCGTCGAGGAACGCCCGCCGGGCCTGCATCATTTCGGCGCTATCGCCGGGATCGCGCGACCGCTTGAACTGCACCGGTAGCAGATTGACGTACCCCTCTTTCGCCAGATCGAACTGGTGCCGCTGCGGGCAGGAATAGTGGTTGTCGCTACGGCTGAGCGGCGCGTGACAAAGGGGGCAACTGTATGACATGACGGCTCCGGTGTTGCTGAAAGGGCGAAAGTGTAGCGCTATTCGCCCCTGCAGACCACTGTTACAGCGCCGGCCCCTGTGGGTGGCTATCGTGCATTACGATCAGATTCTCCGCCCCTTGCGGCATGCCGTCCGGCATGACGTTCTCCAGCCGCAGGACATCGCCCATGATCTGGCTGAAGACCGGCGCGGACACAGCGCCGCCGTAATAGGAACCATTGCTCGGATCGTTCATCACCACCACCAGCGCGAACTGTGGTCGACTGGCGGGCGCCACGCCGGCGGTATAGGCCACATACTTATCGATATATTTGCCGTCCGGGCCAATTTTCTTCGCCGTGCCGGTTTTTACCGCCACCCGGTAGTCGCGTACCGCCGCTTTGGTACCGCCCCCGCCCGGGAGCGCCACGCTCTCCATCATATGTTCCACGCTATGCACAATACTCTCCGGCATCACCCGCGTGCCCATCACCGGCGGATCGATGCGGGTAATCGACAGTGGTCGCGCAATGCCGAAGCCGCCGATGGTGGCGTAGACGTGGGCGAGCTGGAGCGGGGTGACCATCAAACCATAGCCGAAGGCGAAGGTGGCGCGATCCAGTTGCCCCCAGTAGCGGCGATGCGGCATCAGCCCGGCGCTTTCGCCGGTCAACCCCAGCCCCGTCGGTTCGCCAAAGCCGAAAGCTTTATAGGTATCGATCAGATGCTGCACCGGCATGGCGAGCGAGAGATGGGACACGCCGGTATCGCTGGATTTCTGCAGGATCCCGGTCAGGCTCAGCTCCGGATAATAGCCCACATCGCGAATACGATGGCCATCGAGGACGAACGGATGGGTATCCACCACGCTGTCTGGCTGGACAATCCCCTGCTGTAGCGCAGTCATGATCACCAGCGGTTTGACCGTCGACCCGGGCTCGAAGGTGTCGCTGATGGCCCGGTTGCGAAAATCATCCAGCGTCGCGCTATCGCGATTGTTCGGATTGAAGTCCGGATAGCTGGCCATCGCCAGGATCTCGCCGGTATCAATTTTGATCAATACCGCCGCCCCGGACTCTGCTTTGTTCCAGCGGACGGCGTTGTCGAGGGCGTCTTCCGTCACCGTCTGCAGGCGTTCATCAATACTCAGCTGCAGATTATGCGCCGGTACCGGCGGCACTTCGGTAATGTTCTCAATGACATTACCATGTTTATCTTTACGCACCAGACGTCGCCCGGGTTTACCGGTCAACTGGGCGTTAAAGCTTTTCTCCACCCCTTCGATGCCCTGATTATCAACATTGGTAAAGCCCAGCAGATTGGCAGCCACGTGGCCCGCCGGGTAGAACCGTCGCGATTCATCGCGCAGGTAGACGCCCGGCAGATGCAGTTTATCAATCCACTCTGCCTGCTCGGGATTGATCTGACGCGCCAGATAGAGAAAGCGAGCGTGGGGATGACTCTGTACCCGCTGGGCCAGCTCTCCGAGGTTGAGGTGCAGCGCTTCGGCCATCGCCTGCCAGCGGGGCCCATAGCCCACACCGCCCTTCTCCATAGTGGTCTGCGGGTCGATCCAGATAGCACTGACCGGAACGCTCACCGCCAGCGGCCGTCCTTCCCGGTCGCTGATCATCCCCCGCTCAACCGCTACGGGTTCTTCGCGCAGGGAGCGCATATCTTCTTGTTTTACCAGGTTATCGGGGGAGATAATTTGTAGCCAGCCCACGCGGACCAGCAGCAGCCCCAGACAACCGAGAATGGCCACACACAGTAACCCGAAGCGAATCGGGGTGAAACTGGCGGCGGACTTCGTTTTTTTCTTTAGCACCATAGCTCCGGCATTGTTTTGCAACCAACTGATTTAACAGAAAATTAGCAAAACAGACTGCTACACAATGCTAATAAAGATGAGTATTTGCAACAAGACGCGACGGGAGGGGGAAAAATGACATGCTTTGCAATAAAAATGCAAAAGCCCCGCGCAGGCGAGGCTTTTATACAAGAAGAGTGGTCTTGTATCAGATAGCAGTTACGTTAACTGCAGCCGGACCTTTCTGGCCGTCCTGAATTTCGAACTCAACGTTCTGGCCTTCAGCCAGAGTTTTGAAGCCGTTACCCTGGATAGCGGAGAAGTGTACGAACACGTCTTTGCTGCCATCAGCCGGAGTAATGAAGCCAAAACCTTTAGACTCGTTGAACCACTTAACTTGACCTTTAATCTTTGCCATTTGCAAAATTCCTTAGACTGTTTTCTTCGCCTGCTGGCGTTTACCTAGATAAAACTGACACATAACTGCATGAGGCACTAATTTAAGGTTCGGCAGAGAAGCGGTATTCAACGACAACGTGTTTACTCAGGACTTCTTTACTGAAAATGCCACACATAAACAGAACTGTACCTCGTTTAACCCGAAACGTGTTATCACACACTACGTAAATAATGGCAAGCCATTTTTAAACGTGTCTCGATCGTTCGCACAAATTATAAGGTAATCATTTGATCGCCTGCACATTTATGCGTCTTTGCCGCCCCTGGCAAGGCGCTACAGCATCAGCCAATATCGCCCATTCGTTGCCTCATTACTGCAACTTTTTTACCATAGCTCAACAACTTCGCTTCGTCCAGGTATGTCCGTACACGAACTGCTGTAATGTAAGCGTCTGGTGGGCAACGGTGAATATTGATGCGCATAATTCGTTATAACTCCAGACTAAAAATCGCTAAGCCGTGCCAGTGTAGTGATAATAAAACCTGTTAGTCGTCACGCTAAAAATAGTGCTAATTCTGCACCTTAATAATGAAAAAAAGATGACAGTGTCACGTTACCCAACAATAAACGCGGCGAGAATGACTTTATTTACAGCGTGTAATAAAGAGGATATTGCACTAAGAAAGGAATAATGGAATAAGAATAAGATATTACCGCCCGCTATCATGCAGGTGCGCATCTTATGATGCACACCTGTCGGGCGCCTTAACGTTCAGCTACCAGGCGGATAAACTCATCCTCCCCTTTCGCCTTGCCGGCGACGGTCGGCTCAGCCACATCCTCTTTCTCTGGCGCATTAGCTTCGCACAGGCGACGTAACAGCGCATTCTGCCGCTTTTGCTGATCCAGCAGCGCTTGCAGCAGCTCTATCTGCTCATTCGCCCGCGAACTGGCGCGGTTGACGAAGAACCATAACAACAGACCGACAAGCAGCAGCGCCACGGACACAGCCAGCGATGCCAGATTTAAAATCCCAGGATTTAGTAACTCACTCATTTCACCACCTCAAAGAGAAGGCGTTCATTCTACCACCCGCGGCGCAGAAGGAAATCAGTCGGCAGAAAAATGTCTTACCACGGAATAAATTTATTAATAGTGCAAATGCCGCTGAAAAACTGAACATCCTGGTCGCACATTACGTTAAGCATCTGAGTCCACAGCAACAGGCAGCCTGCTATGATGACTATCAGTAAAACCCACCGTAATTTTTTCACTCCACTCTCCGCATCAGTACGCAATGTCGCCAGGATAGCACGGCCTTCTTAAACCGCGGCTAACTGTATTACGAAAGGTAAGTTTAGGAATCATCGACTTGTTTCAAAACGTGTTCGTGTCAAAATCACGCCAGGGATCATACAAATAATGAGGCATCAATGCGATTAATCATTCGTACTATTATCTTGGTGGCTATCTTATGGATTGGCGTATTATTGAGCGGTTATGGGGTGTTATTCCACAGTGAGGAAAACGTCGGCGGTCTGGGTCTTAAGTGCCAATACCTCACCGCCCGCGGAGTCAGCACCGCACTTTATGTTCATTCCGACAGCGGAGTGATCGGCGTCAGCAGTTGCCCTCTGCTGCGTAAAAGCACAACCGTGGTTGATAACGGCTAACATCGAACCGGCGATCGCGACGTAGCGCCGCGGTCGCCAACCCGGTATCCGCCGCCTCAGAACGGATAGTCGTTGTATCCCATTTGTTCAGAAATCTTACGCGCCGCCTGATGGAGCATCGCCACGTATTCATGCAAGCGTTCTTCAGAGAAACGTAGCGTTGGGAAAGAGATGCTCAGCCCGGCGATGACCACGCCGAAACGGTCAAACACCGGCACGCCAATGCAGCGCAGCCCCTCTTCCTGTTCCTCATTATCCTCGCCATAGCCCTGCTCGCGAACGCCATCCAGCACTTTTAGCAACTCCTCGGTGCTGGTAATGGTCCGCTCGGTGCTGCGCTTATACTCCACGCCGTCGAGGATCTGCTCCACTTCGCTGCGATCGCGCCATGCCAGCAGCACCTTGCCAATCGCGGTACTGTACAGCGGGTTGCGGCGGCCAATACGCGAGTACATCCGCAGGTTATACATCGAGTCAATTTTATGGATGTAGACGATACTGTCTTCATCCAGCGCCCCAAGATGGATGGTCTCTTTCGTCAGTCGCGAAAGTTCGCGCATCTGAATATCGGCGCTGCGCACCAGGTCGACGTTCTGCAGCGCGCGCGCGCCCAGTTCGAACAGCTTGAGGGTGAGAGAGTATTTCTCAGACTCTCCTTCCTGTGCCACATAGCCCAGTGATTTCATGGTCTGTAAAAAGCGATAAACGGTGCTTTTCGACATCATGACGCGCTGGGACAGTTCGGTAATGCCAATTTCACGCTCTTCACCCAGCGCCTGTAGGATGCCGAAAACCTTCAATACCGAAGAGACAGAATCTGGCTGTTTATCCAAATCTGCACCTGCCATTTATCACCTCGTCGTAACTGTTTTATAAAAATTAGAACCGGTTTTTATTATAAATTCGCCGCCTCTGAGCCGCAATCATTCTTCTGCCACTTCGTTACAAATCTGCGACATACTGCGAATTAATCAATGCTAAACTCATCATTCAAAAAACCGTTTCATTTAAGACTCATATTCACCATGGATAAAAATTCTTCTGATGGCGTGCCGTTGCCGCAACGCTATGGCGCCATTCTGACCATCGTGCTTGGGCTGACCATGGCCGTGCTCGACGGGGCTATCGCCAACGTCGCGCTGCCGACTATCGCCAGCGATCTCAACGCCTCACCGGCGGCTTCAATCTGGATCGTTAACGCCTACCAAATCGCCATTGTCATCGCCCTGCTGCCGCTCTCCTTCCTCGGCGACATGGTCGGCTATCGGCGTATCTATAAGATAGGCCTGGTGGTGTTTATCTTTACCTCGCTGGCCTGCGCGCTGTCGCGTAGCCTCGAAATGCTAACCTTCGCCCGCGTCGCGCAGGGATTGGGCGGCGCCGCGCTGATGAGCGTCAACACCGCGCTGATCCGTCTGATTTATCCGCAGCGCTTTCTTGGTCGCGGCATGGGCATTAACTCCTTTGTCGTTGCCGTCTCTTCGGCGGCAGGCCCGACTATCGCCGCAGCGATCCTCTCCCTCGCCTCATGGCAATGGCTGTTTTTAATTAACGTGCCTCTCGGCATCGTCGCCTTTGTTCTGGCCATGCGCTTTCTGCCGCCCAACAGCGCGCGCAGCAAAATCATCCGCTTCGATCTGCCGAGCGCCATTATGAACGCCCTTACCTTCGGGCTGCTGATCACCGCCCTGAGCGGTTTCGCCCAGGGGCAGTCCACTCAGCTGGTGCTGGCGGAGGTCGCCGCTATGCTGGTGGTGGGGTTCTTCTTCGTTCGCCGCCAGCTCACGATGCCCGTCCCCCTGCTGCCGGTCGACCTGCTGCGTATCCCACTCTTTTCTCTCTCTATCTGCACTTCCATCTGCTCCTTCTGCGCGCAGATGCTGGCGATGGTCTCTCTGCCCTTTTTTCTGCAGTCGATGATGGGGCGCAGCGAAGTGGAGACCGGTCTACTGCTAACGCCGTGGCCGTTAGCGACCATGGTGATGGCGCCGCTGGCCGGCTATTTGATCGAGAAATGTCATGCCGGGCTGCTGGGGGCTATCGGTTTGCTGATTATGGCCTGCGGCCTGTTCGGCCTGGCGCTGCTGCCCTCGTCGCCCTCCGATCTGGATATCATCTGGCGCATGGCGCTGTGCGGCGCCGGCTTCGGGCTGTTTCAGTCGCCGAACAACCATACCATCGTCGCCTCGGCTCCGAGCCATCGTAGCGGCGGCGCCAGCGGCATGCTGGGCACCGCTCGCCTGCTCGGACAGAGCACCGGCGCGGCGCTGGTGGCGCTGCTATTCAATTTGCTCGGTAACAACGGCACCCACACCGCCCTGCTGCTGGCCGGCACCCTGGCTATCGTCGCCGCGCTAATTAGCGGTCTGCGGGTCACTCAGCCGCGCGCAGCCTGACGGACGGTAAAAAAAATCCGCAGCTTGCGGGCTGCGGATTGTCGTTTTCAGCGTCAGAAGATGGATTATTTCAGATATTCACCGCTACGCAGGGCTTCAATACGCTTATCCAGCGGCGGGTGAGTCATAAACAGTTCGCTCATGGATTTCGCTTTACCGTTAATGCAGAACGCCATCATGCTGCTGGCTTCCTGCGGCTCATAGCTGGTTTTCAGACGCTGCAGGGCTGCAATCATCTTCTCGCGGCCTACCAGACGCGCCGAGCCGGCGTCAGCATGGAACTCACGGTAACGCGAGAACCACATGGTGATTATGCTGGCCAGAATACCGAACACCAGCTCAAGCACCGTGGCGACCGCGAAGTAGATCAGCGGGTTGCCATTGCTGCTCTCCCCTTCATCTTCCCGGTTGCCGCCGAGGAAACCGGCCGCAATCTGCGCGATAACGCGGGAGATAAAGATAACGAAGGTGTTCACCACCCCCTGGATCAGGGTCATGGTAACCATATCGCCATTGGCGATGTGGCTGATTTCATGGGCAATGACCGCTTCCGCTTCATCACGGCTCATGTTTTGCAACAGCCCGGTGCTGACGGCGACCAGCGAGGCGTCACGACGCGCGCCGGTGGCGAAGGCGTTAATGTCAGGCGCGTGATAGATAGCTACCTGCGGCATGGCAATACCTACCTGCTGCGCCTGCTGCGCAACGGTATTCATCAGCCAGCGTTCCGTTTCGTTGCGCGGCTGCTCGATCACTTCCCCACCCACTGACTTCAGCGCCATCCACTTCGACATCATCAGCGAAACGATAGAACCACCGAAGCCGAACAGCAGGGCCATAATCAGAAGACCGGTCATGCTGCTGGATTGGATCCCCGTGAGGCTTAACACCAGCCCGAACACGACCATCACTGCCAGGTTCGTCAGCAGGAAAAGCGCGATTCGCATCATAATTTTCTTTTTACCTCAATTTAACAAAACGCACTATGCGATTACCCACATCGTATGGGTCAGGCTGCAATTTTCAACCATCAGCCCCCGCTAAGTCACGATAAAAACACAACTTTACATTTTGTAGCATCTTGCTGACAGCGGCAGCACAGGTTGACATTTTGTTAGATGAGCTGAATGGCGATGACAACGCGCACAAAAAAAACGGGCACCTCTCAGGGTGCCCGTTAGCAACTTATTTGCTGGCCGGCGGTTCCACCGCCGGGCGCGCTTTTTCCAGATGCGCCAGGTCTACCGCGATATGGACCGTTTCATCAAGATACGGATCCGGCTCCTGGTAATCCTTCGGCAGATCGTCCAGTTTTTTCAGCGGCGGCTTGCCTTCGCGTTTCAGGCGATCGTTAATCCGCGCCAGACGAATCGCATCATCTTCTTCGTTCTCTTTCTCACGCTGGGCGTAGTTCAGAGAGACGATGTTACGTTTGTCCTTCATCGCGTTATAACGGGCAATATCCTTCATGATGTACTGGAATTCAGGATCCTGCGCAATACGCTCGTCGTGGCGCTTGAGCAGCTCCGGTCCAAACGGGGTCAGATCCCCGGACTTCACATAGGTGGCCGCGTTGATGCTATCCCACGGCAGCGCGTTGTCTTCATACTGCTCGCCGGTTTCGCGATCTTCATTGCCGGTTGGCATCATGATATCCGGCGTCACGCCTTTGCGCTGCGTACTGCCGCCGTTAATACGATAGAACTTCTGGATGGTGTACTGGACGGAACCCAACGCCGGCCACTCCGGACGCAGCATTTGATCGTAAATACGATTCAACGAGCGATACTGCTGTACCGTCCCTTTACCGAAGGTCGGTTCGCCAACGATCAGCGCGCGGCCATAGTCCTGCATCGCTGCGGCGAAGATCTCAGACGCCGAGGCGCTAAAGCGGTCAACCAGCACCACCAGCGGCCCTTTGTAATAAACCACGCCATCGTTGTCGCTGTCTTCGCGCACTTTGCCATTATTATCCCGCACCTGCACCACCGGACCGGACGGAATAAACAGACCCGAGAGCGATACCGCCTCTGTCAGCGCTCCGCCGCCGTTGCTGCGCAGGTCAATGATGATGCTGCTGACGTTCTGTTTTTCCAGCTTCTGCAGCTGCACTTTCACGTCATCGGTCAGGCCAACGTAAAAGCCTGGGATATCCAGCACGCCGACTTTTTCTTTCCCGACGGTTTTCACCGACATCTTAACCGCACGGTCTTCCAGACGAATGCGCTCGCGGGTCAGCGTTACAATACGCGTCTTGGCTCCTTTACCGGCCGGCAGGATTTCAAGACGAACCTTGCTGCCCTTCGGCCCTTTAATCAGCGCCACGACGTCATCCAGACGCCAGCCGATGACATCAACCATCGACTTCCCGGTCTGGCCAACGCCAACGATGCGATCGCCGACGCTGATCGCTTTGCTTTTCGCGGCTGGACCGCCCGCCACCAGCGAATTAATGACGGTATAGTCATCATCCATCTGCAGCACGGCGCCGATCCCCTCGAGCGAGAGGCTCATTTCGGTATTGAACTGCTCGGTATTACGCGGCGACAGATAATTTGTGTGCGGATCGATTTCGCGAGCGAAGGCGGTCATCGCCAGCGAGAAGACATCTTCGCTGTTGGTTTGCGCCAGGCGACGTATAGCAAACTTATAGCGACGGGTTAAGGTGTCGCGGATCTCTTTATCGTCTTTACCCGCCAGCTTCAGGCTTAACTGGTCAAACTTAACCTTAGCGTCCCACAGCTTGTTCAGCTCGGCCTCGTCTTTTGGCCACGGCGCTTTGGAGCGGTCAAGGTTGAAATTATCATTGCCGGTAAAGTCCATCGGACGTTCAAGCACCTTCAGCGCATACTGATAGCGCTCGAAGCGGCGCTGTTGCCCCAGGTTGTAGAGGTCGTAAAAGACGTCCAGTTTCCCGCTGCGCAGCTCATCGCCAATTTGGTCTTTTTTAGCCGCAAACTTCGCCACATCGCTGGCCAGCAGCACATTGTGGCTGTAGTCCAGCAGGTTCAGGTAACGGTCAAAAATCTTTGCCGAGAAGGCGTTGTCGAGATCAAACTGACGGTAATGAGAGCGGGTAAAGCGCGACGTCACGCGCTCGCTTACCGTCGCGTGCTGCGGCTCTTCTTTCAGCACGGGGATTTGATCTGCGCGGGTTATGTCATCAACAGCGAATGCATGGCCTGCTATTGCCAGCAGGCCCGCAAGCGCGGTGATTTTAAAAAATGTGTTCATGCCTGGCCCGGCCTCCGTTTCAGAACACCAGGTGTTCTGCGCGTACAATCATTGACATACCAGAAGTCAGCTGTACACGAACGCCATCTTTGGTGATTTCCAGAACGGTGGCGTCCATGGCGTTATTGCCTGCTTTTACCTTCAGCGCCTGGCCGACGGTCAGAACGGAAACATCCGATACCGGAGTAAGACGCTCTTCACGCGGGGCTTTGGCCGCAACAGGACGCGGTTTACGCTGTTCAGCGCCTTCTTTACGACGCGGCTGCTGAGGACGCGGTTTACGCTCGCGGCGAACGCCTTCATCCTGCTGGCCTGCGGCCGCAGCGGCTTCGCGTTTTTTCGCCTGCTGGGCTGCGCGCTGCGCCTGAACGCGAGCTTTCGCTTCTTCCAGCTGCTGACGCGCATGGGCAATGTGCTGCTCTTCCAGTTCGCCGCACGGATTGCCATCCAGGTCAACGCGAATAGCGCCGGCTTTTACGCCGTACAGATAACGCCAGCTGGACGTGTAGAGACGTAATGCAGCGCGAAGCTGGGTCTTGCTGAGATTCATCTCACCACCCACTCGCTCAACGAGATCCTGAAAAATTCCGATTTTCAGGGGGCGCGCTTCACCTTCAGCGCTAAAGCACTGCGGGAAACGTTCGGCCAGAAAGGCGATAACTTCTTTACTGCTATTCAACTTAGGTTGATTTTCCATGAAATTTCCTGATTACAACGGACGTAGCCAACAAGCCGCAGGCATGAACAGGCGACATTATAATGACGTCCTCGCTAAATGCTACGTTATCCGTTGATTATCCCACGACACGGGTAAAGATTTTTTGATAATCCGTGGCCGCAATGAGTTTTTCCAGATGCTCGACCAGCGTGCGCAACCCCTGCTCATCTTCAGCGGTGAAGCGCCCGTAAGCCGGACTATCGATATCCAGCACGCCGATAATCTGGCCATTCACGCGCAGAGGGAAGACAATTTCCGAATTACTGGCGGCATCGCAGGCAATGTGGCCGTCAAAGGCGTGGACGTCCTCGACGCGCTGGACCTGAGCCTGCGCCACCGCCGCGCCGCATACGCCTCGCCCGACCGGGATCCGCACGCAGGCCAGTTTGCCCTGGAACGGTCCCAACACTAGGGTATCGCCTTCCAGAAGGTAGAAACCGGCCCAGTTGACCTCGCTCAGCCGCTCGAACAGCAGCGCGCTGGTATTGGCGATCATCGCCAGAAAACTGGTTTCACCTGCCATTAATGCCTGGAAATCGCGGTTCAGATCCGCGTAAAATTCTGTTTTGCTCATTATATCTTCACTTTGTTGTCTTACTGCCTGATACGTACAGCCTACTAAAATAAGCATTAAATGCGCTTGGGCTCAAGATGAATTCATTCATAGGTTAAGATAGTGAGATACATTCATTCCTGTACGTAATAAATGCCGATAAAAACACCCACCCTCAAACCTGCGAAAAAGATGGTCGTGCATACTGTCAGCACGCCGCTTCCCTATGCGCATTATCAGCGCTGTACGCAGTGTGACATGCTCTTCCGCTTACCGGTGCTCAAACGCAACCAAAGCGCCTGGTGTCCGCGCTGTAACGCGAAGGTGCGCGATGGCCGCGACTGGTCGCTGACCCGCCTGGGCAGCATGGCCCTCGCGATGCTGTTGCTCATGCCTTTCGCCTGGTCGGAGCCTCTGCTGCGCCTGCATCTGTTGGGCGTACGCATCGACGCCAACGTCCTGCAGGGGATCTGGCAGATGACCGCGCAGGGCGATCCGATTACCGCCGCCATGGTGCTGTTTTGCGCGGTGGTCGCCCCGGTGCTGCTGGTGGTCTCCATCAGCTATCTCTGGCTGGGCAATGTGCTGGGGATGAACCTGCGGCCGGTGCTGCTGATGCTCGGCAAGCTTAAAGAGTGGGTGATGCTGGATATCTATCTGGTGGGCATCGGCGTCGCCTCCATCAAGGTGCAGGATTACGCCTTCCTGCAGCCGGGCATCGGTCTGGTGGCGTTTATCTCCCTGACGTTGTTGAGCATCCTGACGCTTATTCATATGAACGTCGAAGAGCTATGGGAGCGTTTCTATCCCGAGCGTCCGGCGACCCGCGCCGATAATAATCTGCAGGTGTGCACCGGCTGCCATTACACCGGCTATCGCGACGCGCGCGGCCGCTGCCGACGCTGCCACACGCCGCTGCATCATCGCCGACCGCAGAGCCTGCAGCGCAGCTGGGCGGCGCTGATTGCCTCGCTGGTTTTCCTCTTTCCGGCCAACCTGTTGCCAATCTCCATCATCTACGTCAACGGCGCGCGCCAGGACGACACGATCCTCTCGGGGATCATCTCCCTGGCCAGCAGCAATATCGCCATTGCCGGGGTCGTGTTTATCGCCAGTATTTTGGTGCCATTCACCAAAGTTATAGTGTTATTTACCCTGCTGCTCAGCATACAATTCAAGTGCGAGCAGGGATTGCGCACCCGCATCCTGCTGCTGCGGCTAATCACCTGGATTGGCCGTTGGTCGATGCTGGATCTGTTTGTTATCTCACTCACCATGTCGCTAATAAATCGCGATCAGCTCCTCGCCTTCACCATGGGGCCGGCTGCGGTTTACTTTGGCGGCGCGGTAATTTTAACTATTCTTGCAGTT
Source organism: Klebsiella sp. P1927 (assembly GCF_018204675.1). Lineage (NCBI taxonomy): Bacteria > Pseudomonadati > Pseudomonadota > Gammaproteobacteria > Enterobacterales > Enterobacteriaceae > Klebsiella > Klebsiella sp. P1927. The sequence goes on along the minus strand of NZ_CP073377.1, from coordinate 1,680,851 downwards.
GAATGGCTGGACAGCCGCTTACTTTGGGACGCACATGAGTCAGGAAACGCCCGCTTCGCAGACTGAAGCCAGAATAAAAACCAAACGCCGTATTTCGCCATTCTGGCTGCTGCCGGTCATCGCGTTGCTGATTGCCGCCTGGCTAATCTGGACCAGCTTTGACGATCGCGGATCGACGATTACGATTGATTTCCAGTCCGCGAACGGCATCGTGCCGGGACGGACGCCGATCCGCTATCAGGGGGTTGAAGTCGGCACCGTCCAGGATATTAGCCTCAGTAAAGATCTGAGTAAGATTGAGGTTTCGGCCAGCATCAAACGCGATATGAAAGATGCGCTGCGCAAAGAGACCCAGTTCTGGCTGGTCACGCCGAAAGCCTCTCTGGCCGGCGTATCGGGCCTCGATGCGCTGGTGGGCGGGAACTACATCGGCATGATGCCGGGCAAGGGTGAACCCGAAGATCACTTTGTCGCCCTCGACACCCAACCTAAATACCGCATCAACAACGGCGAGCTAATGATCCACCTGCAGGCGCCGGATCTTGGCTCTCTGAACAGCGGCTCGCTGGTCTACTTCCGAAAAATCCCGGTCGGGCGGGTGTATGACTATTCCCTGAATGCCAATAATCAGGGGGTGACCATCGATGTGCTAATCGAGCGCCGGTTTACCAATCTGGTGAAAAAAGGCAGCCGCTTCTGGAACGTCTCAGGCGTCAAGGCCGACGTCGGCCTGAGCGGGGCCAAAGTGCAACTGGAGAACCTGTCCGCGCTGGTGAACGGCGCCATCGCCTTTGACTCCCCCGCCGATTCGCATGTCGCCTCGCAAAACGATGAATATCACCTGTATGAAGATCTGGCGCATAGCCAGCGCGGCGTGGTGGTGACCCTCGATCTGCCTGATGGCGATGGACTGAAAGCGGGCTCGACGCCGCTCATGTATCAGGGGCTGGAGGTGGGCCAGTTAAGCAAACTGAATCTAAACCCCGGCGGCAAAGTTACTGGCGAGATGACCGTCGACCCGAGCGTGGTGACGCTGCTGCGGGAGAAAACGCTGATTCAGATGAAGAAGCCGAAGCTCTCCCTCGATAACCCCAGCATTAGCACCCTGCTCACCGGCAATACCTTTGAGCTGGTGCCCGGCGAAGGCGAGCCACGCAATCACTTCTCGGTAATGCCGGCGGATAAAGCGCTGCTGGATGAGCCCAACGTCGCCACCGTTACCCTCTCGGCGCCGGAGAGCTACGGCATCGACGGCGGTCAGCCGCTGGTGCTGCACGGAGTAAAAGTCGGCCAGGTGCTGGAGCGTAAACTGACGGCCAAAGGGGTAACCTTTCAGGTTGCCATTGATCCTGAATACCGCGATCTAATTCACGGCGACAGCAAATTTGTGGTTAACAGTCGTCTGGACGTCAAAGTGGGGCTCGACGGCGTGCAGGTGCTGGGCGCCAGCGCCAGCGAATGGGTGAACGGCGGGATCAGGGTGATCCCGGGCGAAAAAGGCAAAATGCAAAGCAGCTATCCGCTGTACGCTAACCTTGAAAAGGCGCAGGAAAATAGCCTGAGCGAAGTGCCGACCACTACCCTGAGCCTGTCTGCTGAGACGCTGCCTGACGTTCAGGCCGGCTCGGTGGTGCTGTATCGTAAATTCGCCGTCGGCGAGATCATCGCCGTCAAACCGCGCAAGGATGCATTCGATATCGATCTGCATATCAAGCCGGAATACCGCTACCTGCTGACCAACAACAGCGTCTTCTGGGCGGAAGGCGGTGCGAAGGTCAAGCTTGACGGTAACGGACTCACCGTGCAGGCCTCGCCGCTGGCGCGCGCGATCAAAGGGGCGATCAGTTTCGATAACCTCAATGGCAGCAGCGCCGGAGCACGGCTGAATAACAAACGTATCCTTTATGCATCTGAAACGGCGGCGCGCGCCGTGGGCGGCCAAATCACCCTGCACGCGTACGACGCCGGGAAGATGGCGGCCGGGATGCCGATTCGTTATCTCGGCATCGACATCGGTCAAATCCAGTCGCTGGAGCTAATCACCGCCAAAAACGAAGTGCAGGCGAAAGCGGTGCTCTATCCGGAATACGTCGGCACCTTCGCCCGCGCCGGGACCCGCTTCTCGGTGATCACTCCGCAAATCTCCGCCGCGGGCGTGGAACATCTCGACACCCTGTTCCAGGCCTACATCAACGTTGAGCCCGGCCGCGGCCCGGCACGACGCGATTTTGAGATCCAGGATACGACGATCAGCGATTCGCGTTATATCGACGGCCTGAACATCGTGGTGGAAGCGCCGGAGGCGGGATCGCTTGGCATCGGTACGCCGGTCCTGTTCCGCGGACTGGAAGTCGGGACGGTTACCGGACTGTCGCTGGGGTCGATGTCTGACCGGGTGATGGTTAAGCTGCGCATCAGTAAGCGCTACCAGTACCTGGTACGTAATAACTCGGTGTTCTGGCTGGCCTCGGGTTACAGCCTCGACTTCGGCCTGATTGGCGGGGTGGTGAAAACCGGTACCTTCAATCAGTTTATCCGCGGCGGGATCGCCTTTGCCACGCCGCCGGGCACGCCGCTGGCGCCGAAGGCCCAGGATGGCAAGCACTTCCTGCTGCAGGAGAGCGAGCCGAAAGAGTGGCGGGAGTGGGGCACCGCTCTGCCGCAGTAATGCCCCCTTCTCCCGCCCCGGGCAACGCCGGGCGCGGGGAGAGGGTAAACCGCACGCCCCGGTGTCACGCGCCGGGGCGTTTGTGCTAAACTGCGCACCCTTTTTTTCTGTGGTGCGCTGCCCGTGGCTGAAAATACTGTCTATTTCCCTGAAGCGTTTCTCGCTCAAATGCGCGCGGCGATGCCAGCGCATCTCTCTTTCGACGACTTTATCGCCGCCTGTCAGCGCCCGCTACGCCGCAGTATTCGCGTCAATACGCTGAAGATTAGCGTCGATGATTTCCTCTCTCTGGTTGCCCCCTACGGCTGGCAGCTCGCGCCGGTGCCCTGGTGCGCAGAGGGATTCTGGATCGAGCGAGAGGATGACGACGCGCTGCCGCTGGGCAGTACCGCCGAACATCTCAGCGGGCTGTTCTATATTCAGGAAGCCAGTTCGATGCTGCCGGTCGCCGCCCTGTTCGCCGATAACCGGCAGCCCGAACGGGTGATGGACGTTGCCGCCGCCCCGGGATCGAAAACCACCCAAATTGCAGCCCGAATGGGCAACGCGGGCGGCATTCTCGCCAATGAATTCTCCGCCAGCCGGGTGAAGGTGCTGCATGCCAACATCAGCCGCTGCGGCATCAGCAACGTCGCTCTGACCCACTTCGACGGCCGGGTTTTTGGCGCGGCCTTGCCCGAAACCTTCGATGCCATCCTGCTTGACGCCCCCTGCTCCGGCGAAGGGGTTGTACGTAAAGACGCCGACGCGCTGAAAAACTGGTCGCCGGAGAGCAACCTCGACATCGCCGCCACTCAGCGCGAGCTTATCGACAGCGCCTTCCATGCTCTGCGCCCTGGCGGGACGCTGGTGTATTCCACCTGCACCCTGAATCGTGAAGAAAATCAATCGGTCATTGAGTGGCTGCTGTCCCGCTATCCGCAAGCGGTGGAGATCCTGCCGCTGGGAGAGTTGTTTCCCGGCGCAGCCGACGCCCTAACCGCGGAAGGTTTTCTGCACGTTTTTCCGCAAATTTACGATTGCGAAGGCTTCTTTGTCGCGAGGTTGCGCAAAACTGCGGCGATCGATCCGCTCCCGGCGCCAGGCTATAAGGTCGGTAAATTCCCGTTTACGCCGCTGAAGGACCGGGAGGCCGCCGCGGTAACTGCCGCCGCCAGGGCTGTTGGCCTGGAGTGGGACGCAGGCCATACGCTGTGGCAGCGGGATAAAGAGCTGTGGCTGTTTCCGCTGGCTTTGGAGCCCCTGTTCGGCAAGGTGCGCTTTTCTCGCATCGGCGTGCGCCTGGCGGAACTGCACAATAAGGGGTACCGCTGGCAGCATGAGGCGGTTATCGCCTTTGCCGCGCCGCAGCGCGCCTTCGAGCTGTCGCAGGAGGAAGCGGAGGAATGGTATCGCGGGCGCGACGTCTATCCGCAAACCGCGCCTGGGCAGGATGAAACCATTGTGACCTTCCAGGGCGTTCCGCTGGGCCTGGCGAAGCGCGTCGGCTCCCGACTGAAGAACAGCTATCCGCGCGAACTGGTGCGCGATGGAAAACTTTTTGCCGGCAAGGTGTGAGGCCGAGCAAAAAATGCGCACTTTTTGACTGGCGCTTTTCGCCCCATTGACTACGCTGAAAAATAACGGCCATAACTGGTCGTACCACAACTCAGCTGAAAAATGGGGTGAAGCGATGAGTAAAACCAATGTCCGCATCGGCGCGTTCGAAATAGACGATGCCGAACTGCACGGTGAGCATCAGGGTGAGCGAACGTTAAGCATACCCTGCAAATCCGATCCAGACTTATGTATGCAGCTTGATGCCTGGGATGCCGACACCAGCGTGCCCGCGATTCTCAATGGCGAACATTCCGTTCTCTACCGTAAACATTACGACCGCCAGTCCGATGCCTGGGTCATGCGCCTTGCCTGACACCAATGAACCCGTCGCCTGAGACGGGTTATTTATTTCCCCGTCCCGCCGTCATCCCCTACACTAAATAGTATGTGAACCCGAGCATGAGGCCAGGATGTTTGCCTTAGTGTTGTTTATTTGCTATCTGGATGGCGGCTGCGAGGACATTGTGGTTGACGTCTACCGCGAGGAAACGCAGTGCTTAGTGGCGATGGAGGATCAGCGGATCCGCCACGGTGGCTGCTACCCGATAGAAGATTTTATTGATGGCTTCTGGCAACCCGCCAGCGAATACAGCGACTTTTAGCCTGCCGACTGCAGCGCCACCAGCGTCAGCGTCCCACCAAACACAGCGCCCGTATCAATATAGTGTTGATTATCGTGGTCATAACGCGCCTGAAGCGGCGTATGGCCAAACCAGAAATGGTCCGCGCCGGCAATAGCGCCATGGCGCCCCGCCAGGTGTTCACTCAGACGATGGCGGCTCCATAGTACCCGTTGGGGATCCACCGGCTGCTGCCAGCGATAGACCGGCGCCGGGTAATCGGCGTGGGCGATCACATGCCGCGCTTTCCCGCATTCCACTTCAATAATCAACGGTAGCCGCCGACAGTGCGCCAGCAGCCGATCGACGTCGGCCCGCTGCCGCGCATCACCCTTGACGTACCAGTCGCCACCGTTCATCTGCCAGAGCCGCATATCTCCGCTCTCCAGCGCCTCCAGCGCCATCTGCTCATGATTCCCCCGAACGGCCCTGAACCAGCGACAGCGCAACAGGCCAAGACAATCGGCGCTCTGCGGCCCGCGATCGATCAGATCGCCCACCGAGATCAGCAGATCGGCCCAGGGATCAAAACGCAACTGACGCAGGCGATTCATCAGCAGCGCAAAGCAGCCATGCAGATCGCCCATCAGCCAGATATTACGCCAGTCGCTGCCGTTAATACGTTGATACATATAATTACCTCTCAGCGGTAATTATAGGTAATTCCAGCAAAGGTCCACGGAATTTAATTTACACCTCAATCAATTTTAAACAGACGGCAAATATAGTCCGCCAGAGGATTAAGCTTGTCAGTGGCTCGCTTTAAAATAGGGGGAAATCACAACGAGGTGTTTATCGTGACAGACAATAGCCTGCATTCATCCGGCGTGCTAGCGCCGCGCTCGCATCTTATTGCCGATCTGGTGATGGGCAGATTGACACCTGCCCCTATCTGGCGGCAAAAAAATTACCGCTTTAAGTTTTTGCTGCGCACGGCCTTATTTTATAACGCCACCAGAGCGATGCTGGAAGCGCTCAGCGCTCGGGATGATTTTAATCAGCTGCTGGCCGCGCAGGCTACGCTGCCGGGCAAAGTACACCGTCAATATCTGACCCGCGATCTCAACGCCTGGCAGCGGGCGGTGGCGGTAATCAACCATTATCGTTATATCGACACCCTACGCGGATCGCGGCTGGCGCACGCTATGACCGCGGTGTCTGAGGTCCCGCTGCTGACGTTAAACGGAAAAGAGGACCGCCGGTTTACTCTTTATGCCTCCTCGGCAGGCAAAGCCGAACGTGAGGGTGAAACCACTCTGTGGCTGCGCGACAGCGACCACACCCTGCTGGCCAGCGCCACCTTCAGCGTAACCCGTGATCACGATGCCTGGCAGCTGGTTATCGGCGGTCTGCAGGGGCCGCGACGTCACGTTTCTCATGAGGTGATTAAGCAGGCGACTCGCGCCTGCTACGGCCTGTTTCCGAAGCGCCTGCTGCTGGAGTTTATCTGGCAGCTGGCCGCGCGCAGCCAAATCGCGGCTATTTACGGCGTCAGCGATAATGGTCACGTGTTCCGCGCCCTGCGCTATCGCCTGAGCAAAGGCCGCCATTTCCACGCCAGCTACGACGAGTTCTGGCAGTCTATCGACGGCCAGCCGGAAAGCCCCTGGCGCTGGCGGCTACCGCTATGTCTGGAAAGAAAATCGCTGGAGAGTATCGCCAGTAAAAAACGGGCTGAATATCGGCGGCGATTCCAGCTGCTGGATCAGCTGACGGAGCAGGTGGCAATATTGACGCAGCGGCATGCCGGTGACTAAATTGCGCTGTAGGTGAAGCCGAATTACAACATGGCGTTTGCTTATTATGCCAATATTTCGCTACTATCAGGGTCCCCGAAGGCCACCGGATAGTCGCTTGCATAATGAGTAAAACCGAAATTTTTCTGCTGATTATTCTGGCGGTCATTCTGCTCGGGAGCATATGGTTTATTTTCAGCGATGAAATTTGGCTATTGCTCTGCTATCTGGAAAGTCAGATATACCCTACATTCAGCGTTCCGCAATAATATTTTCCGCCCGCAAAAGTGCTCGTGCTTATTATTTATGCCACCTCGTCAGCCGGCGAGGTGTAATCGCATGAATTGCCAAATCGTTTAGATTTTGCTTATTTTATTTATCATACAAATATGTATACTAGCAGGCTTCCGATGTTGGCCCGCCAGTTAACCTGCACGCCGGGCCTGTTTAGGTGCAGGTTTTTTCTTTTCTCCGCCCTCGTTTACGGTTCCACCGTTGCCACCTCCCCTTCCACAGGATGCGATTTATGTGTAAATGAATTGTGTATGCTAAAAACGGTGTGCTATAACGGGACATCCAGAGGCCAGCGGGTGTTTGACTGACAGGATGTCGCTGGCTCTTGAGAAAGAAGACAGATAAAGATAAAAAGAGACCGAATACGATTCCTGTATTCGGTCCAGGGAAATGGCTCTTGGGAGAGAGCCGTGCGCTAAAAGTTGGCATTAATGCAGGCTAAGTCGCCTTGCACTATAAGAATAGTTTAACGCGTCAGCTTTTCCAGTCCGCGGCCAAAGTGGCTGCATAATTCCTGGAAAGGGGGCCCCTGCCAGCGAAAAAACCGCCACTGCCGTTGTCCGGCAAGGGCGGTTTTTTTAATGTTATTACAGCAGGATAGCGAGAAAGTTTAGCAGAGCTTCTGCGCTCGCTCGATAAAGGGCGCGAGGCTCATTTTTTGTCCCGGATGCTGCGGATCGTCGATCTGGATCACTGAGATCGGCTGCGCGGTGGTTTTGCCGGCTTTGACCTGCTGCTCAGCCACCTCATTGAGCGGATACTGAACCAGCGTGCTCGGGTTGATGGCGTAAAGCGCGTTACCCGGTCGACAGGTCAACATAACCTCTTCCCGGTTGAACGCCCAGCTCTCCTTCCCCACCTCAAAACGGCTCACGGTGATAATTTGTGGCGCTGCCAGAGCAGCCCCGGAGCTTGCCAGTAACAACATGGTCAGAACAATTTTTTTCATGATTTTGCCAGTTAATTCAATAAGGTTCCCAGGTGGCAAACAGACTGACGGCCAGCAGCGCCAGCGCGCCCAGCCCTATTTCAGCCTGCGTGGTTCGCAGGATCAGGCTTTCCGCCTGCGAACCGCTTGCCGACATGCGCGGTACCAGAACATACCTGTTCACTAACGCAATTACCACCATCCCGGCGACCAGCGCACATTTGATCAACAACATGCGTCCCCACGGCGATGCGCCAATCAATCCTCCCTGGATCAACAGCGCATTGAGCGCTCCGCTGGCAATCGTGCCGGTGACGGCCAGATGCCCGTAACGTGAAAAGCGCGCCATGGTATAGACCGCGGCCGGCCGCCAGCGCCCCTGCGCCAGGCGCAGGCAATAGATAAAGGGCAACAGACCGCCGAACCAGCTGGCGACGCAGAAGAGATGCACAGCGTGGTTTGTCCGCTGCAGCACGCCGGTGAGACCATCGTGCATAGCGGCGTGCCCTACCCCGGCGGAAAGCAGCAGCTGTGCCGCCAGCAGGGCCACCAGCTGGCGGGCGCCGTGACGGGGACGGATCCACACTACCGCAAGTGCGATCCACGCCAGTAGGATCTGCCAGATCCACACTCCACCAAAGCGGGTCCCGGCCACCGCCTGCCAGACGGCGGGTCGCCAGACATCCGTCCAGCCTTCGCCCATCATTCCTCCCTGCAGGAGATACAGCGCCAGCGTAGAGATCGCGCCGATCAGCAGCAGCGGGCGCAGTAGTGGATAAAAGCGCAGCATCAGCACGCGTCTCAGCGGTACCGGCGCCCACCAGGCGCCATACAGCACGCAGCCAAAAGCCAGCATCAGGGAGATAAAGTGCCCAAAGCGCAGGGTAATATAGAGCCCGGTCAGCATCGCTTACTTCACGCTAAAGGTATATTGCCCTTTGGTTTTATGACCATCCACCGAGACCACATGCCATGCCACGGTGTACTCTCCCGGCGGCAAGGCTTCCGCCAAAGGTAACGTGACCTCGGCCGGATTATCGGCGCTGCGGGTCAGTTTTCCGGTAGCCACCGCATGCTGCTGCGGACCGGTGACGGTCACGCCGCTGAATGCGGGTTCAATACCTTCGGAAAAACTGAGCGTCAGCGTCTGTGGGGAAGCTGAAAGCTGCGCCCCGGCGGTCGGGATCTGCTGCTGCAGGTGAGCGTGGGCGAAGGCGCCCGCCGCGGTTAACATCCCGGCAAGCGCAACGGAGAGGCGCAACGCGCGTCCAGCAAGAAGTCGCATATTCGTCATTCCCTTTTGTTATGTCTGTAGCACAGAGAATAACCCTGTATAATGCCAGAGTCGAGCCAGGCATCTGGCCCTGACCGGATTTATAAGCAGAGTGGAGTGGATGATGGAAAGAAATCTGGCCAAAATTTCGCAAGATGAGATGGATAAAGTCAATGTCGATCTCGCCGCCGCCGGCGTTGCTTTTAAGGAACGGTACAATATGCCGGTGGTCGCTGATTTAGTCGAGCGTGAACAGCCTGCACATCTGCGCGACTGGTTCCGTGAACGACTGATCGCCCATCGGCTGGCCTCCGTCTCCCTTTCGCGACTACCGTGGGAGCCGAAACAGAAATAATGCGCGCTCGCCTCCTCCCCGTCGGTTGGCAAGCCCGACCAATTCCATTACGCTATTTGTTTTGCTCTGGAGCGAGCCATGCTGCGCGTCATTGATACCGAAACCTGCGGCCTGCAGGGGGGCATCGTTGAAATCGCCTCGGTCGATATAGTCGACGGGCAAATTACCAATCCCATGAGCCATCTGGTGCGTCCCGATCGGCCCATCAGCCCGCAGGCGATGGCTATCCACCGGATCACGGAAGAGATGGTCGCTGATAAGCCGTGGATTGAGGAGATTATTCCGCACTATCATGGCAGCCCGTGGTACGTCGCGCATAACGCCAGCTTCGATCGCCGGGTGTTGCCGGAGATGCACGGCGAGTGGATCTGTACGATGAAGCTGGCCCGACGCCTGTGGCCGGGAATCAAATACAGCAATATGGGGTTATATAAATCACGTAAGCTGAACGTGACTACGCCGCCGGGACTGCATCACCACCGGGCGCTGTATGACTGCTATATCACCGCCGCGCTGCTGCTGGATATCATCAATGTTTCCGGCTGGACCCCTGACGAAATGGCCGATATCACCGGTCGGCCGGCGCTGCTGACTACTTTTACCTTCGGCAAATACCGGGGTAAGGCCGTCGCCGAGATTGCTGAAAACGATCCAGGCTATCTGCGCTGGTTATTCAACAATCTCGACCGCATGAGCCCCGAACTGCGCCTGACGCTCAGGCATTACCTCGGGGAATAGCACCTACACTGCCGCTTTTCCCGGCAGTGTCCCCTGCGCCAGGGCGATGAAAAAGGCGTACTCCAGCGCCACCCCTTCATAGCTTTTAAAGCGCCCGGATTTTCCGCCATGTCCGGAATCCATATCGGTGCAGAGCAGCAGCAGGTTATCGTCGGTTTTCAGTTCCCGCAGTTTCGCCACCCATTTAGCCGGCTCCCAGTATTGCACCTGGGAATCATGCAGACCGGTAGTCACCAGCATGTGGGGATAGGCCTGCGCCCTCACGCCGTCATAGGGACTGTAGCTTTTCATATAGTGATAATAGGTTTCATCCTGCGGATTTCCCCACTCTTCAAATTCACCGGTGGTCAGCGGAATAGTTTCATCAAGCATGGTGGTCACCACATCGACGAACGGCACCTGGGCTATCACGCCATGGAACAGCTCTGGCCGTTCATTCACGGCCACGCCCATCAGCATTCCGCCGGCGCTGCCCCCCATGCCGTAGCAAAGCCGCGGATCGCCGTACCCCTGGGCAAGCAGCGCGTCACAGACGTCCAGATAGTCGTTGAAGGTATTTTTCTTACACAGGAATTTACCGTCTTCATACCATTGCTGACCCAGCTCGCCGCCGCCGCGGACGTGGGCGATGGCGTAGACAAAGCCGCGGTTGAGCAGGCTCAGCCGGCTGGCGCTGAAATCGGCATCGATACTCTCGCCATATGAGCCATAGCCATAGACCAGCAGCGGGTTGCTCCCTTTGCGAAAATGTTCGCGATGGTAGACCAGAGAGACCGGGACTTCGACGCCATCGCGGGCGGTCACCCACAGGTGTTCGCTCTGGTAGCAGCTCGTATCCAGCCCCTTTACCTCCTGCTGTTTGATCACTCTTCGTTCGCCGGTATCCATATCCAGTTCAAACAGCGTATCCGGCGTAGTCATGGAGGAATAGCCGTAGCGCAGTCGCGACGTTTCGGGCTCCGGATTATAGGCAAGCCAGGTGACATAGGCCGGATCGTCAAAAGCGATCCCCACCACCTCCCGGGTCTTGCGGTTAATTTGCCGCAGACTGGTCAGGCCACGCTGACGCTCTTCCACAACCAGCCAGTCGGTAAACAGGGTAAATCCTTCGAGCATCACGTCGTGACGCGGGGGGATCAGCGTGGTCCACTGTTCTTCATCACGCAGCACGGTACGGTAGAGGCCGAAATTCTTCCCCTCCCGGTTGGAACGAAGATAGAAAGCGTGCTGATAGTGATCAAGACTGTATTCATGATCTTTACGCCGTGGCAGAAAGCAGACCGGCTCGGCGTCTGGCAGTTCGGCGTTGAGCAGCAGCACTTCGCTGGTGGTGGCGCTGGAGAGATAAATTACCACGAACTGCTGGGAGGTGGTTTTATGCACGCTGACGTAGAAGGTCTCATCTTTTTCCTCGTAGACCAGCGCGTCGCTCTGCGCCGGTGTCCCGACGGTGTGGCGCCAGACCTGATAAGGGAGCAGCGTGGTGGGATGTTTACGCACATACCAAACAAAGCGTGAATCGTTGCTCCAGGCAAAGCCGGAGGTGACATTTTCGAGGATTTCCGGGTACCACTCGCCGTTGCTGAGGTCGCAAAAGCGCAGGCCGTACTGGCGGCGGGAAAGGTAATCTTCCGCCACCGCCATTAGCTGGTTGTTGGGCGCAATGCCCAGTCCGCCCAGGGTGTAGAACTCGCTCTTCGCCGCCCGCTGGTTGGCATCGAGCAGGATCTCCCACTCATCCCACTCTTCTTTCAGCACCGACTGCCGCTGGTAGATAGCGTATTCGCAGCCCGGCTCATACACCTGACGGTAGCGAAAGCCGTTTTTACTGTAGGGGGCAGAGACTTCCCGCTGCGGAATGCGGTCGATAATCTCCTTCAGCAGACGCTCCTGCAGGCTGAGCTGCGAATCCATCACTTGCTTGCCGTAAGCGTTCTCCGCGTGCAGATACTCCAGCACGTCAGGTCGCGCGCGCTCATCGTCGCGCAGCCAGTAATAATTATCGATGCGTGTATCGCCATGCAAGGTCATGGCGTGAGGGATCCGTTTAGCTTTAGGTGGCATGTTATTCTTCTGCTGCTTTATCGTGACACAAGAGCATTCAGGCCGCAGGGTGGCGCCTGAATGATGACGTGTCTATAAGGGTGGCAAAAGACGCGAGCGATGCAAGCGAAACGTGATGATTTAGACGCTTAGCGCTTGTTTTTGTGACTGGATATCCTGTTCTATATCGGCCCGGACATCTTTCGGCAGCGCCAGGGCGTCTCCCAGCGCATTAAGGTAGCTACGCTCCATAAAATGGTCGATATCAATCACCGCGCAGCTGACGTAGTAGATCTCCAGCGCCTCCTGCGGGTCGATGATGCCCTCGGAGAGACGCTGCGGATCCAGCGGCTGGGCCAGCGCCTGGTCAATTAGCACCCGGGCCTGAACGTCAATATTGGCCGCCCGCAGCTGAGTTTCAATATTCGCCCGCTCGTGGTCATCAATATGACCGTCGCTTTTCGCGGCAAATACCAGGGCCGTGATCAGCCGCACGCTGCGCGGATCGACATCCGTCGGCGCCGCTGCCGTCTCAGGCGCCTGGGCGGACGTATTCTGCGCGCGCATTTTCTGCTGATACTTGTTCCATAACACCGTGCCCGCCACCGCCCCGCCGCCTGCCAGCAGCGCGCTAGTGCCATATTTCGCCAACAATTTGCGTGACGATTTGCTGGCCACCAGCAATCCGGCCAGCCCACCGATGGCGCCGGGCAGCAGGCCGCTCCCTTTTGACGACTCGCCGGACGGTGACGCACCCTGCTGCCCGAGCAGCGACTGCAGTTGATGTAGCCAGTTAGCCATGGTTTTCCTCTCAGGTGACAAACACTGTTATCAGCCTAAACGACGCGATGTCAGGAAATGTTAGATATGGCTAAAGATGCGCAAAGGTACGTGCGACGGCAGCATCGGAGCCGACCGACCAGTGACTGACCGCCAGCGTTCAGGCTGCCCTGGCTTTGCGCGCTTTGGCCGCCGGCACGGCGTCATCACCCGCCGGAGAAGTCTCGGCGGTAGCCGACGGCGCGGAGGCGTCCTGTGCGGGCGTCTCTTGCTCCGGCAGTCGGCCAACTCGCAGGATATGCTGCAGCGCTTCTTTACGCTCCGCCAGCCACATCGCCATGGTATCGCACTGGACGTCATCCATCTCCAGCGGCGATGCCACCAGCCAGTCATTCAGCACCTCTGCCAGATCGAGCATTTTGTCGTAAGCGTCGGCCTCTTTTTTGCTGGCAAAAGACATTTTTTCCTCACCTTCGCGGATCACCACATATTTAATTTCAACCGCCATACTGCAGCCTCTCAATACTGTATTTTTATACAGTATAGCAAATTTCCCTCCCGGACTCAACTCACGCGCGTTACGCGCGTAAAGACATACGCAAACGTTTTCGTTTATAATCGCTGCCATCTTTTTTTACTGCGGATGAGAGTTATGACTGTATTAGGCACCGCGCTGCGCCCGGCAGCCACCAAAGTTATGCTGTTAGGTTCCGGCGAGTTGGGTAAAGAAGTCGCTATTGAATGTCAGCGTCTGGGCATTGAAACCATCGCCGTAGACCGCTACCCCGATGCCCCGGCGATGCAGGTCGCCCACCGCGCCCACGTCATCAATATGCTGCACGGCGAGAGCCTGCGCGCCCTGATTGAACAGGAAAAACCTGATTATATCGTGCCGGAGATCGAAGCTATCGCTACCGACACCCTGGTCGAACTGGAACAGGCCGGGCAGAAAGTGGTCCCCACGGCGCGGGCGGCAAAGCTCACCATGAACCGCGAAGGCATTCGCCGTCTGGCGGCGGAAGAGCTGCAGCTTCCCACCTCCCGCTATCGTTTTGCCGACAGCGAAGAAGGCTTCCGCGCGGCGGTTACCGAGATCGGTTTGCCATGCATCGTTAAACCGGTGATGAGCTCCTCCGGCAAAGGCCAGAGCTTTATCCGCTCGGCTGACCAGCTCAGCGAAGCCTGGCGCTATGCGCAGCAGGGCGGCCGCGCTGGCGCCGGACGGTTGATCGTCGAGGGGGTGGTGAACTTCGATTTCGAAATCACCCTGCTCACCGTCAGCGCTGTCGATGGCGTGCATTTCTGCGCTCCGGTTGGCCATCGTCAGGAAGACGGCGATTACCGCGAGTCCTGGCAGCCGCAGCAGATGAGCGACCTGGCCCTCGAGCGTGCCCAGGCCATCGCCCGCGAGGTGGTGCTGGCGCTGGGAGGTTATGGTCTGTTTGGCGTGGAGCTGTTCGTATGCGGCGACGAGGTGATCTTCAGCGAAGTCTCCCCGCGACCACACGACACCGGGATGGTGACGCTTATCTCCCAGGATCTCTCGGAATTCGCCCTGCACGTTCGCGCCTTCCTCGGGCTACCCGTCGGCGCTATCCGCCAGTATGGTCCGGCCGCCTCCGCGGTGATCCTTCCGCAGTTGTCCAGCCAGAACGTCAGCTTTGGCCAGCTGCAGTCGGCCGTCGGGGCTGGCCTGCAGCTGCGTCTGTTCGGCAAGCCGGAGATTGACGGTACCCGCCGCCTGGGGGTAACCCTCGCCGTCGCCGATTCGGTTGAGGAGGCCGTGGCGCGGGCTAAAGCCGCCGCCGCGGCGGTCATCGTCGAAGGGTAAAGACAAAAAAACCCGGTCGCGTTGCCGCAGACCGGGTTGTTGACCTGGAGGCGTGGTTTATTTCGCGCCTTCCACCGCTTCTCGCGCGAGGGTGGTGATGCGATCGTAGTCGCCGGCTTCGAGGGCGTCGGCTGGCACCAGCCAGGAACCGCCGATGCACAGTACGCTGTTCAGCGCCAGGTAGTCACGGTAGTTGGCCGGAGAGATACCGCCGGTCGGGCAGAAACGAATGTGGCCGAACGGACCCGCAATCGCCTGCAGGGCTTTCACGCCGCCGTTGGCTTCCGCCGGGAAGAATTTAAACTCTTTCAGGCCATACTGCATACCCAGCATCAGCTCAGATACCGTGCTGATCCCCGGGATCAGCGGGATGGTGCCGTCTTCGGTCGCCGCTTTCAGCAGGGATTCGGTAAGACCCGGGCTGATAGCGAACTGCGCGCCGGCTTCCGTTACCGCTTTCAACTGCTCAACGTTGGTAACCGTGCCCGCGCCGACAATCGCGTCCGGAACTTCTTTGGCAATCGCGCGGATCGCCTCCAGGGCGCACTCGGTGCGCAGGGTAACTTCCAGCACGCGAACGCCGCCCGCCACCAGCGCTTTCGCCATCGGTACCGCGTGTTCCAGCTTTTTCACTACGATAACCGGGACAACCGGACCGGAGGTGAGGATTGCTTCTGCTGTTGTTTTCCAGTTTTTCATCAGGATTTTCTCTCGCCAGATCTAGAAATTAAATCGTCTTAAAAAGTGATGCAGGTTGCGCCCTGCTCCGCGCCAGAGAGCTTCTCACGCAGCGCCCCAAACATCTCCCGACCGGTTCCCACGCGCGACGCGCTGAGGTCAGGGATATGCGGCTGACGCGCCGCCAGTTCGGCCTCATCCACCAGCAGCGTCAGTTCCCCCGTCTGTCCGTTCACGCGAATAAGATCGCCATCGCGCACTTTCGCCAGCAAGCCGCCATCATACGCTTCAGGCGTGACGTGAATGGCTGACGGAACTTTACCGGAGGCGCCAGAGAGTCGGCCATCGGTCACCAGCGCTATTTTGAAACGGCGGTCCAATAATACACCAAGTGGCGGCATAAGTTTATGTAATTCTGGCATCCCGTTCGCTTTTGGCCCCTGATGACGGACCACCACCACGCAGTCTTTGTCCAGCAGCCCCGCGTCAAAGGCCGGCAACACGTCGTGCTGGCTCTCAAATACCACCGCCGGCGCTTCAATCACCTGGTTCTCCACCGGGACCGCCGAAGTTTTCATCACCGCGCGTCCCAGGTTGCCGCTCAGCACCTTGGTGCCGCCGTGGCGGGAGAATGGTTTTTCAAAGGTCGCGATGACCTGGTCGTCCAATGGCGCTGTCGCCCCTTCGCGCCAGTCCAGCTCGCCGTTATTCAGCCATGGCTCCAGGGTGTAGCGCGACAGGCCAAAGCCGGCCACGGTGTGAACATCCTCATGCAGCAGGCCGCCTTTCAGCAGCTCGCGCACCAGTACCGGAACGCCGCCTGCCGCCTGGAAGTGGTTGATATCCGCCGGGCCGTTGGGATAGAGGCGCGCCAGCAGCGGCACCACGTCTGACAGGTCGGAGAAATCGTCCCAGTTAATGATAATTCCCGCCGCGCGGGCCATCGCCACCAGGTGCATAGTGTGGTTGGTGGAGCCACCGGTCGCCAGCAGCGCCACGATGCCGTTGACCACCACTTTTTCGTCAAACATTTTGCCCAGCGGCATCCACTCATTGCCGTTGCCGGTCATGCGGGTGACCTGGCGCGCGGCGGCGGCGGTCAGTGCTTCCCGCAGCGGAGCATCCGGATGGACAAAGGACGAGCCCGGCAGCTGCATGCCCATAAATTCGACCACCATCTGGTTGGTGTTCGCCGTTCCGTAGAAAGTACAGGTCCCCGGCGCGTGATAAGAGGCGGCTTCGGACTCCAGGAGCGCCATACGGTCAACTTTCCCTTCTGCATACAGCTGGCGAATGCGAACCTTCTCTTTATTCGGCAGGCCGCTGGCCATCGGACCGGAGGGAATAAAGACCGACGGCAGATGGCCAAATGAGAGCGCCGCCATGGTCAGACCGGGAACAATTTTATCGCAGACCCCGAGATACAGGGCCCCGTCGAACATGTTATGCGACAGGCCGATGGCGGCGGACATAGCGATCACCTCGCGGCTCAGGAGTGAAAGCTCCATCCCGTCCTGCCCCTGCGTTACGCCGTCGCACATCGCCGGCACGCCGCCGGCGACCTGGCCGACCGCATTGGCGCTGTGCAGCTCTTTGCGGATGATCTCCGGGTAGTGTTCATAGGGCTGGTGAGCGGACAACATGTCGTTGTAGGAGGTGATGATGGCAATGTTGTTGCGCAACATGCTCTTCAGGGAGGCTTTGTCGTCAGCCTGGCAGGCCGCGAATCCGTGAGCCAGATTGCCGCAGGCCAGTTGCGCACGATGCACGGTGTCGGTTTTGGCCTGGTTAATCCTTGCGAGGTAAGCCGCGCGGGTGTCACGCGACCGTTCGATAATGCGATTTGTTACCCGTAACATTGTCGAATTCATAAAGGCTCCTCAAATTTTTATCTGTCCGGCCGCTGCGTGATGACGTGTTGACGTGGTAAAGGCCACAAACACCAGCGCTCAGGGGCAAAATGTCTGCAGGCAGTGTAATAAAAAAAGCCCCGTGGGTGAATCCTCACGGGGCTTAAAAGATTAAAAAGCGTGCGACTTTCTGCGTCAGATCATGTTACCGGTAAAATAACCCTGACGGATTAGCCTCCAGCCTTACTCGAACTCGTTCCATGAACGACCGTCGCGAGTGATCATGGCCACCGACGCAACCGGTCCCCAGGTCCCGGCCTGATACGGTTTCGGCGCATCGCGGTCGGCTGCCCAGGCTTCGGTAATGGAGTCAACCCATTTCCACGCCTCTTCTACTTCGTCGCGGCGAACGAACAGCGCCTGGATGCCACGCATGGTCTCCAGCAGCAGACGTTCATAGGCATCGGCCAGATGCGTCTGGTTGAAGGTTTCGGAGTAGCTCAGATCCAGTTTAGTGATCTGCAGGTTATGTTTATGATCGAGGCCCGGCACTTTGTTCAGTACCTGGATATCTACCCCTTCGTCCGGCTGCAGGCGAATGGTCAGCTTGTTCTGCGGCAGCTCCTGCCAGGTCTCTTTAAACAGATTCAGTTCCGGGGTTTTGAAGTAAACCACTACCTCTGAGCATTTGGTCGGCAGACGTTTGCCGGTGCGCAGATAGAACGGTACGCCAGCCCAGCGCCAGTTATCGATATCGACGCGGATCGCCACGAAGGTTTCGGTGTTGCTGGTCTTGTTGGCCCCCTCCTCTTCGAGATAGCCAGGCACTTTTTTGCCCTGGGCAAAGCCGGCGGTATACTGGCCGCGAACGGTTTTCTCGCGCACGTTGGAGCGGTCAATACGGCGCAGGGATTTCAGCACCTTGACCTTTTCATCACGGATGCTGTCGGCGCTGAGATCGGACGGCGGCGACATGGCAATCATGCACAGGATCTGCAGCAGGTGGTTCTGGATCATGTCGCGCATCTGCCCGGCCTGGTCGAAGTAACCCCAGCGCCCTTCAATACCCACCTCTTCCGCGACGGTGATTTCGACGTGATCGATGGTGCGGCAGTCCCAGTTATTGACGAACAGGGAGTTGGCGAAGCGCAGCGCCAGCAGGTTGAGGACCGTCTCTTTACCGAGATAGTGGTCGATACGGTAGACCTGACACTCTTCAAAAAACTCGCCGACCTGGTCGTTGATTTCACGGGAGGTTTCCAGCGAGGTGCCGAGCGGTTTTTCCATGACCACGCGCGCAGGCTTGGCATTAAGCTTCGCTTCGCCCAGCCCTTTACAGATCGCGCCAAAGGTGCTCGGCGGCATAGCGAAATAGTTGATGGTGACACGGTTCTTTTGATCCAGCATCTCACCCAGGCGGGTGAAGCCGCTGGTGTCATTGACGTCAAGATTACAGAACTCCAGGCGTCCGCTCAGGGTATCCCACAAACCTTCATCAATTTTTTCCTTCATGAAGGTTTCCAGCGCTTCGCGCACGACTTTGGTATAAGCCGCTTTATCCCAGTCGGCACGGCCGACGCCAATGATTCTGGTGTCAGCGTGGATCTGGCCCGCCTTTTCAAGCTGATACAGGGAAGGCAACAATTTACGCCGCGCCAGGTCGCCCTTCGCGCCGAAAATGACCAGGTCGCATGCCTGGGCCGTTTGCGTTACCGCCATGTCATTCTCCTCAGTTGATAGTCTGGTGCTTTTGCCAGGCTATATTTGTAATTTTCTTACACTGCACTGTACTGTGTTTACGTATTTCCCGAAAGCCTTCCCCTTCGTTTGCGGCGGTAAAACCGCACAGGGTGAAAACATTCGGCGATGATTTGGGCATTCGGCCGTTATTGTTCGTTGTTTGTACCTGGTTCAGGTCAGTAAAATACGACCCTGATCATGTAATGAAAAAAAACAACATCATTTCACGTCATTCCTCACCGCTTGCGCTTGCGGAGGGGTATATTCTTGCTAAAACGCCCAATGATTTCACCCATTAATGAAATCGTTTCCATTGATGAGCGCCCTGTTACTAATGAACATGCTGGAAAAAATCCAGTCCCGACTGGAACACCTTAGCAAATCTGAACGCAAAGTGGCGGAAGTGATCCTCGCCACCCCCGAGCAGGCCATTCATTCGAGCATCGCCGCCCTCGCCCTTGAGGCCGGCGTTAGCGAACCGACCGTCAATCGCTTCTGCCGTAGTCTCGAAACCCGCGGATTCCCTGACTTCAAACTGCATCTGGCCCAGAGCCTCGCGCACGGCACGCTCTATGTTAACCGGAATGTCGATGAAGACGACAGCGTTGAGTCATACACGGGAAAAATATTCGAATCGGCCATGGCGAGTTTAGATCAGGTGCACCATTCTCTCGACATGTCGGCGGTAAATCGCGCGGTGGATCTGCTGACTCAGGCCAAAAAAATCGCCTTTTTCGGCCTCGGCTCCTCAGCGGCGGTCGCTCACGACGCGATGAACAAATTTTTCCGCTTTAACGTGCCGGTCATCTATTCCGACGACATTGTCCTGCAACGCATGAGCTGTATGAATTGCGATGACGATGATGTGGTGGTGATTATCTCGCATACCGGAAGAACCAAGAGCCTGGTGGAGCTGGCGCAGCTGGCTCGTGAAAACGATGCCATGGTGATCGCGCTCACCTCCGCCGGTACGCCGCTAGCCAGGGAAGCCACGCTCGCCATTACCCTTGATGTGCCGGAAGATACCGACATCTATATGCCGATGGTCTCCCGCTTGGCCCAGTTGACCGTCATTGACGTGTTGGCGACTGGCTTTACCTTGCGTCGGGGGGCAAAATTCAGAGATAACTTGAAGAGGGTCAAGGAAGCGCTGAAGGAATCGCGTTTTGATAAAGAACCATTCGTACCCAGTGATAATCAATAAAAGTTGATAACAAGCAGTACCCCATTACACCTTCGATAACGATCCGGCTGTGCGACGTTGCAGGCTGGCGCTACCGAATCCATGTTCACGCAACACCAAAGTTGTATCAGTCAACGGAGTATTACATGTCCAGAAGGCTTCGCAGAACCAAAATCGTTACTACCTTAGGCCCGGCAACTGACCGCGATAACAACCTGGAAAAGGTTATCGCCGCGGGCGCAAACGTAGTACGTATGAACTTCTCTCACGGCACCCCGGAAGATCATCAGCTCCGTGCCGACAAAGTGCGTGAGATTGCGGCAAAACTGGGCCGTCATGTGGCCATCCTCGGCGACCTCCAGGGACCAAAAATTCGCGTATCGACCTTCAAAGAAGGCAAAATTTTCCTCAACGTCGGCGATAAATTCCTGCTCGACGCAAACCTTGGCAAAGGCGAAGGCGACAAAGAGAAAGTCGGGATCGACTATAAAGGCCTGCCGGCGGACGTCGTGCCGGGCGATATCTTATTGCTCGACGATGGTCGCGTGCAGCTGAAAGTCCTCGAAGTTCAGGGGATGAAAGTGTTCACTGAAGTGACCGTCGGCGGCCCGTTGTCCAACAACAAAGGGATCAACAAGCTGGGCGGCGGCCTGTCTGCCGAAGCGCTGACCGACAAAGATAAAGCTGATATCGTCACCGCCGCTAAAATCGGCGTCGACTACCTGGCCGTCTCTTTCCCGCGCTGCGGCGAAGACCTGAACTACGCCCGTCGCCTGGCGCGCGATGCCGGCTGCGATGCGAAAATCGTCGCCAAAGTTGAGCGTGCCGAAGCGGTTTGCGATCAGGATGCGATGGACGACGTGATCCTCGCCTCCGATGTGGTAATGGTTGCCCGTGGCGACCTCGGCGTCGAGATCGGCGATCCTGAGCTGGTGGGCATCCAGAAAGCGCTGATCCGTCGTGCCCGTCAGCTGAACCGTTCCGTCATTACCGCCACCCAGATGATGGAGTCGATGATCACCAACCCGATGCCGACTCGCGCGGAAGTGATGGACGTGGCCAACGCCGTGCTGGATGGTACCGATGCGGTGATGCTCTCCGCGGAGACCGCTGCCGGTCAGTATCCTTCGGAAACCGTGGCCGCGATGGCGCGCGTGTGTCTGGGCGCGGAAAAAATCCCTAGCCTCAACGTCTCCAAACACCGTCTGGACGTCCAGTTCGACAACGTGGAAGAAGCGATTGCCATGTCGGCGATGTATGCCGCCAACCACCTGAAAGGCATCACCGCCATCATCACCATGACCGAATCGGGCCGTACCGCGCTGATGACTTCGCGCATTAGCTCCGGTCTGCCGATTTTCGCCCTCTCCCGCCACGAGCGCACCCTGAACCTGACCGCCCTCTACCGCGGGGTGACGCCGGTGTTCTTCGACAGCCAGAATGACGGGGTGGCCGCCGCGCACGACGCCGTCAATCTGCTGCGGGACAAAGGCTATCTGGTCTCCGGCGACCTCGTGGTCGTGACCCAGGGTGACGTGATGAGCACCATCGGCAGCACCAACACCACCCGTATCCTCACCGTCGAGTAAGCACGGTAGAGATAAAAAAGCCTCCTGACGGAGGCTTTTTTTATTTCTTTTTCGGGAACAGCTCTTTGCGTTTATAGGGCTCGATTTCACCCGGCTTGCGCGTTTTCAGCAGCTTCAGGATCCAGGTATACTGCTCGGTGTGCGGCTTAACAAACACTTCCACTTCTTCGTTCATCCGCCGGGCGATGGTCGTATCGTCAGCGTCCAGCAGATCGTCCATCGGCGGGCGCACCAGCACCGTCAGGCGGTGCGTCTTGCCATCGTAGACCGGGAACAGCGGTACGACGCGGGCGCGGCACACTTTCATTAAGCGGCCAATCGCCGGCAGCGAGGCCTTGTAGGTAGCAAAGAAATCCACAAACTCGCTGTGTTCGGCGCCGTGATCCTGATCGGGCAGATAGTAGCCCCAGTAGCCCTGGCGCACCGACTGAATAAACGGTTTGATCCCATCGTTGCGCGCGTGCATACGCCCGCCAAAACGACGACGCACGGTATTCCACACGTAATCGAACACCGGGTTACCCTGGTTATGGAACATCGCCGCCATCTTCTGCCCGCCGGAGGCCATCAGCATCGCCGGGATATCCACACCCCATGCATGCGGAACGAGAAAAATCACCTTCTCATTATTGCGCTGCATCTCGTCGATGATCGCTTTCCCCTGCCAGTCAACGCGGGCAAGGATTTTCTGCGGATCGCGCAGGCCCAGCTCGGCCATCATCACCATCGCCTGCGGCGCCGAGGCATACATGGCGTCGATAATCGCTTCCCGCTCGTACTCGCTTTTTTCCGGGAAGCAGTACAGCAAATTAATCTGCGCCCGGCGGCGCGAGCTTTTCGCCAGACGCCCCACCAGACGACCGAGTTTGCCGAGGAGCGGATCGCGAAAGGATGGCGGCGTCAGCGCAATACCGGCGAAGGCAAAGACCCCCAGCCAGGCGCCCCAGTAGCGCGGCAGTAAAAAGGATTTTTCAAACTTAGGGATAAACTCAATAATATTTTTTTTCGTTTCCATGCCCAATCCGCAGATCGACTGCTTAATCAAGATAATGGGATAGTGTAGCGAGACGTCGGGTATCCTACAAAAGAAAAAGCCGGCGCCCTGGGGCACCGGCTTTCCACTGACCGGTGGTTAGTCAAACCGCAGCTGCGGAACGACCTCTTTGACCTGCGCCAGATAGTCGGTCCGGTCGGAACCGCTCAGCCCTTCGGTACGCGGCAGCTTAGCCGTCAGCGGGTTGACCGCCTGCTGGTTGATCCACACTTCGTAGTGCAGGTGTGGCCCGGTAGAGCGTCCGGTATTCCCCGACAGCGCAATGCGATCCCCGCGCTTCACTTTCTGCCCCGGCTTCACTAACAGCTTACGCAGGTGCATGTAGCGAGTGGTATAGGTGCGACCGTGGCGGATCGCGACGTAATACCCGGCAGCGCCGCTGCGTTTGGCCACGACTACTTCACCATCGCCCACCGCCAGCACTGGCGTTCCCTGCGGCATCGCGAAATCGACGCCACGGTGCGGCGCGACGCGGCCGGTGACTGGGTTCAGACGACGCGGATTAAAGTTAGAGGAGACGCGGAACTGACGCGCCGTTGGGAAGCGCATAAAGCCCTTCGCCAGACCCGTCCCGTTGCGGTCGTAGAATTTGCCGTCTTCGGCGCGAATGGCATAGTAATCCTTACCGTCAGAGCGAAGACGCACGCCGAGTAACTGGCTTTGCTCACGTTTGCCGTCGAGCATTTCGCGCGACATCAATACCGAGAATTCGTCGCCTTTCTTCAGCTTACGGAAATCCATCTGCCACTGCATGGCCTTGATCACCGCGTTGATTTCCGTGCTGGTCAGCCCGGCATCACGCGCGCTGGAGACAAAGCTGGCGCCGACGGTGCCCTTCAGCACGCTGTTGACCCAATCGCCTTTCTGCAGCTCGCTGCTCATTTTAAAACCGTTATCCACACGGGTATAGGTGCGGGTCTCGCGGCGGGACATCTCCCAGGTCAAGCTCTGCAGATCGCCGTCGGCGGTCAGGGTCCAGGAGAGCTGCTGGCCAATCTTCAGGTTGCGCAGCTCTTTATCGGCGGAGGAAAGCTGGGCGATATCGCCCATATCGATACCGTACTGGTTCAGAATACTGCTGAGCGTATCGCCGGTCGACACCACGTATTCGTGCCCGCCGGCATCGCTATCGGCTTTTTCGTCGAGCTCATCCTGAGGAATGACTTCTTCTTCCTGCGGGGCCTGGTCGATCGGCTCGGAGGCTTCCGGCAGCAGGGAGCGGATCTCGCTTTTTTCCAGTTCAATGGTTCTGACGATGGGGGCGGATTCCGGGTGGTAAATGTAGGGTCGCCAGACGGCGACCGCTAAGGTAAGAACGCTAAGCGACCCCAGCATAACGCGATGAGGTCGTGGCAGATTGTTGAATGCCTGAGTGACAGCGCGGGCTATCTGTTGCACGTATTCACTTCCTCGTTAATCTCCTTTCAGGCAGCTCGAATACTGATTCGCCAGTTGGGTGAGGAATTGCGGGTAACTCGTTTTACCCAGCGTAATTCCTGTCCCCAGTGGATCCAGGGTCCCCATGCGCACAGACGTGCCCCGGGCAACAGCTTCGATAACCGCTGGCCTGAACTGTGGCTCAGCAAAAACGCAAGTGGCTTTCTGCTCAACCAGTTGTGTTCTGATTTCGTGTAAACGCTGCGCACCGGGCTGTATTTCAGGGTTGACGGTAAAGTGCCCCAGCGAGGTCAAACCGTAGTGTTTTTCAAAGTAACCGTAGGCGTCATGAAAAACGAAATAGCCCTTCCCTTTCAGCGGTGCCAGCTCATTGCTCACCTGCTTGTCGGTCGCCGCCAGCGCGGTCTCGAACTGCTGCAGGTTGCTGTCGAGTTTGGCTCGACTCTGCGGCATAAGTTCCAATAATTTATCGTGGATTGCAACCGCCGAAAGCCGCGCTATCTCTGGGGATAACCACAGATGCATATTGTAAATACCGTGATGGTGATCGCCGTCACCTTTTTCTGCTGCGCCATGGTCATGACCATGGTGATCGTCATCGTCGTCCGCCCCGGTGATGAGCAGCGGTTTGACCCCATCCAGCTCGGCAATCGTCACCTTTTTATTCGCCGCAATGCTTTGCGTCGACTTATCCATAAAGGCTTCCATTTCCGGACCAATCCACACCACTAAGTCTGCGTTCTGTAAGCGTTTTACATCAGAAGGACGGAGGGAATAATCATGCTCGGAGGCGCCATCGGGCAGCAGCACCTGGGTCTCGGTCACCCCATCGGCGATGGCCGCCGCGATAAAGCCCAGCGGTTTCATAGAAGTCACCACGGCGGCGCTGGCCAGCGGTACCTGCGCGAACAAAAAAACAGCGCCAAGTCCAGCGCAAAGAAGCGTATTTTTATGTAACATAATGCGTCTAGTCATCGAAATAAGTGAGTGTGATGTGATATTATAACATTCACTAGCTTGTGCAACCCCTAAATTACTATGACAAACCTTGTAACGCTGGAAAATGTCTCGGTGGCCTTTGGCCAACGCCGCGTGTTGTCTGACATCTCGCTGGCTCTCACGCCAGGCAAAATCTTAACCCTGCTGGGCCCCAACGGCGCCGGCAAATCGACCCTTGTGCGGGTGGTTCTCGGGCTGGTAGCACCGACAGAGGGTGTTATCAAGCGTGACGCACGCCTGCGCATCGGCTATGTGCCGCAGAAACTGCATCTGGACGCCACGCTGCCGCTGACCGTTAGCCGCTTCCTGCGTTTGCGCCCGGGCACCCGTAAAGACGACATCCTGCCGGCGCTGAAGCGCGTGCAGGCGGGGCATCTGATCGATGCGCCGATGCAAAAGCTCTCCGGCGGTGAAACGCAGCGCGTACTGCTGGCCCGCGCCCTGCTCAACCGTCCGCAGCTGCTGGTGCTGGATGAACCGACCCAGGGTGTTGACGTCAACGGCCAGGTGGCGCTCTACGATCTTATCAACCAGCTGCGCCATGAACTGGACTGCGCGGTGCTAATGGTATCCCACGATCTGCATCTGGTGATGGCCAAAACCGACGAAGTTTTGTGCCTGAACCAGCATATCTGCTGCTCTGGCGCACCGGAGGTGGTCTCCATGCACCCGGAGTTTATCTCCATGTTCGGCCCGCGCGGCGCGGAACAGCTGGGGATATACCGCCACCACCATAATCACCGCCACGACCTTCAGGGGCGAATTGTACTGCGTCGGGGAAACAGCCGCTAATGATTGAACTTCTGTTACCTGGCTGGCTTGCCGGGATGATGCTGGCCTGCGCCGCTGGTCCGCTGGGCTCCTTTGTGGTCTGGCGCCGCATGTCTTATTTCGGCGACACGCTGGCGCATGCGTCTCTGCTCGGCGTCGCTTTCGGTTTATTGCTTAACGTCAATCCGTTCTATGCGGTTATCGCCGTGACCCTGCTGCTGGCTGGCGGGCTGGTGTGGCTGGAAAAACGACCGCATCTGGCGATCGATACCCTGCTGGGCATCATGGCGCACAGCGCGCTGTCCCTGGGGCTGGTGGTGGTCAGTCTGATGTCTAACGTCCGCGTCGATCTGATGGCGTACCTGTTCGGCGATCTGCTGGCGGTTACGCCGCAGGACCTGATCGCCATTGCCATTGGCGTGGTGATTGTGATTGGCATTCTGCTCTGGCAGTGGCGGAATCTGTTGGCGATGACCATCAGTCCGGACCTGGCGTTTGTCGACGGCGTGAAGCTGCAGCGGGTCAAGCTGCTGTTGATGCTGGTCACCGCCCTGACTATCGGCGTGGCGATGAAGTTCGTCGGGGCGCTGATCATTACTTCCCTGCTGATTATCCCGGCCGCCACCGCCCGCCGTTTTGCCCGTACGCCGGAGCAGATGGCCGCCGTGGCGGTGGGCGTGGGCATGCTGGCCGTTACCGGCGGGTTAACCTTCTCGGCTTTCTATGATACCCCGGCCGGGCCGTCGGTGGTGCTCTGCGCCGCGGTGCTGTTTATTCTCAGCATGACGAAAAAAGCCGCCAGCTGAAAATGAAAAAGCCCGGTCACGCTGCTGACCGGGCTTCACCATGAACTGCTCAACCGCAACGCGCTACGGCATTTCCGGCGGCGTAATCCCGAAATGATTCCAGGCGCGCACCGTCGCCATTCTTCCCCGCGGCGTACGCTGCAGAAAGCCCTGCTGAATTAAGTAGGGCTCCAGTACATCTTCAATGGTTTCCCGCTCTTCGCCAATCGCGGCGGCGAGGTTATCCAGCCCCACCGGACCGCCAAAGAACTTATCTATCACCGCCAGCAGCAGCTTACGGTCCATATAGTCGAACCCTTCCGCATCGACGTTAAGCATATCCAGCGCCTGGGCGGCAATATCGGCGGAGATGGTGCCGTCGTGGCGCACTTCAGCAAAGTCACGCACCCGGCGCAGCAGACGGTTGGCAATGCGCGGCGTGCCGCGTGAACGGCGGGCTACTTCCAGCGCGCCCTCGTCGCTCATCTCCAGCCCCATATGGCGGGCGCTGCGGCTGACAATATGCTGCAGATCGGGGATCTGATAGAACTCCAGACGCTGCACGATGCCAAAGCGGTCGCGCAGCGGCGAGGTCAACGAACCGGCGCGGGTGGTGGCGCCGATCAGGGTAAACGGCGGCAGATCGATCTTGATGGAACGCGCCGCGGGACCTTCGCCAATCATAATATCCAGCTGGTAGTCTTCCATTGCCGGATAGAGCACCTCTTCCACCACCGGCGAGAGGCGATGGATCTCATCGATAAACAGAACATCGTGCGGTTCGAGGTTGGTGAGCATCGCGGCGAGATCGCCCGCCTTCTCCAGCACCGGGCCGGAGGTGGTACGCAGATTCACCCCCATTTCATTGGCGACGATATTGGCCAGGGTGGTTTTCCCCAACCCTGGCGGGCCAAAAATCAGCAGGTGATCGAGGGCGTCGCCGCGCAGCTTCGCCGCCTGGATAAAGATCTCCATCTGCGAACGCACCTGCGGCTGGCCGACATACTCTGCCAGCAATTTTGGGCGGATGGCGCGGTCAGCGGCCTCTTCAAAGCCGCTGCTGTCTGCCGATACCAGCCGGTCTGCTTCAATCATCCTTTACCTCACAACGCAGCGCGCAGCGCTTCGCGAATTAGCGTTTCACTGTTGGCGTCCGGACGCGCGATCTTGCTGACCATCCGGCTGGCCTCCTGCGGTTTATAGCCCAGCGCGACCAGCGCGGCAACCGCTTCCTGCTCGGCATCGTCCGCCGTTGGGCCTGCCGGCGAGGTCAGCACCAGATCGGCCGCCGGGGTGAACAGGTCGCCGTGCAGCCCTTTGAAGCGATCTTTCATCTCAACGATCAGACGTTCAGCGGTTTTTTTGCCAATCCCCGGCAGCTTCACCAGCGAGGCGACCTCTTCCCGTTCAACGGCGTTGACGAACTGCTGCGCCGACATGCCGGAGAGGATCGCCAGCGCCAGCTTGGGCCCCACGCCGTTGGTTTTAATCAACTCTTTAAACAGGGTACGTTCCTGTTTGTTGTTAAACCCATACAGCAGCTGGGCATCTTCACGCACCACAAAGTGGGTGAAGACGATCGCCTCCTGCCCGGCCTCCGGCAGCTCATAGAAGCAGGTCATTGGCATATGCACTTCATAGCCGACGCCCGCCGTTTCCAGCAACACCAGCGGGGGTTGTTTTTCGAGAATGATGCCTCTGAGTCTGCCTATCACGTGGGGCTCCTGCGTTATGGTCTAAGTATCTGGCGGTATCATAAAAAAAGGCTGGATAGATATCCAGCCTGATTTGCGATTATCGTAAGCGCCCCCGCGCCAGATTGAGCCGGGTCTCGCTGATCTGAGCGGCATTCTGGCTGACATGGCAATGGGTGATGGCAATCGCCAGCGCATCCGCCGCATCCGCCTGCGGATTGGCGGGCAGCTTGAGCAAGGTGCGCACCATATGCTGGACCTGGCTCTTTTCGGCGCTGCCAATCCCGACCACGGTCTGCTTGACCTGACGGGCGGCGTATTCAAACACCGGCAGCGCCTGATTGGTCGCTGCGACGATCGCCACCCCGCGCGCCTGCCCGAGCTTTAACGCCGAGTCGGCATTCTTGGCCATAAAGACCTGCTCAATGGCGAAATAGTCGGGCTGGAACTGGGTGATGATCTCCGTCACCCCGGCGTAGATCAGCTTCAGCCGCGACGGCAGATCGTCCACTTTGGTGCGGATGCATCCGCTGCCCAGGTAGCTCAGCTGCCGCCCAACCTGGCGGATCACGCCATAACCGGTAACGCGCGACCCCGGGTCAATGCCGAGAATAATAGCCATCACGCGCCTCCGGTTAACCGTGGATGCGGCTGCATCACAGGGTGGCTGCGACCTCGTCGGAGATCTCGCCGTTATGGTACACTTCCTGCACGTCGTCGCAGTCTTCGAGCATATCGATCAGACGCAGCAGCTTCGGCGCCGTCTCGGCATCCATATCCGCTTTGGTGGACGGAATCATTGAGACTTCGGCAGCGTCGGCTTTCAGGCCGGCGGCTTCCAGCGCGTCGCGCACAGCGCCCATCTCTTCCCAGGCGGTGTAGACGTCGATGGCGCCGTCGTCATAGGTCACCACGTCTTCTGCGCCTGCTTCCAGCGCCGCTTCCATGATAGTGTCTTCATCGCCTTTCTCGAAGGAGATAACGCCTTTCTTGCTGAACAGGTAGGAGACGGAACCATCGGTGCCGAGGTTACCCCCGGTTTTGGTGAAGGCGTGACGCACTTCCGCAACGGTACGGTTACGGTTGTCGGACAGACATTCCACCATCACCGCGGTGCCGCCAGGACCGTAGCCTTCATAAATGATGGTTTCCATGTTCGCGTCTTCATCGCCGCCGACGCCGCGCGCGATGGCGCGGTTCAGGGTGTCGCGAGTCATGTTGTTAGACAGCGCTTTATCAACGGCCGCACGCAGACGCGGGTTGGAAGCCGGATCGCCGCCGCCCAGACGCGCGGCGGTGACCAGCTCGCGAATGATTTTCGTAAAGATTTTACCGCGTTTGGCATCCTGTGCCGCTTTGCGGTGTTTGGTGTTGGCCCATTTACTATGACCTGCCATAAAAAACTCTCCAAAAAGCGCGCCCTTTCAGGCGGCGTTAATTACAAATTCTTCAATCGCCTGCCGGTTGCTCCACGACTTGGTCAGCGCAGCGGCTTCCGTCGCGCTGACCCAGCGATAGGCCAGATGTTCGGTGAAAGTAATCTCCCGCTCATGAGGCAGCGCAAGACAGAACCAGAATTCCGTATTGCGCTCTACACCCGGCGCATAGCGATGACGCAAATGAGAAAATATCTCGAACTCCACCGTGCGCTGACAGTCGATTAAGGTCAGTTGCTCGCAGGCAACGTCAATGGCGACCTCTTCCTTTACTTCACGCGCGGCGGCCTGCAGCGCGGTCTCTCCAGCTTCCAGGCTGCCGGTGACCGACTGCCAGAACGCGGGATCGTCGCGCCGCTGCAACATCAGCACCCGTTTCGTATCTTCGGCGTAAATCACCACCAGCACCGAAACGGGCAGCTTAAATGACATATTACTTGTTCTCCAGAGACGCTTTTGCCTCTTTCTCCACAACCTGAATACCCAGTTCACCGAGCGCCGCAGGATTGGCGAAGCTTGGCGCTTCGGTCATCAGGCAGGCGGCCGCGGTGGTTTTCGGGAAAGCGATAACGTCGCGGATGTTATCGGTACCGGTCAGCAGCATGGTCAGACGGTCAAGACCGAAGGCCAGACCTGCATGCGGCGGCGTACCGTACTTCAGCGCATCCAGCAGGAAGCCGAATTTCTCACGCTGTTCCTGTTCGTTAATGCCCAGAATACCAAATACGGTCTGCTGCATCTCGCCGCGGTGGATACGCACCGAACCGCCGCCGACTTCATAACCGTTAATGACCATATCGTAGGCGTTGGCCACGGCCTCTTCCGGGGCGGCTTTCAGCTCATCCGCGGTCATATCTTTCGGCGAGGTGAACGGATGGTGCATCGCCGTCAGGCCGCCTTCGCCGTCGTCTTCGAACATCGGGAAGTCGATCACCCACAGCGGCGCCCATTTGCTCTCGTCAGTCAGGCTCAGGTCTTTACCCAGCTTCAGACGCAGCGCGCCCAGCGCGTCGGCCACTACTTTCTTGTTGTCGGCGCCGAAGAAGATCATGTCTCCATCCTGCGCGCCGGTGCGGTCAAGGATCGCTTCCACGATTTCAGCGGTCAGGAATTTGGCCACCGGGCTGTTGATCCCGTCCATGCCTTTGGCACGCTCGGTCACTTTAATATAGGCCAGCCCTTTCGCGCCGTAGATCTTCACAAAGTTGCCGTATTCGTCAATCAGCTTGCGGGTCAGAGAGGCCCCGCCCGGGACGCGCAGGGCCGCCACGCGCCCTTTCGGATCGTTGGCCGGGCCGGCAAAGACCGCGAATTCCACAGACTTCAGCAGGTCGGCGACGTCCACCAGCTCCATCGGGTTACGCAGATCCGGTTTATCGGAGCCATAGCGACGTTCGGCTTCGGCGAAGGTCATGATCGGGAACTCGCCCAGGTCGACGCCTTTCACTTCCAGCCACAGCTGACGCACCATCGCCTCCATGATCTCACGCACCTGCGGCGCGGTCATAAAGGAGGTTTCCACGTCGATCTGGGTGAATTCAGGCTGACGGTCGGCACGCAGGTCTTCATCGCGGAAGCATTTGACGATCTGATAGTAGCGATCGAAGCCGGACATCATCAGCAGCTGTTTGAACAGCTGCGGCGACTGCGGCAACGCGTAGAATTTGCCTTTGTGCACGCGGGAAGGCACGAGGTAATCGCGGGCGCCTTCCGGGGTGGCTTTAGTCAGCATCGGGGTTTCGATGTCGAGGAAGCCATGGTCGTCCATAAAGCGGCGCACAAAGCTGGTAATTTTCGCGCGGGTTTTCAGGCGCTGCGCCATCTCCGGACGACGCAGGTCGAGGTAGCGGTATTTCAGACGCGCTTCTTCGGTGTTGACGTGATTGGAGTCCAGCGGCAGCGATTCTGAGCGGTTAATGATCGTCAGATCGGAAGCCAGCACTTCGATAGCGCCGGTGGCCATGTCCGCGTTGATGTTTTTCTCTTCACGCGCGCGAACGGTGCCAGTGACCTGAATGCAGAACTCATTACGCAGTTCAGAGGCTAACTTCAACGCATCCGCACGATCCGGATCGAAAAACACCTGAACGATGCCTTCGCGGTCGCGCATATCGATAAAAATGAGGCTACCGAGATCGCGACGGCGGTTGACCCAACCACACAGAGTCACCTGCTGCCCAACGTGGGACTGTCGAAGCTGTCCGCAATATTCTGTACGCATGAGATATCCCTTAACTTAGCCGTCGGCGGATTGTCGTCTGCCCTGCAGGCGACGAGGTCGCAGCTTTAGCTGATGTCACAACTGAATGAAAAAAGGCGGCTATTATACTGGAAATTCTGTCGTTCGATAAGTCCGACGCACGATGTACGCTGCTTTGCTGCGCGCTTAACGTCCACACTCACATAAATTAACAAAATTTGTTACTCTTTTGCTGAAGCCGCAAAGGTATTGTAGCCGCCTGACAACAGATGAAGATACGGGGATACCATGTTAGAACTCAATGCAAAAAACACGGCGCTGGTGGTAATCGATCTGCAGGAAGGCATTCTGCCTTTCGCCGGCGGCCCGCATCGGGCTGACGAGGTGGTGGCGCGCGCCGCTCGCCTGGCAGACAAGTGCCGGCAACAGGGTTCGCCGGTCATCATGGTCCGCGTTGGCTGGTCGGCCGATTTCGCCGAAGCGCTGAAACAGCCTGTCGACGCTCAGGCCGGGGCGCATACGCTGCCCGAAAACTGGTGGACCTACCCGGCCACGCTGGGTAAGCAGGAGAGCGATATCGAAGTGACCAAACGCCAGTGGGGCGCGTTCTATGGCACCGACCTTGAGCTTCAGCTGCGCCGCCGCGGGATCGACACCATTATTCTCTGCGGCATCTCCACCAACATCGGCGTCGAATCCACCGCCCGCAATGCCTGGGAGCTGGGTTTTAACCTGGTCATCGCCGAAGATGCCTGCAGCGCCGCCTCCGCCGAGCAGCATCAGGGCAGTATGACGCATATTTTCCCGCGCATCGGCCGGGTGCGCAGTACCGAGGAGATCCTCACGGCGCTATGATTTATATTGGGCTTCCCCAGTGGTCGCACCCGAAATGGGTGCGCCTTGGCATCACCAGCCTTGAAGAGTACGCCCGCCACTTTAACTGTGTGGAGGGCAACACCACCCTGTATGCGCTACCAAAGCCGGAGATTGTCGCCCGCTGGTACGAACAGACTCACGATGACTTCCGCTTCTGCTTCAAATTTCCGGCCACCATCTCGCACCAGGCCGCCCTGCGCCATTGCGACGAGTTAAGCAGTGAATTTTTTGCCCGCCTGGCGCCGCTGGCCTCGCGCATCGGCCAGTACTGGCTGCAGCTGCCGGCGACGTTCGGTCCTCGCGATCTCCCCGCGCTATGGCATTTTCTCGACGGACTGCCGAAGGATTTCACCTACGGCGTCGAAGTTCGTCATCCCGAGTTTTTCGCCAAAGGGGAAGCGGAACAGCAGCTCAACCGCGGGCTGCACGAGCGTAACGTCAACCGCGTGATCCTCGACAGCCGCCCGGTCCATAGCGCTGCGGCCACCAGTCCGGCGATGATCGATGCCCAACAAAAGAAACCGAAGGTGCCGGTACATGCGGTGATGACCGCCCGGCAGCCAATGGTGCGCTTTATCGGCGGTGACGATATGGCCCATAACCGGGAACTGTTTCGCGTCTGGCTTCAGACCCTGGCGAAGTGGCATCAGTCGGGGACCCCGTGGTTGTTCCTGCATACCCCGGACATTGCTTTCGCCCCGGCGCTGGTGGATACCCTGTGGGGTGACCTGCGCGCTGCCCTGCCGGCGGCAGGAAATGCGCCGTCGATTCCGCAGCAATCTTCTCTTTTCTGATATCCTGCTATCATATCCGGAGCCATCTGCCAGAGTTAAAGGGAGTTTTCGTATGGTCAGCGCGCTGTATGCCGTTTTAGGTGCGTTATTGTTAGTGAAGTTCTCATTTGACGTGGTGCGTCTGCGCACCCAATACCATGTAGGCTACGGTGACGGCGGCTTTAGCGAGCTGCAGGTTGCCATCCGCGTTCACGGCAATGCCGTCGAATATGTGCCGATTGGCCTCATTTTGCTGTTATTTATGGAGATGAACGGCGCTCAGACCTGGATGGTGCACGTTTGCGGGATTTTATTGATTGTCGGGCGACTGATGCACTCCTGGGGCTTTCATCACCGCGTCTACTACTGGCGCCGCTCCGGCATGAGCGCCACCTGGTGCGCGTTGTTGCTAATGGTGCTGGCCAATCTTTGGTATATGCCCTGGGAGTTGGTTTTCTCCCTCCGTTAGCGCACAATACGCCGTTTTCGTTTTTTCGGGTTTAACGTTATGTCTCACCGCGATACGCTTTTTTCCGCGCCGATTGCCAGCCTCGGCGACTGGACCTTTGATGAACGGGTTGCTGAAGTCTTCCCCGATATGATCCAGCGTTCTGTGCCCGGCTACTCCAATATCATCTCGATGATCGGCATGCTGGCCGAGCGCTTCGTTCAGCCCAACACTCAGGTTTACGATCTTGGCTGTTCGCTGGGCGCCGCCACCCTCTCCGTGCGCCGCAATATTAGCCATCCGGGCTGTCGCATTATCGCTATCGATAACTCGCCCGCGATGGTGGAGCGCTGCCGTCGCCATATTGACGCTTATAAAGCGCCGACGCCGGTCGAAGTGATTGAAGGGGATATCCGCGACGTGACCATTGAAAACGCCTCGCTGGTGATCCTGAACTTTACTATTCAGTTCCTTGAGCCGGGCGATCGCCAGGCGATCCTCAACAAAGTCTATCAGGGGCTGAATCCGGGCGGCGCGCTGGTGCTCTCGGAAAAATTCAGCTTCGAAGACGCCCACGTTGGCGAACTGTTGTTCAATATGCATCATGACTTTAAGCGCGCCAACGGCTACAGCGAACTGGAGATCAGCCAGAAACGCAGCATGCTGGAAAATGTGATGCTGACGGACTCCGTCGAAACCCATAAAGCCCGACTGCGTCAGGCTGGGTTTGAACATGCCGAACTGTGGTTCCAGTGCTTTAACTTTGGCTCGCTAGTGGCCGTGAAAGCCGGGGAGCAGGCATGATCGACTTCAGTAACTTCTATCAGCTGATCGCCAAAAGCCCGCTGTCTCACTGGCTGGAGACGCTGCCTGCCCAGGTAGCCGCCTGGCAGCGCGATGCCCTGCACGGCAAGTTTCGTGAATGGGAGCGCGCCGTAGAATTTCTGCCGGAGCTAACGCCCTGGCGTCTGGATCTTCTGCACAGCGTCACCGCCGAGAGCGAAACGCCGCTCAGCGAAGGCCATCAGCGGCGGATCGAAAATCTGCTTAAAAACCTGATGCCGTGGCGCAAAGGCCCTTATTCGCTGTACGGCATCAATATCGATACCGAATGGCGATCCGACTGGAAATGGGAGCGCGTTCTGCCGCACCTGTCCGATCTCACTGGCCGGACTATCCTCGACGTGGGCTGCGGCAGCGGCTATCACATGTGGCGGATGATCGGCGCCGGCGCACATCTGGCGGTCGGTATCGATCCCACCCAGCTGTTCCTGTGCCAGTTTGAAGCGGTGCGTAAGCTGCTCGGTAACGACCAGCGGGCGCATTTGCTGCCGCTGGGCATTGAGCAGCTGCCGGCGCTGGAGGCCTTCGACACCGTGTTCTCGATGGGCGTGCTCTACCACCGCCGCTCGCCGCTGGACCATCTGTGGCAGCTGAAAGATCAGCTGGCGCCAGGGGGCGAGCTGGTGCTGGAGACGCTGGTGGTTGAAGGAGATGAAAATACGGTGCTGGTTCCGGGCGACCGCTATGCGCAAATGCGCAACGTCTATTTTATCCCCTCAGCGGCGGCCCTGAAAATGTGGCTGGAGAAGTGCGGGTTTATTGACGTGCGTATCGTCGACGCCTGCGTCACCTCGACAGAGGAGCAGCGACGCACCGAATGGATGACGACCGAATCGCTGGCCGATTTCCTCGACCCACAGGATCAGCGCAAAACGGTGGAAGGCTATCCGGCGCCATTACGAGCTGTGATCATTGCCACCAAACCGGAAACCCAGCAGTCGCTGGCGAAAAAAGCGAGATAAAAAAAGGCCCCTGTTTAATGGGCAGGGGCCTGGTACGGGCAATCATCATATTGGGCGACATGATGTGCAGCAAAAAACCGTTTAACTTCTCCAGGCGGAGATAATCCTTTTCATCTCCGCCACCGCTGCGCCATTCACGGCGTAGCGTCTGTATTCATCGGCATCGGGATCGGCTGACATCGAAACGCCCGGATGACGAAAGCGCATTTCCGACGGCAACCAGTGGCCAGCAGAGCTATGGACCTCTTTCACCCCCGCCTGCAGAAACAGCGGCAGGTTCGCGGCGCGGACTCCCGCACCGGCCATAATGATTGGAGTATCCCCTGCGGCAATAAGTTCCGTAATTAATGAAATACCTTTCTCCGCCGAGGATTGCTGACCGGAAGTCAGGATACGTTTGACCCCCAGCTCACCCAGCGTTTTCCAGGCCTGACGCGGGTCAGCGCACAGATCGAACGCGCGATGAAAGGTCACCGCCAGCGGCCCCGCCGCGGCCATTATTTTTTTCATCCGCGGGATATCGACCTGGCCATCAGCATCCAGCACGCCGGTCACCAGCCCGGGAAAGCCCAGATCCCGCACCATGCGAATATCGTTAAGCATCGCGGCGAACTCTTCCTCGGTGTAGCAGAAATCGCCGCCGCGCGGGCGAACGATCGGATGCACCGGGAGAGTAATCGCCTCGCGGGCCGAGACCAGCACCCCATAAGAGGGGGTTAATCCCCCTTCCTGCGGCGCGGCGCAGAGCTCAATACGATCGGCGCCGTAGCGCTCAGCCTCCCGGGCGCACGCCACGCTGTAGCAACACACTTCCAGTACCGCCATTCCTCTCTCCCTGATCCAGACAACCTTTGCAGCATGTCACAATTTCACGCGGCAGACGCCGCGCGGCTTCACACTGTTACGTATCGGCTTGCTCGCTGGCGACGATTTGTTCAATAGACCATGGATGAAATTTGACCGTCACGCTGCCGTCGGTCACCGCCAGGGTAGGATTCGGCAGGCGCTCATGCTCCCCTTTCGGCGAGCTGGTTTTGACCACGATCCCCGGCTGGCTGAGTCCGTCATCGGCCAGCAGCGCCAGAGCGCGGGCATTTAAGGTTGCCGGATCGCCGGGCAGGACGATTTCGATATGCTCCCAGCCTTCATGGGGATAACGCTTTTCACCCGGCCACGGCAGCTCAACGATATGGAAGCGCCAGTGCGCCACGCAGACCGGCTCCGCCAGTTTGAACAGGCA
This sequence comes from Klebsiella sp. P1927, assembly GCF_018204675.1. NCBI lineage: Bacteria > Pseudomonadati > Pseudomonadota > Gammaproteobacteria > Enterobacterales > Enterobacteriaceae > Klebsiella > Klebsiella sp. P1927. Next base: position 1,643,467 of record NZ_CP073377.1, on the reverse strand, counting down.
AATGGGCCGGCCGTTGATCATATTCTCCGACAGCAGGGTGCCGCACTGCTCCAGACCGCGGCGCCAGCGTTCCGCAGTGGTATTCTGATGACAGCGCAGGGAGATATGGTCGGCGTCGAGCCCGGCGATCTCCAGTCCCAGTCGCGCAGTGAAGCGCTGAAGCGCATCGGAAAATCGCGGGAGATCCGCCGTAATATCGGCCAGTTGTTCATTTTGCTGCCAGTTTGCCATGGGTTTGCTCGTCAATAATGCTCGTCAGTAATGAAAAGGTAATTTACCGTGTTTCGGCCTGCGGACCAACCGCCGCCCCGCTGATGGGCAACTGACCGACGATGGATTGCGCACGCCGGCGCGCCGCGCGCAATGCTGACGGACGGGGACAAATGCAGTATACTCCCGCCCTAATTTGTCCACATTATGGCGCAGCCTCCCTCGGGGGCAGGCGCATTACACGTAAGGTATTCCGGTGAATATTCAGGCTCTTCTCTCAGAAAAAGTCAGCCAGGCCCTGATCGCGGCAGGCGCGCCTGCCGATTGCGAACCCCAGGTCCGCCAGTCAGCAAAAGTTCAGTTCGGCGACTATCAGGCCAACGGCGTGATGGCTGTCGCCAAAAAGCTGGGTATGGCGCCGCGACAACTTGCAGAGCAGGTACTGTCTCATCTTGACCTCAACGGCATTGCCAACAAGGTTGAAATCGCCGGGCCGGGCTTTATCAATATTTTCCTCGACCCCGCGTTTCTGGCGGACAACGTCAACCGCGCGCTGCAGTCTGAGCGCCTGGGCGTCACGAAACCGCAGGCGCAGACTATCGTCGTCGACTACTCGGCACCCAACGTAGCGAAAGAGATGCACGTCGGCCATCTGCGTTCGACCATCATTGGCGATGCTTCAGTCCGTACCCTGGAGTTCCTGGGTCATAAGGTGATCCGCGCCAACCACGTCGGCGACTGGGGCACCCAGTTCGGGATGCTGATCGCGTATCTGGAAAAACAGCAGCAGGAAAACGCCGGCGAGATGGCCCTGGCCGACCTCGAAGGTTTCTATCGCGAAGCGAAAAAGCACTATGACGAAGACGAAGCCTTCGCCGAGCGCGCGCGCAGCTACGTGGTTAAGCTGCAGGGCGGTGATGAGTATTTCCTGCAGATGTGGCGTAAGCTGGTCGACATCACCATGTCGCAAAACCAGATCACCTACGATCGCCTGAATGTGACCCTGACCCGCGATGACGTGATGGGTGAGAGCCTGTACAACCCGATGCTGCCGGGGATCGTCGCCGATCTGAAAGCCAAAGGGCTGGCGGTTGAGAGCGAAGGCGCTACCGTGGTCTTCCTTGATGAGTACAAAAACAAGGAAGGCGAACCGATGGGCGTCATCATCCAGAAAAAGGATGGCGGCTACCTCTATACCACCACCGATATCGCCTGTGCGAAGTATCGCTATGAAACGCTGCACGCCGACCGCGTGCTCTACTACATCGACTCTCGTCAGCACCAGCACCTGATGCAGGCGTGGACCATCGTGCGCAAGGCAGGCTACGTGCCGGACTCCGTGCCACTGGAGCACCATATGTTCGGTATGATGCTGGGGAAAGACGGTAAGCCGTTTAAAACCCGCGCCGGCGGTACCGTGAAGCTGGCGGATCTGCTGGACGAAGCGCTGGAGCGCGCCCGTCGCCTGGTGGCCGAGAAGAACCCGGATATGTCGGCTGACGAGCTGGAAAATCTGGCGAAAGTGGTGGGTATCGGCGCGGTTAAATATGCCGACCTGTCGAAAAACCGCACCACCGACTACGTCTTCGACTGGGATAATATGCTGGCGTTCGAAGGCAACACCGCGCCGTATATGCAGTATGCCTATACCCGCGTGCTATCCGTGTTCCGCAAAGCCGGCATCGACGAAAACGCGATGATCGACGCGCCGGTGGTCATCGCCGAAGATCGCGAAGCTCAGCTGGCCGCGCGCCTGCTGCAGTTTGAAGAGACCCTCTCCGTGGTCGCTCGCGAAGGGACGCCGCACGTGATGTGCGCCTACCTCTACGATCTGGCGGGCCTGTTCTCCGGCTTCTACGAGCACTGCCCGATCCTCAGCGCGGAAAGCGAAGAGACCCGCAACAGCCGTCTGAAGCTGGCGCTGCTCACGGCGAAAACCCTCAAGCTGGGTCTCGATACCCTCGGTATCGAAACCGTCGAGCGTATGTAACAAGCAACCCGGCGAAAGCCGGGTTAGTTTTATTCGGCGCCTCGCCAGCGGGGCGCCCTGCTCAGAAGTACTTGCGTAGATACTCCGTCAGACAAAGGATCGCCATCGCCTGACCGTAGGGCATCGAGGTAAGCGGGATCTGGCGATAAAAGTCGAGGTCTGACCCCATCCCGGTGCCAAATGAGGTCTGCAGCAGCTCCCCCTGCGGCGAAATATTCTGCACAATCCCGCGAATCGCTTTTTCAGCCACCCCGGCGTAGTGCTGCCCGACGTAACGCTTGCGCACCGCTTTGAGAATCCCGTAGGCAAAGCCGGCGGTCGCCGAGGCCTCAAGATAAGAGTGCGGGTCGTCCAGCAAGGTATGCCACAGGCCGCTGTCGTCCTGGCATTCTGCTAAGGCGGCAATCTGTGCGTCGAGGACTGTAATCAGATAGCGCCGTACCGCATTCCCCTCGGGGAGATCCACCAGTTCCAGAAAATCCGGGATCACCATGGTGAGCCAGCTGTTGCCCCGCGCCCAACGCGCCCGGGCAAAGTTATGCCGCCCCTCATAGTTCCAGCCGTGAAACCACAGCCCGGTCTCCCGGTCCATCAGGTTCTGCACATGGAGCAGGAACTGGTAGGTTGCCTCCTCCACATACTGGGGGCGGTTAAGCAGCTTGCCAATTTTGGCTAACGGCAACACGGTCATCATCAGCGTGTCATCCCACATTTGCTGATGGTTCTCCTCCGCCAGAGTCATGTGCTGCATACCGCCCTGCTCGGTGCGCGGCATCTCGTGCATCGCCCACTCCGCCCAGCTCTCCAGCCACGGCAGATACGCCATACGGCCGGTCTCTTCAAAGCGGTAAGCCAGGGTCAGAAACGGGGCCATAGTATTGACGTTTTTGGTCGTTGCTCCCTCGGCGAAGCGGTCGGCAAACCAGCGATCGATGATATCACGCATCTCGATATCGCCGGTTTGCTGGTAATACTGATAGATGCCGTACAGCCCAACGCCGTGGGTCCACTCCCAGCCGGCCCAGCCTTTGGTATCGATCACGCGCCCGTCATCCAGGCGTAGTAAAAATTGCCCGCTCTCATCCTTAATATTCACCAGGTTTTGCGTCACGTTGCGGATCAGCGCCTTCAGTTCGCTGCGGGCGATAAAACGCTCAGGCTGACGCAGTAATGGGCTATGTTTGACCGGCCAAACTTTCATGTTGTTAACCTCGGGTATATGTCGAATTCAAAGCGCCGCCCTTAATGAGCGCCGGGGCAGCAGGTTTATGACGATTCAGATAGCCAATATTGTTATTGCCCCACAGACAGTCGTAAGGCATCCCCGCCAGCAGCTCGACCACCGCACGGTGTTCCGCACTGGTCTGTTCCGACTGAGCGTAGCCGAGCTCGCGCATTCTGAGGGTCTCGCTGCGCAGGACGCTGTGGGTGTGCAGGTTGAGCTTGAAGCGCAGCGAGACGAGGAAGCCGCAGGCTAACACCACCAGAGTGCCGACGCTGAGGATCAGCAGAATGGTATGGCTGACCCCTTCAGGCTGTATTTTTTGCCCGGAAACAAACCCCGACAACTGCATAATGATCCCCACCAGCATCACCGCCCCCGCCTGCGAGGCTTTGCGGGTCAGGGTCATGATGCCGGCAAAAATCCCCTCCCGGCGCTGGCCGGTGATCGCTTCGTCGACGTCGGCAATATAGGTGTAGGTATTCCACGGTACGTAATTTATCCCGCCGCGTCCCAGTCCGGCGACAGCAGAGATGAGCAGCAATAAGGAATAGACGTCGCTCAGTCCGGCGTAATAGAGCAGCGCGTAGGAGAGTGAGCTCAGGCCAAACAGGACCACCACCATGCGGTACGACGGCGCGGGGCCAAAACGAATGCACAGCGGGATCATGGCGATTACTGCAATAAACTGGAAGATGGCCATCGTCCCCAGCAGGTTCGAGGCGACGGCGGCTTCCTGCATCAGAACAAAGACCACGTAATAGGTAAACACGGCATTGAAGACGTCCTGGGCGATATAGCCCCCCAGATACATGCCGAGGTGCTGGCGGAAAATTTTTATCCGCAGCGTAGAACTCAGCTCAATCACCAGGCGATTGAGGCTCTGAGCAAGGGTTAAGTTTTGTTTTTCCGCTTCCGCCCGCAGGGCCGCTTCCGACCACGCCTCCCGCGGTCGTTCCCAGGTGAAACACCAGACCAGAGTCAGCATCACCGCGCACAGCACCGAGAACACCAGACTGGCATAGAAGAACGAGCTGGCATTATCTTTGCCGAGCCAGGAGAGAAGGATCCCCGGCAGGAAGGAGGCTAAAATCGCCGACATCTGCGCCATCGAAATGCGCGCGCCGGAGAATTTGGTTTTCTGTTTAAAGTCATCGGTCATCTCCGGCACCAGCGTCTCATAGGGCACCAGAATCATGGTATAGACCATATCAAACAGCAGATAGGTCGCCAGGTAGTACCAGAAGCCCATCTCGCCGACCCACATCGCTGAATAGCTGAATACGCAGGGGATGCCGAGCAGAATAAAGAATTTTCTGCGGCCGAAGCGCTTACCAAGCCAGGTGGTGCCAAAGTTATCGGTGAGAAAGCCCATCAGCGGGCTTACCACCGCGTCCAGCACGCGGGCGGCAGCAAAAATAAGCGTGGCCTCAATCGGGGTCAGTCCGCAAAAGGTCGTGTAAAAGTAGAGCAGCCATGCGGCGGTTAACGCCGTCGTGCCGGCGCCGAGAAAATCGCCCGCGCCGTAGGCCAGATAGTTAGCCAGTCCAATTTTTCGTGTTTTCATCGCCGTGATCCTGTGTCTTTTTTTTAAAAGAACGCCGACAATCGTTCCGGATTTGCCACCGGAAGGGAGTGGGTACCTGGCTACACTAAAAGCTGTGAAAGGAGGTTACCTTTGTACTTTTGCCACGGAACAGTCGCCGGTGGCAAAATGACAAAGAGATGACGTCGCCACTTCACTCATTTATAAAACAGCATTTCTTTTTAATCAAAAGGCAGGTTCATTGATGTGATCTGGCTGGAAGGTCGCCGACTGACGAACAGGCTCGCAAATCCCGGGATCGGCCCTTGCGCAGTCGAGGAAACAGGAGTAAAGAATGGAAGAAAGGGTTATTCCGCGTATCTCAAGGAGGCCAGATGCCTTATACCCATCTGCTGGTTGCCGTCGCGCCAACGCCGGAGAGTCAGGTATTAATTAAAAAAGCGGTGTCGATAGCCCGCCCCGTTAACGCGAAAGTGAGCTTAATCACTCTCGCTACGGATCCGGAGCTGTATAACCAGTTCGCCGCACCGATGATGGAAAATCTGCGTGAAGTGATGCAGGAAGAGACGCGGGAGTTTCTCAATGAGCTGGCTCGCCACGCGGACTACCCAATAGAAAGAATGACCATCGCCTGCGGCGAGCTAGGCCATCATATTAAGGACTTCTGCCGGTCGCACCGTGTTGATCTGGTGATCTGTGGCAATCACAACCATTCCCTCTTCTCACGCGCCACCTGCTCGGCGAAAAGTATCGTCGGCAGCTGCGGCGTTGATGTGCTGTTGGTTTCCCTTGAAAAGGGCTAACGCCGGTTAGCCCTTTTCCTGAACTAGGCCAGTTTAGGGAAGGTGGCTATCTTCCCCCGCAGACGGCTCTCCTCGCTGCGCGGTGAAATATGCTGCAGATCCTCGACAAAGCGCGCCTGCCAGTTATGAATATCATTTTCTCTGATCACGTCCAGCATCGCTGAATGACGGGCGATACGTTCCGCCAGCGGCATGCTGAGCGCGCGATCCAGCGCGGCGGCAACCTCGTCGCGATCGTAAGGATTGACGATCAGGGCGCTGGTCAGCTCCTGCGCCGCCCCGGCAAACTGCGACAGGACCAGTACGCCAGGGTTATCCGGATCCTGCGCCGCGACGTACTCCTTCGCCACCAGGTTCATACCATCGCGTAGCGGCGTCACCAGCCCGACGTCAGAATAGCGGAAGACCTTCATCAGCAGCTTACGATCAAAATGCTGGTTCAGATAGTAGAGCGGTGTCCAGCCAAGCTGACCAAACTGTCCGTTGATGCGTCCGGCTGCGGTTTCCAGCTGGTGGCGGATATCCTGATAGGCCTGCACATCGCCACGGGAGGTCGGTGCGATCTGGGTATAACGGATTTTGCCGTGGTGCTGAGGGTACTTCTCGAGCAGCGTCTCGTAGGCGAGGAATCGCTCCGGCAACCCTTTCGAATAGTCAAGACGCTCCACGGAGAAGATATTCTTCACATTTTTCAGCTCGTTCTTCAGCTGGGCCAGCTTCGGCGGCAGCGGACCTTTAGCGTTGCGCGTAATTTCGTCCGGATCGATCCCTATCGGATAAACCTCGGTACTGAACGCCTTACCCCATGCCTGATAGCGTTTATCGCCGAGGTCGGATAGGCGAGTCTGCATAGCAATGCTGTCGAGAAAAGCGGTTCTGTCGCTTTCGGTCTGGAAGCCCAGCAGATCGTAATCGCACAGTTGCTCCAGCAGCTCAGCGTGCGGCGGCAGAGCGTTAAAAATCTCCGGCGTCGGGAACGGAATATGTAAGAAAAAACCGATGCGATTGTTCACCCCGCGCTTGCGCAGCTCGCTGGCGAAGGGCAGAAGATGGTAATCATGGATCCACAGCGTATCGTCTGGCTCAATCAGCGGCAGAAGCTTGTCCGCCAGCATGGCGTTAACCCGCAGATATCCCTCCCAGGCTTCGCGCTGAAAGCTGACCAGATCAAGGCGATAGTGGAAAGCCGGCCACAGCACGGCGTTAGAGAACTGGTTGTAGTATTCATCATGGTCCCGTTCATTAAGGTTGAACGACGCCCATGAAATATTCCCGCGGGAGACCTGCTTGAGCGGCTGCTGGTCATCGCCAATCTCGCCGCTCCAGCCAAACCACAGACCCCCCGCCGCTCTCAGTGCCCCCAGGATGCCGACGGCCAGACCGCCAGCGCTCGATTTTTTATCGTCCGGTAAGGCGATACGGTTAGAGACTACGACTAAACGACTCATGGTCATCCCTCCTTTCGGTTTGCGCGTCATACGCCAGATGTTGCAACCACGTCCTTACAGCGGCGGCATCCGCCAACCGCCAATGCGCCTGAGTTTCCCCGGCGCCAACTTTTACCGACATTCCCTGCAGTTGATTAACGACGCTGAATCCCGCCTCGTCGGTCAAATCATCGCCGACAAAAACCGGTTCGCGGCCGGCGAATGGCGCCTCCTGCATGAACGCGGTAATCGCCTCCCCTTTGTTGACGCCGCGGGGTTTAATCTCCACCACGCACTTGCCAAGCTGTAACGCCAGCAGCGGATAGCGCTGAACAATCCGCTGCGCCAGCTCCAGCACGGCGCTCTGCTGCTGCGGGGCCTGGCGATAGTGGAGCGCGAAAGCCATCTCTTTACTCTCCAGCTCACATCCCGGGAGCGCTTCCAGCGCCGACGTCAGCTCAGCCGCGATCTCATCGCGCAGCGCTGTCGGCAGAGAGACGATGTAGGTTTTACCATTGATATCACGGCGCTCGGCCCCGTGAACGCCGGCCAGCGGTAGCCGCCAGGGATGGGTTAGCGCGTCAAGTTCAGCCATTGAGCGCCCTGAAATCAATGCCACCGCGCCCCCCTGCTGCTGGGCCAGCGCATTGAGCGCCTGCAGCGTGCTGTCGGGTATCACCACCTGATCGGGGTGCGGCTGGATATCGGCAAGAGTACCGTCGAGGTCAAAGAAAAAAGCGTAGTTTCCGGTTAGCGCAGGCGGTACAGATATCTGGTTATCCACCCTGTTTCCTCCTTATCATGGCCAGCCGAAGCTGGTTGTTAATTATATGTGAGCCATGTAAGTATAGACAGTGTGACCAACCTCGCCATTTTTGATAGTTACCGCCAGCGAAACGGGCGCTGGCGGCAATTACTCTGTAAACTAAAAAGTTGGGTTAAAATTCAGGCCGCACGTTTGGCTTTTTGTTTGTAGCGGTCGAAGATCACCGCCGCCAGCAGGATCACCCCGCGCACGACGTATTGTGAGAATGGCGAGATATTCAGCAGGTTCATCGCATTTTCCACGGTTCCGAGGATCAGGATCCCGGCCACCACGTAGGAGATCTTGCCGATCCCGCCCTTCAGCGACACCCCGCCCAGCACGCAGGCCGAAATAACAATCAGCTCATAGCCAATCGAGGTCATCGGCTGGCCGCTGGTCATGCGCGACGCCAGAATGATCCCCGCTGCGGCCGATACCAGACCGGAGAGCACAAAGATAATAATCTTGGTGCGCACCACCGGGACGCCGGCCAGGCGCGCCGCCTCTTCATTGCCGCCAATAGCCAGCGTATTACGGCCAAAGGTGGTTTTGTTTAGTAATAATCCGAAAACCACCAGGCAGGCGACGGTCAGCCAGATCGGCGCCGGCAAACCAAACCAGTTGGCATAGCCGAGGGTGAAGAAACGTTCATCTTCGATCCCCACCGCTTTGCCGTCGGAGATAATATAGGCCAGGCCGCGGACAATCTGCATGGTGGCCAGCGTGGTGATCAGCGCGTTGATCTTAAGGCGCGCAATGACAAAGCCGTTAACCAGGCCACTAAGCGCCCCCAGCAACAGGCCTGCGGCGATCCCCAGCCACAGGCTTTCGCTGAGATTAATCACCACCGCGGTGGTGACCCCGGCGCAGGCGATAACCGACGCCACCGACAGGTCAAAATCGCCGGAGGCCAGGCAAAACAGCATGCCGCAGGCCACCATCCCGGACATCGAGATCGCCAGCCCCAGCCCTTTCATATTGACGAATGAAGCAAAGTTGGGCACAAAAATCACACAGCCGATAAACAGCACCGCAAACACCACCAGCATGCCAAACTGATCCCAGATGCGGGCAAAGCTAAAGGTTGAGCGGGTAGCCCCGGACGTAGTCACTGATGACATCATTTACTCCTTACTCAGGCGACAGCCTGGCTCACTGTTGGCATCGCAAGGCTTAACGCCTGCTGTTCATTGGCTTCTTCATGCAGCAGTTCGCCGGCGATTTGTCCTTCGCGCATCACCACGATGCGGTCAGCGACGCCCAGCACTTCCGGCAGGTCGCTGGAGGCAAACACCACGGCGACACCGGAGGCGGCGAGGCCATAGATCACATTGTAAATTTCATGTTTGGCGCCGACGTCGATGCCGCGGGTTGGCTCATCAAGCAGGATCACCTTCATCTCTTCCGACAGCCAGCGGCCAAGGATCGCTTTCTGCTGGTTGCCGCCCGACAGGTTCATAATCAGCTGTTCCGGGCCCGGCGTTTTAATATTCAGCGACTGGATATGTTGATCGGCGTTGTCCGCCTCCCAGGCGTTGTTGATCAGGCAGCCAGCGTGAATATGCTTGCGCCGGGCGCTGATATTGATGTTATCGCGCACGGAATGCACCGGAATAATCCCCTCCGCTTTACGATCCTCCGGGCACAGCATCATCCCGGCCTGGATGGCCTGGGCCGGTTTGCGAATGGAGACGGGCTGGCCATCGATATACACCTGACCGCCGGTTATCTGCGTGCCGCCAAACAGGCCTTTCATTAGTTCGCTGCGCCCGGCACCCACCAGTCCGAACAAACCGACAATTTCACCGCTGCGCACCGAGAGACTAACCGGCGTGCGCACGCCCGGCGCTTTGACCTCCTCCAGGCGCAGCCGCTCCTCGCCATAGGGGCGAGGCTTCCAGCCATAAATATCGCCCAGATTGCGGCCTACCATTGCCTGGACCAGGGCGTCGTGGCTGACGCTCGGCATATCGTCAAAGGTGCAAACGTAGCGGCCATCTTTAAAGACGGTGATGGCATCGCTGAGGGCAAAAATCTCTTCCATCCGGTGTGAAACATAGATGATGACCCTTCCCTCCTCCCGCAACTCGCGGATGACGCGAAACAGGTTGTCGATCTCTCTGGCGGAGAGCGAGCTGGTCGGCTCATCGAACGCGATAATCTTGGCGTTACGCGCCAGCGCTTTGGCAATCTCCACCATCTGCCATTGACCAATGGAGAGATATTTCAGCGGCGTCTCCGGGTCGATATCCAGACCCAGATGCTCCAGCTGCAGGCGGGCCTCATAGTTGAGCAGCGAGCGATTGACGATGCCGCCTCTGTGCGGCAACTGACCGAGATAGATATTTTCGGCGACGGTCATCTCCGGGATCAGATGCAGCTCCTGGTAGATGATTGCCACGCCGGCATTCAGCGCCTCCATGGTATTGGCGAATGCCATCTGCTGGCCGCCGATCTGCAGATGGCCCGCGGTCGGGATATAGTTGCCGCTGAGAATTTTCAACAGCGTCGATTTGCCTGCGCCATTTTCGCCCATCAGCGCGTGGATCTGTCCTGGGTAGCAGTCAAAACTGATATCGGACAAGGCCTTTACGCCAGGGAACGTCATGGTGATGCCGCGAAATGAGAGATAAGGGGTAGACTGTTGCATAACGACTCCGCTCTTCTGCACTCAGCCCCCGCGCCGCGGCGGGGGCCAGTTTAATCAGGCTGTTACAGCCCTTTTTTCGCCAGCTCTTCTTTGAAGTTATCGCGGGTAATCAGCACCACATCGGTCACCGCCGTGAACTTCGGCGGCTCGACGCCCTTGGTGACCCAGTTGTATAGCATTTCGCTGGTTTTGTAGCCGTGGATATCCGGGCTTGGCAGCAGAGAACCATAGAAGCCGGTCGGCTGCGCCTTCGACAGTTCGTTGACGGCATCCACGCCGTTGATGCCGATGCCAATCACATCGGGAGCTTTAAAGCCCTGACCTTCGGTCGCGCGCACGCCGCCGAGGACGGTGTTGTCGTTCATCCCGACGATCAGCCAGTGTTTAACCTGCGGATGTTGGACCAGCATCGAGTTACCGGCGTCGAACGCTCCCGGGATATCGTTGGATTTTGTCGGCACGCGGTAGATTTGCGCGTCCGGGAAGCCGGCCGCCTTCAGGGCATCGATGGAGCCGGTGGTGCGACGGCGCGCGGTATCCAGCTCATCGGCGGTGATCGCCATTACGGCGGTGTCTTTGACATCCCAGCCGCGCTTTTGCATCTCTTTATAGAGTTCCTGCCCCTGACGGGCGCCAATTTCGCTCGCCGCCATCATCACCAGCGGTACGCTCTCCATCGGTTTGCCCTTCGCATTGACGAACTGGTCATCGACGGTAATCACCTTCATGTCATAGCCACGCGCTTTGGCGACAATCGCCGACCCGAGCTTGGGATCGGGGGTACAGATGACAAAGCCCTTCGCGCCGCTGGCCGCCAGGCTGTCAATGGCATTCAGGGTTTTCTCTCCATCCGGGACCGCAATTTTAATAACGTCAAAGCCTAAATCTTTTCCTGCTTTATCAGCAAATTTCCACTCAGTCTGAAACCATGGCTCTTCCGGCTGTTTCACCAGAAAACCCAGTTTAAGATTTTCCGCCATAGCTGATTGTGACATAACCGCAGCGAGACCAATGGCCGCCAGCGCTTTAGTAAATTTGTGCATGGTAAACTCCAGCTTTAATTCGCTTTCATGTAGGGAAAAATCGGAATTAACAATTTAATCGGCATCAAAACAAGGCATTAGAAAAATCGCATTCCCCACTGCCGTTGTTAGAGTAGTAATACCCGGAAATTATTTCTCCATACGAGAGCATTATCACATCGCGGAATTACAGTAATTGCGTACATACATTTAGCAAAAAATGACATAAAAAATGACACAATTGTCATACAATTTTACCGGGGCATAGCAGGATCATCTATACCATCAGCAGGCTTATCCTTGTGTTGTCAGAGGATGTTTAACGGTGGGTTAAAGCACTGTTATCATCAGCGATTGACGGCGCTGCTACGGGCGATCGCCTGTGCGCCACTCAAATGGCAACCCACCTCGCACCGCTGAGCCACATGGCCCGCTTAATATCGCGAAAAAACGGATCTTTGGCGTAATTTATTCCGAAAAGAAAAAATATATTCCTCTTGATAAAAGCGCCTGCAACAAAAAATAAAAATAATGATCATCAACCTGAAACATTACTAATGAAATAACTTATTCCGTTCTCTTCTACGACGAATCTCGTAGTCAAATACTTATATCTTATAAACAATCTGAAACCAGCGAGCCCCTGCCAACGGCGCACAATCTCAGCCCTGGTAGTTTGCACAAATAATGGTGTAACAAAACGTAAATTACCGCGCTTGAGAGTTTTCTTAATTTCGTTGAGCGAGTATTCTTAAATCGTCGGCAAATGGAAAAAATACCCGACTCATACGGAATGTGTAGAGTTTTATTATTCTGCAACAGTGCCGCGTGTCACTATTTTATCTTGTAGTTATCCGCAGGATCCGCTGACGCGCACCAGTAACCCCTTCCCGGTTAATAAGGATATTTTTTATGGCAGTTCCAGGAATGGCACAAAAGCTAAACACCCAAATGAATCTTGAGTTTCACGCCTCTAACGTTTACCTGAACTTAAGCGAGTGGTGCGCCCGGCATCGCTTCGACGGCGCCGCGACGTTTCTGCGCACCCGCGCGCAAAGCAGCATCACCCTCACCATGCGCGTATTTGACTACCTGAAAAAAGCCGGCAGCTGGCCGATCGTCAATCCCGACCACGCCTGTAACCCTGAGTGCACCTCGCTGGAAGATCTGTTTACCCAAACCCTGAGCGATTACCAACAGCGCAGTCGTCTGCTGAGCGGTCTCGCTCAGGAAGCCAAAGCGCAAAGCGATGACAGCACCTGGCGGTTTCTCACGCTGTTGGCGGAAGAGCAGCAGCAGGATGGCCTGCTATTGCAAAGCGTGCTTGAGGAAATTCGTAATGCCGATAAAGCCGGTCTCGGGATGGAGCAGACCGATCGGCGTCTGATGGCTATCGTTGGAGAAGCGCAGAAAGCGCATTAATCAAGCCGTTATCGCTCTGCCAGGGGGAGCGCGTCTGCGCTGCCCCGCCCGGTTTATTAATCCATTACGTCTATTTTTTCTTCCCTATTATTCCTTTCAAGAATAAAAAAGTTTTAACTCGATCCCATTCCCTCATCACCGTTACCCCATAAGGGGGATTAGTGAGCGCGGTCACTTTTTGACGAACCATAAAGAAATATAAAAACAGCGTTTCAAAAATATAAAACACGAGGTTTATTTTTTATGGCTAGATACACGGCTTCAGCCTCTGAAGGGCTGCAGGGAAGACCGATCTTGTTACGCCATCAGTTAGCCTACGGCGGCGGAAATCTGTTAGGGAGCGGCGCACTGGCGATAAGCGGCGCATGGCTACTCTATTTTTATACGACCTTTTGCGGCCTGACGCTGATCGAGGCCTCATTTATCTTCTCCGTCGCCAGCATCATTGACGCTATCAGCAACCCGCTGATGGGCTATCTGACGGATAATTTTGGCAAAACGCGCTTGGGCAAGCGCTTCGGCCGCCGGCGTTTCTTTCTGCTAATCGGTATTCCGCTGATGATGTTCTACCCGCTGCTGTGGGTGGAAGGCCTGAGTTTCTGGTACTACCTTAGCACCTATGTGGTGTTTGAGATCATCTACACCTCTATCATGGTGCCTTATGAAACGCTGGCGACAGAGATGACCGATGATTTCTCACTGCGTTCAAAACTGACCGGCTATAAAGCTATCTTTGGTAAGCTGGCCAACTTCCTCGCGGCGTTTATTCCCGGCCAGTTCATTTTGCTGTATGGCAAAGATTCTGCCACCCCTTTCTTCCTCACCGGTCTGACCTATGGCGCGATCCTGATCGTCGCTATTTCCTGCCTGTGGTTGTGCAGCTGGGAGCGTGAGCGCGGGGAAGAGGTGGAAACCAGCGCGAAAAAAGGACTGCTGAGCACCCTGCTGTCGCTGGCGAAAGATATGCGTTCGACTTTTTATCTACGCGTATTCCGCAAACATCTTGGTATGTACCTGTGCGGCTTTGGCGCGGAATGGCTGTTTGCCTCCATCTTCACCTATTTCGTGATCTTCGTTCTACAACACGATCCAGCGATGGTGGCCGGGCTGAACAGCCTGAACTCGATTCTGCAGCTGATCTCTACGGCGCTGTTTATCGGCCTGTGCGTGAAAAAGGGCTTCAGCAAACCCTATATCCTGGCGCTGGGGATCGTGATTTTCGCGGTTCTGCTGTATACCTCGCTGTGGTTTTTCCATCTACCGTCCGGCCTGGCGACAGTGCTGATGTTCGGCATTACCGTGCTGTTCGGCCTGGGTACCGGCGGGGTTTACTATATACCCTGGACCGTTTACACCTTCCTGGCCGATGTCGATGAGATCTACACCGGACGCCGGCGGGAAGGGATCTATGCCGGCGCCATGACCTTCTCAGGAAAAATTCTGCGCTCGATTGTGGTGTTCTCGATGGGGGCGATCCTGAGCTTCTACGGTTTCCAGTCAAAAGCGCACAGCCAACCGGAAAGCGCGGTGACCGCTATCGCAGTGGTATTCTGCGTCGGGGTGATCGCATTAGCCCTGGCCGCCATCGTCTTCAGCAAGCAGATGAAGCTGGACCGGAAGGCCCATCTGGTGGTGCTGCAGGAAGTCGCGCGGATAAAAGCGGGCGGCAAAATTAGCGATATTGCGCCGGACGTGCGGGTTATCGTGGAGGATCTGGTCGGCCATCGCTACGAAGAGTGCTGGGGCAACAGCAAATTGTTCAAAGATGCTGCCCCTGCGCCTGCGCAGACCGTCGTTTCCCATTAAAGAAGAAGGCCCCGCCGGTATCCGGCGAGGCCTGGTATTAATGCGTTTCTTCCTGTGGAGTAAACTTCAGCTCAATCAACGCGATCGCTTTTTGCACCGCGCGAAGGGTCACCGGATCGGCAGAGGCCGGATGGCTGGCGAAGTCGATAGCTTTCAGCTGAGTGGTCATTTTTTCACGCACTTCCACCGGCGCAATGACGTCAATGACATCGAGGATCTGTTTGATAACCAGCTGGCAGGCAACCACATCGGAAACCAGCTCGTCGTGTTCGGTAAGATGTTGAGACATTAATTACTCCTTTTTTCAGGAGCGTAATAGTACCCTAAATCGTTAACGATAATAAAACCTGCCGTCGCAGGTTTTTTTATCTACCTTACTGGCTGGCGGGTCGTCTCCAGCCGCTTTGCACAGGATCACACTCTTGATGGCAGTGACAACATGAATACCGCGATCTCTTCCCGCGATGAACGTGCTTTTTCAGCGCCGGCGCTGCTGGTGGCCGGTGCCTTTTTTATGGAGTTTCTCGACGGGACGGTGATCGCCACCGCCCTGCCCGATATGGCGAGGGATTTTGGCGTCACCGCGGTCGAACTGAATATCGGCATCAGCGCCTATCTGATTACCCTTGCGGTCCTGATCCCGGCCAGCGGCTGGATCGCCGATCGCTTCGGCGCCCGGGCTATTTTTACTCTCGCCCTGGCGATCTTTACCCTTGCCTCGGTCTTCTGCGGCCTCTCCACCGAGGTGCATATCTTTGTCGCCATGCGTATCCTTCAGGGAGTCGGCGGCGCGCTGATGGTCCCCGTTGGTCGCCTTGCGGTGCTACGCACCACGCCGAAACACCAGCTGATCAAGGCCATCGCCACCCTGACCTGGCCGGCGCTGGTGGCCCCCATTATCGGCCCGCCTTTGGGCGGCTTTATAACCCGCTACGCCAGCTGGCACTGGATCTTCTTTATCAATGTCCCGCTGGGCCTTGCCGCCATCATCCTTTCGCTGCGCATTATCCCTGATATTCGCGAAACGGAACGGCGCTCCTTCGATCTCAGCGGATTTATCACTACCTCGGTCGCGATGGTCAGTCTGGTGACCGCGATGGAGCGGCTCGGCGATCGCCAGCCGCAGATCTGGCCGACGCTGGCTCTCGCCGCGCTTGGCTTCGGCTGTCTGTTATATTCCATTCGTCATTTCCGCCGGGCGGCGGCGCCTATGGTTCGTCTCGACGCCCTGCAGGTGCCGACGTTCCGGGTGACAATGTACGGCGGCTCGTTGTTCCGGGCCTCCATCAGCGCGGTGCCTTTTCTGCTCCCCCTGCTGTTCCAGGTGGGATTCGGTATGGATCCTTTTCATTCCGGCCTGCTGGTGCTGGCGGTGTTTGTCGGTAATTTAACCATTAAACCCGCCACCACACCGCTCATTCGCTGGCTGGGCTTTCGTCGGCTACTGCTGATCAATGGCGCGTTGAACGTCTGTTCGCTGCTGGCTTGCGCGCTGCTTACGCCGCAGACGCCGGTCTGGGCCATCATGCTGATCCTTTATCTCGGCGGGGTGTTTCGCTCAATCCAGTTTACCGGTGTAAGCACGCTGGCCTTCGCCGATGTCCCCGCCGCGCAGATGAGTGATGCTAATACGCTGTTCAGTACCGCGTCGCAGCTGGCGGTAGGGCTGGGGATCACGCTCGGGGCGATTGGCATTCGCCTGGGCGAGCAGGTCGGCGACTGGCTGCATCTTACTGAACTACCGGGGATCAGCTTCCGCCTGTCGTTTGTGTTTATCGCCTTGATCTGTCTGGTAGGGATGATCGACAGCCTGCATCTGGCCAAAACGGCCGGCAGCAGCGTGTCGGAGAAGAAGAAATAGAAGAAAAAATAAACGACGGAAGGGCCAGCGGCGCTGGCCCTGATGACGGTTAAGCGACGATCTGGCGAACAAAGTCTTCGATTGCTTTATCCTGGCAGTTTTCGAAGAAGCACTGCTGGAAGCGTGGGCCGGAGACTGCGGTTTTCACCAGCTGCGGATCGATGGCGCGCAGGGTATCGAGGTAGTTCTCTTTTACTACTGCTGCTTTGACCTGGTTGAGGATCCCGGCATTGCGCACCTGCGGTTCTTTGCGCTCCGGCGGATAGCCTTCGCCGTTGCGGCCGGTAAAGGCTTTTTCAAAGATAAACCGCACATTCAGTTCGGCGCCCCAGCCGAAGCCTTTGGCAAACGGCAGCGACAGCGCATTACCGTTGTTGATCTGGGCAAACAGGAACGCATCCGCCGGATCGATACAGTAGCCGCAGACCACGCCCGGATGGATGTTCAGCGACATCAGCGCCCCCTGACCGGTACCGCAGCCGGTGACCACGAAGTCAACTGCTTTCGAATTCAGCAGAATACTGGCCATGATCCCAAGATGGATGTAGGTCAGATGATGATCGTTCTCATCGCTCATGCCGACGTTATAGACCGGGAATCCTTTTTCGTCGGCAACCGCGTTAAGCTCCTTGAGGATGATGGCGTTTTTGTTCGCCTGGCTGTTCTCCATCATCAGTGCAATCTTCATGGTTATTCTCCTGAATGCTGTGCGGGCCTGCCCGCAGAATGTCATTGGCGTTGACTGCACTCTACTACCTTGAAAACAAACTTTCAAATTTTATGAAAAGTTGTTTTAAAATTTACGCAGTGCTTCACACTTTCGCAAGCTCCCCCTGTCTGTTGACCTCAGCCCTCTGCATGCTGGCGCATCCGCTTCGTCCTCCCTTACCACCCGCCGGCGACAAAGTCCTGACCGCCCAGGCAATAATGAATAATAAATTAAAAGCATTCTCATTTATTATTAAACTGCCAATGCGTGTTATTCCCATTAGCATTTTAAATAAAACATTTTTAAATTTACTTTTTGCAAATAATTAAATAACAAATTATAGTGGCAGCCAATAACATCTATTATTTAATTCCAGGAGTGCAACGATGCTGAAAACGGACATGATTGACAAACTCAATGAACAGATGAATCTTGAACTCTATTCTTCTCTTCTTTATCAGCAGATGAGCGCCTGGTGCAGTTACCACAGTTTTGAAGGCGCCGCGGCCTTCCTGCGTCGCCATGCTCAGGAAGAGATGACCCATATGCAGCGCCTGTTCGACTATCTAACCGACACCGGCAGCCTGCCGCGGATCAACGCTATCGCCTCCCCGTTTGCCGAATATGCCTCACTCGACGAGCTGTTCCGCCAGACCTACGAGCATGAGCAGCTGATCACGCAAAAAATAAATGAACTGGCGCACGCGGCCATGACCAGCCAGGATTACCCGACCTTTAATTTCCTGCAGTGGTATGTTGCTGAACAGCATGAAGAAGAGAAATTATTTAAATCGGTGATCGATAAACTGACCCTCGCTGGGAAAAGCGGCGAAGGTCTGTACTTTATCGATAAAGAGCTGGCTACCCTCGACGCGCAGAATTAATCCCCCGCGCCGCGACAGTCCGTGTCGCGGCCCTCTTAATGTCGGCAGATCTTATTTTCTGCGGTAGTAAAACCTTCCTCTCTGGCAATAAATTTGCCTTTTTTCTCTAAAAACGCCACCAACTGTGCGGCGCTTAGATTCTCTGCTGAACAGGTGTGAAACCGCGCCTCTTCGCCAAAGCGGCGGCGAATGGCGGCCTCCAGCGAGGCGACCGTCCAGGACTCACCCGAGGCGAGCATCATCTGTAAAACTTCATGACCATGAATAGAAGACATAACCCCTCCTGCAAAAACCGCCAGCTTAGGCCAGACCGTCAACCCGCGCCTTGCGCCAGCGCAGGCTTTCGCCCTCTTATTATGTAAACATTTCATTACACAACTTGTAATCCCGATTTGACGAAAGCCGTAATATCCCCTAATCTGCGCGGCATAATTTATTGTTATTTGCTGTAGGGATAGCGAAAAGCGTGAAAAACCGCACTCTGGGCAGTATTTTAATCGTAGCTGGCACCACCATCGGTGCAGGAATGTTGGCAATGCCATTGGCCGCCGCAGGCGTCGGCTTTACCGTCACGTTGGGTTTACTTTTCACCCTGTGGGCATTGATGTGCTATACCGCCCTTTTGCTGCTGGAAGTCTACCAGCATGTCCCTGCCGATATGGGGCTCGGTTCTCTGGCGGCGCGCTATCTGGGCCGTTATGGGCAGTGGGTTACCGGATTCTGTATGCTGTTTCTGCTGTACGCCCTCACGGCAGCCTATATCAGTGGCGCCGGTGAATTACTCGCTTCCAGCCTCAACCAGTGGCTGGACTGGCAGCTACCGCCGGCCGCAGGCGTACTGATCTTCACCCTCCTCGGCGGGGCGGTAGTGTGCATTGGCACCGCGCTGGTGGATCTGTTCAATCGCTTCCTGTTTAGCGCCAAAATCGTCTTCCTGGTGATTATGCTGGCCCTGCTGATGCCGCACATTCATCAGGTGAACCTGCTGACGCTGCCGGTTGAGCAAGGCCTGGCCCTCTCGGCCATTCCGGTGATTTTCACCTCCTTTGGTTTTCACGGCAGCGTCCCGAGCATCGTCAGCTATCTGGGGGGGGATATTCGCAAATTGCGCCGGGTATTTATCATCGGCAGCTTTATTCCTCTGGTGGCCTATATTTTCTGGCAGCTGGCGACGCTGGGCAGTATCGACGCCCCGGCCTTTACCGCCATGCTGGCAAATAACGCTGGTCTGAACGGCCTGCTGGAGGCGATCCGCGAAGTGGTGGCGTCACCGCATGTGGAGCTGGCCGTTCACCTGTTTGCCGACCTTGCGCTGGCGACGTCATTCCTCGGCGTCTCGCTCGGCCTGTTTGATTATCTGGCGGATATGTTTCAGCGTAAAAACAGCGTCGGCGGGCGTCTGCAGAGCGGGATAATCACCTTCCTGCCGCCGCTGGCGTTCGCCCTGTTCTATCCCCGCGGTTTCGTCATGGCCCTCGGCTACGCCGGGGTGGCATTAGCCGTGCTGGCGCTGATAATGCCGGCTCTGCTGGTCATGAAGAGTCGCCGAGAGCATCCGCAGGCTACCTGGCGGGTCGCCGGCGGCGCACCGACGCTATGGCTGGTTCTGCTGTGCGGGATCGGCATCGTGGCTATTCAGTTCAGCATCGCTGCCGGGTTGTTGCCCGCGGTGGGATAAAAAAGGGGCCTGCTGGCCCCTTGTTCATTTCGCTAAGCAACACTGCTTATACTTTTTACCGCTGCCGCATGGGCAGGGATCGTTGCGTCCGACTTTCGCTTCATTTCTTATTGGCTGCGGGGCCTCCACCGGCTGCGGATTCGCTATCCAGTACTGGTAAAGCGCCAGCGCCGCCGGCGTGATACGCTCGATGCTGGCGATAAATTCATCCGCCGTCAGATTATCCAGCGCGCTAAACTGTTCTTCGCTGCCGTGGAGCGCGATAGCGTCCAGCTCCGGCTGGAGTTCAGCGGGCAACGTCGACCAGTCGCTCAGCGCCACGCCGCGCAGATAGCCAAAGCACCACTCCTCGACTATGGTCAGCTCCTGACCTTCCGCTTCGCGGGTGCCGAACAGCGGTTCGAACTGATCGGGATAAGACTCCAGCCGTTCGGCGATATCGCTCATATGCTGCAGCGTCAGATTGACAAAGCGATCGCGCTCGCGATCGTTGGCCCAGCGCGGGACATTATCCGCCCCGCCCCAAATCGCCAGCAGCCACTGAGCGGGTTCGATGTCGGTCGGCGCAGAGAGGATCGCCGTCAGCAGGCCATCCAGTTCAGAGACATCCAGAATGGCGCCTTCGGCGGCGTATTTCGCCAGAGTGTCATCCAGCCATTCCAGTTCGTTTTCGTTCAAAGGTCCGGTATTCATTCACAGGCTCGCATGGTAAAAATCGGGCCTACAGTAGCCGAATTGCCGACAGAAAGCCACCCGGCGATACCTATTGCGCCGGTGTCAACGATACGCGATCAGGCCAGGCCGCGCAGCGCCGACGCCACCTCACGACAGGCCTCCTCCCCTAACGAAAGCAAAGGACGGGGAAGCGAGTCTGGATCGCAGAGTCCGAGCATCGCTGCGGCGCTGGCTATCACTCGCAGGCTACCACCATAGCGATCAAAGCATCGCCATAGGGGGGCCAGCTGCTCATTCAGTGCCGCAGTCTGCGCCACATCGCCGCTACGTATCGCTCTTACCAGCGCCAGTGAGCAGCGGGGAAAGAGTCCGCCGCAGACCGAATACCAGGCTTCGCAGCCGGCCTGCAACCCGGCAGTGGCCCACGCATCGCCGCTGACGCCAAGCGTAACGCGAGAGGGAAGATGCTGACGCAGGGCCGCTACACGTTCGCTCGCCTGTGGCGCGGGCAGGCCGGGAATTTTAATCGAGGCAATGGCCGGCAAGGCGGCGATGCGCCCCTGCAGCTCATCCGCCAGCATTACGTGGGTAGTGCGGGGATTGTCATACAGGCAAACCGGCACCGAGACATGCCGACAGACTTCTTCGTAAAAGGCAAAGATCTCCTCCGCGGAAAGCGGCTGATAGGACATCATCGGCAGTAATAACGCATCCGCCCCTGCCTCCTGAGCATCCTCCACCAGGCGTAGCACCTCGTTAGTCGCAATGGCGCCGACGCCGACCATCATCGGGATCGACCCCGCATGCGCCTTCGCCACCTGCACCACTCGTCTGCGCTGCTCACGGCTGAGATAAGCGTAGCTACCGGTTGAACCTAAGATGCCCAGAGAGTCGACTCCGGCATCGGTAAGACGGGCGAGAATACGAATAAACGCTTTTTCATCAAAATCTTGCTGATGCAAAGGTGTCAAAGGAAATGCGCAAAGTCCACTGAACATGCTGCCTCCGGTAGGCTGGGCTGAGAGTCCGTTTGATAGTAGCAAGGCGCGATCGTTTTGTCCTGGGACAAATGAGAAATTGACTTTAAGGCAAGAGTTAACCGAAAAACGCCGTGGCGTCAGGCTGGCGGGAAAGGTATCAGAAAGCGAAAGTACAGAAACAAAAAAACCACCCGTAGGTGGTTTCACGACACTGCTTATTGCTTTGATTATTCTGTATTTCCCAATGGTACCCGGAGCGGGACTTGAACCCGCACAGCGCGAACGCCGAGGGATTTTAAATCCCTTGTGTCTACCGATTCCACCATCCGGGCTCGGGATATAAAGTGGAGGCGCGTTCCGGAGTCGAACCGGACTAGACGGATTTGCAATCCGCTACATAACCGCTTTGCTAACGCGCCTTTAATACTGAAGCACCCGCAACTGCCGATGCTGTTAATCTGGAGCGGGAAACGAGACTCGAACTCGCGACCCCGACCTTGGCAAGGTCGTGCTCTACCAACTGAGCTATTCCCGCATCATCAAGTTATTTGCTAATCACTTGATTTTGTTATCGTCTGGAAGACTGTGCCGCCGTTCGATGCGTTGCATTCTACTTATCTCTCGCGGTGAGTCAACGGTATTTTTCGCAACTTTGTATCGTTTGCTGAAAATAACGGCGAAACGATCACTGATCAAGCAAATCGCCGCGCGCCGCGTTCAAATACTGCAGCATCGACCACAGCGTCAGCACCGCCGCCACGAGGAAAAGCGCGATCCCGGCCCACTCCACCCACGGATAAGGACGCCACAGCATCCATACCAGGGCGGTCATCTGGGCGGTCGTTTTCACTTTGCCAATCCACGAGACCGCCACGCTGCTGCGTTTCCCCAGCTCCGCCATCCACTCACGCAGCGCGGAGATAATGATCTCACGGGCAATCATGGTCGCCGCCGGTAGCGTGACCCACCAGGTGTGATAGTGTTCGGCAACCAGCACCATGGCGATAGCCACCATGACTTTATCGGCAACCGGGTCGAGGAAGGCGCCAAAACGGGTGCTCTGATTCCAGCGACGAGCGAGGAAACCATCAAACCAGTCGGTTACCGCGGCAACAAAGAAGATCAGCGCGCAGGCAAACGGCGCCCAGCTAAAGGGCAGATAAAACGCCAGCACAAAAAACGGGATCAGGATGACGCGAAACAGAGTAAGCAACGTAGGGATATTAAATTGCATAGTGACGGGTAACTATCTGTTGTAAGTAAAAATTAGCCCTATGTTGCTACAGAGCCCCTAATGTTTCAACGAGTAGAAGATCTTTTCTGCCAGAGCGTGAGAGATGCCCGGTACTTTAGCAATTTCTTCGACGCTGGCCTGCTGTAGCCCCTGCAGCCCACCCATATACTTCAGCAGCATCTGACGACGCTTCGGCCCCACCCCCTCGATAGTCTCAAGCGAGCTGGTGCTCTTCACTTTCGCCCGTTTTTTGCGATGCCCGGAGATCGCATGATCGTGCGATTCATCGCGAATATGCTGGATCACATGCAGGGCCGGCGAATCCGGCGGCAGGCTAAACCCTTCCCCTTCCGGCTCAAAGAATAACGTTTCCAGACCCGCTTTTCGATCGCTACCTTTCGCCACGCCCAGCAGCAGCGGATGATGTTTATCCCAGGGGACGTCCAGTTCAGCAAACACGGCTTTCGCCTGGGCCAGCTGTCCCTTGCCGCCGTCTATCAGGATCACATCCGGGATCTTGTTGTCATCAATCGCTTTACCATAGCGACGGCGCAGGACCTGATTCATCGCCGCATAGTCATCGCCAGGGGTAATGCCGGTGATGTTGTAGCGCCGATACTCCGCGCGCAGTGGGCCATTGCTGTCAAACACCACACAGGATGCTACGGTCTGTTCGCCCATGGTGTGGCTGATGTCAAAACACTCCATTCGCTTGACGGCCGGCAGCTCCAGTACGCCGGCCAGCGCCTGCAAACGCTGATGAATGGTCGATTGCTGAGACAATTTGGTCGTTAACGCTGTCGCGGCGTTGGTCCGCGCCAGCTTAAGATAACGCGCTCTGTCGCCGCGCGGCTTAGTCTGCACATTGATTCGACGACCCGCCAGCTCCGACAGCGAGTCGGCCAGCAGCGTCTTATCCCCAAGGTTAAAGTCGAGCAAAATCTCCCCCGGCAGCGTGCGCATTTGGCTGCCCTGCAGGTAGAACTGGCCGACAAAGGTCTCCACGACCTCTCCCAGCTCGGTGCCGCCCGGCACTTTCGGGAAGTAGCTTCGGCTGCCCAGCACTTTGCCCTGACGGATAAACAGCACATGCACGCAGGCCATGCCGGCATCGAAGGCGACGCCGATCACGTCGAGGTCGTCACCGGTGTTGGAGACAAACTGTTTCTCCGTCACGCGGCGGACGGCCTGAATCTGGTCGCGGATGCGCGCGGCCTCTTCGAACTCCAGGTTCTGGCTCGCCTTCTCCATCCGCGCGATGAGCTGGGTCAGCACCTGGTCATCCTTGCCGGCGAGAAACAGCCGCACATACTCTACCTGCTGAGCATACTCTTCTTCGCTGACCAGCCCGGCCACGCACGGCCCCAGGCAGCGACCAATCTGATACTGCAGACAGGGGCGGGAGCGATTGCGGTAGACGCTGTTTTCACACTGACGGATGGGAAAGATTTTCTGCAGCAGCGCCAGGGTCTCGCGCACGGCATAGCCGTTGGGAAAAGGACCAAAATATTCGCCCTTCGCATGTTTGGCGCCGCGATGCATCGCCAGACGCGGATGAGTATCGCCGCTGAGAAAAATAAAAGGATACGATTTATCGTCGCGTAACAGCACGTTGTAACGTGGCTGGTACAGCTTAATATAGTTGTGCTCAAGCAGCAGCGCTTCCGTCTCGGTGTGGGTGACGGTCACGTCGATTTGCGCGATCAGCGCTACCAGCGCTTCCGTTTTACGCGACGCAAGGTTGCTGCGGAAGTAGCTACTGAGCCGCTTTTTCAGATCTTTGGCTTTGCCAACATAGATGACGGTTCCGCCAGCATCATACATCCGATACACACCGGGCTGGCTGGTCACCGTTTTCAGGAAAGCTTTTGCGTCAAAAACATCACTCACTGGCTTGCTAACGACTCCGCATTACACAGGCCATGGCGAATTGCCAGGTGGGTCAGCTCGACATCGCCATGAATGTTTAATTTACTGAACATCCGATAGCGGTAGCTGTTAACCGTTTTAGGACTCAGATTTAGCTGCTCTGAGATCTCATTCACCTTCTGACCTTTGGTGATCATCAGCATAATCTGCAATTCGCGTTCAGACAAACTGGCAAACGGCGATTCTGTCTTTTCGGGTTCAATCTGACTTAACGCCATTTGCTGGGCAATATCGGAGGCAATATAGCGCTGCCCGGACGCGACGCAGCGGATGGCATTCACCACTTCCTGCGGCGCGGCGCCTTTACTGAGATAGCCTGCCGCGCCCGCCTGCATGACCTTGGCAGGTAAAGGATTCTCGGTATGCACGGTCAACATGATCACTTTGGTGCCCGCCACGGAGCGCGCGATTTTGCGCGTCGCTTCAAGACCACCGATCCCAGGCATGTTCATGTCCATCAGGACGACATCTGCGGAATTAGCCCGGCACCACTTGACGGCGTCCTCGCCGCAGCAGGCTTCGCCAGCGACTTTAATCCCTTTTATATCTTCCAGAATGCGTCGTATCCCTGCGCGCACCAGTTCGTGGTCATCAACAAGAAGAACGTTGATCAAAGGAATAATCTCCAGAATGAGGGATAACGCTACTGATACTTTATCTCCCACATATTACCGGGTTTTATTGCTATTTTAAAAGGCAAAAAAATGCCCTCGCCTCGATTTGGCTCTCATTTATGGCAATGTCTGTGCACACTAAGTGGAAAGTCATTGAGAACAGTCAGTTGCCCGGCTCTTATTTTTTAACAATACTCATACAGAAGGCACAAAAAACACAACAGATTACGTAGCGCATAAATACGAAGCAAAATATGTAACAATTATTAACGAGCTAAATAGATGGGGGAAATTATTGGCTTGCCGACGGCTATTACGTATTATCCGAAGCATCAAAACATTCACAGCTCAGATGAGAGAACAGAAATTAAGCACACCTTTTTTTTCTGTCGCTTGTGGTATACTGCGCGGCCTTCACATTGACTAGAGCGCAATAGCGCAGCGAGTAAACGAGGATATCGATGAGCACACCAGATTTTTCCACTGCAGAAAATAAGCAGGAACTGGCGCAGGAAGTCTCCTGCCTGAAAGCGATGATTACGCTGATGCTGCAGGCGATGGGCCAGGCGGATGCGGGGCGCGTGATTATTAAAATGGAAAAGCAGATTGCACAGATGGAAGATGAGGCTCAGGCCGCCGTATTCTCCAGCACCGTTAAGCAGATTAAACAAGCCTATCGGCAGTAATCCTGTGCCGGCTGAAAGTATCACTGACAGCCGGTATCACGTCTGACACGCAGAACGGCAGGCGCATTCAGATTAGCCCAGTCGCCACGGCGTAGCAGGCAATTTGCGTTTTATTCGGCGCATTAAATTTCCGCTGCATATTCTTCTGATGGAAATTCACCGTATTTTCCGAAATCGAGAGAATCATCGCCACCTCCGCCGAAGTCTTTCCTTCCGCCGTCCATTTGAGGATTTCCAGTTCGCGGCGGCTGAACTTCATCTCCGGCGGCATCACCATCTCATCTTCCAGACGCAGCAGCGTCAGCAAGCTTAGTTCAGTCAGCGTTCGCAGACGCAGCTCAAGCTCATCTTCAGGGTAACCGCCCGGCAGACGATTGTTCGCGGAGACAGAGAGAAATCCCTGAGCATGGTTTGGCAACGTCAGGCACTGCGTCACGCCCTTTTGCAGACCATGGTCACGCGCCCCGTCCCACAGTGCCGGCGCATCACGAAACAGGCTGTCGTTCCATGGCAGATGGCCACGCATAAAATTCTCCGGCCGTAACACAGGATCTATCGCGAAATAATTTTCTGCCTGATAGTGCGACATCCATGCGCGGGGGTAAGTCGACTGGAACGTAACGCGGGGGCGGGTGAAAGGCACCGGGTGGCGCACACAAAGCGTGTAGTAATCATATTCCAGCGCTTCGGTTTCACGTTGCAGGAGATTATAAACCTCCTCGCCGGTGGCCATGGACTGAAATTGGTGCAGCATATCCCGCCGCCAGCTGAAAAAATCATTGTCCCTCATAGCTGTGCAAATAACTCCTGATTGATAATCATTATTATAAATACAGAAAACTAACACATAAATCTTATTTATATGTATAAAATATCGTAGCTGTCGCATTTATTAGTCTGAAGGCTTGCCATTTTCCCGCTCGCCGCACAGAAACATAGCGTTTTTCTCCCATCATGTTCTACACCCTGCCAAGGGCGATGGGAAGCGGTGTATACGGCCGTGGGAGTCAATAGCGCAAAGACGTGTCGCGGGGGCGTTACCCCGCCGCGAGAGTGGGCTAAACGCGGCGGCTCCCGCGAAGCTGAGCCGCCGCGCCAGCCCATGCTTTACTGCATCAGGAATTTTTCAAGGAACTGACGGGTACGCGGCTGCTGGGGCGAAGCGAACAACGCTTTTGCCTCGCCTTGTTCGACAATGCGTCCCTGATCCATAAATATCGCCCGATCGGCAACGTCGCGGGCGAAACTCATTTCATGGGTCACGATCACCATGGTGCGTTTTTCCTGCGCCAGCTGACGGATGGTGTTGAGCACCTCCCCCACCAACTCAGGATCGAGAGCCGAGGTGGGTTCATCAAACAGGATCACGTCCGGACGCATAGCCAGCGCGCGGGCAATAGCCACTCGCTGCTGCTGCCCGCCGGAGAGACGGCGCGGATAGCTATTCTCTTTTCCGCTGAGCCCCACCTTCGCCAGCAGTTCGCGCGCCCGCGCCATGGACTCCTGCTTATCTTCACCTTTTACGATGACCGGCCCTTCAATAATGTTCTCCAGCACCGTACGGTGGGGAAACAGATTAAAGTTCTGGAAGACAAAGCCGACGTGCTGGCGCAGCTGGCGAATGAGCCCTTTCTGCGGCCCGAGGCTGCGACCGGCGTCGATCGTCACATCGCCGACGCGGATAGTGCCGCTCTCCGGTTGCTCCAGCAGGTTGATGCTACGCAGCAGGGTGGTTTTGCCCGAGCCGCTGGGGCCGATGATCGCCACCACTTCCCCTTTCTGTACCTCCAGGTCGATACCATGGAGCACCGTCTGGCCATGGAATTTTTTTACCAGGCTTTTCACTTCTATCGCACTCATTTCGGATCACGCTCCTGGCGGTTCAGCTGGTTTTCAAAATAATTCTGCAGCGAGGAGAGCACTGTCGCCATTACCCAGTAGATCAGGGAGGCCGCCAGATACATGGTGAAGACCTCCAGGGTTCGCGAGGTGATTAGCTGCGCCTGACGAAACAGCTCCGGCACCTGGATCGTTGCCGCCAGCGAGGTATCTTTTACCAGGCTGATAAAACTGTTCGACAGCGGCGGCAAAGCGACCCGCGCCGCCTGGGGTAAAATGGCCCGACGCATCGTCTGCCAGGGCGTCATACCGATACTGGCCGCCGCTTCCCATTGCCCTTTATCAATCGAGGCGATGGCCGCGCGCAGCGTTTCCGCCGCATAGGCCGCAGTATTCAACGACAGGCCGATCATCGCCGCCGGGATCGGGTCAAGCTCAATGCCGAACTGCGGCAAGCCGTAGTAGATCATAAACAGCTGGGCGATAAGCGGCGTGCCGCGGAAAATGGAGATATACATGCGCGCCAGCCATTTTACCGGCCAGACTGGCGACATGCGCATCAGCGCCAGGATAAAGCCCAGCACCAGGCCGAAAAACATCCCGCCAATGCTCAGCTGCAGCGTAAAGACGGCCCCTTTCAGCAGAAAAGGGGCGGAATCAATGACCAGTTGGATACTTTCTTGCATGCTGTCGTTTCTGTATTAGAGGTGAGGATGATAGGCAAACAGCGCCGGCGCTCCGCCGGTGTGGACGAACAGTATCGGCCCTTCATCCTTAAAGCGCTTCTGCGTGATGCCGTCGATAAGCCCGGCCATCGCTTTGCCGGTATAGACCGGGTCGAGCAAAATACCTTCCAGCTGCGCCAGCAGCTTCACTGCGGCCATCCCATCTTCGTTTGGCGTACCGTATCCTGGGGCAAAGTAGTCATCCCACAGTATAATTTCAGCCTTCGCCTGTAGCTCGAGACTGTTGGCCACGGCCCGCTGCAGCGCCTCCACTTTCGGCAACTGGTCAGCGACCGAGCGCGACACGGTCACCCCAATCAGTTCCGCCTGCGGCATCAGCTGTTCAAGGCCGACCGCCAATCCGGCATGGGTGCCGGCGCTGCCGGAGGCGACCACGACTGACGAGATCGCCACCGCGTCTTCGCACTGCTGGCTGATTTCCAGTGCGCTTTCCACATAGCCTAACGCGCCGAGGGCATTGGAGCCGCCGACCGGAATAACATACGGACGATACCCCTGCGCCTCAATGCGGGTCGCCAGCTCATCGAGCTGGGCGGCGGGATCGGTCAGGGCATCACACATCTCAACCTGGGTGTTAAAGAGATCCAGCAGCAGACGGTTGCCATTGCTCAGATAGTTCTCCGCCCGGGTGCCGATGGGATTTTCCAGTAGCGCCACGCAATGCAGTCCCAGTTTCGCAGCGACTGCCGCCGTCTGACGCACATGGTTAGACTGGATCGCGCCGGCGGTGATTAAGGTATCCGCGCCCTCGCGCAGCGCATCGGCGGCGAGAAACTCCAGCTTACGCAGTTTGTTGCCCCCCATCGCCAGCGGCGTCGTATCATCACGTTTAATAAAAATTTCGCGCCCAAGGTGATCGGACAGACGCGGGAGATACTCCAGCGGCGTCGGCGCGCCGATCAATTCCAGGCGCGGAAAGCGGGTTAAGTTTTGCAGTGACATGGCCCCTCCTGACTCAGTTATGCTTCATTATGCACACAGTTACGCGCTAAATAAAAAAAGGCGCTTCCAGGAGCGCCTTTTTTCACCGCTGTCCGTTATTTCGTCACGTCAGCGCCAAACCATTTCTCGGACAGCGCCTTCAGGCTGCCATCTTTCTGCATGTCTGCAATCGCGCCATCTACCGCTTTCAGCAGGTCGTCGTTGCCTTTACGCAGCGCAACGCCAGCTTCCTGACGAGAGAAGGCTTCGCCGGTTACCGCCAGCGTATTGTTGGTTTTCTTCACCAGATCCAACGCCGCCAGACGGTCTACCAGAATGGCGTCAATACGGCCTACACGCAGATCCTGGTATTTGGTGGGATCGTCATCATAGGTACGGACGTCCACGCCCTGGACATTCTGACGCAGCCACTCTTCATAGTTAGTGCCCAGTCCGACGCCCACTTTCTTGCCTTTCAGATCCGCCGCGGTTTTAATTACGCCTTCGTTACCCTTCTTCACCAGCGCCTGCACGCCGGAGACGGTATATGGGGTGGAGAAATCGTATTTCTTCTTACGTTCGTCAGAGATAGTGACCTGGTTAATCACCACGTCGATACGCTTGGAGTCCAACGAGGCCAGCATACCGTCCCACTTGGTCGGTTTGAGATCGGCCTTCACGCCAAGATGTTTCGCCAGTTCGTTAGCGAATTCCACTTCAAACCCGGTCAGCTTGCCGTCATCCCCCTGAAAACTAAAGGGAGGGTAGGTGCCTTCGAGGCCCACGCGTAGGGTGCCGCGCTCTTTAATCTGATTGAGCAGGTTTTCCGCCGCAAAAGTTTTCACGCTGACGCCAGCCATCAAAACAACGGCCATCGCGCCCATCATCGCCTGACGACCCAGAAGTGCTAATTTCATAGATACCCCGAAGGTTAGGATTTTCCTGTAGTGTAAGGCGCTTAACGCCCTGACACCAACATCGTTACGCTACATCTTATGCAAATTTATTATATATGATCCGCTTTAGGGTATAGCGAAAATCAGGGCTTTCCTCACCCTTTTTGCTGGATATCTCCCATACTGCTAAGGTCAGCCTGTTGACGTCTGGAGCATGGAAGATGAAAAACCCCACCTTATTGCAATGTTTTCACTGGTACTACCCCACCGGCGGCGAGCTGTGGCCTGAGGTCGAAGCGCTGGCGCCCAGCCTGAATGAAATCGGCATCAATATGGTCTGGTTGCCACCCGCCTACAAAGGCGCCTCGGGCGGTTACTCCGTCGGCTATGATACCTACGATCTCTTTGACCTCGGCGAGTTTGATCAAAAAGGGTCTGTCGCCACCAAATATGGCGACAAAGCGCAGTTGCTGGCGGCGATCAACGCCCTGAAGGAGCACAATATCGCCGTGCTGCTGGATGTGGTGGTCAACCATAAAATGGGCGCTGATGAAAAAGAGGCTCTGCGCGTTCAGCGCGTCGATGAGCAGGATCGTACGCAAATTGACGAGGAGATCATTGAGTGCGAGGCATGGACGCGCTACACCTTCCCGGTGCGCGCCGGACAGTATTCGCAGTTTGTCTGGGACTACAAATGTTTTAGCGGCATTGACCACATCGAGAACCCGACGGAAGACGGTGTGTTTAAAATCGTCAACGATTACACCGGCGAAGGCTGGAATGAACAGGTCGATGATGAGCTCGGCAACTTTGACTATCTGATGGGCGCCAATATCGATTTCCGCAATCATGCAGTGACCGAGGAGATCAAATACTGGGCGCGCTGGGTAATGGAGCAGACCGGCTGCGACGGTTTTCGTCTTGACGCGGTCAAGCATATCCCCGCCTGGTTTTATAAAGCGTGGATCGAGCATGTTCAGGAGGTGGCCCCGCAGCCGCTGTTTATTGTAGCGGAATACTGGTCCCATGAAGTGGAGAAGCTCCAGCAGTATATCGACCTGGTCGAGGGCAAAACGATGCTGTTTGATGCCCCACTGCAGATGAAATTTCATGAAGCGTCGCGCCAGGGCCGCGATTATGACATGAGCCAGATTTTCAGCGGGACGCTGGTCGAAGCCGACCCTTTCCATGCCGTCACTCTGGTCACCAATCATGATACGCAGCCGCTGCAGGCCCTCGAGGCGCCGGTTGAACCCTGGTTCAAGCCCCTCGCCTATGCGCTGATCCTGCTGCGGGAGAATGGCGTGCCCTCGGTCTTTTATGCCGATCTCTTCGGCGCTTCCTATGAGGATACCGGCGGCGACGGAGAGACCTATGCCATTGAGATGCCCGTTATCGAACAACTCCACGAGCTGATCGACGCCCGTCAGCGTTTTGCCCATGGCGTGCAAACCCTTTGGTTCGATCATCCTAACTGCATCGCCTTTAGTCGTAGCGGTACTGACGACGATCCAGGCTGCGTGGTGATCATGTCCAATGGCGATGAGGGCGAAAAGACGCTGACGCTGGGCGAAAACTATGGCTACAAACGCTGGCGGGATTTTCTCGGTAACCGGGAAGAGATTGTCGAAACCGATGGCGAAGGCTGCGCGACCTTTACTTGTAACGGGGGGAGCGTGAGCGTGTGGGTATTAGAGGAGGTGCTGTAGTTCCCTGACGCCGGGCGGGCCAGCTATGGCCCGCCAAAATCTCAGCGCGTGGAGGCCGGCGCGCTGACGGGCCCCGTCGCTCGCGCTTTGGCCCACGCCTTCTCGCACTCCGGAGTGAGACGTTCAACACGGGACAACGTCATCCGATCGTAGGAGATCGTGTTGCCCTCGCGCTCGACAGGATAGATGTCCAGGGAAGCGGTCACGTTGTAGATCTCACTGTCACGATTCATCAGTTTCCCCGGCTGCGCAATCACGCGCTGCCACTGGCGGCAGTCGAAGGTGTCCCCTTCTTTGGTGACAATCAGGCTGGCAATGGCGTCAGGACTCATCATCGCGCTCTGCGGCCCTTTCGTTTGCCAGAAACCTGCAAGGCCAGCCGGCGCCGGCGCTTTAACCACGTCCTCATAACGATCAACCTGTACGCAACCGGCCAGCGCCACCACCATGCCAGCAAAAAATAACTTTTTCATCATTCATCCCACAAGCCGATAAAAAAGTATTGTGGCATTAAAGCGTTAAGCCTTCCACCCCCACCGCAAAGGGACAAGCGAGCAAGCTAGCAACCGCTAACGTGGGTTTCATTTGAAGTAAGGAAATTCTGAAAGTAAAATAATACTGGGCGCGTAACCATAGCATCTATGGGCACTTTTTGTTTTTAATTCGGTCACACTACCGGTTCTTGACTTTACTTTAAGAGTTTTCCTGGCAAATTATATGCATAGATGCGGAATAGTTTAATGGAGCTAATGGGTTCTTTCTAAACCTACTATTATTATCGCCCGCAAGGACTGCTTCGCACAGCCAGTGCGAAGTGTATATCGTTACGTGTTGATTGAGGATGGGTCATGTCAACGATGATTATGGATTTGTGCAGCTATACCCGGTTGGGATTGACGGGATATCTGACCAGTCGGGGAATTAAAAAACAGGAAATCGTTGAGGTCAACAATGCTGCGGATCTGCAGAAACACTGTACGTCGTGTTGCCCGGCGGTGGTGTTTCTGAATGAAGACTGTTTCGTGCATGATGATGAAAGTAATGGCATTATTCGCCAGATCATTACGCAAAACCCGGCGACGCTGTTTGTTATCTTTATGTCGCTGGCGAACATCCATTTTGACCGCTATTTGCGGGTACGGAAGAATCTGCTAATCAGTTCAAAATCGATAACCCCAAAAGACCTTGATGTTATTCTGGTTAATTATCTTAAATACAAAAACACCAGTGTAGGGCAGTTAACTTTACCGACATTGTCACTGAGTAAAACAGAATCAAATATGCTGCAAATGTGGATGGCCGGGCATGGTACTTCGCAAATCTCAACGCAAATGAACATCAAAGCGAAGACGGTATCGTCGCATAAAGGCAATATTAAAAAGAAAATACAAACGCATAATAAGCAGGTGATTTATCATATCGTTCGGCTGACCGAAAACATCACCTCCGGTATTCAGGTAAATATGCGCTGAAACAAACTGGCGGCGCTCCCGCCAGTTCAGTTTTACGAGACCTCTTTTTCCACGAAAATCCCATCCGGGTGGCCTATTTCATTAAAAAACCAGATCCCCAGAGGATAGTCTTCCAGTGAAACCAGATACATCGTTCCTTCACTAAACGACTCAATCGCCAGCACTACCCCCGATCGACGTGGGCCACCGTCGGTCTTCACCGTGACACGATCGTTCACCTGCATAATCATCTCCTCTATATTTTCAGCCAGTGTAGAACAAAACCACGCAACTCGCAGCGTCGCGGCACGTGACTGGCGCTTTTTTAGACCGGCTATACTTAGAGAGGCTTGAGCAACGCTCAGCGAGGGGGTAATGATGAAGCACCAATTAACAGGCCAGACCGGGGACGACCTTGACGTCAACGTAGATGCCCTGCTGGCGGCGATAAATGAGATCAGCGAAAGCGAAGTCCATCGCACGCTGGACGACCCGCAGCGCGCCAGCATCGATGGCCGCGGGTCACATACCTGGCGTGAGCTGGCGGAGGCATTCGAACTCGATATTCACGATTTCAGCGCCAGTGAAGCCAACCGTTAGCGGCAGGCGAAAAAAATCCCGACTCGCAGGAGTCGGGATCAAACTTGCTAATGCAAGAAGCACTTGAAAATTCGTTACACCGGGAAATCCGATGCGTTGAAACATTATCCTCAATTATTTTGCATGACAAGAGATTGTATGGGTCCACCACATATTGCAATTTTTACTCTCACGTAAAATATAGTCCACTGGCGTCATCAGTTCGAGTGATTTATGTGGCCTTTTGCTGTTATACAGCACCAGATATTCAGCCATTCTTTGATTAAACAAATTCAGGTCCTCAAAAAGCAACAATTCATTGAATTCAATAAATTGTTCTCTAAGTGTCCGGTTAAATCGCTCACAGGTCGCATTCATTTTCGGTGTGTACGGATAGGTCCAGATGTGTTTAATCGAGGCTTCCTGTAGCGTTTTATCAAAGTTACCGAGGAACTCCTTACCGTTGTCAGTGACAACTTGTCTGATAGCGACAGGAAAGAGCTTTGTGGCCTTGCTGAAGAAATGGCTGGTAATATCGCTGTTGAGTGAAGGGACCGCCAGGGCCAGCGCATAGTCGCTGTGCTCGTCGATCATGGTAATGATATAGCGGCGTAGGTCCCCCATCCTGAGTTCAATCGCGTCCATCCCTATGAGTTCGCCTGTTTTTACCGGGCGGTATTGTTTTGGTCTTCTGGGCTTCACTGAGCGTTTTTTTATCAACCGGGCTTTGCCCCTGGCGCTGAGGCGTACGGGGATCATCCGCATTTTATCGTGAGCACCAGCAATGATTCTTCCAATGGTTGACGTGCTGGGACAGGTAAAATGCCGCGCTTCACACCATGGTTTCAGCCTGACAAAAATCTGCTCTTTGCCGAGATTGGGTAACTCAGTTCTCAGACGCCTGATCTCCTTGAGTACATCAGGATGCCAGTGCCTTGAACGGCGAAC
Organism: Klebsiella sp. P1927; assembly: GCF_018204675.1. Taxonomy (NCBI): domain Bacteria; kingdom Pseudomonadati; phylum Pseudomonadota; class Gammaproteobacteria; order Enterobacterales; family Enterobacteriaceae; genus Klebsiella; species Klebsiella sp. P1927. Next base: position 1,608,225 of record NZ_CP073377.1, on the reverse strand, counting down.
CAGAGGGGCTTTGCTTCTTGGAATTAGTGCTTCTGGACCACCGGTGCGCAGTAACCGGCGCCACCAGTAGAGTGTTCGCGTTGATACGTCAAAAGCATCAGCTGCGGCACGGATCCCGTGCTTATCCCAGAAGTTCAGAGCCTTCATTCTTAACTTCGCAATCTCGGGCATAAGAGAGTGTTTCATCGCATAAGCAGTTGCTCGGTAATACCCAAAATAGCCGACACCGATATGCTGCATCAACATCTGGCAATCCCTCCTTTAGTGTTCTGAGGCAATTGCAATATCTGTGTGAACTTACACAGAGATATTCATGACGCAAAATATTGAGAATGTTGGCGCCTGGTGACTGACCGGGCTGCAAGGCTGATGTGAGAAGGCTTAGCCGCAAACCGGTTTCATTCGATAGCGCGATCGCCTGCGATCACTTTAAGATAATTCTCATTTTGCCAATCGGCATCGAAACGTTTTACTCACGCTGCGCTGCGAAAACAGACCTGGTTACGCCCATTTTGCTTGGCCAGATAGAGTCGCCCATCGGCCACCGACTGCAGCGCTTCAAACTGATACTCCCCCCGCTCTTCGCTGGCGCTCACCCCTAACGAGGCGCTAACCCGCAGCGTCACGTTGTTATGCAAAAAGACTTCCCGTCCCTGGATACGCTGGCGCAATCGCTCCGCCACCGCCGCCGCTTCCTGCAGGGTGGTATTCGGCATCACGATACAAAACTCTTCTCCGCCCACTCTGCCCAGCAGATCGCCCTGCCGAACCGCGCTGGACAGCGTACTGGCCACCATCGACAGCACCCTGTCCCCCGCCTGATGACCATAGCGATCGTTGATGTGCTTAAAATGATCCAGATCGAGCTGGATCACCGCCAGCGGCCGTCCGCTGCGCTGGCAGTCGCTGGCTACCGCCATCGCCTGTTCAAACAGAGCCCCGCGATTGAGCAGGCGAGTCAAGGCATCGTGCCATGCCTGCCACTCCAGCGAGGTTTGCAGAACGCTCATGTTGCGGACCATGCGGCGGATCACCAGCCAGGAGAGCAACAGCATCAAGGTGAAGAGGACCCACATCAGGGTCAGGGCGATGGTGATGGTGCCAAAGTTCCCGCGGACGCCTTCCCGCAGAGTGTGGATCCGCAGCAGCACGCCGTCAAAATTGCGCAGTTTGGCCCAGCTGATATAGCGCGTCAGCAGACGCAGCCCTCCCTGGTTATCATGGACAAACGCGCGGCTCAGCAGCTCCTGCTCGCGCGGGGACAGCAGGGTCAGGACATTCCCCGGCGCGGAAGAAGCCAGCAGGTTCAAATGGCTATCATAAAGTTGGTACTCTCCCTCTTGTCCCCCCTGCATGGCGCTAACCAAAAACGCTTTGATTTCACTGACTGAGAAATCCATCGCCAGCACGCCGCGCCAGTAACCGGCAAAATCCAACGGTATCGAAGCGGTGACCACCTGCTCTTCCAGCTGCGGGTCATCGTCAGGAAAGGTTTGCCAGATAACGCCTCGCCCCGGATTATTTCGTTGGGTCTGGCGGGTAAACCACGGAGCGCCGAGGGCTTGGGAATAGTGCGTAATCACCTGCGACTCATCCCGCAGCGGCAGGGTCGAGGTAAAAAAGCCGCTACGAGAGATATACTGCATCCGCTCGGCGAAATCGCGATCGTGCTGCGTCAGATTTAGCAGATAACCCAGCTCGAGCGTCGCCATTAGTTCATCAGCCGCCAGCGGATCGTCCACCAGCAGGATAGGGTTGTGGCCAGCGACGCTGCCTGAGATGCCAAACACCGGCAGCGTACGCCGATTCGGTAGCGCCACCCGCCAGGCCTGCTGATGGCGCTGGCTCAGATAGCGTTGGCTGGCCTTACGCAATACATCGATATCAAGCGGCTGTTCGAGCGCCGCCTGCATCCCATGGCGAAAAAACATCATTCTGTCGATGTTGAACTGCAACAGTCCATCCATTTCATGAGCGACGTTAGACAGATTGTTACGCTGGTTGGCCACGTAGGCCTCTTCCAGGTCATTGATTTCACGCCAGATCAGCAGCGTGGAGAAAAACACCACTGCGATAAAACAAGCGTTAACCACATGCGCCGGGCGAGCCAGGTGGTAGCACTTTTTTAACTTCAACCGCAGTGGCTTATCCATCTTTCTCTCGCAATACGTTGCGCAAACCTCGCGGCGTCAGCGCCCCGGTCTCTGTCGATACCCGGGGCGTTTTCAGGGTAGAACACGCGGCGCCGTTACGCTGCGTTTCGCCATGCTACTTTCCAGCGCCACGCAGGCTGCTCACCGCCTTAACGCCCGCCAGCACCACCGCGCCGATGATAAAACCCAGCACCAGGTTGGCGACGACCGGCAGCGTGGAGGCCATCACCCCACCCAACCCCGCGCTCCAGTGCTCGATGGCATGATGCAGCGGCGCAATACCGTGAACGACTATCCCCCCGCCGACGAGGAACATGGCCAGCGTCCCGACGATGGACAACACCTTCATCAGGCGGGGAGCGACGGCCAGGAGCCCTTTACCCAGCCACTGCGCCAGCGCACTACGTTTTTCCGCCAGCCAGTAACCCATGTCGTCCAGCTTGACGATCACCCCCACCAGGCCATACACCCCGATAGTGACCAGAATCGCAATCCCCGAAAGAATAAGGATTTGGTTAAGCAGCGGAGCTTCCGCCACGATGCCGAGGGTAATGGCGACAATTTCCGCGGACAAAATAAAATCGGTGCGAATCGCGCCTTTTACTTTGTCACGCTCAAAGGCCAGCGGATCGCGCTCCGCCAGCGCGGCGAGACGCTGCTGCCGCCGTTCAGGATCCTCTTTGTGTTTCCGCGCTTCCAGACTGTGCAGTACCTTCTCCACCCCTTCGAAACAGAGAAACGCGCCGCCCAGCATCAACAATGGCGTAATCGCCCAGGGGATGAAGGCGCTGATCAACAAAGCCAGTGGCACGAGGATCACTTTGTTAACGAACGACCCTTTCGCCACTCCCCAGACCACGGGCAACTCGCGATTCGCCCGCACGCCGGTAACCTGTTGGGCATTGAGAGACAAATCGTCGCCCAGCACCCCCGCCGTTTTTTTCGCCGCTACCTTGCCCATCACGGAAATATCGTCCAGCAGCGTGGCGATATCATCAAGTAATGTTAAAAGACTACTTCCTGCCAAAATGATTTTCCTTCTCTTTTCATCAATGTCTCCCTCGAGTATGCGTTAAAAAACGGCCGGTGCCCAAGGTACAATTAGTCAATATAAATTTAACAACCTGACGCAAATTAACCACTCGCCAGCACGATAGTTTTCACGTTTACTATATGTCCCCTTTCTATCTCTGCACCGTCGTGAGGAAGTATGTCTACCCGTCAGCTTTTACCGCTCATCGGGGCGCTGTTTGCGCTGTATATCATCTGGGGCTCTACCTATTTCGCTATCGCCGTCGGGGTCGCCAGCTGGCCGCCGCTAATGATGGCCGGCATTCGTTTTCTCGCTGCCGGCGTGCTGTTGCTGGGGTGGCTACTGGCCACCGGCCATAAGCTACCGGCGCGTCGTCCGCTGCTTAACGCTGCGCTGATCGGCGTGTTGCTGCTTGCGGTTGGCAACGGCTTCGTGACGCTGGCTGAACATCAGCACGTCCCCTCCGGCATCGCGGCGGTGATGGTCGCCACCGTACCGCTGTTCACCTTATGCTTCAGCCGCTTTTTCGGCATCGCCACCCGTAAACTGGAGTGGCTGGGCATTGCCATTGGCCTTGCGGGTATCGTGATGCTCAACAGCGGAGGCAACCTGAACGGCAACCCCTGGGGCGCACTGCTGATCCTGATTGGTTCCCTAAGCTGGGCCTTCGGCTCGGTTTACGGTTCGCGAATCGTACTGCCGACCGGCATGATGGCGGGGGCAATCGAGATGCTCGCCGCCGGGATCGTCCTGCTGGTGGCCTCATGGCTGAGCGGTGAAACCTTAACCCGCGTCCCTTCCTGGTCCGGGATCGCTGCCCTGGCCTATCTGGCCATCTTTGGCTCGCTGATCGCCATTAACGCCTACATGTTTTTAATCCGCAATGTCACCCCGGCGGTCGCCACCAGCTACGCCTATGTTAATCCGGTGGTCGCGGTGCTCCTCGGTACTGGGTTCGGCGGCGAGAGCCTGTCGCTCATTGAGTGGCTGGCGCTGGCGGTGATTATTTTCGCCGTAGTGCTGGTGACGCTGGGGAAATATCTCTTCCCCGTCCGCAGCGAGGCTACTCCTTGTAAGGCGTCGAAGTAGTCGTCAGTTCGCGGATCCCCTGCGTATCGATCTGCGCGTCGTGTCCGGCGCCGCAGATCCACTCTTCCAGACGCTCGGTGAGCGCCGCATCACTCAGCCTAAGGCGCCCGCGCAGGGCGCATTCCCAGATGATTAATACCCGCCAGCCCTCTTCGGCCAGCTTTTGCCGGTCGCGGGCGTCGCGCGCCACGTTACCGGCGATTTTGTCCAGCCAGAATGCCGTGCGGGTGGCCGGCACCTTAAACAGATAGCAGTCATGGTGATGCCAGAAACAGCCGTGAGTAAAGATAACGCAGCGGTAGTCGGGTAAAGTGAAATCGGGACGTCCCGGCAGCGCGCGATCCTGGGCGACAAAGGTGAATCCCGCCCCGGTCAGCAGCGCCGCTATCCGCTTTTCAATCGCCGTATCGCGCGTGGCGATCGCCCGCATATTTTTACTGCGCGTCGCTTTATCGTGAACATCCGCCATCATTATCATCCGCTTCGCGGCGCGCCACCGCCTGAGCGATGCGCGGCGCCAGGAGTTTCGCCACCGCGGCGAAGACCGGAACCACCACCGAGTTGCCAAACTGACGATAGGCCTGCGTATCCGATACCGGGATGCGAAAACGCGCCCCCTGCGGGGATTCAAAGCCCATCAGCCGGGCGCATTCGCGCGGCGTCAACCGGCGAGGCCGCCGCTGTTGATTCAGCGGATCGTCAAAATGCTTCTCACCGAGCGGCCGGTCCCAGCCGCGATCGACGAGAATTTCGGCACCATCTTTATAGTAGCGGGCAGAAAGCGTCCGGGCCACGCTGTGGGGATTGGCGGGGTCAACCAGGCCATAACCAAAGCCATTGCCCCGCGCCTGATGCTTGCGGGCATAACGATAAAGATATTTCCACAGCACCGGCGTAAGAATAAATTTCGCATCGACCGTCGGCTCCAGTAGCTCGCCAAATGTTGGCCGCACCGCCGGGTACTGCGCCGCGATGTCGCGCAGCGTAAATCCAGCATGCAGCTGCAGATCGCGACGGAAACCCACCAGCACGATGCGCTCCCGGTGTTGAGGCAAGAAATGGCGCCCGTCAATCACCTTCGGGTCATCCGGCCCGGTATGCCCCGCGTCAGCTACTTTATATCCCAGCTCATCCAGCGTCTGCATGATGATACGGAAGGTGCGCCCCTGATCGTGGCTTTTGAGGTTTTTGACATTCTCCAGCACAAAAATCGCTGGCTGACGAGCCGCGATAATTCTCACCACGTCAAAAAACAGCGTTCCCTGGGTTTCGCAGGCAAAGCCATGCGCACGGCCCATCGCATTTTTCTTAGAGACGCCGGCAAGCGAGAAAGGCTGGCAGGGGAAGCCAGCCAGCAGCACATCATGCTGAGGGATAGATTCACGAATATGCCGCGCCGCCTCCTCGTCGCTAACGTCAGAGCGTTGGCTGAGGGTAATATCGCGGATATCTTCATTAAAACGGTGCTGCTGCGGATCACAGTACCAGTTGGCCTTATAGGTGCGTACCGCGTGCTTGTTCCACTCGCTGGTGAAAACGCACTGTCCGCCGATGGCTTCAAAACCACTGCGGATCCCACCAATACCGGCAAACAGATCGATAAAACGGAACCCATAGTGCGGATGATGGGCCGGCGGCGAAGGCAGGAGCGTCGCCAGATGAGCAACTTCCTGCGGGCGCAAACGCTCCGCCGCGCGGCCAAGCGCCGCCACGCGCTTGAGGATCGCCGCGCTCCAGTGCTGTTCGCCGACGCTCACCAGTTCGGCAACCAGCGTTTTTACATCGTAGATCGTCATCAGCTGACGCAGCAGCGCCTCAGCGTCTTCCCCGGCCTGTTCAGCCAACGACAACGACCTGTGTTCCTTGCTTAACTTTTGCGGCATATCCTCAACCAACGCGGACGATTTTGGCAGAGAGTACCATAAATCACCGGTCGGTTGACGCCTGCGGTGCAAAGCGGCGCAAAACCGCTTCATCCAGCGCCAGCGGCTCCCCCTGCAGCTCCGCGCTGAGCTTAGCCATAAATTCGACGAGAAAACGGGCATTATGCTGCGCCATCGCTTTCCCCTTGTCAGTTTGCATGGTTTCCGGCAGGCGCAGAAGTTTGCACTGGAAATGGTCGAGGGCATATTTGCGGTCATCCAGCGCCCGCCGATCAGCAAAAGGATCTTCGGCATCAAACAAGATGGTATTCAGGGCGCCGGCGACAGCGAAGACCCTCGCCAGACCAATGGCTCCCAGCGACTCGAGTCGATCGGCATCCTGAACTATTTTCGCCTCCAGCGTGCGCGGTGGGATCGCCGCGCTGAAGCTGTGCGCCTCGATGGCATGGCTGACCGCCGGGTAACGATCCGCAGGAAAATCAGCAAAGGCCGACTGCAGAATGGCGAGGGTTTTCTCGGCGGCCATCATCGAGGATCGACTTCGCTCCGGATGATTTTTTGGCAAGCTGACGATGTCATGAAAATAGCAGGCCGTGAGGAGTACCAGCCGGTCGACTTCCTCCCCCGCGGCCAGCTGAGTGGCGGTCGCCCAGACGCGACGAAAATGGGACAGATCGTGTGCGGCGTCATCCTGCGCATGGTGCGTCAGTATCCAGCGCTCAAATCGTTGCTGCCAGTCAACCAGGTCCATAGGCTTTCCTTTATCTGAGGGTCAGCCTCGAGCATAGCAATTTTAGCGCTGATGATCCTGCTCGCCGCGGGATGGACGCGTATACCAGACGACCGCGCCGAGAATAGAGCCAATGCCGCCGAGGACCAGCATGCCCAACAGGGCGCCAAGCCATTTCCCGGCCGTTGTTCCAAAATCACCCTCCACGCTGGCGCCGGGAACGCTGTGAATTTTTCCCACTACCCACCAGTAACGCACAATGACCCAGACACAATATCCGCAAAAAGCATACAACGCCCAGAGCGCAAGTTTCCCTCCCGGGCTGCGTTTTGCCTGCTCTTCCATCTCATTCCTCTCCGTGACACAACAGACTATTGTCACTCAAAACGTGATACGCATCACATTATACCGCTAACCTGCGTCACAGGCAGCAGTTTCATCTTCGTCTTCTGCGCCTTCTCGCGACTTATGCTGCCAATGCGCACAGGCTGAAGAGATGTCCTTATTATCTCCCGTACGCTTAAAGCTATTCATTCCTTAATTATCGCAAGCTGGGTTGATAATTCCCTGGATATTTACATTCACACAAAATAAATTTCCATAATGAATAATGAGCTTGATTGTTATTTGTGCAATTTATTTCATAAAATTAACAACAACCAACCAAAGACATAATAAAGCATTGCTATATAAGAAAATAATGGATTTTACACAAGCATCAAAATTTAATATAAAGAACCACTTAGAAATATTTTGAAATGTTTAACATTATTTATTTACATATTTTATTTTAAATAAAGATGAACTTAGTCGTTAGTATCGGATAGTCATTCCGGAGGGATTGTCATAATTCATAGAAATTATTATTAAAAGGGAATATATAATGAAAAGAAAAGTACTGGCACTCATGGTTCCGGCATTATTAATGGCTAGCGCCGCTAATGCCGCCGAAATCTATAACAAAAACGGTAATAAACTGGACCTCTACGGGAAAGTTGACGGCCTGCATTACTTCTCTGACGACGCTTCAGAGGACGGCGACCAGACCTATGTTCGCTTTGGTCTGAAAGGCGAAACGCAGATTACTTCCGAGTTAACCGGCTACGGTCAGTGGGAATACAACATTCAGGCGAACACCAGCGAAAAAGAAGGCGCGAATTCCTGGACCCGTCTCGGCTTTGCCGGCCTGAAGTTTGCCGACTGCGGGTCGCTGGACTATGGCCGTAACTACGGCGTGGTCTACGACATTGAATCCTGGACCGATATGCTGCCGGAATTCGGCGGCGATACCTACACCCAGACCGACGTTTACATGACCGGTCGTACTAACGGCGTGGCCACCTACCGTAACAGCGATTTCTTCGGCCTCGTCGACGGCCTGCATTTCGCCCTGCAGTATCAGGGTAATAATGAAAACGCCGGTTCTGGCGAAGGCACTAATAACGGTGGGAAACGTAAGCTGGCGCGGGAAAATGGCGACGGTTTTGGTATCTCCAGCTACTACGATCTCGATATGGGCATCAGCTTCGGGGCAGCGTATTCGTCTTCTGACCGTACCCATAACCAGCTGGCGGCCGCGCGTAGCAGCCAGCGTTATGCCAACGGCGATAAAGCCGATGCCTGGACCGTCGGCGCGAAATATGACGCCAATAACATCTATCTGGCCGCCATGTATGCTGAGACCCGCAACATGACCTTCTATGGCAACGATAGTTTTGGCGGAATTGCCAACAAAACGCAGAACTTCGAAGTGGTCGCGCAGTATCAGTTCGACGACTTTAATTTACCGCTGCGTCCGTCGGTGGCCTATCTGCAGTCGAAGGGTAAAGATCTCTACGCCTATTCTCGCTACGGCGACAAGGATCTGGTCAAGTATGTCGACGTGGGCATGACCTACTACTTCAACAAAAATATGTCCACCTATGTGGATTATAAAATCAACCTGCTGGATGAAGACGACCGCTTCTACAAAAACAGCGGTATCGCGACCGATGATATCGTCGCCCTCGGCCTGGTCTATCAGTTCTGATCCCCGTCAAAGCCCGCGTTCAGCGGGCTTTTTTATGTTCCCGCTCCGTTGAGATCACTCTTTTCGACATTGCCGCTTTCCAGGCGTACCTTCCCTCTTTATGATGCGTTTAAGCTCGTTCGGGCTAAAAGCGGCGATAAGGTGCCAAAAGGATAAAGCGCGCTACCGCGACTCTACGCTGAAACCAGGACGATGATGATGGTGATACCCCAGCGCAGGCGTTATACCTGAAGCTAACGGTGTTATTGAAGGGAAGGTTAGAGCAAGAAAAGTGGCGGAGAGAGGGGGATTTGAACCCCCGGTAGAGTTGCCCCTACTCCGGTTTTCGAGACCGGTCCGTTCAGCCGCTCCGGCATCTCTCCGCTGTGATGGTTGCTATAATGCCAGGATCTTTGGCATTTTAATAGCTCCCGTTTCGGTAATTGTGTTCAAGTGACGACTTTGCGAGCAATATGATGTTTAAATGGCCCTGGAAAGCAGATGATGAGTCCGGCAACGCAGAGATGCCCTGGGAGCAAGCGCTTGCCATTCCGGTTTTAGCCCATCTTTCGTCCACTGAGCAGCACAAGCTCACGCAGATGGCTGCCCGTTTTTTACAGCAAAAGCGGCTGGTGGCATTGCAGGGGCTGGAGCTGACCCCGCTGCATCAGGCGCGCATTGCTATGCTCTTTTGTCTGCCGGTGCTTGAGCTGGGCATTGAGTGGCTGGATGGCTTCCATGAAGTGCTGATCTACCCTGCCCCTTTCATCGTCGATGATGAATGGGAGGATGATATTGGTCTGGTCCACAACCAGCGGGTGGTACAGTCGGGACAAAGCTGGCAACAGGGTCCTGTAGTGCTGAACTGGCTGGATATTCAAGACTCTTTTGATGCGTCAGGCTTTAACCTTGTGGTGCATGAAGTGGCGCATAAGCTTGATACGCGGAACGGCGACCGGGCCAGCGGCGTGCCGCTTATCCCGTTGCGTGAAGTTGCCGGCTGGGAGCATGATCTCCACGCCGCGATGAACAACATTCAGGATGAGATAGATCTGGTCGGCGAAAGCGCCGCCAGTATTGACGCCTATGCCGCCACCGATCCCGCAGAGTGCTTTGCTGTCCTCTCGGAATATTTTTTCAGTGCGCCTGAACTGTTCGCGCCTCGCTTCCCGGCCCTGTGGCAGCGTTTTTGCCACTTTTACCGCCAGGATCCGCTGGCGCGTAGACGTGAGAATGGCCTGCAGGACGAAGGCGATCGGCGCATTGTTCACTAAAACAACGTGTTGAGCTAAATTTAGCCATTTGAATCAGCAGGTTAATTTTAGTGTTGACACAAAAATGCGAGGCCAGTAGTATGCGCCTCGTTCACACGATTCCTCTGTAGTTCAGTCGGTAGAACGGCGGACTGTTAATCCGTATGTCACTGGTTCGAGTCCAGTCAGAGGAGCCAAATTTAAAAATCCCGCTCAGGGAAACCTGAGCGGGATTTTTGCTTTCCGTGATCCTCTCCGCTCCCCAAGCATGCAATCTTATCCTGGTGTAGGTGCTATTTTCTTGCTATGAGGCAAGCTGAACGGCCGTGAGCCCCACGCTCCCGCAAAGGCTTAAATAAAGGCGGTTTAACCGTGCCGGACCATACCTGGGTGTAAGGCGATAATGCGCGGTTCCAAAAAAGATTGGCAACACCGCCGCTTCTGATATCTCTCCGCCAGCGGGTATAAGCAGCATCGTACCGTAGGTACCGTCCAAGGTTCCGTATGTGATCCCCGCAGGTGAAAATCAGCGATGCTGCTCCCAACCTTATGGCTACAGACTTTCGATCCGGCGGTAACCGCTGGGTCTGCCGCTGCGTAGCAGACATGGAGGATGCTGAAAACAGCCTGTCCAGTGCGGCGATGACGCCCAGGGGACGGCTACGGGTGGATGTACCGAGTCCGCTGGCCCGCCTTATTCTGGTGCCGGCGCTACCGGCTTTCCACGCCCGCTACCCTGATATCCAGATCGACATGGGTGTGAGCGACCGGGTAGTGGATCTGATCGGCGACAACGTGGATTGCGTTCTGCGCGGAGGTCAAATCACCGACCAGTCCCTAATCGCACGCCATGTCGGCGATTTGCAAATCGGCGTCTACGTCGCCCCCAGCTATGTGGAACGCCTTGGCGCTCCCGCACACCCGCGCGAGCTGCAAAATACTGACCATTGCATAGTGGGATTCTTGTCCTCACGCACCAGTAAGATTGATCCTTTGGTACTGTGCAGTGAGAATGAACGTATTGAAATCACGGGCAACTACGTACTTGCCGTGGATGATGGCAATGCTTACCTCGAAGCTGGGTTAGTTGGCTTAGGCGTGATTGCGCTGCCCAACTATATGGCGGCAGCGCATCAGGCCGTTGGCGCTTTGATTCCATTATTTACACAATGGCGGATTAGCCCAATGCCTCTGTACCTGGCGTTTCCACCGAACCGCCATGTCAACGCCAAGCTGCGCGTTTTTATTGACTGGATCGTTGAAGTGATGCTGCAGCATGTCCCCATTGCCAACAATCAGTGACGCCATCCCCTGATTCGCTTATCAGCGGCGATGGGGGTCAGCGGTAGTGGCTGTGGTCAGGAGTGTTTTGATAATATGGATTCTGCAAAATTCATTAGTATTATATTCTGGATATTGGCTATCATAAGCGGTATCTTCGCTTTCATGGACAATGGCAGCCCAAAAAAAAATCCTCAGTAACAAGATTAAGTCCATAGGCATATTTGCAGACTTTATCATCCCCTCCTGAGCATCTCCTGGCGCCCTCATTAAAACGCCATCACCGCCACTGCTGATAAGTTAAGGATCGGTTTCCCGATCCTTATTCCCAACAACGTTGAATGCATCGACAGCAAAAGAGCCTTCTGACAATAGCCGTTAATCAGACTAAACGACCCGCTACAAACTTCCCTGCGCCGCTGTGGCGCTGATATTCACCGGCATGCCGGAGCGGCGCTGCAGGGTCTGCTCGACCTGGGCAGGGCTCACTCCCGGCCCCTGGGTAAAGTCGCGCAGCGCCGAGGTCATCGGCAAGGGGACTTTTCTGTCGGATTCAAACTCCGCGCGGTTGCGCGACAGCGGCTCGTGCACCTCCAGCCAGTGACTGCCGTCCGGCTCCACGCTGTACTTCACCGGCTGATCGATCAGCTGAACCCGCGTCCCAACCGGCACGTTATCAAACAGGAATTTAATATCGTCATTGCGCAGGCGGATGCATCCCTGGCTGACGCGCAGCCCGATACCAAAGTTGGCATTGGTGCCGTGGATGGCGTAGAGCCTGCCGATGTAGATCGCATACAGCCCCATCGGATTATCGGGCCCGGGGGGCACCAGCGCCGGCAGGGTTTTGCCCTCTTTCGCATACTCGCGGCGGGTATTGGCGGTTGGCACCCAGGTGGGGCCTTCCTGCTTACGCTCTACTGCCGTCACCCAGTTACGCGGGGTTTCGCGTCCGGCCTGACCAATGCCGATTGGCAGGACTTCGACGCTATTGCCCAGCGGCGGGTAATAATAGAGACGCATTTCGGCAACGTTGATCACGATCCCTTCGCGCACGGTATCGGGCAGGATCAGCTGTTGCGGAATAGTCAGCGTCGAACCGGAGCGTGGCAAATAGACATCGACCCCGGGGTTGGCTTCCAGCATATTGCTTAACCCCTGGCCGTACTGGGCGGCAAAACTTTCCAGCGGCTGGGTGTTATTGTCCGGAACGGCAATGGTAAATGCGCTGCCCACCAAACGGCTCCCCTCCGGCGGCAGCGGATAGCTGACGGCCAGCGCGCCGTGGCTGGCAAGCAGCATCAGCGCCGTACAGAGTAATTTCACACGCCGCATCGTCATTTTCCCTTCCTCAGTCGCGACTCACGTGTGTGAATTATAGCGTTATTTCCACTCCCCGACCCGCTGGCCAGCATTTCCTTAAATCTGATAGTCGATTGCGACCTCTTCCGGCTCCATCGCCTGACGCTTAATCTCATCCAGCGACAGTCCGGCATTGCACAATTCGATAAAGCGCCAAACGTAATTCCGCTGCAGCTGGCCCCGCTTCAGTCCCAACCACACGGTATTGGCATCGAACAGATGGCGGGTATCAAGACGCGTAAAGGTGTCCGCTTCCCGGGCATCACCGGACTGCTCGGCGACCAGCCCGACGCCCAGCCCCAGCTCCACGTAGGTCTTGATCACATCGGAATCCTGCGCGCTCAGCACGATATCCGGCATCAACCCCTTGCGGTTGAACGCCTCATCAATGCGCGAACGGCCAGTGATCCCCTGGCGGTAGGTGATTAACGGCCAGCGGGCGATCGCCTCCAGCGTCAGGGGAGAAACCTGCGTCAAAGGATGATCCTTCGGCACCAGCAGGCTGTGATGCCAGCGGAACCAGGGGAAAGCCGCCAGCGTCGGATCGTTGCTCAGGCGCTCGCTGGCGATGCCGATATCCGCTCCGCCGTTATGCAGCAGCGCTTCGATTTCCTGCGGGGTACCCTGCACCAGCTCGACGCGAACATCTGAGAACAGCTCGCGGAAAGCTTTAATGACCGGCGGCAGGCTGTAGCGCGCCTGAGTATGGGTGGTGGCGATAGTTAAGACGCCTGACGCATCGTTAGTGAAGAGATCCGCCAGCCGCCGAACGTTACTGGCTTCATTGAGGATCCGCTCGGCAATCGATAACAGCGCTTTACCCGGCTCGGTCATGCCTAACAGGCGTTTGCCGCGGCGGATAAAGATCTCAATCCCCAGCTCCTCTTCCAGTTCCCGGATATGGCGACTGACGCCTGACTGCGAGGTATAGAGCATATTCGCGACTTCCGTCAGGTTGTAATCCTGACGGGCCGCCTCACGGATAATTTTCAGCTGCTGGAAGTTCACCCTTTCCTCCGGGCCAATGGACTTAACGTATCTGCTATTGTTAAAGTCTGTTGTCCCAGGTAACAAATAATAAAAACCAGCAACTTATTCCTTAAGAGAATATACCCTAACTGACCAGCTGCAGTTCACGGTTTTCCAGCGATGGGCGGCTCACCAGAGACAGCAGGATCTCTTTCACCGCCTGCGCCTGCGGCGACAGACTGCCGCGAGCCGACATGTTCAGCGACAGCGACAGGCTCATTGAAGGCGTGCTGATCCGCGCCATCCAGCCGTTCGCCGCCCCGCACAGGGAACGGGCAGCGGATTCCGGTAACACCGTCGCCCCCATGCCGCTGGCGATGGCCGCGGTCAGGGTGGTAATGGATTCGATCTCGCCGATAATTTTCGCCGATAGACGACGCAGGGTGAATGCCTCAGTGACCCGCGCCCGCACTGCGCTGTAATCGCGCGGCAGGAACAGGTTCATCTCCGCCACCGCCGTGAGATCCACGCTCTGCCCCGGGCAGTCGCGGGTGCCGACCAGGTAAAGGTCTTCTTTCAGCAGCGGCTGGCTGACGATGCCTGCCACCGGCGAACGCTCATAGAGCACCGCCATATCCAGCTGGCCCGCCAGCAGCTTGTCATTCAGCGCTGTGCCGCTGCTCTCCTGCAGATAGACCATCACCTCAGGCAACTCATTGCGCACCGTTTGCAGCAACGGCATGGTAATGGCGGAGGCCGCGGTGCCTGGCGCCAGGCCGATCGACACCTGACCACGCAGCGTCTGGCCGACGTTATTGACCGCCAGCTGCGCCTGCTCGCACTGGCGCAGGATAGTGCGCGCATGGGTGTAGAGAATTTTACCGGCTTCCGTTGGCGTGACCCCTCGCTTGGTGCGTATCAGCAACTGCTGGTCCATTTCACCTTCCAGGGTCGCGACCTGTTGGCTGAGGGCCGGTTGGGCGATATGCAAGACTTCAGCGGCCTGGGTCAGACTGCCGATATCGACGATTTTCACAAAATATTTCAGTCGTCTTAAGTTCATTTTGCCTCCTGTAAGGAACGCCAGCGTCAACGCTGGGAGTATGATGCACTGGCTTTTGCAATTTGCTTGCCAGCTTTGCATTTCCTCGGCTGTCGCCCGCCGCAGGCAGTGTTATAAGGGATAGTGATAGCAATTCGGTTTTTATTTGCCCGGTAAGCAGATTGTGGTATGCCCCATTAGGGGTACATTCGCACTACAACGGTGCAACATGGTGAAAAAAACAGCGCGTGGGTGGCGATTGCTGAAATTGTCAGCAGTCGAACGCAATTCTTTGAATCAGGCTTTGACAAGGCCGGATGGCATCGTTAATATGCGCCCCGTTCACACGATTCCTCTGTAGTTCAGTCGGTAGAACGGCGGACTGTTAATCCGTATGTCACTGGTTCGAGTCCAGTCAGAGGAGCCAAATTTAAAAAAGCCTGCTTTCGAGCAGGCTTTTTGCTTTTCAGCGCCGGTACTTCTGCCGGAAGGCGAATGGCCACCCTCCGGCGGTTGCGGCTTTAGCGTAAACTCTCTTCCTTCAGATCTATCTCCCGCAGCACCTCATAAAAAGTGATATCGCTGATGTTATGGGCGCGGCGCAGCCGGAACAGTTCCTGACGCTGGGCGATAATGACCTCTCGTTGCATATATTTCTCCAGCCTGGCGCGCTTAGCCAGCTCCAGCCCGACATCCTGCCCCTCGTCATTGTCGTTATAGTGAAGCCGCCGCTGATAGGTTTCGAGCAGCATATTGCCGGCATCGGCCCGCAGGGCCTGCTCACTGGGATCCTCCACCGGCTCGTCCAGTAGCGCGTTAAGACGGTTAATGGCCACCTCGGTCATCACGGCGCCAATGTCGTCCTTACCGGTGTCATGCGGTAGATCATCGGCAAGATAACGAGTCATAAACGGCAAACCGATAGCCGCCACCACCAGCGACATCAGGATCACCGCCATCGAAAGAAAGATCAGTAGTTCACGGCCCGGGAACGGCGAACCATCTGCCAGCACCACCGGCAGCGTCAGAATACCGGCGAGGGTCACAGAGCCCTTCACTCCCGCCAGCGCCATGACGGCGAGGATACTGAAGCGTGGACGGACGGTGATGGCCTTGCCTCGACGTTTGCGGCGAAAAATTGTCAGCTTCATCGACAGCCATACCCAGGCGAAGCGCATCAGACCGAGCGCCAGGGTGATGGCCACGGCGTACAGCAGCAGATACCAGGGCGAAGAGACGCCGGCCTGGCTGGCTACCGCCGGCAGCGTCCTGAGCATGCGCGGCAGCTGCTCGCCCAGCATCAGAAAGATCATCCCGTTGAGGGTGGTCTGCAGCATGGACCATACCGCGCTGCTTTTCATGCGCGTCGCCGGAAGCCGGGGCCCCGACAGCTGCTCATAATGCATCGCAATGCCGGCGGCGACGGCGGCAAGAATGCCCGAGACATGGAACGCCTCGGCCAGCAGGTAGGCGGCGAAAGGGATAAGCAGGCTGATCAGGATCTGGATGGCTGGCTCCTCGCGGGTGCGCCGAACCAGAAAGTTATTACATTTGCCGGTGACCCACACCACCACGAGGCCACTGAGGATGCCCCCGAAGGCCATCAGGAAAAATTTCACCACCGCGTCTCCCGGGGAGAAGCTGCCGGTCAGCACCGCGGCGATGGCGAAGTTAAAGGCAACGAGCCCTGAAGCATCGTTTAACAACGACTCCCCTTCGAGAATATGCGCCATCCTTGAGGGAAGCGGCGAGCTGGCGGTCATTGCCGATACCGCCACCGGATCGGTAGGCGACAGAATAGCCGCGAGGGCGAACCCTGCCGCCACGGTGATAGCCGGGATCAGCCAGTGAATAAACAGGCCAATACCGAGAATAGTCACCATCACCAGGCCTATCGCCAGCGATAAAATCGGCTTCATATCGCGGAAAAAAGCGTCTTTGGGGATGCGCCAGCCATCGAGGAACAGCAGCGGCGGGATAAACAGCAGTAAAAAAATATGCGGGTCAAAATCGACCTGAAAGCCACTGGCGGCCAGCGCGGCGCCCGCGGCGATTTGGATCAGCGGTAGCGGCACTTTAACGGGCAGAAGATGGGACAGGAACACGGTCACCACGATGGCCATGATAAAGACCAGCACGATAGCAATTAGCGACATTCATCCCCTCCTCTGACGGCAATATTCATTCTGTACATCAGGCTGTTAATCCTTTTTCGCAGGTGTTGTTTCGGTAACAGATTATTTACCCAGTCACCGATAATTTAAGACAGACGTCATTGTCTGCCGGCGATAATATTTAAACTGAGGTGGCAACCGGTGCCGGTTCAGGGGTGACAATGTCTTTTATCAAGCCGCGTTTGTCAATCCGCTATCGTCTGCAAATCATCGCCGGCCGGCATTCCGGGGAGAAGTCCTCACAGGACTGTCGATCGGGGACTTCGCAAATTAGCCTCTTCACATGGACAAAACCACTCAACCGCTCCAGCCCTCCGCTGTTTATATATTCCCAATATTATTAATTCGTATTATGCATTGTGAATATGGATATTAATGACCAGTCTAATATACCCGGCAGAGTTATATTTCGTGCCCCCGCTGGCAGTGCGAACCACGTATTTGCGATAAATAATTCTTAACGCCCCCCCATTTCAGGATGATTGGACAGCCAGCCTTACGCTACGCGCAATGCTTGCCCTCCCCCTGAATTGGGCGTACCCTGACAAACAATTAAACCACACGGTCTAAATCATGAATCCCAATACCTCCACCGTCCTGAAGCCCCGCCGCGGCCGTCCACCCAAGGTCGATCGCCAGTTTGACGATACGCGTCAGGCGCTGATTCGCTCAGGCCTTGAAGTGCTGACCGAAACGGGCTATCTCGCGGCGGGTATTGATGCGGTGATCAAGAATATCGCCGTGCCAAAGGGGTCGTTTTATCATTGCTTTAAAAGCAAAGAGGCTTTTGGCCTCGCCGTGCTTGCCGCCTATGGCGACTTCTTTGCGCATAAATTAGATAAATTCCTGCTGGACGACGCCGTGCCGCCGCTGGAACGAATGGCGGCCTTTGTGCGTCATGCCGGTCAGGGAATGGAGAAATTCCAGTTTCGCCGCGGCTGCCTGGTGGGCAACCTGCTGCAGGAAGCCCCGTTGTTACCCGAGACGTTTCCCCAACGGTTGATGGCTATCCTGGCGGCATGGGAGTCGCGCGTGGCGCGCTGCCTGCGCGAAGCGCAGGCAGCCGGGGCCATCGCCAGCGACGCCTCACCGCAGGCGCTGGCCCAGGTGTTCTGGATCGGCTGGGAAGGCGCGGTGATGCGCGCCAGGCTGGTCCAGTCTGCCGCACCGCTTAACCAGTACTGGGATTTTTTTGCGCACAGTATGACAACAAAAACACCTGCACAGGACGGCGCTAGCGCCGATAACCCCCTTCCGACGAGGAATACTCTGTCATGAAAGCATTAGTTCTGGACCAGATCGACAACCGCACCGTCGCCACCGTCAAAGATATCGACCTGCCCGCTCTTGCCGAAGGTGACGTCCGGGTCGCCATCGACTGGTCGAGTCTCAATTATAAAGACGCCCTGGCGATCACCGGCAAAGGCAAAATTATCCGTCAGTTTCCGATGGTGCCGGGCATTGATTTTGCCGGTCAGGTGAAAGAAAGCCGCGATCCGCGCTTTGTTCCCGGCCAGGCCGTGATCCTCACCGGCTGGGGCGTGGGCGAAAACCACTGGGGTGGTCTGGCCACCGAAGCCTGCGTTAAAGGCGACTGGCTGGTTGCTCTGCCGGAGACGCTCAGCGCGCGCCAGGCAATGATCATCGGCACCGCCGGCTTTACCGCGATGCTATGCGTTGATGCTCTCGTTAGTGCGGGTGTCACCCCTGATAGCGGGGATATCCTGGTCACCGGCGCCAGCGGCGGGGTCGGCAGCACCGCCGTGGTGTTGCTGAAAGCCCTTGGCTACCGGGTGACGGCCGTATCGGGCCGGGAATCGACACACGATTACCTTCGCCAGCTGGGCGCCGATACGATCCTGCCGCGCAGCGACTTCGCGGAGACCCGTCCGCTGGAGAAACAGCTGTGGGCGGGCGCGGTGGATACCGTTGGCGGCCCGGTGTTGGCCAAAGTGCTGGCGCAAACGCAATATCGCGGCTGCGTCGCCGCCTGCGGTCTGGCCGGGGGTTTCGATCTGCCGACCACCGTGATGCCGTTTATTCTGCGCAATGTGCGTCTGCAGGGGGTGGATTCGGTGATGGTGCCGACCGCTGAACGCGACGCTGTCTGGCAGCGTCTGGCCCAGCTTCTGCCGGAGAGCTACTACCAGCAGGCGGCCACTGAAATCACGCTGGAGCAGGCGCCAGCGTATGCCGCAGATTTCCTCAGCAATAATATTCATGGTCGGACGCTGGTCAATATCGGTCAGTAATCCTCTTCTCCCGGCGCCCGTGCGGCGCCGGATCCCGAGAGGGATCAAGGCATATCATTTCCTTCCCCACGGGATTATGATGACGCGAACGAATAGCTCTGCGAGTGGTAAAAAAAGTAAATGGATGTCATAAGCATCATTATGGCGGCGGGCAAGTCGTCCGTTGACGTCGCGCTGTATACGCTGTTGCCGATCATGGTGATCATGCTGATCATCATGAAATACCTTGAGGTCCGCGGTATCCTCGATGTGATTGTTCGCTGGGTGGCCCCGCTGCTGAAGCCCTTCGGCTTAACCGGGATGAGCGCCTTCGCCCTGATCCAGATTAATTTTGTCAGCTTTGCCGCCCCGCTCGCCACGCTGTCGATTATGGATAAACGCGGCGTCTCGGACCGACAAATGGCCGCCACGCTGGCCATGGTGTTCGCCATGGGGCAAGGCAACGTCTTCTATCCTCTTACCCCTTTTGGTCTGCACTGGCTGGCCTCGATCGTTATCTCGGTGGTCGGCGGCCTGTGCGCGGCCGCCGTCGCCTGGCACGTCACCGGACGGCGCTTATCGGTCGCCGAGAACCCCCGCGCGGAAGCGCTGCCGAACGCCGAGCAGAACAGCCAGGGAATTCTGGCCGTGATTAACAGCGCCGGCTCCGACGCCATCCGCCTGGCGCTCGGCGCGGTGCCAATGCTGATCCTGTCGTTAACCATCGTCGGGCTGCTGCAGGGCGCCGGGGCTATCGACCTGCTGCAGCAGCTGCTGAAGCCGCTTCTCAGCTGGCTGCACATCCCCCAGAACTTTGTGCTACCGGCGCTGGTGAAGTGCGTTGCCGGGGGCACCGCCTACTTTGGCGTCATTTCCGAGCTGATCCAGCAGGGCAAAGTCACCGTGGGCCAGGTCAACGCCTCGGCAGGTCTACTGATCCAGACCTTTGATCTTCCCGGTATCGGCATTTTTCTTGGCATCAGCTCACGGTTTGTCCGCCTGTTCCGCTTCGTGGCTCCCGCGGCGATCGTCGGTATCCTGCTGCGTACCGTTCTGCACCTGATCCTGTTTTAACGCCTCTGCTCTGGCCTGCGCTTTCAGGCAGGCCGCCACCGCCGCCTGTTCGCCGCAGGCGATGCGCTCATCGACGCGCGTCATCATCCATGGAAAGAATGGATTGGAGGTGACGCGCATTAACGTCTCCAGCCCCACGCTCAGCGTCCCGGTCTCTCCGCGCAGTGAAATGGTGCCCAGGCTAATGCCGTAGCGGTTCTTCTCGTCCGGCTCGCGACCATACAGCGAGTCGCTCAGGGGAAACGGCACCGCCACATGCGACAAAGAGTACATATCCACCGGCCAGGCCAGATGTAAAGGATAACGATGCTCTTCCCGATCCTGGGCCAGCGTGGTCCGGGCGACGGTCTGCAGCGTGTGTGCCGTCGCGTTGGTCACCACCGTGGTGGTATAGGCCCGCGGCGCCGGGGGCAGCAGCGTATTCACCGCCGCATAGAGCGCAGGGCGAAACAGGACCCGGAGATCCGCCGCCTGGTTAATATCGAACACCACCAGCTCGCTGCCGTTATCCGGCAGATAACGATACAGGGACTCCACCACCGCGCGGGTGCTGACCGTGGAATCCATCACCGACTGAAAGGTGAGGATCGGCGGCAGCGCTTTCAGCTCGCCCTGCCGGGCCGCACGGATAATCTGCTGCTGCAGCGCCTGGCTCAATAACCACGATTGTCTCGCCGCCTTGACCGGAAAGGAGTTGTACTTGAACGGATTAAACTCAGGCGCCACGTTCAGCCAGGCCGCGCGGGCGAACGCCGGGAAGACGGACGGTAGCCCGGCGAGGCCGGCGAAACGGGCAAACGCGGTCACGCCGATCATCGGCGACAGCAGAATGATCTGCTGCGGCTGGCGCAAGTGATTGTCTTCCAGGCTATCGAGGGCATACTTGAGCGCCAGCGCGCCGCCGTTAGAGTAGCCGACCAGATGCAGCGGCACGTCCGCCCCGGCAAGGCGGGTCGCTTCGCGTACCGCCAGACGCGTCGCCGCCAGCCAGGTCTCCCAGTCAACCGCCGTTAACGCCCCCGGCGCGGTGCCGTGTCCCGGCAAACGCGGCGCCACCGCCACATAACCCCGCTGCTGCCAGAGTTGCGCCAGATAGCGCACGCTGTAGGGCGAATCGGTCAGGCCATGGAGGAGCACCACGCCGCCGCGCGGCTTGCCCAGCGGCATCAGCACAAAAGAACGGTTCCAGTCCTGCTTAAACTGCCCCGGCCAGACCCGGCTGTGACGATAAAAGCGGTTGACCGGGGTTTTATCTTCCTCCGGCAAAGCCTCTGTCACCTCACGCTGGAGATCGGCGAAAATCGTCTTCTCCCGCGCCAGATACTGGGCAAAGGTCGCCTGGTCGATCTCTTCGGCCGACATCTCGTTGCCACTCCAGGTATGCCAGCGATGCAGGGACGGGCCGCGTTGGGACTCATAGATCCGCCCGGCGAGAAAGACCACCAGCAGCGCCAGTACCGCAATGCTCCCTTTTTTCAGCAGTGAGCCGATAACGGCGCCGGACGTTCGCCAGTGTCGAAATAGATGCTTCATGACGCTCTCTCTTATATTTATTGCGTAGCCGGACTTATCAGCCCTCTTCCTGACAGGCTATTCTCACGGTCTGCTTTTCAGCATAGTCATCGCTTCCTGCAAATTAAACCCGGCAGATCATTGCCCCCCGGCATAAAAAAACCTAGCGCACAGATCAACAATCGGTTGCGTATTTTTAAACACTGCATAAACCAAGGGGATAATCTTATTGTCAGATTTTTAAGAAACATGAATTATCGACGCACATGTCGCTATGAGAGGATAAAAAACAGATGGAGTGGTGGGTAAAAAAAGTACAGGACAACGCTTCGGCCAGCCTCTGCCGCGTCGTGCTTCAGAGCGGTGCGCTAGAGATGATCGCAGAGATTGAAGCCTGTCGCCTCCGCCTGCGGGAAGGGGATAAACTCACTCCGCTGGCCGATGCGCGCTATTGTCTGAATAATAATCCGACGCAAACTTTGAAGATCCGCAACGCCACTCATTATAGCAGCGAGCGTTGGACAAACGCCGGCAAATAACACGAGCCCGCTCCCTTTACTGGTTATGGTCTGAGTATCGTCGCATTTGACAGATAAATTCTCCTTCGCCCTTTTCCCGCTGTGACATACTATCGGGAATGTCAGCAGACCTGAAACAAGGAGCGAATCATGAATATCAAGGCCGCCAGTCTGACCCCGGAACAAGCGCTTGCCGAGCTGGAAGCACGCTATGAAGCCTCGGTCACGGCGTTACGCAAAGCCATCGGCGACTATATCGACCATAATACGCTCCCCGATACCGAAGCCCGCGCGGAAGGTCTTTTTGTCTATCCGCAGCTGTCGGTCTCCTGGGACGGCGCCGATCATAAAGCCCTCAAAACGCGCGCCTGGGGACGTTTCACCCATGCCGGTTGCTATACCACCACCATTACGAATCCGAAACTGTTCCGCAACTATTTGCTGGAACAGCTGACCCTGCTGTATCAGGACTATGGCGCGCATATCAGCGTCGAGCTGTCGCAGCATGAGATCCCCTATCCTTACGTGATAGATGGTTCCACCCTGACACTCGACCGCTCGATGAGCGCCGGTCTGACGCGCTATTTCCCTACCACCGAGCTGTCACAAATTGGCGATGAGACCGCGGATGGCCTGTTCCATCCCACCGAGTTCTATCCGCTGTCGCACTTTGACGCCCGCCGCGTCGATTTTTCGCTGGCGCGTCTGCGACACTACACCGGCACGCCGGCGGAACACTTCCAGCCCTACGTGCTGTTCACCAACTATACCCGCTACGTGGATGAGTTCGTCAGCTGGGGCTGCAGCCAGATCCTCGATCCCGACAGCCCCTATATCGCTCTCTCCTGCGCCGGCGGGATCTGGATCACCGCCGAGACCGAAGCGCCGGAACAGGCCATTTCCGATCTGGCGTGGAAGAAGCACCAGATGCCGGCCTGGCATCTGATCACCCACGACGGCAAAGGGATCACCCTGATTAACATTGGCGTCGGCCCGGCCAACGCCAAAACCATCTGCGATCATCTCGCGGTACTGCGGCCGGACGTCTGGTTAATGATCGGCCACTGCGGCGGCCTGCGCGAAAGCCAGGCCATCGGCGACTATGTGCTGGCCCACGCCTATCTGCGTGACGATCATGTACTGGATGCGGTGCTGCCGCCAGATATTCCGATCCCCAGCATTGCCGAAGTGCAGCGCGCCCTCTACGACGCCACCAAGCAGGTGAGCGGGATGCCCGGCGAAGAGGTTAAGCAGCGGCTGCGTACCGGGACGGTGGTCACCACCGACGACCGTAACTGGGAGTTGCGCTATTCCGCTTCGGCGCTGCGCTTTAATCTCAGCCGGGCGGTAGCTATCGATATGGAGAGCGCGACCATCGCCGCCCAGGGCTATCGCTTCCGCGTCCCCTACGGCACGCTGCTCTGCGTCTCGGACAAGCCGCTGCACGGTGAAATCAAGCTCCCCGGCCAGGCTAACCGCTTTTACGAGGGCGCTATCTCCGAGCATCTGCAGATAGGCATCCGGGCGATTGACCTGCTGCGCGCCGAGGGAGATCACATGCACTCGCGTAAGCTGCGCACCTTCAACGAGCCGCCGTTCCGTTAATCGTCGATGACGTGGGAATCGTGAGATAAACGCTGACGTTACCCGCCAGGGAGCGTCAGCGTCCGGATAAGCGAAACAAACGACCCGGCGGTGTTTGTCCACGGAAGAAAGGCGGTAGACAGAAAAGCAAAAAGCCTGCTCGAAAGCAGGCTTCTTAAATTTGGCTCCTCTGACTGGACTCGAACCAGTGACATACGGATTAACAGTCCGCCGTTCTACCGACTGAACTACAGAGGAATCGTGTGAACGGGGCGCATATTATCGATGACGCCCGGCGCTGTCAAAGCCTGTTTTCAATAAAATGAATCGTTTGCCGAATTATTCTTCACTTTGCGCAAAAAATGGCGATTAGCCTCGCAAACGGCTCAGCTTTCCTCCGATGAAGCCTTCACGCGCGGATATTTCCACAGCCAGCGGCCGCTCACCATGCGGAAATAAAACAGCACGCCGCGCACCGCCCAGTCGAGCACCATCCCTAACCAGACGCCAATCACCCCCATCCCCAGCACGATGCCCAGGGTATAGCCCGCCACCACCCGGCAGCCCCACATGCCGAGCATCGACACCCACATGGTGTAGCGTACGTCACGGGCGCCTTTAAAAGCGCAGGGTAAAGTCCACGACAGCGACCAGATCGGCATAAACAGGGCGTTGAGCCACAGCAGCTGTTTAACCACTTCTTTTACATCTTCTTCATGGGTGTAGAACGAGGCGATAAAGCCGGCGAAGGGGGCGCTGCCCCAGGCGATCAGCGTCAGAATAATCGTCGACAGCCAAAATACGTGCCAGGCCTGGAATTCAGCCTGACCAATCTGCCCTTTTCCCAGCCGCTTGCCGGTAATGATCGTCGAGGCGGAGCCGAGGGCGTTGCCCGGCAGGTTAATTAGCGAGGCCACCGAAAAGGCGATAAAGTTGCCGGCGATAACGTTGGTGCCCATCCCGGCGACAAACATCTGGGTCAGCAGCTTGCCGCCATTGAAGAGGACAGATTCGATACTGGCCGGGATGCCGATCCCCATCACCTCCCAGATAATGGCGAAGTTAAAGGGTTTGAAGTAACCCTTCAGCGACAGCCGCAGCGCCGGATTGAGGCCCACCATCAGCACCCAGATCGTGGCTATCGCGCCAATATAGCGGGCAATGGTCAGCCCAAGCCCGGCGCCGACAAACCCCAGCCCCGGCCAGGAGAAGATGCCGTAGATGAGCACGCTGCTGATTAAGATATTGAGGATATTCATCCCGCCGTTGATCAGCAGCGGGATTTTGGTGGTGCCGGCGCCGCGCAGCGCCCCGCTGCCGATCAGCGCAATCGCCGCTGCCGGGTAGCTCAGCGCCGTCAGTTCCAGATAGGTCAGCGCCAGGTCCTTGACCTGGGCGGTGGCATCGCCGGCGACAAAATCAATAATCTCCTGGCCAAAGGCATGGATCACCCCCGCCAGCAAAATGGAAAACAGGGTCATAATGGCCAGCGACTGGCGCGCGGCCGCCCTCGCCCGCCGCCGATCGCGCTTGCCGAGGCTAAAGGCCACCACCACCGTGGTGCCCAAATCGATGGCGGCAAAGAAGGACATGATGACCATGTTAAAGCTATCGGCCAGCCCCACCCCGGCCATGGCCTCTTTTCCCAGCCAGCTGACAAGGAAGGTGCTCAACACCCCCATCAGCAGCACACAGGCATTTTCCAGCAGAATGGGCACAGCGAGAGGGCTGATTTCGCGCCAGTACAGCACACGATAACGCTGACGTTTTTTAAACCAGGATGTCCGTTCGACGGCCTGGCGTACGGCGGAGGTGACGTTCAAGAGAGACCTTAGTGAGAAATGTTGAAACAACATTTCAAATGATGATTGAGAAATGGATATCCTGCAAAGTATTTTCCGTAATAATTGTCGGAAATGACAACAAATTGTCGATGGAAGCGGCAGTTGCACCTGAACAGGCGAATTGATGTTTGACAAAAGTTTTTTCGCCGCTAAGATACGACTCCACACGATTCCTCTGTAGTTCAGTCGGTAGAACGGCGGACTGTTAATCCGTATGTCACTGGTTCGAGTCCAGTCAGAGGAGCCAATTTTCTGTTTTCATGCATCCTTGCGAATCTTTATCTGATGTTGATTCAACAGGTTAGTGTGAAAACTCTTCTCGGTGCATTTTGATTTTACCCTACGCATCGGGAAAAATTGGTGGTCAAATCTGGGGTCAGGTTAGTTCGATAATGGAGTGACCCCCATATGTCCCTTACCGACGCAAAAATCCGCACCCTCAAGCCTTCTGATAAACCCTTTAAAGTCTCCGATTCTCACGGTCTGTATCTGCTGGTTAAGCCGGGTGGCTCCCGCCACTGGTATCTCAAATACCGTATTAGCGGTAAAGAATCCCGCATTGCGCTGGGTGCCTATCCAGCCATCTCCCTGTCTGATGCGCGACAGCAACGTGAAGGTATCCGTAAAATGCTGGCGCTGAATATCAACCCGGTACAGCAGCGGGCTGCTGAACGTGGCTCACGAACACCGGAGAAAGTTTTTAAAAACGTGGCGCTGGCGTGGCATAAAAGTAACAGGAAATGGTCGCAGAACACCGCCGACCGTCTGCTTGCCAGCCTGAACAATCACATCTTTCCGGTCATCGGGAACCTACCTGTATCAGAACTTAAACCCCGTCATTTCATTGACCTGCTGAAAGGGATCGAGGAAAAAGGTCTGCTGGAGGTTGCGTCCCGCACACGGCAGCACCTGAGTAACATAATGCGCCATGCGGTCCATCAGGAGTTAATCGATACGAACCCTGCAGCAAACCTTGGCGGCGTGACCACACCTCCTGTCAGACGGCACTATCCTGCCCTGCCGCTGGAGCGGCTGCCTGAACTGCTTGAACGTATTGGGGCATATCATCAGGGCCGTGAACTGACCCGGCATGCCGTTCTGCTGATGCTGCATGTGTTCATTCGCTCCAGTGAACTGCGTTTCGCCCGCTGGTCAGAGATTGATTTCACAAACCGAGTCTGGACGATACCCGCGACGCGAGAACCCATTATTGGCGTGCGTTATTCCGGCCGCGGGGCAAAAATGCGAATGCCGCATATCGTCCCCCTCTCAGAACAGTCCATCGCCATTCTGAAACAGATTAAGGATATCACCGGTAATAATGAACTGATCTTCCCCGGCGACCATAACCCGTATAAGCCAATGTCTGAAAACACGGTCAATAAGGCACTGCGGGTGATGGGTTACGACACGAAAAAGGATATCTGCGGTCACGGCTTCCGGGCAATGGCATGCAGTGCGCTGATGGAATCGGGTTTATGGGCAAAGGACGCAGTAGAACGCCAGATGAGTCATCAGGAGCGCAATACCGTGCGCATGGCTTATATTCATAAGGCAGAGCACCTAGAAGCCCGCAAAGCGATGATGCAGTGGTGGTCGGATTATCTGGAAGCATGCCGAGAATCTTATGCACCGCCTTATACAATTGGTAAAAATAAGTTTATCCCATAATATACTAACGAATCCCACACTCTGGCAAATTACCACCACCTCCACAGGAGGTGGTTCTATATAGACTTTTATCAACTTCATGACGAAAAACACCTATTTTATCCCAAAAGAAGACAATAGAGTCACAGAGGAATCAAAGAGCGACTCAATTGTCTTTGGACAGTCTGGTTGTGAGGTTAGAAAACAGTTACTCCTACACCATTAAATAGGGCGCAATGCTCGCTAATTTCTCCCGGGTTTCTGTCAGTTCGCGTTCCGGCGTAGATTGCGCGATGATTCCCGCCCCCGCCTGTATCCAGCAGCGCTGGCTATCCTGAAATACGGAACGCAGAACTAGCGCTGCATCAAAGCGCGTATCGTCCAGCAGCAGGATTGCGCCGGAATAAAGCTCTCGCGGCGTCTTCTCAATTTGCATAATCGCGTTCAGAGCAGCATTTTTAGGGATACCTGAGGCGGTAATCGACGGAAACAGCACGGTAAACGCATCCCAGGCATCCTTGTTTTCCGCAAGCTGACCGCTCACGCCAGACCCCAGATGCTGAACGCTGCCGCGCTGGCGAACCGACATTAAATCTTCAACCACTACGCTGCCCGGCTGGCAAACGGCCTCCAGTTCAGCAATAGCTTCTTTGACAGAAAGGATATGCTCAAGCACCTCTTTACTGTCGTGCAGCAGTTCTGCCTCTTTCGCCTTATTATGCTCCGGGTTTCCCATGCGATCGCGGGTGCCCGCAAGCGGTTCAGTGACCACTTTATTGCCCGTCACTGACATCACCAGTTCCGGGCTAAAGCCCAGCGCTTCGCGTCCTTCCTGACGGAACATAAACGAGCGCACAGGTGTGTTTGCCTGCCGCCCGTATAACAGCGTGGCGGGCATATCAATCCGCGATGGCAGGGGAATGGCGCGCGAGACAATCACTTTGACATACTCGCCACGGCGGATCTCCGCAACGGCGCGCGCAACCTGTTGTTTATATGCCTCACCATTGAGGGCGGTATCCACCGCCAGTGGTGCGTTCTGCGTCGTTGTACCGGCCTCTTTTACCCACTCGCACAAACGTCGGCACCCGTCGGCGGAGTCCGCATAAACGGTGACATTTCCCTTTTCAAAAATAAGTTCTTCACGGGGAACGGTTAACGTCAGCAGCGGCCACTCCCCGGCGTTAAAGGCAATCCCCCGCGCATGCGCCGCAAAGTTGAACCCAACCTGTCCATATACCCGACGTCCTTTCACCTGAGGATGCGCCATAAAACGACGCGCGCAGTCGGCAATGGAATCCACCGCCCATTTTTGCTCCCCGGCATCATCAATAAATGTCGCCTGCGTTCCGTCGGCATTAATGTGCAGCCGTGCCTGGCACCCTTTGCCTAAATACCAACAGGGTTGACGCTCATAGACATAACACTCTTCTTCTGCGAACTGGCGTAAAACGCCAGAAATCGTCGGTAGCCATTGTTCCTCTGGTAACGCCAGATGTAGAAATTCACTGATTTTCATCCCTTACCTCTCTGTGTTATTCCCGGATCAATCAATTGCGCTTGTCATCAGTTCTCTTGCCGAATGCAGCCGGATATAAGCAACCCACGCCGCCAGCAACGTGAATGCCCCGGCAAACAGGAAGCAGGCCGCATAGCCAAAATGTTGAGCAACAACGCCACCGATAACGCCTGCCAGAATGGCGATTGCCGCGTCAGTACATTGAAAGAGGGTGAAGTCGACACCGGCCTGCAAAGGCGATGAAAGCGACATCAGCGTGGCGTAAAGACAGACCAGCGCGCAGGCCAGCGAAATGGACTGGACAATGACCAGACACTGGAGAATCGGCAGCAGCAGATGACCCGGCGCCATCATGAGCGTCATCACCACCGCCAGCAGCGCGATCCCCTGGACGCCATAAGCCGTCAACAGCGCTCTGCCGGGTGAGGTGTATTTCATCAGCAATCCGCCGGCCAGCGTTCCTGCTATGCCCGCTGCAATATTGCCGCCGCTGAACAGCGCGCCCAATGCGGACATGCTCAACCCATGATCCAACAACAGCGGTGCCAGAAGAGGCAGCACAAACCGCATGCCTGAATTCAGCATCAATACCAGCAGTAAGCCCAGGCGCGCCTGCTTCCTCCTTAGCGCATAACCTAACGCCGGAACATGCGGGATAGTCGCTGTTCGCGTCGGCTCCGTAATGCGCCACAGCGGGAGTGACAGCGCCATAATCAGCACCGCCATCATCAGCATGGCGACAGGCCAGCCGGATGCCGCCGACAGCATCAGGAACACCCCGCCGCCGCACATCATTCCCAGATAGCTGCCGCCGACCTGCACGCTGTTTCCCCAGCCGTAACCCGTGCGGGTCAGTTGATCGACGCAAAAGCCGTCGCTGGCGATATCAATGGTGGAGGCGACCGTGCCTGCCACCATAAACAGAACAAATAACGCGACGATTTGCGTATCGGGGAATCCCCCTTCTCGCCCAAACCAGCCAATCGCTGCGGCAATAGTCAGGATCGCCGCTAGCGCGACCTGACCACGCAGGATTAACATGCGGGAACGGCGTTCCTGGCTACCGGGCGGAAGCCGCCAGCGCTCGATCCATGGCGCCCAAATAAACTTCAGCGCCCAGGGCAGCATAAACAGGGTTGTCGCACCGGCAAGCGCCAGCGAACCGCCAGCAGCGCGCACCAGCGCGGGTAAGGACTGCATAGACAGCGCCGATACCAGACTCTGCGTCACATAGACGCCGGCAATAGCAAAAATCACCCGCCCGGTCGTCAACGTCAGCGGTTTCACATTCGACTGAACATCACTCATGCACCCACTCTCCAGACGCGGAAACCCCGTCGTCGCGCCACACGCGCGCGGCCATTTGCGCCTGCCACAGCGCCTGATAACGTCCATGATGTGAGAGCAATTGCGCATGAGTACCCTGCTCAACCACCTGTCCCTCTTCCATCACCAGAATGTTTCCGGCCCCGGCGATGGTGGATAAACGGTGAGCGATGATAATCACCGTCCGGTTGTGAACCAGGTTATCGATCGCTTTTTGCACCGCCAGCTCGCTTTCAATATCCAGCGCGGCAGTCGGTTCATCGAGAATGACGACCGGCGCGTTTTTCAATAACGCTCTGGCAATGGAAATCCGCTGGCGCTCGCCGCCCGATAGCTGGCCGCCCATCTCTCCCATTGGCGTCAGCCAGCCTTGCGGAAGACGGGAAATAAACTCAAGGCACTGCGCCGCGCGGGCGGCCTCTTCTACCTCCTGCCGCGTCGCCTGTGGGCGCGCGATACGGATATTCGCCAGCAGCGTGTCATCAAACAGCCAGACATCCTGGAAAACAACAGAAATCAGGCTATTGAGCTGTTCCGGCGTCAGGCGGCGAATATCGACGCCGCCAATAGAAATCTGCCCTTGCTGCGGATCGGCATAGCGCATTAACAGTTTGGTGACCGTAGTTTTGCCTGCGCCGGAGGCACCCACCAGCGCGCTCATACTGGCTGCCGGGAACGTCAAAGAAACATGATTAAGCGCGTGGCCGTCGCCTTCTTCGTAGCGATAGCTGACGTTGTCAAAGCGGATATCGTAACGTTCCGGCATCTCGCTTTGCTCTGCGACGGGAAGCGGTGCTATCGCCATAAACCGCTCAATCCGTTGCAGGGCGCTGGCGATCAGTTCCACAACCGAGGTGTAGCTGATAAACATCGCCATCGGTTCTGCGAAGCGCATAATCATCGCGACGGCGGCAATCAAAAAGGCGAGGTTCAGAGTGCCCGTCACTACCCAGACGATCCCGGATAACACCACCACCTGTAGGCCCAACTCCACGACGCTGGCGATCAGCATCGTCGCGCCAGCGCCCTGACGGTGAGTGCGGGTCTGTAAGTTTTCCAGCGCATTGAAATGCGCCAGCAGCGCCCGGCTTTTATCGGCATCGCTGCCGCAGGTGCGCAATACCATCATCCCCTGAGCAAATTCAACGATATCGCCGCTCAGACGCTGGTGCGCTTCCCCCAGCGTCTGCATTTGTCGCCGCATCGCCGGGCGGCGCCAGTAATAAAACGGCACCAGCAGAGGGAAGATCAGCAACATCACCAGCCCCAGCCGCCAGTCTATCCACAATGTCGCCAGCGACGCCGTCAGCGGCGTGACAATGGTGAGCAGCAAAATATTGGCTATCGCAATAACATAATTGAGGTTTTCATCCACGTTGCCCAGCAGCAAGGCGTTCATTTCACCCGCCCTGCCGCGCTGGAGCTTCTCCAGCGGCACGCGGCGTAACTGCTCGCCAAGTCGCAGGCGCAACTCATGGGTGGCCTGCGCCAGATGACCACGGTATTCAAAGCCCAGGCCATACCAGCGTAGCACCAGCGTCACAATTGCGGCGACGCTGAAGGCCATAGCCCAGTTAAGAAGTTGCGGCGCGTCTCCCCGTAACAGCGCATCAATGATCGGATAAAGACAGGCAAAGGCGATCCCCTGCATGAATGCCGCCAGCAACAGCGCCAGCATACTGCGTCGCAGCATCCTGGCCTGACTGCCAACGCTGGAGATAAGCTGGCGCCAGATGACGCGCCAGGCCAGGTTATCCGCAGGATTATTGTCTTTCATTTTCCACCACCTCTTTCTGTGTTCCACCCGGCACCCAATGCTGCGCCTGCTGATAGTGTTGCCAGAGCCGTTGATACAGGCCGCCCTGCGCCAACAGTTGCGTATGGTTCCCCATTTCCCTGAGCTGTCCGTCGGAAAACAGCAATATCACATCGGCCTGAGTCACCATTGAGAGACGATGCGCGACCATGATGACCGTCCGGCCACGCATGGCCGCCGCGAGCGCCTTGATAAGCGCCGCTTCGTTTTCCGGGTCAGCAAACGCCGTCGCCTCATCGAGCACCAGGATGGGGCGATCCTGCAAAAGCGCCCGGGCGATAGTAATGCGCTGCCGCTGGCCGCCGGAGAGAAATACCCCACGTTCCCCGACTCGTGTGTTGTAACCTTCTGGCAGAGCGCTAATAAAATCATGGGCCTGCGCCACTCTGGCCGCCGCTATTACCGCCTCCAGCGGCGTATCCGGCGCGCCCAGACGAATGTTATTGGCTATCGTGTCGGCAAAAAGGAAGTTGTCCTGAAACACAAACGAGAGTTGCTTCATCAGGGTGTCCGTCTGCATATCACGCAGATCCACGCCGCCAATACGGATATGGCCTTTGTCCGGGTCGGCGTAACGCAGCAGCAAGCGCGCCACGGTGCTTTTTCCGGCGCCGCTTGGCCCGACCAGCGCCACAATTTGCCCGGCAGGCACATGAAAGCTCACCTCCTGCAACGCGGCGCCAGTACGCGCTTGCGGATAATGAAAGCTCACCTGCTCAAAGGTAATGCTCGCCTCTTGCGGCTGCTGGTCAGACTGCGGCAGCGATAACTCCGGCATCGCGAGAACCTGATAAATACGCTGAATGCTTAAACGCGTTTGCGCGACCAGGTTATTGAGCATCATCATTGGCATTACGGCTTCGGCCATTCCGCTGCCCAGCAGTAAAACGGCCACCCACGCGATAAAATCGAAACTGCCATAGTGCAACAGGCCGTATCCCGACCAGATCAGGACAAACAGGGTCGGGAGAGGATTCAGAATCGAGAAGGAAAAACGCGCTGAAAAACCGGCTTTGCGATACCAGGTTTTGAGCACATCGACCCACTCTTCAAGGGCGCGTTGATAGCGCAGAAAACTGGTGCTGCCGCTATCAAACGTTCTCACCACGGGCATGGCCTGCACGAACTCAATAACCGCCGCGCTAACCTGCTCGCGCGCCTTATGATAACGCTGAGCCATATCTTCCGAACGCTGGCGGGCGAGCACGAGAACAACCGATCCAAACGCCAGTACCCCCAGCGTCGCGATTGCCAGCCGCCAGTCCAGCCAGAACAAGATAACGATTGTCGCCAGCGGCATGATGATCGCGCGGGCATAGAGCGGCGTGCTGTCGGCCACAAAAATATGTAACGACTTCACGTCATCCAGCATCACTTTCGCCACTGACCCGCTGCCCATTTGCTGTAACACGCCAGGCGGAAGCTGCAATGCTTTACGGGCTAACCTGCTGCGCAGAATGTTCTCCAGATGAAAAGCCGCGTAATGAGAGGTGTTGAACGCCTGTAAGCGCAGAACAAAAGTTAAGACCACGCAGCCGATCACGCCGCCCAGCGGCCAGGCCGGAATAGCGTCAGGCGTCGCGCGAATGTCACGCAGGCTCCACGCCAGAAAAAGGAGCGCCCCCAGGCTGGTTAATGCCGCCAGCCCCGCCAGCGCCATAGCTAAAATAACCTTCCTGCGAACCGGTGTAATCACCTGCCAGAGAGGAAATCGGGAAAGCGATTCAGTATTGGATGATTGAGATGACATGGGAGTAACTGAATTTCCTGATGAATTTTTACGGACGCCAAAAACGACAATTCAGGGTGGCGTTCTGAGAATTAATGTGAATAATAACCATTATCAATAACTCATCTACCCCATTCGGTTCTATTTATACCCGCATTGGTCTAAGCCACAGGGAGATAACCAGGTCATGACGGAGTCACCGCAAACGCAATCTGAAATCTCTATTCACCAGTTGGTGGTCGGGAAACCTGCAAACGATGGCAATATTCCTGCTCAGTGTGAACTGCTGCGCTGTTCGTTGCAGGAAGGTATGGATATTTTGCTCTGGAGGGGCCATTTTGCGCGGCCTGAGACGTTGCAGCTACACGACGATCTGGGCAGGATTAACTTCTCGTGCATCCTGGAAGGCACATCGCGCTTTGCGATTCAGGGACTCCGGCGCCACACCGACTGGGAGCTTGCGCGCAATCGCCATTACATTACCCATACGCCAGACTGTCGCGGCAGCGCCTCCTATTGTGGCCGATTCGAGAGCATTACCCTCTCCTTCAGCCCTGAAACCCTCGCGCTGTGGGTGCCGGATATTAGCGCGGTCATTAAGAATAAGATCGACTCCCACTGCTGTTGCCAGCAGCAGCGTTGTAATGCTGAAACCCACTTAACGGCTCAGGCCTTGCGTCACGCGCTGATGCGCATGCACGGCGGCTTCAGTCATGAACAAAAGCCGTCGACGCTATGGTTGCAGGGGCAAAGTCTGGTCATGCTCAGTCTGGTGCTGGATGAACATCGCGAAGACGCCAGTTGCCTCTCCTGCCACTTCAACCCGATGGAACGCCAGAAACTGCTGCGGGCGAAGGATCTGCTGCTGGCTGATCTGACGCAAGCGCCGGGCGTCGCGGAGCTGGCCAGAGAGTCCGGTCTGAGCGTTCTCAAAATTAAGCGAGGCTTCCGCGTTCTGTTCAACAACAGCGTCTATGGCCTGTTTCAGGCTGAACGAATGCAGGAAGCCAGAAGACGCCTGGCCAACGGCAATACCTCCGTCATGACGGTGGCGGCCGATCTGGGCTATGCCAACGCCAGCCATTTCTCTGCCGCCTTCCAGAAACAGTTTGGCGTAACCCCTTCGACCTTTAAACGCGTGATGTAACCGGGGTCGCGCCCCCCTAAACTCCTCCCTGACAGAGGCCCGGATACCCCATCCGGGCCTCTGTTCTTTCCGCCTGTTACCAACCCGAAACGGGCATAAATAAACCCGTTTCGGGTAGCATCCAATTGTTAATAATTATTATTCTCATATGAGCAATGCTTTTCGGTAAGACGTGCCATCAGGAGGAAGAATGATTTCTGGCGCACCATCTCAGGATTCGCTGTTACCGGACAACCGCCACGCGGCTGATTACCAACAATTACGCGAGCGGCTCATACAGGAACTGAATTTAACGCCGCAGCAGTTACATGAAGAGAGCAACCTGATCCAGGCCGGCCTGGATTCCATAAGATTGATGAGATGGTTACACTGGTTTCGTAAAAATGGCTACCGCCTTACCCTTCGCGAGCTGTATGCCGCCCCCACGCTGGCGGCATGGAACCAGTTAATGCTCAGCCGGTCGCCTGAGAACGCGGAAGAAGAAACGCCGCCCGACGAATCATCCTGGCCGAACATGACCGAAAGTACCCCCTTCCCATTGACGCCAGTACAGCACGCCTACCTGACGGGCCGCATGCCGGGGCAGACGCTTGGCGGCGTGGGTTGCCACCTGTATCAGGAGTTTGAAGGCCATTGTCTGACGGCGTCGCAGTTGGAGCAGGCCATCACGACCTTGCTGCAACGCCACCCAATGCTGCATATCGCCTTTCGCCCCGACGGGCAGCAGGTCTGGCTACCGCAACCTTACTGGAACGGCGTCACCGTTCATGATTTACGCCATAACGACGCTGAAAGCCGCCAGGCCTATCTGGACGCACTGCGCCAGCGCCTGAGCCACCGTCTTTTACGCGTGGAAATCGGCGAAACGTTTGATTTTCAGCTGACGCTCTTGCCGGACAATCGCCACCGCCTCCATGTCAATATTGACCTGCTGATTATGGATGCCTCCAGCTTTACGCTTTTCTTCGATGAGCTTAACGCCCTGCTGGCCGGAGAATCGCTGCCGGCTATCGACACCCGCTATGATTTCCGCTCGTATTTGCTGCACCAGCAGAAGATCAATCAAACACTGAGAGACGACGCGCGCGCTTACTGGCTGGCGAAAGCATCGACGCTTCCCCCCGCGCCCGTCTTGCCGCTGGCCTGCGAACCCGCCACGCTACGTGAAGTCCGTAATACCCGACGCCGCATGATTGTCCCGGCAACACGCTGGCACGCCTTTAGCAACCGGGCCGGCGAGTATGGCGTGACGCCGACAATGGCGCTGGCGACCTGTTTTTCTGCCGTGCTGGCTCGCTGGGGCGGCCTGACGCGTCTGCTGCTTAACATCACCTTATTCGACCGCCAGCCGCTGCACCCGGCGGTTGGCGCGATGCTTGCCGACTTCACCAATATTCTTCTGCTGGATACCGCCTGCGATGGCGATACCGTCAGCAACCTGGCGCGTAAAAACCAGCTCACGTTTACGGAGGACTGGGAGCATCGCCACTGGTCCGGCGTCGAATTACTCCGTGAACTCAAACGCCAGCAGCGCTACCCCCACGGCGCCCCGGTGGTATTTACCAGCAATCTGGGGCGTTCCCTCTACAGCAGCCGCGCAGAATCGCCGTTGGGCGAGCCGGAATGGGGCATCTCGCAAACGCCGCAGGTCTGGATAGATCATCTGGCGTTCGAGCATCACGGCGAGGTCTGGCTACAATGGGACAGCAACGACGCGCTGTTCCCTCCGGCGTTAGTCGAAACATTGTTCGACGCCTACTGCCAGTTGATTAACCAACTCTGCGATGACGAAAGCGCCTGGCAAAAGCCGTTCGCAGATATGATGCCCGCCAGCCAGCGCGCGATACGCGAACGGGTCAACGCCACCGGCGCCCCCATTCCCGAAGGCTTGCTGCATGAAGGCATTTTCCGTATCGCTCTGCAACAGCCGCAGGCGCTGGCGGTAACGGACATGCGTTATCAGTGGAATTATCATGAGCTGACAGACTATGCCCGCCGTTGCGCGGGCAGGTTAATCGAGTGCGGGGTTCAGCCCGGCGATAATGTGGCTATCACGATGTCGAAAGGCGCAGGACAACTTGTTGCGGTTCTGGCCGTCCTGCTGGCCGGGGCGGTTTACGTTCCGGTTTCGCTGGATCAGCCTGCCGCACGGCGCGAGAAAATCTACGCTGACGCCAGCGTCCGGCTGGTGCTCATTTGTCAGCACGACACCAGCGCCGGGTCAGACGATATTCCCGTCCTTGCCTGGCAGCAGGCCATTGAGGCGGAGCCGATCGCCAACCCGGTAGTACGCGCCCCCACGCAACCGGCCTACATTATCTACACCTCCGGCTCTACCGGTACGCCGAAAGGGGTAGTCATTTCTCACCGGGGAGCGCTTAACACCTGTTGCGATATCAATACCCGCTATCAGGTTGGCCCGCATGACAGGGTGCTGGCCCTCTCCGCCCTACATTTTGATTTATCGGTTTACGACATTTTTGGCGTACTGCGCGCGGGCGGCGCGCTGGTGATGGTGATGGAAAATCAACGGCGCGATCCTCACGCATGGTGTGAGCTGATCCAGCGCCATCAGGTCACGCTCTGGAACAGCGTCCCGGCGCTGTTCGATATGCTGCTGACCTGGTGTGAAGGTTTCGCCGACGCCACGCCGGAAAACCTGCGCGCAGTGATGCTTTCCGGCGACTGGATCGGGCTTGAACTCCCCGCCCGTTATCGGGCCTTCCGGCCACAAGGACAATTTATCGCGATGGGCGGCGCCACCGAGGCGTCTATCTGGTCTAACGCCTGCGAAATTCACGACGTCCCCGCCCACTGGCGCTCCATCCCTTACGGTTTTCCGCTAACCAACCAACGCTACCGGGTGGTGGATGAACAGGGCCGGGACTGCCCTGACTGGGTGCCGGGTGAATTATGGATTGGCGGCATTGGGGTCGCGGAAGGCTATTTCAACGATCCCCTGCGTAGCGAGCAGCAATTTTTGACGCTCCCGGACGAGCGCTGGTATCGCACCGGCGATCTCGGCTGCTACTGGCCAGATGGCACAATCGAGTTCCTCGGTCGTCGCGACAAGCAGGTCAAAGTCGGAGGATATCGCATCGAGCTGGGCGAAATCGAAAGCGCGCTCAGCCAGCTGGCGGGGGTGAAACAAGCAACCGTTCTGGCGATCGGCGAAAAAGAAAAAACGCTGGCGGCATACGTTGTTCCTCAGGGCGAGGCTTTTTGCGTTACCGATCATCGGAACCCGGCACTGCCGCAGGCGTGGCACACGCTTGCGGGAACGTTGCCCTGTTGCGCCATCTCGCCAGAGATCTCCGCAGAACAGGTAGCCGATTTCCTTCAGCATCGCCTGCTAAAACTGAAGCCGGGTCACACCGCTGGCGCCGATCCTCTCCCCCTGATGAACTCACTCGCTATCCAGCCGCGCTGGCAGGCCGTGGTGGAACTCTGGTTAGCATTTCTGGTGACACAACGGCGACTGAAGCCCGCTGCTGAAGGTTATCAGGTCTGCGCTGGTGAAGAACACGAGGATGAGCACCCGCACTTCAGCGGACATGATTTAACGTTATCGCAAATTCTTCGCGGTGCCCGTAACGAACTGTCGTTACTGAACGACGCGCAGTGGTCGCCGGAAAGCCTGGCCTTTAACCATCCGGCCAGCGCCCCGTATATTCAGGAACTGGCGACAATTTGCCAACAGCTTGCACAGCGCTTACAGCGCCCGGTACGCCTGCTTGATGTGGGAACCCGCACTGGCCGCGCCGCAGAATCGCTGTTAGCACAGCTCAACGCCGGACAGATTGAGTATGTCGGGCTTGAGCAGAGCCAGGAGATGCTGCTGAGCGCCCGGCAGAGGCTCGCCCCCTGGCCTGGCGCCCGTCTGTCCCTCTGGAATGCAGACACGCTGGCGGCGCACGCTCACTCGGCGGACATTATCTGGCTTAATAACGCCCTGCATCGTCTGCTGCCGGAAGATCCCGGGCTCCTTGCGACATTACAACAGCTTGCCGTTCCCGGCGCGCTGCTCTACGTGATGGAGTTTCGCCAGTTAACGCCGTCCGCCCTGCTCAGCACGCTCCTGTTAACCAATGGGCAGCCGGAGGCCTTGCTGCATAACAGCGCCGACTGGGCGGCATTATTTAGCGCGGCCGCCTTCAACTGTCAGCATGGCGATGAGGTCGCGGGGTTACAACGCTTCCTCGTACAATGTCCTGACAGGCAGGTGCGCCGCGATCCCCGTCAACTTCAGGCCGCCCTCGCCGGACGTCTGCCGGGGTGGATGGTGCCGCAACGGATCGTCTTCCTCGACGCCTTACCGCTGACGGCTAACGGGAAAATTGACTACCAGGCGCTGAAGCGTCGTCATACCCCTGAAGCGGAAAACCCGGCCGAAGCGGATTTACCCCAGGGCGACATTGAAAAACAGGTTGCCGCCCTCTGGCAGCAACTCTTATCAACTGGCAATGTCACCAGAGAAACCGACTTCTTCCAGCAAGGCGGCGATAGCCTGCTGGCGACCCGTCTGACCGGGCAACTTCATCAGGCAGGTTATGAAGCGCAATTAAGCGACCTGTTTAATCATCCCCGGCTGGCGGATTTTGCCGCCACGCTGCGGAAAACCGACGTCCCGGTCGAACAACCATTCGTCCACTCCCCTGAAGAACGCTACCAGCCCTTTGCGCTTACCGACGTGCAGCAGGCTTACCTGGTGGGGCGTCAGCCGGGCTTTGCCCTGGGCGGCGTCGGCTCACATTTCTTTGTTGAATGTGAAATTGCCGATCTGGACCTCACCCGGCTGGAGACGGTCTGGAACCGATTAATCGCCCGCCACGATATGCTGCGCGCCATCGTGCGTGATGGACAGCAACAGGTGCTCGAACAGACGCCCCCCTGGGTGATACCCACACACACCCTCCATACGCCTGAAGAGGCGTTGCGGGTGCGCGAAAAACTGGCGCATCAGGTACTCAACCCCGAAGTGTGGCCGGTATTCGATCTCCAGGTCGGATACGTGGACGGGATGCCTGCCCGCCTGTGGCTGTGTCTGGATAACCTGTTGCTTGACGGTCTGAGCATGCAGATCCTGCTGGCGGAGCTGGAGCACGGCTACCGCTACCCGCAACAGCTGCTTCCGCCGCTGCCCGTCACCTTCAGGGATTATCTGCAACAACCCTCGCTACAGTCGCCCAATCCAGATTCTCTGGCATGGTGGCAGGCGCAGCTTGATGATATTCCTCCGGCGCCTGCGTTGCCGCTGCGCTGCTTGCCTCAGGAGGTTGAAACACCGCGCTTCGCCCGCCTGAACGGCGCGCTGGACAGCACGCGCTGGCATCGGCTGAAAAAACGGGCGGCTGACGCCCATCTCACCCCGTCGGCCGTACTGTTGTCGGTGTGGTCAACGGTTCTCTCTGCATGGAGTGCACAGCCTGAGTTCACGCTTAACCTTACGCTTTTCGACAGGCGACCGCTGCACCCGCAAATCAACCAGATTCTGGGCGATTTCACCTCGCTGATGCTGCTGAGCTGGCATCCCGGCGAAAGCTGGCTGCACAGCGCGCAGTCACTACAGCAGCGGCTGAGCCAGAACCTCAACCACCGCGATGTGTCAGCCATCCGCGTGATGCGTCAACTGGCGCAACGGCAAAACGTGCCTGCCGTTCCGATGCCCGTCGTCTTTACCAGCGCGCTGGGCTTTGAGCAGGATAACTTCCTCGCCCGGCGTAATCTGCTCAAACCGGTCTGGGGCATCTCCCAGACGCCGCAGGTCTGGCTCGATCACCAGATTTATGAATCCGAAGGCGAACTGCGCTTTAACTGGGATTTTGTCGCCGCGCTGTTTCCTGCCGGGCAGGTGGAGCGCCAGTTTGAACAGTATTGCGCATTGCTAAACCGAATGGCCGAGGATGAAAGCGGCTGGCAACTGCCGCTCGCCGCGCTGGTGCCTCCCGTTAAACACGCAGGGCAATGCGCAGAGCGCTCACCGCGCGTATGCCCTGAGCACTCTCAGCCACACATTGCGGCGGACGAGAGCACCGTCAGCCTGATTTGCGACGCCTTCCGCGAGGTGGTTGGCGAGTCTGTCACGCCCGCAGAAAACTTCTTTGAGGCGGGCGCAACGTCGCTGAATCTGGTGCAACTGCACGTTTTGTTACAACGTCACGAATTTTCCACCCTGACGTTGCTTGACCTCTTCACCCACCCTTCTCCTGCTGCCCTGGCCGATTATCTGGCCGGCGTCGCCACGGTGGAGAAAACAAAACGACCTCGCCCTGTTCGCCGTCGTCAGCGGCGGATATAGCGCGAAGCAAACTGATTTTCCCCGGAACGCCATCGCGAACGCATGGCGTTCCATTGACTTTGTGAATCTTAGGAAACGGGACCGATTATGGATAACTTGCGCTTCTCTTCTGCGCCGACAGCAGATTCCATTGATGCATCGATCGCTCAACACTACCCGGACTGCGAACCTGTCGCGGTTATCGGCTACGCCTGCCATTTTCCTGAATCGCCGGATGGCGAAACGTTCTGGCAAAATCTGCTGGAAGGTCGTGAATGCAGCCGACGCTTTACGCGCGAAGAGCTTCTGGCCGTCGGTCTGGATGCCGCCATCATTGACGATCCTCATTATGTCAATATCGGTACGGTGTTAGACAACGCCGACTGCTTCGACGCCACCCTGTTTGGCTATTCGCGACAGGAAGCGGAGTCGATGGACCCGCAGCAGCGCCTATTTTTGCAGGCGGTCTGGCATGCGCTGGAACATGCCGGTTATGCCCCCGGCGCCGTCCCCCATAAGACCGGCGTTTTCGCCTCTTCCCGGATGAGTACCTACCCCGGTCGCGAAGCATTGAACGTGACAGAAGTCGCGCAGGTAAAAGGTCTGCAATCTCTGATGGGCAATGATAAAGACTATATTGCCACCCGCGCCGCGTACAAACTCAACCTGCACGGCCCGGCGTTATCGGTACAGACCGCCTGCTCCAGCTCGCTGGTTGCAGTGCATCTGGCCTGTGAAAGCCTGCGCGCAGGCGAATCCGATATGGCGGTTGCCGGCGGCGTGGCGCTCTCTTTCCCCCAGCAGGCAGGCTACCGCTACCAGCCCGGAATGATTTTCTCTCCTGATGGTCACTGTCGTCCCTTTGACGCCTCGGCTGAGGGCACCTGGGCCGGTAACGGTCTCGGCTGCGTGGTGCTGCGTCGCCTGAGAGACGCGCTGCTGTCAGGCGATCCGATTATCTCGGTGATCCTCTCCAGCGCGGTCAACAACGACGGCAACAGAAAGGTCGGCTATACCGCCCCTTCCGTCGCAGGGCAACAGGCAGTCATCGAAGAGGCGTTAATGCTGGCGGCCATCGACGACAGGCAGGTAGGTTACATTGAAACCCACGGCACCGGCACACCGCTGGGCGACGCGATTGAAATTGAAGCGTTACGCAACGTCTATGCGCCTCGCCCGCAGGATCAGCGCTGTGCGCTCGGTTCCGTGAAAAGTAACATGGGCCATCTGGATACCGCGGCGGGCATTGCCGGACTGCTGAAAACCGTTCTGGCAGTCAGTCGCGGGCAAATTCCTCCCTTACTGAATTTTCACACCCCCAACCCGGCGCTGAAACTTGAAGAGAGCCCCTTTACCATACCGGTGTCGGCACAGGCATGGCAGGACGAAATGCGCTATGCGGGCGTCTCCTCCTTTGGTATTGGCGGCACCAACTGCCATATGATCGTCGCCTCGCTGCCCGACGCGCTCAACGCGCGCCTCCCCGATACGGATAGCGGCAGAAAAAGTACCGCGCTGCTGCTCAGCGCCGCCAGCGACAGCGCGTTGCGGCGGCTGGCGACGGATTATGCCGGGGCGCTGAGAGAGGATGCGGATGCCAGCTCTCTGGCCTTCACAGCCCTGCACGCGCGCCGTCTCGATCTCCCCTTCCGCCTGGCGGCGCCATTAAACCGTGAAACCGCCGAGGCGCTCAGCGCCTGGGCCGGTGAGAAATCGGGGGCGCTGGTTTACAGCGGCCACGGCGCCAGCGGCAAGCAGGTGTGGCTGTTTACCGGCCAGGGCTCGCACTGGCGCACTATGGGTCAAACGATGTACCAGCACTCAACGGCGTTTGCCGACACGCTGGATCGCTGTTTTTCCGCCTGTAGCGAAATGCTCACGCCGTCACTGCGCGAAGCGATGTTTAACCCCGATTCGGCGCAGCTGGACAATATGGCCTGGGCGCAGCCGGCGATTGTCGCGTTTGAAATCGCGATGGCGGCGCACTGGCGTGCTGAAGGACTGAAGCCAGACTTCGCCATTGGGCATTCCGTCGGTGAATTTGCCGCTGCCGTTGTCTGCGGACACTATACGATTGAACAGGTCATGCCACTGGTTTGTCGGCGCGGCGCGCTAATGCAGCAGTGCGCAAGCGGCGCGATGGTGGCGGTATTTGCAGACGAAGACACGCTGATGCCGCTGGCTCGCCAGTTTGAGCTGGATCTCGCCGCCAACAACGGTACGCAACATACGGTATTTTCCGGGCCGGAAGCCCGTCTCGCGGTATTTTGCGCCACGCTCTCGCAGCATGACATTAACTATCGTCGCCTGAGCGTAACCGGTGCGGCGCACTCCGCTTTACTGGAGCCGATACTCGATCGGTTCCAGGACGCCTGCGCGGGACTGCACGCGGAGCCGGGGCAAATACCGATTATTTCCACGCTCACCGCCGACGTCATTGATGAGTCAACGCTCAACCAGGCGGATTACTGGCGCCGACACATGCGCCAGCCGGTGCGTTTTATCCAGAGTATTCAGGTGGCGCATCAGCTCGGCGCCCGCGTTTTTCTGGAGATGGGGCCCGATGCCCAGTTGGTTGCTTGCGGGCAGCGCGAATACCGCGATAACGCATACTGGATAGCCAGCGCCCGGCGTAACAAAGAGGCGAGCGATGTCCTCAATCAGGCCCTGCTCCAGCTTTACGCTGCCGGCGTCGCCCTACCGTGGGCCGACCTGCTGGCGGGCGATGGACAACGTATCGCTGCGCCATGTTATCCGTTTGATACTGAGCGTTACTGGAAAGAGCGCGTCTCCCCGGCCTGCGAGCCTGCCGACGCAGCGCTGTCTGCCGGGCTGGAGGTGGCGAGTCGCGCCGCGACAGCGCTCGATCTCCCTCGCCTGGAAGCGCTTAAACAGTGCGCCACGCGACTGCACGCCATCTACGTCGATCAACTGGTACAACGCTGTACCGGCGATGCCATTGAGAACGGCGTGGACGCCATGACCATCATGCGCCGTGGACGTCTGCTGCCCCGCTACCAGCAGCTACTCCAGCGCCTGCTGAATAACTGCGTGGTCGACGGCGATTACCGCTGCACCGACGGGCGATACGTCCGCGCCCGCCCCATTGAACATCAACAGCGGGAATCACTGCTGACGGAACTTGCCGGTTATTGTGAAGGTTTTCAGGCTATTCCCGACACCATCGCCCGTGCCGGCGATCGGTTATATGAAATGATGAGCGGCGCGGAAGAACCGGTGGCGATTATCTTCCCGCAAAGCGCCTCCGACGGCGTGGAAGTGCTGTATCAGGAATTCAGCTTTGGCCGCTATTTCAACCAAATCGCCGCCGGGGTATTACGCGGCATTGTCCAGACGCGTCAGCCCCGCCAGCCGTTGCGTATTCTTGAAGTTGGCGGCGGAACCGGCGGCACCACCGCGTGGCTGCTGCCGGAACTCAACGGCGTTCCGG
The DNA here is from genome assembly GCF_018204675.1 of Klebsiella sp. P1927. Taxonomy (NCBI): domain Bacteria; kingdom Pseudomonadati; phylum Pseudomonadota; class Gammaproteobacteria; order Enterobacterales; family Enterobacteriaceae; genus Klebsiella; species Klebsiella sp. P1927. The sequence continues at coordinate 1,563,570 of NZ_CP073377.1, read as the reverse complement.
CACTGGAGTACCATTTCACCGATATCTCGGCGCTGTTCACCCGTCGCGCCCAGCAGAAATTCGCCGACTATGATTTTGTGAAGTATAGCGAGCTGGATCTCGAAAAAGAGGCGCAGTCTCAGGGTTTCCAGGCACAGTCTTACGATCTTATCGTGGCAGCGAACGTGATTCACGCCACCCGCCATATTGGCCGCACGCTCGATAATCTGCGCCCCCTGCTCAAGCCGGGCGGGCGCCTGCTGATGCGCGAAATCACCCAGCCAATGCGTCTGTTTGACTTCGTTTTCGGCCCGCTGGTTCTTCCGCTACAGGATCTCGACGCCCGCGAAGGTGAGTTATTCCTCACCACCGCTCAGTGGCAACAACAGTGCCGCCACGCCGGATTCAGCAAAGTGGCGTGGCTACCGCAGGATGGCAGCCCGACCGCCGGGATGAGCGAACATATCATTCTCGCCACGCTGCCCGGTCAGGCGGTTAGCGCCGTAACATTCACCGCGCCATCAGAACCCGTGTTGGGGCAGGCGCTGACGGATAACGGTGATTATCTCGCCGACTGGTCTGATTGCGCAGGTCAGCCCGAACGGTTTAACGCCCGCTGGCAGGAGGCCTGGCGTCTGCTTTCACAGCGTCATGGCGACGCTCTACCTGTGGAACCGCCCCCCGTCGCCGCCCCGGAGTGGCTGGGGAAGGTTCGCTTAAGCTGGCAAAACGAAGCCTTTTCCCGCGGTCAGATGCGCGTTGAAGCCCGTCATCCTGCTGGCGAGTGGCTGCCGCTATCGCCCGCCGCGCCTCTTCCTGCGCCGCAGACGCATTATCAATGGCGCTGGACGCCCCTCAACGTCGCCAGCATTGACCATCCGCTTACCTTTAGCTTCAGCGCCGGTACGCTTGCGCGCAGCGACGAGCTGGCGCAATACGGCATCATTCACGATCCGCACGCCTCTTCGCGACTGATGATTGTTGAGGAGAGCGAGGATACGCTGGCCTTAGCGGAGAAAGTGATAGCAGCGCTCACCGCCAGCGCAGCCGGATTGATTGTGGTTACTCGCCGCGCGTGGCGAGTCGAGGAAAATGAAGCACTCTCTGCATCCCATCACGCGCTATGGGCCTTGCTTCGCGTCGCGGCCAACGAACAGCCGGAACGGTTGCTTGCCGCCATCGATCTCGCCGAAAACACCCCGTGGGAAACGCTGCATCAAGGGTTGAGCGCAGTCTCACTATCACAGCGCTGGCTCGCCGCACGGGGTGACACCCTTTGGCTCCCTTCACTGGCGCCCAATACGGGATGCGCCGCTGAATTACCGGCAAACGTGTTTACCGGCGATAGCCGCTGGCATCTGGTGACCGGAGCGTTTGGCGGATTAGGCCGCCTTGCCGTGAACTGGCTCAGAGAAAAAGGGGCGCGACGCATCGCCCTGCTGGCGCCGCGCGTGGATGAGTCATGGCTACGCGACGTGGAGGGCGGGCAGACGCGCGTCTGCCGTTGTGATGTGGGCGATGCCGGGCAACTGGCCACGGTTCTTGACGATCTGGCGGCCAACGGCGGCATTGCCGGAGCGATTCATGCCGCTGGCGTATTGGCTGACGCGCCCTTGCAGGAGCTTGATGACCACCAGTTGGCTGCCGTTTTCGCGGTAAAAGCGCAGGCGGCAAGCCAGCTGTTGCAAACCCTGCGCAACCACGACGGACGCTATCTTATTCTCTACTCTTCCGCTGCCGCCACCCTCGGCGCGCCGGGTCAGAGCGCCCATGCGCTGGCCTGCGGCTACCTGGACGGGCTGGCCCAGCAGTTTTCCACCCTTGATGCGCCGAAAACGCTCTCTGTCGCCTGGGGCGCATGGGGAGAAAGCGGTCGGGCGGCCACGCCGGAAATGCTGGCGACGCTCGCCAGCCGAGGTATGGGCGCGTTAAGCGATGCCGAAGGCTGCTGGCACCTGGAACAGGCGGTGATGCGCGGCGCCCCGTGGCGACTGGCGATGCGCGTTTTTACCGACAAAATGCCCCCGTTACAACAGGCTCTGTTTAACATCAGCGCCACAGAAAAAGCCGCAACGCCGGTCATTCCTCCTGCTGATGACAACGCCTTTAACGGCAGCCTGAGCGATGAAACAGCGGTGATGGCATGGCTGAAAAAGCGGATTGCGGTTCAGCTAAGGCTGAGCGATCCGGCGTCACTGCATCCAAACCAGGATCTGTTGCAACTCGGCATGGACTCGCTGCTCTTCCTTGAACTCAGTAGCGATATTCAGCACTACCTGGGCGTACGCATCAATGCGGAACGGGCGTGGCAGGATCTGTCTCCTCATGGACTCACGCAGCTTATCTGTTCTAAGCCAGAGGCGACGCCTGCCGCTTCGCAGCCGGAAGTGTTGCGGCACGACGCCGACGAGCGTTATGCGCCCTTCCCTTTGACGCCCATTCAGCACGCCTACTGGCTGGGGCGAACCCACCTCATTGGCTATGGCGGCGTCGCCTGTCACGTCCTGTTTGAGTGGGATAAACGCCACGATGAGTTCAATCTCGCCATACTGGAGAAAGCATGGAACCAGCTCATCGCACGCCACGATATGTTGCGTATGGTGGTTGATGCCGACGGGCAGCAGCGAATCCTGGCGACAACGCCGGAGTATCACATCCCGCGTGACGATCTGCGCGCGCTTTCCCCGGAAGAACAGCGCATCGCGCTGGAAAAACGGCGGCATGAACTGAGCTATCGCGTTTTGCCTGCCGACCAGTGGCCTCTTTTTGAGCTGGTGGTCAGCGAAATCGACGATTGCCATTACCGTCTGCATATGAACCTCGACCTTTTGCAGTTTGATGTGCAGAGTTTTAAAGTCATGATGGACGACCTGGCGCAGGTCTGGCGCGGTGAAACGCTGGCGCCGCTCGCTATTACCTTCCGTGATTATGTGATGGCTGAACAGGCGCGCCGACAGACATCGGCATGGCACGATGCCTGGGATTACTGGCAGGAAAAACTGCCGCAACTGCCCTTAGCGCCAGAGCTGCCGGTGGTTGAGACGCCCCCGGAAACGCCACACTTCACCACCTTCAAATCGACGATCGGCAAGACAGAATGGCAGGCCGTGAAACAGCGCTGGCAGCAGCAAGGCGTCACACCGTCTGCCGCGCTGCTCACGCTGTTTGCCGCCACCCTTGAGCGCTGGAGCCGTACCACAACATTTACGCTGAACCTGACGTTCTTCAATCGCCAGCCGATCCATCCGCAAATCAACCAGTTGATTGGTGATTTTACCTCCGTCACGCTGGTTGATTTTAACTTCTCAGCGCCGGTGACGTTGCAAGAGCAGATGCAACAGACCCAACAGCGCCTCTGGCAAAACATGGCGCACAGTGAAATGAACGGTGTTGAGGTGATCCGTGAGCTGGGCCGCCTGCGCGGATCACAACGTCAACCGCTGATGCCGGTAGTGTTTACCAGTATGCTGGGGATGACGCTGGAAGGCATGACTATCGATCAGGCGATGAGCCATCTGTTCGGCGAACCCTGCTATGTATTCACGCAAACGCCGCAGGTCTGGCTGGATCATCAGGTCATGGAGAGCGACGGCGAGTTGATGTTTAGCTGGTACTGCATGGACAACGTGCTGGAACCCGGCGCTGCCGAGGCGATGTTTAATGACTATTGCGCCATCCTGCAAGCCGTCATCGCCGCCCCTGAAAGCCTGAAGACTCTCGCCAGCGGCATCGCCGGGCACATTCCCCGCCGACGCTGGCCGCTGAACGCGCAGGCGGACTACGACCTGCGGGATATTGAGCAGGCGACGCTCGAATACCCCGGCATCCGGCAGGCCAGAGCGGAAATAACCGAACAGGGCGCGTTGACGCTGGATATCGTGATGGCCGACGATCCGTCGCCATCAGCGGCGATGCCTGATGAGCACGAACTTACCCAACTGGCGCTGCCGTTGCCTGAGCAGGCGCAGCTTGATGAGCTGGAGGCGACCTGGCGCTGGCTGGAGGCGCGTGCGCTACAGGGGATCGCGGCTACGCTAAATCGTCACGGCCTGTTTACCACGCCGGAGATCGCCCATCGCTTTAGCGCAATAGTACAGGCGCTGTCCGCGCAAGCGTCTCACCAGCGTCTGCTGCGCCAGTGGCTACAGTGTCTGACGGAAAGAGAGTGGTTAATCCGCGAAGGTGAAAGCTGGCGCTGCCGCATTCCGCTCAGCGAGATTCCTGAGCCTCAGGAAGCGTGCCCGCAAAGCCAATGGAGCCAGGCGCTGGCGCAGTATCTGGAAACCTGCATCGCCCGGCACGACGCCCTCTTCTCCGGGCAGTGTTCTCCGCTGGAATTGCTGTTCAACGAGCAGCATCGCGTTACCGACGCGCTGTATCGCGACAACCCCGCCAGCGCCTGTCTGAATCGCTATACCGCGCAGATTGCCGCCTTGTGCAGCGCAGAACGGATTCTGGAGGTTGGCGCCGGAACCGCAGCCACTACCGCGCCGGTGCTGAAGGCCACGCGGAACACGCGGCAGTCGTACCACTTCACGGACGTCTCCGCGCAGTTCCTCAATGACGCCAGAGCCCGTTTCCATGATGAATCGCAGGTGTCTTATGCCTTGTTCGACATCAACCAGCCGCTGGATTTCACCGCCCACCCGGAGGCGGGTTACGACCTGATCGTTGCCGTCAATGTGCTCCACGACGCCAGCCATGTCGTCCAGACGTTGCGCAGATTAAAACTGTTGCTGAAAGCCGGCGGACGTTTGATGATCGTTGAAGCGACGGAGCGAAACAGCGTATTCCAGCTGGCGAGCGTGGGCTTTATTGAGGGATTAAGCGGATACCGCGATTTCCGCCGCCGGGATGAGAAACCGATGCTCACCCGCTCCGCATGGCAGGAGGTTCTCGTTCAGGCCGGGTTTGCAAACGAGCTGGCGTGGCCCGCGCAGGAATCGTCGCCGCTGCGCCAGCATCTGCTGGTGGCGCGTTCGCCTGGCGTAAATCGCCCGGATAAAAAAGCCGTGAGCCGCTATTTACAGCAGCGCTTTGGCACCGGTCTGCCCATTTTACAGATCCGGCAAAGAGAAGCGTTATTTACGCCGCTGCATGCCCCGTCTGATGCGCCGACTGAGCCAGCCAAACCCACGCCAGTTGCCGGGGGGAATCCGGCGCTGGAAAAACAGGTGGCTGAACTCTGGCAATCGCTGCTGTCTCGCCCCGTGGCAAGGCATCACGACTTTTTCGAACTGGGCGGCGACAGCCTGATGGCGACAAGGATGGTCGCGCAGCTAAACCGGAGAGGGATTGCCAGGGCTAACCTTCAGGATCTGTTCAGCCATTCGACGCTGAGCGACTTCTGCGCCCATCTACAGGCGGCTACGTCAGGAGAGGACAACCCGATACCCCTTTGCCAGGGCGACGGTGAGGAAACCCTGTTTGTCTTCCACGCTTCAGACGGCGATATCAGCGCCTGGCTGCCGCTCGCTAGCGCGTTGAACAGGCGCGTTTTCGGCCTGCAAGCAAAATCGCCGCAGCGCTTTGCCACGCTCGACCAGATGATCGATGAGTATGTCGGGTGCATCCGTCGTCAGCAGCCTCACGGCCCTTATGTGCTGGCGGGTTGGTCGTATGGCGCGTTTCTTGCGGCGGGCGCCGCACAGCGCCTGTACGCCAAAGGCGAGCAGGTTCGGATGGTGTTAATCGATCCCGTGTGCCGACAGGATTTCTGTTGCGAAAACCGGGCGGCCCTGCTGCGCCTGTTAGCCGAAGGACAAACGCCTCTGGCACTGCCCGAACATTTCGACCAGCAGACGCCCGACAGCCAGCTTGCCGACTTTATCAGCCTCGCTAAAACGGCCGGTATGGTGCCGCAAAACCTGACGCTGCAAGCGGCAGAAACGTGGCTCGACAACATCGCGCATCTGCTGCGTTTACTGACTGAGCATACGCCGGGCGAAAGCGTTCCGGTCCCCTGTCTCATGGTGTATGCCGCCGGGAGACCCGCGCGCTGGACGCCAGCAGAAACCGAGTGGCAGGGCTGGATAAACAACGCCGACGACGCTGTGATTGAAGCCAGCCACTGGCAAATCATGATGGAAGCCCCCCACGTTCAGGCTTGTGCGCAACACATTACGCGCTGGCTTTGCGCAACCTCAACGCAACCGGAGAACACGTTATGATGCCGTCCGCCTCCCCAAAACAACGCGTACTGATTGTGGGCGCCAAATTTGGCGAAATGTACCTGAATGCCTTTATGCAGCCCCCGGAGGGGCTGGAACTGGTCGGCCTGCTGGCGCAGGGAAGCGCCCGTTCAAGAGAGCTGGCTCATGCGTTTGGCATTCCGCTGTATACCTCGCCGGAACAGATAACCAGGATGCCGGATATCGCCTGTATTGTCGTGCGTTCGACCGTCGCCGGAGGAACCGGTACGCAGCTTGCCAGACACTTTCTGACGCGCGGCGTACACGTCATTCAGGAGCATCCCCTCCACCCGGATGACATCAGTTCCTTACAAACGCTGGCGCAGGAACAGGGCTGCTGCTATTGGGTAAACACGTTTTATCCGCATACGCGCGCGGGACGCACATGGCTTCGCGATGCGCAGCAGCTGCGTCGCTGCCTGGCTAAGACGCCGCCGGTAGTCCACGCCACCACCAGCCGACAGTTGCTCTACTCCACTCTGGATTTGTTGTTGCTGGCTCTGGGCGTTGATGCCGCCGCCGTGGAGTGCGACGTGGTTGGCAGCTTTAGCGATTTTCACTGTCTGAGACTCTTCTGGCCGGAGGGAGAAGCCTGCCTGCTGCTTCAGCGCTATCTCGATCCTGACGATCCAGATATGCATAGCCTTATCATGCACCGCCTGCTGCTGGGCTGGCCGGAAGGTCATCTTTCGCTGGAGGCGAGCTACGGCCCCGTCATCTGGTCATCCAGCCTGTTTGTCGCAGACCATCAGGAGAACGCCCACAGCCTCTACCGCAGACCGGAGATCCTGCGCGATCTGCCGGGTCTGACGCGCAGCGCGGCGCCCCTGAGCTGGCGCGACTGCTGCGAAACCGTCGGGCCGGAGGGCGTCAGCTGGTTGCTACACCAGTTGCGCAGCCATCTGGCGGGCGAACATCCACCAGCGGCCTGCCAAAGCGTACATCAGATCGCGTTATCACGTTTATGGCAGCAGATTTTACGTAAGACCGGCAATGCGGAGATCAGACGCCTGACGCCGCCGCACCACGACCGGTTAGCCGGTTTCTACAACGATGATGATAAGGAGGCGCTGTGACGCAATCTGCAATGTGCATCCCGCTGTGGCCCGCCCGAAACGGTAATACTGCGCATCTAGTCATGTGCCCTTTCGCTGGCGGCAGCAGTAGCGCGTTTCGCCACTGGCAAGCTGAGCAACTGGCTGATTGCGCGCTTTCTCTGGTGACCTGGCCGGGGCGCGATCGCCTTCGCCATCTGGAACCGCTCAGAAGCATTACACAACTGGCGGCACTGCTGGCGAACGAGCTGGAAGCATCCGTATCGCCTGACACGCCGCTTTTACTCGCCGGGCACAGCATGGGGGCACAGGTGGCGTTTGAAACCTGCCGACTTCTGGAGCAACGGGGGCTTGCGCCACAAGGACTGATTATTTCCGGGTGCCATGCCCCGCATCTGCATTCTGAACGCCAGCTCAGCCATCGCGATGATGCCGACTTTATCGCTGAGCTGATAGACATTGGCGGATGTTCTCCTGAACTGCGGGAAAACCAGGAATTAATGTCGCTGTTTCTTCCTCTTCTGCGCGCTGATTTTTACGCCACCGAGAGCTATCACTACGACTCGCCCGACGTCTGTCCGCCGCTGCGCACGCCTGCGCTGTTATTGTGCGGCAGCCACGATCGCGAAGCCTCCTGGCAGCAGGTCGATGCCTGGCGTCAGTGGCTGAGCCCCGTTACAGGCCCGGTGGTGATTGACGGCGATCATTTCTATCCCATTCAACAAGCCCGGTCCTTTTTTACGCAGATTGTCCGCCATTTTCCCCACGCATTTTCTGCAATGACCGCGTTGCAAAAACAGCCCAGTACTTCAGAAAGGTGACGCATGAATTCTTCCTTTGAATCTCTGATTGAACAGTATCCCTTACCCATTGCCGAACAGTTGCGCCACTGGGCGGCCCGTTATGCCTCGCGAATTGCCGTCGTTGATGCAAAGGGGTCGTTAACCTACAGCGCGCTTGATGCACAAGTTGACGAACTTGCCGCAGGTCTGTCATCACTGGGTTTGCGTTCGGGGGAGCATGTAATTGTGCAGCTTCCCAACGACAACGCGTTTGTTACCCTGCTGTTCGCCTTGTTAAGACTGGGCGTTATCCCCGTGCTGGCGATGCCCTCGCAACGGGCGCTGGATATCGACGCGCTGATTGAGCTGGCGCAACCCGTCGCTTACGTTATTCACGGGGAAAACCACGCAGAGCTGGCCCGACAGATGGCGCACAAACACGCCTGCTTGCGTCATGTTCTGGTCGCTGGAGAGACCGTGAGCGACGATTTTACGCCGCTCTTCTCCCTTCACGGTGAGCGACAGGCATGGCCGCAGCCTGATGTTTCCGCCACCGCGTTGTTGTTGCTCTCAGGCGGCACAACCGGCACGCCCAAACTCATCCCGCGCCGACATGCCGACTATAGCTATAACTTCAGCGCTTCTGCTGAACTGTGCGGCATCAGCCAACAGAGCGTGTATCTCGCCGTCCTCCCGGTGGCGCATAACTTTCCGCTGGCCTGCCCCGGTATTCTGGGAACGCTTGCCTGCGGCGGAAAAGTGGTGCTGACCGACAGCGCCAGCTGTGATGAGGTGATGCCTTTAATCGCGCAGGAAAGAGTGACTCACGTCGCCCTGGTTCCGGCGCTGGCGCAATTATGGGTGCAGGCCAGGGAGTGGGAAGACAGCGACCTTTCGTCGCTGCGCGTCATTCAGGCAGGCGGCGCCCGGCTCGACCCGACGCTTGCTGAGCAGGTTATCGCCACCTTTGACTGTACCCTGCAACAGGTTTTCGGTATGGCGGAAGGCCTGCTCTGTTTTACCCGGCTGGACGATCCGCATGCCACCATTCTCCACAGCCAGGGGCGCCCGTTGTCCCCTCTGGATGAAATCCGCATCGTTGATCAAGACGAGAACGACGTCGCGCCGGGCGAAACCGGGCAATTGTTAACGCGCGGCCCTTATACCATTTCGGGCTATTACCGCGCCCCTGCCCACAACGCGCAGGCCTTTACCGCGCAAGGGTTTTACCGCACAGGCGACAATGTCAGGCTGGATGAGGTGGGGAACCTGCACGTTGAGGGACGCATAAAAGAGCAGATCAACCGCGCCGGAGAAAAAATAGCCGCGGCTGAAGTGGAATCGGCACTGCTGCGTTTAGCGGAAGTGCAAGATTGCGCGGTGGTCGCCGCGCCGGACACGCTGCTTGGCGAGCGGATTTGCGCGTTTATCATCGCGCAGCAGGTGCCAACTGACTATCAGCAGTTGCGTCAACAACTGACCCGTATGGGGCTCAGCGCGTGGAAAATTCCTGACCAAATCGAGTTTCTGGACCACTGGCCGCTCACCGCCGTCGGCAAGATAGACAAAAAACGCCTGACGGCTCTCGCCGTCGACCGTTATCGCCATTCTGCCCAATAAGCGCAAACCGACCCGAAACAGGTTGAAATAAACCCGTTTCGGGTAGCACCACTATTAGAAATAGTTATCATTTTCAATTCACCATTGTCGGTATTTTTGGCGTTTCGCCGTCTTACAGGGACTCACAACAATGAAAATGACACGGCTTTATCCTCTGGCCTTGGGGGGATTATTGCTCCCCGCCATTGCTAATGCCCAAACTTCACAGCAAGACGAAAGCACGCTGGTGGTTACCGCCAGTAAACAATCTTCCCGCTCGGCATCAGCCAACAACGTCTCGTCTACTGTTGTCAGCGCGCCGGAATTAAGCGACGCCGGCGTCACCGCCAGCGACAAACTCCCCAGAGTCTTGCCCGGGCTCAATATTGAAAATAGCGGCAACATGCTTTTTTCGACGATCTCGCTACGCGGCGTCTCTTCAGCGCAGGACTTCTATAACCCCGCCGTCACCCTGTATGTCGATGGCGTCCCTCAGCTTTCCACCAACACCATCCAGGCGCTTACCGATGTGCAAAGCGTGGAGTTGCTGCGAGGCCCACAGGGAACGTTATATGGCAAAAGCGCTCAGGGCGGGATCATCAACATCGTCACCCAGCAGCCGGACAGCACGCCGCGCGGCTATATTGAAGGCGGCGTCAGTAGCCGCGACAGTTATCGAAGTAAGTTCAACCTGAGCGGCCCCATTCAGGATGGCCTGCTGTACGGCAGCGTCACCCTGTTACGCCAGGTTGATGACGGCGACATGATTAACCCCGCGACGGGAAGCGATGACTTAGGCGGCACCCGCGCCAGCATAGGGAATGTGAAACTGCGTCTGGCGCCGGACGATCAGCCCTGGGAAATGGGCTTTGCCGCCTCACGCGAATGTACCCGCGCCACCCAGGACGCCTATGTGGGATGGAATGATATTAAGGGCCGTAAGCTGTCGATCAGCGATGGTTCACCAGACCCGTACATGCGGCGCTGCACTGACAGCCAGACCCTGAGTGGGAAATACACCACCGATGACTGGGTTTTCAACCTGATCAGCGCCTGGCAGCAGCAGCATTATTCGCGCACCTTCCCTTCCGGTTCGTTAATCGTCAATATGCCTCAGCGCTGGAATCAGGATGTGCAGGAGCTGCGCGCCGCAACCCTGGGCGATGCGCGTACCGTTGATATGGTGTTTGGGCTGTACCGGCAGAACACCCGCGAGAAGTTAAATTCAGCCTACGACATGCCGACAATGCCTTATTTAAGCAGTACCGGCTATACCACCGCTGAAACGCTGGCCGCATACAGTGACCTGACCTGGCATTTAACCGATCGTTTTGATATCGGCGGCGGCGTGCGCTTCTCGCATGATAAATCCAGTACACAATATCACGGCAGCATGCTCGGCAACCCGTTTGGCGACCAGGGTAAGAGCAATGACGATCAGGTGCTCGGGCAGCTATCCGCAGGCTATATGCTGACCGATGACTGGAGAGTGTATACCCGTGTAGCCCAGGGATATAAACCTTCCGGGTACAACATCGTGCCTACTGCGGGTCTTGATGCCAAACCGTTCGTCGCCGAGAAATCCATCAACTATGAACTTGGCACCCGCTACGAAACCGCTGACGTCACGCTGCAAGCCGCGACGTTTTATACCCACACCAAAGACATGCAGCTTTACTCTGGCCCGGTCGGGATGCAGACATTAAGCAATGCGGGTAAAGCCGACGCCACCGGCGTTGAGCTTGAAGCGAAGTGGCGGTTTGCGCCAGGCTGGTCATGGGATATCAATGGCAACGTGATCCGTTCCGAATTCACCAATGACAGTGAGTTGTATCACGGTAACCGGGTGCCGTTCGTACCACGTTATGGCGCGGGAAGCAGCGTGAACGGCGTGATTGATACGCGCTATGGCGCACTGATGCCCCGACTGGCGGTTAATCTGGTCGGGCCGCATTATTTCGATGGCGACAACCAGTTGCGGCAAGGCACCTATGCCACCCTGGACAGCAGCCTGGGCTGGCAGGCGACTGAACGGATGAACATTTCCGTCTATGTCGATAACCTGTTCGACCGTCGTTACCGTACCTATGGCTACATGAACGGCAGCAGCGCCGTCGCGCAGGTCAATATGGGTCGCACCGTCGGTATCAATACGCGAATTGATTTCTTCTGATTATTGTAAAAGGGATACCGAAAAGGTATCCCTTTTACACCACTAGTTAAAACCAGTAACTCAGCAGAGTCGCAAAAAATATTAATCCATAGTGATTATTTAAACAATGAAATTGCGATTAGGACAAATAGATTTAACTTTCTCGTTCCTTTCTCTCCTTATACTAAAGAAATAATCATATCAAAATAAAAATTCACAACAGTGCAACATTAAAAATACAACCAACAAACAATCCTATATACAAGGCACATCTCCAGAATATAAAAGCACAGACAAACAACCTAAAAAAAACAACCCGAATTAATAAACCTTTACAATTACACACCCTCAACTCAAAACAATTTCGAAAACTCAAAGATTTCATCGGCAAAAACAGTCATTAACACATCTATTTTTTTGAAATTCTGTAGAGTAAAACTGATATAAAGCATTTATCATATTAACATATCAATAAGTGCAAACTTAAAAATCAAAAGTTAGGGTTCAGTAAAACCAATTCGCCACAAAAAAAACCACCCCATACATATAAATTATTTTATAGGTAAAATAGATTATATATTCTCATAGCTACCACAAACTATACTAGCCTGAACTATATTTATTCTGCTGCAATCAATGCATACATAACACAAATATCACTCAGGTACACTACTCAAACCACGCTGGGATTTTTCCTCAAGTTATAATCATCACCCCGAAAATCATTCGGCATTTACTCATTAAATAGTCACCCCATAGGCCTGTACATGTTCACTCAGAAATATACATCCTTTTCTCTGTCATAAACCCTCTGATTAATCATAAATAAATACTTGTGACACCAATCTTTTTCCTTAATGGAACGAATTGTTGTGTAGAAGGAGATAATATTATGTCGAAAAAATATCAGCCATTGCTTATAACTCATTATATGTCAACATGGGTCACTATAACGGAAGCAGTTGAGATCACTACCAAAACCATAAAACAAAAAATTACTCCTAGCGATATTTATCGTCATGCCTTGAGTGGCAACATCCTACTATCGGTCTATTTCCAGTCTCCTGTGATACTTAAGAAGATACAAACTTTTAATGGAAAAATAAAATTCAGGCAGTTTGAGGGAGACCTACTTGATAAACTATGCATGCTTGACAGGGACGGTTTTATTTATGGTCAAAATTTAAGACTCTGTACAGAAGCCAGATATGTTTGTCCTGTGCAACAAATTATAGATACCCCCCTGATAGGCTATGAATATGTTTTGATTCAGCGCATACTGGCACGTGAACTTAAATTTCCCTCCCCAATTGTGGGGGCAAGAAAAACTAACCATGGTATTATAGTAAGATTTTCAGAGGAGCTTTTTCAAATTTTCGAAACGATGAGTTGGAAAGAACGCGTAGAAAAACAAATTTCCAGACTACCTAAAAACACAGCATTAGATGTCATAAAAAAACTAACAGAAGTGACGACCATAAAATATAATCACAATGGGTGTTTTCCTCTTTATACATTACCGCCTGATGCCTGTTTTGTTATTCGCCACACCGAAGTCGAAAGACTAATTAATTTATACAAAAAAAGGGAGAGTCATCCCATTTCACCTTCCCGTATGACAACACCGTTATCACGCCTGTTTTGGCTGGCCTGCAAGCACAATGATACTATCAGCCCACTGCTGAATCATCCCTATAAGCTCCTTTCTATTTTTGAACAATGGGCATCAGACGATGGCATCGGGGAAAAACTGGACGCTGAAACACTGAAAAATGCGCTGAAGCGTGGTTCGCCATCTTCGACATCCTTATCCGGCTAATACCATCCCCATTTGTAATGGCCGACAACCCTAAATAAGGGTTTTGCATCCCTTATTTAGGGCTCACCAGCTTTCTCTCAGGCTTCCACTGTGTTTTTTTATTCTCCGGCCACCGTTTATTTCAGTCACAGGAGGATATATGACATCTTATCAGTTACTACGCCTCAGACAGGTTGAGCAAAAAACAGGGCTGAAGCGTTCACAGATATACCTTTATATGAAAGAGGGTGCATTTCCCCGTTCAATAAAAATAGGCCCTGCTAGTGTTGCCTGGCTCGAGTCTGAGATTGACGAGTGGATCAACAAAAAGTTATCTGACCGATAAAGACGCAATGAGGAGAAGATGATGAACATTAATATCCCTGCACTCATAAACTTCGATCCTGCAGGTATAAAAAAAAGCACCTGCATGTATATTTCAGACCTGCCCGGTATTGTGCTATATGAAACTATACCATTCACTGAATATTCAGCTGAATTACTGAGCACTTATTCAGTTAAGGAGTCAATTTCATGCTTCCATCCCTGAATCATATTATATTAACCGTTGCTCTTCAGGCGCTACGGGAAGGAAATATTCATCACTGCGAAACTATGGGATTCACTTACGATGAAATGAATTTGCTCGGTTGCTTATCAATAAACGATCTTATCACCCTCAGTCAGGCACCTTTACCGCTTGTCGATATTACTATCCGCCATGATGTCCTGCAAAAATTACTGGCATCATCCCACGAGGAAAACAGGCGTCAGGAACAACTGAACAGAGCTGTCAGGCTGGGGGGCTCAATCGCACTGATGAACCGTTATTTCGGGGTTGGCTCCAGAGAAACCTGTGCACGCCGCCGGTTACTCGGTGTCTCCGTTCCAAACGGGAGAACACCCATTCCGGATGAAGAAACCGATGCTGCAATCTGGCATCAGTGGCAAAAATATCGGGTCGAAAACATTGATTCCCCGGAGGCGCTGGACGCCATGATGCAGGTTACAGAAAACCTTTCATCGTGTACTGCCCCCTCGCTGACCGTTGTCTGGAACTGCATCACGCATTGCGAAAGAAAGAACACGGTAAGGAGAATACAACGTGCCAGATGAAATCGATCGCGATCAGGCGTTTAATGAACGGTGCCTAGAAGCACTGATTGAACAAAGCCGGTTAAGACCCACACCGACACCTTCCCTGCAGCACTGTCGATTTTGCGGCAAGGCTATTCCGGAAAAACGCCGTCAGACGCTGCCGGGTGTAACAACCTGTACTGACTGTCAGTCGATACTGGAGAAACGCAGACGTTAAATCTGTATGTGCGGAGGAGAATAGCTCCGCACATTTTAATATGCACCAGCCGGCTTGTTTTCAGGTTCCCGTGCCTCCATGTCATGGATGAATAACCTGCTCACATCTCCTGCTGTGGCAATCCTTTTTTACAGTCAGTACACCAGAGGTCAGACATGAACAAACCGGCAAACAAGATGGAATTCGTCAGAAAACTGCGGTAAATAAATGACGGCAGCCTGCTGGAAAAGGTTGTCGGGCATATGGAAGAAAAGCTCACAGGGAATGAGCTTGAAATGCTTTATGCCGCAGCAGATTATCGCCGCGCAGAGATTGTAATAAACCAGTACTTTGATAAGGTTCCCGGTAATGTCTGGAAATATGTCAGATAACTCTGTGTTTTTTATGCAACAGGTACAGACGGATACCACTGCGGCATGAAAACGAATTTCACCACCCGGCCCGGTAAGTATCGGCCTAAGTGGCCGGGAAACGTTTAACCAGATTAAAGACCGTCCCTTACAACAAAAGGGACTACTGTATTCCTGTCTTTCACGCCTTACACATTATTGTCGTTACCAAATTCAGCCACAGAGACAGCATACAACCCCATCTGACATATAAAGAAAGTCTTCCTCCGGATGTTTAATTTAACCTGATAATAATCAACAAATATTATTATCAGCCCGCCCGTCATCATTCATGCACACACACACCGTGCCAGTAATACGTTAATTTCAAATACTTTTTTATCATTCCTTCCGGTATTTATTTTCCCGTTAAAATTTCATTCCCCCTCCTGCATCCTGACCATGCTCTTTAACAATATGGAGCGGGCTGTCACACAACCATAATTCAGGGTGCCGCTGAATGTTCTCGCTGACCCGTTAAAACCGGAATGCAGGATCGGAATGTGATCGAAGAGATCATCTTCAACAATTTTAATTAAACGAGGACACTATGAGAAAGCCTGTTTATTACGCGTATGTTGCCCAGGAAAGTCATCCGGACTCTCAGGGTGAGAAAAATACCTGGTGGACAAAGGTCGGAGTCGCCTTTCCCCACCACGGTAAATCCGGTCTGAATATTGTCCTGACGCCCGGTATTGCCGTTTCCGGCAAACTGGTCCTGCTTGAGCCCCGGGAGGAAAATAATCCACCACAGAATACGGGCCCCATCGAAACCGTGTCGTAACCACCCTTAATTCTGTTCCCACAGCATGCAGTATCAGCAGACCCTGCATGTCACTTGTTTACTGAGGTCACCATGCTTTCCACCACAGCCTTTCTGGCGATAGCCATGCAGTGCGCCGCCAGCATTCATCCGTCCACGGCATTCGACGTGGCACGGGTGGAATCCGGTTTTAACCCTTATGCCATCGCTGAGATTGTCCCGAAGGCCGGCCCCTCTTTCGGCGATCAACACATTATTTCTCACCTGCCAGCCAGCCGGGGAGATGCAGAGCATATTCTC
The DNA here is from genome assembly GCF_018204675.1 of Klebsiella sp. P1927. Taxonomy (NCBI): domain Bacteria; kingdom Pseudomonadati; phylum Pseudomonadota; class Gammaproteobacteria; order Enterobacterales; family Enterobacteriaceae; genus Klebsiella; species Klebsiella sp. P1927. The sequence continues at coordinate 1,547,247 of NZ_CP073377.1, read as the reverse complement.
CGCCGCCTGACAGCACAGGATCGCCGTTACTCTGTCGGGCTGATGCAAATCACCAGCACCAATTTCCGCCATTATGGTGTGTCCGCCACAGAGCTACTTGATCCCTGTACCAATCTGTCCGTCTTCGAACACATTCTCAGAGACTGCTACCGGCGCGGCGGCACGCTGAAAAGGGCGCTGAGTTGTTATTATTCCGGCAATTTCAGTACCGGGCAACAACCTGAAACGGCGTTTTCCGGAACGAGCTATATCCAGCGAATCGGTTATCCGCCGGGATCATCCCGCTATGCGGTCCCCGGAACCCGTGAGGACAAATCATCAGTTGCCGTTCCCCTGAAAACCGCCCCTGCCAGTGACTCATCCCGTCACCACGAGATCTGGCCCGGAGTCGTCGTCCGTGGCGTCCCTGCGAAACTCCGCCAAGAAAAAATCTTCATCGCACCGTTCTCCGCGCCGTCAGTGCGCCGGAGTTTCTCCCTGTCACCCCGTGAGGAGGAGGAATAATGATACTTTTCCGCAAGCTAAAAGCTGTGGTCCCCCCCGTTTCGGCCTGTACGCTGACGACTTTTTCTGCAACCCCGGCACTGGCCGACGGATTTCAGCGGGCAAATACTGTCATGCAAAAAGTGTCAACCGGGCTGCATGGTCTGGCGGCAATCACGATCACCGTGGCCGTGATCTGGATTGGCTATAAGACCCTGTGGAAAGGCGAGAGCCTGTCGCAGTGCGGCTACATCATCATTGGCGGCATTTTAATTGGCGGAGGCAGTGAAATCGGCGCTCTGCTGATGAGCTAAGAGGCTGAACATATGGCAAAGCTGCTCAAGGCAATGAAACGCCCGGCGGCGCTGTGGGGGGTGCCTATGGTGCCCCTGCTGGCTGTCACGGGTGTAACCATCATCGTTGCTGTCTGGACTTCCGTCGCACTCCTGTTCTTACTTCCCGTCGAATTTCTGGTGATGAAATCCCTCACCAGAAATGAACCAATGCGGTTCAATCTGATTGCCGTTTGGCTGAGAGTGAAGGGAAAACCGGTAGCAAACCGTTTATTTGGCGCAACAACACTTATGCCCGTTGAGCATGAGGCTGTTGATATCAAGGAGTTTCTCGACGCCATGAAACTAAATCAGTGTGCCACCATCAAGAAGTATATTCCGTACTCATCGCACATTCATCAGCATGTGGTTCGCTCACCTAAAAGCGATCTGTACTGCACCTGGGAATTGATGGGAACGCCGTTCGACTGCGAGTCTGACGAATCACTCCAGTTCGGGACGAACCAGTTACACGGGCTAATCCACTCATTCGAAGGTATGCCCGTCACTTTCTATATCCATAACGACCGCAATACGTTTACCGACAATCTTCATAAAGATTCCGGCAACCCGTATGCCGATGAAGTTAGCCGTCTTTACTACGCTTCTGTCGGGGTGTTCCGGCGTAACCGCCTGTTCCTGACAGTCTGCTATCGCCCGTTTGTCAGCCTTGAAAAAGCAGAACGCAAACGGATGAAAGACAGCCAGAAACTAAAGGAACTGGACGGTGCTTTGCTGGAAATGCTGGAAATAAAAAGCACGCTCGATACCGCGCTGTCGCGCTATGGTGCGCGGCCTCTCGGTACGTTTACCGAAGGAAGCGCGGTGTTTTCGTCGCAACTGGCTTTCTATGAATATCTGTTAACGCACCAGTGGCGAAAGGTGCGCGTCACCCGCACCCCGGCCTATGACGTGATGGGAGCGGCGGCGTTGTTCTTTTCGGCTGAATCCGGGCAGATAAACCACGCCAACGGTACGCAATATTTCCGGGGGCTGGAGGTTAAAGAGTTCTCCGAAGAAACCGCCACGGGGATGATGGACTCCCTTCTTTATGCCCCCTGCGATTACGTGATCACGCAGTCCTATACCTGCATGTCACGCGAGGAAGCGAAGAAAGCCATTAAGCGTACCCGTCGCCTTTTGATGAGTGCCGATGACGATGCTGTTTCCCAGCGGCTGGATCTGGATGTGGCGCTTGACCTGCTGACATCGGGGAAAATCGCTTACGGAAAGCACCATTTTTCCATCATGGTGTATTCCCCGTCGCTGGAAAACCTAGTGGCTGATACTAACGAAATCAGTAATGCGCTGAACAACATCGGGATAACGCCTGTTCCGGCAGAAATATCGCTTTCAGCGGCGTATATGGCAGCTATTAGACACCTTATGGAATAAAGCAAAGGTGTTAGGTAAAACATTACACGACATGGATGATTCCACTTATATAAAAGATGAGGGAATGACTGCTCAATTTTATGTCTGGCTTGGGATATTCGTCTTAATGATTATCACCGCGTTTGTTTCCATGATAGCGGAAGTCATGATCTTATTACTGAGTATTACAGCACCTATATTTATTTTTTGCCTTATGTATGGTTTTCTCCGCACCATGTTCAATAACTGGCTACAAAATATATTTGCAGCCATATTAACCATTATGCTTTCAGCTCTTTCTTTAAGAATTGTAGTGAATTATTTAAACCTAGTCCTTACCAAGGCAACGAAGGTCGCGGACAGTTCAACAATTGTTGAATTAGGAGCACAAGTCTGTCTTGCGGGTATCTGTGCGGCAATATTGGTTTATCTCTCCGCAAAACTGGCCGCAGCACTGGCCGGGGCGAGTGCTACCGTATCCATGCAGGGGCTGGCCGCTGTAGGTATCGGTGCTGCTGCTTTTGGTGCCGGGAAGCTAGCCGGAGGTGCAATTAAAGAAACCAAACGTTCCACCCAGGACAACATTCAGGGCTGGAAGGATGCGAATGCAGGTAAGCCCGGCAAGCCTGGAGGTGAGTTAGGCTATAACGCTTCTAAAGCGCGTAAATACGCGATTGAGCAGATGATAGCCCGGAACGAAGCGCGGAGGCTGGCACAGTCGAGAGAATCCGCAGTTAAGAAGTTCAATAGCTAAGACGTCTCCAGTCCATCCCCCCAAAGTGCCAACTTATGAAAATATAATTATATTTTCATATTTTTAATTCAATTGAGGAAATATTTGATGAAACGCTTGATTGCGCTGGCTTTGCTATGCGCGCTTTCTGGCTGCGCCCAGAACACGCTTCCATCTGCATTTAGCGGTAAGGGAGAACCCGTAAACACATCTCAAATTATGGCGGAGTTAAACAGTCATGAATGAACAGAAATTAATTGCTGAATCCCGCACCTTTGAGCAGCAAATGATTGACCGGGATAAACGCGCCACGAAAGCCGGTTTTGTTGTTGGCGGTGTGGGTCTGCTGATTGCGGTACTGGCGCTCGTCGCCGTGGTCGTGATGTTGCCACTAAAACAGACAGACGTTGATCTGTATACCGTGGATAACCACACAGGACGGGTGGAACATGTTACCCGGACATCGAAAACCAGCCTGACCGCAACAGAAGCCTATCAAAAGGCGATGGCCGCAAACTACGTCAAAGTACGTGAGCGGTATGTCTATCCCTCTTTGCAGGACGACTACGAGACGGTACAGGTCTACAACGCTCCCCAGGTAAACGATGACTATCTGGCGCTTTACGCCGGAAAAAACGCCCCGGACAAGGTTTATAAGAACGGTGCGCACACCGTGAAAGTGGAGATCCTGTCCAACCAGATCACCGATGGAACAGCCCCCGATAAAGTCGCCACTGTTCGCTACAAGAAGATTATCCGCCGTCTGGCTGATAACAGCACCCGCAACGAGTATTGGGATGCCCGGTTCACATTCCATTCAGACCCTGACAAGGACATGAGCGATGCGGAACGCGAGATCAACTACTTCGGCTTTACCGTCACCAGTTGGCAGACCGACCGCGAAATCCGGGGAGGTGAATGATGAAAAAGTTAACGTTTACCGCACTGGCACTGATGATGTGCGGCGCGGCATGGGGTGCGGCCATACCACAGGCAAGCCGCTATGACTCCCGTGTTCAGCAGGTTATCTATAACCCTCAGAACGTCACCGTCGTTAACACCAAACCCGGCTTTATGACAACGCTGGTATTTGATAACGATGAGGCGGTCATAAGCGCCAAACCCGGCTTTGATGAGGCGTGGGAAGCCACGCCGGATGCAAACCGGGTAAACGTTCGCCCGGTTGCGCTCACGCAGGGAGCGCCCGGAGAAGATGGCAACACAACGCAGGTCGTGATCCCCCCGAACAGCCGGGACTGGCATACCAATATGCTGGTTGTCACCAGTAAGCGCCTGTACAACGTCGAGCTGAACGTCATCGATGATAAATCGGCACAGCAACCCGCTTTTCAGGTGAGCTATCGCTATCCGGGCGAAGAACGGGACAAAGCGAGCCGGGAGGCGACGGCCAGACAGCGCGAGTGGGAGCAGAAACAGCAACAGGCCAGCGTCCAGAAAGCGCTGAACTCGGCGCAGACGCCCCGCAACTGGAGTTACACCAAATATCCGGGCAAAGGCAGTTTCAACATAGTTCCCGACTTTGCTTATGACGATGGCCGCTTTACGTTCGTGGGCTTCTCCCCGTCTAAGTCCATTCCTTCTGTCACCAAAGAGCTGAACGGCAAAGAGCATGCGGTTAACAGCAGTATCCAGAAGAAAGGCGACTTCACCGTACTGGTGATTCAGGAGGTGACGCCACGCCTGGTACTGCGTTCCGGTAATGCCGTTGTAGGTCTGGAAAATAGCGGATTTGGCAAGGTACACGCCGCCGATGGTTCCACCGTATCCCGGCAGGTGGAAAGAGTGGAAAAACCGGAATCCAATTAATCTATAAAAATAGTTTTATATTTTTATAAAAGGAAACATGCAGATGAACGACGAAAACAAAGTGCCTGTGCCGGATGAAGCGCAGGCATCCCCGGCACACGCTGAGGATGATATTGCCACGCTTGAGCGGGAAGCCCGCGTAAAAAGGGAGGCAGAGCTTCTCAACGCGCAGGACGACGAAGAGAAAGACCCGGTACAACCCGCCGTTAACAAGCTGAAAAAGCGCAAACGGGGCAAAGCAACCGCCTTTCTTGCCATTGTCGCGGTCGCGCTTATCTTCCTGGCATGGGGTGGTAACTGGGTTTATCGCAATATCCTGTGGCAGCCTACGGAAGAAAAGAAACAGGACACAGCCCCGCAGACGAACAAAACCGATTACCGGCAGCGTAACGATCTCGGTATGTCCATCGATACAGCCGAAGAAGAGCCAGAGCAACAGGATAACGGCCAGAGCAGCGCGGGGGGAACAGGGCAGGCGGCTGCCCCGCCAGAACTCAACAAAGCCAGCTTCCTTATTCGCCGTGATGGTTCGGCCACCACACAGAACCAGGTAAAAACCCGGCAGCAGGAAATGACGCTGACATCGGCAACAACCACCGGACAACAGGACAGCAGCGCGGCCACACCTCCCGGCCAGCCGCAAAATACCACCGCACCGTCGCAGGGACAAAGCCCCGCACCAGTACGGCGCATACCCTATAACCCTGACCTGTACATCCCGGAAAATACCTCGATCCCCTGCTCACTGGATCGCCGCTTTGTATCTGACCGGGCGGGGAAACTTCGCTGTACGGTCACTACTGACATCTGGAGCGCCAGCGGCAACACGAAGCTGATAGAGAAAGGCACTACCGCATCATTACTTTACCGCGCCATAGCGGAAGAAGGTATGAGGCACGGGCAAGGGCGGGCATTCATCATTGCGACGAAGCTACGCACCCGCCAGCCACCTTATCTCGATATCCCGTTGGTTGATACCAGCGCGGCTGGCGAGCTGGGCGAGGCTGGCGTTGATGGGTGGATAGATTCGCACTTCTGGGAGCGATTCGGCGGCGCATTAATGGTTGGCATGATCCCCGATATTGCCGCATGGGCATCCAACAGCGCAGGTAAAAAAGACCGCAATACGGACTATACGGAAAACAGTCGCCAGGCTATGGCAGATATGGCTCGTACCACTCTGGAAAACAGCATCAATATTCCCCCAACGCTCCATAAGAATCAGGGCGAGATCATCAATCTGATCACAGGCGAGGATATTGATTTTTCCAACATCTATACACTAAGGTTGAAAAATGACCGCTAAGAATATTTCCCTCGACCGCTATAAACAACGTTTCTTTGGCGACTTTCTGGAGCTTCCCGGCCTGACGGAAATCGCCGTCAACCGTCCAGGTGAACTGTACACAAAAATCAACGGCGTGTGGGAGCAACATGCCGTTCCTTTGAACTATGAGGATTGCTACAACTTTGCCCGGTGCCTGGCAAAACACCACGGCGACAATATCGAAGATATTAAGCCGGGGCTGTCAGCCACGCTGGAATCCGGCGAACGGTGCCAGGTGATTGTTCCTCCGGCCTGTGAGCGCGATACGGTGTCTATCACCATCCGTAAGCCATCAAAGGTACAAATCCCGCATCAGTCATATATCGATGCGGGGTTTTATAACCGGGTAACAGGCGAGGAAAAAACGGAGACGCACGACGAGGAATTAATTGCATTGTACAATACAAAAAACATTCCTTTGTTTATGGAGAAATGCGTCGAGTACGGTAAAACTCTCGCGGTCGCCGGGGAAACCAGTACAGGGAAAACTACCTATATGAAAATGTTGATAGGTTATATTCCGGTACATCTTCGGATATCAACAATTGAGGACAACCCGGAAATCACGTTCTTTATCCATAAAAACTACGTCCATCTTTTTTATCCGTCAGAATCATCAGATGAAAAAGGTTCTATCGTTACCCCGGCGAGCCTTTTACGCTGGAATTACCGTATGAACCCTGACCGCATTTTATTAACAGAGGTTCGCGGTGCGGAAGCCTGGGACTTCCTTAAAATAACAGGTTCCGGCCATGAAGGGAGTATGACCTCCATTCATGCAGGATCAGCGAAAGAAGCTATAGATGGGTTTATTACCCGTTGCTATGAAAATCCACAGTGCGCCCAGCTCCCCTATACATTTATGTTACGTAAGGTTCTGGATAGCCTGGACGTGATTGTGAGCATTGATTTAGACGGAAATGTCCGCCGTATGAATGACATTTATTTCCGTCCAATTCATCGAAACCAGTATTTTGAGGAAATGAAAGCATGATAAAACAAATTAAAGTAATCATGTTGGCAGCAATAGTTACCGGATGTTCATCGCCACCGCCTCCCGTTCCTGTAGATTGGGATAAAGCCGCCGCCCCATTAAATACCAGTTTACCGCAATGGAGCGACAATAACGTTATGGTCCCTTCCCCGACAGTTAACAGTAAATGGACATCATCAATCAGCGCACAAAGTTTCTACAATACAATACAATATGGACTCCAGCCGTATTTTACGCAGTCGCCCACTCAACACGAATTGTCGTCACTGCACAATCCGGCACTGATTTCTTTAATGCCAAAAACTGGCTTCGGCAGAATGGAGCAAAAGGTGTTATTGAATACCAGCCTGTCTTTAATTGTCTGACGTGCAGAGAAACCACTATTTATTTCTCTCGCTAATCAATTTAAGCAACACAACCTAATAAGGACTCACCATGAATAAAACCGTTATCGCGGCGGCTGTATTATGTATGGCCGCAGGAACCCCAATTTATTCCTTTGCCGCTGACCCGTGCGAAGTTGTTCTTTGCATGTACGGAAAAGCAACGGGTAATAGTGGTGGAAGTGAATGCCGCTCAGCAGAAAAGGCTTTCTTTAATATAGTCAAAAAGAATAAACATGGTTTCTTACCTAACCATACGTTGAATGCGAGAAAAGCATTTCTTGGTGAATGTCCCAGCGCAGACCCGGAGGCAGTAAATAAAATACTATCTAAGTTCGGCAAGGTCAGAGGATAGTAATAATCCGCATAACACCCCCTGTTTACTGTAAAAGGTGCAACATGCAAAAAGAAGACTTATTTATCCGAAATATACATTCTCGTAATCAGGACAGGATATCGGTAGCCCTGATATATGACACGTTATCTAAAGAAGCCCACAGTGGTTGTGGGCTGTATTATGAGATATACGAAAGCAGGCTTATCGGTCTTTTGCGCGATCATCTTTTAGAACTTAATGAAGCTGACGCAAATAAATTACGACGCTATGCCGAAAGCAAAGGCACGAAAATTGATGATGCGTCCTACAGTGAAGCACTGGAAGCTGAAAGGGAGTGCAGGGCTGAAATATACCGCGAACAGATGTAATCACACAGAACAAAAATGTATTGTGCAACACACAGGCTGACAGGCGGCGGGTTTTTAAGGCTTCATTATTTTTGGCTTCAATTTCGAAGAAATTGTTAAGACGAAAAATAATGAAGTGGAACGTGGACAGAAAATTCAATTTCGGAGAAATTGCTAATTTTCAGGATCCACGTCCACCCGCGAACATTCGCCCCAGCGAATTGAAGCGGGCCGGGGGGAGCCGCAAAAATTTTGCCGCCCCAGCGAGCAATAAGGCACGCCCACGTGCCGGTTTTTGTGGGGGGCTTGCCCCGCACACCGTCGCAGCCAGGCTATATTTCCCGCCCCGGCGGGGAATATGCCGATTAGGCGCGACCAACCCCTTTAAAGCAGCGTTCCCATTTTTTCGAGCTTGCGAAGAAAAAATAGGCTAAACGCGCGTCTTAAAGGGGTTGGTCGCGCGTAGCGTGCGACGGTGTGCCGCCGTTGACCCCGGGGGTTTTGACGCGACGTTCAGCCGCGACATTACCCCCATGCGACAGGCAATAAGGGCGTCCAGCCCGCATGTACTGGCGCACGCCGTGTCGTGCAGGAAAGCATGCTTTCCTGCACATGGCCGCACAGCGGCCACCTTCTTTACCCCATACGCTCGCCCCGCCTTTTCGCCCGACACCGTGGGGCGAATTGATGGGGCGATGTTATGGGGTGAATAGCTGACGAGGGAGGTATCATGATTTTAAATAAGCTTGCCGCTTCACTGTCGCCGATAGTGAACGGGATGCTGGCGCTGCTCGCTTTTGTGCAACAGCAACAACTGGTGCTGGCGTTATTAGCGGGGCTGACGATGCCGTTTTTTGCGTCGATGAAAAGCGATGAACGGCAGAAAGCCCCGTTATGGAAAAAGCTGATTATCGCTTTTTCCCTGCTGTGTTTTCTCTCCGGCACACTGGCTCCGGTCGTTATCGGACCCTTTCAGTGGTTGTATAAGATCAGACCCAGCAGTGATAATACGGTACTGGCTTGGTCAGTACGGATTGCATTCACTGTAACCGGGGTTATTTTTCATATTATGCTTCGCCGGATATTCACGCCGGAACTGGACAAAATAAAGAAACGCCTTGTTAAAAAAACCACCCTTGAACGGGAATTGCGCACCGATGTCCGCACCGTAAAGTCCCTGCTGCCCGAAACACTGCATTATGATCCGCTGGATTATATCGACCTGATTAAAGGCATTTTTACTGGCATGGACAGGGAGAACGAACCAATGTATCTCCCGTTAAAAGACTGGCAGAAACAGCACGCGGATATTATTGGCACCACCGGAGCCGGTAAAGGGGTAGCTGCCGGGATATTGCTATATCAAAGTATTATTGCCGGTGAAGGCGTTTTTGTTATGGACCCCAAAGACGATGAATGGGCACCACACCTTTACCGCAAAGCCTGCGAGGATGCAGGAAAACCCTTTGCCTTAATTGACCTGCGAAAACAGCAATACCAGCTAAACCTGATTGAAGATATTACGCCAGATGAACTGGAAGAATTGTTCGTTGCCGGTTTCAGCCTGGCAGAAAAAGGGCAGGAATCGGACTTCTATCGTATTGATGACCGAAAAGCCGCCCGTATGGCCGCGCAATTTGTCAGTGATAACCCATCGGCAACTCTCCGTGATATTTATAACGGTGATTACGTTCAGGGTATTGCCGAAAAAATCAAAGCGTTCTTTGGGAAGATTGAGGAACTGGCATTACTCAATGCCATTAACTCACCAGAAGGCTTTTCGCTTAAGCACATATTTGATGAGGGCGGCTGCTGTTATGTAGTCGGCTCCATGCGAAACAGCAAAATTATTACCGCCCAGCGCATGCTGCTGGTTCGCCTTTACCAGTTAGCAGAAAGGCGCGACCGTGTAACAGACGTACCCCGCCCCATTGCTGTTTATCTTTCCGAACTGAAATACCATTTATCCAGGCCAGCGCTGGAAGGTTTAGGCGCGGCGCGGGATAAAGGCGTACACATTATTATGGACCACCAGTCCATCGCCGATTTAAAAGACTGCCCGGCAGATTTGAAAGGTGACGCCGTTGTCGGTGCGGTCGTTGAAAATGCCAAATTCAAACTGGTTTACCGGGTTATGGATCCGGATACGGCAGGCTGGGTGGCAAGAATGTCAGGCACGATTCTGGTGGATGACGAACTCCGCAAGGCTAAGACGGATAATATGCTGACAGAAACCATCGACAGTGAGCGCACAATCCGCCAGGCCGAACGTTTCTTTATTGACAGCAATATGATCCTGAACCTGCCCGATTTTGTCAGCTTTATCTTTACGACAAAAACGCTACCTTCTGCCTCCTTGATTTCACCGATAAAGGTCAGAAAGCGTCAGCTAAAAATCTTCTCGGTTTCCCCTGATATTGCCGCAGCGGCAGCCCCGGTGAAGATCATGCTGGATTTTGGCGAGGATGATAAACCAGCCATGCCGGATGTGATGACAACCCATCCGGCTCTTTTCTTCGACGAAAGCGAAGTAAAACCGGCAAAGTCCCAATCTGATGATGAAGAACACTTCTCCCCACTGGATTTTTAAGGAGTGGTTATGCTGATTTCGTCATATCACGAGCGCCAGACGCGCAACAGCGAGAAAATAAGACAACTGCTGAACTTCCTGAAAGAAGAAACCTACAGTGATTTTAAAACGCTGATGCAGTTATTTAGCTTCCGAGATCATAAGTCGCTTTATTCGCTGCTTGCAAAAATGGAGCGAATGGGGTTAATCCAGAAGCATATGCTTGAATCACGGACAATCAAGATTTCATTATGGGGGATCACCAGCGACGGGCTGGCGGCGGTCTTAACCCCGAATGATAAAATCTTTCCTGCGCGGTTTGAACCATCAAAAATCACCGGCTGGACACTGGAGCACCATCTTGATAATCAGGCCGCCAGGCTTATTCTGGAGAAGAAAGGTGCTTCGGGATGGATTAACGGCGACCGTGCCAGCTTTCTCAGCCAGTATCAGGTAAAACATCGCCCGGACGGGTTACTGACCCTGCCTGACGGTAACGTTATTGCCATTGAAACCGAGCGCCGCCTGAAAACCCGAGCCCGCTACCAGTCGATTATCGCCAGCCACCTGCTGGCCCGAACAAACAAGTACTGGATTTACATTTTTTATGTTGTGCCCGATCCACAGAAGAAGCGTGCGCTTGAACTGCTGTTTGACAGTATCAGGCATGTCATCATCAACCATCAGCACATCCCGCTGGAAGAACGCCACCGTAGGGTGTTTCGCATTTATACCTTTGATGAACTGAAACACCTGTCATTAGGCAGCTATACGTAAGCTTTTACTCAGGCCATCGTGATGGCCTCACCGGCCTGGCGGCGATACCGCCAGGCCGGAAATTTTTTATTCCACTGCGAGCCGCAGACTGTTCGGTACTCGCTGTGCTGCGTTCCGCCTCAGTCTGCGCCTTGCAGCGTTGCCGGTTAAAAGCCATGTAACCGCATTCCCTTGCGGTGTCTGATTCCGGTCTCAGAGTTTATCCATCAGGTAACGATGTGCTTTAGAGGCTGCGCTGGCCGCTTTGAAAATATAACGCTTGTCGTTTTTTAGCGCTTTCAGCCAGGAAGCAATATAGCTTCCATGTTGTACCTCTCCCTCAATCCCAAGATCCGCCATCAGAAAGGCACTTCCCAGCTCTGCTACCAGTTCTTCCTCTGCATAATCCGCACTGCCAAACTTCCCTTTCATTTCACGGTTCAGACGTTTTTTGCCACCACTCCAGTGAACCAGCTCATGCAGACCTGTAGCGTAGAAATTAGCCGCATCCGAAAACAGATGGCGCTCCGGTAGCCAGACTTCATCTGTTGATGGGCTGAAAAAGGCGTTTTGTCCTTTCTCGATGATGTTTGCGCCACTCTTCCGCAACAGGTTCTCAGCCTGCGGCAACGGGTCAAAGGTTGCTTCCGGGCTGACAGTTTCAGTTGTCAGGGACAGGCCGTCGATTTGCTGAACGTTAAACACGGTGAAGGTTTTCAGCATCGGGATATGTTCAACTTCTCCGGCGTCGTTTTCCTTCTCCAGCGTGGTGTAAAAAATAGCTGTTGTACCATGTTCCCCCTTGCGAACCTGTCCACCTGCTACCTGTGCCTGTTTGTAGGTCATCCAGCGTGAATCGCTGAAACCCTGCTTAGATGCGCTGCACCACAGTAACATGATGTTCATACCGCTGTAGGCTACGCCGGTGGCGTAATTCGATGGCAGACCAGATATGCCGGATACGCGTTGCCACGGGCAGGACCACGGTTTTACACCGCCTTCAAGTGCTGCAATGATGTTGTTGGTAACGGTCTGATAAATGTCGGCTCTGGTTTTAGAAAATTTCGTTTTTGAGGAGCCTGACGGGTCCAGCGGGGATACGCTGGTCGCCGCTGTGATGTTAGGGGCGCTAGTCTGGGTATGCAGGGAAATCGTCATGGTTTTTTCTCCGTCAGTGTGTGATTTTCGTCTTCGTATCGCCTGACGGTTCGCTTTCCCGGCATCGTTCCGTCCAGCAAGGGCGCAGCATGCGTGCCATTTACCCTTGCTGGACGGGTTGTGTTGGGAAACGATTAACCGGAAGCTGATATGAAGAACGAAAAGTACACAGGAGGAAAACTATGCCCCTGCATAGCCGGACTTAGCGCCCCTTAGTTCGCAGCGGTGAAATGGTTTGGGGGTTAACACTGCAGCGGTGATACTTGCAAATAATCATCCGAGTGGTATCTCTGAGCCCAGTCATGCTGGCAAGGTGATGAGGGTGCAGATTAAAAAAGGATTGGGAATAGTCGACATGCGTACATTGGCTCACTTTACTTCGGAGGTGAGTCCACGGTGTCCTTCGCTGAATGGGGGTTATTTTGATCGCAGGGAGCTTCGGCCCCCATTTTGCTGTGATCTATGTTGAATTCTCCGTGGCAGCATGTTCCCTACGCTTTGGAATACCGACTGTATGCGCTGCTTACTTTTATTGTATTTGATTATACTCAATTTATGTACGATTGACGTACATCCTCAAAACCCTTACCGTTGAGTAATAGCCTGTCCTTTTTGTGGCATAATATGACCGCAGCTGCCCGTCACCCAAATGAAGTTCTCACACAATGGCATGAGGCTGGTGGTGTGTTAACGATTGAGCTAGCGCGCCAACTTGGTGTCCCAGCCAATGGAACACCCAGATCATCATCGGCAAACGCAGTATTACCAGCGACTAAGCACTACGGCTTGCTCATTGGTTCAGCGATTACTCGCAGTTCTGGATGCACTTGTAGGCACTGTACGATTTGGAGTTTGTCGAAACTGAATCAGGAATGGCTATCAGATCGCTCCCTACTGGCCTAACTGTTTACTATTGTAAGATTAACAAGCATACGAAGCCTGAATTGGGAAGATTTATGACGGAAGGGCTTACATTGATGAGTGTATTTGGAGGGAAGTAGCGCATGAATGATGCACCTTCAGACATCATATTTCACTATCCACCGGAGCTGTTCAATCTCCTGGTGGATGTTGTGCCGTTGCTCAATCGCTCTAAGCAGGATGTGCTGGTTTTCTTCCGGGGCGCAGGAGTACCTGACAACATAACTTCTGACATTGCAGTTCACTTGAGGGCTGCACCAAAGGATGTCAACAAGTACCAGATGGTTCGCACGGTACTTGAACGCCTCAACGCGAAGGGGGAACACGCTCTCCGTGAACGGCGCGAGGTGCTGCGGCGCGTGGTGGACTTTGCGAACTTTGATTCGTGCTGGCCCGCAGACCAACTTAAGGCCAAAGGTCTTGTCGCCAGTATCCGCGAAGTCGTCAACCAAAAAGACGCTTTCACGCGCATGAACAATGCCCGCGAAGAAGAACGGCAAACCCGCCTCGCTGAGTCACAGCGGATCGCAGCAGAAAAACGTGATCGTAGTTATAGAATCGAGAATGCCAAGCAGGGTTTATATAAATTATTTGGCACTACTGCGACTGCACAGGAAAGAGGAAAATTGCTGGAGACGGCTCTCAACAATCTTTTTCAAGCCTACGGTGTTCTCATTCGTAAATCCTTTCATTTGGTTGGTGAGGCTGGTGAAGGGATCGTCGAGCAGATTGATGGGATCATTGAACTCAGTGGTGTTCTGTATTTCGTTGAAATGAAATGGTATCGCAATCCGGTGGGTAAGCCTGAGATTTCAGAGCATCTTGTTCGCCTCATGTCGCGTGCCGAGGTTCGAGGTATCTTCATTTCTGCCAGTGACTATACAGAACCAGCCATTCTTACGGCACGTGAATTTCTGCAACACAAAGTTGTAGTCCTATCCACGCTTCATGAGATCGTCCGTCTGCTTGAGCAGCAAGACGACCTTTCAGAGTTCTTCACAAAGAAAGTCCAGGCTGCGCAGATACACAAAAACCCGTATTTCTGCCCACACGATAGCCAAGCACAAGGTGCGTTATGACTGCGAGTTGGATGGACATCAATAAGCCGCCGAGCCCAGCAACCGCTGTTACGGCAGCTCAGGTGGCGAACGGCCCCATTTTTCCACCGCAGCAAAGACTACTGACCTACTCACCAGACGAGTGGGAGGGATTCGTCGAGGAATGGGCTTATTACTGCCTCACGACGAAGTATGAACACGTCCTGCGTTTCTCTGGTGCTGGTGATATGGGTATTGATGTCGCCGGGTTCGTTGGTGATGAACGCCTGCTGGGGGTTTGGGACAATTTCCAATGCAAGCACTACGGTAATGCCATCAGGCCTAGTGATGTTTGGGTTGAGTTCGGGAAGATCATCTGGTACTCGTACAAAGGTGAATATACGGTCCCTCGTCGCTACTACTTTGTTTCGCCACGAGGTGCTGGTACGTCGCTTAGCCGCCTATTTTCGAATGACACGAAGTTGCGTGAGGAATTGTTAGCTAACTGGGATAAGCATGTGAAAAATGCAATCACTAGCACACAAGAAGTGTTACTCGACGCGAAGCTTCGTGCCTATGTAGACTCATTCGATTTTACCATCTTCGACGCCAAGACTGCGCTTCAGCTTGTTGACGATCACAGAGCCACACCGGTTCACACAGCGCGCTTTGG
Source organism: Klebsiella sp. P1927 (assembly GCF_018204675.1). Taxonomy (NCBI): domain Bacteria; kingdom Pseudomonadati; phylum Pseudomonadota; class Gammaproteobacteria; order Enterobacterales; family Enterobacteriaceae; genus Klebsiella; species Klebsiella sp. P1927. The sequence goes on along the minus strand of NZ_CP073377.1, from coordinate 1,531,996 downwards.
TGGTGGACTACCAACGCGGCCTGCATCTGAAAAGCCGCCCCAAGAAGTTGCCGCCACCGAGAGCCGCTATGTGACGCAGTTGTTCGGCGCATACAGCGAACACACAGGAACAATAGTGACTGACCCTTCGGCCTTGCCCTTGCCGAAACTCAAGGATCATTTCCGTCGCCAGCGCGAGGCGTTCTATGAGGCTGAGTCACTGCGCGTCTTCGCACGTGATAGTGTCCCGCCAGGCACGTTCGAAGCTTTGCTGGATGACATTCATGATGGCGTTATTGATACACATGACGGGAACCATGCTGACGGCTACGAAAAGGTCTGCGCTGTCACCAAGGCTGCCCGCGACATGCAAATTACGGCAAACGCCCTCATCATTTGTACTAACCCCAAGGATAGAGACGGAATCTGCCACCAACTTGTGAACGAAGAGCGCCTTCGGTGGACACGATCATGAGCCAAGAACATAAGCCAATTACCTTCAATAGCCCACTTGAGGCGGGTATACGTGCGGTCTCGATTCTGGGTGCTGCCTATCCGCAAACCTACGACCTCCAGCGGCTTGTGGCCTTTGACTACCTTCTTGTTCACACGGGCGATATTGGTGGACCAGACAATTTGCACCCACCGACGCCAATGCGCTCTGCTGAATTGCTCGTGCGCCGCAAGTTAGTTGAGCAATCACTGCTTCTGATGATGACCCGTGACCTAGTTGAGCGCGAAGTCACATCCGAGGGAATCAAGTACGGCGCGGGTGAAAATGCTGCAACGTTCCTGTCATCAGTATCTTCCAACTATTTGCTGTCCCTGAAGGATCGCGCTGTATGGCTTGTCGAAACTATTGGTGATCTGACGGATGAACAGTTCAAAGCCATGATGCGCCGTTTCTTCGATAAATGGGTCGAACAGTTTCAGAGCATTGAGCAAAGCTTAGGAGGTGATGCATGACGACAGTAACTCCCGGCTTACGCTTGCGCTTTCTCGGTTTTTTTGGGCCACAAAAGCCACCCGCTACAGTGACCTTCGGTACTGGCCTCAATGTCATTTACGGCGCATCAAACACTGGAAAATCTTTCATTGTCGAAGCCATCGACTTCATGCTCGGTGGAAAGCCGCCTCTGCGTGATATCCCTGAGCGCGTTGGCTACGACCTTGTTCTATTGGGGCTTGAAACCCTTGATGGGAAGTCATTTACACTCTGGCGCAGCATAGATGGCGGTGGTTTTCGGCTCTACGAAGACTTGCACCAGACGCCACCAACAAACGAAATTCCGTATACGCAGCTTGACGAAAAACACAGCGATAAGAACAATACGAACCTTTCATCATTCTTGCTGGATCTATGTAGCCTTGGTGGAAAGCGTGTTCGCAAAAATTCCCGGAACGAAACCCTCAGTTTAAGCTTTCGCAACATTGCGCGTTTGATGATCGTCGATGAGACGGAGATCACACAACAAAGCTCACCGCTTATTGATGGCAATCCCACCGCCAACACGCCGAACTTGGCCACATTCAAGTTACTTTTAACCGGAGCAGACGACTCCGCATTGGTCGCCACCAGTAATAAGAGTGAGCCGGAAGAGTTATCGCGCAAGGCACAATTGCGTCTTCTCGATCAGCTTCTTGAAGACTATGGTGACCGGCTCAAGGAGTTGACAAAGAGTCCTAAGGAACTCAAGGAGCAGCTAGAGAAGATTAACACCTCACTTCGTCAACAGGCGGCCCAGGTAAACACCACCGAAGATGAGTTTCAGGAGGCTGCCGGGAAGCGACGAGAATTACGCAAAAAACTGGAAGAAAGCCGAGAGCGACGTGCAGAGGTAAGTGCGATGCTTGAGCGATTCAGGCTGCTTGATAGACACTACTTGTCCGATATTGAAAGGCTACGTGCCATTGAAGAAGGCGGGACGCTCTTTAGCGTACTGAGTGCCGGGCATTGTCCTCTTTGCGGAGCGGCCCCCGATCATCATCCCCCCGATACTGGGTGTAATGGAGATACTGATGCCGTCGTTCAGGCTGCACGTGTGGAGATTGCCAAGATCGAAGTTTTGCGCACGGAACTTGTAGCTACCGTCCAAAGCCTTGAGCGCGAAGGCGCCAACTTTGATCGCAGAATACCCACTGTTGTTCGAGAATTAGAGTCGATTTCGGAGTCAGTTGAAGAATTCCTCGCTCCCAAGCTCTCGGCCCTTCGCAAGTCCTATTCAGACTTTGCCGACAAGCGGGCCGAGGTACGCGAAGCGCTGGCACTCTATGCCACTGTTCAAGACATGGAGCGCCGTCGGGCTGATCTTGAGAAGGGCACTGAGGACGAGAAGGCTGGGGTGGTTACTAACGCAGATCTCTCAAGCACTGTGGCCCATAGTTTTGCTAAGACTGTTGAAGGCATACTGACTGGTTGGCACTTCCCAGAGGTTGGGGATGTGTACTTCGATTCCAAGTCTCGAGATCTTGTAATTGCTGGAAAGTCGCGTAGTGCTTTTGGTAAGGGCCTTCGCGCCATTACGCATGCAGCTTTCACCCTCGGGCTGCTTGCTTTCTGCCGTGAGCGCCACACACCACACACGGGATTCGTTGTACTCGATTCTCCATTGCTGGCATACAGAGAGCCAGATGGAACAGAATATGATTTGACCGGTACTGACCTTAAAGATCAGTTTTACGCGTACCTTGAAGCGCTGCCTGAGGACACCCAAGTCATCGTTGTTGAGAACACCGACCCGCCTGATGCAATCATGAAGCGTGAGCAGTCTCTTATGTTTGGCAAGAATCCGCATCATGGCCGTTACGGTTTGTTCCCTTTTATAGCCGACCCTGCACAATAAATGTGTATACAAATGGGAAGTCACCAATGACTTGGTGACGATCCAGCGTTTTTTATCGAATAGTATATGTACCTCCCCTTCGCGGGTCTGGTTGCTCCAGATTTGCTATTCGCTTATCCCTGACAGGCTTAGCCAGTTTTCCGTATCCTGACACCTCCGGCCCGACGTCAGATTGCCCACGGGGTGGCTTTAAAAAAACTGGGCGATGTTGTGATTCGCCGCGCCCAGTTTCAATCTCCGTAGCTGTCCTCGCTCAGGCAACCACGTTAATCCCGCGAGTTGTCTAAAATCGGGGCAAAATTGGCTGCACCGGATGAACCCAACATCCAGGACTTTCACTGTCAAAAAAATCAACACGAACAGGCCCTAGATCGTCCTGAATAACCTGATACGCATGGTTGCAATAGACCTGATTCCAGCGATAAACGGAAACCGCTACACGTTGGATGCCGGTTCCGCGCATCCGCTTCAGAATATGACGGTCATGTTCTCCAAGCCCCCAACCAAGTATCGTTAAGGAGGGTCGCTGCGACGTAAGTACCTCCCGGTACACGGTGGACAGATAGTAGCTATTCTGGATAGAAGATACTTTCTGCTGCATCGTTCCTTCGCTAACAAACAGCGGCACCGCTTGCTCGCTGCGCCACTCTTCAAGAATTGCCTCAAGCAAGCCTTCTCCAGCGTTGTGGATCTTGAACTCCTGCTCCACAACATTTCTGCACAGGGCCAAGCTTCCATGCGGGTAGAAAACCAAGGTGTTAGTACGCTCTCTAAAAGTATCACGAAATCTCCACCAAGCATCGTCGAAGATGCCGTTCCACAAGAAACAATCCTTGAATAAATGACCATCTTGGATGTCGAATCCATAGGTCATCGTCCAGTAGATCAACAAGTCGTAATTCAACGATAAAACGGTATCGAACCCTTTGAGGAACTGGTACATATTAGGCAATTTATCGCTAACTTGCTCATATTCAGGGTGTATATCACGAACGGCCTGAATCAAACAATTTCTGACATTCAGGTAGGCTTGATGTGTGCGATTGTCTGGTATTTGAAGTGATCTGTTTACGTTGGATGCCTGCCAAACTAGCCGAAGAATCATCTCGAAATCGGATGTTCTGAAAAATTGGAAGAGTCGATTCATATCATGTGTAAGCAGACCTGCCCTGTGGGCGTAAGCCAGTAGAGAACCGTAGTCAAGGACCGGTGAAACAGCAATGCTTGCACCATTACCCAACAATATCGTATTCCGATGATAGTTAGGTGCAATTTGAGCCCAAGGCATAATAGCGTGTGGCATATCTTATTCTCTCTTTTTCCTTGGCAGTTTATTATGAAATAGCACTGATAAGCCATTTTCCACAATTTCTTAAGGATAAATCTTTTTGGTCGAGTTTAAGGCCTTTCTGTACATGTCGGCGCGGTACGCCACCGACGTAATGGACTTGCCTCATATCCGAATGCATCATACCGCCACATAATGTTTTTGGTTCTGTCCCGGCGTCGTAATACGCTTCTGTTATCCTTTGCGCATCCAGTCCACGCCAATTTTCGGATTCAGATCGATATCGGCTTCATCCAGATAAAATACCGGCTGGTCCGTCCGCCTCTGGGCTACAGCCTATTAGATGGGGAGCCACTTTTCCTCATAATGCAGATGTTGGATTTTAAGTGTTGGCGAAGCTCTGGGCCAGATCATTCTGCCCGTCTCAAGCATCTATGTAATGTAGCGGGATGCAGTGACACGTTAAAGAGTCGGTTATCGACCTCTATGTCCACAACGTGAAGGGCTGGCAATAAAACCAATATTTTTATGAGAGCTGGTGCTGTATGCGCTGATATACTCGATTACATTGAGGTCTTCTACAACCTGGAACGGCACCACAGCCATCTAAGCCATTTCATCCCGAAGGACTTCGAACAGGTCCAGTTATGAGGGCAGGAAATATCTACTATCGTGGGGTCAATCCACGATTTACCAGAAGCTGATATGGAAAATGGAAAGCATACAGGAGAAAAAATCTGCCTCTGTATAGCTGGACATGGAGCCCCTTGCTCCGCTGTGGTGAAATAGGTTGTGGTAGGATCTAGAGGCGTTAGTTCATATCTAAGATGTTAGCCTGCTTTTAACGACAAACAGGAGTAATATCATAGAGCGATTGGTTATTAGAAACATACACCGCCATCATTAAAAGTTATTTTTGGATTAACATCGTAATTCGACCATAATAATACCTCAATGATACGGAGCCCCCAAAAATTTACTATAGTAAATTCAAAATGGTCTTATAGTTTTGTTCATCCTTTATAGATAATAATAAAAAACTCTTCACTTTGAAGTTTTGCTTTTTTTAGTAATTATGTAGAACAAACACAAAGATACTATCGGTGTTATATATACAATCAAATATATATTAAAAATTTGGTTGAAATCATTAGCGATAACATGGTACAATAAGAAAATTAATTATTATATTCATGGCCATTAACAATAAGGTCTATGGGCGGTAGCGTACTTATATAAAAATTAGTTGTTATATCTATTACCAACGTAAAATCTCTCCCTCTCTTGCTAATAAGACTTATTTATAACAGAGGGGGTTCTATTCACCTATTAACTGAATTATTTTTTCAAAAATCAATTAAGTTAATACTTATACACATATGCATGATAATACCGCAGGTATATTACTTATGGGAATAAAAAGTATACGGATTAAAAACATACTCTCCTTTGATGACGTATATATTGATAGCTTTGAAGATTTTAATTTGATTATTGGTAGAAATAACTCTGGAAAATCAAATCTTTTAAAAGTATTTAAATACTTTTATGAAAAATTAGACGAGCAACGGAGCATTCCTCTTACTCTAAATTCGAATTACACGCCCTCTGGAATAATAACAATTACATATGATACAACCCGGATAAAGAAAATAGTAACCAGCACTAATAATAACTCTCGATTTCATAAACATATATACAACACTCTTTTTAAAGAACCAAATAAAAATAAATTCACCGCACTTTTCGCACCCGAAAGAAAAAAACAAAATAGCGAATATTCCTTAACACTTACAATATCAAATGATGACTCAATATCATGGTCTACGAAAGATAAAAAACTTTTATCCCTAATTAAAATTATCTTCCCTTTTTTTTATATAGACACACGTAGAATGGATTTATACAACTGGGAAGACATATGGAGAATAATAAGTAGCATTAACTCCTTCAACTTTCAGAAAATAAGCGAAGATGAAATCCTGAAATTTTTAGATGAAAATATTTCATCTAGAGATGGCGACTACAAAAAATACATCACTCGCATTACTGATGTAATTGACACAAAACCATACACCTATAAAGAGAAAGTAATTAATTATATTAAGATAGCATTGAAAGGTCATATTTTCACGAACTCAGGTGAAGATATCCTTCATCAGTCTGATGGAACAAATTCACATAAATATATTGAAACAATTATTAAGTTGCTCATTTCGTTATCACGAACCGAGTTCATAACACCTACCATATATATAGACGAACCCGAGATAGGACTACATCCAAAACTTGGCGAGCAATTTATTACAACAATTCACACAACTTATAATAGATATAAAAAAAGCGTTCCCGAAAAGGAATCAGGAAAATACTCAACACCTTATCCTTGTTTAATTTTCAGCACCCATGCACCAAATATTTTAAAGCAAACTATTAAACTTTTTTCAACAGATCAGCAGATTTTGCATTTTTCTAAAAAGAATAAACACTCCACAAAGATATCTAAATTAAACTCACAATATAGTGATTTGCGTTTTATAAATATGTTTAGCGATAATGAAGCTAGACTTTTTTTCAGTGAGTATATTCTTTTCGTAGAAGGTTCCACTGAAATGGAAGTCTTCCAAAATAGTTCTTTAGCTAGAATTTATCCTGATTTAGGCAGGATTGACATATACGCCAGTGATGATGTTATGTTGAGAAATATAAACCCAACTTATTCTCAAGCAGCAATTCCTTTTTTAATTGTTAAAGATATAGACAAGGTGATTAAGCTTGACTATAAAAATGAAATATTAAGTCTGGATGGTGATGTTTCTCTAGTTAATAAACTAATACGAAAAGGCAGTTTAAAGTTTTATAATCCATCCTTAATAAAAAAAATTGACAGCGCAAAGGAAATAATAAGAGCGGATAAGTCTAAGAAGGAAATGTCGGTTGATGGCTTGTTTTTCAAAACATTTAAAATTGAAAATTTTGTGAGGGATTTCAATAAACTGTTAAAATCATTTAACCTTAATTATATGACAACTACAATAGAGGGTGCATTAATAAATGAGCATTCTTTAAAATACTTTTACAGATGGATTTGTCATATCGTTTTTAACCAGCTAGACGTCAATAATGAAAACCCTAAAAAAATGTTTGCTGGCTTAATGAGAACGTACAATCTTAAAGATGGAGCTATAAGTATATTAAATTCGGCTTTTGTTCTCTCAACTCATTTAAGTATATTAGATCCAGTGGAGCAAAAGCTGGTATTCAAGGTTAAAAAAAGGGCTCTTTTTTTAATTAAAAAAAGCATTAAAGGAGATTTTAAAAACAATAAAGAAATTACAACCCTATTTAGACTTCTTTTTGGAGGAAAAACTGCCACACTTATAAGTTTAGAAATGAATCTGAAAAAAAGCTGTCAAAGAATAGACCCATCTATTACAGCCACAATAAAGAAATATAAAAGCAATGAGCTTAAATTCTTACTCCCCTATACCACAAAAACTAGTGGCTGGGTTACCAGTTTTTTGGATTTTACGATAGCTAAGTTAGAGCAAGAAAATGCTGATAAGATAGCCGAGAATTTACGCTTCCTTTTCCCTGAAATTATATCTATAATAGAGCAAGCTTCTTCTTCGATAGATATAGGGGAGTTTCACTGAACGATTGTCGTTCCTAGCCCCTGCAAACACTAGTTTGCCGCCGCCAATTGTCGCGATGGCCGCTTTAAGCCTCACGGGGTGTAAAGATGGTCTTGGTATCGGAGAAGAAGCTTTATGAAAGAAAAAATAAGCAAGATTGATAAAAATTTCTATACTGACATTTTTATTAAAACATCATTTCAAAATGAATTCGAGGCAGGGGGAGTTATACCACCAATTGCCAAGAATCAAGTATCAACAATCAGTAACAAAAATAAAACATTCTATTCTCTAGCTCACTCATCCCCACACTACTCTATTCAAACCAGAATTGAAAAATTCTTACTTAAAAATATACCTTTAAGTGCATCGAGTTTTGCATTCAGAAAAGAGCGCTCATACTTGCATTATTTAGAGCCTCATACCCAAAATGTCAAATATTGTCATCTTGACATTGTTTCATTCTTTCATAGCATAGACGTAAATATTGTACGTGATACTTTTTCGGTATACTTTTCCGATGAGTTTTTGGTAAAAGAGAAACAATCCTTATTAGATGCATTCATGGCTAGTGTGACTCTGACTGCGGAGTTAGACGGGGTCGAAAAAACATTCATTCCGATGGGATTTAAATCTTCCCCATCAATATCTAATATTATTTTTAGAAAAATTGACATTTTAATACAAAAATTTTGTGATAAGAATAAAATTACTTATACACGATATGCAGATGATCTTTTGTTCTCAACAAAAAAAGAAAACAATATATTAAGCAGCACTTTTTTTATAAATGAGATTTCATCCATTCTCTCCATTAATAAATTCAAGTTAAATAAATCGAAGTATTTATATAAAGAAGGGACTATTTCTTTAGGTGGATACGTCATTGAAAATATTTTAAAAGATAACAGCAGTGGAAATATTAGATTGTCGTCTTCAAAATTAAACCCCTTATATAAAGCACTATATGAAATCAAGAAAGGTAGCTCTTCAAAGCATATATGCATTAAAGTATTTAACCTAAAACTCAAAAGATTTATATATAAAAAAAATAAAGAAAAATTTGAAGCCAAGTTCTACTCATCGCAACTGAAAAATAAACTCTTGGGATATCGTTCTTATCTGCTTTCCTTCGTAATATTCCATAAAAAATACAAATGCATTAATCCTATTTTTTTAGAGAAATGCGTATTTCTTATAAGTGAAATTGAATCTATAATGAACAGGAAGTTTTAAAAAACAGCAAGAACTTATTAACACTACCTATGTCATAATTAAAAATCTCATACCATAAACAATCAGCCACAATGATCATTGTGGCCATGATGTTAGTAATATTCGACTAATTTTTTATATCAATTTAGCTCCGTGAATTCACAGAGCAATACATCCACGTGATCCACAGTACAGCGTTTAATGGTGGTCATTCTGGTGGTCTTGACGGACTAGCAATTCAGGTTTAGCTTACTTATTAGCCAGTTACTGGCAATGGCGATCCCAGTCAGAGGAGCCAAATTTAAGAAGCCTGCTTTCGAGCAGGCTTTTTGCTTTTTTGCGTCGCTGACGTTAACTCAGCATCGCATCCAGCCTGGCAAGCACCTCGTTGACAACGACGCCAGGTATGCGTTCCAGACGCTTGCCTTTCCCTACCGCCTTCCTACGCCCCGCGTGTCCTCCGTGAGCGCACCCCAGCTCAGCCTGAAAAAGCGCCTGCCAGTAGGATGAATTCACTACCGTTTGCGGGTGAGATAGCGTGGATTATCCACTCTGTCTAACGTTATACCCGGAGGCACCATGAACCTCAGACAACAGCAACAGCAGGCGTTCGATCGCAGCGGAGAACCTCTTATCGTCGGCAACGTCAGCCACTGCCCGCTGCCGCCCGAGACCCTCGCCGCACTGGGCCCCGATTCCCCCTATGTGGTGCAGGTATACGGCTCAGGCCTGACCGGCGAGGTTTATCGTCTGCGCATCGCCGGCAAGGAGTACAATTTAAAGAAACGTCGCGCCGTCGCCGGCGTTGCCAACCTCAACGGCCAGCTGTCGTTTTTAAATGAGGTACAGCGTCGGCAGGCATTGCAACAGCTGAAGGATGACCCGGTCACCGCGCCGCGCTTCACCCACATCGTCCCAACGCTGTATGCCGATTATCGCCTCGGCATCCTGCTCTCCCCCTGGATCGATGGCGAGCCGATACACCAGTTGACCCCGCCGCTGATCGCCCAGCTATTTACTACTCTGGAAGCCTGCGAAGAACAGGGGCTGATGGAGTGGGATCTCTGTAGCGGGAATCTGCTGGTGGACCGGCAGGAGCAGCTATGGCTGTTCGATTTTGGCTATATGTATCCCTTCGACCCGCTGAGAGAATTCAACAGCAATGGTCTGGCCGACCCGCTGTTCCACTTTGTCGAACGTTTTGAGACTCGCTTCTTTTTTAGCTGGCTGATGACCCGGATCCCTGACGCCGAACAGCAGCTGGCGCAATATCGCGAGATGAAGCGGCTGGCGGTCGAAAGCTACCGCCGGAAGCTCGTCTGGCTTCGCGCCCGGCGCGCTGACCCGCTGGTGCTGGCTCACTTTCAGCAGTTGACGGCGCGCTGGGAGTCGGCGCTGGCGGACCCTGCCGCGCTGAGCCGGCTGTTTGCCGTAGAGGCCTTTCGCTCACATGTGCTGGATATTGAAGACGACCTGCATGGTCAGTCCTGTACCTTACTCACCCTGCAACGCATTGATTGGGTGATAAACCAGCTGGAACAGCATTATCGCTTTATCGCCGACGAAGGCGGCCTGTTTTACGACAATGTTGGGAAATCTCAGCAGGCGCTGCTCAGCAGCTATGCGCAGAAGCGGCAGCAGGCGCAGCAGTACCTGTTGAAGGCCACCGCCGCAAAGGATTAACGGCGCTCGCGTCCCTGCTTCTGCTTCGCCTGGTACATCAGGCGGTCAGCGGTGGCCACCAGCGCGTTGAGACTGGGATGGCTGGCGGGATCATATTCGACGCAGCCCCAGGAGAACGCCAGCTGCCAGGGATTGGCCGCCTGCTGGTTGAAACGCGCCACGTTGTGGCTGAGCGTCTCCATCGCCGTCGCGGCATCGTGGCGGCTGGTATTGGCGAACAGAATGATAAATTCGTCCCCACCCTGCCTCGCGAGGATATCGGACTCGCGGAAGGCCGCTTTCATCAAGTCGGCGATGGCGATCAGCGCGCGATCGCCCTCTTCATGCCCCCAGGTATCATTGATGTGCTTGAAGCGATCGAGGTCGACAAACGCCAGGCTCACCGGCTCATGGCGGCGCTGGGCCGTCAGCAGGGCATACTCTGCCAGGGTGAGGAACCCCCGGCGATTAAACAGTCCCGTCAGCTCATCCGAGGTTGCCGCATCCAGCACCTTGAACTCATCCTCCACGATCGCCGCCAGATCGCTTAAGATCTGCATTTCATGGGCGGAAAACGATCGCGGCTGGTGATCCATCAGACAGAACGACCCGACGGTCGCGCCATCCGGCAGTTGCACCGGATACCCGGCGTAAAAGCGGATAAACGGCGCCTCAATAACCAGCGGGTTATCGTGAAAGCGCTCGTCCTGCTGCATGTCGTTGACGATAAGCGGGTCGGTTTGCAGAATGGTATGGGCGCAAAATGAAATATCTCTCGGCACCGTGTCCACATCGAGACCGGCACAGGACTTGATATGCAGGAGATCTTCCCCCACCAGACTGATGGACGCCACCGGCAGGTTATACAGCGAACGGGCAAGCCTGGTCAGGCGATCGAAGCGTTCTTCTTTTCCGCTATTCAACAGCCCGGAAGAGCGTAGCGATTGCAGGCGACGCTGCTCGTCGGGATGAAGTCCGGCTAATTTCATTGTCTCTCACTTGTCTCTTGCACAGAATTCCGCCGGGTTTCCGCAGAGAAACCCGGCGTTTTATCCTGCGAGGGGAAAATAGTCGTCAGGTACCCCATGAGTTAAGCAGATTTCCTCTGCACGTCAACCGGCGCGCCCCAGGCGACTGGCGCCCAGGGCGCTGGCGGAATGCCATTAACGGCACTCTGCCCGGCAAATAGGGCAGATCAGGCGCGGATAAACGCCAGCAGATCGGCGTTGATAGTATCGGCGTGGGAGGTATGCATCCCGTGCGGGAAGCCAGGATAAATTTTCAGCTGGCTGTTCGGCAGCAGCTTGTCCTGCAGGATGGCCGCATTTTTATAGGGCACCACCTGGTCGTCATCTCCCTGCATCACCAGCACCGGCAAAGTGATCGACTTAAGGTCTTCCGTCTGGTCGGTCTCTGAAAACGCCTTAATGCCTTCATAATGGGCTTTAGCGCTGCCGATCATCCCCTGTCGCCACCAGTTCTGGATCGTCCCCTGGGATATCTCTGCTCCATCACGATTGAAGCCATAGAACGGGCCAGAGGCGACGTCGAGATAGAACTGGGCGCGGTTCGCCGCCAGCGCTTTGCGGAAACCGTCAAACACCTCGATCGGCGTCCCGCCCGGATTCTGCTCGGTTTTCACCATTAGCGGCGGGACGGCGCTAATTAACACCGCCTTCGCCACCCGCCCCTGCGGCTGGCCGTAGCGGGCGACGTAGCGGGCGACCTGGCCGCCGCCAGTGGAGTGCCCGACGTGGACCGCATTGTGCAGATCCAGATGTTCCACCACCGCCGAAACGTCCGCCGCGTAATGGTCCATATCGTGCCCCTCGCTAACCTGATCGGAGCGACCATGACCCCGACGATCGATAGCGATGACCCGGAACCCTTCGGCAAGGAAAAATAACATCTGGTTATCCCAGTCGTCAGCGCTTAACGGCCAGCCGTGATGAAAAACAATCGGCTGAGCTTCCTTTGGACCCCAGTCTTTAAAGTAAATATTGACGCCGTCTTGGGTGGTGACAAATGCCATATTACAGACTCCTCTTTTCAGGATAACCAGCCTGCAGGCCCGTGCCTGGGCTGAACGCCGACGGCGGCCGGCAGGAGTGCCGACCGCACAGGAATGTGATGCCTGTAACAGTGTAGAAGATATTTAACGCCGGGCGGGACAACTTACCCTGTCTCGCTTGATTCGCCGATCCAGGACCAGACCGCGTCTGGTATCAGGCCGCACTCTCCTGCTGGCGGATCCGCACCATCAGCGCGCCGAGCAGCGCCCAGTCAAGCAGCACGGCGAAGGCAAAGCAGACGCCATGGCGTCCTCCTCCCGCAGTATGCCAGGTCAGCAGCGTCGCCGCGATGGCGATAGCTACGCTCAGTACCGTGGCGCCGCTGACCCGCATCCCCGGCAGCGCCGTCCTACCCGCCGCAATGCGCCAGGCGACAGCCGCTCCCGCCCCACCGCACGCCACGCCCGGCAGCAGTGCCGGCCAGTCCTGCCCGCCATACCAGGCCACCAGCGCCAGCAGCCAGCCGGCCGCTGACAGCAGAAAGGCCCAGCGCGTCGCCGCCAGGGGTGAGCGATAAAGCCAGGATTGTCCGCGTGTAAATCCCCACCCGACGCCAAAGGCCGCAATCAGCGCCGTCAGCAGACTCAGCGTGCCGGTCACCCCGATAACCGGGGGCATGATTAACAGCAAGGCCCCGGCGGCGATGACCACGCTAAGGGCGATAGCGCGGCCGCGGGGGTCGATCGTTGCCGCGGCTTCCGCGGCGGTGTAGCGGCTTACAACGTGCATAGTTGACTCCTGACAGGCGAAGCTGCATGAATTTAATTCATGTCATTGTCTTTACATGCCCGTAGCCTATCGCCACAATATCGCTTTACACAAACGCATAGTTTTCAGCCATAGATGAGAAAAACTCAGCCATGAGACCGCCCCGTCTGCCGCCGCTGGGGGCGCTACGCGCTTTTCATGCCGTCGCCCGCCACCGCAGTTTTAAACAGGCCGCCGAGGCGCTCGGCGTCAGCGCGACGGCGGTCAGCCATCAGATTAAACTGCTGGAGTCGGTGCTGGAGTGCCGGGTCTGCGAACGCAGCGCGCAGGGCGTCAGTCTGACCGCTGATGGCGAGATCCTTTACGCCGCCACCCAACGCGCCTTTAGCGCCCTGGAACAGGCCGTCGTCCAGATCGCTCATGCCCGTCAGCCGCCATCCTTAACCGTCACCACCACCTCCAATTTTCTCACCCACTGGCTGGTGCCGCGGCTGGCGGATTTCACCGCCCGCTTTCCGGCTATCGACCTGCGGCTACACACCAGCGTCGAACGAGTGGATCTGCATCTGGGCACGGTAGACGCCGCGATTCGCTATCGTGAAACGTCGGAGCGGGACCTGTACTGCACGCTGCTGTATGAGGATCGCTTTATCGTGGTCGCCAGCCCGACTCTGGGCCTCAGCCGGCCTGAAGATCTGCAGCGGGTGACGCTGTTTCACGTTGCCAACCGGCGCGTGCCAGCTGATTCGCCGAGCTGGGAGAACTGGCGTCGGCGCTATGGACCGCCGACGCTGAATATTGATGCGGGGTTAACCTTTAGCGATGAGACCCATGCCCTGCAGGCGGCGGTGGCCGGTCAGGGAGTGGTGATCGCCAGCGAACTGCTGGCGCGGGATCTGCTGCAGCGCGGCGTATTGTCCGCGCCGTTCAGCAACGCATTGCCTGGCGCCCGCTACTACCTGGTCACTACCGAAGCGGTAGCGCAGCGGGCGGATATTATCGCTCTGCGGGAGTGGCTGCTCAGTCAGATGGCGTCGGGCGACGGCGGCCATCCGACTGCGGGATAGCGGGCTTACCAGCCGCAGACGTTGGTCTCTTCATCGGACTCGTAGCCGCGAACGATATTGATCAGATCCTTCACCGCATCAGCCGCGGTGAGTGGGTCGCGCAGCGCCGCCAGCGAGGAAAAGGTTTTATCAACCGAGACGCCGTTATTGTTATTGGTGACCGTCAACAGAAACTCCCCCTCTTCCCTGTCGTCCGGTAACTTGCTCAGCAGGTCATTAACGGCCTCCACCGCCTGCTGTGGAATATACAACACCATTGGTTTGAGAAATATTTTTTCCTGCTTCTGGTGAAGTCGGCCATTCTCTAGCGCTAAGGTATAACCTTTATTTTCACTGGTCATCTCTTGTTATCCCTCGATAAGAATTTTTGGATCAACATAAAAGTCGACATTAAAAACCGTGTCCTCTGAGAGGGCCTCAATACAGTGCCACTTCTCCGGCGGAAAGACGCCAAACTGGCCGGCTTCAATAGTCAGGGTTTCAACGGGCTCGGGGCTGGTTTCATCGGCATAGCCGAGATAGCGGATCGCCCCCTGCATCACTGAGAGACGAGGGTAGACGCCCTGCCGGGTGCCGGCATCCAGATGGCGGCGCCAGATAGAGGCCGGGGCGGTCTCTTTGGTCCACAGCGGCGTGCTGCGGGTGTGAACGTAATGGGTGGGAATAATGATTCGCTGCATAATTGTGCCTCACTTTACCGTCTCAAACGCGACGTTCAGAAATAGCCTATATGATGCATATCATATACCCCTTTTAAACGTTAAGGATATTATTTTGTTGTGGAATTTTACGCCTACTCCTTTTTATACCTCGCAGGGATTAGCGCTAAGAGAAAATAAAAAAGGCGATTTCAGGATCCTGAAATCGCCCGGGAGAATAAAAGTAGACACGTTAAAAATTTGTTAGCGCAGCGGACTCGGTTTGCCGATTAAATATCCCTGAACCAGGTCACAGCCCAGCGCCTGCAGCGAAGCCAACTGCTCTTCGGTCTCTACACCTTCCGCCACAATGCGCATATGCAGGCTCTTTCCCATGCTGATAATCAGGCGGACGATATCCAGATCGTCTTTTTGTTCCGGAATATTGATGACAAACGAGCGGTCGATTTTAATTTTATCGAACGGGAAGTAGCTTAAACGGGACAGGGAAGAATAGCCGGTACCAAAGTCATCGATGGAGATCTGAATGCCCTGCTCGCGCAGCTGGCTGAGAATTTCCAGCGAACGGGTGTTCTCATTGAATACGTCCGACTCGGTGATCTCCAGATCAAGACGTCGCGGATCGAGGCCGGTCTGATGCAGCACCTCGATAATGGTGTCGGTCAGCGATGTATTCATCAACTGAATTGGTGAAACGTTGACCGAGACCTTCAGCGGCGTCGCCCAGCTGGCCGCTTCGGCACAGGCGGTTTTCAGCACCCATTCGCCAAGGGCATTAATAAGACCGATTTTCTCTGCCACCGGAATAAACACCGTCGGCGGCACGGCGCCGCGCACCGGATGGAACCAGCGAACCAGCGCTTCATAGCCGTAGATTTCGCGCGTGACGGTATCGGCGATCGGCTGATAGTAGACTTTGAACTCGTCATGGGCCAGGGCCTGCAGCAGATCGTCTTCAAACGATTTGTTCTCCTGCAGGCGCTGCAGCATCCCCGGCCGGAAGATTTGCACATGGCCGCTACCCTCTTTTTTCGCCTCATACAGCGCGAGGTCGGCGCACTTGTACAGATAATCGGTACGACTTTCACCGTCAGAGATCACGATCCCAATGCAGGCGTCGATATTAATCTGCGCATCGTAGATCTGATAGGGCTGGCTGATCTTCTCCCGGATAACATTGGCCCGCTCAAGGGCCATCTCCTCAGTGAGATCGTAGGAGAGCATCGCAAACTCATCACCGCCAAGGCGATACAGCGTCTCGGAGGTTTTGCGGAAAAAAGAGAGGCGACTGGCCAGATCCTGCAGCAGCTTATCGCCAGCATCATGGCCAAGGGTATCGTTCACATCCTTAAAGCTGTCGAGGTCGAAAAGCATCACCACGGCGCATCCCTTATACGGACGCACCTGGTTGACGATCTCCTGCAGCCGCTGCCAGAAAGAGAGACGGTTGGGCATACCGGTCAGCGAATCATGGTAGGCATCGTACTGCAGCCGGCGGTTCTGCACCTGCAGCTTCTCTTTCGAGGCCTGCAGATCGTTGGCCAGCGTTTTCATACGAACATGGGCGCGACGCAGATTATTATTCTGTCGGAGCATCAGCAGACCGAGAGTTATACACATGGCGATCAGCAGAATGGAGATCACCGAGTAGATATAATAGAGATGCTGGATTTTATCATGGGTGATATTAACGATATTGATATCTTGCGTCAGGGTGGCGGCGGCCATTGAGGTCAGCGGACCATCCAGCTCGCTTAACACCGGCAGGATCTGTCTGACCTGCTCCGGCGTCATGGTATCAACTTGTTTATCGAGCAGATGAAGATTACGAATCAGCGTCGCAACCACCGTCTTCCGCTGCTCGCTTTTATTGATAAATTTACCCAGATCGCCCTCCTGCAGAAGCTCGATCTGGCTCATCATGATCTCAAGACGCAGGCGCACCTCATCGTGGTCCGCCCCTTCGGCCCCAATCGCCATTCCCGCCAGACGAGACTCCAGCCGCATATATTCCGACACCATCTGCGACATTGACCACGAGTCCGTATAGCGGGTAAATTTTTGCAACTCACTTTGTCGCTCATGCACCAGATAAGTAATATATCCGGTGACAACAAATAACGACAAAATAATAGCCGTGAGTATTCGATTCAAGATCCAACCCTTATTCTATAATCATCTTTGAAACTTGCCAGGCCGATCGGGAATAATAGATCTGGTTCTGTAATTCAGCACTGCTGTCGTAAGGGTAGACAATAAATAACGGGCCTTTATCACGAATGCGCATATATTGACCGTTCATTTTTAACGCCATAATGACCGGGAATTTATAAAAATCATCAATCGGGATAATGGTGGTGTAGTCGTTCAGCGCCAGCACGCGGGCCGATGTGCCTTTCGCGCCGACTAAATCCATGAGTTTACTAAGGGGAATACCGTCAAAACGAACCTTGCCGGTGTACCAGGGGGTGGTGGTTTCTATCGTCTTCATCCCCAGTTTTTCCAGCATTGCGAGATCAAAAACGGCCTTGTCGCCGACATTCATATTTCCGATTTTTCCGGAAATGGTCAGTACAGGTTTTCCTGTCGGCGCAGGCAGTTTTTCAGCATAAGCAGAAGGCAACATGACAGAACAAAATAAAACTGCAAGAAGTAGACGCATTTTACTCACCATTCCAGAGAGGGAGACACGTTAAGTGTAAACCATTTACGTCGATTCTTAAAAGGTGTCCATCTTTGTTATCCGTTGATTTAATTAAAAGTATAAGCTGGATGGCAAATTGCCAGAATGTTAAGTCCAGGGTGTGATTTCGACCGTCTTTCCCATCGATTCTTTTTTGCGCCATCTCCCCCGCTTAGCAGGCAAACTACTTTCCTCCACGGCCGCTGCGCGGTAGTCTCAGAGCAGACGCAACGGTAAAAGCGTCTCATTCCAATAACAATGAAGTACGTGACTGACAGGACAGGGTATGGATTCAACAATAAGCGTGCAGCCCGGCGAGGCGCCAGATTCACTACATCGGGCCCGGCGGGCGGCCTGGGGTAGTTTTGCCGGCGCGGTGGTCGACTGGTACGATTTTCTTCTCTATGGCATTACCGCCGCGCTGGTGTTCAACCGCGAATTTTTCCCGCAAATCGGCCCGGCGATGGGAACGCTTGCCGCCTTTGCCACCTTCGGCGTTGGGTTTCTTTTTCGCCCGCTCGGCGGAATTATTTTTGGCCACTTCGGCGATCGCCTCGGGCGGAAACGGATGCTGATGATGACCGTCTGGATGATGGGTATCGCCACTGCCTGCATCGGCCTGCTCCCCTCGTTCAACCAGATCGGCTGGTGGGCGCCGGTGCTGCTGGTGTTCCTGCGAGCGGTTCAGGGATTCGCCGTCGGCGGCGAATGGGGCGGCGCGGCGCTGCTCTCGGTGGAGAATGCCCCACAGGGGAAAAAAGCCTTTTACAGCAGCGGGGTGCAGGTGGGCTACGGCGTCGGCCTCCTGCTCTCTACCGGGCTGGTATCGCTGATTAGCAGCCTGACCAGCGACCAGCAGTTCCTCAGCTGGGGCTGGCGCTTACCGTTCCTGTTCAGCGTGGTGCTGGTCCTTATTGCGCTGTGGATCCGTAACGGCATGGCGGAATCGCAGGAGTTTGAAGCGCAGCAGAGCCAGGACAACGCGCCGCAGAAGAAAAAGCGGCTACCGGTAGTGGAAGCGCTGCTTCGCCATCCGGGAGCGTTTTTACTGATTATCGCCCTGCGTCTGTGTGAGCTGCTGACGATGTATATCGTCACCGCCTTCGCCCTCAACTACTCCACGCAAAACCTCGGCCTGCCGCGCGAGCTGTTTCTCAACATTGGCCTGCTGGTGGGCGGTCTTAGCTGCCTGACTATCCCCTGCTTCGCCTGGCTGGCAGACCGCTTTGGCCGTCGGCGGATCTATATCACCGGGGCGCTGATCGGCACTTTGAGCGGTTTCCCGTTCTTTATGGCGCTGGAGAGTCAGTCCGTTTTCTGGATCCTGTTCTTCGCCCTGATGCTGGCCAATATCGCCCATGATATGGTGGTCTGCGTCCAGCAGCCGATGTTTACCGAGCTGTTCGGCGCCAGCTATCGCTATAGCGGCGCCGGCGTCGGCTACCAGGTGGCGAGCGTGGTCGGCGGCGGCTTTACCCCGTTTATTGCCGCGGCGCTGGTCACCTTCTCCGGCGGATCGTGGCACAGCGTGGCCCTCTATCTGACCGCAGGATGCCTGCTGTCAGCGCTCACCGCGCTGATGATGAAAAAGCACCCCGTCGACTGACCCACCAGCGGAGGGCGTAACCCGCGCCCTCCGGTAAGGAGAATACATGTCTCAGTTAACCCTGGCCGACTGCTGGCCTCGCCGTTTTTCCCCCTCTTCGCTGGCGCTGCAGTTTTGCGAGGATCCCACCCAGGCGGAACAGCCGCTGTTTGCCAAAGCCAGCGCCGGCGAGGCCGTCGCCCAGCTCTGGCAGGCGCCGCAGGGATTGGTGGTGCCGGGGAGCTATCGTCAGTTTACGGATCTGCCGGCGGTCAGCGCGCATTTTGCCGCGCGCGGCTGGCCGGTATGGCTTCGCCGCTCCGGCGGCGGTCTGGTACCCCAGGGGCCGGGCATTATCAACCTTAGCCTCGCCTGGCCGGTGCAGCAGCCGCTCGGCGAAGCCGCCGAACCAATCTATCATTCGCTGTGCGCTGTGCTGCAGCG
This sequence comes from Klebsiella sp. P1927, assembly GCF_018204675.1. NCBI lineage: Bacteria > Pseudomonadati > Pseudomonadota > Gammaproteobacteria > Enterobacterales > Enterobacteriaceae > Klebsiella > Klebsiella sp. P1927. The sequence continues at coordinate 1,512,156 of NZ_CP073377.1, read as the reverse complement.
CACCCTCGCGCGCTTCGGCGTTGCCAGCCACCCCCGGGCGGTGAGCGGTTCCTTTTGCGATGGCCGGTATAATCTTGCCTGCGGAGAAGGCGCGGAGGCGCGCAAGATTGTCGGTACCGCCCAGTACTGGCGGCCGCTGGCGGCGGGCGGCGGCCACGTGGTGCTGGCCCATGCGGTGATCCTTATTGACGCCGATCTGAGCGCGGCGCATCAGGCGGCGAACGCCTTCGAAGCGCAGCTCGGCAGCGAGCGGGTCTATTGCGCTGACAAGACCGTTACTCTCGCGCAGCTGCTTCCCGGCGAGCGCCATCTGCTGCCCCGCTTTAGCGAGGCGCTGGCGCAGGAGCTGGACGCGTCTCGCTGAAGGTCGCTTTCAGGTAGCGGCTGAAGGTTTCCACCGCGCGCGACACGCGCGGGGTATAGGGCCGGATGACGTACAGCCGATCGGCAAACACCTCTACTGGCTGCCACGCCGGCAGCAGCTCCTGCACCAGCCCGCGGCCAATGGCCTCCCGGGCGCTGAAATCCGGCAACAGCGCCACCCCAAGCCCCGCCAGCACTGCATCACGTAGCGACTCGCTGTTATTGGTGGCGAATGGCCCCTGCACGTTGATGGTCACCCGAGCATCGGGCGACTGACGGGAGGCGAACGTCCACTGCGGGCGCTGTGGCCCACGGGGATAGGTCAGGCATTGGTGGTGGCGCAGATCTTCGGGGGTCTCCGGGCGGCCATGGCGGCGAATATAGTCGGCGGACGCGACGGTAAGCGTCGCGGTGTGACACAGCGGCCAGGCGACGTGGGTATCGGGGAGCGCCTCGCGTCGACAGTGGCGGATGGCGAGATCGAACCCTTCGCTGGCCAGAGAGACCAGCCGGTCGGTGACCTCAAGCTGCAGATGCAGCTGGGGATGCTGATGCAAAAACGGCGCGATTGCCGGGACCAGCTGCTGGCGGGAAAAGGCCACCGGCGCGGTCAGGCGCAGCGTTCCCCGCAGCGGCCCGCCTTCATCGCAGGCGCCGGTGAAAATATCCCGCAGCTGACCAAACGGCTCGTTGAGCTCCGCCACCAGCCGCAGTCCGTCGTCGCTGAGGCTCACGCTGCGGGTGGTGCGATGGACGAGGGTTTTACCGGTCACCCGCTCCAGCTCGCTGATTTTCTGGCTGATAGCCGACTTGCTGATCCCCAGCTTTTCCGCGGCCCGGGTATAGCTTTTTTGTTCTTCCAGCACCGTCAGCCAGTACAGATGGGGCCAGTAACTCTCCGGACGACTCTCGCTCATGTGATTGTTCACCAGTAAAAACAATGTATTCAACTATAGCGGTTTTTGCCGACGGCGGCATCGGCTAGCATCTTGTTGAGCCCATCATTATTCCCTAACGATAAGGAGCACCTGCATGCCATTACTGACATTTGACCTGATTGAAGGCCGTACGGAACAGGAGGTCAAAACCCTGCTGGATGCCGCCCATCGCGCCGTGCTACGCGCCTTCGAGGTACCAGAACGCGACCGTTACCAGATTGTTCATGAAAACAAAGCCCACCATATGGTGATTGAAGATACCGGCCTCGGACTGACCCGCACGCGGGATCTGGTGGTGGTGCGGGTCTATACCAGCCCGCGCAGCGAGGCGCAGAAGCAGCGCTTCTTCGCCATTTTGCAGGAGGAGCTGGCGGAACACTGCGGCCTGAGCGGCGATGACCTGATGGTGTCGATTATCAGTAACAAGAAAGGCGACTGGAGCTTTGGCCGCGGGGTCGCGCAGTATCTTACCGGCGATCTGTAACCCGCAGCCCGCAGTACACCCTTAGCGGCGGGCTGCCGTCGCGATACGCTGCCGCGCCTGCTGCTCGATATTCTCCAGCAACTCCTGGACATCGTCTTCATCAATGTCGAGGAACTGGCCTTCCAGCAGCGCGGCGTGAATATCTTCCCGGGTGACCGAAATACCCAGCGGCACCGCCCTGGATTTGACCTCCTCTGCCGCCAGCGGATGCGGATAACGGCGGCCAACCAGGTTATTAAACACAATAGCCAGCAGCGCCAGCATCAGCGAGTTGAGGAGCACCGGGGTCAGCACAAAGTGATAGCCTTCGCTGTGCACCCCGGCGCCGCCGAGGATCGCCGTCAGGGCCACCGCGCCGCCGGGGGGATGCAGACAGCGCAGAAAATACATCCCGGCGATGGCCAGAGCCGCCGCCAGACCGCAGGCCAGCGCCGCATCGGGGACCAGCATACCCACCGTGACACCGATCAGCGCCGACAGCACGTTGCCGCCGACAATCGACCACGGCTGCGCCAGCGGGCTGCTCGGTACGCCAAACAGGAGTACCGCCGAGGCCCCCATCGGGGCAATAAACCACAGATTGACTTCGCCGAGCAGCCAGTGGCTGAACATGCTGGTCACCGCCAGTCCGGTGCCGGCGCCAATGGATCCCAGCACGATATGCCGGCGGGCCACCGGCAGCGCGTGCGGCTTCAGGCGGCCAAGGAAAATCCGCAGCCGTGAAAATATCCCCGCAGGAATAACACTCAACATCGCTTCATCGCTCAAATCATAGGAATTACTTATATTTTATTTTCTTTTTTTAACCTTAAATTAACAACCCTGTCTTTCGCAGGGGATAGCGCGGGCGGCGATGTCCGACGGCATTGTGCTGTGAATTCTCGCGGGGGCTGATAGAATCCCTTTTCGGTCAGGGGGATACCCCTTTTGCGAATTGAAGGTCATAACCCAGTGAATAATAAAATCTCTTTAGCGAAAGAAGTGGCATGGGCCAGCCAGAATATGCCGCGTACCCTGCGTCAGGTCGCCGCGCTGCCCGACCTCAGCGGCGTGCGTCTGGCCTGCTGTATGCACCTCGACATGAAAATGATCCCGCTGGTGCAGGGGATCCTCGACAAGGGCGCTCAGGTCTTTTTAACCACCTGTAACCCCACCACCGTGCAGGACGACGTGGTGGCCTGGCTGGTGGAGCGCGGCGCCGAGGCCTGCGCGTGGCGCAATATGAGCGATGCCGACTGGCAACAGTCATGGGAAAAAGCGATTGCCTGGCAGCCCACTCACCTGTGCGAGATGGGCGCCGATATCACCACCCTGCTCCACCAGCGCGGCGAGTTTGGGAACATCGTGGCGGGTCTGGAAGCCACCGGCTCGGGCGTCAATCGGCTGGGGGATATTCAGCCAGGCTATCCGATCTTTAACTGGGACGATCTGCCGGTCAAAGAGGGGCTGCACAACCGCCATATGGTCGGTCTCACCGCCTGGCACACCTTCTTCCAGACCACTCACCTCACCCTGCATGAGAAAAAAGTGCTGGTGATCGGCTACGGCCTGGTCGGCCAAGGCGTCGCGGCGGCGGCAAAAGCTTTTGGCGGTCAGGTGATGGTGGCGGAGATCGATCCTGCCCGCCGTCTGCAGGCGGCCTACGACGGCTGGCACGTGGTGGACCTCCAGGAGGCTATCGCCTCGGCGGACGTGGTGGCCACAGCGACAGGCGGTAAAAACGTGGTTAATCGCCAGGCGCTGGACCGGGCGAAAGCGGGAGTATTTATCCTTAACGTCGGCCACGTGGCGGAAGAGATCGACGGCGAGTACCTGCGCCAGTACCCCCAGGAAGAGGTGATGCCGTATATCAACGCCTACCGCATGGCCGACAAAACCGTCTATCTGCTGGCCAATGGTTCGATGCTCAATCTGACCGCTGGCTTCGGCGATAGCCTGAACGCCTTTGACGTCACCCTGGCGGTGATGGCCAGCGGCATCCGCCATATTGTCACCGACGGCATGCGCGCCCCGGCGAAGGTTTATCTCCTGCCCCAGGCGGTCTGGCAGCAGGCCCTGTAAACCCGGCGCATCACCCCCATCGCGGGACGATGCGTTTTACCATCAGGACGACGGCGCGCTATCGGGCAACACAATATTGCTCTGCGCCAGCGTTCCCATCTGGTTGTACATCACGCTGGCGGCATCCAACAGGTGCATCGCCAGCGCGGCGCCGCTGCCCTCTCCCAGGCGCATGTCCATATCGAGATACGGCCGCAGACCCAGCGCGTCGAGGGCGATCTGCGCTCCTTTCTCCGCCGACAGGTGTGAAGGAATAAGATAAGGGTGCGCCGACGGGGCCATGCGGCAGGCGGCCAGGGCAGAGGCATAGGAGAGGAAGCCATCCAGCACCACCGGCAGGCCACAGGAGGCCGCCCCGAGGATCACCCCGGTCATGCCCACCAGATCGTAACCCCCCACCTTCGCCAGGACATCCAGCCCGTCCGCCGGGTTCGGCTGATTATGGGCTATCGCCTGGCGCACCACCGCCACCTTATGGCCCCGCTGCGCCAGCGGCAGATTGGCCCCACAACCCACCACCGCGTCAGGGTCGCTGCCCGTCAGGACACTGATCGTCGCTGCGGCCGGGGTGGTATTGGCCATTCCCAATTCGCCGACGCCGAAGGCTTTCACCCCGTCGGCAGCGAGCTGGCGGGTGAGCTGCATGCTGGCCAGCAGCACCGTCTCCGCCTGCTGGCGGCTCATGGCCGCCGTCCGGGCGATATTCCCGCTACCGCGGGCCACCTTGAGGTTAATCAGGCCCGGCAGCGGGTCGGCATCGATGCCGACATCCACTACCTGCACCCTGGCCCCGGCCTGCGCCGCCAGCACGCAGACGCCGGTGTTGCCCCGCACCATATTGCCGGCATGAATGGCCGTCACCCCCTGCGGCGAAGGGGTCACGCCTTCATGCCAGACGCCATGGTCGGCGCACATGACCACAATCGCTTTCTCCGCCAGCGCCAGCTGCCCCTGCAAGCCAGGCAGACCGGCCAGTTGCACCGCCAGCGTCTCCAGACGGCCAAGGCTGCCGGGCGGCTTTAACAGGCCATCAATATGCTGCTGAGCGCGCGCCATGCCCGCCACATCGGGCTGCGGAATGGCAGCCAGTAACGCCGAAAGTGTTCCCATTCTGTTCCTCACCGTTGGTGTCAGGCCTTACAGCAGCGCCAGTAAAAAGAGTAATTCGCCCAGCTCAATCGCCGCCCCGAGGGTATCCCCGGTCTGCCCGCCGAGGGTTCGCTTCAGCGCCCATCCCAGACCCCAAATCAGCACCAGGGTGATCAGCGCGGCGCGCAGCCCCTGCAGCCCCAGCAGGGCGGTGGCCAGCGCGATCGCCATCGCCATCGTCACCAGCGTCTGCTGCAGGCTAATTTTGCCGATAAACAGATTGCCCAGCCCCTTTTCCCGCGCATAGCGATGACGATACATCAGCAGCACCGCCATCCCGCGACCGACGGCGCAGGCCGCCGCCAGGGCTGCGATGGGGTGGATATCACGCAGCAGCAGCTCGCCAACCACCAGCACTTTCGCCACCAGCACAAAGATCAGCGCCAGCCCGCCGTGGGTGCCCAGCCGGCTGTCGCGCATGATCTCCAGCATCCGATCGCGGGTGCGGGCGGAGAAAATGCCGTCGCAGGTATCAGCCAGCCCGTCAAGGTGGAATCCGCCGGTGAGCAGCGCCAGCGCCAGCACGCCGAACAGCGCCGCCAGCGGGACGCCGCACCACGGCTGCAGGAGGAGCGCCACCGCGCCGGCGATGGCGCCAAGCAGTAAACCGACCAGCGGAAAGGTGACGATACTGCGCTGGTACTGTTCGATCTCCAGGCCCTGAGATAACCGCGCCGGGACCGGCAGGCGGCTGATAAACGAGAGTGCAGCAAAGAATGACTTAATCACGTGAGGTTGACTCCTGTCGGCGAAAGCAGCGGAAGAGTTCTGTCGCGCCCGGTCAGCACCTGAGTTTGTCTTCTGGCGAATCGATCGTCGGAGAGGTGAGAGGTGTTGAGATATCGCCCTGACGCCGCTGCGTCAGATGCCCGGCCAGGATGAGAGAAACCTTTCCGATATCAATACGTTTTTCGCGGGCCAGTATAGCAAAGTGTCGGTGAGGAGAGGCAGTTGCCGGAACAAAGTTTTCGCAGAAAAAAGCAGGGAAGAGAGGGAAACGCGGAACAGCCCGGCGACGCTTAACGCCGCCGGACCGGCAGGGTTTAGCCTTCGACTTTGGCTTCGCCCATCACTTTCAGTTTTTTCGAGATGTCGCGGCGCTCTTTAGACAGCTCGGCATTTTTGATGATGTAATCATCAACGCGATCTTCGTAATCGCTCTTCATGCTGGCGATGATGCCCTGGATGGCTTCCACGCTCATGCCCGGTTTGATGTAGTCGCTGAGGTTGTCCAGCAGCAGAACGCGCTTCTGGTTATCACGGATCTTTTTCTCAACGTCCTGAATTTCACGCTGCAGTTTGTTCTTACGACGGTACAGACGAACAAACTCCAGTACGTCCTGGAAAGAAGGCTTAGTTGTTTCCATTTTTACACCCCTAATAATTGAGATTCGGATTCGTAAAGCGACTGCGTTATAGGGCTAACATAACTGCTAGCAGCCGCTGATGACAATGTTTTTTCCTTTGCGTTTATCATAACCCTAAACGCTGCTGAATCGAAACAACCCATGTGGTTACCCGGTGCATCTGATGTTTATTTGCGCAACGCGCGGCAGATCAGATGCGAGAGCAGCTCCAGCTGGCGCGCCAGTTCGATTGAGAGCCAAACATAGCCATGGACCGGGGTTTCCGCCAGGCCGTCATCACCCTGCTCTTTCAGCAGCTGGCGCAGTTCGAGGACGATCTCAGTCAGCTTTTCATTGTTGGCGCGCACAGGCTGAGGGTTCCCTTCGTACAGCGCGTGGGCGATGGACAACAGCGTCTGCTGGGTCATCTGCTGCGTCTCCCGCAGGGTGTGCGCATTGAGCATCACGAAGTGACCCGGACGCGTTGCCCACCAGGCGTTGATCTGCAGCTCCAGCATGCAGACGAGGTTGCGGCTGACGGTCTGGATAGCCTCGAAGATCGCCTTCTGGATGTGCGTCTCTTTGCTGGCGGGGGTGATCAGCCCGCGCATTTTAACCACGTCGTTCAGCGCCTGCTGGAGATGCTTTTCCAGCCGCGGTCGATCCACCAGATTTGGCGAGAAGCCGGCCTGGTAGAGGCGGTTAAAGTTGGTGACATAGCTGGCCATCTGGATGCGCCAGTGGATGAAAGCCCGCTGCGGCCAGATGCCGGTAAACAGCATCGCCAGCAGCGAGCCGAAGATCACGTCGCCGCTTCGCCACAGCGCGGTATGCATATCGCCGGGCGGCGCCCCGACCACCACCGACAGAGTGATGCCGATCAGCAGTGCCTGATAGGGTTTCTTGCCCAGCGCCAGCCAGCCGCAGAGGAACATCGCCGCCGCGCACCAGAGGACCATCAGCGGCAGGGAGATTAGCTCAAGCTTCAGCGCCACCAGCCCCAGCGCCGAACCGAGGATCGTGCCGCCGATACGCTGAAACGCCCGCGGCACGACGTTACCCCAGAAGGAGATCGGCCCCATCACCACCACCAGAGTGATGAGAGGCCAGGTTCCCTCAGGCACGTTCAGCAGCCGCACCAGCAAAAAGGTGAGCACAAAGGCCAGCGCAATCCGCACACCATGCACCACCCGATAATGGCGATACAAGCGGATCTCAAATGGCTTGAGTGATTTATCAGCGCGCACAACCCTCTCCGGCAAAACGAAAAGGCCAATTGTAACTGCTTTTTCGCCCGGAGCATGCCGGGAATGTAAAAAACCTTGTCCGAAACAGGGGTAAACCGCTACGACGCGACGCGCTCAACGGGAACATACATGTCGATATCCCAGTAGCCGTCGTGGTTGCCGTCGTTAAGATAGACCTCAAAGCAGGGCTGGGGGGCGATGCGATACGCCGTGCTCTGCTGCAGGCTGTCGAAAAACTGCATCCACGGGGTGGCGAAGTCGTAATCCACCACCCGCGCGCGGGCGCAGGCGTAATCCCCGCCGGCAATCGCCGCCAGGATCACCCCTTCGCTGTTGGCGGGAATGACATAATCCTCATCCACGGCGACCGCTGTCGCGCAGCGCAGTTTTTCCGCCGGCACTTCCTCCGGGTTATCGTAGTAGACGGCCACCCATTCGCGGGCGGGCACCTGGTGGTTCTCAACCCACATCATCAGTTGCTCAAACCCCTGCTTGACGGTGTGATCCCAGGGCCCGACCAGATGGAAACCGGCGATGGTTTTCTTGCCGAGGGTGGTGATGCTGTAGTTCATCTTGCCTCCTTTGGAGATAAATTGTCGCGGTAGGGATACCCGTTACCGGATACCCCCCGCACAGATCCCGGCGTGCGCGATTTACGCACCGGGCTCCTGCCTCGGGTGTCTGGCGGTGAACCGCTCCACAGGCCATGGATGAAGAACCCGAACCCTTGGTAGCCATGCGGCTGCCAGTTTGTTTGCTTTCGTCCAGGTCGTATCATCCTTCTGGCTCCTGCGCCTGAGCGCCCGGCGCCAGAGGTTTGTTACGTGTGTCCTGAACTTCTGCATGGTGGGGAAGTTGCCCGGTACCGAGTGATAGTTCAGGTATCCCTGAACCACTCTCCTGAGCCATTTTCCCTGTTCGGGGATTGAGTAATGCCAGCGCCTTCGCAGACCGTCTTTGATGGCTTTCAGAGTTGCCGTCATCCGATCCCGGCGGGTCTTTCGTATCAGCATGAACCTGCCGTTGCGATCTTTCCCGCTGATGTGCGTGAACCCGAGGAAGTTGAACGTTTCTGGTTTGCCTTTTCCCCTGATGGCACGGTTTTCGGCAGCGAAGCGGCCGAACTCCATCAGACGGGTTTTCTCCGGGTGAACCGTGAGTCCGAACTCCCTCAGTCTGCGCTGCATGGCTATACGGAAGCGCCGGGCATCGTATCGTTTGTCGAACCCGATGACGATGTCATCGGCGTATCTGACCATTACCACATTGCCTGTGGCATAGCGACGTCGCCACTGATGCGCCCACAGATCGAAGACGTAGTGGAGGTATATGTTTGCCAGCAGCGGTGAGATGACCGCACCCTGTGGGGTGCCTTCCTCCGTTGCTCGCCATTGACCCTCCTCCGACGTCCCGGCTGTGAGCCACTTACGTATGAGCCTGATTACCCTCCGGTCGCCGATCCGATGCTCTGTGAACCTGATCAGCCATTCGTGGCTCACCCTGTCGAAGAACTGACTGATGTCGGCATCCAGTACCCAGTTTACGTTAGTGCGTACCAGCCCTGTGGCCAGTGCGTCCAGTGCATCGTGCTGGCTTCGCCCGGGTCTGAACCCGTATGAGAACCCCATAAAGTCGTTTTCATAGACTGCGTTCAGGATTTTCACCAGCGCATACTGGACGATCTTGTCCTCCAGCGAGGCGATGCCGAGCGGGCGTTGTTTTCCATCCGCTTTTGGGATGTAGTGACGCCTGCCGGGCTGCGCCCTGTAGCTGCCCTGATGTAGCCTCCGGTGCAGATCTGTTATGTTGTTCTTCATGTTTCCGGCGTAGTCCATCCACCTGATGCCATCCACTCCGGCGGCCGCTTTCCTGCTCAGGGAGAGGAATGCGGCTTCCAGTGCTTCGACTGTCAGCAGGTGGAACAATGCTGTAAACCGTTCTTTCTTCCGCTGCTTCGCAGCTTCCCGCACGCGTGACAGCCTCTGTGACATGCTTTCCCGGCTCTGTGTCCGGCGCATGTGTGGCTGTTCCGCGTTCCCCTTGGCCCCGCTCCTTCGCTCCACTGACTCCGCTCCTTTCGGGTTGTTCGCCTGCTTCGCCGCTACTATGAGCGAGTCCGACTTCTCCTCTCCGTACATCACCGGCTATGACTCCTCGTCTTCCCGGTGCGGGCCATCTCCGACACTGGCAGATGGTCAGAGGGGAGATCTCCCGGTTCCCGCGTAGAGATCGTATTGACATGCCAGGGTCTCAGACCCCGCCGGGTCCATGTGGCACTCGCAGTATCGCACCCTATGATGTTGCCTTCCGTTAACAGTACAACGTCGGCACCCGGTAATTTAATATACATTTCGTGGCTCAATGGCTGGCCTGTCAACACCCCTGTCAACGCTTCGCCCCATACCTCGCGGTATGCAACGCATGACTCGGGGACCTTGTGGATTGCTGGTCCTTCAATGGTCGGGGACTTTCACCCCTTGATCTCTAACCGGTCTCCCGGCGCACACTGTATGAATATACAGTTAATTTAACAGGAGATCCCCCCTCAGTATGTGCGCGAATTCACAGAGTCGCCACCACACTGCTGTAAAAACAGGCGCCCCGCCAGCACGAGCGACAGACGAAAAAAAACCGCCTGCAAAGAGGCGGTTGGCGTGGTTACAGCTCGTGATGCAGGTAATCGCTCATTCGCGAGAACACTCCGCCTTTATTGATGCTTTCGAGGGTGACCAGCGGATAGTGCCCCACCACCTTGTCGCCGTCATACAGTGAAATCTCGCCAACCCGCTGATTGGCGGCGATCGGCGCCTCAAGATCCTTCTTATCCAGCACATATTTCGCTTTAATGCGCGACACTTCCGCCTTCGGCAGGGCTAACCAGAAATCCTGATCGGTGCCGAGCTTAATCTGCTCTTTATCGCCGTACCAGATACGCTCGGTGCCGACCTTCTGCCCCTTCTGCAGCACCTGCACGGTGTCGAAGTTCTGCTGCCCCCAGTGCAGCAGTTTAGCGGCCTGCTGCTCGCGGCCTTTCGGACTGTCCGCCCCCATCACCACGGCGATCAGCCGGCGCTGGCCATCCACCGCCGAGGCGATCAGGTTGAACCCGGCGCCCGAGGTGTGGCCGGTTTTCAGGCCATCGACGTTCATGGTTTTATCCCACAGCAGACCGTTACGGTTTTGCTGGGTGATCCCGTTCCACGTCAGGCTTTTCTGGCTGTACATGTGGTAGACGTCTGGTTCGCCATGAATAATCGCCCGCGAGAGCACCGCGAGGTCATAGGCCGAACTGTGCTGGCCCGGGGCGTCGAGGCCGTGGACGGTTTCGAAATGGGTGTCCCGCAGGTGCAGTTTTTCGACATACTGATTCATCAGGGCGACAAACTGCGGCTGGCCGCCGGCGACATAGTCGGCCAGCGCGACGCAGGCGTCGTTACCGGAGTCGACAATCAGCCCACGGCTGAGGTCGCGGACGCTGACGCGATCCCCTGGCTTTAAGAACATCAGCGATGACCCGTCGAACACCGGGTTGCCCTTCGCCCAGGCGTCTTTACCCACGGTGACGATATCGTCAAAGGTGATACGATGGCTGTCGATGGCGCGATCGACCACGTAGCCGGTCATCAGTTTGGTCAGACTGGCAGGATTACGCTGCTGATGTTCGTTACCCGCGGTCAGGACCTGACCGGTGGTGTAATCCATCAGCACCCAGGAGCCAGCCTGAATGGAAGGCGGCGCGACCGTAGCAGGTAAGTCGACGGCAAATGCGCAGGAAACGCTCGAAGCGAGCAAAGATACAGCAATAAACAAACGGCCTTTCAACGGCATATCCTCTAGATTTACAGATCCGCCGTCCTTTTTACGGAACTTCGCGTTTCATATCAGGGTTTAATTGCAAGAAAATATGACACAGCAGAGGAAGTTGCTTGCCGTTACCCTTCTGATGACCAGGCAAATCGTTTACCATACCGGTCGCACGCCACCACGGATAATGAACAGACTATGCAAGATAGCGTCAACCAGCCCGGATTTTTATTCCACGATTATGAAACCTTCGGCACCAGCCCTTCCCTCGACCGGCCGGCGCAGTTCGCCGCCATCCGTACCGACGCGGAGCTGAATGTGCTCGGCGAGCCCGAAGTGTTTTACTGCAAACCCGCTGACGATTACCTGCCGCAGCCGCAGGCGGTGATGATCACCGGGATCACGCCGCAGGAAGCGCTGGCCAAAGGGGATAATGAGGCCACATTTGCCCGCCGCATCCACGATCTGTTCACGGTGCCGCAAACCTGTATCGTCGGCTATAACAACGTGCGCTTTGATGACGAAGTGACGCGGAATATCTTCTATCGCAACTTCTATGACCCTTATGCCTGGAGCTGGCAGCACGATAACTCGCGCTGGGATCTGCTCGACGTGATGCGCGCCTGCTATGCCCTGCGCCCGGAAGGGATCGCCTGGCCAGAGAATGACGAAGGGTTGCCGAGCTTCCGGCTTGAACATCTGACCGTCGCCAACGGTATTGAACACCAGAACGCCCATGACGCGATGGCCGACGTATACGCCACCATCGCCATGGCGAAGCTGGTGAAAACCCGGCAGCCGCGGCTGTTTGATTATCTCTACAGCCACCGCAATAAGCGCAAGCTGGCGACGCTTATCGACGTGCCGCAGATGAAGCCCCTGGTGCATGTCTCCGGCATGTTTGGCGCCGCGCGCGGCAACACCAGCCTGGTGGCGCCCCTGGCCTGGCATCCGGAAAACCGCAATGCGGTGATTATGGTCGATCTGGCGGGCGATATGGCGCCGCTGCTGGAACTGGATGCCGATGCCCTGCGCGAGCGGCTTTACACCCCGCGCGCCGAGCTTGGCGATCTGCCGGCGGCGCCGATCAAGCTGGTGCATTTAAATAAATGTCCGGTACTGGCCCAGGCCAATACCCTGCGCCCGCAGGATGCCGACCGGCTGGGGATCTCCATTCAGCGCTGTCTGGAGAATGCCCAGCTGCTGCGGGCGAATCCGCAGGTGCGCGAGAAAGTGGTGGCGGTCTATGCCGAAGCCGAGCCGTTCGTGCCGTCCGAAAACGTCGACGCCCAGCTTTACAATGGGTTCTTTAGCGATGCCGACCGCGCGGCGATGAAAATCGTGCTGGAAACCGAACCGCGCAATCTGCCGGCGCTGGATATTACCTTCGCTGATAAGCGTATCGAACGCCTGCTGTTTAACTACCGGGCGCGCAACTTCCCCGGCACGCTCGATGAACATGAGCAGCAGCGCTGGTTAGAGCACCGTCGTCAGGTGTTTACGCCAGAGTTTTTGCAGGCCTATGCCGATGAGCTGCAGATGCTGTATCAGCAGTATGCGGATGATAAAGAGAAGCTGGCGCAGTTGAAGGCGCTGTGGCAATACGCACAGGATATTGTCTGATTGGCTGAAATTCCCGGGTTGCGGCTAACGCCTTACCCGGGCTACAAACGATGACCGGGGAGGACGCCTGACCGTAGGCCCGCGCAAGCGCAGTGGACTGCACCCCAAAAGTTGGACACCCAACTGAGTAAGGTGCAATTTTATGGCTAAACCAAAGTATTCCCCTGAAACAAAACTGGCTGTGGTTAATCATTATTTGTCCGGTAAAGACGGAGAACAGAGTACAGCCGACCTTTTTGGTATTGAAAGAACATCTGTCCGTCGCTGGGTCAGGGCATGGCAGTTCCACGGTGCAGAAGGCCTGACTGCAAAAAATAATCATTATTCCGATGAATTTAAACTCGTGGTCGTCCGGGCGGTTATCAGTGACCGCCTGACGATGCGTGAAGCGGCTGCCCGGTTTAATCTCTCCGCAGAAATACTTGTCCGGCGCTGGCTCGACGTGTACAACGATGCCGGAGCGGAAGGTCTTTTAAACATGCAATGCGGACGGCCCGGACAAATGACAAAGCCAAAAAATATCCCACCACTGACAGATAAAGAGCTGGAAAAACTCTCCCCCGAAGAGCTCAGGGCCGAACTGCGTTATCTGCGGGCAGAGAATGCCTATCTAAAAAAGTTGAAAGCCTTGGTTCAGAGCGAAAAAAATGGCAAAAAGCCCTGATAATCAGTGAACTAAGGCATGAACACGCTCTGCGGGACCTTCTGCGGGCGGCCGGTATGTCCCGTAGCACGTGGTATTACAATATGAATGCACTGAAGCAAGGGGACAGGTATGCGGGTCTTAAAGAGAACATCAGGAAGATATACCACTATCACAAAGGTCGTTATGGCTACCGCAGGATCACGCTCGCACTGAGAAAACAGGGGCTGCGGATAAACCATAAAACAGTGCAGCGGCTGATGGCAGAACTGTCACTCCGGTCTGTGATAAGGGCGAAAAAATATCGTGCCTGGAAAGGGAGAACGGGCGAGGCCGCGCCCAATATCCTGAGCCGGAACTTCGGTGCGTCAAAAGCCAACGAAAAATGGGTAACAGATGTGACAGAGTTCCCGGTACAGGGAAAAAAGCTTTACCTGTCGTCAGTTCTCGATCTGTTTAACCGGGAGGTTATCGCCTACAGCCTGTCGGAAAGGCCGGTGATGGAGATGGTGAATACGATGCTGGACGGTGCGTTCCCGAAGCTCAGACCGGGAGATGCTCCGCTGCTGCACTCGGATCAGGGCTGGCATTACAGGATGAGGAGCTATCAGGAACGTTTAAAGGCGCATGGGATGACGCAGAGTATGTCGCGTAAAGGAAACTGCCTGGATAATGCAGTGATGGAAAACTTCTTCGGGACCCTGAAATCGGAGTGTTTTTATCTGAGGGAGTTCAGGAGTGTCAGTGCGCTAAGAAAAGCCGTAGAGGACTATATCCATTACTACAACAACGAGCGGATAAGCCTGAAATTAAAAGGCCTGAGTCCGGTAGAGTACCGAACCCAGGCTCTGAGAGCCGCTTAATATGAACCATCCAACTTTATGGGGTCAGTCCAGCAGCCCCGCCGGGCATTGCGTCCCCAGTTCGTGCTTACCTTTTTGCCCGGTGGCGGCTTCGCCTTACCGGGCCTGGGCGCTGGTACCAGAGTAGCCCGGGTAAGACGCCTCGCGTCGCACCCGGGAACGTTGCTTAGCTTTTCGCGCGGCTGGCGATGATTTCATCCGCCACATTACGCGGCGCTTCCGCGTAATGGTGGAACTCCATGCTGTAGGTTGCCCGTCCCTGCGACATCGAGCGCAGCGTGGTGGAATAACCAAACATCTCCGCCAGCGGCACGTCGGCGCGGATGATCTGGCTACCGAAGCGCTCTTCCATCCCCTGCACCATCCCGCGACGGGAAGAGAGATCGCCCATAATATTCCCGGCGTACTCTTCCGGCGTCTCCACCTCGACGTGCATCACCGGCTCAAGGATCACCGGATCCGCTTTGCGCGCGCCTTCCCGGAAGCCAAAGATCGCCGCCATGCGGAACGCCATCTCCGAGGAGTCCACGTCGTGGTACGATCCAAAGGTCAGGGTCGCTTTCACGTCAACCACCGGATAGCCCGCCAGCACGCCGGTGCCCATCGCTTCACGCAGCCCTTTCTCCACGGAAGGGATGTACTCGCGCGGCACCACGCCGCCTTTGGTGGCGTCCTCGAAGACAAAACCGCTGCCCGGCGCCAGCGGCTCCAGGGTCAGTACGACGTGACCATACTGCCCTTTGCCGCCGGACTGGCGCACAAATTTGCCTTCCACGTCCGTCACTTTCTTGCGCAGGGTTTCGCGGTAGGTGACCTGCGGACGGCCAATGTTGGCCTCGACGCCAAACTCGCGCTTCATCCGGTCGACAATGATCTCCAGATGCAGCTCACCCATGCCGGAGATAATCGTCTGGCCGGACTCTTCATCGGTATGCAGACGGAACGACGGATCTTCCGCCGCCAGCCGCTGTAGCGCGATGCCCATTTTCTCCTGGTCCGCTTTGGTCTTCGGCTCAATCGCCAGCGAAATCACCGGCTCCGGAAACTCCATCCGTTCGAGGGTAATCACCGCATCCGGATCGCATAACGTATCGCCGGTGGTCACATCCTTCAGACCGACGCAGGCCGCGATATCCCCGGCGTGCAGTTCGTCAACTTCGTGACGGTCGTTGGCCTGCATCAGCACGATACGCCCGATGCGCTCTTTCTTACCCTTCACCGGGTTCCACACCGCATCGCCTTTCTTCAGCGTCCCGGAGTAGACGCGGATAAAGGTCAGCTGGCCGACGTAGGGGTCGGTCATCAGTTTGAACGCCAGCGCCGACAGCGGCTCATCGTCGCTCGGATGGCGTTCCGCCGGCTGGCCTTGCTCATCGACGCCCTGTATCGCCGGAATATCCAGCGGCGATGGCATCAGCTCCACCACCGCATCGAGCATGCGCTGCACGCCTTTGTTTTTAAAGGCGCTCCCGCAGAGCACCGCCTGGATCTCCCCCTTCACCGTGCGCTGGCGCAGGCCGGCGACGATCTCCGCCTCGTCCAGCTCACCGGTTTCCAGGTATTTATCCATCAGCTCATCGCTGGCTTCCGCCGCCGCCGAGACCATTTTCTCCCGCCACTGCTGCGCCGTCGCCAACAGCTCGTCAGGGACTGGCCCATAGCTGAAGGTCATGCCCTGGGTGGCGTCATCCCACAGGATGGCGCGCATTTTCACCAGGTCGACGACGCCGGTGAAATGCTCTTCGGCGCCAATGGGGATCACAATCGGCACCGGGTTAGCCTTCAGGCGGTCGATCATCATCTGCACCACGCGGAAGAAGTCCGCCCCCGGGCGGTCCATCTTGTTGACGAAGGCCAGCCGCGGAACGTGGTATTTATTCGCCTGGCGCCAGACGGTCTCCGACTGGGGCTGCACCCCGCCGACGGAGTCGTACACCATCACCGCGCCGTCGAGCACGCGCATAGAACGTTCCACCTCAATGGTGAAATCCACGTGCCCCGGGGTGTCGATGATATTGATCCGGTGCGGCTCGAAGCTGCGGTCCATCCCCGGCCAGAAGCAGCTTACCGCCGCCGAGGTAATGGTGATCCCGCGCTCTTGCTCCTGGGCCATCCAGTCGGTGGTTGCCGCGCCATCGTGTACTTCACCCAGCTTATGGCTCATCCCGGTGTAAAACAGGATGCGCTCGGTGGTGGTGGTTTTACCGGCATCGATATGCGCGGAGATACCGATGTTGCGATAACGTTCGAGAGGGATGGGTCGGGGCATGATGCGTCCTTAGTCGTTTTGACGGTCAGTCTGCGGTCGGAATGATCCGCAGTTCATTTAACTGCGTCTATCTTAGTACAACTGTACGAGTATATTCGAACTATTTTTGCTATCATTACGATTGGGCAGGTTGCGGCGGCGCGCGTGGTATCAGAACCGGAGTTTGGGTATAGTAGCCGCCAGCCGCCGATATGGGCTGCGGCTGCGATGCGCCGCGCCACCGCCGACACAGGATTATTATGATCGCCAATCACCCCGAACGAGAACAAATTCGCCTGGAAAATGTCCTTTCCGCGCTCGGAAACCCGCTGCGACTGGAGATCATTCGTACGCTGGCCGACGGCAGCGAGCTGAGCTGCAACGCCCTGCGCCAGGAGGAGGTGGCCAAGTCCACCATGACCCACCACTGGCGCGTCCTGCGCGACAGCGGTGTGATCTGGCAACGGCCTCAGGGACGGGAGAACATGATTTCGCTGCGCCGGGAAGATCTGGACGCCCGTTTTCCCGGCCTGCTGGATACGCTGCTGAAAGTTATGGTGCAGGCAGGATAAGCTCTTCTGCCGGGTGGCGCTTCGCTTACCCGGCCTACATAACCATTAAATTTCAGAAGGTTAACCATCACCGTAGGCCCGCGCAAGCGCAGCGCCGCCGGGCAAAAGATATCGCACCGAGCCAAACGAAAAAAAAGCCGGAGGTTTCCCTCCGGCTTTTCTCAATCACATCACGCTACGCCTTACGCCACGTCTTCGTACTGCGGCACCGGGTTGCGGAAGCTTTTGGTCACGCAGGCCAGATAGACCAGACCGATACCGGCCCAGATCAGGCCCAGAATCATCGAGCTCTCTTCCAGGTTGACCCACAGCGCGCCGACGGTCAGGGCGCCGCACATCGGCAGGAACAGATACTGGAAGTGGTCTTTCAGCGTCTTGTTGCGTTTCTCACGGATCCAGAACTGGGAAATCACCGACAGGTTAACGAAGGTAAACGCCACCAGCGCACCAAAGTTAATCAGCGCCGTCGCCATCACCAGGTCGAAGTTAATCGCCAGCAGCGCAATCGCGCCGACCAGGATGATGTTCATCGCCGGAGTGCGCCAGGTCGGGTGCACGTAGCCGAAGAAGCTTTTCGGGAACACGCCGTCGCGGCCCATAACGTACATCAGACGCGCCACGCCAGCGTGCGCCGCCATACCGGACGCCAGTACGGTGATGGTGGAGAAGATCAGCGCGCCAACCTGGAAGGCTTTACCTGCCACGTAGAGCATAATTTCCGGCTGTGACGCATCCGGATCTTTAAAGCGCGAGATATCCGGGAAGTACAGCTGCAGGAAGTAGGTGGCAAAGATGAAGATCAGGCCGCCGATCAGCGCGGTCAGGAAGATCGCGCGCGGGATGACGCGCTCTGCATCTTTGGTCTCTTCAGACAGGTTGCTGATGCCGTCGAAACCGGTAAACGAGAAGCACAGGATCGTCGCCCCGGTAATCATCGGGATCACGTGCGCGTCACCGGACCAGAACGGACGGCTGCTGGCCAGCGTACCGGCGCCCTCGCCTTCAAACACGCCATAAATCACCATGCCGAGGATAACGGCAATCAGCACCACCTGCAGCACCACGATCACGGTGTTGAAGTTGGCCACGGATTTAATGCTGCGCAGGTTAAAGGCGGTCATAAAGGCGACCAGCGCGATAACAAACACCCACGACGGAATCGAAGGCACCAGCGCTTCAAAATAGATTTTCGCCAGCAGAATGTTGATCATCGGCGCGAACAGGTAGTCGAGCAGCGAGGACCAACCCACCATAAAGCCAACGGTCGGGCTGATGGATTTCTGCGCATAGGTATACGCCGAGCCGGCAGAAGGGTAACGACGTACCAGCTTGCCATAGCTCAGGGCAGTAAACAGGATAGCGATTAACGCAAAGGCGTAGGCCGTCGGCACGTGACCGTCGGTCATACCAGAGACGATACCAAACGTATCGAACAGCGTCATCGGCTGCATATAGGCCAGGCCCATCATTACAACCGGAACTAACGTAAGCGTTTTACGTAATTCCACGCGAGAGGTATTTGGAGTAGCGTTATGCGACATAGTTATCCCCTTTTACGGTGAACGCCAGCGCGTAAGCAAAAAATTGCCCCATTTCTTTCTATTCCTCAGCGACAACGACTGTCGGTTTTTAGTAAATATCTATCCGGTACGAAGCCCGGCCTCTTGGTATTGAATGATGTGTCTTTCGACCAAAAAAATAACCGACACTTTAAAAAAAAGCGTCGGCTAGTCTCTGGTTTTCAGGCCGCATATTTTGCAACAAATTCAACGGCGTTGACAAGATGTTATGAAGTTCATTGCGTAAGCATAATTTTTAACGTGCTAATATCTATACGGTTTCCGTATGATAAATTGTAAAAATAGCACTATTTGCTAATAGCGTTTCCCGCCACCATTTGCCAGCCAAACCGCAGGTGGCGTCATTCCAGGCGATCCACGCGCGTTGACGAGGCGATAGCCCGCGCACGGTCATGCAGACCAGCTCGCCGCTGTCCAGCAGACCCTGCACCTGATAGCGCGGCAGGCACCCCCAGCCCAGCCCCAGGCGCAGCAGCGCCAGCTGCCCCGCGGCGTCACACACCGTCAGGGTCTCCTGATCGCTGAGTAGCGCCCCGCCCTCGCCGGTGGCCACCGCCCGGTAACGGCGCAGGGTTCGCCAGCTTAGCGGTGCGCGGTGTCGCGCCAGCGGATGCTGTGGGGCAACGACCAGCAGCAGCTCCAGCTCGCCGAGGGGGAGATAGTCATAACCGCTCAGCGGCGGCGGTTCGCCGAGCGCCCCCAGCAGCAGATCGGCCTGCCCGTCAGTCAGCGGCCGCCAGTCCAGCAGGGAGGGGTTCAGCGTGAAGTGCAGCCGGGTCAGCGGCTGTTGTTGATAAAATGCAGCGATTGGCGGCGAGAGCAGCGCCACGGGAAAGGTGCTGTCCACCGCCAGACGAAGGCTATTCTCCCACCCCTGCTGCAGCTTAACCGCCCGGATCTCCAGTTCGCGGGCAATATGCAGCACCTCCCGCCCTTTCTCCAGCAGCATCTGTCCGCTGGGGGTAAAGCGCGCGCGATGGCCGCTGCGGTCGAGCAGCTGAATATTGAGATCGCTTTCCAGGCGGTGAATGGTGTAGCTCAGCGCCGAGGGCGTTTTAAAGAGCTTTGCCGACGCGGCGGCAAAGCTCCCCTCTTTTTCCAGGGCATCCAGGATCACGAGGACATCCAGCAGTGGTTTCATCGCTACCCCCTTACGGTATGCGAATCACCGCTGGCGGATCACTCCATCGGCATCACCAGCGGATCGGGGTACTGGTACTCAAACCCCAGCTCATTGCAGATACGATTGCCATCCACAATCTTGCCCTGGCCGCCGTCCGGGCTGTCGCTGAACACCGGCGGCGGCAGACCGAGCTCGCGGGCCATCTGCGGATAAAAGAGGCCGCGCGCCGGATGGCGGGGCGCACATAGATTATAGATGTGCCCGCCCTTCGGGGCCTGCAGCAGCAGTTCGATAGCGGCCACCACATCCTGCAAATGCACCAGATTGACCACGTGCTGGCCATCCGGCGCCGACTTGCCGGCGAAAAAACGTCCCGGATGGCGGGAAGGCCCCACCAGCCCGGCCAGGCGCAGAATATCCACCGACGTCCCCGGCAGGTTGTGCAGCCAGTCCTCCAGCTCCTTGAGCACCTGTCCGCTGGCGGTTTGCGGCAGACGCGGGGAATTCTCCTTCACCGTACCGTTGACGTTGCCATACACCGAGGTGGAGCTGGTGAAGACGATCCGCGGAATATGGTACGCCAGCGCGGTATCGACGATCTCCTGCACCGCCTGTAGATAAAACCCTTCCCCTGCCCCGGTACGCCGGGCCGGCAGGGTGATCACCAGCGCATCGACGTTCATCAGCGCGTCGAGGTCCTCGGTATCACAGACCAGCTGCGGCTCCAGGCGCAGCGGATAGCTGTCGATCCCGCACATCCGCGCCGCCTCCACGCCATCCTGCGTAGTTTTACTGCCGGTGACCTGCCAGCCTCGCGCCGTCAACGACAGCGCCAGCGGCATCCCCAGCCATCCCAAACCGACTATCGCGACCTTTTTCATCCCAGGCTCCTGACTCTTTCGCTGTGCTGATTACAGGCTACGCCAGCCAGCGGCAACTGACAATTTCTTCGCTCAATATGAAATGAATTAATGATAGAAAAAAGCCCTTGCTTTCTGCGGCGGAAGTGGTTTAGGTTAAAGGACATCAAATGCATAGTCATTCACAGAGAATTTTTATGAACCGCGTTCAATTTAAACACCACCATCATCACCATCATCCTGACTAGTCTTTCAGGCGATGTGTGCTGGAAGACGTTTGGATCTTCCAGTGGTGCATGAACGCGCAGAGAGCCCCCGGAAGATTCACTTCCGGGGGCTTTTTTTTGGACCAAATTCGGACAGATTCAGACAGGTATTCAGAGGAAAAGAACAATGTTAGACAACACCCGTTTACGCATAGCTATTCAGAAATCAGGCCGTTTAAGCGAAGATTCACGCGAATTACTCAGCCGCTGCGGCATTAAAGTCAATTTGCACACCCAGCGTCTGATTGCGCTGGCGGAAAATATGCCAATCGATATTCTGCGCGTGCGTGATGACGATATCCCGGGCCTGGTGATGGACGGTGTTGTCGACCTCGGCATTATCGGCGAAAACGTGCTGGAAGAAGAGCTGCTCAGCCGCCGCGCCCAGGGCGAAGACCCGCGCTACTTCACCCTGCGCCGTCTCGACTTCGGCGGCTGCCGCCTGTCGCTGGCGACTCCGGTGGATGAAGCCTGGAACGGCCCGGCGGCGCTGGACGGCAAACGTATCGCCACCTCTTACCCGCACCTGCTGAAGCGCTACCTCGATCAAAAAGGTATCTCCTTTAAATCCTGTCTGCTGAACGGCTCCGTGGAAGTGGCGCCGCGCGCCGGCCTCGCCGACGCTATCTGCGACCTCGTCTCCACCGGCGCCACCCTGGAAGCCAACGGCCTGCGCGAAGTGGAAGTGATCTACCGCTCCAAAGCCTGTCTGATCCAGCGCGACGGCGAAATGGCCGACGCCAAACAGCAGTTGATTGACCGCCTGCTGACCCGTATTCAGGGCGTGATTCAGGCCCGCGAGTCGAAATACATCATGATGCACGCCCCGACCGAACGCCTGGAAGAAGTGGTTGCCCTGCTGCCGGGCGCCGAGCGGCCGACTATTCTGCCGCTGGCAGGCGACAAGCAGCGCGTGGCTATGCACATGGTCAGCAGCGAAACCCTGTTCTGGGAGACCATGGAAAAACTGAAGGCGCTGGGCGCCAGCTCCATTCTGGTGCTGCCGATTGAGAAAATGATGGAGTAATCGGCCAGCCGGTCACAGGACACACAGGGGAATACAATCATGAGCTTCAACACAATCATCGACTGGAACGGCTGTAGCGCAGACCAACAACAGCAACTCTTAACGCGCCCGGCAATTTCCGCCTCCGACAGCATCAGTAAAACGGTGACGGAGATCCTCGATAACGTCAAAGCCAACGGCGACGCGGCGCTGCGCGAATACAGCGCGAAGTTTGATAAAACCACCGTCGCCGCGCTGCAGGTGAGCGAGGCCGAGATCGCCGCCGCCGGCGAGCGCCTCAGCGATGAGCTGAAGCAGGCGATGGCGGTAGCGGTGAAAAACATTGAGACCTTCCACAACGCGCAACAGCTGCAGGCGGTGGATGTCGAAACGCTGCCGGGGGTGCGCTGCCAGCAGGTCACCCGCCCTATCGCCTCCGTCGGACTGTACATTCCCGGCGGCTCAGCGCCGCTGTTCTCCACGGTGCTAATGCTGGCGACGCCGGCGCGCATCGCCGGCTGTCAGCAGGTGGTGCTCTGCTCGCCGCCGCCGATTGCCGATGAGATCCTCTATGCCGCGCAGCTGTGCGGCGTAAAAACCATCTTTAACGTCGGCGGCGCCCAGGCCATCGCCGCCCTCGCCCTCGGTACCGAGTCGGTGCCGAAGGTAGATAAAATCTTTGGCCCGGGCAACGCTTACGTCACGGAAGCCAAACGCCAGGTCAGCCAGCGTCTGGACGGCGCAGCCATCGACATGCCGGCCGGCCCGTCGGAAGTGCTGGTCATCGCCGACAGCGGCGCCAACCCGGACTTTGTCGCCTCTGACCTGCTGTCGCAGGCGGAACACGGCCCGGACTCGCAGGTGATCCTCCTGACCCCGGACGCCGACATGGGCAGCCGCGTCGCCGAAGCCGTGGAGCGCCAGCTGGCCGCCCTGCCGCGCGCGGAAACCGCCCGCGTGGCGCTCTCCGCCAGCCGGATCATCGTGGCCCGCGATCTGGCGCAGTGCGTGGCTATCTCCAACCAGTACGGCCCGGAGCACCTGATCATTCAGACCCGTCAGGCCCGCGAGCTGGTGGACAGCATCACCAGCGCCGGTTCCGTTTTCCTTGGCGACTGGTCACCGGAATCCGCGGGCGACTATGCCTCGGGCACCAACCACGTCCTGCCGACCTATGGTTACACCGCCACCTGCTCAAGCCTCGGCCTGGCCGACTTCCAGAAGCGGATGACCGTGCAGGAGCTGTCGCGCGACGGCTTTGCCGCCCTCGCCTCAACGATTGAGATCCTGGCCGCCGCCGAGCGCCTTGACGCCCACAAAAACGCCGTAACGCTGCGCGTTGCCGCCCTGAAGGAGCAAGCATGAGTATTGAAGATTTAGCCCGCGCCAACGTCCGCGCGCTGACCCCGTATCAATCCGCTCGCCGGCTGGGCGGCAAAGGCGACGTCTGGCTCAACGCCAACGAATTCCCTACCGCCGTAGCCTTCCAGCTTACCGAACAGACGCTGAACCGCTATCCGGAGCCGCAGCCGAAGGCCGTGATTGAGAGCTACGCCCGCTACGCCGAGGTCAAACCGGAGCAGGTGCTGGTCAGCCGCGGCGCCGACGAAGGCATCGAGCTGCTGATCCGCGCCTTCTGTGAGCCCGGCGAAGACGCGGTGCTCTACTGCCCGCCGACCTACGGCATGTACAGCGTCAGCGCCGAGACCATCGGCGTCGAGTGCCGCACCGTGCCGACGCTGGCCGACTGGCAGCTCGACCTGCCGGGCATCGAAGCGCGGCTGGACGGCGTGAAGGTGGTCTTCGTCTGCAGCCCGAACAACCCGACCGGGCAGATTATCGACCCGCAGTCGATGCGCGACCTGCTGGAGATGACCCGCGGCAAAGCCATCGTGGTGGCCGACGAAGCCTATATTGAATTCTGCCCGCAGGCGACGCTGGCCGGCTGGCTCAGCGACTATCCGCACCTGGTGGTGCTGCGCACGCTGTCCAAAGCCTTCGCCCTCGCCGGCCTGCGCTGCGGCTTCACCCTCGCCAACGCCGAGGTGATCAACGTGCTGCTGAAAGTGATCGCCCCGTACCCGCTCTCCACGCCGGTGGCCGATATCGCCGCCCAGGCCCTGAGCCCGGAGGGGATCGCCGCGATGCGCCAGCGCGTGGCGCAGATCCTTGACGAGCGCCGCTACCTGGTGGAACAGCTGCGCGGCATCGCCTGCGTGGAGCAGGTCTTCGATTCCGAGACCAACTATGTGCTGGCGCGGATAACCGCCTCCAGCGCAGTGTTTAAATCTTTGTGGGATCAGGGCATTATCTTACGTGACCAGAATAAACAACCTTCATTAAGCGGCTGTTTGCGTATCACTATCGGTACCCGTGCCGAGAGCCAGCGCGTGATTGACGCCTTGACTGCGGAGAATGTATGACCCAGAAGTATCTCTTTATTGACCGTGACGGCACCCTGATTTCCGAACCGCCGGAGGATTTCCAGGTGGACCGGTTCGACAAGCTGGCGTTTGAGCCGCAGGTGATCCCGGCGCTGCTGAAGCTGCAGCAGGAAGGCTATAAGCTGGTGATGATCACCAATCAGGATGGCCTGGGAACCGACAGTCTGCCGCAGGAAGCGTTTGATGGCCCGCACAACCTGATGATGCAGATCTTCGCCTCGCAGGGCGTTAACTTTGAAGAGGTGCTGATTTGTCCGCACTTCCAGGGCGACAACTGCGCCTGCCGCAAGCCAAAAACGCAGCTGGTGCTGCCGTGGCTGGAAGAGGGGGTGCTGGATAAAGCCCACAGCTATGTGATTGGCGACCGGGCCACCGACCTTGAGCTGGCGGATAACATGGGAATTACAGGTCTGCGCTATGACCGCGAGACGCTCGACTGGCCGACCATCTGTGAGCAGCTGACCCGCCGCGACCGCTATGCCCACGTCGAGCGCGTCACCAAAGAGACCCAGGTGGATGTGAAAGTGTGGCTGGACCGCGAAGGCGGCAGCAAGATCCACACCGGCGTCGGCTTTTTTGACCATATGCTCGACCAAATCGCCACCCACGGCGGCTTCCGCATGGAGGTTAACGTCGGCGGCGATCTGTACATCGACGACCACCACACGGTGGAGGATACCGGCCTGGCCCTCGGCGAAGCCCTGAAGCTGGCCCTTGGCGACAAGCGCGGCATCAACCGCTTCGGCTTCGTGCTGCCGATGGACGAGTGTCTCGCCCGCTGCGCGCTGGATATCTCCGGCCGTCCGCACCTGGAGTATAAGGCGGACTTCACCTATCAGCGCGTCGGCGATCTGAGCACCGAGATGGTGGAACACTTCTTCCGCTCGCTCTCCTACACCATGGCGGTGACCCTGCACCTGAAAACCAAGGGCAAGAACGATCACCACCGCGTGGAGAGCCTGTTCAAAGCCTTTGGCCGTACGCTGCGCCAGGCGATCCGCGTCCAGGGCGATGCCCTGCCGTCTTCCAAAGGGGTGCTGTAATGAATGTGGTGATCCTTGATACCGGCTGCGCCAACCTCAATTCGGTGAAATCGGCGATTGGCCGCCACGGCTATGAGCCGGTGGTCAGCCGCGATCCGGAAGTGGTATTGCGTGCCGATAAACTGTTTCTTCCCGGCGTCGGCACCGCCCAGGCGGCGATGGATCAGCTGCGAGACCGCGAGCTGATCGACCTGATCAAAGCCTGTACCCAGCCGGTGCTGGGGATTTGCCTGGGCATGCAGCTGCTCGGCAAGCGCAGCGAGGAGAACAACGGCGTCGATCTGCTGGGCATTATCGAAGAAGAGGTGCCGAAGATGACCGACCACGGTCTGCCATTGCCGCACATGGGCTGGAACCGGGTGTATGCCAAAGCTGGCGATCGGCTGTTCCGCGGCATTGAAGAAGGCGCGTATTTCTACTTCGTGCACAGCTACGCCATGCCGGTCAACCCGTACACCATCGCCCAGTGCAATTACGGCGAGGCGTTCACCGCCGCGGTGCAGAAAGATAACTTCTTTGGCGTGCAGTTCCACCCGGAGCGCTCCGGGAGCGCCGGGGCGCAGCTGCTGAAAAACTTCCTGGAGATGTGATGATTATTCCTGCTTTAGATTTAATCGACGGCACCGTCGTTCGTCTCCATCAGGGCGATTACAGCCAGCAACGCGACTATGGCAGCGATCCGCTGCCGCGCCTGCAGGCCTATGCCGCTCAGGGAGCGGAAGTCCTGCACCTGGTCGACCTGACCGGGGCGAAGGATCCGGCGAAGCGCCAGATCCCGCTGCTGAAATCGCTGGTCGCCGGGGTTGACGTCCCGGTGCAGGTCGGCGGCGGTGTGCGGACCGAAGCGGATGTCGCGGCCCTGCTTGAGGCCGGCGTCGCCCGCGTGGTGGTCGGCTCCACCGCGGTGAAATCCCCGGAGGAAGTGAAAGGCTGGTTCAAACGCTTTGGCCCAGAACGGCTGGTGCTCGCCCTCGACGTGCGTATCGACGCCGACGGCAATAAGCAGGTGGCGGTCAGCGGCTGGCAGGAAAACTCCGGCGTGACGCTGGAGGAGCTGGTGGAAAGTTATCTGCCGGTCGGCCTGCAGCACGTGCTGTGCACCGATATCTCCCGCGACGGCACGCTGGCAGGCTCTAACGTCTCGCTGTACGAGGAAGTCTGCGCCCGCTACCCACAGGTGGCGTTTCAGTCATCCGGCGGCATCGGCGATCTCAATGATATTGCCGCCCTGCGCGGCACCGGGGTGCGCGGCGTGATTGTCGGCCGCGCGCTGCTGGAAGGTAAATTCAACGTAACGGAGGCCATTCAATGCTGGCAAAACGGATAATCCCCTGCCTCGACGTCCGCGACGGCCAGGTAGTGAAAGGCGTGCAGTTCCGTAATCACGAGATCATTGGCGACATCGTCCCGCTGGCCAAGCGCTATGCCGACGAAGGGGCCGACGAACTGGTGTTCTATGATATCACCGCCTCCAGCGACGGCCGGGTGGTCGACAAGAGCTGGGTGTCGCGCGTGGCGGAAGTAATCGATATTCCTTTCTGCGTGGCGGGCGGGATCAAGTCGCTGGAAGACGCGGCGCAGATCCTCTCCTTCGGCGCCGATAAGATCTCGATTAACTCCCCTGCTCTCGCCGACCCGACGCTGATCACCCGCCTTGCCGACCGCTTTGGCGTGCAGTGTATCGTGGTGGGGATTGATACCTGGTTTGACGCAGAGACCGGCAAGTATCACGTCAACCAGTATACCGGCGACGAGAGCCGCACCCGGGTGACGCAGTGGGAAACCCTCGACTGGGTGGAGGAAGTGCAGAAGCGCGGCGCAGGCGAGATCGTCCTTAACATGATGAACCAGGACGGGGTGCGCAACGGTTACGACCTGCAGCAGCTGGCGAAGGTTCGCGCGGTGTGTCATGTGCCGCTGATCGCCTCCGGCGGCGCGGGCACTATGGAACACTTCCTCGAAGCCTTCCGCGACGCCGACGTTGACGGCGCGCTGGCGGCCTCGGTATTCCACAAACAGATTATTAATATTGGCGAACTGAAAGCGTACCTGGCGGCACAGGGCGTGGAGATAAGGGTATGTTGACTGAACAGCTGGACTGGGAAAAAACGGACGGCATGATGCCGGCCATCGTGCAGCACGCCGTATCCGGCGAAGTGCTGATGCACGGCTACATGAACAAGGAGGCGCTGGAGAAAACCGAAGCCACCGGCAAGGTCACCTTTTACTCGCGCACCAAGCAGCGGCTGTGGACCAAGGGTGAAACCTCGGGCCATGTCCTCAATGTAGTGAGCATCACGCCGGACTGTGACAACGATACGCTGCTGGTGCTGGTAAACCCGATCGGACCGACCTGCCACAAAGGCACCACAAGCTGCTTCGGCGAAACCGGCCACCAGTGGCTGTTCCTCTATCAGCTGGAGCAGCTGCTGGCCGAGCGTAAACACGCCGACCCGGAGAGCTCCTATACGGCGAAGCTGTATGCCAGCGGCACCAAGCGTATTGCGCAGAAAGTGGGGGAAGAAGGCGTGGAGACCGCGCTGGCCGCCACCGTGAACGACCGCTTCGAGCTGAAGAATGAGGCGTCGGACCTGATGTATCACCTGCTGGTGCTGCTGCAGGACCAGGGGCTGGATCTCGGGGAAGTGATTGATAATTTAAGAGCACGGCATAGGTAATAATAGCAAAGGGAGGTGTTTATATGCCTCCCTGCATAACTTTGCTCGTTAATCAGGATTATTTCTCTGCAACTAAAATAAGCATGAAGTATTGATAAAAATATTACATTTTCCTCGTGATTAACGCTTTGATTAACCTTAAAGGTCTTGTAACTTTCCATGACAATGATGAAATAAGGGCTGAATAACGTTGAGCAGCGTTATTTAATTCATTTTGTAGTTTAGTTAATTGCTCTTGCTGTTTCTGATACTCAGTCTCTAAATATGCATTTCGCTGGACCAACCTATCAATACGTTCTTTTTTCTGTGCAACGGACGCTCTTAGCTCATCAATTTCTTCTTCCCTGGCTTTAAGAACTTGATCCTGAGAAGCAATACTGGCTTGCAACTTCTCTGTAGATAGATTAGAGGATTCAAGCTCATGTAATACCCGATCTTTTAACGAGAAAAGATACTCTTCCGGCGTTAATCGAATCAGGCGATAGTGTGCCGCTTTGATAAAATCATCATAAAAATCGCTTTCATCAATATCCAATGAGGCGATGAATTCGCGTGAAGCAGTGAATAAAGAATCAAACGCCGGACCAGAAATCGTATTTAAATTCCACTCAAGAAAAGTCACTGCATAATTATTAAAGTCTCTACCACGTGAAGGCAACAAGTGCTTTGAGTCAATAAAGGAATAGAGGGCACGTAACGCATCAAGAGCACAGTGCCAGGATTTCTCTCTGGTCACCGATAATGAACCACTGCGGTTAATGGAATGAGAAATCAAGATCTCATCCAGGAACGCCATTCTTTTGGTAAGTAGCATAAAAGCGCTAACAAAAAATAAATCATTAGTCGTTCTTAAATCCTGGAATTGTAACCCAGTATCCAGTATAGCCTGGCGACGGAAAAGCTTATCCCAGGGCCACCAGATAAATGCATCAAAGAAATTATGAGTAATTTCATCTGATGAAAATAGTTCTTTTTGGGGGAGTAAATCTACGCGCACAGACCATGGCATTGGTGCATATGAATGGGTTTGTAGATCTAAAGACTGGCATCGGCAGATAACCACATCGGCTTGCAGCAATGCAGCATGATCATACATCCGTTTGAGCATATTAGCATCGGCATAATCGTCATCATCAAGAAAAATGATATATTCGCCACTTGCTATTTTTAAGCCCATGTTACGTGATGCACCTGCACCGATATTCTGCGAATTATTCAAAAGACGTATTCGCGAGTCATTAGCGGCAAAGGACTGCAGTAGCTTTAACGTATCATCAGCTGAATTGTCATCAATAATGATGACTTCAATATCCTGTAACGATTGCGATAAAATGGAACTTAGCGTATCAGATATATATTCTGCAGCATCGTGCACAGGTATCACAACAGAGACCAGTGCACTTGAAGATCTTTCAGACATTTGATCGCCTCCCGAGTGACACGTTACAGTAATTTTAGTTAATAATATACTTCAAAAAAAATTTGATGGTAAAGAAACAATATCTGGCAATTAATAAAAAAGGATAACCGTTTGATCGACAACTATCCCTCAACCACATCATGATAAGTCTTTAGCGTTTTACTAATAATCATCCCACTCGAGAATTTATCCTGAATACGCTTACGTCCTTTAATACCCATTTCAACGCGTGCTTTAGGATTGCTAAGCAAAAAGGCAAGTTTATCAGCCAACTCTTCAGGTGAATTGCTTTTAACAATAATTCCATTATCATTATCAATAATAAGGCTATCACAACCACCGACATCATAAGCAATACAAGCGCGACCCACAGAAGATGCTTCCAGAAGAATTCGCGGAACACCTTCAGAATAAACAGATGGCAAAGCAACGATATTTGATTGCTCAATAAGATCGCAAACGTTATTCGAACGACCTAACCAGTTAATTAATCCTTGCTGATGCCAATTTTCAATGACCTGAAGGGAAATTGCATCTTTATCATTTTCGACCAGAATTCCAGCAACATTCAAAGTAAAGTGAATATTCTTACTGCGTAATATTTTCTTCGCTTCAATTAAGTCGCCCAGTCCTTTACTCCACAACATACGGCTGGCAAACAATACAACAGGGACATCGTGATTCTGTTCAAGAGAATATTTGTATATCTCTGGATTAATGCCTGCACCATCAATAACAATAGTCTGTTGTTCTTCGAGTCCAACCAACTTGGCCAGCTTTTTTCTGTCACGGTCATGTTCAAACATAAATATACAGCGCTTATTACTGGCAATATATTTATATGCAGCAATAGTAAACTGCCGCAATAATTTTAAAGGCATGCTGTCTGAAGAAAATACTCTTCCAAGCCCAACAAAACTTACGATGACCGGCAGATTAAATTTCTTCGCGAGCACACCACCAATCAAACATGGCTTGATAGTGATGCAATGCAAGAGATCCGGTTTTATATTTTTAATAATTTTTTGCACATCATGGTAAGTACGAAAGAAAACTAATGCATTAAAAGATTGAGCATCAAGAGTAACATTATGGCAAATAAAGCCGAATGTTTTGAATTTATTTATTATGTTGTCATCAATAAAATGGCTGATGATGTGAATCTCATAACCTGCATCACGGGAGGCGATGGCACGATCGATCCAGTGTAAATCGAAGTACCAATCCGAATTTATGAAATAACACAGTTTTCTCATTGCTATGCCCACTTAATGATACTTACCACTAATACCTTTTATGCCATGTGAAATTCCACGAAGAATAAATTTCATATAGGAATATTTTTGACGTTGCCATGGCAGAATTAATATATATTTTAGGATGCGTATTGCTATCGCTGAATTGCTATACACGCTAGTTTTCTGGAATATTTTCTTGGACAGGATCAAATTACGGCATAGATAGTAAACCTTCCATTCAGGTGCAATAAGTTTGCCCTGAATACTCACATCATGATAAAAAAGCAACTCTGGGCTATACATAATTTTCTCACCAGCTAGTGATAGCTGATAGCCAAAGTAAAGATCATCAAAGTAGATAAAAAGCTGTTCATGAATGTGCTCAAGACTGGTCGTGAGCAGATCACGATGTATGACCATCCCAACAAATGAAACCGTTTGTACGAGCATAGAACGATTAGCTTCCGGGATAAACTCTCCAGGGTAGCGTAAATAGCGTACAGTGTCGCCAAGGGAGGTTGGTACACGCGAGAACGGCATATTCATCGGACACGGTTTTCCTTGCGGATCTTTCACCAGTCCACTAAATACCCGACATCCCCGCTTATCCAGCTGTGAAAAGGACTTCAACGTGTCTGGATAGGGGTAAGCATCATCATCGTAGAAAAATACCCAATCACTTGCCAGCTGTTCACAGATATACTGACTACCGGTTTTAAAGCCCCCCGCCCCACCGGTATTCTCGGTGAGGGTTAATACAATGACTCGTGTATCAACAATTGACGAAAGCCAGGCTTGGGTCCCATCCGTGGACCCGTTATTGACAATAACAATATTAGTGAATTCAAGTTTGAGGGTCTCTTCAACCGTTTTTTTCAGTTTGCCGAGACGATTGAATGTCACTATCAATGCCGTATATTTCATCGTACAGAAACCGTAAACACAGGCATTGGCTGATTATCAGTGAGTGAATTTAAATAGACTTCTGCCGTTTTCAATGCTTCGGCGATGGTCACATCCATGTCGAGGTAACGGTAGGTTCCAAGACGACCGACAAAAGTGATATTGGTTTCATTCTCGGCCAGTGACAAATATTTTTCAAGAAGAGCCATTTCTCCCATCTGACGAATAGGATAGTAAGGAATATCATTTTCTTCACAAGCACGGCTATACTCTTTATAACAAACAGAGCCGTCGTGTTGTTCCCAGGGAGAAAAATATTTATGTTCAGTGATGCGAGTATAGGGCACATCCACAGAACAATAGTTCATCACTGCGCATCCCTGGTAATCACCCTGATAGATAAACTTTTTAAAATCTAATGTTCGATAGCCCAGACGGCCATATTGGTAGCCATAAAACGCATCTAATGGACCGCTATAGAAGACGTGATCGTAATGAGTTCGCTCGTCAACGATAAATTCCCGCTGTAAGTCAACCTTGATATTCTCATGATTGAGAATTGACTTAATCATCTGCGTATAACCACATTTCGGCATGCCCTGAAATTTGTGGTTAAAATAATTATCATCATAGTTAAAACGAACAGGAAGACGTTTAAGAATAGATGCGGGCAGTTCCGAGGGTTGCATCCCCCACTGTTTAATCGTATATCCTTTAAAAAAGGCCTCATATAACTCTTTACCAATAAAGCGTAACGCTTGCTCTTCAAAAGTTTGTGGATCAGCAATAGTGCTGTCCCCTTTCTCAGCAATGAGCGCTCTGGCCTCATCAGGCGAACAAGTTTTTGAGAAAAACTGATTGATAGTATGCAAATTAATAGGCAGGGAAAATACCTGACCATTAACTGTCGCTTTAACCCGGTTCACATAGGGCATCATCTCTGCATGCTTGTTGATATAGTTCCACACTGTTTCATTGTCAGTATGGAAAATATGGGGTCCATAAACATGTACCATCACATTCGTTTCAGAGTCGCGTGCATCATAGGAATTCCCCCCAATATGATCACGCTGGTCGATAATATGGACTTGATGTCCCTTCTCAGCAAGTTGGCGACCAATAACTGCACCAGAGAAGCCAGCACCTACGATCAATATTTTTTTACTTTTCATCTGTTGTCTCTTTTATTATCCAAGAATAGCACGGCGTACTTTATAATAATATTTAGTCATCATGTTTCTTCTTGACGTGCCTATTGGTGCATATTTATTAACATAAGGCATCAATACGTTCTTGATTTTGGTCTGGAACAAGATTTGTTGTTGCGGCTCGCTATGGGTTAAACCAATCGAAGCCGCTAACGACATCTGACGTTTATAGATTTCCATCTCCCATGGAGTGTTAGCGATGTTTTCAATAAAGTCGTCGTAAAAATCGACTTTTTCGGTATTCCATGGTTTGTTCTCACCCGCATAATGAATCATTTTAGGCTTCTTGCGAGCTGCTAAAAATTTCATATACGTTGCAAACTTAAGATTAGGGAAGAAATCATCCGTGTTGCCATTACCATGATAAACGTTCCACTCTAATGGCAGAAATGTGACTCGAGAGTAGAATACTTTATTCATGATATCCTGGTCGAGGAACCAGTATTTTTTTGCCTTTAATACACGCATCAATTCAGCAAAAGTATTTTCTTCGACCATTTGTTTGATATTAAAAACAATAATCCCTGCCTGAAAATATTCATCAGGGTTATTCATGTTTAAGGTTTTTTGTAAATATTCGCCTGCCGGCATAACGCCATCATCTGATGCCGACATTGCAGAAAATTTTACAAAACCTTCCATGACGATATCCTTAACCGCTGCAACTAAATTGTTGCCCAGAGGGACATCAAGCAGTTCACCCAGGTCAGCCTTTACAACGGTATCCGAATCAATAAATACGACTTTATCGTATCGTCTGAACAGTTGAGGAATAAAAAGACGGGCATACGTTGATGCGCTAAAATGCGCTCGGGTATGCACACCATTTATTTCAGTGAAGGCATTAACGTCAAAAAAACGAAGAGAAATATTCGGATGAGCAGAGGTTAGATTTACTAACCGTGTTTTATTCAAATAGCTTACTTTGTTTTCGAGTACGACGATATCATAATTTTTATTTTTATCCGCATGCCGGATAATGGAATTAATTAATGCGCCACCGCTGATTGCGTAATTATCATCGAAACTGATAACAACTGGAACCGCAGAATCAAAAACTGGATTCAGTGCACCATTGAATGTTTCATTACTTACAAAGGTACGCTGTAATTCTTTTACCTTAAGCTCACCATCTTGTTGCAACTTAATTATGTAAATATTAAACAGCCGTTCAGCTATATGCCCAATAACGCGTTTTTCCTGAGCATTATAATTGTTCATCGAGATGGCATCTTCGAGATTATCCAGAATGGAAAAGAGCCACTCAGAATAGTCAACAAAAATATCTTTGCGCATGACAAACATATTTGTGTAATAGCCATCACTGGCATCATTAAACGTTTTTATTGCCGTGCTATACTCTGGATATAGTTTTTCAACGATGGCAATGGCAGCCTGATAATCACGAATGTGTAAGTATTCACCTCGTTCATAGTGATCGTAATTATTTTTACTTCCCGCCGCAGTGACAGACCATTTTTTGGGCAGCAAGATGTCAATACCTTCGACACACCGTTGAATTGTTTCTTCGTTTAATCCAAAGATCTTCTCATATTCTTCATCAATGCATGGATGGTTCACTACCCCCCAGGTATCCTCAGAAAAAGTTTGTTTTTCGGAAAAATTAAGATGACGGCGATAGTGCATAAAACCGACATAGTCGGCTAGCTCTTCGTTTTTCCAAACCCAATAATGCGCAGTTAGTTCGCAATAAAACGGATTCTTAAAGGAAATATTATCGCCAGTGTCATCTCCTGGGCAACCAATTTCATTATAAGAATTTGCTTTGCCGACATGCAGAGGTTTGATAATTGCAGCATTAAGAAAAGCACTAGGCTTATGGTGGCTGGTATAGATTTTAACGCTATTGTTCATTATATTACCCAATGATTAAGCCATTGCTTGCTTGTACAGTTCAATAATTCGATCTGCAGATCCCACTTCTCTGAGTCTATGATTTTCGATCCAGATGACTCTATCGCAGATTTTTTCAACGTCACTCATATTGTGGCTAACAAAGAGTATCGTCACGCCTCTTTTCTTAAAATCTCTGATGGTCTGAATACATTTAGCCTGAAAAGCGATATCACCTACTGCCAGAACTTCATCAATAATTAAAATATCCGGTTCAACCTGACTGATGACCGAAAAACCTAACTTAGCTAGCATTCCGCTTGAATATACTCTGATGGGCTCGTCGATGAATTCTCCAAGTTCCGAAAATTCAATAATACGTTCCATACGTTGCTGGACCTCTTTACGCCTAAGGCCCAGCAGAGTAGCATTCAGGTAAATATTCTCACGCCCGGTAAGTTCCGGATGAAAGCCTCCGCCGAGTTCAAGCATCGATGCCACCCGTCCTTCAGTGGTGACGGTTCCCTTAGTTGGCTTAATCACGCCGGCAACCAGACCAAGAGAGGTACTCTTTCCTGCCCCATTACGTCCAATCAAGGCAACAGCCTCACCTTTGCCAACTGTAAAGGATACGTCTTCGATAGCTAAATATTTCCGCCCCTTCAGCAACTGAAAAGCGCGTTTCGGATGGAAAATTAAATCTTTGATTCCTGAGCCAATATGATGGTACAGAGGATACTCTTTTGTAACATGACTGAAGTTAATAACTGGGTGCATTACAAGATCTCTGCAAATCGATATTTTAATTTATTGAAAATAGACAAACCGACAACCGTCAAAATGATTCCCGTAAAATAGAGTATAGAAATATACTCATAATTAAGAGTCCCATTCATGAATAAATCACGCCAACTAAGAATCATACTCGCTAGCGGATTGTAGGTAATTATCCAGCTAAATTTTTCCGGAATCATATCAGACGCATATAAAATCGGCGTACAATAAAACATCAGCATAATCCCCAGACTGACAAAGCGCTCCAGGTCACGGAAAAACAGGTTCAGCGTTGAAAAGATGATTGAAACACCAAAGGTGAAAATCACCTGGCCAATAGCAATGAGAGGTATACCCCAAACCCAGGACAAGGACGGCGTCATGCCATAAACAAAAAGAAAGACAACAATAACCGGGATGGTGCAAAGAAAATGCAACCCTTCCATCATCACATTACTTAGCGGAATCACGGACCGGGGAAAAACTGTCTTCTTGATAATTTGAGCGTTAGCGATGAATGAAAATAATGAGTTAGTGGCCGAACTGGCAAACCATTGCCACGGAAACAAGCCGGTAATGAGGAAAACTGTATAATTTGGAATTTGTACTCTCATTACCAGCTTAAATATAAAATAATAAATCATGGCAAAAAGCAATGGATTTGCTACTGACCATAAATAACCTAGCATGCTGCTCTTATAGCGCACTTTTAGATCTTTATTTGTTATCACAACAAGTAAATCAAATAAATACCCTAAATTGTACTTCATCTTTATACTCATAAATTATTCTGCAAATATCCACTGAATGAGTTAGTCATACCAGGTCTACCTCGCCGATCCTGTCAGGCTCAACAATCGAGAAACTGACTGCTTTGTGCTGCGGGCAAAGTTTATCAGGTCAGCTGCCATTCATCGACTGCAACCATTGATTTGAACGGAAGCGCAAGCAACACCCCAGACATAAACGATAAAAATCCTTTTAATTCAATAAATTAAAAAATCACCTAGTGTTTTCTTCCACGCTACCGCCATTGGCTATCGCAACCAAAATGCGTGATCCACCGAGTTTTTAGCACTCACATCCGTTCAAACCGCACTGTAGATGGCATTACTGTTCAGTACAGCCATGCATCTCGTTACCTTAGCTGCAAAAAGGCTTTACTCTGGCGTTTCCCTTCTCCGTTAGCTATCAGGACTTTCTCATTTCCGCAAGCAGTATGCCTGGCGTAGCACTCCCCTCGCCTGCTCATCACGCCCTTACATGCAAAAGAACCATCTAAGGACAGCATGAAATTCTGAAATAATTTCTTGCATATTAATAACAACTTTTGGTGATGATTTATCAAGCAATACCTAAGTCTGCTAAGGAAGGTGCGAACAAGTTCCTGATATGAGATCATCATATTCATCCGGAGCGCATCCCAGAGGGACATCATGAGCCATCAACTCACCTTCGCCGATAGTGAATTCAGCACTAAGCGCCGTCAGACCCGAAAAGAGATTTTCCTCTCCCGCATGGAGCAGATTCTGCCATGGCAGAATATGACCGCTGTCATCGAGCCGTTTTATCCCAAGGCGGGCAATGGCCGACGGCCCTATCCGCTGGAGACCATGCTGCGTATTCACTGCATGCAGCATTGGTACAACCTGAGCGACGGTGCCATGGAAGATGCCCTGTACGAAATCGCCTCCATGCGCCTGTTTGCCCGATTATCCCTGGATAGCGCCCTGCCGGATCGCACCACCATCATGAATTTCCGCCACCTGCTCGAGCAGCATCAACTGGCCCGTCAATTGTTCAAGACCATCAATCGCTGGCTGGCCGAAGCAGGCGTCATGATGACCCAAGGCACTTTGGTGGATGCCACCATCATTGAGGCACCCAGCTCTACCAAGAACAAAGAGCAGCAACGCGATCCGGAGATGCATCAGACCAAGAAAGGCAATCAGTGGCACTTTGGCATGAAGGCCCACATTGGTGTCGATGCCAAGAGTGGCCTGACCCACAGCCTGGTCACCACCGCGGCCAACGAGCATGACCTCAATCAGCTGGGTAATCTGCTGCATGGAGAGGAGCAATTTGTCTCAGCCGATGCCGGCTACCAAGGAGCGCCACAGCGCGAGGAGCTGGCCGAGGTGGATGTGGACTGGCTGATCGCCGAGCGTCCCGGCAAGGTAAAAACCTTGAAGCAGCATCCGCGCAAGAACAAAACGGCCATCAACATCGAATACATGAAAGCCAGCATCCGTGCCAGGGTGGAGCACCCGTTTCGCATCATCAAGCGGCAGTTCGGCTTCGTGAAAGCCAGATACAAGGGGCTGCTGAAAAACGATAACCAACTGGCGATGTTATTCACCCTGGCCAACCTGTTTCGGGTGGACCAAATGATACGTCAGTGGGAGAGATCTCAGTAAAAACCGGAAATAACGCCAGAAATGGTGGAAAAAATAGCCTAAATAGGCTGATTCGATGTGTTTGCGGGAAAAAAATCGGCCCAGATCCGCGAAATTTTAATCAACGAGTCAGCTTGGGAAGAAATGACCTGCTTATTCGCACTTTCCCTAAATAGAACGGCAGCGTATTATAACTCTGCAAGTAAGGAATTAAAGTAAAAATCCGGTGCATGGCTTTTTCAATGTAAAAATGGACACACTTTAGACGATATCATGGCATTATCGCTAAATGAGCTCTCGGCAAACAAACACACCGGGCAAACTAAAGTAACCATCTTTACTCTACGAGGCCAGACCGCGTCTAAACCTCGTAATACTCGACAAAACCGAAGCAAACACCCAACCCATTGTTTATATTGGGTTTTATATTATTTCAACTTCTGAATGTCTTAATGTCTTTCGCGAATGATAATTAATTACATGACATTTACTCTCTGACGCCGCTGTTTACAGGTACTTGCATATCTTGTCATGGTAAACCAAGTGATCCCAACCGCAAGCCAGTGTAAAATCGGCACTTATGTAGAACGGGATATCCACACCCC
This sequence comes from Klebsiella sp. P1927, assembly GCF_018204675.1. Classification (NCBI taxonomy): domain Bacteria; kingdom Pseudomonadati; phylum Pseudomonadota; class Gammaproteobacteria; order Enterobacterales; family Enterobacteriaceae; genus Klebsiella; species Klebsiella sp. P1927. Next base: position 1,473,417 of record NZ_CP073377.1, on the reverse strand, counting down.
GGAGGAAAAATATGAAGTTTTTGGTCACTGGTGCCGCAGGTTTTATCGGCTTCCATATCGCGCAGCGCCTGCTGAATGAAGGGCATGATGTTGTCGGAATCGACAACATGAACGACTATTATGACGTCAGCCTGAAGCAGGCCCGTCTGGATCGCCTGGCTTCTCCGGCATTCCATTTCCAGCAGCTGGATCTGGCCGACCGTGAAGGTATGGCAAAGCTGTTCGCCACAGAGCAGTTTGATCGTGTGATCCACCTGGCCGCCCAGGCCGGTGTGCGCTACTCGCTCGAAAACCCGTATGCCTACGCAGACGCTAACCTGATGGGGTATCTGAACATTCTGGAAGGCTGCCGTCATACCAAGGTGAAACACCTGGTGTACGCCTCCTCCAGCTCGGTTTACGGCCTTAACCGTAAAATGCCGTTCTCCACCGAAGATTCCGTCGATCATCCGGTCTCCTTGTATGCCGCCACCAAGAAAGCTAATGAGCTGATGGCGCACACCTATTCTCACCTGTACGGCATCCCGACCACAGGGCTGCGCTTCTTTACAGTGTATGGTCCGTGGGGTCGCCCGGATATGGCGCTGTTCAAGTTCACGAAAGCGATGCTGGAAGGAAAAAGTATCGACGTTTACAACTACGGCAAAATGAAGCGCGACTTCACCTATATCGACGACATCGTCGAGGCTGTGGTTCGGGTGCAGGATGTGATCCCGCAGGCCAATGCCGACTGGACCGTTGAGAGCGGTTCCCCGGCCACCAGCTCCGCGCCGTACAGGGTATATAACATTGGCAACAGCTCACCGGTGGAACTGATGGACTACATCACCGCCCTGGAAGAGGCGCTGGGAATGGAAGCGAAGAAGAATATGATGCCGATCCAGCCGGGCGATGTGCTGGACACCAGCGCAGACACCCAAGCGCTGTACGACCTGGTGGGTTTTAAGCCGCAAACGTCAGTGAAGGAAGGCGTGAAGAACTTCGTGGAGTGGTACAAGGATTACTATCAGATCTAATCCCCCTGCCCTGCCGCAATCATCTGATTGCGGCAACCCCTTCTATGTAACTTCCGTTGTCCTGACTATGTGTCGACGGAATGCACATTCATTATTTTTTATATAATATTTTGTGCTATAGACGCTATTTTTGCCTTTATACTCGCCCGCCTGAAACCAGTTTCATCCAGCCTTTTTCAGAAAAGCAAATATCCGCGCGCCAGGCACTCAAACTTTTCTGGTATCCAGACCAATTTGGTTAGCGGAAACAGCATTATATGCTGATTGATAAAAAACATTACTATCTGTAGGAATTTTCCTAAATCCAGGATATGTTAGAGCAAGCCATGCAACAGCATAAAACTGATGTATTGCTTATCAAACTAATAATTCAATCAACATACGCCCTGTGGTAGATATTATGGAAAACCTATTTTTCTTAGTGGTCGCTGCCATACTACTTGCTGTTTCCGTTTATTTCTTAATTTCTTATTTAAAAGACAGAAAGAAAACGAAACTGACGTTTAATAAACGCAAGTGGTAAGGCCCGCTTCATATTGCAATTAGATTAAGATAATATTAAGAGATAAAAAAATGATATGACAGAATGACTATTCATTCTGTGATTTGCCATGGCATAAAGGCATGAGAAAAGCACTCTTGGCTGGCCATGCTCATCATTTTCCCTGCACACAGAAATAACAAAAGCCTGCGTTGCAGGCTTTGTTTTACCTCCCGGCGCTTATCTCCGGCATCTACATCACAGTGACGGTAGCTCTTCACAAGGTAAGTTTAACTTATCGGACCTGTTTTCAACCCGCAACGGGTTTCGTGCAGGATCGTTAGGTCCATCACAAATCAAGAAAACTACGCGTACTTTATAGCTAATCGCGTTTCAAAATGCATCTCCTTGTAAGATACATAGTGAATAATCAAATTTAAACTTTCATGGCTGTCAAAAGATGATACCAATACATAGTATAATGTGATATATCTAAGAATATTTTGCTTCAGCCTCAAGTAGTTACTTTTACACAAATTTCATCTTAAACGACTTTTCTGCCAGGATGTAAGTAACGCCACAGACTAAAACCGATCTTTATTACTGGAACCTCTTCAGCATGCTAATCTGCAATATAATACCCATCTGTCTGGATACGGAATCTAAAAAGTATCCATAATCTACCTCCTGTAAACCAAAGGATAATCCGTTTGTTGAGTCATTTAACGTCAGTCTGCGGGATGAACGTCTGAATATTCACTGGTTCCTGCCGCTACAAAATGCGCAGGACAAATTCGACAAATGGTGCGGGGAATATAATGATGAGAGGCCCCATTAGTTACTCAATGGCATAACTCCGACTAATTTCATACGATGTCTCCGGAAAGAAGAAGATATCTTATTTAGCATTGTACTGAAATTTGGGGCAAAGTCATCCAAAAAAGGATGAAACAGCCCCTATTCCATACACACTTTACAAATGCAATACCTAGTATGAGCACAATTAAAAAACTATCTTTATTTCCTAATGAAAACTTTTCTAATTGCATCGATTAAACAATAGTTATCTTTTTATGAGAAGGATATTCAAAAATAAAATTCAAGCGATACCTTACAACCAACTTGTAAAAGATCAATGGGGCCGTAACACCAATGAATGTTCCTAATAAAACATGAATCAACCAACTTTCAACATGGAAGATTTTACTAAGGAAGGTGCGAATAAGCAGGTCATTTCTTCCCAAGCTGACTCGCTGATTAAAATTTCGCGGATCTGGGCCGATTTTTTTCCCGCAAACACATCGAATCAGCCTATTTAGGCTATTTTTTCCACCATTTCTGGCGTTATTTCCGGTTTTTACTGAGATCTCTCCCACTGACGTATCATTTGGTCCACCCGAAACAGGTTGGCCAGGGTGAATAACATCGCCAGTTGGTTATCGTTTTTCAGCAGCCCTTTGTATCTGGCTTTCACGAAGCCGAACTGCCGCTTGATGATGCGAAACGGGTGCTCCACCCTGGCACGGATGCTGGCTTTCATGTATTCGATGTTGATGGCCGTTTTGTTCTTGCGCGGATGCTGCTTCAAGGTTTTTACCTTGCCGGGACGCTCGGCGATCAGCCAGTCCACATCCACCTCGGCCAGCTCCTCGCGCTGTGGCGCTCCTTGGTAGCCGGCATCGGCTGAGACAAATTGCTCCTCTCCATGAAGCAGATTACCCAGCTGATTGAGGTCATGCTCGTTGGCCGCGGTGGTGACCAGGCTGTGGGTCAGGCCACTCTTGGCATCGACACCAATGTGGGCCTTCATGCCAAAGTGCCACTGATTGCCTTTCTTGGTCTGATGCATCTCCGGATCGCGTTGCTGCTCTTTGTTCTTGGTAGAGCTGGGTGCCTCAATGATGGTGGCATCCACCAAAGTGCCTTGGGTCATCATGACGCCTGCTTCGGCCAGCCAGCGATTGATGGTCTTGAACAATTGACGGGCCAGTTGATGCTGCTCGAGCAGGTGGCGGAAATTCATGATGGTGGTGCGATCCGGCAGGGCGCTATCCAGGGATAATCGGGCAAACAGGCGCATGGAGGCGATTTCGTACAGGGCATCTTCCATGGCACCGTCGCTCAGGTTGTACCAATGCTGCATGCAGTGAATACGCAGCATGGTCTCCAGCGGATAGGGCCGTCGGCCATTGCCCGCCTTGGGATAAAACGGCTCGATGACTTCCACCATGTTTTGCCATGGCAGAATCTGCTCCATGCGGGAGAGGAAAATCTCTTTTCGGGTCTGACGGCGCTTAGTGCTGAATTCACTATCGGCGAAGGTGAGTTGATGGCTCATGATGTCCCTCTGGGATGCGCTCCGGATGAATATGATGATCTCATATCAGGAACTTGTTCGCACCTTCCCTAAGTATTATTCTTGTACCACTAGCAGCAAGTATATGTACCAAGTAGATTATCAAACTCAGCTTACCTATATTTTCTAACCATCTGAAATTATAGCCAGATAATAATATCGACGTATTTGAAACCCAAGCAATTGATATGAGAGCGATAAGCGCAGTATATAAATTCAAAGGTAGGTAGTTATTTCCATATTGTATAAAATACAAATACTCCATTAAAACAAAAAGACAAGTCAGTACTGCAAAGGACTTATTTGACATAATTTTCATTAATATTTGGTAGTATTTACTGAACATACAACCTAAGAAAAAGAATACAGTATTCTGACTGACATAGTTGAAATGAAATCCATTACCAAAGTCACCACTACAAACATACACTACGAAAGATACGAGAAAGAAAACCGGTAAAAGCTTCAAAAAATACTTTTTATGATAAATGATCGCGCATATAATAAAAATCATAAAAAGAGCATACAGGAACCAAAACTGGGCTCTTGGATAAAGAGGAAACAACAAGACGTCAGATATACTTGTCTTTGCATTCGTATATTTCGAGAAAAAGACCTCTACCCCACCCTGTATTAAAGACCATACAGCATATGGATATATTACATTTTTAAACTTGCTCCATAAAAACACCTTCTTAGACCTGTTTTTTATTGAGCTAACAAAAAACAACCCAGAAAGAAAGAAAAAAAGTGGCATATGGAAAGAATATATAACGTTATCTAAATAATGATATATTTCAGGTGAAATATAGATCCCTGAGCTATACAACCCTCTATTGGCGTGACCAAAAACGACCAGTATAATCCCAATGCCCTTGGCATAGTCAACCCATGTTTCTCTCATACCCGCACTCTCTTTTCCTTCGATTATCATTTAGAACTATAATTATAATTAATTCATCAAAACTTCATTCCATTTAATAATGCACAATAATATTGCGCATTATTAAATGGAATGAAAAACATATAAAGATAAAAAATATAGCTTCCCCCTTCCTATCCCAACAATATAAAAGGCTCACTTATCAACACCAGTAAAATAAAAACCATTATTTAATGAGGAATTGAAAAAATACTACAAACCCTTATCTCCGTCTATACACCAATTATATAGAATATACTTAGTCATGCCCCAATGAATAGTGCCAGTTAAAACACAGCACTATTCAAATAGGGCATCTAATATATTTAAAAGACTACCCCGATGACTCGAAGAGCCTCCTGCGTATTTACAGTTTAATCATTACCAAAAAGATCACGCGTGTAAACTTTACTTTTCACATCAGCCAGCTCTTCCGCCATACGGTTAGAAATGATCACATCCGCCTCTTGTTTGAAGGCCTCCAGGTCGCGCACGACACGGGAGTTGAAGAACTCATCTTCCTGCATCACCGGTTCATAGATAATAACCGGAATACCTTTCGCCTTGATGCGCTTCATAATGCCCTGAATAGAAGAGGCGCGGAAGTTGTCCGAACCACTCTTCATGATCAGGCGATACACACCCACCACTTTCGGCTTACGAGCGAGAATAGAATCCGCGATAAAGTCTTTACGGGTACGGTTGGCATCGACGATAGCCGCGATGATATTGTTCGGGACCGATTCGTAGTTCGCCAGCAGCTGCTTGGTATCTTTCGGCAGGCAGTAGCCGCCATAGCCAAAGGACGGGTTGTTGTAGTGGTTGCCGATACGCGGATCCAGGCATACCCCTTCGATAATCTGCTTGCTGTTCAGTCCCTGGCTTTCAGCATAGCTGTCGAGCTCGTTGAAATAGGCAACGCGAAGCGCCAGATAGGTGTTAGCGAACAGTTTGATCGCTTCCGCTTCGGTGGAGTCGGTAAACAGGGTTGGGATATCCTGCTTGATCGCGCCTTCTTTCAGCAGGTCAGCAAAACGTTCGGCACGCGCAGAGCGCTCACCGATGACAATACGCGACGGGTGCAGGTTGTCGTACAGCGCACGTCCTTCACGCAAGAACTCAGGAGAGAAAATAACATTATCAATCCCTAAACGTTCTTTAATGTCGCGGGTGAACCCCACCGGGATGGTCGATTTAATGATCATCACCGCGTTCGGGTTGATCTCTGTGACATCGCGAATAACCGCTTCCACCGTAGAGGTATTGAAGTAGTTAGTCTTGGGATCGTAATCGGTCGGCGTGGCAATGATCACGTAGTCGGCATTACGGTATGCGTCGTGCTTATCCGTGGTGGCACGGAAATTTAACGGTTTTTCTGCCAGATATTCCTGAATCTCTTTATCGACAATCGGAGAGATCTTCTGGTTAAGCATATCCACTTTGGCCTGTACGATATCCAGGGCCACCACTTCGTGGTTTTGCGCAATCAGGACACCGTTCGATAAACCAACATAACCTGTACCGGAAATAGTAATTTTCATTCGATTACACTTTAATCAGTTAACTGGGTAATGGCGGCTAGCCACGAATTTAAATAATGCTGTGCGCGGTTTTACGCTGAGAAGGAAGGTAAGTCAAGTCGGTTGGTTGACCCGGCTTGTAAACGAATAAATATGACGAGTTCCATCTGGAACCCGCCATTTTAGGAAAAACAACCTAATTATTTATAAACTTCTGCAGTGGCCAGAGTATGTGCCTGCAGATCTTTCTCCGACAGCGACAGCGCGCAGTCGCCCAGCGCCGGCCAGTCAATCCCTATCTCCGGATCGTTCCAGATGATGCTCCGCTCTGACTGCGGCGCGTAGTAGTTCGTCGCCTTGTAGACAAACTGCACCGTGTCGCTCAGCGCCAGAAACCCGTGGGCGAACCCTTCCGGGATCCACAGCTGACGTTTATTCTCTGCGCTGAGCACCGCGCCCACCCATTTGCCAAAGGTTGGCGATGAACGACGGATATCCACCGCCACGTCAAATACCTCACCTTCCACGCAGCGGACCAGTTTGCCCTGAGCGTGCGGATCCAGCTGATAGTGCAGCCCGCGCAATACGCCTTTCTGGGACTGGGAGTGGTTGTCCTGGACGAATTCCACCTGGCGGCCCACCGCCTCATTAAACACCTTGCTGCTGAAGCTCTCAAAGAAGAAACCCCGCGCATCACCAAACACGCGCGGTTCAAAAATCAGCACATCAGGAATCTCTGTTTTAATAATGTTCATCTTTTGCTACCCGTTTATTTACCCAGGACTTCTGTTACCACGCGAGCCACACCCTGACGCCAGTCCGGGAGAGTCACCCCAAATGCCTGCTGGAATTTTTCATTCGACAGGCGAGAGTTGAGCGGACGCTTCGCCGGCGTCGGATAGGCCGTCGTCGGAATGCCCTTCACTTCCTGAACCGCCAGCTCGGCACCGTGCGCTCTCGCCACCTCAAACACATAGCGGGCGTAGTCGCACCAGCTGGTCTCGCCGCTGGCCACCAGATGATAGGTACCGGCCAGCGCCGGATCACGCAGCGTTTCACGGATTGCCGTCGCCGTGCAGTCTGCCAGCAGCTCTGCGCCGGTGGGCGCCCCGTGCTGGTCGTCAATGATGGAGAGCGTCTCTTTCTCACCCGCCAGGCGGAGCATCGTTTTGGCAAAGTTGGCGCCGCGGGTGGCATACACCCAGCTGGTACGGAAAATCAGGTGACGCGGGTTGCCCTGCTCCAGCGCCAGTTCACCGGCGCGTTTGGTTTCACCGTAGACGTTCAGCGGGCCGGTTGCCTCATCTTCCCGGCGATAATGGCTGCCGGCGCCGTCGAACACATAGTCCGTGGAATAGTGCACCATCAGGGCACCCAGCTTCGCCGACTCCGCCGCCAGCACCGCCACCCCTTTGTCGTTTAGCAGGTCGGAGAGCTCCCGCTCGCTTTCGGCCTTGTCCACGGCCGTGTGCGCGGCGGCATTCACCACCACGTCCGGGCGGACGGTACGCACGGTCTGCGCGATACCGTCCAGATTAGTCAGATCGCCACACAGCTCTTTATCAAAGTAATCCACCGCGACCACATCACCGAGCGTGGACAGTGAACGCTGCAGCTCCCAGCCCACCTGACCATTCTTGCCAATCAGTAATATCTTCATCTTGTTATTTTCCTTTAATGGCCGTGCGGGTTCAGTCTTCACTGAGCAGACGTTTCAGGTAGGCACCGTACTCGGTTTTCTTCAGACGCTCCGCCTGAGCCGCCACCCCTTCCGCCGACAGCCATTTATTCCGGTAACCAATCTCTTCCAGGCAGGCTACTTTCATCCCCTGGCGCTTCTCAATGGTATGAATAAACTGAGAAGCTTCAATCAGGCTGTCATGGGTACCCGTATCCAGCCAGGCAAATCCGCGCCCCAGCAGTTCCACCTGCAAATCGCCGCGCTCCAGATACATCTGGTTCAGGGTGGTGATCTCCAGCTCTCCGCGTTCAGAAGGCTTGACGTCCTTCGCCATCTCCACCACGTTGTTGTCGTAGAAGTAGAGCCCGGTTACCGCCCAGTCCGATTTCGGCTTCAGCGGTTTTTCCTCGATGGACAGCGCCTTAAAGTTCTCATCGAACTCCACCACCCCGAAGCGCTCCGGATCCAGCACCTGATAACCAAACACCGTGGCACCGGAGGTCTTCGCCGCCGCCGCTTCCAGCTTTTTACCGAAGCTCTGGCCAAAGTAGATGTTATCTCCCAGCACCAGGGCGCAGGCATCGTTGCCGATGAACTTCTCGCCAATGATAAAGGCCTGCGCCAGGCCGTCCGGCGACGGCTGGATGGCGTAGCTGAAGTTCACCCCGAACTGCGACCCGTCACCCAGCAGGCGCTGGAAGGAAGGCATATCGTCCGGTGTGGAGATGATCAGGATGTCGCGAATACCCGCCAGCATCAGGACGGACACCGGGTAGAAAATCATCGGCTTGTCATAGATCGGCAGCAGCTGCTTGGAGACGCCCTGAGTGATCGGATATAAACGCGTGCCGGAGCCGCCGGCCAGAACAATACCTTTCATCTTTACTTCCTTATTAGTTATTCAGACCCAGACGCTCACCGGCATAGGAGCCGTCCAGCACGCGCTGCCACCAGGTCTGATTGTTCAGGTACCAGTGCACGGTTTTCTCAATCCCGCTCTCGAACGTCTCCTGCGGCACCCAGCCCAGATCGCGCTGAATTTTCGCGGCATCGATAGCGTAGCGCAGGTCATGTCCCGGACGGTCGGTGACAAAAGTGATCAGATCGGCAAACTGAGAGATGTTGCCCGGCTTCTGCGCCACCACCTTGTCGAGAATGGCGCAGATGGTGCGCACCACATCGATATTTTTACGCTCGTTATGACCGCCGATGTTGTAGGTCTCGCCGCTCTTGCCTTCGGTCGCCACTTTGTACAGCGCACGGGCATGATCCTCGACATACAGCCAGTCACGGATCTGCTCCCCGTTGCCATATACCGGCAGCGGTTTACCCGCCAGGGCGTTAAGGATAGTCAGCGGGATCAGTTTCTCCGGGAAGTGATACGGACCATAGTTGTTGGAGCAGTTGGTCACAACCACCGGCAGGCCGTAGGTGCGGTTCCAGGCGCGAACCAGATGGTCACTGCCCGCTTTGGAGGCGGAGTACGGGCTGCTCGGCGCGTACGGGGTTTCTTCGGTGAACAGGTCATCGGTGCCGTGCAGGTCGCCGTACACCTCATCGGTGGAGATATGATGGAAGCGGAAGGCCTGCATCTGCTCCTCTCCAAGTCCGGACCAGTAGTGACGGGCCGCCTCCAGCAGAGTGAAGGTGCCAATAACGTTAGTCTGGATAAACGCGGCCGGGCCATCAATGGAACGGTCCACATGGCTTTCTGCCGCCAGGTGCATCACGATATCCGGGCGGAATTCGCTGAACTGGGCCGCCACGGCAGCAGCATCGGTGATATCAGTCTGGGAAAACGAGTAGCGCTCGCTCCCGGCCACCGGTGCCAGGGATTCGAGGTTGCCGGCGTAGGTCAGGCAGTCCATCACGCGGACTTCATCCAGGGTATTTTCAATGATATGACGAACTACAGCAGAACCGATAAAGCCTGCACCACCTGTTACAAGAATCTTCATGATAATCTGATCCGAAATAGTTTCTTTAATAAAAGGGCATGTCATTTTTAAATGCCCTTTTAATTTAAGAGAGAATTTAATGAAACTGTTGATATAGAAAAATATGTAATATCTTTAAATAACAAATAGTCGTTTCATTAAAGATTTAATAAATTTATGAAAGGAGATTAAGTATTTCTATTGTTTTCTTCTCCATGAGACTGCTATCCGCTCTGGACTCAACGTTCAGGCGCACCACCGGCTCGGTATTAGACGTGCGCAGGTTAAAGCGCCACTCAGGGTATTCAATACTGATACCGTCCGTTGTGTCGATGTGTGCGGCCGCCGGCTCATACTGCGCCCGGATGCGCGCTATCGCCTCCGCCGCATTTCCCAGCTTGCGGTTGATCTCCCCCGACGCCGGGAACGCCGCCTGGCGGTCCGCCACCAGCGATTTCAGCGAACTGTTCTTCAGGCACAGCAGCTCCGCCACCAGCAGCCACGGGATCATCCCGCTGTCGCAGTAGGCGAAGTCGCGGAAGTAATGGTGCGCGCTCATCTCCCCGCCGTAGATGGCGTCTTCCTGGCGCATCCGCTCCTTGATGAACGCATGCCCGGTCTTCGACATCACCGGCTGGCCCCCGCTGCGGGTCACGATGTCCACCGTGTTCCACGTCAGACGCGGGTCGTGAATGATTTTCGCCCCCGGCTGTTTCTGCAGGAACGCCTCCGCCAGCAGGCCGACAATGTAGTACCCCTCGATAAACGACGCCTCGTCATCGAACAGGAAGCAGCGGTCGAAGTCGCCGTCAAAGGCGATCCCCATGTCCGCCTGGTGCGCACGCACCGCGTCGGCGGTGTCCTGGCGGCACTCCGGCAGCAGCGGGTTCGGGATACCGTTCGGGAAATGGCCGTCCGGCTGGTGATGCACCTTGATAAAGGTCACCGGCGCCCCGGCCGCCGCGAAGCGTTTCTCCACTTCATCAATCACGTGCCCCGCCGCCCCGTTGCCGGAGTTCACCACCAGCTTCAGCGGACGGGTGAAGTTCGCCAGGTCCACGTAGCCCATCAGGTGGTCGACGTACTCCTTCAGCACCGATATCTGGCGCAGGGTCCCGCGACGCGCCGGGTCCACCGGCGGGAACTGGTTCTCCTCCGCCAGGCGCTGGATATCCCGCAGGCCGGTGTCGCCGCTGATGGGCTTCGCGTTCTCGCGCACCAGCTTCATGCCGTTGTAGTTCATCGGGTTATGGCTCGCCGTCACCTCGATACCGCCGTCCACCCCGAGGTGGAAAGTGGCGAAGTAAATCTCTTCCGTGCCGCTCAGGCCGATATCCAGCACGTCGGTGCCGGCGTCCATCAGCCCGCGGGCCAGCGCCAGCTTCAGCGACTCGCTGGTGAGGCGCACATCGCCCCCCACCACTATCTTCCCGGGTTTCAGAAATTCGCCGTAGGCGCGGCCGATACGGTAGGCGATGTCCTCGTTCAGCTCCTCGCCCAGTTCACCACGGATGTCATAAGCCTTAAAGCATGTTAACTGTGTCATTCTGCGTTTTGTCCCGAAAAATTAGCAACGACCATACTGGTCTTTAATACGAATAATGTCGTCCTCGCCGAGGTACGACCCCGACTGGATCTCCAGCACTTCCAGCGGAATGCGGCCCGGGTTTTCCAGGCTGTGCTCGGCGCCAATCGGAATAAAAGTGGACTGGTTCTCGGTCAGCAGGAACTGCTTGCCGTTGACCGTCACCTGGCCGGTGCCGGCGAGAATGACCCAGTGCTCGGCGCGGTGGTGGTGCATCTGCATCGAGAAGGCGCCGCCCGGTTTCACGGTGATGCGGTTGACGTTGAAGCGCGGGGTCTGGACCACCACGTCGCAGCGGCCCCAGGGACGGTAAATCTCGCGGTGGCGCTTGTACTCGCTGCGCTGGTTCTGCTTGAGGAACTCGACCGCCTTCTTCACGTCCTGGGAACGCTCGCGGTTCATCACCAGCACGGCGTCCTTGGTGCTGACAATCACCAGATTCTCCACGCCGATGGCCGCCACCAGCTTCTCGTCGCTGTTGATGTAGCAGTTTTCGCTGTTGTGCACCCACGCGTCGCCGCTGAGGACGTTACCCTGCTCATCTTTCGGGCTGACCTCCCACAGGGCGGACCAGGAGCCGACGTCGCTCCAGTCGGCATCGAGACCGACCACCACCGCGTCGGCGGTTTTCTCCATCACCGCGTAGTCCACGGACTCGTCCGGGCACTCGCAGAAAATGTCATGCGGGATGCTGATGAAGTCGCTGCCGTTATCGGCGGCATTGACCGCGGCCTGGCAGGCTTCGAGGATATCCGGGCGGAATTTGGCCAGCTCGGAGAGGTATTTTTTGGCGCGGAACATAAACATGCCGCTGTTCCAGTAGTACTCCCCGGAGGCGAGGTAGGCCTCAGCGCGCTCGCGGTCCGGCTTCTCCACGAAACGGGCCACCTGGTACGGAGTATGGGCGCTGTCGGTGAGGGCCACACCGCGCTGGATGTAGCCGTAGCCGGTTTCCGGGGCGTTCGGCACGATACCGAAGGTGACCAGATGGCCTTCATCGGCATACTGCTCGGCGACGCGGATGGCGTCGTGGAAGACCGGCTGGTTATTGATGATATGGTCGGCGGCGAGGACCAGCATCAGCGGGTCATCGCCGTGACGGGTGGCCTGAAGGGCCGCCAGGGCGATGGCCGGGGCGGTGTTGCGCCCGACCGGCTCAAGAATAATGTTGTTGGACAGCTTGTTAAGCTGGCGCAGCTGTTCGGCCACCAGGAAGCGGTGCTCTTCGTTACAGATGACCATCGGTTCATGGATTTCAAGGCCCGAGAGTCGGGTGATGGTTTCCTGCAGCATGGAGTTCTGCCCGAACAGACGGAGGAACTGTTTCGGGTAAAGCTCGCGAGACATCGGCCAGAGACGACTGCCGGTACCGCCAGCCATTATCACAGGAAGTAACATATTAATTTCCTTTAATTAAAACCCTGTTATTTAACACCCAGTAATTTACTGAGGCCAGAAGCAGATTAATATAGGCGTACAAGATAATAAATATGGCAAATTCTTAAAAAGGTTAAAAATTAGATATTAGAAATATTTTTAGAAAGGAAATGCTTAAGGTCAGGTTGCAACATTAAATATAAAATTAAAAACAGTCAGGCCAAATGGCCTGACTGTGTGAAGAAATTTATTCCAACCATTCTGTGTGGAATACACCTTCTTTATCAGTACGCTTATAGGTGTGCGCACCAAAGTAATCACGCTGCGCCTGAATCAGGTTAGCTGGCAGAACTGCGGAACGGTAGCTGTCGTAGTAGGCAATTGCGGCAGAGAACGTCGGTACCGGAATACCATTCTGCACGGCATAAGCCACGACATCACGCAGCGCTTGCTGATAGTCATCAGCGATCTGTTTGAAGTACGGCGCCAGCAGGAGGTTAGCAATGCCAGCGTTTTGCGCATAAGCATCGGTGATCTTCTGCAGGAACTGCGCACGAATAATGCAGCCAGCGCGGAAAATCTTAGCGATCTCGCCGTAGTTAAGATCCCAGTTGTATTCATCAGAAGCAGCACGCAGCTGGGAGAAGCCCTGAGCATAGGAGACGATTTTACCGAGGTACAACGCGCGACGCACTTTTTCGATAAATTCAGCTTTATCACCGGCCGGCTGGGCCTGCGGACCACTCAGCACTTTCGAAGCAGCTACACGCTGGTCTTTAAGCGAAGAGATGTAACGAGCAAATACGGACTCGGTGATCAGAGACAGAGGTTCGCCGAGATCCAGTGAGCTTTGGCTGGTCCACTTGCCGGTACCTTTGTTTGCAGCTTCATCAAGAATGACATCAACGAGGTACTTACCTTCTTCATCCTTCTTGGTGAAGATATCTTTGGTAATATCGATCAGGTAGCTGCTAAGTTCACCTTCGTTCCATTCGGTGAAGGTTTGCGCCAGCTCTTCGTTGGAAAGTGCCAGACCGCCTTTCAACAGCGCATAGGCTTCAGCAATCAGCTGCATGTCACCATACTCGATGCCGTTATGAACCATCTTCACATAATGGCCAGCACCGTCAGCACCGATATAGGTCACACATGGCTCACCGTCTTCAGCAACCGCAGCAATCTGCTTCAGAATCGGAGCAACTAACTCATAGGCTTCTTTCTGACCACCAGGCATGATAGAAGGCCCTTTCAGAGCGCCCTCTTCACCACCGGAAACACCGGTACCGATAAAGTTAAAACCTTCGGCAGACAGCTCACGGTTACGACGGATGGTGTCCTGGAAGAAGGTATTGCCGCCATCAATGATGATGTCGCCTTTATCAAGGTAAGGCTTAAGGGAATCGATGGCGCTATCGGTGCCAGCCCCGGCCTTCACCATCAACAGGATACGGCGTGGTGTTTCGAGGGATTCAACGAACTCTTGTACTGTATAGTAAGGAACCAGCTTCTTGCCTGGATTTTCGGCAATAACTTCTTCGGTCTTTTCACGGGAGCGGTTGAAAACGGAGACGGTATAACCACGGCTTTCGATGTTCAGCGCAAGGTTACGCCCCATCACTGCCATACCGACAACCCCGATCTGTTGCTTGGACATTACATACTCCTGTCAGGTGTGGTCACTGCGACATACTCGCAGTTTAAGTGATCACTATGGTAGCGCAAAGATGACAAATATAATAGAGAAAGGACATTGAAAAATCAGAACTGAACTGGGCTTATACAAGGTTAAAAACACTATAAAAAACAATTAATAAGCGCTTTATAAATAAAAATAAAGCATGCACATTCTGAACACATTACTAACTGAAGAATCAGATTTACCAACAAGTCTCTGAAAAAGGGATATTTTGATAGATTTTAACCTCAACAAAAAAGATTAAGTATCATAATTCGTACAATTCAATATGCAGACTTATTAATAAACCCTTTAAAAACAGTTAGAAAAATTATTTTTAAATCCAACCAAATACTCCACCCACGGATATATAGCAGATCGTACTCAATTCTTTTCTCCATTTTTTCAAGCGTATCCGTTTCACCTCTCCATCCATTAATTTGTGCAAGACCAGTAATACCAGGTTTAACTTTATGCCTCAGCATATATCCTTGAATTAAAGATCTATATTGTTCGTTATGAGCAACGGCATGAGGTCTAGGTCCAACAACAGACATTTGGCCAAAAAGAACATTAAAAAATTGAGGTAATTCGTCCAAGGAAGTACTTCTTAAAAATCTACCTACTTTCGTTACCCTGGTATCATTCTTAGTTGCTTGTTTAACACTGCTGTCATTTTCCATAACCGACATGCTTCTAAATTTCCAAACTTTAATAGGTTTACCATCCATACCATATCGTATTTGTCTAAATATAACTGGCCCAGGTGAGGTAAACTTAACGGCACATGCGATGACAATCAGAATCGGCGAAATAATAAAAAGAATAATCGATGCAACAATTATATCCTCAAGTCGCTTAAAAACCATATTAATGCCATTCAAAGGCGTATCGAAAAGAGGAACGACAGGAACTCCGTTAATTTCCTCAGTACGTGACTGCAGAATATTGAATGTGAATATATCCGGTATTAATAAAACAGAACAAGTAGTATTAGTTAATTGAGAAATAACATTTTTAATTATCGCTTCGTCCTTCATGTTTAAAGCGATATAAACTCTATCAATTCTACCATCTTTTGCTTCATGAATTAGCGCATCCAAATTTCCACCATAAGGAACACCATCTAAATCTATTTGCGCATTATCATCATATATTCCCTTAACTACAAAACCTAACCAAGGCTCCTCCATAAACCCTTTAAGTAAGTTGATACCTACAGGAGTTGCCCCAACAACAGCAACAATACGGTTGTTATAGCCTAATTTTCTTAGAAATCCTGCACATAATCGAATTCCAGAGCGGCAAAAAACAAACCCCACCGTAACAAAAACAAACCAAATTATTAACACATGAAATGGAATATCGAAAGATGGCGTAAGTGATACTATACCCAGTGTTAATAAAAAACTAAGAGACCAATTTTTAAGGATAAGAATTAATTCAGTTGAAATTTTAACACCACGCCAAGAACGATAGAAGTCAGTAATACCACCTATCATTTGGAAAATCACTATTACCGACAAAGCAATTACAAGATCTTTATATCCGAAGTCAACCCCACTGAAAACACACACTAAATATAAGCCAAGGAAAACAATAGATATATCTGAAAATCTTTGAACCATTGATATTAAAGATGCATTAGCATTTGCACGAGCACGATGCGTGAAAGTTTTCATAGAAATCTCACCATAACCATGGCAGGGTATTGTTTAAGCATATATATCTTTTAACCCCAAAGCTTTTAATAAGTGATTTTTTTAGATTCCTGAAATTTTAACCACTTGTCATTAATGAAATTATCCATTTCGTTTTTAAATCGTAATGATGAAAATCTAAGAGAATTCAAACGACAGTTTTCAGGTTCGAAAATTTCAACATTTCGTTCGAAAGCATTTACTTGACTAATAATTGATTCAATGGTTTGTTCACTGAAAAATAAACCTGTTGGATTGTCTACTCCTAAAGGACGGATTGTTTCCAGTGAACCTCCTTTTCCAAATGCAATAACAGGGGTCCCGCAAGCCTGAGCTTCAACGGGGGTTATACCGAAATCTTCTTCCGCTGCAAAGACGAAAGCTTTTGCATTTTGCATATGCTCTAACATAATATGATTTGGTTGATATCCCAAGATTTCAACGTTTTTTGAAGCTTTAGACTTTACCTTACCTATTTCACTGCCATCACCTATAACAATCAGTTTTTTTTCAGGCATTTTAGAAAACGCTTCAACAATCAAGTCTATACGCTTATATGGTACCATTCTTGATGCAGTAAAGTAATAATCTTCTTTTTTATCATTAAGAGTAAATCGTTCTACGTCTACAGGAGGGTAGATGACCGTGGACTCACGATTATATACTTTTTTGATACGCCTAGATATAAACTGGGAGTTTGCAATGAAATGATCAACTCCATTTGCCGTTCGATAATCCCAAAGCCTAATTTTATGCAATAAGTATTTTACAATAGAAGCTTTAATTCCTTTATTAAAGCCAGCTTCCCGTAGATATTGGTGTTGTAAGTCCCATGCATAACGTATTGGTGAATGGACATAACTTATGTGTAATTGATCTGGACCGGTTAAAATACCTTTAGCAACAGCATGACTACTAGAGAGAATAATATCATGTGAAGAAACATCCAATTGCTCAATCGCTAAAGGCATTAATGGCAAATACTTTTGATAATTGTTTTTGGATTTTGGTAAATTTTGAATGAATGATGTTACTGCGTGTTTTCCATGTAATTCATTCCGAGCTTCAGGTTGCAAAAAATCGACAATAGAGTATAGTTCTGATTCTGGAAAAATATCCAGAAATTCTTTTATTACACGTTCAGCACCTGCATAAGTTACCAGCCAATCTGCAACAATTCCAACATTCGGTTTTTGTGACATAACAAATCCTAACACATCATAAAATTTTGTTAAAAGGTTCTATATCATAGAAAGACAGTATTAAACCTACGTTTACCAGCAACCTTTACTTTTAAGGGAACTTATAATTGGTTTTTCATCCCAATTATACTTATAAATACCAAACCCCGGTTCTGTAGGATGTGAATTATTTGGTAGCCCATCCCGTATCTGATAAATAATGACGGCAGAAATACCAATTTTCTTTGCATCACAAATAGCATTAGTAATAAATTGGCTTTGTGATTTTTCACTAACACCTTTATTAGAGCTTGCTGTGCTCCAGCCTATTTCTGTAATAAAAAGAGGTTTATTAGAGAATCCTCTACTCTGTTTAACAAGACTAGATGCATATTTTATTTGTGACAAATAGGCCCAGTAGCCATTATATGGTGGGGTCCTATATACAACATAAGGATGAATACCGATTACATCAGTATAGTTGACCATATCCTGAGACAAAAAGACTCTCAAGAAATCCTCAGAAGTAAGCCCCAACTCTTTATTAAAGGCACCATTAGAAAACTCACCCGTAATGATAACAGACGCAGGATTTATTTTTTTTATGACCGGATACGCAGCTTTAACTAATATCTTATAATCGCGAACGCTACCTACTGAAGTTGCTCCGGCTGTACCATTCCATTCATTCCATATTTGATAATATTTAACGCGTCCTTTAAAATGATTCACCACATATGATGCATATCTGACATAAGCATCAATGCTGTCTTTATCTGTCGGTTTATCTCCATTTTGATAATTCTTATTGCCATAAGCTAGTATTAAAATAGGCTCTAAACCTAATTTTTTTTGCTCATTTATTACTTCATCCCATTTTTTCGGGATTGCTAATTGGCCTTTATTGATTTCAACATCGCGCCATAAAGCATCCATTCTTACATACCTAATACCTGCCGCTTTTATTTTGGTATTGGCTGTATTTGGGTTTAAAGAAGAAGGATTGTTTGACAATAAATGAGCCGCAATTCCAAGGTTAAATTCTTGCGCATAACTTACGGAGAAATAACACACACAGCAAATACATACAAACCATTTTGACATATAAGCCTCATCTGCATAGCAGATAGATTATTTAAGATTATTGAGATAGCTTGTAATATTGGTATACAAAACAGGTAATGAAAAGTCTTTAATCGCCTTCTCTTTCCCTTTATTGGCAACAATTTTATATTTATCTTTATCAAGATAAATGTCATTGATTGCTTTATTAAGCCTTGTTATATCTCCTGGCGGAACTAATATGCCATAAGATTCATTATTGATTATTTCAGGTACACCACCAGAATCAGTCGCGATAACAACACGACCGGCAAGCATCCCCTCAACGACAACTCGTCCAAATGGTTCTGGAGAAGTTGAAGAATGTATAAATACACTACACCATGAAAGATGGTCTTTAATATCTAAAGAGAAAGGACAAAACTCTACTCTATGTTGCAAATTATAATCTGATACCAGTTTTTTTAAATAATTAAAATAGTCATCCTCTCCGAAATTTGCAGAACCAACAATTCTGAGTTTTACGAATTCGAGATCTTTAATTGCTTCGATTACAATATGCTGACCTTTCCAAGGAGATATGCGACCTAAAGATAATATATTTAAATACTCACCATGGAAATCAATTTCACTAATATCTAAAAATTCATTGCTGTTAACCGCATTTAATATAACTGTACATTGTTTACTATTACCCCCAGACGATACAAAGCACTCTTTGGTATAAGAAGAATTTGCAATGACATTTGTATGGAATATTTTTGTAAAATTAATAACAGTTTTTATAACTATTGGCGAAAAATTATCTTTTGTCAGTGCGTCTCGCAAGTGAAGGATGACCTTTCTTTTGATACCCAGAAGACTTAAAGAAGATATTACATACGATTTAAAAGAATTTGTATATACGATGTCATACTGCTTCAATAGTTTTCTGATGGTAAATAATCTTAAAGCCAATGAAAAAGCAGACTTGCAAACCTTTAATATACTAACATCTCTTTTTAATGGATATAATATTTTTTCTAAATCATATAGTTTTACATCCACATTTTTGTCTTGAAGCATTTTGTAAAACTCACCATCTCCGAAGAGTAAAACTGAGGAGTTTTCTTTCAAGTAAAGAGCTATATCAAATAAAGAAAGTTGAGCCCCCCCAATACGAGATGTATGGTCAACAAATATTGTTTTCTTCATGATAGTTCCTATTTATTAGTGCATATTCTTTTAATACGCATAGAAATATGATCACCAAAATTTTTCCATGTATTATTTTTGATAAAGTTAGACAAATTATCAGGTTTTATATCTTCTATATTTTCTATTAGGCTGGAAATTTCAGAATAATCAGAAAAAGTCTTGCATACCCCTTCTTTTTCCAGATCTTTGAATGCCCCAACATCAGGTCCAATAGCAACTCCACCTAAAGCAATGGTATCCATTAATGCACCAGAACTTGAAATAGAACCTGACTTGTAAGGAAAAAGCACGCACTTACTGTCTTCAATTAGCACAGATAATTCTGAAAAATCGACTTTCCTATTGTGTATTTCAATATTATTCGGGCAGTACTTCAAAAGTTCCTGAAAATAACTTTCGTTTTTACACCTGCCAATTATTAGCATTTTATCGATATTTATTCTTTTTGTAGAACTATAGAACATTAGAAATTCAAGTATTCCTTTATAAGGTTCTATAGTTCCCCAAATAATTGCATCATACTTTTTACTTTCTTTATTAATTCTGCGGGATTCTGATTTGTTATTATTTATCAACGAGTCATTAATGGGATGATGTGAAAATATAATTTCGCCTTTAATAGCTTTATTATCTCTTAAAAAAACCTCGGCCTGTCTAGAATGAGTGATAATTATATCACTTTGATTATATAATAGGTTTAACATCAACTTAACTAGTATATTTCTTCCTTTATGCGGGAAAATATTATGCATTATCCATATAACTTTTACATTCCTTACTCTCAGAATGATAAAAATACAAACAGCGATAAAAAATTGTATTATAGCAAATCTTTTAATCGCAACATTCTCTATCCAATTCAAAATTACAACATCATTTTTAAATGATGAAAAAAATAAATCTAAAATATCTACAGAAAATTTAGATTTTTTATTGATATTAAAATCAGCACTTAGGGAATTGATAAATTCCTGACAATAAGGATTGTTAACTACTTTTCTTTCATTATTTCGTGGTGGCGGATAAAAATATATATTCATTATGTCACTTATCCTTTGCTTTTGCTTTCTTTAAAGCGAGAATGTTAATAAAGAAATAGTCTTTCAATGAAATATTATATTTCTTGCGCTTCGCCAACCAATATAAAAAATTATAAAAATAGCTTTTCCCATTAAAGAAACCACTATAGGCTAAAGTATGAATATTTTTTTTCCTTTTTAGTTTATTTAAATCTTTTAAAATTATTTGTTTTATTAATTCATCTTGTTCTTGAAGATTACAGCATTGCGATAAAAACTTATTATACCAATCATATTCATATATAATTGCTTGTAGCTTCAACTCAACAGAACCAGAAGATGAAATAGTTATTGGACTTCGTCTATAGTTTAATAAAGCCTTATTAATGTGAATGATCCCATTATCGCGCATTGCTTGATATGCAGTAATATCATCTGAGGCCCACGCTAACTTATTATAAAAAAAACCATTATTTTCAATGAGGAAATTACGTTTATATACAAAATCAGAAATAAACTGTTGACGAAAGCCATTTAATCTATGCCACATGTTATCTAACAAAGATTCACGTTGTGGCCAACTTTGAGTTAATGATATGATAGCCGAATTTTCATCAATTATGTTTGATCTACAATGGAATACGTTAGACTCTGGATACTCTTGGATCGTTTTATAAAACTCTTCGAGGTAATGCTTGTCCAAGGTATCATCATCACCCATGAGAATAAAATATTCACCAGTTGCAAATGAAAGACACTTATTCCAGTTTCCTATAACTTCTTCGGCTCCATAATTCTTTTCATTTGTTGAATAAATTATACGTTCGTCATTAAATCTACTTACAATAGTGTCTAAATCTTCTGGAGAAGCATCATTTACAATGATCAGCTCGAAATTTGTATATGTTTGATTAAGTATACTCTCTATACAATTATATAAATATTTAGCCTTGTAAGCTGGTATGCCTATCGAGAATTTAATGTCACTCATTCTATTACCCATTATTAATTGATATTTTAAGAATATTATTTTTTAAGCTTATTAAGCCTACTAAGATTATCCATTTCTAAGAGATAAAAAGAAATACATATTGGAATTATGTCTTTGAATATCCAAGAAGAAGTTACAGACACGCATGCAATATAAATGATAAACATTTTTGCATAGACAATATCTGAGGAGACAGATTGTTTAGCCGCGCGCAGGAACATTAGTATATATAAAAATAACCCAATAAACCCAAATCGAATGAAGACTTCAGCATATCCAACATCACTCAAGAAATAAGCAAACTGTTCCTTAATGTTTACTTCTTTATGACCATATAGGGATTCTACATGTGGAACGCCATTACCAAAAATATCAGTAAATATATTTTTAGAATAGGAAGTTAAAAAATATTGATATTCTAAAAGCCTGACATTCTCGTTACCTGTATTGTGTTCTTGCAACTGTTTGGTACTGATGTAGATTAGCCTACTGACCAAACCATCATCGTTAATGTTAATATTAATCCCATTTACTATAATAACGAGAGTAGCCAGAGCAACTATCATCCAAAGCCATTTTGTTTTTCTTAATAAATATACAGCAGAAATCAAAAAGCTAAACAGAATCATTTGGCGTGCCACTTGCAATATAATTATTGCAAATAAAAACACGAAACACACAAGCCATTTTACATATCTTTCATAAACATATTTAGTCACAGCAATAAAAAAGCCAAGGACTAAAAAACCCTTACCTTCCAATGATAGCCTAAATATACCACGACTATCATCAATACCTGCATCAGGGTCGGAACTGAATATCACTTGTGGTGCTTTTATCATACCATAACACCATAAAACAATATAAATACAGCAAAAAAGAAATGCAATTCTCTCTAATTGTTCTTTTTCTGGCCTTACTTTCATTAAAAGGAAAAAATATATTAGACCTAAATATGGTGCCGTAGCCCTAAAAGATAATATTATATCCTGCCCCCAAAATAGTAAGGAACTGAACATGGAAAATACGATAATTAAAAGTAAAAGACGAAATGGGATTTCATATTTAGATTTTCTCTTTATTTTAAAGAGACTTGGCATCAAATAAACGATCAATCCCGAAATCATTGCAAAAAACAATAATTTTGCAATTGTCACATTAATGCTAATATAATGATAGAATTGATAAAAAATCACGGGATATACATATAGCATATAGATCCCGAAATTGTTTTTGTTTATTTTCATCACAAATCTCTTTAAGTAATTTTATTATTTATTATTATGCTTTAAAATTTCGACATTACCAATAGCATCCATTTTCAATTTTTGTAAAACCCTCAACTTTTGTATTTTGTCCTGGCCGTATCCAATGGTCATTATAAAACTTACTAATTTGTGGCAAATCATCCCACCGCTTTCCTTTAATTCCAAATAGAACTTGGGTCCATCCTGCTAGATGAATAGATTGCTTACCTAAATTCTTAACAAATGATGCTAAAGGCAAACCGTAAGCGCCACAGCCAATTATTGCAACATCGAAATCAATTTTTTTGATATCGCTTTGCATTTTTTCTAACGCTTCGAACCAATTTTTAAATTCAGTTTTCTTATCTAGCATCGAAACTATTGGTTTGTATGTCAGTAGTTCGAAGTTAGGTAATACATCTGTGTCTGACCATATTTTTTCCCGATTCGCATATTGTCTTTTTATTTCATCAATGAATGGATGGATAACTAAAACTTTACGCCCTTCTAATTTTTTGGTCCATGGTCGATTATATAAAAAAGGGGCGTAGTAACCATCTAAGTCAACTTTAACTGAATTTACTAAATCTTGGGCAAAATACTTTTCATTATAAATATAACTGCCAAGCACGTCGATATTTTTAATTGCCTGATGATAAACTTGATAAAAATTTTCTAATAATGAGCTATCATTAGGGAAGAAGCCGGCATTACTGCATAATGAATCGATTTTTATCTTCCACCACAGAGTTGGTTTTTCACCTCGAAAGTAATCAACATAATCTTTTAAACTGTAGGATTCTTGTTTATTACATAAATGAGATACTAGTGCATTCAATTCAATAGTGCCAAATTTAGCTACCATAACTGGTTTTTGGCTTGCAATGATCTTTGAAATATAATCATTTGCCTCTTGGCCATTTAGTTGCACATAACCATCATATAATTTCGTCCCCTCTTTTCGCCCAGTCCCATAGACTATTAATTTTCTGATAATTCTAAAAATCACCATGGTTTTAACCTTTAAGTATCATTTAAATTTATCGAGCACTGGGAAAGGAGCAACCGATAATAAGTTATCTTGCATTTTTTTAAGATCTGTCGTGATCTTACTAATGTTGGCATGTTTTACAAATGCCGATTCATAATCATTTATTAAAGATTCATAGTCCTCAAAACCATCATATGGTTTAATGCCCACAGAATCAAAATAATCATAGAATTTTATACCATCAGTATTTATATCATTATGTTTAATCCACAATGTTGGTATATCATATGCTTGGGCCACAATGACTCCATGCAGAGAAGTTGATAGGATATATTCACAAGAAATTATCTCATCGACAACAAACTCTATATCTTTAGTTTTCAGATCTATAACTTTTATATTTTTATTGCTTCTATATTTATTTTTAAAATAATCATAGTCTTTAAGATGAGGTATAATACCCACCTTATAATGTTTATTCTTTTTAGGGCAATACACCCTTGGTAAAAGTAAGCCCGGATCACCCCAAACAGAACAGTATGGGAATCCTTCTTTCATAAGCTTTTCTGCCGAAAATCTACCTCTCACCGCATGCAATGTACCACCTTCGGCCCTCTCAAAATTGTTCATATAGCCGCTACCCCAAACAGAAAAGTTACTACGTGAACGATCAAGTAAAGAGCCTATTCCTAATACAACACTCTCACGCCTATTATAGGGTAACATCCGATTAAAATCGTATTTTTTGAAAGTTAAAATACATTTTGCCAATGACCTTAATTCTTTATAGTATGATGGTGTCTTATAGTTTCTATATTTTACAGGTAGCCCCGATATTTTTGATATCAGATAAGGATTAAGTGCATCACCAAAGTTTTCAATATTACACCAATGTACTTTAACTTCTTTCATTGTATTAACCTTTCTTTTTAAGAATTTTTAAAAATTTATTAAATAAAAAAGCTCGCTCTTCGTTTGTTATACCAATTATAATAATTGTTGTTATCGTACAAATTAAACAAAGCATGGATATAAATATAAACGAGACTACACCCTGCCCTTCTAACAAATAATTTTTAGCTAATATTGGAATAACTGATGCAATTATAGATACACTCATACAACTAAAAATTACTTTTTTGAAGTAAATAGTTATTCTTGTTTTTAATAATTCTCGGTAGATCAATAATCTGACTGCTACACAAATTAATGAAAGGATACAAGTAAGAATAACTGTAATTTCAGGTGATAACCCAAAACTTAATAACATGTATGCAAGAGGGACAGATGTCAGCAGGATGCAACCAACAATCGTTTGATATTTTCTTATTTTACCTGTTGCTTGGATGGCAGAAGTTACTGTGCCAGAAATAGTTTCAATCAAAATATTTACAATTACTAACTGACAAAATAATACCGTATGAGGAGGAATATTAATTAACCACCACTTCAATATAATATCTGTCTCAAGCAGAAATGGAAGTGCAACCACAAACATAAAATAGTACGTAACACGTGAACTTAGCAGTACAATATTTTCCATTTCATTATATTTACCCTCAGCATATAACTTAATTATATGAGGGTTTGCGGCCATCTGAACGTTGCCAACAAACGTGGTAACTTGAGCCTTTATCTGATAAGAAATACTTCTTGCAGCGTTAACCACAGGACCAAAAAATATATTCAATGTTATATTAATTCCTTGGTCTACCATTATATTTGCAATTGAAGTGAAGGAATTCCAGCCAGCGTAGCTAGTTAATTCTGAGAATATTTTTTTTTCTTTCACAAGCATTAACTTAGTTTCTATAAATGCTAACTTGCAAAAAATATAGTACCAAAAAGTTATTACCACAGAAACAAATAGCATTAATAATGCATAAAGTTCCAGTTTATCAAATGAAATATATACAATTGTAAAAGCCAAACAAAGTTTAAGCAACGCCTCAATGATACTACTCCAGGCAAAAAAGCTCATTCTTTCCTTAGCAATAATAAAAGATGTAAATGGCACTCTAATGATCGTAAAAATAAATGTGAAGATTGACGCATGATATACAAATTTCGCTGCATCATATCGTTCAGCAGGAATATTTAAATGATTACTGACAAACCAATAGCCAATTGTCTCTGCTAGTATAAAGATGATGATTGCGAAGGATAGATATATAATAAACGTTGCTGAAAATAGTCCTTTTAGTTTTTCACTATTACCTTTACCTATCTCATATGAATAAAATCTTTGAGATGCGCTAGCCATAGTGTTGCTGATAAAAGAAAACATCAATACAACACCACCAGTAACATTATATATGCCAAAATCTGTAACACCTAAAGTATTTAATACAACTCTCGACATATACAAATTTACTAGCAGCATTATGCTCATGCGTATATAAAGCATGAAAGCATTTTTCGCGACTTTTTTACCACTCATCTTTGTGTCCGCGGTTAATAGTTATAACATTTATATGGTTTTTACCTATTAAGAAAAAATCAGGTAAGGCATATCTTTCAATGTTGATATGCCCCCTTTTGATTATTTTTTATCTGTATAGCTATAACCGTAATGATTGTACCCGTAACTATAGTAACTACTTGCTTTTTTAACTACTCCATTTAAAATACATCCTTTAACTTTCACGCCGCTTTGTTCAAAACGTTTATAACTAACTTCAATCTCTTTCGCAGTATTTAATTCAAATCTTGCAATTAGCATTGTTGTCCCCGCATAATTGCCAATTATTGCTGCATCAGTTACTGCTAGAATAGGCGGCGTATCAATAATGATTAAGTCGTAATTGTGATTAGCCCAATCTAAAAGTTCATTGAACTTCGAGTTCATCAATAATTCAGCTGGATTTGGAGGTACTATACCTCGTGATATAAAATCAAAACCAGGCTCTTTCAATCGTTTAACAGCCTTATCGACGGTTACTGTACCTGAAAGTATTCCTGACAACCCATTGTCGTTTGATACATTAAATAATTTATGCGTATACCCTTTGCGTAGATCCGCATCGACGAAGAGTACTTTCTTCCCAGTTTGCGCGATTACTGCAGCTAAATTAGTACTAACAAAAGTCTTACCTGCGTTCGGGCTAGCACCAGATATCATAAGGATTTTGTTGCGTGATTCTAACATTGCAAAATGAAGGCTTGTTCTTAATCCCCTTATAGCTTCTATTGCAAGATCTGCAGGGTTCTCTACAGCTAAAAATCCAGCAGAATATTCACTATTAGCTTTCTTTTTAACACTAATAGTTTTTGCTGCCTGCATTGCTTGTTTAGAAAAGGCTTCTGCTACAGGAATACTAGCATAGACATTAATCCCGATTTCTTCTAGTTGCTCTGGTGACTCAATCCCTCTTCTAAGGAAGATTTGTAAAAAGACCAGTCCAATTGACACAACCCCACCACCTATTATCCCAAGAAGCACAATAATGGCTTTTTTAGGTTTTATTGGCTTTGGCTGAGTAACGGCATTGTCGATAATTCTCACATTTCCAATGGCACTGGATTTGGCAATGTTTAATTCTTGCTGTCTGTTCAACAACTGCATGTATACAGCTCGGCCAGACTCGACATCGCGACTTAAACGGAGTATTTCCTGTTGCGTTTCTGGCATAGCAGCCACACGCTTATTTAGTTTTCCTTTCTCATCCTGTAATGTTTTCCTTTTTTCCATCAATGCCTTATATGTAGGATGCTCTTTTGTGTAAAGTTGTGATATTTCTGACTCTCTAAATGTCAATTCATTTAATTGATTATCAACATTTACAATTTGATCCAATACTGATTTAGCTTCTAAGGATAGATCAACTGAATCATTTTGGCGTCTGTAAAGATTTAATTTATCTTCTGCATTATCCAATTCATTTCTAACTTTAGGTAATTGAGCGCTCAGAAACTCTAAACTTTTTTCATCTTGCGCAGCTTGTCTAGATATGTTCTGAGCTAGATAATTATTACTAATACTATCAATAATATCCTCAATTAGTTTTGGATTATCACCTATTAAAGATAATATTAATATCCCCGTGTCTTTTCCTTGATCAGAAACTGTTAATTGTTCTTGGATATCCGAAATTGCTTTCAGTTTGCTAACATAGGATACTGTAAAAGAAGTGCCGGGTTGAGCAGATATACTGTCAACTTTGATCGAAATGCCTTTCTCCTCAACTAATTCTCCAACAACACCTTTAAACTTGAAGTCATCCGTTTCAATTATATAATTTTTTTCATCCTGAACTATCAAGTTAACCTGAGGAGTATCACCGTCCTTTTTCGGTATGTAGAGATTGGAAATTTTAACTTCTGACTCTTTTTTACCAGAGATTCTTGCCCAACCTCGTCCAAATAGAGGAAAATAATTCTCTTGCACACGAATTTGTAAATTCAAGTCATCGACAGTTTTACCTAAAATCATTCGTGATTGTAACAGCGCAATCTCCGGAGCGGATTGTGGCTGACTATCAGGTAACATTTGACTCAAATTACTTAATATGGCGTTCGCTTGTTTTTGCTCTACTTGGACCAACGCGTCAGCTTGATAAATTGGGGTTGAAAAAATAGCATAGACTAAGGCTAATAACGTAAATAATGCAGTTATTGAAATAATTAGCTTACGATGATCAATTAACTCACCGATGATACGGCCTAAATCTATTTCATCTGCTTCTTTTGTATTGGTTTGTTTATTT
Source organism: Klebsiella sp. P1927 (assembly GCF_018204675.1). NCBI lineage: Bacteria > Pseudomonadati > Pseudomonadota > Gammaproteobacteria > Enterobacterales > Enterobacteriaceae > Klebsiella > Klebsiella sp. P1927. The sequence goes on along the minus strand of NZ_CP073377.1, from coordinate 1,444,773 downwards.
CCCGATGACATGAAATTGTTCCTGATCTTATGAGCTTAATTTTTCAATCCAGCTATCGCCAGCTAGTTTGATTAATTGATATACAGATGCGAATGCTTCGTCACTTTTACGATACGGATCAGGAATCTCCCGATGATTCATCCAATGACCAAAAAGCATTGTTTTACCTCTAGCTTCAGGAGCTAACTTTCCAATTTCTTCAATATGAGTTTTATCCATGACTAATATCAACTCATATTTTCTCGCTAATTCAGATGTAAATTGTCTAGCTTTATGACCCGCTAGCGAGAGATCGTTTTGCAAACTTATTTTTTCAGCACTCGGATCTGCGGAACGATCCACTAATGCTCCAGTTCCGGCCGAGTCTATTTTTTTTGTCGGTAGATATTTTCGCAAGTATCTTTCACCAATGGGAGAGCGACATATGTTCCCTGTACAGACGACAAGAATTGAATCAAACATTTATGGCCAATCCTTAATGAATTTTGCGGTTTCAGTCATATCGTGTACACCAGAAATAGTTGGTACAAGTTGCGAAATTACGCGATTCCAACGAACCAAAGGTGCAGTTGTCACATACACAATATCATATGGTTGTAACTGAAACTCAGTGCCAAGAACCATAGCAGAAGCATCTTGCGCATTAAGTTGATAAACATTTGCTATTTTACCCTGCTTATCACCTTTTAGTTGGCGAATGACAAATACCCCTGTGGCGTCGCTGAATGCTTGAGACATGCCTTCGGCGTTACCTAATGCTTCCGCTAAAGTCATTCCACTCCGATCCATTTTCATGGTGCTTTGTTTACCCACTTCGCCCATGACAAACACTTTCAGATCATCATTTCGGGGAACAAATAGAATATCTCCAGGGAACAGCAAATGGTTCTCAGTCAAATCACCTTTTTGCATTAATGCATACAAAGAAACTTTAGTATCTTTACCGTTATGAGTTAATACAACATTTCGCCAGTCCGCATCAGGAGCAAGACCGCCAGCAGCATTGATTGCATCCATAACTGTTAAAGGAATATTTGTTATCGGTTGTTGTCCTGATTTTGCAACTTCACCTGTAACATAAACTTTCTGGGATCGAAACGCCGCAACGCTTACATCCACCTGAGGACTTTCAATATAAGTGGTCAAACGGCTTGCTATATCTTGGCGTACCTGGCTCAGTGTTTTCCCCGCCACCTGCACCTTACCGATATATGGGTAGAAAATGGTGCCGTCGGAGTTCACCCAGTTACCGGTGTCACTAGCGCTACGATATTGACCTGCAGGCGTTGTGAGTTCCGGATGGTCCCATACGGTAACCATCAGCACGTCACCCACCCCAATACGGTATTCATAACTACGAAGTAAATTATCCAGCTGTGGGTTGGGACGAGCAAGAACGGTCTCTGGACGAAGCTGATCGATAAGCCCTGGAGTCATAGGGTAAACATTGACTAGCTTATCTAGATCGTAGTCGCTATCCGGGAGTTCAACCACGTTCTTACGTAGACTATTTAGTCCCTGACCTGGAATAATTGTACAACCCGATAAAAACCCAATTGCCAACGCTAATGCCGAAAATCTAACAAGTTTTTTCTTCATAATGTCACATCATCAGTAAATCAAAATTTGCCAATTCCTGAGCAGCTGTCATAGCCATTGCTTCCTTGCCGGCTTTGGAGAGAAAAGAGCTGACTGCATCCTCCAGCACTACCACCCTCTCCCCTGTTTTCAGCATTCAGCCTTATAAACTAAACGGTATCTCTATCCCTGCGCTGGCCCCAACGTCATCGCTGTCGCTGTGGTTTGCATTGGTGTACCACAAAGAAGTGTTCAGTCGGACCGACTGATAAACATCCCCGCTCCAGCCCAGCTGTACACCTTTCAAGGTATCAGCATGTGGGAAAGCTTTGTTGATCAATTGATTCTCCGGGTTAACTTTGGCATATACCAGACGCGTACTCCAGCGTTGGTTATCCTCTGTAATAAGCTCAACTTTCCCTGCGATGAGCTGACCATCCCCCCCCATCGCATCACCAAGCGGATACCCTTGTTGGTAATAGCCATCCTTATAGATATGATGGTTATAGCTGTAATTGGTTCGACTCATATTGCTGCGCGTATCATGAGCTTCAATGTACCAGTTTACCGCATCCTTACCCCAACCGTGGTGGCCTTCCACTCCACCTAGAAACATATTCGCTGATGGTAGGTAGCCGGACTCATCCTCACCGATCATTTGCCCGTAGAAGCTCACTGGCCAGCCAAGTGTTGGCTCGAGTTTAAATTTAAAATCAAAACCAGCCAGCTGATTTCCGGGTTCGTTGGCTGTCCCAGTATTGTCTTTCCCGGTAAAGCCATCCCAGAAACTGCTAAATGATTGCGGTCGGCCTTCCCCACCCCACTGCATAATACGCGATGCGCCTAATTCTAAAGACTGGAAAGGAGAGAAAGTAAAACGACCGCCGATAATTTTGGCATGGGGTACCGCGGTATATTGATTCATCTGGCTGGCCGAGATCTGATACTGCCATGGCCCCACCCAGCGTAACCACCAGGTCTCTGGCGCCGCCTGCTCGGCTCGCTGCATTAGGAAGCCGGTCATTGGACGCATCGCATCCCCGCGGATCAAGCTACCTTCATACCCAGGTCCCCACCACTGCGGTACCTGGCCAAAGGAGAGCCACTGGTTCCAGAATTTCACCGCGCCATAGGCGCCGTTGGCATTAAAGCGCGATCCGTTGCTGATCCGCTCTCCCCCTTCGACGTTACCCTGGAGGTGGACATCCCACCACTCACCGCTGTTATTGAACGCCAAGCCTAATGAGTTATCTGCCGGCTGCGTCTGGCCAAACCCTTGCGGGGTGCCCGGCTGGTCGGTTGAAGTGTAGCCGGTAACCCGGAAATCGGCTTTTAAAGCAGACAGTCTCTGGTTGATACGTGCCAGAACCACTTGCTCAGAAGAATAAGAAGGTTTGGCCTTTTTTAGCGCCCGGGTAATCTCTTCCTGGCTTAGCGGCCAGGTCGACAGGCTCAGATGGATGACCCCGCGATCGGAAAGCCAGGCAAGGTCGTTACGCAGATCGTTATCATTTACTACTAACCCGGCCGCGTAAGCCTGAGCTCCCAGTGTGGAAAGCAAGCCCAGCGTCACGGCAATGCGCGCAATTTTTATCATTGTACAAGATCCATTTTCAGCCCCGCTGTCGTATCTCAATGAGAATGAGGGGAATAGCAAGATAGAAAGCGCTCGCGGCACCAGCTGACTTCACTGTGCAACACCGGCGAGGCAAGTACAGTTACCCTAAGCTGCTTGTCACCTTTATAACATTCACCCAGCTCACAATGTAGGCGAATTTTACCGTACAGGCTATCGATGAGACGGGAAAGTTGGTATACAGGCGATTTAAACAGCCGCTCCTGACTCCATTTATGCGGATATCTGGGATATCCCATGGTGTTGATCACCCAGAGTACGTCGATTTTTATAGTCGTTCAAAGAAGACGTTTTGTGGTGCAGAAGGCGATTTCAGCGACGCTACCGCCCCTGGCTTAACAGCTACCAGCGCACTGACTACCTGAACGGCGTATTTAATCGGCCTGCGGGTGATAAATGGTCAGGCCATTATTTTTGCGGCGTTAAGTTTACGGGATTTCGGTCACAATTGGGAGTCTTGTTACCGAATATCTGCCAATTAATAGCGCCTGCCCTTCTATTGGAAAAAATAAGCGGTCAACACTTAAGATTATTCACTAAGTTAAACGGCCAGACAGTGTCCCGTTGTTGCCAACCTATCAAGTAAGAAGCTAACCATCTGTAAAACAAGATCTTTTATGTTAAGGTCGCGTCATTCAAAAATCAGATGATGGCCTCTAAGTCAACTACAATTTCTAATAGTTTCCTGGTAACGGAATATTCAGCAGACGTGCTCCAGGTCCTTTCTCAGCGCATTTAAGAAACGTCTGATCACGGCTATATCCAGGCAATATGCATTAACAATGTAGTAGCACTTCATTATTTCATAAATATGAATTATCAATTACCGGGTATATAGTAGATTATTTTCTGATTTGTCTAATTAACCGGCGAAAACTTAATTTCCCCTGTAAAACAAATGGCGATTACCAGGCCTGCTTATGCAGGTCCTCTCTGGTAAAAGGTTTATCCAGCGGCCCAATTGCGGTGGCGATTTGCCCCAGCAGGGTCTGTGTCGGCGCTTTACTGCCGCTATGCAACAGTATCAGTGGGACCATTACCAAGCATGCAATTCCACCCCAGGGTACTGTCTTATAATCGCAGTCAGAAGTGCGTTTTTGCAGCAGCAGGAACAAAGCGCTGCCAGCAGCGCCCAGCAGCAGGCCAGCAATCACTTCCGAGACGGAATGCGCATGGATGACCAGCCGCGAATAGCCCACCACGGCGGCCAGAATATAGCCGGTGGCGACGGCTGCTTTTTGCCAACCCGCGGAAAAACGAGCGCTGAGCAGCCACAGAAAGATAGGCCAGAAGGCCGCGGAGAGCGCGGAGTAGCCGCTGAAGCCGGTGTAATCCAGCTTGCGAATACCCAGACCCCAGCCCATAAAGGCCAGTTTGGAGGCGCAGACGATAGCGCCGGTGATGCCGAACAGCAAACTCCACTGCCACGCCAGCAACCGCGACGTTTTACGCAGCATCAGGACAATAAACAGCGCCGCTGCGCTGGGCAGCAAAACGGTGCTATCGCCAAAAAATGAGATGAGTTGCCAGTTCATATACCTGTGATCCTTCGATGATGTCCACTGCCGTGCTCAGGGATTATCCGTAATGTCTGTACCAGCTCGCATGCCAATTCATTTCACATTTTTATGCATGCAAGTGAGATGTTTAAAGCGGAAACATGATCGCAGTCAAGTTTTATTTTTGGCTGTCGTTGACCGCTTTCCCTTCGCTTTAGGAATTGTCGCACTAAGTGACTATTCATAAAGCATTATTGCCGCTACTCCGACCATTGCACCACAGAGGCCAGAGACAAACTACCAGAAGTCTCCGAAGCCATACGTTTCTTTACAATCGTTATAACATTCACGTTATGAATAATTTCTGCATAACGTTATGAGCGGCAGGACGAATGCTTCAGCCTTGCCGCTCGGTTTCAGGCTGGCACTCAGGCCAGCAGTTTTTTAATGCTTTCGCGGAATTTGGCGCCTTCTTTCAGGTTACGCATTCCGTAGGTAACGAAGGCCTGCATGTAGCCCATTTTCTTACCGCAGTCGTAGCTTTCGCCGGTCATCAGCATCGCGTCGACGGACTGCTTCTTCGCCAGTTCGGCAATGGCGTCGGTCAGCTGGATACGGCCCCATGCGCCCGGCTCGGTACGTTCCAGTTCGGCCCAGATATCCGCTGACAGCACGTAGCGCCCCACCGCCATCAGATCGGAGTCCAGGGTCTGCGGTTCGTCCGGTTTTTCAATAAACTCGACGATACGCGCCACCTGGCCTTCAGCCACCATCGGCTCTTTGGTCTGGATGACGGAGTATTCGGAGAGATCGCCCGGCATGCGTTTCGCCAGCACCTGGCTGCGGCCGGTCTCGTTAAAGCGGGCGATCATAGCGGCGAGGTTATAGCGCAGCGGGTCAGCGGTGCCGCCGTCAAGGATGATATCCGGCAGGACCACCACAAACGGGTTGTCGCCGACTACCGGGCGGGCGCAGAGGATGGAGTGGCCCAGGCCCAGCGGCTGCGCCTGACGCACGTTCATGATGGTCACGCCCGGCGGGCAAATGGCCTGCACTTCCGCCAGCAGCTGGCGCTTCACGCGCTGTTCCAGCAGGGCTTCCAGCTCGTAGGAGGTGTCGAAGTGGTTTTCCACTGCATTCTTCGAGGAGTGCGTCACCAGAACAATCTCTTTGATCCCGGCGGCGACGATTTCGTCAACGATGTACTGAATCATTGGCTTATCAACGATCGGCAGCATCTCCTTTGGAATTGCCTTTGTGGCCGGCAGCATATGCATGCCTAGTCCTGCGACCGGAATAACCGCTTTCAAATTCGCCATATTCATCTTCACCTGTTTGGTTGCAAAACACGCGGTTTTGCAAAATTATACATGTCACAAATCCATTGGAACTGATAATACACGGATACTGCCCGGGCATCTGCCCGCCAAATTCTTAAATTCACTGTCACGTAAAAGAATACACACAACTCCCTTTTACCAACAGTTAGAAGTGAGAATAATCTTATTTTCGTTCAGGTTATTCAGCGGCTCGTTCCTTTGCGACGCGCGATGTGGCTGAGAGGCCCGTCTATCGGGGTCTGTTGGCCGCCTGACCCGCCGCGCCGCGCGTATGCCCGGAAAGAATAGATATAGATAATAAATTTCGCCAGGCAATATATTTCAGCATAAACAGCCGGATATGACGACATATTAGCCTGAATCCGCGGCGGTGAACCGCGATCCGCCCTATTCTGCACTCACTTCATAATATGAATTATGCCGGTTTTATGAGCGGGCTTCGCGCTTCGCTTCTGCTCTGCGCATCCGCGCTCACCGTGACGAACCGCGGGGGGAAGCCCTTTTGCCGCCATCGCTGAAACGCAGCGGAAAAAGTTCTGATATCGGCAAGCTAATTCCATGGTCGCCGCCATGGTGTTATTTTTTCACTGTTCTTTTCCGGAACATAATTCTTATCGGTTCGCTTAATCCACTGGAAATATATCCATCCACGGCAGGGCGATATCCGCGTCGTTATTGCATTTTAGACTCATCTTATCCATGATCGTGGTAACACATACCGCAGTCGTACAGGTTTTAATACATATGGAATGGATTGCCGATCCGTCAATCTGGGCAGGTCTCGTCACGCTGGTGGTTATCGAACTGGTGTTGGGTATCGATAACCTGGTCTTTATCGCTATCCTCGCCGAGAAACTCCCTCCCGCCCAGCGCGACCGCGCGCGGATCACTGGCCTGATGCTGGCGATGGTCATGCGTCTTCTGCTGCTGGCCTCTATCTCCTGGCTGGTCACCCTGACCAAACCGCTGATTGTTTTTCACGACTTCAGCTTTAGCGCTCGCGATTTAATTATGCTGTTTGGCGGCCTGTTTCTGCTGTTTAAAGCGACCGTCGAGCTTAATGAGCGGCTGGAGGGGAAAGACAGCGATAACCCCACCCAGCGCAAAGGGGCGAAATTCTGGGCCGTCGTGGCGCAGATCGTGGTGCTCGACGCCATCTTCTCACTCGACTCGGTGATCACCGCCGTCGGCATGGTTGATCACCTGGCGGTGATGATGGCCGCCGTGGTTATCGCCATCAGCCTGATGCTGATGGCCAGCAAGGCGCTGACGCGCTTCGTTAACAGCCACCCGACCATCGTGATCCTCTGTCTGAGCTTCCTGCTGATGATCGGCTTCAGCCTGATTGCTGAAGGCTTCAGCTTTATCATTCCGAAAGGCTATTTATATGCGGCCATTGGCTTCTCGGTCATGATTGAAGCGCTTAACCAGCTGGCGCAGTTTAACCGCCGTCGCTTCCTCTCCGCCAATATGACGCTGCGTCAGCGCACTACCGAAGCGGTGATGAATCTGCTGAGCGGGCAGAAAGAAAAAGCTGAACTGGATGCTGACACGGCGTCGCTGGTCGCCGATCAGGATCAACATCCACTGTTTAATCCGCAGGAAAGACTGATGATTGAGCGGGTGCTGAACCTTAATCAGCGCAGCGTCAGCAGTATTATGACGTCGCGCCATGATATCGAGCGCATCAACCTCAGCGCGCCGGAGGAAGAGATCCGCAGCCTGGTGGAGAAAAATCAGCATACCCGTCTGGTGGTCACCGGCGGGAAAGATAATGAAGATCTGCTGGGGGTGGTGCATGTTATTGACCTGCTCCAGCAGTCCCTGCGTCAGGAGCCGCTGGATCTGCAGGCGCTGGTGCGTCAACCGCTGGTCTTCCCGGAGGGCCTGCCGCTCCTCTCGGCGCTCGAGCAGTTCCGCCAGGCCCGCACCCATTTTGCCTTTGTGGTCGATGAGTTTGGCTCCGTCGAGGGGATTGTGACCCTCAGCGACGTGATGGAGACCATCGCCGGCAATCTGCCCAATGAGGTGGAGGAGATCGATGCCCGGCACGATATTCAGCATCATCAGGACGGTTCATGGACGGTCAATGGCCATATGCCGTTGGAGGACCTGGTGCAGTACGTTCCGCTGCCGCTGGATGATAAACGTGAGTATCACACCGTTGCCGGTCTGTTGATGGAGTATTTGCAGCATGTGCCGCAGGTGGGGGAGACCATTGAGATTGACGGTTATACGCTGCGCACGCTGCAGGTCGACAGCCATCGGGTGCAGAAGGTGCAGATCGTCCCGCCGGTAAAGCAGGATGAGCTGGATTATGAGGTGTAATTCTCAGGCATAAATAACGGCTCGGGGTATCCAGGGTAGTAAAATTGATAGCCAGGTATCCTGTTTAATGCCTGATGGCGCTTCGCTTATCAGGCCTACGGGATGGCGAACTAATCGGGGGATGACACCCACCGTATAATCCAGACCGGGTCAGGCGTAGCTGCCACACTGCCTGATGGCGCTGCGCTTACCAGGCCTACGGGATGGCGAACTAATCGGGGTATGACACCCACCGTATAATCCAGGCCGGGTCAGGCTTAGCTGCCACACTGCCTGATGGCGCTGCGCTTATCAGGCCTACGGGATGGCGAACTAATCGGGGGATGACACCCACCGTATAATCCAGGCCGGGTCAGGCGTAGCTGCCACACTGCCTGATGGCGCTGCGCTTATCAGGCCTACATTAAGTGGCGACGCAAACGGATGATATTGCGCACATCCCGGGCCGGGTCAGGCGCAGCCGCCACCCGGCATCATTGTGACATTACGCTTTGACGATAAACACAGCCCGGAAACTTCCGGGCCGCGGGGGTGGGAATTACAGCTTATCGAGCAGCTTTTTGGCATCGTTGCCGTCTTTGCTGCCTTTATTACGCTCAACCCAGTCGTTGAGGCGCTGCTTCGCTTCATCCTGCAGCTGTTTGCGCAGGATCTGATCGACCTGCAGACTGTAGCTCAGCGACTGCCACTCGCCGTAGATGCGCAGCGGGATAGCGGTCTGTTTCAGGCGGTCGATAAGCTTGCCCTCTCCTTTCCAGCCGCCGAGCACGCGCACGTTGAAGCGCATATCGCAGTTCTCTTTCTGCAGATCGAGCTGTCCTTCGCCGGTCATCGCCATCACGTCGGACTGCCCCTGCAGGCGGTTCAGCGTCACCAGCCCGTTATCCAGCGTCAGCCGGCTGCTCACGGAATCCAGGCGGGTGGCATTGTCGTAATTTTCCTGCGCCCGCACGTTGGTGCTGCGCTCCACGGCCTGCTGCACCAGCTGCTGGAAGTTCAGCCCTTCGGTGCGGGTATCGGCCATCTGGAGCTGAGCCTGTCCCTGCCAGTGGCGACGGAAATCATCAGCGTCAATGCGCGTTCCGGAAAATTCGCCGCTCAGCGACAGCTTGCCGGTCAGGTTTAAGGAATAGTTAAAGGCTTTGATCAGCGAACCGATCTCAACATTCCGCAGCGCCGGCTGGAACGTCGCCAGCGGCGTGTCGCCGCGGGCATCAAGGGTGCCAGGGAGAGAGAGCTGCCCGCCGTCAAGATTGCCCTGCATTTTGCTGACCGTCAGCAGCCCCTGCTGGTTGCTGATTTCGCTCTGCACCTGGGTGAAGTTCAGACCGCGCCACTGCAGCTGGTCGGCGCTCAGGGCCATTCGGCCGTTGAAGCCGCGCAGGCTCTGGTAATCTTCGCGCTCATCGCTGTCGGCGATCACCGGGCGCAGCGGCCGTGTCTGACTCTGGCCCTGCTGACTGGCGCTACTGTCCGTCGCCGGCGACCTTTGCGCCAGCAGACTATCGAGATCGAGAGTGGTGGCGTGCAAATCCAGCGACCAGTCCGGGCGATCCCCCAGCACCACGCTGCCGCTGCCGGTAACGGTGCTGCGGTTAGCCATCAGATTCAGGTTGTCAAAACGCAGGGTCTTGTCATCTTCCTGCCAGCTGGCCTGCAGACTCCCCTGACCATTAATGCCGTCCGGTGGGAGCTCGGCGCCGCGCAGCTGCCAGCTAAGCTGGGTAAAGTCGGCTTTTAAGGAGTGCGGATAATCGCCGCCCTGCACGGTGGCGGAGAAGTTCAGCGCCAGGTCGCGCTGGTCGCGGTTCACCCGGCCGGAGAAATCCACGGTGGCCCGGTGATTCTCATCCTGCTCCATCTGCAGACGGATATCGCGCACGGTCACCTGCTCGCCGTTCTCGTGCTGGAAGAAGAGCACGCTGTCGGCCACCTGCAGCTGACGCACATCGTAGGACCATCCGCGATCCTCCGGGGCCAGCGGCAGGGTGTTGTCATGCGGCACCACCGGCGCTGAGCTGTCGCGAACCGCCTCGGTTTTCGGGGTCAGCTGGATCACCGCGCCCTTGAGCATCACCTGCTTAACCTGCAGCTGATGCGAGAGCAGCGGCAGCAGCGCCACGTCGAGGCGCATATTGTCGGCGCGGATCACCGGCTCTTCGGCGCCTCGGGCGGTCAGCGTCATCCGTCCGCTGAGAATGCTGAGCTGCGGCCAGACGTGCCAGCGCAGCGGGCCATCAAGGTCAAGCTGATAACCGCTGCGCTCTGCCACCTCATGCACCATATAGGCGCGAAAATCGTTGGGATTGACCAGCAATACCAACGAGGTAAGCCCGGCGACAATGACCGCCAGCAGGATCATCAGCGTTGTCAGTATTCGTCTCATGGCACCCTCAGCAACACCCCGTTGACGTTATCAATCCTTGTCGATTCTGCTCGCCACCGCGCCCTGCTGGTCGCGATATTTGGCGTCTTCACGGCGGTTATACGGCCGGGCCGCCGGGCCCGATAACGGTTCAAAGCTCAGCGCGCCGATGGGCATCCCCGGGCGCAGCGCCAGCGGCAGCTTACCGGAGTTGTAAAACTCAAGCACGATGCAGCCGGACCAGCCTGGATCGATACGGTGCGCGGTAACGTGCACCATCAGCCCCAGGCGCGCCAGCGAGGAGCGTCCGTCCAGCCAGCCTACCAGGTCGGCAGGCAGGGTGACAGACTCGTAGGTCACCGCCAGCGCCAGTTCGCCCGGATGCAGGAAAAAGGCTTCCCCTTCCGGCAGGACGATCTCTTCGCTCATCACCCGGTCCAGCGCGGCGCTGACCTCGGCCTTCGGGCCGCTTAAATCGATAAACGGCGCCGTGTGGCCACGGAAGGTGCGAAATTTATTACCCAGCCGTACATCAACCGTCGCGCCATTAATACGCTCAACGGGCGGACGCGGATTGATGGCGAGTCGCCCTTCATCCAACCAGGCTTCGATATCTCGGTCACACAGACGCATGGGCTTTCTCCTTATAAGGCTGCTTCCCGCACGCTTCGCGGCGGAGAGGGCAACAGGGCTACTCTTTGCACGTTACACAATTCGGCCAGGTTATTCAAAGAACTGACTGATTTTGGCCTTCAGAATATCAATAGCGATGCGGTTTTTGCCGCCGCGCGGCACGATGATGTCGGCATACTGCTTCGACGGTTCAATAAACTGCAGGAACATCGGGCGCACGGTTTTCTGATACTGGGCCATCACCGAATCCATGGAGCGGCCGCGCTCGTTAACGTCGCGCTTAATACGGCGCATCAGGCAAATATCGAGCGGGGTGTCGACGAAAATAGAGAAGTTGAGCTCGTTACGCAGGCGCGCGTCGGTCAGCAGCAGGATCCCTTCAAGGATAATCACCTTCTTCGGCTCGACGTGAATGGTGTTCGGCGTGCGGGTATGCTCGACGTAGCTATAGACCGGCAGTTCAATCGGCTGGCCGCTTTTCAGCATCTGCAAATGCTGGAACAACAGACTGTGGTCCATTGAGCTCGGGTGGTCATAGTTGGTTTTGACGCGCTCTTCCATCGACAGATGGCTTTGATCTTTGTAATAGCTGTCTTCCGGAATGACGCCAATATGTTCGTCGCCAACTTGTTCACGCAATTCGCGATAGAGAGTACTGGCGATAAGACTTTTGCCAGAAGCCGATGCGCCGGCGATACCTACAATGACGCACTGATGGGACATATCAGTCATAAATTTTTGCGACCTGATTAACCTGGATAGAGATGGAGGGTGGCGGCGGACCGCCAAACGCGGCAATTATAGGGATTTCAGCGTCCCGATACCAGTGGTATGCGCCCCGGGCGGCTATTCCGCCGCCGGCGCCCAGTCATCGGTATACCAGATATGCAACAGCGCGTAGGATCGCATCGGCTGCCAGCGGCGGGCATATCGGGCGATGGCGGCCGGGGTCATTCCCGGAAAGCGCTGTTTAATCAGGTAATCATCCGGCAAAAAGATATCTTTCGCCTGCCAGCCGCGCAGGGCAAAGTAGTTTGCCGTCCAGCGGCCAATCCCGGGCAGGGTCTGCAGTTGACGCAGCCCGGCGTCGATATCCGCCGGCGCCGTCAGGGGCAGCTCGCCGCTGAGCGCCGCCCGGGCGAGGTGGATCAGCGCCTCCGCGCGGCGCAGCGGCATCCCCAGCGCCTTAAGCGCCTGCGGATCGGCCCGGGACAGGGCCTCTGGCGTCGGGAACAAGACGTATCCAGGCGCCTCCGCCAGCGGTTCGCCCCAGCCAGCCGCCACTTTGGCGGTGAGCCGGGCGGCCATCGCCACGCTCACCAGCTGGCCCAGCACCGCGCGCACCGCCTGCTCGAAGGCATCCAGCGCCCCCGGCAGGCGCAGCCCCGGCCGCGCCTGCGCCAGGTCGCCCAGCGTGCGAGCGACCTGTCGCGGGTCGCAGGCTAAATCAAACAGCTGGCCAATTCGCGCATAGCAGATCTCCGCTACCGGCTGCAGCCCCGGGGAAAGGGTCACCCGCAGGCCCTGCGCCTCTTCGTCCGGCGCCAGATGAATCAGCCCGCGGTGGCCTTCCACGCCAAAGCTGCGGCTGTAGCCCCCATCGTGAAAACGCTCGACGCCGGCAACCGCGCGCGCCTGCAGAAAACCAACCATCCACGCCCAGTCATAGGGCGGGGTCCAGGGTAACAGCACCATAAGCTCTCCTTTATATAGCGTTTCAATGATAGTCGCCCTTGACCATCAGCGCCTTGCTTTTAAATTCCGGTTGTCGGCATGGCGACGATCCGCTAAAGTCGCCCCCCTTCTTCACCGGCATGGGGATTTTGCAGACGATGTTTATTGGTTTTGACTACGGCACCGCCAACTGTTCGGTGGCCGTGATGCGGGAAAATACCCCCCAGCTGTTAACGCTGGAAAACGGCAGCGCCCTGCTGCCCTCCATGCTCTGCGCGCCGACGCGCGAAGCGGTCAGCGAGTGGCTCTATCGCCATCATGATGTCCCCACCCACAGCGACGAAAACCAGGCGCTGCTGCGTCGGGCCATCGCCGCCAACCGCGACGAAGACATCGAGGTGCTGCGCAACAGCGTGCAGTTCGGTCTCGCCTCGCTGCAGCAGTATGTTGAAGATCCGCAAGAGGTCTACTTCGTTAAATCGCCCAAATCCTTCCTCGGCGCCAGCGGGCTGAAGCCGCAGCAGGTGGCCCTGTTTGAAGACCTGGTCTGCGCCATGATGCTGCATATCAAGCTGCAGGCCGAAAGCCAGCTGCCCGAGCAGATCGACCAGGCGGTGATTGGCCGACCGATTAACTTCCAGGGCCTCGGCGGCGATGAGGCGAACGCCCAGGCGCAGGGGATCCTTGAGCGGGCCGCCCACCGCGCCGGTTTCCGCGATGTGGTCTTTCAGTTTGAACCGGTGGCCGCCGGGCTCGATTTCGAAGCGACCCTCCGTGAAGAAAAGCGGGTGCTGGTCGTCGATATCGGCGGCGGGACCACCGACTGCTCCCTGCTGCTGATGGGCCCGCAGTGGCGGGAGCGCGCCGACCGCCAGCAGAGCCTGCTCGGCCACAGCGGCTGCCGCATCGGCGGTAACGATCTCGACATTGCCCTGGCCTTCAAATGCCTGATGCCCCTTCTCGGCATGGGTGGCGAAACGGAGAAAGGCACCGCGCTGCCGATCCTTCCGTGGTGGAACGCGGTGGCCATCAACGACGTGCCGGCGCAGAGCGATTTCTACAGCACCGCCAACGGCCGTCTGCTTAACGATCTGCTGCGCAGCGCCCGGGATGCCGACAAGGTGGCTCTGCTGCTGAAGGTCTGGCGCCAGCGTCTCAGCTATCGTCTGGTGCGCAGCGCCGAAGAGAGCAAAATCGCCCTCTCCAGCGCCGCCAGCGTCGAAACCGCGCTGCCGTTTATTCAGGACGAGCTGGCCACCGCCATCGCCCAGCAGGGTCTGGAAGCCGCGCTGGATCAACCGTTGACCCGCATTATGGAACAGGTGCAGCTCGCGCTCGACAGCAGCCAGACCACCCCGGACGTGATCTATCTTACCGGCGGCAGCGCCCGCTCGCCGCTGATCAAAAAGGCGCTGACCGCCCAGTTGCCGGGGATTCCGCTGGCCGGCGGCGATGATTTTGGCTCGGTAACCGCCGGGCTGGCCCGCTGGGCGCAGGTGGTTTTCCGCTAACCCCAGCCCACCGCTGCCGCGCAGCAGGTCTGTCCTGATCCTGGCGCTGCAGATTACGCTGGAATATTCCTGGTCTCCCACGCAAAATGGCCTGTTCGTCCGGACAGGCCTGTCCACTCTCCCCCGCTTCCGGGGGCGTATTATCCATACCGTAGCCAGACGTCTGCGGTCAGTAATCTTTGCATGCCGCAAGGGGGCGTGATTGAAAAGGGTGTCTGCGATCTTCGCGGCGGTCCGGCGTTGCCGGCCGCAGTTCCTGGCAGGCTGGCTGCTCAGCTGTGGATTATTCTTGCTGCTGGTCGCCCCACAGGCGCAGGCGGCGACGCGCCAGGTGGGCATTGATATTCCGGTCCAGTGGTACGCGGACGCCAGCGGCCAGATGACCATCGATCGCTTCGCCGCCCTGCCCACAGACCAGCTCGCCACCACCCGGCAGATCCCCTCCTTTGGTTATTCGCGAAAAACCTGGTGGCTGCGCAGCGAACTGCCGGGAACGTGGTTTGCCGGGGAGCCGCGCTGGCTGCAGCTAGGCCCCTCTTTTGTCGACCATCTGACTATTTACTACCGGCCTCTGGGCAGCGATGCCCCCTGGGCACAGCGCACCTTTGGCGACCGCGACGGCGCCCGCGAGAGCGACCTGCACTACCGCGAAAGCGTGCTGATCCTCCCCCCGCCGCCGACCGCCGCCGGCTATGAGGTGGTCTTTCGCCTGCAGAGCACCAGCACTCTGATCCTGCTGGCCTCGCTCTCTTCGCCGCAGGAATTTGTACAGCGGGCGACCGCCGACACCGCGTTCTGGAGCTTCTATTTCGGCCTGGCCGCCGTCGCCAGCGGCGTGGCGCTGTGGCTGGCGCTGGCCCTGCGCCGGCGTCTGCTGTGGGGCATCTGTCTTTTCTCGCTCAATTATCCGCTGGTGGCCGCCCTGCACGGCTTCCCGGAGTGGTTTTTCGGCCACGCGGCGCTGCCGTTCCAGGACTTCATGATCAGCAGCCTCTCCCTGTTCAGCTATGCCACCGCCCTCTGGCTGCACAGCGAGATTTTTGATCTGAAGAAGAATATGCCGCGACTTCATCAGCTGCTGATCGCCGCCGTGATACTCAACCTGGTACTGCAGGTCAGTATTCCGCTCGGGTTTTACGGCTTCGCGATGCAGATTGAAGGGGTAGTATTCATCATTATCACCCCGGTGCTGCTGTTCACCTCCTGGTGGCTGTGGCGCAAAAAAGCTATCGACCGTACCACCCTGCTGCTGGGTCTGCTGCCGCCGTTCTATGTCGTCGCCGCGGTGCTGGTGCAGTTGTCGATCCATGGGATTATCCCGTTCCATATGGCGATCTATTCCCTCTGGCAGTACGCGCTGATCGTCCACATCATTACGGTGCTGATCATTGCCATCCTGCGGGTGCGTGCTGAAAACCGCCAGCTGGAGCAGAAGCAGCGCCTGGCGCGCGAACTGCAGATTGAGCGTGAAGCCAGCTTCCACCAGCGGCAGTTTATGGGCATGGTGGCGCACGAATTCCGCACCCCGCTGGCGGTGATCCAGGCGGCGCTGGAGAATCTTCGCCTCTCGGCGGCCTCGACCAGCCAGGAGGCGCGCTTCGATCGCATCGGCCGCGCCGCCACCCGCCTGGTGCAGCTCACCGATAACTGCCTTGCCGACGCCCGGCTCGCCTCCCACGATCTGCACGTCGAGCGCCAGCAGACCGCCCTGCTGACGGTGATCAACATGGCCGCCTCGGTGGTGGCCATCTCCCATGATCACTACCTGAACATCCGCCAGCACGGCGCGGTGGAAAGCCCGCAGCTGCAGGCCGATGCCGGCCTGCTGTGCATCGCCATCGCTAATCTGCTGGATAACGCCGTCAAGTATTCGCCCCCCGGTGAAATCGCCATCGATATTCATTCCGATGCCGGGCAAACGGAGCTACGCATTCGCGACCACGGCCCGGGACTCCCCGCCGGACAGGCGGAACTGATCTTTGAGCGCTACCGCCGCGGCGAGCACACATCGCCGGTGCCAGGCGGCACCGGTCTCGGACTGTATGTTGCGCGTCAGATAGTGCAGGCTCATGATGGCAAACTGTGGCTGGCCGAGCATGGCCCGGACGGCTGCACCTTTATTCTCACCCTCCCCACGGTTGCTTAAGAGGAGAACGACGTATGGCTTTACGGCTGGCGATAATTGAAGATAACGCCGATCTGCTGGATGAACTGCTGGCCTGGCTGGGCTATCGCGGCTTCGAGGTGTGGGGGACGCGTAGCGCCGAAGCCTTCTGGCGGCAACTGCACAGCCATCCGGTGGATATCGTGCTGGTTGATATCGGCCTGCCCGGCGAGGATGGCTTCAGCGTACTGAACTATCTGCATGAGCTGGGGCACTACGGTCTGGTGGTGGTCAGCGCCCGCGGCCAGCAGCAGGATAAACTGCAGGCGCTGAGCCTTGGAGCCGATGCCTATCTGATCAAACCGGTAAACTTCGCCCATCTTGCCGAGACCCTCACCGCCCTCGGCGCGCGCCTGCGCCAGGACCGTCCGACGGCTCCGCCTGCGGAGGCGATCGGCACGCCGCCGGCCGTCTCCCCCGGCAGCTGGCGTCTGCAAGAGGATAAACTGATTTCACCCGACGCCCGGACGCTGGAATTAACCCAGCAGGAATATCGCCTGGTGGAGCTCCTGATGCGCAATCGCAACGAAGTGTGCAGCAAACTGGATCTCCATGCCTGCCTGTTTTCCCATGAAAGCGAGCCTGACCTGCACCGGATCGACGTGGTGGTTAGCCGCCTGCGTCACAAGGCACGCCAGCAGGGGATCCACCTGCCCGTTCGCGCAATCTTTGGTAAGGGACTGGCCTTTATTTCCTGAACGACGGGGCGCGTCGGCGGCCGCGCGGGATATAAAAAACTCGTAAGTGTTAATTTTTCTCATTTTCTGAGAGAAATGAGAGGAATGAGACTGACGATGACCTTAAGAACTTTCTTATAGTACTAGCACATCAGGATGATGGCGTAAGATTTTCACGGGACAGAAAAGCATATAACAAAACGTATTAGCCGTTCGCGGCAAATTCTGACACCATGCAACACAATCAGGGTAAAAACGATGGCCATGCAAACGTGGTTAGTTTTATTGCTATGCATTTTTTTCTTCAGCATCTCTGTATACAGTTTTATTTCCTATCTGAAAGACAGGAGGCGGCAGAAATTGACTTTTAACGATAAGCGTTCGATGCGTCGTAAATAATTCACTTTAAAATAATAAAAAATTATTGTAGGTACTTTTATATCTTCAACACACCGCATACGCCCGGAGGATTTGTCACAGCATGGCGTTATGTTTTGCGTAAGGAAATAACGCCATGAGAAACATTAATGTCACCATCAACACCCGCAACGCCTTTGTCCGTGAATCGCTGGTAGCCATGGTCAATGACCTCACCCGGGGCGATCTGCGGGCGCGTTTTTCCTGGCGTAACACCGATCTGTCAGCTGAAGATATCATTATCTGCGAAGTGATCCCCGGGGAAATATACCTGTGTAATACCCTGATTAAGAACAGAAAAAGAGGAAGCTCGCTGATTATCCTCCATAGCTATGACCAGCTGCCGGAAGATGAGTTCATGATTAACTGCCTGAAAGGGGTCATTTTTGTTTCGCTAAAAACGGCCAGTATTCCGCAATTGCTGACGATCATTAAAAGCGAGCTCCAGCATTGTATGACCCCCACGGCTACCGACGCCGCAGGCCGGGAACTCAGCTGCGCCAGCTGTCCGCATCGCGTGTTATCGCGATCGCAGACCGCCGTAGTGCACGGTATTCTCGAAGGGCTGGATATGAGTAAAATCGCCGCCCTGCAGCGTGTGAGTCCCCGCACCGCCGCCTATCATAAGAATAAGATCATGGAAAAATACAGCCTGAATAATAATCATGAATTTTTCCAGTTTATGAATCTTTTACGTGAGCGCTGGTAGGCAAACAGCAGCACAAAAAAAATAAGATATTGACCTGGCTATATTGTCGGAAATCCGAAAATAGCCGCAGGATGCTAAAAAATATCCAGCGCTGGCGGACATAACGTTAAACTCTGACGCTTCCTCGGTATAAAGACGTTACCGCCCGTCTTTATATAATAAAAAACACGCTACACGAGGAAAACTGATACTTCGTCACATTGCCCCTGACGTGCCTGTCAGGGGTCTTTTTCCGTGTGGAATAGCGCCCTCAGTGAAAGGGCGCGGCAGGATCAGGCTTCCGCTTTCTCCACTTCCCAGTCCGGCTGCGCTTCCTCGTCGGTCAGCAACCCTTCATTTTTCGACAGCATCGCGGTGGCGATGCCATTACCCAGCACGTTGATGGCAGAGCGCCCCATGTCGAGGAAATGGTCGATACCCATCAGCAGCAGGATCCCGGCGACCGGTATATTGAAGCTGGGGATCGTCGCCGCCAGCACCACCAGCGCCGAACGCGGCACCCCGGCGATACCTTTCGAGGCCAGCATCAGGGTCAGCATCATGACCGTAATCTCGCTAAAGCTCAGCGGCACGTTATAGGCCTGGGCGATAAACATCGCGGCGAAGGAGCAGTAGACCATCGAGCCAACGAGGTTGAACGAGTAGCCAATCGGCAGGACGAACGAGACGATATTGCGCGAGCAGCCAAACTTCACCAGTCGCTCGAGGGTCTTCGGATAGGCCGCTTCCGAGCTGCTGGTGGTAAAGGCCACCAGCACCGGATCTTTCAGCATGTTCAGCAGGCGGAAAACCTCTTTTTTCAGCACCATATAGCCGACGGCAATCAGCACCGCGCTGGTCAACAGCACCGCCAGGTAGTAGCCGCCGATGAACGAAGCATAGTTGAGCAGGATCCCCAGCCCCTGGGAGGCAATCACCGACGAGATGGCGGCGAAGATGGCCAGCGGCGCAACGTACATCACATAGCCCGTCACCTTCAGCATAATGTGCGACACCACGTTAAGGGCCGCCACCAGCGGAGCATTAAACTTCTCCCCCAGCGACGCGCCGGCGATGCCGAAGAACATCGAGAACACCACGATCTGCAGGATCTCGTTGTTGGCCATCGCCTCGGTGATGCTGGTGGGGATAGTGTGCGACAGGAATCCTTTCAGGCTCATGCCGCTGACCGCCAGGCCGGTATCCACCGCCTCTTTCGGCACCGTCAGGTTTAACCCGGCGCCCGGGTGCTGGAAGGTGACGATCACCAGCCCGACGAGAATGGATAATACCGAGGAGGTGATGAACCAGACCATCGCCTTGCCGCCTACCCGGCCGATGGTCGCCGTCTCGCCGAGGCGCATAATGCCGACCGTCAGGGTGCTGAACACCAACGGCGCGATGACCATTTTGATCAACCGCAGAAACAGATCGGTGAGCAGCGTAATATTGTCCGCCCAGGCGGAGACGGTGGTTGGCGTCGCGTAGGCATGGATAGCCGCGCCGGAGAGGATCCCCATCAGCATAAAAATGACGATGAAGAGCGTGAGTTTGTTTGCGTTTGCCACAGCAATGACCCCTGATTATTTAACACGTTGATTTTTAAGTGCATATTTTATTATTATGAGAATGCACTGATTTATTCACCGCATAAATCTAATTAAAGCCCCCGCGGATACAACTATTTTTTGCTTTTTTAAACTAAAAGTTGATATCACCCCGGATATCGGCCGCGGGAGCGCCCGGCGTCGCGGCGGTTATCCAGACATTTCTCAACCTTCTTTTCATAATTCCTCCATTTTTACGGCCCCTTCCCTCACTAAACTAGTATCATTCAGCGAAACGCTTCAGGATGAGACCGTAAACTAATGAAAGGCAGTAACATACGTCGTTGGGGCGCCGCGCTGGCGGTAGTGATTATCGCCGGGGCCGCCTACTGGTTCTGGCACGATCGCGGGACGAGCGGCAGCGGGGCTCCCGCCGCCGGGCAGGGCCCGCAGGGGCCGGGCGGCGCACGCCATGGCCGCTTTGGCGCCGCGCTGGCGCCGGTGCAGGCGGCCACCGCCACCGAAGAAGCGGTCCCGCGCTATCTCACCGGGCTGGGTACGGTGACGGCGGCCAACACCGTCACCGTCCGCAGCCGGGTCGACGGCCAACTGCTGAGCCTTCACTTCCAGGAGGGTCAGCAGGTCAAAGCCGGCGACCTGCTGGCGCAGATCGACCCCAGCCAGTTTAAAGTCGCTCTCGCCCAGGCGCAGGGTCAGCTGGCGAAAGATCAGGCCACCCTCGCCAACGCCCGCCGCGATCTCGCTCGTTACCAGCAGCTGGTGAAGACCAACCTCGTCTCCCGCCAGGAGCTCGACACTCAGCAGTCGCTGGTGGTGGAATCCGCCGGCACGGTGAAAGCTGATGAAGCGGCCGTCGCCAGCGCCCAGCTGCAGCTCGACTGGACCCGCATTACCGCGCCAATTGACGGCCGCGTCGGCTTAAAGCAGGTCGATATCGGCAACCAGATCTCCAGCGGGGATACCACCGGGATCGTGGTCCTTACCCAGACGCACCCGATCGACGTGGTCTTTACCCTGCCGGAAAGCAGCATCGCCACGGTGGTGCAGGCGCAGAAAGCGGGCAAAGCACTTAGCGTCGAAGCCTGGGATCGCACCAATAAGCAGAAAATCAGCGTCGGCGAGCTGCTGAGCCTCGACAACCAGATCGATGCGACCACCGGGACCATCAAGCTGAAGGCGCGCTTTAGCAATCTGGACGACGCGCTGTTCCCCAATCAGTTCGTTAACGCCCGCCTGCTGGTGGACACCCAGCAGAACGCGGTGGTGATCCCTGCCGCCGCGCTGCAGATGGGCAACGAAGGGCATTTCGTATGGGTGCTGAACGATGAGAATAAGGTCAGCAAACACAGCGTGACGCCCGGCATCCAGGACAGCCAGAAAGTAGTCATCAGCGCCGGGCTTTCCGCCTGAGATCGCGTGGTCACCGACGGGATTGACCGCCTGACCGAGGGGGCGAAGGTAGAAGTTGTCACCGCCAGCAGCGGCGAGCAGGCGCAGCCCGCCCCGCGCCAGAGCGGTAAACACGGAGCGCGTTCCTGATGCAGGTATTACCTCCAGGCCGCACCGGCGGCCCGTCCCGGCTGTTTATTATGCGTCCGGTGGCCACCACTCTGCTGATGGTGGCTATCCTGCTGGCCGGGATCATCGGCTACCGCTTTCTGCCGGTCTCCGCCCTGCCGGAGGTCGATTACCCGACCATTCAGGTAGTCACCCTCTATCCGGGCGCCAGCCCGGACGTGGTGACCTCCGCCATCACCGCCCCGCTGGAGCGCCAGTTCGGCCAGATGTCCGGCCTTAAGCAGATGTCGTCGCAAAGCTCCGGCGGCGCCTCGGTAGTCACGCTGCAGTTCCAGCTGACCCTGCCGCTGGACGTCGCCGAGCAGGAAGTTCAGGCGGCCATTAACGCCGCCACCAACCTGCTGCCGAGCGATCTGCCCAACCCGCCGGTCTACAGCAAGGTGAACCCGGCGGATCCGCCGATCATGACCCTCGCCGTCACCTCCTCCGCCATCCCGATGACCCAGGTTGAGGACATGGTGGAGACCCGGGTGGCGCAGAAGATCTCCCAGGTTTCCGGCGTCGGTCTGGTGACCCTCGCCGGCGGCCAGCGCCCGGCGGTGCGGGTGAAGCTTAACGCCCAGGCCATCGCCGCCCTCGGCCTGACCAGCGAAACCGTGCGCACCGCTATCACCAGCGCCAACGTTAACTCCGCGAAAGGCAGCCTCGACGGCCCGGCCCGCGCGGTGACGCTTTCCGCTAACGATCAGATGCAGTCCGCTGAGGATTATCGCCGGCTGATTATCGCTTATCAGAACGGGGCGCCGATCCGGCTCGGCGATGTCGCCAGCGTCGAACAAGGGGCCGAAAACAGCTGGCTCGGGGCATGGGCCAACCAGCAGCGGGCCATCGTGATGAACGTCCAGCGCCAGCCGGGGGCCAACATCATCGACACCGCCGACAGCATTCGCCAGATGCTGCCGCAGCTCACCGAGAGCCTGCCGAAATCGGTGAAGGTGCAGGTCCTCTCCGACCGGACCACCAACATCCGCGCCTCGGTGCGCGACACCCAGTTTGAGCTGATGCTGGCCATCGCCCTGGTGGTGATGATCATCTACCTGTTTCTGCGCAACGTGCCGGCGACCATTATTCCCGGCGTCGCGGTGCCGCTGTCGCTGGTGGGCACTTTCGCGGTGATGGTGTTCCTCGACTTTTCGATCAATAACCTGACGCTGATGGCCCTGACCATCGCCACCGGCTTCGTGGTGGATGACGCCATCGTGGTGATCGAGAACATCTCGCGCTATATCGAAAAAGGCGAGAAGCCGCTGGCCGCCGCGCTGAAGGGCGCGGGGGAGATCGGCTTCACCATCATCTCCCTCACCTTCTCGCTGATCGCGGTGTTGATCCCGCTGCTGTTTATGGGCGATATCGTCGGCCGCCTGTTCCGCGAATTCGCCGTCACCCTTGCCGTCGCTATTCTTATCTCGGCGGTGGTCTCCCTGACCCTGACGCCGATGATGTGCGCCCGTATGCTAAGCCACGAATCGCTGCGTAAGCAGAACCGATTCTCGCGAGCCAGCGAGCGTTTCTTCGAACGGGTGATCGCCGTCTATGGCCGCTGGCTGAGCCGGGTGCTGAACCATCCGTGGCTGACGCTCGGCGTCGCCCTGAGCACCCTGGCGCTGTCGATTATCCTGTGGGTCTTCATCCCGAAAGGCTTTTTCCCGATCCAGGATAACGGCATTATCCAGGGTACCCTCCAGGCGCCGCAGTCGGTCTCCTTCGCCAGCATGGCCGAGCGCCAGCGGCAGGTGGCCAGTATTATCCTTAAGGATCCGGCGGTGGAGAGTCTGACCTCCTTCGTCGGCGTCGACGGCACCAACCCGGCGCTGAACAGCGCCCGTCTGCAGATCAACCTCAAGCCGCTGGACGAACGCGACGACCGCGTCCAGACGGTGATAAGCCGCCTGCAGCAGGCGGTGGACGGCGTCCCCGGCGTGGCGCTCTACCTGCAGCCGACCCAGGACCTGACCATCGACACTACGGTGAGCCGCACCCAGTACCAGTTCACCCTGCAGGCAAACTCCCTCGAGGCGCTGAGCACCTGGGTACCGCCGCTGCTCAGCCGTCTGCAGGCCCAGCCGCAGCTGGCCGACGTCAGCAGCGACTGGCAGGACAAAGGCCTGGCCGCCTATATCAAAGTGGATCGCGACAGCGCCAGCCGCCTCGGCATCTCAATGGCCGATGTCGATAACGCGCTGTACAACGCCTTCGGCCAGCGGCTGATCTCCACTATTTACACTCAGGCGAATCAGTATCGCGTGGTGCTCGAGCAGGATACCGAGGCGACGCCGGGCCTGGCGGCGCTGGAGAATATCCGTCTCACCAGCAGCGACGGCGGCATCGTGCCGTTGACCGCCATCGCCACGGTGGAGCAGCGCTTTACCCCGCTGTCGGTGAACCACCTCGATCAGTTCCCGGTGACCACCATCTCGTTTAACGTCCCGGACAACTACTCGCTGGGCGAAGCGGTGGAGGCGATCCTCGCCGCCGAACAGTCGCTGGATTTCCCGACCGATATTCGCACCCAGTTCCAGGGCAGCTCGCTGGCCTTCCAGTCGGCGCTCGGCAGCACCGTCTGGCTGGTGGTCGCCGCGGTGGTGGCGATGTATATCGTGCTGGGGGTGCTGTACGAGAGCTTTATCCATCCGATCACGATTCTCTCCACCCTGCCCACCGCCGGGGTCGGGGCGCTGCTGGCGCTGTGGCTGGCGGGCAGCGAGCTGGACGTGATCGCCATCATCGGAATCATTCTGCTGATCGGCATCGTGAAGAAGAACGCCATCATGATGATCGACTTCGCGCTGGCCGCTGAGCGCGAGCAGGGCATGCCGCCGCGGGAGGCGATCTACCAGGCCTGTCTGCTGCGTTTTCGGCCGATCCTGATGACTACCCTCGCCGCCCTGCTCGGCGCCCTGCCGCTGATGCTGAGCACCGGCGTCGGCGCCGAGCTGCGGCGTCCGCTGGGGATCGGCATGGTCGGCGGTCTGATGCTCAGCCAGGTGCTGACCCTGTTCACCACCCCGGTGATCTATCTGCTGTTCGACCGCCTGTCGCTGCACCTGAAGCGCCGCTTCCCGCGTCAGGAAGAGGAGGCGTAAGTGAAGTTTTTCGCCCTCTTCATTTACCGCCCGGTGGCGACGATCCTCATCTCGCTGGCCATCACCCTGTGCGGCATTCTCGGCTTCCGGCTGCTGCCGGTGGCCCCGCTGCCGCAGGTGGACTTCCCGGTGATCATGGTTAGCGCCTCGCTGCCGGGAGCCTCGCCGGAGACCATGGCCTCGTCGGTGGCCACCCCGCTGGAGCGCTCCCTGGGGCGGATTGCCGGGGTCAATGAGATGACCTCCTCCAGCTCGCTGGGCAGTACGCGCATCATTCTTGAGTTTAACTTCGACCGCGATATCAACGGCGCGGCGCGCGACGTTCAAGCGGCGATCAACGCCGCGCAAAGCCTGCTGCCGAGCGGAATGCCCAGCCGGCCGACCTATCGCAAAGCCAATCCGTCAGATGCGCCGATCATGATCCTGACGCTGACCTCGGACACCTACTCCCAGGGTGAGCTGTATGATTTCGCCTCCACCCAGCTGGCGCAGACCATCGCGCAGATCGACGGCGTGGGCGATGTCGACGTCGGCGGCAGCTCCCTGCCGGCGGTGCGCGTCGACCTCAACCCGCAGGCGCTGTTCAACCAGGGCGTGTCGCTGGACGCGGTGCGCACCGCCATCAGCGACGCCAACGTGCGCAAACCGCAGGGGGCGCTGGAGGACAGCGCGCACCGCTGGCAGGTGCAGACCAACGATGAGCTGAAGACCGCCGCCGACTATCAGCCGCTGATCGTCCACTATCAAAATGGCGCCGCGGTGCGGCTGGGAGATGTCGCCACCGTCTCGGATTCGGTGCAGGACGTACGCAACGCCGGGATGACCAACGCCAAACCGGCGATCCTGCTGATGATCCGCAAACTGCCGGAAGCCAATATTATCCAGACGGTGGACAGCATCCGCGCCCGCCTGCCGGAGCTGCAGCAGACCATTCCGGCGGCTATCGACCTGCAGATCGCCCAGGACCGCTCGCCGACCATCCGCGCCTCGCTGGAGGAGGTGGAGCAGACGCTGGTGATTTCGGTGGCGCTGGTGATCCTCGTGGTGTTCCTGTTCCTGCGCTCGGGGCGCGCCACACTGATCCCGGCCGTCGCCGTCCCGGTATCCTTAATCGGCACCTTCGCCGCGATGTATTTGTGCGGCTTCAGCCTCAATAACCTGTCGCTGATGGCCCTGACCATCGCCACCGGCTTCGTGGTGGATGACGCTATCGTGGTGCTGGAGAATATCTCCCGCCATCTTGAGGCGGGGATGAAACCTCTGCAGGCGGCGCTGCAGGGGAGCCGTGAGGTCGGCTTTACCGTGCTGTCGATGAGTCTGTCGCTGGTGGCAGTGTTCCTGCCGCTGCTGCTGATGGGCGGCCTGCCCGGCCGCCTGCTGCGCGAGTTCGCCGTCACCCTGTCGGTGGCGATCGGCATCTCGCTGGCGGTCTCCCTCACCCTGACGCCGATGATGTGCGGCTGGCTGCTGAAAAGCGGCAAGCCCCACCAGCCGACGCGCAACCGCGGCTTTGGCCGCCTGCTGGTGGCCGTGCAGGGCGGCTATGGTAAATCGTTAAAATGGGTGCTGAAGCATAGCCGGCTGACCGGCCTGGTGGTGCTGGGCACCATCGCCCTCAACGTCTGGCTCTACATTTCGATCCCAAAAACCTTCTTCCCGGAACAGGACACCGGGGTGCTGATGGGCGGCATTCAGGCCGACCAGAGCATCTCCTTCCAGGCGATGCGCGGCAAGCTGCAGGACTTTATGAAGATCATTCGCGAAGATCCGGCGGTGGATAACGTCACCGGCTTTACCGGCGGCTCGCGGGTCAACAGCGGGATGATGTTTATCACCCTCAAGCCGCGCGACCAGCGCCACGAGACGGCGCAGCAGGTGATCGACCGGCTGCGCAAAAAGCTGGCCAACGAGCCCGGGGCCAACCTGTTCCTGATGGCGGTGCAGGATATCCGCGTCGGCGGCCGGCAGTCGAACGCCAGCTATCAGTACACCCTGCTGTCCGACGACCTGTCGGCGCTGCGCGAGTGGGAGCCGAAGATCCGCAAAGCGCTGGCGGCGCTGCCGGAGCTGGCGGACGTCAACTCGGATCAGCAGGACAATGGCGCCGAAATGGACCTGGTCTATGACCGGGATACCATGTCGCGCCTCGGCATCAGCGTCCAGGACGCCAACAACCTGCTGAACAACGCCTTTGGCCAGCGGCAGATCTCTACCATCTACCAGCCGCTCAACCAGTATAAGGTGGTGATGGAGGTGGATCCGGCCTACACCCAGGACGTCAGCGCCCTGGATAAGATGTTCGTCATTAACAGCGACGGCAAGCCGATCCCGCTGGCCTACTTCGCCAAATGGCAGCCGGCCAATGCCCCGCTGTCGGTGAACCACCAGGGGCTGTCGGCGGCATCCACTATCTCCTTTAACCTGCCCACCGGCCGCTCGCTGTCGGAAGCCAGCGAGGCCATTGACCGCGCGATGACCCAGCTCGGGGTGCCGTCGAGCGTGCGCGGCTCCTTTGCCGGTACCGCTCAGGTGTTCCAGCAGACCATGAACGCGCAGGTGATCCTGATCCTCGCGGCTATCGCCACGGTCTATATCGTGCTGGGGGTGCTATATGAGAGCTATGTGCATCCGTTGACCATCCTCTCGACGCTGCCCTCCGCCGGGGTGGGCGCTCTGCTGGCGCTGGAGATCTTCGATGCCCCGTTCAGCCTAATCGCCCTGATTGGGATTATGTTATTAATTGGCATCGTTAAGAAAAACGCCATCATGATGGTTGATTTTGCCCTGGAAGCGCAGCGCAACGGCAACCTGACGCCGGAAGAGGCGATTTTCCAGGCCTGCCTGCTGCGTTTCCGGCCGATTATGATGACCACCCTCGCCGCGCTGTTCGGCGCCCTCCCGCTGGTGCTCTCCGGGGGCGATGGCTCTGAGCTGCGCCAGCCTCTGGGGATCACCATCGTCGGCGGTCTGGTGATGAGCCAGCTGTTAACGCTCTACACCACGCCGGTGGTCTATCTTTTCTTTGACCGTCTGCGGCTGCGTTTTTCGCGTCACTCCTCTCAACCGGTAAGCGAATAACATGACAGACCTCCCGGCCAGCGTGCGCTGGCAGCTATGGATAGTGGCGTTCGGCTTCTTTATGCAGTCGCTGGACACCACCATCGTTAACACCGCCCTCCCCTCGATGGCCAAAAGCCTCGGGGAGAGTCCGTTGCATATGCATATGATTATCGTCTCCTATGTGTTAACGGTGGCGGTGATGCTGCCGGCCAGCGGCTGGCTGGCCGACCGGGTCGGGGTGCGCAATATCTTCTTCACCGCCATCGTGCTGTTTACCGCCGGATCGCTGTTTTGCGCCCAGGCCAGCACCCTCGACCAGCTGGTGATGGCGCGGGTGCTGCAGGGGGTCGGCGGCGCGATGATGGTGCCGGTCGGCCGCCTGACGGTGATGAAGATCGTCCCGCGCGATCAGTATATGGCGGCGATGACCTTCGTCACCCTGCCGGGCCAGGTCGGTCCGCTGCTCGGCCCGGCGCTGGGCGGGGTGCTGGTGGAGTACGCCTCCTGGCACTGGATCTTCCTCATCAATATCCCGGTGGGGATCGTCGGCGCGATTGCCACCCTCTGTCTGATGCCCAACTACACCATGCAGACCCGGCGCTTCGATCTCTCCGGCTTTCTGCTGCTGGCCGCCGGAATGGCGACCCTGACCCTGGCGCTCGACGGCCAGAAAGGGCTCGGCATTTCCCCTGCCTGGCTGGCGGGGCTGGTGGCCGTCGGCCTCTGCGCCCTGCTGCTCTACCTGTGGCACGCCCGCGGCAACGCCCGGGCGCTGTTTAGCCTTAACCTGTTTCGCAACCGCACCTTCTCTCTCGGCCTCGGCGGCAGCTTCGCGGGACGCATCGGCAGCGGCATGCTGCCGTTTATGACCCCGGTGTTTCTGCAGATCGGCCTCGGCTTCTCCCCCTTTCACGCCGGGCTGATGATGATCCCGATGGTGCTCGGCAGCATGGGCATGAAGCGGATCGTGGTCCAGGTGGTCAACCGCTTTGGCTACCGTCGGGTGCTGGTCGCCAGCACCCTGGGCCTGGCGGCGGTCAGCCTGCTGTTTATGTTTAGCGCCCTGGCCGGCTGGTATTACGCGCTGCCGCTGGTCCTGTTTCTGCAGGGGATGATCAACGCCAGCCGCTTCTCCTCAATGAATACCCTGACGCTGAAAGATCTCCCGGACGATCTGGCCAGCAGCGGCAACAGCCTGCTGTCGATGGTGATGCAGCTGTCGATGAGTATCGGCGTGACCATCGCCGGGCTGCTGCTGGGGCTGTATGGCCAGCAGCATATGAGTCTCGACGCCGCCAGCACCCATCAGGTCTTTCTCTACACCTATCTGAGCATGGCGGCGATCATCGCCCTGCCGGCGCTCATCTTTTCCCGGGTACCGGATGACGTCGGCAGCAATACCGTCCTCCGTCGACGCAACAGGAGTGGATCGTGAAATTTTGGCGCCCGGGTATTACCGGCAAGCTTTTCCTCGCTATATTCGCCACCTGCATCGTGCTGCTGATCAGCATGCACTGGGCGGTGCGTATCAGTTTTGAACGCGGGTTTATCGACTATATCAAGCGCGGCAATGAGCAGCGCTTAACCATGCTCAGCGACGCGCTGAGCGAGCAGTATGCCCAGCATGGCAGCTGGGCGTTTCTGCGCAACAATGACCGCTTTATCTTCCAGCTGCTGCGCACCTTCGAACGGGATAATGACGACCGCTCGCCGCCGGGGCACGCCATGAAGCCGGACGCCGCCCCGGACGGGCCGCCGCCGGATGGCCCCCCTGACGGCCCGCGCCCGAGGCCGGAAATGCCGCCCCACGGCTGGCGCACCATGTTCTGGGTGGTGGATCAGTCGGGGCGCGTGCTGGTGGGGCCGCGAGAGCGCGTCCCGGAGGATGGTACCCAGCGCAGCATCGTGGTCAACGGCGCGGAGGTGGGCAAAGTGATCGCCTCGCCGGTAGAGCGGCTGACGCGCAATACCGACATTAACTTCGACCGGCAGCAAAAGCGCACCAGCTGGCTGATTGTCGCCCTTGCCACCCTGCTTGCCGCGCTGGCCACTTTCCCGTTGGCCCGCGGTCTGCTGGCGCCGGTGAAGCGGCTGGTGGAAGGCACCCATAAGCTGGCGGCAGGCGACTTTTCCACCCGCGTGACGGTGACCGGCGGCGATGAGCTCGGCCGCCTGGCGCAGGATTTTAACCAGCTCGCCAGCACCCTGGAGCGCAACCAGCAGATGCGTCGCGATCTGATGGCCGATATCTCCCATGAGCTGCGTACCCCGCTGGCGGTGCTGCGCGGCGAGCTGGAGGCGATTCAGGACGGGGTCCGGCGCTTTACCCCCGAGTCGATTCCTTCTCTGCAGGCCGAGGTGGCTACTCTCACCAAGCTGGTGGACGACCTCCATCAGCTGTCGATGTCCGACGAGGGGGCGCTGGCCTACCAGAAAACCTCACTGGATATCATCACCCTGCTGGAAGTGGCGGCGGGCGCTTTTCGCGAGCGCTTCGCCAGCCGGCAGCTAAGCATTCAGGTGTCGCTCCCGGAGCAGGCGATGATCTTCGGCGACCGCGACCGCCTGATGCAGCTCTTCAACAATCTGCTGGAGAACAGCCTGCGCTATACCGACAGCGGCGGCAGCCTGCACATCACCGCCCGCCGCAGCGGCCGGATGCTGGTAATTGACTTCGCCGACAGCGCCCCCGGCGTCAGCGATGAGCAGCTGGCCCGCCTGTGCGAACGCTTTTACCGGGCGGAAGGATCGCGCAACCGCGCCAGCGGCGGATCCGGCCTCGGGCTGGCGATTTGCCTCAATATCGTAGCGGCCCACGGCGGCACCCTGCATGCCGACCATTCGCCTTTTGGCGGGGTTAGCATTAAAGTTGAGTTACCTCTGGAACATGATTTACCGAGAGACGTATGACTGAATTGCCTGTAGATGAAAACACCCCACGCATCCTTATCGTGGAAGATGAACCGAAGCTCGGCCAGCTGCTGATTGATTATCTGCAGGCCGCCGGCTATGCGCCTGCGTTGATTAACCACGGCGACAAGGTCCTGCCCTACGTCCGGCAGACGCCGCCGCACCTGATCCTGCTGGATCTGATGCTGCCCGGTACCGACGGTCTGACGCTGTGCCGGGAAATTCGCCGCTTCTCCGATGTTCCGGTGGTGATGGTGACGGCGAAAATCGAAGAGATCGACCGTTTGCTGGGGCTGGAAATAGGCGCCGACGACTATATCTGCAAGCCCTACAGCCCGCGGGAAGTGGTCGCCCGGGTAAAAACCATCCTCCGCCGCTGCAAACCGCAGCGCGATCTGCAGGCGCTGGACGCCCAGAGCCCGCTGATTGTCGACGAAGGTCGTTTTCAGGCCTCCTGGCGCGACAAGCTGCTGGACCTCACTCCCGCCGAGTTCCGGCTGCTGAAAACCCTCTCCCAGGAGCCGGGCAAAGTGTTCTCCCGCGAACAGCTACTCAACCATCTGTATGACGATTATCGGGTAGTCACCGATCGCACCATCGACAGCCACATCAAGAACCTGCGGCGCAAGCTGGAGGCGCTGGACGCCGAGCAGTCGTTTATCCGCGCGGTGTATGGCGTTGGCTACCGCTGGGAAGCGGACGCCTGCCGGCTGGCGTAGTTAGCCTTTTCCCGGCTCGCGCTGCGCTTCGCCGGGCTACACGTTCACCGCCATCTGCAATCCGTAGCCCGGGTAAGGCGTTTACGCCGCAACCCGGGGAACTCCCTAGAGCCTATCCCACCAGGCGTTATTAACGCTGTCAGTGTGAGCACTGCCCAGGTTCAAAATGGCAAACAAATTAGCCATACTGAAAGATACCTATCTGATATTTACTCCCCTTCGCCGCGGCGCTACAATGCCCGCCCTTAATGTGGGGACACTCCCCAACTCGCCGCACCAGGTGCGGCGAATCTGACCTGTCATCAGAACGAGAACACCATGTTTAAACCAGAACTCCTCTCCCCGGCGGGAACGCTGAAGAATATGCGTTACGCTTTCGCCTATGGCGCCGATGCCGTTTATGCCGGCCAGCCGCGCTACTCGCTGCGCGTGCGTAACAACGAATTCAATCACGAAAATCTGCAGCTCGGCATCAATGAAGCCCACGCGCTGGGTAAAAAATTCTATGTGGTGGTCAACATCGCCCCGCATAACGCCAAGCTGAAAACGTTTATTCGCGATCTGAAGCCGGTGGTGGAGATGGGTCCGGACGCGCTGATCATGTCCGATCCGGGTTTAATCATGCTGGTGCGGGAACACTTCCCGGAGATGCCGATCCATCTTTCAGTGCAGGCCAACGCCGTCAACTGGGCGACGGTCAAATTCTGGCAGCAGATGGGGCTCACCCGCGTGATCCTGTCGCGTGAACTGTCGCTGGATGAAATCGAAGAGATTCGCCGCCAGGTGCCGGAGATGGAGATTGAGATTTTCGTCCACGGCGCGCTGTGCATGGCCTACTCCGGCCGCTGCCTGCTCTCCGGGTATATCAACAAGCGCGACCCGAACCAGGGGACCTGCACCAACGCCTGCCGCTGGGAATACAACGTGGCGGAAGGCAAAGAGGACGACGTCGGCAACATCGTCCACAAATATGAGCCGATCCCGGTGCAGACCGTGGAGCCTACCCTCGGCATCGGCGCGCCGACCGATAAAGTCTTTATGATTGAGGAAGCCAAACGTCCGGGCGAATACATGACCGCCTTTGAGGACGAACACGGCACCTACATCATGAACTCGAAAGATCTGCGGGCTATCGCCCACGTTGAGCGTCTGACCCAGATGGGCGTTCACTCGCTGAAGATCGAAGGCCGCACCAAATCCTTCTACTACTGCGCGCGCACCGCTCAGGTTTACCGCAAGGCGATCGACGATGCCGCCGCCGGCAAACCGTTCGATACCAGCCTGCTGGAGACCCTGGAGGGGCTGGCCCACCGCGGGTACACCGAAGGCTTCCTGCGCCGCCATACCCATGACGATTATCAGAACTACGAGTACGGCTACTCCGTCTCCGAGCGCCAGCAGTTTGTCGGCGAATTCACCGGAGAGCGTAACGGCCCGCTGGCGGCCGTGGCGGTCAAAAATAAGTTCAGCGTCGGCGACAGCCTTGAGCTGATGACCCCGCAGGGTAACGTCAACTTCACCCTTGAGCATATGGAGAATGGCAAAGGCGAAACCATGCCGGTGGCCCCGGGCGATGGCTATACCGTCTGGTTGCCTGTGCCGGACGACCTGCCCCTGCAGTATGCCCTGCTGATGCGCAACTTTACTGGTCAAACAACCAGAAATCCGCACGGTAACTAGTTAATTTGCGTTATTTTTTCACGATGTAAGGATATTAGAATCGGATCACATACCGTTTCGATCGAAACAGGTATCATCCATTTCGCTGAAAAACATAACCCATAAATGCTAGTTGTACCAGGAACCACCTCCTTAGCCTGCGTAATCTCCCTTACGCGGGCTTATTTTTTTGCCTCTCCTCCGGTCTTCGCTTTCGTCATGCGGTACACTTTATGCAACATTGAGCAATAAAGGTTCCCTTGATGATGTCTACGTTTCCTGCCAGCTTACTGATCCTTAACGGCAAAGGTGCCAATGAACCGCAGCTACGCGAAGCGGTTAACCTGTTACGCGATGAAGGGATTGATATTCACGTCCGCGTGACCTGGGAAAAGGGCGATGCCGCTCGGTTTATCGATGAAGCCCTGCAGCTGAACGTTGAAACGGTGATCGCCGGCGGTGGCGATGGCACCATTAATGAAGTGGCGACCGCGCTGGTGGAGCGCGGCGGCAAGATGGCGCTGGGGATTTTACCGCTGGGCACGGCTAACGACTTTGCCACCAGCGTCGGTATCCCGCAGGATCTGGCCAGCGCCCTCAAGCTGGCGATCGTCGGCCGCGATGTGCCGATAGATATCGCCCGGGTGAATGATAAAACCGGCTTTATTAATATGGCGACCGGCGGGTTCGGCACCCGGATCACCACCGAAACGCCGGAAAAACTCAAGGCCGCGCTCGGCGGTGTCTCTTATTTAATCCACGGTCTGATGCGCATGGATACCCTGAAGCCGGACCGCTGCGAGATCCGCGGGGAGAACTTTCACTGGCAGGGCGATGCGCTGGTCATCGGCATCGGCAATGGCCGCCAGGCCGGCGGCGGCCAGCAGCTGTGCCCGGAGGCGTTGATTAACGATGGTCTGCTGCATCTGCGCATTTTCACCGGCGAAGAGCTGATCCCTGCCCTGTTCAGCACCCTGGCGAATCCGGAAAACTCGCCGAATATTGTTGACGGTGTCTCCTCGTGGTTTGAAATAACCGCGCCCCATGAGATGACCTTTAACCTCGACGGCGAGCCGCTCAGCGGAAAAACCTTCCGTATGGAGCTGTTACCGGCGGCCCTGCGCTGCCGGCTGCCGCCCGACTGCCCGCTGCTACGCTGATCAGGCTTCGCAAAGCAAAGACGGTGCCCGGCTGGTATACAGCAGCCGGGTTCGTTGATTGAGCCTCTGAATGTTAAGGTAAAACGGCACCTGCGGCTGCAGGAAAAACCTGGGCAGGATATCGATCCAAGCACCGCGCTTACATTAATAGACGATACCCACAACCACAAAAAACCTATAACATCAAATAGTTACCCATTAAAATGGGCGCATCTGCCGTGAGACAATGCGGCATAAAGCTTAGTATTCCGCCACCTCGCGCGCCATTTCGCGCGTATATTGCCGACTGGCGTTAACCAGCATCTGCGTATAGGCCGTCTGCGCCTGGCCGCTGACCAGCGCATCGACCGTCAGGGTTTCGAGGATCTTCCCGTACTGCATCACCGCCACTTTCTGGCATAAGTGGGCAATAACCCCAAGATCGTGGGTGACCATCAGGTAAGTGAGCTTAGCCTCCCGCTGCAGTTCCGCCAGCAGGTTAAGGATCTCAGCCTGCACCGACACATCCAGCGCCGACGTCGGCTCATCCAGCAGCAGCACCTGAGGCTCAAGAATCAGCGCTCTGGCTATCGCCACGCGCTGCCGCTGCCCGCCGGAGAGCTGATGCGGATAGCGCTCGCGAAAGGCGCGGTTGAGGCCAACTTTATCCAGCAGCACATTGATCCGCCGGTCGCGGTCGTTGATACGATGGATCTGCAGCGGCTCTTCGAGGATATCGCCAATGGTGTGACGGGGATGCAGCGATCCGTAGGGGTCCTGAAATACCATCTGCACCTGACGGCAGCGCTCGCGGCTAATTTCATGCCCTAAGGGCTGAGCATCGATGGTCAGTTCCCCCTGCCAGTGGGTAAACAGCCCCGCCAGGCACTTGAGCACCGTCGTTTTACCGGAACCGGACTCTCCTACCAGACCGTAGATCTCGCCGGGCTTAACGTGGAAACTGACGTCATACAGCACCTGGTTACGCTTCTCCCCCTCGCCAAACGCGAGGTTGAGATGTTGAACTTCAATCATTATCCGCTCCTTAATCCGTTAACCAGCTGGCCTGACGCTGCAGCACCGGCAGTATCGGGCGACGATGCTGCATATCCGGCAGCGAGTTAATCAATCCCTGAGTGTAGGGGTGACGGGCGTTATCGAGATCTTTAGCGGCGATGGACTCCACTACCCGTCCGGCGTACATCACCAGCACCCGGTCGCAGAAGCTGCGCACCAGGTTGATATCGTGGCTGATAAAAATCAGCCCCAGCCCGCGCGACTGAACCAGGTCATCCAGCAGGCCCAGCACCTGCAGGCGCACCGACACGTCCAGCGCGGAGGTGGGCTCATCGGCAATGATCAGCTCCGGGTCGGTAATCAGCATCATGGCGATCATGATGCGCTGTCCCTGTCCGCCGGATATTTCATGCGGATAAAGCTGATAAACGCGCTCCGGCTGGCGAATACGCACCACCTCCAGCATCTCCAGCGCCCTGGCTTTCGCCTCATCTTTGCGCCCGGGATGATGAGTAAGCCAGGCCTCGGCGATTTGCTTACCCACGCAGACCACCGGATTCAGCGAATATTTCGGATCCTGCATAATCATCGAGATACGTTTGCCGCGTACGCCGCGCATCTGCGCTTCGCTAAGATGCTGCAGATCGAGGTCGGCAAACTGCATCCGGCTGGCGCTGACGCGGGCCTTTTTCGGATGCAGCTGCAGCAGCGCGCGCCCAACGGTGGACTTACCCGAACCGGACTCGCCGACAATAGCCAGCTTCTCATGCCCCAGCTGGAAGGAGACGCCGCGCACGGCGTGGGCCACCGCGCTACCGTTAACAAAGTCGACGCACAAATCGCGCACGTCGAGCAGCGGAGCATTATTCACTACGGGGATCGAGGATGTCACGTAGGCCATCTCCTAAGAAGTTGAACGCTAAGCTATTGATCAGAATCGCCAGCCCCGGAATGGTTACGACCCACCAGCACTCCATCATATAAGTGCGCCCGCTGGAGATCATCGCTCCCCACTCCGGCTCTGGCGGCTGCGCGCCGAGGCCGAGAAAGCCTAGGCCGGCCGCGGTCAGAATGATCCCGGCCATATTCATGGTGATACGGATAATGACCGAGGGCAGACACAGCGGCACGATATGGCGCCAGAGGACGCGGGCCGATGAAGCGCCCTGCAGACGCACGGCGGAGATAAAATCAGCCTGGCGCAGAGAGAGCGTTTCGGCGCGCGCCAGACGGGCAATCGGCGGCCAGGCGGTCAGCGTGATGGCGATAACCACGTGCTCCAGCCCCGGTCCTAAAGCGGCGACAAACGCCAGCGCCAGGACCAGACTCGGGAAGGAGATGAAAATATCGGTGACGCGCATCAGCACCATATCGACTTTACCGCCGAAATAACCGGCACTGACGCCCAGCAGCAGTCCGAGCGGACCGACGGTCACTGAGACCAGCAGCACGATATAGAGCGTGATGCGGGAGCCATACACCAGGCGACTAAAGATATCCCGGCCAAACTCATCGGTGCCGAACCAGTGCTGCGCATTCGGCGCGACCAGCGCACTATTCAGGTCCTGTACCAGCGGGTTATAAGGCGCAATCAGCGGCGCGAAAATCGCCACCACCAGCAGCATAAAGATAATTCCTCCGCCGATGGCCGTGAGCGGATTGCGCGCCATTTTGCCGATAAACCCGACGGCCCGCGCCGCCGCGCGTTGCAGCCGCTGACGGCCTTCGCCCGCACCACCCGAAAGCGGCGAATCCAGAGAAACGGTCATGATTTTGTCCTCGGGTCAAAGAATTGATACAGCATGTCGGAGAGCAGGTTGAGCATCACGAAGATCACCCCCACCAGCAGCACGCAGCCCATCACCGCATTCATATCGCCCAGCAGCAAGCTTCCGGTAAGGTAGGAGCCAAACCCCGGCCATGAGAAGACGGTTTCAATCAGCACCGCGCCTTCCAGCAGCGCGCCGTAGGCCAGCGCCACCACCGTCAGCAGTTGCACGAGGATGTTACGAAACGCATGGTTCCAGATAACCTGGCGCTCGGTCAGCCCTTTCACCCGGGCGGTAATAATGAACTCCTGCGACAGCTGGGCTAACATAAAGCTGCGGGTCATACGGCTGATATAAGCCAGCGAGTGAAAACCCAGCAGCGAGGCGGGAAGAATCAGATGATTAATGGCGTTCCAGAACACCTGGCCGTTGCCGGCCAGCAGCGCATCAACGGTCATCAGCCCGGTGCGGCGCGGCACCATACCATCCAGCCCGAGGTCTACCCTCCCGGCGCCGCCTACCCAGCCAAGCCAGGCATAGAACACCAGCAGCCCCATCATCCCGACCCAGAAGATCGGCGTCGAGTAGCCCGCCAGGCTGATAATGCGTACCACATAATCGGAGACGCTATTGCGCCGCGCCGCCGCCAACACGCCCAGCGGAATACCAAGACCCGCGCCGACAATAATCGCCATCGTTGCCAGGTCCATGGTGGCCGGGAAGACGCGGATAATATCGTCCACCACCGGTTTCCCGGTCAGCAGCGCGTTGCCCAGATCGCCGTGCAACAGGTTGACGAAATAGATGCCAAACTGGGTGGTCAGCGATTTATCAAACCCCAGCTGCTGGTAAACCTGCTGATAGGTACTCTGGTCAGCATCCGGGCCGACAATCGCCAGCACCGGGTCGATGGGCATGACGCGGCCAATGGTAAAGGTCAGCAGCAGCAGGCCGAACAGTGTAATCACCACCTGCAGTAGCCGTTTTGATAAGCGCCGGCCGCGTGAGCCGGGCGCAAGGATTGCGGTACTCATCCTTTCTCTCCTTCGCGGACTTTATAGACGTCACGCAGAAAAGTGGTGGCGGAGGGGTGCGGCTGATACTCCCGTACCTCGTTGCGCACGACGACCGAATCAACCATCTGCGAAAGCGGAATTAAAGCCGGAACCAGCTGGTCGTAGCGTGTCTGGATGGCCTGGTAGTCAGCCACCTGTTTTTGCGGATCGCGTTCCAGCAGGGCCTGGTCAATCATCGTATTCAGTTGCGGGTCGTAAAAACCGGTACGCCAGCCCTGGAAGTTGGTCAGGCGCGCCTTATCGCTGTTATCCGGGTTATAGACCAGCGCGCGCAGGCTGGAGTGCGGATGCGGCTCCATCCCGCTGCCGCCGCGACCTACCAGCAGGTCAAATTTACGCTCGCGCATTGCGCCGTAGATCTGGTTACCAGTGCCGGTGATGATTTTGGCGTTAATCCCCGCCTGCATCAGCGTCGACTGCACGGCGATAGCGATGTTAAGAAATGGCTGATCGGAGAGTACCCGCAGCGTGGTATCAAAGCCGTTGGGATATCCCGCTTCCGCCAGCAGCTTTTTCGCCCGCGCCACATCCAGCCTGTAGCCGGGATCGGGTAGCGTGGACGGCATTCCCGCTTTGATAGGCCGCTGGTGCAGCACGCCATAGCCCGGCATCAGCGCTTTATTGATACCCTGGTAATCAATCAGAAAGCGCACCGCCTCGCGCACTTTCGGATTGGCGAAGTGCGCCTCTTTCATGCTCATCGCCACGTAGTACATGGTGCCGCGCTGCACCGCATCGACGGTCAGCTGCGGATCGCTGCGCAGGGCGTTGATATCGGAAACCGCCATATTGTTGGCAATATCAAGGTCGCCTTTTTCGATCATCAGGCGCAGAGTTTGCGACTCCTGGAAATGACGCAGTACCACGCGGCTCATTTTCGCCTCGCCGCGCCAGTAGTCAGGGTTGCGCTTCATGCGCAGCACATCTTTCGCCTGCCAGGTTTCGAGGATAAACGGCCCGGAACCGGCTTCATGGGTGGTTAGCCAGCGGTTACCCCAGTCGTTATCCTGCTGATGGCTTTGCACCGTTTTACTGTCCAGCACTCCGAGGTTGCCCAGCGCCGCCAGCGAGTAAATCACCAGCTGCGGATCGTTATCTTTGGGTAATACGATTTGCACCGTGAAGCGGTCCGGCGCGCTGACCTGGCTGTCGATATTTTTCTTACTGAAGCCATAGGATTTCCATACTGAGGCCTGGGCCAGGTTGAGGTGCAGGATGCGCCGCATTGACCACACGACGTCGGCGGCGGTCAGCGGGTTGCCGGAGTGAAACTTAACGTCATCGCGCAGATGAAAGGTCAGGGTTTTGCCGTCGGGGCTGATATCCCAGGATTTCGCCAGCGCGGGCCTGACGGTGGTGAGCTGCTCAGGGTCAAGCTCCACCAGCGAGTCGTAGAGGTTGACCACGATCCCCACCACTTCGTTACCGGTCATCGCCGCCGGGTCAAGGGTGAGCAGGTTATTCATATTCATGCCGATGATCAGCTGGTCGGGCGGCGTTTTCGCCACCGCCTCCCCGCTCCCCATCGACATGGCGAGCGCGAGAATACACGCTCCCAGTAAGGAGGTTTTTTTCATATCTCTGTTTGCCTGTACTGTAGGGTACATGTTGCCGGATGGCGGCATTTTCGGCTTATCCGGTCTACCGGGCCGCAGGCTCGATAAGCGTAGCGCCATCGGGTATTTATTTTTTTTAATTAGTCGTGGCTAACGGTATTGGCTTCGATATACGCAAAATTAATGTCTTCACCGAGACCCGGACGTTGTGACAAATGCACAAATCCCTGGTCATCCATCGGGTCGACAATGCTGTTGAGATAGGCCGCCGGTTCATCGTAGTCGAGGAACGGATGCAGCAGGCCGCGCTCGTACCAGCGGCAGTTGCGGATCGCGCCCACCACCGCCAGGCTTGCCGCTCCGTTGCCGTGGACTTCGCAATCCATGCCGAAAGATTCCGCCAGCGCCGCCACCTTCATGGTCGGTGTAATCCCCCCCACGCCGTTAGCGCCGGCGCGCAGAATGTCGCAGGCCCCGGCTTTCACCCATTCGGCGCGCATGTGGTGCTTGCCGCCGAAGCTCTCCGGCCCGACGATGGGAATCGACAGGTTTTCCGCCAGCCACGCATAGGAAGACATCGAATCCTCCTCCATCGGCTCTTCAAACCAGGCGAAATTGAGTTTTTCCAGCTCTTTGCCGATCCACAGCGCCTCGGCGCGGCTGTACCAGTGATAGCCATCAATCATCAGGTCAATATCCGGCCCTACGGCTTCGCGCACCGCCGCGCAGGCTTTAAT
Source organism: Klebsiella sp. P1927 (assembly GCF_018204675.1). Lineage (NCBI taxonomy): Bacteria > Pseudomonadati > Pseudomonadota > Gammaproteobacteria > Enterobacterales > Enterobacteriaceae > Klebsiella > Klebsiella sp. P1927. Next base: position 1,404,392 of record NZ_CP073377.1, on the reverse strand, counting down.
GTCCATTTTGGGATTGGGCGCAAAAGAGATTGGCGGCATCCAGGTGTGCAGTTTGATGGCCTTGTAGCCGCGGGCGACCAGCTTCTCAGCAAAAGCGGCATACTCTTCCGGGGTCGACAGGCCGCCCGGCAGATCGTCGCCGCACATGGTGCTACCGTAAGCCGGGACAGTGTCGCGATAGCCGCCGAGCAGCTTATAAACCGGCATCTTAAGGCTGCGGCCGATCAGGTCCCACAGCGCCTGTTCAACAAACGACAGCGCGCGCTCCGTTAGCTGATGTGCGCTGCCGCGCTGCCAGTGGTTAAGATCCTGCCAGATACGCTCACGGTTAAACGGGTCCTGTCCCACCAGCACTTTGCGAAAAAAAGTATTCACCACGAACGGGCGCACGACTTCCGGAGGAGCAAACGAAAAGCCCTGCGCTCCATCATCAGCGGTGATGGTCAGCATCGCCATTTTGGCCATGCTTTCAACCCCCGGATGGGAGTGCCCGGCGCTGTCGGAAACCCGACGAGTGGGATATTGGAAAACGGTGACATTCACAGATTCAATTTTCATGCTCGGTCCTTATCACGGCCAAATCCGATCGACATAAGCAGATCGGCAAAGCGGTTTCACATTATTGAAAATACGTTTCAATATATAATCTAAGCACAACTTCGTAGTAGTGCCTCGGACAAACACCGCTAAGCAAGGCCATAAATTTGGGCATTGGCACAACAAGACGTGACTGTTTTCACAAAAGATGAGCGAAATGTGAGGCAGATCGACCAGGAGAAAAAAGGGCGTGAGCGCAGAGAAAAGATTAACCGACCAGCTACATCCCGGGAATGTCTGCGCCCACAAATGGCTGACTTAAACCGCCGCCGCTGGCTCCGCGCTAAGCGCTTCCAGCAGTTCAGGTAAGGTTTGATAGCGGCCAGCGGCGGCCTGAAAACGCGCGTGCTGGCTATCTTCTGCAATCACTATCGTGGCAATCCCCGCCGACTGGGCCGCGCAAAAGCCGGTAAAGCTATCCTCAATCACCAGACACTGGCTGGCGTTGAGATTGAGCTTGCGCAGCGTCGTCAGATAAACCGCCGGATGTGGCTTTCCACGTTCTTCATCATCTGCGCTGCAAACCACGTCGAAAAAGTGCCAGAGCGAGAGCTTGTTCAGCACAGCGGCAATAACCTGGCGGGATGATGACGTGGCGAGCGCAATTTGATAGCCCGCCTCACGAAAATAGCGTAACGCCTCATGCACGCCGTGCATCGGCTCGGCTTCGGTGGCGATCAGGCCGGTAATACGCTGCAATATCGCGTCTTCAAGCCGCTGCGGAGCGAGATCAAGCTGAAAATAGCGGCACCAGGTGCCGGCAATGTCGTCGAGGCGCTTGCCCTTGGTCAGGGTTTCACATTCAGCAACGCTCGCCGTTGCCCCCCACTGCGCGAGGGCGTCAATCTGCGCCTGACGCCACAGCGCCTCGGAATCAATAATCACGCCATCCATGTCAAAAATAACCGCCTGCATACTCATTCGTTCACCTCATTAAGGCTGGCATGAAGCGCATGCCAGCCGCAGTACCTACGAGAATTCAACCTGCTCGCGGGCGGTTGCTTCCTTGTGGGAGAACCCCGGCTGCTCCACGCGGATAAAGGCGCAGAGGAAAAAGGCCACCACGTACAATGCGGTATAGGCGATCACCACCCCGATGGTGCTGAAGAACGGCAGCAGCACCACGGCAATCGCCGGCGCGAGAAAGTTCGACATCCCCGCCGACAGGTTATAGACCGAAATGGCCGCGCCTTTATGCTTCGGCTCCAGCGCCGGGAACACGGCCGCCAGCGGCACGAAGGCGGCGACAAAGATCCCGAGGGCGATGGCGGGGATCAGCGCCATCGCAAAGCTATGGCCAAAGTGCTGAGGAATGTAGTAAAACGCCAGGCTGGAGAGCGCCATCCCGATGCAGCCGAACCAGCGCACCACCTTCATCCAGCCCAGTTTTTCCCCGAGGATCCCCCACAGCACGTTAGAGAAAATGGTGGTGAAGAAGAAGACTGCCCATACCTGGAGCCATTCTGAAGTGCTGAAGCCCAGCTCATCGACAAACATCATCGGCATAATCACCGCAAAACCGAACAGCGAGAGGGTATTGATAATCCTCACCATGCTCGACAGCAGAATATTGCGGTTGGTATAGAGCAGCGTCGCGGCGCGTCCCAGCTCGGAAAACTTCTCACGGGTGGTGAGATTCTGCATATGCTGCGGCGTTTGAATATGGCGCAGGGAAACCAGGGCAATCACGCCCCCGGTAAGGCAGAAGGCCAGCGCCAGCCACAGGGTGCCCATTTCGCCAATGTGCGGAATGGTAAAGCTCGGAATATAGCTGCCGAAGACCCCGATGCCGATGGAATACACCGCCCAGAACCAGCCGATGGCCGAGCTGGCGTTGTCGCTTTTGACGTTATGGACAATCGCCACGATAAACGAGTAGAGGAACAGCGGATAGGCGAAGCCGCGGATGCCGTAGAAAAGCAGGATCAGCGCATAGTTGGCGTGACCGAGGCCGAAAACGAGGAACAGCACGTGGAATACGCACCACAGCACGAAGCCAATCATCATCGTTTTCAGCGGGGTGATAATTTCCGCCACCACGCCGGAAATCCACGCCGACAGCGCAGCGGCCAGGCCGTAGAGGGTAAAGGCAAAGGAGGCCTCCGCCGGAGAGAAGCCGAGCGCTTTGATATAGTGCGACAGAAAGGCTAATTCAAAACCGTCGCCGGTCATAAATACGGCAATGGCGATGTATCCCCAGAGCAGGTTCAGGGGTAAACCGAGCCACTGTTTATTATTGATAGACATAATGACCTCGTTTTCAGGGTACAGGGTGGCCGCTCCGCGACGTACAACGAAGCGGCGGTTATGATGAAAATCAGTGCTGTCGATAGTGCAGATCGTTTAAATACAGGGCCTTAAACTGCGCGTAGCGTTGCATCAGGGTGTGGTGGCGAATGGGATCCGCACGCCAGGTCTGCCAGACTTCCGGTTTTTCACACACCGCGGCAATGGGTTTGCCCGCCGCCAGGCAGGCCAGCCGCGCCGCGCCCAGTGCGCCTCCGGTCTCTCCGCCTTTGTGGGTCACCACCGGCATAGCGAGAATATCGGCCAGCAGCTGGGCCCAGAACGGGCTGCGGGCGCCCCCGCCCACCAGCGAGCACTGCGCGATCGGTGTCCCGCTCTCTTTCAATGCCTGCAGGCCGTCGTTGATCCCAAAGCTCACCCCCTCCAGCACCGCGTAGCCGAGCTGCGCGCGCAGGCTGGCGTGGGTCATGCCCCAGAAGATGCCGCGGGCGTCAGGATCGTTATGCGGGGTTCGTTCCCCGGAGAGATAGGGCAGGAAGAACGGCGCGTTGGCTTTATCCTCCTCGCTTAGCTCGGCAATCTCCGCCAGCAGCGCCACCTCCGTGGTGCCGGTCAGGCGGCAGAACCACTGCAAACAGCTGGCGGCGCTCAGCATGACGCTCATCTGGTGCCACAGGTTCGGCAGCACGTGACAAAACGCATGTACCGCCGACTGCGGCGCCGGACGATAGGCATCGGTCACCACAAACAGCACCCCGGAGGTGCCGAGCGAAATAAACGCATCCCCCGGCGAGACCGCGCCGACGCCAATGGCGCTGACCGCGTTATCCCCCCCGCCCCCGGCCACCACCACCGAGGCGTTCAGCCCCCAGCGGGCAGCCACCTGCGGGTCAAGGGTGGCGGAAATCTCGCAGCCTTCGACCAGCGTCGGCATTTGGCTACGCGACAGGCCGCACTTGTCCAGCAGAGCGTCGGACCAGTCGCGCTTCGCCACGTCCAGCCACAGCGTCCCGGCGGCGTCCGACATATCGGAGACTTTCTTCCCGGTCATCCGGTAGCGCAGATAATCCTTGGGCAGCAGCACCGTGGCGGTGCGCTGAAAGTGCTGCGGCTCATGACGGCGCACCCACAACAGCTTCGGCGCGGTAAAGCCCGGCATCGCCAGGTTGCCCGCCACCTGATGCAGCTCCGGCGCCATCGCCTCCAGCTCGGCGCACTCTGCGGCGCAGCGGGTGTCGTTCCACAGAATGGCCGGACGGATCGCCTGCCCCTCTGCATCCAGCAACACCGCGCCGTGCATCTGCCCGGAGAGGCCAATCGCCTTAATGGCCGGCCAATGCTGGGCGCATTTTTCCCGTAGCGTGGCCATCAGGTACTCCGTCGCCTCCCACCATAGCTCCGGCGCTTGTTCTGACCAGTGCGGATGAGGCCGCTGAATACTCAGCGGCGCGCTATGGCTGGCGATAACCTCATGGTTCTCATCAATGACCAGCGCTTTGACTTCCGATGTGCCGAGATCGATACCCAGATACATAGCCACCTCTTAGTTAATCAGCGTGTAAACGGCGGCGACTTTCTCGCGCATCAGCGCCAGGAAATCCGCGTTGTTGGCGAGATCACCAAACAGGGCTTTATCGCGCGCGTAGACAGCCACCGGATCCTGAGCCTCGAACATCTCATGCACCGCCTGCGCATCCAGGATGCCGTCCTGGTACTGATACGGCAGAGTTCCCTTGTGCCACTGCTCCATAAAGACGAAGAACAGCGCCGGCAGCATGGCGGTCGCTTCCGGGCGGACGCCGCGCTGGTAGCACTCCTGCAAGGTTGGCGCGATCATCGCCGGAATTTTCGAGAAGCCGTCGGCGGCGACGCGCTGGTTGGTGTCCTGGATATAGGGGTTGGTAAAGCGCTTAAGCACCACATCCCGGTAGGTCGGCAGATCAATGCCGTTATCGCCGAGACACGGAATAACGTCCTCCGTAACGTAGCGGTCGGCAATGGCGTAGATAACATCGGTCAGCGTGCTTTCATGAATATACTGCTGGCCGATTAAGGTTCCCGCCCAGGCAATGCAGCTGTGCGACGCGTTCAGAATACGGATTTTCGCCTCTTCATACGGGATGACCGACTCCACCATCTCCACGCCGACTGCCTCCAGATTCGGGCGGACATCGCGGAAGTTGTTCTCCACTACCCACTGGATAAAGGTCTCCCCCATCACCGGCGCTTTGTCATCAATTCCGGTTTGCGCTTTGATGCGGGCCGGCAGATCGGCCGCCGGACGCGGGGTGATGCGGTCCACCATGGTGTTCGGACAGGTGGTATTGGCCGCCATCCAGTCAATCACCGCCTGTTTGCCGGTGAGCTGCAGGAACTCGACCATACCGTCGTGGAAACGCTCGCCGTTATGGCGCACGTTATCGCAGTTGAGCAGGGTCAGCGGCCCGGCGTTGTCGGCCATGCGCTTTTCCAGGATCCGCGCGAGGGTGCCGTAAATGGTTTTGCACTCGCCTTGCAGGTCGGCCTGCAGATCGGGGTTGCTGGTTTCCAGCCGATGGCGAGTGTTCAGGTAGTACCCTCCTTCCGTCACGGTAAAGGCGATAACTTTGGTCTGCGGGTTTGCCCCTTCGTTAATCAGCGGCTGTAGCCCGGCCTGCCACGGTAGCAGTTTCTGGATTGAGGTGATCTCTTCATATTCGCGCTCCCCTTCCGGGCTGACGGTCTCGAGGACGTAACGTCCTCCCTGCGCCGCCAGCGCCTGGACCACCTGCTCGGCGTCGTTGCGAATATTCCCCGCCGCGATGCGCCAGCGATTATCCCCGGAAGCAATCAGACGATGCAGATACCACGCCTGATGCGCGCGATGAAAAGAACCCAGACCGATATGAAGCCATGTGAATTGATTGTTCATGTTCTGCTCTCCTTGAGTTGATGGCGCCACTGTAATTGATCATTTGACCTAAATAAGAGCCATAGATCACAAAAGAGCAATTACCCAATTAAATTACAAATGACCAGAAAAGAGCAAAAGCTTGCCAGTTATGCCAACCACGGCGAGAATGCGGGTATTCGCCGGGCCAATTGCGTGCCCTGGCCAGCAACTTAGGGCGGGAAACCATGAGTAAAGAAGACGATATCCGGTTGGATCAGAAGGTGCGTGCCGCATGGATGTACTACATCGCCGGCCAGAATCAGAGCGAGATTGCCAGCCAGCTGGGCACCTCCAGACCGGTGGTGCAACGGCTGATCGCCGCCGCGAAAGAAGAAGGGATTGTGTCAATTAATCTGCACCATCCGGTAGCGAACTGCCTCGATTATGCGCAGTTGCTGCAGGAAAAATACCGCTTGATCGAGTGCAATGTGGTCCCCGCCTTTAGCGAAGAAAGCACCCTCGACAGTGTGTCATTTGGCTGCTATCAGCTGATGGCTCGCTATCTGCAGGATGATAAAGAGAAAATTATCGGTCTGGGCTCGGGCCTGACCCTGAAAAAAGCGCTGCAGCGCATCGATTTTGACAGCCTGAATACCCGCTGCGTGGCGCTGATCAGCGCCATGAACGCCGACGGGCAGTGCAATTATTACGATGACGTGCCCCTGCTGCTGACCCGCAAAATTAAGGCCAAGTACTATCAGTGGCCGGCGCCGCGCTACGCCCAGAGCGCGGAGGAGCATGAGATGTGGTGCACCAACCGCTTATTCCGCAGCGTCTCCGGCGTCGCCCAAGAGGCGGACGTGATTTTTGTCGGCATTGGTCCGCTGGGCACGCAAAGTCCGATCTTTAAAGACGGCTTTATCAATCAGGCGCAGATGGATGAGCTGACCGCCCGCGGCGGCATCGGGGAAATCCTCGGGCGGTTTATTGATGCGCAAGGCGACGTGGTAGACAGCGAGATCAACCGCATGATCACCAGCTATGATATCCGCCAGAGCCACTGCCCGCGGATTGCCGCTGCCTGTGGAGAACATAAACGACCGGCGATCCTGGCCGCCCTTAAAGGCAGCTGGATCAATGGCCTGGTGACCGATGAGCATACCGCCCGCTGGCTGCTGACGCGGTAACGTTTAACAGCCAGACAGCGACTCAGCTGCTGCTCATCAGTCGCGGGGGAATTTCAATCCGCTGCTGGCTGGCTTCGCCGGCGTCAATAATCGAAAAAACAGCGTCCAGCATCGCCGGCACGTCCTGCTGCACCATGTCGATATCGTGCCCCAGCAGGTAGACAAAAGGATCCCAGTCGAAGCAGCCCATCGGCGGCTGCTCGCTGCCGGTCAGACCCACCTGCGACAGCCAGCGCACAACCCCTTCCAGGGATATCGTCGAGTTAACAAATATCCCCTGCAACAACGTCTTCGCGCTGCCAAACCGCTCCTGCAGGCAGTCCTCAACGTGTCCTTTCGAATAGCCGGGAGCCAGAATATTCGCCTGCGGCACGCTAAGCCCCAGCTCGCGATGCGCATCGTGGAAGCCGCGTAAACGCTCGCTGGTGTTATGGTCGCTGCTGCGCCCGCCGATAAAGGTCAGCGGCGCCAGCTCTCCGCGGCGGCGGGCGCTATTAGCCAGGATCTTATGAGTCAGCGCTTTCGCGCCGCCGTAGTTATCCGAAATCACCGACGGCGAGAGAGAGCCCGGCAGGTCGAGATTGACCGTTGGCACGCCCGCCTGCTGGCATAGCGCGGAAATTTTATCCGGATTGGTCGCCCCGGTCGCGACCACCCAGTCAACCTGCCAGGAGAGCATCGCCTTTACCGCTTCGATCTCCAGTTCCGGACGCCGGCGCGTACAGGTGATAATCGGCAGCAGGCCGCGCTCGCGGGCCATCTCCTCAAAGCGTTCGGCGATGGAACCGAAGTAGCGGTTATCATATTTGGGGATAATCATACCGATGACGTGTGATTTTTTACTGCGCAGCATGCTGGCCTGACGGTTAATCGCATAGCCCTGCTCCTCGGCAATCCGCGTCACCTTTTCCGCAAGCTTGGCGCTGATGCGGCGCTTTTTCCAGTTACCGTTGAGGATAGCGCTCACCGCGCTCGCCGAAACGCCGGAAAGTTCCGCCAGGTCGTAAATCGTTATCTTCTTCATTTTTCCAACTTGCGTCACAAAATCATGTCGCTGTTAATTTCCCCACTTGCTCAATCGATGAAGCGAGAGCAACATAGCTTCATCGATTGAGCATCCTTTTCACGCCAGGAAGTACGCGCGCATACCGCCTCAACATGCCAGCAAGCCTGAATTAAGATGCTGATATTCAATATGTTACCAGTTTTAGTCTATCACCTCGAACGTGATGCCCTCGCGTTCGATAGTTTTAACCAGACACGGCAAAGGATTATAAAATGAACCACTCTGTCTCCTCTATGAATACTTCCCTCAGCGATAAAGTCGCCGCGATCACCGGCGCGGCGTCCGGTATCGGCCTCGAGTGCGCGAGGACCCTGCTGGGAGCTGGCGCAAAAGTGGTACTGATCGACCGCGAAGGCGAAAAGCTCAACAAACTGGTCGCCGAACTTGGCGAAAACGCCTTCGCCCTGCAGGTCGACCTGATGCAGGCGGACCAGGTCGATAACCTACTGCAGGGCATTTTGCAGCTTACCGGGCGTCTCGATATCTTCCACGCCAACGCCGGCGCCTATATCGGCGGGCCGGTGGCCGAGGGCGACCCGGACGTCTGGGACCGCGTGCTGCACCTTAATATCAACGCCGCCTTCCGCTGCGTGCGCAGCGTCCTGCCGCATCTGATCGCGCAAAAATCCGGGGATATTATCTTCACCAGCTCGATCGCGGGCGTGGTGCCGGTGATCTGGGAGCCTGTCTATACCGCGTCGAAATTCGCGGTACAGGCATTTGTGCACACCACTCGTCGCCAGGTGGCGCAGTATGGCGTGCGCGTCGGCGCCGTACTGCCGGGCCCGGTGGTTACCGCTCTGCTGGACGACTGGCCAAAAGCCAAAATGGACGAAGCGCTGGCCAACGGCAGCCTGATGCAGCCGATTGAAGTGGCGGAGTCGGTGCTGTTTATGGTGACGCGTTCGAAAAACGTCACCGTGCGCGACATTGTGATCCTGCCGAACAGCGTGGATCTCTGACCCTGGCCAGCCTGTGAGAGGATGTGATGCAAAACGATACGCAAAACATTATTGGCGTGGATGTCGGTTCGGGCAGCGTGCGCGCCGGGGTATTCAATCTGCGGGGCGAGCTCCTCGCCCACGCGACCCGGGAAATAACCCTGTTTCGCAGCGCCGGAAACAAGGTCGAGCAGTCGAGCCGTGAGATCTGGCAGGCGGTGTGCTACTGCATTAAAACGGCGGTGGCCAACGCCGGCGTTTCGCCGTCGTCGATCGCCGGGATCGGCTTCGATGCCACCTGCTCGCTGGTGGTGATTGGCGATAACGATGCGCCGCTGGCGGTCGGGCCTTCGGACGATGCGGACCGCAACATTATTGTCTGGATGGATCATCGCGCCACCGGGCAGGCGGAAAAGATCAATGCCACGGGCCACCCGGTACTGCGGTACGTTGGCGGCAAAATCTCGCCGGAGATGCAAACGCCGAAAATTTTGTGGCTGAAGGAGAATCGCCCGCACATCTATCAGCAGGCGCGCCACTTCTTCGACCTCGCCGATTACCTCACCTGGCGCTCAACCGGCGATGAAGCCCGCTCGGTCTGCACGGTGACCTGTAAATGGACCTACCTGGCGCATGAACAACGCTGGGATGCCGGTTACTTCCGCCAGATTGGCCTCGCAGAGCTGGCGGATGAAGATTTTGTCCGCATCGGCCAGCGGATTGTCGATCCAGGCACCCCCTGCGGCGAGGGCCTTTGCGCCACGGCGGCAGAGGAGATGGGCCTGCCGATCGGCACGCCGGTGGCGGTGGGGATGATTGACGCCCACGCGGGCGGCATCGGTACCGTCGGCGTGCTTAACGGCGCGGTCAACAATATGGCCTATGTCTTCGGTACTTCTTCCTGCACCATGACCACCACTCAGGAAGCGGTATTCGTCCCGGGCGTCTGGGGCCCTTACTATTCGGCGATGGTGCCGGGCTACTGGCTAAGTGAAGGCGGGCAAAGCGCCGCCGGCGCGGCTATCGACCAGCTGCTGAGCTTCCATCCGGCGGCGGCAGAAGCGCGCGAGCAAGCGAAAGCCGCAGGCGTCCCTCTACCAGTCTGGCTGGCGGATCGCGTTCTGACGCAAGTTGCTTCGCCTTCTGAAGCGGTAACGCTGGCCGCCGGTCTGCACGTCGTTCCGGAGTTTCTCGGTAATCGCGCGCCGCTTGCCGATCCCCACGCGAAAGCGCTGATTGCCGGGCTGGGGATGGAGCGGGACCTGGATAACCTGACCGCGCTGTACGTTGCCGGCTTATGCGGGATTGGCTATGGTCTGCGACAGATCATTGACGCCCAGCGCGCCTGCGGAATTGAGAGTGAAAATATCGTCATCAGCGGCGGCGCCGGGCAGCATCCGCTGGTGCGTCAGCTGTTGGCCGACGCCTGCGGCGTTAGCGTCGTGAGCACCGCCAGCCGCGAGCCGGTGCTGTTAGGTTCCGCCATCCTCGGCGCGGTGGCGGGCAGAGTCGCGGCTTCGCTGCCGGAGGCCATGAAGCAGTTTACTCAGGTGGATGCCACCTATCACAGCGAGACTGCGTTTAGCCCGCTTCATCAGCGCAGGTATGCGGCCTATAAGGCGCTACAACAGGCCGGCAGGCTGATTCGCGAATAACATACCTCCTTATTTTATAACAATAATGCTCCGCTGCTGTGCAGCGGAGACACTCATCTGCACTCTGAAATCGAGGTCAACATGTCCGTTAATAACAAACAGTGGTACGGTCTACCGCTCAACCTCATCTGGGGATATGTCGCCATCGCCGTGTTTATGACCGGCGACGGCTTTGAGCTGGCTTTTCTGTCGCACTACATCAAAGCACTCGGATTCACCCCGGCGCAGGCTTCCTTTGCCTTTACTCTCTACGGTCTGGCTGCCGCCCTGTCGGCGTGGGTCTCCGGCGTGGTGGCGGAAATCATTACCCCACGCAAGGCCATGCTGATTGGCTTCGTGCTGTGGTGTGTGTTCCACGTACTGTTCCTCGTCTTCGGCCTCGGTCGCGCCAACTATGCGCTGATCCTGCTGTTTTATGGCATCCGCGGCCTGGCCTACCCGCTGTTCCTCTACTCCTTTATCGTCGCCATTATCCACAACGTCCGCAGCGACAGTTCCAGCTCCGCGCTGGGCTGGTTCTGGGCGGTCTACTCGGTGGGTATCGGCGTGTTCGGCAGCTATATTCCGAGCTTTACCATTCCCCACATTGGCGAAATGGGCACCCTGTGGCTGGCGCTGCTCTTTTGCGCCACCGGCGGCATTATTGCGCTGGTGTCGATGCGTCATACCGAAACGCCGCGCCATATGCAGAACCTGACCACTCGTGAAAAATTCGCCGAACTGGGGCGCGCGGCGACGCTACTCTATACCAACCGCAGCATTCTGTTCTCGAGCATTGTGCGCATTATCAACACCCTGTCGCTGTTTGGTTTTGCGGTGATCATGCCGATGATGTTTGTTGATGAGCTGGGATTTACCACCTCGGAATGGCTGCAGGTATGGGCGGCATTCTTCTTCACCACGATCTTTTCGAACGTTTTCTGGGGGATTGTGGCGGAGAAAATGGGCTGGATGAAAGTTATCCGCTGGTTCGGCTGCATCGGGATGGCGCTTTCCAGCCTGGCGTTCTATTACCTGCCCCAGCACTTCGGCCATAATTTTGCCATGGCGCTGGTACCGGCTATTGCCCTGGGGATTTTTGTCGCCGCGTTTGTGCCGATGGCGGCGGTGTTCCCGGCGCTGGAGCCGAACCATAAAGGCGCGGCGATTTCGGTCTATAACCTGTCAGCCGGGCTGTCGAACTTTCTGGCGCCGGCGATTGCCGTGGTACTGCTGCCCTATTTCAGCACTATCGGCGTGGTAATAGCCTATACCGCCTTATATATTCTGGCCTTCTTCCTGTGCCCGTTAATCCGCGTTGAACAGCCTGGCTTTACCAGCGATCAGCATGCGAAACCGTTTACCGCCAACGCGGCAGAGTCTTAATAAACCGCATCTGGTACAAACAAAGAGCAATCCGGGCGGTGCCGCCCGGATTTTTGCCTTATGCGATAGTCACTTTGCCATCCAGATAAACATCCTGCACGGCATTGATCAGCTTCACGCCGTCGGCCATCGATTTCTTAAACGCTTTGCGGCCCAGGATCAGCCCCATGCCGCCGGCGCGTTTATTGATCACCGCCGTGCGCACCGCGTCGGCAAGGTCGGTCTCCCCGCCCGCCGCGCCGCCGGAGTTGATCAGCCCGGCGCGGCCCATATAGCAGTTGGCCAGCTGGTAGCGCACCAGATCGATGGGGTTATCGCTGGTCAGTTTGCTGTATACCCGATCGTCGGTATAGCCGAAGTTAACCGCTTTGTAGCCGCCGTTATTCTCCGCCATCTTTTGCTTAACGATATCGGCGCCGATGGTGGCCGCCAGGTGGTTGGCCTGACCGGTCAGGTCAGCGGAAACATGATAGTCGACGCCGTCTTTCTTGAACGCCGAATTGCGCAGATAGGCCCACAGCACGGTGACCAGGCCCAGCTCATGGGCCCGCTCAAAGGCGGCGGAAATCTCTTCTATCTGACGACGCGATTGTTCTGAGCCGAAATAGATCGTCGCTCCCACGGCCACCGCCCCCATATTAAACGCCTGCTCAACGCTGGCGTAGAGGGTCTGGTCGTATTCGGTGGGGTAGCTCAGCGTTTCGTTATGGTTGAGCTTCACCAGGAAAGGGATGCGATGCGCGTAGCGGCGCGACACCGAGGCCAGCACGCCGTAGGTCGACGCCACGCAGTTACAGCCGGCTTCGATCGCCAGCTCGACGATATTTTTCGGATCAAAGTACAGCGGGTTGGCGGCAAAGGAGGCGCCCGCCGAGTGCTCCACGCCCTGGTCAACCGGCAGAATGGAAAGGTAGCCGGTTCCCCCCAGGCGTCCGGTATTGTACAGGGTCTGCATATTGCGTAGCACCGCCGGTGGTCGGTTGTTATCCACCATCACCCGATCAACATAATCTGCGCCAGGCAGATACAGCTGGTCGGACGGAATGGTTATACAACGGTGCTGCAACAGGCTCTCGGCATCTTTGCCCAGCAACTGCGTAATATCAGTCATAGCAATCTCCCGTAAGGCCGGCCGAAGCCGGCATGCATTATCCCAACCCAATTTTTTTGGGCAGGTTAAGCCTGGTACCGACTTAGCCTATTTTCCAGCCGGGGGGCCATTTTTTCAGGAGATTCTGCTGTCCCGTTGCGCTGCCATTTACCACCAGGCGTGGAAATGGTGCACCGGCCCGATACCGTGGCCTACCTCCAGAGAGTCGGCGTGCGCCAGAGCCGCCGACAGCCAGGCCTTCGCCTCGATAACGGTGGCTGCCCAGTCCGCGTGACGCGGGCGCAGCGCCGCCAGCGCGGCGGAGAGCGTACAGCCGGTGCCGTGGGTATTTTTGGTCTGCACTCGCGGCGCGGTGAACCGCTGTTCCCCTTCGCGTGTGAAGAGCCAGTCCGGGCTTTCGGCATCGTCGAGATGGCCGCCCTTCATCAATACCGCGCCGCAGCCCAGCGCCAGCAGCGCCCGCCCCTGCTCCAGCATTTCCCGTTCGTTACGCGCATGGGGGGCATCGAGTAGCGCGGCCGCTTCCGGCAGGTTCGGGGTGATCAATGACACCTGCGGCAACAATCGTTGACGCAGGGTCTCTACCGCCGAAGCCGACAGCAGCGGATCGCCGCTTTTCGCCAGCATGACCGTATCCAGCACCACGTTGGCCACCCGGTAGCGCGCCAGCCGCTCGGCCACGGCTTCCACAATATCGGTCTCCGCCAGCATGCCGATTTTGGTGGTATCGATACGCACATCGCTGAACACCGAGTCGAGCTGCGCGGCCACAAAATCCGGTTCGATGCGATAGACCGACTGTACGCCGCGGGTATTCTGCGCCACCAGGGCGGTGATCGCCGAGCAGCCATAGGCCCCCAGCGCGGAGAAGGTTTTCAGATCGGCCTGGATACCGGCCCCGCCGCTGGGATCGGTGCCGGCGATGGTCAGGGCGTTGATGCGTTTCATCCCTGCACCTCCTGATACAGCGCGTCGAGAAACGCCGGAATAAAGCTGCCTGGGCCTCCCTGACGGGCGGCGATCTCCCCGGCCTGCTTCATCAGCCCGCAGGCGGCGGCCACGTTTTCCAGCCGGTCTCCCGGCAGCGCCGCGCTCGCCGCCACCACCGCCGACAGCGCGCAGCCGGTGCCCACCACCCGGGTCATCAGCGGATTGCCCCCCGCCACGCTGAGCACCCGCTCGCCGTCGGTGACGTAATCCACCTCGCCAGTGACCGCCACCACGGTAGCCAGCCGACGAGCCAGCGCCTGGGCCGCCGGCAGCGCCGCGGCGGCCGTATCGGTGGTATCCACCCCGCGCCCGCCGGCGCTCATCCCGGCCAGCGCCAGAATTTCAGAGGCATTGCCGCGAATGGCCGCCGGCTGGAAGGCCAGCAGCTCGTGACAAAAGGCCGTGCGCACGGTCAGGGCGCCGACCGCCACCGGATCCAGCGTCCAGGGCTTGCCGGCCTGACGGGCGTGCTCCACCGCGGCGCGCATCGCCACGGCGCGATCTTCGGTCAGGGTACCGACGTTAATTAACAGCGCATCGGCGATAGCGGCAAACTGCGCCGCTTCGCGGGGATCGATCACCATCGCCGGCGAGGCGCCGACGGCCAGCAGAACGTTGGCGGTAAAGGTCTGCACCACGTCATTAGTCATGCAGTGCACAAGGGGGGAATGGGCGCGCAGCAGATGGCGCAGGTGCGCGACAGGCGCGGGATTCAACAGCTCAGGCATAGTTTGCTCCCGCCAGACGAGGTAGAAGCAATGACCCTGCGGTCTCTGACTTCCCTACGCTGGCATTATCCAGATCAGGTGGTACGGGTATTTCTCAGCCTTCAACGAAGAAGGGCACCCCGAGTCAAAATAGTGAAATTGTTAAGCGTTGTGGAATTTACCGCAACTCACCGGTTCATACAACAAGCCTTTAGCCCTGGATACGACACCTTCGCGGCCATCATGCTCATCAGGCAACCGGACGGGATTGCATTCCGCTGCTGGCGGGCAGAAAATAATGACATCATGCGCTATTTAGCCTACCGAGGATATACGCCATGGCCGTTTATCACCATGCGCTGGTACTGATTAACAGCAGTCAGGACGGCGTCCCGCTGCTCCAGCATGCCGCCAGAATGGCAGAAGAGAACGGCATGCGCATCACCATCGCCCACATCAGCACCGATTACCGGGCGCTGAACTATGTTTCCGACAGCCTGCGCGACGATCGGGTCTCGCAGGAGGTGATCCAGGCCAAAGCCCTGCTCAACGAGCTGGCCTGCACCGTCTCCCTGCCGGTGGATACCCTCTCGCTGGTGACCACCCGCCGGTTTGAAGACGTGGAAACCTGCGTTCGGCAGCGGCAGATCGATTTAATTATTGCCGGGCACCATAACCGGCTGCTGGGCGTCCTCTCCTCACACTCGCTGGAGTACATCAACCACTTAAACCTGGACGTACTGATCAAGCACCTGCCCTAGCGCAAGGCGGCCTGCAGCAGGGAAAAACAGTCTTCAATAAGCGGGGGCAGCGCCTGCGGGCCGCGCATCAGGGCCACTGTGCGGGCGAGCGCCGGCTGCTGCAGGTGGGCGACCCTGAGCGCCGGGTCCTGCAGATGGGTGGTGTACAGCGCCGGCAGAATCGCCACCGCTAAGCGCGAGCGCACCAGACCATACAGGGTTTCGATATAGTCCACCTGGTAGCGGGTGGTCAGCGTCAGGCGATGGCTCTCCACTAATGCCGCCACCAGCCGCTGGATATTGCCCTTCGAGAACACAGCAATATCCCGCCCCACCAGCTGTTTCCACGGCAGATGCGCCTGCGCGGCCAGCGGATCGTCGCGGTGCAGCACCGCCACGAAGGGATCTTCGCGCAGCGGATAGACCAGCAGTTCTGCGGGCAGTGAGCTGTCGATCGCCCCGATGCCGAAATCAATCTCGCCGCGCTGCAGCGCCTGGATAAGCGCATCGTTGGTCTGATCGTGAAATTCAATGCGCAGACGCGGAAAGGCCTCAGCCAGGGTCTGCGGCAGTAGCGGAAACAGCAGCGAACTGACCGACGGCACCAGACCGATACGCACCGTCCCGTCGCCGCCCGCCTCGACAATCTGCTGCATATCGGAAAAGGCCGCCTGCGCCACGCTGAGGATCCGCTGGGCGTGGGGTAAAATCGCCGCCCCCAGTTCAGTCAGAGTGACCGTCGCAGCGGTACGGTTGACCAGCTTACCGCCGAGTACCGTTTCAATCTGCCGCAGGGCGCTGCTCAGCGCCGGCTGGCTAATCGCCAGCCGACTGGCGGTATCGGTAAAATGGCGCAGCTGGGCCAGGGTGACGAAATACTGAAGCTGTTTAAGAGAGAGCGCGGGCAGCCGCTGCCAGGGTTCGTTCATCATCGGGTTCGCTACGGTGGTCCTGCACAATAACCCGAGCTTATCGGGTGATAAATTTATTCATCTGGGCAAACGTTTGCTGTGCCCCTAGAGTATCCGCATTATCCTTGTGCCGGAGTGGTTATGTCCAGCAATGCTCAAGTCCGCCGTCGCGCCGTGCAGGCCGCGCGCGGTGAATCCCCGTTTGATCTGCTGCTGATCGATGCGCAGATCGTCGATATGGCCACGGGCGAAATTCGCCCCGCTGACGTCGGTATCGTCGGCGAGATGATCGCCAGCGTCCATCCGCGCGGCAGTCGCGAAGACGCCCATGAAGTGCGTTCCCTGGCCGGTGGCTACCTGTCCCCCGGCCTGATGGACACCCACGTGCACCTCGAAAGCTCGCACCTGCCACCGGAGCGCTATGCGGAAATCGTCCTCACCCAGGGCACCACCGCGGTGTTCTGGGATCCGCATGAGCTGGCCAACGTCCTCGGCGTCGCTGGCGTGCGCTATGCGGTGGACGCCAGCCGCCATCTGCCGCTGCAGGTGATGGTCGCCGCGCCGTCCAGCGTTCCCTCCACGCCGGGTCTCGAAATGTCCGGCGCCGATTTTGCCGGCGCGGAGATGGAGACCATGCTCGGCTGGCCGGAAGTGCGCGGCGTGGCGGAGGTGATGGATATGCACGGCGTGCTGCACGGTAGCGAGCGGATGCAGGAGATTGTCCAGGCCGGTCTCAACAGCGGCAAACTGATTGAAGGCCACGCCCGCGGCCTGAGCGGCGCTGACCTGCAGGCCTACCTCGCCGCCGGCGTCACCTCCGATCACGAACTTACCTCGGCGGACGACGCGCTGGAAAAACTGCGCGCCGGGCTGACGATCGAGATCCGCGGCTCGCACCCCTATCTGCTGCCAGATATCGTCGCGGCGTTAAAAACGCTGCCGCACCTCTCCTCGCAGATCACCGTCTGCACCGATGACGTGCCGCCGGATATGCTGCTGGAGAAAGGCGGCATCATCGCCCTGCTTAACCTGCTGATCGAGCACGGTTTACCGGCGGTCGATGCGCTGCGATTCGCCACCCTCAACGCCGCTATTCGCCTGCAGCGCCACGATCTCGGGCTGATTGCCGCCGGGCGGCGCGCCGATCTGGTGGTGTTTGATTCCCTGGAGAAACTGGTGGCCCGCGAAGTCTACATAGGCGGTAAGCTGCTGGCCCGCGCGGGCAACCTGCTGACACCGATCGCGCCCGCCGCGGGCGTCACGCCGCCGCGCGATACTTTGCAGATCGCCCCCCTCCGCGCCGATGACTTTATTCTGCGCGTCCAGGGCATTCGTCACGGCATCGCCCGCCTGCGCCATATCCGCGGCGCGCGCTTCACCCAGTGGGGCGAAGTGGAAGTGCAGGTTCGTGACGGGATAGTCCAGCTGCCCGCCGGCTTCAGTCTGATCTGGGTCAAGCACCGCCACGGCCGCCATCAGGCGACGCCGCAAATCGCCCTGCTTGAAGGCTGGGGTGAGCTGCGCGGCGCCATCGCCACCAGCTACTCCCACGACTCGCATAATCTGGTGGTGCTCGGGCGCGACGCTAATGATATGGCGCTGGCGGCCAACCAGCTTATCGCCTCTGGCGGCGGGATGGCGCTGGCGCAACAGGGCGAGATCCTCGCCCATGTGGCGATGCCGATTGCCGGCATGCTGTCGGATCTCCCGGCCGCGGAACTGGCGCGTCAGTTCCGCGAGCTGCGCGATCTGAGCAGCCAAGTCGCCGACTGGGAGCCGCCGTACCGGGTGTTCAAGGCCATTGAAGGCACCTGCCTTGCCTGTAACGCCGGGCCGCATTTAACCGATTTGGGTCTGACCGACGGCGGCAGCCGCCAGATAGTCGACCCGTTGATAGCCTGCCGGGAGATCCCGGAGCCAACCGATCACAACAATAATCCTCAGGGAGCCTGAGCATGGCCGATAACACACTTCACTCTTCCGCCCGCGCTAACTGGCTGGAGCGCCGCTTTGCGCTGCGCTCGCGCGGCGGCACGCTACGCACCGAATGCCTGGCCGGGATCACCGGTTTCCTCGCCGCCGCCTATTTACTGGTGGTCATCCCGGGGCTGCTGGCGATCGGCGGGATGGATAAAGGCGCCGCCACCACCGGCACCATTCTGGTCTTCGTCGTCGGCTCGCTGCTGATGGCGTTTTATGCCAACCTGCCGTTTATCGTCGGCCCGGGCATTGGCGGCTCGGTGCTGGTGGGGGTGACGCTGGCCGGTAGCGAAGGGATTGGCTGGCAGACTGGCCTCGGAATTGCCTGCTGGTCGGGGATCCTCTTCTTCCTGCTGACCCGCTTTGGCCTGCGCGAAGTGGTCACCCGCTCGGTGCCGCAGTCGATCAAGCTGGGATTGACGGCCTCCATCGGCCTGTTTGTCGCCGTCCTCGGTTTTCGCAATGCCGGGCTGGTGCTGGCCAATGCGAAAACCAACGCCCTGATGCTCGGCGACTTTCTCGCCCCCGGCGCGCTGGTGGCGCTGTGCGGCCTGTTCCTGGCGATAGCCCTGCAGGCGCGTAAGGTTCCGGGCGCCATTTTGTGGGCCATTCTGTGCGCTACCCTGGTGGGTATCCCGTTCGGCGTGACTAAACTGCCGACGCATTTTATCGATGCCCCCCACTCGCTGGCGCCGGTGCTGGGACAGGTTGACCTGCTGGGGGCGCTAAACATCGCCTTCCTGCCGTTCCTGTTCGTCTTTTTCGCATCTGAGTTTTTCTCCACCATGGGGACAACGCTGGCGGTGGGCGGCGAGGCGGGTCTGCTGGATGAAGAAGGCAACATGCCGCAGATTAATCGCCCGTTCATGGTCGATTCGATTGCCGCCGCGCTCGGCCCGTGGGTGGGCATTCCGGCGGCTACGGCGCTGATTGAATCTTCGGCGGCAGCGGAAGCGGGCGGCAAAACCGGCCTCACCGCCCTGTCGGCGGCGGTAATGTTCCTGCTGATGCTGCTGTTCACGCCGGTGGCGTTGATGATCCCGAAAGAAGCCACCGCCCCGGCGCTGATCCTGATTGGCCTGAACATGTTCAGCGGCCTGCGCAAAGTGGATCTTGCCAACTTCACCGACGGGCTGCCGGTGCTGATGATGGTGATGATCACCCTTATCGCCAACAGCTTTGGCACCGGGATTGCCGGCGGGCTGCTGTTTTACATTGTGATCAAGGCTATCGCCGGTAAGTGGCGGGAGATCCCGATTGGCCTGTGGGTATTGGCCGTCCCGCTGGTGTATTACTTCGCGACCTTAGTCAGGCATTAAGCCCTTCACAATGTGATTTCACCTCTTCATATAACAAACGCACCGCGGCAGAGAGTTGTTTGCGGTGCGGACAAATCAGATTCAACGGCACTACATCCCCCTGATAACGCGGCAGCAGGCGCCGCAGGCGCCCCGCCCGCAGATCGTCGCTGACGTCGAGCATCGATTTATAGGCAATGCCCTCCCCGGCGATCGCCAGCCGACGGATCACCTCGGCGTCGTCGCTCATCACCGTGCCGGAAACCTTCTGCTGCTGAACCACGCCGTCGAGGCTCAGCGACCAGCGGTCGAACGGACGGCCGCGCAAAATGTAGATCAACGCATTGTGCTGGCTGAGTTCCTCGAGGGTCTGCGGTTCGCCATGGCGGGCGATCCACTCAGGCGAGGCCACCAGCACCCGACGATTTTCCGGCGCCACCGGCAGCGAGATAAACGAGGCATCGTCGTTATTGCCATAGCGAAACGCAACGTCCACCGGATCTTTAAACACGTCGGTCAGCTGATCGGAAAAGAGCAGCCGCAGGCGCAGCGCCGGGTGGCGTTGGCGGAAATCGCGGAACAGGGTCAGGAGCAGATTACGCCCGAGGTCCGACGGCACGGCAATTTGCAACATGCCGCGAACTTCATCGTCCGGGGTTTGGATCTTCTGCAGACCGGCCTCGAGAGTATCGAGCATCTGGGTGGCGTAGGGCAGCCAGGTCTCCCCCTCCGGCGTCAGGCGCAGGCTGCGGGTCGAACGGGCAAACAGGCGAATATTGAGGATCGTCTCCAGACGCTTAATCGCCGCGCTGACCTGCGCCGGCTGCTGCCCGGCCTCGCGCGCCGCGTCGCTAAAACTGCCCAGCGCCGCGGCGCGGACAAATAAGGTCAGATCTTCCAGCCTGAACATGCCGATTCTCCCCTGCTTCAGATTGCTCCCAAAATACGCATCACCGTCGCTGCAACGCAAGCGGCACAAGACTTGCGCCGCGTTTTGCTTACACTTTTTAAAAATCCAGTGCTTGCCATTTCAGCAACGCATCAGGAATGATACGAGGCTGCTATTTTGAGTCCAGGTAATATTGAGGAAACTATGCGTAAAACAAAAATGATGCTTCTGGGCGTACTTCTTGCCACCGCTGGCGCCAGCTGGACGGCTACTGCCGCGGGGATCGATCAGTATGCGCTGAAAGAGTTCACCGCCGATTTCACCCAGTTTCACATCGGCGACACCGTTCCGGCGATGTATCTCACCCCGGAATACAACATTAAACAGTGGCAGCAGCGTAACCTGCCTGCGCCGGACGCCGGCAGCCACTGGACCTATATGGGCGGTAACTACGTGCTGATCACCGATACCGAAGGCAAAATCCTCAAAGTGTACGATGGCGAGATCTTCTATCATCGCTGATCCGCGCAATCTCCACGTCCGCCCCGGCGAGCCAGCGGACTCTCCGGCGCTGCGCCAGATCTTCCTGCGGGCGCGCAGTTTATCGTGGACCTGGCTTCCCGCCGCGGCGTGGCGGCTGGAGGATTTCGATGCCGCCACCGCGGATGAACAGCTGTGGGTCGCGGAATGTGACGGCCAGCCGGTGGGCTTTGCCGCCGTATGGACCGCCGATAATTTCCTTCACCATCTGTTTGTCGACCCCGACTGGCAGGGCAAACATATCGGCAGCGCGCTGCTGGCGCAGGTCGAACGGACCTTTACCGCCAGCGGAACGCTGAAGTGCCTGATGGAAAATAAAAACGCCCTGCGCTTCTACCAGCGTCATGGCTGGACCATCGAAGCACAGGGCGCGTCGCCCGAGGGCAGATACTGGCTAATGCGCTCGCCGCGGCCTTAAACGGCGCGGAAGGCAATCTCACCCGGGATCACTTCTCCCTGCCAGTACATCTGGGCCGCCACCCGGCCCGCCAGCTGGCGGTAGATGTCGGTAAATTCGCTGTCCGAACGCGCCACCACCGTCGGCGTGCCGTTATCCAGATCTTCCCGCAGCGTAATATGCAGCGGCAGCTGGCCCAGCAGCTGGGTGTGGTATTTCTCGGCCAGTTTTTGCGCGCCGCCGGTGCCGAAGATAGGCTCGTGGTGCCCGCAGTTGCTGCAGATATGCATGCTCATGTTTTCCACGATCCCCAGCACCGGCACTTCCACTTTCTCGAACATCACGATGCCTTTTTTGGCGTCGATCAGCGCGATGTCCTGCGGCGTGGTGACCACCACCGCGCCGGTCACCGGGATGTTCTGCGCCAGGGTCAGCTGGATGTCGCCGGTGCCCGGCGGCATATCCAGCACCAGGTAGTCGAGGTCCGGCCACAGCGTCTCCTGCAGCATCTGCATCAGCGCCTTGCTGGCCATCGGCCCACGCCAGACCATGGCGTTGTCGTCGGTCACCAGGTAACCGATGGAGTTGGTTGCCAGACCATATTTCATGATCGGCGCCATATGAGTGCCGTCCGGCGAGGTCGGGCGGCTGTCTTCCGCACCCAGCATGGTCGGAATCGACGGACCATAGATATCGGCATCCAGAATGCCCACCTTCGCCCCTTCCGCCGCCAGGGCCAGCGCCAGGTTTACGGCAGTAGAAGATTTACCGACGCCGCCTTTGCCGGAGCTGATGGCGATAATGTTTTTCACGCCGTTGACCCCGGGCTGGTTTTTCACCCGCTTGAGGGTTGCGATGCTGTGGGTCAGCTTCCAGTCGATGGCCTTCGCGCCGGTGATGCGCAGCAGTTCGGCGCTGCACTGCTCTTTCAGCGCTTCGAAGGCGCTGCTCCAGACGAACGGCATTTGCAGTTCAATATGGACGGTATCGTCCAGCCAGGCGACATGGTGCAGCGCCTTAAGGGCGGTGAGATTATGCTTCAGGGTTGGGTGCTGGAAATTGGCCAGCGTCCCGGCGACCATCGCACGTAGGCGCTCAGGGGATTTGGCCTGGGATTGCGAATTCATCCCGACTCCTTTGTTGTTTTGAGATGCTTTCAGTAATCACAGAGTTTATCACAGGTAACGATTATCCATATATGGGCAGCCATTTATGGCGCACCCACAGCCCTTTTGGTAATATCAGAAGCCCTTTTTACAACAGAAGATGTAATGCTCACTATGACTCAAGTCGCGAAGAAAATTCTGGTAACGTGCGCCCTACCGTACGCCAACGGCTCCATCCACCTCGGCCACATGCTGGAGCACATCCAGGCTGATGTCTGGGTCCGTTACCAGCGAATGCGCGGCCACGAGGTCAACTTCATCTGCGCCGACGACGCCCACGGCACGCCGATCATGCTCAAAGCGCAGCAGCTCGGTATCACACCGGAGCAGATGATTGGCGAAATGAGTCAGGAGCATCAGACCGATTTCGCCGGCTTCGACATCAGCTATGATAACTATCACTCGACGCACAGCGACGAGAACCGCGAGCTGTCGGAGCTTATCTACACCCGCCTGAAAGAGAACGGTTTTATTAAAAACCGCACCATCTCTCAGCTCTACGATCCGGAAAAAGGCATGTTCCTGCCGGACCGTTTTGTGAAAGGCACCTGTCCGAAGTGCAAATCTCCGGACCAGTATGGCGATAACTGCGAAGTGTGCGGCGCGACCTACAGCCCCACCGAACTTATCGACCCGAAATCGGTGGTTTCCGGCGCCACGCCGGTGATGCGTGACTCCGAGCACTTTTTCTTCGACCTGCCGTCGTTCAGCGAAATGCTGCAGGCGTGGACCCGCAGCGGCGCCCTGCAGGAGCAGGTCGCGAACAAGATGCAGGAGTGGTTCGAATCCGGCCTGCAGCAGTGGGACATCTCCCGCGATGCGCCGTACTTCGGCTTCGAAATTCCCAACGCGCCGGGCAAATATTTCTACGTCTGGCTGGACGCGCCGATCGGCTACATGGGCTCCTTCAAGAACCTGTGCGACAAGCGCGGCGACACCACCAGCTTCGACGAATACTGGAAGAAAGACTCCACGGCCGAGCTGTATCACTTTATCGGCAAAGACATTGTCTACTTCCACAGCCTGTTCTGGCCGGCGATGCTGGAAGGCAGCAACTTCCGTAAGCCGACTAACCTGTTCGTACACGGCTACGTGACGGTTAACGGCGCCAAGATGTCCAAGTCGCGCGGCACCTTTATCAAGGCCAGCACCTGGTTAAATCATTTCGATGCCGACAGCCTGCGCTACTACTACACCGCCAAGCTCTCTTCACGCATCGATGACATCGACCTGAACCTGGAAGATTTCGTGCAGCGCGTGAACGCCGACATCGTCAACAAGGTGGTTAACCTCGCCTCGCGCAACGCCGGCTTTATCAGCAAGCGTTTCGACGGCGTGCTGGCCGCGGAGCTGGCCGACCCGGCGCTGTATAAAACCTTCACCGACGCGGCGGAAAGCATCGGCGAAGCATGGGACAGCCGCGAGTTCGGTAAAGCCATCCGCGAAATCATGGCCCTCGCCGACGTGGCTAACCGCTATGTCGACGAGCAGGCGCCGTGGGTGGTGGCGAAACAGGAAGGCCGCGACGCCGACCTGCAGGCCATCTGCACCATGGGCCTGAATATGTTCCGCGTGCTGATGACCTGGCTGAAGCCGGTCCTGCCGCAGCTGGCCGCGCGTGCGGAAGCGTTCCTCAACAGCGAACTGAGCTGGGACGCCATTCAGCAGCCGCTGCTGGCGCATAAGGTGAATCCGTTCAAGGCGCTGTACAACCGCATCGAGATGAAACAGGTGGAAGCCCTGGTGGAAGCCTCTAAAGAAGAGGTGAAAGCCACCGCGGCGCCGGTCACCGGTCCGCTGGCGGACGATCCGATTCAGGAGACCATCACCTTTGACGATTTCGCCAAAGTCGATCTGCGCGTGGCGCTGATTGAAAACGCGGAATTCGTCGAGGGCTCCGACAAGCTGCTGCGCCTGACGCTGGATCTCGGCGGCGAAAAACGCAATGTCTTCTCCGGCATCCGCTCCGCTTACCCGGATCCGCAGCCGCTGATTGGCCGCCTGACGGTGATGGTCGCCAACCTGGCGCCGCGCAAAATGCGCTTCGGCATCTCCGAGGGCATGGTGATGGCCGCCGGCCCTGGCGGGAAGGATATCTTCCTGTTAAGCCCTGACGACGGCGCCAAGCCGGGTCAGCAGGTGAAATAACAAAAAAGCCGGAGAGTATCTCCGGCTTTTTTTTGCCCGGCGGCGCTATGCTAGCACGCGCCCGGGGGCAGTCGTTGTAGGCCGGGTCAGGCGAAGCCGCCACCCGGCAAAAAATCATGCCTTCGGGTTATGCACCCGCTGGGTCAGTCCGCGCAGGAAATTGCGCAGAAACTGGTCGCCGCACTCGCGGTAGTTTTTGTGGTCAGGCGAGCGCATCATGGCGGTGATCTCCGGCACCGACACCCGGTATTTCTGCTCGCTCATAATCGCCTGGATATCGTCCGTTTTCAGCGAGAAGGCGATCCGCAGCTTTTTCAGCACCGTGTTGTTATTCACCCGACGCTCCAGCGCCAGCTCCGGGGCCGAATCATCTTTGCCGCGCTTGTCATAGATAAGGCCGTTCAGGAAACCCGACAGGATAATGTCCGGGCAGCGAACAAAGCCCTCTTCATCCTCTTTCGTCGTCCAGGTGTCGAAGCTGGCGGCGGTGGATTCCATAGCGGAGAGCGCGAGAATGCGCACCATATCGTTATTATTGACTTTCAGGGTGTAGCGCAGGCTACGAAGAATATCATTACTGAGCATGAGGGCCTTTTACTGTCGATGATGCAATGGGGCGCAGTGTACCAGCTTTACAGGCCAATCGCCTCTTTCAGGCTTTTTAAATAGCGTCGGCTCACCGGCACCGTTTGCCCGGCGCGCATCAGCAGCTCCGCCTGACCATTCTCCTCCAGGCGAATCTCCTTCAGGTGCGCCATATTCACCAGATACTGGCGATGGCAGCGCAGCAACGGCGTGCGGCTCTCAAGGGTGCGCAGGGTCAGTTCGGTAAAGCCCTCTTTTCCCTCGCGGTCGGTCACGTAGATGCCGCTCATCCGGCTGCTGACGAAGGCCACATCCTCCATCTGCAGCAGCCAGATACGACTGTGGCCGGTACAGGGAATGTATTTCAGCGTCTGCTGAGCATCATCCAGCAGCGACACATCCTGCAGATTACGCTCCTGGCGCAGGCGGGCGAGGGTTTTCTCCAGCCGGGCAGCTTCAATCGGCTTCAGCAGATAGTCAAAGGCATGCTCCTCAAAGGCTTTCACCGCGTATTCATCAAAGGCGGTGAGAAACACGATATAGGGGCGGTGCTCCGGGTCGAGCATCCCGACCATCTCCAGACCGCTGATGCGCGGCATCTGGATGTCGAGAAACAGCACGTCGGGACGCAGCTTATGCACCGCGCCAATGGCCTCCACCGCGTTGCCGCACTCGCCGACGATCTCGATATCGCGCTGTGTCTCCAGCAAAATGCGCAGGTTTTCCCGCGCCAGCGGCTCATCATCGACGATCAATACTCTCAGCATGCATTCTCCTCCAGGGGCAGACGTAGGGTGACACGGGTAAAGCGCTCCGGCTCGCAGGTGACGCTGATGCCGCAGTCGGCGCCAAAACGCGCCCGCAGCCGCCTGTCCACCAGATTCATCCCCAGCCCGCTGGCCTGGGGGTTGGCCCGGTACAGCCCGGCGTTATCTTCGATATCCAGCTGCAGCCAGCGATCGTCCTGGCTGGCGCGGATGGTAATTTCGCCGACGCCAAGATGTTGCGATGTACCATGCTTAATGGCGTTCTCCACGATCGGCTGCAGGGTAAAGGCCGGCAGCTGGTGATGCGCCAGCCCTTCCGGCACCGCCATCTGGATCTGCAGGTTAGCCTGAAAGCGAGCCTTCTCAATCTGCAGATAGGCGTTAACATGCTCGATCTCATCGGCAAGAGTGACAATTTCCGTCGGCCGTTTCAGGTTCTTGCGAAAGAAGGTCGATAGATACTGCACCAGCTGGCCGGCCTGATCGCTGTCGCGGCGGATCACCGCCTTCAGCGTGTTAAGCGCGTTAAACAGGAAGTGCGGGTTGACCTGGGCGTGCAGGAGCTTGATTTCGGATTGCGTCAGCAGCGCCTTCTGCCGCTCGTACTGTCCGGCGAGGATCTGCGCCGACAGCAGCTGGGCAATCCCCTCCCCGAGGGTGCGGTTGATCGAACTGAACAGGCGATTTTTCGCCTCATACAGTTTAATGGTGCCTATCACCCGTTGGTTCTCGCCGCGCAGGGGGATCACCAGCGTCGACCCCAGCTTACAGTGCGGATGAATCGAGCAGCGGTAAGGCACCTCGTTGCCGTCGGCGTAGACCACCTCCCCGGTCTCAATCGCCCGTTGCGTATACGAGGAGGAAATAGGCTTGCCCGGCAGATGGTGGTCGTCGCCGATGCCGGTAAACGCCAGCAGCTTGTCGCGATCGGTGATCGCCACCGCGCCGATGTCCAGCTCCTGGATCAGCACCTGGGCCACCTTCATGCTATTCTCTTCGTTGAATCCCTGACGCAGGATCCCCTCGGTGGACGCCGCCACCTTCAGCGCCGTGGCGGAAAAGGCGGAGGTGTACTTCTCAAACATCGCCCGTTTATCCAGCAGAATGCGCATAAACAGCGCCGCTCCGACGGTATTGGTGACCATCATCGGCGCGGCAATGCTCTGCACCAGATGCAGGGCGTCCTGGAACGGGCGGGCAATCAGCAGAATGATCATCATCTGCACCAGCTCGGCCACGAAGGTGATCGCCCCGGCGGTCAGCGGGCTAAAGACTTTGTCCGGCCGGCCGCGTTTGACCAGCACGCTGTGCACCAGACCGCCCAGCAGCCCCTCAACGATGGTGGAGACCATGCAGCTTAAGGCGGTCATTCCCCCCAGCGAGTAGCGGTGCAGGCCGCCGGTGAGCCCTACCAGCCCGCCGACCACCGGCCCGCCGAGCAGGCCGCCCATCACGGCGCCGATGGCGCGGGTGTTGGCGATGGAGTCTTCGATATGCAGACCGAAATAGGTCCCCATAATGCAGAAAATGGAGAAGGTGACGTAGCACAGCAGCTTGTGCGGCAGGCGAACGGTGACTTGCATCAGGGGGATAAACAGTCGGGTTTTGCTCATCAACCACGCGATGACCAAAAATACGCACATCTGCTGAAGCAGCAGCAACACCAGATCAAACTCGTACATACCCGCAAACCACACATGCCTGAAAGCGCGTACCATACCCTGCCTGGCGAAAACTTTCTTTGAAGCCCTGCATAAAAATGAAAAATTACGGCCAGGATCACACTTTTTTGCGGCGCGTTGCGCAGCAAACGCGGCAAAAAGCCCGGCGCGGCGCGCTAAACCGCAATTAATGTTTCATTAACACCTGCGCTTCACCGTATAATCCCCCTGTTAACATCAGGAGCCTATTATGAAGCCAGCGAAAATCGCGGTCGTCACTCTCTTCTTACTTATGGCCATCGGCGGGATCAGCGGCGTAATGCTGGCCGGCTATTCCTTTATTGTGCGTGGCGGTGTCGGCTGATCCAGCGGGTCAGACGCTCAAACGCGCGGTCGACGATAATCGCCGCCAGGGCCACCAGCAGCGCCCCCTGAACAATATAGGCGGTATTAAAGCCGCTCAGGCCGATGATGATCGGCGTCCCGAGCGTACTGGCCCCAACCGTCGAGGCAATGGTCGCGGTACCAATATTGACGATGACCGAGGTGCGGATCCCCGCCAGGATCACCGGGGCCGCCAGCGGTAGCTCCACCTTATACAGACGCTGCCAGCCGGTCATTCCCATCCCTTCAGCCACACCTGACACCCCCGGCGGTATCGAACCCAGCCCGGCCAGCGTCCCCTGCAGCACCGGCAGTATGCCATACAACGCGAGGGCTATCAGCGCCGGCAGCCAGCCAAAGCCCAGCACCGGCACCGCCATCGCCAGCACCGCCACCGGCGGAAAGGTCTGCCCGATAGCGGCGATGGTCTCCACCAGCGGACGAAACGCGCCGCCGGCGGGCCGGGTGACCGCCACCCCAGCCCCCAGCCCGATTGCCGTTGCCGCGAGGCTGGACGCCACCACCAGCCAGCCGTGATCGAGAGTGAGCGCCCAGAAGCTCTCCTGCTGGTAGACCGGCCGCGGCAGCTCCGGGAACAGCCGACTGAACAGCGGCGCGCTGTAGGGCAGCCCTGCCAGCAGGCCGATAAACAGCGCGATAAGCCACCACAGCGGCTCACGAAGCGCCTTCATGGCTCATCTCCTGACGCAGCAGATCGGCAAAATGCAGCGTACCGCAGGGCCTGCCTTCGGCATCGACCACCGGCAGCGTCTCGCAGCGCCGGGCGACAAACTGCGACAGCGCTTCCCGCAGGGTCATGGTGACGGTCAGCCCCTCGCCCGCCAGCCGTTCGTCGGGACGCAAATAGTCCCCCACCTCGCGCAGCGACAGCAGGCGCACGCCCAGCTCGCTACGACCAAAAAAGGTCTGTACAAAGCTATTTTTCGGTCGCAGGAGCATCTCCAGCGGCGCCCCCTGCTGGACCACCTCGCCCCCGTCCATCAGCACCAGGTGGTCCGCCAGACGCAGCGCTTCGTCAATATCATGGGTCACCAGCACAATCGTCCGTCCCAGCAGACGGTGGATGCGCAGCATCTCCTGCTGCAGCGCCTCGCGGGTCACCGGGTCGAGGGCGCCGAAGGGCTCATCCATCAACAGCACCTCCGGATCTGCCGCCAGCGCCCGCGCCACCCCCACCCGCTGCTGCTGGCCGCCGGAGAGCTGATGCGGGTAACGGTCGCGCAGCGTCGCCTCCAGCCCCAGCAGCGCCATCAGCTCGTCGATCCGGTCGGCGATCCTTGCCTGCGGCCATCTTTGCAGCTGCGGCACGGTGGCGATATTCTGCGCCACCGTCCAGTGGGGAAACAGGCCGATGGACTGGATGGCATAGCCCATCCGCCGCCGCAGGGTCAGGACCGGCTGCTGGCGAATGTCCTCGCCGGCAAAGCGAATAGTGCCCCGGTCCGGCTCCAGCAGACGGTTGATCATCTTCAGCGTCGTCGACTTGCCCGAGCCGGAAGTCCCCACCAGCACCGAGAAAGCGCCTTCGCGCAGCTCCAGGGTCAGGTCCTTCACCGCCGGGTGGCCGGCAAACACTTTGCTGACCCCTTGAAATTCAATCATTGGCCTCTCCTTTTAGCCAGGCGCCCCACAGGGCGAACAGGGCATCCACCACCACCGCCAGGGCAATGGTCGGCACCACGCCCAGCAGCACCAGATCCAGCGCACTGCTCAGCAGCCCCTGAAAAACCAGCGCGCCAAAGCCGCCGGCGCCGATCAGCGCGGCCACTACCGCCATGCCGACGGTTTGCACGCTGACCACCCGCAGGCTGCGCAGCAGTACCGGCATCGCCAGCGGAAGCTGCACCTGACGAAAGCGCTGCCCGGCGCTCATGCCCATTGCCGTCGCGCTTTCCAGGGCATCCTGCGGTACCTGCTGCAGGCCGGTCACCACCCCGCGCACCAGCGGCAGTAGCGCATAGAGAGTGAGAGCGATCAGGGCTGGCGCCACGCCGGTCCCGGAGACGCCCAGCTCGCCCAGCGTCGGGAAATAACGCGCCAGACCGGCAAGCGGCGCAATCAGCAGGCCAAAAAGCGCTACCGACGGAATAGTCTGGATCACATTGAGCGCGGTGAAAGCTGGCGCCTGCCAGCGCGGACGCCGCCACAGCCATACCCCCAGCGGCAGGCCAATCAGCAGGCCCGGCAGCAGGGTGCCGAACAGCAGAAGCAGATGCTGGCGCAGGGCGTCATCAAATACCTCCTGACGGTTGGCATACTCCTTCAGCAAGGAGAGCTGATCGAGCGCCCCGATAGCGAGCAGGATGATGGGCAACAGCCAGACTTGCGCATTGAGCAGCCAGCGCCAGAGCGGCCGGACGGTAAGATGACGGATGGCCTCGCTGGCCAGCAGCAGACAAAGCGCCAGCGACAACCACAGGCCGCTGCCGGGCGAGGTGCGCGCCAGCGGCGAGCCGTGGCGGGAGAGCTCAAGCGCCGCCTGGCCGCTGCCCCAGATAAGCAGCGGGAAGAGCAGTTCGGCCAGCAGCAGGTGAAGAAGCGGCGCGGCCCTGCCCGGCAGCCAGCAAAGCAGCATCCCGGCAAGGGCCGCCGCCAGCTGAACGCCGGCGAGCCAGGGCATTACCTGCCACAGCCCGCGCCCTTCGCCGGAGAGTAAGCGATTCGGCGCGTAAGTAATAAACGGCAGCGCCAGCGTAACCAGCAGCAGACCTGTCAGCAGCAGGCCGACGCGATGAGTACAGCGAATGGTCACCGGTGGCTTACTTCAGCAGGCCTTTCTGCTGCAGATAATCTGCCGCCACGCGCTTCGCATCCTGGCCCTCCACCGCAATGCGGGCGTTCAGCTGCTGCAGCGTTTTTTCATCGAGGCTGGCGAAGACCGGCTGCAGCCAGTCGGCGATCTGCGGGTAGGCCTTGAGCACCGCCTCGCGCACCACCGGCGTCGGGGCATATATCGGCTGCACGCCCTGCGGGTCGCTCAGCGTCTGTAACCCCAGGGCCGCCACCGGGCCATCGGTGCCGTAGGCCATCGCCGCGTTAACGCCGGAGGTCTGTTGCGCCGCCGCTTTGATGGTCACCGCCGTATCGCCCCCGGCCAGCGACAGCAGCTGGTTCTGGTTGAGGTTGAAGCCATACGCTTTTTCAAACGCCGGCAGCGCGTCCGGGCGCTCAATAAATTCCGCCGAAGCCGCCAGCTTAAATTCGCCGCCCTGCTTCAGGTAGCGACTGAGGTCGGCCAGCGAGGTCAGCTTATTTTTCTCCGCCAGGTCCTGGCGCACGGCGATAGTCCAGGTGTTGTTGGCCGGCGCCGGGGTGAGCCATACCAGCTGATGTTTCTCCTGATCGAGGCGCTTCACCTTCTCATAGCCCTGTTGGGCATTCTTCCACGCCGGGTCGTTTTCATCTTTGAAGAAGAAGGCGCCATTGCCGGTATATTCCGGGTAGATATCCAGCTCGCCGGCGACAATCGCCCCGCGCACCACCGGCGTGGTGCCGAGCTGGATTTTATTAATCGTTTTTACGCCGTGGCTTTCCAGCACCTGCTGGATCATATTGCCCAGCAGCGCGCCTTCGGTATCAATTTTCGAGCCGACCTTCACCGGCTCCGCCGCCTGCAGCGGTAAACTTATCAGGGCGGCCAGCGCCAGCGCGCCGGACCATTTCATTGCCATCTTCATCCCGCTTCCCTCAGTTCTTTTGCGCTTCGCTTACAGAAGCTTAAGAGAAAAGCGTAGCCCATTTGCCAGCGATGCGAAAAAGAAAAGGCCGATTAATCGGCCTTTAAAGCGTGACGTTGGACTTAAGAGCGATGCCTTACAGCAGCTCAAATTCGCTCTGCTTCACGCGGGCGGAGTCCACGCCGATAAAGACATTGAATTTGCCCGGCTCAGCAACGTATTTCATTTGCTGATTCCAGAACTTCAGCGCGTCGACGTCGATTGGGAAGCTAACGGTTTGCGTTTCGCCCGGTTTGAGGGTGACCTTTTTAAAGCCGCGCAGCATTTTCACCGGCCGGCTCATGGAGGCGGTGACGTCCTGCAGGTAGAGCTGGATCACCGTCGCCCCTTCGCGATTGCCGGTGTTGGTCACCTGCACGCTGGCGGTCACGCTGCCATCGCGCGGCATGGTGGCCGACGACATGTTGACATCGGAGACGCTAAAGGTGGTGTAGCTCAGGCCGTAACCAAACGGATACAGCGGGCCATTGGCTTCATCGAAGTAACGCGAGGTGTACTTGTTCGGCTTCTCCGGATTATACGGCCGGCCGGTATTCAGGTGGCTGTAGTAGGTTGGGATCTGCCCCACCGAGCGCGGGAAAGACATCGGCAGCTTGCCCGACGGGTTGTAGTCGCCAAACAGCACGTCGGCGATGGCGTGGCCGCCTTCGGTGCCAGCAAACCAGGTCTCCAGCAGCGCATCGGCTTGCTGATCCTCTTTCACCAGCGCCAGCGGACGCCCGTTCATCAGCACCAGCACCAGCGGTTTGCCGGTGGCTTTAAGAGCGGCAATCAGATTGCGCTGGCTCTGCGGCAGGGTGATATCGGTCCGGCTGGAGGCCTCATGCGCCATGCCCTGCGCCTCGCCCACCACGGCGACCACCACATCGGATTGCTTCGCCGCCGCGACCGCTTCGTCGATCATTTCCTGCGGCGAGCGTGGGTCAACCTGCACCGCGTTCTCATACAAATTGAGGAAATCGACAATGCCTTTGTCATCGGTAACGTTCGCCCCTTTGGCGTAAATCACTTTGCCGTTATCGCCCAGCGCTTCTTTGATGCCGGTCAGGACGGTCACCGACTGGTCGGCCACCCCGGCCGCGGACCAGCTGCCCATCATGTCGCGCTTGCTGTCCGCCAGCGCGCCCACCACCGCGATAGTGCCGGATTTTTTCAGCGGCAGCGTATCAAGACGGTTCTTCAGCAGCACCAGGCTCTCGCGAGCCACTTCGCGCGCCTCTTTACGATGCAGACGACTTTCCGCATTGGTGTCCTGCGGGTCAGAATCTTTCGGTCCCAGGTGGCTGTAGGGATCGTTGAACAGTCCCATATCATATTTGACGTTGAGCACGTGTCGGGTGGCATCATCCAGCTCGGCCATGGTCACCTTGCCGGACTTCACCAGCCCCGGCAGGTACTTACTGTAATACTCGTCGCTCATGCTCATGTTGATGCCGGACTTCAGCGCTACGCGCACCGCGTCTTCCGGGTCGGAGGCCACGCCGTGCTTAATCAACTCTTTGATGGCGCCGTGGTCGGAAACGGTGATGCCTTTAAAGCCCCACTGGTCGCGCAGGACGTCTTTCAGCAGCCAGGAATCAGAGGTCGCCGGGGTGCCGTTCAGCGAGTTCAGGGCCACCATCACCGCGCCGCTGCCGGCATCAAGTCCGGCTTTGTACGGCGGCATATAGTCGTTGAACAGGCGCTGCGGGCTCATGTCGACCGTATTGTACTCTTTCCCGCCCTCTACCGCGCCGTAGGCGGCGAAATGCTTGACGCTGGTCATCACCGAATAGCGGTCCGCCGGGCTCTTGCCCTGCATCGACTCCACCATCGCCTGGCCCATCATCGTGGTCAGATAGGTGTCTTCCCCGAACCCTTCGGAAGCGCGTCCCCAGCGCGGGTCGCGGGAGACGTCGACCATCGGCGCCCAGGTCATGTTCAAGCCGTCATCGGCGGCTTCATAAGCTGACACGCGGCCCACGGTCTTCACCGCATCAAGGTTAAACGACGAGGCCAGGCCGAGGCTTATCGGAAACACGGTGCGCTGACCGTGCAGCACATCGTAGGCAAAGAACAGCGGGATCTTCAGGCGGCTAAGCTGCATCACCTGATCCTGCATTACACGGATATCCGGGCGGGTAACGGTGTTAAAAATCGCCCCCACCTGACCGTTCTTGATCATTTCACGGATCGCCTCTTTCGGGTTATCCGGGCCAACGCTTATCAGACGCAGCTGGCCGATTTTCTCGTCCACCGTCATTTTTTTCAGCAGGTCGGTGACAAAGGCATCCCGCGCCTGCGGGGTCAGGGGGTGGTTACCAAACAGTTCATCCGCCAGCGCGGGTTGCAGCGCCAGACTCACGGCGACGCCTACAGTGCAGAGCCATTTCATTGTTATCTCGCTTTATCTCAGACGGGGACTCGGTAAAACATAATAAAAACCGCAGTTTGCCATATATATAAACAACGCGCCCGCAGAATGCTAAGGTTCTTCTCTGATTTTTGCGAAACATTCATGCATCAAATTGTCATACAAAGCGCTATGCTTATCCTCGATATTTCGCGCACCACCACAAGGAGTGGAACATGTCATCTGCACCCACTGACACCCATAAAACGTTTCTGGCTGACCTGGCGCGCCTGGTTGGCCCTTCGCATCTGCTGACCGACCCGGCAAAAACCCAGCGCTACCGCAAAGGCTTCCGCTCCGGTCAGGGCGAGGCGCTGGCGGTTGTCTTTCCCGGTACCCTGCTGGAGCTCTGGCGCGTGCTCAACGCCTGCGTAGACGCCGATAAAATTATTCTGATGCAGGCGGCCAACACCGGCCTGACCGAAGGTTCGACCCCCAACGGCAATGATTACGATCGCGAGATCGTGATTATCAGCACCCTGCGCCTGGACAAACTGCATCTGCTGGACAAAGGCGAGCAGGTGCTGGCCTGGCCCGGCACCACCCTCTATTCGCTGGAAAAAGCGCTCAAACCGTTGGGACGCGAACCGCACTCGGTGATCGGTTCGTCATGCATCGGCGCATCGGTCATCGGCGGGATCTGCAACAACTCCGGCGGCTCGCTGGTGCAGCGCGGGCCGGCCTACACTGAGATGTCGCTGTTCGCGCAGATTGACGCCGACGGCAAGCTGAAGCTGGTCAATCATCTGGGCATCGATCTCGGCAGCACGCCGGAGCAGATCCTCAGCCGCCTCGATGACGAACGGATTAGCGATAGCGATGTCCTGCACGACGGCCGCCACGCCCACGATCACGACTATGTCACCCGCGTGCGCGATGTCGATGCCGACACCCCGGCGCGCTATAACGCCGACCCGGACCGCCTGTTCGAATCCTCCGGCTGCGCCGGCAAGCTGGCGGTTTTCGCCGTGCGTCTCGATACTTTCCCGGCGGAAAAGCGCCAGCAGGTGTTTTACATTGGCACCAACCAGCCGCAGGTATTGACCGAGATCCGCCGCCATATCCTCGCCGAGTTCCAGCATCTGCCGGTGGCGGGGGAATATATGCACCGCGATATTTACGATATCGCCGAGAAGTATGGCAAAGACACCTTCCTGATGATCGACAAGCTCGGCACCGACAAAATGCCGTTCTTCTTCACCATGAAGGGGCGCACCGACGCGATGCTGGAGAAAGTCTCGCTGTTTAAGCCGCACTTTACCGACCGCTTTATGCAGAAACTCGGCC
This sequence comes from Klebsiella sp. P1927, assembly GCF_018204675.1. NCBI lineage: Bacteria > Pseudomonadati > Pseudomonadota > Gammaproteobacteria > Enterobacterales > Enterobacteriaceae > Klebsiella > Klebsiella sp. P1927. The sequence goes on along the minus strand of NZ_CP073377.1, from coordinate 1,368,751 downwards.
ACGTCTTTCCGGCGCATTTACCGGAGCGGATGAAAACCTGGCGTGATAAATATGAACATCATCTGCTGCTGAAGATGGCTGGCGACGGCATCGAAGAAGCGCAGCGTTGGTTGACGGAGTACTTTCAGCAGGCCGAGGGGGATTTCTTCGCCTGTACGCCGGAGGAAGGCAGCAAGGCGTTCCTCCATCGCTTTGCCGCCGCCGGCGCGGCAATCCGCTATCAGGCGGTGCATGCCGACGAAGTCGAAGATATTCTGGCGCTGGATATCGCCCTGCGGCGTAACGATACCGAGTGGTTCGAACATCTGCCGCCCGAAATCGACAGCCAGCTGGTGCATAAGCTCTACTATGGCCACTTTATGTGCCATGTGTTCCATCAGGATTATATCGTCAGGAAAGGGGTCGACGCCCACGCGCTGAAGGAAAAAATGCTGGAGTTACTGAAAGCGCGCGGCGCCCAGTACCCGGCGGAGCATAACGTGGGTCATCTGTATGAGGCCCCGGAGAGCCTGCAGCAGTTCTATCGCCAGAACGATCCGACCAACAGCATGAACCCGGGGATTGGTAAAACCAGCAAGCAGAAATACTGGGGTGAAGCGGCCCCGACGCCAGCCTCTCCGGCGGATCCGCAATAATCGACGGCAGGACTATTCAGCCTGGCGCTTCTGTATTACGCTGCACGCCGGAGAATGTTTCTCCGGCAGATTCAGGAGCGCCGCCATGCCCGCAGAGGCCCCGTTACTCGACAGTGATTTAGAAATTCGCGAAGCGCTGCCCGACGATGCGCACGCCATCGCCGCGCTGTATGTCTGGCACGTGCTTAATGGCCGCGCCTCCTTCGAAGAGATCCCCCCCACCGTTGACGAAATGCGTAAACGGATCCAGACCGTGCGCGACAACGGGCTGCCGTGGCTGGTAGCACTGTGGCGCGGGGCTATCGTCGGCTACTGCTATGCCACCTTCTATCGCCCGCGTCCGGCCTATCGCTACACCCTCGAGGAATCGATATACGTGGAATCCGGAATGGGCGGACGCGGCATCGGCAGCGCGCTGCTGTCCAGGCTAATCGCTGAGTGCGAGAAAGGCCCGTGGCGGCAGATGCTGGCGATCATCGGCGATGGCCATAACAATGCCGGCTCGCTGGCGATCCATAAAAAGTTCGGCTTTACCGTGGCGGGTCAGCTGCGCAGCGTCGGCTACAAGATGGGCGACTGGCGGGATACGTTGATTATGCAGCGCGCGCTGGGTGACGGCGACTGGACGCTGCCGGAGTGATATCCGGCGCCAAATCCCCGGCTCGCGGCGTAAACGCCTTAACCGGGCTACCGTTCAGCGCGGTTCCGTAGAGGCGTCAGCCGCCATCCTGCACAAACACCGGCACTCGGCCTGATTGCCCGGCGGCGCTGCTGGACTGACCCCATAAAGTTGGATGGTTCATATTAAGCGGCTCTCAGAGCCTGGGTTCGGTACTCTACCGGACTCAGGCCTTTTAATTTCAGGCTTATCCGCTCGTTGTTGTAGTAATGGATATAGTCCTCTACGGCTTTTCTTAGCGCACTGACACTCCTGAACTCCCTCAGATAAAAACACTCCGATTTCAGGGTCCCGAAGAAGTTTTCCATCACTGCATTATCCAGGCAGTTTCCTTTACGCGACATACTCTGCGTCATCCCATGCGCCTTTAAACGTTCCTGATAGCTCCTCATCCTGTAATGCCAGCCCTGATCCGAGTGCAGCAGCGGAGCATCTCCCGGTCTGAGCTTCGGGAACGCACCGTCCAGCATCGTATTCACCATCTCCATCACCGGCCTTTCCGACAGGCTGTAGGCGATAACCTCCCGGTTAAACAGATCGAGAACTGACGACAGGTAAAGCTTTTTTCCCTGTACCGGGAACTCTGTCACATCTGTTACCCATTTTTCGTTGGCTTTTGACGCACCGAAGTTCCGGCTCAGGATATTGGGCGCGGCCTCGCCCGTTCTCCCTTTCCAGGCACGATATTTTTTCGCCCTTATCACAGACCGGAGTGACAGTTCTGCCATCAGCCGCTGCACTGTTTTATGGTTTATCCGCAGCCCCTGTTTTCTCAGTGCGAGCGTGATCCTGCGGTAGCCATAACGACCTTTGTGATAGTGGTATATCTTCCTGATGTTCTCTTTAAGACCCGCATACCTGTCCCCTTGCTTCAGTGCATTCATATTGTAATACCACGTGCTACGGGACATACCGGCCGCCCGCAGAAGGTCCCGCAGAGCGTGTTCATGCCTTAGTTCACTGATTATCAGGGCTTTTTGCCATTTTTTTCGCTCTGAACCAAGGCTTTCAACTTTTTTAGATAGGCATTCTCTGCCCGCAGATAACGCAGTTCGGCCCTGAGCTCTTCGGGGGAGAGTTTTTCCAGCTCTTTATCTGTCAGTGGTGGGATATTTTTTGGCTTTGTCATTTGTCCGGGCCGTCCGCATTGCATGTTTAAAAGACCTTCCGCTCCGGCATCGTTGTACACGTCGAGCCAGCGCCGGACAAGTATTTCTGCGGAGAGATTAAACCGGGCAGCCGCTTCACGCATCGTCAGGCGGTCACTGATAACCGCCCGGACGACCACGAGTTTAAATTCATCGGAATAATGATTATTTTTTGCAGTCAGGCCTTCTGCACCGTGGAACTGCCATGCCCTGACCCAGCGACGGACAGATGTTCTTTCAATACCAAAAAGGTCGGCTGTACTCTGTTCTCCGTCTTTACCGGACAAATAATGATTAACCACAGCCAGTTTTGTTTCAGGGGAATACTTTGGTTTAGCCATAAAATTGCACCTTACTCAGTTGGGTGTCCAACTTTTGGGGTGCAGTCCACTGCGCTTGCCGGGCCTACGAAAGGGGCGAACCCGGTGCCAAATCACGTAGCCCGGATAAAGCGCGAGCCACCATCCGCCACAAACACCGGCACTCGGCCTGATTGCCCGGCGGCGCTGCGCTTGCCGGGCCTGCGAAGGGGATGAACCCGGCGCCAAATCACGTAGGCCGGATAAGGCGCGAGCCGCCATCCGGCACTCACGCGGCACGGTGTCGGGTATATTGTCCGGCGGCGCTGCGCTTGCCGGGCCTACGAAGGGGGCGAACCCGCCGCCAAATCACGTAGGCCGGATAAGGCGCGAGCCGCCATCCGCCACACACGCGGCACGGTGTCGGGTATATTGCCCGGCGGCGCTGCGCTTGCCGGGCCTGCGAAGGGGATGAACCCGGCGCCAAATCATGTAGGCCGGATAAGGCGCGAGCCGCCATCCGGCACAAACACCGGCACTCGGCCTGATTGCCCGGCGGCGCTGCGCTTGCCGGGCCTACGAAGGGGATGAACCCGGCGCCAAATCACGTAGGCCGGATAAGGCGCGAGCCGCCATCCGCCACAAACACCGGCACTCGGCCTGATTGCCCGGCGGCGCTGCGCTTGCCGGGCCTACGAAAGGGGCAAACCCGGCGCCAAATCACGTAGGCCGGATAAGGCGCGAGACGCCATCCGGCACACACGCGGCACGGTGTCGGCTATATTGCCCGGCGGCGCTGCGCTTGCCGGGCCTGCGAAGGGGGCAAACCCGGTGCCAAATCACGTAGCCCGGATAAGGCGCAATGCGCCGCCATCCGTGAGACATGCAGATTAATCGTTCTGCGCGGTCTGCGCGCCGCCTTTCAGCATCGCCTCCGCCATCTGCGCTTCGCGCTGCTTTTTATAGCTCAGCGCCGAGGCGGGTACCGGCATTACCTTCCCGGTTTCAATCCAGGTCCGCAAGCGGCTGGCGTCAGCGAAGTGGGTATATTTGCCGAAGGCATCCATCACCACCAGCGCCACCGGACGTTGGTTAATCACCGTGCGCATAATCAGGCAGTGGCCGGCAGCGTTGGTGAAACCGGTTTTGGTCAGCTGAATGTTCCAGTTATCGCGATACACCAGATGGTTGGTGTTGCGGAACGGCAGGCTGTAGGCCGGATGGGCGAAGGTGGCGGTCTCTTCTTTGGTGGTGCTCAGCTGGCCGATCAGCGGATACTGCTCGCTGGCGATCAGCAGTTTGGTCAGATCGCGGGCGGTGGAGACGTTATGCACCGACAGGCCGGTGGGCTCCACGTAGCGGGTATGGGTCATGCCCAGCGCCTGGGCTTTGGCGTTCATCGCGCGAATAAAAGCGTCGTAGCCGCCCGGATAGTGATGCGCCAGGCTGGCGGCCGCGCGGTTCTCGGAAGACATCAGCGCCAGCAGCAACATATCGCGGCGACTAATCTGGCTGTTGAGGCGCACGCGGGAGTAGATCCCCTTCATTTCCGGCGTATGGCTGATATCCACCGTCAGCATCTCATCCAGCGGCAGATGGGCATCGAGCACCACCATGGCGGTCATCACTTTGGTGATCGACGCCATCGGGCGCACCAGATCAGGCTGGCTGGCATAAATGATTTTTTTCGTGGCCAGATCGACGATCATGGCGCTGCCGGAGGCAATTTCCGGCTGCGAGGCGGTCACCGCCGTCGGGGTTTTTGCTAACGCCTGGGGCGCAAAAGGCACAGCCAGCAGCAAGGTCAGGCTGAGCAAAGAGACTCGAAATTTCGGCATCATGGGCATTCTGAAAAGTATTTTTGCACGTTATGGAACGTACGCCGCGAGGTTAAGTGGGCAACTTCGCTGGCAAACGCCATCATACCGCGCCGTAAGGCCCTGTGCCTAATAAGAATCGTGAAGAAATGCTGCATTGCCGACATAAAATACATATTTGCCGGCAATGCATATTTACCCGTGCCGCCCGATCAGAAGAGTCGGTAGCCATACCCCCAGAGCACCACGGTGATGGCCAGCAGCACTTCCAGCACCAGTACCCCAATAGCTAGCGTCGAGCTGGCAAAGCTTAACCCCTCTTCCCGATTAATGCTCAGGAAGGTCGGAATGCCGAGATACAGCAGATACCCGGTATAGAACAGCGCAATAGTACCGACCAGCGCGCACAGCCAGACCAGCGGATAGAGCGCCACAATCCCGCTCAGAAACAGCGGGGTGGCGACGTAGCCGGCAAACACCATGCAGCGTTTCAGGGAAGGCTGCTGCGGATACTGCCTCGCCATCCACCAGATGACCCGCCCCATGATCGCCACCCCGGCGAGCATCACGGCGTAAAACAGCACCGCCAGCGCCAGTCCGGTCAGCATCGACAGTTTAATCACGGTGCCATCGCCGAAGTTCCAGCCCAGCTGCGTGGTGCCGATAAAGGCGCAGACTACCGGAACCGCCGCCATCAGCAGCACATGATGCGTATAGTGATGAGAAATGGTTTCATTCTCGCTCTTAATCACGCTCATTTCCCGGTTGGGATGAGCGAAGAGCCCCCAGACATGGTTCATAGCGTCCCCCTTGTCACGGCTTCGTACTGCACTGATCCAAGTATAATTCACCCTGTAGATTATTTTATGTACAGCACAGAAAATTCTGCGTCGCCGCGTTTTGGTCAGCAGGGTGTATGATTAAGAGGTGATGAGGTAAGGAGAAAAGCTTTTTATGGATATCAATCACCTGATTTCCCAGTATGGCTACGCGGCGCTGATCGTCGGCAGCATGGCGGAAGGTGAGACCATTACCCTGCTGGGCGGCGTCGCGGCGCATCAGGGGCTACTGAAATTTCCCCTGGTGGTGATCGCCGTCGCCCTCGGCGGGATGATTGGCGATCAGCTGCTCTATCTGGTCGGTCGCCGCTTCGGGGGACGCATCCTGCGCCGTTTCGCCAGTCAGAAAGCGCGGATCCGTAAAGCGCAGCGTATGATCCAGCACCGGCCGTGGCTGTTTGTCATCGGCACCCGCTTTATGTATGGCTTCCGGGTAATCGGCCCCCTGCTGATCGGCGCCAGCCGCCTGCCGCCGCGCATTTTCCTGCCGCTGAATATTGTCGGAGCGCTGGTGTGGGCCCTGCTGTTTACCACCATTGGCTATCTCGGCGGCGAGGTGGTTGGCCCGTGGCTGCATCATCTGGACGCCCATCTGAAGCACTGGATCTGGCTGATCCTCGCGGTGGTGGTGGTGGTGGCCGCCCACTGGTGGCTCAGGCGGCGCGAGAGTAAGAAGAAAGACTAAGCGGCGCGCCCGCGGGCGCACCGTGGTTGGCGGTTACTTCACCGTCTGGTGGTAGCCGCCGCCGAGGGCCGAGGTCAGTTGAATGCTGGCGTCAATCCACTGGCCGTGCAGGCGCAATGCGGTGATCCGTTCCTGCAGCGCCGGGAGCTTCGCCATACTGACTCTGGAGCCAGGTAAGATCCCTGCCGCCATTCGGGCCTGCGCCAGATCTACTACCCGCTGAGCGTCTTTTTCAACCTGCTGCTGCTGCTGGCTTTTGGCCATTAATGTTTCGACCTGGCTGGCGGTTTTCGCCACCTGGTTAACGGCATCCACCACCGCTTTGTTGTACTGGGCGATCGACAGGCTATTCTGCGCGCTGGCGATATCCAGGTTGGCGTTAAGGCGGCCGCTGTCAAAGATCGGCAGCGTCAACCCGGCAGTAACGCCCATCTGCTGCGCCGAATGGCGGAAAAGATCGCTTAAGTGCAGGGCATCCTGCTGCAGGAACGCCATCAGATTGATGTCCGGATAAAACGCCGCTTTCGCCGCGTCCACTTCGCTCAGGGACGCCTCAATATACCAGTGGGCGACCTGCAGATCCGGGCGGCGCGCCAGCAGCTCATAGCCGAGGGTATCTGGCAGCTGCGCGCTGACCGTTGGCAGGCTTGCGGGTTTGAGGTTTAGCGACTGGCTCTGGCTGTTGGTCAGGGCCATCAGCCGCGCTTCAATCTCTTTCATCGTGCCCGTCACGTCCGCCAGCTGCTGGTCGGTTTTGCTGACGTTAATATCGTTCTCCGCCCCTTCGGCGGAGTTAGTGATCCCGCGCTGATACAGGGCCTTGTCGACCGTCACAATATTATTTTGCTCGTTTTTCACCTGCTGCAGCACCGCTTTGATCGCCGCTTCCGTCTGCCACTGCCAGTACAGACGCGCCACGCTGCCGGAGAGCAGCTCACGGGTCTGGGCCTGTTCAGCAACCTGGGCTTTCAGCTCGCCGATACGCGCTTTCACCAGCGCACGGTTTTTTCCCCACAGATCGAGATCCCAACCGGCGGTCAGGCCAAAGGTACCGTTGGTGTACCACGGGCCGGTATTGCCGTCGGTGTCGGTAGCAAACGGTCCCATCAGGCCTTCGGCCGACATGCGCTGGCGTTCAATATCGGCGGAGAAATCCATCTCCGGGCCAAGATTCGCCTGCGACATTCGCGCCTGCGCTTCGGCAAGCCTGATGCGCTGTTCGGCAATCTGCATATCCGGCGCGTTGGCCAACGCTCGCTGAATCAGATTATTAAGCTGTGGGTCATGGTAATCTTTCCACCAGTCAGTCTGCGGCCAGCCATTTTTCACGGCGGCAGGGAGATCCATGGAAACATGGGAGGCCGGAATTTGCTGCTGCGGCGGATTAGCAACCTCATGAGATGGCGCGCAGCCAGCCAGCGCGATGGCCAGGGGCAATGCCGCCAGCACGCTTTTATTTAATATCAATTTCATTGGACAGGTCAGATAACTTAATCAGGTTGGTTATCATAAGTTAATTGAATTAAACGCGTTTAGTAAAGCGTGTGACTAAATTATTAGTTTGCTAAAAATAAACAACCTTATCAATTCAAGGGATGAATATAAGCCGGCATCTTTTAACGAGCCGCACCTCTTTTCCACCCTGCCCGCTCTGGATGAAGAGAAAGAACCTCCGATGACCTTTTTACTGCGCGCGCGTAAACCGGGCTAACCCCCCGCCCGGCGATGGCCGGGCGGGCATCCTTTAGGCTTTCAGGCTGGCGCCGCGGCTGGCAATCACCTCTTTATACCAGCCAAAGCTCTTCTTCTTACTGCGCGCCAGGGTGCCGGTACCGTCATCATGGCGGTCGACATAGATAAAGCCGTAGCGCTTCGACAGCTCCGCCTTTGAGGCGCTCACCAGGTCAATCGGTCCCCAGCTGGTAAAGCCCATCAGCTCAACGCCATCGTCAATGGCTTCCCGCGCCTGCACCAGGTGGTCGTTCAGGTAACTGATGCGGTAGTCATCGTTAATGCTGCCGTCGGCTTCCACCTTATCTTTGGCGCCCAGACCGTTTTCCACGATAAACAGCGGCTTCTGGTAGCGATCCCACAGCACGTTCAGCAGCGTGCGCAGGCCCAGCGGGTCTATCTGCCAGCCCCACTCCGAGCTCGCCAGGTGCGGGTTCGGCACCATGCTGAGAATATTGCCGCGCGCCTGCTGGTTCAGCGCCTCGTCGGCGGTGACGCAGCCGGTCATGTAGTAGCTGAAGGAGATAAAGTCGACGGTGGTTTTTAGCGCTTCACGATCGGCGTCGGTGATGGTGAGCGTGATGCCGTTGTCACGGAAATAGCGCTGCATATAGCCCGGGTACGCGCCGCGCGCCTGTACGTCGCCGAAGAACTGCCAGCTGCGGTTCTCCTGCAGCGTCTCAAACACATCCTCCGGTTTGCAGCTCAGGGGATACATCAGCCCGCCGAGCAGCATATTGCCGATTTTGCCCTCAGGCACCAGCTCATGACAGGCTTTGACCGCCAGCGCGCTGGCCACCAGCTGGTGGTGAATCGCCTGATACACCTCGCCTTTGCTGCTGCCGGCCGGCAGGCCGACGCCGGTCATCGGGGCATGTAGCGACATATTGATTTCGTTAAAGGTCAGCCACAGTTTGACCTTATTTTTATAGCGGCTGAACACCGTCCGGGCGTAGCGCTCAAAGAAGCCAATCACCTCCCGGCTGCCCCAGCCGCCGTAGTTTTTTACCAGCGCCCATGGCATTTCATAATGCGACAGCGTCACCAGCGGGGTGATGTTGTGCTTCGCCATCTCGTCGAACAGCTTGTCGTAGAACGCGAGGCCGGCTTCGTTCGGCTCGGCGTCGTCGCCGTTGGGGTAGATGCGGGTCCAGGCGATAGAGACTCGCAGGCAGTTAAAGCCCATCTCGGCAAACAGGGCGATATCTTCCGGATAGCGATGGTAAAAATCGATCGCCACATCTTTTATGCCGCTGTCGCCTGGTACGCGCTCGACCACTTCGCCGAAAACGCCGTGCGGCTGCACATCGGAGGTGGATAAGCCTTTGCCATCTTCCAGATAAGCACCTTCCACCTGATTGGCCGCGGTCGCGCCGCCCCATAAAAAATCCGTCGGGAATGTTTTCATCTTTTTCTCCTGTGATTAATGGCTGACTGACAACAGCGGCTGACCGGCTTCGACGGTGCTGGACGCCACCGTATCAATCTCCCGGTAGTCGTCGCTGTTGCTGATAATGATCGGGGTCGCCAGGTCGTAGCCGGCGTCCAGAATCGCCTGGCGATCAAACTCAATCAGCAGATCGCCGGCCTGTACCCTGTCGCCCTCTTTCACATGCGCGGTAAAGGGCACGCCGTCGAGTTTGACCGTGTCGATGCCGACGTGGATCAGCAGCTCAATGCCGCTGTCGCTTTGCAGGCCGATGGCGTGTTTAGTCTGAAACAGGGAGGCCACTTCGCCCGGGAACGGGGCAATCACTTGGCCCACCGCCGGGATAATGGCGACCCCTTTACCCAGCAGGCCGCTGGCGAAGGTGCTATCCGGCACCTGCTCGAGGGCGATAACGCTGCCGCTCATCGGCGCCAGAATATCGTTTGCCGAGGCCGGGGCTACCGTCACGGCGCCCGGTGCAGCGCTGGCGCGCGGCAGGCCGGCGAAGAAGGTCAGCACGCAGGCGAGCACGAAAGCCACGCCGGTGCCGATAAGCCCGCCCCAGACGCTGGCGTCAATCCCGCCGGGCGGGATCATCTGCGCCGGGAAAAAGATATTCGGCACGCCGAACGAGTAAGCATGACTATTACTGAAGGCGGTGATCGCCCCGCCGATGGCGCCGGCGATACAGCCGAAGATAAACGGACGACGCAGCGGCAGGGTCAGACCATAGATAGCCGGCTCGGTGATGCCAAACAGCCCCGCAGAGAAGGCGGAACCGGCCAGCATCCGCTGACGCGCATCGCGGGTGGCCAGCAAAATCCCCAGAACCGCCCCCACCTGGGCAATCACCGCCGGAAGAATAATCGGCAGCATGGAGTCGTGACCAAGTACCGTCATGTTGTTGATCATCAACGGCACCAGCCCCCAGTGCAGGCCGAAAATAACGCACACCTGCCACATGGCGCCCAGTACCGCGCCCGCCAGCCATGGGGCAAATGCATAAATGAACTGGTAGCCGTTGGCCAGCAGATGGCTCAGCCAGGTGGCGACCGGGCCAATCACCAGGAAGGTGAGCGGGACCACCACCGCCAGGCAGATCGCCGGGCTGAAGAAGTTTTTCATCGATGACGGCAACAGCGCATTGCTCTTGCGCTCCAGCCAGCAGGAGACCCATGAGGCGAGAATAATCGGGATCACTGATGAGCTGTAGTTGATAAAGGTCACCGGAATGCCGAGAAAGTGCTCCACCGCCGCGCCCGGCGCCTGGCTGGCCTCAAAGGCCTGAATCATCAGCGGGTGGGTTAACGCCCCGCCAATCACCATCGAGATAAACGGGTTGCCGCCAAACTTCTTCCCGGCGGTATAGCCAAGAAACAGCGGGAAGAAAAAGAACAGCGCGTCGCTGGCGGCAAACCAGATTTTATAAGTCCCCTGCTCCGGCGTAAGCCAGCCGCAGGTCACCGCCAGCGCCAGCAGGCCTTTCAGCAGACCGGTTGCCGCCATCACGCCGATAAACGGTGTAAAAATGCCGGAGATGATGTCGATAAGCTGGCTTAACACCGATCCTTTGGCCGCTTTTTCCTCGGCAACCGGTTCGCTGTCATCGCTTAACCCCGCCTCCTGGCGCACCGCCAGCCAGACGTCGTGAACGTGGTTGCCAATCACCACCTGAAACTGGCCGCCGCTCTCCACCACCATAATCACGCCCGGATTGGCCTTCAGCCCTTCGGCATCGGCTTTGCCGTTATCCTTCAGTTTAAAACGCAGACGTGTCGCACAGTGAACCAGACTCACAATGTTCTCTTTGCCGCCGACGCGGTTGAGAATATCCTGCGCGAGTGCTTTATATTCCATGCTCTTTTCCTTACTGCCGCTGCCCGCAGACAACCGGCGACTGAGTAGTAAAAAATAAAAAAACCCGAGAACCACGCCGGTGGGCGTCGCGCTCAGGTTTTGCCTGCATCATGCAGTAACAATCCAGTTTTGTTGGGGAGAATTAACGCCCCTCTTTTCTTACCCGTTCGATATGAATGGCAAGAAACATAATTTCTTCGGTGGTCAGCGACCGCTGATACTGCTTTTGCAGATGCGTCGCCACCGTTTCCGCACACTTCCACGCTTTGGCGTAGTTATCTTTCACCGCGCTGTGCAGCGAGACGTCGTCATCTTCCACCACCGTGCGCGTCAGCATCCGCTGGGCGAAAAACTTCAGGTGGGTGACGAAACGCTGATAGCTCAGCGACTCTTCATCGTAGTTAAGCTGCAGCTGATACTTCACCAGCTGCAGGATCTCCTGCATCACCCGGGTCACGTGCATGACCTCCGGCATTTCGCTGTTGAGCTGCGCCGTCACCAGATGCAGGGCGATAAATCCGGCTTCGTCCTCCGCCAGCTCCACGCCGAGCCTTTTGGCAATGATGGCCCTTGCCTCCTGGCCCAGCGCGAACTCCTTCGGATACAGCCGCTTAATCTCCCACAGCAGCACGTTACGCAGTGCGATGCCCTTTTTCTGCCGCTCGATAGCAAAATGACAGTGATCCGTTAATGTGATGTACAAACTTTCCTGTAACTTGCCCAGCCGTCCGCGTGCCAGGTCGATAATGCGATCGCAGGTGGTCATCACTTCTAACGGTATCTGACTGAGCAGCTCGCCTAAGCGGCCGACCAGCTCATCGCTTTGTAAGGCGAAAACTTTTTCAATTTTACTGTCGTCCAGCACGTCGCCCGGGCGTTTCTGAAAGGCCAGCCCTCGCCCCATCACCACCTGTTCGCGCCGGTGCTCGTCGAGAACCACCACCACATTGTTATTGAGTACTTTGGCGATTTGCATATAGACCCCAGAAACAAAAAAACCTGACCCCCGACGAAACGCCAGGTGATCAGGTTTTGCCTGCCGCAGCAGTTGCAATCCAACACCCGCACTGTAACAACTTCTGCTGCGCGCTCAACCTGACAAGTGAAAAAACGTGATTAAGATCGCGACTATCAGAAGGTCACGACGGTTTTCCACTCCACTACCCACGCATCCTGGGTCTGCGCGACGCCGCCCGGACGGTGCCAGTACTGCAGGCCCGGCTGCAGCTCCAGCCAGGAGACCGGGCGGAAGCGATAATAGAGCTCACCGTTCAGCGAATGACCGGCCACCGGCTGGTAAGCCGGATCGTTATAGTCGGTGGCGCCGCTTATCTGATTCATATAGCGCTGATTACGTGCGTAGTGGCTGCTCATGTCGATCCACGTCAGGCCGAAGCCAATCCAGTCCTCCGGGCGGGCGTCAAACAGACCGCGGTAGCGCATGGAGGCGGCGACGGCGGAGTGGATATAGTTGCTGCGCTGGTCGCTGAGGCTGCCGCTCAGTGAGACGCTCATCCCCCGCAGCGGGTCGTCGGCGTGGCGGGTGATCTGCTGGTTCAGGCCGGCGTACATAAACCAGGTGCTATCGTGCTCGGCGTAACCTTGCGGATCGGTCGCCCCGGCGCCGCCGGATTTACCGCTGTAGAGGTCGCTCTGCGGCGCGTTAGTCCAGACCACGCCAAGGTTATAGGCTCCCGGCAGGCCATTAATCAGCGGACGGGTTTCGATCTCCATCGGCAGTAAGATGCCTTTGCTACCCTTCGTCGACCAGCTCCACGCGTGGCTGCGCGCGGTAGCCTGCGGGTTTTGCTCCATCACCCCGCCTTTCAGGGTGACCGTCGGCGTCAGCTTGTACTCCAGGGTGGTGCCCCAGGTGTGAATGTTCCAGTTATTCCAGGTCAGCGAGTTGGCCGATTTCCCACCGCACTGGGTCAGCAGCTGAAAATCGCAGGGAATGATCTGGTCGAAGGTTTGCACCTTGTTCATCATGCCGATGCGCCAGGTCAGGCGGCGGTCGTCAAAGCTGCGGGCAAAGGTGAGCCAGCCAAGGCGGGTAATCGACCCGCCGCCCCAGCTCTCCTGCGATAGATCGTTGAAACTCACCCGCGGATCCTGCAGCCGTTTCGTGGTGAGATTATCATCGTGGTTGCGGTTGACGATGTTGCCTTCGAGACGCGCATCCGGTATGCCGGTCCAGCGCTCCAGATCCTGGGTAAAGGTCAGCGCCACCTGGTCAATATAGGCCAGGTGTTTATCATGGTCATAACCGCCGCCGGCGTTGTAGGCCATCTCGTTAAGATAGCCGAGATTATAATGAAAGCCGTTTTCTTCAAGGATCGGACGAATGCCTAGCATATCGCCCAGCAGCCCTTGCTGCCCGGCTTCAAACCCCAGCGCGCTGCCGTTCCACGCCGGGATGTCCGCGGCGCTCACGGCAGGCGCCATGGCCGCCAGCATAGCGCCGATCAAAAGCTGATTTATTTTTTTGTTATGCATTGTGATATCCACCGTGACTGAATAAAAACAAAGGGGATCCCCAGGCTATTTATTTACCCGTTTTCTTTTTTTAAAAATGAATGGCAAAAAGCGTCCGTCGGTAATAAAACCGCGACAATGCCAGAGAAATCGTTATTCACATCTCATTGTTTTACATCATCATTTTATCCACCCTGAATTTTTACCAAAAAAAAACCTAAGCACTTTGCGCCACGAATGACGAAAGTGCTTAGGTTTTGCCTGAGTTCAGTAGCAATCCTGAATTGATTGACCGCACATTATCACTTTATTCAACCCATGCCTATCATCAACAGGCATGCAAGTAATAATATGTGAAGCGAATAACAGTATGGCGGTTAATAGCGGCCGATCGCCGCCGCTATTTCAGCAGACGTTTGCAGGGCGCGAATTTCATTAAACAGGGTCAGCGCCTCGGTATATTCCTTGCGTAAATAGCCTAACCACTGCTTAATTCTTGCCACATGATACAGGCCGGTATCACCCTGCTTTTCCAGGCGGGTATATTTTTGCAACAGCTGGACCACCTGCGGCCACGGCATGCGCGGTTCGTTGTATTTGATCACCCGGCTGAGGTTCGGCACATTGAGCGCCCCGCGGCCAATCATCACCGAATCGCAGCCGGTGACAGCCATACAATCCTGGGCGCTTTGCCAGTCCCAGATTTCACCGTTGGCGACCACCGGGATAGTCAGGCGCTGGCGGATCTCGCCGATCGCCTGCCAGTTGATGCGTTCGGCTTTGTAGCCATCTTCTTTGGTACGGCCGTGAACCACCAGTTCGCTGGCCCCCGCCTGCTGCACCGCGTCGGCGATTTCAAAGCGCCGTTCACCGCTGTCCCAGCCAAGACGAACTTTCACCGTCACCGGCAGATGCTCGGGAACCGCCTCTCGCATGGCTTTCGCGCCGCGATAGATCAACTCTGGATCTTTCAGCAGCGTTGCCCCGCCGCCGCTGCCGTTTACCAGCTTCGACGGACAGCCGCAGTTTAAATCCACCCCCCATGAACCCAGCGCCACCGCGCGGGCGGCATTTTCCGCCAGCCACTCGGGATATTGTCCCAGCAGCTGGACGCGTACGCGGGTTCCGGACGGCGTGCGGCTCTGGTGATGCAGTTCCGGGCATAGCCTGTAGAACGATTTTACCGGCAGCAGTTGATCCACCACGCGCAGAAATTCGGTGATGCAGAGATCGTAATCGTTAACCTCGGTCAGCAGCTCGCGCACCAGCGAATCGAGCACGCCTTCCATCGGCGCCAGTAGAACACGCATATCGTTACCCGAAAAAAAAAGAGGCGCTATGGTAGCGCCTCCGGGCGCTGGTTGAAAGCGCTCAATGCGTCGGACCAGACGCACGCCGTTCCCCGCACGCTCGATGCGGCAAAGCGGCGAGATAATCTCTATGCTTTACAGGGGTCTGTGGCGTCCCATTCGCCTTTATTTGCCGCGCCTCATCCAGCAAGGTAGCGTGGGGAGCGATCCCGCCTGAGCCGCAAGGTGTCGGGCCCTGACGGGTGAGACTATGGTTCCCGTAAGCTATCAGCGCTATGCATAGAATTCATGATGTGATCGGTAGCACATTTTAGGGATTAATTGTATGATGAATGCACTTCATCAAGGGTTATTACCATGAGTAAATCGCTGACTATTATCTGGCAGTACCTGCGGGCTTTCGTCCTGATTTACGCCTGCCTGTACGCCGGAATTTTTATCGCCGGGCTGCTGCCTATCACTATCCCCGGCAGCATCATCGGCATGCTGATCCTCTTCGTGCTGCTGGCGCTGCAAATTATGCCGCCGCAATGGGTCAACCCCGGCTGCAATATCCTGATCCGCTATATGGCGCTGCTGTTCGTGCCGATCGGCGTTGGGGTGATGCAGTACTGGGATCTGCTGCGCGCCCAGCTGGGGCCTGTCGTTATCTCCTGCGCCATCAGTACGCTGGTGGTGTTTGTAGTGGTGAGCTGGAGCTCCCATTTGGTGCATGGCGAACGTAAAGTGATTGGCCAAAAAGGAAAAGAAGAATGATGCATGAAATCTGGTGGTCGCTACCGCTAACCCTGATCGTCTTTTTTCTCGCCCGCAAACTGGCGGCCCGCTTTAAGTTCCCGCTGCTCAACCCGCTGCTGGTGGCGATGGTGGTGATTATTCCATTTCTTCTGCTGACCGGGATCTCCTATGAGCGTTATTTTGCCGGCAGCAAAGTCCTGAACGATCTGCTGCAGCCGGCGGTAGTGGCCCTTGCGTTCCCGCTGTATGAACAGCTGCACCAGATCCGCGCCCGCTGGAAATCTATCATTACCATCTGCTTTATCGGCAGCTGCGTGGCGATGATCACCGGCACCACCGTCGCTCTGCTGATGGGCGCCACGCCGCAAATCGCCGCCTCTATTCTGCCTAAGTCAGTCACTACGCCGATTGCTATGGCGGTTAGCGGCAGCATCGGCGGCATTCCGGCCATCAGCGCCGTGTGCGTAATTTTTGTCGGCATCCTCGGCGCGGTATTTGGGCATACGTTGCTTAACCTGATGCGCATTCGCACCAAAGCGTCGCGCGGCCTGTCAATGGGCACCGCCTCGCACGCCCTCGGCACCGCCCGCTGCGCCGAGCTGGACTATCAGGAAGGCGCGTTTAGCTCACTGGCGCTGGTGCTATGCGGGATCATCACCTCGTTGATGGCGCCGTTCTTATTTCCGCTGATCCTCGCAGTGGTAGGTTAATAGTGATTTAAAACACATTTTTTAATGCAACAAATCAGAGTTGCATAAAGAATGAGATATTCATCACATATGGAACCGCTGGCCGCCCGTACACTGGCTTCCCATTACACTGTTATGAGGCAACGCTATGCACTCACGTTTTCAAGCTGCTTTGACGACTCTGGCAGCAGATCTGCAGGCGGCCATCGCCCCGATGCTCGCCGACCCGCATTTCCCGGCGCTGCTCGAAGCCGATCAGGTGGCGACGCTGCAGCATGCGACAGGTCTGGACGAAGACGCGCTGGCTTTTGCGCTACTGCCGCTTGCCGCTGCCTGCGCGCGCCCCGACCTTTCTCATTTTAACGTCGGGGCTATCGCCCGCGGCGTCAGCGGCCGCTGGTACTTTGGCGGCAATATGGAGTTTCTCGGCGCTACCATGCAGCAGACCGTTCACGCGGAACAGAGCGCCATCAGCCACGCCTGGCTGCGCGGCGAGACCTCCCTGCGCGCTATCACGGTGAACTACACGCCGTGCGGTCATTGCCGTCAGTTTATGAACGAACTGAACAGCGGGCTGGCGCTGCGCATTCATCTGCCGGGTCGCGAAGCGCATGCCCTGGAGCACTATCTGCCGGACGCCTTTGGCCCGAAAGACCTGGAGATCAAAACCCTGCTGATGGATGAACAGGACCATGGCTTCCCGGTCAGCGGCGATGCCCTAACCCAGGCAGCTATTCAGGCCGCCAACCGCTGCCATGCGCCCTACAGCCACTCGCCTTCCGGCGTGGCGCTGGAGCTGAAAGACGGTACCATTTTCAGCGGTAGCTATGCGGAAAACGCAGCGTTCAACCCGACGCTGCCGCCGCTGCAGGGGGCGCTGAATCTCCTGAGCCTCAACGGCTATGATTATCCCGCTATCCAGCGGGCAATCCTGGCGGAGAAAGCCGACGCGGCGCTGATCCAGTGGGATGCCACCGTCGCCACCCTGAAGGCGCTGGGCTGCCACAATATTGAGCGCGTCCTGTTAGGTTGATCAGCCTGAGCAGATTGCCGGACGGCGTCTTCGGCTTATCCGGCCGACTTTTTATACCGTTAGGTGTCGGGTGGCGCTACGCTTACCCGACCTACGGTTCGCGCCATGGCGACCTGAAGATCCCTATGCCGGGTGTCGGCTCACGCCTTACCCGGCCTGCATTCGGCGATCTGTCTATATTGCTGAAAATCCCCGCAATCAAACGCGGGTTTCTTGCGCTTACCCGGCGGGTAAAGTAGCCTGAAGACTCCGTTGTCTATTATTGAGCCAAGTTCATGTTAAAGCGTGCGTTCTACAGCCTGTTAGTCCTGCTCGGCCTGCTGCTGTTGACCGTGCTGGGCCTTGACCGCTGGATGAGCTGGAAAACCGCGCCCTATATCTATGATGAACTGCAGGACCTGCCCTACCGTCAGGTCGGTGTGGTGCTGGGCACCGCCAAATATTACCGCACCGGCGTCATCAATCAGTATTACCGTTACCGCATCCAGGGTGCGCTGAACGCCTACAACAGCGGCAAGGTCAACTATCTCCTGCTGAGCGGCGATAATGCTCTGCAAAGCTACAATGAACCGATGACCATGCGTCGGGACCTGATTAAAGGCGGCGTCGATCCCGCGGATATCGTACTGGACTATGCCGGTTTCCGTACCCTCGACTCGATCGTCCGTACCCGGAAAGTGTTCGACACCAACGACTTCATTATCATCACCCAGCGCTTCCACTGCGAACGGGCGCTGTTTATCGCCCTGCATATGGGGATCCAGGCCCAATGCTACGCGGTGCCGTCGCCGAAGGATATGTGGAGCGTGCGGCTGCGCGAGTTCGGCGCCCGCTTTGGCGCGCTGGCGGACCTCTATATCTTCAAACGGGAACCGCGCTTTCTCGGCCCTCTCATCCCGATTCCGGCGCAGCAGCATGACGTGCCGGATGACGCCCAGTCCTACCCGGCCGTCACCCCGGAGCAGCTGCTGGAGTTGCAGAAAGGAAAGTAGCCTCCATCAACGCATTCGTTTCAGATATAAAAAAACCCGCGCCAGGCGCGGGTTTTTGATGCGTTCAATCTTATTTCTTACGGGCGTATTTCAGGGAGTCCAGCGCCACGGCGAAGATAATAATCGCCCCCTTAATAATGTACTGCCAGTAAGGGTTGACGCCGATATAGGTCAGGCCGTAGTTGATGACGGTGAAGATAATCACCCCGGTCACCACGCCAAACACCGTCCCTACCCCGCCGCTGAACGATACGCCGCCCACCACACAGGCGGCGATGGCGTCCAGTTCATACATAAAGCCGAGGTTATTGGTCGCCGAACCGATACGTCCGGCTTCCAGCAGGCCGCCGAAGGCGTAGAACACGCCGGAGAGGGCATAGATCATCAGCAGGTTTAACGCTACGTTAACCCCGGAGACCTTCGCCGCTTCCGGGTTACCGCCGATAGCGAAAATGTTTTTGCCAAAGCGCGTCTTGTTCCACAGGATCCAGACAAAGAAGACGGCAATCAGCGCGTAGAAGGTAATGTAGGACAGGCGGAAGGAGCCCAGCGCCACAAACCCCTGCGCGAAATGGGAGAAGTGGCTGTCGAAGCCGGAGATCGGCGACGCGCCCACGAAGTCGTAGTACAGCGAGTTAATGCCGTAGACGATAATCATGGTGCCGAGAGTGGTAATAAACGGCGTCACGTTCAGGTAGGCAATGACGATCCCGTTAATCAGGCCGATGACCGCCCCGATGGCGCACACCAGCAGGATCACCAGCGGGATCGGCATGGTCGCCATATCCGGGAATACTTTATTGGCATTATCCACCGCCTGCAGCATGGTGGCGGCAATCACCGCCGCCAGACCCACCTGACGGCCGGCGGAGAGGTCGGTCCCCTGCGTGACGATAAGTCCGGCCACGCCGAGGGCAATAATAATACGCACCGAGGACTGAGTCAGAATATTACTCAGGTTGAGCAGACTTAAAAATGTCGGATCCTGGAAAATAATAATGGCCAGCAGGACCAGAAGGACAACATATATCCCACCCTCTTTCAGGTAAGTGAGAAAACTCTTTTTATTTAACGCACTCATGTGAAGCCCCTGATCTTAAAGGTGCAATGACGCAAGACGCAGTATTTCGTTTTGCGTAGTGGTTTTAGTCTCAACAATGCCCGCGACCAGGCCGTTGCTCATCACCAGAATGCGGTCGGTAATCCCCAGCAGTTCCGGCATTTCGGAAGAAATAATAATGATCCCTTTGTCTTTTTTAGCCAGTTCGGCAATCAGCTGATAGATTTCAAACTTGGCGCCGACGTCGATACCGCGCGTTGGCTCATCCAGCATCAGGATCTCCGGCTGGGTCAGCAGCCAGCGGCCTATAATGACCTTTTGCTGGTTACCACCGGAAAGCGAGCCAATCTGCGTATGCTGACCGGGGGTTTTGACGCGCATCGAGTCAATAACCCATTGGGTATCGCTCTTCATTCGCGAGTTATCCAGCAAGCCGATGCTGTTTTTATATTTCTTAATATTGGAGATCAGCGAGTTAAATCCGATATCCAGATAGGCGTAAATCCCGGTAGAGCGCCGCTCCTCGGTCACCAGCGCAAAACCGTGGTTAATCGCCTCGTTGGCGCTGTGGTTGTTGATCTTCTTGCCGTGCAGCGTGATGGTGCCGCTGGCCTTCTCACGGATGCCGAACAGGGTCTCCACGATGTCGGTGCGTTTAGCGCCCACCAGGCCGGCGATACCGAGAATTTCGCCCTTATGCAGGTCAAAGGAGACATCGCGAATGGAGGGCTGGCGCAGCGAGGTGAGATTGCGCACCTGGAGGATCACTTCGCCCGGAGTGTTTTCGCGATCCGGAAAACGCTGGTTAAGCGAACGCCCGACCATCATGGCGATGATCTTATCCATATCCAGCCCTTCCAGCGGCTGGGTGGCGATCCACTGGCCGTCGCGCAGGATGGTTATTTCATCGCACAACTGGAAAATTTCTTCCATTTTATGCGAGATATAGACGATACCGCAGCCGCGATCTTTCAGCTTACGGATGATCTTAAACAGATGGTTGACCTCTTTTTCCGTCAGCGATGACGTCGGCTCATCCATGATGACGATTTTGGCGTCATAGGAAAACGCCTTCGCGATCTCAATCATCTGCATCTGAGATACCGATAAGGTACCGACGCGGGCGCGCGGATCGATATCAATATCCAGCTCATCAAAAATGGCCTTGGTATCCCGGTACATTTTGTCCTGATCGACAAACATGCCTTTAGTTGGATAGCGCCCGAGCCACATGTTATCCATGACCGAACGCTGTAATACCAGGTTTAATTCCTGATGCACCATCGAAATACCGTTTTCCAGGGCTTCTTTCGCCGAATGGAAATCGATCTCTTTTCCCTGAAAAAGAATGCTACCGGAATCTTTTTGATAGATCCCAAAAAGGCATTTTAATAATGTCGATTTACCGGCGCCGTTCTCACCCATTAACGCATGAATGGAGTGCGGACGAACCTTCAGGTTGACATTATCAAGAGCCTTGACGCCAGGAAACGATTTGTTGATGTTGCTCATCTCCAACAAATATTCGCCTGACCGTTCGCTATTATTGCTGACCATAGTTATACCTGGCTGCGTTCATGCAAGCCCCGTCCGGCGCACTAGCGCCAGCAGGAGTCTGGTTCTGTATCAGGAATAATCGGGCGTGGATAACCCACGCCCGCAACTCACATCACGATTATTTGCCGGTAAACTGGCTCAGGTTGTCTTTATCGACGCCCACGTAGGGGACGCGAACAATCTTGTTGTCAATTTTCCAGTTGGTGCCTGCCGCGGCGTCTTTCCCGTCGGCAAGGTTTTTCGCCAGCTCGAAGGTCGCTTTCGCCTGGTTGTTGGCATCGTTCAGCACAGTACCGGCCATCGCGCCGGATTTCACCAGCGCCAGGGCTTCCGGCAGGGCATCAACGCCGAACACCGGAATGCTGCTCTTGTTGTGCGCTTTCAGCGCTTCAACCGCGCCCATCGCCATGGCGTCGTTGTTAGCGATCACCACTTCAATCTTGTTGGCATTCGGGCCGGAGAGCCAGGCGTCCATTTTGTCTTTCGCCTGGGCGGTATCCCACATCGCGGTATCCAGCTGCAGCTGCTGGGTCTTCAGACCTTTATCATTCAGCTCTTTAATAACGTAAGTGGTACGCGCTTCCGCATCCGGATGGCCCGGCTCGCCTTTCAGCAGAACGTACTGGATCTGACCGTCTTTATTCAGATCCCAGTTCGGGTTGGCTTTCCAGTGCTTGGCGATCAGATCGCCCTGAATAATCCCGGACTCTTTCGAGTCGGTACCGACGTAATAAGCCTTGTCATAACTATCCAGCGCTTTGCGGGAAGGCTCTTTGTTGAAGAACACCACCGGAATATTCTGCCCGCGCGCCTTTTCAATCACCGTACCTGCGGCGGCCGGGTCAACCAGGTTAATCGCCAGCGCCTTCACGCCTTTCGCCAGCAGCACGTCAATCTGATCGTTTTGTTTCGACTGGTCGTTCTGCGAATCATTCATCAACAGCTGGACGTCTGGCGCGGATTTGCCATCTTTTTCAATCGCCTTACGCACTACCGACATAAAGTTGTCGTCATATTTATAAATCGTCACGCCGATACGGGTATCTGCTGCGTGTGCGGCGGCACCAAATAACAGACCAGCCATTACAGCAGACAGGGTAAACACCTTCTTATTCATGGAATCTCCGGTTTTATTATGCAGGGTCATTATTGTGAGAAAATGCAGGCGGGATTTGTTGCATTAGTGTTACCGCACAACGCATTTCACGACGAAAATTCGGTCTTCCGTGTCGGGTAACGCTCCAGAAAAATACGACTGTAAAACTCGTTTAACGCCTTGTTCCTACTAAATAAAGTGAGGAATATCCATCACCTCGTGGTTCAGACTGGTAAACGCTGCCATCATAATCAGGCGAATGTTAATATACTGTGAATTTACTCACAAATTGAAAGCGGTTACATCCCGCGATCGCGTCAGTTAGTGATCGGCCCCACAGTTTGCCGCTGGGCAACGGAATGACGGCGCACCAGCGTCGGCATAAAGCAGTGCGTCGCCTCGCGATCCAGCTTGCCGGCCGCCCCCAGCAGCGCCAGCTCGGTGGCCAGCTTTGCCATCGACATTACCGGATAGCGCACGGTGGTGAGCTGAGGATCGGTGTAACGGGAAATAGGAATATCATCAAAGCCAATCAGCGACAGATGCTGCGGCACGACAATGCCGTTGTCCTTCAGCGTCGTCAGCGCGCCGGCCGCCATGCTGTCGTTATAGGCAAACACCGCGGTGAGGCCGAGATTGCGCCCCAGCAGTTCGACCATCGCCGCTTCACCGCCCTGCATATCCGGGGAGCCGGAACCGATCCAGCTGTCCGGGGCGATGATGCCTTGCTCCTGCAGCGCTTTGCTCCACCCTTCCCGGCGCATATCGTCATCTTCAATGCCGTGGTTTGAGGAGAGATAGCCGATGCGCTGGTGACCATGATTGAGCAGCATACGGGTGGCCATCAGCGCGCCGCTGACGTTGTCGAGTCCGACGCAGCGATGGGCATACCCCGGCACGATACGGTTGATCAGCACCATCCCCGGGATATGTTGCATAAAGTCGCTCAGTTCATCATCGCTCAGCGCTTTCGAATGGACGATCAGCGCCGAGCAGCGCTGACGGATCAGCACCTCGATGGCGTGACGCTCTTTTTCCGCCTCGTGATAGCTGTTGCCGATCAGCACATATTTCTGATGCTGCTGAGCAACGGTATCCACTGCTTTCACCAGCGCGCCGAAGAAGGCATCGGAGACGTCCATCACCACTACGCCGATGGTATCGCTGACCTGGGTGGCCAGCGCCTGGGCGTTGGCGTTGGGCCGGTAGCCCAGTTGGGTCACCGCTTTCATCACCACGTCGCGCGTATCCGGACTCACCAGCGCGCTGTTATTCAGCACCCGCGACACGGTGGCCACGGAAACGCCCGCCTGGCGGGCGACATCACGAATGGTGATCATACTCAGCGACCTTAAGAGAATTACAGCACGTCACATTCACCTCCTGTGCTTAGCAAGGAGGCTATTCTGGCAGCGACCCGCGGTCCGCTGCGTGAGTGAGGTCACACGACTGGAAACGTTTACATCCGTTTTGTTAATGATTGTGATCGAGATCGTTATCTGGATGTGTCTTTCAATGATGTGCCTGACGCACGCAGGGTTAACTGACGCCACAGCCATTCCACCGGCCCCTGGCGGAAGCGGCGCAGCCAGAGCGATGAGACAAGGAGGTTAACGGCCCAGATGGGGGGGACAAAGGCCAGCAGCTGCAGACGATCGAAGCGCATAAACAGCCCAAGATGATAAAACAGGGTGGTGCAGATCAGGGTCTGCAGCAGGTAGTTGGTCAGCGCCATGCGTCCGACGCAGGCGATAGCGCCCACCAGGCGGAAACGGCAGAGTTGCGGCCAGTAGCCCCAGGCCAGCGCGGCATAGCCGATAGCCTGCAGCGGGGCGCTAAGTTCGCGCGGCGCCTGCAGTAAAAACGCGCACCAGCGATAGTCCCATGCCAGATACCACTGGGCGAATATTGCCGGCAGATTGACCGCCATGCCGGCCGCCACCAGCAGCGCGCCGGTACGCCGGTAGTGACGCAGGCTAAACTGTCCCTTCAGCCAGCCGCTGCGCATCAGCGCCGCGCCCATCAGCATCATCCCCGCCAGCTGCCAGCCATACTGCGCGCCCAGCGCCAGCAGATTGTCAGATAGCATATCCGCCCGGTTGCTGACCGCCTCCATGCCACCGTGCAGCTTCCAGTACTGCTCATACTGCAGGTTCGCCGCGTCCGGCGCCCACGAGCGATTCGCCGCGGTCCCGGAGATCATCCCCAACAGGACCAGCACCGCAATGCCGGTGAGGTAGAGCACCACCCCGGTGTTGAACAGCGATTTGACATGGTGCGCCTCACGCACCATGCGCCAGCTCACCAGCCCCACCAGGGCATAGGCCAGCAGAATATCGCCATCCCAGAAAAAAAGACCGTGAATGAAACCGAGCAGCGCCAGCAGCGTCAGCCGCGACTGGATCCAGCGCTTCCCTCGCGGAAGCAATAGCTGAAGACCGGCGCCAAACAGCAGCGCGAACAGGGTGAGAAACTTCACCTGCGCCAGCAGGTCGAGGAGCGCCCAGGTCCAGGCATCGCTAAGGGACGCGCTTCCTGACCAGGCGGGATTGAGATAAGCGGCCTTCGGCAAGCCGAAGGCGCTGATATTGAGAAGCAGGATACCGAGGATGGCGACGCCGCGGACAAAGTCCAGCGTGACATTTCTCTCCATGCACCCTGCTCCGTTTTAGTCGTGGTGACGTACTGCGCGCAGGAATTCCTGGCGGGTATTCTGGCTGGATTTAAACAGGCCGCCGAGAGAGGTGGTGGTGGTGGCGCTGGTCGCGTCGCGAATGCCGCGCGCCTTCACGCAATAATGCACCGCGTCAATGGATACCGCCACGTTGTTGGTGCCGAGCAGCGTCTGCAGCGCGATCAGGATCTGCTGCGTCAGACGCTCCTGGACCTGCGGACGTTGGGCGAAGAACTGCACGATGCGGTTGATTTTCGACAGGCCGATCACCGAATCTTTCGGGATATAGGCTACCGTCGCTTTACCATCGATGGTAACGAAATGGTGTTCGCAGGTGCTGGTCAGGGTGATATCGCGCACGGTGACCATTTCATCGACCTTCATTTTGTTTTCAATGACGGTGATTTTCGGGAAGCGAGAATAATCCAGCCCGGAGAAGATCTCATCGACATACATTTTGGCGATGCGATGCGGGGTCTCCATCAGACTGTCATCACTCAGATCCAGATTCAGCAGTTGCATAATCTCGGTCATATGACCGGTAATCAAACGCTTGCGTGTTTCGTTATCAATTTCTTGTACTGGCGCACGCATCGGCGTCTCCAGCCCACGAGCGACCAGCGCTTCATGAACGAGGACGGCTTCTTTACTCAGTGATGACATTTATGTTTC
This sequence comes from Klebsiella sp. P1927, assembly GCF_018204675.1. Taxonomy (NCBI): domain Bacteria; kingdom Pseudomonadati; phylum Pseudomonadota; class Gammaproteobacteria; order Enterobacterales; family Enterobacteriaceae; genus Klebsiella; species Klebsiella sp. P1927. The sequence continues at coordinate 1,343,336 of NZ_CP073377.1, read as the reverse complement.
TCCTGCAGGTGTGGCGCTCTTTGCTTTTTCTGGGGGCAAAGTTTGTATTCATTGTGCGTGAGGTGGCGCACAGAATCCAGTAGCCGTAACGATAATTATTGAAATTGGCGCTGCCTTTTATTAGGGAGCGAAGCCATGCCTCAGGCGCGACGCCAAATCCTTATCGCCGTATCCGGAATGTTCCAACCGCTGTACGCATTCATAAGCGCCGTCGCTACACCGGCATGTTGGCTATAAGTTGCATTAATGATGCAGTAAGTTCTCAAAAGGAGAAAGTGAAAGTTGCTCACCGGCTAATGAAATATCTGTATTATGAACGTTTACGCGCACATCCCTTCCGAGGAGCCTTGCATGGAACTGCTTGAAGAGCATCGCTGTTTTGACGGCCAGCAACAACGCTGGCGTCATCACTCCCCTGTCCTGAACTGCGCCATGACGTTCAGCATTTTTTTACCGCCTGAGCGCGAAACGCCGCCGCCGGTGCTGTACTGGCTGTCGGGGCTGACCTGTAACGATGAGAACTTTACCACCAAGGCGGGCGCCCAGCGCATTGCCGCCGAGCTGGGCATCGCGCTGGTGATGCCGGATACCAGCCCGCGCGGTGACGAGGCGGCCAACGACGACGGTTACGATCTCGGACAAGGCGCCGGCTTCTACCTGAACGCCACCGAGGCGCCCTGGGCGGCGCACTACCGAATGTACGATTACCTGCGTGACGAACTGCCCGCGCTTATTCGTAGCGAGTTTAGCGTCGGCGAACGCTGCGCCGTCAGCGGCCACTCGATGGGCGGCCACGGCGCGCTCATTATGGCGCTCAAAAATCCCGGCCGCTACGCCAGCGTCTCCGCCTTCGCGCCGATCGTCAATCCCTCCCAGGTCCCGTGGGGCAAGAAAGCGTTTACCGCCTATCTCGGCGCGGATGAATCGGCATGGCACTCCTGGGACAGCTGCGCGCTGATGCAGGCCAGCCGGCCGGAGGACGCCGTGCCGACGCTTATCGATCAGGGCGACAACGATCCATTCCTTGCCGGACAGCTGCAGCCGGCGGTACTGGCGGAGGTCGCGCGGCAGAAGGCCTGGCCGTTAACGCTGCGCATCCAGCCCGGTTACGACCACAGCTATTACTTCATTGCCTCGTTTATTGAAGACCATCTGCGCTTCCATGCGCAGCATCTCTTTGGCTAAACGCCAATGCGCCGCGAAGCTGCTTCGCGGCGCATGTTCAGGCCTACAGGACGCGTTTTAGCGCCGGCAATCAGAAGCGATAATCCACCGCCATAAAGTAGCGACGGCCTTCTTCGGTATAGCTGTAGTCGTCCCGGCTCAGATCTTTATCACCCACGTTCTGCACCCCGGAGCGCAGTTTCACGTTTTTGGTCACCTGCCATGCCGCGCCAACGTCAAACAGGGTGTAGCCGCCCGGCGTTTTGCCGGTGGCGCTCACCGCGCGCTGCTGGCCGGTATAGTTGGCCGTCACGTAGAAGGACCAATCGTCCAGCGGTTTCCAGTCGAGCGTGCCGTTGGCGGTATGGAACGGCAGCGTCTGCAGCGGTTTGTTGCCGCCATTGCTCAGATCGCGACCATCGTTGTAGGTGTAGTTCACCGTCAGCTTCCACTCATCGCCAAACGGGATCTTCACCTCCGTCTCCACCCCTTTGATGCGGGCTTTGTTGACGTTGAAATAGCGGAAGATCGGCACGCGCTTGCCGTTGACGGTTTTCCAGCCGACAAAGTTCGGGTAGCCCGGCGCTTCGCTGGCGCTGGAGGTGCGCAGAACATCGATCATGTCGTCGACATTATTCTGGAAGGTGGTGATGCTGCCTTCGACATTTTCAAGCCAGCCCTCTTCCCCGCGGTAGTAGAGACCGAGCTCGAAGCTTTCGCTGGTTTCCGGTTTCAGATCCGGGTTACCGACGATGCTGCACGAGCCGCGGCAGGAGTTGGTGGTCCAGTCGGGGTTAAGCTGCAGCAGCGACGGGGCTTTAAACGCCGTCGCCCAGCCGCCTTTGACGGTGACGGTATCGGTGGCGTTATACACCAGATAGGCGCGCGGGCTCCAGTGATCGCCATAGGTCTGATGGTCGTCCATACGAATGCCGGTGGTCAGCGCCAGCGGCTCGATGATGCGCCATTCGTCTTCGATAAACAGGGCGTACTGGCTGGCCGACGTTGACTGGCCGCCGCTGCTCAGGTTGACCGGATCTTTCAGTTTGTCGTGGCGCCATTCGCCGCCGAAGGTCACCAGCTGGTTAATCATGCCCAGCGGCAGGACATACTTGCCGTCGATGGCATTGCTTTCCGAGGTAATAGTCCCGCTCTGCCCTGGATTTTTGTTATCCACCTTTTCGCCGTAGAACTTGAGCTCGCTATTGCCGATATCCCAGCGGCCGTTATGGCTCAGAGAGTAGTTCTCCCGCTCAAGGCGGTTGCGGTCAAGGGAATCGGAATCGCGATCCTGACGGTCAAAGCCGTAGCCTGCGGTAAAATCGTGGTTTTCGTTCGGCGTCCAGGCGAATTCAACATTGCCATCGCGGCTGGTGAAGCCCTCGATGCGCGGCGTCTCGCCGGTGGCATTACTGGATGACTGCGGATCGTCCTTGGCGCGTTTTGCCAGGCTGCCGTAGGCCTTCATTCCAAGTACGCCGTCGATCAGCGGGCCGCTGGTGAAGAACTGGCCGTTATAGGTATCCCCGCGATCGCGGTGCTCCTGAATAGTGGTATCAGCACTCAGCGTCCCGGTCCATTTCTGGCCGATTTTTTTGGTAATAATGTTGACCACCCCACCGAGCGCATCGGAGCCGTAAAGGGAGGACATCGGGCCGCGCACCACTTCGATACGCTCAATAGCATCCACCGGGATCCAGTTAAGGTCGAAGTCATTGTGGCGGAAGACGGCGTTCCGCGAGTTAACGCGCTTGCCGTCGACCAGGATCAGGGTATAGCTGCTGCTCAGACCGCGGATGCTAACGCCCTTGCGGTTATCCCCTTCGTTGGTGAGCTGGACCCCAGGCACATCGCGCAGCACGTCTTTCAGGTTCTGAACAGGCTTGCGTTGTAAATCCTGTTGGGTGATGACGCTGATGCTCGCCGGCGCGTCTTTGACATTCTGTTCAGTGGCCGAGGCGGTCACCACCAGCGTTTCTTCATTCACATCGGCCAGAGCCGGAAACGCCAACGATACGACGGACGCAGACAATCCCGCCCGGATAAAAGGGTTTAACCTGAACATTCCAAATCTCCATGAGGTGTACAACCAAACAAACAACAAGGTGCTGCTCACACGCGCTGGCGGCTTGCCGCTCTGTCGGCGGCATGCTCGCGCTGTTTTCTCGTCGATGTGGCTGGTCGCCCGGTGTCAGTCTGTACAAGCGGCAGAGACGGGGAGTGGCTTCATCCGTAATGGGCGAAAATGATAAAGATAATGATTACGATTATCAATATAATTATGAAGAATTGTGACAAGCTGTAACCGCACAAACATAAAAAAAGCCCTCTGTTCAGAGGGCTTGCGGGTGATGACAAATCTGTCTTCGTTATTGTGCTCACATGTCTGCCGGGTGGCGGCTTCCGCCTTACCAGGCCTACGAAACATCGCAATATCAATCAGTTACGCGGTTATCTGTAGGCCCGCGCAAGCGCATGGACTGACCCCATAAAGTTGGATGGTTCATATTAAGCGGCTCTCAGAGCCTGGGTTCGGTACTCTACCGGACTCAGGCCTTTTAATTTCAGGCTTATCCGCTCGTTGTTGTAGTAATGGATATAGTCCTCTACGGCTTTTCTTAGCGCACTGACACTCCTGAACTCCCTCAGATAAAAACACTCCGATTTCAGGGTCCCGAAGAAGTTTTCCATCACTGCATTATCCAGGCAGTTTCCTTTACGCGACATACTCTGCGTCATCCCATGCGCCTTTAAACGTTCCTGATAGCTCCTCATCCTGTAATGCCAGCCCTGATCCGAGTGCAGCAGCGGAGCATCTCCCGGTCTGAGCTTCGGGAACGCACCGTCCAGCATCGTATTCACCATCTCCATCACCGGCCTTTCCGACAGGCTGTAGGCGATAACCTCCCGGTTAAACAGATCGAGAACTGACGACAGGTAAAGCTTTTTTCCCTGTACCGGGAACTCTGTCACATCTGTTACCCATTTTTCGTTGGCTTTTGACGCACCGAAGTTCCGGCTCAGGATATTGGGCGCGGCCTCGCCCGTTCTCCCTTTCCAGGCACGATATTTTTTCGCCCTTATCATAGACCGGAGTGACAGTTCTGCCATCAGCCGCTGCACTGTTTTATGGTTTATCCGCAGCCCCTGTTTTCTCAGTGCGAGCGTGATCCTGCGGTAGCCATAACGACCTTTGTGATAGTGGTATATCTTCCTGATGTTCTCTTTAAGACCCGCATACCTGTCCCCTTGCTTCAGTGCATTCATATTGTAATACCACGTGCTACGGGACATACCGGCCGCCCGCAGAAGGTCCCGCAGAGCGTGTTCATGCCTTAGTTCACTGATTATCAGGGCTTTTTGCCATTTTTTTCGCTCTGAACCAAGGCTTTCAACTTTTTTAGATAGGCATTCTCTGCCCGCAGATAACGCAGTTCGGCCCTGAGCTCTTCGGGGGAGAGTTTTTCCAGCTCTTTATCTGTCAGTGGTGGGATATTTTTTGGCTTTGTCATTTGTCCGGGCCGTCCGCATTGCATGTTTAAAAGACCTTCCGCTCCGGCATCGTTGTACACGTCGAGCCAGCGCCGGACAAGTATTTCTGCGGAGAGATTAAACCGGGCAGCCGCTTCACGCATCGTCAGGCGGTCACTGATAACCGCCCGGACGACCACGAGTTTAAATTCATCGGAATAATGATTATTTTTTGCAGTCAGGCCTTCTGCACCGTGGAACTGCCATGCCCTGACCCAGCGACGGACAGATGTTCTTTCAATACCAAAAAGGTCGGCTGTACTCTGTTCTCCGTCTTTACCGGACAAATAATGATTAACCACAGCCAGTTTTGTTTCAGGGGAATACTTTGGTTTAGCCATAAAATTGCACCTTACTCAGTTGGGTGTCCAACTTTTGGGGTGCAGTCCAGCAGCGCAGCCGGGCAATCCCTGAAGATTGCACTTTGCCAGCAATATAAAGCCCTCTTCACAGAGGGCTTTTATCGCACAATCGCGAAGATTAACGCTTAAAGCGGTCCGGGAAGGTCATTTCGCTGTAGCGAACAAAGCGGGTGCCTTTCGCCAGCTTGTAACCAAACCAGATAACGAGGAACAGCGGAATACCAATGTAGGTCGCCGCCACGCCGCCCCAGTCAATGGTGTCCTTGAGGAACGCTTCGTAGTTCTGTCCGAGAGTAATGATCAAGCACAGCACGAAGGCGAAGATCGGCCCCAGCGGGAAGAACCCGGAACGATACGGCAGATTATTAATATCGTTACCCTGCAGGACGTAGCCGCGACGGAAACGATAGTGGCTGATCGCAATACCCAGCCAGGCGATAAAGCCCGTCATCCCGGAGGTGTTCAGCAGCCACAGGTACACCGTCTGGTTGCCAAACATGGAAGTCAGGAAGCACAGCGCCGCGATCACGGTGGTCGCGTACAGCGCGTTACGCGGCACGCCGCCACGCGACAGCTTCGAGAAAATACGCGGCGCTTTACCGTCGCAGGCCAGGGTGTACAGCATACGCGTGGAGGCGTACATCCCGGAGTTACCCGCCGACAGCACGGCAGTCAGGATAACGGCGTTCATGATTGCCGCCGCCGACAGCAAACCAGCATGCTGGAACACCAGGGTGAACGGGCTGACGGAGATATCCTTCACATCGTTGCGCAGCAGACTCGGATCGGTATACGGAATGATCAGGCTGATAATCAGGATCGCGAAGACGTAAAACAGCAGGATACGCCAGAAGACCTGGCGCACCGCGCGCGGAATGTTCTTCTCCGGATTTTCAGATTCACCGGCAGCGATGCCGATAAGCTCGGTGCCCTGGAACGAGAAGCCGACAATCATCGCCACGCCAATCATCGCCGAGAAACCGCCGGCGAACGGCGCATCCGCGATCCCCCAGTTGCTCCAGCCGGCTGGCTGCGCCCCTTTGAAGATGCCGACAATCATCATCACGCCGACGATGATAAAGATAATGACGGTGGCTACCTTTATCAGCGAGAACCAGTATTCCGCCTCGCCAAAGCCGCGCACCGAGATCCAGTTCAGCAGGAACATGATGCCGAGGAATAAGGCGCTCCAGATCCAGCCCGGAGTGTCGGGGAACCAGTAGCTCATCACCAGCTGTGAGGCCACGAGGTCAACGGCGATCGTCACCGCCCAGTTGTACCAGTAGTTCCAGCCCAGCGCGAAGCCGAAGCCTTCTTCAACATAATTCTGCCCGTAGGTGGCGAAGGAACCGGATACCGGCATAAACGCCGCCAGCTCGCCGAGGCTGGTCATCAGGAAATAGACCATCAAACCGATCAGAATATAAGACAGCAGCGCCCCGCCGGGACCTGCTTGCGAAATGGTTGCGCCAGAGGCAACAAAAAGACCCGTACCGATGGAACCGCCGATGGCGATCATGGTCAAGTGGCGCGCCTTCAGTTCACGACGTAGCGTGGGCGCTTCTGTGGTTTTAGTTTCCGAAACCATGTGATAATGCTATCCATCCAAAAAATGAGGCGCGATTGTAGCAGACGATCGGGGTTCCATCCGGTACAAATGCAAAGTTATAAGAGAGCTTCATGATCGCCCGCAAATTATTAGTAAAGCACTAACCTGCGGAATTGCCAGCGAATTCCCCCCGTAATCAGGCGATAAAACCGGGCTGCTACACCTGGCAATAGTGCAGAAAACGTTGTAATGCTTTAGAAATATGCTTCTGCCGGTGATGGATCCGCCACAGCGTGCGCGTCAGCCGGGGCAATGGCACTTTCAGCTCCGCCAGCGTGCCCGAGGCAAGCTGTTCGGCAATCACCCGCCGCGATAGACAGCTGATGCCCAGGCCATGCCTGACCGCGTGCTTGATCGCCTCTGAATTACCCAGCTCCATGCCCAGATGAAACGCCGGCAGATGCGACAGCAGAACGTAATCGACAATCTCCCGGGTGCCGGAGCCATGCTCGCGCAGGATCCACGGCGCCTCAGCCAGTTGCTGCAGGGTCACCTCCCCCGCCAGCAGCGGTGAGTTGGGCGCGGCAAACACCACCAGTTCATCCTCCAGCCACGGCTCGGCAATAATATCGGCGGCATGGCACGGCCCCTCAATCAGGCCGAAATCCACCCGCAGGTCGGCGACGGCGTTGATGACGTCCAGGCTGTTGCCGACGCTCAGCTCGACCGGCAGATCCGGGAAGTCATGACGATAGCGGGCAATAATCTCCGGCATAATATAGTTGCCGATGGTGCTGCTGGCGTAGACTCGGATCGCCCCGTTATCGCCGCGAAACAGCTGCTCGATCTCCAGGGCCCGCTCCAGCAGCGCCAGCGCACGCGGGTACAGCAGCCGTCCATGCTCATTCACCACCAGTCGTTTACCGACGCGGTCAAACAGCTGCACGCCGAGCTGCCCTTCCAGATCGGTCAGCGCGGCGCTGACCGCGGATTGCGAAAGCGCCAGCATCTGTGACGCCTGAGTGGTCGACCCACTCTTGTGGACTTCGGCGAACACTTCCAGCTGCCGCAGCGTAATATGCATAACCCACCCGTTTAGTAATCCAACCTGAATAACCTTCCTTACTATGGTGACACAAATCGAGGCGGCTGACGGAAGGAAAATCCGCTTATATCACAAAATCATCGTCTTGCCGGCGAGACCGCCCCGCTTCTGCCTAACCCGCTCTCGCCCCGTTGTAACCGGCGAAGCGGCCATTAACCACTTATTACGATTGATTATAAACATATAATCAATTTTATATTTAATCCCGCGCGGCGTAACCTTTAGGCAGACAAAGGAGAAGGTTATGACAGCACTCACTTTACCCACCAAACATCGTTCCCTGTGGCATTTTGTCCCAGGCCTGGCGCTGACTGCCGCTCTGACCGGCGCCGCCCTGTGGGCCGGTAGTTTCCCGGCCATCGCCGGCGCAGGCTTTAGCGCCCTGACCCTCGCTATCCTGTTCGGGATGGTCGTCGGCAACACGGTCTACCCGAAAATCTGGCAGCCCTGCGACGGCGGGGTGATCTTCGCCAAGCAGCATCTGCTGCGCCTGGGGATCATCCTCTACGGCTTTCGCCTGACGTTCGCCCAGATTGCCGACGTCGGCGTGAGCGGTATTTTGATTGACGTTCTGACGCTCTCCAGTACCTTTTTTATCGCCTGCTTCCTTGGCCAGAAAGTGTTTGGTCTCGATAAACACACCAGCTGGCTGATCGGCGCCGGCAGCAGCATCTGCGGCGCGGCGGCCGTGCTCGCCACCGAGCCGGTGGTCAAAGCCGAAGCCAGTAAAGTGACGGTTGCCGTCGCCACAGTGGTTATCTTCGGTACCATCGCCATCTTCCTCTACCCGGCGATGTACCCGCTGCTGGCGCACTGGTTTACCCCGGAGACCTACGGGATCTATATGGGCTCCACCATGCATGAAGTGGCGCAGGTTGTTGCCGCCGGCCATGCGGTCAGCCCGGACGCGGAGAACGCGGCGGTTATCGCCAAAATGCTGCGCGTCATGATGCTGGCTCCGTTCCTGCTGTTCCTGGCGGCGCGTGTTAAACAGCTGACCCCGGCAGGCAACGGCGAGAAAAGCAAAATCACCATTCCGTGGTTCGCCATTATGTTCATCCTGGTGGCGGTGTTTAACTCCTTCCATCTGCTGCCGAAAGCCGTGGTGGATATGCTGGTGACGCTGGATACCGTCCTGCTGGCGATGGCAATGGCCGCCCTCGGGGTCACCACCCACGTCAGCGCGCTGAAAAAAGCCGGGGCGAAACCGCTGCTGATGGCGCTGATGCTGTTCGTCTGGTTGATTGTCGGCGGCGGGGTCATTAACGTCGCTATCCACAGCCTGATGGCATAAAGCACTACATCTTTCTCCAGTTAAGCCGCTATCATTACCCACCCCCCAGCGGCTTTAACTGGAGTTTTTTTATGAAATACGTAGGAGCGCACGTGAGCGCCTCAGGTGGACTGGCCAATGCCGCCATTCGCGCCGCCGAAATCGAAGCAACCGCCTTCGCCCTCTTCACCAAGAACCAGCGCCAGTGGCGCGCCGCGCCGCTCAGCGACGAGACCATCGCCGAATTCAAAGCCGCCTGTGAAAAGTATCACTTTGGCCCGGGGCAGATCCTGCCGCACGACAGCTACCTGATTAACCTTGGCCACCCGGTGGAAGAAGCGCTGGAAAAATCCCGTGATGCCTTCATTGATGAAATGACCCGCTGCCAGCAGCTGGGGCTGACGCTGCTCAACTTCCACCCCGGCAGCCATCTGCAGCAGATCCCGGAGGAGGAGTGCCTGGCGCGCATCGCCGAATCGATCAATATCGCGCTGGCGAAGACCGAAGGCGTTACTGCGGTGATCGAAAACACCGCTGGCCAGGGCAGCAACCTCGGCTTTAAGTTCGAGCACCTCGCGGCCATCATCGACGGCGTGGAAGATAAATCCCGCGTCGGCGTCTGCATTGATACCTGCCATGCTTTCGCCGCCGGCTACGACCTGCGCAGCGCCGAAGCCTGCGAAAAAACCTTCGCCGCCTTCGAACGCATCGTCGGTTTTCAGTATCTGCGCGGCATGCATCTCAACGATGCCAAGAGCGCCTTCGGCAGCCGGGTCGACCGTCACCACAGCCTGGGGGAAGGCAACATCGGCCACGATTGCTTCAGCTGGATCATGCAGGACAGCCGCTTCGACGGTATTCCGCTGATTCTTGAAACCATCAACCCGGATATCTGGGCGGAAGAGATTGCCTGGCTGCGGGCGCAGCAGATTGCCGAAGTGGCGTAAATAGAGACAAAAAAAGGGCCGAACAGTCGGCCCTTTTTTATTGCGGTAGGATTATGCCGCTTTTTCAACTTCCGCTGTTTGCGCCTCAGGGCGTTTCAGCACGGCGTAGGCAAGGCCCGCCACCAGCGTTCCGGCAACAATCGCCAGCAGGTAGCCCAGCACCGGCGTAATCGCCCCCGGGATCAGCAGAACAAACAGCCCGCCGTGCGGCGCCATCAGTTTCGCGCCGACCGCCATGGAGATAGCGCCGGTTACCGCGCCGCCGACGATACAGCACGGCAGAACGCGCATCGGGTCACGGGCGGCAAAAGGAATCGCCCCTTCCGAGATAAAGCACAGGCCAAGAACCAGCGCGGCTTTGCCCCCTTCCCGCTGCCCTTTGTCGAACTTATTGCGCGCTACCAGCGTCGCGATACCCATCGCCAGCGGTGGCACCATACCGGCCGCCATGATCGCCGCCATCGGCGCATAAGTCTGGGTACTCAGCAGGCCAACGCCAAAGGCATAGGCCGCTTTGTTTACCGGCCCGCCCATATCGGTACACATCATCGCGCCGAGGATCGCGCCCAGCAGAACCGCGTTGGCGGTGCCCATGGTTTGCAGCCAATGGGTCAGCCAGGCGAGGATACCGGCTACCGGTTTACCGATCAGATAGATCATTGCCAAACCCACGATCAGACTGGAGACCAGCGGAATGATCAGGATTGGCTTCAGGGCTTCCATACTCTGCGGCAGTTTCAGCTTCGTGCTGATGGCTTTCGCCACATAACCGGCAAGGAAACCAGCGATGATCCCGCCGATAAAGCCGGAGCCGCCGCTAACCGCCAGCATACCGCCGATAAGGCCCGGGGTCAGACCCGGACGGTCGGCAATGGAGAAGGCGATAAAGCCTGCCAGTACCGGCACCATCAGCGCGAAGGCCGAGCCGCCGCCGATCTGCATCAGCGCCGCCGCCAGGGTGTCTTTCACTTCAAACGCTTTGATCCCGAAGGCAAAGGAGAGCGCGATACACAGGCCCCCGGCCACTACCATCGGCAGCATATAGGAGACGCCGGTCAGCAGGTGGCGATAGGCGCCCGCCGACTCTTTTTTCCCTTCAGCAGCCGCCTGAGGTTTGCCGGATGGCTGGTACGGTTTGGCTTCCGCCACCGCTTTATCCAGCTCCTGGGCGGTTTTCTTCAGCGCCAGACCGGTGGTGGTGCGGTACATCGGCTTGCCGGCGAATTTCGCCAGGTCCACCTCGATATCGGCAGCGACGATCACCAGATCCGCCTCGGCCACCTCTTCCGGGGTGATGGCATTGCCCGCCCCAACGGAGCCGCGGGTCTCCACCTTCACCCACCAGCCGCGTTTTTTGGCTTCGGTTTCGATGGCTTCTGCCGCCATAAAGGTGTGGGCGACGCCGGTCGGACAGGCGGTGACCGCGACAATGCGTTTCTGCCCCTGAGCGGCGGCCGGAACGGCTACCGCCGCTGGCGCAACGTAGGGCTTAGCGTGGTCTTTCGCTTCTCCCAGGAACAGCTCCGGATGGGCGACAGCACGGTTAATATCGCCCAGGTAAACGTTTTTACCATTCAGCGCGCTATCGGCCGGCAGCGCGGTTCCCAGCACGATGGCCAGTTCGGCGTCATTCGGGTTATCAATCAGCTCAAGGTGCGCTTTCGGCGCCGCGGCACCCAGCAGGGTTTTCGCCATGTAGGCGCGCGCCTGTCCGAGTCCGGCATCAATAATCAGCAGCGTTTTCATTATGCCTCTCCTGCTGTCAATTAAAGGGTTGTAAGTCGACGCGCGCCATCATCGCGGCCAACTGGGTACGGTCGGTAATTCCTACATTGCTCTGGCTGACGGCCAGGGCAGCGACGGCGGTCGCCAGGCGCAGGGTATGCTCGCTGGATTCACGCATCAGCAGGCCGTAAATCAGGCCGCCGACCATCGAATCGCCGGCGCCAACGGTGCTGACTACTTCCACTGAAGGTGGTTTAGCAATCCACTCCCCAGAGGCGTTGACCCACAGCGCGCCCTCTTCGCCCAGGGAGATCACCACGTGGGCGATACCCTGCTCGCGCAGCGCATGGGCGGCGTCGATAACATCTTTCATCTCCGGCAGCTTGCGGCCAGCCCAGATTTCCAGTTCGCGACGGTTCGGTTTCACCAGCCACGGCGCCGCTTTTAGTCCGGCAACCAACGCTTCGCGGCTGCTGTCGAAAATGATGCATGGGCACTGACTGCGCAGACGGGTCATCCAGTCGGTGAAGGCTTCCGGGCTAACGCCGGACGGCAGGCTGCCGCTGACGCAGACCATATCGAACTGCCCGAGCCAGCTCAGGGAGTCGTTGACGAAGCGTTCCCAGTCGCCCGGGGTGACTTCAAAGCCGGAGAAGTTGAAATCGGTCACTTCGCCATCTTTTTCCGTCAGCTTAACGTTGATACGGGTCCGGCCCTGCACCACCTGGAAACGGTTGGCGATCCCCAGCTCACTGAACAGCTGCTGAAAGCCGTCCTGGTTGTCTTTACCCAGGAAACCGCCGACGGTGACGTCAATGCCCAGATCTTTCAGCACTTTCGCCACATTAATGCCTTTCCCGGCAGCGTGCAGGCCGGTGGTGCGCACCAGGTTCACTTCGCCGCGTTCAATCTCCGGGGTGAATCCCACCAGGTCGTATGCCGGGTTTAACGTAATCGTTGCTACACGTCTGCTCATTTATGCGCCCTCCCCAAGGCCTGCGGCGATCGCTTCGCCAATCGCATCCAGCGCTTGTTGCGCATCCTCACCCTGCGCGGTAAAACGCAGACGGTGACCTTTTTTCACACCCAGCGCCACAACCTTCATCAGGCTGCGACCGTTAGCCGGCTTGCCGGAACCGTCGAGATTGGTGACGGTGATGTCGCTGGAAAATTGTTTAATGGTGTTGACCAGCATGGTGCCCGGACGGGCATGCAGGCCGTGTTCATTGCGCACCACGAATTCGGCGCTCAGCACATCTTCGGCAATGGCGTCGTCGCTGGTCAGCAGCGCCAGCACGGTGGCGGCGTCGGCTTTCAGCAAATGTTCAGCTTTCTTGTCCAGCAGCAGCTTGCTCAGACGGTTCAGCACTGCGGTCGGCTGCTCGTCGGCCATCGCTACCGTGACCAGCAGGGAAACCGGCTGCTCGTCGCGGGTAAAGGCGTTAGCCGCGCGGCTGACCGCCACGGCGCTGCGCAAATTGCCTTCCGCACTGTCGTTCAGCCAGACGCCCTGACCGAGGTTCAGCGGCGTATCGTTAATGACGTGGCTAACGAAGGCGGCATCGACAGCGCCAACTTCTTTCAGACGCGCCGCGTTCAGCGCCTGCAAGGTCAGCAGATCGCTGGCCGCGACGTCGAGACTGAGGGTCTCGTTATCCAGTTTCAGCGCTTCGCTCTGCTTCTCTCCCATCAGCAGCGCGCGCAGCTCTTCCGCGGTGGTGGCGGACTGCAGCTGCGCGGCGACCGCGTCATCGCTCAGCACGTGGGTCAGCTGACGCAGCAGGCCGAGGTGTTCATCTGAGCTGGCGGCAATCCCGATCGCCACATAGGCGGTCTGCCCTTCACCCCAGGTGACGCCCTGCGGGAACTGAAACACCTGAACGCCGGTCTTCAGCACCTGGTCACGCGTATCCGTCGTGCCGTGCGGGATCGCGATCCCGTTGCCGAGGAAGGTCGAGGTCTGCTGCTCGCGCGCCAGCATGCCGTTCACGTAGCCATCGGCCACGTTGCCGGCGCTGACCAGCGCGGCGGCGACCTGCCGGATGGCCTCTTCTTTATTACCGGCCTGCTGGCCGGGATGAATATCCTGCACAGATAACTGGAACATGGTTCTCCTCTCCTGCTGAATTGAATCGTTTCAGCTAACTTGAGAAAAAAGGCGCCATCTGACGGGGAACGGATTGCCGAATGACGCTGAAACGTTTCAAGAATTTTGTACCTTTCTTGCTCAACGCGCAAGGTACGTCAGCGACTTGATCGCAGAACTTAGAGGTACTGCACACTTTTGCTGAAGCCTTAGCTATCGACCGCCTCGAACGTCAGCTTTTTGCTGAACCCTATATTTTGAAACGCCTTTTTAATTATTCGTGCCATACTACTGTTTATTTTTAGCCAGCAGGCGTAAACTCCGCGCCGTCTCCTGAAACTACAGAAAACCAAACCCATGGAAAACCGTAGCGCCGCTCTCCCCCGACGCGGGTTCGATGTCACCTCTTCCGCCTTCTTAATCGTCGCCTTTCTGACGGGCATTGCCGGGGCGCTGCAAACCCCGACCCTGAGCCTGTTTCTGACCAACGAAGTGCACGTCCGCCCGGCGATGGTCGGTTTCTTTTTTACCGGCAGCGCGGTTATTGGTATTCTGGTCAGTCAGTTCCTCGCCGGCCGCTCCGACCGTCAGGGCGATCGCAAGCAGCTGATTGTCGTCTGCTGCCTGCTGGGGGTGCTGGCCTGCGTACTCTTTGCCTGGAACCGCAACTATTTCATTTTGCTGTTCATCGGCGTTTTTCTCAGCAGCTTTGGATCGACCGCCAACCCGCAGATGTTTGCCCTCGCGCGGGAGCATGCCGACAGGACCGGCCGCGAAGCGGTGATGTTCAGCTCCATTTTACGTGCCCAGGTCTCCCTGGCATGGGTGATTGGTCCCCCGCTGGCCTACGCCCTGGCGATGGGGTTTGGTTTTACCGCGATGTATCTCAGCGCCGCGGCGGCGTTTATCGTCTGCGGGATCATGGTCTGGCTATTCTTGCCCAGCATGCGCAAAGCAAAGCCGGTAGCGACCGGCCGGCTGGAAGCTCCGCGCACGCATCGCCGCGATGCGCTGCTGCTGTTCAGCATCTGCACCCTGATGTGGGGTACTAACAGCCTGTACATCATTAACATGCCGCTGTTTATCATTAACGAGCTGCATCTGCCGGAGAAGCTGGCGGGGCTGATGATGGGCACCGCCGCCGGACTGGAAATTCCGACCATGCTGATTGCCGGTTACTACGCCCGGCGTTTCGGCAAACGCTTTCTGATGCGTCTTTCTGCAGTGGCCGGGGTGCTGTTTTACGTCGGCATGCTGACGGTGCATACGCCAGCGCTGCTGCTGGCGATGCAGGTGCTGAACGCCATCTATATCGGGATCCTCGCCGGGATCGGCATGCTCTATTTCCAGGACCTGATGCCGGGGCAGGCGGGCGCGGCCACCACCCTCTATACCAATACTACCCGCGTCGGCTGGATCATTGCCGGCTCACTGGCGGGGGTAGTGGCGGAGATCTGGAGCTATCACGCGGTGTTCTGGATTGCGCTGGCGATGGGCGTTGTCACTCAGGCCTGCCTGTGGCGGATAAGAGACGTGTAAGCACATTGCCCGGCCAGAGCCGGGCAATGCAGATTAATGATCATGATAGAGTCAATGCAGCCAGCTCGGCCTGCAGATGTTTCAGCCATGCGCAGGCATCCGTGTCGTCAGTGCTATAGTGCAGTTGCCCTTTATAATTAACTTATTGATCTTAATATAATTTTTGATTTCCGCATTAATAACTGAACAATATGACACCAGAGTAATATCGACAGCACCATTATTTGGTCCGGGGCTCAAAAAAATGCCGGGAGATAAAACAAATGTATTTAAAATACAATAAGTTATTCGATGTTTTGGAGGCGACCCATATTCAACGCCGGATCGCCCTTTAAGCAGTTATACTGAAATATTAGCGTTCAGGAATCAAAATTTGGTGAATACTTCACAGGAGACATTGACCCTTTCTTTCTGAGGTCATCAGGGATCTTCTTACCAAGATAGAGCTGTGTAATTTCAGGAGATGCCGCGCGACCTCGAAAACCAAAGCGTGAACTTTGAGTAGCTTCAAACTCATCATCTTCATCCCATTGGCGCATTTCAGGAAAGTTGTCACGGGTAGATTTTAACCACTCATCAGCAACATATACCCCTCTGACAATTCCTTTTACTGTAGCCAGGATAACTTCAGCTTTGCTTGCACGTTCGAGGCTTACACGCCAACTGAAGCGTACTGCGTCATAGAGATCAACATCCTTTGAACTTCTGTTAACAGATATCATCAGCGCTTTGTGCTTAAACTCCACTGTCTCAGGCTGGTACGTTGCAATTAATTCTTTAATATGTGCAGCGCCATACTCGTTACTGCCAGCACCGTTCATGATATTGGTCAAACCTGGGTAGGCATCGATTAGAGCAGCCTCCACCTCATAAGCAGTCTTTTCATCGGCAATACCATGCCGATGGATTACATGGATGACCTCCAGACCAGCTAATCTAATCTCACGAAGTTGCTTGAGTTTATTACTGAGCAGTTCATCATCATCAGCGGCTGCCACTTCGCCGCGCATGTGAGCAAAAACGCGATTGCCTTTTCCCTTACCCACGTAAAAAGTGCTTCCATCTCGTGGATCAATCAGTCGATATACATACCAACCGAGATGTTCGATAACTCCCGGAGGGAACTCATTAATATCCATATCACAACACCTATCACTTGATTACTGGTGTATACGTTATACTTTCAGCTGTAGATTGACAATTTGTAAGCAATACAAAAATTCACACTGCCTACTGCTGTCACGCTCAGATAACATTATCCTCATCAAGTCGATATTTATCCCCCTTCCTCCCGAGCGCGAGTCTGCAGAGGATGGGATATTGATGGTACAAATATGTTTAGTGACTATATTGCAGAGAAAACAGGCTTTCGTGTTCAATTTGATATTGAGCAGTTGAAGCCAGACCTCAATGTCGATGCCACTGATAGATTTCAACAACAAAACCTGGAAGACGTGTTGGTAGATTAAATGGCTGCGTGATAGCTATCCTCTCAGAGGAGCCACCTATCCTGTTGATATAAAACAAAATAAACACCACCATAGGTTATATACTTATAAGCAATGTTCTACAAATACCTATGGTGCCGTGCTGGACTCCAAGTGAAGCAGGTAAGTTATAGCGGCGTCACGATCCGTCGAACACATATCTGGCGAAGGTTGAAGATTGCCGCACACTTTTGGTCGCAGTTCCGAACCGAAAATGTTACATAGGTTGTCATTAGATAATTGAACACACCTGACATTAGCCGGCTTGCCCTGCGGCATGCCGGGGATCGGCGATGATATAGAGGGGGCGATGCAACATGCGCCACAATCAGTACGACATTCCACAACCCGACTCCCAAACGCTCATTTTGCGCCACAGCCTAAACGTTTTGCCAGAAGATAGCAAAACTCGCGAAATCCGCTTGCCTGAACGCCCGGGCGCGAGTAGTTTTACGCGATATTTTTGACTCGTTAAGTGACAGGATTACTGCAATGCCAAGAGCGAATGAAATTAAAAAAGGTATGGTGCTGAATTACAACGGCAAGCTGCTGATTGTGAAAAATATTGATATTCAGTCACCCAGCGCCCGCGGTGCTGCGACACTGTATAAAATGCGCTTCTCCGATGTGCGCACCGGCCTGAAAGTAGAAGAGCGCTTCAAAGGCGACGATATCGTCGATACCGTCACCCTGACCCGCCGTTTCGTCGACTTCTCCTACGTCGATGGCAACGAATACGTGTTCATGGATAAAGAAGACTATACCCCTTACACCTTTACCAAAGAGCAGATTGAAGAAGAGCTGCAGTTTATTCCGGAAGGTGGGATGCCGGACATGCAGGTGCTGACCTGGGACGGCCAGCTGCTGGCGCTGGAGCTGCCGCAGACCGTTGACCTGGAAATTATCGAAACCGCGCCGGGTATTAAAGGTGCGTCCGCCAGCTCCCGCACCAAGCCAGCCACCATGAGCACCGGCCTGGTGATTCAGGTGCCGGAATACCTGACCACCGGTGAGAAAATCCGCATTCATATCGAAGAGTGCCGCTATATGGGCCGCGCGGATTAATCATCGGTAACGCCCCGACAGTAAAAAAGGACAGCGCTGGCTGTCCTTTTTATTATCCCCATTGCCGCGATTACAGCAGTTCAGGGTATTTGGTCATTTTCAGCGCCAGCTCGACGCCGCGCACTTCCGCCATCCCCTTGAGACGGCCAATCGCCGAATAGCCTGGGTTGGTTTTCTTGCGCAGATCGTCGAGCATCTGATGACCATGATCCGGACGAAATGGGATCGGGCGCAGATCGCCGGCCTGTTTACGCCGCTGCTCTTCACGCAGGATAGCATCCACCACCGCCACCATATTGACGTCGCCGCTAAGGTGCGCCGCCTCGTGGAAGGTTTTCGGGTTTGCTTCACGGCAGGTAGAGCGCAGATGGGTAAAATGGATGCGATCGCCAAAGGTCTCCACCATCTTCACCAGATCGTTATCGGCGCGAACGCCATACGATCCGGTACACATGGTGAAGCCATTATTAATGCTGTCCACCGTCTCCTTCAGCCACTGCATATCTTCGATGGTCGACACGATACGCGGCAGGCCAAGGATCGGCCGCGGCGGATCGTCCGGATGCACAGCCAAGCGGATCCCTACCTCTTCGCATACCGGCACGATGGCGCGCAGGAAATAGGCCATATTTTCACGCAGCTGCGCTTTATCAATGTGGTCATACTCCGCCAGACGCGCGCGGAACTGGTCAAGGGTGTAGCCCTCTTCCGCTCCCGGCAGGCCGGCGATGATATTGCGGGTCAGTTTATCGATATCTGCTTCGCTCATCGCCTTGAAATAGACCTCAGCCTGACGCTGCTCTTCTTCACTGTAATCCGCTTCCGCTCCCGGGCGTTTAAGGATATGCAGCTCAAAGGCGGCGAAAGCGATCTGATCGAAACGCAGCGCCCGGGAGCCGTCCGGCAGCTCATATTCCAGATCGGTGCGCGTCCAGTCGAGGATCGGCATAAAGTTGTAGCACACGGTATCGATGCCGCAGGCCGCGAGGTTGCGGATGCTCTGCTGATAGTTGGCAATCCAGGTCGCATACTGCCCGCTGTGGGTTTTAATATCCTCGTGGACGGGAATGCTTTCGACGACCGACCAGGTCAACCCTTTTGCCGCTAACAGCGCCTGACGCGCTTTAATCTCGTCGACCGGCCATACCTGACCGTTTGCAATATGGTGCAGCGCAGTGACGACGCCGGTCGCCCCCGCCTGCCGTACATCATCAAGCGATACCGGATCGTTCGGCCCATACCACCGCCAGGTTTGCTCCATCGCTATGTCCTCACAAAAGTTGTTATACCAATAATGGCGACACTCATGACGACTACCATACATGTTTCTCACCTGGCTGCAAACAGTGCTGGCCTATTGATTGATCCAGCTCACAGTCAGCGGATAATTTCGGCTTACCAATTTAACTTCCTGTCATATAACTTTAGACTGGCATTGTTAATAAGCAGTTAAACAGGTGTGGGAAGAATGACAACAATTGCAACCGCTACGCTACCGAAGAACGTGCAATACCCTCAATACGATCGCAGCCAACTCCGCTCGCGTATTGTCCATTTCGGCTTTGGCGCGTTTCACCGCGCGCACCAGGCGCTGCTCACCGATCGCGTGCTGAATAACGTCGGCGGCGACTGGGGGATCTGTGAAATCAGTCTGTTCAGCGGCGACACGCTGATGAGCCAACTTCGCGAACAGGACCATCTGTTTACCGTGCTGGAAAAAGGCGCCGACGGCAACCAGCCCATTGTGATCGGCGCGGTGCACGAATGTCTGAACGCCAGGCTCGATTCGCTGGCGGCGATTATCGAAAAATTTTGCGAGCCGCAGGTAGCGATTGTCTCGCTGACCATTACGGAAAAAGGCTACTGCATCGATCCGGCGACCGGGAAACTGGATCCGACGCATCCGCGCATTATTCACGATCTGGAGAATCCGACGCTGCCGCAGTCAGCTCCCGGTATTTTAGTTGAAGCGCTAGCCCGCCGCCGGGAACGAGGCCTTCCGCCCTTTACCGTGCTCTCCTGCGATAATATCCCCGACAACGGTCACGTGGTAAAAAATGCCGTCCTCGGCATGGCGGAAAAACGCAGCCCGGCGCTGGCGGACTGGATCGCCGACAACGTCAGCTTCCCGGGCACCATGGTGGATCGTATTGTTCCTGCGGCCACACCGGAGTCGCTGGCGGAAATCGCCGCCGTGCTGGGGATCGACGATCCCTGCGCCATCAGTTGCGAACCCTTCATTCAGTGGGTGGTCGAAGATCACTTCGTCGCCGGGCGACCCGCCTGGGAGACGGCGGGCGTGCAGATGACCGATGACGTGTTGCCCTGGGAGCAAATGAAGCTGCGGATGCTCAACGGCAGCCACTCTTTCCTCGCCTGGCTTGGCTATCTGGCAGGGCATGCGCACATTAGCGACTGCATGCGGGATGACGTCTTCCGCCGCGCCGCCCGCCAGCTGATGCTTGACGAACAGGCTCCGACGCTGACCATTACCGGCGTTGATCTGCTGGCCTATGCCGACAGTCTCATCGCCCGCTTCAGCAATCCGGCGCTCAAACACCGCACCTGGCAAATCGCCATGGACGGTAGCCAGAAGCTGCCCCAGCGCATGCTCGATGGCATCCGCGTACATCTGGCGCGCGACAGCCGTTGGCCGCTGCTGGCTCTCGGCGTGGCCGGCTGGATGCGCTACGTCAGCGGCACGGACGACGCCGGTCAGACGATCGACGTGCGCGATCCGCTGGTCGACAAGATCCGGCAGCGGGTGGCCCAGAGCGATGAGCAGCAGCGCGTCGACGCCCTGCTGGGGCTGGAGGAAATATTTGGCCGCGACCTGCCGCACAACGCCCAGTTTGTCGCCGGGATCCGCGCCGCCTGGCAACAGCTGGCGACGCACGGCGCCCGCGAGGCCGTCGCCCACGCGCTGAATTCTTAACAATATTTGCGCTTATGCGGACAGAATTCTCTTCTGTCCGCCTCAGGACTTCTCTTTTCCCCCTTTTTTCGTCAGGATAGGCGTAACTGTTACAACATTACATTTATCCTGGAGAAAAAGAGTGACCAGAACCAATTTGATCACCGGCTTTCTCGGCAGCGGTAAGACGACCTCGATTCTTCATCTGCTGGCGCAGAAGCCTGCGGATGAAAAATGGGCCGTACTGGTTAACGAGTTTGGCGAAGTCGGGATAGACGGCGCGCTGCTGGCCGATAGCGGCGCCCTGCTCAAAGAGATCCCCGGCGGCTGCATGTGCTGCGTCAATGGCCTGCCGATGCAGGTTGGGCTGAACACCCTGCTGCGCCAGGGCAAACCCGATCGCCTGCTGATCGAACCCACCGGTTTGGGCCACCCAAAGCAGATCCTCGATATCCTCACCGCGGCGGTGTATGAGCCCTGGATCGATCTGCGCGCCACGCTGTGCATCCTCGATCCCCGCCAGCTGCTGGATGAAAGAGCCGTCAGCAACGACAACTTCCGCGATCAGCTGGCCGCGGCGGACATCATTGTGGCTAATAAAAGTGATCGGGAAACCGCCGAAAGCGCCCGGGCGCTGGCCGACTGGTGGCAGCGCTGGGGCGGCGAGCGTCGCAAGGTGTCGGCAATCCAGGGCAATATCGATCTGGCCCTGCTCGATGAGCCACGACGGAACACCGCCCCGCTGCCGGCGAGCGCGGAGCACGCCCACCGCCATCCCCCCTCTTCCGGCCTCGCCGCGCTCAGCCTGGCGGAACACCAGCGCTGGCGCCGACATCTCAACAATGGCCAGGGCTATCAGGGCTGCGGCTGGATCTTCGACGCGGAGACGGTTTTTGACACCATCGGCCTGCTCGAATGGGCCAGGCTGGCGCCAGTGGGGCGCGTTAAAGGCGTGATGCGCATTGCCGAGGGGGCGGTACGAATCAACCGTCAGGGGGAGGATCTCCATATCGAGACCCTCAGCGTCGCTCCGCCCGATAGTCGGATCGAGCTTATTTCCGCGAATGAAGCCGACTGGAACGCACTCCAGACCTCGTTGTTGAGGCTTCGTTTAAGTTAAGGCGGCTAAGGTTGCCGCCGACTGTCACAAAATCGCAATGGCTATGATGAAAAACCGAATTCCTTTAATCCTGCTGCTTAACATCGCGGGTGTAGCGCTATTTTGCTCCTGGTATCTGCCAGCCAACCATGGCGCGTGGTTGCCGGTCGACTCCGCGATCTTCCATTTCTTTAACCATGGCGTCAGCGTCAGCCATGCTTATGCCTGGCTGCTGGCGATCATCAACAATCGCGCCTTCGACGCCTGTTCGCTGCTGGCGATGGGCTGCCTGATGCTGAGCTATTGGCTAAAGGCGCCGACTGCAGGCCGTCGTCAGATCGCCATCATGGGCCTGGTGATGCTGCTGGCGGCGGTGATCATCAACCAGCTCGCACAACACCTGATGCCGGTACAGCGCGCCAGCCCGTCGCTGTTTTTTAGCGATATTACCCGCGTCAGCGACGTCGTTAACTTCCCCACTAAGGATGCGTCGAAGGACAGCTTCCCTGGCGATCATGGGATGATGCTGCTGATCTTCGCGAGCTTTATGTGGCGCTATTTTGGCCGTCGCGCGCTGGGCGTCGCGCTGATTATCTTTGTGGTCTTTGCTTTCCCGCGGGTAATGATTGGCGCCCACTGGTTTAGCGATATTGCCGTCGGCTCCCTGACCGCCGTGCTGATCGGCGCGCCCTGGGTATTGATGACCCCGCTGAGCGATAAATTGATCGCCTTTTTCGATCGCTACTTACCCAGCAGAATATCGGCCAAATAATGTCTCCGGCAGCCGCCAAAGTCATTAACTATAAGGGGACCTTTTGGGTCCCTTTTTACATTTTCCCTTTTTTTCAACATGACGTTCATCTTCTTGTCACATTAATCCCGTGACAAATGAAGGAATTGTCTGTTTTTTGCCCGATATTGCCGTAATTTTGGCCTTTCCCGATGATTCACTTTTTGTCACCAAAATACTTATAAGAAATCGCGCAAAACCGCTCGCCATGCGGCGTTTGATAGGGTAATCTCGTTCTCGTTTTGCCTTTTCCGCAGCATTAATTCAGGGCATGAATAAAATTGTGCGTGACTGCACAAATTTAAGCTTAAGGAATTGTCTCATTGCGGATGGGTATTTAGGCTCTAACACGTTTGGCATTTTTTATAACGACATTGTCGTTAAGGACAACAAGGGAAAATAAACAGCATGGTCAAATCTCAGCCGATTTTGAGATATATCTTGCGGGTAGCCCCCGCGATTGCAGTAGCGGTTCTGCTTTCCGCGTGTAGTTCAACAAGTACCGCCAGGAATATGCATTCTGAGACGCATGCTGTGGGTAGTGGCGATTTATCATCACTGCAAGCCTCTCAGGATGAATTTGAAACGATGGTCCGTAACCTGGACGTAAAGTCCCGTTTAATGGATCAGTATGCCAGCTGGAAAGGCGTGCGTTACCGCCTCGGCGGCAGCACCCGCAAGGGTATCGACTGCTCAGCGTTTGTGCAGCGCACCTTCCGCGAACAATTTGGTCTGGAACTGCCGCGTTCAACTTCTGAACAGCAGGAAACCGGAAAATCGATTTCCCGTGCCCAACTGCGTACAGGCGATCTGGTTCTGTTTCGCGCCGGCTCTACCGGCCGCCATGTCGGGATCTACCTCGGCAACAACCAGTTTGTTCACGCCTCCACCAGCAGCGGGGTGACTATCTCCAGCATGGATGAGCCGTACTGGAAAAAGCGCTACAATGAAGCGCGTCGAGTCCTGAGCCGCTCGTAAACTGTCCTCCACCGCCGCCGGTTATCCCTTGGCTGGCTGCGGGATAAAAAACACTGCCCCAGGCAGTGTTTTTTTTTGCCACCTGGTTCTCAACGTCGCAAAATAAGCTATGTCTTTTAAGTGGGAATGAGAAAAACGACGACCGACACTCCGTTGATGCGCTTCAATAATACGGAAAGAATCTGGCTATGCTTACTCGCTACTTTTCGCCCCAGCGTAAAACCTGGTTAACCAGCCTGAGCGTGGGGATCATCGTCGCGCTGTTGGCCGGGAGCATTCAGTTTATGGTGATCTACCATAACCGGGCCGAGCGTTTCGACGCCATTATCAACAATGTTAATACCTATCTGAAAAGCTATTTTCACGACCTGCGCCAGACCATTGACGGCCTGCAGCCGCTGGTGGACCAGCCCTGCGAGAATATTGACTCCGGGCTTACCTCCCACGCCGCGTTCAGCCCCAACGTCCGCGCTTTCCTGCTGGTCAAAAACGGCATCGCCTTTTGCTCATCGGCTACGGGAGCCATGAATACGCCCCTCAGCCAGCTGATCCCGGCCATCGATATCAGCAAACCCGTTGCTATGGCGATTTTACCAGGCACGCCGATGATGCCGAAGAGCGCGGCGCTGGCGCTGTGGGTAGGTAAACCCGGCGATCAAAACAGCGGCATTTTCGTGTCGATTAACGCTAATCTCACACCGTATATCCTCTATTCCGCGCGGCAAAACGATTTCAGCGGCATTGCGCTGGCCATCGATCACACCGCTATCTCCACCTTCAGTAATCGGCTGGTGGATCCGCAAACGCTGCATAACGCGCCGATCCGCCAGGCACAGATCGAGGGCTTACCGCTGAAGGTCTATCTGTATGCCAACAGCTGGCTGGCGGAAAATACGCAGTTTGCTCTGCTGCTCGGGGTCGTCTGCGGCCTGCTGGCGGGGCTGCTCTGCTATTACGTGCTGACGATCAAATCGGATCCGCGAAAATCCATTCTGCTGGGGATCAAAAATAACCAGTTCTACATCGTTTATCAGCCGGTGGTTAATGCTCAGACTCTACGTATCAGCGGCGTGGAGGTCCTAATGCGCTGGCGCCATCCGGTGGTTGGTGAAATTCCGCCCGACGTTTTTATTAACCTGGCCGAAACCCAGCAGATGATCGTGCCGCTAACCCATCACCTGCTCGCGCTGATCGCCAGCGACGCTGCGGTGTTGAAGCGTATTCTGCCGCGCGGCGTGAAGCTGGGGCTGAATATTTCCCCTGCCCATCTGCAGGCCGACAGCTTCCGCGACGATATGCTGCGCTTCGCCGCCGCACTGCCAGCCGACCACTTTCACGTGGTGCTGGAGGTAACCGAGCGGGCGATGATTGATAAAGAAAAATCGATGGCTAACTTCGCCTGGCTCCACCGCCAGGGATTCGAAATCGCGATTGATGATTTCGGCACCGGGCATAGCGCGCTGATCTATCTCGAACGCTATAACTTCGATTATCTGAAGATCGATCGCGGTTTTGTGCAGGCGATTGGTACTGAAACAGTAACCTCGCCGGTGCTGGATGCGGTACTGACCCTCAGCCGCCGGCTGAAATTAATGACCGTCGCCGAAGGGGTGGAGACCCAGGAACAGGCGGAGTGGCTTCGCGGCCAGGGCGTTCATTTCCTGCAGGGGTACTGGATCAGCCGACCGCTGTCGCTGGCCGGGCTGGTGGCTGCGCACGATGAACCCGCGAACTATTTCACAACGCGCTAAGTCTCACTTATGATGCGGGAACGGATGTCGGCCATGGGGGCCGGCCATGACAAGGTATTCTGCCGCCTATGTATGCGCGCCTCTTTCTGATTCTGCTGGCTCTGTTTAGCCTGGACGCTAAGGCGCAAACCATTCAGGAAAGCGTAGCCTTCGCGATTATCGGCGAACCGAAATACGCCGCCGGTTTCAGTCATTTTGATTACGTCAATCCCAGGGCGCCGAAAGGCGGCACCCTCACCCTGGCGGCGATCGGCACCTTTGATAACTTCAACCGTTATGCGCTGCGTGGCAACCCCGCGGTACGCACGGAGGCGCTCTACGATACCCTGTTCACCACCTCGGATGATGAGCCCGGCAGCTACTACCCGCTGATTGCCGAGCGGGCGCGCTATGCCGAGGACTATTCCTGGATGGAGATCGCGCTCAACCCGCGCGCCCGCTTCCATGACGGTACGCCGATCACCGCCCGCGATGTGGCGTTTACCTTCAACAAGTTTATGACCGAAGGGGTGCCGCAGTTTCGCCTGTTTTATAAAGGCACCACCGTGAAGGCCATCGCGCCGTTGACCGTGCGTATTGACCTCGGCCAGCCCGGCAAAGAGAACATGCTGAGTCTGCTGAGCCTGCCGGTTATGCCCGAGGCGTTCTGGCGCCAGCACAAACTCAGCGACCCGCTGTCGAAGCCGCCGCTGGCCAGCGGGCCATACCGCATCAGCGCCTGGCGAATGGGGCAATATATTACCTATTCCCGCGTCGCCGACTACTGGGCGGCCGACCTGCCGGTCAACCGCGGTCGCTGGAATTTCGATACGCTGCGCTATGACTATTATCTCGACGACAATGTCGCTTTCGAAGCCTTTAAAGCGGGAGCCGTCGATCGCCGGGAAGAGACCGTCGCCAAAAACTGGGCTACCCGCTACGTCGGTCGCAACTTCAGCCGCGGCTACATCATTAAAGATGAGCATACCAATACCTCGGCGCAGGATACCCAGTGGCTGGCGTTCAATATTCAGCGCCCGATTTTTGCCGATCGCCGGGTGCGGCAGGCCATTACCCTGGCGTTCGATTTCGAATGGATGAACAAGGCGCTGTTTTACAGCGCCTATCAGCGCGCCAACAGCTATTTCCAGAACACCGAATATGCCGCCCGCAGCCTGCCCGACGCAGCCGAGCTGGCCCTGCTGACGCCGATGAAAAAAGAACTGCCCCCGGAGCTCTTCAGCCAGGTTTACCAGCCGCCGGTCTCCCGCGGCGATGGCTTCGACCGCGCCAACTTACTCAAAGCCGACGCCCTGCTCAATGCGGCGGGCTGGACGGTGAAGAACCAGCGCCGGGTCAACGCCGCCACCGGCAAGCCGCTGCGCTTTGAGCTACTGCTGCCGGCCGGGGGCAATGACCGCTGGGTGCTGCCGTTTCAGCACAACCTGCAGCGTCTGGGGATCGTCATGGATATTCGTCAGGTTGATAATTCGCAGTACAGCAACCGCCGCCGCAGCCGGGATTACGACATGATGCCAAGCCTGTGGCGCGCCATGCCCTGGCCGGGGACCGACCTGCAAATCTCCTGGGCGTCCGACTATATTCACTCCAGCTACAACGCGCCGGGGGTGCAAAGCCCGGTAGTGGATAAGCTGATTGCGCAGATCCTGCAGTGGCAGGGCAATAAGCAGAAACTGATCCCTCTCGGTCGGGCGCTGGATCGTGTGCTGACCTGGAATAACTACATGTTGCCGATGTGGTATATGGCGCAGGACCGCACCGCGTGGTGGAATAAGTTCTCTTTCCCCGCGACCCGCCCCATCTATTCGTCCGGCCTCGATACCTGGTGGTACGACGTGAACAAAGCGGCCACCCTCCCCGCGGACAGACGCTAAGGACATCCCATGGGCAGCTACCTGATCCGCCGTTTGCTGTTAGTCATCCCCACCCTGTGGGCCATTATCACCATTAACTTTTTTATTGTCCAGATCGCGCCTGGCGGCCCGGTCGATCAGGCCATCGCCGCCATCGAGTTTAATCAGCGCGGCGGGATGCCGGGGGCTGGCGACGGCGGAATGGGCGCCAGCCATGCCCGCACCGGCGCAGGCAATATCAGCGAGGGTCACTATCGCGGCGGGCGCGGCCTCGACCCGGAAGTCATCGCCGAGATCACCCACCGCTACGGCTTCGATAAACCGCTGCACGAACGCTATCTGAAGATGCTGGGCGATTATCTGCGCTTTGATTTCGGCGACAGCCTGTTTCGCAGCGCCTCCGTGCTGCAGCTGATTAAAGACAGCCTGCCGGTCTCGGTGAGCCTCGGGCTGTGGAGCACGCTGATTATCTATCTGGTCTCCATTCCGCTGGGCATCCGCAAAGCGGTCAGCAACGGCAGCCGCTTTGATATCTGGAGCAGTACACTGATTATCATTGGCTATGCGATCCCTGCCTTTCTGTTCGCCATCCTGCTGATCGTGATTTTTGCCGGCGGCAGCTATTTCGACCTCTTCCCGCTGCGCGGTCTGGTCTCGCCAAATTTCGACACCCTCCCCTGGTATCAGAAGATCCTCGACTACCTGTGGCACA
The DNA here is from genome assembly GCF_018204675.1 of Klebsiella sp. P1927. NCBI lineage: Bacteria > Pseudomonadati > Pseudomonadota > Gammaproteobacteria > Enterobacterales > Enterobacteriaceae > Klebsiella > Klebsiella sp. P1927. The sequence goes on along the minus strand of NZ_CP073377.1, from coordinate 1,315,406 downwards.
TCACCCTGCCGGTGCTGGCGACGGTAATTGGCGGCTTTGCCGCGCTGACTATGCTGACCAAAAACAGCTTCCTCGACGAGATCCGCAAACAGTATGTGGTCACCGCCCGCGCCAAAGGCGTTGGTGAGAAACAGATCCTCTGGGGACACGTGTTCCGTAACGCCATGCTGCTGGTGATCGCCGGCTTCCCGGCCACCTTTATCAGTATGTTCTTTACCGGCTCGTTGCTGATCGAAGTGATGTTCTCGCTAAACGGCCTGGGTCTGCTGGGCTATGAAGCGACGGTCTCCCGCGACTATCCGGTGATGTTTGGCACGCTCTATATTTTCACTCTGATTGGCCTGCTGCTGAATATCGTCAGCGATATCAGCTATACGCTGGTCGACCCGCGCATTGATTTTGAGGGCCGCTAATGTCTTTCTTCAGTCCCGTTAATCAGGCCCGCTGGGCGCGCTTTCGCCACAACCGTCGCGGCTACTGGTCGCTGTGGCTGTTTTTAATTCTCTTCCTATGCAGCCTGGGCGCCGAGCTGCTGGCCAACGACCGCCCGCTGCTGGTGCAGTACCGGGGCCAGCTGTACGTCCCGGTGTTAAAAAACTACACTGAGCAAACCTTCGGCGGCGCGTTCGCCACCGCCGCCGACTATCAGGATCCCTGGCTGCAGCACCAGCTGGCGACTCACGGCTGGGCGCTATGGCCGCCAGTGCGCTTCGGCGCGACGACAATTAATTTTGCCAGCACGGTTCCCTTTCCATCGCCGCCCTCGGCCAGCAACTGGCTCGGCACCGACGCCAACGGCGGCGATGTGCTGGCGCGGATCCTCTATGGGACACGCATCTCGGTGCTCTTCGGTCTGCTGCTGACGCTGTTCTCCAGCGTGCTGGGGGTGCTGGCCGGGGCGATACAGGGTTACTACGGCGGTAAAATCGACCTGTGGGGACAGCGCTTTATCGAAGTCTGGTCCGGCATGCCAACGCTGTTCCTGATCATCCTGCTCTCCAGCGTCGTGCAGCCGGGCTTCTGGTGGCTGCTGGCAATCACCGTTCTCTTTGGCTGGATGACGCTGGTGGGCGTGGTGCGCGCGGAATTTCTCCGCACCCGCAACTACGACTATGTTCGGGCGGCGCAGGCGTTAGGGGTTAGCGACCGGCAGATCATCCTGCGGCATATGTTGCCCAACGCGATGGTGGCGACCCTCACCTTCCTGCCCTTTATCCTGTGCAGCTCCATTACCACCCTGACGTCGCTGGATTTTCTCGGCTTCGGCCTGCCGCTCGGCTCGCCCTCCCTCGGCGAGCTGCTGCTGCAGGGCAAAAACAACCTGCAGGCGCCCTGGCTGGGCATTGCCGCGTTTCTCTCCGTCGCCGTGCTGCTGACGCTACTGATTTTTATCGGTGAAGCGGTTCGCGACGCCTTTGACCCGAGTAAGGCGGTGTAATATGACCCACCCGCTATTAGCTATCGACAATCTCTCTATTGCCTTTCGCCAGCAGGGCGAGACGCAGACCGTGGTGCATAATCTGTCGCTCGAGGTGGCGGTCGGCGAAACGCTGGCCCTGGTGGGCGAATCCGGCTCCGGTAAGAGCATCTCCGCCCTGTCGGTGCTGCGGCTGCTCCCTACCCCGCCGGCCAGCTACCCCAGCGGTGACATCCGTTTTCATGGCCAGTCGCTGCTGCATGCGGATGAGGCGACCCTGCGCGGCGTGCGCGGCAACCGGATCGCGATGATCTTTCAGGAGCCGATGGTATCGCTCAACCCCCTGCATACCCTGGAAAAACAGCTCTACGAAGTGCTGTCATTACACCGGGGAATGCGCAAACAGGCGGCGCGCGGGGAGATCCTCGACTGCCTGGAGCGCGTCGGGATCCGTCAGGCGCCGCGGCGGCTGGCGGACTATCCGCATCAGCTCTCCGGCGGCGAGCGCCAGCGGGTGATGATCGCCATGGCGTTGCTGACTCGCCCGGAGCTGCTGATCGCTGACGAGCCGACTACCGCCCTGGACGTATCGGTGCAGGCGCAAATTCTGCAACTGCTGCGCGAGCTGAAGCAGGAGCTGAACATGGGGCTGCTGTTTATCACTCATAACCTGAGCATCGTCCGCCAGCTGGCTGACCGGGTGGCGGTAATGCAGAACGGCCGCTGCGTGGAACACAATGACTGTCGGGCGCTGTTCAGCGCGCCAGCGCATCCCTACACCCAACGCCTGCTGGATAGCGAGCCGGACGGGGAGCCGGTGCCGCTGGCCGCCGATGCCCCGGTGCTGCTGCAGGCGGACGATTTAAAGGTGGCGTTTCCCGTTCGCAAAGGGATCCTGCGTCGGGTGGTCGATCATCATCGGGTGGTCAACAGCCTCAGCTTTCAGCTGCGCGCCGGCGAGACGCTGGGCCTGGTGGGGGAATCGGGTTCCGGTAAAAGCACCACCGGCCTGGCCCTGCTGCGCCTGATCCCGTCCGGGGGCAAGATAACCTTCGCCGGCCAGCCGATTCAGGGGCGTAACCGCCGACAGCTGCTACCGCTGCGCCGACAGATGCAGGTGGTTTTTCAGGATCCGAACTCGTCGCTCAATCCGCGCCTCACGGCGCAGCAGATCATTGAGGAAGGCTTGCGCGTCCACCAGCCGACGCTGACGGCGGCCGAACGCGAACAGGCGGTGATCCTTGCCATGCAGGAGGTCGGCCTCGACCCGTCCAGCCGCCAGCGCTATCCGGCGGCGTTCTCCGGTGGCCAGCGACAGCGTATCGCCATCGCCAGAGCGTTGATCGTCAAACCGCAGCTGATCGTCCTCGATGAACCGACCTCATCGCTGGACAAAACCGTTCAGGCGCAGATCCTGAACCTGCTGAAAGCCTTACAGCGAAAGCATCAGCTGGCCTATATTTTTATCAGCCATGATTTAGGCGTGGTGCGGGCGCTATGTCACCAGGTGATGGTGCTGCGTCAGGGAGAGGTGGTCGAACAGGGCGAGTGCAAGTCCGTCTTCAGCGCACCCCGGCATGAGTATACCCGCCAGCTGCTGGCGCTAAGCTGACGGTCAGAAAGGGTTATTGCCGGAGAAGGGCTCGGCGATGGCCACGCCAAAGTTTTTCAGACGACAGGTGGCGGCAAACTCATCCTGCAGGTTAACGAACAGGCAGGGTTCACCTTCGCACTCCAGCACGGAACAGTCGACTTCGATGTCGCTTAACGCCTGACTGAGCTTATGCATCACCGGCCAGGCTTTCTCACCGTCCGGGCTCAGCAATTTAAGGGCAACGAGACTGTTCTCGTTCTGCGCGCCGTTTTGCGGAATCGGTTCAACTCTGGAACCCGCAAAACCGGCCAGCCAGCGATAGCTCTGCGGCAGACGGTGTACGATAGAGAGTTGTTGTGTATTCACTTGGTTTCCCCGGAAGCAAAAGGCTTCACAATAAATTTACATCAATATTAACACACTGTTGACAAATAGTCCTGCCTTGAGGCAGAAAACGTTTACAGCGGCGGCGGACCAGGGTTAAGCGCTTATAATCCAGCGCTTTATTTTTTATACCCGGCGAGCCGATTGGCGCTATATGTACCCGTTTCTGTGATCCAAAACAACTTTTTTATCGCAACAATGCGACTTTTTACACTAATTGATTTTACATAAAGGAAACAAATCGCAGAACCCTGAAGCCCATTGCGGTTGACATGCATCAAGAAAGGGGCGATTTCGCCCCTGAAAATGTGACCTAGCGTGCGATTTTTCGCCGCCGGGATGCGTAAAGCGAGAAGAAAATAGAGCAGGTTGCGCAGAAGGCAATAGAGATCAGCATCGGCCAGGCGGTGGTAAACGTCGCCATCGACAGCAGCGCGCCGATAATCGCCCCGATACCGAAACGGAAAGTCCCCGCCAGCGACGAAGCAGTGCCCGCCATATGCGGAAACTCATCGAGGATCACCGCCATGGCGTTAGACGACACCATGGATACGCAGCCGACAAAGGCCGCTACGCCGATCACCAGTGACCAGAAGCCGACATCCAGCAGCGCGCAGACCACCATCCACACCGCCATGGCAAACTGGATCCACAGCCCGGCGCGGAACATACGCAACGCCCCTACCCGCCGCACAAACCGGCTGTTGAACATGGTCATCAGAAACAGAAAAACGATGTTCAGCGCAAAATAGTAGCCAAAGTGCTGAGGCGCAACGTGGTTTATATTGATGTAGACAAAGGGACCGGCGCTAAGGAAAGAGAACATGCCCGCGAAGCTAAAGCCGCTCGCCAGCATATAGCTCAGTACCCGCTTGTGGCGGAACAGCGTGGCAAAGTTACCCAGCGTGGTGCGCAGATGGAACGGCTGACGCCTTTCAGCCGGCAGCGTTTCGCGGATAAACAGGCCGATCATCAGCGAGGCCAGCAGGGCCACCAGGGCGAGGATCCAAAAGATGGCATGCCAGCTGAACCAGACCAACACCGCCCCGCCGACCATCGGCGCCACCAGCGGCGCAATGGTCGTGACCAGCATGACAAACGACATCATGCGCGAAAACTCATCTTTCGGATAGATGTCGCGCATCAGGGCGTTAATCACCACGCTGGCCGCCGCGGCTGCCAGACCGTGGAAGAAACGCATGACAATCAGCATATCGACGGTTTGCGACAGGGCGCAGGCTACCGCCGCCGCCGCGAAGACCAGCGTCCCGCCGAGGATCACCGGCTTGCGGCCAAGGCTGTCCGCCATCGGGCCGTACAGCAGCTGACCCAGCGCAAAGCCGAGGATATAGGTGCTGAGCGTCATCTGCGCGCTGCCGTCCGGGACGTTATACTGGGCGGCAATCACCGGCAGGGCCGGAAGATACATATCAATAGACAGCGGCATCAGCATGGCCAGCAGGCCAAGGATAAACACAATCCCCAGTGAAGAATTCTGCTTCAGCGTCACGTTTTACTCCGTGGCTGCGGGGCGCCCACGCTGGCGATTTCCGCTTCCGTCAGCGGACGATATTCACCCGGCGCCAGCGATTCATCCAGCAGGATGTCGCCGATGCGTTCCCGATGCAGGCCAACCACGTGGTTGCCCACGGCGGCGAACATGCGTTTCACCTGATGGTAGCGGCCTTCGCTGATGGTGAGGCGCACTTCGGTCGGAGTGATAACTTCCAGCAACGCCGGTTTGGTGAGATCTTTTTCGTTATGCAGCTGGACGCCTTTGGCGAACAGCTCCGCGGTCCCTTCCGCCAGCGGGCTTTCCAGCGCCACCAGATAGGTTTTTTCACAGTGGTGGCGCGGCGAGGTAATGCGATGCGACCACTGGCCGTCATCGGTCATCAGCACCAGCCCGGTGGTGTCGATATCCAGCCGTCCGGCGGCGTGCAGCTTATGCGCCACCGGCTCGTCGAGGAAATAAAGGATAGTCGGATGATCGGGATCGTCGGTGGAACAGACGTACCCTTGCGGCTTGTTGAGCATAAAGTAACGCGGGCCATTCTGCTGGGTCAGCGTATTTCCGTCATACTCCACCTCGTGCTCCGGCTGGAGCTTAAAAGAGGCATCTTTCACAATGTCGCCGTCCACGGTAACGCGGCTGCCGCGAATTTCACGCCCGGCAATAGCCCGGCTGACGCCGAGCTGCTGAGCGATAAACTTATCAAGTCGCATGAGATTTTTTTAGCCTGTCATAGTGCTGGAGCGGGCAAATCGCCCGAAAAAGAAGAATTTCACCGGCTAGTATAACGGGCTCTTAACACCACTCAAGGGAAAAGATTCATGGCATACTATTCGCCAGTTAATTAGCCCCGTGAATTCATGACTTTTACATTACGTCCTTACCAACAAGAAGCCGTCGATGCCACCCTCGCCTGGTTCCGTCGCCATACCGAGCCGGCGGCGATTGTCCTGCCCACCGGCGCGGGCAAAAGTCTGGTGATCGCCGAGCTTGCCAGGCTGGCGCGCGGCCGCGTGCTGGTGCTGGCCCATGTCAAAGAGCTGGTGGCGCAGAACCATGCCAAATACTGCGCCCTTGGCCTCGAGGCGGATATCTTCGCCGCCGGTCTGCAGCGAAAAGAGAGCCACGGCAAAGTGGTGTTCGGCAGCGTGCAGTCGGTGGCACGCAATCTCGACCAGTTTCGCAGCGAATTTTCGCTACTCATCGTCGATGAATGCCACCGCATCAGCGATGATGACGACAGCCAATATCAGCAGATCATCGGTCACCTGCGGCAGGTCAATCCGCAGATCCGGCTGCTCGGCCTGACGGCCACGCCGTTCCGCCTTGGCAAGGGCTGGATCTATCAGTTCCATTATCATGGGATGGTGCGCGGCGATGAAAAGGCCCTGTTCCGCGACTGCATCTATGAGCTACCGCTGCGCTATATGATTAAACACGGCTATCTGACGCCGCCGGAGCGCCTCGATATGCCGGTGGTGCAGTACGATTTCAGTCGCCTGCAGGCGCAAAGCAACGGCCTGTTCAGCGAAGCCGATCTTAACCATGAGCTGAAAAAACAACAGCGTATCACGCCGCATATTGTCAGCCAGATCGTGGAGTTCGCCGAAAACCGCAAAGGGGTGATGATCTTTGCCGCCACCGTGGAACACGCCCGGGAAGTGACCGGCCTGCTGCCGGTAGGCCAGGCGGCGCTGATCACCGGCGAAACGCCTGGGCCGGAGCGGGATCGCATCATCGAGGCCTTTAAAGCGCAGGCGTATCGCTATCTGGTGAACGTCGCGGTGCTGACCACCGGCTTCGACGCCCCGCACGTCGACCTGATCGCCATCCTCCGCCCCACCGAGTCGGTGAGTCTTTACCAACAGATCGTTGGCCGCGGTCTGCGCCTGGCGCCGGGGAAAACCGACTGTCTGATCCTCGACTACGCCGGCAATCCGCATGACCTGTATGCCCCGGAAGTGGGGACGCCGAAGGGCAAAAGCGACAACGTGCCGGTGCAGGTCTTCTGCCCAGCCTGCGGCTTCGCCAATACCTTCTGGGGCAAAACCACCGCCGACGGCACCTTGATTGAACACTTTGGCCGCCGCTGCCAGGGGTGGTTCGAAGATGACGACGGCCACCGCGAACAGTGCGACTTCCGCTTTCGCTTTAAAAACTGTCCGCAGTGTAATGCGGAAAACGACATCGCCGCCCGCCGTTGCCGGGAGTGCGACACTATACTGGTTGACCCGGACGATATGCTGAAGGCGGCGCTGAAACTGAAGGACGCGCTGGTGCTGCGCTGCAGCGGCATGGCCCTGCAGCACGGCGGCGACGAGAAGGGCCCGTGGCTGAAAATCACCTACTACGATGAAGACGGGGCGGATGTCAGTGAGCGCTTCCGTCTGCAGACCCCCGCCCAGCGCACCGCCTTCGAACAACTGTTTATTCGCCCGCATACCCGCACCCCCGGGGTGCCGCTGCGCTGGATAACGCCGGCGGATATCGTGACCCAGCAGGCGCTGCTGCGCCATCCGGACTTTGTCGTCGCCCGCATGAAGGGGCAGTACTGGCAGGTGCGGGAAAAAGTGTTCGATTATCAGGGGCGTTTTCGTCGCGCCAACGAGCTGCGTTAATTACCGGAAAGCTGAGGTTTTGATTGCCCGGGTGTCGTTTGGCGGCTATAATGCCGCCCGCTTTTGCATTCGCAAAGCAGATAATCCGCCTGTTGCTGGGTCGCCTGTAGCAGGCTTTATATATAGAGAGACATCAATGTTTACTATCAACGCAGAAGTACGTAAAGAGCAGGGTAAGGGTGCGAGCCGCCGCCTGCGCGCAGCTAACAAGTTCCCGGCAATCATCTACGGTGGCGCAGCTGCTCCGGTTGCTATCGAACTGGACCACGACAAAGTATGGAACATGCAGGACAAAGCTGAGTTTTACAGCGAAGTTCTGACCGTCGTTGTTGATGGCAAAGAAGAAAAAGTCAAAGTTCAGGCTGTTCAGCGCCACGCGTTCAAGCCGAAACTGACTCACATCGACTTCGTTCGCGCGTAATCGCCGATAGCAAGTTGTATGGCAAGCGCCCCGGGGTCTCAGGCTCCGGGGCGTTTTGTTATCTGCGCTGCCAAAGCTCCGGCGCCTCGTGCACGATGTCGCTAAGCATCCGATGCTTATTCATTCCGGGCAGCCAGAGCATCACCATAGTGACGTTCAGCCCCTGACTGCCGACCTCCGTCGCGATTTCACTGACTCCCTGCCACTCGCCTGGCCGCAAATGGTCCGGTAAAAACCCCCAGCCCCTCCCCTGCTCCAGCGCATGGCGCAACAGGGTAATCTCATTCATATACAGCGTATGGCCGGAAATCTGCAGCCGGCGGGCGATTTGATCGTCACTGCGCCGGTGCATCACTAACTGCGGCGTCAACGAAAGATTCAATAGCGTCAGCGGCCGCGGAGCGTCGTGGAACAGGCTGTCCGCCGCGTAGAAACGCAGATCCACGGTGCCGAGCGCCCGCCACTCCATTTCGCTCCCCAGCGTGCGGTTGTTAGCCTGACAAATCGCCATCTCCGCCACGCCATCGCTCAGCGCCTGCTCGGCTTCGCGACGCGAGGCGCTCCAGCAGCTCAGGCGGATCTGCCGTCGGGCCAGGTTATCGGCCAGCGCACAGAGAAATTCACGCGGCACGAAGGGATCGTACACCAGACGCAGCGCCTGCCCGGCGGTTTGCGGCAGCGTTTGCGCAAAAGACTCGAAAGCCTGCGCCTGACGCAACAGCAGATGCGCCTGGCGAAACAGCTGCTCACCCTCGGCAGTTAGCGTCAGGCTACGTCCTTCACGGCTGAACAGCCGGTAGCCCAGAGCATCTTCCAGATAGTCCAGCAGATCGCGCAGCGTGGTCCGGTCTTTAGCTAAACGAATGGCCGCCTGCGACAGGCTGCCGGTCTCAGCAATCGTCGCGAAGGCTTCAATCTGTGCGAATGAGTACTGTAGGGTTTTCATCCTTTTTCTCCCTTAAGGGGGAAAATCCCCCATGTGCTGATTTTAGCCGGCGCGCGCCGATTTATATACTGCGCAGCGAATCTATGGCAAACGAGGAAATGACAATGATAAGAAAACCACTGGCCCTGGCGTTAATATTGGCGGCGCTGCCGGCGGCGGCAATGGCGCAACACTGCGGCAGCCTGACGCTGGATGTCTGCCCAACGCCTTACGATCAAACGCTACCCGCGGCCAAAGACATGCTCAGCTGGGATCAGACTTCACGCGTGATTGGCTTTCGCAATGACTATCGCAACTATATCGGCGATGTCTTCCGCCACGGCGCCTCGACGCCGCTGGAGCGCGCTGAAAAACAACTGACCGATGCCCGCTATACGCTCAACGGCCACACCTGGAATTTGCAGGATTACCTGAAGCGCGAGAACGTCAGCGGTATGCTGGTGCTGAAAGATGGTAAAGTCGCCTGGAAATATCTCGCCGAAGGTAATACCGACACCACCCTGTGGACCTCGCGCTCGGTAGGCAAATCGGTGGTCTCGACGCTGGTCGGTATCGCCATTCAACAGGGTAAAATCCACTCCCTTGATGACCTGATTACCGTTTATGAACCCGAACTGAAAGGCACCGCCTGGGACGGCGTAACGCTGAAGCAGTTGATTCAACACACCAGCGGGGTGGAATGGAATGAAGACTACACCGACCCGCAGTCGCATTTCGCCCGCCTGACCCAGTGTGAAGCGCACCCCGGCGTCTATGCCTGCGTGCGTAAGATCGTCACCGGCCTGGCGCGTCAACACCCGGCGGGCGAGCAGTGGTCCTACTCTTCCGGCGGCGCCTGGCTGCTTGGGGATATTCTGGAGCGCGCCACCGGCATGTCGCTGGCCGCCTGGCTTGAACAGGCTCTATGGCAGCCGGCCGGGATGGCCCACGACGGCGTGTGGCATGCTTATCAGCAAGGGAAGCACGACGTCGGCGCCCACGGCTTTAACGCCACCCTTGAAGACTGGGGCCGCTTTGGTGAATTCGTCGCCCGTGACGGTCGGTTAAGCAATGGCAAACAGCTGGTGCCGACTGGCTGGTTCGATCAAGCCGCCAGCTGGACCAAGGCGCTAAACTCGGTCTCGGCAGCGCATCCGGAGGGTATTTACGGCTATCAGTGGTGGAATAACGCAATTCCGGCGAATGCGCAAAACGTCCAGCCGACGCCGCAGGAAGGGCTTAAAGGGTCGCTGTGGGCGCTGGGGATCTACGGCCAGGTGATCATGGTGAACCGCGCGGAACACCTGGTGATCGTCCAGTGGTCGACCTGGCCGCAGGCGGAACCTTCCTTCAACGCTCAGCCGTTGGAAGCGGCGCTGATGTACAGCGCCATTGCCCGCGAGCTGCGTTAACTCCCCGCTCCTTGCCGCTCAGCCGGCGAGGAGCGTGTCGGCATTCAGCGCCAGGTGTTGCAGCAGGATAATGGTTTTAGCATCCATGATCTCGCCATCGCGAATGGCCTGCAGCGCCCGCGTCAGCGGCCACTCCAGTACTTCAATGTCCTCACCTTCCGCCGCCAGTCCGCCGCCGTCGCCCCGACGGTCATCGGCCTGATATTCGGCGATAAAAAAGTAGAGTTTTTCGGTGACGGAGCCGGGGCTCATAAAGACGGTGAAGACGGGTTCGACACGGGTCACGCGAAAGCCGGTCTCCTCTTCCGCTTCGGCAACGATCCGCGCCTCCGGCGAGGCGTTATCCAACAGCCCGGCAGCCGCCTCAATGAGATATCCGTCGTGGCCATGAGTAAATACCGGAAAACGGAACTGACGGGTCAGGACCACCGTCCGCTTTTCCCGGTTGTAGAGTAAAATGACTGCGCCGTTGCCCCGGTCATAAGCCTCGCGGCTCTGCTCCTGCCAGCGACCGTCCCGACGCAGCAGTTCGAAGGTATATTTTTTCAACGTGTACCAGTTATCCGAGAGCAGCGTCTCGCGAACGTGGCGGACGTGCGGTGCATGTGTTTGCATGTTATTTCCCCTTTGAGGTGACAGCAGGCACCATAACATGCATAATCGTGCACAAACAAGATCATTCGATGAAGGAAAACCGATGCTCGCCAGTCAGAGAAAACAGCAGATCCTCCAGATCCTCACCGAGGAAAAACAGGTGATGTCCGGGGAGCTAAGCCAGCGGTTTAACGTCTCCGAGGACTCCATTCGCCGCGATCTGCGCGAGCTGGCGGCGGAGGGAAAACTGCAGCGGGTCCATGGCGGGGCATTGCCGGTTTCCGCCGCCATTGCGCCAATTGAAACGCGCAAAAGCGTGCAGATCGACTCCAAGCAGGCGGTCGCCCGCGCCGCCGCCGCCATGATCCAGCCGGGACAGGTGGTGATTGTCGATGGCGGCACCACCACCGCGGCGATGATCGGCTTTTTACCCGCCGACCTCAGCTGCACGGTGGTCACCCACAGCCCTGGCATCGCCGTGGCGCTGGTGGACCATCCGCGAATCGAGGTGATCCTGCTCGGCGGCAGAGTATTTAAACATTCGGTTGTCGCCGTCGGCGCCGAGACGCTGGCGGGAATGGCGCGGATCAACGCCGATCTGTTCTTTATGGGGGTGACCGGCGTCCACCCGCGGGCGGGTTTCACCACCGGTGATTACGAAGAGGCAGGCATCAAGCGCGCGCTGACGGCCAGGGCGGCAGAAACCGTGGTAATGGCCTCCCGGGAGAAGCTCAACGCCGCGTCGGCCTTTGCCATCGGCGAGCTGAGCCTCGCCAGTACGCTGATTGTCGATGGAGAACCCGACGCCGCGCTGCGCCAACAGTTGGTGCAGAGCGGCGTGGAGATCGTCCCCGTTCAGCAGTAGCGCCGACGGGGCGCAGGGCTTAATTGCCGCCTGACGTCCGGCGCTGCAGCTGGTCGCGCAGGTTCGGCGGGGTACCCTTAATGGTCAGGGTATCAGTGGCGGGATCCCAGAATACGCGTTCGCCCAGCAGCATGGCGTCGAAGTTAATGGTCAATCCGCCGCCGCTGCCGGCAAACTTGGTCAGCTGACGTAAGGTGCTGCGATCCGCCGGGAAGCTCTCTTCCAGCTCATAGCCCTGCTCAGCGGTGAATTCCTGGAAGCTCTTTTCGCTGACGCCGGCGAGCTCTTTGGACAGCGACTCCAGCTCAATCTCTTCCCCAGCCTGCAGCTGTTCGTTGCAGTAGGCGTAGACCTGCTGGCGCACGTTCTGTCGCTCGGATTTATCAAGCTGGGCATCGGCGGCGAAGTCATCCACCGCCTGCAGCAGGCCGCGGTTCTGCGCTTTGGCGTTAAGCCCTTCGCTGGCGCCGAGGAAATCCATAAAGAAATCGGCCACTTTGCGCCCTACCCGCCCTTTCAGGAAGGTCAGATAGCGGGTCGACTCCGGGTTGGTTTCCCATTCGGTGAGATCGATGCGCGCGACGATATCGGCATGGTTAATATCCAGATAATGGGTCGAGCGGATATCCAGCTCTTCGTTGACGCGCATACTGCTCAGGTTATTGAGTACCGCCACCAGCAGATACTCGACCGCAAGGTAACGATACTGGCAGAAGAGGACAATGCCTCCTTCGGCGAACGGGTATTTCGCCAGCTCATCGCGCAGGCGACCGGTCGCCGCGCGGCTAAACGCCAGAAACTCTTCTTCCCCCTGACGCTGCAGGCGCAGCGCCTGGGCCAGTTCGCTCTCTTCATTGAACAAGCCATAGGCTTTGCTTTTGGCGCTATAGACCCGGTGCAGTTCAGCCATCATCTCGACGACCGTCGCGTTCGGCTCCAACAGTGACTCGCGCAGCACCAGCTCCAGATTTTGTTCATCACGTTTGATTAACTGATGCAGGGCAATCTGGTCGATATCCAGACTCATGTTAAACTCTCCTTTTAGACCGGGCGGTATTCAACCACCGCCGGGTGGCCGACGCAACTGGCGCCACACATTTCGACGTCGTTAACGTCGATTGATGCGCTTTTGCGCCGCGGCGAAAAAATGCGGAAAAAAAGCTGCTGCTACGGTAATATGTTGCCCTTTCACGAACAAACAGATTTTGAGTTTATGCCGCAAATTTCCCGCTATAGCGATCAACAGGTCGAACAGTTGCTCAGCGAGCTGACGAACGTCCTGGAATCACACAAAGCCCCGGTGGACCTTTCACTGATGGTGTTAGGCAATATGGTGACCAACCTGATCAACAGTAGCGTCGCGCCGGCGCAGCGTCAGGCCATCGCCCGTTCTTTCGCGCAGGCTTTGCAATCTTCGATTAACGACGATCCAGCGCATTAAGGATAACAGCAACAGTATATGGTGACTCTACGTCAGCCCTACCGAGAAAAAGTCTCCCAGATGGTTAGCTGGGGGCACTGGTTCGCCCTGTTCAACATGTTGTTGGCCATGGTGCTCGGCAGCCGCTATCTTTTTGTCGCCGACTGGCCGACGACGCTTGCCGGACGACTGTTTTCGTACGTCAGTCTCGTCGGGCATTTCAGCTTTCTGGTGTTTACCAGCTATGTGCTGATCCTCTTTCCGTTGACCTTTATCGTGGTCTCGCAGCGCCTGATGCGCTTCCTGTCGGTGATCCTTGCCACCGCCGGGATGACGCTGCTGCTGATAGACAGCGAGGTTTTTACCCGCTTCCATCTGCACTTAAACCCGGTCGTCTGGGAGCTGGTCATCAACCCTGACCAGAATGAGATGGCGCGCGACTGGCAGCTGATGTTTATCAGCGTCCCGGTCATCTTTTTGATTGAAATGCTCTTCGCCACCTGGAGCTGGCAAAAGCTGCGCAGCCTGACGCGCCGCCGCCATTACGCCCGCCCGGTCGCCTGGTTCTTCTTTTTGTCGTTCGTCAGCAGCCACCTGGTCTATATCTGGGCGGACGCCAATTTCTATCGCCCGATCACTATGCAGCGGGCGAATCTGCCGCTCTCCTATCCGATGACCGCCCGTCGTTTCCTTGAGAAACATGGCCTGCTCGACGCCCAGGATTATCAGCGTCGTCTGGTGGAGCAAGGGGCGCCGGAGGCGGTATCGGTCCAGTATCCGCTTAGCAACCTGCGCTACCGTGACCTCGGCGCGGGCTACAACGTGCTGCTGATCACCGTCGACAACCTGAACTACTCGCGGTTTGAAAAGACCATGCCGGCGCTGGCGGCATTTGCCAAAGAAAACGTTAACTTTACCCAGCATATGAGCTCGGGCAATACCGCCGACAGCGGCCTGTTTGGCTTGTTCTACGGTATTTCGCCTGGCTATATGGACGGTGTCCTCTCGGCGCGTATTCCCGCCGCGCTGATCACTGCCCTCAACCAGCAGGGCTACCAGCTGGGCCTCTTCTCCTCCGATGGGTTTAGCAGCCCGCTGTATCGCCAGGCTCTGCTCTCCGATTTCTCGCTGCCGAGCGCGAAGACCCAGAGCGACGAGCAAACGGCCAATCAGTGGATCGGCTGGCTGGACCGTTACGCGCAGGATGAGAATCGCTGGTTCTCGTGGATCTCGCTCAATGGCACCACCCTCGACGACACGCAGCAGCAGGGCTTTGTCCGCCGCTACAGCAAGGCGGCTGGCGACGTTGATGCCCAGATCGATCGGGTGCTGACTGCGCTGCGCGAAGCCGGCAAACTCGATAATACGGTGGTAATTATTACCGGCGGCCACGGCAAGCCGCTGAATGCGAAACACGACGCGTTCGACTGGTCGCGCGAGCAGCTGCAGGTGCCGCTGGTTATTCACTGGCCGGGCACGCCGGCGCAGGAGATTGCCACCCTGACCGATAACAAAGATGTGATGACTACGCTGATGCAGCGCCTGCTTCACGTTTCGACGCCGGCCAATGAGTACTCGCAGGGAGAAGATCTGTTCAGCGCCGCGCGGCGTCGTAACTGGGTCACCGCGGCCAACGGCGATACGCTGGCCATCACCACCCCGACCATCACCGTGGTCCTCAACCATAACGGCACCTATACCACCTGGAGCCGCGACGGCGAGAAAATTAAAGATCAGAAACCGCAGCTCAGTCTGTTGCTGCAGGTCCTGACTGACGAAAAACGCTTTATCGCTAACTGATTGATTAATTATGAATCAATCGCGCGTGACCCGCTTGCATTCGCCTGGGGAACGGGTAATATTGTTCCCCACGCGTCGGCACGTAGCGCAGCCTGGTAGCGCACCGTCATGGGGTGTCGGGGGTCGGAGGTTCAAATCCTCTCGTGCCGACCAAAAACTCCACAGAAACCAGCCTTTTAAGGCTGGTTTTTTTATGCCTGTTTCCCCTGTTGCCGCCCGCTCGCTTAATTTGTGCCCTTTCTTCAATGTATCGTGAAGATGTACGACTATCCTGATGGTAAATTACGTCGTAGCATCTATTATTCGACCGTATGACTCATAAGCAGGAGCGGATAACATGAGAGTTAATGGACTTACCAAGGGATTTTTCATCCTTATCGTCTTCATTGTAACCCTGGCCTTTTTTGATGTTCTCTCACCCTATTATTCCGCCATCCTTTGGGCTGCGATCCTCGCGGTGATTTTTAATCCGGTCAAAAACAAGATCCGTACCCGCCTCGGCGAGCGCAATGGCCTCGCGGCGCTGATGACCATCGTCATTATCTGTCTTATCGTTTTTACGCCGCTGGCTATCATTCTCTCCTCGCTGGCCTACGAGCTCAACCTGGTGTACAGCAAACTGCAGCATAACGACACCCAGTTTCCGACGGTGGTCGCCAGCCTGTTCGCCCATCTCCCCGGCTGGGCCAGAAGCTTCCTCGCCGATCATAACCTTGATAGCGCGCAGCAGATCCAGCAGCAGCTCTCTGATGCCGCTCTGAAAGGCGGTCAGTATCTGGCCGGCAGCGCGTTTCTGATTGGCAAAGGGACTTTTGGCTTCACCGTCAGCTTCGGCATCATGCTGTATCTGCTGTTTTTCCTGCTGAAGGATGGACCTTATCTGGTGCTGTTGATCCTCGAGTCTCTACCGTTATCAAGCTATGTGAAGCAGCATTTGTTCGCTAAATTCGCCGCTGTGGCCCGCGCCACGGTAAAAGGTACTGTCGCCGTGGCGCTGGCGCAGGGGGCGCTGGGTGGCTTTGCCTTCTGGATCGCCGGTCTGGACGGCAGCATTCTCTGGGGAGCGCTGATGGCGTTTCTGTCGCTTATCCCGGCGGTGGGCTCGGCCATTATCTGGGTGCCAGCGGCCATCTACCTCTTCGCCACCGGCCAGCTGTGGCAGGGCGCCTTTATCGTCGGCTTCTTTGTGATTGTGATTGGCCTGGTGGATAACATTCTGCGTCCACTGCTGGTGGGCAAGGATACCAGGATGCCGGACTATCTGATCCTTATCGCCACTCTGGGCGGCATGGAGATCTACGGTATCAACGGCTTCGTGATCGGGCCGCTGATCGCCGCCCTGTTTATCGCCTGCTGGAACCTGCTGTCGGGACGAGAACATGCCGGCAATACCGATGAAATCGATGAAGAGTTTATTGAGGAAGCGAAAAATAGCCGTAATGAATAGCTTTCCTGGCAGGGGGCTGGCGGCCCGCCAGCGCCTCTGTTGCGCTCTGCGCGGCCGATGTCTTACCAGTAGATAACACTATTCATTTTGCAAAAAATGGTAAATAAATCTTAACATTCAGCTGAGTGATGATAGGCTATCTCTGTCAGGAACGAAAATAAAGGATGATCAACCGTGAAAAAAATCACTACGCTAGCCGTTTCTCTGCTGACCGCCGCCTGCATGTCCGCTGGCGCATTGGCCGCAGACCAGCCGCTGGAAAAAGTCGCGCCGTTCCCGAAAGCGGAAAAAGGCATGAAGCGTCAGGTTATTCAGCTGCCTCAGCAGCAGGATGAGTCGGCGCTCAAGGTTGAGCTGATGATCGGCCAGACGCTGGAAGTCGACTGCAACCATCATCGTCTCGGCGGGGAACTGGAAAGTAAAACCCTGGAAGGCTGGGGCTATGATTACTATGTCTTTGAGAAGCTGAGCGGCCCGGTATCCACCATGATGGCCTGCCCGGACGGCAAAAAAGAGAAGAAATTTGTCACTGCCGGCCTCGGGGATGACGCCATGCTGCGCTACAACAGCAAACTGCCGATCGTGGTATACACGCCGAGCAATGTCGATGTGAAATATCGCATCTGGCGCGCCGACGAGACTATCGGTAACGCCGTCGTCCGCTAAGGCGAACAGCGCAAACGGCATAAAAAACGGCAGCCCGCAGGCTGCCGTTTTTGTCAGAGCGTTTATCAGAGCGCGATATCCGCCATCGGCTTGCCGCCGCTCAGCGGCTTCAGCTCCGCCTGCGGTACCTCATCCACCGCCCCGGCTGGCTCATATTTCAGCTCCAGCACTTCACTGGTCCACGCCAGCGCTTTCTCGATCTCCGCCGGGTTGCCGTCAAGACGAATACCGTAGGTTGGGATGATCGCCTTCAGCTTGGCCTGCCATTCCGGCGAATTGACTTTATCTTTAAACACTTTTTCCATTAGCTGCAGCATGATAGGCGCCGCGGTAGAGGCCCCTGGCGACGCGCCGAGAAGCGCCGCGACGGTGCCTTCATCATCGCTGACCACTTCGGTGCCCAGGCGCAGTACCCCGCCCTTCTTCGCGTCGCGCTTAATGATCTGCACGCGCTGACCGGCCTGCCACAACCGCCAGTCCTCTTTCCGCGCTTCCGGATAATATTCGCACAGCGCGGCCAGACGATCTTTATCTTTCTGCATCACCTGGCTAATCAGATATTTTACCAGATCGAAGTTGTCCAGGCCGACGTTGAGCATTGGCAAAATATTTGAGGTATTCGTCGAGGCCAGCAGATCCCACAGCGACCCGTTCTTCAGGAAACGGGTCGAGAAGGTGGCGAATGGTCCGAACAGCACCACGCGTTTACCGTCGATAATACGGGTATCGATGTGCGGCACCGACATCGGCGGCGCGCCCACTTCGGCCTGACCGTAGACCTTCGCCAGATGGTGGTTCACCACCTCCGGATTTTCGCAGACCAGGAACTGGCCGCCGACCGGGAAGCCCGCATACTCTTTGGCCTGCGGAATGCCGGTCTCCTGCAGCAGGGTCAGCGCTGCGCCGCCGGCGCCGATAAAGATAAATTTAGCTTTAATGACCCGCTTCTGACGACGATTGTCGGCATCCGCCAGGGTGACCGTCCAGCTCTTGTCGGCGTTGCGCTTGAAGCGACGCACCACGGTGCCCAGCTGTAGGGAGAAATTATCATGCTTTTGCAGACCGGCGATCAGCTGGCGGGTAATTTCACCATAGTTGACGTCGGTTCCCACTTCTGAGCGAGTGGCGGCGACCTTTTGCAGCGGGTCGCGGCCTTCCATCACCAGCGGCGCCCAGGCTTTGATCTGTTGATGGTCTTCAGAATAGCGAATACCGCGGAACAGTTCACTTTGCTGCAGCGCCGCGTAGCGCGCACGCAGGAAGTTGACGTTATCTTCGCCCCACACAAAGCTCATGTGCGGCACGCTGTTAATGAAAGATTTTGGTTTGTTCAGGACGCCGCGCGTCACCTGATGCGCCCAGAACTGACGCGAGATATGGAAGGCTTCGTTGATGTCGACCGCTTTGTCGATATTGATGCCGTTGGCGGTCTGCGGCGTGTAGTTCAGCTCCATCAGCGCCGCGTGGCCGGTACCCGCATTATTCCACCCGTTTGAGCTCTCTTCCGCCACGCTGGACATCTGCTCAACCATGGTAATAGACCAGTCTGGCTCAAGCTCCTGCAGCCAGGTTCCCAGTGTGGCGCTCATAATGCCGCCGCCAATCAACAATACATCCGTCTCTTGCTCATGGCGGGTGTTGGTCCGAGTGCTGTTGGGACCAACCGCCTGTGAGCGTGGTACGGCCATCTTTTTATTCATCGGATTTGAGCCTTACTTTACTCGCTGTTTTTATTTAGCGCAGGTGATACGATTCTCACCCCTCACGTTACCACCGAAGCTCAAAAATTTAAATATTGTTTAAATTTTAAGTTCTGTTTTGAGATCCGTTATAAAAATGTTTAATAAATGTATACACCAAATCACTTTTTGTACTGGTGCGCTGACAGATTCCGCGCTATCATCCCTGGTTTTGTGACAGACCGCACGGAAGCAGGGCCTGACACCGCTCCCTCTTTTTTTATAAGCTGCGAACTTTTTTTATGCCCCCAGTTTCTGACCCCGCCGCTTCCGGCAACCTGCGTCCCATCCTCCGCTCCCCGTCTTTACTGACGCGCGAAGTGCTGGCCGGCGTGCTCACCGCCCTGGCGCTCATCCCTGAAGTGATTTCGTTTTCAGTCATTGCCGGCGTTGACCCGCAGGTAAGCCTGATTGCTTCGGTGGTGCTCTGCCTGGCGATGTCAGTCTTCGGCGGACGCCCGGCGATGGTCACCGCCGCCGCGGGCTCGGTGGCGCTGGTGATTGGCCCGATGGTGCATCAGCACGGCGTGGGGTACATTTTACCGGCTGTCATTCTGGCGGGTATTATTCAAATTTTGTTTGGTCTGTGCGGCATGGCGCGCCTGATGCGCTTTATTCCCCCGGCGGTGATGACCGGCTTCGTCAACGCCCTTGGGATCCTGATTTTCTTTGCTCAGGTGCCGCATTTCTGGAGTCGACAACCGCTAATCGTTGGCCTGTTCGTCCTGACGCTGCTTATCGTCCTGTGGGCGCCGCGCGTTATTAAGGCTATCCCGGCGCCGCTGATCGCCATCGTCGCGCTCACCCTCTATACCGCGACCACCGGCCAGCAGCTGCCGACCGTCGGCGATGAAGGGTCAATGAGCGGCGGCCTGCCGGGGTTCACCGCCCTGACCGTTCCCCTGAACCTGACCACCCTGCAGATAATCTGGCCGTGCGCCCTCAGCATCGCCTTTGTCGGCCTGATGGAGTCCTTGCTGACGGCTAAGCTGGTGGATGATCTCACTCATACCCCGTCGAACAAATCGCGGGAAAGCGCCGGGCTGGGTATCGCCAATATCCTTGCCGGCTGCTATGGCGGCATCGCCGGCTGCGCGATGATCGGCCAGACTATCGTGAACGTGGAAATGGGCCGGGCACGCAGCCGCCTCTCAACGGTAATCGCCGGCCTGGTGCTGCTCCTGCTGGTGACAGCGCTCAGCCAGGTGATGGCGAAGATCCCGATGGCGGTTCTGGCCGGGGTGATGGTGATCGTGGCGGTGAAAACCTTTAGCTGGCACAGCATTCGCCCGGGTGAGCTGGCGCGTAATCCGTGGCCGGAAACGCTGGTGATGCTGGTGACCGTCGCCGCGACGGTGGGAACCAGCAATCTGGCGATCGGTGTGCTGGCGGGGATTGTCGCGATGGCGATCATCCCCCGCCGCCTGCGGGCAAAAGCGCAGGCTACATCAGAAACAGCGTCGCCAGACCCAGAAAAATAAAGAAGCCGCCGGTGTCGGTGATGGCGGTGATCATTACGCTGGAGCCGACCGCCGGGTCACGCCCCAGCTTCACCATGACCATCGGAATTATCACGCCCATCATCGCCGCCATCAGCAGGTTGAGCATCATGGCCAGCGTCATCACCCCGCCGAGCTGCGGATCGTCATACAGCCACCAGGTGATGGCCCCCATAATCCCGCCCCACACCAGGCCATTAATCAGCGCAACGCCCATTTCACGCAGGATCAGAAAGGTAAAGCTGCCGGGCTGGATCTGCTGCAGCGCCATCGCCCGGACGATCATGGTGATCGTCTGGTTGCCGGTGTTGCCGCCGATGCCGGCGACGATCGGCATCAGCGAGGCCAGCGCCACCAGCTGTGAAATGGTGTGTTCGAAGCCGTCGATGACCCGGGAAGCAATAAACGCCGTACACAGATTGACCGCCAGCCATGCCCAGCGGGTTTTCACCGCTTTGCTGACCGGGGCGAAGACATCCTCTTCATCGCTCAGACCGCCCATCCGCCGCAGATCGTTATCGGTTTCTTCATAAACCACATCGACGATCTCATCGATGGTCAGGCGCCCGATCAGCTTGCCGTCGGCATCAATGACGGCGGCGCTGAGTAAGTCGTCGCGTTCGAAGGTGCGCGCCACCTTCTCCGCCTCTTCGTGCGGCTGAAAGGTGACCGGGTCGCCCTCCATCACCTCCCCCACCCGCTTCTGCGCATCATTGAGCAGAATGGTCTGCAGCTCCAGCTCGCCGAGCAGCAGCTTGTTACGGGTGGTAACGAACAGCTTATCGGTGTTTTCCGGCATTTTTCCGAGACGCCGCAGATAGCGCTGCACCGCCGCCAGGGTGGCCTCCGGTCGCACCGTAATGACCTCAAACTCCATGATCGACCCGACGCTGTTGTCGGCGTAGCGCATAATCTGGCGAATACGGGCGCGCTTCTCGGCCGGCAGGGTCGCCAGCAGCCGTCCGGTCAGGTTGCGCGGCAGATGCTGCAGCAGGTAAACCTGTTCATCGATATCCAGCGGCTGCATGGCCTGCAGCAGCTCGGGGTCGCTCATCTTGTCGATCAGGTCGCCCCAGACGTTCTCTGAGGCCTCCAGCAGCACTTCGCCGCGTTTATCGTCGGGCACCAGGCACCATAGCGCGGTGCGGGCGTCATAGGGAAGCGCTTCCAGCGCATCGGCGAGATCCGGCGGAGGCAGATGCGAGACCAGCATTTCCACTTCGGCCAGGTCATCGGCCAGCGTCCCTTCATCATATCGTTCAGCCAGCGTCAGTTTGCCCAGCAGCGCGGAAGTCACCGCTTTATCGGTGCTCAAGAGCCAAATCAGACGGGCGCGCTCTTCGTCACGCAAGCGGGCGCTTTTTTTATGCAAAACGGACATCGATCGGGCAATCCTTTTGAGAATGGTGAGCCGGCCTGCGGGCCGGAAGCCTTAAGCATAGCGCGAGGAGGGGGAAATAATAACCGTCAGCGATGTAGACGCTGAAAATTTCAGCGGCGCCCGGGCTTTTCCCCGGGCGCGTGGCGATTGTCAGGCCGTACGGGCCACCGCATCGCGGGAAGCCTGTTCCCGCTCTTCGCCGGTAAGTTCGGCGAGCTGGCCGGCGCGCATCTCCAGCAGACGATCGGCGTGCTGGAAGTAGTGATCGTCATGGCTGATGGCGAACACGGTTTTGCCCATCTGCTGCATCAGCGGCAGCAGGACCTGGTAGAACTCGCGGCGGAAATGCGGATCCTGATCCGCCGCCCATTCATCCAGCAGAATGATGTCCCGGGACTCGGCCAGCGCCAGCAGGAGCGCCACGCGCTTCTTCTGCCCTTTCGACAGCCGCAGGTCGGCGATTTTTCCGTTCTCCAGCTGCAGCTTGTGAGCCATTTGCAGACGCTCCAGCCATGTCGCCACCAGCGCCGGATCGGCCTCCTCGCCCTGCGGCCCGAGCAGGCGGTCAAACAGCCAGACGTCGGTAAACACTGCGGAAAACAGTTTGCGGTACTCCTCTGGCCTCTCCGCCGCCAGCGGCTGGCCGTCGACGAGGATCTGACCGGATATTGGCTGGTACAGGCCGGTCAGGAGCATCGCCAGCGTTGACTTGCCGCTGCCATTGCCGCCTATCAAAAACACCAGCTCGCCGCGCTTCAGCGTCAGATTAAGCGGCCCTACCGCAAAGCGCTGGTCCGGATAATGGAAGGTGACATCGCGCAGCTCCAGCGTCTGCCAGTCAGGATGCGCCTGCGGCCGGGGAAAGTCGGCCCGGTACGGGGCGAGGGAGAACTGACGCAGCTTGTTAAACGCCACCTGGGCGCTGAGCAGCGTGGGCAGCGCGCCGACGGCGGAGAGCAGCGGCGTGCGCAGAAACAGCAGCGTCAGGGAATAAGTCGCCGCCACGGCGGTATCGGCCCAGCCGAGGCTGTTGGCCATCCAGAATACCAGCCCGATGGCGCCAAGCATCATAATATTCGACCAGTTGACCGCGCTGAGGTGGAAGGTATCGGCGCGAACGATATGGTGCCGGTACTCCCGGGCGTCCGGGAGGTAGAGCTGGTTAAACACATACTCCGCGCGCTCGCGGTTGAGGGTCAGCTCTTTACGCCCCTCCAGCACCGTCTGATAGTCGTGATACAGTTTATCTTCCGTTTCGCGCAGGCTGGCCATATGTTTGTATACCCGCGAGACCAGCACAAAGCCGCCCCAGATGGTGAGCGCCATCCACAGCGCCGTCACCAGCATCATTTTTCCTGACAGCCAGGCGAGGTAGGCCGCGGAGCCGAAGGTGAGAATGATCCCCTGCACCAGCTCCGGCAGGCGCACAAAGGCGATGGTGATATTGCGGATATCGCTGGTCAGCCCGGCAAGCAGCGACGCGCTGCCGATCTTCTCTACTTGTTCAATCTGGGTATCGAGGATGCGTTTAACAAACTCACCGCGCAGACGATAGACAAAATGGTGGCCGAGGGTGGTTAGCGCCAGCTGCGAACCCAGGGTCACCGCCATCAGCAGCCCCAGCAGACCAAGAAACTCCGGCAGGACCCGCAGCGAGGTATCGACAGAGGTAATCAGACGCAGGTTAATGAAAGCGATTAAGCCGATACCCAGCGCGGCGCTGAGCAGGCTGAGAGCAATAACGCCCAGAAACGGCCAGCGGTACTGGCGCCAGACGAGAGAGAGAAGTTCCATAACAGGCTATCCGCAAAAGCAAAACAGCCAGCAGTTTAAACGGCTCGCCGATGACATCAAGAATAATTCTTATTTTAATACTGGCGACCGCCCGCCTGTCGGAAGGTGAGATTGTAACGACAGTCGCCCGTTTCCGGATGATGCCCCGCTTTCAGCGGCTGAATGCCATGATAAAACAGGCGCGACTCGCCGCCCCAGACCACCACATCGCCATGCTCCAGCAGCAGCCGCTGCAGCGGGTCGCTGCGTTGCAAGCCGCCAAACTGAAAGATAGCCGGCAAGCCCAGCGAGACCGAGACAATCGGCGCCCGCAGATCCTGTTCATCTTTATCCTGATGCAACGACAGTTTTGCGCCAGGACAATAGCGGTTAATCAAACAGGCGTCGGGGGAAAACTCCGGGTAGCCGCCGGCGGCGGCCGCCGCCAGCGCCAGTTCATGAAATACGGCAGGCATCGGCGGCCAGGTTTGATCGGTTACCGGGTCGACCGGGGCGTACAAATAGCCGTGGCGATCGGTAGTCCAGCCCAGCGCGCCGCAGTTGGTCATGGCGACCGACATGGTGTACCCGCCCGGCGTGACCATCTGGCGAAACGGCGACTGACTGGCGACGTCGGCTATCGCCTGCAGCAGCGCCGGGGCGCGTTCGCGGGCAAATCGCCGCAGCACCACCGCGCCGGGGGCCAGCGGCTCCTGCCACGGTGGGGTATCGCTAAACAGATCGAGCATTACTCCTCCTCATATTGGGCCTCGCGCGCCAGCAGCTGCGCTTTTCGCGCCGTTCCCCAGCGATAACCGGACAGGGCGCCATCTTCACGCACCACCCGGTGGCAGGGAACAATCACCGCCAGCGAATTCGCCGCGCAGGCGCCGGCCACGGCTCTTACCGCCCGCGGCTGGCCAATATGCTCTGCCACCTGGCGGTAGCTGCGGGTCTCACCCGCCGGGATCTGCCGCAGCGCCTGCCAGACCTGCAGCTGAAACGCGGTGCCCTGCAGATCCAGCGGCAGCGATACCGGCCGCCGGCTGTCGTCGAGGTGGGCGAAAATCTCGGCCATCTGCTGACAAAAATCGGGGTCGCCTTCACGCAGCTCGGCATTGGGAAAGCGCCGGCGCAGGTCGTCGAGCAATGCCGCATCGTTATCACCCGGCAGCACCGCGCAGACGCCGCGCTCGCTCTGCGCCACCAGGCAACGACCCAGCGCGCAGTCGCCCGTGGTCCAGGTTACCACGGTGGCGGCGCCGCCGCGGCGAAACTGGCTGGCGGTCATCCCTAACGCTGCGTCGGCCTGGCGATAATAGCTGCTGCTGTCGGGAAAACCAGCCGCCAGCGCGGCGCGGGTCACCGGTATCCCCTGCTCCAGCGCTTCCCGCAGGCGCTGCGACCGCCACGCTTGTTGCCAGGCTTTAGGGGTCATGCCGGTGACGGATTTAAATAAACGGTGAAAATGAAACGGGCTCATCGCCAGCTGGCCTGCCAGCGCCTCGAGGGTCAGGGGCGCGTCCTGCTCCAGCAGCCGACAGGCCTGCGCCACTTTGTCGACCCTTTGCTGCTGCGGGTAGTCTTTATCCGGTTGGCAGCGTTTGCAGGGGCGGAATCCCGCCGCCACGGCGGCGGCGACGTCGGCAAAAAAGCGTACGTTTTCCCGCCGCGCGCGCCGCGAGCGGCAGGAGGGACGACAGCAGATGCCGGTGGTCAGTACCGCAAAGACGAACTGACCATCGGCCCGGGTATCACGTTCGCAGACCGCCTGCCAGCGGCGATCATCGGTATCGGCAACTATCGGTTTCATGACGGGTCTCCAGCTGTAAGTGTACGCTCAGTCTGTGGTAAAGCCCGCAGTAAAAAACCCGCAATCTTGCTTTTTAATTTTTCTCGCTGACAAGGAAAGTGCGGAACTGCGGCGACATCCAGGTTTTAAAACCCTCTCCTTCTTTAACGATCATGTAGACCGCCAGCCCCTCCTCGCGCACCACCTGCTGCGCTTTTTCCGGCCCCAGCACCATCAGTCCGGTATCCCAGCCGTCCGCCTCCAGCGCCGTTGGCGCAATGACGGTCACGGAGACCAGCTTATGGGTTATCGGCTGCCCGGTCTGCGGATCGATAACGTGCGAGATGCGTTTGCCATCGAGTTCATAGTAGTTGCGATAGCTGCCGGAGGTGCTGATGCCGTGACCATTGATGTCGACAATCGCCTGAACGGCGTTTTCGCGGTCGGTCGGTTTCTGGATCGCTACCCGCCAGGGCTTGCCTTCGCCGTTCATCCCGCGGCTGACCAGCGCCCCGCCCACCGACACCAGATAGCGGGAGATCCCCTCCTGCTCCATCAACCGCGCGAGGTGGTCGGCGGCATAGCCTTCCCCCACGGTGGAGAGGTCGACAAACAGATCGGGAATATCTTTTTGCAGGAACTGCCTGCCGCTCTGATTGATAACCTGTAGATGCTGCAGGCCGGTGCGCGCTTTCGCCGCGGCGATCGCCTGCGCATCCGGGGTGGTGACCGGCTGTTTATCCGGGCCAAAGCCCCACAGGTTGACCAGCGGCCCTACGGTAATATCCATCGCGCCGTGCGTTTTGGCGCCAATCCGCAGCGACAGGGTGACGATATCCGCCATCGCTTCGCTCACCGGCCAGGGTTCGGTAGTGGCGGCATGATTGAAGCGCATCAGCGCTGAGTCGTTTTTCCAGGTCGACAGCAGGCGATCGTCGGCGTCCAGCTGGGCCTGAACCTTGGCGCGCAACGCCTGGGCCTTTGCCTCATCCACGCCAATGACGCTGACCCGCCAGAAGGTGCCCATCGTTTTGCCATCCAGCACGGTGGCCGTCGCGGTGGGGGTCGCAGGAGTGGTAGCTGAATCGCAGCCAGAGAGCAGAACGCAGGCGCCCAGAAGCGCGGCGCGAAAGAAAGTCATATCCATTAATCGAGGCTCCTCTTACCAGGGCGACAAGAGTATACCAGCGAGGTTAAACCGGACATAAAAAAAGGCGCCAGAGGCGCCTTTTTGTTATGCAGCTTGCAACTTAGAACTGGTAAACCAGGCCCAGTGCAACCACGTCGTCGGTAGAGATACCAGCGCGACGAGTGAAATCGTTTTCGTCCAGCAGGTTGATTTTGTAGTCAACATAGGTGGACATGTTTTTGTTGAAGTAGTAGGTCGCGCCAACGTCAACATATTTCAGCAGGTCCTGGTCGCCGTAACCTTCGATGTCCTTACCTTTAGACTGCAGGTAAGCTACGGACGGACGCAGACCGAAGTCGAACTGGTACTGAGCAACCACTTCGAAGTTCTGTGCTTTGTTAGCAAAACCGCTAATAGAATCAGATTCTCCGTTGCCGCTGAAACGAGTTGCGTTGTAAGTCTGGGTGTACTGAGTCGCCAGGTAAATGTTGTTGGCGTCGTATTTCAGACCACCGGTGTAGGTTTCAGCGTTGTCGCCACGGCCTTTATCCAAACGATTCTGATCGCCGTTACGTTTGGAGTGCGAGTACGCGAAACCAGCGCTGATGCCATCATAGATGTCATAGGTCAGAGAGGTACCGAAGCCGTCACCGTTCTGTTTCAGAGCGCCACGACCGTTGTTGGTCGGAGAAGTACCTTCGCCGCTGACGCTGCCGTTTTTACCCTGATACTGCAGAGCAAAGTTCAGGCCGTCAACCAGACCGAAGAAATCAGAGTTACGGTAGGTTGCAACGCCGTTAGCACGGGACTGCAGGAAGTTGTCAGAACCGTAGGTGTCGCCGTCGCCGCCGAATTCCGGCAGAACGTCGGTCCAGGACGTTACGTCGTATACTACGCCGTAGTTACGACCGTAGTCGAAAGAGCCCGCGTCGCCAAATTTCAGGCCTGCGAATGCCAGACGAGTCCATGCCTGATCGCTGGAGCTTTCAGTGTTGTTCGCCTGAACGTTGTATTCCCACTGGCCGTAACCGGTCAGCTGGTCGTTGATCTGGGTTTCGCCTTTCACGCCTACACGCATGTAGGTCTGGTCGCCGTCGACGCTCTTGTCGTCAGAGAAGTAGTGCAGACCGTCAATTTTACCGTACAGGTCTAATTTGTTGCCGTCTTTGTTATAAATTTCAGCCGCATTTGCTGCGCCTGCTACCAGCAGAGCCGGTACCAGGAGGGACAGTACTTTAACTTTCATGTTATTAACCCTCTGTTTGTTATATGCCTTTTATTATGCCACTGCTTACTGATTACCCTTCTAATCAGTCGGCTATTTCATTGTGCTGCAAAATGCAGAATAATCCAACAAGAATATGATACTAAAACTTCTAAGATGTTTCAAAGTTCCCACAAGATGTTTCAATTTGTAAATTTAGCGGAACTTTTTTCACCGCAAAATGGTCAGGGAAATACGCACTAATCATCAAAAAAAATATTTAACCTTTTATAATCAAAGTGATAGTCGACAAGATATCTATAGCACTGAATGGTAAAACAAAATGATCATTGGTGGCTAAAATAAGAGTCGCTATCATCATTAACTTTATTTATTACCGTCATTCAGTTCTGAATGTCTGTTTACCCCTATTTCAACCGGATGCCTCGCATCCGGTTTTTTTTACCCTTCTTTACACAACTTTAATTTATCTGTGCTAAGGCTAATGATTCCCTAACGACTATTAATCAATCAATTAGGCCATCAGTGGTGCATATTCTGCCAATGTCTTGTTATTTCGTGCGATTCTTCCCTTTTGTTTCCGTCAATATCGTCGCCGGTTAACCTTCCCGGCGCGGTTTCATTTACGCTTCGTTTCTAAGATAATTTCTGGGCGGCATCGCACCGCTGGCGCCAATCTGTAGTATGGATTTACGCCATTAGCCTTTATACTGCCAGCAGCATCTGCTTTGTTGCCAGTTACTCTGGCGCTACATCCTGTTTACAAACAATGATGAGTCGTTCAGCCACAAGATGACCCCGAAAAAATTCTCCCTGATCCCCGGCAACATCAGCCGCTTCTTCATTTTGATGGTTATTGTCCTGCTGGCGACAATGGGGGTGATGATCCAAAGCGCCGTCAATGCCTGGCTGAAGGAGAAAAGCTATCAGGTGGTTGATGTCTCCCACGCTCTGCACCAGCGCATTGACGCCTGGCGCTATGCCACCTGGCAGATCTACGACAATATCGCCGCCACCTCAGTCAACACCGCAAGCGGCGGTCTGCAGGAGACGCGTTTAAAACAGGACGTTTACTACCTGGAGAAACCCCGGCGTAAAACCGAAGCCCTGATCTTTGGCTCCCATGACAGCTCCACCCTCGAAATGACGCAGAAAATGTCCGATTATCTCGATATTTTGTGGGGCGCGGAGACCATTCCGTGGTCGATGTACTATCTCAACGGCCTGGACAATAGTCTGATCCTGGTCTCCACCCTGCCGTTGAAGGACCTCTCTTCGAGCTTCAAAGAGTCAACGATCAGCAGCGTCGTGGAGTCGCGGCGCGCGGAAATGCTGCTGCAGGCTAATACCCTTGATGAGCGCGAGACGTTCTCGCCGCTGCGCCATCTCGCCTGGCAGAACGCGCACTATTTTACGTTACGCACCACCTTCAACCAGCCCGGACACCTTGCCACGGTGGTCGCCTTCGACCTGCCGATTAACGATCTGATCCCGCCCGGCATGACCATCGACAGCTTCCGTATCGAGCCTGACCCGTCGCAAAATCTCGCCACCACGCCGGATAAAGAGAGCGCCGATCATATCGGGATCACCTTTAACGGCATGCAGATTGACATCGCCACCGACATCAGCACCACCGGTATGCAGTTGCTGTGGACGGTACCAATGAGCACCATGCTGCTGGAGTCCATGCAGAACATTCTTCTGCCGCTGCTGCTCAACATTGGTCTGCTGGCGCTGGCGCTGTTTGGTTTTACCACCTTTCGCCACTATAAAGGACGCAGCCATTCGTCTGGCGCCGGGCTCCCCTCCGCCGCCAACAGCGAACTGCGTCTGCTGCGCGCCATTAACGAAGAGATTGTTTCTCTGCTGCCGCTGGGGCTGCTCGTTCACGATCAGGAAGCCAACCGAACGGTTATCAGCAATCCAATTGCCGACCATCTGCTTCCGCACCTGAATCTGCAGAACATCACCAATATGGCGGACCAGCATCAGGGGGTAATTCAGGCCACCGTCAATAATGAGCAGTATGAAATCCGCCAGTATCGCAGCCAGGTAGCGCCGCGCACCCAGATCCTGATCATCCGTGATCAGGACCGCGAAGTGCTGGTCAATAAAAAGCTCAAGCAGGCCCAGCGCTTGTATGAGAAAAACCAGCAGGGACGGGCCGCCTTTATGCAGCACATCGGCAGCGCCCTGAAGCAGCCCGCGCTGACGCTGGCGGCAGAGGCGGCGGCGCTCAGTAGTACAGAGAATCGGACGCTGGCCCAGCATGCCGATGAGCTGGTCAAACTCATCGATGACATTCAGCTCGCCAATCTGCTGGAAAGCGATGCCTGGAAAACCAACCAGACGTTGTTCTCGGTGCAGGAGCTTATTGACGACGTCGTGCCGGAAGTGCTGCCGGCGATGAAACGCAAGGGTCTGCAGCTGCTCATCAACAATGCGCTCCCGGCCGGCGAGCAGCGCTATGGCGACCGTGAAGCTCTGCGGCGCACGCTGGTGCTGTTAATCCAATATTCAGTGACCACCACGCCTATCGGCAAGATCACCCTCGACGTCTGTCAGGATGAGTCGGCCAGCGATCGCCTGACCTTCCGCATTCTGGATACCGGCAACGGCGTCTCGGCAAACGAGATCGACAATATGCACTTCCCGTATCTCAACGAGACCCAGAGCGACCTGTACGGCAAAGCAAACGCCCTTACCTTCTGGCTATGCGACCGCATGACGCGCAAGCTGGGCGGGCAATTGACCATTAAAGCCCGGGAGTCGCTGGGGACGCGCTATACCCTGCATCTGAAAATGCCGGCCAGCGAAGAGGCGCCAGAGGCGGGAGAGCATTTGCTGGATGACGTTATCGTCCTGCTGGATGTGACTTCCAGCGAAGTGCGGCGGATTGTCACTCGCCAGCTGGAGAGCTGGGGAGCGTCCTGCATCACACCGGACGATCGGGCGACCAGTCAAGCCTTTGATCTTTATTTAACGGATAATCCGTCTAATCTTACTGCTTCAGGCTTGCTTTTAAGCGATGATGAGGTCGGGATACGCAAGATCGGCCCGGGCCAACTGCGGGTCAACTTTAATATTAGCACGGCGATGCAGGAGGCTATCCTGCAGCTTATTGAGCAGCAGCTGGCGGAGGAGGCGGTTCAGCCCGTCACCTCAGGAAACGAGAGTAACGCCGAACTCCATGCCAGCGGCTATTACGCACTGTTTGCCGATACGGTACCGGATGATGTTCAGAGATTGTATACTGAAATCGAAGCGGGCGATTTTGCTGCTCTGGCGCAAACCGCCCACCGCCTCAAAGGGGCATTTGCTATGCTTAATCTGATACCCGGCAAGCAGTTATGTGAAACGCTTGAGCATCTGATTCGCGAAAAGGATGCGCAAGGCATAGAAAAATATATCAGCGACATTGACGCTTACGTCAAGAGCTTGCTGTAGAAGGTAGCCTTATACATGAACACTATGAACGTAATTATTGCCGATGACCATCCGATCGTACTGTTCGGTATTCGTAAGTCACTTGAGCAAATTGAGTGGGTGAACGTCGTTGGCGAGTTTGAAGACTCCACGGCCCTTATCAACAATCTTCCGAAGCTGGACGCCCATGTGCTGATCACCGATCTGTCCATGCCCGGTGACAAATACGGCGACGGGATCACGCTGATTAAATACATCAAGCGCCACTTCCCGGATCTGTCGATCATTGTTCTGACCATGAACAACAATCCGGCGATCCTCAGCGCGGTGCTGGATCTGGATATCGAAGGGATCGTCCTCAAGCAGGGGGCGCCGACCGACCTGCCAAAAGCGCTGGCCGCGCTGCAGAAAGGGAAGAAATTCACCCCGGAAAGCGTCTCTCGCCTGCTGGAAAAAATCAGCGCCAGCGGCTATGGCGATAAACGCCTGTCGCCGAAAGAGAGCGAAGTACTGCGCCTGTTCGCCGAAGGTTTCCTGGTAACCGAGATCGCCAAAAAGCTTAAT
Organism: Klebsiella sp. P1927; assembly: GCF_018204675.1. Classification (NCBI taxonomy): domain Bacteria; kingdom Pseudomonadati; phylum Pseudomonadota; class Gammaproteobacteria; order Enterobacterales; family Enterobacteriaceae; genus Klebsiella; species Klebsiella sp. P1927. Next base: position 1,283,799 of record NZ_CP073377.1, on the reverse strand, counting down.
CGCAGCATTAAAACCATCAGCAGCCAGAAGAAATCGGCGATGATGAAGCTGGGCGTCGAAAACGACATCGCCTTGCTGAACTACCTCTCTTCCGTCTCGCTGAGCGCGACGGACAAAGAGTAATCTCTTCGCCCTCTCCGTCTCGCCCCGGCGAGACGGAGCTCCCCATTATTCCCGCCCTTTACGCACCCGCGCCGCATATACCGTCAGCGTTTGCTTCAGTACGTCGAGGGTGACCGGCTTGGACAGACAACTGTCCATCCCCGATTCCAGACAGCGCTGCTTCTCTTCCGCCAGGGCATTGGCCGTTACGCCAATCACCGGCAGCGTCAGGCCAAGCTGACGAATGCGCTGCGTCAGGCGATAACCATCCATATTAGGCATGTTGACGTCGCTGAGCACGATATCGATGTGCTGCTTGCTGAGGACGTTGAGCGCGTCGATCCCGTCGTTCGCGGTCACGCACTGGTAGCCGAGCGAACCCAGCTGATCCGCCAGCAGGCGGCGGTTGATCGGGTGATCGTCGACCACGAGGATCATCATGTCGTCGTTATTGCCGGCCTGCGCCTCCGGGGCCATCAGCGCCGGGCTATTTTCCGCACTCGCGAGCGCAACATGGAAAATACGCCCCAGCAGCGGCAGCAGTTCGTGGGGAGTCGTCACGCTGTGCAGCCATTCGCCGGCGGACCGCTCCTGCGGAATACCGATATGACGGCGACAGAAGATGACCATGGCCCTTCCCTGCCATCCGCTCAGCGCCTCATCGTCAGTGAGTAAGACATCCTCGGCGTCCGGCGTTTCACCGGCATGGCGGCGGACCGTCAGGCCGTGGTAGCTGAGCAGCGAGGTGACGAACATCGCCAGCGAAGTGTTATGAATCGCCAGCCAGCAGGTCTTGCCAGCGAAACCGTCTCTGCTCACCGGTGAGGTATTCTGCACGCCATACAGAGGAATACGGATGGTAAAGCGGCTACCCATCCCCGGCTCGGTTTCGACAGCAATATCGCCATCCATCATGCTGATCAGTTTTTCACAGATCGCCAGGCCAAGGCCGGTGCCCTGAAAATTGCGCTGCACGCCGGTCCCCACCTGGAAGAAAGGATCGAAGAGGCGCAATACCTCTTTCGCCGGGATCCCCTCTCCAGTGTCGCGAACGCTAATCTGCAGATAATCCCCCGCGCACTGGACGTGCAGGACAATACAGCCGGTATCGGTGAACTTTATCGCATTGCTGAGCAGATTTGAGATCACCTGCTGCAGGCGCATCGGGTCGCCGGACATTTGTTCCGGAACGTCCGGCTCGATAAAGCAGTACAGGCCCAGCTGCTTGCGCACCACCAACGGCAGATAGTTAGCGGAGATATGGTTCATGACTTCGCGCGGAGAGAACTCCCGCGGCTCGATCTTCAACTGCTCGGACTCGATTTTCGAGAAATCAAGAATATCGCTGATGATTTTCAGCAGCAGGCTGGAGGAGTTGTTCATCGCCGTCACAAGGCGATCGACGCCTTTCGGCAACGCTTTGGTCTGCAGCAGATCGAGGTTACCGATGATGCCATACAGCGGGGTACGCAGCTCATGGCTAACGGTCGCCAGGAACATCGATTTCGACTGGCTGGCCTGCTCCGCCGCCTGGGCCATCTCCTGCAGCGACTCCTCCATTTTCACGCGGGCGGAAACGTCCACCAGCACGCAAATGGCGACGTTTTCATTGCGATAGCGTGAATGAACAAAGCTAATCTGCAGGTTGGTATGGTTGCTGGTCAGCACGTCGACAAAATTGACCTGCTGGCCGCAGATGATCTGCGTCAGCCGCTGGCGGTCCTCGTGGGTCAGCATGTTCAGGTAGTTGTGCGCCAGTTCATTACTGAGAATATTGGTCCCGTCGGCAGTGCGCAGAATACAGATCCCTACCGGGGCAGAAGCCACAATTTTGCGGTTGAACTGCTCGTGCTCTTCCAGGCGCTGGGCGTCATTCTCCGCGGGGATAAAAATGCGCCGCTCATACATCCGCGCCAGCGCGAACAGCATCGCGCCGCTGAGGATATTAAGAACGATAGCATTGATGATCAGCATACGGATCCGCTCCAGCACCTGATCTACCGAGACGGAATAGACGATGCTCAGGGAGGACGGCGAGAGGCTTTTTTTCAGCACCAGCTCGCGGAAACCCGAACTGTAGCCAAACCACATCCGCTCCTGCATCCACTTCGCTTCGCTCTGGATTTTACCTTCCGCACCGGCCAGCGAAATCAGCGGCTGGCCGTTATCGTCAAAGATCGTCACGCTCATCGGCAAACTGCCCGGCGTAAAGAAGCTTTCCATGCGGATGGTCTGCTCCACGCCTAGCATCGCCTGCAGGCGATTGGCCATATAGACCGGCGTCAGGGCGTAAAAATAGCCCACCCCGGGGCGAACGCCCTGGCTTATCCAGAACAGGTTGTTGCCGCGCTCATTTTGCGGCGCGTTGCGATATTGCTCTATGCGCTGATGCAGGACTTTCAGCGCCTGATCGCGCTCAATCGGCACGTCCCGCAGGCCAAAGTTGGCCATGCAGAGGTTATCGCTGCCGATGAGAAAGATGCGGTTAAGGTCGTAGGCGGCAGTAAAATTATCCCGCCAGTAGCGCATAAACCATGCCAGCGACTGCAGCGAATTACGCCAGGTGGCGCTCATCGCGCTGCAGTCGGAATCGGGGTACAGGGGTTCAAAGTTGGGCACCGCCATATCGCCGTTTTGCCCTTGCGCTACCGCGTCCCCTGCCGACAAGCGATTACCGGCGACATACTTCAGCTCTTTCATTACATCCGCGGTACGCTGGATATAGCGCTGGGCCTGATCGGCGTTGAGATTAAGCTCCTGATGGATTTCGGCTTCCCGCTCGTGCAGCGCGTTGACGATATAAAACACAGAGACAAACGCAATAAGCAGCCACAGCAATACCGCCAGCGCTCTGAACAGATAACGTGAAACCTTCAGGGTTGTATGAAAAGAGGCAAGATATTTCAATGTGGCGATGCTCGGCCGTCAGGGACTCAACAGAATGCGGTTAAGGTAGCGGTAAACCGGCTTTGCCGCAATGTTAATGCAAAAAGGGCCGGGAAAATACCCGGCCCTTCCAGAACATTTACCTCGGACGATTATTCTTCGTCTTCGGCGATGTCGTCATCGGTATCCGCTTCCGGGGCGATATCGTCATCGCCTTCCGCCGCGCTACCATCGATGGCATCCAGCTCTTCATCATCCACCGGCTCAGCCACGCGCTGCAGACCCACCACGTTTTCATCTTCCGCGGTGCGGATGAGGATCACGCCCTGGGTGTTACGGCCCACGATGCTCACTTCGGAAACGCGGGTACGCACCAGCGTCCCGGCGTCGGTGATCATCATGATCTGATCGCAGTCATCCACCTGCACGGCGCCGACCACGGAACCGTTACGCTCGGTGACTTTGATCGAAATAACGCCCTGGGTGGCACGCGACTTGGTCGGATACTCCGCCGCCGCGGTACGTTTACCGTAACCGTTTTGCGTCACCGTCAGGATCGCGCCTTCGCCGCGTGGAATAATCAGCGAGACGACGCTGTCGTTTTCCGCAAGCTTAATACCGCGTACGCCGGTGGCGGTACGGCCCATGGCGCGAACGGCGTCTTCCTTGAAGCGTACAACCTTACCGGCCGCGGAGAACAGCATCACTTCATCCTGACCAGAGGTCAGATCGACGCCGATCAGCTCATCGCCTTCGTTCAGGTTGACCGCGATGATACCGGCGGAACGCGGACGGCTGAACTCGGTCAGCGCGGTTTTCTTCACGGTACCGCTGGCGGTCGCCATAAAGACGTTGACGCCCTCTTCGTACTCGCGGACCGGCAGGATGGCGGTGATGCGCTCATCGGCTTCCAGCGGCAGCAGGTTGACGATCGGTCGACCGCGCGCGCCGCGGCTGGCTTCCGGCAGCTGATAGACCTTCATCCAGTACAGACGGCCGCGGCTTGAGAAGCAGAGGATGGTGTCATGGGTGTTAGCCACCAGCAGGCGGTCGATAAAGTCTTCTTCTTTAATGCGCGCTGCCGATTTGCCTTTACCGCCACGACGCTGTGCTTCGTAGTCGGTCAGCGGCTGATACTTCACATACCCCTGATGCGACAGGGTGACCACCACATCTTCCTGGTTGATCAGATCTTCGATGTTAATATCAGCGCTGTTGGCGGTGATTTCGGTACGACGTTCGTCGCCGAACTGATCGCGGATCAGCTCCAGCTCTTCGCGAATCACTTCCATCAGACGGTCGGCGCTGCCGAGAATGTGCAGCAGCTCCGCGATCTGCTCCAGCAGCTCTTTATATTCGTCGAGCAGTTTTTCATGCTCAAGGCCGGTCAGTTTCTGCAGACGCAGATCCAGAATCGCCTGAGCCTGCTGCTCGGTCAGATAGTATTTACCGTCGCGCACGCCGAACTCTGGCTCCAGCCATTCCGGACGCGCGGCGTCATCCCCGGCGCGCTCCAGCATCGCCGCGACGTTACCGAGATCCCACGCCTGGGCAACCAGCGCCGTTTTCGCTTCTGCCGGGGTCGGCGCGCGACGGATCAGTTCGATAATCGGGTCGATATTGGCCAGCGCAACGGCCAGCGCTTCGAGGATATGCGCCCGGTCGCGCGCTTTGCGCAGTTCGAAAATCGTACGACGGGTCACCACTTCACGGCGGTGGCGTACAAACGCGGCGATAATGTCCTTCAGGTTCATGATCTTCGGCTGACCATGGTGCAGAGCTACCATGTTGATGCCGAAGGAGACCTGCAGCTGGGTCTGGGAATAGAGGTTGTTAAGCACCACTTCCCCTACCGCATCGCGCTTCACTTCAATCACGATGCGCATCCCGTCTTTATCAGACTCGTCACGCAGCGCGCTGATGCCTTCCACGCGTTTTTCTTTGACCAGCTCGGCGATTTTCTCGATCAGGCGCGCTTTGTTCACCTGATACGGAATTTCGTGCACGATGATGGTTTCGCGGCCGGATTTCGCGTCCACTTCCACTTCCGCGCGCGCGCGGATGTACACTTTACCGCGACCGGTGCGATAGGCCTCTTCGATGCCGCGACGGCCATTGATAATGGCGGCGGTCGGGAAATCAGGGCCAGGAATATGCGCCATCAGCCCTTCAATGCTGATGTCTTCATCGTCAACATACGCCAGACAGCCGTTAATCACTTCCGTCAGGTTATGTGGCGGTATGTTGGTGGCCATCCCTACGGCGATCCCGGAGGCGCCGTTCACCAGCAGGTTAGGAATTTTGGTCGGCATGACGTCCGGAATACGCTCCGTACCGTCATAGTTGTCGACGAAATCGACCGTCTCTTTTTCAAGATCGGCCATCAGCTCATGAGCGATTTTCGCCAGACGAATTTCGGTATAACGCATCGCCGCGGCGGAGTCGCCGTCGATGGAACCAAAGTTACCCTGGCCGTCCACCAGCATGTAACGCAGCGAGAACGGCTGCGCCATACGCACGATGGTGCCGTATACCGCGATGTCGCCGTGCGGGTGGTATTTACCGATTACGTCACCAACGACACGGGCTGATTTTTTATAGGCTTTGTTCCAGTCATTGCCCAATACGTTCATGGCGTAAAGTACGCGACGGTGTACCGGCTTCAGGCCATCTCGGACATCCGGCAGCGCACGGCCAACAATGACCGACATCGCATAATCCAGATAAGAGTTCTTAAGCTCTTCCTCAATGTTGACCGGTGTAATTTCTCTCGCAAGGTCGCTCATCTAACCGCTATCCCTCTACTGTATCCCGGATTCAAAGGTCGCAAATTATAACACAGCCGCGCTAATAGAGGTAAAGCAATACGGTTTATTCATGGCGCGCTGCTGATATACTCGCAGGTCTGAACAGAAAAGGAGTAAAAGCGCCCATGAATGCCGAAAAAACGTCGGTAGCCCCTAACGTCGATCATGCTGAAATCGCCAAATTCGAAGCCGTCGCCTCGCGCTGGTGGGATCTGGAGGGCGAGTTCAAACCGCTCCACCGCATCAACCCGCTGCGGCTGGGCTATATTGCCGAACGCTCCGGCGGCCTGTTCGGTAAAAAAGTCCTCGATGTCGGCTGCGGCGGCGGCATCCTCGCCGAGAGCATGGCGCGCGAAGGCGCGACGGTCACCGGGCTGGACATGGGGGCCGAACCGCTGCAGGTCGCCAGGCTGCACGCCCTGGAGAGCGGTATTCAGGTAGACTATGTTCAGGAAACAGTTGAGGAACATGCCGCGAAGCATCCCCAGCAGTATGACGTTGTGACCTGCATGGAGATGCTGGAGCACGTCCCCGACCCGCAGTCGGTGGTGCACGCCTGCGCGCGGTTAGTGAAGCCCGGCGGACAGGTCTTCTTCTCCACCATCAACCGCAACGGCAAGGCCTGGCTGATGGCGGTAGTCGGGGCGGAATATGTCATGAAGATGGTGCCCAAAGGCACTCATGATGTGAAGAAGTTTATCAAGCCGGCCGAGCTGCTGGGCTGGGTAGATCAGACTACTCTGAAAGAGCAGCATATCATCGGTCTGCATTACAATCCGCTGACCAATACCTTCAAGTTAGCGCCGGGGGTTGATGTTAACTATATGTTGCATACCACCGCCAAACAGGACTGAGGTCAGCACCTCCGCTTATGATGATTGCGCGGCATCAAGCCGCGTGATTATTTCTTCCGATGAAGAAATCAGCACTCGATCAAATTTTCATTTTTTTTTCTGTTTTATTGACTTCTTCTCCAGGCCTTATGCGACGTGGACTTGCGGATTATTACCCTTCCGCAACCTCAATTTAACGTCAAAATCAACCCTTGTACTCAAAAGATTCCTTACTAAAATACTCACCATATAGCGTTTCTTTTATCGACAACCCCCTACATATAGTATTTATCCACAGAGTTAGTCACAACGGCCTTCTGTGGATAAACGGGGGATATTTTCTTTCACGGACAGGTAAAATCCACATGAATCAGAGTCTGCTGGTGACAAAGCGCGACGGGACCACCGAGCGCATCAATCTCGACAAAATCCATCGCGTACTGGATTGGGCGGCAGAAGGACTGAATAACGTTTCGATTTCCCAGGTAGAGCTGCGCTCCCATATCCAGTTCTATGACGGCATCAAAACCGCGGACATCCACGAAACCATTATTAAAGCCGCTGCGGATCTGATCTCCCGCGACGCACCGGATTACCAGTACCTCGCCGCGCGTCTGGCGATTTTCCATTTGCGTAAAAAAGCCTTCGGTCAGTTTGAGCCGCCGGCGCTCTACGATCACGTGGTGAAGATGGTTGAGAAAGGTAAATACGATCATCATCTGCTGGAAGACTACACGGAAGAAGAGTTCCAGCAGATGGACGGTTTCCTCGATCACTGGCGCGACATGAACTTCTCCTACGCAGCCGTTAAACAGCTGGAAGGCAAGTATCTGGTACAAAACCGCGTCACCGGCGAAATTTATGAGAGCGCGCAGTTCCTCTATATTCTGGTCGCCGCTTGCCTGTTCTCGAACTATCCGCGCGAAACGCGTCTGGACTATATCAAGCGTTTCTACGACGCGGTGTCCACCTTTAAAATCTCGCTGCCGACGCCGATCATGTCCGGCGTGCGTACCCCAACCCGTCAGTTCAGCTCCTGCGTGCTGATCGAGTGCGGCGACAGCCTGGATTCCATCAACGCCACCTCCAGCGCGATTGTGAAATACGTTTCCCAGCGCGCCGGCATCGGCATCAACGCCGGGCGCATTCGCGCGCTGGGCAGCCCGATCCGCGGCGGCGAAGCCTTCCACACCGGCTGCATTCCGTTCTACAAGCATTTCCAGACCGCGGTGAAATCCTGCTCGCAGGGCGGCGTGCGCGGCGGCGCGGCAACCCTCTTCTACCCAATGTGGCATCTGGAAGTGGAAAGCCTGCTGGTGCTGAAAAACAACCGTGGTACCGACGCCAACCGCGTTCGTCACATGGACTACGGGGTACAGATCAACAAGCTGATGTACACCCGTCTGCTGAAGGGCGGCGATATTACCCTGTTCAGCCCTTCCGACGTCCCGGGCCTGTATGACGCCTTCTTCGCCGATCAGGACGAGTTTGAGCGCCTGTACACCCAGTACGAGCAGGACGATAGCATTCGTAAGCAGCGTATTAAAGCCGTTGAGCTGTTCTCGCTGATGATGCAGGAGCGCGCCTCTACCGGCCGCATCTATATCCAGAACGTCGACCACTGCAACACCCACAGCCCGTTCGATCCGGTAGTCGCCCCGGTGCGTCAGTCTAACCTGTGCCTGGAGATTGCTCTGCCGACCAAACCGCTGGAAGATGTCAACGACGAAAACGGCGAAATCGCGCTGTGCACCCTGTCGGCCTTCAACCTCGGGGCTATCGACAGCCTCGACGAGCTGGAAGAGCTGGCGGTGCTGGCGGTGCGTGCTCTGGATGCGCTGCTCGACTATCAGGATTACCCCATCCCGGCGGCTAAACGCGGTGCGATGGGGCGTCGTACGCTGGGTATCGGCGTGATCAACTTCGCTTACTATCTGGCGAAGCATGGCAAACGCTACTCCGACGGCAGCGCCAACAACCTGACGCACAAAACGTTCGAAGCGATTCAGTTCTATCTGCTGAAGGCCTCTAACGAGCTGGCTATCGAGCAAGGCGCCTGCCCGTGGTTCAACGAAACCACCTATGCGCAGGGCATCCTGCCGATCGATACCTATAAGAAAGATCTGGACGGCATCGTCAGCGAACCCCTGCACTACGACTGGGAAGCATTGCGCGAATCCATTAAAACCCACGGCCTGCGCAACTCCACGCTCTCCGCGCTGATGCCGTCCGAGACCTCGTCGCAGATCTCCAACGCCACCAACGGCATTGAGCCGCCGCGCGGCCACGTGAGTATCAAAGCGTCCAAGGACGGTATCCTGCGCCAGGTGGTGCCGGATTACGAAAACCTGCAGAACGCCTACGAGCTGCTGTGGGAGATGCCGAACAACGACGGTTATCTGCAGCTGGTGGGTATCATGCAGAAGTTTATCGACCAGTCGATCTCTGCCAACACTAACTACGATCCGACGCGCTTCCCGTCCGGAAAAGTGCCGATGCAGCAGTTGCTCAAAGACCTGCTCAACGCCTATAAATTCGGCGTCAAAACGCTGTACTATCACAATACCCGTGATGGCGCTGAAGACGCTCAGGATGACCTGGCCCCGTCCATTCAGGACGACGGCTGCGAAAGCGGCGCTTGTAAGATCTAAGGTATTTTTGCCGGGTAACGCTACGCTTACCCGGCCTACGTTTGTGTAGGCCCGGCCAACCCATTCCTGCCGGGCAATACAGTTCAACAGGACTTACTTCAATGGCATACACCACTTTTTCACAGACGAAAAACGATCAGCTGCTGGAACCTATGTTTTTTGGCCAGCCGGTTAACGTGGCCCGCTACGATCAGCAAAAATACGACATCTTTGAAAAGCTGATTGAAAAGCAGCTCTCCTTCTTCTGGCGCCCGGAAGAGGTTGACGTTTCCCGCGATCGCATCGACTACCAGGCGCTACCGGAACACGAAAAACATATTTTCATCAGCAACCTGAAGTACCAGACGCTGCTCGACTCCATCCAGGGCCGTAGCCCGAATGTGGCGTTGCTGCCGCTGATCTCCATCCCGGAGCTGGAGACCTGGGTAGAAACCTGGGCCTTCTCCGAAACCATTCACTCGCGTTCGTACACTCACATCATCCGCAACATCGTCAACGACCCGGCGACCGTGTTCGACGACATCGTCACCAACGAGCAGATCCAGAAACGTGCGGAAGGCATCTCTCACTATTACGATTCGCTGATCGAGATGACCAGCTACTGGCATCTGCTGGGCGAAGGCACCCACACCGTCAACGGCAAAACCGTGACCGTGAATCTGCGCGAGCTGAAAAAGAAACTCTATCTGTGCCTGATGAGCGTTAATGCCCTGGAAGCGATCCGCTTCTACGTCAGCTTCGCCTGCTCCTTCGCCTTTGCCGAACGCAAACTGATGGAAGGCAACGCCAAAATTATCCGCCTGATCGCCCGCGATGAAGCGCTGCACCTGACCGGCACCCAGCATATGCTGAACCTGCTGCGCTCCGGCAGCGACGATCCGGAAATGGCGGAAATCGCCGAAGAGTGCAAGCAGGAGTGCTATGACCTGTTCGTGCTGGCGGCGCAGCAGGAGAAAGAGTGGGCGGACTACCTGTTCCGCGACGGCTCGATGATCGGCCTGAATAAAGATATTCTCTGCCAGTACGTCGAGTACATCACCAATATCCGCATGCAGGCGGTGGGCCTCGATCTGCCGTTCCAGACCCGCTCCAACCCGATCCCATGGATCAACACCTGGCTGGTCTCCGACAACGTTCAGGTGGCGCCGCAGGAAGTGGAAGTCAGTTCTTATCTCGTCGGCCAGATCGATTCTGAAGTCGATGCCGACGATCTGAGTAACTTCCAGCTGTAATGAAGCGGATCTTCCTGAAAATCTCTGACACTCGCCTTGAGTGTCAGGATGAACACCCTTCCCTGCTGGCGGCGCTGGAGTCGCATAATATCGACGTCGAATATCAGTGCCGCGAAGGCTACTGCGGCTCCTGCCGCACGCGCCTGGTCTCCGGCCAGGTTGACTGGCTGACCGAGCCGCTGGCCTTTATCCAGCCAGGAGAAATTTTGCCCTGCTGCTGCCGGGCGAAAGGCGATATTGAGATCGAGATGTAGTCTTGTCAGGTGGCGCTACGCTTACCTGACCTACTGTTCCAGGACCGGCCGTTTACGCACTGCCGCCCTGGGCTGCTGAAACTGCCGGTGTTGACGGCCTCAAAATCGCTGAGACGTTCCCGGAAGGCCGGGGCAGCCCGCATGGATGCGGGCTGAGGGCCGTGTTTTGCATGGACGCTACCTCGGCCCGACCCGAAGCCTGCAGGGATAAGTCGAAGGGACCGCGCAGCGGCGATTTTGCTGGCCGGAGCCCGGGGGTACAGGGGGAGGCGGCGACTGGCCTCCCCCTGTGCGCTCCCTGCGCTATGAAAGGCATAACGCAGAAGAAATATCGGGAGCGCAATCTTCCAGGAAATAACATAGAACAAACGTTATTCCCGGGTCGAAATCGTTGCACGCCGAGAACAGTGTCAACAAAACCGCAGTTCGTACGCCGGGTAAGGCGTAGCCGCCACCCGGCTTTTTAGCGTTTCGCGTCCAGGAACTGCACCGCTTTATCCGGGAAATCGGTAAATAAGCCGTCGACGCCCGCCTGGTTATACAGTACGTCATAGAGCTGATTAACGTTAGTCGCGTACTCCGGCAACTGATCCGCGCGCACGGTGTACGGATGCACCTGCAGATGGCTGGCATGCGCCTCTTTCACCATCGCCGTCAGCTTCACCGCCCCCGGCTTCGAGCCTTCCGCTACCAGCATATGGTAATCCGGGCCGATGCCGTCCGCGTACTGCGCAATCTGCGCCATCGCCCCTGGCTTGAACATCCAGTCATAGCTGTAGTTCACCCACTTACCATCGGCCTGTTTCTGCTGGGTTTCATTCCAGTCGGTATAGGCGATGAGCTGCACCAGATTGAGATCCATCCCCATCTTCGGCTCCAGCTCATTTTTAATGCGTTTGAGCTCGTTGGCGTCAAAGCACTGCAGATAAACCTTATCCTGCTTGCTGGTATAGCCATATTCCTTCAGCACCTTCAATGTGCTGGCGGCAATATCTTTGCCTTCCTGGTGGTGGAACCACGGCGCTTTGATTTCCGGGTAGATACCGATGTTTTTGCCGGTGGAATGATTCAGCCCCTGGACAAACTCAATCTCCTCTTCAAAGGTATGAATACGGAAATCGGATTTGCCCATCGGGAATCGCCCGGGATAGGTTTGCACGTTCTTACCATTTTTCGGCTCAAAACCTTCGGTGAACTTCAGCGACTTAATCTCGTCCAGGGTAAAGTCGATGGCGTAGAAACGGCCATCTTTACGCGCCCGCTGCGGGAAACGCTGCGCAACGTCAGTCACCCGATCGAGATAGTGGTCGTGTAACACCACCAGCCGGTCGTCTTTGGTCATCACCAGGTCTTGCTCAAGGTAATCCGCCCCCTGAGCGTAAGCCATCGCTTTCGCCGGCAGGGTATGTTCCGGCAGATACCCGCTGGCGCCGCGGTGGGCGATGACCATTTTATCAGCCGCTGTCGCGCTGAAGCACAGCGCCGAACTGGACAGAATCATTCCGCTCATCAGCGCGGTAAGTTTCATTTTCATCGCCGCTCCTTAGGCTTGTTTCAGCTGTTGGTGATGGCGACGTTCACCGAGCATCACGATAACCAGCAGGATAACCGCCAGCACGCTGCCGCCGATCATCACCATAAAGCCGCCGTCCCAGCCGAAGAAATCGACGGTGTAGCCGACGATAGCGCTCGCGGCCACGGAACCGCCAAGATAGCCGAACAGGCCGGTGAAGCCCGCGGCGGTCCCGGCGGCTTTTTTCGGCGCCAGCTCGAGGGCATGCAGACCAATCAGCATCACCGGGCCGTAGATCAGGAAGCCAATGATGATCATACAGGCCATATCGACGCCCGGATTACCCGGCGGGTTCAGCCAGTAAACGACAGTGGCGATGGTCACCAGGGTCATAAAGAACACGCCGGTGGCGCCGCGGTTGCCTTTAAACACTTTGTCCGACATCCAGCCGCACAGCAGCGTGCCCGGGATCCCCGCGTACTCGTACAGGAAATAGGCCCAGGAGGATTTATCCAGCGCGAAGTGTTTAACTTCTTTCAGGTAGGTCGGCGACCAGTCGAGAATGCCGTAGCGCAGCAGATAAACGAAGACGTTAGCGATAGCGATGTACCACAGCAGCTTGTTCGGCAGAATGTATTGCATAAAGATCTGCTTCGCCGTCAGCTCTTCTTCGTGCTTTTCGCTGTAATCGTCCGGGTAGTCGTTTTTATATTCTTCAATCGGCGGCAGACCGCAGGACTGCGGGGTGTCGCGCATCATCGCAAAGGCGAAAATCGCCAGCAGAATGGCGCCGAATGCCGGCATATACAGCGCCGCGTGCCAGTCGTTAAACCACGCCATCCCTAACAGGAACAGCAGCGGCGGAATGCCGCCGCCGACGTTATGCGCGCAGTTCCACACCGAGACAATCCCACCGCGCTCTTTCTGCGACCACCAGTGCACCATGGTCCGGCCGCACGGCGGCCAGCCCATCCCCTGGAACCAGCCGCAGAGGAACAGCAGCACGAACATTATCATGATGCTGGACGTCGCCCACGGCACGAAGCCCATCACCAGCATCACCAGCGCGGCTAGGATCAAGCCAGCCGGCAGGAAAATGCGCGGATTCGAGCGGTCAGAGACCGATCCCATGATGAATTTCGAAAATCCATAGGCGATGGAGATACCGGAAAGGGCGAAGCCGAGGTCGCCACGAGAGAACCCCTGCTCGATAAGATAAGGCATCGCCAGGGCAAAGTTCTTACGAACCAAATAGTAGGCGGCATAACCAAAAAAGATGCCAATAAAAATCTGCCAGCGTAATCGGCGATATAGCGGGTCAATCTCCGCTGCTGGCAAACGCGCTTTATGCGCGGCGGGTTTAAAAATACTTAACATATCAGCCTCCGTGGCCCTTGCTGTTTTCTACTGACGTCACGACAAAATCCCAGATTAATCACCAACTTCAAATATGGTCGCGATGGTAGGCAATACGTAGAGTTGATACTGTGAAACATCGCACAATTTGTTACAGAAATATGACAAAACGTTCCAATGTGAGCACGAAATCACATAACACGCTCAAATAACGCGCGAATATGCTCGAAATCAAACAATAACCTTACTATTTGTGGCTAAATGGCGTTAAACGAAAGCAGAGGAGCTGAAGATGACGGGACGTCTTGATAGCGAGGTCATTATCATCGGCGGCGGAGCAACCGGCGCCGGTATCGCCCGCGACTGCGCCCGGCGCGGATTACGAACGCTGCTCATTGAGCGCCATGATATCGCCACCGGGGCGACCGGCCGGAATCATGGACTGCTGCACAGCGGCGCCCGCTACGCGGTGACCGACAACGAATCCGCCCGCGAATGCATCAGTGAGAACCGCATTCTGCGCCGCATCGCCCGCCACTGTATTGAACCGACCAATGGGCTGTTTATCACCCTGCCTGAAGATGACCTGGCATGGCAGCAAACCTTTATCGACGCCTGTCAGCAGGCTGGCATAGAGGCCACGCCGCTCTCGCCGCAGGAAGCGCTGCGCCGGGAGCCCGCCGTCAACCCGACGCTGCTGGGCGCGGTGCAGGTCCCGGACGGTACCATCGACCCGTTTCGCCTCACCGCGGCCAATATGCTCGACGCCCGCGAACACGGCGCGCAGATCCTTACCGGCTGCGAAGTAACAGGCCTGCTGCGCCGGGGCGATCGCGTCTGCGGCGTCCAGGTATACGACCGCCAACTTCACCAGGCCCGCACTCTGTACGCCGGGATGGTGGTTAACGCCGCCGGGATCTGGGGGCAGCGTATTGCGGAATATGCCGACCTGCGCATCACCATGTTCCCGGCGAAGGGATCGCTGCTGATCCTCGATCATCGGATTAACAACCTGGTGATCAACCGCTGCCGTAAGCCGGCCGACGCCGATATTCTGGTGCCCGGCGATACCATCTCGCTGATCGGCACTACCTCAATGCATATTCCTTATGACGAAATTGACGACAACCGGGTAACAGCGGCGGAGGTCGATACCCTGCTCCGCGAAGGGGAAAAGCTGGCGCCGGTCATGGGCCGCACCCGGATCCTCCGCGCCTACTCCGGCGTCCGCCCGCTGGTGGCCAGCGATAACGATCCCAGCGGGCGCAGCGTCAGCCGCGGCATCGTCCTGCTCGACCATGCCCAGCGTGACGGTATGGAAGGCTTCATTACCATCACCGGCGGCAAGCTGATGACCTATCGCCTGATGGCCGAGTGGGCCACCGACGCCGTCTGTCGTAAGCTGGGAAACACCACCCCCTGTACCACGGCCGAAGCCCCGCTGCCCGGTTCACAGGAGCCAACGGAAAGTACCCTGCAAAAGATTATCTCCCTCCCCACCCCGCTGCGCGGCTCGGCCGTCTACCGTCACGGCGATCGCACCCCGTCCTGGCTTGGCGACAGCCGCCAGCACCGTAGCCTGGTCTGCGAATGTGAAGCCGTCACTGCCGGTGAAGTGAAATACGCGGTGGAAAACCTGGCGGTCAACACCCTGCTCGACCTGCGCCGCCGCACCCGGATTGGCATGGGGACCTGTCAGGGGGAACTCTGCGCCTGCCGCGCTGCCGGCCTGCTGCAGCGCTTTAACGTCACCACGCCCGCGCAGTCGTTAACCCAGCTCTCGGAATTTCTCAATGAACGCTGGAAGGGCGTGCAGCCCATCGCCTGGGGCGATGCGCTGCGCGAAAGCGAATTCACCCGCTGGGTCTACCTCGGCCTGTGCGGATTGCCACAGGAGCACCGGGATGAAGTTTGATTGCGCGATTATCGGCGGTGGGCTCGCCGGCCTGCTGTGCGGGCTGGCCCTGAATCAGCACGGCCTGCGCAGCGTCATCATCAGCCGCGGGCAGAGCGCGCTGCATTTTTCCTCCGCGTCGTTAGACCTGCTCTCGGCGCTGCCCAACGGCGATCACGTCACTGACGTCGCACAAGGTCTGCAGCAACTCGCTGAACAGCTTCCTGAACACCCTTATTCCCGGCTCGGCGCCGAGGCGGTACTCGAATACGCTACGCAGACCGAAGCCCTGCTGGCCGCCTGCGGCGCGGTGATGCAGGGCGATGCGCGCCGGCCGCACCGGCGGGTAACGCCGCTGGGGACGTTGCGCCCGGCATGGCTGTCGCCCCTTGAGGTGCCTGTCGAGCCCCTGCCGTCGCAGGGCGCCTGTCTGGTGGGGATCAGCGGCTTTGCTGATTTTCAGCCGCATCTCGCCGCCGCCGCGCTCGGTCAACACGGAGTTACCGCCGCGGCGGTGGAAATCGAGTTACCGCTGCTGGATGTGCTGCGTGATAACCCGACCGAGTTTCGCGCCGCCAATATCGCCCGCGTCCTGGATGATGAGAATATGTGGCCGGCCCTGCATGCAGCGCTGCTACCGCTGGCGCAGCAGTATGACCTGCTGATCATGCCCGCCTGTTTTGGCCTCGCCGACGATCGCCTGTACCACTGGCTGCAGGCGCGTCTACCCTGCCCGCTGCGTCTGCTGCCGACGCTGCCGCCCTCGGTTCCCGGGATGCGTTTGCATTCTCAGCTGCAACGCCAGTTCATTCGCGAGGGCGGCGCCTGGCTCGCAGGCGATGAGGTGGTGAAAATCAGCCATCGACAGAACGCCGTCGAGGCGGTCTGGACGCGAAATCACGGCGATATTGCGCTGCGTCCGCGCTTTACCGTGCTGGCCAGCGGCAGCTTTTTCAGCAACGGTCTTGTCGCCACTCGCGATAGCGTGCGCGAGCCGATCCTCGGCCTCGACCTTCACCAGACTCTGCCACGGGAAAGCTGGTACCAGCGCGATTTCTTCGCCTCACAACCGTGGCAGCGCTTCGGCGTGAAAACCGATGCCCTGCTGCGCCCCCTGCTGGGCGGGCAGCCGTTCCATAATCTGTTCGCCATCGGCTCATTGCTCGGCGGGTTCGATGCCATTCAGCTCGGCTGTGGCGGCGGCGTCTGCGCCGTTACCGCGCTGCACGCCGCCAGACAGATCCACGCCCTTGCCGGAGGCCGGCCATGAACGATACCCGTTTTGAAAGCTGCATTAAGTGCACGGTCTGTACCACCACCTGCCCGGTAAGTCGGGTCAATCCGCGCTATCCCGGCCCGAAACAAGCGGGGCCGGACGGCGAACGCCTGCGTCTGAAGGATGGCGCGCTGTACGACGAGGCGCTGAAGTACTGCATTAACTGCAAGCGCTGCGAGGTCGCCTGCCCGTCGGATGTGAAAATTGGCGATATCATTCAACGCGCCCGGGCACAGTACGGCCAGCAAAAGCCGACCCTGCGCGACGCCATCCTCAGCCATACCGACCTGATGGGTACCCTTTCCACCCCCTTTGCCCCCCTGGTCAACGCCGCCACCGGCTTAAAACCGGTGCGCCGTCTGCTCGACGCGACGCTCAACATCGATCACCGGCGTACGCTGCCGAAATATGGTTTCGGCACCTTCCGCCGCGCTTACCGCCAGCTCGCCGCCCGTCAGAAGCAGTACAGCGAACAGGTGGCTTTCTTTCATGGCTGCTACGTCAACTATAACCATCCACAGTTGGGTAAAGATCTGATTCGCGTCGTCAACGCGCTGGGTACCGGGGTGCAGTTGTTATCAAAAGAAAAATGCTGCGGCGTACCGCTGATCGCCAACGGTTTTTTCGACAAGGCGCGTAAGCAGGCGCAGAGCAACGTCGCCGCGATGCGGGAAAACACGCTACCGATCATTGCCACCTCCTCGACCTGCGCCTTTACGCTACGTGATGAATACCCCCATCTCCTCGATGTCGATAACAGCGATCTTCGCGATCGCGTCGAGCTTGCCACCCGCTGGATCTGGAAACAGCTGGCTGCCGGCAGGACGCTACCGCTGCGCCCGCTGCCGCTGAAGGTGGTCTATCACACCCCGTGTCATATGGAAAAGATGGGCTGGTCGCTGTATACCCTCGAGCTGCTGCGGCTGATCCCCGGCCTGCAGCTGGAGGTGCTGGATTCACAGTGCTGCGGCATCGCAGGCACCTACGGGTTTAAAACTGAGAATTACGCGGTATCCCAGGCTATCGGCGCCCCGCTGTTCCGTCAGATTGAGGAGAGCGGGGCCGACCTCGTCGTCACCGACTGCGAGACCTGCAAATGGCAGATTGAGATGTCCACCAGCAAACGCTGCGAGCATCCGCTGACGGTGCTGGCGCAGGCGCTCGTCTGAGCCCAGCGCCAGCCTGTGCCGTCAATAGCTCGTTTTCTCTTGCGGCTGGGCGCTGGCAGATTTAAACATCGCCAGCCGGCGGTCCAGCGCCTGGGTATACAGCATGGTATCCACCCCGACGGCGACAAAGTTGGCCCCCCAGGCAAGACATTTTTCCGCCATCGCCGGGTCGACCGCCAGAAATCCGGCCGCTTTCCCCGCCGCGCGAATGCGCCGGATGCTCTGCTCGATCACCCGCTGCACGTCAGGGTGACCGGCATCGTCCGGGTAGCCCAGCGAGGCGGAGAGATCCGCCGGACCGATGAACACCCCGTCAATGCCGTCCACCTCGAGAATAGCGTCCAGGTTCTCCAGCGCGGTTCGGCTCTCGACCTGAATCAGCAGACAGAGTTCGTCATTCGCCTCCGCCATATAATTCTCCACCCTTCCCCAGCGCGCCGCTCTCGCCACGCCGGCGCCAACGCCGCGGCTCCCGATGGGGGGATAACGGGTCGCTGAGACCACCTCCCGAGCCTGCTCGGCGGTATCGACCATCGGCACCAGCAAGGTTCTGGCGCCAATATCCAGCACCTGTTTTATCAGGCTGCGGTTGCCCTCGACCGGGCGAATGACCGGCTGGCTGGCATAGGGGGCAATCGCCTGCAGCTGATGATAAAGATCCTGAATGGTGTTCGGGGCATGCTCGCCGTCGATCAGCAGCCAGTCGTATCCCGACGTCGCAGCGATCTCCGCCATGTAGGATGAGGTGGAGCTCAGCCACAGGCCGATTTGCGTCTCACCGCGTAATAATCCCCGTTTGAAGGGGTTAGATAACAGTGCGTTCATAGCGATTCCTTTATTCAATGCTGTACGCTGCCGCGCTGGGGTACCGCGCGGGTAAGGCTCAATGAAAAGATAATGACCACCCCGACAATGGCGACGCCGGCCAGGGTTAACAGTCCGGCGGCGCTGCTGGCGAACAACGTTTCGGCCTGCACGCGCACGATCGGCGCCAGAAAACCACCGATGGCGCCAAACAGGTTAACAAAGCCAATCCCTGCGGCCAGCGCCGTGCCGGACAGCAGCTGCGTCGGCATCGTCCAGAAGACCGGCTGCACGGCGATCACCCCGACCGCCGCCACGCACAGCGCGATGATAGCCAGCACCGGCGCCACCAGTCCGGACACTGCAATCCCGACCGCCGCCGCCAGCAGCGTCAGGGCGGCAATATTGCGTCGCTCGCCGGTGCGATCGGAGTAGCGAGGGATAAGCCAGGTGCCAAACAGCGCCGCCACCCACGGGATGGCCGTCACCACCGAGGCAACGAAGCCGACTTTGGTGCCCAGCAGCGCAGCAACCTGGGTGGGCAGGAAGAAAATCAGACCATAGACCGCCACCTGAATGGTCAGATAAATCAGCGCCAGCTGCCAGACCCGCCCGTTACGCAGCGCATCGGACAGGCGCGAGGCAATCTTTTTCTCCTCCTCGCGCGCCAGCTCGCTTATCAGCGCCTGTTTCTCCGCTGCGCTCAGGAAGCGGGCATGCTGCGGCGAATCGTCCAGCCAGAAGAAGGTGAACGCTCCCGCGGCGACGGCGAGCAGGCCTTCAATGACAAACATCCAGAACCAGCCGGGATGGCCCATAAATCCATGCATCTCCAGCAGCGCACCGGATAAAGGCGATCCCAGCGTCAGGGCCAGCGGCGCGCCCATATAAAACAGCCCCATAATGCTGGCGCGGTTTTGCTGGGGAAACCACTGTGAAGTGAGGTAGATCATTCCGGGAAAGAAGCCCGCCTCCGCCGCGCCCAGCAGGGTACGTACCAGCAGGAATTTCGCTTCCGTATCCGCCCACGCCATCGCCGCCGACAGCACGCCCCACAGCAGCGTGGTGCAGCCGATCCATCGCCTGGCGCCAAATTTGCGCATCAGCAGATTGGCCGGCACCCCGAGGAAGGCATAGACCACAAAGAAGATACCGGCCCCCAGCGCGTAGGCCTCATTGCTGAGTCCGGTATCCAGCTGGTAGGTCTCTTTGGCGAAACCGATATTAGAACGGTCAAGAAACGCCAGCACGTACAGCGCCAGCATAAAGGGGATTAAGCGGGCGCGGTTTTTCTTCACCACGCTCTCCAGCAGAGTGTTGCTCATCATAATATCCTCAGGCGCGGGCCGCCGGGCGGCCTGACGCAATCAGTGTTGATAAGGACGCTTCAGGTTGCAGTCGCGATTGAGCTCGACGCCAAAGCCGGGTTTATCCAGGACCGATTTATGAATGCGCCCTCTCTCCGGCACCGGCTCGCCGAGCAGGATCGGGTCGAACTGCGGGCGCAGCGTGGCGCAGTCCGGACTGGTCATCAGAAACTCACTGAACGGCGTGTTGGTGAAGGTGATCACCGCATGATGTGAGTAAACCGACGAGCCGTGGGGCACTACCAGCTGCCCGCGCGCTTTGGCGATGGCCGCGATCTCCACCAGGGTGGTTAAGCCGCCGCACCAGCCGACGTCGGGCTGCATAATATCGATGCCGGTTTCCGACAGGGTGCGGAAGGACTGCAGCGTGCCGTGGTGCTCGCCGCTGGTCACCATCATCCCGGCAGGCGCCTGGCGCTTCAGCTCGCGATAGCCTTCATACTGCTGCGGCGGCAGGCACTCTTCGATCCACTTGAGGTTATAAGGGGCGCAGGCATGGGCAAGTTTGGTGGCATAGTTAACGTCCTGGCTCATCCAGCAGTCCAGCATTAACCAGAAATCCGGGCCGCATTTTTCGCGCATATCCGCCACCATGGCGACGTCTTTGCGGATCCCGGCGTCGCCATCGTGCGGCCCCCAGTGGGTAGGCATTTTGCCGCCGATAAAGCCCATCTCCTGCGCCAGGTCCGGACGTGCGCCGGTGGCATAGAACTGGATTTCGTCGCGCACCGCCCCACCCAACAGTTTGTAGACCGGCAGGCCAACCACTTTCCCGAACAGGTCCCACAGCGCCAGGTCGACACAGGAGATGGTATTCATCACCAGGCCGCCGGATCCCGCGTAGTAAAGGGTGGCGTTAAGCATCTGGTCATGGATCAGTTTGATATCGCTGACGCATTTGCCTTCGATAAAGCGGTTGAGATGTTTTTCGACGATAAAGCAGCCCATCTCCCCGGCCGTCGACACCGCAAAGCCGGTCTGTCCGTTGTCGGCTTCCACTTCCACAATCAGCGTCCCCAGCACGTTGATGCCAAACGACTGCCGGGACTGCTCATACTGTTTATATTTGCTCATCGGGGTGGCGATATGATCGTCAATCCAGTGGTTAGCCCCCTGGTCATGGTAATCGCCGCCGCCGGCGCCCTGCTCTGCTGTGGCGCCGCCGATGAACCAGGCGCGGACGTGTTTAATTTTCGGTAGGGTCATGATGTTCTCCTTATGATGAGGCGAGTTGTTCGAAGGGGCTTTTCCACCCCAGCAGACGTGAAATATCTTTCGCGCAGGCAATCGCCTTACCAGCCAGGTAATCGCGATTGTCTTCATTGATTTGCAGACGGGTACCCACCACCGAGATGGCGGCGGTCAGGTCGTTATTGGCGTTAAATACCGGGGCAGCCACGCAGCGCACATCCGGATAGTCCTCGCCATTATCAAAGCTCCAGCCCCGGGCGCGGATCCGCCCCAGCTCCTCCCGCAGCTGTTGAGCATCGGTGATGGTCGTTGGCGTGGCCCGCTCCCACTGTAGGTCTTCGATAATCGACGCCTGAACGCTGGCGGGCTGCCAGGCCAGCAAACATTTGCCGATCCCGGAGCGGTAAAGAGACAGGCTCTTACCCTCATGCGAGCGCACGCTGATGGTGGCGGGAGACTCAATTTTCAGAATGTAGTAGGCGTTACCCTGATCGATAATGCCCAAGTGACAAAGCAGGCCGCACTCATCCATCAGCCGGGTGAGGCGCGGCCGCGCCAGCTCGCGCAGGTCCATTTTGCTCAGCGCCTGCCCGGCCAGCTCCACCAGCTTGGTCCACAGGCAGTAGTTATCCTGATTATCCATACTGATGAAGCGCTGCTTTTTCAGCTCGCCCAGCAGCAGATACACCGTGCTTTTCGGGATCCCCAGCTCCGCTATTATCGTCGCCGCGCTGCAGGGGCCGATGCGGCCAATTAAATTGAGGATCTCAATCGCGCGGGTCAGCGCCGGGACTTTCGTTGATTCCAACATACTGGACTCCAATCCTGAATACTGGAATCAGTGTTGCGATTGTCCGGGCGGTAAAGTGTGAGCGACATCGCGGGGCAATCGTTTTCCCGTATACTGGACCGTTCGCAGCAGAAAATTGCGACTTAACGCACAGAATTTTTTCAGAGGAGTACAACAGGTTGGACGACCGGCGCCCCGAGGATACGGTGCGCCGGGGGGAATGACTTACAGCGAGAGGGAATCCACCACGTTAATCCAGCCATGTTCGCTGGCCAGCGGTTGACCATTCAGCCAGCGACGCAGCATGTTTAACGCCATCATAGCGCAGACTTCCTGGCGTACCGCCAGGCTGTGGCGGGTGGCGCTAAACTTCACCCGCAGCGCGAAGGTGCCGTCCGGGGTGGCCAGGGCCACGTTAAGATGATCGTTTTCCTGACCGCTCACCGCCAGAGCCAGGCCGGCAAAATGGTTTATGCGCCGCTCGGCCGC
This sequence comes from Klebsiella sp. P1927, assembly GCF_018204675.1. Classification (NCBI taxonomy): domain Bacteria; kingdom Pseudomonadati; phylum Pseudomonadota; class Gammaproteobacteria; order Enterobacterales; family Enterobacteriaceae; genus Klebsiella; species Klebsiella sp. P1927. The sequence continues at coordinate 1,261,185 of NZ_CP073377.1, read as the reverse complement.
CCAGCGGGCCGCCTGCGCCAGCGTCTCCTCCTGCGCCGGAACGACTTCGCTGGCCAGCAGCGGCGCGCCGGCGCGGGACAGCTGGAGCGCCAGCAGGCCGCTGGTAAACTGCTCGCTGAGCGTCAGGCTCAGCTGCCGCTCCTGCAGACAGCGGGCGATTTGCGCGGGTAACCCTTCCGTACCTTCGAAAATCAGGCTGTCGCCAGCCACCTTACGCACCTCCGGCCACAGGGCCAGCATGGCGTCGCGCTGGTTGGCCGGTCCGGTTAGCTTGAGTTCAATGATCGGCATCGACGAGCGGTAACCCATCACCACGCCCGGAGGCAGCGTCAGCGGATTAAGACTTTGCGCCAGCTCGCTCTCCGAGCGGCCAAAGGTGGTCAAACGCAGGCATACCGGCGGGTCCGGCAGCGTAAAGCGCTGGCGCAGGCGCGGTAAAATTTCCTGCTCGACCATCACCTTAAATTCAGAGGGGACCCCGGGAGTGAAAAACATCAGGCAGCGGTTGAGCTGGATGGCAAAGCCACAGGCCGTACCGACCGGGTTGTTGATCATCTCGGCGCTGGCCGGGATTTCCGCCTGCTTACGGTTGCTTTCCGCCATCGGCCTGCCGCGCTCGGCAAAAAAGCGGGTCATGGTTTCCAGCCACTCCGGATGCAAAATAAGCCCTTCGCCTTTCGCAGTGGCGGCGGCCAGCGCGCTCAGGTCGTCGCTGGTTGGGCCGAGGCCGCCGTTGACGATCAGCACATCCGCCTGTTCGCTGCGTTCGCGCAGAATCGCCACCAGCGCATCGAGATCGTCGCCAACGGTATTGCGGCGCGTTAACGGTAAACCCTGATTAAAAAAGAAATCCGCCAGCCATGCCGCATTAGTATCAATAATTTGACCATGCAACACTTCATCGCCGGTGGACAGCATTTCCACATTCAACATTGCTCACTCCTTGCCTGCCAGGTGAGAAATACTATAACGCAAAGCGGGATGCTGACGAGGAGGAAAATCTGGCGCAGCAAGAAGATGCCGCGCCGGAAGAGATTAGAAGCTGGCGCTGGCGCCGATGTATGGGCCGTCGGCGATGGTGTTATCGCGGTTGCCATCTTTGCCCGCCAGGTTCAGGTAACGGTAGCCGGCCTGGATGCTAAGCGGACGCATAATGGTCCAGCTGGCGCCGACGTTGGCTTCCTGGTAGCTATCAATGCCGCTGGAGAGCGAATCCGGAGAGTAGTAATAATCGCCGTACAGGCGGAAGCTGTCGCCGATTTTCCACTGCAGGCCGCCGCCGACCGCGGCCGCATAACCTTCATCGCCCTGTTTCGGATTGGTGTAAATACCTTTACCACCCACGGTCGCGAGGAACGGCCCCAGCGGAATATTGAGTCCCAGGCCTAAACCCGCGGCGTCGCCGTCGTTATCGCTGTGCAGCCAGTTACCCGAAACGGCCAGGCCGGTGGACTCGGTGCCGAAGCCGACGCCAAGGTTGGTGTAATGCTCGCCGGCTTCACCGGTAACGCTAATCGCATGGGCCGCCGAAGAAACCATCATCACGCCCGCCAGCGCCATAAAAATGCTTTTTTTCATTATTTACTCTATCCAGAAAATTAAAATCAAAGAAGTCCCGAAAAAACCTGAAAATTCTACTGCGCACCCATCAGGAATCAATGACCTGGCGAAATGAATTTTCACAAGAGTGTAACCAGTTGCGTATTTTTACGGCATCGAGCGTTGCCAGAACCACGAACAGCCTATTCAACGCCAGTAATATTCATGTTTATTATGATTAACGCTGACACATTGACGAAAACAGAGAGCTGGCGCCGCACGATCGGCGCGGCGCGGGTGGATAAGGGAATAATTAATGCTGCAGCCGGGCCAGACATTCCGGGGCGAGGCCGGTCAGTTTCGCCACCAGCGACAGGTCGAGTCCGTTAGCAAGCATCGCCCGGGCGATACGCTCCGCGGTCTGCTGCTCACCTTGCTCGATACCTTGTTCGATACCTTGCTGTAGACCTTGTTCAAGACCTTGCTTTAATCCTTGCTGATGGCCGCGTTGTTCCAGAAACTGGGCAATATTCATTAGCGTCTCCTTATGCGGCCGCCGGGGAACGTTTTGCGCAAGATGGCGCAAAAAAGCAACCGGATCGGCGGCGTTTCCTGCCTGTAATAAATAGTGCAACAGCGTCTTAAGCTGCCTGCGGCTAGTGTATCCCAGCGCCAGGAGCCTGACCAGTTGCTCATGCAGGTCCATCAAATCCCGCTGGCGAATATGCTTCTGCAGCAGCTCCAGCATCGCCACGCGCCGGTGGCGCATGATTTCATCGTCCGGGGTGCTAGTGATATCAATTAAGGGAAAATCTTCACCATAGACCCGCCGCGCGATGTCCGGATCGGCAAAGCCTGCCAGCCAGCACATCGGGTAAGGCCAGGGAGAAACGCGACCATGATAAAACAGCAGCGGGATCACCAGCGGCAGCTGCGTATGCCCTTTATCCAGATGACGCTGCATCGCGGCTATCGCATAGCGCATCAGGCGAAATGCCATATGGCGGTCCGCCGAGCTTTGGTGCTCTATCAACAGATAGATATAGCCCTCCCCCGCCTGCGTTTGCAGCGAGTAAAGGATATCGGAATGACTCGCCCGCAGTTCGTCGTCGATAAAGCTCCCGGACTCCAGCCGCAGCGTGTTCAGGTTACATAACGCGCGCAGCGGTGCGGGAAGGTGAATGTCCAGAAAATCCCTGGCCGTCGCCCGATGCGACAGCAGGTGTTTAAATACAGCATCGTGGGGGGAATTCGTCGCCCTTTCCATGGCGGTGCTCCATACAATCATTTTCGCTTAACGTAGCACTCAACAAGACCTGAACTGTATTTCGCTTGCAGTTTACCGAGGCGGCTCGCAAACTATTTCACCAGCATACCGCCCCATCCCTCTGCAGGAGAAAACCCATGCGCCACAGGACGATTGTTTGCCCGCTGATCGAGAATAAAGGCCATTATCTGCTTTGCAAAATGGCCGCCGACCGAGGGGGTTTTCCCGGGCAATGGGCCTTATCCGGCGGCGTGGAGCCAGGGGAACGTATTGAAGAGGCGCTGCGGCGGGAAATACGCGAAGAGCTCGGCGAAAAACTCATCCTTACCCATATCGCGCCATGGTGCTTTCGCGACGATACCCGCGTCAAAACCTACCCCGACGGGCATCAGGAAACGATCTACATGATCTATCTCATCTTCAACTGCGTGAGCGCCAATCGCGATGTGACGATCAACGAGGAGTTTGACGATTACGCCTGGGTCAAAGCCGAAGATCTCAAAAACTACGATCTTAATGCCGCCAACCGCGTTACTCTCAGCCTGAAAGGGCTACTTTAGTCCAGCATACCGCGTTCAACCCACCCGGCGTTATGCCGCGGGATAATGCGGGTGGCTACGATACGGTCGCATGCGTCTGCTGCCTGACCCACTCGCACAGCGCCCGGCGCGAAATCTTAATCCCGCCGTTTTTTAACGTTTCCGGCAACCGCAGCCAACGCACCGGCTGCTGAAAACGCGCTAACCGCTCAGCGCTCCATGCCGCCAGCGCGCTCAACTCGCAGCCGTCATCGCATTCCACCACCGCTACCGGGCGCTGGCCGTATTCCGCATCATCCAGCGGCACGATAAACACCTGCTGTACCTGTGGATGGGCGAGTATCACACGCTCGACCTCTTCCGGTTGAATACCTTCTCCACCGCTAAAAAAGAGGTTATCCAGTCGCCCAACAACCGTCAGCCGACCGTTATGCAATGCTCCGCGATCGCGCGTCGCAAACCAGCCTTCATTGTTGGTTAATGACAACAATTGACCATCCCGCCAGTAGCCTGCGGCCATACTCGACGCCCGCAGCCAGATCTCGCCGGCGACAATTTTCACCTCTCGCCCCGGCAGCGCTTCGCCAACATCCGCAGCGCCGTCGGCCTCTTTGGCACACACGGTGGAGGCGAATTCGGTGAGGCCATAGCCGCAGAAGCTGCGTATGCCCTGCTTTCGCGCCCGTTCAGTCAATTCGACCGGGATCGACGCGCCGCCGAGCAGCACCGCCTTGAGGGAAACCGCAGCATCATCATTCAGCAGGCGCCATAGCTGAGTCGGCACCAGCGAAGCATGGGTACAGCCGTGCAGCATCTGCGCCAGCGGCTGTTTGTCACGTACCGTGAGTCGCGCGCCGGCCAGCAGCCAGCGCCAGACGATCCCCTGACCGGAGACATGGAACAACGGCAGCGACAGCAGCCAGTCATCTCCTGCGGCAAACGGCATCAGCGCCAGCACGCCAGCCGCGCTGGCCAGATGGGCGTTGGCGCTATGTACCGCCGCTTTCGGCAGGCCGGTTGAACCGGAGGTCAACGTCATCGACACCAACCGATCGCCATGCCAACAAACGGCACAAGCGCCTTCTGCCGCCTGCAGAGTTAACGCCGGTAAATTCCCCGGCAGCGTATCACCGTTAAGCACCAGTTGATGCTGTACGGTTAACGCAGGCAGCAGTTCCTGCAGCAACACCGCTGGCAGCTGCGGATTCAGCGGCAGCACCCGCGCCCCGCACTGTAGCAGCGCCAGCCATGCCAGCAGAGTTTCCGGCTGGTTATAGGCCCGGAGCGCCACGCCCTGCCCTTCCATTACGCCCTGCGCGGCAAAACCAGACGCCAGCGCGTCAACCCGCGCGCATAGCTCCCGCCAGGTCAGCGGCTGGTTATTCAGACGTAAGGCGAGGGCCTCTCCGCGCCGCTGACGCCAATGCCGCCAGGGCCAGTCGTTAAAGGTCACAGCAGCGGCTCCAGCGCATCAATGTTGAGCACCGGCAGCACACTTTCGGGCCACGGCCGTACCAGCTGGGCGCCCATCAGCGACAGCGTATCCAACCCAGGAATAGTCTGCGGCGTCAGCCAGGCGGCAATCCGCGCCAGCTGGGTCAAGCCGAGACTGGACTCGATCGACGAGCTGATCACTACGCTCAACCCCAGCGCATGCGCCGCGGCGACCTGTTGCTGCACCTTCTGCAAACTGCCGGTTAGCGTCGGTTTGATCACCACCGCACGTACCCCCGGCTCGGCGACAAAGCGGAAATCCGCCTCGCGCAGGCTTTCATCCCAGGCGATAGCGATCCCTGTCTCGCGGCTAAAGGCCCGAGAATCCTCCCGCGTTTTGCAAGGTTCTTCAAGAAAAGCAATGCGCTGGCGGTACGCCGGATTAACGTATTTGGCGAACTGTTGCGCTTTGAGCGGCGTCCAGGCGCGGTTGGCATCGAGCCGCAGCTGCAGGTCGGGGATCGCCTCCAGCAGCAGATTCACCACCATGCCGTCGCGGACCGCCTCCCAGAGGCCAACTTTGACCTTAGCGACCTTCTCGCCGGGCATCGCCGCCAGTCTGGCGAATAGCTCATCCGGATCGCCGGAGCAGAGCGGCGCCGCGCGATAATCCGCGGCCTGCGGTAGTCCGCCGCTAAGCTCCGCCTGCGCGCAGCTGATGCCAAACGCGACGGAGGGCTGCGTGGGAAGCGGCGGCTCGGCGCCGTCGCGCCAGGCCTGTGCCCACGCTAACAGCGCCATTTGCGCCTCTTCCAGCGTCTCGACACTGAATCCCGGCAGGGGAGAAATTTCGCCCCAGCCTTCGCGTTCACCCTCCTGCAGGCGGATGAACAGCCCGTCGCGGGTTTTTAACCGCCGCTCGCGCAGCACCACGCCCGCGTCCATCGGTATCTGCCAGCGGTAAACCTGCGAAACGCGCATTATGGATTCCGTTTAAATTTGCTGAAGTCCGGCTGACGTTTCTGGTTGAAGGCATTGCGGCCTTCCTGCCCCTCTTCCGTCATATAGAACAGCATGGTGGCGTTGCCCGCCAGCTCCTGCAGACCAGCCTGGCCGTCGCAGTCGGCGTTCAGCGCCGCTTTCAGGCAGCGCAAGGCCATCGGGCTGTTCTGCAGCATTTCACGACACCAGCGCACGGTCTCTTTTTCCAGATCCGCCAGCGGTACCACGGTATTCACCAGCCCCATGTCCAGCGCCTGCTGAGCGTCATACTGGCGGCACAGGAACCAGATTTCGCGCGCTTTTTTCTGCCCGACGATCCGCGCCATATAGGAGGCGCCCCAGCCGCCGTCGAAAGAGCCGACTTTTGGCCCGGTCTGGCCGAAGATGGCGTTTTCCGCCGCGATAGTCAGATCGCACATCATATGCAGCACGTGACCGCCGCCGATAGAGTAGCCGGCCACCATCGCCACCACCGGTTTCGGGCAGGTGCGGATCTGACGCTGGAAGTCGAGCACGTTAAGATGATGAACGCCGGAGTCGTCCTGATAGCCGCCGTAGTCGCCGCGGACTTTCTGGTCGCCGCCGGCGCAGAAGGCTTTCTCACCTTCACCGGTCAGCACGATGACGCCGATATTGTCGTCATACCGGGCATCCGCCAGCGCCTGGATCATCTCTTTGACGGTCAGCGGGCGGAAGGCGTTGCGCACCTGCGGACGATTAATGGTGATTTTGGCAATCCCGTCAGTCGATTTGTGATAGCGAATATCGGTATAGCCTTCGGAGCAATCGTGCCATTCAACGGGGGCGTAGAGCATTGCTTCATCAAGAGAGATCATAGAATGTCCTTCAGTTAACTTGCCAGAATCTGCGCCAGACAGGCAATCACCGCCGCCGGGTTGTCCCGGTGCGCGTTGTGTCCGGCATGGTGAATAAGATGGAGATCCGCCGCGAGCGTCTGCGCGATGGCGCGAAACTTCGCGTCGTGCTCGCCGCACAGGTAGTGAAAAGGAAAATCGCGCGCCTGCAGAGACGCGAGCAGATCGGCCTGCGCGGCAAGGGAGGTTGCCTGCAGCATCGCCGCCAGCGTCGCGCCGTTGTTCCGGCTGCGTAAGGCGACCAATGACTCACGCTGCGCGGCATTCAGCGAAGCGAAGACCGGCTGCTGATACCAGTCGGCAAAGACCTGCTCAAGCGGCTCGCGGCGAAAACGTTCCGCCCAGGCGCTGTCATTGCTGCGCCGCGCCTGCCGCGCCTCTGCATCCTGCAGGCCCGGATGGCCGCCTTCAACGATCAGCCCGCGCATGCCTGCGCGCGGCTGGCTGGCGAAGTTCATTGCCACCCGGCCGCCCAGCGAGTAGCCGATCAGCCAATACTTATGTATGTTGTAACTATTAAGCGTAGACTGCAGCAGAGTATTGACCCCGGCAAAGTCCTGCACCGCGATATCCGCGGAGCCGCCGTGCCCCGGCAGATCGAGGTACAGCCGCGGCCAGGCGGGAAAGGCGTCGCCCACTTTCCGCCACTCGTTGCGGTCGCCGGAAAAACCGTGCAGAAACACCAGCCAGGGATAGCCCGGCTGGCCGTTGTCGACAGCAGCGCTGAGGATCACAGGCGACTTACCTGCGCCAGCAGCTGCTGGAGGGTCTGCGCGCCGTCGGTCTCATTGACCGCCAGCTCAATCACCGTCGCCCCTGCCCTGCGCCAGGCGCCGGCCAGCGCCTCATCCAGCGACGGCCAGTCATCAGGGCGATGATAGGCCAGGCCGAACATCGCCGCCGCGTGGCTGAAATCCACGTCCTGCGGCATTAAATAGAACTGACGGCGTTCGTCCTGCGGCGTCGGCAGCATAGAAAAAATCTGCCCGCCGTTGTTATTCACCACGATCAGCACCAGCGGCGCCGACGCCTGGCGCAGCAGGGCCAGCGAGTTGAGATCGTAGAGCGCGGAGAGATCGCCAACGATGGCCAGCGTCGGTCGGGCGCTGGCGCGCTGCACGCCGGCCGCAGTGGCGATCAGGCCATCGATGCCGCTGGCGCCGCGGTTGCTGTAGACCGGATACCCGGCCGGTAGCTGCGCCAGGGCGTCGATCAGGCGCACCACCAGGCTGTTGCCAACAAACAATTGGCCCTGCTCCGGCAGATAGCCCCGAATACGCTGCGCCAGCTGCGCTTCGCCAAAAGGCTCGTTGCTGGCGACTGCAGCCTGCCACGCCTGCCCGGCAAGCTGTGGGATCACCGTCGCCCACGGCTGGCGTTTCTCCGCCGGATGTAATTCGAGCCAGCGCTCAACGCTTGAGAGCAGACGGCGACCGCGGTGCTGCGCCGGGTCGAGGCGACCGGGCAGATTATCCACCAGCCAGTATTCATCCGGCTCGCAGGTCGCCTGCCACTGGAGCACGCGTTTGCCGGTCAGGCTGCTGCCGAGTTGCACGACGATCTGCGCCTGCGCCAGCTCGCTGACCGCTTTGCCGTTGCCCAGCCACAGGTCGGCGCACGGCAGCGGCTGCCCGGTCTGCGACAGGACATCGCCGATCAGCGGCCAGCCGAGGGTCTGCGCCCACTCAGCGACCTTTTTCCCTTCCGCGGCGCTCATTCTGCCCGCCACGACGACGCCGCGTTTTTGTCGCCAGAAGAACCAGTCGCGCTGCTTCTCGCTCTCTAACTGCAGCGCCTGGCGCAGCCAGGGTTTGTCGCTCTGCCACCAGTTGCCGAGCTGCTGCTGCCACTCCACGCCGGTCTCATCCATATCACCATACAGCGGTTCAGCGAACGGACAGTTAATATGCACCCCGCCGGCGTGCAGCGCGCCCAGCGCCTGGTCGATGGTTGAGACCAGCCAGCGGGCAGGAATATCCTGCGAGGGACGCGGCAAAGAAATCGTCTGCGCAGGATGGGAGGCAAACATCCCCGGCTGGCGGATAGCCTGGTTCGCGCCGCAGTCGATCAGCTCCGGCGGACGGTCGGCGGTCAACAGGATCAGCTTTTCACCGGTGAGCCCTGCCTCAATCAGCGCCGGATAGAGGTTCGCGGTGGCGGTCCCGGAGGTGACTATCACCGCCACCGGCTGCCGGCTGGCCTTCGCCAGGCCGAGCGCCAGGTGGCCGAGGCCGCGTTCGTCGAAATGGGTATGATGGATAAAGGCGCGGTTTTCCGCCGCCGCCAGGGTTAAGGGTGTCGAGCGCGAGCCCGGCGCGATGCAGATATGCTGCACGCCATGGCGCGTTAAAGCTTCCAGGATCACCGCCGCCCAGCGTCGGTTAAATGCGCTTACTGACATGAAATTGTCCGGTATCAAATATTGATGCTAAGTATAGATAAGGCAAAGTGACGTCGTTTTGATATGCATCGTCATTCAAGCTTTATGGACACAGCAGCGAGCGCAGCCCGGCCGCTTTGTTGTCTATCTCCTGCCACTCCTGCTGTGCATCAGAGCCGCTGACGATCCCCGCCCCGGCATACAGCCGCAGGGTGTCGTGGTTCACTTTCGCCGAACGCAGCGCCACGCAAAACTCGCTTTGCGCCAGTGACAGATACCCGGCGGACCCGGCGTACCATTCGCGGGAAAACGGTTCATGACGCTGAATGAACGCCAGCGCCGCCCGGCGCGGCAGGCCGGCCACCGCGGCGGTGGGCTGCAGCTGCAGCAGACAGCGGCTGTCGTCAGGCGCCGCCAGCTCGGTCCAGATGCAGCGTCGGAGATGCTGCACCTTACGCAGCCTCACCACCTGCGGCGGCAGGACGTCCAGCGTCGAGGCCTCACTCTGCAGGCGCTGGCAGATATCCTCTACCACCAGCATGTTTTCCCGCTGGTTTTTGTCGTCTTTCATCAACCAGTCGGCCAGTTGCTGCGCCTTCGCGTCTTCCTGATGGTTCGCGACGGTCCCCGCCAGCGCTTCGGTGCGCAGCAGCGCGCCGCGCCGGCGCCACAGCCGTTCCGGCGTGGAGCCGAAAAATGCCTGCCGGGCATTGAACGCCATCAGGAAATGAAAACAGTTAAGATTGCTGCGCCGGCTAGCCGCCATGATGCTCACGGCGTCCAGCGGGGCGGCAAACTGCAGGTCGGTTGCCCGCGCCAGCACTACTTTATCCATTTCACCGGCGCTGATCGCCTTAGTCGCCCGCGCAATCATTGCCTGCCATTGAGGATAGTCGGATGAGTGGCGCTCGCTCAGCAACGGCGGTATGGCGCCGGGAGTCGCCTGAGTGGTTGTCAGGCTGGCGAGAAACGCGCGGGCCGTCGCGGCATCCTCACGCAGGGAGATATCACTATGCAGCACCAGCCGCAGCACGGCCCTGCCGCCGCACCGGCGCCACTCCAGACGCGGCAGCGCCAGGCTGCCCTGCTGCGGTTCAAACGCATTCAGGCCGCAGATACGCAGATCCTGCCGGCCGACCTGGCGTAAAAAGCGGTTCGCCGCGTCGAGCGAGGTAAAGGTTTTTACCGCCCCCAGCGTCGCCAGTTCCTCATCGCCATTGCGCTGCTGCCAGTAAAACTGCGGCCATTGCGCCTGCTGGCCGCACCATAGTAGCGGATCGAAGGCATCATTCAGCGGAAAAGCAACATCGATAATTCGCGTGCCGGGCAAGTCTGGAAAAGACTCGCCCAGGCCGTCTTGCAAACGGGCCAGCGCAGTGGAAACAGACAGCACGCAAACCTCCACGGTAGTAAAACCCCACATTATAAGGGGTTCGACGGCGGAATAGCAGTACCCATGATGAGGGAGCGGGTTTTATCTTACCCGCTCGCCGGGTCAGAGCTGCGTGTGGACGAGGGTGCAGAGGAGTCAGACAGTGCGCTTTTCTCGCGCCATGCCAATGTGGGGGATGCCATCCTCATCATAGACCTCGGTCACCGGCGTAAAACCGAAGTGGGCGTAAAAGGATTGCAGGTGCGCCTGCGCCCCGAGGTAAATCGCCTTTTGCGGCCAGTGCTGCTGACAGCTGGCCAGCGCCTGCTCCATCAGCTGATAGCCGAGCTTCGCACCACGGGCGGCGGGGCTGACGATGACCCGGCCAATCACCACCGGCGCAAACTCCTCTTCGCTTTTGAGGATCCGCGCGTAGGCCACCAGTTCGCCATCGCGCCAGCCGAGCAGATGGCGATTTTCACCAACCAAATCATCGCCGTCGACATCCTGATAGACGCACTGCTGCTCTACGACAAAGACTTCACTGCGCAATTTCAGCAGCGCATACAGCTGGGGAACGGTGAGTTCACTATGGTGGAGATCCTGCCAGGTCATCATCTGCTGCTCCTTATTGATATACTGATACTTTGCGACTCGCCCTGAGGACACTGGACGATGGAATTAACTTTTTTGGGGACATCCGCCGGGGTGCCGACCCGCACGCGTAATATGACGTCGATAATACTCAATTTGCAACAGCCGACCCGCGCCGAAATGTGGTTGTTTGACTGCGGCGAAGGGACCCAGCATCAGTTTCTTCACACGCCCTACCATCCCGGCAAACTGAATAAGATTTTTATTACCCATCTGCACGGCGACCACCTGTTCGGCCTGCCCGGCCTGCTGTGCAGCCGCTCGATGCAGGGAAACTCCCTGCCCCTCACCCTCTACGGGCCAAAAGGACTCAAAGAGTTTGTTGAGACCGCGCTGCGCCTGAGCGGTTCGTGGACCGACTATCCGCTCACCATCATCGAAGTCGGCCCTGGTCTGGTGTTCGACGAAGAGGGCTATCGGGTCACCGCGTATCCGCTCAGCCATCCGGTGGAGTGCTATGGGTATCGCATTGCGCAGCATGACAAGCCCGGCACCCTCGACGCCGCCCAGCTGATTGCCGATGGCGTGCCTCCCGGGCCGCTGTTCCATCAACTCAAGCGCGGACAGCGCGTCACGCTGGCAGATGGCCGGGTCATCGACGGCAGCCGCTATCTGGGGCCAGCGACCCCGGGTAAAACGCTGGCCATCTTCGGCGATACCGCCCCCTGCCCGCAGGCGCTGGAGATGGCTCGCGGGGCGGATGTGATGGTCCACGAAACCACCCTTGAGCAGGCGATGGCGGAGAAAGCCAATAGCCGCGGCCACTCTTCCAGTCAGCAGACCGCGGCGCTTGCCAAAGAAGCGGGGGTCGGTACGCTGATCGCCACCCACTTTAGCTCGCGCTACGATGCCGAAGGCTGTCTGCGTATGCTGGCGGAATGCCGGGAGATTTTCCCTAACACGCTGCTGGCGGAAGACTTTATGGTCTACAAGATGGCGTAAAATCCGGGCATAAAAAAACCGCCATCCCGGCGGTTTTTTATTGAGTCAATCAACTTACATCAGCGGCGTCGCCAGCTGCACGATGCTAATCAGCGGCTGCGGCCAGATACCGAGCACCAGCACCAGCAGCGCGGAGATCAGCACCACGATACCGCCGGCGCTGTACTGCCAGTTTGACGGCGCATCGCGATTCAGCTGCTCCGGCGCGCTCAGATACAGGCTGACGGCCACGCGCAGGTAGTAGTAGAGACCGATCGCCGAGCCGACAACCACCGCGGCAACCAGCCACCACAGATGCGCATGCACACCGACGGCCAGCACGTAGAACTTACCGATAAAGCCGAGGGTCATCGGGATACCGGCCAGGGAGAGCATCATCACCGTCATCACAGCCGACAGGATCGGACGGTGCCAGAACAGGCCGCGGTAGGAGAACAGCGAGTCAGCATCCGGGCCGCGGTACGGGCTGGACATCAGGCTGACCACGCCGAACGCGCCGAGGCTGCTGAACAGGTAACCGGCCAGGTAGACGCCAACGGCTTCCATCGACATTTCACCGCTCTGCAGGGCAATCAGCGCCACCAGCAGATAGCCGAGATGGGAGATGGAAGAGTAACCGAGCAGGCGCTTAATGTTGGTCTGGCTCAGCGCCATCAGGTTACCGAAGATGATAGAGGCGAAGGCGATCAGGCCCAGCACCACACGTACCGCTTCGCTGTTGCCCACCGGCATGTACAGGAACAGACGCATCACTACGCCGAAGATAGCGATCTTGCTGGCGGTCGCCAGGAAGGTGGAGACCGGCGCAGGCGCCCCCTGGTAAACGTCCGGCGTCCACAGGTGGAACGGCACCAGCGACAGTTTAAAGCCAAGACCGACGATCATCAGACCGAGGCCCGCCAGCAGCAGCGGCTCGTGCAGCATGTTGTCCGCCAGGCTTTTGCCCAGCGCGAGGAAGGACAGATTGCCGGAGTTCGCATACACCAGCGCCATACCGAACAGCAGGAAGGACGAAGCTGCCGCGGAGAGGATGGTGTATTTGATGCTCGCTTCCAGCGAACGCTTCTGGCGGAAGGCGTAACCAACCAGGCCGAACAGCGGCAGCGAAATCAGCTCAATACCGAGGAACAGCGCCGCCAGATGATTCGCACCGGCCAGCAGAATGCCGCCCAGGGCGGCGATCAGCACCAGCAGGTAGAACTCTTCTTTGTTGTCCTTGTAACCCTCAAGCCACGGGTAGGCGAAAGTACAGGTCGCGAGGCTCGCCAGCAGCACCAGACCGGTGTAAAGCATGGCGTAGCCGTCAACGCGGATCAGCGGCGTGACGTCCATCGCCCCGTTCTGGCCGACGAACCAGAGCGAGACCAGCGCGGCGTTAAGTCCAAGAACCGACAGCGTGGCATTGAGAAAATGATTGCGTCGCCACGCAATGGAGAGCATCACAACCACCACCGTCAAGCCGACGATCAGCAGCGGTAGCAGTGCGATCAGTTGTTGTGGAGTTATTGTCATGGCGAATTACGGCCTTGTAGTAGAAACAGAATTAACAAACCACTGCTGAATGTTGCTCATCGCAGCATGCGAGGTGTCGAGGATCGGCTGCGGGAAGAAGCCCAACAGCACCAGCAGCACCACCAGCAGCAGGATGATAGACAGTTCACGCAGGGACATCCCCGGCAACTCTTTCGCCGCCACTTCGCTCTTCGCTTTACCGAAGTAAGCGCGATGTAACATCGACAGCGAGTAAACGGACGCGAATACCAGACCAAAGGTGGAGATAACGGTGATCGTCGGCACCACTTTATAGCTGCCGAACAGGATCATAAATTCGCCGACGAAGTTACCGGTGCCCGGCATCCCCAGAGTGGCGACCGCGAAGAACATCGACATCGCCGGCAGCCATTTAATTTTGCTCCACAGACCGCCCATTTGGCGCATATCGCGGGTATGCAGACGTTCGTACAGCTGGCCGCAGAGAATAAACAGACCCGCCGCGGACAGACCGTGAGCAATCATCTGGATCACCGCTCCCTGATAGGCCAGCTGGCTGCCGGTGTAGATAGCAATCAGCACGAAGCCCATGTGGGACACGGAGGTGTAGGCGATCAGGCGTTTAATATCGGTCTGGGCGAAGGCCATCCACGCGCCGTAGAAGATACCGATCACGCCCAGCCACATGGCGATGGGCGCAAACTCGGCGGAGGCATTCGGGAACAGCGGCAGCGCAAAGCGCAGCAGGCCGTAGGCGGCGGTTTTCAGCAGGATCCCCGCGAGGTCGACAGAGCCGGCGGTCGGCGCCTGGGAGTGAGCGTCCGGCAGCCAGCCGTGCAGCGGCACCACCGGCATTTTCACCGCGAAGGCGATGAAGAAGCCGAGCATCAGCAGGTATTCCACGCCGTGAGACATCGGGGTTTTCAGCAGATCTTCATAGTTGAAGGTCCACACGCCGGTGGCGTTGAAGTGGACGAAGGCCAGCGCCAGAATGGCAATCAGCATCACCAGACCGCTCGCCTGGGTATAGATGAAGAACTTGGTGGCCGCTGTGATACGCGTTTTACCGTCCGAGGCTTTGTGGCCCCACAGCGCGATCAGGAAGTACATCGGCACCAACATCATTTCCCAGAAGAAGAAGAACAGGAACATGTCGATGGCGAGGAACACGCCGATAACGCCGCCCAGGATCCACATCAGGTTGAGGTGGAAGAAGCCCTGGTATTTTTCGATTTCACGCCACGAACAGAGCACCGCCAGCACGCCGAGGAGACCGGTCAGCACCACCATCAGCAGCGACAGGCCGTCGATCGCCAGATGGATGCTAATGCCGAAGCGTGGGATCCACGGCAGCACGAATTCCGACTGCCATTGCGGAATACCCGCGGATTGCGTCAGAGAATAGCCGCCCTGCATCCACAGCTGCAGGCCAAGCACCAGCGTCAGTCCCATGGTAATCAGCGCGATCCAGCGCGGCACTTTCACGCCAAAGCGTTCGGTCTGCCAGCACAGGAAGCCGCCGATAAAGGGAATTAATATTAGCCAGGGTAGTAACATGGCGATTTTTATTCCTTGTTAAAGTCCCGTTCAGGACCGATTTTCAACGAATTCGACTACATTCACGTTTGAGTGCGGTTTGTTGTGTCGGGTGGCGCTTCGCTTACCCGACCTACGGTCTCGTAGGCCCGGTAAGCGAAGCGCCACCGGGCAAAACCGCGCGATCAAATCAACGCAATACCATCAGCAGCGCCAGCACCACCACCGCGCCGATGCTCATTGAAGCCACATACCAGCGCAGATAACCGTTCTCGCTCACCAGCAGGCCTTTGCCTGCGAAGCGGGAAAGGATCGCCGGGATATTCATCAACGAGTTCAGCGGATCGCGTTTCAGCAGCCAGGCAATACCGAGGAATGGTTTTACGAACACCTTGTCGTATAACCAGTCGAAGCCCCAGGCATGGAACCACCAGGTACCGAAGAAGCGGCCAGGCGCACTGTTGGCGATGGAGGTCACCAGCGTGCGTTTGCCCAGCCACAGCCATGCAGCGATCAGAATCCCGGCAATGGCGATGATCCCGGAGGCAATCTCCAGCGTCATCACGCTACCGTGGGCGAGCTCAGTGGTCTGCGGCAGTACGCCTTCCAGCGGCGGCACAATCAGCGCGCCAACGAAGGTGGATAGTACCAGCAGCACAATCAACGGCAGATGATGGGTAATCCCCTTCCCTGCGTGCGCGTGAATTTGCTCTTTACCGTGGAATACGATGAAAATCATCCGGAAGGTGTACAGCGAGGTCATAAAGGCGCCGACCAGGCCTGCCACCATCAGATTGATATGGCCATTGGCCATCGCGCCTGCCAGAATCTCATCCTTACTGAAGAAGCCTGCGGTGATAAGCGGCAGTGCGGACAGCGCCGCGCCCCCCACCAGGAAGCAGACGTATACCAGCGGAATCGATTTGCGCAGGCCGCCCATCTTGAAGATGTTCTGTTCGTGATGGCAGGCCAGAATGACCGAACCAGACGACAGGAACAGCAGCGCTTTAAAGAACGCGTGAGTCATCAGGTGGAAAATCGCCGCGTCCCATGCCTGCACGCCCAGCGCGAGGAACATGTAGCCAATCTGGCTCATGGTAGAGTAGGCGAGAACGCGTTTGATATCGGTCTGCACCAGCGCGGCGAAGCCCGCCAACACCAGGGTGACCGCCCCGACGATACCGACCAGATGCAGCACTTCCGGCGTCATCAGGAACAGGCCGTGGGTACGGGCGATCAGATAGACGCCCGCGGTGACCATGGTCGCGGCGTGGATCAGCGCAGAGACCGGCGTCGGACCCGCCATCGCATCGGCAAGCCACGTTTGCAGCGGCAGCTGGGCGGATTTACCGACCGCGCCGCCAAGCAGCATCAGCGTCGCCCACTGCAGCGTGGTGCTGCCGTTAGCGAAGTGCTGCGGCGCCAGCTCCACCATTTCGCGGAAGTTCAGGGTGCCCAGTTCGTTATAAAGAATGAACAGCGCGAAGGCGAGGAACACGTCGCCGACGCGGGTCACCACAAACGCTTTCATCGCTGCGGCGCCGTTCTTCGGATCGGTGTAGTAGAAACCGATCAGCAGGTAAGAACAGAGGCCCACGCCTTCCCAACCGAGGTACATCAGCAGCAGGTTATCGGCCAGTACCAGAACCACCATGCTGGCGATAAACAGGTTGGTATAGGCGAAGAAGCGGGAATATCCCTCTTCACCGCGCATGTACCAGGAGGCGAACATGTGGATCAGGAAGCCGACGCCGGTAACTACGGAGAGCATGGTCAGCGACAGGCCGTCCAACACCAGGTTGAAGCCGATGTTGAAATCACCGACCGACATCCAGGTCCACAGCGGCACGCTGACCGCCTGTTTGCCGTTAGCGAAAAAGTCGACGCCAACGTACGCGGTGACCAGCGCCGCCAGGCCTACCGAGCCCATGCCAACGGCGGCGGAAAGATTTTCCGACCAGCGCCCGCGGGAGAAGGCCAGCAGCACAAAGCCAATCAATGGCAAAAGAATGGTTAAGGCAAGCATGTTCATCCACGCAACTCACTTACTGAATCGATGTTCAGGTTCTGGCGGCGACGATGGAGCTGCAGCAGCAGCGCCAGGCCGATACTCGCTTCCGCAGCCGCGAGGCTGATGGCGAGGATATACATTATCTGACCATCTGCCTGACCCCAGTAGCTACCCGCCACCACAAAGGCCAGCGCGGCGGCGTTAATCATGATTTCCAGGCTAATCAACATAAACAGCAGATTGCGGCGGATCACCAGCCCCGTCAGACCAAGCACAAACAGGATGGCCGCGAGGATCAGTCCATGTGTTAAGGGGATCATGCGTGTTCCTCCGTTTTTCGTTTGTCGCTGTCGTTCAGACGGTTGCTCAGCACCTCGCCGGCGCGCTCTTCGCGGCCAATGTGGAAGGCAACCACCAGGCCCGCCAGCAGCAGCATGGAGGCCAGCTCCACCGCCAGGACGTACGGCCCAAACAGCGCAATGCCCACTTCTTTGGCGTTAATCGCCGCACCGTCGATACCCTGGTCGTTAATGCCCAGGATGGCGTAAACGATAACCACCAGCAGCACCGCGGAGAGGATGGCCGGGCCAATCCAGATCCCCGGCTGCAGCCACTTGCGCTCCTGTTCGATCTCGGTGCCGCCCAGGTTGAGCATCATCACCACGAAGACGAACAGCACCATAATGGCCCCGGCGTAAACGATGATTTCCAGCGCACCGGCGAAGTAAGCGCCCAGCGAGAAAAACACCCCGGCAATCGCCAGCAGCGAAATAATCAGGTACAGCAGCGCATGCACCGGATTGGTGTGGGTGACGACCCGCAAGGTTGCGAGGATGGCTATCAGGCCACAGATATAAAAAGCGAATTCCATTGCCCCTCTCCTTACGGTAACAGGCTCTTGACGTCGATTGGCTTAGCTTCATTTTCCGCTTCGCCCTTATCTTTGCCGTCGATTGCCATACCCGCCATCCGGTAGAAGTTATATTCCGGGTATTTGCCCGGACCGGAAATCAGCAGATCCTCTTTTTCGTACACCAGATCCTGACGCTTGTATTCACCCAGCTCGAAGTCCGGGGTCAACTGGATCGCCGTGGTCGGGCACGCTTCTTCGCACAGGCCGCAGAAGATGCAGCGTGAGAAGTTGATGCGGAAGAACTCCGGATACCAGCGGCCGTCTACCGTCTCTGCTTTCTGCAGCGAGATACAGCCCACCGGGCAGGCTACCGCACACAGGTTACAGGCGACGCAGCGCTCTGCACCGTCCGGATCGCGGGTCAGCACGATGCGGCCGCGATAGCGCGGCGGCAGGTAGACCGGCTCTTCCGGATACATCCGGGTTTCACGTTTGGCGAAGGCATGCAGGCCAATCATCCAGATACTACGGACCTGGGTGCCGAACCCCACCAATAATTCTTTTAAGGTCATGTTCAATTCACCCCTTATTGCGCCTGCCAGAGAATGACAGCCGCCGTTACCAACAAGTTGACCAGCGTTAACGGCAGGCATACCTTCCAGCCAAAGGACATTACCTGGTCATAGCGCGGACGCGGTAATGATGCGCGGATCAAAATGAACATCATCATGAAGAACGCGGTTTTCAGCGCGAACCAGATGAAAGGAGGTAACCACGGGCCATTCCAGCCGCCGAAGAACAGCGTGACGATCAGCGCTGAAACGGTGACGATACCGATGTATTCCCCGACGAAGAACAGACCGAATTTCATGCCGGAATATTCAATGTGGTAACCATCGGCCAGTTCCTGCTCCGCTTCCGGCTGGTCGAACGGGTGACGGTGACACACCGCCACGCCGGCGATGGCGAAAGTCACGAAGCCGAAGAACTGCGGGATAACGTTCCACAGATGCGCCTGGTT
This sequence comes from Klebsiella sp. P1927, assembly GCF_018204675.1. Taxonomy (NCBI): domain Bacteria; kingdom Pseudomonadati; phylum Pseudomonadota; class Gammaproteobacteria; order Enterobacterales; family Enterobacteriaceae; genus Klebsiella; species Klebsiella sp. P1927. The sequence goes on along the minus strand of NZ_CP073377.1, from coordinate 1,242,269 downwards.
GTTGACGATATCGGTCATATTGAATGACCCCGCCTGCGCCACCACGCCCATCAGGGAGAGACCGAGAAATACCTCGTAGCTCAGGGTCTGCGCGGAAGCACGCATCGCCCCCAGCAGCGAGTATTTGTTATTGCTCGACCAACCGGCGAACAGCACCGCGTAGACCGCCAGGCCTGCCATCATCAGGAAGAAGAGGATGCCGATGTTCAGGTCGGCCACCACCCACGTCGGGCTAACCGGCACGATAGCGAAGGCCAGCAGCAGCGAGGTAAAGGCGATAACCGGCGCCAGAGTAAAGATCACGCGATCGGAGAAGCGCGGGATCCAGTCCTCTTTAAAGAACATCTTGATCATGTCGGCGACCAGCTGCAGCGAACCGCCCCAGCCGACGCGGTTAGGTCCGTAGCGGTTCTGGAACAAGCCGAGCAGACGACGCTCGCCGAAGCTCATGAACGCGCCGCAGGTGACAACCACCAGCAGAATGACCACGGCCTTCAGGATGCTTAACAGAATGTCGATAAGATCCGGCGTTAACCAGCTCATGCTTTCGCCTCCTGCAGTGAATCAATACGCGATCCGGTCAGCACCGGCGCAATGCCCGGCATGCCCATCGGTAAGCCAACCTGTCCCGCGGTCAGGCCTTCAGAGATAACCAGCGGCAGACGCAGGGTCTGGCCTTCCACGCTAAAGGAGAGCATTGCGCCTGGGTTGACGCCAAGCTTCGCGGCATCCGCCGGGTTCAGCTTGATGTACGGCTCAGGCATCCGGCTCTGGAACACCGGCGCGCGCTGAGACAGCTCATCGCTGCCGAACAGATGGTAGTACGGCGCAATTCGCCATTTGCCCTCTTCCGCCTGGAAGCTGGCCGGCACCGCCGTGAAGTACTCCAGTCCGCTGGCGGACGCTTCAAACAGACGAACGCCCGGATCGCCGTGGCGCAGTTTCCCGCCCACTTCATCCTGGAACTTGTTCCATGCCTGCGGGGAGTTCCAGCCCGGCGCCCAAGCGAACGGGATCTGCGAACGCGGGGCGGACGGCTGGTTGTTCCCTTCCATGGAGAAGGCGAACATCGTGTCTTTATCCTGCGGCTGACGCGGCTCGTGCACGCTGATGTTAGCGCGCATCGCCGTGCGGCCGCTGTAGCGGTGCGGTTCACGCGCCAGCTTCTGGCCGCGGATGCGGAAGGTCGCATCCGGCGCGGCGTCTTTAATGCCCGCCAGCTGCGGCAGCGCGGCAATCGCCGCATCAATGACGTGGTCCAGCTGAGTCCAGTCAACCTGACGGTTGTTGACGGTGCTGTGCAGCGAATGCAGCCAGCGCCAGCTTTCCAGCATTACGGTTTTCGCGTCGTAGTAAGCCGGATCGTAAACCTGGAAGAAACGCTGGGCGCGACCTTCGTTGTTCACCACGGTACCGTCGCTTTCCGCAAAGCTTGCCGCGGAGAGCACCAGGTGCGCTTTGTCCATAATCGCGGTGCGCTGATGATCCACCACCATCACCAGCGGCGCTTTCGCCAGCGCAGCGTCAACGCGCGCGGCGGAAGCATGACGGTGAAGGTCGTTTTCCAGCACGATAACCGCGTCTGCGGCGCCGCTTTCCAGTTCGTCCAGCGCCTCTTCAAGCGAGCCGCCGCCGATCATGCCCAGTCCGACGCTGTTAACCGCCCGGGCGACCATGGTCACCCCGACATCGGCGCCGCGGCCTTTCAGAGCTTTCGCCACGTTAGCGGCGGCCTGGATGATCTCCATGCTGCCGGCGTTGGTCCCGGAGATGATCAGCGGTTTTTTCGCCCCGGCCAGCGCCTGAACGATAACGTCGACTTTACCCTGCAGGTCCTGGCTCAGGCCGTCAACCGCCGGCGCGCTGTCGTCCAGCGCATGGGCAATAGCAAAGCCGAGACGCGCCTGATCTTCTACCGGCGCACGGTAGGTCCACGCCGCGATGTCATCCAGGCGGGTGTCATCGACGTTGGTGACGAATAGCGGGTGCTTGGCGCGCTGGCCGATGTTGAGGATCGCGGCGATCTGCCAGTCGGCCACTTTCTGCGCCGCCGCCATTTCGCGTGCTTTCCCTTTCACTGCCTGGCGTACCGCCAGGGCCACGCGCGCGCCGGTCTGGGTAATGTCTTCGCCCAGCACCAGTACCGCATCGTAGGATTCGATATCGCGCAGGCTTGGCGTGTGGATCCCGCCCTCGCGCAGCACTTTCAGCATCATCTGCAGGCGCGCTTGTTCGCCTTTGGCGATGCCGGTATAGAAGTTGTCGGCGCCCACCAGCTCGCGCAGCGCGAAGTTGCTTTCAATGCTGGCGCGCGGGGAACCGATGCCGATCACTTTCTTCGACTGGCGCAGGATATCCGCCGCCCCCTGCATCGCCTGCTCGGCGTTAAGGGTGATCAGATCGTCGCCGCGGCGCTGCACCGGCTGACGCGGACGGTCTTTCAGGTTCACGTAGCCATAGCCGAAACGACCGCGGTCGCAGAGGAAGTAGCGGTTCACGGTGCCGTTATAGCGGTTTTCGATACGACGCAACTCGCCATAGCGTTCGCCCGGGCTGATGTTACAGCCGATGGAACACTGCTGGCAGATGCTCGGCGCAAACTGCATGTCCCACTTACGGTTATAGCGCTCGGAGTGGGTTTTGTCGGTGAAAACGCCGGTCGGGCAGACTTCCACCAGGTTGCCGGAGAACTCGCTCTCCAGGGTGCCATCTTCCGGGCGGCCGAAGTAGACGTTGTCGTGCGCGCCATAGACGCCCAGATCGGTGCCGTCGGCATAATCTTTGTAGTAGCGCACGCAGCGGTAGCAGGCGATGCAGCGGTTCATTTCGTGCGAAATAAACGGCCCCAGATCCTGATTGCGGTGGGTACGCTTGGTGAAACGATAGCGGCGGAAGCTATGACCGGTCATCACCGTCATATCCTGCAGGTGGCAGTTGCCGCCCTCTTCGCAGACCGGGCAGTCGTGCGGGTGGTTAGTCATCAACCACTCCACCACGCTTTCGCGGAACTGCTTCGCTTCGCTGTCGTCGATAGAAATAAAGGTGCCGTCGGATGCCGGAGTCATACAGGACATCACCAGGCGACCACGCGTGTCTTCCGCGTTCTGATATTGCTTCACCGCACACTGGCGGCAAGCACCGACGCTCCCTAGCGCCGGGTGCCAGCAAAAGTAGGGAATATCAAGACCAAGAGAGAGACAAGCCTCTAGCAGGTTGTCCGCCCCGTTGACCTCGTATTCTTTGCCGTCTACATGAATCGTAGCCATTTGCGTGCTTCCAAAAATAAAAAACCTTTAGATTACCAGCGCGTCTTAAGCAGGTTCGGCTGAATCCCGTTGATTGCATGGGTATTGCTGAACTGCTGCTTAATGCCAGCCTCGAATTCTTCGCGGAAATATTTAATCGCGCTCTGTAGCGGCTCGACCGCGCCCGGCGCGTGCGCGCAGAAGGTTTTACCCGGGCCCAGGAATCGACACAGTTGCTCAAGGGTTTCGATATCGCCAGGCTGGCCTTCGCCGCGCTCCAGGGCGCGCAGGATCTTCACGCTCCACGGCAGACCATCGCGGCACGGCGTACACCAGCCGCAGGACTCGCGGGCAAAGAACTCTTCAAGGTTACGCACCAGCGAGACCATGTTGATCTCGTGGTCAACGGCCATCGCCAGCGAGGTGCCCAGACGGCTGCCCGCTTTACCAATGCTTTCGAATTCCATCGGCAGATCGAGGTGCGCTTCGGTGAGGAAGTCGGTCCCTGCTCCGCCCGGTTGCCAGGCTTTAAACTTCAGGCCATCGCGCATACCGCCGGCGTAATCTTCGAGGATCTCGCGGGCAGTGGTGCCGAACGGCAGCTCCCAGACGCCCGGATTCTTCACCCGGCCGGAGAAGCCCATCAGCTTGGTGCCAGCATCTTTGCTGGTGGAAATGTTCTGGTACCACTCGACGCCGTTGGCGAGGATCGCTGGCACGTTGCACAGGGTTTCTACGTTGTTGACGCAGGTCGGCTTGCCCCAGACGCCGGAGCTCGCCGGGAACGGCGGCTTGGATCGCGGGTTGGCGCGGCGGCCTTCCAGAGAGTTGATCAGCGCCGTCTCTTCGCCGCAGATATAGCGCCCTGCCCCGGTGTGCACGAACAGCTCGAAGTCAAACCCGGTGCCGAGGATGTTTTTCCCCAACAGACCCGCTTCGGTGGCTTCAGCAATCGCGCGACGCAGATGCTGGGCCGCTTCAATATATTCCCCGCGCAGGAAGATGTAGCCGCGGTACGCTTTCAGCGCAAACGCGGAGATCAGCATGCCTTCCACCAGCAGGTGCGGCAGCTGCTCCATCAGCAGGCGGTCTTTATAGGTGCCCGGCTCCATTTCATCGGCGTTACACAGCAGGTAACGGATGTTCATGGATTCGTCTTTCGGCATCAGGCTCCACTTCAGACCAGTGGAGAAGCCCGCGCCGCCGCGCCCTTTCAGGCCAGCGTCTTTTACCGCCGTGACAATCTCATCCGGGGCCATCCCGGTCAGGGCTTTACGCGCCCCTTCATAGCCATTTTTACTGCGATACTCGTCCAGCCACACCGGCTGCTTGTCGTCGCGCAGGCGCCAGGTGAGCGGATGCGTTTCCGCAGTACGAATTACGGTTTTCATTTGTACTGCTCCAGCAGGTCAGGAATTGCCTCCGGCGTCAGATGGCTGTGAGTATCCTCATCAATCATCATGGTCGGTCCCTTGTCGCAGTTACCCAGGCAGCAGGTCGGCAGCAGGGTAAAGCGGCCATCAAAGGTGGTCTGCCCCGGCTTGATATTCAGTTTCTTCTCAATGGCGGCCTGAATACCCTGATAGCCGGTGATGTGGCATACCACGCTGTCGCAGTAGCGGATCACGTGACGGCCAACCGGCTGGCGGAAAATCTGGCTGTAGAACGTCGCCACGCCTTCCACGTCGCTGGCCGGGATCCCCAGCACATCGGCGATGGCGTAGATCGCGCCATCCGGCACCCAGCCGCGCTGTTTCTGAACGATTTTCAGCGCTTCGATGGACGCCGCACGCGGGTCTTCGTAGTGGTGCTTCTCGTGCTCAATAGCCTCACGCTCTGCCGCACTCAGCTCAAAAGCCTCGGTTTGTGGTTGTTGATTCTCGTGCATAATTAGCGGTCCACGTCTGACATAACAAAATCGATACTACCCAGATAGACGATCAGGTCGGATACCAGGCTGCCGCGGATCGCCGACGGGATCTGCTGCAGGTGCGCAAAGCTCGGCGTACGCACGCGGGTACGGTAGCTCATGGTGCTGCCGTCGCTGGTCAGGTAGTAACTGTTGATCCCTTTGGTCGCCTCAATCATCTGGAAAGATTCGTTGGCCGGCATCACCGGGCCCCACGATACCTGCAGGAAGTGGGTGATCAGGGTTTCGATATGCTGCAGCGTGCGCTCTTTCGGCGGCGGCGTGGTCAGCGGGTGATCCGCTTTGAACGGGCCTTCCGGCATGTTATCGAGGCACTGCTGAAGAATGCGCAGACTCTGGCGCAGCTCTTCTACTTTCAGCATCACGCGGGTGTAGCAGTCTGAGACGCCCCCCCCGGTCGGGACTTCGAAGTCGAAGTTTTCATAGCCAGAGTAAGGACGCCATTTACGCACGTCGAAGTCGATACCGGTGGCGCGCAGGCCTGCGCCGGTGGTGCCCCACTCCAGCGCCTCTTTGGCGGTATAGGCTGCCACGCCGACGGAACGGCCTTTCAGAATGGTGTTGCGCAGGGCGGCCTTCTCATAGGAGTCCAGACGCTTCGGCATCCACTCGAGGAACTCACGCAGCAGGCGATCCCAGCCACGCGGCAGATCGTGCGCGACGCCGCCGATGCGGAACCACGCCGGGTGCATACGGAACCCGGTAATCGCTTCCACCAGATCGTAAATTTTCTGCCGATCGGTAAAGGCGAAGAAGACCGGCGTCATCGCGCCGACGTCCTGAATAAAGGTCGAGATATACAGCAGGTGGCTGTTGATGCGGAACAGCTCGGAGAGCATCACGCGGATCACGTTCACGCGATCCGGTACGGTGATCCCAGCCAGTTTTTCCACCGCCAGCACGTACGGCATCTCGTTGACGCAGCCGCCGAGATATTCAATACGGTCGGTATACGGGATGTAGCTGTGCCAGGACTGACGCTCGCCCATCTTCTCGGCGCCGCGGTGGTGATAACCGATATCCGGTACGCAGTCGACGATCTCTTCGCCGTCCAGTTGCAGAATAATGCGGAACGCACCATGCGCCGATGGGTGGTTCGGACCGAGGTTGAGGAACATGAAGTCCTCGTTGTCGGTGCCGCGCTTCATGCCCCACTCTTCCGGTTTAAAGGTCAGCGCCTCCATCTCCAGATCCTGTTTGGCTTTGGTCAGCTCAAACGGGTCGAACTCGGTGGCACGCGCCGGATAATCTTTACGCAGCGGGTGACCTTCCCAGGTCGGCGGCATCATGATGCGACGCAGGTTCGGGTGACCATCGAAGGTAATGCCAAACATTTCCCAGGTTTCACGCTCATACCAGTTGGCGTTGGGGAACAGTTTGGTGAAGGTCGGCAGATGCAGATCGTTTTCCGACAGCGCCACCTTGAGCATGATGTCGCGGTTGCGATCGATGGAGATCAGGTGATAGAAAACGGAAAAATCCGCGGCGGGCAGGCCATCGCGGTGCGTGCGCAGACGTTCGTCCATGCCGTGCAGGTCAAACAGCATCACGTAAGGCTTCGGCAATTTCTTCAGGAAATCACCCACCTCCAGCAGCTGTTCACGCTTCACCCATACCACCGGTACGCCGGTACGGGTTGGCTGAACGGTAAAGGCATCCGGCCCAAAGCGGTTGCGCAGTTCGCCAATCACCGGGTCATCAAGGTGATCGCGGGTTTGCCAGGCTGGTGCGGCGTCATGCGCGGTTAAATCGGTCATATTGTTCACCATTGCAAAAGGTCCGTGGTGACTGCCGGCGAGACTTCGCGCTGTTGTAGATTGATTTGCGAAGTGGTTCTCCCGCCCGCAGGCGCAAATTAAATCTCGTCCGGCGTCCGCAGATTGGTCACTGCAATACGTTCGCCGCGTTTACGCTCGCGTTCCGACTGCATATTGGCGCGATAAACGCCCTGATCGCCAACCACCCATGAGAGCGGACGACGTTCTTTACCAATGGACTCCTGCAGCAGCATCAGCGCCTGCATATAGGCCTCCGGACGCGGCGGGCAGCCCGGGATGTACACATCGACCGGAATGAATTTATCCACGCCCTGGACGACGGAATAGATGTCGTACATCCCGCCTGAGTTGGCGCAGGCGCCCATGGAGATCACCCACTTCGGCTCCAGCATCTGATCGTAGAGACGCTGAATAACCGGCGCCATTTTGGTAAAGCAGGTTCCCGCGACCACCATCAGGTCCGCCTGACGCGGAGAGGCGCGCAGAACTTCTGCCCCAAAACGCGCAACGTCATGCACCGCAGTGAATGACGTCACCATTTCCACATAACAGCAAGAAAGGCCGAAGTTGTACGGCCAAATTGAGTTCTTACGGCCCCAGTTCACCATGTCATGCAGCGCGTGTTCGAGTTTCCCCATATACACGCTTTTATTGACTTCCTGCTCCAGAGGATCGGTAACGATCTCCTGTTTCTGCAGGGGGTAACGGTCGTTCTCACCGTTAGGATCTATGCGGGTGAGCGTATAATCCATCTTATTGCCTCGCTTTTACTGCATATGACGGTTAGTGGGACTGTCTGTTTCCGGGTTAACCAGCGTGCGACGGGAACGCGCGGGCGTCCAGTCCAGTGCGCCGATGCGAACGAGATAAACCAGACCAGCCAGTAGCACTAAAATGAAAATTGCGGCTTCCACAAAGCCGACCCAGCCGCTCTCGCGGATAGAGGTCGACCATGCGTAGAGATACAGGGCTTCCACGTCGAAGATAACGAAGAACATGGCAACCAGATAAAACTTCGCAGAAAGACGTAAGCGGGCCGAACCGACGGAGTCGATCCCCGATTCAAACGGCGTGTTTTTACTACGCGCGCGCGCGCGACCGCCAAGGTACCAGCCGCCGACGAGCATGAGGCAGCACAGGCCGATAGCGATGATGAGAAATATAGCGAATGCCCAATGATGAGCGATGACTTCAGTGGATGTTGACATACGCATTGCTTAACCAAAAAAGTGTAGCGCCAAAACCCTCTGCTCTTACTGGCAGATGAACGCCACAGCGTTTCACGGGAGGAATAAAAAATAACCGTGCAAAAAAGCGTCCCTGGTCGATGTGAGAAGCCCAGATGCCGTGGCTTTTTACCCCTTTCTTTAACCTTTTGTCAACTTTAACAAAAGTTTTCATAACATTAATTTACATTGGAATCTTTTCATTAACATTAAATGCCCTTTTCTGCGAAATAACCTTGCATACTGTTCGGTTTTAGTGTTGTTGAATCGTGTCCGTTTCCGTCGTAAATCAAAAATCCCTTCTATTTTGACAGGATTTAGCCTCGATTCCTCCCCCCAAAGAGGGGTATTTTCTTGATCTGCGACACGGTTTTGTTAATTACCCCAGGAAATCGGCAACAATCCATCCGGTTTTTTAACATTAGCAGGAAGTGTTGAAAGTGCAGGGAAAAGTCGACAAGCTGAGCGCCTTGTCACGCCAATACGCTGATTTTTCTGCAAAGAAATACAAAAAAGATTCAAAACATCAATAAGAGTGCAAAAAAAAGAGCCGCCAGGCGGGAAACCAACTCCTGAGGCTCTTTTTGGGCACTTACATTCTGTTACCAGTTTTTGTGATCTTTGTTAGCAAGAATACCCTTACAAAACCAAGGTATTCCCTCCCTCTTCCGGAGTAAGTGCTGTGCCCGTTTCCCAGGGATGGATCTCCTGACTCAGAGACTGAAAAATCGCCTGCGGCAGTTCGCTCACCGTCCGCGGATTGCAGCTGACGACGTACCGGGTGTCCGGCAACGCCGGTAACCCCTCACTGATGCCAGCCACGCGTAGATCCGGGCTCATCATTTCGACCGGGCGCGCCGTCACGCCCAGCCCGGCCTTCACCGCCGCTTTCACGCCCGATAGCGAGGAAGCTCCGTGGGCCAGATGCCAACTGACGCGAGCAGTTTCCAGCGCGGCGATAATATCCTGGCGGAATGGGCTTGGCTCTTCGAGCAGGATCAGGGGGATAGATTCCCCCTTCGCCAGCACATATTCCGCTGCACAATACCAGAGAGTAGGTGATGTTCTCAGGGTAAAAGAGGTAAAGCCGGGAGGCTGATGGGTGGTCAACGCCAGATCGACCAGCCCCTCGGCCAACATCTCCATGATGGCGGCATGGGGGTGAACTTTGATCTCCAACGTCATTCTGGGATAGAAACAGCCGATGCGGTTTAACAAAAACGGCAGGATGGTGTCAGCCGTTTCTTCTGACGCGCCGATGCTCAGAGCCCCCTGCAGGCTGCCATACATCAGCGACATACAGGCTTCATCGTTAAAACGGAGAATTTTGCGGGCATAGCCCAGCAGCTGGATCCCCTGCTCGGTCAGCAGCTTATTGCGGCCGTGGCGGGCGAAAAGCTCTTTGCCCACCAGCTGTTCCAGGCGTTGCATTTGCTGACTGACCGCGGACTGAGTACGACACACTGCGGCGGCGGCGGCGGCAAAAGTGTTCAAATCAGCGACCGCGACAAAGGTACGCAGCAGATCGAGATCGAGGTTGAGTATGGGACGAGTTGTATTAATCATCTTTCTTCACTTACAGGTGGCTAACGCTGACCTGCCTTGTTGATGCTTTACGCCAGGTTTCCGGCTATTCCCTGAGCCTCGTGCTCACCGTCTAACGGCGGATAAACAACTGGACGAACGTTATTACATGCCAAAGTACTCGTCTGGGCAAATGCGCAGAACTGCGGAGTAATATATTGTTCGTATTTCTCATTATTATTTATTACCACGACCAGCCAGGCGCCATACGTCGCCGCGGGAACCCGGTCAGTGATGCTGAGAAAATCGCTCTTCTGGCGTAACTTTCCGGCAGAAAAGGAACAATAAAATCCTGTAATAACAATATATTAAATCTCAATGCAACCGCAGTTCTTGGCGGTTAACACGGATATTAACGGTGATATTCTAACCTATCCCCCTCCTTTTTATAAGCCTTAATAAGGATTAACTGAGACAATTTTAAATTTTTTTCAACATTTTATATTAATTAACAAACCTCAGATTATTACCCGCTAAAAATAATAATAATGTGGTCGCACGCTGTTTTTTATTAAAATTATTTAACATCAAAATTACAAGCCAATCGCGCTTGTATGCAGGATAGCGTTTTTTAGCGACTCCCCCTTCTCACTCCCCATATTACCGGGCAAACAAACGAGATAAATGATGGCAAAATCGCTACTAAATCTATATTTACGACCAAAAAATCGACATAAAAAGGCATAAGCCACAGACCAAATCCGCAATCGGTAGATAAATCAATTGCGCTTAAAATCCGGCGTTAGCAAAATCTTCTCCTGCAAAGCCTTCAAAACAGCGGGGAGGGGGAGTACATTGTTCCGTGCTGACTTCCACGGCAGGGAGTGGCGATAACAGCTAAAAGGTCAAGATTCATGTCCCCCATCGAAAAATCCAGCAAGTTAGAGAACGTCTGTTATGACATCCGCGGCCCGGTTCTGAAAGAAGCCAAACGTCTTGAAGAAGAAGGCAATAAGGTTCTGAAACTGAACATCGGCAACCCGGCGCCATTCGGCTTCGAGGCCCCTGACGAGATCCTCGTCGACGTCATCCGCAATTTGCCTACCGCCCAGGGTTACTGCGATTCGAAAGGATTGTACTCGGCGCGTAAAGCTATCATGCAGCATTACCAGGCCCGGGGTATGCGCGATGTCACGGTGGAAGACATCTATATCGGCAACGGCGTGTCCGAGCTGATTGTGCAGGCGATGCAGGCGCTGTTAAACAGCGGCGATGAGATGCTGGTTCCCGCCCCGGACTACCCGCTGTGGACGGCGGCGGTGTCGCTTTCCAGCGGCAAAGCGGTGCACTATCTGTGTGACGAATCCTCTGACTGGTTCCCGGATCTGGACGACATCCGCGCAAAAATCACACCGCGCACCCGCGGGATCGTGATCATTAACCCTAACAACCCCACCGGCGCGGTCTATTCCAAAGAATTGCTGCAGGAGATCGTGGAGATCGCTCGTCAGCATAATCTGATCATTTTCGCCGATGAAATTTACGACAAGATCCTCTACGACGAAGCCCAGCATCACTCTATTGCCGCCCTGGCGCCGGACCTGCTGACGGTGACCTTTAACGGATTGTCGAAAACCTACCGCGTTGCCGGCTTCCGTCAGGGCTGGATGGTGTTGAATGGCCCGAAAAAACACGCGAAGGGCTATATCGAAGGGCTGGAGATGCTGGCTTCAATGCGTCTGTGCGCCAACGTGCCGGCCCAGCATGCTATCCAGACGGCGCTGGGCGGCTATCAGAGCATCAGCGAATTCATCATCCCCGGCGGACGCCTGTATGAACAACGCAACCGCGCCTGGGAGCTTATCAACGATATTCCGGGCGTCTCCTGCGTGAAGCCAAAAGGCGCGCTGTATATGTTCCCGAAAATCGATGCCAAACGCTTCAATATTCATGACGACCAGAAAATGGTGCTCGACTTCCTGCTGCAGGAGAAAGTCCTGCTGGTGCAGGGCACCGCCTTTAACTGGCCGTGGCCGGATCACGTACGCATCGTGACCCTGCCGCGCGAAGACGACCTGGAGATGGCTATCTCCCGCTTTGGCCGCTTCCTCTCCGGCTACCATCAGCTTTAATCGCGCCGCCGCCGGCATTTGCATCCGGCGGCGATCCCTGCGCACAATGGAACCCGATGTTGTCACTGATTAAGGGTCCCTATGAGTCAGAGTCATTTCTTTGCCCACCTCTCCCGCCTGAAACTGATTAACCGCTGGCCGCTGATGCGCAACGTGCGCACCGAAAATGTCTCCGAACACAGTCTGCAGGTGGCGATGGTCGCCCATGCGCTGGCGGCGATTAAAAACCGCAAATTTGGCGGCCAGGTCAACGCCGAGCGTATCGCCCTGCTGGCGATGTACCATGACGCCTCGGAAGTACTAACTGGCGATCTCCCTACTCCGGTGAAATATTTCAATTCGCAGATTGCCCAGGAATATAAGGCGATTGAAAAAATTGCTCAGCAAAAGCTGGTGGATATGGTCCCTGACGAGCTGCGCGATATTTTCGAGCCGCTGATTGATGAGCATCACTACAGTGAGGAAGAGCAGTCGATCGTTAAACAGGCTGACGCCCTCTGCGCTTACCTGAAGTGCCTCGAAGAGCTATCTGCAGGCAATAACGAATTTCTGCTGGCCAAAGGTCGGCTGGAAAAGACCCTGGCATCGCGGCGCAGCGCGGAGATGGATTACTTTATGCAAGTGTTCGTCCCAAGCTTCCAGCTGTCGCTGGACGAAATTAGCCAGGATTCGCCGCTGTAAGGTTCTGGCCGGGCGGCGGTTGTGCTCTACCCGGCCAGAATATCTTAAAACGGAAACAGTACCGGGATCAGCAGGACGCAGACCACCATCACCAGTATGGTAAAGGGCACGCCTATTTTGACAAAATCGCTAAATGAGTACTTGCCAGGGCCAAGCACCAGGGTGTTAACCGGCGAGGAGACCGGGGTCATAAACGCCGCCGAAGCCGCCATCGCCACCACCATGGCAAAAGGATAGGGAGAGACGCCCATTGACTTCGCCGCCGCTAAGGCAATAGGCGCCATCAGCACCGCCGTGGCGGTGTTTGAGATAAACAGCCCAATCGCCGCGCACATCATGAACAGGCAGCCGAGCATCAGATAAGGCCCCTCGCCTCCGGCGACATCCATCAGTCCCTTCACCACCAGATCCACCCCGCCGGTTTTTTGCAGCGCCAGGGCAAACGGCATCATCCCAACAATCAAAATAATGCTCGGCCAGTGGATCGCCTTGTAGGCGCTTTCGGCATTGATGCAGCGGAATTTGCCCATCAGCAGACAGGCGATAATCGCGGCAATCGGGTTGGGAATTTCATCGGTGAGCATCAGGGCTACCATCAGCACCAGGCAGAAAATCGCATGCGGAGCCTGGCTGTGGGCCGGCGAAGCGTCATCGACCTCAACCGGCATATTGAGTACCACGAAATCCCGGCCGCGCTTCGCCAGCAGGGCAATTTGCCGCCAGTTGCCGACCACCAGCAGGATATCGCCGAGCTGCAGCGGCTCATCGACCACCGAACCATCCATCGCTTTGCCATCGCGCTTCATGCCGACGATATTGAGACCAAACCGGGTGCGGAAGGCTATCTCACGCACCGTTTTGCCAATCATCTCTGAATCCGGGATCAGCGCCACCTCCGCCATCCCCACATCCAGCGCCTGATCGGCAAAATACTCGCCGCGCAATACCATCGGCTCAAGCATTTGCTCGCCGCAGAACTGGCGTAAATCGACATCGGAGGCGGACATATCGATCAGCAGGACGTCGCGGGCGCGAAATTCCGATACCCCGTTGACGTTGACAATTACCCGGCGGAACCGCCGCCAGCGTTCAACGCCGATCACGTTGGCGCAGTAGCGCTCACGCAGCTTTAAATCATCCAGCCGCTGACCGATCATCGGCGAACCCGGGCGGATGGCCAGCCGGCGAGCGCGGCCGGTGAGGTGATACTCGCGGATCAAATCGCGGAAGGTGCTTCTTTTTCGCCCATCGCGTGCGGAGTCGCCATTATCCGTCTTCAGCATAAAGCGCACCGCCAGCATATAGACGATGCCCAGGATCAGCACCACCAGGCCAATCGGCGTGACGCTGAAAAAGCTGAAGCCGTGCAGTCCCTCGCGCAGCAATTCACTGTTGACCACCAGGTTGGGCGGCGTCGCCACCAGGGTCATCATCCCGCTGATAAGCCCGGCGAAGCTCAGCGGCATCATCAGCCGCGATGGCGAGGTATTCATCCGCGCCGAGACGCTAAGTACCACCGGGATGAAAATGGCGACCACCCCGGTGGAGCTCATAAACGCGCCCAGACCGGCGACGGTGAGCATCAGGTAGATCAGCATTTTGGTTTCGCTGTTCCCCGCCACGCTCACCAGCCATGCCCCCATTTTGGTGGCGACTCCGGTGCGCACCAGGCCATCGCCGATAATAAACAGGGCGGCAATCAGGATCACGTTAGGATCGCTGAATCCGGAAAAAGCTTCATTTAACGTCAGCGTTCCGCTGAGGACAAAGGCGACAATGACCATCAGGGCGATAGCATCCATGCGCACCTTGCCGGTAGCAAACAGCACAACCGCGATGGCCAGGAGGGATAAAACCCAAATCAATTCACCGTTCACAACGTTTCCTTGTCACAAGTGGGAGTCGACATAGTGGCATAAAAAAGCCCCGACGACGCGGGGCGAAATCATGGGTTTACGCTTTAAGACGCACATTTACCACGCCGTCAGTCTGGCGTTCAACCACCAGATCTTCCAGGCTGCTCAGAACGAGGTCGGCTTCATCCAGGCGAGGGGCATCGGCGGGCACGTTGACCGCGATAGTGCGACAGCCGGCCGCCAGTCCGGAGAGGAGCCCCGCCGGCGCATCTTCCACCACCGCGCACTCCCCGGCAGGCAGACCCAGCCGCTCGGCGCCCAGCAGATAGGCGTCCGGCGCCGGTTTGCCGTGTTTCACCTGCTCGGCGGTGACGAACACCTCAGGCATCGGCAGGCCCGCCGCGCGGTGACGCGCGTGGGCAACCGGAATCGAGCCGGAGGTGACAATCGCCCACGGGATCCCGGCCTCATTGAGCGTATTCAGCAGGGCTAATGCCTCCGGCAGCGCGACGATACCCTCAATATCAGTGGCTTCTATCTGCTCGAGGTAGCGAAATTCGGCCTGGATATCCTCCTCGCTGCGCCCCGGCATAAAATGGCGAATGGAGGTAATGGCCTGCTTGCCGTGAATAAAACTGAGAATTTCATCATGGTCAATGGCGAAACGATCCCCCCACTTGCACCATGAACGCTCCACCACCGGCAAGGAATCCACCAGCGTCCCGTCTAAATCGAACAGGAAACCTTTACACTGCACGGGCACCTCCCTCAGGCGTTGATAATTTGATTAATTTCATTACTGCTCAGATGATACTGGCGCGGGCAAGCGTGCCAGACGCTCAGCATCCGCTGATATTTCTCCCACATCGGGGTCTGCGAGTTAAAGCCATGGGTACCGGCGTCAAAATGGCTGTAGCGGCCTTCAACGTTGACCATAAAACGCACATAGCCGAGATAACGCGCTTCGGTGGCGGCATCAAATCCGAGGAAGGTGACCCGGCGTTCATCGATACCCGCCGCGTCTTTCAGGTTGGTCCAGGAGACGTGCAGCGCGTGGTACATCTCCATGATATCAATAACGGTACGGCAGGTTTCTTCCGTCAACTGGCCAAACTCGCGGTCCAGTTCACGCATCTGTAGCCCATACCCACGCTCTATGATGGTTTGCAGACGACGGTAGCGTTCCGCATTATCCGGGTCGAGCATCGTCATCATTTTGTACTGATTGGATAAAATCAGACGCTGCGCATTGGTCATTTCCATGTTGTGACTCCTGTAGCACGGTAGGGCGTGAAATAAAGAAGGCGCATAAATCATGCGCCTTCTTTTATATGCGTTTTCCGTAGTGAATTACAAATCATCAAGGAAAGTTTTATCCAGTTGTTTGAAGGCGCGCTTAAGCGTGTCAGCCAGCGCCTGATAATCGGGCTTGCCTTCGACCGGTGCCAGCGCCTGCCCCGCCTCCTGCAGTTTACCGCGCACTTCATAGAACCAGTTAAGAATGGAGGGCGGCAGCGGCGTCACCGAACGCTTACCCAACCACCAGAGTCCCTGCATCGGCAGGCTCAGCGCAAACAGCGCGGTAGCGACGGCGGGGCCCAGCTGGCCGCCAAGAGCTATCTGCCAGCAGAGGGTAAAAATGGCGATTGGCGGCATGATGCGGATGGCATAGCGGGTGGCACGAATAATGCGGTTTTCAATAAACACCGGCGCGAGGCGCTTGTCGAGAGGCCAGGTCTTTGCGTAATGCTGCCCGCGGTTGAACAAGCTAAAGAAGCTAACGGGGCGTTTCTCAGGGGTCGACATGGCTTTACCTCAACTTTACATATAAAACTTAAAAAATTCGTGCAAAACACCAACTATGCATGACATCGTTCAAAAGATTTTGGCAAAGGATGCCGCAATCAGGTATCCTGTGCCCGCCTGAAAGGGCGGTTAGACTCTTTGCCAGGCTAGTCAAATTATCGCATATTCTGCCATTGGCTGAAAATTATGCAAAATGGCATAAAATCAAATGTACTTCTCTCATCGTGCCCGAAAACAGAACAAGGCATGATGTTAATCATAAATGTCGAGGTCATCCTGCGCTACGCTAATGACACACTGACGTTTTTTTAGCCACGTATCATAAAAAGGTACTTCCATGTCGAGTAAGTTAGTACTGGTTCTGAACTGCGGTAGCTCCTCTCTGAAATTTGCTATCCTTGACGCCGTGAACGGCGACGAATATCTGTCCGGTTTAGCGGAATGCTTCCACCTGCCGGAAGCCCGTATCAAATGGAAAATGGACGGCAGCAAACAAGAAGCCGAGTTAGGCGCGGGCGCCGCGCACAGTGAAGCGCTGAACTTTATCGTTAACACTATTCTGGCACAAAAACCAGAACTGTCTGCTCAGCTGACCGCAATCGGCCACCGTATCGTACACGGCGGTGAAAAATACACCAGCTCCGTGGTGATCGACGAGTCCGTAATTCAGGGTATTAAAGACGCCGCGTCTTTCGCACCGCTGCACAACCCGGCACACCTGATCGGCATCGCTGAAGCGCTGAAATCCTTCCCGCACCTGAAAGACAAAAACGTGGCTGTATTCGATACGGCGTTCCATCAGACCATGCCGGAAGAATCCTATCTCTACGCCCTGCCGTACAGCCTGTACAAAGAGCACGGCGTTCGTCGTTACGGCGCGCACGGCACCAGCCACTTCTACGTGACTCAGGAAGCCGCTAAGATCCTCAACAAGCCGGTGGAAGAGCTGAACATCATCACCTGCCACCTCGGCAACGGTGGTTCTGTTTCCGCTATCCGTAACGGTAAATGCGTTGACACCTCCATGGGTCTGACCCCGCTGGAAGGCCTGGTGATGGGTACCCGCTCCGGTGACATCGATCCGGCCATCATCTTCCATCTGCACGACACCCTGGGCATGAGCGTTGACGCGATCAACAAAATGCTGACCAAAGAGTCCGGCCTGCTGGGTCTGACCGAAGTCACCAGCGACTGCCGCTACGTGGAAGACAACTATCAGGAAAAAGCCGACGCTAAACGCGCAATGGACGTTTACTGCCACCGCCTGGCGAAATACATCGGTTCCTACACCGCGCTGATGGACGGCCGTCTTGACGCCGTTATTTTCACCGGTGGTATCGGTGAAAACGCCGCGATGGTGCGTGAGCTGTCGCTGGGCAAACTGGGCGTACTGGGCTTTGAAGTTGACCATGAGCGTAACCTTGCTGCCCGCTTCGGCAAGTCTGGCTTCATCAACAAAGAAGGCACCCGTCCTGCCGTGGTTATCCCGACCAACGAAGAGCTGGTCATCGCGCAAGACGCCAGCCGTCTGACCGCATAATTCCACATCGCCAGCCCTGACCCGCAATAATTCGAGCTGCAGGAAGGCGGCGACACAGCAAAACCCCGGCCGCGTACAGCGCGTACGCCACCGGGGTGAGCAAGTAGAGCCAACGCACGTGCAACTTGAAATATGACGGATAGCTGGCGGTGCTGTTTTGTATCCCGCCTGATACTGGCGGTAACGAAAGAGGATATACCGTGTCCCGTACTATCATGTTAATTCCTACCGGTACCAGCGTAGGTCTGACCAGCGTCAGCCTCGGTGTGATCCGCGCTATGGAACGCAAAGGCGTTCGTCTGAGCGTCTTTAAACCTATCGCCCAGCCGCGTTCCGGTGGCGATGCCCCAGACCAGACCACCACCATCGTTCGCGCCAGCTCCTCCACCACCACCGCCGCTGAACCGCTGAAGATGAGCCATGTTGAGTCTCTGCTCTCCAGCAATCAGAAAGATGTGCTGATGGAAGAGATCATTGCCAACTACCACGCGAATACTCAGGACGCGGAAGTGGTGCTGGTGGAAGGCCTGGTACCGACCCGTAAGCATCAGTTCGCCCAGGCGCTGAACTTTGAAATCGCCAAAACGCTGAACGCTGAAATCGTCTTCGTGATGTCTCAGGGCACCGACACGCCAGAACAGCTGAACGAGCGTATCGAACTGACCCGTAACAGCTTTGGCGGCGCCAAAAATACCAGCATCACCGGCGTTATCGTCAACAAACTGAATGCCCCTGTCGACGATCAGGGCCGTACCCGTCCTGACCTGTCGGAAATTTTCGACGACTCGTCGAAAGCAAAAATCGTGAAGATTGACCCGGCTCAGCTGCAGAAAGGCAGCACGCTGCCGGTGCTGGGCGCAGTGCCATGGAGCTTCGATCTGATCGCGACCCGCGCGATCGACATGGCGCACCATCTGAATGCGACCATCATCAACGAAGGCGATATCAATACCCGCCGCGTGAAATCCGTGACTTTCTGCGCGCGCAGCATCCCGCACATGCTGGAACACTTCCGCCCTGGTTCTCTGCTGGTTACCTCCGCAGACCGTCCTGACGTGCTGGTTGCGGCCTGCCTGGCGGCAATGAACGGCGTGGAAATCGGCGCCATTCTGCTGACCGGCGGCTATGAAATGGACGCGCGCATCAGCAAGCTGTGTGAACGCGCTTTCGCGACCGGCCTGCCGGTATTTATGGTCAACACCAACACCTGGCAGACCTCCCTGAGCCTGCAGAGCTTTAACCTCGAAGTACCGGTTGACGATCACGAGCGTATCGAGAAAGTTCAGGAATACGTGGCCAACTACATCAACGCCGACTGGATCGAATCGCTGACCGCGACCTCCGAGCGCAGCCGCCGTCTCTCTCCGCCAGCCTTCCGCTACCAGCTGACCGAGCTGGCGCGCAAAGCCGGCAAACGTGTCGTTCTGCCGGAAGGCGACGAACCGCGTACCGTGAAAGCGGCGGCGATTTGCGCCGAACGCGGGATCGCCACCTGCGTCCTGCTGGGTAACCCGGATGAGATCAACCGCGTAGCCGCGGCCCAGGGCGTGGAGCTTGGCGCCGGCATTGAAATCGTCGATCCGGAAGTGGTTCGCGAAAGCTATGTGGGTCGCCTGGTCGAACTGCGTAAGAACAAAGGCATGACCGAAGCGGTCGCGCGTGAGCAGCTGGAAGACAACGTGGTTCTCGGCACCCTGATGCTGGAACAGGACGAAGTCGACGGTCTGGTATCCGGCGCGGTTCACACCACTGCCAACACCATTCGTCCGCCGCTGCAGCTGATCAAAACCGCGCCGGGCAGCTCGCTGGTCTCCTCCGTGTTCTTCATGCTGCTGCCGGAACAGGTTTACGTTTACGGCGACTGCGCGATCAACCCGGACCCGACCGCCGAGCAGCTGGCGGAAATCGCTATTCAGTCCGCTGAATCCGCGATTGCCTTCGGCATCGAACCGCGCGTGGCGATGCTCTCCTACTCCACCGGTACCTCCGGCGCGGGTAGCGATGTCGAGAAAGTCCGCGAAGCGACCCGTCTGGCGCAGGAAAAACGTCCTGACCTGATGATCGACGGCCCGCTGCAGTATGACGCCGCGGTGATGGCTGACGTAGCGAAGTCCAAAGCGCCGAACTCACCGGTAGCTGGCCGCGCGACCGTGTTCATCTTCCCGGATCTGAACACCGGTAACACCACGTACAAAGCGGTACAGCGCTCTGCCGACCTGATCTCCATCGGGCCGATGCTGCAGGGTATGCGCAAGCCGGTCAACGACCTGTCCCGTGGCGCGCTGGTAGACGATATCGTCTATACCATCGCACTGACCGCGATCCAATCGGCTCAGCAGCAGAAGTAATCTGCCGCTGTAGTCAAAGCAAAAGGCAGCCGAATGGCTGCCTTTTTGTCGTCAGGAGGCGAGCGACGATTGCTGCCGCGCGTTTGCGATCTTTATTCGCGCTCGCTCTCTTCCGCATCATCATACTCATTACCGGCGTTGCGGGTCATCCACAGCGCCAGCGCTTTCAGGGAGTCCGGCGTGAACTCATCGCAGCGGGCGGTGATCTCTTCCGGCGTTAACCAGCACACCTCGCTGACCTCTTCTTCCTGCAGGGCGAACGGCCCGTGGGAGACGCAGCTGAACAGGCTTCCCCAGACGCGGCAGAATTTGTCTTCGTAATAAAACTGGCCGTGATCGGCAAACGGCACCCCGGCGATGCCTAACTCCTCTTCCGCCTCGCGACGGGCCGATTCCAGCAGCTGCTCATCAGCCTGCACGACGCCGCCAGCGGTGGCATCCAGCATGCCCGGATGAAAGTCTTTTGTCTCGGTGCGTCGCTGCACCAGAATTTTCCCCATTCCGTCATGAACGACGATATAGGTCGCCCGGTGGCGCAGGCACTGCGCGCGCATTTGCTCGCGGCTGGACTGTGCTATCACCTCATTGTTTTCATTAACAATATCGACCCATTCTGTGCTTGCCAAATGATTCTGTTCCGCCATCAGGAAACCTTACTTTAAATGCGCTCTCGCGGCGCGTCTTTATGATTGAGGGCTAAATTACGGGTAAATTGCAACCTCTGCAATAACCTGATTATCATTGAGTGCTAAAACCTGCAGCCGCCCCTGATCCAGCAGCCCATAGCTGGCGGAATATCCCCCTTTCGGGATACTCACTGAGCCGGGATTAAAGAGGTAAATTGCGCCGCGTTTTTCCGCGACCGGTATATGAGTATGGCCATATGCCAGGACATCGCCAGCGGCCAGCGGCGGCAGATTATCCGGACTATAGAGATGCCCGTGGGTCAGAAACAGGCGATAGCGTTCGCTAAGCACCTGCTGCCAGGGCGCGGTCATTGGAAAACGAAGCAGCATCTGATCCACTTCGCTGTCGCAGTTGCCGCGAACGGCAACAATGCGTTCCGCCACGCTGTTCAACCGCTCCGCCACCTTACCCGGCGCATACCCCTCAGGCAGCGCGTTGCGCGGACCGTGATTGAGCACATCGCCGAGTATGATCAGCCACCTGGCGCCGCTTTGCGCGAACCGTTCAAGCACGCGTTCCGTGGCGGGCAGCGAACCATGAATATCGGAGGCAAACATCAGCTTCATAGGTTCCATCTCCACTGGTTACGATGCCTCTATGATAGCGGAAGCGCGGCGGGTTATCAGCCTCAGCGTTTGGCGGAAAGCGCCACGTAACGCTGGATTGAGGCCCGCTGCCACTGGAAAGACGCATAATCAGCCAGCGCCTCCGGTACCTTATCGCCATTGAGAACCAGGCGATTGAGCATCAGCGCCAGGTCTGCGTCGGCAATAGACCATTCGCCAAATAAATTTTGCCCGCCGTGGGCCAGTAGCATGGTGGCGGTGGCAAACAGCTTTTCCGCAGATTGCCTGCCGGCCTCGCTGAGGTCCGGCATTTTCGCCCCGTCAAACACCACGGCGGTGGATCGCTCTTCACGAATTGGCATCAGATCGCTGCGCAGCCAGGCCTGGATCTGCCGGGCGCGGGCTCGTTTTTGCAGATCATGCGGGTAGATGCGCTCCCACTCCGGCGGCGCGAAACGCTCATCCAGATACTCGGTAATCGCCGAAGACTCACTTAGCGCGAAATCATCAACCTCCAGCAGCGGTACGCGACGGGTGGCGGCATAGCCTGTCCAGCCCGCCTGCAGATGTTCGCCGCGGTTCAGGTCGACGGTTTTAAGGGTAAAAGGCAGGCTTTTTTCCTGCAGAGCGACATAGACAGACATCACGTACGGTGAGAAAAAATCGGCATCGGACCACAGGGTAATGACAGGCTGACTCATAGCTTCCTCAAGGGTGGTAGACAGGACAATAAGCCAACATAGCCTGTCTTACAGGCGATGTCACTGCTCGAGCGCGGACGACTCGTCGCCTGGCTGCCGGGTCGCTTGCGGAATTTCTCCCGAGTGGCGCAGCTTCACCTATACTCGAACAGTTTGCGACCCACGACGGCGGGAAATATTATGATCGATCTTTACTATGCACCCACCCCAAACGGCCACAAAATCACCCTGTTCCTCGAAGAGGCGGAGCTAGCCTATCGGCTAATTCGGGTCGATATCGGCAAAGGGGAACAATTTCATCCGCAGTTTCTGGCGATTTCGCCGAATAATAAAGTTCCGGCTATCGTCGACCACATGCCTGCTGACGGCGGGGCGCCGTTGAGCGTTTTCGAGTCAGGCGCCATCCTGCTCTATCTGGCGGAAAAAAGCGGTAAGCTGCTGAGCGGCGAGCTGCGGGAACGCTACGTCACGCTGCAGTGGCTGTTCTGGCAGGTCGGCGGGCTGGGGCCGATGCTGGGGCAAAATCAACATTTTTCCCACTCCGCGCCGCAAACCGTGCCCTACGCTATTGAACGTTTTCAGGTGGAAACCCAACGACTGTATGGGGTGCTAAATCAGCGTCTGGGATGCAGCCCGTGGCTTGGCGGCGACCACTACAGTATCGCCGACATCGCCGCCTGGCCCTGGGTGAACTGCCATGTCCGACAGCGTATCGATCTGGCGAACTATCCGGCGGTGCACAACTGGTATGAGCGCATTAAGCAGCGGCCGGCAACGTCGGAAGCGATGTTAAAAATTCAGCTTTATTAACCCCCTGCTCGCCCGTCGCGCTTTGTTGTATGATTGCAGGACTTACACCACGGAGGAAGCCTGCAATGTCTCAACCAGACGCCATTATTCGTATTAAGAACCTGCGCCTGCGGACTTTTATTGGTATTAAAGAGGAAGAGATCGCCAACCGCCAGGACGTGGTAGTGAATGTAGCCATTCACTACCCTGCCGATAAAGCGCGCGACAGCGAGGACATCAATGATGCGCTGAACTATCGCACCATTACCAAGCGCATAATCAGCCATCTTGAGAATGGCCGTTTTTCGCTGCTGGAAAAATTAACTCAGGATGTGCTGAATATCGCATGCGAACATCACTGGGTCACATATGCTGAAGTGGAGATTGATAAACTTCATGCGCTGCGCTATGCCGACTCGGTGTCCATGACCATGAGCTGGCGTCGCTAACCATGTCAGGGAGGTGGTATGAAGATCCTGCTTACTGGTGGTACCGGCCTGATTGGCCGACATCTGATACCCAGATTGCTGGAGCTCGGGCATAGCGTCACGGTCTCCACGCGACATCCGGATACCGCCCGCGCCCGTCTCGATCCGCGCGTCACCCTGTGGCGCGATTTCGAGGGCCATCACCACCTCAATGATATTGATGCCGTCATCAATCTGGCGGGTGAACCCATCGCTGATAAACGCTGGACGGCCGAGCAGAAACAACGCTTGTGCCATAGCCGCTGGGATCTCACGCAGCGGCTGGTGGGCCTGATCCACGCCAGCGACACCCCTCCCTCCGTGCTGATCAGCGGGTCTGCCATCGGCTACTATGGCGACCTCGGCGAAGTGGTGGTGACCGAAGAAGAGCCACCGCACAATGAGTTTACCCATAAGCTGTGCGCCCGCTGGGAGCAAATTGCCTGCGAAGCGCAAAGCGAGCGCACCCGCGTCTGCCTGCTGCGCACCGGCGTGGTACTGGCTCCGCGGGGCGGTATTCTCGGCAAAATGACACCCGCCTTTAAGCTCGGCCTCGGCGGGCCTATCGGCAATGGCAGACAGTACCTGGCCTGGATCCATATCGACGATATGGTTAACGGCATTCTGTGGCTGCTGGATAACGATCTGCGCGGTCCGTTCAATATGGTTTCTCCCTACCCGGTGCATAACGAGCAGTTCGCCCATGCGCTGGGTCATGCGCTCCATCGACCGGCGATTTTCCGCGTTCCCGCCGCCGCTATCCGCCTGTTGATGGGGGAATCCGCCGTCCTGGTGCTCGGCGGCCAGCGCGCGCTGCCAAAGCGTCTGGAGGCCGCCGGCTTTGCCTTCCGCTGGTACGATCTGGACGAAGCGCTAAAGGATGTGCTGAGTTAATGGCTGACACAGGGGAGCATTGGCTCCCCTGATTCCATTCTGCTGGCTCATGCTCCACGCCTGGATGGCCTCACCCTGGCGCTGCAGCATCGCCATATTCAGGACAACCAGCGCCCTTAATCGCCTGAATTCACCGCCAGCCGGCCGGTTCGCCGGTGTTACCTGGCAAAGCAAAGTGCTAAGGTAGGCTTTTCTTTCTGCGTATTGACTGCTTTATGACGACCATCACCACACCACGCCTTTCGCTTACCCGCTTTGTTACCGATGACTGGCCCTTTTTTCTGCGCCTGCGCCAGGATCCGCAGGTGATGCGTTTTATGGGGGAGGTGTTAAGCGAGGAGGTGCTGCGCAGCGTCTTCGTCAGTCGCTGTGCCGATCCCGGGGTGTTTGTATTGCGCGATAAATTCGGCGAGGCGCTGGGCGATATTGGGCTCCGCATCAGTCCGAAAAATCCGCACGAAGCTGACGTCGGCTACGCGCTGCTGCCTCAGGCTCAGGGAAAAGGCTATGCCAGCGAAGCGCTGCGGGCGGTCTGCGAGTATGGTTTCACCACCCTGGGGGTGCAGGCCATCAATGCCTGGGTGCTGGGTGAAAACCGTGGCTCATCGCGCCTGCTGGAGAAGCAAGGCTTTGTGCGCACCCAGGTGCTGGAGAAAGCCTATCATCTGAACGGCGTCGATTACGATGACTGGATCTATCGGCTGGAGCGGGAAGCTCATCCGGCGTCCGCAGACGCCGGATGAGCCGATTATTTCAGCGAACCTTTCAGAAACTGCTGCAGGCGCGGGCTTTTCGGCGCGCCAAACAGCGCATCCGGATGCCCTTCTTCTTCAATTTTACCCTGATGCAGAAAAATGACATGTGAAGAGACGTGGCGGGCAAAGCCCATTTCATGGGTCACCACCACCATGGTTTTTCCCTCTTCCGCCAGCTGCTGCATAATGCGTAACACTTCGCCCACCAGTTCCGGATCCAGCGCGGAGGTCGGCTCATCAAACAGCAGCACTTCCGGTTCCATCGCCAGCGCGCGGGCAATAGAGACACGCTGCTGCTGGCCACCGGAAAGATGCACCGGATACTTCGCCTGCTGACGTTCGTCTATCCCGACCTTGGCCAGATATTTTACCGCCCGTTCGCGCGCTTCCTGTTTGCTTAAGCCCAGCACCTGAATCGGTGCTTCCATGACGTTCTCCAGCACCGTCATATGGCTCCACAGATTGAAATGCTGAAACACCATGGTCAACCGGGTGCGCAGCAGGCGCAACTGGTTCTTGTCGGCCACCTTCAGCTGGCCGTCTTTATCCCGTACCAGACCAATATTTTGGCCGCTGACGACGATCGTGCCTTCGCTCGGTTTTTCAAGGAAGTTAATACAGCGCAAAAAGGTACTTTTTCCGGAGCCCGATGAACCGATGATGCTGATAACGTCCCCGGCTTTCGCCTGCAGCGAGACGCCCTTCAGCACCTCGTGTTCCCCATAGCGTTTATGCAGATCGATAACGTTTAATTTATTGTCGGACATGGCGTTCTCAATGCGTCGAAGAAGGTTTGATATGCTGCAACCAGCGCTTTTCCGCTTTACGGAACAAGCTAATCAGCACATACGAGATAATTAAATAAAGCACCGCGGCGATGCCAAACGCGGTGAACGGCTGATAGGTGGCCGAGTTGATATCGCGGGCGATTTTCAGCAGATCCGGTACCGTAGCGGTAAACGCCAGCGCGGTAGAGTGCAGCATGAGGATCACTTCGTTACTGTAGGCCGGCAGTGCAATCCGCAGCGCGGAAGGCAGAATAATGCAGCGATACAGTTTGACTGACGAGAAGCCGTAGGCCCGCGCCGCTTCAATTTCTCCGGCGGGTACTGAGCGGATCGCGCCGGCGAAAATTTCAGTGGTATAGGCGCAGGTATTCAGGGTTAACGCCAGAACCGTGCAGTTTAGCCCGCTGCGGAAAAAAGCGTTCAACAGCTCCGTGCCTTTGACGATTTCCAGGGTATACATGCCGGAGTAAAAAACCAGCAGTTGCACATACAGCGGCGTGCCGCGAAATATGTAAGTGAACAGCCAGATGGGGAACTGGATAAACTTATTGCTCGAGACGCGGCCGATGGCCAGAAACACCGCCAGGATGCCCCCCATTACCACTGAAGAGATCAGCAACCATAAGGTAATCGCCACGCCGGTAAAGCGATAGCCGTCGGTCCACAGTAGTGATTTCCAGTACTCCTGAATAATTTCAATCACAGGTCAGCCCTCTTCACGCCAACGGTATAGCGGCGTTCGAGCAGCAGCAGTACGCCATTAGAAACGGTGGTAAACACCAGATAAATCAGGCCGCAGACGATGGCGAAGTAGAACGGCTGCCAGGTGCTTTTCCCGGCCAGCTGCGTGGCTTTGACCACATCCTCCAGCCCTAGCAACGAGACCAGCGCCGTCGCCTTGAGGATAACCTGCCAGTTGTTGCCTATCCCCGGCAGCGCGTAGCGCATCATCGCCGGGAAGAGAATACGCCGGAACGTCTGCCCGCCGCTAAAGCCAAAGGCGGTGGCCGCTTCGATATGCCCCTTCGGCACCGCAAGGTAGGCGCCGCGGAAGGTTTCCGTAAAATAGGCGCCATAGATAAAGCCGAGGGTAATAATCCCGGCGATCATCGGATCGATATCAAACTGGGCCATGCCCAGCGCGTCGGTAACGCTGTTTAGCGCAATCTGCAGGCCGTAGAAAATCAGCAGCATCAGCACCAGATCGGGCACGCCGCGGATCAGAGTGGTATAGCCTTCAAACACCAGCGCCAGTGGACGGTTGCTCGATAACTTTGCGCCAGCGCCCGCCAGCCCAATCAGGACGGCGAGAACGACCGAGCTGAGCGCAAGCTCCAGGGTGACGAGCGCACCCTGCAAAATAACCTGTGAAAACCCATACAGCATGCTGCCTACCCTGTCTGTCATTCACCATTGCGCGCGAAACGCACGCAATGGCGAGGCGTGAGAATTATTCGCCGTATACGTTAAAATCGAAATATTTTTTCGCCAGCTTGTCGTAGGTGCCGTCCTTACGCATCTCCGCAAACGCCTTATTCAGCGCTTCACGCAGTTCGTTGTCTTCCTTACGCAGCCCCATACCGGTGCCAACACCAAACAGTTTCTCGTCTTTGATTGACGGGCCACCAAACTGGTAATCTTTACCAATAGGCTGTTTCAGGAACCCTTCGCTGGCCGCGACCTCATCCTGGAACGCGGCGTCGATCCGGCCGGCGGTCAGGTCGGAATAGATATTGTCCTGCCCCTGATAGGAGACAATTTCGATACCTTTCGGCGCCCAGTGCTCATTGCCATAGGTTTCCTGAGTCGTCCCCTGCAGCACGCCCACGCGCTTACCCTTGAGGGTGGCGAGATCCGGCGTTACCGGGCTGCCCTTTTTCACCACCAGACGCGAATCTGCCGCATACAGCTTGTCAGTGAAGGCAATTTCCTGCTGGCGCTTTTCAGTAATCGACAGCGAAGACATAATCGCGTCGATTTTCTTCGCTTTTAAGGAGGGGATCAGCGCATCCAGCGGGTTTTCAACAAAGGTACATTGCGTATTAATACGCTTACACAGCTCTTTTGCCAGATCGATATCAAAACCGACCAATTCTCCCTGCGCATTCTTCGATTCGAAGGGAGCATAAGTCGGATCGGTACCGATACGAATTTTTTGCGGGATGGCGGCAAAGACCGTGGAAACGCTGGAAAGGGCCAGCGCTAAAGAGAGAGACAACGCCAGTTTTTTCATAACTATCCTCGACAGACTGTCATTCTAACGGGTTTATTAGAACTATTTACGCCAGTTATCGTGCCATTATTCGCCCCTTAAGGGCAAAGATTTATGCACCAGAAAGGCCGATTTTTTGCATCAGAAACGCTTAACTATGCATTTTTTAGCCAAAAAACTGGCTGCTTTTGCACTGAAATGATCCACAGCGCGTTTAGATGCACCCTTTTGGGGCATGGATACGAACCTGGCGGCAGGCCCACCCCATTGTGCGGGCCTGCAGCAGTCTTAGTCGCCGTACACGTTAAAATCGAAGTATTTCTTCGCCATTTTGTCGTAGGTGCCGTCTTTACGCATCTCGCCCAGCGCTTTATCAAACGCGGCTTTCAGCTCGGCGTCGTCCTTACGCAGGCCGATACCGGTGCCGTCGCCAAAGTACTTTTTGTCTTTAACGGACGGGCCGGCGAAGGCGAAATCTTTCCCGGCAGGCTGTTTCAGGAAGCCTTCGCTGGCGGCGACTTCATCCTGCAGCGCCGCATCCAGACGGCCAGCTGCGAGGTCTGAATAGATCAGATCCTGGTTCTGGTAAGCCACCACGTCAACGCCCTGGCTGCGCCAGCGGTCGTTAGCATAGGCTTCCTGAGTAGAACCCTGCAGCACGCCGACGTGCTTGCCTTTCAGCGCCTCCAGCGTCGGCTGGATCGGCGACCCTTTGGCGGCGATCAGACGCGAGTCAGCGGCATATAGCTTGTCAGAGAAGGCGATCTCTTGCTGGCGCTTCTCGGTAATAGAGAGGGAAGAGATGATGGCGTCGATTTTCTTCGCTTTGAGGGAGGGGATCAGGGAGTCAAAATCACTGCCGACCCAGGTACATTTCACCTTAATTCGGGAGCACAACTCATTGCCTAAATCGATATCAAAACCAACAAAGTCCCCTTTCGCGTCTTTCGACGAAAATGGCGCATAGGTCGCGTCAGTGCCAATGCGAATGCTCTGCGGCAGAGCAGCAAACACGCTGGCCGTGCTGCTCATTCCCACGAGTAAAGAGAGAGCCAGAATCGTCTTCTTCATACAGTACCCTTAAGTGTCGTGATGTGGTGCGTTGCTTGTTATGGTGATTGCCGATCAATCCTGCAGTTTTTGTGCCATCTTCCCGGTGCGTGCCGGGAACAGGGTTAAATTTGTTAAAATAAAGTTGCAGGATTGTCTTAAAAGGGAAGATACCAGCATTACTGGCGAAACCGCAGCGCCTGAGCGCAAAAAGACGAAATAAATGTCGAGGATTTGATCGCGGCAACAAATTTGCACCACCGGAGCGCAAGCGTACATTTCATGCACCACTATAGTGCGACACTAGGCCCCCTGCCAGCGGGTAAACAAGTCGTGCTCCAGACTAATATCAAATTGATCGAGTACCCGATTGACGGTCTGGTTGATGACATCGTCCAGGCTTTGTGGCCGGTGGTAAAAAGCCGGTACCGGCGGCATTATCACCGCCCCCAGCTCTGCAGCCTGAACCAGCAGACGCAGATGGCCCAAATGGAACGGCGTTTCCCGCACGCAGAGCACCAGCGGACGACGCTCTTTCAGCACGACATCCGCCGCCCGGGTCAGCAGGCCATCCGTATAGCTATGGACAATGCCCGAGAGCGTCTTCATTGAGCAGGGTAAAATCACCATCCCGGCGGTTTTAAAAGAACCGGAAGAGATACTGGCGGCGATATCGCGGGCGTCATGCACCACATCGGCTAGCGCCTGCACCTCACGTACGGAGTAGTCGGTCTCCATGGCCAACGTCTGGCGCGCCGCCTGGCTGAGGATGAGATGAGTTTCAATATCCGGCACATCTCTTAGCACCTGCAGCATCCGCACGCCGTAAATGGCGCCGCTGGCGCCGGAAATGCCAATAATCAGTCGTTTCACGTTCTGTTACCCCTTGCGCGTGTGCCGCAGACTTTGCCGGATTATAGCCTCTGGCGCAACTATTGACGCACAGTTAAGGGGCGAAAAAAAGCCCGCCGTCCTTTAGGTACGGCAGGCCCGCGACGCGTGAACGGCTTAACCCTCGTTGTGCATCTCGAGGTTTTCGACTTCGTTTTGCAGCTGGACCGCTTTGGCATCATCGTTACGCAGGGAGTCAAGATAGTCGAGGTACTGCTGGTCGACATCCCGGGTCACATATACGCCGTTGAACACCGAGCATTCAAACTGCTGAATATCCGGGTTCTCCGCGCGCACCGCGTCGATCAGATCGTTGAGATCCTGGAAAATCAGGCCGTCGGCGCCAATGATCTGGCGGATCTCATCCACTTCGCGGCCATGGGCGATCAGTTCGTTGGCGGTCGGCATATCGATACCGTACACGTTCGGGAAACGAATTTCCGGCGCAGCGGAGGCGAGATACACTTTTTTCGCCCCTGCTTCACGCGCCATCTCAATGATCTGCTCCGAGGTGGTGCCGCGTACAATGGAATCATCGACCAGCAGCACGTTCTTATCGCGGAATTCCGCACGGTTGGCGTTGAGCTTACGGCGAACAGATTTACGACGCAGCTGCTGACCGGGCATGATAAACGTCCGGCCGACGTAGCGGTTCTTCACGAAGCCCTGACGATAAGGTTTGTCGAGAATGCGGGCGATTTCCAGCGCGATGTCGCAGGAGGTCTCCGGGATCGGAATAACGACGTCAATATCCAGATCTTCCCACTCGCGGGCAATCTTTTCGCCCAGCTTAGTCCCCATGTTGACGCGGGCGCTGTAGACGGAAATTTTGTCAATAAACGAGTCCGGACGGGCAAAATAGACGTACTCGAACAGGCACGGGTTGCTGACCGGATTATCGGCACACTGACGGGTATAGAGCTGGCCCTTCTCGGTAATATAGACCGCTTCGCCCGGCGCCACATCGCGCAGGAATTCAAAACCAAGCGTATCAAGGGCCACGCTCTCCGAGGCCACCATATACTCGGTGCGACCGTCGCCAACGTCACGTTTACCCAGCACCAGCGGACGAATGCCGTTAGGGTCGCGGAAGGCCACCATGCCATGCCCGATGATCATCGCCACGCACGCGTACGCGCCGCGGATCAGGCGGTTGGTCGCCGCAATCGCCGCGAAGATGTTGTCCGCTTCCAGCGGGTAGTGACGGAAGTTATCCAGCTCACTGGCGAAAATATTGAGGAGGATTTCGGAATCAGAGGTGGTATTGATATGGCGGCGTTTTTCTTCAAACAGCTTTTTACGCAGCTCGTGCGCATTGGTCAGGTTGCCGTTATGCGCCAATGTGATGCCATACGGCGAGTTAACGTAAAACGGCTGCGCCTCGGAGGCGCTGGAGCTGCCCGCCGTAGGATAACGCACGTGGCCAATACCCATATTGCCCTGCATACGCTGCATGTGGCGGGCCTCGAATACGTCGCTTACCAGCCCGTTAGCCTTACGCAACCGGAAGCAGTTGTTGGCATCAATGGTGATGATGCCAGCGGCATCCTGTCCACGGTGCTGGAGCACCGTTAGCGCATCATAAATCGACTGGTTAACCGGCATAACACCGGCGATACCGACAATACCGCACATACGTCTTTTCCTCGTTCAGCAACGACCCAAAGTCTATACTTTAGGCAAGAAACTTGACGAGCTTTGCAGGTATTCAAAAAACCATCTGATGACGGGGGTAAAATAGGGAATAAACTGCGACTGATGCCAGTCATCGCTCTTCGCCATCCCGGTAAAGGTGTCCAGGAAGAACAGGATAGCGGCGATGATCAGCACCCCACGTAGCGCGCCGAAGCAGATCCCCAATACCCTGTCGGTTCCTGACAAACCGGTCTTCTCCACCAGCTGGCCTATCACATAGTTCACGATAGCGCCAACGATGAGCGTCACGATAAACAGCGCCGCAATAGCAATCCCATTTCGAACCCGTTCATCCTCAAAGCCCGTAAACCAGACAGACAGGTCAGCGTAGTAATGGCTGGCGACATAAAACGCGCAACCCCACGTGACTAACGATAAAGCTTCGCGAACAAAGCCGCGGATCAGGCTGACCAGGCAAGAAAGACCCAGCACCGCCATAATGGCGTAATCAATCCAGACCATATACGTCCCACGATTTACGCCCTGTCGTCCAGTTCGGGGCGCATTCTAACAGAAAAAGAAAACGTTTGCGTAGGGATTTCCATGCCCTACAGAAATAAAAATGGCGCTGAAAAAACATTCAACGCCAGACTGCCTTTCGCCTCTTCAGGGCGGCTGAGACAGGGTTTGCGGGGCGTTTCTCCCCGCCACGTTCTCTCCGCATGGCGGAAAAAACAATCAGTTCGGGGTGAAACCCATCACCACCCCGCTAAGCCCGGAAATCTGCTGCAGATCGCCCAGCTGGCCTTTCAGCTTGTCTTTTGACGCATCCGGGCCGACGAGGATGCGGGTAATTTTACCCTGTACCGGCGTCGAAGGCGACGTATAGACTTTGAAACCCGAGGCCCGCAGTTTACCGACAATCTCATTCACCTTATCGGCGTTCTTCAACGCGCCCAGCTGAACCACATAGGCTTTGCCGGTCGGCGCCGGCAGGGCCGCCTGCTGCTGCGATGGCTGTTGCTGCTGTGGCTTAGCCGGCGGCGGCGTTGGCGTCGCGGCCTGCTGTTGCGGCTGCGGTTTCGGCTGCGGCTTGGGCTGCGGTTTCGCGGCCACCACCGGCTCCTGAACGTCATCGAAGCTGTTGCTGTTCACCGGAATACGCGATGGATCTAACGATGGCGCGGCGGCATCGCCCGCCCGCACCTCTTCCGCCGCCCCTTCCGGCGGTTGCGAAGGCAACGCCTGGGTTGCCGCCGGCAACATATCCGGTTCATCGCGATCGCCTGGTTTCGGTACCAGCGGGATCGCGGCAAACTCATCCTGGTAATGCTTTTTCTGCCCGTCCAGCAGCCCTGGCAGGATAATCACCCCCAGCGCCACCAGCACGATTGTCCCGACTAAACGGTTCTGAAACTTACTCGCCACCGATTCTCCCCGCGTCTATCTCTTCCATAACCTGCGCTACGGTGTGAAACGAACCACACACCAGCACGGTATCTTCCACTTTAGCGTCAGCCATGGCCGCACGCCACGCCTGCGCCACGCTGCTATAGACTGTACCGCAGCGCAAATGTTCCACCAGCTGCTCTGCCGTCGCGCCGCGCGGGCCTTCCAGCGGCGCGCAGTACCAGGCATCGACTTCCGGGGCCAGATTGGCCAACGTGCCGGCGATATCCTTATCATGCAGCATACCAATAACCGCCAGCACGCGTCCCGTTTTCGCTAACGTTTTGAGACGCCCGGCGAGATAGGCCGCCGCGTGCGGGTTGTGCGCCACATCGAGGATCACTCGCGGGGCGTCGCTGATTATCTGAAAGCGTCCCGGGAGCATCGCATCGCGGATCCCTGCGCGCAGGATAGCGTCATCCACGGCAAGCCCGCTGGCGCGCAGCGCCGCCACGGCCGTCGCCGCATTCGGCAACGGCACCTGAGGCAGAGGCAGGTGGCTTAACGCCCCTGCCGTATCGCGGAAGGACCACGTTTCGCCCTCCACCTCATAGCGCCAGTCGACGCCGCGGCGCTGGAGCAGCGCGCCCTTCTCGCTAGCCACTTCCGCGATGGTGAGCGGCATATCCGGCTCCCCCACCACCGCCGGTTTACCGGCGCGAAAGATGCCCGCTTTTTCCCGGCCGATACTTTCGCGATCCGGGCCCAGCCAGTCGGTATGATCGAGGGCGATGCTGGTGACCACCGCGACGTCGGCATCCACGATGTTGGTGGCGTCGAGACGCCCGCCGAGCCCGACCTCAAGGATCACCACATCCAGCTGCGCCTGCTTAAACAGCCACAGCGCCGAGAGCGTGCCGTATTCAAAATAGGTCAGCGAGATGTCACCCCGCGCCGCTTCGATTTCAGCAAACGAAGCTGTATGCGCCGCCTCCGGCAGTTCAGCCCCCTGAATGCGCACGCGTTCGGTGTAGCGCACCAGATGCGGAGAGCTGTAGACCCCCACTTTATAACCGGCCGCCATCAGGATGGTTTCCAGCGTGCGGCAGGTGGTGCCTTTGCCATTGGTGCCCGCAACGGTAAAAACGAACGGCGCCGGTTTAACGATATCCATCTGCCCGGCGACCTCGCTGACGCGCGCCAGCCCAAGGTCGATGGTTTTACTGTGCAGATGTTCCAGATAAGAAAGCCACGTAGCCAGGGGCGACGTGGCCTGAGGAATAGGATCTTTTTCCATGATGCCCGTAAGAATTGACGGTTAACGCGTATGAATAAAAAAGGGCAGCGCCGCCAGGCCCTGCCCTCTGCTTTATCAGGCCTCAGGTTCCTGATCCGGTGCCGGCGGCACCACCACGCCTTCATGAGGCGCTTCCGAAACGGCAACCGGCGCCGGCAGGTTCATCAGCTTCGCCAGAATGCTGGCCAGCTTGAGACGCATTTCCGGACGGCGAACGATCATATCGATCGCCCCTTTTTCAATCAGGAACTCACTGCGCTGGAATCCCGGCGGCAGCTTCTCGCGTACGGTCTGCTCGATAACGCGAGGACCGGCAAAGCCGATCAGCGCTTTCGGCTCGGCAATGTTCAGATCGCCCAGCATCGCAAAGCTCGCCGATACGCCGCCCATGGTCGGGTCGGTCAGCACGGAGATGTACGGCAGTCCGCGCTCCTGCATTTTCGCCAGCGCCGCGGAGGTTTTCGCCATCTGCATCAGCGACATCAGCGCTTCCTGCATACGGGCGCCACCGGAGGCGGAGAAGCAGATCAGCGGGCAGTTATCTTCCAGCGCCTGCTCCACCGCGCGCACAAAGCGTGCGCCGACGACGGAACCCATCGAGCCCCCCATAAAGGAGAACTCAAAGGCGGCGGCAACCACCGGCATCGCGTAGAGCGTACCTTTCATCACCACCAGCGCGTCTTTCTCGCCCGTCTCTTTCTGAGCGGACGCCAGGCGGTCTTTGTATTTTTTTGAATCGCGGAACTTCAGCACATCTTTTGGCTCAAGTTCGCTACCCAGTTCTACCAGAGAACCTTCATCCAACAGGCTATGCAGGCGATTACGCGCCGACATGCGCATATGGTGATCGCACTTAGGACAAACCTCCAGGTTGCGCTCCAGCTCGGCGCGGTAGAGTACCTGACCGCAGCTGTCGCACTTGGTCCATACACCCTCAGGAATGCTCGCCTTGCGGGTGGGAGTGATGTTGCTTTTAATTCGTTCAATCCAGCTCATTGATAACCTTTCTGCCTGAACCTGGTCGATGCCAGTTTTGTCGTAAGGGGCGCATAATGCCATTTTTGCCTCTTACAGACCATGAATGTTGCACATTAAATCATATCATCCCGGAACATGGGATAAAAAAGTGGTCAAACCGCTGCGCGTGACGCTCTGCACCGCCACGCGCAACACAGGCTAAACTACTTCGCCTGCTTCGCCGCCGCCCGCTTGTGGCGAATAATCTCAATCACGCCCGGCAGGACGGAAAGCACGATGATCGCCACGATCAGCAGCTTCAGGTTCTCCTGCACCACCGGCAAATCGCCAAACAGATAGCCGGCATAGGTGAACAGCAGCACCCACAGCAGCGCCCCAACCACGTTATAGGCTGCAAAATGACGATAGGACATATGCCCCATTCCCGCCACAAACGGCGCGAAGGTTCGGACTATCGGCACAAAGCGCGCCAGGATAATGGTTTTCCCGCCGTGACGTTCGTAAAAGCTGTGGGTTTTATCCAGATAGCTGCGACGGAATATCTTTGAGTTCGGATTGCTGAACAGCTTTTCGCCGAACAGCCGGCCAATGGTGTAGTTGACCGCATCGCCGACGATGGCCGCGATGACCATCAGCAGTACCATCAGGTGGACATTGAGATCGTTGGTTGGCAAGGCCGAGAGCGCGCCCGCGACGAACAGCAGGGAATCGCCCGGCAGGAATGGCGTCACCACCAGCCCGGTTTCGCAGAACAGAATCAAAAACAGAATGGCATAAACCCAGACGCCATACTGGGCAACCAGTTCGGCAAGGTGCACATCAATATGCAGGATGAAATCAATTAAAAAGTGAATCAAGTCCATGTTTGTCTTTACCCTTAATGACCCTATTAGTCCGCCAGAAACAGCGGGCCCATTGGCAGCACCGGTAAATCATAGTGGGCCGGGTAATCCACCGACACCAGATACAACCCTTCCGCTTTTGCCGTTGCCGCAGCGAGCGTCCTGTCTTTTGCTGCCAGCAGTTCTGCCATCCAGCTCTCCGGCTGGTTTCCGGCCCCGACCTCCATCAGGCTGCCTACAATATTCCTGACCATATGATGTACAAAGGCATTCGCTTTGATATCCACCACCACATACGCGCCGTAGCGGGTAACGTTAATATGCATCACGTTGCGCCACGGGGTACGCGACTGGCACTGTACCGCGCGAAACGAGGTAAAGTCATTCTCTCCCAGCAGACACTGCGCGGCGCGCTGCATACGCTCGGCGTCGAGCGGCTGGTGAAAATGCGTCACGCCATGACTTAACACCGCCGGACGCAGGCGATGATTATAGATGACGTAGCGATAGCGGCGCGCCGTGGCGCTGAACCGGGCGTGAAAATCCGCCGGTACATGTTTGACCCAACGCACCGCGATGTCACCAGGTAAATTCGCATTTACCCCCAGCGTCCAGGCGGCATCTTTCCGCTGCGCCCGGGTTTCGAAATGCACCACCTGGCCGGTGCCATGGACGCCGGCGTCGGTGCGGCCGGCGCAAAAGACGGTAATCGGTTCGTTCGCCACCTGCGAGAGCGCCTTTTCCAGCTTCTCCTGCACGCTGCGCACTTCGTTTTGCCGCTGCCAGCCGTAATATTTGCTGCCGTCGTACTCGATGCCCAGCGCGATTTTACAGATCGGCTGTTGCTCCATCTCAGACATCAGTACAGGTACTCCTCAATCAGCTTCTCGGCGATCTTCACCGCCATCAGCGCGCCGCCGAAGCGCACGTTATCCGCTACCGACCAGAACTGGATCTGCTCCGGCATACCGTAATCGTTATGCACGCAGCCGATGGAGAGGCGGGCATTGCCTGAGGCATCACCAACCTGAGTCGGGAATTCGCCCTCTTCAGAAAGTTCGATATCCTCGCCGCGGGTAAAAGCGTCGCGCGCCTCCTCCGCCGCCAGCGGGCGCATCGCTTCGAAGCTCACCATCTGCGCATGGCCGTAGAAGACCGGCGACTGAACGACGCTGGCGGAGATCATCAGCCCGTCATCCTGAAGAATTTTGCGCGCTTCATCGACGATCCGGCGCTCTTCGCGCACGCTACCTTCACGATCCGGCAGCAGCGGCAGCATGTTGAACGCCAGCTGGCGACCAAAGAAATCGTCTTCATCGATAGGGATGCCGTTCAGCAGCTTAGCGCTCTGACCCGCCAGCGCATCCACCGCTTTTTTCCCCTGCCCCGAGGCGGAGAGCAGGTTAGTGACGCTAATGCGCGACAACCCGCCCTGATCGATCAGCGGTTTGAGCGCCGTCAACAGCTGACTGGTCAGGCTATTAGGCACCGCAATCAGGTTGCGGTTGCGGTAATCGCCTAATACGAACGGGTTCACGTCCGGCACCACCAGCGGTACGTCCGGCTCCAGCGCAAACAGGCCGCTGAGATCGATAACCAGACACCCGGCGTTGGTCGCTTCTTCGACATACGCTGCACTGGCTTCGACGCCGGCGGCGAAGAAAGCCAGCTGGGCCTGGGTCCAGTCAAATTCGGCGGCGTCTTTGACGATCACCGACTTGCCACCAAAACGCAGATGTTCGCCCGCGCTGTCGTTGCGCGCCAGAGCAAAAATCTCTCCTACCGGGAACTGGCGTTCAGCAAGAGTTTCGAGCAGGGCTTCGCCTACGGCGCCCGTTGCGCCCAGTACGGCAATATTCCAGCCTTCAGACATGGTGGTTAACTCCAGAAATAAAGCGGCCCCGCCGGAGTATCCGGCAGGGGCATTAAGAAGACATTAACGAACAGGATGATGCACGGCGTTAAAACCGAGCTGGCGCAACAGCGTCGCCGCCTGCTCATCGCTGCACTGCACATACAGCGAAGACCATTCGCGACGTTCCTGATAATTTTTACGCAGCTTGTCGAATTCACCGGCGACGCCGGCCACCTTCCGCAGCGGCGCATCATCGCGGCGCACATCATACACCAAGTGGACCAGTCTTTTCAGCGTCGGCTGATCGAGCGGTCCATGCAGGGTAATGCGGCCAAATTCCGGCGCCGGCAGCAGAGTGTCCAGCGCTACCTGCTGCGGATGGCCGATAAAGGCGCTGTAGGCTTCAAAAACCTGCGTCGTCCCGCGCGCTTTCCCTTCGAGGGTGTAGCCGGCGATATGCGCGGTACCGATATCCACTCGCTTGAGAAGCTCAACGTTTAGATCCGGCTCCGGCTCCCAGACGTCCAATACCACACTCAGCGGCTGACCAGCTTCCAGCCGCTTTAGCAGTGCGGCGTTATCGACCACCGGCCCGCGGCAGGCGTTGATCAAAATCGTTCCAGGCTTCAGGCGGCTTATCAGCGCCTCATCCGCCAGATGCAGGGTTTTATATTGCCCTTCTTTATACAGCGGCGTATGGAAGGTGATGACATCGGCTTCCTGGACCAGCGCCTCGAGGGAGCGGAAGTCACCTTCGTCGCCGCGATCGGCGCGCGGTGGGTCGCAGAGCAGAGTTTTGATCCCCAACGCTTCCAGGCGCTTTTGCAGTCGCCCGCCAACGTTACCGACGCCGACGATCCCGACGGTGCGATCGCGCAGCGCAAAGCCGTCGCGTTCAGCCAGCATCAGCAGCGATGAAAAGACGTACTCTACCACCGCAATGGCGTTACAGCCTGGCGCCGCAGAGAAACCAATCCCCGCCTGCTGCAGCCACGCCTGATCGACGTGATCGGTGCCGGCGGTAGCGGTGCCGACGAACTTAATGGCCTTGCCGGCGAGCAATGCTTCATTGACCCGGGTGACCGAGCGCACCATTAGGGCATCCGCATCGGTCAGGGCATCGGCCGGGACCGGACGGCCTGGGATCGCCTGCACGTCGCCTAAACGGCTAAAAAGCTCACGGGCATAGGGCATATTTTCATCAACGAGGATTTTCACAGTTCAGTACCTGTCTGAGAACGAGAGTTAACTGGGGAAGTGTGCCATAATCTGGCCGCCAGGCATACTCATCACCTGGTTCCAGCACCGCGATATCGAAAGGATGAATCATGACGCACCCCCTTGCTGATATGCCAGACCGTCCTCCAGGGCGAGGCCCATCAGGCACTGCCGCCACCGGCGAACCTTCGCTTTCCATGCAGCAACGCACCGTTCTGGAGCGACTGATCACGCGCCTGGTGGCGCTGACCTCGCAGCAGAACGCGGAAGTGTGGGCCTGCGTCAAACATGACCTCGGACTGAAAGGCGACTCGCCCCTGCTGGCCTGCCATTTCAGCGCCGCGGAGGCCAGTCTCAACCAGCGCTTAGCCGCCGCTCAGGATAATCATCATCATCGCCAGACCTTAGCGCAGCTCAGCGATCTGCTCGGTCAGGGCAATAACCGCCAGGCGGTGAGCGATTATATTCGTCAGCATTATGGGCAAACGGCGCTGCATGCCCTTAGCCAGACGCAGCTGGAGACCATTCTGCATCTGCTGCAGCATGGCCAGCTGTCGATCCCGCAGCCGCAGCAGCGCCCGCCGACCCTGCGCCCGCTGTTGCCAGCCGAGCATAATACGCTCAATCAGCTGGTGACTAAGCTGGCGGCCGCTACCGGCGAACCAAGCAAGCTGATTTGGCAATCCATGCTGGAGCTTTGCGGCGTCAAGTCCGGGGAGCTGATCCCGGCGACGCACTTCCTGCCGCTTTCGTACTGGCTGCAGGCGCGGCAAACGCTGAGTGCGCAAAGCGTGCCGACGCTCACCTCGCTGCAGGGAGCGCTCAAGCAGCCGCTGGAGGCCGCGGAGTGGCAGACAATTGTCGACTTCGCCAGTCGCAGCTGGCAGGTCACGCCGCGGACCACGCTGAGCCCGGCGCAGATCCTGGCGCTGCTGAACAAGGTGTTTGTGCTGCGGGTGGCCCGCGCCCAGGAGACGCTGGCCATCCCGCAGGAGGAGCCTGTCGCCAGGCGGACGTGGAGCGCTAAGCCGTGGCAGCTGGCGCTGGGCGCGGTTGTCCTGCTCCTTGTGCTGTGGCTCCTGCTGTAGCCCAGCAGCCACCGGCGGCGTTTACGGCTCCCCTTCATGCCAAACGCTGCGGTGTTTCCTACAGCGATTTCAGGCCGGACAATAACCTAGCGGCGAAATGAGATAAGGGTGACGAGGATCCCCAGCGCCGCGCAGAGGGCGCCGGCAAGGAACACCGACGAGTAGCCCAGCGAGGTCGCCAGCAGGCCGGTCAGCGGCCCGGTCAGGCCATAGGAGATGTCCTGAAAGGCCGCATAGCCGCCGAGCGCGGTGCCGCGCACCTGCGCCGGGACGCGCTTCACTACTTCCACGCCAAGTGAGGGGAAAATAAGCGAACAGCCGCACCCGGTCAGCGCCGCACCGGCCAGCGCCAGCCAGGCATTCGGCGCCAGTCCCAGCAGCGTCAGACCAACCGCCTCTATCAGCAGCGAGACCATCGCCACCTTAACGCCGCCAAACCGATCCGGCATCCAGCCGAACAGCACTCGCATCAGCACAAAGGCGCCACCAAACGCCGTCAGGGTAAAGCCGGCCATTGGCCAGCTATGGCTGGCGAAATAGAGGGAGACGAAGGTGCCGATCACCGCAAAGCCGACACCCTGCAGGCCCAGGCCAATGCCCGGCCGCCAGATCATGCCGATGACGCTCCAGAGTGAAGGCCGCTCGCCTCCGTGGGCCGCCACTTTGCGCACGGTACCGTTAATAAGCCAGGCGACGAGCGGTAGTCCCATGGTGACACAGGCCAGCACCGCCACGCCAAAATGGCTATAGATCAATAATCCCAGCGGGGCGCCCACCGCCAGCGAGCCGTACATCGCCATGCCGTTCCATGACATCACTTTGCCGGAACGGGCCGGTCCCACCAGGCCCATCCCCCAGCTCAGGTTTCCGGTCAGCAGCTGGCTTTCGCCAAACCCGAGGATCAAGCGGCCCAGCAGCAGCAGGCCGAGCCTGGCGAGCACCGGCAGCGGCAGCAGCGCAGCGGCCAGCCATGCCGCGCCCGCCAGGGCGCAGGCCAGCATCCCCTGCAGGACAGAGCGTTTAGCGCCGTACTGGTCTGCCAGACGTCCGGCGTACCCCCGGGTCAGAACGGTGGCGAGGAACTGGATCCCTACCGCCACGCCAACCACGGTGTTGCCAAATCCCAGCTCCTGATGGACAAAGAGTGGGATCACCGGCAGCGGCAAACCAACGGTCATATAGGTCAAAAAGACGGCAAACGTAATACGGAAAAGCGAAAAATTCGCCGAAGAATTGGATGTTGTTTCAGTAACTGCGGACATGCATTACTCCAGATTCGCAGAGTAAGGCGAGCAAAGCGACACGCCCCCTCCACCTGATTATCAGGGTTAAGGCGCGTTGGTTGACGTTAAACGCTTACGCATTAGTGGAGAGACTAATGGATCCGCGAGCAGTGTGCCTGCGGGCTCTTACCCTGTCAAGATGACAAAAAAGGGGAGCCGGTGGCTCCCCTTTGCGCATCACATGCTGATTAGGCGTTGTATTTACGCATCACCAGCGTGGCGTTGGTGCCGCCGAAGCCGAAGCTGTTGGACATTACGGTGGTCAGCTTAGCGTCCGTCGGTTTGGTGACGATGTTCAGGCCGGCAGCCTGCTCGTCGAGCTCTTCAACGTTGATGCTCGGCGCGATAAAGCCGTGCTCCAGCATCAGCAGGGAGTAGATGGCTTCCTGTACGCCCGCCGCGCCCAGCGAGTGGCCGG
The DNA here is from genome assembly GCF_018204675.1 of Klebsiella sp. P1927. Classification (NCBI taxonomy): domain Bacteria; kingdom Pseudomonadati; phylum Pseudomonadota; class Gammaproteobacteria; order Enterobacterales; family Enterobacteriaceae; genus Klebsiella; species Klebsiella sp. P1927. The sequence continues at coordinate 1,200,400 of NZ_CP073377.1, read as the reverse complement.
TCATCGCTTTAGTTGCCGAAATAGCCGGGCTGTTGTCGCCGAATACTTCGCGGATGGCGCCCAGCTCTTTCACGTCGCCGACCGGAGTGGAGGTACCGTGGGAGTTCAGATAGTCGATCGGCGTATCAACGCCATGCATCGCCATCTGCATGCAGCGCACTGCGCCTTCACCAGACGGGGCGACCATGTCCGCGCCATCGGAGGTCGCGCCATAGCCGACGATTTCGGCGTAGATGTGCGCGCCACGCGCCAGGGCGTGTTCCAGCTCTTCCACCACGACCATACCGCCGCCGCCGGCGATAACGAAGCCGTCACGGTTAGCATCATAGGTACGGGACGCTTTTTCCGGGGTGTCGTTGTATTTAGTGGACAGCGCGCCCATGGCGTCGAATTCGCAGGCCATTTCCCAGCACAGCTCTTCGCCGCCGCCGGCAAAGACGATGTCCTGTTTGCCCAGCTGGATCTGCTCTACCGCGTTACCAATACAGTGGGCGGAAGTGGCGCAGGCCGAGCTGATGGAGTAGTTAACGCCGTGAATTTTGAACGGCGTAGCGAGGCAGGCGGAAACGCCGGAAGCCATCGCTTTGGTGACCACATACGGGCCCACGGCTTTCAGACCACGCGGGCTACGCATGGCATCGGCGCCGAAGACCTGGAATTTCGGGGAACCGCCGCCGGAGCCTGCGATCAGGCCGACACGCGGGTTATTCTGATATGCTTCAGGCGCCAGACCTGCGTCGGCAACAGCCTGTTCCATGGACAGGTAAGCATAGATGGAGGCGTCGCTCATAAAGCGCACTACTTTGCGGTCAATGAGGCCAGTGGTATCCAGTTTGACGTTGCCCCATACGTGGCTGCGCATCCCTGAATCTTTAAGCTCCTGAGAGAAAGTGATCCCTGAACGTCCTTCACGCAGAGATGCCAGGACTTCCTGCTGGTTATTACCGATGCTGGAAACGATGCCCAAGCCAGTAATCACTGCACGTTTCATTAAATACCTCTGTAAGTCGCACTATTTTAAGTTTCGTGTCGCACAATAGCGTACACTTGTACGCCGAACAAGTCCGATCAGACATTTTGTGTATAAATTTGCGCCCTCAGGCACACATCGTTAAGATCGTGCTACGCCTTGTGATTCGAGTAACTTACGTGAAACAAAACGCCATACAACCCGCCAACCTGGAATTCAACGCTGAGGGTACACCTGTTTCCCGAGATTTCGACGATGTTTACTTTTCCAATGACAACGGTCTGGAAGAGACTCGCTACGTTTTTCTCGGCGGAAATCGCCTGCCGGAGCGCTTCCCCAGCCACCCTCGCCCGCTGATGATCGTCGCGGAGAGCGGCTTCGGCACCGGGCTCAATTTCCTCACCCTCTGGCAGGCGTTTGACGTTTTTGTTCGTGATAACCCGGACGTTACCTTGCAAAGGTTACATTTCATCAGTTTTGAAAAATATCCGCTGAAGGCTGAGGATCTCCGCCTGGCGCACCAGCGCTGGCCAGAGCTGGCTCCGTGGGCGCAGCAGCTGCAGGCGCAATGGCCGTCGGCCTTCGGCGGGTGCCATCGTCTGCTGCTCGACGGCGGGCGGGTGACGCTCGATCTGTGGTTTGGCGATATCAATGAGCTGACCAGGGAGCTGGATGATTCGCTGAACCAGCAGGTGGACGCCTGGTTTCTTGACGGCTTTGCCCCGGCGAAAAATCCCGACATGTGGACTCAGGATCTGTTCAGCGCCATGGCGCGCCTGGCGCGACCCGGCGGGACGCTGGCCACCTTTACCTCCGCCGGTTTTGTCCGCCGTGGCCTGCAGGAGGCCGGCTTTACCATGCGTAAAAGCAAAGGCTTCGGCCGCAAGCGGGAGATGCTGACCGGCGAGATGGCGCAAACGCTGAGCTTTCCTGCGCGCGTCCCCTGGTTCGCTCGCAGTAGCAGCGATGCCCGCGAGGCGGCCATCATCGGCGGCGGGATCGCCAGCGCCCTGCTCTCCCTGGCGCTGCTGCGCCGCGGCTGGCAGGTGACCCTTTACTGCGCCGATGAGGCTCCAGCGCAGGGCGCCTCCGGCAATCGCCAGGGCGCGCTGTATCCGCTGTTAAGTCAGCACGATCCGGCGCTGGCACGCTTTTTTCCGGCCGCCTTTACCTTCGCCCGCCGAATGTATGACGCGCTGCCGGTGATGTTCGATCACCAATGGTGCGGTGTTACCCAGCTCGGCTGGGATGAGAAAAGCACGCATAAAATCGCCCAGATGCTGGCGCTGAATTTACCCCCGGACATCGCCTGCGCGGTGACGGCGGAACAGGTTGCCGGGCTGACCGGCGTCGATACCGGCTGCGGCGGCATCACCTATCCGGCCGGCGGCTGGCTGTGCCCGCAGCAGCTCACCGCCGAGCTGCTGGCGCTGGCGGCCACGCGCGGACTGCACGTGCACTATGGTTATCCCGTCGAAACGCTCAGCGCGGAGGGCGATGGCTGGCTGCTCAATCAGCAGCGCTATCATCAGGCGGTGGTTCTGGCGAACGGCCACCGCATCACTGGTTTTGCGCAAACAGCCCAACTGCCGGTCTACCCGGTTGGCGGCCAGGTCAGCCATATTCCCACCACCCCGCGGCTTGCCGCCCTGCGCCAGGTGCTGTGCTACGACGGCTACCTGACGCCACAGAATCCGCAAAATCAGCAGCACTGCATTGGCGCCAGCTACCACCGCGGGAAAACCGACACCACCTTCAGCGAAGAAGATCAGCAGCACAACCGGCAACGGCTGATCGACTGCTTCCCGGGCGCGGAGTGGCCACAGGACGTGGATATCAGCGCCAACGACGCTCGCTGCGGCGTGCGCTGCGCCACCCGCGATCATCTACCGATGGTCGGCAACGTGCCGGACTACGCGGCAACATTGACGCAATACGCCAGCCTCCACGAACAACCGGATATCGCCGATAGCGCGCCGGTCTGTCGTAACCTGTTTATGCTTGGCGCGCTCGGGTCGCGCGGACTTTGCACCGCGCCGTTAAGCGCTGAGCTGCTGGCGGCGCAAATGAGCACGGAACCGCTGCCGCTGGATAGCGACACCCTGGCGGCGCTGAATCCGAATCGGCTGTGGGTGAGAAAACTGCTGAAGGGAAAAGCGGTGAAATAAAACCATGAGGGCAGGCAATTTCCCGGGTACGGCTGACGCCTGACCCGGGCTACAACATGGCTCAGGCCTGATTTTTCGCCTGTTGATACAGGTTATGCCACATCCCCTGCACCAGAATTTGGTCCGGCGGCGACAGTTCGCCAGCGCTGATGGCTTTCTCCAGGCTCTGGCTAACTCTGCTGTGTACCGCGTCAGCAGAATGCTCGCCCTCACCTTCCAGCTCAGCCACCGCCAGCGTCAGGTGGCCGCGCAGATAACCGCCGGCAAACAGTTCATCATCACTGGCGTGGTCTACCATGTTGTCAATCAGCGCCAGAATGCGTGATTCAAACTCCGCGATCATCATCTTACCTCTTGTCATGTAATGTGCGGCCTTAGTGCAGGTCTTCCGGCCACGGAAAGTGTTTCGCCGTCAATGGCGGCGTTTGATAATAGTGTTGTAACGCGCGAATAAAGCGCGCCGGACGTTCGGGGATCCCTTGTTCAAGTAAAGTCATCACCCGAGCATGCACCCGGCGCTGGAAGGCGATGCGATCGGGCTCAACGTCCCCTTCCAGATTGTCACAGCTGACGTTAAACGGAAATCCCGCCGCCACGCAGAACAGCCACTCAAAGGCCTGCGGTTTCACCTCGACATCCTCAAACTGGCTTTGGGTCATCGCATCGCGGCCGTCCGGGCAGTACCAGTAGCCAAAATCTACTTGTTCGCGACGCGCCTTGCCGGCGACACACCAGTGAGAGATCTCGTGCAGGGCGCTGGCAAAAAATCCGTGCGCAAACACGATACGGTGATAGGGCGTTTCATCGTCAGCCGGAAGGTAGATCGGCTCATCGTCGCCTTTAATCAGGCGGGTATTAAATTCTTCGGCAAAGCAGCTGTCGAAAAGGTCTATCAGCTGCTGATAATGGTGTTGCTGTTGCATTAATGAATTCCCAACCACTGCAAAATCTCAGCCCCGTGGCTGTCATAAAGAAGTTTCGCGCTCATCACCGCCGAGACGATAACGATCATCGGCCGGATCAGCGACTGCCCTTTACTCAGCACCAGCCGGGACCCGGCACGGGCGCCAATAAACTGGCCGGCCATCATCACAAAGCCGGTGGCCCAGATAACCTTTCCACCGATGATAAACAGCAGCAGGCCGCCGACGTTTGAGGTGGCGTTCAGCAGCTTGGCATGGGCCGTCGACTTGGCAAGGTTAAACCCGGCCAGAGTGACAAAAGCCAGGGCGTAAAACGAACCGGCGCCGGGGCCGAAAAAGCCATCGTAAAACCCTACGCTACCGCCGGCGACCAGCGCAAACGGCAGACCGTAAAGCCGACGCTGCCGGTCGGCTTCGCCCAGTTTCGGCATCAGCAGGAAATAAAGGCCGATGCCAATCACCAGCAACGGCAGGATCTGCTTCAGAATATCGGATTGCACGTGCTGCACCAGCAGCGCTCCGGCGGTTGAGCCGATAAAGGTCATCAGAATATTCAGCTTCTGATCGGCCAGATTAACCACCTTGCGGCGGACAAAATAGAGGGTCGCCGATAGCGACCCGCCGCAGGCCTGCAGCTTATTGGTCGCCAGCGCCTGGGCTGGCGGCATGCCGGCCGCCATCAGCGCAGGGACAGTCAATAAGCCCCCGCCTCCCGCCAGTGAGTCAATAAAACCGGCCAGGATGGCGACAAAGAAGAGTACCACCAGCACCAGCGGCGATACGGCAAACAACTCGATAAAACTATCCATTACAGCACATGCTCATCCAGTAGCGCCTGGCAGGAAGGCGGCAGCGGCGGCGTCTTCTTCACAGGGGGGGTAGACCCGGGTTTAGGTGGTTCGAACCAGCTCTGCAGCTCCGCTCCGCAGCCATCGCCGGGCGGCGGCGGCGCCTGATCCTCGCACTCCAGACTTCCCGCCGGGCAACGCAGTCGGACGTGCATATGAGCGCGATGCTGGAACCAGGGACGGACTTTACGCAGCCACTGGCGGTCGCTGCCCGCGTCCAGGCACAGCTGCTGTTTAATCGCCGGGTTGACGAAGATGCGGGTAACTTCGCTATCTTCCGCCGCCAGCTTGATAAGCTGGCTGATTTGCGGGCTCCATAGCGACGGCACCACATGCTTGCCATCGCTGGCGACCAGGTCCAGCGCCTGCGGCTTCAACAGCTGGGACGATGTCCAGCGCGTTTGCGGCAGCTGAAGGAAGATATCGACATCGAGGCCCGTCTGGTGGCTGGCGTGCCCGCCGTTAAAGCGCCCGCCCGCCGGCATCCCCATGTCGCCAATCAGCACGGTTCCCATTCCTTTATTGTGCACCTGATTACTCAGGCGCTGAATAAACTGAACCAGATCCGGATGACCGAAGTAGCGACGCTGATCGGTACGCATCACCTGATAGCCGGGGGCACTCAGGGGGAGCGCCTCGGCGCCAACGATACAGCCATTGGAAAACGCGCCGATTGACTGGGCGCTGCCGCCGATCGGTTGGGTTATTTTCTGCCATGGCGTGGCGGCCAGGCTACCGGCGCTAGCCAACAGCGCAAGCAGTGCGATAACGGTGTTTTTCATGGTTACCAGCGTGGAATTGTCGTCGTCACGTCGCCATTCTGCGCGCGCTGACGCATAAAGTGATCCATCAGAACGATCGCCAGCATCGCCTCAGCGATCGGTACGGCGCGGATGCCGACGCACGGATCGTGACGCCCTTTGGTGATCATCTCCACTTCTTCGCCAAAGCGGTTAATCGTATGACCGGGAACGGTAATACTGGAGGTAGGCTTCAGCGCGATGTTGGCAACGATCTGCTGGCCGCTGCTGATGCCGCCAAGAATGCCGCCGGCGTGGTTGCTCTGGAACCCGGCTTTGGTGATCTCATCGCGGTTTTCGCTGCCGCGCAGCTTCACCACCTCGAAGCCGTCGCCAATTTCCACCCCTTTCACGGCGTTGATGCTCATCAGCGCGTGGGCGATATCGGCATCCAGGCGGTCGAAGACCGGCTCACCGAGGCCTGGCGGTACGCCGTCAGCCACTACCGTCACTTTCGCGCCAATGGAGTCGCCCTCTTTTTTCAGGCCGCGCATCAGTTCATCCAGGGCGTCGATTTTATCCGGGTCCGGACAGAAGAAGGGGTTCTGCTCAACCTGATCCCAATCTTTGATGGCCAGCGGAATATCGCCCATCTGCGTCAGGCAGCCGCGAATGACGATGCCGAACTTCGCGGCAAGGTATTTTTTGGCAATCGCCCCGGCCGCTACGCGCATCGCGGTTTCGCGCGCAGAAGAACGACCGCCGCCGCGATAGTCGCGCAGACCATACTTTTGCTCGTAGGTGTAATCGGCGTGGCCCGGACGGAACAGATCTTTGATCGCGCCGTAATCCTGCGAACGCTGATCGGTGTTCTCAATCAGCAGACCGATACTGGTCCCGGTGGTAACGCCTTCGAAGACGCCGGAGAGGATTTTGACCTGATCCGGCTCGCGACGCTGCGTGGTGTAACGCGAGGTACCCGGGCGACGACGATCGAGGTCGTGCTGCAGGTCGGCTTCGGTCAGCGGGATGCCCGGCGGCACGCCGTCAACGATGCAGCCCAGCGCCAGACCGTGCGATTCGCCGAAGGTAGTGACGCGAAAGAGTTGTCCAATTGTATTTCCTGCCATCACGGCTCCAATCTTTTTCGTTATGTTGGCGTGTTGTTTTTTTAGTCTTTATAAATACCGAAGTGCGCACGGGCGTCAATCAGCTGCTGTTTGGTCAGCATAAAGACCCCGTCGCCGCCGTTATCAAACTCAAGCCAGGTAAACGGCACATCCGGATACTGCTCCATCAGATGTACCATGCTGTTACCGACTTCACAAATCAGAATCCCGTCGTCGCTGAGATAATCCGGCGCGTTGCCGAGGATACGGCGCGTTAGCTTCAGGCCGTCGCTTCCGGAGGCCAGCCCCAGCACCGGCTCATGCTCATACTCTTCCGGCAGATCGGCCATGTCCTCTTCATCGACATACGGCGGATTGGTGACGATCAGATCGTACTGCAGCTTCGGCAGATCGCGGAACAGGTCGGAACGGATCGGCGTCACGTGATGGATCAGGCCGTGGGACTCAACGTTGTGCTCGGCGACGGCCAGCGCGTCCGGGGAGATATCTACCGCATCGACTTCCGCCTCCGGGAAGGCATAGGCGCAGGCGATGGCGATGCAGCCGCTACCGGTGCACATATCAAGGATGTGCTGCGGCTTATGGTTAATCAGTCCGGCAAACTGGTTATTGATCAGTTCGCCAATCGGGGAGCGCGGCACCAGCACCCGCTCATCAACGTAAAACTCATGGCCGCAGAACCACGCTTTGTTGGTCAGATAGGCGACGGGAATACGCTCGTTCACGCGGCGAATCACCCGCTCTACAATGCGATGTTTCTCGCTGGAGGTCAGGCGCGCAGTGCGCATGTCTTCCGGGATATCCAGCGGCAGATACAGTGAAGGCAGCACCAGCTGTACCGCCTCGTCCCACGGGTTATCAGTCCCGTGACCGTACCAGATATTAGCAGCGCTGAAACGGCTTACCGCCCAGCGCAGCATGTCCTGAATGGTATGCAGCTCATTGACTGCCTCATCAACAAAAATTTTATCCACGACATCCTCCAGGGCACACTCTGCTATAAATTCGGCGGCTAGTGTGCCATGAAGACGGCGATAAATCAGCATTCTTGCGATAAGGGGCGGGGGAAAAAACAGGTTTTCCTTGCCCGAAGGGATATTGAGTCGGGTAAACTAGCGCAAAGTATGAATGAGAGCGGACAATGAAAAAGAAGACATCGCTTAGCGAGGAGGATCAGGCGCTGTTCCGTCAGCTGATGACCGGCACGCGGAAGATCAAACAGGACACTATTGTTCACCGCCCGCAGCGCAAGAAAATTACCGAGGTTGCTCCTAAGCGTTTGCTGCAGGAACAGGTCGATAACAGCCACTATTTTTCCGATGAGTTTCAACCGCTACTGAATACCGAAGGCTCGACGAAATATGTCCGCCCCGACGTCAGCCATTTCGAGCTGAAAAAGCTGCGCCGTGGAGATTATTCGCCGGAGCTGTTCCTCGATCTGCATGGGCTTACCCAGCAGCAGGCCAAACAGGAGCTGGGCGCGCTAATTGCCGCCTGCCGCCGCGAGCATGTGTTTTGCGCCTGCGTGATGCACGGGCACGGGAAACACATCCTCAAACAGCAAACCCCGCTGTGGCTGGCGCAACATCCGCATATTATGGCGTTTCACCAGGCACCAAAAGAGTACGGCGGTGACGCCGCACTGCTGATATTGATTGAGGTCGAGGAGTGGCAACCGCCGGAGCTGCCGTAACGGCGGGCTCCGGGGGGCCGTCAGATGGCGTTGGCCATCTTGAGGTTGCAGGGGCTTTTCTGCCAGAGGAACTCACCTTTGCCGTCGGCATCCAGCGTCACGCAGGCGATAGCCGAGGTGGTGAACATCGGGGGCGTTTCCCCCGGACACAGCTCTGAGACCAGATACCCCACCAGCGGCAGGTGGGAGACAACCAGCGCCGTCGCCACGCCTTCATTCGCCAGCGCCTGCAGATAGGCGCTCACCATTCCCACATCACCGCACGGCGTGAGCTCCGGCATCACGTCGACATGTTTCGGCAGGTTCATGCACTCCCCAACAATATCCAGCGTCTGTTCCGCACGCAGATAGGGACTGACAAGAACGCGCTCAATATCCACTTTTTGACCTTTCAGCCAGGTTGCCATCTGACGAGACTCATCACAACCGCATACGGTTAATGGACGAACCGAGTCACTGGCTGCATCGAGGGCAGCGTCGCCGTGACGCATAATAAAAACTTGCATATTGCACCGCTTTTGTTAACCAGAAGCACCGTAGTTTGGCCTGCGAAGACAATACGCAGGTGACCCGGTGGCCGGGCATTGTGCCTGATCCATTCCACGAATGAAACGCTGTTTTTTACCTCAATGGCGTAAGTATAGTCAATCATTGTTTACAAAACAGCCAATCAACAGCGTCGTCCGCAGCCGGATTTACCTTCTTTGACCACAACTTAGGTCAGCCGTTCATCCGCTGGCCAAAAGGTGGTCCCCTGTTCAGCCATGCGTAATAAAGTGTCACAGGGTGTAAAACGTGGGCCGAACTGGGCGGCCAGGCGCTGCAGGATCGCGGCAACTTCACCCGCGCCGATAGTATCCATATACCGGAACGGGCCGCCAAGAAATGGCGGAAACCCTATACCAAAGACGGCGCCGATATCGCCATCGCGCGCGCTCCGGATAATCTGCTCATCAAAGCAGCGCGCCGCTTCGTTAAGCATCATCATCACACAGCGCTCCGCCACCTGCTGCGCGTAGAGCCGCGACTGCGGGCGGCCGATGCCGAGCAGCGGATAGACTGCCGGGTCGGGCCGTTTTTTGCTTTTACGCCCTTTTGTCTCATAAAGATAGAAACCACGATTATTTTTTCTGCCTTTGCGATCGTCCTTCAAAATCGCGTCAATGATGTTTGCAGGCGGGCTAAAACGTTCTCCAAACGCGCTCTCCAGCACGGGGATAATTTTGGTGCCGGTATCGATACCCACCTCATCCAGCAGTTGAATCGGCCCCACCGGGAAACCGAATTTAACCAACGCGTTATCAATGACTTCAATCGGTTCGCCTTCCACCAGCAGGCGCATCGCTTCATTGATATACGGCGCGAGGATACGGTTCACATAGAACCCCGCTTTATCTGCGACAACAATCGGCGTTTTCCCCTGCCGTTTAGCCAGCTGCACCACGGTGGCGATAGTCTGCGGGTCGGTTCCCTTGTGCGGGATCACCTCAACCAGCGGCATTTTTTCCACCGGACTGAAAAAATGCAGGCCGATTACCTGCCCCGGGCGGCTGGCGTGAGCGGCAATATCGCCGATTGGCAACGATGAGGTATTCGACGCAAAGATGGTCTGCGGCCCGCCGTATTGTTCCACTTCGCTGACCATCCGCTGTTTGAGAGCCAGGTCTTCAAATACCGCCTCGATCACCACATCGCGATGAGCAAAGCCCTGATAGTCGGTAGTGCCGGAGATCAGCGCCATCTGACGATCGCGCTCCACTGGGCGCAGTCGACGCTGACGAACCTGTTTATTCAGCAGATCCCAGCTGTACTTTAAGGCGTGGTTGATGCCACGCGGCTGGATATCTTTAATCCGCACCGGCAGCCCCCCCTTACAGGCGGTCACATAGGCGATCCCCCCGCCCATCAAGCCACCGCCCAGTACTGCAACGCTTCTCAGCGGACCGGGGCCCGCCTCGGCGCCAGGGTCTTTTTTCAGATCGGTACTGGCAAAGAAGATCGATCGCAGCGCCTGCGACTGCGGGCTCATTGCCAGTTCGCCAAATGCGCGCGCCTCTTCAGCGTATCCGCTGCTGCAGCCATGGGCCAGACCATTCTCGACGACCTGCAAGATTCGCTTCACCGCCGGGTAATTTCCCTGCGTTTTGCGCTGCGTTTGTTTACCGACAAACTGGAATAACAGATGGCGCCCCAGGGGCCCTGCCAGTACGCGTTCACGAACAGGCACCTCCCGGCTGGTCGGTCGTCCCTTCAGCGCCAACTCCACCGCCGCCTGCAGTAAAATCGCCTGCGGCACCACCTCGTCCACCAGACCGGCCTTCAGCGCCTGCCGCGGCCGCAGCTGCTTGCCGGTGAGCATCATATCCAGCGCGGTGCTGACCCCGATCAGCCGCGGTAAACGCTGCGTCCCGCCGGAACCCGGCAGCAGGCCAAGCTGTACCTCCGGCAAGCCGAGTCGGGTTTTTTCGTCATCGCTACAGATACGGCCATGACAGGCCAGCGCCAGCTCCAGACCGCCGCCAAGGCAGGCGCCGTGGATAGCGGCAATCACCGGGATCGACAGGCCATGGATCTCAGCCATAATCTGCTGTCCCTGGCGCGCCAGCGCTTCCGCCTCCTGCGCGCTGCGGCAGCGGGCAATCATGTTGATATCAGCGCCGGCGATAAAGTTATCCGCTTTGGCGGAGATAAATACTACGCCGCGCACTGACTTATCGTCACGTAACTGGCGTATCAATCCCCGTACCTGACTGCCAAATTCGGCTTTCAGGGTATTCATTTTTTCACCCGGGGCATCAATGGTGATCACCGCGATTTTGTCCGCACAGACCTCAAGCTTAAAAGCGGAAACAGTATCCATTATTCAGCCTCCACGATCATCGCCGCACCCAGACCACCTGCCGCGCAGGCCGTCACCAAACCAAATCCCCCGCCCCGTCGCCGCAGCTCATGCAGCGTCTGGGTGATCATCCGCGCGCCGGTGGCGGCGAAGGGGTGACCGTAGGCGATAGAGCCGCCGAGGACGTTAAACTTGCTTTCATCTACCTCACCGGTGGCCTGCGAGCGGCCCAGCACCTCGCGGGCAAAGCGGTCGCTTGCCAGACACTGGAGATTGGCCAGCGTCTGCGCGGCGAAAGCTTCGTGCATATCGATAAGCGTGAGATCCGCCAGCGTCAGGCCAGCGCGCTCCAGCGCCAGCGGCGTGGACCACGCGGGCCCCAGCAGCATATCCTGCCAGACGTCGATGGCGGTAAAGGCGTAGCTGCGCAGATAGCCCAGCGGCCTCAGCCCCAGCTCTTTAGCCCGCGACTCGGTCATCAGGATCACCGCTGCCGCGCCGTCCGTCAGCGGCGTACTGTTGGCGGCGGTGACGGTGCCATGTTTGCGGTCAAAGGCCGGGCGTAACTTCTGATAATCTGCGAGCGTTGAATTTTTACGAATATTGTTGTCCTGCTCGAGCGGTTCGCGGAAAGGGGGAGCATAGGCGGTCATCACCTCTGCGGACAGTTTACCCTCTTCCCAGGCTTTCGCTGCCAGCTGGTGCGAACGATGCGCCAGGGCATCCTGTTGCTCGCGGGAGATCCCCCAGCTTTTCGCCATCTGCTCGGCGGTATCGCCCATCCGCAATCCGGTTGAATATTCAGCCACCGCCGGGGGGACCGGCAGCAGGTCGCGTGGCCGCAGACGGGAAAACAGCTTCAGCTTTTGGCTCAGCGTGCGTGCCTTATTGGCATCCACTAGCGTGCGGGCCAGCGTTTTACTGACCCCAATGGGCAGGACAGAGGAGGAGTCGGCGCCGCCGGCAATACCGGCGCGGATGGTACCGGCCATCAGGCTTTCAGCGACGTTCGCCACGGCCTGGAAACTGGTGGCGCAGGCGCGGCTGACGCTATAGGCGTCGGTATGTACGCTCATGCCGGTACCCAGCACAATTTCCCGGGCGATGTTCGGCGCTTCCGGCATCTGCACCACCTGGCCAAAGACCAGTTGCTCGATGACTTCGGCAGGAATGTCGCTGCGCGCCAGCATCTCGCCAACCACCATTTTTCCTAAATCAATGGCCGGAACGCCATGAAAAGCCGTAGCCTGACGAGCAAATGGCGTGCGTAGCCCCGTGACAATGGCAATGCGATCGCCCTGACGGGTGATAAGCGGTAATGCCTGACTCATAACACTCCCCTGTTAACCAAGACAACCAAGTGGTCTGACCTGATAACATTCTTAACTAATTTTTTACATTAAGCCAATCGGAGAAGCGCAAAATTGCGAGCCAAAACACAGTGAAAAGAAAAGGAAACGCCCCTAATCAGGGGCGTCGAGGGGGAAGGATTAACGTAAGCCCAGCTGGAAGATCAGGGATTCTGCTTCGCAGCTGAAAACAAAATCGATATCCAGCTGCACACCGCCGTCAACGTCAGTGAAGGTTGGGTTAATTTGGCACGGCTCAGATTCGACATTGCGGGCTTTTTCGCTTAACGCGGCGAGCGTTTGCTCGGCTTCAGCGCGGTTGGCGAATACGCGGCTGTAGGAGGCGGTGCAGTCGGTGTTGTCAACAATCGTGCCAACATCCATACAGCAGCAAACCGGGGTTTCATCAGCGCTACATTTACTCATCGTAGATTTCCTCTGGAGATGCACCTTCGGTGCCAGAAAAATGATGTGCCTATTTTACGCCCTGTCCCCGGTGAGCCTCCAGCCGAGAATCGCTCTGCCGGCGTTAAGTGACAGAAATCACACTTAAAAATGATCTAAAACAAAAATCCCCTTCTGTCCCCCTTGCTCTCTCCGAGATTTTTGCCAGCTGGATCGCGTTTCTGTTATCACAATTGAAAAACTTCATAAACATACTTGCAACAAATCATCTGGTCAGACCTATACTCAGCGCACTGGTCTGATTTCTTGGTTGTACCGCAGACCCTACACTCCCGCGCTTCTGTTACGGCATGTAACATAGTTTAAAAAAAAATAACTCAATGAGGTTATGGGCATGAGCCAGAAAACCCGCTTTACCCAATCTGCCCTTGCAGTGGCTGTCGCACTTGTTTCCACCCAGGCCTGGTCAGCAGGCTTCCAGCTCAACGAATTCTCTGCATCGGGGCTGGGTCGTGCCTATTCCGGTGAAGGGGCGATCGCTGACGATGCTGGTAATGCCAGTCGTAACCCGGCATTAATTATGATGTTCGACCGCCCGACCATGTCGGCGGGCGCCGTGTTTGTCGACCCGGGCGTTAATGTTTCGGGCACCTCTCCCACCGGCAAGAGCCTGAAAGCAGACAATATCGCCCCGACGGCGTGGGTGCCCAACTTCCACTTTGTCGCGCCGATTAACGACCAATTTGGTTGGGGGGCGTCTATCACCTCTAACTATGGTCTGGCAACAGAGTATAACGATGATTATGCGGCCGGCAGCATGGGCGGTAAAACCGACCTGACCACCGCGAACTTCAACCTGAGCGGCGCCTACCGCCTCGACAGCAACTGGAGCTTCGGCTTAGGCTTTGACGCGGTCTACGCCAAGGCGAAGATCGAGCGCTATGCAGGCGATCTGGGGCAGATTGTCGCAGGCTCTGGCGCGCTGCCGCCGGCGCTGGCGGGCCAGGTAGCGAAGATCCCGGCCGACACGCAGATCGCCCATCTTAATGGCAACGCGTGGGGCTTCGGCTGGAACGCCGGGATCCTCTATGAGCTGGATAAGAATAACCGCTACGGTTTAACCTACCGTTCTGAGGTCAAGATCGACTTCGACGGTAACTACCGCAGCAGCCTGCCGGCGGCCTATAACCAGATCCTCGGCAACTTCGGCCTGCCGGCGGGCACCAGCGGCCAGACGACAAATGGTTCGCTAACCCTTAACCTGCCGGAAATGTGGGAGCTGTCCGGCTATAACCGCGTGGCGCCGCAGTGGGCGGTCCACTATAGCCTGACCTACACCAGCTGGAGTCAGTTCCAGGAGCTGAAAGCCACCGGCAGCAACGGCCAGACGCTGTTCTATAAAGAGGAAGGCTTCAAGGACGCCTATCGTCTTGCGCTGGGGACCACCTATTATTATGACGATAACTGGACCTTCCGTACCGGTATCGCCTTCGATGACAGCCCGGTGCCGGCTAATAACCGCTCTATCTCTATTCCGGACCAGGATCGCCTGTGGCTGAGCGCGGGTACCACCTACGCGTTCAATAAAGATGCCTCGGTTGACGTCGGCGTTTCATACATGCACGGGCAGCATGTTGAAATTAAGGAAGGCCCGTATACCTTCCGTTCCGAAGGAACCGCCTGGCTGTACGGCGCTAACTTCAACTACCGCTTCTGATAAGCAGCGCGCCACAAAAAAGGGTGAACATTATGTTCACCCTTTTTTTATCATTCGCCGATCACTGTGAATCGATATCCTTCAGCTCATCCTGAATAGCCTGAGCATTCGGGTTGTCCGCCGGGGTCAGCTTACCGCCGTTGGCGATAAAGTCATGACGCTGGAAGTAGGCTTCACGCATCAGAATGTAAGGGTCGGAAGACTGGCGCAGCAGGCCGTCGGAATCCAGCAGCTGAGCACGTGTCTCAATCCCTTCCACCGCCCATTTACCGATCGACATCGGCCAGGTCAGCCAGGAGAGCACCGGATACAAGCCATCGGCCATATCGCCGCCTTCGTCGCGCAAGGTAAAGCTTCCATAGAACGGCAACTGAACATACGGGCCATAGCCAACGCCATAATGCCCAAGCGTACTGCCGAAACGATGTGGCTCAACCCGCTGTAGCTGCGGATTCGCCATCCCGGCCACATCGATAAGCCCACCCATACCGAGAATGGTGTTCAGGAAGAAGCGGGTAAAATGCACCATACCTTTATAGGGGTCGCCCTGCAGGAAGTAGTTCACCATCACTGCCGGCTCTTCCAGGTTACTGGTAAAATTGCTTAACCCGTTGCGCGCCGGCTGTGGGACGTAGTCGCGCCATGCCACCGCGACGGGGCGAAGTACGTAAGGATCAACCACGTTAAAGTTGAAGTTAAACATCGTGCGGTTAAACCCTTCTAACGGGTCTGAGCGCCCCTGCGGCCGATCGCCAGAGCTGGAACTGGCACATCCCACCAGCAATGTGGCGCCAAGCGCAAGCGCCGACAGACGATAATTCATAGATGTCTCCCTGGTTTTTATGGCTATCGCGAGTTGCCATCCATGACGGAAAGACAACGCTTCCGCCCGTAAAGATGTTAGCGATTGTAACAGCACGTTGAACGATGTCTATATCACCCAAGTTGTTGATTTGATCTTAGCCTGGGAATAACGAAATCGCGGGGCTCCTATTCTACCGGAGCGACAAAAATCTGACGTTACCATTTTTGCGATTTCAGAGTATGCCCAGCCAGACGGCAGGGAAAGCCGCTACGCTATAACTATACAGATTGATAGCGAGGGCCACGAAATGGATGAACTAGACAATAACAAATTAAAGGCAGAGGATGACGAAAGAGAAGTGGAAAGTGAGGAAAATCAGCGTGGTGAAGAGATCGAAGTAAATGAAGATCGCCTTCCCTCGCGGGCGATGGCGATCCATGAACATATTCGCCAGGAAGGGGAAAAAGAGATGGAGCGCGATGCGCTGGCCCTGCTATGGTCAGCGATTGCGGCCGGCCTGTCGATGGGGGCCTCCCTGCTGGCGAAGGGAATTTTTCACGTCAAACTGGAGGGGATCCCGGGAGGTTTTTTGCTGGAAAACCTCGGCTACACCTTCGGCTTTATTATCGTAATTATGGCCCGTCAGCAGCTGTTCACTGAAAATACGGTCACCGCCGTTCTGCCAGTGATGCATAATCCCACCCTCGGTAACGTCGGTTTGCTGATGCGGCTATGGTCGGTGGTGCTGGCGGGCAATCTCATCGGTACCGCGGTGGCCGCATGGGCCTTCAATTATATGCCTATTTTTGATGAGCCAACCCGTCAGGCCTTTGTCAGCATTGCCGAAGACGTAATGAAAAACAGTCCGACAGAGATGTTCGCCAATGCGATTATTTCCGGCTGGCTGGTCGCCACCATGGTCTGGATGTTTCCTGTCGCCGGCGCCGCCAAAATCGTGGTGATTATTCTCATGACCTGGCTTATCGCCCTGGCGGATACCACCCATATTGTGGTGGGCTCGGTCGAGATCCTTTATCTGGTGTTTAATGGAAATCTGCCCTGGAGCCACTTTATCTGGCCGTTCGCCCTGCCGACCCTGGCGGGAAATATCTGTGGCGGGACCTTCATCTTCGCACTGCTGAGCCATGCGCAGATCCGTAACGATATGAGCAGCAAGCGAAAAGCGGAAGCCCGCGCCCAGGCGGCGGAGAAAGGGAAAAAGGCCGACCGGGCATAAAAAAAGCGCCCTGAGTGGCGAGGGTTTAAGCAGTCAGACGGTATGGCTCTTACTCAGGCGGGCAAAAAACGCTATACTCGTGCCGCCTTGTCCCCTTAGTTAAATGGATATAACGAGCCCCTCCTAAGGGCTAGTTGCAGGTTCGATTCCTGCAGGGGACACCATATAAACGTTGCCCGCCATTCACCACGATGACTTAAACGCCAGCCAGAACGTATTCTTCTCGTAATCATAATTAGCCAACGATTTCAGTATGGTTAGTCCTGCCAGAAAGGAACGTGTCTTTGTCAATCACGCACACAATAAACCGACAGCAACGCGCATTTCTGCGTACAATACCTTCTGACTTTTTCAGTCACTAGCCGCGACCTTTTACAACCTTCTCTGGACGATACAGGAGCCAGGCGTTGATATGAAACAGATCACCCTCAGCGATATGCAGCAGCAGAGCGAAGCGGCAGCCAGTGCTCCGCGCCTGCGTGCCCATCGCAATTTTCATCCCGAACTAAGCGACCCGATACAGCGTCTGGCCATCGCCATGGAACCCGGCACCTATATCCGCCCCCACCGGCACAGACATACCTTCGAACTTTTACTGCCGCTGAAAGGCCGATTTGTGGTACTGAATTTTGATGACCACGGCGTGGTTACCCGCCGGGTGGTGCTGGGTGAAACCTGCACGGCGCTGGAAATGGAGGCTGGCACCTGGCATACGGTGCTCTCGCTCGACGCAGGCGGCATGGTATTTGAAGTCAAACAAGGCGCTTATCAACCGCTTGCCGAAATGGACACTATGGCCTGGGCGCCTGCTGAAGGCCAGCCAGGCACTGCCGAAATGATGGCCTGGTATGCCATCGCGCAACCGGGTGACCGCTTCCTGTCTATGCCGCAATAACCACAGGTAGGTTCGACAGGCGCCGCAGGCGTCTGTTTGATACTTCCTGCCGACCACAAAGTTTGCCAAATTGACCGTCCCTTTTTTCGTGCTCCGCTCATACTCACCTTAAATATTGCTGCTAAACAGGAAGAAACGCTTATATTCAGCAAACTATTTTTCTCTACGAATAAGAGATGATAAGATAACGGGAAAGAGTAAATATGCGGCAGCAAAACAATAAAAACAGCCAATTTATCGATATATTATTCTCAATGTGAATGGATTTTGTTAATCAGGTAAAGGAAGTCAGCAGAAAAAATAAATCATTGTCATTGATACTTTTGCTCACCATGGCGATTTATTTTTTCATCGACATACAATTCTTATGAATATTACAGAACGGAATATCTGGAAGCTAAATAATTTACCGCCAATGGAGTATTGCTCTCTGGCGCGGGCGCAAAAATTATTAAACTGCGAACTCGAAGACATTCTTCACTGGCATGATATAGGCGCAATCAATCTATGTCTTAAGCTTAACCCAACGCCGGGAATATTAAAAATCGCCGTCCTCTCCCATCAGGAAAAAGAGGTAACCAGCGCGTTTAATCCATTTACCTCAGTCGAGGCAGGAGAAACAGTCTGGTCGCAACACTCCCATATCCGCAGCATTCTGCGGCTTGAAGGCGATATTCCGACGATGGAAACCCTGCGCGGAAATACGGTAACCCAGTTCAACGTAAAGGTATTTGCTTCAGAGCTCTGGCATCCACACTGTCGGAACCTAATGGCGCTGCTGGAGGCGCCAGATGATATTCTTTTCGAAAACCGCCTCAGCATGATGCTGCCGGATAAACCATTTGTTTATTGTCATTTCATTCCAGAGGAAGACGAACGCCCCTCGATATCATTGAACCGCATCTATATCACCAGCCAGGCCATTGAGAAAATATACGCCCACAGTATTAGCGCCCGGCCTATGGACGTGACGAAAAATCCGCTACTGGATCAAACCCGTTACATCCAGCAGGAATTAACCGTCCTGCCGCAAAGTGAGGTATTGCTGGAATTTATCCATTATCTTGTTCAGTCCCATACTGTATTTAATGAGAAGTTGCAGAGTATGGCTGAGCCAGACAAGACTCAGCTCTTTCATCACGTGCTGGAAAGGCTTAAGGAAGAAGGCATGCTTATAGAGAATGCCTAGCCCGATGAAGGCGATATCGGCAGCGAAGCCAGCCGTGAGTCGCAGTTCGCCGGCGAGTAACGTAATCCTTCAGGCAAGGGACTGGCGGTTTTCCTGCTCAATCGTTATCGCATTCTCTCGGGCCAGGGTGATGAATTCGCGCGCTGCGGCGCTCTGCCAGGCGCCCTGCCGCTGCAATAAACAGGCCGTGCGCTGCAGCAGCGCAGGTCTTAGCTCAATCGCCACCACATCATCAAACTGTCCGGCGATCGCCGCCGGCAGCAGCGTTGCTAACGTTGTGCTTCGAATAACCGACAGAACGGCCCCGATGGAGTTGGCCTCCATCCGCACGTCTGGTTCGAGCCGATGAAGGCGGCAATAACGATCAATCTGCTCGCGGGTAGCAAACTCGCTGCTCAGTAAAATTAGCGGCTGGGCGTCGAGAGCCTGCAGTTGCAAGTCGCGCTCTCCTGCCAGCGGATGCGCACGGCTCACCACCAGCGCAAGCGTTTCCGTCAGTAGCGGCTGAACCACAATCTCCTGTGACCGGCAATCGTCAAAGGCAATCCCCACATCCAGTTCATCCTCCAGCAGCATCGCCTCCATCCGCTCCTGGTTCATCTCCTGGATAAGCACTTTTACTCCAGGATAGCGTCGGTAGTACGCCTCCATCAGCGGGCCCAGCATATAGGTAGTGAAAGTTGGCGTCATTGCAATGCGGAGTTTACCGTGCTGGAGATCTTCTGCGTCATGCAAGGCGCGCCGACCTTCCTCAAGCTCGCGTAACGCGCGACGGGCATACTCCAGCCAGATCTCACCGGCATCGGTCAGGCGAATACGTCGGCCAGAGCGGTCGAAAAGCTGAACCTCCAGCATCGCTTCCAGCTGGCGTATCTGCTGTGACAGCGCAGGCTGGGAGACATGCAGCGCCGCGGCGGCGCGGGAAAAGCCACAATGTTCAGCCACAGCGATAAAGTAGGAAAGTTGGCGCAGAAGCATCGGCCCACCTATAAGAAATTCCAATAGGCATTATCATAAATAAGTCTTTTAACTTATAAAACAAGAGACGTACCCTCTTCGCACGACCCTCAACATATTTCACCTTTAACATCGTTTTATGCAGGAGTGACTATGTCCGCTCACGATCGTTATCTTCAGCGCGCATTAGTGCTGGCAAAACAAAACATTGCTGACGGTGGGCGCCCCTTCGGCGCCGTGCTGGTGCGGAATGATGAGATTGTCGCTGAAAGCGTCAATACCTTTCATCTGAGCGGTGACCCAACGGCGCATGCCGAACTGAACGCCGTTCGCGATCTTGCCGCCAGACTGGGAAGCGCGGTGTTGCGCGAATGCGTCATCTATGCCAGCGGACAACCTTGCCCTATGTGCCTGAGCGCGCTCTATTTAACCGGCGTGCGGGAAGTGTTTTTCGCCAATAGCAATCAGGACGGGGAGCCTTTTCAGCTCTCGACCGCCGCGATTTATCAGCAGCTGCAGCAGCCGCTGGCCCAGCAAACGCTGTCGATCCATCATCGCCCGCAGCCGGAGGGAACTGAACTTTATCAGCGCTGGGCGGAACGGCAGTCATGACACCAGCGCTGCGACAGAACCTGACGCTGGCAGTCCTGGTACTGACTGGGATCAATATGCGGCCGCTGCTTACCTCCATTGGTCCTTTGCTGCCGGACATCCGCGCAGCCAGCGGCATGAGCTATACCCTGGCCGCACTCCTGACCGCGCTGCCGGTGATCGCGATGGGGGTGCTGGCGCTGGCCGCTGGCTGGGTCGATCGCTATATCGGTCAAAAGCGCAGTATTGCGCTGAGCCTGCTGATTATCGCGGCAGGCGCCCTGCTGCGGGAAATCGCCCCGAATAGTGGCTTACTGCTCACCAGCGCTCTGGCCGGAGGAATTGGCATCGGCATTATTCAGGCCGCCATCCCGGCGGTAATTAAGCACCTCTTTCCCCGACGGACGCCGCTGGTGATGGGACTATGGTCAGCGGCGCTGATGGGCGGCGGCGGGTTAGGCGCCGCGTTCACCCCATGGCTGGCGTCACATAGCGCGGCCTGGCATGATGCGCTAGCCTGGTGGGCGCTCCCTGCGCTCCTGGCTCTGCTCAGCTGGCTGGCGATTTGTCGGCATTTGCCTCGCGCACCGCATCAGACCAGCGCTTCCTCCCGGGTCGCGATTATTGGCCAGCGCCGCGCCTGGACGCTGGGACTCTATTTCGGACTGATCAATGCCGGTTACGCCAGCCTGATCGCCTGGCTGCCTCCTTACTACATCCAGCTAGGCGACAGCGCCCAGTACAGCGGTTCGCTGCTGGCGCTGCTGACCGTCGGGCAAACCGCCGGCGCGCTGCTGCTCCCGGCGCTGGCTCGCCAGGAGGATCGGCGCCAGCTTCTTCTGCTAGCGCTGGCGCTACAGCTGATTGGCTTCTGCGGCTTTATCTGGCTGCCAGAGCATTTCTCTGCGCTCTGGGCCATTGCCTGCGGCGTGGGATTGGGCGGCGCGTTTCCTCTGTGCCTGGTGCTGGCGCTGGATCACGCCGGACAACCGGCGGTGGCCGGCAGGCTGGTAGCCTTTATGCAGGGGATCGGATTTATCATCGCCGGTCTGTCGCCCTGGCTTTCAGGCCTGCTGCGTAGCCTGAGCGGGAACTACACGCTTGACTGGTCCTGGCATGCGATCTGCGTCCTGCTACTCATGGCGCTGACGCTGCGCTTTATCCCGGCACACTACCCGGCCGAGTGGCGACAGCGCGCCTCAGACCTGCCCTGAACCGACGGCGGCGCGTGGCAAAGATAATGCCGCGCGCTCTCGTTGGCCTTCTCCGCCCGCCCCATCGCTAAAACCCGTTTCCTTCGCGTCGCTGGCGCTAAATTTATTACCCTGTGAAATTAATGTGTCGCCGAATCACGACACTCGTAAGTAACTAAAAATTAATAAAAAAATGCCTCTTGTTTCCCTGATTTTTTAGGCGTACATTAGCGCCATCTGGAGCACTAAACGCACAGAATTACGGGCTGCTGCAGGGTGAAGTTACACTGGCGACAGCCCTTGAAAAACAGAACAATTAATTCATTTGAACGTCGCACAAGCGCGTGGAGTGATGAGTCGTGAAATACTTCTTTATGGGCCTCTCTTTTATGGTCATCGTTTGGGCCGGTACTTTTGCCCTGATGATCTAGACTGCAGCGGTGTCAAAAAAAACGGGAGCCTTCATGCTCCCGTTTTTATTTTGCCGTACTGCCCGCAGCGCTAGCTCGCGGAGGCCAGCAGACCATCCGCGCGGAACATCGCCTTGATACCGCGGATCGCCTGGCGCGTACGGTCCCGGTTCTCGATCAGCGCGAAGCGGACGTGGGTATCACCATAGTCGCCAAAGCCAATCCCCGGCGAGACGCAAACCTTCGCTTCATTAAGCAGCTTTTTCGCAAACTCCAGCGACCCCATGGCGGCGTAAGGTTCCGGTATTTTCGCCCACACGTACATAGACGCTTTCGGACACTCCACCATCCAGCCGG
Source organism: Klebsiella sp. P1927 (assembly GCF_018204675.1). Classification (NCBI taxonomy): domain Bacteria; kingdom Pseudomonadati; phylum Pseudomonadota; class Gammaproteobacteria; order Enterobacterales; family Enterobacteriaceae; genus Klebsiella; species Klebsiella sp. P1927. The sequence continues at coordinate 1,177,984 of NZ_CP073377.1, read as the reverse complement.
CCTCATGAAGCCCTTTGACCAGCACATCGCGACGGCGCTTATACTGTTCGGCAATATCGCGCACGCACTGCTGATCGCCCTCCAGCGCAGCTATCGCCGCCACCTGCAGCGGAGTAAAAGTCCCGTAGTCATGATAGCTTTTGATACGAGCGAGGGCATTCACCAAAGTCTTATTACCCACCATAAAGCCAATGCGCCAGCCGGCCATGTTATAGCTTTTCGACAGGGTAAAGAACTCGACGGCGACATCTCGCGCGCCGGGCACCTGCATGATGGAGGGCGCTTTCCAGCCGTCATACACGATATCGGCATAGGCCAGATCGTGGACGACCAGAATGTCATACTGCTTCGCCAGAGCGACAACCTTTTCAAAGAAATCCAGTTCGACGCACTGCGCGGTCGGATTTGAGGGAAAGCCAAGGATCATCATCTTCGGCTTCGGATAGCTCTCGCGGATGGCGCGTTCCAGCTCGTTAAAGAAATCCACCCCTTCCACCAGCGGCACTGAGCGCACCTGCGCCCCGGCAATCACCGCGCCATAGATATGAATCGGATAGCTGGGGTTCGGCACCAGTACGGTGTCGCCATGATCCAGCGTCGCCAGCATCAGGTGCGCCAGCCCCTCTTTCGAACCAATGGTGACGATCGCCTCCGATTCCGGATCGATATCGACGTTATAGCGTTCTTCATACCAGCGTGAAATGGCGCGACGCAGGCGCGGGATCCCCCGCGAGGTAGAGTAACCATGGGTGTCAGGCCGTTGAGCAACGGTGCAGAGTTTTTCCACGATATGCGGCGGCGTCGCGCCATCGGGATTACCCATACTGAAATCGATAATATCTTCGCCGCGCCGACGCGCAGCCATTTTCAGTTCAGCAGTAATGTTAAAAACGTACGGAGGGAGACGATCGATACGCGTAAAACGGCGTTCAGGACTGGATTCAGCCATAGGTTCCTCTAATTAACGTTAGCGCCCGGACCGTCCGAGCGACGCTGCCGCTGTTGCGGCTCGTTTAGAAAATAACCTGAAAAAATTCATGTTGTCGAGAGGCCCGTTAAAAAATATTCCCTTGCATATAAAACGGGTATCGACTGCGCTAAATGCGGCAGTTCATTGGCGGAATAATCCCGGGTTGTATAAAAGTGGTAACACACTGATATCTTTCTTAACACAGAATATTATCGTTAATGGCGAAGACCGCCGCTATCGCGATGCTTTTTAATTAATCCCCTTTAAAAAGTGTGACTTTTCCGCTTTATGGTTCCACGGCTGGTCTTCTGCCGTCAGGTTTTTTATCATGTCCCTTTCTGGCCACTGACGCGGCGCACCCATGCACGAAATCTTTACTATGATGCTGGCGGTCTATGATCGTGCGGCCCTGATGCTTATTTGCCTCTTTTTCCTTATTCGCCTGCGCCTGTTCCGCGAACTGTTGCATAAGTCGGCCCATACTCCGAAAGAGCTGCTGGCGGTGACAGCCATTTTCTCGCTGTTCGCGCTATTTAGTACCTGGTCCGGCGTCCCGGTTGAGGGGTCCCTGGTGAACGTCCGCATTATCGCCGTGATGTCCGGTGGGATCCTGTTTGGTCCCTGGGTGGGCGCGATTGTCGGGGCGATTGCCGGCGTGCACCGCTATTTGATTGATATCGACGGCGTGACCGCGGTGCCCTGCTTTATCACCAGCATTGTCGCCGGCCTGCTGTCGGGGTTGATTAATCGTAAAGTGGCCCGCGAACAACGGTGGAAAATCGGCATTCTGGCGGGGATGATGTGTGAAACTCTGACCATGATCCTGGTGGTGGTCTGGGCGCCTTCCCTGAGTCTCGGCGTAGATATTGTTTCGAAAATTGGTATCCCGATGATCCTCGGCAGCGTCTGCATCGGCTTTATCGTGCTGCTGGTGCAGAGCGTTGAAGGGGAAAAGGAGGCCAGCGCGGCGCGGCAGGCGAAACTGGCGCTCGATATCGCCAACAAAACCCTGCCGCTGTTTCGACACGTTAACAGCGATTCTCTGCGCCAGGTTTGCGAGATTATCCGCCGCGACATTACCGCCGACGCGGTGGCGATCACCAATACCGAGCACGTGCTGGCCTACGTGGGCGTCGGTGAAGCCAACTATCAACGCCACGACGATATGATTAGCCCCACCACCCGGCAGGCGATTCGTTATGGGAAAATCATCATAAAAAACAATGACGAAGCCCACCGTACCCCGGAGATCCACTCCTTGATGGTGATCCCGCTGTGGGAAAAAGGGGTGGTGACCGGCACGCTAAAAATCTATTACTGCCACGCCCATCGCATCACTTCGACGCTGCAGGAGATGGCGATTGGCCTGTCGCAAATAATCTCCACCCAGCTGGAAGTCTCCCGCGCCGAACAGTTGCGGGAGATGGCCAACAAAGCGGAGCTGCGCGCCCTGCAAAGCAAAATTAACCCGCATTTTTTATTTAATGCGCTGAACGCGATCTCCTCCTCGATTCGCCTTAATCCGGACACCGCGCGCCAGCTCATTTTTAATCTGTCGCGCTACCTGCGCTATAACATCGAATTAAAAGACGATGAGCAGATTGATATCAAACGAGAGCTGTATCAGATCAAAGATTATATCGCTATTGAACAGGCGCGATTCGGCGACAAGCTGACGGTCATCTACGATATTGACGACGACGTCAGCTGCGTGATCCCGAGCCTGCTTATCCAGCCGCTGGTGGAAAATGCCATCGTTCACGGTATTCAACCCTGTAAAGGCAAAGGCGTGGTGACGATCGGCATTAACGAGTGCGGCAATCGGGTACGCATCAGCGTTCGCGATACGGGCAACGGTATCGATCCCGCCGTGGTCGCCCGCGTGGAAGCCGATGAGATGCCGGGTAACAAAATCGGCCTGCTCAATGTGCATCATCGGGTGAAACTTCTCTACGGCGAGGGTTTGCATATCCGCAATCTGACGCCGGGAACCGAAATCGCCTTTTATGTCCCCAATAACTCTACGCCGCAGGCGCTGACGGAGTCGCTGTTGTCATGAGCGGAGAAAAGATGAAAGTTATCATTGTGGAGGATGAGTTTCTGGCCCAGCAGGAGCTCTCCTGGCTTATTAACACCCATAGCCAGATGGAGATCGTCGGCAGCTTTGACGACGGCCTGGACGTGCTGAAATTTCTCCAGCACAACAAGGTCGACGCCATCTTTCTCGATATCAATATTCCGTCGCTCGACGGGGTTCTGCTGGCGCAAAACATCAGCCAGTTTGCCCATAAACCTTTTATCGTCTTTATCACCGCGTGGAAAGAACATGCGGTGGAAGCCTTTGAGCTGGAAGCCTTTGACTACATCCTGAAACCTTACCAGGAGTCGCGCATCATCAATATGCTGCAAAAGCTGACCACCGCCTGGCAGCAGCAAAATAACGCTGCTTCAGGATTAGCCAGCGCAGCGCCACGGGAAAACGACACCATCAATCTGATCAAAGATGAGCGGATCATCGTCACCAGTATTCATGATATTTATTATGCCGAGGCACATGAAAAGATGACATTCGTCTATACCCGCCGGGAGTCATTCGTCATGCCGATGAACATTACTGAATTCTGCAGCAAACTGCCCACCGCGCATTTCTTCCGCTGCCACCGCTCGTATTGCGTAAATCTCAGCAAAATTCGGGAAATTGAGCCGTGGTTCAACAACACCTATGTGCTGCGCCTGCGTGACCTGGAGTTTCAGGTTCCGGTCAGTCGCAGTAAAGTGAAAGAGTTTCGCCAGCTGATGAATCTGTAGAGAGCGGAAAGCACCGCCATCCGGGCTACGACGGTAGCCCGGGAGAAGAATGCTTAAAGCACCTGGCCCAGCGTCTGACGCAGATGCGCACCGGAGCCCAGCAGGCCTGGGTTATCATGCACAATCAGGTAAACCGGGATATCCTGAACATAAGCTTTAAAACGGCCTTTGTCTTCAAAACCGCCGCGGAAACCAGAGGCTTTAAAGAACTCCAGGAAGCGCGGCACGATGCCGCCGGCGATATACACCCCGCCAAACGTCCCGAGGGTCAGCGCCAGGTTACCGCCGAAGCGTCCCATAATGACGCAGAACAGCGACAGCGCCCGACGACAGTCGGTGCAGCTGTCCGCCAGCGCTCGCTCGGTCACCTCACGCGGCTGCAGGTTCTCCGGCAGTCGGCCGTCCGATTTGACAATCGCGCGATACAGGTTGACCAGCCCGGGACCTGAGAGCACGCGTTCTGCGGAAACATGCCCCAGCTCGGCGCGTAGCTCTTCCAGAATGATCCCTTCTTCTTCGCTGTTCGGGGCAAAATCAACATGACCGCCTTCGCCCGGCAGGCTGACCCAACGCTTATCAACGTGGACCAGATGCGCCACGCCGAGCCCGGTCCCGGCGCCATAAACGGCGATCGGTTTGCCCGCTACCGGCGCACTGCCGCCAAACTGAATAAGGTGCTCAGCTTTCAGCATCGGAATGGCCATTGAAACAGCGGTAAAATCGTTAATTATCTCCAGATGGGCAAAGCCGAGGTTGCGCTTCATTTCGGCGATAGAGAAAGCCCAGGTATGGTTGGTCATCGCCACCCAGTCGCCGGTAATCGGGCATGCGATGGCGATACAACCTTCGTTGACCGTTACCTGGTGCTCCTCGAGGTAGACGCGCACCACTGCCTCCAGACTGGGGTAATCGAGCCCGGAATAGGTCTTTGCGCGAGAGATCTCTCCACTCGCCAGATCACATAGCGCCAGGCGGGCGTTGGTCCCCCCGACATCTCCTACTAAAGCAAATTTTGTCATTCCGTTACGGCTCCGCTAAAGTCAAAATAAATCTTTTGGCACACTGTAAATTCATGGCGGCTTAACAACAACGTCCAACGCGCAGACGCCCCTTGTTTAGCGACACAGGTCACATTTAGTTTGTAATCTATGCAAGGTAGCCTGTAAAGGACGCGCCGGATATCAGATGTCACCTTAACTTTATCGTTTCAGCACCATTTGCATCGACGGTCTCCGCTGACGAAGGCAAAGTAGTGCTCCAGCACTTTTACAAGGACATTTCCATGCTCCATCCTCGCGCCAGAACAATGCTGATCCTGTCGGTGCCGGCCATCCTGATAGGCATCGCCTGCAGCCTGATCCTGATCGTGGCGATGAAGGTTGCCGCGCTGCTGCAGCGCGTGCTGTGGAGCAATCTGCCCGCGCAGTTGGGGGTGAGCGCCGACAGCCCGCTGTGGATCATCGCCATGCTGACGGCGACAGGCATCGCGGTGGGTCTGGTCATTCGTTACAGCCCCGGGCACGCCGGGCCGGATCCAGCGACCGAGTCGTTAATCGGCGCTCCCATTGCCACCGGCGCGCTGCCCGGACTCCTGGCCGCGCTGATCCTCGGCCTCGCCGGCGGCGTCAGCCTCGGCCCGGAGCATCCGATTATGGTGGTGAATATCGCGCTGGCTGTCGCTGTCGGCTCCCGACTGTTTCCGCGCGTCAGCTCGCTGGACTGGACCATCCTCGCGGCCTCAGGCACCATCGGCGCCCTCTTCGGTACCCCGGTTGCCGCCGCGCTGATTTTTTCGCAAACCCTCAATAGCAGCAACGATACGCCACTGTGGGATCGCCTCTTTGCTCCCCTCCTCGCCGCCGCCGCCGGCGCGTTGACGACGGGTCTGTTTTTCCATCCCCATTTTTCGCTGCCGATCCCGCACTATGGTCAGATGCGCTTCGTTGATATTCTCAGCGGCATTATCGTCGCCCTGATCGCTATCGCCGTCGGCATGGTGGCCGTCTGGTGTCTGCCGCGACTGCATGCCCTGATGCATCGGTTGAAAAATCCAATCCTGACCCTCGGTATCGGCGGGCTGCTGCTGGGGATCGTGGGGACGATAGGCGGGCCCTTAACGCTCTTTAAAGGGCTGGATGAGATGCAGCAGCTGGCCTTCAGCCAGACGCTAACCGCCGCGGATTTTCTGCTTATCGCGCTGGTCAAACTGGCGGCCCTGGTTCTTGCCTCAGCCAGCGGCTTTCGCGGCGGGCGAATTTTCCCGGCGGTGTTCGTCGGGGTAGCGCTGGGGCTGATGCTGCATGCTCATGTTGACGCAGTGCCGGCGGCAATCACCGTTTCCTGCGCGATCCTCGGCATGGTGCTGGTCGTCACTCGCGACGGCTGGTTGAGCCTGTTTATGGCCGCCGTGGTGGTCCCGGATACGACTTTGCTGCCGCTGTTGTGTATGGTGATGCTCCCGGCCTGGCTGCTGCTGGCCGGGAGACCGTTGATGATTGCCAAACGGCATACCGATTAAACGCGGCTGTTTCGCTCCTCAAGGGCCTGCGTCACCGCGCGCAGGAAATCGGGGATATCCATTTTCGGCAGCATCACTTCTACCAGGGTGAGGGTATCGGAGGTGATGCTCTCCGTCATCGCCTCCCGCAGTTCAGACGTCTGAGTGACCCGCCGGCAGCGCGAAGCAACGTCAGGGGCGAAGGCTTCCGGCAGCCGCTGCCAGTCCCACAGAGCGATGTCATTGTAGCGCTGCTCTGGACCATGAATCGCCCGTTCCACGGTATACCCTTCGTTATTCAGCAGCAGAATAAGCGGCTTTTGCTTATCACGCAGCATGGAGCCCATCTCCTGAATGGTCAGTTGGGCCGCGCCATCGCCGACAATTAGCACCACCCGCCGCTCCGCCGCCGCGGTTTGTGCGCCATAGGCGGCCGGGAGAGTAAAACCAATCGAGCCCCACAGCGGCTGGACGATCAGCGATGCTTCAGAGGGCAGCTTCAGCGCCGCAATGCCAAAGGCGGCCGTCCCCTGATCGGCGAGAATAATATCCCCCGGACGCAGGGCGCCCTGCACCGTCGCCCAGAAATTTTTCTGGGTCAACTCGCCTTCAGCGCCCTCCTCAGCCTCCGGCGCCACGACCTGAGGCGTAGCCCACTCCGCCGCCAGCGGGGCGGAAAGCGTCATCAGCGCGGCCAAAGCCTTATCCATCGGCACCCCGCTGAACCAGTGATCGCCCACCCTGACGGCGAAGGGCTGGATCTCAATAGTCTTTTCCCGCGCCAGATGTTGGGTAAATCCTGCGGTGATGGTGTCGGTGAAGCGCGTGCCAATGCAGATGATGGTGTCGGCGTTTTCAATCGCCTCCCGGGTCTGCGGCGCGCTGGCAATCCCGCTGTAGGTGCCGACAAACCCGCTCTGCTGCTCATCGAACAATCCCTTGCCCATGAGCATCGTCGCATGGGCGACAGGCGTTTTCGCCACCCACTCCCGGAGCGTCTTCTGCAGGCCATAACGTTGCGCCAGGAAGTCCGCCAGCAGGGAAATGCGTCGGCTGCCCCGCAGCAGGCGGCTGGCATGTTCGCAGAACCCGGCAAGCTGGTTTTCATCCGCCGGAGCGGGCTCCACCAGCAAGCGCTGGGCTGGGGCAATCGCTGCCGCTCTGGCGACATCGGCTGGCAGCATCAAATAGCCGGGGCGATGATGCGTCAACATATCGCGCAGCACACGGTCGATTTCATGGCAGGCGTTGCCGGCGGTCAGCAGCGCCTGGCTACAGGTGATCTGCTCGCTCATGCGGGCGAAATGGCGAAAATCGCCATCGCCGAGGGTATGGTGCAGCAGTTCGCCGCGCTGCTGGGCGCCGGTAGAGGGCGCACCGACAATATGCAATACCGGAATATGTTCCGCATAGCTACCCGCAATGCCGTTCAGCGCGCTCAATTCGCCGACGCCGTAGGTGGTCAGCAGCGCACCGGCCCCTTTGATGCGCGCATAGCCGTCAGCGGCATATGCCGCATTCAGCTCGTTGGCGCAGCCGACCCACCCCAAGGCGCTGTGCGCGATGACGCGATCGAGAAACTGTAAGTTGTAATCTCCCGGCACGCCGAACAAGCGGTCAATACCGCAGTCGACAAGGCGATCCAGCAGATAATCCCCAATAGTGTAGGTCGGTTGCATATCCATTATCCTCATTTTGGTGCAGGTGTAATTTGAGTATTGAATAAGCGATCCGCCTGTCCAGATGGGAGCTGATAATGGCAGTGTAAAGCAATAATTACGCAGAAAAAGCAGTGTACTCCACGCAGAACATTGTTTAGTGTAAACGTATACACATCCTGTTTTGTCGGCGGAGGAAGAATGGTTTACCAGGCAAGCACCACGCGATATCAAACGATGGAGTACCGTCGCTGCGGCCGCAGCGGTCTGCAGCTACCGGCTATTTCCCTTGGCCTGTGGCATAACTTTGGCGATGAAACGCGAGTGGAAACCAGCCGGCAGATGCTCCTGCACGCTTTTGACCTCGGTATAACCCATTTCGATTTGGCCAACAACTATGGGCCGCCGCCGGGCTCGGCGGAAAGCAACTTTGGCCGCATCCTGAAAGAGTCGCTCCTGCCTTATCGCGATGAGTTAATCATCTCCACTAAAGCAGGCTACACGATGTGGGACGGCCCTTACGGCGACTGGGGATCGCGAAAATATCTGGTAGCCAGTCTTAACCAGAGCCTTAAACGCATGGGGCTGGAATACGTCGATATTTTTTACCATCACCGGCCTGATCCACAGACGCCGCTGATGGAAACGATGCGTGCGCTCGATCATCTGGTTCATCAGGGTAAAGCGCTATATGTCGGGATCTCCAACTATCCTCTGGCCCAGGCGCGGGAGGCGGTGAAGATCCTTAACGACCTCGGCACCCCCTGCATCATTCACCAGCCTCGCTACTCGATGTTCGAACGCGGCGTGGAAGAAGGACTGCTGGATTTTCTGCAGACGGAAGGGATTGGAAGCATAGCGTTTTCACCGCTGGCCGGCGGGCAACTTACCGACCGCTATCTCAACGGCATTCCGGCCGACTCGCGCGCCGCCAGCAGCAGTCGTTTTCTGCAGCCGGAACAACTGACTCCTGCCCGATTAGAAAAAATTCGTCAGCTTAACAGGCAGGCGGAAGCGCGTGGGCAGAAGCTGTCGCAGATGGCGCTGGCCTGGGTGTTGCGCGAAGAGAAAGTCACCTCGGTGCTGATCGGCGCCAGCAAAACCGCGCAACTGGATGATGCCGTCGGCATGCTGCAGAATCGCCATTTCACCACCGAGGAGTGCGCGGCCATCGACGCCATCCTTGCGCTGTAAAGCAAATGTTACTTTAGCAAAAAGTGCTCTTTCCTGCGCTTTCGGAGTTCGTCCGATGCGGCGGGTCTTTACCGGCCCGTAATATCAGGTTAACAGGCCGCTTACGGCCCCGATCGTGAAGGAGAAGAGTATGTTCAGGTCACTGATTCTGGCAGCAGTACTGCTGGCCGCAGGGCCACTGGTCGCTAACGCTGGTGAAATCACCCTGCTGCCGTCGGTAAAATTACAAATAGGCGATCGTGACAATTACGGTAACTACTGGGACGGTGGCAGCTGGCGCGACCGTGATTACTGGCGTCGTCACTATGAATGGCGTGATAACCGTTGGCATCGTCATGACAACGGCTGGCACAAAGGCTGGTACAAAGGCAGAGATAAAGCCTGGGAGCGCGGCTATCGTGCTGGCTGGAACGACCGCGATGACCACCGCGGCGGCTGGGGACGCGGCCCGGGTGGGCGCGGTCACGGTCATGGACATGGCCATCACTAACAAACGAAAAGGGGAGCCCATCGGCTCCCCTTTACTTTATTCAGCATCAGGAATCAATTAATCCACCCCGAGCAGCGACCCCACTATTAACCAGCCGTTCAGGCTCACCACAATAGCGACTATCGCCCAGCCGATGCCTCTCACCCAACGGGTATTCACCAGGTCCCCCATCAGCTTCGCATTGCTGGTAAATATCAGCAGCGGCACCAGGGCAAGCGCAATGCCAAAGCTGAGCAACACCTGACTCATTACCAGGATGCGCGTAGGATCCAGCCCCAGCAGAATGACGACAAACGACGGCAGCATGGTGATCGCCCGGCGAAACCACAGCGGAATATGAAAGCGGATAAACCCCTGCATAACGACCTGACCTGCCAAAGTGCCCACCACGGTCGACGATAAACCGGCGGCAATCAGGCTGAGGCCAAAGATGGTCGCCGCCGCGTGGCTCAGCAGCGGCTCCAGCGTCATGTAGGCCTGATCGAGATCGGCGACGCCGGTATGGCCATTAAAGTGGAATGCCGCCGCAGCGGTCGCCATCATCGCCAGATTGACGAACCCGGCAATGGTCATGGCGATCGCCACATCCCAGCGGGTCGCGTTATAGCGTTCTTTTCGCGTTCCGCCATGCAGATGCTGAGTCAGCGATGAGTGTAAGTAAATGACGTGCGGCATGATTGTCGCCCCCAGTACCCCGGCGGCTAAGAATACCGCCTCCCCGTTGGGCAGCGTGGGGATCACCAGCCCTTTCGTCAGAGGAGCCAGCGCGGGCTGGGAAAAGATCAACTCCACGACATAGGCCACGGCGACAAACAGCAACAATCCACCGATCACCTTCTCCAGTGGTTTTTGCCCGCGCCGCTGCAGCATCAGGATCAGAAAAGTCGCCACCCCGGTCAGCACCGCCCCCTGCAGAAGCGACACGCCGAGCACCAGCTTAAAGCCAATTGCGGCGCCGATAAATTCAGCCAGATCGGTGGCCATAGCGATAATTTCCGCCTGTACCCAGTAAAACCAGACAACAGGACGCGGGTAATGGTCGCGGATCTGCTCGGCCAGGTTTTTGCCGGTGGCAATGCCCAGTTTGGCAGAAAGCACCTGGATCAGCATCGCCATCAGGTTAGCCCACACCACGACCCACAGCAGCTGGTAGCCAAAGCTGGCGCCGGCCTGAATGTTAGTGGCGAAATTACCCGGATCGATATAGCCAATGGCAGCGACGAAAGCCGGGCCCATTAAGGCGAGCTTCACCTTGCGCGCGGCGCGACTACTGCTATTCTCAACGCGACTGCTAGTCATCTTCTGCCTCTGGAAATATAGCCTTTGCTATGTTTCATGCTATCAAAATGCGAATGATTATCAAGTTCATTTAGAATGGAGATAATGATTGCTGTGATAGAAGGGAACAATAGCTGGCCGGAAATCGAATACGGGCGTCAGAAAACGAGATCCAGCCCGCTATTAAGAGTAGTACAAGAATGCAACTTTTAAAACCTTTACGTAACATAACAAAAGTGGATGTTGGATCACTATTTTTGCCATTGGTCACAGTTCCTTGCAATAGTGTGCAATTGATCTCGTTTTCTTTAAAGCCGTTGCATAGAATGTGCACGGAAATTTAACCTGCCTCATATTTGGAGCAACTATGGACCGCGTCTTGCATTTTGTCCTCGCGATCGTTGTGGTGGCTATACTGGCCCTGTTGGTCAGCCATGACCGCCAAAAGATCCGTATTCGTTATGTTGTTCAACTGCTTGTCATTGAAGTCCTGCTGGCCTGGTTCTTCCTCAACTCCGATATTGGTCTGGGTTTTGTGAAAGGATTTTCCGAGATGTTTGAAAAACTCCTCGGGTTTGCCAACGAAGGGACAAACTTCGTGTTCGGCGGCATGAACGATAAAGGCCTGGCCTTCTTCTTCCTCAAAGTTTTGTGCCCTATCGTCTTCATTTCGGCTTTGATCGGCATTTTGCAGCATATTCGTATCCTGCCGATTGTCATTCGCGCGATCGGTACCGTCCTGTCGAAAGTTAACGGCATGGGCAAGCTGGAGTCCTTCAACGCCGTGAGCTCGTTGATCCTCGGCCAGTCGGAAAACTTTATCGCGTATAAAGATATTCTCGGCAAAATGTCGCGCAACCGCATGTACACCATGGCGGCGACGGCGATGTCCACCGTGTCCATGTCCATCGTAGGCGCTTACATGACCATGCTGCAGCCAAAGTATGTCGTTGCGGCGCTGGTGCTCAACATGTTCAGCACCTTTATCGTTCTGTCATTAATTAACCCTTACCGCGTGGAAGAGAGCGAAGAAAATCTGCAGATGTCGAATCTGCACGAAGGTCAGAGCTTCTTCGAGATGCTGGGCGAGTATATTCTGGCAGGTTTTAAAGTCGCGATTATCGTGGCGGCGATGTTGATCGGCTTCATCGCGCTGATCTCGGCGCTGAATGCCCTGTTCGCCACCGTGACCGGTTGGTTCGGCTATAGCATTTCCTTCCAGGGTATCCTCGGCTATATCTTCTACCCGGTCGCCTGGGTGATGGGTGTGCCGGCAAGCGAAGCGCTGCAGGTGGGCAGTATTATGGCTACCAAACTGGTCTCCAATGAATTCGTCGCCATGATGGATCTGCAGAAAATTGCCTCGACGCTCTCCCCGCGCGCGGAAGGCATTATCTCTATCTTCCTGGTCTCCTTCGCCAATTTCTCATCTATCGGTATTATTGCCGGGGCGATCAAAGGTCTGAACGAAGAACAGGGCAACGTAGTTTCTCGCTTCGGTCTGAAGCTGGTGTACGGCTCCACGCTGGTTAGCGTGTTGTCCGCCTCGATTGCGGCGCTGGTTCTGTAACAGACGTCAGTCATCTGAGCCGGGCAATGCCCGGCTTTTTTTTGCCCGTCATTCACCCAGCGGCTGTGGTTTACCGATCAGATAACCCTGCAGATAATTCACGCCCAGCTCCAGCAAGCGCGCTTTTTGCGGTTCGCTTTCGACATATTCCGCCACCACGCTCATCTGTTTCGCCCGCGCCATCTCGACAATCGATTTCACCATGATGGCGTCCAGCGGGTCCGTGAGGATGTCGCGGACGAAGCAGCCGTCAATCTTAATGATATCGGCCTGTAGATGTTTCAGACGTTCATAGTTCGCATAGCCGGTGCCAAAGTCATCAATAGCGATGGCGCAGCCAAACGCGCGCAACGCTTCAAGATTTTGCCGACTGGTGTCCGCATTAGAGAAGGCCTGCTCTTCGGTCACCTCAATAGTTATAAGTTCTGGCGAGACGCTATAGCGTTGAAACAGCGCGATAATCTGCCCTGCGCTGTTCTTTTGCATCAGAGTTGCAGGCAGCAGGTTGACCGAGAATCGCTGGCCGGGATGCTTATGGAGCATACTGAACAAGGTCTCCAGCACCAGCATGTCAAAACGTTGGCTGAGGTTAAACTGCACAATCAGCGGAATGAATCGGTCGGGCATAATGACGCTATCGCCACAGCGCATGCGCGTGAGGATCTCATGATAACCCTCCCCCTCCGGATTCTGAATCGGTTGCGCATAGAGCATCAGCGCGCGATCTTTGAGCACTTGCTTGACGCGCATAAGGAGGCGCACCTGCTCGGTAGTTTGATCCACCACCAGATCCTGCTCCTCGTCCAGCGCCAGCACCCGACGTTCACTGCCCGCCTGTTCGGAAAGCCAGCTTAGCTGGCCCAGCATCTGGTAAAGTCCCTCACCCTGACCGTCATCGCGGCCCCAGGCCGCGCCAAACTCCAAATCCAGCGGCTGATTGTGCCAGCTGAACTTTTTGTGGTTGAGGACCGCGACCATATGGTTCAAGCGGGACGACGGCTCCGGTCCATCAAGCACGAGGATCAGTTCGCTGCCCGGTACCTGGAAGACTTTATCCGCCGCTCCCAGCAGCGGTTGCAGCGCCCGAATAATCTGCCGTTTACAGTCCACCCCCATCATCAGACCATAATGCCGACTGAGAAAGTCGAGATTATCAATACGCAGGCTGCAGATAGCCTGCTGAGGACAGCTCTGTAAATGGCTCTCCAGCGCGCGCAGGTTAGGCAAGCCGGTCAGCGGATCCTCTTCCGCCTGGCTACGCCAGCGGCGTTTGTTGCGGTCGCTGCGGGCATAGATGTCGGCCATATAAAACAAACAGATAGTAAAGGAGATCAGAACCGACAGCACAAAGGAGAGTGAATACTCGCTTTGCACCCCCTGGAGAAAGTTTTTGTTATATACCACCAGCAAAAAGGCCGAGACAGACCATGAAATACGCAATAGCGCATGGCCTATTCGACTGATACCGATAAAGTAGACAATAAAAATAACCGGAACTAAATAACCGGCAATAAATTCAGACTGATACGGCGCACACAATAGCGTTAATATCACCGCCAACGCGATAAACCAATATAGGGTAAAGGAGCGATATTGCGGTGCCAGCCACGGTAAACATTCCTGCTGCCAGAAACGTCGGGCGTAGCGCGGACTGATAATCATCCGCATTGGATAATAAAGAAACGTCGTAAAAATTAATGCCGCACTGATTAAACTTTGGATATCTATTACAGTATAAATCAACGGCATACTACCAAAGTAACTGGTAATAGCTAATGGAAACGCAAAATATTGTCCGGCGAGATACATGGTGATTTTCAGGAGCACCGGCGCGAAGAAGCCGCCCCAGAAGATCCGCGCCCCCATATGTTTTGCCGTTGGACCGCAGCGCCAGCGCTTCCCCACCAACAGTCGCAGAATAGCGCAGGAGACAAACACGGCGAACAGTTGACAAAAAAGTAAGATAAACGCCTGCGGCAGCGTTAATTTAATGAGAAAACTATTGGTGATGGCAAACGCGAGAATTAATGGCGCAATTGCATAGCGGCCAAAGATAAAAATAACAGAAAACATCACGCTGATTGGCAGCCAGGCAATATAAATAAGGTTGCCGTCAATTATCGTTTGCGGTGAAATAAAACGAGCCAGCGGAATAGCGACTAAACAAATGATAAAGGCCAATAGAGTTTTTTTGATATTAATGTTAATTTTATCAAGCATTATTGTTAATTAAAACTCCAGAAACCTCATCACGTTTAATGGGGGAAATGTTATGTTGCTTATTTAGGGCAGGCAAGGCGAATTATCAGGAAAAAGTCTGAAATTACTTTCGATTTTAATTGCTGGAGATTAACTGACGTAACCAGAAAGTGCTTTACATGAAACCCGCTAAAAACAAAAACCCCCGCCGAAGCGAGGGTTCTGAATTTTGGTGGAGCTAAGCGGGATCGAACCGCTGACCTCTTGCATGCCATGCAAGCGCTCTCCCAGCTGAGCTATAGCCCCACAGGACTTCTTTACGAACCAAATCCGCTGGGTGCAGAATTTGGTGGAGCTAAGCGGGATCGAACCGCTGACCTCTTGCATGCCATGCAAGCGCTCTCCCAGCTGAGCTATAGCCCCGTAACGTAAAGCGTGTCGTGTTGACGGGCGGCATAATATGAATTCCTCGCTCAGGTGTCAACGGCAAAATTATCCTTCCCGATTCAATCGCTGAAAAAGCAGGCAACTTGCTGACATTGCGAGCCTTATCGCAGTCAGAAGTTAAACAGGTCACCTTTTCACGTAAAAGGATGCTATAACATGGGCAGCTAATTCCCATACATTTACTCAGGAAATAGTATGCTCAAGGAACGAATGACACCTGAAGAAATTGCCCATCTAACCGGCTACAGTCGGCAAACTATCAATAAGTGGGTGCGGAAAGAAGGCTGGCAAACCTCTCCGCGACCTGGCGTCCAGGGCGGCAAAGCGCGCCTGGTCCATGTCAATGAGCAAGTCAGGGAGTTTATCCGCAGCGCCCAGCGGGTGGCGGAGACGCCCGGCATCTATTCTCCCCATGATAGCGATCTGGAATCGCTGCTGCTGACCCTCAGTAAAGAACTCACCCCCAGCGAGCAGAAGCAGCTTATGTCTTTGTTGCTGCGCGAGGGGATCACCGGGTTACTGCTTCGGTTAGGGATCCGCGATCGGTAAACCATGATGAAACTGAAAGATAAAATGACGCCCGCAGAGCTTGCCGACTGCCTGGGGCTGGCCAGACAAACGATCAATCGCTGGGTTCGCGAGAAACAATGGCGCACCGAAGCAATACCCGGCGTTAAAGGGGGGCGAGCGCGACTGGTGGTTATCGACCAACCGGTACGCGAGTTTCTGACCAACATCCCTGCCAGACGCCATCTGCTTACCGACAATCATCTCGCGGAATCGCCAGGTGCATACCTGGTCAATGAGGCAGACGCGATCTGGCGGCAAATCACGGAAACCCTACAGCTGATGACTCCGGCAGAACAGCTGCAGCTCCGCGATCTGCTGGCCCGGGAAGGGATTAGCGGTTTTCTTGCCCGCCTCGGCATCGCCAGTCCGGAATAACAGACAAAAAAAACGGCAGGGTAACCTGCCGTTGTTTCAGCTGCGTCGCCGTCAGGACGCCGGGCCTTCGCGTTCAGCGATAAAAGCCAGCGCTTTATTGATACGATCTACGCTACGGGATTTACCGATAGCATGGACAGTAACGTCTAGCGCAGGAGATTGCCCTGCCCCGGTAACCGCCACGCGCAGCGGCATACCGACTTTACCCATCCCCACCTCCAGCTCATCAGCAGTTGCCTGAATCGCGTGATGGACGTTTTCCGCCGTCCAGTCGCTAATCGCCGCCAGCTTATCGCGAACCACTTCCAGCGGCTGACGCGCCACTGGACGCAGATGTTTTTTCGCGGCGTCGGCATCGAATTCAGCGAACTCTTCATAGAAGTAGCGGCAGCTCTGGGCCATCTCTTTCAGCGTCTTGCAACGCTCGCCCAGCAGTTTCACCAGCTCAGCCAGCTGCGGGCCGTTGCGAGTGTCGATATTTTCCTGCTCGATATGCCACTGCAGATGCGTTGCCACATACTCCGCCGGCAGGGTATTGATATAGTGATGGTTTAACCACAGCAGTTTATCGGTGTTAAAGGCACTGGCGGATTTGCTCACCGCGCCCAGCGAGAAGAACTCAATCATCTCTTCGCGAGTGAAAATCTCCTGATCGCCATGAGACCAGCCCAGGCGCACCAGATAGTTGAGTAGCGCTTCCGGCAGGTAGCCGTCGTCGCGATACTGCATCACGCTCACTGCGCCGTGGCGCTTGGAAAGTTTTTTACCGTCATCGCCGTTGATCATCGACACGTGCGCATAAACAGGCACCGGCGCATTCAGCGCTTTGAGGATGTTGATCTGGCGCGGCGTGTTGTTGATATGATCTTCGCCGCGGATCACGTGAGTGATCGCCATATCCCAGTCATCTACCACCACGCAGAAGTTATAGGTCGGGGAACCATCGGTACGGCGAATGATCAGATCGTCCAGTTCCTGGTTGCTGAACTCGATAGGTCCGCGGATCTGATCGTCAAAAATAACCGAACCTTCCTGCGGGTTGGCGAAACGCACGACGCACGGCTCATCGTCAGCATGGTGCTCGTGGCTATGGCGGCAGCGGCCATCGTAACGCGGCTTCTCACCCTTCGCCATCTGCTCTTCGCGCAGCGCTTCCAGACGTTCTTTCGAGCAATAGCATTTGTAAGCGGTACCGGCTTCCAGCATCTCATCGATTACGTTGTTATAACGATCGAAACGTTTGGTCTGGAAATAGGGGCCTTCGTCCCATTGCAGATTCAGCCAGTTCATGCCATCCATGATGGCTTCAATTGCTTCCGGGGTGGAGCGTTCGAGATCGGTGTCTTCAATACGCAGCACAAACTCACCGCCGTGGTTACGGGCAAAAAGCCAGGAATAGAGAGCAGTACGCGCACCGCCAACGTGCAGATAGCCGGTTGGGCTTGGCGCGAAGCGAGTTTTGATTTTCATGAATTGGCCTTACGTTTAATAAAGATGCCGATAGCCGGCAATGTCCGGTGGAAATTATGGGTCAATATTCTAACACCGTGGGCTGATTCCTCAATGTTGTTCCCATCGGAACGTCACGGTTTGCCATTTTTGTTTATAAATCATGCTATGGCGCCGGTTTCGCGATCGCTTTGTTTAATTTTACGACGAACGAACGAATTCTTTAGAAAAGGCGTTGACTCATTTTCAACTCTCCCTATAATGCGACTCCACACAGCGGGGGTGATTAGCTCAGCTGGGAGAGCACCTCCCTTACAAGGAGGGGGTCGGCGGTTCGATCCCGTCATCACCCACCACTACTTAACGTAGTCTCCGCCGTGTAGAACAGAAAATTGAGAAGTGGGTGATTAGCTCAGCTGGGAGAGCACCTCCCTTACAAGGAGGGGGTCGGCGGTTCGATCCCGTCATCACCCACCACTTTCTCGCCAGCTGGATTTTCTGTCAAAATGTGAAGTACCGAAGTGGGTGATTAGCTCAGCTGGGAGAGCACCTCCCTTACAAGGAGGGGGTCGGCGGTTCGATCCCGTCATCACCCACCACTTCGGGTCGTTAGCTCAGTTGGTAG
The DNA here is from genome assembly GCF_018204675.1 of Klebsiella sp. P1927. NCBI lineage: Bacteria > Pseudomonadati > Pseudomonadota > Gammaproteobacteria > Enterobacterales > Enterobacteriaceae > Klebsiella > Klebsiella sp. P1927. The sequence goes on along the minus strand of NZ_CP073377.1, from coordinate 1,159,854 downwards.
AGCAGTTGACTTTTAATCAATTGGTCGCAGGTTCGAATCCTGCACGACCCACCAATGTAAAAAGGCGCCCTAAAGGCGCCTTTTTGCTATGCGCGGAACATGGCCCTGCCACGAGTCCCTCCGCAGCAATCTCCCCTGTCAGCGCTGATATAGCGGATCTTCAACCCTGGCGGCGGTTAAATTCTCCCCTTCTTCACGCACAATTTCCCATAACGCCTGAGCGGCGGTCGACAGCGAGCGATTTTTCCTGCATGCCAGCATCAGCTGCCGCTCCATCACCGGAGTCAGCCGTTTCACCGTCAGATGGCTCCCCTGCGGTAACGGTAGCGCCAGCGCCGGCAGAACGCTGATGCCAATTCCCGATTCTACCATCGGAAACAGCGTTGCCGGGTGGCCAATCTCCTGGACGATGTTCGCCCGGATAGCCAGCCTGCTGAGGGCCGCATCGATCAGCGGGCGGCTGCCGGACGCATAATCCTGCAGGATTAGCCTTTCATCCTGCAGCGCCTGCCACGGAACTTCTGTCAGGCTGGCAAAAGGATGATCCTCCCGACAGAGCAGCAAAAATGGTTCCGCCAGAACCACTTCACACTGAAGGTCTGCCGCCGGGCCCGGATCAATCACGATGCCAAAATCCACTTCCCCCTGGCGGATACTCTCCAGCACCCACTGCTGGGGCCGATCGTGCAGCACAAAATCGATATCGGGATAACGACGATTGCTGTGAGCAATACACTGCGGAATAAGGTGGGCGGAAATCGTCTGACTGGCGGCGACCTTGACGGTGCCGCTCAGCTGCTGGCCTACCCGCCCGGCGTCGCGCAGGGTAATCGTCAACTCATCGAGCAAACGTTCCAGCCTGCCCGCCAGCTGCTGACCCGCCTCGGTGAGCACCACTTCGCGAGTAGTACGGTCGAGCAGACGGACGCCGGTCTGATGCTCCAGCTCCTTGACGCTATGGCTGACGGCCGACTGACTTAAGCCAATCATCTCCCCTGCCCGGCTGAAGCTTCTGGCCCGGGCGACGGTGACAAATACTTTTAACTGACGCAGAGAGTAATTCATCTTTTTTATTCATGAATAGATGCAATAAATCAATTTTATTTCTCAAATGAAAAAAAGCACAATAGCGCATCTCTTTTCAGGAGCGTTTATGAAACTTTTCCGTATTCTCGATCCGTTTACGGCCACGCTAATCACCGTTGTCCTGCTGGCCTCATTCTTCCCGGCCCGTGGCGCTTTCGTCCCCTTCTTTGAACATCTGACCACCGCCGCCATCGCGCTACTGTTCTTTATGCATGGCGCTAAACTCTCCCGGGAGGCGATTATCGCCGGCGGCAGCCACTGGCGTTTGCATCTCTGGGTGATGTGCAGCACCTTTATTCTCTTCCCGCTACTCGGGGTTCTGTTTGCCTGGTGGGCGCCGGTGAATGTCGATCCGATGCTCTACAGCGGCTTTATCTATCTGTGCATTCTGCCGGCCACCGTGCAATCCGCTATCGCCTTTACTTCGCTGGCCGGGGGCAACGTCGCGGCTGCGGTTTGCTCAGCCTCGGCCTCCAGCCTGCTGGGGATCTTTGTTTCCCCGCTACTGGTGGGGGTCCTGATGAACCTTCACGGCGCAGGCGGCAGTCTGGAGCAGGTCGGTAAAATTATGCTGCAGCTGCTGCTGCCTTTCGTGCTCGGTCACTTATCGCGGCCGTGGATTGGCGACTGGGTGGCGAAGCATAAGAAGTGGATTGGTAAGACCGACCAGACCTCGATTCTGCTGGTGGTTTACTCCGCCTTTAGCGAGGCGGTGGTGAATGGCATCTGGCATAAAGTCGGTCTGGGATCGCTGCTGTTTATCGTGGTGGTCAGCCTGGTGCTGCTGGCCATCGTCATCGCGGTCAACGTCTTTGTCGCCCGCCGCTGCGGCTTTAACAAAGCCGATGAGATTACCATCGTCTTCTGCGGTTCGAAAAAGAGCCTGGCCAACGGCATTCCGATGGCCAATATTCTCTTCCCGACCTCCATCCTCGGCATCATGGTGCTGCCGTTGATGATCTTCCACCAAATCCAGCTGATGGTCTGCGCGGTGCTGGCGCGGCGCTACAAGCAGCAAACCGATGCGCGTCTCGCTGAGGAAAAGGCCAACGCGGCCAAAGCCTAACGCGCTTTCTTCAGGGGCTGGACCAGATCGCTCAGCCCCTCAGTTTTAATCAGCAGGGTCAACGCCATCAGCTCGCCAAGATGCCCGGCAGGGAATTGATCCTTACGCGCGAACCACAATAAATACTCTTCCGGGACATCGATTAAGCGACGTCCCTTGTATTTACCGAACGGCATTTCGGTATTGGCTATCTCGACCAGCTGCGCTTTATCCACGTTATTCTCCCAGCAGACGCATCATTTCGGCCTCGTCAATCACCTCGATGCCCAGCTCCTGCGCTTTCGCCAGCTTAGACCCCGCCGCTTCGCCGGCAATCACCAGGTCGGTTTTCTTCGACACGCTGCCTGCCACCTTCGCCCCCAGCGCCACCAGACGCGCTTTGGCGTCATCGCGCGACAGCTGGCTGAGGCTGCCGGTAAGGACCACGGTTTTGCCTGCAAACGGGCTATCAATCTCTTCCGCCTTCACCACCACCGGCGCAGGCCAGCGAACCCCCTCCGCCAGCAGTTGCGCAATGACATCGCGGTTGCTCTCTTCGGCAAAGAAGTTGAAGGTATGGGTAGCGACGACGATGCCGACATCAGGGACTTTCTGTAGCTCCTCAATGGTAGCCTGCTCAAGGGCTTCGAGAGTGCCGAAATGCGCCGCCAGGCCCGCCGCCGTCGCTTCTCCTACCTCGCGAATACCTAAGGCGTAGAGGAAACGTGCGAAGGTCGTCTCTTTGGCTTTCTCGAGGGCGTTGACTACGTTTTGCGCGGACTTCGGCCCCATCCGATCCAGCCCGGTCAGTTTCCCCGCCGTCAGCCGGAACAGATCCGCCGGGGTATGGACGTACTCTTTCTCCACCAGCTGGTCGATGATCTTGTCGCCCATGCCGTCAACGTCGAGCGCGCGACGGGAGACGAAGTGCTTGAGCGACTCTTTGCGCTGCGCGCCGCAGATCAGGCCGCCCGTACAGCGGGCTACCGCCTCGCCTTCCACCCGTTCAACGTCTGACTGACATACAGGACAGTGGGTCGGGAAGACGACATCCCGGGCATCCGCCGGACGCTCGGAAAGCACCACGTTAACCACCTGCGGGATCACATCGCCTGCCCGGCGAATCACCACCTTGTCGCCGATTTTCAAGCCTAAGCGTTCAATTTCATCGGCATTATGCAGGGTGGCATTGCTCACCAACACGCCGGCAACATGGACCGGCTCCAGACGCGCCACCGGCGTAATCGCCCCGGTGCGGCCCACCTGGAACTCCACGTCCCGGACGAAGGTCATCTGCTCCTGTGCCGGGAACTTAAAGGCCACGGCCCAGCGCGGCGCGCGGGCGACGAAACCCAGCTGTTCCTGCAGCGCCAGCGAATCGACTTTGATCACCACGCCATCAATGTCAAAGCCCAGGTGGGGACGCTCTTCCTCGACTTTACGATAGTAAGTAAGCACTTCCTCGGGGGTGTGGCACAGGGTGACGCGATCGCTCACCGGCAGCCCCCATGCTTTGAACTGCAGCAACCGAGCCGAGTGGCTGGCCGGCAGCTCGCCGCCCTCCAGCACGCCCACGCCGTAGCAGAAGAAAGTAAGCGGTCGCTTCGCAGTGATGCGCGGATCGAGCTGGCGCAGCGAACCCGCTGCCGCATTACGCGGGTTAGCAAACACTTTCCCGCCGGTGCGGCGAGCTTCCTCATTGATTTTTTCAAACCCGGCCTGCGGGAGGAACACTTCCCCACGTACCTCAAGGCGTGCAGGAATATTCTCGCCATGCAGCTTGAGGGGGATGGCGCGAATAGTTCGCACGTTAGAGGTAATATCTTCGCCAGTGGTGCCGTCGCCGCGGGTTGCCGCCTGCACCAACACGCCGTTTTCGTAGAGAATGCTCACCGCGAGGCCGTCGAGCTTAAGCTCGCAGCAGTAGGTAAGATGATCTGTGCTTTTCAGGCGATCCTGTACCCGCTTGTTGAAGGCGAGAAAGCTCTCTTCGTCAAACACGTTATCCAGCGACAGCATCGGCACTTCATGGCGGATCTGGCTAAAGGCGGTGAGTGGCGCCGCCCCCACCCTCTGAGTTGGCGAATCCGGGGTAATCAGCTCCGGGTGCTGGCTCTCCAGCTCGCGCAGCTTGCGCATCAGGCGGTCATATTCCGCATCCGGCACTTCCGGCGCGTCCATAACGTGGTACAGATATTCATGATGGCGAAGCGTGGTTCGCAGTTCAGTCAGTTGTTGTTCGATTGGTTCCATATCACACCATCAATGATAAAAAACCCCCGACAGGCGGGGGTTGAGAAAGGATTGAGTTAACGCGGAACGTCAGGCGTTCGCGTCTTTCACTTCGCGAATACGATCCTGGTATTCACGCAGTTTTTGCGGCGTCATCATGCGACGCTGATCGTCAAGCACCACGCCGCCCACTTCGTCAGCGATATACTGCGCAGACTGCAGCATCAGCTTGAAGTTCTGCAGTTCATCGCCGTAGGAAGGGACCTGCATAAAGATAGTCACCCCAGGGGTCATCATATCCGCCATGCTGTCCGGATTGAAGGTTCCCGGTTTCACCATGTTGGCCAGACTGAACAACACCGGACCGCTGCCGTCCGGACTTAGGTGGCGGTGGAAAATATTCATTTCACCAAACTTAAAGCCGGCCTGCTGGATACTGTTGATCAGCACTTCACCGTTAAGCTGGGCGCCATGATGCGCGGCGACGTTCATCACAATGACCGTCTCTTTGCGCTCTTTCGGCTGCGGCGCGGCGGGCTGCTGCGGCTCTACCGGCTGCGGTTCCGCGACGGCGGGCTGCGACGCGGCAACAGGCTGTGGCGCAGGCTGCTGCGGGGCGGCTGGCTGCGGCTGAGCGACGGTCGGCGTCACCGGTTGCGGCGCGACAGGCTGCTGCACAACAGGCTGCGGCTGGTGTTGCGGTTGTACGGGCGGCTGCGCAGGTTGCGGCTGTTGCCAGCCAGGCTGCGGAGCCGCATGCGGCGCAGGCTGTTGCTGCGGTGGAACCGGGGCCTGGCGCGGCGGCTGCGGCGGCTGGCGAACCGGTTCTTCAGGACGCGCAGGCTGCTGCATCTGGCGCTCGTAAGGCGGCTGGTACTGGTGCTGCGGCGACTGACGAGGGGCTTCATGCTCCCCATGCGCGCCGTGCGGGGCGTGAGTCACCGGATGAACGCGGACTTCTCCTACGCCTTCAACATTATCATCAAAGTCGTCGTTTTCCGACTCATCGTCGCGCGACTTCATACGTTTCAGTGGGCGATCGCGAAACATCGAAGAACGTTCTTTACGGCTGGTCCAGAAACCATGTACCAGTAAAGCGATTATGGCGATCGCGCCAACAATGATTAATATCAGACGCAAATCCTGCATCATTATATTCTCTGTTGTTCTAACACCTTGCCACCACGGCAAACATTTACTCACTAAGAGTATTTGCCGATTACCTCAAGTGCAAGTGCGTCGGTCGCTTTCACCACATAAAGATGAACTAAATCGTGCTTTTTGCTGTTTTTTCGAACATTTCCTAACTGGTTATTGTCTGACGACCCGATAAAATAAGCGAGCATTCACACCGGATGTTAAAAAAGGAGCAATGCCTGGCTATGGTTTCATCATCCGCACCGACCCCGCGCAGCGGCGTTTATTATTTTTCGCAGGGCTGGAAACTCATCGGGCTGCCGGGCATACGGCGTTATGTCTTCCTGCCTTTACTGGTTAACGTGCTGCTGATGGGCGCTGCCTTCTGGTGGCTGTTTACCCGTCTCGGCAGCTGGATCCCCTCGCTGATGAGCCATGTGCCGGACTGGCTGCAGTGGCTAAACTACCTGCTGTGGCCGGTGGTAGTGCTCTCAATCCTGCTGGTGTTTGGCTACTTCTTTTCGACGATCGCCAACTGGATAGCCGCGCCGTTCAGCGGCCTGCTGGCGGAACAGCTGGAAGCGCGCCTGACCGGCGCTACCCCGCCGGACGTCGGCGTCTTTGGCATCATGAAAGATATTCCGCGGATTATGAAGCGTGAGTGGCAGAAGCTGGCCTGGTATCTGCCGCGCGCCATCGTGCTGTTGCTGCTCTACTTTATTCCCGGCGTTGGGCAGACGGTAGCCCCGGTACTCTGGTTCCTGTTCAGCGCATGGATGCTGGCGATTCAATACTGTGATTATCCCTTTGATAATCACAAGGTTCCCTTCAAAACCATGCGCGAATCGCTGCGCAGTCGCAAAGTGATGAATATGCAGTTTGGGGCGCTCACCAGCCTGTTCACAATGATCCCGGTGTTAAACCTGGTGATCCTTCCGGTGGCTATCTGCGGCGCCACCGCCATGTGGGTCGATTGCTATCGCGATAGACACGCCAGCTGGAAATAGCGGTAACACCTTCACTTGGGGGCGGCAAAGGCCGCTCCCTTATATCGCGCTTATTCCTTCTTGCTTATCATTATTTCCCTTCCGCATATAGATATGCTAAATCCTTACTTCCGCATATTCTTTAAGCGGGTATGCTGATGCCGTACCCCCAAATTTCATACAGTTAAGGACGGGCCATGAGTAAGATTTTTGAAGACAACTCCCTGACTATCGGTCATACGCCGCTGGTACGACTGAACCGCATCGGTAATGGCCGTATCCTGGCAAAGGTAGAATCTCGTAACCCGAGCTTTAGCGTAAAATGCCGTATCGGCGCCAATATGATCTGGGATGCTGAAAAGCGCGGCGTTCTGAAACCTGGCGTGGAACTGGTCGAGCCGACCAGCGGCAACACCGGTATCGCCCTCGCCTACGTGGCGGCGGCCCGCGGCTACAAACTGACGCTAACCATGCCGGAAACCATGAGCATCGAGCGTCGTAAGCTGCTGAAAGCCCTGGGCGCCAACCTGGTGCTGACCGAAGGCGCCAAAGGCATGAAAGGCGCTATCCAGAAAGCGGAAGAGATTGTCGCCAGCAACCCGGAACAATTCCTGCTGCTGCAGCAGTTCAGCAACCCGGCTAACCCGGAAATCCACGAGAAGACTACCGGCCCGGAAATCTGGGAAGATACCGATGGTCAGGTGGATGTGTTTATCTCCGGCGTAGGTACCGGCGGAACGCTGACCGGCGTCAGCCGCTATATCAAAAACACCAAAGGTAAAAAAGATCTGATCACCGTCGCCGTTGAACCGACCGATTCCCCGGTGATCGCCCAGGCGCTGGCGGGGGAAGAACTCAAGCCGGGTCCGCACAAAATTCAGGGTATCGGCGCCGGCTTCATTCCTGGCAACCTGGATCTGAAGCTGGTCGACAAAGTGATCGGCATTACCAACGAGGAAGCTATCTCCACGGCGCGCCGCCTGATGGAAGAAGAAGGCATCCTGGCGGGTATCTCTTCCGGGGCCGCCGTTGCCGCCGCGCTGAAGCTGCAGGAAGATGAGGCCTTTACCAATAAGAATATTGTGGTTATCCTGCCTTCCTCAGGTGAGCGTTATTTAAGCACCGCGCTGTTCGCCGATCTCTTCACTGAGAAAGAGCTGCAACAGTAGTGCCAGCTTGTAAATAATGTGTAAAAAAGCACCTTTTCGGGTGCTTTTTTGTGGCACACGTCAAAGTTTTACCCCTCCTGGCATTGATTCACCTCGTAGGGTCTGGTATTTAACCAGCACATTTATTTTGATGCGCGAAATTATTCAGAAGAGGATTTCCGCCAGCTGAATCGATTTTATGATTTGGTTCAAGTCTTCCTTTCGCGGCATAATGTTTAATGACGTGCTAGACGTCAATGGCCCGCAGGTCTTCGCAGCGCCAGGCGCTGCCGACGCCAAGGCCGGAAACGTAACGCCGGCGCTAACAATACAGGCTAAAGTCGAGTCGTTAGACTAGACTTTAGGTCCACAACACTAAACCTATAAGTTGGGGAAATATAATGTTCCAGCAAGAAGTTACCATTACCGCTCCGAACGGTCTGCACACCCGCCCTGCTGCTCAGTTTGTTAAAGAAGCTAAAGGCTTCACTTCTGAGATCACTGTAACCTCCAACGGCAAAAGCGCCAGCGCCAAAAGCCTGTTCAAACTGCAGACTCTGGGCCTGACCCAGGGCACCGTAGTGACCCTCTCCGCTGAAGGCGAAGATGAGCAGAAAGCTGTTGAGCATCTGGTTAAACTGATGGCTGAACTCGAGTAAGTTCACGGGTTCTTTTTCATATCAGTCACAAGTAAGGTAGGGTTATGATTTCAGGCATTTTAGCATCCCCGGGTATCGCCTTCGGCAAAGCATTGCTGCTGAAGGAAGATGAAATTGTCATCGACCGGAAGAAAATTTCTGCCGATAAGGTTGATCAGGAAGTCGAACGTTTCCTGAGCGGCCGCGCCAAGGCCTCCGCCCAGCTGGAGGTCATCAAAACCAAAGCTGGTGAAACTTTCGGTGAAGAAAAAGAAGCCATCTTCGAAGGGCATATTATGCTGCTGGAAGATGAGGAGCTTGAGCAGGAAATCATAGCCCTGATTAAAGATAAGCACATGACTGCCGACGCGGCAGCCAATGAAGTTATCGACGGTCAGGCCACTGCCCTGGAAGAGCTGGATGATGAATACCTGAAAGAACGTGCGGCTGACGTACGTGATATCGGTAAGCGCCTGCTGCGCAACATCCTTGGTCTGGCAATCATCGATCTGAGTGCGATTCAGGATGAAGTCATCCTCGTCGCCGCCGATCTGACCCCGTCTGAAACCGCACAGCTGAACCTGAAAAAAGTGCTGGGTTTCATCACCGATGCGGGCGGTCGTACCTCCCACACCTCTATCATGGCGCGTTCCCTGGAATTGCCGGCCATCGTGGGCACCGGCAGCATCACGGCGCAGGTGAAGAACGGCGACTATCTGATTCTCGACGCGGTGAACAACCAGGTTCTTATCAACCCGTCTAACGAGCAAATTGAAGCGCTGCGTAGTCTGCAGGCTCAGGTTGCGGAAGAAAAAGCCGAACTGGCGAAACTGAAAGATCTGCCGGCGATTACCCTCGACGGCCATCAGGTTGAAGTCTGCGCCAACATTGGTACCGTTCGCGATGTCGAAGGTGCTGAGCGCAACGGCGCCGAAGGCGTAGGCCTGTATCGTACCGAATTCCTGTTCATGGACCGTGACGCGCTGCCAACTGAAGAAGAACAGTTTGCGGCTTATAAAGCGGTGGCTGAGGCCTGTGGCTCTCAGGCCGTTATCGTCCGTACCATGGATATCGGCGGCGACAAAGAGCTGCCGTACATGAACTTCCCGAAAGAAGAGAACCCGTTCCTCGGCTGGCGTGCCGTGCGTATTGCGATGGATCGTAAAGAGATCCTGCGCGACCAGGTTCGCGCCATCCTGCGTGCCTCCGCTTTCGGTAAGCTGCGCATTATGTTCCCGATGATCATCTCTGTTGAAGAAGTGCGTGCGCTGAAGAAAGAGATCGAAATCTACAAACAGGAACTGCGTGACGAAGGTAAAGCATTTGACGAATCCATTGAGATCGGCGTGATGGTGGAAACACCGGCTGCGGCGACTATTGCTCGTCATCTGGCCAAAGAAGTTGATTTCTTTAGTATCGGCACCAATGATTTAACGCAATATACTCTGGCAGTTGACCGTGGTAATGATATGATTTCACATCTTTACCAGCCGATGTCACCGTCTGTACTGAATCTGATTAAGCAAGTTATTGATGCTTCTCACGCTGAAGGTAAATGGACTGGCATGTGCGGTGAGCTTGCGGGCGATGAACGTGCTACACTTCTGTTGCTGGGTATGGGGCTGGACGAATTCTCTATGAGCGCCATTTCCATCCCGCGCATCAAGAAGATTATTCGTAATACGAACTTCGAAGATGCGAAAGTATTAGCAGAGCAGGCTCTTGCTCAACCGACAACGGACGAGTTAATGACGCTGGTTAACAAGTTCATTGAAGAAAAAACAATCTGCTAATCCACGAGATGCGCGGCCCAAATTACTGCTTAGGAGAAGATCATGGGTTTGTTTGATAAATTGAAATCTCTGGTTTCTGATGACAAGAAAGACACCGGAACTATTGAGATTGTTGCTCCCCTCTCCGGTGAGATCGTCAACATTGAAGACGTGCCGGATGTGGTTTTTGCGGAAAAAATTGTGGGCGATGGGATTGCCATCAAACCGACTGGCAACAAAATGGTCGCGCCGGTAGACGGTACCATTGGTAAAATTTTCGAAACCAACCACGCGTTCTCTATTGAATCTGATAGCGGCATCGAGCTGTTCGTTCACTTCGGTATTGATACCGTTGAACTGAAAGGCGAAGGCTTCAAGCGTATCGCGGAAGAAGGTCAGCGCGTGAAAGTCGGCGATCCGGTTATCGAATTTGATCTGCCGCTGCTGGAAGAGAAAGCCAAGTCGACTCTGACGCCGGTGGTTATCTCCAACATGGACGAGATCAAAGAGCTGATCAAACTGTCCGGTAGCGTGACCGTGGGTGAAACCCCGGTAATCCGCATCAAGAAGTAATGCTTGCTGCATAAAAATGGCGCCGAAAGGCGCCATTTTTTTATACCGCGCAAGTTACCGGTCGATAGCACTTCTCGCGGGACAAGACGCGCAATCCCTCCGGGGTGCTCTCCAGAATTCGCCGCTCGCTGTCAGCGACCAGCAGTTCGCACTGATATCCACCGGCCAGGCCGAACAGCGACCGCGCCACGCAGGCATCCTCCAGCGCCGCCTCACCTGTCGTATCAAAATGACCAACAATGCGTCCCTGCTGGCGGATCACTAACCGATAGCTTTTCATCTGCTTTGCTCCAGCGGCGGTAGGATCAATTCGTCACACCCCTGGGCGGCAGTCCAGTTCATCACCTCCAGCACGCGCTGGGCAGCAGCCTGCGTCGCTGCCCCCAGCGCCAGTCCGGAAAGCAACCCGCTCACCAGCTCCGCGCAGAACAGATCGCCGGTTCCTTTTAAGTCTGTCTCCACCCGCGGGTGAACCACCACTTCCACTGCATCGGCCGTCACCACCAGCACATTGATCGTCGAATCGGCCTCTCCCGGCGCGCTGGTGATCACCACCCATTTGAGGGTGTCCGACAGCAGGCTTCGCGCCGCGGCGACCGCCTCCTGCCGATCGCGACAGCGCTGGCCGCTCAGCGTCTCCAGTTCGAACAGATTGGGGGTGATCCCTTGCGCCAGCGGCAGCAGGTGCTGACGATAGGCGTCCGGGATCTCAGCCTTGACATAGATGCCGCTGTCGACATCGCCGATGACCGGATCCACCAGAATGCACAACCCGGGATGGCGGGCCCGTACGCGCGTCAGCCACTGCGCCAGGCGTTCGATTTGCACTGCGCTGCCCATATAGCCGGTGGTGACCGCACGCAGTTCGCGCAGCGCGTCGCGCTCCTCCAGCGCCTGCAGATACCCGACAAACCACTCTTCCGGAATAATGCCGCCATAGAACGTCTCATAATGGGGCGTATTACTGAACAGCACCGTCGGCACCGCCAGCACGCGCAGACCATGCTGTTTAATCGCCGGAACCGCGATGCCGTTGCCGACGCTGCCATAGACTACCTGCGACTGCACGGCGACGATATCCACTTCCGACGCCCGGCTTTTGTCGTGAAAGAGCACTGATTGTATATCATCCTGCTGGCCCATCTTTTCTCCCCCCGCTGGACAGCGGGTCACGCACTGATTATGATTCGTCCTATGCTAAATTCCATTTTGTCATAGGTCAATAATGTTAGCCGGAAAAACCGCCAGCGAAATCTTCGATAACATCCGCCATCTGGTGCAGAGCGGCGGGTTGCAGCCCGGAGAGGTTCTGCCGCCGGTACGTGAACTCGCCAGCCAGCTTGCAGTGAATCGCAACACTGTCGCCGCCGCCTATAAACGGCTGGTGACCTCCGGGCTGGCCGTCAGTCAGGGACGCAACGGTACAGCCATTAAAGCGCGGGACACACTGCCGGCGCTGGAGGGAGGTGACCCAACGACCCCGCTGAACGATATCTCCAGCGGCAATCCGGATCCGGCCAGACTGCCTGATTTACCCCGCTATCTGGGCCAGATTGCCCGCACGCCCCGCCTGTATGGCGATGCGCCCATCGAGCCGCGGCTTGGCCAATGGGCCGAGGCGTGGTTTGCCAGAGAGATAGCCGTTCCCTTTGCGGTGAATCTCGCCAGCGGGGCGATAGACGCCCTGGAGCGCCTGCTGTGCGCTCTGCTGCTCCCCGGCGACGGCGTTGTGGTGGAAGATCCCTGTTTTCTCAGCAGCATCAATATGGTGCGTTACGCCGGTTTTACCCCCTGCCCGGTGGCGGTGGATGCCGAAGGGATGGATCCTGACGGCCTGGAGGAGGCGTTACGCAACGGCGCACGGGCGGTGATCTTAACCCCGCGCGCGCATAATCCTACCGGCTGTAGCCTGACGGAAACCCGGGCGCATGCCCTGCGGGAGGTGCTAGCCCGCTATCCGCAGGTACTGGCGATTGTTGATGACCATTTTGCCCTGCTGTCGGCCACGCCATGGCACTCCCCTCTTCCTGCAAGCACCCAACGCTGGGCGCTGGTGCGCTCGATGTCAAAAACCCTCGGACCAGACCTGCGGCTGGCCTTTATCGCCAGCGATGCCGCTACTTCAGCGGCGCTGCGCCTGCGGCTTAACGCCGGCAGCCAGTGGGTCAGCCATCTGCTGCAGGACCTGACGCTGGCCTGCCTGACCGACGAGGCGTTTATCGCCTCGATGACGGAGACTCGTCGTCACTATCGCCAGCAGAATGAGAAACTGGCGGCGGCGCTGGCCCGGCACGGCTTCAGCCATGCTACGCCAGGGGATGGCCTCAATTTCTGGCTGCCGCTGCCAGCGGCGAGCCAGCCCTACGCCTTACGCCTGGCCCGCGCCGGCTGGCTGGTCCGGGAGGGAGAGGTGTTTGGCATCCGTACGCCCTCCCACGGGCTACGCCTGTCGCTGGGCCGTCTGAGTGACGCTGAGATTTCCCGCCTGGCGGCCGATATTGCGCAGGCCTTAGACGCCCCCTGACGCAGGCAGTCCACCGAACGTATCGGGGAGTGATGGCAGCTGCCGACAAATTAATGAAAAATAAACGACAGCAGGCTAGTCTTACCTGCATGCCCTGATCGCCGAGGCGGACAAATCGCTCACAACAAGGAGCACCAGAGATGCGTCACCCTGACCTGGCACTGAAAGCAGTCATTGAAGCCTGCGATCGCGCTATCTCGCAGGAAGATTACGATACCCTGATGAGTTATTACGCAGAAGACGCCGCGCTGGTCGTCAAACCGGGCATGGTGGTCAGAGGGAAAGAGAATATCCGCAAAGCCTTTATCGCCATTGCCGACTATTTCCAGCACCGACTGGTGGTGACTCAGGGGAAAATGGAGGTTATTGAAGGCGGCGGCAATGCGCTGGTGATTATGGAGACCCGGCTGGATATCCCGACGGCGGACGGGATATCCCAGGTTACGCGACGCGCCACCTATGTCTTTCAGAAGCAGGGCGAACGCTGGCTGTGCACCGTCGATAACTCCTACGGCACCGACCTGCTTGATGATTAAATGCCCGCCCCCTGGCTAAAGTGTTCTTCGCCGAAGACGCCGGTGGAAAGGTAACGATCGCCGCGATCGCAGACAATCGCCACCACCACCGCGCCAGGATTTTCGCGGGCTATGCGTAACGCGCCCGCTACCGCGCCGCCCGAACTGACGCCGCAGAAAATGCCTTCCCGCACCGCCAGCTGACGCATGGTGTTCTCAGCATCCTGCTGATGAATATCCAGCACCGTATCCACCAGCGAAGCGTTAAAGATCCCCGGCATATACTCTGCCGGCCAGCGGCGGATCCCGGGAATACTGCTCCCCTCCTCCGGCTGCAGGCCAACAATGGTCACCGGTCTACTCTGTTCACGCAGAAAACGTGACACGCCGGTAATGGTGCCAGTGGTCCCCATACTGGAGACAAAGTGGGTGATACGCCCCGCGGTCTGCTGCCAGATTTCCGGGCCGGTGGTGGTGTAGTGGGCGTAGGGGTTATCCGGGTTGTTAAACTGATCGAGCAGTTTGCCTTCGCCGCGCTGGGCCATCTCCAGAGCCAGGTCGCGGGCACCCTCCATCCCTTGCTCTTTGCTGACCAGGATAAGCTCGGCGCCGTAAGCGCGCATCGCGGCCCGACGCTCCTGGCTCATGTTGTCGGGCATCAGCAGCTTCATCCGGTAGCCTTTCAGCGCGGCGATCATCGCCAGCGCAATACCGGTGTTGCCGCTGGTCGCTTCGATCAGCACGTCTCCGGGCTGAATTTCGCCGCGCTTTTCCGCTTCAACGATCATTGACAGCGCGGCGCGATCTTTCACCGAGCCGGCCGGATTATTGCCTTCGAGTTTGACCCAGACTTCGCTGCCGTTGTCCGGTCCCAGACGCTGAAGTTTGACCAGAGGGGTATTGCCGATGGTTTGTTCGAGTGTATTCACGATTTTTACTCAATAAAAAAGCCGGGCGGCGCTTCGCTTACCCGGCCTGGCAGACGCGTCATAATTCCAGACCGGGTAAGCAGAGCCTCACCCGGCAAAAGCACATGGATTTAAGCTATCAGGCCGACTCCGCCAGAGCAAGCTCGCCGCGCGGCTCGATACGCTCGGTACCGTTGTACAAACGCGCGTTTTGCAGCCCGACGAACAGCCGTTCGCCGCGGGACGGCGCCTCGTCGCCCGTTAACACCACGCTCAGCGGTTCGTCATACCACCCCAGAGGCTGGACGACTAATTGGGTGTAGTGCCCTTTCGGACTGGCCTCCAGGACCTGCACCGGCAGCGGCGAATCCAGGCTGGTCCGCCGGCTGATGTCCACTTCCCACGGGCGCAGGAACAGGTCCACTGGCCCCTGGTATGCCGGGGTATAGCCTAACGGCCAGCGGTGGGCGCCGACGTGGAACTGTCCACCGCGGATGACCCCCTGCAGGCGGTTCACTTCCCCCATAAACTCCAGCACGAAACGGGTAGACGGCTCACGCCATACGCGCTCCGGGGCATCGGCCTGTTCGATGTTGCCCTGGCTCATGACCACCACCCGGTCGGCAACTTCCATCGCCTCTTCCTGATCGTGGGTGACGAACACGCTGGTGAATTTCAGCTCTTCATGCAGCTGACGCAGCCAGCGGCGCAGCTCTTTACGCACCTGCGCATCCAGCGCACCGAAAGGTTCATCCAGCAGCAAAATTTGCGGCTCCACCGCCAGGGCGCGCGCCAGCGCCACGCGCTGCTTCTGGCCTCCGGACAGCTGCGCCGGATAGCGATCCGCCAGATGGGCCAGCTGCACCATCTCCAGCAGTTTGGTCACCTTGGCTTTAATCGCCGCCGCATTGGGGCGTTCGCGGCGCGGCAGCACGGTCAGGCCAAAGGCGATGTTATCGAACACCGTCATATGGCGGAACAGCGCATAGTGCTGGAAAACGAAGCCCACTTTACGGTCGCGAGCGTGCATCCGACTGACGTCGGTACCGTGGAAGCGGATATGACCGCTGGTCTGATGCTCCAGACCGGCGATAATTCGCAGCAGGGTGGTTTTTCCGGAGCCCGAGGGCCCCAGCAGCGCAACCATTTGTCCGGAAGGGATATCCAACGAGATATCATTCAGCACCTGGGTGCGACCAAACGATTTCTTAATATTGGCAATCTCAATGCTCATGATTTCCCTCCTGTTGCGCGCGTTCTTTCTGATTGGCCAGACGCCATTGCAACATACTCTTTAAAAACAGGGTCAGAATAGCCATTAACGTCAGCAGGGCGGCGGCGGTAAACGAGCCGACGGTGTTGTAATCCTGCTCCAGTAGTTCAATTTGCAGCGGCAGCGACAGCGTTTCGCCGCGGATCGAGCCGGAAACCACCGACACCGCGCCAAATTCGCCGATGGCGCGGGCGTTGGTCAGCACCACGCCGTACAGCAGCGCCCAGCGAATATTGGGCAACGTCACCCGGCGGAACATCTGCCAACCGGACGCGCCCAGCAGCACCGCGGCCTCATCTTCATGACTGCCCTGACTCATCATCACCGGCACCAGCTCACGCACCACAAACGGACAGGTAACAAAGATGGTCGCCAGCACCATGCCTGGCCAGGCGAACATGATTTGCAGATTATGCGCGTCAAGCCAGCCGCCCAGCGGACCGTTAGAGCCGTAAAACAGCAGATACACCAGACCGGCCACCACCGGCGAGACGGCGAACGGGATATCCAGCAACGTCAGCAGCAGCTGGCGCCCCGGAAAGGTAAAACGTGTCACCAGCCAGGCCAGCAAGGTACCGAACACCAGGTTCACCGGTACGGTAATCAATGCAATCATCACCGTCAGCCAGATGGCATGCAGCATGTCCGGGTTCGCCAGGTTTTCCAGCACCGGCATCAATCCTTTGCTGAAGGCCTGGATAAAGATGTAGAGCATCGGCACCACAAGGATGAAGGCGGAGACCAGCATCCCGACGCCAATCAGAAACCATTTTCCCCAGTTGATACGGGGCGCGTCGTAGCGTTTCAATTGAGTAACTTCCGCCATTAGTGACCTACCACGCGTCGACCAAAGCGACTCTGCAGGGTATTGATGGAAAACAGCAGCAGCAGTGAGGCGGCCAGGATCACCGAGGCGATGGCGCTCGCCGCCGGATAGTCAAACTCCTGCAGACGAATAAAGATCATCAGCGACGTCACTTCCGTCTTCCACGCGATGTTGCCGGCGATAAAAATCACCGCGCCGAATTCGCCGAGGCTGCGGGTAAACGACAGAGCAATGCCCGCCAGCAGCGCCGGCGACAGCTCCGGCAGCACCACCTTGCGGAAACTCTGCCAGCGCGTAGCGCCCAGCGTTTCCGCCGCTTCCTCATACTCGGGCCCCAACTCTTCCAGCACCGGCTGCACGGTGCGTACCACAAACGGGATGCTGGTGAAGGCCATCGCCACGGCGATGCCGAGCCAGGTATAGGTGACTTTAATATCGAACTTCGCCAGCCATTCCCCGTAAATACCGTTCACCGAAAACAGCGAGGCCAGGGTCAGACCGGCTACCGCCGTCGGCAGCGCAAACGGCAGGTCCATTAAGGCATCCAGCAGCGTGCGGCCCGGAAAACGATAGCGGGTCAGGATCCAGGCCATCAGCAGACCAAAGACGCCGTTAAAAATCGAGGCCACAAACGCCGACAGCAGCGTCACCTTATAGGCAGCCACCACCTGCGGGTTGGTGATCACATCCCAGTACTGCGCCCAACTCATCTGCGCCAGCTGCATCACCAACGCGCTGAGCGGTAATAACAAAATCAGACAGACAAACAGCAGGCTGGTGCCAAGGCTCAGGGTAA
Source organism: Klebsiella sp. P1927 (assembly GCF_018204675.1). Classification (NCBI taxonomy): domain Bacteria; kingdom Pseudomonadati; phylum Pseudomonadota; class Gammaproteobacteria; order Enterobacterales; family Enterobacteriaceae; genus Klebsiella; species Klebsiella sp. P1927. The sequence continues at coordinate 1,142,395 of NZ_CP073377.1, read as the reverse complement.
AACCCGGCAGCACGCGCTTGGACGACACAGCAAACATTACTTACGCCCCGCCGCCAGCAGTTTGTCCAGTTCGCCGCCGCTGGCGAAGTGGGTTTTCATCACCTCAGGCCAGGAGCCAAACTTATCTTCCACGCGGAACAGCTCGGTCTGTGGGAATTTATCCTTCAGAGCATCCATCACTTTCGGGTTGTTTACCCGATAGTAGTAGTCGGTAATGATAGTTTGCGCCTGTGGCGTATAGAGCCAGTTCAGGTAGGCTTTCGCCGCCTTTTCCGTGCCATTGGCTTTGACGTTTTTATCGACCCAGGCTACCGGGAACTCCGCCAGAATGTTGGTTTTCGGGATAACCACTTCAAATCCCTGCGCCTCATACTGCTTGCGAATATTGTTCACTTCCGATTCGAAGCTAATCAGCACATCGCCGAGGCCGCGCTCGGCGAAGGTGGTGGTCGCTCCGCGCCCGCCGGTGTCAAAGACTTCGACGTTCTTGAGAAACTGAGTCATAAACTGTTCGGTTTTAGCTTTATCGCCGCCATCAGCTTTATCCGCCGCGCCCCATGCCGCCAGGTAGGTGTATCGGGCGTTACCCGAGGTTTTCGGATTCGGGAAGATCAGCTTAACGTCAGAGCGAACCAGGTCGTTCCAGTCATGAATGTTTTTCGGATTGCCTTTACGCACCAGGAAACCCATCGTCGAATAGAACGGTGAGCTGTTGTTCGGCAGACGGCTTTGCCAGTCGGCCGGGATCAGGTTGCCTTTGTCATGCAGGATCTGCACGTCCGTCACCTGGTTGTAGGTGACCACGTCCGCCTTCAGGCCCTGCAAAATAGCCAGCGCCTGCTTGGATGAACCGGCATGCGACTGCTTGATGGTCAGCTTGTCCCCGCCATTGTCTTTCGCCCACTGCTGCTCAAAAGGCGGGTTAAGGGCGGCAAACAGCTCGCGGGAGACATCATAGGAGCTGTTCAGCAGCTCCGTCGCCTGCGCCTGCGCCACCAGCAGCATGGAAGCCGCCAGCGCCAGATATCCTTTTTTCAGTGATTTAACGGCCATTGCGCACCCTTATCAACGTTGAACATTTTCTGATGATCATCATATTTATAACGGGTACGAAAGGAGTAACAGTTTTATATACCGTTTGGCGATTTGGAAGTCGAAAAGGGAATAAGCAACTGGCAAAGCTTAGCTGAAAGCGGCTCGCAGATTAGACGGGTCATTGTGACAAACGGCAGCCAGGCGTGCACTGTGTTTATATGAAAAACACACAGATATTTGCTCGTCAGCTCAGACGTAGCTTAACGCCCGCAGAACGTCGACCAGGGTACTGACTGGGCAACCGCCGTTTTGCTAGCGATACGTTTCGCCGCCAGCGCCCCGTTGCCCCCTATATTCTCGATTTCGCCTGCTGCGCAATACGGCTGGCGATTGAACTGGACGGCGGCCAACACGATGACGCCGCACCCTCTGGCAACAGAGCGAGGGATGGCGAGTTTTACGCTTCTGGAATATTGAGTTTGAAGAGTATGGTGATGCGGTGATGGAGGGGATACTTGAAGCGCCTGAGTCGCCGATGCCCTCACCCCTCCCCTCTGACTGAGGGAGAGGGAGTAAAAGAATCCGCACGCAGATCCCATAGCCGCACCTTACCGTCCCCTCTCCCCTTTGGGGAGAGGGTTAGGGTGAGGGGAAAAAATACAGCGCCTGGATACGCTCCAGCGACGGCGCGAAGTAATACCCGCCGGTCACCGGTTTGGTGAAGCGCAGCATCGCGTCGCGTTTACCGTCGGTATCGCCAAACATGCTCAGCAGCTGCTGCTCGATGTTATACAGGCGCGCGCAGTAGGCGCAGAAATAGAGGCCATGGGTGCCGCTGGCGGTGCCGTACGGCAGGCTCTGACGGACGATTTTCAACCCTTTGCCATCTTCTTTTAAGTCCACGCGGCTCAGGTGCGACGTGACCGGACGTTCATCGCCATCGATCTCTTCGTTAGCGTCTTTTGTACGGCCGATCATCATCTCCTGATCCGGCACGCTCATGCGGTTCAGCTGTTTGAGATTATGCTCCCAGCGCTGGACGAACACGTAGCTGCCGCCCGCATCCACGCCGTCTTTAATGACCGCCACCTCGCGGCGGGTTTCTTCCCCCGCCGGGTTTTCGGTGCCATCGACGAAGCCGCTGAGGTCACGCTCTTCCACCCAGCGGAAGCCGTGGATCTCTTCTTTCACGTCGATAGCGTCGCCAAAGGCGGCCAGCGCGGCCTGCGCCACCGAGAAGTTAACTTCATGACGGGCGGATAAAATATGAATCAGCAGGTCATACTGGGTGGACGGCGCCAGCCCTTTGCCATAGACCGGGAAATCTTTTAACTCATCCGCCCCTTCGCCGCCGCTCAGCTGACGCCAGACGTTATTGCCGAACGCCACCACCGCACCGAGTTTGGCGTCAGGGAATTTAGCCTGGAAGGTGGCCACGTTATCGACAAAAATTTTGCTCGCTTCGCGCAGGGCGTTAACGTCCCCTTTGAGATTGGCTTCAATCCAAATCGCCGCGCGGCAATGTTCCGGCAAAATGCCGCTCTGAACCTGAGACATCGCTCCTCCTGAAATGATGCAACCACAACGCTGTCGCGTTGCTAACGCGCCATTGTAACCGTTTTTCAGAGCTGTCGTGTCTCTTCAGATCAATTTAGCGACGCCAGATAATCTTGCTGACCTTCCAGTTTTTCAGCGTATCGTCGGAGGGCATCAGCTCGTCCGGACCGCTCCAGTGGCCAGTGAAGGCATAGCTGATATGCTGGCTCCCCTCGGCCTGACACTCGACGACCGCCCCGTTGTCATGGCTGCCTTTCTGGCAGTTGCCGAAGGCTTTGCTGTACAGGTCGCTAAACGGTGTGCCGATTTTCACGCCGCTGGCGGTTTTGATATCCGCATCACGCACGTCAATCCGGCTGATAGCACCGTTGTCGCCATTGATGGTCAGCGCCACGCTGTTGTTTTTCAGCGCTTCAAAGTAGTGGACGATATTGCCCTTATCGGTCTTCATTCCGCTGCGTAAACGGTAGTCGCTGCCCAGCGCATCGCTAATCGCCTGTTCATTGAGCGGCGTGGAAGCCGTCAGTTTACCCACTCCCTGCTCGGTCACCTCGGTGGAAGCGCCAAACCAGTTCCACGGATAGGCCGCCGACCAGTTGACTGCGCTCATCGTGGAGCAGCCGGTCAGCGCCAGCGGAAGCGCACAGAGCATTACACGTAGCGATTTCATATCTCAATCCTTTCTGAGTCATTCAACGCATGTTGGAGTTCACGATCGGCAAAAAGTGCCATTAAAAGGTGGTCTGGTGAAAACAGGCGCCCAGGCGACGGCTGGTTAACAGCCACCACAGGGCATAGCCATCCGCGACCAGCAGCGCAATGGTCAACGAGGAGGGAGATTCGCCGCTCAGCCATAGCATCGGCTGCCACAGCAACAGCAGCACTTGCGATAGCACCAGCAGCCAGCGCATCGCCCGCCACAGGCGCGGCAGGCGCTGACGATAGCCGCTAAGCAGAAAGGCCAGCACCGCCGGCACGCCTGGCAGTAAACCAAGCCAGAAGCGCTCGTGATCGGGATAGAACAGATTAAGAATCGCGTCGCCCTGCTGGCGCGATGCGCCGGCCATCAAAAACAGCACCCACGTGCGGGCCTGCAACAACAGCACGCACCAGAAAAGCAAAGGCAGGCGCAGACGGCCATGGGCATCAAAATCGGCGGGGATAAACTCAGTATTCTTCATCTTCGATCAGGCGCTTGCCCAGGGTCAGGACATCGGCGTACTCATAGCCCAACCGCTCGTACATTCCCTGCACCACGTCGTTGTCTTCACGGACCATAATGTTGATTTTCGGGCAGCCGCGGGCAATCAGCTTTTTCTCCAGACGGTTGAGCAGCGCGTTCGCGATACCCCGGCCGCGATATTCCGGATGGACGCCGAGATAATAGGCCGATCCGCGATGACCGTCATATCCGCCCATCACCGTGCCGACCACTTCGCCATTCACTTCCGCCACCAGAAACAGGCTGACGTCGTGATTCAGCTTGCGCTCAATATCCATCTCCGGATCGTTCCACGGGCGCAGCAGATCGCAGCGCTCCCACAGCGTCACAACCTCTTCGAAATCCTGCTGGCGAAAAACGCGAATCTCCATGGTATTCCCCACCATTGACGGTTAAAAACAGTGATTATGGCGCGAATATAACTGATAGCCAATATCAGGCGAAATCAGCGACAAAAAATGGCATAATATGACTTTGTCATGTATTGAAATGAAAAGTAAAACAATTCTTATTTTGAATGGTCGTAACGGCAAACGCGATACGATATAACATTGGACATCACTTGTTTACAATTCAGGCCGAATGAGCACTTTTAAACCTTTAAAAATACTTGCTTCGCGCCGTCAGGTGCTGAAAGCCGGGCTGGCTGCGATGACGCTGAGCGGCGTCGCCTCACAGGTCAGCGCAAAAGAACAGCCACTGAAAACGTCAAATGGACATAGCAAACCCGCCGCCAAAAAGGCCGGGGGTCGCCGGATTGTAATGTTAGATCCGGGCCACGGCGGCATCGATACCGGCGCTATCGGCCATAACGGCTCGAAAGAGAAGCATGTGGTGTTGGCGATCGCTAAGAACGTGCGCAGCATTTTGCGCAGCAACGGCATCGACGCCCGCCTGACCCGCACCGGGGATACCTTTATCCCGCTGTACGACCGCGTGGAGATCGCCCATCAGCACGGCGCCGATCTGTTTATGTCAATCCACGCCGATGGTTTTACCAACCCGAGCGCCGCCGGCGCCTCGGTGTTCGCCCTGTCAAACCGCGGCGCCAGTAGCGCCATGGCGAAATACCTCTCCGATCGCGAAAACCGCGCCGATGAGGTCGCCGGTAAGAAAGCGACGGATAAAGACCATCTGCTGCAGCAGGTACTGTTCGATCTGGTGCAGACCGACACCATCAAAAACAGCCTGACGCTGGGCTCGCATATCCTGAAAAAGATCAAGCCGGTACATAAGCTACACAGCCGCAATACCGAGCAGGCGGCGTTCGTGGTGCTGAAGTCACCATCCATACCGTCTGTGCTGGTGGAAACCTCGTTTATCACCAACCCGAACGAGGAGAAACTGCTCGGCACCACCGCCTTCCGGCAGAAAATCGCCACCGCGATTGCCAACGGCATTATCAGCTATTTCCACTGGTTCGATAACCAGAAAGCCCATTCGAAGAGACGTTAATGAAACCCGATGCCGCGCAGGTAAAAACTTTTCTGCTCCAGCTCCAGGACAACCTCTGTCAGCAGCTGAGCGCCGTGGATGGCGCGCCGTTTATTGAAGATGCCTGGCAGCGGGAAGGCGGTGGCGGCGGACGCAGCCGGGTGCTGCGCGAAGGCCGGGTGTTCGAGCAGGCGGGGGTCAACTTTTCCCACGTCCATGGCGACGCCATGCCTGCCTCCGCCACCGCGCACCGCCCGGAGCTGGCCGGACGCAGTTTTGAAGCCATGGGCGTCTCGCTGGTGGTTCATCCGCTGAACCCCTACGTGCCCACCAGCCATGCCAACGTGCGGTTCTTTATTGCCGAAAAGCCTGGCGCCGACCCGGTGTGGTGGTTCGGCGGCGGCTTTGATTTAACCCCTTACTACGGCTTTGAAGAGGATGCCGTCCACTGGCATCGTACCGCCCGCGATCTGTGTCTGCCGTTCGGCGAGGAAGTCTATCCGCGCTATAAAAAATGGTGCGATGATTACTTCTATCTCAAGCACCGCCAGGAGCAGCGCGGCATCGGCGGTCTGTTCTTTGACGACCTGAACACCCCGGATTTTGACCACTGCTTCGCCTTTATGCAGGCGGTCGGGAACGGCTATGCTGACGCCTATTTACCTATCGTCGAACGCCGGAAAGCCACGCCGTACGGCGAACGCGAGCGCCACTTTCAACTCTACCGTCGCGGCCGCTATGTCGAGTTCAATCTGGTCTGGGACCGCGGCACCCTGTTCGGCCTGCAGACCGGCGGGCGTACGGAGTCGATTCTGATGTCGATGCCGCCGCTGGTGCGCTGGGAATATGATTATCAGCCCGAGCCCGGCAGCCCCGAGGCGGCGCTGAGCGAGTTTATTCAGGTGCGCGACTGGCTGTAACGGCCGGATGGCGGCTGGCCACCCGGTAGCGGAGTCTCTTCCCTCACACCCACTGGCGCAGGCGATGGTGCAGCGTCATCGACGGTTTCTCAGCAAACAGCTGCTGATAGTCGGTGGCGAACTGCCCCAAATGCCAGAATCCCCACTGCATGGCCGCCTCCTTGACCGTCTCGCGCTCTGACCAGGGGCTTATCAGCTCCCGACGCACAGCGTTCAGGCGGATCCGTTTGAGCCAGGCGTTAGGACCAATCCCCAGTATCGCATGGAAGGCGTTCTGCAAGGTGCGACGGCTGACGTACAGCTGCTGGCACAGATCGAGAACGGTTAACGGCTCCGCGCTGTTTTCCAGCACATATTCGCGCGCCTGCGCCAGCAGGCGGCGGTAGCTCTGGTGGCTGACGCTCTCTGCACTTACCATCGGCTGCGCTTCTTCCAGCATCGTGCCCATCGCCAGCAACAGATTATCCCGCAGGACCTTACGCACGGCCGGCTGATGAAGGGTATCCGGATGCTCGCTAAAGGTGGCCAGCGCCTGCTGGACAAACCCCCACAGCGCGGCCTTATGCGGCTCGCGGACCGCCAGCGCTGACTGGTTGCGTAGCATATGTAGCACTCGCTCCGGGTGGTGCAGGAAACTGGCGTGACGCGCAATCACCTCCTGCGAAATCACTACCCCGAGAATGGTGTAATCATCCGGCGTGCTGAGCTCGAACTCCGTACCGCCGGGACGGGTGGCGATTTCTGCCCGGCCCAGACACTGCGAGCCGATAAACCCCTGTTCACCCCGGGTCGCCGGAATGCCAAACCAGAAGGAGTTCGGCCAGACCAGGCAGGACTGGCGCAGCGCCAGCCCGGTATATTCGCGGAAGACCTGGATCTCATCGAGCAGGATTTCGGTAAACTCGCCGCGAAACTGCCCCGGATGCAGCTGATCGTAGATCTGTTGCCAGGCGGTAATGGTCAGGGCGTGCTCATACACATCGGTTGTGTGTCGTTGATGAATATTGTCAATTTCAACCTGAGGCGTCAGCCTGGTGTCTTCCGGCAACGCCTCGCAACAGAGATGGTGCAAATTTGCAGAACGACGCTTTTTCATAATCGTTAAAGCCGGGGGCAAGCCGCTCCCGGCACCTCCGACAGGTTATGGATTTTTGAGACGATAGCGGCTACTGCGTTTTCGTAGCGTCCCTGCGGAAAAGAGCTGCTCCAGCGCCTGGCGGGCCTTATCCAGCGGCCAGGCAAAATGCGCGGCGACCTCGCCGGCCGTCATGCCCTGACGAACTGAAGCCAGCAGCGTCAGTAAGGCTTCCGATGAAGCCGGGTCAGCTGGCGGCATGGGCGCTGGCGGCGGTGGCTGAAAACCGCCGATCAGCCGCTGGGTATCCTCTTCCGGGCGGCCAATTTCCCGACGGCTGATCACGCAGCCGGTCCGCCGGGCAGCGGCGGCCCCAGCATCCAGCGCGGCGCGGCAGGCCGCCAGGTCGCCCTCCACCACCAGCGTTAACCTGCCCGGGTCGAGCACTTCATGACTGAGCAGGCGCACATTGGCCGCCTTAAGCATGGCATCCGCAGCGTCTACAGCCGCGACCATGCCCTCCACTTCGAGCAATCCCAGCGCATTGATCATCGCTCCCTCCATTACACACGCTGTACAGGATGACGGGCAATATCGAGAACGGCATCGGTAAAGGCATTGCAGGCGGCTTTACAGGCGGCCTGGCTTCCCGTCAAAAAGGCGGCCGAATAGTTGGTTTCCGATGGCGGCGGGACGTAGGTCACCAGCTGAACGTCGGCCGACTTCATCGCCGCATCGATACCAAACGTCGCCTCCAGCGGCGGCGCCACCAGATAAGCGATCGGATCGCCCAACGCGATGCCAGCGGCCGATGAAAGATAAGAGCCGGTACGCGACACCACGTGCGCCAGAAACGCGGTATCTTGCGCGTCGTTAGCCCACTGGAATGCCGCCCCACCTTCAATATGCGCCATCATGGCATCCAGCCCGGCGCGAACTTCCGCCGGGTTCGGGCCGCCAAGCATGATCAGTACTTCGCCGGCGGTAGGCGACGGACCATGGGCCGCACCGGCGTAGAGGGAGCGGCCATAGACCACCTCCACCATCGCCTGCTTTGTCGCTTCGTCGGCGGCAATATACGTCACATCGTCAGAATCTGCCGTGATGAGTCCGAGGCTACGTATATGCGACGGTAATTTAAGCTCGCGCGCGAAACCGTCATTCACCGAGGCAATCACGCGCATCGCGGTGACCGAGGGGCGAATCAAATCTAATGCTGGCATGATGCCTCCTTAACGGCTCATGTTGATGCCGGAGGCTTTCTGCTCCAGCATGCGTTTGGCTAAATCCACGATCACCGCGGCGGCTTCTACCGGCGGGGTGCCGCCCTGGTGGATATTGGAGATACAGGTTCGGTCGGCCTCGACGGTGGTCGCCACCCGCGGGGAGTACACCGCGTAGCAGGAGAGGCTCTCCGACTGGCCGAGCCCCGGGCGCTCGCCAACCAGCAGGATCACCACCTTCGCGCCGAGGATCTCGCCGATCTGATCTTCAATCTTGACGCGGCCATAGCGCACGAAGAACGGCGTCCCGACCTTCAGACCCGCCTGTTTCAGGCCGGTAAGCAGCGGCGGCAGGATCTCTTCGTAGTTGGCGGTGATGGCATCCGTCGACAGGCCATCGGACACCACCACCTGCACATCCGGATCCATCACGCACTGCGCCTTCAGCGCATCAATCGCTTCCGGACTGAGGCGACGGCCCATATCCGGACGCGTCAGGTAGAGGTTCTTATCGCTAATCTCGGAACGCACTTCCAGCAGCCCCTGCGCTTTCACCCACGCTTCCGGCACCTCTTTGAGCACCGTGTCTTTCGAGCGCGAGTGATCGGCCAGGAAGCGCAGCAGCGCCTGAGTGCGCGGACGCGGGCCGGCGCGGCCGGTGCAAACGCGCGCCGCGGTACTGCGTTTCAGTTCAGTCAGTACTTCGGCGCGGTGCGGATGTTGTACCCCAATCCAGGCTTTCGCTTCCGCTGAGCCCAGGTCCAGCGTGCAGCTTTCCACCACCGCTTCGCTGGCGCAGGCGGCATGGCAGGCCGGAGTCGACGCTGCGGGGGCCTGCGGCTGCGACTGTGGTTGTCCCATTGATGCCATTACGCTGCGTACAATGTCTTCAATCTGTTTTTGATCCATGATGTGTCATCCCCGCGTCATCAGAAGAACAGTGACGGATCGCCCGCCCGTTTGGTCAGGCGACCATTTGCCATAATGCCCATCGTTTCCAGCCAGCGTTCAAACTCCGGCGACGGCCGCAGGCCCAGCAGCTGGCGCACGGTCGCGGTATCGTGGAAGGCGGTGGTCTGGTAGTTGAGCATGATGTCGTCGCCGAGCGGCATGCCCATGATGTAGTTGCAGCCTGCGGTCGCCAGCAGGATCATCAGGTTTTCGTTGAGGTTCTGGTCGGCATCGGCATGGTTGGTATAGCAGCAGTCGCAGCCCATTGAGATGCCGCTCAGCTTGCCCATAAAGTGGTCTTCCAGTCCGGCGCGAATGATTTGCCGGTCGTTATAGAGATACTCCGGCCCGATAAAGCCCACCACGGTGTTGACGAGGAACGGATCGTAGTGCCGCGCCAGGCCATAGTTACGCGCTTCCATGGTCACCTGGTCGGCGCCGAAGTTAGCGCCAGCGGAAAGCGCCGAGCCCTGCCCGGTTTCAAAGTAAAGACAGTTCTCCCCGGCGATGCGGTTAAACTCCGCCCCCACCGCCCGCGCTTCATCGAGCATCGCCAGCTCGACGCCGAACTCTTTAAGCCCTTTTTCACTGCCGCAGATGCTCTGGAAGATAAGCCCCCCCGGCGCGCCGCGGCGGATGGCTTCAATCTGGGTGGTGACGTGCGCCAGCACGCAGCCCTGGGTCGGGATGTTAAACTTGTCGATCACCCCGTACACCGTATCCAGCACCCGGCTCAGGTTCTCCACGTCGTCAGTGACCGGGTTGACGCCAATCACCGCGTCGCCCGCGCCGAAGGAGAGCCCTTCATAGATTTGCGCGGCAATACTCTGCACATCGTCGCGGGTATCGTTCGGCTGCAGGCGGCAGCTAAAGGTCCCCGGCAGACCGATGGTGGTATTGGCTTTTTTGATCACCGGCATTTTTTTACCGCCGTAGATCAGATCGGCGTTGGAGCAGATCTTGGCCACCGCAGCCACCACCTCGGAGGTCAGCCCTTTGCGGACAAAGGCGATATCGTCGCTGGTGACCTCGTCGTTGAGCACGTATTCCCGCAGGTCGCTGATGGTCCAGTGTTTAATCCGCTGATAGGCGGTTTCGTTCACGTCATCCTGGATCAGGCGCGTAACGCAGTCCTCCTCATACGGGATCACCGGGTTATTACGGATATCGGCCACCGTCATATCGGAGAGCACCTGCTTGGCGGCCACGCGCTGCTGCGAACTCTCCGCCGCTACCCCCGCCAGCACATCCCCCGAACGCAGTTCGTTGGCTTTCGCCAGCACCTCTTTTACATCCTTAAACTGATAAACATTGCCGAACAATGTGGTCTTTAGTTTCATAAGTCGTTCCCTCAGGAAGGAAATGCGAGTGATTTCACCGTCACCGGCACAACCGATCCGCCAAAAAGAGGCGTACCAATGTCGATATAGTCTCCCGCCCGGATGCTCACCTCATCGATGACCGCCAGCGGAAGGTGTGGAAGCTGTGGCCGCAGCAGCATGCCCAGCGCTTTGCCAAAATCCTGCTCGGCCACCAGCAGCAGCGGACGGGGATTGGGAAAGCGGGCGACAAACGCCAGCAGGGCGTCAATTACGGTCAGTAAGGTGGCGTAGCGCACCGGAAGTGAAGCGGGAAGCGCCAGCACGTAAGCGTCCGCCTCGGGGGCCAGATCGAGCTGCGTTAGCGCCTGGAGCCAGGCGTTCGGCAGATCGGCGGCATCCTGCGGGATAGCCACCGGCAGATTGCGCAGCGGCAATGGAACCCCCTCCAGCCAGATGGTGCTCCCGGACAGGGACAGCGTATGCGCCCCGGCGCCAATCACCGTGGCGCGCACGGTTTGCGCCGGGAACTGCACGTTCATCTCACGCAGGCGCGGATGCTCGTGCAGGGCCGTGGCCAGCAGCGGCCCGATATCGGAAAAGCAGAAAGGATCGGCGGGCTGATGGCGGTAGCACTCCCCCACTCCGCCGGAAAGGGTAATCACCTCCGGCTGAACACCCGCAGGCAGTACTTCGGTTTGCATCAGCCCCTGCGCCAGCGGTGAGAGGGTGCCCTCGATCACCTCGACGATCAGCGCCGCCATCCGGCGCGCCACCTGCGCCAGCTGCCCGGCGGTCAGCGCCTGGGCGTTAGTGCCGGCGCCAAACAGCGCATCGACAATCCGCTGCCCCGGCGGATGCGCGTGGACCACGCGCCCCTGAGCGTCGGTTTCCAGCAGGCGGCCGCCGACGTTGAGGCAGGCGGTGGCGCTGACGTTTCCGGCGTCAAACAGGGCATAGTTCGAGGTACCGCCGCCAATATCGATATTGAGCACCCGGCACATCCGCTGCCGGGACAGGGTCTGCGCCCCGGCGCCGTGTCCGGCAATGACCGACTCCAGATGCGGCCCGGCGCTGGCGACGACAAAATCGCCTAGCGACTGCGAGAGCGCCATCACCGCCGGGCGGGCATTGCGGGTTTTCGCGCTTTCGCCGGTGATGATGATCGCCCCGGAATCCACCGCTTGTGGAGCGATCCCTGCGGCCCGGTACTGAGCCAGAATCAGCGCCTCAAGCTCGGCCTCTTTCAGTTCTCCCTGTTTATCAACCGGCGTAAAGAAGACCGGGCTTTGCCAGCTAATGTCGCGTTTGATGAATTCGTAGCGCGGCACCTGGGAAACCGCCGCGCGGTTCACCAGCTCGAGGCGCGAGAAGATCACTTGCGTGGTGGTGGTGCCGATATCAATACCGACGCTCAACAGCTGGCGCGTGTTCACGAGTGCGCCTCCGCTTCGTTGTTGGCAGGCGCCGGTACGTTTTCATCTTTTGGCACCAGCAGCATCGCCACGCCAATCGCGGTAACGCCGCCGACCAGCTTGCCGACAATCATCGGAAAGATCATGGCGTTCATATTGGCCGCCGCAAAACCGAGATGGTCGCCGAGGGCGAACGCCGCTGACACCGAGAAGGCGCAGTTGATCACTTTTCCGCGGGTATCCATCTGCTTCATCATGCCGAACATCGGGATATTGTTCGCCAGGGTAGCGACCATGCCGCCGGCAGCCATATTGTTGATTTTTAACAGATTACCAACGCGCATCAGCGGCTTTTCAAACCAGCGGGTCAGCAGGAGCACCATCGGGTAAGCGCCGAGCAGCACGCAGGAGATAGAGCCAATGACTTCGATGGCGCGCATCACCTCGCCGGGCTGGTCGCCAGGCGCCATAAAGATCGGATCGAGCCCCGGGATCAGCTCCCAGCCGAGCAGGAACTTGATCACCGCCGCCGCCAGGCCGATGGTGATCAGCGCCACGAGGAATTTGGCGAAGATCTGGAAGCCGTTGATCATTTTTTCCGGAATAAACTTCAGCCCCAGCGCCACCAGCACGGCGACGATGATCACCGGGATCATATTCATCAGGATCAGCGCGAAGGTAAACTCTACCGGCTGGCCGTTGATCTCCACCCCGGAATACATCGCCACCAGACCGCCGGCGATACAGCCGATGGGAATGGTGACAATGCCCGCCAGCACGCCGAGCGCCAGCCAGCGGCGATCGGCAGGTTCGATAATGCCGAGCGCCACCGGAATGGAGAACACAATGGTCGGACCCATCATAGAGCCGAGGATCAGGCCTGAGTACATCCAGGCCGCCACGTCGCCGCCCGCGAGTTCTTTAGCGAGGAAGAAACCGCCCATGTCGCACGCCAGCAGCGTGCCGGCGAACATCGACGGGTTGGCGCCGAGCATCTCATACAGCGGAATAATCACCGGACCAAGCAGATGAGCCAGCACTGGCGCCAGGGCGGTCATCCCGACCATCGCCAGGCCCAGCGCGCCCATCGCCATAAACCCTTCTTCAAACTGACCGCCGGATCCCTCAATGCTTTTCCCCAGTTTGCCGAGAAAGCGCGCCGAGCCGCCGAACTGCGACAGGATCCTGTCCACGGCGGCAATCAGCATAAAGAACATCATGATGTACATGATGATTTCGTTAATTCCCATAGCCCTTACTCCCTGTCATTTATGATTTGTAGATACTGTGAATACCGGGACATTAGCCGCACTCAGGCGACTTTCCCGGGCCGCGGCGTGAACGCCTTACCCGGGCTACGGCATAGCAGACGGCTGTGATCCTGTAGCCCGGCTAAGCGCAGCACGAGCCGGGAAAGCCACAGCCACACGCCTCCGGGAAAATCGGCATTTATCGCGCCGCCGCGTACAGCTCGATAATCTGCTCCCGGCTGGCGGTGCGTGGATTGGTGCGCAAACAGATGTCCTCCTGCGCCGCTTGCGCCCAGGCGTCGTAGTGCGCGGACGTCGCGCCAGCCTCCGTCAGCCGCATCGTCAGACCGACCTCGGCGATCAGCTCGCGCACGGCGGCGATAGCCTCGCGGTCATCGGTTTTCTTGCCGGTTAACGCCCGGCCGATCTGGCTGAAGCGCGCCCGGCGTACCATGCGGTTAAACTCCATCACCGTTGGCAGCAGCATGGCGTTGGCCAGACCGTGCGGAATATGCAGCGCCGCCCCCGGCTGATGCGCCATGGCATGGCATAGCCCCAGCCCGGCGCTGGAAAACGCCATCCCCGCCATGCAGGAAGCCAGCAGCATATTCTCCCGCGCCGCCAGATCCTGACCGCAGCCCACCGCTTTCGGCAGCGCCTCGCCGATCATGGCTATCGCCCCCATCGCCAGACTGTCGGTAAACGGCGTGGCGTGGCGGGCGCTGTAGGCCTCGACGGCGTGGGTCAGCGCATCAATCCCGGTCATTGCCGTGATATGCGGCGGGACGCCCTCGGTCAGCGCGGCGTCGAGGATCGCCACATCCGGCATCAGCGAGGCATGCGCCAGCACCTGTTTGCGTCCACTCACCGCATCGATAATCACCGTCACATTGGTGGTTTCAGACCCGGTACCAGCGGTGGTCGGCACCGCGATTAGCGGCAGACGTGGACGCAACTCGCTGTGCTCCGTCATCTCCCCCAGCGTCTGCTCAGGATTGGCGACCAGCAGCGCCACCGCCTTCGCCGCATCCAGTACCGATCCACCGCCAAAGGCCACCACGCCGTCGCAGCGCGCGTCCCGCAGCTGGGCGACGGCGGCGCAGACATCGGTGACGCAGGGTTCGCCGGCGGGACAGGGCCAGAGAGTCATAGCAATCCCTTTCATCGCCAGGCTACGCTCCAGCCCGGCGGTCATTCCCGCCTGATGGAGAAAACTGTCAACCATGACAAACAGATGCCTAAGGCCTCGGGACTGCGCTTGCGGACCGCAGGCCGCCAGCGCGCCGACGCCGTGCAGCGTCACCGGCGGAACGTTGAAGCTTTTCATTTGCTGAAGATTCAGCGTATCAAAGGCATGGAACAGCGCCGTCTGCAGTTCAGCTTGCATACATCCCCTCCGCTTTTTCCCTCCCGCTGTTGGCGATTGCCAGCGGGGTCATAAACAGGCTGTGCTGCGGCAAATGCACCGGTAATGCCGGGAAGCGCTGACGAAACAGCTCATGCACACCCGGCTGCATACAGGCGCCGCCTGCCAGCCACAAATCGACAATCCCTTGTCCGGCAATATGTCGGGCGACAATTTCGGCCATCTTCTCGTACACCGGCTTAACCACCGGCCAGATCTCCCCGGCGTGGCTGCGCTTGTACTGCTCCGCCTCCTCAAGCCCGATGCCGCGATTCCCGGCCAGAGTCAGGGAGATATGGTGGCCGCCGGTGGCTTCATCCGCCGAATACGTCACCCTGCCCTGTTTAACGATGGCGATCCCGGTGGTGCCGCCGCCGATATCCACCACCCCGGCGTTATCGAGCTGCAGCAGATCGGCCACCGCGGTAGGCTCATCCAGCACATGACTGATCTCCAGCCCGGCGGACTCCAGGACATTGATCGAAATGCGCGGATCGGTGCCGGGCGGAAACGAGGTCGCCGCATGGGTGAAGCGGCAGCCCAGCTGCTGCTCGAGAGTCGCAAGATGTCGGCGCACGAGGGTGACGGCGCCAAAGAAATCCCAGACGATGCCGTCGCGCACCACGTCGGCCCAGTCAAGGCATACCGCAACCGGCTGGCCGTCACGGTCAACCACCATCGACACCACGTCGCAGGTGCCCAAATCGATGCCCAGCCACAGCGGCGACTCGCTGGCGGCGGGCTCCTGGTTACACAGGGCAGCGGCTTTTTGCAGTCTCGGCGAAAGCCAGCGTTGTTCGTCGTGCGCCATGTTCATCCCTTATACGATTCGAAACGCATCCACCAGCACGCAGCGGCGCAGACGAACGAAGGTCCGCGCGCTGGTCACCCCTTCCCCGGTTGGGGTGGTGATGGTCATGGTGGTCCAGCCCTCGCCACCCAGCCCAAGCCCGGCGATGCACGGCCCGTTTTTGACGAAGATGCTGGTGTCGATGGCGTTCGCCATCTGGTTCATGTTGTCGATATTGCGCGAGTGCATCGCCGCCGTATGGTGGCAGCCGCCTTCCAGTTGCACCGCCAGGGCGATGGCCTCCTCGACGTTCGCCACCCGCACCACCGGCAGCACCGGCATCATCAGTTCAGTCACCGCAAACGGATGGCTGGCGGGGGTTTCCACGAACAGCAGACGGGTTTGCGCCGGCACCTGCAGGCCAATCGCCGCGGCGATTTTGCCCGCATCGCGGCCGACCCAGTCGCGGCTGACCGTGCCTTTGCCGCGCTCGTCGATATTTTTCAGCAGCAGCGGCTGGAGCTGTTCGGCCTGCGCCGCCGTGAGTTTCACCGCCTGCTGGCCTTCCATCAGGCGCATCAGTTCGTCGGCGACGCTATCGACCACGATCAGCACCTTCTCGTCGGCGCAGATAATGTTGTTATCAAACGAGGCGCCTTTGACGATCGCCTGCGCGGCGCGCGGCAGATCGGCGGTCTCATCCACCACCACCGGCGGGTTGCCGGCCCCGGCGGCGATCAGGCGTTTGTTGGTATGTTTGCGCGCCGCCTCGACCACCGCTTCGCCGCCGGTCACCACCAGCAGGCCGATGCCAGGGTACTTAAACAGCCGCTGGGCGGTGTCGATATCCGGGTTCGCCACGGTCACCAGCAGGTTGGCCGGGCCGCCGGCGGCCACTACCGCCTGGTTAAGCAGGGTAATTGCCCTTTGCGAGACCTTTTTCGCCGCCGGATGGGGGGCGAAGACCACGCTGTTGCCGGCGGCTATCAGGCTAATGGCGTTGTTGATCACCGTCGCCGCCGGATTGGTGGACGGCGTCACCGAGGCCACCACGCCCCAGGGCGCATTTTCAATCAGCGTCAGGCCGTTATCGCCGGTGAGCACCTGCGGAGTCAGACACTCCACGCCCGGCGTGCCGCGCGCCTGCGCCACGTTTTTGGCAAACTTATCTTCAACGCGTCCCATGCCGGTCTCCGTCACCGCAAGCTCCGCCAGTTCACGGGCATACTTTTCACCCGCCTCACGAATGGCCTGAATCACCTGCTGACGCATCGCCACCCGCTTTAATCCCTGCTGGGCCACCGTTGCCGCCGCGACAGCGTCATCCAGTGAGGCAAAAACGCCCATATCATGAACGGTGCCGGCAGGCTGGCTGCTGTCTTTCATTTTCAGCAGTACCGCTTTCACTACCTGTTCAATGTCCTGTTGATTCATGATTTTTCACCCTACTTATGGAAGAGCACCTGACCATCGGCCGCGGCCTCATCCACGATACCAATCACGCACAGATCGACCGGAGAGGCGCCGTGTGCGTGCGCCTGTCGCGCCGAGCTGCCGCTGACCAGCAGTACCCACTCTCCGCATCCCGCGCCGATGCTGTCGATGGCGACCGCGCATTGCCCGTCGGGCTCGCCGCGGGCATTGAGCATCTCCACCATCAGCAGTTTGTCGTGGGCCAGACCTTCATGGCGTACGGTGCAGACCACATATCCGGTTACCACAGCCAGCTTCATGTCCGTCTCCGCGTGTGATGTGCAGGCCGGAAAAGCGCAACGCCATCCGGCATTCATGCCTTTTCATGGCCGGATAGCGACGCGCTGGCGTCTTATCCGGCCAGAACTTTCCGGCACCCCCTCCCCCGTTAGATGTTACTGTCGCCCTTGAAGCTAATCGGGAAGACCTCTTCCAGATCGCCATGCGGGCGCGGGATGACATGTACAGAGACCAGCTCACCGATACGCTGAGCCGCCGCCGCCCCGGCATCCGTCGCGGCTTTGCACGCCGCGACATCGCCGCGCACCATGGCGGTCACCAGGCCCCCGCCGATCTGTTTCACTCCCACCAGCTTGACGCGGGCCGCTTTGACCATGGCGTCGGAGGCCTCAATCAGTGCAACCAGGCCCCGGGTTTCAATCATTCCTAATGCTTCCATTGTGTTTTCCTCTCATAAGGGGTCCTGAAGGGGACCATTCATTCAACCAGCGTGGACGAGTCGGGGATCCGGCTTGCGTCCGTCTGGCGCGGTACCGACGCCACCAGCGCCAGTTCGATAATTTCCTCTACGCTACAGCCTCGCGAGAGGTCGTGAAGCGGGGCGGCCAGGCCCTGGATCAGCGGCCCGATGGCGCGATATCCGCCCAGCCGCTGGGCGATTTTGTAGCCGATGTTGCCCGCCTCCAGCGACGGGAAGACCAGCACATTGGCCCGGCCCTGCAGCGGGCTGCCGGGCGCTTTGTGCGCAGCGACGTCCGGTACAAAGGCGGCGTCAAACTGCAGCTCGCCATCGACCATCAGCTGCGGCGCCCGCTGACGCACGATCTCCGTGGCCTGCTGGACGTTAGCCACACAGGGATGCCGGGCGCTGCCGTGTGTCGAGAAGGACAGCATTGCCACCCGCGGCGCTTCGCCAGCGATCGCTTGCCAGGTCTCAGCGCTGGCAATCGCGATATCCGCCAGCTGCGCCGCGGTCGGCTGCGGCACCACGCTGCAGTCGGCAAACCCCAGCGGCTGTCCGGTATACTGCGGCAGCATCAGAAACAGCGAAGAGAGCGTTTTACACCCCGGCTGCAGGCCGATAAGGCGCAGACCAGCGCGCAGCACGCTGGCGGTTGACGAGAGATTTCCGGCGATACACACCTCGGCCTGCCCGGCGCTGACCATCGCCGCGGCGAACATCAGCGGGTCGGCCAGCTTGTCGACCGCGTCAGCGGGCGCTTTATCGCCGGCGCGCGCCTGCCAGGCGGCGGCAAACGTCTCGCGCATCGCCAGGTTGCTGTGCGGATCGATGACCTGCACCCCGGTCAGCGGCAGACGTTCGCCAAGGGCGAACTGCCGCAGCGCGAAGGGGCTGGCGACGAGGATCGGATGCGCCAGGCCCTGCTGCTGCAGATAATGCGCCGCCTTCAACACGCGGACGTCCAGCGCATCCGGGAACACCACCCTGGCGGGGGCGCGCAGCGCCAGTTTGCGACACTGGTCAATGATCATCTTCACCTCCCAGCTGCTGCAGTTGGCTGAGCGCCGGCGGCGCGTCCGTCACGCCCAGGATCATCATCACGTAGACCGCGCTGGAGAGGCGGTTGAGCGCCTGTAGAATATCGGCACGCTGGACCGCAAATTGCGGCGTAATAAACACCTGCGCCGCGGTCACCTCCGCCTCGCGCACTTTGCCGCGCAGCAAATTAAGCAGCGCGACATCGCGCCCATGGCGGGCCTCCGGCACCAGGTGATCGTGACCCAGGTAACGCAGCGGCTGATGGGACAGACGATGCAGCTGCGCCTCGCTGAATCCGGCTATCGACTGCGCCGCCAGCGGTTCCTCCAGCGCATCGGCGCGCATGATGTTGCCCAGCCGCGAACGGATATCCGTCAGCCACGGCTGCCAGGGCTCCGCCAGTTCAATTTGCAGCCACACCGTCAGGGCGATGGTGCTGTCCAGCACCGCGCGGAAGGCCAGCCGCGGATCGTTTTTCGCCACCAGGGTATCGGCCGTCAGATGAGTTAAGGTGTCCGGCTTTTTGCCCACCGGCTGGTGACAAAGCTCGCAGCAGGCCTGGGGCGGATGGTCGCTGCTGGTCAGGACATGCACCGGCTGCGGCGTCTGTTCGTCATCCTCGACAAACAGGCGCCCCTGGCGGTCGAGAAATTTGACCCGCAGATGCCGACTTTCCAGCAGTTCCCTCGCCGAGGGCGTCAGGCGGGCATCGGCAGGAAGATGGATTTCACCGCCTTCGCTGAGCGTATGATTCGCTCTGAGCCACGCTTCGGTAATGAAATCGTTCATAGCGATTGCCAGTTTGCCGGCCAGGCGACGTACAGGAAGCGCACCGTCGACGGGGTACCGAATTCGATGCTGGAGCCTTTCGGGATGAACATGACGTCCCCCGCTTTGGCGACCAGCGTTTCCCCCTGATGGCGCACATGCAGCTCGCCCTCCAGCACCATATCGATTTCGTCGTAGTTCAGCGTCCACGGGAAGAAGGCGTTCTCCCACTGCATAAATCCGGCCGCCATGCTGCTGCCATCCTGGTCAGTCACCAGGTCCGTTAAGCCAACGCAGTGCGGCTGGGCGCCGTCGAAGCGGCCAAACTTCACGCTGCTGCCGTCGATCACTTTGATGCCGCCTTTGCCGGTCACGGAGTCAAATCCCGGCTGCATCGCCTCCTGCTCCAGGGACTGCTTCTCCTTCATCACCTTTTCCATCAGCTGCGCCACCAGGCTTTCGGTAAACTGGCCTTCCGGCAGCTGCGCCAGGATGGTTTCCCGGATCCGCTGGCTTTCCGTTTTGTCGCTGTCCGCCGCTGTCGCCGCCGGCGCGGCGCCATCGTCTTCGGTGATAGTGAATCCCAGCAGCTCGGCGACTTCGCGCGCTTCCGGGGTGATAATGCTGGCGCGCAGAACTACTGACATCGCCTGTTCGCCGCGCGCGTGGGCGGCACGAATATCGTTAGCGGTAATGAGTTTCTTCACCTGGCCCTTCCTCCTTTTGGCTGAGCTCACTCAAGTAATTTTCCAGCGGCGCAACGCTTTGCGGATCGCAACCGTTGAGGGCGAAAACCGGCGCCTGAAACCCCATCCCGTCCAGCAGCTGCCGCACCGCGGCGACATTGGCATCCGGCAGATCCGTTTTGCTGATCGCCACGATAAGGTGCTTTCGGCTGCCAATATCCAGCAACCCGGGTGGCAGGCGACTTTCGGTATCATTGGCCGCATGGACATAAATCAGGGTGTCCACATCCTGCAAGGTGGTAATTAAGGCGTGATACCAGCGCGGATGGCTGAAATATTCCCCGGGTGTATCGATGTCGCCACGATCGTTAAATTCCAGCGCCTGCGTTTTTCTGGCGAGGGAATAATTCCCTTGCAGGGCATTAAATAACGTGGTTTTTCCTGCACCGACGGCGCCGACAATCGCAATACGCTTCATGGTCGCTCTCAATTAACTTTTCGTTAATTCGCACAAGGTATAATTTAATAAGCGGCCTAATCCGCCGATGGTCTGCAGAAGCGCCTCCTCCACCGCGCCGACCGAGCCGTAGATCACCAGCGCGCCGCTAAACCGGTCGAGAAAACCGATGTGCACGTCGGCGGCCTTCATCGCCAGATCGCCGGCGATCATCGCCGTTTCTCCCGGCGTCAGCGTCATAATGCCGATCGCGCCGGATTCGGGTACGCCGATCTTTTTCGCCAGCTCCGCTCCCGGGTGGGCAATCAGATGCGCCAGCGTGACCTGTTTGCCTGGTACGAATTCCTGAATAATGCGTTCTTTATCCATGACTGATTGCCCCCTGAAATCTGTCCTCATGGTGACGACATTTCAGCGCGGCAAATAACAAATTTCGGCAAGTGGGGTTAAAAGGTGAAGTGGATCACTCAGGAGAGAAAATAATATTGCGGTGGAATTAAAAAGGCAGGCTCAGCGTTTTTTACTCACCGGCCTGCCTGATATTGCGCGCGGAAACGGATCCGCGCGTTAACGGGGGAAATAGAAAATTACAGCGGTTCGGTTTGCGCTTCAACAACCGCCAGCGCCACCATATTAACGATCCGACGTACGGAGGCGATCGGCGTCAGGATATGCACCGGCTTCGCCACCCCCATCAGCACCGGCCCGACGGTCACCCCTTCCGAACTGGAGACGCGCAGCAGGTTATAGCTGATCCGGGCGGCTTCCATATTCGGCATCACCAGAATATTGGCCGCCCCCTTCAGCGGGCTGTCCGGCATGCGATCGTTGCGGATGCTTTCCACCAGCGCGGCGTCGCCATGCATTTCGCCATCGATCATCAGCTCCGGGGCGCGGGCCTTCACCAGCTCCAGGGTTTTACGCATTTTGCTGGCTGACGGACAGTCGGCAGAGCCAAAGTTGGAGTGCGACAGCAACGCCACGCGCGGTTCAATACCAAAGCGTCGCACGCTTTCCGCCGCCATCAGGGTGATCTCCGCCAGCTCTTCCGGCGACGGATCGTGATTGACATAGGTATCGGCGATAAAGGTGTTGCCGCTCGGCAGCAGCAGCGCATTCATCGCCCCGGCGGTGCTGACGCCGTCGCGATAGCCAAACAGCGGCTGCACCACGCGGTAGTGATCGTGGTACTCGCCAATAGTCCCGCAGATCATCGCATCCGCTTCACCGCGATGCACCATGATGGCGCCAATCACCGTGGTGTTGCTAATCACCGCCCGCTGCGCCTGCTCCTGGGTAATGCCGCGGCGCTTCATCAGCTGGTAGTACTCGCTCCAGTACTCTTTAAACCGCGGGTCGGATTCATTATTGACGATCTCAAAGTCAACGCCGGCCTTGATCTGCAGGCCCAGCTTCTGGATGCGCATTTCAATCACGCTCGGGCGCCCCACCAGAATCGGTTTGGCCAGTCCCAGAGACACCAGCTCCTGGGTGGCGTGCAGCACCCGAGTCTCCTCCCCTTCCGCCAGCACCACGCGCTTCGGCTCTTTGCGCGCCTGAGAGAAGATAGGCTTCATAAACAGGTTGGTTTTATAGACGAACTCGCTCAGTTTCTCGATATAGGCGTCAAAATCAGCGATCGGGCGCGTCGCCACACCGGAGTCCATCGCCGCCTTCGCCACCGCGGGGGCGATCTTGACGATCAGCCGCGGGTCGAATGGTTTCGGAATGATGTACTCCGGACCAAAGCTTAAATCCTGATCGCCGTAGGCGGAGGCCACCACTTCGCTCTGCTCGGCATGGGCCAGCTCGGCAATCGCATGCACCGCCGCCAGCTTCATCTCTTCGTTGATCGCCGTCGCGCCGACGTCCAGCGCGCCGCGGAAGATGAACGGGAAGCAAAGTACGTTGTTGACCTGGTTAGGGTAGTCGGAGCGGCCGGTACAGATGATGGCGTCATCGCGGACCTGCTTCGCCAGCGGCGGCAGAATTTCCGGCTCCGGGTTGGCCAGGGCGAGGATCAGCGGCGCGCGCGCCATCTTCTTCACCATCTCCTGAGTCAGCACTTTCGGGCCAGAGCAGCCGAGGAAAATGTCGGCGCCGTCGATCACGTCATCGAGGGTGCGTTTGCCATCGTCTTCCACCGCATAGGCGGCTTTGGTTTCCGCCATGTTCGGCTCACGGTCTTTATAGATAACGCCTTTCGAATCGCAGACCACGATGTTGTGCTTTTGCATCCCCAGCGCCACCAGCAGATTCATACAGGCGATCGCCGCCGCGCCCGCGCCAGAGACCACCATCCGCACGTCGGACAGATTCTTCTCGACGACGCGCAGACCGTTGAGGATCGCCGCGGTGCTGATGATCGCCGTGCCGTGCTGATCGTCATGGAAGACCGGGATATTCATCCGCTCGCGCAGCTGCTGCTCGATGTAGAAACACTCCGGCGCTTTAATATCTTCCAGGTTGATACCGCCGAAGGTTGGTTCGAGGGCGGCGACGACGTTAATGAATTTGTCCGGATCCAGCTCATCGACTTCGATATCAAACACATCGATACCGGCAAATTTCTTAAACAGGACGCCTTTGCCCTCCATTACCGGCTTACCGGCCAGCGCGCCGATGTTGCCGAGCCCCAGCACCGCGGTGCCGTTGGAGACGACCGCCACCAGGTTGCCGCGGGCAGTGTATTTGTAGGCGGCCAGCGGATCTTTTTCGATTTCCAGGCAGGGGGCTGCGACGCCCGGCGAGTAGGCCAGCGCCAGATCGCGCTGGGTGGCGAGAGGTTTGGTCGGCGAGACCTGGATTTTTCCGGGAACCGGAAATTCGTGGAAATCGAGGGCGCTCTGTTTTAACTGCTCATCCATTTTCTATTCCTTTCTTTCACGTATCGTTCGTAGGGGAAAAGCGTGATGACCATCCTGTCGTTCACCTTTCAGTGGCAGACAGTATCCCTCCTGGCGGGGCGATAAACTTTGAACACCGCCAAACTCTGGCCATCGTTATGATTTTGTTGTTATCAATTTATAGCGGTTATGTTACCCGGATTCGCCGCCAATAATAGCCCTGTCTGCTATGCTTTTTGGTTATGTACCTCATCAATGTTTATACCGTATACCGGCAAGCACTCATGTAACACCTTGTTCCAGGAGGACTTATCCATGAATCAGTTAGACAGCATCAAGCAGTTCACCACGGTGGTCGCCGACAGCGGAGACATCGAATCCATCCGCCACTACCATCCGGAAGACGCCACCACCAACCCCTCTCTGCTGCTGAAGGCCGCCGGCCTGGCGTCCTATAGCGGCCTCATCGACGACGCTATCGCCTGGGCCAAAAAACAGGGTGGCGGCCGCGAAGCGCAGGTGACTCACGCCTGCGATAAGCTGGCGGTCAATTTTGGCGCGGAGATCCTCAAAAGCATTCCCGGACGGGTCTCCACCGAGGTGGACGCCCGGCTCTCCTTCAACCGCGAGAAAAGTATCGAGAAGGCTCGCCATCTGGTGGCGCTGTATCAGGAGATGGGCATTGATAAGTCGCGGATCCTGATCAAGCTGGCATCCACCTGGGAGGGGATCCGCGCCGCGGAGGTGCTGGAGAAAGAGGGGATCCACTGCAACCTGACGCTGCTGTTTTCCTTCGCCCAGGCCCGGGCCTGCGCCGAGGCCGGGGTTTATCTCATCTCCCCGTTCGTTGGGCGTATTTATGACTGGTATCAGGCGCGCAAACCGCTGGAGCCTTACGTGGTGGAGGAAGATCCGGGGGTGAAATCGGTGCGCAATATCTATGACTATTTCAAACAGCATAAATACAACACCATCGTGATGGGCGCCAGCTTCCGCCGCACCGAGCAGATCCTGGCGCTGGTCGGTTGCGACCGGTTGACCATCGCCCCGCCTTTATTAAAAGAGCTGCAGGCCAGCGATACCCCGGTGGTGCGCAAACTGATCCCTGCCAGCCAGATCCTGCCGCGTCCGGTGCCGCTCAGTGAAGCGGAGTTCCGCTGGGAACATAATCAGGATCCGATGGCGGTCGAAAAGCTAGCGGAGGGGATCCGCCTGTTCGCCGTCGATCAGCGCAAACTGGAAGATCTGCTTGCCGCCAAACTGTCACTTTAGTCTCACGGAGAAAAATATGTCCCGAAGAGAGCTTGCCAACGCCATCCGCGCCCTGAGTATGGACGCCGTGCAGAAAGCCAACTCCGGCCATCCCGGTGCGCCGATGGGGATGGCTGATATTGCCGAAGTGCTGTGGAACGATTTTCTCAAGCACAATCCGCAGAACCCTGACTGGGTGGACCGCGACCGTTTCATCTTGTCCAACGGCCACGCGTCGATGCTGCTCTACAGTCTGCTGCACCTGACCGGCTACGATCTGCCGCTGTCTGAACTGAAGCAGTTCCGTCAGCTGCACTCTAAAACGCCCGGCCACCCGGAGCATGGCTATACCCCTGGGGTGGAAACCACCACCGGTCCGCTGGGCCAGGGGCTGGCGAACGCCGTCGGGATGGCCATCGCCGAACGGACGCTGGCGGCGCAATTTAATCGCCCCGGCCATGAGATCATTGACCATCACACCTGGGTGTTCATGGGCGATGGCTGTTTGATGGAGGGGATCTCCCATGAGGCCTGTTCGCTGGCCGGCACGCTCGGACTGGGCAAGCTGATCGGTTTTTACGATCACAACGGCATCTCCATCGACGGCAAAACCGAAGGCTGGTTTTCCGATGATACGGCGGAACGCTTCCGCGCCTATCACTGGCACGTCATAGGCGATATCGACGGCCACGATCCGCAGGCTATCAAACAGGCGATAACGGAAGCGCAGGCGGTGAAAGATAAACCGTCACTGATTATCTGCCGGACCATCATCGGTTTCGGTTCGCCCAACAAAGCCGGCTCAGAGGAGTCTCACGGGGCGGCGCTTGGCGAAAAAGAGGTAGCGCTGGCCCGCCAGCAGCTTGGCTGGAAATATCCTCCGTTCGAGATCCCGAAAGAGATCTACGCGGGCTGGGATGCGCGTCCGCGCGGGGAAAAAGCGGAGCACGCCTGGAACGAGAAATTCGCCGCCTACCAGCAGCAGTTCCCGGAGCTGGCCGCTGAGCTGACCCGACGTATGAATGGCGCCCTGCCGGAAGACTTTGCCGCGATCGCCCGCGACTACGTGGCGAAACTGCAGGCCGAGCCGGCGAAAATCGCCAGCCGCAAGGCTTCGCAAAACGCGCTGAACGCCTACGGCCCGCACCTCCCGGAACTGCTGGGCGGTTCTGCGGATCTTGCGCCGAGTAACCTGACCATCTGGTCTGGATCGACATCGATTAAAGAAGATCCTGCGGGCAATTATATCCACTACGGCGTGCGCGAGTTTGGCATGACCGCGGTGGCCAACGGCATTGCCCTGCACGGGGGCTTTATTCCTTATACCTCGACCTTCCTGATGTTTGTGGAGTACGCCCGCAACGCCGCGCGCATGGCAGCCCTGATGAAGGCCCGGCAGATCATGGTCTATACCCATGACTCGATCGGTCTTGGGGAAGACGGGCCGACGCACCAGGCGGTGGAACAGCTGGCCAGTCTGCGGCTGACGCCCAACTTCAGCACCTGGCGCCCCTGCGACCAGGTGGAGACCGCCGTCGCCTGGCAGGCGGCTATCGCGCGACAGGGCGGGCCGACGGCGCTGATCCTGTCGCGACAAAACCTGGCGCAGATGCCGCGTACCCCGGAACAGGTGCAGGATATCGCCCGGGGTGGCTACGTGCTTAAGGATGCCGGCGGCAAGCCCGACCTGATCCTCATCGCCACCGGCTCGGAAGTGGAGATCACCGTCCTGGCCGCGGAAAAACTGTTGGCCAAAGGGGTAAATGTGCGGGTCGTCTCGCTCCCTTCCACTGATGTGTTTGACGCCCAGGATGAGGCCTGGCGCGAATCCGTGCTGCCGTCGGACGTCAGCGCCCGGGTGGCGGTCGAAGCCGGGATAGCGGACTACTGGTATAAATATGTCGGCTTAAAAGGCAAGATCGTCGGCATGACCGGCTATGGCGAATCCGCCCCGGCAGAGCAGTTGTTCCCGTTCTTTGGCTTTACGGTCGACCATATCGTCGCCACCGCCGAACAGGTGCTTAACGGGTGATCCACAGCGTGGGCCAGGCATCTGGCCCCTGCCAGTTGTCGCACGTCGGCTGCTGCGCGTAGCGGGAGAGGCTGAACCGCTGGCCGTCAAAACGCCAGCGGGTTTGGATCCCGCAATCGCCGGCCCCGCGGCCTTTATCCAGGGTCACCAGCTCATGGCGGCGGTCATCATAGCTGGCGTTGATCAGCTCAATCTCCCGCGGCGCCTCGCCCGGCGGCTGAAATGGCAACGTTAGCCGCACCTGATGGGCGACATAGGGGCGCTGGCGGGAGACCAGCCAGGCCAGCCAGACGGTGTTGTAGGCGCCGGATTCGCAGCTGGTCATCAGCAGCACTTTGTCATCCGTCAGCGCTGTAACGCGAATTTCGCGGCGGAAGGGATCGAGGGAGCAGTGGCTGTTGGTCATCCGCTCATTACCATAGTCCATCAGATCGTTGAGCTCCTCACGCCCCAGCGGCGACTGCGCCGTTTCCGCGCTCGCCACCGCGCGCAGCGCCGGCGCCGGCGGTACGCTGAGCGGCGGCTCTTCCCCTTTGCCGACCCAGGCCGTTTCGCTACCTACCCGCTTTTGCCGATCGTCGATAAAAAACAGAGCCGCTTTCAACCCCTGCAGGGAGATGGTCTGCAGGCCATTGGCCAGCGAGAGCGCTTTACCCTCCTGAACCTGCTGGAGAAACGCATCGATCGTCACGCTGTCGGCGGTTTTAATGAGTTTATCTTCAATGTGCCAGCGCTTGTCGGTCAGGGACAGCGGTTTACCATCCAGCAGCAGGCGCGGCGCTATCGGCGCGAGCGTCGCCACTGGATTGCCGGTGCCGCCCAGCTCGATACGCAGACTGGCGTCAGTGACTGCCCCAGCGCTGCGGCTGAGGGTCATCACCAGGCCATGATGCAGCCCCACGTTACGGGTGACGCAGAAATTTTGGTTGTTACAGGTGACCAGCCAGTCGTTGAAGCGCTGCTGCGTCGGTGCCGACCATGCCTGCGAGCAAGGCAGCACCGCCAGAAAAAGGAAAAAGATGACGCGAAAAAGCATGAACCGCCCGACCCCAGATAAACCCGACCACGGCGCCTATCCTGGACAACGGCAGCGGGTTACTCAATCGGATTTGTCAGAGTTCCCCGACATCAGGCCGGAGGTTTGCAGATATTGCAGCAGAATGACCGCCTTACCGTCGCGGATCTCCCCGTCAGCGACCATCTGCAGCGCCTGGCTAAAAGGCAGCTCCAGCACCTCGATGGCTTCATCATCCACCCCGCCGCCGCTGGTGGTTCGCTGCGCGTCGCTGTACTCGGCGATAAAGAAATGCACTACCTCGGTGACGCCCCCTGGCGACATAAACAGCTCAAACAGCTTTCTCACCTCGCCCACTTCGTAGCCGGTCTCTTCCACCGCCTCTTTACGAATGCAGGCTTCCGGCTCGTCGTTGTCCAGCAGCCCGGCGCAGGTTTCAATCAGCATGCCGTCATGATTGCCATTGACCCAGGTGGCGACACGGAACTGACGCACCAGGACCACCGTCTGCTTATGGCGGTTATACAGCAGCACGGTGGCGCCATTGCCGCGATCGTAGACCTCGCGCTTGTGGCGCACGACGCTGCCGTCCGCCCGCGTCAGCTCATAGGTCATGTTGCGTAGTACGAACCAGTTCTCAGAGAGGATTTTATCTTTAATGACGTGAATATTGAGTGACATACCGACCCCACAGCGTAAAAGGACGCCCTCATACTACGCTGCGGAGCCGGGTTTGTCGTCAGTGAAGCGGCGTCGTTTTCCGCGCCAGATAGTCCAGGATCCCCTGCGCCGCGTGACGGCCTTCCGCCATCGCCGTCACTACAAGGTCTGCGCCGCGCACGGCATCGCCGCCGGCAAAGATCTTCTCCTGACTGGTCTGATAACGGTAACGACTCTCCACTCCGGCTTTAATACGCCCCTGACTGTCCAGCGCCACCCCCGCCGCTTCCAGCCAGGGCATGCGGTGCGGGTGGAAGCCAAAGGCCATGATCACCGCATCTGCCGGCATAACAAACTCGCTGCCGGGGATCGGCGTCGGACGGCGTCTTCCCCCGGCGTCCGGAGCGCCCAGCTCGGTGCGCAAAAAGCGTACCCCGTTAACCCGCCCGTTCTCGTCCAGCTCAAGCGTCACCGGCTGGACGTTAAACTCAAAGAGCGCCCCCTCTTCGCGGGCGTTTTTGACCTCTTTTTTCGAGCCCGGCATGTTGGCTTCATCTCGCCGATAGGCGCAGGTCACCTGGCGGGCGCCGTGGCGCAGCGCGGTGCGCACGCAGTCCATCGCCGTATCGCCGCCGCCCAGCACCACCACGTTCAGCCCGGCGGTGTTGACATAAGGCTCTTGCGCCGATGCCGCCAGCCCCATCACCTGTTTGGTGTTGGCGATGAGGAACGGCAGCGCATCGTAGACCCCGGGGGCCTCTTCGTTCGGCAGCCCCGCCTTCATGGAGCGATAGGTTCCGGCGCCGACGAACACCGCGTCATACTCGGCCAGCAGTGTCGCCATGGAGATATCTTTCCCCACCTCGCAATTGAGCTCAAAGCGGATACCCATCTCGCTGAAGATCGCCCGCCGCCGGGCCAATAGCGATTTATCCAGCTTGAACGCCGGAATGCCGAAGGTCAGCAGACCGCCAATCTCCGGATGACGGTCGAAGACCACCGGCTGGACGCCGTGGCGCACCAGCATATCGGCGCAGGCCAGCCCGGCCGGCCCGGCGCCGATAATCGCCACCCGCTTGCCGCTCGGCTTAACCTGCGAAAGGTCCGGACGCCAGCCGCTGGCCAGCGCCTGGTCGGAAATATAGCGCTCAATATTGCCGATGGTGACTGCCCCGCTTTCATCGCGCAGGGTGCAGGCGCCTTCACACAGCCGGTCCTGGGGACAGACGCGGCCGGTGATCTCCGGCAGGCAGTTGGTCTGATGGGAAAGCGCGACCGCGGCGGCGATATTCCCCGCTTTAACCAGCTCGATCCACTGCGGGATATGGTTATGCAGCGGGCAGGTCCATTCGCAAATACTGTGCTCCCCACACGTGAGACAGCGGGCGGCCTGCTGCTGCGCCTGCTGCGGGGTGAACGGCTGATAGATCTCCTCAAAGTGGCTCTTACGCACCTCCGCCGCCAGCTTATCCGGCTCCCCGCGCGGGGGCGTCATCGCCATTTGCCTGACCTTCGCGCCAGCATTGGGCTGGCTGCAGAGCGGCGTAGCGCGCTGCCACGGCTGCACCTCCTGGCATGCCGAGCGCAGTCGCCGCTGCTTCGCCAGGGTGATCAACGTCTCATCGTCGGCGAGAGTCAGCGCCTGCGCGGGACAGTTTTCCACACAGGCCGGCCCCGCCTCGCGGCCCTGGCATAGATCGCACTTGTGCGCGCTGGCTTTCACCAGGCCTGCGGCCTGCGGCGTCACCACCACCTGCATCACCCCGAACGGGCAGGCCACCATGCAGGATTTACAGCCAATGCATTTCTCCTGACGGACCTGAACGCTGTCGCCGGACTGGGCGATGGCGTCGTTGGGACAACTGCGGACGCAGGGGGCGTCCTCGCAGTGGCGGCAGGTGATGGCGTTACGCTGGCCCTCCGCTTTGATCACGGTGATACGTGGCAAAAAGCGCTGCGGGGTCAGCACGTGTTGCTCCTCGTTATGCGCCATCACGCAGGCCACTTCGCAGGCCTGGCAGCCGATGCACTTTCGGCTATCGCTCAAAATAAAGTGGTTCATGGCTTCCTTTTGTCTTCTTGGTGAATAACCCCTCAATGCGCATGCCTATTTATTACCCGACAAGATGACGCCGGAACAATGTCCAATTGCCCAGGATGAACTTTTTCTGGAGAGAATCCGTTTTGGATCAATTTTTTTGACTTAAATGAAATGAGGTTTCACACCGGCAAGGGATAATGCGCCGGTCTGCGGTGACGAAGCAGACTCGCTACCTGCTGGCAGGAAAGCTCGAGGTTTCTTTACGATACGGCAAAAGCAACATGATAAATTACACTATCTCCTTAATTTCTCCACGATTGCCGGAGAGGCTGGCGCTAAAGTGGCACAGGCTGTGCAATAACAAGAAAATGTGCATATGAGGTTTTTATTCTGATGGCGAATTTCTTTATCGATCGCCCCATTTTTGCATGGGTGCTGGCAATCCTGTTATGCCTGACGGGCGCCCTTGCCATTTTGTCGCTGCCGGTTGAACAGTATCCCGACCTCGCCCCGCCGAATGTGCGGATCACCGCCAACTATCCCGGCGCTTCCGCGCAAACCCTGGAGAATACCGTCACTCAGGTTATCGAACAGAATATGACCGGCCTCGATAACCTGATGTATATGTCCTCCCAGAGCAGCGCCACCGGCCAGGCGACGATCACCCTCAGCTTTACCGCCGGTACCGACCCGGATGAAGCCGTGCAGCAGGTTCAGAACCAGCTACAGTCGGCGATGCGTAAGCTGCCGCAGGCGGTGCAAAACCAGGGGGTGACGGTGCGCAAGACCGGTGATACCAATATCCTGACGCTCGCCTTCGTCTCCACTGACGGCAGTATGGATAAACAAGATATCGCCGACTACGTCGCCAGTAACATCCAGGACCCGCTCAGCCGCGTCAACGGCGTGGGGGATATCGACGCCTACGGTTCGCAATACTCAATGCGCATCTGGCTCGACCCGGCGAAGCTCAACAGCTACCAGATGACCACCAAGGATGTTACCGACGCCATCAGTTCGCAGAACGCCCAGATTGCCGTCGGCCAGCTTGGCGGGACGCCTTCGGTCGATAAGCAAGCGCTGAACGCCACCATCAACTCGCAATCTCTGCTGCAAACCCCGGAGCAGTTCCGCAATATCACTCTGCGCGTCAATCAGGATGGTTCAGAGGTGACGCTGGGCGATGTCGCCACCGTCGAGATGGGGGCGGAGAAGTACGACTATCTTAGCCGCTACAACCGCCAGCCGGCCTCAGGCCTCGGGATCAAGCTGGCTTCCGGCGCCAACGAAATGGCCACCGCGGAGCGCGTGATCAATCGCCTCAATGAGCTGGCGCAGTTTTTCCCCCACGGTCTGGAATATAAGGTCGCCTACGAGACCACCTCCTTCGTGAAGGCTTCCATCACCGACGTGGTGAAAACCCTGCTGGAGGCGATCCTGCTGGTCTTCCTCGTGATGTATCTGTTCCTGCAGAACTTCCGCGCCACCCTGATCCCGACCATCGCCGTGCCGGTGGTGCTGATGGGCACTTTCGCGGTGCTGTATGCCTGTGGCTACAGCATCAACACCCTGACGATGTTCGCGATGGTGTTGGCGATCGGCCTGCTGGTGGATGACGCCATCGTGGTGGTGGAGAACGTCGAGCGCATCATGAGCGAGGAGGGCCTGTCGCCACGCGAGGCGACCCGCAAATCGATGGGACAAATTCAGGGCGCGCTGGTGGGGATCGCGATGGTGCTGTCGGCGGTATTTGTGCCGATGGCCTTCTTCGGCGGCACCACCGGCGCCATCTATCGCCAGTTCTCAATCACTATCGTCGCGGCGATGGTCCTCTCGGTGCTGGTGGCCATGATCCTCACCCCTGCCCTTTGCGCCACGCTGCTTAAGCCTGTTAAGCCAGGTGAATCCCATGAAAGAACAGGCTTCTTCGGCTGGTTCAACCGCACCTTCAACCGCAGCGCCAGCCGCTACGAAACCTTCGTCGGCAAAATACTGCACCGCTCGCTGCGCTGGATGCTGATCTACGTCCTCCTGCTCGGCGGGATGGTGTTCCTGTTTCTGCATTTGCCGACCTCGTTCCTGCCGCTGGAGGATCGCGGGATGTTCACCACCTCGGTCCAGTTGCCGAGCGGCAGCACCCAGCAGCAGACGCTGAAGGTGGTGCAGAAGGCGGAAGATTACTTCCTCAATAACGAGAAGCAGAACGTCGAGTCGGTGTTCGCTACCGTTGGCTCCGGCCCCGGCGGCAATGGGCAGAACGTGGCCCGCATGTTCGTTCGTCTCAAAGACTGGGACCAGCGCGACCCGCAAACCGGCACCTCCTTTGCCATTATTGAACGCGCCACCAAAGCGTTTAATCAGATTAACGAAGCGCGGGTTATCGCCAGCAGCCCGCCGGCGATCAGCGGCCTCGGCAGTTCGGCAGGCTTCGATATGGAGCTGGAGGATCATGCCGGGAAGGGGCACGATGCGCTGATGGCGGCGCGCGATACGCTACTTGAGCTGGCCGGGAAAAATCCGCTGTTGACCCGCGTCCGGCATAACGGGCTCGATGACAGTCCGCAGCTGCAGGTCGATATCGATCAGCGTAAAGCGCAGGCGCTGGGCGTCTCCATTGACGACATCAACGATACGCTGCAAACCGCGTGGGGGTCGAGCTACGTCAACGACTTTATGGATCGCGGCCGGGTAAAGAAAGTCTACGTCCAGGCGGCGGCGAAATACCGGATGCTGCCTGACGATATCAATCTTTGGTACGTGCGCAACAGCAGCGGCACGATGGTGCCATTCTCGGCCTTCGCCACCTCGCGCTGGGAGACCGGCTCGCCGCGGCTGGAGCGCTACAATGGCTACTCAGCGGTGGAGATCGTCGGTGAGGCGGCGCCGGGTATCAGTACCGGTACCGCGATGGACATGATGGAGAAGCTGGCCGCGCAGTTACCCACCGGCTTTGGCCTCGAATGGACCGCCATGTCCTACCAGGAACGCCTCTCTGGCGCTCAGGCGCCGGCCCTGTACGCGATTTCTCTGCTGGTGGTGTTCCTGTGCCTGGCGGCGCTGTACGAGAGCTGGTCAGTGCCGTTCTCGGTGATGCTGGTGGTGCCGCTGGGGGTGATTGGCGCCCTGCTGGCGACCTGGATGCGCGGGCTGGAGAATGACGTGTACTTCCAGGTGGGTCTGTTGACGGTGATCGGCCTGTCGGCGAAAAACGCCATTCTGATCGTCGAGTTCGCCAATGAGCTCAACGAGAAGGGCCAGGATCTGCTCAGCGCCACGCTGTCGGCTTGCCGTCAGCGCCTGCGCCCCATCCTGATGACCTCGCTGGCGTTCATCTTCGGCGTGCTGCCGATGGCGACCAGCACCGGCGCCGGTTCCGGCAGCCAGCATGCGGTCGGCACCGGAGTGATGGGCGGGATGATCTCCGCCACCGTGCTGGCGATCTTTTTCGTGCCGCTGTTCTTTGTGCTGGTGCGTCGCCGTTTTCCGCTAAAGGAGCGTCCGCAATAAACCGACGAGCTTCGGCGGCGAGGCGTAATAACAGAAAAGGCGACCACGGTGGTCGCCTTCTTTATGTGTTCAGAACCCTAGCGCGCTTATTTACTTCGCGTTATTCCCCTGCTCACATTGCGGAAATTTATTTACGAAGCATGCCTTCAATAAAGTCTTTCCAGTTCCCCAGTTCATGTTCAATCATAATAGCCTCTCTTATTATTATGGTCGATTCTATATAACTTCATTACCGATGGGAAGTTGTGCTCCCCTATTGCTCTGATTGTCTTATGGACCGCTGACAGAGATAAAACCTCTGGTTGTCGCTACTATGCCGCTTCGTATGTAAACATAATGTGACGTAGAGCAACCTCAGACAACATTTTTGCAATAATGTTAAAGCCCTCACATCATGCCCACAGGTGGCCAACATTTAACCACCCGATATATCGAATGAGATCCCCGGTAAAAAGTTATATTTATTCATCTGAATCACGTATTATTTCAGTAAGACTTATATATTCGGAAATATCTGAGTTAACCGCTTAATTGAATGTAAAAGGTTTATCTATGCTCACCATGTACGGAATTAAAAACTGCGATACCATTAAAAAAGCCCGCCGCTGGCTGGAAGCGCATCAGATTGAGTATCGCTTCCATGATTACCGCGCCGATGGCCTTGAGCGCGCGCAACTGGATACCTTTATTGCCGAGCTGGGCTGGCAGGCGCTGCTGAACACCCGTGGCACCACCTGGCGCAAACTCGACGAGTCGCTGCGCAATAGCATCGATAATGCCGACGCCGCTGCCGCATTGATGCTGGAAATGCCGGCAATTATCAAACGCCCATTGCTCTGCGCGCCCGGTCGTCCTATGCTGCTGGGTTTTAGTGAAGCAAGTTATCAGCAGTTTAACGAGGTATAGTCTATGTCTTGCCCGGTCATTGAGCTGGCTCAGCAGCTTATTCGCCGCCCTTCCCTTAGCCCCGATGATGCGGGATGCCAGGCGTTAATGATTGAACGCCTGCGTGCGATCGGCTTTACCGTTGAACCGATGGATTTCGGCGATACGCAGAATTTCTGGGCCTGGCGCGGCCACGGCGAGACGCTGGCCTTCGCCGGCCACACCGACGTAGTCCCGGCAGGCGACGCCGACCGCTGGATCAATCCCCCGTTCGAACCGACCATCCGCGACGGGATGCTGTTTGGCCGCGGAGCGGCGGATATGAAAGGCTCGCTGGCGGCGATGGTGGTTGCCGCAGAGCGTTTTGTCGCGCAGTACCCGAACCACAGGGGCCGACTGGCGTTTTTGATCACCTCTGATGAAGAGGCCAGCGCCAAAAACGGCACCGTCAAAGTGGTGGAGACGCTGATGGCGCGTAACGAGCGTCTGGACTATTGTCTGGTCGGCGAACCTTCCAGTACCGAAGTGGTCGGCGATGTGGTGAAAAACGGCCGCCGCGGCTCGCTGACCTGCAACCTGACTATTCACGGCGTGCAGGGCCATGTCGCCTATCCGCACCTTGCCGATAACCCTGTCCACCGCGCGGCGCCGATGCTGGCGGAACTGGTCAATATCGAGTGGGATAAAGGCAATGAGTTCTTCCCGCCGACCAGCATGCAGATCGCCAACGTGCAGTCCGGCACCGGCAGCAATAACGTGATCCCCGGCGATATGTTCGTCCAGTTCAACTTCCGCTTCAGTACGGAGCTGACGGACGAGATGATCAAATCCCGGGTGATCGCCCTGCTGGAAAAATACCAGCTGCGTTACAGCGTGGAGTGGTGGCTCTCCGGCCAGCCGTTCCTCACCGGACGGGGCAAGCTGGTGGATGCGGTCGTCAACGCGATTGAGCACTATAATGAGATCAAACCGCAGCTGTTAACCAACGGCGGCACCTCAGACGGACGGTTTATCGCGCGCATGGGGGCGCAGGTGGTTGAGCTGGGCCCCGTAAATGCAACGATTCACAAAATTAATGAATGTGTGAACGCCGCCGACCTGCAGCTGCTGGCGCGGATGTATCAACGCGTCATGGAACAGCTGGTCGCCTGACGAATTGACGTAAAGAGGAAGCGCGCATGGAATGGCTTATTAAACACTGGTGGATTCTGGTGCTGGTCTTTTTGGTGGGGGTAATTATCAACGTGATTAAAGATCTGAATCGCGTTGACCACAAAAAATTCCTCAACAACAAACCCGATCTGCCGCCGCACCGTGATTTTAACGATAAATGGGACGATGACGACGACTGGCCGAAGCACGACCAGTCGAAGAAACCGTAAGTTTGCCTTTATCGCGGTACCGCCCGCCTGTAACCCCGCTCTCCGGGGTTACAGCATTTCGATGATATCATCCCCTTTTGGCGTACTGCCGCTCAGCGCCTCATCAAAATAGTGCTTCGGCACGGTATAACGCAGACGCTCGATCGCCAACTGCATACTGCGATCGTCAATGGCATGCCCGAGATCGTCGACAATATCTAAGGTCACGTCGCCGCCCGCCTGCTGTAACGCCTCCTCGGCCGACACCGCCCACGCCAGGTCGATAACCCGATCTTCACCCCCGTGGATCAGGTGAATGGTAGTGGCCGTCGTTGCCGTCTCCGGCAGCGTCGCATAGCGGCCATTAAAGGCGATGACCCGCGAAGCCAGATCCGGCGCCGCTTTGATACTCTCCAGCGACATAATCGCCCCCTGAGAGAAACCGATCAGCGCGGTGGCCAGTGGACTGACGCCGCTCTTTTCCTGCCAGTAGCGTACAATTTCAATAAAGGTCGGCATAATGGCGTCGATGCGCTGCTGACGATTCTCTTCCGTCACCCCCTGCAGCGAAAACCACTGCCGACCGTTGGGGCCGCAAGGTTCCACCCCGCCAATGCTGACGATCAGCGCATCAGGAAACTGCGGTGCGAACCAGCTGCCGATTTGCCCCATGGAGACCGGGTTATCCCCTACGCCATGAAACAGCAGCAACAGCTGTTGCGCAGGCGTCGCAGGACTTTGAACAATAAAATGATCGTGTTTCATGGCTGTCTCCTTAGTGTTTGCGGGCAGTGTACGCCGCTCGCCAGATATGACCATGCCATTTAACTGAATGAGTTAGTTAAAAAAATTGCAGATGCGCCACCTGCTGACGCAGCGCATCAGCGCGCGCTGCATCAAGGGAGCGCAAGGCGTCAGCGGCCTCCCGACGCCATCTCGCCTGCAAGGCTTTTCGCCCCGTCAGCTGCAGCACGGCGCAGAGTGCGGCCTCCTCTTTGCCCTGCAGTCGTCCCCGCAGGGCCGGCAACGGCATGTCGGCCTGCATCAGCAGGCGGTTGAGGCAGCCCAGCGCCGCAGCCAGCGGGCGGTGGGCGAAGGCAAAGCTCGCCGCTTCCAGCCAGTCCTCATCACTAAGCATAGCGTCTGCGACGGCCGGCAGCGGCGCGGATTCCTCTCGCCACGGGCGAAGCCAGTATTCATCGCGCTGCAGCCGCTGCGCCTCCCGCTGCGCCAGCTGGCGCCCTGCCGCGGTCAACGGATAGAGGGCCATCGCCGTATAGCAGCCGCTGCTGGCCTCGCGATGGGTACCCAGCCGTACGAGGGTAAACCCGCAGCGTTGCCAGAAGCGCCACAGCTCAGCGGTATAGCCGAAGCTGACGGAGAGATAGTCATAGCCAGCGGCATCGGCGGCGATATCGGCGATCATCTTCCGCCCGAGGCCTTCCCGCTGGCGGGTGGGATGGACAGCGATCCGACTGACCCGCAGCCCGCGCAGCGTCGCCGCCAGGGGACTGCCGCCGTGCGCCGCCAGCGACTGGGCGACCAGATTCCCGCGCGGCCGGCGAAAACCCGCCCATACCGCCCGGCTAAGTTCGGGAGAAAGTCCCCCCTCGGCCACCAGCCACAGGGCGCCCGCCACCGCGCCGCCGGCGCGAGCGCAGCGGAAAGCCTGGCCCGGAGCATCCATCATGCGCCGCAGATCGAGCGGGGAAGTTCGGTAATGCGCCCCGGACAATAGCTGGTACATCGCCTCCGGTAGCGCTGGCTGCGTTTGCCAGCAGGACTGATTGACCGCCTCCAGGGCTATCTCCCCCATCGGCGCGTCGCGAAATGCCTCATCGTTAAAGATAAGCAACTGACTGATGGCTGACTCCAGCGGACAGCCCGCCGCCCAGCGGATCGGGGCGCTCAGGGTGAACGATTGCAGATGGGGCAGACTGGCGCAAAATTTCAGCAGGAACCCGCGACCGGTGCCCTCGTACCCTTGCACCGTCGTGGTGAGTAGCGTGCGGGGAAAACGGCTCACCAGCTGCCGGAGAAGCGGAGCCGGGATAGCCGCGGCCTCATCGACTATCAGCCACGCCGCCTTTTCTTTCGACGCCAGCAGCGCATCGGGCGCCATAAAGCGCAACGTCTCCCCGGCAAAGCTGGCCAGCACCTCGACAGCGCTACGCGTTGGGGCGGTGACGATGGCCTCGCCCCCAAGCTGGCGCAAGAGCATGCCCGCCAGCGCGGACTTCCCCCGTCCACGCTCCGCCGTCACCGCCGCGATACCGGGCGGCAGGCGTATCAGTTGCTCAAGGATTGCCGCCTGCTCGGCCTGCGGGCGGCCATCGGCGGGATGCCAGTCTGGACGCGGGGCGGCCAGCGGGAAACGTGGCCGGTCCGACTGCCGCCAGAGCAACACCTCCGGATCGGCGATAAACTGCCGACAGCAGCGGTGAACAAAGTTAGGGGTAACGATAGGGTCAGGCGTA
Source organism: Klebsiella sp. P1927 (assembly GCF_018204675.1). Taxonomy (NCBI): domain Bacteria; kingdom Pseudomonadati; phylum Pseudomonadota; class Gammaproteobacteria; order Enterobacterales; family Enterobacteriaceae; genus Klebsiella; species Klebsiella sp. P1927. Next base: position 1,103,599 of record NZ_CP073377.1, on the reverse strand, counting down.
TCGCTCCAGCGCAGAGAGTCCTCATCCGCCCGGGTCGGCCAGTCGGCGAAGGGGGGCGTCAGCAGCACCAGCCAGCTTCCCGCCCGCAGCGTGCCGCTCAGGGCCGCCATGGCGGCCACATCAAACCCGCGCCGGGCATCGAAAAAGGCGTGCATCACTTCCCGCCCCAGCAGCGTTTTCAGCGCGCCGGGCGCCACGCAGGGCGCAGAACCCGGCTCGGGGCCAACCCACAGGCCATCGCCGCCGAGCCTCTCCCGTAGCGCCTGCGCCTGCTGCAGCGTCCAGCTCTCATCGCCGCTGAGCACCAGCAGGCGACGGATCCCCTCCCGCGCCATTTGCGCGGTGAGGTTAAGCAGCGCGTCCATCATGGGGGACGATTACAGCGCGCTGCCGAAGGTATTGCACTGCGCCGGATCGCCGCTATCGAAACCGCGTTTGAACCAGGTGTAGCGCTGTTTCGAGGTGCCGTGGGTAAAACTGTCCGGCACCACGCGTCCCTGGCTCTGCTGCTGTAGACGATCGTCGCCGATGGCCTCGGCGGCGTTCAGCGCCTCCTGCAGATCGCCAGTTTCCAGAATATCCTGCTGCTGCATATTATGACCCCAGACGCCGGCGAAGCAGTCTGCCTGCAGCTCCATCTTAACCGACAGGCGGTTGGCTTCGGCCTGCGTGGCATGCTGCTGTTGCTGGCGGACCTTCGGCTCAATGCCCAGCAGTTTTTGTACGTGATGACCCACTTCATGAGCAATGACGTACCCCTGGGCAAAGTCGCCGTCGGCGCCCAGTTTATTTTTCATCTCATCGTAGAATGACAGGTCAATATAGACCGTACTGTCGGCAGGACAATAGAAGGGGCCCATCACCGACTGACCGGTGCCGCAGCCGGTACGGGTCGCGCCGCGGTAGAGCACCAGCTTTGGCTGCGGGTACTGGCGGCCCATCTTTTCAAAGATCGGCCCCCAGGTATCTTCGGTGGTAGCCAGAATGACGGAAGTAAACTTCGCCGCTTCATCGTCTTTCGGACTGATGGAGCGCTGCGTGGAGGTCTGCTGCTGCGGCATCGGTTCGCCGGTCAACATGCCGGTCAAATCCACGCCGTAGTAGCCCGCCACCAGCACAATAATCAGCAGTACAATGCCGCCCTTCCCGCTCGGCAGACGGAAGCCGCCGCCCCCGCCGCCGCCAAACGGCGAGCCTGATTGTCCACGTCGATCTTCAACATTGTCGCTTTCGCGACGCCCTTGCCAGCGCATAAGCACCTCATTCCCTGTTATGTATCAATAGCAGAGATCGTAGGCGGTTCAGCGCAGGATTACCACAGGAAACAGCAAGAGACGCCAGAAGATGAGGCCATCTTCTGGCGGCGGGCGGGTTAGTCGAGCTTAACGCCCAGGCGGTGAGCCACTTCTTCGTAGGCTTCGATCAGGCCGCCAAGGCTCTGGCGGAAGCGGTCTTTGTCCATTTTATCGAGGGTGTTTTTATCCCACAGGCGGCTGCCGTCCGGCGAAAACTCGTCGCCCAGCACCACTTCGCCTTTGAACAGACCAAACTCCAGCTTAAAGTCCACCAGAATCAGACCGGCGTCATCGAACAGTTTTTTCAGCACGTCGTTGGCTTTGTAGGTCAGCTCGCGCATCCGCGCCAGATTCTCTTTACTCACCCAGCCGAAGGTTTCGCAGTAGGAGTCGTTGACCATCGGATCGTGCATAGCATCGTTTTTCAGGAACAGGTCGAACAGCGGCGGATTCAGCTCGATACCTTCTTCAATGCCTAAACGTTTTACCAGCGAGCCTGCCGCACGGTTACGCACCACGCACTCTACCGGCACCATATCCAGTTTTTTCACCAGACATTCGGTATCGGAGAGCAGCGCTTCCATCTGGGTAGGGATGCCCGCTTCTGCCAGTTTACTCATAATGAAATGGTTGAATTTGTTGTTCACCATGCCTTTACGATCGAACTGCTCGATGCGCGCGCCATCACCTGCTGACGTATCGTTACGGAATTCCAGTACCAGCAGGTCCGGATTATCGGTGCTGTATACTGTCTTCGCCTTACCACGATACAACTCAGCTTGCTTTTTCATCTTTCACTACTCCAGTGATATTGAGCCAAAAAATGACGTGTCGGTCTTACATAACATCCTGCAACGGGCGTTGGAGCGGATGCTGTACGCTTGCGGGGCGAACTGCAGTCAGGCGACTGGAGCAGCCTTAACGCGGCGATTTACAGGATTATATGGCCACGCACACGTTTGCGTCACTATATATTAAAAGGGCCGGATTGCTCCAGCCCTTTTGATTACTTGTTAAATGCGGCCTGGAATACGGCTACCAGGGCGTCATTTTGCGACTGCGTCAGGGTGTGGCCTTTCGGGTCGATAAACTGCAGGCTACTGCGGTTATCGAGGTCGCCGACCTGCAGTTTGTAGTCGCCGGAGACCAGCTGCGGGTCACGTGCGCCCAGCTCCTGCCAGCTGCTGTCAGACAGCGGCTTATAGGTCAGCGCCATGCTGCCCTGAGAGCGCGTGCTGTCGGTCACTTTCATCCCCACTTTCTCGAGGGCGCCAGGCAGACGCTGCCACACCAGGTTAAACGGCGCGCGAACTACGAGCATCGGCAGGCCGGTATCGTCGGCGGCGCTCTGCACGTCGAAGGTGGCCCCCGCGCTGCGCTGGGCGGCGTTCTGGGCGCTGGTGGCATTCATGTCAAGGCCTTCCGAAATGACGTTCAGCATAGCGGTGCTGTAGCGCTGCAGAGACGCCGGATCGGCAACCGGTTTACCCGCCTGCTCCAGATTCACCAGCTTAACGACCACCGCTTGCTGATAACCCTGCGGTTTGACGGAGATTTGATAACGACCGCGATACTGCTGATCTTCATCAAGACGGTTCCACTCAACCCAGTCGGTGTTCAGCGTCTGGCTCGCATCATCGCGCTTGGCGATAACGTAGTTCTTCGACTGAAGAATACTGGTGACCTGTGCCCACAGCGAACCGCTGCGGCCGTTCTCGACCATCAGCGTCGCGGTATCGCCGTTAAACTGGGTCCGCGCACCGCTCACCAGCGCCAGCGGCTGCGCCGGCGGACGAATGTCCAGCGCTTTACCGACCGCGCCGGTGCTGTTAGCCACCGGAATATTGTAATCACCCACCTGAATCGGCAGGATCATCCCCGCCGGCGCATGAAGTTCGCTCAACGGTGATGCCTGTAAATAGGCCTCATCACCGCTCACCTGACGCTTATAGCGCGAGTCAGAACTACAGGCCGCGAGGAGTAGAACCAGCGAAACACCCGCAACCTTCGCCAGGCGCGACTTCTGTACTGAGTAAGCCATCAAATCTCCCTAAACTTTACAGCAAACCGGCATGCTTCAGCGCGGCAGTGACGGCTTCACGACCATGATCGGTGATAGGCGTCATCGGCAAGCGCAGCGTATCGGTCGCCACAAGACCCAACGCCTTGCATCCCCATTTCACCGGGATAGGATTGGGTTCGACAAATAATTTTGTATGCAGTGGCATCAGACGCTGGTTAATCGCACGAGCTTCGGCAAATTGACCCGCCAGCGCCAGACGGCACATGTCGGCCATTTCGCGCGCCGCCACGTTGGCCGTGACAGAAATCACGCCTACGCCGCCGAGCTGCATGAAGTCCATACCGGTCGCATCGTCACCGCTCAGCAGAATAAAGTCGTCTGAAACCAGCTCTTTGATCTGGTGAACGCGACTTAAGTTCCCTGTTGCTTCCTTAATACCGACAATATTTTTAATTTCCGCCAGACGGCCAACGGTTTCCGGCAACATATCGCAACCGGTACGGGACGGCACATTATACAGAATTTGCGGCAGGTCAGTATGTTCGGCGATAGCTTTAAAGTGCTGGAACAGGCCTTCCTGGGTCGGACGGTTATAATAAGGAGTGACCGTCAGGCAGCCAACAACACCGCTATCGTTAAAACGTTTGGTCAGGCTAATCGCCTCTGCGGTTGCATTGGCTCCCGTTCCAGCGATAACCGGAATACGCCCGTCGGCCAGCTCCAGCGTCATCATCACCACGTCGCCATGCTCTTCATGGCTCAGCGTTGCGGATTCACCGGTAGTCCCTACCGAAACGATCGCCGAGGTTCCGTTGGCGACATGGTAATCAATCAGTTTTTTCAGGCTTGTCCGGCAGACATTACCGTTTTCATCCATCGGCGTGACAAGCGCTACAATACTTCCCGTGAACATGGGCCATCCTCAGAGCAGAAGTGCGACAAGATTCTCAATGTTACGTTTGGAGCTGTAATAAAAGCAAGAGACCCGACGCCATCAGGGATGTTGTATGGCGGTTTTTTTTATGCTTTCCTAATGTTACCTCACCTTTTTAAAGGAAGAACAGGTTTGACAGCCTCATTACAACACTATCTGGTTATTACCGCCCTGGGGGCTGACCGTCCCGGCATCGTGAATACGATCACTCGCCACGTCAGCAGCTGCGGTTGTAATATCGAAGACAGCCGGCTGGCCATGCTCGGTGATGAGTTTACGTTTATCATGCTGCTTTCCGGGTCGTGGAATGCGATTAACCTGATCGAATCAACTCTGCCGCTGAAAGGCGCGGAGCTGGAGCTGTTGATCGTGATGAAACGCACCACTGCGCGCCCGCCGCAGGCCATGCCAAACACCGTTTGGGTCCAGGTTGAGGTGCCGGACTCACCGCATATCATCGAGCGCTTTACTGCCCTGTGCGATACATGGAATATGAATATTGCGGAGCTGGTGTCCCGCACGCAGCCGGGAGACGGCGATTCCGCGCAGCTTTTTATCCAGATAACTGCCCACAGTCCTGCGACGCAAAATGCAGCAAATATCGAACAAGCGTTCAAAGCCCTATGTACAGAACTGAACGCACAAGGCAGTATTAACATCGTTAATTATTCACAGCATGATGAACAGGATGGAGTTTAACCCATGACCCCACTGAAAGCCGGTGATATCGCACCGAAATTTAGCTTACCGGACCAGGACGGCGAGGAAGTAAATTTAACCGACTTCCAGGGACAACGTGTCCTGGTTTATTTTTACCCGAAAGCCATGACCCCGGGCTGCACCGTCCAGGCGTGCGGCTTGCGCGATAATATGGACGACCTGAAAAAAGCCGGCGTTGAAGTGCTGGGCATCAGCACTGATAAACCGGAAAAACTCTCCCGTTTCGCCGAAAAAGAGCTGCTGAACTTTACGCTGCTGTCTGATGAAAACCATCAGGTTTGCGAGCAGTTTGGCGTCTGGGGCGAAAAATCCTTTATGGGGAAAACCTACGACGGGATCCACCGGATTAGTTTCCTCATTGATGCCGATGGCAAAATCGAACACGTCTTTGATGATTTTAAAACCAGCAATCACCACGACGTGGTGCTGAACTGGCTGAAAGAAAACGCCTGATGCAAAGCAAGACGCCGGGAGAGGAAGCCCTCGCCCGGCGTCTTTTTTTATTCTCATTGCCTTAGTCGTCGACCGCCAAACCATCCGGCCAGGCATGCACCACTGCTTTAATCAGCGTGGCCAGCGGAATGGCGAAGAAGACGCCCCAGAATCCCCACAGTCCGCCAAAGATCACCACCGACAGGATAATTACCAGCGGGTGTAAATTGACCGCTTCCGAGAATAGCACCGGAACCAGCAGGTTACCGTCCAGCCCCTGAATAATCAGATAGACCGCAAACAGGCTCCAGAACTCGGTGCCAGCGCCAAACTGAAACAGCGCCACCCCCACCACCGGAATGGTCACCACAAACGCGCCGATATAGGGGATCAGCACCGAGAAGCCCACCAGCACCGCCAGCAGCAACGAGTAGTTGAGGCCAAAGAGAATAAAGCCTATCCAGGTGGCGACGCTGACGACAATCATCTCCAGCACCTTGCCGCGAATGTAGTTGGTGATCTGCTGGTTCATCTCTTTCCACACCTGCCCGGCAAGCCCGCGATTGCGCGGCAGAACGCGGCGCACCGCGTTGAGCATCTGCTCTTTATCCTTCAGCAGGAAGAAGACCATCAGCGGCACCAGCACCAGATAGACCGCCAGGGTGAGTAACCCCACCAGCGAGGCCAGAGAGTACTTAACCACCGAGTCGCCCACCGTCAGCATCCGGGTGCGCATATTTTCCGCCATCGCATCGATAATGCCGGCATCCATTAACGCCGGATAGCGCCGCGGCAGCGTGGCGGCGAAATCAGAGAGCTTATTTAGCATGCCCGGCATATCGCGGATGAGGTAGATCCCTTGCTGCCAGGCTACCGGCAGCACCACAAAGGCCAGCAACAGCAGGATGCCCACAAAGAGGATCAGCACCAGCGAGGTGGCCCAGGTGCGCGACAGACCGATGCGCTCCAGACGAACGGTCGGCCACTCCAGCAGATAGGCCAGCACGATAGCCACCAGCAACGGGGCCAGCAGGCCGCTGAAAAAGAACATAATGCCGAAACCGGCAAGCAAAATAACCAGCAGCGCTATCGCCTCAGGGTCGCTGAATCGACGGCGGTACCACTGCATTAACATCTCAAGCATAAAACCTTCCCTGAAGGGCCAAGCGGCGACAATCCGGGGAATTGTATCGAAATGTCACAAAAAAGACTTCGCTTTTTGATGCGCCGCAGTCAAACCGTTCTCCGCCATGAAGAACATATTTTCAAGGCGGCCAACGCCAGCTAAACTCGCTGGGATGCGGCCAGGGAACATTACGCCGCACAATCGGTCAAACTGGCACACCCACATTACAGGACAGAGGTTATGTTCAGGCAGTTGAAGAAAACGCTGGTGGCGACCGCGATCGCGTCGCTGACGCTGGGTTCGATAGGTCCTGCTTTTGCTGACTCCGCAGATACCCTGCCGGACATGGGAACCTCCGCAGGAAGCACGCTGTCAATCGGTCAGGAAATGCAGATGGGGGATTACTACGTCCGCCAACTGCGCGGTAGCGCGCCGCTGATCAACGACCCTCTGCTGGTGCAATATATCAACGGGCTGGGTATGCGTCTGGTGGCTCACGCCAACTCGGTGCGTACCCCGTTCCACTTCTATTTGATTAATAACGACCAGATCAACGCCTTCGCCTTCTTCGGCGGCAATGTGGTCCTCCACTCCGCCCTGTTCCGCTACTCTGATAACGAGAGCGAACTGGCCTCTGTCATGGCGCACGAAATCTCCCACGTGACGCAGCGGCATCTCGCCCGCGCGATGGAAGATCAGAAGCGCAACGCGCCGCTGACCTGGGTCGGCGCGCTGGGTTCAATTTTGCTGGCGATGGCCAGCCCGCAGGCCGGAATGGCGGCCCTGACCGGGACGCTGGCCGGTACTCAGCAGGGTATGATCAGCTTCACCCGCCAGAACGAAGAAGAAGCCGACCGGATTGGCATTCAGGTTCTGCAGCGCTCGGGTTTCGACCCGCAGGCTATGCCGATGTTTATGGGTAAACTGCTTGACGAGTCGCGCTACTCGACGCGACCGCCGGAAATGTTGCTCACCCACCCCCTGCCGGAAAGCCGACTGGCCGATGCCCGTAACCGCGCCAACCAGATGCGCCCGGTGGTGGTACAGTCCTCGGCGGACTTCTATCTGGCGAAGGCGCGTACCCTCGGGATGTACACCAACGGCGACAACAAGCTGGGCACCGATCTGCTGAACGCCTGGGATAAAGGCAATATCCGCCAACAGCATGCCGCCCAGTATGGTCGCGCTCTGCTGGCGATGGAAAGCAATAACTTTGACCAGGCACGCAAAACGCTGCAGCCGCTGCTCAACGCCGACCCGCAAAATGCCTGGTATCTCGATCTGGCCACCGATATCGACCTCGGACAGAAGAAAACCAGCGACGCCATCAATCGCCTTAAAAACGCCCGCGAGCTGCGTACTAATCCGGTGCTGCAGCTGAACCTGGCCAACGCCCTGCTGCAGGGCGGGCAGCCCGGGGAAGCGGCGACCATTCTGAACCGGTATACCTTTACCTATAAAGAGGATGGCAACGGCTGGGACCTGCTGGCCCAGGCGGAAGGCGCGCTGGGCAATCGCGATCAGGAGCTGGCGGCGCGGGCTGAAAGCATGGCGCTGGTCGGCCAGCTGGAGCAGGCGATTTCCCTGCTCAGCAGCGCCAGCTCGCAGGTGAAACTCGGTAGCCTGCAGCAGGCACGTTACGATGCCCGTATCGATCAGCTACGCGATCTGCAGGCTCGCTTCCGTCCCTATCAAAAAATGTAAGGAGACCCCATGACCGACGCGGTAAAAATTTACCATAACCCACGCTGCTCCAAGAGCCGCGAAACGCTGAGCCTGCTGCAGAGCCGCGGCATCGATCCTGAGGTGGTGCTTTATCTTGAGACGCCACCGGATGCCGGGACGCTGCGCCAGCTGCTGCAGCTGCTGGGTATGGAGAGCCCCCGCGAGCTCATGCGCCAGAAAGAGGATCTGTATAAATCGCTCAATCTGGCCGACCCGGCTCTCAGCAACGCGGCGCTGATACAGGCGATGGTCGACAATCCGAAACTCATCGAGCGCCCTATCGTCGTCAGCCGCGGCCAGGCGCGTATTGGCCGCCCGCCGGAACAGGTTCTTGAGATCGTAAGCTAACTCACCCGCGCCGCGCTTGCGCGGCGCTTTTTTTACGTGGGCGATTCCAGATCTTTCACGCCAATATCTCCCGCCCGCCGGACGGTGCTACTGTTCATCCATCGCTCAATCCACTGGACGGATGAACATGAAAAAGCCGACCTCCACGCCCCATGACGCCGTGTTTAAGACCTACCTCTCCCATCCCGATACCGCCCGTGATTTCCTGCAGCTGTATCTGCCCGAGACGCTGCTTAAAGTGTGCGATCTGCGTACACTGCATCTCGAGTCCGGGCATTTTGTCGAAGACGATCTGCGTCCCTTTTACGCCGACATTTTGTATTCCCTGAAAACCACGGCGGGCGACGGTTATATTTATGCGCTTATCGAACACCAGAGCACGCCCGACCGGCATATGGCCTTTCGTCTGATGCGCTACGCCATCGCCGCCATGCAGCGCCATCTCGATGCCGGCCACGATCGCCTGCCGCTGGTGATCCCTGTTCTCTTCTACCACGGTCTGGTGAGCCCCTATCCGTTCTCTCTGCGCTGGCTCGATGAATTCGTCGCTCCGGAGCTGGCCGGCCACCTTTATCACGGGGCGTTTCCGCTGGCGGACATAACCGTCATTCCGGATGACGAGATTGCCACCCACCAGCGCATGGCAACGCTGGAGTTACTGCAAAAACATATTCGACAACGCGATCTGGCGCAGCTCCTCGACAAGCTGAGCGAATTATTATTGACTGGACTGGCGACGGAATCGCAGGTACAAGCCCTGATGCACTATCTGGTACAGGCAGGCAACACGCGCGAGCCGATTAAATTCATTCGCGAGCTGGCGTTACGTACGCCGCAGCATAAGGAGACGTTGATGACGATTGCGGAATATCTGGAACAACAGGGGCTGGAGCGGGGCCTGGCGCAAGGCCGTCAGGAAGGACGGAAAGAAGAGGCGCAGCGCATCGCTGTCGCTATGCTGCACAGCGGCCTTCCGCGCGACCTGGTCGCCCGGTTGACCGGGCTGACGGAGCAGGAGCTGACTCCCCTGGCGGACTAAAGCTTAAGGATCTCTTTCACGAAGGGGATCGTCAGCTTGCGCTGAGCGGTAATCGAGGCATGATCCAGCTGATCGAGGGTCATAAACAGCGAACGCATCTCGCGATCCAGCCGCTTCAGCAGGAAGCGGCACACATCTTCAGGCATCTCGAAGCCGCGCAGTCTGGCGCGCAGCTGCAGCGCCTGCAGTTTGTCTTCATCCGACAGCGGCTGCAGCTTATAGATCTGCCCCCAGTCCAGCCGTGAGGCCAGATCCGGCAGGCCAAGATTCAGCTGCCGCGGCGGCCGATCGCCGGTGATCAGCAGCCGGGTTTTGCCTGATTCCAGGATCCGGTTATAGAGATTAAAGATGGCCATCTCCCAGGGCTCATCGCCGGCGACGCACTCGATGTTATCGATGCACACCAGCGCCAGCTGTTCCATCCCCTCCAGCACCTCGGGCACAAACCACGTCCGTTTATCCAGCGGCACGTAGCCTACCGCATCCCCGCGCTGGGAAAGCTCCGCGCAGGCGGCGTGTAACAGGTGGCTACGACCTGCCCCTTCACGTGACCAGATATAAATGTACCCGCTGTGTTCCTGGCGCAGTACGTTCTGGAGGGCGGCAAGTAGGGAAGGATTATCACCCGGCCAGAAACTCGCGAAGGTTTCGTCGTCAGGAAGATACAGTGGCAAAGAGAGCTGTGCCGGTGCGTTCAGATGGACCTCAACATAGGCTTACAGAAAAACGCGAAGAGTTTACCACAGATTTAGGTCAGGAGAGAACCGGGCGGGATCGCCGCCCGGTCAGGCGATCGTTATTTAAACTCTTCGCTATCCGCCGCGTCGAGGACCACCTCTTCCGGACGCAGGACGCTGATAAGCTTGAAAATCAGGCTGAGGGCGATGCCCACGATAGTCGCCAGCGCCATCCCTTTCAGCTCGGCGGCGCCAATGTGCACTTTAGCGCCGCTAACGCCGATGATCAGGATCACGGAGGTGAGGATCAGATTCTGCGCTTTACTGTAATCCACCTTCGATTCAATCAGTACGCGGATCCCCGAGGCGCCGATCACCCCGTACAGCAGCAGGGAAACGCCGCCCATCACCGGCACCGGGATGATCTGGATAGCCGCCGCCAGTTTGCCGACGCAGGAGAGCAGAATCGCAATGATCGCCGCGCCGCCGATTACCCAGGTGCTGTAGACCCGGGTAATCGCCATCACGCCGATATTTTCACCGTAGGTAGTGTTGGGCGTCGAACCGAAGAAGCCGGAAACGATCGTCGACAGGCCGTTGGCAAACATCGAACGATGCAGGCCCGGGTCGCGGATCAGATCGCGCTTAACGATATTGGCGGTCACCACCAGATGCCCCACGTGCTCGGCAATCACCACCAGCGCGGCGGGCAGTATGGTGAAGATAGCAAACCACTCAAAGCGCGGAGTGTAGAAAGTCGGCAGCGCGAACCAGTGCGCCTCGGCGATCGGGGTGGTATCGACCACGCCCATCACAAACGACAGCGCATAGCCCACCAGCACGCCGATCAGGATCGGAATAATCGCCAGGAAGCCGCGGAACAGCACGGATCCGAACACCGTCACCGCCAGGGTCACCATCGAGATAATAATGGTTTTACTGTCCGGTGACTGGCCGTCGGCCGGCAGCAGCCCGGCCATATTAGCCGCCACGCCCGCCAGTTCGAGGCCGATAACCGCCACGATGGCGCCCATCGCCGCCGGCGGGAACATCACATCCAGCCAGCCGGTACCGGCTTTTTTGACAATAAAGGAGACGAGGCAGAACAGCACGCCGCACATAATAAAGCCGCCCAGCGCCACTTCGTAGCCCAGCGGCAACAGCAGCAGCACCGGGGAGATAAAAGCGAAGCTTGATCCCAGATAAGCGGGAATTTTGCCTTTACAGATAAAGAGGTACAACAGCGTACCGATGCCGTTGAACAGCAGGACGGTGGCCGGGTTAATGTGGAACAGAATAGGCACCAGTACCGTTGCGCCAAACATGGCGAACAGATGTTGCAAACTAAGCGGGATTGTCTGTAAAAGCGGCGGTCTTTCACTCACCCCGATGGCACGGCGCGTCATAGTGTATTCCTCTGAGAGTCGTCTGTTATTTGCTGTGGATTACTTTTATTCAAAAAAAAGCCGACTCTCAAAGTCGGCTTTTTTCGCGGTATATTTTATTTCGTTCCAAAAATCTTGTCGCCGGCATCGCCGAGACCGGGAATGATATACCCGTGCTCGTTCAGTCCCTTATCGACAGAGGCGGTGTACAGCTCAACGTCCGGGTGGGCTTTCTCCAGCGCGGCAATCCCTTCCGGTGCCGCCACCAGCACCAGCACCTTGATGCTGGTGCAGCCGGCGTTTTTCAGCAGATCGATAGTGGCGATCATCGACCCACCGGTGGCCAGCATCGGGTCAACGACCAGCGCCATACGTTCATCGATGTTAGACACCAGTTTCTGGAAGTAAGGCACCGGCTCGAGGGTTTCTTCATTGCGATAGATACCGACTACGCTGATACGCGCGCTTGGCACGTGCTCCAGCACCCCTTCCATCATGCCGAGGCCAGCGCGCAGGATAGGCACAACGGTAATTTTCTTGCCCTTGATCTGCTCGACTTCCACCGGACCGTTCCAGCCTTCAATAGTGACTTTCTCAGTCTCCAGATCGGCGGTGGCTTCATAAGTCAGTAAGCTGCCCACTTCTGAGGCGAGTTCACGGAAGCGTTTGGTGCTGATGTCGTGCTCGCGCATCAGGCCCAGCTTGTGTTTGACGAGTGGGTGTTTGACTTCCACAATCTTCATTCTCTTTCTCCTCTGAGGGGCAGCCACAAAAAAAATCGCGGGATTATACCGCTTTTTGCGGATTGTGCCATACCCATCTTGCTTGACGTATATCAAGCAAAGTGATTTAGAGACAAAAAAACCGGAGGCGAGGCTCCGGCTTGGGTGCGGGGTGCAGTCCATACGCTTACGCGGGCCTACGTGTATTGTAGGTCGGTTAAGCGTTAGCGCCACCCGACTACGACAGCTTCTCCCCGTTGCTGGCAATTACCTGCTGATACCAGGCAAAGGACTTTTTCCGGCTGCGTGCCAACGTGCCATTGCCTTCATTATCTTTATCGACATAAATAAAGCCGTAGCGTTTTTTCATTTCCCCCGTGCCGGCGGAAACCAGATCGATACAGCCCCAGGGGGTGTAGCCCATCAGATCGACGCCATCCTCGACCACCGCCTTTTTCATCTCCGCGATATGGGCGGAGAGATAATCGATACGATACTGGTCATTGACGCTGCCGTCCGCTTCGCGGACATCAATCGCGCCAAAGCCGTTTTCGACAATAAACAGCGGCAGCTGGTAGTGATCCCAGAACCAGTTCAGCGAATAGCGCAGGCCGACCGGGTCAATCTGCCAGCCCCAGTCCGACTTTTTGACGTACGGGTTGGAGACCAGGCTGGTGGTTTCATCATAATCAAGCAAGGGGTTGTCTTCGGTGGCTTTGGTAGCGAACGACATATAGTAGCTAAAGCCAATGTAGTCGACACAGCCCTCGGTTAACGCCTGACGATCGGCTTCGGTGATATCCAGAGTAAAGCCGCGGCGGGCAAAATAGTTGAGCAGATGCTGCGGATAGCGACCGCGCACGTGGACGTCGGTAAACCAGTAACGGCGGTGCATGGCGTTCATCGCCATCATCATATCGTCCGGGGCGCAGGTCAGCGGATAGATGGGGCACATAGCGATCATGCAGCCAATCTGCAGCGCCGGGTTGATCTCGCGCGCCGCTTTCACCGCCAGGGCGCTGGCCACCAGCTCATAGTGCGCGGCCTGGTACATCACCGGTTCCCGGTCTTCATCCGGCAAATATTTCAAACCGGAGTTGGTGAAGGGGGCAAAGTCCTCATGGAAGTTGGCCTGGTTGTTGATCTCGTTAAAGGTCATCCAGTACTTCACTTTATGTTGATAGCGGGTGAAGACGACCCTGGCAAAGCGCACGAAAAAGTCGATTAGCTTGCGGTTGCGCCAGCCGCCGTACTCGGTGACCAGGTGATAAGGCATTTCAAAATGCGACAGCGTAATGACTGGCTCAATGCCGTGTTTCAGGCATTCGTCGAACAGATCATCATAAAACTGCAGGCCAGCCTCGTTGGGCTCCAGCTCATCGCCCTGCGGGAAAATACGCGTCCAGGCAATCGAGGTGCGAAAACATTTGAAGCCCATCTCGGCAAACAGCGCCAGGTCCTGTGGATAACGATGATAAAAATCGATCGCCTCATGGTTCGGGTAGTTTTTCCCGGCCACCACGCCGTCGGTAATTTCCCGCGGCACGCCGTGGGCGCCGGCGGTCATCACATCCGCCACGCTGATCCCCTTGCCGCCCTCCTGCCAGCCGCCCTCTAACTGATGCGCTGCGACCGCGCCGCCCCACAGAAAACCTGCTTTAAATCCGGACATAGTCTCTCCCTAATGTCGATCGTCGTCTGGCGAACGATACAGCTGATTAAAATGGTAAACCGCACCAATCAGGCCGGCATCGTTACCGTGACTGACGGTATCGAGATAGTCGGCAATGCCGAACCAGGCCAGATGCTGGCGCAGTAGCGTCAGAAATCCTGGGCGTTCCACAACGCCGCCACCGATAAAAATGGTCTGCGGATCGAAGATATGGACGAGGTTATAAAGGCCATGGCCCAGGCCATTGAAGAACTCGGCGACCAGACGCTGACAAACCGGGTCGCCGGCGTCATAGCGGTCGAAAATCAGTTCGCCTGTCACGCTATCCAGCGGCGCGCCAATATGTTGCGCATAGCGATGGCGCAGCACCCGCAGAGTGCAGTTCTCATTCATTGAATAGCGACGAGGATCGCGTCCGCCGGGACGGTCGGTAAGCATATAGCCGAATTCGCCGGCACGAAAACGCGCCCCGTTGATCAGCTGGTGTTGGCAGAAAATCGCCCCACCGATGCCAGTACCGATAGTGAGCACCAGAAAATTGGCCATCTCCGCCGCTTTGCCCTGCCAGCGCTCGGCCAGCAGCACACAGTTGGCGTCGTTTTCCACCGAGACCGGCAGCCCGGTTCGCGTCTCGAGCCACGATTTCATGGCGAAGTTATCAAATCGACGGATAGCGCCGCCCATGGTGATAAGACCGCTGTGCGGATCGATATAGCCCGGCGCGCTGATGGCTATTCCTTCACACGACGGATGGGCCGCCAGCCACGACAGCATTGCCTGTAAGATCCGATCGCCATCGCTGTCATTGATTGACTGCCTGGCGGTTTCCAGCAGCCTGCCGTCGCGGGCCATCACGCCCATCTTTAACGCGGTGCCACCGATATCAAATGCCGCAATCTTCATTCATCCCTCTCCTGACCCGCGTCAATCACCGACAAAATGCGTGGCAAACCAACACGGAAACCGGTTTCAGTCGTATAATGAGGATTCCTTTACGTAGAGGCAAGCACCAGACTGTACCCGGTTTCATTTTCGTGAGCAGTATCAAATTTAACCATTCATCAGCGGTTTTACGCCAACTGTAAAGCAGGCTCGCAAACGTTTGCTTTCCCTGTTAGAATTGCGCCGATTTTTCTTGCTTACCGCAAACGCGTGGAGACTTCGCAGTGACCGATAAAACCTCTCTCAGCTATAAAGATGCCGGCGTGGATATTGATGCAGGCAACGCTCTCGTCGACCGTATTAAGGGCGTGGTGAAGAAAACCCGTCGCCCGGAAGTGATGGGGGGACTGGGCGGATTCGGCGCGCTGTGCGCACTGCCGCAGAAATACCGCGAGCCGGTACTGGTCTCCGGCACCGACGGCGTCGGTACCAAGCTGCGTCTGGCAATGGATCTGAAGCGTCACGACACCATCGGTATCGACCTGGTCGCCATGTGCGTGAACGACCTGGTGGTTCAGGGCGCTGAGCCGCTGTTTTTCCTGGATTATTACGCCACCGGTAAACTGGACGTCGATACCGCAGCCAGCGTCATCAACGGCATCGCCGAAGGCTGCCTGCAGTCCGGTTGCGCGCTGGTCGGTGGTGAAACCGCAGAGATGCCCGGGATGTACCACGGCGAAGATTACGACGTGGCGGGTTTCTGCGTCGGGGTAGTGGAAAAATCAGAAATCATCGACGGCAGCAAAGTGACCGATGGCGACGTGCTGGTGGCGCTGGCGTCCAGCGGCCCGCACTCTAACGGCTATTCGCTGGTGCGTAAGATCATTGAGGTTAGCGGCGTTGACCCACAAACTACCGACCTTGACGGTAAACCGCTGGCCGACCATCTGCTGGCGCCAACCCGCATCTATGTGAAATCGGTGCTTGATCTGATCGCCAGCGTTGACGTCCACGCTATTGCCCACCTGACCGGCGGCGGCTTCTGGGAAAACATTCCGCGCGTGCTGCCGGATAACACCCAGGCGATCATCGATGAGTCCTCCTGGCAGTGGCCATCCGTCTTCAACTGGCTGCAAACCGCCGGTAACGTCAGCCAGCATGAAATGTACCGTACCTTTAACTGCGGCGTAGGGATGATTATCGCCCTGCCGGCAGCGGAAGCGGACAAAGCGATTGCCCTGCTGAATGACAAAGGTGAAAACGCGTGGAAAATCGGGTATATCAAAGCCTCCGATTCCGAACAGCGTGTGGTCATTGCATGAAAAACATCGTGGTGCTGATTTCCGGTAGCGGCAGCAATTTGCAGGCGATCATCGACGCCTGCGGCCGGAAACAGATAAACGGCACCCTGCGTGCGGTATTCAGTAACAAGGCTGATGCGTTCGGCCTTGAGCGCGCGCGCCTGGCCGGCATCCCGGCCCATGCGCTGGCGCAAAGTCAGTTTGCCGACCGGGAAGCGTTCGATCGTCAGCTGATGCATGAAATCGACGCCTACGCCCCGGATCTGGTGGTGCTGGCAGGCTATATGCGTATCCTTAGCCCGGCGTTCGTCAGCCACTATCAGGGACGTCTGCTGAACATCCATCCCTCGCTACTGCCGAAGTATCCTGGCCTGCATACTCATCGTCAGGTGCTGGAGAACGGTGACGAGGAGCACGGTACCTCGGTGCACTTCGTCACCGATGAGCTGGACGGTGGGCCGGTTATCCTGCAGGCCAAGGTGCCGGTCTTCGTTGGCGACAGCGAGGAGGAAATCACGGCGCGGGTTCAGGCCCAGGAACATGCCATTTATCCGCTGGTCATCAGCTGGTTCGTCGATGGACGTCTGCGCATGGCAGGCAACCACGCCTGGCTGGATGAGCGACAGCTTCCCCCGCAGGGCTATGCCGCCGACGAATGAACAACCAGCCCCGCATGAGCACATCGCGGGGCTTTTTTTTAATTAAAAGTGTTTACTAATCAAACATCTCACAGAAATAATTCTTCTTACTGTCATATTGTTGTGACACAGTAAATCGCTACGCAGAAAAATTCGTCATAATAGTCTACGTCCTGTGAGTAAAACGGAGTGTGAGCGGTAATGGGCCAGGAAAAGCTATACATCGAAAAAGAACTCAGCTGGTTGTCTTTTAACGAACGCGTGCTGCAGGAAGCGGCGGACAAGAGTAACCCGCTGATTGAGCGCATGCGCTTCTTAGGGATTTACTCCAACAACCTGGATGAGTTTTACAAAGTGCGCTTCGCTGAGCTGAAGCGCCGGATTATTATCAGTGAAGAACAAGGCAGTACCGCCCATTCTCGCCACCTGTTAGGCAAAATTCAGGCCCGCGTTCTGAAGGCCGATCAGGAATTCGATAGTCTGTATAATGAACTGTTGCTGGAGATGGCGCGTAACCAGATCTTCCTGATCAACGAGCGCCAGCTGTCCGTCAATCAGCAGGCCTGG
This sequence comes from Klebsiella sp. P1927, assembly GCF_018204675.1. Classification (NCBI taxonomy): domain Bacteria; kingdom Pseudomonadati; phylum Pseudomonadota; class Gammaproteobacteria; order Enterobacterales; family Enterobacteriaceae; genus Klebsiella; species Klebsiella sp. P1927. Next base: position 1,086,113 of record NZ_CP073377.1, on the reverse strand, counting down.
CTGCGCAACTACTTCAAGCAGTATTTACGCCAGCATATCTCGCCGATCCTGATCAACCGCGAAACGGACCTCGTGCAGTTCCTGAAAGATGATTACACCTATCTGGCGGTGGAGATTATCCGCGGGGAAAACATCAACTATGCTCTGCTGGAAATACCGTCGGATAAAGTGCCGCGCTTCGTGAACCTGCCGCCGGAAGCGCCGCGTCGCCGCAAGCCAATGATCCTCCTGGATAACATCCTGCGCTATTGCCTGGACGATATTTTTAAAGGCTTCTTTGATTACGATGCGCTGAACGCCTACTCGATGAAGATGACCCGTGACGCCGAGTACGATCTGGTGCATGAGATGGAGTCGAGCCTGATGGAGCTGATGTCCTCCAGCCTCAAGCAGCGCCTGACCGCCGAGCCGGTTCGCTTCGTCTACCAGCGCGATATGCCGGATGCGATGGTCGAAATGCTGCGCGATAAGCTCTCCATCTCCAACTACGACTCGATGCTGCCGGGCGGCCGCTACCACAACTTTAAAGACTTTATCGGCTTCCCGAATGTGGGTAAGGCCAATCTGGTCAATAAGCCTATGCCGCGCCTGCGTCATCTGTGGTTTGATAAATTCCGCAACGGCTTCGACGCCATTCGCGAACGCGACGTGCTGCTCTACTATCCCTATCACACCTTTGAGCACGTGCTGGAGCTGCTGCGTCAGGCCTCCTTCGACCCCAGCGTATTGGCGATCAAAATCAACATTTACCGCGTGGCCAAGGATTCGCGCATTATTGACGCGATGATCCACGCCGCCCACAACGGTAAGAAAGTCACCGTAGTGGTGGAGCTGCAGGCGCGCTTCGATGAAGAGGCTAACATTCACTGGGCGAAACGCCTGACGGAAGCCGGAGTCCACGTTATCTTCTCTGCGCCAGGTCTGAAGATCCACGCCAAGCTGTTCCTTATCTCGCGTAAAGAAGGCGATGAGGTGGTGCGCTACGCCCACATCGGCACCGGTAACTTTAACGAGAAGACGGCGCGGATCTACACCGACTATTCGCTGTTAACCGCCGATGCGCGCATTACCAATGAAGTCCGCCGGGTGTTTAACTTTATCGAGAACCCCTATCGTCCGGTTAGCTTCGACTACCTGTTGGTGTCGCCGCAGAACTCGCGTCGTCTGCTGTATGAGATGATCGATCGCGAGATCGCCAATGCGCAAAACGGGCAACCGTCCGGGATTACGCTGAAGCTGAACAACCTGGTGGATAAAGGTCTGGTGGACCGACTGTATGCCGCCTCCAGCTCCGGCGTGCCGGTTAATCTGCTGATCCGCGGCATGTGCTCGCTGATCCCGGGTCTGGAAGGTATCAGCGAAAATATCCGCGTCATCAGTATTGTGGACCGTTTCCTCGAGCACGACCGGGTCTACTGTTTTGAAAACGGTGGCGATAAACAGGTCTGGCTCTCCTCTGCCGACTGGATGACGCGTAACATCGATTATCGCATCGAAGTTGCCGCTCCGCTGCTCGATCCGCGTCTGAAGCAGCGGGTGCTGGATATTTTTGATATCCTGTTCAACGATACGGTAAAAGCGCGCTATCTTGATAAAGAACTGAGTAACCGCTATGTGCCGCGCGGCAATCGCCGTAAAGTGCGCGCGCAAATGGCGATTTACGATTATCTCAAATCACTCGAACAACCCGACTAACCTATGCCAATAAACGATAACACCCCTCGGCCGCAGGAGTTCGCTGCGGTTGACCTTGGTTCGAACAGTTTTCATATGGTGATCGCCCGTGTCGTCGACGGCGCCATGCAGATCATCGGACGCCTGAAACAGCGCGTACATCTGGCCGATGGCCTCGATGAAAACTCGGTGTTGAGCGAAGAAGCCATGACCCGTGGGCTGAACTGCCTGTCGCTGTTTGCCGAACGCCTGCAGGGGTTCTCCCCCTCCAGCGTCTGTATCGTCGGGACGCATACGCTGCGTCAGGCGACCAACGCGGCGGAGTTTCTTAAACGCGCGGAAAAAGTGATCCCCTACCCGATCGAGATCATCTCCGGTAATGAAGAAGCGCGCCTGATTTTTATGGGCGTTGAGCACACGCAGCCGGAGCGCGGCCGCAAGCTGGTGATTGATATCGGCGGTGGTTCAACCGAGCTGGTCATTGGCGAAGATTTTGAGCCCCGCCTGGTGGAAAGCCGCCGCATGGGCTGCGTGAGCTTCTCGCAGGCCTATTTCCCTGGCGGCGTTATCAATAAAGAAAACTTCCAGCGCGCGCGCCTGGCGGCGGTGCAGAAGCTGGAGACGCTGGCCTGGCAGTTCCGTATTCAGGGATGGACCGTGGCGCTGGGCGCCTCCGGCACCATTAAAGCCGCCCAGGAAGTGCTGGTGGCGATGGGCGAGAAGGACGGATTTATTACGCCGGAGCGCCTCGAGATGCTGGTAAATGAGCTGTTGAAGCATAAAAACTTCGACGCGCTCAGTCTGCCCGGTCTCTCAGAAGACCGTAAAGCGGTCTTTGCGCCTGGGCTGGCGATCCTCTGCGGTGTGTTTGACGCGCTGGCCATCAAAGAACTTCGTCTGTCCGATGGCGCGCTGCGCGAAGGTGTCCTGTACGAGATGGAAGGCCGCTTCCGCCACCAGGATATTCGTAGCCGCACGGCACAGAGTCTGGCAAATCAGTACAACATCGATCGCGAACAGGCGCGCCGGGTACTGGAAACTACCACCCAGATGCTGGAGCAGTGGCAGGAGCAGAATCCCAAGCTGGCCAATCCGCACCTCGCGGCGCTGTTGAAATGGGCGGTGATGCTCCATGAGGTAGGGCTGAATATCAACCACAGCGGCATGCATCGTCACTCGGCCTACATTCTCCAAAATAGCGACCTGCCGGGCTTCAATCAGGAGCAGCAGATGCTGATGGCCACCCTCGTACGCTATCATCGCAAAGCGATCAAGCTCGACGATCTGCCGCGCTTTACGCTATTCAGGAAAAAGCAGTTTCTGCCGCTAATTCAGCTACTGCGCCTGGGCGTACTGCTGAATAATCAGCGTCAGGCTACCACTACGCCGCCGACGCTGCGCCTGCAGACGGAAGCTCACCACTGGACGCTGACGTTTCCGCACAACTGGTTTAGCCAGAATGCGCTGGTGCTGCTGGATCTGGAAAAAGAGCAACAGTACTGGGAAGGCGTGCCGGAATGGATGCTGAAGATTGCTGAAGAAGAGCCAGACGCCTGATCGTATCTCTGGCTATCAACCGAGCCGGGCGCTTACGCCCGGCTTTTTGCTGCTCAGCCGGTCATCTCCTCCGCCAACTGCGTCAGAGGTACCGGTACCCCGATATCATAGCCCTGCATATAATCGATCCCCAGCGTGATGACCGCCTGACGTATTTCCGGCGACTCCACATATTCGGCCACCACCTGCATGTTCTTCATACGCGCCAGACGACAAATAGAGTCCACGACCTGGTAATCAAGACTGCTGGCAAGCAGATTGCGAATAAAACTGCCGTCGATTTTAAGAATGTCGACGTTCATTGTTTTTAACCGGGCGTAGCTGGCGTAGCCGGTACCAAAATCATCGATCGCCACCCGGCAGCCCAGCGCCCGCAGATGTTCTAAAGTCTGGCAGACCAGCTCGGGATTGCTGAGCGCGTAGTTCTCGGTCAGCTCGAAAATAATCTGCCATGGCTCAATGTTGTAGGCCTGCAGCAGCGCTTCGACCTCCTGAGGAAACTGGCTGCGGCTCAGCGACACCGGAGAAAGATTGATCGCCAGCCGCAGACCAGGCAGCGCCCGCCGGTTGGCGTCCATAAAGGCCAGCGTATGCTCAATAACCCACTGGTCCACCCGCGTGGACAGCCCAAACTCGTGCGCCACCGGCAAGAACTCGTTTGGCCCCGTTAGCTCACCCGACTCCCCTTCCATCCTCACCAGCACTTCATGATAGCGATCGCCGCGAATGCCCTGGATAGGCTGCGCCATCAGGACAAAATGGTCATGTTCCAGCGCTTTGAGAATGCGGTTCATCATCACGACTTTATCTTTCAGATCCTGCTGAACATGGCCCGCGCCGCGGCGCTGTAAATTTTCCGGATGGCCGCTGGCTAACGACATGTCGGCAATGGTGTTCAACTCGCCAAGCAGTAAATACAGATGCTTGACCGGCGAGCGAACGTTGCAATAGCTCATGCCGATCCGCGGCTGCAGGGGGACCCCGTCCCAGTGGAAACGGAACTGTCGCAGGGAGCGGTCAATTAAGTGAATGCGCGCCTGGTGCCCTTCGCTATTGAGACGGAACACTAAATCGTGACCGGCAAGATGATATACCGCTTCGTTGGGCTGCAGCAGCGTTCTCAGGTGGTTCGCCAGCATTTGCTTATACTGGATTCGCAAAAGTACCCCATAGTGGCGCCCCAGCAATTCAAGCTCAGGAATGCGCAGAAAACAGAGCGTCGACCAGCTCGTGCCGTTGAGCGCCCGGCTCAGCGCCCGCAAGTTCGGCATATGAACCACCGGGTCGAGGAAGGCCATCTGCCGGACGCGAGCGTAGATCAGCCGCTGCTGTGTCGCCAGCATCGCCGTATAGGCGACAATAAACGAGAATACCAGATAGCTTGATGACGTGATCGCCAACTGGGTGTTATAGCTTGGGTAAATTGGTAAGTAACGGTAATGAAAATGGATCACGGCAATCAGCACCGGCGTCCAGATCAGTGAGATAAAGCGATAGCCAAAACGCATGGCACCCCAGAGCATCACCGGCATCAGCAATGACAACGTATAATTCGTACTAAATATGGTGCTGCTATCATTAAGCGGCATCAATAATAGCCACAGTAGCAGAATTAATACCGTCGCCCAGCAAATAATTTCAATTTTTTTTATTTTTGGATCAATTTGTAAGCGAACCTGAGAAATAAAGCCGCGTAAATGAAAAGGATTACGAATGACCCGTAACACAAAATAACACAGCGGCATGCCGGTCAGGCACCCTACCATTAGCGCCTGAAAGGTGATTAATGAACGTAAACTAAATGGCGTAACGCCGGTCATTTCCGTTGTGCGCGGATGGAGTCCAAGATATTCGGCAATCTGTGACAAAATCAGAAAAATGACCGAGGGGAGCAGCATTTGCCAGAACAGACGATGCGGCATCAGTCGGACGTTGCCGTGTGAGACCTGCTGACGCTGGGGGACAAAAATGCGGTAGCCGCCCCAGCAGAGCACGCAGGGGATAAGGAAATGGAACAGTACACCGATGGACTGCTCAAACATCATGCCGTGGGCCAGAGTTAACAGCAGGCCAATAATAATGCCAGGGATCGCCGCCCAGCCAAAAAACATCATCAGGCTGAGCACCAGCGCCAGGGGAAGATAATACAAAAATACCATATGACCATTGAGCATGGTGTAGGTATTCGCCCATCTGGCGACCGGTAATAACAGCGCAGGCAGAACGAGCGGTAAAGCCCACCACTTGTCGCGATATTGTTGATAGTATTTTAATAAATTCATAGGTGCTCTACAGAGTGCCTCTGCTCCCGCGAGGCATATTCAGGCAGGCATCCAACCACCCATGCTGACCGCGTAAATAATAACGACACGGTAACGTCCGCTGATTTTAGTGGCCAAGAGAAGGAGACTATTGATATAAATCAACAAATGCTGACGCCAACATTAATAAATCTTATTTTTCCCGACATTTCACGGCTAATAAAGTGAGCATGTAAATACGACGATTATCTTATATAACATTAATTAATGTTTTCACTGCCGCACTTTTACATCTGCATCAATTGACCCCATCTCGTTCCTGTGCCTTAATACCCCCATCGCCCATCTTCGGGTATACTTCAAGGATCCTTTTGTGAGTCAGGCACCCAGTATGCGTAAACGACATCGATTTAACCGTCGCATGACCCGTATCGTACTGCTTATCAGCTTTCGGTGATGCTACCAACTTGCTGATTTAGTGTATAATGGTGTTTTTGAGGTGCTCCCGTGGCTTCAGTCTCCGTCTGCTGTCCCTCCTGTTCCGCTACTGAAGGCGTGATGCGTAATGGCAAAAGTACTGCCGGGCATCAACGTTATCTCTGCTCTCACTGCCGTAAAACATGGCAGCTCACCTTCACTTATGCCGCTTCTCAGCCCGGTACACACCAGAAAATCATTGATATGGCTATGAACGGCGTCGGTTGCCGTGCCACCGCACGACTAATGGGCGTGGGCCTCAACACCATTTTGCGCCATTTAAAAAACTCAGGCCGCAGTCAGTAACCTCCCGGATACAGCCGGGCAGTGATGTCATTGTCTGTGCGGAGATGGACGAGCAATGGGGCTACGTCGGTGCAAAATCACGTCAGCGCTGGCTGTTTTACGCGTATGACAGGATACGCAGGGCGGTGGTAGCCCACGTTTTCGGTGAACGCACTATGGCCACACTGGAGCGTCTTCTGAGCCTGCTGTCAGTTTTTGACGTGGTGGTATGGATGACGGACGGCTGGCCGATGTATGAGTCACGTCTGAAGGGAAAACTGCACGTCATCAGTAAGCGTTACACGCAGCGAATTGAGCGACACAACCTGAATCTGAGACAGCATCTGGCAAGGCTGGGCAGGAAGTCCCTGTCGTTCTCAAAATCGGTGGAGCTGCATGACAAAGTCATCGGGCACTATCTGAACATAAAACACTATCAGTAAATTGGAGTCATTACCTCAGCTTTCTCTTCTTCTTTGGACGCTTTGTCTACTCCTCCATCGGCGCCTGGTACCATCATCAGGATAAAAAAGCGTCGCAGGAGTCATCGCTCACCGTCGAGCCCTCCCCCCGCGAGTAATCCTTTGATTCTAATACTGCAAGCGCCACACTCCGCAGGCAGAGCCGCTCGCTGCTGAAGTACTGTCTTTGATGCGGTAATTTTGCCGTCGGCGATTTATAAGCGCACGGTATGCAGCAGGCGCAGCATTTCAGCGATACCTTTTGTCACAATTTTGTCCTGACGCATGACTACCGCCAGCTGTCGGTATAGCCGCGGCGCCAGCGAGTGTACGCGTAATCCGTCGCGATCCTCCACCCGCTCCACCGCCATGCGGGGCACGATGCTGTAGCCCAGCCCTGCCCGCACCATGCGCTTAATCGCCTCGATGCTCCCCAACTGCATTACCGGCGTCACCGCCAGTCCCGCCGAGCGGAACCAGCGGTCAATCAGATCCCGCGTGCCGCTACCCGCCTCGAAGGCAATGAGCGGCTGCGCCTGCAGCTCGGCGGGAGTATAAACCGCCGGCATCTCCGTCTCGCGGCTGGCATAGATGGTCACGAACTCCTCATCTAACATCGCAGTCACCGCCAGACTGCGCCCCTGCACGGGCAGCGTGACCAGCCCGAGATCGAGCCGGTTTTCTTCCACCGCGCGGACGATATCCAGCGTGTTGCCGGTGGTCACCCCCACCGTCAGCAGCGGGTGCTGCTGACGAAGATGCTGCAGCAGCGGTGGAAGAAGATGAATGCAGGCCGTCGCGCCTGTCCCCAGCGTCAACGATCCATTAACCTCCTGACTGAATGCGCTGACCGACTGCACCGCGCTATTCACCGCCCGATCGATCTGCTCGCTGTGGGCCAGCAATGCCATTCCTGCCGCCGTCGCCTTGATCCCACGTCCGGTTCGCTCCAGCAGCCTGGTCTGTAAAAACTGCTCCAGCTGACGTACCTGCAGGCTGACGGCAGGTTGGGAGATCCCCAGCGCGTCGGCGGCGGCAGAAAAGCTGCCGCGCTGTACGACCAGCCGGAAGGTCGCCAGATTTCCCAGGTTCAGTGTTGTCATAAAAGTTTCTCTTATACCGCGCATAAGGTGGCCGCTCTGCCAGAACAATAGCCTGCCGGGTATGCTCAGGACAACTGTCTTAACGGAATGAAAAACCATGGAAATAAACGCTATTCCCCGACGCCTTGCCTTCACCGCGGGCGGTCAGCAACTCATCAACTGGGGGATCTCTTTTTATATGCCCGGCACCTTTGCCGGGGCTATCGCCGCCGACAAAGGATGGTCCTTGCCGCAGATCTATCTCGGCCTGACGCTTGCGATGCTGATGATGGCCGCTGTCTCCCCGTTCGTTGCCAGGCTGCTGGCTCGCTTTGGCGGAAGACTGGTGGTCACCAGCGGTACCTTACTGATAGCCGCCAGCTGCGCCATGATGGCCTGGCGCCCTTCGCTGGCCGGCTGGTACGGCGCCTGGCTGCTGACCGGCATCGGCATGCGGCTCTCACTGTATGATGCGCTGTTCGCCGCAGTGGTGAATCTGTACGGTCAGCAGGCGCGGAAAACTATCTCTCATATCACTCTCGCTGGCGGTCTGGCCTCTGCCCTCTTCTGGCCGCTGGGCGAGGCGTTATTAACCATCATGCCCTGGCAGAATGCCCTGCGGATCTATGCGCTGTTTGGCCTGCTGAGCGCATGGCTGAGTTATCAACTGCCTCGCCAGCGGCTCAGTTCAGCGGCGAAATCACCAGCCTCGCCAGCGACAGCAGAGGGCGACCGGCGTAACGGGGCGCGTTACGCGATCTTTATTGCGCTGATCACCTTCATCTCTAACGGTACCTCTACCCATCTGCCGGAGTTTATCAGCCACTTTGGTCTGCCGGTTGCCGTCGGTATGCTGTGGGGATTCGGCCAGACCGGCGCCCGGCTGGGGGAAGTGCTGGCCGGTCCCCGGGTCACCTCACTCACGCTAACGCGTTTTACTGCGCTCGCCATGCCGCTCTGTTTTCTCCTTGGATTGAGCAGCACGACCTTTGCCGGATGCGCAGCCGGGTTTGTGCTGGGCTATGGCGCGATTAACGGGCTGGTGACGATTGTCAAAGCGACGCTGCCGCTGGCGCTGTTTAGCGCAGAAAGCTACGCCAGCCGCACGGGTCTCCTGCTGATCCCCGGGCAACTGATGGCAGCTGTTTCACCCTTTGCCTACGCATGGCTGAACCACCGGCTGGGCATTATCGGCGGAATGTGGGTGTCCACCGGGTTAACGTTGATCGTTGCCGGACTGGCGCTGGCGATGGTGCGCGAGGCGGGTAAGGCGCAGGATGAACGTAATGTAGAATATCCGGCAGCGGCCGTTGACCAACCGATAGCCAAAAACAACCTTGCTGAAGAGTAAACGTGGATCACTACGCCCTTGATAATTTACGCCTGCGCTTATAGCCATATGGCAGGCATTATTCATACTATAAATTTTTAATGAAAATACATTCACCAAATCAATAATGAAATTTTTAAGAGAATAGCAGGGCATGCTGTCACCTGCGAAAAATAACGATACCGCCTGTATTTTTCGCTTGCATAATGATCCAAAAAATAAAGCCAGTCGCCATCGGTAACATTAGCCACACCTCCGGTAACACAATTAGCTTTACTCTCTTCCTCATCGAAAACGTTCGAGCATAGCAAAGAATGAGCGCTAATTTTAATACCGTAGCAAAACCCGGCGGCAATCGATGCAATCTGGCCTGTCGGTATTGCTTTTATCTGGAAAACGAGGTTCCGCGTCCAGGGTATGCCACCATGGACGACCTCACGCTGGAAGCGTACATTCACAACACCATTTCATCGACCCCCTCGCAAAACGTCGAGTTTTGCTGGCAGGGCGGTGAGCCTACCTTATGCGGGCTGGATTTTTTTGCAAAGGTGGTCGAGCTCCAGCAGCGTTACCGTGGTAACAAAATCATCGCCAACAGCCTGCAAACCAACGGCATCTTGCTGAACGATAAATGGGCTCGTTTTTTGCGTCGTCATGGATTTCTGGTCGGATTATCCATTGATGGCCCTGCGTCACTCCACGACACCTGGCGTACGACGGGCTGCGGAAAACCCACCTGGGAAAAAGTTGTGCAGGCCATACGCTGCCTGCAGCAGCATGACGTTCCGGTAAATGCCATGGTGGTGGTCAGCCGCCAGTCTGCAAGCCAGGGGAAAAGTCTCTATCGCTGCCTGAGCCGCGAGCTAAACCTTCACCATCTCCAGTTTATTCCTCTCGTTGACTCCCCTGCTCCCTGGTCAGTTACCCCTGAGGGCTGGGGCAAATTTTTGTGCAGTGTTTTCGACGACTGGCTGGAAAACGATGTTGGCAGGGTGTTTATCCAGTACTTTGATAATCTGCTCGGCGTATGGGCCGGCCAGCCCGCCACGCTCTGCACCATGCAGCCTGTCTGTGGGCAGAGTTTACTGGTGGAGCAAAACGGCGATGTCTACAGCTGCGATCACTTTGTCTCAGCGGAATATAAACTGGGTAATCTGAAGCAAGATGCTATGGCAGCGATGGCGAGCTCGCCATTTCAGCAACAGTTCGGGAAGCAAAAGGGCCAACTCTCTGCCCGCTGTCAGAGCTGCCACTGGCGCTTTGCCTGCCATGGGGGATGCCCTAAACACCGTTTTACCATCCATGACGACGAAGCACAGAATTACCTGTGCAGCGGCTATTTAGCCTTTTTCGGCCATATCACGCCCTATATGAACGTCATGCGAAGGCTTTTATTAAATTGCCAGCCGCCCGCGCTCATTATGAGTCTTATCCCGGAGATTCGGCAAAATATATTACAATTAACGGAGTCTGAAGATGAAAGAACCAAATAAAATAGATGGAAATCGCCGCCATCTCCTCAAAGGTCTGGGGATTGCCGCTGTCGTGAGCCTGTTACCAGAGACGGGAAACGCCGCGCAAAATAATGCCGCCCCGAAAGCGGCATGGGATATTCCTTTCACCGGCGAAATCCCTGACACACTGCCCGAAGGCTACAATATTTTACTAATAACCTGCGATCAGGAACGTTATTTCGAGCGGTATCCCTTTCCGGTGCCGGGCCGGGAACGCCTGATGAAAACGGGTATCACTTTTACCAATCATCAGAACACGGCCAACGTTTGTACGCCATCGCGCTCTGTCATGTACACCGGGCTCCATATGCCGCACACCCGGATGTTTGATAATCTTGGCTTCCCCTGGATGAATTACGATCTGGACCCGGAATTACGTACCGTGGGCCATATGATGCGTGAACTGGGTTATTACACGGCGTATAAAGGTAAATGGCATCTTACCCGGGAGATCGATCAGCCGGTCGCTGGTAAATCGGTAGAAGAAATGGACCTGGGCGAGATCCCGACGCCGCGACTGCATGAAATTATGGAAAAGTATGGTTTCTCTGATTATCACGGCATTGGCGATGTCATCGGGAAAAGTAAGGGCGGCTATTTCTTTGATTCAGTCACCACGGGGCAGACCATTAGTTGGCTACGTAACACCGGCCGCCCGCTGAATGATGAAAATAAGCCCTGGTTCGCGGCAGTAAACCTGGTTAACCCCCACGATGTCATGTTTATCGACACCGATGAGCATGGTGAGCAGGTGCAGTGGAAAGGGCCAATGGATAAAGAAAACCACACCCTGCTGCCAACCCAACCCCCGCACAACCAAATCTATCAGCAAAGCTGGCCAGACTATCCGCTGCCTGCAAACCGCCACCAGCCGCTCGATGAGCCTGGCAGACCTGCCGCCCATAAAGAGTACCAGAATGCCAGGGCGGTGATGGAGGGACAGTTCCCCGATGAAGACCGGCGCTGGCGCAAATTACTGGATTATTATTTCAACTGTATTCGCGATAATGACCAGCATCTTGAGGCGATTCTCAATGAGCTGGATAACCTGCAGCTGACGCAAAATACGATTATCGTCTTTACCGCCGACCATGGGGAACTCGGAGGCTCCCACCAGATGCATGGTAAAGGTTCCTCGGTGTACAAAGAGCAGATCCATGTGCCGATGATCATTCGCCATCCGGCGTATCCGGGAAACATCCGCTGCAACAGTTTGACTAATCATCTGGATTTAGTACCGACCCTGATTGGTCTGACTGGACGCGATCGCTCGCTGCGAGAGAAAGTCCTGGAGGGCAGAAAAGGCCGGGATATGAGCCCATTACTGGCGCATCCTGAGCAAGCGGGCTTAAATGCGCTGCGTCCGGGTTCGCTTTATTGTTACGGCATGATCCTGTATATGGATGCGCAATACACGGCAAAATTCAGAAAGCTGGCTGGAGAAAAACTCCCGCACGATCAATTTAAAAAAGCGATCGCGTCACTCCATCCTGATTTTTCCCATCGCTCAGGGATCCGTATGATCAACGATGGACACTATAAATTTGCCCGCTACTTTTCGCTCAAGCAGCATCATATTCCTGCTACCCTGGCCGAGCTGCTGGAGAATAATGATGTTGAACTTTTCGATCTGGTTAACGACCCCGAAGAAAATCATAACCTCGCCCGGGAGCCAGAGAAATACCGGGATCTGTTAATGACAATGAACGATAAACTCAATCAGCTCACTGCCGCTGAGATTGGCGAAGATGATGGCAGCTATATGCCCCCGTTTGAAGGAAGCCAGTGGGACATGTCGGCGGCCCAGATGCATCAATATATGCGCGATTAGCGCTTGCCGTCAGGTGGGAGACCTTAATGTAGCAGCTATAAAAAAACCCTCTGTAAACACAGAGGGTTTCGTTTCATTCAGCTAACGCCGGGGATTACTCCCACTCAATTATTTACAGAACTCGTAACCAATTGACTGAAAACAAGTTTATTAAACGATAAATTCTGCGTACCGTTTTATATACCGTCACCGGGAAATTGTGCCCCGCTTCGTCAGTTCATCGTACTGCCTTTCGCAGACCCTTCCGGCTTCGGCTGCCCGGTCAGCGTATTCTGCCAGTTGTCGGTTTCGTTCGAGAGATTTTTCGAACACGTCGGTAAGCAAAATTCCGGTGTCTGCGGCTGACGACCCAGCGCCGACAGTGGCGTTATACTGCCTGAGCTGCTCACGGATGGCAACGAGCTGCTGCTGCAGCCGGCCAGCGCGAGCGGCAGCATCAAGAGCATCATTGCGCGCCTGGTCGATCCTCTGCTGCGCTTCTCGTTCATTGGTTGCTTTCTCCTGTTCGTCATGTTGACGGGCTTTATCATCTTCTGCTTTACGGTCTGCCTTCGCCTGCGCATACCCGGCGTCGTACTGTCTGTCACCGTTAATATTCCAGGCTACAACGCCTCCGGCCACCAGACCAGCAAGCATCGACACGATAAGCAACTGTTTCCAGTACGCTTTCACGAATTCCGTGATCATGATGCCAGTACCTTCTTGGCCGACAGGTAACGCACACGGCGATCGTCGATACCATTCTGGCCGCCATTGATGATCTGCGTGACGCGCATCAGGTCGTCGGTGTACTTCAGGCATCCATATTTCACGAAGTACCAGGCCGCGCTCCGCGCTGCATACTCGTCCTGCGCCAGCAGTTCCGGCTGCTTAACCAGATCCACCTTCAGGCCGTTGCCGCAGTCGCGATAGTTGTTCAGCCCGGTGATCTGGATAAGCCCGCGCCCGCGGTAAAACCAGCCGTCGGTCGGCCCGTTATTCCCCATGCGTTTGCTGTACACCAGATTGGCAATGGCCCGCTGCCTCTCCAGTGGCAAAGAGGGCTCACCCTGACGGCGGCCGAGCGAATTAGCCTGACCCTGCGTCATCCGCCCGGCACGGACGAAACCAGCCAGCCCTGCCACGCTGTAATTGAAGCTCTCAACGAGCTGGATAAAGCCAGTGCTTTCATGCCCGGCCTGGGCAATAAACATCGCCTGATCCAGTGGCTTGATGATGCCAAACTCTTTCATGGCCGCCACGATGTGCGGATGCCAGCGTGTGGCCAGCGCCAGGCTAACGCCGGCAGCTTTCTGAAACTCGTTAATGTCCATGTTGCGACCTCGATATCTTGAAGATTTGCACGACGTTGCCGCGCGTCTTCAGCACCGCGGCGAACATCACAGCATTGATAACGACCTCAGAAAGATCTGCGGTCATGGGGAAGTGGTACAGGTATGAGTACGCGGTACGCAGCGGGATGCTGGCCGCTGCCACTATGAGGAAATAGGCTATCCACCCTCCCCAGCGGCGGTGGCGCGATCCGTTGCGCTGGAAGAACATCACCCGCAGCGCTATCCCGCCGCAGATGATGGAATTAGCGATAAGCAGCAGATCATGGCCTGTCATCGTCTTTTCCTCCCGGGATTAAATCGCGCGGATTGTCAGAACGGTGATACAGCCATATCCCGACCCGCACCGCGACAATTGCCGCAACGAACGCGCCGGCGGAGTAGACAATACCCCGCTCGAACGAGTCCTGTGTGATGGTGGGGATCATGCTGGCAACGCCGATAAGGATTGATGCTGTGGGTTTGTAGAAGAGAAGGCCGCAGAGAAAGCTGAGCAGCGCCAGGAGAACACGGCGCTTGACCGGATACTCAACTGCAGAGGTAACAAAAATTACCGCCCCGGCCAGCGATCCTAGCGCCACTTCAGGGGGTACACCGGCGATAACTGCCGCCAGTGCACCGTAGCTAAGCCCCTGATTTATTGTATCAGCGGTTAGCGATGCGGACATGATGACCACCGTTTACTATGCATGATGAACCTCCTTAGTTTGGTAAGCTCATCATACACAATAAACCGTTTATGGATAAATGGTAACCATCAAGCGTCGCTATCAAAAATTAAATATGAATATAAATTTTTGGAAAATAAGCACAACAAAAACCGAAATATTAACGACATCACTTTATTTTAATTAAATGGTTTACTCTTCATATTTTTTATCGATCAGCACATACCCCTCACCTTCTGGCTGAGACGACAGATAAGAAACCAGTGCTGCCATCGCGTATTCAAAATACTCAGCGTCAGGCCAGTCGCCAGAAATGATGCTGTTAATATCGGTTGTGGAGACGGCGTAAACGCCGTCCTCCTCTTTACTGATGTAATACACGGTCATGTCAGATTTTCCTTACTGGTAGCCGATAGTTGGATGCGAATCGAGGTTTGCCCATACCGGTAACTTGACGTAGAAGGTGCCGACGCCACCGGTGAACAGAAAACCGAGATAAGAGTAATTACCGCCGATTAGCTGAACAGCCAGAGGCCGGGTACCCATGTAGTCATCTTTGGTGATGGAAATTGTGGGGTTTGCCAGCGAAGTCAGAATGTCCTGAGAAATACTCTGGTTTACCCCGTACAGATTCTCCGTTTCCGTTACAGGTCCAGGTGCTGCAGTTACCGTTCTGGTGACGCTGGCAATGGTTCTGGCGATAGCCGATACGTTCAGTGCCCCGGCAAACGCCGCCGCTTTTATCGAGCAAAAACCATGAATATGCTGCGTTCCCCGCTCCGGTGTTATTTGTCGGCTGAACAGCAACTGCACCGTATCGGTCGGAGAGTTCAGCGTGATTTTAATTGGGATGACCCCGTCACTGTCTGCGTCACCAGCGCCGCCGTACACACATGATGCGCCGCCTGATTTTATGCACCAGAAATCCCCCGTTCTTGATGTGGGGACGTTCTCATTTTCAGTGCCGGAAAACAGCAGCTTATCATTGATTCGATAACCGTATGCCCCGTCATAGGACGGCAGGAAGCGGTACGTCTGGCCGCTGCCTGGATATTTAATGATGATACGTGCCAGGTTGGCTGGGTTGTAACTTTTCCAGGTCGGGTATGCGCCGTTAACATACGGTGCGCGGCAGAAGATATTGCAGCTGTCCAGCTCCAGAATCGTCCTGATGGTTGTCCCGAACACAATATCCCTGACGCCACCATATTTATCGTTGGTGGATTTATTGGGGTAGATTTTCGCCCCGCGAATTTTGACGTTATTTTCCCCGTCATTCGTTGTTCGCGTCGGACAGTTAAGGATTAATCCGCTGTTACCCTCGATGTGGCCGTTAATGTAATTCACTTCCCCGAGGTTGGTCGGGCTGCAATGGAATACATCCCCGCCGTTGTAGTCAATGCTACACATATCGAAGTAGAAGAAATCTCCGCGATTATCCAGATAAACAGCATGGCTTCGGTTGTTACCTATCAGGCACCCGCGGAATGACATTTTCTCGCCACTGTTAGCCCATTGCGGAGTGCTACCGCTCCATGCTGTATAGGTATCAATGCCGTATGTGTTGTTTGTAAAATGACAGGCAACCACATCCATCAGATAGGTATTAACAGAGCCAGGTCGGAATCCTGATCCCCATCCAGATACGCGCGCATCAGAGAAGGTGGAATCCCTGAAATGGGCCTGGTCGCCGCCGGGGTACGTGACGTTACCCCAGCGCACGCCAGGATAGGTGGTCGCGTTGGGGTTTGAGGTTGTGTTCGGGCCTTTTATTAAACAGCCATTCCCAATAAATCCGCCCGAATTATGGCTGTTAGAGGCACCGGCTCCGGCCCCCCATCCACCACCGTTATTCCGGTACATCATGTCATTGGTGAGACCGTCAAACTCATTACTGCCAATAATGCCGACCCCCGTGGTGAAGTCGCTGTAATCATAAATTGCCGCCGGCGCGGAATAAACCCTCAAAAACGACGGGATTTTGACGGATTTTTTATTCATGTAAAAATCCGTCATGCCTTCAGCATTGGGGTTTGGTGGAATTCTTATCTCAGCATCCACGCCGCCTGCAACGTAGCCACGGGAAATAACTTTATTCACCTTATCCTGAATAATCATATTCAGGCAGTCAGCAAGATTATTTAGCTCGTCAGAATACCCTGCCAGAAACACGTTATGGCCAAATGAAATATCCGCATCCCATACGGCACCGCCAGCGGTAACGAAACGACTATAGCCATCGTCGACTGCATCCGATGCAGCCGGGTTATGCGTAATGATTTCGTTTAATAATGGACCACCGATAACAGCGCGCTCCAGAATAATACTTTGCCCTGAAATCGTTGGCTCAATAGTCCTTAGAGATGCAACGCTCTTACATTTACCTATATATTTAAATCCATCGCTACTTGATAGATTTAATATATCACCGACTGATAATTGACCAGCATCGATAAGTAAAGGCTGACCGGTAGCTGCATCATAGGTATGTACCTTTCCCTTCCTGTACATAGCCGAAGGCAGCATATCAACACTAACGTCTGGAACGCGCAAAGTTCTGGCAAAATTCGCATCAATTTTATTATCTAAAACAGCATCACCAGCTTTCCAGGCATTGGTGTTGTCAACGATCTGCCCATCAACATAATTCTTCGTGGCAGCATCCTGCGCCTGTGACGGATCACGAAGGTTACGAATACGGTTGTTGAGTGCATCGTAATAGTTAGCGATGAACGACGGCTTGCGCAGCGCCAGTCGGAGAAAGCTGAAGCACTGCTGGATAAGCATGGTCAGCTTGTCGAACGCATCCTCATGCACCTCTGCGAAAAATTTCCCCTGGTTACGCAGATCAGTCTCCTGGGTAACAGGAAGATCTCGCGAGATAGATATTTGCCATCCGCTGGCCAGGGGAGACATCAGCACGACATTCCCGCCAGAATAGGTGCCTGCACCTGTCACTGTGTAATCGGTATCCAGCGTCAGCACCGTAATATTTTCGTTAAGGTCAGCAAGCTGGACGGTGAGATCTGACTTCTTGAAGATGCGGAACGTGTACGGGAAAGATGTGGTAACGCCGTTCCCTGTGTAGTCGTTATGATCGACTTCGGTTGAGACCGTCATATAGAAATCTCCGGATGTCGCAGCGCCCGGCGCGCCACACTGCAGATCATTCTATTACCCATCGAACCACATATGAATAAAACAGATCGAAACGAGCAAAAACATTACCATTAAGGTAAACAAAAGAGCTCTGGAAAACTTTGTTACCTTTTGATATATGTATATATATACAGTGTGCGCCGGGAGACCGGTTAGAGATCAAGGGGTGAAAGTCCCCGACCATTGAAGGACCAGCAATCCACAAGGTCCCCGAGTCATGCGTTGCATACCGCGAGGTATGGGGCGAAGCGTTGACAGGGGTGTTGACAGGCCAGCCATTGAGCCACGAAATGTATATTAAATTACCGGGTGCCGACGTTGTACTGTTAACGGAAGGCAACATCATAGGGTGCGATACTGCGAGTGCCACATGGACCCGGCGGGGTCTGAGACCCTGGCATGTCAATACGATCTCTACGCGGGAACCGGGAGATCTCCCCTCTGACCATCTGCCAGTGTCGGAGATGGCCCGCACCGGGAAGACGAGGAGTCATAGCCGGTGATGTACGGAGAGGAGAAGTCGGACTCGCTCATAGTAGCGGCGAAGCAGGCGAACAACCCGAAAGGAGCGGAGTCAGTGGAGCGAAGGAGCGGGGCCAAGGGGAACGCGGAACAGCCACACATGCGCCGGACACAGAGCCGGGAAAGCATGTCACAGAGGCTGTCACGCGTGCGGGAAGCTGCGAAGCAGCGGAAGAAAGAACGGTTTACAGCATTGTTCCACCTGCTGACAGTCGAAGCACTGGAAGCCGCATTCCTCTCCCTGAGCAGGAAAGCGGCCGCCGGAGTGGATGGCATCAGGTGGATGGACTACGCCGGAAACATGAAGAACAACATAACAGATCTGCACCGGAGGCTACATCAGGGCAGCTACAGGGCGCAGCCCGGCAGGCGTCACTACATCCCAAAAGCGGATGGAAAACAACGCCCGCTCGGCATCGCCTCGCTGGAGGACAAGATCGTCCAGTATGCGCTGGTGAAAATCCTGAACGCAGTCTATGAAAACGACTTTATGGGGTTCTCATACGGGTTCAGACCCGGGCGAAGCCAGCACGATGCACTGGACGCACTGGCCACAGGGCTGGTACGCACTAACGTAAACTGGGTACTGGATGCCGACATCAGTCAGTTCTTCGACAGGGTGAGCCACGAATGGCTGATCAGGTTCACAGAGCATCGGATCGGCGACCGGAGGGTAATCAGGCTCATACGTAAGTGGCTCACAGCCGGGACGTCGGAGGAGGGTCAATGGCGAGCAACGGAGGAAGGCACCCCACAGGGTGCGGTCATCTCACCGCTGCTGGCAAACATATACCTCCACTACGTCTTCGATCTGTGGGCGCATCAGTGGCGACGTCGCTATGCCACAGGCAATGTGGTAATGGTCAGATACGCCGATGACATCGTCATCGGGTTCGACAAACGATACGATGCCCGGCGCTTCCGTATAGCCATGCAGCGCAGACTGAGGGAGTTCGGACTCACGGTTCACCCGGAGAAAACCCGTCTGATGGAGTTCGGCCGCTTCGCTGCCGAAAACCGTGCCATCAGGGGAAAAGGCAAACCAGAAACGTTCAACTTCCTCGGGTTCACGCACATCAGCGGGAAAGATCGCAACGGCAGGTTCATGCTGATACGAAAGACCCGCCGGGATCGGATGACGGCAACTCTGAAAGCCATCAAAGACGGTCTGCGAAGGCGCTGGCATTACTCAATCCCCGAACAGGGAAAATGGCTCAGGAGAGTGGTTCAGGGATACCTGAACTATCACTCGGTACCGGGCAACTTCCCCACCATGCAGAAGTTCAGGACACACGTAACAAACCTCTGGCGCCGGGCGCTCAGGCGCAGGAGCCAGAAGGATGATACGACCTGGACGAAAGCAAACAAACTGGCAGCCGCATGGCTACCAAGGGTTCGGGTTCTTCATCCATGGCCTGTGGAGCGGTTCACCGCCAGACACCCGAGGCAGGAGCCCGGTGCGTAAATCGCGCACGCCGGGATCTGTGCGGGGGGTATCCGGTAACGGGTATCCCTACCGCGACATTTATGGGAGTATTCCTAATGCCAGAGCGGTACCAGTATCCTGTCGACGAAGGTTTTGCGGATCGTATTCACACCCCGGAAGGGGTCAGATCCCTGGTTGTAAAATCACAGCTGATGGAGTTGCTCAGGGAGATGGAGCGAGACGGCCACGATGTCAGCGGTGCGGCGGCGGAACTGGTGGCACTGGTTAACTATGTGACAAGCTCGCAGTTGTCAATGCGGGAGCTGCAAACACACCTGGACTTCTGCGCAATGCAGATCAGACAGCAACTCAGATAGTGATTGAAATCAAAATAACGATGGGTTTATTATTACCAAAATGGTAAATTTACAACCCATTTTCCTTGTGCCATAGTGATCGGGCATCGGCAAAATCCGGTGCCGGGATTGGCGTCCCGGATAACTAAACGGCGCACAACACGCGCACTGCGTGTTTTTTTGTGCACGCGCTCTGACGCACCTTTCCAATGGTGGGCTGGGCGGGGGTCCGAAAGGACGCCGGTATCCGTTTAGGCCGGTACGCCAACTCCGTTCAGTTCACCACCAGTAATTGGCGTTGCGGTGGTGATAACTCTACTAAGCGGGGTATCACAATGAACACCAAACCTTCTATTTTCAATTTCGAATCAGACTCAGCTATTCGCGCCATTATGATCGATGGCAATCCTTGGTTTTTTGCATCCGATGTTTGCCGCGCGATTGGCATCGCAAACCATCGTGATGCAGTTCGCAAACTTGATGATGACGAGAAGGGCGTCGGCTCAACCGACACCCTTGGTGGTGAGCAAGAATCAGTTATCATCTCCGAGTCTGGCCTCTACACTCTTATCCTCCGCTGCCGCGATGCGGTGACGCCGGGCACCATCCCCTACCGCTTCCGCAAATGGGTAACCAGCGAGGTGCTGCCGCAGATCCGCAAGACTGGCCGCTACGTTCGGGAAGAACTCTCCCAGGCTGATAAAGCCCGCATGCTGGCACAGGAGATGACCAGCAGCATGTTGCCGGCGATCATGGATGCATTGCAGGTCGAGCAGAAGCACTACACCTTTCCTCTTAACCGACGCTATCAGGATCACATCCATTCACCTGATGGCCTGCGTGAACTGGCGAAAAGCTCAATGGTGATGAAACTGCTCCGCGAACTCGATGCTGACGGGCATGACGTATCCGGCGCGGCGGCGGAGGTCACGG
The DNA here is from genome assembly GCF_018204675.1 of Klebsiella sp. P1927. Classification (NCBI taxonomy): domain Bacteria; kingdom Pseudomonadati; phylum Pseudomonadota; class Gammaproteobacteria; order Enterobacterales; family Enterobacteriaceae; genus Klebsiella; species Klebsiella sp. P1927. The sequence continues at coordinate 1,065,246 of NZ_CP073377.1, read as the reverse complement.
CCATGCTCAGCTACATTGTTGGTATCGGCGCCGTACTGCGCGACATAGAGACGCATGCTCAGTACGTGATGGCTAAGGCCAAGGGTTACTGAGGCTGCTGGCGCAGTGAAGCGCCTTTAAAATAATTCTTGACGGATTGCATGAGTGGCTTAGTATTACCAATAAGGTAAAACAGGAGGCGACTATGAGAACTGATGATGTGTTGAAATTCTCGAGCCTTTTCAAAGTAAACGTGTGTCACGATACAGAAGAGAATGTATGGGTGGCATACTGTGAAGATCTTGGGCTCTCCACTGAAGCTGACTCTTACGAAGATCTGACCGAAAGAGTGTGGGAGATAGCTCCTGAGCTATATGAAATGAACGGATACAAAGGCAACCTCAAACGGCTGCATTTATCCTTCATTCAGGAACAGAACTTCACTGACAGAATGGCACTGTAGTGTATGGGAACAGGACTATACCCCAAGCTCGTTGATATCCTTAAGTCTGCGAAATGTTATTTTGTAAGGCAAGGAAAAGGCAGTCATGAGATATGGTATAGTCCATTGTCATCAAGAAATTTTTCTGTTCCGTTTACTGTGAAATCGAAACACACCGCAAATAACATATTGAAAGACGCTGGTTTAGATAAGTATTTTTAATAGCCCGCATAGCGGGCTATTTGATGGGTGGCGTTGTGACATGTCACGCTCTTTTCCTGAAGGATAGCCATTCGAAGAACGAAGACATCCCTCCGCAGGCAATAGCAAAAACCAGGCCGCCAAAGAAAAGAAGGCCAGCCTGCCACCACTCCCACCGCCAAACATCCATAGCTCCTACCATTCCCACGATAGACCCAACTAGTGGTATATAGCTAATGATGAATGCTATTGGCGCAGCTATTATCCAGTGCAACCCCCACCACGATTCTAGTCCAGCCATGATAGCCGCCAACTGGAAAAGCCCCACCACGATGTAAACGATAAAACCAATAGCTTGCATGTAGTCACCTATTTATTCAGAAAAAATTAGAGGTTTACCTTGAATAAGGCTCGCCACAAGAATTATTCCCTGCACAACAAAAATAAACCAGCAGATAGCCTGCGCTGGGGGACTAAGAAAATATTTGTACCGGTCAGCGAATAACAACCCACCAGAAACTATCACAGACAAAATAATTAAAAACAAGGATCCCCCTTATTCCGGCGTTACGTCCTGCGGTCGCCACCAGTATGTTTGATTGAATTCTTTCTTTGACCGCTGCTCCATCTTACGCAGATAGCCGGGTGAAAAATACTCCTGCATCTGGTTGAAAATCATATGGTCTACAGCCGCTTTCAGATACCAGATATTAGCACCAGGCGTCAGGCCTTTGCCAAGCTTAACCAGATCACCTCCAGTTTGCTCATTTTTTCCTTCCACAGCATTGAGGGGTATACCCTGTCCGATCTTAATGACATCATCAACAAGACCAGCTACCGGTCCGAGCATTGACGCCAGCGCACCGCTTCCGTAACGCGTGTGATCAGACAACAGGAAATCACCGTACAGGCCAAGACCACCGCCTTTCAGCAATGCGCCAAGCCAAAATTTAGCGGCATCTTTACCAGCCATATCTCTCGGGTTACGACCTGAAGCCATATCGTTGAGTTGCTGAGATAGCGCGCCAAGGATTGTCGTGCTGGCAATAAATGTCGCAATGTAAGCTGCTCGCCCCCCAGCTGATGGCATTCCCATAGCTCGTGACCAGTGGCGCATGACGACTGATATCGGGAATGACTTGAAGAGGAATACGCTGCGGGTTAATTCCCCTTTCCATGTTCCGCGCTGAATACCAGAGCCGGTCAGCATCTGTTCGCGTGCACCAGGAGTTATAACTGCCATATCAACTTCTTCGGTGACAGCCCCAAGCAGCTTACGCATAGCCTCGAATTTTACACGCTCTGGCGATCCAAGGTGCTGTACGGCGGAATCAGGAATGCGCATGATACTTTCCGGGGTCAGCATCGTATTATTGCCTTTACCCCAGTCCTCCTGCTGTGCCAGTTTCCACACGCTCCAGTCGGTCTCGGTGATCCCTTTGCTTTTCAGAATGCGAAAATCAGCATCATCGAGGCTGCGCAGATCAGGCGTTCTGGTGACGACATCACCAAGACTACCCATCATAGTTACGCCATAAGCGCGCTTATGCGCATCTGACCAGGCCGTAAGTCCGCTGGCGCGCATAACAGCTGTAGCTGCCCATCTGGATACCGACGGGCCCATATTATCCATCGCCCAGCGGTTAACACTACCCAGCAGAGACTCCATTGCCAGCCCGGCGCGGCGAGCCCTGGCAAGCTCCGTGCGGTTAGCTGGGTTCATTGCCTCTAACTGGTTACGAAATAGCTGGTTCATTGGCAGGTTGGTAACCTTAGCCGATAAGTACATGGTGCCAAGGTCAGAGAAAGAAGCGAGCAACGCTGAACCAAGGCGGCTGGCCACCATCCAGTTGCGAATGTTATCCGACCATCTCGCAATATGCGGGTTAGCTACCGGCTGAGTTTTCCCAGAGATGAAGTTGTAAAGGTTCTCTGTGCTGTTCGCCTGGCGCTCCACGCTTCCGGTTTTACTCGGATTAGCCGTTGCCGTCTCCGACTTCGTCTGATCGAGAAATGAACGGAAGACGTGATCAGGGTTCGGCCCGTAGGTTTCCACCAGCGCAATGTCTTTACTGATTCCTTCCAGATGGCCGACCATGATTTCCCACAGAGAGCGATCACCATAAAGTTGCTGATACTGGAGGTATGAGTCGGCGTCTTTAAAGTGGATCTGTCGCGATGCGTTACCGCGATTAGCGCGCGCACCAGATATCCGCATTCCTGTATCACTGAGCTTGTTCAGTCCGCCGGTAGCGATAGTGTTATAAGCTTCACCAAGGAACGCTGATAACTCTGAATCATTCATTAGCTGCCCATCAGCGCGAGTATAATATTTGCGGTCAAGCTTCCCGATAACGTCGCTCACCCATTTATCCCGCGATACCTTGCCAACTTTTTCCATCGAGTGATGTTGCGGGATACCCCAGTTTTCCAGGTAGCCGATGTCACCACCCGCATCATTGAATCGGCGCCGCAGTAGTTCGGTGACTTCACCCCAGGCTTTTGCGCCCTTACTGGCTTTGACATTCCCGGTCTTTTGCCCGCGGATCTCAAAAATGAGGTCACGTACTCCGGCCTCATCCTCGAATAAACCAAAGAAACGCGGGTCCACGGCTTCGAAGGCTTCCTGCAACTGGCTAAGAGCATAGTCGCGGGTTGCTTTCGTACGTGATTCTACTGACAGGAAATTAGATTTCCCGTCTGCGCTGAATGCAATCGTGCGATTGAGAGCGCCCAACTTTCCATCCGCGCCCTGATAGCTATTGATAAAATTATCCAGCCGCTGGCGTGCTGCTATAGTCAGAGCTACCCGGCGTTTCTTAAGCGCTGCCTCCTGCTGCAGTTCGTCTGCTGCTAACTGCCCGGCTCGACGCAGTCGCTCTGCATCGGTAAGTTGCCGCCATGATGCAGGATCATCACGCGCCAGCGACCGCATATTTCGGTATATGCGGTCCTCAATGTTCTGAATTTCTCTGGCTGTCAGGGTTCTCTGCGCCGCCTGCTGTACTGCCTGAATACATTCCTGTCTCATCCAACTATCCTCTCAAGAAACATGCTACGGCGACATCAAACAGGCTGGAATCCTGAATTGCCTGTTCGTTTTCTCTGCTGGCTTCATCAAGCACCTCGCGAGCGCTACGCGACTGCGGGTTACCATCTTCATCAAGAACGGTGATCACCATGTCCGGAGACTCAATTAGCGAGTCCTCAGCGATACGTAGATCCATATCACCAGCCTGCTCCATCGTTGGTTTTTGCTCTACCTGGCGTAAAGATGCCGCGGTATCAAACGGGGCGGCCTCGTCAGCGGTCCGCACTTCTGCGGTTTTATAGAATGAAAAAGCTTGCGCATTAAGATCTGCCTCAGCCTGCTGGCGGCGAGCAAGTTCTGCTCGCGCTTCAAAGAATGCCCCGCCGGGCTCATGAGGTGACAGAGCATCACGGGAAAACTCGAGGCGTCCTTGTGCTTCGGTGATTCGCTGATCAAGGTCTCGCAATCTGGATTGTTTATCAGCACGTGACTGTGCCAGTGCCTTTCCGCTTCCCTTTGGTTCCTCAGAAAGAATTTGGTTACGCTGCTCTGTCAGGTTATCAATAATGCGCTGACTGTTGGCGATCTCGGACTGGTACACCTGACGATCCCCACGAGATAAAACCTGTGCTGCCTGTTCTTCAAGAATCTTTGTCTCAACTGCACGCGCTGCAGAACCCTCATCCGCCTGAAAAAGAACCTCATCAATGGACTGCGCGATCAAACTGCGGCGCCCTGGTATATCACTGAATGAGGCGGGCTCGGCAATACTGGCAACATCCACTGCACGGCCCTCACTGACATCTCTCATAGCTTTCTGTAAAGCCTGAATGTGAGCATCCCGTGAAAGAACGTTGACCGGTACGCCTGGGGCTACATCGATCTCAGCATGATGTGCGGCATTGGCAGAAAGGGCCGCGTCCACATCTTCTGGCGCGAACTCTGGTGTATTTACCGATTCACCTCTGGCATTAATAAAGCGGCCTATACCGCCGAAAGCGACACCGAGCACTGCGTCAATAGCTATGGCCTGGCGATCAAATACATCGTACTGATTAGCCATCTCGGTATAGCCACCATCACGCAGCGTCTGCGCAGTCAACCCGCGCTGAGCCATGCCAAAGGCGATGTTAGTTCCAGCTGCATAGGCAATGTCAGGAGTTGCTCGCGCTGCGGTAGCCGCCGCACTGCGTACTACACTTTCACCAGTTCTCGCCAGCTGTGCGCCAACCCCTTCCGCTAATGCGCCACCAGCACGCAAGCCAAGGCTCATTGGGATTAGGGTTCCTGCACCAGCAGTGATGCCCTGCACCAGTCCTGCTTCCTGCGCCGTCCTGAAATCTACGCCCTGCGCAGTAAGGCGCTCATACTCTGAAAAACCCTGCAGGGATGTCACTGCCGCCGCACCGCCGGCAGGGCCAGCAAGTAGTGAACCAACTACAGCCTGCCCACCCATATCGAACAGTCCATGCAGGATCTGCCCAGCTGTTCCTGTAGTGGCCGCGTCTGGTGTCAGGCGCTTAACTTGCTGCTGTGCCAGTTTTCTTTGCTCGGCAATGTATTCCGCAGACGTGTCGTTTACTGAGGTGTTTTCGTTTACGAATTTGGCGATAGGTGAAACCAGCTTGTCCATTCCTGCCCAGAGTAACTGATCTGGTTTAGCCACCAGGCCAGAATAGAGACCAGACAGGCCAGCGCCGGCTGCATTATCGAAGAAACCCACATCACTGTTGAAGCCAGCAGGATTCGAAGCTGCATCATCCAGCTGTTGATTCTGGTTTACCGGGTTAAGTCCGAAGTAACTCATTGAGGGATATCTCCAGAGAAGCGCTGACGCTGCTGCGTGAGATCGATAACTACCGGTGTTCCGTCCTGTTTCAGAAGGTATCCGGTACCAAGTTTCACGAGATACTGACTGTCGCCATAACTCTGCAATCCGTACTGGCCTGGTGGCGCTTTAATGCCGGCATCGATAACCTGGGATTTCCATGCCTGATCAACCTGTTTATCAAATTGATCTGCTGACATCCCCCACGGCAACAGCACGCTTCCCATGCCGTTATAGTCATGTACTCCACCAGTAGCTACGTTAATAGCTTGCTTCCATGTGTCAGCATCAACCTCACCTGATACAACTCCTTTCTTAGCCATGACTCCGGCGTAATAATCTTTGGCGATCTCATATGCCATTGATGCGCCATTGGCATCACCAGCGAATGCGTCTTTGACTATGTCAGTAAAATCAGGGAGTAATTCTGTATCCTTCGGCATAGCAATGCCTTTAGCATCTTTGGTACCACGGCGTGCAGCGGAGCCAGAAAGAATAGTCTGTGCCGCTGATTCCGGAGATACATTGACGTCAGGACTAAACCAGCTTTTCTCTGCAACAATCCCGCCAGGTTTATCCATCAGGATACCGGCGACCGCAGCAGAAGGGGCGTTGGTACTTACTTGTTGCAGCGCAGCCATATAAACCTGCCCTCCACCGGTGCTTTGTCTGATCGTATCAAGGTATGCAGACTGCTGTGAAACTGGGGCGTCGCGGAAGAAAGTCCCGATCTGGCTGGCCTCTTCTTTAGAAAAAAAAGTTAATGGCGTGCCGTATGATTTTGACAGTTCTGCTGCCTGAGATGCACGCAGCGCAATGCTCTGGCCAAAGTTATTTTGGTTGGTCATGTCTATAGGCTTACTCTGGCCAGAAGACAGAGAAAACTGAATAGGATCGGCCTGACGCTGTTTAATCACCTGGTTAGCAGCGGTGACAACATTGTCATAAAGAGCGGCTCGCGATGCATAACCCTCCCCTGTCTGTTCCGGCGTCGGCTTCAACTGGTTGACGTATGCCGTGATGCTGCTGGTCGGCATGTTGCGGAATGAGCCAATGTACTGCCCGGCAATCTGCGTATTCCTGAATTCGGTGTAACGCTGGTTTCCCTCCCGCACGCCGTAGGCAGCCATAAAATCAGCTTCCCCTGGCGGGTTTGGGAACTCAACACCTCGCATATAAGCCGCGGTGGCGTCGCGAACCTGGCTATCGATAGCCGTTCTGTATTCGGCCTGCTGCTGCCGGCGGATCTGGTCAGCCTGGCGCAGAAAAGTGGCCTGTGCTTCCGGCGTTGCGGCATCGAATGCTGCATTGCCGGTGTAGCGTTTATTGCTGGTTGGCAACTGAGAGAGACCCAGCGCTGCGCTGACGCCGGTTGATAGCTGGTCAGAACTGTATGGTTGCGTGCCATTTTCATGTTTGATGATGGCGGCGCAGAGCGCCTGCAGCGTGTCAGGATTGGAAGCATCAAGAGGCTGGTTAGCAGTGACGCCGAGCTGCGCGCAAACCGCTTTGATGTATGCAGCCGTGTCGTTATTGTCAGACGGCGGCGCCCAGCGGTTAATGATCTCGCCAACGGTATCAATCCCCTGGCGCTGGTATGAAATCAGGTTACGCCCAAGCGCGCGGATCCCGTGTTCCGGAGTCTCGAATTTTGCAAACCGGCCATCACTACCAGTTTGGCCTACCCATGGATTTGATGAACTCGCCTCGAGGTTTCCTGGGTTATTGTTGCGGATACCCCTGGCATCGCTGCTATCACCTTTCACATAATACTGATCTTGCTGCTCGTGCAACTTTTCTGCATATGCAGTCGCATCATCAGGATTATCAAATATTCCAAGGTGCTTTCCTGTTTTTTCATATAGCGCGATTGCTTCATCATCTGAAAGTAATTTACCGTCATCACTGACCGTTGGTATCAGGACTTCACCAGCATCTGTGCCTATGGAAATAGTTCTTACCGTGCTGATAGTACCATCTTCGTTTTTTACAGATGGTCGGTTGAATAAGTTAATGTTCCCCTGGGTAATCATTCCTTTCGTAGATGATGGCTCACCACCATAAGGGTTAACAGTAGCCCGCCGTGAACCGGCGGCCGTATCGCTCAGCTCACCGTTGCTCTGAATGAATCCGATCGCGTTATTTGCTGACCACTGAGAAAGCGCGCCATCTGCCACCTTCTCTTTGAATTCCACCTTTTTGGCCTGGATCTGCTCAGGGCTCCACCCATGTGCGGCGCCGAAGCTTTCTATTTGCTGAAACGCCTGCTGATTAGCCAGCACATAGTTGGCGTTATCGCCGTACATCGCCGAAGCGGTTTTGGCGCCGGTGGTCAGCGTTGCCTGGAACTGACCTTCTTCATACGCATTGAGCTGACCTATCTCATGCCGGCCAGCCTGAGACGTAAACTGAATGCGCTGCTGCTGAGCCTGCTGCATGAATCCCTGGCGCGCCGACTCCGGCAACTGCATCGCCAGCTCCTGAGCCTTTGCGTCAAAGAGCTGGGTGTATTCCTGCCCCTTGCCGAGGGCATTTTTACCCTGCAGGTTAAGCAGGCCATTCTGCGGGTTGGTCATCAGATCGCTTGCGGTCTGCGTCAGTTGCAGCGATGCATCCTGTGCCATAGCGACATCTGCGCGCTGTTTAGCCTGGCCGAATACGTCAAGCGCCTGGCTTCCTGTGCTCAGCAGCGCATCGCCGGCGTTTGGTTGATCGAATGCCTGAAATCCCTGAGTGGAAACACCGCGGCTTTCAACCTGACGCCCGGCGACTGTTGGTACAACTGGCATAGTTCTCTCCTTATCGACCGGTAGGCGTGCCGATGGCAGCAGAAATTGGTGCGGCCTTACTCTGCGTGAACGGGTTCCAGGTTCCGCCGAATGACTGATAAGCGCCATAGGCTTTCAGCGGCGCAGTAAGCAGCGTTGTCGCCGCGCCGATAGTTCCTGAGCTTTTAGCCGCGCTTGCCTGCGCTTCATAGTTAGCCGCCTGCGTCTGATATCCGTATGCTTCTCGCTGAGCATTATTGACGGTAGTAAGAGCATCCAGTGCTCCAAACTGCGCCGTATCCCCGAAGATATCCAGCGCAGATCCTGAGCTCATATCAGCACCAGTTGCGCCCATTATTGCCGCCTGCGTGCCCTGCCGCTGCCGGGTCTCACGACGGCGCTGATCAGCCTCCGCGTTACCGCGATTTATGGCGTCATTAGCCTGGGCAGTTGCAACATCAGCATTCTGCTGAGCAACCGCGGCAGTATATTTACCCTGCTGATACTGGTTATATGCAGACAGGCCGCTGAGCGCTAAAGTCGCGCCCGCGGCGATAGTCGGATCACACATCAGTTTTTCTCCATGTAAAAGCGGTGGAACGGCAGGCCGAGCACACCATATGGCGCCGGGTCTTCCAGGGTAAAACCGAGCCAGTGCAGCCACGCTTTTGCGACGTGGTTACGGGCATCGACATAATTTTCGAGATACGGATAGACTGACAGCATTGCAGCAACCACCTTCCGGCAGCGGCGCAGAAATGTGCGCTGATAGCGCTCCAGATCATCCGTGCCGACAAGCCAGGGGATCCCGCTGCCGCCAATCATTGAAGCGGGCGCCACGCCAAAGACGGTGACAACGCGGCCGTTTATCAAGCCGGCACAACAGAAGGTTGAGGTGCGAAGACCACATTCCAGAACACGGGCAGCACTCCAGCCATTCGTGGCGGCAAACTCTTCGATGTCGGCCAGGCGCACGCGGGGGATAATTTCAGCGATGTGCTCTGCGGTGGCCGGGACTATCTGGGCGTTAATCATTAAAAGCCTCCCACGGTAATGCGGGGGATCACCGCCAGCACAGAAAGCGGCAGCGGATCAGTCTGACGGATTTTTACCCGCCCATTTTTATCCCAGTTGCTGTCGAGTTTGACCTCTACTTTGCCTGTGGCGTCATCAACCGGATCGTCGTAAAACTCGAACTCGCGCTGAGGATATTCGTACCACTGGCCACCTGGAGTTGATGCCCAGATGCCTCGGCTGGCGTTGACCACCAGCGTCACTGAATTGATCAACTGTTTCTTATCGAGCAGCGTCTCCTGCCCGTTAATATTGATGTCCAGGGTTTCAAACTGGGCGTTAATCGGCAGGCCGATGTGGACCACTGCGCCGGGTTTCTCCAGCGTAACGGCGCCGCCGGTGACGACTTTCTGCGGCTCTACACTGGCGTCGGACAGTACATTGACGGTCTGTCCTTCAAGGTGATCGAGTCCGGCGAATGTCTGGCGGGCCATATACCAGTTAGTGGTGGCGGTATTGCGCAGGACAGGAGGAATATTCCTGTTGGCTGTGACGGTTACCGAGTTGCCGCTTTCAACCGAAATAATGTCGCAGCGCAGCTGCATGGCAACGGCGCTACCATCTTCAGGATCGGTTCCTGTGTAGGGGAACTGGATCTGTGCGCCGACGTCTCCCGCGGTAAAATAGCTGGCCCCGCTCATCGTCAGGGTATACGGCACCTGATAACTCCAGTCCCCGCTTCCACCGCTGATAGTGGCCGCCCGGCTGCTGGCATTGCGTCCGTCATAGGTCAGTCCGCTGTCGACAAAGAAAGCGTCAAGGTCATCGGTAAACTGTCGGCTTGCCAGCCTCTCGATATAGCGTTTTGTCTGGCCGTTGATGGTGCGGTTAACCACGAAATAGATCGCATCCTCGCTGCCTTCACTGATACCGCAAGTGCTCTCATATTTCCCGGCACTGGATTGCGGAGACCAGGCGAATACCTGTTGATCACGCAGATAGGTCAGCACCAGCAATTTCCCATCGTCGCGCACGCAGAACGCGCTGGAGAACGGGACAATACAAAACGCCCAGTCGACAATGCTGCGCTTCTGGAAAAGGTGATTAGCGAGGATTGTCAGGTCGTTGCCCTGGAATCCATCAACATCAAACGAGTAGGCCAGATCCCGCACGACGCTGCCCTTCTCCTGGATAAAGAGCGCAATATTCGAAACCGCGATAGGAGGCACATCGCTGCAGCCGTTTGAGCCCTGAGAACTCAGGGAGAATGCAGAAGGCGTAAGCACTTTATTCTGGTCACCGGTCACAACAAACTCACCGCCGGAGGTCAGAACAACCAGCGATCCGACATCGATAAGGTGACGAATTTCGTTAACCTGCCGGCCAGCGTAGGTATAAACGATCCTGTCATCATCCTGCGTCGGGTTGCTCTTGCCGAAGTCTTTATAGTCACCGGTACGGCTGGCCCAGATGGTTTGCGGATACGCAGGGGATGCAGCGAAGTACAGCCTCTGCTGGTAGTAGACGACCGTCGCCGGATAGCCATTGACGCTGTTCCACGCATAGCGCGCCCACTTGTAGCTGGCCTTGTCAGCACCGACAACGTTCTCAGGGATACGAGAAACCACATCAGCGGTTGCAGTCAGCCCGTCACCGGCGACGGCAGTGATCCGCACAATGCCAAAACCACTATGCAGGTATTCCCACTGCACGCCTGTATCATCATCGCCGGTTCCGCCCCAGCCATCCCACGCCATACCTTCGGTGTGTGATGGGCGTAACGTCCCGGTTTTTCCTTCGGTATTGGCGCGATAGTAGTTGCTGTCGGCGCGCCGGATATCCTCGATCGAGGTGCTCTTGCTGGTTTCCCATACTGGTACAGAGTCAACGGCTGGCTGCTCGAGGTAGAACAGCTTTCCGACCTGCTCGGCGCCGAATATTGCAGAGCTCGAGGTCAGAGTGATTGTGCCAGTGGTGGCGCTGGCCCAGACAGTTTTTGACTCGTCGACATTGATATCTTCAAACGGGCCGTTGGTAGTCTGTACGTCGACGATCTGCCAGTTGTCATGCGCGTAACGGCGCAATTCTTTAGGCGGATAGGAAGGATGCACGATCGTCATCACGTCGGCGCTTTGGGTGAATTTCAGGCCGAAAACATCATTTTCTGTATAAGGTGTCGCCAGCTCGTAGATTACATCACCGGTGGTGAGCACCAGGCCGCCGTCTTTGATGACGCGCATGTAATTGTGGCCAAACTCCAGCGCATAGGTCTGCACCGTCGAAAACTGGAAAGGTATCAGGCGACATTTGCGATCCGGGTATTTCGCCTCGGCGATGAACTGCGTGCCCGGGCGGTTCTCTACCCCGCCATACTGCCGCACGATAAAGTTATCGCACTTGCGCAGCGCCACCTGGTACTTCGCCATATCGATGCGGCCATAGAGCGATGGAGCAATTTCTCCACCTGAGAAGCTCGGTTGTATCCAGCTAACAGCCATCAGCACATCCTCGCTACGGTAAACGGATCGTCAGGCATTTGCGGTTCCTGCGATTCGTTCATGCTGTGAGAGCCAGCACTGAGGATGATCCGGCTATACATGCTCAGGGCGTTATTGCCGAGGTCGGCATTACCCGTGAGAACCATGTTAATAGCCGCGGCCAGGCGCCAGGATAGAGCCTCCTGGAAGATGGAATCGAACATGTTCACGTCGGTGATGCGGGCAACATACCGAAGCCAGGCCTGCGGCAGATCGGTGTAAATCAGTCGCCCAGTGCCGGCGCTATCCGCGCCGACCACATACTGCACGCGCATAGCAGCCGTCGGATACCGAACACCGGGAACCGGAATTTCAATAATCTTCAGGCAGTCAGTCGGATACGTGTATGCGAATGCCCAGTCCTGCGGTGGGTTGTTGGTGTCAGCCAGCGCGATAGTCTTGGTCGCAAAATTCCAGTCAAAATCGGCCAGGACAGCATCGCGAATCGACTCGTAATACAGGGAGCATTGCCCGGCTTCTTTGCTGGCTTCCTCCAGGCTGTTGATGCTCCGGTTATTACCGATGTTGCTCAGCGCCCGGTTGCAGATCTCAATGACAGAGGCCATTACTCGCCTCCTTCACCGTAAAGCGTCTGCGCCGCCGTCTTCGGCGCCTCACCTGAAACAGGTGCCAGCGCCATATCGGTGATTTGCAGATCCGCGCTGCGGAAAGTGCCATCGTCGCCTTCACGCGCCGAGATACCTTTAATCACTGCTTTTGCGGTGATCATCACCTCAGTTCCTACATTCTGCGGCGGGGCTTTCAGCTTATTCAGGGTGTCATTGTTCAGCGTGATGCACAGCCCCCACGGATATTCGTCACGGGTTTTGGTCTCGCCGCTTTCATCCTGGTAGCTGTCGGTGCCGGTTTTGAGATTGACCATTTCCATAGAACGCTCCTACAAGAAAGGGGCCGAAGCCCCCTGGTTTATTCTGAGGCTCAGACGCCTAAATCTTTTCGCTTTTCGGCGATCTTCTCGCGCAGCGTTTCGGCTTTGGTGTTGTGATGAGGTTTCTCGTTAAAGAGCAGTTCGTACTCTTCGCGGAGCTTATCCAGCTCGTCATCGCCACCACCGTCTTCGTTCAGCGGCTCAGGTTTAACGACGGCGGGAGCCACAACCTTTTGCGTTGCCTTCGCCTTTGCTTCCTTTGCCGCTTCGTTCAGCGGCTCCAGCGCGGAGCCAGGCACCCCGTCATACTCAATCTCTGAACCCTCCGGCCAGAGGTTGTTATGGATATGGGACAGACGCAGCACGCGGTATTTTGCTTTTTCAGCTGACATCGATATCTCCTTAGCCGGTCACTTTAGAGCGGGTCGGGTACGGGGTATTCGCATCAACATCCAGGTTGATACCGGAGGTGAACGCGCCAGCAGTCAGCGGGCCGGTGGCTACGGAGTAGTTCACACGCAGATAGCGCTGAACGCCAGCAGGTACCTTCGCCGACACAACGCGCTTACCAGCTTTAAGCGCTGCCAGAGCCAGGGCTCCGCTGTCATAAATGGTCGTCCAGGTGCTGTTGTCCGGGCTGGTCTGCAACTGCACGTTGACGGTGGCGGCGCCAGCAGCGGTAGCAGTGGTGTTAACGAGAGCCCAGAACTCCAGCGGATAACCTACGCCGATATCACGGCGGGTGCCGTCGACAGGCGCCAGGTCAATCACATCGGTAGAAGCAGCAGTAGCCGTAACCGCCTGCGCTTCGGAGAACATCAACAGTTTGTCGAGGATCATCTTCATTTCTCCATTTAGCAGCCCGTTACCGGGCCGCTGGTTATAGTCAGGGGTTAAACCACGCGAGCTTCAGTTTCCAGAAGCGCATCGGTTTCGCGAATCGGAACGCCACGGAAACTGGTCCACCAATCGCCTTCAGTCTCTTTGACGCTAATCGCCAGAGAGGATTTCTCCAGAGATTGCAGATCAAGAGCCTGGGCAACGGTGCGGTTCATGTAGAACACCGGGCGCCCCATGCCACGGTTAGGGATGCGATGCAGCGCTTTCACCATGAGCTTGGCGATGTTGGCTGCCGCAGCAGGATCGGACAGGTCGCTGATATCGATGTTCGCGATGCGCACAACGTAGCGCCAGTCGCGCAGGCACAGACCGTTATCCCACTTATAGTGGGTACGGTAGCCTTCATACTGCCCGCCGCTGGCATCTTTCAGAGTCTGCTGGCCTTTATCTTCCATCTGCAGACCTGCTTTCTGGCCTTTCGGGAAGATACCGTGAACGGTGTTTTCGCCCCATACAATGAGCCAGATTGAAGTGTTATCGGTGCCAGTACCGCCGGCGTCGATAATGTTTTGCGCGTTGGTAGCCGTCAGGTCGGAGTAGCGAGAAGACAGGCCCATGAACTGCTGCGGGTTAACGCTGGAGTCGCCATAAAAAAGCGTTTGAGCCATCTGCTGATTCATCGCCTCGAGGAAAGCGCGATCTTCTGACAGCCGAAATTCAGCGGTATTTCCGTTCAGATCTGCCAGAGATTTATCAATCTCCGCATAGGTTTCCAGCATGCCAATGCCATCGGTAACCTGCACAGTGGTCGATTTGCTCGGCTGTACGCCGTAGTTGAGAAGACGCCAGGTCGCCGACGGCAGGCCAGAGCGAATGGTCGTACGATGACCGGTCGGCAGGTTGCCTTCAACGATCAGCATGTCCTGCAGGATCGGGTTGGTTTGGGAAAGGAGTTCGATAATTTTATCTACTTTCCCGTTCGGGTCGATGCGCTTACCCCAGTCAGCCAGCGTCAGCGCAGTAATGCCTTTAACAGCCATGGTTATATCCTCTCTTATTTGCCATAAAGCACTTCGGCCGCACTACGCTGACCGCTTTCTTTTCCTGTCACCACGCCATCTTCTGACATGGCTTTTCCTACTTTGACGAACGCCTTCACCAGCTCCGGGTGATTACCCAGCCCTGTGCCGTTCAGATACTCTTTCAGCGCCGGAGTGCCGAAGGTGTCCAGGGCGCGCTGAGCAATGCCGAGGTTTGCCGTCAACTTGTCGCCACCGATTTCTTTATCGGCTTTGACGGTTGCTGCCCATTCTTCAGTTTGTGCCTGCCATGCATCTGCCTGGCGCTGCTGCACACCGGCCAGAATTTTCGGGTATGCATCCACCAGCTTCTGCGCCTGCTCATTGGTCAGGTTCAGTTCACGGGCAACCGGCTCGAAGTCCTTCAGCGCTTCAGCGTCCAGCTCGACGCCTTCACCTGCCTGGAACTCATATTTCTCCGGCGCGCCTTCCTGCTTCTGCTCTTTCTCGGTTTTTTGCTGCTCTCCGTCCTGGTTCTCAGTCTTTTCTTGCTGTCCTTCACCATCAACGGAAGGGTTTTCACCATCCTGTTGTGCAGGCTGATCGCCCTGATGGTCAGCACCTGTGCCTGGTGCAGATGGTTCAGATGCCGCCGGCGCAGCGCCGCCATCAGCGGGCTGTTCATTGCAAAGACGGCGGTGTAACAAACGTTCAAACAAAGTCATTGCTCATCCCCTTAAACAGGAATTGTTTTGGCTTTCAGCTGCGTAAGGACAGCATTCAGCGTGGTACGAAGAGCCGCGGCATCATTGAGAAGCGCGTTGTACTTCGTCACCAGGTCGTTGTGATCAACAAGGAGACCAGCCACATCGCTTGCACTGGATGCGGTATCTGCGGTTGCGGTAGCTGCCGCAGCGGCGGCAATGGAGGCTCCGAGCTTTACGCCGCCGTAGTCAGTGGTCGTGGGCGCGCCAATTACCGCCGGCGCCGGATCGGGAACTTCAACGATCTGCTTATTGCCATCGAAACGGACTACGCGCTGTTTTCTGAGTCATTTGATTACCCCATTAGCCTCTGCGGCCATCTTCAGATACTGTTCAGGGCAGTGCGCCATGACGCGCTGGAACAATGCCAGCGCCAGGTTGCGCTGCCCCTCGTTGAAAGCAGTCACTTGCGGATCACCGGCAAAGCAGGCAGAAAACACCTTGCCCTGCTCCAGTACCCCCCAGATCACCCGGCGGCCCTGCTCGCTACCCATGACGAAACGGATATCTTCAATGTCACGCTGTTGAAGGATTTCCTTCTCGCGTGCAGATTCAGCAGCCAACTGGTCATCATCAAAATCTGTCATTGCTGACCACCTGCAGGAGCACCTGCTGCGTTAGAAAGCGCTGTCAGAACGCTTGGATCCGCCGTCTGCGCTTCGCTGAGGGTCTTGGCACCCTGAGCGGCAGCCATGCCCATAGCCACCATTTGCTGCTGTTGCTGCTGCTGAGCGCGCTGCTCGCGAACCTGCTCAACCTGTTCCTGTGGAACGATGACTGTCGGCGAGACACCGGACATCTCCGCGAATGCATCGATGGCCTGATCCACGTTGAGTTTGTCCAGCGCTTCCGGCTTGGCCTGTGCCAGCTGGCCAATGAAGCCAACGGTGGATGACAGGCTGGATAGCCCAATAGATTTCTGCGCCTGCGCCATCACAGAGATGTACTCAATGCGCAGCGGCATACCCTGCAGGACGTCCGGCGGCTGCGGGAGAAGGTTTTTTCTCGCCATGATGGAGAAGGTGCGATCGATAAGCGGGTTCAGGCATTCATCGTTCAGACGTTCCAGCACCGGGCCCAGCATCAACAGCTTCTCTTCTTTCATCTCGATCACCGCTTCAACCGGCATCGAGCGGGTATTGATGTTCTGCAACATCATGAAGAGGTCGACAAAGTAGGCGCTGTTGATGATCTGCCGCGTGTCCTGAATGTCTGCCAGCAGGTCGGCGGTATTCGGGTTAACCAGATAGGCAGGCTTAAATCCGTCCTGGCCGGTGACCTGATCGATATAGGTGATATCGCCAGGCAAAAGGGAAACGCGCTGGTTGCGGAGTGATGACGGGCCAACCATCGGCGGGTTGGTGGCCTTGTCGATCAGCTGGCTTTTGCGCTTCTGCTCCAGTTGCAGAGCTTTAACCTGGCCGAGGGCAATCATGCCCGGGCAGGATGAGCCGTATACGTCCTCGCCGTTCACTTCCCAGCGCGGCGCCATAATCGGAAATTCATCGAAACCAGACTCACGCAGCAACTTATCGCTGTCGCCGCCAACCTCGTAATAAACCGATTTTACCGGCTTATTTTTGCTGTTGAGCTTGGCAGTATCGCGGTCGATGTTCGGATAAACGGCATGAATAACTTCGATCCAGCTTTCGTAGTTGCCGGAATCCCACATGCCCTTCACTGAATCGCTGACGTTATTGAGGCCAAACTCCATTACCAGCTGGCGCACCGTCATGGAGAATTTACGGAAACAGGTGTCAACGCTGCCGCGCGCAGAGTTCGCCATGTAGTAACTGCCGATCGGAAACATCATCGTGCGGATAACGTCGCTGTCATCTTCCAGCACAGCCATAGCGCCGGTGCTGTAATTCCCCAGGCTGGCGTAAAGCAGCGGCAGCGACTGGTAGATATTGGATTTGTTGAACACTTCGTTCATGCGGCGCTGAACGACTTCAAGCCACAGTTTCACTGGGCCGTAGTCCATCATGTCAGGGTCAGGCGTTGCCAGCTTGAACCACGGGCGCGCAGGAGAAGTGATCCCCGACATCATGCCGCTCGATAGCGTGCGTGCTGCCAGGGTGGCGGTGGGGTCAACAATTTTCGTATTGCGGCGGTCATCCCGGTTTACATCGGTGACCAGGAAGCGGGAGCCACGCGGATTGATGAAGTCGCTCAGTTCGCGCCAGTGCGGATCGAACGATGAGCGATCATTAGTGAGCTGTGCCTGCTGTTTTTGCAGTTGCTCTTTCAGGGTTTCCGCTGCCATCTGCCGCGCTCCAGTTACTGACCGAGCAGCGTTTTGCCGCTGGTATTTGCGGCGGAGGTATCACCCTGCGCCCCAGTCAGCAGCGTAGAGCTACGCCCGGCGGCCGCACGACGGCGCCTGGTTTCTTCATCGCGGGAATCGACTACAGCCTGGTCCTGCTCCTGCGGAGCAGCCTGAACTTCTGGTGCTGCAGGTACTGAAGGCTTGCTGCCAATGCACATATCGATACTCCATACGCGTTTAAATTATTACCAATTTAACCACATATGATTTATTTGTCGTAGTGTATTGACCTTTTGACGATAAATTATTACCTTTTTGGTAAACACAACATGAAAGCGCACCCCATTCCCTTCCATTGGTGGCTTTGTCGTTACTCAGATGGCGGAGTGCGCTTCCAGGTGTGAAAGCATCCGGCGTATGGCACATGCGTCGATAGCGGTCCGAGGGCTCCTTGGTACATGGCCCAGCGGGTAGCCGGAATGTGCAAGCCATGCCCTGCATGCACGACAGCGACTCACCATCGTGGCGGTACGGTGTGACACCTCGGAAGAGACGAGGGCACAACAGGAGAGAGTATTTATGGAGCCGCGACAAAGTGTGGCGCCTTAACTGGCTAAGTACTCTCTTCGTTGTGGTGAAGCTCAACGGCGAGCTAGGGAATAGTTTTGCGGTGAAGATTCTAGATAACTAACCGCAGGATGCGCGTAACCCAATCGGCAGCGCACCGATGGAAGCTGGTTCGACTCCAGCCATCACATACAAAATCACGCCTCATGACCGTGATACCCGTAGTTCCAGAGCAAGTTTGGCGGTGGCAGTTATTCCCTTTCTGACCACCGCCCTTTTTACAGCAGGACGCCATTGCGATGACTTCATGCTGTAAAACCTGTGACACCCAGCCAAGGACGGCACTTTCCATCATCCCTGTTTCGCCCGGTTCGTCCGGGATTTTTTTACGCCCACGGGTCGTACTCGCTGATCACGTTGGGCTGCTTACCGCCGGCAGCAGGGAAATCTGAACGCTTCGTCACTGGATACGCGAACGTCAGAAGTAGCGCATCACCTTTGCCCGGAGAGCGGCCCAGACGCTCTTTGATATCTTCCTTCGGTTCAATGACGATCTTGCCGTCCACCCTGACTTTGTACTCTGCCGCCGACAGGTCATCAGCGGTCTCCTGATCGTCCAGCGCACCGCCAAGCTTCAGCCACGTTTTGCAGGCGTTAAACATCTCGCCGCGCTTGTTGAGCATCTGGGGATCGGTCGAGCCGCCGCCGAACGGGATTAGCTGCCAGGTACGCCCCCATCCGTCACCGATCGACTTCAGCCCGGTGCCGTAGCCGAAGTCGATAAACACCGCGTCAGCCTGGTACTGGCCCTCAAAGTCAGCGATACGCTTAGCCATAATCAGATCGTCGGTGGTCTTGTTGCCGGTCCACAGCACTTTGCTGTGCAGCCCCTGGCGGAGATAAATCACTGCGTCATCCACGCCGGAATATGCCGGGTCGACGCCGATTATTCGCGGGGCATGCGCCACCTGCGCAGCGGTAACCACGCGCTTCATCGCCTCATCAGTCAGCCCGGTAGGGATGAACTGCAGCTCCGACGCATCAGGGAAGATCCCGCGCACGCGGACCTTCACAAAGTCGCTGTCCTCGCCGTAGTCGTCCACCCATTTCTGCAGCTGCTGCTTGTTGGTGCCTTCGACGGTGCGGCTGTCGATTTGCGCGCACTTCCAGCGGTGCTTGTATTTGCGGAAGCACTCCCGGAACCGCCCGGTGTTGCGCGTAGGGTTACCGAACGCCACCCAGATGATTTCGGTGTCTTCGTCCGTCAGCGCGCCCTCAGCAACCTCCCAGACCAGATCCGCGATGTTGGATGCTTCGTCGAACACCACAACGATGCGCTTACGCTCGTTGTGCAGGCCTGCAAACGCCTCGGTGTTGTGCTCAGACCAGGGAATAGCATCGGCGCGCCAGCGTTTGTCGTGGCCCGGATCGTTGCTGTACATCGCGGTAGCGGTGCAGGTGAACCACTCTTTCGTGATAGCCAGGTTCGACCATTTGATGATTTCCGGCCAGGTCTTCGTGCGCAGCTGGTTGTCGGTGTTAGCGGTCACCACCACCTTGCAATCTTCACAGGTGGACATGGCCCAGTTAATCAGCATCGAGATGAACGCGGATTTACCGATACCGTGACCGGAGGCCCGGGCAATCATCAGCGGCTGGTGACGTGTTGCCGGGTTCTGCAGGTGCTCGCCTATCTCGCGGAATGCGTCAGCCTGCCACTGTCGCGGCCCGGAGGCGTGCGCCAGTTCTGTGCCATCCTCGCCCCACGGAAACGCATACAGCGCATAGCCCAGCGGGTCATGGGTGAAGCTGGCGATATCGTCGATCAGCTGTTCTTCCGGGGATAAAGCGGCGTCTGTCACTGGTCACCACCCTGGCGCTCTTTCAGGCGGCGCCGGGCGGCGGCCATGCGGTCGGCAATGGTAACGTTCACGTTAACTTCCATGCGCTCTTTGAACGCGTTAACGTCGACATGCTTACCGATGAGCTCGAGGTTTTTCACCTTGTCGGGCCATTTGATTTTCTTGAGGATGGTCTCTATCGAGGTCTCATCCATGTTCATGATGGTTGAGGACAGGTCAAACCCGCTAAGCGTGGTTCGCCAGATTTTCGGCCACTCGCGGATAGGCTTCAGGCTGCCGTCATCGTTCAGGATATCCAGCACGTCCATCTGGTCGATTTCCACCAGGCGCAGCAGCACGTAATCGGCACTGACGCGCAGGCGCTTGTTGCGCTCCTCCATGAGCTCAGCGATTCGTTTCTGGATACGCTCATCACGCATCATTGTGCTGGCTTTGACGTGGGCAGACTTTGGGGAGAACCCGGCATTGATGGCCGCCTGCGTCTGATTTTCAGGGCATTTCACATACTCCTGGGCGTAGGCTTCCTGCATCACCGTCAACGGTTTGTACTGAGTCGATTTGCGCTTCGGATCCTTTGGCATGGTAAACACCCCGAAAATAATTACCTTTTAGGTAATAATACCATGCCACCAGCGATGTTACATGATCGGAATATCATCATCACTCACCCACCCGGCCCGGTTTATCAGGTAGGTAACGACACCCCGCACTTCAACATCGTCCAGGGCGTCCCCTTCCAGCGCCTCACCATCATCAGTGATCAGCGCCTGCCCACGGAAAACAGCGAATTCAGTTTTCCCGGCATATACGATAAGGACATGATCACCCTGCTTTGGCCGGCGGCAGACATCGACGATGGCATAACCGGCGGCAGTCTCCAGGGCGCGACAGTTGGCGTCATACTGACAAAGGCGGGAAACGGTTAGCGTTTGCTCAACGTAGTCTGCGGCAGGTGATGGAAAACCCATAATGGAACCTCACATAAAAATACTGTATATTTAAACAGTGTGCGCCGGGAGACCGGTAGAGATCAAGGGGTGAAAGTCCCCGACCATTGAAGGACCAGCAATCCACAAGGTCCCCGAGTCATGCGTTGCATACCGCGAGGTATGGGGCGAAGCGTTGACAGGGGTGTTGACAGGCCAGCCATTGAGCCACGAAATGTATATTAAATTACCGGGTGCCGACGTTGTACTGTTAACGGAAGGCAACATCATAGGGTGCGATACTGCGAGTGCCACATGGACCCGGCGGGGTCTGAGACCCTGGCATGTCAATACGATCTCTACGCGGGAACCGGGAGATCTCCCCTCTGACCATCTGCCAGTGTCGGAGATGGCCCGCACCGGGAAGACGAGGAGTCATAGCCGGTGATGTACGGAGAGGAGAAGTCGGACTCGCTCATAGTAGCGGCGAAGCAGGCGAACAACCCGAAAGGAGCGGAGTCAGTGGAGCGAAGGAGCGGGGCCAAGGGGAACGCGGAACAGCCACACATGCGCCGGACACAGAGCCGGGAAAGCATGTCACAGAGGCTGTCACGCGTGCGGGAAGCTGCGAAGCAGCGGAAGAAAGAACGGTTTACAGCATTGTTCCACCTGCTGACAGTCGAAGCACTGGAAGCCGCATTCCTCTCCCTGAGCAGGAAAGCGGCCGCCGGAGTGGATGGCATCAGGTGGATGGACTACGCCGGAAACATGAAGAACAACATAACAGATCTGCACCGGAGGCTACATCAGGGCAGCTACAGGGCGCAGCCCGGCAGGCGTCACTACATCCCAAAAGCGGATGGAAAACAACGCCCGCTCGGCATCGCCTCGCTGGAGGACAAGATCGTCCAGTATGCGCTGGTGAAAATCCTGAACGCAGTCTATGAAAACGACTTTATGGGGTTCTCATACGGGTTCAGACCCGGGCGAAGCCAGCACGATGCACTGGACGCACTGGCCACAGGGCTGGTACGCACTAACGTAAACTGGGTACTGGATGCCGACATCAGTCAGTTCTTCGACAGGGTGAGCCACGAATGGCTGATCAGGTTCACAGAGCATCGGATCGGCGACCGGAGGGTAATCAGGCTCATACGTAAGTGGCTCACAGCCGGGACGTCGGAGGAGGGTCAATGGCGAGCAACGGAGGAAGGCACCCCACAGGGTGCGGTCATCTCACCGCTGCTGGCAAACATATACCTCCACTACGTATTCGATCTGTGGGCGCATCAGTGGCGACGTCGCTATGCCACAGGCAATGTGGTAATGGTCAGATACGCCGATGACATCGTCATCGGGTTCGACAAACGATACGATGCCCGGCGCTTCCGTATAGCCATGCAGCGCAGACTGAGGGAGTTCGGACTCACGGTTCACCCGGAGAAAACCCGTCTGATGGAGTTCGGCCGCTTCGCTGCCGAAAACCGTGCCATCAGGGGAAAAGGCAAACCAGAAACGTTCAACTTCCTCGGGTTCACGCACATCAGCGGGAAAGATCGCAACGGCAGGTTCATGCTGATACGAAAGACCCGCCGGGATCGGATGACGGCAACTCTGAAAGCCATCAAAGACGGGCTGCGAAGGCGCTGGCATTACTCAATCCCCGAACAGGGAAAATGGCTCAGGAGAGTGGTTCAGGGATACCTGAACTATCACTCGGTACCGGGCAACTTCCCCACCATGCAGAAGTTCAGGACACACGTAACAAACCTCTGGCGCCGGGCGCTCAGGCGCAGGAGCCAGAAGGATGATACGACCTGGACGAAAGCAAACAAACTGGCAGCCGCATGGCTACCAAGGGTTCGGGTTCTTCATCCATGGCCTGTGGAGCGGTTCACCGCCAGACACCCGAGGCAGGAGCCCGGTGCGTAAATCGCGCACGCCGGGATCTGTGCGGGGGGTATCCGGTAACGGGTATCCCTACCGCGACATAATCATGTGAGGATTTAGTCAAATCGTCGTGACATGTCACAGGGGTAATTTTGTTTCATGCCAGCCCAGAGTGGCCCAGCATTGAGAGTCACCAGCGCACGGGCATGATGTTACCGGCAGTTGATCGCCGCACTTGCCGCAGCGGCGTTTGCTGATGGCGTTAATCCGGCCGCGCACCCGGGCATCATCCTGGCGGATCAGCAGCGCGATGTACTCGGCCATTTCGTAGGGATCGCGACCAGGGCGCCGAGCGGCGCAGTTCCGCGCCAGCATTTCCTGCTCCTGCTCATCAAGCACCAGCTCGAGCTTTCTCTCACCGGCGGCGGACTGCCGCGCGCGCTGCGCGGCTTTGCGTTCTGCGGGGGATTTAGGCATCAAACCATCCCTCGTATTCTGACTCGATGACGCGATGAGATAAAATCTCCATGCGCCTGTCCCGCCTGTCCGATGTCGGGTCCGCATCAATTTCTGCGGCCCTCTCCGCTAGGAACGCTACTGCCTTGAGGTATTCCTCTTCCCTGAAATTGCCGTAGCAGATGCCGTCAGAGCAGACACGCCATACCGTTCTGCGCGGCTCTTCTTCTTTTCTGGCTATAAGGTCGCCCACGAACTCTCGAAGAGAGCGTAATTGATCAAGGTCGAAGGTTCTGATTTCATCGCGTACGTCACTCACCTTTCACCTCCTGCGCCGTTCTACGCTTAGCTATTGCCAGCAAACAAGTCAGCACGAAAGCGCGGTGCTGTCGCATTCCCTCTGTCATGGTTTTGGCTCCTGCGGTGCGGCCGGCAGCGGCATCCAGTGAGTTGGTGTCCATGACGCGCCGGGGATCAACCAGCCGCTACTCTGCGCATCAGGGTGTCCAGGGATATACGTTGCCCATTTGCAACACCACCGCGGCTTCTCTCCCCACCAACGCCCGACCAAAACCTCATGACGACTTGGCGGCATCTGCTCGCTTACCGGAATCCATTCACCCGGCACGGTAGCGGGTTCACTGCCGGGTGACTGCGGGGCGGCTGCGAGCATGGCGGCGCGGCAGGCGTTTTCTGCAATATCTGCGCATTCCTCAACGATATCGCGTGCGCTTTCCGGGAACTCAGATAGGCACGCACGTATCGCTGTCGCGGCGTCCGGTACTACCGTCGCGGGCTGCGGTCCTGCCTCTCGATACACTGGAATATATCCGGGGCCTGCATCTTCGCTACCAGCCTCACCGTCAATGACGCCGCGAGCTAAATATGCGTCATTGAGCCACGCGATGGGCTCACGCTCTACTACCGGCACCGGCTGCGCGTGGCGATAGAGCTTAGTGCCAGGCTCAAAGGACTGGATAAGGCGGCGATAAGAAAGCGCATCCCCTCCATCATCGCCAACAACAATCACCGGCTCGCTGTCCGCTACCGACTGCGCTGGCGGCATATCTGGACCTTTGCGAATAGCTTTTGACAGCTCGATAGGGTCATCGTACACCCAGTCTCCTGTTTCAGGGTGATTGGCTTCTGCCAGTTGGGCGGCCCATTCCAGACCGTCTTTGTGTCCCTGCAGGTAGTCAATCGGCAGTTCAACCGACTCGCTGCTGTCCATTGCGGCCAGCGCCATGCGGGCCAGCTCTCGTTCTTCTGATGCGCTCGGCTCTGGTCCGTTGCCCAGGAAAATTTGCTGTGCGCGCTCTCTGGTTATGGTTGATTTGGTCATTGGTCACCCTTAGGCGTGCATACGCCACGTAGAGAAACGTCGGCATTGTTTACCTTTTTCACTTCGGCAAATGCAGCTCGACAGGCGGATTCTGTTTGAAACTCTTGAGTGGTAATGGTCGGGTTTTCGTAACCGCCGAACATCCAGATAATGAGCACCCACATCACTCAACCTCCACCTTGATGCCAGCGGCGCGGTCGAGGCGCTCAATTTCAGCCAGAATTAACGCGCCAGCTTTAACCAGGTCACGTCGCGGACCGTCCGGTTTCCACCACTTTCTGTCCCATGGCCATGCTGAGGGAGCTGAGTTGCGTAACTTATGGTGGCTATCAACAGCTGATATCGCGTACAGTCCGCCTGCAATTGCCATTTCAAAATTTACATGCTGGTCATCATGTTCCGGCGTCCATCCCTCCGTCGTAACCTGCCGCTTACGCTCTGCCAGTACATCAGCGGCGGCAGCGGTGACGGTGCTGGCTTGTGGCGACGCCAGCTTGTACGCCATAACATCCATGTCTCCGCCGGTATTCATCCACCCTTTAACCTTTCCCGCCGGGTACGGTATTTTCAGCTCCTGTTTTCTGGTTTTCAGGTATACAAGTTCATCCAGACCCAGCGATTCCGGTCGCCATTTCCCGTCATGTTCTATCCAGTCGGTGACGGTGCGGGACTCCAGCTCGGCGATGCGCTGCTCAAGCTCGTAAACGCGGCTCTGCTCATCGTCGTCAATCAGGTAAGCCCCAACACATTCACCTTCTACCCAACCGCCAAAATCATGGTCATATCGTTCACATGAAAACTCGCCATCGCTATCTCTGGTAGGGATGGTGTAGCTGTCATACGGGCCGCCATATGTTGGTACGTAGCCAAATTCAGGGTGCTCAATCCACAGGAAGAATCTGCGACCGGTAATCGGGCAAACATCCGGCTTCCACTGATTATTAATACTTCCGGCACACTGCGCCTTCTCCAGCGCCTCTACCAGCTCAGCGCCAGCCGCTTTCCATGCGGCCCATAAACTGGTGTAAGTGTGATCAGAGTAGAATCCGGTATAGATGCGGAGTTTTTTGAGATAACCCCACGGCAGAGCGTTGCATTCTTCAGCCCACGCTTCGAATTTCTCTCTCTGCGCCAGTTCGGTGATATCAGTTGTCATGCTCGCCATCCTTCGCAGCTATAATTGCTGCATCCATCAAAGTCGTATGGGTTGTATTGCCAGGTAATGCGGCCACAATGTGGGCAGTTCCAGCGAACCTTTCCACTTTTTGCCTTCTGTCTGCGATTGTATTTTTTTAGCCATTCAGGCATCACCAGCCCGGCACCTTGAACCATAGTTCGGCGGTTGAAATTATTGATATTGAACGTGCGCCGCTTTACTGCATCTGCCAAATGGAATGGCAGCCACACAACGCCTGGCTCATCCGTGTTGGCGGATACAAAAACGAATGCCTTGCTGAAATCATCGGTTGGCAACCCTCCGCTTTGTAACCAGTAAACATCGTTCCCGTTCCAGTCACCTTTTTTATACGCAACGTATGCGCTGCAACCTTGCTCAACCACGCTATCGCATGGGATGTACTGGCAATCCACATGCCATACAGCCAGGGCATCAACAGCATCAGCGCAAATCGGCTGGTCAATCTCTCTCCCGTAGTCCCAGCATCTCTGCGCCTCTTCCTGCGTATAAACGTGCGCGCGGTCGATATTGGAGCTGTATCCGTTTCCGTTATGGCAATGAAACGAGGCGTTGCTCCCCACAGTTTCTCGCGTGCAAAGCATGTAAAAACGGTTGCTCATTTGTCGGCCCCCTCGCGATGCCTGGAAATATAATCCGCAAGTTCGCCTTTTTTATTTATGTTTTGCATCTCAATCAGGTCTGACATTTCAAGTCCATTAGTCGGCGAGATAACAACAAAGTTACCGTTCACTTCAAACTGGCGACCTTGCTTCTCCATGCGCTTCACAAAATCAGCGACCTTTGACATTCAACACC
The DNA here is from genome assembly GCF_018204675.1 of Klebsiella sp. P1927. Lineage (NCBI taxonomy): Bacteria > Pseudomonadati > Pseudomonadota > Gammaproteobacteria > Enterobacterales > Enterobacteriaceae > Klebsiella > Klebsiella sp. P1927. Next base: position 1,038,629 of record NZ_CP073377.1, on the reverse strand, counting down.
TCCGAAACGAATGACTTAGCCCACGTTGCTTCTAGATGGCATTCCATTGACAAAAGATGCGCAGCAAACTCTTCCACCCCATCAGCCTTAATCCCGGCATAGATGCGATCGGTGGCGGGGGTTTGAACTGCCGTCACATTAGCCCGGTGGTCATTCCATCCGCGCGCATATATCGGATTTATGGACATGCCGTCCTTCACGCAGTACATCTGACCGCCGCGATTGATAACTTCAATTTCTTCTGCAACGCCAGCCTTCAGCGCCACACTCTCCGCAGCCAGCTGCTGGTACGCTTTCGCCAGCTTCAGGAACTTCTGCTCTCTGATCGACGGCTCGCCTGCGCTCTCAAGGGAGGCGATGAGCTCGCTTACTGTTTCGATGTTCATGCCGCCACCCATTCGATCGCCAGATAAGCCACATACAGGACGGCGACGATTGCCACCCACCCAATGATGTTTGCCACCATCACGAACAGCAGCAGTGACCGCCGGCTGTAATTCACGAAATCAAAATCCATACTTACCCCCGCTTACCCGTTTAACTTATTGATTCAATTGATATCAATGAAGATCGTTGTTTTAGAACTCTTCGACCTTCCACCCGCCGCCGGCTTTTGCCGGGAGCTTCGTTACTCCGATGATCCGGAATGGGTACTGGTCGGCGGCGACTTTGGTTTTCACCCTGGCATCGTCAGTCCAGAACCCTTTCACCTCATGCAATTCAATCTGGCCGTTTGCCAGCATCACGGCGAAGTCAGGCGTGTAGAACGTGTTGTCAGCCAGACGCAGCTTGATGCCTTCGAAACGGAACCAGGCGATTTCCCCGTAGCGCTTACGCAGCTCAAGGTTCTGGCAGTACGCCGTTTCGGTTTTGTTCATCTGGCCAGCTTTAAGCCGGCCAAGTGCCTGTAATGTCTTTCGCATGATTTTTACCTTATTGGTAATTTATAACCATAAACGGATCAATATCAATAGTCTTGCGCATATTTTATTACCCTTTTGGTAAACATTAAGGCGTAAAAAAACGCGCTTCCGCGCCGGTATTACTTGATGAGTCCTGCTGCCTTCCCTCGCCGGTATTCCTCCATCAGCCACTGTGCCGGGGTTATACCTCCGAGTGTCGCCGCGTTAGGCATGCATCCGAAGCTTCGACCTGGTGGATGGTAGGTATTGCCACCGGGGTCTGGAGGGGTGCTTATAGGCTCTGGCTTCGACTGGATGCTCAGAATCGGATCAGGTATCTGATGACCTGCCGCGACCTTTGATGCCCATTCGTCAAGAAGCTTACGCGCATGTTTCTCAACCTCAATCTCACTTAACTGACGCTGGTACATCGCGCGCCTGGTATCGCACACAATCCAGTACATGACAGGGTGGCGCCACGGGAATTGTTCTGGTCCGCCAGGCTGTAGGCTTTTCTCCTTGGCGTAGCGGTGAAACTCCCCCATCACATCTTCGATGCTCACGCCAAGCACCATCTTGCTGTCTTTGCACCACTTGATGAATTGACCTGGTGACGGCCAGAACGGTGATTCACTGGCACGGGCATGGCGCATTCCTGCTGATACCTGCTCGCGGGTACGGATACCACCTTCGGCGAAAGCGGCGATCCACTGGCGCTTAGCGTCGGTCTCCTGCTGTGCGGTCTTAAGGTTGGTCTGCTCTGCTGCCGGAAACAGTTGCTTGAGCTGTTTAAACAGGGCATCGACAAGTCTCTCTGCGCTGATGTTCACAACATTGTCTTGCTGAGCCTGGTGATTGTCCGGACCCATCATGCGAGCCAGGGCGCCGGCATCACGATTCTGAATTGCTGCGAATACGTTACTCATAAGAAATCCTTCCAGCCTTCAGGGCTGTTCCAGTGTGGTACTTCATCGTCAGAGCTTTCACCGCGCTTTCCTGCCGCTCTTTTTTTCCTGTTCATCAGCAGCCGGGCAAACTTCTGCTCCCACTGCACGTGTTGCATCACATTGCCTTCTGCCATCCAGTAGGTGATGAATTCGATCAGGTCTGATTTCTTGTAACCGTCAGCTGGTAGCGCATGGCCCCATGTTCTGGCGCGCATGACAAAGTCCTCTGACGGCTTCCAGTTTTCATGCATGGTGAATTTGCCAATTGGCTCTCCGATACCATCAACGACAACCGGAGGGACTTGAATTACTTCGCGCGCAGAGAGAGGGGTTTTTATTTCCCTGATCCCTGATCCCTGATCCATTCCTAATGGTACTTGTACCGTATCAGTACCGTACTCATACGGTAGTAGTGGTAAACCTTTGATTTTGCTTTCTTTTGGCTTATTCACTACCTGATGTTTAAGGAAATTAGTTATGACCCCAAAATGCTTGCCATCAGGGGTGGAAAACATGGATAAATAACCACAGTTGGAAAGCTCCCGTATTAGTACCGGAATAGGAACGGATGGTTCTCGGATAGGGAAAACTGCAGCTTTGATAAGCTTCGGGTTTGCATTGAAATAGCCTTCATCATCTGCGTAATTAAGCAGACCAATAGCCAGCAAGCAGGCTGGTTCTGATACCTCTGCCATGTCTTCATCGGTCCAGAACTCGGGCTTAATGGTGCGAATGCGGGCCATCAGATCACCTCCACGGCATTACCTTTTGAGGCCTCATGCATTAGCCGTTTTATCTCAGCATGGCGGCGGCGGTTAGTCTCGAGGGTGCATTCGACACAATGCCCGTTGTATACCCATCGCTCACTGTCATGGCCGTGCTTACATTGCTTACCGGTGTAGTAGCGCTTTAGTCCTGCCTTTGCCGCTTCGACGCGAGTAATGATCTCCATAGTTCCTGTCTCACTCTGGTTGTGGTTACGGTAATTTTGCAGCAAGCCAAAAAAAGATCAACCGTATTTGGATAATTATTACCAAATTGGTGTACAGGGAGAGGCAGGAGCCGCCTTGGGGTGGCGGCGCGGGTGAGTTTTGAGGATTAACGTTCGTGGAACCAGAGGACCAGGTCGGATTTTGCGGTGATCCACTTACGGGATTTGCAGGCTTTAAACAGTCTTTCTAACAGAGGCTTACGTGGAATTCTTCTACGGCCAGTCAGGTGAACCTGAATGTAGTGGCTGGTCGTGCCGGCGTCACTTGCGAACTCTTCGCGCTCAGCCGGCGAGAGGTCCAGCCAGCAGCGTTTGAAGTCAAATTTTTGCACATCGCTCATATTTTTTTAGTCCCGGACTAACTTTAGACAGCCTGATTATTACCAATCTGGTGTAAAAATCAATGACTGTTACCTTTTTGGTAAGTTTACCTTTATGGTAATATTCTATTAAATTTAATCAGTTAGGTAACAATTTCAGGCTAAAAAAATAGAAATGAAAAGCATCTACGACATACGACGCGACAACCTCAACGAGATAATCCGGAAGGATTTCGATAACACGCAACTCCGGTTTGCCGAGAGATTCAAAAAATCAGCGAATCTCGTTAACAGGTGGAGCAAGGGGACAAAAAATATCGGCGCCAACGCGGCACGCGAGATCGAGTCGTTCGCCGGGAAAGGTCGTTTCTGGCTGGATATCGACCATCTGTCAGATACCCCGACGCTGCCGGAGATTATCGACCCACAGGAATGGAGTGTGGAAAAGCAGGCAGCTTTTACCCTGGGTGTATGGATGGGAGAGCATCCGAATCTGAACTCAGAGAAAAAGGTTTCGGAAGCGGCCGGCATCGGTCAGGCGACCGTAAATCGCATCCTGAACGTAGAAGGTTCAACCAGCATTGGCGTACTGGCGGCTATCGCGCGGGCGTTCGGCCGCGATGCATATGAGCTGATCCTGCCGCCTGGCAATGCTGGCCTGATTGACTATGACCACCACGAATACGCCAGGCTGCCGCAGGAAGAGAAAAACAAGATCACCGCCTTCATCAAGTTCATCGTCAGCCAGAACCAATAGCCTCTAATCTACCTGTCAATCCTGCAATCCTGCCGAGGGGATAACTTCCCGCGCCTCATACATTTACCATTTTGGTAAACTTTTCCTAGTCACATCTATTGACTAATTCGTAAATTGATCAGATTATTACCTTAACGGTAACAACATGGCGTTGAATTACCAGAAACCCACCACATGGTGGCTTTCTCATAACCCTGATATTTACCAAATGGTAATAGTGAGGTGTGTATGCAATGGCAAATCATTAACGGCTGGTACTGCGTTACGGCATGCGGGCTGATGAGCTGGAAGTTTCGCACGCTGCCGGAAGCAATCAGCTGGGCGTTCGTCAGCAAACTGGCAGCAAAAACGGAAATGGGTATGGGGGTGAGCAAATGAACATTCAGCAGATTAACAACCTGAAAAAAATCATGAACAACATCGATGGCGACTACCAGCTTAACCAGATGCTGTACGAGCGCCACGTCGAGCTTATCGACGCAATCAAGTTCCATCAGCTGCAAAAGCCATTCTACGAACTGGAGCGCAAGGGCGTGCGTGCGGAGATCCTGGAAGAGCTGATGATGAGCTCTGAGTTTGAAGAATGCCTGGCCGCGTATCAGGCCGCGCTTACCAGCATCATCGCGAAGTGGGATCTGGCTGACCAGCTGGATACGGCGAGGAACGCGGCATGACACCAGGAATTTACTTCGATATCAGCAATAAGGACTACCACGCCGGAGACGGCGTGAGTAAATCGCAGCTGGATATGGTGGCGCTGAGCCCGGCCCTTCTGCAATGGCAGAAATCAGCACCTGTCGATACCGAAAAGCTGAAAGCTCTGGATATGGGGACGGCTCTGCACTGCCTGCTTCTGGAGCCGGAAGAGTTTGATAAGCGCTTCATCGTGGCGCCGCAGTTCAACCTGAGAACCAACCAGGGGAAAGCAGATCAGGAAGCCTTCCTGAAAGACGTCGAGAACATGGGCATGACGGTAATGGACGCCGAACAGGGCCGGAAGCTGAAACTGATGCGTGATAGCGCAATGGCACACCCGGCAGCGCGATGGCTACTTGAGGCGGAAGGATTCTGCGAAGCCTCCCACTACTGGACGGATCCGGAGACTGGCGAGCTGTGCCGCATACGCCCGGACAAGCGCCTGAAGAATCACCCTGTCCTGCTGGACGTGAAGAAGGTTGCCGATATGGAGCGTTTCTCGCGCCACATTGAGGAATTCCGGTACCACGTACAGGACGCGATGTACCGCGAAGGCGCGCAGCAAACCACCGGCGATCCACATGGATTCTTCTTCCTTGCAGTGAGCGAAACCATTGACTGCGGCCGCTACCCGGTGCGGGTGTTCGAACTGGATGCGCAGGACGTAGATATAGGGCATGCGCTCTACCGCCGGGATCTGAATACCTATCACCAGTGCCGCGAAACAGGCGACTGGGGTGGATTTGAAGTTATTAAACGCCCTGAGTGGGCACGTAAACAGGATATGTACGTATGAGCAACGATATCGCAATCACTTCTCAGCCTGGTGCTACCGTCGGCACCGCCGCGGCAATCTTCAGCCCGGAAGGGATGGATCGCCTGGTGCGATTTGCCACCCTGATGGCTGATAGCAAAGCCACCGTTCCGGCGCACCTGGCTGGAAAGCCAGCTGACTGCCTGGCAGTCACTATGCAGGCGGCGCAGTGGGGAATGAACCCGTTCGCGGTGGCGCAGAAAACCCATGTGGTTAACGGCACGCTGGGCTATGAAGCGCAACTGGTTAATGCGGTTGTCTCTTCCTCAAACCTTCTGGCCACTCGCCTGAACTACAAATGGGATGGCGACTGGTCAAAAGTAAGCGGGAAAACCGACAAATCTCCGAGCCTGACAGTGACAGTGTGGGCAACCCTTAAAGGCGAATCTGAGCCTCGCACCCTGACCATCAGCATGGCGCAAGCCGGAGTGCGCAACTCACCACTCTGGGAGCAGGATCCGCGTCAGCAACTGGCTTACCTGTGCGTTAAGCGCTGGGCACGCTTGCACGCCCCTGATGTTCTCCTTGGCGTCTACACCCCTGACGAATTGCAGGAAGCAGCACCGCGTGTTGAGCGCGACATTACGCCACCGGCTAGCACCGCTGCGGGGATGAATCAGCTGATCAATTCGCAACCTGATCAGCACCATGAAGAGAAAGCGAAAAAGACTGACGACCGCGCCCCAGAAGACATTCTCTCTGGCTTCTCTTCTGCGGCTATGGCGGCTCGTAACGTTGCAGAACTGGACAAGGCCTACAAATACGCGGCCCACCGTCTGGCTGGTAACCAGGAGTTACTGGACGCTGCCACCGATGTATACGGCATCCGCAAAGACGAACTGAACGAAGTCCCTATGTAATCACCACCGCGGCGCGCCCAGCGCCGCACTGAAAAAAGAGAGGTAACGATGAAAGGTGCATTTAACAGAAAGCAACTGCTGGAGGTGGTGCCTGTATCGATGAGCACTATCGACCGCATGGAGAAAAACGGGGAGTTCCCTAAGCGTTTCTGGATCACAGACAAGCGCTGTGCCTGGAACAGCGAAGAGATCGAGCGCTGGCTGGATGAACGTCAGCAGAACGGCACAACGGAGTTTGCTGGAAAAAAGCCTCCGCTTGAGCAGCGAGTATTTCGCCCGGTTGGTAACGCGGCGTGACGTCGCTGGCGAGGTACTGGGAAAGGTGGTCAGGATGGTTTCTGTACCTGGCCGCCGTATCCGCCTGGCTGTTCCTGCTGGCGGTCATTTTTCGAGAGGGTTGGATACGATGAATCGGATAGAAAAATACCACGCGGATTATGTCTCTCAGCGCAAAGCGCCCCCTCTTGTCGCCGTAACGCCGGCGGCAATGGAGATCGAGCAGCGCGCTATTGCTCGCGAGAACAAAGGCCAGTACCGCCTGGCCGCTCGCCTCTGGCTTGAGTGCATGGATGCGGCCACTGGCGAGGTTGAGCGGGCCCGTATCGCTATACGCCGCGATCAGTGCATTGGCCGCGGGAACCGGCTTCGCCAGGGATGCTATGCCGGGATCTGCGCAACCGCCGGGGTGATTTATGACTAACCCACACGACAGCATTCGCGTAGGCAGTATCACGCTGGTTTATTCGTCCGTGCGCCGTGGCTGGCTGGCGCCCGGCGGCCAGGTTATCCAGAACCCGCTGAAGGCACAGCGCGTGGCTGAGCAACTGAATAGCAAGAAGGGGGCAGCATGACGGGAAAATACACTCTTATCTACGCTGACCCTCCTTGGGTTTACCGTGACAAAGCAGCAGACGGTGACCGCGGCGCCGGTTTCAAGTATCCAGTGATGAATGTGCTGGATATCTGCCGGCTGCCAGTATGGGAGCTAGCCGCCGACAATTGCCTTCTGGCTATGTGGTGGGTACCGACTCAGCCGTTGGAGGCGTTGCGAGTAGTCGAGGCGTGGGGCTTCCGCCTGATGACCATGAAGGGATTCACCTGGCACAAGACGAACAAGCACAAAGGGAACAGTGCGATCGGCATGGGCCATATGACCCGGGCGAACAGCGAAGACTGCCTGTTTGCCGTGCGCGGAAAACTACCTGCCCGCATGGATGCCTCAATCTGCCAGCATGTCACGGCGCCGCGCCTGGAGAACTCGCGCAAACCGGACGTTATCCGCGAGAAACTGGTGCAGCTGCTTGGCGATGTCCCACGCATTGAACTCTTCGCCCGCCAGTCGTCTCACGGTTTCGACGTGTGGGGTAACCAGTGCACAGCGCCGGCGGTTGAGTTGCTGCCAGGCTGCGCAGTGCCGGTAGTGAAGACGGAGGCCGCATGAGCAAAGGGACTGTTATCTGCCTCTGTGATTTAACCGGGAAAATGGCTGAGCCATGGGTCGAAGCAGGTTATCGTGCCGTTCTGGTGGACCCGCAGCACCCTGAGACCTCGATCGACGGTCCTATTGAGCGCATATCGGCAACCATCCTTGAGGCGATGCCGAGGCTATCTCAGATTATCCGCTCTGAGAACGTCGTCATCGTCATCGGCTTCCCGCCATGCACGGACGTGGCTGTTTCCGGGTCCCGCTGGTTCGAGTCCAAGCGCGCCAAAGACCCGCATTTCCAGGTCAAGGCCGCGCTGGTCGCTGAGCAATGCCGGATGGTTGGCTTGGCGGCCGGCTGCCCGTGGGCATTCGAAAACCCGGTGAGCGTGTTCAGTAGCATCTTCGGCTCAGCCGATTACACGTTCCATCCGTACCAATTCACTGGGCTGTGCGCGGATGACAACTACACGAAGCAGACATGCCTCTGGGCGGGTAACGGCTTCAGGGCGCCGGCAGAGAATATGCACCCGATGGTTGAAGCGGCTATCGACGCCGTGAAGCTGGCCTGCGGACGCATGGTGCCGAAGAAAAAGGCAATCGAGGACATATCCGGAACGTCCTTTGCAGGATTGGTGACCGATTGGTATCCGGACAACCGAATTCACGAATGTCCGCCCAGCGACGAGCGCGCCAACATTCGCAGCGCAACTCCTCTTGGATTTGCAAAGGCCGTTTTCCTTTCGAATGCACCCCATCTCAACAAGAAGAGGGAGGCAGCATGAACATTGCCGAAGAGGCTTCGCTGATACGACAACTCGAAGAGGCGCGCGCCATTATCAACCAGAGGAATGGTGAGATCCTTCACCTGCAGCGAGAAGCGGCACGCTACCGTGAGCAGCGGGATTCTGCAAACGCGATGGTTAAGTTCCTGCGCGGACTCTTTGAGAATTCTTCGCAGGCGACACAATGAGCCGCCTCCGGGCGGACTATTGTTCATTCATCCACTTTTCAAATGCAGACGGGGAGAACGGCACAAGGTCGTAATGCTCCCCGTTTATCCATGCATCAACCATATTTGCCCACTGCTGCAGCATGTAGGCCCGCTGCCGGGAATACTCGGCCTTGTTGTAAACCGCCCTCACGCCCTTCTGTTCATGCGCCAGCGCCTTCTCTATCCAGTCTGACGGGAATCCCGCTTCATGCAAAAGCGTGCTCGCTGTACGCCGCAGGTCGTGCACTGTTAGAGGTTGCAGGTTCTCCCCGGTATCCGCTGCCGCAGCAACCGCGCGATCGATGACTGAGTTCAGAGCAGCATTGGATAACGGCTTACTGGTGCTGTAGCGCCCGGGCAGAAGATAGTCACTCCCGCCGGCACACATCTGCAGGCCTACCATCAGATCCTGCGCCTGAGGCGGAAGGTAGATGACGTGCGACCGGCTCCCCTTCATCCTGTCAGATGGGATCGTCCAGGTTCCTTTGCTGAAATCCACCTCTTTCCACGTCGCCATGATGAACTCGGTTTTGCGCACCATCGTGATCAGGATGAGCTTCACAGCCAGCTTTAAGGTTGGCAAAGTGCTGACGGTATCGAGCGACCTGAACAGCACACCGATTTCTTCCGGCTGCAGGCAACGGTCACGCGGTTTAAACATGGCGATCGCCGAAGGTTTGATATCTGCGGCCGGGTTGAATAACCCGTGCCCGCGGTCATTGGCGTACCGGTAAACGCTGCTGATGATTTCACGCGCCTGCACCGCCGTCGCACGTCCGCCGCGCTCGACTATGCGATCGCAAAGATCACGCACCATAGGGGTCGTTATCTCGGACATCATTTTGTTTCCGAGAACAGGCAAAATATCCCGGTCGATTACTGATTGCTTCATAGCCCGCGTGCTGTCAGCCAGGACCACATGTTTCATGTAGGCGTCGGTATGTACCGTAAATGTTTCTGCGCCGCGGATCCGTTTGATACCGTCACGCTTCGCCGCAGCCGGCGACTGGCCTGCGTTCAGCAGCTTTTTAGCGGCTATCAGTTCATCCCTGGCTTCAGCCAGCGTGATACCGTCACGACCATACTGACCGATAACCAGCGTCTCCCGGCGGCCGTTGATGCGGTAATCGTAACGAAACGAGATGGTGCCTGAGATCAGCACGGCTACGTATAGACCGTCGCGATCGGAGACCTTGTACATTTTGCCCTGCGGTTTCAGGTTTTTTAGTTTGGTATCGGTAAGCACATTTCACCCGTGATGCATCATTTTTTCTGACGGTACGAGAGTATACCGTAATGGTAATACCGTCAGGTATACCGTCAAAAAATGTGAGATAGAGTGAATAGTGTTGAAGTGATATAAAGAAAAACCCCCTGTAAAAACAGAGGGTTAAATTTCAATTTGAGTAGATATGATTAGCTATAGGGTAGCCGTTAATCATTCCCACTCAATCGTTGCTGGCGGCTTGCCGCTGATGTCATACACCACGCGGGAGATACCGTTCACTTCATTGATGATACGGTTGGAGACGCGGCCGAGGAAATCGTACGGCAGGTGCGCCCAGTGCGCGGTCATGAAGTCGATGGTTTCCACCGCACGCAGGGAAACCACCCAGTCGTATTTACGGCCATCGCCCATCACGCCGACGGAACGAACCGGCAGGAACACGGTGAACGCCTGGCTGACTTTGTTATACAGGTCAGCTTTGTGCAGCTCTTCGATGAAGATAGCGTCCGCACGACGCAGCAGGTCGCAGTACTCTTTCTTCACTTCGCCCAGCACGCGCACGCCAAGGCCGGGGCCCGGGAACGGGTGACGGTAGAGCATGTCGTACGGCAGGCCCAGTTCCAGGCCGATCTTACGCACTTCGTCTTTGAACAGCTCACGCAGCGGCTCAACCAGGCCCATCTTCATCTCTTTCGGCAGGCCGCCCACGTTGTGGTGAGATTTGATGACGTGCGCTTTACCGGTGGCGGAAGCGGCAGACTCGATAACGTCAGGGTAGATGGTACCCTGCGCCAGCCATTTGACGTCGTCCAGCTTCAGCGCTTCTTCGTCGAACACTTCCACGAAAACGCGACCGATAATTTTACGCTTCGCTTCCGGATCGCTTTCACCCGCCAGCGCGTCGAGGAAACGCTGCTCGCCTTCAACGTGAACAATGTTCAGGCCAAAGTGGTCGCCGAACATCTCCATCACCTGCTGCGCTTCGTTCAGGCGCAGCAGACCGTTGTCCACGAATACGCAGGTCAGGTTTTTGCCGATAGCGCGGTGCAGCAGCATCGCGGTCACCGAAGAGTCCACACCGCCGGAGAGGCCGAGGATCACTTTGTCGTCGCCAACCTGCTGACGGATACGCTCAACGGCGTCGTCAATGATTTTCGCCGGGGTCCACAGCGCTTCGCACTGGCAGATGTCGCGCACGAAGCGCTCCAGCATACGCATCCCCTGACGGGTGTGGGTCACTTCCGGGTGGAACTGCACGCCGTAGAAGCGTTTTTCTTCGTTGGCCATAATGGCGAACGGGCAGTTGTCGGTGCTGGCGACGGTTACGAAGTCCGCTGGGATGGCGGTCACTTTGTCGCCGTGGCTCATCCACACGTCCAGCAGCGGTTTGCCGTCTGCGGTCAGGGAATCTTCGATACCGCGCACCAGCGCGCTGTCGTTAACCACTTCAACCTGTGCGTAACCAAACTCACGCTCGTTAGAACCTTCTACATGGCCGCCCAGCTGCATCGCCATGGTCTGCATGCCGTAGCAGACGCCAAATACCGGCACGCCGGCTTCGAACACATACTGCGGCGCGCGCGGGCTGTTCTCTTCGGTGGTGCTTTCCGGGCCGCCGGAAAGAATGATGCCGCTTGGATTAAATTCGCGGATCTGTGCTTCCGTGACATCCCATGCCCACAGCTCACAGTAGACGCCCAGCTCACGCACGCGACGCGCCACCAGCTGAGTATACTGAGACCCGAAGTCGAGGATGAGGATGCGATGTTTATGAATGTTTTCCGTCATTGACGCTAATTCCGAGGCAAGTGAAACAGAGTAAATAAATCGCCCGACGCAAGGTCGGGCGAAGAAATCAGGAGCCCAGACGGTAGTTCGGGGACTCTTTGGTGATGGTCACGTCGTGAACGTGGCTTTCCTGAATGCCCGCACCGCTGATGCGTACGAATTCAGCTTTGGTACGCAGCAGGTCAATGGTACCACAGCCGGTCAGACCCATACAGGAACGCAGACCGCCCATCTGCTGGTGAATGATCTCTTTCAGGCGGCCTTTATAGGCCACGCGGCCTTCGATACCTTCCGGCACCAGTTTGTCAGCGGCGTTATCGCTCTGGAAATAGCGATCAGAGGAGCCTTTGGACATCGCGCCAAGGGAGCCCATCCCGCGGTAGGATTTGTAAGAGCGACCCTGATAGAGCTCGATTTCACCCGGGGACTCTTCGGTACCCGCCAGCATGGAGCCAACCATCACCGCCGCCGCACCGGCGGCGATCGCTTTGGCGATATCGCCGGAGAAACGGATACCGCCGTCAGCGATAACCGGAATACCGGTCCCTTCCAGCGCTTCCACCGCGTCGGAAACAGCAGTGATCTGCGGCACACCCACGCCGGTGACGATACGGGTAGTACAGATGGAGCCCGGGCCGATGCCCACTTTCACCGCGCTGCAGCCGGCTTCCGCCAGCGCGCGTGCGCCTGCGCCAGTGGCAACGTTGCCGCCGATGATCTGCAGGTCAGGATATTTCGCGCGCGTTTCACGGATACGCTGCAGAACGCCTTCTGAGTGACCGTGCGAGGAGTCGATCAGCAGAACGTCAACGCCTGCCGCTACCAACGCGTCTACGCGCTCTTCGTTGCCGGCACCAGCGCCGACCGCCGCGCCTACGCGCAGACGGCCCTGCTCATCTTTACAGGCGTTCGGTTTACGTTCTGCTTTCTGGAAGTCTTTGACGGTGATCATGCCGCGCAGGTGGAAGCTCTCATCCACGACCAGCGCTTTCTCAACGCGTTTTTCGTGCATCTTAGCGAAGACCACTTCACGGCTTTCGCCTTCACGAACGGTGACCAGACGCTCTTTCGGCGTCATGTAGACGCTGACCGGCTGGTTCAGATCGGTGACGAAACGCACGTCGCGGCCGGTGATGATGCCAACCAGCTCGTTTTCTTCGGTAACCACCGGGTAGCCGGCGAAACCGTTGCGCTCGGTCAGCTCTTTCACTTCACGCAGGGTGGTGGTTGGCAGAACGGTCTGCGGGTCGGTGACCACGCCGGACTCATGTTTCTTCACGCGACGAACTTCTTCCGCCTGGCGCTCGATGGACATGTTTTTGTGAATAAAGCCGATGCCGCCTTCCTGTGCCAGGGCAATAGCCAGACGCGCTTCCGTTACGGTATCCATGGCTGCGGAGAGCATAGGAATATTCAGACGAATGGTTTTCGTCAGCTGAGTGCTGAGATCGGCAGTATTCGGCAGAACGGTAGAATGAGCGGGAACGAGGAGGACGTCGTCAAACGTCAGGGCTTCTTTAGCGATACGTAGCATGGGCAATATCTCGACCAGGGTGGATAAATATTGCCGTGGCATTATACAGAGCGTAACCGATTGCATCTACCCTTTTTTGCAAATAATACTTGCCATCCCCTCTGAGCGCGTTACTATCGACTGAATAACCTGCTGATTTAAAGTTTGATCTTGCTCACATGTTACCCTCTCAATCCCCCGCAATTTTTACCGTAAGCCGCCTCAATCAGACGGTGCGTCTGCTGCTTGAGCGCGAAATGGGCCAGGTTTGGATCAGCGGCGAGATCTCTAACTTCAGCCAGCCTTCTTCCGGCCACTGGTACTTCACCTTAAAAGACGATAACGCCCAGGTGCGCTGCGCGATGTTCCGCAACAGCAACCGCCGGGTGACGTTTCGCCCGCAGCACGGGCAGCAGGTGCTGGTTCGCGCCAACATTACGCTGTATGAGCCGCGCGGCGACTACCAGATTATCGTCGAAAGCATGCAGCCCGCCGGCGAAGGGTTGCTGCAGCAGAAGTATGAGCAGCTGAAAGCACAGTTAACGGCGGAAGGACTTTTCGAGCAAAAACATAAGCAGGCGCTCCCCTCTCCCGCCCACTGCGTCGGCGTCATCACCTCGAAAACCGGTGCCGCGCTGCACGATATTCTCCATGTCCTCAGGCGCCGCGATCCCGGGCTGCCGGTGATCATCTACCCAACCGCGGTCCAGGGTGACGACGCCCCCGGGCAGATTGTGCGCGCCATCGCGCTGGCCAACGCGCGCCAGGAGTGTGACGTACTGATTGTCGGACGCGGCGGCGGTTCGCTGGAGGATCTGTGGAGTTTTAACGATGAGCGGGTGGCGCGGGCTATTTTCGCCAGCCAGATCCCTATCGTCAGCGCCGTCGGCCATGAAACCGACGTCACGATCGCTGATTTTGTTGCCGACCTGCGGGCACCGACTCCCTCAGCCGCCGCGGAAATCGTCAGCCGCAACCAGCAGGAGCTGCTGCGCCAGCTGCAGTCCGGACAGCAGCGGCTGGAAATGGCGATGGACTATTTCCTCGCCAGTCGCCAGCGCCGTTTTACCCAGCTGTTCCATCGCCTGCAGCAACAGCATCCACAGCTGCGCTTGGCCCGCCAGCAGACCGCCCTGGAACGCCTGCGCCAGCGGATGCGTATCGCCGTGGAGTCACAGCTTAAGCGCGCAGAACAGCGGCAAAAGCGCACCGTTCTGCGTCTGAATCACTACAACCCGCAGCCGCGGATCCACCGCGCGCAGTCGCGGATCCAGCAGCTGGAATACCGGCTGGCGGAAATTATGCGTGGCCGCCTCAGCGAGCGGCGTGAACGGTTTGGCAACGCGGTGACCCATCTGGAGGCGGTGAGCCCCTTAGCCACCCTGGCGCGGGGCTACAGCGTCACCTCGGTGAGCGACGGTACGGTGCTGAAGCAGACAAAACAGGTCAAAACCGGCGATCTGCTCACCACCCGCCTGAAAGACGGCTGGGTCGAAAGCGAAGTGAAGCAGATCGCGACGGTGAAAAAAACGCGGGCCAGAAAGCCTTCGCCCACTAAACCAGCGGAATAAATTCCACCCGTTTTTTCGAGATAAGGCCATGCCCATGCTGGCAAAAGTAATCCACCGCGCCGCACGCCTTCAGCACCTCCAGCGGCTGGTGGCATTCCGGGCAGCGGGCCTCAAGGGTAAATACCCTTTCGCACTGGGCGCAATGCGCGCTACTGCCTTTGACATCTAACGGCGCGTGGCACAGAGGGCAATCAAGTTCCATAACCATTCCTTTCAACGTTTATCTGCACCTATTTTATCATGTTCCGGGTTTAATGCGGGCCGCGTAATTGCTGCTGCAACCTGAGCAGCCATTCCACTTCCTCAAGCCTACGCTGCGTTAGCCCGGCCACGCTGTCCGGCGCCCGGATAAACAGATTATCAGCGCCGAGGATCTGCTCATCAAGACAGTGCGTATAGATCGCCCCGGGCCGGGTCCAGCGCTGCACCCGCTCGCCGTCCTGTAGCGTCACCACTTCGCCCTCAGGGGCGCGATCGAGGGTGATTATTCGCCCGTCCCGCAGTCCTATTCGCATTCCCTTTTGCCCGCCCGCGGGACCCGCATATTTGTTGAGCCAGATATTGAGCGGGATAGTGCCCAGGGTTCCCTGCAGATGCGCCTCCCCCTCGGCAGTGCTCGTATCCCCAGGAGCAATGTCATGGCCGAGGCGGTCTTTCGCCACCCGAAGGGAAAGGCTCAGCGCCGTATCGCCTCCGCTGGCGTGCAGGGTTTCGCGGAGCATCGCCAGGACATGGGTGCCGATATCGAGGATCACCCCATCAGGGTGACGCAGCTGCCGGGTATCCAGCTCCCCGGTGGCAAAATTGAGTGCGACCGGCTCACCAGCGCTGTTAAAGCCGCTTGGCTCCTGCAAATAACCTTCGATCCAGACGATATCCTGCGCTGACAGGTGCGGCGGAGGCAGGCCGCTGGCCTCCCCTTCCGCCCGCCACAGCGGGCCAGGAGCGTTCAGCGCAACGCCTCGCGCCATCCAGTGGTCAAGAGCCAGCACCCGCGCGGCCTGCTCAGTCGGCGCCAGCAGCGCCCGCAGCCGGGCGGCCTGCTCAAGGTTGGCCACGATCGGCTTTTCCACCACGATGCGGGAAATGCCGCTGGCTAACGCCCTCTCCAGTACGGGCAGATGCTGAAGTGATGAGGTGGTAATGAAGAGCGTATCCAGGGGTTCGGCCAGCAGCGCCGACAGCGAACTACAGCGCTGGATCCCCGGCAGCGCTCTGCTGCAGTCCAGGTCATAGCCCTGGCAGCGGTCGATGACGTCCCCCAGGCGACGCAGCGCCGGTAAATAGGCGGTTTCCACCACCGCGCCGAGGCCGATAAAACCAATCTGCATAGTAAGTCCACCTTTGAGCCGCTCTGTTCCCGGCGAAGTATCTCGGGATTATGGCGGAAGGTTTTGACATTTACCGGCATGGCGGCCACAAAAAACCCGCCGAAGCGGGTTTAATGATTATTTGCTTTTCTTGATGTGCTTGATCAAGCGCTTACGTTTACGCATCTGGTTCGGCGTCAGGGTGTTACGCTTGTTAGCGAACGGGTTTTCCCCTTCCTTGAACTGGATCCGGATTGGCGTGCCCATCACGTCCAGGGATTTACGGAAGTAGTTCATCAGGTAGCGCTTGTAGGAATCCGGCAGATCCTTGACCTGGTTACCGTGGATCACCACGATAGGCGGGTTGTAGCCCCCGGCGTGGGCGTATTTCAGCTTCACGCGACGGCCACGCACCAGCGGTGGCTGATGATCTTCCGCCGCCATGTTCATGATCCGGGTCAGCATCGCGGTGCTTACGCGGCGCGTAGCGCTGTCGTAGGCTTCGCGTACCGATTCAAACAGGTTGCCGACGCCGCTGCCGTGCAGGGCGGAGATGAAGTGCACCCGGGCAAAGTCGATAAAGCCCAGACGATAGTCGAGGGTCTCCTTCACCTGCTCCTTCACTTCCTGACTCAGGCCATCCCACTTGTTAACGACGATCACCAGCGAACGGCCACTGTTAAGAATAAAGCCCAGCAGCGAGAGGTCCTGGTCGGAGATCCCTTCGCGAGCATCGATCACCAGCAGCACGACGTTGGCGTCTTCAATCGCCTGCAGCGTTTTTATCACCGAGAACTTTTCCACGACGTCGGTGATTTTCCCGCGCTTGCGCACCCCGGCGGTATCGATGAGCACGTATTCGCGCTCGTCACGCTGCATCGGGATATAAATGCTGTCACGGGTGGTGCCCGGCATATCGTAAACCACCACGCGATCTTCACCGAGGATGCGGTTGGTGAGGGTTGATTTACCGACATTAGGACGCCCGACAATCGCCAGCTTGATCGGCAGATCCTGCGGATTGAAGTCGTCTTCCGGCTCTTCTTCCGCTTCGCCATTCTGCTCGGCTTCGAATTTCGCCCAGTATTCGGCGTCTTCATCCACTTCTTCCTGCGGATTAACCTCATCGACCCATGGCAGCAGGGCCTGCTCCAGCAGGCTGGTCACGCCGCGGCCGTGCGAAGCGGCAATCGGATAGATATCGCCCAAGCCGAGCGACCAGAAGTCCGCCATTGCCTGGTCGACGTCGATGCCGTCGGTTTTGTTAGCCACCAGGAAGGTGGGCTTTTCACGAGAGCGCAGGAGTTTAGCGATCGCGATGTCCGCCGGCATCAGGCCCGCGCGCGCATCGACCATAAACAACACCACATCGGCCTCTTCGATTGCCAGCAGCGACTGCTCCGCCATCCGGGTTTCCACGCCCTCTTCCGTACCATCAATACCACCGGTATCGATACAGATGAATTCGCGGCCTTCGACTTCGGCCCGACCGTACTTACGGTCACGAGTCAGCCCCGGGAAATCCGCAACCAGCGCATCACGAGTGCGCGTCAGGCGGTTAAAGAGCGTGGATTTTCCAACGTTAGGGCGCCCGACAAGCGCGACCACAGGTATCATGTTAAATGCCTCATACAATCACTAAGCAACATCGTCTTAACGACGTTTTTAAAAAAGTCAAAACGGCCCCTGTCTGCCAGGGGCCGTTTCTTAATCACTCACGACAGCGGTAATTAACGCGTAATCGCGTACAGCGTACCGTCTTTCGCCTGGATCAGCAGTCGACCATCGGCAACCACCGGGTCGGTCAGGAAGCCGGAGCTGTCCACTTTCTGCTGCGCCACAAAATGGCCATCTTCCGGATTAACCCAGTGCATGTAGCCTTCGCTATCGCCGACGACCAGATTGCCATTATACAACACCGGCGCGGTCAGCAAACGGTGCAGCAGATCGCTTTGCGTCCACAGGGTTACACCGCCGTCGGTGGTCAGTGCCAGCAGGCGATCGTTCTGGTCTACCAGGTAGATACGGTTACCATCGACGATGAAATCATTCACCGAACCCAGCTCGCGTTTCCACATAATCTGGCCGCTACGCAGGTCCAGCGCGGTCAGGTTACCGTTATAAGCCAGCGCATAAACCACACCGTTAACGATGATCGGCGTCGTGTCGACGTCGTTCAGGCGGTCAATTTCCGTCGGGCCGGTGGCCGTAGAAATACGCTGCTGCCAAATCATCTGCCCCTGCTGCATCAATACTGCACTGACGCGGCCGTTGTCGCCGCCGACGATCGCCGCGCCGTAGGCGGTCGCAGGCGCAGACTCGCCGCGCAGGGAGAGCGCCGGCATATCGAGGTTAACGGTCCACTTCACGGCCCCATCGGTCTCGTTTAGCGCCTGCAGCTGGCCGTTACTGGTATGCACCAGCACCATGCCATCGCTCACCACCGGACGCGACAGCGCCTCGCCGGCGACACGGGTTTGCCAGGCCACGGTACCATCGCTGGTATTCAGCGCATACAGCTGCGCTTTCTCGCTGCCGATATAAACATGGCCGCCAGAGACGGTCACCCCGCCAGAAAGCAGCGCTGGCGTGCGCGAGAACCAGCCATCTTTCTCCGCCAGATTCACCGACCACACCTCTTTGCCGTCGTCGGCGTTCAGCGCTTTGACGGTGCCTTTACGGTCAGCAGCATACACTACGCCGTCGGCAAAGGCCGGATGAAGGTTAGAGTAAAATTCGCCGATACCATCGCCAACCGAGGTGCTCCAGGACGTGGACGGCGTAAACTGGTTTTCTACCGTCGGCAGCGGTGACATTTTCACCACATCTTCTTCGCTATTAAACAGCGAACACCCGCTCAGCAAGGTAACGGAAAGCAGCCCTGGCAACAGTAATTTACGCAATTGCATCGAGTCCCTCTCAGATGGACAAATTATTCATTTTCATACGCATCATTTCGCTGAGCGCAGGAGAAGCATCGCTTTTCACGCCAGCTTCCCACGCCGCACGGGCCCCTTGCTTATCGCCTTTGCTCAACAGAATTTCGCCGCGCAAATCGGCCACAATGGCGGTCCAGCCCTCACCTTTGATGCTGTCGAGGGTTTTCAGCGCCGCATCAGCCTGTTTCATTTGCAGCTGAACGCGGGCCAGACGCATACTGATAACCGATTTCAGATTATCATCAGATGCGGCCGCCAGCCCCTGCTGCAGCTGCTTTTCAGCGTTCGGCAGATCGTTCTGTTCAACAAAATGCTGTGCCAGCTCGAGAGAGGCGAAGGCGCCGTAGGTATTTTTATTGTCAGCCGCGAATTTCTCTGCCCCTGACAGCACTTCTGGCGTATTCGATTTCAGCGCGGAAGTCGCCTTCTCGTAAGCCAGCGACGCGTCTCTGGCGGTATCCTGCTGATGGGAGGTCCAGTAGCGCCAGCCAACCAGCGCGCCAATCCCTAAAATCACCCCGACCGCCAGCGCTTTGCCGTTTTCGGCAAAGAAACGCTTCAGCGCATCGACCTGATCGTTCTCGTTGTTAAAAGTTTCCACGCAGTCCTTCTCCTGACTAATAATTCCCGGGAGATTAACCCAGAAGTGTGCGCAAATGCGCGGCAACGCTCTCCTGCGTTACGGTAGTTTGCTCACCTGAGCGTAAATCCTTCACTACCACGTTTCCGTCAGCAATCTCTGATTCACCGACCACCAGCGCGACGCGCGCCCCCCACTTGTCAGCGCGGGCGAACTGCTTCTTAAAGTTGCCGCCGCCGTGGTTGGTCATCAGCTTCACGCCGGGCAGCGCATCGCGAACCTGCTCAGCCAGACGCATTGCAGCAGACTGAGTATCGGTCCCGGAGGCTACCAGGTATATATCGACAACAGGATCGGCTTTAAATTCCGGATTCACTGCCTGGACCAGTAAAACAAGACGTTCCAGACCCATGGCAAAACCCACGCCCGGGGTAGCGCGACCGCCCAGCTGCTCAACCAGGCCGTCGTAACGACCGCCGGCGCAGACGGTGCCCTGGGAACCAAGGCTGGTGGTCACCCACTCGAACACGGTGCGGTTATAGTAATCAAGGCCGCGCACCAGGCGCTGGTTGACGGTGTAGCGGATCCCGGCATCGTCAAGCAGCGCGCACAGGCCGGCAAAGTGGGCTTTCGACTCTTCGTCAAGATAATCGCCGAGCGCCGGCGCGTCGTTGAGCAGCGCCTGAACGTCCGGGTTTTTGGAGTCCAGCACCCGCAGCGGGTTGGTATACATCCGGCGTTTACTGTCTTCATCCAGTTTATCGGTAAACTGCTCCAGGTATGCCACCAGCGCGTCGCGGTAGTTGGCGCGCGCTTCCAGCGAACCGATGGAGTTCAGCTCCAGGCTGACGTGCTCGGAGATGCCCAGCTCACGCCACCAGCGCGCGGTCAGCATAATCAGCTCCGCGTCGATGTCCGGGCCCTGCAGGCCAAACACTTCGGCGCCGATCTGATGGAACTGGCGGTAGCGACCTTTCTGCGGGCGCTCGTGACGGAACATTGGCCCGACGTACCACAGACGCTGTTCTTGATTGTACAGCAGACCATGTTCGATGCCGGCACGTACGCAGCCCGCCGTCCCTTCCGGACGCAGCGTCAGGCTGTCGCCATTGCGGTCTTCGAAGGTATACATCTCTTTTTCAACCACGTCGGTCACTTCGCCGATCGCGCGTTTGAATAACGGGGTCTGCTCTACAATCGGCAAACGGATTTCGCTGTAACCGTAGCTACCGAGCACCTGCTTCAGTGAGCCTTCAATGCGCTGCCAGAGAGCGGTTTCGCCCGGCAGATAATCGTTCATGCCACGGATGGCTTGAATGTTCTTTGCCACGTTTATTCTCTTTATATATACAAAAATGAACCCCGGCGCCTCGCGCCCGCAGGTTCAATCATACACGGGAAGCGTATCGCTTCCCAACACGTTATTTTGCTTCAACCTGTTGAACGTCAATCCGACGGGCTTCATCGAGCATCGAGGCTTTGGCGCGGATCCGCGCTTCCAGCTGGTCGATCATGTCGTTGTTGTCCAGGCGATCTTTACGCACGCCGTCTTCATACAGGCCGCTTTTCTTGTTGCCGCCGGTGACGCCAAGGGTGGAGACCAGCGCTTCGCCCGGGCCGTTCACCACGCAACCGATGATCGAAACATCCATCGGGGTGATGATATCTTCCAGACGCTGCTCCAGAGCATTCACCGTACCGATAACGTCAAACTCCTGGCGTGAACAGGTCGGGCAGGCGATAAAGTTAATGCCGCGGGAACGAATACGCAGAGATTTGAGGATATCGAAGCCGACCTTGATCTCTTCCACCGGATCCGCCGCCAGCGAGACGCGCAGCGTATCGCCGATCCCCTCGGACAGCAGGAGTCCCAGACCGATCGCCGATTTTACCGCGCCGCTGCGCGCGCCGCCCGCTTCGGTGATCCCGAGATGCAGCGGCTGATCGATCTGTTTCGCCAGCAGACGATAGGATTCCACCGCCAGGAAGACATCGGAGGCTTTAACGCTGACTTTAAACTGATCGAAGTTCAGACGATCGAGATGATCGACATGACGCATGGCGGATTCGAGCAGCGCCTGCGGCGTCGGCTCGCCATATTTTTCCTGCAGATCTTTTTCCAGCGAGCCGGCGTTGACGCCGATGCGGATCGGGATGTTTTTATCGCGAGCGCAATCTACAACCATGCGGATGCGCTCTTCGTTGCCGATGTTGCCCGGGTTGATACGCAGGCAGTCGACGCCATATTCCGCCACTTTCAGCGCAATACGGTAGTCAAAGTGGATATCGGCGACCAGCGGGACGTTAACCTGCTGTTTGATAAGTTTGAACGCCTCAGCAGCGTCCATCGTCGGAACAGAGACACGGACAATGTCCGCGCCTACGCGCTCTAACGCTTTGATTTGATTTACGGTCGCCGCCACATCGGTGGTGCGCGTATTGGTCATTGACTGAACGGCGATGGGAGCCCCATCGCCAATTGGCACATTACCAACGTAAATACGTTTAGATTTTCTACGTTGAATCGGAGCCTGGTTATGCATGAAAAATCTCCCGCGTTACCCGTCTGTTACTGCGCCGGTGATGATTCGGCATTGAGGGTCAGACGCGCAACCTGGTTAGTTCTGATAAAACGACTTAAATCGACAGGCTTGCCCAGATACTGGATCTGTACCGCGGCCGGGGCGCCAATTTTCAGCTTATACGGCGCCTGACCGCTCAGGTTCAGGTTACCACCTTTACGCTGCAGGCCGCTGAACAGTTTTTTACCGGTGGCATCGCTCACTTCCAGCCAGCAGTCGGCGGAAAAGTTCATCACCAGATCCTGCGCCGACGCCGCCGGAGTCGTGACGTTCGCCTGATCGGTCGGCAACGGCGAGGCTGGGGTGGTAGCCGGAGCTGCCGGCGTCGTCCCCGCGGTATCGACATTGGCCTGGGAAGGGGCCACGACAGCGTTATTATCCGCTGGCGTCTGGGCCGGCGCGCTGGTGGTCGGTGCGCTGGCGGTATCGGTTGGCGCGCTGTTCGCGGCGCTATCGGCGGTCGGGGCTGCAGGGGCGCTGGTATCCAGCGGCACGTTCTGGCTGTTGGCGTCGCCGCCGTTCAGCTCAGCGGAAGACTGATCGGCCATGGTCGAAATCTCTTCCTGCTGCGCCTTATGGTCTTGCCACCACCAGGCGCCGCTCAGACCGATAACCACAAACAGCACCAGCCAGGTGAAGCTCATCAGCCAGCCGTCGCGCTTTTTGCGGCGCTTGCCTAAAGAGAAACTCTGCATTGGCGCGACTTTCGCCGCGCGGATGGGCGCCTGCTTGGCCATCATCGGCAGCAGCTCGTCTTCTGGAATATGTACGAGGCGAGCGTAGGAGCGGATGTACCCGCGCAGGAAGGTGGAGGCGAGGTCGGCGGGGGCCTTATCGTCTTCAATATCACGAACCGTGGACACCTTCAGGCATAAGCGTTCGGCCACCGCTTGCTGGCTAAGTCCGAGTTGTTCGCGGGCGTGACGCAGACGCGCGCCCGTGGTGTTTGCTTCTTGATGATCTTGAGTGGCTTCAGTATTCATTCGCTACAACTACTGGTACGTGAAATTTAAAGTTCAGCGCGGGAAAAAGCCGGCGCCGCGAGACATCTGTGCTACGTCAGCCTCACAGTATAGGACTGTCAGCCGCGCGATCACAGAGACGAATCAAAATTGAATGCTAAGCGGTTGTTGTGCCGCTACATACTGCCTCAAAGTCGACAAAAACGCACCGTAATTATTAACCGAATCAGCGTATTTCGCCTGGCTATCGGCCATAAATATGACCCGTGCCGCCTGCGCTGCACGGGTCATCATTTGTCAGACCGCTTTTACGTCAATCGCTTCGCCCTGCATCCGCTTACGCAGCGTACGCTTGGTACGGTCAATGACGTCGCCCGCCAGCTGGCCGCAGGCGGCATCGATATCGTCGCCACGCGTTTTACGCACGATGGTCGTAAAGCCGTACTCCATCAGGACTTTGGAGAAACGGTCGATGCGGCTGTTGGAGCTGCGGCCATACGGCGCGCCCGGGAACGGGTTCCATGGGATCAGGTTGATCTTGCACGGCGTATCTTTCAGCAGCGCCGCCAGCTCATGGGCGTGCTCGGTGCCGTCGTTGACGTGATCCAGCATCACGTACTCGATGGTCACCCGGCCCTGGTTGGCGTTGGACTTCGAAATATAGCCGCGCACCGAGTTGAGGAACGTCTCGATGTTGTACTTTTTGTTGATCGGGACGATTTCGTCGCGAATGGTGTCGTTCGGCGCGTGCAAGGAGATCGCCAGCGCAACGTCGATCATATCGCCGAGTTTATCCAGCGCCGGCACCACGCCGGAGGTAGACAAGGTCACACGACGCTTGGAAAGGCCAAAGCCGAAATCGTCGAGCATGATTTCCATCGCCGGAACGACGTTGTTGAGGTTCAGCAGCGGCTCGCCCATGCCCATCATTACTACGTTGGTAATGGGACGCACGCCGGTGGTCTTCACCGCGCCGACGATCTTCGCCGCGCGCCAGACCTGGCCGATAATTTCGGATACCCGCAGGTTGCGGTTAAAGCCCTGCTGGGCGGTGGAGCAGAATTTGCACTCCAGCGCGCAGCCTACCTGGGAGGAGACGCACAGGGTGGCGCGGTCTTCTTCCGGGATATAGACGGTCTCGACGCGCTGATCGCCAACGGCAATCGCCCATTTAATGGTCCCGTCGGTTGAGCGTTGCTCTTCAACCACTTCCGGGGCGCGGATCTCCGCCACTTCTTTCAGTTTACTGCGCAGGACTTTGTTGATGTCGGTCATCTCATCAAAGTCGTCGCAGCAGTAGTGATACATCCATTTCATCACCTGATCGGCGCGGAAAGGCTTCTCGCCCATGTTTTTGAAAAACTCGCGCATCTGCTGACGGTTTAAATCCAGCAGGTTGATTTTGGCATCTTTGTTCGGCACCGTCAGAGCGGCGGTATCAGGCGTGACAATTTGTTCAGACATAATATTTTCCGGCCTCGTTATTACACGTTATGGCCCCAGGTGGGTTGAAAAAGAAACGCCCCGGAGAGCGACTGCTCGTCCAGGGGCGCTATATTCTACAAATTCTGGCGCATCATTGCCACGTTTGCACAAAGCAATGAAAAAAAATCTGTAACTGACTGCTCAATCCTCTAAGGCTTTTCGATTGTCGCAAGGCGGCAAGCAAGTGACAAATTCGTCGGGAACGAATTTGACCAGCCGTAGGCTGGCCTCCGGTGAGAGGCAGGAGCCTCTCATTAATCCCCGGGAGCATAGATAACTATGTGACCGGGGTGAACGCGCGCAGCCAACGCCGCGACGGTCGAAAAGACGAGGTTTGTATCTCCAAAGTATTTCAGGTCACAGCGAGACGGCGAGTTCGCAAATCCCCGGGAGCATAGATAACTATGTGACCGGGGTGCGCGAAGGAAGCCAACAATGCTGTGGCGTGAAAGACGCAGGAGATTAGCGAGTGCGCGGGCAAACCTCGCCTTCAGCAAAGAAGAACGCGATTTCGCGGGCAGCGGATTCTACAGAGTCGGAACCGTGGGTGCCGTTCTCGGTGAAGCTGTCAGCGTAGTCAGCGCGCAGGGTACCCGCCAGGGCGTTTGCCGGATTGGTGGCGCCCAGCAGGTCACGGTGACGCTGTACCGCATTTTCGCCTTCCAGAACGGAAACCACGATCGGGCCGGAGGTCATGAACTCAACCAGACCGTCGAAGAACGGGCGACCTTCGTGCTCAGCATAGAAACCACGAGCCTGTTCAACGGTCAGGTGCAGCATTTTGGTGCCGACGATTTTGAACCCTGCAGCTTCAAAGCGGGAAAAGATGCTGCCAATAACGTTTTTTGCCACCGCGTTTGGTTTGATGATGGAAAAAGTACGTTCAATAGCCATGATTACCTCTAATTAAATGTTCTGTTGTTGCACATACGATTGTATGGCCTGGCGCGCATTATAATGAGCATCCCCGCCCCTGCCTACGGATGAAGGTAACATTTTGTTAAAATAAGATGAGTATTGAAAACACAAACCGCCAACAACAAATTTACCCTGGTTATTGCAGGGTAAAGCTGGCGGCTGCCGTCTGGCCCGCTTCATCCATCACCACCAACTGCCACTCGCCGGGTTTATCCAGCGTTAGCGTGGTTCTTGCGCCGGCGGCCTCTAACGGTTCGCCATTAATAAACCACCAGCGCCGCCCCTCCCCACCGCTGGTTTGTAGCGGCAACATCACCCGCGCCTCACCCGGGAGACGTTTTATCACTGCCCCATCACGGATGCCGGACAGCACCAGCGGCGCGGTATCCTGAGTCTGTAACGGCGGGCATGACTCCGATGCCGGTCCCAGGCGCGCGCGCCGCCTTTCGCTGGCCGGCAGCCAGGGATCCAGCGGCAGCGGCCAGACTTCGACCTGGCTTTCCCGAGCGCCGGGACAATCCGCCGCCACCCGTTCGCCGTGTTCATTGCGCCACACCGGGAAGCGGATCCCGCGTACGCTCTCCTGCCCCGGCAGCAGCAGAGTCGGCGGCTGGCTGGCATCCAAAAGCCAGCTGGCCAGGCGACGACGACAGTTGCTGTCGCCCGCCGGCAGATCCTGCCCGCCAGGCCAGCAGATTGTCCCCTGGCTGACCGTTGCCGGGCGCGGATCGCTCGGCAGCCCGCCGCGGCTCATCGCCGGGCGGGCCAGCAGCAGATTATTGACCTGGTTGAGCAGCGGTACGGCGCTGGCGAAGCCAAACTGGCCCACCACCGGCGTACCGTCCGGGCGCCCGGTCCAGATGCCTATCAGATATCGCGCATTGAGGCCGACCGCCCACGCGTCGCGATAGCCGTAGCTGGTGCCGGTTTTCCACGCCAGCGGCACCGCCTGCGGCAGCGAGGCATCGGGAACCGGTTGCGCTTCGCCGGCCAAAATACGCCGGACGATCCATGCCGCCCCGGGCGACATCAGCGCGCGCTCGGTCAATGGGTCGCTCGGCTTCAGGCGCAGCCGCGCCGCCTTGCCATGGCGGGCGAAGGCGCTGTACGCCGCGACAATATCTTCCAGCCGCGCCCCGGCGCCGCCGAGGATTAGCGACAGATTCGGCTCTGCGCCAGCGGGCAGCGTCAGGGGCAGCCCGGCGTTGCGTAAATTAGCCGCAAAGCGTTTTGGTCCATAGGCTTCGAGCACCTGCACCGCCGGCAGATTCAGCGACCGAACCAGCGCCTCGCTGGCGCTCACCGGGCCATGAAACCCGCTGTCGAAATTACCGGGGCGATAATCGCTAAAACGCCGTGGCACATCCTGTAATAGCGATGCCGGGTGAATCAGCCCCTCATCCATCGCCATCGCGTAGATAAAGGGTTTCAGCACCGACCCCGGCGAGCGTACCGCCGAGACCATATCAATATGGCCGAAGCGGCTGTCGTCGGTGATATCCGCCGAGCCCACCCAGCCGCGAACTTTCATATCCGTGTGGTCGACGACGACCATCGCCAGCGAACTGCGCGGCGGCAGGCGCGATTTCCAGTTCAGCGCCAGATCTTCCAGTTGCCGCTGCAGTCCGGCATCCAGAGTCGTCACCACCTTTTCATCACGACTGGTCGCCAGCGCCCGGCGTGAAAAAAGCGGCGCCAGCTGCGGCATCTGGCGCGGAAACAGCCATACTGGCTCCTCCATCGCTTCCTTTACCGCCTGTTCCGGCCAGACGCCCTGGCTGACCATTCGCGTAAGCACTTTATCACGCGCCGCCTGGGCCCGCTGCGGCCAGCGGTCCGGACGTAAACGACTGGGCGCCTGGGGAAGTACCGCCAGCAGCGCCGCCTCGCCGTAGCTAAGACTGGCAGGCGGCTTACCGAGATAGGCCCAGCTGGCCGCGCCGATCCCCTGCAGGGTGCCGCCAAACGGCGCGCGGTTCAGATAGAGGGTTAGAATGTCGCTTTTTGACAGATGCCACTCCAGCTGCAGCGCTCGCCACAGCTGGCGCAGCTTGCCGCCGAAGGTGCGTGGATGGGGATCAAGCAGGCGTGCCACCTGCATGGTAAGCGTGCTGCCGCCCGAGATAACTCGCCCGGAAGTAAGATCCTGCCAGGCGGCGCGCAGCACCGCGAAGGGATTGACCCCCGGATGGCGCCAGAACCAGCGGTCTTCATACTGGATGAGCGCCTGCAGATAGCGCGGCGACACGTCGGCGAGCGTGACCGGATAACGCCAGACGCCCTGCGCGTCGGCAAACCGCCACAGCGGCGTCCCGTCTTCCGCCACCACCACACGGGCAGGCGTGACGTCATGCAGCGGCAGCGGCCACAGGCGATCGGCCGCCAGCACCGCCAGCCACAGCAGAAAAATAAACGCCGCCAGCCAGCGCCAGCGGCGTTTTACCCGAGGCAATACGCGCATTTACGGCGTCACGGTGAGCGGACCGCTGGCCGCTCCTGTCGCCCGCCACTGCGGCGCATACATCGATTCCACCTGCGGCTGCGGGACCTGATAAGTGCCCGGCGTCACCGCCCGCGCCAGATAGACCAGCGTCACCGGCTGGCCTTCATTGACAGCGACGGCGGCGACGAAACGGTCATCGCGGAACTCGATATGCTGAATATCCGCCTGCTGCATCTGGTTAAGCAGGTTTTGCACCGCGTCGCCATTCTCCTGCAGGCTGGCGCTGCTGTTGGCCAGATTCTGGTTTTCCAGCTCCAGACCGGCTGGCAACAGATCAACCACCAGCGCGTCAGGAACGTTACGTTTGGCGGTCACCTCCAGCTTGACCAGCACCAGTTCGCCGCTGCGCAGCGAGGTCAGCGATTTCTGCTGGCCGTGGGTATCGAAAATAGCGCGTTCAATCCCCAACACGTTGCCTCCCGGCTGTGGCGCGCTTTGCGGATAACCGCTGCTATCGAGGCGCAGCCACAGCGGCTGACTGCCGGTATTACTCACCTGCAGCGCCGCCAGCCGATCGCCGTCGAGGTTGCGGGTTTGCGCTTTGTCGCCGGCCAACGGCTCCGCCTGCAGCGAGGTTTTCGCCTGCCAGCTGCCCGGCAGGTCCGCCAGCGTACGTCCGGCAAGGAACAAGGCGTTGGTTTCCTGGGTCGACAGCCAGCGCTGGCCATAGGCCTCTTCCGACAGCGTGCTCAACAGCTGATTTTGCACCTCCGGCAGCAGCTTATTCTCTTCCAGCAGCGCCAGTTTCAGGGCGTTGTCGCGCAGCGGGCTACCGTAATCGCCCAGCCAACGATTCTCATCCTGGCGCGGGGTGGCAACCGCCAGCTTCAGGGCGGCGTCGCCGCGCGGCGCATCGCCCATAGTTTTCAGCGCAATGCCGAGCTGCAGCAGCGGCAAGCCGGATCGCGCCTGGTCGTGACGGCTCCAGATTTCACGCAAGGCGCCGAGCGGCGCTTTTTGCTGACGCGCCAGCACCAGCGCGGCGTATGCCTGGGCGGCAAAGCGGCTGGCCTGGGCGTCGTCGCTGTAGCGCACGGTCATCAGGCCCGGCTCCTGCAGATAGCGCAGCAGGCGCTCGTTGCCTTTATTAATGGCGTTGACCGGTACGCTATAGCCCTGCTCGCTGGCACGCACGAGGAAGTCCATGGCGTAGGCGGTCAGCCAGTACTCTTCCGGCCCCTCTCTATCCCATAGCGCAAAGCCGCCGTTTTCCAGCTGCATCTGCAGCAGGCGTGAAATACCGACATCGATGGCCGCGCGGCGTTTTTCGTCGCTGTCCCCGCTAATGCCCAGCGCCTTTAGCTGCGCCGCGCTGGTATACAGGGACGGGAACAGGCCGCTGGCGGTCTGCTCAAGGCAGCCGTAAGGATAGGCTTTCAGCTCGCGGATATAGCGGGCGAGATTCAACGGTGGTTTACCGCTGAGCAGCAGTTGGCCCTGCAGCGTTTGCGGGGCAAAGCCCTGGCTCTGCGCCGCCGGCGGCTGCCAGCTTTCACCTGGCTGCAGCACTGCGCCGCTGTTGACGGTCTGTGCCGGGTACGCCGGACGCACGCCGATTTTCCACTGTTTTTGCAGCGGGGCGAAGGTTTCGCCCGGCAGGCTCAGGCCGCTGATGGAGGCATTAACCTGACCATCGCCGAAGCCCGCCAGCGCGCTCACTGGTATAAACAGCGTGCTGCGCGCCCCCGGCGCCAGTTGCACCGGCGGCAGTTGGCCCTCGCTCAACGTTACCAGCCCGCTGGCGGTAAGATGTACCTGCAGGGTTTGCGGTTTATCGGTCAGATTGCTGAGATCCAGCGCCAGCCGTGTGGTATCGCCGCTGGCGAGGAAGCGCGGGGTGTTCAGTTCGGCGATGACCGGGGCGGCCACCACCACTTTATCTTCGCTGCTGCCGAAGTCATCCGCCGTCCACGCCTGGGCCATCACCCGCAGCTCGCCGTTAAAATCGCCAATGGGTAACGTCACCGTGCCTTCGCCCTGATCGTTCAATACCACCGGCTGCGCCTGCTGGGCGACGATCGTCACGTGGTTGACCGGCGGTTTGCCGCCGCGTTTTAACTCGTCGCCATCGCCGCCGAAGCGCAGGCTGGCCACACGTCCCTGCCCTTCGATCACCTGGCCGTAGATGTCATAGATATCTGCGCCGTAACGCTTCTGGCCAAAGAAGGCGTTCCACGGATCCGGGGTAGCGTAATCGGTGATATTCAGTACCCCGCTATCCACCGCCGAGAGCAGGACATTGACCTGTTTCGGCGCCTCGCCCTCTTTGACGCTGGCTTTCACTTTCACCGTCAGCGGCTGGTTGGGGCGAATTTTGTCCGGGGCCTCCAGCGCCAGCGTCAGGCGACGGTTTTCATCGCCCAGCGGCAGATGCAGCAGGCCCACCGCGCGTTTCGGCGTTGCCGAGCGCGATTTATCGCCGGGACGAACCACCAGCGTGCTGAGGTAGAGGTCGTGGCGATTCCAGGTTTTATCCACCGGGATCGACAGGTCCATCCCCTCCGCCGGGACGTCAATTTCCTGCCACCACAGCGGCCCTTCGCTGGATTCCACCATTGCGTAGCCTTTACCCGCCGCCGGGGCGGCGATGTGCAGCCTGATGGTGTCGCCCGGTTTATAGCTCGGTTTATCCAGCTTCATGGTGACCCGGTCAGGACGCGCCGCGCCGGCGCCTTCGCTGTTATCCTGCCAGCTGTAGCCCGCCCAGAAGCGCACGCTGCTGACCACGTCGTCCGGTCCTTTCACCTCCAGGCGATAGGATCCCCACTCCACCGGGAAGCTCACTTTGCCGATCTGGCCGGCCTGCAGGTCCAGCGACTCCTCGCCCTCCTGCAGATCTTTTTGATCGAACTGCGACTGCCAGCCTTCGCTGTCGGACCAGTTCCAGTAGTAGTCGCGCCGCTCGCGGATCAGCCGCACCTGGAGACCGGAGATCGCTTTTTTCTCGCCTTTGACGTCGGCATAGACGATATCAAACGCGGCGTTACTGTTTTCATCCACCACCGGCTGTTTGACGGTGGTATCGGTGCGGTAATCGTAAACGTCCTTCAGCGTAAATTGCGGGCGGATCCCCGGCAGCGCCTCGGCGGGCCAGATCGGCTGCTTAACCGTACGGGTCACCGGGCGACCGCCGGATTCCAGCAGGCTGGCCTGCAACACCACCTGCAGCGGCGAATGGCTATCCTGCCACTGGCTTGAGGTGGTCACTTCGCCATGGCCTTTTTCGTCCAGCGTCAGCTGGACTTCATCCAGACTACGGGAGAGGTTTTCTTCCGCAATATCGCCGAACTGGAAGCCCGGCAGCGCAGCGACGGCGTCGCGCAGCGGGCGCAGGAACAGCTTGCCCTGCAGCTGGTTGCCGCTGGCCGGCGCGCCGTAGAGATAAGCGCCGCTAACGCCAAAGGTGACGTCGGCATCCGGCGCGACTGGCGCGGCCTGCGGCGTCAGGTTCAGGGCCATGCGTTCCGGCATAAAGTCTTCAACGTGGAAATCCCATTCGCGCGGCTGATTGTCGCCGGCGCTGGCGCGAATGTGCCACATGCCGGTAGCCGCGCCGCTGTCGAGCGGATAAGTAAACTGGTACAGGCCATTCACTGGTTTGCTCATCACCGAGCGGATCACCTGGCCGTCCGGCTGAACCACCTCCAGTTTCACCGGCTGCTCCGCCAGCGGCTTGCCGTCGCTATCGCGCAACAGCGCATTAAGGATCACCGTTTCGCCGGGACGATAGAGATCGCGCGGGCCAAACATAAAGAACTGTTTGCTAAAGCCGGGCGCGCCTGCGATAGAGAATTCCGCCAGATCCAACGCCGGCAGCTTGAGGTCGAGCAGCGTGGTCTGCCCCTCTTTGCGCGCCAGCAGCAGCGCGGCTTCTTTATCGGTTTGCAGGGTGACGTGGCCCTGGCTGTCGCTTTTCGCTTCCGCCAGGGTCTGCCCTTTGGCATTGAGCAACTGCACCTCAATGCCCGACTGGGCGGCGCCGTTTTCCAGACTCTGGGTAAAAACGTCCAGCCGGTTATGGTAGCGATGCGCCGAGACGCCGATATCGCTGAGGGTAAACAGCGTCGCCGCGTTGCTGTAGCTATAACGGCCCGCCGGGTTCATGACCGCCACGTAGACGCCAGGCTGCTGGAGCGGCTTGATATCGCTCAGCGGCAGCAGCAGCTTTTCGCGAGTATTACGCGCCGGGTTGAGATCGAAGCGGCCGGTATAGACCAGATCCGCCATCTTCAGCAGTTCATCAGATTCCCAGTTGCTTAACGAGTTACGGTATTCCCACTGACTGACAAAGGCGGAGAGCGATTCCGGCTTAATGCGGAAGAAATTAACGTCGACATTATCGACGTTCAGCGCCATCACCGGCAGCCCGGCGACCACGTTGCCCGGCAGCAGCGAGCCGCGGCTGGCAAACCCAACGCTCGGTGCGATATCGCGGGTGGTCAGGGTCTTCTCAAACGGTTTGTCGAGCGTCGCCTTGTTCAGGGCGGTCAGCGTCGGGTCGACTGAGACAATCAGCTCGCGCTTTGGCTCAAGGTGACGCAGACGCAGCTCTTTCAGATTCGGCGCCAGCTCCCAGGCACCGTCCACCTTACCGCTTTTCTTGTCGACCAGATGCACGCTGCGCGAGAAATCCTGGTCCGGCTGCAGCGGGACGGAAAACGTCAGCACCAGGGTCGCGGCGCCATCCAGTTGCACCTCCGAGGCGTCGAGGAGCGTCAGCGCTTTACCCTGGCTTTTTTCCGCCAGCGCCGCCAGCTGGGCGCGGTCCGGTTTTGCCGTCGCGCCTGGGTTGCTATCCGCGGCTGGCGCCGGGGCCGAGGCCTGCGGTGTACCGCTGTCATCACACCCGGTTAATGAAAATGCGGTAAGGAGCGCCAGTGATAGCGCCGCTAAACGAAATGGTTTCATCCTTCTAACCCCTCGGCCGATGAGCCTGATGCAATTTGTCACATTTATTATGCGTTATGGCGGCGCTTCTCAACAGTGACGAAGCGGGTTTCTGCCGATTAATCAGAAAAGTGCCGTGACGCCGTCCCCACTCTGGCGTCCTTAACTTGTCAGCGCCAGCTAAAACGCCGACAATTCAGTCATGAATAATAAAACGGAGGCACCTATGTCCACCTCGTTTTTTGTCGCTGCCGACTGGCTGGCAGAACATATTGATGACCCGGAAATTCAGATTATCGACGCCCGCATGGCGCCCGCCGGGCAGGAGGCCCTGCGGGATATGGCCGCGGAATACCGCGCCGGCCATGTGCCGAACGCGCTGTTTTTCGATATCGAGGCGCTATCCGACCACACCAGTCCGCTGCCGCATATGATGCCGCGGGCCGAAGCGTTTGCCGTCGCCATGCGCGAACTGGGCGTCTGCAGCGATAAGCATCTGGTGGTCTATGACGAAGGCAATCTGTTTTCCGCCCCGCGCGCGTGGTGGATGCTGCGCACCTTTGGCGTAGAGAAGGTGTCAATTCTGGCCGGCGGGCTGGAGGGCTGGCGGCGCGACGAACTGCCGCTGGAACAAGGGATGCCGGAGGTGGCCGAAGGGGAATTCGACGTGCGGTTCGATCCTCAACAAATTAAGCGTCTGACCGACGTCCTGTTGGTCAGCCATGAAGGATCGGCGCAGATTGTCGATGCCCGTCCGGCGGCCCGGTTTAACGGCCAGGCCGACGAACCGCGCCCGGGCCTGCGCCGCGGGCATATCCCCGGCGCGCTGAACGTACCGTGGACGGATCTGGTGATTAACGGCGAACTGAAAACCGTTGACGAGCTGAACGACATCTTTTTACGTCAGGGTGTCGATTTTGAACGGCCGATCATCGCCAGCTGCGGCTCGGGGGTGACGGCGGCGGTGGTCGTGCTGGCGCTCACCACGCTTGGCGTGAACGGCGTCTGCCTGTATGACGGCTCCTGGAGCGAATGGGGCGCGCGGAGCGATCTGCCGATTGAACCGGCCCCTGCCGCTCCGTAAACACAGCGTGACCGCGGGCCTCCCGTTCCGCGGTCACTAAATAATTTCTGATTTTCTCTCCCACTTTCTTCTGCTTCTCGCTAAACCGGTTACTCTGTGCTGCCGCAGGGCTTGTTCCTGCCGAGTTCGCTTTGCCTGATGGGGAGGCAGAGCACTGGTACAGAATTCCTCAGGGCTGATAGCGCATCCAGTCCATCCCAATCTGATGTCACCACAAGGAGTGAAAATGGCATTAGTCTCTAACCCACATTCGGCTTATTCACCGCGCCTTCCCTGGCTGGGAGGTATAGCTGGCCTGCTGGCAGGCGGCGCGATCCTTTATTTTTGGCCGCAATGGAACCGGACATGGCTAAGCCTGGTGCCTGCGCCAGTCTCCGTGTATACCCGCTTTCTCGGGGTCACTCTCGAAGACGTTCCGTTAGTCACCTATTGCCATCAGGCGCTGCTGGGTTTTCTGATGGTGCTGCTCGCTCCCGGTTACGGTAAGTCGACCCTTGCCGCGTGGATGATGCATAACCCAGCGTCAAGCCGTCGCTGGCCCGGCGAGGTATTCCGTGCCTGGGTCACAAAATTTGGCCTGCTGGTCATTGTCTTTTGCAATCTGTTCTTTTTGTCCCGGGTCCTATCCGGAACCCTGGCGTTATATATTTTTATTCTCCAGCACATCAGCGTTGCCGCGGCGGTGGCGTCAGGGGTGCTGCTCCTGCGTGACGCCCGGCGCCTGGCCCGCACGTTCGACGCTCAGCTGGCGGACCTGCGTCTTCTCATGATACTTACCCTCGGGTTCCAGACGATTTTGCCGGCGCAGATCGCGCTGATGAGCGCCCGGGGCGTGAATACGCCGCTGGGCTGGTACATTGTTATCGCGCAAATGGCAGGGGTGTTACTGGCGTTTATGCTGGTCGGCGGGCTGGTGGCAGCGCTACGTTCTCTGCTGGGCGAAGAGAGGTGCCGGGCCTGGCGCGGGGATATGGCGCTCTTCAACGGCATTGTCACGCTGTGCGTGACGGGATTTCTCCTCTATCACATGGTGTCTGCCTATCCGCGAATCTTTGCCGCCCTGCATTAGCTTTTGCCACCCCGCTTTTGTGCCTCGAACTGGAAGCATAAAGAAACAGCGGGGGCTGCCGCCCCCGCTGTCAGATAATGCGGTTCTGCTTAAAATCGCGCAGGAAGCTGCCCCAGCGCTTTTCATAGAACGGCGTGATATGGGCAATCATAAAATGGCTGATGCCCTTCTCGCCTTCCACCACCTGGCAAATATCGATAGGTTCGTCGCCTGGCAAGGTATCGGTGGCCACGCTGCCGGTGGTCTGGATAATGGCTTCAATATCCCCTTCCGCTTCAATCCCGATCAATAAGTTGGCCGGCGCGTCGGCGCGCTCTTTAATCGAGCACAGAAACGCCCGCTTGACGGTCTTCAGCGTTTTGAACAACGTGGTTAGCGAATCGACCATCTGCGCCGGCGGTTCGGCGACTTCAGACAGCAGCAGCGCTTCGCCGCCTTCCAGTACCGTCTGGGTGCTCAGTGGGCTGCCCTCTTCGCCTAACAGATGGCTGATTTCCCGTGGGGTGAACTCTTTGCCGCTCGGCAGCTTCGGGTTGAGGAATAACGATTCGCCCAGCGTCATCGCCATCAGCGTGCGGGCCGGCATCATCACGAAAGCCTGTTCATCCGCCACCGCCTGCTGCAGCGCCTCCAGCGAGGTAAAGAATGGGATCACCGAGGTACCGTCGTCTTTTTCCCAATGCTGCAGATCCAGCGCGCTATCTTCGACAATCTGCTCGCCATCGGCTGCCCTGCCCGGCACCCAGACGGTGGCCTCCAGCAGCGCGCTGAAAAATGCCGGACGATGGGCGGGCTCAGTCGCCGCTTTTTCCAGCAGGGTTTCTAATTCATTTTTTGTATCTGACATAGTTTGGCTACTTCACAATGAATTGCCCGGCGGCCATTCGTCCACGCGGGCATATGGTTTTCCTGGCCGGGTAAGCGCAGCGCCACCCGGCAAGGCCATTACTCAGCTGTCAGCAGGTTAGCAATGGTACGCACGCCAAGCCCGGTGGCGCCCGCCGACCACTGCTCAACGGCAGATTTGCGGTAGGTTGCCGAACAGTCGATATGCAGCCAACCCTGATGGTAGTTTTCCACGAAGTGGGACAGGAAGCCCGCCGCGGTGCTGGCGCCGGCCGGATAGGCCGCGCTGCCGGTGTTGTTCAGGTCAGCAAAGTTGGACGGCAGCTGGTTGCGGTGGAACTCGGCCAGCGGCAGACGCCAGAAGGCTTCGTTTTCCGCCTGAGCGCTCGCCAGCAGGCGATTCGCCAGCGCATCGTCAAAGCTGAACAGCGCGTGGTAATCATTGCCCAACGCGGTTTTCGCCGCGCCGGTCAGGGTGGCGGCGTCGATGATCAGCTCTGGCTTCTGCGCCGAGGCGTCAATCAGGCCATCCGCCAGCACCAGGCGGCCTTCCGCGTCAGTGTTCATAACTTCAACGGTTTTGCCGTTGCGATAATGAATAATATCGCCCAGTTTGAAGGCGTTACCGCTGATCAGGTTGTCGGCGCAGCACAGGTAGAGCTTCACGCGTTTGTTCAGACCGCGGGTAATGGCGAAAGCCAGCGCGCCGGTGATAGTCGCCGCACCGCCCATATCGGATTTCATCGAATCCATAAAGGCGCTTTGCTTGATGCTGTAGCCGCCGGAATCAAAGGTGATGCCTTTGCCCACCAGGCAGGCGTATACCGGCGCCTCTTTATCGCCGGTCGGGTTATAGTCCAGCGCCAGCAGGACCGGCGGACGCTCGGAGCCGCGGCCCACGGTATGCAGACCAAGATAGCCCTGCTCGCGCAGATCTTCGCCTTTGGTGATGCGATAGCTTATCTTCTCACCCGCCACGCCACACAGCAGGTCGACAGCGCGCTGCGCCAGCTGCTCCGGACCCAGCTCTTCCGCCGGCGCATTGATGGTGTCGCGCACCCAGTCGATGATCGTCAGGCGGTTATCCAGCTCGCTGCGCTGCGCGTCGTCAAGGGATGGCCATTCGACCTGACGCTGACCTTTCGGCCCTTTATAGCCGGCCCAAAAGGCCCAGGCGCGATCGGTGTTCCAGCCTTCGCCGCTCAGGGCGACGTGCTTGATGCCCATGCCGTCAATTTTGCGCGCCGCGCGCTGGATAAGCCCGAGGTCGTCTTTACCGTTGAGATGTAGAGCGATGCCGTCGTTATTGATGCTCCAGGTCGCTTTTTCTCCCCAGCGTCCATCGGCTGGCTGAGTAGAAAGCGTAATCTTCATAGCTTCGGTCATTATCATTATCCTTCTTAGCAAACGGGCCACCCTATGGCAGCCCGTTAAAATGTTTTCGCTTAACGCGAAATTATTCGGCCTCGTCTAGCCAGACTAGCAGAATCGCCTCGAGAATTTTTTCATTGGATGCGTTTGGATCATCATCAAACTCTTCCAAATCGCAAATCCACTGATGCATGTCGGTAAAGCGAACGGTTTTCGGGTCGAGATCCGGGTAAGCGTCATACAAGGCTTCGCCGATTTCGCGACTGTCGGTCCATTTCAGTGCCATATTAGTGCTCGCGTGCGTGGTTGATGGTGTAACGCGGGATCTCAACGACCAGATCTTCGTCGGTGACGCGCGCCTGGCAGCTCAGACGGCTGTCAGGTTCCAGCCCCCAGGCTTTATCCAGCATGTCGTCTTCATCTTCGCTACTTTCCGCCAGCGAGTCAAAACCTTCACGCACGATGCAGTGGCAGGTGGTGCAGGCACAGGATTTTTCGCAGGCGTGTTCAATTTCGATACCGCTACGCAGCGCGGCATCGAGAATGGTTTCACCGGTCTCAGCTTCCACAACGATGCCATCCGGACACAGGTCCTGGTGGGGCAGAAATACAATTTTTGGCATTTTAAACCTCGTCCACGGATTGGCCTTTCAGCGCGATACGGACCGACTGATCCATACGGCGAGCGGCGAATTCCTGGGTTTGTGTGTCGATATTTTTAATCGCTTCTTTAATCGCGTCAGCGTCGTCGCCTGCCGCGGCGGCGCGTACCTGCTCCGCAGCGGCATCGATGGCCTGACGCTCCGCGGCGCTTAACAGCGCGGCGTCGGCGGCCAGCGCGCTTGTCAGGCTCTCCAGTACGCGCGCGGCTTCC
This sequence comes from Klebsiella sp. P1927, assembly GCF_018204675.1. Classification (NCBI taxonomy): domain Bacteria; kingdom Pseudomonadati; phylum Pseudomonadota; class Gammaproteobacteria; order Enterobacterales; family Enterobacteriaceae; genus Klebsiella; species Klebsiella sp. P1927. The sequence goes on along the minus strand of NZ_CP073377.1, from coordinate 1,000,415 downwards.
ACTTTCTGTTCAGCCAGCATGCGCGCCTGAATATCCTGTTCGGCGTAGCTCATCGAATCTTTAATCATGGTGGCGATTTCGCCATCGGTCAGACCGTAAGACGGTTTCACCTGGATGGAGGCTTCCACGCCGGTCGATTTTTCCATCGCCGTAACGCTCAGCAGGCCATCGGCATCCACCTGGAAGGTAACGCGAATATGCGCCCCGCCCGCCGGCAGCGCCGGGATACCGCGCAGCGCAAAGCGCGCCAGCGAACGGCAATCCTGGACCAGCTCACGCTCGCCCTGCATCACGTGAATGGACATCGCCGTCTGGCCATCTTTGAAGGTGGTAAACTCCTGCGCGCGGGCCACCGGAATGGTGGTATTACGCGGGATCACTTTCTCCACCAGGCCGCCCATGGTTTCCAGGCCTAACGACAGCGGGATAACGTCGAGCAGCAGCAGTTCGCTGTCCGGCTTGTTGCCCACCAGGATATCGGCCTGGATCGCCGCGCCGATGGCGACAACTTTGTCCGGGTCAATGGAGGTCAGCGGAGTGCGACCAAAGAACTCGCCAACGCGCTCACGCACCAGCGGCACGCGGGTCGAACCGCCGACCATCACCACTTCCAGCACTTCTTGCGCTTCAACGCCAGCGTCTTTTAGCGCCCGACGGCAGGCCATCAGGGTACGTTTTACCAGCGGGGCAATCAGATCGTTAAACTGGCTGCGGGTGATATCGCCCTGCCAGCCGCCGACCTCGACGTGCGCTGCCTCGGCATCGCTCAAGGCGATTTTCGCCGCGATGGCGGCATCCAGCAGCTCACGCTGCAGACGGTTATCGCTGCGGTCGCTGAAGCCCGCTTGCTCGCGCAGGTAGTCAGCCAGCAGGTGATCGAAATCATCGCCGCCGAGAGCCGAGTCGCCGCCGGTGGCCAGCACTTCAAACACCCCGCGGCTTAAACGCAGAATGGAGATATCAAAGGTGCCGCCGCCGAGATCGTAGACCGCAATGACCCCTTCCTGGCCGGAGTCGAGGCCGTAGGCAATAGCCGCCGCGGTCGGCTCATTGAGCAGGCGCAGCGCGTGCAGGCCCGCCAGACGCGCCGCGTCTTTGGTTCCCTGGCGCTGAGCGTCATCGAAGTAAGCGGGAACGGTAATGACCACGCCGTCGAGTTCGCCGGCCAGCGCTTCGGTCGCCCGGACGGCCAGCGCTTTGAGGATATCGGCGGAGACGCGAATCGGGTTCAGCAGGCCGCCGGCGGTCTGGATCATCGGCAGGCCGTTTTCACTGGCCTGCAGCTGATACGGCAGATGCGGGTAACGGTTTTGAATATCGGCGAGAGAGCGCCCCATCATCCGCTTCACGGAGCTGATGGTATTGGCAGGATCCTGAGCGGCGTTAAGCCGGGCGTCATAGCCGACGGTCAGCCCCGAAGCGTGGTAGTTCACCACCGACGGCAGCAGATAGCGGCCTTGATGATCGGGCAGAGTCTCGGCCTGGCCGCTACGCACGGTAGCCACCAGAGAATTGGTGGTGCCCAGGTCGATACCGGCCGCCAGACGACGCTGGTGCGGCGCGGCGCTCAGGCCGGGCTCACTAATTTGTAATAAGGCCATAATTGCTTCCGAAAATTAAAAATCGAGCAGTTTTTCTTCGAGTTCTTCAGCACTGCTGCGCAGTTTATCGAGGAAACGGAGCTTACGAACCGTGTCCGCCGCCGCCTCCCAGCTCTCATTATGCAATTGGTCAACCATCAGCTGCTGACGGGTATCAAACAGCGCTTTCACCCGTTTGATAAAACCTTCCAGCCGCGCGTCGTCTTTCGCCTGGCCGATCTCATCCAGCTCTTCGCGCAATTCCAGCTGTTCCATCAGGAACGCGGTATCGCGAACGGTATGCTGCTCGCTGGCCAGATCGAAGCCATGCAGCGAAAGGAGATATTCTGCGCGAGTCAGCGGATGGCGCAGCGTCTGCCAGGCCTGGTTTATAGTGGCGGAATGCTGAACCGCCGCAAGCTGTTCCGCCGCAGGCGCGCTGGTAAATTTATCCGGATGGTACTGGCGCTGCAGATCCTGATACCGGACAGCCAGTTGTTCAAGCGAGAGGGTATAGCTGGCTGGTAACCCGAAGAGGGTGAAATAGTCCATAGTAACCTCAGGGTCATGCATCTAAATTAAAACCCCACGCGCGGCGTGACCGCGGTGGGGTTGAGGAGTACCGATTATACGTTAAAGCTTTCGCCGCAGCCGCACTCATCTTTGACGTTAGGGTTAGTGAATTTGAACCCTTCGTTGAGGCCTTCTTTGACGAAGTCCAGCTGAGTGCCGTCGAGGAATTGCAGACTTTTGCCGTCGATCACGACCTTCACGCCTTTGTCTTCAAACACGGTGTCTTCAGCCGCCGGCTCGTCAACAAACTCCAGTACATAGGCCATACCCGAGCAGCCGGAGGTTCTTACGCCCAGGCGCAGGCCAAACCCTTTACCGCGGTTCGCCAGGAAGGCATTGACTCGCGCTGCTGCACTGTCGCTAAGAGTAATCGACATAACAAAACCTCAACTAATTATTTTGCTTCACGTTTGCTTTTGTAATCCGCAATCGCGGCTTTAATCGCGTCTTCCGCCAGGATCGAGCAGTGGATTTTCACCGGCGGCAGTTCCAGTTCATCGGCGATATCGGTGTTCTTGATCGCCTGCGCTTCGTCCAGCGATTTGCCCTTCACCCACTCGGTAACCAGGGAGCTGGAAGCGATAGCGGAACCGCAGCCGTAGGTCTTGAAGCGCGCGTCTTCAATGATACCTTCATTGTTGACTTTAATCTGCAGCTTCATCACGTCGCCGCAGGCCGGCGCGCCGACCATGCCGCTGCCGACGTTCTCGTCGCTGTTGTCAAAAGAGCCGACGTTGCGCGGATTCTCGTAATGATCGATAACTTTTTCGCTGTAAGCCATGATGAATTCTCCTTATTGGTGCCGAATTAGTGATGTGACCATTCAATGCTGTTCAGATCCACGCCCTGTTTGAACATTTCCCACAGCGGAGAAAGCTCGCGCAGACGGCCAATGGATTTGCGAATCAGATCGATGGCATAGTCAATCTCTTCTTCGGTAGTGAAACGACCTAAAGAGAAACGAATAGAACTGTGCGCCAGTTCATCAGTCATGCCTAACGCGCGCAGCACGTAGGATGGCTCAAGGCTCGCCGAAGTACAGGCTGAACCGGAGGAAACCGCCAGGTCTTTCAGCGCCATAATCAGCGACTCGCCTTCAACATAGTTGAAGCTGACGTTAAGAATGTTCGGCGCGCCCTGCTCGAGGTCGCCGTTGAGGTACACTTCTTCCATATCCTTCACGCCGTTCCACAGACGGTTGCGCAGCGTGCGCAGACGCGCCATCTCGCTTTCCATCTCTTCTTTGGCGATACGGTAAGCTTCACCCATGCCGACGATCTGGTGAACAGGCAGAGTACCGGAACGCATACCGCGCTCGTGGCCGCCGCCGTGGATTTGCGCTTCGATACGAATACGCGGCTTACGACGCACGTACAGCGCGCCGATGCCTTTCGGACCGTAGATTTTGTGACCGGAGAAGGACATCAGGTCAACTTTCAGCTGGCTCAGATCGATAGGCAGCTTGCCCACGCTCTGGGTGGCGTCTACGTGGTAAATGATACCGCGGGCGCGACACATCTCGCCGATGGTAGCGATATCCTGCACCACGCCGATTTCGTTATTCACATGCATGATGGAAACCAGGATGGTGTCGTCACGCATCGCTGCTTCCAGCTCTTTCAGATCGATAATCCCGTTGCTCTGCGGCGCCAGGTAGGTCACTTCGAAGCCTTCGCGCTCCAGCTGACGGCAGGTATCCAGAACCGCTTTATGCTCGGTTTTGCTGGTGATGATGTGCTTGCCTTTTTTCTGATAAAAGTTGGCTGCACCCTTGATCGCCAGGTTGTCGGATTCAGTCGCACCAGAGGTAAAGACGATTTCGCGCGGGTCGGCGCCGACCAGCTCGGCAATCTGATTGCGGGCGATATCAACCGCCTCTTCAGCCTGCCAGCCAAAACGGTGGGAACGGGAGGCCGGGTTACCAAAGGTCCCGTCCATGGTCAGGAACTGCATCATTTTCTCGGCAACACGCGGGTCCACCGGCGTGGTTGCGGAGTAATCGAGGTAAATCGGTAATTTCATTGCTCTTAAACTCCGTACATCACTCAATGCAAGGAATCAGGCAACCGGCTTGATGTACGACCGAGTACACGGAATGTCGGAGCATCCCGGCCTGATTCTGAAAGCTCTTTATAATCGTTGTCCCGCCGTTTCGCGCCGCCTTGCCCTGTCAGCCGCAGCCCGAAACGGGACGGGTCACTCAGGCGCGCAGTTTAACGTCAATCGCGTCCTGGGTGCGCGCATTGCGCTGGGTTTCGTGCTGATGCTGACGACCGGAAACATCGAGGATCTCCTGGTTATTCACCAGTTCCCCGAGGGTGATATTGTTCAGGAAGCCGGTCAGGCGCTCGCTCAGGTCGCGCCACAGCGCGTGAGTCAGGCATTTATCGCCGCCCTGACAGCCGCCCTTGCCCTGGCAACGGGTGGCGTCAACGGATTCGTCCACGGCGCTAATGACTTCGCCGACGGCGATACTGCCGGCATCTTTACCTAACAGATAACCACCACCTGGGCCACGAACGCTGGAAACCAGGCCATTTTTACGCAGGCGAGAGAACAGCTGTTCCAGATAGGAAAGCGAAATTCCCTGACGCTCTGAAATATCTGCCAACGGCACCGGGCCCGTTTCAGAGTTGAGCGCAACGTCAAGCATCGCGGTCACGGCATAACGCCCTTTAGATGTCAGTCTCATGTCTTACTTAACCTCAAACTCGCCCCTGGCCGGGCTTTTTATTAATATGGGTATTGCATAGCAGGGCCAAGTCTGACATTCCCGAGTAATTTGGTCAACTATTTACTTGACTGTTTTAGTCAGGTATTTGGCTTTCCGTGCCGTTTTACTTCCGCATAGCCTGATACCTTCATCCCGCCAGGCGAGCCCGATTCGTTGCCCGGATAAGCGAAACGCCATCCGGCGTTAACGCAGTTACTTACCTTTATTCTGCTGCTCAATAGACGCCAGCATGCCGCGCAGGATGTTCAACTCCTGGCTTTCCGGACGCGCGCGGGTGAACAGACGACGCAGCTTGTTCATCACCTGCCCCGGATGATTCGGGCGGATAAAGCCCGTCGCCAGCAGCGTCTGCTCAAGATGGTCGTAGAATCGCTCCAGATCGTCCACCAGCGGGTACGGCGCCTCTTCATGCTCAACCGCCGGCTGCGCTTGCTCCTGCGCCGCCAGCCAGGCCATCCGCACTTCATAGGCGATAACCTGCACCGCCATCGCCAGGTTCAGCGAGCTGTACTCCGGGTTGGCGGCGATCGCCACGTGATAGTGGCACTTCTGCAGTTCATCGTTGGTCAGACCAACGCGCTCGCGGCCAAAGACCAGCGCCACCGGCGCATGCTGACCTTCGGCGACGCTTTTCAGACCGCATTCGCGCGGGTCGAGCATCGGCCACGGCAGCGTGCGGGAGCGCGCGCTGGTGCCAACCACCAGGCTACAGCCTGCCAGCGCTTCATCAAGGGTATCGACAATCTGCGCGTTGCCGATCACGTCGCTGGCGCCCGCGGCCAGGGCTATCGCCTGCGAATCGGGTTTGACCAGCGGATTGACCAGCCACAGGTTAGTTAAGCCCATGGTTTTCATCGCGCGGGCTACGGAGCCCATGTTGCCGGTATGGGAAGTTTCTACCAGTACGATTCGAATATTTTGCAGCATTATGGTTCTTCGGCTAAAGATTATTCGTGCATGCTACCATAAAACGGAGACATAAGCAGATTTGGCTGCTATTATATGCGCCGTTTTTTCCCGTTCTTTAACATCCAGTGAGAGAGACCGATGCATCCGATGCTGAACATCGCCGTGCGCGCCGCGCGCAAGGCGGGTAATTTAATTGCCAAACACTACGAAACGCCAGACACCGTAGAAACCAGCCAGAAAGGCAGCAATGATTTTGTGACCAACGTCGATAAAGCCGCCGAAGCGATTATTATCGAAACCATTCGCAAATCTTACCCGCAGCACACCATTATCACCGAAGAAAGCGGTGAACACGCTGGCGAAGAGCAGGATGTTCAATGGGTTATCGATCCACTGGATGGCACCACCAACTTCGTTAAACGTCTGCCGCACTTCTCTGTTTCCATCGCCGTACGCATCAAAGGTCGTACTGAAGTCGCGGTGGTCTACGATCCGATGCGTAACGAACTGTTTACCGCGACCCGCGGCCAGGGCGCGCAGCTGAACGGCTACCGTCTGCGCGGCAGCAACGCTCGCGACCTCGACGGCACCATTATCGCGACCGGCTTCCCGTTCAAAGCGAAGCAGCACGCCACCACCTACATGAATATTCTCGGCAACATGTTTACCGAATGTGCCGACTTCCGTCGCACCGGCTCTGCCGCGCTGGATCTGGCCTATGTGGCCGCCGGCCGCGTTGACGGTTACTTTGAGATCGCCCTGAAACCATGGGATTTCGCCGCAGGCGAACTGATCGCCCGTGAAGCTGGCGCGATTGTCTGCGACTTCACCGGCGGTCATAACTATATGCTGACGGGCAACATCGTTGCCGGTAACCCGCGCGTGGTGAAAGCGATGCTGGCGAACATGCGCGAGCAGCTGAGCGACGCGCTGAAGCGTTAATCTCTTACTGATGTCAAAAAGGAAGCCGCGGCTTCCTTTTTTTATGTCATTTTATCATGTTGAGGATCTGGCGAATCACCGCATTACCGCCAATACAGAGCACCGTCAGGCCGCTAAATAAGGCCAGCGGTCCGCGCCAACGCAGACAGCCCTGCGTCCCCAGCCAGCGCCGGAAACACAGCGCTATCCCTACCACCGTCAGCCTGGCTAACAGCACGCCGACCATCGCCGGAACCAGCAGCAGCCATCCCCACAGCGGCAGCTCATACTGCTGCGCACTGAGTAAAATCCATACCAGCTGAAACGGCAGATAAAAACTCAGGGCAAAGATCAGCGGAATGCGAATATTGCCTGCCGGTGCGGCAACGCCCTGAAAGTCGCGCCAGCCGTCGCGCAGCAGTATTCCAGCCAGCACCAGCGTGGCCAGATAGCATACGTCGTTAAAGATGCCCACGATCTGCATTAGCCTGTCGCTGCTTAGCTTACCCATAAACGCGAAACGCCAGAAAATGATCACCAGAAAACCGAACTGCAACACCCAGCTGCGCAGGATCCAGTCGACCATCTCCCGCGGCGAGGGCTGGTTATGCACAGCCCAGGCAACAATGGGCAGTTTACTGTGACCGGGATGACAAAAGGCCAGCACGAAGCCCGACAGCGTTAGGGTGGCGTAGGCCACCAGCGGAATATCCGCGACACTCGCCACCCCGAATCGCATAACATACGGCATGGCGTGGTAGACACGCACCAGATCTGACGGCCACCAGCTGGCCAGGGCTGGAAACCAGAATACGATCGCCAGGCCCGCCAGCAGCCCGGCGGCGCCGGCGCAGCCATAATAGAACCGCCCGCTCTGCGCGGGAGAAACGATATTTGCGGCCATAGCGACTCCTTGTCATCCGCCGAAAAGCGGAAAACTAGAGCATCGCTTCGCCAGCGGCAAGCGCTGGCGCCCACTTTAGGATTTGCGCCCGGCGTCTGTCTAAAACGGACGGATCCCACCGCCGGCAGGGACGGCGCTGAGCCACATCACCCCTGCCGCCGCCAGCAATATGACGCCGCCGGCCAGCGCCAGCGTCGCCCAACTAACCTGCTTCCATAACGCTGGCGCCTGATGGCGACTGAGGCGGATCGCCAGTTGGCGGAACCCATGCACCAACAGCGCCAGCGCCGTGATAGTCAACGAGGTTCCCGCCGCCATCGCCAGCGCCGCCGCCATCCCCCAGCCAAAAACGCCGATTACCTTGCTGAACAGCAGAACCATGATCGCCCCCGAGCAGGGACGCATACCCATCGACAGGACGATCGCGGCGCGAGCCCGCCAGTCGTCGCCAGCCTGCAGCTGCTCCGGGGCCGGGAGATGCTGATGCCCGCAGCCGCAGTGTTCGTTATGAACATGATGCGGAGTAAAAGCGGTAAACGTTGGCCGGCGCAGCAGCAGACGCAGCTTTTTTAACGCCCGCCAGCACAGCAGCAGCCCTAACGCGCCCACCAGCAAATAGCTCCCCTTCTCCAGCCAGAAACTGCTGAGGTGCAGCTGGCACGCCGGCAGCTGCAGCAGCGCCAGCACCACGACCACCAGCGCGATGGCCACCAGCCCCTGCAGTAAAGAAGCGGCCAGCGTCAGGCCAATGCTTGATTTCAGCTTCGCGGGATGGGTGGCAAGCCAGGTCGTAATGACAATTTTACCGTGTCCGGGCCCTAAGGCATGGAGCACCCCGTAAACGAAGCTAAACCCCAGCAGCGACAGCCCTGCCGCCGCCGGGTTCTCCGCCACCGCCTGCAGCAGGCGGCTGAGTTCCAGGTTTAGCGAACGCTGCCAGACTGCGCTCTGCATCAGCACCTGCGGCCACGCCCGCCACAGCCAGATGCCGCCGATGATGCTCACAGCCAGCAACAGCGCCAGCGGCCACAGCGCTTTCCAGCGCGAAAATCGCGCGCGCGGAGTAAAAATTACTGACATGTCAGGGTCACCTTCTGGGCAAAATAGCTGCCCAGCGCCATATCCTCCGGCGGCGCATCCGCTTTATCCAGCGACTGGGCGTATGAGAGCATTTTGTCGTTCGGTTTTGGCGTCATCACCGTTGCCTTACAGGCGGCCCGCAGCCCTGCGGGCAGGGAAAAATCGCTATCCTTGTCATAAAACATATCGACGTAGTAGGTCGGGTCGAAGGTGGAAAAGGTAAACGTCTGCCCGGCAATGGGTTGCGGCGTCGCCAGCGGCAGAGTAAAGGTGAGTACCGCCTGCAGTCCGTCACGTTCGAGGCCGTAACCGTCGGGACGATTGTCAAATTTAACCCGCTGACCGTTATGCCACAGCTCGCTGAAATAGTGCTGACCGAGCACGTTGGCCATCACCTCCGCCGCCAGCTTTTTCCAGACTTCGCTGCCCGGTTTGGCGTTTCCGGCATCATAGAGCAGATCCGATGAGGTAATTTCATCCATCGTCCAGCGCATTTTAAAGGCGCTCAGCAGACCGTCCTTGACCACCGGCTCGCTTTGCAGGCTGATGAAGCTATGCGGATGCGCAGCGGCCGACCATGATAAAACCATGAAAAACGCCGCGCTTGTGCATTGTTTCACTCTGTTCATCTGTTCCTCACGTGAAAAATTCTGTGAACTTCGCCAGCAATCCTGAGTAAAAGCGGACGCTCTTCCCTGCCCACGCCGCGGTCATTGTCTATCCTTAGCGGAAACCCTAACTGGAACTTACCAGATGATGACCGTCATTGAACCACCATCTGCGCTTTCCAGTCCACAGCGCCGTAGCCAGGTGCTCCTGATGTTTTATCTGCCCGGACAGTCGGTGACGACTGAACGGCTTGGCAGGATCAACCTCGTTGATGAGACCACGGCCCGGCAGGATATTGAGGAGACCGGACGCGAAATTCAGCGTTACCACCGTTTGACCCTCCAGTCACAGGTGGACGGCAGCTATCGGATTGAAGGCGCCGCGCTCGACCAACGTTTATGTCTGCTGCATGCGCTGCGGCGGGGGCTGCGCCTCTGCCCACAGTTCGTTAATCATCATTTTACCCCGGCGCTGAAAACGCAGCTTAAACAGGAAGGCATTGCCCGCACCTTATACGATGATACCAATCTGCAGGCGCTGGTGAACCGCTGCGCGCGGGCGCTCAATCGCCAGTTTGACTGCCGCGACGTGCAGTTTCTGCGCTTGTACCTGCAGTACTGTCTGCTCGAACATCACCGGGGATACTCTCCGGACTTCAATGAGGAACAGCAACGCTGGGCTCAAACCGCCGCCGAGTTCACCCTGGCGCAGGAGATTGTCCGCCACTGGCAGCGTCGGGTCGGCGCTCCGCCCCATGTCGGAGAACCTTTTTTCCTCTCGCTGCTGTTTATGTTGCTCAAAACCCCCGACCCGGTCCGCGACGGTCACCCGCACGATCGCCGCCTGCGGCTGGCTATCTCCGGCCTGATCCACCGCTTCCAGATCCTCGCTGGCAGAGCGTTCAGTGATGAGCAGGGGCTCAGCGATCAACTCTATATTCATTTGTCGCAGGCGTTGATCCGCAGCGTGTTTGCTATCGGCATCGACAGCACGCTCACAGAGGAAGTGACCCGGCTCTACCCTCGCTTACTGCGTACCACCCAGGCGGCATTGAGCGAATTCGAGGAGGCCTGGCACATCCGTTTTAATGAGGAAGAGACCGGTTTAATCGCGGTGATCTTTGGCGCCTGGCTGATGCAGAAAAGCGACCTGCACGAGAAACAGGTGCTGTTGCTAACCGATGACAACCCAGCTATTGAAGAGGCCCTGGAACAACAGCTGCGCGAACTAACGCTGCTGCCGCTGAATATCAAATACCAGAGCGTAGAGCGCTTTCAGAAGGAAGGTGCGCCCAAAGGGGTGACGCTTATCGTCACCCCCTATGCGACGGCGCTGCCGCTGTTTTCGCCGCCGCTGATCCACGCGGAGAACTACTTCACTGAACGCCAGCAGCAGCATATCTGCGCCATGCTCGAGGACTAGGCCGCCACCGCTTTTGGCCGTATAGCCATCGCCGGGAGCGTCAGCAGGGCCATCACCCAGAATACGCCCTGGTGCAGGTGCTGATAGAGGAAACCGGCGAAGACGGTCATGATGGCAATACTGCCGCCCATCGCCACCGCGGAGTAGACGGCCTGCAGACGGATCACTTCGCTACCCTGACGGGCGGCGATATAGCGCATCGCCGCCAGATGACACACCGTGAAGGTGCCACAGTGAAGGATCTGCGCAAGGATGAGTCCCGGCAGCGCCGTGGTCCAGCCCATCAGTCCCCAGCGAATCAGCCCGCAGACGGCGGAGAGCAAGAGCAGGTCGCGGGCGCTGAAGCGGCGGAACACCTTTTTACTCAACGCGAAGATCACCACTTCCGCCACCACGCCTAACGACCATAGATAACCGACCGCCGAGGCGGAATAGCCGGCCTGCTGCCAGTAGATGGCACTAAAGCCATAGTAGGCGGCATGCGCTCCCTGCAGCAGACAAACGCAGGCGAGAAAGCGCCAGCTTTGGCGCACCAGCGTCAGCCAGGCCGCCATTCCGGCCCCCTGCTGCTGGCGCGACTCCCCCTGGGGCATCACCGACGGCTTAAGCAGCATGCCGAGCAGCATCGAGGCGACCCCCAGGCTTAGCATCAGCAGGATCGCCCGGTAATCGAACAGGCTCACCAGCTTGCCGGTCAGCGCCGAACCAATCACAAAGGCAATAGATCCCCACAGCCGCACCCGGCCATAGTCCATGGTGATCTGCTTTTGCCAGGTATTGGCCAGAGCATCCGTCAGCGGCACCAGCGGCGAAAAGAACAGGTTGAAGCCGATGATGATCGCCAGCAGCCATGCTACGTGGCTGCCGGCCCAGAAGGCCAGCGCGAAGAGCAAGGTTAACAGCGCCAGCACGCGCAGCGCGGTGATCAGCCGGGAGGGATCGCTCACCCGCGGGGCAATCAGCAGACTGCCGAGAAAACGGGCCACCAGACCGGCGCCAAGCAAAATGCCGATGGTTTCCGGAGTCAGCCCGTTTCCGGCCAGCCAGACGCTCCAGAAGGGCAGAAAAATACCGTAGCTAAAAAAGTAGGTGAAATAACTGAGCGCCAGCCAGCGCGTGGAGTGCAAGACCATGATTTCCTCCCGAATGGTGGCGATAGTCTGGCGATAAACCCCGGCGGGCGCAAGATGCTCTTGTCTGCTGATAGCTCGTTATTTATGCTCCCTCGATGATGATTTTCAGCGAAAAATTCAGCTTCTCTCCCGCGCCTAAAACTCGCAGCCCCGGCTGCCCATCCATGTTGTGGGCGTTTACCGGATGGCTTTGCGGCTCGAGGCAAAGGAATGATTCACCTTGCATTCTGAACAGCATCAACCACGGAGTTTGCGATAGAATTGTGATATTCATCACGTCATTACTTACCTTCGCCCGCCCGCCCCAGCCGGAATAACCCACGTTCAGCCAACGATCTTCACCGAACTGAGCCACGCTGAAATTGGCATAGTCGGGCAAGTTTCCTTGCCAGTTGAGAGGTAAATGATTCTCCCCTTCCGGCCAGTAACCGCTGACCTGGAACTGAACCTTGCTGCGTTCATCGAAAGGGAAAAAGGGATGAAAGCCGCAGCCGTAAAGCGCAGGGACCTCCCCATAGTGGGTAAGCGTTAGCTCCGCTATCAGCTGGTTACGCAGCAACTGGTAGCGGAGCTGCGCCAGATAATCGAAACCGCAGGCATGCTGCCGACGCAGCTGTAATACACAATACTCGGCGCCGCACTCAATAATATCCCAGCGCTGTAACCAGCCGTCACCGTGAAGAAAGAAATACTCGTCGGCATGGTGGCGAGGCAGGACAATCTCCTGCCCATGAAAAATAAAACGGTTGCCGGCGACGCGATTGGCCAATGGCAGCATCGGAAACATGCCGCCGGCGGGATTTTCATATAGCACCGGCGCTTGATATTGCCGCGAGAATAAACTTTGCACTTTGCCGCCCAGAGAAGAGACGCACATCCGCAGATGCGCGTTCTCCAGAATCCACTCTTCCGCCATTAGCGCATCTGCTCCTGCTTCGCCGCATTAACGCCCGTATGACGCTGCGCCAGCTGCTCTTCCAGCGCTTCGAGGGTGATACCTTTCGTTTCCGGGACGTTGCGCAGGATATAGAGGTAGCCGGCAGCGCAAATGACACCATACAGCAGGAAGCTTCCTGCCGCGCCCAGACCGGCATTAAGCAGCGGGAAAGTATAGGTTAACAGGAAACAGGCGATCCACAGCGCCAGGGTACCTAAAGACATCGCGAGTCCACGTACGCGGTTGGGAAAAATCTCCGCCAGCAGCACCCAGGTCACCGGCGCCAGGGTCAACGCATAAATAGCAATCGCCGCCAGCACCAGCAACAGTACCGGCCACCCCATAATGCCCATGGCGTAAGCGCCGGCGATCAGCACATAGATCAGCGTCAATCCCGAAGCGCCAAGCAGCATTAATTTACGGCGACCGATTTTATCCACCAGCGGCAGCGCCGCAATGGTAAAGACCAGATTAACGACGCCCGTCGCGACGATCGATTTCAGCGTGCTGTTAATATCGAACCCCGCCGAGGCAAAAATCTCCTGCGCGTAGTTAAAGATGACGTTAATCCCACACCACTGCTGGAATATGGCGAGCACCATGCCAATGATCACAATCGGTTTCACCTGGGGAGCCAACAGCGCGCCATAGGAGACTTTATTGTTATCCTTTTCCAGGGTATGCGCGATTTCACGCAGGATCCTGTCGGCATAGTCGGCAGAACCAATGCGTTCCAGCGCAGCCCGGGCGCGCTCCGGTTTACCGGCCTTCATGAGCCAGCGCGGCGACTCGGGGACAAAAAACATCAGGACCAGAAACGCCAGCGCCGGCACCAGTTCCGCACCGAACATCCAGCGCCAGCCCATCTGCCCATTCCAGCTGTCCACAATCATCTGCTGCGTCGCCCCCGGCTCCACCGGTTCAGCAATCATCAGATTGATTAACTGAGCGGCCAGTACGCCAATCACGATGGTGAGCTGATTGACCGCGACAAAACGCCCTCTTTTCTCTGCCGGACTGACTTCGGCAATGTAAAGCGGGCTGAGAGCGGAAGCCAGACCAATCCCTACGCCGCCCACAATGCGGTAAACCACAAACATATCGAAATGACTGGCGACCGCCGTCCCCCAGGCCGACGCGCTGAACAGCACGGCGGAAAGAATTAATGGCAGCTTGCGCCCCAGTTTGTCTGCGCACCATCCCGAAATTAATGCGCCGAAAATACAGCCCAACAGCGCTGAGCTCATCGCCCAGCCGGACTGCGCCGGGTCCGTAATTGAAAACCAGGCTTCATAAAATGGCTTAGCGCCGCCAATCACCACCCAGTCATAGCCAAACAGTAAACCACCGCAGGCGGCGACCAGACAAATCGTCCAGACGTAGCCCATTTTCAGATGTGTCTGCGCGTTGTTCATAATGATTCCTCTATAAGGGAAACGCAGGGAACAGTAGGGTTCAGGCGGGCCGAGCCCGCCCATTGAGGTTCAGGAAAAAATGCCGCTTTGCAGGGCATGGCGAATCAGATGCGCCTTATCATGAGCCGGATTTATTTGCAGAAGCTGCTGCATCCTCTGCTGGCAGGCGGATACGTTGCCCAGCCCCAGATGGCCCAACGCTTCAATAAACAAGCAGTGCTGCTGATGTCTCTGCTGCGCTGATACATCGAGAACCACCAGGTCCGGAAGAGAGACGGCAAAAAAATCGACTTGCGGAACGTCATCCCGATGCTGCGCGGCCCAGTCGATAAAATGGCGGAAGTACTGCTCGGCCTGCGCTGGGTTACCGCTCTTACGCAGCGCAATGCCCTGCCAGAAAAGATAATCGGCGGGTTGATCGTTGTAGTACCGCCCGGCGTCCAGCGTTGAGCCCCCTTGCCGGGCAAGCTGGTAATATTCCGCCGCCTGCTGCGCATCCCCAGCCTGTTCTGCGCAGTAGCCCAGCAAATACCAGATATCGTTATCCGTTTGCCCAAGCAGTCGCCCCTCCCCCAGATTGTCGGGATAGCGTAATGCGGCTTTCAGACAGTCCGTGGCCTGTTTAAACGCCCCACGCTCGATGAACTGTAATGCCCGATGGAGCTGATTGAGCAAATACTGGCCGGTGATTTTCCCTTCTCCTCCTTCCCAGGGATGGAATACGCGCGTATCCAGAATCGCGGCGGCATCGGCATAATGACCGGACGCGTTCCACAGGCTTAGCAGCTCAGCGGTCAGGTCGTCCCGCTTCAGCACCACGGCTTTACGTTCCACCAGCGTCGTCAGTCGCTCATGTACCGACCTGGCCAGTAATTTTTGCAAAAAATCGAGTTCAAACAGGAAGCGCGCATTTTCCGGCTCCAGCGCTACGGCGCGCTGCAGATAAGCCAGCGCCTGCGTTGCATCCTGCTGTTTATTCCACGAGTAAACGCCCAGCAGACGATGAGCGGGCGCATAATCGGGAGATTTTTCGAGCGTCTCGCGCCAGCAGCTCACCGCCTCGTCATAGCGACGTTTGCTGTACCAGAAGCAACCGAGTAGATAGCGGGCAAAAGCGCTGTCGCCCAGCGACTGCAGCATCTGAACTTCATCGAGCGAGTTAGGGAAACGAACATTGTGCGCATGGCAGTGCTCGGCGGCGGCAATAAACTGTTGGCGTTCATTGGCATCATCACTTAGCGACGCACGCCAGAGCATCGGCAGCGCTTCCTGACTGTCCAGAACCGCAAGAACCTCTTTCACCGCCGACGTCTGTCCGATAGAGAGCAGCCAACCCGCCAGCAGGCTGGCGTTGACCCCTCTGCGCCCCGTGATGCGCAGCAGGGTTTCTCGCGCGTCGTCGCTCCGCTCAATCATCCAGCGCGCGCAGTGCAGCGGATAGCTCAATGGGTATTGTTCAAGAGAGGCGAAAATAAACTCCAGCGCTGCTTTCTTCTGCCCACTGTTGGCTAATGCCAGCGTTTTCAACCCCATCGCCAGAGGATTGCTGGCGTTGAACCGCAGACTGGTGTTTACTTTTTCCAGCGCATCGGCAACATCACCGCGCTTCATCGCCAGCCGCGCCAGCGACCACCAGGCGGCGTCACGGCAATTACCGCTCCAGGAGGCTTTGTAATAGTGATCCCAGGCGCCTGCATCATCCCCCATCCTTTCCAGCACGCTGGCAAGCAGCATACTGGCTTCGCCATCTCGCGGGTTCTTATTCAAACGATGCGCGCGCTGTAGCGCAGCACGGGCACACTGTTCCGCCAGCGCCCAGTCGGCACTGTTGAACGCCAGGGTACCGAGGGCAACATTATTGCGATAATCCTGCGGATCGAGCTCAACCGCCCGACGATAGTAATCCCCGGCGTAGCGGCTTGCGTGGTTGTATTGTTCAAGGTGCTGGCCGATAAAATAGAGCTCGTCGCCATTGTGGATCGCTTCCGGTAACGCGGGCGCTATAGCTGGTTCGGGCAGCGGCGTCTGTTGGGTAATATGTTCCTGATAATCCAGCAGCGGCTGGTTCTCGGCGGTTTTCACTTTGAGGGTTAAGCGCCCGACGCCATTTTCCGGCAGCGTCTGCTGCCAGCTCTCACCGGGCTTCAGCGTCAGCTGAGTTTCGTACAATGGCTGATGGTCAGCGCTGAGTTCAACCACGATATGATTTAGCGGAGCAATGGCATATACGCCAAGCTGCAGTTGCCCAGACTCGCGAACCAGCTTCAGTGCCAGCTGTGTATTGGCATTTTGCACCATCCCTAACTCGCTGTAGGGAAGGAAATTTTGCACAAACACCTTCTCTTCATAAGGCGCAAGCCACGTAAAGTCAGGCTGGTTATCGGTGAAGACGCCGGTCATCAGCTCAATATAAGGGCCATTTTCATCAGTCAGATTTCGATCCCAGGCCTGGCCAAAATCCCCGTACCCCCAGCTCCACTGTTTCTTGCCAGGAGAGACATGGTGATCGGCAACATGCAGTAACCCGCCTCGCTCGTCATGATGATAAGCGCCGACAAAATCGTAATCCGACTTCTCCGCCATATACGAAGTGGGTACCGGGACGTTTTTATAACGGGAGATATCAACCCCCGCAGAATAGTCCACTTTGTAGTAGATACCGGTGGCAATCGGGAAAGCGGAAACATCACGCTTACCATGGTCGAATACAGCGGTGACATCGGGTGGGAATACACTCTGGTGGGCATCGCCGCCTTTTACTGCAGGGTTGGCCCACCACAGGAAATGGCGCGGCGTGGCGTTACCATTGAAGATCTTGCCAGTGATTTCAATCAGCGCGCGGTCAGGATAGAGCGTAAACCCGGCCATAACCTGCAAACCGCGCATGGGCTCCGCTTCCCCCATCCATACGGTCTGCGCGCCGTTTTCTCCCTGCTGAATAGAAAAATCGACCGGCTTAAAGGTCGTCGGCCGGTGATGTTGCGGCCAGTTAAATTCGATTCCGCCGGAGATCCAGGGCCCGAGCAGCCCTACCAGGGCTGGCTTAACCACCTCATTGTAATAGACGAAATCACGTTGTTTGACTTTATCATATGCCCGGTGAATACGGCCGCCAAGCTCCGGTAGCAGCATGACCCGAAGGAAATCATTCTCCATCCACACTGCCTGATAATCGCGCATTTCGCGTTCGCCGGTCAGGGTATCAATCACGCCGTAGGGATAGACGCTGCCGGAAGATCCTTGATAAACACGTTTTTCCAGAAACATAGGGTTCGGATCTTCCGCTCCCGTCGTCCACGTTGGTAATGAAATGATTTCCTGCCAGACCTTAACCGAACCGTACATGATGCCTCCACTAAACAAAACGAAGTAAAAGTTGCAATAACAGGAGTCTATATCGCCAATTCGCTGTTAAAATGCGCAATGCTCACGCAATATAGTTAAGGGAGTTAAGTGTATGCAGCGTACTGGCTTTGATAACGCCCGGGTCCGGCAGGCCAATAAGTCGATTTTTCTTTCCCATCTGTGGCGGGAAAAGCAGCTCAGTAAATCACAGCTCTCTCAACTCACCGGTCTCTCCATTCCGGCGGTGAGCAATATTCTGGCCGAGCTGCTTAGCGAGGGATTGATCGGTCACTCAACGGAACACTTGAGCAAACGGGGCGTGAACAGCGGCAGCTACCAGATCCCCGAGCACGGCGCCTGGACACTGTGCATGAATATCACCCCGACCAGCATTGAATATCAGCTTGCCGACGCCCGCCTGCTGGCAGTGGATGGTCATCAGCATTTGCCGGTCAACGCGCCCACTCCTCAGGCCCTGCTTGAGGCCATCGTTGAATGCTGGCGGCATATCCACCGCCGCTACCCGCAGCACAGCATCAATCTCGCCCTTGGCGTGCATGGACAGGTTGATCCGATTACCGGCGTTTCACAAACCATGCCCCAGGCACGCTGGAAAACACCGATCGAAATAAAGTATCTGCTTGAGGAGCGGCTTGGCGTGCAGGTTCGGGTGGATAACGACTGCGTGATGCTGGCGCTGGCGGAGAAGTGGCAGCATCAGGGTACACAGCAGGATTTTTGCGTGATCAACGTCGACTACGGTATCGGCTCGTCATTTGTGATTAACGATCATATTTATCGCGGCAGTCTGTACGGCAGCGGGCAGATTGGGCATACGATTGTCAATCCTGACGGCAAAGCCTGCGACTGCGGAAGATACGGTTGCCTCGAAACCGTCGCCTCTCTCAGCGCGCTGAAAAAACAGGCCCGAATGTGGCTCAAAACGCAGCCTGAAGCAACGCTCTCCCCTGAGCAGTTAACCACGGCGTCGCTCATTGAGGCCTGGAAAGAGGGAGATGTGCAAATTCGCGCATGGGTTGATAACGCTGCCAACGCGATTGGCTTAAGCCTCTATAATTTCCTGAATATATTAAATATTAATCAAATATGGCTTTACGGGCGCAGCTGCGCCTTCGGTGAGCAGTGGCTGGAAAGTATCGTCAAACAAACGGGTTTCAACCCCTTTGACCACCGGGATACGCCGCGAGCGCACGCCACCCAAATTGGCTTTGGCCAGCTGACACGCGCCCAGCAGCTGATGGGGATAGGTTATCTGTACGTTGAGGAGCAATTGCAGACGCTGGTTTAGTCATAAACGAACGTGGCGGAGCGCAAATTTGTGTATTACGTTTAAATCACACGTCTCTCATAACGAGCTGATTATGAACACACTCCGCTATTTTGATTTTGGCGCTTCCCGCTCTCTGTTGCTGCTTATCGCCCGCATCGCCGTGGTGATTCTGTTTATTCTTTTTGGCTACCCCAAACTGCTGGGCTTTGACGGTACGGTGCAGTACATGGCCGCCTCCGGCGCGCCGATGCCGACCCTGGCGGCGATTATCGCCGTCATTATGGAAGTGCCTGCCGCGATTCTGATTGTGCTCGGCTTTTTCACCCGCCCGCTGGCGGTCATCTTTATTTTCTACACCCTGGGCACGGCGGTGATTGGCCATCACTACTGGGATATGACTGGCGATGCGGTATTGCCGAACATGATTAACTTCTGGAAAAACGTCAGTATCGCCGGCGCTTTCCTGCTGCTGGCGGTAACCGGCCCCGGGGCGATCTCCCTCGACCGCCGCTAATCTCCAGACGCAAAAAAGGCCGCATACGCGGCCTTTTTGATGTCAACGCTAACGCTTACGCATATACCGGGAAGCGGGCGCAGATATCCAGCACTTTACCTTTCACGCGCTCAATGACCGCGTCGTCATTGATATTGTCCAGCACGTCACACATCCAGCCAGCCAGCTCTTTGACTTCCGCTTCTTTAAAGCCGCGGCGAGTCACTGCCGGAGAACCGATACGGATACCGGAGGTTACGAACGGGCTCTTCGGATCGTTCGGCACGCTGTTTTTGTTGACGGTGATGTTGGCGCGGCCCAGAGCGGCGTCAGCTTCTTTACCGGTCAGGTTTTTATCCACCAGATCCAGCAGGAACAGGTGGTTCTCAGTACCGCCAGACACCACTTTGTAGCCGCGGTTCAGGAACACTTCCACCATCGCTTTAGCGTTTTTCGCAACCTGCTGCTGGTAAACTTTAAACTCTGGCTCCATCGCTTCTTTCAGCGCCACCGCTTTCGCCGCGATAACGTGCATCAGCGGGCCGCCCTGCGCGCTTGGGAACACGGCAGAGTTCAGTTTTTTGTACAGCTCTTCGCTACCGCCTTTCGCCAGAATCAGGCCGCCGCGCGGACCCGCCAGGGTTTTGTGAGTGGTGGTGGTCACAACGTGAGCATGCGGAACCGGGTTCGGGTACACGCCAGCGGCAATCAGGCCTGCCACGTGCGCCATATCGACGAACAGGTAAGCGCCGATGCTGTCAGCGATTTCACGCATTTTCGCCCAGTCAACGATACCGGAGTAAGCGGAGAAACCACCGATGATCATCTTCGGTTTGTGTTCCTGAGCCTGCTTCGCCATGTCGTCATAGTCAATTTTACCGGACTCATCAATACCGTAAGGGATGATGTTGTACAGTTTGCCGGAGAAGTTAACCGGGGAGCCGTGAGTCAGGTGGCCGCCCTGCGCCAGGTTCATACCGAGCACGGTGTCGCCCGGCTGCAGCAGCGCGGTGTAGACGGCAAAGTTAGCCTGGGAGCCGGAGTGCGGCTGGACGTTAGCATAGTCAGCGCCGAACAGTTCTTTCGCGCGGTCGATTGCCAGCTGTTCAACCACGTCGACGTATTCACAGCCGCCGTAGTAACGCTTGCCCGGATACCCTTCAGCATATTTGTTGGTCAGCTGAGAGCCCTGCGCCTGCATAACGCGCGGACTGGTGTAGTTTTCGGAGGCGATCAGTTCGATGTGCTCTTCCTGACGTACTTTTTCCTGCTCCATAGCCTGCCACAGTTCGGCATCATAATCGGCAATGTTCATTTCACGCTTTAACATCCGCATCTCCTGACTCAGCTAACAATAAAATTTCGGCCTAAAAAGGCGGTCCGATTGGACAACGGCCCACAGTATAACCGAATCATTCTGTGATAACAGGTCTTGACAAAGGATTTTACGCAAACGATTGGCTCCGCATGACACAAGGCTTTGAGCAATAACGCCTCTCTCAGTATCAACGGATTTCTTTTCAGGTTTGTGATGCAAATTCTTCATGTTGTAACTGGATCGGGGGAATGTGTTAAAGAACCATTTACAACGCAGGGTTATTTCTTTAAGATGCATTTAAAATGCATCATTAAGATAACACATAAGGAAGCACGCTATGCTTGACGCTCAAACCATCGCCACGGTAAAAGCCACCATTCCCCTGCTGGTAGAGACCGGCCCGAAATTAACCGCCCATTTCTACGATCGTATGTTCGCGCATAATCCGGAGCTCAAAGAGATCTTCAACATGAGCAACCAGCGCAACGGCGATCAGCGTGAAGCGTTATTCAACGCTATTGCCGCCTACGCCAGCAATATCGATAACCTGCCTGCCCTGCTGCCGGCGGTGGAAAAGATCGCCCAGAAACACACCAGCTTCCAGATCAAACCGGAGCAGTACAATATTGTTGGCAGCCATCTGCTGGCGACCCTCGATGAAATGTTCAGTCCGGGCCAGGAAGTGCTCGATGCCTGGGGTAAAGCCTACGGCGTGCTGGCGAACGTCTTTATCGGCCGTGAAGCCGAGATCTATCAGCAAAACGCCAGTAAAACCGGCGGCTGGGAAGGGACCCGCGCGTTCCGCATCGTGAAGAAAACCCCGCGCAGCCAGCTTATCACCAGCTTTGAGCTCGAACCGGTTGATGGCCAGCCGGTCGCCGATTACCAGCCTGGCCAGTACCTGGCCATCTGGCTGAAACCGGAAGGCTTCGAATATCAGGAAATCCGCCAGTACTCCCTGACCCGCAAAGCGGACGGCAAAGGCTACCGCATTGCGGTTAAACGCGAGGAAGGCGGTCAGGTTTCCAGCTGGCTGCATAACCATGCCAGCGAAGGCGATGTGGTCTATCTGGCCGCCCCGGCGGGAGATTTCTTCCTTAACGTTAAGCCGCAGACGCCGGTCACTCTGCTCTCTGGCGGCGTCGGGCAAACGCCGATGCTGGCGATGCTGGATGCGCTGGCGAAGAGCGGTCATCAGGGTCAGGTGAACTGGTTCCATGCGGCGGAAAATGGCGACGTTCACGCCTTTGCCGATGAAGTGAAGGCGCTCGGCGCGGCGCTGCCGGCGTTTACCTCTCACGTCTGGTATCGCACCCCGACTGAGGCCGACCGTCAGGCTGGACGTTTTGATAGCGAAGGTTTGATGGATTTAGCAGCAGTGGCGGACAATATTCGCGACCCGCAGATGCAGTATTATCTCTGCGGCCCGGTAGCGTTTATGCAGTTTGCAGCGAAGCAGCTGGTCGAATTAGGGATCAACAAAGACAACATTCATTACGAATGCTTCGGCCCGCATAAGGTGCTGTAAGCCCCGACGCGCGGGGATTTGTAGGCCGGGTAAGCGCAGCGCCACCCGGCAATACTGCAGCGAGCGGCGAGCGTTAAATCGCCGCGTCGTCTTCTTCGCCGGTACGAATACGAATGACCCGCGCCACGTCGAAGACAAAGATTTTACCGTCGCCGATTTTACCGGTCTGTGCGGTACGGATGATGGTATCCACACAGGTATCGACGATATCGTCGGTCACTACAATTTCAATTTTTACTTTCGGCAGAAAATCGACCATATACTCGGCACCACGGTACAGTTCGGTGTGCCCTTTCTGGCGGCCAAAGCCTTTCACTTCCGTTACCGTCATCCCGGTGATGCCGACTTCGGCCAGCGCTTCACGCACGTCATCCAGTTTGAAAGGTTTAATAATCGCATCAATCTTTTTCATGGGGTTCCTGTCTTAATCGCGTAACCGGTTGCTTACCGTATCATAACTTGCGCTATAGTGCGGAGCTACTCTTTAAAGTCGTTGGCGTCGAGCTCATGGCGCGACAGCAGCTTATAGAATTCGGTGCGGTTGCGCCCTGCCATCCGCGCGGCGTGAGTGACGTTGCCCTTGGTAATTTGCAGCAGCTTGCGCAGGTAGTTCAGCTCAAACTGATTGCGCGCCTCCACGAAGGTCGGCAGCGCCGTGTTCTCGCCCTCCAGCGCTTGCTCAACCAGCGCGTCGCCGATCACTGGCGACGAAGTCAGGGCCACGCACTGCTCGATCACGTTCACCAGCTGGCGCACGTTGCCCGGCCACTTGGCGGCCATCAGCCGCTTCATCGCATCGCTGGAAAACGCCCGCACGAACGGCTTATGGCGATCGGCGGACTGACGCAGCAGATGGTTGGCCAACAGCGGAATATCTTCCGTGCGTTCGGAGAGCGGCGGTATTTTCAGGTTCACTACGTTGAGGCGGTAGAACAGGTCTTCACGAAACTCGCCGCGGGCCATCGCCTTCGGCAGGTCGCGGTGGGTGGCGGAGATAATCCGCACGTTGATTTCGATATCGCGGTTGCTGCCCAGCGGGCGCACCTTGCGCTCCTGCAGGACGCGCAGCAGCTTCACCTGCAACGCAACCGGCATATCACCGATCTCGTCGAGAAACAGCGTACCACCCTCAGCGGCCTGGAATAATCCTTCACGGTTACTGACCGCGCCGGTAAAAGCGCCCCGCGCATGGCCAAACAGTTCGGATTCGAGCAGCTGTTCCGGCAGCGCGCCGCAGTTGATCGCCACGAACGGCTTATCATGACGCGGGCTGGCGTTGTGGATCGCCTGGGCGACGATCTCCTTCCCGGTCCCGCTCTGGCCATTAATCAGTACGCTGACATCCGATTGCGCCACCATTCCGGCCTGCTCAAGCAGGCGCAGCATCAGCGGGCTGCGGGTTACAATCGCCTGGCGCCAGGCTTCGTCGGTGGCCGGCGAGCGCTGCTCCAACGCCTCATCAATGGCTTTATATAAGGCATCTTTATCGACCGGCTTGGTCAGGAAGCTGAACACCCCCTGCTGGGTAGCCGCCACGGCGTCGGGAATCGAACCGTGAGCGGTGAGAATGATCACCGGCATGCCGGGGTGGCCCTTCTGGATCTCGCTAAACAGCTGCAGGCCGTCCATTTCATCCATCCGCAGATCGCTAATCACCAGATCCACTTTCTCACGCCCCAGCACGCGCAGCGCTTCCGGCCCGCTCTCGGCGGTGACCACGCTGTAGCCTTCGCTGACCAGGCGCATGCCCAGTAGCTTCAACAGTCCCGGATCGTCATCCACCAGCAGTAAACGCGCCGGTTTACGGATCGTCATGGATCACCTCCGGCACTTTTTCGCTGCCGAAATTGCCGCCCGGCTTGCGGCTGGAGAGCTGGCGTTCGATATCCGTCAGGTTCTCCAGCTTGCGGGTGGTCAGCTCCAGCTGCTCGCGCAGCGCCAGCTCCTGCTGACGCAGTGTCTCCAGTTCGCTATCGCTGGACTGCTGAAGCTTAGCGTAACGGGCACGCTCTTCCACCAGCTGCAGCTGACGGGTCTGGCCGTCGCGCCAGAGCTGATACAGCGGGCGGACCTGAACGGCGATTTGCGGGCTGAAGGTATCGAGACGCGCCACCAGGTCGCGGCGCTCCTCAGGGGTAATTTTAGCATCAGCAAGCAGGATGCCGCGACGGAACGCGTCCTGCCAGCTGTCGTCGGTATGGCGTTTCGCCTCCGCCCGCGCCTGCGCCGGCGCGAGGCGATCGGCACAGTCAATGCCCCGCAGCCAGTAGAGGGGATTTTTGTCGCTGGCATCGCTGCTGTGCGCCCAGATATCCGCGCAGTCTACCGCGACAAAATCGGCCACCTGATGCTGCGCCTGCCCGGGGGCGGCGGTACCTTCCGCGGTATGCGGTGAAAAGCCGGCGGAACACCCCGCCAGCGTCAGACAAGCAATGCCTGAAAGCAGCCATCCGCTGAGGGAACGGCGCCAGGCCAGGAATTGGGACATAGTTCCCCGATATCGATTCATAAGTTGGATTATTCCGGCGCTGAGGGAAGCGTAATGCGAAAACAGACCTGCCCGGCGGGCGCATCAACTAAGCTGAGCTCCCCTTGCATCTGCCGGACGCAGTCGCGGGCGATACTCAACCCCAGTCCACTGCCCTTAACGGCCCCTTTACGCTGGTGACTCCCCTGGTAAAAAGGCTCGAATATCATGTTTTTTTCCGCGGCCGGGATCGGTTCGCCGCTGTTGGCGACATCAATACGCACCTGCTCTCCGTGCCGGTAGCTATGGATACGGATGTTACCGGATTCAGCGCCATAGTGCACCGCATTGGAGTAGAGATTATCCATTACGCTTATCAATAGCGCAGGCTCTGCCAGGCAACGCCGCGCCTGCAGCGTCAGTTCGGTATGCATCAGTTTAGCCCGCGCGGGCAGGCTGTGCGCCGCCACGACGTTTTCCACCAGGTCCACCAGGTCCACCGCTTCGCGAGCCACCGGGCCGTCGGCCTGTTTTCGGTTATAGTCCAGCAGCTGTTCAATCAGCTTTTGCAGGTTACGGCTACTGCTGTCGAGGATCTCGACGATCTCCTGCTGCTCAGGGGTCAGGGGCCCCGCGACGCGGTCGGCCAACAGCTCGGTACCTTCACGCATACTGGCCAACGGGGTTTTCAGCTCATGCGACAGATGGCGAAGAAATTGATGCCGCTGCGACTCCAGCCACGCCAGGCGCTCGCTGAGCCAGATGATGCGCTTGCCCACCGATCGCAGCTCGCGCGGGCCGGTAAACAATGCGGCGTCGTCCAGCGACTTCCCTGCCCCCAGCTGATTGATCATTCTTTCGATGCCTTTCACCGGGCCGATAATCATGCGGGTGAAGAGTAGCACCAGCGCCAGGCTCAGCAGAAACAGCACCAGCGCCTGCCAGCCAAAAAACTGGCCGCGTTCGGCTATCTCCTGCTGCAGCTGTTGGCCACGAGAATAGACGACCGCCCGGGTCGCCTGCACCATATCGCTGTTATTACTGGCGAAAACTTCCAGTCTGGCGGCTGCCTGGGCATCGGGTCCGCTATTTTTACACTGCAGCTGCGCCAGATCGCTGACATCCTGACGCAGCGCCTGCCAGAGCTTCTCATCCGGCAGCACGCCGGCGTGGGCGTCCAGCATCTGGCTGTAGCGCTGCCGCTGGTTTTGATAGACGCGCGCCAGCGTCGGATCGTCCAGCACGCAGTACTGGCGATAGCTGCGCTCCATCTCCAGTGCGGCATTGATCATCTCCTCGCTGCGTCGGGCGTCGACCAGGGTGGTACGGTTAATATGCGCCGCCTGGGCGCTAAGGGCGTTCAGGCTCTGCCAGGCCTGCCAGGCCAGCACCAGCAATGGCAGCAGGATCAGCACAAAAGAGAGCGTCACCAGCTGACGCAGCGAACGGGGGAAAAGAGAGAGTCGCTTCAAGGATGTAGTCTCAATCATTAGCTCTGGTCGATGCTAACTGAGGAGCGCGCCGGAGAAAAGCGCTACCGCTGGTTACTGCGCCGCAGAAACAACAAAGCCAGGCGCAAGGCCTGGCTTTGTTCAGGAATGAGGCGGTGCCTTACTCGACGTTTCGCCCGATGTCTGATAAAGCCAGGCTGTTATCAGGAGTTGGACGGCAGGCACCTGTTTGTGCGTCATTCGAAGTTTATGTAGCGCGTCCCGAAGGGGCTGACATAAGAAGGTGAATGAGCCACTGGTTAATATTATGCATGAACTATGCCAGCTCTCAAAACATTTTATTAACATACTGATATATATGACATTAACCGCAAGAACAGTCGAACTACCTCTGTTTATTTTTCACCCGCGTTGTCGCTATTTAGCGACACCAAATAGGCTACCGATTACTCATCATTTAAATCAATAACTTAAGTGTCGCCTATTGACGACACTGCAATATCGCAGTTGTCGGCAATTCCCGACACCCTGGCGTGCCGACCATCACAGATAAAAAAAAGCCCCCTGTCAGGCAGGGGGCTGATACGTTCGCGTGAAGCGCGGCGGGAAGATTAACCCAGCTGTTTACGCGCGTTACGGAAGATACGCATCCACGGGCTATCCTCGCCCCAGTTCTCCGGGTGCCAGGAGTTGCTTACGGTGCGGAAGACGCGTTCCGGGTGCGGCATCATGATGGTCGCGCGCCCGCTTTCGCTGGTCACCGCGGTGATACCGTTCGGGGAACCGTTCGGGTTCGCCGGATAGGTTTCGGTCACTTTGCCGAAGTTATCCACGAAGCGCAGCGCCACCAGACCTTTGCTCTCAAGCTGAGCCAGATGCGCGCTGTCGCGCACTTCCACCTGACCTTCGCCGTGGGAGACCGCAATCGGCATCCGTGAGCCAACCATGCCTTCCAGCAGCAGGGATGGGCTTTGCGTCACTTCCACCAGGCTAAAGCGCGCTTCAAAGCGGTCAGACTGGTTGCGCACAAAGCGCGGCCACAGGTCGCTGCCCGGGATCAGCTCGCGCAGGTTGGACATCATCTGACAGCCGTTGCACACGCCGAGCGCCAGCGTCTGCGGACGATGGAAGAAGGTCGCGAACTCATCGCGCACGCGCTCGTTGAACAGAATCGACTTCGCCCAGCCCTCGCCCGCGCCCAACACGTCGCCGTAGGAGAAGCCGCCGCAGGCTACCAGGGCATGGAAATCGCCCAGACCGGTCCGGCCGGCCAGCAGGTCGCTCATATGCACGTCGATGGCGTCAAAGCCGGCACGATGGAAGGCGGCCGCCATTTCAACGTGGGAGTTCACCCCCTGCTCGCGCAGGACGGCCACTTTCGGCCGCGCGCCGGTGGCAATGTACGGGGCGGCGACGTCGTCGTTAATATCAAACGAGAGCTTCACATTGAGGCCCGGGTCGGCATCATTGGCTTTCGCCTCATGCTCCTGATCGGCGCAGGCCGGGTTGTCGCGCAGACGCTGCATCTGCCAGGTGGTTTCCGCCCACCACATGCGCAGCGTGGTGCGGCTTTCGCTGAACACCGTCTGACCGCCGGCGGTCAGCACGAAGCGATCGCCCTCAACCGCTTTACCGAGGTAATGCACGCAGTCCGCCAGGCCGTTAACCGCCAGAATGGCTTCCACCGCCTCACGGTCTGCGGCGCGGACCTGAATCACCGCCCCCAGCTCTTCGTTGAACAGCGCGGCCAGATGGTCGTCGCCCAGCGCGGCGATATCCGCTTCCACGCCGCAGTGGCCGGTAAAGGCCATTTCCGCCAGCGTGACCAGCAGACCGCCGTCGGAGCGGTCGTGGTAGGCCAGCAGTTTACGCTGCGCCACCAGGGCCTGCATCGCATTCCAGAAGCCTTTCAGTTGCGCGACATCGCGCACGTCAGCCGGCTTGTCGCCGAGCTGGCGATAGACCTGCGCCAGCGCCGTCGCGCCCAGCGCGTTGTGCCCTTTACCGAGGTCGATCAGCAGCAGGGCGTTATCTTCCGTCGAAAGCTGCGGCGTGACGGTATGACGGACATCTTCGACACGGGCGAAGGCAGAGATGACCAGCGACAGCGGGGAGGTCATCTCGCGCTGCTCGCTGCCTTCCTGCCAGCGGGTTTTCATCGACATCGAGTCTTTACCGACCGGAATGGTCAGGCCCAGCGCCGGGCACAGCTCTTCGCCCACCGCTTTCACCGCCTCATACAGGCCAGCGTCTTCACCCGGGTGGCCGGCGGCGGCCATCCAGTTAGCCGACAGCTTCACGCGGTTCAGCTCGCCAATCTGCGTGGCGGCGATGTTGGTCAGCGCTTCACCGACCGCCAGACGGCCAGAGGCCGCGAAGTCCAGCAGGGCGACCGGGGCGCGCTCGCCCATCGCCATCGCTTCGCCATAGTAGCTGTCGAGGCTGGCGGTGGTCACCGCGCAGTTGGCCACCGGGATCTGCCACGGGCCAACCATCTGGTCGCGGGCGACCATACCGGTCACGGTGCGGTCGCCGATGGTGACGAGGAAGGTTTTCTCGGCCACCGTCGGCAGATGCAGAACGCGGTTAACCGCATCGGCAAGGGTAATCGGTTGGCGATCCAGCGCGCTACCCTGAGCTTTCAGAGTCTGCACGTCGCGGGTCATTTTCGGCGTTTTGCCGAGCAGGACGTCCAGCGGCAGGTCGATCGGCTGATCGTTAAAGTGGCTGTCGCTCAGGCTCAGATGCTGCTCAGCGGTGGCTTCGCCGATAACGGCATAAGGCGCGCGCTCGCGGCGGCACAGTTCGTCGAACAGCGGCAGCTGCTCCGGGGCGACCGCCAGAACATAACGCTCCTGCGATTCGTTACACCAGATCTCCAGCGGACTCATCCCTGGCTCATCGCTGAGAATATCGCGCAGCTGGAATTTACCGCCGCGGCCGCCGTCGCTCACCAGCTCCGGCATGGCGTTGGAGAGACCGCCGGCGCCAACGTCGTGGATAAAGAGGATCGGGTTGGCGTCGCCCAACTGCCAGCAGCGGTCGATCACTTCCTGACAGCGGCGCTCCATTTCCGGGTTGTCACGCTGTACGGAGGCGAAATCGAGATCGGCATCGGACTGGCCGGAGGCCATAGAAGACGCCGCGCCGCCGCCGAGGCCGATGTTCATCGCCGGGCCGCCCAGCACGATCAGCTTCGCGCCGACGGTAATCTCGCCCTTCTGCACGTGCTCACCGCGGATGTTGCCGATACCGCCGGCCAGCATGATCGGTTTGTGGTAGCCACGCAGCTCTTCGCCATTGTGGCTGGTGACTTTCTCTTCATAGGTGCGGAAGTAGCCGTTCAGCGCCGGACGACCAAATTCGTTGTTAAACGCCGCGCCGCCCAGCGGGCCTTCGGTCATGATGTCCAGGGCGGTGACAATGCGATCCGGTTTACCGAAATCTTCTTCCCACGGCTGTTCGAAGCCCGGGATACGCAGGTTGGAAACCGAGAAGCCCACCAGGCCCGCTTTCGGCTTCGCGCCGCGGCCGGTGGCGCCTTCATCGCGGATTTCGCCGCCGGAGCCGGTTGCCGCGCCCGGCCATGGAGAGATGGCCGTCGGGTGGTTATGGGTTTCCACCTTCATCAGAATGTGCGCCGGCTCCTGATGGAAGTCGTAGCGCCCGGTCTGATGGTCGGCGAAATAGCGCCCGACTTCAGACCCTTCCATCACCGCGGCATTATCTTTATAGGCCGACAGCACGTAGTCCGGCGTTTTTTCAAAGGTGTTTTTGATCATTTTGAACAGCGACTTCGGCTGCTGTTCGCCGTCGATGATCCAGTCGGCGTTGAAAATCTTGTGGCGACAGTGCTCTGAGTTCGCCTGGGCGAACATATACAGCTCGATATCGTTCGGGTTGCGTCCCAGGCGGGTAAACGCGTCCTGCAGGTAGTCAATTTCGTCGTCGGCCAGCGCCAGACCCAGACGGAGGTTGGCGTCAATCAGCGCCTGACGCCCTTCGCCCAGCAGGTCGACGCTGGTGACCGGCGTCGGCTGATGGTGAGCGAACAGCTTCTCGCCCGCTTCCAGCTCGTCGAAGACGCTCTCCATCATGCGGTCGTGCAGCTCCGCCGCCACCGCGGCCCACTGCGCTTCGGTCAGGGTTGAGGCTTCAACGTAATACGCCACGCCGCGCTCAAGACGCACAACCTGCGCCAGACCGCAGTTGTGAGCGATATCGGTAGCTTTAGAAGACCAGGGAGAGATGGTGCCAGGGCGAGGGGTCACGAGCAGTAATTTACCGGTCGGGGTATGGCTGCTCAAGCTCGGGCCATACTGAAGCAGTCGCGCCAGGCGCTCGCGATCGTCAGCGCTCAGCGGGGCATTCAGATCGGCAAAATGAATATATTCGGCATATATGGCGCTTACCGGAAGGTTGGCCGCCTGAAATCGTGCCAGCAGTTTATTAATACGGAATGCCGACAGTGCAGGTGAACCACGCAAAATTTCCATCATAAGTCTCTCGTCTTCGAAGCTTTCAGGGTGAGCCAGGGGGGGAAACGGGCGTCATTATAGTGAATCCTGCGCCCCGACGAAACCGTTTGCGTAGAAATAAAATCATTGATGCTGTTTATCAATAAATGTGACGACCATCGCGAATAAGTTGCCAACTGGCGCATTATTAAGCAGAATGCCGCACATTCGACGACAACCTTGCGTTTTTTCCGGACATCGCCTGCTGAGGAACCTGAAGCTGCAGAAGATTAACTCTCTGAAAAAATTAAAGATTAATTATCTGCTGATCGGCATTGTCACCCTTTTGCTGGCGGCGGCCCTGTGGCCGTCGATCCCCTGGTCTGGTAAACCCGAGAACCGGGTGGCGGGCATTATCGCTCGCGGCGAGCTGCGCATCAGCACCATCAACTCGCCAATGACCTTCGCCACCATGAACAATAAAGCGTTCGGTCTGGATTATGAACTGGCGAAGCAGTTTGCCGACTACCTTGGCGTCACGCTTAAGATAACCGTCCGGCAAAACATCAGCCAGCTGTTTGACGACCTCGACGACGGTCAGGCCGATATGCTGGCCGCCGGACTGGTCTATAACCAGGAGCGAGTGAAAAACTATCAGGCCGGCCCCACCTACTATTCTGTTTCACAACAGCTGGTCTACCGCGTCGGCAATACCCGGCCGCGCACCCTCGCGGCGCTGACCGCCGAGCAGCTCACTATCGCTCCGGGCCACGTGGCGATCAACGACCTGCAGACCTTAAAAGCCGAGAAATACCCGGATCTTGCCTGGCGCGTGGACGAAAAACGCGGTACCACGGCGCTGATGCAGGCGGTGATTGACGGTAAACTTGATTACACCATCGCCGACTCGGTGGCCGTCAGCCTGTTTCAGCGCGTCCATCCGGAGCTGGCGGTGGCCCTCGATATCACTGACGAACAGCCGGTCACCTGGTTTAGTGCCCGGGACGACGATAATTCGCTGTCGGCGGCAATGCTTGATTTCTTCAATAACATTAATGAAGACGGGACGCTGGCGCGCCTGGAGGAGAAATACCTCGGCCACGGCAACGATTTCGATTATGTCGATACCCGCACCTTCCTGCGCGCGGTGGAAAATATTCTTCCGGAGGTGCAGCCGCTGTTTGAAAAATACGCCCGCGAGATTGACTGGCGCCTGCTGGCCGCCATCGCCTGGCAGGAATCCCACTGGGATCCGCAGGCCACCTCCCCTACCGGCGTGCGCGGTATGATGATGCTCACACGCAATACGGCGCAAAGCCTGGGTCTAACCGACCGCACCGATGCGGCGCAGAGTATCGACGGCGGCATGCGCTACCTGCAGGATATGATGGATAAAGTGCCGGATTCGATCCCGAAAGATGAACGCATCTGGTTTGCGCTGGCCGCTTATAATATGGGTTATGCCCATATGCTGGACGCCATGGCGCTCACCCGCAAACAGAAAGGCAATCCTAACAGCTGGGCGGACGTTAAGCTGCGTTTACCGTTGCTGAGCCAGAAACCCTATTACAGCAAACTAAAATACGGCTATGCCCGCGGCCATGAGGCCTACGCCTATGTGGAAAACATCCGCAAATATCAGATAAGCCTTGTCGGCTATTTGTCAGAGAAGGAGCGCCAGCAGCAGCAAACGCTGGCCCTGGCGGAGGATTACCCGGCCGTGCTCCCCAATGAGCTCGAAGAGCCGCAGGAGACCACCCTGCCCTTTTTCAAGTTTCGCGCCGATAAGCAGATGGATAATGCCCGGATGAAACTCCCCGGCCACCTGTATTAACTTTCCCCAGTCTGCGCCCGGGCTTTCTTCAGCGCTTTTTTCTCTTCCCGCCGCCAGCGGAAGAAGTCGCTCAGCATGGCAGAGCAGGACTCTGCCAGCACGCCTTCGCTAATCTCAACCCGATGGTTCATTCCCGGGTGGTGCAGAACATCCATCAGCGAGCCGGCGGCGCCGGTCTTGGCATCCCTGGCGCCAAACACCAGGCGGGCGATACGGCTGTGCACCATCGCGCCCGCGCACATGACGCAGGGCTCGAGGGTCACGTACAGCGTGGCGTCGATCAGGCGGTAGTTTTGCAGCACCAGTCCGCCCTGGCGTAAGGCCATAATCTCCGCATGGGCGGTGGGGTCGTGACGGCCTATCGGCCGGTTCCAGCCCTCGCCAATGACCTGATTGTTATGCACCAGCACCGCGCCCACCGGCACCTCGCCCTCTTCCCAGGCGCGTTTCGCCAGCGTCAGGGCATGACGCATCCAGTATTCATCATTGAGTTCGAGGTCAGACACAGCGGCCACTCCAGCAGAAAAAGCGGGGCGCATTATACATGGGCGCTATCAATTACACACTATTACTCCAGCTGCTGAAGCTCTCCCTGAGGGGTTACCCGCCAGCGATGCTGGCAAAAGCCGAGCAATGGATTATCCTGCTCACTATCGCTATAGCCGCTATACAGCCGCAGCGGGGCGCCAATCTTTTTCTCCAGCTGTACCACCTTTTCATGCCCCAGGCAGCGCAGGGTCAATACCCAGCCGCCCCAGCGGCGCGCGGTGCGGCTGGCTATCAGATTCACCCGCGGCAACCAGAGGGTATCGCGATAGACCTGCTCCACCAGCGACTGCGGCGAGCCGGTGATCAACCAGACGTCGGCATCGGTGCTGGTCAGGTAGGCGGTAAGCCGCGCATGAACTACCGGAAACGCCGTCACATGATGGCGAAACCAGCCGACAAACTCCGCTTCCAGCCGCTTCAGCACCGCCTCGCGGCGGCCAAAGGTTGTCGCCCACAGCAGGAGGCTCATCGGCCAGCGCGCCGCCCGTCCGCTCACTGCCAGCCCGGCAAGGATCACCGGCCCCATCGGCACCACCAGCAACAGGTTCAGCGGCAAATGGCGCAGCAGATAGCGCAGAAAACTGCCGAACATATCCTGTTGGTGTAAGGTTCCGTCCAGATCGAAAAACACCACTCTCCGTTCAGTGTGCTGCAAACTGCCTCCTTTATCTCAGAACTCGCTTCTCGTTAGGGTAAGCTTAACAGCCTGACGCCATGTCGAGGGAAAACATCCCCTGCCGTTAAGAAAGAATTAAAGTAGCAGGCGAAGGAAAAATTGTGGCTTAAGAATTTTTAATTCATGGTATACCCCTTATAATCGAATAAAAATTCTGTCAGTCACGAGCCGGACGGCTCCAGCGGAGCTCCAATGAACTGTTTAACGCGTATTCGTCAGCGCTATCCCACCCTGGCGGCGAGCGACAAAAAGTTGGCCGATTATATTCTGAGCCAGCCCGATGAGACCCGGCACCTCAGCTCGCAGCAGCTGGCGGCGGAAGCCGGTGTGAGTCAGTCCAGCGTGGTTAAATTTTCCCAGAAGCTGGGATTCAAAGGCTTTCCGGCGCTGAAGCTGGCCCTTAGTGAAGCGCTGGCGAGTAGCCCGGATCCGCACTCCGTCCCGGTGCATAACCACATTCGCGGTGACGATCCGCTGCGTCTGGTCGGCGAGAAACTCATTAAAGACAATGTCGCCGCCATGCATGCCTCGCTGGACGTCAACACTGAAGAGACGCTACGGGAAGCCGTCACGCTGCTGCGCAACGCCCGGCGAGTGATCGTCACCGGGATTGGCGCCTCCGGCCTGGTGGCGCGTAACTTTAGCTGGAAGCTGATGAAGATCGGCATCAACGCTGTTTCTGAGCAGGATATGCATGCCCTGCTGGCGACGGTGCAGGCCATGTCCAGCGACGATCTTCTGCTGGCGATCTCTTACTCCGGCGAGCGCCGGGAGATCAATATGGCGGCCGGTGAAGCGCTGCGCGTCGGCTGTAAGATCCTGGCGATCACCGGGTTTAGCCCGAACGCCCTGCAACAGCAGGCGACCCACTGCCTGTATACTATCGCCGAAGAGCAGGCGACGCGCAGCGCCGCCATCTCCTCCACCAGCGCGCAAATGATGCTCACCGATCTGCTGTTTATGGGGCTGGTGCAGCAGGATCTGGAGCGGGCGCCGGAGCGCATTCGCCATAGCGAAGCGCTGGTGAAAAAGCTGGTCTGAGCAGAAAATGGGCGTATAATGCCCGCCCTGTTTGTGTTGTTTCTGAGACTTTCCTGATGGCGCTGTTAATTACCAAAAAATGCATCAACTGCGATATGTGCGAGCCGGAGTGCCCGAATGAGGCCATTTCGATGGGTGACAGCATTTATGAGATTAACAGCGACCGCTGCACCGAGTGCGTGGGTCATTACGACACGCCAACCTGCCAGAAAGTGTGCCCGATCCCGAATACGATCCTGAAAGATCCGGCACACCTCGAGAGTGAAGAACAGCTGTGGGATAAATTCGTGCTGATGCACCACGCGGATAAAATTTAACCGCCCTCCTGGCTAGCTTTCGACAATCACCGTGGCGCAGGCGTAGTGGCGTTCATCAGCGAGAGTAACGTGAATAGCGCTTACTCCCATGCGTTCAGCTAAAAGGTTTGCTTCACCCCATAGCCGCAGCTTCGGCTTGCCCAGCTCGTCGTTGTAAACCTCGAACTGGTTAAACGCCAGCCCGTTACGGATCCCGGTTCCCAGCGCTTTCGCCGCCGCTTCCTTGACCGCAAAGCGTTTCGCCAGGAAACGCACCGGCTGCTGGTGCTGCTCCCAGATGCTCCATTCATGGTCGCTCAGCACCCGGCGGGCAAGGCGATCGCCGCTGCGGGCGATCACCGCTTCGATGCGGGCGATCTCGACGATGTCGGTACCCAACCCGAGAATGGCCATTAGCCGCGCGCTTCCAGCATCAGACGCTTCATTTCCGCCACCGCCTCTTTCAGGCCGCTCATCACCGCACGGCCAATAATCGCGTGACCGATATTCAGCTCATGCATTTCCGGCAGCGCAGCAATCGCTTTCACGTTGTGGTAGGTCAGACCGTGGCCGGCATTCACCTTCAGCCCGAGGCTGGCGGCGTAGGTGGCCGCTTTGGCAATACGTTCCAGCTCCCTGGCCTGCTCGGCGTCGGTTTTGGCATCGGCATAGCAGCCGGTGTGGATTTCGATATAGGGCGCGCCAACGTCCGCCGCCGCTTTGATCTGCGCTTCATCCGCATCGATAAACAGGGAGACCAGGATGCCGGCATCCGCCAGGCGTTGACAGGCATCGCGCATCTTGTCGCGCTGCCCGGCCACGTCCAGTCCGCCTTCGGTAGTGACTTCCTGACGTTTCTCCGGCACCAGGCAGCAGAAGTGTGGTTTGGTTTCGCAGGCGATCGTCAGCATCTCTTCGGTGACCGCCATTTCAAGATTCATCCGGGTGTGCAGCGTCTCGCGCAGGATACGCACATCGCGATCGGTAATATGGCGACGGTCTTCGCGCAGATGCACGGTGATGCCGTCAGCGCCGGCCTGTTCGGCAATGAAAGCCGCCTGAACCGGATCCGGGTAAGCGGTGCCGCGGGCGTTACGCAAGGTCGCGATATGGTCAATATTGACCCCTAACAATAATTCAGCCATGACAATCCTCGTTAATCATTATTCGTATTATCGGCTCGCGCCTTTCGCGCGGGCATAAACTGGCGAAACAACTCCCGGCTCTTGAGCGGTTTGCCGCCGAGATAGGGCTTCAGGGCGATACGGGTAAAGCGCTTCGCGGCGCGCAGCGTATCAACATCAGGAAACTCGCGACTCGCCAATGCTTTCAAATGGTGCCCGGTAAACGTGTTGTTATCAATCACCAGGCTGGCAATAAAGCCTTTTTCTTCACGATAGCGGTAGGTCATGGTGTCGTCTACCGGCTCGCCGCTCCCGGCGCAGTGGAGAAAATCCACGCCATACCCCAGGTGCCCGAGCAGCGCCAGCTCAAAACGCCGCAGCGCGGGCTCCGGCGAGCCGCTGGCCCCGGCGAGCGCCTGAATGCAGTGCAGGTAGTCGAAAAAGAGTTCGGAGAAGCGTGTTTCGTGCTCCAGCACGCGGGAGATAAGCTCGTTAACGTAGAGACCGCTGTAGAGGGTGATGCCGCTGAGCGGCAGCGCCAGCGAAACGGCTTCCGCGCTGCGCAGGGTTTTGACTTCGCCGCGCCCGCCGAAGCGAACCAACAAGGGGGTAAAGGGCTGTAAAGCGCCTTTGAGATTAGAGCGTTTGGAGCGTGCGCCCTTGGCAACGAGGCGCACGCGACCGGATTCTTCCGTGAAGACGTCCAGCATCAGGCTGGTTTCGCTCCACGGACGGCTATGCAGGACAAAGGCGCGCTGCCATCCATCCACGTTGCGTTAACTCAGAGGTCGTCAACGTAACCGAGACTGCGCAGGGCGCGCTCGTCATCGGCCCAGCCGGATTTCACTTTCACCCACAGCTCGAGGTGCACCGGCGCTTCAAACATCTCCTGCATGTCCTTACGCGCTTCGATACCGATGGTTTTAATTTTGGCGCCTTTGTTGCCAATCACCATCTTTTTCTGCCCTTCGCGCTCGACGAGGATCAGGCCGTTGATATCGTAACCGCCGCGCTCGTTGCTGACGAAACGTTCGATTTCCACGGTGACGGAGTACGGCAGCTCAGCGCCGAGGAAACGCATCAGTTTTTCACGGATGATTTCGGAGGCCATAAAGCGTTGTGAGCGATCGGTAATATAATCTTCCGGGAAGTGATGGATCGCTTCCGGCAGATGCTTACGCACGATCGCCGCGATGGTATCAACGTTGGTGCCGGTTTCCGCTGAGATCGGTACGATATCGAGGAAATTCATCTGGCTGGCGAGGAACTGCAGGTGCGGTAACAGATCCGCTTTTTCCTGCACGTTATCCACCTTGTTGACCGCGAGGATCACCGGCGCTTTCGCGTCGCGCAGCTTGTTGAGCACCATCTCGTCGTCCTGCGTCCAGCGGGTGCCTTCCACCACGAAGATGACCAGTTCCACGTCGCCAATCGAACTGCTGGCCGCTTTGTTCATTAAGCGGTTAATGGCACGCTTCTCTTCCATATGCAGGCCCGGAGTATCAACGTAAATCGCCTGATACGGCCCTTCGGTATGGATACCGACGATGCGGTGACGGGTGGTCTGCGCTTTACGGGAGGTGATCGAGATCTTCTGCCCAAGCAGCTTGTTCAACAGCGTGGATTTGCCAACGTTTGGACGACCCACGATGGCGACAAATCCGCAATAACTTTTTTCTTCGCTCATTCCAGCTCCAGCTTTTTCAGCGCCTGTTCGGCGGCAGCCTGCTCCGCCTTACGACGGCTGGAACCTGTGCCAACCACCGGTTCACTCAGGCCACTGACCTGGCAGTGGATAGTAAATTCCTGATCGTGCGCTTCGCCGCGAACCTGGACCACCAGGTAAGACGGCAGCGGCAGATGACGTCCCTGCAGATATTCCTGCAGACGCGTCTTCGGATCCTTTTGCTTATCGCCCGGACTGATTTCGTCCAGACGGGTCTGGTACCAGGAGAGGATTAAGCGTTCAACGTTCTGAATATCGCTGTCGAGGAAAACCCCGCCAATTAACGCTTCAACGGTATCCGCGAGAATCGATTCGCGACGGAAACCGCCGCTTTTCAGCTCTCCCGGCCCGAGGCGCAGACACTCGCCCAGCTCAAACTCGCGGGCGATCTCCGCCAGCGTGTTGCCGCGCACCAGCGTCGCGCGCATACGGCTCATATCGCCTTCATCGACACGAGGAAAGCGATGATACAGCGCATTCGCGATCACGAAACTTAAAATGGAGTCACCTAAAAATTCCAGGCGCTCATTATGTTTGCTGCTGGCACTGCGGTGAGTTAATGCCTGTTGCAACAGCTCCTGATGATGAAAAGTGTAGCCCAGCTTTCGTTGAAGCCGATTAATTACGATGGGGTTCATGCGTTACCAATAAATGAATGCGTCAAAGATGCAGCACACGAAACCGACCTGAGCATTCGCTTCAAACAGTAATTTGAAACAGACCAATACGCTTTCGTGTGCAGTGTCACCCGGCAGAGCGACAACCAAAAACTTCGGGGGGATATTCTATACGCAACGACACGGGATGTCGTTAGTTTGAATGGATTTAAATACTAAATAATTCACGCCGCTGCGATAACAGCAGCGACGTGAATTCAGCAGAGGAAATTAATGAATTCCACCAATGCGCGATAACCGCACGCCGGTCGGCCATTCACCTTCCTGCTTTTCAAAACTCATCCAGATAGCGGTTGCTTTTCCGACCAGGTTGGCTTCCGGCACAAAGCCCCAGTACCGGCTGTCGGCGCTGTTATCCCGGTTGTCGCCCATCATGAAGTACTGACCGGGCGGCACAATCCAGGTGGCCAGCGGCAGACCGGACTGATGGTAGTACATCCCAACCTGATCCTGGGCAATCGGCACCATTAGAATTCGGTGCGTCACGTCGCCCAATGTCTCCTGACGCTCGGTAAGACGAATGCCGTCGGCTTTGGTTTCGCCCTTCGGCAACTGCCAGAAACCGCTGCTCGCTTCGCCGCCGTTGCTGCGGGAGAAGGTCTGAACAAAATCGCTCGGCTCCACGTTGGAATAGGTCACCGGCAGCGCGTTGCCGCAGGCCTGTCCGGAACTGCAGCCCGGCTGAATAGTGACCTGTTTGGCAACCGGATCGTAGGTGACCTTATCACCCGGTAACCCCACCGCGCGCTTAATGTAGTCCAGACGCGGGTCTTCCGGATATTTAAACACCACGATGTCGCCGCGCTTCGGATGGCCGGTCTCGATCAGCGTTTTCTGATAGATAGGATCTTTAATGCCGTAGGCAAATTTCTCCACCAGAATAAAATCGCCGATGAGCAGCGTTGGCATCATCGAACCTGAAGGGATCTGGAAAGGCTCATAAATAAATGAACGTACCACCAGAACGATCGCCAGCACCGGGAAAACCGATGCGCCGGTTTCCAGCCAGCCCGGTTTCGGGCCGACTTTCTTCAGCGTCTTCTTGTCCAGTTGCTCGCCGGTCGCTGCCTGAGCAGCGGCCTGACGTTCACGACGTTTCGGTGCAAAAATGAACTTGTCCAGGCAC
Source organism: Klebsiella sp. P1927 (assembly GCF_018204675.1). Lineage (NCBI taxonomy): Bacteria > Pseudomonadati > Pseudomonadota > Gammaproteobacteria > Enterobacterales > Enterobacteriaceae > Klebsiella > Klebsiella sp. P1927. The sequence continues at coordinate 960,799 of NZ_CP073377.1, read as the reverse complement.
CATAAAACGCCCGTCACCAGGGTTGCAATCACCAGGATCAGGGCAAACATGTTCGCCATGCCAACTCCTTAGGGTTATTTGCCGTCTTTACCAACGTGCAGAATGGCGAGGAACGCTTCCTGCGGCAGCTCAACGTTACCGACCTGCTTCATACGCTTCTTACCTTCTTTCTGCTTCTGCAGCAGCTTTTTCTTACGGCTGACGTCGCCGCCGTAGCATTTCGCCAGGACGTTTTTACGCAGCTGTTTCACCGTAGAGCGCGCGATAATGTGGTTACCGATGGCCGCCTGAATCGCGATATCGAACTGCTGACGCGGAATCAGATCTTTCATCTTTTCCACCAGCTCGCGGCCGCGATACGGCGCGTTATCGTTGTGGGTGATCAGCGCCAGCGCATCGACGCGCTCACCGTTGATCAGCACATCGACGCGTACCATGTTCGACGCCTGGAAGCGTTTGAAGTTGTAGTCCAGCGACGCATAGCCGCGGGAGGTGGACTTCAGGCGGTCGAAGAAGTCGAGAACCACTTCCGCCATCGGAATTTCATAGGTCAGCGCCACCTGTTTACCGTGGTAAACCATGTTGGTCTGCACCCCACGCTTCTCGACACACAAGGTAATCACGTTGCCGAGGAACTCCTGCGGCAGCAGCATGTGACACTCGGCGATCGGCTCGCGCAGCTCCTGAATATTATTCAGCGGCGGCAGCTTGGACGGGCTGTCGACGTAGATAACTTCTTTGGAGGTGGTCTCTACTTCGTAGACTACCGTTGGCGCGGTGGTGATCAGGTCGAGATCGTATTCACGCTCCAGACGCTCCTGAATGATCTCCATGTGCAGCAGGCCGAGGAAGCCGCAGCGGAAGCCGAAGCCCAGCGCGGTAGAGCTTTCCGGCTCGTAGAACAGAGAGGCATCGTTAAGGCTCAGTTTGCCCAGCGCGTCGCGGAAAGCTTCATAATCATCGGAGCTCACCGGGAACAGGCCGGCATACACCTGCGGTTTCACCTTCTTAAAGCCAGGCAGCGCTTTGTCTGCCGGGTTGCGGGCGGCGGTCAGGGTATCGCCCACCGGCGCGCCGAGGATGTCTTTGATCGCGCAGACCAGCCAGCCTACCTCGCCGCATTTCAGCTCGGTACGGTCAACCTGTTTCGGGGTGAAGATGCCCAGACGATCAGCGTTATAGACCTGGCCGGTGCTCATGACCTTGATCTTGTCGCCCTTGCGCATGGTGCCGTTTTTAATCCGCACCAGCGACACCACGCCGAGGTAGTTATCGAACCAGGAGTCGATAATCAGCGCCTGCAGCGGCGCGTCCGGATCGCCTTCCGGCGGTGGGATATCGCGCACCAGACGCTCCAGCACGTCGGTCACGCCGACGCCGGTTTTCGCTGAGCAGCGCACCGCGTCGTGGGCGTCGATCCCGACGATATCTTCAATCTCGTCCGCTACGCGCTCAGGGTCGGCCGCAGGCAGGTCGATCTTGTTGAGTACCGGAACCACTTCGAGATCCATCTCCATGGCGGTGTAGCAGTTGGCCAGGGTCTGGGCTTCTACCCCCTGCCCGGCGTCTACCACCAGCAGCGCGCCTTCGCACGCGGCAAGAGAACGGGAAACTTCATAAGAGAAGTCCACGTGGCCCGGGGTGTCGATAAAGTTCAGCTGGTAGGTCTCACCGTCGCTGGCCTTATAGTCCAGGGTGACGCTCTGCGCCTTGATGGTGATCCCGCGTTCGCGCTCAAGATCCATGGAGTCCAGAACCTGGGCTTCCATTTCACGATCAGAAAGGCCACCGCAAATCTGGATGATACGGTCAGACAGCGTCGACTTACCGTGGTCGATGTGAGCGATGATCGAAAAGTTACGTATATTCTTCATATTTAGAGTTAATTATGCCTTACGAGTATCATGAGGCCGCTGTACTGTGCCTGACGTTTTTTAATCCGAAAACGCCGCATTCTACACTACATCCGCGAAACCAGGAAATGCTGTTAGATCCAGCATACCCGCAGAAATTGTGGCGTTGTAACAGGAAAGGTAAATAAAGATAAGGGCCAGTGAAATCACTGGCCCATGTCGGAGGAAGGCGTATCAACACGCAGCAGATCCGGCGGCAGTGCGACGTTCAAAATCACCGGCTGCCAGGACTGACGTGCCGCCAGTCGCGGCGACAGACCGCGCGCCACCAGGAAGCCGCCGACGCCGCCCAGCAGCGCGCCGCAAAGTGACGCAATATCGCTGGCAAACAGCACCTGAAAAATAGACGCCATTACAAACAGCCCCGCCAGCGGCGCCATATACACCAGCATCGCTGAGCCCAGCAGGCTGCTTTCAGCGATCCCCAGCTCCACTTTTTGCCCCGCGGCCAACGGCTGCTCGCAGGGCACGCTAATGGTATGGCTGGTCTGCGGCCCCAGCTTGTTTAGCACCCGGCTACCACAGCCGGCACGGGAGGCGCAGCTGCTGCAGGAGGCTTTAACGTCGCAGTGCACCTGCGCCACGCCGTTATGCCAGGAAACCACGGTAGCCCACTCTTTAATCATTGTACTGCCTTGAATTTAATACTGTCAGAGATACGCTTCGCCGTCTGCGGCGGCAGCTCGCCCACTACGGTTATCTCCGCGTTATCGCGCACCGTCGTGCTGACGGTGCGTCGGCCGGTGCGCAACAGCTGGTCGCTGCTGGCCGCCGTGGCGCGGTTGATATTGATCGAGAAGCTAAACAAGCCGTCGGAATAGAGACGTGATTCTACCGGACCGTCAAAGGTGGGAAGACGGCGCTGGCTGCTGGAAACCTCAGTCACGCCCTGCGGGAGCCACGTCGGCGCCCAGTTGAAGTTAGCTTTGTCGCCTCCTTCAGGCACCGACAGCTGCGGCGGCAAATTCGCTTTTGCCAGCGTCTCCATGCTGGCGCTGACGTTATCGCCAACGTTGAAGGAGACGACCCGGAACTGCTCCAGCGTTTCCCCGTCGCGGTCGAGCAAATCGACGCGCAGCGGCAGCTTGGTTTCAGCATCCAGCCAGGCGATAAAGCTGTAGCGCGTGCCGTCGCGAGCCACGACGCGGATCACGTCGCAGAGGCGGTCAGCGATACGGGTACGGCCCACGGAGATAAAATCATACGCCGCGGAGAGGCGTTTGAAATCGCTATATACCAGCGATGGCAGCGAATCGACGATATAGTCCCCGTTCAGGGTGAACGGATCGAGACCGGGTTCAAAATAGCTGATTTCCGTGCCGCGCAGGACCACTTCCCGGCGCGGACCGTCCAGCTGCAGCAACTGCGCCAGCGGTTGGTTGTTCAGTCGCGCGTGACGATAGCGCAGCGACTCAACGCCTTGTTTGCTGATGCTAACAAAAGACAGCTCATAATTGAGAGACTGGCTGGCCAGGTTCATCTGCTGCAACAACGCCCCGGACGATGTATCAGCCGAGGCGTTGACAGAGAACAACAGGCTGCCTGCCATGAGCGACATGGCACACCAAAGTTGCTTCATTACTGCGATTGCGTTCCTAAAGTTTGATAGCCCGGTACCTGGACTGCGGCCTGCTGAGTCTGGGCCTGGCCAAACTGAAGCTGCTCAGCGTGCAGGCGGCGCTGCAGTTCGTAGTCCTGCAGCATGGCGTTAATTCGGCGGCGCTGTTCCTGGACCTGCGCCTGCTGGCCGCTTCCCGCTGACGCGTCAGCCGGCACGCCAAGACTTACCGGGCTTGCTTTACCCATCATGGGCAGCGTATTGAACACCGGCGCTTCTGGCTGCTGAGCGGAATCAGACTGACCATTATAGTGCTGGACGCCGACGATAACCGCAAGCGATACACAGGCGGCAACGCCCATTTGAGTCAGGGAGCTGGCCCACGGACGTACCTTGTTCCAGAACGGCATCTGCCGCCACTGATGCGGTGCGGGCTGAGATTCAGGAATAAGCGGAGCCGTCTGACGAACGGGCTCATTTTCAATGGCGGCCATCACCCGGGCGGAGATATCAAATTGCAGCACCTCAGCGGTATCGCCACGCAGCGTATCGCGGATAAGGTGATAACTCTCCCAGGTTTTTTGCATCTCAGAAGAACGACTCAGCTCGTTGAGCAGTTCGTTATCCAGCGTTTCACCATCCATTAAAGCCGAAAGTTTTTCTTTCTGCATGCCTGATACCCTTTTCCAGTATTCCGCTATCGTCAACGCCTGATAAGCGGTTGAACTTTATTATCAATAGCTTCTCGCGCCCGGAAGATACGCGAACGCACCGTCCCAACCGGACAATCCATGATAGCGGCTATCTCTTCATAGCTCAGGCCATCCAGCTCCCGTAACGTAATTGCCATGCGTAAATCTTCCGGGAGCGATTCAATGGTACGAAAAACTATTTGTCTCAGTTCTTCTGACAACATTAAGTTCTCAGGGTTCGAAATTTCTTTCAACGCCCCGCCGCTTTCGAAGTTTTCCGCCTCGTTGGCGTCAACATCGCTGGACGGCGGACGGCGCCCCTGAGCAACCAGATAATTCTTCGCCGTGTTGACGGCGATACGGTATAACCAGGTGTAAAAAGCGCTATCTCCCCGGAAAGAGTCCAGCGCACGCCATGCCTTAACGAACGATTCCTGAACAACGTCAGCGATATCGCCCGGCGGTACATAGCGGGAAACCAGGCTCGCGACCTTATGCTGATAGCGCACTACCAGCAAATTAAACGCTTTCTGATCTCCTTTCTGGACCCGTTCAACAAGGACCTGATCCGTTAACTGCTCGCTCATCCGAGGTAATGTCTCCCCAAACCCAATTCCCATGCGTCTTCAAAACACCACCCAAAATCTGCATTATGAGCAAGCTGACTGTTGGAGTGCATGAAAACAATAAAGTTCCGTTACGCTTTTTGTTTTTTGTCTGGCAACGGCGGCAGATCGTTATCAATCATTATATGCCCAGGTTGCTAAACGATAGGTAAGTCAATAAGAAAAAGCGCAGGCCCGTCTGAAGGGTATCGTAACACGCCGTTTATTTCACTATAAAATCCAATGTCATCAACCTTCCCCGCGTCTCATTTTCAGCGCGCAAGACGCCGTTTCCGTTCGCCTTTTGTTTAGCCGTCACAACAGCAGACAAAAAAATTGTACGATTCCTCACGGACCGGTGCTATTGTGAGCCAAATGTGTTTAGTAAATTAAACAAAGACAATGAATACCACTCCTGACTTCTCTTGTGATGTGTTGATTATCGGCAGCGGCGCTGCCGGTCTTTCCCTTGCCCTGCGCCTGGCTGAGCACAGTTCGGTGACCGTGCTGAGTAAAGGGCCGATCAGCGAAGGTTCGACGTTCTACGCCCAGGGTGGGATTGCCGCCGTTTTCGACGAGACGGACAGTATTGAATCCCATGTCGAAGATACCCTGATTGCCGGCGCAGGGTTATGCGATCGCCATGCGGTCACCTTCGTCGCCAGCAATGCCAGATCATGCGTCCAGTGGCTTATCGATCAGGGCGTATTGTTTGACACTCAGGTCCAGGCCAATGGCGAAGAGAGCTATCATCTCACGCGCGAAGGGGGCCACAGCCATCGGCGCATTCTCCACGCCGCCGACGCTACCGGCAAAGCGGTGGAGACGACGCTGGTCGATAAAGCCCTCGCCCACCCCAATATCCGCATCCTTGAGCGCAGCAATGCCGTCGACTTGATCGTATCGGATAAGATTGGCTTGCCAGGCACGCGCCGGGTGGTCGGGGCATGGATCTGGAATCGTAATAAAGAGCGGGTGGAAACCTGCAGCGCGAAAGCCGTAGTACTCGCTACCGGCGGGGCCGCGAAGGTTTACCAATATACCACTAACCCCGACGTCTCTTCCGGAGACGGGATTGCGATGGCCTGGCGGGCGGGATGTCGGGTGGCGAATCTGGAGTTTAACCAGTTCCACCCCACCGCGCTATATCACCCCCAGGCGCGTAATTTCCTGCTTACTGAAGCGCTGCGCGGCGAAGGCGCCCACCTTAAACGCCCGGATGGCACCCGCTTTATGCCGGACTTTGACGAGCGCGGCGAGCTGGCCCCGCGCGATATCGTCGCCCGCGCCATCGACCATGAAATGAAGCGCCTGGGCGTAGACTGTATGTTCCTTGATATCAGCCATAAACCCGAGGCGTTTGTTCGCCAGCATTTCCCGATGATTTATGAAAAGCTGCTCGGCCTGGGAATTGATTTAACCAAAGAGCCGGTGCCGGTCGTCCCCGCCGCGCATTACACCTGCGGCGGCGTGATGGTGGATGATAATGGCCGCACCGACGTCGATGGTTTATACGCCATCGGCGAAGTCAGCTACACCGGGCTGCACGGCGCGAATCGTATGGCGTCGAACTCGTTGCTGGAGTGCCTGGTCTATGGCTGGTCCGCCGCGGAGGATATTACCCGGCGCCTGCCGCTCGCCCAGAAGGTCGCCACGCTGCCAGCATGGGATGAAAGTCAGGTGGAGATCCCGGATGAACTGGTGGTTATCCAGCACAACTGGCACGAACTGCGCCTGCTGATGTGGGATTACGTGGGGATTGTGCGCACCACCCGCAGGCTGGAGCGCGCCCTGCGGCGCATTACCATGCTCCAGCAGGAGCTGGATGAGTATTACGCCCGCTTCCGCGTCTCGAATAATTTGCTGGAACTGCGCAATCTGGTGCAGGTGGCGGAGCTTATCGTACGCTGCGCGATGTTGCGTAAGGAGAGCCGCGGTCTGCATTATACCCTCGACTATCCGCAGCCGCTGCCTGACAGCGGCCCGTCGATACTCTCGCCCCTGGCTCACATAAAGAGATAAAAGTCCTCGGTCAGAGCGGTAAAGCCTTCCGAATATTGCTGCTCTGGCCCGCGGATCGCCAGCCTGTCGCTGAAACACTCCCCTGCCGTCGGGGAGAAAGCCAGCAGCACCCGATGCGGCGGTCGCAGCTCGGTCTCCGCCACGTCAGTACGCAGTCGCAGATGCCAGCCCATCGCCCTTGCCCGTTCGATGAACGCATTACCAATATCCACCGGCAACACCACGCAAAAAAAACCTTCTTCGGTAATATGCTCTGCGGCACAGGTCAGCAGGGAGGCGTGATCGAGCGTAGTGGTGTACCGCGCCTGCTCTCGCTGCGAGGTCGCGCATGGCACGCCTTCGGCAAAAAAGGGCGGATTACTGATTATCAGTTCATAGCGTCGAGTTTGCGACGGCTGCCACTGATGAATATCGGCCTGCCAGACCTCAATCCGCGAAGCCCACGGCGACGCGAGGGCGTTTTCCCGCGCCTGAGCGGCGGCCTCTTCGTCCAGTTCTACCGCCTCGACATGCACATCATCTCCGGTACGCTGCGCGAGCATCAGCGCCAGCAAGCCGCTGCCCGCGCCAATATCCAGCACATGCTTCACTCCGGCAATCGGCGCCCAGGCGCCCAGCAAAATGCCGTCGGTACCCACCTTCATGGCGCAGCGATCGTGAGCGACAAAGAACCGTTTGAAGGTAAAACCATTGCGCGGCAGCGCAAACTTCGACTGAGACATCCTCAATAACCTTGCCGACAAAAACTCCTGAACCTAAGGCTATGCACAATACCGGAGAACAGATAGCCTTACAAACAGATGAACATTACGTCAGTAACGTCTATAATCGGCGGCCCACTCAGAGGTAGAACATGACTGTAACGACTTTTTCCGAACTTGAACTCGACGAAAACCTGCTGGAAGCCCTCCAGGATAAAGGTTTCACTCGCCCGACAGCCATTCAGGCCGCCGCTATTCCGCCTGCGCTCGATGGCCGTGACATTCTCGGTTCAGCGCCGACCGGCACCGGTAAAACGGCGGCGTATCTGCTGCCAGCGTTGCAGCACCTGCTCGATTTCCCGCGTAAGAAATCCGGCCCGCCGCGCATTCTTATCCTGACGCCGACCCGTGAGCTGGCGATGCAGGTGGCCGACCACGCCCGCGAGCTGGCGAAGCATACCCATCTGGACATCGCCACCATTACCGGCGGCGTGGCGTACATGAACCACGCGGAAGTGTTCAGCGAAAACCAGGACATCGTAGTCGCCACCACCGGTCGCCTGCTGCAATATATTAAAGAAGAGAATTTCGACTGCCGCGCCGTCGAGACCCTAATCCTCGATGAAGCCGACCGCATGCTGGATATGGGTTTTGCCCAGGATATCGAAACCATCGCCGGTGAAACTCGCTGGCGCAAGCAGACTATGCTGTTCTCCGCGACGCTGGAAGGCGATGCGATCAAAGACTTCGCTGAGCGTCTGCTGGAGGAGCCGGTTGAAGTTTCCGCCAATCCGTCAACCCGCGAGCGTAAGAAAATCCATCAGTGGTACTACCGCGCCGACGATATCGAACATAAAACCAAACTGCTGGTGAATCTGTTGCAACAGCCGGAAGCCACCCGCGCTATCGTGTTTGTGCGTAAGCGCGAGCGCGTGCATGAGCTGGCTAACTGGCTGCGTGAGGCCGGGATTAACACCTGCTGGCTGGAAGGCGAGATGGTGCAGGCCAAGCGAAACGAAGCTATCAAGCGCCTGACCGACGGCCGCGTCAACGTGCTGATCGCCACCGACGTCGCTGCCCGCGGTATCGATATTCCGGACGTCAGCCACGTCTTTAACTTCGATATGCCGCGTACCGCGGATACCTACCTGCACCGTATCGGTCGTACCGGCCGCGCCGGTAAAAAAGGGACCGCCATTTCTCTGGTCGAGGCTCATGACCACCTGCTGCTGGGTAAGATTGGTCGCTATATTGAAGAGCCGTTGAAAGCCAGAGTTATCGATGAACTGCGCCCGACGACCCGTGCGCCGAGCGAGAAGCTGACGGGTAAGCCATCGAAGAAAGTGCTGGCGAAGCGTGCGCAGAAGAAAAAAGATGAAAAAGAGAAACCGCGGGTGAAGAAGCGCCACCGCGATACGAAAAATATCGGTAAGCGCCGGAAGCCAAGCGCGGCCGGGACGCCATCAGCGTCCAGCGATGAGTAAAAAAAACGCCGGGATATCCCGGCGTTTTCACATCTGGCGTTAGCCTTACAGGCTTTCGGTAAAGGTACGGGCGATAACGTCGCGCTGCTGTTCCGGCGTCAGAGAGTTGAAGCGTACCGCGTAGCCGGAAACACGAATGGTCAGCTGCGGATATTTTTCCGGATGCTCAACCGCGTCCAGCAGGGTTTCGCGACGCAGCACGTTAACGTTCAGGTGCTGACCGCCTTCGACGCGCACTTCCGGTTTCACGTCCACCGGGATTTCACGATATTCGATTTCACCCAGTTTGCTTACCGCAACCACATCATCTTCCGCAAAACCACCTTTGGCGCACAGGCAGCGCGCTTCGCCTTTTTCGCTATCCAGCAGCCAGAAAGAGTTGAGCAGGTCGTCGTTTGCCGCTTTAGTAATTTGGATACCAGTAATCATTTGATGCCTCCCAGGCAGTGTTTATTCGATTTTGGCCTCTTCGCGGCCAATTGGTAAAACCATTGTTGTATGAGTGTATATATATCAGCCGCACCCTCGGCATTCCTTGATATAAATCAATAAAAACCACTCACCCAACGTGGGTATAGGAGGTTTTTATTGTTTTACATCAAGTTACGCCATTGTGAGCTATAAATAATTTTGTAAATTTTCAATTTTTTTTTGCATAAAAGCCGGCATCAGGCCGTGCCGATTTTGTTCTATAGAAAGAAGCCGTTAAGCTATAGCGATGACCCTTTTGCAGGAGAGCAAGATGACCACCCCTTTAACCTGGCATGACGTGCTGGCGGATGAAAAGCAACAACCCTATTTTCTCAATACTCTGAAGACCGTCGCCGAAGAGCGCCAGTCGGGGATCACCATCTATCCACCGCAAAAAGACGTCTTCAATGCGTTTCGCTTTACTGAACTGGGCGATGTCAAAGTCGTCATTCTCGGCCAGGACCCCTATCACGGCCCGGGTCAGGCCCATGGTCTGGCGTTCTCAGTTCGTCCGGGCGTCGCGATCCCGCCTTCGTTGCTGAATATGTATAAAGAGCTGGAGGCCACGATCCCCGGCTTTACCCGCCCCACCCACGGTTATCTCGAAAGCTGGGCACGACAGGGCGTGCTGCTGCTGAATACGGTCCTGACCGTCCGCGCCGGACAGGCGCACTCGCACGCCAGTCTGGGCTGGGAGACCTTTACCGATAAGGTTATCGCTTTAATCAATGAGCATTGCGAGGGAGTAGTTTTTCTGCTGTGGGGCTCCCATGCGCAGAAGAAAGGCGCGATTATCGATCGTCAGCGCCACTGCGTGCTGAAGGCGCCGCATCCATCACCGCTCTCTGCGCATCGCGGCTTCTTTGGCTGCAACCATTTCGTACAGACCAACCAGTGGCTGGTTGACCGCGGCGAAACGCCGATCGACTGGATGCCGGTCCTTCCCGCTGAAAGCGAGTGATTGACAGCCATAAAAAAAGCCAGCATCAGCTGGCTTTTTTGCATTCAGGCAGGCGAATCACGCCTTGTTCTGACGCCACCATTCCGCCAGCAGGACGCCGGTCGCCACAGAGACGTTCAGGCTTTCAACGTTGCCGGTACCGTCGATGGCAACGCTGAGATCGGCGCTGGAAATCGCCGCATCGGACAGACCATCACGTTCCTGGCCTAACGCCAGCACCATTTTCTTCGGCAGCTCGGCTTTAAACAGCGGGGTACCATTATGGCTGGACGTTGAGACAATCGCGTAGCCCGCTTTGCGGAACTGATCGAGGGTATCGATAAAGCTGTCGCCGGTGATCGGTTCAACATGCTCCGCACCGCCCTCCGCCGTACGGATCGCCGCCCCGGACTCCAGCACGCCGGCATCCTGAACCACCACGCCCTTCACGCCAAAGTGCGCGCAGCTGCGCATGATCGCCCCGAGATTATGTGGGTTACCCACATCTTCCAGCGCCAGAACGCAATCTTCTTCCCCGGCCTTCGCGACCCATTGAGCAACAGAAGTGCCGTGGCGTTTTTTGATCAGGAAGCAGACGCCGCCGTGGTGCTCGGTGCCGGAGGCTTTCGCCAGCTCGGCTTCGTCCACCACGTGATAGGCCTTACGGTTGGCCGCCATCCAGCGCAGCGCCTCTTTAAAGCGCGGCGTCACGCTCTGAATAAACCAGGCGCGAACGATAGCTTCCGGACGGCTCTGGAACAGCGCCTGGCAGGCGTTTTCGCCATATACGCGGGTCTCTTCCGCACGCTGACGACGCAGCACTTCCGGATCGATAAAGCTCTTCCCGCTGATCCCGCCGTGATCTTCTTTTACCGGCGTCTCATCGCCAGGAGCGCGGGAAACGGTACGCCACGGAGACGCATCGTCGCGATGAAAATCATCGCGTTTGCGATCGTCACGCTTACGGTCGTCACGTTTGCGATCGTCGCCGCGGCTGTTTCGTTCGTCACGCGCAGGGCGGCTGCGGCCGTCAACACGAGATTTTCCTGGACGACCTCCCCCTTTCCCGGTACGTGGGTTATGGGTGCGTTTGTCAGAATCATCATCACTGCGGACATACATCACTTTGACCTTGCCGCTTTTATTTTTCAGTTCGTCGCTCATCAATTTTCTCCACCTGCGCTGCGCGAAGCGCGCAGATTACCCGATGTGCCATCGCTTCGCCATGATTTCGTTTAAAAGCCGGCCTCTATTGCACTCATCGAACAAAACGCATTGTCCTCAAATAACACTTCATCGATAATATGTAACATCACAGAAACATATCGGCCACGTGCCACGTTGCAACCCATAACCAGAGGTTAGTTATGAATACCGTTTGTGCCAGTTGTCAGGCTCTGAACCGCCTCCCGGACGATCGTAGCGCGGATGGCGCAAAGTGCGGACGCTGCGGTCACGATCTTTTTGACGGCGACGTCATCAACGCGACCGGGGCAACGCTGGATAAACTCTTGAAGGACGATCTGCCGGTCGTTGTCGATTTCTGGGCGCCATGGTGCGGACCCTGCCGTAGCTTCGCGCCGATCTTTGAAGACGTCGCGGAAGAGCGTAGCGGGAAGATGCGTTTTGTGAAAGTCAACACCGAAGCGGAACGTGAGCTTAGCGCCCGGTTTCGTATCCGCAGCATCCCGACCATTATGATGTTCAAAAATGGCGAAGTGATCGACATGCTCAATGGCGCAGTGCCAAAAGCGCCATTCGATAGCTGGCTTAACGAAGCCGGCCAACAATAACCCTTCCGGGGCACCGCTTGTGCCCCGTTTTCACCTCTGCGACAATAGCGTTTTTCACTAGCGACTCCCATGACTGATAACGCTGTCCTTCGCCTGCGCGCCGAACGTCTCGCGCGAGCTACCCGCCCTTTCCTTGCGCGCGGCAATCGCATCCGCCGCTGCCAGCGCTGTCTGCTGCCGCTCAAGCAGTGCCTGTGCGCCACGTTAACCTCAGCGCAGGCCGCCAGCCGCTTCTGCCTGGTGATGTTTGATACGGAACCGATGAAGCCCAGCAACACTGGCCGGCTCATCGCCGATATTCTGCCAGATACCGAAGCGTTTCAGTGGTCGCGTACCGAACCGCCGCAGGCGCTGCTCGATCTGGTCGCCCATCCTGATTATCAGCCCATGGTCGTATTTCCGGCCTCCTATGCCGGGCCGGATCGCCAGGTCCTGAGCGCGCCGCCGTCCGGTAAACCGCCGCTGTTTATCATGCTCGACGGCACCTGGACCGAAGCGCGCAAAATGTTCCGTAAGAGTCCTTATCTCGACGCGCTGCCGATTATCTCCGTCGATCTGTCGCGCATCTCTGCCTACCATCTGCGCGAGGCGCACGCCGACGGACAATATTGTACCGCGGAAGTGGCCATCGCCCTGCTGGATCTGGCGGGCGATGCCCCGGCCGCCGCTGCGCTTGGCGAGCACTTCACCCGCTTCCGGACCCGCTATCTGGCGGGAAAAACCCAGCATAAGGGCAGTATCACAGCGGGCCAGGTGGAAAACGTTTAAAATCATTCGGTCACTGGGATGAAAGGAGACCGGTATGAGCCAACGAGGCCTGGAAGCGCTGCTGCGACCAAAGTCCATCGCCGTTATTGGCGCATCAATGAAGCCGCAGCGCGCTGGCTATCTCATGATGCGCAACCTGTTAGCCGGCGGCTTCAATGGCCCGGTGATGCCGGTCACCCCCGCCTGGAAGGCGGTTCTTGGGGTACTGGCATGGCCTACCATCGAGAGCCTGCCGTTTACCCCGGATCTGGCGGTGCTCTGTACTAACGCCAGGCGTAATCTCGAATTGCTCGAAGCCTTAGGGCAAAAAGGCTGCAAGACCTGCATCATCCTCTCTTCGCAGCCGGAACAGTACCCGGCGCTGCTCGAATGCGCCGCGCGCTATCAGATGCGTCTGCTCGGCCCCAACAGTCTCGGACTGCTGGCCCCATGGCAAGGGCTGAACGCCAGCTTTTCACCGGTGCCGATCCATCGCGGTAAACTGGCCTTTATCTCGCAGTCGGCCGCCGTCTCCAATACTATCCTTGACTGGGCGCAACAGCGCGAGATGGGTTTTTCCTACTTCATCGCCCTGGGCGATAGCCTGGATATTGATGTCGATGACCTGCTGGACTTTCTGGCCCGCGACAGCAAGACCAGCGCCATTTTGCTGTACCTCGAGCATCTCAGCGACGCGCGCCGCTTTGTCTCCGCCGCGCGCAGCGCTTCGCGAAACAAACCTATCCTGGTGATTAAAAGCGGCCGTAGTCCGGCGGCGCAGAAGCTATTGCACGCCAATTCCGGGATGGACCCGGCATGGGATGCGGCCATTCAGCGCGCTGGTCTGCTGCGGGTGCAGGATACCCATGAGCTGTTCTCTGCGGTGGAAACGCTCAGCCACATGCGCCCGCTGCGCGGTGAAAAACTGATGATCGTCAGCAACGGTGCGGCGCCGGCGGCGCTGGCGCTGGATGAGCTTTGGTTGCGAAACGGTAAGCTGGCGACTCTCAGCGAGGAGACGCGCGACGCCCTGCGTCAGGCGTTGCCGGTTGGCGTGGAGATCGCCAACCCGCTGGATCTACGCGATGACGCCAGTAGCGAACACTATCAGCGGGCGGTGAATGTTTTGCTCAACAGTCAGGATTATGACGCGCTGCTGGTGATCCACTCTCCCAGCGCCGCCGCGCCGGGCACCGAGAGTGCCCTGGCCCTGATTGACGCTCTGAAGCATCACCCGCGCGGTAAATATGTCACCGTGCTGACCAACTGGTGCGGCGAATTTTCCTCGCAGGAAGCGCGACGTTTATTCAGCGATGCCGGCCTCCCTACCTACCGTACGCCGGAGGGCACGATCACCGCTTTTATGCATATGGTGGAATACCGTCGCAACCAGAAACAACTGCGCGAGACGCCGGTGCTACCAGACTCCTTAACCGCCAATACCAGCGAGGCGCATGCTCTGCTGCAGCAAGCGATAGATGACGGCGCCACCACGCTGGATACTCACGAGGTCAGCCCGGTGCTTCGGGCCTATGGCATCCACACGCTGCCAACCTGGATTGCCGCTGACAGCGCGGAAGCGGTGCATATCGCTGAGCAGATAGGCTATCCGGTTGCGCTGAAGCTGCGTTCTCCGGATATCCCGCACAAATCAGAAGTACAGGGGGTCATGCTCTATTTGCGTACCGCCGCCGAGGTGCAGCAGGCTGCAGATGCGATGATCGATCGCGTCAAACTGGCCTGGCCCCAGGCGCGCATTCATGGATTGCTGGTGCAAAGCATGGCCAATCGCGCTGGCGCCCAGGAGCTAAGAGTAGTGGTTGAGCACGATCCCGTCTTCGGCCCGTTGATTATGCTGGGCGAGGGCGGCGTGGAGTGGCGGGCCGAGGACCAGGCCGCCGTGGCGCTGCCGCCGCTGAATATGAACCTGGCGCGTTATCTGGTGATCCAGGCGATCAAAAATAAGAAGATCCGCGGCCGCAGCGCCTTGCGCCCGCTGGATATCGCTGGCTTAAGCCAGCTGCTGGTTCAGGTCTCGAACCTGATCGTCGACTGCCCGGAGATCCAGCGCCTGGATATTCATCCCCTGCTCGCCTCCGGCAACGAGTTTACGGCGCTGGACGTTACCCTGGGGCTTGCTCCCTTCAGCGGCGACAGTGAAAGCCGTCTCGCTATTCGTCCCTATCCGCACCAACTGGAGGAGTGGGTGGTGATGAAAAATGGCGATCGCTGTCTGTTCCGGCCGATCCTCCCGGAAGATGAGCCACAGTTGCTCGCATTTATCGCCCAGGTCACCAAAGAAGATCTCTATTATCGCTATTTTAGTGAGATCAACGAATTTACCCATGACGACTTAGCCAATATGACCCAGATCGACTACGATCGAGAAATGGCGTTCGTTGCCGTCAGGACCAGCGCAGAGAAGAGCGAGATCCTCGGCGTGACGCGGGCGATCTCCGATCCCGATAATATTGACGCCGAGTTTGCCGTTCTGGTCCGTTCAGATTTAAAAGGGTTAGGCCTGGGGCGAAGGTTGCTGGAAAAGCTGATCGCCTATACGCAAAGCCATGGCCTGCAGCGCCTTAATGGTATTACGATGCCAAATAACCGAGGCATGATAGGCCTCGCCAGAAAGCTGGGATTCACCGTCGATATTCAGCTGGAAGATGGGATTGTCAGCCTGTCGCTGCCCCTGAATCAGGGATAATCGCGCGACGCTGACCGCAATTGTTGACCACATTAGCGGGTAGTAATGGTATTATTGCCCGCTTACGTCGTCTGCATGGTACAGAAGACCCTTCAATAAACAGAGAAGAAACGCACTGTGATGTTGTCAAAATTTAAGCGTAATAAACATCAACAACACCTTGCCCAACTCCCTAAGCTTTCTCAGTCAGTTGATGATGTAGAGTTCTTTTACGCCCCTGCGGAATTCAGGGAAGCGTTACTGACCCGGATTGCCCACGCCACTCAGCGTATATGCATTATTGCGCTCTATCTGGAGCAAGATGATGGCGGAAAAGGAATTTTGCAGGCCCTTTATGACGCCAAACGCCAGCGTCCGGAACTGGATGTCCGCGTTCTGGTGGACTGGCACCGCGCTCAGCGTGGCCGTATCGGCGCCGCCGCCTCTAATACCAATGCCGACTGGTATTGTCGGATGGCCAATGAAAATCCAGGGGTAGATATCCCCGTTTACGGCGTGCCGATTAACACCCGGGAGGCGCTCGGCGTTCTCCATTTCAAAGGCTTTATTATTGATGACTGCGTCCTCTACAGCGGCGCCAGCCTGAATGATGTTTATCTGCATCAGCATGATAAGTATCGCTATGATCGCTATCAGTGCATCCGTAACGGCAAAATGGCGGACATCATGTTCGACTGGGTCGACAACAATCTGGTTCAGGGGCGCGGCGTTAACCGTCTCGACAGACCGGATCGGCCAAGAAGCCCGGAAATCAAAAACGACATTCGCCAGTACCGTCAGGAGCTCCGCGACCGCAGCTACCATTTTGTCGGCACCGCTGGTGACGAAGAACTCTCCGTCACCCCGCTGGTAGGCCTGGGTAAATCGAGCCTGCTGAATAAAACCATCTTTCACCTGATGCCCTGTGCCGAACACAAGCTGACGATCTGCACCCCCTACTTCAACCTCCCTGCCGTACTGGTAAGAAATATCATCCAGCTGCTGCGCGATGGAAAACAGGTGGAGATTATTGTCGGCGATAAAACGGCTAACGATTTCTACATTCCTGAAGATCAGCCGTTTAAAATCATCGGCGCCCTTCCCTATCTGTATGAGATCAACCTGCGGCGTTTCCTCAGCCGGCTGCAGTATTATGTCAATACCGATCAGCTGATCGTCCGCCTGTGGAAGGATGACGATAACAGCTACCACCTGAAAGGCATGTGGGTTGACGATGAGTGGATGCTGCTCACTGGCAACAACCTGAACCCGCGCGCCTGGCGGCTCGATCTGGAAAACGCCATTCTGATCCACGATCCAAAGCGGCAGCTGGGGGCCATGCGGGAGAAAGAGCTGAAGCTCATCCGCACCCACACCACGGTAGTGAAACATTATCGGGATCTGCAAAGTATCGCCGACTATCCGGTGAAAGTGCGAAAACTGATCCGCCGTCTGCGGCGGATCCGCATTGACCGGCTGATCAGCCGTATTCTCTGACTATCAGCCCCGCCTCGACGGGGCTTTTTTCTGGAAGCGCTATGCGTACGATAATAGTGATTGCTTCGCTGCTGTTAACCGGCTGTAGCCACATGGCAAATGATGCATGGTCCGGTCAGGACAAAGCCCAGCATTTTCTGGCCTCAGCGATGCTCTCTGCCGCTGGCAATGAATATGCGCAACATCAGGGTTACAGCCGGGACCGCAGCGCCGCTATCGGCCTGATGTTTTCCGTCAGCCTTGGCGCCTCAAAAGAGCTTTGGGACAGCCGCCCGGCTGGGAGCGGCTGGAGCTGGAAGGATTTTGCCTGGGATGTCGCCGGCGCGACCACCGGCTACGCTGTATGGCAGTTGGCTCATCAGTAAGCGTTACAGACGCAACCCCTTCCCTTTGCGATGCAACATCAGGGAGACAAGGAAGGCAATGGCGGCCATCACCGTCACATACCAGTAGAACGCGTGCTCTATCCCTGCCGACTTAAGCGACAGCGCGACGTACTCCGCAGAGCCGCCGAACAATGCGTTCGCGACGGCATAGGACAACCCGACCCCAAGCGCGCGAACCTGAGCCGGGAACATCTCTGCTTTCAGGATGCCGCTGATCGAGGTATAGAAACTGACAATCAGTAAGGCGCAGATCACCAGGCCGAAGGCGGCATAGGGTGAGCTCACTTTTTGCAAGGCGCTGAGAATAGGCACGGTAAATAACGTCGCCAGCACGCCAAAGCACAGCATGGAGGTCCGGCGGCCAACTTTATCCGAGAAGGCGCCGAATAGCGGCTGAACCAGCATATAAACGAACAGCGCCGCGGTCATGATCACGCTGGCGGTGCTGGCCGTCATGCCCGCCGTGTTGACCAGATACTTTTGCATATAGGTGGTGAAGGTGTAGAAGGTCAGCGATCCGGCGGCGGTAAAGCCTAACACCATCGCAAAGGCCCGGCGATTGCGCCACAACCCTTTTAATGAGCCAGCCTCTTTCAGCGCCCGGGTCTCCTGCTTCGAGGTTTCGTCCAGCTGGCGACGCAGCCACAGCGCGACGATAGCCAGTACCGCCCCGAGGGCAAAAGGAATACGCCATCCCCAGGCATGGAGATCTTCATCGCTAAGCACCTGCTGGAGCGCCACAACCACTAATACAGCCAGCAGTTGACCACCAATCAGCGTAACGTACTGGAAGGAGGCATAGAAGCCTTTCTTTCCCTCCACCGCGACTTCACTCATATAGGTCGCACTGGTGCCGTATTCTCCGCCAACAGACAGCCCCTGGAACAGACGCGCCAGCAGCAGCAGCGCCGGGGCCCAGGTGCCGATCACCGCATAACCCGGCAGACAGGCAATCACCAGTGAGCCAAAGCACATCATGCAGACCGAGATAAGCATGGACGTTTTACGTCCCCGGCGGTCAGCGATCCGACCAAACAGCCATCCACCGATAGGACGCATCAGAAATCCGGCGGCAAATACGCCTGCCGTTTGCAGCAGTTGGGTGGTGGTATTTCCGGATGGAAAGAAGATGTGCGCGAAATAGAGCGAGCAGAATGAGTAAACGTAAAAATCAAACCATTCAACCAGATTCCCCGAGGAAGCGCCAACAATTGCCCAAATACGACGACGGGTATCGGCCAGTTCCGGCGCGCCCCGTTCGGTAATGCTACTTTCTGTCATTGTTATATTGCTCCAGCAAAGACTGCAATCTGTCTTGTCGGGCGTACCACGTCACGCAGACAAATTAATTAGTAAACTAAATGTTATATAATTGTTATACTTTTATATGTGATTGGATTCACATTTTTTTTCGCAAGCACGGTTTTCGCGATCATCGCCAGCGCAGGGGCAGGGAAAAAGTGGATTATGGCGAAGGGATTGCCATGACGGGGTTTTATTTTGCGTTGAAAGGAGATAATGGAGCGAACATGGCGTAATTTTCGCCGGAGGCGGTGCTGCGCACTTTGTCCGGGGTACGGTTTTGTAGCCCCGGTAAGCGCAGCGCCACCGGGGAGACATACCGGCACGCTGGCCGGACGACAGAAACGCAAAAAGCCCATCCGGCAGGATGGGCTCTTCACTTGTTTGATGCCTGGCAGTTCCCTACTCTCACATGGGGAGACCCCACACTACCATCGGCGCTACGGCGTTTCACTTCTGAGTTCGGCATGGGGTCAGGTGGGACCACCGCGCTAGTGCCGCCAGGCAAATTCTTTGTGCTCGTCCTGTGTCTTTTGCGCTCATACTGCGTTGGCTGCTCTCGCGAGTGTCAGTCACATACTTATGTATGCTCCTTCCATCGCGTCGTTTGCCGCCTTGTCTCAGCGCAAAATCCTTCGGACTCTGAATCAGAGCTGAAAATTCTCTCAAATCGCCAAAACATCTTCGGCGTTGTAAGGTTAAGCCTCACGGTTCATTAGTACCGGTTAGCTCAACGCATCGCTGCGCTTACACACCCGGCCTATCAACGTCGTCGTCTTCAACGTTCCTTCAGGAGACTTAAAGTCTCAGGGAGAACTCATCTCGGGGCAAGTTTCGTGCTTAGATGCTTTCAGCACTTATCTCTTCCGCATTTAGCTACCGGGCAGTGCCATTGGCATGACAACCCGAACACCAGTGATGCGTCCACTCCGGTCCTCTCGTACTAGGAGCAGCCCCCCTCAATTCTCCAGCGCCCACGGCAGATAGGGACCGAACTGTCTCACGACGTTCTAAACCCAGCTCGCGTACCACTTTAAATGGCGAACAGCCATACCCTTGGGACCTACTTCAGCCCCAGGATGTGATGAGCCGACATCGAGGTGCCAAACACCGCCGTCGATATGAACTCTTGGGCGGTATCAGCCTGTTATCCCCGGAGTACCTTTTATCCGTTGAGCGATGGCCCTTCCATTCAGAACCACCGGATCACTATGACCTGCTTTCGCACCTGCTCGCGCCGTCACGCTCGCAGTCAAGCTAGCTTATGCCATTGCACTAACCTCCTGATGTCCGACCAGGATTAGCTAACCTTCGTGCTCCTCCGTTACGCTTTGGGAGGAGACCGCCCCAGTCAAACTACCCACCAGACACTGTCCGCAACCCCGGTAAGGGGCCAACGTTAGAACATCAAACATTAAAGGGTGGTATTTCAAGGTTGGCTCCACGCAGACTGGCGTCCACGCTTCAAAGCCTCCCACCTATCCTACACATCAAGGCTCAATGTTCAGTGTCAAGCTATAGTAAAGGTTCACGGGGTCTTTCCGTCTTGCCGCGGGTACACTGCATCTTCACAGCGAGTTCAATTTCACTGAGTCTCGGGTGGAGACAGCCTGGCCATCATTACGCCATTCGTGCAGGTCGGAACTTACCCGACAAGGAATTTCGCTACCTTAGGACCGTTATAGTTACGGCCGCCGTTTACCGGGGCTTCGATCAAGAGCTTCTCCTTACGGATAACCCCATCAATTAACCTTCCGGCACCGGGCAGGCGTCACACCGTATACGTCCACTTTCGTGTTTGCACAGTGCTGTGTTTTTAATAAACAGTTGCAGCCAGCTGGTATCTTCGACTGGTCTCAGCTCCACCCGCAGGGGCTTCACCTACACACCAGCGTGCCTTCTCCCGAAGTTACGGCACCATTTTGCCTAGTTCCTTCACCCGAGTTCTCTCAAGCGCCTTGGTATTCTCTACCTGACCACCTGTGTCGGTTTGGGGTACGATTTGATGTTACCTGATGCTTAGAGGCTTTTCCTGGAAGCAGGGCATTTGTTACTTCAGCACCGTAGTGCCTCGTCATCACACCTCAGCCTTGATTATCCGGATTTGCCTGGATAACCAGCCTACATGCTTAAACCGGGACAACCGTCGCCCGGCTAACATAGCCTTCTCCGTCCCCCCTTCGCAGTAACACCAAGTACAGGAATATTAACCTGTTTCCCATCGACTACGCCTTTCGGCCTCGCCTTAGGGGTCGACTCACCCTGCCCCGATTAACGTTGGACAGGAACCCTTGGTCTTCCGGCGAGCGGGCTTTTCACCCGCTTTATCGTTACTTATGTCAGCATTCGCACTTCTGATACCTCCAGCAACCCTCACAGGTCACCTTCGCAGGCTTACAGAACGCTCCCCTACCCAACAACACATAGTGTCGCTGCCGCAGCTTCGGTGCATGGTTTAGCCCCGTTACATCTTCCGCGCAGGCCGACTCGACCAGTGAGCTATTACGCTTTCTTTAAATGATGGCTGCTTCTAAGCCAACATCCTGGCTGTCTGTGCCTTCCCACATCGTTTCCCACTTAACCATGACTTTGGGACCTTAGCTGGCGGTCTGGGTTGTTTCCCTCTTCACGACGGACGTTAGCACCCGCCGTGTGTCTCCCGTGATAACATTCTTCGGTATTCGTAGTTTGCATCGGGTTGGTAAGTCGGGATGACCCCCTAGCCGAAACAGTGCTCTACCCCCGAAGATGAGTTCACGAGGCGCTACCTAAATAGCTTTCGGGGAGAACCAGCTATCTCCCGGTTTGATTGGCCTTTCACCCCCAGCCACAAGTCATCCGCTAATTTTTCAACATTAGTCGGTTCGGTCCTCCAGTTAGTGTTACCCAACCTTCAACCTGCCCATGGCTAGATCACCGGGTTTCGGGTCTATACCCTGCAACTTAACGCCCAGTTAAGACTCGGTTTCCCTGCGGCTCCCCTATACGGTTAACCTTGCTACAGAATATAAGTCGCTGACCCATTATACAAAAGGTACGCAGTCACACCCGAAGGTGCTCCCACTGCTTGTACGTACACGGTTTCAGGTTCTTTTTCACTCCCCTCGCCGGGGTTCTTTTCGCCTTTCCCTCACGGTACTGGTTCACTATCGGTCAGTCAGGAGTATTTAGCCTTGGAGGATGGTCCCCCCATATTCAGACAGGATACCACGTGTCCCGCCCTACTCTTCGAGTTCACAGCCTGTGCATTTTGGTGTACGGGACTATCACCCTGTACCGTCGGACTTTCCAGACCGTTCCACTAACACACAAGCTGATTCAGACTCTGGGCTGCTCCCCGTTCGCTCGCCGCTACTGGGGGAATCTCGGTTGATTTCTTTTCCTCGGGGTACTTAGATGTTTCAGTTCCCCCGGTTCGCCTCGTTAACCTATGTATTCAGTTAACGATAGTGTGACGAATCACACTGGGTTTCCCCATTCGGACATCGCCGGTTATAACGGTTCATATCACCTTACCGACGCTTTTCGCAGATTAGCACGTCCTTCATCGCCTCTGACTGCCAGGGCATCCACCGTGTACGCTTAGTCGCTTAACCTCACAACCCGAAGATGTTTCACTTCTGATTGCGAAAATTTGAGAGACTCGAACACACATTAACTGTGTGTCGTTTCAATTTTCAGCTTGATCCAGATTTTTAAAGAGCAAATATCTCAAACGTCACCCGAAGATGAGTTTTGAGATAGTTCGGCACGCGTCTTTCACTCACGAACCAGCAAGTGGCGTCCCCTAGGGGATTCGAACCCCTGTTACCGCCGTGAAAGGGCGGTGTCCTGGGCCTCTAGACGAAGGGGACACTGAAGTCTCAATCGCAAGACGCCTTGCTTCTTTACGTTCATCAGACAATCTGTGTGAGCACTACAAAGGCAGGTTCTTTAAGGTAAGGAGGTGATCCAACCGCAGGTTCCCCTACGGTTACCTTGTTACGACTTCACCCCAGTCATGAATCACAAAGTGGTAAGCGCCCTCCCGAAGGTTAAGCTACCTACTTCTTTTGCAACCCACTCCCATGGTGTGACGGGCGGTGTGTACAAGGCCCGGGAACGTATTCACCGTAGCATTCTGATCTACGATTACTAGCGATTCCGACTTCATGGAGTCGAGTTGCAGACTCCAATCCGGACTACGACATACTTTATGAGGTCCGCTTGCTCTCGCGAGGTCGCTTCTCTTTGTATATGCCATTGTAGCACGTGTGTAGCCCTGGTCGTAAGGGCCATGATGACTTGACGTCATCCCCACCTTCCTCCAGTTTATCACTGGCAGTCTCCTTTGAGTTCCCGGCCGGACCGCTGGCAACAAAGGATAAGGGTTGCGCTCGTTGCGGGACTTAACCCAACATTTCACAACACGAGCTGACGACAGCCATGCAGCACCTGTCTCACAGTTCCCGAAGGCACCAATCCATCTCTGGAAAGTTCTGTGGATGTCAAGACCAGGTAAGGTTCTTCGCGTTGCATCGAATTAAACCACATGCTCCACCGCTTGTGCGGGCCCCCGTCAATTCATTTGAGTTTTAACCTTGCGGCCGTACTCCCCAGGCGGTCGATTTAACGCGTTAGCTCCGGAAGCCACGCCTCAAGGGCACAACCTCCAAATCGACATCGTTTACGGCGTGGACTACCAGGGTATCTAATCCTGTTTGCTCCCCACGCTTTCGCACCTGAGCGTCAGTCTTTGTCCAGGGGGCCGCCTTCGCCACCGGTATTCCTCCAGATCTCTACGCATTTCACCGCTACACCTGGAATTCTACCCCCCTCTACAAGACTCTAGCCTGCCAGTTTCGAATGCAGTTCCCAGGTTGAGCCCGGGGATTTCACATCCGACTTGACAGACCGCCTGCGTGCGCTTTACGCCCAGTAATTCCGATTAACGCTTGCACCCTCCGTATTACCGCGGCTGCTGGCACGGAGTTAGCCGGTGCTTCTTCTGCGGGTAACGTCAATCGCCAAGGTTATTAACCTTAACGCCTTCCTCCCCGCTGAAAGTGCTTTACAACCCGAAGGCCTTCTTCACACACGCGGCATGGCTGCATCAGGCTTGCGCCCATTGTGCAATATTCCCCACTGCTGCCTCCCGTAGGAGTCTGGACCGTGTCTCAGTTTCAGTGTGGCTGGTCATCCTCTCAGACCAGCTAGGGATCGTCGCCTAGGTGAGCCGTTACCCCACCTACTAGCTAATCCCATCTGGGCACATCTGATGGCATGAGGCCCGAAGGTCCCCCACTTTGGTCTTGCGACGTTATGCGGTATTAGCTACCGTTTCCAGTAGTTATCCCCCTCCATCAGGCAGTTTCCCAGACATTACTCACCCGTCCGCCGCTCGTCACCCGAGAGCAAGCTCTCTGTGCTACCGCTCGACTTGCATGTGTTAGGCCTGCCGCCAGCGTTCAATCTGAGCCATGATCAAACTCTTCAATTTAAGTTTGATGCTCAAAGAATTAAACTTCGTAATGAATTACGTGTTCACTCTTGAGACTTGGTATTCATTTTTCGTCCGAGGACGTTAAGAATCCATGTCACTTTGAGTGCCCACACAGATTGTCTGATAAATTGTTAAAGAGCAGTTGCGACGCGCTTTAGCGCTCTGTCGCGAGGTCCCGTATAATACGTTTTCCTCATTCAGAGTCAAGCGCTTATTTTGCTTTCCTCTGTCGGCTTTCAACGTCGATTTCCGTCGTTGAATCCTCCTGGCCCGGCGGCTTGTTTGCCGTTGTTCCGTGTCAGTGGAGGCGCATTATAGGGGGTAATTCTGAAGTGACAAGGATAAATTCAAAAAAAGAATTCAACCGCTCACTTTTCAACCAAATCAGGTATTGAGCTTTAATTCTTGCCTGGTTTTTAAACAAAAACGAGCCCGCTGGGCCCGTTTTTGTCGTTTTGTGATTTACTGCACTGCCACAATGCGGTCGTCTTTTACTACCAGCTCGATGGTTTTACCCGGAACCAGCTCACCGGAAAGGATCTGCTGGGCTAACGGGTTCTCAATCTGCTGCTGAATAGCACGTTTCAATGGCCGCGCGCCGTATACCGGATCGTAACCATTGGCGCTCAGCAGCTTCAGCGCCTCATCGGACATCTGCACTTCATATCCGCGCTCTTCCAGACGTTTATACAGACGCTGCAGCTGGATCTGGGCAATAGAGGCAATATGTTTCTCGCCCAGCGGATGGAAGACCACCACTTCGTCGATACGGTTGATGAACTCCGGACGGAAGTTCTGGCTGACTACCCCCAGCACCAGGTCCTTCATATGTCCGTAGTCCAGCTCGCCGAACCGTTCCTGAATCAGATCGGAACCGAGGTTCGAGGTCATGATGACTACCGTATTACGGAAGTCGACCGTTCTCCCCTGCCCGTCGGTGAGACGCCCGTCGTCGAGTACCTGCAGCAGAATGTTGAACACATCCGGGTGCGCTTTTTCCACTTCATCCAGCAGGATGACGGAATAAGGACGACGGCGCACCGCCTCGGTCAGGTAACCTCCCTCTTCATAGCCGACGTATCCCGGAGGCGCACCGACCAGACGCGAGACGGAGTGTTTCTCCATAAACTCGGACATATCGATACGCACCATCGCGTCGTCGCTGTCGAACATAAAGTTAGCCAGCGTTTTACACAGCTCGGTTTTACCGACCCCGGTTGGACCGAGGAACAGGAACGAACCAATCGGCCGGTTCGGATCGGACAGCCCGGCGCGGCTGCGGCGAATGGCGTTGGATACCGCTTCAACCGCCTCATCCTGGCCAATCACCCGATGATGCAGCTCCTGCTCCATACGCAGCAGTTTGTCGCGCTCGCTTTCCATCATGCGGGAGACCGGGATACCGGTCCAGCGGGCCAGCACTTCGGCGATTTCAGCATCCGTCACTTTATTACGCAGCAGACGCATGGTTTTCCCTTCGGACTGAGTGGCCGCCGCCAGCTGTTTCTCCAGTTCCGGAATTTTGCCGTACTGCAGCTCGGACATCCGCGCCAGATCGCCGACGCGGCGCGCCTGTTCGATGGCGATTTTCGCCTGCTCCAGCTCAGCTTTGATGGTCTGGGTGCCGGAGAGCGACGCTTTTTCCGCTTTCCACTCTTCTTCCAGCACCGAGTACTGCCGTTCTTTATCCGCCAGCTCCTCGTTGAGCATATCAAGACGCTTCAGGCTCGCCTCATCAGACTCTTTCTTCAGCGCCTGCTGTTCCAGTTTCAGCTGGATAATACGCCGATCGAGGCGGTCCAGCTCTTCCGGTTTGGAGTCAATCTGCATACGGATGCTGGATGCCGCCTCATCGATGAGGTCGATGGCTTTATCCGGCAGCTGACGGTCGGCAATATAGCGATGCGATAAGGTCGCCGCCGCCACGATAGCCGGGTCAGTGATCTGCACGTGGTGGTGCAGCTCATAACGTTCTTTCAGACCGCGCAGAATCGCGATGGTATCTTCTACCGAAGGCTCGGCGACGAACACTTTCTGGAAGCGACGTTCCAGCGCGGCGTCTTTTTCGATGTACTGACGGTATTCATCAAGCGTCGTCGCCCCGACGCAGTGCAGTTCACCACGCGCCAGCGCCGGCTTCAGCATATTACCCGCATCCATCGCGCCGTCGGCTTTACCAGCGCCCACCATGGTATGCAGTTCGTCGATAAACAGAATGACGTTGCCTTCCTGTTTTGACAGGTCGGTCAGCACGCCTTTCAGACGCTCTTCAAACTCACCGCGGTATTTCGCCCCGGCCACCAGCGCCCCCATATCCAGCGCCAATACCCGACGGCCTTTCAGCCCTTCTGGTACTTCGCCGTTGACGATACGCTGCGCCAGGCCTTCGACGATTGCCGTTTTACCCACCCCGGGTTCACCGATCAGCACCGGGTTGTTTTTGGTACGACGCTGCAGTACCTGAATGGTACGGCGAATCTCTTCATCACGGCCGATCACCGGATCCAGCTTGCCCTGCTCGGCACGCTCGGTGAGATCGACGGTAAATTTCTTCAATGCCTGACGTTGGTCTTCGGCACCCTGATCGTTCACGCTTTCCCCTCCGCGCATTTGTTCAATCGCCTGAGTCACGTTGGCGGTTGTTGCTCCGGCGGATTTTAAAAGGTCGGTCAGCGTACCGCGTGATTCAAGCGCCGCCAGAACGAACAGTTCCGACGAAATAAAGTTGTCCTTTTTCTTTTGCGCCAGCTTGTCGCAAAGGTTGAGGATCCGCACTAAATCCTGAGAAGGTTGCACATCGCCGCCGGTGCCTTCCACCTGCGGTAAACGGCTCAAGGCCTGTTCGATGTCAGTGCGCAGTTTCCCGGCATTCACGCCCGCCGAGGTTAATAAAGGACGTACCGATCCCCCTTCCTGATTCAGCAAGGCGCTCATTAAATGAAGAGGTTCGATGAATTGGTTGTCGTGCCCGAGTGCGAGCGACTGGGCATCGGCAAGAGCAAGCTGGAATTTATTGGTAAGACGATCCAGACGCATAACTCCTCCCATAAACAGGTCAAATTTGCTACTGGAGATTAAATGAGGTCATCCCTCAATTATTCAAGGTTAAAGACCCGAACTATGTGAAAAATAAGTTTGCCTTCTGGATCGTCTTGATTCTCTAGGTTATATCAGCCAAATGAAACTTGCCATACGACCGGTGGTCTTGTCGCGCCGGTAAGAGAAAAAATCATCCTTTTCGCTTAGCGTGCAGCGATCGCCGCCGAAAATCAGCTCAACGCCGACGTTTGCCAGACGCTGCCGCGCCAGTTGGTAGATATCAGCAAAATATTTTTCGCCTGCCGGACGAAAAGCCCGGTGCGCATTCTTGTCCTTCGCCATAAAGGCATCCCGGACTTCCGGTCCCACCTCAAACGCCTGCGGACCGATGGCGGGCCCCAGCCACGCCATAATATTTTCGGCTTTATCGGCGAAACGAGCAACCGTCGCTTCCAGAACCCCTTCGCATAAGCCGCGCCATCCCGCGTGCGCCGCGGCGACTTCGGTGCCGTCGCGGTTACAGAACAGCACCGGCAGGCAGTCAGCGGTCATCACCGCGCAGACGGTCCCTGGCGTACGACTATAAGAAGCATCCGCGCGTTTCGACGGATAGGGTCCGCCGTCCAGCGTCAGAACCTCGGTGCCATGGACCTGCTCCAGCCAAACCGGGTAAGACGGCAAGCCGCCGGCGGCAAACATCCGCCGCCGGTTTTCTTCGACATCCTGCAGATTGTCGCCGCAATGGGCGCCCAGGTTGAGCGAGTCATAGGGCGGCAGACTCACGCCGCCGATGCGGGTAGAACTACAGGCCGCCACGCTGCCGGGCATTGGCCACTGCGGTACAATCAGTTTCGTCATAACCAGTCAATATCGTCCTTATGGGCTTCAAAATCGGCGCGCATCGCCTCGATGAGCTCGACCATATCCTGCGGGATGGGCGCGTGCCACTCCATTTCAATGCCGGAGATCGGGTGATACAGGCGCAGCATGGTGGCATGCAGCGCCTGGCGGTCGAATTTACGCAGCGCGGTGATGAACTCCTCCGACGCGCCCTTCGGCGGACGCGGCCGGCCGCCATAGACCTGGTCACCCACCAGCGGATGGGTGATATGCGACATATGCACGCGGATCTGATGTGTACGACCGGTTTCCAGACGCAGACGCAGGCGGGTATGGATGCGGAAATGTTCCATAATGCGGTAGTGGGTCACCGCCGGTTTGCCCATCGGATGCACCGCCATATGGGTACGCTTGGTCGGGTGACGGCTGATCGGCTCTTCCACTGTGCCACCGGCGGTCATATGACCGATCGCCACCGCTTCGTATTCACGGGTGATCTCGCGCAACTGCAGCGACTCCACCAGCCGGGTTTGCGCCGGAATGGTTTTCGCCACCACCATCAGACCGGTGGTGTCTTTATCCAGACGATGAACAATACCCGCGCGCGGCACATCGGCAATAGGCGGATAGTAGTGCAGCAGCGCATTCAGCACAGTACCGTCAGGGTTGCCCGCGCCAGGATGTACAACCAGATCGCGCGGTTTATTGATCACGATGATGTCATCATCTTCGTAAACGATATTGAGCGGAATATCCTGCGGCTGGAAGCGCGCCTCTTCTTCGATTTCCACATCGATAGCGATGCGTTCTCCCCCCAGCACTTTTTCTTTCGGTTTATCGCCAATGGTGCCATTGACTAATACGCGTTGGTCGAGGATCCATTCTTTTATCCGCGATCGCGAATAATCAGGGAACAATTCGGCCAAAGCCTGATCTAAGCGTTGACCGAGTTGATTTTCGGTCACCGTTGCGGTGAGTTGTACTCGTTGTGCCATATACAGCTTCTTCGTTTAACGTTGGGTTTTACGGCTTTGCCGTTTAATATAGTGTGCTATTGTAGCTGGTCTTAATCGGGAGCAGGAACAGAGATTCTCCCGCATAAACATTTTGAGGAAGTCAAAACGTCATGACGCGCATGAAATACCTGGTGGCAGCCGCCACACTGAGCCTGGCTTTGGTGGGTTGCTCCGGCTCTAAGGAAGAGGTGCCTGATAATCCGCCGAATGAAATCTACGCGACCGCCCAGCAAAAACTGCAGGACGGTAACTGGAAACAGGCGATAACGCAACTGGAAGCGTTGGATAATCGTTATCCATTCGGCCCTTATTCCCAACAGGTACAGCTGGATCTGATTTATGCGTATTATAAAAACGCCGATCTTCCTCTGGCTCAGGCGGCTATCGATCGCTTCATGCGTTTGAACCCCACCCATCCGAACATCGACTATGTCATCTATATGCGCGGCCTGACCAACATGGCCCTGGATGACAGCGCCCTGCAGGGCTTCTTCGGCGTTGATCGCTCCGACCGCGATCCGCAGCACGCGCGCGATGCCTTCAATGACTTCTCCAAACTGGTGCGTGGTTATCCGAACAGCCAGTACGCCACTGACGCCTATAAACGCATGGTGTTCCTGAAAGATCGTCTGGCCAAATATGAGCTGTCGGTCGTGGATTACTACACCGATCGTGGCGCATGGGTTGCCGTGGTTAACCGTGTGGAAGGGATGATGCGTAATTATCCGGATACCCAGGCCACCCGCGATGCCCTGCCGAAGATGGAAAACGCCTATCGTCAGATGCAAATGAACGCTCAGGCGGACAAAGTCGCGAAGATTATCGCCGCGAACAGCAAGAACACCTGAGCCTGACTCATCGATCGCAAACGGCAGCCACTGGCTGCCGTTTTTTTATACGTTTCCCGGCAAGCTGAAGCGGTTTAGCGCCGGGTTAACTCATCAAATATGGCCTGCTTTATCGGGTTCGACAAGTAAAATCTCACTTCTTCCTGCCCTGTCTCACAAAATGAATTTGTTGACAAAAAGTGACAATAAAATGTGATTTAGATCACACATTTTGACATTGGGAAAGGTATGCTGGATTCACCAAGACGGGAAAGACAAGAGGTAAAATTTATGACAATGAACATTACCAGTAAACAAATGGAAATTACTCCGGCAATCCGCCAGCATGTCGCAGACCGTCTCGCCAAACTGGATAAGTGGCAAACTCATTTAATCAACCCGCACATCATTCTGTCTAAGGAGCCGCAGGGTTTTATCGCTGATGCAACCATCAACACGCCAAACGGCCATCTGGTTGCCAGTGCGCGTCATGAAGATATGTACGCCGCCATTAACGAATTGATCAACAAGCTGGAACGGCAGCTCAATAAAGTGCAACACAAAGGGGAAGCCCGCCGCGCCGCGACGTCGGTGAAAGAGGCAGGCTTTGTGGAAGAAGAAGAGTAATCCTTAACTTAAGTTGTGTCATGCCACGCGCCTTCGGGCGCGTTTTTTATTGACAGAGTGAAAACAGTACAGGTACTGTAATCCCCACTACCTAAAGGAATTTACCATGAAACTTGTCCCGTTCTTCTTCGCATTCTTTTTTACCTTCCCCTGACCGGGAGGCAATTCGTCGTATAAGAAAGAATGCGAAGACGAACAATAAGGCCTCCCACCCGGGAGGCCTTTTTTATTTGATAACAACAAAGGCAACATCTATGACCGAGGAAAACCCATTACTGGCGCTGCGCGATAAGATAAGCGCCCTGGACGAGAAGCTGCTTGCTCTGCTGGCGGAGCGCCGCGGACTGGCTGTTGAGGTTGGAAAAGCCAAACTGGCCTCCCATCGTCCGGTGCGTGATATTGACCGCGAACGCGATCTGCTGGAGCGCCTGATGACTATCGGCAAGCGCCATAATCTGGATGCGCACTATATCACCCGCCTGTTCCAGCTGATTATCGAAGACTCTGTTCTTACCCAGCAAACCCTGCTGCAGCAGCATCTGAATAAAATTAACCCGCATTCGGCCCGCGTGGCGTTCCTCGGTCCCAAGGGCTCTTACTCGCATCTGGCGGCGCGTCAGTACGCCGCTCGCCACTTTGAGCAGTTTATTGAGAGCGGCTGCGCGAAGTTCGCCGATATTTTTAATCAGGTAGAAACCGGCCAGGCCGATTACGCGGTGGTGCCGATTGAAAACACCAGCTCCGGCGGGATCAACGACGTCTACGATCTGCTGCAGCACACCAGCCTGTCGATCGTTGGCGAGCTGACGATCCCTATCGATCATTGCGTACTGGTGAGCACCTCGACGGATGCCGATAAAATTCAGACCGTTTACAGCCATCCGCAGCCGTTCCAGCAGTGCAGCCAATACCTGAGCCGCTACCCGCACTGGAAGATTGAGTATACCGAGAGCACCTCGGCGGCAATGGAAAAAGTGGCGCAGGCGAACTCCCCGGCCGTCGCGGCCCTGGGTAGCGAAGCGGGCGGCGCTCTGTATGGTCTGCAGGTGCTGGAGCACTGCCAGGCCAACCAGACGCAGAACATCACGCGCTTCCTCGTCCTGGCGCGCAAAGCGGTGAACGTCTCCGACCAGGTGCCGGCCAAGACCACGCTGTTAATGGCGACCGGTCAGCAGGCGGGCGCCCTGGTGGAAGCCCTGCTGGTGCTGCGCAACCACAATCTGATCATGACCAAACTGGAATCCCGCCCGATCCACGGCAATCCCTGGGAAGAGATGTTTTATCTCGATATTCAGGCCAACCTGGATTCGCTGCCCATGCGCAAGGCGCTGAAGGAGCTGGCGGATATCACCCGCTCCATGAAGGTCCTCGGCTGCTACCCTAGCGAAAACGTGGTCCCGGTGGATCCGGTTTAACATTCGCGGAACGGTAATTTCTTCATCCCTGCCACCGCTACCGGCAGGGTGAAGATGGCGCCTGACAGCGGATACTGCGCCAGCTCATCGTCCTCCATGTTTTCCCGGGTGGTGGTGATATAGAGCGTTTTCATATCCGCCCCGCCGAAGCAGACCATCGTCGGGCAACGAACCGGCATCGGGTAGGATTCCAGCTCCTCGCCCAGCGGCGAGAAACGGGCGATCCGCCAGCCGTCAAACATTGCGCTCCAGTAACATCCCTCCACGTCGATCGCCGCCCCGTCAGGGATCCCTTCGCCAGGCTGAAAACGGCGAAAGACTTCGCGTCGGCCAGGCTCACCCTGCTCATCCAGCGGCGTACGGTAGATCACGGCGTTCGGCGTATCAGAGGTATACATCCAGCGCCGGTCGGCGCTAAAGGCCAGGCCATTGGCGCCATGGATGTCACACTGGATCACTTTCGGCTGCAGGTCGTTATCCACTCGCATCAGCAGCGCGCCGTTGTAATCCCCAGGCCCCCAGAAGGTACCGGCATAAAAGCGCCCATCGCGATCGGTCCCGCCGTCGTTAAACCGCGCCAGCTCCGGGTTGCTCGGGTTATCGCAGACTTTCCGCCGCAGCAGGCCGTGGGCGTCGGTCAGCCAGATGCCGCTGCGCAATGCAACGATAAACCCGCCCTTCTCGCGCAGGGCAAAACAGCCGACCTCCTCTGGAAACTGCAGCACCTGGTGTTCTCCGCTGCGGATATCGTAGCGGTGAATTTCACATTCCATGATATCAGCCCAGTAGAGGGCCTGCTCTGCCTCGCTCCAGGTCGGGCATTCCGGCAGGTATCCGGTGTAGTCAAACAGCGGTTGTGGTTCAGCCATCGTTGTCATCCCTATAAAAAAAGCCAGCGGTCGCTGGCTTTATTGTATACATCTTTTTCGCTTTACTGCCGATTATCGTTCGCCTGACGCAGCAGCGTGCGGCTCTCGCTCTGGAAACGCTGAGCGTAATCGCCAAACCAGTGTTCGACTTTACGGAAGCTGTCGATAAACGCCTGCTTATCGCCCTGCTCCAGCAGGCCGATCGCTTCGCCGAAACGCTGGTAGTAGCGCTTAATCAGCGCCAGGTTGTTTTCCGATGACATAATAATATCGGCGTACAGCTGCGGATCCTGGGCAAACAGACGGCCTACCATCGCCAGCTCCAGTCGGTAAATGGGTGACGAGAGCGCCAGCAGTTGCTCAAGACGTACATTCTCTTCCGCCAGGTGCAGGCCATAGGCGAAGGTGGCAAAGTGGCGCAGCGCCTGAATAAAGGCCATGTTCTGATCGTGCTCAACGGCGCTGATGCGGTGCAGCCGCGCGCCCCAAACCTGGATTTGTTCGAGGAACCACTGATAGGCCTCCGGCTGGCGGCCATCACAATAGACCACCACCTGCTTCGCCAGGCTGCCGCTGTCCGGACCGAACATCGGGTGCAGGCCAAGAACCGGGCCCTGATGCGCCGCCAGCATCGCCTGCAGCGGCTCCGCTTTCACCGAGGCAAGGTCAACCAGAATGCAATCCGCCGGAAGGGGCGGCAGCCTGCCGATCGTCTCCACGGTGGTGTGAATCGGTACGCTGACGATAACCATGCCGGCATCGGCGACGATATCCGCCGCCCGGGCCCAATCGTTTTTTTCCAGAATACGCACCTGGTAGCCGGACAGCGTTAACATCTTCTCAAACAGACGCCCCATCTGCCCACCGCCGCCGACGATGACCACTGGCCGCAGATTCGGCTGCAGGGTTTTGAAGCCTTTGTCGTTTTCGCTGGAATAGGATTCCCGCATCACGCGACGCAGAACGTCCTCGATCAGATCCGGTGGTACGCCGAGCGCAGCCGCCTCTTCACGTCGGGAGGCGAGCATCGCCGACTCGCGCTCCGGGACGTAAATCGGCAGGCCATACTGGCTCTTCACCTCGCCGACTTCGGCCACCAGCTCCAGACGCTTAGCCAGCAGGCTAAGCAACGCTTTATCCACTTCATCAATTTGATCGCGTAACGCGGTCAGTTCAGCAACCATACTTTCCTCTTAAACCAAACGGGCCGCCAGGTGGCCGCGGAGATCCTTATCCAGTTCACGCAGCAGCGCCTCGGTAGTCTCCCAGCTGATGCAGGCATCCGTCACCGAGACGCCGTATTTCATCGCCTCACGCGGCTGTTCAGAGGACTGATTGCCTTCGTGGATATTACTTTCGATCATCAGGCCGATAATGGAGCGGTTGCCATCTTTGATCTGCGCGACCACGGATTCAGCCACGGCCGGCTGGCGGCGGAAATCTTTATTGGAGTTCCCATGACTGCAATCTACCATCAGCGACGGCTTCAGTCCCGCCTGCGCCATCTCTTTTTCGCATTTCGCCACATCTTCCGGACCGTAGTTCGGCGCCTTGCCGCCGCGGAGGATCACATGGCCGTTCGGATTACCCTGCGTTTGCAGCAGGCAGACCTGCCCGGCCTGGTTGATGCCGACGAAACGGTGCGGCATCGCCGCGGCGCGCATGGCGTTGATGGCCGTAGCCAGGCTACCGTCGGTACCGTTTTTAAAGCCGACCGGCATCGACAGGCCAGAGGCCATTTCGCGGTGCGTTTGTGATTCCGTGGTACGCGCGCCGATAGCGGACCAGCTGAACAGATCCCCGAGGTACTGCGGGCTGTTGGGATCCAGCGCTTCCGTCGCCAGCGGCAGTCCCATATTGACGAGCTCGACCAGCAGACGACGCGCAATCTTCAGGCCGCCTTCAACATCAAACGAACCATCCATGTGCGGATCGTTAATCAGCCCCTTCCAGCCGACGGTGGTACGGGGTTTTTCAAAATAGACGCGCATCACCAGGTAGAGGCTATCGCTGACCTCTGCGGCAAGGGCTTTAAACCGACGAGCATATTCAATCGCGGCTTCCGGATCGTGAATGGAGCAAGGACCACATACCACCAGCAGGCGCGGATCGCGACCGGCGATGATATCCGAAATGGTCTGACGGGCGTGCGCGATCTGCGCTTCCTGCTCGACGCTCAGCGGGAATTCCGCCTTCAGTTGCTCCGGGGTCATTAATACATGTTCGTCGGTAATATGTACGTTGTTCAGCGCGTCTTTTTGCATGATTGCGATCCTGTGTAGCTCGTTTGCGATAAGGGTTGCCTCAGAGGGCATGACGTAACGATACCACACAAAGTAAAGAATTCAATCCATATTCCGTAAATTTTAATTTACACCAACGAATTAATTGCCACTCACAATGGCGCGATGCGTATAACAATATTTACACATAGAAAAAACAAGCCAAACTTGCGCACCCACGGTATCGGTACTACGAAAAATCCTGGTGAGAATTGTCCCAAAGCAAAGGGCGCATCTAATGACGGGTTTTATTAACAGTGGTATTCTTCGCCGGGCATCGGCAGCGGCTTTTCCCGCGCTATGGCGACTTTGACGGAAGCGTTAATGACAGTATTACACCGTCTTTTATTGACTGTATTTTTTCTCATCGCGGTATCTCCTGTTTTTGCTGCCGGACCTTCAGAACATGTTCGCGCTATTGTTTCCGGGATCGTGACCTACACCCGTTGGCCGTCATTAACAGGAGCGCCAAAGCTGTGCATTTTTGCCTCATCACGCTTCACCCATAGCCTGGCTCATGAAGATCCGGATGCATTACCCTATCAACCGGTGATAGTACGTAATCGTGAAGAAGCGTTAAAAACGACCTGCGATGGTTTTTATTTTGGCAGCGAATCGCCGACTGAACAGTCAGAACTCACTCGCCGCTATGGCCCGAGGCCGCTGTTACTCATCGCAGAACAAAATACGGATTGTTCAATTGGTAGCGCGTTTTGCCTGATCATCAATGACGACCGGGTCCGCTTCTCCGTTAATCTGGACGTTCTGACGCACAGCGGGGTTCGGGTTAACCCGGACGTTCTGATGCTTGCCCGGAAGAAACCACATGAATAAGGACTTTTCACAGACTCCGCGCCCGACTTTCAAACGCGCGCTCCGTCGCATTAGCGTGATAAGCGTGGTGATCTCCATGACGCTGGTCTGGCTGCTGCTAAGTACAGCCTCAATCTTCACGCTCAAGCAGTACGCGCAGAAAAATCTTGAGCTCACTGCCGCGACCATGGGGCGCAGCCTCGAAGCCGCCCTGGTGTTTGGCGACAGCGCGGCGGCAGAGGAGACCCTCGCGTCGTTGGGCAAGCAAGGGCAGATCTCCCAGGCAATCGTGCTAAACGGCCAGATGCAGCACTTCGCCGCGTGGCGCCATGAACCGCTGGCCAATAAAGAGCAAGTGAGCGGGCTTATCAGTAAATGGCTGTTTCCGGAGCCCACGGTGCAGCCCATCTGGCACCAGGGCAAACAAATCGGCGAGCTGAGATTGACCGCGCTTGATGAACTGATTAGCCACTTTCTCGGTATCTCGATTCTGGTGCTGACCGGCAGCATTCTGCTCGCCTCGTTCATCGCCCTGCTGCTGACCCACTCCCTACACCGGGGGATCGTCGCCGCCCTGCAGAGCATCACTGAGGTCGTGCATGATATACGTGAAAACCGCCACTTCTCCCGGCGGGTGCCGGAGGAGCGTATCGAGGAGTTCCATCTTTTCGCCCAGGACTTTAACAGCCTGCTGGGGGAAATGGAGGACTGGCAGCGCCAGCTGCAGGCCAAAAACGCGCAGCTGTTGCGCAGTTCGTTACACGATCCGTTGACCGGCCTGGCTAACCGCGCCGCCTTTCGTAACGCGCTCGCCGAGCTGATGCAGAATGAAGTCGATCATCAAACCTCGGCATTGCTGTTTCTTGATGGCGATAATTTCAAACTGATTAACGACAACTGGGGGCATGCGGCGGGCGATAAAGTGCTGATGGAGGTCGCCAGCCGCCTGATGACTTTTGCCGGTAAACGCCATCTGGCGTGGCGTCTTGGCGGCGATGAGTTTGCCGTTCTGCTGCGCGAGGTGCGCTCGGAAGCAGAAGTGCAGGCCCTGTGCCAGGCGCTAACGGAACAATTTCTTCCGCCATTCAACCTGCACAACGGTCATAGCGCCACGCTCTCGCTGAGCGTCGGTTATGCCCTGGCGTGGGAGCACGCCACCGCGGAATCACTGCAAGAACTTGCCGATCAGAATATGTATCGGATGAAAAACCAACGTATCCAGCAGACGCTGAAATAATAAAGGACTCATTATGATCAGAAAATATTTCGTCCCCGCCCTGATGGCGGCGGCGCTTTTGACAGGTTGCCAGGCTCCTCAGGGAAAATTTACCCCGGAGCAGGTGGCGGCGATGAAATCTTACGGCTTCACTGAAAGCAATGGCGATTGGTCCCTGGGCTTATCCGATAGCATCCTGTTTGACAAGAATGACTACCGACTACGTCCCGACAGCCGCCAGCAGATCATCACGATGGCCTCGCGGCTGGCGGCTACCGGGATCACCCATAGCCGCCTTGAAGGCCATACCGATAATTATGGT
Organism: Klebsiella sp. P1927; assembly: GCF_018204675.1. Lineage (NCBI taxonomy): Bacteria > Pseudomonadati > Pseudomonadota > Gammaproteobacteria > Enterobacterales > Enterobacteriaceae > Klebsiella > Klebsiella sp. P1927. Next base: position 923,254 of record NZ_CP073377.1, on the reverse strand, counting down.
GAAGATAGCTACAATGAAGCCCTGTCGCTTAAGCGGGCCAACAGCGTGGCCGATGCCTGGGCGGAAGGCGCTCATGTCCCACGCAGTAATTTAGTCACCCGCGGCCTTGGCAAAAAATACCCGATCGCCAGCAACGACACGGCGGCCGGGCGCGCCGAAAACCGCCGGGTAACGGTGGTCATCAGCACGCCGTAAGTCTTCACTTAGTCGCTGGACTTCATCATCCTCATTGCCGTTGCCGCGCGCCAGCGCAGGTAGTCAACGGCAATGAACAGCAGCAGGCTGGCTCCCATTAACGGCATGGCCAATCCAAGGGCAAACGCCAGCCCAAGCACCAGGCTTCGGGCAGGCCAGGCGAGCGACAGCCACGCCTGCAGCAGCGAATGCGCCGGATCCCAGGCCGCCTGAGGCGGACGGCGGATCCACCATAATCGGTACCCCACCCCGATGGTAACGCACAGCGCGCAGCCAAATCCCACCAGCAGCAGCTGATTCGCCAGACCAAAGAGGATCCCCATATGGAAATCGACGCCCCAGCGGGTGAGCTTCGCCATCAGCGGAAAGTCGGCAAAACGCGTGCGATCCACCACCTGCATCGTGGCGCCATCGATCGCCACCGCGTCCACCTGCGTCGGCCAGCGACGGTCGATCTCATTCACCGTCCAGGCGCGGTCGTCTGACACTGGCGGACGGATCTCCAGCCGGCTGGCGTTCAGCCCCGCCTGACGGGCCGCCGCCAGCGCCTGGTCAAACTGGGCCAACTGCAGCGCCGGCTGATGCTGGGCCATGGCCATCGCATCCATATGATGTCCGGCATGGGGATCGTGCGTCATCGGCATCTCGCCATGCAGCTGGGTATTGACCTGCGGCGTCAGCCAGCCGAACGCTGCCCGCATTTTGTCCACATTGCCGCCGGCCCATTGCGACCAGGTCAGGCCGGTGGCGGAGAAGAGCAGCATACCCACCAGTAAGCCCCAGCCCAGCGTCACGTGCAGCCGACGATGATTCTGCAGGGCGTTATTCAGCCGCCGTTTTGGACGCGTCATCGCCCACAGGGCAATGCCTCCGAGCGCGGCCACCCACATCCAGGAGGCGGCCAGTTCGCTGTATAACCTCCCGCTGTCGCCCAGCAGCAGAGAGCGATGCGCATAATCAATCCACTGGCGCAGCGGCAGGATGCCGCTGGTGCCGTAGACCGTCATATCGCCCTTCACCCGCAGCGCGATCGGATCGACAAAAATAGCCCGGGATTCCGACTCTCCGAGACCCGGATCGGCAAACATAATGCGCGTGGTCTCGCCCAACGCAGGCGCCGGACGCACCGCCAGCAGCCGCAGATTGCCCTGGGTCGCTTCTTCGGCCACCGCAATCTGGGCGCTGAGCGGCTGCGGAGTCCCCTCGGCAAGGCCATGCAGCGCGTCGTGATAGAGCCAGTTTTCCAGCTGCGGCGTCGCCACGTACAACGTACCGGTCAGGGCAGCGACAAAGATAAACGGTCCGATAAACAGACCAATATAGAAATGGAGGCGACGCAGCAGGTTCAGCCATGCCGCGCGCGAGGTGCAGGTTGTCATACTTTTCCTTTTTTAAAGCAAAAGAGGTCGTTGCGCGGTGCGCAGATTGATTTTTATTAAAGGGAAAAAGCAGACAGCCGCGGCGGGGCGCGGGTTTCGGGGTAGAGCCAGGGAAAGTAGTGCCAGTGCTTTAATACCGGGCGAGAAACCGGCAGGCGAATGCGCCGCAGAAGCATGGCGACGAACAGCGCCAGCGCGAAAAGGAGCCCCGGGACATGGGCTAACAGCACGCAATAGCCACACGCTTCGGCATGGTCCAGCGGCATTTCGTGTCCGGTATGCGTGGCGCCGTCTGTGCTGTGCATCATCGCCATCTTGTGCCCGGGCATCTGCGCCATGCTCGCGGACGAGCTATCCATCATCATGGCGTGGTGCATGCCGGGCATGGCGCTCATGGGGTCTTTTTGCAGGGAGACGGAGATTAGCGGGGCCACCACGATCAGCAGGATCGCCAACAGCGCCAGCCAGGCGGCTCGCCGTTTAGGTGTCGTTTGCTGAAAACTGTTGCTGACCACCGCCCCTCCGTATAGAGGGCGTATTGTAAATGATTTACATCACGATGGTTACAACAAAGATAAAAAAAGGGCCAGCCATCTGGCCAGCCCTTTCTATCAGGATGTCGCGAAAGCGAATCTTAGTTAAGACGCTCTTTGATACGAGCAGACTTACCAGTGCGCTCACGCAGGTAGTACAGTTTAGCTTTACGTACAGCACCACGACGTTTAACAGCAATGCTGTCAACTACCGGAGAGTGAGTCTGGAAGACACGCTCAACGCCTTCGCCGTTGGAAATTTTGCGAACAGTGAATGCAGAGTGCAGACCGCGGTTACGAATAGCGATAACCACGCCCTCGAATGCCTGCAGACGTTTTTTGGAACCTTCAACAACCCATACTTTCACTTCCACGGTATCACCCGGACGGAAGGAAGGTACGTCCTGCTTCATCTGTTCTTGTTCAAGTTGCTTAATAATGTTGCTCATAATTTAATCTCTTATCCTGGGTAAACTGATATTGGGGGCTCACGCCTGCCCATCATGTTTATGCTGCTGTTGCGCGTGTTCAGTTTTGAACTCCGCCAGCAGCTTTGCTTGCTCTTCAGTCAGAGCCAGGTTTTCCAGAAGTTCAGGTCTTCTAAGCCAGGTGCGGCCCAGCGACTGCTTCAGACGCCAGCGACGTATCTCAGCATGGTTTCCCGACAGCAATACTGGCGGTACTTCCATCTCCTCTAACACTTCAGGACGGGTATAGTGGGGGCAATCCAGCAACCCATCAGCAAAGGAATCTTCCGTTGCCGATGCTTCATGGCCCAGTACTCCCGGAATGAACCGGGAAACGGAGTCAATCAGCGTCATTGCCGGTAACTCACCACCGCTGAGAACGTAATCGCCGATTGACCATTCTTCGTCAATTTCGGTTTGGATTACGCGCTCGTCTATCCCTTCGTAGCGACCGCACACCAGAATCAGTTTCTGATTCGTTGCCAGTTCGCTGACGCCCGCTTGATCAAGCTTGCGTCCCTGAGGTGACAGATAAATCACCTTCGCGCCTTCACCTGCCGCGGCTTTTGCTGCATGAATGGCATCCCGTAAGGGTTGCACCATCATTAGCATCCCCGGTCCGCCGCCGTAAGGACGATCGTCCACGGTACGGTGCCGGTCATGCGTGAAGTCGCGAGGACTCCAGCTTTCGATGCTCAGCAGGCCATTTTTTACTGCCCGGCCAGTTACCCCGTAATCGGTAATTGCGCGGAACATTTCAGGAAACAGGCTAATTATGCCAATCCACATAGCGCCGTCTTTTACCGTTTATCCGGAGAATTTAAAAACCAGGATCCCAATCTACTTCGATAGTACGCGTAGTGAGATCGACTTTCTTGATAACCTGCCCATCGAGGAACGGAACCAACCGCTCCTTGATACCAAATGCATCTTTCAGGTTTGCCTTGATGACGAGCACGTCATTCGACCCGGTTTCCATCATATCGATGACTTTACCGAGGCTATAGCCTTCCGTCGTAACTACCTGGCAGCCCATCAGGTCTTTCCAGTAGTAGTCACCCTCTTCCAGCTCCGGCAACTGCGATGAATCCACGATAATTTCGCAATTAGTCAGTAGATTCGCGGCATCACGATCGTCAACGCCTTTCAGCTTGATGATGATGTCCTGATTGTGGTGGCGCCAGCTTTCCAGCTCAACGACCTGCCACTGACCCGCCTTCTGGATTAACCAGGGCTGATAGTCAAAAATGCTTTCGGCGTCTTCGGTGGAGGAAAACACTCTGAGCCAACCACGGATACCGTAGGAAGAACCCATTTTCCCCAATACGATCGGATCAACAGGTGCTTGCGCGGTGTGTTGCTTGCTCATCATGACCACCGTGACAGATTAAGCTGCTTTGTTAGCGGCTTTGATCAGCGCGGCAACGCGATCGGAAACAGTAGCGCCCTGGCCAACCCAGTGAGCGATACGATCCAGATCCAGGCGAGTTTCTTCTTCCGCACCGTTAGCGATCGGGTTGAAGAAACCAACGCGCTCGATGAAGCGACCGTTGCGTGCATTACGGCTGTCGGTGACAACAACCTGGTAGAACGGACGCTTTTTAGCGCCGTGACGTGCTAAACGAATAGTTACCATAACATCCTCTTGTGTGAATAAAACAACCGGGCCCCATCGAGGAACGGAGCCCGGTGTCATATTAAAAGCCCGAAAATTTTACTGATTTCTGGGGAAAATGCAATCAGCAGTTGATAAGTCTGCTGTAAAAGGCCGTCGGCGGTGCAGCCAGTTTAGTACCAGCGTGTGCGCAACCACTGTAACGTACAGGTAGTACGTGAGGATGGCGAGCACACCCCGGCGCTAAAATGGCAAACAAGATAACCTTATGCCCTTGTTTTTAACGACCCGGGAAGCCTGGCGGCATCATCCCTTTCATCCCGCGCATCATCTTCATCATGCCGCCTTTCGACTTCATCTTCTTCATCATGCGCTGCATGTCGTCGAACTGCTTGAGCAGACGGTTCACATCCTGCACCTGCATGCCGCAGCCGGCGGCGATACGGCGCTTACGCGAGCCTTTGATGATTTCCGGCTTAGCGCGCTCTTTCAGGGTCATCGAGTTGATGATCGCTTCCATACGCACCAGCACTTTGTCGTCCATCTGCGCTTTCACGTTGTCCGGGATCTGCCCCATGCCCGGCAGCTTGCCCATCAGGCTGGCCATGCCGCCCATGTTTTTCATCTGGCGCAGCTGCTCAAGGAAGTCGGTGAGGTCGAAACCGTCGCCTTTCTTCAGCTTGGAGGCCAGCTTCTCGGCCTGCGCGCGGTCAACCTTGCTCTCGATATCTTCGATCAGCGACAGCACGTCGCCCATGCCGAGGATACGGGAAGCGACGCGGTCCGGATGGAACGGCTCCAGCGCTTCGGTTTTCTCGCCGACGCCGAGGAATTTAATCGGCTTGCCGGTAATATGGCGAATCGACAGCGCCGCGCCGCCGCGGGCGTCGCCGTCCACTTTGGTCAGCACCACGCCGGTCAGCGGCAGCGCTTCGTTAAAGGCCTTCGCGGTATTCGCCGCATCCTGACCGGTCATCGCATCGACGACGAACAGGGTTTCAACCGGGTTAATGGCGGCGTGGACGTGCTTGATTTCGTCCATCATCGCTTCGTCAACGTGCAGACGACCGGCGGTATCCACCAGCAGCACGTCGTAGAATTTGAGTTTCGCTTCTTTCAGCGCCGCGTTGACGATATCAACCGGCTTCTGCCCAACATCAGACGGGAAGAAATCGACGCCGACCTGCTCGGCCAGGGTTTCCAGCTGTTTGATCGCCGCCGGGCGGTAAACGTCCGCGGAAACGACTAGCACTTTCTTCTTGTGCTTCTCGCGCAGGAATTTCCCCAGCTTACCGACGCTGGTGGTTTTACCAGCACCTTGCAGGCCCGCCATCAGCACCACGGCCGGCGGCTGCGCCGCCAGGTCGAGCGTCTGGTTCTCTTCGCCCATCGCCGCCACCAGCTCGTTGCGGACGATTTTGACGAACTCCTGACCCGGGGTCAGGCTTTTATTGACTTCATGGCCGACCGCGCTCTCTTTGACGCGGCTGATGAAATCACGGACCACCGGAAGCGCAACGTCCGCTTCCAGCAGCGCCATGCGCACTTCGCGCAGGGTGTCTTTAATATTGTCTTCTGTAAGGCGTCCGCGGCCGCTAATGTTGCGCAGCGTACGCGACAAACGATCGGTTAAATTATCAAACATTGTCTCTCGCCTGAGGTGGAAACGGTCGGTCGCCGCAGCGACACACAAAACGAATGTGGCGGAGTATAACACGACATCAATCTGAATGTGCTGCAACGGTTGGAGCAGAGGCCTGCTAACGTTATACTGCTTCTCTTTCTTATTTAGCCAACAGCCGACACCTATGCCTGTTTTTGCTCTACTCGCCCTTGTCGCCTACTCCGTCAGCCTCGCGCTGATTATCCCCGGCTTGCTGCAAAAAAACAGCAGCTGGCGGCGAATGGCGATTTTATCTGCGACTATCGCCTTGATCTGCCATGCTTTTGCGCTGGAAGCACGGATATTCCCCGGCGGCGAGAGCGGGCAAAATCTCAGCTTACTGAACGTCGGGTCGCTGGTCAGCCTGATGATCTGTACGGTGATGACTATCGTGGCCTCGCGCAATCGCGGCTGGCTGCTGCTGCCTATCGTCTATGCCTTCGCGCTGATCAACCTGGCCTTCGCCACATTCGTGCCTAACGAATATATCACTCACCTGGAAACCACCCCGGGGATGCTGGTGCATATCGGCCTGTCGCTCTTCTCGTACGCCACGCTGATCATTGCCGCGCTGTATGCGCTGCAGCTGGCGTGGATCGACTACCAGCTCAAGAATAAAAAGCTGGCCTTCAGCAGCGAAATGCCGCCGCTGATGAGCATTGAGCGCAAAATGTTCCACATCACCCAGGTCGGCGTGGTGCTGCTGACCCTGACGCTGTGCAGCGGCCTGTTCTACATGCACAATCTGTTCAGCAGCGAAAATATCGATAAAGCGGTGCTGTCGATTATTGCGTGGTTCGTCTATATCGTCCTGCTGTGGGGGCACTATCATGAAGGGTGGCGCGGACGTCGTGTGGTCTGGTTCAGCGTCGCTGGCGCCGGTCTGCTGACGCTGGCCTATTTTGGTAGCCGCGTGCTGCAGCAGTTCGTGAGCTAAGTCTTTTAAGGAATCCTACGTGGAACATATCTCCACCACCACGCTGATCATAACGCTGATCGTCATGGTGATTATCTCTGCCTATTTCTCCGGTTCCGAAACCGGCATGATGACGCTGAACCGCTACCGGTTGCGCCACATGGCGAAACAAGGCAACCGCCCCGCCAAGCGCGTGGAGAAGCTGCTGCGCAAGCCGGACCGCCTGATTAGCCTTGTGCTGATCGGCAATAACCTTGTCAACATTCTCGCCTCGGCGCTGGGCACCATCGTCGGCATGCGCCTGTACGGCGACGCCGGCGTCGCGATCGCCACCGGCGTACTTACCTTTGTGGTGCTGGTATTTGCCGAAGTGCTGCCGAAGACCATCGCCGCCCTCTATCCGGAAAAGGTCGCCTACCCCAGCAGCTTCCTGTTGGCGCCCCTGCAGGTGCTGATGATGCCGCTGGTGTGGCTGCTGAATACCATCACCCGCATACTGATGCGCATGATGGGCATCCGCACCGATACCGTCATCAGCAGCGCCCTGAGCAAAGATGAACTGCGCACGATTGTGAATGAATCCCGTTCACAAATCTCACGACGCAATCAGGATATGCTGCTGTCGGTGCTGGACCTGGAGAAGGTCAGCGTTAACGACATCATGGTGCCGCGCAATGAGATTGTCGGCATCGATATCAATGATGACTGGAAATCTATCGTCCGCCAGCTGACCCACTCCCCGCATGGCCGCATCGTGCTCTACCGCGATTCGCTGGACGATGCCATCAGCATGCTGCGCGTTCGCGAAGCCTACCGTCTGATGACGGAGAAGAAAGAGTTCACAAAAGAGATCATGCTGCGGGCGGCAGATGAGATCTACTTTGTGCCGGAAGGCACGCCGCTCAGCACCCAGCTGGTGAAATTTCAGCGCAATAAAAAGAAAGTCGGTCTGGTGGTCGATGAATACGGCGATATTCAGGGGCTGGTCACCGTCGAAGATATTCTTGAAGAGATTGTCGGCGACTTCACCACCTCCATGTCACCCACCCTGGCGGAGGAAGTGACCCCGCTTAACGACGGCACGGTGATTATCGACGGCAGCGCCAACGTTCGCGAAATCAACAAAGCGTTTAACTGGCACCTGCCGGAAGATGAAGCCCGCACCGTCAACGGTATTATCCTCGAAGCGCTGGAAGAGATCCCGGTCCCGGGCACCCGCGTGCGCATTGAGCAGTACGATATAGATATCCTCGACGTGCAGGACAACATGATCAAACAGGTGAAAGTGATGCCGGTGAAATCATTACGCGAGAGCGTCGCGGAGTAGCGCTAGCGAAGGAATTAATATCACGGTGGGCTGCGGCCCGCCGTTTTTTTATCTCGCGCCGGGAGCGATGACACAAAAAACGGCCACCCGCAGGCAGCCGTTGAGCAAGGCAGCAAGCGTTATTTCGCTTTCGCTACCGTCACCATCGCGGCGCGAATAGTACGGCCGTTCAGGGTATAACCTTTCTGCATCACGGACAGCACGTTGCCCGCCGCCACATCTTCAGACTCGACCATCGCAATGGCCTGGTGGACGTTCGGATCCAGCGGAACGTTGGTGTCGGCGATCACTTCCACGCCGAACTTACGCACTACGTCCAGCATAGATTTCAGGGTCAGTTCGATCCCCTCCACCATCGGCGCCAGCTCCGGGTTAGCCTTGTCAGCCACTTCCAGCGCGCGGTCCAGGCTGTCGATCACCGGCAGCAGTTCATTGACGAATTTTTCCAGCGCGAATTTGTGCGCTTTCTCGATATCCTGCTCGGTACGACGACGCAGGTTATCTTCGTCGGCTTTGGCACGCAGCATCACTTCACGTTCACGTTTCTGCGCTTCAGCCAGCTGGGCTTCCAGATTCGCAATTTTTTCATCGCGCGGATCCACCTGCTCAGCCGAAACTTCAGGCTCTACCGCCTCAACGTCGTCGTGCTGCTCCGTGATAATTTCTTCCGGGGCTTGCCCCTCAGGCGTTTTCTGTTCTTTACTACTCATGAATTTCTCCGCGTTTTTTTCGCATTCATCTCGCTAACTTCGCTTATTATGGGGATCAGTTTCCGGGTTTCAAGGGAAGCGGACAGATTGTCACTATTTCATTTAACGCAAGGACATCCAGATCATGAAGAACCATTTCAAGTGTATCGGCATTGTGGGACATCCTCGTCACCCCACCGCCCTGACCACACATGAAATGCTCTGGCGCTGGCTGTGCAGCAAAGGGTATGAAGTGCTGGTTGAACAGCAGATCGCCCATGAACTTCAGCTCAGCAACGTGAAAACCGGCACGCTGGCGGAGATTGGCCAACAGGCCGATCTCGCGGTGGTGGTGGGCGGCGACGGCAATATGCTCGGCGCGGCGCGGACCCTGGCCCGTTACGACATTAACGTCATCGGCATTAACCGCGGCAACCTCGGCTTTCTCACCGACCTTGACCCGGACAACGCCCTGCAGCAGCTCGCCGACGTGCTGGAAGGCCACTACATCGCCGAGAAACGCTTTCTGCTGGAGGCCCAGGTGTGTCAGCAGGATTGCCAGAAACGTATCAGCACCGCCATCAACGAAGTGGTGCTGCACCCCGGCAAAGTGGCGCATATGATTGAGTTCGAAGTCTATATCGACGAAGTCTTTGCGTTCTCTCAGCGATCCGATGGCCTGATTATCTCCACTCCGACCGGCTCCACCGCCTACTCGCTGTCGGCTGGCGGCCCAATCCTTACGCCGTCGCTGGACGCCATCACCCTGGTGCCGATGTTCCCGCACACCCTTTCAGCGCGACCGCTGGTGATCAACGGCGACAGCACCATCCGCCTACGCTTCTCTCACCGCTGCAGCGATCTGGAGATCAGCTGCGACAGCCAGATTGCCCTGCCGATCCAGGATGGCGAAGATGTCCTCATTCGCCGCTGTGATTATCACCTCAATCTGATTCACCCTAAAGATTACAGCTATTTCAATACATTAAGCACCAAGCTCGGCTGGTCGAAAAAATTGTTCTGATTTTCACGGCTGCCTCTTTACTGGATAAAAAACCAGTCTATACTGTACGAAAACACAGTATTGGTTTTTCATACAGGAAGGCAGCTATGTTGGCGCAACTCACCATCAGTAATTTTGCTATCGTTCGTGAACTGGAAATTGATTTCCACAGCGGCATGACCGCCATCACCGGGGAAACCGGCGCCGGGAAATCCATTGCCATCGACGCGCTGGGGCTGTGCCTCGGCGGCAGAGCGGAAGCCGACATGGTGCGTCGCGGCGCCACCCGTGCCGACCTGTGCGCGCGCTTCGCGCTGAAAGATACCCCTGCCGCCCAGCGCTGGCTGGAAGAGAATCAGCTGGAGAGCGGGCGTGAGTGTTTACTTCGCCGGGTGATCAGCGCCGACGGCCGCTCGCGCGGCTTCATCAACGGCACCGCCGTCCCGCTCTCGCAGCTGCGCGAGCTGGGCCAGCTGCTGATCCAGATCCACGGCCAGCATGCCCACCAGCTGCTGACCAAACCCGAACACCAAAAAACGCTGCTCGACGGCTATACCGGTGAGTATGCGCTTACTCAGCGTATGGCCGAGCACTATCGCCAGTGGCACCAGAGCTGCCGCGAGTTGGCCCAGCATCAGCATCAGAGCCAGGAGCGCGCCGCCCGCGCCGATCTGCTGCAGTATCAGCTTAAAGAGCTGAACGAATTTAACCCGCTGCCGGGAGAATTCGAGCAGATTGACGAAGAGTACAAGCGCCTGGCCAACAGCGGCCAGCTGCTCAGCACCTGCCAGCACGCCCTTACGGTACTGGCGGACGGCGAAGAGGCCAATCTGCAGAGCCAGCTTTATACCGCGAAGCAGCTGGTTAGCGAGCTGGTGGGCATGGACAGCAAGCTTTCCGGCGTCCTGGATATGCTGGAAGAGGCGGCCATTCAGCTCAGCGAGGCCAGCGACGAGTTGCGCCACTACCATGACCGTCTGGATCTCGATCCGAACCGTCTGTTTGAACTTGAGCAACGGATTTCCCGACAAATCGCGCTGGCGCGTAAACATCAGGTGATGCCGGAAGAGCTGCCGGCGGTTTATCAGGCGATGCTGGAAGAGCAGCGCCTGCTGGACGACAGCGCCGGCTCGCTGGAATCCCTCAGCCAGCAGGTGGTCGAACATCATCAGCTGGCGCTGGAGACCGCACGCCAGCTGCATGCCCTGCGCCAGGCCAGCGCCGACGAGCTGACCCAGCTTATCACCGAAAGTATGCACTCACTTTCGATGCCGCACGGGGTCTTCGCGATTGAGGTCGCGTTCGATGAACGCCATCTCACCGCCGACGGCGCCGACCATATTGAGTTCCGCGTCACCACTAACCCCGGTCAGCCGCTGCAGCCAATCGCCAAAGTGGCCTCCGGCGGCGAACTGTCGCGCATTGCGCTGGCGATTCAGGTGATCACCGCGCGTAAAATGGAAACCCCAGCGCTGATTTTCGACGAAGTGGACGTCGGCATCAGCGGCCCGACCGCCGCCGTGGTCGGCAAGCTGCTGCGCCAGCTGGGCGAGTCCACGCAGGTGATGTGCGTGACCCACCTGCCGCAGGTCGCAGGCTGCGGCCACCATCATTTCTTTGTCTGCAAAGAGACCGATGGCGAGATGACCGAAACCCATATGCAGCCGCTGGATAAACGTGCTCGCTTGCAGGAGCTGGCCCGTCTGCTGGGCGGCAGCGAAGTCACGCGCAACACCCTGGCGAACGCGAAAGAGTTGCTTGCGGCGTAAACTTTTTGATTTTCACAGGGTCATAGTGAACAGCAAATTGCCTGCTGACCTGCAGCCGGAGGTTTCCAACGGCGCGAAGGTCTATTATTATCGGCATATTACAGATGAGCCACGTACTGCTCGGGCCCAAAAAGGAATCAAATCACTATGCGCTGTAAAACGCTGACTGCTGCCGCAGCGGTTCTTCTTATGTTGACCGCAGGCTGTTCCACTCTGGAACGAGTGGTTTACCGTCCTGACATCAACCAGGGTAACTATCTGGCACCAAACGATGTAGCAAAAATTCGTGTCGGTATGACGCAACAGCAGGTAGCTTATGCTCTGGGGACGCCAATGATGACGGATCCGTTCGGCACCAATACCTGGTTCTATGTCTTCCGTCAGGAGCCGGGCCACCAGAAAGTGACTCAGCAGACCCTAACCCTGACCTTCAACAGCGGCGGTGTGTTGACTAACATTGATAACAAGCCTGCGCTGACCAGTCAGTAAGGCCCGGAAAAGCAAAAAGCGCTCGATGAGCGCTTTTTTTATGGCTGATAGTCGGTCTGCTGCAGGTTACTTTGCGGCGCTTTTCTCTGCCCGCTGGCGACGCAGCTCTTTCGGGTCTGCGATCAGCGGACGATAGATTTCCACCCGGTCGCCGTCGTGAACTTCGTCATGCAGCTTTACCGGACGACTGTAGATACCCAGCTTGTTTTTCGCCAGATCGATGTCATCACGCAGCGCCAGCAGGCCGCTGGCGACAATCGCCTGCTCGACCGTCGCCCCCTCGTCCAAGGTGACCCGCTGCAGGTACTGCTTTTCAGGCAGCGCGTAAGCGACCTCAACACGAATATTAGCTGGCACTGTAGACCTCTTTGGCGCGCGAAGTAAACGCCTGCACCATGTTGGCGGCCAGTTCCTTAAAGACCCGGCCAAAGGCCATCTCAATCAGCTTATTGGTAAACTCAAAATCGAGATGGAACTCGATTTTGCACGCCTCCGGGCTCAGCGGAATAAACTTCCAGCCGCCAATCAGCTTCTTGAACGGGCCATCCACCAGGCTCATCAAAATGCTCTGGTTGCTGGTCAATGTATTGCGTGTGGTGAAGGTCTTACTGATGCCGGCTTTGGACACATCAACCGCCGCCGTCATTTGCGTCGGCCCCAATTCCAGCACGCGGCTACCGGTGCAGCCTGGCAGAAAATCAGGATAGGACTTCACATCGTTTACCAGTTGATACATCTGTTCCGCGCTGAAAGGCACCAGCGCAGTACGGCTAATCTGAGGCATAGCAGGTTCCACATTTAAACACAGTGCAAATAATATCATTTATCTGCTGCTAAAAAAAACGCTGTGCCGCAACTCGTGCTAAGATGCGCAGTATACCTCGCAGGATGCGATCGAGGTAACTGTGTATAAGACGATGACTTCAGGACATTATGACTAAGAAAAAAGCCCACAAACCTGGATCAGCCACCATTGCGCTGAATAAACGCGCCCGTCACGAATACTTTATCGAAGATGAATACGAGGCTGGTCTCGCCCTGCAGGGCTGGGAAGTCAAATCCCTGCGTGCAGGCAAAGCCAACATCGGCGATAGCTATGTCATCCTGAAGGATGGCGAAGCCTTCCTGTTCGGCGCCAACTTTACGCCCATGGCCGTGGCTTCCACCCACTATGTCTGCGACCCGACGCGCACCCGTAAGCTGCTGCTCAACCAGCGTGAGCTGGACACGCTGTACGGCCGCATTAACCGCGAAGGTTACACCGTCGTCGCCCTGTCGCTGTACTGGAAGAACGCCTGGTGCAAAGTGAAAATCGGCGTCGCCAAAGGTAAGAAACAGCACGACAAGCGTACCGACCTGAAAGATCGTGAATGGGCGCTGGACAAGGCGCGTATTATGAAGCACGCCGGACGTTAATTTCCCCTCCCCGAAGGCCAGCTCTCGCTGGCCCTTACGCTATATCCTTGTTGATGCTGATTTTTCGTCCACCCTGCTGAAATAATCCTGCGTGATGGGGCTGGTAACGACATTCACAAATCTGTTATACTTGACCTACACATTGGGGCTGATTCTGGATTCGACGGGATTTGCGAAACCCAAGGTGCATGCCGAGGGGCGGTTGGCCTCGTAAAAAGCCGCAAAAAATAGTCGCAAACGACGAAAACTACGCTTTAGCAGCTTAATAACCTGCTCTGAGCCCTCTCTCCCTAGCTTCCGCTCTTAAGACGGGGATCAAAGAGAGGTCAAACCCAAAAGAGATCGCGTGGATGCCCTGCCTGGGGTTGAAGCGTTAAATCTAATCAGGCTAGTTTGTTAGTGGCGTGTCTGTCCGCAGCTGGCAAGCGAATGTAAAGACTGACTAAGCATGTAGTGCCGAGGATGTAGGAATTTCGGACGCGGGTTCAACTCCCGCCAGCTCCACCAAATAAAACAAGGGGTTACGTGAAAGCGTGACCCCTTTTTTTTGGATTGTGGCGGCAAAATGGCGGCAGACATTTATCAATGCAAAGGACTACCGATATGAAAAAATCTCTTTTGATGCTGATACTTTTGACCTCATGCAACGCTTTCGCCGACAAAATCCCGAACTCTATTGAGAATCTAATTGCTGTGTTCGACACCAGGACGCATAGCCTAGAAAGCGGCGTACTCTCGATCAAATACAGCAAACAGAAATTGCACATTGATGCGGCTGATGCAATGTTTGAAGGCATTTGCACTGACCTATCAATGCATAAGTGGAAACCCGAAACAATTAAGAAGATTAGGCTACTCAACGTCTCACTTGATCAAGGTTTTGAGATAGATGCCGGCGGTGCTGAATGTAAAAAAACGGGTAAGATGACTTTTGATGAAGCGCGGGCTTACAGGCAAGGCTTTATCAAACCTATTCCGTAAACCCTCTTTGATTTGTAGGTTAAAAGCTCAAAAATTCATATGCCCCTGCCCGCTTGTTGCCGGATGTGGCGGGGCATTATCAATTACACCTGGCGTCATGATGAACCTCACGACGGTTTCGTGAGTAATAAATGTAGTACCGCAATTAATATTCTGGCACTGGCAATACCGCTCTTTTGTCTGGTCTGTTACTCGAAAGCTACTTCGTGTATGCGCCGCATGTCCGCATTTTGGGCAATTCATCATTTCCGTTTCTCCGCCGCCGCCTCTGAAGTCGCGTTAATAATACACAACATCAATATTGAGAGCCAACTATTCAATATTGAGATCATCTATTTTCACTTCCAGTTCGATGCTGGTCGTAAATCCACTATCCGGGTTGACCGTGTGCGTTAACGTGGTGATGGTCCAGCTGGCATCATCAATGGGTTGTTTAAAGCCGGTGACCTTCACGGGCATTTCCGTATAGAGATCTGCGCGGCCTTCTGCCAGCTGCAGGGAAAATGACGCCACACCGCGCTGCAGCCGCTCCCAGTTCATTTTTGCTGCACGCTCCGCATTACTGCGGTTCGCATAGGTCCGGTTCAGAACCAGCACGTTCTCATCCGTCCCGATCAGGTAATCCCCCTGCTTTGCTTCTGGCTCTTTTGGTTTTGTCGTTTTCCGGCGACGCTTCACTTTGGTGGTTTCTTTTTTCTCCGGTTCGCGCGTATGCAACCAGTGAGCAATCACCCCGGTATACGCTCCCCTGTCCGCCATGCTGAAGCGGTGACTGTCACCGTCCCGGCGGGTAATAGTGATGACCGGCAGCGCTTTACCGCTGGCTGTTCTCCCCTGCCCCTGCCGGATAAACAGCAGGTTACTATCCTTCACCGATGCAATCGCGCCGTACTGACGCGCCAGCTTCATCAAAAAGCTGGCGTCGCTTTCGTTGGTCTGGTCCAGGTGATCCAGCGCCTGCTCCGCGACATCTTTACCGATGGCAACCTTCAGGCTGTGCCGCGCGGCAATCTCCTTCACCACCTCGCCCACCGTCGTTTTATGCCACGACTTTTCACGCCGTACATTCAGCGTTTCCCTGAAGTCTGCGCTACGGGCACGGATTGTCAGTCGGTCCGGGCTGCCGCTATGCTCGATCTCATCAACGGTAAACTTCCCTTTTGAAAACAGCGGCTCGCCTTTCCATCCCAGCGCCAGAGAAATCACCGCGCCCCGACGCGGCATAATTACCAGGCCGTCCGCGTCGTCCAGCTCCAGATCGAGCTGGTCGGCTTCAAATCCGCGGTTGTCGGTCAACGTCATACTCAGCAGGCGCTTATCCAGTGTCTGCGTGGCATCCTTACCTGCAATCACGATGCGAAAGGCCGGGGTCTTGCTGAGGTTGAGTAAATCAGTCATCTCGCTCACTGCAGCAACCCTCCTACCGTGGTTTTGATATTCCCTACCGCTGCCGCTGCGGAATCCTGCAGGCTGCTAAGCTGGTCACTCAGGCTGCCGAACATTTCGGACAGCGACTCATCAACACGCTTTAGCCCCAGCGAAAACTCTATTTTTCTCGCTTCACCGCTGGCGAAAAATTCCGTTTTTGTCTGGCTCAGATTTTCAATCACGTACATACCGTAGATGGTCCCGCCCCCCTCGATCAGCGGCCAGGCCTTCCCCTGCTCCGCCATCAGCTCCAGCGCCAGCAGCGACAACCGGCCTCCGGTCACTTCCGGCATGAGGACGCCGGATAGCGTGAGCTGATCATTATCTGGCCCCAGAAACTGCGTTGTCGGACGGCGATTAACGCGGTTGTTGGTGACGTGCCGCCAGTTCCGCTGATACTGCAGTTGCTGATAGGGCACCGTGCGCAGCTGAAACACAAACAAACCCAGAACCATCATCATGAATCATACCCCCCTTGATCGCTGAAGTTGCTGCGTGCCTTCGCCATTAAACGCCGCTCATGCTCCGCAAACATTCGCGCAACCTCTTTCGCAATATCCTGCGAACTTTGCCCCGGTAATGCCTGGATAATAAATTGCGGCTTCGATTCGATATGAATGATCGGCTGCCCCCCTGCCGGCTTCTCAGCTGCAGGCCGATAGGATGTTGCCGGCAGGCTCATTGGATGAAGTGGCGCAGCCTCTGCCGGAATCGCTCCCCCCATCATCCCGGCGACAACGGACGCCAGCGCCGCCGTCCTTCGGCGGCTGGTCACATAGGCCGGGCCGTTAATCAGTTCCGGGCCATTCTCGCCAGCAATGCCCACCTGCCCGCGTGGAATATATCCACCGCTGTCATACATACCCGCAAAGAATCCGCCTGCTCCTTTCTGCTGAAGTGCACCTGGCGATTTGTCGCCGCCGGTCATCCAGTCCGGCAGGTAGCTTTTCACCGATGCCAGCTTGCTCTTGAGCATCTCCCACTTCTCATTGATACCGCTCAGGATGCCGTCAATGATCGCACCGCCCACCGCTTTAAACTTCGCGGGCAGCGCGGCAACATCACTTAGAATTTCATCCCATTTGCTGCTAATAGTCCGTTTAATTACAGTCCATACCCTGGATACCCCTGACGAAATGGCGTCCCACATTGCGGTGAATTTTGGCCCCAGCGTTTCCCAGTTCTGCCAGATATAAATGGCTCCCATCGCAATCAGGCCGACTATCGCCAGGATGGGGTTAGCCATCATCAACCTGCCCAGCCACAGGATCGCCTGGCCTGCACCGCCGATGACTTGCTTAATCAGACCAAAAGCGGAGGCAAACTTAATTCCCAGAACCCCAGCGCTCACACGTACTATCGCCATTGGCCCCAGAATAGATGCCAGCGCCAGCGACAACACGCCCGCTGCGGTAGCTACCACGGCAAACACCGCCGCAATCTTAAACAGCGCCGCCGTCAATTGCGGATGCCGCTTAACAAAACCATCCAGCGCGGACGCCAGATTTCCCAGCCAGTCCGCAATATTTTTCAGTACCGGCGCGACGGTTTCACCGATGCTCGCCATGGCGTTGGTAAAGGAGCCGCCAGCGGCTTCCCATTTGTTGCCCAGGGTATTAAGGGATGCCTCGACGCGCTCGCGCAGGGTTGCCTGATTATCCAGTTTGGCGGCTGTTTCACGATACCCCGCAATCCCTTTGGTGATCATGATGTTCAGCGCCTGCAGGGTTTCTGCATCATCACCAAAAAGAGCCGCTTTGACAGCCTGTTTTTTTCCATCGTCAGTGATTTTATTCAGCTTATCCAGTTGCTTATACAGGTTTTCCAGCCCCGCAAACTGGCCTTTACTGTTCTGAAAACTTAGCTTTATCCCCGTTCCAGCCAGCTCATCATTTGCCTTACTGATTTTTTTATTGTTCAGCGTGGCCTGGAAAATCTTGCGATAGGCGTTACCTGCAGACTCTCCCGCCATTGAAGCCTGATCAGCCATAACCAGCAGCGGCGCGAATGTTTTTGCGGCATCCAGGCCTTGCTGCTTGATAATGTCCATCGCGGCGCTGATTTTTGAAAAACCCTGCAGCATATTGCCAGGGTCAACGCCCGCGTAATAACCCCGCTGGATCACGTCCATCAGGCTCATCATGTCTTTTTCGGTGGTCTGCGTGGCGTCCTGCAGTTTTGCGGCGAACTCTGCGGCATCCGTCGGTGCCATCTGCAGCTGCACGCCGAGATACGCCGCCGACTCACCCAGCCCGCCCAGAATGACCTGCGCAGACATACCCTGACGGCGTAACATGGTCATCATGTTTTGAAAGTCTGCCGTGGTGCCTGGCAGCCGATCACCCAGTGCTATCGCCAGCTTGTTCAGCTTCAGGAACTCCGGCGCAACCTTGCCGCCCGGCCCCATCATGGAGCCTGCCAGCTGGTTAGCCGCGTTCTCTGATTCCGAATAGGCGCGAATGGGGGCCAGCAGCGTCGCGCCCGTTGTCACCCCGGCGGCCATCATCCCGGCCCCGTTCCCCGCGAGGCTGTTACGCACGTCGCGCATCTTGTCAGCTTTCGCCCTGACCGCATTCAGCTTGCGCTGGCGCTCGCCCACGTCCCACAAGCGTCGCTCCTGTTCTGCCAGCTGCTTGTTATAGCGATCCGTTTCGCGGGTAATGCGGGCTGTTTCACGGGCACCGCCTCCCGCAGAGATGCCGAGGCGGTACAGCTCTGCCCTGGCCGCCGCCATCTGCCGCGTTTCCTGCCCCTGCTTTTGCTCCAGACGTGACACGGCCCGCCATTGCGTTTCAAGCGCCGCCGTCTGCTTTTTCGTGGGGGATTCAAGGGCTGACATTTCGCGGGTCATCATCTGGGCACGCAGCCGCGCCTGGTCCAGTTCGTTACTGGTCCGGCTCAGGCTCTGTGACAGCTGATCGAATGATTTTAACTGGCCCCCTGCATCGTTCAGCCTCTTAAGCTGTTCGCGGGTCTGCCGGACAGCGGAGGCCAGCTCCTTAGAACCAGCCTGCGCAACTTTTAAAGGGCGGGTGAGCTTATCAACCGCATTCAGAACCACCTGCAGACGCAGGTTTTTATCACTCATCGCTGGCCCCGCTTCGCATTATCGCTCTGTGCCGCCACTCCAGCACTTCTGTAAGCGGCATAACGTCAGTGACGGACGGCGGCCAGTGAAAGATCGTGGCGATATCCGCCACCAGGTCATCTACCGTCAGGCTGTCGGCAAATCGGCAAACGCCGACTTCGGCAACAAAAAAAGGACCACCTCGATCGACATCGCGGCCAGGTCTGCCGGGTCGAGGTCCGCCATTTCCTGCGGGGTCAGCGTCGGCGTGGAGATACGGGGGATCACGGTCATCATTGAGGCCACGTCCATCTCCATCACCGCCTGCAGCCGCGTACCGCGCAGTGCGCCGGATTGCGGTTTACGCAGCACAATTTCCGTAATCGTGGCATCACCACGCGTGATAGGGCTATCCAGCTTCACCGTTGCTACTGTTTTCTCACTCATGCTCTTTTCCTGTTATGGGGTGGCTGGCGCGGCATCCCGCGCCAGTGCTGCATTAAAGGCCGATGGCGTTGCGGTGCTCTTCCATCAGGTCAACGCCATCAACAATTTCAATCATGTTGATCACATCGACCTCGTACAGCACCTCGCCGTTAATGGTCAGCTTCGCATAGCTGTTAACGCTGCTGACTTTGGTGGTATTGCTCTCGCCGGTTTTCCACTCGCCGGAATCCACCTCTTTGTGGCGTCCGCGTACAACCAGCTCAACGGCCTGCACCTCGCCGGTGTCATCGCGCTGGATAGAGCCGGTGAAGCGCATCTGCACCCCGTCCACCGTGGCCTTGCCCATCTGTTTAAACAGCAGTGCCTCAGTGCCGCCGATGGTCATTTCCGTGTCCAGTGCGCCATCATCCAGCCCCAGATCGATACCGACTGAACCGGGCATGCCGCCCCCGCGATAGTTCTCAAGCTTGCGGGAAAATTTCGGCAGGGTGACGGATTCAGCAATGCCCATCCAGCTGTTACCGGCGTTGAAGATGTTCAGGTGTTTTAGTTTGCGTGGTAAGGCCATGGGTCCCCCTTATGCGCTTACGCGGGTGGTGAAATCCACCAGGTAACGGTCAGTGATGCGCTGGCGCAGCATCAGGTTTTCCAGCGGCGGCACTGGCGTATAGTCGTAGTCGATCCAGAGCTTCCCGGCTTTCAGGCTGTCTTTGTCGTTAACGCTGTCATCAATCCAGCAATCACCGCCGATGAGGTAGCCCTGATTCACCAGGCTGCGCATTTTGGCGCGGATACCTTCGATAATATCGCGGGCCAGCGACGGGTTAAGCGGCATATCCACCGCCCACATATGGCCCTCTGCCATGGTGTCAGCCAGTACCTGCGCGGTGCGGGTGTAGTTTTCAAACTGGAACAGCGGATCATCACTGAGGCAGCGGGAACCCCAGAAGCGGAAACCATCCTTCCTGATCAAGGTGGTGACGTCGTTCTGGTTCAGCAGTCCGGCATCAGTTGCCGGGTCCTGCAGATCCCAGAACACATCCGCAGACAAGCCGGTTACGCCGTTGACGCCCACGTTAGACAGGGTTTTGTGCCAGCCGGTTTGCTCGTCGATTTTAGCGCGCAAGCCAAGGGCGCGGGCGGTAGCGTAGGCGGTCGCATCCGCCTGCAGCACCGTGTCAAAGTTTATGAAGTCAGGCCAGATAATCATTCCTTCACGCTGGCTGAAGTTGTCGCGGTAAGTGATCGCCTCTGCCACGGTTTTACAGCCGTAAGCTGACATATACGCAAAGGCCCGCAGGCTCTGCGCCACGCTCAGCAGCTCAGTGGATACGGCCTGCGTATCATGCCCCGGCACGCCGAGAATGCGCGGTTTCACGCCCAGCTGCGACTGCGCGGAAAGTAGCGCCTTCATGCCGGTTTTCTTACCGTCGGCAGTCACGCCGCCGATAATATTTGAGGTGGTTTCCGCTTCGGTTTCGCCCTGGGCAACGCGCACCACTACGGTGACGGGTTTTGCCTGGTCTGCGATCGCGTCCAGTGAGCGGGCCAGCGTACCGGACTCGCCCGCTTTACCGCTGGCGGTCAGTACATCGGTAAGCAGTACAGGCTTATTGAGCGGGAACATGGAGGCATCGGCATCATCGCCGGTGCACACCATGCCCACAATCGCCGTGCTCACCGTCGTGATAGAGCGGGTGCCGTCGTTAACTTCTACAACGCGCACGCCGTGGTGGTAGTCTTGCGCCATGGAATGAATCTCCTGTTTAGGGGTTCACCCATGGTAGGGAAATCACTCACCGCAAGCCGTTGATGCCCGTTGTACCGTGGTTGATACAACCGCAGGCAGAAAAAAAGCCCCGTTACGGGGCTGATTTTGTCATAGTTCGCCTGGCGATTCAGGCAACGCGGCTCCAGCACATCAGCAGGGTGTGAGCTTCCACCACGCTGAACGATTTACCCTCGCCGAGGTTGTCAGTTTTGCCGCTGGTCGTGTGTTTGTGCGGCGGTACTGTGACTTCGTGGTCGTGCTCTCCGGCATCATCCGTCACACCCGGCTCTTTCGGGTTAAAGAGCTGCCGCACATCCCCGCCGATTTCCCACGGGTCATTTTTACCGGCCACACCACCATGATGGTGAATACCACCGCGCGTGGTCGTCAGCTTCTGCTCAGGCTGCTCGCTGGTTTCCCCGCTTACATCAATCTGCACGGCGGGAAGATTCGCCCGCTGAAGGGTGACCGTATCGCTGCCACCGGTGGCGCCGACGTTCGAACCGTCCGCTTTTGCCACCCGGAGGGTTCTGTTCTCACCGGTATACGTCCACGTTGACCACGGGTAGCGCTCATTCGGATCAACATGCTGGCTGTAAAACCGGACCGTGCCGACGGGGTTTTCCGCTTCCCAGAAATCACGAATGGCGGTGCTGACCGCTGAGGTGATGGCCTCCCTTGTCTCATTCTCCAGCGTGGAAACAATGTCATCGGCATAATCTTTGGCGTTGTTCCCCGCCCGGCGGACCTCTTCCACCGTCGCCAGGATGACTGACGGGTCCGCAATCATCTGCACATCGGCGGTCTGACTCACCATCAGCCAGATATTAATCACCTGGAAACGTCCCGACCCTTCCGCCAGAAGCGGCTTGTAGGATTCGGGCAGGTTCGCCACCGCCAGGCAGATGCCGGTCTCGTCAAAGAGTGCGGCCTCGCGTATCCAGAAGCCCCCGGCCTGTGGCGGCATTATCATTTCGGCGCGGATAACATTTGCCGCCTGGTCGGCGATGACCAGCCGGTTTAATGGTGCGCGGTACTGCTCGTTAATCAGGGCGGTCTGGTCCGGGGACGGCACCGGCAGGACGCCGCCCCCGTCGCCGACAGCCATGTGAGTGATACCCAGGGGGATACCCTTCACCGCCGCAGCGGCCAGGCGTTCAGCCCCCTGCGCGGTCAGTATGGCGCTGAATTTTTTACTCATAAGGCAGTCCGTAATAGCGGGCTTCCCCGCCGGAGCGGGGCAGCCTCGTGATTAACTCAGGGGCGCGTAATACACCGGGCGCAGACCCATCTCGGAATTCAGCACCTCGATATTGTTGGCAAAGCCAAACTGGAAAATATCGTTCTTACCGCGCACCGGATGCATGCAGCTTGTCGCGCCCGCGTTGTAGTTGACCGTGGACCCCGCCGGGACAATCGCCTTACCGGTCAGGGACGGCCATACGCCATACAGCTCCAGAAGATTCTTTACCGCTTCCGGCAGCGTGTTCTGCGGCTGAACGAAGGTCCCGCCCCAGGCCGGGTGATAAAACTCGTTGTCAGCCAGCCCGGTGGTTTTTGTCACCGCCCGCACGCTGTTGGGGGTGGTGGCCACATAGTCCGCCGTGGTGGTGTTCCCGGTGTGCGTCGGGGTGATAAAGGCCCCGGTCACCGCATGGATAGCGTACCAGCCCGGCACATCAGCGCCGTGCGCACTGAATACAGCGGAGGCGGCGAGCGCGGCCTCATTGCCGGTCCCGTAGAGCTGGATTTCGCCACCCACCACACGCGCGCCGTAGGTACGCTCCCAGACGTTTCCGGCAAGGTCGCTGATGCCGTTGTATTTTTTGTCCTGGCGATAAGAGACCGGACCGGAGCCGGTATAAATGCGCGGAGACTGCGAGGACAAATCGCCCGCCTCTTTGCCGTCGATACGGCGTCCGGTCTGGGTCGCATCCAGCGCGGACTTGCCGTACACATCGGCCCCCAGGGGACTGTACCGGCTTTTCACGGCCATCGCCTGCATCAGCGCCCACTCGACCGACGTCATGCCGTGCCAGGTGCTACCCATCGCTTTCAGTAACGGGAAAAGGGTGGCGCTGGTTGCGTTACAGGCATTCGCATCCACGTTGGGCAGACTCAGGACCTCGCCGTTCAGCACGCATCCCTGATAGGTTCCGACATACAGATACGGGATTTCCCTGTCGCCCTGCTTAAAGGCCGGATGTACGCCGGAAATCCCCAGCGCCGGGTTCATGCTTTCGATACTCACCTTCGGGATAATATTCACAAAGGTCGGCTGTCCCTTCGGGGTATACAGCACCGTCTGTTTTCCGCCCGAAGCCGCCTCAACGGAGGCCCGCAGCGCATCTTTGACTAAAATCGTGGTCATGGTGGGTCCTTACTGTTGGTAGCTGAAAAAAGTGTCCAGGTATGCAATACGCTGTCGGGTCCAGTCCATCATCTGGTCCAGACTGGTGATGCTCAGGGAGGGCACATTCGGCCATTTTTCATATTCAGCCTGCATCAGTTCCGGGGTGTAGCGTCCCAGCAGGTCTCGGGCCAGCTCCAGCACGCCGCACTGTGAAAACAGACCGTTATCCCGCAGTTCCGCATAGCGGGCATTCATTTCCGCCTGGAAGGTGGTACGGACTTTCTTCCAGAAGGTGCGGTTGACCTGCATGGCGAGGCCGTTATCAAACAGATTCAGGTCTGGCGGATAGGCAATGGACGTCCCGGCGTAATGCAGACCAAAGGTGGTATCCAGGTCATAGGGCATGAAAAACCATTTCGTGCCGTCCCAGGTGATAAACGTGGTGTTCTTCTGCACGCAGTCCGGGGCGCAGATAAAGCTGAGGAAGACGTAGAAATCCACCACGTTGTTTTTATCCAGATGCGTACCGGCGGCGGCGGTAAACGCGTCCTGCGCGGACTGCGCGAAGTCCCGCCAGCGGTCGAGGCAGGCAGCCGTTTCCGCCGTGGGTTTCGAAGGTGAGTCCATCACCCAGGTGCCGTTATCCGTGAGCGCCGGGATGTTAATCGCCCCGTCCCAGATAATCATGATTTGCTCCGGGCTGTTTTTGGCGATGTTGTAATCCTTGCGCGACGAGTTGTAGAGAAAATCCCCTATCCCGTAAAACTCACCGTTGATATACAGCACGCAGGCGTACCCCTTCGGGCAGCCGATGGCGCCGGTATCAATGGCGCTGGCCCCCAGCTTCCCCACGTAGCTGTTATCAATATCCCGGCGCGGCCAGCCGCTGCGGGTCGCCATCACCTTCTGCCACAGGTTGTAGCAGAGCACATTGCGCAGGTGGGTCGAGTCAATCCAGTTCGCCTTGAAAATCCATTTATCCTTCGGCACCACATCCCCGATTTTCAGGCTGACATTTTCGGTATGCGCCGCGTCGGCAAACAGCTCGAATTTCATGTTCTTTTTCGGGTACCCCGCTGACGACGCCCCCTGAACCTTGAAGGACACGTATGCCGTGAACATCTCCCCGTCGACGTCCACCTTTAAGGTGCCGTTAACCGGGTTGTCCTTGCTGGTCGGTGCGCCGCTGTCGGAGGTCACGTCCAGGCGAATCAGACCGCGCGGCTCACCAAAGGCAAACACGCCCGGATATTTCGCCTGCGCCTCCCGGTTTCCCGTGCCACTGCCTGCCGCTGAGGGGTCGAAGCCGTCGAGCGGGAGAAGCTGACGGGCCAGCACCTGGAAGGCATAGAGGTTACTCAGCTGATGACTTTCCACCTCCTCGGGGGTGGCCTCCACCAGAGCCAGCGCCCGCATACCGGACTGAAACGCCAGCATCAGCGCCTGAATCTGGTCTGACTGGCTTTTTTGTGAAGCGGCCATGCTGGTCACCTGCGCGGCCATCTCATCAAGACCGAGCTGCATCAGGGCGGCCGTCAGCGACTGGAGACCGGACTGCAACGCGGTCAGGCCATCCAGCGCTGAGCCGGTGTCCTGCTCCAGCTGCTGGCGCAGGGACGTAATCGCCTGCTGACTTGCCAGTGCATTCAGCCGGTTCGCCTGGCCGTTGCGCTTCTGGTAATAGATAAAGGCCAGCAGTTGCCCCTCGCTGTCAGGCACCACCACGCGAAAGAGTTTCCCCTCCGGCGTACCGGCAAGCCCCGCAAGGGTGCCGTCCGGGTCATCCGGGGTCATGAAGAAGGTGTAATCCCGGTAGTCCTGCAGCGACTCAACGGCGGTTTTTAAATAGCGGGTACGGTTCGCCAGCTGCCGGGCCTGTTTGTTTGACGGACCATAAATGCCGCCCTCCACCCGGTCTTCGCGCGCCAGCAGGTAAACCTCATCTTCCCATTTTGTCTGTTCGTTAATTGCACTCATGTTATTCTCCTGCGTAAACGCCACGGCCATCGTGAAAAGTGCGCCCGTCATAGCGATGTGAGTCTTCTCCCCGCTGGTTTTCGGTATAGGTGACCGACCCGGAATGGAACCCGCCGCCGTCATAACGGGCGGCCTCATCCGGCGTATATTCCGGCGGATACACGCTGATGACCTCCCCGCTGCACGATGCGGCACCGGTATACACCGGACCGGTGGTCCCCGCTGACAGTGACAGGCGGGCAATGTGGCGGCTGACCGGCCGCGCATCGCCAATAATCCGCTCCAGCTCCTTAATCATCGTCTCGGTAATACCGATATCATTCAGGTCAATCTCAAGGCGGAATGTCCCGGCGGGGTCGGCCACCTCCCACCATTCCTGAAGCGTCATGCTGTAGCCGAGGTTTTCAATCACCCGGCGAACCGCCGCCACCGTCCCCTTGCGTTGGTGGATCCAGAACGCATCGCTGACCGCCTGGCGCTTATCCCTCTCTGACCAGGTTTCCTCCCAGCGGTCGACGGAAAACGCCCACGCCAGATACGGCAGGAATTTCACCGGGCATTTCCACGGGTTCCAGAGGTCACGCAGTGGCACGCTTAAATCACTGATACCTGAACAGGCCTGCACCAGCCTGCGCTCCAGTGATGACGATCCCGGCGGTAACAGGCTATTCATCAGAGCCACCAATTTCTGCTTTAAAATCGGTGCAATAGGACGCCTGCGTTTTATCTATCACCATGTCAGCCAGGGGCTGCATCAGCTCAACCCGCTGCACGCCCTGAACATGCAGAGCGGCATAAATCGCAGACAGCCGCACATCACGCCCCAGGCGGCGCTGCTCATTGATGTATGCAGTGCCCTGCTCTTTCGCGGCAGCGAGGATGGGTTCCTTTGCCGGGCCGGGATAGACATACAGAACCGCATCGATTTCATAGCGGACAATCTCAGCAGAGCGGACGCTCACCCGGTCCGCTACAGGCCGCACGGCCTCATCATTCAGTGCAACACCAACTACCTGCAGCAAGTCATCCGGCGCAGTGCCATCACCGTCGCGGGCCAGAATAGTCACCACGACTTCCGCCGGTGCCGGGCTGAATGCTGATGCATCTGCCACACGGCCATCGGCGCTCAGCGCGTGAAATTCATACGCGCCAACCGGCCCGGCAACGCTCATCCCCTCAAAGGCCGCCGGGATGCGCTGCCGATAATCCGCGTCCGATTCCATTTCCGCCTCAGTGGGTGGCGTGGTGGTATCGTCTGCGGGGGTGATCACCCGGCGCTGCACGTTATTGTTAGCGCCTAAATTATCCAGGTCATCACTGCCGGAATAAGCCACCATGACAGCCCGTGCCGCCTCGTTAATCCGCTGGCGCAGCAGCAGCTCCCGGTACACGTTTTCCTGCAGCGTTTTTACAATCGGCTCTGACTCAAGCGTTAAAGTACGGGCCACGGCTTCCTGCTCTTCTGCCGGATAGAGCGCGACAAACTCCGCTTTACGCTCTGTCAACAGGGTTTCAAAATCTGGCTCATCAACGATTTGCGGTGGCGGCAGCTGGGAAAGGTCAATAACGGCCATTGTCTGCTCCTGTCGATACGGAAAGGGACACAGGCACACCGTCATTACGCTGGCCTGCCAGCTCAATCACCATTGAGCCTTCCATGTTGCTGCTGTTAATCGTGATGGTGTCGAGCTGCAACCGCGGCTCCCAGCGCAGCAACGCGACGTACACCGCAGACATGATCTGCAGGCGCAGCGCCCGATTTTGTGGCTGGTCAATCAGCGCAGACAGCAGGGAGCCATACTCCCGACGGGCAAGGCGGCTACCCTGCGGCGTCAGCAAAATGTCCCGCACGGACTGGCGCAGGTGATCCGTTTCCGTAATGGCCTTGCCGGTATCGCGGTTCATCCCGATATAGAGCGTCAAATTGGACCTCCCGTTGTTCCGCCGCTGTCGCCAGGGTGTTTATGCTTATCGGCAACGATACCGTTTGAGGTCATTTCCCCGCCGTCATGGGTCACATCGCCATTAATGATCACGTTGCTGTTAATACGGGTCGTGTCGGCCTCGATCACAAGCTCCCCTGTTTTGCAGGAAACCAGCTGTGACGACTCAATCAGCACGGCTTTAACGCCCCGGATAATCCAGTGCCCGGTGGCAGGGTCGTATTCGAACCAGCCGCCATCCTCGTATTCGGTCACGTCCGCGCTTTCAGAGTCTGACGGCGGCGGGCAGGCGTTGGAGTAAATGGCCGGAAGCGCAAAAGCCGTCTCCAGATTGCCGCCCAGGCTGAACAGCACCACCTGCTCCCCCGGCGACGGACACCACCAGGTGCGGGATTTACCGGCGCGGTAGGTCAGCCAGTTAATCCAGTTGGTTTCGAGGTCGCCAGTTTTCACCCGGCAAAGCCAGCCGTCCCGGTCCACCTCGGTCACAATGCCGGTGCGGATCAGATTGGTGATAAGGCGCATGATTTCGGTTAATTGAGCATTCATGTAGACGATACTTACATAAACATTTATCTTGGGGCATAGGAGATGAAGTGTATGATTAACGATACAATGACAAATTTTTATGTAAGGACTAGAAATGACTCCTTTTGGAATTTATGGGTATATTTTCACTAAAGAAATGACATTTGATTTAGGAATATTAACTCCTCGCTTCAACAATCTTCACGAGATCAAGAAAGAAAAATGCAACGGAGAGTCTTATATACTTACAGGTTTTTTCACTCCTAACTCAAGCGCAAATAAAAATCTCTCTCAAGCTCTCTTTGATCTTTCAGCAATTCTAAGCTTTATTGAACAAAAAAATGTAATCATAGCCCATTCACTCAAAGAGAATGAAAGCCCTTTAACATTCGGTGATGACTTCCCCATAACTTTAGATATAAAAAGGAAACGTGGCCCAGGACAAATAATAATGGAAGACTGTTTCTCTAAAGATGGAAGGTCAGCATTCATTAAGCTTGCCATTAACAAACTCAGTGAAAACAATAAGACCAATCAAAACCCATTTAGAACAGCCTTCTTCAAATCTATGCTTTCTTTTAGAGAGAATATAAGCTATGTAGATGTAAACTATTACCTATCGTTCTCTGCACTTGAATCCCTATGTAGATATATACAAAATGATTATGCACCTTCCAGAGCTCCGCAAATAATTACAACGACTCTACAAAACTATGGTTTCAATGTATCAAAAAAAGATAACGCTGTACCACAAAGAAACATCATGCACTATTGCGCACTTCGCAACGCATTGTTTCACAAAGGCGATTACATTGCGCTCGTCGAATATAACAATCCTGACAGCATTATATATTTGAAGGATTACTCATCCTGTATTAGCCTACTTCTCTCTTTATTGATAATGAAACACATAGGATTTGATGACAATTATATTAATTGGGACTCATGGATTGACAGGCAACCATTCATTAGCAAAAAATAATAAAACAATAATGGTTCTGCTTTCATTTTTGAATCCAGTCTAGCAACGTCTCGCGCGTAATGTCCTCCACTTCATCATTGATGCCGAGTAACCGGCGCTGTGAATACTGCACCTCCGGCCCTCTGCGGCTCACACGGTCACGCAGACCGTAATGATGAACGCGGGCAATTCGCTGTACCCTGCCCTCAAATTCGACACTGGCAGAGTCCGGGCTGGCAGCGGCTTTCAGGTATTTTGCGGTGCGGAGTTTGGCAAACATTTGCCGACGTATGCGGCCAGTTTTCGTGCGCGCCGTTACCCGTCGTGGTTCGTATGCCGTACCGTCCGGGTTGCGCTGCATCCTGATATTTTTCTGCTGGCTGCGGCGCAGCTGCTGCGCCAGCTCCCGCATCATGCGCTTACGTGCGGCAGGCTCCAGCCCCGCCAGCAGCGCCTCTAACCAGGCGTCAACTTCCTGCAGCTCAGCCACGGCGCACCGCCCACATTTCGTCCGGTTCCGGCACCGCTTCGACGCTGGACACGTCACCGTCAGCACTGACGATAACGCGCTCTGTCAGCTGTAGATTCAGGCTGATATCGCAGATATCATTGCGCAAGATATCGACCTCAAACGTAAACAGCTTTTCACGCAGTTCCGGGTTATGGATAGCATCGGGCTGATTCTCCATCAGCCAGGCCAGCACGGGAGCCATCAGTAATCCCTGATCGCCGCTGAAATCCACGATCACCACGTTAAGGGTATAGCGATACTCCCAGGACAACGACGCCGCGCCGGTCGCCACCACCGCTCCGTTATCCACGAATAAATGCAACTTGTCCGGGTTGTCCCGGACATACGCCACGGTTTTATTCAGGGCGAGGCGTAAGGACTGAGGTTTGTTCACTGTTTCGCTCCTGGCAGGAAATTATCGTGTCCACCTTGTCAGCACAGACTGACCAGGCAGCCTCCGCCTCATCCAGCGCCGTCAGTAAATCACCGTTAGTGCGTGCCGCTGACTTTTCCAGGCGGCACTGCGTCACCCTGGGACAACCATTCACGGTAAGCTGCACCTCCGGCGAGGGCCGGACGTTCGCGCATCCTGATAATGTCAGGAGGCAAAGGAGTACCAGCCCAGCGGCGCAAATCCTCGTTTTCACGTTTTAGCTCCTCAATCCGGCGCTGACGGCTTCGCAGCAGCGCGTTTGTACTTTCTGCCGCCGCGTAAAGCCGCGCCTGTTCCCGGTTGTTGGTTTCGGTCAGGATGGACAGGGCGATCAGCTGGCTGTTCGTTTTTGCCAGTTTGTCGCCCGCCGTTTTCAGGTCCCCGCCTTGCTGATCGATGGTACGGCTGGCCTCATTCAGTCGCCATGACTGCCAGCCCAGCGCCGCCAGTACGAGCGCAAGAATTACCGCCAGCGCGCGCGTCATACCGTCACCGGCTGCGCATCAACAACCTGCGCACGCAGAACCTTAAGCGCGACCAGCGTCAGCAGATAAAATGCCAGGGTGACAACGTGGCCCGTAAAGGCGAGAAAAATCACAAGCAGTGAACGCCTGGCCCATCTGATCACATTGTTTCCTGGCGTACTGAAAAAGCGCGTAAGCGCCTGCTTTGCCTCTTCCCGATGAGTGCCGCCCGCATACCACCCGGCCAGGCAAAGCAGCACCGCCACCCAGACCAACAAACAGGCGACCCAGGTCAATGCGGTGACCAGCGCCGAGGCCATGCCGTTGGGGACAAAGAGACTTAAAATCATCAGCGCCGCGTACAGCACCGAAAGCAACCCACTGATAAATTTCTTTTTCATTTCGTTACGCTCCTTTTAAGCACCAGGCCAGCTCCCGCCCCCGGCGGTTATCCAGCCCCTGATTAAATATGCCTTTGACATATACCCAGCGCGGCAGCTGATAGCAGGCATCGCGCCAGCGCTTCTGATTGATAAACTTCACCATGGTTGAGCTGCAGGCATTGCCCGTGCCGACGTTGAACGCCAGCGACACCAGGGCGTCATAAACGTACTGCGGCACGTTCACCAGGACACACCGCGCCAGGGCGGTTTCAACTCGTAATACATTGGTGATGAAGTTCCCCGCCGCCTGTCGCTCTGTGATGGTTTTCCCCGGCACCACGCCCGACGTGTTACCGATGCCGTCGGTCCACACGCCAGCGTCGCACTGGTACGGCTGCAGGCGGCATCCCTCGTAATCGGCTATCAGTTTTAGCCCCTCAACGGAGGTGTGGAGCTGCTGGAAACCGGGCAGCGTGGCGGCGATAGCCAGCACCGCCCCGACAAGGCAGCGCTTAACGATTGAAGGATTCATATTCCCCCTGGGTTATCTTCCCGCCGCGTAGCAGCTGATAGGTTTTGTGTTTGTAGTACCAGTTGATCGCCAGCATCAGCAGACCAATCAGCACACCGCCCACCGTAGAGGCATCTTTAAGCGATAAATCGCCCATCCACGCCAGCAGTACAGCAATGCAGTACGTAATAAAGGCGCTGATCCGTTCAAGCGTCATCATTCAGTCCCATAACTGGACGGTCTGCACCGTGGTAGTGGTCGCAATATCCGGCAGCTCCACCTGCAGCCCGTGAGGTAAAAAAGGGCCATGCTCAGCCAGCCCCGGATTTGCCTGCAGTACCTGCTCTGTGACGCCCTGCGTGCGCCCGTAATGACGCCAGCAAAGCGCATCCACCGTGTCACCCTGGTACGCACGCACTTTCATCAGATCAGCTCCACCGTACAGTGGGGCGCATCCTGCACCCGGCTGATTGCCCAGCGGGCATCACGCCACAGATCGCCGCTGGCCTCCGCCAGCTCATCGCCTCGCTTGACGCCGGATGCCGTGGCGTCGTAGTCCTGGTACCGCTCATTCACCTGCGCACGCGCCCAGCAATACACGGCGTTATGGTAGTGGTGGATGCGCTCGCTTTTGCCGTCCAGCGCTTCCGCCGGTACGTCTGCCAGGGTCTGAAACCCCAACGACTGCTGGCGCTTGCGGAATTCGTACAGCTCCGCGTTGACCTCCGACATAGCAGACCGGATAAGCTGCCCGAGACGCGGCGACGTCACCGTACCATCCGTTCGCATCACGCTGCGAAAATCCGACAAATCCACATCGGGCCAGAATGGGGTGTTTTTGATGACCTCCGCCTGTTCCGGCGCCTGTTCTGGCGCAACAAATCTCATGCGGGTTTTCTCCTGAAAAGGTGGGCGGTGAACGGGATTTTGATAAGGCGCTGCCTGTCGCCATCCCGTGCCGCCCGTGCGCGGGGCACGTTCCGTTAGTGGCTGTTACGCAAATGACGCTCCAGCCGCTCTTTGTCTTTTTTCACACCGCAGCGGGGATCGAGCTGCAGCGCAAACGTGTAGTGGTTCAGGGCTGCGGCGGGGCGGGACTCGCTGATCACGGCGGCGATAGCTTTATGCAGCCGGGCGCGGGACTGGTCCGGCATGTCCAGCGCATCCGTCAGCGAAAGCGCCTGCAGCAGCACGTCAGCAGGGAATTCAGCTTTCATTCGCTGCGCGGCCTCCGCCTGATCTGCCAGCTCCTCAGCAACAACGGTCTGCACGTTGCGGCGGCCCAGCGCCTGCGGCATCACCCAACCATGCTTAAGCGCGTGCGCGGCAATCTGCAGGCCACCGGCAAAATCACCGGCATCGATACGCCAGACCATCAGAAACATCAGCACGTCATCCTGCTGCGCTCCACCGGCTGCCAGAACACCATCCGCCCAGGCGGTATATTTGGGTAACAGCTCCACCTTGATTTGTGCCTTTTTCACTGTGGACTGCACCCCCTTGAGGCGGCGGCGGTCCTCCGCCAGCTGCAGCAGCATCAGGTCATACCCCGACGCATGGCGAACACTGCCGCCCTGACGGGCGGCCTGTTCAGCCTGAACGCGCAGGCGGTGCTGCCGTGCGGGACTCAGGCTCATGCGTTACTCCCCTTCTCCGGCGCTGAAATCGCCAATACTGATGTTTTCCACCAGTGCCACGCAGCGGTAATCCTCCACCACATACGCCTCGTTGACGGATTCGAAGTTTTCGATGCGATCGCGTTTCGGGTTATCAATGACCGAACGGCGGCGGGTATCTTCCTGCCAGTAGATGGACAGGTTATCCAGACGGGTGATCAGCACGGCATTAGCCGGGAATGACGGGGCGCGGACAGCCTGCAGGCCACCCATGCGTTTCTGACTGATAATCAGATCAGCGGCCAGCTTTTCACTGTTTTCCTGCTCCTTATTGACCAGCGGGAAATACTTGTCAGACAGCAGCTCACGACCACAGATCACGACCAGATCAGCATCATCCTGGAAAACCGGGTCAATCAGCTCATTAACGGCATCCATCACCAGTGCATCCAGGTTGGCATATTTACCGCCCTTGCCTACCTTCACCGGGTCTGCGGTGGTAGTGCCATCTTCTGCCGTGGTGCTGCCCATCACGCAATCTGCCGCATCTTCGCGGACTTTCTGCAGCCAGCCTTTATTAACGTCCTGCAGCAGCGGGTTATCGACACGGTTTGAGGTTTTGGCACGCTTCACACCGTTGAACCCGATCATGATGCGGTCCAGCGCCTGGCGCTTGACGATGGCGTTACGGATGCGCACCTGGAAATCCTGGAATTTCGCCCACAGGTCAAGTTTTGCGTAGGTCAGCACTGTATCAAAGTTGGTCTGCTCGCACTTGTACTCAACATCAACCATGACCGTCGGATCGGTTGGTTCGCGTTCCTTCGTGGTCGTGTCAGTCGTCCCGGCAATGGTGCTACCGACGCCCAGACCCAGCAGCTGGCCTGATTGCTCAGTCACCCCAATGATGTTAATCATGGTCAGGAATGCGGCGGACTGCTGGATCTGGTCTTCCAGCGTCTGCTGCACAGACGGCTCCACGGTGAACTTGCTGGACAGCTCCTCAACTTCTACGCCATTCAGGCGCGCCAGCTGCTGCAGGTAGGCGTTAAAGGCAAAACGTGTTTTCTTTTTCATTGGTTCTTATGCTCCATCAGCAATTGGTCAGGGTGCCTGCCGGCGCGTTACCGCCCGGCGCGCGCTGGCGATAATCTTTGCGGCTGTCTTCCTGTTGCAGTTGCTGCTCCAGTTCCGCAAAAGCGGTCTGCTGCTCCTGCAGGGATGTTTCCAGCGCAGCAAGGCGCTTATCCTGCGCGGACAGGGATTGCTCGGTGCGTTCGCTCAGGTTCTGCTGCTCGGTGGCGACCAGCTCAACGGCACGATGCACATCAGAAAAACGCGCATCATCGGTTTGCTCTTTTTTGGTAAACATCGCGGTGACGCGGGCAAAGAGGGAGGTTTTTTCGCCCTGGACCTCTTCCCACTCGATCAGCGTCTCTTCTGCGGCGGTAAAGAGGTTTTCCGGGCTCTGCTTGCGTCCTGCCAGCGGGTTGCTTTTGGCGCTGGCGCTAAACTGCAGCATTTCTGTACCCAGGCTTGCCGGGTCGTCAGTCGCTGCCAGGCCAACCAGGTACGCTTTGCCGGTATCAGCAAAACTGGTATTGACCTCCATGGAGGTGAACAGCTTTTGCAGCTTGCGGGTATACGCCACCAGATCAGCTGACGGGGTGATCCACGCATACAGGGCCATTTTCCCCTTCAGCGGGCCATCCGCAATTTCTTCAGCCTCCAGCTTATCCACGGTCCCGAAACGGCGGAATGGACTGTCCGGGGTGTAGCCCTTGATATGTTCCAGATTAATCAGCGCCGTATAGACCTGCGGGTTATAACTGGCCGCCATCTGCTCCAGCCAGGCGCGCTCAATGGTGCGCCCGTCGGTTGTTGCCCCTTCCACACCAATGCGGAAGCGTTTTGCTTTAACTGCCATTTGAGCGACTCCATCAAATAACTCAGTGAGGCCTTATGGTTGCTGTGATGGAGGGGGCGAAACAACGCGCAGACCTTGTGCGGTAAACCACACAAAAGCCAGCCGGGGAAAGGCTCAGGGCAAGCCCGTATGTTTGTCCCATGGAAACGATGACCCCCGCAGAGCTCGATCCCCGTCGGCAGGCACTACTGCTGTATTTTCAGGGATACCGCATAGCCCGCATTGCAGAAATGCTGGGCGAGAAAGCCGCAACCGTTCACAGCTGGAAAAAACGCGATAAGTGGGGCAGCTATGGTCCGCTTGACCAGATGCAGCTCACCACGGCCGCGCGGTACTGCCAGCTGATCATGAAGGAGCAAAAAGAAGGGAAGGATTTTAAGGAAATTGACCTGCTGGCGCGCCAGTCCGAGCGCCACGCTCGCATCGGAAAATTTAACAACGGCGGCAACGAGGCCGATTTAAACCCGAACGTGGAAAACCGCAACCGCGGCCCCCGCAAACCACCTGAAAAAAACCTGTTCAGCGACAAACAGATCGAAAAGCTGGAAGAGATTTTCCGCGCTGGCATGTTCGAATATCAGCGCCACTGGTGGGAAGCAGGGATAAAGCATCGTATCCGCAACGTGCTGAAGTCCCGCCAAATCGGGGCAACGTATTACTTTGCGCGTGAGGCACTGATCGATGCGCTGGTGACTGGCCGCAACCAAATTTTCCTGTCAGCAAGTAAAGCTCAGGCGCACGTGTTTAAGCAGTACATCATTGAGTTTGCCAAAGAGGTCGATGTAGAGCTTAAAGGCGATCCGATGGTCCTGCCAAACGGTGCCACGCTCTATTTTCTGGGGACCAATGCCCGCACCGCGCAGAGCTACCACGGCAACCTGTACCTTGATGAATATTTCTGGATACCGAAATTCCAGGAGCTGCGAAAAGTCGCCTCGGGTATGGCGCTGCACAAAAAGTGGCGGCAAACCTATTTTTCCACCCCGTCCAGCCTGACACACAGCGCCTATCCCTTCTGGTCTGGCGCGCTGTATAACCGTGGTCGCTCAAAAACGGACCGTGTGGATATCGACCTTACCCACTCGGCGCTGGCGGCTGGCCTGCTTTGTGCTGATGGTCAGTTCCGGCAGATTGTGACGGTGGAAGATGCCGTGCGCGGGGGCTGTAACCTGTTCGACCTCGACCAGCTGCGACTGGAATACAGCCCGGACGAATACCAGAACCTGCTGATGTGTGAATTTATTGACGATCTCGCGTCCGTGTTCCCGCTTTCCGACCTGCAGGCCTGCATGGTGGACAGCTGGGAGGTCTGGGAAGATTTTCATGCACTGGCGCTGCGTCCGTTTGGCTGGGGCGAGGTGTGGATCGGATATGACCCTGCGAAAGGCACCCAGAACGGTGACAGCGCCGGGTGCGTCGTTATCGCCCCACCATCCGTTCCCGGCGGCAAGTTCCGCATACTGGAGCGCCACCAGTGGCGGGGAATGGACTTCCGCGCCCAGGCAGAAGCCATCCGCCAGCTAACACTGCAATACAACGTGACCTATATCGGCATTGACTCCACCGGCGTCGGTCACGGCGTTTATGAGAACGTCAAAGGCTTTTTCCCTGCCGTCCGGGAGTTTGTCTATAACCCCAACGTCAAAAACGCCCTGGTGCTCAAGGCATACGACATCATCAGCCACCGCCGCATTGAGTTTGACGCCGGTCATACCGACATCGCGCAGTCATTCATGGCTATCCGCCGGGCCACCACCGCCAGCGGCAACCGTCCAACCTATGAAGCCAGCCGCAGCGAAGAAGCCAGCCACGCAGATCTGGCCTGGGCAACGATGCACGCACTATTTAATGAACCGCTGCAGGGCGAAGCCGCCAATACCAGCAACATTGTGGAGATTTTTTGATGACTGAGAATACCGCACAGGATGCGATGCCACCTGACGTACAACCCAATGATGCAGCGACTACCCAGGCGTTCAGCTTTGGCGATCCCATTCCGGTTCTAGACCGCCGCGAACTTCTGGACTACGTAGAATGTGTGCAAATGGACCGCTGGTATGAGCCGCCGGTGAGCTTTGACGGGCTGGCGCGGACCTATCGCGCCGCTGTACATCACAGCTCACCGATTGCCGTTAAGCGTGACATTCTCAGCAGTACCTACATCCCGCACCGCCTGCTTAGCCAGCAGGCTTTTACCCGTTTTGTGCAGGATTACCTGGTATTTGGTAATGCCTATCTGGAAAAGCGCACTAACCGGCTCGGTGGCGTACTGTCACTGGAGCCGACCCTGGCGAAATACACGCGGCGCGGAGTTCACCTCGACACCTACTGGTTCTTGCAATACGGCATGACCACCCAGCCCTATGAATTTACGCCGGGAAGCATTTTTCATCTGCTGGAGCCAGACATTAACCAGGAAATTTACGGGCTGCCCGGCTATCTTTCGGCCATCCCGTCAACCCTGCTCAACGAATCCGCAACCCTGTTCCGCCGGAAGTATTATCTCAACGGCAGCCACGCAGGATTTATCATGTACATGACCGACGCGGCGCAGAACCAGGAGGACGTGAACAACATCCGCCATGCGATGAAAAGCGCCAAAGGACCGGGCAACTTCCGCAACCTGTTTATGTACTCGCCCAACGGAAAAAAGGACGGCATCCAGATCATCCCACTGTCAGAAGTAGCGGCAAAGGATGAGTTTCTGAATATCAAAAACGTCAGCCGGGATGACATGATGGCAGCGCACCGTGTCCCCCCGCAGATGATGGGCATTATTCCCAACAATACCGGCGGTTTTGGTGACGTTGAAAAGGCCAGTCGTGTCTTTGTCCGCAACGAGCTGATACCGTTGCAAAAGCGACTGCAGGAGCTTAATGACTGGCTGGGTGAGGAAGTGATACGTTTCGAACCGTATATCTTGGATATTCAAAAAGAAAATCAATAAAACGCTTAACAAATAATAATCATTATCATAGGCCGCAGAATTAGCGGCCTTATTCATTACCAATTTCTTTTTTCGGAGTTTAACCAATCAGCGCATGGATAATTTCTTGACGCCCATTCTCTTTGTAAACGAGCTACAAACAGAATATCGTTACTATCAACCCTAGATTTAAGTCCATCGCGCAGTTGGGCTGCGGTTAAAGTTGTATCTATTAACCAAAACGATTCAAGATGCTTACAATATGTAAAATTTTTTAGATAGTCAAAAACTTCATCGTAGTTTCTTCCCGGCGCCTTCAGATCATAGGTAACGCAATAAATAGCCATCTTCATGCTCCGCATTTTTTGTCATTTGGGGAGCATTTTAGACTACGACATCTACGACAATACGATTGCGGGATCAGACGCTCACCTTCCACCGTTCTAAAACCAAATACTTCTTCAATTTTATTCAAATCACCACCTGCAACGACGCTACAACAAGGACAGACAGCTTCGACTTGGTATGTCATGTTCATCTCCATTACACGTGTTTAATGTAGGGTAACTAATCAGCCGCAACAAAAATGAGACATGGCTCCAGAAACCTTACATAACCCCGCTAGCGCGCGCTCGTATCCCCGCCACGCCTGCCCGCTTTGTGTAGTGGTTTTCATGCACCTGCATGACACAGGCGAAAGCCCGCCAGAACTGGCGGGCCCGAGCAGAAATGATCCTTTTGCGATCATTCATTTTCATGCGCTATAGTCATGCAACAAACACATACGAACCATATGGTTAGATTACTCATCAAGTCAGATGGATTTTCAGGCAGATTGCCACAGCAATTGTAAAGGAGCGAGATTGAAATGGGTGGAGAGACTTCGGCTATACAACGAGTCGCGGGTAAGATTTCTGATGATATTTTCTCAGTATTCAAATGGGATCGTGCCGCTAGAGCGGATATGAATTGGGATTGTTGCCAAGAGGCTCATTCTAAGAAAACGCATCCAAGCGATGTTGTATTTTTCTACATAGATCCATATGAGGAGGAAATGGTCTATCTCAACACAGACCTCAAAAGCTATGCAGAAGGTACTATTGGGAAAAAAATAGTCGAGGGAGCTTTAACATCGCTTGCTTTAGCTACCGAATGTGCAAATGTGAGTGAAGAATGGCGATTGAAATATGTTCATGATGATTCTTTAGGTTATAACGTAAGAGGGTTATTATTCTTATATAACCATGATAACTTATATGACAAGGACTTTTATGAGAATATTACGAAAAAGTTAGACCACTCATCTATAAATTGCCCTCCAAACATCAAACTACATTTACTTGACCCTTATAAAATATCAGATTTGATAAACATATCTTCTGACATAACCAAATTAATTGGTTCAGGAAAACTTCCTCAACCTGATAAGTTCACATATTATTACCCAGATCTTTCACTAACACGAATAAAACACCCTATTAATCAGGCAACACCCGCAACAATTGAATTATTAACATCACCATACATTATAATAAAGCATGAGGCTTTTAGTTGGCTCAGGGATAAAAATCCTGAAGGATATGTTGTTTATTATAATCAACCTGGGGATTCAGTAGACGAATTTGTTTACTTCTTTGATATGTTATCAACTTATCAGATACTAACCGAAGGTAAACCAATCGTATTACGCCATTGTTACATTCATCCAAATGAAAATGCCATTCATCACTTTGAAAGAGCGAAAAAGAAATACAGCACAGACTGGCTCTTAGGCGAGGATGAAAGACTTTTTCTTAAAATCGACTTCGACAAGACAGACAAAATTGTTGTTGAATATAATCTTGAAAAAATCGGCATGGAGCAACGATAATGGCTAAAAAACTATATTTCGCAACTGACAAAAATATTTATGATGCATTGCATCATAAAAGGATAACCGCTGCAAAATTGCATGAATTATTGTTGAATAGAGGTGTGTTTTTATCACCAGAACTCGACAAGGAAATACTAATTGAGGAAATATCCAAACTTCCTCACGGATTTAATGAATTAGAACACATAAAAAAACTGGTCAAAACATATGACCCAAGAGAAAGCACTACTAGTGTAAGCTTCCAAACCTCAACAAATCAGGCCGAATTAATAAGTGCAGCTGAAGCACTAAAGAAAACATGCTCACCTAGTAAAGGTCAAAGCCTGAATATTGTAGCTAAAAAAGATGGCTCACTTACAGTAGAATACAACTATGAAGAAATAGACCTGTCTAAAACTGCATTACGTCAGATCGACAAGCGGAATGTTATAATAGAACTTCGCCCTGATACTGACAAAGTTGAAGTACGTATGCCTCAAAACCCCGAGGCAAAAAAAGTTATTGAGAGCCTGCAAAACGAGCTATCTAAAATCAAGTCCGAGCCTATCGAGCGCTTCGAAATCTCACTACTAGCAATAACTGACCCTACATTGAGAAGTCAGTTCTTTCAAGAATTAATGAATGGCCTACGTGGTTATGAGACTGATGACGTAACAAAAGTCGAATTAAATCGCAGTACTGATGCCAGTGAGGATGAAGACAAGGAAGAAACTATTGATACCGGATTTGTTAAGAAAGCCGTCCTGAATGGTGAAGGGGTAAACAGTTCAGCTATATTCTCTCAATTACATGAGAAAGGTTATTATATCGGGCGTATTGCATGGTCTTCAAAACCAACAAGTGGAATTGGAGATAGAATCAACGTCGAAGCATTTTTTAAAGACTCAGAGAAATGCTGTGACTTTGCCTATCAAATTAAAGGGATAAACAATCAAAAAGAAGATGGTTTCAATGTAACCATTCGCGCGGCAACGGCACAAGAGAAAAAACATATTAGTGAATTAATTGAGTCCGCCGCTGAAAATGCCTATAATATAATAATAGGATCAGAGGTGAACGAAGATGAAAAAAGTTAAATGGCTTAAGTTAAACATACGGCTTGAGTTTGAAACAGCCGTCAGACGTCTTTCTCTTGATTCTTTTACAGAGGATAAAGGGAAAGGGTTTATTTTTGATAAAATACGCCATGATTTTGCAAGTGGGCGTT
Source organism: Klebsiella sp. P1927 (assembly GCF_018204675.1). Lineage (NCBI taxonomy): Bacteria > Pseudomonadati > Pseudomonadota > Gammaproteobacteria > Enterobacterales > Enterobacteriaceae > Klebsiella > Klebsiella sp. P1927. The sequence goes on along the minus strand of NZ_CP073377.1, from coordinate 882,486 downwards.
TTGTCGAGCGTATTGTTTACCATGACAAAATATCAAGCTTTGACGGAAGTGAAACTACCGTTGAAAGAATCGAGTATCGCACTACAAATTTTAGCGTGGCTGTAGACTCTCTTCCTGTAATGCAGATCACTAACCCCCCCAGAACTTTAAAGCCTTTTTCTCAGGCTTTGGTAAAAAATCTTGGCTTAGGTGTTAGCTTGGAAGAAATAGACATAAACCCTATAAACTGGCTTAATGAAATATCTTCAAGTGTAAATATCAATTTAACACAACTTGATATTTCAAGAGTTAGAGTCTCTGATTATGCCACGGCTAAAATGCAAATTATTGGCAGCAGTGATCTTAGGAAATATTATAAAGAGGAGTTAGAGGGTAAAAAAATACGAATTGACAGACTTGTTTGCTCTGTTAATTCATTAGAGTATTCCGGTAAGCTCAAGATCACCAATAGCGGCCTTGCTTATATTGATGTTAGAAATGAAAATGAGTTTACGAAAATCGTTTTTGATACGTTAAAAAAAGTCACCCTTCAATCATAGATGGCTTATAAGGAGTCACTTCACCTAACGCCTCGCCTTACTCGTTGTTCAACCTCATAGGCGTCAGAATCAAGTTCTGACGCCTACAACGTTTCTTAATGCAGCCAGCTGTCGTCTTCCCAAACCTGCTGCATGATTTCCATCACTCGTTTTTTGTCTTCATCTAGCTTTAAGCCGCTTAGCTCAACGCCGTTTGCCGAACCTTTTCGAATACGGATCGCGGTCTTTGGATAGATCGGCTGGAGATTTCGGTAAAGTTCAGCTTCCAGAGCGTCCAGTATTGCCTGGCTAATCTTCTGCTCTTTATCGATCATTATTTCAATTCGCATAGAGATTCCCCTTAACTGGAAATGTCCATTGACCGGTTGCATTCATGGCTGCGGATTTTTGCCAGGAGCTCGTCTGTCAGCTCTGAAACCCACTGAATGGCAAGCCTCTTTTCTTCATCGCTACACTCACTATCCGCTACAAGCTTGATAAAAAAATCAATACGCTGGAGTTTCAACGACTCCAAAAGGTAATCCTGCATTTTCCCTCCTGACCTTACTACGGGATACAGCATAACTGTATAAATAACCGTCGCGGTAGGGATACCCGTTACCGGATACCCCCCGCACAGATCCCGGCGTGCGCGATTTACGCACCGGGCTCCTGCCTCGGGTGTCTGGCGGTGAACCGCTCCACAGGCCATGGATGAAGAACCCGAACCCTTGGTAGCCATGCGGCTGCCAGTTTGTTTGCTTTCGTCCAGGTCGTATCATCCTTCTGGCTCCTGCGCCTGAGCGCCCGGCGCCAGAGGTTTGTTACGTGTGTCCTGAACTTCTGCATGGTGGGGAAGTTGCCCGGTACCGAGTGATAGTTCAGGTATCCCTGAACCACTCTCCTGAGCCATTTTCCCTGTTCGGGGATTGAGTAATGCCAGCGCCTTCGCAGACCGTCTTTGATGGCTTTCAGAGTTGCCGTCATCCGATCCCGGCGGGTCTTTCGTATCAGCATGAACCTGCCGTTGCGATCTTTCCCGCTGATGTGCGTGAACCCGAGGAAGTTGAACGTTTCTGGTTTGCCTTTTCCCCTGATGGCACGGTTTTCGGCAGCGAAGCGGCCGAACTCCATCAGACGGGTTTTCTCCGGGTGAACCGTGAGTCCGAACTCCCTCAGTCTGCGCTGCATGGCTATACGGAAGCGCCGGGCATCGTATCGTTTGTCGAACCCGATGACGATGTCATCGGCGTATCTGACCATTACCACATTGCCTGTGGCATAGCGACGTCGCCACTGATGCGCCCACAGATCGAAGACGTAGTGGAGGTATATGTTTGCCAGCAGCGGTGAGATGACCGCACCCTGTGGGGTGCCTTCCTCCGTTGCTCGCCATTGACCCTCCTCCGACGTCCCGGCTGTGAGCCACTTACGTATGAGCCTGATTACCCTCCGGTCGCCGATCCGATGCTCTGTGAACCTGATCAGCCATTCGTGGCTCACCCTGTCGAAGAACTGACTGATGTCGGCATCCAGTACCCAGTTTACGTTAGTGCGTACCAGCCCTGTGGCCAGTGCGTCCAGTGCATCGTGCTGGCTTCGCCCGGGTCTGAACCCGTATGAGAACCCCATAAAGTCGTTTTCATAGACTGCGTTCAGGATTTTCACCAGCGCATACTGGACGATCTTGTCCTCCAGCGAGGCGATGCCGAGCGGGCGTTGTTTTCCATCCGCTTTTGGGATGTAGTGACGCCTGCCGGGCTGCGCCCTGTAGCTGCCCTGATGTAGCCTCCGGTGCAGATCTGTTATGTTGTTCTTCATGTTTCCGGCGTAGTCCATCCACCTGATGCCATCCACTCCGGCGGCCGCTTTCCTGCTCAGGGAGAGGAATGCGGCTTCCAGTGCTTCGACTGTCAGCAGGTGGAACAATGCTGTAAACCGTTCTTTCTTCCGCTGCTTCGCAGCTTCCCGCACGCGTGACAGCCTCTGTGACATGCTTTCCCGGCTCTGTGTCCGGCGCATGTGTGGCTGTTCCGCGTTCCCCTTGGCCCCGCTCCTTCGCTCCACTGACTCCGCTCCTTTCGGGTTGTTCGCCTGCTTCGCCGCTACTATGAGCGAGTCCGACTTCTCCTCTCCGTACATCACCGGCTATGACTCCTCGTCTTCCCGGTGCGGGCCATCTCCGACACTGGCAGATGGTCAGAGGGGAGATCTCCCGGTTCCCGCGTAGAGATCGTATTGACATGCCAGGGTCTCAGACCCCGCCGGGTCCATGTGGCACTCGCAGTATCGCACCCTATGATGTTGCCTTCCGTTAACAGTACAACGTCGGCACCCGGTAATTTAATATACATTTCGTGGCTCAATGGCTGGCCTGTCAACACCCCTGTCAACGCTTCGCCCCATACCTCGCGGTATGCAACGCATGACTCGGGGACCTTGTGGATTGCTGGTCCTTCAATGGTCGGGGACTTTCACCCCTTGATCTCTAACCGGTCTCCCGGCGCACACTGTTGTTATATACAGTATATTACGATTTTTCAGTTGTAAAATAGTTTTTATCATTCAATCAGATGTATCCGATGGGATCGAAGAAGAGCGAGAATTGCTAAAGACGCGTAATCAGTACCACTGCCGCCATTTGTCATCTTCCTGCAGCCGCTGATTGCGGTAAAAAAGCCGCAGCCCGGCCCCCGATGGAATGCTGCCACCACGCAGCAGTAGATCGATCTCATTCTCGCTGCCGTCAAACCCTCTGGACTTCAACTCATGTTCAAGCTGCAGGCGCAGCCGATCGTTAATTTCCTGTTTGTAACCCTTCCGCCGCTTCGGTCTTACCTGTCGCAGCCTCGCATTTAGCTCCCGTAGCTCTTTTCGGCTCATACTATTGAAGTCCGGCAGCGGTTCCAGCTGTTTTTCACCTGATAAATCCGACTCAAAATAGTTCATTTTTTCCACAGGGGGACAGTTATTGCCACGAGTCCAAGGGGCGCAAGCGCCCTGGTCGGCTGGCGCCTCCTGAACGTCAACGGCCTTACGAACCATTTTCCACTTCATCGCATGCGTGCAAATCCGTCCCTCAATAATCGGGGACCAGATGCCATAAATACGGATGCCGTGATCGCCATAGGCTGATGGCTCGTCATTGAGTTCATAAGCCGTGCGGACCAGGTGATGTTTACGCGGAACCAGTACGCCGCCCTGTTTCATGATGTAGGTGGCAAAACACCCGGCATCGGCTGCCGCCAGCACGGCATCCAGACGCGGGTTATCCAGTACCGGCGCTCCGGCTTTTTTATCGGCCTGCTGTCGCGCGGCCTGGCCTGCCAGCAAACGCAGCTCACGGTATGCCTGACGCCCCGGAATACCAAAAAAGCGGAATTGCTGGACGCGATGCAGCGAGGCCCAGGCATTGACATGTTCGGCATTGTCCCGCAGTGATCTGCCGGTTTCTTTGCTGATTTCGTTAGCCAGGCCACGCCCGTCGATGTTCTTACTGATGTACTTCGCGATGTAGCTGGTCGGCGTACCCTTGCGCGGGTTGATCAGCTCAGACTTAAAACGCGGGCCGGTATTGTTGCCCAGCTCCTCGCGGTCCTCACGGATGGCAAATTTACGCAGCAGTGCAGTGATGGACTTGCGGTCTTTTTTGCGCATGAAGCAAAGCAGGTGCCAGTGCACGGTGCCGTCATGGTGTGGCTCAGCAACGCGGACGCCATACCAGCGCAGCCCGGCTTTGTGCATCGCCTTACGGAAGGCGGCGAACATATGCACCAGATAATCGCTGCTCTGCCGGACCGTGGCACTGGTCCATTTTGGGTTTGGCCTGCCGTTATTGAGCGTTGCGTGAAAGCGTGACGGACAGGTGATGGTATAGAACACGGCGCATTCACCACGCATTTCTGCGATCAGCTCCAGCCCTTTAACGCAGGCCATCATTTCGTTGCGCCGGTGCGCCGGATTGCTGCTGCTGGCGTTTACCACGTCTTCCATATCCAGCGTATCGCCCTGCTCATTGGTCAGCTCATGCGAGCGGAAGAACTCCAGCGATTTGCGGCGCTGTTCGCGTTTATGGATCACGGCCTCATAGCTGACATACGGGGACGCCTTTTTGTTAACCAGGCAGACGGCGCGCAGCTGTTCTTCCCGCCATTCACACCGCATCTGCCACAGCTTGCGATACCACCAGTCAGCACAGAGCATACGGGCAAGCGAACCCGGAATAAGTTCGTATGGGACCGGGTTACGGCGGTGCTTTTTACGGCGCAGCTGCTCGAAAGCAGGCGGGATAACATCAAGGCGCATGGCCTCAGCCGCCACCCTTTCCCATGACCGGCGGATCTCTTCCGGCGTAACGTCTTCATCCGAAAACAGCTCACCGCAGGCAGCATCCAGACACATGCTCATGTGTGCCGCCACCAAGGTAGATAACCGCTTAACCTGATCCTGGTTCATTTCAGGCAGAACCAGCAGGCCCTCCAGCCCGTCGTGGCTCGCCATAAAACGGAATGACGCAGAAACCTGGCTGGTACGCACGCGCTCCAGGCGTTCAAGGCACGGCCTGATGGTTTCACGTAGATAGCGGGAATATGCCTTCGGCTTGCCCAGGCCCTCGAAATATTTAATGCGCTCAAGCAGTGGCTTGCTGATATGTGATGTTTCAGCGCTTACGTCCGCCAGAATCACCAGATCGGGATTAAACCGCTGCTGCTCGCGGGCCATTTTGGCACGGCTGATCAGCCGGTCCTGCTCCATTTCCCGCTGAACAGGATCACGGGATTCATTGAAGAAATAGCGGTCCCAGACCTCATTACTCAGAGCCTCGCGGCGCAGCTGTTCCTGCTCGTTATCCGCAGCATAGAGAGTAATCAGGTTTGAAAGCGCAGAAACCGGCGCTACTTCTGCCGGGTCCAGATAGGGGTTAATCGCCTTTTTAGGTAAATTCCAGGCAAAAGCAGCGGCGGAATCTTCTGCTCCGCCGTGCTTTTCAACTTCGTGATGACTCACGCGCGCACCTCATGCACGACAGAGCGATCAGGGCCGCCAGCTAGATCAAAGCCAGCCCATACTCCCGGCTTCAGTACAGCAATAAGTTCGTCAGCACTTTTTCCTTCGCCCGCGGCAACGCCGATGCTGCGCTTTACGTTAATGCGGTCATGAGTGAAATTTCGATACAGGGAACGAGTCAGAGAAGTGTCGCTGTTCGAAACAATGACCGGATGGCCTTCTGATGCCCGGCGCTCAAGAATAGAGGCCAGCTGATACTGATCGTCCTGAGTAAAACCGGCAGTGTGATAGTTGCTGAAAGTACCGTCATATGGCGGATCGCAATAAATAACATCCCCAGGCACCAATAACGCCAAAGTTTCGTCATAGCTGGCGCAGATAAACGTGGCACGGGTAGCTTTTTCAGCAAAAGCGCGGATTTCATTTTCAGGAAAATACGGTTTTTTATAATGACCGTAAGGCGCGTTAAATTCGCCCTTTTTGTTATAACGACAAAGACCACGATAGCAATGACGATTTAAGAATAAAAAGAGAGGCGCTTGCCACTCAGGATCTTTATCCTGATTGAATGAATCCCGGCTATCATAATAACCATCTGCACTATTGAAAATTTTAAACAGGTGTTTGGCACGCTCAATAAAATCTGATGCGTTTGTAGCTATCTCCCGATATAGATTTATTAAGTCAGGGTTAATATCCGCGACAAGATAATGAGGATACTCTGTCGCCATCATCACAGCGCAGGAACCCGCGAAAGGTTCAACCAGTCGCGGGCCTGCAGGCAGGTGCTTTTTCAGCTCATGCATGATGGCGGTTTTATTGCCCGCCCATTTCAGGATGGTGCTCATACAGCACCCCCATTGTAGTGTTTGCCTTTCAGCTCTGCGATTTCCTGACAGGTGATGCAGCACTGCACACCAGGAATAGCACGGCGGCGGGCTGGCGGTATTGGTGCGTCGCAGTCAATGCACAAGACACGGGAAACGCCCGGCGCTTTATTGCGGGCGGTGTGGATGTGCCGCTGGCGTTCTTCTTCAACGCGCTGCTGTACGAGGTCCATAGAATCAGCCATCAGTGGATCTCCTGCGCTTCGTTCTGGATGTTTTCCGCAGCAACGCGCAGCAGCTCCGCCGCCTCAACGTGATTAAGCTGGCGCGATGTGATGTGACACGCCATGCTATCAAGACGGGCAGCCATCGCCGCAGCACGTGCACGGCGTTCTTCCATACGGGCCTCTGTCAGTATCTGGTTAAGACCTGCATCATCCGGGCCGATTTTGTTGGAACGGGTTTCGATATTTCGCATTGTTGTTTCTCCTGAATTTGGGCAAAAAAATGCCCGGCGGGTATACGCCATTAATTTCTGTTGTCGTTTAATTCGGCATGGCTAGCCGTTTTGGAAATAAACTCACGACTGCGCGAAGATGGTTCATCACACCAATAAGTGCGGTTACCTCGTCACTCGTCAGCTCACTAAACTCAACGCAGTGACGCTCCTTGCTAATATTTGCAAGAAAAAATAATGCAGCAAGCACACGATTATTCAGCTCGTACTTTTCATCACGCTTATCACGCATTTCGTTAATAAAGCGATTAAGTTCTTTTTCACAGTCGCCATATAGAGCGGTGCGTAGCACAGATATATGATTTAACGCACTGGCACGCTGCCCGGCGCTCATATTGATAGTGATATCTTCAGCTTTGAAAGCCATGACATTCTTTTCCTGTTACCGGTTAAACCTTCCAGCAGCGCATCCTGAGAGCGGCACGGATGCCAGCGCTTGCCATCCTTCCCCATGATCCAGCCATGCCCGAAATGAGGTGATGGGCTTTGCTTAACGAGCAGCGATGCGATAGATGGTTGTTTAGTCAACATAGCCACCTCAGATCAAACCAAACGAGGCACCCAGGCCAGTGACTGTATCAATGGTGCTGGCCATTGCCGGGCTTGCCTGCAGGCGCGCCTGCAACGTCACTGCGGTTAATGCCATCAGTCGAGTAACTGAATTAATGCTATCAACAATCTGACGGCGCCCTGCCGTTGTATGCGCTTCGCCGGAAACAGCGCCGGCAGCCACGCGGCCGATTTCTGCCGTAGCTTTTAGAACATATTCCGGCATCTTTTCGCGCGCGACTTCGTTTAACGGCACGCACGGGAGGCAGTGGATCTGAGCCAGGAAACCATCAACCAACGCTGAATCCTCGGTCAGATCAGTAAGCAGCCAGATCTCCGGCGCGGTAAGTTGGTGCGGCTGGTCCGGGTTAAGCTTATTGCGCAGAGTCTGAACATTCATCCCGGCACGCCCTGCCAGTTTCGCCATGTTATGACGCAGTGCGAAAGCCCGGCAGGCTTCATCAAAATGCGGATGTTTGGAAATCTTATAATCAAACATGTGGGCCCCTTAAAAAGTTCTCATAATCGAACTTACTGACCAACAATGACGCGGAAGTTGGAATGACCAAGAGACTCACGGACCTGATCGGTTTTGTACATTAAGTAACGCAGGCTTACGCGACCTTTATTTTTCTCTTTTTTAACCATGTACTTAGCAAGATGACCATGATGAATTTTTTGGTATACAGAGCCACGGGAAATACCTTCCCACTCCGCGAACTCTGCAGGCGTAGCCATCTCTTTTGGTACTCGAATTGAAATATCTGTGCTCATAGTGCAGTATCTTTTAGTTTTAGTGCGTTTTATGATGTTCAACCCCAACTTCCAAACTCTCACTTTAGAAGTTGGACATAACTTACGATCCCGATATTGGATTGTCAAATGGAGAGTTCAACTTGAAGATCAACAGCGGTACAAATACGGGAGGAAGGGAAGCTATCAAAAGGCTAATGACTGCCTACGGTTTCAATACTCAGATTGCTTTAGTTGAGCATCTTCAAGCTTCTAAAAGTACTATGGCAAACAGGATGTTACGTGACAGCTTTCCTGCTGACTGGGTTATCCAATGCGCTCTTGAAACAGGCATTTCTTTGCTCTGGTTAACAACAGGGCAAGGCGAAATGTACCCTCAGGCAGACGAAAAAAATAAGTCCAAAAACGAGAGTCAGCCCACAGTACGCCCCCTTTCTAAGATTGTCGTCCCGCCAGTGAAACAGGTAACGATAGAGGGCGGTACTTTTAATGAACTGGAGGATATTTATCTTGATCAGGGGCTGATTTCAGGTAAAGCAGAAGACTGTTTGTACGTAAAAACGACTGAAGGGGATTACGTTATTGATACCTCTACAAAACAGCTCAGTAACGGAATCTGGCTTATCGATATTGATGGAATGAAAAGTATCGTGAAGATTGCCCGCATCCCAGGGAATAAAATTATTGTCCATCAAGATGACACCTCTTTTGAATGCTCTGTCGACGACGTTGAGGTAATTGGCCGTGCAGTAAAAGTCATTAAGAGCATTTAATTATGACGATCAGAAAGCAGCCGAACGGAAAGTGGTTATGCGAGTGTTATCCGAACGGACGTGACGGGAAGCGCGTGCGCAAGCAATTTGCGACAAAGGGCGAGGCTGTAGCATTCGAAAATTTCACCATGGATGAAGTGAACAAAAAACCGTGGCTGGGTGAAAAGGAAGATCGGCGGCGTTTGTCAGAATTGATTGAGCAGTGGCACTCCCTTTACGGCCAGACGCTGGCAGACCCTAAGCGCCTAATGGCGAAATTGAATATTATCTGCAATGGCCTGGGCGATCCCGTCGCCTCTGAATTAACCGCCAGTGACTTTACAAAATATCGTGAAGCACGATTAAAAGGTGAGGTTCGTAACGAAGACGGTGCGCTAATGTCGCCAGTAAAGCCCCGCACGGTAAACCTGGAACAGCGTAACTTATCATCCGTTTTTGGCACCTTGAAAAAGTTGGGCCACTGGTCAGCCCCTAACCCACTAGCAGGGCTGCCAACATTCAAAATCGCAGAGGGAGAACTAGCGTTCCTGGCCCCGGACGAAATTAAACGCCTGCTTGATGCCTGTGCTGACTCTCAAAGCTCCAGCTTGCTGATGATTGCAAAAATATGCCTGGCCACCGGCGCACGCTGGAGTGAGGCCGAAAACCTTCAGGGCCATCAGTTGTCAAAATACCGGATCACCTATACCAAAACCAAAGGCAAGAAAAACCGAACCGTACCGATATCTCAGGATCTGTATGACGAACTCCCCAAAATCAGAGGGAAGCTATTCACGCCATGCAGAAAAGCCTTTGAGCGTGCAGTGAAACGCGCAGGAATCGACTTGCCAGAGGGTCAATGCACCCATGTGTTGCGTCATACTTTCGCCAGTCACTTTATGATGAATGGCGGAAACATACTGGTACTGCGAGATATTCTGGGGCATTCAGACATTAAAATGACAATGGTTTATGCTCATTTTTCACCAGATCACCTAGGGAAGGTGCGAACAAGTTCCTGATATGAGATCATCATATTCATCCGGAGCGCATCCCAGAGGGACATCATGAGCCATCAACTCACCTTCGCCGATAGTGAATTCAGCACTAAGCGCCGTCAGACCCGAAAAGAGATTTTCCTCTCCCGCATGGAGCAGATTCTGCCATGGCAAAACATGGTGGAAGTCATCGAGCCGTTTTATCCCAAGGCGGGCAATGGCCGACGGCCCTATCCGCTGGAGACCATGCTGCGTATTCACTGCATGCAGCATTGGTACAACCTGAGCGACGGTGCCATGGAAGATGCCCTGTACGAAATCGCCTCCATGCGCCTGTTTGCCCGATTATCCCTGGATAGCGCCCTGCCGGATCGCACCACCATCATGAATTTCCGCCACCTGCTCGAGCAGCATCAACTGGCCCGTCAATTGTTCAAGACCATCAATCGCTGGCTGGCCGAAGCAGGCGTCATGATGACCCAAGGCACTTTGGTGGATGCCACCATCATTGAGGCACCCAGCTCTACCAAGAACAAAGAGCAGCAACGCGATCCGGAGATGCATCAGACCAAGAAAGGCAATCAGTGGCACTTTGGCATGAAGGCCCACATTGGTGTCGATGCCAAGAGTGGCCTGACCCACAGCCTAGTCACCACCGCGGCCAACGAGCATGACCTCAATCAGCTGGGTAATCTGCTTCATGGAGAGGAGCAATTTGTCTCAGCCGATGCCGGCTACCAAGGAGCGCCACAGCGCGAGGAGCTGGCCGAGGTGGATGTGGACTGGCTGATCGCCGAGCGTCCCGGCAAGGTAAAAACCTTGAAGCAGCATCCGCGCAAGAACAAAACGGCCATCAACATCGAATACATGAAAGCCAGCATCCGTGCCAGGGTGGAGCACCCGTTTCGCATCATCAAGCGGCAGTTCGGCTTCGTGAAAGCCAGATACAAAGGGCTGCTGAAAAACGATAACCAACTGGCGATGTTATTCACCCTGGCCAACCTGTTTCGGGTGGACCAAATGATACGTCAGTGGGAGAGATCTCAGTAAAAACCGGAAATAACGCCAGAAATGGTGGAAAAAATAGCCTAAATAGGCTGATTCGATGTGTTTGCGGGAAAAAAATCGGCCCAGATCCGCGAAATTTTAATCAGCGAGTCAGCTTGGGAAGAAATGACCTGCTTATTCGCACCTTCCCTTTATTTACTCAGGAACCGGTCTTCCTGCCGACAGGGAAAGTCTGTTTTGGGTGAATATTCAGGAGGTCCCTCCTGCGCCTGAGGAAAATAACATCCTGCAGTTCGCAATTCGCACTCGATTAAAACTATTTTATCGCCCGCAAGGAATTGCCACATCGCTGCCCAAAGCCGTTGAAAATCTGCAGTGGCAGCAAAGCGCTAACACGTTATCTTTTACTAACAACAGTCCACTGCATATTACGGTTATTAATGCCGAGGCGATCGACAACAAAGGCAAAATCTATCCTCTGAAAAACTTTATGTTGCTGCCGTACAGTCATCACGCTGTCAATATCGCCAGCATGCAGCGCTTGCATAAAATGAAATATATTAATGATTACGGCGCCGTTGTTGATATTCCAATAAAAAAATAAACGTCGCACCTCTTTAGGGAGATAGAGTGATGGACGATAGTAAATTACGCTATTTTGCCAGCGCATGGTTAATCTCCATCACGTTACCGGCAGACAGCGCGGAACGCTATAATGCCCAGTTTGTGAACGGCATCGACCCGCTGGCTTTTAATCAGTTTGTCGCCAGCGATGGCGACGTCATGCCGGGCACCTATGACGTTAATATTTACATTAACGATCTGCTGGTGGATAGCCGCCCCGTTCGCTTCTCAGAGGATAGCGCACACGGCGGGTTGGCCCCCTGCCTGAGCGCGGCGGAATATATCCGCTATGGCGTCAAGATTGACGATGACCACCAGCCCTGTTTCGCGCTGTCGCAGACGATCCGCCAGGCAGAGCAACAGCTGGATATCGCTAATCATCGGCTGATCATACATATCCCTCAGCAATATATTGAGCACTATCCTCGCGACTATGTTTCCCCCATGCGCTTTGATGAAGGTATTAACGCTGCTTTCGTCAACTACAGCTATTCTACCGATGCCAATAATGGCGACGGGGGCAGCCACCAGTACCAATATCTTTCGCTAAACAGCGGGATCAATATTGCATCGTGGCGATTGCGCAATAATGCCTACTGGAATAAGTTCAGCGGCCAGGCGGATAAGTGGCAAAGCATCGCCAGTTGGGCGGAAACGAACATCATTCCCTGGCGCAGCCGGCTTGTCGTCGGCCAGACCAGTACCGACAACAGCGTCTTCGATAGCGTCCAGTTTCGCGGCGTACAGCTTGGCACCGATGTCGAAATGCGCCCCAGCAGCCAGACCGGCTTCGCGCCGGTCATTCGCGGTGTGGCCAACAGCAATGCCCGGGTGGAAGTTCGGCAGAACAACTATCTGATTTACAGCGAGAACGTCCCAGCCGGTCCCTTTGAGCTAAATGATATCAGCGCCGTTAACCGCAGCGGTGATTTCTACGTGACCGTCATTGAAGCCGACGGTAGCCAGACGACCTTTACTGTCGCCTACACCACCCTGCCACAGCTGGTGCGGGCAGGCCAATGGAATTATCAGCTGTCGGCGGGTAAGTATCATGACGGCGCTGACGGCTATGCCCCCGCCCTGATGCAAAGCTCGCTCTCTTATGGCCTGAATAATACCTTCACACTATACGGTGGCGCCCTTGCAGCGGAGAACTATCGCGCCGGCGCCTTTGGCGTCGGTAGCAATCTGGGGGAGATTGGCGCCCTCTCAGCCGACTATACGCTGGCGGGAACGACGCTGGCGAATGGCCAGCGCAAGCAGGGAGGGAGCGTGCGTTTTCTGTATGCTAAATCCTTTTTATCAAGCAAGACCGACTTTCAAATCGCGGGCTACCGTTACTCAACGGCAGGTTATTATAGCCTCAGCGATGCGGTTAACGAGCGTCGACGCTGGCACAATGGCCTGTACGAAAATGATTACTGGCCCTCTGACGAAGACGAAAGCTGGCTGGCAAGCGCTCCCCAACACTATTACACGTCCTGGTTTTATAATAAAAAGCATCGCTTTGATATTTCTGCCCGGCAAACTCTCGGTAAGAACAGCGCTTTCTTCCTTAACTTCAGCCAGCAAAATTACTGGAATAGCTCAGGAAGCGATATCTCGCTGCAGGCGGGCTTTAACAGCACTATCCATAACGTGAACTATGGTCTGTACTATCAGAATACGCGCAGCCACTTCACCCATGACGACAATAGCATCACACTGCGCGTTTCCATCCCTTTTACTCTGCAAGAAAACCGCCGGATCAATACCGCATTTACCCTCGCCCACAGTAAATCGTCTGGCACGTCCGGGCAGGCTGGGGTAAACGGCACGCTGCTCGATGATGGTCGCCTGAGCTGGGCCGTCACCAGCGCCTATGATGACACCAGCCATAGCACCAACAGCGCCAGCCTGGGTTATCTCGGCCAGTACGGTAATCTGTATACCGGCTACGCCTACAGCAAAAGCCATCGTCAGGCGAGTCTGAATCTGAGCGGCGGCGTGGTGGCGCACCGCGGCGGCGTTACCCTCTCGCAACCGCTGGGCTCAAGCTTTGCGCTAGTGGAGGCCAAAGACGCTCAGGGGGTAGGGATAGAGAATCAGACCGGCGTGCGCATCGATCCCTTCGGCTACGCTGTCGTACCACAAAGCGTTCCCTATCGGGTCAATTCTGTCGCGCTCAACCCTCAGGACTTCGATACCTTTCTTGATGTCCCTAACGCGGTAGCGGATACCGTGCCTACCCGCGGGGCAATCACCCGGGTGCGCTTTGATACGTTCCGGGGATATAGCGTGCTGATCCATACCACCCTCGCCGACGGCAGCTATCCACCATTGGGCGCACAGCTCTATCGCGCCAGTGGGATCAGCAATGGTCTGGTCGGCCCGGGAGGAGAAGTTTACGTCAGCGGAGTCGATTCAGGCGAAAAGCTGCAGATGAAATGGGGCGAAACGCACCAGCAAAGCTGCGAAATCACCCTGCCCGAACTGCGCCAGGAGCCTCAGCAGGCGACGGCCTGGCGTGAATTATCCTTAATCTGCACAGTAACCCCCTCGAGGTAATTATGCGCCGACTTAGCGATACGTTATTTCTGACATGGCTTTCCGTTCTGTTCATGCTGAGCGCCTTCCCGGCGCAGGCGCTGACCTGCAAGACCACCTCGTCCACGATCAGCGAAGTCGTGAATATCGAGAGCATCATTAAAGTCTCCAGCAGCGAGCTTATTGCCAATAAAAAGATATGGGTCTCCAGCCCTATTACCGCCACCTTCAGTTGCGAAGATACCGATAATTTTCCGAACGGTGAAAGCGCCTATTTCTGGCTGGATCCGGAAAATAAAGCCAGCAGCTTGCCCGACTTTATCCAGGTAGGCATTACTTACAACGGCATCGACTATCTGCTACAAAATAAAAAATCGGTGGAGATTGGCCCGGCGACGCTGTGTGATAAAAGCGGGAATACCTGTAAGTCCCCGGCCATTGGGCAGACATTCAGCCTGGTTTACCAGGTCTATATCATCTCGACGGGCCGCAGAGTGACCGGGGAAGGTAAAATAGACGATAACCTAAAATTGTCGCTTTTTCAGGTAGATGGCCAAGGCGGTCTACGCAACGGCACCGCTGGCGCCAACTATAATCTTTTCATTACCGGCCTGAACCGTATCAGAACAATGGCCTGCGTCCCCACGGTATCTATTTCGCCAAGCGAAATTAACTTTGGCGATATTCCTGCCGGTAACGCCCGACCGGGCTACTATGAAAAAACACGCCCCTTTACCGTCACCTATGGTCTGGTCAAGCAGGGTAACGGCAGTGATTGCGGGACCGAACCTATGCTTGCTACGTTTAGCACCACTAATACGATACAGGAGAGCGCCATTATTTTGCCGCAGCCCGACAGCGGCTTCGGCATTGCCATCTCGCCAAACGCCAGCATGCATCCCCTTATTGAGATGAATGCTCCGATTCACTTTACGCTGGCAACGGGCGCGACCCTCGCGAGCACCTATACGGCGGGGCTGCTCTGGTTGTCGAGAACGCCGAAGCTGGGGCCTTTTTCCGCGACCGCCAAAATCACCGTGACCTTTGAATAACGCCGCCCCAGGCTAGTTATACTCCAGGGCGAAAGTCACCATGCTGTTGGCCGTACCGGCTCCCACCGTGGCGTCAGTCTGCACATACTGGGCGTTGAAATTGATCGCCTCGGCGGTACCGGCGCTGGCGCCGGTCACCCTTTTCAGGATCGGCAAGTTGCTGGCCTCATTGATCTTAACGCTGGTGCCGTCGGGCACTGCCGCACCGGGGTTATTGCCGTAGGTCAGCTTCACGCCGACGCCGCTGGCGCTGTTGCTGGCCTGGCTCAGGGCCAGGGTATCGCTCTCCACGCTGACGCCGAAAAAGCCGATGCGCACGTCGGTCGGCGTCGGACAGAAGACCGGAATCGAAAAGCGCTTCGCCTGGCCGCCGGTAGTCCCTTTGCCATGAAACTCCCCCCGGTTAACCGTACCCAGACTGACCTGGATCGTCGATGTCGCTACCTGGCAGCTGCCGCTGCTGCCAATGTCCACATTCAGGGCGGCGATATCGATGCTGACCGGCGCGCTGGCGACAAAGCTGGCGCTTGCGCTGGTCTGCTGTTCAATGGTCATCTCCCCCACCTGCGGCAGCGGCGGCGAGTTGGTATGCGTCCCGTCCGCCAGTTGCACCGTTCCGGTTTTATAGAAGGTTACCGCAATCCTCACCGTGGTTTGCTGCTGCGTCATCAGCGCCGGGAGCGTCGCACTGTCGCATACCACCACCGACTCGCCGCCGGCGGAGTGGCTGCCATCGATGGCACGCATCGGGCCGCCGGCGCACTGGAAGCTGAGGGCGTAACCAATGCCGTCGATAGCGCTGGGGTAGACATGCTGTCCGTTAATCACCATCGGCGAGCCGCCGGTTTTCAGCTGCTTATAGACGATGCGTTTGGCGCTCGCCGTCGGCAGCTGCAGGTCGCAGGAAAAAGGGATCCCGCTGCCGTTATCCGCCATCGCGCTGGTCATCTGGGTATTGATCGGCAGCGTGGGTAAATACTTGATATTAGGAATATTGACCGTGGTCTGGCCGATATTTGCGCGGCAGGTTTCAGCCCGCACGCCGGGAAGATAGGCGCTCAGCCCCAGCAGAAAGAGGAAAGGAAGTAGACGAAAAACAGATTTCATAGCCGCCTCAGCGTGTCTGGCACAGTCCGGAGACGGTTTTCACCGTATTCAGACTCTGCTGTGGGTTATCCGGAAGATGAAAATGCAGCGTGCAGCTCTGCGACTGGTTGTTGACGATCCAACTCACCGCCAGGGTTCCCTCCTGCGGCACACCGCTGAGATACACCTGGCCGCCGTCGGCCACCATGCCGCCCGGCGGATTGCCGCTCTCCTCCTCCTCGACCAGCCGCGCACTGGCGCCAAACGGTAGCGGCCCCTGGGCATTGCGCAGGGTAAACAGCACCCGGTTGCCAATGTGGGTCTGGTAGTTGGCCATCACCACCGCGCCGCCGCCGGGGATCACGGTCTGCCCCTGCTGGTCGACGTCGGTGTCGTCGGCCATCGACTCCGTATCGAGGGTAATGACATTTTTCCGGTAGGCGGTCAGGGAGGGCACCACGGCATAGCCGCGCCAGTCGGTGTGCACATTGTTGCCGTTTTGCACCGCCACGCCGGCGGCCCCCGGCGCCCGGACGATGGCGAAGCTCTCACCCACCGTCTGGCCGAAGGTGACGCCGTGCGGATGCGCGACCACCGAGCCGGCGCCTCCCCAGGTCAACTGGTTGCTGGCGGCGTCATGGCGATAGCCGATCTGGGCGTTGCCGAAGCCGCCGTGGTAGTCCAGGGAGGCGCTGCTGTTGCTGCCTCGTCCCTGGTTGCCATAACCTTGCTGAACCGAGTAGAACAGATTTGGCCGCGTCGGCACCGCGCCATACAGCGACATCTGCTGCGAGGTATAGCCATTGCTGTCCGAGGTGGTGTTGTAGCTCACCGCGCTGTCGGACAGCGGACCACCCAGCGGAATATTGATATTGAATGACCAGGAGCGGTCATTTTTTTGCTGGCCGCTGGCGCGGGTGTAGTAATAGCCCACGCCCCAGGAGATCCCTTTCCAGGCGCTGTAGAACCCAAGGTGCACCGTCTCATCCCGACTCTGCCGATGCCAGTACTCCTGCGACCAGGCGGAAACCGCCAGACTGCCCAGGCCACCAAGGCTTTGCGACACCGACAGCTCTTCCCGGCGACGCCGGTTGTCTACTTGCCCCTGGGCGCTTTCAAGGGCGCTGGCTTCGGCAAAATCGTAATAGCCGCTTGACGAGTAGCGATAGCTGGCGAGGCTGAACGCAGTGCCCGAGCTGACAAAATTTTTCTGATACTGAGCGCGCAGCGAATGGCCCGTATAGCGCTTGCCCGACGGCGTACGGGTGACGGCCTGGGTGACATCCCCTCCCAGCGATCCGAACTCGCCAAAACCGCGGCCCAGGCCCAGCGCCCACGCCTGATAGTCCCGGGCCAGCTGCGTACCACCATAGAGGGTGAATCCCGCCGTCAAACCGTAGAACAAAGTGCCCTGCAGAAATTCCGGCGAGCGCACCGACTCCCCCCCGGAGTGGTAGCGGCCGACGCTGAGACTGAATTTGCCGCGCCCTTCGCGCAGCATATATGGCACCGCGGAATAGGGCTGGGTAAAGGTACGCACCGCGCCATTGCTCTCGGTCACCTTCACCTCCAGATCGCCGCTCTGCGAGGTGGGGTAGAGATCGCTGATGGCGAACGCCCCCGGCGACACAAAGGTCTCGTAGATCACATACCCGTGCTGAGAGACGGTCACTTTGGCATTGCTGTGCGCCACGCCACGAATGGTGGGGGCAAAGCCGCGCTGGCTGTCCGGGAGCATTTCATCGTCAGACATCAGCTGGACGCCGCGAAACTGTATGCTGTCAAACACATCGCCGGTGGTATAGGTATCGCCGATCCGCAGCAAGCTCTTCAGCGAGCGGACATCGCGCTGCAGCCAGGTGCTCTGGGTATCCCAGTGCCGGCGCTGCTGGTCATACTGCATTGAGGAGATGTTGCGCAGTCGCCAGGCGCCCAGGTTGAGGCCGCTGCGTAAATTGAGATAGTTTGAGCGGCTGCTCTCCCCTTCGTCGGCGTTCTTTATTTGCGCGCCGGAAAAATAGTAATCGACAAACGCGGCCGGCACGCCATCGTCCCAGCGCGACGGATCGACATAGCCGCGGCTTTGCACGTTCATCGCCGCCTGGGGAATACTCAGCGTCAGGCGCTGGTTAGCGAAGCTGAACCGACTGCTGGCGTCGGGAATAAACTTCTCGATCCGGGTGAAGGTTTCGCCTTCATGCAGCGCTTGAAAGGCGGGAAACGCGCTGACGTTGACGCCATACTCCGCCAGCTGACCGGGCGTCAGCACCGGGCGCAGCTGCCCGCCATCGTCAACAAACGTGATATCAGCCTGATCCAGCTCCTGGTCATTAACCACCACGGTGACAGGATAAGTCCCCGGCTGCTGGCCGCCGGGTTTGGCGAAGTAGTGCAGATCGGAGGTTTGCTGCTGCGGGTCAGCAAACTCCAGCGCCGCCGGGTCAAAATAGTCGTCGGCCAGCGCCCGGCTCAACGGACTGAGACAAAACATCATCGTCGGCACCGTCGCCAGCGCCACCGCCCGCCCGGCGGTAACGGGCAACAAGGCATACTCCCGCACCCTGGCTGTTGTTATTCTTTTCATGCTGGCGCCGTCCGGTAAGCTCATCAAAAAGGGGAATTACTGCTGGGCGAAATCGCTGACGCCGCCGTAGTCATTAATCGCCCGCCATTTGACGGTGCCGTGCCCGCTCACCGGCCACGTTTTCTCGCCGAAGGGAGCCACCATGCCGGGATCGTCGATGCTTTGCCCGCCCACTTCGACGGCGTAAAAAGAGACGAAGTAGGGAGTGGGATTTATCACCGTCAGCCGACCGCCGGACTGGCTAAACTTCAGCTGCTGCCAGGCCTTTGCCGGGTCGCCCGCCAGGTCGTTGGGGCGATAGAAGATTTTGAATTTCGATTTAATATTCACCTGCAGCTTATTCACCTCGCCCTGAGGCGTCGGGGCGATACTTTTGACGTTCAGCCAGAAGACCGATTCACGGTCGCGGGGCAGCGAGGCGCCAATAAAGTTAATCCGCAGAACGTTATTTTGCTCCGGATCGAGACGGAACAAGGGCGGCGTTACAATGAAGGGCACCCTGGCCTTATCGTTTTCCGCGTAATTTTCCACCCACGACTGCACCAGATAGGGCGTATGGGTATCGGCATTGGTGACTGAAATAGCGGCTTCACGCTTCCCTTCCTGATAAATCACACGGGTTCCACCCATGACAATACCGGCCTGCGCTGCCGTGGTGCACAGCAGAAAAGCCGCAACGGCAATTATTTTCTTCATCATGACTTACCATCAGGTAAAAGTTGAACAGACAACAAAATAAAGCAGTGAATAACAGAGCCAGTACTCGACGGGATAATTAGCAAAAACAACTATACCGTCACGAATATATTTCGTGACTTCATGACAATTAACACATTAGCTATCTGTAATTAATCAAGACGCAGTGGGCTGACTCTGAATAACGCGCAATTAGATCAATTATAAATCATATTGAAATTAGCTGTACCGTCGGCTTTACCTGCCGTCACGGTCGCCGCGGTGGAGATATAGTCGGCGTAAAACTCGAGGTCGGCAGAGCCGGTGCCGCCGCTGGTACCCGGAGTGACCGTCTGTTTGGCTGACGTTTTACCGAGGCTGACAGCCGTCGACCGATCGTGCTCATACAGCTTAATCGCTACGCCGCTGGCGCCGCCGTTGATGGCCAGCAGGGAGTTATCAGACTGATCGCGCGCGCCGTCAAACAGCACGGCGACCGTAGTCACGCTGGCCGGGCAATCTTTCACTTTGATATGGAAGGGGGTTTTGGTGGTTTCAAAACCAGTGCCGGTAAAATAGTTGCTGGCCCATTTGCCCAGATCAACCTTCTGGCCATTAGAACTACTATCGACGTTGCAAGAGCTGTCGGTGATTGACCCATTGAAGATGACCTGCCCGCCGGCGCCTTCCGAACTGGTGCCCGAGTCAGGATTGATAGTGTTGGCCGCGGTAGCCTGCAAGGCTACGCCAGAAAGCAGCGTTCCTATGAGGATGGTTATAAAGCGAGGTTGTTTTTTCATTATTTATCTCATCGTTAACGAACATATTTTCCATCATCGACAATAGCCCCAAAGCTATCGCGAAACGGCTCGTCAGCTCCTCCCTGTAAATGTACGTTGCGTTCCTTCCGCAGGATATTAGGCACATCCCCCTCTACTCTGCCTTATTTCGCCAATAGATGGCCATGAATAACAAACAGAAGAAAAAAGAGTTATTTTGATGTGCGAAATAAATATATTACCCGAAGTATCAAAAGGCAACCCGGGGAGATGTTAACTATAAGTTAATAACTATGTTCGCCATATATTTAATTTTTGAAATGGCTTTTCAATGTTAATTTACATATCTATACAAAAGAAATTCAAATACCTTTAAACAACAACAGATCAATTCAATTAACAAATTTAAAGACAATTGTTCAAAAATTCGTCTTGTTTTATTGTGCGCTCGTCAGAGCGTACACAAAAATTAGGAATTTTCCTGGTATTAATATTCATAATTTCTACACAAACGGCGCCAGGGTGCGCCACCTCCACCCGCTAATCCCTTATTATGGAAGTGTTTTTATTTTCAAGTGAAAGCCAATACATAAGTGACATAAATACATGGGCGCTGCCGCCGGCAAAATAACCACCCTCTTCGAATGGTTATTTTGAAGTTAAAAAAAATCCGCAACCCGAATGGATTGCGGACTGAGGATCGGTCAGAAATGAGATGGACTTCAGAACAGGCCCAGCGGCGCGGTGCCGTAGCTCACCAGCAGGTTTTTGGTTTGCTGATAGGCATCCAGCGCCATCTTGTGCGTTTCCCGCCCGACGCCGGACTGTTTATAGCCGCCGAACGCCGCATGCGCCGGGTAGACATGATAGCAGTTGGTCCACACGCGACCGGCTTTAATGCCGCGACCCATGCGATAGGCGAGGTTGGTATCCCGCGTCCACACCCCGGCGCCGAGACCAAACTGGGTCTCATTGGCGATAGCCAGCGCTTCCGCTTCGTCCTTAAAGGTGGTCACCCCGATCACCGGCCCAAAGATCTCCTCCTGGAAGGAACGCATATCGTTGCGACCTTTAATCAGCGTGGGCTGAATATAAAAGCCATTATCCAGCGCCGGCGCGATAGCCGCCCGCTCGCCTCCGGTCAGAATTTGCCCACCCTCTTCCCGGGCAATCTGAATATAGGAGAGGATCTTGTCGAACTGCTGGCGGGAAGCCTGAGCGCCGATCATGGTGTCGGTATCTAACGGATCGCCGCGGCGGATCTGCGCCACCTTCTCCATGACCCGTGCCATAAAGGGCTCATAGATGGATTCATGGATCAGCGCCCGCGACGGGCAGGTACAGACCTCACCCTGGTTGAAGAAGCCGAGCACCAGCCCCTCCACCGCCTTCTCAATAAATTCCTCTTCTCCGTCCATCACGTCGGCGAAGTAGATGTTGGGCGATTTCCCCCCCAGCTCGACGGTGCAGGGGATAATATTTTCCGCCGCGCAGGCGAGAATATGCCGCCCGACCGGCGTGGAGCCGGTAAACGCCAGCTTGGCGATACGCTTGCTGGTGGCCAGCGCCTCGCCCGCCTCTTTGCCGAAACCCTGCACCACGTTAAGCACCCCGGCCGGGAACAGATCGCCGATCAGCTCCAGCAGCAGGGTAATGCTTAGCGGCGTCTGTTCCGCCGGCTTGAGCACCACGCAGTTCCCCGCCGCCAGGGCCGGGGCCAGCTTCCACGCGGCCATCAGCAGCGGGAAGTTCCACGGGATAATCTGCCCGACCACCCCCAGCGGTTCATGGAAATGATAGGCCACCGTGGTTTCGTCAATCTCGGCGGTGCTTCCCTCCTGAGCGCGCAGGCAGCCGGCGAAGTAGCGAAAATGATCCACCGCCAGCGGCAGGTCAGCATTCAGGGTTTCGCGGATCGGTTTCCCATTGTCCCAGCTCTCCGCCACCGCCAGATATTCCAGATGCTGTTCAATACGATCGGCGACCTGCAGCAGCAGCCTGGAGCGCTGTTGCACTGAGGTTTTACCCCACGCCGGCGCCGCGCGATGGGCAGCGTCGAGGGCGAAGTCAATGTCTCTGGCATCCGAGCGGGGAAACTGCGCAATGTTGCAGCCGTCGACCGGCGAAGTATTCATAAAGAATTCACCGCTCAGCGGCTCGACAAATCTACCGTCAATAAAGTTGCCGTAAGCCGATTTAAATGAAACCACGGCGCCGGGCTGGCCAGGATGTGCATAACGCATCGCAAATCTCCTTCTGTAGGGTTGAGACGCAGCGGCATATTGATTTTTTAAGTTTGCCGCCGAACGCTTCTCACTTTGCAGGGGTTATGCCAGTTTTTTATTTTCTTTAAATATTTTTATTTATTAATACGTTGCCTTCACTAACCGAGCAGATGGTCAGCCACTGTCGCACGGGTTTCCACTTATGTGTTGCAAATCGCAACACCAAATAAACCAAATAGCTACAATATTGCAACACAGCAACATCGACCCAGAGGTGCCCTGTGGCAGGCAATCCCTTTCTTCTCGCACCAGAGGTTAATGCGAATCCCCTGCTGAGCGATTCGTGGTCTCGCTGCCAGCGCTACGGGCTGGATCCCGCCACCGAGGATTTTCCCCGCCTCGGTGCCGGCGAGCTGGCGGACCGGCTCGCCAGCCACCGAGGCCTGCAGCAGCTGGCGCAGCCGGTGGTGGAAGCCCTGTCGCGCCAGGTCGCAGACCTGCAGTCGGTGGTGATCCTTTCCGACCCCGACGGCCTGGTGCTGCATACTCTCGGCGATACCCAGGCGCTGCAAAAGGCCCAGCGCGTGGCGCTGGCTCCCGGCAATCTGTGGAGTGAAAGCGGGCGCGGGACCAACGCCATCGGCACCGCGCTGGCGATTGACGATGGCTGCGAGATCGATGGCCGTCAGCACTTTCTTACCCGCAACCAGAATCTGTACTGCGCGGCGATGCCGCTCCAGCGACCGGACGGAAGCATCGCCGGGGTGCTGGATATCTCCGGCCCGGCGAATTTTCCCCACCAGCACACCTTTGGCTGGGTAAAAGCGGCGGCAAAGCAAATTGAATATCTGTGGGTGAAACAGAGTCTGCATCCTGAGCAGTGGCTGATGAGCCTGCACCGGCAGGTGGACAAACTCGACAGCGTCGAGGAGCTGCTGCTGGTCTTTTCCGACAACGTCCTCACCGCCGGCAACCGGCTGGCGATGCGCGAGTTCGGCCTGAGCGCGGCGCAGTTTGGCCAGCTCACCTTTGCCTCGCTTTTTCCGACGCTGACGCAAACGGCGGTCAGCGTCCCGCTGCCGCTGACCACGCCGCAGGGCCGCTACCACTATCGCCTGCGGGAGCCCACCCGCCGCCGGGTGGCGGTAAGCGCCCCGCCGGCCATGCATCTCCCCTTTACCAGTCCGCGCGAAGGCGAAAAGCTGCTGCGGCTGCTCAACGCCGGCATCGCCCTGTGCATTGAAGGAGAAACCGGCAGCGGCAAAGAGTATGTCAGCCGCACGTTGCACCGGCACAGCCGCTGGCGCAGCGGTAAATTTGTCGCCATTAACTGCGCCGCCATTCCGGAATCGCTGATCGAATCCGAGCTCTTCGGCTACCAGCCGGGGGCGTTTACCGGCGCCAGCAAAAATGGCTATATCGGTAAAATCCGCGAGGCTGACGGCGGGGTGCTGTTTCTTGATGAGATCGGCGATATGCCGCTGGCGCTGCAGACCCGCCTCCTGCGCGTCCTGCAGGAGAAAGAGGTCGCTCCGCTGGGCGCCAGCCGCAGCGTGCCGGTGAATTTCGCCTTGATCTGCGCCACCCACCGCAACCTGACCCAGCGGGTCAGCGCCGGAGAATTCCGTGAAGATCTGCTGTGGCGCCTCCGGGAATACGCCCTGGCGCTGCCTCCGCTGCGCGAGTGGCCGGCGCTGGAAACCTTTATCGCCACCCTGTGGCACGACCTGGGCGGTGCTTCACGCCGGGTGACGCTTTCAAACGCGCTGCTGGTTCACCTCAGCCAGCTGCCGTGGCCGGGAAACGTACGCCAGCTGCAGAGCGTCCTGAAGGTAATGCTGGCTCTCGCCGATGAGGGCGACACGCTGACGCCCGACGCGCTGCCGGAGGCGTATCGCGCCGCGCCTGCGCCGTTGCCGCGCGGGGGATTGCAGGCCCATGATGAGCAGTTGATTGTCGATACCCTGGCCAGGGTCAACGGCAACGTCAGCCGGGCGGCGCAGATACTGGGTATCGCCCGCAGCACGTTGTACCGCCGTGCCGCCCGTGCCGGACGGCCTCGTCGCTGAGGCTATGGCGTAAAGCGCGCCGGTAGCTTGCACGCTGTCGGAAAACCTCCGCCGCCATAGATGGCGGTTATTTCTCTCTGCGCTAACCAGGTGTTGCGGTAAGAGGTAGCCCTTCCCGCAGGGCATCGATCGCCGCCCGCGTTTTTTGCGGCAGCCACGGCCCCTCCGGCCATACCGCGTGGATGGCGAAACGCACCTGAGCGCTGGGCGCCAACACCTGCTGCAATGTCCCATCGGCAAGCGCCTGCGCCACCAGCCAGTCCGGCAGCCAGGCGATGCCCATCCCCTGCTGCACTGCCGCCGCGATGGCGGCAAAATCATCCTGTATCAGCCACGTCTGCGGACTGAAGCGCACTTCGCCCTGCTGCGGGTCATACAGTTGCCATTTTTGCAGCTGGCCGTTGTGCAGATAGCCGAGGGTACGGTGCTCGTTCAACCCGGCAATAGTCTGCGGCGCTGGCTGCTGGCGCAGGTACTCCGCCGCCGCGCACAGCACCATGCCGTGCTCTCCCAGCGCCCGGGCCCGCAGCGACCCGGTATCGGCCAGGCTCCCGATACGCACCGCAAGATCAAACCCCTCCTCCAGCAGATTGACCTGCCGGTCGCTGTAGTGGAGCTCGAGCTTCAGTAACGGATAGCGCTGGCTGAGGCGGAACAGCAGCGGTGCCACGCAGCGCTGGCCAAACAGCACCGGCAGCGACACCCGCAGCCGCCCCTGCACCTCATCTTTGCCGCGCTGCAGCGTCTCTTCGGCCTCGCGGATGCGCTCCAGCGCTTCCCGGCACTGGAGATAGAATTGCTCCCCCTCTTCCGTCAGCAGTTGCCGTCGGGTGGTACGCTGGAATAACGCCACGCCGAGACGCGCTTCCAGCCGGGCAATGGTTTTTCCCACCGCCGAACGCGTCACATGGAGGATCGCCGCCGCGCTGGCAAAGTTGCCGCTCTCGACCACGGTGACAAATACCGGGATCGCATTCAGATCGTCGCGCACAGATTGGTTCCTTACGGGATACAATAGGGAAAAATAATGTCACTCCTGAGACAAAAAAGACAGTGTTAGTCTTTGCTTCTATCTTTCATTTGAGGCACTCATCATGGCTAACGTTCTGGTTTTAAAATCCAGCATTAATGGCGAAACATCCCTGACAAATCAGTTGATTAACGAATTTCTCGCGGCGCGCCAGGCGGCGGGACACGGCGATCGGCTCACCGAACACGATCTCAGCGCCATGGCGCTGCCAACGCTGGATCGCCCCCTGTTCGCCGCCCTGCGCGGGGCAGTGGATCCGCAGCCTGCTATCCGCGAGGCGGTCGCCCTCTCCGACCAGCTTATCGCCGAGTTAAAGGCCAGCGACCTGCTGGTGATCGGCGCGCCGATGTATAACCTCAACGTCCCGACCGATCTAAAAAAATGGTTCGACCTCGTGGCGCGGGCGCGGGAAACCTTTCGCTACACCGAGAGCTGGCCGCAGGGGCTGGTGGAGGGCGTCCGGGCGGTGGTCGTCAGCAGCCGCGGCGGTATTCACCAGGGAGAAACTACCGACGCCGTCACGCCCTATCTGCGCGCGGTACTGGGGCTGATGGGGATCCAGGAGGTGGAATTTATCTATGCCGAAGGGCTGGACAATCGCCCGCATGGTCGCGACGCCGGGATCGCCAGCGCCCGGGCGCAGATTGCCCGGCTCGCCGTTCAGGCCTGAGTCGTGGAGAAATTGTGCTGGCGCTGGCGGCCTTTTTATTTTAGAGTTATCTAAATTTAGACAAAGCTAAAATAAATGACCACACCTGAAGACCTGCAGGCCCGCGCCGGAGAAGCCGCCGCGCTGATGAAAGCGATGAGCAATCCTCACCGATTGCTGATCCTGTGCATGCTGTGCGATGCGCCCAGGGCCAGCGCCGGCGAACTCGCCCGGGCTACAGGGCTGAGCCCCTCCGCCACCTCGCAACACCTCGCGCGGATGCGTGACGAGGGGCTGATCGACAGCGAGCGCGACGCCCAGCGTATCCACTATTTCATTACTCACCCTGCGGTACAGCAGGTGATCAATACGCTGAAAACGCTCTATTGCCCGTGAGGATCCTATGACCATCGCCACCTTAACTCCCGCCGAGGCCCAGGCGCAGATTGCCCAGGGCGCCAGACTGATTGATATCCGCGATGCGGATGAATATGCGCGCGAACATATCCCCGATGCCGAGCTGGTGCCGCTCGCCACTCTGACCAGCGGTGCGCCCCTCAATGCCCGGGCCGGAGAGACGGTCATCTTTCACTGCCAGGCGGGTTCCCGGACGCAGAATAATGCGATTCGTCTGGCCGCGGCCGCCGCGCCGGCGCAGACCTGCCTGCTGGCAGGAGGAATTCAGGCGTGGAAAGCCGCGGGGTTGCCGGTAGTGGAAGATTCATCGCAGCCGCTGCCGCTGATGCGCCAGGTGCAAATTGCCGCTGGCGTCCTGATTTTACTGGGGGTGCTGCTGGGCTATACCGTTAACGGCGGCTTTTTCCTGCTCAGCGGCGCGGTCGGCGCCGGGCTCACCTTCGCCGGCGTAACCGGCTTTTGCGGCATGGCGCGTCTGCTGGCGACCATGCCGTGGAACCGGCGCCAGGGGGTTAAAACGCGCTCCAGATAAGCCAGGCAATGCCGCCGAAGAGCAGCCATTTGACGATGTAATAGACCGTCTTATTCCATTTTTTCAACCGTTTACCAACAATACGGATCTGGTAAATATAGCGAAACGCCCGGTTAATCCCGCCGGTGCGATCGCCGATATCGTTGGGCGCCGAAGCGGCGCTCATCAGATGACGTCCCAGCCAGTGGTTAACTTTCTGCGCCCAGCGGTAGCGCATCGGCCGTTCAATATCGCAGAACAGAATCAGGCGATTCTCACCACTGGTATTTTCCGCATAGTGGATATAGGTCTCATCAAACAGCACGCCTTCTCCATCGCGCCAGCTGTAACGCTGGCCATCCACCTCAATAAAGCAGCGGTCATCGTTCGGCGTTGCCAGGCCCAGATGAAAGCGTAGCGAGCCGGCGTAGGGGTCGCGATGGCGCGGCAGACGGCTACCGTCCGGCAGAGTGGCAAACATGGCCGCTTTCACCGACGGGATATCGCGCAGCAGCGCGGTAGTTTGCGGACAGAGCTGGCTGGCGGAAGGATGGGCATCCTCATACCATTTCAGATAAAAGCGTTTCCAGCCGGTTTTGAAAAATGAGTTAAACCCGGCATCGTTATATTTATCGGCCGCTTTAATCTGCTCCAGCTGCTGAAGGTGGAGACCTTCGTCGCGAATAACCTGCCAGTTTTGCTGCAATATCGCCAGCTCGGGAAACATCTCCGGCCGCAGATAAGGCGTATTCGGCACGCGGGAAAATAAATACATAAATCCATTCAGCGGCGCGGTAAATGTGGAATGGTCGGAGAGCTGCCGCCAGAAACGATAGCGCACCCGTCCGCGGTAATGGACATACAGTACAGCAATAACAATGATCAACAGAATGATATACTTCATGGTGTCTTTCCTGACCTGATTGGTGGTAACCCTACCCTCGCCGTCCCCCTTTCTCAGCAGCGGTATGGCGCCAGCAAAACATTAACAATGTTAATACATATAACTCCAAATTGTTTTAACAAAAAACAGCACGCCCGGTGTTCAGTGAGCGGGCGTTGAGCTATGGTTTAGGTTTATCCATGGTGTTAACAGTGAGGAGTGAATTATGTTTGCTGTCGGCGATCTGGTACAACCCCGAGCGGGCGGACCAAAACTGAAAGTGGTGGAAGTGCAAGGGGAGCAACTGGTGGTGGTTCAGGCCGCACAGGAGCAGGGAGAGCGCTATTCGCTGAAGTCGGACGAGGTCACGCCGTATCAGGAAGAGGGAGACTTCGGCGTCTGCTAAAGCCCCTCGCTTAAAGTCATAAGGCCAGGCCGGTGGGTCTCTCACCACCGGCCTGGCGCTGGCCCGAAGGCGTTAAATTAAAAAGCTATCCAGCGATTTACCCTGGGCGACAGCCTCGGCAATCGGCTTCGGCATTCTTCCCTGTCCGGTCCAGGTTTTCTCTGCGCCAGTATGATCGGTATAACGATATTTCGCCGGGCGCGGTTGACGCTTTTTGCCTCCCGCCTTTGGCGGCTGAATATCGGCCACCAGCTCGTCAGGAGAAATACCGTCGGCGCGCATCAGTTCAAGCCAGGTATTCACTTTCTCCTGATATTCAGCCTGCTGCTGAGCTGCCTGCTGCTGTTGCGTACGTTTTTCTTCAGTGACGATCCTGAGCTTTTCCAGCATCTCTTCAAGCACGTCAATGGAGAATTCACGGGACAGGGCACGCAGTGAACGGATATTATTCAGTTTGTGTAACATTGAAGACATAAAATTAAAAAATTCCAAATAGCAAATTAAAAGATACAACGCGGCAAGTGTAATAGAAACGTTTATTTATTTCCAGCCTTCGGTTGTCCAGATAAATATATAAGGTGGATATTAGCGGTTATCCCCTGGAACTATATTGGCAAATACCTGAGCCTTTTTCATAAGCACAGGCAAAAAAGAGAGTGAATAAATAAAAAAGGCAGAATGACGGGAAAAACCACCGTTCTCGCCAGGAATATTAGCTTTATGGTCAGCGGGTTACCTGCTGTTCATACGTGGCCGCACTGATACATACCTTTGGCCACAGTGAATAGTTAATCAGAAAATGGGAATAAAACAACAATTCGCAATTCAGAATTTTTCACCATAAAAAAGCGACTTACGGCATAAAAAATCCTAAAAGAGAGCGGAATCACACACTCGCGTGATGTTGCGCCATGGTTGGCTATCAGGCGCCGTTCCCTCGGCCAGTCTCGATTTCGCAATCAAGAGTAACACATTGATAAATATTGATATTTGCAAAAACAGGAATAAAAGTAGCGTAACGAACAAAAAACAAACCAGCGCAGAGTATTTTATCGACAAAAAGGCGATAAATAAAAATTTATAGCTAGTTGCCACTTTTAATGCAGAGATATACTCTACGCACATCAAAACAGGCAGCCCAAAAACGCTATACCAACGCGCATTTTTCGGCGTTAATGACTTCATTTTCGAGGAGCACTCCGATGTTCTCTGCGCACTCCCGCTTGCGGCATGCGGTTGCAGACACCTTTGCGATGGTGGTTTACTGCACCGTCGTCAACATGATGATCGAAATTTTTCTCTCTGGTATGACGTTTGAGCAGTCGTTATCGTCGCGTCTGGTGGCGATCCCGGTCAACATTATTATTGCCGTACCCTATGGGATTTATCGCGATTTCGCCATGCGTCAGGCCCGGCGCATCAGCCCAGCCAGGTGGATGAAAAATATGGCCGACGTGCTGGCCTACGTCACCTTTCAGTCGCCGGTGTATGTCGCTATTCTGTGGAGCGTGGGTGCTGACTGGCACCAGATTGTCGCCGCGGTGAGCTCGAACCTGGCGGTATCGATGATGATGGGCGCCGCCTACGGCTACTTCCTCGACTATTGCCGCCGCCTGTTCCGCGTAGCGCCCTATCAGCAGGCGAAGGCCTGACCAACGCGTTAGCAGCGACTGGCTCTGCCAGTCGCCTCTTCCCGCCAGCCCGCCTCGCCTGGATCCTTAAATGCCTATCGCCGTATTAATTCGTCGACATTGCCGGCTGGGCTTCGCCAAATAGCCCATTCAGAAAACGCTCAAGCGCCATGCGTGAGCTAAATCCATGCGGAATACCATAATGTTGTTGCGCATCCCCGGCTAAATACAGCGGAAACTGTTCATAATGATCACAGGTTTTGATATCTGAAGCCGGTTCGGCCAGCATATTGCTGCGCTCTTTTAACGCCGGATGAATAACTAACGCTGTTCGCCCCATGCGCGCTTCGCGGTTCACATAAACATAATTATCGCCGCGGCGATAGCCGTACGCTTTTTGCGTCACAACATCCATGGTGAAGCCGGCTTTTTCAAGAACACGCGCCACCTCATCGGGTCTTAAATACATACTGATTCCTCGTTATCTTTTACCGCACATTGACCTTACCTTATTCATTAAGGACAGTGCTTTCGGAAAATTCCAGAAACCACAACAGTAAGCATAATTCAAAATCTTGTCCTACACTTACTCACTCGATGGAATTAAGGGAGATAACGATGGCTAACCATGTGAACCGCAACAATTTTGACGAGAACGCCGAAGATATTCATAACGATGTCAGCCAATTAGCGGATACGCTGGAAGAGGTGCTGAAATCATGGGGCAGTGACGCCAAAGAGGAAGCGGAAGCGGCGCGTGTCAAAGCGCAGTCGCTGTTAAAAGAGACTCGTGCCCGCCTTAATGGCCACAACCGGGTGCAGCAGGCGGCGCTGGATGCGCGCCAGGCAGCGTGCGATGCGCTGGGCTGTGCCGATACCTACGTGCGCAATAAACCGTGGCACAGTGTGGGCGCCGCCGCCGCCGTCGGGGTATTTATTGGCGTATTGCTCAATTTACGTCGATAATAGCTTAAGCGTCGGCTGCCGCCGCGCGATTGGCGCGCGGTAGCCCGCGAGCTTTACGGAAGGCAATGAAGATAACAAATACGCGTCAGCCCCTGCGCGCCTCTGGCCGCAGGGGTTTTTCTGCTTCCCCGACTTAAGCGCCATCAAATCGCAATCGCCTCTCTCAGCCGTCGGGCAAGTCCGTCAGCCATCGCCGGCGAACGTATATTGGTAAAACTCATCAATAATCCCCCCTCGCCCGCGTGGCGAATCCGCCAGTCGCTCAGCGCCTGCACCGCCAGCCCGGCCACAACCGCCCGCCGCGCGAGCAGCCGATCGTCGCCGCTGACCGACATAACCAGTTGTATTCCCCCCAGCTGCGGTGTGACCTGAAAGCCCTGCGCCTGCAGAGCCGACTCCAGCCACTGTCTACGCTGGCTATAGCTGGCGCGCATTTTCTTCAAATGACGCCAAAAATGTCCCTGCTGGATAAAATCCGCCAGCGTCTGCTGCCACAGGGTGGGAACGGTGCAGGATTGGCGCTCCGCGGTCTGGTGAAAACGCGCCACCAGCGGGGTCGGCACCACCAGCCAGGCGGTGCGCAGCGCCGGGAACATCGACTTACTGAAGGTGCCCGCGTAGATGACCCTCTGCGGCGCATCAAGGCTTTTCAGCGGCGGCAGCGGTTTGCCGTGATAGCGAAACTCGCTATCGTAATCGTCCTCAATGATCCACGCGTCGCGCTCCGCGGCCCACGCCAGCAGCTGGCGGCGTCGGGGAAGCGACAGCGCGACCCCCAGCGGACTCTGATGGGCTGGTGTGAGCAGGGCAAATCGCGCCTGCGGGTGATGACGCTGGCCCCAGCCGACGTCCATCCCTTCGTCGTCCACGGGAATCGCATCCACCGCCAGCTGCCCAGCCTCGACGACCGGCCGGATAAAGGGATACCCCGGATCTTCCATCCACATATGCTGTCCCGGCTGCGCCAGGGTACGCAGGATAAGGTTCATGGAGGCGGCATAGCTGCCGGTGATCAACACCTGATCCGGCTGACAGTCGATACTACGCGACAGGCGTAGATAATCGACGATAGCCTGGCGCAGAAGCGGATCGCCGCCGGGATCGCCGGGTGCAAGATCGAACCGCGACTGCGTCCGCAGCCGACGCCCCATCACCCGCGCCCACTGCCCGCGCGGAAAGAGATCCAGCGCCGGCAGCCCCATCTGAAACGGCAGCGGCTCCGTCGGCGCGGCCGGTTGCACTGGCGGTACCGGCGCCAGCTGGCGCGGGCTGAGCCGCTCGCTGACAAAGGTCCCCGCCTGCCCACGCCGCTCGAGCCATCCCTGGGCGACCAGCTCTCCCCAGGCGTTTTCGATGGTCGCCCGGGAGACGCCCTGCTCCTGAGCGTACACCCGGCTGGCGGGCAAACGGCTGCCCGGGGTCAGTTCGCCACGTTCAATCGCCGATTTCAACTGGCGGGCGATACGCTGATAAAGCGGGAGGTTAATTGCTTCCATTATGGTCTGCTTTTTTCATCAGAATATGGCTATCTTTTGCAGTCCATTATAGTGCTATTTTGGCTGCCGTCTTAGAGAGGAGAACACCATGAACCAATTACGTCAGCCATTCAGTGAACTGAGCCCGGAAGTCTATAAAGGGCTGGTACAGGCCAGCATCGCGCTGGAGAAAAGCGAGCTGGGCAACGCCCTGGTAGAGCTGGTTTATTTACGCGTCTCGCAGATCAACGGCTGCGCCTTCTGTCTTGAGAAACATAGCCAGGCGCTGCGCAAAGGCGGCATGGCGCAAAGCAAACTGGATGCCCTTGCGGGCTGGCGGGTAAGCGCCCACTTTACTCCGGCCGAACGCGCGGCGCTGGCTTGGGCCGAGTCGGTCACCGACATTGCCGCCAGCCATGCGGAAGATGAGGTTTACCAGCCGCTGCGCGAACATTTTACCCCGCGTCAGATAAGCGATCTGACCTTCGCCGTCAGTCTGATGAACGCCTTTAACCGCCTCGCCGTGGCCATGCGCCTGTAGTTCCGCACAGCCTCCCCCCTCCTCCGCCGATCTATCCCGGCGGGGGACTCGCTTGCCAAAAACGCTATATATTGAGTGGTTGAAGTTTTAAATAACTACATCTAGTATTTCCTTATCGAATGGCCCACTACGTTCGACGCTATGTTTAGCGCCGTGCTGTTATCTTAAAAGGAAATACGAATCATGCGCATTATTATTTACACTCGAAATGACTGCGTGCAGTGCCATGCCACCCGGCGAGCCATGGAGAGCCGGGGACTGGCCTTTGAAATGGTCAACGTCGACCAGCAGCCGGATGCCGCCGACACCCTGCGCGAGCAGGGATTTCGCCAGCTGCCGGTGGTGATCGCCGGTGAGCTGCGCTGGAGCGGCTTCCGCCCGGATATGATCAATCGCCTGCGCCCCTCCTTTACGGCGGCCAGCGCATGAGCCTCATCGTCTACTTCTCCAGCCGTTCGGAGAATACCCATCGCTTTGTGCAGCGCCTGGGGCTGCCGGCGGTGCGCATCCCGCTGAACGAGCGTGAACATCTGCGGGTAGACGAGCCCTATATTCTCATCGTTCCCAGCTATGGCGGCGGCGGCACCGCCGGCGCGGTACCGCGTCAGGCGATCCGCTTTTTAAACGACGTGCATAACCGCCAGCTGATCCGCGGAGTGATTGCCGCCGGCAATCGCAACTTTGGCGACGGCTGGGGGCGTGCCGGAGATGTCATCGCGCAAAAATGCGCCGTGCCCTATCTCTACCGCTTCGAGCTGATGGGAACCCCCGACGATATCAACACCGTGCGTAAAGGAGTCAGCGAATTTTGGCAACGACAACCGCAGAACGTATAACCGCCGCCGTGGATTTTCACGCCCTCAACGCGATGCTGAATTTGTACGACAGCGAGGGCCGCATCCCGTTTGAAAAAGATCGCCAGGCGGTTGAGGCCTTTATGGCGACCCAGGTTCAGCCCAACGCCCTCACCTTCCCCAGCCAGGAGGATAAGCTCAGCTGGCTCGTCAGCGAGGGCTATTACGATCCGCAGGTGCTGGCCGGCTATGACCGCGGGTTTGTGCTGGCGTTGTTCGCCCATGCCCGGCGCGCTCCGTTTCGCTTTCAGACCTTCCTCGGCGCCTGGAAGTTCTATACCAGCTATGCGCTGAAGACCTTTGACGGCAAGCACTACCTCGAGGATTTCGCCGAACGCAGCGTGATGGTGGCCCTGACGCTGGCCCGGGGCGATGAACAGCAGGCGCGGCAGCTGACGGAGGAGATACTCAGCGGCCGCTTTCAGCCCGCCACACCGACCTTCCTTAACGCTGGCAAACAGCAGCGCGGGGAGCTGATCTCCTGCTTCCTGCTGCGTATTGAGGATAATATGGAGTCCATCGGCCGGGCGGTGAACTCGGCGCTACAGCTGTCGAAGCGCGGCGGCGGGGTGGCCTTTTTACTCTCCAACCTGCGCGAGGCCGGGGCGCCGATCAAGCGCATCGAAAACCAGTCTTCTGGGGTGGTGCCGGTGATGAAGATGCTGGAGGACGCCTTCTCCTATGCCAATCAGCTCGGCGCCCGCCAGGGGGCGGGTGCGGTCTGGCTGCATGTTCACCATCCCGATATTTTACGCTTTCTTGATACCCGGCGTGAAAATGCCGATGAGAAAATCCGCATCAAAACCTTGTCGCTGGGGGTGGTGATCCCTGATATCACCTTCCAGCTGGCGAAAGAAGATGCGCAGATGGCCCTGTTCTCGCCTTATGACGTCGAACGGCTGTACGGCAAACCTTTCGCCGATTGCGCCATCGGCGACCTCTATCCGCAGCTGGTGGCCGACGAGCGGGTCCGCAAACGCTGGATCCGCGCCCGCGACCTGTTCCAGCGCCTGGCGGAGATCCAGTTTGAATCCGGCTACCCGTACATCATGTTTGAAGACACCGTGAACCGCGCCAGTCCGGTGGCCGGGCGGGTCACCATGAGCAATCTGTGTTCGGAGATCCTGCAGGTCAGTACGCCGTCCGCCTATAATGAAGACCTCAGCTATGCGCATATCGGGGAAGATATCTCCTGCAACCTCGGCTCGCTGAACATCGCCCATACCATGGACTCGCCGGATTTCGGCCGCACAATCGCCACCGCGGTGCGCGCCCTGACCGCCGTGTCCGACATGAGCGACATTCAGTCGGTTCCCTCGGTGGCGGCCGGCAACGCGGCCTCCCACGCCATCGGCCTGGGGCAGATGAATCTGCACGGTTACCTGGCGCGGGAAGGCATTGCCTACGGCAGCCCGGAGGGGCTGGACTTCACCAATATCTACTTCTACACCGTGACCTGGCACGCGCTGCACACCTCGATGCAGCTGGCCCGCGAGCGCGGCCAGCGCTTCGCCGGCTTCGAGCAGTCGCGCTACGCCAGCGGGGCGTACTTCGACAAATATCTGCAGGAGGAGTGGCAGCCGAAAACCGAACGGGTGCGCACGCTGTTCGCCCGCGCCGGCATCTCTCTGCCCGACCGGGAAAGCTGGCGCCAGCTGCGCGACGATGTCATGCGCTATGGCATCTACAATCGCTATCTGCAGGCGGTGCCGCCCACCGGCTCGATCTCGTACATCAACCATGCCACCTCCAGCATTCACCCGATCGTCTCGAAGATTGAGATCCGCAAAGAGGGGAAAACCGGGCGGGTGTACTACCCCGCGCCATTTATGAATAACGACAATCTGGCCCTCTACCAGGATGCGTATGAGATAGGGCCGGAGAAGATCATTGACACTTACGCCGAGGCGACGCGCCACGTCGACCAGGGGCTGTCGCTGACCCTGTTCTTCCCCGATACCGCCACCACCCGCGATATCAACAAGGCGCAAATTTACGCCTGGAAGAAAGGCATCAAGACGCTCTACTACATCCGTCTGCGCCAGCTGGCGCTGGAAGGCACTGAAATTGAAGGCTGCGTGTCCTGCGCGCTGTAAGGAGAACAGGATGACCCATTTAACGCGCGTCAGCGCAATCAACTGGAACCGCATTGATGACGATAAAGATCTTGAGGTCTGGAACCGTCTCACCAGCAACTTCTGGCTGCCGGAGAAAGTGCCGCTGTCGAACGACATTCCCGCCTGGCAAACCCTCAGCGCGGCGGAGCAGCAGTTGACCATTCGCGTCTTTACCGGATTGACCCTGCTTGACACCATTCAGAACACCGTCGGCGCCCCGGCGCTAATGGCGGACGCCTTAACCCCGCATGAGGAGGCGGTGCTGTCGAACATCAGCTTTATGGAGGCGGTTCATGCCCGCTCTTACAGCTCCATCTTTTCCACGCTGTGCCACAGCAAGGAGGTGGATGCCGCCTTCGCCTGGAGCGAAAGCTGCGATCCCCTGCAGCGCAAGGCGCAGCTGATGCTGGGTTACTATCAGGCCGACGAGCCGCTGAAGAAAAAAATCGCCAGCGTGTTCCTCGAATCCTTTCTCTTCTACTCCGGCTTCTGGCTGCCGATGTACTTCTCCAGCCGGGGAAAGCTGACCAACACTGCGGATCTGATCCGCCTGATCATTCGCGATGAAGCGGTGCATGGCTATTACATCGGCTACAAGTACCAGAAAGGACTGGAGATCGTCAGCCCCGGCAAGCGCGAAGAATTGAAAAATTTCGCCCTCGATCTGCTGATGGATCTTTACGACAACGAACTGGCCTACAGCCGGGAGCTGTACGGCGAGAGCGGCTGGTTCGACGACGTCAGCGCTTTCCTGTGCTACAACGCCAACAAAGCGCTGATGAACCTCGGCTACGAGGCGCTGTTCCCGGCGGAGATGGCGGCGGTCAATCCGGCAATCCTCGCAGCGCTGTCGCCCAACGCCGACGAAAACCATGACTTTTTCTCCGGTTCCGGCTCCTCCTACGTGATAGGAAAAATGGAAGAGACCGCCGACGACGATTGGGACTTTTAACCGTACTTTCACCAGGAATATCGCAGGCGGATTCCTGGTGATTAATTTCACAAAATAGCGTTTAATCCACCAAATATTCTCTCCATGACCTAACCGTCATCACTTCGTCATATTTAGCAGAAAACCGGTCCATTTCAGTCGAATTATCCAAAGATAATCAAAAAATATTACCAACAACAAATTACCGCCCAGCCCTTATATCACGGGGGCTTAGCCACAGTTGTCCCCATCTGATTTTGCCGAGAGTTTGCCATTGAGGGTTGTCACAGAATCTGAGTATGTTAGGGTGTAAAAAGATCATAATCACCATCGGGTATCATATCGCAATAAACAAATAACAGGAACTTCTCTATTGCATGGCAATTAAATTAGAAATCAAAAATCTTTATAAGATATTTGGCGAGCATCCACACCGTGCTTTCAAATATATTGAGAAAGGACTCAACAAAGCGCAAATACTGGAAAAAACGGGGCTGTCGCTTGGCGTCAAAGACGCCAGTCTGGCCATTGAAGAAGGCGAGATATTCGTCATCATGGGGCTCTCCGGCTCGGGGAAATCCACCATGGTTCGCCTTCTCAATCGCCTGATTGAACCCACCCGCGGCCAGGTGCTGATTGACGGGGTCGATATCGCCAAAATGTCGGATGCCGAGCTGCGCGAGGTGCGTCGCAAGAAAATTGCGATGGTTTTTCAGTCCTTTGCGCTGATGCCGCACATGAGCGTGCTCGACAACACGGCGTTTGGCATGGCGCTTGCCGGCGTTCCCGCCGCCGAACGAGAGCAAAAAGCCCGGGAGGCGCTGCGTCAGGTGGGGCTGGAGAATTATGCCCACGCCTGGCCGGATGAACTCTCCGGCGGCATGCGCCAGCGCGTCGGTTTAGCTCGCGCCCTGGCGATTAATCCCGATATTCTGTTAATGGATGAAGCCTTCTCTGCGCTCGATCCGCTCATTCGTACCGAAATGCAGGATGAGCTCATCAAATTACAGGCGAAGCATCAACGCACTATCGTCTTTATTTCCCATGACCTTGATGAAGCCATGCGAATTGGCGATCGTATCGCCATTATGCAAAATGGCGAAGTGGTCCAGGTCGGCACTCCGGATGAAATATTAAATAATCCGGCCAATGATTATGTGCGCACCTTCTTCCGCGGCGTGGATATT
Source organism: Klebsiella sp. P1927 (assembly GCF_018204675.1). Taxonomy (NCBI): domain Bacteria; kingdom Pseudomonadati; phylum Pseudomonadota; class Gammaproteobacteria; order Enterobacterales; family Enterobacteriaceae; genus Klebsiella; species Klebsiella sp. P1927. Next base: position 844,339 of record NZ_CP073377.1, on the reverse strand, counting down.
AGCCAGGTATTCAGCGCGAAAGATATTGCCCGCCGCAGCCCGGTTGGCCTGATTCGTAAAACGCCTGGTTTTGGCCCCCGTTCGGCGCTGAAATTATTACAGGATGAAGACCGGGAATATGGCTATGTCATAGAGCGCGGTAATCGCTTTGTCGGGATTGTCTCGATTGATTCTCTGAAAACAGCCCTCAGCGCCGGGCAGGGGATCGAGGCGGCGCTGATTGACGCCCCGCTGGCGGTGGAAGCGCAAACCCCGCTCAGCGATCTGCTCTCCCACGTCGGCCACGCTCCGTGCGCCGTGCCGGTAGTGGATGAAGAACAACAATATATTGGCATCATTTCCAAACGGATGTTGCTCCAGGCTTTAGATCGCGAGGGGGTGAATCATGGCTGATCAGACCAATCCATGGGGCAGCGCCCCGTCAACCGACAGCGCCGCGCAGGCTGCCGACGCCTGGGGTGGTGCCTCTACTGCCGCGCCGGCTAATGGCGGCGGCGCCGACTGGCTGCACAGCGCCCCGGCGCCGCAGCCGGAACAGTTCAATATCATGGATCCGTTCCATAAGACCCTGATCCCGCTCGACAGCTGGGTGACCCACGCCATCGACTGGATCGTGCTGCACTTCCGTCCGCTGTTCCAGGGGATCCGCGTGCCGATCGACTACATCCTCAGCGCCTTCCAGCAGCTGCTGTTGGGGATACCGGCGCCGGTGGCGATTATCGTCTTCGCGCTAATCGCCTGGCAGATCTCCAGCCTCGGCATGGGGGTCGCCACTCTGGTATCGCTGATTGCCATCGGCGCCATCGGCGCGTGGTCGCAAGCCATGGTCACTCTGGCGCTGGTCCTCACCGCCCTGCTGTTCTGCATGGTTATCGGCTTGCCGCTGGGGATCTGGCTAGCGCGCAGCCCGCGGGCGGCGAAAATCATCCGCCCGCTGTTGGATGCCATGCAGACCACGCCGGCGTTCGTCTATCTGGTGCCGATCGTGATGCTGTTCGGCATCGGCAACGTACCGGGCGTGGTGGTGACGATTATCTTCGCCCTGCCGCCGATCGTCCGTCTGACCATCCTCGGGATAAACCAGGTGCCTGCGGATCTGATCGAAGCGTCGCGCTCATTTGGCGCCAGCCCGCGCCAGCTGCTGTTTAAGGTGCAGCTGCCGCTGGCCATGCCCACCATTATGGCCGGGGTTAACCAGACCCTGATGCTGGCCCTGTCGATGGTAGTGATCGCCTCGATGATCGCCGTCGGCGGCCTCGGCCAGATGGTGCTGCGCGGTATCGGTCGCCTGGATATGGGCCTGGCGACCGTCGGCGGGGTGGGGATCGTGATCCTGGCGATTATTCTTGACCGCCTCACCCAGGCCGTCGGTCGCGACGCCCGCAGTCGCGGCAACCGCCGCTGGTACACCACCGGCCCGCTGGGGCTTATCACTCGCCCTTTCTGTCGATAAGTCGATAACAGCGCCGCTCCCCGACACCAGCCGATGCCCGGGAGCGGCCCTTCCCGTTAAACAATAAGAGGAACCACCATGCGACATAGTACGATGTTGGCCACCGCCGCCTTTGCCACCCTGCTCGCCACCAGCGCCTTCGCCGCCGACCTGCCGGGTAAAGGGATTACGGTGAAGCCCGCTCAGAGCACTATCTCCGAAGAGAGCTTCCAGACCCTGCTGGTCAGTCGCGCGCTGGAGAAGCTGGGCTACACCGTCGAGAAACCCAGCGAAGTGGACTATAACGTTGCCTATACGTCGATTGCCGCCGGAGATACCACCTTTATCGCCACCAACTGGCAACCGCTGCACGATGACATGTACGCCGCGGCGGGCGGTGATAACAAATTCTATCGCAAAGGAGTGTACGTCTCAGGCGCTGCCCAGGGCTATTTGATCGACAAAAAAACCGCTGAGCAGTACCACATCACCTCCATCGATCAGCTCAAAGATCCGCAGATCGCCAAACTGTTTGATACCAACAATGACGGTAAAGCGGATCTCACCGGCTGTACCCCAGGATGGGGCTGCGAAGCAGTGATTAACCATCAGATTGACGCCTATGGCCTGAGCAAAACCGTCACCCATAACCAGGGCAACTACGCGGCGATGATGGCCGACACCATTGCCCGGTATAAAGAAGGTAAACCGGTGCTCTACTATACCTGGACGCCGTACTGGGTTAGCGACGTGCTGAAGCCTGGCAAGGACGTCGTCTGGCTGCAGGTGCCGTTCTCCTCCCTGCCGGGCGAGCAGAAAAACATCGACACCAAACTGGCCAACGGCGCCAACTATGGCTTCCCGGTGAACACCATGCACATCGTCGCTAACAAAGCCTGGGCGGAGAAAAATCCGGCCGCCGCCACTCTGTTTAGCGTCATGAAGCTGCCGATCGCCGACATCAACGCCGAGAATGCGATGATGCACGAAGGCCATGCTTCCGAAGCCGACATTAACGGCCACGTTGATGGCTGGATCAAAGCCCACCAGCCGCTGTTCGACAGCTGGGTGAAAACCGCCCTCGCCGCGCAGCAGTAAACCCGCTCACGGATAAGGCCCAGCGCCTTATCCGGCCCCCTTGCCCCTTTCTCCTGGCCAGGTCATAGAAAAGCGATTCCAGGAATTTCCATAGTGTTAAGGCGCATCGCGCTCTGTTAAGGTGGAGACATCGGTCAAATTGCCACCTTCACATGGATCCAGCGATAAGTTATTCATATGGAAAACCCCGCGCCCTTAACCTGTGCCTTACCTGAACGCGTCGCCACCGTCGGCGAAGGCGTCAAAGACAGTCTCCCCATCGTCATCAGCTACCTTCCGGTGGCATTCGCCTTCGGACTCAATGCCACCCGGCTGGGCTTCACCCCGCTGGAAAGCCTGTTCTTCTCCTGCATTATTTACGCCGGCGCCAGCCAGTTTGTGATCACCGCCATGTTGGCCGCCGGCAGTTCGCTGTGGGTCGCCGCCCTGACGGTGATGGCGATGGATGTCCGCCACGTGCTGTATGGCCCCTCATTGCGCAGCCGCATTCGCTCAGCGCTGGATAAAAAGAAAACCGCCCTCTGGGCCTTCGGCCTGACCGATGAGGTTTTCGCCGCCGCTACCGCCAGGCTGGTTCGCGATAACCGCCGCTGGAGCGAAAACTGGATGCTTGGTCTCGCTTTTACCTCGTGGGCATCGTGGGTGTGCGGCACGCTGGCCGGCGCCTGGTCCGGCAACGGCCTGCTGGTGGATTATCCAGCGGTGGAAGCCGCCCTCGGCTTTATGCTGCCGGCGCTGTTTATGAGCTTCCTGCTGGCCTCTTTCCAGCGTCAGCAGTCACTCTGCGTCACGGCGGCGCTGGCGGGCGCGCTGGGCGGCATTCTGTTATTTTCCATTCCGGCGGCGATCCTCGCCGGAATTGTCTGCGGGTGTCTGACGGCGCTGCTTCAGGCCATGCTCAAGGGGATGCCGGATGAACAGTGAAGTCCTTCTGCTCGGGGTGATAGTCGGCGGCGTCAACTATCTCTTTCGCTATCTTCCTCTGCGTTTGCGCGTCGGCCACGCCCGTCCTGCCCGCCGCGGCCCGGTCAGCGTGCTGCTGGATACCATTGGCATCGCCTCGATTTGCGCGCTGTTGGTGGTCTCCAGCGTGCCGGAGATCCTCGCCGATGCCCATCGCCTGGCGCCGACGCTGACCGGCTTCCTGGTGCTGGGGGCCGCCTTCTGGAAAACCCGCAGCATCATTGTCCCGACCCTGCTGTCGGCGTTTGCCTATGGTCTGGCATGGAAAATCACCAACGGGCTCTAAGCTTTACGTATCAATTTTGGTCAATAATTCATTTGATTTATTTGTCACAATAGTTATTATATCGGCTGTAATTAATGAGGTCATACCCAAATGGATAGTTCGTTTACTCCCATTGAGCAAATGCTCAAGTTCCGCGCCAGCCGCCATGAAGATTTCCCGTTTCAGGAGATCCTGTTAACTCGTCTTTGCATGCATATGCAAGGTAAGCTGCTGGAAAATCGCAATAAAATGCTCAAAGCGCAGGGAATTAACGAGACATTATTTATGGCGCTGATTACGCTGGAGTCACAGGAAAACCACAGCATCCAGCCGTCCGAGCTGAGCTGTGCGCTGGGCTCGTCACGTACCAACGCCACCCGTATCGCTGATGAACTGGAAAAACGCGGCTGGATTGAGCGCCGCGAGAGCGATAACGATCGTCGCTGTTTGCATCTGCAACTGACCGAAAAGGGCCATCAGTTTTTGCGTGAAGTCCTGCCGCCGCAGCATAACTGCCTGCATCAGCTGTGGTCTTCACTTAGCACCAGCGAAAAAGATCAGCTCGAACACATCACCCGCAAACTCCTGAGCCGCCTTGATCAGATGGAAGAAGAAGGCGTGCTAGCGGACTCTCTACGCTAAGGGCGGCGTCGCTCAGCCCATTTTTACGTTGCAAGGAAAACAGCCAGGCCAGCAGATCTCTGCTGGCCTTTCTGATAAACAGGTCGGCTCAGCCGATGTGAAATAATAAGATCGTGGAGAATAACATGAGTGCAAATGCGGAGAGCCAAACCCCGCAGCAACCAGGCAGCAAAAAAGGAAAGCGTAAAGGCGCCCTTCTGTTGCTGACATTGCTCTTCATTATTATTGCCGTGGCATATGGGATTTACTGGTTTCTGGTACTGCGTCACTACGAAGAGACCGACGATGCCTACGTGGCAGGGAATCAGGTACAAATTATGGCTCAGGTCGCGGGCAGCGTGACCAAAGTCTGGGCTGACAACACGGACTACGTGCAGAAAGGCGATCCGCTGGTCACTCTCGATCGGACCGATGCCCAACAGGCGTTTGAAAAGGCTAAGACCCAACTGGCCGCCAGCGTCCGTCAGACCCGCCAGCAGATGATCAACAGCAAGCAGCTGCAGGCAAATATCGACGTCAAAAAAACCGCCCTCGCCCAGGCGCAGGCTGACCTGAACCGCCGCATCCCGCTGGGCGCCGCGAACCTCATTGGCCGCGAAGAGCTGCAGCACGCCCGCGATACCGTCGCCAGCGCACAGGCCGAACTCGACGTGGCAATCCAGCAGTACAACGCCAACCAGGCGATCGTGCTGGGCACCAGGCTGGAACAGCAGCCGGCGGTGCTCCAGGCGGCCACTGAAGTGCGTAACGCCTGGCTGGCCCTGCAGCGTACGCAGATCGTCAGCCCGATTAGCGGCTACGTTTCCCGTCGCTCGGTACAGCCTGGCGCGCAGATCGGCACCACCACGCCGCTGATGGCGGTGGTCCCGGCGACCAACCTGTGGATCGATGCTAACTTTAAAGAGACTCAGCTGGCGCATATGCGTATCGGCCAGCCGGCCACCGTGATCAGCGATATCTATGGCGATGACGTGAAATACACCGGTAAAGTGGTCGGTCTGGATATGGGCACCGGCAGCGCCTTCTCTCTGCTGCCGGCGCAGAATGCTACCGGCAACTGGATCAAAGTGGTACAGCGTCTGCCGGTTCGTATCGAGCTGGATGAAAAACAACTAGCGGAACACCCGCTGCGCATCGGCCTCTCGACGCTGGTGGAAGTCAACACCACCGATCGCGATGGTGAAATGCTGGCCAGCCAGGTGCGGAGCTCCCCGGTTTACGAGAGCAATGCCCGTGAAATCGCTCTCGATCCGGTTAATAAGCTGATAGACGAGATCATTCAGGCCAACGCCGGATAATTCGGGGTGAGTGTAATGCAACAGCAAAAACCGCTGGAAGGCGCGCAGCTGGTCATTATGACCATTGCGCTGTCGCTCGCGACGTTCATGCAGGTGCTGGATTCCACTATCGCCAACGTGGCGATCCCGACCATTGCCGGCAACCTTGGCTCGTCGCTGAGCCAGGGGACCTGGGTCATCACCTCGTTCGGGGTCGCTAACGCCATCTCCATCCCGATCACCGGCTGGCTGGCCAAGCGCGTCGGCGAGGTGAAGCTGTTCCTGTGGTCAACCACCGCTTTCGCCATTGCCTCCTGGGCCTGCGGCGTCTCCAACAGCCTGACGATGCTGATTTTCTTCCGCGTCATTCAGGGGATCGTCGCCGGACCGCTGATCCCGCTGTCGCAAAGTCTGCTGCTCAGCAACTATCCCCCGGCGAAGCGCTCTATCGCTCTGGCGCTGTGGTCAATGACGGTGATTGTCGCGCCCATCTGCGGTCCGATCCTCGGCGGCTATATCAGCGATAACTATCACTGGGGCTGGATCTTCTTTATCAACGTGCCCATTGGCGTGGCGGTGGTGCTGATGACCCTGCAGACCCTGCGCAACCGGGAAACCAAAACCGAACAGCGGCGGATCGACGGTGTCGGTCTGGCGCTGCTGATCATCGGTATCGGTAGCCTGCAGGTGATGCTGGACCGGGGTAAAGAGCTGGACTGGTTCTCCTCCAATGAGATTATCATTCTGACCATCGTGGCGGTGGTGGCGATAAGCTTCCTGATCGTCTGGGAGCTAACCGACGATAACCCGATTGTCGATCTGTCGCTATTTAAGTCGCGCAACTTCACCATCGGCTGCCTCTGTATCAGTCTGGCCTATATGCTCTACTTCGGCGCCATCGTACTGCTGCCGCAGCTGTTGCAGGAGGTCTACGGCTACACCGCGACCTGGGCCGGCCTGGCGTCGGCGCCGGTGGGGGTGATCCCGGTCATTCTGTCGCCGATTATCGGCCGCTTCGCGCATAAGCTCGACATGCGGCGGCTGGTCACCTTCAGCTTTATTATGTACGCGGTCTGCTTCTACTGGCGCGCCTGGACCTTCGAACCGGGGATGGACTTTGGCGCCTCGGCGTGGCCACAGTTTATCCAGGGCTTCGCGGTGGCCTGCTTCTTCATGCCGTTGACCACCATCACCCTCTCCGGCCTGCCGCCGGAGCGGCTGGCGGCGGCGTCGAGCCTGTCGAACTTCACCCGTACCCTTGCCGGCTCCATCGGGACCTCGATCACCACCACCCTGTGGACCAACCGCGAGGCGCTGCATCATGCACAGCTCACCGAATCGGTGACCCCCTTTAACCCCAACGCGCAGCAGATATACGATCAGCTGCAGGGCATGGGAATGACGCAGCAGCAGGCGTCCGGCTGGATAGCGCAGCAGATAACCAACCAGGGGCTGATTATCTCCGCCAACGAAATCTTCTGGATTTCTGCGGCTATTTTCATCCTGCTGTTGGGGCTGGTGTGGTTCGCCAGACCACCGTTCAGCGCCGGCGGAGGCGGCGGCGGCGCGCACTAAGCCTCACATAAAGGGACCTCCGGGTCCCTTTTTTACGGCGTCAGGTTGTCCAGTTCTCGCTAGTTTCTGTCTCGTTTGCGAAAGCCCGTCACCCTGCGCTCGGGCAGGATAAAGGCTGACCATTAAGGAGAACACTATGCTGAGCCATCCTGCTGAAAAGTACCGTCCCTATCCGCCGATCGCCCTGCCTGACCGCCGCTGGCCAGACCGGCAAATCAGTCACGCCCCGCGCTGGCTCTCGACTGACCTGCGCGACGGCAACCAGGCGCTGGCGGAGCCCATGGACAGCGCCCGCAAACTGCAGTTCTGGGATCTGCTGCTGGAGTGCGGCTTTAAAGAGATTGAAGTCGCCTTCCCTTCCGCCTCACAAACCGATTTCAACTTTGTCCGCCAGCTGATTGACGAACAGCGCATCCCGGAGGATGTCACCATCCAGGTGCTGACCCAGGCGCGAGACCCGCTGATCCTGCGCACCTTTGAGGCGCTGCGCGGCGCCCGCCGGGCTACCGTCCACCTCTACAATGCCACCGCGCCGCTGTTCCGCGAGCTGGTTTTCGGCATGGACAAGGCCGAGGTGATCGCCCTCGCGACCCGCGCCACCCGGCTTATCCGTCAGCAGTGCGAACAGCAGCCGGAGACCCGCTGGCAATATGAATATTCGCCTGAAACCTTCTGCTTCACCGAGCCCGAGTTTGCGCTTGAGATTTGCGAAGCGGTGGCGGATGTCTGGCAGCCCTGCGCCGAGCGACCGATGATCGTCAATCTGCCGGCGACGGTGGAAGTCAACACCCCCAACGTCTATGCCGATCAGATCGAGTATTTTTGCCGCCACTTCTCCCGCCGCAGCGAGGTCTGCATCAGCGTGCACCCGCATAACGATCGCGGCACCGGCGTCGCCAGCGCCGAGCTGGCGGTGATGGCCGGCGCCGATCGGGTAGAAGGCTGCCTGTTTGGCAACGGCGAACGCACCGGCAACGTCTGTCTGGTGACTTTGGCGATGAACCTCTACAGCCAGGGCATCGACCCTGAGCTTCGCTTCGAGCAGATGAACCGGGTGGTGGAGGTGGTGGAAAACTGCAACCAGATCCCCGTTCACCCGCGCCACCCGTGGGCGGGAAGTCTGGCTTACACCGCCTTCTCCGGCTCCCATCAGGATGCGATCAAAAAAGGGTTTGATGCCCGTCAGCCTGGCGATCCGTGGCAGATGCCCTACCTGCCCATTGACCCGCAGGATATAGGCTGCAGCTATGAGGCGGTGATCCGCGTCAACAGCCAGTCGGGGAAGAGCGGCAGCGCCTGGCTTATCGAACAAAATCATGGTCTGAAACTGCCCCGCGGGCTGCAGCAGGACTTCAGCCAGCACGTTCAGCAGGCCACCGATAGCGACGGCAAAGAGATGACCCACCATGCGCTGTGGCAGCTGTTCCGCACGCGCTACGGGCTGCAGGCGCAGCCGGCGCTGACGCTGCTCGATTATCAGAGCGCCAGCCAGCAGGATGGCCAGCTTTCCCTGCAGGCAACGCTGCGTCACCACGGCGAAACCCGACGCCTGCAGGGCCAGGGCAACGGCCTGCTCTCCGCCGCAGCCAGCGGGCTCAGCGCGCTGTTTCGGCAGCCGTTTATGATCAAGGACTATCATGAGCATACGCTCGGCGCGCGCAGCGACAGCCGGTCGGTGGCCTATATCCGCTGCGTTTTTCCGCAAGGAGAAAGCTACTGGGGCGTGGGTATCGATAATGACGTGGCGCGCGCCTCGCTGCAGGCGCTGTGCAATGCGCTCAGCGCCGCCGATCAGGCCGGGGGACGAAAATAGTCGCTGGGGGCGACGCCCATCACCCGACGAAACATGGCGCTGAAGGCGCTGTGGCTACCGTAGCCCAGCTCCAGCGCCACCCGCAGCACGGAGTAGCCCTGCGCCAGGCGCACCAGCGCTTCCATTAGCTTCGCCCGGCGCACCCACTCGCTCCACGTCAGGCTAGTCTGCTGCTGAAAATGGCGGTTTAGGGTTCGCTCGCTCATGCTGCACGCCTTCGCCGCCTGGCCGCTGCTCCAGGCCTCGCCCGGCGCCTCGCGTACCTGCTGGCACAGCCGACGCAGCGTTTCGCTTTGCGGCTCCGGCAGGCCAAACGGCAGGATCGCCATCCCGCGGATCTCATCGAGGATCAGTTCATAAATTCTTTCGTCGCGGCTGGCGGGGGCATAGCGTTCCGCCAGCGCCAGGGATGACACGATCAGTTCCCGCAGCAGCGGCGTGATCTGTACGATCTGGCAGCCCGCCGGAAGATCGGCGCGCGCCAGCGGATCGATAAACAGGGTGCGCGCCGCCACGTTGCCGGTCATGCGCAGCGCGTGCGGCGTTCCCGCCGGCAGCCAGACGCCGCGCCCGGGCGGCACCACCCAGTAGCCTACCGGCGTCGCGACTCGCACCACGCCGCTTAGTATATGCAGCAGCTGGGCGCAGTCATGCTGATGCCAGTCTTCCTGGTCACCGTGGGCATAATCATGGGCAAAGGGCACCAGTGGGCGGTGCTGAAAGGAGAAGGAAAGCGTCGTCGTCATCGCGGCGTCAGAAGAGCGGCCCGGCGACAGGCGTCGGGCCGTGGCGGAAGCACTAGATGTGCAGTTCCTGCAGTTTTTCTTTCGGCAACGCCAGTTCGTCGTTGCTGTTGATGCGCACATCGCGCTCAATGATATGACGAGCGATGTCCTGGGCCTCTTCCAGCGAGTGCATGGTGTAAGTCCCGCACTGGTAGACGTTGAGCTCCGGGATCTGGTTCTGATCTTTCACCTTCAGCACATCGGCCATCGCCGCTTTCCAGGCGTCAGCGACGCGCTGCTCGTCCGGCGTACCAATCAGGCTCATATAGAAGCCGGTGCGGCAGCCCATTGGCGAAATGTCGATAATTTCCACGCCATTCCCGTTCAGATGATCGCGCATAAAGCCCGCGAACAGATGCTCCAGGGTGTGGATACCGCGTTCCGGCATCACTTCCTGGTTCGGTACGCAGAAGCGCAGATCGAAAACGGTGATTTCATCGCCATGCGGCGTGTTCATTTTCTTCGCGACACGCACCGCTGGGGCTTCCATTCGGGTATGGTCGACTGTGAAACTATCTAACAACGGCATTCGTCACCTCCGGGAGTGAATTTTTTTAAAATAAAATGAACTCTTTGTTCAGCCGCGAGTCTCAGTATATGAAAGACGCGCATTTATTATCATCATCATCCCTGAATCAGAGATGAAAGTTTGGCCACAGTGATGTGGCCTTTTTCTTTTCCAGCGCTACGCGTGCCGCGCCAGCAGCGCCTCAAACGGCTCGCTGTCTTCAGCTTCCACTTTCTTCTGTCGCGCCACCGACGCGTCGCGCTCGGCGATAAAATCGTCTTCGCTCAGGATCTCCAGCGGCTCTTCGCGCAGCTGCGTCCGGTAACGATCGGCAAGCGCACGGCCGGTACCGCCAATGCCTTCTTCAATCATAGAACGCAGAATGCGGGCTGAGAAGGTTAATTCCGGATCGTCCAAGCAGGCCAGCAGCTCGTCGCAGACCTGCTGATATGCCTGGCCACCGTGGATACTGTCCAGGGTCTGCGCCACGCGGCGTAAATCGCGGAACAGATCTTTGCCCACCTGAGCCAGCGGGAACTGCGCGCTTTCGCAGCCAATCCCCAGCGTTAAGCCCGGCTTACGCCCTTCCAGAATAACCCGATTCCAGTTGGTGCGGGTGCACAGCAGCTCATCGCTGCTCATCTCCGGCGCGTCGGCCAGCGCGCACCAGACCATAAACAGGTCGAGGAAACGCACCTGCTGGGCGTCAACGCCGATCGGCGAGAACGGATTGATATCCAGCGAACGCACTTCGATATACTCAATACCACCGCGCAACAGCGCATCGGACGGGGTTTCGCCCCGACGGGTGACGCGTTTCGGGCGGATCGGCGCATAAAGTTCATTTTCAATCTGCAGAATGTTGCTGTTGATCTGCAGATACTTGCCGTCTTTCTGCAGCCCGATTTTGGCGTACTCTTCCGACGGCGTTTTAATCGCCCGCTTCAATCCTGCCACATACTCGTGCAGATCGTTAAACGTAATTCCGAGATTGCTTTGCGACTTATTGGTATAACCAAGGTCGCTGAGGCGCAGCGAGGTGGCATACGGCAGGTAATACATGCCGTTGCCCGTTTCCTCAAAGGGCAGCGTTGTCGGTTTGCCTTGCAGGAATGAGGAGCAAATCGCCGGCGAGGCGCCAAACAGATAGGGGATCACCCAGCCAAAGCGATAGTAGTTACGAATTGAGCGGAAATAGCCCGCCGAAATGGCCTCTTTACCACTCTCGGCATCTTCCACACCACATTTTGCCTGCCAGAAGGCCATCGGTAGGGAGAAGTTATAGTGCACGCCGGAGATAGTCTGCATCAGCGCGCCATAGCGGTTCTTCAGCCCCTCGCGATATAGCGTTTTCAGGCGCCCCACGTTAGAGGTGCCGTACTGCGCCAGCTCAATATCCTGACCGGGGGCGATATAGCATGGCATGCTCAGCGGCCACATCCGCTCGTCGCCAAGCTGACGCGCGGTATAGCGATGGACATCGCGCATAAAGGTCAGCATATGCTCAATATCGCCATCTACTGGCGTAATGAACTCAAGTAAAGCTTCGGCAAAATCGGTGGTAATCCATTTATGCGTTAGCGCTGAGCCTAACGCCGGAGGGTGACCGGTCGTTGCAAGGGTGCCGTCTGCGTTCACGCGCAGCGTTTCCCGCTCCAGACCACGTTGAATACCCTGCAGAGCCTGCGGATGTTTTTCCAGCCAGGCCAGCGCCTGTGATACGTCCGGGATCAATTTGACCTCCCGCCTGTCGAAATCGTTTGAATAAGCATAATTGTAATGGATGAACTGTCAGTCCAATTAGTGCCACCACGTCATGCCCTGAAGCGTCGCTGCCGCAATAGCGATATAGCGCAGCGCCTTACCAAGGCATAAGAAAAAGAGTACCGGTCCCCAGGAAATGCGCATCCATCCCGCCAGCAAACACAGTAAATCGCCGACAACCGGCGCCCAGCTCAGTAAGAGCGTGACCGCGCCGTAGCGCTTAAGCCAGCCGGCCGCCCGCTCCTGCCAGCGCGAGGTTTTGCGCAGCGGAAACAAGCGCCCCAGAATAACGTTAGTTACCCCTCCAAGGCTATTGCCGATTGTTGCTATTAATACTAACCACCACGGATGACTGACCCCCGCAAGTAGCATAGCCACCAGCACAACCTCCGAATTGCCGGGGAGCAGCGTGGCGCTTAAAAAGCTACTGGCAAACAGCGAGGTGAGTGACAGCGCGTCGCTCACAGCAAACGCACGTCAACTGCGTCCATTCCCGCGCGCTTCGCCGCCTGCAGACCAAAGTCGGCATCTTCGAAGACGACGCATTTTTCCGGCGCGACGCCCATGCGCTCGGCGCACAGCAGGAAGGTATCGGGCGCGGGTTTATGGTTGACCACATGATCGGCCGCCACCACCGCGGAGAAGTAATGACGCAGCCCCAGGTGCGCCAGCAGCGCTTCGGCGACGGAGCTCTCGCTGCCGGTTCCCACCGACATCGGGCGACGGCCGTGCCATGCCTTAACCACCTCAATCAGCGGCAACGGGCGTACGCTGTCCAGCAGCATCGCTTTGACGGCCTGGGTTTTTTCCTGCGCCAGGCGATGTGGATCGAGATCGGCCTGGTTGAGTTCGATAATCGCCTGGGCGATTCGCCAGGTTGGTGAGCCATTGAGCGCGACCATCGCCTGTTCGTCGAAACGCATACCGTAGCGGCCCAACACCTCGTTCCATGCCTGCCGATGGGTCGGCTCGGTATCGAGAATGGTGCCATCCATATCAAAGATCAGTCCTGCGTAACCTTCGTACATTGTCTTCTCACCAACCGGTTTGGGAATGATTACTGTAACGCAAAAGCCCGCCGTTGTCGCGGCCAGCGGCGCAGACGACAAAGGCGCCCTCAGGCGCCCCCAAAAATTAGGCCGGATAACCAGCCTTATTTAATACGCAGATCGTTCTCGACCATTCGCACGCCCTGCACTCGGCGTGTGACTTCTACGGCTCGTTTAGCGCTCTCCGCGGAGGAGACAAATCCGCTCAGCTGGACGCGGCCTTTAAAGGTCTGGACGCTAATTTCTGAGGACTTAATGTCTTTATCGTTAAAGAGCGCCGTTTTCACCTTGGTGGTCACCACGGTATCGTCAATATAGCCGCCCGTACTCTCCTTTGTAGCCGATCCCGCACAGCCAGCGAGGGCCGTCGTTACCAGCAGCGTCGCGCAAAAAGCAGGTATTGCTTTGAACCATTTCATGGATTTCTCTCCTTGCATTTATCTCAGCCTGATAACGCTGATATACAAGGATAAATTATAGTGGAAAGCGCGTCTTGCCAATAAAAAAGTCAGGATGAAGCCAGTGATGGAAAACGAGGTAATCGGGATGGTGAGAGAAGAGTGAAGATTATGCATTCAGAACGGGTGCTGCGATAATTTCGCAGCCTACGCAACAACATCGTCGTTGTTACTGAGGAGAATATGGTGCATCCGGGAGGATGACTCGGCTACGCCTCGCCCTTTGGGCCGTTGCTTACGCAACGTTATCCCCCCTGGTGCTGGCGATGATTTCGCAGACCATAAAACAACATCGTCGCTGTTACTAAGGAGAATATGGTGCATCCGGGAGGATTCGAACCTCCGACCGCTCGGTTCGTAGCCGAGTACTCTATCCAGCTGAGCTACGGATGCATCGGGAAAGCTATTTTACTGCGGGGTTACTCTCCTGGCACTTACGATGGTTTCGCAAACCAGATAACAACAATGTTGCTGTTACTAAGGAGAATATGGTGCATCCGGGAGGATTACTCGGCTGCGCCTCGCCCTAAGGGCCGTTGCTTACGCAACGTTATCCTCCCTGGTGCTGGCGATAATTTCGCAGACCATAAAACAACATCGTCGCTGTTATCAAGGAGAATATGGTGCATCCGGGAGGATTCGAACCTCCGACCGCTCGGTTCGTAGCCGAGTACTCTATCCAGCTGAGCTACGGATGCATCGGGATTACTGCTGTAATTCTGATATCAAATTTCGCGATTTGCCATTCTTATTAAAGAATGGTGCATCCGGGAGGATTCGAACCTCCGACCGCTCGGTTCGTAGCCGAGTACTCTATCCAGCTGAGCTACGGATGCATCGGGAAACTTGCTTTACTACGCGTCAGTGTCACAACTAACACATGCCACACTGAGTATGATGGCCTAATCGGTAGAGTGACTCGATTATGCCTCGCACTGCGGGCCGCTGCTTTCACAGCGCTCTTCTCTCTTAATTCAGAAAGAAGATGGTGCATCCGGGAGGATTCGAACCTCCGACCGCTCGGTTCGTAGCCGAGTACTCTATCCAGCTGAGCTACGGATGCAAAATGGCGGTGAGGCGGGGATTCGAACCCCGGATGCAGCTTTTGACCGCATACTCCCTTAGCAGGGGAGCGCCTTCAGCCTCTCGGCCACCTCACCACACACGCCTCTTTCGAGTGCTTCGAAGAACTTGTTTCTGCTCTTCGTCGCTGCGATGGCGCACATATTACTTTCTGGTACTTATAAGTCAAACACTTTTTCGAGACCTTTTTTCGTTTGCACACTTCGCACGCAATTCGCATGCAAAAACGGCAAAAAGGGCAATTTATCAACAGGAAATCAGCCCTGACGCTGGCATAACGCCAAACGACCAAAGCGGCAAAGGGTAATGAAAAGCGGTATGGCGCAGGGGGAAAAAACAGAAAAAGGGAAAAAGCGGCGGTAAGTGATGCGCCTCACTGCACAGCGAGGCGCGGAAACCTTAGTAACTGGACTGCTGGGATTTTTCAGCCTGAATACGCTGGTAGATCTCTTCACGGTGAACAGACACTTCTTTAGGGGCGTTTACGCCAATACGAACCTGGTTACCCTTCACCCCTAAAACTGTCACAGTGACCTCATCTCCAATCATGAGGGTCTCACCAACTCGACGAGTCAGAATCAGCATTCTTTGCTCCTTGAAAGATTAAAAGAGTCGGGTCTCTCGTATCCCGGCATTATCCATCATATAACGCCAAAAAGTAAGCGATGACAAATACCTTAGGGTATAAGCAGTCATGGCATCACATTCTGTTAAACCTAAGTTTAGCCGATATACACAATTTCAACCCGACTTTATCGTTATCAGTGTTTCTGACGCAAGGTGCCGCAACCCTCTGGTTATGGCACCTATACCCGTCATACTTCAAGTTGCATGCGTGTTGGCTTTCCTCGCTCACCCCAGTCACTTACTAGAGTAAGCTCCTGGGGATTCGCTGCGTCGCCGCCTTCCTGCAACTCGAATTATTTAGGGTAAATGCGTTTATAGTTATTACAGTTTTGCGCTGACCCAGCCTTTCACACTGGCTAACGCTGCAGGGAGAGCAGACGCATCGGTACCACCGGCCTGCGCCATATCCGGACGACCGCCCCCTTTACCGCCCACCTGCTGAGCGACCATACCAACCAGCTCCCCTGCTTTCACGCGGTCTGTCACATCCTTAGACACACCTGCAATCAGAGAAACCTTACCATCCGCTACCGTAGCTAATACAACGATCGTCGAACCGAGCTGGTTCTTCAGATCGTCAACCATGGTACGCAGCATTTTCGGCTCAACGCCGGTCAGTTCGCTGACCAGCAGCTTAACGCCGTTAATCTCTTCCGCTTTGCTGGAGAGGTTTGCGCTCTCCTGCGCCGCAGCCTGCTCTTTCAGCTGCTGCAGCTCTTTTTCCAGCTGACGGGTACGCTCCAGCGCGGCGCGAACCTTCTCGCCGAGATTGTGGCTGTCACCCTTCAGCAGCTGAGCGATATCATTGAGCTGATCGCTCTGCGCATGCAGGATGGCCATCGCGCCTTCGCCAGTCACCGCTTCGATACGGCGCACGCCAGCAGCGGTGCCGGACTCTGACGTGATGCGGAACAGGCCGATATCGCCGGTACGCGCCGCGTGAGTCCCGCCGCACAGCTCCGTGGAGAAGTCGCCCATCCGCAGAACGCGCACGCGATCGTCGTATTTCTCGCCAAACAGCGCCATGGCGCCGGATGCGCGCGCGGCATCGATATCCATAATGTTGGTTTCGATAGCCAGGTTACGACGGATCTGCGCGTTGACCAGGTCTTCCACCGCACGAATTTCTTCCGGCTTCATCGCTTCAAAATGCGAGAAGTCAAAGCGCAGCGCTTTATCATTGACCAGCGAACCTTTCTGCGCCACATGGGTGCCGAGCACCTGGCGCAGCGCCGCGTGCATCAGGTGCGTCGCGGAGTGGTTGAGACGGATACGCTGACGGCGAGCCTCATCTACGTCGGCCTGCACCGCGTCACCCACTTTCAGTGTGCCGCTGGCGACTTTACCGATATGACCAATAGCCTGGCCGTACTTCTGCGTGTCGCTGACTGCGAAGGAGAAGCCCGCGCCTTTTAATTCGCCTTTATCGCCCACCTGGCCGCCGGACTCCGCATAGAACGGGGTCTGATCAAGGATCACCACCGCTTCCTGGCCAGCGCTAACGCTATCCACCGCTTTGCCGTCGATAAACAGGGCGGTAACCTTGCCGTTCAGCTCCAGATGATCGTAGCCTTTAAATTCAGAGGCGCCGTCAACGCGGATCATCGCATTATAGTCGGCGCCGAAACCACTGGACTCGCGCGCGCGGCGGCGCTGCTCTTCCATCGCGGCTTCAAAACCAGCTTCATCAACCTTGATGTTGCGCTCGCGGCACACATCGGCGGTCAGGTCGACCGGGAAGCCGTAGGTGTCGTACAGACGGAAGGCGGTTTCGCCGTCCAGGGTGTCGCCTTTCAGCTTCGACAGCTCCTCATCCAGCAGCGCCAGGCCGCGCTCGAGGGTGCGGGCAAACTGCTCTTCTTCGGTTTTCAGCACCTGCTCAACCTGAGCCTGCTGCTGCTTCAGCTCGTCGCCGGCGGAGCCCATCACATCGATCAGCGGGGCAACCAGTTTCCAGAAGAAGGTGTCCTTCGCGCCCAGCATGTTGCCGTGACGGATCGCGCGGCGAATGATACGACGCAGCACGTAGCCGCGGTTTTCATTCGACGGGATCACGCCGTCGGCAACCAGGAAGGCGCAGGAGCGAATGTGGTCGGCGATAACGCGCAGCGACTTGTTCGTCAGATCGGTCGCGCCGGTGACTTTCGCCACGCTGGCGATCAGATCGCGGAACAGGTCGATGTCATAGTTGGAGTTAACGTGCTGCAGCACCGCGGCAATACGCTCCAGACCCATACCGGTGTCGACGGACGGCTTCGGCAGCGGCTCCATGGTACCGTCAGCCTGACGGTTGAACTGCATGAAGACGATGTTCCAAATCTCAATGTAACGGTCGCCATCTTCTTCCGGGCTTCCCGGAGGGCCGCCCCAGATGTGATCGCCGTGGTCAAAGAAGATTTCGGTGCACGGGCCGCACGGACCGGTGTCGCCCATCTGCCAGAAGTTGTCAGAAGCAAACGGCGCGCCTTTGTTGTCGCCGATGCGGATAATACGCTCGCGCGGAACGCCTACTTCATTGGCCCAGATGTCGAAAGCTTCGTCATCGGTCTCGTAAACGGTAACCCACAGTTTTTCTTTCGGCAGCGCGAACCAGTTCTCACCGGTCAGCAGTTCCCACGCGTATTTGATGGCATCCTGCTTG
The DNA here is from genome assembly GCF_018204675.1 of Klebsiella sp. P1927. Taxonomy (NCBI): domain Bacteria; kingdom Pseudomonadati; phylum Pseudomonadota; class Gammaproteobacteria; order Enterobacterales; family Enterobacteriaceae; genus Klebsiella; species Klebsiella sp. P1927. The sequence goes on along the minus strand of NZ_CP073377.1, from coordinate 826,359 downwards.
AAGTAATCGCCAAAGCTGAAGTTGCCCAGCATTTCAAAAAAGGTGTGGTGACGCGCGGTGTAACCGACGTTTTCCAGATCGTTGTGTTTACCACCCGCACGCACGCAACGCTGTGCGGTGGTCGCACGCGAATAATTACGTTTGTCGAGACCAAGGAAGACATCCTTGAACTGGTTCATCCCTGCATTGGTAAACAGCAGGGTCGGATCGTTGTGCGGCACCAGGGAGCTGCTGGCAACTACCTGATGTCCCTTGCTATGGAAAAAGTCGAGAAACGCCTGACGGATCTCAGCGGTGCTCTTGCTCATAATTATCCTGAAATCAAGCTACACGTCATCCTTCAAGTCGCCTCTGTCCTGGCTGCGCTTGCTCTTCCGGCACCGAACTGACGTACGTTGCGAAAGAGAGTCTCTCTTGCCGCCCTGATGCAGCTTGAATGATTTTGTGTAAAGGAATAATCGCCCAGGCCGCTGCCTGCACAGTCACAACCAGCGGCCCGACGGAATAAAGTGGGAATAAGATAAGTTTTCTTTACGGCGAAGTAAAATCCCGGATGGGTCAATCTGCAAAATTTCGCCAGATTTCCTGGATATCTTCCATCAGGTAGCCGCGGTAAAGCAGGAATCGCTGAACTTTCACTTTTTCAGTAAAGGCGGAAGGTAACGGTTCGCCGTATTTACGCTGTGCCTGCTCCCTGGCAAGGCTCACCCAGTCGATATCGCATTCGCGCATCGCCTGGTCAACGACCTGGCGCGCAATGCCTTTCTGGCTGAGCTCCTGGCGAATGCGCGCCGGACCATAGCCCTTGCGACTCCGGCTGGCGATGAACTGGCCGACGAAGCGGTTGTCGTCAAGGTAGCGGTTTTCGATACACCAGGCGACAACCTGCTCCAGCTCGTCGGGGGTGGCGTCCAGCGCCTCAGGACCGTTTTTGCTCATCACCGGAGCGACCAGCTTGCGTCGCAGCTCCTGCTCGCTGTGGTCGCGCATCGCCAGAATGCGGATAGCACGGTCCAGCAGGCGGGCGTAGCCGGAGCGGCGTGATGAAGGTTCAGTCACAGGCACCTCGATAATCTCACAAAGCAAAAGGGCTGCCTAAGCAGCCCTGTCAGTCTTGCAGACGATATCAGAAATCCTGTTCGGTTTCTTCTGCGTCGTTGCCGTCAACAACGAAGTCTGGCTTCGCATCCTGATTGTTGAGCAGCAGTTCGCGCACTTTCTTCTCAATCTCTTTCGCCGCCGCCGGGTTCTCTTTCAGCCAGGTGATCGCGTTCGCTTTACCCTGACCGATTTTGTCGCCGTTGTAGCTATACCAGGCACCCGCTTTCTCAATCAGCTTCTCTTTTACGCCGAGGTCTACCAGCTCGCCGTAGAAGTTGATGCCTTCGCCGTAGAGGATCTGGAATTCGGCCTGTTTAAACGGCGCGGCAATCTTGTTTTTCACCACTTTGACGCGGGTTTCGCTGCCGACGACGTTGTCGCCCTCTTTCACCGCGCCGATGCGGCGAATGTCCAGACGCACAGAGGCGTAGAACTTCAGCGCGTTACCACCGGTAGTGGTTTCCGGGTTACCGAACATCACGCCAATTTTCATACGGATCTGGTTGATAAAGATCAGCAGCGTGTTGGACTGCTTCAGGTTACCCGCCAGCTTACGCATCGCCTGGCTCATCATACGCGCCGCAAGGCCCATGTGAGAGTCGCCGATTTCGCCTTCGATTTCCGCTTTCGGCGTCAACGCCGCGACGGAGTCGACGACGATAACATCAACCGCGCCGGAGCGCGCCAGCGCGTCACAGATCTCCAGCGCCTGCTCGCCGGTGTCCGGCTGAGAACACAGCAGGTTGTCGATATCGACGCCCAGTTTGCGTGCATAGACCGGATCCAGCGCATGTTCAGCATCGATGAACGCACAGGTTTTACCTTCGCGCTGCGCTGCGGCGATAACCTGCAGCGTCAGGGTGGTTTTACCGGAGGATTCCGGACCGTAGATCTCGACGATACGGCCCATTGGCAGACCGCCGGCGCCCAGCGCGATATCCAGAGAAAGCGAGCCGGTGGAGATGGTTTCCACATCCATGGTGCGGTCTTCACCCAGGCGCATGATGGAGCCTTTACCGAATTGCTTTTCGATCTGGCCCAGTGCAGCCGCCAACGCTTTCTGTTTGTTTTCGTCGATCGCCATTGTTACTCCTAATCATGCAGGGTAAAGCGTGTTCGCTTCGCCGTTAATATTTGTTCAGTTGAGGCAATTATACTGTATGGTCATACAGTATCAAGTGTTTTGTAGAAATTGTTGCCAGAGCAGATTTAGCGCATAGGCCGTCGCCTGACGACGCACCGCTTCGCGGTCTCCGGCAAAGCATTCCCGCCGCGTCACCCCTTGCCCGCTCACGCTGGCGACGCCGAACCATACCGTGCCGACCGGCTTTTCGACGCTGCCGCCATCCGGCCCGGCGACGCCGCTAACGGAGATGGCATAATCCGCACGCGCCGCGCGCAGCGCGCCAATCGCCATCTCCACCACCACCGGTTCGCTTACCGCGCCGTTGTCGCGCAGCGTCGCTTCGCTGACGCCGATCATTTGCGATTTAGCTTCGTTGCTGTAGGTGACAAAGCCGCGTTCAAACCACGCCGAGCTGCCGGCAATATCGGTGATCGCTTTCGCAATCCAGCCGCCGGTACAGGATTCCGCCGTGGTCACCGTCGCCCCACGCGCCTTCAGCGCCCGGCCAATCTTCTCGCTTAGCTGCATTAATTCTGAATCGGTCATTATCGCCCCGCTTTGCTCTGGATAAAGAGGCCATCAAAGATAGCACTTTCGACAGAGATATGGGGATGAAGTGGCGATTTTACGAGGGGGGATCCAGAAATGGGTCGTCCTGTGATAACCAGGACGACCAGACAACCTGTTACTTCATGCTTTTAGCGATAAGCTCAACGTTGTGACGCATCATTTTGACGTAACTATCGGCGACGCCGCCCGGCTTAGACAGCGCTTCCGGATAGAGTTCGCCCCCCGGCTGCGCGCCGGTGGCGCTGGCAATCTGCTTCACCAGCCGCGGGTCAAGCTGGTTCTCCATAAACCAGGTATGGACGCCATCCGCTTTGATTTGCTTAATCAGCGCCGCCACCTGCGCCGTGCTGGCCTCGCTCTCTGAAGAGAGCCCCTGTGGCGCGAGGAAGGTCACGTGGTAAGCCCGGCCAAAATAGCCGAAAGCGTCATGGCTGGTCAGGACCTTGCGCTTGGCCAGCGGAATGGCGCTGAACTGCGCTTTCGCCCAGCCGTCGAGAGACGTCAGCTGGTCGATATAGCGCTTGCCGCTGCTGGTCAACGCCGCTTTATCTTCCGGGTCGGCTTTCACCAGACCATCGAGGATATTCTGCGCATACAATGCGCCGTTCGCTGCGCTGTTCCAGGCGTGGGGATCGGTCACCGTTTTACCCTCTTCATCAAGGGTATGGGTCTTGACGCCTTTCGATGCCACCACCAGCTCGCCCTTAAAACCAGAGGCCTTAATCAGGCGATCCAGCCACCCTTCCAGCCCCAGGCCGTTAACCACCACCACGTCGGCCTTGCTGAGCAGCGCGCTATCCTTCGGCGACGGTTCGAAGGTGTGCGGATCGCCGTCCGGGCCGACCAGGGTATCCACATGGACATGCTCCCCGCCGACCTGCTGCGCTATATCACCCAACACCGAAAAACTGCTTACCACATTCAGCGTTTTCGCCATGGCCCCCTGCGCCATCAGGCCGAGGGCCAGCGCGACCACTATTGCACTACGTTTCATCATTTCCTTACCCCATCAATGTGCGCCAACCGACCAGCAGCCGGCTGCGCGTGCCAAAAAATAGCGAAACAAAAAACAGTGCGCTGGCGGTCAGCACAATAGCGGGCCCGGCGGGAAGACTAATCGCCCAGGAGAGGCTTAATCCCAGCCAGGCGCAGAGCGCGCCCATTCCCGCCGCCAGCAGCAGAATGCCCGGCAGCGTGCGCGCCCAGCAGCGTGCGGCGACCGCCGGGAGCATCATTACCCCTACCGCCATCAGCGTGCCGAGCACCTGAAACCCGGCCACCAGATTAAGCACCAGCAGCGCCAGAAAAAGCCCATGCAGCAGCGCAGGCAGCCGCCGGTGATTCACCTGCAGCCAGGCGCTGTCGAACGCCTCGCAGACCAGACCGCGGTAGCACAGCGCAATGCACAATAGCGTCAGGCTGGCGACGCCGCTGACAAACAGCGCCGCATCGCGGTCGACCGCCAGAATGGAGCCAAACAGCAGATGCAGGAGGTCCACGCTGGAGCCGCGCAGCGACACCAGGGTGACGCCCAGGGCCAGCGAGCCCAGATAAAATCCGGCAAAACTGGCGTCCTCTTTTAACGGTGTCCGCCGGCTCACCCACCCGGCCACCAGGGCAACCACGATGCCGGCGATGAAGCCGCCGAGGGTCATGGCCAGCAGCGACATGCCGCTCAGCAGATACCCCACCGCCACGCCGGGGAGAATGGCGTGCGACAGCGCATCGCCCATCAGGCTCATGCGCCGCAGCAGCAGGAAGACGCCCAGCATGGTGGTGCTCAGCGACAGCGCCAGACACACCACGAGGGCCCGACGCATAAAGCCGAATTCAATGAAAGGCTGAAAGAAGGTGTGCCAGATCATGCCGACCTCACATGACTGAAGGCCGGGAGCACCGCCCGGGTAGCGCCCCAGCAGGCGCGCTGGGGAGTCAGCAGCAGCGTCTCGGGGAAAAAGTCGGCCACCCGCTGGTTATCATGCAGCACCGCCAGGATGGTCTGTCCCTGCCGGTGCATCTCGAGGATCAAATCCATTAGTTCGCGACTGGTCGCTTCGTCGATACCGGTGAAGGGCTCGTCGAGCATCACCAGCGGCGCCTGCTGCACCATCACCCGGGCAAATAGCATGCGCTGAAACTGGCCGCCGGAGAGCGCTTCGATCGGCGTTTTCGCCAGGCCCGCCAGCCCGACCCGCTCCAGCACCGCGCCGATGCGTCGCCGGGTGCCGCCCCCCAGACCGCGCAGCAGCGACACGCCGGGCCATGCGCCCTGGCTTACCACATCCTGCACGTTGAGAGGAAACTGCGACTCGAGGGCATGGCGCTGCGCCAGCCAGCCGATCACCGGCCGTGTTCCCTGCCAGCGCAGGCGGCCACTGACCGGCGGAAGAAACCCGGCGAGGGTTTTCAGCAGCGTTGATTTTCCGCAGCCATTGAGGCCAACAATTGCCGTCAGGCTGCCGGGGCATATCATCCCGCTCAGCGGAGGGGTGATCGCTACCCCGTCATAGCCGGCGACCAGCTGCTCCAGTTCAATCATGGCAGCGTCACCGCCCACCAGGTTGCTAACCATAGCGCCGCCAGCAGCACGCCTGCGATAGCCGCGCGCACCGCGCCGGATGCCATAAAAATCGATGTGAACATATCCCCGCCTCAATTTAATGTTATAACATAACAATAACGAAGCGAAGAAAGAATGTAAATCAGCGTCATTCAGCGGAAATGTAACAAAGGTCAACAAGAGGCATGGAGACGGGAAAAAACGGGAAGATAAGCGCGGCCTCCCCGGCGTCATCCCCCGGTCGCGCTGCGCTTACCGGGGCTAGCAACCGGATACCAGACCGTAGCCCGGATAAGGCGCTACGCGCCGCTATCCGGGGAGGCTGGGAAATTGTCAGCCGGATGAAAGGATTAATAACCGCCGCGGGCCTGCGCAACCGCCAGGCCCAGCTGCCAGACAGCCATCGCGTAGTGGGTGCTGTGGTTGTAGCGGGTGATGGTGTAGAAGTTCGGCAGCCCGTACCAGTACTCATAGCCGGTGCCGACGTCCAGCCGCAGCAGGCTGGCCTGCTGATGGTTACCCAGCGGCTGGGTCGGGGTCAGCCCTGCGGCCGCCAGCTGCGAAACGCTGTATTTAGTCTTGAAACCATTCTCCAGCCCCGGGGCCTGCCCCAGCGCCTGCACCGCCACCAGATCGCCGCTCACCCAGCCATGCTGTTTGAAGTAGTTGGCCACGCTGCCGATAGCATCCACCGGGTCCCACAGGTTGATATGTCCGTCACCGTTAAAATCGACCGCATACTGCTTATAGGAGGACGGCATAAACTGACCGTAGCCCATCGCCCCGGCGAAAGAGCCTTTCAGATCCAGCGGGTCGTCGCTTTCGCTGCGCGCCATTAGCAGGAAAGTTTCCAGCTCCGACGAGAAGTATTCGGCGCGGCGCGGGTAGCTAAACGACAGCGTCGCCAGCGCGTCGAGGATCCGGGTTTTGCCCATCACCCGGCCCCAGCGAGTCTCCACGCCGATAATGCCGACGATGATTTCCGGCGGCACGCCGTAAACCTGATAAGCGCGGTTAAGCGCGTCCTGATACTGATTCCAGAACACCACGCCGTTCTGCACATTATCCGGGGTAATGAACTGTTTCTTGTAGCGCAGCCAGGCGCCGGTCGGCCCGGTTGGCGGCAGGCCGGTCGGCGCCTGACGATCCATCAGCCGCAGGACGTAATCCAGGCGCTTTGCCTGCGACAGGATCTCCTGCAGCTGCTGCCTGTCGAAGCCGTGCTTCGCCACCATCTTATCGATAAACTGCGCCGCCGCCGGGTTGTTGGCGAAGTCGCCGCCCATCTGCATCACGTTATGCTGCGGTTCCAGCAAAAAGCCGCCGGTTCCACTCGCCATCTCCGTTTCCGCGGGGGTCTTGGGTTTGCTGCTGCAGGCAGCGAGGAGCACACAAAGGGGAAGTAAAGCCAGATAGCGACGCTTCAACATGGGAATTCCGTTTAACAAATTCAGCAAGGGATAATTATGGTAAAGCATGCGACGACCAACAAGAAAGCGACAATCTGTTTGTAGACAAAATAGTCCTTCAACGGCTCCTCCCCTGCGTGCTTTCATGCCCTGCAATATTTCATCTCGCCCGCATCATCTTTCAAAATAAAATATTTATCTTTCATTTTGCGATCCATTTAACACTTTTAAACCTTCAAAATGATTAAAATCAGCCTGCGATTAGCAAGAAAAATAACATGCTGAAGGAGAGAACAATGATTGACGTCGTGACCCACGGCGCGGAGTGGTTTATCGGCCTGTTTCAGAAAGGCGGCGAGGTATTTACCGGCATGGTGACCGGGATCCTCCCCTTGCTGATCAGCCTGCTGGTGATCATGAACGCGCTGATCAACTTTATCGGCCAGCAGCGGATCGAGAAGCTGGCGCAGCGCTGCGCCGGAAACCCAATCTCCCGTTACCTGCTGCTACCCTGCATCGGCACCTTCGTGTTTTGTAACCCAATGACGTTAAGCCTCGGTCGGTTTATGCCAGAGAAGTACAAGCCCAGCTATTACGCGGCGGCGTCGTATAGCTGCCACTCAATGAACGGACTGTTTCCACATATCAACCCCGGCGAGCTGTTCGTCTATCTCGGCATCGCCAACGGCCTCACTACCCTCGGCCTACCGCTCGGTCCGCTGGCGGTGAGCTACCTGCTGGTCGGGCTGGTGACTAACTTCTTCCGCGGCTGGGTCACCGACCTGACCACCTCGATTTTCGAGAGAAAAATGGCGATTCAGCTTTCCCAGAAAGTGCATCTGTCAGGAGCGACATCATGACCCGTATTCGTATAGAGAAAGGCACCGGCGGCTGGGGCGGCCCGCTTGAGCTCGACGCCGTCGAAGGCAAAAAGATCGTCTATATCACCGCCGGCACCCGCCCGGCGATCGTTGACCGCATCGCCAGCCTGACCGGCTGGCAGCCGGTGGACGGGTTTAAAGAGGGGGAACCAGCGGAAAGCGACATCGGCGTGGCGATTATCGACTGCGGGGGCACCCTGCGCTGCGGGCTCTATCCTAAGCGCCGCATCCCGACGGTGAATATCCATGCCACCGGCAAATCAGGGCCGCTGGCCCAGTACATCACGGAAGATATTTATGTCTCCGGCGTCAAAGAGGACAACATCCAGTGCATCGCTCCCGACAGCGCAGGGGTTTCCGAGCCGCCGGCGGAAAACAAGAGCGCGGGTCGCGATTACGACACCAGCAAGAAGATTACTGAACAGAGCGATGGCCTGCTGGCGAAGGTCGGGATGGGCATGGGTTCGGTGGTGGCGGTGCTGTTCCAGGCCGGGCGCGACACCATTGATACGGTGCTGAAAACCATTCTGCCGTTTATGGCTTTCGTCTCGGCGCTGATCGGCATCATCATGGCCTCCGGCATCGGCGACTGGATCGCCCACGGCCTGGCGCCGCTCGCCAGCCATCCGCTGGGGCTGGTAACCCTGGCGCTGATTTGCTCTTTCCCGCTGCTGTCGCCGTTTCTCGGCCCCGGCGCGGTTATTGCCCAGGTGATCGGCGTGCTGATCGGCGTTCAAATCGGCCTCGGCAACATTCCGCCGCACCTCGCCCTGCCCGCCCTATTCGCCATTAACGCCCAGGCCGCCTGCGATTTTATTCCGGTAGGCCTGTCGCTAGCCGAAGCCCGCCAGGATACCGTGCGCGTCGGCGTGCCGTCGGTGCTGGTCAGCCGCTTTCTGACCGGCGCACCAACGGTGCTGATCGCGTGGTTCGTTTCCGGATTTATTTACCAGTAAGAGGTTCCTGCAGATGACTGTGATTTACCAGACCACCATTACGCACATCGGCGCCTGCGCGACGATGGCGCTGGAAGAGCAAATGCTGATCACCTTCCGCGAGGGCGCCCCGGCGGATATCGAAGAGTACTGCTTTATTCACAACCACGGCAAGCTTGCTGGCACGCTGCAGCCGGGGGCAGAGCTGCAGCTTGGCGAACAGCGCTACCCGGTGACCGCCGTCGGCGAGGTCGCTGAACAAAACCTGCGCGAGCTGGGCCACATCACCCTGCGCTTTGACGGCCATCGTGAAGCGGAGTTCCCAGGTACCGTCCATGTGGCGGGCCCGGTGCCGGACGCCATCGCGCCCGGCTGCGTACTGAAGTTTGTTGCTTAAAAGGAGAGAGAGATGAATCAGGTTGCTGTTGTCATTGGCGGTGGACAAACCTTAGGAGAGTTTCTGTGCCGCGGGCTGGCCGCCGAGGGCTACCGCGTGGCGGTGGTCGATATTCAGAGCGAAAAAGCCAGCCGCGTCGCCCAGGAGATTAACGCTGAGTATGGCGAAGGTATGGCGTACGGCTTCGGCGCCGACGCCACCAGCGAGGCCAGCGTCACCGCCCTGGCCCACGGGGTGGATGAGATTTTTTCGCGCGTCGACCTGCTGGTGTACAGCGCCGGGATCGCCAAGGCGGCGTTTATTAGCGACTTCGCGCTGGGGGATTTCGACCGCTCGCTGCAGGTCAATCTGGTGGGCTATTTTCTCTGCGCCCGCGAGTTCTCGCGGTTGATGATCCGCGACGGCATTAAGGGGCGGATCATTCAGATCAACTCGAAATCCGGCAAAGTCGGCAGTAAGCACAACTCCGGCTACAGCGCGGCGAAGTTCGGCGGCGTCGGGCTGACCCAGTCGCTGGCGCTGGATCTGGCGGAATATGGCATTACCGTGCATTCGCTGATGCTCGGCAATCTGCTGAAGTCGCCGATGTTCCAGTCGCTGCTGCCGCAGTATGCCACCAAGCTCGGTATCGATGAGAGCGAAGTCGAGCAGTACTACATCGACAAGGTGCCGCTGAAGCGCGGCTGCGAATATCAGGATGTGCTGAACGTATTGATGTTTTACGCTAGCCCACAGGCGTCGTACTGCACCGGGCAGTCGATCAACGTCACCGGCGGCCAGGTGATGTTTTAACAGGTTCCCGGATGGCGCTGCGCTTATCCGGGCTACAAAACTGTAGGTCGGGTAAGGCGTTAGCCGCCACCCGACAAAAAAACGGCACCGCGGGTCGCTCGGGTTAGGCGCTCGCGCCGTGACCTGGGCTGTTCCCGCCCCCCTTAAGGAGAGACCTATGGTTACTGCATTAATCATCGTCGCCGCCATCGCCTGGCTTACCCAGCTGGCCTTTGGCGGCTGGCAGATCCGCCGCTTCAATCGCGCCTTTGATAGCCTGTGCCAGCAGGGGCGGGTGGGCGTCGGCCGCTCCGCCGGACGCTTTCAACCGCGCGCCATCGTCGCCATCGCCGTCGATGATAACGACCGCATTAGCGACACGCTGCTGATGAAAGGCTTCACCATTTTCGCCAGTCCGCAAAAGATCCCGGCTCTGGCAGGCAAACATATTGCGGAATTGCAGCCTGATGTGATCTTTCCCCATGATCCGCGCTGTCAGAATGCACTATCATTAGCGCTTAATCCGAAACATGGATAATTTCGTTGTAAAAGTAAATATCTTGCGAAATTATCACCTCGAAACTTAAACGCAGGATAGACGCCTATGAAACCACGTCAGCGCCAGGCAGCCATTCTCGAGTTCCTGCAGTCGCAGGGAAAATGCTCGGTCGAAGAGCTGGCGCAACACTTCGATACCACTGGCACCACCATCCGCAAGGATCTGGTCACGCTGGAAAACGCCGGCACCGTCATTCGCACCTACGGTGGCGTGGTACTCAACAAGGATGAAGCCGATCCGCCGATTGACCATAAAACGCTGATCAACACCCATAAAAAAGCGCAGATTGCCGAGGCTGCCGTGCGATACATCCACGATGGCGATTCAATTATCCTCGACGCCGGCAGCACCGTGCTGCAGATGGTGCCATTGCTGAGTCACTTCAATAACATCACGGTGATGACCAACAGCCTGCATATCGTCAACGCGCTATCAGAGTTCGATAACGAGCAGACCATCCTGATGCCGGGCGGCACCTTCCGTAAAAAATCGGCCTCTTTTCACGGCCAGCTGGCGGAAAACGCCTTCGAACAGTTCAGCTTCGACAAGCTGTTTATGGGCACCGACGGTATCGATCTGAACGCCGGAGTCACTACCTTTAATGAGGTCTATACCGTCAGCAAAGCGATGTGCAACGCCGCCCGCGAAGTGATCCTGATGGCCGACTCATCCAAGTTTGGTCGTAAAAGCCCCAATATTGTCTGCGGCCTTGAACGCGTGGATAAATTGATTACCGATGCCGATATTGACCCGGAATTCCAGCGGGCGCTGGAAGCCAAAGGCATTGAAGTCATTATTACTGGAGAACATCATGAGTAACTTTTTGTTAGAGGCCGGACGCCAGACCCTGATGCTTGAGCTGCAGGAGGCGAGCCGCCTGCCGGAGCGCCTGGGCGACGACTTCATCCGCGCGGCGGAAACCATTATCCACTGCGAGGGCAAACTGATTGTCTCCGGTATCGGTAAATCCGGCCACATCGGTAAAAAGCTGGCGGCAACCTTCGCCAGCACCGGCACCCCGGCCTTTTTCGTCCATCCGGCGGAAGCCCTGCACGGCGATCTCGGCATGCTCGATAGCCGCGACGTGATGCTGTTTATCTCCTACTCCGGTAGCGCGAAAGAGCTGGATCTCATCGTGCCGCGGCTGGAAGAAAAAGGCATTCCGCTGCTGGCGATGACCGGCAAATCCACCTCGCCGCTGGCGCTGGCGGCGAAAGCGGTGCTGGATATCGCCGTGGAGCGCGAGGCCTGCCCGATGCATCTGGCGCCAACCTCCAGCACCGTCAACACGCTGATGCTGGGCGACGCGTTGGCGATGGCGGTGATGCAGGCGCGCGGTTTCAATGAAGAGGATTTCGCCCGTTCCCACCCGGCGGGCGCCCTCGGCGCGCGGCTGCTGAACAAAGTGCATCACCTGATGCGCCGCGACGAAGAAGTGCCGCGGGTCAATGCCGAGGCCAACGTCATGGACGCCATGCTTGAACTAAGCCGAACCGGGCTCGGCCTGGTGGCGGTCTGCGATGAAGCCAACCGCGTGCAGGGCGTTTTCACCGACGGCGACCTGCGCCGCTGGCTGGTTGCTGGCGGTACGCTCAACGATGGCGTCACTCGGGCGATGACCCGCAATGGCGTAACGCTGCAGGCGGATAGCCGCGCGGTGGAAGCCAAAGAGCGACTGATGAAACACAAAATCAGCGCCGCGCCGGTAGTGGATGAGAACGGCCAACTGGTCGGCGCCATTAACCTGCAGAACTTTTACCAGGCGGGGATCCTTTAAGACCCAGACGTTTCGCCAGCCGATGCAGGTTGGCGACGTCCAGTTCCAGCGCTCGGGCGGTCGCCGCCCAGTTGCCCTGGTTAGCCTCCAGCGCGCGGCTAATGGCTTCTCGCTGAAAAGAGTCGGTCGCCTCGCGCAGATTGATGTTTCCCGTCGCGGGCGCCGCTGCCGCCGTCTCAGTCGGCAACATCGGCGCCGCCACCGCAAACTGGAAATGCTGCGGCTCCAGGACCACTTCATCACCGGCCTGGGTGGCCCGCGCCAGCACCACCGCCCGATGGATAGCATGCTCCAGTTCGCGCACGTTGCCCGGCCAGGACCACTTCTGCAGCCGGTTTCGCGCCGCCTCAGCCAAAATGACCCGCGCCAGCCCCATCCGCAGGCGGCACTGCTCGCAGAAATAGCCCGCCAGCAGCACCACGTCACTTTCCCGCTCGCGTAGCGGCGGAACCGACAGCGGGAAGACGCTCAGCCGATGGTACAGATCGGCGCGAAAGCGCCCTTCCACCACCTCCTGGCGCAGATCGCGGTTCGTCGCCGCCAGCACCCGCACATCGACCCGCAGGCTGCGGTCATCGCCGACGCGCTGAATATCGCCATACTGCAGCACGCGCAGCAGTTTGGCCTGCAGCGCCAGCGACAGTTCGCCGATTTCGTCAAGAAACAGGGTGCCGTTATCCGCCATCTCAAATTTACCGCTGCGGTTGCTGATAGCCCCGGTAAATGCCCCTTTCACATGGCCGAACAGCTCGCTCTCCGCTACGCTTTCCGGCAGCGCCGCGCAGTTGAGGTACACCAGAGGGTTGGCGGCTCGCGGCGATCCCTGGTGCACTGCCTTCGCCACCAGCTCTTTGCCGGTGCCGGTTTCGCCGCTGATCAGCACGTTTAAATCCGAGGCGGCGACGATATCGATCTCTTTTTTCAGCTGCAGCATGGGCCCCGACAGGCCGATGATCTCCTGGCGCTCCGGCAGCGGGTAATTCACCGCCTGCGCCGGCAGGACGTTTTGCGCTTCAAGGCGGGCGATAAGCAGCGCATTATTCAGCGCCCCGGCCACCAGCGCGGCAATCAGCCGCAGCTCTTCATCGCTGAAGCTATCGAAACGATCGGCATCCATGCCGTCCAGGGTCAGCGCGCCAATCAGCGTCTGCCCGGCAAACAGCGGCAGTCCCACGCAGGCATGGACTTTGAGGCTCTCATGACCGGGGATCAGCCCGTCATAGGGGTCGGGCAGGTCGCTATCCGCCGGGAAGCGCACCACATCCCCGGCGCGCGCAATCGCCTCCAGCCGCGGGTGTCCTTCCAGGGCAAAGCGCCGACCGAGCACATCCTGCGCCAGGCCATCGATCGCCAGCGGCACAAACTGATGCGCCTCATAGCGCAGCAGCGCCGAGGCATCGCAGCCAAGAATTTGCCGCAGGGTAGTAATCAGGCGCGAAAAGCGGTCGGTGTGACCAATATCGCTTTGTAAATCTATGGCGATTCTCGCCAGCTCGTCGACGGAAAAACTCATTGCCGCTCCATTGTCATTTTGACAATACGCATTGTCATATCGACTATTTTAACCATTGTCATTTTGACAACAACCAAAATCAGAAAAAATTAAAAACAGATAATTATCAATTAATTAAAAAGTTGGCACGCAACTTGATATAAGCCAGTCAACTGAGTTTAAACACACTGTATTGATTGAGGTTGCTATGTCTATTGTGGTGAAAAATAACATTCTTTGGGTTGGCCAACGTGACTGGGAAGTGCGTGATTTCCACGGCACCGAATATAAAACGCTGCGCGGCAGCAGCTACAACAGCTATCTCATCCGCGAAGAGAAAAACGTGCTGATCGATACCGTCGATCATAAATTCAGCCGCGAGTTCGTACAGAACCTGCGCCGCGAAATCGACCTAGCCGACCTCGACTATATCGTCATTAACCACGCCGAAGAGGACCATGCCGGCGCGCTGACCGAACTGATGATGCAGATCCCGGATACGCCGATCTACTGCACCGCCAACGCCATCGACTCGATCAACGGCCACCATCATCATCCGGAGTGGAACTTCCACGTGGTGAAAACCGGCGATACTCTCGACATCGGTAACGGTAAACAGCTGATCTTCGTGGAAACGCCGATGCTGCACTGGCCGGACAGCATGATGACCTACCTGACCGGCGACGCGGTGCTGTTCAGCAACGACGCCTTCGGCCAGCACTATTGCGACGAACATCTGTTCAACGATGAAGTGGACCAGACTGAACTGTACGAACAGTGCCAGCGCTACTACGCCAACATCCTGACGCCCTTCAGCCGCCTGGTGACGCCGAAAATTACTGAAATCCTCGGCTTCAACCTGCCGGTGGAGATGATTGCCACCTCCCACGGCGTGGTCTGGCGCGATAACCCGACGCAAATCGTCGAGAAATACCTCGAGTGGGCGGCGGATTATCAGGAAGATCGCATCACCATCTTTTACGACACCATGTCCAATAATACCCGCATGATGGCGGACGCCATTGCCCAGGGGATCACCGAGGTTGACCCACGGGTAGCGGTGAAAATCTTTAACGTCGCCCGCAGCGACAAAAACGACATCCTCACCAATGTTTTCCGCTCGAAAGGCGTACTTGTCGGCACGTCCACCATGAACAACGTGATGATGCCGAAAATCGCCGGGCTGGTGGAAGAGATGACCGGGCTGCGTTTTCGCAATAAACGCGCCAGCGCCTTTGGCTCGCACGGCTGGAGCGGCGGCGCGGTAGACCGCCTGTCCACCCGCCTGCAGGATGCCGGCTTTGAGATGTCGCTGAGCCTGAAAGCCAAATGGCGCCCGGATATCGACGCGCTGGAGCTGTGCCGCCAACACGGTCGCGACATCGCTCGCCAATGGGCCCTCTCGCCGCTGCCGGTTGCTGAAGCAGCGACAACGCCGGAACCACAGGACTGCGCCTGTGCCGCGGCCGCGGCCGCCGATCTCGGTCCCATGATGCAGTGCAGCGTGTGCCAGTGGGTCTATGACCCGGCGAAAGGCGAACCTAATCAGGATGTACAGCCGGGTACGCCGTGGAGCGAAGTGCCGGACAATTTCCTCTGCCCTGAGTGTTCTCTTGGCAAAGATGTCTTTGACGTACTGGCGACGGAGGCAAAATGAGTGATGGCATCGTCATCATCGGCTCGGGCTTCGCGGCCCGCCAGCTGGTGAAAAATATTCGTAAGCAGGATGCGCAAATCCCGCTGACCCTCATCGCCGCCGATAGCATGGATGAATACAACAAACCGGACCTCAGCCATGTCATCAGCCGCGGACAGAAGGCCGACGATCTGACCCTGCAAAGCGCCGGCGAGTTCGCCGAGCAGTACACTCTGCGTCTGTTTCCCCATACCTGGGTAAGCGATATCGACGCCGAAAACCGGTTAGTGAAGAGCCACGATAACCAGTGGCGCTACGACAAACTGGTACTGGCCACCGGCGCGACGCCGTTTATCCCGTCGGTACCGGGGCGCGAGCTGATGCTAACGCTCAATAGCCAGCGCGAATATGGCGCGGCGCAGAGCCGGCTGCACGACGCGAAGCGCGTGCTGATCGTCGGCGGCGGCCTGATTGGCTGCGAACTGGCGATGGATTTCTGCCGCGCCGGTAAAGCGGTAACGGTAGTCGATAACTCCGCCAGCGTGCTGGCGGCGCTGATGCCGCCGGAGGCCAGCAGCCGCCTGCAGCATCGGCTCACCGAGATGGGCGTACATCTGATGCTGAAAACGCAGCTGGAGGGGCTGGAGCAAACCGCCGACGGCATTCGCGTCAGTCTCGATCGCCAGCGCGCGATAACCGTCGATGCGGTGGTGGCCGCCGCCGGCCTGCGCCCGGAAACGTCGCTGGCGCGCCACGCCGGACTGCAGATTAACCGCGGTATTGTGGTCAATAGCCAGCTGCAAACCAGCGACCCGGCGATTTATGCGCTCGGCGACTGTGCGGAAATCAACGGCGTGGTACTGCCGTTCCTGCAGCCGATTTTACTCAGCGCCATGTGCCTGAGTAAAAATCTGCTGGCGCAGGCGGGAGAACTCAAGCTGCCGCCAATGCTGGTGAAGGTGAAAACCCCGGATCTGCCGCTGCATCTGGCCGGCGACACCCGCCGCGACGATCTGACGTGGAACATCGTGGCCGCCAAAGAGGGGCTGGTGGCGAAAGGCGTGGATGCCGAAAACCAGCTGCGCGCCTTTGTGGTCAGCGAAGACAAAATGAAGGAAGCCTTTGCGCTGCTCAAACAACTGGTAAGTTGATGGTTTTCCCGGCTTGCGGCGTAAACGCCTTAGCCGGGCTACGGTATTGTCCTGGTAGCCCGGCTAAGCGCAGCGCAAGCCGGGAACATATCCAGCCTAGCGCGCCAGATTGTCGTAGCCGCGCCAGCGATAGTTAAGCACCGATAGCGCCCAACAGGCGACAAACAACCCGACCACCACAAATCCGGCGTCGCCGAGGTTGTCGTTTAACGCCCCTACCCAGCGCCATATTCCGCCGCTGAGCGCAAACTTATCCATCAGCAGGCCCAGCGCTTCCAGGCCGCCGATAAACAGCGCCACCACCACCGAGGTGCCGGTGATGGTCATGTTGTAATAGAGCTTGCGCTGCGGTTTGCTGAACGCCCAGCCGTAGGCGCCGACCATCAGCACGTTATCGAGGGTATCCACCAGCGCCATACCACTGGCGAACAGCGCCGGGAAGACCATAATCGACCAGACGGAAATCCCGCTCGACGCGCCGGCGGCGGAGATACCCAGTACGCCGATTTCGGTGGCGGTATCAAAACCGAGGCCAAACAGGAAACCGACCAGGTACATCTGCCAGCTGCGGCTTATCAGACGGAAGGTCTTGCCAAACAGCCAGCTCATCATGCCGCCGCCGCTGACGATTTCGTCGCTGACCTTTTCACCGCGCTTCCATGCCTGGAAGCTGCGCCACACGCTGCGTAAAATCACCAGGTTGATAAAGGCCATCGCCAGTAAAAACAGGGCCGACACGGCGGTGCCGATAACGCTGCCGGTATCATGCAGCCAGCTCATCTGCGTGCTGAAGGCGGTGGCGGTCGCGGCAATCGCCGCCGAGGCCAGCACCACAATCGATGAGTGGCCCAGCGAAAACCACGCCCCGACGGCGAAAGGCCGCCGCCCCTGCTGCATCATCTTGCGGGTCACGTTATCAATCGCCGCAATATGGTCGGCGTCCACCGCGTGGCGCAGGCCGTAGCCCCAGGCCAGCAGGCTGGCGGCCATCAGCGCGCCGCTGTCGCCAAAGGCCTGCAGCGCCCAGCACCAGGCCAGTAAATTCGCCGCGATCAACCCCAGCACCAGACCCGCGGCGCGCGGCTGCTGGCGTAAAACTGTCATTATCATGGTTGTATTCCTTGAGCCTGCCAGCGGGCGGCGGCGATCACCGCCTGACCATAGGCGATTGCGCCGTCGCCGGCCGGCAACTGCTGTGCAAACAGCAGAGTAAAATCCGCCAGATAAAAGGTCAATCGCGCCGCCAGCAGGCGGTTATGCAGCCCCCCGCCGCTGCAGACCATCGTGTCGATGCCGCGGACGGTGGCGCAGTCGCGGGCCATCGCCGCCAGCCCACAGGCCAGGGCGTCGTGGAATGCCCAGGCTTTCTGCGCCGGAGTCGCCTGCCAGCTCAGCCATTGCCGCCAGAAGGTCGCTAAATCCAGCGCGTCGTCGCGCCACGGCAGCGTAACCGGGTGGCTGACGCCGGGGCAGCTGGCGGCCAGCGCCTCCAGCCGACAGGCCGCTTCGCCTTCATAGCTCAGACTCTCCGGCGCGCAATCCAGGGCGCAGGCAACGGCATCAAACAGCCGTCCGCAGGATGAGGCGCGCGGCGCGTTAATCCCGCGCTCGATGGCCTGCGCCAGCAGCGGCCAGTTGCGCTGGCGCAGGGTGGCGGCCTGCGGATAATCCTGCCAGTCAGGGACAAAGGCCAGACAGTGGGCCAGCAAATTTCGCCACGGCTGGCGTGCCGCCAGGTCCCCCCCTGGCAGCGCGACGGCCGGCAGCCCGCCAAGATGTTCGCATTCGCGATAGTTGACCCGCAGGCACTCCCCGCCCCACAGCGCGCCGTTCTCCCCCATACCAATACCGTCGAGTGTCAGGGCGATAACGTCCCCGCCGTCAAGCGGCCAGCGGTGCTCCGCCAGGCATGCCGCGGCGTGGGCATGGTGATGCAGCACTGTCTCCAGCGGCAGGGGCAGGGAGGCCGCCCACTGCGTTGAGCGATAGCCGGGATGGGCATCAACCACCACCCGCTGCGGCACAAACGCGTAAATGCTCTGCATCAGCTGCAGGGCGCTGCGCCACTGCTGTTCAACACCTTCCTCGCCAAGATCGCCAAAGTGCTGGCTCAGCACCGCTTCGCTGCCGCGCGCCAGGCAGAAGGTATTTTTCATATCCGCGCCGAGAGCCAGCAGCGGCGGGATGTCTCCTAGCCCTGGCGGCAGCGGCAGCGCGTCCGGGACGTAGCCCCGGGCGCGGCGCAGCATTTCACCGCTTGAGCGCACCAGTGAATCATCCATCCGCTGTACGATGTCGCGATTATGCAAGAGAAAGCCGTCGGCAATGTCGGCTAACTCATTGAGCGCCTGAGCATTACTTAACGTCGGCGGACGGCCGCTAAGGTTGCCGGAGGTCATTACGATGGGGCGCGCCAGGCCCTGCAGAAGCAAATGCTGCAGCGGATTAGACGGCAGCATCACCCCAACTTCCGCAAGCCCTGGCGCTATTTCGTCGCACAGGCCGGAGACCTGCGCTTTGGCAATCAGTACGATGGGCGCCGCCGGGGAGCCCATCAGCGCCGCAGCGGCGGCGGGTAAGCCCGTTGCCGTCGGCAGCATTACCGCCAGCGGTTTTGCCGGGCGGTGTTTTCGCGCCCGCAGCGTGGCAACGGCAGCGGGGTTACCGGCATCGCAGGCCAGATGAAAGCCGCCGATGCCTTTTATCGCCACGATTTTGCCCGCCGCCAGCCGGGCGATAGCCGCCTGCAGCGCCGCCTCGCCGTCCAGCGTTTCCCCCTCTGCCCGCCATTCCAGTCGCGGCCCGCAGTCGGGGCAGGCCACCGGCTGGGCGTGAAAACGGCGATCGGCAGGATCGCGGAATTCCGCCTCACAAGGGGAACAGAGCGGGAACGGCGCCATTGCGGTGAAGGGCCGGTCGTAGGGCATGGCGCGAATAATGGTCAACCGCGGGCCGCAGTGGGTGCAGTTGATAAAGGGGTAGCGGTAGCGGCGTGCCCGGGGATCGTTCATCTCCGCGAGGCACGCCGGGCAGGTCGCGGCATCGGGCACAATCTGAGTCCGCATCCGTCCCGCCCCGCTCTCGCGGATGGTGAAATCCTGCGGCGTGGCCGCCCAGCGATAGGGAATGCAGGCGGTACTGTCGATCCGCGCCAGCGGCGGGCAGTGGTCAGCCAGAGCGGCAGTAAAACCGTCGTCGCCCCCGACCAGCCGCACCAGTACGCCGTCGCCGTCGTTACAGACATCGCCGCAGCGGGCCTGCGCCCGGGCCAGCTGCCAGACAAAGGGGCGGAACCCCACCCCCTGCACTTTACCGCGAATGCGGATTTGCACCCCGTTCATGCCTTGACTTACCAGGCCAGCGCCGTACGGCGACGTTTCTCGATATTCATCTGCTCAAGTTTGTTGCGGTCAACGCACACCAGGGCGTGCGTCGGGCACACTTCCATGCAGGCCGGACCGCTCTCGCGGTGGAAGCAGAGATCGCACTTGTTGGCTTCGGCTTTTTCCGCCACGACGTTCAGTCCGGCGCCGCTATGGCGGATCACCGGGCGCACCACCACCTCCATCGCCCCGTACGGGCAGGCGACGACGCAGGTTTTGCAGCCGATGCAACGCTCCTGCATCACATGGACAAAGCCTTTATCACGGCTGATGGCGCCGTTCGGGCAGACGTTGGCGCAGGGGGCGTCTTCACACTGACGGCAGGCGGTCGCCGTGGAAACATTGACCCCTTTGATCACGTGAATACGCGGCTGAAAGGTGTGAGGCGTCAGGGAGGCGCAGTCCTGATGTTCCTGATGGGATACCACGCAGGCCACTTCGCAAGTGCGACAGCCGATACATTTGCTCGCATCGGCGATAATGAAACGGTTCATCCATTTCTCCAGCAGTAAGAAGGTTACGCGCCGGAGTATGCATAATACGTTCCAAGTTTTTAATATATTGATTATAAAGACTATTATAGCTGGGCTTTGCTGTCATCGTCAGTAGTGACGATGACAGCTGACGACGTCAGGCACAGGGGCCCGCCACCAGCGACTCGCGTTCAATCAGCGCTCCGGGAAAGCTTTGCTGAAAGTTGAATTCCCCGCCATCCAGCATAAAGATCAGCCGATTGATGCTCTCTTTAATCATCTCCGTCACCGGCACCCGGACGCTGGCGAGCGACGGCACCATATACGGCGCAAGAGCAATATCGTCAAACCCCACCACCGAGACCTGTTCTGGCACCTTAACGCCCAGCTGGTGAAGCTGCTTCATCGCCCCGATGGCCATATCGTCATTGCTCGCCACCAGCGCGCTGTAGGTAACCCCGCGCTTACGCAGGCTCTCCACCCCCGCCGCCCCGGTTTCCGGCGTCCAGCGCCCTTCGGCGATAAGCGCCTCGTTCAGGGCGATGCCGTGGCCAGCCAGCGCGTCTTTGTAGCCGGCGAGGCGTTCGACGCCGGTGGGAGAGTCAAGGGAGCCGGTAATAAAGGCGATATTGCGATGGCCAAGCGCAATCAGCCGCTCCACTACCCGCATCGCCGAGGCTTTTTGATCGGACCAGACGCAGTGGCTGGCGTGGCGGCGCAGGCGGCGATTAAGCACCATGATCGGCTGCGAGTGGTTCTCAACGATCTCGTCCATCTCATCGACGGTGAGAAAGCGCGGGTAGATGATGATCGCATCGCAGCGCAGATCCAGCAGGTACTGGATCGCCTCCCGCTCCTCTTGCGCGCTGTGCTTGCCGTCGGCCAGGATCAGCTGCCGCCCTTTATCCTCCGTCATCCGCGCCACGTGATACAGCAGTTCGCTAAAATAGACGCCGTGGTACAGGGTATTGGTCACCACCAGGCCGAGGGTTTGCGTGGTTTTGGTCGCCAGGTTGCGCGCCAGCAGATTAGGCCGGTAGCCGCTCTCCGCCACCGCCTTAAACACCCGGTCTTTGGTCTCCTGGCTGACATAGCCGTTGCCCGACAGCACCCGCGAAACGGTCGCCTTCGATACCCCCGCGCGCTTTGCGACCTCCAGCATCGTTGCCATGTGATTCTTCCTGTTGCAAAAGTTGCAGGCAGTGTACTGCACGTTTCCCGCTTTTACAGCACTCCCCTGTTCATCACCGCGATCCGGCTCACGGCGACGCTTAGCGATCAAAATCACAAAATTGAGATCATATTTTTTTATTTCTTGTGAAATTAAATGAAACTCACCATGATTTTGTGGAACCGGTTTCCTATAAAAACATGGTATCGCCCGGCGATGCGGGGCGGTGGCAGATCAGTACCCTATTGATAAACAGGATAAAATCCGATGTCGAAAAATTATGCAGCCCTGGCGCAACAGATAGTCGCGGCAATCGGCGGGGTCGACAACGTCGCCGCCGTTACCCACTGCATGACCCGTCTGCGCTTCGTGGTTAAAGACGACGAACAGGTCGATAGCTCTACCCTGAAAGGGCTGGCCGGGGTGCTCGGCGTTGTGCGCAGCGATAACCAGTGCCAGGTGATCATCGGCAACACTGTCTCCCAGGCCTACCGCGAGGTGGTGAATCTGCTGCCTGGCGACCTGCGCCCGGCTGAGCCGCAGGGCAAAGCGCCGCTAACCCTGAAACGCATCGGCGCCGGGATCCTTGACGCGCTGATCGGCACCATGTCGCCGCTGATCCCGGCGATTATCGGCGGATCGATGGTCAAGCTGCTGGCGATGATCCTCGAGATGAGCGGCGCGTTGCCGAAAGGCTCGCCGACGCTGACCCTGCTGGCGCTTATCGGCGACGGCGCATTTTTCTTCCTGCCGCTGATGGTGGCCGCCTCCGCGGCGGTGAAATTCAAAACTAATATGTCGCTGGCTATCGCCATCGCCGGGGTGCTGGTGCATCCTGGGTTTATCGAATTGATGGCCAAAGCCGCCCAGGGAGAACACGTTGAATTCGCCTTTATTCCGGTTACCGCGGTGAAATACACCTACACGGTGATCCCGGCGCTGGTGATGACCTGGTGCCTGTCGTATATCGAGCGCTGGGTGGATCGCATTACCCCGGCGGTGACGAAAAACTTTCTGAAGCCGATGCTGATCGTGTTGATCGCCGCCCCGCTGGCGATCCTGCTGATTGGCCCGCTGGGCATCTGGATCGGCAGCGCCATTTCCGCGCTGGTGTATACGATCCACAGCTATCTCGGCTGGCTGTCGGTGGCGATCATGGGCGGGCTGTGGCCGCTGTTGGTGATGACCGGTATGCACCGCGTCTTTACGCCGACCATCATTCAGACCATCGCCGAAACCGGCAAAGAGGGTATGGTGATGCCATCGGAGATCGGCGCCAACCTGTCGCTCGGCGGCTCTTCGCTGGCGGTAGCGTGGAAAACCAAAAACCCGGAGCTGCGCCAGACGGCGCTGGCCGCCGCGGCATCGGCGATTCTGGCCGGGATTTCCGAACCGGCGCTGTACGGCGTGGCGGTGCGCCTGAAGCGCCCGCTGATCGCCAGCTTAATCAGCGGCTTTATCTGCGGCGCGGTGGCAGGTATTGCCGGACTGGCCAGCCATTCGATGGCGGCGCCGGGGCTGTTTACCAGCGTGCAGTTTTTCGATCCGGCCAATCCAATGACCATCGTCTGGGTGTTTGGCGTGATGGCGCTGTCGGTGGTGCTGTCGTTTGCCCTGACGCTGATCCTTGGCTTTGAGGACATTCCCGTTGAGCAGGCCGCTGCCGACGCCAGAGCGCGCCAGGCCAGGGCCCAGGCATCCCACGCCTGAATACACTATTGATAATGAGGTAATGCATGGCGAGTTTCCCACAGGGATTTTTATGGGGCGGCGCACTGGCCGCCAACCAGTCTGAAGGCGCTTATCTTGAAGGCGGTAAGGGGCTGACCACCGTGGATACCCTTCCCCACGGCGCCCATCGCCTGCCGGTAAAATTAGGCCTGGAGAAGCGCTTTACGCTGCGTGGAGACGAATTTTACCCCAGCCACCAGGCGATCGATTTTTACCATCGCTATAAAGAAGATATCGCCCTGATGGCCGAGATGGGGTTCAGCGTCTTTCGCACCTCCATCGCCTGGAGCCGCCTGTTCCCACGCGGCGACGAACAGCAGCCGAATCCGCAGGGCATCGCCTTCTATCGCTCACTGTTCGAGGAGTGCAAAAAGCACGGTATCGAGCCGCTGGTCACCCTGTGCCATTTTGACGTGCCGATGCATCTGGTGATGGAGTACGGCTCCTGGCGCAACCGCAAAATGGTGGATTTTTTCAGCCACTACGCCCGCACCTGCTTTGAAGCTTTTGACGGCCTGGTGAAATACTGGCTCACCTTCAATGAAATCAACATCATGCTGCACAGCCCCTACTCCGGCGCCGGTCTGGTGTTTGAAGAGGGTGAAAACCAGGAGCAGGTGAAGTATCAGGCCGCGCATCACGAGCTGGTGGCCAGCGCGCTGGCGACGAAAATCGCCCATGAGATTAACCCGCAAAATCAGGTCGGCTGTATGCTGGCCGGCGGTAATTTCTACCCTTACTCCTGCAAGCCGGAAGATGTATGGATGGCGCTGGAGAAGGACCGCGAAAACCTGTTCTTTATCGATGTCCAGGCCCGCGGCGCCTATCCGGTGTGGGCCGCGCGGGTGTTCCGGGAAAAAGGGGTCACGATTGCGAAACAGCCGGGCGATGACGAGATCCTCAAAAACACCGTCGATTTCGTCTCCTTTAGCTACTACGCGTCGCGCTGCGCCTCGGCGGAGATGAACGCCAGCAACACCAATGCCGCCAACATCGTCAAGTCGCTGAAGAACCCGCACATTCCGGCCAGCGAATGGGGCTGGGGCATCGACCCGCTGGGCCTGCGCATCACCATGAACATGATGTACGACCGCTATCAGAAACCGCTGTTCCTGGTGGAAAACGGGCTTGGCGCCCGCGATGAGATCGATGCCAATGGGGACATCAATGACGACTATCGCATCAGCTACCTGCGCGAGCACATCAGGGCAATGCGTGACGCTATCGGCGACGGCATTCCGGTGCTGGGCTACACCAGCTGGGGCTGCATCGATCTGGTCTCGGCGTCCACCGGCGAGATGAGCAAGCGCTACGGCTTTGTCTATGTCGATCGCGACGATGCCGGCAACGGCACCCTGGCGCGTAAGCGTAAAAAGTCATTCTTCTGGTACCAGAAGGTGATAGCCAGTAACGGCGCCGATCTCGACTAAGCACCCTCGCCCACGCGCGCCCGTTCCCCGCGATAGCCGGGGGACGGGCGTCGGCTATCTGTTGCATCCATTACATGCTTTTTTCTCGAGCCTGATTCCAGTTTCTGGTTTGCCACCTGTTTACAATAACTGGTATTTTATCCAGTACTTTTACCGGGGTATCTTCAGCAAGGAGCACATCATGAGCGCACAGCACCCTACCGCAGCCAGAGGGATAGCCAGGGCCATTCGCCAGTTAACCGTGGGATATGTCAGAAAACGCCATGAGGACCGCAAAACGCGGGAGACGCGGCGCTACACCCGCCACGCGGCATTAAGCTTAAACGGCGACTGGCTGGAGCAGGCGGGGTTTCCGGTCGGCACGCAGGTCAGAGTCTCGGTGTCGCCCGGTAAATTAGTGATAGAGAATCTTGAGCTGGCAGCGCCGGGAACGGGGCTCCCTTCCGGCCAGTCGTGCGCCGGCGGAGAGCCCGGTTCGCCGCAGGGCTAGTCGTCCGCGGCCTCCAGCTGAGTAAAGCCGCCCTTGCCCTTCCAGCCTGCCAACTGCTGATACACCCGGGCAACGGCCTCTTTCACCGGCTGGGTCATCGGATAATAAAAACCGACGATATCCGGCTGAATGCCGAGGAAAATCACCTCGCCGACGTCTTCTTTCAGCTGATCGACCAGATAGTTGAGCGGCATGTTATGGGTGGTCATCATAAACATCTCGGCGATGTCGTCGGGATCGATGATGCGAATGTCGCCGGGGTTTAGGCCCATATCGGTGGCATCGACAATCAGCAGGCGTTCGGGGCGTAATTCGCGGATCGCCACGATGTCGTTTTCCGGCGCGCTGCCGCCGTCGATGACCACCCACTGGCCGGCCGGGTTCGCCGCGCACATCTCCGCCAGCAGCGGGCCGGCGCCGTCGTCGCCCATCATGCTGTTGCCGACACAGAGTAAAACGTCAGTCACGTAATCTCCTCACCATCAGGTAGATGGCGCTCTCCTGGTGAATATCATGCAGCATGCTGAGCAGGGTTTTGCTCCACGCCTGCTGCTGCGGGGTCTGCGCGGACTGCGCTTTATCAAAGGCGTTGGCCAGCATCGCCACATGACTGCTGTCGATGACGATTTCGCCATACTTCGGCACGCCCTCCATTTTGCGCCGCGCGGCGCTTCCGGCCTCAAGGGTGGCGATCCATGCCAGATACGCGTCCCACGGGCAGCTCAGCGCCGCCTCCAGACAGTCGATGACGCCGAGGTGGTGGCCAATCGCCAGGCTGTAATAGACCACCTGCTGCGCCTGATCCGGCGTGGCGTCGTTCTCATCAATAAATTTACGGCTCAGCTGACTGAACACCACCGTCTCGCTCATCGGATACGCGCCCCCTCGACCACCTGGTTGAGATGGGTGACGATCTCGGTCAGACGCGGATCTTTCTCCGCCTCCAGCCAGCGCAGCACCTGGCTGTCGCCCTGGCCAAGCAGACGCATATAGTCATCGGCAATCTGCCGTCCATAGCGATAGCCCGCCAGACGCCGCGCTTCGCGATCGATGCGCACCCGCAGAGGCTGCACCATATCGGCATGCAGCAGCTCGGTCGGCTGTTCGTCGAGCTCACCCGGCAGACGGGCATGAATTTTCTGCTCCAGCAGGCCAAGCGCCATGGCGAAGCCGTACAGCGTGGCGGCTGGCGTCGGCGGGCAGCCCGGAATATAGACGTCGACCGGTACGATTTTATCGGTACCGCCCCAGACGCAGTACAGGTCGTGGAAGATGCCGCCGCTGTTGCCGCAGGCGCCGTAGGAGATACAGATCTTCGGATCCGGCGCCGACTGCCAGGCGCGCAGCGCCGGGGAGCGCATCGCGCGAGTCACTGCCCCGGTAAACAACAGAATATCGGCATGGCGCGGCGAAGGCACCACCTTAATCCCGAAGCGTTCAGCGTCGAACAGCGGCGAAAGGGTGGCGAAAATTTCGATTTCGCAGCCGTTGCAGCCGCCACAGTCGACGCGGTAGACGTAGGCCGAACGTTTAATCTTCTTCAGTAGCGAGGCCTTCATGCTGGCGATGGATTCATCCACCGTCATCGGCACGGGAATGCCGTTTTCATCGCGCGGGCCAAGTAAAGTGCTCATCAGCTGGCCTCCCTCATGTGGCGGGTCAGTTCAATACGATCGGACGGCACCAGGCATTTCTGGCGCTTGCATTCCGGGCAGGTTTCGAAGCTTTCGCGGTGCAGCTCGGCGCGGGTATCGCCGTTATGCTTGAGCAGCGCGATGGCGTAGTCGATCTCCTTCTGCACCGCGAACGGACGCTGGCACTCCCGGCAGTGGCAGATAGCGAAGCGCGACTGCTGGAGGAAATCCTCTTTCTTCCACACCGCCAGCTCATACTCCGGCGACAGCTTAATCGCCGCCGTCGGGCACACCTCTTCACAGCGACCGCAGAAGATGCAGCGCCCGAGATTGAACTGCCACGCCAGCTGGTTAGTGGCCAGATCGATCTCGACCGTCAGGGCGTTCGACGGGCAGGCGTTCACGCAGGCCGCGCAGCCGATACACTGCTGTGGCGTATGCTCCGGCTTGCCGCGAAAGTTTTTGTCTACCGGCATCGGCTCCAGCGGGTAGGCGTGCGTCGCGGTGCCGGTCTTAATAACTTTTTTAATAAAGGTAAACATGGCGATTCCTTATTTCAGCGGCGAGTTTTTACGCTCGATGCTGTAGCGCTCCAGCTCTTTGTATGGCACCACTTTGCTCTTCTTCTTGCGTACATCGACCACGGTCATGCGGTCAGTACAGGAGTAGCACGGGTCGAGGCTGCCGATGATCAGCGGCGCATCGGAAACGGTGTTGCCGCGCAGCATATAGCGCAGGGTCGGCCAGTTGGCGTAAGTCGCCGCCCGGCAGCGCCAGCGGTACAGTTTCTGGTTGTCGCCGGTCATGCTCCAGTGGATATCGTCGCCGCGCGGCGCCTCGGAGAAGCCCAGCGCGAAGCGGTGCGGAATATAGGTGAACCCCTCCACCATCAGCGGGCCGCCCGGCAGGTTATCGAGACCGAAATCAATCATATTCAGCGCGGTGTAAACCTCGTTGATCCGCACCTTGAGGCGAGATATCACGTCGCAGCCCTGCTCGCTGTGGACTTCCATCGGCAGCAGGCCGTAACCGACAAACGGGTGGTCGGCGCGGGTGTCGCGGGCGTGGCCGCTGGCGCGCACCATCGGGCCTACGTTGCTGAAGTCGCGGGCGATTTCCGGGTCCAGACGGCCAATACCGACGGTACGCTGTTCCATATTCGGCGTGCTGAGCAGCATATCCACCAGCTCCTGCACGTCGCGACGCATCTGCTGCGCCAGCTGACGGGTCTGGATCATGTCCTCTTTCAGCAGGTCGCGGCGGATCCCGCCGATCAGGTTCAGGCCGTAGGTTTTACGCGCGCCGGTAAGGATCTCTGCCATCTTCATCGAGGTTTCGCGCACGCGGAAGAACTGCATAAAGCCGGAGTCAAAGCCGGTAAAGTGGCAGGCCAGACCGAGGTTCAGCAGGTGCGAGTGCAGGCGTTCCACCTCCAGCAGAATGGCGCGGATCATCTGCGCCCGCTCCGGCACCACGATGCCCATCGCGTTCTCCACCGAGGTGGTGTAAGCGGTGCTGTGGGCGAAGCCGCAGATGCCGCACACCCGGTCCGACAGGAAGGTCACTTCGTTATAACCCATGCGGGTTTCCGCCAGCTTTTCCATCCCGCGATGGACGTAGAACAGGCGGTAGTCGGCGTCGATAATGTTCTCGCCGTCAACGAACAGGCGGAAGTGGCCAGGTTCATCAGAGGTGACGTGCAGCGGGCCAATCGGCACCACGTTGTTTTTCTTGCTGCCGAGCTCGTTAATAAACTCGTAGGTTTCGGCGTCGGTGGTCGGCGCCGGACGCTGGCGATAATCCATGCTGTCTTTGCGCAGCGGATAGAGTTCGTCCGGCCAGTCGTCCGGCAGCACCAGCCGGCGTTCGTCCGGCAGGCCGACCGGCACCAGGCCGTACATATCACGCACTTCGCGCTCGCCCCATACCGCCGCCGGGACGCGCGGCGTCACCGACGGGTATTCCGGTTTGTTGGCGTCCACTTCCACGCGCACGGTGATCCAGCATTTGGTGCCCTGCTCCATCGACAGCACGTAATAGACCGCGTAGTGGCCGTTGAGCTTACGTTCATCGTTGCCGAACAGCACCGACAGCCAGCCGCCCTGCTGGTAGTAGAGAAACTCCACCACTTCCGGCAGGTAGTTGACCTTCACGGTGATGGTTAACTGGTCTTTGGTCTGCCAGGCTTCGTCCAGCACCACGCCGGGAAAGGCCTGGTGCAGCGCCGCAAGGTAGTGTTGACCTATTTTTTCTTCAGACATGCTCAAACTCTCTTAATCACGCCACCAGCAAGGAGACGAAAGCTAAAAAGGCGAAACCAAACCCGGCCCAGGTGACGCGGGAGGTGGCACAAAAACGCAGACGCGCCATGCTGTTTTCAAACAGCGCGATAATTAGCACCCCAACCACCAGCTTAACGATGGCGACCACCAGCGCCAGCAGCAGGCCGCCGACGCTGAAGCTGGTCATCTGGCCCCACGGAAAGAAGACCCCGACAAACATCTGCAGCACCACCAGCTGTTTGAGGCTGATGCCCCACTTCAGGATGCCAAAGCCGCTGCCGCTGTATTCCGACAGCGGCCCTTCCTGCAGCTCCTGCTCCGCTTCCGCCAGATCGAACGGCAGTTTGCCCATCTCGATAAAGGTGGCGAAGGCGCAGGCGCATAACGCCAGAATCAGTGGAATGCTGCGCGCCGCCGGCCAGTGGTAAAGGGTATCGGTGATGGCGCTGATATGGGTCGAGCCGGCGACCTGCGCCGCCACCCACAGGCCCAACAGCAGGATCGGCTCCACCAGCACGCCGAGCATCGCTTCGCGACTGCTGCCCAGCGCGGTAAACGGGCTGCCGGTGTCCAGACCGGAAATGGCAAAGAAGAAACGGGCGATGGCGAACAGGTAGATCAGGGTGATGAGATCCCCCAGCACCGGCAGCGGGGAGTCTACCGTCACCACCGGCAGCGCGGTGGCGATGGTCAGCATCACGCCCACCATGACGTACGGCGTCAGGCGAAACACCCAGCCCGAGGCGTCAGGACCGACGATCTGGCGGCCCAGCAGTTTCAGGATATCGCGATACTCCTGCAGTACCCCCGGTCCACGGCGGTTATGCAGCCGCGCGCGGGCGACGCGAACGATTCCGGACAACAGCGGCGCGACGGCAAACAGCACCAGCGCCTGTAGCAATGCAATTAACAGACTCATTCTCAGGCTCCTCGCGAAATGACAATCACCACCAGCACCGCCAGCTCAACCAGCGCGATCCCGCGCAGCAGCGCCGGCGCCGAGGCCGATTGCCAGCCCGGCACCAGACGCACCGGGTTCAGCCAGTGACGCAGCTTCAGCAACGGCGCAAAGGCCTCTTTCACCGGCATGGCAAAGCCGTGGGCCGTTACCACCATCGACTGCTCGTGGTCGTAACCGCAGACCCACGCCGCGCCGCGCGAGCGCGCCGCCAGGCGATCGCCTTTAAAGAAGATCATCAGCAGGAACGGCAGCAGCGGGCAGGCGATAAGCAGCAGCGCGATCATCGGCTGCGACACCACGCTCGATACCTGAGCCTGCACCGGGAAGGCGCCGCTCACCAGCGGCAGCAGCCACGGCGCGGCGATGCCGCCAACGAGGCAGAACACAGCCGCCAGCACCACGCTCAGGGTCATCAGCCAGGGGGCGCAGGTGGCGTATTCCGCCTCTTTCGTCCGCGGCGCGCCGAGGAAGGTCACGCCGTAGACTTTCGCCATACACATCACCGCCAGTGCGCCAGTGATCGCCAGGCCAACGGCCAGTAGCGGCCCCAGCAAACGGCCGATAAACAGGTCGCCAGTGCTCATTTTGAAGAAGGATTGATAGATAACCCACTCGCCGGCGAAGCCGTTCAGCGGCGGCAGGGCAGCCATTGCCATCAGCCCCACCAGCATGGCGAGGGAGATCAGCGGCATTTTTTTACCGATGCCGCCCAGCTTCTCGATATCGCGATGACCGGTGCGGAACCACACCGCTCCGGCACCGAGGAACAGCGTGGTTTTGAACAGGCTGTGGTTAATCAGGTGATACATGCCGCCGATAAAGCCCAGCACCATCAGCGTGCTGTTGCGGGTCGCCACGCCGGTGACGAAGGCGCCCAGCCCCAGCAGGATAATGCCGATATTCTCCAGGGTGTGATAGGCCAGCAGGCGCTGAATGTTATGCTCCATCAGCGCATACAGTCCGCCGATAAAGGCGGTGATCATCCCCAGCGCCAGCAGCATCACGCCCCACCACAGCGGCGGCACGCCGCCGGCCAGCGAAACGGTCAGCATGCCGTACAGACCAACCTTCATTACCACCGTGGAAAACAGCGCGGCGGCCGGCGCGCTGGCCCCGGCGTGAGCCTGCGGCGCCCAGCCGTGCAGCGGGATCGCCCCGGCCAGCAGGGCGAACCCCACCAGACCCGGCAGCCAGAGCAGCGGGTTCTGCATCATATCCACCGCCTGAAGGTTGATCTGCGCCAGCTCGAGGGTGCCGTAGGTTGACCACACCAGCCAGCAGGTCCAGGCCATCAGCAGAGTACCGAGACGCCCCAGGGCAAACCACAGCTTACCGGAGGCGGCGCAGCCGGTGAGAAACGCCGCGCAGAGCGCCATGATCTCCGCCATCACCACCAGTGAACCGATATTGGTCACCACCACCGCGCAGGTCGCGGCGGCCAGCAGCAGGTTGACCAGCGGGCCGTTGGCCTTCACCTGCGGGTGGCGATGCCAGCTAATATTGAACAATGACACCGGCAGCGCCGACAGGCCGATGGCCAGCAGCCACAGCGCGTTGACGCCCCCCACCCGTATCGTCAGGTGGAGAAACTGCAGCATGCCGCCGTGGATCCGCTCCGGCATCAGCAGCGCGGCGCCGCCGGCGACCACCAGCATGGCGCTGGCCACCGCGCCGCCGATCCCGGCAATGGCGCCGCTGAGCGGTTTGCGCATGGCAAACAGAAAGGCCAGTACGGCGCTGGCGGCATACCACGCCACCGCCTGATTCACTAATCCAATTACACTCATTCCCTCTCCCCCTGTTGCGCCTGGAACAGCGACAAGTCGCCAAGGTCGGTATTAAAGGTCAGCTGGCGTTTACGCTTGCTGGCCTGGGCGATATCACGGCTATCCACCAGCATCAGCGCGTTGGTCGGACAGGTCCGCACGCAGGCCGGGCCCTGGTCATCGAAGTGGCAGAGGTCGCATTTCACGGCAATAGCGCGCACGCCCGGTACCCAGTCGAGCAGCGAGCTGACGCGCGCCGGCGCCGGCGGCGCGGGGGGCGCCAGCCGGGTATTGGCATTCGCCGGGATATCCAGCGGGCGGCTGCCGGAAAATTCAATGGCGCCGAACGGGCAGGCAATGCCGCACAGTTTGCAGCTTACGCACAGGCTCTCGTTGAGCTGGACCGCGCCATCGACGCGCTGGATGGCGTTAACCGGGCAGACGGTGGCGCAGGGAGCATCTTCACAGTGGTGGCACATTTGCGGTGCCGATTCTTTTTCATTACGCATCACCTGCAGCCGCGGCATAGCCTGCAGGCCGTGCTGGCGATGCGTCTCAGAGCAGGCGGCTTCGCAGGTGCGGCAGCCGATACAGACAGTGGAGTCAGCAATTACAAAACGGTTCACCGGGTCATCCTCGGGTGAAAGTCATTTTTGACGAAATCAGGTTGCGCAGGTGTCATTTTCGACACGTGTCGACACCTTACGATCAGTGGGTCAGCGCCAGATGGCTTAAATCCACCGGTTGGTCTTGTTCCATGGCGTCATACAGACGGTCATAGACGGTGGCGATAATCGCCAGATAGTGCTCCAGCACCTGGTCGCGGGAGCGGTTGCTGATGCGGCCGTCCACCGTGCCATCCATTGCGAGGGTGGCCTGAGCAATCAGATACTTATCACCGCCGTTTTTGTTTTCGACGTAGTACTCGATGGTGTGGCTGTTGAAGCCTTCCGCGAGGGCGACGAACACCTGAAAATGGCCGAACAGCACGAAGCACAGCTCTTTGTCCGGCGCGCAGCTCATCGCGTGATGCAGGCGGGCCTTCGACAAGGTGATCCCCTGAACCAGCGAGTTACAGTAGATGTGCCACTGCTCCTGCTGCTGCCGGTGACGGTCGGCGATGTAATCCGCCTTTTCACTTATTTCCCAAATAGTCATATCGGTTTCTCCGTAGCATGAGATGCACCCTCTAAGCATTTTTCATGCCAGATTTTATTTAATTGATTTAACTATGTTTTTATATCGCCCTCTGCCGATACGACATGTCGATGACAGCCCCGGGGCGTCGACATCGACATTGACTGCCACGACGATTTCATTCTGGCATCGTTATTGCATAGAAGGCGCATCGCGATACGGAGGCGACTATGCACGAAATCACCCTCAGCCAGCGGGCGCTGGAAATTATTGAACAACAGGCGCAGCAGGCCGGCGCGCGGCGGGTTACCGGCGTGTGGCTCAAGGTCGGCGCATTTTCCTGCGTGGAAGCCAGCGCCCTGACCTTCTGCTTTGAGCTGGTCTGCCGCGGCACGCTGGCGGAGGGGTGCGAACTGCATATCGCCGAACAACAGGCTGAATGCTGGTGCGATCGCTGTCAGCAGTACGTCCATCTTGTCTCGCAGCACGTTCGCCGCTGCCCGCACTGCAATAACGACCAGCTGCAGATCGTGGCGGATGATGGCTTACAGATTCAGCGTTTAGAATTGGAGTAAATTATGTGTACAACAT
This sequence comes from Klebsiella sp. P1927, assembly GCF_018204675.1. Lineage (NCBI taxonomy): Bacteria > Pseudomonadati > Pseudomonadota > Gammaproteobacteria > Enterobacterales > Enterobacteriaceae > Klebsiella > Klebsiella sp. P1927. The sequence goes on along the minus strand of NZ_CP073377.1, from coordinate 792,945 downwards.
GCGGCTGTGGCGAAGGCAACCTCTATATTGAAGGAGACGAACGAAACCCGCATTCCGCGTTCCGCAGCGCCCCCTTCGCGCCCGCCCCACGCCAGACGATGACCATCACCGGTGTCAAAATCGACCACTTCACCCCCACCCGCACGCCAGAGGGCGACCTGCATTACGGCCACGGCGAAGCGGGTACCCACGCCCCGGGGCAGAGCCAGCGGCGGATGCTGGAAGTGGAGATCGACGTGCTGGATAAAAACAACCGCCTGGCGGCACGCAACCGCGCACGCTTCGCAGCAAAACAGCAGCTGGTGCTGAATCTGGTTTCCAGCCCCGGCTCCGGCAAAACCACCCTGCTCACCGAAACCCTCACCCGGCTGAAAGGACGCGCCGACTGCGCGGTGATTGAAGGCGATCAGCAAACGGTCAATGACGCCGCCCGCATTCGCGCCACCGGCACCCCGGCGATTCAGGTCAATACCGGGAAAGGCTGCCATCTCGACGCCCAGATGATCGCCGACGCCGCCCCGCGCCTGCCGCTGGCTGACCGCGGCATTCTGTTTATCGAAAACGTCGGCAACCTGGTCTGCCCGGCCAGCTTTGATCTCGGCGAGCGCCATAAGGTGGCGGTGCTGTCGGTCACCGAAGGCGAAGACAAACCGCTGAAGTATCCGCATATGTTCGCCGCCGCCAGCCTGATGCTGCTCAACAAAGTCGACCTGCTGCCGTATCTCAATTTCGACGTTGAGCGGTGCCTGGCCTGCGCCCGCGAGGTCAATCCGCATATTGAAATTATTCTTGTCTCCGCCACCAGCGGCGAAGGCATGGAGCAGTGGCTTACCTGGCTGGAGACGCAGCGATGTGCATAGGCATTCCGGGACAAATTTGCGCCATCGACGGCGTGCTGGCGAAGGTGGAAGTTTGCGGTATTCAGCGCGACGTCGACCTGACGCTGGTCGGCGCCGTTGATGAGCAGGGCCAGCCGCGGCTCGGCCAGTGGGTGCTGGTGCATGTCGGCTTCGCCATGAGCGTCATTAATGAAGCCGAAGCCCGCGACACCCTCGAGGCGCTGCAAAATATGTTTGACGTGGAGCCGGACGTCGGCGCGCTGCTGTACGGCGAGGAGCGATAATGCGTTACGTAGATGAATACCGCGCCCCCGAACAGGTGATGCAGCTGGTGGCCCATCTTCAGCAGCGTGCTCGTCTGCTGCCGCACACCGCCGCGCGACCGCTGCGCATCATGGAGGTCTGCGGCGGCCATACCCATGCCATTTTTAAATTCGGGCTCGACCAACTGTTGCCGGAGAACATCGAATTTATTCATGGTCCCGGCTGCCCGGTGTGCGTCCTGCCGATGGGGCGCATCGATGCCTGCATTGAGATTGCCAGCCGCCCGGGAGTGATCTTCTGCACCTTCGGCGACGCCATGCGCGTGCCGGGTAAAAACGGCTCGCTTCTGCAGGCGAAAGCCCGCGGCGCCGATGTCCGCATCGTTTACTCGCCGATGGACGCTCTGCGGCTGGCGCAGCAAAATCCGCAGCGCGAGGTGGTCTTTTTTGGTCTCGGTTTCGAAACCACCATGCCCGCTACCGCCCTGACCCTGCGTCAGGCGCGAGAGCGCAACGTCGATAACTTCTACTTTTTCTGCCAGCACATCACCCTGCTGCCGACCCTGCGCAGCCTGCTGGACCAGCCGGAGAACGGAATCGACGCCTTTCTCGCCCCGGGCCACGTCAGTATGGTGATCGGCACCGAGGCCTACGGCTTTATCGCCAGCGACTATCACCGTCCTTTAGTGGTCGCCGGTTTCGAACCGCTTGATCTACTGCAAGGCGCGGTGATGCTGGTTGAGCAGACAATAGCGCAGCGCAGCGATGTGGAAAATCAGTACCGTCGCGTGGTGCCGGATGAGGGCAACCCGCTGGCGCAGGCGGCGATGGCCGACGTCTTCCGCCTGGATGGCGACAGCGAATGGCGCGGCCTGGGGGTCATCAGCGACTCCGGCGTGCAGCTTACGCCAGCCTATCAGCGCTTCGATGCCGAGGCGCATTTTCGCCCGGCGCCGCAGCGCGTGTGCGACGACCCGCGCGCCCGCTGCGGCGAGGTGCTGACCGGCCGCTGTAAACCGCACCAGTGCCCGCTCTTCGCCAGCACCTGCAATCCGCAAAGCGCCTTTGGCGCGCTAATGGTCTCCTCTGAAGGGGCCTGCGCCGCCTGGTATCAATATCGCAGTCAGGAAAATGAAGTATGAAAAGCGTCCAGTTAGCCCACGGTAGCGGGGGACAGGCAATGCAGCAGCTGATCGGCGACCTGTTTATGCAGGCCTTCGCCAACCCCTGGCTGGCGGAGCAGGAGGATCAGGCGCGCCTCGATCTGGCGGCGCTCGCCGCCCAGGGGGACCGCCTCGCCTTCTCCACCGACAGCTACGTGATTGACCCGCTGTTCTTTCCCGGCGGCAATATCGGCAAGCTGGCCGTCTGCGGTACCGCCAACGATGTGGCGGTCAGCGGCGCCATCCCGCGCTATCTTTCCTGCGGCTTTATTCTCGAAGAGGGGCTGGAGATGGCCACCCTGGAAGCGGTGGTCGCCAGCATGGCCGACACCGCCCGGGCGGCAGGGATCGCCATCGTCACCGGCGACACTAAAGTGGTGCCGCGCGGCGCGGCGGATAAGCTGTTTATTAACACCGCCGGCATCGGCGCCATCCCGGCGGACGTTCACTGGGGGACGCAGCAGATTAGCGCCGGTGATGTGCTGCTGGTCAGCGGCACGCTGGGGGATCATGGCGCCACCATCCTTAACCTGCGCGAGCAGATGGGGCTGGACGGCGCGCTGTCCAGCGACTGCGCGGTGCTGACGCCGCTTATCCAGACCCTGCGCCCGCTGAGCGGAGTGAAAGCCCTGCGCGACGCCACCCGCGGCGGGGTTAACGCGGTCGCCCATGAGTTCGCCGCCGCCAGCGGCTGCGGCATCGAACTGCAGGAGGCAACGCTGCCGGTCAACGACACGGTGCGCGGCGTCTGCGAGCTGCTTGGTCTGGACGCCCTGAACTTCGCCAATGAAGGCAAGCTGGTGCTCGCCGTCGCCCGCGACGAGGCGGAAAACGTGCTGGCGCATTTGCGGTCTCACGCGTTAGGACGCGATGCGGCGATAATCGGCGAAGTGGTCGCCCGCCCGGGCGTACGTTCCGTTGGGCTGTACGGCGTGAAGCGGACGCTCGATCTTCCCCACGCCGAACCGCTGCCGAGAATTTGTTAACGACGGCGTCGGGTCCCGGATAGCGGCTGGCGCCTTATCCGGGCTACAAAACTGCGCGCACATGTAGCCCGGCTAAGCGCAGCGCGAGCCGGGAAAAAGCCAGCGTAATTATTTTGCCCAAACCAGCGGGCGCCCATGGATGGGTTAAAGCGGCAATAACCGCTTTATTAACATACTATTATTTGTACCATCATTTTCTTATGCGCCGCGTTGTCGGCGCGTTTTGGACGTAAGCAATGTCGTATACACCGATGAGCGATCTCGGCCAGCAGGGGCTGTTCGATATCACCCAGCTTTTATTACAGCAGCCCGACCTGGCCGCGCTAAGCGAAACCCTGACCCGTCTGGTGCAACAGTCCGCGCTGGCCGATGAGGCGGCCATCATCCTGTGGAACGCGGGTAATCACCGCGCGGCCAGGTACGCCTGCGATGAGGCCGGCCATCCGGTAAGCTACGAGGATGAAACCGTCCTGGCCCACGGTCCGGTGCGTCGCTTACTCTCCCGGCCGGATGCCCTGCATTGCGATCATGAAACCTTTGCCGATACCTGGCCGCAGCTTATCCGCAGCGGACTGTATCATCCGTTCGGTTACTACTCGCTGCTGCCGCTGGCGGCGGACGGGCGGATCTTCGGCGGTTGCGAATTCCTCCGCCGTGACAACCGGCCGTGGAGCGAGAAAGAGTTCCAGCGGCTGCATACCTTCGCGCAGATCGTCGCCGTCGTCACCGAACAGATTCAGAACCGGGTCAGCAATAACGTCGATTACGATCTGCTGTGCCACGAGCGCGACAACTTTCGCATCCTGGTGGCGATCACCAACGCGGTGCTCTCGCGACTGGATATCGACGAGCTGGTCAGCGAGGTGGCGAAAGAGATCCATCGCTACTTCCGGATCGACGCCATCAGCGTGGTGCTGCGCAGCGACCGCAAGGGGAAGCTCAACATCTATTCCACGCATTATCTTGACGCCAGCCACCCGGTTCACGACCAGAGCGAGGTGGATGAAGCCGGCACCCTCACCGAGCGCGTGTTCAAAAGCAAAGAGATGCTGCTGCTTAATCTGCACGAACATGACACTCTCGCGCCGTATGAGAAAATGCTCTTCGAGATGTGGGGCAATAAGATCCAGACCCTGTGCCTGCTGCCGCTGATGTCCGGCAATACCCTGCTCGGGGTGCTTAAGCTGGCGCAGTGCGACGAACAGGTCTTCACCACCACCAATCTCAAGCTGCTGCGGCAGATCGCCGAGCGGGTGTCGATCGCTATCGATAACGCCCTCGCCTACCGCGAAATTCAGCGCCTGAAAGAGCGGCTGGTGGATGAGAACCTCGCCCTCACCGAGCAGCTCAATAATGTCGAGAGCGAATTCGGGGAGATTATCGGCCGCAGCGAGGCGATGAACAATGTGCTCAAGCAGGTAGAGATGGTGGCGCAGAGCGACAGCACCGTGCTGATCCTCGGCGAAACCGGCACCGGCAAAGAGCTTATCGCCCGCGCTATCCACAACCTCAGCGGACGCAACGGTCGGCGGATGGTGAAGATGAACTGCGCGGCGATGCCCGCCGGGCTGCTGGAGAGCGATCTGTTCGGCCACGAACGCGGCGCGTTCACCGGGGCCAGCGCCCAGCGTATCGGCCGCTTCGAACTGGCGGACAAAAGCTCCCTGTTCCTCGATGAAGTGGGCGATATGCCGCTGGAACTGCAGCCCAAACTGCTGCGCGTCCTCCAGGAGCAGGAGTTCGAACGTCTGGGGAGCAATAAGCTGATTCAGACCGACGTTCGATTGATCGCCGCCACCAACCGCGATCTCAAGCAGATGGTTATCGACAGGGAATTCCGTAGCGATCTCTACTACCGGCTCAACGTGTTCCCGATCCATCTGCCGCCGCTGCGTGAACGTCCCGACGATATCCCGCTGCTGGTGAAGGCGTTTACCTTTAAAATCGCCCGCCGCATGGGGCGCAATATCGACAGCATTCCGGCGGAAACCCTGCGCACTCTGACGCGTATGGAGTGGCCGGGCAACGTGCGCGAGCTGGAAAACGTTATCGAACGGGCGGTATTGCTCACCCGCGGCAACGTACTGCAGCTCTCCCTGCCGGAGCGGGATATCGTGGAAGCCCCGCGGACGCCGGCGGTCCTGCCTGAGGAAGGTGAGGATGAATATCAGCTGATCGTCCGGGTGCTGAAGGAGAGCAACGGCGTGGTGGCCGGGCCGAAAGGCGCCGCCCAGCGGCTGGGGCTCAAGCGCACCACGCTCCTGTCACGCATGAAGCGGCTGGGTATTAATAAAGACGAACTGGTGTAACCTCGCGCGCTCCCCCTTTCCGCGCCGGTGAGAGGGAGCGCTGGCGCAGCGCGCTATTTATCGCTGGTAAAACCGTTGCTGGTCGCCAGTTCGGCAAACCACAGCGCATTGCGTTTTATCTGTCGCTCGCCGGTCTCCAGATCCAGTCGCCAGAAGCCGTAGCGCCGTTTGAAGGCATTGATCCACGACCAGTTGTCGATAAACGTCCACTGGTGCACGCCAAAGCAGTTCGCGCCGTCGGCTATCGCCCGATGCAACTGCACCAGATGCTCCTCCATCAGCTGGATGCGGAAAGTATCGTCTATCACCCCGTCCGCCCCGGGCTCGCCCTCTGATTGTCGATCCATCGCGATGCCGATTTCCGCGAGATACCACTTAATATTGCCGTAGTTATCGCGAATATTGGCGGCAATGTCATAGATCGCCTGCGGCAGGATCTCGTTGTTATCACGATAAGGATTAAAGCGGCCCTGCGGGTTCACCGCGTTTTCGAAATAGTATTCCGGGGTGAAATAATCGAGGTCATATTCGCTCTCACGCGCTTTTACCCGCCGCGGCACGTAATAGTTTACCCCAAGAAAATCGATATCCGCGCTGAGGATCAACGCCGCGTCGTCTTTGCTGGTCGTCGGCAGGCAGTCGTGGGCGGCAAGGATCTCGCACAGCGCTTTGGGGAATTCATGTTTTACCAGCGGGTCAAGGAAGCTGCGGTTAAAAAACAGGTCGGCATACCCGGCGGCTTTTTTATCCGCGTCGCTGTCGGTGAGGGTATAGCTCGGGGTCAGGTTGAGCACCACGCCGATCTCGCCCGCCAGCGCCAGTTCACGATAAGCCGTTACCGCTTTGGCGTGCGCCAGCATAATGTTAAACGCCACCTGCGCCGCCAGCCGGCCATCTTTCTTACATGGATAGTGGAAGTCGTACAGGTAGCCTCCCTCAACCGGCACAATCGGCTCGTTGAAGGTTATCCAGTATTTAACCTTATGGCCAAACAGGCTAAAGGCGGTGCGGGCAAAGCGGGCAAACAGCTCGGCTACGTGCGCCGATTCAAAGCCGCCGTACTGTTTCTGCAGCGCTTCCGGCATATCAAAGTGGTAGAGATTGATCATCGGCTCAATGCCGTTAGCGATCATCTCATCCAGATAGGCGTGATAAAAACGCACCGCGTCCGGGTCCGGCGCGCCGGTTTCCAAATCAGCGATCAGTCGTGACCACTGTATCGAGGTACGAAATGAGTTGAAGCCGGTCTGTTTCATCAGCGCTACGTCCTGCGGATACTGATGATAAGTATCACACACGGTCTGCGGCCCTACCTGCTGATAAAATCGCTCCGGCTGTTCGGCAAACCAACTGTCCCAAATGGAACGATGGCGCTTATTGGTGACCCCTTCCGTTTGCGGGCCGGACGCCGCCGCCCCCCACAGGAACCCTTGCGGAAACTGATACTGCTGCATAACCTCTCCTTCGAAAAAAGGCTGCGCCCGTCTGGCGCAGCCTGAACGTACTACTCAGCGACCACTTCGATCGATTTAATGAACATATAGCCCCAGTCGCCGGCGAAGCGGCCGAAGTCAATCTGATTGCTCCCGGCTTTAAGCGTCACCGGTATCCGCAACTGCTGGCCCTGCTCATCCGTCTGCGGGAAGGCCACCGCCTGCGGAGCGACCCCGTTGACGACAAACGAGTTCTGCTTACCGCCCCATTTGCCGTTGAAGGTTACATTGAGCAGGAACTGACCGCTCCACGGCGCCTGCACCTGCCAGCTGACCTTATCCCCCTCGTTGGCAAATGGGCCGAGGAAGCCGTCCTCACCAACTGTCAGCGCGTCTTTATCACTCTTCATCACCGTCAGCCGCCCCTCAGCCACGCCATAAACTTCGCCGTGATAACGACAAAAATCCGCTGGCGCTTTCCCCGTCGCCTCGCCCACCGTCACGGTCACGGTTTTGCTGCTTTTCAACAGCCCATCGTCCGCCGTGAACGTCAGCGCATAGGTGCCTGGCGCCGTAAACCAGGCCCGGGTTTGAGCCCGATCGGCATGGCAGAAATGCACCTGGCCATCGCCGGCGTGCTGCCAGCCCACCTTAACCTCTCGCGACGGCAGGCCATCGTCCTGCCAGTTGGCCGTAAGCTCGACGCCCTGGTCCTGCGTGGTGGTTAGGGCCGGTTCCAGCGTGACAACCGGCGGCTGATTCTCCTCGCTATGCTGCACGCTAATCACATTGGAAGGGGCCGAACGACCGCTCTCGTTTTTCGCCGTCACCCGGTAGTAATACGTGTGCCCGAGCTGAAGCTGACGATAATCGTCGCGGAACAGAACCATGGTTTCCGGATTCCATTCGTTAACGCCATCGGAGATATCCCGGCCCACCACCGTCCACGGCCCGGTCGGTGAGGCGGCGCGTTCGACATCGTAGCTGCGTCCCACCGCAGCGCCCATCCAGTTGATCGCGAAGGGCGAGGTGGTTTCGCGCAGCAAAGGCGCCTCCGGCTTCGGTAGCGGCGCCATCGTCTGCTGCCCGGCCATCTGCGCCGCGGCGGTGCGCACCAGATCGACCACCGCCTGCTCCTGGTTCGCTTCGCCTTCTTTGGCAAACCCCGGCAGGTGGTAGCTATAGTGCTCGGTCGACTCCTTATGCCAGTAGAAGCCGCCGTCGTGACGATGGCCGCGGAAGCCCCAGATAAGCCCGCCGGCGGCTTGCGCCCCGTTGACCTCGCTGTGAACAATCGACTGCATAATGGCGTTCAGTTGATCCGCCGGCAGCAGGCCAAACTCGCCGACGAGATAGACTTTTTGTCCGCCGACGGCGCGCAGATCCTGCGTCACCTGCCCGGGATGGTTATTATCGGCATTGGTGTAATAGTGATTGCTGACGATATCCACATTGGGGTCGGTCAACGCAAACGGATTAATTTTCTTATAGGTGCCATCCACCACCAGCTGATGAGGGGCCCACTTTTTAATCCACGCCGCGGTCTGATGCAGGAAATCGGCGTTGGTATCCTCCAGCTCGTTACCGGTTTCCCAGGCCATGATCGCCTTTTCATCATAATAGGCGCGGCCGGTGACGGTATTTGTCCGGGTGATGACCTGGCGGATCACATCCAGATAGGCTTTGAAGGTCTTGCTATCGGTCCGATAAAAGTCTTCCGCTTTTTCATGATAGAACGCCGCCAGCTGCTCGCGCCCGCCCCACCACCACCAGTGGTCGATAAACGGCAGGATCAGACGCAATCCCTGTTTATCCGCTTCGGCAATCATGTTGTCATACACCCGCATGGCTTTCTCATTCAGCCGCGGCATGCCGTCCGCCGTTTCCGGCGCCAGAATATGGGTCTCGCGCCCGCAGGCCTTATCAAATTCCTGCTGCACCGACAGCACGTAGACGCGCTGGGCTTTCGCCCCGGTTTGCACCATCGCCTGGATCCAGTTTTGCTGCTCCTGGGCCGTTGGCCATTTAAAGTATTGCCCCCAGCCGCGCGGGTCTGCCCTGCAGGGGCCGCGGGCGTCGTCTTCAATGCGGTGCAGCTCCGGCGCGTGGATCCCGGCGAAACGAAACACCTTGTCGCCGTCCTTGAGGGTGGCGCCGTCGCGAGTGATAAAGTGCGTAAAGTGCGAGCGCTCGGCGGCCAGCGCCCCGCCGGCCGCCAGCGCGGACAGCAGCCCCATCAGCAGCAGGTTTTTCATCGGCTTCATCGTTCTCTCTCCTTAGAACCAGACCTCGGCCTGTACGCCGAAGTTAACGGTGTCGGTAGAGCCACTGCGGGAATACCCGCCGGCGGTGATGGTATTGGTATCCCAGTTGTAGTTACCGTCTAATGCATCGGAGACACCTTTATCCCACTTCGCGTAGGTGACGAAGAAGCGCAGCTGCGGACGCGCCCAGAAACCGGAGTCAAAGGTCAGCGTTGGCGCAACGGTGACTTTGGTCAGGCCGCCTTTGCCTTTGCCGTTTACTCCTTTGTAGTTTTTGTCATCCAGGTATTCGTAGCCCAGCTCGTACTGCATGGCAAAGTTGCGGGTGATCTGATGATAAGGGCGGATACCAGCGACCCACATCGAGCGTCCCCAGCCATTTTCATCTTCTGTCCACCAGCGGTAGTTTTTATCTTTCTGCCAGAAAGCGAAGGTCGAGATCTCCAGGTCGCCCATCGAGGCCACGCTATCCAGCACCACTCGCCAGGACTGGGTGTTTTCCAGGTTGGCCCAGCCCCAGCCGTTTTTACCCAGCGAGTCACCCGCCGCCAGCCCTTTCCCGTACTGCAATGCGAGGCGGGAGTATCCTCCGGTCAGACCATAGAAGCCGTCAAAGTTATAAATACCGGTCACGCCATAGCCCTTCTCGGCGGAAGTTGGATGGTTTTCGTTACGGTTCATGTGGTGGCCGATCAGCTCCAGATCGAAGCCTGTCCCCGCGATCTTTTTCAGCCACAGGTTGAGAGAATAGTCATCCGGGTAGCCCTGATCTCCCTTATCCACCGGGTAGGCTTTGGTTTCATCGGTGGGTGAAAAGGCGTACACCCCGGCGTCGAAGCGGGCGAAGCCGAGATCCATGTTGTCGAAGCCGCCGCCGGTGCCGTTGTACTGAATGTACTCCCAGTCGAACTGATGGCTGGAGGTGTTGGAGCTGCTGTAGCGCTTACCGGCCCAGAAGGTCATCTCCGGCGCAAAATCCAGATTGCTCAGCTCGGCGAACCCTTCACGAAACTGTACGTCATGGCCATCGTCATCCTGACAGTTCCAGTCGGAGGTGCATTTCGACTGGTGAGTGAGGTTGGCCTGCACTTTCGCCACCACGCCGCTGTCCGCCGTCAGCGTCACGGTGGGGATCAGTTCGATCTTGGTGTCTTCTTCGTTGCCCAGTCGCCACTTACCGTCCGGCATCAGGCCGACGGAGTCCGCGCGGTTGCCATCGGAGTTCGCCAGGATCCCGGAGCGGATATAGCCATGCAGCGCAAAATCATACTTCGGATCGGCGCAGGCCGGGCTGCTGGCCCCTGCCAGCGAGAGGAGAGCCAGAGGTATTGAGTGTTTCAGCTTTATCATTATTTTTTTCCCACGTTATGTTTGTTAACACGAACCGATAACGGAGGGGAAATTTACGGATCAAAAACGGAAATGTACATCCACTTACGGAAAGCGCTTTCCATAATTGCCTATCTGGTTCACAAAATTAGCTCTGCGGCGAATATATTCGTGAGACTGATCACATAAAATGACAAGAATGCCGCCGGGCGCTGGCAGTGGAGCGGAAGGAGGAGGAGATGAGCAGGTGCCGCCGGGGGATAAGCCGCCGACGGCGAGAGGATCAGCGTTCGGTTTCCGCGAGCTGACGTTCGTACACTTTGAAGAAGGGGCGATAGAGCATCCAGGCGTTAAACATCGCGAACAGGCTCATGCACAAATTTTTCCAGCTGCCGTTCGCCGACCATGCCGCCCCCAGCGGGGAAGGCATCGACCATGGCAGCATCGCCACCGCGCGGTCGAGGATACCCAGCTGAGTTAAATACCATGCGATACAGGCATTTATCAGCGGAACAAAGAGAAACGGCAGTAAAAAAACCGGGTTCATGATCACCGGAAAACCAAACAGTATCGGCTCGTTGATATTAAACAGCGACGGCAGCAGGCCAATCTTGGCCACGCTTTTCAGCTGCCGCGAGCGGCTGCGCATCGCCATCAGCACCAGAGGCAAAGTGGAGCCAATACCGCCGATCAGCAGGTAAAAATCCCAGAACCCCTGCAGATAAATATGCGGCAGCGTTGGCGAACCCGCCGCCAGCGCCTGCTGATTTTCAAACAGATAGGTCATCCAGAAGGGGTTCATGATCCCGGTGATGATCAGCGCGCCGTGGATACCGATAAACCAGAGTAAGTTACAGATAAATAAAGAGATAAGTACCGCCATCAGCGTGTCGGACGCCAGCACCAGCGGCCGCACCGCTTCGCTGATCAACTCCGGTACGATGCGTCCGGTGGTCTGCAGCAGTATGGCATTCATCACGCTTATCGACAGCATCACCACCAGCAGCGGGATCAGCAGTTGAAAGCCATTGCGGGTCATCAGCGGCACTTCATCAGGCAAGCGAATACACCAGCCTTTTTTGTAAAAAAAGCGAATTATCTCAATGGAATAGGTGCTGGATATCAGGGCGGTAAATATCCCCATACCGCCGAGATAAACATTGCTCACCGCAGTCTCGCGAAAGCCGATAAACAGCAGAAAAGCCAGACACCCGGTTAAACCGCAGAGCCGTTCCGGCAGACGGTACTGCTTGGCGAGACTGGCGCTGGCGCCGAAGGCAACAATCAGCGCCACCAGGCCAATGGTTAGCTGAAAGGTCGGCAGCAGGATAGGCCGCAGCAGCAAATAGACCTGGCCGAAACGCGAGGCGCCGTCGATGGAAACGGGCGGAAACAAAATGGGAACTAACAGGCTGCCAACAATCACAAAGGGCATAGCCAGCGCAAAGCTATCGCGCATCGCCGTAATGTGGTTGTTGCGCGTCAGAACGTTCGCCAGCGGCGCCAGCCGCTGCTCGATGATGTCCACGGCCACATTCATTAACTGAATGTTCATACTCCTACCTTTGCGAATGGTTGTCTCGCCGGGATGATCGCCCACAACACCGGAAAGTGAAAGCCTGCCATAGGTGATCATGGTCACAATTAATAAATCCACAAACGGAAAGCGCTTTCCGTAATGCATCCATTTTGACTATAGTCCGCTCATCCAACCTCATCAGGAGCGGTAATTATGAAAAAAATTATGTTGTGTTGTTCAGCAGGCATGTCCACCAGCCTGCTGATGAAAAAAATGATTGCGGAAGCCGAACAGCGGGGCCTGCCGGTAGAGATCAACGCCTATGGCGTAGCGGAGTTCGCCGAACAGGTTGGCCATTATCAGGTGGTGCTGCTGGGGCCGCAGGTGAAATACATGCAGCAGGACCTGCAAAAACAGGCGGATAAATACGGTATCCGCGTCGAACCCATCAATATGATGGACTACGGCATGCAAAAAGGCGCCGCGGTCCTTGATTTCGCCCTTTCCCTTATCGAAAACAAGAACTAAGGAAAGATCATGAGCTCTCTGTACGCTAAACTGATCGACGTGATCGAACGGCAGATCACGCCTATGGCCGGCGCGATCGGCCAGCAAAAATATGTCACCTCGATCCGCGATGGCTTTATCACTGCCCTGCCCTTTATGATCGTCGGCTCGTTCCTGTTGGTGTTTATCTTCCCGCCGTTTTCTCCGGATACGACGTGGGGGTTTGCCCGCGCCTGGCTGCAATTTTCGCTCGATCATCGCGATGCGCTGATGCTGCCGTTCAACTTCAGCATGGGGGTGATGACCCTGTTTATCGCCGTCGGGATCGCCGCCAGCCTCGCCAAACACCATCATCTGGACTCGCTGACCGCCGGGATGCTGTCGCTGATGTCGTTTCTGCTGGTAGCCGCGCCGCTGAAAGATGGCCAGATCTCTACTGCCTACTTCTCCGGTCAGGGGATCTTTACCGCCATTCTGGTGGCCATCTATTCCACCGAGCTGTACGCCTTCCTCAAACGGCATAACATCACCATTCGCCTGCCGCCGGAAGTGCCTGCCGGGGTGGCGCGCTCGTTTGAAATCCTGATCCCGGTGCTGGCGATCATTCTGACGCTGCATCCGCTGAACCTGTTTATCGAAGCCCAGCTGGGGATGATCATTCCGGAAGCGATCATGTCGCTGGTGAAGCCGCTGGTCGCGGCTTCCGATACGCTGCCGGCGATCCTGCTGTCGGTGCTGGTCTGTCAGGTGCTGTGGTTCGCCGGGATCCACGGCGCGCTGATCGTCACCGGGATCATGAACCCGTTCTGGATGGCCAACCTGTCGGTCAATCAGGCGGCCATGGCCGCTGGCACCGCTATCCCGCACATCTATGTCCAGGGCTTCTGGGATCACTATCTGCTGATCGGCGGCGTCGGCTCCACCCTGCCGCTGGCGCTGATGCTGCTGCGCAGCAAGGCCGTGCATCTGCGGACGATCGGCCGGATGGGGGTCGTGCCGGGCGTATTTAACATCAACGAACCGATCCTCTTCGGCGCGCCAATCATCATGAACCCGCTATTTTTCCTGCCGTTCGTGCTGGTGCCGATGGTGAACGCGACCCTGGCGTACTTCGCGCTGAAGCTGGACCTGGTCAGCCGCGTAGTGTCGATGACGCCATGGACAACGCCGGCGCCTATCGGCGCCTCGTGGGCGGCGAACTGGAGCTTTAGCCCGGTGATCCTGTGCCTCATTTGTATGGCCACCGCCATGGTGATGTACCTGCCATTTCTCAAAGCTTACGAAAAACAGCTGCTGGCCCAGGAGCGTGAAAACGCCGTCGGCCAGGCTGACAACGCGGCGCAGACCGCTTAACGCTAACGATTCAGAGGATAATCATGGAATTAGAAGAACAGGTGATGGGGATTATCATCAATGCCGGCCAGTCACGTAGCCTGTGCTACGAAGCGCTGCACGCCGCTAAAGCGGGTGATTTCGCCACCGCCGACGCCAAAATGCAGGAAGCGGCGCACTATTCCCGCGAAGCTCACCTTGTACAGACCCAGCTTATCGAAGCTGACGAAGGCGAGGGAAAAACCAAAATGACGCTGGTAATGGTCCATGCTCAGGATCACCTGATGACATCCATTCTGGCGAAAGAGCTGATTGCCGAACTGATTGCGATTTACCGCGCGCAGCCGCTTCACGCCTAGCGCCTTGCCCGGCCAGACGCGCTGGCCGGGCCTGATTCCCCGAGGTCACTATGTTACATCTTGGAATAGATATTGGCGGCACCAAAATGGAAGCCGTACTGCTGGACCCGGCGGGCGAATGCGTCCAGCGCCTGCGCCGGCCGACCCACAAAGAGAGCTATGACGCCTTTATGCGTCAGCTGCTGACCCTGATTGCCGATATTCGCGCGGTCAGCCCGCAGCCGTTCACCCTGGGGATCGGCCTGCCAGGGGCTATCGATCCGCAAAGCGGACGCATTAAAAACTGCAACTGCCTGGTGCTCAACGGTCACGATCTGCGCCGGGATATCATGCAGCAGCTTGGCCAGCCGGTGTGGATGGCAAACGATGCCGACTGCTTCACCCTTTCGGAGGCGGTGGATGGCGCCGGCGCCGGAGCTACCACCGTCTTCGGGGTGATTATCGGTACCGGCTGCGGCGGCGGGATCGCCGTTCATCAACAGCTGCTCAGCGGCCCCAACGCTATCGCCGGGGAGTGGGGGCATAATCCGCTGCCGGGCTATACTCCTGAGCGCGATGGCCCGCCGCAGCCCTGCTACTGCGGCAAAACGAACTGCATCGAAAGCTTTCTCTCCGGTACCGGCTTCGCCCGCCGCTATGGGGAACAAGCCCGTGCGGAAGCCATTGTCGCCGCGGCGCAAAACGGCGATCCGCGCGCGCTGGCCCACTGGCGACACTTTATCGATGCCTTTGCCCGCAGCCTGGCGTCGGTGATCAATATTCTCGACCCGCAGGTGATTGTGCTGGGCGGCGGTCTGTCCAACGTCAGCCAGATCTATCGCGATCTGCCTGCCGCCATCGTGCCGTGGATCTTCTCCGACACCTGCCGCACGCAGATCAAACCGGCCCGTTTCGGCGACGCCAGCGGCGTGCGCGGCGCGGCCTGGCTGCCCCGGCTTCCCGGCGCCGCGCAAGGGCCGCGGTAGACACTTTTTTCAGCAGGTATGTTAAGCTAGGCGAAAATGTTCAGACAGAAAAAGCCATGCCAACGATTGATGATGTTTCAAGATTAGCGAATGTCTCAAGAGCGACGGTATCCCGCGTGCTGACCGGCACCCGGGGCGTGCGCGAAGAGAGCCGGGAAGCTGTGCTGCGGGCCGTTGAAGAACTCAACTATCGCCCGAGCTTTGCCGCGCAAAACCTCGCCAGTCAGACATCCAGCCACGTTGGTCTGGTGATTTCCGCGCAGGACGAAAGCCACGGCGCACGTCTGCTGCCGCTGCTCTCTCAGGCGCTGAAAGGGCTGAATAAAAGCCTGCTGGTCCAGTACGTCAGCGACCCGGTAGAGCAGGCGGCGGTAATCGACGATCTGCAGCGCCAGTGCGTGGCGGTGGTGGTGCTGGGCGCCGTTGCCGCCGACGCGCCGCGCAACGTTATCGCCTTTGACCGCTTCGGCGTCGCCGGGAGCAACAGCCAGGGCTATGACTTCGCCTTTGCCACCGAAAGCGCCTGCCGCTATGTGATTGGCAAGGGACACCGCAACATCGCCCTGCTGGTGGACAGCGATAGCGACGATGCCAGCCGTCAGATGCTGGAAGGCTACCGCAACGTCCTGCAGAACTACTCCATTCCTTTTAACCGTCAGCTGGTGCTGACGGCCAACGATGACGTCGAGCAGGCGCTGCTGACCTTAATTAACAGCTTCAGTAAATACTCAGTCATTATCGTTAAACGCGACCGCTACGCGGCTGAGGCGATGCGTCTGCTGCGCGAATTCACCATCGCCGTCCCGCAGGAGGTCTCCCTGCTGAGCCTTGAGGATTCCCCGCTCGCCTCGCTGCTCTACCCGCCGCTGACCTGCATCTCCTGGCCACTGGAGGCGCTGCTGGATAACTGTATTCAGCGTATTCGCAGCCTGATTGACGACCGGCCAACCTTCACCGCCGAGGGCCGCTCGCTGGCTGGCCGCCTGATCCCGCGCCAGTCGGTCGCCGATATCTCTTGATCTTCGCCCGGTTGGCGCCGGGCCAGACTTACCTCCCCTTTTCGCGCTTTCGTTTCCGGGCTCATTATTACCCACGCATGTAAATAAGAATTATTTTCATTTATAAATAGCTTGTGCTATATAACATAGCAATGGCTATAAACGCTGGGAAATTAACCACACCATTGCGAGGGATCCTATGCTACACCTGACACCGCTGAAATCATTGCTGCTGGCCAGCGCGCTGGCTCTGCTGGCCGCGACGCCGGCCTCGGCGCAGGAGAAATTCAGGGTTATCACCACCTTCACGGTTATCGCCGATATGGCGCAGAACGTGGCCGGCGACGCCGCCGTCGTCAGCTCCATTACTAAACCGGGCGCGGAGATCCATGATTACCAGCCCACGCCCGGCGATATCAAACGCGCGCAGGGGGCGCAGCTGATCCTCAGCAATGGGCTTAATCTCGAACGGTGGTTTGCCCGTTTTTATCAGCACTTACAGGGCGTTCCGGAGGTGGTGGTCAGCGAGGGGATCCAGCCGATGGGCATCAGCGCGGGCCCCTATAGCGGGAAGCCCAATCCCCATGCCTGGATGTCGGCAGATAACGCCCTGATCTATGTCGATAACATTCGCGATGCGCTGGTGAAGTACGATCCGCCTCACGCCGACACCTATCGCCGTAACGCCGAGGCCTACAAAGAGAAGATCCGTCAGACGATGGCGCCGCTGCAGGCCAGACTGGCGCAGCTGCCGGCGGATAAGCGCTGGCTGGTCACCAGCGAGGGAGCCTTCTCCTATCTGGCCCGCGACTATGGCCTGCGCGAACTGTATCTGTGGCCGATCAATGCCGACCAGCAGGGCACCCCGCAACAGGTGCGCAAGGTTATCGACACCATGAAGAAAGAACGCATCCCGACCATCTTCAGCGAAAGCACCATCTCCGATAAACCGGCGCGTCAGGTGGCGCGGGAAGCCGGGGCCCACTACGGCGGCGTGCTGTATGTCGATTCGCTGAGCGCCGCCGACGGCCCGGTGCCGACCTGGCTCGACCTGCTGCGCGTCACCACCGAAACCATCGTCAACGGTATCCAGGACGGGATGAGGAAGCAGCCATGAATGCAGCGCAAGCGGGACTGTATGTCGACCAGCTCACCGTCACCTGGCGCAACGGCCACACTGCCCTGCGCGACGCCTCGTTCAGCGTGCCGCGCGGCTCCATTGCCGCGCTGGTGGGGGTTAACGGCTCGGGTAAATCCACGCTGTTTAAAGCGCTGATGGGCTTTGTCCGCGTTGGTCACGGCGAGATCGCCATACTCGGCCAGCCGGTCAACCGCGCACTGCGCCAAAACCTGGTCGCCTATGTCCCGCAGTCGGAAGAGGTGGACTGGTCCTTCCCGGTGCTGGTGGAGGATGTGGTGATGATGGGCCGCTACGGCCATATGGGCTGGCTGCGGCGGGCAAAGCCGCGCGATCGCGAGATTGTCGATGCCGCGCTGGCCCGCGTGGGCATGAGCGAGTTCCGCCATCGGCAGATTGGCGAGCTCTCCGGCGGGCAGAAAAAGCGCGTCTTTCTGGCCCGCGCCATCGCTCAGCAGGGTCAGGTGATCCTGCTGGATGAACCTTTCACCGGCGTCGATGTGCAGACCGAAGCGCGGATCATCAGCCTGCTGCGCGAGCTCCGCGATGAGGGCTGTACCATGCTGGTCTCCACCCATAACCTCGGGTCAGTGAGTGAATTTTGTGATTATACGGTGATGGTGAAAGGCACCGTGCTGGCCAGCGGCCCGACAGAAACCACCTTCACTGCCGAGAATCTGGAGCGGGCTTTCAGCGGCGTGCTGCGCCACGTCGCGCTGACCGGCGCGGAAGCGCAAATTATCACCGATGACGAGCGGCCGTTTATCAGCCGGCGCGCGGCGGGAGGCCCACGATGAGCTGGCTGCTGGAGCCGTTTGGCTATTACTATATGCTCAATGCGATGTGGGTGTCGGCGCTGGTGGGCGGCGTCTGCGCCTTTCTCTCCTGCTACCTGATGCTCAAAGGCTGGTCGCTGATTGGCGACGCCCTCTCCCACTCGATTGTACCCGGCGTCGCCGGGGCCTATATGCTCGGCCTGCCCTTCGCGCTCGGCGCGTTTCTCTCCGGCGGCCTGGCGGCGGGCAGCATGCTGTTTTTGCAACAGCGCTCGCGGCTAAAAGAGGATGCCATTATCGGGCTGATCTTCTCCTCCTTCTTCGGGATCGGGCTGTTTATGGTGTCGCTGAATCCGACGTCGGTGAATATCCAGACCATCATCCTCGGCAATATTCTGGCCATCGCCCCGGAGGATATTATCCAGCTGGCGGCGATCGGCTTTATCTCAATGGCGATTCTGCTGCTGAAGTGGAAAGACCTGATGGTGACCTTCTTTGATGAACACCACGCCCGCTCGATTGGCCTGAACACCCGCGGCCTGAAGCTGCTGTTCTTTACCCTGCTGGCCGCCTGCACCGTGGCGGCGCTGCAGACCGTCGGCGCCTTTCTGGTCATCTGCCTGGTGGTCACTCCCGGGGCCACCGCGTGGCTGTTAACCGATCGCTTCCCGCGCCTGCTGGCCATCGCCGTGGCTATCGGCAGCCTGACCAGTTTCTTCGGCGCCTGGCTCAGCTACTATCTCGACGGCGCCACCGGCGGCATTATCGTGGTCGCGCAAACGCTGCTGTTCCTCATCACCTTTATCTTCGCGCCGAAGCACGGCCTGCTGGCCAGCCGCCGCCGCGCCAGGGAGGCCGCATGCTGAACCTGTTCCTGGCCCCGTTCCAGTTTCCTTTTATGGTCAATGCGATAGCGATATCGATCGTCGTCGCCATTCCCTGCGCGCTGCTGTCGGTGTTTCTGGTGCTCAAAGGCTGGGCGCTGATGGGCGACGCCATGAGCCACGCGGTCTTTCCGGGCGTGGTGCTGGCCTACATTATCGGCATCCCCTTCGCCATCGGCGCGTTTATCGCCGGTCTGCTGTGCGCCGTGACGACCGGTTTTCTCGACGATAACAGCCGACTCAAGCGCGATACCATCATGGGGATTGTCTTCTCCGGCATGTTTGGCGCCGGACTGGTGCTGTACGTAGCGATCCAGTCCGATGTTCATCTCGACCATATTCTGTTCGGCGATATGCTGGGAATATCCCTCCGCGATATTGGGCAAACGACGGCGATCGCGCTGGTGATTGCGTTGATTATCGGTCTCAAATGGCGGGATTTTTTGCTGCACGCCTTCGATCCAACGCAGGCTAAAGCCAGCGGCCTGCGCGGCGGACTGCTGCACTACGGCCTGCTGTGCATGATCGCCCTGACCATCGTCGCGACGCTGCAGTCGGTGGGGATTATTCTGTCGATTTCGCTGCTGATTGCCCCCGGGGCGATCGCGCTTCTGCTGGTGAGACGCTTTATCCACGCCCTGCTGCTGGCGGTAGCGGTGGCCATCGGCTGCTCGGCGGGAGGGGTGTGGCTGGCGTTTTATCTCGACAGCGCGCCAGCGCCGACTATCGTGGTGCTGTTTACCGCGCTGTTTGTGGTCGCCTTTGTCGCAAGCACGATCCGCGATAGTCAGAAACAGAAAACTTCAGCAATTATCCCCGGTGGCGGCTAACGCCTTGCCGGGGCTACAAGAGCACGACTTGTCGCCCGGCTGCGCAGCGCTGACCAGGGAAAGCCGCTATTTTTTCGGTCGATATTTTTCCGGCAGCGGCGGCACCGGGCGCCTGTCGTCCAGCAGATGGCGAATAGTGAGGATCGGGTGGCGCCAGAGCATCCGCGGCCCGGCCCAGCGCATAATCTGCTTCATCTCCTCGCGCTTCGCCGGCTGGTAGCAGTGCACCGGACACTGCTTGCAGGCCGGTTTATTCTCGCCAAACACGCACTTATCAAGGCGCTTGTCAGCGTAGGCGTTCAGCGCCTGATAGTGCGCATCATCGGCCTGCGCCTCGGGACTGCGCCGCTGGTAGAGGGCAATCATCCGCTGAATCGTCATTTTTTCCCGTTCGATACGCTTCCCCATCTCCCCGCCTTTCGTCTGCTCTTAAGGTGCATTTATCATACACCTTAATATCCATACCCGACCAGACTCACTGCTTCAGATGCTGAATCAACTGCAGGGCTGCCCCGGACAGAACCCCGAAATGGCTGTAGGCATAGAAATCCCGGATAAAAACGCTGCCCTCGAGCTCAAACGGGCGCAGCAGGCCAAGCGCTTCTTCGTGTCGGTAAACCGGGGCCGGCATCGACGTTAACAGATCGCTCTCGCACAGAAAGGCCTTAATGGCCGAGGATGAGGCGCACTCAATAACCGGCTGCGGACAGGGCAACTGCCGGGCGCGAAAGATATCAGCCAGGATGTTCATTGGCGTACTAGACGGCGGCGGCATGATCCACGGATAGTCCAACATCGCCTCCAGGGTGACGTCCGCCGCCTGATGCAGCGGGTGGTGCTGCCTGGCGACGATGCAGATCCGGTCCTGCCAGTTAATTTTGCCCCGCACCACGATTTTCTCATCATGCGGTAAGGGACCGCAGAGGGCGATATCGATGTCGTGCATCAGCAACAGCTTATACAGCTCGGAGTCAATGCGGTCGACGATCCGCAGATGGATCTGGGGATGGCGCTGATGGAAAGCCGCCAGCTTATCGATGAAATGGCTGGTCAGCAGACTGGAAACGCAGCCAATCCGCAGAATGCCTTTCCCGGCGCCACGGATGAGCTCAATTTCCTCGCGCGCCTTTTGTTCGGTATTCAGCATCGTCAGCGCGTAGGGTAAAAAGGCGCTGCCATATTCGCTCAACGCCATGCCGTGCTTATGTCGTTCGAATAAGGATGCGCTCAGGTCCGCTTCCAGGCTCAATAGCAGTCGGCTCAGTCCCGACTGGGTGATCCCCATTTTCTCTGCGGCCAGGGTCATATTGCCTTCGCGGGCGACGGTAATAAATGCCTGAATCTGCTTAAATTTCATTGGCATGATATTTACTCATTGAATAAACGGTTTTTGCATTTCCCCTGCGCCCTTTTTTAGCGAATAAATATCGCTATCAATACGCTCAAAAATCACCGGAACGCATACTTCAAAAGGGTTTATTTATCTCACCACCCACGGCAAAACACATTTCTGAACCGAAGATAATTTATAATGAGAATATATCACCATGACACAGAACAATATTCTATTAATTTCAGGCGCTATATTACCGGTCATCATTACCGTCATCATCGGCTATATTAGCGGTAAACGAAAAGACTTTAACTGGCAGCAGGCGGGAGACATCAATAAAATTGTGATGCTCTACGCATTGCCGCTAAGTATTTTCAGCAATATGGTGATGACGCCGCGACACATCGTCATGACCATGGGCCCGGTCGCCGTGGCTATCATCCTGGCGCTGATTCTCAGCTTCGTCATTCCCTTACTGGTCGCCCGCTATCTGTTTCGACGCGACCTCGCCCTCAGTACGCTGCAGGCGTTGGCCATCGGCTCGCCGGCAGTCCCGTTTATCGGCACCTCAGTGCTGGCCTTTTTATTTGGCACCGTCAGCGCGTCGCTGATCACCGTGTCCAGCATCACGCAAAACGTCTTCCAGCTGCCGCTGGTGATGATACTGATGTCGGTCGCCACCGGCGATAAGAGCCAGCATATTTCCTTTGGCGCACGGGTGGTGAACGCCATTAAACAACCCGTGGTCTGGTCGCCGGTAATCGCCCTGATCATCGTGCTGGCGGATATCCATATTCCGCAGACTATCTCGATGTCGCTGGGTCTGCTGGGCAAAGCCTCTGGCGGGCTGGCGCTGTTTGCCGCCGGGATCGTGCTCTATACGCGCAGCATTGTTATCACCACCGCTACCATTATCACCGTTATCGCCCGCAATATTCTGGTCCCCGGCGCCTGCTATCTCATTTTATTAAAAATGGGCTTCAGCATGGAGCAAATAAAGGAAGTCGTATTGACGATGGCTATCCCGGTAGGCTCCATCGCGATAATTATTGCTATGCAGTATAAAACCGGCGAGCAGGAAATGGCCTCGACGATGGCGCTGAGTATTATTGCCTCCATCATTACGATGGGCGGATTTATTTTCTTAACCTTTTAATTACCGCGATTACACCGCGTGAATACGGAGAGAATATGGCCTCTATCACATTATCGGCTGCTGAATTGTTACTGCATCGGCTGCAGGCGCTGGACGTGGCGTATATTTTTATCAACTCGGGCACCGATTATCCTCCAGTCATTGAAGCCTGGGCAAAGGCCCGGGCGACCGGGCAAAAGGTACCGGAGTTAGTGATCTGCCCGCATGAAAACGCCGCCATCGGCATGGCCCATGGCTATTACCTCGGCACCGGCAAGGTGCAGGCGGTGATGGTTCACACCAACGTCGGGCTAGCCAACGCCGCCTGCGGCGTCATCAATCTGGCGAACAGCAATATCCCGGTGCTGATTTTTGGCGGCCGCACGCCGATAAGCGAACATTCCCACTTCGGCTGCCGCAATACGCCGATTGGCTACGGCCAGGAGATGCGCGACCAGGCGGCGCTGATCCGTGAATCCGTGAAGTGGGATTTTGAACTGCGGCTGGCCGATCAGATCGGCGAGCATGTTGACCGGGCCTGGGCGATTGCCAGCTCCCTGCCGAAAGGGCCGGTCTACCTGAGCTTACCGCGTGAGCCACTGTGCGAAACCTTTGCCGTCGATGAGGCCGCGCTGCAGGCTGGCCCTTCGCAGCAGCCGGTCCGCTATGCGCCAGTCCGGGAAGATATCGCCCGCGCAGCCGAGGCAATCGCCTGCGCCAGACACCCGGTCATCTTCGCCCAGCGCGGCGCCCGAACGGCGGAAGGCTTTGCGCGCCTCGATAGTCTGGTGCGCGAATGGGCGATCCCTCTGGTGGAATACTGGGGCACCGAGGTTACCCTGAGCGCCGATAATCCCCTGCTCGCCGGGGCTGATCCCAGCGTCTGGCTCGCTGACGCCGATGTGATTCTGGTGGTCGACTCGCAGGCACCATGGATGATCGCCGAGGGCGACTGTCGCCAGGACTGCACCGTGATCCAGATGGGGCCCGATCCGCTCTTCTCCCGCTACCCGGTGCGCGGCTATCGCGCGGACATCAACCTGGCGGGCGAGACCGATGAAGTCTTCAGCCTGCTGGAAGAGGCGCTGCGCCCGCTGCAGGCCGCCCGCCAGCAGCATGTGGCGGAGCGGGCGGCATATACGCAGAGCCGCATCCAGCAACAGAAAAACCAGCGCGACGCGCTTCTCCATGCCAGCCAGACCGGGGCCATTACCAAACCCTGGCTCAGCTACTGCCTCGGCCATCTGGCTAATCAACACCGCGGCCGGATCGTTTCTGAACTGACCACGCTGCCGCAGTTTGCCGGACTGACCCAAGCCGAGAGCTATTACCAGGAAGCGCTGGCCGGCGGCCTGGGCGAAGCCCTGCCCATCGCGCTGGGGCTGCAGCTTGCGCGCCGGGAAGAACTGATTATTGCCGCCGTCGGCGACGGGTCGTACCTGTTCGCCAACCCTGCGGTCTGCCACCATATTGCGGAGGTAATGAAGCTCCCTGTCCTCGTCGTGGTCGGAAATAACGGCGGGTGGGGCGCCGTCGCGGGCGGCACCAAAGCGCTCTACCCGGATGGCTACGCGGCCCGCGCGGAAACCATTCCAGCCACCGCCTTTACCACCTCGCCGGATTTCGCCGCGATCGCCGCCTCCAGCCGCGCGGCGGCCCTGTCGGTTTCCCGGGCCGAAGATCTCCCCGGCGTGCTGGAAGAAGCGGTATCCCTCATACGCACCCGCCGACAAAGCGTGCTGGTTGACGTGCAGTTAGCCCGCTAACGGTTTATCCTCCGGGCGCTTGTCGTCCGGAGGGGGTTGTCACCCCTTCTGGTCACCTTTATCCACATGGCCCAGCGGCTTCTCCGGGAAGCAGACATCGCGCACCCGGCGTTTCAGCTCGGCCGCATCCGGAAAACCGCCATCCTGCTTGCGCTCCCAGATCTGCTGACCGTCGACATCGATCGTGAAGATCCCGCCGGTCCCCGGCACCAGCGTCACCGAGGCGATGTCGG
Organism: Klebsiella sp. P1927; assembly: GCF_018204675.1. Taxonomy (NCBI): domain Bacteria; kingdom Pseudomonadati; phylum Pseudomonadota; class Gammaproteobacteria; order Enterobacterales; family Enterobacteriaceae; genus Klebsiella; species Klebsiella sp. P1927. The sequence continues at coordinate 768,584 of NZ_CP073377.1, read as the reverse complement.
TGCTGAAGGTATGTAACAGCTCCTGCGCCATCCAGCTGGCGCGCAGCATCCAGTTGCACTGGGAACAGTAGGTGATGGTGATGGCCGCTTTTGAGTTCATCGTCGTCTCGCTAAGTCTGAAAGGGCAAATTGTAAACAAAGTGCAGTTTAAATGAAGAACACATGATTATTTTGTTGCAAACGATAATACCTATCATTACCATTCGCAATCAACAAATGGAGTAAGACCCTATCCGCAACGGAAAAGACGGAGCAACCTGCAACTCTGGAAGTAACGCGTGAGCCGATACTAATAACGATCAAGGCGTGGCGACTATGTACAAATCGACTCCGTCAGCAGCATGGTGTAAAAAACGCCTGCTGGTGACCTCTTTGTTTGCAGCAATTTATCAGACTTCTGCCATCGCAGCAGATACTTCCGCCGTTAGCGGCGAGGCGGTGGATGACACCTCGGAACAAATGACCGTCACCGCCCCCGCGCCGGTGCAGAAAGCCGGTAGCGAACACAGCATCAGCGCCCGGGAGCTGGAGAATAAAGGCGCTAACGATTTCGGCTCAATCATGCGCTATGAGCCGCTCATCAGCGCCACCGGGGGCAGCGGCGGCTCCGGCAACGGCAAAAGCGGCTTCGACCGCGGAGGTTACACCGGCTACAACATTCGCGGTATGGAGAGCAACCGCGTCGGTATCGACGTGGACGGTATCGCGCAACCCAACGCCACCGGCCGCGGCTACGTCGGCCGCGCCGGGCTCAACACCTTCGGCATCGGCCGCGATTATATCGACCCGTATATGTACGGCAGCGTGGATATCCAGTCCGGCGCCACCTCGACGGAAACGGCCAACAGCGCTATCGGGGGGAATGTCTCCTTCCGCCCGAAATCAGCGGATGATTACCTGCGCCCGGGCAAGACCAGCGCCTTCGGCTACCGCAGCGGTTACGACTCTGCGGATCGCAGCTGGCACAACGGGGTGACCGTCGCCGGCGGCGATGAGTTCCTGCGCGGGATTTTGGTCTATAGCCGCCGTGACGGCCAGGAAACCGAAAACAACAGCGGCACCGTCGACGCCTACCCGGCGAACTGGCACTCCGATGCTTTTCTGGCCTCCGGGATCTGGCAGCCTAACGATGAGCACAAGCTGACCAGCACCTTCGACTATTACCATAAAACCAACCACACCCACTACGATACCTGGGACTCCAGCGGCAACAGCACCATCGGCACCGCCAACCAGACCAGCCAGACCCGGCGCTGGGGCCTGAGCCTGAAGGATGACTGGACGCCGATGAACGACTACCTCGACAGCGTCTCCACAAAAATCTACTACCAGCATACCGAAGCCCATGACTGGACTTATATGCCGGACAGCGTCACCCGCAGAATGCAGACGGTGAACTCTAACTACGATACCGACACCTGGGGCCTGCAGGCCGCGCTGGCGAAAACCCTGGGCCGCCACGATCTGAGCGCCGGTTTCAACGCCAGCACCAGCAAAACCCAGCGGCCGTTCAGCCAGTCGCCGATCCCCAGCGTTTACAGCGAGATCATGCAGCCGGAGGCAGACAGCCGCAGCTACACCCTCGGCGGCTTTGTCCAGGATAAGATCAACTTCGATCTCGACAGCCACAACTTCGCCGTTATTCCCGGCGTGCGCGTGGTGCATCAATCGACTAAGCCGGAAAATCTGTCCGATCTCGCCGCCAACAGCAGCGTGCTGAGCGAATCGTCGGTGGCGAATCTGTACGGCAAAAACAGCGATACCCAGGTTCTGCCGTCGTTGACCTTCCAGTACGACCTCACCCCGCGCCTGATGACCTACCTGCAGTACCAGCGCGGGGCGCAGTTCCCCAACGCCAGCCAGCTGTATGGCTCCTGGAACCTCGGCTCCAGCTACGCCGGCAGCCAGCAGTATGCCCTGATCGGCAATACCGATCTGAAGACGGAAACCAGCGATAATCTCGAGTGGGGGCTGAAAGGGGAAGTTACCGAAGGCATCACCCTGCGCACGGCGCTGTTCTACAACAGCTATAAGAACTTTATCGCCTATACCCGCTATACCCGCGCCAACAATCCGGGCCAGTTCACGAATGTGCCGTCGAACATCTACACCATTTATCAGGCGGAAAACCGCGATAAAGCCTATATCTACGGCGGTGAGATTAGCACCAAATTTAACTTTGGCACCTGGTTTGAGCAGGTGGACGGCCTGAGCGCCACCCTCGCCCTCGGCTATAGCGAAGGGAAATCGAAATCCAGCTACAGCGGCGATAAATACGTCGACCTCGACAGCGTGGCGCCGATGAAAGCCATCGTCGGCGTGGCGTGGGACGATCCGGCGAAACGCTACGGCACCGCCCTGACGGCGACCTTTGTCAAAGGGAAACAGGCGACCGCCACCAACCGCGAAAGCTACAGCAACAGCGGATCCGCCATCACCGATGCCAGCAGCGACTATATGCGCGTGCCGGGCTACGGCATGCTGGACTGGACCGCGTACTGGCAGGTGGCGAAAAACGTGCGCCTCAATGGCGGGGTCTACAACCTCACCGATCGTAAATACTGGGATTACCTGAGCAGCCGCAATATCGAGACCGGCACCAACCAGGACGCCAACGATAAAGCGCTGGCGGTGATGCCGGGCCGCACCTGGCAGCTGGGCGTCAACGTCGACTTCTGATTGCCCGAATAATAACGCACCTGCCCCCGGCCCGCCGGCCGGGGATATTCATCGTCGAGAAGGATATGATTATGCCAAATGCACACCCTGACCTGTGGCAGCGCTACCAGGCCACCAAAGCGGCCAGTACCGCGAAATATGCCCGCGATATCGCCGCGGAAATGGGGATCAGCGAAGCCGAGCTGACCGCCGCCCGCCTCGGCCATGATGCCGTGCGCCTGAGCGATGACGCCCGGGCGCTGATTGCCGCCCTGGAGCGCGTCGGCGAAACCAAATGCATCTGCCGCAACGAGTATGCCGTGCATGAGCAGGTGGGCCAGTTCACGCACCATCACCTCAGCGGCCACGCCGGGCTGGTGCTGAACCCGCGTGCGCTCGACCTGCGTCTGTTCCTCAGCCAGTGGGCCAGCGCCTTCCATCTGAACGATAATGGCCGTCAGAGCATCCAGTTTTTCGACCACCACGGCGACGCCCTGCTGAAAGTCTATGCGACCACGCAGACCGACATGGCGGCCTGGGAGACCCTGATCGCGGAATATCGGGTGGCGGCGCCGGCACCGCTGACCCTGCGCCCGCTGGAGCCGGTGAAATATGCCGATACCGCCGACGGCGCCGCCCTGGAGAACGACTGGCGCGCGATGACCGACGTTCACCAGTTCTTCGGTCTGCTGCGTAAATATCAGCTTTCCCGCCAGCAGGCCTTCCGTCTGGTGAGCGACGACCTCGCCTGCCGCGTGGATCGCCATGCGCTGCCGTCGCTGCTGGAGACGGTGCGCCAGGAGGGCAATGAAATCATGATTTTCGTCGGCAATCGCGGCTGCGTGCAGATCTTTACCGGCGCCCTGGAAAAGCTGGCCCCCATGCGCGGCTGGCTGAATATCTTCAATACTACTTTTACCCTGCATCTGCGCGAAGAGAGCGTCGATGAAGTGTGGGTGACCCGCAAGCCGACTTCGGACGGACACGTCACCAGCGTCGAACTGTTCGCTAAAGACGGCACCCAGATTGCCCAGCTCTACGGCCAGCGCAGCGAGGGGCACCCCGAGCAGACGCAATGGCGCCAGCAGGTAGACCGCCTGACCCGTGAAGGGCAGCCCGCATGATGCGCTGGTTACTGCTCTTGATCGCTTTCCCGCTGCTGAGTCACGCCGCCGTTGAGCGGCTCGTCACACTCGGCGGAGATGTCACTGAGATCGTTTATGCCCTTCACGCGGAGGAGAGCCTGGTGGCGCGGGACAGCACCAGCAGCTGGCCCCCGGCGGCGCAAAAGCTGCCGGACGTCGGCTACCTGCGACAGCTGAACGCCGAGGGGATCCTCGCGTTACGCCCGCAGCTGGTGTTAGCGAGCGCCCAGGCGCAGCCCTCGCTGGTCTTACACAAGGTACAGGCGAGCGGGGTGAAGGTGGTTAACGTGCCGGGCGGCGAAAGTCTGTCCGCGATCGATAACAAAGTTGCTGTCATTGCCGAAGCGTTAGGCAAAACGGCGGCAGGCGACGCGCTGCGCCAGCAGCTTCAGCAGCAGATCGCCGCCATTCCAACGCAGCCGGTTGCTAAGCGGGTGCTGTTTATTCTCAGCCACGGCGGAATGAATACCCTGGTGGCCGGACAGCATACCGCGGCCGATAGCGCCATTCGCGCCGCCGGATTGCAGAACGCGATGCAGGGCTTCGACCACTATCGCGCCATGTCGCAGGAAGGGGTCGCCGCCAGCCAGGCGGATCTGGTGGTGATCTCCGCCGATGGTCTCAAAGGGATGGGCGGCGAAGCCGGGCTGTGGAAACTGCCCGGTCTGGCGCAGACCCCGGCGGGGCGTCATAAACAGCTGCTGACGATCGACGATATGGCCCTGCTGGGCTTCGGGCCGCGCACACCGCAGGCGATAATCGCGCTGCGAAACAAAGCGGAGCAGTTGCCCTGATGCGCCCTGCCCTCACTCGCCGTTTGCTGCTGATGACGCTGCTGCTGGTCTCCCTGGCGTTGTTTGCCACCACCCTCGGCGCCATGCGCTTGCCGCTGGTCAACCTGCTGCCTTCCGGGGATGACATGCTGCGCCACATCTGGCTGACCATCCGTCTGCCGCGGGTGCTGCTGGCCCTGCTGGTGGGCGCGGCGCTGGCCCTCTCCGGCTGCGTGATGCAGGGGCTGTTTCGCAACCCGCTTGCCGACCCGGGCCTGCTGGGCATCAGCAGCGGCGCCGCGCTGGCGGTGGCCAGCTGGCTGGTGCTCCCGTTCTCCGCTGCGGGGCTGATCGCTCTGTATATGCCGATGCTGGCGGCGTTTATTGGCAGCCTGGCGGTGATGGTGGTGATTTTCATCCTCAGTCGGGCGGAGGAGGGTTCGCTGTCGCGCCTGCTGCTGGTGGGGATCGCCATCAACGCGCTGTGCGGCGCGCTGGTCGGCGTCCTGTCCTGGCTGAGCAATGACGCCCAGCTGCGCCAGCTGTCGCTGTGGGGAATGGGCAGTCTGGGCCAGGCCGAATGGCCGACGCTGCTGGTGGCCGCGACCTTGATTATCCCGGCGGCGCTGGCGGTGTGGTGGATGGCGTCCCGCCTCAATCTGCTGCAGCTTGGCGATGAAGAGGCGCACTATCTCGGGGTTAATGTGCAGGCGCTGCAGCGCTGGCTGCTGCTGTGCAGCGCGGTGCTGGTGGCCGTCGCGGTGGCCATCAGCGGAGTCATCGGCTTTATCGGCCTGGTGGTGCCGCACCTGATGCGCCTGTGGCTGGGACCTGACCATCGCGGACTGATCCCCGGCTCGCTGCTGGCCGGCGCGATCCTGCTTCTGCTGGCCGACACCCTGGCCCGCACCGTGGCGGCGCCGGCGGAGATACCGGTCGGTCTGCTCACCAGCCTGCTGGGCGCCCCCTGGTTTCTGTGGCTGGTCTTTCGTCGGGAGAACTCCAGACATGGTTAATGAATACAGCGCCCAGGGGCTGTCACTTCACCTTGGTAAACGACAGATTATCGACAACGTCTCCGTCGCGCTGCGCGGCGGCGAGATGACGGCGCTTATCGGGCCGAACGGCGCCGGGAAATCCACTCTGCTGCGCCTGTTGACCGGCTATCTGACTCCGGACAGCGGCACCCGCCATCTTGCAGGCAAGCCGCTGGAAGCCTGGTCGCCCGAGGCGCTGTCGCGCCGGCGGGCGGTCATGCTGCAGCGAACGGCCCTGCAGGCCGACTGGACGGTGGAAACGGTCATTGCCATGGGACGCTCACCGTGGGGCGCGACGGCGGATCCGGCGGTGCTGGCGGCGGTGATGGCCGTCACCGGCTGCGATGGCCTTGCCGGTCGCCGCTATCCCGGCCTCTCCGGCGGCGAGCAGCAGCGGGTACAGCTGGCCCGCTGTCTGGCACAGCTATGGCGCGACGGCGCGCCGCAGGGCTGGCTGTTTCTCGATGAGCCTACCTCGGCGCTGGACCTTTACTATCAGCAGCACCTGCTGCGTTTGCTCAAACGGCTCACCGCCGGCGGGCAACTGCACGTCTGCGTGGTGCTGCATGACCTTAACCTCGCCGCCCTGTGGGCCGACCGCATCCTGCTGCTTCACCAGGGACATCTGGTCGCCCAGGGCACGCCGCAGGAGGTGATCCAGCAGCCGGTTATCCATCGCTGGTACGGGGCGGATGTCCGCCTCGTCCAGCACCCGGACAACGCGGTCCCCCAGGTTTATCTGGCGCCATAATCCCCGCGCGGCGCAACTGGAATCCGGATCGCGCCGCGCTTACGCTTTCTGGCAATAATTGCCTGCATTATATTATTGAGGGTCATTTATATTTAAAATCTATACCAATGGCGTAATAACCCAATGAAATATTTACGACAGCTATTTTTAAATATAAACCATCATTACAGAGAAGATATTTCCCGTATTAATCCAAAAACGACACATTGATTATTTACTGCGCTTAATCAACTCGATACACTGTTTTCTTACTAATGATAATAGAGGGAAGAAGAAGCATGGCTATTCCAGGTAATATGTGGATATATGACGACGGTGGGGCACTAATCAAAGGTGGTTGTGATGTTGCAGACAGGGAGTTCAGCATCGAATTTAAAGGGTTTCATCACAATCTCTCCATTCCCACTGATAATGCCACTGGCAAGCCTACCGGCACTCGTCAGCACTCACCAATGATCATCGTTAAAGAATTCGACTATTCCAGTCCATACCTCTACAAAGCAGTAGCTACTGGTCAGAACCTGAAATCTGCTGAAATCAAATGGTATAAAATCAGCGATGCTGGTCAAGAAGTGGAATACTTCAATATGCTACTTGAAGGCGTCCGAATCGTATCAATATCTCCTACAATGGCTTCCCCAGAAGACAAGAACAACAACCATCTTGAATCTGTCGAACTTAGATATGAGAAGATCACCTGGAAACATTGTGACGGAAATATAATTTTCACCGATGCCTGGAATGAAAGACAAACAGCATAATAGATGAGCAAATGGATACGACAGAAGAACTAAATGGAACCTATTTCTATCACGGACAATCCAATCTTTCGGCTGGTGAACTTTTTGATGTCATTTTTCTTGAACAATTTTGTGACGAACTTGGCATTGGTATTGAATCTGGTGCCGCTATCCTCGCCGGGCAACCTTGGCTAAAAACCAGAACAAAGCCAGGAGAGGCAATAAAAGGAACAAGTGTTGTTTCTAAATATGGAAGGATGCTTCTGAGAAATGCAAAAACTCCATTTGGTATTAGGGTTCCTACACCCGTTGGTGTAAGAATGAGAAAAACGAATAGTCTTGCTGCTGTTATCGCCCGTTATGTTCCGTGGTTAGGTTGGATAGGACTTGTAAACTCAATTTATCAAGTTTCAAGAAAAACTCAGGAAAAATACAACCTAATAGCTCGCCCCAAAGACCGTATACAATGGACATCCTTTTAATGAAAAGCATTCAAGATCAGGTTTTAGACTTGTTTAAAGATGAGATCTCAACCCGTTTAGATAAAAATTGGAAAGAAATCCCATTGGAACTTGATTATGACTTATTTGATGCTCCCGGCGACGATCTGCTTGACGCTTTAAATAAATTTGAACAAAAATTTAATGTTGATCTTTCCAGTGTTAAATGGTCGTGTTATTTCCCTTGGGAGAATACTCCAATGCTAACTCGGTGGTTTAAAGTAAAACGAGAAGATGTAGAAAAAACGCGTAAACCTTTAACTATCAAAATGTTTGCCGAATCAGCAAAAGCAGGTAAATGGCTTTACGACTAGCAACCACAAGCCGTTGTCGTAACGAGGTCTACGGCCAGAAGGCAGAACAACATCGACGGCGAACGTAATGTATGAAGACGATCGCGTGGCGGCGGTTCAATTACTGTGACGGTACCCCGCCCCCTCTGCAACTGGAATCCGGATCGCGCCGCGTGCTTTCATCGGTTTCCCTCACCTGCCCATCTCCGTTATTATGTCTCATCCATGTGATAACGACGAAAACTACAAAATCGCAGCCATTTAAAATCAGGGATCTGGATAACACCCCATGAGCACAATTGACAATCTCGACGCCCACACGCCGATGATGCAGCAGTATCTCAAGCTAAAGGCGCAACATCCTGACATTCTGCTGTTTTACCGGATGGGGGATTTTTACGAGCTATTTTATGACGATGCGAAACGCGCCTCGCAGCTGCTCGATATCTCGCTGACCAAGCGCGGCGCCTCCGCGGGCGAACCGATACCCATGGCCGGCATCCCCCACCACGCCGTAGAGAACTACCTCGCCAAACTGGTCAATCAGGGCGAGTCGGTGGCCATTTGCGAGCAGATTGGCGACCCGGCCACCACCAAGGGGCCGGTCGAGCGTAAAGTGGTGCGTATCGTCACCCCAGGCACCATTAGCGATGAAGCGCTGCTGCAGGAGCGCCAGGACAACCTGCTGGCCGCCATCTGGCAGGACAGCAAGGGCTTCGGCTACGCGACGCTGGATATCAGCTCCGGGCGCTTTCGCCTGAGCGAACCGGCCGACCGCGAAACCATGGCGGCAGAGCTGCAACGCACCAACCCGGCGGAACTGCTGTATGCGGAAGATTTTGCCGAATCGTCGCTGATCGAGGGCCGCCGCGGTCTGCGCCGTCGCCCGCTGTGGGAATTTGAAATCGACACCGCGCGCCAGCAGCTAAACCTGCAGTTCGGCACCCGCGATCTGGTCGGCTTCGGCGTCGAAAACGCCCCGCGCGGCCTGTGCGCCGCCGGCTGCCTGCTGCAGTATGTCAAAGACACCCAGCGTACCTCGCTGCCGCACATCCGCTCCATCACCATGGAACGCCAGCAGGACAGCATCATTATGGATGCCGCCACCCGCCGTAACCTCGAGATCACCCAGAATCTGGCCGGCGGCACCGACAACACCCTGGCCTCGGTACTCGACTGTACGGTGACGCCGATGGGCAGCCGGATGCTCAAGCGCTGGCTGCATATGCCGGTCCGCGATACCGCCGTGCTGGTGGAGCGCCAGCAGACCATCGGCGCGCTGCAGGAGCGCTATACCGAGCTGCAGCCGGTGCTGCGCCAGGTCGGCGATCTGGAGCGTATTCTGGCGCGTCTGGCGCTGCGTACCGCCCGGCCGCGCGATCTTGCCCGCATGCGTCATGCCCTGCAGCAACTGCCTCTGCTGCGTGAGCTGCTGGCCGACGTTGACAGTCAGCCGGTGCAAAAATTGCGCGAGAAAATGGGCGAGTTCACCGAACTGCGCGAACTGCTGGAGCGCGCGGTGATCGACGCCCCGCCGGTGTTGGTCCGCGACGGCGGGGTCATCGCCCCGGGCTATAGCGAAGAGCTGGACGAGTGGCGGGCGCTGGCCGATGGCGCCACCGATTATCTCGATAAGCTGGAGATCCGCGAGCGCGAGCGGCTGGGCCTCGATACCCTGAAAGTCGGCTACAACGCCGTCCACGGCTACTACATCCAGATCAGCCGCGGCCAGAGCCACCTCGCGCCGATCCACTACGTGCGCCGCCAGACGCTGAAAAACGCCGAACGCTACATTATTCCTGAGCTGAAGGAATACGAAGATAAGGTGCTGACCTCCAAGGGCAAAGCGCTGGCGCTGGAAAAACAGCTTTATGACGAACTGTTCGACCTGCTGCTGCCGCATCTCGCCGATCTGCAAACCAGCGCCAGCGCGCTGGCCGAGCTGGACGTGCTGGTCAACCTGGCGGAACGCGCGGAAACCCTGAACTACTGCTGCCCGACCTTTAGCGATAAGCCAGGCATTCGCATCAGCGAAGGCCGCCATCCGGTGGTCGAGCAGGTGCTGAAAGAGCCGTTTATCGCTAACCCGCTGCAGCTGGCGCCGCAGCGGCGGATGCTGATCATTACCGGGCCGAACATGGGCGGTAAAAGTACCTATATGCGCCAGACCGCGCTGATTGCGCTGCTGGCCTATATCGGCAGTTACGTCCCGGCGCAGAAGGTGGAGATCGGGCCCATCGATCGCATCTTTACCCGCGTCGGCGCGGCGGATGACCTGGCCAGCGGCCGCTCGACCTTTATGGTGGAGATGACTGAAACCGCCAATATCCTGCACAACGCTACCGAACACAGCCTGGTGCTGATGGATGAGATTGGCCGCGGCACGTCCACCTACGACGGGCTATCGCTGGCGTGGGCCTGTGCGGAAAATCTGGCCAACAAAATCAAGGCGCTGACCCTGTTCGCCACCCACTACTTCGAGCTCACCCAGCTGCCGGAGAAAATGGAAGGCGTCGCCAACGTCCACCTCGACGCGCTGGAGCACGGCGATACCATCGCCTTTATGCACAGCGTGCAGGACGGCGCGGCCAGCAAGAGCTATGGCCTGGCGGTCGCCGCGCTGGCGGGGGTGCCGAAAGAGGTGATCAAGCGCGCGCGGCAGAAACTGCGCGAGCTGGAGAGTATCTCGCCCAACGCGGCGGCGACCCAGGTCGACGGCACGCAGATGTCGCTACTCGCCGCCCCGGAAGAGACCTCGCCTGCGGTTGAGGCGCTGGAGAATCTTGATCCGGACTCCCTGACCCCGCGTCAGGCGCTGGAGTGGATCTACCGTCTGAAAAGCCTGGTCTAGCCCCCCATTAAGGTGAAAAACGGCAGCGCTGTGAAGCGCTGCCGTTTTAGTAAACAAAAAAATGGGTGCTAGAGGATGCGTCCTGACAACCCATACGCGGGGTTGCCCTCGCGCGGATGCTACTTCTTCGATTCGTAAGCGAGAACAGCTTTAAACTCAATATTACGCTCTTTAATACTCAGCTCGCATAGTGAGCTGTGCACCAACAGCGTAAATCCCAGTACCGTAATACAGAGTACGATGATTGCCACAAGGGCATATTTTGTCAGCATATCTTGCCTCCCTGCAAAGAAGAGACTAACATCTGAATTGTCTATGTTCATTCGCTAGCCTCAGTTGATAGAAATATCTCCTGGGGCTTTCGTCTGTCTGGGGGCCTGGTAATGCTCAAGGCCAGACAGCCTCAAGCACCCGCCGCAATTCTACACTCGTCAGGGCGTGAAATTTATCTGCAAGGAATTAATCAGACGAATTTTATAATAATCTGGATGCAGGCTCGCAAAGTCATCCCGGTATATTAACCCTTCACGTAATTTTTTAATTTAATGAAAAAAAATAATTTCCATAATTGTACTAAATATAAAAAAGGCCCGACTTAGCGGGCCCCTTTCATTAACGCTTATCTTCCGGCAATAGCGGCGGTACGTGCGGCACCTGCGGCGCCTCATCGATATCTTTCTGCGTCATGCGGAACGCTTCCGGATAGTGTTCGCGGCTGGTGCGGCGCAGCGGCTCGGTATCTCGCCAGGTGTAAAGACAGTGCTGGCACTGATACACGGTCCAGACCCCTTTCACCGGCGAGGTCGCCATGACTTCAATCTTTTCATCGGCGCAACGTGGACAAATCATCTTCTTCTCCTTATTTACGGTTGGCCAGCATAGCGGTCAGTTTTTCAGCCCAGGCTTTGGTTTCCGGCAGATCCTGCACCGGCTGGCTGTAGTGACCGCGAAGGTCCGGCGCAACCGGGGTGGTGGCGTCGATAATCAGTTTGTCGGTAATGCCTGCCGGGCTGGAGCCTGGGTCAAGTTCAAGGACCGACATGTTCGGCAACTGCACCAGGTCTCCCGCCGGGTTAACCTTCGAGGAGAGCGCCCACATCACCTGCGGCAGGTTGAACGGGTCGACGTCTTCATCAACCATGATCACCATCTTCACATAGCCGAGGCCGTGGGGAGTGGTCATCGCCCGCAGGCCCACCGCGCGGGCAAAACCGCCGTAGCGTTTTTTGGTGGAGATGATCGCCAGCAGACCATGGGTGTACATGGCGTTGACCGCCTGCACTTCCGGAAATTCGGCCTTCAGCTGCTGATACAGCGGTACGCAGGTCGCCGGGCCCATCAGATAGTCAATCTCGGTCCACGGCATACCGAGGTAGAGCGATTCAAAAATCGGTTTGCTGCGATAAGAGACTTTGTCGATACGCACTACCGTCATGTTACGACCGCCGGAGTAGTGACCGGTAAATTCACCGAACGGCCCCTCGATCTCACGCTTACGCCCTTCAATGACCCCTTCGAGGATCACTTCCGAACCCCAGGGCACGTCAAAGCCGGTCAGCGGCGCGGTAGCGATGGGATACGGGCTCTCGCGCAGCGCGCCAGCCATCTCATATTCAGACTGATCGTATTTCAGCGGCGTGGCGCCCATCAGGGTAATAATCGGGTCGTTACCGAGGGTAATGGCGATCGGCAGATCTTCCCCACGCTCTTCCGCTTTGTGCAGATGCAGCGCGATATCGTGCATCGGTACCGGCTGCAGGCCGAGCTTGCGCTTGCCTTTCACTTCCATGCGGTAGATACCGACGTTTTGCTTACCGAAGTTATCTTTATCCAGCGGATCGCGTGAAACGACACAGGCTTTATCGAGGTAGAAACCGCCGTCACCATCATTGAGGCGGAACAGCGGCAGAATATCGAACAGGTTGATATCATCGCCATCAACAGTATTTTCTGCCCACGCCGGGTTGGCGCGGCGCTCTGGCGTCACCGGGAAGTTATCCCAGCGGCGAATGAACTCATCAATCTGCTTTTTCACCGGCGTGTTAGGCGGCAGGCCCAGCGAGATGGCATGGTTCTGCCACGAGCCGATGGTGTTCATCGTCACGCGAGCGTCGTTAAAGCCGCGAATATTATCGAACCACAGCGCCGGGGCACCGTCGCCGATGCGTCCGGTCGCATTGGCGGCCGCCGCCAGATCGGGCTCAGCGTTCACCTCTTCACTGATTTTCAGCAGTTGTCCCTGGTCATCCAGCGCCTGCAAAAAGCTGCGCAAATCATCAAAAGCCATTATTCGATCTCCTGTGCAAATTGTTCTGCCGTGCGTAAGCCGTTCCAGCGGCGCGCTTTGTGATAGTCGAGGCCAAACTGATCCAGCACCCGGGTGACGATATGATTGGTGATATCGTCAACCGTCTCCGGGTGGTTGTAGTAAGCTGGCATGGGCGGGACCATCGCCACGCCCATGCGGGACAGCGCCAGCATGTTCTCCAGATGGATCGTGCTGAGCGGCATTTCCCGCGGGACCAACACCAGCTTGCGCCCCTCTTTGAGCACCACGTCCGCCGCGCGGCCCACCAGCCCTTCGGCATAACCCGCGCGAATGCCTGCAAGCGTTTTCATACTGCAGGGAATAACGATCATGCCGTCGGTACGAAATGAACCGGATGAGATGGTGGCGGCCTGGTCTGCCGGGCTGTGGGAAAAGTCCGCCAGCGCGGCCACTTCGCGCGCCGTCCAGGGCGTTTCCAGCTCGATGGTGGTTTTGGCCCATTTCGACATCACCAGATGGGTTTCCACCTCCGGCATATCGCGCAGCGCCTGCAGCAATGCCACCCCAAGCGGTGCCCCGGTGGCCCCCGTCATCCCAATAATCAGTTTCATTCCAGACCTCATTACTTTTGTTCGTGTACGAACTTTATATTTAAACTACCCCCTCCAGCCCTTATTGGCAAGATCGTTCGTATACGTGCGCATTTTTAATCAAAACGCAGAAAGGGTATAAAAAGGCGTACGAACGGCTATCATAGAGGTGACAGTTTTGTTACGGAGTATTCATGGAGTTACGAAACGAAGCATTCCACCTGCTGCGCCAGCTTTTTCAACAGCATACCGCCCGCTGGCAGCAGGCGTTGCCGGACCTGACTAAACCTCAGTATGCGGTGATGCGCTCGGTAGCGGAGCACCCCGGGATCGAACAGGTGGCGCTGATTGAAGCGGCGGTCAGCACCAAGGCTACGCTGGCGGAGATGCTCAGCCGAATGGAAGCGCGCGGCCTGGTGCGCCGGGAGCACGATCCGGCCGATAAACGCCGCCGTTTTGTCTATCTGACCGACGAAGGCGAGGCGTTGCTTAACCGTTCCATTCCGCAGGGCAATGAGGTCGATGACGAGTTTCTCGGCCGCCTGAGCGATGACGAGCGCGAGCAGTTCTCCCGGCTGGTGCACAAAATGATGGCGCCCTGAACGGGCGCTTAACCGACCTTCTCGCGCAGGAAGTCAATAAATGCCCGCACCCGGGTCGGCAAATGCTGCGAGTCGGGATAAAGGGCATACACGCCCTGCTGTGGGAAATGGTATTCCGGCAGGAGCGGCACCAGCTCCCGCTGCGCCACCTTTTTGGCTACCAGCCATGCGGGCAGCAAGGCGACGCCGCATCCCGCCAGAGCAAAGCTCATCAGCGCCGTAGCGCTATCAGCAGAAAACCGCGGCGCGCTGGCTATCGAGAAATCCACCTCTGTCTGGTGATCCGTGCGCAGCTGCCAGCGCAGCGGCGTCGGCAGGCGCTCGTGAATAATCCACTCAGCTTGCGCCAGATCTGACAGCGTCTGCACCGGATGGCTTGCCAGCCAGGCCGGAGAGGCGACGGGCAGGATCGCGAAACTGGCTATCCGCGTCGCCCGATAGCGGGAATCGGCCAGCGTACCGAGGCGTATCGCCACATCAAATCGTTCTGAAATGAGGTCGGCATGATGGGAGGAGGAGACGTGGCGCACCCGCAGCGCCGGATGACGACGGGCGAACGCGGCCAGCGCTGGAATGATAACCTGCGCGCCATACTCCGGCGTGGTGGTGATCCGTAGCTCCCCGCTTAAGCCGCTATGGCTGGCCCGCACTTCATCCTGGAGATTTTCCGCCGCGTTCAGGAGCGCCACCCCGCGCTGATAGAACAGCACCCCGGCGTCAGTGAGCCGCAAACGCCGCGTCGAACGCAGCAGCAGCGTCACCCCCAGCTCATTTTCCAGCTGCCGTACGTTAAAGCTGACCACTGCCTTGGTCTGCCCCAGCGCCGCTGCGGCCAGGGTGAAACTGCCGGCATCTACCACGGCGATAAACATGGTCACGCGCTGAAGATTAAGCATCGTCGTCCGGATGATTGTCAAAAATATTCAGACAGTATATCCCGATTAGTCCCGTTTATCCCTCGCTGCGGCAGGTTTACAGTAGCCGCCTGTCTGAGGGAGTGAACCATGACCTACCGCCACCGCGTTGCCACCGTTTTTCTGTTCGGCTTTTTTCTCGATTTGATCAATATGTTTATCGCCAGCATCGCCTTTCCGGCAATCAGCCGCGCGCTGGCGGTTTCCGTCTCGCAACTGGCGTGGGTCAGTAATGCCTATATTCTCGGTCTGACGGTCGTTGTGCCGTTCAGCGCCTGGCTCAGCGAGCGCTGGGGGGCGAAACGGCTGTTTTTACTCTCGCTGGGGCTGTTCAGCCTCGGCGCGCTGGCGGCAGGACTTGCCAACAGCCTGAGCGAACTAATTTTATGGCGGACGCTGCAGGGGATGGGCGGCGGGCTGTTAATCCCCCTCGGCCAGGCGCTGACGTGGCCGCTGTTTCAGCCGCATGAGCGGGCGAAGCTGTCGGCGGCGGTGATGCTGGTCGGCCTGCTGGCCCCCGCCTGCTCGCCGGCGATCGGCGGCCTGTTAGTCGAGGCGTTCAGCTGGCGCTGGGTCTTTTTCGCCAGCCTGCCTGTGGCTCTGCTAACCTTTGTGCTGGCGGTGCGATGGCTGAACGACACCCCCGGTCCGGTTCGCCCGACTCGCTTTCTTCCACTGTCGCTGCTGGCCGATCCCCTGCTGCGCTTCGCGATGCTGATCTACCTCTGCGTGCCGGGGATGTTTATTGGCGTCAACGTGGTGGGGATGTACTACCTGCAACGCGTCACCGGGATGGCGCCGGGGGCAATCGGTGCCCTGATGGTGCCCTGGTCGCTGGCCTCGTTTGCCGCCATCACCTTTACCGGCAGATATTTCAACCGCTTCGGGCCCCGGCCGCTGGTCATCATCGGCTGCCTGCTTCAGGCGATGGGGATCATGCTGCTGCTGAAGATCGATGCGGACAGCCCGCTGGCGCTGTTGATTCTGGCCTTTACGCTGATGGGCGGCGGAGGCAGCTTATGCAGCAGCACCGCGCAAAGCAGCGCTTTCCTGCATACGCCTGCCGAAGAGATGCCTGACGCCAGCGCGATATGGAATCTTAACCGCCAGCTCAGCTTCTTTGCCGGCAGCGCCCTGCTCGCCCTGCTGCTGAGGGTATTCCCGCCGGCCTACGCCTGGCAGGGGGTATTTATCAGCGCCGCCGTCATTACCCTGTTGCCGCTGCTGTTTTGCCTGCGGCTGAATAATCGGGCGATTATCCATCGCCTGCACACCACTCTGGAGAAGTCATGAATCCTTATCTGCAGGAAGTCCTCGATGCCCATGTCCTTATCGAACGCTGGTTAAGCCATGGCGAAGGAAGCGCTGAGGCGCTGATGAAGCGTTTTGCCGCCGATTTTACCATGATCCCCTTGAGCGGTGAGAAGATGGACTACCCAACGGTGAGCCGTTTTTTCCACCACGCCGGCGGCAGCCGTCCGGGGTTAGATATCGTAGTGGATCAGATGGAAATCATCAGCGAGTGGCACGACGGCGCCGCAGTGCTATATCGTGAAAGCCAAACGCTGGCGGATAGCAGTCAGAACGTTCGCTGGTCGACGGCGATTTTTCAACAAGCGGAAGGGAAAATTGTCTGGCGCCATCTGCAGGAAACCCGCCTCGGCTAGCCCAAAGAAAAAGGCCCCGACTTTCGAGGGGGCCTTTTTGACAGAAAACGTCTTATTCGCGGAAGAGCGCTTCGATATTCAGCCCCTGTCCCTGCAGAATTTCCCGCAGGCGACGCAGACCTTCCACCTGGATCTGCCGCACGCGTTCGCGGGTCAGGCCAATTTCACGGCCCACATCCTCCAGCGTGGCAGCTTCATAACCCAGCAGACCAAAACGACGTGCCAGAACTTCACGCTGCTTGGCGTTCAGTTCGAACAGCCATTTGACGATACTTTGCTTCATATCATCGTCCTGCGTGGTGTCTTCCGGGCCGTTCTCTTTCTCATCGGCCAGAATATCCAGCAGCGCTTTTTCTGAATCGCCACCCAGCGGAGTATCCACGGAGGTGATGCGCTCGTTCAGACGCAGCATACGGCTGACGTCATCGACCGGTTTGTCCAGCTGTTCGGCGATCTCTTCCGCGCTAGGCTCGTGGTCCAGCTTATGGGACAACTCGCGCGCGGTACGCAGATAGACGTTCAGCTCTTTAACAATATGGATCGGCAAACGGATCGTACGGGTTTGGTTCATGATCGCCCGTTCAATAGTCTGGCGGATCCACCAGGTCGCGTAGGTCGAAAAACGGAACCCACGTTCCGGGTCAAACTTCTCAACGGCGCGGATCAGGCCGAGGTTACCTTCTTCAATCAGATCCAGCAACGCCAGACCACGATTGCTGTAACGACGGGCAATCTTCACCACCAGACGCAAGTTACTTTCAATCATGCGACGGCGTGAAGCGACATCACCACGCAGTGCGCGACGCGCGAAATAGACTTCCTCTTCCGCGGTCAGCAGTGGGGAATAACCAATCTCTCCAAGATAAAGCTGAGTGGCGTCAAGTACGCGCTGGGTTGCGCCTTGCGACAGCAGCTCTTCCTCAGCCAGATCGCTATCACTGGGTTCCTCTTCTACTAAGGCTTTCTCGTCGAAAACCTCAATTCCGTTCTCATCAAATTCCGCGTCTTCATTTAAATCATGAACTTTCAGCGTATTCTGACTCATAAAGGTGGCTCCTACCCGTGATCCCTGAGCAAAGCACCTTCCACGGCACATCAACAAACGACGCCTGGACGATTTCCCCTGCCCTCTCTGCGAGAGGAACGTAGACACCGCCCTGGCGCCTGTTAGCTGATGCTTCGCTTATCCGTACTTTGCCAAATTATCGCTGCGGTAAGTACTGCAGCGGGTTGACGGATTTCCCCTTGTAACGAATTTCAAAATGTAATCTTGTTGAGCTGGTTCCGGTGCTACCCATGGTAGCGATTTTCTGCCCCGCTTTGACTTCCTGTTGCTCCCGAACCAGCATGGTATCGTTATGAGCGTAGGCACTCAGGTAATCATCGTTGTGTTTGATGATAATAAGATTACCGTAGCCGCGCAGTGCGTTACCGGCATAGACGACGCGCCCATCGGCGGTCGCGACAATAGCCTGTCCCTTACTGCCTGCAATATCGATACCTTTATTGCCGCCTTCCGCGCCGCTAAAGTTCTCGATAACCTTGCCATCAGTCGGCCAGCGCCATGTTGAGATCGGCGAACTGGTTGACGTACTGCTTGCAGTCGGCTGGGTTGTGCTCACCGTTGTTGGTGCCGTCACCGGCGCGACAACCGTTGTGGTTGTAGTCGCTGGTTTATTATTAGGCAACATCTTGGTAGCACTCTGTTCACCTGAAGATTCAGAATACGTAATAGTCGGTTGTGAAGCAACCACCGCGGTCGATTTTTGTGCAGAAGTTGTGCTGGTCGTCGCACCGCCGCTCGCTCTTGCGCTGGCCTGAGAAACGGCGTTTTCGCCGGTGATCGGCTGGCCTGAGGCGTTACCGACCTGCAGTACCTGCCCCACGTTCAGCGCGTACGGGGCCGGGATATTGTTGCGTTGCGCCAGGTCGCGGAAATCGTTGCCGGTGACCCAGGCGATATAGAATAGCGTGTCGCCGCGTTTTACCGTATAGGTACTGCCGCCGGTATAGCTACCTTTCGGAATATCGCCATATTTGCGGTTGTAAACGATCCGGCCATTTACCGTCTGTACCGGCTCCTGCGCCACCGGCGCCGGCTGCGGCTGAATGGTCTGGGTCTGCATCGGCTGAATCGGCTGCGCCTGAGGAGCGGACTTGACGCCGGAGGGTGGCGGCGTAATCAGCATGCCGGAGTTGGTGCTGGAAGAGGCGGCGCCGCCGGCAGAGCTAACCGGCGCAGGCGGATTATTGGTGTTGGTACACCCGGCCAGCCAGAGTGAAACCAGTGAAAGAGCCGCAATACGGCTGACGGTAAATTTGGTGCTTCCCGCGCTCATTTATCCCCCAGGAATATGTTAACTGCCAATATCTTGCTTACCGGGCGGCGCCCGGCCAGGACACTGAAAAATGTGTCCACCCTACGCCTAAAGTCAGGCAAAAAAAACCTGGAATAATCCGGGTCTCAGGCCAGCTCCCCCTTCACCAGGGGAACAAAGCGAACGGCCTCGACGGTATCAATGATAAATTCGTTGCCCCGACGACGGATCCGTTTGAGAAACTGATGCTCTTCGCCGACCGGCAGCACCAGCACGCCGTCATCATCCAGCTGCGCCAGCAGCGCGGTCGGTATTTCCGGCGGCGCCGCCGTCACAATAATGGCATCAAACGGCGCCCGCGCCTGCCAACCTTGCCACCCATCGCCATGACGGGTTGAAACATTATGTAAATCAAGTTGTTTCAGGCGACGACGCGCCTGCCACTGTAAACTCTTAATTCGCTCTACCGAGCATACGTGATGCACCAGATGCGCCAGGATGGCCGTCTGGTAGCCGGAACCGGTGCCGATCTCCAGCACCCGCGACTCCGGCGTCAGCGTCAGCAGCTCGGTCATCCGCGCCACCATATACGGCTGGGAGATGGTCTGCCCCTGGCCAATCGGCAGCGCGGTGTTTTCCCACGCTTTATGTTCAAAGGCTTCATCAACAAACTTTTCGCGCGGGACCAGCGCGATCGCCTCGAGGACACGTTCATCGACGATGCCCTGCGTGCGCAGTTGATTCAACAAACTTTCAACACGTTTACTTACCATTGCCTGTCAACCCCGACACGTTCCAGCCAATCGGTGACCACCTCATGCGCCTGATGGGCGGTTAAATCGACGTGCAATGGCGTCACGGAAACATAGCCTTCATCCACTGCCGCAAAATCGGTGCCCGGCCCGGCATCGCGCTTATCGCCCGGCGGACCAATCCAGTACAGGATGTTGCCGCGCGGATCTTTTTGCGGGATCACCTGGTCGGCCGGATGGCGATTGCCGCAGCGGGTCACGCGAATGCCCTTGATTTGATCAAGCGGGAGATCCGGTACGTTGATGTTAAGGATCCGCCCGGTACGCAGCGGCTCGCGGCTTAAGGCGCGCAGAATGGTGCAGGTTACCGCCGCGGCGGTATCGTAATGCTGATAGCCGTTCAGCGACACGGCCAGCGCGGGGAACCCCAGATGACGGCCTTCCATCGCCGCGGCCACGGTGCCGGAATAGATGACGTCGTCGCCCAGGTTGGGGCCGGCATTAATGCCGGAAACCACGATGTCCGGACGCGGGCGCATCAGCGCGTTCACGCCGAGATAGACACAGTCGGTCGGGGTGCCCATCTGGACGGCGATGTCGCCATTTTCAAAGGTAAACGTACGCAGGGACGATTCCAGCGTCAGCGAATTTGAGGCCCCGCTGCGGTTACGATCGGGTGCAACCACCTGGACCTCGGCAAACTCCCTTAAGGCCTTCGCCAGGGTCTGTATCCCCGGCGCATGGATCCCGTCATCGTTACTCAGCAATATTCGCATAGTCACCCGTTGTATTGATAAGCTCCCTGACCACGCTGGTGGCGAAGCTGCCCGCCGGCAGCCAGAAACGCAGTTCAACGGTTACGTCATCCCACCAGTTCCAGCTGAGCTGCTGTGGATAGAGAAGCATCGCCCGGCGCGCCGCCTCGACTTTCTCCCGTACCAGCAGCGCCTGCAACGCGGTTTCCTCGGCGATCGCGGCCTGCTCGAAAGCCAGGGCGTCGCGCTGGCTTCCCCAGTCGCCGCTGCCCGGCAGCGTGGCCGTAATCATCAGTTCGCGGTTATGCACCCGCGCCTGCGAAACCTCGAGTTCTTCCGGTGTGACGACAAACCAGCTCCCGCGCCCCGCTAATTGTAGCGCATCGCCATCAACGACCTGATTAAATTCCGTTTTTTTTAATCTAATACTCACTTGCTGATTAAACAACGCGCTGCGGGCTGCCGACAACCAAAAACTGCGCTTATTGCGATCGCGCACTGGCGCGCCGCTCTCCGCCCAGCGCATGGCGCCCTGCAGGTTACTGCCGCCAATGCCAAAGCGCTGCGCGCCGAAATAGTTCGGCACTCCCCGTTCAGCGATGGCCTGCAGACGCGTCTCCACGTCCTGGCGATCGCTAATCTCGCGCAGGATCACGGTAAACTGGTTGCCTTTCAGCGCGCCTAAACGCAGCTTACGCTTATGGCGAGCATATTCCAGTACCTGGCAGCCCTCGAGCTGAAATTTGCTCAGGTCCGGCATCTCTTTGCCGGGCACCCGGGCGCACAGCCACTGCTCGGTGACCGCGTGCTTATCCTTTTGCCCGGCGAAGCTCACTTCACGGGCGTGGATCTTAAGGAATTTCGCCAGCGCGTCGGCGACAAAGCGCGTATTGCAGCCGTTTTTCAGGATCCGCACCAGCACGTGTTCGCCTTCGCCGTCCGGGGCAAAGCCCAGATCTTCCACCACCAGAAAATCTTCCGGATTGGCTTTCAGTAGCCCACTGCTCTGCGGTTTGCCGTGCAGCCAGGTCAGTTGGTCAAAGGCGATCATTTGTCGGCCTTACGCAGCAGCGCAACCGCTTCGCAGGCGATCCCTTCCCCGCGGCCGGTGAAGCCGAGCTTCTCGGTGGTGGTCGCTTTCACGTTGACGTCGTCCATATGGCAGCCGAGATCCTCAGCGATAAAGACGCGCATCTGCGGAATATGCGGCAGCATTTTCGGCGCCTGGGCAATAATCGTGACGTCGACGTTGCCGAGCGTATAGCCCCTGGCCTGAATGCGGCGCCATGCTTCGCGCAGCAGTTCGCGGCTATCGGCGCCTTTAAACGCCGGATCGGTATCGGGGAACAGCTTGCCGATATCGCCCAGCGCCGCGGCGCCAAGCAGCGCGTCGGTCAGCGCATGCAGCGCGACGTCGCCGTCGGAGTGGGCCAGCAGCCCTTTTTCATAAGGAATGCGTACCCCGCCAATGATGATTGGGCCTTCACCGCCAAAAGCGTGTACGTCAAAACCATGTCCAATTCGCATTAAGCTTTCTCCTGGTGTCGGGAACGGGTGAGGTAAAATTCAGCCAGCGCCAGGTCTTCCGGGCGCGTCACTTTAATATTATCCGCGCGTCCGGCGACCAGCTGCGGATGGAAGCCGCAGTACTCCAGCGCCGAGGCTTCATCGGTGATAGTGGCTCCCTCGTTTAGCGCGCGAGTGAGGCAATCCACCAGCAGCTCGCGAGGGAAAAATTGCGGGGTGAGCGCATGCCACAGGTCATTGCGGTCGACGGTATGGGCAATAGCGGTTTTGTCCGGCTCGGCGCGCTTCATGGTGTCGCGCACTGGCGCCGCAAGGATCCCGCCGACGCGGCTGGTTTCGCAGAGCGACAGCAGGCGGCTGAGGTCGTCCTGATGCAGGCAGGGGCGCGCGGCGTCATGCACCAGCACCCACTGCGCCTCCGGCAACGCCTGCAGGCCGGCGAGCACCGAATCGGCACGCTCGGCGCCGCCATCCACCACGGTAATCTGCGGATGCTGCGCCAGCGGCAGCTGGCTGAAGCGGCGATCGCCGGGGCTGACGGCAATCACCACCCGCTGGACGCGCGCATCCGCCAGCAGCGCGGCGACCGCGTGTTCGAGAATCGTTTTGTTACCGATTGAGAGATATTGTTTCGGGCATTCCGTTTGCATGCGGCGGCCGAAACCGGCTGCCGGCACCACGGCGCAAACGCCCGGAAAAGTGGCTGCCATGTTGTAATCCTGGGCCTGGTTATCGATTGTTCTGCTGTTGCCCCGATGCCTGATTGCGTTTAGACGCATCCGGTACCAGACGATAGAAGGTTTCGCCCGGGCGGGTCATGCTGAGTTCATTGCGCGCACGCTCCTCAATCGCTTCCTGCCCGCCGTTGAGGTCGTCAATTTCGGCAAACAGCTGATCGTTGCGTGCTTTTAATTTGGCGTTAGTCGCCTGCTGGGCGGTGACGTCGTCGTTAACCCGCGTGTAGTCATGCAGGCCGTTTTTACCGAACCACAGCGAATACTGTAGCCAGACCAGCAAAGCTAATAATAGCAGCGTTAGTTTACCCATCCTGCCCCCTGAAAAACGGCATCATCATCCCAAAACTCGCCCGGGTACGCTACCGGGGCGCGCGGACGATGCCGCGTAACGCGGGGACTGTACCATATTTTTGCTGTCGATACCCATGCTTGATTCATACCAGCAACGGGTTATCCCAACAGCCAGAGGAAGAGTAGCGCAAACATCAGCCCAACGGTCAGGATGGTCGCGCTGACGCTATAGAGCAGTTTGCCATTGAGCAGAGAGTGCAGCGCAATACCGACCACCACCGCCACCGGCATCAACGCAAGGAAGAATGGCCAGGTGTAGAGGAGAAAGAAGAGTGTATTACTGCCATAGAGAAGGAAGGGAATACCCAGCGCCAGCAGCCACGAAATAAAGCCCACGGCAGCGCCCGACAAAGACCAGGTGGTCTCGTCGCCGATCGCCGGAGGCGGTTCTGAACGAATAATACTGAGGTTCTGGGTATTGCGCATATCGAATCCTGTAGACCGGGCAACCGGCACCCCTCGATGCCGCTGCCGTTTCAGGATCTGATAATATCGCTCTGTTGCAGCAGGTCTAATAGTTGGTGCACCAAATTTGTTACCAATTGTTCACCATCCAGATGAATTTCCGCCTTTTCCGGCGCCTCATAGACCGAGTCTATACCGGTGAAATTGCGTAATTCCCCTGCCCGCGCTTTCTTATACAATCCTTTCGGATCCCGCGCCTCGCAGATGGCCAGCGGGGTATCGACGAACACTTCGATAAAGCGTCCTTCCCCGAGGCGCTCGCGCACCATCTGCCGTTCCGCACGGTGCGGAGATATAAATGCCGTCAATACCACCAGCCCGGCATCGACCATCAGCCTGGCCACTTCCCCGACGCGGCGAATGTTCTCTTTGCGATCCTCATCGCTGAATCCCAGGTCGCTGCACAGGCCATGGCGCACGTTATCGCCGTCCAGCAGATAGGTGCTGACGCCGCGCTCATGCAGGGCCTCCTCCAGCGCCCCGGCGACGGTGGATTTACCCGACCCCGAAAGGCCGGTAAACCACAGCACCACGCCGCGATGGCCGTGATGCTGTTCCCGCTGCTGTTGGGTCACAGGGTGGGCATGCCAGACGACGTTTTCGTCATGCTGGGCCATTATTTGCCTCCCAGCAGGTCGCGGGCGTCCCAGTGCGGGAAATGTTTACGGATCAGCTGGTTCAGCTCCAGCTCGAAGGCGCTGTACTGTGATGCCGAAGTCGATGCCTGCAGGTGCGGCTCGTTGACCATCCCGGCGCCGACGGTGACGTTGGTCAGGCGATCGATAAAGATAAGCCCGCCGGTCACCGGGTTTTGCTGATACGGATCCAGCACTAAAGGTTCGTCAAAGGTCAGCTCCACCAGGCCGATGCCGTTCAGCGGCAGAGACTCGACTTCACGCTGGGTCAGGTTGTTAATATCGACCTGGTAGCGGATAGCGTCGACGCGAGCGCGGGTCTTCTTGCCGGCGATTTTGATGTCGTAGCTCTGGCCCGGGGTCAGCGGCTGTTCGGCCATCCACACCACGTCGATGCTGGCGCTTTGTACCGCCGGCAGCGAGGCTTGCGCGTCAACCAGCAGGTCGCCGCGACTGATGTCGATTTCATCTTTCAGCACAAGGGTAATGGCTTCGCCGGCGGCGGCTTCCTGCAGGTCGCCGTCGAAGGTGACGATACGCGCCACGCTCGATTCGACGCCCGACGGCAGCACCTTCAGACGCTGGCCAACCTGCACGGTACCGGAGGCGACCGTGCCGGAGAAGCCGCGGAAATCAAGGTTCGGACGGTTAACATACTGCACCGGGAAGCGCAGCGGCTGGCTCTCGACCACCCGCTGGATCTCTACGGTTTCGAGGACTTCCAGCAGCGTCGGGCCACTGTACCACGGCATATTCGCGCTCTGGCTGGCGACATTATCGCCTTCCAGCGCCGACAACGGCACAAAGCGGATATCAAGGTTGCCCGGCAGCTGCTCGGCAAAGGTCAGATAATCTTCCCGGATCTCGTTGAAGCGCGCTTCGCTAAACTCGACGAGATCCATTTTGTTGATCGCCACTACCAGGTGTTTAATGCCCAGCAGCGTCGAGATGAAGCTGTGACGGCGGGTCTGGTCGAGCACGCCCTTGCGCGCATCGATCAGCAGGATCGCCAGGTCGCAGGTGGACGCGCCGGTGGCCATATTGCGCGTGTACTGCTCGTGCCCCGGGGTGTCGGCGATGATAAATTTGCGTTTTTCGGTTGAGAAGTAGCGATAGGCCACGTCGATGGTGATGCCCTGCTCGCGCTCGGCCTGCAGGCCGTCCACCAGCAGCGCCAGGTCCAGCTTTTCGCCCTGGGTGCCGTGACGCTTGCTGTCGTTGTGCAGCGAAGAGAGCTGGTCTTCATAGATCTGGCGCGTATCGTGCAGCAGGCGGCCAATTAAGGTGCTTTTGCCGTCATCGACGCTGCCGCAGGTCAAAAAACGCAGCAGGCTCTTGTGCTGTTGCGCGTGCAGGTAAGCTTCTACGCCGCCTTCGTTGGCAATTTGTTGGGCAATGGTCGTGTTCATGGCGGCTCCTTAGAAATACCCCTGACGTTTCTTCAGCTCCATCGAGCCGGCCTGGTCGCGGTCAATGACGCGCCCCTGACGTTCGCTGGTGGTCGATACCAGCATCTCTTCAATAATTTCCGGCAGCGTCTGCGCTTCAGACTCCACCGCGCCGGTCAGCGGCCAGCAGCCGAGGGTACGGAAACGCACCATCCGTTTTTCAATCACCTCGCCCGGCTGCAGATCGATACGGTCGTCATCGATCATCATCAGCATACCGTCGCGCTCCAGCACCGGACGCTCAGCGGCCAGATACAGCGGCACGATTTCAATATTTTCCAGATAGATGTACTGCCAGATATCCAGCTCGGTCCAGTTGGAGAGCGGGAAGACGCGGATGCTTTCGCCTTTGTTAATCTGGCCGTTGTAGTTGTGCCACAGCTCCGGACGCTGATTTTTCGGGTCCCAGCGGTGGAAACGGTCGCGGAAGGAGTAGATGCGCTCTTTCGCGCGGGATTTCTCTTCGTCGCGACGCGCGCCGCCGAACGCGGCGTCAAAGCCGTATTTGTTCAGCGCCTGCTTCAGGCCTTCGGTTTTCATGATATCGGTATGCTTGGCGCTGCCGTGGACAAACGGGTTGATGCCCATCGCCACCCCTTCCGGGTTTTTATGCACCAGCAG
Source organism: Klebsiella sp. P1927 (assembly GCF_018204675.1). Lineage (NCBI taxonomy): Bacteria > Pseudomonadati > Pseudomonadota > Gammaproteobacteria > Enterobacterales > Enterobacteriaceae > Klebsiella > Klebsiella sp. P1927. The sequence continues at coordinate 742,185 of NZ_CP073377.1, read as the reverse complement.
CTCACAGCCGTAGGCTTTGGCGGTCCGGTCGCGGAACTCATACATCTCACGGAATTTCCAGCCGGTATCGACGTGCAGCAGCGGGAACGGCAGGGTTCCCGGATAAAACGCTTTGCGCGCCAGATGCAGCATTACGCTGGAATCTTTCCCGATTGAGTACATCATTACCGGGTTAGAAAATTCGGCGGCCACCTCACGAATAATATGGATGCTTTCCGCCTCCAGTTGCCGCAGGTGAGTGAGTCGTTTTTGGTCCATAACCGTTCCTTAAGCCAGATTGACCACCGAAGCGTTAAACCCCTCGGCGGATGATGTATGTTGAAACCAGGCGAGCTGCTGATGCAGCTGCACCACTTCGCCTACCACCAGCAGGGCGGGCATCGGGGCGTCTTTCGCCAGGTGTTCGAGTTGTTGCAATGTGCCGGTTATCGTCTGCTGATCGTCACGGGTGCCACGGGAAATTACCGCCACCGGCGTGTCGCTGTCGCGACCGTGGGCGATCAGCTGCGCGCTGATTTCCGCTGCCTTCATGGTGCCCATGTAGATCGCCAGCGTCTGTTGGCTCTTCGCCAGCAGCGACCAGTCGAAGGGGGCGCTGTCCGGCTTATAGTGGCCGGTGACAAAGACGGCGCTTTGCGCATAATCGCGATGGGTCAGCGGAATACCGGCGTAGGCCGTCGCCCCGGCGGCTGCGGTGACGCCCGGCACCACCTGGAACGGGATCCCCGCCTCGGCGGCAGCCTGCAGCTCTTCTGCGCCGCGGCCAAAAATAAACGGATCGCCGCCCTTCAGGCGCACGACGGTTTTCCCCGCCTTCGCCGCCTCCACCAGCAGCTGATTGGTTTCATGCTGCGGCACCGAGTGCTCGCCGGCGCGTTTGCCGACGCAAATAAGTTCGGCATCGCGGCGCACCAGCTCGAGAACCGGCTGAGTCACCAGATGATCGTGGAAAACCACGTCCGCCTGCTGGATCGCCTGCAGACCGCGAAGGGTCAGCAGCCCGGCATCGCCCGGCCCGGCGCCAACCAGAATAATTTCTCCCGTCTCACGTTCGGGCTTATCCAGCTCATCCTGCAGCGCCTTTTCCGCCTCCGCAGAGTTGCCCGCCACCATCAGGCTGGCGAAGCGGCCGGTAAAGACGCGCTCCCAGAAGCGGCGACGCGCTTCGGTAGTCGTCAGGCGGGTTTTCAGATGGTTGCGCCAGTAGCTTGCTGATTCCGCCAGCCGACCGAGATTCGTCGGCAGCAGCGCTTCGATTTTTTCACGCAGAATGCGCGACAGCACCGGCGCTTTACCGCTGGAGGAGATCGCCACCAGCAGCGGCGAACGGTCGACGATAGAAGGGAAAACAAACGAGCACAGCGCCTGGTTATCCACCACGTTGACCAACCGGTAGCGCGCGTTAGCTGCCGCAAATACCCGCTGGTTAAGCGCCTCATCCTCGGTGGCCGCAATCACCAGAAAGACATCATCCACCAGCGAGTCGCTGAATTCCGTCGCCCGCCAGCTGAGTGCCTGGCGCGCAGCCAGATCGGCCAGCGCCGGTGACAGCGTTTCAGCGACCACCTGCACCTGCGCCTGGGCGCGCAGCAAGAACTTGATCTTACGTTCAGCAATCTCGCCGCCGCCGATCACCAGCACGGGCCTTTGTTTCAGTTCGGCAAAAAGGGGCAAGTAATCCACGGTGCAACAACTCTCTTACATTCAGCGATACTGCGACTATAGGGTGCGCCTTAGAGCAAATGAAATTACGAAATGGAATGAGTTGTGACGCAAAGGAATAACGCGGCGGAAATACAAATATCAAAAAGTGCTTAACGCGCTATTTTTCCGCTATTTAAGAGCAATTGAAATTGTTTAACCGCGGTCACAGTTTCATACTGTACGCGTCAAATTGTCTTGTTCGTGTAAGGACCCCTTATGTTTTCCGCGTTGTGCCGCCGTCTGCTTCCGCTGGCGCTCGGCACCGGTTTTGTTTTTGCCGCCGCCCCCGCATTCAGCGCGCTGGGCGACACCGCCAGTAGCCAGGCCCGCCATATCGCCACCGTCTTCCCGGGACGAATGACCGGAACGCCGCCGGAAATGCTCTCAGCTGACTATCTGCGCCAGCAGTTCGCCCTGATGGGGTATCAGAGCGACGTGCGAAGCTTCAATACCCGCTATATCTTTACCGACAGCAATCAGCGCAAGAACTGGCATAACGCCACCGGCAGTACGGTGATCGCCGCCCATGAAGGTAAAGTGCGCCAGCAGATTATTATCATGGCACACCTCGACACCTATGCGCCGCAGAGCGATAAAGACGTGGAGAACAACCTCGGCGGCCTGACGCTGCAGGGCATCGACGACAACGCGATGGGACTTGGCGTATTGCTGGAGCTGGCGGAGCATTTAAAGAACGTCCCTACCCGCTATGGCATCCGCTTTATCGCCACCAGCGGTGAAGAGGAAGGCCGTCTCGGCGCGCAAAACCTGCTGCAGCGGATGAGCGAAGCGGAAAAGAAAAATACCCTGCTGGTGATCAATCTCGATAATCTGGTGGTGGGCGATAAGCTTTACTTCAACAGCGGCCGCAGCACGCCGGCCTCGGTGCGCAAGCTGACCCGCGATCGCGCGCTGGCTATCGCTCGCAGCAAGGGCATCGCCGCCTACACCAACCCGGGACTCAACCCGGCTTATCCGAAAGGCACCAGCTGCTGCAATGACGCCAGCGTCTTCGACAACGCCGGGATCCCGGTGCTGTCGGTCGAGGCGACTAACTGGTCACTCGGCAAAAAAGATGGCTATCAGCAGCGGAGCAAATCGGCCAGTTTCCCGCAGGGAACCAGTTGGCATGACGTCCAGCTGGATAATCAGCAGTATATCGACCACGCGCTGCCCGGGCGCATCGAACACCGCGGACGCGAGGTAGTGAAAGTCATGCTGCCGCTGGTGAAAGAGCTGGCGAAGGTGGAGAAGAAAAGCTAATACGCACAAAAGAACGCGCGGTATCGCCCGCGTGTTCTTTTTGAATTATCACTCAGAGGAAGAGCTAACAGCTTAACCCTCGTGCAATCCGCACTCGCGTTTAAGCCCGAAGAACCGGGTCTCTTCTTCTGCCATGCCCGGCTCCCATTTGCGGGTGGTGTGGGTATCGCCTACCGACAGATAGCCCTGATCCCACAGCGGGTGGTACTTCAGCCCGTGCTTTTGCAGGTACTGATACACCGTGCGGTTATCCCAGTCGATAATCGGTAGCACCTTGAACACCCCGCGCTGAACCGCCAGCACCGGAAGCGTAGCCCGGCTGCCCGACTGCTCGCGGCGCAGACCGGCAAACCACGTCTGCGCGTTGAGCTCTTTCAGCGCCCGGTTCATCGGCTCAACCTTGTTGATCTCATTGTATTTCTCAATGCCCTCAACGCCCTGCTCCCACAGCTTGCCGTAGCGCGCCTCCTGCCAGGCCGCGCTTTCAGCCGCGCGGTAGACCTTCAGGTTCAGCTTGAGCTTGTCCGTCAGCTCGTCAATAAACTGATAGGTTTCCGGGAACAGGTAGCCGGTATCGGTGAGGATCACCGGAATATCCGGGCGGATCTGATTCACCAGATGCAAACTGACCGCCGCCTGAATGCCAAAGCTCGACGACAGCACATAGTTTCCCGGCAGATTTTCCAGCGCCCACGCCACACGCCCTTCGGCGTCAAGCTTTTCCAGTTGGGCGTTGGTTTCCGCGAGTGCCAGAATGCGTTCCACTTTCGGCAATGCATTAAGCGCGTTTAGATCGAGTACGGACATATGAACCTCGTTTGCCTGTTTTGCCGGACGACACTGCGTTCGTCCGGCCTACGGGTTTCGCTGGCCCGGATCGCTACGCGCCACCGGGCACCAGGATGTTATTCCCAGAAATCGCGGGCTGGGTCGAGCACCGGGCGAATGATGCCCGCACGCACCGTAAAATCGCCGAAGCCTTCACCCGCTTCGCGCTCTTTCGCCCAGCGCCCTACCAGTTCGTCTAGCGAGTCGAGAATTTCCGACTCGGTAATATTCTCACGGTACATCCGCGGGATGCGGGTGCCGTTGCGGTTACCGCCGATGTGCAGGTTATAGCGGCCCGGCGCTTTGCCCACCAGTCCCACTTCCGCCAGCATCGCGCGGCCGCAGCCGTTCGGGCAGCCGGTGACGCGGGTGACGATATGCTCATCGCTCACGCCGTGCTTGCTCATCACCCCTTCCACCTTGTCGATAAACGACGGCAGGAAACGCTCGGCTTCCGCCATCGCCAGCGGACAGGTCGGGAAGGAGACGCAGGCCATCGAGTTTTCGCGCTGCGGGGTGACGGCATTCATCAGGCCATGATCCCGCGCGAGCTTCTCGATCCGCGCCTTCTGATCTTCCGGTACGCTGGCGACAATCAGGTTCTGGTTAGCGGTGATGCGGAATTCGCCTTGATGGACCTTAGCAATCTCCAGCAGGCCAGTCTTCAGCGGACGACCCGGATAATCGAGAATGCGGCCGTTTTCAATAAACAGCGTCAGGTGCCACTTATCATCAATCCCCTTCACCCAGCCGATGCGATCGCCGCGGCCGGTAAATTCGTACGGGCGGATCGGCTCAAACTTAATGCCTGCCCGGCGCTCCACTTCCGCTTTGAAGGTTTCGATACCGACGCGCTCAAGGGTGTACTTGGTTTTCGCATTCTTACGGTCGGTACGGTTGCCCCAGTCGCGCTGGGTGGTCACAACCGCTTCCGCCACCGCCAGCGTATGCTCCAGCGGCAGATAACCGAATTCGCTCGCCGTGCGGGCGTAGGTTTTTTTGTTACCATGTTCGATAGAGAGACCGCCGCCCACCAGCAGGTTAAAGCCTACCAGCTTGCCATTTTCGGCAATCGCCACGAAGTTCATGTCGTTAGCGTGCAGATCGATATCGTTCTGCGGCGGGATCACCACCGTGGTTTTAAACTTACGCGGCAGATAGGTCTGGCCGAGGATCGGCTCTTCGTCGGTAGTGGCGACCTTTTTCTGATCCAGCCAGATCTCGGCATAAGCGCGGGTACGCGGCAGCAGATGCTCAGAGATCTTTTTCGCCCACTCGTAGGCCTCAGCGTGCAGCTGCGACTCGTAGGGGTTGGAGGTGCACAGCACGTTACGGTTCATATCGTTGGCGGTGGCCAGCGCGTCCAGCCCCACCGAGTGCAGCATCTGATGCACCGGCTTGACGTTCTTTTTCAGAATGCCGTGGAACTGAAAGGTCTGCCGGTTGGTCAGGCGAATACTGCCGTAAATGGTGTTCTCAGCGGCAAACTTATCGATCGCCTTCCACTGGGTGGTGGTGATCACCCCGCCCGGCAGACGGCAGCGGAGCAGCATCGCATGACGCGGCTCCAGCTTCTGGGCGGCGCGCTCCGCGCGGATATCGCGATCGTCCTGCTGGTACATGCCGTGGAAACGGATCAGCAGGAAGTTATCGCCTTTAAAACCGCCGGTCAGACCGTCGTTTAAATCTTCCGCAATGGTGCCGCGCAGGTAGTTGCTCTCAAGCTTCATGCGCTCGGCATCGCTCAGTTTACCTTCGACCACTAAAGGCCCCGGATGTTTTTCGCTCATTAGTAGACATCTCGCTGATAACGGCGCTCAACGCGCAGCTCACTTAAAAATTCGTCCGCCGCTTCGGCGTCCATCGCGCCGTATTCGGCAATCACTTCCAGTAAGGTGTTTTCCACGTCCTTCGCCATACGATTGGCGTCGCCGCAGACATAAATGTGGGCGCCGTCATTGATCCAGCGCCACAGCTCGGCCCCCTGCTCGCGCAGTTTGTCCTGCACATAGATTTTTTGTTGTTGATCGCGGGACCAGGCCAGATCGATACGGGTCAGCAGACCTTCCTTCACATAGCTCTGCCACTCCACCTGATAGAGGAAATCTTCGGTGAAGTGCGGGTTGCCGAAGAACAACCAGTTCTTGCCTTGCGCTCCGTCCGCAGCGCGCTGCTGCATAAAGGCGCGGAACGGCGCAATACCGGTGCCCGGGCCAATCATGATCACCGGGGTCTCCGGGTTGGCTGGCAGACGAAAGTTGTCGTTGTGTTCGATAAAGACACGGACTTCGCCATCCTCTTCCACGCGGTCGGCGAGGAAGCTGGAGGCGCCGCCAGCCCGGGCGCGGCCTTCAATTTCATAGCGCACCACGCCTACGGTGACATGCACCTCGCTCTCCACTTCCGCCTGTGAGGAAGCAATAGAATACAGGCGCGGCGTCAGCGGACGCAGCAGACCGATTAACGCCTCGGCGTCCAGCTGCGCCGGAGAGAAACGGACCATATCGACGATCGGCGTCGCGGCGGCATACTGCTGCAACTGAGCTTTATCGCCCACCAGCGGCAGCAGCGATTCGCTGCGCGTCAGGGTGGCGTAGTTTTCAACGATAGTCGCGGTGTTAACCGTCAGCTCAAAATGCCACTGCAGGGCTTCCGACAGCGGCAGAGTTTTGCCCTCAACGGTCACCGGCTCGTCGCCTTTCAGCCACAGCAGCTCCACCAGCTCTTTCACCAGCTGAGGATCGTTCTGGTACCAGACGCCCAGGGCGTCGCCCGGCTGATAGCGCAGACCGGAATCACCGAGGTCTATTTCGATATGGCGCACATCTTTTTCTGAATTGCGGCCGGTGATTTTCTGATTGACCGACAGGGTCGCCGTCAGGGGCGCTTCTTTGGTATATGGGCTGGTGTGAATATCATTCACCGCGCCGCTGGTGGCCAGCTGAGCGGGCGCAGCGACCGGCGCACGGGCCTTCAGCGCCTCAACCACGCGCGCGCGCCATTCAGCGGCCGCGGCCTGATATTCAACGTCGGCATCGACGCGATCGAGCAGACGTTCCGCGCCGAGCTCGGCCAGCTTGTTGTCGAAATCTTTGCCGGACTGGCAGAAAAATTCATAAGAGGTATCGCCGAGACCAAAGACGGCGAACGCGGTCCCGTCCAGCTTCGGCGCTTTCTTAGAGAACAGGAACTTATGCAATGCGACCGCTTCTTCCGGCGGCTCTCCTTCCCCCTGGGTGGACGTTACAACCACCAGCAGTTTTTCCGCAGCAATTTGTTTGAATTTATAATCGCCTGCATTCACCAGCTTCACGTTCAGCTTCGCCGCCAGCAGATCGTCACGCAGCGCTTCGGCGACGCGGCGGGCGTTGCCGGTTTGCGAGGCGGAAATCAGCGTGATCGTCGGTACCTCGGCGGCCGGGGCGGGGGCGGCTACCGCCGCGCCGGACTGCTGATTCAGCACGCCCCAGAAATAGCCAGATACCCAGGCGAGCTGAGTGGGCGTGAAGTCAGTGGTGGCCGCCTGAAGGCGCGCCAGTTGCTCCGGGTTGAGCGGCAGCAAGTTGGAAGGTGGGGCCTGTGTCGTCATGCGTCGTTTGTTCCAGTAAGCAAAGCTGTTATTCGCACCCTGTCAGCGCGACAAAAACAGAAGAGAATAGAAGGTTAACGGCGGGCATAGTAACAATTAAAGAAGGGATGGAAATAATAAATAACCAAATGGACTAACCTGTTTTAGTTGTAGTTATTAACAACAAAATCGATTAAATAAGCAATTGAAATATAAGAGATTAAATCAAATAAAGCAGATAAACATGTCCATTTTCTGTTCACGGCCGTTTTAGTTAATGCGAAAAAATGTACTTTCCGGTACCCTACGGCGGTTTTTTTCGTCCTGTTGAGAGTCAATGATGTCCACCACGCTGTTTAAAGATTTCACCTTCGAAGCCGCCCACCACCTGCCGCACGTCCCGGAAGGACACAAATGCGGTCGCCTGCATGGCCACTCCTTTATGGTGCGTCTGGAGATCACCGGTGAAGTCGATCCCCATACCGGGTGGATCATGGATTTTGCCGAGTTGAAGGCCGCCTTTAAGCCGACATACGATCGCCTCGACCACTATTATCTGAACGATATTCCTGGTCTGGAAAACCCCACCAGCGAAGTGCTGGCCAAATGGATCTGGGATGAGATGAAACCGCGGGTGCCGCTGCTGAGCGCCGTGATGGTCAAAGAGACCTGCACCGCCGGCTGCGTCTATCGCGGCGAGTAAGCGAAAAAAAGCCCGGTCAGTACGCTGCCGGGCTTTTTTATCAGGCAATATTCAGATACTTGTGCGTCTGCATAGACAGGCGCCAGTTGCGGGCGATGCAGGTGTCGATACACAGGCGCGTCGCATCTTCTTTCTGACTGATCGGCTGCAGGGCGATGATCCGCGGTTTGTCATCGCTCAGCGTTTCCAGCAGTTCGTCCAGCGCTTCTATGTCGCGGACGCGCCCTACCGGATGCTTGATCTCATCCGCCCGCTGCAGGGCCTGAGACAGCACGTCATAGCCACCGCGCATGTTGACCTTCGGGGAAACCGTCACCCAGGTATTGGGGCTGCAGCGTACTTCATGGGTGCCGCTGGTTTCAATCTGACAGCTAAAGCCGTTTTGTTCCAGAAGCGAGGTTAACGGCGTTAAATCATGAATGCAGGGCTCACCGCCGGTAATGACCACGTGGCGGGCAGTCCACCCCTGCCGCCCAATAATCGCCAGCAGATCCTCGCTGCTTGCCGGGCCCCACTTGTCGCTCTCTTTGGTTTTCGCCAGGATGCTGAACAACGACACTTCCCGATCGGCCAGCTTGTCCCAGGTATGCTTGGTGTCACACCACGCGCATCCTACCGGGCATCCCTGCAGACGAATAAAGATGGCAGGCACGCCGGTGAAGTAACCCTCGCCTTGCAGGGTCTGGAACATCTCGTTAATCGGGTACTGCATAGTCATCTCTGTTTAGGGTGATAAACGTTCATTATCGCAGATTTCGCTGCCCAGGTCTTGTCCTGCGCTGCGATCGCTTTTTTACCCCTCCGTCAATATCCGTGTCGGGAATAATATTATTGATTAAAAAGGCAATCTTTTCTTTTGGCTTAGTTTATTAGCATGATAAGAATTAAAATAAATAGCATTCTGACGCGCGGGGGGAAATATGTAACAAAAAATGTTATTCCTGTCATTCAGGATAAAATAAAAGGTCCAAGAACCAAAATAAAAAACCTTAAAATACAGTAACGTACAAACTGATACATGAAAGAGTGAATTATCTGGCCGATCTGCGAGTCCAATTCTATCCCCCGGTAATAATAACCTTAAACTGGTCTTAATAAAGCCCTGACCGGGCCCCTTTTTTATTTAATTGTCGTTTACTTTTGCCCGCCTAGAATCCCGCAGACCAACCATAATGAGATAGCGTTTATGACCACATTATTAATTACCGGCGTTACGGGGTTTCTGGGCGGTGCCGCGTTAGAGAAAATACTCCATCAGGAAACCCGGTTAGATCTGCTGCTGCTGGTACGTGCTGATAGCCCCGAGGCTGGCCTCGAACGGGTTAAAGAGAACATGCGTAAGTTCAACATCGCCGAGGAGAAGCTGGCGATGTTGCGCCAGCAGCATATCCTGCTGGGCGATCTCGCCTCTTCGGAGCATTTTCTTAACGATCCGCGCCTTGAGCAGGTCACCCATGTCCTCAACTGCGCCGCTGTCGCCTCATTTGGCAGCAACCCGCTTATCTGGAAGGTTAACGTTGAGGGCACGCTGCGCCTGGCGCAACGTATGGCGCAGGTGACGGGTCTGCAGCGCTTTCTGCACGTCGGTACGGCGATGTCATGTTCGCCTGAACCGGATTCACTGGTCGCCGAAAGCGCGGAGTTTCGGGAACGCGCTGAGCACCTGGTGGAATATACCCACTCGAAGTCGACCATCGAGCAGCTGATGCAGCAGCAGTGCCCTACGCTACCGCTGGTAATTGCCCGCCCCTCTATCGTGGTGGGTCATACCCATCACGGCTGCCGGCCTTCCAGCAGTATTTTCTGGGTGTTCAGCATGGGGCTGATGCTGCAGAAATTCATGTGCTCCATGGAGGACCGAATTGACGTTATCCCGGTGGACTACTGCGCCGACGCCCTGCTAATGCTGCTTAACCAGCCTCTGGCTCACGGCGAGGTGGTGCATATCTCTGCTGGCGAAGAGAACAGCGTGAAGTTTGCCGAAATCGACCGGGCGATGGCTCAGGCCCTGGAGCAGGCGCCGGTGGGGGATAAGTACGCCCAGGTGAGCTATGAAACGCTGGTCAAAATGAGACGCGAACTGAAAGGGATATTTGGGCCATGCAATGAGCGGCTGATGCTGAAAGCCATGCGCTTATACGGCGCATTCGCCACACTGAACGTGCGCTTTAGTAACGACAAGCTGCTGAGCATGGGGATGCCAAAACCGCCGCGCTTTACCGATTACATCGACCGCTGCGTGGAAACCACCCGCGGGTTGTCGATCCCTCAGCAAATGGCCGTCGACTTTAAATAATGGCCGCAGGCGTAAAAAAAATGCCAGCCCGAAGGCTGGCATGATTATTTCACAAGGACAGGATTAAGCCTGACCTTTGATCTCTTTACGACCGTTGAACGGCGCTTGCTCACCCAGCGCTTCTTCGATACGAATCAGCTGGTTGTATTTAGCAACGCGGTCAGAACGGCTCATAGAACCAGTTTTGATCTGGCCTGCAGCGGTACCAACAGCCAGGTCGGCAATGGTAGCGTCTTCAGTTTCGCCAGAACGGTGAGAGATAACAGCGGTGTAGCCAGCGTCTTTCGCCATCTTGATAGCAGCCAGAGTTTCGGTCAGAGAACCGATCTGGTTGAACTTGATCAGGATGGAGTTAGCGATGCCTTTTTCGATGCCTTCTTTCAGGATCTTGGTGTTGGTTACGAACAGGTCGTCACCAACCAGCTGGATTTTGTCGCCCAGTACTTTGGTCTGGTAAGCGAAACCTTCCCAGTCAGATTCGTCCAGACCATCTTCGATGGAGACGATCGGGTACTGTTTGGTCAGCTCTTCCAGGAAGTGAGTGAACTCTTCAGAGGTGAATGCTTTGTTGCCTTCGCCAGCCAGAACGTATTTACCGTCTTTGTAGAATTCAGACGCCGCGCAGTCCATCGCCAGGGTGATGTCTTTGCCCAGCTCGTAGCCTGCAGCTTTAACCGCTTCAGCGATAACAGCCAGCGCTTCGGCGTTGGAACCCAGGTTCGGCGCGTAGCCGCCTTCGTCACCAACGGCAGTGTTCATGCCTTTGGACTTCAGCACTTTCGCCAGGTGATGGAACACTTCAGAACCCATGCGTACTGCTTCTTTCAGGGTCGGCGCGCCAACCGGCTGAATCATGAATTCCTGGATGTCGACGTTGTTGTCAGCGTGCTCACCGCCGTTGATGATGTTCATCATCGGAACCGGCATGGAGTATTTGCCCGGAGTGCCGTTCAGTTCAGCGATGTGCGCGTACAGCGGCAGGCCTTTGGACGCAGCAGCTGCTTTGGCGTTCGCCAGAGAAACGGCCAGGATAGCGTTCGCACCGAAGTTAGATTTGTTTTCAGTACCGTCCAGGTCGATCATGATCTTGTCGATGCCAGCCTGATCTTTAGCATCTTTGCCCAGGATTGCCTGAGCGATCGGGCCGTTTACCGCAGCAACAGCTTTGGTTACGCCTTTACCCAGGAAACGGGATTTGTCGCCATCGCGCAGTTCCAGCGCTTCGCGGGAACCAGTAGAAGCACCTGACGGAGCAGCTGCCATACCGACGAAACCACCTTCCAGGTGTACTTCGGCTTCAACAGTCGGGTTACCACGGGAGTCGATGATTTCACGACCGATGACTTTAACGATTTTGGACATTAGGTTTTCCTCAGTACAAGTTAAACTAAAACTCCAGACAAACAATGCACCCGGATGGGTGCATTGCCGTTCAAACTCTTTTTACTTCGCCTGGCGTTTCTGGTACTCGCTCGCGGCTTTCACAAAGCCGGCAAACAGCGGGTGTCCATCACGCGGCGTCGAAGTAAACTCCGGGTGGAACTGGCAGGCCACAAACCACGGATGGTTCGGCACTTCGATGATCTCGACCAACTGATCATCCCCGGAACGGCCCGCAACGCGCAGACCGGCAGCTTCAATCGATTTCAACAACATGTTGTTGACTTCGTAGCGGTGACGATGACGCTCGGTGATGGTCGGCTCGCCGTAAAGCTGGCGTACCAGAGAATCATCACTCAGCTGGCACTGCTGCGCGCCCAGGCGCATGGTGCCGCCCAGATCGCTCTTCTCAGAGCGGACTTCAACGTTGCCATCTTCGTCACGCCATTCGGTAATCAGGGCCACGACCGGGTATTTACAGTCTGGCACAAATTCCGTCGAGTTGGCGTTTTCCATACCCGCTACGTTACGCGCGAACTCAATCAGCGCAACCTGCATACCCAGGCAGATGCCCAGATAAGGAATATTGTTTTCACGCGCATAGCGCGCGGTGGCGATCTTGCCTTCAACGCCGCGGTAGCCGAAGCCGCCCGGGATCAGGATAGCGTCTAAATCCTTGAGGATTTCGACGCCGCGCGTTTCCACATCCTGCGAATCGATCAGCTTGATGTTGACGGTAACGCGATTTTTCAGACCGCCGTGTTTCAGCGCTTCAATCACCGACTTGTAGGCATCCGGCAGTTCAATGTACTTACCGACCATACCGATGGTGACTTCGCCTGCCGGATTAGCTTCTTCATAGATTACCTGTTCCCATTCGGCCAGGTTTGCTTCCGGACAAGTTAAGCTGAATCGTTTACAAATATAATCGTCCAGCCCCTGAGATTTCAACAGGCCCGGAATTTTATAAATGGAATCGACATCTTTCAGAGAAATCACAGCCTTTTCCGGAACGTTACAGAACAAAGCAATTTTGGCTCGTTCGTTGGCCGGAACCGCGCGATCGGAGCGGCAGATCAGAATATCAGGCTGAATACCGATGGAGAGCAGCTCTTTCACGGAGTGCTGGGTCGGCTTGGTTTTGACTTCGCCCGCGGCGGCCATGTACGGCACCAGAGTCAGGTGCATGAACAGGGTATGCTCGCGGCCGATCTCTACCGCCATCTGACGAATCGCTTCGAGGAACGGCAGGGATTCGATATCGCCTACGGTACCGCCGATTTCCACCAGCACGACGTCATGGCCTTCGCCGCCCGCCAGTACGCGCTCTTTGATAGCGTTGGTGATGTGCGGGATAACCTGAACGGTCGCGCCCAGGTAGTCGCCACGGCGCTCTTTGCGCAGCACGTCGGAGTAGATACGGCCGGTGGTGAAGTTATTGCGGCGCGTCATCTTGGTGCGGATAAAACGCTCATAGTGGCCCAGGTCCAGATCGGTTTCTGCGCCGTCTTCAGTAACGAACACTTCCCCATGCTGGATTGGGCTCATGGTGCCCGGATCGACGTTGATATACGGATCCAGTTTCATGATGGTCACGTTGAGACCACGGGCTTCAAGAATGGCTGCCAGGGAGGCTGCGGCAATGCCTTTACCCAGAGAGGATACGACCCCGCCGGTCACAAAAATATAGTTCGTTGTCATGCTGAACCTGAGAAGTTAGGGTAAAACGATGGAATAACCAGGACGGGAAAGTAGTATACCCGAACATGCGTGACGCCACAAACTTTCATTCTTCCCCTCCCCTTCGTTCTTCAAGTTGCACCTGTGTTGCGACTCGAACAACTCGAAGAGGCAGGCTACATGGTGTTTCAACGACATAACGGAAAGAGAAAATAGACGCTTTTGGCGAAATGTTTTTGACGTAAATCAAGCGCTTGTTATTTATAAAATCACACAAATCGCGCTTGATCACGAAAATCCGTTAGAGATCAGTTTCCTGGCGTTTTACTTCCTGCCACACTTCTTCCATGGTATCGAGGTCGACGCCGGTCATTTCCAGGCCTCGGGCGGCGACAATACGCTCGACCTCGCGGAAGCGACGCTCAAATTTGAGGTTTGCTTTCTGCAGCGCCACCTCGGCTTTGACGCCCAAATGACGGGATAAGTTCACCGTGGCAAACAGCAGATCGCCCACTTCCTCTTCCAGTTTTGCTTCATCCACCACCGCCTGCTGCGCTTCATGCATCACTTCATCAATTTCTTCATGCACTTTGTCGAGCACCGGGCCCAGCGAGGTCCAGTCGAAACCCACTGCCGAGCAGCGGCGCTGGATTTTATGCGCGCGCATCAGCGCCGGCAGGCTATGGGGAATATCGTCCAGTGCCGAATGCTGGGCTTTTTCCGCCCGCTCCGCGCTTTTGATTTGCTCCCAGCGGGCCAGGACTTCCGTGCTATTGCCCGCCGATGCCTCGCCGAAGATATGCGGGTGGCGACGCTCCAGCTTGTCGCTGATGGCGGCGCAGATATCGTCAAAGTTAAAGCGTCCCTCTTCCTGCGCCATTTGCGCATAGAACACCACCTGGAACAGCAGATCGCCCAGTTCACCGCGCAGATCGTCAAAATCTTCCCGCTGGATAGCATCGAGGACCTCGTAGGTCTCCTCAAGGGTGTAAGGGGCGATAGTGGCAAAGGTCTGCTCTTTATCCCATGGGCAGCCGTTTTCCGGGTCGCGCAGGCGGCGCATGATGCCGAGCAAGCGGTCAATTTGAGTCATGTGACAATCCTGGAAATTTAAAAAATAGTCGGCCGGATAAGGCGTTTAGACCTTATCCGACGTTGCGAAATTGCCGGATGGCGGCTTCGCCTTATCCGGCCTACAGACGAATTAACCGCCGTGTAGACGGCGCGCGTCGATCACATCCGGCACCTGGTTGAGCTTACCGAGCACCCGGCCCAGCACCTGCAGGTTGTAAATCTCGATGGTCATATCGATGGTTGCCAGCTGCTGACGGGTATCGCTGCGGCTGGCGACGCCCAGCACATTCACCTTCTCATTGGCGAGGATGGTAGTGATATCGCGCAGTAAACCGCTGCGATCGTTCGCCTCCACTCTGACCACCAGCGAGTAGCCCGCCGAGTAGCTTTCGCCCCATACCGCATCGACGATGCGCTCCGGGGCATGCGACTGCAGTTCAGCCAGCTGATCGCAGTCCGCGCGATGCACGGAGATCCCGCGCCCCTGGGTGATAAAGCCGACGATCTCGTCGCCCGGGATTGGCTGGCAGCAGCGGGCAATATGGTGCATCAGGTTGCCTACCCCTTCCACCACTACCCGGCCATTGTCCTTGGTGCGATTTTGCGGCGTGTAGGTTTTCTGCTGCAGTTGCTTCAGCGCGGCCGCATCCTGCTCGGCGGCGCTAGGTTTATTGAACTGCGCCTGCAGGAAGTTGACCATCTGGTTGAGACGGATATCGCCACCGCCGATGGCGGCCAGCAGTTCATCGAGCTCGTTGAAGTTATAGCGCGGCAGCAGGTGCTTTTCCGCATCCTTCAGGCTGATGCCCAAATGCTCCAGCTCGTCGTCGAGGATCTGCCGACCGGCGAGAATGTTCTTGTCGCGATCCTGCTTACGGAACCAGGCGTGGATCTTCGAACGTCCGCGGCTGGTGGTCACATAGCCGAGGTTAGGGTTCAGCCAGTCACGGCTCGGGTTCGGCTGCTTCTGGGTAATAATTTCGATCTGATCGCCCATCTGCAGCTGGTAGGTGAATGGCACGATGCGGCCGCCAATTTTGGCGCCGATGCAGCGATGGCCGACATCGCTGTGAATATGATAGGCAAAGTCGAGCGGCGTCGACCCCGCAGGCAGGTCCACCACGTCGCCTTTCGGCGTAAAGACATACACCCGGTCGTCGAAGACCTGGCTGCGCACTTCATCGAGCATCTCGCCGGAGTCGGCCATCTCTTCCTGCCAGGCAATCAGCTTACGCAGCCAGGCGATACGGTCTTCATAGCCGCGGCCGCCGCTGGTGCCGGCTCCCGCGCCCTCTTTGTACTTCCAGTGCGCGGCCACGCCCAGCTCGGCGTCTTCATGCATCTGCCGGGTGCGGATCTGAATCTCCACCGTCTTGCCGCTCGGCCCCAGCACCACGGTATGAATAGACTGGTAACCGTTGGGTTTCGGGTTGGCCACGTAGTCGTCGAATTCATCCGGCAGATGGCGGTAGTGAGTATGGACGATCCCCAGCGCGGCATAGCAATCCTGCAAACGCTCAGCCACAATACGCACCGCGCGAACGTCAAACAGCTCGTCGAAAGCGAGGTGTTTTTTCTGCATTTTGCGCCAGATACTGTAGATATGCTTCGGCCGGCCATAGACTTCCGCCTTGACGCCTTCGGCTTTCATCTCTGAGCGCAGGTGGCCGACAAACTCTTCGATGTAATGCTCGCGGTCGATACGGCGCTCGTGGAGCAGTTTGGCAATGCGCTTGTATTCCGCCGGATGCAGATAGCGGAAGCAGTAATCTTCCAGCTCCCACTTCAGCTGGCCGATACCTAAGCGGTTCGCCAGGGGAGCATAGATATTGGTGCACTCTTTCGCCGCAAGAACGCGCTCATCTTCCGGCGCGTCCTTGACCTCGCGCAGATGCGCGATCCGCTCAGCAAGTTTGATGACCACGCAGCGGAAATCGTCAACCATCGCCAGCAGCATACGGCGAATGTTATCCACCTGCTCGGAAGAGACCGAGTCGGTATGGGTAGCCTTCAGCTGGCGGATAGCGGCCATGTCCCGCACCCCGTGAATCAGGGTCACGACCGATTTACCTACGCTCTCCTGCATCACCTCTTCGCTGACAACTTCGCCGTCGGCCAGCGGGAACAGCAGCGCCGCGCGCAGCGTATCGATGTCCATACTTAGGGTGGAGAGGATCTCCACCATTTCGACGCCCCGCCACAGCAGCAGGTCCGCCTGCGGGTGTCCTTGCGTTTTTTCGCGACAATAATCCCAGGTTTCGGCTAAGCGCTCACACGACTGCTGGCTGGAAATTCCCAGACTCGCGATCCATTTCTTCGGGTCAAATTCACCAGCTTTATTAAGATGTGCACTTCTTACCGCAACCATTGTCCTCTCCTTAAGGGACCGGCCTGCCGAAGTCGGCAAGCCTCAACTTTCTACATGTCATCCTGCAGGTCGCGTCAGCATTCATGGCCAGGGTGGCTCTTCTGCGACGTTGTGAATGACCTTATGTAAGCCTGCGCTCAAACAACACCATTGATTCCAGATGGCCGGTATGCGGGAACATATCCAGCATCGCCAGGCGTTGAATCTGATATCCAGCCTGCAACAGGGTTTCGCTGTCTCGCGCCAGCGTCGCCGGGTTGCAGGAAACATACACCACCCGCCGCGGTGCCAGTTTTATTATATGCGGCATCACGCCCGGCGCGCCGGCGCGGGCCGGGTCCAGCAGCACTTTATCAAAGCCGTGCTTCGCCCAGGCCTGACGGGTGACGTCTTCTTCCAGATTTTCATGGAAGAAAGTGACATTTGATAAACCATTGCGGGCGGCGTTTTCCCGCCCCTTCTCCACCAGCGCCGGCACCCCTTCCACGCCCACCACATGGGCGGCGCGTGTCGCCAGCGGCAGGGTAAAGTTGCCCATCCCGCAGAATAGATCCAGCACCCGGTCCTCTGGCCGCAGATCCAGCCACTCCAGTGCGGTACGCACCATCTGCTGATTTACGCCGTCGTTGACCTGGATAAAATCCCGCGGGCTGAACACTAAGCGTAGTCCGTCTGAGGTATACCATGGCGCTTCGCCATGAATATGCTCCAGTATCTCGCTTTGTGGCGCGAGGTACAGGGAAAGACCGTGAGTTTGCGAAAAGCGTTCCAGTTTTTCCCTGTCTGTCGCCGGCAGGGCTGCGGTATGGCGCAGCACCATCAGCGGGCCATTGTCCGCCTGCACCAGCTCGACGTGGCCGAGATGGCGTAATGCGCTCAGCGCGCTTAAGCACTCGCGCACAGCGGGCAGCAATGCCTCAAGTTGGGGCACCAAAACAGGGCACTGCACCACATCGACGATCGCTTTGGCGTTGGCCTGGCGAAAACCCATCTGCAATTGTTGGGTCTTCGGCTGATAATTCAAGCTCAAGCGTGCGCGACGGCGGTAGCCCCACGGCGCGCCGGCGATGACGTCATCTACCTCGCGCTTCATCAGTCGCCCCAGCGC
Organism: Klebsiella sp. P1927; assembly: GCF_018204675.1. Classification (NCBI taxonomy): domain Bacteria; kingdom Pseudomonadati; phylum Pseudomonadota; class Gammaproteobacteria; order Enterobacterales; family Enterobacteriaceae; genus Klebsiella; species Klebsiella sp. P1927. The sequence continues at coordinate 724,213 of NZ_CP073377.1, read as the reverse complement.
GGCGCGTTTACTTTGCTGCTGAAGCGGAACGCTGGCATGTTGTTGTTGGCATCCGCCGCAGACGCCAAAATGGGGGCAGCGCGGCGCCTGGCGCTGCGGGCTGTCGGTCAGTCGGCGTTTCACCTCGGCGCGGGCGTACTGTTTTTTATCTTCCACCAGCGCCACCTCGGCCTGCTCGTGGGGCAGCACGCCGCTCACGAACAGCGCCTTCCCCTGGTGGCGGGCAACACCCTGACCAAAGGGATCGAGGTCGTTGACTGTAACGGTTATGATCTGGCGCGTCGTCACACGCCGTTTTGCAGAGTAGAATTGCGCCATCGTAGAGAGTTGTCTCAATCAAATAAAACGAGCTCGTTCAGAGCGGCAGCGCCGCGAGGCGCAGCGACGCTGCACAGAACGATGATGTCTATATTCTCCCATAATGGAACCGCATGACCAACTACAGCCTGCGTGCTCGCATGATGATTCTGATTCTGGCGCCAACCGTCCTGATAGGACTGTTGCTCAGTATTTTCTTTGTCGCTCATCGTTATAACGACCTGCAACGCCAGCTGGAGGACGCTGGCGCCAGTATTATCGAACCGCTGGCGGTCTCCAGCGAATATGGCATGAACTTGCAAAACCGCGAATCCATCGGCCAGCTGATCAGCGTTCTGCATCGTCGCCACTCGGAGATCGTGCGGGCCATCTCGGTGTACGATTCGCATAACCGCTTATTTGTCACCTCCAATTACCAGCTCAATCCCAGCGAACTGCAGATCCCGAAAGGCGAGGCATTCCCCCGTCACCTCAGCGTCATCCGCGATGGCGACATGATGATCCTGCGCACGCCTATTGTCTCGGAAAGCTATTCTCCGGATGAATCACCCGAATCTGACGCTAAAATGCCGGGCAATATGCTGGGCTACGTCGCCCTGGAGCTGGATCTAAAATCGGTTCGCCTCCAGCAGTACAAAGAGATTTTTATCTCCAGCGTAATGATGCTGTTCTGTATCGGCATCGCGTTAATCTTCGGCTGGAGGCTGATGCGCGACGTCACCGGGCCAATCCGCAATATGGTTAACACTGTCGACCGCATCCGCCGCGGACAGCTGGACAGCCGGGTCGAAGGCTTTATGCTCGGCGAACTGGATATGCTGAAAAATGGCATTAACTCGATGGCCATGTCGCTGGCGGCATACCACGAAGAGATGCAACACAACGTCGACCAGGCGACCTCCGATCTACGGGAAACGCTTGAGCAGATGGAGATCCAGAACGTCGAGCTGGACCTGGCGAAAAAGCGCGCCCAGGAGGCGGCGCGCATTAAGTCTGAGTTCCTGGCCAATATGTCTCACGAGCTGCGCACTCCGCTCAATGGGGTGATCGGCTTTACCCGCCTGACGCTGAAAACCGATCTCAACGCTACGCAGCGCGACCACCTGACCACCATCGAACGTTCGGCCAACAATCTGCTGGCGATCATCAATGACGTGCTCGACTTTTCCAAGCTGGAAGCCGGGAAGCTGATCCTGGAGAGTATTCCGTTCCTGCTGCGCACTTCGCTTGATGAAGTGGTCACCCTGCTGGCGCATTCCGCGCACGATAAAGGGCTGGAGCTGACGCTGAATATTAAGAACAATGTACCGGACAACGTTATCGGCGACCCGCTGCGTCTGCAGCAGATTGTGACCAACCTCGTGGGCAACGCCATCAAATTTACCGAGCACGGCAATATCGACGTACTGGTGGAGCAGCGGGCCATCAGTAATTCCCGGGTACAGATCGAAATTCAGATCCACGATACCGGCATCGGCATCCCCGAGCGCGACCAGTCCCGGCTATTCCAGGCCTTCCGTCAGGCCGATGCCAGTATTTCACGCCGCCACGGCGGCACCGGGCTCGGGCTGGTGATCACTCAGCGTCTGGTCAAAGAGATGGGCGGGGATATTTCGTTCCACAGCCAGCCGAACCGCGGCTCCACCTTCTGGTTCCATATCAGCCTCGATCTCAACCCGAACGCCATTCCGGATACGCTGAACACCGACGGGCTTGTCGGCAAACGTCTGGCCTATGTGGAAGCCAACGCGACGGCGGCGCAGTGTACCCTGGAGATGCTGGCCGCTACGCCGCTGGAGGTTATCTACAGCCCTACCTTCTCCTCGCTGGCGGAAGCGCAGTATGACATTCTGCTGGTCGGTATCCCGGTTTCAATGCGCGATTTGTCGCCGCATCGGGAAAAATTAGCCAAAGCCTGCGCGATGTCCGATAACGTACTGCTGGCCCTGCCGTGCCATGCCCAGGTCAGCGCCGAAGCCCTGAAGCGCGACGGCGTTGCCGCCTGCCTGTTAAAGCCGCTCACCACCACCCGTCTGCTACCGGCGCTGGTGGCTACCAGCCACGCGCTTGCCTCCGCGCCGCTGATGCAGATCGACAGTCATAAGTTGCCAATGACGGTAATGGCCGTCGACGACAACCCGGCTAACCTGAAGCTGATTGGCGCCCTGCTGGATGATCTTGTGCAGCAGGTGATCCTCTGCGACAGCGGCCAGCAGGCGGTGGACAAGGCCAAGCAGCTGCAGATGGATCTGATCCTGATGGATATTCAGATGCCGGATATGGACGGCATCCGCGCCTGTGAGCTTATCCATCACCTGTCCCATCATCAGCAAACCCCGGTTATTGCGGTCACCGCGCACGCCCTGGAGGGCCAGCGTGAGAAATTACTGAGCGCCGGCATGAACGACTATCTGGCGAAGCCAATCGAAGAAGAGAAACTGCACGCACTGCTGTTGCGCTATCAGCCCGGCCTGCACAGCGTCGTTCCGGCGTCGCTACCGCCCGCAGAGCCGATCGTCGATCATAATCAAACGCTCGACTGGCAACTGGCGCTGCGCCAGGCGGCCATGAAGCCGGACCTGGCGCGGGAGATGCTGCAAATGCTGATCGCCTTTATGCCGGAGGTGCGTAACAAAGTTGAGGAGCAGCTGGTGGGCGAGCAGCCGGAAGGGCTGGTGGATCTGATCCATAAACTGCACGGCAGCTGCAGCTATAGCGGCGTGCCGCGGCTGAAAAAGCTGTGCCATACCCTGGAAAGTCAGCTGCGGGCAGGCACCGCCGCCGAGGATCTGGAGCCGGAGCTGCTTGAGCTGTTAGATGAGATGGATAATGTGGCCCGCGAAGCGTGCCGGATGGGGGTGTAAACCCCGGATAGCGGCGCTACGCGCCTCATCCGGCCTACGCCCTACGGTCCGGTATTCGGTTGGTAGCCCCGGTAAGCGTAAGCGCCACCGGGGATGGTTCCCGGATCGCGGTGCTACGCACCTTATCCGGACTACAAATACCACTGCGCCAGCCGGGTTACCGCCTGTCGCCCATCTGCAAAACCGCGGCTACGTTACGCGCCGTCATTCGCAGGTTGGCGGCGGCATTGGCCAACGCTTCATCAAGGGTACAGATGGTATACAACACGCTGAATACCGCATCCAGCCCGTGCTGATGCACGACGCCAACATCGGCGGTAAGACTGCCGGCAATCCCGATCACCGGGACGTTAAAACGCTTCGCCACCCTCGCCACCCCCACCGGCACTTTGCCGTGGATCGTCTGGCTATCGATACGCCCTTCGCCGGTGATCACTAAATCGGCATCCGCCACCCGCTCAGCCAGCTGTAGCGCATCGGTGACAATCTCAATGCCCGGACGCAACTGAGCACCACAGAACGCATACAGCGCCGCACCCATGCCGCCCGCCGCGCCGCCGCCCTCAAGGCTCAGCACGTCGATATCTAAATCGCGGGCGATAATCCGGGCATAGTGCCGTAGGCCGCTATCGAGCCGGTCGATCATCTGCGCCGTCGCCCCTTTTTGCGGGCCGAACACCGCGCTGGCGCCCTGCGGGCCGGTCAACGGGTTGGTGACGTCGCAGGCAACGTCAATCCGGCAATCTGCCAGCCGCGAATCGAGTTCGCTGAGATCGATTCGCGCCAGCGTCTCCAGCGCGCCGCCCCCGGAGGCAATTTGCTGGCCCTCGGCGGTCAGCAGTTTCGCCCCCAGCGCCTGCGCCATCCCGGCGCCGCCGTCATTGGTCGCACTGCCGCCAATACCAATAATGATCTGTCTTACCCCGGCGTCCAGCGCATGGCGGATAAGCTCCCCGGTACCCCAGGAAGTGGTCAGCAGCGGGTTACGCTGCGCCGGCGGGACGCTCTCCAGGCCGCTGGCCGCCGCCATTTCGATAAAGGCGCACTGGCGATCGCCGGACAGCCCGTAAAATGCCTCAACCGGCTCGCCCAGCGGCCCGGTGACCGTCAGCGGAACCAGAAGCCCGCCGGTCGCCGCCACCATGGCTTCCACCGTCCCTTCCCCACCATCGGCAACCGGCAGCTTGACGTACTCGGCGTCAGGATAAATCTCGCGAAAGCCTTGCTCTATCGCACTGGCCACTTCCAGCGCGCTCAGGCTCTCCTTCCAGGAATCCGGTGCGATCACTATTTTCATCTGCTGTCCTTACTCTGAGCCAACCCCTGGCGCTGTCGCGCAATGCCGGCCCCCGCAGAGGCCGGCGGACTTTTAGCGCACCATGCATGGACGCTTGTTGTCAAAGGTCCAGCCCGGGATCAGATACTGCATCGCCATCGCATCGTCGCGGGCGCCAAGACCATGTTTCTTATATAGCTCATTTGCCTGCATCACGCGGTCCATATCCAGCTCAACCCCCAGGCCCGGGGTACTCGGTACCTGCACCATGCCGCCTTTGATTTCAAAAGGTTGTTTGGTCAGACGCTGGTTGCCCTCCTGCCAGATCCAGTGGGTATCGATAGCGGTGATCTTGCCCGGCGCCGCTGCCGCGACGTGGGTGAACATCGCCAGCGACACGTCGAAGTGATTATTAGAGTGCGAACCCCAGGTCAGGCCGAACTCATGGCACATCTGCGCCACACGCACCGACCCCTGCATGGTCCAGAAGTGCGGGTCCGCCAGCGGGATATCCACCGATTGTAGCGACAGCGTATGGCCCATCTGCCGCCAGTCGGTGGCGATCATATTGGTGGCGGTCGGCAGGCCCGTCGCGCGGCGGAACTCGGCCATCACTTCGCGGCCGGAGAAGCCCTGTTCGGCGCCGCACGGATCTTCCGCATAGGCCAGCACGCCCTTCAGCTGTTTACCAATCTGAATGGCCTCCTCAAGCAGCCAGGCGCCATTCGGGTCGAGAGTGACGCGAGCATTCGGGAAGCGCTTCGCCAGGGCGCTGATCGCTTCGGCTTCTTCAAAACCGGCCAGCACGCCGCCCTTCAGCTTAAAGTCGTTGAAACCATATTTTTCATACGCCGCTTCCGCCAGGCGGACCACCGCATCCGGCGTCATCGCCTCTTCATGGCGCAGGCGATACCACTCGCACTGCTCATCCGGCTGGCTCTGATAGGCCAGCGGCGTCGCATGGCGATTACCGACAAAGAACAGATAGCCCAGCATTTCGACTTCGCTGCGCTGCTGGCCATCGCCTAGCAGCGAGGCGACGTTGACCCCAAGGTGCTGGCCCAGCAGATCCAGCAGTGCCGCTTCGATGCCGGTCACCACGTGAATGGTGGTGCGCAGGTCAAAGGTCTGCAGGCCGCGGCCCCCGGCGTCGCGGTCGGCAAACTGATTGCGCACCGCGCCCAGCACGTTTTTATACTCGCCCAGCGTTTTGCCCACCACCAGCGGAATGGCATCCTCCAGGGTCTGGCGAATTTTTTCACCGCCCGGGATTTCACCGACGCCGGTATGGCCGGCGTTATCTTTGATAATTACGATATTGCGGGTGAAGTACGGGGCGTGCGCGCCGCTCAGGTTCATCAGCATGCTGTCATGGCCGGCAACCGGGATCACCTGCATGGTGGTGACAACGGGCGTTGAAGAGAAAGTCGTCATAGCATCATCCTTTTTAATTAGTGGCGGCCGAAAACGGGACGTTTGCGGTCGAATGTCCAGCCGGGGATCAGGTACTGCATCGGGCCCGCGTCGTTGCGCGCGCCGCCCGGCAGCGCTTTATAGGCCTCATGGGCTCTGCGCACCTGCTCCCAGTCAAGTTCCACGCCGAGTCCCGGCGCGTCTGGCACGGCAATGCTGCCGTTAATAATCTGCAGCGGATTTTTGGTCAGGCGCGCGTCGCCCTCCTGCCAGATCCAGTGGGTATCGATGGCGGTGGGGTTGCCCGGCGCGGCGGCGCCGACGTGGGTAAACATCGCCAGGGAAATATCAAAGTGGTTGTTGGAATGGCAGCCCCAGGTGAGCCCCCAGTCGTCGCACAGCTGCGCCACCCGCACCGCGCCGGAGAGCGTCCAGAAGTGCGGGTCCGCCAGCGGGATATCGACGGCGTTGAGCATCACCGCATGGCCCATTTCGCGCCAGTTAGTGGCTATCATATTGGTGGCGACCGGCAGCCCGGTGGCGCGGCGGAACTCGGCCATCACCTCCCGGCCGGAGAAACCCTGCTCGGCGCCGCACGGATCTTCGGCGTAGGTCAGAACATCCTGCAGCCCTTTACACAGCGCGATGGCCTCATCCAGCAGCCAGGCGCCGTTAGGGTCGACGGTGATGCGCGCATCCGGGAAACGCTTTTTCAGCGCCCGCGCGGTGTCAATCTCCTGCTCGCCGGGCAGCACGCCGCCTTTGAGCTTAAAGTCTTTGAAACCGTAGCGATCCTGGGCGGCTTCCGCCAGACGCACTATCGCCTCGCTGCTCAACGCCTGCTGGTGGCGCAGGCGGTACCATTCGTGATCGCCCGGCGTATGGTCCAGATAACCAAGGTCGGTTTTCTGCCGATCGCCGATATAGAACAGGTAGCCCAGCACGGTGACGGCATCACGCTGCTTACCCGGGCCCAGCAGCTCGCAGACCGGCACATTAAGCACCTGGCCGAGCAGGTCGAGCAGCGCCGCTTCCAGCGCCGCCACCGCGTTAACCTTCAGTTCGAAGGTCCACGCCCCTTTGCCGAAGGTGTCGAAATCCGCCGCCTGATTGCCTTTGTGCACCTGCTGCACCACGCGATTGAGTCGGGCGACCTCCTGGCCCACCACCTGCGGGATCGCCGCCAGCAGCGTCTGGTAGATGACCTCTCCGCCGGGCGCTTCGCCGACGCCGGTATGGCCGGCGTTATCGGTTAACACCACGATATTGCGGGTAAACCAGGCGTTATGCGCTCCGCCGATGTTCAGCAGCATGCTGTCGTGCCCGGCCACCGGAATGACCTTCATCTCTGTGATAATCGGGCTGGATTGAGTAGTCATGATTAACGTCCCGCTACAGGTTTCAGTTCGATACGTTTGATATCGCCCACCAGCACCAGATAGCTCAGCACCGCCACCAGGGCATGGATACCGACGTAGATCAGCGCGCCGTTGAACGAGCCGGTGGTGCCGACGATATAGCCGATGGCGATTGGGGTGACGATGCCGGAGATATTGCCGAACATATTGAACAGACCGCCGGAGAGACCGCTAATCTCTTTCGGCGCGGTATCCGCCATCACCGCCCAGCCGAGGGCGCCGATCCCTTTGCCGAAGAAGGCCATTGCCATAAAGCCGATCACCATCCACTCCACGTTGACATAGTTACACATCAGCATGGTCATGGAGAGCAGCATCCCCAGCACAATCGGCGTTTTGCGCGCAATGTTCAGCGAGCCGGTGCGGCGCATTAACCAGTCGGAGATCACCCCGCCCAGCACCCCGCCGACAAAGCCGCACACCGCCGGAATGGAGGCGACAAAGCCGGCTTTGAGGATCGACATGCCGCGCGCCTGCACCAGATAAACCGGGAACCAGGTGATAAAGAAGTAGGTTAAGGCGTTGATGCAGTACTGACCGATATAGATGCCGATCATCATCCGCGAGCCGATCAGTTGCTTGATCTGCCCCATTTTGACGCTAAACGGCACTTTCTGCGCGCTGCTCTTCTGATCCATGTTGATCAGCGCCCCGCCTTCGGCGATATAGTCCAGCTCTTTCTGGTTCACGCCCGGGTGGTTGTTCGGATCGTGGATCACTTTCAGCCACACAAAGCTGATCACAATCCCCAGCCCGCCCATAAAGAAGAACACATGCGACCAACCCACCTCATGCGTCAGCCAGCCCATGATCGGCGCGAAAATAACGGTGGCAAAGTACTGGGCGGAGTTAAAAATCGATACCGCTGTCCCCCTCTCCTGCGCCGGGAACCAGGCGGCGACGATCCGGCTGTTGCCGGGGAATGACGGCGACTCGGCAAGGCCGACGAGGAAGCGCAGGGTAAACAGCGCAACGATAATGCCAAAGCCGCTGAAGATATCGACGAAGCCCTGCAGCAGGGTAAACATCGACCAGATGAAGATCGACCAGAAATAGACGCGCTTCGAGCCGAAGCGGTCGAGCAGCCAGCCGCCCGGGATCTGGCCGATGACATAAGCCCATGAGAAGGCGGAGAACACATACCCCATCCCCACCGGATCAAGGCCGATATCCCTGGCCATTTCCGAACCGGCGATCGACAGCGTCGCCCGGTCGCCATAGTTAAAAGAGGTGACGATAAACAGCATCACCACTATCCAGTAGCGGGCGTTGGTGCGCTTTTCAGCCGCCGTCGCCGCCTGACTTAATGAACTCATTGTTGTACTCCTGAATCATAGCGTTTAGCTACGTTCATTCTGAACAGCACAACCTGTAGGGTAATCAGAATGACGTGGTCGTGTTTTGATAGTTGTCGTTATATCTGGCACTGCATTTATCACTGGCTGGAGCAGTATATGAAGAGGCACACCGCGGCTCACCGTGCATCCACACAGCTTTTACGCCGCTATTGCAGGTGGTTTGTGGCGAATGCCTGAAAGAATGGGGGGAAGTTCACGGAAATGAAAAGCCAGCGCCGCTGGCGCCGCATAGCGCAGCAAAAAGGGCCGGAGTGTGAAATACCTCACTTGACCCGGTGAAACTGGCTGGCTTAAGCCATGATATTGTTAAGGATATTGTGGCGTTTGCCTAAAGGCGTGGCGCCTGGAAAGCGCTACTATTTTGACGTCCGCGTATCTGGCCGCGACGTATTGAAAGAGCGCCCTCTGCGTAGGGAGAGGGCAGCGCTTTTATGCGAGCAGGGTGGCCCACTGCTCAACCCACGGATTGGAGACGCTCTCCGGCTCCGGGTCTTCGCTGGCGTCAATCTTCAGCATCTCGCCGATGCGCTTCGCGCCCTGCTCCTGCAGCAGCTGATCGAACTTCAGGCCGCCGCCGCAAAAGTTGGCATAGGTGCTGTCGCCGAGCGCGATAATGCCGTACCGCAGGTGAGGCTGATACATATCTTTGATGCCCTCATACAGCGGGACGATGCTGTCCGGCAGGTCGCCCTGCCCGGTGGTGGAGGTGACCACCAGCACATACTTACCCGTGTAGGATTCCCAGTCGTTGACCTGCGGATCCTCATACACGGTAGCCTTGTGTCCCAGTCCGCTGAGGATCGCTTCCGCTTCTTCCGCGACCAGCAGCGAGTTGCCGTACATGGTGCCGACAAAAATTCCGACTTCCGCCATGCTATTATCTCCCTGGATTGACCTTATTCTCTTCATCCTGACCGCTGTCGTCGGCAAACTCAACCCTTTCATTTAGCGGGAGAAGCCCGCGCCAGCCAAACTGCGACAGCGCGCGCATCCAGACGTCGTCAAAACCGGCGCGCAGGGTCAGCGGCTCGCCGGTAAAAGGATGGGTTAACGACAGCTCGCTGGCGTGCAGCATCAGGCGGTGACAGCCGAAATGTTCCGCGGCGCTGCGGTTTTGCCGCAGATCGCCGTGCTTGCTGTCGCCGAGGATCGGATGACGGAGGTGGGCCAGATGACGGCGCAGCTGGTGCTTGCGGCCGGTTTTCGGCTCCAGTTCCACCAGCCCATAGCGCGAGGTGGGATAGCGCCCAGTCGCCACTGGCATCTCCACTGTCGCCAGACCGCGGTAGTGGGTTACCGCTGGCTGCGGCCCTTTATCTTCGCGGGCGAACTTATCGGCGATTCTATCCAGCTCCTCTACCAGCGGGTAATCCAGCAGCGCCTCTTCCATCAGCCAGCCGCGGACGATCGCATGGTAGCGCTTCCGGATCTGGTGCTGCTCGAACTGTTGCGCCAGCAGCCGGCCCGCCTCGCTCGACAATCCCATCAGCAGCACGCCGGAGGTGGGCCGGTCGAGACGATGAGCGGTAAAAACGTGCTGACCGATCTGGTCGCGCACGGTCTGCATCACCACCACTTTCTCGTCGCGATCGAGCCAGCTGCGATGCACCAGCCAGCCCGAGGGTTTGTTGACCGCCACCAGCCAGTCGTCCTGGTAGATAATCTCCAGCATCAGGCCTGCTCACCGGCAAACAGCGCGTCTAACAGCAGAAGTTCCGCCAGCATGGATTCGCGGACCGGGTGGGCCTGATCCAGAGCCATTTCGTAATAAGGCGCAACGGCAAAATTTTGCGGCAGCGGCTGGCCGCTCTCCAGCAGCTGGTGCATACGCGGGATCAGGACCCACTGCAGCCACTCCAGCGGCTCCAGGGTATCCAGGCAAAACGGCTTATCGCTGGCGAAGGCGCTGCTGTCCGGCGCCGTCTCCTGCCAGTGCTCCGTTTCGCGCAGCAGGGCTTCAATGGCGCGCAGGCGATCGCGCACGCTATCGTGAAGAGTCATGGGGAAACCTCGATGAGTTAAAAACCGGGCGCAGGATAGCAAATCCGCAGGAGAAATAAAAAAAGGGAGCACTGTATAAACAGTGCTCCCGGTTCGTTTTGCAGCAGTCCCGCTACATTGGTGCTCCCTGCTCGTCCTTGAAAACTTTTCCTGAGGTCTCCTGACCATGTTCATCCATAAACACGTGCATCCTGCTTTCACACCACCCCGATGCGAAATGACTTATCCATAAGTTTGTCCCGATCTTCCTGATCCACCGTTCATCCTGAGCGGCTCTCGTTCTCCATCCTGGAGGTGTCCATTACGCGATCCTGCGTTATCCTTGCTTCATCCTGAAGCCTGTCCCTGCAACGCCGTCCTGGCGGGTCCTGCAGAAGCGCCATCATCCTGATGTTCGCTTCATTTCGCGACGTCCTGTCGACAGACATAGGATCACTGATTCTGCCCCTTCTTACAACCCTTCTTGAGACAATCTCTTAAGATTAGTCCCCACTCAAAAGGACGAAAAAATTAAGATCTGATTTAATACCAACAACTTATATAAAAAAGTATGGATTAAATTTACCTTAAATGATGACGATCTCTTACAGGTTTTGTAAGAGATCTCTCACAAACGATCTGGCAGACTGGATTACAGAACTGGCTCAAGGTGGTTGAGGAAACCCGCAAGTGAGGGAGAAAGCGTAATGCGTTTGGCGGTGCCGAGGGTCTCTTTGACTACCTCGCCGCTGAGATTACAGACGGATATCACATCCAGTTCACTCTCGAGGGTGGCGATGAACAGCGTCGGCGACAGCTTCAACCGCTTCTGCACCACCAGGTGCCCGATTAAATTTTCCTGCACCCGCTGGAAATCCTCTTCACTCCAGGTCTGCAGCAGCGTCAAGGTTTCGCCGGCAAACCGGCCGGACATATCGCCGGCAAACTGAGTGGTATAATAAGAATGAAGCGGCTGTTGTACCACAATGTCGAGGGCGCGTTCAACCGCGCTGATATTTTGCGCCAGCGAAAACGGCTGCGGCTGCCAGAAAACGGCCTCGCCCTGGGTGTCGACAACGCAAGGCGACGGGACGCCGTAAAGCTCTTCACTGCGCGGCAGGCTGTGGCGCTGCTGCTGCCAGACGGCGCAATATCGTTGGGTAAAAGCGCGTAGCGCTTCTGCTGTCTGATGGTCCACCGGTTTCTCTCTTCACGTTAGACAGGATACACTGGAGCAATAGTGTACCCGCTTTACTATGGTGAAACATGTCTTCTTACGATAATAAGCAGGCGCTGGCCGGCCTGACGCTCGGTAAATCAACCGATTACCGCGATACCTATGACGCCTCGCTGCTGCAGGGCGTGCCGCGCAGTTTAAACCGCGACCCGCTGGGCCTGCATGCCGATAATCTGCCGTTTCACGGCGCCGATATCTGGACGCTGTACGAACTCTCCTGGCTGAACGGCAAAGGTCTGCCGCAGGTAGCTGTCGGCCACGTCGAGCTGCCCGATACCAGCCTCAATCTGGTGGAGTCGAAAAGCTTTAAGCTCTATCTCAACAGCTTTAACCAGACCCGTTTCGCCAGCTGGCAGGACGTTGCAGAGACCCTGACTCGCGATCTCAGCGCCTGCGCGCAGGGGAAGGTGAAGGTATCGCTCTACCGCCTGGATGAACTGGAAGGCCAGCCGATTGCCCGCCTGCACGGCACCTGCATCGACGATCAGGATATCGAGATCGATAACTATCAGTTCAGCGCCGATTACCTGCAGGGCGCCGCCAGCGGCAAAATCGTGGAGGAGACGCTGGTCAGCCACCTGCTGAAGTCTAATTGCCTTATCACTCATCAGCCGGACTGGGGCTCGGTGCAGATCCAGTATCGGGGGGCGAAAATCGACCGCGAGCAGCTCCTGCGCTATCTGGTTTCGTTCCGCCACCATAACGAATTCCATGAGCAGTGCGTCGAACGTATCTTTAACGATATTCTCCGTTTCTGCCAGCCGGAATCGCTTTCCGTTTACGCCCGCTATACGCGACGCGGCGGTCTGGATATCAACCCCTGGCGCAGCAATGGCGACTTTTCCCCCGCCACCGGCCGCCTCGCCCGTCAATAATAAACAATTTCACAATTTGCGTGCGTTTAGGCGCGCGCAAGGTTGTGGAAACGCCGTTCGCAGGGCTATTGTAATCACAGGAAGACCATAAGCGTCCTGTAAGGAGTTCACTTGATTACACATGTTAGCCCGCTTGGTTCAATGGATATGCTGTCGCAGCTGGAAGTGGATATGCTTAAGCGCACCGCCAGCAGCGACCTGTACCAACTCTTTCGCAACTGCTCGCTTGCTGTGCTCAATTCGGGGAGCCTGACCGATAACAGCAAGGAGCTCCTGTCCCGTTTCGAAAATTTCGAGATTAACGTGCTGCGGCGCGAACGCGGCGTGAAGCTGGAACTGATCAACCCGCCGGAAGACGCCTTCGTTGACGGGCGGATTATCCGCTCCCTGCAGGCCAACCTGTTCGCCGTGCTGCGCGATATCCTGTTTGTTTACGGCCAGATCCACAATACCGTTCGCTTCCCGAACCTCGATCTCGAAAGTTCGGTTCATATCACTAACCTGGTGTTCTCGATCCTGCGCAACGCCCGCGCGCTGCACGTCGGCGAGGCGCCGAACATGATCGTCTGCTGGGGCGGCCACTCCATCAACGAAAACGAATATCTCTACGCCCGCCGCGTCGGTACGCAGCTGGGCCTGCGGGAACTGAATATCTGCACCGGCTGCGGGCCTGGCGCAATGGAGGCGCCGATGAAAGGCGCCGCTGTCGGCCATGCGCAGCAGCGCTACAAAGACAGCCGCTTTATCGGCATGACCGAACCATCCATTATCGCTGCGGAACCACCGAACCCGCTGGTCAATGAACTGATCATCATGCCGGATATCGAAAAGCGTCTGGAGGCCTTCGTACGTATCGCCCACGGGATCATTATTTTCCCGGGCGGCGTCGGCACTGCCGAAGAGCTGCTCTACCTGCTGGGTATTCTGATGCATCCCGACAACAAAGCGCAGGTGCTGCCGCTGATCCTCACCGGGCCGAAGGAGAGCGCCGACTACTTCCGTGTACTGGACGAGTTTATCACCCATACCCTGGGCGAATCGGCCCGTCGCCACTACCGGATCATCATTGACGACCCCGCGGAAGTGGCGCGGCAGATGAAAAAAGCGATGCCGCTGGTGAAAGAGAGCCGTCGCGAGACCGATGACGCCTATAGCTTTAACTGGTCGATTCGCATCTCGCCGGACCTGCAGATGCCGTTTGATCCGACCCACGAGAACATGGCCAACCTCAAACTCTCCCCGGATCAGCCGGTGGAAGTGCTGGCCGCCGACCTGCGTCGTGCCTTCTCCGGGATTGTCGCGGGGAACGTCAAAGAGGTGGGCATCCAGGCCATTGAGCAGTACGGCCCTTACAAACTGCACGGCGATCCGGAGATGATGCGCCGTATGGACGATCTGCTGCAGGGCTTCGTCGCCCAGCACCGCATGAAGCTTCCGGGCGGCACCGCCTATATTCCTTGCTACGAAATCATCGCCTGATTTCCCACTCTCCCGCCGGGGCATCGCCTGACGCCTGCCCCCGGCGGGCTCTCTTCCTCTGACTTCCAGAACGCGCTAAAAACCTTTCTGTTACTAATCAATCACCTGAATTATTTCTACATAGCCAAACGTTTGCGTTGGTAAAAACTGCGACAATTATCACTGCAAAAAATGGTTTTAAGCGCAAAAACGTCGACTAGTTCTCTTTTTTACAGTAAATCCCTCGTTATTACGCCGCTCCGCTTTTATCTCATATGCTGCAAATGGTAGCCTTCGCGCCACAAATCGCTGGCTGATCACCAGAAACAGGCTGTTGGACTAAAAATACGCACATTGAAAGTGGATTATTGCATTTGAGATCGCGATCACTGATGCATAAACCATATAAATGTATCTTTCCGGCCCAATTATTACGGAGAAAATTTCTAAAAAAACCGTAATTAAACGAATTTCATGTTACGCAATTGTATTTATTCATTAGATTTTGTTGATTCCTCCAGGAGATACAGATGGAAACCACTCAAACCAGCACCATCGTTTCGGGCGAAACCCGCAGCGGATGGCGTAAAACCGACACCATGTGGATGCTGGGCCTGTACGGTACAGCGATTGGCGCGGGCGTCTTGTTCCTGCCGATCAACGCCGGCGTTGGCGGCATGATCCCCCTGATCATCATGGCGATTCTGGCCTTCCCGATGACTTTCTTCGCCCACCGCGGCATGACCCGCTTCGTGCTCTCCGGGAAAAACCCGGGCGAAGACATCACCGAAGTAGTGGAAGAACACTTCGGCGTAGGCGCAGGTAAGCTGATTACCCTGCTTTATTTCTTCGCTATCTACCCGATCCTGCTGGTTTACAGCGTGGCGATCACTAACACCGTCGAAACCTTCATGGCGCATCAGCTGCACATGACGCCGCCGCCGCGCGCCATTCTGTCGCTGATCCTGATCGTCGGCATGATGACCATTGTGCGTTTCGGCGAGCAGATGATCGTTAAGGCAATGAGTGTGCTGGTGTTCCCGTTCGTTATCGCGCTGATGGTGCTGGCTCTGTATCTGATCCCGCAGTGGAACGGCGCGGCGCTGGAGACGCTCTCCCTGAGCGGCGCTTCCGTTACCGGCAACGGCCTGCTGATGACCCTGTGGCTGGCGATCCCGGTGATGGTCTTCTCCTTCAACCACTCGCCGATCATCTCTTCCTTCGCGGTAGCCAAACGTGAAGAGTACGGCGAAGGCGCTGAGAAGAAATGCTCCAGTATCCTCGCTCGCGCCCACATCATGATGGTGCTGACCGTGATGTTCTTCGTCTTCAGCTGCGTTCTGAGCCTCTCTCCGGCAGACCTGGCGGCGGCGAAAGAGCAGAACATCTCGATTCTGTCTTACCTGGCGAACCACTTTAACGCGCCAATCATTGCCTGGATGGCACCGATCATCGCGATGATCGCCATCACCAAATCCTTCCTTGGCCACTATCT
The DNA here is from genome assembly GCF_018204675.1 of Klebsiella sp. P1927. Taxonomy (NCBI): domain Bacteria; kingdom Pseudomonadati; phylum Pseudomonadota; class Gammaproteobacteria; order Enterobacterales; family Enterobacteriaceae; genus Klebsiella; species Klebsiella sp. P1927. Next base: position 708,521 of record NZ_CP073377.1, on the reverse strand, counting down.
GGGCGCTCGCGAAGGCTTTAACGGCATGGTGATTAAATCCCTGCGCAGTAAAGGCAAATCGATTGAAATCAACAAACTGAACAAGCTGACCGCGCTGTTCATGCTGATCACCACCTGGATTGTGGCAACCCTGAACCCGAGCATCCTCGGTATGATCGAGACCCTTGGCGGCCCGATTATCGCGATGATCCTGTTCCTGATGCCGATGTATGCGATTCAGAAAGTCCCGGCGATGCGTAAATACAGCGGCCATATCAGCAACGTCTTCGTGGTGATTATGGGCCTGATTGCCATCTCCGCGATCTTCTACTCTCTGTTCAGCTAATTCATTCAACGCCTCCCCCCGCGCCGCTTTACGGCGGCGCGCTTTCCGACAGCACGGGAATACATATGATCAGCGTATTCGATATCTTTAAAATCGGCATTGGCCCTTCCAGCTCCCATACCGTTGGACCGATGAAAGCGGGCAAACAATTCACTGACGACCTGATCGCGCGCGGCCTGCTGGCCGAGGTGAGCAAAGTCGTCGTCGACGTCTACGGCTCCCTCTCCCTGACCGGTAAAGGCCACCATACCGATATCGCGATTATCATGGGACTCGCCGGCAACCTGCCGGACACCGTCGACATCGACGCCATTCCGGGCTTTATTCAGGATGTTAATACCCATGGCCGCCTGATGCTGGCCAACGGTCAGCACGAAGTGGACTTCCCGGTGGATCAGTGCATGAATTTCCATGCCGACAACCTGTCGCTGCATGAGAACGGCATGCGTATCACCGCCCTGGCCGGCGACAAGGTGCTCTACAGCCAGACGTATTACTCTATCGGCGGCGGCTTTATCGTTGATGAGGAGCACTTCGGCCAGACTACCGAGGCGCCGGTTGCCGTTCCTTACCCTTACAAAAACGCCGCCGACCTGCAGCGTCACTGCCGTGAAACCGGGCTGTCGCTCTCCGGCCTGATGATGCAGAACGAACTGGCGCTGCACAGCAAAGAAGCCCTTGAGCAACACTTCGCCGCGGTGTGGGAAGTGATGAGCGCCGGTATCGAGCGCGGCATCACCACCGAAGGCGTCCTGCCGGGCAAACTGCGCGTCCCGCGCCGCGCCGCCGCGCTGCGCCGTATGCTGGTGAGCCAGGACACCACCAACAGCGATCCGATGGCGGTGGTCGACTGGATCAATATGTTCGCCCTGGCGGTGAACGAAGAGAACGCCGCCGGCGGCCGGGTGGTGACCGCGCCAACCAACGGCGCCTGCGGTATCGTGCCGGCGGTGCTGGCCTACTATGACAAGTTTATCCGCAAGGTGAACAGCAACTCCCTGGCCCGCTATATGCTGGTCGCCAGCGCGATTGGTTCGCTGTATAAGATGAACGCCTCCATCTCCGGCGCCGAAGTCGGCTGCCAGGGTGAAGTGGGGGTCGCCTGCTCGATGGCGGCGGCCGGTCTGGCGGAACTGCTGGGCGGCAGCCCGGGTCAGGTGTGCATCGCGGCAGAGATCGCTATGGAGCATAACCTCGGCCTGACCTGCGACCCGGTCGCCGGCCAGGTGCAGGTGCCGTGCATCGAACGCAACGCTATCGCTGCCGTGAAAGCGGTCAACGCCGCGCGAATGGCGCTGCGCCGGACCAGCGAGCCGCGCGTGTGTCTCGATAAAGTGATCGAGACCATGTACGAAACCGGCAAAGACATGAACGCCAAGTACCGGGAAACCTCCCGCGGTGGTCTGGCGATGAAGATTGTTGCCTGCGATTAACCTGCTGGCCCGCCACGCGTCGGCGTGTCGGGCCATCGTCCTGCATAACTCTTTTTGTTATATCAATAAAATTTTAGTTATTTAATGGTTATAAGCGCTGTTTGTTACCTTACGCAAAACCGCTAAGGAGAACAGACAATGTCCAACCGATTCCGCCCCGCCTGGCTGCTGGTCCTCGCCGCCCTCTCTACCTCCGCGCTGGCCAAAGCGCCGGAAACCGTCAACATCGGCTATCAAAAGGCGAATATCTTCGCGCTGCTGAAGTACCGCGGCACGCTGGATGAGAGCCTGAAAAAACAGGGCATTGCCGTACGCTGGGTCGAATTCCCCGCCGGGCCGCAAATGCTGGAGGGGCTGAACGTCGGTAGTATCGATCTGGCCGCGACCGGCGATGCGCCTCCGGCCTTTGCCCAGGCGGCGCAAGCCGATCTGGTCTACCTTGCCCACTCCCCCGCTAACCCGAAAACGGAAGCGATTGTGGTGCCTGAACAGTCGGCAATCCACAGCGTGGCCGACCTGAAGGGCAAGCGCGTGGGGTTGAACAAGGGGTCTGACGTCAACTACCTGCTGGTTGCCGCACTGGAAAAAGCGGGCCTCAGCTATAAAGACATCACCCCGGTCTATCTGCCGCCGGCGGACGCCCGCGCCGCTTTCCAGCGCGGGGCGATTGATGCGTGGGTGATCTGGGATCCGTTCCTCGCAGAAGTGGAAACCAACGCGAAAGCCCGACAGATCCGCAATGCCGAGGGGCTGGTGCCGCACTACACCTTCTATCTCGCCAGCCGCAAGTTTGCAGATACCTACCCGGAGACAGCAAAGCAGGTGGTGGATGAGCTGGGTAAACTCAGCGCGTGGGCGAACAGCCATCAGGACGAGGCCGCCGGGCTGCTGTCGACCTCAACCGGACTGGATAAAGCCATCTGGCTGAAGACCCTGGCCCGCCTGCCCTACGGTGCCGAACGCATGACCCCGGCGGTGTATAACGAACAGCAGGCGCTGGCGGATACCTTTACGCGCATCGGCCTGCTGCCGGTGAAAGTCGACGTGCGCAGCGCCACCTGGTCGCTGGATAAACCTTGATTTTCCTGACGACGGGAAGCTCTGCGCCTCCCGTCGCCGACAGGCTTACCCCGCCGTTTTCTCACCATTGCCTATCTGCCAGATAAAGGTGGGCGCTTCACCGTTCACCAGCCAGTTACCGATATTACGTGCCTTATAAATCACCGGATTATGCGAGGCAACCGTCCGCGCATTGCGCCAGTGGCGATCCAGCGCAAGGCGAGTTCGCGTATCCGACGCCCCGAGGGCATTAAACAGCTCCGTCGCCGCCCGCGGGATCCAGTCGCTGGCGATCACCTGCGCCTGCGCCGCTTCCACTTCCGCCAGCTGGTTACGCCGGGCAATCAATGCTTCGTCGTCGCTGACGTGCGCCACATAGGCCTGCTGCAGCGATTCCGCGGCCTGCAGGACCGCGGCCCGGGTCGCCCATGCCCAGCTGCTGATCTGCCCAACGACCTGCAGAACCTGGGCGTCATCGCGCGGCACGGCGGCGTTGCCGTGGCTGTACATCCGGGAACGATGTTTGACGCCCTGCGCGGCATCCCGCTCAACCGCCAGGCCAATGCCCGCGAGGGTCGCCAGCAGCACATGCTGGTAGAAGGCGGTCTGATAGCGAAAGCGCTGGGCAAAATCATAGACATGTTCGGTTTCCACCCGAGCGCCGGTAAAGCGGGTGGTCCCGCTGCCGGTCAACCGCTGGCCAAAGCCATCCCAGTCATCTTCCCGCACCACGCCGGTCTGCTGGGTGCTGACCAGGGCTATCACATCGCTGGCGGTATCACTGCGCCGGGCAAACACATCGATCCAGTCGGCGTACAGCGCGCCGGTGCTGTAAAACTTCTCGCCGTCGAGTCGCCAGCCGCCCTCTGTCGGCGTCACTCTGGTGTTCACCTCTCCCAGCTTAACCGCGCCGATCTCCGTCCAGCCGCTGCCCACCAGCTCACCGTCGAGGAAGCGACGAAACCAGCGGTCGCGCCCGGCGGAATCCGGCTGATTCAGCTGATCTTCCACAAAGGCAAAGTGCGCGCGCAGGGCCTGCGGCAGGTTAGAGTCCGCTTGCGCCAGCTCGATCAGCAGCGCACTGAGCTGCGGCAGCGAAGCGCCCCAGCCGCCCTTCTCGCGCGGGATACGCAGCGTGCCGAAGCCCGCTTCTTTCAGCCAGCGGATCGGCTCATCGGGCAGAATGCGCTGCTGTTCGCGCTCCGCAGCGCCCTGGGCGATACGGGTGAATATCGGGCGGAAGGCGGCCGCCAGCGCGTCATAATCGGTGCCAGTAGAAAGCAGGGTCATTGTCAGTTCCTTATTCATGAAGTGCGTCGATATCTTCTCGCGTCGGTTCATGACGGACCGCCAGCAGGAAGAAAATGGGAATAATGGCGGCAAGCGAGACCACCCAGAACATCTGCGTGCCGAGGGAGGCCTGCAGCAGCGGCAGAATAAACAACGCCAGCGCGCTGCCGATCCCGGAGAGTGCCCGGCTGAAACCGACCCCGGTGGCGCGAATGGCAGTAGGATAGGAGAGCGCCGGGTAGATCATCAGCTGCGCCCCCGGGCCAAACCCTTCGGCGAACAGCCACAGCCCCAGCATCGCGATAGCCAGCACGATACCTGCCGTCGCGTGCGGTTGCCCCACCAGCGCCAGCACAATCAGCGCCACAAACTGCAGGGCGAAGCCGGCTATCGCCACATGACGCGAAGGATATTTCCACGCCAGATGCATACCGAGCAGCCCACCGGTAAAAGCAAACAGGGCGTTCAGCCCCAGCGATGCCGAAATAGTTTCGAAGACGCCAGCCCCGAGGAACTGGGCAAGAATTGACGGCAGGAAAAAGGCAATCGCCGTGTACTCGAAGGAGATACAGATATTCATCACCCCGGCGACGATAGTCCGCTCGCGGTAGGGTTTTTCGAACAGCACGCGGAAGCTCACTTTCGGCGCTGGCGCGGGCTTCGCCGCCGGGACCTCATGGGCATGGATCCCCCAGGAGTCGCGTAAAATACGCACTGCAGAGGTCAGATCGCCCTGGTTCGCCGCCCACAGCGGGGATTCATTCATAAATCGACTGCGGACGGCAATAATCAGCAGTGCCGGCACGGCGCCGAACAGCAGGGAGGCGCGCCACAGCCAGTCAAGATGCTCCTGCGGCAGCAGGAAATAGAGGCCGAAGATAATGAGAAAGCAGACGGTTGAGGCGGCGTACCACATCGGGCACCACGCCGCGAGGCGAGCCGCTTTGTTGCCTTTGCCGGCAAAGCGGGAAAACTCGGCCAGATAGGACATCGCTACCGGCAGGTCGATGCCAACGCCGATGCCCATCAGGAAGCGGGCGCCAATCAACACCCAGACGTTCGGCGCCAGCCCGGCGGCGATAGCCGAAATCACGAAAAAGAACATATCGGCCATAAAAACCGAATAGCGACCATATTTATCGGTCAGCCAGCCGCCGATAATATTGCCGACGATAGTCCCGACCATAATGGACGAAGTCACCAGGCCGGTCAGCAGCGGTGAGAGCTGAAATTCACGTACAACGTCATCAATACCGTAGGAGAGCGTGGTTAAGTCATATGCGTCGAGAAAAACGCCCCCCAGCGCGAGGAAGACAATCATCCGCGCATATTTCGCTTGTTCCTTGCCGGAATTAATTAGCCGCGCCACATCCCCGACGCTACTGACCGGTACCGAAGCGATACCGGGATTATCCACTGGTAATGTACTCATTTTTTCACCTTATTATTTTGTGCAGGTCATCAGCGGTTATAGACCGCGCGCGACGAGAATCAAAACAACAAATCATTCTATAATAATCAATATAATCAATAAGTTAATAAATATCACCAGCACAAAAAGGACGCGCTTTCACGCATCCTCAAGGGAAATAAATAACAACGAAAATAGACGTCGTGCAGGACGCTTATTCCGCGGACACTGGAACTAATACGTCTTTTACCAGCGGGTCATCGGTGGTTTTTAACCACGTCTGGATCCGCGGATCAGAAAAAGCCTGTTTTAATTTGACGATATTTTCCTGCGATAAATACGGTGTACCAATCACTAATTGCGAAGCAAAGGTGCGCGGCGCCGGCGGGAATAATATGCCTTTCTCACGCGGCACTTTCCCGGCGTCAAATTGCGAGACATAGCCGATGGCGGCATCCACCGAATTTAACGCCCGCGGCATGGTCAGCAGATCCAGCTCTTTAAAGACAAACTGATGCGGGTTACCGACAATATTTTTCAGCTTCGCCGTGCGCGGCTCCACCGCCGGGTCGAGCGAGATCAACCCAATGCGCTGGAGCAGCCACAGGGCCTGCCCCTGATTGGCGCCATCGTCAGGCACGACAATGGTCGCGCCGTTGGGCAACGCCTGTACCGACGAGTAGCGGTCGGAATAGATGCCAAACGCCCACTGGAACACCGGCACCGTGGTCGACAGCGCAAAGCCGTTAGCGTCCACCACCTGTTTAAGCCACCACTGATGCTGATAGATCGTCCCGGCATACTGACCTTCCGCTACCGCGCGGTCAGCCTGGACCGGATCCTGCACCCCCACCGCCTCCAGTTTCAGACCGTAATCGGGCGCAATATGCTGATTAATATACTCAATGATCCGCTGCTCGCCGGCCATCGCCGGCTCGTAGTGAATTTTTAACGTGCTGCCGAAGACCACCTGCTGGCTTTGGGTATGTCCCCGCCACCACCAGAAGGCGATGGCGAGCAGGATAATCACCGCCAGCGCCGCCAGCCAGGGCCAGCGCCGCGCTTTACGTAACTCAAATTGCTCTGTTGTCATACAAGGTTCCCCTGCGTGTGGCGTAAACGGTTGACCAGACGGTCACCCAAAAATTGAATCAACTGGATCGTGGCGATCAGGGCAACGATCGTCGCGATCATGATGTGGTTGTCGAAGCGCTGATAGCCGTACACCACGGCCAGGTAGCCGATGCCGCCGGCGCCGATGGTCCCGGCGATAGCCGAATACTCGATCATCGAGACCAGGTTTAGCGTCACCGCCGCCACCAGCGCGGGCATGGCTTCACTGAGCTGCGCGCTGGCAATGATTTGCCAGCGCGACCCGCCGCAGACGACCCCCACCGCGGTGACCTCCGCCGGCAACTCGCGCAGCGCGTTCTCCACCAGACGGCCAAAGAACGGGACGCCGGCGGCGATCATCGGCACGACCGCGGCGGGTATGCCAATCGTGGTGCCGGTCAGCCAGTAAGTGAACGGGATAATGGCGGCCATCAGCACCAGAAACGGCAGCGAACGTCCCATATTGACCACCCAGTTCAGCAGCCGGTACAGCAGTGCGTGCGGAAATAAGCCCCGCGGCGAGGCGTTAAACAACACCACCCCCACCAGTCCTCCCAGCGTGACGACAAACAGCATCACAATGGCCACCATCAGCCAGGTTTCGCCATAGGCGGGGAGCAGCAGCGAAGGGATTTCGCCCCAGGGGGTATCCTGACTGATGACTGTCGGTTTCATACCGCCTCCCTGAGCAACGGCGCGCTGTCGAGGATCTCCGCCGTTATGCCGAGCTGCGCCAGCAGGCCCTGCAGTCGCGCGGGCGACAGGCGTTCGCCCTGAAAGCGCACTCCGGCCTGCAGGCGACCGGCCAGCCGACCATTAATCACCTCGACGTGACCGCCAAGGAGATCGATCTGCAGCGCCCACTGCTGGCTCAGGCGGCTGATCCAGTCGGTGGCCACCGGCACATCCCAGCGGTAGCTCAGACGCAGCAGCAGATCGCTGTGGGTAGCTGCCGCCGGCGTCAGCGGCAACAGCTGCTGGCCGAGCAGAGAATCGGGACGCGCCAGCAGATCTTCGATCCGCCCGTACTGGACGATCGTCCCGTCGCGGATCTCCGCCACCGCATCCGCCGCCGTGCGCACCGCGTCCATTTCATGGGTAATCAGGACGATCGCCAGCTGGTACTCATCACGCAGCCGCTTGAGCAGAGCCAGCACCGAGGCCGTGGCCTGAGGATCGAGGCCGGAGGTGGCTTCATCCGCCAGCAGAACGGACGGGCGCAGCGCCAGCGCGCGGGCAATGCCGATCCGCTGGCGCTGGCCGCCTGAGAGCTGGGCCGGCCAGGCATCCGCTTTGTGGCTCAGGCCGACGCTCTCCAGCAGCTCGCCAACCCGCGCCTTGATATCGCGCTCCACCACACCAAGCCACGCCAGCGGCAGGGCGACATTCTCCCAGGCGGTCCTGCGGCTCAACAGCGCCGAAGACTGGAAAACGGTGCCAATCGCCCGCCGTTCCCGGCGCAGCGCCTCGCCGGACAGCGCCGACAGATCCTTGCCATTGATACGAATGCTGCCGCTGTCCGGTTGCTCCAGCAGGCTGATGCAGCGCGCCAGGGTTGATTTACCGGCGCCGCTCGGCCCCACCACCGCGGTGATGGAGCGCTCAGGCACCTGCAGCGACAGCCCTTTCAGCACCGCGCTGAGCCGGCCATCCGCCGTGCGGTAACTTTTATGCAGGTCATCAATAGCGATCATGTCACCTTCTCCTCTACCGATGCCGCCGTGCGCGCATCGCGGCGGTAGCTGGCGCCCGGGTGAGGCGCGGCCAGACGCGGGCCGCCGCCGAACAGTTTTTCGCGCAGGGTCCCCTCGCGGTACTCTTGCTTAAAGACGCCGCGCTTTTGCAGCTCAGGCACCAGCAGCTCGACGACATCGCGGAAGGTTTCGTGAGTGACGGCATAGGCGAGGTTAAAGCCATCGACGTCCGTCTCTTCGACCCAGGACTGCAGTTCGTCCGCCACGGTTTGCGCGCTGCCAACCACCAGCGGACCGAAGCCGCCGATCCCCGCCCAATCGGCCAGGGCCTGCACCGTCCACTGGCGGTTCGGATCAGCGGTCGAAAAGGCCTCCACCGCCGACTGAATGGCGTTGGTGTGCAGATACTTCAGCACCTGATCCGGCTGATACTGGCCGAAATCGATCCCCGTCCAGCCGGAGAGCAGCGCCAGCGCGCCTTCATAGCTGACGTACTGCTTATATTCCTGCCACTTCGCCTGTGCCTCGCGGTCGGTGTCGCCGACAATCACCGTCTGCAGGTTGAAGATCAGGATGCTGTGCGGATCGCGCCCCGCCTCAGCTGCCCGGCGGCGAATATCCGCCACCGTCTTCTTCAGCAGCACCTTCGACGGCGCTGCGACGAAGACGCATTCGGCATGGCCGGCGGCGAACTGTTTGCCGCGGCTGGACGCCCCCGCCTGATACAGCACCGGCGTGCGCTGCGGGGATGGCTCGCAGAGGTGGATCCCCGGCACGGAAAAGAACTGTCCCTGATGGTTAATGGGATGGATTTTCCGCGGATCGCTGAAGATCTTCCGCTCTCTGTCGCGCAGCACTGCCCCGTCCTCCCAGCTTCCCTCCAGCAGTTTGTAGATCACCTGCAAATACTCATCGGCATAGTCATAGCGGGTGTCATGGTCGGTCTGGGTCTGCTGGCCGATATTGCGCGCCCCGCTCTCCAGATAGGAGGTGACGATATTCCAGCCCACCCGCCCTTTGGTCAGATGATCGAGCGTAGACAGACGACGAGCGAAGGGGTAAGGATGCTCAAACGACAGCGAGGCGGTCAGGCCGAAGCCCAGATGCTCCGTCACCAGCGCCATTGGGGTGATCAGAGCCAGCGGATCGTTGACCGGAACCTGCGTCGCCTGGCGGATCGCCGCATCGCCGCTGCCGTTCAGCACGTCATAGATCCCCAGCACGTCGGCGATAAACAGCCCGTCGAACTTGCCGCGCTCCAGCAGCCGCGCCAGATCCACCCAGTACTCCAGATCTTTATACTGCCAGGAGCGATCCCGGGGATGCGCCCACAGGCCCGGCGACTGATGGCCGACGCAGTTCATATCGAAAGCGTTAAGACGAATTTCACGTTGTGATGACATAGCAATCTCCATAGCGCGGCCCGTCGCCGGGGCGCACGCGGCAAAATGAATCAGGGAAAAGAAAGAGAGGTATTCAGTACGCAGGACATCGGGAGTCCTGCGGGATCCCGAGCGTGAGTAACGCTTGCGCCGCCACGTCAGCGGCATGGTCGGCTACCTGCGGCAGGCCCATCAGTTCGCCAAAACGCCCGCGGGCGGCCGGACCGGCCACCAGCACCGGCAGCGCCTCAACGTGCGGCTCAGCCACTGCCCGGGAACGGCTGTCCACCTCCAGGCCCATGCCGAGGGCATCGGCGCGAATCAGGCCGCGGCGGGCGAGGTCCTGTAAAAATGGCTGGCTGTCGGTCAGGGCGCGGTGTGCGGGTCCGGTGGTCAGGATCAGGTGATCGACGCTCAGCGTCTGCACGCCGCCGCCGCGCCGCGCCAGCGTCAGACGCAGCGTTTCGCCTTCACCGCTTATCGACAGTAGCCTGGCCGCCTGCACCTGCAGACTGCCCGTGCGCTGGCGCGCCTCCAGCACCTCGGCGACCTGCGGCGCCACGCGGTAGCGGTGGACATCCCAGTAATGGCGCAGATGGCGCAGAAAACGCTGGCGATCGGCGACGCTGAGCGCCTGCCAGATCCGTTGCCCCTGCTGACGAACCGCATCCAGCACCACCTGCCAGCTCAGGCCCTGCTGCGCCGCATACGCGACGTCGAGGCGGATCTGGCGCAGGCGCTGGCGCAGGCTGCCCTGCTGATAGTCGCCAGGCCAGGTTGCCCCTGCGCCGCTAAGGTTGCCGCGCGACAGCAGGCCATGGCGCGAAAAGGCGACGATACTGCCGCGGTGGCCCAGCCGGTCCAGCGTCGCGACCGTATCGGCCATGGTTAATCCGGTGCCCATCACCGCCACCCGGGCGTGCGGGGCGATGGCATCGAGCGCGCCGGGCTGCCACGGGTTGGCAATCAGCGCCGGATGATGACGCCAGGCTTCGGCCTGCGTCGGCAGCGAAGGCGGTGGATGACTGATCGCCAGCACCAGCAGATCGGCCTTAAGCTGCAGGCCGCCGTCGGTGGTCACCATCCCCTGATGAAAAGCGAGCGCCCGATCGCGCAGGTGGCGAAGCCGTCCGCCGCTGGACGCCGCGGCGTCGGCAAAACGCTGCGCCACATAGCGACCAAACTGGCCGCGCTGAGGGTAGACGGAACCGTCCGGGCGCAGCGCCTGCACATCGACGGTAAAGGCAGGCTGATGGCGGTACCAATGATCGAAGGCGCCCTCTTCGTCGCCGGCCAGCTGCATGCGAGCGGCCGGAACGTTAATCCGGTGCGTCGGCTCCGCGGTGGAGTAGGCCACCCCGGCCCCGGGGGACTGGCGCGGCTCCAGCAGCGTCACGCGCACCCCGTTCGGCGCCAGGCGCAGCAGCTCAATCGCCACCGCCGCGCCGCTAAAGCCGCCGCCGATAATCACGATATGCGGTTCTGCACTCATCGCTGCCCTCCTCCGGTATGCTGTCTCATGGTCGCGCTCCGGGCCATCAGCTGGCGCTGACCTGGCGCACCGGGCGCTTATCGCCGCCGATGGTTTCGCCAAACGGACCGGTGTTCACGCTACGCGCCTTCGACGAGGCCCCGTTTTCCAGCGGCAACAGAGGCATCACCAGCTCAGCAAAGCGGTGCGCTTCTTCCAGATGTGGGTAGCCGGAGAAGATAAAGTTGCTGATGCCGAGCGCCTGATATTCGCGGATGCGTTCCGCTACCTGCTGCGGATTACCTACCAGCGCGGTACCCGCGCCGCCGCGCACCAGTCCGACGCCGGCCCACAGATTGGGCGCAATGCGCAGATTATCGCGCGATCCCTGATGCAGGGCGCTCATCCGCGCCTGGCCGGCCGAGTCCATGCGGGCGAAGATCTTTTGCGCCTGGGCAATGGTATCGTCGTCAAGATGGGCGATCAGCCGGTCGGCGGCGGCCCATGCCTCTTCTTCCGTTTCGCGCACAATGACGTGCAGACGAATGCCGTACTGCAGGGTGCGTCCGCGGGCCGCGGCGCGCTCGCGCACCACCGCCAGCTTCTCCGCCACCAGTTCCGGGGGTTCGCCCCACGTCAGATAGCTGTCGATCTGCTCGGCCGCCACATCAATGGCCGCATCAGAAGAGCCGCCGAAATAGAGCGGCGGGCCATTCTCCTGCACCGGCGGGAACAACACCTCAGCGCCTTCCACGTGAATATGCTCGCCGTGATAATCTACTTTTTCCCCGCGCAGCAGGCGGGTGTAAACATCAAGAAATTCGCGGGTCACCTGATAGCGCTCGCTGTGGCTGAGGAAGATACCGTCGCCTTTGTTTTCCACCGGGTCGCCGCCGGTAACGACGTTGATCAGCAGCCGACCTTCCGATAAACGGTCGAGGGTGGCCGCCATCCGCGCCGCCAGGGTTGGCGGCTGCAGGCCCGGCCTGACCGCCACCAGATAGCGCAGACGGCGGGTCAACGGCGCCAGCGCCGAGGCCACCAGCCACGAATCTTCACAGCTTTTACCGGTGGGGATCAGCACGCCGTAGTAGCCCAGGCTGTCGGCTGCCAGCGCCACCTGCTGCAGATAAGGTAAATCGACCGGGCGTCCACCCTCGGTGGTACCCAGATAACGGCCATCGCCGTGGGTAGGTAAGAACCAGAAGACATTGATCTTGTCGGGAGCTTGCTGCGTCATTATCTATTTCCTATATAACCATATCCGATATTTATCGAAGAGATGTTTTAATTTGGTTATATGGGTGTTAGCGATAATCATGCCAATGGTGAATAAAAAATTAATCTTTTAAAATCAATGCACTGAAAACGGCTTCGCCGCGCCGCGCTGTTGCAAATCGCGCAGCCACCGCGCATCCGCTGGCGCATTTGCAACAGCCGGGGGCCTTCCCCCTCTGGTTTCTGCGGCCGCCGCAGGATAAGTTCAGAGCGTCAACGATCGGAGGCCCGCTATGCTGAACCCAGAATCCCCTTCCACCGCTCCCGCGCTGATCGACCCGGCGTCGAAGGCCTTCCAGAGCCTGCTGGACAAACTCGCGCCAACGGAGGCGACCGTGCTGATCGTGGGCGAAACCGGCACCGGCAAGGAGGTGGTGGCCCGCTATCTCCATCATCACAGCGCCCGTCGCCAGCAGCCGTTTCTGGCCGTTAACTGCGGCGCGCTGACCGAGAGCCTCGCCGAAGCTGAACTGTTCGGCCATGAGAAAGGCGCCTTCACCGGCGCGCAGCAGGGACAGCCCGGCTGGTTTGAAGCCGCGGAAGGGGGGACGCTGCTGCTGGACGAGATCGGCGAATTAAGCCTGCCGCTGCAGGTCAAGCTGCTGCGAGTGCTGCAGGAGCGTGAAATTACCCGCGTCGGCTCACGCAAAGCGATTAAAGTGAATGTCCGGGTGATTGCCGCCACCCACGTTGACCTGGCCCAGGCGATCCGCGAGCGCCGCTTTCGCGAGGATCTCTACTATCGACTGAATATCGCGGTGGTGCCGCTGCCGCCGCTGCGCCAGCGTCGGCAGGATATCCCGCTGCTGGCGCACCACTTTTTATCACTCTACGCCCGGCGCCTCGGGCGGCCAACCCTGCGTCTGGCGCCGGAATCACTGGCCCGGCTGATGGACTATTCGTGGCCGGGCAATATTCGCGAGCTGGAAAACACCCTGCACAACGCGGTGCTGCTCAGTAAAGAAGAGGAGATCAGTCCTGCCCAGCTGCGCCTGGCGACGCTCAACGACGCCCCGGGGCCGGCGAGCGATCATGAGCTGGACGACTTTATTCGCCACCAGCTGGCGCTTCCCGGCGAGCCGCTGTGGCAGCGAGTGACCAGCGCCCTGATTCGCCACGCCATGGCACATTGCGACGATAACCAGAGCCAGGCGGCCGAGCTGTTGGGGATCAGCCGGCATACCTTGCGCACCCAGCTCGCTAACCTCGGGCTGATCAAAAGCCGCCGCCGCCCGCCTGCGCCGCCGCGGGCGTTCGCCAACGCAGCCGGGGCCGATCGCGAACTGCGCATTGGCTACCAGCGCTTCGGCAGCCTCGGGATCCTGAAAGCCCGTCAGAGCCTGGAAACCGCCTTCGCCAGCCTCGGCGTCAACGTGCTGTGGAGTGAGTTTCCTGCCGGACCGCAGCTCCTCCACGCCCTCGCCTGCAACGAGATCGACTTCGGCACCACCGGAGAAGCGCCGCCGGTGTTTGCCCAGGCCAGCAATAGCGAACTGATGTACGTGGCGTGGGAGCCGCCGGCGCCGCGCAGCGTGGCGATGGTCGTCCCGCAGGAGAGCGACATTCGCCAGCTCAGCGATCTGCGCGGTAAACGCATCGCCCTCAATAAAGGGTCGAATGTCCACTGGCTGCTGCTGCAGATCCTCGAGGACGCCGGCCTGGGTCTGAACGATGTGCGGGTGGTCTATACCCCGCCGAAATATCCGCTGACCGCCAGCGACTATCTGGCGGTTGACGCCTGGATGATGTGGGATCCGCTGCTCAGCGACGCCGAACACACCGGCGAGCTGCGGGTGGTCGCCAGCGGCGAAGGCCGGGTCAACAACCATCAGTTTTATCTTTCGCGACGGGACTACCTCGCTCAGCATGGCGATATCATGCGCCGCCTGCTGACGGAGCTGACCCACACCGGGCAGTTTATCGACTCGCATCGCGGCGAAGCGGCCCGCTTACTCTCGGCAGAGCTGGGGATCGACGCCCGGTCGCTGAGCATGGCCCTCGCCCGCCGCAGCCATCGCCCGCGGCCGATGGATCTGTCGGTGATCCGCGCCCAGCAGACCATCGCCGATCGCTTTTACGCCCTCGGGCTTATCGCCAAACCGGTCCCGGTGCGCGAAGCGGTGTGGTACGGCGAACCCGCGCCGGACGTCATCAGACCGCTGATGGCGGTCAGTTAGCGAAATTTGCGCGTTATCTTCCTGATTGTTCAGGCGCAGATAGCCTCGATCTGATGGCGATGTTACCCTAAAGACGCTGAGAATAAGGGGGTATCTGTGGCTGTTCATCTGTTAATCGTCGACGCGTTAAATCTAATCCGCCGCATCCACGCGGTGCAGGGTTCACCCTGCGTCGATACCTGCCTGCATGCCCTGGAGCAGCTGATTGTCCACAGTCAGCCCACCCACGCTGTGGCGGTGTTCGATGATGAGGATCGCGCCCACGGCTGGCGCCACCAGCGCCTGCCGGAGTACAAAGCCGGCCGCGCGCCGATGCCGGAGACGCTGGTCGCCGAGATGCCGGCGCTGCGGGCCGCCTTCGAACAGCGGGGGATCCGCTGCTGGGCCTCGCCGGGCAGCGAAGCGGACGATCTCGCCGCCACCCTAGCGGTAAAGGTGGCCCAGGCGGGCCATCAGGCCACCATCGTCTCCACCGACAAAGGCTACTGCCAGCTGCTGTCGCCCACCATCCGCATCCGCGACTACTTTCAGAAGCGCTGGCTGGACGCCCCCTTCATCGCCAGCGAGTTCGGCGTCACCCCGGAGCAGCTGGCGGATTACTGGGGGCTGGCGGGGATCAGCAGCTCGAAGGTGCCGGGCGTGGCGGGCATTGGACCCAAAAGCGCCGCCCAGCTGCTGAACGAGTTTCAGGACCTGGAGGGGCTGTACGCCCGTCTGGCCGAGGTCCCGGAGAAGTGGCGCAAAAAGCTGGCCGCGCATCAGGAGATGGCCTTCACCTGCCGGGAGGTGGCCCGCCTGCAGACCGACCTCCAGCTGGACGGCAATCTGCAGCAGCTGCGGCTGACGCGCTGACCTTCGTTAAGAGGTGCGCCGGTGCAGGGTGACTGCCTCCGGCACTGCCTGCTTTACCCGGGCCAGGCAATCACCAGGCAGCCTGATATAACCCGACGATATCCGCCAGGCTCGCCTCGCGCGGGTTGCCGCCGGTACACACATCCGCCAGCGCCGCCTGGGCCAGCGCCGGAATATCCTCTTTCCTGACGCCCACCTCGCGCAGATGGCCGGGAATACCGACATCGCGGTTAAGCTGGCAGACCGCCTCTACTGCCGCCTCGCGCGCGGCGGTCAGGCTTAACGCTTCCACCCTGACGCCCATCGCCCGGGCGATGTCGCGATATTTTTCCCCGGTCGCCTCAGCATTAAAGCGCATCACGTGCGGCAGCAGGATGGCATTCGCCACGCCGTGCGGCGTGTTGTAAAAAGCGCCGAGCGGATGCGCCATGCCGTGCACCAGCCCGAGCCCGACGTTGGAAAATCCCATCCCCGCCACATACTGGCCGAGCGCCATAGCTTCCCCCGCGCCGGCGTCGCCGGCAACCGAGCCGCGCAGCGCGCCGGCGATGATCTCGATGGCCTTGAGGTGCAGAGCATCGGTCAAAGCCCAGGCGCCGCGAGTGAGGTACCCTTCGATAGCATGCGTCAGGGCGTCCACGCCGGTAGCCGCCTTCAGCGCCGGCGGCATAGCGTCCATCATATCGGCATCGATAAAGGCCACCTGCGGAATATCGTGCGGGTCGACACAGACGAATTTGCGCCGCTGTTCTTCATCAGTGATGACATAGTTAATCGTCACCTCCGCCGCGGTACCCGCGGTGGTCGGCACCGCGAAGATCGGCACGCTGGGCTGACGGGTGGGCGACAGCCCCTCGAGGCTACGGACATCGGCGAATTCCGGGTTACGCTGAATAATACCGATCGCCTTACAGGTATCCTGCG
Source organism: Klebsiella sp. P1927 (assembly GCF_018204675.1). Lineage (NCBI taxonomy): Bacteria > Pseudomonadati > Pseudomonadota > Gammaproteobacteria > Enterobacterales > Enterobacteriaceae > Klebsiella > Klebsiella sp. P1927. The sequence goes on along the minus strand of NZ_CP073377.1, from coordinate 692,112 downwards.
GCGAACCGCCGCCGATGGCGATCAGGTAATCCGCCCCGCTGCGTTGAAAGGCCTGCCGCCCCTGCTGGACCACGGCGATGGTCGGGTTAGGGATCACGTCGCTGAATATATCCCATGCCAGCCCGGCGGCATCCAGTTTGTCGGTGACTTTCGCCGCCACGCCGCAGCGGGCGAGAGTGCTGTCAGTGACGATCAATGCTTTACGATAACCGCGCCGCACCGCTTCATCGGTTAATGCGTTTATCGCCCCCCGGCCAAACCATGCCGTTTCATTGAGGATCATTCTGTTTGCCATCGTGGCTCTCCTGTTAGCGTTGCGGCATCACTCTTCAATGCGTAATCCGTAGGTTTTGAACTTCTCCAGCACGATGGCGATCGCCTCGTCATCCAGCACCGGGACCGGGTCGGTAATCGCCAGCGTACTGAGGTAGAGCTGGGCCAGGACCTCCACTTCATGCGCCAGCCAGAGCGCTTTCTCCAGGCTGGCCTCGCAGGCGATCAGGCCGTGATGCTGCAGCAGCGTGGCTTTGCGGTGCTTCAGCGCCACCGCGACATGCTCAGACAGTTCGCGGGTGCCGAAGGTGGCATAGGGCGCGCAGGGGATCGAATTCCCGCCGGCCGCGGCGATCATATAGTGAATGGCCGGGATGGGCCGGTTGAGGATCGACACCGCCGTACAATGGACAGCGTGATTGTGGACCACCGCCTGGGCATCGGGTCGCGTCTGGTAGGCCGCCTGATGAAAACGCCATTCGCTGGAGGGCAGTTTTCCCTGCTCATGCTGGCCGTCGGCATCAATAAAGACGATCTTGTCTTCCGTCAGCTTTTCATATGGGATACCGGTAGGGGTGATCAGCATTCCTCCCTGATAGCGCACGCTGACATTGCCGGCGGTCCCCTGATTTAACCCCAGGCGGGTCATTTCCAGGCAGGTATCGATAATCTGCCGGGCCAGTCTGTTTCTTTCCATTGCGTTCCTCTTTTGGTGACTCATCATCCATCAACGGCAGGGCAACAGAAATATCGTCGGCTACCGTGGGATAGGGTGAATAATGGTCTTCATCATCAACCTGAATATTCAAAGGGGAATTTTCATGATTATTTTTTGTGAGCCGCGTCAATTATTCCGCCATGAATAAAGCAACCATACCCATTACGAGAGAGATTAAAATGCCCGTTCTTAATAATATTTCATCAAGCGGGCATTTTATTTCTTTGTAACAATTGCCCGTTTTCCACAATATATATTCATTCGGTCATAAGCGTTGTGGTTTTGTGAATTTTTTTCTCAAACGGTCAGCGTTTTTGAAAAATTAAAGTGACAACAATCACATAAAATGGCCCACAGTACGTTAAGTGTGACCATCATCATATTAACAGGCGGTTTTTATTTGAAAATGAAGCCATGAGTTCCGCCGTGACTTTCATTTCACTCACCGGCGCGTCACCTGAGCTCACTTAATTTTGCGGTCTGCTGCAGCACCAGACTGCGCCCTGAATGCTGTTGTAAATGCTTCTGAACTGATGAGGACGCTATGGGAAACACAACGATACCAACGCAAAGTTACCGCGCCATGGAGAGCGGGCAGAGTAAGAGCTACATTATTCCTTTCGCTCTGCTGTGCTCCCTCTTTTTTCTGTGGGCGGTGGCAAATAATCTGAATGATATTTTATTACCGCAATTTCAACAGGCCTTTACCCTGACTAACTTCCAGGCCGGATTAATTCAATCGGCCTTTTACTTTGGCTATTTTATTATTCCCATCCCCGCCGGGATGTTGATGAAAAAATTCAGCTACAAAGCCGGCATCCTTACGGGGCTGTTTTTATATGCCTGCGGCGCCGCGCTGTTCTGGCCTGCCGCCGAAGTGATGAACTACACTTTATTCCTGATTGGATTATTTATTATCGCTGCCGGGCTTGGCTGTCTGGAAACCGCGGCCAACCCGTTTGTCACCGTCCTCGGTCCGGAAAGCGGCGGTCACTTCCGCCTTAATCTGGCCCAGACCTTTAACTCATTCGGCGCCATTATTGCCGTGGTATTTGGCCAGAGTCTTATTTTGTCTAACGTCCCGCATCAGCCGCAGGAGGTGCTGGATAAAATGACGCCGGAACAGCTCAGCGCCTGGAAGCACAGTCTGGTCCTGTCGGTACAAACCCCCTATATGATTATCGTGGCCATTGTCCTGCTGGTCGCCCTGCTGATCGTCTGCACCCGCTTCCCCTCCCTGCAAAGCGATGACCACAGCGACAGCGCGCAGAGCACTTTTTTCGCCTCGCTGACGCGCCTGATGCGCATCCGCCACTGGCGCTGGGCGGTACTGGCCCAGTTCTGCTACGTCGGCGCGCAAACCGCCTGCTGGAGCTACCTGATTCGCTACGCTATCGAAGAGATCCCGGGCATGACGGCCGGTTTCGCCGCCAACTACCTGACCGCCACCATGGTCTGCTTCTTTATCGGCCGTTTTACCGGCACCTGGCTTATCCGCCGCTTCGCGCCGCACAACGTGCTCGCTATCTATGCGTTTATCGCCATGCTGCTCTGTTTGCTCTCCGCCTTCAGCGGCGGCCACGTCGGTTTGCTGGCCCTGACCCTGTGCAGCGCCTTTATGTCCATTCAGTACCCGACCATCTTCTCGCTGGGGATTAAGCATCTGGGCCAGGACACCAAATATGGCTCGTCATTTATCGTCATGACCATTATCGGCGGCGGGATCGTTACCCCGGTGATGGGCTTTGTCAGCGACGCCGCCGGCAATATCCCGACCGCCGAACTGGTCCCGGCGCTGTGCTTCGCCATCATCTTTATTTTTGCCCGTTTCCGTTCACAAGCGGCGACGAACTAAACCTGTTATCCGCATAACCTGAGGGATCTGTAATGAAAAAAATCAGCTTACCGAAGATCGGTATTCGTCCGGTAATCGATGGTCGTCGCATGGGGGTCCGCGAGTCACTGGAAGCGCAAACCATGAACATGGCGAAAGCCACCGCCGCGCTTATCAGCGAGAAACTGCGCCACGCCTGCGGCGCCCGGGTGGAGTGCGTGATTGCCGATACCTGCATCGCCGGCATGGCCGAGTCGGCCGCCTGTGAAGAGAAATTCAGCAGCCAGAACGTCGGCGTCACCATCACCGTCACCCCCTGCTGGTGCTACGGCAGCGAAACCATCGACATGGATCCGCTGCGCCCGAAGGCCATCTGGGGCTTTAACGGCACCGAGCGTCCGGGGGCGGTCTATCTGGCCGCGGCGCTGGCGGCCCATAGCCAGAAAGGGATCCCGGCGTTCTCCATCTACGGACATGACGTGCAGGATGCCGATGACACGTCGATCCCAGCGGATGTCGAAGAAAAGCTGTTGCGCTTCGCTCGCGCCGGCCTGGCTGTCGCCAGTATGAAAGGGAAAAGCTATCTGTCGCTGGGCGGCGTCTCAATGGGCATCGCCGGATCTATCGTCGACCACAACTTTTTTGAGTCCTGGCTCGGCATGAAGGTGCAGGCTGTCGACATGACGGAGCTGCGCCGGCGAATCGATCAAAAAATCTATGATGAAACCGAGCTGGAGATGGCGCTGGCGTGGGCGGATAAACACTTCCGCTACGGCGAAGATCAGAACGCTGAGCAGTATAAGCGCAATGAAACGCAGAGCCGCGCGGTGCTGAAAGAGAGCCTGCTGATGGCGATGTGCATCCGCGACATGATGCAGGGCAACCCGAAGCTCGCAGAAAAAGGGCTGGTGGAGGAGTCGCTGGGCTACAACGCCATCGCCGCCGGTTTCCAGGGTCAGCGCCACTGGACCGATCAATACCCCAATGGCGATACCGCCGAAGCGCTGCTCAACAGCTCTTTTGACTGGAACGGGGTGCGCGAACCGTTTGTCGTCGCTACCGAAAACGACAGCCTCAACGGCGTGGCCATGCTGATGGGCCATCAGCTCACCGGCACCGCCCAGGTGTTTGCCGACGTACGCACCTACTGGTCGCCGGATGCCGTTGAACGGGTCACCGGGCAGCCGCTCACCGGGCGGGCGGAGCACGGCATCATTCACCTGATTAACTCCGGCTCTGCGGCGCTGGACGGCTCCTGCCAGCAGCGCGACGCGCAGGGCAATCCGACGATGAAACCCCACTGGGAGATTGAGCAGAGCGAGGCGGATGCCTGCCTCGCGGCGACCGAATGGTGCCCGGCGATCCACGAATACTTCCGCGGCGGCGGCTTCTCTTCCCGCTTCCTGACCGAAGGCGGCGTGCCGTTCACCATGACCCGGGTGAACATCATCAAAGGTCTGGGGCCGGTGCTGCAAATTGCCGAAGGCTGGAGCGTAGCGCTGCCCAAAGCGATGCACGACCAGCTCGACGCCCGCACCAACTCCACCTGGCCCACCACCTGGTTTGCCCCACGCCTGACCGGCAAGGGCCCGTTCAGCGATGTGTACTCGGTGATGGCCAACTGGGGCGCCAACCACGGCGTGCTGACCATCGGCCACGTTGGCGCAGATTTCATTACCCTCGCCGCCATGCTGCGCATTCCGGTCTGCATGCACAACGTGGAAGAGGCGAAAATCTATCGCCCTTCCGCCTGGGCCGCGCACGGCATGGATATCGAGGGCCAGGACTACCGCGCCTGCCAGAACTACGGGCCGCTGTATAAGCGTTAACAGGTTGGTTTCGCCCGGAGGCGCAGGCTTACCTGGCCTAAAGACGCGCGCGGTCTGTAGGCCGGATAAGCGCTGCGCCATCCGGCAATGTTGTTTCGGGAGTCACTATGAAGCAAGACGTTATCCTGGTCCTCGACTGCGGCGCCACGAACGTGCGGGCGATGGCCGTGGATCGACAAGGGAACATTATCGCCCGCGCCGCAACGGCGAACGCCAGCGACATCGCGGCGGAAAAAAGCGACTGGCACCAGTGGTCGCTGGAGGCCATTATGCAGCGCTTTGCCGACTGCTGTCGGCAGATCCATGACCAGCTGGCCTCCTGCACGGTGCGCGGCATCACCGTCACGACCTTTGGCGTCGATGGCGCGTTGGTGGATGAGCAGGGCGCCCTGCTGTATCCGATCATCAGCTGGAAATGCCCGCGCACCGCGGCGGTGATGGAGAAAATCAGCCAGTATATGCCCGCGCGCCAGCTGCAGCGGATAGCCGGCGTCGGCGCGTTTGCGTTCAACACCCTGTATAAGCTGGTGTGGCTGAAAGAGAACCACCCGCAGCTGCTGGCGCAGGCCCATGCCTGGCTGTTTATTTCATCGCTGATCAACCATCGGCTGACCGGGGAGTTCACCACCGACCTCACCATGGCGGGCACCAGCCAGATGCTCGATCTCCGGCAGCGCGATTTCAGCGCGCCGATCCTGCAGGCGACCGGCCTGCCGCGCCGCCTGTTCCCGCGGCTGGTTGAAGCAGGCCAGCCGATCGGCGCCCTGCTGCCGGAGGCCGCTGCGCTGCTGGGCCTCCCCGTCGGGATCCCGGTTATCTCGGCCGGGCATGACACCCAGTTCGCTCTGTTTGGCGCCGGCGCCGGGCAGGATGAGCCGGTGCTCTCCTCCGGGACCTGGGAGATCCTGATGGTGCGCAGCGCGCAGGTCGACACCTCGCTGCTCTGTGACTACAGCGGCTCCACCTGCGAGCTGGACAGCCAGCCGGGCCGCTATAACCCGGGGATGCAGTGGCTGGCCTCCGGCGTGCTCGAGTGGGTGCGCAAACTGCTGTGGAGCGCTGACACCCCATGGCAGACGCTGATTGACGAAGCGCAGGCGATCCCGCCCGGCGCCCAGGGCGTCAGGATGCAGTGCGACCTGCTCGCCAGCCAGCACGCCGGCTGGCAGGGCGTCACGCTCAACACCACCCGCGGCCATTTTTACCGCGCCGCGCTGGAGGGGTTAAGCGATCAGCTGGCGCAGCATCTGCAAACCCTGGAAAAAATCGGCGGCTTCAGGGCGAAAGAGCTGCTGCTGGTGGGCGGCGGCAGCCGCAACGCGCTATGGAACCAGATCAAGGCCAACCGACTCGGGATACCGATCAAAGTCCTCGACGATGCCGAAACCACCGTGGCCGGCGCGGCGATGTTTGGCTGGTATGGCGTGGGCGAGTTCTCTTCGCCAGAACAGGCCAGAGCGCAGGTCGCGTACCGCTACCGCTATTTCTGGCCGCAAACTGAACCTGAACTGATAGAGGAAGCCTGAGATGCTCAAAACCATTTCCCCGCTGATATCGCCGGAACTGCTGAAAGTGCTGGCCGAAATGGGCCATGGGGATGAAATCATTTTTTCCGATGCCCATTTCCCGGCGCACAGCATGGGGCCGCAGGTGATCCGCGCCGATGGCCTGCGAGTCAGCGATCTGCTGCAGGCGATTATCCCGCTGTTCGAATTAGACAGCTATGCGCCGCCGGTGGTGATGATGGCCGCCGTCGAAGGCGATGCGCTCGACCCGACGGTGGAACAGCGCTATCGGCAGGCGCTATCGGCGCAGGCCCCCTGCCCGGATATCGTGCGGATTGACCGCTTTGCCTTCTACGACCGGGCGCAAAAAGCCTTTGCGATCGTTATCACAGGAGAGTGCGCTAAGTACGGAAATATCCTTTTAAAAAAAGGAGTCACGCCGTAATCTCATGCCGGAGCGTCTGCCTGATGCAGACGCTCAATCAATGATGGGATGAGAATAAATGAAAGCAGCCCGCCAGCAGGCGATCGTCGATCTCCTGATCACCCACAGCATCCTGACCACCGAAACGTTGTCAAAACAGCTCAACGTCAGCAGGGAAACTATTCGCCGCGATCTGAGCGAGCTGCAGGCGCAGGGCAAAGTGCTGCGTAACCACGGCCGGGCCAAAGTGATCCACCAGCGCAGCCAGGACAGCGGCGATCCTTTCCACATGCGCCTGAAAAGCCATTACGCGCATAAAGCCGACATCGCCCGCGAAGCGCTGGCCTGGATTGACGAAGGGATGGTGATCGCCCTCGATGCCAGCTCCACCTGCTGGTATCTCGCCCGCCAGCTGCCGGACCGCCCGCTGCACGTCTTTACCAACAGCCAGCCCATCTGCCAGGAGCTGGCCAAACGCGACCAGATCACGCTCACCTGCTCCGGCGGCACTCTGCAGCGGAAATATGGCTGCTACGTGAACCCGGCGCTGATTTCCCAGCTGAAATCGCTGGAGATCGATCTGTTTATTTTTTCCTGCGAAGGCATCGACCCGCAGGGCGCGCTGTGGGACTCCAATGCGTTCAATGCCGACTTCAAATCGATCCTGCTTAAGCGGGCGGCGCAGTCGCTGCTGCTGATCGACAAAAGCAAGTTCAACCGCTCCGGCGAGGCGAGGATTGGTCATCTGGATGACGTGACGCATATTGTGTCGAATGCGCCGCAGCCTTAAGGGGAAGGCCGGAGGACGCGCACGCGTCTCCGGCCTGAGGGGGAAGGATTAACGCTCGTCGCGACGTCCGCCGACGGCGGCCCACAGGCGGCGCACGTGAACGGTCACCTCTTCACGATCGTGATACAGCTGACGCGCCTGGATCTGGGCGTTAACGCCGTGCTCGTCCAGCTGGGCCTGAATATAGGCCAGATTCTGCGACACCTCTTCATAGCGCTTTTTCATCGGCAGCTTGAGGTTGAAGATGGTCTCCCGGCACCAGCCGTTGACCAGCCACTGCGCCATCAGCGCCGCCACCTTCGCCGGTTTCTCCACCATATCGCAGACCATCCACGAGATGTTGTTGCGGTTCGGACGATAGCGGAAACCGTCTTCGCGCAGCCAGGTCACCTGGCCGGTATCCATCAGGCTCTGGGCCATCGGGCCGTTATCGACCGAAGAGACCCACATGTTGCGCTTCACCAGCTGATAGGTCCAGCCGCCCGGGCAGGCGCCGAGATCGACGGCATACATGCCGTTCGCCAGACGCTCGTCCCACTCGTCCGCCGGAATAAAGACGTGGAACGCCTCTTCCAGCTTGAGGGTGGAACGGCTCGGGGCGTCGGACGGAAACTTCAGCCGCGGAATGCCCATATAGAACGGTGAGTTGTTGTTGCTGTATGAGTAGCCGGTATAGCAGCAGCCGGGTGCGATAAAGAACACATGCACCACCGGTCGCTTTGGTGTTTCATAGTTGGTCAGCACGCCCGCCTCGCGCAGCGCCGCGCGTAACGGCACCGTAAACTTGCGGCAGAACTTCATCAGCTCTTTGCTTTCGTTGGTATCCGCCACTTCCACACGCAGCTCGCCCCCCTTCTCCACCACGCCCTGCAGCATGCCGACGATCGGGGTTATGCGATCCTCCGGCGGCAGGTCGCGCAGCAGTTCGCCGACCACAAACATCTGTCGGGCGAAAATTAGCGAGCTGAACGGCAGATCGCGCACCAGCTTCTCGCCGTCGTCCTGCTGATAACCTTCAAAAATTACATAGCCAGAGTCTTCTTTGACCCGGGCAAAACCAAACACCTCAAGGCGGGCTGCCTTATCGGTAATTTCTGCTGCGCACTCTTTCTCAAACCCAGGGCGACAATAGAGGACAACCTTATTCATGAACAACGCCCTTACGTTTCAGACGAATTGCACCAATTAACATTAAAACCCAACCGGCGAGGAAGCTTACGCCGCCCACCGGGGTCACGAACGCCCACAGACGTAAATGAGAGAGCGCCAGACAATAGAGGCTGCCGCTGAACAGCACGGTCCCTAACGCCAGAAATACGCTGCTCCAGTAGAACCAGATACTGATCCGACGCTGCATCGCCACCGCCAGACCAAAAATCGCCAGGGTATGGAAGGCCTGATACTCCAGGCCGGTATGGATCCAGGCCATCTCCGCCGCGCCGAGCGATTGACTTAAGACATGCGCGCCAAAGGCGCCCAGAGCCACAAAGATAAAGCCGCTAATCGCGGCGAATATCAGCATAAAACGGCTGGTCATGTTGTTACCCTACAAGTAATTATTGTTCATAACGAAAGCGGAATTTTTCTTGTTCACTTGCCGCTTTCGCCAGGATCCACTGCCGGAAAGCGGCTATTTTACCCAGTTCTGCCTGACTGTCATGGCAAACAAGGTAAAACGCATTCTTACTGACCAGAACATCATTAAACGGACACACCAGACGACCGGCTTCAATTTCGGACTGCGCCATGACGTTGTTGGCCAGCGCCACGCCCTGCCCGTGAATGGCCGCCTGCAGCACCATCGCGCTATGGCTGAAAATCGGCCCCTGCTGCACATTAATATGGCTTAGACCAAGCTGACGGGTATAAGTTTGCCAGTCGCGGCGGGACGCATCGTGAAGCAGGGTATGTTGCGCCAGATCGGCAGGCGTTTTCAATGCTTTGTCGCCGGTGAGCAAGAGCGGGGAACAGACCGGCAGCAGATACTCGGCGTACAATTTTTCCACACGCAGGCCCGGCCAGTTGCCGCGGCCGTAAAAAATCGCCACATCGACATCGTCCGCCAGCTTATCCTCCTGACGGTCCACCGCCTGGATCCTGACGTCGATTCCCGGATAAGCTGAGTTAAAGCTTGTGAGTCTTGGCACCAGCCACTGAATGGCGAAACTTGGCAATAAACTGACCGTTAATGCCCCTTTGGCGCTGCGCGCCTGCAGTTTACGCGTCGCTTCCGTCAGTTGCGAAAAAATCTCTTTAATATCCTGAAAATAGCTCTGCCCTTCTTCCGTTAACAGCAGCGAACGATTGCGCCGACGGAACAGCTTAAGGCCCAGAAAATCCTCGAGAGACTTGATTTGATGGCTGACTGCGGCCTGCGTCACAAAAAGCTCATCGGCTGCCCGAGTGAAGCTGAGATGACGTGCGGCTGCATCAAAAACACGTAATGCATTCAGAGGTGGTAATCGCTTCGACATGGTTATTCTGGCTTAGATGTTAACTCAATTTAACAAATAGGAAACAATGATTAACCTATTAGTTTTTTTTATCTGAGCCATTATAAATTGTCCGTTGAGGTTCTACCAGCAAATACCTATAGTGGCGGCACTTCCTGAGCCGGAACGAGAAGCTTTTTTTGGAATGCGTGTTCCATCAAGCTTTTGGCTTACGGTTGTGATGTTGTGTTGTTGTGTTTGCAATTGGTCTGTTTTTGCAGACCCTGGTAGCAAAGCTACCCCTTTTCACTTCCTGTACATTTACCCTGTCTGTCCATAGTGATTTAATGTAGCACCGCAACGCGCGGTGCTTTTTTTTGCCTTTTTACTGCCTTACTCGTCCAGTTCACCCAGTTGTTTCACGTCAGAGCGATTGATCTGCTGTTTGTTGCCCCACGCGTCTTTATACGAGATCATGCCAGTGTCATTATCGGTTTGCGGTTTCCCGTCGGTAACGATGGTCCGCCCATCGTTGGTATGCATCACATAGTTAGAGGAACAGGCGCTCAGGCCTAAAGTCAGCATACAGGCAGAGATAATCGCAGCGGCCTTAGTCATTTTCATTCTTCTCTCCTTACGGCTATTTATACTATTCGTAACTCGTTAAGTAATAGGTTAAAACACAAACCCAACACTTTTCAGCATAACCCTCTTTGACCGACGTGGAGTCACATTCGGACAATTCCACAGGACGCAGAGACCTTGTCACGCCCGGCAAATTGCGCGACGATCGCGGTATTGATACGAGGAATTCCATGAACGCATTCAACCCGGCGCACTTTCGCGCGCAGTTTCCGGCTCTGGCCGATGCCGGCGTCTATCTCGACAGCGCCGCGACAGCGCTCAAACCGCTGGCGGTGATCGACGCCAGCGACCAGTTTTATCGCCTGAGCGCCGGCAATGTCCATCGCAGCCAGTTCGCCGCCGCCCAGCGGCTGACCGAGCGCTACGAGGCGGCCCGCGATCGCGTGGCGGCGTGGCTTAACGCCCCTTCCGGCAAAGATATCGTCTGGACGCGGGGGACCACCGAGGCCATCAATATGGTGGCGCAAAGCTACGTCCGGCCGCGCCTGCAGCCTGGCGATGAAATTATCGTTAGCGAAGCCGAGCATCATGCCAACCTCGTGCCCTGGCTGATGGTGGCCGGGCAGACCGGCGCCAGAGTGGTCAAGCTGCCGCTTGGCGCCGACCGCCTGCCGGATATCGCCAGCCTCAGCGCGCTGATTACCCCGCGCAGCCGGGTGCTGGCCATCGGTCAGATGTCCAACGTCACCGGCGGCTGCCCGGACCTGGCGCAGGCTATCCGCCTTGCTCACGCCGCCGGGATGGTGGTGATGGTCGATGGCGCCCAGGGAGCGGTGCATTTCCCCGCTGACGTGCAGGCGCTGGATATCGATTTTTACGCCTTTTCCGGCCATAAGCTGTATGGCCCGACCGGGATCGGCGCCCTGTACGGCAAAAGCGAGCTGCTGGCAGCGATGTCGCCCTGGCTCGGCGGCGGGAAAATGATCGCCGAGGTCAGCTTTGACGGCTTTACGCCGCAGCCGGCCCCCTATGGCCTCGAGGCCGGTACGCCGAATGTCGCCGGGGTTATCGGCCTCAGCGCCGCGCTGGAGTGGCTGGCGCAGAGCGATATCGGCCAGGCGGAAAACTGGAGCCGCAGTCTGGCGAGCCTGGCGGAAGAGGAACTGGCGAAACGGCCGGGCTTCCGCTCTTTCCGCTGCCAGCAGTCAAGCCTGCTGGCCTTTGAATTTGAGGATATTCATCACAGCGATCTGGTGACGCTGCTGGCGGAGTCCGGCATTGCCCTGCGCGCCGGGCAACACTGCGCCCAGCCGCTGCTGGCGGCCTTAGGGGTCAGCGGCACCCTGCGGGCCTCTTTCGCCCCCTACAATACCCAAGACGATGTTGCGGCGCTGGTCCACGCGGTGGATCGCGCCCTGGAAATTCTGGTGGATTAATGACAACTCTGCACCCCTTCGGCACAACCATTACCGACGCTACGCTGCGCCAGATCTTCGCCCCGCTGAACCAGTGGGAGGATAAATACCGTCAGCTGATTTTATTGGGCAAAAAGCTGCCGACGCTGACCGACGAGCGCAAAGCGCAGGCCCATGAGATTGCCGGCTGTGAGAACCGCGTCTGGCTGGGCTATGAGGAGGACGCCGAGGGCAGGCTGCACTTCTTTGGCGACAGCGAAGGAAGGATTGTGCGCGGTCTGCTGGCGGTACTTTTAACCGCCGTGGAAGGAAAAACCCGCGCCGGGATCCTGGCGCAGGATCCGCTGGCGCTGTTCGACGAGCTGGGGCTGCGCGGCCAGCTCAGCGCCTCGCGCAGCCAGGGCCTCAGCGCCCTGAGCGAGGCGGTGCTCGCCGCCGCCCGCGAAAGTTAATCTCCCGATTTCGCTTTCCCGCCGCCGCGCCCGGTGGGGAAACTATTTTCCGGAAGCCGCAGCGTCACGCTGCGCTTTCGCCAGCATCTTCTTCAGGGCATGCGACACCGCGACGAAGCCGAAGGTCGCGGTCACCATCGTCGCCGCGCCAAAGCCGGAAGCGCAGTCCATCCGCTTCGGCCCTTCCGCCGTGCTCTTCATTGCGCAGACGCTGCCGTCCGCCTGCGGGTAGACCAGCGCTTCCGTAGAGAAGACGCAGTCTACACCGAGCTTACCTTTGCTGTTTTTCACCACCCCAAACTGGCTTTTCAGCCGCTCTCGCAGTTTGGCCGCCAGCGGATCCTGGATGGTCTTCGCCAGGTCCGCGACCTGGATCTGCGTTGGGTCAATCTGACCACCCGCCCCGCCGGTAGTAACCAGCGGCACCTTGTAGCGGCGACACCAGGCGATAAGCGCCGCTTTCGGCCGGACGCTATCGATGGCGTCGATAACATAGCTAAAGCCGACGCCAAGATATTCCGCCACGTTTTCCGGGGTCACGAAATCATCCACCACCGTCACCCGACACTCCGGGTTGATCAGGCGAATACGCTCCGCCATCACCTCCGCTTTCGCCAGCCCGACGTTGCCGCTGAGGGCGTGGATCTGACGATTGGTGTTGGTGACGCAGACATCGTCCATATCGATAAGGGTGATCGCCCCGATGCCGGTCCGCGCCAGCGCTTCCGCCGCCCAGGAGCCGACCCCGCCGATCCCGACCACGCAGACGTGGGCGTCGGCAAAACATTGCAGCGCTTTTTCACCATATAAACGTGCCGTACCGCCAAAACGCTGGCGCCAGGCATCGCTGATTACAACAGACATAGAACCTCAGAACAAAATGACAGCGCCCGGAGGCCGCCGCAAGCGGCGTCATCCGGGCGCCCTGGTCAACAGGCACGGCCGGGGGGGGGTTAGCCGCTAAAAACATTCCCCGCGCCCGGGGCGTTTTTCAGCACCCATACGCGGCCGTAGTGGTTATACCAGCCGGCACGGTGGCCCGCGTCAGGCCCAATGCCCTGATAGATGTCGAAATGCTGACCTTTGATGGCCCCGCCGACGTCGAGGGCGACCATCAGGCGCAGTTCGTACTGGCCGTTAAACTTGCCGTTATTATCCAGCAGAGGCACCTCGGCCAGCAAGGTGGTTCCTGGCGGAATAATCGACCGGTCGGAGGCCACCGAGGCGCGGCCGATCAGCGGCACAGCGCTGGCCCCTTTCACCGGCGCGAAAGACTGCGGTTTAAAGAACACGAACGACGGGTTCTGCTCCAGCAGCTCACGCACTTCCGCTTCGCTGTGCTTCTCACCCCACTCGCGGATCGCCTGCATCGACATATCTTCTTTCTTCACTTCCCCGCGGTCGATTAGCACTTTGCCGATGCTGCGATAGGGCCAGCCGTTTTTCCCGGCATAGCTAAAGAAGTTGAGCGGCGAACCATCGCCAAAGTCGATATAGCCGCTGCCCTGCACGTCCATGATGAAGTTATCCATCAACGAGTTGCTATACGCCAGCACATAGTTATCGCTCAGCGCGCCGGCATAGATGCTGGCGCGGGACGGCAGCTTACCGCGCTTTGGCGGCATACGGTAAATGGGGTACTGGAATTCGCCCTGACGGGTGTGGCGCGCCTGCACCACCGGCGTGTAGTAGCCGGTAAACTGGACGTTGCCATAGTTGTCGACGCCCTGCATCTGCCAGGCGTCGATGCCAAACTGGCGCAGCGTACGGGTGTCGCCGCCGGCGCGCAGCCACTCCTGCAGCGCGTTATAGACGTTGCTCTGGCTATTATAGAGGCGTGGCGAGGCGTTACGAATTTGATTAACCTGCTCGGAGAAGTCGCCGGCGTTGATCGGCGCCCCGACGGCATCCGGCTGGTTTACCAGTGAAAACGGCTGGGTGAACTTGCCATCGCTATATTGCTGACCGCGGTCGGTCGGTTTTGAGGAACAGGCGGCGAGCATGGCCAGCATTGCCCCCGTCGCTACATATTTTGCCCAACGTCCTTTCATGGTGTCTCATCTTTTGCTGCGAAGCCTTAGTGCGTGTTGAAGATAACAAAGCGCCGGAGCTATTGAAATGCGCGATCTCATCGATGGCACAGATTTGTGTAAAAAAACACCACAACATGGCGTTTTATAAGCCAATTCTTACAAAAATGTCGATTTGGTCGAAAAAAGGTTGCATCATCTCGCTAGCGGAGTATAGTGCGCTTCCACGGACGCGGGGTGGAGCAGCCTGGTAGCTCGTCGGGCTCATAACCCGAAGGTCGTCGGTTCAAATCCGGCCCCCGCAACCAATTAAAATTTGATGAAGTAAAGCAGTACGGTGACGCGGGGTGGAGCAGCCTGGTAGCTCGTCGGGCTCATAACCCGAAGGTCGTCGGTTCAAATCCGGCCCCCGCAACCAATCAAATTTGACAAAGTGAAGCAGTACGGTGACGCGGGGTGGAGCAGCCTGGTAGCTCGTCGGGCTCATAACCCGAAGGTCGTCGGTTCAAATCCGGCCCCCGCAACCAACATTACAAACACCCTCAAGGGTGTTTTTTTGTTTCTGCCGCCGGCAAAACCTCTGCCGAAAACGGGAACGGCCATTGCCGCCCCCATCTCCTGCTTACCCCTTCGGTAACACAATATTGCTTGCCGCCAGCATGCCCATGCGATGGTACATCGCGCAGGCCGCCTCGACGATCGGCATCGCCAGCGCCGCGCCGCTGCCTTCTCCCAGACGCATGCCCATATTGAGATACGGTTCGAGGCCCAGGTGCGCCAACGCGATACGCGCCCCCTTCTCCGCCGAATAGTGGGACGGGATCAGATACGGTTTCACCTCCGGCGCTATCTGACACGCCGCCAGCGCCGCCGCGTAGGAGAGAAAGCCATCCAGCACCACCGGCAGCCCACAGGACGCCGCCCCCAGCATGACACCGGTCATCCCCAGCAGATCGAAACCACCGACTTTGCTCAGTACGTCGAGGCCATCATTCGGGTCGGGCTGATTGACGGCGATAGCCCGCCGCACCACCTCCATCTTGTTGCCAACCTTCGCCAGCGGCAGATTGGCGCCAATCCCGACCACCTCCTGCGCATCGCTGCCGGTCAGGACGCTGACGATCGCTGCCGCCGGCGTGGTATTGGCCATCCCCAGTTCGCCGACGCCAAACAGGGTAACGCCCTCCTGGGCCAGCGCGCGGGTGTAGCGCATCACCTCCAGCAACAGCTCCTGCCCCTGCTCACGGCTCATCGCCGGACCGCGGGCAATATTGCCGCAGCCCCGCGCCACCCGCATATTCACCACGCCGGGCAGCGGTTCGCTATCGATACCGACATCAATTACATGCACTTTCGCCCCGGCCTGGGCGGCGAGCACGCAGACGCCGGTGGTGCCGCGGGTCATATTTGCCGCCTGGATGGCGGTGACCGCCTTCGGCGAAATCGCCACCCCTTCGTCCCACACTCCATGGTCGGCGCACATCACCAGCAAGGCCTTTTTCGCCACCTGCGGCTGGCCGCCCAGGCCGGGCATTCCCGCCAGCTGCACCGCCAGCGCCTCCAGACGCCCGAGGCTGCCGGGGGGCTTGAGTAAGCCGTCGATGTGTTGCTGTGCCCGCGCCATGGCGTCGGCGTCCGGCGCGGGGATCGCCCGCAGAACCGTGTTTAAATTTTGCATACAGAATCCCTGCCAGGGCTGGCCCGGTCAGCCAGCGATTGAGTTATTTGATTTTGACGCCGATGCCGGAGACCACCAGCCAGACCGCATCCGCCGCGGCCGCCAGGCGCTGATTAACCCGCCCGGCAATATCGCGAAAATGCCGCGCCAGGCGGTTCTCCGGCACAATGCCCATCCCCACCTCGTTGGTCACCAGCACGACGTGCGCCGGACAGCGCTGACAGGCGGCAATCAGCACGCCAATTTCGTCATCAATAGCCCGTTCCATGGCGGCGTAATCCCAGCCGTCGGGGTCGCTGTCGCCGCCGAGCGCGAACAGCAGGTTGGTGACCATGGTGGTGATGCATTCCAGCAAAATCGCCTCCGCTG
The DNA here is from genome assembly GCF_018204675.1 of Klebsiella sp. P1927. Lineage (NCBI taxonomy): Bacteria > Pseudomonadati > Pseudomonadota > Gammaproteobacteria > Enterobacterales > Enterobacteriaceae > Klebsiella > Klebsiella sp. P1927. Next base: position 675,778 of record NZ_CP073377.1, on the reverse strand, counting down.
GGGCGATAGCCGGGGTGATCAGTTCATCAAGCTGCTGCCAGCGCTCGGCGGTGCGCCAGTGGGCGGGCCTGCCGTCGCGATGATGCTGGATCCTTGCGGCCATCTCGTCGTCAAAGATTTGCGAGGTGGCGATATATAACACCTGCGGCGCATCGGCAATCAGCGCCTCGGCATGGCGACTTTTGCCGCTGCGCGCGCCGCCGGTAACCAGAGTCAGCATAGGGGCTCCTGATGTTGGCGCATGATGGCGTAAATTTTATCGATGGCGATATGTTCGCGCATGGCCTTGGCCAGCCGATCAAACTGCCGGGTTTTATAGCGGGCATACTCCAGGGCGCTGTCCAGCGGCGCCAGCCCTTTGCTCTGGCGCAGGCCGTTGAGCAGCGCCCGGGTAAAGGCATCGCTGTCGAACAGGCCATGGAGATAGGTGCCGAACGCCAGGCCGTCGTCGCTTATCGCCCCGTCGTCCACTGCCTGCCCCGCTTTATGCAACTGCAGCAGCGGCGGGCAGCCTGCCTCGCGGCGCGTCTCGCCCATATGAATTTCATAGCCACTGACGCGCAGCCCCGCCGCGTCGGCTAACCAATCCGGGAGCGCAGACCCCAGGGTCGCCTGCACCTGGGTGGTGGTTTTGTGCTGGGCGAAGTGGGTCACGGTCTTCAGCACCCCCAGCCCGGGCTGGGCGCCAAGGCCAGACTCCACCTCATCGATAATGGTTTCGCCCAGCATCTGATAGCCGCCGCAGATCCCCAGCAGCGGCACCTTGCGCTGCCGGGCCTGCTCGACCGCGTGCGCCATGCCGCTCTCGCGCAGCCAGCACAGATCGCCGAGGGTATTTTTACTGCCCGGAAGAATGACCAGGTCGGCGTCGGCCAGCGCCTGCGGATCGCGGACATAGCGCACCCGGACGTCTGGCTGTGCCGCCAGGGCGTTAAAGTCGGTAAAATTGGCGATATGCGGCAGGTGAACCACGGCGATGTCGATATCGCGCCGGTCGGTGCGATGGTATTTCCCGGCCTGCAGCGCGACGCCGTCCTCATCCTCGAGATCCACGTCAAGCCATGGCATAACGCCCAGCACCGGCACCCCGGTCAACGCCTCGATCTGCTCTATCCCGGAGCGCAGGAGCGCCACATCGCCGCGGAATTTATTGATGATCACCCCTTTCACCCGCGCCCGCTCCTGAGGCTGCAGCAGCGCCAGCGTGCCGTAAATCGCGGCAAACACCCCGCCGCGGTCGATATCGGCCACCAGGATCACCGGGCATTGCGCCATCTCGGCCATGCCCATATTGACGATATCGCGGTCGCGCAGGTTAATCTCCGCCGGACTGCCGGCGCCTTCCAGCACCAGCGCCTCATACTCTCCGGCCAGGCTCTGGTAGACCGCGAGGATCTGCTCGCGCAGGCGCGGCTTGTACTGGTGATAGCTCACCGCATCCATGCTGGTCGCCACCTGCCCCATCAGCACCACCTGCGCCTGACGGTCGCTGGTGGGCTTGAGCAAAATCGGATTCATGCGGACATCCGGCGCAATCCCGGCCGCTTCGGCCTGGAAAATCTGCGCCCGGCCCATCTCTTTGCCATCCGGCGTAATGCCGGAGTTCAGCGCCATATTCTGTGATTTAAACGGCGCGGTACGCAGCCCATCCTGATGAAAAATGCGGCACAGTCCCGCCACCAGCACGCTTTTCCCCACGTCGGAAGCCGTGCCCTGCAACATCACTGCCAGCGTCATGACGCCTCCTTTATCGCGCCTATCGCGTTGTTGTGCATCCGCTGAAAAAACTCCGCCTCGGTTTTACACAGCGGCAGCCCCAGTTCGCTATGAAGTTTCACCAGCCACGGCTGCGTCAATCCCGCCCTGTCCATCGTCTCCGCGCAGGCAAATACCTCGCCGGGATCCCCCGCGGCCAGCACTTCGCCGTGACGCAGCACGTAAACGGCGTCGCTCACCTCATAGATCAGATCGATATCGTGGCTGGAGATCACCACGCGCCGCCCCTGCCCGACAATGCGGCGGATGATGGCGATCATCTGCGCCCGCCCGCGTGGATCGAGGCCCGCGGTGGGCTCGTCAAGCAGCAGGTAGCGCGCCTGCAGCACCAGCGCCCCGGCGATTGCCACCCGTTTTTTCTGCCCATGGCTGAGGCACTGGATCGGCTGCTGGCGAAACCCCTGGGCATCGACGAGGGTCAACGCCTCATCCACCCGGCGGGCGATCTCCTCTTCCGCCACCCCGAGGTTACGCAGACTAAAAGCGATATCGCTGTCGATATCGGTATAGAAGATTTGCTGATCCGGATCCTGAAACACCGTCGCCACCTGCTGGCGCAGCGCCAGCAGACCGCGCTTGCTGTAATTCAGCGCCTCTCCCTGCCACAGCACCGCCCCCTGCTGCGGGCGCAGCAGGCCGCTCAGGTTCATAAACAGCGTCGACTTTCCGCAGCCGTTGGCCCCCACCAGGCCGGTCACCGCATGGCGGGAAAAATCCAGCGTCAGCCCTTTAAGTACCGGCTCATCCTGATAGCGAAACCAGAGATCGGTTGTGGCAAGCATACTTATCCTTAGAGGTGAAAATCACCCTGGTACAATTTGATATCCAGCGCCGTGCTCATCTGCTGATAGCGCAGGAGGACGCGGGTGAACAGCAGTCCCACCAGCATCGCCAGCGAGCGATAGCCCTGCGGCACGCTACCATAGCCAAAACGCAGGGTTTGCGCGCGGTGAATCGCCATCGCCTCGTCCAACAGAATAAAAATGAAGCGCCAGGTCAGCAGGATCTGCTCCGTCAACAGCCGCGGTACGCGACCGCGCTTGAGCAAGATAATCAGCTGGGGGAAAGGCAGATTAAGCACCAGCCAGAGCGTGGCCGCCATCGCTGCCAGGCTGCGCCAGAAGGTCTCCCCGGCCACGGCCAGCCCCGGAGCGGAAATCCCTATCGAGAAAGCGCCCAGCCGCAAGCTCGCTAACAGCATCTGCGGGTCGCGGCTAACGCTGAACAGAATGGTCAGCACGCCGACCAGCAAAAAGCCAAAGGGTAGCGCCATCCAGCGGCACCAGCGCCAGAATGAGACCCGCAGCAGCCAGCAGGTCAGCGCGGCGGTCAGCGCCAGCGTCAGCGCCTGGCCCCACGCCGGCAGCGTAAAGGCCAGCGCCATCAGCAGCAGCCAGAGCAGAAACTTACGCTCTGGCGCCACCTGCAACCAGCGGCTCTGGTAGCTGAGTCGGTCAAACCCGGTCATCACGGCGCTGTCTGCCCCTCGCATATCCGAGAATGTAAAAAATCACCGCCGCGCCCAGCGAGCCCTGCAGGGTAAACAGCAGACTCTCAATCTCGCCGCTCGCCGGTTCATATAGCGGCTGGAACCAGGGTTGATAATCCGGCGCCACCACCTGGATCTGGCTCTCCGCTTCGCCGTCCGAGCCGCCAAACTCGCCGCCGTGGTTAATAAAAAATGGCAGGATCATCAGGGCGGCCACCATCGCCAACAGGATCAGGGTCTTTTTCATATTAATGTGCCTCCGCGGCGATCAGTCGCCGTTTGGTTAGCTGATCGTAGATCATCACGGTGAGCAAGCCTTCCGCGATGGCGATCGGGATCTGCGTCAGGCAGAAGATGCCCATAAACTTGGCGATCGATCCGCCTGCCCCGGTTGCCGGATCGGGAAAAGCCACCCCGAGCTGGACGGAGGTGACAAAGTAGGTCATCAGATCCGCCAGCATGGCGCAGAGAAAGACCCCGACATCGCGACGGATCCCCGCCCGACAGGCCAGCTTCCACACCAGATAGCCGACCATCGGGCCGATCACCGCCATCGACATCCCGTTGGCGCCAAGGGTGGTCAGGCCGCCATGCGCCAGCAGCAGCGCCTGGAACAGCAGAACGATCGCCCCCAGCACCGCCACCACGCCCGGCCCGAAGAGGATCACCGCCAGACCGACGCCGGTCGGGTGCGAGCAGCTACCGGTCACCGACGGGATCTTCAGCGCCGAAAGAACAAAAATAAACGCCCCGCAGAGGGCCAGCAGCACCTTCTGATTGCTCTCTTCCTGAACGATACGCCGCAGGCGCACCAGGCCGTACCACAGGCAGGGTAAAAACAGCAGCCACCACGCCAGCGCCCACATCGGCGGCAAAAAGCCCTCCATGATATGCATGGCGAACGCCTCCTGCGGGACGATGATCAGCAGAACAGCGGCCGCCAGCCCCCCATACGAAAGCTGCTTCAGCGATTTCACCTGATTCATTACGCCTCCTCCCACTGTTTGTTAACCAGAATGGTCGAGAAATAGGGCAGCGGCTGGTCATCGCTGACCTCGCGCAGACGGCGCCAGCACTGCTCGCCCGGCAGGGTGGCCTCTGACATCATCAGCGCCGCATCCAGCAGCCCCGCCTGCGCCAGCAGCGCCTTAATGCGGGCGAAGCGGCCGTAGACTTTCATCAGCACCAGACTGTCATGCTGGCGCAGCGCCGCGGCAATGTCCGCTTCCGGCGCGGTGCAGGAGATCACCGCCAGCGACTGCTGCTCCATGGCCAGCGGGGTTTTCGCCCGCGCGGCAATGGCGGCGAAGGAGGTAACGCCAGGGACAATCTCCAGCCACTCCGGGCAGCCAATCCGCTGCAGCAGAAAGACCCAGGTGCTGAACAACATGGCGTCGCCGAGGGTGATAAACCCGACCTGCCTGCCCGCCGCCACCTCCTGGGCCAGCGCCGCGGCAACGTCGTTCCACACCGCCTCTTTTTCCGCGCTGTCGGCGCTCATCGGAAAATGGCAGCAGCGGACCTCCGTGTGTGCGCCCAGGTACTCGCGTACGATGGAGAGCGCCAGGCTGTCGCCGCCTTTGCGGCCGGCTGGCGCATACAGCACATCCAGCTGGCCGAGGATCCGCGCCGCACGCACGGTGATCAGATCGGCCGCCCCCGGCCCGCTGCTCAGGGCGTATAGTTTGCCGCTCATGCTGCTTTCTCCATCGTGTCGTTCAGCGCCAGCTGCAGATGGGCGACAAACATCGCCCGCACCGCCGGATTCTCCCCTAACCCGTTAAGCCATGGCGTGGCGGGGATACCGGCGGCATTGAAGCGGGTTTTCCACGAATCGTCTTCGTCGGAGGCCATATCATTAATGGCATGATCGCCGGCCACCAGCATCAGCGGCATCAGATGCACGCCGGTCACGCCCTGGCGGGAGAGTTCGTTAATGACGATGTCCACTTCGGGATAGCTTTCCACCGCCCCCACCCGCGCCGGAAAACCCTGCACCGCCATCATATGATCCAGACAGGCGTAGGCCGCGAAGGCGTGGTGGCTGGCGCCGTGCCCCATAAACACCACTCGCTCCGTCGCCGCCAGCGGCGGCATCTGCTGGCGCAGGGCCTGCATCAGCTGCACGTAATCGCCATGACCGCTCAACAGCGGCGCGCCCAGCGTCAGACGCTGAAAGCGCGGGCGCATGCTCTGCACTTCGCGAACGATCTTCTCGTACTCGTCGCCGTTGATAATGTGCAGGGACTGGATAGCCACATCCTGGTATCCCTGCTCGGCCAGCTTTTGCAGAGCCTGCAGCGGAGTATCGATATGAATACCATCGCGCTGCTGCAGTTTGCGAATAATCATCCCCGAGGTGAAGGCGCGGAACAGCGTGCGGTCCGGGCAGCTGGCGGCCAGATCGCGCTCGCAGGCGGCGATGTTCTTCTCGCGGGTGTCGTGATAGCTGGTGCCAAAGCTCACCACCAGAAGTGCTTTTTTCATATCCTCTTCCTCAAGTCGCCGACAGCCAGCGCGTCAGCCGCGCAGTGAAATCGGCCTGGCTTTGCAGTAGTTCATCGCCCGTCACCAGCGGCGCCGGACGGGTAATGACGATGCAGGGGATCCCCGCATCAAGACAGGGTTGTACTTTTTCCTGATAGCCTCCTTCAGCCCCCGAGGCTTTCGTCACCACAACATCGGCCCGGCACTGGCGATAAAAGGCGGCGTTAAATTCGGCGCTGAACGGCCCGCAGAGGGCGAAGATCTCCCCGACGCCAAACCCCAGATCGCTACAGTGCTGAACCACCTCCGGCACCGGCAGCACCCGGGCGAGCAGCGTTTTCTCCGCCAGTCCCGCCCGCCAGGCCGCCAGATCTTTGCTGCCGGTGGTCAGCAGGATCCGCTCGCCGAGGCGACGAGCCACCGCGCAGGCCTCGTTCAGATCGCCGACCACGTGAAGTAGCGGATGGCGCAGATCGCTCAGCTGCTCCGGCCTTTGATAGCGGCTGAGCAGAACCCCGACGCTGGCGCAGGCGCGCACAATATTCTGGCTGACCACCTCGGCGTAGGGGTGAGAGGCATCGATCACCCAGCGGGTGCGCTGCGCTCTGAGCCACTCCGCCATCTGCTGCCACTCCATACGCCCGCAGCGTATCTGCCCGCGGATATCGCCGGCCAGCCGCTCGCCGGTAGGGGTCGCCACCGACAGGGTGTAGCGTACGTCGGCGGCGTCCAGCTGCTGGCAGATCGCCCGCGCATCGCTGGTGCCCCCGATAACCAGCACGTCGCCGTGATTCACAGCGCGTAGCCTCGCGGGGTGATCATCAGGCCGTTGTCGATGTAAGTCGCTTTGTTGCCAACGATCACCAGACTGGTCATATCCACTGGGGCAAAATCCATCTCCCCGAGGGTGGTCAGCCATTTCTCCTGCTTTTTGCGTCCGGCGGATTTGACTACGCCGACCGGCGTATCTGCGCTTTTACTGGCCGCCAGCAGCGTAAAGGCGCGCGCCAGATGTCCTTCGCGGCCGCGGCTGCGGGGGTTGTAGAAACAGATAACGAAGTCCGCTTCCCCGGCGGCGACTATGCGTTTTTCAATCACCGGCCAGGGCGTCAGCAGATCGCTAAGGCTGATATGGCAGAAATCATGCATCAGCGGCGCGCCGAGCAGCGAGGCGGCGGCGATACTGGCCGTCATCCCTGGGATCAGACGGACCTCAATGTCCAGCTGCTGCTTATTAACCAGCTCCAGCACCAGCCCCGCCATGCCGTAGATGCCGGCGTCGCCGCTGCTGATCAGCGCAACGTTGTGCCCGGCCTGCGCCAGCTCGATGGCCGCCTGGCAGCGCTCAATCTCTTTGCACATGCCGGTTTTGATCACCTGCTTGTCGCCGGTAAAGGCTTTTACCAGGTGGGTGTAGGTCTTGTAGCCCACCACGATCTCTGCCGCCTGCAGGGCCTCCACGGCTTCCATGGTCATCATCGCCTGCGAGCCAGGGCCAATTCCGATTACGTTTAACATCAGTGTGTTACTCCCAAAGTAATGGTCACGCCCTGCTCACGCAGGGTTTCGCCGGACAGGTTTCCCTGACTCAGCAGCCAGGCCACCGGGCCGGAGACGCTGCCGACGCCGACCGTCTCCCGGACAAAAGACGAGGCCGGAAAGCGGTGCTCGTGCTCGCGCAGCGCCTCGGCGCTGAAGGTTTCGAACGGCACCCGGCAGCGGTGAGCCAGCTGGCGCAACCCCGGCTCGTTTGCCTTCAGGCTCACGCTGCCGATCGCTTTCAGCGCCAGCGGGTCAAGACGCTGAGCGGCAAGCTGGCGATCCAGCAACGTACAGAGCAGCGCGCAGGGGGTGTCGCGCCGACAGCCGATCCCCGCCACCACCCGCTGGGGCACCAGCTTCCAGTGAGGCACCGGCAGCGGCGGCAGCGACCGGCGCAGGGTGACGCAGATCAGGGCGTCGAGCGCCGGCAAGCTCGCCAGGTCGCTTACCGGGATAAACCCGCGCCGGTCGCAGCGGCTTAGCGCCCCGATGAATTCGCCGTCGCACCACAGCCCCACCCGCTTACCGCTCACCAGCATCTGGTTAACGGTTTTCACCGCCGCGCGAAAATCGGTCATCCGGGCGTTCAGCTGGAAGGCCAGCGTGTCGAGGGCGGCCAGCTCGTTGACGTCGGTGGCGGTGGTGATCACCGGGTCGGCGTCGAGCATCCCGGCGAGATAGCGGGTTAGCGCATTGGCCCCCCCGGCATGGCCGGAGAGCAAGCTGATGACGTGCCGGGCGCGCTCATCAATCACCACCACCGCCGGGTCGCTGAGCTTGTCATTCACCAGTGGGGCCAGCACCCGCACGGCAATCCCGGTGGCGCCGATAAAAATCAACGCCGAGAAGCTGCTGAACGCCTCGCGGGCAGCGCTGGCAAAGCCGCCGTTGAAGGGGATAAACCCCTCTTCCTGCAGCGCTTCGCTGGTGTAACAGGTAAGCGGCAGCATGGCCGCCAGCCGTTTTGCCAGCCGCACGCCGCCGGGCGTCAGGCAAAACAGGGCAATGGATTCAGGCTTTACGGTATTCATGGCTAAAATCCGCTGCGTACAGTTTTGAGTAGTGATACTCATCGCCGAGGAAGGGGCCGACCAGGATCAGCGCCGTTTTGCGGATCCCGGCGTCGCGTACTTTGTCGCCGATGTCCGCGAGGGTACCGCGGACGGTCTGGCTTTCCGGCCAGGTGGCCTTGTAGATCACCGCGACCGGGGTGGTCGCGGGGTAGCCGCCCTCCACCAGCCGCTCCGCCACCCGGTGAATACGTTGCACCGACAGGTAAATCGCCATCGAGGTTTGATGGCTGGCAAAGGCTTCCAGCTGTTCGCGCGCGGGAACCGGCGTGCGCCCTTCCAGACGGGTAATAATCAGACTCTGCGAGACTTCGGGTACCGTGTACTCCACCCCCAGCTCCGCCGCCGCGCCGAGGAAAGCGCTGACGCCCGGCACCACCTGCCAGCGGATCCCGCGGCGGGTCAGCTCTTCGCCCTGCTCGCGCACCGAGCCATATAGCGAGACGTCGCCCGTCTGCAGACGCACCACCGTTTTTCCCGCCTTCACCCCCGCCTCCATCAGGTCGAGGATCTGCTCCAGATGCAGCGCGGCGCTGTCGTGGCACTCCGCCTGTGGCGGACAGTAGGCCAGTAGCTCGGTGTTGATCAGCGACCCGGCGTAGATCACTACCTGCGCCTGCTGTAGCAGACGGTAGCCTTTGAGAGTAATCAGTTCGCGATCGCCCGGACCGGCGCCGACGAACCACACGCAATGGGGATCAAAAGTCTCAGCCATGGTTTTCTTCCTTCTGACAGGCGATGACAAAAACGGGATTATGGGGTTTGAAGTAGTGGCCGCTGCCCAGGGTAGCCAGGGTGGAGACCGCCAGCTGCTGGCAGTCCACCTCGTGGATGCCGCTCTGCCGCAGGTGCGCCAGGGCGCTATGAAGGTTTTCCTGCAAAATAAAAGTCATCACCAGCCGGCCGCCAGGATGCAGCTGCGCCAGCGACCAGTCGATCAGCGCCGTCAGGTGGCCGCCGCTGCCCCCCATAAAGATCGCGTCGGCTTTGTCGGCGACCGCCAGCGGCGCAACGCCCGCCACGATAGCGATGTTGTCGCAGCCAAAGCGCTGCCGGTTCTCCGCCAGCAGGCGCAGCGCGTCGGCCTGACGCTCAATCGCCGTCACCCGCAGCGCCGGGTTCTGTAGAGCAGCCTCAATGCTGACGCTGCCGGTGCCCGCGCCGATATCAATCAGATGGCGCGCCCGGTGCAGCTCCAGCTTCGCCAGCGCCAGCGCGCGCACGGCCTCTTTGGTCATCGGCACCTGGGCGCCGCGCAAAAACAGCTCATCTTTCATCGAGGATCACCACCGCATTCATCTCATATTCGTCCTCCACGGCGCTGACCGGCAGCCAGTGGATCCGCTCGTTTTCCATCGCCAGATTCTCGCCTATCACCATCCAGCGATGGCCTTTGCCGCGGGCCATCAGCTGGGCGGCTATCTCCCGCGGTCCGCAGCGGCCGTCGGTCACCATGGCGACTTTCCGGTGGGCGGCCAGAGCATCGAAGCTCACCGCCCGGCCATGGCTGCTGGTCAGCCACATATCGTTCATGTCGATGCCCGCCCGGGCGCAGAGGTACTGCACCGCGCTGATGCCGGGGATCACCTGCACTCGTTCCCGGCCAAAATGGGCAATCAGCCGGGTGCCAATGCCATAGAACAGCGGGTCGCCAGAGGCCAGCACCACGACGCGGCGCCCGGTATGGGCCTCAATCCACGCCAGCAGCGCCGGCATATCGGCCCCCAGCGCGAAGCGCTCGCCGGCGAAGTCGGGAAACTGCTGGAGATGGCGGCTGCCGCCCACCAGCGCCTCAGCGGCGGCGATTGCCTCGCGCGCGGCCGGGATCAGCCACTGCAGCCCCGCCGGGCCCATTCCCACGACCGTCAACATGTCAGCTCCCGGGCAATCGCCTCCAGCGGACGGCTGCTGCCCAGTACCTGGTTATCAAAAGAAAACAGAACCGCGTCGCAGGTGGGCGGTTGCTGAGTGAAGCGCAGCATCTCAAGAACACGCTGGCAGATTCGCTCAGCCAGATGGTTATAGAGGCGCTGGTATCCCCAGGCGTCGATATGCTCCATTGCCGCTTCGGTAGTGTCGCACTCGCTGACCAGCGTCAGCAGCGGCAGCGGCGCGCCAAGCAGCGCCAGATGAGCGACGAGAGTTTCCATCCGCGCATCGGCGATATGGCTGTGGGTATGAAAGATCCCGGCGGCGATTTTGATCAGTTTGCCGGGATGGCCAATGAGCACAATCTGGCGGAAACCGAGCCGAACCGCCTCTTCAATCATGTAGCCGACGAAGTTGCTCATGGTGACCACCATCTGCGGGTCGATGCCCATCTGCTCGCGGACAAAGCGCTCACCGTGGTTGCCCGGCACCAGCACCACGCGCTCCAGCCCGGCGGCGCGTTTTATCTCCAGCTCGAGGGAGAGCGAGCGCTTCCAGCTCTCTTCCGACATCGGGGTAACGATCCCCGTGGTGCCGATAATCGAGATCCCGCCGAGGATCCCCAGCCGGGCGTTATAGGTTTTTTGCGCGCGAAGTACGCCTTCCGGAGCAAAAATCTCCACCTGCGCGCCGCGGGTAGGACCTATCGCTTCGCGCACGGCGGTCTCGATGGTGTGCCGCGGAGTGCGGTTTATCGCCGGGCTGCCTGTCGGCAGGCCGATCCCTTTGCGGGTCACCGTGCCGATACCCTCCCCGCCCTGCAGGCTAATCTCTCCGCTGTCATTGAGGGTGACCCGGGCAAAAATCAGCATGCCGTGGGTGGCGTCGACATCATCGCCGCCGTCTTTACGGATCGCGGCGACCGCCTGCTGCCCTTCGACGTGCGGGGACTCAACGTTCAGGCACAGGGTGACGCCGGAGGGGGTGACGATCGAGACCTGATGAATCAGATGCTGGCGCATCACCATCAGCGCCGCCACTTTTGCCGCCGCTGTGGCGCAGGAGCCGGTGGTGTAGCCCTTGCGCAGCGCTTTGCCGTGATGCCACACCGGGGCGTCAAAGGTCTGATCGCTCATTGCGCCTCCCGCAGGTGGTAAAGCAGAGCGTTCACAATCGCTGCCGCCACGTTGCTTCCCCCTTTGCGGCCGAGCGCGGCGATGGCCGGCAGGCCGCTCTCGCTGAGCGCCGCTTTCGACTCCGCCGCGCCGACGAACCCGACCGGCACCCCCACCACGCCGCCGATGGCGGTCTCGCGATGTTCCAGCAGGCGAAACAGCGCGGTTGGCGCATTGCCGAAGACGAACACTTTCTCCCCGGGCTCCTGCACCGCAATATCCACCGCCGCCATCGAGCGGGTCATCCCCCGGCTTTGCGCCTCGCGCACCACCCGCGGGTCGCTGATATAGCAGCGGCATTCGCCGCCAAAGCGGGCCAGCAGGGTTTTGTTGATCCCGGACAGCGCCATGGTGGTATCGGTATACAGCGTGCAGGGCCGGCTCAAGGCCTCACTCAGCGCGATCAGGGCATCCGGAGAAAACCACAGAATATCCAGCCAGTCGAAGTCAGCGGTGGTGTGGATCACCCGCTTGATAATCGCCTCGTGCAGCGGGCTGGCGAAACGGTAGTCCGGTCGCGTTTCGGCGATGATCTCGCTGATGATGTCGAAGCTTTTCGCCTCGATCGCCTGCGGTTGTTGGATGTACTGCATCAGGTTCTCCTCAGGCCGCGCCGACCAGCCAGTAGCGCACGCCGATAAACAGCGCCAGCGCCAGGCTTGACGCCACCCACATTAATCGAATGGTTCGGGAAATATCGTCCACCGCGATGTCGCGGACGGCGTCGCCTATCCAGGGCTTTTCAACGCGCTGGCCGAAGTAATCGTTCGGGCCGCCAAGGCGGATCCCCAGCGCGCCGGCGACGGTCGCTTCCGGCCAGGCGCAGTTAGGACTGCTGTGCTGATAGCGATCGCGCCAGCCCGTACGCAGCGCCCGGGCGCCATCTTCCCGGCATAGCACCGCGGCAAGGCTGAGCAGCAGCCAGCTCAGCCGGGCGGGAAGGAAGTTGGCTACATCATCAAGACGAGCGCTGACCATGCCGATCGCCCGGTATTTTTCGTGTTTATAGCCGACCATGGAATCGAGGGTGTTGACCGCTTTATAGGCCATGGCCAGCGGCGCGCCGCCGAGGAGCAGGAAAAAGAGCGGCGCGATAATACCATCCACCGTGTTCTCCGCCACGGTCTCCACCACCGCACGGTTGATCTGCGCTGGCTGGAGCTGAGAGGTATCGCGCCCGACAATCCAGGAGAGCTTATGCCGGCTTTCGGCGAGATCTCCGGCCTGCAGCGGCCGGGCCACCGCCATCGCCGACTGTGCCAGACAGCGTCCCGCCAGCGCGGTGAAGATCATCCACACTTCCACCAGCCATCCAAGCCAGGGGTGGATCCCGTGCGCCAGCGCCAGTACGCCCCAGGCAACGCCCCATGTCAGGCCGATCACCACCAGCCACATCACCCCGCCGCCGATGCGCAGCGCCCGGTCGCTATGGCAGACGCGTCGCACTACACGCTGGCTGACGGCGATCAGGCGACCTATCCAGCGCACCGGATGCGGCCAGTGCGGCGGATCGCCAATGACGACATCAAGTATCCAGGCTACACACCAGGCGAGAAGGGTCATAGCGCCCTCCTTGCTGCCTGCAGCCAGTGGTTGAGCATGGTCGGGCGCTGGGCAAAATGGACATGGAGATAGCTGGCAAAGGCGCTGCCGGACTGCCATCCTCCCTGCCACTGCTGGAGCGTCTTACCGTCTCGCTGTTTACGGCAGGCCAGTACGGCGGGAGTGGCGGGAGAAAAATCGGAGTAATGAAATTCATGGCCGCGCAGCCACTCGCCAGGGGCTGCCAGCAGCGTCTGCTGCTGCGCCTGCGCTTCGCAGTAGCCGAACCGGGTCAGACGCGTCCCCATTCGGCTGTGTCCGGGAATAATATCCGCCATCGTGTAGCGCTCGCCGCTGGTGACTTCCAGGGTCGTGCCCAGGTACATCAGGCCGCCGCACTCGGCGTAGATCGCCACCCCGCGCCGGTGCGCCGCGCGAAGCTGTGTCAGCATCTCGTGGTTAGCGGATAGCCCGGCCGCATGCAGCTCCGGATAGCCGCCGCCGAGCCAGATCATCTGGCAGGCCGGCAGCTGGCGATCGCGCAGCGGGCTAAAGCGCACCATCTTCACGCCGCAGCGCGCCAGCAGCGCCAGGTTATCGAGGTAATAAAAATTGAAGGCCTCATCGTCGGCGAGGGCCAGCGTCAGTCCTTCGCCGGCATCGGCGGCAAGCTGTTCTCCCCACTCGCCGATCGGCATGGCGGCCAGTTCGCTGAGGGCCAGCAGCCGGTCTATGTCGAGGGTGCGCCCCAGCAGGCTGGCAAAATCCCGCCATGCCTGCTGATTGACCACCGACTCGCGGGCGGTCACCAATCCCAGATGTCGTTCGGGCAGCGCCACGCCTTCCACGCGCGGCACATAGCCGAGCACTGGCACCCGACAGTAGCGCTCAATGGCGCTTTTCAGCAGCTGGAAGTGCGCGTCGCTGTTGACCCGATTGACGATAACGCCAGCGATGTCGAGAGCCGGATCAAAATGTTGAAAACCCATCACCGTGGCGGCGATGGAGGTCGACACCGCTTTGCCATCGACCAGCAAAATCACCGGGCAGCCAAGCTGCTTAGCCATTGCCGCGCTGCTGCAGTAGTTAGGGTCGGTGCCGTAGCCGTCATACAGGCCCATCACCCCTTCGATAACCGCGATATCGGCCTGCTGTAGCTGTTCGGTAAACAGCGCGTTGAGTATCGGGGCGGGAAGCATAAAGCTGTCGAGATTGCGGGAAGCGATGCCGCTGATGGCGGTGTGCCAGGCGGTATCCAGGTAGTCAGGCCCGACTTTACAGGGTTGCACCCGCATACCGCGCTGTTGGAGCAAGCTGAGCAGGCCGAGCGTAACGGTGGTTTTGCCACAACCGCTGCCGGTACCCGCAAGAATGAACGCACGCCTGGTTGCCATACCCTGTCCTGTTCTGGCGGTCAGGGTATAGCTACGCGCATGCCTGGTCCTGCGACCACGCACCGCTAAGCCACCCACTTCCCACCGAAGTTGTTGGTCAGTTACCGGCAGGCAGGTCTTCTGGCTTAGCCTCGTTCTCGCCCGCCCTTCCCAATCTTTCGATCAGTGGTTTTTGCGGGGTCGTCAGCATCACAGCAGCGGGGGCTGCGGGGGATTTACACCCCCTTCCCTGACACCAAACTGGTGTCGAACCTGTCGGTTTGTTTCGCCGATGCGCCCTGCATCGACGGGTATTACTTTATGTTTTCTTTTACCGTTTCATCACTCGTCACAATGACGTCAGTGAAGGAAAGCGGTGTTGTGATAATCAGCTGTCTCGTATTAACGGACACTCTATCTCATCACAAAAATAAAAACTGGTGTAGTTTATCCCTCGAATATCACTATTTTGTTGCGCTATGACAATTTATTGCTCTACTGTCGTTTTTTTCATTTTATATTGATGAAGATACTCGGGGATATCAAAAATCGGCAATAGCAAAATATTGTCATTTAAAAAGACTCAGTTTGTGATCCAGCATTAATTTGCTGACGAAATGCCTGCGGCGTTACCTGATAGGTCTGGCGAAACACTTTGCAAAAATAGCTGGTTTGCGAAAAACCTAAATTCCGCGCGATGCTGGCGATGCTCCAGTCGCTGTGGCATAGCAGCTCTTTTGCGCTCGCCATCCGCTGCTGATTGACCCAGGCGTTAAAACCGATCCCCTGATACTTTTTAAACAGTTTGCTGAAGTAGTACGGGCTGAGATAGACATGCGCCGCCACATCCTCCAGACGCAGCTCATCGGAGAGATGCGCGTCGATATAGCGCAGCGCCTTCTTCATTTTGCCATCGTGCGGCGAGGGCGCCCGGCTGGCCTGCGCCGGATCGTTCTGCGACGGGTTATCTTTGATAACCACAAAGTTGAGCTGTTTTTTCAGGCAATTCTCGACGATCAGCTTCAGCAGATCCGCCGAAGCGATAACCCGCGAATAGTCCATCTCCGGCACATCGCGAAACGCCTGGACCAGCGCCGGATCGTCCTGCCAGCGGTCATCGACGTTCAAGATATCAACCAGTTCAACATCATTGCTCAGACGCACCTGCCCGCACAGCACGAAACCGACCAGGTGGCCGGCGATCACCAGCGGGATGGAAAAATCGGTTAACCCCGCATGACAGCGGTAGATACACAGCTGGTCTTTTTTTGAGGCTTCCAGCCCGCCGCAGCGGTCGCTCATGCGACAGCGTCCGCTGTGCTCCGGGTGCTGACGCATCAGCTGGCAAAACGGCGTGAAATTAAACAATTCAGAAATCTCATCACCGTGAATATTGACGACCACAACCGCCAGACTGGTGGCTTGCGCAAAATCCTGTGCGATTTTATTGATGAGTTCTGAGTTCAAGGTACTCGCAGAAATCATGATAAAACCCCTCAGTTAATTTTTTGTTATAAATAAAACATATTTTTCATATTTACCTTTTTTAGCATCAGATCCCATCGACGATAAAAAAGTGCATTGACAATAACAAAAGTCTCCCAACCCGGGGAGACTTTTTGAGCGGTTCGTGATATCGGTTCATGAAATTAGCCTGGCTATTTCACAGATACATTCCCCTTATGACGCTAACGCGTATTTTCTTCCTCCACGCAGGTATGACAGGGCAGATTATTGGCGATAAGAAAACGATAAATTGCGGCGCCGAGGCAGGCCCCTAACAACGGTGCGATAATGGGCACGATAAAATAGGGAATATCTCTTCCCCCGGTCATGGCGATATTGCCCCACCCGGCGAACCAGGTGAACAATTTCGGGCCAAAATCGCGTGCCGGATTCATCGCGAAGCCGGTAAGCGGCCCGGTCGAGGCGCCGATCACCGCCACCAGAATGCCAATCAACAGCGGCGCCAGTGGGCCCTTGGGTACGCCGTTGCCATCATCGGTGAGCGCCATGATCATCCCCATCAGCATCGAGGTGATCACCACCTCCACCAGCGCCGCATGCCAGATGCTGAGCTCAGGCGCCGGGTAAGTGCTGAATATACTGGCCAGCTGCAGGCTTTCCAGGCTGCCGCGCACCATATGATGCACCGTTTCAAATTGCGTAAACAGGGTGCTGTAAAGTATCCAGGCCAGCACGGCGCCGCCAAACGCGCCGGCGACCTGAGCCACGATATAGGGCACCACTTTTCTGCCCGGGAAGCAGGCAAACAGCCACAGGGCGACGGTGACCGCAGGGTTCAGATGTCCCCCCGAAATGCCGGCCGTCAGGTACACCGCCAGAGAAATACCCAGTCCCCAGATAATACAGATCTCCCACAGCCCCAGGCTGGCGCCGGTCAGTTTCAGGGCGCTCAGGCAGCAGATACCAAAAAACAGAAACAGCCCGGTGCCTAAAAACTCGGCGATACATTGCGCGCGTAAAGAACCATTCATTGTGACACCTCGTGACGAAGTTCGTGTCCAGGCCAGCCAACCATCCGCTGGCTCGTTGGGTACGGCGAGGCCCACTATAGAAACCGGCAGCGGCAAAGTGTTGGCATCCTGCGGAAATCGGGCGGCGTAAAGTCGCCGAAGAAGAATAATTTATTGCTATTTGTTCGCGAATCCATGCAGCAATGGCGGGCGTTCAGGGGGTATTTTAATTTCCAACTAAATGATAAAAAATTGCGAAAGCGCAGTGCTTATTTTCCAACAAATATCACATCACGCAAAATATCGCATAGCAAAAACAATTTAAAAAATCACCTCTTAAAATGTAAATACGGAGCGTGAATTGCAATATAATCACATTTATATAAACAATAAAATCAAATAAAAACAACGATATAAAATAAAATAAATCCATTTTATATTATATAAAAACCACTATTTTTCGCTCTCCACCATCAACTCAGCCATTCTTTTTCGCCGCTCCGCCATATAGTTCCCTCACTGGCACATATCCTGCGAGGTCTTTATGCAACAAGAAGCATTAGGAATGGTAGAAACCAAAGGCTTAACCGCAGCCATAGAGGCCGCTGACGCAATGGTTAAGTCGGCCAACGTTTTATTAGTTGGCTATGAAAGGATCGGTTCAGGCCTGGTGACCGTCATCGTGCGTGGCGACGTGGGGGCAGTTAAAGCCGCCACCGACGCCGGTGCCGCCGCAGCCCGCCACGTGGGCGAAGTGAAAGCCGTACACGTCATTCCCCGCCCCCATACCGATGTTGAAAAAATCTTACCGAAGGGGAATAGCCAATGAGCAGCAATGAGCTGGTTGAACAGATCATGGCGCAAGTCATAGCCCGTGTAGCGACGCCAGAGCAGCAGGCGCTTCCCGATACCCCCCATCCCACAGGAGAGACGGCTATGGCAGAGAAAAGCTGCAGCTTAACGGAATTTGTCGGGACCGCCATTGGCGACACCCTCGGGCTGGTCATCGCCAACGTGGATGCCGCGTTGCTGGAGGCGATGAAGCTCGAAAAACGCTATCGCTCTATCGGCATCCTCGGCGCCCGCACCGGCGCCGGGCCGCACATCATGGCCGCCGATGAAGCGGTCAAAGCCACCAACACCGAAGTGGTCAGCATTGAGCTTCCTCGCGACACCAAAGGCGGCGCCGGCCATGGCTCGCTGATTGTGCTGGGCGGGAATGATGTTTCCGACGTCAAACGCGGGATTGAGGTCGCGCTGAAAGAGCTGGACCGTACCTTCGGCGATGTCTACGGCAACGAAGCGGGTCATATTGAGCTGCAGTATACCGCGCGCGCCAGTTATGCCCTGGAAAAAGCGTTCGGCGCCCCACTGGGCCGCGCCTGCGGCATTATCGTCGGCGCCCCGGCGTCCGTTGGCGTGCTGATGGCCGATACCGCGCTGAAATCAGCCAACGTCGAGGTGGTGGCTTACAGCTCACCGGCCCACGGCACCAGTTTCAGCAACGAAGCCATTCTGGTGATTTCCGGCGACTCTGGCGCGGTGCGCCAGGCGGTGATCTCCGCCCGGGAAATCGGCAAAACCGTACTGGCGACGCTGGGCGCCGAACCGAAAAACGATCGCCCCTCCTACATTTAATACCCGCGAGGCTGATTCATGAGATCGAAAAGATTTGAAGCACTGGCGAAACGCCCTGTGAATCAGGATGGTTTCGTTAAGGAGTGGATTGAAGAGGGCTTTATCGCGATGGAAAGCCCTAACGATCCCAAACCTTCTATCCGCATCGTCAACGGCGCGGTGACCGAACTCGACGGTAAACCGGTTGAGCAGTTCGACCTGATTGACCACTTTATCGCGCGCTACGGCATTAATCTCGCCCGGGCCGAAGAAGTGATGGCCATGGATTCGGTTAAGCTCGCCAACATGCTCTGCGACCCGAACGTTAAACGCAGCGACATCGTGCCGCTCACTACCGCGATGACCCCGGCGAAAATCGTGGAAGTGGTGTCGCATATGAACGTGGTCGAGATGATGATGGCGATGCAAAAAATGCGCGCCCGCCGCACGCCGTCCCAGCAGGCGCATGTCACTAATATCAAAGATAATCCGGTACAGATTGCCGCCGACGCCGCTGAAGGCGCATGGCGCGGCTTTGACGAACAGGAGACCACCGTCGCCGTGGCGCGCTACGCGCCGTTCAACGCCATCGCCCTGCTGGTGGGTTCACAGGTTGGCCGCCCCGGCGTCCTCACCCAGTGTTCGCTGGAAGAAGCCACCGAGCTGAAACTGGGCATGCTGGGCCACACCTGCTATGCCGAAACCATTTCGGTATACGGTACGGAACCGGTGTTTACCGATGGCGATGACACTCCATGGTCGAAAGGCTTCCTCGCCTCCTCCTACGCCTCGCGCGGCCTGAAAATGCGCTTTACCTCCGGTTCCGGTTCTGAAGTACAGATGGGCTATGCCGAAGGCAAATCGATGCTTTATCTCGAAGCGCGCTGCATCTACATCACCAAAGCCGCCGGGGTGCAAGGCCTGCAGAATGGCTCCGTCAGCTGTATCGGCGTACCGTCCGCCGTGCCGTCCGGGATCCGCGCCGTACTGGCGGAAAACCTGATCTGCTCAGCGCTGGATCTGGAGTGCGCCTCCAGCAACGATCAAACCTTTACCCACTCGGATATGCGGCGTACCGCGCGTCTGCTGATGCAGTTCCTGCCAGGCACCGACTTCATCTCCTCCGGTTACTCGGCGGTGCCGAACTACGACAACATGTTCGCCGGTTCCAACGAAGATGCCGAAGACTTCGATGACTACAACGTGATCCAGCGCGACCTGAAGGTCGATGGCGGCCTGCGGCCGGTGCGTGAAGAGGACGTGATCGCCATTCGCAACAAAGCCGCCCGCGCGCTGCAGGCGGTATTTGCCGGCATGGGTTTGCCGCCTATTACGGATGAAGAAGTAGAAGCCGCCACCTACGCCCACGGTTCAAAAGATATGCCTGAGCGCAATATCGTCGAGGACATCAAGTTTGCTCAGGAGATCATCAACAAGAACCGCAACGGCCTGGAGGTGGTGAAAGCCCTGGCGAAAGGCGGCTTCCCCGATGTCGCCCAGGACATGCTCAATATTCAGAAAGCCAAGCTCACCGGCGACTACCTGCATACCTCCGCCATCATTGTTGGCGAGGGCCAGGTGCTCTCGGCCGTGAACGACGTGAACGATTATGCCGGTCCGGCAACAGGCTACCGCCTGCAAGGCGAGCGCTGGGAAGAGATTAAAAATATCCCGGGCGCGCTCGATCCCAATGAACTTGGCTAAGGGGTGAAAAATGGAAATTAACGAAACGCTGCTGCGCCAGATTATCGAAGAGGTGCTGGTGGAGATGAAATCAGGCGCAGATAAGCCGGTCTCCTTTAGCGCGCCTGCGGCTTCTGTCGCCTCTGCCGCGCCGGTCGCCGTTGCGCCTGTGTCCGGCGACAGCTTCCTGACGGAAATCGGCGAAGCCAAACCCGGCACGCAGCAGGATGAAGTCATTATTGCCGTCGGGCCAGCGTTTGGTCTGGCGCAAACCGCCAATATCGTCGGCATTCCGCATAAAAATATTCTGCGCGAAGTGATCGCCGGCATTGAGGAAGAAGGCATCAAAGCCCGGGTGATCCGCTGCTTTAAGTCTTCTGACGTCGCCTTCGTGGCAGTGGAAGGCAACCGCCTGAGCGGTTCCGGCATCTCGATCGGTATTCAGTCGAAAGGCACCACCGTCATCCACCAGCGCGGCCTGCCGCCGCTTTCCAACCTGGAACTCTTCCCGCAGGCGCCGCTGCTGACGCTGGAAACCTACCGTCAGATTGGCAAAAACGCCGCGCGCTACGCCAAACGCGAGTCGCCGCAGCCGGTGCCGACGCTTAACGATCAGATGGCTCGTCCCAAATACCAGGCGAAGTCGGCCATTTTGCACATTAAAGAGACCAAATACGTGGTGACGGGCAAAAACCCGCAGGAACTGCGCGTGGCGCTTTAACAAAGGATATCCCGATGAATACCGACGCAATTGAATCCATGGTACGCGACGTGCTGAGCCGGATGAACAGCCTACAGGACGGGATAACGCCCGCGCCAGCCGCGCCAACAAACGACACCGTTCGCCAGCCAAAAGTTAGCGACTACCCGTTAGCGACCCGCCATCCGGAGTGGGTCAAAACCGCTACCAATAAAACGCTCGATGACCTGACGCTGGAGAACGTATTAAGCGATCGCGTTACGGCGCAGGACATGCGCATCACTCCGGAAACGCTGCGTATGCAGGCGGCGATCGCCCAGGATGCCGGACGCGATCGGCTGGCGATGAACTTTGAGCGGGCCGCAGAGCTCACCGCGGTTCCCGACGACCGAATCCTTGAGATCTACAACGCCCTGCGCCCATACCGTTCCACCCAGGCGGAGCTACTGGCGATCGCTGATGATCTCGAGCATCGCTACCAGGCACGACTCTGTGCCGCCTTTGTTCGGGAAGCGGCCGGGCTGTACATCGAGCGTAAGAAACTCAAAGGCGACGATTAACAGGGGGTAAGCATGCGCTATATCGCTGGCATTGATATTGGCAACTCCTCGACAGAAGTCGCCCTGGCGACGGTCGATGACGCAGGTGTGCTGAACATTCGCCACAGCGCGTTGGCTGAAACCACGGGTATAAAAGGCACATTACGAAATGTGTTCGGTATCCAGGAGGCGCTAACGCAGGCGGCAAAAGCGGCCGGCATTCAGCTCAGCGATATTTCGCTTATTCGCATTAACGAAGCCACGCCGGTCATTGGCGATGTGGCGATGGAAACCATCACGGAAACCATCATCACCGAGTCCACCATGATCGGCCATAACCCGAAGACACCCGGCGGCGTCGGACTGGGGGTCGGCATCACCATCACACCAGAGGCGCTGCTGTCCTGCTCCGCGGACACTCCCTATATTCTGGTGGTCTCCTCGGCCTTTGACTTTGCCGATGTCGCCGCGATGGTCAATGCGGCAACGGCAGCGGGCTATCAGATAACCGGCATTATTTTGCAGCAGGATGACGGCGTGCTGGTCAATAACCGGCTACAGCAACCGCTACCGGTGATCGACGAAGTTCAGCATATCGACCGGATTCCACTTGGCATGCTGGCGGCCGTCGAGGTCGCTTTACCCGGTAAGATCATCGAAACGCTCTCCAACCCCTACGGTATTGCGACCGTTTTCGATCTCAACGCCGAGGAGACCCAAAATATCGTGCCAATGGCGCGGGCGCTGATTGGCAACCGCTCGGCCGTGGTGGTGAAAACCCCCTCCGGCGACGTCAAGGCCCGCGCTATTCCGGCAGGTAATCTGCTGCTCATCGCTCAGGGGCGCAGCGTACAGGTTGATGTGGCCGCCGGGGCGGAAGCCATCATGAAAGCGGTTGACGGCTGCGGCAAACTGGACAACGTCGCGGGAGAAGCGGGCACCAATATCGGCGGCATGCTTGAGCACGTGCGCCAGACCATGGCGGAGCTTACCAATAAGCCAGCTCAGGAGATCCGCATTCAGGATCTGCTGGCCGTTGATACGGCGGTGCCAGTCAGCGTGACCGGCGGTCTTGCGGGAGAGTTCTCGCTGGAGCAGGCGGTGGGTATCGCCTCGATGGTCAAGTCGGATCGCCTGCAGATGGCCCTCATCGCCCGTGAAATTGAGCACAAACTGCAGATTGCGGTTCAGGTGGGCGGCGCCGAAGCGGAGGCGGCCATTCTTGGGGCGCTCACCACTCCCGGCACCACGCGCCCGCTGGCGATCCTCGATCTGGGCGCCGGGTCGACCGACGCCTCCATTATCAATGCGCAGGGAGAGATCAGCGCCACTCACCTGGCCGGCGCCGGCGATATGGTCACGATGATCATCGCCCGCGAGCTGGGGCTTGAGGACCGCTACCTGGCGGAAGAGATCAAAAAATATCCGCTGGCTAAAGTCGAAAGCCTGTTTCATCTGCGTCATGAAGACGGCAGCGTCCAGTTTTTTCCGTCGGCCTTACCACCGACGGTATTTGCCCGCGTCTGCGTGGTGAAACCGGATGAACTGGTTCCCCTGCCCGGCGATCTGCCGCTGGAGAAAGTGCGCGCCATTCGCCGTAGCGCCAAATCACGCGTCTTTATCACCAACGCCCTGCGAGCGTTACGCCAGGTGAGCCCTACCGGCAACATTCGCGACATCCCGTTCGTGGTGCTGGTGGGCGGCTCGTCCCTCGATTTCGAGATCCCCCAGCTGGTCACCGACGCGCTGGCGCACTACCGGCTGGTTGCCGGGCGCGGCAACATCCGCGGCTGTGAAGGCCCACGCAATGCGGTCGCCAGCGGATTACTCCTTTCCTGGCAAAAAGGAGGCACACATGGAGAGTAGCGTAGTCGCCCCCGCCATCGTCATTGCCGTCACTGACGAATGCAGCGAACAGTGGCGCGATGTCCTGCTGGGCATTGAAGAGGAAGGCATTCCTTTTGTTCTGCAGCCGCAGACCGGCGGCGATCTTATCCATCACGCCTGGCAGGCGGCGCAGCGTTCGCCGCTGCAGGTAGGCATCGCCTGCGACCGGGAACGGCTCATCGTGCACTACAAAAATTTACCCGCATCAACTCCGTTGTTTTCGCTGATGTATCACCAGAACAGGCTGGCCCGGCGAAACACTGGCAACAATGCGGCTCGTCTCGTCAAAGGGATCCCATTTCGGGATCGCCATGCTTAATCCACAGGAGAACGCAGTATGAATAACGCACTAGGACTGGTTGAAACGAAAGGCCTGGTTGGCGCCATTGAAGCCGCTGATGCAATGGTGAAATCCGCCAACGTGCAGTTGATTGGTTACGAAAAAATTGGCTCCGGGCTGATTACCGTGATGGTCCGCGGAGACGTCGGCGCGGTCAAAGCCGCCGTTGACGCCGGCAGCGCGGCGGCCAGCGTGGTCGGCGAGGTCAAGTCCAGCCATGTGATCCCGCGCCCGCATAGCGATGTTGAGGCCATTCTGCCGAAATCCGTCTGACCCTCAAAAAAGGAGCACCGCGTGAAGCAATCACTGGGATTACTTGAGGTCAGCGGTCTGGCCCTGGCCATCACCTGCGCCGACGCTATGGCGAAAGCGGCCGCCATCACGCTGCTCGCCCTGGAAAAGACCAACGGTTCCGGCTGGATGGTGGTGAAGATCGCCGGTGATGTGGCCTCTGTCCAGGCGGCGGTGATGACCGGGGCCGAACTCGCCGAACGGCAGCAGGGGCTGGTAGCGCAGAAGGTTATCGCCAGGCCCGGGGAAGGCCTGCTGCCGGCCCGCGTCCAGGCGCCTTCACCAGCGCCTGACGTCGCCGTGACGGAGGAGAACACGGCCCTCACAGACGCCCCCTCCCACTCTACGGAGCGGGTGACCTGCAACCTGTGCCTGGACCCACACTGCCCACGACAAAAAGGCGATCCCCGCTCGCAGTGCCTGCACGCCGGTAAACGAGGTGACGCGTAATGGATAAACAACAGCTGGCTTCGACAGTCAACAAAGTGCTGGATGAGATGCGCCAGCGTCCCATTCCAATCGGTATCTCCAGTCGCCATATCCATTTAGCGGCGGCTGACTATGCCAGGCTTTTTCCCGCGCAGCCCATCCAGCCGAAAAAAGCGCTGCTGCAGCCGGGACAATATGCTGCAGAGCAGACGGTGACCCTGGTTGGCCCCAAAGGGCGATTAAACAACGTGCGCCTGCTCGGCCCTTTGCGCCAGACCAGCCAGGTGGAAATCTCACGCACCGACGCCCGGATCCTCGGTATCGCCGCGCCGCTGCGCATGTCCGGCAATCTGCAGGGCACGCCGGGGATCCGCCTGATAAGCCCCTTTGCCGAACTGGAGTTGAGCGGCGGGACGATTGTTGCCCAGCGACATATTCATATGTCGCCACTTGATGCGTTGATCCTGCGCGTCTCCCATGGCGATAGCGTCGCGGTGGCGATCGAAGGCAGCGACAGGCGGCTTATCTTCGACAACGTGGCGGTCCGCGTTGCCCCGGATATGCGTCTTGAGATGCACATCGATACTGACGAGGCCAATGCGGCAGGCGCTGACGCTGCGCAAGCCTGGGCAACGCTGGTGACGAAGCCATGAACCACGCGATGCTGCAGCGTATCGTCGAAGAGGTCGCCGCCCGTCTGCGCCATCGCGCCCTCAGCACGGCCACGCTCAGCGTGGCCCAGCTCGGCGAAGCGGATATCCGCAGCCTGCTGTGCCAGCACGCTTCGCTGCGCATCGTGCAGGTGGATTTACCGCTGCTGGAGCAGCTTGCCGGCCAGCGTGCGCTGGCGGCAGCCGGTTGCGCACTGCATGAGGCGATGGCCTGGGGCGTTCGGGTACAGCTAACGCTGCTTCCCGCCCAGCTCCCCGCGCTGGCGGTAAAAAAACTCGCCCGCTTGCCGCTGACGTTCAGCGACCCGCTTGGCCAGCCCGTCAGGCTTCACGCCGCGTCGGTGCTCACCTATGCCGACGTAGCCCGTTTCAGTGGCGGCTATCTGGTGCTGCGCCGCCGCCCCATTATCACCGCCCTCGCCCGCGAAGCGGCCGTCGCGCGGCATGTTCAATTGATTAAGCAGGAGTGAACTATGCATCTGGCACGCGTGACCGGCGCCGTCGTCTCGACGCAAAAATCGCCCTCTCTGAACGGCAAAAAACTGCTGCTGGTGCGCCGGGTAAGCGCGGACGACGATCGTCCGATTCTCCCCACGAGCGGCGATGAAGTGGCGGTAGATTCGGTTGGCGCTGGCGTCGGCGAGCTGGTGCTGCTCTGCAGCGGCTCGAGCGCACGCCACGTTTTCAGCGGCCCGAATGAGGCCATCGATCTTGCCGTCGTGGGCATTGTTGACTCACTTTCACGCTAAGGGGGCGCCTGTGGCTATCTATACCCGAACCGGCGATGCCGGCAGTACATCACTCTTTACCGGCCAGCGGGTCAGCAAGACGCATCCGCGCGTCGAAGCCTACGGCACCCTGGATGAACTGAACGCCATGCTGAGCCTGTGCGTCTGCGCCGTCGCTGAAGAGGAACAGCGCACCCTGCTCGAAGCCCTGCAGCAGCACATTTTTTGGTTCAGCGCGGAGCTCGCCAGCGACAGCGAACAGCCATCACCGGGTAAGCGCTATATCAGCAGCGAAGAGATTGCCCTGCTGGAGCAGACCATCGATCGCGAGATGGCCCGCGTGCCGGCGCTGCACCAGTTTGTATTGCCCGGACGCTGTGAAGCCGCCAGCCGTCTGCACCTGGCCCGCACCGTTGCCAGACGGGCGGAGCGCCGGCTGGTCGAGCTGGGGGCAGAGGTTACTATCCGTCAGATGCTGCTGCGTTATCTGAACCGCTTATCTGACTGCCTGTATGCCCTGGCGCGCAGCGAGGATCATGCCGCTCACCAGCGCCGCCTTGTGACGGAGATCGCGGCCCGCTATCTGGCCGCCAGCGGGTCGCCTGCGCCCGACGCGCCCAAAGCCCAGGCCGGGTCGCTCTCCTTTCACGAGCTGCATCAGCTCATCCGTCAGGCCATTGAACACGCCCGCCAGCTGCAGGTGCCGGTGGTGGTCAGCATCGTTGACGCACACGGCACCGAAACCGTGACCTGGCGAATGCCCGATGCGCTGCTGGTCAGCAGCGAGCTGGCGCCGAAAAAAGCCTGGACCGCCGTCGCCATGAAAACCGCCACCCACGAGCTCGCGACGACCGTACAGCCAGGCGCTGCGCTGTACGGTCTGGAGAGCCATCTGCAGGGCAAAGTCGTCACCTTTGGCGGCGGATATCCGCTGTGGCGCGATGGCCAGCTAATAGCCGGCCTCGGCATTAGCGGCGGCAGCGTCGAGCAGGATATGGCTATTGCACAGGCTGCCATGGCGGCCATTAACGTGAGAACTCATCAATGAATACAGCAGAACTGGAAACCCTTATCCGCACCATCCTCAGTGAAAAGCTCGCGCCGACGCCCCCTGCCCCTCAGCAAGAGCAGGGCATTTTCTGCGATGTCGGCAGCGCCATCGACGCCGCTCATCAGGCTTTTCTCCGCTATCAGCAGTGTCCGCTAAAAACCCGCAGCGCCATTATCAGCGCCCTGCGGGAGACGCTGGCCCCCGAGCTGGCGACGCTGGCGGAAGAGAGCGCCACGGAAACCGGCATGGGCAACAAAGAAGATAAATATCTGAAAAATAAAGCCGCTCTTGAAAACACGCCGGGCATAGAGGATCTCACTACCAGCGCCCTCACCGGCGATGGCGGGATGGTGCTGTTTGAGTACTCGCCGTTCGGGGTTATTGGCGCCGTGGCGCCCAGCACCAACCCAACGGAAACCATTATCAACAACAGTATCAGCATGCTGGCGGCGGGTAACAGCGTCTATTTCAGCCCCCATCCCGGCGCGAAAAAGGTCTCGTTGAAGCTTATCGCCAGGATCGAAGAGATCGCCTACCGCTGCAGCGGGATCCGTAACCTGGTGGTGACCGTTGCCGAGCCGACCTTTGAAGCCACCCAGCAAATGATGTCCCACCCGCTGATTGCCGTTCTGGCTATCACCGGCGGCCCTGGCATTGTGGCGATGGGCATGAAAAGCGGTAAAAAAGTGATCGGCGCTGGCGCCGGCAATCCGCCGTGCATCGTTGATGAAACCGCCGATCTCGTCAAAGCCGCCGAAGATATTATCAGCGGCGCCGCCTTCGATTACAACCTGCCCTGTATCGCCGAAAAAAGCCTGATCGTCGTCGCCTCCGTCGCTGACCGCCTGATCCAGCAGATGCAGGATTTTGACGCGCTGCTGTTGAGCCGACAGGAGGCCGATACCCTGCGTACCGTCTGCCTGCCCGACGGCGCGGCGAATAAAAAACTGGTCGGTAAAAGCCCGGCTGCGCTGCTGGCGGCGGCGGGTCTCGCCGTTCCGCCTCGCCCCCCTCGCCTGCTGATAGCCGAGGTGGAGGCGAACGACCCCTGGGTGACCTGCGAGCAGCTGATGCCGGTGCTGCCGATCGTCAGGGTCGCCGACTTTGACAGCGCCCTGGCGCTGGCCCTGCGCGTAGAGGAGGGTCTGCACCACACCGCCATTATGCACTCGCAGAATGTCTCGCGGCTCAATCTGGCGGCACGCACCCTGCAGACCTCCATTTTTGTCAAAAATGGCCCGTCTTACGCGGGAATCGGCGTCGGCGGCGAAGGGTTTACCACCTTCACCATCGCCACGCCAACCGGAGAAGGCACCACCTCCGCGCGGACGTTCGCCCGCCTGCGGCGCTGCGTGTTGACCAACGGTTTTTCCATTCGCTAACCGGGGGCGCCATGCATACCTTTTCTCTGCAAACGCGCCTCTACAGCGGCCCGGGCAGCCTGGCCGCGCTGCAGCGCTTTAGCCATCAGCACATCTGGATCGTCTGCGACGGCTTCCTGGCGCGCTCGCCGCTGCTTGACCGACTGCGCGCCGCGCTGCCCGCCAGCAACCGCGTCAGCGTGTTCAGCGATATTACACCGGATCCGACCATTCACACCGTGGCGAAAGGGATAGCGCAGATGCAGGCCCTGCGTCCGCAGGTGGTGATCGGCTTCGGCGGCGGCTCGGCGATGGATGCCGCCAAGGCTATCGTCTGGTTCAGCCAGCAGGGCGGTCTGCCTGTCGACACCTGCGTGGCGATCCCCACCACCAGCGGTACCGGTTCGGAAGTGACCAGCGCCTGCGTCATCAGCGACCCGGAAAAAGGGATCAAGTACCCGCTGTTCCATGAGGCGCTCTGTCCCGACATGGCGATCATCGACCCGACGCTGGTGGTTAGCGTACCGCCCACCATCACAGCCCATACCGGGCTGGACGCGCTGACCCACGCCCTGGAGGCATGGGTCTCGCCGCAGGCCACCGATTTTACCGATGCGCTGGCGGAAAAGGCCGTAAGGCTGGTGTTTCGCGCCCTGCCCGTTGCGATTCGTCAGGGCGACTGCATTGCGACCCGCAGCAAAATGCACAATGCATCAACCCTCGCCGGTATGGCCTTTAGCCAGGCTGGCCTTGGGCTCAATCATGCGATCGCCCATCAGCTTGGCGGCCAGTTTCACCTCCCCCATGGCCTGGCCAATGCGCTGCTGCTGACCGCGGTGATCCGCTTCAATGCCGGCGAGCCACGAGCGGCTAAGCGCTATGCACGCCTGGCCAGGGCCTGCCGCTTCTGCCCGCCCGAAGCTGGCGAACAGGAGGCTTTCCAGGCGCTGCTTACCGCGGTGGAAACGCTGAAACAGCAGTGCGCCATTCCCACCCTCAAGGGCGCGCTGCAGGAAAAGTATCCCCTTTTCTTATCGCGAATTCCCGCCATGGTGCCGGCCGCGCTGGCCGACGCCACCCTGCGCACCAACCCGCGTCCGGTCGATGGCGCGGCCATCGCGCAACTGCTGGAGAGCCTGCAATGAGTGAAGCGATAGTGCCACTATCAAGCATTGATGCAGCGGAGATCCGCGAACGCGTTCGGGCCGCTGGCGTCGTAGGAGCCGGTGGCGCAGGCTTTCCGACCCACATCAAACTGCAGGCCCGGGTGGACACCGTGCTGGTGAACGCCGCCGAATGCGAACCGATGCTGAAGGTTGACCAACAGCTGATGGCTCAGCAGGCTGACCGACTGATTCGCGGCCTGGGTTACGCGATGACCGCCACTGGCGCCCGGGAAGGGATCATTGCCCTGAAGGCGAAATATGCTCCGGCGATTGCGGCATTAACCCCACGACTCCCGGAATGGGCCCGGCTGCATATTCTGCCTGACGTCTATCCGGCCGGGGATGAGGTGCTCACTATCTGGCTGGCGACGGGACGCCGCGTACCACCTGCCGCGCTGCCGGTCAGCGTCGGCGTGGTGGTCAATAACGTGCAGACGGTGCTCAATATCGCCAGAGCCGTGGAACAGGGCTATCCGGTAACTCGCCGGACGTTGACCGTCAATGGCGCCGTCGCCCGTCCACTGACGCTGGCCGTACCACTGGGTATATCGCTGCGCGAGGTGCTGGATCTGGCCGGCGGCGCGACGGTTGACGATCCGGGGTTTATCAACGGCGGTCCGATGATGGGCTCGCTTATTACCTCCCTCGAGACACCGGTCACCAAAACCACCGGCGGCCTGCTGGTGCTCCCGGGCAACCATCCTTTGATCCAGCGACGGCGGCAGGATGAACGAACGCTGCTCGCCATCGCCCGCACCGTCTGTGAACAGTGCCGTTTATGCACAGATTTATGCCCCCGGCACCTGATCGGCCATGAGCTTTCCCCTCATCTGCTGGTGCGGGCGGTGAACTATCGCCAGGCGGCCACCCCGTCGCTGCTGCTCAGCGCCCTGACCTGTTCGGAGTGCAACGTTTGCGAGAGCGTCGCCTGCCCGGTGGGTATTTCCCCCATGCGCATCAACCGTCTGCTGAAACGTGAGCTGAGGGCGAAAAACCTGCGCTACGACGGACCGCTGCGTCCGGCGGACGAGATGGCGAAGCACCGCCTGGTGCCGGTCAAGCGGCTCATCAGCAAACTGGGACTTGATCCCTGGTATCAGGAAGCGCCGCTGACGGCGGTGGAACCGGAGGTGGCCTGCGTCACCCTGCCCCTGCGCCAGCATATCGGCATCAGCGCCGTGCCCTGCGTCGCGCCGGGAGAGCGGGTAACGCGCGGCCAGGTGCTGGCGGATATCCCCGCCGACGCCCTCGGCGCGCCGGTGCACGCCAGTATTGACGGCCTGGTCTCCACCATCACGGAGCAGGCCATTACGCTTGTAAGAGGTTAATCATGACCCAGGCTATCGGAATTTTAGAACTGACCAGCATCGCCAGGGGGATGGAGCTGGGCGACGTCATGCTGAAAAGCGCGAACGTACAGCTCCTGCTCTGCAGAACCCTTTGCCCCGGGAAATTCCTGCTGATGCTCGGCGGCGACGTCGGCGCCGTGCAGCAGGCAATCGCCGCCGGCACCGCGCGCGCCGGGGAGATGCTGGTGGACAGCCTGGTGCTGGCCAACATTCACCCCAGCGTACTACCGGCGATCAGCGGTCTCAACGTGGTCGGGCAGCGGCAGGCGGCGGGGATCGTCGAAACCTGGAGCGTGGCGGCGTGCATCAGCGCCGCCGACCGCGCGGTGAAAGCGGCCAACGTCACCCTGGTGCGGGTCCATATGGCGTTTGGTATCGGCGGCAAATGCTACATGGTGGTGGCGGGTGATATCGCCGATGTCGACAACGCCGTCACGGTGGCCAGCGACAGCGCAGGCGAGAAAGGATTACTGGTTCACCGGGCAGTGATCCCGCGACCGCACGATGCGCTGTGGCAACAGCTGATGGAGGGATAATGGAACCGCAAACCCCTACCGAACGCATGATCCAGGAGTATGTCCCGGGCAAACAGGTTACTCTGGCGCATCTCATTGCCAATCCTGGCAAAGATCTGTTCAAAAAGCTGGGTCTGCCGGACGCGGTCTCCGCCATCGGCATTCTTACCATTACCCCCAGTGAAGCATCGATTATCGCCTGCGACATCGCTACCAAGTCCGGCGCGGTGGAGATCGGTTTTCTCGATCGCTTCACCGGCGCGGTGGTGTTGACCGGCGATGTCTCCGCCGTGGAGTACGCGCTCAGGCAGGTCACCCGCACCCTCGGTGAGCTGATGCGCTTCACCGCTTGCCCAATTACCCGGACCTGAGCCCATGAAACGCCTGATGCTAATCGGACCCAGCCAGTGCGGCAAAACCTCGCTGACCCAGGTATTGCGTGGCGAAACCCTGCGCTATCAGAAAACCCAGGCCATCGTCTGGACGCCGGCCGCCATCGATACCCCCGGGGAATATCTGGAAAACCGCTGCCTGTACAGTGCACTGCTCACCAGCGCCTGCGAGGCCGATGTCATCGCGCTGGTACTAAATGCCGATGCGCCCTGGTCACCTTTTTCTCCGGGGTTTACCGCCCCGATGAACCGCCCGGTCATCGGGGTGATCACTAAAGCCGATTTGGCCGCCCCGCCCCGTCTGCAACAGGTCCGGACATGGCTCGAGACGGCGGGCGCCGGACATATCTTTATCACCAGCGCGTTAACCGGCGACGGGCTTGATGACCTGTTCGCCTGCCTGAATGCAGAGGAATATCAATGACCTATAAAATCATGGCGATTAACGCCGGCAGCTCCTCCCTGAAGTTTCAGCTGCTTAACATGCCGCAGGGGGCGTTGCTCTGTCAGGGGTTGATCGAACGTATCGGCCTGCCCGAGGCCCGCTTCACGCTGAAAACGTCGGCACAGAAATGGCAGGAGACGCTGCCCATCGCCGATCACCATGAGGCAGTGACCCTGCTGCTGGAGGCGCTGACCGGCCGCGGGATCCTGAGCAGCCTGCAGGAGATCGACGGCGTTGGCCACCGCGTCGCCCACGGCGGCGAACGCTTCAAAGACGCCGCGCTGGTCTGCGACGATACCCTGCGGGAGATCGAGCGCCTGGCGGAGCTGGCGCCGTTGCATAACCCGGTCAATGCGCTGGGCATACGTCTCTTTCGCCAGCTGTTACCCGCGGTACCGGCGGTGGCGGTTTTTGATACCGCCTTTCACCAGACCCTGGCGCCGGAGGCCTGGCTCTATCCCCTCCCCTGGCGCTATTACGCCGAGCTGGGCATTCGCCGCTACGGTTTTCACGGTACCAGCCATCACTATGTCAGCAGCGCGCTGGCGGAAAAGCTGGGCGTACCGCTGAGCGCCCTGCGGGTAGTAAGCTGCCATCTGGGCAATGGCTGTAGCGTCTGCGCCATCAAAGGCGGGCAATCGGTGAATACCTCAATGGGCTTTACTCCCCAGTCCGGGGTGATGATGGGCACCCGCAGCGGCGATATCGACCCGTCGATTCTTCCCTGGCTGGTGGAGAAAGAAGGGAAATCCGCCCAGCAGCTCAGCCAGCTGCTGAATAATGAATCCGGGCTGCTGGGCGTCTCCGGCGTGTCCTCTGATTACCGCGACGTCGAACAGGCAGCCGACGCCGGCAACGAACGGGCGGCTCTGGCGCTGTCGCTGTTTGCCGAACGCATTCGCGCGACTATCGGCAGCTATATCATGCAGATGGGAGGTCTGGACGCGCTGATCTTTACCGGCGGCATAGGCGAGAATTCCGCCCGGGCGCGGGCGGCGATCTGCCGCAATTTGCATTTTCTCGGCCTCGCGCTGGACGACGAGAAAAACCAGCGGAGCGCGACCTTTATTCAGGCGGATAATGCGCTGGTCAAAGTGGCGGTGATCAACACCAATGAAGAGCTTATGATTGCCCGCGACGTCATGCGTCTTGCATTGCCGCAGGCGCGCGAGCTGGCGGTGTCGGCATAAACGACGCGCCTCCTCTTGCGGAGAATCATGGTAACCGGCGGGTCGCCATGCCACTATGCGCCCTGGCGAAGGTAAGCGGAAAGGTGAAAACGTGGCTGTTGCACAATGTCCCGCCTCGTGCGGAGAACTTATCCAGGGCTGGATCCTCGGCAGCGAAAAGCTGGTCTCCTGTCCGGTGGACTGGTACAGCACCGTCGAGGTCGAGACCGGAGTACCGCGAAAAGACGAGCGGCCGCTGTCGCGGGCGATGGTCGACCAGCTGCTGGCCCACTGGGGCTACCCCCCAGCGCTGAGCCAGCAGATCCGCATCACCCTGCACTCAACGATCCCAGTGGCCAAAGGGATGGCCAGCAGCACCGCCGATATCGCTGCCACCGCCGTCGCCACCGCCCATCATCTGGGCCATCTACTGGATGAGCCGACGCTGGCGCGCCTGTGCGTCGCGCTGGAGCCTACCGACAGCACCCTGTTTCGCCAGCTGACGCTGTTCGACCATAATACCGCCGCCACGCAAATCGCCTGTCCCCCTCCGCCGGCGCTCGACCTGTTAGTGCTGGAGAGCCCGCTGACACTGCGCACCACCGACTATCACCAGCTGCCGCGCGAGCCGGGCCTGTTGGCAAACGCCTCCCGGCTGCAGCTGGCGTGGGAGAAAGTTCAACAGGCCTGCCACTGCGGCAGCCCGCAGCTGCTGGGCGAAGCAGCAACCATCAGCGCCATTGCCAGCCAGCAGCTGTTGCCTAAGCCGGGGTTTGACGCGCTGCTGGACCTGGTGGAAAGCGCAGGGCTCTATGGTCTCAACGTGGCGCACAGCGGCAGCGTCGTCGGCCTGCTGCTGGACCGCCGTCGGCATGACGTCGAATTTCTGCAATGGCGGCTGGCAGACAGCGACATCGCCGCCCACTGGCCGCAGCAGCATCTGTTGGCGATGGTGCCCGGGGGCGTCATCCTGCAGTAGGCCTCAGGCCAGCACCCGGCGCAACGCCACCAGCAGCTGGTCGTTTTCCTCGGCGCTGCGGATCGCCACGCGGAAATAGCGGCTATCCAGCCCCGGGTAGTTGGCGCAGCTGCGGATCAGCACATGCTGGCGCAGCAGGGCATATTGCAGGTCAAAATCGGGTCTGTCGCAGCGCAAGAACAGGTAGTTAGCACGCCCGGGCCATACGGTCAGCCCGGCCATCTCCTGCAGCTGCGCATAGAAACGCGCTCCCTCCTCCTGCAGCCACTGCCAGGTGGCCCGCTGATACGCCCGATCCTGGAGAATAATTTCCCCGGCCAGGGCGGCATAGGCGTTGATGGACCACGGCATTTGTCGCGCGCGCAGTCGGGCCACCGCCTGGGCATCAGCGTTCAGCAGGTAGCCGAGACGCAGCCCCGGAATGGCATAAAATTTGGTCAGCGATCGCAAAACCCAGACGTGCGGATGCTGCGCCAGCAGAGGAATAAACCCCGGCTGGTCGGGGATAAAGTCGAGGAAGGCCTCATCGAGGATCAGGCTGATGTTCAGCGCTCGGCAGCGCTGCGCAATGGCTTCCAGCAGGCCCCGCTCCGGCAGCAGGCCGGTGGGGTTGTTCGGGGTGCAGAGAAACAGGCAGTCCAGCGCCGGAGTCAGGGCATCGAGGATCGCGTCGGTCAGCTGCCAGCCATCGCGCTCCCGCAGGGCATACTCCACCACCTCGCAGTCCACCGTCTGCAGCGCCCGCCGGTACTCCGCGAAACCGGGAATGACGATCATCGCCCGCCGCGGCTTAAGGCCGTGGACGAGGGTGAAGATCGATTCAGTTTCGCCGTTGCCGGCGAGGATATGCGCCGTCGGCAACTGATGGTGGGCAGCCAGCGCCTGATGCAGCTGTTGATACTCGACGTCAGGGTAGCGTTCGGCGCAGCCCGGGTTGTCAACGATCGCCTGCCTGAGCGAGGCAGGCATCCCCAGCGGATTGATGTTGGCGCTAAAATCCAGCAGCTCGCCGGGGGCTATGCCCAGCAGGGCGGCGGCCTCGCGGATATTGCCGCCATGGGCGCTTTTCAGTAAGGCCATGTCCCTTTCCTGTGTGGTTATCCGCGGCGGGCCAGCGTCGCGCCGTCGGCGAAGTAGGCTTTAATCCCGGCTAGGATCGACTCGGCCACCTCCTGCTGGAATTTGGCCGTTTTCAGTTTCCGCTCTTCTTCCACGTTACTGATAAACGCCGTCTCCACCAGAATGGAGGGGATATCAGGCGCCTTCAGTACCGCAAAGCCCGCCTGCTCTACCCGATTCTTGTGCAAATTATTGATATTGCCCATTTTCTCCAGCACCGCCTTTCCGAATTTGAGGCTGTCGGCGATGGTGAGAGACTGCACCATATCGAACATGGTGTGGTCGACATAGCGGTCGCCGCTCTTGCTGACCCCACCGATCAGATCCGAGGCGTTCTGCGTCTGGGCGAGATATTTTGCCGCGGTACTGGTGGCCCCCTTGGTGGAGAGGGCAAACACCGAAGAGCCGCTGGGCTGGCGGCTGGTAAAGGCGTCGGCGTGAATCGACACGAACAGGTCGGCGCGCTGCTTCTGCGCCTTGGCGACACGCACTTTCAACGGGATAAACACGTCTTCGTTGCGGGTCATATAGGCCTTCATATTGCCTTCTTTGTCGATCAGCGCCCGCAGGCGACGGGCGATCTGTAGCACCACGTCTTTTTCGCGGGTGCGATACTTCCCCACGGCGCCGGAGTCTTCGCCGCCGTGCCCGGGATCGAGCATGATGACAATCGGCCGGTCGCGCCCGGCTTTGCCCGGCTGCGGCCCGCTTTGCGCCGGCGGCACCTGCCGCTCCAGATTGCCTTTGTTGTAATCCTCGAGCAGCGCCAGCAGCGGATCCTGAACATCGGTAGCGTTGGCGGGGTAGAGATCCATCACCAGACGCTCTTTAAAGCCGGCCACCGGCGCGAGGGCAAACAGCTGCGGCTTAACGTTCTGCTTGAGTTCGAAGACCATGCGCACGGTTTGCGGATCAAACTGGCCCACCCGGGCGGACTTAATAAAGGGATCGTCAGCGCGGATCTGGCCCCCCATGCCTTTCAGCACAGAGTTCAGGTTAACCCCTTCCAGATCCACTACCACTCGTTCCGGATTACTGAGGGCAAACTGCCGGTATTTCAGCACATGATTCGATTCTACCGTGACACGCGTGTAGGTCGATGCTGGCCAGACGCGAACGGCGACCACCCGCGCGGCGGCGGCCAACCCGACAGGGCTCACGCTCATTAACCACATGGCGCCCGCGCCCTGCAACAGACGGCGACGGCTTAATCCTGAGTTGTTTCCCGACATGCCACTCCCAAGCAATAAAAACGCATTTATACCCAAAACAAACAGATTGACCAGAAACTTTAACGAAAGGCATATAACCTGTCATCTATAAAAGGGTAAACATTCATTGACACCCTGCGCCGGGTCACATGTTTTTCGCGGCTTAGCCTCAAATTGGGGCTTGCGTTTAACGGCAAAACAGAATAAAAATACAATAATTACGAACAATCATGCATTGAGGGTTTGTCATGGTGAAGGAACGTCGCACTGAACTGGTAGAAGGATTCCGCCATTCTGTTCCCTATATTAATGCCCATCGGGGAAAAACGTTTGTCATCATGCTGGGCGGCGAAGCCATTGAGCATGAAAATTTCTCAAATATTGTCAATGACATAGGATTATTGCATAGCCTGGGCATTCGCCTGGTGGTGGTCTATGGCGCCCGCCCGCAGATTGACGCTAACCTCGCCGAGCACCATCACGAGCCGGTCTATCACAAGCAGACGCGAGTGACTGACGCCAAAACGCTGGAGCTGGTTAAGCAGGCGGCGGGGATGCTGCAGCTGGAGATCACCGCCCGTCTGTCGATGAGCCTCAACAACACCCCGCTGCAGGGGGCCCATATCAACGTTGTCAGCGGCAACTTTATCATTGCCCAGCCGCTGGGCGTCGATGACGGCGTCGATTATTGCCACAGCGGACGCATTCGCCGCATTGACGAAGAGGCGATTCATCGTCAGCTCGACAGCGGCGCCATTGTGCTGATGGGGCCGGTCGCGGTGTCGGTCACCGGCGAGAGCTTTAACCTGACTTCGGAAGAGATAGCTACCCAGCTGGCCATCAAGCTGAAGGCGGAGAAAATGATCGGCTTCTGTTCGTCGCAAGGGGTTTACAACCAGGCCGGGGAAATTGTCTCCGAACTGTTCCCTAATGAGGCGCAAGCCCGCGTCGAAGAGCTGGAAGCAGACGAAGACTATAACTCCGGCACCGTGCGCTTCCTGCGCGGGGCGGTGAAGGCCTGCCGCAGCGGCGTACGGCGCTGCCACCTGATCAGCTATCAGGAAAATGGCGCGCTGCTGCAGGAGCTGTTTTCACGCGACGGCATCGGCACCCAGATCGTCATGGAGAGCGCGGAGCAGATCCGTCGGGCGACCATCAATGATATCGGCGGTATTCTTGAGCTGATAAGCCCGCTCGAGCAGCAGGGCATTCTGGTACGCCGTTCCCGCGAACAGCTGGAGATGGAGATCGACAAATTCACCATTATTCAGCGCGATAACACCACCATCGCCTGCGCCGCCCTCTATCCTTTCCCGGAAGAGAAGATCGGCGAAATGGCCTGCGTGGCGGTGCATCCGGATTACCGGAGCTCGTCGCGGGGAGAGGTGCTGCTGGAGCGTATTGCCGCTCAGGCCAGGCAGATGGGACTGAGCAAACTGTTCGTGTTAACCACCCGCAGCATCCACTGGTTCCAGGAGCGCGGCTTCACGCCGGTGGATATCGACCTGCTGCCGGAGAGTAAAAAGCAGATGTATAACTATCAGCGCCGGTCGAAGGTGCTGATGGCCGACCTCGCTTAAGCCCTTCTCCTCTCTATCTAACGGCCCGGGATAGCGCGACGCTTATCGCTTTATCCCCGGCCGGTCTCCCGCCCCTCTTCCCGCCAGCCTGGCGTACGCACGCGGGCGAAATTCCTGGTTTCCGCGCAGGCCATTTCTTTCTCGCTGGCTCACCGATATGCTATTGGCTGTCGACAGGACGTCGACTGGCGCCGCGGCCGCCACCCGCCCAGCAAGGATCGCTTAAAGAATGGAAACCAAACCGAACTGGCTGGTCAGACATATTAATCTCATTACCACCGCGGTCGCCCTCTATCCGTGGTTGCTGATGATACTGCTCCTCTGGGATAACCAGCGCCATCATCAGCATGGCTATGCCGCGCTCGGCGCCGCCATCGCGATATTATTTCTGCTGGCCCTGACGTCCGGCATGAATCTTCTCATCTCCTCGCTGGTGATTTTTTGTGCCCGCTGTTCCACCCCACCGCTGGCCGGCGGCGCAGCAGTCCGCTTTTTCGCCATGAACTCGATCTCGGCGCTCTGGCTTATCCCTCTGTTCTTCAGTTACTGATTTTTCCGCCAGCCCGGGCAACGGCTGCAGCATTTTCCATCGCCCGGACCCGGCGTCTCAGGGGGCTTCGCGCCCGGCGAAAATCTCCGCCAGGCCGCTGCGCCGTTCGGTGCGCGTCACAATGGCCTGGGAGAGCACCTGCTCGTCGGCATAGAGCGACAACCGCCGTTTCGCGCGGGTGATCGCCGTGTAGACCAGTTCGCGGGTCACCAGCGGGACGCTGCGCGCCGGCAGGATCAGCGCCGCGTGTTCGAACTCCGAGCCCTGCGATTTATGCACGGTCATCGCCCAGGCGGTATCATGCTCCGGCAGACGGCTCGGCTGCACCGACTTGATGGCGCCGTCGGGCATCAGGAACCACACCCGCAGCTCGCCGTTGCGCTCCAGGGCGATGCCGATATCGCCGTTAAACAGCCCCAGCGCGCTGTCGTTGCGCGATATCATGATCGGTCGGCCATCATACCAGCGAGAGTGGCGCGGCAGGGCGATCGCCCGCTGGCGGTTGAGCCGCTGCTCCAGCCGCTCATTGACGCCGCTCACGCCGTACGGCCCCTCGCGCAGCGCGCACAGCAGCTGGAATTCGCTGAAAGCGGCCAGCATGGCCTGCGGTTCGGCCCGCTCGCGGCGCAGCTGCAGGTAGCGCTCATAGCCCTGCTGAGCCGCGCCGAGCATGGCTTCGTACTCTTCGGTCGTGCTGAGGGGATGAAGCGCGAT
Organism: Klebsiella sp. P1927; assembly: GCF_018204675.1. NCBI lineage: Bacteria > Pseudomonadati > Pseudomonadota > Gammaproteobacteria > Enterobacterales > Enterobacteriaceae > Klebsiella > Klebsiella sp. P1927. The sequence goes on along the minus strand of NZ_CP073377.1, from coordinate 636,492 downwards.
ATCGTCAAACGGCTGGCGCAGCGTGGCCTTCACCTCCGCGCGCGCGCCAGCGTTCACCGCCCGCGCCAGGCTCCCGATGCCGGAGTGACTGCCGAAGCGATAGCTCTTTTGCAGCAGGCACAAACTGTCTCTCAGCGCGCCCGCGATAGCCCCCTCGCCCGCCGGCACCGGCGAACCGGTCAGCCGGGTCAGCTCCTGCGCCCGCGCGGCGGTATAGCCCGAACTCGCCCAGGCGCAGATATCCCCCAGCACCGCCCCCGCTTCTACGGAGGCCAGCTGGTCGCGATCGCCGAGGAAAATCACCCGCCCGTGGGCCGGCAGCGCGTCGATAAGCCGCGACATCATCGGCAGGTCGATCATCGAGGCTTCATCCACCACCAGCACGTCCAGATGCAGCGGGTTGCCGGCGTGATAGCGCATCCGCTGGCTGCCTGGCTGGGCGCCCAGCAGACGATGCAGCGTGCTGGCCTCGGTGGGAATCAACGCTTTCTGCGCGTCGGTCAGCGGCAATTTTCTCAGCGCCGCGCCCAGCGATTCGGTCAGACGCGCCGCCGCTTTCCCGGTTGGCGCCGCCAGGCGAATACGACAGCGCGGGCTGTCTTCGATCTGGATCAGCGCCGCCAGAAGCTTCGCCACGGTGGTGGTCTTCCCGGTCCCGGGACCGCCGGAGATCACTGAGATGCGGCGGGTCAGCGCCACCGCCGCGGCCACTTTTTGCCAGTCGGTTTCGCCGGTGGCAGGGAACAGGGCATTCAGGGTTGACGCCAGCCGGGCCTCATCCATCTCCAGCACCCGGTTGGCTTCATTGAAGAAGCGGGCGACGGTCAGCTCGTTGCGCCACATCCGATTCAGATAGAGCCGGTCGCCGCACAAAATCATCGGCGCCGGAGCATCGCCGCAGCTCACCGCCGACGAAGCGAGCAGTAGCCCGGGCCAGTCCTCCGGCGCGCCGGCTTCGGCCAGCAGCCGATCGCGGATCTCCCCCGCTTTACCGCTCAGCGCCTCGTCGCCGCTCAACCGCGAGAGCGGCAGACAGACGTGCCCCTCGCCGGCATCCCGGCTCAGCAAGGCCGCCGCCAGCTTGACCGCCGGCGGGTCGTTTTGCGCCACCATCAGGGCAAACTGGACGTCCAGCGGCCGCAGCAGACGCTGCTCCACCGCCGCCAGCAGTAGTTGTTCGAAAGTCATGAGGCCTCCTCCTGAGTTTCTCCGGCAAAAAGCTGATCCAGACCGTCAATCAGCGGTCGCACCGGCCGGGTGGTGAAGATCCCCTGCCCCCCCTCCTGCCCGTCCATGCCGCGCAGGAAAAGATAAATCACGCCGCCGAAGTGGCGGTCATAGTCATAATCGGCCAGCCGGTGGCGCAGATAGCGGTGCAGCGCCAGGCTATACAGCTGATACTGTAGATCGTAGCGGTGGGCACGCATCGCCTGCTCCATCGCCGGCCGGGTGTAGGCCTCGCGATCTTCCCCCAGCCAGTTGGATTTGTAATCCAGCAGGTAATAACGGCCTTCGTGACGGAAGACCAGATCGATAAAGCCCTTCAGCATGCCGCGCACCTGGCGGAAATCCAGCGGCGGCGTGTCGGCAGAGAGGGGATCGTACTGGCGGATAAGCGCGTCAAGGCGCTCCGCCGTCAGCAGCTGGGCGATGGGCAGGTAAAATGCCATCTCCACCTGTTTATCCCGCGCCGCAAGCTGATTGAGCGCGATATCCGGCCCCGGCAGGCGGGTCTTCAGCACGCCCCCCAGCCAGTCGGTCAGCACCGGCGCCCACTGCGCGTCAAACCCGCTCAGCTGCAGCTTCTCCGCCATCCACCCTTCCGGCACCGGCTGGGTGAAGTCCAGCTCCTCAAACAGGCTGTGCAGGAAGGTCCCCGGCGCGGCGCCGCGCGGGAACTGGTGCGGAGTCAGCTGCGGCTCTTCCACGACTTCGCCGACGCCGGCGGCATCAACATCCAGACGCGGCAGCAAATCCTGCCCGCCGCTGAAACCATGCTGCTGCAGTCCGGAGTAACTGGTCACCCGCCAGTCGTCGGCGATGCGGCGCTGCAGCTCGCGCGCCGACAATCGCGGGATGGTCGCCGCGGGCGCCTGCCACGGGGTGAGATCCAGTTCGCCCGGAATCTGTAATGCAATATCGCCATGACAGAAGTCCGCCAGCCGCGCAGCCAGCCCGGCGGCGTCCATGGCTTCGCCCGCCTGCAGCAGCCGTCCCAGCGCGCTGAGGTGGAAATCGCTGTTGCCGGATTTCCGGCTGCTGAGCGGCGCCACGCCGAGGCTGCAGTGCCAGACCGCGCGGGTCAGGGCCACGTACAGCAGGCGCAGATCTTCCGCCAGTCGTTCCGCCTCCGCCAGCTCGAGGCTGGCCTCATCCTGGCCCAGATCCAGCACCGCCGCGAACGTCTCGCGATCGTGGTAAAACGCCTGGTCCTGTTTACGAAACCGGGCGATAAACGGCAGCCAGACCAGGGGGTATTCCAGCCCTTTTGACTTGTGAATGGTGACAATTTGCACCAGGTGCTTATCGCTTTCGAGACGCATCTGCTGGCTGGCGGCGTTGCTGTCCGGCTCGGCGATATGCTGCGCCAGCCAGCGCACCAGGGCATGCTCGCTTTCCAGCTGGCTGGCCGCCTCCTGCAGCAGTTCGCTGATGTGCAGAATGTCGGTTAAGCGCCGCTCGCCGCCGCGTGTCGCCAGTAGATTCTCGGCTATATGTCGGGCTGTCATCAACGCCCGCAGCATCGGCATCACTCCGCGCTGCCGCCAAATCTGGCGGTATTCGCTAAACTCTTCCACCAGCGCGTCCCACGCCTGCTCATCCTGGTTCAGGTTTTCAATATCCAGCGCGGTCAGGCCAAACATCGACGTCGCCAGCGCGCTGCGCAGGGTATTTTCCCGCTCCGGGGCCAGCACCGCCTGCAATAGCCAGAGCAGCTCCTGGGCCTCAAGCGTCTCAAAAACGCTGTCGCGGTTGGAGAGGTAGACTGAGGGAATGCCCAGCGTCTGCAGCGCTTCACGCACCTGCGCCGCCTCCAGCCGGTTGCGCACCAGCACGGTAATATCCGAAGCCTGTACCGGGCGCGAGGTTTCCCCGCGCCACAGCAGCGCGCGCCCCCGCTGACCGGCGCTCAGCCAGTCGCGGATCTGCGTGGCGCAGAGCTGCGCCATAAAGGTCTGATAATCGCCAGACCCGACAGTGTCGCCGGGCATCAGCCAGACGTTCATCGCCGGTACGTCCGCCGCGTCAACGGTAAAGCGCAGCCCCTTGTTCTTCGCCGCCGCCTTCACCGGCAGGAACGGGATCTCGTGGAACATGAAGGGGTTATCGCTGAGGCTGAACAGCCGATTGACGCTGCCCACCATGCCCGGCGAGGAGCGCCAGTTGGTATCGAGGGTGTAGTGCGCGGCAACGTCGCCGCGCGCTTTCATATAGGTAAAGATATCGGCGCCGCGAAAGGCGTAGATGGCCTGCTTGGGATCGCCGATCAGCAGCAGAGCCGTCTCCGGCTGCCGGCGCCAGATGCGGCGAAAAATCCGGTACTGCTGAGGGTCGGTGTCCTGAAATTCATCGATCATCGCCACCGGAAAACGCTGGCGAATGGCGCTGGCCAGCGTCTCGCCGCTGTCGCCGCGCAGCGCCTCGTCAAGCCGGCTGAGCATATCGTCAAACCCCAGCTCGCCGCGGCGGCGCTTTTCGCGGGCGACCGCATCGCGGATCTCGACCATCGCTCTCGCCAGCACCAGATCGGTGAGCGTCAGCGAGGAGGCCAGCAACGACTCTACGGCGCTAAACAGGGGATGCACCGGCGGTTCGCCACCGGCTTTGGTGCGCTCGAGCAGAAACGACTGGGCAAATTTCTCCAGCGCGTCGGGCAGTTGGTAGCTTAACGTCTCTTCCTGCGCCCAGGCGTTCACTTTCTCCATCCACTTGCCCTGGTTGCCGCGATTAAACTTCCGCCGGTCAAGGCCGGAATTTTCCAGCACGCCTTCGATCTCGCCCACCTGCTCGCGCCACTGCTGCTTGAGCGAGTCAATGCGGGCGATGATCTGCTGATGGCGTTCGGCCAGCGTCTCGTTAGGGGCTGGCGGCGACTTAAGCTGCGGCGCTTCGCCCTGCAGCCAGCGGTCAAGGGACTTCAGCAGATCGCGCGGCCCTTTCCAGACGTCGTGGATCACCGCCGCGATATCGCGGGTCAGGGGATAGCAGTGGCGGCGCCAGAAATCGGCGCAGGCCTGATAGCGCAGGCGGGATTCATCCTCGATCAGCTGTTGCTCGAACAGCATGCCCGACTCGAAGGCGTTAAGGCTCAGCATCCGTTGGCAAAAGCCGTGGATGGTGAATACCGCCGCCTCGTCCATCTGCCGTTCAGCCAGCAGCAGCGTCTTCGCGGCGTCGTCTTTATCGGCGATCTCCGCCAACAACGCGCTGTAGAGCGGATTGTCGGATTCGCCGCGCAGGCAGGCGATGCGCAGTTCGTGGATGTTGCTGCGGATACGGCCGCGCAGCTCTTCGGTCGCCGCCTCGGTAAAGGTCACCACCAGCAGTTCTTCAACGCTGATGGCGCGGGGATAGGCGGCCTCACCGCCCAGCCCCAACAGCAGCCGCAGATACAGCGCGGCGATGGTAAAGGTTTTTCCGGTGCCCGCAGAGGCTTCTATCAGGCGCTCGCCGATCAGGGGCAAGCGCAGGGGATCCAAAGACTCAGCGGTGTCGGTCATTCATTCTCTCGCATCAGGGGTAAGGATTGCTGCAATGCGCTGACGTTTTCCCACACTTTGCCGCCTTTCGGCTGGGCATAGTCCGCTTTGCCATTCTGGCTACCGGAAATCTGGGACAAGATCGTCATGCCCTGCGGATCCACCACCGTCTGATGGAAGAAGTCGGCAAGTTTTTGCGGCGTCAGCAGTTTAATCTGAGCCACTACTTTATCACGTGAATCAAAACGCATATTACCGCGATCGAAATCTTTGCTCAGTTTCGAGGCTTCATCGCCCAGCGTCTGCGGCGCCTGCAGCATCTGGCTTATCACCGCCTGCTGGAGCTGAGCAAACTCTTCCGGCTTCATCGCCCGCAGCTTCGCCTCCGCGGTGGGGAAGAAGGCCTGGAACCGCTGCCAGAGGAAGGCCGGCTGCTTATCGCTACTCTGCAGCAGGAAGCCCATGCCCCACTGGCGCCCCACGTTCATCGGGAAGGCAAAGACCGCGTAGCCGAGCTGCTCTTCAGTACGCAGCTGGTTGTAGAACCACGGCTGAATGATCTGCCCCAGCAGGGTGCTGGCGGCGGTGCTACTGAACTCATCCACGTTGGGCGGCGCAAACACCGCGGCCAGCGCGGAGTCGGTGCTGTTGCCCGCTTTATTGAAGATCGCCAGCTGCTGCCGATTCACCACCACGTCTTTATTGCGGCACCATTCGTTGCCGTCAGCGCCCAGCTGCTGCTGGATCTGGCGGGCCAGCGTCGTGGCGGCATCGGCGGTCATATTGCCTATCACCATCAGTTCAGGACGCCCCCTGGTTTTCAGGTTGGCGCGGTAGTTGAGCACCTCTTTAAGGGTAATGGAGGGCAGCAGCGCCCGGCGCACTTCGCGCTGGAAGTACGGCACCTGCGAGACCATCTGGATCGGCATAATCGCCTGATCGTAGGCTTTGCCTTTCTCGGCGGAATCCATCATCTGCGCATACCAGGATTTGGCCTGCTCCAGCTGCTCCTCGGTCGGCGTATAGCTGAAGTATCCCTGCAACAGATCGCTGAACAGCGCCGGAAGATGCTGGGTATAGCCGTTGGCATTGACCATTAATCCGTTATTAGCGCCGGTAGAGAACGAAATGCCGCCGACCGCCGCCTGGTTACTGAGCTGGTCGAGGGCGATGCCGGCGAGATAATCGTTGAGGGCAAACATCACCTGCCGGCGAGCGCTGTCCATCGCCTGAGGGTTACGCAGCACCAGGGAGATGTCCGCCTTCGGCTCGCTGGCAAAATACTGGCTCGGGGCATACACCACCCGCAGCGTCGGTTCATCCAGGATCAGCTGCGGATGCGGCCAGGCTTTATCGCTTTTGATAAGGGTGAAGTCATCCGGAATATAGGGGTTGAGCGCCGGCAGCCGCAGCTGGATGGCCTGCGATTTGTGCTGCCAGTCAGCGAACGTCTGCTCGCTAATCTTATCCACCTGATACGGCGCATCGACAAAGTAGGCCGTCTTGTTATGCGGCTCCTGGGGGCTGATATACCAGATACGGGCGTTCTGCGGGGTCATCATCGCCAGCCGGTCTTTGATCGCCTGCGGGTCGTACTGGTCGGCAATATTCACCACGTCCAGCGCATGCTCGACCGGCACCCGGATCATGGTGTCCGCCAGCCATTCCACGTAGTCCATGTCGCGGTTGATCGACGGATAGCGGAAATCCAGCGCCAGCACATGCGCCAGTTCGTCGAAATAGCGTTTGTCGATGCCCTGAGTACGCAGGAGGTCGAGGTAGCTGAAAATGGCCGCCGTCACTTCATCGCGGTGCGCCAGGCCTTTGTCGGTGAGGGTGGCTGAGATCGCCAGTACGCCGCTGTTGCCGTTTACCACCGGATCGGAATCGGCGCGGATACCTTCCGCCAGACCCTGTTTTTGCAACCAGTCAGAGAGCGTGCCCGGGCTGCGGTTGCCGATAAGATAGGTGACCAGCTCATCGGTTTTGCTGCGGAAGCGATCGCTGTTGTTGTCGATGCGAAACTCGACGCGCAGCACTTTACGCGGCATCGCCGGCACATAGTGAATAATGATGCCTTTTTGCGCATCCGTGACCACCGGGACGGTAATTTCCGGCCTGCTGATCTGACGATTCGGCACGCGGCCAAAGGTGTCCGCAGCCATGCGCGCCAGCGCCGGCAACGGCTTGTTGCTGTAGATCACCGCTTTCATCAGATTGGCGGAGTACCAGCTATCGCGGAAGGTGTGCAGCGCATCAAGCACCGGGCTGCCGGGCTTATCGCTGAGCGTCTCGAGGTTGCCACCCGAGAAGTGGGCCGCCGGGTGAGCCGGGTTGATGGTCTCCGCGCTGACCTGGGCCATGCGCATCCCGTCTCGCGTCCGGGCCATCGTCAGCTCGGCGTTGACCGCGTTACGTTCGCGGTCGGCATATTTTTTATCCAGCAGCGGCGCGGCGATGGCGTCGGCCAGGCGATCTACGGCCCCGTCCAGCGCATCATTTTCCACTTCAAGATAAAACGCGGTGCGGTAGGGCGCGGTACTGGCGTTATGGCTGCCGCCGTGCAGCTTAAGAAACTCTGCAAGGCTGTCAGGCTGGGGATATTTTTGCGACCCCATCAGCGTCATATGTTCCAGAAAATGCGCCAGCCCCTGATGATCTGCCGGATCCTGCAGGGATCCCACCGGCACCACCAGCGCCGACAGCGATTTCACCGCCTGCGGATCGGAAACCAGCAGCACGACCATGTCGTTATCAAGGCGGATCGCCTGATACTGACGCGTATCTTTTTCGCTTTTGCGGATCGTCTCCTGAATCGGCTGCCATCCGGTGTCGGCCTGACTAAACGGCGCCCAGAGGGCGGCCAGCACAACAAAAACCTTGAACCATAAACTGCGGGGCATTCACGAACCTCATCATTAACAAACTTGCGCTGCACAGCGTGCAGCCTTTTATGTCCATCAGTCCGTGATACGTTGCGCATATTAAATGAACCGTCATTCACTGCGCAATTTTTATACTATTTAAATTTGTGTGGACCGATGGTAACGATATAGCGGTAACAGATAACGCTGCGTCTGGGCAATGATTTCTTCGTAATGCGCCGGCTCCAGCGAACGCCACAGGCGTTGATACCAGATATCGGCGCCCTCCCCGCTGACCACCATGTTCCCTTCGTAGGTCTGCAGGAATTTGCTCCGCGCTTTCTGCTGCGTCTCTTCGTCCATTAAGATGACATCCTTTTCGGCGTCGTAACAGGCTTTCAGCCAGGCGCCACCGCTTTCCGGCAGCAGCAGCAGCGGCTGCGACATCCCCAGCAAATAGCCATCCACCAGCTCGTTAAGGTACGCCTGCGCCTCGGCGGGCGCCAGCGCCGGAAAGCGCCACTCTCCCTCTTTCCGCACAAACAGCCGGCTCTCGCCGGTGCCGCCGCTGGAGCAGTAGACAAGGTGTTCCAGCCAAAGTTGCATCCCCTGGGAGACGCTCAGCAGCGAAGGCCGCCAGCGCAGCAGACCGTCCGGCTGCACCTGCTGCAGCCAGCCGGTCAGGTTCACGCCGCCGCACTGCAGATCGATCTCCATGCTCTGCGCCTGCTGGTGCTCGGCCATCACCCGCTCGGCCAGCGCCTGCATCTCCAGGCGCTGCGTCTCCCAGACCAGCTCGCCAAAGGCGCCATACGGCAGCTCGCCGGCGGCGCGAAAGCGGCGGAACATAGCCGAGACGTCCTGCTCCTCAATAAGCGTATTGAGCAGTTGCTGATTCAGTTGATAACGGCTCAGCCCTTCAAGAGTGAACGGCTCGTCGTCTGGAATATCGTCCTCTTCGGCGCGGAAATTGACCCGCAAACGCTGCTGAAAGAACGCGCGTACCGGGTGCTGCCAGAAGCGCAGAAGCTGATCGAACGGCAGGCTGTCAATCGGCGGCGCGGTGAGCGGCTGTATAAAATCGCTATGCGCCTCTCCCTGCTGGCCGGCGGCCGCCAGCCATTCACGAGCGTAGCTCTTGTTCTCGTCTTCCTGGAAATTGGCAACGTCGAACGGCATGCGCGTATGCAGATGGGTGATATGGGCTTTAACCCGCGCTTCGCTGGCGTCGCAGTCAAGCTCTTCGTCACCGGCGAGACAGTGGCTCTGGCCGATATAATCCACCAGCTCCTGCACCAGCACCGAAGGAAAACGCTCGCTGTTGTCCTGGATCGAACGGCCGATATAGCTGATATACAGCGTCTGCTCGGCGGACATCAGCGCTTCGAGGAACAGATAGCGGTCATCATCGCGCCGGCTGCGGTCGCCGCGCTGCGGCTTCTGGCTCATTAAATCAAAGCCCAGCGGCGGTAGCGTGCGCGGATAAACCCCGTCATTCATCCCCAGCAGGCACACCACCTTAAAGGGGATCGAACGCATCGGCATCAGGGTACAGATATTGACCGGGCCGGCAAGAAAGCGCTGGCTGATCCGCTGCTGATCGAGGCGCTGGGCCAGCTCATCGCGCAGCAGCGTCAGCGGCACCTGCTCGCCATACTGCGCCTCCAGACCGCTATCAATAACCGCCAGCCACTGCTGCTCAATCAGCGCCAGCGCCGCTTCGGTCTCACTGTCCGGCAGGAAAAAGTCATTCAGCAGATCGCGACAGACCGGCAGCCACTCCGCCAGCGGCCGCTGCTGGGCCAGGCCGCGTCGCCACAGATTAAGCTGCATCAGCAGCGACGCGAGGTTGCCCACCAGCTCGGCGATCAAACCGCTGGATTCGTCATACGGCAGCACCGACTGCCATTCTCCCTCGCGGCTGTCCATCGCGTAGCCCAACAGCATGCGGGTGAGGCCGAACCGCCAGGTATGCTGCCCGGTCGCCGGCAGGTCCAGCTCACGGACGTTGTCGTCATCCATTCCCCAGCGGACGCCGGACTCGTTCACCCACTGGCGCAGGTAGCGCAGCCCTTCTTCCGTGATATTAAAGCGCGCCGCCAGCACCGGGACGTCCAGCAGCGCCAGCACATCTTCACTGGCGAAGCGGCTGTCCGGCAGTGAGAGCAGCGTAATAAACGCCTGCAGCACCGGGTGCGACTCTCGGGCGCGACGGTCGGAGATCGCCCACGGCAGCCAGCGATCGCCGCTGGCGGCGCCAAACACCGCCTGTATATAGGGGCTGTAGCTGTCGATATCCGCCACCATGACGATGATATCCCGCGGCGTGAGCGTCGGATCCGCCTCCAGCATCGCCAGTAGCCTATCGTGCAGAACCTCCACTTCGCGCTGCGGACTGTGGCAGACGTGAATGCTCAGACTGCGGTCATCCAGCGTCAGCGGACGTTTGTCGCGACTGTGGGCGAATGCCTCTGCGCTCTGCCCGGCCACCGCCGCGTTGCGTAGTTCAAGGATATCCGACTGCAGGTTATGCAACAGGTTATCGGGGGCGATGTCGACAAAAGCGTCCAGCTCCTCATAGCGCTCCAGCCCCGCCAGCAGGTAGATATAGTCGCGCCCCAGTTTCCCCCAGGAGGCGAGCAACGGGTTGCCGACATCCTGTTCCCCGGCGTCATTAAACAACCCCGGCGCCTGCTCGGTGTCGCGAAACAGGGGTAGCGCGCGCGCCTCGCGGTGATGGCGCCGCTGGCGCGACAGCAGCTTCGCCAGGAACGCCGGATCCTTAATGTCTCCCCAGTAGTAGCGGCAGGGGTTGGTAAACAATACGTAGACATCGACATGCTTACCCAGCGCCTGCAGCGCCTGAAGATAGACCGGCGGCAGCGCGGAAATCCCGCAGATGAAGACGCGCGACGGCAGCCCGGCGGGCGGTTCGTCCGCTTTTTCCAGGGTACTGATAAAGCGCTGGTAGAGATTGGCGCGGTGCCACTGCGGCTGCCCCAGCTCGGCGGTGTAGCTCACCAGCGCCTGCCACAGCGGCGCCTGCCACTGCTGGGCATCGCCGAGACCTTCCACCCGCTGGCCGGCCTCCCAGCGCATCAGCCACTCCGGGCGATAGACGAGGTACTGGTCATAGAGGTCCGCCACCCGGGCGGCCAGCTGAAACAGCTTGCGCTTGTCGCCGTCATCACTCAGATACTGGCGCAGCAGGATAAAATCGTCTTCCTCCAGGTGCTGCGGCAGGAGGGTCATCAGCTTCCAGCTCATGCTCTGCTTGCTGAAGGCGCTTTCGCCCGGAATATCTTTCAGGACGCGCACGAACATATCCCAGATAAAGCTCGCCGGCAGCGGGAACTCGATATTGGCGGCAATCCCAAAGCGCGCGGCCAGGGTCATCTGCAGCCACTGCGCCATGCCGGTACTCTGCACCAGCACCATTTCGGCCTGAAAAGGGTCATCCAGCCGCTGGCGCTCGACGATAAACTCCATCAACGCCTCGAGAACATCCAGCCGGTTTGAGTGGTATACCCTTAACATAATTGCTCCTGACTACTGGCTGACCGGGCAATGCAGCCGGGTCATCTGCACCCGCTTTGCAACGGGTCTACTGATCGTTACCGTGATGCTGACACATCTTTGCCTCGATGTCTGCATACGGCTTACCTGCCCGCGTGCCGGCGACGGCGGCGCGGAGAGCTGGCTATAGCGCCACGCGTCGCGCCACAGTTGACGGGTCTGGTTCAACTGGACAATTCCTTGCGCCATTCCGCGCTGATAGCCGCCCAGCGCGGTGACCGTCAGCACCATCAGCGCCATCGCCAGCACGGTCTCCGGCAGGCTAAACCCCCGCTGACGCTTCAGGGCATTTGACATAAGCTCGCCTCTCTGAGCGGGCAAAAATCGCTCCAGCCGTGGGCGGAAAAACGCACCTGCCCGCCGCGCACCTCGCCGGACTGCCAGACCTGCACCTCGCCGCTGGCGCTGCTGAGCACCAGTGAACCGTCGCCGAAGATACGCAGACAGGCGCGCCAGCCCTGCGGCGCCTGCTCCCGGCAGGCCAGCGCCACCTGCGCCGACCAGACCTGCTGTTTTCCCCACTGCAGCGCGGAATGGGCTATCGCCGTATCGCGGATCGCCTGCGTTTCGCTGGCGGTTTGCGCCAGCAGCACCCGCTGCTGCAGGTTAAGCCCCTCGAGTAACAGGCTGCCGAGGGTCAGCAACAGGAGCACCATCAGCAGCGACGACATTCCACGCTGGCGGATCACAGGTTATACCCCGTCACCCGCTGCTCAACCTCGCTCGTCAGGCCCGTCTGTTGCGCGGAGCGCGCCGCCAGCGTCACGCTCAGCTCCGGCGCGAAGCCCGGGGTGACCTGACGTTGTACCGAGAAGCGCGTCACCACGATGGCGGCCGGGTTGGTGATTTTCTCCCATCCGCCGCCGCGGCAGTCGCTGGCCCCGCGCAGGGTCTCCAGCGCGCCGTCGCGCAGGCGAAAGCCGGTGCTCTCCGCCGCTGCCGCGGGGGAAGTTTCCCATCTCCCGTTGCTGTTCGCATCCCAGCGCACAATCAGACACTCCCCGCCAGCGGCTAGCTCCAGCCCGGCTCCGCCGCACGCTCCCCGGCAGTACCCGGCGCGCTGCAGATGTTTTCCCACGGCATGCACACGCTGCCACAGCTCGTTCTCCAGGGCCAGCTGTTCGCCCTGGCGCAGAATATGACGCTGCAGGGCAGGCAGAAAGCGGCAGGCCCCCATCAGCAGCAGCGAGCCAATGGCCATGGCGATAAGCGCCTCCGCCAGGGAAAATCCGCGGCGGCTCACTGACACCCTCCTGCGCTGTCGCTGCGGCATAAACGAATCCGCCCCCAGTGTGAGATCACAATGCTCCAGCTGCCGGCCGCGCTCTGCAGCCGCAGATTCCCCGCCCAGGCGGTGCTGCGCAGACCATAAAACCCCAGACCAGGCGTAACGCCAGCCAGAGTGATCCCCGGCCAGCGCGGGCGCAGCGTGAAGGATGTCCCCGAGGCGCAGTCAGGCCCCTCCCCCTCCGCGCTCAGGCACCAGCCCACTTCGTCCTGGCCGACGCGAAGCACGCGGTCCCGGTTGTAGGCGTTGGCGTCATCGCGCAGAAAGAGCAGAAAATCCCGCACCTGGACGGCGGTTTGCCACAGTCGTTGCTGCTGCTGCCAGCGCTGCCAGCCGTACAGGCCGCCGACGCTGAGGATCATCATCAGTGTCAGCGTTACCAGGGTTTCCATCAGGGTGTAGCCATGTTCTCTGTTCATGGCGTCGAGTATGCCGCGGCGATTGGCTCTGGCGCGACGACGGAAAATAGCTTTCCCGGCCAGATACGCAAAAAAGCTTTGCATACTCGACAGAAGGACATTTTTTTGCGAGCGTCTACCCAACTTCGCCCACCGCAACCACCTGTGGCCTGGGGGGCAGGAGAAAACAACCTTCTCCCGGTGGTAACGGAAAGCGCTCCCATCGGGTGGTGCGAAGGGCATAAAAAAACCGGCGCCATCGGGCGCCGGTTAGTCAACTCTGCTGGGGGTTAAATCGCCACCGGCGCTTTAATGCCCGGGTGCGGATCGTAACCTTCAATCTCGAAGTCTTCAAAGCGGTAGTCGAAGATCGACGCCGGCTTGCGTTTGATGACCAGCTTCGGCAGCGGACGCGGTTCGCGGCTTAGCTGCAGGTTGGTCTGCTCAAGATGGTTGCTGTACAGATGGGTGTCTCCGCCGGTCCAGACGAAATCACCGACCTGCAGATCGCACTGCTGCGCCACCATATGCACCAGCAGCGCATAGCTGGCGATATTGAACGGCAGGCCGAGGAACACATCGCAGGAACGCTGATACAGCTGGCAGGAGAGCTTGCCGTCGGCGACGTAGAACTGGAAGAAGGCGTGGCACGGCGCCAGCGCCATTTTATCCAGCTCGCCGACGTTCCATGCCGAGACGATGATCCGGCGGGAGTCCGGGTCGTTTTTCAGCTGGTTCATCACCGTGCTGATCTGGTCGATATGGCGGCCGTCCGGCGCAGGCCAGGAACGCCACTGTTTGCCGTAGACCGGCCCCAGGTCGCCATTCTCATCCGCCCACTCGTCCCAGATGGTGACGTTGTTCTCGTGCAGATAGGCGATGTTGGTGTCGCCCTGCAGGAACCACAGCAGTTCATGGATGATGGAGCGTAAATGACAGCGCTTGGTGGTCACCAGCGGGAAGCCTTCCTGCAGGTTAAAACGCATCTGATGGCCGAAAATGGAGATCGTGCCAGTGCCGGTGCGGTCATTTTTTGGCGTGCCCTCGGTGAGCACTTTCTGCATCAAATCAAGATACTGTTTCATGGTTCCTCAAGAATTCTGTTGCTGCGGACGGTGGCGGTAAGCCCAAACCATCATAATGATACCCGCAAGCACCATCGGGATCGAAAGAATCTGCCCCATGCTGATGTACTGCACCCAGCCGCCGGTGAACTGGGCGTCGGGCTGGCGGAAGAATTCCACGATGATGCGGAACAGGCCGTAGCCAATCAGGAACAGACCGGAAACGGAGCCGGTAGGGCGCGGTTTACGGATAAACAGGTTGAGGATCAGGAACAGTACCACGCCTTCCAGCGCCAGCTCGTACAGCTGCGACGCGTGACGCGGCAGCGCGCCGTAGGTATCGAACAGCGATTGCCATTCCGGATGCGTCGGCAGCAGCGCCAGGTCTTCGGCACGGGAGCCCGGGAAAATCATCGTGTAGTGGAAGCTCGGGTCTACGCGGCCCCACAGCTCGCCGTTGATAAAGTTGCCCAGACGCCCGGCGCCAAGACCAAACGGGATCAGCGGCGCGATAAAATCGGAGACCTGGAAGAAGGTGCGTTTGGTGCGTCTGGCGAAGATAATCATCACCAGGATCACGCCGATCAGGCCGCCGTGGAACGACATGCCGCCGTCCCAGACGCGGAACAGATACAGCGGATCGGCAAGAAATACCGGCAGGTTGTAAAACAGCACGTAGCCGATACGGCCGCCCAGGAAGACGCCGAGGAAGCCCGCGTAGAGCAGGTTTTCCACTTCATTTTTCGTCCAGCCGCTGCCCGGACGATTCGCCCGACGGGTGGCCAGCCACATCGCAAAGACAAAGCCCACCAGGTACATCAAACCGTACCAGTGGAGGGAGACCGGGCCTAGAGAAAAAATGACCGGATCGAACTCCGGAAAATGCAGGTAGCCACTATTCATCTGTCACCATAAAGACTTGTTATTCCGCCGAAAGTGGACAGCGGTGATGATCCATACCCGAACAAAACGGGCACGCCGAAGGAGGCGAATCATAGCATAAGCCACAAGAGCGATCCGCGCCGAACGTGTAAAAGATATGTATACGGATGCTAACAGAATGCCGTTTCCCCGGCGGTCCCCTACTTTGCCGGAGGGTGCGAGCAGAGGATCCCCGGGTTACGGCTTACGCCTCACCCGGGCTGGCGCTACCGCCCGCCGCGGATCAGGCCGCCGAGACCGCGACGCTCCATAAAGGCCGCCACCTGATGGCGCACCTCGGCGGTCATCTGCGCATCGAGGCTGCGACGCGACAGCTCCTGCGCCTCTTCGATATCAATGCGGCGCAGCAGATACTTCACCCTCGCCACCGAGCGGCCGTTCATCGACAGATGGCGGTAACCGAGGCCGATAAGGATCGTCACGCACATCGGGTCGCCCGCCATCTCGCCGCACAGGCGCAGATCGATGCCAAAGCGCTCCGCGTCATGGGCGATCATCGCCAGCGCACGCAATACCGCAGGATGCAGGCTGTCATACATGCTGGCGACCCGGGTATTGTTGCGGTCGACGGCCAGCAGGTACTGGGTCAGGTCGTTCGTCCCTACCGAGATAAAATCGATCCGGCTGGCCAGCTGCGGCAGCATAAAGACCATCGACGGGACCTCCAGCATCACCCCCAGGCGCGGACGTGGGATGGCGTAGCCGATCATCTCTTCCACTTCCCGGCTGGCGCGATCGATCAGCCGACGGGCCTCATCCACCTCCTCCAGACTGGTCACCATCGGCAGCAAAATGCTGAGGTTGCCGGTGGCGGCGTTGGCGCGCAGCATCGCCCGCACCTGGATCAAAAAGATCTCCGGCTGATCGAGGGTGATGCGGATCCCGCGCCAGCCGAGGCACGGGTTCTCTTCGCTGATCGGCATATACGGCAGCTGTTTATCCGCGCCGATGTCCAGGGTACGCAGGGTCACCGGTTTGCTGTTAAACATCTGCAGCATGCCCTGATACTGGGCGACCTGCTCCTCTTCTGAGGGGAAGCCGCTCTGCAGCATAAAGGGAATTTCGGTGCGGTAGAGGCCAATGCCGTCAACAAAGCTGCCGAGCTTCTCTTCGTGCTCCGGGCTTAAGCCGGCGTTGAGCATGACTTTCACCCGCTCGCCGCTTTTCAGCTCCGACGCGCGCTGGAGATCGTCCTCCGCCAGGCGGCTGAGTTCGTTCTCTTCGCTGATAAGGCGCTGATACTCCTGCAACAGGACAGGTTCAGGATCCACCAGCAGTTCACCGCGATAGCCATCGACAATCAGCGTATGGCCATGCAGCAGCGAGGGCTGAATATCGGCGCCCATCACCGTTGGGATGCCGAGGGCCCGCACCATAATAGCGGCATGGGAGTTGGCGGCGCCATCGCGCACCACCACGCCGGCCAGGCGATCCTGCGACACTTCGGCGAGGGTGGTGGCCGACAGCTCGTCCGCCACGAGGATAATGCGCGCCGGCCAGGTGTTGGGCCCCTGAATACTGTCGTCGAGATGGAACAGCAGACGCTGGCCCAGGGTACGCAGATCGCCGGCCCGCTCTTTCAAATAGCCGTCGCTCAGCGCGGCAAACTGTTCGGCGAACTTCTCAATGATCTTTTTGACGGCCCACTCGGCGACGGCGCCTTTGTCAACTTCGGCAAACAGCTCGCGACGCAGGCGGGCGTCAGAGAGCAGGTGCGAGTAGAGATCGAAGATCGCCGCCGTCTCTTTTTGCGCCCCGGCAGCGTAGCGTTTGCTGTAGCGACGAAACTCGTTGGCCGCCTCTTCCAGCGCACCGGTCAGGCGTTCGCGTTCCGAGGCGGTGTCCAGCGTCGAGGCTTCATACACCTGCTCCATCAGCGGCAGGCTGACGTCCATCCAGCCCTCGGCGATCGCCACCCCGGAAGAGGCCGGCAGAGCGCGAATGCGCGTTTGACGATACTGGCCGAACAGGGCGTTCAGCTGGGACTGGGAGAGGATCGCCGCCATCTGGGTGGCGAGGGTGACGAGGAAAGACTCTTCGCTTTCATCAAACTGACGCAGCTCGCGCTGCTGGACCACCAGCACGCCCAGCAGCTGGCGGCGCTGAATGATCGGCACGCCAAGGAAGGCGCGGAAGCGGTCCTCTTTGACGGCGGGGATATATTTGAAGCTGGGGTGTTTTTGCGCATCGGCGAGGTTGATGGGTTCCGCCAGGCGGCCAACCAGCCCCACCAGGCCTTCATCGAACGCCAGCGCAACGGTGCGCCCGCGAGGTTTTTTTAACCCGCGGGTGGCCATCAGGTAATAGCAGCGTCGGTCATTGTCAGCCAGGTAAACCGAGCAGACTTCCGTCTCCATCGCCTGGCAGACATCCGTCACCAGAATATCCAGCGCCTCGTTTAAACGCGGCGCGCTCGCGACCTTCTCGACTATTTCTCGCAACCGAGTGAGCATAATGTGCGTGGCTTAACCTCTTTTACGTCGATAAGCAGGCGCGTTTTGCGGCTTAGGTGCGCTCTCCGCCAGCGACATGGTCACGCTGGCGAACTCTTTCATCACCCGGCGGTAGACGTCGCGCTTAAACGACACCACCTGGCGAACCGGGTACCAGTAACTCACCCAGCGCCAACCATCAAATTCAGGTGTACTGCTGGTTTGCATATTGATGTCCGCATCATTGCCGATCAACTGCAAAAGAAACCACTTTTGTTTCTGGCCGATACAAACCGGCTTTGTGTCCCAACGCACCAAACGTTTAGGCAACTTGTAACGCAGCCAGTTACGGGTTGAGGCCAGGATCCGCACATCTTTACGGCTTAACCCGACCTCTTCAAACAATTCCCGATACATCGCCTGCTCTGCGGATTCTCCTGGATTAATGCCCCCTTGCGGGAACTGCCACGAGTGCTGACCATAGCGCCGGGCCCACATCACCTGGCCCTGACGATTACAGATTACAATACCGACATTTGGGCGGTAGCCATCGTCATCAATCACCGGACTACCTCAAGATAAGCTTCAATGTGAATGATTGTTTCACACTCGCCGGAAACGGTAAACCACTCTGTTCGCACACTGAGAACGGATAACATTTGAATAACTCACAGTAATTGCCAGAGTTATAAACAATGAAAGCGCGTGACAGCCGATTTTATTCACTTTTTCTGTGGATAGAGTTGTGAAGAAGTACGGAATTAACCCGGGAAAACCCAGAGTAATCCGAACATCGCATCGCTAGCATCTGAAAATAATAGTATCATATTCATAAAGTTAGAATATATTCCTTTCACACATTACAGCATAACGTGACGATCATCACACATGCGATCCGCCGACTGATGAAAGATCGAGCAATGTCGATTTTATCCACAGATTACGCGCAGGCCACCGGCAGATTTTCTCTAAAAATTCGATTTTCGTCGCACGTCAAGGCTGTAAATCGAACCAGTAGTGAGTCTTTTCCCCAGTTATCCCACTTTTCTGTGGATAACATGGTGTAAGATCCTGTTTATTGTCAGTGACCAGTTCTGGAAAACCCGTTTACACCGTTTTCATAAGCCGCATGATGAGTTTAAAAAGCCATATAAATCATGAGATTGGTATAGTTACTCAGAAAACGGTAAACTCTATCCACAACGCGCAAAATTAGCGCTCACTTTTTAACCAAAGGTATTACCCTATGCCCGCTATCGCTCCGCTCGCCTCACCGCCGCAAAGTCAGGAACAGCTGCTGGCCCAGGCCCGCCAGCTGGCCGGCTATTCGCTGGGCGAGCTGGCGGCGCTGGCGGGGATCCCCATTCCGCGCGATCTGAAGCGCGATAAAGGCTGGACGGGCATTCTGCTGGAGCTGTGGCTGGGCGCCAGCGCAGGCAGTAAACCCGAGCAGGATTTCGCCGCGCTGGGGGTCGAGCTCAAAACGATCCCCATCGACAGCCGGGGACGCCCGCTGGAGACCACCTTCGTCTGCGTCGCCCCGTTAACCGGCAATAGCGGCGTCACCTGGGAGAGCAGCCATGTACGGCATAAGCTGCAGCGCGTCCTGTGGATCCCGGTGGAGGGTGAACGCACCATCCCGCTGGCGGCGCGGCGCGTCGGCGCACCGCTGCTGTGGAGCCCGGACGAAGACGAGGAGCGCCAGCTGCGCATGGACTGGGAAGAGCTGATGGATCTCATTGTTCTCGGTGAGGTCGAGCGCATTACCGCCCGCCACGGCGAGGTGCTGCAGTTAAGACCGAAAGCCGCCAACAGCAAGGCGCTGACCGAAGCCATCGGCGCCCGCGGGGAGACAATCCTCACGCTGCCGCGCGGTTTCTATCTGAAAAAGAATTTTACCGCCGCTCTGCTTGCCCGCCATTTCTTGTTACAACACGATTAATTTTTTGTTCTGCGTTGGGGGTTGCATATAATTGCTGCTTTCTATTTTGCAGGACTTTGAACAATGTTATTTGCATGGATAACCGATCCTAACGCCTGGCTGGCGCTGGGCACATTGACGCTGCTGGAGATCGTGCTCGGGATCGACAATATTATTTTCCTCTCTCTGGTCGTGGCTAAGCTCCCCACCGCCCAGCGCGCCCATGCGCGCCGGATCGGTTTGATGGGCGCGATGGTCATGCGTCTGGCGCTGCTGGCCTCAATCGCCTGGGTCGTTAAGCTGACCAACCCGCTCTTTACCGTTTTCGGTCAGGAGATCTCGTTTCGCGATCTGATCTTGCTGCTCGGCGGGCTATTCCTTATCTGGAAAGCCAGTAAAGAGATCCATGAATCTATCGAAGGTGAAGAGGAGGGGCTGAAGACCAACGTCCACTCCTTCCTCGGCGCCATCGTGCAGATCATGCTGCTGGATATCATCTTTAGCCTCGATTCAGTGATCACCGCCGTCGGCCTGTCGGATCATCTGTTCATCATGATGGCGGCAGTGGTGATCGCGGTGGGGGTGATGATGTTCGCCGCGCGACCCATCGGCGATTTTGTTGACCGTCATCCTTCGGTGAAAATGCTGGCGCTGTCGTTTCTGATCCTCGTCGGCTTTACCCTGATGCTGGAAAGCTTCGACGTCCATGTGCCGAAGGGATACATCTATTTCGCCATGTTCTTCTCTATCGCGGTGGAGAGCCTTAACCTGCTGCGTAATAAGAAAAACCCGCTGTAAACCACAAAATTGCAGCCTGGTCACAGGCTGCAACCCTTTTTCAGACTTTACTGCTTTTTATGTCTCACAAATCAGGCTATTAATAGACGGGTATGGGGTGCAGCTACTGAAGAGGTGTTGACGATGAAGAAATGGGCAGTATTGATTTCCGCCGTAGGACTGGCGTTCTCGGTTTCCGGTTGCAGCAGCGATTACGTCATGGCGACCAAAGATGGGCGAATGATCCTGACCGACGGTAAACCTACCGTGGATGACGATACCGGTTTAATCAGTTACGAAGATCAGCAGGGTAATAAAATGCAGATCAATCGTGACGACGTTTCGCAAATCATTAAGCGTTAATCTTTCCCTGTCGGCCCCAGCTTCTGTTGACGCTGCGCTTACCGACCACCAGTCTTTTGAGAAGAGTCGGGATATACCAGGACGCCGCGGGTTTCACCCACCGCCCCTCCTCGTCACCCGGCTTTTTTGATTTTTTACTTCCTCTTTTTCTCACCCTCTGCCATGTTGATACTCCTTTGTCGGGGAATGCCTGACCTTATAAATAAAAAGGAAGCTGGCTATGCAGTATCACCGTATCCCACACAGTTCTCTTGAAATCAGCACCCTCGGGCTGGGAACCATGACTTTTGGCGAACAGAATAGCGAGGCCGATGCCCACCAGCAGCTCGATTACGCGGTTGCCAACGGCATCAACCTGATCGATGTCGCTGAAATGTACCCGGTCCCGCCGCGCCCGGAAACCCAGGGGCTGACTGAAACCTACGTCGGCAACTGGCTGGCGAAACGCGGCAATCGCGAAAAGCTGGTGCTCGCCTCGAAAGTCAGCGGGCCCGCGCGCAATAACGACAGCAGCATTCGGCCCAATCACGTCCTGGACCGCAAAAATATCCGCGAGGCGCTGCACGCCAGCCTGAAGCGGCTGCAGACCGATTATCTCGATTTATATCAGGTTCACTGGCCGCAGCGGCCAACCAACTGCTTTGGCAAGCTGGGCTATACCTGGGCCGACGCCGCGCCCGCCGTGACGCTGCTGGATACCCTCGAAGCGCTGACCGAGTTCCAGCGCGCCGGGAAGATCCGCTACATCGGTGTGTCGAACGAAACCGCCTTCGGCGTGATGCGTTATCTGCACCTGGCGGATAAGCACGACCTCCCGCGGATCGTGACTATTCAGAATCCTTACAGCCTGCTGAACCGCAGCTTTGAAGTCGGCCTCGCGGAAGTGAGTCAGTTCGAAGGCGTGGAGCTGCTGGCCTACTCTTGTCTGGCTTTCGGCACACTGACCGGCAAGTATCTCAACGGTGCGAAGCCGGCAGGGGCGCGCAATACGCTGTTCAGCCGCTTTACGCGCTACAGCAGCGAGCAGTCGCAGAAAGCGGTAGCGGCCTATGTGGATATCGCCAAACGCCACGGCCTCGATCCGGCGCAAATGGCGCTGGCCTTTGTGCGTCGGCAGCCGTTTGTCGCCAGCACCCTGCTGGGGGCGACGACCATGACGCAGCTGCAGGCCAACGTGGAAAGTTTGCAGCTTGAGCTAAGCGAAGAGGTATTAGCGGAGATTGAGGCGGTGCATCAGGTTTATACCTACCCGGCGCCGTAAGAAAGCAAAGCCCCGGGTAAGGCTTATACGCCTTACCCGGGCTACTGAAGAGCAGATATTGGCGACCCCCTCGCCCAGTCAAGCGCAGCGCAAGCCGGGAGGTTATTTACGCCGCCCCCAGACCCACAGCGCGGCAATGGCCACGGCGAATACCGCGCCAAAGCCTATCCCCACGGCGACCGGTGGAACGCCCACGCTCACCGCCAGGGAATAGAGCCCCAGCATCAGCAGCATCGCCACGTTCTCACCGAGGTTCTGTACCGCAATGGCGTTACCTGCCCCGACCGAATGTTTCCCACGCTCCTGCAGCAGCGCGTTCAGCGGTACGATAAAGAACCCGCCGAACACCCCGAGCAGCAGCAGCAGACCGAACGCCGGCAGCAGCGACTGCTGCACCGCAAAGGCTATCACCGCGATACCGATCAAAATCCCGGCCGGCATACAGCGCGACACCGTCTCCAGGGTCACCAGCTTCGCCGCCGCCCCGGCACCCAGCACAATCCCCACCGCCACCATCGCATTAAGATAGGTGGGCATGGCGTTGCTGGTAATGCCCAGCGCCACCGGCACCCAGATCACCAGCAGGAAACGCAGGGTCACGCCAGCGCCCCAGAACAGGCTGGTGCCTATCAGCGAAAAGCGGGTTTCGCCGTTGCGCCACAGCGTCCGGCAGGCGCTGAAGAAGCTGTGCGTCATTGGCTTAAAACGCCACGACTGCCCCGGACGCGCTGCCGGCAGCCTGGGTATCCACAGGTTAGCCACTACCGCCCCGCCGTAGACCAGCGCGCAGACGATCAGCGCCGCCAGCACGTGCCAGTCGGCGAGGATCCCGCCGGCCATGGAGCCCAGCAGGATCGCCGCGATGGTCGAGGACTCCATCAGTCCGTTAGCCTTCACTAACTTATCGCCGGTGGTGAGTTCGCCGAGAATGCCATACTTGGCCGGCGAATAGGCGGCGGCGCCAATCCCCACCAGCGTATAGCCGATAAACGGATTGACGCCGAAGCAGATGCAGCCGGCGCCGAGCAGTTTCAGGCCGTTGGCCACCATCATCACCCGGCCTTTGGCAAAGCTATCGGCGAACTGACCGACAAAGGGGGCAAAGAGGATGTAAGCGCCCACAAACAACATCTGCAGGACCGGCTGGCTCCACTCCGGATAATAGAGCTGCTTCATCAGCGCCAGGGTGGCGAAGAGAAGCGCATTGTCGCCGAAGGCCGACAGGAACTGGGCGCAGATCACCGCCAGCATCCCTTTCGAGTACAGCGAAGGGTTAGTATGTACTGACTCACTCATGGGTTGTTTCCGCCTCGTCGACCATATTTTTCAGGGTGACATAGTCTGGCTTGCCGCTGCCGAGCACCGGTAGCTGTTTCAGCCAGCGTATATCTCGCGGCACCGCCAGCTCCGGTACGCCGTGCTGGCGGGCGTAGCGCAGCAGGGCTTCACGAGTCAGTTCATTATCGGTGGTAAACAGCACCAGCGCCTCGCCTTTGCTGGCGTCCTGTTTAATCGCCGTGGCGTGCATTTTGTCCGGCGACGCGCCGAGGGCCACCTGCTCCACCATCTCGAGGGAGATCATCTCGCCGGCGATTTTGGCGAAGCGCTTCGCGCGGCCCTGAATGCGGACATAGCCCTGCTCGTCGAAGGTAACGATATCCCCGGTGTCATACCAGCCCGCTTCCATCTCGCCGTGCTGGTTTTCCGCCGCAGGCGCTTCCAGCACGCCGGGGTTTTCCACCCGCAGGTAGCCTTTCATGATGTTCGGCCCTTTCAGCTGCAGCCGCCCCCCTTGATCAATGCCTGGCATCGCCAGCAGGCGGGCGTCCATCCCCGGCAGGATGCGGCCCACGGTGCCGACCTTCGCCGCCATCGGCACGTTAATCGAGACCACAGGCGCGCACTCGGTCACGCCATAGCCTTCGAGAATGCGCAGGCCGAATTTATCCTGCCACAGCTGTTTGGTGCTCTCCTGCAGCTTCTCCGCCCCGGCGACCACGTAGCGCAGGCGGTAGAAATCGTACGGATTGGCGAAACGGGCATAGTTGGCGAGGAAGGTCGAAGTGCCGAACAGCACCGTACAGTTGCGATCGTAGACCAGCTCCGGCACCACGCGATAGTGCAGCGGGCTGGGATAGAGAAACACTTCCGCCCCGGTAAGCAGCGGCGTCAGCAGGCCGACGGTGAGGCCAAAAGAGTGGAACAGCGGCAGCGCCGACATAAAGCGGTCATTGGCGGTAAAGTCGGCGATAGTTTTGATCTGCTCGACGTTGGACAGCAGACTCTTATGGCTGTGCACCACCCCTTTCGGATTGCCCTCGGAACCGGAGGTGAAGAGGATCATCGCCGCGTCTTCCGGCTGCTGCTTAACCTGCGCCAGACGCGGCGCCAGCAGATGAGCAAAAATCCACAGTTTGTCAGCGAGGGTGATATCGCCTTTAAGATCTTCCAGGAATACCCAGCGCACCTGGGTCAGCTGCTCCGGCAGGTGCCAGAGTTTGCCTTTATCGAGGAAGGTGCGCGAGGTGAAAATGGTGTTGAGCTCCGCGGCGGCTATCGCGCTGCTGAGCCCTTTCACCCCGGCGGTATAGTTCATCATCGCCGGAATACGCCCGCGGGCGATAGCGCCGAAAATCACCGCCGCGCTGATGCCGGCGTTAGGCAGCATCAGGCCGATCTTCTCGCCCGGCTGGCTGTATTTTTCCAGAATGCGGGCGACAAACAGGGTTTTGGTTAGCAGCTTGCGATAGGTATCCGGCTGGAAGTTGATATCCTCCACGCAGGGTTTGCGCGCGCCGAAGCGGTCCTGCGCCGCCAGCAGCGACTCATACAGGGTTTCCCGCGGGCGCACCGCCATCCGGGCTTCCATCATGATCTGATGCAGCATCTCCCCGGCGATTTTGCGCCGGTCGCGGGCGCGCGGCGCCTCGGGCATCGGCAGATGGGTGGGCGGCAGGAGATGCAGCTGAATACGCGGGAACAGGCGACGTTTCACCAGCCCCTTCAGCCGGCTGAAGGGCGTCAGTTCGGCGCCTTCAATACGCAGCGGCACAATGGTCGCCTGCGATTTGGCGGCGACAAAGGCGGCGCCGTCATAAATTTTCATCAGCGAGCCGCTGACCGAAATTCGCCCTTCCGGGAAAATAACCACCGGCCGCCCCTGCTCAATCAGGCGCACCAGATGTTTGATCGACATCGGCTTGGTCGGGTCCAGCGGCACAAAATCGATAATCGGCGTCAGCGCGCGCATAAACCAGCGCTGGCTGATTGAGGTATAGACCGCAAAAACCGGTCGGACCGGCAAAAACAGCGCCAGCAGAATGCCGTCGAGGAAAGAGACGTGGTTCGGGGTGATTAAGACCTTTTGCTGGTATAAAGCCTGCGTGTCGCCGGTCAGTCTGACCCGGTATAACCCCTTGAACAGCAGTCTGAAAAATCCCAAAAGCATAACAACTCCATGTGACCGGTTGATGAGTCAAAGCAGGTTACACGAGAAGGCATGGGAAAGCAGTGCAGCGGGGGGATTTTCGGAATAAAAAAAACCTGCGCATCCGCGCAGGTCGGTGTAAGACGTTCAGTACGAAGAGCGTACCTGAGAAACTCACCTATCAATACCTCTGGGATCTCGATTGTCACGTTTTTTGGCCGTAACGGGCCAGCGGGAAAACGCAAGGGAGTGAGCCTAAGTGCAACGAGGTATTACGATTTTCGCTATCTGTAACAACGCCGATAGCGGGCAAAAAAAAACCTGCGCATCTGCGCAGGCTGGTGTAAGTAAAGTGGTCAACGTGACGTTGACTCCACCTATCAATACCTCTGGGATAGCCAGAATATCAACCGGATCCGCGAACAAACCAGCGAACATTCGCAACAGCGCATCGCAAAGTGTAAGCAAAGGTTTGTATTTCCCTGCGCCGGTTTCAATTACCGCTCGCGTCAATGTAAACAGGTCACCGATAAGCCCGCGCTGAATCACATTTGCGCCATTCCTTCGCCGCCGCGCCTTGAATCTGCCGCTCTTTCCCGTAACATAGCAGTATGTAAACGCTTACCCTAGAAAAGGCATGGTATGGCGACTATTAAGGATGTAGCCCGACTCGCAGGAGTCTCCGTCGCTACCGTCTCCCGCGTCATCAACAACTCTCCCAAAGCCAGCGAAGCTTCGCGTCAGTCCGTGGGCGCGGCGATGGAAACCCTGAACTATCACCCCAACGCGAACGCCCGGGCGCTGGCCCAGCAGTCAACGGAAACCGTCGGCCTGGTGGTGGGCGATGTCTCCGACCCCTTCTTCGGCGCGATGGTCAAAGCCGTCGAACAGGTGGCCTACCGCACCGGCAATTTTTTGCTGATTGGCAATGGCTACCACAACGTGCAGAAGGAGCGCCAGGCGATAGAGCAGCTGATCCGCCATCGCTGCGCGGCGCTGGTGGTGCACGCCAAAATGATCCCAGATGAGGAATTGGCGGGGTTAATGAAACAGATCCCCGGCATGGTGCTGATCAACCGCATCCTGCCCGGATATGAAACCCGCTGCGTCGCGCTGGACGACCGCTACGGCGCCTGGCTGGCGACCCGCCATTTGATCCAGCAGGGGCACACGCGTATCGGCTATCTGTGCTCAAACCATGATATCTCCGATGCGGAAGATCGGCTGCAGGGGTACTACGCGGCGCTGGAGGAGAGCGGCCTGCCGTGCAACGACCGGCTGGTCACGTTTGCCGAGCCGGATGAAAGCGGCGGCGAACAGGCGATGACCGAACTGCTTGGCCGCGGCCGCCACTTTAGCGCCGTCGCCTGCTATAACGACTCGATGGCCGCCGGCGCGATGGGGGTGCTGAATGACAATGGCATCGACGTTCCGCGGGAGATTTCGCTGATTGGCTTCGACGATGTCCTGATTTCGCGCTATGTCCGCCCGCGGTTGACTACCGTCCGCTATCCGATCGTCACGATGGCGACCCAGGCGGCCGAGCTGGCTTTAGCCCTGGCGGAGCAGCGGCCGGCGCCGGAGATCA
The DNA here is from genome assembly GCF_018204675.1 of Klebsiella sp. P1927. Lineage (NCBI taxonomy): Bacteria > Pseudomonadati > Pseudomonadota > Gammaproteobacteria > Enterobacterales > Enterobacteriaceae > Klebsiella > Klebsiella sp. P1927. The sequence goes on along the minus strand of NZ_CP073377.1, from coordinate 609,891 downwards.
CCCATCTGTTCAGCCCGACGCTGGTCCGTCGTCACTCGGTGGTCGCCCCGCAGGAAGGCGATAAGTCATAGCGATAGAGGTGCACGGCGGTGGCCGGGTAATCCAGCCCCTCGCCGATGTAGCGCCAGCCGAAGCGTTCATAGAAATCCCGGCAGGCGGAGTAGAGATAGAGCTCCCGAAAGCCCGCGCGGCGGGCATAATCGATCACATGCCGCTGCAGTTTTCCGGCCAGCCCCTGACCGCGGGCGGCGGGCGCGACGTACAGCGCCGCCAGCCAGGGAAACAGATCCTGGCGGCTGATCAAATCGCAGCGCCAGAGGCCAATCGTGCCGAGCAACTGCTCGCCTTCCACGGCAATAAAGGTCAACGGCAGCGCCTCCGCCGTCTGGCTATGCTGCACAATGCTGGCGAAGAATTGCCGCGGCAGCGTCTCGCCGCCAAAGGCCTGCCACAGCCAGTCGGTCACCTGCGGGGCGTACTGCGGCGCAGCGTACAGCGGCAGGATCGTCATACCAGCTTCCCCTGAAAAATCGGCACTGAGTCGAACAGATAGCCGTCAAAGTCGGGGGCGTCCTCATCGGACAGCTCCAGCAGGCTGTTTTTGACGTTTTCCAGATGCTGCCACATCGCCTGCCAGGCGCCCATCACATCGCGACGCCGCAGCGCGGCGAGCAGGGTCTGCCGGTCGCCGAGCCATTTCAGCCGCCAGGCGCGGCTGGCAATATGCACATTGAACTGCTGCCACAGCGGGCTGCTGTCCATCTGCAGCCAGATCCGCTCTACCGTCGCCAACAGCATCTGGTTCTGCGTCGCCCCGGCGAGCACCAGATGGAACAGACGAGCGTTATCCTGCGCGGTGTCGTTGAGAGCGATTGCCCGCTGCTCCTGTTCAATAATCCGCTTTAGATTGTCGATATCGGCGCGGGTGGCCATTTTCGCGGCAAAGGCGGCGATGTTGCTCTCCAGCAGCTGGCGCGCCTGGAGAATTTCAAACGGGCCGACGTCGCTGCTGAGCAGCTGCTCCTCTTCGCTGTCGTTCTCGTGGGGAATGCGCATGACATACACCCCGGATCCCTGACGAATATCCACCGTCCCCTGCAGCTCCAGCATCAGCAGCGCTTCGCGCACGATGGTCCGGCTGACGCCATAGGTTTCGGCAATATGGCGTTCCGGCGGCAAACGCGACCCGACCGGGTAGCGCCCCTGCGCGATCTGGGCGCGCAGGTCATCACCAATCTCCTGATAGGGCTTCTTTTCCGGCGGAACTATCGCTTTTTCCACAAAATCACCTGTGCGTTACATGCCTGCGAGTCAAATACGCCGCTATCTTAGCAAATATTGCCCCCGGCTAGCGGTATTCATCATCGATATCCAGCACCAGTTCACGCCGTTCGCCCAGTTGACGAAACCAGTGCGCCGAGGCTTTGGGTCGCCGGGCGCGATGGTTTTGCAGATCGATTTCGATAAGCCCGTAGCGGTTTTTAAAGGCGTTCATCGGCGATACGTTGTCGGTAAACGCCCACAGCATATAGCCCTGGCAGTTGGCCCCTGCCTCGCGGGCGCGCAGGGTGTGCCACAGATGTTCGCTGATAAAACGAATGCGGTAGCTGTCATCGATGACGCCTTCGCGGTTACGGAACTGGCCTTCGTTTTCCACCCCCATCCCGCTCTCCGCCACGAACCACGGGATGTTGCTATAGTCATTTTTTATCCGCATCGCCATATCAAAGATGATTTGCGGGTAGATTTCCCAGCCGCGGGAGGCGTTCATCCGCCGGCCGGGCAGCTCAAACGGCTCATAATACCAGGCCGGATGGAACGGGGTGTGCGGATGCCAGGCCCGCGACGGGGCTTTGACCCGGTGCGGGTAGTAAAGATTAATCCCCAGCTCATCGACGGTGTGCTCGCGGATAACCGCCAGATCCTCCTCGCTGGTCTCCCACGTCACCTGATGCTGCTCAAGCAGCGCGAGAAGCTCCGGCGGCCAGACGCCGTGCACCAGCGGGTCGAGGAACATGCGGTTGTAGAACAGATCGTAGATCTCCGCCGCGCGCAGGTCATGGGGGGCGCGTGAGCGTGGGTAGGTCACCTCCGGATTGAGGATGCAGCCGACGGTCCCGGGATAGCCGAGCTCGCGAAACCGCTTCACGACGCTGGCGGTCGCCAGCACCTTATGATAGTTCCACTGCATCCAGGTGCTGGTGTTCTGCTCATAGGGCCAGCGCAGAGCATCCAGATAGACCCGGGTCTGCACCACAATTGGCTCATTAAAGGTAAACCAGCGCGTCACCTTCGGGTGGTAGCGGGCAAACACCTTCTCCGCGTAGCGCACAAACAGCTCAACCACCGTTTTCGACCCCCAGCCGCCATACTTTTCCAGCAGATAGCCGGGCAATTCATAATGCTCAAGGCAGATCATCGGCGTGATGCCGTTAGCCAGCAGCGCATCGAACAGCTGGTCATAATAGGCCGCATACTCCTCATCCACCGTGACGTTTTCATAGTCGGTCAGAAAGCGCGACCAGTTGATTGAGGTGCGGTAGTGGGTCAGCCCAGCCAGCTTCATCAGCTGCACATCTTCCTGAAAGCGGTTGATAAAATCGGTGGCCACCGCCGGGCCATAGCCGTTATGCCAGACGTGGCGATCGTTTTTGTACCAGAGATCGGGCCAGGAGTCCTGCCCTGGTTTTTTCCCGCTCCAGCCTTCGGTCTGCCAGGCGGAAGCCGCCGCGCCAAGGATAAAATCATCGGGAATGGTCATCCGTACGGTAGTCATAGGCTCCTCAGACAGGGTTGGCGGTTTGTTGATTGTCTACCTGACGCTGCGCGGCATCGGCACGGCGGGAGACGATTTTGACGAAAGGCAGATAGATAAGCACCGCGACGACGATGCAGATAAGCTGGGTCACCACCGCCCCCATCGAGCCGGCGGTGGAGAGCCAGGCGTTGATCAGCGGCGGCGTGGTCCAGGGGACCATCACCACCGCCTTGCCGGCGAAGCCGGTCAGGGTGGCGAAATAGCCGATGCTGCCGGTCACCAGCGGGGTGATGATAAACGGGATGGCGAGGATCGGGTTAAGCATGATCGGCATCCCGAAGATCACCGGCTCGTTAATATTGAACAGCCCCGGGCCTATCGACAGCTTGGCGATCTCTTTCATCTCTTTGCGCCTGGTGGCGATCATCACCGCAATCAGCAGGCCGATGGTCAGCCCCGAGCCGCCGATGCTCATGTAGACATCCCAGAAGGGCATCGTGATGATGTTCGGTACCTCTTTCCCCTGCTCAAAAGCGCTCATATTGACGGTGATCGCTCCCAGCAGCAGCGGCTCGCGGATCGGCTTGATCATCTGGTTGCCGTGAATGCCGATCACCCAGAACAGCTGGGCGACGAACATCAGCAGCAGGATCCCCGGCAGGCTCTGCACCACCCGCTCCAGCGGCTGCTGCACCACCTGGTAGACCGCATCGTAGAGATACATTCCCGTCAGCTGGTGAAAGAGAAAACCAAAGGTGGCGATCGCGGTGGTGGTGATGATCGCCGGGATCAGCGCGGAAAAAGAGGCAGAGACGTTCGGCGGCACGGTATCCGGCATTTTGATCTTCAGTCCCTTGCGCCCCTCCAGCCAGCAGTAAATCTCCACTGACAGAATGGCGATGAACATCCCAAGGAACAGACTGCGGGTATCGGAAAACTGGCGCAGCAGGACATCTTTCACCACGTGCATCTGGCCATCGACCATCATCTCTACCGTGGTCGGCGTGACGCAGATAAAGCAGATCACCGCCAACAGGCCGGGAAACAGGCTTTTGATGCCGTTGATCCGCCCCAGCTCAATACCGATCAGAAACACGGCGCCGATATTGAGGAAGTTGAGCGTAGCGTAGTTAAGCGCGCTGGTGATCGGCTTCAGCGCCGCAAGAAAGGAGAGCGAGGAAAAGCTGGCGAGCCCATTCTTCGGATCCAGCACCATATTGGAGATCAGCACCGAAAAGGCCCCGACGATGATCACCGGCATCAGGGTAATAAACGCCGATTTGATCGCCATAATGTAGCGATAGCTGTTGAATGTCGTCGCGAAACGCCCCAGCGCGTCGATCAGTTTGTCCTGTAATGCCATAAAAGAGTACCTCAGTGTAAAGGGCTTATTGCGGCCAGGTGAACAGCCAGAGACTTTTGGCATACCAAAACATAGTCGCCAGGCAAAAATAGTTCTGTGACAGCGCTCGCAACGCGCACAGTGGTATCCCAAATATCCGATAAAATCGGCATTGGCATACCAGAGTCTGTCGGCTCGTCAGTTCCTGCCAAAAGCGTGATCGCGATGGTTTTTCCGCCCCGCCCCGTCGATATGTCCCTTTTCGGTCTGTGATAAACTGCGCTTTACCACGTGAAATCAGGAATCGATGAATGGCTACAATGCTGGATGTCTCAATTCGCGCAGGCGTCTCGAAAGCGACGGTTTCCCGCGTGTTGAACGGCACAGGTCAGGTGAAAGAGAGCACCCGCCAACAGGTCTTTAAAGCGATGGAAGAGCTGGGCTACCGGCCCAATTTCCTTGCCCGCTCGCTGGCCAATCAGACCAGCAATAGTATCGGGCTGGTCGTCTCCACCTTTGACGGCTTTTACTTTGGCCGTCTGCTGCAGCAGGCGTCACGCCAGACCGAAGCCTGGGGAAAGCAGCTTATCGTCACCGACGGCCATGATACGCCGGAGCGCGAAGAGGAAGCGGTGCAGATGCTCGCCGACCGGCAGTGCGATGCGATCATCCTCTATACCCGGCACATGAGCGAGAAGGCGATCATGTCGCTGATTAACTCGATCGCCATGCCGCTGGTGGTGATTAACCGCGATGTGGCGCAGGCCCGCGAACGCTGCGTGTTCTTCGAACAGCAGGAAGCCGCCTTCCAGGCCGTGGAGTATCTGATTACCCAGGGCCACCGCGATATCGCCTGCATCACCGTCCCGATGCATACCCCTACCGGCCAGGCTCGCCTGCAGGGCTACCGCAACGCGCTGATAAAACATGGTATTGAGTGGGATCCGAGCCGGGTGAAGTATGGGGACTCGACGATGACTCGCGGCTACGAACTGTGCCGGGAACTGCTGGACGAGAAAGCCCGCTTCAGCGCGCTGTTTTCCTGTAACGATGATATGGCGCTGGGGGCGTCAAAGGCGCTGCATCAGGCGGGGCTGCGTATTCCACAGGATGTGTCGCTGTTTGGCTTCGACGATGCGCCAAGCGCGAAATGGCTGGAGCCGGGGCTGTCGACGGTTTATCTGCCGATCGACAACATGATCACTACGGCTATCGACCAGGCGATCAAGCTTGCCAATCAGCAGCCGATAGAAACGATCCCGCCGTTTACCGGCACGCTGGTGCTTCGCGAGTCGGTGACGACGGGACCTTTTTTTAAATAAGCTCTAAGGCCAGCAGCTCCTGGATGGTCTGGCGACGGCGGATCAGCCGCGCCTTACCGCCATCAAACAGCACCTCCGGCAGCAGCGGACGGCTGTTATAGTTGGACGACATCGAAGCCCCGTAGGCGCCGGTGTCATGGAGCACCAGATAATCCCCAGGCGCCACCGCCGGCAGCAGGCGGGTCTCGACTTTGCCCCCCTCCTGCTGGGTAAAGACATCCCCGGATTCGCACAGCGGCCCGGCCACCACGGTTTCGACCTGCGGCGCGGCGCTGAGATCCCGGCCATCCCCCGCCAGAGCGGTGATATGGTGATAGCTACCGTACATTGCCGGGCGCATCAGGTCGTTAAAGCCGGCGTCAATCAGCACGAAGTGACGGCTGCCCATCTCTTTCACACTGCGCACCTGCGACACCAGCACGCCGGACTCGGCCACCAGGAAGCGTCCTGGCTCAATCTCCAGTTTCACCGGGTGCCCCAGATGGGCCGCGATCTGCTCCCGGGCGCGGTTCCACAGGCCATAATAGTGGGCGGTGTCGATGGCCTCTTCACCTTCGCGGTAAGGAATCGACAGACCGCCGCCGGCGGAGATGGCCTGCAGATCCTGGCCAAAGTCGACGACCTGGCGCACCATCGCGCCGCACACCTGCTCCAGGTGACCATAGTCAACGCCAGAGCCGATATGCATATGGATCCCGACCAGCTGCAGCTGATAGCGACGCATCACTTCCAGCGCCGCCGGCAGGTGGCTGTACCAGATGCCATGCTTGCTATTCTCACCGCCGGTATTGGTTTTCTGGCTGTGGCCGTGGCCAAAGCCCGGGTTGACGCGCAGCCAGACGCGATGGCCCGGCGACACCTCGCCCAGCTGGCTCAGCATGTCGATCGAGCCGGCGTTCACCGGGATCTGTAACGCCTTCACCCGATCGAGGGTGGCGTCGTCGATCAGATCGGCGGTGAAGACGATATCCTCGGGATTCTGCTGCGGATCGTAGCCTGCCGCCAGCGCCCGCTCGATCTCCCCCAGCGACACCGAGTCCACCTTCACCCCCTGCTCACGCATCAGACGCAGAATATGAATGTTAGAGCAGGCTTTTTGCGCAAAACGCACCACGTCGAACTGGCTGAGCTGGGCAATCTGGCGGCGAATAATCTGCGCATCATAGACCCAGACCGGACAGCCAAATTCCGCGGGCAGGCGCAGCAGGTTGTCTGCGGTCAGGTCAGTATCGGTGGCGTAAAGCGAGTGTGGCATAAGAACTCCGGTGCAGTGCGTGTGTTGGTCGCTGTTTTTTTTCGATTACGCCACAGTGGCGGACGAATAAAAAATATCGTTTTATCGCGACTCTATGCAAAAATGATATGGTTCCAGCCGAGCCTCACGGAGACCGCATGCCAGCCGTCAATTTGCGTCATATCGAAATCTTTCACGCGGTGATGACCACCGGCAACCTGACCGAAGCGGCGCGGATGCTGCACACCTCGCAACCCACGGTCAGCCGCGAGCTGGCGCGCTTTGAGAAGGTGCTCGGCCTGCAGCTGTTTGAGCGGACCCGCGGTCGCCTGCAGCCGACGGTGCAGGGCCTGCGTTTGTTTGAGGAGGTTCAGCGCTCCTGGTATGGCCTGGACCGTATCGTCAGCGCCGCCGAGAGCCTGCGCGAGTTCCGCCAGGGCGAGCTGTCGATCGCCTGTCTGCCGGTGTTTTCCCAGTCCTTTCTGCCGCTGCTGTTGCCGCCGTTTCTCGCTCGCTACCCGGAGGTCAGCCTGCAGATCGTCCCCCAGGAGTCGCCGCTGCTGGAGGAGTGGCTCTCCGCCCAGCGCCATGACCTTGGCCTGACGGAGACCCTGCATACCCCCGCGGGCACCGAACGCACCCCGCTGCTGACGCTGAATGAAGTCTGCGTGCTGCCCGCCGGCCATCCGCTGGCGGCGCAGGCGACGCTGACCCCCGCCGATTTTCAGGGCGAAAACTACATCAGCCTGTCGCGCACCGACAGCTATCGCCAGCTGCTCGACGCCCTGTTCCTTGAGCATCAGGTTAAACGGCGGATGGTGGTCGAAACCCACAGCGCGGCCTCGATCTGCGCCATGGTGCGCGCCGGCGCCGGGATCTCGGTGGTGAATCCGTTAACCGCCCTGGACTATGCCGATAGCGGCGTGGTGGTGCGCCGCTTCAGCGTCGAGGTGCCGTTTACCGTCAGCCTGATCCGCCCTCTCCACCGCCCGCGCTCGGCGCTGGTCGACGCCTTTGTTGCCCACCTGCAGCAGAGTCTGCCGCAGATCCTCACGCCGCTGGCGTCGGTCCTGCAGAGAGCATAAAGTTGACCGCGTCTTCCGCGTGGATCGCCGCGGTGTCAAAGACCGGCAGCGGGCTGAGCTCGGCAGGCACCAGCAGGCCAATCTCCGTACAGCCGAAAATAACCCCTTCCGCCCCCTGCTCCGCCAGGGCGGCGATCGTCTGCAGATAATAATCCCGCGACGCCTCGCTGAAGGTGCCGAGACAAAGTTCGTCGAAGATGATCTGATTGATCTGCGCCCGATCGTCAGCCTCAGGGATCAGCGTCTCGATGGCAAACTGCTCCTGCAGACGACCGCGGTAAAAGGTCTGCTCCATGGTATAGCGGGTGCCCAGCAGCGCGACCCGGCGCTGACCTTTGGCGGCAATCGCCCGTCCGGTGGCATCGGCAATATGCAGGAAGGGAACCTGGCAGCGGGCGGCGATGGCATCTGCGACTTTATGCATGGTGTTGGTGCACAGGACAATGCCTTCGGCCCCCGCCTGCTGCAGCCCGACCGCGGCCTCAGCAAGGATCTCCCCGGCGCGATCCCAGTCGCCGGCGGACTGGCAGGCTTCGATGTCGTGAAAATCGACGCTGTGCAGCACCAGGCTGGCAGAGTGCAGGCCGCCCAGTCGCGCCTTAACGCCCTCATTGATCAACCGATAATAGGGGATCGTGGACTCCCAGCTCATGCCGCCTAACAGGCCAATGGTTTTCATCTTCTGCTCCTTATGTCGTTTCTGCCAGTGAAGCAAACTTGTGATCAACTTTCCACTTCTCTGGCCGCGTATTTCTTTTTCATGAAGAGTGGGATAAGTTAAATGAAACAATGTTTCACTTTAACAACAGGATCGCCCGATGTTTATTTTTCATAAAGACACCACCCTTGAAGACCTCGGCAATGGCGTAACCCGCCGCATTCTGGCCCACGACGGCAAAATGATGGCCGTGGAGGTGAATTTTGCCGCCGGCGCCGTCGGCCCGATGCATAACCATCCTCACGAACAGCTCACCTATGTGCTTTCCGGCGAGTTTGAGTTCACCATCGGCGAGGAGACGCGCGTCGTCAGCGCCGGCGATACGTTGTATAAGCGGCCGGGGATTATGCACGGTTGCGTCTGCCTGCAGCCCGGCACGCTGCTCGATACCTTTACTCCCATTCGCGAAGATTTTCTTGAAGGCTAATCCATAACGGGGGCGTTCGCCGTCCCCGGTTACTGCCCGGCGCCCTTCAATAAAAAGATGCTGTCACAATCATTATCCTGGTAATTATATTTCCCGCTCAGTTAAGCCTAATTTTTCATTCCTTTCAGACGCCCTTTACGGCCAAAATGCTTACCACCTCACCTTTTTGAAACATCGTTTCGACTTTGATCACATTTCCATCCTGATCTGCATGACGCAGAAACAAATCGCAATAAAATGAAATTAAAACGGCGTTTTATAAAAAACAGTTCAGCATAAAAAAAGGGGCTGACAGCCCTTACCTGCTAGACCAGTTAAAGAATAACCCATTAATTAACAATGACATGTTAAGCAGAGGAAGCGTTCAGACATTTTTGCGTTGTCAGGCGTAAAAGGCCGACAGCGCGGCGTCACCGGATCCGTATTACAACTCGTAAGCCAGGTAGGTATGTATGAATGAAAACAAGCTGCTGGGATTGGCATGGATATCGCCCTATATCATCGGGCTGATCGTCTTTACCGCTTTTCCCTTTGTTTCATCTTTCTTTCTCAGTTTTACCGAGTACGACTTGATGAGCCCGCCGGTATTTAACGGCATCGAAAACTATCGCTATATGTTGACCGAGGATAGCCTGTTCTGGAAATCGATGGGGGTGACCTTTGCCTACGTCTTTTTAACCATCCCCTTAAAACTGGCTTTCGCCCTCGGCATTGCTTTTGTGCTCAATTTCAAACTGCGCGGCATCGGCTTTTTCCGCACCGCCTATTACATCCCGTCGATCCTCGGCAGCTCGGTGGCGATTGCCGTGCTGTGGCGCGCCCTGTTCGCCATTGACGGCCTGCTGAACAGTTTTCTCGCCGTCTTTGGCATCGATGCCATCAACTGGCTGGGGGAACCCTCCCTGGCGCTGATGTCGGTCACCCTGCTGCGCGTCTGGCAGTTTGGCTCCGCGATGGTCATCTTCCTCGCCGCGCTGCAGAACGTTCCGCAGTCGCAGTATGAGGCGGCAATGATTGACGGCGCCTCAAAGTGGCAGATGTTCATGAAGGTCACCGTGCCGCTGATCACCCCGGTGATTTTCTTCAACTTTATTATGCAGACCACCCAGGCGTTCCAGGAGTTTACCGGCCCGTACGTGATAACCGGCGGCGGTCCGACCTATTACACCTACCTGTTCTCACTCTATATCTACGATACCGCCTTTAAGTACTTCGACATGGGCTATGGCGCCGCGCTGGCGTGGGTGCTGTTCCTCGTCGTGGCGGTCTTTGCGTCGATCGCCTTTAAGTCATCGAAATACTGGGTCTTCTACTCCGCCGATAAGGGAGGCAAAAATGGCTGATATTCAACAGATGGCGCCGGTGATGAGCGACGCCGATCGTGAGGTCGCCCGTACGCTGCGCCGGGAAAAGGTGAGCCGGGTGGTGCGCTACGTCGTGCTGATATTCGTCGGCCTGCTGATGCTCTACCCGCTGGCGTGGATGTTCTCCGCCTCGTTCAAGCCGAACCATGAGATCTTCACCACCCTCGGGCTGTGGCCTGCCCACGCCACCTGGGACGGGTTTATCAACGGCTGGAAGACCGGCACCGAATACCATTTCGGCCACTATATGCTGAACACCTTTAAGTATGTGATCCCGAAAGTGGTGTTAACGATCATTTCCTCCACCATCGTGGCGTACGGCTTCGCACGCTTTGAGATCCCGTGGAAGAAGTTCTGGTTCGCAACGCTTATCACCACCATGTTGCTGCCGAGCACCGTCCTGCTGATCCCGCAGTACCTGATGTTCCGCGAAATGGGGATGCTGAACAGCTATCTGCCGCTGTACTTGCCGCTGGCCTTCGCCACCCAGGGATTCTTCGTCTTCATGCTGATCCAGTTTCTGCGCGGCGTGCCGCGCGATATGGAAGAGGCGGCGCAGATCGACGGCTGCAACTCCATCCAGGTGCTGTGGTATGTGGTGGTGCCGATCCTCAAGCCGGCCATTATCTCGGTGGCGCTGTTCCAGTTTATGTGGTCGATGAACGACTTTATCGGTCCGCTGATCTACGTCTACAGCGTCGATAAGTATCCCATCGCGCTGGCGCTAAAAATGTCTATCGACGTCACGGAAGGCGCGCCGTGGAACGAAATTCTGGCAATGGCGAGCATCTCCATTCTGCCGTCCATCATTGTCTTCTTCCTGGCTCAACGCTACTTCGTGCAGGGCGTGACCAGCAGCGGAATCAAAGGTTAAGAGGGAAATATCATGGCTGAAGTGATTTTCAACAAACTGGAAAAAGTCTACTCCAACGGGTTTAAAGCGGTGCATGGTATCGACCTGAAGATTGCCGATGGCGAATTTATGGTGATCGTCGGCCCCTCCGGCTGCGCCAAATCGACCACCCTGCGCATGCTGGCGGGCCTGGAGACCATCAGCGGCGGCGAGGTGCGGATTGGGGACAAAATCGTCAACAACCTGGCGCCTAAATCCCGTGGCATCGCGATGGTGTTCCAGAACTACGCCCTCTATCCGCATATGACGGTGCGCGAAAACCTCGCCTTTGGCCTCAAACTAAGCAAGCTGCCGAAGGCGCAAATCGACAGACAGGTGGAAGAAGCGGCGAAAATTCTCGAACTGGAAGAACTGCTCGATCGCCTGCCGCGCCAGCTCTCCGGCGGCCAGGCGCAGCGCGTGGCGGTGGGCCGGGCGATCGTCAAAAAACCGGACGTCTTCCTGTTCGACGAACCGCTCTCCAACCTTGACGCCAAGCTGCGCGCCTCGATGCGGATCCGCATTTCCGATCTGCATAAGCAGTTGAAAAAATCTGGCAAACCGGCGACCACCGTCTACGTCACCCACGATCAGACGGAAGCGATGACCATGGGCGACCGCATCTGCGTGATGAAGCTCGGCCACATTATGCAGGTTGATACCCCGGACAATCTCTACCACCAGCCGAAAAATATGTTTGTCGCCGGGTTTATCGGCGCGCCGGAGATGAATATTCGTCCCAGCCAGCTGGTTGAGCACGGTGGTCGCCTGTATTTGACGCTGGGCGATCAGCGGCTGCCGCTCAACGATCGGCTGCAAAGCAAAGTTGAAACCCATAAGAATCAGCAGGTGTTCTTTGGCGTGCGCCCGGAGTTTGTCTCTCTCTCCGATGAACCGTTTGCCGAAGGTTCCTGCGCGGGTGAAATGGTACGCGTAGAAAACATGGGACATGAATTCTTTGTTTATCTCAGGGTTGCTGATTATGAGCTGACCGCCCGCGTGCCGTCGGACGATGCGAAGCCGATGATTGCCAAGGGACTGAATCGCAAAGTCTATTTCACCTTTGATCTCAACAAGTGTCACATCTTTGACGCCAAAACCGAACAGAACCTCTCTCTGTGAACCCTGGAGCATAACAATGAAAAACGTGCTGATAAGCGCCACCCTCTCCGCCACCCTGGGCCTTAGCGCCTTCTCTTCGCTAGCGCAGGATGTCGACCTGCGTATGTCCTGGTGGGGGGGCAACGGCCGCCATCAGGTCACCCTCAAGGCGCTGGAGGAATTCCACAAACAAAACCCAGACATCAACGTCAAAGCAGAATACACCGGCTGGGACGGCCATCTTTCACGCCTGACCACCCAGATTGCCGGCGGTACCGAGCCTGACGTGATGCAGACCAACTGGAACTGGCTGCCGATCTTTTCGAAAAATGGCGATGGCTTTTACGATCTGAATACCCTGAAAGACGAGATCGACCTCAGCCAGTTCGACGCCAAAGAACTGCAGTCCACCACGGTCAACGGCAAGCTTAACGGTATTCCAATTTCCGTCACCGCCCGCGTCTTCTACTTTAACGACGAAGCATGGAAAAAGGCGGGCATCCCCTTCCCGAAAACCTGGGATGAACTCATGGCGGCGGGAAAAACTTTCGAAAGCAAGCTCGGGAAACAGTACTACCCGGTGGTGCTCGAACACCAGGACGTGCTGGCCCTGCTCAACTCTTATATGGTGCAAAAATACAATCAGCCGGCCATCGATGAGAAAGGGCGAAAATTCTCCTACAGCAAAGCGCAGTGGGCGGATTTCTTCGGTATGTATAAGAAGCTTATCGACAGCCATGTGATGCCGGACACCCGCTACTATGCCTCCTTCGGCAAGAGCAACATGTACGAAATGAAGCCGTGGATCCAGGGCGAATGGGGCGGGACCTACATGTGGAACTCCACCATCAACAAATATTCCGATAACCTGAAGCCGCCGGCGAAGCTGGTGCTGGGGGAATACCCGATGCTGCCGGGCGCCACCGATGCCGGACTGTTCTTCAAGCCCGCGCAAATGTTATCGATTGGCAAATCGACGAAAAACCCGCAGGCGGCGGCGAAAGTGATTAACTTCCTGCTGAACAGCAAAGAAGGGGTGGATATTCTTGGACTGGAGCGCGGCGTGCCGCTGAGTAAAGCGGCGGTCACCTACCTGACCGAGGATGGGGTAATCAAAGCCGACGATCCGGCGGTGTCCGGCCTGAAGCTGGCGCAATCCCTGCCCACCGCTCTGCCGGTCTCCCCGTACTTCGACGATCCGCAGATCGTCGCCCAGTTCGGCACCACCCTGCAGTACATCGACTACGGTAAAAAGTCGGTGGAAGAAGCGGCCGAGGACTTCCAGCGCCAGACCGACCGCATTCTGCGCCGCGCGATGCGCTAACCTGCCCGTCTGAACTCTCCCGCGGCGCACGCCGCGGGAGGGTCTGCCAGACGGCCCTGTCAGAAGAAATATTTAAAGCGCACCCGGGCGCCGTAGCGTTCATCGGGATTCCCGCTCTTCGCTGCCGTGGAATCGAGCCACGAGGCATAGGCGCCAAGGTAAATATTGAAGTTCGGCATCGCCATGATATTCGGCAACTGCCAGGAGGTGTGCAAGGTATGGATGTCATAGCGCCCCGGCGCCAGGATAGCGCAATCGCCATCGCATTCGCTGGTCACCCCGGCCATATTGAACTGGTCGATTTTATTGTGCGCATAGATATAGCCCAGCTCCACGCGATGCCAAAGGGCGTTGATCCCGGCGCTGAAGTCGGTTTCGTCCGCCGCGTCCAGCAGGGCGGTACTCAGATTGACCACCGCCCCATCCTGCGGATCGCTTTTCAGGGTGTTCCAGCTCATGGTCAGCCCGTAGCCGGTGCGGTTTGACTGGTCGACCCAGCGTCCGCTCTGGCTCTGATAGCCGTAAGCATTGTTGACGAGATTGCTCTCTATCGCCGCGGCCGCCGACCAGACGCCGGACTGCCATGCCGCCACCGGCCGCACGTACACCACATTTTTGCGGTTTTCCAGCGCGTTACCATGATAGTTCTGATCGACAAACAGCGAACTGCCGTCCTCCACCAGGGTGTTAACTTCGAAATACCAGTTATCCACCGTTTTGCTAAACAGAAGGTTACCGCCGCTGCTGCTGCGCCCGCGCCCCTCTTTCATCATGTAAATATAGCCATAGCCATCGGAATAGAGATCGTTGGCGGTATTACCTGAATATTCAATAAAGGTATCCTGATTCAGCGGGAACATATCCCAGGCTTCAAAGCGGCCTATTTTTATTTTCCAGTCATCCTGCTGGCCGAAGAAAAATACCGCATCATCAAGATTCATTTTGCCATCCATATCCGCCAGAGGCTGCACGCTGAATCCGGCATATTGCCCGTCGGCGCCATTCCGTCTGCCATCGAAACCCAGCAGAATACGACCGTTAATATCCCAGCGCTCTTTATCGCCGGGCGCCCAGCTTTTATTCGCGCTGGTTTTGACCGACGTCAGGCTGCCGGTGCGACTGGCGCCATCGAGGTTAAATTCGACGTCGCCATAAAATTTTAATTCGCCATTGTCATTTAGCTGCAAACGCGGCGAAGCAGGCGCCGCGCGGGCGACCGTCGCGGCCTGCTGCTGGCCTTTCAGCGTCTTAATTTCCGCCTCTGCGCTGGCGGCGCGCGCCTCCGTCGCCTTTAGCCGCTGCTCCATTTGCGCCAGTCGCTCCTCCAGCGATAACGGCGCCTGCGCCATAACGGATGGCAGATACAGAGACGTCAGAAAACACCCGACCCAGATTTTATTCATCGGTAAACCCTTTTATTATGGAATGAACTGAATTTTTTATTAATGGGTAACGCACGACGATGCAGGCAATAATAACCCGCCCATCGTCAAAGACGGGTTATTAACGACAACAGCCTTATTATTATTCGAGCTGCCAGGCGCCGGCTTCGGTTAATGCCGCCGCGCCGCTCCAGGCAAATAACGCTAATTCACGGCGGGGAGCCTGCGGATAGATACGGCTGCTCAGGCAGGCTTCGCCGTCATTGACAAAAACCTCCACCGAAGAGCTATCGAAAAATATTCGCAGGTTGAGATCCGCCCCGGCGGTCAACGGCACGCTGCGCGTCCCGCACAGGCCATACTGCGGATAATGCCGTTCCAGCACCAGACGCTGCTGTTGGGCATCCATGTAGATGCGCAGGCCATCGCCAAAGCGCAGACCATACTGCTCGGCGCTGCTGCGGGCGCAGTCCCAGCGCAGATTCACCTCCATCGCCTCGCAGTTGTCGACCATCGTCGTCTGCTGGTTGTTCAGGGTGCTGACCGGCCACGGGAACCAGGCGCCGCGCAGGCTCTCCACTTCTTTCGCCGGGCGCATCTGCAGGCGGTCATCCGCGCTCAGGCTCAGCTCGCGCGGCAGGGAGAGCATGCCCGCCCAGCCGTCCTGCTGCTCCGGCAGCGGCGATTCCCACATATCCAGCCAGCCAATCACGATCCGCCGGCCATCGGGGGTGGAGAAGCTTTGCGGGGCATAGAAATCGTGGCCGTTATCCATCTCCCGGAATTCGCCATGGCGAATAAAACGCTGGCCTGGCTGCCACTCGCCGATCAGATAGCCGCTCTGGAACAGATTGCGGTTGCTGAACCCCGCGGCCTGCATCCCCTGTGGGGAAAACATCAGAACGCGTTTGCCGTTGAGGGTGAAGAAGTCCGGGCACTCCCACATATAGCCCATGGTGCTTTCCGCTTCATCCAGCACCCCCGCGTCCTGCCACTGGCGCAGATCGGCTGAACGGTACAGCCGCACCTGGCCGGTATCGCCTTCGCGCGCGCCGACGATCATGTACCAGCAGTCTCCTTCACGCCAGACCTTCGGGTCACGGAAGTGGTGCATACCCGGCGGGGTGTCGACCACCATCCCCTGGCGCTCAAAGTGGATCCCGTCGCGGCTGGTGGCCAGACACTGCACCTGATACAGATTGGCTTCGTCGCCAGGATCGCCGTGGAACTTATGCCCGGTGTAAATCAGCGCCAGGGTATCGCCATCGACCACCGCCGAGCCGGAAAAGCAGCCGTCTTTATCCTCCGGGCCCTCCGGCGCCAGGGCTACCGGCAAATGCTCCCAGTGCACCAGATCCTTACTGCGCGCGTGCCCCCAGTGCATCGGTCCCCACTGGGTGGAGTACGGGTGATGTTGATAAAAGGCATGGTACCAGCCGTCAAACCACACCAGACCGTTTGGGTCGTTGATCCACCCGGCGCGGGCCGCCAGGTGATAGTGCGGATACCAGCGCAGATTAAGCGCCTGGCGTTGTGTCTGGAGTACCTGTTCAGCCCGGGAGATTGTGTAAGTCATCATTTTCACTCTTTTTGATTCAGATAGCGGTAGGTTGCGACACCAGCGGATCGGCGGAGGATTTGCCGGAGCGCAACAAGAAGATGGAAATAAAGGTGGTGCAGAACACCAGCAGGCCCATGATCAGGTAGGACTGGGCGAAGCCATATTTTTCATAGCTGTAGCCCGCCAGCGGCGACAATACGCTGGCGATAATCGAGCTGGTGCAGGCGAAGCCCACCAGATAGAGGGTGGAGGAGAGACGTTTATCGAAGTTGAGGCTGTTGTACTTAAAGATAGCCACCAGCAGTATCGGCAACTCCACCGCGTGCAGCAGTTTGGTGATGGAGATCAGCAGCGGCCCCTCCACCAGACCGGAGGCCACCATGCGCATCGCCATCACCATGCCGGCGAAAATCAGACCGTTTTTGGCGCCGATGCGGTTCACCAGCCACGGCGCGCAGAACATGCCGGCCGCCTCGAGGAACACCTGGAAGGAGTTGAGGTAGCCATACATCTCATTGCCTTCCTGCAGGGTCGCGAACTGCGATGAGAAATAGACCGGGAACTGCTGGTCATAGACGCCGTAAATGCAGGTGCCGATGACGAAGAAGACCAGCGCCCAAAAGCGCGGCAGCGTCAGCAGGCGCAGCGCATCTTCGAGGGTCACCTTACCGCCCGATACCGCCTCCTGCATCGCATGCGGCGCCGAGGAGACCCGCAGCCGCGCCAACAGGATAAAGAACACCAGCCCGGAACAGCTGGCGACGAGGAAGTTTAGCTGCGGATTGATGTTAAACAGCAGGCCGGCGAAGAAGGTGGCCACCGCCCAGCCCAGCGAGCCCCACATCCGCGCCCTGCCGAATTCAAACTGGCTCTGACGCGCCACCCTCTCGGTGTAAGATTCCAGCACGCCGATGCCGCCGTTAAAGGTCAAACCGATATAGATCCCGCCAAAAATGCTGCCCAACAGGACGTTGATTTTCAGCAGGTGGCCGAACAGCAGATACGCCGGACCAGAGAGGATCAGCAGCGCGGTGATATACCAGAGCAGATGTTTGCGCAGCCCCAGCTTGTCCTGGATAAATCCATAGCAAACTTGCGCAAACAGCGCGGAAACCGACAGTACGGCATAGATAATACCGGTATCGCCTGCCTTCAGCCCAACCTCCTGGTGAAGCCAGATAGAGAGCAAGGAGCCGGATGACGACCAGGTCACGAAAAAGAAAAACAGTAAGGCACTGAGCAACGGGTAGCTGTGTGAGTGAGGCGCTTTCATCATGACATTCTCGTGTTAGAGGAATGCAATTATGGTAACGTTAACAAAAAACAAAACGCAGGTGGATTCGCTGCGATATATGATGTTAATCACAAAAGTTAACGTTAACATAATGAAGATGCGATCGCGATCAAAAATCAACCGCAACATAGCTCACGACGGCGATAGCAGAAAATCGTTTCACTCTTTTACATCAGCGACTTAGTTGTATAGCCTGTACTCTGCGGCAATGGCGGAGGAAAAAATGGCGTCCCTGAAAGATGTAGCAAAACTGGCGAATGTATCTCTGATGACCGTCTCACGGGCGCTGAACACCCCGGAGCGGCTGAAGCCTGAGACACTGGCCCGCGTGCAGGCCGCCATCGCCGAAACCAACTACGTCCCCGACCTGTCGGCGAAGAAGATCCGCGGGGCGCGCGCCACCCCCAGCACCATCGGCGTGCTGGCGCTGGATACCGTGACCACGCCCTTTTCGGTGGAGATCACCTTATCGATCGAAGAGACGGCCCGCGCCCACGGCTGGAACAGCTTTGTGGTCAATATGTTTTCTGACGATCGTCCGGAAGCGGTGGTCGACCTGCTCCTCTCCCATCGTCCGGACGGCATTATCTTTACCACCATGGGCCTGCGCCAGGTACCGCTGCCGGAAAAACTGCTGACTCTGCCCTGCGTGCTGGCCAACTGCGAAAGCCTCAGCCAGCCGGTGGCCAGCTATATCCCGGACGATGAACAGGGGCAGTACGATGCGGTGAAAGCCCTGCTTGCCGCTGGCTATCGTCGTCCGCTGTGCCTGCACTTACCCGCCAGCCAGCCGGCGACGATCCGCCGCCGCCGGGGGCTGGAGCGCGCCTGCCGGGAGGCCGGTATCGAACCGGACCATCTGAGCCATTCGTATATGGGCCAGG
The DNA here is from genome assembly GCF_018204675.1 of Klebsiella sp. P1927. NCBI lineage: Bacteria > Pseudomonadati > Pseudomonadota > Gammaproteobacteria > Enterobacterales > Enterobacteriaceae > Klebsiella > Klebsiella sp. P1927. Next base: position 591,203 of record NZ_CP073377.1, on the reverse strand, counting down.
GCGATGAGCATTACCACGATATCCCGGCGGTGGTGCTGGCGCATATCCGCGAGGGTAAACCTGGCTTTGACTCAGTGATCTGCGGCAACGATCGCATCGCGTTTATGGTCTATCAGACGCTGCTGGGCCAGGGGTTACGCATTCCACAGGACGTGGCGGTAGTGGGATACGACAACATGGTGGGCATTGGCGATCTGTTTCTACCGCCGCTCTCCACAGTGCAACTGCCGCATTATGACATCGGGCGCCTGAGCGCCCTGCATATCATTCACGGCGACAACCATCGGGAGACGCGCAAAGTCGCCAGCCCGTGGTTGCCGCGCGCCTCACATTAACGATTACCGATGTTGCGCAGCTTCTCGCCCGCCATCAGGTTGCGCTCAATGTGCTCGAGGGTGACATTCTTGGTTTCCGGGATCAGCCAGAAGGTGATGCCGATAAAGGCCACGTTGAGCGCCGTGTAGAGCCAGAAGGTGCCGGCGGCGCCAATCGCGTCAAGCAGCGTCAGGAAAGTGGCGCCGATGATCATGTTCGACACCCAGTTGGTGGTGGTCGAGCAGGTGATACCGAAGTCGCGGCATTTTAGCGGCTGGATCTCGGAGCAGAGGATCCACACTACCGGCGCCGCGCTCATCGCATACCCGGCAATACACATCATGGTCATGCCGACGGAGAGCCAGGAGAGGCCGCTGGATGCGGTGCCATTGTCGAACTGCATCAGGCAGTAGCCCAGCACCAGAGTGCCCAGCGCCATCACGCTAAAGCCGATTTTCAGCGCTGGCTTGCGGCCCGCTTTATCCACTGTGAACACCGCAATAAAGGTGGCAAACATAAAGGTCAGGCCCACCACCAGGGTGGCGATCATCTGCTGTTCAGTAGTGGTAAAGCCCGCCATTTTAAAGATACGCGGCGCATAGTACATGATGATGTTCATGCCGGTGAATTGCTGCATCGCCTGCAGCAGCATGCCCAGGAACACCGCCCGGCGCACGTTACGATTGACCTTAAACAACGCCCAACCGCCCTGCTTCAGCTTGAGGCTCTCACGGATCTCGTTAAGCTCGTCGCGCGCCTTTTCCGAGGTATCGCGCAGCATCCGCAGCACTTCTTCCGCTTCGATATGGCGTCCCTTCTCCGCCAGCCAGCGCGGGCTGTTCGGCAAAAAGACGACCAGAATGATCAGGATCACCGCCGGCAGCGCCAGCACGCCCAGCATGGCGCGCCAGTTACCGCTGTAGCTAAAGGCGGTATCGGAAAGAAACGCCAGCACAATGCCAAGGGTGACCATCAGCTGATACATACTGATCATTTTCCCGCGCACGTTCTCGCTGGCCATCTCGGAGAGGTACAGCGGCGCGGTATAAGAGGCAATCCCGACTGCCACGCCCAACACCACGCGGGCCACCAGCAGCACCTCCACGCTGGCGGCAAAAGCGGATCCGATAGAGCCGGCCACAAAGAGTACGGCCCCCGCCATCAGGCTGTATTTACGACCAAGGCGGAACGACAGCCAGCCGTTAAACAGCGCGCCTATCGCCGCCCCCAACATCATGCTGCTAACCACCCACTCCTGAAGCTGGCTGGATAAGGTGAAATGGTCGGTTATAAAGGGCAACGCTCCGGATATCACGCCGATATCCAGGCCAAAGAGCAAGCCCGCCACCGCCGCGGCGATGGAAACAAACCAGTTCATCCGCCGGGTATCACGTTGCGTCCGCGGCGATAATGTAGAGTCGTTACTGATTGAAGTCATTTTTTTCCTGCCACACAGAGTAAGACATAAGACGAAAGTACGTGACTGGTGGATGAATGGGTCAGGCAGGATAAGCCAAAGATATGGACTATATTGCTGGCAGGATGGGTTTTGTGATGGACATTAAACTTTCAAAGTAACAAAAAATGCGTTTCCAATAGTTAATAACCCTGTTTATACAGAGCGGTAACATTATACCCGTGTTCAGGAGTATGGACGATCCGCACTTTTGCGTATGGACAATAATTGCTCAGAAGGCCGGAGCGATACCACAGACCCCGGCCATCGCGGACGGTTAGCGCGCCAGCCAGCCGCCGTCCACCGCCACCGTGTAGCCATTGATGTAATCGGAGGCTGAGGAGGCAAGGAACACGACTGGCCCCATCAGATCGGCCGGTAGCCCCCAGCGCCCGGCGGGAATGCGATCGAGGATTTCGCTGCTACGCTGCTCGTCGGCGCGCAGCTGCTGGGTGTTGTTGGTCGCCATATACCCCGGGGCGATGGCGTTGACGTTGATGTTGTGTTTGGCCCACTCGTTGGCCAGCAGGCGGGTGACGCCCATCACCGCGCTTTTGGATGCGGTATACGACGGCACGCGGATCCCCCCCTGGAACGACAGCATGGAGGCGATGTTAATGATCTTCCCGCCGCTGCCCTGGGCGATAAAGTGTTTCGCCGCCGCCTGGGACATAAAAAATACGCTCTTGATGTTGAGGTTCATCACGTCGTCCCAGTCTTTTTCGCTGAACGCCAGCGCGTCCTCGCGGCGAATCAGGCCGGCATTGTTGACCAGAATATCAATATGGCCGAACTCCGCCACCGCCCGCTCCAGAAGCTGAGGAATACCGTCGATCTGGCGCAGGTCGGCGGTCAGGCTAAGAAAACGGCGTCCCAGCGCGGTTACTCGCTCGATAGTCTCCACCGGTTCGACGATATTGATACCGACAATATCGCAGCCCGCTTCCGCCAGCCCGAGGGCCATCCCCTGACCTAAACCGGTATCGCATCCGCTCACGACGGCCACTTTTCCCTGCAGGGAGAATGCATCAAGAATCATATTATGTTCCTTAGTCGTTCAGAGCCTGCTGTTTGCAGGCAAGGTTCTCTCGGCCCGGTCCGCGCCGGCGGCGCGACTGAGCGTGGGGCGAACTCTCGGGCATAGCCCACCATAATGAAAATAAAACAGAGTTCCGTTTTGCTGATGGGTGCCATCTTAGCCCCGCCCCCAGCCATTTTCAATATTATTTAAAACGATGTTTCATTTTTTATGATGATGATTACAAAAAAAGAAAAAGCGAAGGAGCCTCCCGGCACGCGCCAGGCCGGAAAAGGTTTTGAAAAGATGAAGATTCAACCGATTGTCTGCAGAGGTGCCGAAGCGAAGCCAGCAGCCCGCTGAAAACGCGGGAATTACGCTGAACTGCGTGAGCCATCACAAATAATGAAACAATGTTTTGATAAATTAATACCCGTCTTTTAAAACATATCACTCAGCGACACGCCTCTGGTCCAGCGGCATCGCAGGAAAGAAAGGAGCACTACATGGCTAAAGGCATGCGGGTCAAACTGAATTATCACGTCAGCCACGATCCGGATACCGGGGCGGAAGTCACCCGCTTAACCCCCCCGGAGGTCACCTGTCATCGCAACTACTTCTATCAGAAGTGCTTTTTTAACGATGGCAGCCATTTACTGTTCGCCGGCGAGTTTGACGGCCACTGGAACTACTATCTGCTGAATATCGCCAGCGCCGAGGCCGTCCAGCTAACCGAAGGCGCCGGGGATAACACCTTCGGCGGCTTCCTCTCCCCGGACGATAAGTCGCTTTATTACGTGAAAAATGACCGTATCCTGCTGGAAGTCAACCTGACCACCCTCGCCGAGCGCGAAGTTTATCGCGTTAGCGATGACTGGGTAGGGTATGGCACCTGGGTGGCAAACAGCGATTGCAGCAAACTGGTGGGCATTGAGATTGCCAAAAGCGACTGGACGCCACTCAACGACTGGCAGATTTTCCATGATTTCTTCCATAAAGGACCGCACTGCCGCCTGCTGCGCGTCGACCTGCGCAGCGGTGAGAGCCAGGTGATCCATGAGGAAAAAATCTGGCTGGGACACCCGATCTATCGTCCCTTCGACGACCATACCGTCGCCTTCTGCCATGAAGGGCCGCACGATCTGGTGGACGCCCGCATGTGGCTGGTCAACGAGGATGGCAGCCATGTTCGCAAAGTCAAAGCGCATGCTCCAGGCGAAAGCTGTACTCATGAATTTTGGGTGCCGGACGGTTCGGCGCTGATCTACGTCTCCTATCTGAAAGGCCAGCAGGGACGGACGATCTATCGCTTTGATCCCGAAAGCGGCGTCAACGAGGCCCTGATGACGATGCCGGCCTGCTCGCATCTGATGAGCAATTTCGATGGCACGCTGCTGGTAGGCGATGGCTCAGGTACACCGGTGGATGTCAAGGATACCGGCGGCTACTCCATTGATAACGATCCCTGGCTGTATGTCTTTAACGTGGCGGAAAAGCGCTACTTCCGCGTCGCGCGCCATGATACCTCGTGGGCGACGGTGGCCAACAGCCGCCAGGTAACGCACCCGCACCCCTCATTTACCCCGGACGATAGCGCCATTCTGTTCAGCTCCGATAAAGACGGTAAACCGGCCATCTATATCGCGAAATTACCCGCGCACCCGTCAATGCTGAGCGCCTGATCCACGCCACACTTCTTTCTGTAACTGGCCTTGCCCTCCTTCATGGAGGGCTTTTTTTGTCCCTTCTCTTTCCCCCATAAAAAAACCCCGGCTGACGGCGCCGGGGAAAACAAACGATGAGGGATGAATGGTCGGTCAGAACGAGTAAGCCACCCCAACGCGGAAGCGGGTCTGGCGATCGCTGCGGTCATTGACCCCGACGTTGCCAATTTCGCCATACGGCGACCAGTTATTATCCAGCTTATAGGCCACCTTCACGTTATATTCCTGCGAGTAGGGTTTATTGTCGTTGCGGCTGACCCCTTCCGAGCTGCGGGCATAGACATAGTTCAGCTCTGTACGCCAGTCGCCGAGGACAAATCCGGCCCACGCGTCGCCGCGGTTAACTTTGTCATCATCTTTGCCGGCGTTGTTCGGATAGCGGGTGTATTCATAGCGATAGCGAGCGGCGACATAGAAGCCGTTGTCGAAGCTGTACTGCGCGTGCAGGTGCGGCTTGTAGATGGAGCGGCTGTCGTTGCTCTCAATGGTAAACCCGGGGGTGAGGAAAAAGTTCGACGTTGCTTTCCAGCGCCAGCTGATGGTGTCTTCATGACCATTGCCCACCACGTCCGAATAGGGTTGCGAACCGTTGTCGCCACCCGAACGCCATTTGGCCTCGACGGTAAAGCCTAAGCCGTTGGCAAAGCGGTGAGAAACGGAGACGCGGTCAGCATTACTTTTATCACTCTTTCCGCCATCAATAAATTCATGACGTAAATCTATCGTTACCGCGGTTGCCGCAAAAGACATACCGCAGAGGGCGGCGAGAACCAGAGATCGTTTTAACATAGGGTACCCTTACAATAAATAAAATGACATTTCGTTTTTATGAAACATCATTTTATTTTTTAGACACCATAGTTTTAGTGACCAGGATCGTAGTTATTTGTTTCAAAAAAGGTGGCACAACAAGACGTGACGAAGCTCAATAATTTCGCCGGGGAGAGTGAAAGAGGGAGGGGAAAAATAAGGGTTCGGCAAAGCACGGCGCATAAAAAAGGCCTCCCGCAGGAGGCCATGGAAATCGAGGTATAGCGCTATGCGCGTTCTACCGCCAGCGCCACGCCCTGACCGCCGCCAATGCACAGCGTCGCCAGACCTTTGCGGGCATCGCGCTTGATCATTTCATGCACCAGCGACACCAGAATCCGGCAGCCGGAGGCGCCGATGGGGTGGCCGAGGGCGATCGCGCCGCCGTTGACGTTGACCCGGCGCTCATCCCACTCCAGTACCCGGCCAACCGAGATCGCCTGAGCGGCAAAGGCCTCATTGGCTTCGATCAGATCGACGTCGTCCAGCCGCCAGCCGGCCCGCTCCAGACAGCGACGGGTGGCATGCACCGGGGCAATGCCCATCAGCGCCGGATCGACGCCGACGCTGGCGAAGGCGCGGATCCGCGCAAGGATCGGCAGCCCCAGCTCCAGCGCTTTAGCCTCGCTCATCATCATTACCGCCGCCGCGCCGTCATTGATGCTTGAGGCGTTGCCGGCGGTTACCGATCCAAGGCGATCGAAGGTGGGCTGCAGGCTGGCCAGCCCTTCCGCGCTGGCATCCACCCGCGGTTGTTCATCGGTATCCACGGTGCGCGCCGCGCCGTTATGCTCGGTGACAACCGGGACGATCTCATCGCGAAAGCGACCGGAATCAATCGCCTTGCGCGCCTTATGCTGTGAGCTGAGCGCCCAGGCGTCCTGCAGCTCGCGACTGATGCCAAATTCCCGGGCCAGGTTTTCCGCCGTGACGCCCATATGATAATCGTTGAAAGCATCCCACAGCCCATCATGCACCAGACTGTCAATCAGCTGGCTGTTGCCCAGCTGGGCGCCGGTGCGGCTGTCGGTAAGCACATGCGGAGCGCGGCTCATATTCTCCTGGCCGCCAGCGATCACCACGTCCGCTTCCCCGCACTGGATCGCCTGGGTAGCGAGGTGCAGAGCCTTCAGGCCGGAACCGCAGACATCGTTAATGGTGATAGCCGATACGGTGTTAGGCAGCCCACCGCGAATAGCGGACTGACGCGCCGGATTTTGTCCGGTCCCCGCGGTCAGCACCTGGCCGAGGATCACCTCATCCACGCTGTGCGGATCGATTCCCGTTTTCTCCACCAGCGCCTTCACCACCACGCTCCCCAGCTCGACGGCTGAATGGCGCGATAATGCGCCCTGAAAGCAGCCAATCGGCGTTCGCAGCGCGCCGACGATCACGACATCCTTCATCCTCTACCCCTGCCCATGCATTTGCGCAAAGAAACAGCGATATACTAGATAATTGTTATCAAAAAACTTTGTAATTGTTTAAAAAAAGTGAAGCCAATCACAAAGAAATAGCTATTCGTTAACGTTCACGCCGCTGCAGATGCTGACGCAGCCAGCTGCCGGCCGCTCCCGGCGGCGCTTTCTTATTCCACAGCAGATCGACTGAAATTGCCCGCGGCCAGCCGGGGATATCGAGCGCCACCAGCCCGCCCTGCGGCGCAAACTCCGCCACCAGCGCGCTGGGCAGAATGCACCAGCCGAACCCCTGCGCCGCCATGCTGAGCAGCAGCAGGTAGTTTGGCGCCGACCAGACCTGGCCTGCGGCAGGTTCGGTGGCGCTGGCCAGAAAGGTGCTCAAACGCAGCTCGCGCCAGCTGCGCAGCTCATCCCAGGCGACCTTACCCTGCGCCGCCAGCGGATGGCCAGGGGCTACATAAATGCCCATCGCCGTCTGCAGCGGCAGGCGGGTGCTGCCGATATCGGTGGGGTAGCGCTCCCTCGCCTCAATCAGCCCCACCTGGGCGCGGGATTTTTGCAGGAGATCGATCACATCCTCGTCTTCGCCAATCAAACACTCAAACTCGGTATGAGGAAAGCGGCGGTCAAACTGCACCAGCAGATCTTCCAGCACGTCCGGGTGCAGAGTATCGGAGAGCACGAAGGTCAGCCGCGGCTCCGTCTCGCCGGACAGCGACACAGCCAGTTCGTCCAGCCGCTCGCTGGCGGCAAGAATCGCTTTGACATAGCTCAGCACCTGCTCCCCCTGCGGGGTCAGCGTCGGTTGCCGCGTTGCCCTGTCAAAGAGGATTACGCCGAGATCGGCCTCCAGATTGGCGATGGCGGTACTGATCGTCGACTGACTTTTCCGCAGGCGGCGGGCGGCGGCGGAGAACGATCCGCTGTCGACCGCCTCGACAAAGGCGGTTAAGGCTTCCGGTGAATAACGCATGATGTATCTACAATATCGATGGTTCCTATCTTTTGTTTATCATATTTTTCCATAAACTGCCGGGTAATTTCCTGTTCAGGCTAAAACTGGAGGTAGCTCGCCATGCAACAGACCCCACATCAGCGCAAGACGCTCACCGAACGCGTTATCCACGCCATCACCTTCGAAGGACTGGCGACGCTGATCCTCGCCCCTACCGCCGCCTGGCTGATGCAGCGCTCGGTAGTGGAGATGGGCGGACTGAGCATTCTGCTCGCCACCCTGGCGATGGTATGGAACATTATCTATAACGCGGCGTTCGATCGCCTGTGGCCGGTCTCCCGCTTCCCCCGCCAGCTGAAAGTACGCGCCCTGCACGCGCTCGGTTTCGAAACCGGATTCGTCATCATTGGCGTCACCATGGTGGCGATCGTGCTGGGCGTCTCGCTGCTGCAGGCGTTTATGCTGGAGATCGGTTTTATGCTTTTCTTCCTGCCCTACACCATGGCCTTTAACTGGGTATGGGACACCCTGCGCGAGCGCGTTATTCGTCACCGCCGCCCGCGCCAGACGGCGCGCGGTTAATCCCGGCGCGGATCTTCGACGATCCGCCGCGACTTTATCACCGAAAACTATCGCAACAGACGAACCATAAATATGGTAAATTGCACTCCTTTTTTTTGGTTTGACGGTTGATAAAGTCGCATAATGTCTAAAATTTGGTCTAAAGAAGAAACTCTATGGAGTTTTGCCTTATATGGCACTGCAGTAGGCGCTGGGACGCTATTTCTACCGATCCAGCTGGGTTCGGCTGGCGCGATTGTGCTGTTCATCACCGCGCTGGTCGCCTGGCCGCTCACTTACTGGCCCCACAAAGCGCTGAGCCAGTTTATTCTCTCGGCCAATATCGCGCCGGGAACCGGGATCACCGGCGCAGTTAATCACTACTATGGTAAGAAAATTGGCAACCTGATCACCGGCCTCTATTTCCTTGCCTTCTTTGTGGTGGTGCTCATCTACGCCGTGGCCATCACCAACTCGCTGGCCGAACAGGTGGCGCATCGCACGCCGATGACCCCAGGGCTGCGTGCGCTGCTGAGTCTGGGGGTCGTGCTGGTCCTCAACCTGATCTTTCTCATGGGACGGCAGGTCACCATCAAGGTGATGGGCTTTCTGGTCTTCCCGCTTATCGCCTGTTTCCTGTTTCTCTCCCTCTATTTAATCCGCGACTGGCATCCGGAGCATCTCACCAGCCAGATGCAGTTCAGCCCGCAGACGCTCCACCAGGTCTGGATCTCTATTCCCGTGATGGTTTTCGCTTTTAGCCATACGCCGATCATCTCGACTTTTGCTATCGATCAGCAGGAGAAACACGGCGACCTGGCCATGGGTAAATGCAAAAAAATCATGAAGGTGGCCTACACCATCATCTGCGCCAGCGTGCTGTTTTTTGTCTTCAGTTGTCTGCTGGCGATCCCGGCAACCTATATAGAGACCGCCCGCGATCAGGGGGTGACTATCCTCTCCGCCCTGTCGATGGTGCCAGGCGCGCCGGGATGGCTGGCGGTGACCGGCATCATCGTCGCCGTCGTCGCTATGTCGAAGTCGTTTCTCGGAACCTACTTCGGAGTGATTGAGGGCGCCAGCGAAATCGTCAAAAGCTCGCTGGGCCTGCTGGGCGTGCGTAAGAGCCGCGCTTTCAACCGCGCGATGTCGATCCTGCTGGTCTCCGCCTTCACTTTTGCGGTGTGCTTTATCAACCCGAATGCGATCTCAATGATCTACGCTATCAGCGGACCGCTTATCGCCATGATCCTGTTTATTATGCCCACGCTGTCGACATGGCTCATTCCGGCGCTGAAGCCGTACCGCTCGGTGGGTAACGCCATTACGCTGGTGGTTGGCCTGCTCTGCGTGTCGGTGATGTTCTTCGGCTAATCCCCTCTGGCGACAGCGGCTGCCTGAGCTGCTGTCGCACATTCTGACAATATTCTCCCCCTTGCCTTCCTTGTGAGCGGATTACACTTACGGCTTAGCCACCGTGAGGAGAGTTCTTATGTCCAGTGTCACCTTATCCGGTCGCGGCACGCTCGGCGATCGCCAGGTCTATCGCTTAGGTTACGGCGCGATGCAGCTGGCCGGCCCCGGTGTCTTCGGCCCGCCCAAAGATCCTGAAGAAGCGGTGCGCGTACTACAGGCCGCCGTCGAGGCCGGGATAAACCATATCGATACCTCTGATTTCTACGGTCCACATGTCACCAATCAGTTGATCCGCAAAGCGCTCCACCCCTACCCTGACGATCTGTGCATTGTCACCAAGGTCAGCGCCCGCCGTGACGAGAAAGGCAACTGGCTACCGGCCATGTCGCCCGCCGAACTGACCCAGGCCGTTGAAGACAATTTGCGTCACCTGGGGCTTGAGGTACTGGAAGTGGTTAATCTGCGCAGTATGCTGAGCCCGCACGGCCCGGTGGAGGGTTCGCTGGAGGCGCCACTCGCCACCCTGCTGGAACTGAAAGAGCGAGGATTAATCCGCCATATCGGCCTCAGCAACGTGACGGCAAAGCAGGTCGCGGATGCGCAGAAAATGACGCCCATCGTCTGCGTGCAAAATCTTTATAACGTTGCCCATCGCGCCGACGACGCGCTGGTGGATGCGCTGGCCGCCCAGCACATCGCCTGGGTGCCCTTTTTCCCGCTGGGCGGTTTTACGCCGTTGCAGGCGCAGGAGTTGAACGAGGTCTCGGCTTCGCTTGAGGCGACGCCGATGCAGGTCGCCCTCGCCTGGCTGCTCCAGCGAGCGCCAAATATTCTGCTGATCCCCGGCACCTCCTCCCGCACGCACCTCGCGGAAAATATTGCCGCTGCCGAGCTGGTCCTGCCCGCGGAAGCGCTGCGCACCCTCGATAATATCGCCACCGCCGCGCGCCGCTGACCTGCCAGACAAAATGGAGGGAACCCTATCCCTCCTCAATATTTGCCTGGAAAAACCTCACCGCTACTGGCACTATAGATCCTACAAATGGGGCGTGATCGACGATCGTTCTCTCATTATCCCCGTTAATTAAACTTAAGTTTTTATCCTTCGACCGGTCTCCAGCTTGGAGGCCGTTGTCGTTTTTGTCATGACCAAAATTCGAAACTCTTGATTACAGGAAATACAATATCAAATTCCAAGTTTATACATATCAATCTGGCTGCAAAGATAGTCAATAACATCAAACGCTCATAAAAACATCTGATTAACCCAATCAGAATGTTGCTATTGCTATAAGAAAAATCAAACGCCTCACGACAACTATTTACAAGGGATGCATATGACAGAGGGAACGATAAAGACCAGTAAGTATGAAATTATTGCTATTTTCAGAGAGGAGTTGCGCAAACGTACTGAAATTGAAATATTTTTTAACAACACCAGTATCATAACCCAACTGACGCGCGTGGACTTTGCCGAGTTTCATATTCAGACCCATCGCAAAATCCCGTCCGGGCATAAAATTCGCTTTCTCCTGCATAGCGATTCAGGGAAAATAGAGTTTAATGCGGCCCTGACAAAACATGACAATAGCGGTGTCGATAAAGGTATCCGCTACGCTTTTTCATTGCCTGAATGCCTGCAGGTAGTGCAGCGTCGCCGCGATCCCCGCTTTCGTTTACGCCATGAGCATGACTTTTATTGCCGCGGCCGCCATAAAAACGGCGAAAACTATCTTTTCGATATCAAAGACATTTCAGATGGCGGTTGCGCATTGATGACCAAAACGCCGAATCTTAAATTCCTCAGCCACAACGCCTTACTGAAAAACGCCGTACTGATGCTTGCAGAATATGGCGAGATCACCATCGACCTGGTGGTCAAAAATGTCATTGTTATCACCCTGGATAACGCTAATGAAGAGAGTGAGAGCTACTATCAGATATCCTGCCAGTTTAAGTTCCGCCATCTCGATGACCAGCGCAGAATAGAGAAGATACTGCTGGACCTGATCTTAGAAGCCAAGCGCAAAAAGAGAATCTGACAACCTTGGACAGTATATTGCTGTACACCAATGACAATCTCATTGGTCACTCAATCTATCACTACCTTATTGATAGCCATGAAAATGCCACCCGACTGAGTTATGCCGATGTCATCCATGAGAAACATCTGCCACTGGCCCAGACGATTATTTTCAATTTAATTAATAAGGATATTTCTGCCATCAGAATCGTCGATCTGCTGAATGCGCTCCGCCTTTCCCTGCTGCGCTGCCAGCAGCCGGTGCTAATGGTGAAAAGCGACATTGTCGGGCTGTGCAGAGAGTTGATAAACTTTGACAACGCTATGATTATTAGTGAGAAATCTCCGCTAACTCTTTTTTCATCTATCGTCCAGCGCGCCAAAGGCGTCAGCGAACTGCCGCCGCGAGGATTGCGCAAACAGCTTTCACCACGGGAGTGTCAGATCCTCGAACTGCTCATTGCCAACAATAATAATAAGCGTATTGCCGCCCTGCTCGGCATTGCTCATAAAACGGTTCATAGCCACCGCATCCATATCATGCAAAAACTGGGTATTGATAACTCCCGCACTATGAATCAGCGTATTGCCGCTCTCCATCAATGCTAAATGTTCTCCCGGTAAATCAGTAGCGGATAAAGCGTACTTATTCGCTGTTGATTTACATTTCCCGCCATTCCCATTAATCATCAGGTAGCCTATAATTAATGTATCCTCTGCCTATTGTCTGACTAACCTCGTGAAGAGGGATAATGAACACTAAAATATTCGAAGACAACATTTTATCTCGTAATGATATCGCTGTACGCTACGTCTTTCAGAAAATGTTTTCCCCACAAGGTACTCTGGTCGCGGTGGAATGCTTAAGCCGCTTTGATAATCTTTCTATTTCCCCCGAAGATTTTTTCCGCCATGCTACCGCCGCCGTTCGTGAACGTATTTTCCTCGAACAACTGGCACTGATTGAAAAGCATAAAGCCTGGTTTTTACGTAACCATATTTCCGCAACAATTAACGTTGATGACCATATCCTGAACCTGTTGCGCCAGAAGGATATAAAAGCCAAAGTCGCCGCCCTGACCTGCGTCCATTTCGAGGTAACCGAAAACGCCGAGAATCTGCTGCATAATTCTCTTGCCGCCTGGCAGAGCCCACAGGATACCTCACTGTGGCTCGACGACTTCGGCTCCGGCTACGCGGGAATTAACGCTATTCGCGGTTATCACTTTGACTATGTGAAAATTGATAAGGATTTTTTCTGGCACCTGATGCGCAAAGAGTCCGGCCGCCAGCTGATGGATGCGCTGGTGACCTTTTTATCGCGCAACCATCATAATGTGATTATTGAAGGTGTCGAAAGCGAAGCCCATAAAGAATGGCTGCAGGGAATGGAGTGGTTTGCTATCCAGGGACATTACTGGCGGGAAGTCAGTATTGAACAACTGGTCGCCGATGATATTGCCATGTAAAAAAAGCCGGGAATTCCCGGCTTTTTAACGTCACTTAATTATAAACTAATTCCCACGTTGCCCAGCTGGTAATCGGCCCGCTGGTGGCGCTTTTCGGCGTTGGCGAAACATAGCCAACGTAATAGGTGAACAGGCCGCCGCTGACCGCGCTTTCCTGCAAACGCACCTGATTTTGCTGCGGGTCCGCCGGGACAATTTTATTACTCTTATCCAGAGTATTATTATCGTTAGTCGATAGGGCCAGATAAATATTCTGCGCTCCATCCGGCAAGGTATTGGCCAGATACCCGGCGTTTTCGTTACCGACCGCCGTCAGTAAAAAACCATCGACCCAGCGCACGCTGACCCGACGCACCTCATCCTGCGAGGCTGCCCCACCATCATGGCGCAGCTGGCAGTTTGACAGTGCCAGGGTAAACGGCTGCGGTTTCATAAACGCCCCGGCCCCGCGATCGTGGACTTCCGCCAGGCTGACCGGCGCCAGCCAGACATTACCGCTGCCGGCATGCTGGCCGCCGTTTAGCGCGACGCTACAGGAAATATCCGTCACCCGCCCGGCAAAATCGACCCGTCCGCGATCGTAATTGGTCTCAAAACCCCACGCCGAGGGGGCGGCGAGGCTGCCGCAAAATAGCAGCCACGCGATAGTGTTTTTCGGCAATCCCTTCATTCCCCCTCCCGTATTAATCGTACGTCAGGTTAAAGATCATATGCGACTCCACCTCGCCGGTGCTGGTCGTCGGGCCATACTGATAAAAACGCGCGTGCAGCGGTATGGTGATGTAGCGGGTCTCCTGATTATTCAAGCGGCCGACGGTGTATTTCTTATTAAACTGCAGCGGGGAGCCATCCTTCAGCACCTGGATGCCAATGCCTTTCGCCATCCCGCTGCCGGCTTTTTCATTCAGCAAGGCGCCCATGGTAGCGGTAGTGCTGGTGGCCAGGGTACCGGAGAACGAGGTGCTAATGTTGGCATATCCCGTTTCACTCAGGCCGCCGCTGCACTGCAGGTCGATATTAAAATCCTTCCCGCCGGCGGTGGTGCCGACCCCTTTCAGGTCGGTGCGCCGGATGGAACCCACATCGACATTCATATTTTTCCCGCTCAGCACCGAACAGGAGGGCGAGACCACGGTGATGGCGTTGGCGCTCAGATAGGTTTCGAGGATCGGGTTACCGCCGCTCTCCCAGTCGTAGGAGGTGTACTTACCCGCCGCCAGGGTGCCGCTGCCGGTGGTTGCCGCGGTTTTGATAATCTGCAGCGTAAAGCGCGACCCTTCGAGGGAATAGTTGGTGGTGTTATATACCCGGGACGAAAAGACGTCGGGATAGACGATATTTACCGTTGCGCCGCCGCGGCTGAAACGCATGCCGATTCCCGGCACGTTGGTGGAGTAGATTTTATTTCCAAGGTCCGTGGCCCCTGGCGACACGATCTTCGCCGCAAAGCGGTTGGTGCCGGAAGTACAGCGATAGCTTGCCCCGCCGGGAGCGCTCATCGTCCAGTCGCGGGTAAGGATCACCGAGCCCACCGGCAGATCCGGGGGCACCACCACCCTGCCCACCACCATGTCCAGCATCACCGTTGGCGATGAGAGACGCGTACAGGAGGCCCAGGACGAGGTGGTTCCCAGCGCCATTAAGACGATAAAAAGCGTTAGTAATTTCCTCAGCGACATACGCTATCCTTTGTTGTTTGCTGTCCCAGATCCACCGAACACTGCCCGCCGCTCCACTTCACAATCGCGCGTTTGGCGTTCGCATCGCTGATAAACATCATGCTGCCCTGGCCGACAACGCCGATCTCCTTGCCGTCGGGGGAGAAAATACTTGCCGCAAACGGCAACGGCTCGTGGTTCGCCTGGCGCGCCTGCAGGGTGAGGTTGTTCTGCACCTTAGTGCCGAACGCGACCTTAACCACGCTGCCTTCCCACGGCACAACCTGCGCCACGGTGCGATCGAAGGCCACGTCGTCATGGCTGCCTTTCGGGTCGATTTCCACGGCGTTAATCCGGTACGGGCGCAGATACGGCAGGATGGCGTAACCATTGCTGTCCACACGGGTGCCCGGCGATCCCGGAAGCATCGCCCCGGCCGCGTCTTTGGCTTCAATCAGGGCCATCGTCGAGCCGCTTTCCGGTGAGAGCACCACGCCGCCGCTGTGGGCGATCATCGTCCCGCTGGCGCCAATGCCGCTCTGACGATAGCCTTCGCCCTGGCTGTAGCTGCCGTTGAGGGTGGTCCATGGCGTACGGTAGCTGCCGTTGAGCGCCACATCATGCTGACCGCCGGTGGCGGTGGTGGTCGACACGCCGTAGTTAAGGTTGTTTTCACTGTCCAGCGAACCGTTGATACCAATCTGCGAGCTGGCAAAGCGCGAGTTATTGAACGAGGTGTTCGACGTCAGGTTGGCGGTGCGGTTATCGCCAAACCACAGCGGGTAGCTGAAGTTGAGTGAAATACGATCGTCGCGACGATGACCGGAGCTGTCTGGCGTATAGACGCGCTGCGCGCTCGCCGACCAGGAGAGACGACCAAATGAATTGTTGTAGCTGACCTGATACTGCTTCTCGGTCCCGGAGCGGTTCCAGTAATCGGAGATACGGCCGCTGAGATAAAACCCGCCCCAGCCGTCCGGCAGGTTCTGGTTCACCGTGAAGGTCATGCCGTTTTTTTGCCGCCACAGGGTGTAGTTGCTGCGACTATTTTTTTCCTGATCGACGGCGTACAGCGCGTCGTTGAGGTTGTAATAACCTTTCGTCGAGTAGCGATACGCCGCCAACACGATGCTGGTCTGGGTATCGGTAAACATGCGGTTAAAGGTCGCGCGATAGCTCTGACCCGAGTCATCATGGGCATCGCTCTTCAACCGCGAATGGGTGACGTCAAAAGAGAGCGCGCCGATGCCGGTGTTCATCCCGGTCCCCACCAGGAAGGCCTGATAGTCGTCAAAACCGGTGACCCCGGTGTAGCCGGTCAACAGGTTGTTGATCCCGTGCTGCCAGGTCGCCTGATAGAGCATCGGCTTGTTGCGCAGCGCGCTGTCGTCCACTTTACCGGCGGAGAGCGCGTAGCGGGTCATGCCCGGGCGCAGCAGCTGGGCGACGGAGGCGTAAGGCACGCTAAACACTTCTACCGAGCCATCCGCTTCTTTCACCGAGACCTCAAGATCGCTGCCATAGCCGGAAGGATAGACATCCTGCAGGGTAAACGGTCCGGGCGGAACGGTGGTCTGATAGATAATATTGCTGCCCTGGCGCACGGTGACGAGGGCGTTGCTCTGCGCCACGCCGCGAATTTCCGGAGCATACGAGCGCATGCCGTCCGGGAACATATTGTCATCGGTGGAAAGATTAACCCCGCGCAGACCGATGGTGTCGAAAAATTCACCATTGGTGAAAATCTGCCCGCCGCTGACGATGGAGTTGAGCTGTGGGATAGGGCGCTGGAGATAGGTCTGGTTGCTGTTCCAGTGCGCTTTACCCTGCTGCTGCTGCCAGTTCAGGTTGCCGATGTGCTTCAGCAGCCAGCCGTCCCACGACAGTCCGGCGTTGACGCCCAGATAGGCGCTGCTGTTATCCGACCCGCCTACCGAAGAGGTATGGCTGTTCCAGGCGTTCGCCATCCAGCCAAGATTGAGCGCGGTAATACCTTTGTCCCAGAACTCCGGGCTGACATAGTTTTTCAGGCGTTGATCTTCATAGATCTGCGGTACCGAAATGTTCAACCGCAGGGAGGACTGGACCAGGTTGTCTTTGACGTTTTCTTCGTTGCGCCAGGATTTGAGGCTACCGCAGTAGCCCTCCTGCTCGCTCAGCTGCGGATTGAGCTTTTCCGCCGCGATGCCATATTGGGCCAGCATCGCTTTGGTGTAGCAGACGCCCAGCCGACCATCTTTATCGCGCGCGATGCGTAAATCGTAGCGCCCTTTCCACTCGTCGTTGGTGTAGACGTCAAGGGAGTAAGTGCCTTCGGTAATCGCGCTGGTCGAAAAGCGCGACAGATCGACCTTTTCGCGACTGCCGACAATAAAGCCGTCGTTAAACTGATATACCGTTCCCGGGTTTTCCTGTCCGCTGGAAAATGGCGGAAAGCAGCACAGCGCGATGGCGATCGCGGTGCTTAATCTTCCCGGGCAGAATGACCTCTGCTTCATTAGCTTTTCCCTTATTTAACGGCCACTTTCACTGCGACATCGGCGCCATAGTCATTAATGTTGTTAACGGTCAGGGTTTCGCCGCGGTTGACGGCGGAGGAGAGCGCCACCGTCTGGCTGGACTGCGGCGCCAGCATCACGGTTTTGCTGTTCAGGGCTTTACCGCCGTCGCGGGAAATACGGCTGACGGTAATGTAGAACGGCGTCGGGTTGTTGATGGCGAGACTACTGCCGCTGGCGGTCAGGGTCAGCTTCTCGGCCGCCGCATCGCGGTTGCCCAGTCCGGCAGGACGATAAATAAATTTAAAGCGCGAACGGATCGCCAGCTGCAGCACGTTCTGGCCTTCATTTTTCTGATTGGCCACCACCGGCGGAATTTCCAGCAGATTCAGCCACCACAGCGTCTCTTTATCTTTCGCCAGACCGGCGCTGCTGCCGAGCTTAATACGCAGCGTCTGGCCGCTCTTGGCGTCAACGCGCGAAATCGGCGGGGTGATAATAAACGGGGTGGTAATGGTATCCGGTGTGGCATCGGCATCGCCGTTATCCAGCCAGGCCTGCGCCAGCGCCGGACGGTCGGCGTTATTTGAAAGCTGTACCGTTATTTCTTTTTCATTTCCTGGATAAATAAAGCGGGTACCGTTAACAATAATATTGTTGGCATGGGCCGCAAAACTAAAAATGAAACAGAAAAAAAGGGCAATACGCTTCATGCTGACCTCAGAATAAAAATACAAGCGGCGGACATTGCCGCTTTATTATTGTTATTAACTGCCCCATCGCGGGGCAGTTTTATTTTCTGACGGAATTACTGGTAAGTAATTTCGTAAGTCGCGTAGCTGTTAACCACACCGGTGGTTACCGTGGTCGGCGCGCTGGTGGCGTAGCCTACGTAGTAGGTGAAACGCGCGCCATCAGCTACAGCGGAAGCGTCGCCTTTCGCTTTCGGCTGAGTGCTGTCACCCGGGATGATTTTGTTGGTCAGCGCGGTAGCGTTGTCAGTAGACAGCACCAGCTGGATGTTCTGAGCACCGGAAGCTTCGGTGTTCGCCAGGTAGCCCTGTTGTTTGCTGGTTGCGCCAGCCAGCAGGTTACCGCCGGTCCAGTTCACGCCCAGTTTGCTTACGTCATCCTGTTTAGTGCCATCAGCAGCCTGGCAGTTAGAGACGTCAATGGTGAAAGATTTCGGTTTCAGGTAAGTATCCGCTGCTGCCGCTTTAACTTCAGTCAGGGTTACCGGAGACAGGTAAACGTTCGCATCGCTGCCCTGGCCGTTAACGGAAACAGTACAGGATACATCGGTAACTTTACCGAAGAAATTAACCTGGCCGCCGCCAACAGTGGTATCAGCTGCATGGGCAGCAGTCATGCCAAAAAACGCGGTTGCCATTGCTGCAGAGAGAAGAACCTTTTTCATTGCCATTTCCTTGTCAGAGTGAATTACGAATCAATGAGCACACTGTGAATTCGCATAGAACCAGAAACATCAGGCGATGCTGATTTATGCCACTGCTAATAGAATCTTCGACTGACCGGGAGCCGCAATATTTAAGGCGTCAGGTAACGAACCTAAAAATATAAGTTCGCTGGTGCTATCGGCGTCAAAGAATGCTATTTATTCGCCGACAAATATACATTTGTTCACGTTTCATTAAGTTATATAACAGATAACCATCGACTATTAATAAACAGCCATTGATAGATGAAAACGCGAGGGTGGTTGTTTACAGCGCAGCAAGCCTAACGCCAGAGCGAGAGAAAGTGACCGCAACAGCATGCAGAAAAAGCCCTCGGAAGGCCATCGCGATAAGTCTGAATCTGCCTTTGCGGTGGTGAAAACAGCACCAAACCATTCACACAACGAATGGTGAAAGCATGAATGAGGCGCATTCCTCTCCCTGAACAAGGGCAGCCCATGTGATCCCCCCTTTCAGAAACAAATCATTAATCCATTGTTTTTAAACTAAAAAATAGATAAACGATCATGTTTACGCCATCAAACCGCCATAAAAATGTGATCTAAATCGCACTTTTTGCCACGCGCGTTATAGTTAGCAGGCTTATTATAAGTCCATCGAAAGCAAACATGCTTTCCACCATAAAAGTTAAAAGGACAAACACCATGAAAAACGTAAAATTACTCGCCGCTGCCGGTATGCTCTCCCTGGTCTCTTTCGCTAGCTTCGCTCATCCGGTGAGCGTGACAGCAGACACCCTGGACAGCGCAGAAGCGAAAATCGCAACCATTGCGAAAGAACAAGGCGCTTCCTATCACATTACCGAAGCGTACACCGGCAACCAGGTCCATATGACCGCCGAGCTGTCTAAATAAGCGAATGGTTGCAGAGGGAGCTGCCGGACAGGCCGCCTGCGGGTGGCTGGTCTGGCTCCCGCCGCCCACCCCGCACGCAGCAATGTCGAGCCCCGTTACGGGGCTTTTTTCGTTTTTGCTCCCGCCGCCTGACGCGCCAGCGCGCGCTGGATAGACAGCACGCTCGCCAGCACCACGATCAATCCCATCAGCGCCATCCCCTGGATCTTTTGTCCGAGGAATATCCATCCCAGTACCACGGCGGTCACCGGGCTCAGCAGACTCATCGCCGACACGGCCACCGGTGAGAGGCGGCCAATCCCCCGAAACCACAGGCCATAGGCCAGCATGGCGCCCGCCAGGCACAGCCACAGATAGCCGGCCGCCTGCAGCACTGTTACCTGATGCAAAGGAGGGTCAACGATCAGCGCCACCGGGGCCAGCACCACCCCACCGATCGTCAGCTGCCAGCCGGTCAGCGCGACGATCGGCAGGGAGAGCGCCCAGCGCCGGGAGAGCCAGGTGCCCAGCGCCATACTGATCGCCCCGAGAAACGCCGCGCCGATGCCCAGCGGGTCGAGTACGGTGTGCGGCGACAGCAGCAGCATGGCCATACCGAGTATGCCGGCGATGGCGGAGAACACCGCCAGCCAGGGCGAGCGCTGCCGGTCGACACACCAGGCGAGGAGCATCACCAGCAGCGGCTGGATCGCGCCGATCACCGCCGCCAGCCCGCCGGGTAAGCGATAGGCGGCGATAAACAACAGCGCCTGAAACGCGCCGATATTTAAGATGCCGGTAACGATCAGCTTTGCCCATTCGCCGCGTTGCGGAAAACGACGGCTCCAGATCAGCAGGGCGATACCTGCCGGCAGCACCCTCAGCAGCGCAGCAATAAATGGGCGGTCAGGGGGAAGAAACTGGGAGGTGACGATGTAGGTCGTCCCCCAGATAGCGGGCGCCAGCGCGGTGAGCAGCAGGTCGAGAATCAGATTACGTGAGAGAAAAGCCATGATTTTATCTTCACTTCAAGGTAAATTAGTGAGTGAAGTATGTACCGCCAAGTATCTTGATATCAAGACAAGTGAGCACTAATGGACAAATCACCGCCGATCGACGCCGTGGATCGCATCCTCGCCCAGTGGCAGCGGGAGCGGCCAGACCTCGACTGCAGCCCCATGGGGCCGATAGGTCGCCTGAAACGATGCGCTATGCTGCTGGAGCCGCAGGTGGAAGTGGCCTTTACGCGCCACGATCTGGTGCGCTGGGAGTTTGACATGCTGGCGACGCTGCGGCGCGCCGGAGCGCCTTTCGTACTTTCGCCCACCCAGCTCTTCTCCACGCTGATGATTACCTCCGGCACCATGACCCATCGTCTGAAGGCGCTGGAGAAACGCGGGTTTATTACCCGCCTGCCCAATCCGGAGGATGCCCGCAGTATGCTGGTCGCCCTGACTTCCGCCGGACGCGAACGGATCGATGCCGCAGTGGAAACCCACGTCGACAACGAACGGCAACTGCTGGCAGGACTCAGTGACGGTGAACGCCAGCAGTTGGATCAGGCGCTGCGGGTGTTGATGCGACTGCTGGAAACGGGCTAACAGCCAGCGGCGATAAAGTCGCCGTTGGCGCTGATCGGCACCACGCTGAAAAACAATCCCACGGCAAAGAGGATCAGCGCCAGACCGCCGAGGATCTTCACCAACGGTACCAGCCAGGGCCGCGGGCGGTGATTCGTGGCCAATCGTTTGACCGTCCGATGGCGCGCATAGTGAACCAGTAGCGACAGACCGAGGATCGAGAGCGCGGTGCCCAGCGCCATGCTCATCACCGCGGCGATGCCCCAGCTAACAATCCCCAACGCATTGGCGAATAATAAAATCATGATCGCCCCGCTACAGGGCCGAACGCCGATAGCCAGCACCACGCCAAGGCGCGTCTTCCAGTCAGCGCCCTGCAGATCCTGCCCCACGCCGTGATGGCCGCAGCCGCACGAGGCGTCATGCTGATGCGCTGGCGTCAGACGGCGAATCACCTGTTTTGTCGGCCACAGGCTTTGCAGAGCGCGAAAGATAACATAAGCCCCAAAGAC
This sequence comes from Klebsiella sp. P1927, assembly GCF_018204675.1. NCBI lineage: Bacteria > Pseudomonadati > Pseudomonadota > Gammaproteobacteria > Enterobacterales > Enterobacteriaceae > Klebsiella > Klebsiella sp. P1927. The sequence continues at coordinate 569,476 of NZ_CP073377.1, read as the reverse complement.
GCCGATGGTCAGGGCGCTGATCTTCTCGACGTACCAGCGGCTGGCGCTAAGATAGCCGGCGGCCAGATTCAGCCCCACCGCAAGAATAAAGACGAAGAGTATCGCAGTGACGCCCTGTAACAGGCTGCCGAGAAAGGGCACCACCCGCGCCGCCGTCAGGCTCTCCTGATTGGTGCTCAGGTAGGTCGTCACGATAAATTTACCGTGTCCCGGTCCGACGGCGTGCAGCACGCCATAGAGAAAGGCCCCCACCAGCAGCCAGATACCGCCGCTGTACTGATGGTTATTCAGCAACAGAAGGTACATCACCAGATAGCGATGCAGGGTAATTTGGGTGGCGAGACACCACTGGAGAAAGTCACCCCAGTGGCTGTGCAAGGTGATAGCGGCGGCCAGCAGTAGAAGGCCGCCGCACCCGGCCGCCAGCAGGCGCCAGTCGCGGAGCGCAATCGGAGTCGTCATCGTTATACCATTGTAGTAAACGTAAACCGCCTGACAGCAACTTTACGACAGGCGAGCGAAGGCGTCAGCGCTGAAGGGTGAGGAATTTGTCGAAGCTGTTCACGGGATTGTTCGTAGTCACCAGGCTCCGCATTATCTACCGATCGCTATCTTCCCGACACCGTATTAGCGCAGAATGCCTCAATATCTTGAGCATACCACAGCTATATCTTTTTATGCGTTATTGGTTACCAATACCTTTTAACAGGAATAATTACTCAAAAAATCACAGATAAAAATAAATAACTTATTTCTTGGCGAGCATTTTTTGTCAGTTATTATGCTGCGCTTCCGGCAAGAATATTCTTTAACTGCTATTTATTGTACTCTTCAGCAGGATCACTTCCATGAAAAGAGGCTTACTTACCCTGGTTACTGCTGCCATCGCTTTCCGTACAGGCCACCTGGCGCAGCGACAAGCGCCAGGTGGCACGTGACGAAAAGTGGTGAACCGGCAGGCTTCGGCGTATCCTGGATGTGAGTCCTTCCCGCGCCGAAGCGAGTATTCCAACCCGCCGCCAGACCGTGTCGCAATACTTACCTGTCCTCTACTACCTCCCATTGATATCTTCCTGTATACGTTGACCGTGACGAGTTTTCATCTCATTCAACCGCATGTACCAGATTAAGCTTACCCGTTGAAATACGGCGTAATGTGCTCTATTACAGACAATGCTATTATCACCAGGCTTTTTGCAGTATGGTTTAATCACTGTTGTAGTTTTGCAGTGAATGCTATCCAGACGACTTAAGGTTGTATTTTGTCTGAGAAATTTCTCATGCCATTCCCGAAGGTTGTCGGCGAGGGAGGCTGGTTTACAGGGGTGACATTGCCCAGTAAACAGGCAATCAATCATGACGGCATTGATAGCCGCCTTGCCGTGGCCGGAAGCCCAAGCCTTCATCATCATGCGGGTATCATCAAGAGGATCAGGGATGTACAGGACGTGGAAACCCCCAGGAAAGATTCATCAGTTCAGCCAGCTCACCCTTTCTTTACCCTTCAGATCGCGGCCTCTTATCGTTAGCAATGGAGCTAGCCCATGATACCGCTCGCGCTCGTAGCAAATTAAAACGTTATCACCACGCTGTTTCAAAATAAAAAGGCAGTCAAATTTAACAATGACCTGACGCAGGCTCGGAAAACCAAAAATATGCCTGCAATAAAAGGGAAAACCATGACGAATAACGCCGACATAAAAAAAAGGAACTTCCTGACTCAGAATGAAATTGAGTCTTTACTTAAAGCGGCCGATACCGGTCCTTATGCTGCACGTAATTATTGCCTGACGTTACTGTGCTTCATCCATGGTCTGCGCGCCAGCGAGATCTGTCGTCTACGAATATCGGATATCGACCTTGCTGCCCGATGTGTTTACATCCATCGGCTTAAAAAAGGGTTTTCGACTACCCACCCGTTGCTGGATAAAGAGATCTACGCCCTAAAGCGCTGGCTGGCCATTCGCAGCAGCTGGCCGCAGGCCGCCAGCGAATGGCTGTTTCTCTCCCGCAAAGGTAATCCCCTTTCCCGCCAACAGTTTTATCAGATTATCGCGTCCTCAGGGGGACTGGCAGGGCTGCCACTGGAGATCCACCCGCACATGCTGCGGCACTCCTGTGGCTTTGCGTTGGCGAATATGGGGATCGATACCCGCTTGATACAGGATTATCTCGGGCATCGCAATATCCGCCACACCGTCTGGTATACCGCCAGCAATGCGGGACGCTTCTATGGCATCTGGGACAATCCCCGTGACAAACAGCGATCGTCGCTGATCCAATAGCCTTGACGCCACGGATGGCGTTGTATCGCGATCGGTCGACAAATTAAAATATTCATGATTATTAACCCTGCGTTAATTAGGATTACTGTTCCCACAAGTTCTTATTTAATCCTTATTACTGAGAGTTAATATAACCCTGCGTTTACTCAGGAATAAGACTGGGTATTTATTGGTGGGAAAAAATTTCCGCGGCTGTGTGTTTAATAGCGGCTGGTAATGAAAAATATCCTTTCATTTTATATACCTGGCGGCAACCCGCGCAGATACTATTGAGCCGATGATTAAAATCTTTAAAATTAAGAATTATCACCCGACGATATTTTTAGTGTCTGGCAATGTAATATGTTATCAATTCGTGATTAATCATCTTCACCCTGTACCGTTTTAGCATTACAGAACCTTTCTCGTCATGGCGTATGGTTTCGCTGTGACGGTCATTCATACCTATTTTCAGGAGCAACTATTGTGAACCGACGTCGTTTTCTAACCGCCAAAGAAGTTCAGGCCATGATGCAGGCTGCTCGTCAGGGCCCTACCGGCGAACGGGACTACTGCCTCATTCTGCTGGCCTTTCGCCATGGTATGCGCATTAGCGAACTGCTGGATCTGCATTATCACGATCTGGATCTCCATGAAGGGCGGGTTAATGTGCGGCGATTAAAGAATGGTTTTTCGACGATTCATCCACTGCGTTTTGATGAGCGCGAGGCGATTGAGCGCTGGAGCCTGGTCCGTGCCGGCTGGAAAGCGGCGGACAAAACGGACGCACTGTTTATCTCCCGCCGCGGCACCGCGCTCTCCCGCCAGCAGGCGTATCGTATTATTCGCTCTGCCGGGGAAAATGCGGGTACCGTCACGCACACTCACCCCCATATGCTGCGTCACGCCTGCGGCTATGAACTGGCTGAAAGAGGGACAGATACGCGTTTGATACAGGATTATCTAGGACATCGTAATATTCGTCACACAGTACGTTACACCGCCAGTAATGCGGCACGTTTCGCTGGCATCTGGGAAAGAAATAATCTTTTAGAGGAAAAAGACCAGAAGACGAAAAATGAAATAACAGATTGATTTTAAAGAATTAAAAAAATAACGAACAGGTCAATTGGGGCCAAACTGTTTATATCATAAAAATGTTTTGACATATTTTGCAACTCACTGCGCCATATTTCCGCAAAAAAAATCATATCTCATTGATTATTATCTATTTTTAAACCTGCAATTACTCACTTTTCTCTAACCATATCTCTGCTGCACCGGCGATCCGTCGCCAACGCCATCGCTATTCCTTTCGCACCCCCTCCCACCACACCAGATTATATTACCATAAAAACCAAATTTGGCAGCATTTAAAACCACAGAATACCAGGTTGACACAAAATACAGATCATTTATCCCAACGAGTCAAAAGGCCCCAATTGTCTCATCGGTTGGGCGAAAACTGTGCAGAGCCGGCAGCCGGACCACTCGGCTGAAATCTGAAATGCCTGGAAGGCACAACGGCTGCCAATCCGGTTCGTTATTTCGACATCGTTCAAAGGAAAACAGTATGAAAATCAAAACACTGGCAATGATTGTTGTGTCAGCCCTGTCACTGAGCTCCACGGCAGCTCTGGCCGATACCACCACGGTCAACGGCGGGACCGTGCATTTTAAAGGAGAAGTCGTTAATGCGGCCTGTGCGGTGGATGCCGGCTCTATCGATCAAACCGTTCAGTTAGGCCAGGTGCGTTCCGCGAAACTGGCCACGGCGGGGAGCACCAGTTCGGCCGTCGGTTTCAACATCCAGCTGGATGATTGCGACACTACGGTAGCCACCAAAGCGTCCGTCGCCTTCGCCGGTACGGCCATCGACAGCAGCAATACCACCGTTCTGGCCCTGCAAAACTCTGCCGCTGGCAGCGCAACCAACGTCGGCGTGCAGATCCTCGACAATACCGGTACGCCACTGGCACTGGACGGCGCCACCTTCAGTGCTGCGACCACGCTGAATGACGGCCCCAACATCATCCCGTTCCAGGCACGTTACTACGCGACCGGCGCAGCGACGGCTGGTATAGCGAACGCGGATGCCACGTTCAAAGTGCAGTACGAGTAAGACCCGAGTCAGGCAGGGAAGCTATTCGGGCCAGGAGGGCCCGCTCTCTATTTTCAACCGGAGTGAAACGATGCAGGGAATGAAATCTGGTCTGCTGCTGCTACTGCCTCCGCTGGCGCTGGCCGGTAATCATTGGAACGTCACGCTGCCGGGGGGCAGCATGCGTTTTCAGGGCCTGATAATGGCGAGCTCCTGCCACGTCGAAGCCGGCGATCGGCAGATGACGGTCAATCTGGGGCAGATCAGCAGTAATCGATTTCATGCTGTCGGCGAAGACAGCAACCCAATCCCTTTCGCGATTCATTTACAGGATTGCAGTACGGCGGTCAGCCAGCATGTGGGTGTGACCTTTCACGGCGTGGCTGATGGAAAAAACCCCGACGTGCTGTCGGTGGGTGAAGGTCCGGGGATCGCCAGTGGGATCGGTATTGCGCTATTCGACAGCCAGGGCCAGCAGCTCCCGCTCAATCGTCCAACGGATCGCTGGATATCACTCTACCGCGGACGGACGACGCTAAATTTCGTCGCCAAATATCGGGCGACCGGACGCCAGGTCACCGGCGGTGCAGCCAATGCCCAGGCCTGGTTCTCATTGACCTATCAGTAATTAATCCGCAGACAAACAGGACAACACGGTGAGCAGACAAGGAGATAATGTGAGAAAAACGGCAACGATGGCGCATGGCTTACTGGCAGGATGTGTGCTTTTCGCCGCCAGTATCTTTAGCGCCAGCGCGCAGGCGGGCGTTGCGCTTGGCGCGACCCGGGTTATCTACCCGGCGGGACAGAAGCAGGTCCAGCTCGCGGTGACCAATAATGATGACAACAGTACCTGGCTTATTCAGTCATGGGTGGAAAATGCCGATGGTCAGCGAGACGGCCGGTTTGTCATCACTCCTCCGCTGTTTGCCATGCAGGGTAAAAAAGAGAACACCCTGCGCATTATCGACGCCACCAATAACCAGCTGCCGCAGGATCGGGAAAGTCTGTTCTGGATGAACGTGAAGGCGATCCCTTCGATGGATAAATCAAAGCTCAGCGACAATACCCTGCAGCTGGCGATTATCAGCCGCATCAAGCTCTACTACCGTCCGGGAAAACTGGCCCTGCCTCCGGATCAAGCGGCGGAAAAGCTGACCTTTAGCCGTAGCGGATCGTCGCTGACGCTGACGAACCCCACCCCCTATTACCTGACGGTGACCGAACTGAACGCCGGGACACGCATTCTGGAGAACGCCCTCGTACCGCCGATGGGCAAAACCAGCGTCAAGCTACCCGCGGATGCCGGGAACACCATCACCTATCGCACGATTAATGATTACGGCGCGCTGACGCCGAAAATGAATGGCGTGCTGCGCTAACCCAGAAGCGCCCCGCCGCGCGGGACACGCTGCGCATGACCAGAAGCAATGACAGCCGGGCAACGTCGGACCGGAGGGATAATGTCACATCGGAAATATGGACTGGATCATTTAGGTTGCCGAACTGCCCGGCGCCTGGTATCTCCGGCGCTGGCGCTGTGGCTCTGCTCACAGCCGTTTGCCGCGCGGGCGGACCTCTATTTTAACCCCCGCTTTTTAGCTGACGATCCGGCGGCGGTGGCTGACCTGTCGGGATTTGAAAAAGGCCAGGAGGTTCCGCCAGGCACCTATCGCGTCGATATTTATCTCAACAATGGTTTTATGACCACCAGGGACGTCACCTTCCAGGCCGATGCCCAGGGTCACGGTCTGTCCCCCTGCCTGACACGCGGCCAGCTGGCGAGCATGGGTGTGGATACCGGTCGGGTGCCGGGCATGGCGACGCTGGACAGCACGGCCTGCGTGCCGCTGACCACGCTTATCAGCGAAGCTACCACGCGCTTCGACGTCGGACAGCAGCGCCTGTACCTCACCGTCCCCCAGGCATTTATGGGTAACCATGCGCGCGGCTATATTCCGCCGGAGCTGTGGGATAACGGTATCACCGCCGGGCTGATAAACTATAACTTCACGGGCAATAACGCCCATAACACCACAGGTGGCAGCAGCCGTTACGCCTATCTGAATCTACAGAGCGGCCTGAACATTGGCGCCTGGCGTCTGCGCGATAACAGCACCTGGAGCTACAGCAGCGGCGGTAGCACCTCATCCAACGAGAATCGCTGGCAGCACGTTAACAGCTGGCTTGAGCGGGACATCACGCCTCTGCGTTCGCGACTCACCCTAGGGGACAGCTACACCAACGGCGATGTCTTCGACGGGATCAACTTCCGCGGCGCCCAGCTGGCCTCCGACGACAATATGCTACCGGACAGCCAGAAAGGCTTTGCGCCGGTGATCCACGGGATCGCCCGCGGCACGGCGCAGGTGTCAATCAGGCAAAACGGCTACGAAATCTACCAGAGCACAGTGCCGCCGGGACCATTTACCATCGACGATCTCTACGCCGCGGGCAATGGCGGCGATCTGCAGGTCACGATCAAAGAAGCGGATGGCTCCCGCCAGGTCTTCAGCGTGCCCTGGTCAACGGTGCCGGTTCTCCAGCGTGAAGGCCATACCCGCTTCGCCCTCACCGCCGGGGAGTACCGCAGCGGCAACAGTCAGCAGGAAACGCCCGATTTTTTCCAGGGCACGGTCATGCATGGCCTGCCGGCAGGCTGGACGCTCTACGGCGGCACCCAGCTGGCAGACCGCTATCGCGCCTTTAACCTTGGGGTGGGGAAAAACATGGGCTATTTCGGCGCCCTGTCGCTGGATATCACTCAGGCCAACGCCACCCTGGCTGACGACAGCGAACATCAGGGGCAGTCGGTGCGTTTTCTCTATAACAAATCCCTGGATGAGACCGGCACCAACCTGCAGCTGGTGGGCTACCGCTACTCTACCCGCGGCTATTATAACTTTGCCGATACCACTTACCGCCGGATGAGCGGCTACAGTGTGGAAACCCAGGACGGCGTTATCCAGGTAAAACCGAAATTTACCGACTACTACAATCTGGCTTACAGCAAGCGCGGCAAGGTGCAGCTGAGCGTGACTCAGCAGTTGGGGCGCACCGCCACCCTCTATCTCAGCGGTAGCCACCAGACCTACTGGGGCACCGACGATGCCGATGAGCAGCTGCAGGCCGGCCTCAACGCCGCCGTGGACGATATCAACTGGTCGCTAAGCTACAGCCTGACAAAAAACGCCTGGCAGCAGGGGCGCGATCAAATGCTGGCGATCAATATCAATATCCCCTTCAGCCACTGGCTGCGTTCCGACAGCCGCTCGGTCTGGCGGCACGCCAGCGCCAGCTACAGCCTGTCGCACGATCTCAATGGCCGCATGACCAATCTGGCGGGCCTGTACGGCACCCTGCTGGAAGACAACAACCTCAGCTATAGCATGCAGACCGGCTATGCCGGCGGCGGCAACGGCGACAACGGGAGCACAGGCTACACCGCCCTCAACTACCGCGGCGGCTACGGCAACGCCAACGTCGGCTACAGCCGCAGCGATGGCTTTAAACAGCTCTATTACGGGGTCAGCGGCGGCGTGCTGGCGCACGCCAACGGCATCACCCTGAGCCAACCGTTAAACGATACCGTGGTGCTGGTGAAAGCCCCCGGCGCCGGCGGCGTGAAAGTGGAAAACCAGACCGGGGTACGCACCGACTGGCGCGGGTATGCCGTCCTGCCTTATGCCACTGAGTATCGTGAAAACCGGATCGCGCTGGATACCAACACCCTGGCGGACAATGTCGACCTTGACGATGCGGTGGTCAGCGTGGTGCCCACCCATGGGGCGATTGTCCGCGCCAACTTTAACGCCCAGGTGGGGATGAAGATCCTGATGACGCTGACCCATCGCGGCAAACCGGTGCCGTTTGGCGCCCTCGCCACCGGCGACAGCAACCAGAGCGGCAGCATCGTCGCGGACAACAGCCAGGTCTACCTGAGCGGGATGCCGCTGGCGGGCAAAGTGCGGGTGAAATGGGGCGATGGCCCGGACGCTCAGTGCGTGGCCGATTACCGTCTGCCGCCGGAGAGCCAGCAGCAGGCGCTCAGTCAGCTTTCGGTCGCGTGCCGCTAAGGAGATCATGATGAGAACACTGCAGTATCTGCTGGGCGCCCTGTTCACCCTGGGCGCACCGGCTGCGCTTGCCGCCGATAGCACGATCGCCATCAGCGGCTATGTCCGCGATAACGCCTGCACGGTAGCCGGCGAATCGAAGGATTTTACTGTCGATTTACAGGATAACGCCGCGAAGCAGTTTTATGCCGTTGGGGCAACGACGCCGCCGGTGCCGTTCCGCATCGTGCTGTCGCCCTGCGGCACTTCCGTCACCGCGGTGAAGGTCGGTTTCACCGGCGTGGCGGACAGCGTCAACACCAGCCTGTTAAAACTCGATGCCGGGACCTCGGCGGCGGCAGGAATGGGGGTGGAAATTCTCGATCAGCAGCAGTCCCGGCTGCCGGTCAATGCGCCGTCATCCACCATGACCTGGACCACGCTGACCCCGGGCCAGACCAATATTCTCAACTTTTACGCCCGGCTGATGGCCACTCAGGTGCCCGTCACCGCCGGGCATGTCAATGCGACAGCGACATTCACCCTGGAATTTCAGTAAGCGGAGGCTGAAATGAAATGGACTCATGTGGGCTGGCTGCTGGCCGGCCTGTTAACCGCGAGCGCTTCCCTGCGGGCGGCCGACGTCACTCTCACCGTCAACGGCAAGGTGGTGGCCAGACCCTGCACGGTTTCCACCGTCAATGCCACCGTCGAGCTGGGCGATCTCTATACCTTTAGCCTGATCGGTGCGGGCTCGGCATCGGCCTGGCACAGCGTGGCGCTGGATCTGAGCAACTGCCCCGTGGGTACTTCACGGGTGAAAGCCACCTTCAGCGGAACGGCGGACAGCACCGGCTATTACAAAAACCAGGGAACGGCGGGCAATATTCAGCTCGAACTGCAGAACGAGGACGGCACCACGCTGAACAATGGCAGCAGCCAGTCGGTACAGGTGGATGAGGCCAGCCAGTCCGCTCGCTTCCCGCTGCAGGTCAGGGCGCTGTCCGTCAACGGCGGCGCCACGCAAGGCACCATTCAGGCGGTGATTAACGTCACCTATACCTACGCCTGAGCCAGGAGAGCATCATGATGAAAAAAATAATCCCCCTGTTCACCACCCTGCTGCTGCTGGGCTGGTCGATGAACGCCTGGTCCTTTGCCTGCAAAACGGCCACCGGGGCGACGATTCCCATCGGCGGCGGGTCAGCCAACGTCTACGTTAACCTGACCCCGGCGGTGAACGTCGGGCAAAACCTGGTGGTCGACCTCTCCACGCAGATTTTTTGCCATAACGACTATCCGGAAACGATCACCGACTACGTGACCCTGCAGCGCGGATCCGCCTATGGCGGTGTGCTGTCGAGTTTTTCAGGCACCGTGAAATATAACGGCACCTCTTACCCGTTCCCGACCACCACGGAAACCGCGCGGGTGATTTATGATTCACGGACCGATAAACCCTGGCCGGCCGTCCTGTATCTGACGCCGGTGAGCACTGCCGGTGGAGTGGCCATCACCGCAGGATCGTTAATCGCGGTGCTGATCCTGCATCAGACCAACAACTACAATAGCGACTCCTTCCAGTTCATCTGGAACATTTACGCCAACAACGACGTGGTGGTCCCCACCGGCGGCTGCGATGTCTCCGCCCGCGATGTCACCGTCACCCTCCCCGACTACCCGGGATCGATGGCCGTGCCGCTCACCGTCCACTGCGCGCAAAGCCAGCAGCTGGGGTATTACCTCTCCGGCACCACCGCGGACAGCGCCAACGCGATCTTCACCAATACCGCCTCCGCCTCGCCGGCGCAGGGGATAGGCGTTCAGCTGACGCGCAACGGCAGCGCCGTCCCGGCGAACAGCACGGTCTCGCTGGGCACCGTCGGCACCTCGCCGGTCAACCTCGGCCTGACGGCCACCTATGCCCGGACCACAGGCCAGGTTACCGCCGGCAACGTGCAGTCGATCATCGGCATCACCTTTGTCTATCAATGATGACCGATTATATCCTCTCGCCCTGCTCGCTGGCCGCCCGCGGGTTGAGCCAGCTGATGCTGAACGCCGCGAAGCGGCCCGTTGAGCTGCCGGTCGAGGGCGTGTCCCTGCGCGAACTGGCCGCCGTGAAGCGGATCGTAGTGTATCTCCCTGACGATCCCCTGTGGATGCTCACCACGCTGCGCCAGGCGGCAAGGCTACTCGACGAGGCCTTGCCGCCGTTACCGATGTTGATTCTGAGCCGCAGCCCGGCCATCTGGCTGTGGCAAACGCTGCTCTATCAGGTGAGTCATCCGGATCGTCTGCGCAACGTCCATACTGCCCCCGCCGATCTGTCCTGCGCGGAGCTGGCCCATCGGCTGGAGAATGCGCCGCGGCTTGAGCGGCTTGCCAGCGAAGCCGCCCTGATCCACGGAAAACGGGTCGTCGGGTTGACCCACGCCGAGCTCAAGGTGATCCTCGCCCTGCTGCAAGGGCAGACGATAGGCGAGCAGGCCCAACGTCTCGGATTGAGCCAGAAAACGCTCTACACCCAGCGGCTGGCTGGGGTGAAAAAGCTGGTGGAATGTCATCCGCATCTGGCCCCCCGCTTTCCGCGCACGCTGCTGCCGCGCTCACCCGCAAACGCACTGACGGCGTTTGAACAGGAATGGGTACAAGCGATTCACGATCGCCAGGTCTTCCCGGTTTTTCAACCTATCGTCGATAGTCGCTCACAGCTACAGGGGGTGGAGATCCTGATCCGCTGGCGCCACCGCGGCCAGGTACTTCACCCCCAGACCTTTCTACCGCACTTCCGCGCCGACTACACCTGGCTACTGCTTACGGCCTTTGTTCTGCAGGAGGCCGTGCAGAATATTAATGAGTATCCAGGCACCTTCTATTTTTCGGTCAACATACCCTCCTCACTCGCCGACAGTGACAGCCTGCTGCGGATGGTGGAAGCCGCTCGCCAGCAGCTTCGGCAGCCAGAGGGCGTGGCAAGGCTGGTGCTGGAATATGCTGAAACTATCGATTTTCGCCATCAGAGCCGCTCCGCCGCCCACGTGGCGCAGCTGCAACGTGCTGGCGTGCGCGTGATGCTGGACGACTGCTTTTCTCAGGGGAGCGTTATCTTTCCGGCGCGTCGACTGCACTTCAATGCGTATAAACTGGATATGAGCATCGTCAACGACGCCCAGCACGATCCGAAGGCGCTTGCGCTAATAAAAAGCCTGGCCTACTACTGCCAGTTAAGCGACAGTCGCTGTGTGGCGGAAGGGGTGGATTCACTGGCGAAATTTACGCAGTTAAAATCGCTGGGGATTGATCGCTTCTAGGGCTATCTGTTTTCACCACCGATGCGGCGTGAACATCTCCCGGATCTGATCCGCCGCTTTTCCCACCAGCGCGATCCGGCGGATCGTTGAGGGTGCGAGAAAAGCGCACCGGTTAGCACCGGTGCCGGTACGTCATGCGCGAATATCGTCGTATTCGCGGGTGTTATCGAATTCATGTTTGGCAAACGGGCAGAGAGGGATAATCTTCCGCTGCTCCTGGCGCATTTTTTCCACTACCTTCGCCACCAGCTGTTTCCCCACGCCCTGGCCTTTCAGGCTGGGATCAACATCGGTATGTTCGATAATGCTGAGGTGTTCGCCGGTGGGAACAAAAACAATCTCCGCCACCTGGTTTCCCTGCGCGTCGTTAACATAAAATTTGTTATGCCCTTCCAGTATTTCCATCTTCTCCTCGCTTATTTATGACGATATTGCAGAGCGCCGCTCGGGCAGGTATCAATCACGTTTACCACCGTCGCGACATCCACTTCATCCGGGATAATCCACGGCTTACGCTTCAGGTTGAAGAGCTTCGCGCTGCCGCGCACGCAGTTCCCGGAATGCTGACAGATCGCCGTATTAAAGTAGACGTCGATTTTCTCCCCGGTGTAGGCCCGGTAGCCGGCTTCCAGTAATTCCTTATCCATGACATTGCCTCGGTCGTTTTTATCTTTCAGGCTAAGCATAGCCCTCGCCGTGGCGGCTGACTATGCGCAAGCGCGGGAATTGACGCCTCACATCATGCTCTCCCATCGCACAAGGATCCCGCAGTCAACGATCGGTTGACTTTCATTCCCGCAACGAGGCGATTACACTCATGACACACTGGTATGATCACTCAGGGATGTTCCATTGAATCATATTGCCACCATCGCCCGCCCGGCGCGGTTACTGCTCGTCTTGCCGCTTTCCGGCTGCTCACTTTCGCCAGAGATCCCGGTATTGGGCGCTGCTTTTCCCGGCTGGTTTTTCTGCTTACTGGGCGGTGCGTTTTTACTGATCCCCTGCCATATCCTGATTACCCGTAAAGGCTGGCAGCCGCGCTTTTCTCCCCTGGTCTTCAGCTACGTCGCGCTGATGTTCCTGTTCGCCACGTTGCTGTGGTTTCTGTTTTTTGTTCACTGATCGCTTATGACAACTTCCCGCACTTCCCTGTTACGCAAAAAGTGGCCTCTGCTGGCGCTGGTCCTTGCCGCCATCCTGGCGCTGATCCTCGTTATCTGGCAGTTGCAAACCTCGCCGGAGACCAATGACGCCTATGTCTATGCCGATACCATCGATGTAGTGCCCGAGGTCAGCGGACGCATCGTGGAGATGCCCATTCGCGATAACCAGCGGGTGAGAAAAGGCGATCTGTTGTTCCGCATCGACCCCCGCCCCTATCAGGCAATGCTCGATGACGCGAAAGCCCGGCTGACGACCCTCGACGCGCAGATCATGCTGACCCAGCGCACTATCAAAGCGCAGGAGTATAACGCCCAGTCGGTGGCGGCCGCCGTCGAGCGCGCCAGAGCGCTGGTTAAGCAGACCACCTCCACGCGTATCCGCCTTGAGCCGCTGGTGCCGCAGGGGTTCGCTTCCCAGGAAGATCTCGATCAGGCGCGCACCGCTGAGAAAGCGGCGCGGGCGGAGCTGGAGGCCACGCTGCTGCAGGCCAAACAGGCCTCGGCGGCCGTGACCGGCGTGGATGCCATGGTGGCGCAACGCGCCGGGGTCCTGGCGCAAATCGCCCTCGCTGAACTGCATCTGGAATTTACCGAAGTGCGCGCGCCGTTCAACGGCGTGGTGGTGGCGCTGAAAACCACCGTCGGCCAGTACGCCTCGGCGCTGAAGCCGGTCTTCACCCTGCTTGATGACGACCGCTGGTATGTGATCGCGAACTTCCGCGAAACCGACCTGAACAACGTGCGCCCCGGCGTGGCGGCGCGGATCACCGTGATGACCAACCACAACCGGACCTTTAACGGGGTGGTGGATTCGGTCGGCTCCGGGGTCCTGCCCGAAGGTGGGAGCGTCATCGAAGGGCTGCCGCTGATCCAGAAAAGCATTAACTGGGTCCACGTCTCGCAGCGCTTCCCGGTGAAAATCGCCGTCAGCGATCCCGACCCGGAACTGTTCCGCATGGGCGCCTCGGCCAGCGCCGTGCTGCAGCCGTAGCCGGGCGACGCTATGTTTCCTCTCGCCCATTTTTTACGCCAGGAACTGCGCGACGCGCCGGGACGCGCCAGCTACACGCTGCGCCTGACGCTAAGCTGCGCGGTGCTCATCACCCTGTTTATGACCCTGCAGATCCCTTTCCTGGCCGTTGCGCTGATCGTCGTGTTCTACGTCAGCCAGCCTAACGTGTTGATGATTAAGCTGGTCAGCGTGGTCTTTTTTGTCACCGTCACCGTGGCGCTCGGCGGCGTGCTGCTGATCATCAAGTGGACCTATGACTACCCGCTGATCCGCCTGGCGGCCTCCGTGGCGCTCTTTTTCTGCGCCCTCTATCTGATGCGGGTGCTGGGCAAGCTGGGACTGGCCTTTTTCGTGGTGGCGCTGGCGGTGATTTACGCTCAGACCTTCCCGTCGATGACCAGCCAGAGCGAGATCCTGGTGCGGCTGCTGCTTTGGCTGTGGGTGGCGATTAACACCGCGATCCTCGTCACCCTGCTGGTCAACGCCTGCTTTCAGCAGGCCTTTCCCGGTAACCAGTTTAAGGCGCGCCTGGCCGGGATGCTGCACGAGGTCGCCCGGCGGCTGGCGGCCCCGGACGCTGAAGCGCCACCGACCTTCGGCGAGACCGCCGCGCAGTTCAATCAGCTGCAGTCGCTGTTCGCCCAGGCCAGCCGGGCGACACCGGAGATCGCCGCCGATCCCCTGGCCTGGCGCTCGCGGCTGGCCGCCACTTTGCGCTGCTACCAGCTGGCGGCCCTGCTGCAAGCAGACGAGGCGGATAGTGACGATCGCCAGCAGCTGTCGCAGGCGGTACTTCAGCTGAAGAACGCCCTTAGCGAGGAGCCGTTTGACGGCGCTATTCCTCCCCTGACGCTCAGCGGTCGCGGCGTCAATCGCGCTGTTCTGCAGGAGATGGCTACCACTCTGCAGCGGCTGGCGCAGGGTGAGCCGGTTGCCCTGCCGCAGGGTGAGGTGGAGAAGGCGCCCCTGCTGGCGCCGGACGCCTGGCGCAACCCGGCATATCTCCATTTTGCGCTCAAGACCCTGCTGGCGACCCTAATCTGCTATGTCTTCTATACCGCTGCCGACTGGCAGGGTCTACATACCATTATGCTGAGCTGCGTGATCGTCGCCCAGCCCGGGCTGGGCGCCACGATGCAAAAGACATGGCTGCGCATCGGCGGGGCGCTGCTCGCCTCCCTGCTGGCGCTGCTGTTAATCGTCTTTGTCCAGCCCTGGACCGATTCGCTGACGGGCCTGCTGGCGATGTCCCTGCCGGTGCTGGCGCTGGCGGCGTGGATTGCCGCCGGCTCGGAGCGTATCGCCTACGCCGGGATCCAGATTGGTTTCACCTTTGCGCTGGCCTTTCTCAGCTGGTTTGCTCCGCTGACGAACCTCACCGAGCTCCGGGATCGGGTGCTGGGCATCCTGCTCGGGGTGCTGGTCTCCTCCATTGTTCATTTGTATCTCTGGCCGGACAGCGAAGCGCCGCAGCTGAAAACCCGCCTTGCGGCACTCTATCGCCGGCTGGCGGACTGCCTCGCCGCCCCGAAGGAGGCGGTTCCGCTGGCTCCCCTGCTTGTCGCCTTCACCGACAGCGAAGCGCTGATCCACCGGGTTCGCGCCGAACCGCTGGGCACGTATGCTCACCCCTGGCCCCAGGCGAAAGACTGGCCGATGCGCGCCACCCTCGCCCAGGCCGAGGAGATCGCCCGCCTCAGCGAAGGCTACCGACTCAACGCCGCGCCGGGAGACCCGACCCTGGCCCGCTGCGCCGAACAGCTGCGGCGCTACGCTGAACGTATCGAACAGGAGGCGACGGCGCCTGGCGAACAGCTGACCGCCGAACTGACTAACCCCTTTGGCCCGGCGCTGGCCGCCCTGCCCGACTGGGGGCCGACACCGATAGCGACTGAGCAACAGGCTAAAACGTCATGATGATCCTTCCTTTCTCCGCGCGCCTGCGCGGCACTCTTTTTACCCTGACGCTGACGTTGCTCAGCGGCTGCGCGCTGATCCAGGATGAGCCTGCCCAGGTCGCCATCGTCAATCCGCAGCAGGCCCAGCTGGCGCAGGTGATCCACCTGGCGAACAGCGACTGGCCGGCCGCCCGCTGGTGGGAGGCCTATGATGATCCTCAGCTCAATATGCTGATCAACCGGGCGCTGCAGAACTCGCCGACCATGCAGGCCGCCCGGCTGCGCATCTCCCAGTCGCAGTCCACGGTGGAACTCGCCCGGTCGGCGATGGGCCTGCAGGCTACCGCCGTCGCGGCGCAAAACCGCCTGCGGATCACCGACAAATCCTTTAGCTGGCCCTACTCATACTCCCTGCCGGTGGATAAAAACGGCCCCTGGTATACGCTGAATACCGTTGGCGTCGGGGCGCAGCTGAATATCGATCTCTGGGGGGCCGATCGCGCCCGGGTCGCCGCCGCTATTGGCGAGAAAAACGCCCGGCTGGCGGAGACCGCCGGCATTGAGCTCGACATCGCCAGCAGCGTGGCGCAGCTCTATTTCGCCATGCAGGCGACGTTCCAGAAAATCGCGCTGCTGCAGGAGCTGGAGGGCATTGCCCGATTCTCGGTGGAAGCCCACGAGCACCGGACCCGGCGCGGTCTGGAAGACAGTGTGGATGTGGCCAACGCCCAGGCCGAACAGCTCGCCGCTCGCCAGCAGATCATTAGCGCCGAGGGGATGCTGACCCAGTATCGTGAAACCCTGCGGGCGCTGATCGGCGCCGATGCGCAGAGCATGCCGGCCATCCATCCGGTGGCGCTGCCGGCGCTCCAGGAGACGCTGCCGCCGTCGCTCTCTTTCGAGCTGCTGGCCCGCCGTCCGGACCTGCAGGCGCTGCGCGGCTACGTCACCGCCTCCCTGAGCCAGGTCGATGCGGCGAAAGCGGCCTTCTACCCCCATTTTGATATCAAAGCGTTCTGGGGCTATAACGCCCTGAGCGTCGGGGATCTGTTTAAGTCCTCTTTCCAGCAGATCAACCTGCTGCCCGGGCTGTATCTGCCGATCTTCGACGGCGGCCGTCTGAACGCTAATCTGCAGTCGGTACGCACCGCCAGCAACATCCTGATCAAACAGTACAACCAGGCGGTGCTGGATGCGGTTCGCGATGTCGCCATCAGCTCCAGCCAGCTTAACGACCTGAATCAGCAGCGCGCGCTGCAGCAGCTAAAAGTCACCGCGGCGCAGACCACCACCGATAGCGCTCGCGCTCATTATCAGCGCGGCCTCCTCAGCCGCTACGCCGCCGAAGAAGCCCGCCGGGCGGTCCTCGCCCAGCAGCTGTTGCTGCTGGACATTGAGGCCCAGCGGCTAAGCACCGACATTACCCTGATCAAAGCCCTGGGCGGCGGCTATCGAGGGCAGTAACAAAAATGCCTTCCCAATAGGGGAAGGCATTAAGCTGAAGAGGCGGGGTGGATGCGCGGCGATTACACCAGGGCGCGCAGCTCTTCCCGCATATAGGTGGAAAAGAATTCCGGATGCTTAATCACCAGCCGTTCGCCGGCGGCGACCCGTTCAGCCCACTCCGCCACTTTGTCGGTAAACCCAGCGCTCCAGCCCTGCTGTTGGCCGCGCGCAGCGACGTCGGCCGGGGTGGCGGGTACGCCCAGTTCTTTTAAATATTTGAGAATTCCCTTCGCGGTACTTTCATCCATAGACTGTGGTACTGGCTCAGACGTATTCATACCACCGATGAAATCCAATGCTTTATCAATGACTGCTGGCATAGGTGTGTCCTTATATTAACCACATAGTAAACCTGACTACACTATGGACCGGAAAGCGACGTGATTTCAAAGAACACGCTCACGTTATGGGACATCGCGCATTGTGAAAAGGGGATTTTGTTCTGCTGGGGCGGGGATTGGACAAAAAACAAGCCGGCCCCGTAGGGCCGGCCTGAGGATCGCGTCAGGCGTTGCTGAGGGATTTTTGCGCGGCGCTGGACCGACTGTTCTCCAGCATCCGGCGGACCGGGACAATCAGCACGGCCAGCACGGCGGCGCAGATCAGCAATGCGATGGAGCAGCGGGCGAAGAGGTCCGGCAGCAACGACAGCTGATCGGCCTTCACATGACCGCCGATCAGGCCCGCCGCCAGGTTACCCAGCGCGCTGGCGCAAAACCACAGCCCCATCATCTGGCCGCGCATTCTCTCCGGCGCCAGCAGAGTCATGGTCGCCAGCCCAATCGGGCTGAGGCACAGTTCACCGAGCGTCAGCATCAGGATGCTGCCCACCAGCCACAGCGGCGACACACCGGCCCCGCCGTTGCTCAGAACGTTCTGCGCCGCCAGCATCATCAGGCCAAAGCCCGCCGCTGCGCACAGGATGCCAATCACGAATTTGGTCATACTGCCCGGACGAACGTTTTTACGCGCCAGCGCAGGCCACGCCCAGCTGAATACCGGCGCGAGGAGAATGATAAACAAGGCGTTAATCGACTGGAACCAGACCGCGGGGATCTCAAAATCGCCGATCATCCGGTTGGTATAGTCGTTAGCAAACAGGTTGAAGGAGGTCGGTTTCTGTTCAAACGCGGACCAGAAAAAGGCCGCCGAGACCAGCAAAATAAAGCATACCAGCAGGCGCGCCCGCTCTTTACGGTTGAGTCCGGCGAAGACGAACAGCCAGATGAAATAGAGCGCCACGGAGGCGGCAATTACATAGACCAGCACGCTGGCCACCGCCACCGGGTTAATCACGATCGTGCCCAGGCTGATAAGCGTGACCAGCACCGCCACTCCCAGAGCCAGCGCCAGCAGCCACGCTCCAACGCCATTCTTTTTCGCCACCGGGCTGTTCCAGGTGGAATCGAGGCCAACCTCCGCGTCATAGCGCTTCATCGACGGTACGGCAAAGACACGGAAAATGATCAGCGCCACCAGCATCCCGATCCCCCCGATGCCGAAGCCCCAGTGCCAGCCATGCGATTTGATAAGCCAGCCAGAGATCAATGGCGCGATAAACGAGCCGATGTTGATCCCCATGTAAAACAGCGAAAAACCACCGTCGCGGCGCGCGTCGCCCTTTTTATACAGGGTGCCGACCATCACCGAGATACAGGTTTTAAACAACCCGGAACCCAGGACGATAAACATCAGACCGATAAAGAACAGATCGTTGCCCAGCCATGCTGACAGAGCGATCGACAGGTGCCCCAGGGCGATCAGGATAGAGCCGTACCAGACGGCGCGTTGTTGGCCAAGCCAGTTATCCGCCAGCCAGCCGCCAGGCAGCGCGGCCAGATACATACTGCCGGCAAAAATCCCAACGATCGCCGAGGCGTTCTCTCGCGCCAGGCCCATGCCGCCGTCGTACACTGTCGCCGCCATAAACAGGATCAGTAAAGGACGGATGCCGTAAAACGAGAAGCGCTCCCACATTTCAGTGAAGAACAGGGAGCCCAGCGGATAAGGATGGCCGAAAAAGGTACGGCTTTCGTTTTTATTAACAGAGGAATGCATAAATTCTCCAGGTAAGGTGCGCCGCAGCGCAAGTTAACCGTATAAAGCAGGCTGACGATTTATAATTTGTTTGCATTAACATCAAACACGAGCATTTTTAACCATTTGATAACCACGCAATGGTTTTGTCCAGCCCCTTACCTTCCCTTTTTAGATGAAAAGTCGACAAACATCTAGTTTTACAGATTTAATGTTCGCAATAATGCAAACGACGTTGACTTTATATCATTACGCACAAAACGAAATTTTACCCATTAAAAACAAACAGTTAATAATTTATCGAGAGACATAAACCACCGGCGCAGAGGCGGTGTATAACGGCAGGAAAAGTAAGGGAAACAGACTGGATAGTGGAGAAATAGCGCTAAGCGAGAATATTGTCAGCAATCCAGGCGCTACATACCTGGAGAGCCTACCATACAGCAGGTTTAACACGGCATGCCGGCTGCTACAGCCGGCGCCATTCTGCGCGCTATTTCACACGCTGCCCTGCGGCATCAATGACTGGCTCACCGTCCTCCTTCACGAATGCGCCTTTTTGTGGCGCCGTCAGGATCTCCAGCACCACCTCTGACGGGCGGCAGAGTCGGGTGCCCTGCGGCGTCGTTACGATCGGACGGTTAATCAGGATCGGATGCTGAAGCATAAAGTCGATTATCTGGTCGTCAGTAAACCGGTCTTCCGCCAGGCCCAGCGCGTCGTAGGGTTCGACGTTTTTCCGCAGCAGCGCGCGCACCGGGATCCCCATCGCGGCGAGCAGCTGGCGCAGCTCATCACCCGACGGCGGCGTCTCCAGATAATAGATAACGGTGGGCTCGGCGCCGCTGTTACGGATCAGCGCCAGCGTATTACGCGAGGTGCCGCAGTCAGGGTTATGGTAAATGGTGATGCTCATAGTACGTTCTCATGGCTGGTTGAAGGAGAGACGCAGCGCCAGCGCGGCCAGCGTCACAAGCAGCACCGGCAGGGTCATGGTGATGCCGCAGCGGAAATAATACCCCCAACCGATGGTGATGTGCTTCTGCGCCAGCACATGCAGCCACAGCAGCGTGGCCAGGCTACCAATTGGCGTGATCTTGGGCCCCAGATCGCAGCCGATGACGTTGGCATAAATCATGGCCTCTTTGATCGTCCCTGTTGCCGTGCTGCCATCAATCGACAGGGCGCCGACCAGTACGCTGGGCATATTATTCATTATTGAAGAGAGGAAGGCCGACAGGATACCGGTGCCCAGCGTCGCGGCCCAGAGGCCGCGCTCCGCCAGCATGTTCAGCACCGTGGTCAGATAATCCGTTAACCCGGCGTTTCGCAGACCATACACCACCAGATACATTCCCAGCGAGAAGATCACTATCTGCCACGGGGCGCCGCGCAGCACCTTGCCGGTGTTAATTACCCGCCCGCGCTTCGCGACAGCAAACAGGATCCCGGCGCCGAGCGCCGCGATGGCGCTGACCGGGATCCCCAGCGGTTCAAGGACGAAAAAGCCAGCCAGCAACAGCAGCAGCACGCCCCAGCCGGTGCGGAACGTCGCTGGATCTTTTATCGCCGTGGCCGGCGCTTTTAGTAACGCCATATCCCAGGCCGGCGGGATATCCTTGCGAAAGAACAGGTGCAGCATCGCCAGGGTGGTGAGGATCGCCGCGAGATCGACCGGCACCATCACCGAAGCGTACTCCCTGAAGCCGATGGCAAAGAAATCTGCCGAAACGATATTCACCAGATTCGACACCACCAGCGGCAGGCTGGCGGTATCGGCAATAAATCCGGCGGCCATGACAAAGGCCAGCATCGTTCCCTTGCTGAACCCCAGCGCTCGCAGCATGGCAATCACGATTGGCGTGAGGATCAGCGCCGCCCCATCGTTGGCAAACAGCGCCGCCACAGCCGCGCCGAGCAGGATAATCCAGGTAAACAGCAGACGACCCCGGCCTCTTCCCCAGCGGGAAACGTGCAGCGCGGCCCATTCGAAAAAGCCAGACTCATCAAGCAGCAGGCTGATAATGATAACGGCGATAAAGGTGGCGGTCGCATTCCAGACGATATGCCATACCACCGGGATATCGGCTACCTGTACGCCACCGGTGGCCAGCGCCAGCGCCGCGCCAAATGCCGCGCTCCAGCCGATCCCTAACCCCCGCGGCTGCCAGATCACCAGCACCAGGGTCAGGATAAAAATCGTACCTGCCAGCAACATCGTTCCTCCGCCAATCACATTCGAAAAATCATATATGTTAAGATAAATTTTTTACCGGCAACCCGGCCCGCCAGCCAGTCTGCTGATCATCAGCCGCACATCCTCCTGCTGACTGAGCCAGGCCTGCTCAATCACCTGCGCCGCCCAGGCCGGCATCTGCGGAGAGAGGCGGTAATGGACCCACTTACCCTGTTTACGATCCAGCAGCAATCCGCTCTCACGGAGCATCGCCAGATGGCGGGAGATCTTGGGCTGGGACTGGGCGAGCGCCGTACAGAGATCGCACACGCACAGCTCTCCACGCGCCTTGAGCAGCAATACGATCCCCAGCCGAGTTTCATCGGCGAGGTTTTTGAACAGTTGCAGGGGCAATAAAGACATGATTTCTCCTCAAGCGTGACGGACAGCATACGGGGCCACAAAGAAAGATCAATATACATGCGCAAAAACATATATATTAATTCACGTCTGCGATGAGCATCCGGGATGTTGCGCCCCGCCATCCCTGCTAAATAGCACGGAAAAATGCCGCGTTTTCTTTTATCCATCATCGAAATATGTCAGGCTGGAGATCCCATTGGATTGCCAGGGCTTTCAGGATGAGTACGATTTATGTGGTTGTTTTAACGTATATAAAACCGCTCGAAGAGGTTGACCGTGCGATCCCCGCCCACATCGAATGGCTCAAAAAAGGCTATGCCGACGGCCTCTTTCTCGCCTCCGGCCGCCGTATTCCCCGCACCGGCGGCGTCATTCTGGCAAAATGCGATAGCCGGGAAACTCTGCAAGCGCGTCTGAGCCAGGATCCCTTCCAGCAGCTGGGTCTCGCCCGTACAGAGATTATTCCCTTTGAGGCCAGCATGGCGTCACCCGCGCTGCAGTCGCTGTTATAACCCTGTCTGAAAGCATATCCCGGAGGAAAAATGCAGCCGTACTTTCACTGGATCAATGAACCTGCCGAGTGGCGCCGCGATTCCGACGGCCTGACGGTGGTCACTAATAAGCATACCGACTTCTGGCGCCATACCTGGTATGGCTTCGAGCGCTTCTCTGGCCATCTCTATGCCGCAGAAGTGGCGGGCGATTTTACCCTGCAGGCAAAAATCTGTGCGGATTTCACCACGCTTTACGACCAGGCCGGGCTGATGATGATGGCCGACGAGCAGACCTGGCTGAAGGCGGGAATTGAATTCAATGACGATGCCCCGGCCATCGGCAGCGTACTGACGCTAACCCACTCCGACTGGGCCACCGGGCTTTTCCCCGGCGACCCGCGCACCTTCTGGCTGCGGCTGACCCGCAAGGGCGACGCGTTAAGGCTGCAGTATTCAACCGACGGCGAGCGCTGGCCGCTGCTGCGGCTCGGCTACTTTCCGCCAGGCCCGGTGAAAGCGGGCGTCATGTGCTGCTCACCGGAGCGTGGCGGACTGGCGGTTGCGTTTCAGGATATTCAGCTTTCCCCGCCGCTGGACAAAGCGCTGCACGATCTGAGCTGAACGCTAGCGGGAAGACCCGACTTTCTCTGCATCATCCGCGGCATGCATTATCAGGAAATCAATCAGGGCTTTCACCCTTTTCGTTCTGCCCGCGTTTTTTGGGTAATAGAGATAAACCGGCGGATAGGTTTTCCAGTAGTCCTCCATCACGGGAATAAACTGCTCACGATCGGGCTGTAATTGCAGGATTGGTTCAAATAAACGGCCAATCCCCAGTCCGTGGCGAATACCGTCGGCCATGACGTCAATATCATTGCTGATTAACTGTCCGGGCATCTCGACGGTGAGCTGCTCGCCGTGGTCATTGAGGATCAGCGGCAGGATGCGGTTGTTGGTAATAAAGCGATAGCCAATCAGCCGGTGATGATGGAGATCGGCAGGCATCGCGGGCACGCCATATTCGGCAAGATAGGCAGAGGAGGCGTATAGCCCTTCACGAAACGGCTTCATTAACGGGCGGGCGACCACGCCGCCTTCGAGAATATCGCCAAAGCGGATCCCAAGGTCGAAACGTTCTTCAATAATATTGACGGTACCGTCATAGACCGATATTTCCAGCTGGATCCCCGGATATTGCTGACAAAATGCCGCCATCGCCGGTTTGAGAATAAGCAGGTAGGCAAAGCGCGAGAGGGTTATTCTCACTGCCCCGGAGGGCTCCTGATTCTGGTCGCGGATGATTTCCAGCGACTTTTCCAGTGTCTCCACCGCCGCGGCGGTCTGCTCCAGCAGCTGTTGCCCGGTTTCCGTCAGCTCGATACGCCGGGTAGTGCGCACAAAAAGGGGGTGGCCAATATGCTCCTCCAGCAGCCTGAGCGCATTGCTGACCGACGGCGGCGTGATTTCGAGCTTGCGCGCGGCGGCCGAGATATTGCCCTCGCGCGCAATGCTCTGAAAGATGCGTATCTGATTATAAAGCGCGTTATTCATAGCATCTCCTTAAGACACCCTCGCCTGATTATTAAGTACAGGCTAAATATTCTTAAGTCAATGACCGCCTAATCTTCCCCCCCTGCGGCTCGTATACTTTTGTCTCTTCCCGCTGATAACGACTTTCCGGAGACAACTATGCGAATTTTATGTCTGGATATCCCTGCCCCCGGCGCGACGCTGGAACACTATGCGCCGCACCTTACCGCAGAAGCCCTGCACGCCTGGGGACTGTACAAGTCAGGCTTTATTCGCGACATCTATTTCCGTCAGGATCGACCCGGCGTCGCTATTTTCCTCGAGTGCGACACCGTGGAAGAGGCGAATAATGTCATGGCCGAATTTCCGCTGGCAAAAGCGGGTCTATTAACCTTCGAGTGTATTCCACTCGGCTCGTTTATTAGCTGGGAAAATCTCTTCTCTGCTGAATTTAAACATCAGGAGTAACGTTGGGAATGGCTCATATTCTTGTCGTTTCCGGGCATCCGGATCTTAACCATTCCATCGCCAACGCCACCATCCTCGATGAGCTGGCGACCGCCCTGCCTGATGCGGAAATCCGTCGTCTGGACTGGCTCTATCCGGACGGCAAATTCAACATCGCCGCTGAGCAGGAAAGCCTGCTGCAGGCGGATGTGATTGTCTGGCAGTTTCCCTTTAGCTGGTATGGGCTGCCCGGGTTAATGAAACAGTGGCTGGACGAGGTATTTGTCCACGGCTTCGCCCATGGCTCAACGGCGAAACTGGGTGGTAAAAAGCTGATCCTCTCCTTCACCACGGGAGCGCCACAGGCGCTCTATACCGCTGACGGTTTCTTTGGCCATGCCATTGAGGAGTATCTCCTTCCCTTCGAGACCACGGCCAGGCTGTGCAATCTTGAGCTGCTGGCGCCGGTTTATACCTGCGGTATTAGCTACGCCGACCGGGATGCCTACAAAATCGCTCAGCAAAAAACGCTTGCCCGGGAACACGCGGCCAGACTGATCGCGCAGCTTAAAACTCTGGTGGAATAACCCAAAGGGAGAAAATAACGATGCAGTATACCCGGCTCGGGAAGAGTGACTTACTGGTCTCCCGTATCTGCATGGGATGTATGGGGTTTGGCGATCCGTCAACGGGTCAGCATCGCTGGACGCTGGACGAAACAGCCAGCCGGGACATCATCCGCCACGCTCTGGAACAGGGCATCAATTTTTACGATACCGCCATCGCCTATCAGAACGGCTCCAGCGAACGGTACGTTGGCCGGGCGCTGCGGGAGATGGCAAAACGCGAGGAGGTGGTGCTGGCCACCAAGTTTCTGCCACGAACCGCTGCCCAGATTGCCGAGGGGATCAGCGGAAAACAGGCGATAGCCCGCTCGCTTGACCAGAGTCTGCGAAACCTCGGGATGGACTACATCGACCTCTACATCTACCACATCTGGGATTACAACACCCCGGTTATCGACGTGCTGGAGGCGCTGCACACCGCAGTGACCGCCGGCAAGGTGCGCGCGATTGGCATTTCCAATTGCTATGCCTGGCAGTTGGCGAAGGTGAACGCCCTTGCCGAACGCGAAGGGCTGACATCCTTTGTTTCTGTGCAGAGCCACTACAACCTGATTATGCGTGAAGATGAACGAGAGCTGTTCGGGCTGTGCGCGGAAGAGGGTATCGCCATGACTCCCTATAGCGCGCTGGCCAGCGGCCGTCTCTCCCGCTTAGAAGGCCACACGCGGCGAGCGGTGGAAGATGATTATGCCCGGGGCAAATACGACGGCACGGCAGAGCAGGACCGGATCATTATTGCCCGCGTCGCCGAACTTGCCGAACGGCATCAGGTCTCCATGACCGAAATTTCGCTGGCCTGGCTGCTGACTAAAGTCACCGCCCCGGTGATCGGCGCCACGCAAAAGCATCATGTTGACGGCGCGGTCAACGCTGTAGCCCTTCAACTGAGCCCGGAAGACATCCGTTATCTGGAAGAAGCCTACCAGCCGCACGTTCTCACAGGCGTGATGGCGCAAAACACGCCGCAAGCCAAAGACCATCATCAGGTGTGGACGCGGTAACCCTCTGTCCTGTTCAGCAGGGAGAATAAAACATGAAAAACGTGATTGCCGCGGCAGCCTTGTCGCTTGTGCTGTCTGATTTTACTTATGCCCACGAACAAAGAGATGAAGCTATGATGAAAATTACCCCTTCCACCCTTGCGGACGCTGATATTCAAGCGGTCTCCCCGGCGCTGGCGCGCTTCGGCCGCGAGGCCATCAGCAACGACCTCTGGCAACGTGACGCCCTGTCCGCCCGCGACCGTAGCATCGTGACCGTAGCGATGCTGATTGCCCGCAACCAGCCAGGCGAGCTGAAGCACTATATTGCCGTTGCGCTCGATAGCGGCGTGACGCCAGCGGAAGTGTCAGAGATCATTACTCACCTCGCCTTCTACGCTGGCTGGCCCAATGCGATGTCAGCCGTCAGCGTCGCTAAAACCATCTTTGAAGCCAGGGGCGTGACGGCAGAGGCCCTGCCCGCCGCCTCGCCAACGCTGCTGCCACTCAATGAACAGGTAGAGAAACAGCGTGCAGACACCGTGGAAAAAAATGTCGGCCCCATTTCGCCTGGCCTGGTTAAATTTACCGCCGACCCGCTGTTTCTCGACCTCTGGCAACGGCCCGCGCTTACGCCCCGCGACAGAAGTCTGGTGACGGTCAGCGCGTTAATCGCCGCCGGACAGAGCGCGCAGATTGGCTACCACCTAAACAGAGCTATGGATAATGGGCTTTCGGCTGAAGAGGCCGGAGAAGTAGTCGCCCAGGCGGCGTTCTACGCGGGATGGCCAAATGCGTTTACCGCCGCCCCGGTGGTCGGTGAGGTATTACGATCGCGCGAGAGCAAAACTGAATAAAAAAGAATAAAGGACAGGGAAGCTGTCCTTTATTTATCGTTAATTGTTAATTTAAAGGTACCACGAGGGCTTTCGATTAGGTCTCGCGGAAAGAACATAAACGGTCTATCGAAGTATGGAGACTTCGATCGTGAGTCTGTTCACATCGCTCATTGAGAAAATTGCCGTTCCGTATGCCGTCATGAGTCTCATCCTTTGAAAGCAGCGATCGCTGTGGCGAGACGGTAGCGCGGACATGTCTATTTGGTCCAGAGATGGACATCTCAATTTAGCTACTACACCGCTACTTCGATTGATGTATTTTATATTAAATATCAATGAATTGAATTATACATTTAATATAAATTGATGTTATAGCAATCGCTATACAGGCTCCTTAGTCATGACTGACCGGGCCACACCGCATATCGCAAGAATTTGCTCTCTCAGCCAGCGGTGACCGGGGTCGCGTTCCATTCTTGGGTGCCACATCTGCGATACCGTAATACGACGGCTTTTGAACGGCAGCTCGAAAAGGTGTACCTGGTCCGTTACCTGCTGATTGAGTAAATAGAGTGCGGGTATCATGGCGATAAGATCCGATTCCAGCGCCACGGAAAGTGCTGTCGGAAATCCCGGTACGACGCTTGCAATTTTACGTTTTGTCCCCAGTTCGGCCAGCGCATCGTCAACGGATCCGTGCAACGCGCCCTCGGGTGACGCTACCACATGGCCCCAGGCGACATAATCACTCACGCCTATTTCAGCCTGCTTAGCCAGCGGGTGCCCTTTACGGACGACGCCAACAAACCGATCCTCAAACAGTCGTTGCAGCCGTATTTCTGGCCCCATATTACTCTGAACGCCAATCTCCAGATCAACCAGCCCTTCCCGAAGATAGCGCGACGTTTTTTCCGGCTTAGGCGCGAAGCGTATACAGACGTCCGGCGCTGCGTCGGCAACCGCTGCTATAAGCGCAGGCCCAAACGCCACCACAAAACCATCGTTTGCCCTGATGGTAAAAAGACGCGCCAGATTTTGCGCGCTGAACGTTTCAGTTGAGGGCTGTAATACCGCCCTGGCATCGTGCACTGCACGCCTGGCGCGATCCCGGGTCGCTTCGGCCCACGGGGTCAGTACCATGTTACGCCCGGCGCGTACCAGGATCGGGTCTCCTGTGACATCGCGTAACCTGCTTAATGTCCGGCTCATGGCCGAAGTGCTGAGGTTCAGACGACGAGCCGCACCTGCGACACTCGCTTCACTCAGCAATACGTCGAGAGCTACCAGCAAATTAAAATCGGGATCAGACATTACCCTTCCTCCCAGCACATTAAGATAAGGCGTTTGATGCAACAATAAAGTGAAAATAGTGCGCCTTCCGCCTGGTAAAAGCCATCTTTATAGTTTTGTCATCCATACACTCTTCTCAGAGGACAAATGATGACGCTCTTTTCCAGTCAACCCGGCGACGAAGGACTGCCTGGCCCGGCGCGCGCACGGGTGATGGCCGCAATAATGACCACCACCTTAATGGGCGTGTTTGATGGCACCATGATCAACATTGCCCTGCCCTCCATGGCTCAGGAGATGCAGGTACCTGCCAGTATTGCCGTCTGGTTCGCCAACGGGTATCTGCTGGCGGCTGCGATGACGCTGGCGATATTCGCGGCGCTTGCGGCCCGTCTGGGTTATCGCCCCGTATTTCTGGCGGGCCTGACGACCTTTACCCTGACATCACTGGGTTGTGCGCTGGCGAATAAGCCCGAAGTGCTTATCGGTATGCGCGTACTTCAGGGGATCGGCGGCGCGGCGACGCTGAGTATTGCCCCCGCAATACTCAGGTCCGTATTTCCCGGACGCTTACTTGGCCGCATTCTGGGGTTCCATGCCCTGCTCATTGCCTCGAGCTCCGCTATCGGCCCGGTATTGGGCGGTACGATCCTTCACACTCTTAGCTGGCAATGGCTGTTTGCGATAAACATTCTTCCCGGCACCCTCGCCTTACTGCTGGCGGTCAGAGCGCTGCCGCGGGATGCGATCCGTATGCAGGCGCCCTTCGACACCGTGGGCGCCATATTGTCGGCGCTGCTGTTGGGTTCGACGATCATGGCGGCGAACAGCCTACAGAACGCTACTTCTCAATTCGGCAGCCTTTGCTGGATGGCTCTCGCTGCGCTGAGCGGCATGGCTTTTATCTGGCAAATCCGCCGCACGGGTCATCCCTTACTGCCGCCGAGCATGTTTAAAAATGAACGTTTTACCCTCGCGGCCTTCACGTCGATGGTTGCTTTTGTCAGCCAGGGGATCACCTTTATTGCGCTACCCTTCCTGTTTCAGAGCGAATACGGCTACAGTCCGGTAGTGTCTGCCCTGCTGTTTACGCCGTGGCCATTAGGGATCGTGCTGATTGCGCCGCATGCAGGCCGTTGGGCGGACACGATATCAGCCCCGGCGATATCCACCCTGGGGCTGGTGATATTTGTCGTCGGTTTGATCCTGCTGGCGACGTTACCCGCCAGACCTTCAATGTGGGATATCTGCCTGCGAAGTCTGGTATGCGGAATAGGGTTTGGCTGCTTTCAGAGTCCCAATAACCGGGAAATGCTCTCAAACGTTATTCGTGAGCACGCGAGTTATGCGTCCGGTGTTTTATCCATTATGCGCACTTTCGGGCAGTGCCTGGGAGCCGCCGCCGTAGCCGTTCTGCTGGCAGCAGATGAAAGGTCAATTCATGTTGCGCTGTGGAGCGCCGCCGCGGCCTCTGCGGTATCGGTCGTCGTCAGCGCGAGCCGGTTGCGTAAAATCACTCATCCTGCGGAAACAGGATAAGCGCGGAAATATCACTAAACGCTACGACTCCAGCGCCAGCAGCGCAAAACGCCGATCCCGCAACCAAAGTGGAGTCCTCTACCGGAGTTCAATAGACTAACAGAATGCTATAATCGCTGATTTATCAAGGGAAAATTGAGTTGGGTAGACTTCAGGAGACTTGAATTTGGAGCGGGCGAAGGGAATCGAACCCTCGTATAGAGCTTGGGAAGCTCTCGTTCTACCATTGAACTACGCCCGCGAAGAGGTGCGAGAAGCATTATAGCCCTTACGCACCCTGTGACAAGCCTGCCGGATGCTGACTGGCGATAAAATAACCTTTTAGCACTTAGGTTTACTTCCCTGCGGCGGCAGGTAACGCAGCGGATCGATGGCTGTCGCCCGGTAGCGGATCTGGAAATGCAGCCGCACTGAGTCGGCATCCGTACTGCCCATGGTGGCAATTTGCTGGCCGGCCTTCACGCTCTGGCCATTATTCACCATTAGCTTATCGTTGTGGGCATAGGCGGTGATGTAATCCTCGCTGTGCTTAATCATGATCAGGTTGCCATAGCCGCGCAGCTGATTGCCGACGTAGACCACCTTGCCCGCCCCGGCGGCATACACCGGCTGGCCGCGGGTTCCGGCGATATCAATGCCTTTATTGCCGCCATCGGCGGTGGAATAAGGCAGGACCACTTTGCCGCTGGTCGGCCAGCGCCAGCAGCGCTGTCCCACCGGCGGCCAGGAGGACTGAGGTACCGCGGACGAAGGCGTGACCGCCGCGGTGCGCGTAGAGGAAGATTTTTTCTTCGTTGTCTTCGTTGAACTGCTGCCGTTAAGCTTCAGCTTCTGCCCCACCTCAATGGTGTAAGGCGGGGAGATGTTATTCAGGCGGGCCAGATCGCGAACGCTGGTGCCGGTGGTGCGGGAGATGCCGTACAGGGTATCGCCGCGTTTAACGGTGTAGGTGCCACCGGAATCGGAGGTGCTGGAGCAGCCGGCCAGCACCAGGCTTGCCGCCAGCATCAGTGTCATATAAAAGCGTTTCATCATCAGGCATCCTGCACTTAACACAACCACTTACCTCGCAATCAGGGCGAATATCATACCAGTCCGCGGCGCAGGGCGTCATCCCTGATGGCGAAACCATTATCCCCCGTCCCTAGCGCGCGGTCTGCGGCAGGCAGAAATTCATATTTGCGCCACGCGGCGCGGCGGCCTCTCCTCACTATTGCGCGTTGCCGTTCACAGAGCTGCCTCCAGGGCTTGTTTTGGTAATGCCTTTCTCCCATTTATGGGCTACCCTAGTGGCCTGAGTACATGACCCGGCGGGTTTGTGCCGGGTCATTTTTTATTTTCAGGAGTCGTCATGGCCGGGGAACACGTCATTTTGCTGGATGAGCAGGATCAGCCTGCCGGTATGCTGGAGAAGTATGCCGCCCATACGTTTGATACCCCTTTACATCTCGCGTTTTCCTGCTGGCTGTTTAACCAGCAGGGTCAGTTACTGGTCACTCGCCGTTCGTTGGGCAAAAAAGCCTGGCCCGGGGTATGGACCAACTCGGTCTGCGGACACCCCCAGCAGGGCGAGACCTTCGAGCAGGCCGTCACGCGCCGCTGTCGCTTCGAACTCGGTGTGGAGATCTCTGATATCGCGCCGGTTCACCCGGCCTTCCGCTACCGGGCGGTCGCCCCAAACGGTATCGTTGAGAACGAAGTGTGCCCGGTATATGCCGCGCGCGTGGTAAGCGAAGTGCAGCCTAACGACGATGAAGTCATGGACTATCAGTGGGTTGACCTGGCAACCATGTTAAGCGCGCTGGCCGCCACGCCGTGGGCGTTCAGCCCGTGGATGGTGCTGGAAGCGGAAAATCGGGACGCCCGCCAGGCGCTGACCGACTTTGTTGCGCGTCTGCGCGGGTAAGCTAACTATTCTCCAGGCCAGGCGCAGCCCTGTGCCTGTCATTAATGCCTGGCGGCGCTACGCTTGCACAGGCCTACGGTTCTGCGCCATTGCGTAGCCCGGATAAGGCGTTTACGCCGTCATCCGGGATCCCCGGCTTGCGCTGCGCTGAGCCAGGCTACGCCAGCCTTAGGACCTCACATCAGACATAAAAAAACCCGGCAAGCCGGGTTTTTTGCTTTTCGCGAAGGGCGATTATTTCTGCGGACGCATCGCCGGGAACAGAATAACGTCGCGGATGGTGTGGCTGTTGGTGAACAGCATGACCATACGGTCGATACCGATACCCAGACCAGCGGTCGGCGGCAGGCCGTGTTCCAGCGCGGTGACATAGTCTTCGTCATAGAACATTGCTTCGTCGTCGCCTGCGGCTTTCGCATCAACCTGATCCTGGAAGCGCTGCGCCTGGTCTTCGGCGTCGTTCAGCTCGCTAAAGCCGTTACCGATCTCACGGCCGCCAATGAAGA
Organism: Klebsiella sp. P1927; assembly: GCF_018204675.1. Taxonomy (NCBI): domain Bacteria; kingdom Pseudomonadati; phylum Pseudomonadota; class Gammaproteobacteria; order Enterobacterales; family Enterobacteriaceae; genus Klebsiella; species Klebsiella sp. P1927. Next base: position 537,367 of record NZ_CP073377.1, on the reverse strand, counting down.
ATTCAAAGCGGTCGGTGATTTCCGGGTTGACGTCGTTACGGCGCGCCAGCGGAGAAACTTCCGCCGGGTATTCGGTGATGAAGGTCGGCTGGATCAGGTGCGCTTCCGCCACTTCTTCGAAGATCTCGGTCACGATACGGCCCAGACCCCAGCTCTTCTCCACTTTGATGCCGATAGATTCAGCGATCGCTTTCGCGGAATCAAAGTTATCCAGATCCGCCATCTCGGTTTCCGGACGGTATTTCTTGATCGCTTCGCGCATGGTCAGTTTTTCAAACGGCTTGCCGAAGTCGAACACCTGGTCGCCGTAAGGCACTTCGGTATTGCCGAGGATGTCCTGCGCCAGGGTGCGGAACAGAGATTCGGTCAGCTCGATCAGATCTTTGTAATCCGCATAAGCCATGTAGAGTTCCATCATGGTGAACTCTGGGTTATGACGAACGGAGATCCCTTCGTTACGGAAGTTACGGTTGATCTCGAAGACGCGTTCGAAGCCGCCAACCACCAGACGCTTGAGGTACAGTTCCGGCGCGATACGCAGGTACATGTCCAGATCCAGCGCGTTATGATGGGTGATGAACGGACGCGCGGAAGCGCCGCCCGGGATCACCTGCATCATCGGGGTTTCTACTTCCATAAAGCCGCGGCCAACCATGAACTGACGGATGCCCGCCAGGATCTGCGAACGCACTTTGAAGGTCTTACGAGATTCATCGTTGGAAATCAGGTCCAGGTAACGCTGACGGTAACGCGCTTCCTGATCCTGCAGGCCGTGGAATTTGTCCGGCAGCGGGCGCAGAGCTTTAGTCAACAGACGCAGCTCGGTGCAGTGGATAGAGAGCTCACCGGTTTTGGTCTTGAACAACTTACCGCGGGCGGCGATGATGTCGCCGAGGTCCCACTTTTTGAACTGGTCGTTATAAACGCCTTCCGCCAGGTCATCACGCGCCACGTACAGCTGGATGCGGCCGCCTACGTCCTGCAGGGTCACGAAGGAGGCTTTACCCATGATACGACGGGTCATCATGCGGCCAGCAACGGCCACTTCAACGTTCAGCGCTTCCAGCTCTTCGTTTTCTTTGCCATCGAAGTCAGCGTGCAGTTGGTCAGAGGTATGGTCACGACGGAAATCGTTCGGGAATGCGACGCCCTGCTCACGCAGCGCAGCCAGCTTCTCGCGACGGGTTTTCAGTTCATTATTAAGGTCAATTGCCGCGTCAGCGCCCTGTGCTTGTTGTTCAGACATGTTGGTTCCTCATAACCCTGCTTTCAAACTTGCTTCGATAAATTGGTCCAGGCTGCCATCGAGCACCGCCTGAGTGTTGCGGGTTTCCACCCCGGTACGCAGATCTTTAATACGCGAGTCATCCAGCACGTAAGAGCGGATCTGGCTGCCCCAGCCGATATCGGACTTGTTGTCTTCCATCGCCTGCTTCTCGGCATTTTTCTTCTGCATCTCCAGTTCATAAAGCTTTGCTTTCATCTGCTTCATGGCCTGGTCTTTATTTTTGTGCTGCGAACGGTCGTTCTGGCACTGCGTCACCAATCCGGTCGGGATATGGGTAATACGCACCGCGGATTCCGTACGGTTAACGTGCTGACCACCGGCGCCGGAGGCGCGGTATACGTCAATGCGCAGGTCGGCCGGGTTAATTTCGATATCGATATCGTCTTCCACTTCCGGGTAAACGAACGCGGAGCTGAAGGAGGTATGACGGCGGCCGCCGGAATCGAACGGGCTCTTACGCACCAGACGATGAACGCCGGTTTCCGTACGCAGCCAGCCGTAGGCGTAATCGCCAATGATCTTAATGGTCACGGATTTAATCCCCGCGACTTCACCTTCGGATTCTTCGATGATTTCGGTCTTAAAGCCGCGCGCTTCCGCCCAGCGCAGGTACATGCGCATCAGCATGCTGGCCCAGTCCTGGGCTTCGGTGCCGCCGGAACCGGCCTGAATGTCAAGGTAGCAATCGGCGCTGTCGTATTCGCCGGAGAACATGCGGCGGAACTCAAGCTGCGCCAGCTTCTCTTCCAGGGTATCCAGCTCGGCGACGGCTTCGTTAAAGGTCTCTTCGTCATCCGCTTCCACGGCCAGATCCAGCAGGCCGGCAACGTCTTCCAGCCCCTGGGACATCTGATCCAGGGTATCTACGATGGCTTCCAGGGAAGAACGCTCTTTACCCAGCGCCTGGGCGCGTTCGGGTTCGTTCCACACGTCCGGCTGTTCCAGCTCGGCGTTTACTTCTTCGAGACGCTCTTTCTTGGCATCGTAGTCAAAGATACCCCCTAAGAACGTCGGAGCGCTCCGTGAGGTCCTGAATGCGGTTTTTTACCGGATTTATTTCAAACATGGTCGGTTTCTTTTAATGGATTTGTCAAAATGCGGTGATAAGAGCGGAATTCTACCGGATTCGCGCCCTTATTCCTACACTGTTGTCAATTTGGCCAGAGGTGATCGATGATCAGCTGCAGGCTACGGTTGCCGCGGAACTCGTTGATGTCGAGCTTGTAGGCTAACTGGACTTCACGCACGCCGTTATCCGGCCAGATGGAAGTATCCACGTTGAAGGCGATACCGTCCAGCAGCGGCCCGCCGTCAACCGGTTCGACCATCACCTTCAGGTGACGCTCGCCCACCAGCCGCTGCTGCAGCAGGCGAAAACGACCGTCAAACAGCGGTTCCGGGAACATCTGCCCCCACGGCCCGGCGTCGCGCAGCATCTGCGCCACTTCCATGCTCATCTCCGCCGCCGCCAGCGGGCCATCGGAAACCACCTCGCCCTGCAACAGCGCAGGATCCAGCCATTCGGTCACCAGCTCGCCGAAGCGCTGTTGAAACTCTTCAAAACGCGCCTCCTCCAGCGATAAGCCCGCCGCCATCGCGTGGCCGCCGAACTTCAGGATTAGCCCGGGATAAAGCGTATCAAGGCGCTCCAGCGCATCGCGCATATGCAACCCCTGAATGGAACGGCCGGAGCCTTTCAGCGTGCCGTCGCCGGTAGGCGCAAAAGCGATAACCGGGCGATGGAAGCGCTCCTTAATCCGCGAGGCGAGAATGCCGACTACCCCTTGATGCCATTGCGGATGGTACATCGCCAGCCCGCCGGGCAGGGTATCGGCGCTGCGCTCCAGCTGCTGACAGAGCGTTAGCGCTTCCGCCTGCATCCCCTGCTCAATCTCTTTGCGCGTCTGATTAAGCGCATCGAGCTCGTTGGCCAGCACCCGCGCTTCGCCGATGTTGTCGCACAGCAGCAGCGCGACGCCGACCGACATGTCGTCCAGCCGTCCCGCCGCGTTCAGGCGCGGCCCGAGGGCGAAACCGAGGTCGCTGGCCGCCAGCTTTTGCGGATCGCGGTTGGCAATTTCCAGCAGCGCCTTAATACCGGGCCGACATTTGCCGGCGCGAATGCGGCTTAACCCCTGCCAGGTGAGGATACGGTTATTAGCATCCAGCGGCACGACGTCCGCGACGGTGCCTAGCGCCACCAGATCCAGCAGCTCGGCAAGGTTCGGCGCGGGGATGCCGCGAGCGTCGAACCAGCCTTTATCGCGCAGAAAAGTGCGCAGCGCCAGCATCAGATAAAACGCCACCCCCACCCCGGCCAGTGATTTTGACGGGAAGTCGCAATCGCGCAGGTTGGGATTAACGATAGCTTCCGCCGCCGGCAGCGTCTCGCCCGGCAGATGGTGATCGGTCACCAGCACCGGGATCCCCAGCGCATGGGCATGATCGACGCCGGCATGGGACGAGATCCCGTTGTCGACGGTCATGATCATCTGCGCGCCGCGAGCATGGGCCTGATCGACCACTTCCGGGCTTAAACCGTAGCCGTCTTCAAAGCGGTTCGGCACCAGATAGGAGACGTTGCCGTAACCCAGCGCGCGCAGGGCCAACACGCTGAGCGCGGTGCTGGTGGCGCCGTCGGCGTCAAAATCACCGACCACCACGATGTGCAACCCTTTCTGGAACGCGTCATGCAGCATCTCGACCGCTTTTTCAACGCCGGTGAGCTGCGTCCAGGGGAGCATGCCTTTGACGCTGCGCTCCAGCTCCTGCGCGCTGCGCACCCCGCGGCTGGCATATAGCCGCTGCAGCAGCGGCGGCAGGTCGGCGGGGAGTTCGACGCCGTCAATCGCCTCGCGGCGGCGTAGTTGTATCTGTTGTTTCACGCGAATCAGTTACCGCTTGTCTGTTTTTTGTGCTCATCAAGGAACGCCTTCAGCTCTTTCGGCCCCTGATAGCCCGGCAGCACCATGCCGTTACTGAGGACCATCGCCGGCGTACCGTTGACGCCCATCTGCACGCCGAGGGTGTAATGTTTGGCGATATCTACGCTGCAGCTCGCCGGCTGCACGCCTTTACCATTCATGGCGTCATCCAGCGCTTTGTTGCGATCTTTCGCACACCAGATCGCTTTCATATCCTGCTCGGCCTGGCTTTGCAGCCCCTGGCGCGGGAAGGCCAGATAACGCACGGTGATCCCCAGCGCGTTGTAGTCGCTCATCTGCTCGTGCAGTTTATGACAGTAGCCGCAGGTAATATCGGTGAAGACGGTGATGACGTGCTGCTCCTTCGGCGCTTTGTAGACAATCATCTCATTGCTCAGCGCGTTCAGCTTACCCAGCAGCAGCTGGTTGGTGACGTTGACCGGCTGCGCGCCGCTCACGTCGTACATCGGCCCCTGGATGATATGTTTGCCGTCGTCGGTCACGTACAGCACGCCGCTGTCGGTCAGCACCGTGCTCATCCCGGAAACCGGCGATGGTTGAATATCGGTGCTCTGCACACCCAGCTTCGCCAGCGACTGTTTAATTGCCGCGCTATCGGCGTGCGCCGCTCCTGAAAGGGAGGCCGCCAGCAGGGTGAACATCAATAAACCTTTTTTCATACTCAGTCCTTTTGTTCAGCACTCACGCCCGCGGGTGGTGCTGTTGATGAAGTTGTCGCAGACGCTCGGTCGCCACGTGGGTGTATATCTGCGTGGTGGAGAGATCGCTGTGTCCTAACAGCATCTGCACCACGCGCAGATCGGCGCCATGATTGAGCAAATGCGTGGCGAACGCATGGCGTAACACGTGCGGGGAAAGCTTTTCGCTGTCGATCCCCGCCAGTACGGCATAGTGTTTAATCCGATGCCAGAAGGTCTGGCGCGTCATCTGCTGGGCGCGCTGGCTGGGAAATAAGACATCCGACGCCACGCCGTTCAGCAGCCAGGGGCGACCATACTCGAGGTAATTTTCCACCCACAGTACCGCCTCTTCCCCCAGCGGCACCAGCCGCTCTTTGTTGCCTTTTCCCACCACCCGCAGCACGCCCTGCCGCAGGCTGATGTCGCTCATCGTCAGCCCCACCAGCTCCGAGACGCGCAGGCCGGTGGCATACAGCACCTCCAGCATCGCTTTATCGCGCAATTCCAGCGGCTGCTCCACCAGCGGCGCCTGCAGCAGGCGCTCAACCTGCGCCTCACTGAGATCTTTTGGCAGCCGCTGCGGTAGCTTCGGCGAGGCCAGCAGCGCGCTGGGATCGTCCGGGCGAATTTTTTCCCGGTACAGATGCTGGAAAAAACGGCGCACGGCGCTCAGCAGGCGCGCGGTGCTGGTGGCTTTGTAGCCGCCGGACTGCCGCTCAGCCAGCAGCGCCTGCAGATCGTCGCTGCCAACGCTTGCCAGCGACAGGCCGCGATGGTGCAACCACTCAACTAACATCGTCAAATCGCGACGGTAGGCGCTGAGCGTATTCTCCGCCAGGTTGCGCTCCAGCCAAAGGGCATCGAGAAACTGTTCGATTAGTGCCAGATCCTGTTTCACATCGGCCTCTTTGTTCGTTAAACGCTCTCATTATGCCTTAAGAGGACGCCTTTCTGGTACACTGCCCGCCATTCACGGCAAGAATCGAGATGTTTACGCGATGAATATAGGTCTGTTTTACGGCTCCAGTACCTGCTACACCGAAATGGCCGCGGAGAAAATCCGCGATATCATCGGCCCCGAACTGGTGACGCTGCACAATCTGAAAGATGACTCCCCCGCGCTGATGAGCCAGTACGACGTACTGATCCTTGGCATCCCGACCTGGGATTTCGGCGAAATTCAGGAAGACTGGGAAGCGGTCTGGGATCAGCTGGACACCCTGAACCTCGAGGGAAAGATCGTCGCGCTGTACGGCATGGGCGATCAGCTGGGCTACGGCGAATGGTTCCTTGACGCGCTCGGCATGCTGCATGACAAGCTGGCGACCAGGGGCGTGAAGTTTGTCGGCTACTGGCCAACCGAAGGCTATGAGTTCACCAGCCCGAAACCGGTGATCGCCGATGGCCAACTGTTCGTTGGCCTGGCGCTGGATGAAACCAACCAGTACGACCTGAGCGACGAGCGCATCCAGAGCTGGTGCGAGCAGATCCTCGGCGAAATGGCCGAACACTTTTCCTGACGCGGCTTACTCCTGCGCCGGTTTTTGCAGCACCAGCCGGCGCAGATCGCGCCACTCTCCGGCGTCCATGCTGTCCGCCGCCAGCCAAAGATGCTGTCCGCGCCGGGTATCGACATGGCGCAAACGCAGCAGCATACCGCTATTGATAACCCACGGCGTCCCGAGGATTTCCCATTCGGCGTTTTGCCAGCGAAGACGGGAATCGGTGAGCAGTTTTATCTCCCCGCGACGGGCATGGATCCGCCGCTGGCTGCGCACGCAGTCGAAGACCACCAGCGACAGCAGCAGCCAGATCGGGGTATAGCTCAGCGGCCAGGGAACCAACAGCACCAGGGCCGCCACCACGCCGTGAAGCAGCAGGGAAAACCACTGCGCGCGCCAGGAGATACGGAGATCAGATTGCCACAGGACCACGTTCCCGATTCCGTGTCTGAATTAAGGTTACCATCCGCTGCAGCTCCGCATCGGCCGGTTTGCCGTGGTTCATCAGCCAGTTGAACAGATCCGGATCGTCATTTTCCAGCAGGCGAATGAACAGCTGTTTGTCAGCGTCGCTGAGGGTATCGTACTCATACTCAAAGAACGGCATGATGGAGATGTCGAGTTCGCGCATCCCGCGGCGGCATGCCCAGTGGATACGTGCTTTATTGTTAATGTCCATGTTGACCTTCCAGCAGCAAAATATAGGTTAGTTTAACCCGTTTTCTGCCGTAACTTTACAGGAATATCGCTGAATGCGAGCATCCTTCCATAAAAACCTTAAAATAATGATGGGTTTATTGATTCCCTGCGTCAGGCGGCTGTCTCACGCCAGCGCACAAATGGCCTGTTGAAAGCACTTGCAATGCACTATAGCTCTTTTACCATTGGTCACACACACTGCGTTAAGCGATTCAGGATATGACTATGGCTTTTACACCTTTTCCTCCGCGTCAGCCTTCCTCTTCCGCTCGTCTGCCGTTAACGCTGATGACCCTGGATGACTGGGCGCTGGCGACAATTAGCGGGCCGGACAGCGAAAAATATCTGCAGGGGCAGATTACCGCCGATGTGAGTCATCTCACCGATGCCCAGCATCTGCTTGCCGCCCACTGTGATGCCAAAGGCAAGATGTGGAGCAACCTGCGCGTATTCCGTCGCGAGGGCGGCTTCGCGTGGATTGAGCGCCGCAGCCTGCGCGACGCGCAGCTGACCGAGCTGAAAAAATATGCCGTCTTCTCCAAAGTCACCATTGCCGCCAACGACGATCTGGTTCTGCTGGGAGTAGCCGGCTTCCAGGCGCGCGCCGCGCTGGCGCCGCTGTTCGCCGCCTTGCCCGACGCTGCCACCCCGGTGGTCAGCGAAGGCGCCACCAGCCTGCTGTGGTTTGAACACCCGGGCGAGCGCTTCCTGCTGGTGACCGATGTCGACACCGCCAACCGCGTCACCGACGCGTTGCGCGGCGAAGCGCAGTTTAACAACAGCCAACAGTGGCTGGCGCTGAATATTGAAGCCGGCCTGCCGGTTATCGACAGCGCTAACAGCGGGCAGTTCATTCCGCAGGCCACCAACCTGCAGGCGCTGGGCGGCATCAGCTTCAAAAAAGGCTGCTACACCGGCCAGGAAATGGTCGCGAGGGCGAAATTCCGCGGCGCCAATAAGCGCGCGCTGTGGACGCTGTCAGGGACCGCCAGCCGGGTGCCGGAAGCCGGGGAAGACCTGGAGCTGAAGATGGGCGACAACTGGCGCCGCACCGGTACGGTGCTGGCAGCCGTACAGCTGGATGACGGAAGCCTGATGGTCCAGGTAGTGATGAATAACGACATGGAACCGGACAGCGTGTTCCGTGTACGCGACGATGCCGGCAGCCTGAGCATCAAACCATTGCCGTATTCGCTGGAAGAAAATTAAGGAAAAGTTCCCGGCTTGCGGCGCTTGCGCCTTAGCCGGGCTACCCGGCCGCAGAATATCGTAGCCACGGTAAGCGTAGCGCCACCGTGGAATTTCCAGGCCGTAGAGTATTGTAGCCACGGTAAGCGCAGCGCCACCGTGGGATGTTTATCAGGACTGGCCGATGTAAAGATAAATCGCCAGGAAGTGACACACGCTGCCGCCGAGCACGAAGCCGTGCCAGATAGCGTGGTTATAAGGAATACGTTTGCAGACGTAGAAGATGACCCCCAGCGAGTACACCACCCCGCCAACCGCCAGCAGCGTTACCCCGCCCACCGCCAGCTTCACCGCCAGCTGATAGACCACGATAAGCGACAGCCACCCCATGGTCAGATAGGTCACCAGCGACAAAATTTTAAAGCGGTGCGCGATGGTCAGCTTAAACAGGATCCCCAGCAGCGCCAGGCTCCAGATGACGATCATCAGCCCCTTCGCCAGCGGTGAATTCAACCCCACCAGCAAAAACGGCGTGTAGGTCCCGGCAATCAGCAAATAGATGGCGCAGTGGTCGAATTTCTTCAGCCACTGTTTCGCCCGCTGATGCGGGATCGCGTGATAGAGCGTGGAAGCGAGGAACAGCATAATCATGCTGCCGCCGTACAGGCTGTAGCTGGCGATCGCCGTCGCGCTGGCGTTTGTATCTGCCGCCTGCACCAGCAGCAACACAAGGCCGACGATACCGAACACCAGCCCGATCCCGTGGCTGATGCTGTTGGCAACTTCCTCTGCCAGAGAATATCCCTGAGTGATTAATGGTTTGCGAACCATACTGGACTCCGTGAAAACAAGAACGCTTTCATTGCCCACTTAGGGTAACTGAGAATGATTCCAGTGAACACCTGTTAGCTAAAATAAAACGATGTATATTTGTAAATACTTTAAAATCATAAAGTTACATTTTTATTTCAACTCACAGCTGTTCCTGATTATCTTAAAGCGCTTTGAATTCAATGACATAAAACTGGCTCTCGCCAGGATAGATGTCGCTGATGACCTGCCGCAGCTGCCCGAGAGTCATATTCTCCTGTTGCGCATGCTGTTCGGTCAGCGTATCGAGCGTCACCGTCGAGGTCGCGGTCACGGCAATGGTGCAAAAATAGCCGTCATCTTCATAGCGCCCAACGCGCAGCACATCGCCGGGCTTAAAGTGCGACTCCGCTGCATCGCGAATGGTGATGGTTTTGCGCCCGGCGAGGATGTCGTCCTGAAAACGCTGAAAAAAGGTAATGTCATTGGCCTGCATGATATAATTCCGTCCTGGTCATTATGAATTGTGAGTTCGCCCTGTGAGTATGTTCTCCCACGCCGCTGTCGCCAGTCTCAATAATCTTGAGATGATGGTCTACCACTACGTCATTAAAAATCGTGACAAAGTGATGTACATGACCATCCGCGAACTGGCCGAGGCCGCCGGGGTCTCCACGACCACCGTGTTACGCTTCTGCCGCAAACTGCAGTGCGAGGGCTACTCTGAATTTCGCGTGCGCTTTAAATTATATCTCGAGCAGAATGAGCCTCAACAGGCAAATATCGGCGCCAGCGAAATAATGAGCTTTTTTAAAAGCGTCAATAATGACGAGTTCGATGAATTACTCGAGCAGGCCGTCGATATTATTCTCGCCTCCGAACGTATTATTTTTGTCGGCGCCGGCACCTCCGGCGCGCTGGCGAAATATGGCGCACGCTTCTTCTCCAACGTCGGTAAATTCAGCAACCATATTGACGACCCCTATTTTCCGGTAACCAACGATATGGCCCGCAACGCGCTGGCGATCGTGCTTTCCGTCTCTGGCGAGACGGAAGAGATCCTGCGCTTTGCCAGCCAGTTCAGTCTGCATCATTGCAAGGTAATGTCGATTACCAGCCATGAGCATTCGCGGCTGGCCAAACTGGCTGATTTCAATCTCTCCTGGCACGTGCCGCAGACGCGCATTGGCGGGGTCTACGATATTACAACGCAAATTCCAGTGATCTATATTCTCGAATCCCTCGGACGTAAATTAGCGCGCAAAATCAGCTAAAAATAACAGCCTGTTTTTTTGATGTAACATATTACCTTTGGCGGAATTTGTTATATCGTGACATTCACTTTCACTTTGCTAGACTCGAGAACAATAGTTATTAGAGAGATTAGCCAGGATGAAAAAATTAACCCTTCCGAAAGATTTTTTATGGGGCGGCGCGGTCGCCGCGCATCAGGTTGAAGGCGGCTGGGATCAGGGCGGCAAAGGCCCCAGCATCTGCGATGTGTTGACCGGCGGGGCGCACGGCGTGCCGCGCGAAATCACCCACCAGGTCGAAGCGGGAAAATACTACCCGAACCACGAAGCCGTCGACTTCTACGGTCGCTACAAAGAAGACATCAAACTGTTCGCCGAGATGGGCTTCAAATGCTTCCGCACCTCTATCGCCTGGACCCGCATCTTCCCGCAGGGTGACGAAACCCAGCCGAATGAAGAGGGACTGAAGTTCTACGACGACATGTTCGACGAGCTGCTGAAATACAACATCGAGCCGGTGATCACTCTCTCCCACTTCGAGATGCCCCTGCACCTGGTGCAGCAGTATGGCGGCTGGACCAACCGCAAAGTGGTCGATTTCTTTGTGCGCTTTGCCGAAGTGGTCTTCGAGCGCTATAAGCACAAAGTGAAATACTGGATGACCTTTAACGAGATCAACAACCAGCGCAACTGGCGCGCGCCGCTGTTCGGCTACTGCTGCTCCGGGGTGGTCTATACCGAGCATGACAATCCGGAAGAGACCATGTACCAGGTGCTGCACCACCAGTTCGTGGCCAGCGCGCTGGCGGTGAAAGCGGCGCGGCGCATCAACCCGGACATGCAGGTCGGCTGCATGCTGGCGATGGTCGCCCTCTACCCTTACTCCTGCAAACCGGAAGATGTCATGTTCGCCCAGGAGTCGATGCGCGAGCGCTACGTCTTTACCGACGTCCAGCTGCGCGGTTACTACCCGAGCTATGTGTTGAATGAATGGGAACGCCGCGGCTTCAACATCAGGATGGAAGACGGCGACGCGCAGATCCTGCGCGAAGGTACCTGCGCCTATCTCGGCTTCAGCTACTACATGACCAACGCGGTGAAAGCCGAGGGCGGCACTGGCGACGCCATTTCCGGTTTCGAAGGCAGCGTGCCGAACCCGCACGTCAAAGCTTCCGACTGGGGCTGGCAGATTGACCCGGTCGGCCTGCGCTATTCTCTGTGTGAACTGTATGAGCGTTATCAGAAGCCGCTGTTTATCGTGGAAAACGGCTTTGGCGCCTACGACAAAGTAGAAGCCGACGGCAGCATCAACGATGACTACCGCATCGACTACCTGCGCGCCCACATCGAAGAGATGATCAAAGCGGTCACTTATGACGGCGTCGATCTGCTGGGCTATACCCCATGGGGCTGCATCGACTGCGTCTCCTTCACCACCGGGCAGTACAGCAAACGCTACGGCTTCATCTACGTCAACAAACACGACGATGGCACCGGCGATATGTCCCGCTCGCGCAAGAAGAGCTTTAACTGGTACAAAGAGGTCATCGCCAGCAACGGTGAGAACCTGTAACTAACCGCCCTCTCCCGGCCGGGGGAGGGCTAATTGCTTATCCGCCAGACACTTCTTTACAGCTTTACCATTGCCAAAACCCGTTCGCCCGTTAAGATAAGCCTCGTGAATATTTGAGGCAATCATGATTAAGCGACAACGCAAAGCCATTCTTTTTGTCCTCCTGGCCTGTCTGGTAGTGCTAACCTGCACCGCCCAGCGGATGGCCGGGATGCACGCGCTGGTCATGAACCTCACCGCCGACAGCCCGTCGCTACAGCAAAACCAGGATCAGGTCGAGGCGCCGGTCACGCCGTGCGAGCTCAGCGCCAAGTCGCTGATGGCCGTTCCGCCGATGCTGTTTGAAGGGGCGCTGTTGGCTATCACCCTGCTGCTGGCGGTGCTGGCGGCGATCCCGCCGCGTATCGAACGCCAGTGGCCTCCCCGCGTTATCTCCCCACCCCGATTGCGGGTGCATCTGCGATTATGCATCTTCCGTGAGTGATTGATTCTCCTGACAGTTCAGGTTAATTCATCACTTACGGAGCAAACTTATGTATATGGTATTCAGGCGACTACTGGTCTGCCTGCTTTGGCTATGGCTGCCCGTCAGCCAGGCCGCCGACAGCGGCTGGCTGCGCGCCGCCGACAATCAACACGCCAGCGTCCGCCTGCGGGCGCAAACCGAAAGCAATGGCGACACTCGCCTGCTTTTAGACGTAGCGCTGGAAAAGGGCTGGAAAACCTACTGGCGCTCGCCAGGGGAAGGCGGCATCGCGCCGGCTATCGCCTGGCACACGCCGCTGGAGGTGAACTGGCGCTGGCCGACGCCGCAGCGCTTCGACGTCGCGGGCATTTCCACTCAGGGCTATCACGGCGACGTCAGCTTTCCGATGACGCTGCGCGGGAAGATACCGCCGACGCTTAGCGGCGTCCTGACGCTCTCTACCTGCAGCAATGTCTGTATTCTCACTGACTATCCCTTTTCGCTGGATATGACGACTCCGGCGGGGGAGCGATTTAATTATGATTTTACCCGCGCGATGGGCACACTGCCGCTGCGCGATGGCCTGACTTCGCAACTGACCGCCAGCTACGTCAGCGGCAAACTGACGGTGACCGCCCGCCGCGATGCCGGCTGGCAGCAGCCAGCGCTGTTTATCGACAGCATGGAGGATGTCGATTTCGGTAAGCCGAGCTTTACCAGCCGCGGCGCTACGTTGACCGCCACCGTACCAGTCACCGACAGCTGGGGCGAAGCGGCGCCGGACCTGAGCGGCAAAACGCTGTCGCTGGTGCTGGCCGATAGCGGTCAGGCGCAGGAAAGCCAAATCGCCGTCGCCGCCGGCAGCGCCGCGCCGGGGCTGGCGTTAGGCTGGGTGCTGCTGATGGCGCTGGCCGGCGGGCTTATTCTCAACGTCATGCCCTGCGTGCTGCCGGTGCTGGCGATGAAGCTCGGCTCGCTGGTGCAAACCGAAGGTCGCGAACGCGGCGCGGTGCGGCGGCAGTTCCTCGCCTCGGTGTGCGGGATCGTCGTCTCGTTCCTGGCGCTGGCGCTGATGATGACCGCGCTACGCCTGGGGAATCAGGCGCTCGGCTGGGGCATCCAGTTCCAGAACCCGTGGTTTATCGGCGCGATGGCGCTGGTGATGGTGCTGTTCGGCGCCAGTTTATTGGGGCTGTTCGAAATCCGCCTATCCTCCAGCGCCAGCACTTTCCTCGCCACCAGGGGCGGCAACGGCTTAATGGGCCATTTCTGGCAGGGCGCCTTCGCCACCCTGCTGGCGACGCCCTGTACCGCGCCGTTCCTCGGTACCGCCGTGTCGGTGGCGCTGGTGGCGCCCCTGCCGCTGCTGTGGGGCATTTTCTTCGCCATGGGGATCGGCATGAGCCTGCCGTGGCTGCTGATCGTTGCCTGGCCGGGTCTGGCGCAACGACTGCCACGCCCGGGCCGCTGGATGAATCATCTGCGGGTGGTGCTGGGGCTAATGATGCTTGGTTCAGCGCTATGGCTGGTCAGCCTGCTGACGATCCACATCGGCCGTACGCCGGTGCTTACCCTGCTGGTGATTCTGGCCATCGCCCTGCTAGTGGCCACCGCCTGGCGCTACCGCTGGCGGACGGCGCTACGCGCGGGCGCTCTGGCCATCGTGGTGGCGGGCGCCGTCGCCTTTGTCGCCCAACAGGACGGCCAGGGCCCGCGCCGCGACCGGGTTAACTGGCAGCCGCTCAGCGAGCAGGCTATCGCCAGCGCCCTGGCGGAGCATAAGCGGGTATTTATTGATGTCACCGCCGACTGGTGCGTGACCTGTAAAGCCAATAAATACAACGTGCTGCTGCGCGACGACGTCCAGCAGGCGCTGTTAGCGCCAGACGTAGTCGCCCTGCGCGGCGACTGGAGCCGCCCCTCCGCTGACATTAGCCAGTTTTTAACCGCTCGCGGCAGCGCCGCGGTGCCGTTTAACCAGATTTACGGACCGGAATTGCCGCAGGGACAGATTCTGCCTGCGCTGTTAGACCGCGAACACCTTCTCGCCACCCTGTCCGCCGCTAAAGGAAAATAACATGAGAGCTATCACCGCCTTATTACTGCTGTGCGTATCGGCCTTCAGCTTCGCCGCCCCGGCGGAAGAACCACAATCGAACGGTAATGACCAGTTAGCCCAGCTGCTGTTTAACGATCCGAATAGCCCGCGCACCGGCGCGAAAGAGCCAAAACTCACAATCGTCTCGTTTACCGATTACAACTGCCCTTACTGCAAACAGTTTGATCCGCTGCTGGAAAAAATCGTCCACGATAATCCGGACATCCAGCTCATCGTTAAGCTGCTGCCGTTTAAAGGGCAGAGTTCGGTGAATGCCGCTAAAACCGCGCTCTCCACCTGGCGTCAGCAGCCCGATAAATTCTGGGCGCTGCATCAGCGGCTGATGGCGAAAAAAGGCTATCACGATGACGCCAGTATCGCCGCCGCGCAGAAGAAAACCGCCACCGATAGTGTAAAAATCGATGACAAGACCATGGATTCGCTGAAGATGAACCTGATTTTGTCGCAGGTGCTGAATATTCAGGGCACCCCGGCGACCATCATCGGCGATCAGATGGTGGCCGGCGCGATCCCTGCTGATGAGCTGGAGGGGCTGGTGAAAGAGCAGCTGGCGAAAGCCCGTGGCCAGTAAAATCAGGCGCTGGCTGCGCGAGCTGGCGGTGTGGCTGCTGATTGGCGCGGCGGTGAGCCTGGCGGTGGATTATTTTCGCCAGCCCGCGCTGCCGCAAAACGTCAGCGCCACATCGCTGCAGACACTCGACGGCAGGACGCTGGATCTGCATGCCATGAGCCAGCAAAAGCCGCTGCTGCTGTACGTCTGGGCGACCTGGTGCGGAGTTTGTCGCTATACCACGCCGTCGGTGGCATCGCTTGCCGCGGACAGCGGCAATGTGCTGACGGTAGCCCTGCGTTCCGGCGATAACGTCACGCTGGAGAAGTGGCTGACCAGGAAGAAACTGGCGCTGCCGACGGTGAATGATCCAAGCGGCCAGCTGGCGCGGCAGTGGGATATCCAGGTAACGCCAACGCTGGTGGTCATTTCTCAAGGCGAGGTAAAGTCGGTTACCACCGGCTGGACCAGCGGCTGGGGAATGCGCCTGCGGCTGTGGCTGGCCTCCTGGTAGGCCGCCGGGCTTTAGCGGTTTTTATGCCGGGTAAGGCGTATCCGCCACCCGGCCTACCATTCGGCTTTGACCCCGTAGGGCCGGCAAGCGCAGCGCCGCCGGGCAATAGACATCTACGGGTTATTTCCCGCCCGCCAGTTCAAGGAAGCTACCCGTCACATACGACGCTTTGTCGCTCAGCAGCCAGGCAATGGCCTGAGCGACCTCTTCCGGCAGGCCGCCGCGCTGCATCGGTAGCGAACCTTTCACTCGATCCACGCGTCCCGGCTCACCGCCGGAGGCGTGCATCTCGGTATAAATCAGCCCCGGACGCACGCCGTTGACCCGGATCCCCTGCGCCGCCACCTCCAGCGCCAGCCCGGTGGTCAGGGTATCTACCGCCCCTTTCGACGCGGCATAGTCAACGTACTCCCCCGGCGCGCCAAGGCGCGAGGCCGCCGACGACACGTTAACTATCGCCCCGCCCTTGCCGCCATGCCGATGTGACATACGCTTTACCGCCTCACGACAGCAGAGGAAGTAACCGGTGACGTTGGTGGCCAGCACGCGGTTAATACGCTCGGCGCTCAGGCTCTCCACCGTACACTGGGTAAACAGGATCCCGGCGTTGTTGACCAGCGCCGTCAGCGGCTCGCCCATGCGGTCGATCGCCTCAAACATCGCCATCACCTGCGCTTCATCGCTGATGTCCGCCCGCAGCGCCGTGGCTTTGCCGCCAGACGCCACAATGGTATTCACCACCTCGGTGGCGGCGTTAATGTTGTGATGGTAATTGACCGCCACGGTATACCCTTCCTGCGCCAGCAGCAGCGCCGTCGCCCGGCCTATGCCGCGGCTCGCGCCGCTAATAAGAGCTATTCCCATACCTTCCCTCCAAAAAAATAAAGGCGCCGCAGCGCCTTTAAAAGTTTAGCTAAAACGCAAACTTACTGGTATTCGCTCATCGGCACGCAGGAGCAGAACAGGTTGCGGTCGCCGTAGACATCATCCAGACGTTTCACCGTCGGCCAGTACTTGTTGTGCAACCCAGCCGGGAATACCGCCAGCTCGCGGCTGTACGGATGGTTCCACTCGCCCACCAGCTCGCCCTGGGTGTGCGGCGCGTTCACCAGAGGGTTATCCTCCAACGGCCATTCGCCGGCTTTGACGCGGTCGATTTCCGCGCGGATCGCCAGCATCGCGTCGATAAAGCGGTCCAGCTCGACCTTGCTTTCCGATTCCGTCGGCTCAACCATCAGCGTCCCCGCTACCGGGAAAGACATGGTCGGGGCATGGAAGCCAAAGTCGATCAGGCGCTTGGCGATATCCAGCTCGCTAATGCCGGTCTCTTCTTTCAGCGGACGAATATCGAGAATACATTCGTGCGCTACGCGACCATCGCGACCGGTGTAGAGCACCGGGTAGGCGTCTTTCAGCCGGGTAGCGATGTAGTTGGCGTTAAGGATCGCGTTCTGGCTCGCCTGCTTCAGCCCTTCCGCGCCCATCATGCGGATATACATCCAGCTGATCGGCAAAATGGACGCGCTGCCGAACGGCGCGGCGGAAACCGCGCCCTGGCGGGTCAGCATACCTTCAATCTGTACCACGCTGTGGCCCGGCACGAACGGCGCCAGGTGCGCTTTCACGCCGATTGGGCCCATGCCCGGGCCGCCGCCGCCGTGCGGAATGCAGAACGTTTTATGCAGGTTGAGGTGCGAAACGTCGGCGCCGATAAAGCCCGGAGAGGTGATCCCGACCTGGGCGTTCATGTTGGCGCCGTCGAGATAAACCTGGCCGCCAAACTGGTGCACGATCTCGCACACTTCGCGAATGGTCTCTTCATACACGCCGTGGGTCGACGGATAGGTGACCATGATGCAGGAGAGATTGGCCCCCGCCTGCTCTGCTTTTTCACGCAGATCGGCGAGATCGATGTTGCCGTTTTTATCACAGGCAACGACCACTACCTGCATACCCGCCATCTGCGCGGAAGCCGGGTTGGTGCCGTGCGCGGAGCTAGGGATCAGGCAGATATCGCGATGGCCTTCGTTGCGGCTCTCGTGATAATGGCGAATCGCCAGCAGACCAGCATATTCACCCTGCGCGCCGGAGTTCGGCTGCATGCAGACGGCGTCATAGCCGGTCAGTTTCACCAGCCAGTCGGAAAGCTGGGCGATCATCTGCTGATACCCTTCCGCCTGCTCGACCGGGCAGAACGGGTGCAGCTCGGCGAATTCCGGCCAGGTGATCGGGATCATCTCCGCCGCGGCGTTCAGTTTCATGGTGCAGGAGCCCAGCGGGATCATCGCCTGGTTCAGCGCCAGATCTTTACGCTCCAGGGCGTGCATGTAGCGCATCATCTCGGTTTCGCTATGGTAGCGGTTAAACACCGGATGGGTGAGGATCGCATCGTCGCGCAGCATCGCCGCCGGGATCGAACGGCTATCCAGCGCCACGTCTTTATCCAGGGTATCGATATCCAGACCGTGATCGTCGCCGACGATGGCGCGGAACAGGTTCAGCACATCTTCGCGGGTGGTCGCTTCATCGAGCGTAATGCCCACCGCGCCGTGAATATCGCTGCGCAGGTTAATCTGCAGGGCTTCGGCACGCGCCAGCACCGCGGCTTTATCCGCCACTTCGACGCACAGGGTGTCGAAGTAGTGGGCATGGCGCAGCTTCAGCCCTTTCTTCTGCAGGCCGTCGGCCAGAATGTCGGTCAGACGATGAATGCGGCCAGCGATACGTTTCAGACCCGCCGGGCCGTGGAATACCGCGTACAGGCTGGCGATGTTGGCCAGCAGAACCTGCGAGGTACAAATGTTGGAGTTCGCTTTCTCACGGCGGATGTGCTGCTCGCGAGTCTGCATCGCCATGCGCAGCGCGGTATTCCCCGCCGCATCTTTCGATACGCCGATAATCCGGCCCGGCATGGAGCGTTTGAATTCATCTTTCGCCGCGAAGAAGGCTGCGTGCGGGCCGCCGTAGCCCATCGGCACGCCGAAGCGTTGGGCGGAACCGAAGACGATATCCGCGCCCTGCTTGCCCGGCGCCGTCAGCAGCACCAGCGCCATAAAGTCGGCAGCGACGCTGACAATCACTTTGCGCGCTTTCAGCTCGGCGATCAGTTTGCTGTAATCGTGGATTTCGCCGGTGGTGCCCACCTGCTGCAGCAGCACGCCGAAGACATCCTGGTGATCGAGCACTTTGTCGGCGTCATCGACGATGACGTCGAAACCGAAGGTTTCCGCGCGGGTGCGCACCACGTCCAGGGTTTGCGGATGGACGTCGGCGGCAACGAAGAAGCGGTTGGCGCTCTTCAGTTTACTGACGCGTTTGGCCATCGCCATCGCTTCGGCGGCGGCGGTGGCTTCATCAAGCAGCGAAGCGGAAGCGATATCCAACCCGGTCAGATCCAGAGTGACCTGCTGGAAGTTGAGCAGCGACTCCAGACGGCCCTGGGATACTTCCGGCTGGTAAGGGGTATAGGCGGTATACCAGCCCGGGTTTTCCAGCATGTTGCGCTGAATGACCGGCGGCAGCTGCACGGCGGTATAGCCCATGCCGATGTAAGACTTGAAGCGCTTGTTGCGACTGGCAATCGCCTTCAGCTCCGCCAGCGCGGCGAATTCGGTAGTCGCGTCGCCCACCTGCGGTGGGGTCGCCAGCTGGATATCCTGCGGCACAATCTGGCCGATCAGGGCGTTAAGCGAATCCGCGCCGACGGTCTTCAGCATCTCTTGCTGTTGCTGAGCGTCCGGGCCAATGTGACGTTCAATAAAGGCGTCGCGGTTTTCAAGCTGACTTAAAGTCTGAGTCATGAGCGATGGTTCCTGAAACGTGCGGTGAATCGTGGTTGTCTGACTGGTTTGCCCGGCAAGCGCTGATGCTTACCGGGCCAGAATACGCAAAATCATTCGCGTTGCAGGAAGGCGGCGACACAGCGACTCCCCGGGAGCTTACAAAAGTAAGTGACCGGGGGGAGCCAGGAAGCCAACGCCCCTGCAGCGTGAAGGATGAAGCGTATTTATTCGTCTTCCAGTAAAGCTTCATACGCGGCGGCATCCAGCAGCGCGGCAACCTGCGCTTCGTCGCTGGCTTTGATCTTGAAGATCCAGCCGTCAGTATACGGGTCGCTGTTGACCAGTTCCGGAGAGTCGTTCAGCTCTTCGTTGACGGCAACGATTTCACCGCTAATCGGCGCGTAGATATCGGAGGCCGCCTTCACGGATTCGGCAACCGCGCAATCGGCGCCCGCTTCAACGGTGGCGCCCACTTCCGGCAGGTCAACGAAAACCATATCGCCAAGCAGCTCCTGCGCGTGCTCGGTGATCCCTACGGTATAGGTGCCGTCCGCTTCTTTACGCAGCCACTCGTGTTCTTTGCTGTATTTCAGTTCTGCTGGTACGTTGCTCATCAATTCATCTCCAAAAAAGGGAAATCACACAATGGCTTTGCCATTGCGTACAAAACCAGGTTTAGTCACTTTTACCGGCATTTCACGGTTACGGATTTGCACCACCGCGGTGTCGCCAATCCCGGCCGGCACGCGAGCCAGCGCGATGCTGTAGCCCAGCGTCGGCGAGAAGGTGCCGCTGGTGATAATGCCTTCTTTTTGATTACCGTCGCTATCGGTAAAACGGACCGGCAGACCACCGCGCAGGACGCCTTTCTCGGTCATCACCAGGCCAACCAGCTGCTCGGTGCCTTTTTCGCGCTGCATCTCCAGCGCTTCGCGGCCGATGAAGTTACGATCGGCGGGCTCCCAGGCGATAGTCCAGCCCATGTTCGCCGCCAGCGGGGAAACGCCTTCGTCCATCTCCTGGCCGTACAGGTTCATCCCGGCCTCCAGGCGCAGGGTGTCGCGCGCCCCAAGACCGCACGGCTTAACGCCAGCGTCCAGCAGACCGCGCCAGAAATCAGCCGCCTGCTCGTTCGGCATCGCAATTTCATAACCCGCTTCGCCGGTATAGCCGGTGGTGGCGATAAACAGGTCGCCGGCCTGCACGCCGAAGAACGGCTTCATGCCTTCCACGGCCTGACGCTGAGCGTCGGTAAACAGCGTCGCCGCCTTCGCTTTCGCCTGGGGGCCCTGCACCGCGATCAGCGACAGATCGTCGCGAACGGTAATTTCAAGGCCGTAAGGTTCAGCTTGTTCGGAGATCCAGGCGAGGTCTTTTTCGCGGGTGGCGGAGTTAACAACGAGGCGGAAATAATCTTCAGAAAGGAAATAGACAATCAGGTCGTCGATGACGCCGGCGGAGGCGGTCAGCATGCCGGTGTAGAGCGCTTTGCCTGGGGTGGTGAGCTTCGCCACATCGTTGGCCAGCAAATAGCGCAAGAACTCGCGGATCCGGCTGCCGTGGAAATCGACGATGGTCATATGCGACACATCGAACATCCCTGCATCGCCGCGCACCGCATGGTGCTCATCAATCTGGGACCCGTAATGCAGCGGCATCATCCAGCCATGGAAATCCACCATGCGCGCGCCGCACAGCGTGTGTTGTTCATACAACGGAGTCTGTTGAGCCATCTTTTCCTCATCGAATAAAACGGAACCAGCCACGAAATTGTCGGCGATTTTGCGCCACGAAATTCGGCATCGGCATCGCTGACGGACGCCGACGCAAACGTTCTCTTTGGCCTGAACTTACCACCGAACCCGGCGCTAAACCATAAGCTCATTCAGGGCATCACATTAGCTTATGGCTAAAATCCGCCGAAAAGCCTACAGAGTTATTGACTGGAAAAAAGCGATTTACGCCACATAAAATTAACATTAACGGCGCGACAATTAGGTAATGATGGTGTTTTATGCGATTTTACGGCTCTAATTTCTTTAACAAAAAAAAGGACGCATTAATAAATCTAATGCGAAAAAAGAGGTGAAATTAGAATATTTCAAATGAGGGGGAAAACCCGGCGCCCAGGCCGGGTGAAAGAAGTGTGACGCGGTTAACGTAACCAGGCAGGCAGATCGTTGAGGCCCATCGCCTGGCGAATCAGCTGCGGTTTCACGCCAGGCAGCGTATCGGCCAGTTTGAGTCCCACATCGCGAAGAAATTTCTTCGCCGGATGGCTCCCGGAGAACATTTCGCGGAAGCCCTGCATGCCCGCCAGCATCAGCGCCGCGCTGTGCTTGCGGCTGCGCTCGTAGCGGCGCAGATAAAGATGCTGGCCGATATCTTTGCCCTGAGCGTGCAGGCGCTTCAGCTCGTCAATAAGCTCGGCGGCATCCATAAAACCGAGGTTGACCCCCTGCCCGGCCAGCGGATGGATGGTATGCGCGGCATCGCCGACCAGCGCCAGCCGGTGGGCGGCAAACTGACGGGCATAGCGGCCGGTCAGCGGGAAAACTTCACGTTCACTTGCCAGCTGGCAGAGGCCAAGGCGATTATCGAACGCGATATTCAGCGCCTGGTTGAAGGTGGTTTCATCAGCCTGCTGCATCCGCTGCGCTTCCCCCGGCGATAGCGACCAGACGATCGAGCACAGGTGCGGATCGCTGAGCGGCAGGAAGGCGAGGATCCCGTCGCCATGGAACGCCTGGCGGGCCACCGCCTGATGCGGCTCAGCGGTACGGATGGTCGCCACCAGCGCATGATGATGGTAATCCCAGAAGGTCAGCGGAATATCGGCTTTATTGCGCAGCCATGAATTGGCACCATCGGCGCCGATCACCAGCCGCGCGGTCAGCATGCTGCCGTCCTGCAGGCTGAGAAAGGCTTCATTCTCGCCCCACGCCACCTGCTGAAGTTCCGCCGGAGCCAGCAGGGTAACGTCAGCGCAACGCTGCGCCTTCTGCCACAATGCATGATGCACTACGGCATTTTCGATAATATAGCCAAGGTGGCTAAAGCCCATGCTCTGGTCATCGAAGCTAATGTGGCCAAAGCTGTCTTTATCCCATACTTCCATACCGTGATAGCAGCTGGCCCGCTGGGCGACGATCTCGCGCCAGACGTCCAGCTTCGTCAGCAGCTTTTCGCTGGCGGCATTAATTGCCGAAACGCGCAGCGCCGGCGGCGCATCGGCGGCCAGCGGTCGCGGCTCTGCTTTCTCCAGCACTGCGACGCGCAGGCCGCTACCCTGTAGACCGCAGGCTACCGCCAGCCCCACCATTCCACCGCCAACAATGGCAACATCAACACTTTGCACGTTCTACTCCTTAACGGGGAACCCAACCGAGGGTACGCTGCGCCAGCGCATCGCGCGCCGGGGTAAATAATTCCATCGCCATCAGACCGACGTTGCGCCCCGCCACCAGCGGCGCCCAACGGTTGGCAAACAGATGCACCAGCCCATCGGTCACGCCGATGGTGGCGGCTTTATCCCCTGCCCTGCGCGCCTGATAGCGGCACAGCAGCGGATAATGACCGACATCTTCGCCGCTGAGATGGGCGTCAGCGAGTAATTCCGCCAGGCTCATCACATCGCGCAGGCCGAGATTAAAGCCCTGCCCGGCGATCGGGTGCAGCGTCTGCGCCGCATTGCCGACCAGCGCCAGGCGGTGCGACACCGCGCGGCTGGCGGTGGTGAGGGCCAGCGGATAGACGCTGCGTTTCCCGGCGTGGGTAATACGCCCCAGCCGCCAGCCGAACGCCTGCTGCAGCTCCTGACAAAAGCGTTCGTCAGACCAGCTCTGCACCTCATCGCGGCGCGACTGCGGATGACACCACACCAGCGAGCAGCGCCCTTGCGACATCGGCAGCATCGCCAGCGGGCCATGCTCGGTAAAGCGCTCGAAGGCGCGACCTTCGTGGGGCAACGCGGTGCTGACGTTAGCAATGATCGCTATCTGCTCATACGGCTGCTGCTGCCAGCTGATGCCGCAGCGGGCGCCCAGTGCCGAACGGGAACCGTCCGCCGCCACCAGCAGCTTACCGTTAATGATTTCGCCGCCCTCAAGCGTAAGGCTGACGCTCTCCTGGCTGCGACTGACCGCTTCCACTTTCGCCGGACAGTGCAGCGTGACGCCCGGCGCCTCGCGCAGCAGACCAAACAGCCGCTGGCCGACATCGTGGAGTTCAACCACCTGGCCCAGCGCCGACAGGCCATAATCCGCGGCCGCCAGATTCACAAACCCGGCATGACCGCGGTCGCTGACGTGTACTCGCTGGATGGGCGTCGCGCGTTCGGCGAGGCGTTGCCAGATACCGATACGCGCCAGCTGCTGGCAGGTGCCCGCAGCCAGGGCGATCGCCCGGTCGTCAAAGCCAGGGTGGCGTGAAGAATGCGGATCCTGCGCTTCAATGAGGTGGACCGGCAGCGCGCCGCCAGTCAAACGGGAGATGGCCAGCGCGAGCGTCGCGCCGGTCATCCCGCCCCCGACGATCAGCACGCTCATGACTGGCGCGCCGCCGCCATCAGCGCCTCGATCTCATCCGCCTTCTTCACCACGCCGGCGGTGAGATTTTCGTTACCGTCTTCGGTAATCACGATGTCATCTTCAATACGGATGCCGATGCCGCGATACTGCGCCGGCACGTCGGCATCGGTGGCGATATACAGTCCTGGCTCGACGGTCAGCACCATTCCCGGCTCCAGGACGCGCGAACGGTCGGTGTCGTAATTACCGACATCGTGCACATCCAGACCCAGCCAGTGGCTCAGGCCATGCATAAAGTACGGGCGGTGGGCGTTGTTGGCGATAAGCTCGTCAATCTCGCCTTTCAGGATCCCCAGCCGCACCAGGCCGGTAATCATAATGCGCACCACTTCCTGGTTGACCTGACAGATCGAGGTGCCCGGCCGATAGAGTTTCAGCGCGGTCTCCAGCGATTCGAGCACAATGTCGTAGATCTCGCGCTGCGGCTGGGTAAATTTACCGTTTACCGGGAAGGTGCGGGTAATGTCCCCGGCATAGCCGCGATACTCGCAGCCGGCGTCAATCAGGACTAAATCGCCGTCGCGCAGTTCAGATTCGTTTTCGGTGTAGTGCAGAATACAGCCGTTTTCGCCGCCGCCAACGATGGTGTTATAGGAGGGGAAACGTGCCCCGTGGCGGTTGAATTCATGGAGAATTTCACCTTCCAGCTGATATTCGAACATGCCAGGGCGGCATTTTTCCATCGCCCGGGTATGGGCCAGCGCGGTGATCTCCCCGGCGCGGCGCATCACGGCAAGCTCTTCCGCGGATTTAAACAGGCGCATCTCATGCACAATGGGCCGCCAGTCGATAACCGAGTTCGGCGCCTGCAGATTCTGGCGCGAGCCTTTGCGCAGTTTTTCGAGGGCGTTGAACACAATCTCATCGGCATAGGCATATTCACCCTGGGCGAAGTAGATCGCGTCCAGACCGTTGAGCAGCTGATACAGCTGCTGGTTGATTTCGCTGAACGCCAGCGCCCGGTCGACGCCAAGCTTCGCCGGCGCGGCCTCCTGGCCCAGACGGCGTCCAAACCAGATCTCAGCGGTCAGATCGCGAACCCGGTTGAACAGCACGCTATGGTTGTGGGTTTCATCGCTTTTAATCAACACCAGCAGCGCTTCCGGTTCGTTAAAGCCGGTGAAGTACCAGAAATCGCTGTTCTGCCGGTAGGGATATTCCGAATCTGCACTGCGCACCGCTTCCGGTGCGGCGAAAATCAGCGCCGCGCTGCCTGGCTGCATCTGCGCCAACAGCGTCTGGCGACGCGATAGAAATTCCTGCTGAGTCATGACGCCCCCTGAACGAATTTTAGTTAGTGTAATGTCGGTTTGCGGACTTCCGGTGCGGTTGGCTGCTGACGGGCAAAGGTGTCGTGGCACAGCAGTGCGGCAACGCGGACATACTCGATAATCTCCTCCAGAGACATCTCCAGCTCTTCCTGATCTTCGTCTTCATCGTAGCCCAGCTGGGCAATATTACGCAGATCGTCAATCGCTTCCCCGGTTTCATCCTTCACTTTATCCAGCTTCGGCTGGCTAACGCCAAGACCAAGCAGGAAGTGGTTGACCCAACCGGCGAGGGCGTCGGCACGGTCAAAGACGCTCACCGCATCGCCTTCCGGCAGATACAGTTGAAAGAGGAAACCGTCGTCATCCAGTGAATCGCTGATGGCGGAATGCATGTTACGCAGCGCCTGAGCCAGTTCATGGCCAAAGGCGAGACCTTCGTTGGTCAGGTCGTGCACCAGCGGCTGCCAGCTGCTGTCCGTGTTGCCGCCGCACAGCAATCCGCTGATCAAACCGTGCATTTCGGCCGGGGTGAGACCTACCCCTTGTTGGTTCAGTAACTGGTCTACATCGTTGTAACCAGGCATTTCGTTCTGTATAGACATGCGCATTCGTCATCGTTGGGAGGAATATTCATGGTATGCTACCACTTTGGACCCTGGTGAACCAGAATAGGGCTTGTATCTTCGCACCAGGGTAGCTATAGTGTCGCCCCTTCGCAGACCCGGGCCAGGGTGTGAAGGCAGCGCAGTCAATCAGCAGGAAGGTGGCATGTCTGCACAACCCGTAGATCTCCAAATTTTCGGCCGTTCACTGCGAGTGAATTGCCCGCCTGAACAAAGGGATGCCCTGAATCAGGCAGCTGAAGACCTTAATCAGCGGTTGCAAGATTTAAAAGAACGCACTAGAGTCACAAATACTGAGCAGCTGGTCTTCATCGCGGCGTTGAACATCAGCTATGAGTTGACTCAGGAAAAAGCGAAGACCCGCGACTACGCTTCCAGCATGGAGCAGCGCATTCGCATGCTTCAGCAGACCATCGAACAAGCATTGCTTGAGCAAGGTCGCATAAGCGAAAAGCCAGGGTCGAAGTTTGAATAACACTTTGCAGTTAACTGTGTTAGAGTAATCGCAAGAACAAAATTTCTCTGAGATGTTTGCAAGCGGGCCAGTCCCCTGAGCCGATATTTCATACCACAAGAATGTGGCGCTCCACGGTTGGTGAGCATGCTCGGTTCGTCCGAGAAGCCTTAAAACCGTGACGACACATTCACCTTGAACCAAGGGTTCAAGGGTTACAGCCTGCGGCGGCATCTCGGAGATTCCCTTCTTTACTTCGCATCATCCCCCATACGTGTTTTCGGCTGAAGCCGCCCTGTATTACACTTGCTCCTATTGTTTCGCCAGCTCGTAACGAGACCTGCATGACTATACAGCCCGATACCCTGCTCTCCCGTCAGCATATTCGCCAGCAGATCCGCGATCGTCGACGCGCACTCAGCCCGGAGCAACAGCGCCTGTTTGCCCAACAGGCCGCCGAGCGGATGATGGCCTGGCCGCCGGTAGTTCTCGCCCACAACGTGGCGCTGTTTCTCTCCTTTGACGGCGAGCTGGACACCCAGCCGCTGATCGACCAGCTCTGGCGCGCCGGCAAGCGGGTATATCTCCCGGTGCTGCATCCCTTTAGCCCCGGCAATCTGCTGTTTTTACACTACCATCCGCAGAGCCAACTGATCGTGAATCGCCTGAAGATCCGCGAACCGAAGCTCGATGTGCGGGATGTGCTGCCGCTGGCTGAACTCGATGTGCTGGTGACCCCGCTGGTGGCCTTCGATGTCAGTGGCCAACGGCTGGGAATGGGCGGCGGTTTTTACGACCGGACGCTGCAAAACTGGCAGCAGTATCGCCTGCAGCCGGTGGGCTACGCGCACGACTGCCAGCAGGTGGATAGCCTGCCGAGCGAAGAGTGGGATATCCCGCTGCCGGCGGTCATCACCCCGGGAAAAACCTGGTGTTGGTAGGTACGCGGGGACGAGAAATTCAGCCTGGAAAGTATTAACAAAAAAACGGGCAGGTACGCGACCTGCCCGAGAGGCAAAAATGATTAGAACAGCAGACGGGCGCGGATAGTCCCCGGGATCGCTTTCATTGCCTGCAGCGCCTGCTGGGCAACATCTTCCTCCGCTTCAATATCAATCACCACGTAGCCCATCTGCGGCGACGTTTGCAGATACTGGGCAGCAATGTTGATGCTCTGCGCGGCGAAGATTTGGTTGATTGCGGTCAGGACGCCCGGTCGGTTCTCATGGATATGCAGCAGACGGCGGCCGCCGTGCAGCGGTAGAGAAACTTCCGGGAAGTTAACTGCCGACAGGGTTGACCCGTTGTCAGAGTATTTCGCCAGCTTGCCAGCTACTTCCAGACCGATGTTCTCCTGCGCTTCCTGAGTGGAGCCACCGATATGCGGTGTGAGGATCACGTTATCAAACTCGCACAGCGGCGAAGTGAAGGGGTCGCTGTTGGTCGCAGGTTCAGTCGGGAAGACGTCGATAGCCGCCCCGGCCAGATGCTTACTGGCCAGCGCATCGCATAGCGCCGGAATGTCCACCACGGTACCGCGGGAGGCGTTGATCAGCAGCGCGCCCGGCTTCATCAGCGCCAGTTCTTCCGCGCCCATCATATTTTTGGTAGAGGCGTTTTCCGGCACGTGCAGGCTGACCACATCGCTCATGTTCAGCAGGTCGGAGAGATGCTGTACCTGAGTGGCGTTGCCGAGCGGCAGTTTGTTTTCAATATCATAGAAGAAGACGTGCATTCCCAGCGATTCCGCCAGAATGCCAAGCTGGGTACCGATGTGGCCGTAACCGATGATGCCCAGCTTTTTACCACGCGCTTCGAAGCTGCCGACCGCCTGCTTGTTCCACACCCCGCGGTGCGCTTTGGCGTTGGCTTCCGGCACGCCGCGCAGCATCAGCAGCAGTTCGCCGATCACCAACTCGGCCACCGAGCGGGTGTTAGAGAACGGCGCGTTAAACACCGGAATACCGCGCTTCGCAGCGGCGTTCAGATCGACCTGGTTGGTCCCGATGCAGAAGCAACCGACGGCAACCAGTTTTTCCGCTGCGGCGAAAATCTCTTCAGTCAGATGGGTACGGGAACGCAGGCCGATGAAATGGGCATCACGGATCGACGCTTTCAGCTGTTCTGAATCCAGCGCGCCTTTATGAAATTCAATGTTGGTGTAACCCGCTGCGCGAAGGCTATCGATTGCCTTTTGATGCACACCTTCAACCAGCAGAAATTTAATCTTGTCTTTTTCCAGTGATACCTTAGCCATTTCCCCGTCCTGTTTTGTCTTAACTGATGTCGTGCTGAACGAAAGTTCGTCTCAGCAACATATCAAAAAAAACTATCGCGGCAATATGAACGTTTGCGTCGCCGTCCTGAAGAAATGTCATCCAGAGGGAAATCGCAGGACAAAACACCAGAAAGAGAAGAAATGGTAGCGTGTAAATCAGAATGGTTGCATAAATGTGACAGAAGTCACCAAATTGCACCTGGTGAAAAAATATTTGCGAGGGAGCCGGTCGGCTCCCTGCGGACAGACTATTTTACGATGGTCTTCACGCCGTCGGCAGTACCAATCAGCGCCACGTCGGCGCCACGGTTGGCGAACAGCCCCACGGTGACAACGCCAGGAATACCGTTGATCGCGTTTTCCAGCGCGATCGCATCGAGAATTTCCAGGCCGTGCACGTCAAGGATCACGTTGCCGTTATCGGTCACCACGCCCTGACGGTACTCTGGACGGCCGCCCAGCTTGACCAGCTGACGCGCCACGGCGCTGCGCGCCATCGGAATGACTTCCACCGGCAGCGGGAACTTGCCCAGAATATCGACCTGCTTGGAGGCGTCGGCGATGCAGATAAATTTATCCGCGACCGAGGCGATGATCTTTTCACGGGTCAGCGCCGCGCCGCCGCCTTTGATCATCTGCATATGGCCGTTGATCTCATCCGCGCCGTCAACATAGATCCCCAGGCGATCGACGCTGTTAAGATCGAAGACGGTGATCCCGAGGCTTTTCAGCTTCTCGGTGGAGGCGTCGGAGCTGGAAACCGCCCCTTCGATCTGCCCCTTCATGGTGCCCAGCGCGTCAATAAAATGGGCCGCCGTCGAGCCGGTGCCTACGCCGACAATAGTCCCTGGCTGTACATATTGCAGTGCTGCCCAACCTACCGCTTTTTTCAGTTCATCCTGCGTCATAATTCTGGTCCGAGATGTGAATGCCTGTGGCGCATTATAGAACATCGATAGTGGAAATGTCCCTGCGATGCAGATCACACAACTGAACAGACCAATTTCGTCTGTATCAAATAAAAATTTATGTCATAGTGCGAGATAACGATTAGTTATGGGGGCACGCCAGAATAATGAAACGACCGGACTACAGGACACTACAAGCGCTGGATGCGGTGATTAGGGAACGAGGATTTGAGCGCGCCGCGCAGAAGCTATGTATTACCCAGTCCGCCGTCTCACAGCGTATTAAGCAGCTGGAAAATATGTTCGGCCAGCCGCTGCTGGTGCGTACCGTGCCGCCGCGCCCCACCGAGCAAGGACAGAAACTGCTGGCTCTGTTGCGCCAGGTTGAACTGCTGGAGGAAGAGTGGCTGGGCGATGAACAAACCGGCTCGACGCCGCTGCTGCTGTCGCTGGCGGTGAACGCCGACAGTCTGGCGACCTGGCTGCTGCCGGCGCTGGCCAACGTTCTGTCAGACTCCCCTATTCGTCTCAACCTGCAGGTGGAAGATGAAACCCGCACCCAGGAGCGCCTGCGCCGTGGCGAAGTAGTGGGCGCAGTGAGTATCCAGCCGCAGGCGCTGCCAAGCTGCCTGGTGGATCAGCTGGGGGCGCTCGATTACCTGTTTGTCGCATCAAAAGAGTTTGCGCAACGCTATTTCCCGAATGGCGTGACGCGTTCGGCGCTGCTTAAGGCGCCAGTCGTCGCCTTCGACCATCTGGACGATATGCATCAGGCGTTCCTGCAGCAAAACTTCGACCTGCCGCCGGGCAGCGTCCCCTGCCACATCGTCAACTCGTCGGAAGCTTTCGTGCAGCTGGCGCGCCAGGGCACCACCTGCTGTATGATCCCGCATCTGCAGATCGAAAAAGAGCTCAACAGCGGCGAACTTATCGATCTCACCCCGGGCCTGTTCCAGCGCCGCATGCTCTACTGGCACCGCTTCGCCCCGGAAAGCCGCATGATGCGCCGGGTGACCGATGCGCTCATTGACTACGGACACAAGGTGCTGCGTCAGGATTAAACCGCGGGCATAAAAAAGCCACTTCGCTGAAGTGGCTTTTTTGTTTCTATCGCTTACTGGGCCGGTTTCGGCGTTTCCGCCGGTTTCGCCGGGGTGGCTGGAGCAGCGGCTTGCGCCGGCTGCAGCTCAAAGACTACATCGACCTGGTCGTCAAACTGGATAGTCGCCTGCTCGTAGGTTTCCTGGGCAGAAACCGGCGCAGCGTCAGCAGCCTTCATCATGCGAACCATCGGGCTCGGCTGATAGTTGGAGACATGGTAGCGCACGCTGTACACCGGACCCAGCTTGCTGTGGAAGCCTGCGGCCAGCTCCTGCGCCTGATGCACGGCGTCGTCGATCGCCGCTTTACGCGCTTTATCTTTGTAGGCGTCCGGTTGCGCAACGCCCAGCGAGACGGAGCGAATCTCGTTGAGACCCGCTTTCAGGGCGCCATCCAGCAGACCGTTGAGTTTATCCAGCTGGCGCAAGGTCACTTCCACTGTGCGCACCGCGCGATAGCCTTTCAGAATGCTTTTCCCGTTCTGATAGTCGTAATCAGGCTGGGTACGCAGATTCGCCGAGTTGATGTCCTTTTTAGCAATACCGCTCTTTTCGAGGAAAGAGAGATATTGCGCAACGCGATCGTCAGCCTGTTTTTTTGCCGACGCGGCGTCTTTTGCCGACACGTTCACTTCGATCGCCAGGGTGGCGATGTCCGGAACCGCGGCAACGCTTGCTGTGCCTGAAGTCACAATGTGCGGGCCATCCGGCAATTCGCTGGCCTGTGCCGCCATCGTGGTCAATCCGAGTGTTGCCGCCAGGGCTAAGACTTTTAACTTCACTGTCGTTTCTCCATGTTACTTAAATCGCCCTTACGGGACGCATGCCAGCAAGCTTAGCGCGTACAGCAGGAAAGTCCATCGGACAACGCTTAGTTAAGCAACGCCTGGATATGGCTGACGCCTTCTCTTGCCAGCTGAAACGCAATAAACCACATGACGGCGCCGACCACAATATTGATGATCCGCTGGGCTCTGGCGGTACGCAGTCGCGGCGCCAGCCAGGCGGCTAACAGCGCCAGGCCAAAGAACCACAGGAAAGAGGCGCTAATGGTCCCTAGCGCAAACCAGCGCTTCGGCTCCACCGCCAGCTGACCTCCCAGACTGCCTAACACCACAAAGGTGTCCAGATAAACGTGCGGGTTAAGCCAGGTCACCGCCAGCATGGTGATAATGATTTTCCAGCGCCCCTGCTGCATTACCTCTGCATTGGCGAGTTCAAGACTCTGACTGAACGCCGTTTTCAATGCGCCGAAGCCATACCACAGCAAAAAGGCCACGCCGCCCCAGGTCACTAGCGCCAGCAGCCACGGGGATTGCATCAGCAGTGCGCTACCGCCGAAAATGCCAGCGCAGATTAACAGCAAGTCGCTGACCGCGCATAGCAGGGCAATCATCAGATGATACTGACGACGGATCCCCTGATTTATCACAAAGGCATTTTGTGGGCCAAGCGGCAATATCATAGCCGCTCCCAGGGCAAGCCCCTGAAAGTAATAAGTAAACATAAGGATTTATCCGCTGAGTTCGAGAGTGGCGCTGACTATAGCGTGAATGAATTATTAGCGGAAATTTAAATAATTAATCATTAATTAGAACAACTAATGATGAGCTATTGAAAAAGGCCGGCATGGCCGGCCTGAGTTATTGAGAGGCGGTTTACTCTGCTTTTTCCGGCAGGCGCACCACATGAACATCCATCTGCGGGTAAGGGAAGCTGATGCCGTTGGCGTCAAATTCACGCTTGATACGCTCGAGGATATCCCAGTAGACGTTTTGCAGATCGCTGCTTTTGCTCCACACGCGCACCACGAAGTTCACCGACGAGGCGCCGAGTTCGTTCAGACGAACGGTCATTTCCCGATCGCGCAGAATTCGATCGTCAGATTCGATAATCGAGGTCAGCAGCTGCTTTACCTTGTCGATATCAGCATCGTAAGCGACGCCGATAATAAACTCATTGCGACGCGCAGGCTCCCGGGAGAAGTTAATGATATTGCCGGCGATGATTTTCCCGTTCGGGACCACCACTACCTTACCGTCCGCGGTACGCAGGGTGGTGGAGAAAATCTGCACGTTCAACACCGTACCTGCCACGCCGCCAAGGTCGACATACTCGCCAGCGCGGAACGGGCGGAACATCACCAGCAGTACGCCTGCGGCAAGGTTCGACAGCGATCCCTGCAGCGCTAAACCCACCGCCAAACCGGCAGCACCCAGCACCGCAATCACCGAGGCGGTCTGCACGCCTACCCGCCCCAGGGCGGCAATCAGCGTAAAGGCGATAACCGCATAGCGCACCAGCGCAGAGAGAAAATCGGCCACGGTAGCGTCAATTTTACGCGCCAGCATCAGGCGGTTGACGGTATTAGAGACGACGCGCGCCACGATCATCCCGACGATCAGGATAGCGATAGCCGCGACGATGTTGACGGCATAGCTCAGCAGCAGCTCCTGATTGCGTGCCAGCCACGTCCCGGCGTGGTTGATGCTATCGACAACGTTCAAATCTTCCATTTAACATTCCTTATGAATCCCCTGGGGGAAAGTAAATAACTCAGCCTGCGACAGGGCAGTCAGGTTATAGGGTAAACAATAAGTGCACGTTTTGCCAAATGGATCACAGTTTTCTGCCACGCTATCCTGTTGTTAAGATAATAAAAAAGCCCGCATTGCTGCGGGCTTCCAGGTAAGAAACAGATTTTTCTTACAGAACGTCGATCGCGTTCAGCTCTTTAAATGCCTGCTCCAGACGAGTCACCATGGAAGTCTGGGCAGCACGCAGCCATACGCGCGGGTCGTAGTATTTCTTGTTCGGCTGGTCTTCGCCTTTCGGGTTGCCCAGCTGGCCCTGCAGGTAAGCTTCGTTCGCTTTGTAATACTGCAGGATACCGTCCCAGGTTGCCCATTGGGTGTCGGTATCAATGTTCATTTTCACCACGCCGTAGCTGACGGAGTCTTTGATTTCCTGAGCGGAAGAACCGGAACCGCCGTGGAACACGAAGTTCAGGCTGTTGTGCGGCAGGTTGTGTTTCTTGGAAACATATTCCTGAGAGTCGCGCAGGATGGTCGGGGTCAGAACTACGTTACCTGGTTTGTACACGCCGTGTACGTTACCGAAGGAAGCGGCGATGGTGAAACGCGGGCTGATTTTGCTCAGCTCGGTGTAGGCGTAATCCACGTCTTCCGGCTGGGTGTACAGGGCGGAAGCGTCCATGTGGCTGTTATCCACGCCGTCTTCTTCACCGCCGGTGCAGCCCAGTTCGATTTCCAGGGTCATGCCCATTTTGGACATGCGAGCCAGGTACTTGGAGCAGATCTCGATGTTTTCGTGCAGGGACTCTTCAGACAGGTCGATCATGTGGGAAGAGAACAGCGGTTTGCCAGTAGCGGCGAAGTGTTTTTCACCGGCGTCCAGCAGGCCGTCGATCCACGGCAGCAGTTTCTTCGCGCAGTGGTCAGTGTGCAGGATAACCGGCACGCCGTAGTGTTCAGCCATCTGGTGCACGTGGTGGGCGCCAGAGATAGCGCCGAGGATAGCAGCACCCTGAGGAACGTCAGTTTTCACGCCTTTACCTGCGATGAACGCTGCGCCGCCGTTAGAGAACTGAACGATAACCGGAGAGCGAACTTTCGCTGCAGCTTCCAGAACGGCGTTGATGGAATCAGTACCTACGCAGTTTACCGCCGGCAGTGCAAAGTTGTTTTCTTTCGCTACCTGGAACACTTTCTGAACGTCGTCGCCAGTGATGACGCCCGGTTTTACGAAATCAAAAATTTTAGACATGTTACTTAGTCCTGTATCTGTATCTTCGACCGTTGAAGAAGGTTCGCGAGCCCTTAAGCGCGCTGAAAAACAGGCGGGTTTCCCCGCCTGAACTGAATTACTGCTTAGCGCGCTCTTCGAGCATCGCTACTGCCGGCAGGACTTTGCCTTCGACGAATTCAAGGAATGCGCCGCCGCCAGTGGAGATGTAGGAAATTTTGTCAGCGATGCCGAACAGGTCGATCGCTGCCAGGGTGTCACCGCCGCCGGCGATGGAGAAACCTTCGCTGTCCGCGATAGCGTTAGCCACGATTTCAGTCCCTTTACGGAAGTTAGGGAATTCGAATACGCCAACCGGGCCGTTCCACAGGATGGTTTTGGCGTTCTTCAGGATTTCAGCCAGTTTCTGTGCGGAAACGTCGCCAAGGTCCAGAATCTGCTCGTCATCTTTGATGTCGTTAACAGACTTCAGGGTTGCCGTTGCGGTTTCGGAGAACTCGGTCGCTACGCGAACGTCGGTCGGAACCGGGATATCGCAGGTGCCCAGCAGGCGCTTGGCTTCATCAACCAGATCTGCTTCGTACAGGGATTTACCGACGTTGTGGCCCTGAGCGGCAACGAAGGTGTTAGCGATACCGCCGCCCACGATCAGCTGGTCAGCGATTTTAGACAGGGAATCCAGAACGGTCAGTTTGGTGGACACTTTAGAACCACCAACGATAGCGACCATCGGACGAGCTGGCTCTTTCAGCGCTTTACCCAGCGCGTCCAGTTCAGCGGCCAGCAGCGGGCCTGCGCACGCCACGTCAGCAAATTTGCCGATGCCGTGGGTGGAAGCCTGCGCGCGGTGCGCAGTACCGAAAGCGTCCATCACGAACACGTCGCACAGCGCAGCGTATTTCTTAGACAGTTCTTCGTCGTCTTTTTTCTCGCCTTTGTTGAAGCGAACGTTTTCCAGCACCACCAGTTCACCGGCAGCCACTTCCACGCCGTCCAGGTAGTCTTTAACCAGGCGTACCGGGTTGGACAGTTTGTCTTTCAGGTAATTAACAACCGGCAGCAGAGAGAATTCTTCGTTGTACTCGCCTTCGGTCGGACGACCCAGGTGAGAAGTAACCATGACTTTCGCGCCCTGCTTCAGCGCCAGTTCAATGGTCGGCAGAGATGCACGGATACGTGCGTCGCTGGTTACTTTCCCGTCTTTAACTGGTACGTTCAGATCCGCACGGATAAAAACGCGTTTACCAGCCAGATCCAGATCGGTCATCTTAATTACAGACATGGTGAATCCTCTCGTTGATTCATAAAGTTTTGTCGACGTTTACGCGTCGAACCTGAAACCAATAGCCGCCATCGCTAACGTCGTGTCGAGCATTCGGTTAGCAAAGCCCCATTCGTTATCGCACCAGACCAGCGTTTTGATCAGATGCGCGCCACTGACCCGGGTTTGCGTACCATCGACGATGGCGCTGTGCGGATCGTGGTTAAAATCTGTCGAGACCAACGGTAATTCCGTATAGTCAACTATACCATGAAATGCACCTTGTGCTGCTTTTTGCAGCAACTGGTTGACTTCACATGCTTTTACCGGTTTTTTCACCGTCACGCTCAGGTCAATTGCCGTCACGTTAATCGTCGGCACCCGCACGGCAATCGCTTCAAAACGGTCGTTAAATTGCGGAAAAATACGGGTGATCCCTGCCGCCAGTTTGGTATCCACCGGAATGATCGACTGGCTGGCCGCGCGGGTACGCCGCAGATCCGGATGATAAGCGTCAATCACCTGCTGGTCATGCATCGCCGAGTGAATGGTGGTGACGGTGCCGGACTCAATGCCATAGGCGTCATCGAGCAGTTTAATGATCGGAATAATGCAGTTGGTGGTGCAGGAGGC
Source organism: Klebsiella sp. P1927 (assembly GCF_018204675.1). Classification (NCBI taxonomy): domain Bacteria; kingdom Pseudomonadati; phylum Pseudomonadota; class Gammaproteobacteria; order Enterobacterales; family Enterobacteriaceae; genus Klebsiella; species Klebsiella sp. P1927. The sequence continues at coordinate 501,116 of NZ_CP073377.1, read as the reverse complement.
GTTGGAGACAATGCGATGCCCGGCGCGAAGTTCATCCTGATTTACGCCGTACACCACCGTCGCGTCGAGGTCGTTGCCGCCGGGGTGGGAAAAGAGCACTTTTTTCGCCCCCGCCTGAAGATGGGCTTCACCGTGTTCACGACTCCCGTATACGCCGGTACAGTCAAGCACGACGTCCACCGCCAGTTCGCGCCAGGGCAACGCCGCAATGGTCGGCTCATGCAGCAGACGGATGGCATCGTCGCCAACAAACAGCTGCTCGCGCTCCTGACGGACATCCCAGGCGAAACGGCCATGGCTGGTGTCATATTTCAATAAATGCGCGATGCCCGCGGCATCCGCCAGCTCATTGATTGCCACCACGGTGATTTCCGCACGACGCCCGGATTCATATAGAGCACGAACCACGTTGCGTCCAATGCGACCGAAGCCATTAATCGCGATGCGAATGGTCATAGATCTCCTGCAAGGCTGTCCCTGTTATGAGGTGGCTGACAGAGTAATCCAGCAACGCTCTGAGGGGAACCTTACCAGCTGCAAACTGCGACTGATTGATTAATTGTCGAACATTTAAACGACTGAAACGCTTCAGCTAGAATAAGCGAAATGAGGAATAAAAGGAATGTTTGTCCAGCGCAATAAACCAGCTATATGACTCACATCACATTTTTGCTGGAATAATTTACAACCGTATTACATGGTTCAGGAATAGCAGATACAAAAAAGCCGGGTGGCGAGATAAAAGCAAAACGGTAACCCAGGGGTTACCGTTTTTGGTGTTGGCACCCTCTCCTGTGGGAGAGGGTTGGGGTGAGGGCATCAGCCCGCACCGTACCAGCGATTACAGCAGCGCTTTCGCTTTAGCAACCACGTTATCAACGGTGAAGCCGAACTCCTCGAACAGCTGCTCAGCCGGCGCAGACTCACCGAAGGTGGTCATGCCAACGATAGCGCCGTTCAGGCCAACGTATTTGAACCAGTAGTCAGCGATACCCGCTTCCACGGCAACGCGCGCGGTCACGTCTTTCGGCAGTACGGATTCGCGATAAGCCGCATCCTGCTTGTCGAACGCGTCGGTGGACGGCATGGAAACCACGCGCGCCTTCACGCCTTCGGCAGTCAGTTTGTCCCATGCGGCAACCGCCAGCTCCACTTCTGAACCGGTGGCGATGAAGATCAGCTCCGGCTGGCCGGCGCAATCTTTCAGCACATAACCGCCGCGGGCCACGTTCGCCAGCTGCTCTGCGGTACGCTCCTGCTGCGCCAGGTTCTGACGGGAGAGGATCAGCGCGGTCGGGCCGTCCTGACGCTCCACGCCATATTTCCACGCAATCGCGGATTCAACCTGGTCACACGGACGCCAGGTGGACATGTTCGGGGTCACGCGCAGGGAAGCCACCTGCTCTACCGGCTGGTGAGTCGGGCCGTCTTCGCCCAGACCGATCGAGTCGTGGGTGTAGACCATCACCTGACGCTGTTTCATCAGCGCGGCCATACGTACCGCGTTACGCGCGTATTCCACGAACATCAGGAAGGTGGAGGTGTACGGCAGGAAGCCGCCGTGCAGCGCGATACCGTTGGCGATAGCGGTCATACCGAACTCGCGCACGCCGTAGTGGATGTAGTTCCCGGCAGCGTCTTCGTTGATCGGCTTAGAGCCAGACCACAGGGTCAGGTTGGACGGCGCGAGATCTGCGGAGCCGCCGAGGAATTCCGGCAGCAGCGGGCCGAAAGCTTCGATGGCGTTCTGCGAGGCTTTACGGCTGGCGATTTTCGCCGGGTTGGCCTGCAGCTTCGCGATGAACTCGTTAGCTTTCGCGTCGAAGTCAGACGGCATCTCGCCTTTCATACGGCGGGTGAATTCGGCTGCTTCCTGCGGGAAGGCTTTGGCGTAAGCCGCAAACTTCTCGTTCCATGCGGCTTCTTTCGCCTGGCCGGCTTCTTTGGCATCCCACTGGGCATAGATGTCAGACGGGATGTCAAACGGCGCGTGTTTCCAGCCCAGCGCTTCGCGGGTCAGGGCGATTTCGGCGTCGCCCAGCGGCGCGCCGTGGGAGTCGTGGGTGCCGGCTTTGTTCGGCGAACCGAAACCGATGATGGTCTTGCACATCAGCAGGGACGGTTTGTCGGTGACCGCCCGCGCTTCTTCTACCGCGCGTTTGATGGCGTCAGCGTCGTGACCGTCCACGCCGCGCACCACGTGCCAGCCGTAGGCTTCAAAGCGTTTCGCGGTGTCATCGGTGAACCAGCCTTCAACGTGGCCGTCGATAGAGATGCCGTTGTCATCATAGAACGCCACCAGTTTACCCAGTTTCAGGGTACCGGCCAGGGAGCACACTTCGTGAGAAATGCCTTCCATCATGCAGCCGTCGCCCATGAAGGCGTAGGTGTAGTGGTCGACGATATCGTGTCCCGGACGGTTGAACTGCGCCGCCAGGGTTTTCTCGGCGATAGCCATCCCGACCGCGTTAGCGATACCCTGGCCCAGCGGACCGGTGGTGGTTTCCACGCCTGCGGTGTAGCCGACTTCCGGGTGACCCGGGGTTTTGGAGTGCAGCTGGCGGAAGTTTTTCAGCTCTTCAATCGGCAGATCGTAGCCAGTGAGGTGCAGCAGGCTGTAAATCAGCATCGAACCATGGCCATTTGACAACACAAAACGGTCACGGTCAGCCCAGGCCGGATTGTTCGGGTTATGGTTCAGGAAATCACGCCACAGCACTTCGGCAATGTCAGCCATACCCATCGGGGCCCCCGGGTGGCCGGATTTGGCTTTCTGTACAGCGTCCATGCTCAGCGCACGAATAGCGTTAGCAAGCTCTTTACGTGAGGACATTTTGACTCCAGTTCGGACTGTTGAAGGCCATGCCCTTAACGACTTGACGAGAGCGCGTTTTGGGCTACGCCGGAAAAAAGTGTGAACAATGTAACCCAAGCGACAAGTCATGTACATGGAGCATCCTTTTGCCCTTTAAGAAATCTCTGGAACAGGTTGTGCTACGCCGGAATCCGCTCGCCCGCATCCTGCGATACTCTTTATAATTTACGCAGAATACGGTTCCCTGCCGTCGCCGTATTTTCGGATAAACAACCATAAGATTGTGGAAGATAAAAATGAAAATTCGCTCAACCGTACTTGCTCTTGGGATCGCAGCAACCCTCACCGGATGTCAGAACATGGACTCCAACGGTCTGCTCAGCTCAGGCGCCGAAGCCTTCCAGGCATACTCTCTCAGCGACGCGCAGGTGAAAACCTTAAGCGACCAGGCCTGTAAAGAGATGGACGCCAAAGCGAAAATCGCCCCGGCCAACAGTGAATACAGCCAGCGGCTGAACAAAATCGCGGCTGCGCTGGGCGATAACATCAATGGTCAGCCCGTGAACTACAAGGTCTATGAGACCAAGGATGTCAACGCCTTCGCCATGGCCAACGGCTGCATCCGCGTCTACAGCGGGCTGATGGATCTGATGAACGATAATGAAGTCGAGGCGGTGATCGGCCACGAAATGGGCCACGTCGCGCTGGGCCACGTGAAGAAAGGCATGCAGGTCGCCCTGGGTACCAACGCTGTGCGTGCGGCGGCGGCCTCCGCGGGCGGTATCGTCGGTAGCCTGTCGCAGTCTCAGTTGGGCGATCTGGGCGAAAAACTGGTGAACTCGCAGTTCTCCCAGCGTCAGGAATCGGAAGCGGATGACTACTCTTACGACCTGCTGCGTAAGCGCGGTATCAATCCGTCGGGACTGGCCACCAGCTTCGAGAAACTGGCCAAGCTGGAAGCCGGCCGTCAGAGCTCTATGTTTGACGATCACCCGGCATCGGAAGCCCGCGCGCAGCATATTCGCGATCGCATGAAGGCCGACGGCATTAAATAAGCGACAGCGGGAGGCATTATTGCCTCCCTTTTTTATATATCCGTAAAAATATTTAGCCGCATTAATTGATAATTTAAGCGCACAAACCGTTAAGGAAGGTGCGAACAAGTTCCTGATATGAGATCATCATATTCATCCGGAGCGCATCCCAGAGGGACATCATGAGCCATCAACTCACCTTCGCCGATAGTGAATTCAGCACTAAGCGCCGTCAGACCCGAAAAGAGATTTTCCTCTCCCGCATGGAGCAGATTCTGCCATGGCAAAACATGGTGGAAGTCATCGAGCCGTTTTATCCCAAGGCGGGCAATGGCCGACGGCCCTATCCGCTGGAGACCATGCTGCGTATTCACTGCATGCAGCATTGGTACAACCTGAGCGACGGTGCCATGGAAGATGCCCTGTACGAAATCGCCTCCATGCGCCTGTTTGCCCGATTATCCCTGGATAGCGCCCTGCCGGATCGCACCACCATCATGAATTTCCGCCACCTGCTCGAGCAGCATCAACTGGCCCGTCAATTGTTCAAGACCATCAATCGCTGGCTGGCCGAAGCAGGCGTCATGATGACCCAAGGCACTTTGGTGGATGCCACCATCATTGAGGCACCCAGCTCTACCAAGAACAAAGAGCAGCAACGCGATCCGGAGATGCATCAGACCAAGAAAGGCAATCAGTGGCACTTTGGCATGAAGGCCCACATTGGTGTCGATGCCAAGAGTGGCCTGACCCACAGCCTAGTCACCACCGCGGCCAACGAGCATGACCTCAATCAGCTGGGTAATCTGCTTCATGGAGAGGAGCAATTTGTCTCAGCCGATGCCGGCTACCAAGGAGCGCCACAGCGCGAGGAGCTGGCCGAGGTGGATGTGGACTGGCTGATCGCCGAGCGTCCCGGCAAGGTAAAAACCTTGAAGCAGCATCCGCGCAAGAACAAAACGGCCATCAACATCGAATACATGAAAGCCAGCATCCGTGCCAGGGTGGAGCACCCGTTTCGCATCATCAAGCGGCAGTTCGGCTTCGTGAAAGCCAGATACAAAGGGCTGCTGAAAAACGATAACCAACTGGCGATGTTATTCACCCTGGCCAACCTGTTTCGGGTGGACCAAATGATACGTCAGTGGGAGAGATCTCAGTAAAAACCGGAAATAACGCCAGAAATGGTGGAAAAAATAGCCTAAATAGGCTGATTCGATGTGTTTGCGGGAAAAAAATCGGCCCAGATCCGCGAAATTTTAATCAGCGAGTCAGCTTGGGAAGAAATGACCTGCTTATTCGCACCTTCCAAAGAATTACCATTAATCGCACTTGGCATTATTGCCGCCGCGCCGGCTTTCGCCAGCCAACAATCTACCAGTCAGGGCTTTATTGAAGACAGCCACCTGGATCTCTTTTTACGTAACGCTTATATCAAACGCGATTATCGCGATGGTTTGCCGGATAAAGCCGAATGGGGTCAGGGTATCATCGCGACCTTCGAGTCCGGCTTTACTCAAGGGCCGGTCGGCTTCGGCGTTGACGGCATTGCGCAGTACGCCGTGCGCCTCGACGGCGGCCGCGGCCGCAGCGGCGCGGGCGGTATCGACTTTTTCGCCCAGGATGATGATGGCCGCGCAAAGTCCGATTTAGCAAAATTTGGCGCTACCGCTAAAATGCGCTTCTCGAATACCGTCCTCAGCTACGGTAGCCAGCGCCCGATGCTGCCTATCGTCTACGCCGATGACTCGCGGCTGCTGTACGAGAGCTATACCGGTACCATGCTGACCTCAAGAGAAATCGACGGTCTGGAAATTAACGCCGGTTATCTCACCGATCAGCAGCGCAAAAGCGACGACAGCCACAATAGCGGCCTGAAGAGCCTGACCTTTGGCGGCGCCAGCTATCAATTCAACGACCAGCTTAGCGGCGCGCTTTACGCTTCGCACGTCGAAGACGTGCTGAATAAGCAGTATCTCGGCCTGAACTACAAGCAGCCGTTCGCCACCGACCAGCAGCTGATTGTTGACTTCAACGGCTATAACTCGCGCTTAAATCAAGAATATGCCGACGCCAATGGCACCGGGCGCAGCAACAGCATCTGGAGCCTTGCCGCCAGCTATATCTGGGATATTCACACCTTTAAGGTCGCTTACCAGCAAAGCAGCGGCAGCACCGGCTACCATTATGGCGGCTACCAGAACCAGGGCGGCGTCGGCGATGGCGGCAACACCATCTGGCTGGCTAACTCCTACTGGTCAGTTTTTAACGGCGAGGATGAACGTTCCTGGCAGGCCTCCTATGGCCTGGATTTTGCCGGACTGGGCGTACCGGGCCTGAGCTGGACCACCGCCTACGTTCGCGGGGATAACATTAAAACCGCCGAGACCAGCAACGGTAAAGAACACGAATGGTTCAACCAGGTGCAGTACCAGGTGCAAAACGGCATGGCGAAAGATTTGAAATTGAGACTCCGCTATTCGGTGCTGCGCGTTTCCAGCAACGCCAGCGACTATAACGTCAGCGGGAATGAAGTGCGGTTCTACGTCGAATATCCGTTTGACGTGTTTTAACCATATAATGAACCCTCTCCAGTGAGCCGGCCCTCTCCCGGCGCGCAGGAGCAACCGTCCGGCGCCTTGATTAACCCCCTGTGCCGTGCGGTACCCTCTCCCCGGAAGGGAGAGGGTTGGGGTCACTGGGTTATCATTAATACAGCGTCTTCTGCGGCGGGCCGGCAAAGCGCAGCGCGCCAATCTGGCCCATCTTCACTTCCACCACCGATGGCCCCGGCATCGCCAGCGCTTCGGTCATCACCGCCTGGAAATCCTCAGCCCGATCCACGCTCCACGCCTGCAGACCCATCGCCTGCGCCAGCAGGGAAAAGTCTGGCGTGTGCAGCTCGTTGTAATACTGGCGGCCGCCAAAATACTTATCCTGAATACCACGCATTACGCCGTAGCCGCCGTCATTCATAATCAACAGCGTCACATTGGCCTTCTCCTGCGCCAGGGTCGCCAGTTCGCCAAGGTTGAGGCTCAGGCCGCCGTCGCCGACCAGGCCGACCACTTTACGTTGCGGATTGGCAATCGCGGTACCCACCGCCATCGGTAGCCCCATACCGATGGCTCCGGCCAGAGAATGGATATTCATCAGCGGGCCGTGAGCGCGGAACAGACGGCTGCCCCACAGGCTGCCAGAAACGGTAATATCGCGCACCAGGATGCCGTCATCGGGCAGCGCCTGCGCAATCGCGTCATTCAATTTAGCGTAATCGCCGCACTGGTCGCGCAGCCCCTGCTCCGCCGCCTCTACCGCCTCTTTAAGTTGGCTATCCCAACGCGCATCGCCCCATATCCGGCCCTGCACCCGCTCTGCCAGCGCCGCTAATAGCGCCCGGCAATCCGCCACCAGGGTATTGTCCATCAAGTAGTTACGGCTGGCCGCCGCCGGGTCAATATCAATCTGCACCCGCGGCGTGGGCAGTTCCAGCGTCCACGAGCGCGTTTCGTTGCTGCGCAGCCGGGAACCGGCAACAAGTGTGAAATCACATTGTGAAATCAGCGCTTCAACCGAGGGAGAATTATGAAACGCGCGCAGGCTGGCGCGATGGCTGTCCGCCAGAATGCCGCGGCCGTGGGTACTGGAAATCACCGTCACCCCGGCATCCGCCAGCGTCTTCACCGCCTCGCCGCTCTCTAACGCGCCGCCGCCAAGCCACAGCAGCGGCTGCTTCGCCTGCTTAAGCTGCGCCCACAGCGCATCGACCAGCGACGCTTCCGGCTCAACCGCCGGAGCGCGTTTCAGCGGCGCGGTCAGCAGTGAAAGCGGAATTTTGGCGCTCTGAATGTCGATTGGGATCTCCACCGAGACCGGGCCGCACGGCGGCGTCTGCGCCTCCTGAATCGCCTTATGCAGGATAGCCACCGCCTGGTTGGCGTTGCTAATGCGGTAAGCGCGCTTCGAACTGGCTTTCAGGAAGGTCAACTGATCGCGGGTTTCATGAATGAAACCGGTGTCGGCGTCCAGCCAGGCTTTTTCGACCTGTCCGGTCAGGTGCAGCAGCGGCGTACCGGCGTTCATCGCCTCAACCAGCGCGCCGACCGCATTACCCGCACCCGCGCCGGTACTGGTCAGCGCCACGCCGAGCCCTGAAAAACGGCCGTGGGCGTCAGCCATGGTCACCGAGCCCGCTTCACCGCGCGCCGGAACAAAGCGGATTTTTTCCCGCTGGCCGACGGCATCGGCGATCGGCAGGTTATGGATAGAAATGACGCCATAAATGGCTTCAACGTGATACTGCTCCAGCGTTCTGGCGATGGCATCGCCGACGGTTATCATTTCGCTCATTGCTCACCCTTTCTCAGTCGCACCAGTGGTTGACGCTATTACCCGTCGCCAGATAAATGCTCTTTTGTTGCATCCAGGCTTTCAGCCCCTGGATCCCTTTTTCGCGGCCCAGACCGCTCTCTTTAAAGCCCCCAAACGGGGTCGAAATGGAGAAAACTTTGTAGGTGTTGATCCACACCGTACCGGCTTCCAGTTGTTCGCTCAGACGCAGCGCGCGGCCGGTATCGCGCGTCCAGATCCCCGCCGCCAGTCCGAAGACCGAATCATTGGCCTCGCGGATCAGCGCCGCTTCATCGTGAAAACGCATCGCCACCAGAACCGGTCCGAAGATCTCTTCCTGGCAAACGCGGGCCTGATTGTTCAGCCCTTCAATGATGGTCGGCAGGAAATAGCTGCCTGCCGCCAGCGCCGGATCCGCCGGGATCTCGCCGCCGCATAGCACGCTGCCGCCTTCGCGTTTCGCCAGCTCGACGTACTCCAGCACGCTCTGCCGGTGTTTATCGTTGATCAGCGGCCCGACGTGGGTGCCAGCGCTGAACGGATGGCCAACCCGCAGCCCTTGGGTTAACTCCAGCAGGCGGGCCATTAATTGCGGATACACTTTGTCATGAACAAACAGCCGCGAGCCGGCAATACAGGCCTGGCCGCCGGAGCTGAAAATGCCGTAGCAGATGCCCCGCGCCGCCTGTTCGATATCGGCATCTTCCAGCACGATGGTCGGTGATTTGCCGCCCAGCTCCAGTGACGCCGGGATCAGCTTTTCCGCCGCCACATGCGCCAGGTGACGTCCGGTGGTGGTGCCGCCGGTAAAGGAAATTTTGCGCACCTTAGGATGGCGGGCCAGCGCATCGCCTATAATCGATCCTTTACCCGGCAGCACGCTCAGCAGTCCGGCGGGTAAACCGGCCTGCTCAAAGATCTTCGCCAGCTCCAGCGCCATGAGCGGCGTGGCTTCCGCCGGTTTGAGGATCACCGCATTTCCGGCGGCGATCGCCGGGGCCACCTTCTGCATTTCGCTGGCGATCGGCGAGTTCCACGGGGTGATCGCCGCCACCACGCCCAGCGGCTCATAGCGGCTCAGGGTCAATAGATCTGCCTGCCGCGGCGTCGGCAGCTCGCCTTCCAGCAGTTCACAGGCGGCGGCAAAATAGCGTGCCGTCCCCGCCGCGCTCATCACCAGCCCTCGCGCTTCCGCCAGCGGTTTACCATTATCGCGGCTCTGCTTTTGGGTGAGCTCATCAAGCTGTGCTTCAATCAGATCGGCGACTTTATGCAGGATCTTCGCCCGCTGATGCGGCAGCATCGCCCGCCACGTTGGCTCCCGCCAGGCGCGGTCGGCACAGTCGATCGCCTCCTGTAAATCATCGAGGCTTGCCGCATGCAGCGCCGCGTTAATAGCGCCATCCGCCGGAAACTGGCTGTGCATCAAATTGCCGCCGCCGCGACGCCACTGACCGCCGATAAAAATGTCTAATTCGTCCATCTCAGCCTCTCTGCGTTATGCCAGTTCACGGCAGGCGCGTACCGCGCTCAGTGCCGCGAGGGTCGATGTTTTCGGATTGCTGGCGAGCGGCAGGCCGCTCAGCTCCAGGTGAAACTCGCCGAACAATCCTTCGGCGTGTAGCGTATGGGTGTTGCGTTGCGTCGCCGGATCGACCATCAGCTGTACTCGGGTCGCGTCAAGGCCGATACCGCCCAGCGCGATGGTTGCCGCCACGTTGGCATTTGCCGGGAATAGCCGCGCCGCCTCGCGGGCGCTGCCTTCGAAGAAAATTTTCGCTTCATTGACCGCGCTGAGGTCGATAAGCTGTTCGGCATAGCTGCCGCGCCAGCTGGCCGGGCTTTTGCGCGACCGATAGGTCACTCGTTCAAGCCCCCCCTCTTTCGCCGCCGCCAGGCCATCTATTCCGGCCACCGCGCCAGCCAGCAGCGTCAACTTGCCGCCCGCCTGACGTAAACGCTGTTCCAGTTCGCTGTCCGCCAACGCACCGGTCGAGATCACCGCCAGATGCCAGCCGCGCGCCAGTACCGCTTCGCCGTATTGCGCGACCGCCTGCTGACTGGCGCATTCCAGCACCAGATCCGGCGTCCCACCGCATTGCAGCGGATCGGTAAGCGGCGTCACCGCTTGACCAAACTGCAGGCAGATCGCTGCGTGATGCGATTCGCGCGCCACGATCCACTCCACCCTCACCTGCGGCGGCAGGCGTTCAATCACCGCCTGGGCCATCGCGCCATAGCCAATTAACATGACCTTTTTCATCATCTTTCCTTACAGATGGCGACAGAAACCGCCGGAAACGTCCAGCGCCGCGCCGGTGGTAAAGGAGGCCAGCGGCGAAGCGAGGAATAGCAGCGCTTGCGCTGGCTCCTGCGGCTTACCGAGACGCGCCATCGGGATCCCCCGCTTACGGGCGATATCGGCGGTCCACTGCTGCCAACTCTGGCTCTTATCGCTTCGGCTCTCAAAACGGCGCTGCCACTGCCCGGACTCCACCATCCCCAGCAGAATGGAATTCACACGAATACCTTTATCCACCAGCTCTTTCGACAGAGTCAGCGTCATATTGAGCAGCGCGGCGCGGGCGGCAGAGGTGGCGATCATGTGCTCTTCCGGCTGCAGAGCCAGCAGCGAGTTCACACAGGTAATCGAGGCGATATCCGACGCCTCTAGCAGGGACTGAAAGGCCTTTACCGGGTTAATCACGCCGAACAGTTTCAGTTCGGCTTCGTGCAGCCAGGCCTCACGTGGCGTATCGGCGAAGTGGGCGACATAGCCCTGGCCGGCGTTATTAATCAGCATATCGACGCCGCCGAAACGCGCGGCGACCGCGGCGGCGAACGCCTCAACTTCCGCTTCGTTCAGTACGTCACAGCGCCAGGAGAACACCTCACCTTCTGGATATTCGTTTTGCAACGCCGCATGGGCGCTGGCAAGCCGATCCGGGTTGCGGCCGCAAAAGGCGACTTTCGCCCCTTCGCCCAGCAGCAGGCGCAGCGTTTCAAAGCCGATTCCTGACGAACCGCCGGTGACTACCGCGACGCGTCCTTCAATTTGTGCATTCATCGCGCACCTCTTCCCCTATGCGTAAAAGCTGTTGATTAAAAAAGATTTCGTTATCGAGATAGCTGGCATGTCCAGCCTGAGGGATGGCGATGTAAGGGGCGCCGTAACGCAGCGCCACTCCCTGCACTAACTCCGGTTGGGTAATGGCATCCTGCTCGCCACACCACACGGAGAGACGACCGCGATAGTCGGCGAGCCAACGGTGAATGTCGTCATGGGCCAGCATCCAGGCCGCGGCGAGATAACCGTCGCGGCGTAGCCTGCGCATCCCCGCCGCCACCGTCGCCACATCGGCTTCGCGCGCGCCAGGGCGCAGCAGTTTTGCCGCCCGCCCCTGGGCCATCGCCTCGCCGCCCAGCGCTATCTGCTGTTGACGCCCCTGCCAGACTTTTTCCCGCTGTGCGGCTTCCGCCTGGCCGTAGCCCTGCGCGACGTCGGCGAGCACCAGGTAAAGCACCCTCTGCGGGTATTTCGCGGCGAAGGCGGCCGCCACCAGCGCGCCCAGCGAATGGCCGACCAGTATGGTTTGCTCTACTCCAGCGCGGTCCAGCATTCGCGCCAGCGCGTCGGCGTAATCGCCGGCATCCGCCGGCGTCGCCGCCAGCATCGGGCTTTCGCCATAACCGGGCATATCCCAGGCCAGCACGCGGTAGCCGGGCAGCGCCATCTGTTTATGCCAGGAGGCCGCGCCGGAACTGATGCCGTGCAGCAGCGTCAGCGGAATACCGCTTCCTTGTTCACGAAACCCCGTCATCATCGCCCCTTAGTTACGTTTTACTTTTGCCAGCGGATGATCTTCCGGGTAGGTCGGAATATGCGGCTTATGGGTGCCGAGCATCACGCACATCAGCGCCTCTTCTTCGCCGTGGTTAAACAAACCGCGGTAAATTCCAGGCGGCACCGAGATCAGATCGCGTTCGCGCAGCACGGTTTCGGTATAGTTGTCGCCGTCCTGAATCATCAGAGTGATCTGCCCTTTGAGCATGAAGAACACCTCTTCTACGTCATCATGCAGGTGCAGCGGGCCTTCACATTTGGACGGCAACACCATGGTGGAAAAGGTGAAGTGCTCGGCCGGAACGGTGTTGGTATCACTGGCGACGCCGGTGGCGCCGGTGCCGATGTAGCGCATCTGCGCGCGGCGATATTTCGGATCGAAATCGGCCTGGAATTTCAGCGCATTCCAGTCATATTTGCGGCCTTCAAAGCGCGCGATACGCGACTCCACCCACTCTTCCATCGTCAAATGGTCAGGTTTCAAACTTTGTTTTGCAGTTACGGTTGAATCAGTCATCGTTTTATCCTCAGTAGCGTCTCAGCAGCGGCAGTAACAGGGCGCAGCCCACCGCCGCCATCACCGCCAGAAAAATCAGCCCGGAATCCATGCTATGGGTGAAGGCGATAAGCGCGCCCATCACCGCCGGCGATAGCGCCCCGGCAAAGTTTCCCAGCCCGTTGAAAATTCCACCCGCCGTGGCGCTGACCCGTGGATGGGTCGCTTTAGCCAGCAGCGCGAAAATGTTTGGCGCGCCGGTGCCCCACATAAAGGTGCTAAAGCTCATCGCCGCGATTACCGGCAGCGGCGTGGTGAAATGCATCACTGCCGCCAGGCCAATACCCGCGCCTGCCAGGGAAATAAAGCAGGCGGCGGCGCGCCTATCGACGTGGTCGGACAGCCAGGCGCCGATAATTTCGCCTAGCAACATGGCGATAAATGGCATCGACGACAGCCAGCCGGCGTGTTCCAGATGAATGCCTTTGCCTTTAATCAGGTAGCCCGGCAGCCAGCCGTTGATCCCCCACAGATAGGCGAGAAAGGCGATGTTGAAGATGCAGATCATCCAAAAATGCGGACTCACAAAGAGCTCGCGACGCGCGCTGCGGCGCGCTTCCTGCGAGGTTTTATCGCTGCTCGCTCTCGCCTCCAGTTGCACGCCGCGCAGCCCGATGCGTACAAAAATCAGCACCGGTATCGTCAGCATCGCCATCACGAAAAATGTGCTCTGCCAGCCGAAGGTATTGAGTAGCCAAATTGACAGCGGGAAACCCAGCGCCGCGCCAACCGGCGTGCCGAGCAGCCACAGCATGGTGGCGCGGGCCTGTAGCCGCTGCGGGAAGGTGTGGCGCACCACGGCGAACGCCAACGGAAACAGCGGCCCTTCAGCAATGCCCAACAGGATGCGCAGCGTCACCATCAGCGCGTAGTTGTGGGTGAAGCCCATGATCACCATCAGGATGCACCACACCACCATCATTCCAGTCAGCAGACGCAGCGGCGCAATCCGGTCGCCAAGGCCGCTTAATAACACTGACGAGAAGCCGTAACTCAGCAAAAAGGCACTCATCAGAATGCCCAACCGGGTGGTGTCGAAATCGATGCCCATCGCCTGCTGGAAGTGACTATCGGAAAACAGCGCGGCGATACTGATTTTGTCGAAAAAAGCCAGCAGCACGCAGGCCAGCAGCGACAGCGGAATGGCCCAACGAACTGCTTTTTCAGGCGTGCGGACGCCCTCGCCGCTCGCCTCTGCAGGCGCGGCGTTGGTCTCTAATGTGGTCATTTCTCCCCCTTAAGGGTTCGCGTTTCTTATCGCAATGACATCAGCGAGAAAGTCGGGTCAGCGAGCGGGACGTTAGAGAGATCCCTTCCCGCCGCCATCCAGCGCTTCGCCAGCTTCACGATACGTGCATTATTGAAGGCCACCAGCTGAGTTAAGCGTCCATCGGCATTCAGGGAGAAGTAGATCGCGCCCTGCGGCTCGTCACGCACAATGGTCCGGCTGCCCGCTTGCGGGATCCCGAGGATCTGGACATTGCGATCGTATTGATCTGACCACAGCCACGGCGCCTCGTCGTAGCCGCTGGCCTGTGGATCGAGCATCGCTTTCGCTGTCGCGATGGCCTGATTTTGCGCAAAGGCCCACGACTGAATGCACAGACCGTACTGATGGTGCTGGGCGACATCGCCAGCGGCGAAAATCGCCGGATCGTTACTGCGCCCTTGGGCATTAACGACAATCCCGCGATCGACAGTGAGCCCGGCATCGCGCGCCAGTTCGAGATTCAGATCGACGCCGATCCCCACCACTACCGCATCGAAGGTTTCCCGCTGGCCGTCGCAGTGCAGCGTCGGCAAGCCGTTATCATCTTCCAGCTCCAGCGCGCCGCAGCCGCGGCGAATATCAACGCCCTGCCCGCGATGCAACTCATCCAGCGCCTGCGAGACCTCCATACTGACCGAGCGCATGCACAGCGCCGGCTGCTGTTCATAAAGGGTCACGGCTACGCCGCTTTTGCGCGCCGAGGCGGCGATTTCGAGGCCAATCCAGCCGCCGCCGACGATCGCCAGCCGCGTTGCCGATGCCAACCGCTGCTTCAGACGCTGCGCGTCCTGCCAGTGGCGCAGGGTATATACCTGAGGATGCTGCCCCCAGGCCTCGGACGGCAGCCGCGCGCGGCCGCCGGTGGCGATCAGCAGTAGGTCGTACGCCAGCGTTTCGCCGTTGCTCAGCGCCAGGGTTTTATTTTGCCGGTCGATCGATTTCGCGCGCAGCGGGCGGTACCAGCGCAAATCCAGTGCCTGCTGCACCTCGGCGCTGAATAACCGCGGCAGCGCCGGTTCGGCCTCCAGCAATGCCGCTTTCGACAGCGGCGGACGTTCGTAAAAATCCCATTGCTCTTCGGCAACCACGCAAATCTCGCCGCTAAACCCTTCATCACGCAGCGTTTTCGCTGCCCAGCCGCCAGCCTGGCCACCGCCGATAATGACTATCCGCGCCGTCATACCGCCTCCGGTTTTTTCTGCTGGCGACGGGTATCGTGATCGATACCGCCTTCCACCGCCCATTCGGTAAAGGACACGAGTGAATGCTCAAGCTCGCGCGGCTGCCAGTTTTCCGTCAGATAGTCATCGTTGGTGTAGTACTCAAAAGCGCCGCCGGTCGGGCTGTTGACATACCAGAAGTAGGCCGAGGAGACCGGATGGCGGCCGGGACCGATAAACGTGCTCCACGCGTTTTTATTCATCGCAATGCCGCCGCCGATCACTTCATGAATATCCCGCACGGTAAACGCGACGTGGTTTAGCCCGCGCTTGCGGTTGGGCAACTGCAATAAGAAGAGGTTATGGTGTCCGCCGCGCACGCCGCAGCGCAGGAACACCGCGCGATTGATGTAGCGGTCTGACACCTGAAAGCCGAGTACTTCGCGATAGAAACTTTCCACCGCCGCCAGCTCTTCAACAAAGAATACGACGTGGCCGATGTTAATGGGCTGCGCGCGGTCGTATACCGGGCTCGGAGTGTCGATGCGACGCACATCGCCCCACTGGTTGATCGGTTCAACGTTCAGTTCAACCGCCGTTTGCTGGCTAACCTGCACCCGCAGCGTCATACCGTTGGGATCGCGGCATTCCAGCGCACCGTCGATTTCACGGAAAGCGGGCTGGCGTTCCAGCTTCGGGCGTAGCGCATCCAGCGCCGCCCGATCCGCCACGCCCCAGGTCATGCGACGCAGAGTGTTGCCCGCCTCAAAGGCTGGCGGCAGGTCGGCGGCATCGGTCGGGTTAAGTTCGACCCGCGCGCCGCTGAGGGTGGTAAACGCGCGGCCGCTGGCGTCGCCGGTCAGGCCAAAATCGCGCATGAATTTAGCGCTGTGGTTCAGGTCGTCTACGCCAAATTCCAGCTTTTCAATTCCGGTAATACTCATTATTCGTCGCCTCTTTACCGTTCAGTCGCCCGAATTTGGGCGTAAAACATGCCCGACGCAATCAAGCGCCTGCTGTTAAGTTGTTGATTTAACTTGCCTGTGGCAAATATCCGAGGAAGCCGGAAATTTTGTCCGCTGCCATACTGACGTCGTTCTGCAACCGTTCGCGATCGCTTTGCGGGATCTCGTCCGACGGCACCAGAATGCTGACGACCGCCGCCACCCGGCCGCTGCGGTCAAAGACCGGATAGACAATCGATGAGATGCCGTGGCGATAGAACGATTCGCCAATCACGTAGCCGCGGGCTTTATCCTGCTGCACCATCTGCCACAGCGCTTCGCGGTCGTACAGCTGGCCCGGCGTATTGCCCGGCAGACGTTCATTCGGGAACAATTGTTCAAACTCGCTGCGGGAAACATCGGTCAGCAGCATGCGGCCAAGCGAGGTGCAGTGCACCGGTAGCCGCGTTCCGACGCTGACCTGGTTGATACGCGAACCGGCGGCGCTGACGCGGGCGATGTAGATGATGTCGCGGCCGTCGCGGATCGCCAGATGGCTGCTGCACTTGCTGATATCGCGTAGTTGCTCGATGACCGGCTGACCCACCTGAGCGACATCCAGTGAGGCGATATATTCAAAGCCCAGACGCAGTACGTTCATGCCCAGCGAAAAGGTATTGGCGCGGGCGTTGCGCTCAAGAAAGCCCATATATTCCAGCGTCTGCACCACGCGATAGGCGGTCGCTTTCGGCATATCCACCAGCCGATGCAGCTCGGCAAAGGTCAGATCGCGATGCTGTTCGCCAAACGCCAGCAGCAGTTGTAAACCGCGCTCAAGACCGGGCACCAGATACTTCACTTCCTGATCGTTCGCCATACCGCCTCACTTATTAGTTAAAGACAAAACCGCCGTTGACCGGGATCAGCTGGCCGGTGATAAAGCGCGAAAGATCGCTCAGCAGCCAGACCACGCTGCCGGTGACATCTTCCGGCTGCTGCGCGCCGCTGAGCGCGCGGCCGTTCTCATACAGTTGATGACGCTCGGCTGGAACGTATTCCGTGGCCTCAACGCGGGTCAGTCCCGGCGCGATGGCGTTGATACGGATCCGCTTTTCACCCAGCTCGCGGGCCATAGAGCGGGTCATCGCAATCACCGCGCCCTTACTGGCGACATAGGCCATCAGCCGCGGCGCGCCCCACAGTGCGGTATCCGAAGCGACGTTGACGATCGCCGCCCCTTCGCGCAGCAGCGGTACCGCCGCGCGGGTCACCAACCAGGTGCCTTTAACGTTGACCGTCATTACCCGATCCCACAGATCCGGATCGTAATCGATCATATTTTTTCCGCCGACGCCGGTGGCCATCGCTGCGTTATTGACTAAGCCATCGATAGACCCCTGCGCGCCGATGGCGCTGAAGACCTGCTCGATCGATGCTTGACTGGCAAGATCGATGGCGTGAGATTCGACCTGATAGCCCTTCCGCTGCAGGCGATGAGCGCTTTCCGCCAGCTCTCCCTGCAGGATGTCGCACATCACCACCGTCGCGCCCTGAGCGGCGCAGGCTTCGGCAAAGTGGTACCCGAGACCGCGCGCCGCACCGGTGACGACAATACGTTTACCGTTTAGCAGGCCGTTCATCAGGCGGCACCCTGCTGCGCTTCGCGGAGCGCTAACTGCTCTTTCGCCGCTTTCTGCATCATGCGGCGCAGGCGGGACAGACCGACGTCATGTTGATAAAGGTATTCATGATCGCGGGCGTTCGGCGCCAGACTTTCCAGCACCACGCGATCCTGTTCCAGTACTTCCCAGTGCAGTTTTTCCAGACGGTTGCGGTACATAAAGCGCCACAGATCGCGCTGCCAGCCCTGAACGCCGCGGATGCGCCAGAAGAAGACGCGACAGTTATCGTTATCTTCCGGAACCACCATGCCGACGATCCAGAAGTGGCCGCCCGGCCCGAAACGCTTTTTGTACGGAATAGACAGACGCATCCAGTAGGCGCCGCTGTTGCCCAGTTCAACCCAGTCAAAGTTAACGCCGCTCTGCCCTTTTTTCTCGAAGATAAAGCCGGTTTTCGTCGGCTGCAGGACCATATCGGCTTTGCGATCGCCTTCCGCCATCGAGTGCGATGACGAGTGCAGATAGGTACCGTGCATCGGGTCCATCACGTTTTCCAGCGCGTACTGGTAGTTGCATTTCCACGCCGCGGTGCACAGGAAGTTACTGTATTTTTCGCTATCGGCTAGTTCCTCAGGGAAGCTCAATTCATCAGGCTGCTGATCGGCGGTGACGCCAAACCACAGGAAGATTGCCCCGTGCGCTTCGTGCACGCTGTAGCTGCGCACGCACTGCTGGCCGACCAGCGGGCAGCGATCCACCGCCGGGACGTCTTTGACTTCGCCGTTGCCGGCGACTTCCACGCCGTGATACCAGCAGGCGATACGATCGCCTAAGTTCCAGCCCATTGACAGGCGTGCGCCGCGATGCGGGCAGCGGTCTTCCAGGGCCTGCACCTGGCCATCTTTATTCCGCCAGACCACGATCTGCTCGCCGAGACGGGTAATGCCTACCGGCGCAGACTGCACTTCCCAGCTCGCCAGCACCGGATACCACAGGCCGCGCAGTCCTTTATCAAGATAGTTTTGTACCGTTGTCGTCATCGCTGTGTCCTCAGTAGCCGTTAACCTGTAAAAATGCCTGGAAGCTGCTTTCGCTCCACGGTTCGCCCTGTTGGTCATGCATCCTGACGCCATTGAGGCCGTTCACCAGTTCACCGAGACTTTCCGCGCCCTGCTCGAACAACGTTTCCAGGGTGGCGATAAGCTGCAGTTCCCAGTTTTCCGGCACCCGGCTGCGGGTTTGCCAAATCAGATTGTGATAGTCGCCAGGCTTATGGATATTGCCGTTTCCGCCTTCCGCCGGTGGCGTAAACTGGCGGCTTTCCGGTAGCGCCGGGTTGAAGTCCAGGGATTCGCTCATGCCACGTTCTCCTCGATAAAGGTAATCTGGATCTGATTGTCGTATACCCGCACCGGGTAACGATTAAGGTTGCGACCGCCGGGTCCATGCAGGCACTGGCCGGTTTTGACGTCGAATACCGCCTCATGCAGCGGGCATTCCACCTTGCCATCTTCGACAAAGCCCTGGCTCAGGAGCGCATAGGCATGAGGGCAAACGTCTTCCAGCGCGTAATATTCGCCATCAATCAGATAAATACCGATTTCCTTACCGTCGATATTGCCGCTATATGGGAAATCTTCCTGTACTTGCTCCGCGTCACATACGCCTATCCAGCTCATCGCAATCCTCCAGGCTTTTGTTTCATATATGAAACTCTGTTTCTTATTTAATACGGTCAATATAAAAGCGGTGAATGTTTCGTCAAGCATTAATGTGACGAATTTGTTAATGAGTGGCTTTTAAATTAGCTAAGTGTGCAATTGATCACGAAAAACTGCATTCAGATGAAATGATGATATTTAAAGCGGTGATCCATTATAAATAAAAATGCCGATTTAAATTTCACATACGACTATTGACTTCTTTTCAAATCGATCATTAAAAATGGGCAACAGCGGAAACCATGGTGTTTCACCCATGAAACAGCTATTTATTTAATCATTTAAAAACAATGAGTTTCATAGGTGAACCATTTTACTCATGTAACTATTTCTGGCGTTAAAAAATAATAACTGGCAATCATTAAATTAAGCGTGGAGACAACGAATGGCGGCAAGATGGCAAGGGGTAATAGCATTACTTTTGTTAATAATTATTTCCTACGTCGATCGGGTAAATATCTCGGTGATGATCCTTAACCCGGAATTCGCTGCCCATTTTCAGTTAAATGAAAACAGAATGTTACAAGGTATGCTAATGACATGCTTTCTTCTGGGTTATGGTTTTTCGGCATTATTATTAACCCCAGTTATAGAAAGTAGATGGCATTATCGTCAGGGACTCTTAAGCAGCATTGCTATATGGGCGCTGGTGTGCGCCATTTCCCCGCTACTCGGCTCACTGCTGGGAATGTTGATCGCGCGCATCGTTCTTGGCGTGGCGGAGGGGCCGCTGTTCTCTCTGAAAACGCGCTTTATCAACGACAACTTCGCCGCTGATGAAATAGGCAAGCCGAATGCGCTGACCGCCCTTGGCGTATCGTTGGGGCTGGCGGTAGGCTTCCCGCTGGTCACTTGGCTGATGGTGCACGTTGGCTGGATCGGCTCCTTCTACGCGCTGGCGCTGCTTAACCTGCTGCTCGGCGGCGGATTAATCTGGCGGTTTCTCCCCGCGCCACAAGTAACCTCACAGCGCGCGAAGCCGGGTTTCAGGCAGACTTTCGCCCTCGCCTGGCGTACACCGCTGCTAGGCTGGATCCTGCTGGTAGAAATCGCCACGCTCAGCTATCTGTGGGGGAGTAGCGCCTGGTTGCCCGCCTGGCTGCGCGACGAGCACCACTTCTCGCTACAGACTACCGGCCTGCTGGCGGCTGTCCCCTTTCTGTTAAGCCTCGGCTCAAAGTTTCTTGGCGGCGTGCTCCTCGACAAAATGCGCCCGGAGCAGGCGCCGCTGCTGTTTATTATCGGCGGCCTACTCACCGCCGGTTCTGTGCTGGCGCTGATGCTCAGCCAGCAGCCGGCGATGCTGGCGCTGTTTATGCTGGCGGCGAACGTTTTCTGGGGATTACAGGGGGCAGCGATCCCCGCGGTGGTTCAGCATCACGCCCCGCGCGAAGCGGTGGGCAGCGCCTATGGGATCATTAACGGCATTGGCAATATTTGCGCGGCGTTTATTCCGCTGCTGATGGGAGTGGTGATGAAATCGGTGGGATCGGTCAGTTCAGGTTTTTCCGTTCTGGTGGCATCGCAGCTGATTACGCTGTGCGCCGGCGGCGCACTGCTGCTGCGTATGCGTCGCGCAGCAGCAGTAAACGCGTCTATACCCTAAATAAGTTGCAGGACAAAACGGCTAGTCGTTTTGAACAGCGCTTGCGCTGGCCCCGTAAGGACGAGGCCCAGGGATGGGCCGATTTATTGCCCACGCCTATGCAACTTGCAGTATGACGGGAACAGATTTATTCGCCCTTTTTCGCCGCCTGGATGTACAGCATCTCCAGCGCCAGGGTCGCCGCCGCCAGAGCGGTAATTTCGGACTGATCGTAGGCCGGGGCGACTTCCACCACGTCCATCCCGACGATGTTCAGGTCCTTCAGGCCGCGCACCAGCTTGATCGCGCGGTCGGAGGTCAGCCCACCGATAACCGGGGTACCGGTGCCTGGCGCAAACGCCGGATCCAGACAGTCGATATCAAAGGTCAGGTACACCGGCATGTCGCCGACGATCTGCTTCACCTGGGCAATCACGTCATCAACGCTGCGGTCGTTAACCTGGCCGGCGTCGAGCACCGTAAAGCCATTGTCTTTGTCGAACTCGGTGCGGATCCCGATCTGTACGGAGTGGTTCGGATCGATAAGCCCTTCGTTCGGCGCGGTATAGAACATGGTGCCGTGGTCGAACTCGCAGCCGTTGGCGTAGGTATCGGTGTGAGCATCGAAGTGCACCAGCGCCATTTTACCAAAGTGCTTGGCATGGGCGCGCAGCAGCGGCAGGGTAACGAAGTGGTCGCCGCCAAAGGAGAGCATACGTTTGCCGGCCGCCAGCAGCTTCTCGGCGTGAGCCTGCAGCTTCTCGCTCATTTCGCGCGCGTCGCCGAAGGCGTACACCAGATCCCCGCAGTCCACCACGTTCAGGCGCTCGCGCATATCGAAGTTCCACGGGAAACGGTTGTGCTCCCAGGCAAGGTTAGTGGAAACCTGACGGATCGCCGCCGGGCCATGACGGCCGCCCGCGCGCCCGGAGGTCGCCATATCGAACGGCACGCCGGTGATGACCCAGTCCGCATCGCTTTCATACGGCATAAAGTTCATTGGCAAACGCAGAAAGCCAAAGGCATTGGATACCAGGGAGTTATCGTATTGATGACCTAAAGTGCTCATGGATATGACCTCTTTTGACAGTCGTGGAACGTAAAAAATAAGTATAAAAAAACCCCTCCGCGTCGTTAGGCCCGACGAGGAAGGGTTTGATAGATAAATCGCTTATTGGCGTGAATTATCGCCGGTAATGCATACGGGTTCAAGTGAGTATCGCATGCTGCCGGATGACGGCTTCGCCTTATCCGG
Organism: Klebsiella sp. P1927; assembly: GCF_018204675.1. Taxonomy (NCBI): domain Bacteria; kingdom Pseudomonadati; phylum Pseudomonadota; class Gammaproteobacteria; order Enterobacterales; family Enterobacteriaceae; genus Klebsiella; species Klebsiella sp. P1927. The sequence goes on along the minus strand of NZ_CP073377.1, from coordinate 478,960 downwards.
CCGACATACGCAGGCCCGGTCAGCGCAGCGCCACCGGGCATCAGCAGCTACTCGTCTTCCAGATAAGTATAGCCGTACAGTCCCGCCTCGAACTCCTCGAGGAACTGCTGCTGCAGCGCGTCGTCCAGACCGGTATTTTTCACCTGATCGCGGAACTGGGTCAGCAGCGTGTTCGGATCCAGCTGCACATACTGCAGCATATCCGCTACGGTATCGCCCTCGTCGGACAGCTCAACCTCAACGCTGCCGTCAGGGAAGACGAACACGTCCACCGCCTCGGTATCGCCGAACAGGTTGTGCATGTTGCCGAGGATCTCCTGATAGGCGCCAACCATGAAGAAGCCCAGCATCGGCGGGTTCTCCGGGTCGTATTCCGGCATCGGCATGGTGGTGGCGATCCCGTCGCCGTCCACGTAGTGATCGATGGCGCCATCGGAATCGCAGGTGATGTCCAGCAGCACCGCGCGGCGCTCCGGCGACTTGTTCAGCCCTTCCAGCGGCATCACCGGGAACAGCTGATCGATCCCCCAGGCATCCGGCATCGACTGGAACAACGAGAAGTTGACGTAGATTTTATCCGCCATTCGCTCCTGCAGCTCATCGATGATGGGACGATGGGCGCGGTTGCTCGGGTCGAGCTGCTTCTGCACCTCATGGCACATGTTCAGATACAGCTGTTCCGCCCACGCGCGCTCCTGCAGGTTGAAGGTGCCTGAGGAGTAGCCGATGTGGATATCGTGCAGGTCCATCTGGCTGTCGTGCAGCCATTCGCGCAGCGAGCGGCGGTTGCCGGTCTCGTGCATCTCCAGCCAGGTTTCCCACATGCTCTGCAGCGGACGCGCAGCGTCTTCCGCCGGCGGGGTCGCCTCGGTGTATTCGTTACGCTCAACGCCGATGATGTTGGAAACCAGCACGGTATGGTGCGCGGTCACCGCGCGGCCGGACTCGGTGATCACCGTCGGGTGCGGCAGGCCATTCTCTTCGCAGGCATCGCCGATCGCCCAGATGATATTGTTGGCGTATTCGTTCAGACCGTAGTTCACCGAGCAATCGGACTGCGAGCGGGTGCCTTCATAGTCCACGCCCAGGCCGCCGCCGACGTCGAAGCACTGAATGTTGACACCCAGCTTATGTAGTTCGACGTAGAAACGCACCGATTCACGCACGCCGGTGGCGATATCGCGAATGTTAGCCATCTGCGAACCGAGGTGGAAGTGCAGCAGTTGCAGGCTCTCAAGATGGCCTGCCTCGCGCAGAATTTCGACCAGTTGCAGCACCTGGGTCGCTGCGAGGCCGAACTTGGACTTCTCGCCGCCGGAGGACTGCCATTTACCGGAGCCCTGCGAGGCCAGACGCGCACGTACGCCAAGGCGCGGCACCACGTTCAGGCGCTCGGCCTCTTCCAGTACGATAGCGATCTCGGACATCTTCTCAATGACCAGATAGACCTTGTGGCCCATCTTCTCGCCCACCAGCGCCAGACGGATATATTCGCGGTCTTTATAACCATTACAGACGATGACGCTGCGGGTCATCCCGGCGTGCGCCAGCACGGCCATCAGTTCCGCTTTCGAACCGGCTTCCAGGCCCAGCGGCTCGCCGGAATGGATCAGCGATTCAATCACGCGACGGTGCTGGTTAACCTTGATCGGGTAGACGAGGAAGTAATCGCCGTTATAGCCATACGATTCACGCGCGCGTTTGAAGGCGGCGTTGATCGAGCGCAGGCGGTGCTGCAGGATCTGCGGGAAGCAGAACAGCGCCGGCAAGCGCTGCCCTTGCGCTTCACGCGCTTTGACTAATTCCGCGAGGTCAACGCGCGCTTCCGGGACGTCCGGATCCGGGCAAACGCTGATGTGGCCCAGTTCGTTGACGTCATAATAGTTATTGCCCCACCAGGCAATATTATAAGTACGCAGCATCTTGCTGGCTTCCTGGGAGCTCATCGCTACCTCCTGCATGGAACGTAGTACACCGTGTTCGCCTGCTGACGAAGGCGAAACCATAGACATGTCGTCAGACATAGCGAACCTCAATTTTTAATAATAAGTGTAAGACAGTTAACTACTATCGCAGTCCAAAGATGCGATAACAACCCATGAACAGTCCTAAAGCCCAGCACTATCTGCTGGTTTTGCGACTGCGCGACCGGTTTCTTATTCATATCATCGTAAAACACGTAGCCGAACAGAGTATGACAGTCCGGAGAAACCACGAGAAAACTCTTGCCAGGCAAGAGCGCCCTTGTTCAGTTTTCTGACGGCCGACCGGCCCTGGAATCCTGAGAAGCGCCGAGATGGGGTGAACATCGGCTGGTTTGCATGAGAGAGATGCAGGTTGCGGAGTGCTGACGCGCGACAGAACGACGCGACGAATCAAACGAAAAACATTGGTTCATTATCTGGTATCACCTCCACACCGCCCTGCGACAGGGTCGGCGACAAGCCAAAGCTATACATACCGGGCAACAGGCGCTACGCCGCTGCGAGATTCTGTAAATACAGACTGCTTAACCCGGCTGGAAGTGGCACCACAGGGCCATGCCCCGTGCGCTTTTTTAATGAGCCGCGCGCGGCGTTTTATACCGAGAAGCGGGGTAAAAAGCAAAATAAAAATGTGCCTGTTTGCGCGGTTGTCAGGAAATTTTGCCAGGCGGGTTTTCCCATAAATGCGACCGCCATCAAAAAAGGCTGGAAATGGGCTCAAGATTTGACCTAAAATGGCCGTCCAGAAGTTAATCCGTCTATACTGATTAACACTCAGACTGCTCGTGTCGCTACCTGCGCGGCTTTGCGCTGATTATCCACCAAAGCCACATTACACAACAGTATGAGCTATCCGAATCGTCCACAGGTGAAATAAAATATGGCAAAACACCTTTTTACGTCTGAGTCCGTATCAGAAGGGCATCCTGACAAAATTGCTGACCAAATCTCCGATGCCGTGCTGGATGCGATCCTCGAGCAGGATCCGAAAGCGCGTGTCGCATGTGAAACCTATGTCAAAACCGGCATGGTGCTGGTAGGCGGCGAAATCACCACCAGCGCATGGGTTGATATCGAAGAGATCACCCGCAACACCGTCCGCGAAATTGGCTACGTGCATTCCGATATGGGCTTTGACGCCAACTCGTGCGCCGTACTGAGCGCCATTGGTAAACAGTCTCCGGACATTAACCAGGGCGTTGACCGTGCCGATCCGCTGGAACAGGGCGCCGGCGACCAGGGGCTGATGTTTGGCTACGCCACTAACGAAACCGACGTGCTGATGCCGGCGCCGGTGACTTACGCTCACCGTCTGGTGCAGCGTCAGGCTGAAGTGCGTAAAAACGGCACCCTGCCGTGGCTGCGCCCGGATGCGAAAAGCCAGGTGACCTTCCAGTATGACGACGGCAAAATCGTCGGCATCGACGCGGTCGTTCTGTCGACTCAGCACGCGGAAGATATCGATCAGAAATCCCTGCAGGAAGCAGTGATGGAAGAGATCATCAAGCCGATTCTGCCGACCGAATGGCTCAACGCGTCCACCAAATTCTTCATCAACCCGACCGGCCGTTTCGTTATTGGCGGCCCGATGGGCGACTGCGGTCTGACCGGTCGTAAGATCATCGTTGATACCTACGGCGGCATGGCTCGCCACGGCGGCGGCGCGTTCTCCGGTAAAGATCCATCTAAAGTTGACCGTTCCGCAGCCTACGCGGCGCGCTATGTGGCGAAGAACATCGTTGCCGCAGGCCTGGCCGATCGTTGCGAAATTCAGGTTTCCTACGCTATCGGCGTTGCAGAACCGACGTCCATCATGGTGGAAACCTTTGGCACCGAGAAAGTGCCTTCTGAACAGCTGACCCTGCTGGTGCGCGAGTTCTTCGACCTGCGTCCATACGGCCTGATTCAGATGCTGGATCTGCTGCACCCGATCTACAAAGAAACCGCAGCCTACGGTCACTTTGGTCGCGAACATTTCCCATGGGAAAAAACCGACAAAGCGGCGCTGCTGCGGGAAGCGGCCGGTCTGAAATAATCTCCGCGCTTCCTCTCTTCAAGGCCAGCCTCGCGCTGGCCTTTTTATTTACGCCTCCCCCCCCTTTTCTGCGCCCCCATTTCAACGCGCGGCCGCCAAAAAATGAAAGCGATTACATAGTAAAGACTGTCACCTTCTGCCCAAAGACGCTATCTCCTGTACCCATTTTTCACAATGTTACATATTGTTTCGGTCAACTCTGATTACCGTTTTTCAAAATGTCGTCTATCCTTGTTTATATTGCTGATTTAAAAAGCATTTAATGAATTACGTTTCTTTACCTTTGTGGAAACGATTACACAGCCGTGATTATAGTCACGTTTTTTTACCGACGAGTGTCCTACCCTAACCATCGACAGAATCAATAACTCAACTGGAGGGCGTTATGCCTGACAACAAAAAACAAGGGCGTTCGAACAAGACTATGACGTTCTTCGTCTGTTTCCTCGCCGCGCTGGCTGGCCTGCTGTTCGGCCTTGATATCGGTGTTATTGCGGGTGCCTTACCCTTTATTGCCAATGAGTTCCAGATTTCCGCCCACACCCAAGAGTGGGTGGTCAGCTCCATGATGTTCGGGGCTGCCGTCGGCGCGGTCGGCAGCGGCTGGCTCTCTTTCAAACTGGGCCGGAAAAAGAGCCTGATGATCGGCGCAATCCTCTTCGTCGCCGGTTCGCTGTTCTCTGCCGCCGCGCCAAACGTCGAGATCCTGCTGGTTTCCCGTGTGCTGCTCGGCCTGGCGGTGGGCGTCGCCTCATATACGGCTCCGCTGTATCTGTCGGAAATCGCCCCAGAAAAAATTCGCGGCAGTATGATTTCCATGTACCAGCTGATGATCACCATCGGGATCCTTGGCGCCTATCTCTCTGACACCGCTTTCAGCTACAGCGGCGCATGGCGCTGGATGCTCGGGGTTATCATCATTCCGGCGGTATTGCTGCTGATCGGCGTTATCTTCCTGCCGGACAGCCCGCGCTGGTTCGCCGCCAAACGTCGCTTTGTCGATGCGGAACGCGTGCTGCTGCGCCTGCGCGATACTAGCGCCGAAGCGAAACGCGAGCTCGATGAAATCCGTGAAAGCCTGAAGGTAAAACAGTCCGGCTGGTCGCTGTTTAAAGACAACAGCAACTTCCGCCGCGCGGTGTTCCTCGGCATCCTGCTGCAGGTGATGCAACAGTTCACCGGGATGAACGTCATCATGTACTACGCGCCGAAGATTTTTGAGCTGGCGGGTTATGCCAACACCACTGAGCAAATGTGGGGGACAGTGATCGTCGGTCTGACTAACGTGCTGGCCACCTTTATCGCCATCGGTCTGGTCGACCGCTGGGGCCGTAAACCGACGCTGATCCTTGGCTTTATCGTGATGGCCGCGGGTATGGGCGTCTTGGGTACCATGATGCACATCGGCATTCACTCCTCTACCGCGCAGTACATCGCCGTCCTGATGCTGCTGATGTTCATCGTCGGTTTCGCCATGAGCGCCGGCCCGCTGATTTGGGTACTGTGCTCCGAAATCCAGCCGCTGAAAGGCCGCGACTTCGGTATCACCTGCTCCACAGCGACCAACTGGATTGCCAACATGATTGTCGGCGCCACCTTCCTGACCATGCTCAACTCGCTGGGCAGCGCCAATACCTTCTGGGTGTACGGCGGTCTGAACGTGCTGTTTATCCTGCTGACGCTGTGGCTGATCCCGGAAACCAAAAACGTCTCGCTGGAACATATTGAACGTAACCTGATGCAGGGTCGTCCACTGCGCGAGATCGGTGCCCGCGATTAACCTTCCTGAGCTTCCTCCCATCCCGGGAGGAAGCTTCCTCTTGCTCTCCCCCCTCCGCCGCACTATCCTCTGGCGCTATGAAAACGCCCCGTATTCCCATCGCTATTCAGCAGGCCGTCATGCGCAGCCTGCGGGAGCATCTCGCCAATGCGAATCGCAAGCTGGAACGCCGCTATGCGGAACCGACGCTGGTCTACCAGCAGCGTGGTACTTCCGCCGGCACCGCCTGGCTGGAGAAAAACGAAATTCGTTTAAACCCGGTGCTACTGCTGGAAAATCAGCGTGAGTTTATCGATGAAGTGGTGCCGCATGAGCTGGCGCACCTGCTGGTCTGGCAGCATTTCGGCCGCGTCGCGCCGCACGGGAAAGAGTGGAAATGGATGATGGAGAGCGTCCTTGGCGTTCCCGCGCGTCGCACCCACCGCTTTGAACTCGCTTCGGTCCGCCAGAACACCTTCCCCTATCGCTGTCGCTGTCAGCAGCACCAGCTCACCGTCCGTCGCCATAACCGGGTGGTTCGCGGCGAGGCCACCTACCGCTGCGTTCGCTGCGGCGATCTGCTGGTGGCTGAAAAATAACCATCGGAATTAATTAGAAACTTTCTGATCTGACTGATTGCATCCGGCACCCTCATTCGCTACGTTGCGGGCTCGTTTTGACACGGAGTTAACGATGTCCCGTATGCATGTTTTAGCCGTAGCGGTATTGAGCGCGGCAGTCAGTGGTCCGCTTGCGGCCGCTGGTATTAATAGTTTTTCCCAGGCCAAAGCCGCTGGCGTCAAAGTGAATGCCGACGTTCCGGGCGATTTTTATTGCGGCTGTAAAATCGACTGGCAGGGGAAAAAAGGCGTTATCGATTTGGAATCCTGCGGCTATAAAGTGCGTAAAAATGAGAACCGCGCCAGCCGGGTTGAATGGGAGCACGTAGTGCCGGCATGGCAGTTCGGCCATCAGCGTCAGTGCTGGCAGGAGGGTGGACGTAAAAACTGCGCCAAAGATCCGGAATACCGCAAGATGGAAAGCGATATGCACAACCTGCAGCCGGCGGTGGGAGAAGTGAATGGCGATCGCGGCAACTTTATGTACAGCCAGTGGAACGGCGGTGAAGGCCAGTACGGCCAGTGCACAATGAAGGTCGATTTTAAAGATAAAATCGCCGAGCCCCCTGCCCGCGCTCGCGGCGCCATCGCCCGCACCTACTTCTATATGCGCGACCGCTATCAGCTGAATCTTTCCCGCCAGCAAACTCAGCTGTTTACCGCCTGGAATAAACAGTACCCGGTCACCGCCTGGGAATGTGAACGTGATGAGCGCATCGCGAAAGTGCAGGGCAACCATAATCCGTATGTCCAGCAGGCTTGCCAGGCGCAAAAGAGCTAACCTACACTAGCGGCAATTGTTAATTTGCAGCCCTGTGCTTCCCGCCCGATGGCGGGAAGCTGGCATCTGCGCAACGAACGGAATATCAAGCATGCGCATTCCTCGCATCCATCATCCAGAACGCCTCATTGTCGGCAGCCAGATCGCGCTGAGCGATGACGCGGCCAACCACGTCGGCCGCGTCCTGCGCATGACCGCCGGTCAGCACCTACAGCTTTTTGACGGCAGTAACCAGGTGTTTGACGCGGTCATCACCGAGGCCGGTAAGAAAAACGTTACGGTTGAGGTGCTCAGTGGCGAACCTGACGATCGGGAATCGCCGCTGCATATCCATTTAGGCCAGGTGATGTCCCGCGGCGAAAAAATGGAATTCACCATCCAGAAATCGATCGAACTCGGGGTAAGCCTCATAACGCCACTGTTTTCCGAGCGCTGCGGCGTTAAACTGGATGCCGAACGTTTGCAGAAAAAGATCCAGCAGTGGCAGAAAATCGCTATTGCCGCCTGCGAACAGAGCGGTCGTAACGTGGTACCGGAAATACGTCCGGCGATGCAGCTGGAGGCGTGGTGCGCCGAGCAGGACAGCGGGCTGAAGCTCAACCTGCACCCGCGCGCCAGCGCCAGCATTAACACGCTGCCGCTGCCGGTTGAACGCGTCCGTCTGCTGATTGGCCCGGAAGGCGGGCTGTCGGCTGAAGAGATAGCGATGACCGCGCAATACCAGTTTACTGATATCCTGTTGGGACCGCGCGTTCTGCGTACAGAGACTACTGCGCTCACCGCCATCACCGCCCTACAGGTGCGTTTTGGCGACTTAGGTTGAGGCGTTAACGGAGAAGAACCATGATCAAGCTCGGCATCGTGATGGATCCCATCGCAACCATCAACATCAAGAAAGACACCAGCTTCGCTATGTTGCTGGAGGCGCAGCGTCGCGGCTATGAACTCCATTATATGGAGATGAACGACCTCTATTTGATCAACGGCGAAGCCCGCGCCCGGACGCGCACGCTGAGCGTCGAACAGAACTACGATAAATGGTATGACTTCACCGGCGAGCAGGATCTGCCGCTGGCGGACCTTGACGTCATCCTGATGCGTAAGGATCCGCCGTTTGATACCGAATTTATTTATGCCACCTACATCCTGGAGCGGGCGGAAGAGAAAGGCACGCTTATCGTCAACAAGCCGCAGAGTCTGCGCGACTGTAACGAGAAGCTGTTCACCGCCTGGTTCTCTGAACTGACTCCGGAAACGTTGGTCACCCGCAATAAAGCCCAGCTGAAAGCCTTCTGGGAAAAGCACGGCGATATCATCATGAAACCGCTCGACGGCATGGGCGGCGCCTCTATTTTCCGGGTTAAAGCCGGCGATCCAAACCTTGGGGTGATTGCCGAGACGCTGACCGAACTGGGCAGCCGCTACTGCATGGCGCAGAACTATCTGCCGGCCATTAAAGATGGCGACAAGCGCGTGTTGGTAGTGGATGGAGAGCCCGTGCCTTACTGCCTGGCGCGAATTCCGCAGGGTGGCGAGACCCGCGGCAATCTGGCCGCCGGCGGCCGCGGCGAAGCCCGCCCGTTGACCGAAAGCGACTGGGAAATCGCCCGCCGCGTCGGCCCGACGCTGAAGGCCAAAGGCCTTATCTTCGTCGGCCTGGATATCATCGGCGACCGTCTGACGGAAATTAACGTCACCAGCCCCACCTGCGTACGCGAAATCGAAGCCGCCTTCCCGGATATTTCGATCACCGGTATGCTGATGGACGCTATCGAAAGACGTATCGATAAATAAGCACGACGGCGGACCAACGTCCGCTTTTGGCGCAGCGAGCGCGGATTACCGCGCTCGTGAAACGTTGCCAGCCTGACGCCACTCGGGCGCCAGCCAGATAAAGTGCATCGACACCATTCTACTTTGCCCGCATACTGGGTGTTGCTTTTTTGAACCAGGAACGAACCTCTGACAATGAATTTACAGCATCACTTTCTGATTGCCATGCCCGCGCTTCAGGACCCCATTTTCCGCCGCTCCGTAGTCTATATCTGCGAGTACAACGACGAGGGTGCCATGGGCATTATTATCAATAAGCCGCTGGAAAATCTGCAGGTGGAAGGGATCCTTGAGAAGCTCAAAATTGTCCCGGAGCCGCGCAATCCAGAGATCCGTCTGGATAAACCGGTGATGCTGGGAGGCCCGCTGGCGGAAGACCGCGGCTTCATTTTGCATACCCCGCCCTCTGACTTTTCCTCGAGCATTCGCATCTCGGATAACACGGTGATTACCACCTCGCGGGATGTTCTTGAAACCTTAGGAACCGATCGGCAGCCGGGCAACGTGCTGGTTGCGTTGGGCTACTCTTCGTGGGAGAAAGGGCAGCTGGAGCAGGAGATTTTAGATAATGCCTGGCTCACCGCCCCGGCGGATCAGAATATTCTTTTCCGTACGCCGATCGCCGATCGCTGGCGCGAGGCGGCTAAACTGATTGGTATCGACATTGTGACGATGCCAGGCGTCGCGGGGCATGCGTGATGAGCGGAACCTTTCTCGGCTTTGACTTTGGCACCAAAAGCATCGGCGTGGCGGTGGGACAACGCATCACCGCGACCGCACGACCATTACCGGCGCTGAAGGCGCAGGATGGTAAACCGGACTGGAACGTCATCGAAAAACTGCTTAAAGAGTGGCAGCCTGAGGCGGTAATCGTCGGCCTGCCGCTCAATATGGACGGCACCGAGCAACCGCTGACGGCGCGCGCGCGTAATTTCGCCAATAAAATTCATGGCCGCTTTGGCGTCGCGATCCTTCTCCACGATGAACGGCTGAGTACGGTTGAGGCCCGCGCGGGCCTGTTTGAACACGGCGGCTACCGGGCGCTGAATAAAGGCAGCGTCGATTCAGCCTCTGCCGTAGTCATACTGGAAAGCTACTTCGAGCAGAGCTTTTAAACTCTGCCCTCCTGCGCCGCCGGCGGACCGCTGACGGCGCACGTTTACCCGCTTAGTGGCGCAGATGTTCGTTAGCCCAGCTCACCGCCTGGGTGCGATTTTTCACGCTCAGTTTACGAAACACATTGTACAGGTGCGTCCGCACCGTGTTCTCGCTGATAAACAGCGCGCGGGCGATATCCAGGTTCGTCGCGCCGCAGCGCAGTTCGTTGAGGATCTCGCATTCCCGCTCGGTCAGCGGCGAGTTCTCTACTGGAGTCGATGCATGGTCCGCAGCGTACATCGCCGGGTGCATCACGCTCAATTCAGCCGTCTGCTCGCCGTTCAGCACGGCCTTAACGCCCTCAATTAAGCGCGATTCATCATCGTCATGACGGAACACGCCATATAAAGCCGGCCACTGCGCCATTTCGTATAGCTCATACTTTTGTGCGCTATTAATAATCAACAAACGAGGATTATCTGCCTGCAGGCGAATAATATCCCGCCACACCCCGTTTAATTTCTTATTTGACACTGCAATATCAAATAATATTACAGAATCTTTTGCCAAACGCTGCGCCAGCGGTTTATTAATATTTTGTAAAACCACCGGTGCCATCAGGGTTTCGCTCAGATAGCTGGCAAAGGCTTTGCTTTGAATAGACGGGTGGGTAATAAAGGTTACCTGACGAGAAGATGATGAATTTCCATTTAAATTAATCACTTAAAACTCTCCTTAGCTGTTACCCACCGCCATGGTGGTTAAATGAATAAAAAAAGATACAAACAGTCGTGAATTTATAAATCACCAAGGTAATTTACAAACTGAAACGTTATTCCATGAGAATCATCCTATTCCCACAAACAGCATAAATCGAATGACTCAAAGCTGTCAAAAGATAATCAAACTTTTTTCCTGGAAATGCGTATTCACTGTCGACATATCTAATCTGAATGTGTTATTTGAATTTATAATCAAAAGTTATTTGTATTACCAAATAATATTAATAAACAACAAATAAACATTCATCTAACATATTATTTAACCTGTCATATCAATCTCTTTCTCATCTTATAGCGCGCCTGCAGCGACACATTGCTGAAAACTCTGGGTAAAGGTCAACATTCCGGCCTGCATCCCGGTCTGCATCACACCAGGCAATTGATGTACTTTTCCTTCACGGATCAAATTCGCCACCGCTGGCGTGTTGACCAGAAGCTCGTATAGCGCAACTCTCCCGCCCTGACGTGCAGGTAACAATTTTTGCGCCAGTACCGCGCACAGGCTTCCGGCAAGCTGGCTACGAACCTGATCTTTCTCCTCCGCCGGAAAGACATCGATTAATCTCTCCACCGCCGGCGCCGCGCCGCGGGTATGTAATGTCGCCATTACCAGGTGCCCGGTCTCCGCCGCGGTTAACGCCAGGCGAATGGTTTCGCTATCGCGTAGCTCCCCGAGCAGGATCACATCCGGATCCTGGCGCAGCGCCACGCGGAGCGCCGCGGCGAACGAAGGACAGTGACGGCCAACTTCCCGCTGCTGGATCAGACAGCGCTCGCTGTGATGAATAAATTCCACCGGATCTTCAAGCGTCAGAATATGGCCATCAAGATGCTGATTGAGGTGCCCCACCATTGCCGCCAGGGTGGTCGACTTGCCGCTGCCCGTCGCTCCGGTGACCAACAGCAAACCACTCTCTTCCGCCAGCAGTTCGCTCAGCGCAGGCGGGGCGCCGAGCGTGTCCAGACGCGGGCACTGTTCAGGAAGGAGGCGCAGCACCAGCGATATCCCACGCGTATGGGCGAAGGCGCTGGCGCGCAGCCGCGCACCGCAGGCCAGGGTCAGCGCAAAGTCAATCTGGCCGTGTTCCTGCCAGTGCAGTAACTGTGCGGCATCGAGCCAGTCGTTGAGTAAATTCGCAATATCCGGCGCGGGAAAGGGCGCGGGCTGCAGCCTGCCCTGCCGCCGCCAGCGTGGTGCGGCGGAATTGCACAGGTGTAGATCGGAGACATTATGCTTTACACTAAGGGCTACGATTTCTTCCAGCTTCATAACTCATCCTCGGAATATGAACGATATTGCGCATAACCTGGCACAGGTCCGGGACAAAATCTCCGGTGCTGCCGCCCTATGCGGGCGTGCGCCAGAAGAAGTGACATTGCTTGCAGTGAGTAAAACGAAACCTGCGAGCGCGATCGAAGAAGCCATTGCGGCAGGCCAGCGGGCATTTGGTGAAAACTACGTCCAGGAGGGCGTGGAGAAGATTAACCATTTCCAGCAGGCTGGCGTCAGCGGGCTGCAGTGGCACTTTATTGGCCCCCTGCAGTCCAACAAAAGTCGGTTGGTGGCAGAGCATTTTGACTGGTGCCACACCGTCGATCGGCTGAAAATCGCCACCCGCCTGAACGAGCAGCGCCCGGCGCATTTGCCGCCGCTGAAGGTGCTGATTCAAATTAACATCAGCGATGAGCAGAGCAAATCCGGCATCCCGCTGGAAGCGCTCGACGGCTTAGCGGCGGAGATCGCTGAGTTACCTCATCTGGAACTGCGCGGCCTGATGGCCATCCCCGCGCCTGAGTCAGAATATGTAAGGCAGTTTGCCGTCGCCCGGCAAATGGCGGTAGCATTTGCGCGATTAAAAACGCGGTACCCCACGGTCGATACGTTGTCTCTGGGAATGTCGGACGATATGGAAGCCGCAATCGCGGCGGGAAGCACGATGGTGCGCATCGGTACAGCCATTTTTGGTGCGCGCGACTACAGCAAATAATAAGGAATCTGAGGAACGCCATGAAGACGTTGACTTTCCTGCTTTCAACGGTCATTGAGCTTTACACGATGGTCGTGTTGTTACGCGTCTGGATGCAGTGGGCGCGCTGCGACTTTTACAATCCGTTTTCGCAGTTTGTGGTGAAAGCCACGCAGCCGATTGTCGGACCGCTGCGCCGGATTATCCCGGCAATGGGGCCGATTGACAGCGCCTCGCTGCTGGTGGCATTTATTCTCTGCGTCATCAAAGCGATCGTGCTGTTTATGGTGATCACCTTCCAGCCGATCATCTGGATCTCCGCTCTGCTTATTCTGCTGAAAACCATCGGCTCGTTGATCTTCTGGGTACTGCTATTGATGGCGATCATGAGCTGGGTCAGCCAGGGCCGTAGCCCGGTGGAGTATGTGCTGATGCAGCTGGCGGACCCGCTGCTGCGCCCTATCCGCAACCTGCTGCCGTCGATGGGCGGTATCGATTTCTCGCCGATGGTGCTGGTACTGCTGTTGTACGTAATCAATATGGGCATCGCCGAAGTGCTGCAGGCCACCGGTAATGTACTGCTGCCGGGGCTGTGGATGGCGCTATGAGTGCCGTTGAAACCTGCGCTGACGGGCTGGTGTTGAGGCTGTACATTCAGCCTAAGGCCAGCCGCGATAGCATCGTGGGCGTACATGGCGACGAGCTTAAAGTCGCCATTACCGCCCCGCCCGTTGATGGCCAGGCCAATGCCCACCTGGTGAAATTTCTCGCCAAACAGTTCCGCGTCGCCAAAAGCCAGGTACTGATTGAAAAAGGCGAGCTGGGCCGCCATAAGCAAGTTAAAATCATCGCCCCACAACAGATCCCGACTGCGGTCGCGGCGCTAACTGAATAAACAGGATTCATCATGCAAAAAGTCGTCCTCGCTACCGGCAACGCCGGCAAAGTGCGCGAACTGGCCTCGCTGCTGGAAGATTTTGGTCTCGATATCGTCGCTCAGACCGAGCTGGGCGTGGACTCTGCGGAAGAGACCGGCCTGACCTTCATTGAAAACGCGATTCTGAAAGCGCGCCACGCGGCGCAGATCACCGGCCTGCCGGCCATCGCCGACGATTCCGGTCTGGCCGTCGATGCTCTTGGCGGCGCGCCGGGTATTTACTCCGCACGCTATTCCGGCGTCGATGCCAGCGACCAGCAGAATCTTGAGAAGCTGCTCGACGCGTTAAAGGACGTGCCGGACGACCAGCGTCAGGCCCAGTTCCACTGCGTGCTGGTCTATCTGCGCCATGCCGAGGATCCCACGCCGCTGGTGTGCCACGGCAGCTGGCCTGGGGTAATCACCCGACAAGCCGCCGGTCATGGCGGCTTCGGTTACGACCCGATCTTCTTCGTCCCGTCAGAAGGGAAAACCGCGGCCGAACTGAGCCGTGAAGAAAAGAGCGCCATTTCCCATCGCGGGCAGGCGCTGAAACTGTTACTGGAAGCATTACGTAATGGCTAATTTGCCGCCGCTGAGTCTCTATATCCATATTCCCTGGTGCGTGCAGAAATGCCCGTACTGTGATTTTAATTCGCATGCGCTGAAAGGCGAGGTGCCGCATGATGACTACGTCCAGCATCTGCTGAACGATCTGCAGGCTGATGCGCAATATGCCCAGGGACGGGAAATAGGCACTATTTTTATCGGCGGCGGAACGCCGAGCCTGCTGTCCGGCCCGGCCATGCAAACCCTGCTGGATGGCGTCCGCGCCTGCCTGCCGCTGGCCGCCGGGGCGGAAATCACCATGGAAGCCAACCCGGGTACCGTGGAGGCCGATCGCTTCGTTGATTATCAGCGCGCCGGGGTGAACCGCATCTCCATCGGCGTACAAAGCTTTAGCGAACCGAAGCTGCAGCGCCTGGGGCGGATCCACGGCCCGGAGGAGGCCAAGCGCGCAGCACGTCTCGCCAGCGGCCTCGGCTTGCGCAGCTTCAACCTCGACCTGATGCACGGTCTGCCGGACCAGTCGCTGGAGGAGGCGCTGGACGATCTGCGTCAGGCGATTGCCCTCAACCCGCCGCACCTGTCGTGGTACCAGCTGACCATTGAGCCGAACACCTTGTTCGGCTCCCGGCCGCCGGTGCTGCCGGATGACGACGCGCTATGGGATATTTTCGAGCAGGGGCATCAGCTGCTGAGCGCCGCCGGCTATCAGCAGTACGAGACGTCCGCCTATGCTAAGCCAGGCTTCCAGTGTCAGCATAATCTCAACTACTGGCGCTTTGGCGACTACCTCGGCATCGGCTGCGGCGCGCACGGCAAGATCACCTTCCCTGACGGACGCATTCTGCGAACCGCCAAAACCCGCCACCCGCGCGGGTATATGGAAGGCCGTTACCTTGAGCGTCAGCATGATGTGGAAGAAGCGGATAAACCGTTTGAGTTCTTTATGAACCGTTTTCGCCTGCTGGAGGCCGCGCCGCGCGCTGAATTTAGCCGCTATACCGGACTTGAGGAAGCGGCGATCCGCCCGCAGCTGGACGCGGCGATAGCCCAGGGCTACCTGCAGGAAGACGAGCAGAACTGGCAGATTACCGAGCACGGTAAGCTGTTCCTGAATTCCCTGCTTGAGTTGTTTCTGAACGAGTAAACGCAGCGGCGGTCCTGCCGGGAAGCGGACCGCCATGGCATTATTTCAGCGAGCCAACCAGCGCTTTGCGGCTGTCCTCCAGCGATACCACCCGGCTGCAGACGTCCTTACCAAACTGCTGGAAATCGGCCTCCTGGTTTTTCCATTCCTCCTGAATCGCCGTTTGCAGGCCGCCGAGGCTGCCAAGAATGCCCTGTAACGGATTACCGCCGCCTTTGAGCACCGCTTTGGCGCCCATCTCGTTAATGCTGTCCTGCAGAATGCCGCCCATCGCCTGATTCACCAGCTGCTGGCCATCGGCGCGTACCTGGTCGATGGCTTTATAGTGGAAGGTCAGGCCATCGCTGCGGCGCTCAATTATGCGGTTCATCTGTTCTTTCAGCTGCGCGTCCAGTTTGGTCAGGCGACCGTGCATGCTGCTGTTGGCGCCAACCTGTTCGGTAATGATTTTATCCAGCGCCTTGCGGCTTTTTTCGACTCGCGAACGCGCGCCTTCGTCAATCCACGGCAGGCTGCTGCGCAGGCTGGCCTGATAATCCTGCGCCTGTTCGCGCTGGGCGGCGCTGAGCGCATAGGCCTTGCCGTTAAAGGTCAGATTGCCGTCCGGCTTTATCACCAGATCGCCGTTTTCCCCTTTCACCTGCACCTGCTGCGGGCTGAGGATCACATCGTCACGCGGCGTGACGCTACACTGGTAGTCCGCATGGGCAGACAAAGCGGTGACGGAGAGCGCCACCGCCAGCAGCGTTTTACGCATCATAAAACTCCCTTAAGACAAAACGGGCCGGCAATTGCCGACCCTTGTCAAACTTAGTCCCACCAGACGTCAAAAAGTTCGCTGGTGCGCACATCCTCTAACTTACGCGCTTCCAGCCATTTGCGTACGATAGCCTGATGCTCTTCAGTGCACTTACCAATCTCCTGCATGCAGATGAGCCCTTCCCAGGAGAGATAACCGCTGCCGTCGAAGGCCAGCTTGTTCGGCTCTATCACCTCTTCGATCAGATCGTTGACCGTCTGGTCGATCTGCTCTTCGCTGGTCCCTTCCGGGAAACGCCAGGCGACGGAGAAGCCTAACTCCTGAAACTCATCGATATGCATTTTTTTACGCAGACGACGGCTACGATTCTTGGCCATTATTTCACCCTCTCGAACATTAAGTCCCATACGCCGTGGCCGAGACGATGGCCACGCTGTTCAAATTTGGTTACCGGGCGCGATTCCGGGCGCGGTACGTAATCGTTGCTTGCCGACTGGTTACGATAGCCTTCCAGCGAGGACATGACTTCCAGCATATGCACGGCATAGGCTTCCCAGTCGGTCGCCATATGGAAGACGCCGCCGAGCTTCAACTTGCTTTTCACCAGCTCAGCGAAAGGCGGCTGCACGATACGACGTTTATTATGACGCGCTTTATGCCACGGATCAGGGAAAAACAGTTGCACCATATTCAGCGAGTTATCCGGGATCATGGTATGCAGCACTTCCACCGCATCGTGACACATTACGCGCAGGTTTTGTACGCCTTCTTCTTCCGCAGAAGCCAGACAAGCGCCAACGCCCGGGGAGTGTACTTCAATGCCGAGGAAATTCTGTTCCGGTTTGGCTTTCGCCATCGCCACCAGCGAGGCGCCCATCCCGAAGCCAATTTCTAAGGTGACCGGCGCGTCACGGCCAAACAGGGCGGCGAAATCGAGCGGCGCATCGTTGAATTCAACGCCCATCACCGGCCAAATGTTATCCAGCGCATGCTGCTGCCCTTTCGTCAGGCGGCCCTGGCGACGGACGAAGCTACGAATCCGGCGCAGCGGGCGACCGTTTTCATCGAATTCCGGAGAGATGACGTCGTTTTTCATAAAAGTTTGGTCTGCTTGTGAATGTGTTCGGAAAACGGGCATTATCCAAAGTTACCCGGCGGATGCAAGGGTTTACAGCCACTCGCCCTTATGCTGCAATCTGCCCCCCTGTAATCGCGATCCCGGAGCCGTAGCTTTGACTTTTCTCGCCACGCAATTTTCAGCCCAGGTTCTGGACTGGTACGACAAATACGGGCGTAAAACCCTGCCCTGGCAAATCGCCAAGACGCCCTACAAAGTATGGCTCTCCGAAGTGATGTTGCAACAAACCCAGGTGACCACGGTAATCCCCTATTTTGAACGCTTTATGGCGCGTTTCCCCACGGTGGTGGATCTCGCCAACGCGCCGCTGGATGAAGTGCTGCATCTGTGGACCGGTCTGGGCTACTATGCCCGGGCGCGCAACTTACATAAAGCCGCGCAGCAAGTCGCCACACTGCACGGCGGCGAATTCCCCCGGACCTTTGACGAAGTGGCGGCGCTGCCCGGCGTCGGGCGCTCAACGGCGGGGGCGATTTTATCCCTTTCGCTCGGTCAGCATTATCCGATTCTCGACGGCAACGTGAAGCGCGTGCTCGCCCGCTGCTATGCTGTCAGCGGCTGGCCGGGGAAAAAAGAGGTGGAAAAACGGCTGTGGGACATCAGCGAAGAGGTCACCCCGGCAGAGGGCGTCGAGCGCTTCAACCAGGCGATGATGGATCTCGGGGCAATGGTTTGCACCCGCTCGAAGCCGAAGTGCGAGCTGTGTCCGCTGAGCAACGGCTGCGTGGCCTACGCGAACCATTCATGGGCGGAATATCCGGGCAAAAAACCGAAGCAGACCCTCCCGGAACGCACCGGCTACTTCCTGCTGATGCAGCACGGCGACGAGGTGTTTCTTTCCCAGCGTCCGCCGGTGGGTCTGTGGGGCGGGTTGTTCTGTTTTCCGCAGTTTGCAGACGAAGCGGAGCTACGCGAGTGGCTGGCGCAGCGCCAGATAAAGGCCGATAATCTGACGCAATTAACCGCTTTTCGCCACACTTTCAGCCATTTCCACCTGGATATTGTGCCGATGTGGCTTACAGTGCACTCATCTGGCGCATGCATGGATGAAGGCAACGCACTCTGGTATAACTTAGCGCAGCCGCCGTCGGTCGGTCTGGCGGCCCCCGTGGAGCGCTTGTTGCAACAGCTAAAAGCCGGAGCGCCGGTATAAATTTTTCGGCTATCAAAGAGGATTAATTATGAGCAGAACCATTTTTTGTACCTTCCTGCAGCGTGAAGCGGACGGCCAGGATTTCCAGCTGTATCCGGGCGAGCTCGGAAAGCGTATTTACAACGAAATCTCCAAAGAAGCCTGGGCGCAGTGGCAGCACAAGCAGACCATGCTGATCAACGAGAAAAAGCTCAGCATGATGAACCCGGAGCACCGCAAACTGCTTGAGCAGGAGATGGTGCAGTTCCTGTTTGAAGGGAAAGACGTGCACATCGAAGGCTACACGCCGCCGGAAAAACAGTAAGGGCCCTGCGGCCTTTAAAAAAACAAACACAACACGCACGCCCGGAATGATGAAAAAATACTTAGCGCTCGCGCTGATTGCGCCGTTGCTCGTTTCGTGTTCCAGCTCCAATAAAAAAGGCGCCGAATACAACGAGGCCTGGGTCAAGGACACGAACGGATTCGATATTTTGATGGGCCAGTTCGCCCACAACATCGAGAACATTTGGGGGTACAACGAAGTCCTGCTCGCCGGGCCAAAGGACTACGTCAAGTACACCGACCAGTATCAAACCCGCAGCCACATCAACTTCGATGAAGGGACGATCACCGTCGAGACCATTGCCGGCACCGACCCTCGCGGACGACTGCGCCAGGCTATCGTCAAAACCCTGTTGATGGGCGATGACCCCAACTCCATTGACCTCTATTCCGATGTCGATGACATCCAGATCTCCAAAGAGCCGTTCCTCTATGGCCAGGTGGTGGATAACACCGGGGCGTCGATTCGCTGGGAGTGGCGCGCCGCGCGCTTTGCCGACTATCTGCTGCAAACCCGTCTGAAGAGCCGCAACAACGGCCTGCGCGTGGTCTACAGCATCACCATTAACCTGGTGCCGAACCACCTCGACAAACGTGCGCATAAATACCTCGGCATGGTGCGTCAGGCCTCGCGTAAGTATGGGGTTGATGAGTCGCTGATCCTCGCGATTATGCAGACCGAATCCTCCTTTAACCCCTATGCGGTCAGCCATGCCGACGCCATGGGGCTGATGCAGGTGGTCCAGCACAGCGCCGGCAGAGACGTCTTCCGCTCCCAGGGTAAATCCGGCCTGCCAAGCCGCAGCTATCTGTTTGACCCGGCGAATAACATCGACACCGGTACCGCCTACCTGGCGATGCTGAACAATGTTTACCTCGCCGGCATCGATAACCCCACCTCGCGTCGCTACGCGGTGATCACTGCCTATAACGGCGGCGCCGGCAGCGTACTGCGGGTCTTCTCCAGCGATAAAGTGCAGGCGGCCAATATTATCAACAGCATGGCGCCAGGGGACGTCTACCAGACGCTGACCACCCGCCATCCGTCGGCGGAATCGCGCCGCTATCTGTACAAAGTTAATACGGCGCAGAAAAGCTACCGCCGTAAATAGCCCTCCTCCCGACTCCGGCCTCAGCCCCGCGCTGAGGCCGCGCTTATTCTCCGCCATACTCTGTAATATCTTTCGGTTTTCTGCGGCAGTTAACAGAAGCATTAAGCTAGTGAATGATAGAATCGCATCAAAATAACGGGATTAATGTTATTTTAAAAACATAACAAGCCCACATTCGTGAGGATAACTACATGAATCTTAAGCTGCAGCTCAAAATACTGTCGTTCCTGCAGTTCTGCCTTTGGGGGAGCTGGCTCACCACGCTTGGCTCGTACATGTTTGTCACGCTGAAGTTTGACGGCGCGGCAATCGGCGCAGTGTATAGCTCGCTCGGTATCGCCGCGGTGTTGATGCCGACGCTGCTCGGCATCGTCGCCGATAAGTGGATCAGCGCCAAATGGGTATACGCCATCTGCCACCTGGTCGGCGCGTTAACGCTGTACCTCGCGGCGCAGGTCACCACGCCGGGCGAGATGTTCCTCGTGATCCTGCTTAACTCGCTGGCCTACATGCCGACGCTTGGCTTGATCAATACCATCTCCTACTACCGCCTGCAGTCGGCGGGGCTGGATATTGTCACCGATTTCCCGCCAATTCGTATCTGGGGCACCATCGGCTTTATCCTCGCCATGTGGGGCGTGAGCTTCTCCGGCTTTGAACTGAGCCATATGCAGCTGTACATTGGCGCGACGCTGTCGGTCCTGCTGACTCTGTTCACCCTGACGCTGCCGCATATTCCGGTCGCCAACGCCCAGCGCAATCAAAGCTGGGCGGAGATGCTCGGCCTGAACGCTTTTGCGCTGTTTAAAAACAAGCGTATGGCTATCTTCTTTATCTTCTCGATGATGCTCGGCGCCGAGCTGCAAATCACTAACATGTTCGGTAACACCTTCCTGCACAGCTTCGATAAAGATCCGCTGTTTGCCGGCAGCTTTATCGTCGAGCACGCGTCAGTGCTGATGTCGATTTCGCAGATTTCCGAAACGCTGTTTATCCTGACCATCCCATTCTTCCTTAGCCGCTACGGCATTAAGAATGTGATGCTTATCAGTATTGTGGCGTGGATGCTGCGCTTCGGCCTGTTCGCCTTTGGCGACCCGACGCCGTTCGGCACTGTACTGCTGGTGCTGTCGATGATCGTCTACGGCTGCGCCTTCGACTTCTTTAACATCTCCGGTTCGGTGTTCGTTGAGAAAGAGGTGCGCCCGGAAATCCGCGCCAGCGCTCAGGGGATGTTCCTGATGATGACCAACGGCTTCGGCTGTATTCTCGGCGGGATGGTGAGCGGCAAAGTCGTCGAACACTTTACCGTCGAGGGGATCACTGACTGGCAGAGCGTGTGGCTGATTTTCGCCGGCTATTCGCTGGTGCTGGCCTTTGCCTTCGTGGCGCTGTTCAAATACAAACACGTCAGACAACCGACCGCCGCCCAGCAGAGCGTGTGATCGGCAAAAGTAAAACGCCCCGCCTGTTCGGCGGGGCGTTTTTTTATCCCTTCAGCACGTAGCCATACAGCCGCTTAATGCCGTCCGGATCCGTCTCGCTGTAAACCCCCTGCAGCTCCGGCGAGAAGCCAGGCAGCATATTGACCCCCTCTTCCAGCGCGAGGAAATAGCGCAGCACGGCGCCGCCCCAGACCTCGCCGGGCACCACGCACAGCACGCCCGGCGGATACGGCAGCGCCCCCTCCGCCGCGACGCGGCCTTCCGCCTCGCTCAGACGCACCAGCTCAACGTTGCCGCGAATAAACTCGTGGTTGGCATCCTGGGGATTCATCACCACCCTTGGGAAGCTCCGTTTACGGAACATCTCTTTTTGCAGGCTCTTCACGTCAAAGCTAACGTACAGATCGTGCATCTCCTGGCACAGCTCGCGCAGGGTATAGTCGCGATAACGCACCGGATATTTGTTATAGATGGTCGGCAACACATCGGCCAGCGGCGTATCCGCTTCAATATGCTGTTCAAACTGCCCGAGCATCGCTACCAGCTGCGCCATTTTTTCGGCACTTTCCGCCGGCGTCAGCAGGAACAGAATCGAGTTGAGATCGCACTTCTCCGGCACGATGCCGTTTTCACGCAGATAATGCGCCAGAATAGTCGCCGGAATGCCGAACTCACTGTACTCCCCACTCTCCGCGTCGATGCCCGGGGTGGTCAGCAGCAGCTTGCACGGGTCGACAAAATACTGGTCGTCCGCGTAGCCTTCAAAACCATGCCAGCGCGCGTCGGGTTCGAAGCTGAAGAAGCGGCGCTCCCGGGCGATCGCCTCGGTCGGGTGATCCTGCCACGGGCGCCCCGCCACCGTCGGCGGAATAAAGGGCTGGATCATCTTGCAGTTAGCGATGATCGCTTTGCGCGCCTCGATGCCCAGCGCCACACACTCGGCCCACAGGCGGCGGCCGCTCTCACCTTCATGAATTTTGGCGTTGACGTCCAGCGCGGCAAACAGCGGATAGAACGGGCTGGTGGAGGCATGCAGCATAAAGGCGTTATTCAGCCGCTTGTGCGGACAGAAACGCGCCTGGCCGCGCAGATGGTTATCCTTTTTATGGATCTGCGACGTCTGTGAGAAGCCGGCCTGCTGCTTGTGCACGGACTGGGTGACAAAAATACCCGGATCGTCGGGGGTCAGCTCCAGCAGCAGCGGCGAGCAGTCGGCCATCATTGGGATAAACTGCTCATAGCCCACCCACGCCGAGTCGAACAGGATGTAATCGCAGAGGTGGCCGATCTTATCCACCACCTGGCGGGCGTTATAGACCGTGCCGTCGTAGGTCCCCAGCTGGATCACCGCCAGACGAAACGGGCGGGAGGCATTGGCTTTCTCAGGCGCCGCTTCGCGGATGAGATCCCGCAGGTAATGCTCATCAAAGCAGCGCTCGTCAATGCCGCCGATAAAGCCGAACGGATTGCGCGCGGCTTCCAGGTAAACAGGCGTCGCCCCCGCCTGGATCAGCGCCCCGTGATGGTTTGACTTGTGGTTGTTGCGATCGAACAGCACCAGATCGCCGCGGGTCAACAGCGCGTTGGTCACGACTTTGTTGGCCGCCGAGGTGCCGTTGAGGACGAAGTAGGTTTTATCCGCGTTGAACACCTTCGCAGCGAACTTCTGCGCGTGCTTGGCCGATCCTTCGTGGATCAGCAGATCGCCTAATTTCACATCGGCGTTGCACATGTCGGCGCGAAAGACATTTTCGCCAAAAAAGTCATAGAACTGACGGCCTGCAGGGTGCTTTTTGAAAAACGCCCCGTGCTGATGCCCCGGACAGGCAAAGGTGCTGTTATCCATCTCGACGTACTGGGTCAGGGTATTGAAAAACGGCGGCAGTAGACGCGCTTCATAATCACAGGCCGCCGCCTCCAGCTCCAGCCACTCCTGATCTTTACCGGCGATCACCGCCTGCACCCCCTCCGGCTTGTCGACCGCCGTCTCACTCAGCAGGTAGACCGGCAGGTTAAATCCGCTACGCCTGAGGAGAGTAAGGATGCCGCTGCGACTGTCGGCCACGGAGATGACGACTGCCGCCACATCGGTAAAATCGGTACTGTCCAGCGCCACAACGCGACGGTGGGTGGACAAGCGGGTGACCAGCTCGCAGCTGGCGGCAATGTGCATGGATTTCATAAGCGCAAATGCCCGTATCGGGAGTGTAAAAATCTCAGACAAGGGAGACCTTGCCCAACGATGTGTCCGGGTCTGACGGATTCAGCTCCGACCGCCGGACATCAGTAAAAGCAGACGCGTCCGATCTTACTGTTGCCCTACAGTGAGCATACGTGTCCTTCACCGCATGGTGAACAGAGGGGTAAGCGTAGCAAGATGAGGCAGCCCGCGCATCTGGGCGCGGCGTCGCTGGCGAGATAATGGCTGTGTCGTCATCGGCGGCCTCATATCAGGGAGGAGAAAATTCGCGCAATCATGGCACCTTTCCCGAACAGGCGCAAGATGAAAACCGTATGCACTTATATCACGGATACACAAGCTTTCCCGGTAAGTTAACGCCATAATAATGCGGTTATCAGGGATTTTTAACAGGAGTCAGCGTGGTTACAGGACCTTTTATTAACGCCAGCGCGGTGCTGGTCGGCGGTGTGCTGGGCGCCTTACTCAGCCAACGGTTGCCGGAACGGATCCGCACCGCAATGACCTCTATTTTTGGCCTGGCGTCATTGGGCATCGGCATTTTACTGGTCATTAAGTGCGCCAATCTGCCGGTGATGGTGCTGTCGACCCTGGTAGGGACGCTGCTCGGCGAAATATGCAATATGGAAAAAGGCATCAATACGCTGGTCAGTAAACTCCAGCAGTTGATGTCAGCGAAAGGCAAGAAAAAGGCTTCGGCTCATGAGTCTTATATTCAGAGCTATGTGGCGATTATCGTCCTGTTCTGCGCCAGCGGCACCGGCGTCTTCGGCGCCATGCGCGAAGGGATGACCGGCGACGCCAGCATTCTGATTGCCAAAGCGTTTCTCGACTTTTTCACCGCCACCATCTTCGCCTGCACCCTGGGCATTGCCGTCGCCGCCATCAGCGTACCGATGCTGCTTATCCAGCTGACTCTTGCAGCCTGCGCGGCGATCATTATGCCGCTTACCACGCCGATGATGCTGGCGGATTTCAGCGCCGTCGGCGGCATGCTGCTGGTGGCCACCGGGCTGCGCATCTGCGGGATAAAAATGTTTGCCGTAGTGAATATGCTGCCTGCGCTGGTGCTGGCGATGCCGATTTCCGCGGCCTGGACGCTGTTTTTTGCCTGAAAACGCGTGCTTTTAGCGCAATGTGGTGATAGATTGTTCAGTCTGCTGCAAAACAGATAAATTTCGTTGACGAGGCGCGGCGATTACGGTTTAATGCGCCCCGTTGCCCGGATAGCTCAGTCGGTAGAGCAGGGGATTGAAAATCCCCGTGTCCTTGGTTCGATTCCGAGTCCGGGCACCACTTACACAGTACCGTTCGGCTAGCTTCATGTGTACAAGGCATGAAATAGCGGGGCGAAATCAGATGTGAGGACAGAGTTTAGACAGCGATGAATGTCATCACCTGTTGAACTTGATTGTTCCACTCTGTGCGAAACCCTATTCAGCCCACCTGAATAGGGTTTTTCGCTTTAGGCGATGTTACAGTTTTTAGTGAAACTGTCAATATGCGCCATTTTTCACCATCTTAACTCCTGCTCCAGCGTCGCCTTCAGGCTTTCGATATTCACCTCCACATATTCCAGCGTTGACGCCAGACTAACGTGCCCCAGCAAGGTTTTCACCGTTTGCAGATTACGTTCCGGCGTACGCATCAGCTTTGTCGCGATGGTATGACGGAAACGATGAGGGCTAACCAGAAAACCACACTCCCGGGACAACCGACGGAAAAAGGACCGTAGAGGAACTTTCGTCATACCATCCTGATAATTTGCCTTTCTCCTGAAATCAAACCAGGCGATGTTAAATAGCTGCTCATGTGGCATTGCCCCCGCTTTTGTCACCTGACTGACCAACTCCTCAAGCGATGGACGCAGGGCGGAGATAATCGGCACCTGATGTTCACGGTGATTTTTAGCCCCCTCAAGCCGTAAGTGAATGCAGTGCGAATCAAAATCGACATCGCTAATTCTGATATGTAAGAACTGATTCTGGCGTATGGCCGTATAGCGCAAGATATCCAGCACGGCAGTCCAGAACCATGCTGGAGCCAATGCATTACGATAACGATCGCCGGATTGCTCCCTTCCCCTCTGCTGCTGCATAACCCGATAGACCGTTTCAAGCTGACTGTCAGAAAGTGTTTTTTTACGTTTAACGCCCGGGCAAGCCACAACGCCATTAAACGGGTTCTCTTCCTGGAATAGTTTTTTCTTGATAGCAAAGTTGAACAACGCACGCATATGGGCAACCTTGTTATTCCAGGTACGAACCTTCAGCCCCTGCACTTTTAATACTTCTTCTTTCCACCTCAGCACCAAATCGGCACTGACCTCCCCAGGTAATACTTTCGCAAACTTCGTAAACGTTCTTACTACCTTGCAATAACTCCACTGCGTGTCAGGCCGTAATGTTTTAGCGTAAAAATACTTCTCCAGAAGAACTTCAAATGTTAACAATTCATCCATAGTCAATTTCGTCCCATTAGTTCAAAGAGCTAACTTCTAATAACGGGGTATCTGCTGGCACTGTTGCTGCGCCATAAATTTCTTTCGCAGGTACAAGATAGCCGTGATAAACCTTCTGGCTCTCCCTATTACGGCACTGGTATACATTTGCTCCCC
Source organism: Klebsiella sp. P1927 (assembly GCF_018204675.1). NCBI lineage: Bacteria > Pseudomonadati > Pseudomonadota > Gammaproteobacteria > Enterobacterales > Enterobacteriaceae > Klebsiella > Klebsiella sp. P1927. The sequence goes on along the minus strand of NZ_CP073377.1, from coordinate 452,721 downwards.
CGCGCTGCCGCCTGTGCAGATTTATTTTTTCAAACTGGCGCTGAACATCACGCCAGTTGTCTATTTTTAATGGTCGCAGTGCCTCCCTCTGTTCCGCCATAAACCTATGAAAAATTGACGGAGTTTTCAGGAATACAGCCCCCGCGATCACATATACGTGACCATCCGGCTCATTGGCTATCGTTTTTTTCTGCTGTATAGATTGTCTGAGCCAGTCAATAAACAACTCACCAGCAGGATGAAAGCGGCACAATGCCGGTTCAGAAGAAAGATCGGCTCCTTCCACATTCTCCATAAAAGACGGTAAATCATCGGGAATATTTTCAACATATTCACAGGGCGGCGGTGCCTGTTGTAAGAAAGTGGCGTAATCGTCAAAAGCTGAATCAGGACAAGCTTCTGGCAACGCGGATGGTGTGACTGGCGGCGTTTTATCGCTGCCCTCCCCGGCTTGTAAAACTATTGCCCCTACTACGCCTGATTGCGCCCGATACCCGGCAAGAAACATCGAAAGCGCCTTTAACGCGTCGGGCCATCGAATCAGCCAACGCAGCCCCTCTTCCGGCAGCAGCCTGAAAGCCAGCATGGCGCTGTGGCCATATACCTTTTCCGGCTGAGTTTCTGGCACAAAGCGGAAGCGGTAGGGTTTATCCAGAACGCCTGCAACCGGCGACCAGACCTGCCCGTTCTCCTGTTCAACGTGGAGATGCGCCAAATTGTCCAACACGCTAAACATGGTCGCCCAGACAATAACCGCAGACCACGCAGCCCCCTGCGTCGCCTGATCTTCAGGGTCAGCACCCGGCGGCAACATGTAGCTTTTTGACAGTTTCACCGCGTTTGCCAGCGTTTTAAGAAAACAATCGACCATCCCACCGGGGTACGCATACGCCCCCTGCTCCGCTACCGGAAACTGCTGCATTAGTAGTACACACTGCTCCAGAGGAGTCAGGTAATACTGCTGATACAGGTTTCTGGGCAGAGAAGAGTAATCCCACAGCGTTTGCAGATATTGCTGACGTAGAGGTGTGCCCAACAACTCCTCTACGCTGGCCGGAGCAAAATAACCCGCAGGCACAGGTGAACGGTTATCGGATAAGGGTTCCGGCGGATGCGCCTTGTCACGCCAGAAAAATAGAGTATTGAGCATAAATACCGCCGATGGCTGAAATGAAAAGCTGCCACTCTATTTCTCCGCCCATAAACAACAACAAACAACTCTGTTTAGGTTCCTAATAATTTCCAAATCCCATAAAAAATGCTCCCGAAGGAGCATTTAGCGCATCAGGCCACTGAACGGCGCACATCCTGAGCAAGGTTAAGTAAAAATTCACAGGCCTCGCGCGCCTGACGGCTGGCCCGGAAAATAGCGTGTTTGTCCTCTTTCAGCGTCTTCAGCCATGAGGCAAAGTAGCTTTCATGTTGCACCTCACCATAAACGCCCAGTTCGGCACAGAGAAAAGCGCTACCCAGCTCTGCGATAAGCTCTTCAAACGCATAAATCGGATCGCCAAACCGACTCAATGAAGACGTGATGCCCTCGCGGTTTAGCCGTTTGGCATGGCCGCTGGCGTGAACCAGCTCATGCAACAATGTCGCCCAATAATCAGCATCAGAAAAAAACTGACCGACTGCTGGTAATACAATCTCATCGGTGGATGGACGGTAAAATGCCCGGTTCTGGCTAAACGATGTAGCCTTTACGCCGGAGGCATTCAGCATATCAAGAATGCGATTAAACACCGGCGTACTGACGGTATCCACATCCTCCTGCGACAAAGGAACGGCAGTCACCCCAACGACGGATTCTGGTAAACTATCGCACTGTTCAACGTTGAACAGGTACAGCGATTTAGCCATAACCCGGGATTCCATAACCGGTTTGCCATCGGCGTCAAACAGCTTACTGCCGCTTTTATCTTCCGCCTGCTTTTCAAACGGTTTGAAGATAACGCCGAGACTGCTGCTTTCACCTTTACGAACCTGCCCACCGACTGCCTGCGCCTGCTTATAGGTGAGCCAGCGATTGGAACGGTAGCCCTTCTCTTCCGCTGCCAGCCACAACAGCATGATATTAACGCCGTTGTAGTGCCCCCCCGTCGCGGCATTAACCGGAAACGGGCTGGAGGCATATTTCTCCACCGAGCGCCACGGCTTGCGCCAGGGCGGTACGCCTTTTTCCAGCGCGGCAACAATGCGATCGGTCACCTGTTGGTACAGGTCTGTACGCTCAACGCGTTGAGAACGAGAGGTCGATTTCTTCATGGGAAACTCCTTTTAAAAAGGCGTATCCCACTCCCTATGGGCGCAGAAATACGCCCCACAGGGATTGATGAATGTCAGTCAGTTCAAATGGCGACGGCCTGAATAACGCCTTCGGTCGTTACCCGCTCGAACTGCTTTTGCAGTTGCCTGCATGCGATAAGAAAACAGTGATGGTCATCAGCTTTTGCCCGTTTGCAGCCAACAACGGCAACGTCAACAAGCAGCCGCTGCGCCATCATGCGCCAGCTTTTCAGCTCTTTCTGGCTTCGGCAGGCAGTGAAGTGTGCCTGAGCCATAACGTTTATTCTGTCCGTCAGATGACGGTACTCCGCGACGGGTACACAGTTTTGCCAGCCGGTAATGAACATCGCCAGCCTCTGCGCCTTCAGCATAATGGACAGCTGGTAGGGTTTGGTGATGATGTCCACGATCCCGCCTTCCGTCAGCGGTATCCTTTCTTCAAAGCTATCGCCGCCGACCAGTATGCGGGCCATCGAGACCCATTCCGGGTCAAGATCGGGATGGCAGCCGTCAGCATAGGCCAAATGCCTTACCCGGCCATCATCGCGTTGTTCACCGCCGTCAACCATCAAATAAACGCCGTGATCCTTAGCCAGAACGACAGATTTATCGGTCGTTATAGATTCCGTCACGATGGCCTTCAGGTCAGAACCATAAAAACGCAGCATAGATATCTCCTCAATAATTGCCGGAGACAGCTTCCCCGGGGAGAGAAGCTCCCTCCGGGGAAGTAAGTTCAGTAAAAAGAAGTGAAACGGATTATGCGAAGGCTATAAATATCCTATCGCTTCCAGTGCCAGAGAGCACTTTGCATCTGCGTTCCCGGTATAGAAATAATGAGCCCAGGCTTCCCTGTTCACCTTCTCTCCAAGCGCCAGAACGTCATGTAATAACGGTTCACTGGCTGAATGAGTAAAACGGCCAAAAACTAAAGCCTGCGCCAGCTGATAAGCAATGTCGGTAAGGACATATTCGTTATCGGTAAAACCGTCCTCATCGCGTTCCTCATCAATTCCTAAACGCATTTTGGCGGCAACGGATAACAGCTCCCCCTCTGCATTGGCTAAGTCATAAAGATCCTGAACAACAGGCTGTGGCTCAAACGATAACGCGATCATGGTGTTCTCCTTGCGATGTCATACCGAAAGGAGAACGCCCCCGAAGGAGTGGTTCCTTTCGGGCAGCGTTTATTACGTTAACGGTCAGTAATAACCTTTAGTCAATGGCCGCCATAATGGCGTTAGTACATGAATGCATTAAGGCGTAATTGCGCAACGCATAATAGGTTTCGATGTCCTCATCGGCTTCAGTACGGTTCGCCAGCTCGCAGAGAGCGTAAAGCGAAGCCGTAATACCAAACGTGTCGGAGTCCATCGTGCCCTGATAGTAATTTTCCGCCGATATGCTCCAGTTCTGAGACGTGGCCGGATAAGCATAAAAGCCGCCGTTGGATAACTTCATCCCCAGCCAAAGCCCGCCCTGATACTCGCAGCTTAGCCGGTCTGCCCAGCGGTAAAGTAATTGTTCAAAACAAAACAGACGTACCGCCTGTTCTTCATCGTTCTGATCGAGCAGGCGATCAAAATCGACCTGTGTGATAGTGAAATCTGTCATTGATGGGTATCTCCCTGAATAAAGCGGAGGGAGAACACGCCTGGAGGGTGTTTTCCCTCCGGGATGATGAAAAGAGTTAGTGTCAGGCGGTGGCTAATGACACCATAAGGCAGCAGCCAACGCGCTTAACCGTAAATTTCTCGATGTGTGCAGTGACGCTTCCCCCAGTACGAGTAAAAACGATCAGCTGGAACGTCACCTGCCCCGTTTCACTGTTCTGCCGATGCTCCCAGACGTTCAGCGCTTCCTTAACCAACCGGTTTTGGCTGGCGATAGCGCTTTCAACAGAGCTGGAAAAGTCGACCGCAGCTTCCCAGGCGGGAGACGTAATCGAGATGGATAACATTTCATAGGTGTTCATCTGTGTTCCTTACAGTAAAAAGGGAACACGTCCCCAACGGGAAAATGTTCCCATTGGGTGAGTAGAATGCACTAACCACGCTTATTCATTGCGTAAGCGACGTTCAGTGCAGGAATGAGCCTGAAAAGGCGTAGGTATTAAGAAGAGTACCTTCACCGCAGTTTGCGGCATCCGTTTACAAAGGCTAAATGGATTTGGGTTTGACCGCCGTAAGCGCCACCTTGCAGGTCGTGGAGGCTTTGGGTGTTGTCAGAGACAACGATTAGGCGTTACGATTCTAAACCAGTCATGTATAAAAAAACAACAAGCAGCTATGTGGTGAGTTATAAAAAGGGACAAGTGAGATGGAAAATTCTATTAGCTTTATGGCAAGAGATGGCGTTATTTCTTTAGATACGTTTCTTAAAACACGTAAATTTAAGAATGGAATGGGCATCATATTTCTCGACAGAAACGTCGTGAGCCCTGTAACCAGTAATAGTTTAAAAGACAAATTCTCATCATTAAAGCATTACCGTTTCTCTGTCATTCTTTCGGCAATGGAAGGAAAGAACAAGCGATTACCGACCCATGAAGAATATATTGAAGAATATCAAAAATCATCCGAGAAGATAGGACTAGCATTCGGGGAGGATCGGGTAGACAGGGAAAAGATAGAATCTTTTTATTATGCAGTGAAAGGCGAGTATGAATCACACATTAATGCCGAATATAAATTCCTCGCGCAATCCATTGAGATTCTAAAAGATAAAACCCTAACTGAAAAAGCAGAGAAAATCATAGAACTAACGCACAGCATTTCAAAAGAGCACCCATCAAAGATGAACCCGCTTCTGATATTGCTTGTATTTTGTCATTTATACAAAGGACGCGGAAGACATTTCATAGACAAACTGTTAAAAGTTAACAAGCAAGAACCTTTAGAACAAAAGCTTCATAATGTTATCAGCGACCTAATGATCATTACATTAGTTCTAATATCTATTAGCAGCGAGAAGAAATATATTGCAGAAGCTGATGCCAATAATGGTAAGGTAAAACATCCAGACGGTAGTTCTGTAACACTAAATTTTAAACATCGCTTTGTATTCTGTAGTGCTGACGCTGCATTACTCGAATTTTATATGTTGTATATAGAACTGCATGAACACTTACATGTTATATTTCGACATCAAAAAAGAATATTAAATGGCGCAATAGAGCCAAGATTACATAGCGTTTGTGCCAAATTATTCCCGGGAGCGACCAAGGAAGAGGCAGCAAAATTACTCAATGAAATACACTCGTATATTTTATAAAAGGCTAATCGTCATGAGGCTCTCCTTTGTTATAAACTCGCGCCACATAATGCCCGCGCCCGTCCCCGTGCCCCAAATCCATAGAAACCAACGCTTCGGCTTCCTTTTTGCTAAAACCTCTCTGCATATGATATTCCGTCGCCTCGCGGGAATAGGCATAGCGCAAACTATGCGGAGAAATCTTTCCCGTTAGCCCTGCGTCCTTAACGATATTCCGATAGCGATCGATGGCGGAATGGAGATTGGGTTTATCGACCAGCTTGCCGTTATTATTCATTGCTATTTTAAGCGCATGATTCACGGCCTGAAGCGTTTTCTCACGATCGACAACCGTCGTATCTCTGGGCTTGCCGCCTTTGGTGCCAAAAACAACTCGTACGCGCTCATCGCCGCGTAATAAGGCCTGCTGCCAGGTACGCAATGACTTGGCTGACTGCACGGCCTCTTCCGTTCTTAACCCCAGGCAGCGGGAAAGCTGCACCGCAGCCGCGACGCCTTCATCCTTGATCTTAATTACAGAAAATACGGCCTGATAACGCTCGTCGGAAATAGCCACCTTCGTTCCGTCACGACTGGCCCCGGACAACCCAAGCGCGCTATTGCTTAAACACTCATGGGCGGGATCGGCCAGTTTCGACCTTCCGGCTACGTTAAATATCGCCCGTAGCGCCGCCATTTCATTCTGCAACGTGCGCTTTGAAATGCTTTCCGCCAGACGGCTGCGAATATACAGCTCAACGTGATGAGTTTTAATATGCCTGACGTCCCGGATCTGAATATTCAGATTCAGCATTCTCTCCGCCATGCGATCGGCGATTTTCATTCTGTCAGCCACGGTTTTAAAACTGCCCCCGGCCTGCCGGGCCAACGTCGACAGGCTTTTACTCAATTTAGACATCAAGACCTCTGGTTATAAACACGTACTCCCTGTCAGGCTTACCTTTGCCTTGCGTGAGCAAAGGTAAGCCCCAACCGTTTTAAAGCTGTGCATCTCAACCCCGACGACACGGTTAATTTTGCGCATCCTGCGGCTCGACTGGTATCTGTGCATCGGGGCGGCGAAATGTTGAGTTCTTACGAGGCTCCCCAGCTCTCTGAGCTGCTCGTGGCTAACGCCATGCTGACTACTGTCAGGCCGCCTCCATTGCCAGTTTCTGCTGGCACTGCCGTCGATACCGAGTCGATCTTTCTCCTTTTTTAGTGGTGGACGTTTTCAAACGGGTTCGGCCCGTTTTTAACGTCGATTGATGAAAAAACATCCTGATTATTCCCCTTAAGGCACATTCGCCAACCGGTACTACGTGTCGGTCAGAGCGTAGAGGATGTTGTTAAAGGCCGAATAGTCTGGGCCCGTGGGTTGCGCGCTGCGCGCGTCACTTGGTATCGCTAACGCTCTGACACAAGTGACGCCGCGCAACCTTCTGCCGCTAAATGCCTGCCGTAGCAGATGCCAAATGTTCCAAATGGCATAGCAGACGACACGCAAACGTTGGCAACGATAGCTGGCTAAATGAATAACACTCATTGCCTGGAGGATGAGCTTTTCAGCTCGAAAAAGAGAACGCCGTGGAGGCGCTGATATGAAGGAAGGTGCGAACAAGTTCCTGATATGAGATCATCATATTCATCCGGAGCGCATCCCAGAGGGACATCATGAGCCATCAACTCACCTTCGCCGATAGTGAATTCAGCACTAAGCGCCGTCAGACCCGAAAAGAGATTTTCCTCTCCCGCATGGAGCAGATTCTGCCATGGCAGAATATGACCGCTGTCATCGAGCCGTTTTATCCCAAGGCGGGCAATGGCCGACGGCCCTATCCGCTGGAGACCATGCTGCGTATTCACTGCATGCAGCATTGGTACAACCTGAGCGACGGTGCCATGGAAGATGCCCTGTACGAAATCGCCTCCATGCGCCTGTTTGCCCGATTATCCCTGGATAGCGCCCTGCCGGATCGCACCACCATCATGAATTTCCGCCACCTGCTCGAGCAGCATCAACTGGCCCGTCAATTGTTCAAGACCATCAATCGCTGGCTGGCCGAAGCAGGCGTCATGATGACCCAAGGCACTTTGGTGGATGCCACCATCATTGAGGCACCCAGCTCTACCAAGAACAAAGAGCAGCAACGCGATCCGGAGATGCATCAGACCAAGAAAGGCAATCAGTGGCACTTTGGCATGAAGGCCCACATTGGTGTCGATGCCAAGAGTGGCCTGACCCACAGCCTGGTCACCACCGCGGCCAACGAGCATGACCTCAATCAGCTGGGTAATCTGCTGCATGGAGAGGAGCAATTTGTCTCAGCCGATGCCGGCTACCAAGGAGCGCCACAGCGCGAGGAGCTGGCCGAGGTGGATGTGGACTGGCTGATCGCCGAGCGTCCCGGCAAGGTAAAAACCTTGAAGCAGCATCCGCGCAAGAACAAAACGGCCATCAACATCGAATACATGAAAGCCAGCATCCGTGCCAGGGTGGAGCACCCGTTTCGCATCATCAAGCGGCAGTTCGGCTTCGTGAAAGCCAGATACAAGGGGCTGCTGAAAAACGATAACCAACTGGCGATGTTATTCACCCTGGCCAACCTGTTTCGGGTGGACCAAATGATACGTCAGTGGGAGAGATCTCAGTAAAAACCGGAAATAACGCCAGAAATGGTGGAAAAAATAGCCTAAATAGGCTGATTCGATGTGTTTGCGGGAAAAAAATCGGCCCAGATCCGCGAAATTTTAATCAACGAGTCAGCTTGGGAAGAAATGACCTGCTTATTCGCACTTTCCCTAATATAATTAACAAACCAATATCTATACCATGGTTAGGTTGGGGGTTTTCTACTTTATTCTTGATGTTAACATTTCTTCCACACATTCCATCTATAACAAAAATAATATCACCACCTTCAGCATCATTAATCTTTATCATAATAGCAGTAATATCATTTATCATTTTCTTGGTTATTTCATGGTACAGTGGTGATTTCAAAAACAACGATTTATTTAAAATAGCTAAAAATGTCGGTAAAGCACTAATAGAAACATTTACTACAGTATTCGCCACATTATCAATTGCCATCCCCATTACATTTTTATTAAAAGACAGCACTGGGGAAAAAACCACATCACTACTCATAGCACTGGCTTTCATGATCGCATTTGCTCTATCATCTTTTCTTCCCGCAATAGTTTATTATCGCAATATAAAAAACACATCATCAAACAATGAAAGCAAAAGCATCATTCCATTAGCAAAAAACTTATCTATAGCAGTCATTATAACGATAACTATCACGTCCCTTCTGTTCCCCAATGTAACGACTACCTTAATGAATAGCTCTCTTTACTCTATCGGAGTCATTGATAATAAAAATCATTATTTTCTAATAGATGGAGAAAAATACAAGCCAGATATGTTCCCACAGAATACATGGAAGACGTCGACAACCGATAAAATCGGACCAGACTTCTTTATCTACGGGATAAGAATGTTCTCCGCCGGGAATAAAAATTTGATTTGTCCAGATAGCGTTGGTTCCTTCAAAAGGGAAATTAATGGAACAAACTATGATTTAATCACTTCCTCTGATAATGAAGATAACGCAAAAAAACTAAAAGATATGACCAAGATCTGTGTCGTTTTAGACAGCGACAATGCACAACAATGGGATACTTTTTTCGAAAATAACGTTCAAAACAAAGGATAAGAATTGTCTGCCTGTAGCCAGAATTATTATTCTGGCTTTACTTTTTTCGGCTACGATTCAGTTTTAAAACCCTGATAAAGAGCCAACACCGCTTCAGCAAACTCATCATCAACGGTATAAAAATAGCACTCTGGCACATCCAGCACTTTTGCAAAACTACAAACCAGCTCAAATGAAGGCTTGTGCGTTCCGCTTTCATAATGGGACAAACGTGAATATGCCGTAGCCTCTTCAATCCCAGCCATTACACCTAACTTTTCCTGAGTTAGCCCAGCGCGTAATCTGGCATCCTTCAAACGTTTAGGAATCATATTGTTACCATCAATCAATATATTGACAGTATCTTTAGCATTCCTTAAGATTAATTATCTTTAGAGTTACTAAAGATGGATTCGCATACTGGAGATAAAACCATGGAAAACAACGACTGGCATCCGGCAGACATCATCGCCGGGCTAAGAAAGAAGGGAACATCGCTTGCCGCAGTTTCACGCAGCGCAGGCCTGTCGAGTTCCACACTGGCAAACGCGCTGCTCCGCCCGTGGCCGAAAGGCGAAAAGCTTATTGCCGATGCGCTGAGCATCTCACCGGAAATAATCTGGCCCAGCCGCTATTTTGACAGTGAAGGCAAACTACTCGCGCGCCAGATAAGGAGTGGAAGAACCAACAAATAACGTAAGAATTATTAGCCAATAACACAGTACACCGCCCTCCTCTGCATCTACCCCGTTCATCAACATGCAGACGTTGAACGAAACGATACCGCAGAATAAGATGTCAGCTGGTTTATAAACGAACAGCATGGATGGCTCGAATGAAAGGAACGGTGAAGTGGTTTAGTCAGGAAAAGGGATATGGCTTTATTACCGCAGAAGGTAATCAGGATTATTTCTTTGGCGTCAGAGATGTTATCGGCGCTGTTCTGCCCGCCACTGGCTCTCAGGTCACATTTACCCCGGCCACCGGACCCAAAGGGCCAAAAGCGATTGAAATCACCATTCTTTCGCAGCCTGAGCACACCGCTCCGGATAACAAAATCAAGTGCCCCCACTGCGCCCGCCAAATAATCCCTCGCTTAGTCACCTACAAAGGTGAATCGGAAAAGTCCTTATGCCCTTTCTGTGGCGGCACCGTAAAAGATTTTACAGGCACATCAATACTGGATGATCTCGGCGATATATTCTGGGGAATGATAAGAAACATTGCCGTTGCCATTATCGACACCGCCACGGCCATTGTTATTGAGATCAAAAAAAGTAAGAAAAAATAGTCTTAAACCGTTCGCTTTCACCACTAATGGCAACTGGTCGCACCGCTTGTGGTCAAAGAGGTAAAAGCACTTCCACCATCAGAGCGGCGCGACCTTTACCAGAATCTTTTGTAGCAGCGGAGCCGGTTCAATCCCCAGCAGCCCCGCGATATAGGCAAACTCAATCACATCTAACCTTCTTTCGCCACTTTCCACCTTGGCAACAAAAGATTGTGGGCGTTTCAACGCCTGCGCCAGTCTTTCCTGAGTAATGCCTTTCTTTATTCTTATCTCGCGAAGATTCTTTATAACAAGTTGATATTCAGATGAATATATTGATGACATGGCAGCTATTCCGCGTTATATCCCAAAATCGAATATCCGCCATTTACATGATTATCCCAAAACAGGATAATCAGTAACTCGATAACGTTACGGAACGAAGAACATGGACTTACAAGACTGGCATCCGGCGGACATCATCGCCGGGCTCAAAAAGAAAGGAACATCACTTGCCGCCGTTTCACGAAGTGCAGGCCTGTCTAGCTCCACGCTGGCAAACGCGCTGCTCCGCCCGTGGCCGAAAGGCGAGAAGCTTATTGCCGATGCGATGGGCATCTCACCGGAAATAATCTGGCCCAGCCGTTATTTTGATGAGGTCGGAAATCCCGTTCATCGCCACACGCGTTCAAAAATCTGACCATCCTTACACCGTTACCCACAACCCCACAATCGCCATCGTCGTTCTGGCGAACGACGACCGCTGCCACTCACCGGCCCCTTTGATGGTGGCCGGTTCGCTGGCTTAGTCTCATGTGGATTTGTGGATAACGGACGGCCTGTGAATGTGGCGACTTGTTGAACAATAGCACCCCGTGCGTTAGCATCGGACAATATCACGGCCATAAATCAGGGATGGATTTGATGAGTGAAGAAAAGTTTAACCCGCAGGATATTGAAGAGATCCTCTCTCGCCCGCCGTCTTCCGACAGCCACAAAGTCAAGAAAGGCGATATTCCCGAAATCGCCAAAAGCATCGGCATTGGGGCCATAGAAATCGTCAAAGCGCTTCCGATTCTTGCGTTCGGCGCGCTGTCTATTTCCACTAAGCACACCCCGATAACAAAAGCAGGCTATCGGGATGGCTCGGAAGGATATGGCTATTATGATGAAACAGGTCTGAGGAATCGTACTTTTGACCCCAGCCAATCAGACGATAAATAACCAGAAGCACCCTGAATAATGAACAGGTACTTCTGGCCGACGGTTATTTCATCATCGATTTTCCCTTTGTCATCGCAGCTCCGGCGACGTCTGACGCAACCTCGCCCCCTTTTTCTCCTGCTGATTGCGCCTTACCTGCGCCTTTTTGCAGCGACCCCGCCACTTCACCACCGACCTTAATTCCCGCCCAACTCAGCGCACCAATCCAGAACGCCGGAAACACCAGATACATCGTTCCCATCACCAGGTTCATCACCCAGCCGTCCGTCGTTGAACCGGCAAAGTCAGCAAAAGGCACCGGGTTCCCGCCGTCGACATTATCCAGCCCGCTGTAGACGATGTCGATCAGGCGGTCATCCAGCCAGCCCGCAAACTCCCACCAGAACGTCAGGAACATCAGGGCAAACATGGCGAACGACACCGTCACCACAGCCTTGGGCGAATAGACGCTGAACATCAGCACCAGAGGAATGACAATCACCAGCGCCATCTCCAGCAGCGCCTGCACCATCGGCAGGGTATATTTGAGAATATCGAATCCGGGCAGCGCCACCACCTGCCCGGCAGCGACGCCCAGGCTTCCCAGCGCGCTGGACACAAAGCTGAATGTACCCGCCGAGGCGTTATTCCCCATCATATAGGTTTCGCCGTCGCCGGAGAGCGAGGCATTTTTCGGGCTGACCACCCAGCGCAACGCGATCTCTTCCCACTCGTTGCCAAACTTCTTCTTTAGCGCGCGAGTCGTGATGTCATTGTAGCTGGACATCACCCGCGTCTTCAGACCGACGGTCGGAGTGTTCCACCACTGCTTACAGGTAGGGTAACCGCCCCGCCCTACGTCGGGATAACCATCATCCCGATTCGCATCGTAGGGCCACTGCGAACGCGGTTTGGTGGAGGTGTAATAGTCGTAATACCCTGACGTCGAAAGAAAGTAGTCAGAGCCAATCCAGCCGACGGAATTAATGGTCGCGTCCGAAAGCTGGGCGTTGGTCGACTTCAGCCGGAAATAGGCTTTGGCATAGCACTGATTAGCGAAGTCCTGCACCTCTTCCAGCAGGATCGGATCCTTTATCTGCGTGTGCTGCACGTCGAAACGTAGCTGACGCAGGTTATCACCGCAGGGAATACCGGCGATCGTCGCGTGCGTTACGCCTTTTGACAGGCTGTGGATCATGTACCACCACACCGGTACCATGGCCGTTTTACCGTCAAAGTCATTAATCAGCGTGGCATAGCCCGACTTCTGGGGGAGCGGGATGTTCACGCCGCACTGGGCGCTGCGTTCCTTATTGAACTTGATGGTGTTGACATCCACATTAACGACCGGCGTCACGCAAAACATCAGCACAACGAAGGCCACGTAAATAACGTGCTCGATGCGCACCAGCGCCAGCGTGCCCTTATTGCCCTCATCGTCCCCCTCTTCGCGAGTTCGTAACCAGGTCGCCACCACTTTACCCGCAATAGGCAACGCAAACAGGCCGGTTGAAAGCAGCGTTTTCCAGATGGCGTTATTCAGGATCCAGCCCAGTAGGATGAGGAAGTACTCCAGATAGCTGTCGGCACTCATCGTCAGCTCCCCGCGTAAATATTCAGTTCAACCATGAGCGTCATCCCCGCCATCAACCACTCGATGCGGCGAACGGCGGCAAGGTTGCCGGTTTGCTGAAGCAACCAGAGGCGCACCCGCTGAAACCACAGCCCGGCGATCAGCCCATACAACGCCAATCGCCAGACCAGCAGCCAGGGGGCGGCGTCATCCAGCCAGACGCGAAACGCCGTCAGGCTTCCGGCATAGCGAACGCCCAGCCAACTGATCCCTAACGCCAGAGCGAGCGAGCCGACGATGGCCAGTAACACTTTCCCGCTCAGGCGAATGCTGCGCCAGAGTATCTTTCTTCCGGAAACCATCATGGCGCCACCTCCGTCCCCAGCTGCTGTACGGCTTCATCGGCATCGGGATTTTTTTGGCGGGCGCTGTTCTCAAGGCCGCGCTGGGTCTGTCGCGACAGCGCTGTAACAATGGTGTTGTTGCTGATCTGCTTGCGCAGCTCCATCTCGTTCTTCAGCGCCACAATTTCCCGGTCCAGAAACTCCAGCCGGCGCTCGGCTTCCGTCAGCGCTTCCTGCTGCTCCGCAACGTGAGGTTCCGACTGCCCGGCGGTCAGCATCCGGCGCATACCGAACGCGGTCGCCACCGTATCCGCCATCGCCAGCTCGCTTGCCAGACGTTGCACCAGAGCGGTGTTGTCCGGGTCATCCTTTAGCGCCTGAACAACGCCGCGCGTCACCGTGAGGTCGCCGGTTTTCAGCTTCGCCAGATTAGCCGCATTGACCGGCAATGAACCGTTCACCAGCTCGACCAGAACCTCGTAATTCTTCTGGGTTGTCTCATCGAGCATCGGCGTGAAGCCGGTTCCCGGCGTCGTGGTGCCGGGTTCGTTCTCCAGCCCGCCGCTGGCGCACTCATTGCCGGATTTACAGGTGCGAATAGAGCGATCGCCTAACACGCTGGCGACCACCTGAGCCGCTTCATCGCCGTTTTTATATTTGCGGCACAGCGCGCCGTTACAGGCGCTTTCACTAATGGATGCGCTGCTGTCCGCCGCCTGCTTATTGAGGATGTTGTACCCGGCCCTGGCAATATCGTGCGTTGGCCGGATCGCGGCCTGCCCTTTACCGCCACGCTTTTTGCCGCCGACCCAGGAGACGCCCTCGGTTCCCGTTGATTTGCTCAGTTGCTGATCGGCCTTCACCGCGTCGCTCGTCCCACTCAGGGCGTTCTGATACTCCTCCCCAACGGCGGCCTGCACCCACGGCCCGGACAGGGTGTGATCCGCCAGCTTCTTCGACATGGCCTGACAGTTCAACTGCGCCTTATCAAAGTAAGCGTTGGCCTGAAGCGTGCCGTTGGTTAACAGCTCGTACAGGCCGGGATTGGCGCGCTGGATAACCATCGCGGGCAGGCTGGCGACCGCGCCGGTCGCACTGCTGATCACGTCCCCCATCATGTCTTTAAAGCCGCTGGTCAGGCCGTTGAGCTGATTTTTTACCGTGGTTTTGACGTCAAAATTTCCACACATCAGGTCGGCATTCCAGCCAACGCCCATGCCAATTTTATTCAGCCGGTTGCCGCTGGGCGGGTTGGACACCACCGTCCCGCCGCCGATGGCGTAATAGAGATCGTCGTTAATACCGCCCTGCACCTGACGACTGGTGTCATTGCCTGAGCTGTTCATGGAAAACGCCGGTAAATCCACCGCGCTGGCTGAAGCGCTGCACAGCACCAGGCTGGCGAGAAACATGCGTTGAAACATCGTCATTCTGATCATGGTCACTCCCTGAGGTTAATAGCCACCAATATCGGTGCTGAAAAGAAACGTCTGGCCGCGCTTTTTGCAGCAGGCAAAGGGCTGCCACAGCGCCCAAGCATAGTTGCCGTCTTCGGCATAGGAAAACGCGCGGTCGGGAAACGCGGCGCAGGACATGGACACCTTCGGAGCGAGGCGCTGCCACTTATGGTTGCGGGTGCCGGTGTTTTCCGTCACCGGATCGGGCGGCCAGTAGCCAGCGGAAGCGTTGGCCTTCAGCGTCCGATAAACGTGGATCTGCCCGGGGCGGGTAATGATGTCTGCCGCACGTTGAGCCGTCACGGCAGCGGCCTTATAGTCGTCCGTCTGTGTGACAAAGCCGGAACGGGGATAGACGTTGCCCCACATGTTCCCGGCAGTGGTTGCGCCGATTTCCCGCCGCCCCGGGGTGAGCGCCTCCGGGTAAACACTTTCCGGCAAACCGGTGCGCCACATCAGCGCATCCAGATTGCTCAGGAAATACGGCTGCCAAGCGGTGGCGGCTCCCTTGCAGGAATAGCCGGAGGTCTGCTGACCGATAAGGCTGGCGGCGGGATGGCCGATCGCGTCCACGCTGCGGTAGCGCACATTGTCTTTACGCTGGCCGCGCTTTTGCTGATTCTCACCGCCACCGTCAGCCAGCCCGCCTAATGCGCTGCGGCTCAGCATCGCGACCTCACGCCACGGGTTATCGCCCGGCTGGCGATAGGCCGACACCACCACCTGCGGGATAAAGTGACGTACTTTTACCGACGTCTTGACGCTGCAACCAAACGGGGTACACAGCAGCCAGTAACAAACACCCACTACCCGATAGTCAATGCAGTCCGGGCACGCGGCGCTGGCGACAAGTTGGGGCGTGGTCAGCGAGGCGGATGCGGGTACGGCGCTTCCCGCCATCAGCAGCGCGGCCAGTGGATAAGCAAACCGATGCTTCATGGCCTGCTCCCTGCGCGCAGCGCCGCCGCACGCTGAATATCCGTGGTGCCGTACACCACATCGCGATCGTCAAACACCACGGCGGGCACCTTGCGAATGTCCAGTTGCCAGGCCTTCAGTACGCCCTGCCAGGCATCGACGATCCGCGCCTGCTGACGTGCCCAGTTCGGCGACTGAGGCAACACCTTTGCCTGCCGCTCCGCTTTGTCGGGCTCAAGCGCCAGATTGCCGAAAATCTGCTGCTGCGCCGTGTCCGGCGCATCCAGCCAGACCACCGTGACCTGCGGATCGTTATCTAGCGGAGGGTGATGGCGGTCGGTGTACAAAACCACGTCGGCACAGGCCTGCCCGGCCAGCACCAGTGATGCAATTATGATGAGTAGTCGTTGCATAACGCACTCCTGTGTGGGGAAAGCGACAGGGTGCGTTGGGGTGGGATAAAAGGCAGTAAAGAACTGTTAATTGGGTTTTGAAGATTTTTCTCTCATGGGGTTAAAATATTAACTATATTAGCTTTGAAGATATTTTCTTACTGCCAAGTACTCTTTTACACGACCATCCCACAAAGATGAAGACTTTTGCATGGAATTAATCAAGTCGTCGAATAAGTAATCTCTATTTTCAACAATCACTTTTCTGTCAGAAATTCCTTCTGGAGATAATTGATGAAGATGCATCATAACATTAAATTTTTGAGAACTCGTTGCCGCATCATTATCAGAACAACTATCAATAATCGACGTTATTGATACATTTTTATTACAACAGACCTCAATCATAAACTCGAACTCATCGATTGTCATATAGTATATTCTGTTTTTGTTGATAGGTAATTCACCATATTTATTTTCAAACATACCAAAAAATGAACCATCCAGCACATCCTCTATCATCTTACCTGTAGGAATATAATGATCCATGTGTGTGATAATAATCAAAGAGTCCTTTATACATTTTTCTTTTTTATCTATTTCATTCATATTATAAGCACAATCCATACCTTGAATCACACCTTTAATGAAACTATTTGCCAACCTTTCCTTGATAGATTTAGCAGAATTGGAGTGCTTTATTATTTTATCAGGCTCTATCGCTTTGGAATCAATATAAACAGTACCTACATCCTCTCTAACAATAAAATCGACAGTTTTTGACTGTACTTCATTTTGTTTATAGATGCTGATAATTTCCTTTTCGGAAATAATTTTTGATGGTAATTCGTTTAATATCGAACCAATATATGACTCCATTACTTTCGCAAATCTATCTTTATAACTGGAACCATGTTTATCTTTTAATAAAGTTGGAACCAAAGAGGACAGAGATGCTCTCAGGAGATGTTTGCTTAATATGATTAATCCTTCATCTATCAAAATAAAAGGTTTCATCATCATTGGCGGGTCAAGGTAGTATTCACTTTCTCGTTGTTTTATATCTTTGAACCCTGACATAAACCCTCTCAGTTCATTCCATTTCACTGAAACTAAGTCTAGGTATTTCTTCACAATATCAGTACCAAACATTGGAATTAAATGTATTAAATACAACCTAACTGGAATGTATTCCGACTCTTTACCATTATCAATACATGACATCATTGCAAAATAAGCACTTATTTTATAATAAGATTCCAATGTTATTCCATGCGTTTCCTGGAAAACCTTATCAAAATAGCCACCATCATAATTACAATACCAATAGTATTGTCTTGCTAGTGTATTTAACTCTAGTTTCATAGGAGCTTGATACAGCTGTTGATTAATGATCATACGCCTGAGACTAAGCAGTACCTTCTTATCATCAAAAAAACCAGAAACCTCATTCTGAAGATTATATATCCTATTAACAATATCGATGAAATCTCTTTTATTCATTGGAGATACATTTCGTTTAAGCGGTTCCGATAATTTCCATTTTAATGCTAAGAAGCAACACCATGGGAAATTAGAAGAAATCCCAAGTTCTGGTTTTAAAATGGTTTGAAAATGATCGTACATCATCGTTATAAAAGAAGCGTCATCATAACCTGATAGCTTCTTTTTTATTGCCACAACCTTACCATTATAATCTTTTCTTACTTTAACTCTGGGGAAGGCTTTAAGTGCCATGTATTATTACCTTATTAATATAATGATTGATTTTTTTGTGCGATCACTCAAAATTAAGGTTATTTCAACATCATTCAAAACCAAATTTTAAATTGACAAAAATCGCACTACACTGCACTTACCTATACACTTAAAATACCTAATATAAATCAATTTAAATCAATGTATCGGCACTCGATTAAAGAGTACCGATATAATAAAAATCACCTATGTTTATACAGAGAAGATTTTTGATTTTTCCTAATTTTTTTACCATTGAACTGTTGTTTATAGCGATCATGTATACGACGCAAACGCAATTTTATATGACCATCCGAAGATACCTTTGCTCCAGTCATTGACATGATCGCTTTCACTGTCAAAAATTGTTCCTCTTCATCATCACATACGTATATTAATGAATCCAGATTTCCAGGTTTGATAAAATCCTCTATCAAAGCTTTATATTTATCATAAAGAGTTGCATAATCCTCTTTTTCAGAAAGCCTCTCAACATATTTTTTTAGCTTTGGTGTTTTTATATCATCAATATTTTGGGCGCAAACCTCACCATATGATTCCGCTAATTCCTTGACTTTATTAATTAAACTGATTATATCTCTGGTAGGAATAATGGGTTTTAGTCGACCAATAGTATCGGGAGTCCATTCATAGAAAGTGATAACTTCTTCCTCACCATCTTTTTTGATAGTTCTTTGTATTTCAGTACCAACATCTACATTAATAATCCAGTTTTGATTTCTCTGGGCATCATCTATAAATCGTAAAACAGAATTAGGGAATGATTTATAAAAACTATCAAGAATCTTTCTTGCAGAAATAAGATTAGTCCTGAGACATGCAACTTCATTAGGGTAATCTTTTTCACCAAAAATATATCCGCGAAGTTTTTCTACAGCTAATCTCCGTTCAATCTCACTTTCAACTCTTTTTTTCTCTAACCTAAATGAATTATCTGCTTTAAAATATTCTGAAGCGCAATGCCCTCCTATAAGGGCTTCCACTCCATCATTAGTTATTCCAAGCCAGCCATTTTTGTGTTTTTGATGGCAAATTCCTTTTTTTGTGCGAACCTGACAAATCACATTCTCATCAAAACGATACATTCCTACCAGTGATTTAAAATTATCTGGACTAATTTCTTGCTCAGAATTGAAAGATGCCCGCTTTTCTATCTCGTTATAGCTAGAAAAATATATAGCCTTTTCTGCCATATGCACTCCTTAGCCAATTTATGTACAGTTCAAAAATAAACCACACACGGAGTAATGGCAAGCAGATTCGTCCACTTATTCACTAATAACTACCTGATATCTATAGTAACCAGTAAGTGTTTTCTTCGCGATCGTTCGTCATGGAAAACTGCCCGCCCATAGGCGAGCAGTTACGATTCCAGTCAACACGGCATTTCGTGGGGCGTTACCCCTCAACCTCTCCTTTGAGCCCGATGAAGGCCTGCTTTATCTGCTGAAGTTGCTTACGCAGCTCATGTATTTCGTCGTTATCAGGGATAAGCACAATGCAGTCTCCGGCAATCTTCACAGTAACGCCGGTTCCGGTTTCAAAACCGGCGTCCTTAAGCCATTTTCCGCTCAGGTGTAGAGAAGGTGTGCTGGCATCGCCCCGACCGGGAAGATAGCCGACGGTGTAGCGCCGCTGGGTTTTAACAGGTTTTTCGGATGACAGGTCAGTTTGGATAGGGGTCGTAGCCATAAGGCAACCTCCAGTGAGTAGCAAGTTATTCCCACCACTAGAGAGGTCAATCTCATTGGCGGTGGAACCGGACGAGGTTGACCTTACCGGCCTCACTGACACCGGCGCGTCTCGCGACGCCCCCGTCCGGCCCACCATTGAGATGTAGCAGAACGCACGGCACAAAAAAGCGCAGACGCGCCTTGTGTCGTCAGTGAAGTGTTTCAGGAGGTCAATCCCGTCATCTGATTTTGCAGATGCATGGGAAAGATACTGCGATCGCTGACGGGCGGCAAGAGGTTTTATCTGAAGGAAGATCGCAGAAATGAAATGTTTCAATGTCAATAAGTTACAGGAATGGTAAGAAGAAAGCCAACATACAAGTAACTGGGATAATTACGGGTATATGCTAACAAAAACAAATTGATTTATAACAAAGGCTTTCTCGTATCTATATCAAACTACAACGTCAATTTTTATCTATAAATTGTTGTAACTTAGTAAAAAGCACAGTAAGTTCATTACGTGAACATTATCAATGTCCGGAAACCCTATGTTTAAAAACGGATTTTTCGGCCCAATGAACGCCAAAACTCAAGAAGGAATGGGTATGTCAGACTTACCAAAGAATATCCAAGTTATATTTGATAACAACCCAATGCTCAAGGAACTAATCCCGAATCCAGTTTTGGCCTCAGGATCATCTTTTATCGTTGCTTTTAATGATAAACTAGCACTGAGCACAAAAAACTCTGAAAAAGACGATATTTATAAAGTTGTCTTTAAGAAAGATTCATCTCGAGATTTAATGGCCATTAATAGTGGCGAATTAAAGGGATTGCTCACTACTACTTGTATAGAGAAAGGTAAAATTAGTGATGTGGCAGGTTTAGAAAAAATAGAAATAGATAATAAAAATGAACTTATGCCCACATTGTTAGGCATAAGTCTTTATAGTTCTATTCAAGCCAGTCTATCCTATATATCTCAACTCTTTACTGATA
This sequence comes from Klebsiella sp. P1927, assembly GCF_018204675.1. Taxonomy (NCBI): domain Bacteria; kingdom Pseudomonadati; phylum Pseudomonadota; class Gammaproteobacteria; order Enterobacterales; family Enterobacteriaceae; genus Klebsiella; species Klebsiella sp. P1927. The sequence goes on along the minus strand of NZ_CP073377.1, from coordinate 431,892 downwards.
TAAGAAACCACCAAATTATCGAGGAACAAGCCAGATTTGAAAGAATTTCTGAAACAATAGTAGATAGTTTTAGAAGCATACCTGATATTTCATTAGATCGTTCGATGAGGGATGTTTATTTAACGCGAATCGTTAAAAACAATGACGATTGTTTTGAACTGTATGCTTCACAAAGAATACAATTCGCAAAGCTTTTGCAATCAGAGCCAGAATACTATTCTACCGGTTACAACCATTATTACAATAGCAACAACGGCCAACGATTTTATCCTGATCGTTTTTTTATAAATAACGTATTAACACATCCTGTATTCGCAGTCTTTGAACGATTAGTCGCTGGCAGAATTTGTGAAATTGTTATTAGCGGTAACTTTTCCGATAGCAATATTCAAAGACACAAAGATTTCATATATAGAATCCAAACCAAGCTAGAAGAACTTATGAAATACCGGTTATGTGCTTTCGAACGCTTCACTATGGAACAAAAAAACATCATCGATGAAGATTTAAATTTAACTGGCCATGACCGAAAAGAATTAGAAAAAAACCTAGCCGAACACATTAATTTCGTTAAAGAAATTAATGAGAAAATATTTTCACTATTAAAAAACAAGCTTGATGGATTTAACGTACTAACACACCTTATGGATCAAGATGAGATAACTATATATATCCTTGATGGAAAATTATTAATAAATAACTTCAAGTCAACCCCAAATTAAAGAAGTAAGTAAAAATCTCTTATTGTTGTTAGTTTATCAATGGAGTGCTGTTATGGAAAAAATAGTAATAAAAAACTTAGATATAAAAAGATTCAATGCATTAGCTGCACAGTCAAGAAGCCCTGCAGCAGCATACATGAGTGAGGAACTTGAATGGTACGCAGATTCCGACGAAATTGTATTGGGTATTGTTCTCAGAGACACAATAGATAGCGATTTTGTTGGAATTATTTTAGGGAGAGATGAGGGGGACAGGTTCCGCGCTTTCGATGTTAAGGCATCAATACCAACCCAAGAAGAAGCAAGAGTTTGGGTACATGGTGGTATCAAATGGTATGCTGGAAAAGGGGAGAGAACGTTCCCTCAGGGCGATGAAAGCAAAGGTTTAGATTTATTTACTCCTGTAGTTCCAGTAGCAAAGCAACATCCATACTTTGCCAAATTAGCCCAAGAAGATTCTTTTATACCAGCCAAGGCAATAATAAATCAATTAATGCCCCATTATACTGATATTGATGGTAATTTTGTTGAGCAGTTTCAAAGCTCAGGTTTTGACGCCCGACTCTGGGAGTTATACCTAAATACATATCTCAATGAAGAGCAGCTTTTTTTAGATAGAGAATATCATGCCCCGGATTTCTTAGTTCAAAAGTATGGAATCAAAGTAGCAATCGAAGCAGTAATTGTTGGTAGAAAAGAAAGTAATCCAATATCTTTTTTTCAAGATGAACCAAAGTTTTTAACTCCATCAGAGATAAAGGAAAAGCTCAAAGATGAAATGCCTATTAAATTTGGTAGCCCTCTATTTAGCAAGCTCAGAAAAGAATACTGGAAGCTTGACCATGTAAAGGGAAATGCACTTATATTCGCAATTGCTGACTTCCATGATGATCAATCTATGCAATGGAGCTCAAATGCTTTGATAAGTTATCTTTATGGTGTAAAGCATGAATTTACCCGAGATAAAGATGGCCAGCTAATTATCTCACCTTTGAAAATTGAAAAACATCAAGTAGGAAATAAAACTATACCCTCTGGTTATTTTTTCCAGGATGAAGCTGAGAACATCAGTGCGGTGTTATTCTCATCAAGTGGAACAATATCAAAATTTAATCGCATTGGTCGACAGGCTGGCTATGGCCCTGAAAATATTATCATGCATCGCTTTGGTACTTGCCATGATCATGATCCTAACGCATTTCTCCCCAAGCAATTTGCTTATACAGTTACCACTAATTCTAACGAAACATGGGGTGAGGGATTATCTATGTTTCACAATCCTAACGCTAAGCATCCCGTACCTGAAGCGCTATTTCCATCAATTGCTCACCATTACTATGACAATGGTCAAATTGTCAGCCACTTACCTGAATTTCATCCTTATTCGTCAATGACAATAAATATGAAAATTGAGGCATGATTTTTTGATAAATAACCGTTACCGGACGCCCCCCCACAATCACCATAAAGCAGCAATGGGTTGCTTTATGGTGAAATCATATAGCACATGCCATATCGAATTCTTATTCAATTCGTGTTGATATTGAGTTAAAAAGCACATAAAAATATTATTATTTAAGGTATTTAATTCCACTCTCCTATGGGCTATCATGGGTTGCAGGGCGTTCAATGTCAATATAACTAACCTAATAGGTGTTTATGGCAACTACTTGGGAAGATTATCAAGAAGAAGCTGCATCATTCTTCAGATCTCTTGGTCTTGAAGCAACAACTAATGTTAGAGTTAACGGCATTAGGACGCACCATGACATTGATGTTTTGGTTAAATCCCATCATGCAGGATTTGATATTATATGGCTTGTAGAGTGTAAGCATTGGAAAAACCCAGTTTCGAAACTTCACGTTCTAGCTTTGCGTGAAATAGTCACTGAAATAGGTGCAGATCGAGGAATATTACTGTCTGAATCAGGTTTTCAAAGCGGAGCTATTGAGGCTGCCAACCTAACAAATGTCCATATAACATCACTTGCAGAATTGAGTTTATCTGCCAGTAAAGATATATATTCCATGCGATTGCGCGAGCTCTATAACCAAGTTGAAATCTGTAATGAACGTTATTGGAATATACCTAAAGATGAGAGAATTAAGTATGGTCTTCGACCTGAAGTTGGAGCAATTAACTATTCAGCCCCCCGTGTAGTCGAGCTATGCAGAGATTTATTTTCTCGTTCATTTAGAGGTGTATATCCCTTTGAATGTGAAGATCCAGGGAAATTTCTCTTCCCACACACCCCCCGAATTTTTAAATCTCCTGAGGAAGTTGTAAAGGCTATAAAACCCTTAATTTCAGAACTTGAGGAAAAATTAAATGAATGTGAGCGCCAGATCAACATCATTAAATAACTACTCAGATAACAATCCGGCTAACTTTAGTCTTTTAATCGTTAGCAGTTTCATGCATTCATGGTCAAAATTATTTTTCTCATATCTCATAGCAGAACATAATCGACTGGATGACGTTTAACTCCGCCCCCAATATGAGCAATAATAATCTCCTCCATTTACATATAAATTGCGAGACATCTTCCAAATTCACCAACTCAATATTGTGCAACTCCCCCATCGCCTTATTTAATACCCCCCCCACAAACAAACACACCTAACCAAAAAATGATCAAACAATCAGACAGCGAACTGGCCGCCTTTATTATCGATATCGCATTAAGCGACAGCTGCGTAAAAGAAATACTCTTATCCCGTCTGCGCTCGACGTTATTAGTCGAGACAGCCAGTGATGAAACCAGAGAATACCTCGAGCTGATGCTACAAAGAGTGTCAGTGTGCCATTAAATCCACCGTTACGTCGGCCCACACCAGAAGACAGCGTCTCACGACTCCCTCCCCTAGCGAAGGATCCCCCGCAATTCATCCATCTGCCGGGCAACCCGCTTCGCGGCCCCCAACTCGCTAATACCGTATTCATTCATCAACGCCCTGCGCTGCGCCTTCTCCTCTTTCTCCGTCATCCCCAGCGCCAGATACAGGCTGGGCGGCACGGCGCGAAACAGCGCCTCAATCCGGCTGGCGAGCACCACACCCTCGGTATAGCAGTGCTTCGCTTTATTGGCCGACAGCAGCATGGCCTTCTGCTCCTCCGTCAGCTTTTTAAAGCGCGCTATCTGCTCCACCTCTTCCGGCGGCATCACCAGGCACAGCCACCACTCGATCATGTTGAGCATCTTTTTCGCCGCATTGGGGAAGTCATCAAGGTTCTGCGTCGCCAGCCAAAGCCATGCTCCCAGCTTTCGCCACATCTTGACCACCTTCACCACGTAGGGAGCCAGCAACGGGTTGGTGGTGATCATATGGGCCTCATCGGTGGCGAACACGATTTCCCGATCGTCGAACTGATCGCGTTCCGCCAGATTATTGATGGTGTTCACCAGCGAAATATAGGCTACCGCCAGCGGCGCTTCATAGCCTTCACGCGCCAGCGTGCCGAGGTCAATCAGCGTCACGTCCGCTTCCGGCCAGTTCTCGCCCGGGCGATTAAACAGCTCACCCAGAAAGCCCTGCATAAACACGCCGAGCGACTCCCCCATATTCTGAGCGCGTACCTGCCGTTCGGCGGGGCGGGCGGGATCGCGGGCAAACTGATAAAACGCCGACTGAAGGTCGCCGGTGATCATCTGCCTGCCTTCGTCCCAGGCCTGTTGCGCCGCCGCCAGAATGGCCTCACGCATCATGCCGCGATCGGCGCGTTCCAGCCTGGCCTCTTCCTTCTCCTCCCCACCGGTGATCATCAGGCGGGCGGCGATCTCCAGCTCCCCCAGAATGTCGCGCTCCTCGTCGCCGTCCTCTTCACCGTCAACGTCGTCAATATCAATGCCGTCGCTAAGCTCGCTTTCACTGACGGGGACCACCGGCTGCTCAATCAGCTTGTGCGCATCAGCAAACGGGGCCAGAGAAATCCCGCAGCCCGGCTTGATGCTGATTTTGTTCACCGTCAGCCCCAGCTCACCGCAGTAATCGGCAAACAGGCCAAAGCTGTTCCCGGCTTCAGCGATGAACAACCGGGGCCGGTGGATCGCCATTAACTGGGAAAACAGGCTGTTGAGCGTGGCCGACTTGCCGGAGCCCGTCGGCCCGAAAATCGCCATATGGGCGTTCTTGGTACGGTCATTGCTGTTCAGCGGATCGAACGTGAGCGGCGCGCCGCCGCGATTAAAGAAGGTGAATCCCGGGTTGCCGGTGCCGGTATCCCGCCCGAACAGCGGTGACAGGTTCGCCAGATGCTGGACAAAGGTCAGGCGGGTATACCAATGGTGCTTATCCCGGGCCGGGTTAAAGCACATCGGCATGGCGCGCAGGTACCCATTCAGCGGCGCAACCTCGTATTCGCCCCGGGTGGGCTGTAAACCGGCGTTCAGCAATACTGCGTTCAGCTCGCGCTGGCGCGACTGGAGCTGCGGCAGATCCGGAGCCGTTAGCAAAAACGTCATGCTGCCGTGATAGAGCTTGTGCCGCTCGCCCAGAAACGACTTGGCAATGGCCGCATCTTCCCGCACCCGGGACGATTCCACGTTTTCGCCAATCGCGTTTTTTGCCAGATGGGTAAAACGCTCTTCCAGCACGTCCTGTGCCTGCACCACAATGGTCATGCACATCACGGTGCCTTCCGGCATGAGGTCCATCAGGGCATTGATGTTGTCACCCTTGCGGGTCTCCCCGGTCAGATGTCCCACCGCAGGGGGGCGACGCAGGCGATCGATAGTTACCGCCCGGTGAGGCTGTTCGTCAAACCACCAGACGCCGTTTTCCGCATCCGAGCGCGGCGGCGTAAACCATAAGGATTCGCTGAAGTCGGTCATCAGCGGCAGTGCGTTATGTGGGTTGTCGTGATGGCGGGCGGTGCGGTAGAGCACCTCCTTTTCCACCCACTGCGGGTCGGGGTTAAACCAGCGCAGCAGCCAGGCGTGGATCTGCTCCCCACTCTGGCGTTCCGCCACCACGCCCGCGCCGTTCAGGGCGGAAACCAGCCGCTCGCACACCTGACTCAGCGCCGTTTCGGGTGAATACGGATCGCGCTGGGCGGGGTCGACATAGCGATAGACCACCATGCGGGTACGCCGCTGCTGACCACGCCACGGCGCGCCGGTGACGGTCTTATCAATAAACAGCCCTTGCGGTACGGCGATCCCGCGCATGTGGCCTTCAATCTCCCGCAGGTAGTCCTCGGTGAAGGCGCTCCCCTGCGCCCAGGGCTTGATGTAACCGCGCAGCCTGTCCAGATAGGCGGTGACGTCTGTTTCATCCTGACAGAAGAACTGGATCACCCACGGGCAAGTATCCCGCTCGTCAAAGCTGTCCTGAATGGCGTCTTCAATGACGTCACGGATCTCCTCCAGGCGCTCCGCCGTACGCCCTTCCGAACCGACCGGCAGCACGTCGAACACCGCGCCCACCGACACGCCGTCATCCAGCAAAATGCTCTGGCTGGACGGCAGATATTCAACCCAGGGCAAGTAGTCAATCAATGGCGGTTCACGATGGTAGCGCGCTTGCTCATCCGAGATTTTCAGCTTGCCCGATTTCCTCAACGACGGTTTGAGTACCGCCTTCTCTTCAGCCTGCGGCACAGGTGCCGCCGCCTTTTCACGCGTAAACAGGCTAAACATCACAGCGCTCCCACTCGTTCACCCGGCAGGGCATACTGCACCTGGCTGTAGAAAGGAAATACCGTGCTGTAGCCCGGTACCGGCACGTTGCCTACCGTCATATGTGGGAAGACATACATCACCAGATCGGGATTGGGCAAGCGAGGAAATTGCTGCTGGATCTCGCTGTTAGCATCCCGGCTGTAGCTTTCCGCCACTGCCGGCTGCGCGTTCCGCTCGACGTCATTCAGGTCGCGGCGCAGTACGGCGCGCGCTTCTGCGGTCATCTGCGGCGAGCCGCTTTTTTGCTGCCACAGATCCAGCATGGTGGAATCCCCCGGGGGAAGTAATTGCTCTTTTGACGTACTGCATCCGGCCAGCCATAGCGCGGCCAGCAGTAAATATATTCTGGGCATCATTCACCTCGTTCCTTTAATCCAGATGCTGCTGCGGGCCGACGGCCGCATCGTATTTGACCCTGCGGCCCTGCTCTTCATAGTCAATCGGCAGTTGGCGGGTGATATGTACCGCCACGCGCAGGCCGGGTGGCACATAGATAGCGTCAAACGTCTGGCCGTAGCGCTGGCGTACCCAGTTGGTGGTTTCCTGCATCCCGCCGGACACCGCCTTACCCAGCGCATAGGTTCCGGCATCTCCCGTTAACGTCCGGGTTACGTCAGTCCCCTCCGTGGAGGAGGTCATTTCCCCTTCCGCCATTGCTTCCGCCGCTGCCGTCGCGCCGGACAGGGCAAACAGGGTCGGTAAATAGGTGGAGGCATTGGATTTACGCTCACCGGCCAGACACGGAACGCCATGCTCATCCGACAGCCAGCCGATGCTGCCGCCGCTGCGGTTTTTGTTATCGCTGCCGTCGGTCGATTTAGCCGGGCTGGGAACGGTACGAACCGTACCGTCGCTGAAAACGAAGGTGATGCTTTGCACATCGCCCCGCACGCAGGAGAGCGTCCAGTCGCCGGTTGCCGTTCCTGAGACAATCGCCCCTTCCACGTCAGGCAACTGGATGCCGTTTGCCGTCAGGTTATCTTTGCCGATCAGCACTTTGAACGGGTAAGGGTCGGTGACTTTACCGTCAATCGGTACCCGCCCCAGCAAGGCCGTCATGGCCTGGCTGCCTACCAGCGTTGAGTTTTCCGGCAGCGTATACACCGGCGTCGCCGCGTCCTCAATGCCGCGCTCATTTTTCGCGTTACGCGCCAGTTCGGCCTTCTGGCGGGTGATCTCGTTATCCTCCAGACTGGAGAAACGGCTGGGGAACTGAAGCGCGCCGCCGGTTCCTGATGCGGAAACGTCGGCCAGCGTCATTTTGCCGTCACGGCTCATCTGCATCGCATCCTGCGGCTCAATCCAGACCATGCCCTCGCCACTGGCCGGTGCAGGCGGCTCATCTCCGGCTCCCAGCCCAAGGCCAACGGGTAAATCGCCGTTCGCCCCGGCAGACGAACCGCCTGCGCCGCCGTTCAGCAGTCTTTCCTTCAGCTCATCGAGGGCTTTGCTCAACTGGCGCTGCTCTTCCTTTACCCCTTCGGCCTTTTGTTCCGCCTCTTTTTGCGCCTTTGCCACCGCCGCACTGATGCGGTTATCCAGACCACTTTCCCCCTGCGCCAGTCTGGCGTTCTCTTCCGCCAGCGCTTTATTGTCTCGATCCAGTTCGACCTGCTTATTCTGGATCGTCCGCATCCGGCCAACCAGCGTGCGCAACGTGTCCTGAGGCGTATCCCCTTCCACACCCAACGCCTTCAGCTCTTCCTGCGTCAGATCCGCGACCACGCTATCCCCTGTCTGCGTCGCCGCAGGCTGTGAACGTGAACCGCAGGACTTCACCCCAATGGCAATGGCGATAAACAGACAGGCGGGCACCGCCATCTTTAACAACGTGTTTGACTTCACCTGCATCATCGACCTCCCTTTTTCGCCATCACCGCACTGGGCAAGAAGGCGTTTTCAGGCCGCCCTGTGAAAACCAGATACAGCAGAGTGGTATCCTCCGGCGTCCCCTGCGCACCTAACCAACGGTGTTGAAATGTGGCGCTGTAAAAACGCCCCTGTAAGCGGCGAGGGTCAAGCACCACTGGCTTATCGCTCTGGTTCTTCAGCCGGACGGCGACCACGCTGTATCCGCTCGCGGCCCATGCGGCGAGCGTTTTGGTTTCGACAGGTTCCGAGGGCAGCAGAGAGGTGATGACGGCAGGCTTAAGGGAGACAGGAGAAATACCGGGCACGGCCTCCACCGTGCGCAGCGGGGCATACAGATGCTGCGCCGCGTAGCGCGTCAGCTGTACCGGTAAAGGCGCGGAGAGCTTTACTTCGCCTTGACCAGCCGCGCCGTTTTCCCTTTCACCGCTGGCGTCACGCCCTGACACGGCTCCCTTATGGCTGGCGCTCGCCGTCGCGACTTCCCCGGAGTAAACCAGCCTGACCGGCTCCAGCGCGGCTTTTCCGTCCTGGGCGCTGACGTCCAGCAGGATCAGCTCGCCGTTTTCCAGATCCTGCAACTGCAAGCGGGTCACGGGGAATGCCTCCTCCGCCTGAAGGTAGACCGCGCCGCCGCTGCTCTGGATGCGCATCTTTCCGTTCAGGGTTGCGGGGAAGCCTACCCGCACGTTCTTATCAACAAACACAATCCGCTCCTGCCCGACGTTCAGCGGGACAGGCAGTGGAATGCGCTCCCATTTCATGAGCTCCACGGCCTGAACGGCGCAGGGAGCCAGCAGCGCGAGGCTTAATAACAGTCGCTTCATCAAAATATCCCCTTCTTCTCAGGCACATCGACCGGGGCGGCTTCCAGGCGCTGCGGCATCGCGGCAAAGCAGTCCAGCGCCAGGCCAAACGGGTTCAGTTCCGGATTGACGTCCCAGCGCACCACCTTCAGCGGATAGCGAACTAACGCGCGTTTGACCGGTTCGTTGTGGTAATACTCATCGGCGGTGAGGTCGAGCCGGATAACCCAATGGTCGCGATCGACAATCTCCACCCGATCGCCGCGGTAACCTCGTCCGGGGATTTCATAGATACCGCGCACCCGCTCGCGCAGTTCGCCGGAGAAGTTGCGCTTGCGCGCGTCGTCCTCCAGTAACGTCTGGCATTCCGGGGTCAGGTAAGGGGAAAGAGACTTAATTCTGGCCGGATAATCCTGTTCACCATCCTTCGGCCAACTGTTCAACTGCTGAAATACGTAGAAGCCAAACGCGTATACCGTGCTGGGCGGCACTTCCCACCAGGGGCGGGTGCTGCCGCTGCGCAGGTCCGGCGGCTGATGGATAGTGAGGTTGCGCGGCGCGTTCATCCAGCCCAGGGCCAGCACCAGGCACACCAGAATCAGCAAAACGCAGGTTCCGCGCAGCGTCCAGATATGCGCATCGCGGGCGTTAAGGGCATTTTTGAAACGGCTCACAGGTTCACCTCCAGCTGTATCACCGCCCTGCTCCGCCGCAGCGACCAGCGGCGCGACACCAGAATTAGCCGGGGATTGCCCAGCCCCCACTGGACGAGCGCCGCTTCAAGGCGACGATAAAGGTAGTTTTCCGGCTTGCCGCGCTTGATCCGCGCCAGCACTTTGCCGCCGAAGACAATCACCAGTAGCGGCAAAATGAGGGCAATCGTTGGGATCATGACCCAGGAAAAAAACAGGAACGGCAGGGAGATAACGATGCCTGCCAGCGTGCTGAACAACGCGGTCAAACCTAATTCGGGGGTGGTGAACCCCCGGAAAACGACCGGTTCAGCGTTGAGCCTGTCAGGCATGAACTGAATCGTCGCCATCGTGCCCCCTTATCCGGCCACGATGGTGGCGGCTTCGTTGGCAAGCCAGATCACGGCGACAATCAGTACCACACCCACGGCCACCATGGCACCAAACTTGCCCCAAGTCGCCTTGCCATCCCGGACTTCGGCAAACGTGGACACGCAGCTCATCGCCACCACGATAAAGGCCACGGCGGCGACCACTAACCCGCCCAACACCAGACCGTCATTGATATAACCGGCGATCTTTCCATAGAACGTGCCGTCGGTTTTCGACTTCGGGCCTTCGACCGTCGGCAAATCGGCCAGCGCCGGGGAAGAGAGTCCTAAAACCAGTGCGGTACAGACCGTCTTCCTGGCGCGTAAAAAAAGTGCGTTCATGTTATTCCTTCTCATTAACTTGCAAATAAAAACAGGCTGACCACCAACAGGACGACGACGCGAATGACAAACGACAGGACGGTCTTTTCCGACACGTTCCCTGCTTCCCAGCCGCGATAGACGGTGACAAAGGCAAACGCGGCCCACAGAAACAGCACGGCGACCAGCGTGCCGATAAACAGCAGATTGAGGAGATTCGGGTCGGCGTTGTTGGTCGAGGCGCGAAACGCCTGCTCCTGTTCGTGGGTCATTGCTCCCCCTCGCGTTGGTACTGGCCGCTGATATCCTGCGGCAGTACCGGCTGAGCGCGGGAAGGCTCAAGATAGGTTGAGATGCCGCGTTTGATTTTCGCGATATCATCAGTGGCCTGCGGGTAGTCAAAATAAAAGCGGTGTGATGTGTGTTCCTGTACTGCGACGACCTTCGCCCGCTCCAGACTGGCCTGAAGCTGGTCTAGCTGTTTCATGACTAACGCCAGTTCATCCTTTTCACTGCCCTGCGCACAGGGAAGCACGGTGAATAAGGCCCCCGACAGACAAAGCGCCCGGACTTTCGTCATGCGCATATAACCTCCTTTTGTTGAATAAACGTGCGCAAAGGAGATTGGCGAAAAGCGTTACCGGAAGCTGTAAACAATCAAAACCCGGATTTCAAAAATTAATACGTCACTGAGCGACGCCTGCGGCATCGACGGGGCTCTTTGCCGCCCCGGTCTGGCAAGCCAGTCTCCCCGCAGGCTGCGCGAAGGCGGCAGAAAGAGGCGCAGACGTGCTATTCCGCCGTCTTCGCGCAGCTTGGTTTAATCATTTACGCAAAAACAAAATTAGATGGTCGTAAAAACGTCAGGGTAATAAGATAGATAGAGCTGCTGACATTAATCAGGGATGAAAATAGTGGGGCTTAATCTTCAGGGATATCACGTTACAATCGATCACTCGCATCGCCATTGGCTCATTACAACGCCTGAAGGAAACCCAACCCGTGAACGGGTGGGAAACCTCACTATTTATTCCATGTTCAGAAGGCAAAAAGCGCCCGCCAGCCTTAACCGTGACCGTAAACAACGCAAGCTGGGCGATAATTGTCCCTTGATTTATGCTTTGAAGGGAAAAGAGGGGCTGACAACGGACTTTTCCAGCATAAAGGCATTAAGCCAGAGCTTTAACGCCATACTGGAAGCCATTGCTCAGGCAGAGCCTGATGGTTACGACCTGATCGTTTCTATGCCATCCGCCCACAACATTAGCCACATTGTAGGGAAAAGATTCTCACGCTATTTCAACGCGCCGCATTTTAAAGATCTGCTGCGGAAAATTACGGTTGAAGAGGCTTTTATTCTTCTCGATCGTGCGAATATTGATGTAACTGACGTAAAGTCGCTTCAGTACCAGCTAAGAAGACAAAAAAATGAAGTGGGTTATCAGGGCGCTTTTTCACTAAAAGGTATCCCAACGGAGCACAGGGCCGTTTTCCCGCCGATAACGATCAATACCGCTTTAACGATGCATCTCAACGCACACAGAATATTAATTACGGATGATCTGCTGGCGACCGGAACAACGCTGGAAACCGCAGCTAGTCTTCTGGGGACGCTCTGCCCGGGCGCATCGGTTCAGGCCGCCTGTCTGTTCAGTTCGATGGGTAGACTGACTCGCGGTACTCTCAAGAAAAGGAAGTTCAGGGGCTGATTGGTTGAATATCACGCGGCATCCGCGTATACTTTACAACAGATGTAAAGAGTGTGCTTGAGCCTCCCCGCTCTCTAAATCCCGATGAGGCCCGCGTAGGCACCCTGGCGGTGGTCAGCTCGTAAAGAGTAAGTAACCCGCCGGTTAGGCAGCGGCTAACCCCTCAACATCATATGATGTTGTTGTAACAGGTAAAGAGTACCGGCGAAGGGGAGAATATCAATTCTCCCCTTTGTTTTTTGGTTAAAACCAAAGAGGCTCAGGCCGAGCCCTGATACATGACGATTCCTGCCTCACCCAGCCGGTCTGGCGAGATTCGAGATCTATTCTTAAGATTCAACATACTGGTTTCTTCAGTATTTAAAAGCACCAGTCGATAGTTCTGTTCGATGAAAGCAATGATTTCCTCATCGGTAGCCCCCTCTTCAACAATATCAATTATCTTTTTTGCAAACGCGCGTTGCGGCATGACGTGTTCAATGCGTAATAAATGTGCATCGCCACGTTGGCGGGCTTCGTATGCTCCGATACTGCATTCTGCGGTCGGCATTTTTTTTAAATTATTGACATGGGTAAGCCCATATTTAACGCGGATACAAAGAACATCAATGATGCGTTCCACTGAATGAATAGCGCCGCCGTTATCAGGGAAGCCAGCGGCATTAGCCTTGTTTCTTGCCTCAATAAAAAGCCTCAATGCGGGCAGCAATGTCTCAGGGGTATACTTGCCAGACATAGGTTATTTCCTCTCAGTGTTCGCGCCATGTGTAGGGTGCAGGTGTCTCATTTATAAATAAGTTATACCGACGTCATTAAACTTAGCGTTAAATAATACAATCACAAATACTTCTTAAACGCCCCGGTCGTCAACGAAATCACCAACCCCAGCAGCAGCGCCGCAGGCAGCAGAAGAATATTGGGATATACCGCAAACGGCATCGACAGGTAGATAACGCAGGGTAAACAGGTCGCCGGTTTAATCCAGCGCTTGGCGTGGTGATAGATAAAGCTGCTCTCATACGCCGCGCCGTAGCGGCGCAAATCGCGCCGAACCAGGCCGTCCACGATGCCGATCGCTGCCACCATCACAAACAGCGGCACAGACAGCACCAAAATTGTGACCCGAATAAGAAAAACCAGCGTCACGTACACCGTCGCCAGCAGATACTCCCGCAGCTTCACCAGCAGCCAGGCCGCGCCGCCGTTTAGCGTCCGGGTAAAGTCGTTGCCTTGATCTGCGTGGGGGGCATTCAACCAGCCCAGAAAACCGCTGTCCACAAACAGCCACTGATACGCCAGCGTCAGCCAACACTCTACCGTCACCACCGGGTCAGACAGCAGCAGGCTGCGGGTGAATTCTTCAGAGAAATACCGGCTTTCCGTCTCCATGACCGCTTTGCTGTGCAGGGCTCCTTCTTCAGGCCAGAAGAAGGCAATGCCGACATACTCAACGATCAGGCTGAAAATCAGCGACACGAGTAACATGCCAACTAGCTGCCAGGGCCAGTGCCAGAACACGTTCGATAGCAGCCCCGGCGGACGCCGGGGAACCTCCTGCTGGCGTGGGGCAGTGGTTGAAGCCCCGGGCTGCGCCATCAATGCACCTCCAGCACTTCAAGCTGGCACTGAAGCAATACCGTATGCGCGTCAACGGTGATCCAAATCCCGACGCTATTAGATGAGCACATATCCTCTTCCCGGCAGGCGTCTATTCCCGCGTCATTTAACGCTGCGATAATTTCGGCTGCTCTGGGCGTGGTGCAGACGTGGTGCATTAAAATCTGCTTTGCCGCGTCAGGTAACAGGGCCGGGTGCCCTAGCGCGGAGACCATCACGGCGCAAATCTGGTAACGTTTCATTCTTCCTCTCCTTCTGCCTCTTCAATCATGCGGTCGCCCGGCATCGCGCCGCCTGACCACCACTCATCCCCGGTGCGGTAGTTTTTCTGCATATATCCGGCGATCTGGCTGATGCTCTCCGGCATAAAGGCATCATCGCCTGCTGCTGGAAGCGGCATCCTTAATTTCCAGAGCCGCCCGCCTTCAAGCAGCGCAAACGCCTGCCCTTTTGGCAAATTAATAACGTTGGCGGGCGTTATCAGCGGCGTTCGCACGCTGCTGACCCTGTCCTGAACGTTACTGGTGAAGTCGCTGCCCTGATCGGGATTGGAAATGTCAGTCACGCCGGAAACCAGCGTTTTGGTATACACCTCCACTTCCGGCAGTTGTCGGGTCAGTAGCTCAGCGGTTTCCGTATGGCGGACCCGCAGCATAACCAGACTATTGAAGTTACCCACCACCTGCGCCGCTTTGGCGGAGTTACCGATTTTCGCCTCGATATCCGGCAGCGTTTGGGTGTAGGCCGTGATCTGGATCCCCGCGCCGCCCCCTTTATTAATCAGAGGAATGAACTCGTCCCCCATTAATTCACTGAATTCGTCACAGTGGAGGCTGATCGGTGTGTTGCCGCCGCTCTGCTGCGGCAGGCCGTCATTAATGCCGAACTTATAGATATAGCCCGCCACCGACACCAAATCAGCAAACATGCTGTTACCTACCGCCGCAGCCACTTCAGGATCGGAGAGCGCATCCAGGCCGACGTACACCACGCCCTTTTTGCGGATAACCTGCTGCCAGTCAAAGATCGGGCGTGGGTCGTTCAGGTCACTGTAGTTCGGAGAGATGAGCTGCGCCGTCTTCCCGGAGGTCAGCTTTTCCAGCAGCGGCAGCAGCGAAGCCACAATTTTGTCGTAGTACTTCTGGTCATAGCGCACCGAGGAACGCAGCCCGTCCAGAACCGGGTCATACACCCGCTTTCCGGCGTCGCTACCCAGCACATGTTCAATCGCCACCACACGCAGGGAGCGCCCTTCCATATGACGGGGAACATCACGCTCCGTCAGCGTCGCCGTCAGGTTTTCTATCGTCAACCACAGGTCGGGATGGTGCTGGCTCAGCCAGCTTTCGCAATAGTGTTCAAACAGATCGCCGGGGTTGTTAACGTAGCGCTGGATCAGCGCGAAGTCCGGACGTTGTCCCAGCGCGACCAGCGCCCGTGCGATGATATTGACAAAGCGCCAGGCAAATTCTTTAAACGCGGCGGAGTTCCCCGCATCGCTGAGCTGCCCGGCGACCCGACTCGCTACTTCCGAAACTCTGCCGAACCTTCCCACAGCATTGTAGCGCGCAGAGATATCCGGCCAGCCCAGATGAAAGACGTGAAACTCATCGCCGCGCCCGGCGCGCTGGCACTCCGCGTACATCCTTTTCAGCAGGTCGGCATCCCCTTTGGGGTCGAACACAATCACCACGTCTCCCCGGCGAATATCCTGAGTAATCAGTAACTCAGCCAGGCGCGTCTTCCCTACCCGGGTGGTGCCCAACACCAGTAAATGCCCGACCCGCTCGCGCAGGTCCATCAGCACATTGGTTTCATCCAGCTCAATGCCGTGCAGCGCCGGTAAACCGCCCACAGGCGGCAGAGGCCTTACCGGATTAAACGCGCTCTCGCTTGCCAGTAACCGGCACAGGGTCGGAAAACGATATTCCTGACGTTGTTCAACCCGCCGCGCCGCCTGATAAACCCAGGAAGGGTTTACGTATCTGGCGACCTCCGGGCGTAACGTATCCAGCAGGCGCTGCGTGTGCCGCTGCTCCCATAAAAAGCCTTTTCCCAGGAACAGCTTCATCTGGCTCACTGGCACCTGACGGCTGGTCATCACGTAGCGGGGTAAGCGCCGGATATTACGGCGATAGCGAAGTACCCGCAGCCCTTCGCGGGTGCGCTTAATCGCGAATATCCCCAGCGCTCCGGCCATCACGTAGCTAACGCTGGGCGCTAAAGCAATCGCCCACGGCGCGGTAACGCAAACATAGCTGGCGCAGGCGGATACCACGGCGGTATTCAGTTCAACCGCCGGT
Source organism: Klebsiella sp. P1927 (assembly GCF_018204675.1). Classification (NCBI taxonomy): domain Bacteria; kingdom Pseudomonadati; phylum Pseudomonadota; class Gammaproteobacteria; order Enterobacterales; family Enterobacteriaceae; genus Klebsiella; species Klebsiella sp. P1927. The sequence continues at coordinate 415,801 of NZ_CP073377.1, read as the reverse complement.
CGCAGCAGGGCTTCAATCACATAGCGATCGCTCACCTGGTTGCCTCCCGGATTGGAAGGCGTGTCATTAGCTTCATTGTTCAATTCCCTTTTCGCTGATGAATACCGGGTAGTGTTGCAACCCCAGCCGCTTCGCCAGATCGCTGCCGGATACCGGCAGCAGCTCGATATCACCGGCCAGCGTTTGCAGCTCGCCAAACGCCGCTTCGTCCTCGATATTGACCACTAGCCCAACGGCCCGCAGCTGCCGCAGCGATTCCTTTCGTTCATCCAGCCAACGGCGGGACAGCGGATCGTTACCCAACAAAAATATCGGCTGCATCCCTGGTAAACCGAGGCGGCGGGCCTCTACGCTGCCGGGCGTTAATTCAGGCGTGGATATTGGCAATACCGATGCCAGTGACGCGGGTGCAGCGGGCAATACAGCCGCCTCCGGCGGGTTTGGTGATTCAAATTCATTGGGCTGATTATTAATGCCGTCAAAATAAGGTGCGGCAGGTTCCCCGCCCAAATCGGCAATAACGTTCAGCCCGGCGTGCGCATTGCCAAACAGGCAACAGAGTCCCAAAAGGTAAATGCTCTTCATGGTGTTTTTCTCTTCGGCTCTACCCAGCTCACCGCCGTGGGCTTTACCGGGTTCAGAGTATTCAGATGGCGTTGAACAACCGCTTTATAGACGCGGGCCGGCTTGCCGCCCGCAGGATGATGGTAACAACCGGCGGCCTGCATCCAGCTTCCCGGTTGGGCGTCGTAGCATTCGCGTAGGATCCGCGCCGCGACGCGCAGATTGGTGTAGGGGTCAAAGGCGTGCCAATACGATGAAAACCGGCTGCCGTTCCAGCCCAGATTAACCTGAGCGACACCCACATCGATTCGCTTCAGGGGATAGCGCCGGATAAACCCCAGCAACGCCTGATAGGCCTCATCACGGCTGGCATAACGATACCCGATTCCGGCAACGTTGATGGTCCACGGCCACGGACGAACGCCATGGGCCAGCTTTTTGGCCGATTCGGTCAGCGCCAGCGAGTACAGCGCTTCGGCAGGTACGTTTTCCTGTTCCGCAATCTGACGGTAGCCGGATGGAATCGACTGTGCGCAGGCCAACGGGGGAAACAATAGCAGGAACATCAGAACGCGACGGGCAACCATCCGTTTTCCCCCTGTTCCAGCACCACGGGCATTTGGCCTTTGCCTAACTTCAGCCAGCGACCAGCGTCATGGTTGAGCGTAATCGCCCGCGTTTTTACGCGTTCAGCGGGAATATGCCGCCTGCTCGCCCACTCACGTACCTTCGCGTCCTGGCCTTCGCTACCGACCAGATAAATATCAAACGGCTTCTGGCTGGCGAGCAGCTTCGTCAGCGTTTTATCACAGGGCGGGCAGTCCGCTTTGACAAACAGCGCCAGACGGCCATGACTCCGGGGCTGAGCTGGCGCGCTGCCCATACCTGCGCCAATCGGCAGAATATGGGGGTAAAGCCGTTTCCACGCCGCGTCGACCTCCCGCTGAAACGCCAGCTCGGCCTCCACGCGCTTAAAGTCCTGCTGGACGGACAGTTCGGCAAAGCGGCGGCGCTCTTCCGCCGTTCTGGCTTCAATGCCCAGCGCCGTAATCGGGTCCAGATCGGGAGAGAATACGCCGCGCCGTCCATTCATTAACGCCTGATAGCGTTGCCACTCCTCGTCGGTCAGTCCCCATGTCTGAGCGCTTTTACGGGTGTTCGCCTGCTCAAGCTTTCCGGCCACAGTATCTACCGACTGGCTATGCGCCCAGGCTTGAGCGTCGGTTTCCGCTGCGCTGGCAGGGAGAGAAGAGGCGATTAACAGCAGAGGGAAAAGTATCGTTTCACGATCGCTCCTTAATGAACGCTGAGCGTCAGCGTGCGCCCCGCCGTGCGAAAGGTGGCCTGACGGGAGTCGATGGTCAGCAACATCCAGCCGCTAAACGACTCGCCGGGGGTTAGTAAGCGAACCTGTTCCAGACTGCTGGCCTGTCGGGGAGTAACGGAAACAAAGCGCGCCCCGCCTCGATACTCAACGCCATTCAAAACAAACGGTGCGGATGCGGATGAAATCACTTTGGCAGCCGTCTTCTTAACCGGCTTTTTCAGGGGATTTGCTACCGCTGACGATGATGATGGAGCAAGCGCACTCTTACGCCCGGCGAGAAGATCGGCCATCTGTTGCTTCAGTTCCAGCCACTGGCCGGACAGCGCCCCGTCGCGCTGCTCCAGCACCTCAACGCGCTGCGTTACCGACGTCATTTGCTGCTGTAATTGGGCGTGCTGCTGGTTCACTTCCTGCCGATTTTCCGCGAGCGCTTGCGTTAACTGTTCCTGAGTCACCGCGCTAACCAACGGCTTCGGCGGTTCTGTCTGCTGTTGACGCGTTTCTACCCCAGCAATGCGTTGTTCAAACTGGGCCTGTTGCTGCGCTAACGTCTGCCACTGCTGCTCCAACGCAGCGGAGGACTGCATCAGGCGCAGCTGCTGCGTCCACAAAAAGGCAGACGACGCACCGAGTACGATCACCATCGCCAGACATCCCGCTTTGCGCAGAGGAAACGGCTTACCCGCCCTTTTGGGTTCTTTTTCTTCCATTATGATGCGTTCCCTTTCAACGTTGGTTTGGTGAGGAAACGAGAGGGCGATGTTTCAGCCTTTGGCAGCTGGTACCCGTCCCTCAGGCTATGGCAGACAATACGCTGTACGTCGTCAGCTTCCAGTTGCCAGGCGCTACCCGCCATGACCTGTAGCGCCGTGTTCAGCCGCATAGGGCCGAGCTGGTAATGCACCGCCGGGAGAGACTGGTTATACAGAACGGCATTGGATGAAGTGACGGCGCAGAGGCTGTAACCCGACTGTTTTAAGGCGTAGCGCATGGCATCAGCTACGGTCGGCGTCAGCGATGCGGGAATGCGGATATCAATGATTTGTTCCAGCGGCGCGCGCTGGGCGGCGCTGGGATCGGTACTAACCAGCAGGTAGCGATCGTAGCGCACCACCTGCGGCGCGTTTTCGCGCTGGTAAACATCATCAGCCGCAGACTGAACGTTGCTGTTTAGCGTACTGGAAAGGGATAACGCTGGTTGTTGTAACTTTTGCTTTGGCGCGCAGCCGCCAATCACAATAACCCCTATCACGCAGAGCAAATACCGGTGATATTTCATAAAAGATCCTCTTATCGACGCGGAAAAACGCCAATGTGCGAATCTTTCTTTACATGTTCAATTAACAACTGTTTTCCCGTGCTGAAAAAAAGAAGCGCCGAAAAGGCGCTTAAAGGAGGGGTATTAAAACTGGTTATCACCAAACTGTTTCGGGGAAGGAACGTCCGGTGCAGAGGGCACGCTCGGTTCCGGTTTTTCTTCTTTATAAACCATCTCAGACCCAATCTTGATCCAGTTAACCTTAATTAACCGGGCTTTAAGACTGGGGCGAACTTCACCGGCGTGTTCACCTTTTGTCAGCGTGAAAACATCGGCAGAAAGATTGCTGAGCCGAAAGCCAAGCAACACCTTCTTTTCCTCTGCAATAGCCTTCTGGCAGCGCAGAATGAGTTCAGAGGACTCCTTGCCGACGACCATAATATCAAAACGGGTGTAGCCCGGATTATCCGTTGCGCCAGTTAACGCATTAATTGAGCAGCACAGCATACTGCCGTTGCGGGTTTGAACTTCTCTGACGTTGTTCAAATAACCCAGACCCGTTACGTGCAGATTGAAGTAATTAGTTTCATTAGACATCGTGTTTCTCCTTGAATAAAAGCGGGACAGAGGGAGAAACAGCCCGAAAAGGGAAGCTATTTCCCTCATGGGTGAATGGGTGTGAATACATACCTTATCGCCGAAGCGACGCCTGTTTAAAAAGGTTAAACAGGCCTGGGTTTGACCGCTATACCTTAAATAATTCGAGTTGCAGGAAGGCAGCAAGGGAGGGGATCCCCAGGAGCTTACTCCAGTAAGTGACTGGGGTGAGCGAGCGCAGCCAACGCACCTGAAACTTGAAGTATGACAGGTATTTAGCGCCGCCTTGCAGGTCACGGCAACATCGGGTGTTGTCAGAGACAACGGATAGGCACGCTTATTTTTTCAGCAAGAGGGAAAGGAATTGAAGGGGAAAATGTTTTACCGTCAAAAAAATTAAACGGGTACAGAGGACTCTGTACCCGCCATGATCTGCACTAAGGACCAAGGGTTTTAATATTCACTCCGGGGCGAGTAGAAGAACCCGGCGCAGTTTTCACGGAGGTTTTGCGCCTTGAAGGCTATACCTGCAACAGTACATACGCCTTCGACTATAACCGTAGAGACGGAGTGCTACACAGTACCCTTAGAAAATAACAAACACTGCGGGAGGACGCCAGAGGAAACTATATTTCAACGGCATGACATTTTTACCCGCAGCGCGTCCAGAATTGTGCGTTTTTTGAGCTTTATGCGGGCCGCATAAAGGTTGTTTTTTAACCATGCCTTTTCCCCTTTTTACCGCCGATCGCAACAGTTAAAGCGGGTGAATTCAGGGCCGGAGAAAAGCCCGATCGAGCCTGACCGCTGACAACGGATGCCGACACTTCGCCTAACGCAGCAATGGCTTGCTGCGCCGTATCGTTATTCGCCAGTACGTCGGCGCGCGTGACGGCGACGGAGCGATAGCGCTGAGCCGCCCCGTAAATTCGCCTGATCGCATAACCGGCGCTGGAGAGATATTGTTGCTTAGTCTGGGTGCTGATGAGCCCAAAAAAATGCGCCTGAAACACCCGCAGGGCCAGCTGATCGAATCCAACCAGCAAATAGACGCAGCGATAGCCAATCGGCGTGTGGCTGTGTACTGCCACGTTGAGCGGCGTTTCCGCGATACAGTCCGTTAGCTTGACGGAGCCGGGCATGTCAGCAAAAAGCGCATCGACTTCATCCAGCAATGTCTGCATTTGCTGATGCGATGCGCCGATCAGCTTCTCCAGATGCAGCATCGTCGCATCCGCCCAAGGGTTATCCGTCAGGGAGTCCTGATTGATTCGGCCAGCAAGCTGGAAGAAGCGCGGCATCCCCATGATGGCCGACTTGCCCTCTGAAGAGCGACGGCCTTGCCATAGGGAGATAGCGTAGCGGGTATGAAGTTCTATACGCAGTTCGGAGCGCAGCGCGCCCGGCGTGGGGTGTTGAGGCTTTGAGTTTTCCGACATCGTGATAACCCATTGGTTGGTTTAGGGTGTCAGGATGGTCAATGATGGGTCGTTACGTGAACAATGAGAAAGTCTCATTTGATCAAAAAAGATTGAATGTATTGGCTCAGATCTGAGCTGCCACTTTTGTGTCCCAGAGACTAAAAAACGCCTTTGTGCTTGTGGCATGAGCGCATCTTCAGGTGAGGACGTTCCACTATTGAGCCTTCAGTAATCGCCTGTTCCTCCACATTTATTTGTAAATATGCTTGTGACATCATTGCTGACTTTCACTAAAAGTGCTAGTTTCAACATATGATGAAAACATCATTTCTAGTGAAAAAAACCATTAGATCAGCTTGATCTTAGAAATCAGCAATGTACTGATTTCATCAATATTGATGGTTTCAACGAATGCTGAAATTCGAGGTTACAATGAAACTAGCTGAAGACCCCAGCTATCCCCTTATCTTGAGATTACAGTCACTGCTGGAACAAATCCCAATTATTGAAAAGGTAAAAATAATAGGAGATGGTCCCAGCATGGATGAGGGTGTTGACTACCTTATCCAGGTCCGGATAGATAAAACAACTTACGTGCTTGCCTGCGAAACAAAAAACAATGGCCAGCCTAGATTTGTGCGCTCAGCGATTAAAACCCTTCGGTCTTATATGTATGGCAGAGAGGAGATTCTTACTCCTGTCCTCCTCGCTCCCTATTTGTCCGCCGATTCCCGACAGATTTGTCAGGAAAATAATATCGCATTTCTGGACATGGAGGGTAATGCACAACTCCAGTTTGGAGGAGTTTATATCGATCATCGTATGCCCGGTAAACCCGTGCCTGAAAAACGTGGGCTTCGTACAATGTTTAGCCCGAAGTCAGCTCAAGTGTTGCGTATGATGCTTAATGACCCCCTGAGAACCTGGAAAGTCACCGAACTGTCGGAAGAAGGAAAGGTAAGTCTTGGCCATGCCAGTAATGTGCGTAAAAATTTGTTGGAAAGGGAATGGGCTGTCATTAGCAGCGAAGGACTTACCCTGAACAAGCCGGGGGCACTTGTGAATGAGTGGCGGGATAACTATCGCCCAATTCAAGGAAAGAAGAAAAATTTTTATACACCTTTGCACGGCAACGCGCTGGAGTCTCAATTACGCAACTTACTGGGTTGTGATGAAGTGCAAGGATCTGCAATTTTGGCCTCATTTTCTGCCGCCCAGTGGCTGTCCCCTTATGGTCGTACCGGGATGCATTTTTTCTTTGCCGACGAGAAAGGAATGGAGAGGCTGATATCAGGCCTTAAGTTAAGCACAACATCAAAGGGCGCCAATGTAACTATAACGGTCCCCAACGATGAAGGTATATTCCTTGATGCTATCGAGCCAGCACCGGGAATTGTCACTACAGGTGTTATACAGACCTACCTTGATCTCACAGTTCAGGGGGAACGGGGACAAGAAGCCGCTGAACACCTTCGAAATGAATGGATGGAATGGTAATTATGACAACAAGAGAACCTCAGTCAGCTGCTGACTATGAAGATCGGACAACGGCTGCCGTTAAATCCGTTCTGATAGAGATAGGACAGATCCTGGGCAGTTACAAAGGAAAATTCACTGTTATTGGAGGAGCGGTACCTTGGCTGCTTCTTAACAATGACGATATGCCGCATGTCGGCACGCTTGATATTGATTTGGATCTGGATTCAACAGCGCTGGGCGATGGTGAATACGCCACTTTGGTGGAAAGTTTGCAGGGTTGCGGGTATGAACAGCGAGAGGGCGTCACCAGAGCATTTCAGCTAGTGCGTACTATTCCTGCGTCTGACGATGGCCCTGCCATTGATATTATCATCGATTTTCTCCGCCCCAGAGATGCTGAACTCGTTAAAAATGCCCCACCCTTAATAAGTAATTTCGCCGTGCAGCGCGCAGACGGTGCCGATCTTGCGCTCAAATTCTATGAGATGGTGGCCATTAGTGGTGCCATGCCAGAGGGTGGCAAAAATACAGTGGAAATAGCAGTGTGCTCAATACCGGCGCTGCTGGCCATGAAAGGATATGCCCTCAATGGTCGGCATAAACAAAAAGATTCTTATGATATTTATTACTGCGTTCGTAACTATGAGGATGGGCCGGAAGCGCTTGCTCAAGAGTGCCTCCCTATACTTGCTGAAGAAAGTGGGGCCATCGGATACGGATACATTGCACAAAAATTCGACGAGGTGGAAGGTTATGGTCCAACCAGCGTCAGAAAGTTTGTTGAAGAGACGAAACTACTTGGGGAAAGAACTCCCGAACAGTGGCAACAAGATGCATTTGGTCAGGTAGATCTCTGGTTACGTGCTCTTAACTTAAGATCTTAGGTACGGTATATAACCACCGGGCGGGCAGATATCAAATTGCTCGCCCAGGATCCCTATGGCAGGCCAACAAATACATCAATATCCTTTGGGCACAATGAGCGTCACTATTTCAAAATCATCTTCACTTTTGTTAAGGTCGTTTTCCAACCCTCTGGGGTTAGCTATCCAACCATCGGGATCGTACACAAAACACAGCAGCTTTTTACAGTCAGGATGGGAACGATAACGCTGAGAATCAATCAACAACTCACTCCCGATATCTTTTGCTTTTAAGGTTGCGCGCGTTTTCTTGACCTCGATAATGATCCCTTCATTTTTCAATAAAAAATCGACGCGCGAACTACCGCCCGCATAGTTTGGCGTCCATTCTTCTGGTCGAATATCGTCAAAGTAAATATGTAAAAGGGCATGAAGTAAATCTTGAACATCATATTCGTCGCTAATAACTAAAGACTCTCGATTACTATGTCTAGTCTTCAGTTGGTTAGCGACCAGATGAAACCGAGAACAGATCTTTTTAACCAGACCAAAATAGTCATTAGAGACAGAGGATGCTTTCAATGAAGATGAAATTAGTTTTGACTTCTTTTCTGTCCAAGGGAAAGCAGCTCCGCAATGCTCACAATATTCCGGAGTATCTGTCGTCCCTACGTAAAAAGCGCCACTAACCTGATACTCACCAGGAATATGGTGATTACATGAAGGGCATCGCGTAATCGTTTTTTCCCCACAAGTAGCGCAGAAATCTCTCCTGAATTCAGGTGAGCTACTATAGTTGGCAGTTACCTGATGACCATTCAAGCATACCTGTTGTATATCATAATGTCCCATGAGAACCCCTTACTTATAAACCAGTTATCCTTATGGGAGTAGTATGCCAATCACCAACCCTATGTTACAAATTATTCCTGTATAAATTATGCGACCGATATAAAGCCTATTTTTTTAACCAATTATCGTTGAGCACACATCTCCCGCAGCCTAGCCATCACGCTAGCGTCAGGGCTGGCCCTTCCCGCTTGCTCGACGGAAAAGGATGAAGCGGGCTTGGCTCCTGAGGAGCTCAGATACTATCAGAATACCATTTCCTTTTAGCAAGCGATTAAACTACCCTGATACTCAGGCCAATTCGGAAATCTCAAAATGTGTGGAAATAAAATGGATGATTAAGCATACTTTATTACCACGTTGATAAAATGGATTCTATTTATAAATATATTTTCAATCCAACCCATTTAAACATTCAATTAAAGGATCTTTTGGCCAAATAACTCTATTTTTATCATCATATAACACAGAGATGGTTTTATCACACTTTCTTTCCTGCCAAATATCATACTTCCTTTCAATGTAATCAACATCTCCAGATGAATCTAAAATATACATGGTCCGATCATCATCATCTTTATATGCATAGGTGATGATATTATTACCATAAGCAATGGTTTCAATCTTCCCCCAAGCTTCACTAACAACATTACCAAAATAATCAATTAAAACCCAATTACTTTCATTTGGAAGTACGACCCAAGCATGGTCACCATAAAAAGGCTTGACATCATTATAATATCCCTCTAATTGCATTAAGCCTTGTGAATTATATAATCTATAGGAATAACGTCTTTTTAACCAAAACAGGTCACCATTGCTGATATTTGCTATATAGCTTATGGTATCATTAGCCTTATCAAAATCACTAGTTTTAAGCTTGGGAATGACTGTTCCTGAATCAGTATTTAGCAATCCATAATATTCATTCTTATAAGCACCTGAGAGATAAAAAGAATCTTTGGCAACAAGTACAGGATTGACATTTTTAACCACAACCTCATCTTTATTTTTTATAATTTCATTACTAATAGATATTTGTTTTCCTTTACTATTTTTCAAAAATGTTTTCAACCAATACCCATTATTCAAAGGTTCCATTTTTATTTTATTGGGTACAATAGTAGTTATATCGCCTGATGCATTTATTATTATTTGTTTTTCGTCTCTAGATACTACAGCAAAACCATTGTTAAAATCACTCGCAGCAGTATATGTTGCAGGAATCACCCATTCTCCATGAGTATTTATATAGCCGTAACGATAATCAATTTTTTTATGTTTATCGTAAACGCCAATTTTAGCTACAGCTATATCAGGATTAAAAGGACGAATGTCATCAAACGTATTTTCAGAAAGATTGACACCGTTATTGTTAATCAATATACGTTTACCTGTATCGACACGGATGGATAGAAGATCACCTCCTAAATATACGGGATCTTGACCAGTGCGTTTAATAATTAGCTTGCCAGATTCATCATATATATATAAATTTTCCCCAGAAAAAGCCAGCCATCGCTCCGCCATATAGTTTAGCGTATCAAAATGCCCCTCAGGCGGAACCACTAACTTTCCATGAATGTCAAAGACCATATATCCATCAGCATTATGCTTATAAGGGAATTGCATCGTGTTGGTATATAACAAATTTGCTTCATTACCCATGACTGAACTGGAAAAAGCCAAGCACGTTGCTATTGCCAATGAATGTTTTAACATGTCTTCCCCCTGTAATTAAAAAAATTGTTGGCAAATTTTAGAGCCCAACAATACCGTCCGCAACGGAATCATTCATCCCTCATATCATTGTGAGAGAACAGAATTTTCCCTATAGTTGAACACACTATAAACTATCATTCAAACCCTCCGAACCGATGATTATGATGAAAGGAAGCAATGCATGAACGGTACAAAAATCAATGCATCAAAATATACGCCGCAGCTCCCTCACTGGAGCCAAGATCTCAGCAAATGGAATAACAGCGCTTCCGTTATGCAAGCCCTGAATAGTGATAGCGATAAGCTGAAGCACAATGAAACATTGCTATTTGTGAATGATGATTATTGCGAAATCTCGCGCCGCCGTCCCAATGCTCGATATCACCACCTGTTATTCCAGGTATTGACTGGTCTTATGGCTCTATCCGTGCTGTCCTTCGTGATTTTTTTTCTGTGTACCATAGATATCGGAGAAATTATTAAGGGCTACACCGATTCAGATCGCAAGGGGAGAGGTATCTTAGTATTGGCACTCGTTACCTTTATCGCATTACTCATTATTAGCCTTACCGCCTTTAACTACTTCCTGTTCGCCCCCAAAGATTATCCATTACGTTTCAACCGTAAAACAGGTAAGGTTTACGTCTATGATTACGTTAACCTGCACGTCTGGCATTTGGCGGAAACGCTCACCGCGCTATTTAAATTCCCTTTTTTCCTCCCTACGCGCCCAGTAGAAAAAGTTTTTGACTGGCAAGATATTCAAGCTGTTGAAACATACTATATGACCAGTATTAAAGGCGTGAATAAGACTACTCGCAGCATTTACTGCGTAGTATGTGCACCCGGCACCACACAGATAGTAGACAGGTTCATGCTAAGCATTACTGGAGATGGCCTCAGCGCAACGCCTTACCGACAGTGGGTATGGGTTTGCAGTTACATGTCTTTCAACGATACCCAACTGGATAATACTCTGGTGAATCGGGATAATTTCTGGGGTAGACCCGTTGTCTGGTCAGATAAATTCGCCAAAGAGTCAGCACGCAGTAAATGACATCAAAATTGTAACCCTTATCAAAGAAGAGGTTATTTTTCATACTTTATGCGGCCCGCATAAAGCCTATTTTTTAACCAATCATCACTGAGTATACATCTCCCTCAGCTTCGCCATCACGCCAGCGACGGCGTCAGGGCTGGCCCTTCCGGCTCGCTCAGCGGCGAAGGATGAAGCTGACTCGGCTCCAGTGGACTCAGGGGCCATCGGAGCCTCATTCCCCTTTAGCAGGCGATTAAACTGCCCCTGCTTCGCCCGCTTCAGCGTGCCAATCAGGTAGGCCGCCGCGTTGCGTACTTCGCCGCTTTGCAGGCGTTTTCCTACATCGCTCAGCAACTCTTGGCCCAGTTGCTCGGGTAGCGCCAGAAGCTGCGGCTCCAGAGCATCCCGCTCTGCGGTAGTGATCGTCGCCAAGAGATCGGTCGGCCAACGCAGCCGCTGCTCCGGGTCGTGCGCAGGCGCGGTATACGTATTTTTTTCTACACACTGTGTAGAAGTACGTATTACGTAACGGTTCGGTTTCCGAACTGGGTCGCAACCCCTTGTTTTTCGGCTTAGTTCGGGATCCGAACCCGGCTTATTTTCTCCCATTTGGGTACTGAGTTCGGTTTCCGAACCGGGTGATTCTGACTGAGTTCGGTTTTGTGCATGCGTCAGTTCATCCTGCTCACGGCGAGAGTTTGCCATCGCCTGAGGTGACTGGTAGCCCGAAAGGCGCACTTCAATTATGGCGACTCGCGAATGACGGTGACGCATTGCACTATCGGATTTTAGCGACTGAAGAACCGCTAGCGCCGTCAGGCGAACCGTCCGATTGCCGTGTCGGCAGGCCTCTTCTACAGCATCCAGCCAGCCCGGATCGAAAACCTCGGCATCATGCGCGCTGAGCGGCTCATCGTGCTGGGCGTAGATATTGCCGCGAATGCGTCCGGAAGCGTCGCGCACGCGTTTACACAGGCTTAGCCAACCAGTAAGCCTCAGCATTAATAACGCGCGGCTTACCGTTTCCCGCGACGCCTTCCCCGCATGGGGAGAGGCAAGCTGAAGCTGTAGCTCGTCATAGGTGGGAAAGACGGCTCCTTCGTTACTTTGCGCATATAAACGGATCATGACCCATGCCATCTTATCCAATGCGGAAAGACGGCTATCCAGAAAAAGCCGCCGGGGAACGGCGTCATGCACGTTCCCCATAAAGATTAAGCCACTTTGCTCGTTCACCGGCGCACCTTCCGCATGCTGCCGGATGCGTTCATTCATCTTATTCAGCGTGAACTGGATAACGCCGTCTACGGGAAACGCCACTATGCCCTCCCCATTGACGGAGAGAGTTCCATCCAGCTTTTCGCCAACGTCCAGATGACCGTGAGGGAAATGTCATGTTGTTCTGCAATCAACATCATCACATCCAGCGCCTCCAGCGAAGCCAGATTGCTAATCTGTGCGGCTTTCCACTGTTCCCAGACGGCCAGCTCTTCTTCTTCCGTAGGGTTATGGCAACGCCCCTGCCGGGTTTCGATGCCGCTTAAACGGCGTCGGGTGCTGACTTCCGCAGGCGTTAAACCGAAGTAGCGCTGCATCAGTTCAATAGAACCACCCAGCGCCAGCGCACGATCGATCCGCTGAGCGCGCTGCCGTTCCCGCTGCGCCTGTTCCATCAGCATTTTGAGATTGGCGTGGTTGATGCACACGGTCAGAATGGATACCGGCGTGCTGATCAGGTAATGCAAATCCTCGATGCTGAGCCGGTTCAACGCCTGAATCTCTTCCATGGTCATACCCAGCGCCTCGCAGCGGCGGATACTGCCGGACTTCAGTTCCATTATCAGTTGCGTCAACAGGGCGTTGGTCGCTATACCTGCAATCATGGTTTTCCCCTCCCACGTCATTATTCACCTCCCCCGGTCAGCCGCTGTAACTCATGCAGGCGGCGCAGGATCCGTATCAGGCGGAAATATTTCACTACCGCGATATCGTCCAGCAGAGGTTCGCCCCCCACTTCAGGCGCTCCCACGACCAACATAGAGAATGCAGATGCCGCCAGCGCGGTGCTGTCGGAAGAAAAGAGGGAAAGAAGCTGCCTGCCCGAATGGGCGCTGTACATAGGCTCGTCGATAATGCGAAAGCCGGAACTCAGGGGCGATTTATCCTCAATCACCAGTTCGCCGATCTCCAGCGCTTCGGCAAGCTCGAACGCCAGCCGAAACGCCATATCCTGTAGATGTTCAATATCGTCCTGCAATGACGGGATATGCCAGATATCCGCTACCGGTTCCAGCCCGGCAGCGGCAAAAGCAATGGAGCTGACACTGGTTTGAAATGCGCCTGACGGCTCGGACACGCCCGGTGATGCTTCGGCAAATGCTTCACCGGACAAAACGGGCTCACCGCCAAACATGTCCGGCTGCAACTCGACGCCAGCAGCAGGGTGAAGATCGGGAAAACACCCTTCCCCTCTCTCATTCAGTACCTCCTGCGTTGCGGGAGCCTTATTTTCCGCCGTTGCGGGAGGTGACTGCGGCCCGCGTGATTTTGATGGTGAGGGTGGCGGCGCGTGCTCTGGCGGCCCCTCAGGCTCAGGCACATAAGTTTGTTCAGGGCTGCCAAAAAGCTGCCGACGCTGCTGCTCTGCCGGATCCAACTCAATCAGCCAACGGTCCCAGGTGATTGTGGGATCCGGCAGCGCTTTCACGAGCTCACCCATTAACTCATCTTTCAGGTACTCCAGCGAGTAATCGGTAAGAGCCGTCAGCTCCAGCCTGCTACAGGCACTGGCAAAAACCACCTCAAACGATGGGGCTAACGGGAGTACAGCGCTTTCCTGACACAGCACCTTCCAGCCCTTTTCCGCCGCGCTGTAGAGATTGATTAACGGGAGCACTTGCGTCCGACTCAACCCCATATAGAACAGCGAAGATAAGTGAGGGAAAAGGTGCGTGACCGCATATTCCATACGGCTGATATTAGACTGCGTAACCCGGTAGCCCTCTCCGGTCAGGAGATCCGCAAGTTCTTGCTGGGTGACTTTACGTTCAAATTGCTCTTCATAAATGGAGCGTGCTTTAGCAACGCCCAGCGCCTTTTCGATAAACGAGAGATCGCCGCGCATCTCGTTTTCCGCCAGATGGCCGATAACGCATTTCAGACGTCCCGGCCATGGCTTGAATATGCACTGAATGCGGCGAAAACGTTCGTCGCCGGTTTCCTGATACAGCTCGGACAAAATAGCGTAGCGGGTATTCCCGCCATCGCTGAATATATAAACATCTTCGGCGCTGTCAGGGTTTTTGGTCACTTTCGGAACCGAATCCAGACCACGGGCATGGATAGATGACTTGATCTCTTCGTATTTAGGATTGCGGGTTGTGCGTGGGTTATCCGGGTTTGGGCGCAGTTGCTCCAGCATCAGCACCATTGGCATTTCAGCAACCGGCAATACGGCTACGTTCCCAACCGCAGCCGGTTCCCTCCCCCGTTTCAGTAACGCCGCCTTCATATTGCTGCTTTTCATTCAGCAGTCCTCCCGTAACCCAAGCTGTAAGCACCGGAAGGAAAGTCTTCAAAACGGGTAATATCGGCCTGATAGCGTACTTTTACCGTGTCTACCGGTCCATTGCGCTGCTTGCCGATGATGATTTCAGCAGTACCTTTATCCATCGTTTGCGGGTCATACACTTCGTCCCGATAAACAAACATAATCAGGTCGGCATCCTGCTCCAGTGCGCCAGAATCACGCAGGTCGCCGTTATTAGGCCGCTTGTTGGCGCGTTTTTCCAAGTCGCGATTTAACTGCGACAGCGCCACGACCGGGCAACGCATTTCTTTCGCCAGCGACTTCAGCGCCCGGGAAATCTCGGCTATCTCAAGCGTGCGATTTTCCTGCCCGGGACTACGCATAAGCTGAAGATAATCCACCAGAATCAGCGCAGGGTGTCCGAACTGGCGTACCGACTTGCGAACCCGGGAGCGCAGCATAGTCGGCGTTAAATAACTACTGTCATCAATCAGTAGTCGATCTTTCCATGACAGCAGGCAGCTTGCCGCACTGCTTATACGTCCCCATTCATTTTCGGACAGATCGCCACTGCGAATATGCTGAAGCGGAACACGCCCCAGCATTGCGGTAAAGCGCGCCAGAAGCTGATCGACCGGCATTTCCAGACTGAAAACCTGCACCGGCCCAGCGTTTACGTTAAGTGCGGCTTCGCATAGCGCTAACCCAAGCGCGGTTTTCCCCATTGACGGACGCCCTGCCAGTAAAACCAGATCCCCGGGCTGGAGACCGCTGGTTACTTCATCAAGATCCTGAAATCCGGTAGGCGTTCCCGTTACTGACGTCTGGCTCTGACAACGTTGTTCCAGCTTATCGAGAAACTGGCCGTAAGCCTCCGGCAGATCGGCTACGCCGCCCTGTTCATGCTGCTCGGCTATCGCAAACAGACGCTGCTCGATATCATCAATCAGCATTGCCACGTCGGTACGCACATCCCCGGCCTGACCAACAATATCGTGCCCCAACGCTAAAAGCTGGCGCTGACGGCCATAACTGGCGACGTACTCCGCATACGCAACGATATTCGCTGCGGAAGGTGTGTTCTTCGACATTTCAGCCAGATAAGCGAAGCCGCCGACCTGTTCCAAAACTCCCCGCTGTTCGAGATGTTCGCTAAGCGTGATCAGATCGACGGGCTTCCCCTGCATCAGCAGGTCATGCATAGCGTTAAAAATGAGTTGATGCGGGCGGACGTAAAAATTATCGGCGGAAACGATCGTCGCGATGTCATCCCAACGATCGTTATCCAGCATCAGGCCGCCAAGAACGGATTGTTCAGACTCAATAGAATGAGGGGGTAAAAGGCGCTGGGCATTATTCATGGGGTACCTCCCCCAACGCCTGATACAACTGTTGTAACTTGCGGGGAGATACCAACAAAAGCGGATAGCCATCGCGCTTCACGTCAATATAGACTGGCCCGGATGGCCCGGAACCAATTTCAAGCATCATCCAGTACCTTGACACACTGACGTTAACGCTCGACAGTACCAGCTCATGCTCGTCTTCAAGATTCCAGACTTCGACGAATGACTCTCTGCATCCCCATAGATCCGCCAACAGACGAACTATTTTTTTAGATGCCCGCACGCGATCTTCAGCCTCAAAGAACACGATGATCTCGTCTGTCCTTAATGCAGGGTCGGGATAGGTACACTGACAACATGCACGAAAAAGAGGGAGATAAGACTGGCGCATCATTTATCCCCTTTTGGCTGAACCTGAAGAACTGAGGCAAACCGTTCCACCCATTCAGGGAAAAGCTCGCAGGCTAAATCATGCATCGTGCGTGCGGCAGGCAGGCTCTTGCGATCGGTGTGGTATTCAAGGCGATGAGCAGGCTGCCCCAGACTGTGCCCGGTTTTGTAGACGTCCAGATCGTAAATATGGGTATCGAGCAGGCTAACGGAAATATCTGCGCTGCTATAAGATCCTTCGGCAATGATGTTACTGAGCGCCTCCAGCGCGTCTTTTGCCAAGGTGGTGTAGTCCATACAGTTAACCAACACCTTTACCGGCGGCAATACAATACCGAATCCCCGATATGGCAGTAACCCTTCCAGCAACGGGATCGTGCCGCGCAGAAACTCCCGAACGTCCGGTACCACCGGCTTTATCATGGCTAACGCCGTATGGTTGGTCGCCAGTAATACCAGCTCCAGCATAATAGAGCGCGCGCCCTGTGAATCGATCACCACGACATCATAAGCATTAAACAGCGGGTGCTGGAGCAAATTACGTAAGCGGATCCGCCCATCCGGCGCGTGCATCATTGAGGTTTTAAGCTGTTCGTGGGGATCGTTAGAGACGATCAAGTCCAGATTGCTCACGCTGGTATGGGAAATAATTTGCTCTGGGGCGTTCAGATCGACTGTCTGCATGAGAAGTTCATACAGACCACAGGGCGCTTCATAGCGCAGAGAATAGTAGCTTGATGCCGTAGGCTGCGCGTAGTCGCCGTCTATCAGCAAAGTCTTTAGGCCAGCGTCGGCCAAAAATCCAGAAAGGTTAGCCGCGTGAGTAGATTTACCCTCACCGCCTTTAGTTGAAATGATTGATATAACTTGCATAATGTCACCTGTTGCAGTTTCGCTTTACAAATGACATTCATAAGCTTGTCGTCAAAACTCAGGGATTGAAAATCCCCGTGTCCTTGGTTCGATTCCGAGTCCGGCACCACTATTTAAAGAACCCGCCCAAAAGGCGGGTTTTTGCTTTTCTGTAGCCGGACTCTCCATCGAACTGCGTTCGATTATTCGCCGCACAGCGGCTCACCCCTTCGGGGCCAGCGCGGCACGCGCGCTGTTCAACGCCTGCGGCGTTAGTCCGAGTCCGGGCACCACTATTTAAAGAACCCGCCCACAAGGCGGGTTTTTGCTTTTCTACGACCGGACTCTCCATCGAACTGCGTTCGATTATTCGCCGCACAGCGGCTCACCCCTTCGGGGCCAGCGCGGCACGCGCGCTGTTCAACGCCTGCGGCGTTAGTCCGAGTCCGGGCACCAAATTCATAGCAACGGACCTCCACGGAGGTCCGTTTTTGCATTCCAAGCCCGCAGAAATCAACATCTCTTCAATCCCTTAACTCCACCCAACTCAATCAACTTCAACCCGCATCATGTCCATTGCGAGGGTACAACTGAGGGTGAGCTGACTCCGCCCCGGTAGGTCTTATAGCCACAAGCTTTTTCAGCCGCTGATTTTCATCCTCCAGTTGCCGCAGACGACGCAATTCAAGTTCAGTTACGCCCAGAGCAGCGAATTTCTCTTCTAATTATAAAAATGGCTTCAGAAATGCCCATCTTTCGGCAGACTTCCCCGACACAGATGCCGGTTTCGGCCTGCTTCAGTGCAAATGCAATCTGTTCTTCGGTATAACGGGTCTTTTTCATGGCGATATGCCTCTCTGTGAGATGGAAGAAAAACCGTAGACTTCAGTTTATCCTGTCACTCTTTTCTGGGAGGAGATCAACTTAAGAGCCTCGTGATTAACGTCCTGGCTTCAGATAAGGGGTGAACATCCCCTGGAAATCAGATTTTAATTCTGGGGTGATAAGAACATCTCCTGTAACTTTTCTAGATTCTTCTACACCTACCATTTGGGAGCAACCGTCCATTGCATTAAATGATCGTAAATTTTTATAAGTTGTTTCACTACACCATGCTTCATCCACTGATTTTACAATGTTTATATATAAAAATTTTAACTGTGGCTCATTGTCACATTTATCACATCTAAAAAAAGGATACCAATAACTTCTCCCTATACCTATTAAGGTATAGCCTTTCATATATGGTATGTATGCCTTTAATATTCTATTACGAAAATCAGCATGCTGAATATCAACAAAAAAAATATCACCTTTATTTTTATAAGAAATTGTATAGTTTGTTTTTCCTGGAATATAGCCATTGCCATACGCCATTTCATTTGCCAGTCTGAAATCCATGACTATATACCCATAGCCGGGCATCTGTTTAGCGTCTTGATAATCAATAGTTTTATCAAAACTTCCCGAACAAGAAACCATAAACAATGACAGAATAATACAAACTGACAACCTTGCGAGAATTGAAGGCATCTAAATTTCCCTTTAGTAATATTAGCTTCCTGTTAGCAATTATCATCCTTCGCGTTCAACATAGCAACAAATTATTACTTAGAACATGCAGGTTTATTCATCCCCTCCCCGTTTTGCCGTTTCCGGAACACAGCGTTCATAGCGGCGATAAAATGTGATTTGCACGGCGTCGTCAATTCATTTTAATTTTATGGCTTGTCGTGACTAACTGGGCTGTTTTCACCTGTGCGGTGAATTTTGCAGGCAACCTTATCTAGTTCGCCATCGGCGACCTTTAAGCTTCCATATGCTAATTGGTGACCTGGAGCGGTAAAGGACCGCTTGACGACGCCGTAACATCGGACGATATACAATACATCCTGTGAGTCCATATAGAACATCCTTTGTCGGATTTTCCCAGCTACAGCGGGGAGCTTATTACTTAGATCTGCATCCACGTCTATTCGCGTTCAAAGAGCTTGATAGCCAGTCACGGTACGACAAATCTGCATTACTTGGTTCAGACTGTTATGCATAAATTTGACATACAGTTGGAAGCCTTCTGACCGTCAGTTGGGACCATAGTCACAGACTAAATAGTACTAAAATGAGCAGATGGGACCGTGGTCCCAGGTTGATAATCTGACCGACGATACATGTGGGACTGAATCGCTACGGGTTTAACAAACACTTCAGATTCCCTTGTAATTATAAATAATACCCATCAGGCATTAACCAAATCCCTCAACGTCACCATCAACATCATCGGATCCATCGGCGACGGCTCAAACCCCACCCGCAGGTAAAAATCCCGTGCTTCATCCGACAGGGCGTGAACCAGCATCCCGCGAATGCCGATAGTCTCCGCCACCTGAATCACACGCAGCCCGGCATCACGTACCAGGGCCCGCCCGACACCTTTCCCATGTAGTGATTTATCCACCGCCAGACGACCCAGTACCACAACCGGGATCGGGGCAGGCATATTGCGGCGAAAACGACCCGGCGCAGTATTTGTCGTCACAGCGCTGGAAGCCAGTGAGTAGTAAGCCATCACCTTCGCGTCGTCGCAGCAGACAAAGGTGCGGGATGCGCCAGTAACCTGATT
The DNA here is from genome assembly GCF_018204675.1 of Klebsiella sp. P1927. Taxonomy (NCBI): domain Bacteria; kingdom Pseudomonadati; phylum Pseudomonadota; class Gammaproteobacteria; order Enterobacterales; family Enterobacteriaceae; genus Klebsiella; species Klebsiella sp. P1927. Next base: position 395,945 of record NZ_CP073377.1, on the reverse strand, counting down.
TTTCATCGCCCGCTGTTTCAGCCAGTGATCCATGGAATCTATACCGCAGCAAAACGGGGTAAGAATATGCCCGGCATGAAGCGGTTCTGGTGCCGAGATCATTCTTCCTGTTCCCACGGCGCAGGGGTCTGCATAGTTTTACGCAGTGCGGCATTAGGTGCAGGAGCCTGATCCAGACGAGCGAGAAATTCCTGATAAGCCTGCGGATCGGCCATAATGATGCGTTGCTCAATCAGCGCTTCCTCAGCGGCAGCGCGGGCGGCCTCCAGCACAAAGTCTGTGCGGTTTTTCCCTCTGGCTTTCGCCGCCCGATCAATAAGATCGCGTTCGGCAGGTTTAATGCGCAGATTTAACGTTTCGCGTTTTATGGACATGCTGTTTGCGGCTGGCATCGTCTTGTCCTCTTGTGTTTCTGTGGATATTAAGTATACAACACGCGTAACGCAGATGTCATTACGATAAATTTATAAGGAATCGAATCGGAGTATCGAACCGGACATGCCTTTAAATATTCAAATCTAGTATTTTGATTTGAAAGTAAAATTATGGGTCTAAATCTGAGTTTTGATAATCAACCAAAAACAGATTTATGATAAATTTCAAGTTAATAGAGTACTGAATGTTCCCGAGTCCGGGCACCACTATTTAAAGAACCCGCCCACAAGGCGGGTTTTTGCTTTTCTGCATCCGGACTCTCCATCGAACTGCGTTAACCCGTGATTTCCCTGCTGCGTTTTTCTCCTGGCCAGCCCGCTGCTAGTTAACGACAAGCGCAGGCCTATTCTCCATAGAATCTTTTCGCAAACACATTTTCAGATATCAGATAACACACTGATTAAAATCGCCATTTTCCCGCTAAAAGCGGCTAAAAACGCCCTTTTCTGGAAATCGATCCGCCCAGGTGGCTGCCCTGCTTTCCCTCCAGATGGCCAAATAGCATCTTATATTCCATTTTGCGCTAAATGACAGAGAAATATTCTTTAAATAACCGTTTTCACAGTTCTAGTATGCAAAAATATCTTAAACGAGTGGGTAAATGGTTATGTCACTGTTTCATTCCGTGAGCGACCTGATCGGTCATACTCCCCTGCTCCAGTTGCACAAACTGGATACCGGGCCCTGCAGTCTGTTTTTAAAACTGGAAAATCAGAACCCCGGCGGGTCAATTAAAGATCGGGTTGCGCTGTCGATGATTAATGAAGCCGAGCGCCAGGGAAAACTGGCGCCCGGGGGAACGATTATCGAAGCCACCGCCGGCAATACCGGCCTCGGTCTGGCGCTGATTGCGGCGCAGAAAAATTACCGCCTGATCCTGGTGGTGCCGGACAAAATGAGCCGCGAGAAAATCTTTCACCTGCGGGCGCTGGGCGCGACGGTGCTGCTCACCCGCTCCGACGTCAATAAAGGCCACCCGGCCTACTACCAGGATTATGCCCGCCGCCTTGCCGATGAAACGCCGGGCGCCTTTTATATCGACCAGTTTAATAACGACGCCAATCCGCTGGCCCATGCCACCTCCACTGCGCCGGAGCTTTATCAGCAGCTGGAGGGCGACATCGACGCCATCGTCGTCGGCGTCGGCTCCGGCGGCACGCTGGGTGGGCTTCAGGCCTGGTTTGCTGAGCACTCGCCGAAAACGGAATTTATTCTCGCCGATCCGGCGGGTTCGATCCTTGCCGATCAGGTCGATACCGGACGCTACGGCGAAACGGGATCCTGGCTGGTCGAAGGGATCGGCGAAGATTTTATCCCGCCGCTGGCCAGGCTGGAGGGGGTACATACCGCGTATCGCGTCAGCGACCGCGAAGCGTTCCACACCGCGCGCCAGCTGCTGCAGGTTGAGGGCGTGCTGGCCGGCTCTTCCACCGGCACCCTGCTCAGCGCCGCGCTGCGCTACTGCCGGGCACAAAGCCGTCCGAAACGGGTAGTAACCTTCGCCTGCGACAGCGGCAATAAATACCTGTCCAAAATGTTCAACGACGACTGGATGCGCCAGCAAGGACTGATCGCCCGCCCCGAACAGGGCGATCTCAGTGATTTTATCGCCCTGCGCCATGACGAAGGCGCTACCGTCACGGCCGCGCCGGACGACACCCTGGCCGCGGTCTTTACCCGCATGCGGCTGTATGACATCTCCCAACTGCCGGTACTGGAGGATGGCCGCGTGGTCGGCATCGTCGATGAGTGGGATTTGATCCGCCACGTACAGGGCGATCGCCAACGCTTCTCCCTGCCGGTCAGCGAAGCGATGAGCCGCCATGTTGAAACTCTCGATAAGCGTGCGCCAGAGAGTGAACTGCAGGCCATTCTCGATCGCGGTCTGGTGGCGGTGATCGCTGACAACACGCGTTTTCTTGGCCTGGTCACCCGCAGCGATGTATTGACCGCCTGGCGTAACCGAGTCGCACAATAAGGAATTTTTTATGTCATCTATCCACACCCTGAGTGTACATAGCGGAACCTTCACCGACAGCCATGGCGCAGTGATGCCGCCGATTTATGCCACCTCCACTTTTGCTCAGCCAGCGCCGGGGCAGCATACCGGTTATGAATATTCCCGCAGCGGGAATCCCACCCGTCACGCGCTGGAGACGGCGATCGCCGACCTGGAAAACGGCACGCGCGGCTACGCGTTCGCCTCCGGGCTGGCCGCCATCTCCACCGTGCTGGAGCTGCTGGATAAGGACAGTCATCTGGTGGCGGTCGATGATGTGTATGGCGGCACTTACCGCCTGCTGGAAAACGTTCGCCGCCGTAGCGCTGGTCTGCAGGTGAGCTGGGTGAAACCCGACGACCTGGCGGGAATTGAAGCGGCGATCCGCCCCGATACGCGCATGATCTGGGTGGAAACGCCCACCAACCCGCTGCTGAAGCTCGCGGATCTCAGCGCCATCGCCGCCATCGCGCGCCGCCATAACCTGATCAGCGTCGCCGATAACACCTTTGCTTCGCCGGCGATCCATCGCCCGCTGGAGCATGGGTTTGATATTGTGGTGCACTCCGCGACCAAGTACCTCAACGGCCATTCCGATGTCGTCGCCGGCCTGGCGGTGGTTGGCGATAACTCCGGGCTCGCGGAAAAGCTTGGCTATCTGCAGAATGCGGTAGGCGGCGTGCTTGACCCGTTCAGCAGCTTCCTGACGCTGCGCGGCATCCGTACCCTGGCGCTGCGGATGGAGCGCCACAGCGCGAACGCGCTGCAGCTCGCCGAATGGCTGGAACAGCAGCCGGAAGTGGAGCGAGTCTGGTTTCCCTGGCTGGCCTCGCACCCGCATCATCAGCTGGCGCGCCAGCAAATGGCCCTGCCCGGCGGCATGATTTCGGTGGTGGTGAAGGGCGATGAAGGTTACGCCGAGCGCATCATCAGCAAGCTGCGCTGGTTTACGCTTGCGGAGAGCCTGGGCGGCGTGGAGAGTCTGGTGAGCCAGCCCTTCAGCATGACCCATGCCTCGATCCCGCTGGAGAAACGCCTGGCGAACGGTATCACACCGCAGCTGATCCGCCTGTCGGTGGGGATCGAAGATCCTCACGATCTGATTGCCGACTGGCAGCAGGCGCTGCGGGCGGAGTGATTATTCCGACGCGCGGGTCGTTGTCAGCGCGTCGGCCATTCCCTGCTGAAGGTGGGCGATAAACTGCGTCAGCTTCGGCAGGGGCCGACGATCCTGGCGCCAGAGCAGATGCACAGGCCGCGGCTGCGGAGTCCACGCCTCCAGCACGCGCACCAGGCTGCCGCTGGCCAGCGCATCGGCCAGCAGTACCTCCGGCTGCATCAGCAGCCCGGCCCCGGCGATCGCCGCCTGGCGCAGCGCGTAGCCATCGTTGCAGCGCAAAACCGCATCGCGTTTCCAGCGCACTTCTCCCTCTACGCCCGGCAGCCGCCACTCGTTGCGGGCGGTCCAGACCGTATGGGACAGGCAGAGATGATCGGCGAGATCCTCTGGCGTCCCGGGGGTCCCGTAACGCGCCAGATAAGCCGGCGCGGCGCAGATCACCATCCGATACGGCGCCAGGTAGCGAGCCACCAGATCCTCCTGATGGATCTCGCCGATACGGATCGCCAGATCGAACCCCTCATCCACCAGATCGACCATCCGGTTAGTCAGATCCAGTTCCACCCGGACCGCAGGCCAGACCTGCAGGAAGGTGGCGGTCAGGGGCGCGATCACGCTGGCGCCGAACGAGGTGGGAGCGCTCACCCGCAGGGTGCCGGCCGGCGCCAGCCGCAGCCGCTCGACCGCGCTTTCGGCGATGGAGACCTGCTCCATCACCCGTTTCGCTTCGTCAAAATAGACTCGCCCGGCGTCGGTGAGGCTCTGGCGTCGGGTGTTACGCTCCAGCAGACGCGTCGCCAGCTGGCTTTCCAACTGGGCGATATATTTCCCAACCATCACCGCCGACAGCCCCAGGCGCGACGCCGCCCCGGTAAAGCTGCCGCACTCCACCACGGCAATAAACGTCTCCATCCCTCGTAATTTGTCCATATTGCTAACCTCTGGTTAGTAATGTTCTAACTTTTAGCCAGTTTATCCGAGATTACTTTTATTAAAAAATAGCCTCTCACCTCATCAGGAGTCTGCCATGAAAATTATCGTTATCGGTGCCAGCGGCACCATCGGTCGCGCGGTCAGCGAAGAACTGAGTCAGAGACATGACGTTATCCGCGTCGGCCGCACCCGGGGAGATTATCAGGTGGATATCACCTCGCAGGAGAGCGTCGAGGCGCTATTTGCCCAAACGGGTGAAGTAGATGCCATCGTCTCCACCACCGGCAATCTGCACTTTGGGCCGTTAAGCACCATGACCGACAGCCAGTTCAACCTCGGTCTGCAGGACAAGCTGCTGGGGCAAATTCGCCTGGCGCTGGTCGGCCAGCATTTTCTGCGCGACGGGGGGTCGATTACCCTGGTCAGCGGTATTGTCGCGCAGGAACCCATTGCTCAGGGGGTCAATGCCACGACGGTCAACGCCGGTCTGGAAGGCTTTGTTCGCGCCGCCGCCTGCGAGCTGCCGCGCGGGATCCGCATCAATCTCATCAGCCCCACCGTGCTCAGCGAGTCGCTGGCGGCCTACGGCGACTTTTTCCCAGGCTTCCCCAGCGTTCCCGCCGCCGCCGCGGCGCAGGCCTATCGCCGCAGCATTGAAGGCGTTCAGACCGGCCGCATCTACCCGGTCGGCTACTAGCCTGTGCCGGCCCGCCGGGGCCGGCGCTTACATCAGGCCGTCGTTGCAGGTACACTGACGGCTGATTGTCTCCGGCCGAAAAACTGATGTTGAAAAAATTATCCTTAATTATCCCGCTACTGGCGCTTATCGCGCTGCTGGTCTGGTGGTTCACCCCGCATTACACCGAGGAAGATGAAGCTTACTACCGGGCGGTATTTTGCATAATCGATCATGACGACAGCCGCCAGTTCCTCCACGATATGCAGAATATCGTCGAGGGGGGAAATTCTGACTACGCGCTGCATAAAACCCATTACCTTCCGGCGCTGGGGCAGCGGATGCTGGATACCTGGCGCCAGCTCAGCCCGCAGGAACAGCAGGTGCTGCGTCAGGACAAGCAGCGCTGCGGCGAGATATTGCGCGAAAAACAACAGGGGAAATCATCCTGACGAGTTGGCAAAATTGCAGCATATCGCCAGCGTCGAATAAGATTGTGCTGTTGATGACCGGATCGCTGTCACAAAATATCCGGTCGTCGTCGCGTCACAGTACGACGTTTTTTCTGCGGCGGAATACGATAAAAAGTAGTTGATCTGGTACGAACTAACTCTTATTTTGCTTCACAGTTTTCAAAATGAGATAAAACTGATGCCTGTCATTATTGCCAGTAGTGTTAAAGAAGCCAAAGCGTTAATTAACGGTGGAAAATACAGGGAAATTATTCTTAACTTCGATATTGATGCCGATGACTTTTTCTCTCTCGCCAGCCATTCCGCCGGAACTAAAATCTCCATCGCCGACCGCAACGATCGCTCTCCGGTAGAATCAGCAAAATAATTAACCCGCGAGGGACGTCTATGTGGTTGTTTATTGGAACCTTTGCGCTGGCTTTTCTCGCAGCGCTGATGCTGGTCTGGCTCGATGACCGGATCGCCGAAACGGATTGACCCTGCGCTGGACGTTAACGTCACGCAGGGCTGCGCGCCGCCGAAAAGCGGCGCACAGCAGAGACGTTACAGGGAGGCCGCCAGCCGCTCAACGGCCGTCAGCAATCCGGCTTCTGACACCGTGGAGTAAGAAAGACGCAGGGTACGGGTATCCGGCTTATCGTGATAGAACGCTTCACCCGGGACGTACACCACGCCGTTTTCCAGCGTTTTCTTCATCCATTCCATGGTATCGAACGGATAGCGGAAACGCGCCCACAGGAACATCCCCCCCTGCGGGCGGCTGAATTCCAGGTGCTCGCCAAGGCGGCTTTCCAGCGCATCGGCCAGCGCCACGCACTTCTTGCGGTAGTCTTCGCGAATCAACGCAATCTGGTTATCCAGCCGGTTCAGACTGAGGTATTCCGCAGTGATCACCTGCGACAGCATATTGGTATGCAGATCCGCCGCCTGCTTCACAATCACCGTCTGCTGCGCCAGCCAGTCCGGCATGACGATCCAGCCGATGCGCATCCCTGGCGCGAGGATTTTCGAAAAAGTCGAGGTGTAAACCACCTGATCTTCACAGCTCAGCTCGACAGCATGCTGATAGAGCGGGCGCCGAACGGCGTCTGTAAAGCTAATTTCGCCGTAGGGATCGTCTTCCAGAATGACGAAATCATATTTTTTCGCCAGCTCAACCAACCGGCGACGACGCGCCTCGCTCAGCGTTTTGCCGCCGGGATTGCCGAACGTCGGCACCAGGTAAACAGCTTTGACGCGGGTGGTCTCCAGCAGGTCGGCCAGCTGCTCCACCAGCATCCCGTCATCGTCGGTGTCAACGCTGAGAATATTGGCCTGCGCCAGCTGAAATACCTGCAGCGCCGCCAGATAAGTGGGACGCTCAACGACGATAGTATCGCCCGGATCGAGCAGCGTACGGGCAACGATATCCAGCGATTGCTGGGAGCCGGAGGTGATATAGACCTGGGCGGCTGAACAGGCGACGCCACGGGAGTGGCAAATTTCACTCACCGCCTGGCGCAGCGGCGGGTAGCCTTCCGTCAGACCGTACTGGAATGCGTCATTAAAACGCTCGCTCATCACCTTCTGCACCGCCAGCTCCAGGCCTTCGGTATCAAACAGTTCCGGGGCCGGAATGCCGCCGCCAAGCGAAATCACGCCGGGCAGTTTACTGTGCTTGAGAAGTTCGCGGACGGCGGAGGGCTTGAGTTCACCCGCGCGGGCGGCGAGACGCCGATCGTGCATACTATTTTCCTTTTCTGTCTTGTTGTTGTGTTAATTATCTTGGCTTTGTTGCAGGTGCTCCCCGGCGGCGCTTACCATGCCGGGGCTATCCTTTTCAGTACGTTGTCACCCGGACAGGGGTATGCCGCTACCCGGGTTTCGTACGTCATGCTTTGTCTTTCAAAACGATTAACGGCTCGATATCGCTCTCTTTTTTCACCACCAGCGACGAATCGCCGCGCAGGCAGGTACCGCCGTAGTTACCGCCGACGGTAAATGTGCACACCTGAATGTACTTACCGTCCACTTTCGGCAGGCACCACAGTTGCTGGTAGATATTCTTGCGATCGACAAACTGGCCGCTGGTCTTATCCAGAAGTTCATCCTGAGGGCCGATCAGGTCGATATTGTTCCCGCAGCGCCCGGAAATAGGCTTCACCGCATAGCCGGTTTTCGCCAGCTCGTCGTTAACCTCAAAATCGGTATCCAGCAGATAGCGATGATGCGGGAACAGCGACCACAGCACCGGCAGAATGGCTTTGTTGCCGGGGATCACCGTCCACAGGGGTTCGAATACCAATACTTCAGGACGCAGCAGGACGTCAATCAGCCGCACCTCATTCTGCGGATGTCCGGTTCGAATCGGTACCGCCGCGTACTCCTCGGCGCTGACTTCGCGCACCTGCTCAATGGCGGTTTCCCATGCCCAGGTTTTCCAGACGCAGTTGACCAGCCGCCCGTCGGCGTCGATCAGCTGACCGGCAGCGTCCCAGCGCAGCTCATCAAGACCAAAGAGAATTTTGCTCTCAAAACCGGCCTGGGTCAGCGAACGCTGAATAAACTGCGCGTGGTAGTTCTCTTCCAGATCCTTGTCCTGCATGATGTGGACGAAGGGCCGCGCCCGGCTGTGTTTCCACGCCCCCGCCAGCTCATCGAGCAGACCTTCCGCCGGATTGTGGCCGGTGCCGTAGTAGCCCTGCTTCAGCCACTGTTCGAGGATCAGCCCGCCTTCGGTATGGCAGGAAGCGGAATCGGCATTGTACTCGTACACCTTCAGCCCGCGCTCGTCCATGCAAAAATCCATGCGCCCGGTGATCATATGATGACGGCGGCGCTGCCACGAGAGGCGCAGACGAGGCCAGAGAATTTTCGGAATATCGAACAGCGCCAGCAGGTTGTCATCCTTCATCACCTTATCGGTGGCGTGCAGATACATCAGGTGCAGCTCGTTGGTGGCTTTGATCAGCTCCTGTTCGGCACTTTCGCTGATGGTGAAATACTGATAGGGATCCTGGTTGATGAAATGACCGTTGGCTGCCACGTAGGCTTTCTGCAACGGGTCTTTCTCGTTCAGCCATTTACCGCGAAACTGGCCGTTGTTTGGCAGCCGCGCGCCTTTGATGGCCATCGCCTCGCCCGGCAGCACCGGCTGCGGCAGGCTGTGTTCGGTATCAGCGGTCTGGATCATCCAGCCTAAAATTTCGGTATCGGCAAAGGTATCTTTGATGGTGTACCGGCCGTCGTTGACCTCGAGGGTCAGCTCGCGGGTCCACTGCTGGCCCTGCGGCAGCGGCGAGTGAATCACGTTCTGCTCGGCGATACGCACCTTATTGCCGACAAGCTGGGTGATCACCGCCACATGGCCGGTGTGCTTAAACTCGCCCCCCTTCTGCCAGATCAGCAGCGAACCAGCGATAGGCGGACGGCGGGAGCCGTTGGCGAAGGCCTGCAGCGGCAAAATATTGTCATTGACCACTTCGCGCAGGAAACGCAGGGAGAAGATTTCATAAGCCATCCCCACATCGGTGAAGACAAAGCCATAGGTCAGGAACAGAAAGCGGCGCGCAAACTCCACGCACTGCCATTTATGCCCCATATACTCATTGCCGATGTAGCTGCGAAACGTCGCGTCATCCGGGTAGTCCTGCGGATTTAAGCTACTGTAATTCGATGAATAAATCGCTACGCCACCGGGTGCATAGCCTAACAATGTCCCAAACGGGGCGTCACTGCTTGTCGATCCTTTGCTCATTTAGCCTGACCTCAAATTAATGCAGCCCGGGCAGTTGGCGAAACAAAACTCCCTCTTCTTATCCTGCCGCAGGCACTTACCAGACAGAGGTGTAACGATGATACCACTCATTCGTTTCGCTAATCGTGCCGTTAAGGAAAATAACCCTGCAGCCGGAAACAAAAGTGATATCGTTATCGGTGATATAACAAAAAAACAACGCAACATCAGGAGTCGACAATGAGCACACCCTCGCATCTGAATGCCCAACCGCTGGTCTGGGGACACGGCCCGCGGACGTTTGAGGTGTTCCTTGAGCCCACCTGCCCCTACTCTGTCCGCGCGTTTAATAAACTCGACGATCTGCTCGATGAGGTCGGCGCCGATAACGTGACCATCAAGATACGCCTGCAGTCGCAGCCGTGGCATCTGTTCTCCGGGGTTATCGTCCGCTGCATCCTCGCCGCGTCCACCCTGCCGCACGGCAGAGAGCAGGCGCATAAGGTGATGCAGGCCGTGGCCGACCATCGGGAAGAGTTTGAGTTTACCGATCACTGCAGCGGGCCGAACATGAACGCCACGCCGCAGCAAATCATTGAGCGCATTGAACGCTACAGTCACGTGCTGCTGGGGGCCGCCTTTGCCCGCCCGGAGCTGCAGGACGTGATCAAGTGGCACAGTAAATACGCCCGTCAGAACGGCATCCATGTCTCGCCGACCTTTATGGTCAACGGCCTGGTGCAGCCGGATCTGGGCAGCGGCGATGATGTCAGCGTGTGGGCCGCGCGGATTATGGCCTGAGGTCACCTGCTACACTTTTTGTACATCCACGAAAAAGGCAAACCAGCATGTCAGAGCAAAACTACCAGCCACCAAAAGTGTGGGAATGGAAGCAAAACAGCGGCGGCGCGTTCGCCAACATCAACCGTCCCGTTTCCGGCGCGACTCATGAACGCGTCCTGCCGGTAGGAACCCATCCGCTCCAGCTATACTCACTCGGTACACCCAACGGCCAGAAGGTGACGATCATGCTTGAAGAGCTGCTGGCGCTGGGCGTCAGCGGCGCGGAGTACGACGCCTGGCTGATACGCATTGGCGAAGGGGATCAGTTTTCCAGCGGCTTTGTCGAGATCAACCCGAACTCGAAGATCCCGGCCCTCAGCGACCATTCCACCACGCCGCCGACCCGGGTATTTGAGTCCGGCAACATTCTTCTCTATCTGGCGGAAAAATTTGGTTTCTTCCTGCCGAAAGATCCTGCCGGTCGCACCGAAACCCTCAACTGGCTGTTCTGGCTGCAGGGCGCGGCGCCGTTCCTCGGCGGCGGCTTCGGCCACTTCTATAACTATGCGCCAGTGAAGATCGAGTACGCGATCGACCGCTTTACGATGGAAGCCAAACGCCAGCTCGACGTGCTGGACAAACAGCTCGCCCGCGGTCGCTATGTGGCCGGCGAGGAGTACACCATCGCCGATATGGCTGTCTGGCCGTGGTATGGCAACGTAGTGCTGGGCAATGTCTATAACGCGGCGGAGTTCCTCGACGCCGGGAGCTATAAAAACGTGCTGCGCTGGGCGCAGGATGTCGGCAACCGCCCGGCCGTCAAGCGCGGACGCATCGTCAACCGCACCAACGGCCCGCTCAATGAGCAGCTGCATGAGCGCCATGATGCCCGAGACTTTGACACCCAAACGGAAGATAAGCGCCAGGCGTAAGGTCTTCACCCTTTCCCGTTGACGGGAAAGGGTTCCCACCACAGGACGGTTCCGCCTGCGAAGCCGTCCTGTTTAGCTTTCCAGCCGATAGCCCGCCAGAAAATAGCGCATCGCCATACCCGACCCACCTTCTTTGAAGAAATCCATCACCATATCTCTGTCAAGGCCATAGCGACGGGTGAGGATCCCCGCTTCCCAGGCGCTGAGCTGGCGGTCGCCGGTTTTTTCAAACATGCGGTGCGAGTAGCCGAGCACAAACCCGCGTTTATAGTCGGCGCAAAAATTCGCCGCATGCGCGGCGGTGTCAGCATAGGATGCCTGTAGCCCCGCCATTAAGCCTTTGCCAAAATGATTTTCCATCGCGCCCTCCCAATCGTTATATAATAAATTATATAGCGTTTTTTTGAGCGAGCGGTAGCGCTATTTATGACGGTTGCGCTAGCGTAAATACTTCTCAAACCATGCCAGCGTGCGTTGCCAGGCCAGATCAGCCGCAGCCCGATCGTAGCGCGGCGTGGAATCATTATGAAAGCCGTGATTCACGCCCTGATAGAAATAGGCCTCGTAGACTTTATGGTGTTCCTTCAACGCCTGTTCATAGGCAGGCCAGCCTTCATTAATGCCGCTATCGAGGCCGGCATAGTGCAGCAGCAGCGGTGCTTTAATTTTATCGACCTCCTTCAGCGGCGGCTGGCGACCGTAAAACGGCACCGCACAGGCCAGCTCGGGGATCGCCACCGCTGCCGCGTTGCTGACGCCGCCGCCGTAGCAAAAACCGGTGATACCGACCTTCCCCGTCGCCTGTGGATAGTTCGCCATAAACGCGACCGCCGCAAAAAAATCATTCATCAGCTTCACGGGATCGACTTTCTGCTGTAGGGCGCGGCCTTCATCATCATTCCCCGGATAGCCGCCGACGGCGCTCAGGCCATCCGGCGCCAGCGCGATATACCCCGCTTTCGCTACCCGCCGGGCTACATCTTCAATATAGGGGTTCAGGCCGCGGTTCTCATGCACCACCACCACAGCGGGCGCTTTGTCGGCTATTTTTGTCGGCGTCACCAGGTAAGCCCGCACTTCGCCGTGACCGTCAGGAGAGGGATAATGAATATACTCCGGGCGGATATCCGGGTCGGTGAACGGTACCTGCTCTGCCAGGGCATAGTCGGGCTTCAGCAGATTAAACAGCGCCAGCGCGGTCATCCCGCCGACAGTATATTTCCCCGCCAGCTGGAGAAACTCGCGTTTACTGATTTTGCCGTGGGCATAGTAGTCATAATATTCGAGCAACTGCTGCGGGAAATCTTTGGCCGTTAATCGCGTCATTACCCTGCCTCCGTTGTTAAGCGCTCTTTAAGCAAAGCAGAAGCCCGGACATACGCCAGCCCAGAAAAGCATGAAACGGGGAGAAACAGCCCAGCGGCTAACACCGCCGGGAGAGAAGGGATCAGTGTTTCACTTTGGTCAGACGATCAAGGTAGCCCATCACAAAGGCCGAAAGCACGAAGGTCAGGTGGATAATCACGTACCACATCAGCTTATTGTCCGGGACGTTTTTCGCATCCATAAACACCCGCAGCAGGTGAATAGAGGAGATCGCCACGATGGAGGCGGCAACCTTATTTTTCAGCGAAGTCGCGTCCATTTTGCCCAGCCAGCTGAGTTTTTCTTTACCCTCGTTAATATCCAGCTGCGAGACAAAATTTTCATACCCGGAGAACATCACCATCACCAGCAAACCGCCCACCAGGGTCATATCCACCAGCGACAGCAGGGTCAGAATCATATCCGACTCACTGACGCTAAAAATATGCGGCAGTATGTGGAAGATCTCCTGAAAAAATTTGATGGTCAGCGCAATCAGACCGAGCGAGAGGCCAAAATAAACCGGCGCCAGCAGCCAGCGCGAGGCGTACATAGCATTTTCCAGAAAGCGTTCCATAAGATCCTGTCAGTTAACATAAACGGCCGCCATTATATCGCAACAGGGTTACGCTTATGCAACATCAGCCGCCAGCGTCATCTACAGGCGGCCAGAAACGGTTTCTTTAAAGTATGACCTCAAAGTCCTGCAAAGCGGAGTAGCCCTCGCTTTGTAGGCCAACCATTGAAGCAGCCAGCAGGCCAAATTTCGCGCCGACCCATTTTCCCTTCCCGGCAGCAAAACAAAGAGGAACCTTCCGCCACTCCTCCTCGGCTCGCCAGGAAAATTGACACAGGCCGCCTTCGCCTACGGCCACCTGCAGCTGACACTTGCCGCACTTAAGCTCAGCAAGAACCTGACGAGTTTCGCGCACCACGCCCGCATCGCTCATCCAACCGTGTCGCCACACGAGCCGGTAACCCCCTTGCCCAAACTCCACCAGCAAAGCGGCGTAGCGTTCGCCGTATACGATCAGGCCTCCGGCATCACCGTCCTGAGCGGCATATAACGTTACGCTTGTTTTCGCGCTAAAAGTTAGCGCCGGGAATTTCTGCAGCAACAGCTGCGGCGCCCAGTATAACGCTCTCTGTCCATCGACTTCGGATAATGGGACGCAGCGTAATCGAAGTTCGCCTTTCGCTGGCAGCAGCCACTCAGGGCTGGGGTTAGCCTGCCACTGCCACTGTATTCCCGGTTGGCCTTGCGCAAAATAGTCGCTGGTTTGCGGCGCCAATGCCGGTGAAGGCGTTAACCCTTTAGGACGCGGCCAACGTAAAACCGGCTGTCCGACGCCGCAGTTGCCAATCTGCTCACCGATACGCGGCCAGCCATCGTTACCCCAGGACATCGGCTGGAGGTGAACCACGCGGCCATAGAGGTGTAAGTCCTGGAAATGAACAAACCAGCATTCGCCCTCCTCACCCTCCACCCAGCCGCCCTGATGTGGTCCATTTATCGAGGTGTTTCCCTGGAAAAGCACGTTTTTGGCTTCCCAGGGCCCCGTCATCTGGCGCGCGCGCAGTACCGTCTGCCAGCCATTTTCAACCCCGCCCGCAGGAGCAAAGATGTAGTACCAACCGGCGCGTTGATAAACCTTTGGCCCCTCAAGGGTAGGTAAATCGCAGCAGCCGTCATAGATAATCTGCCCTTCGCCCAGCAATTCGCTGGCGTCCGGCGCCATCGCAAACAACTGCAGTTTATGCTTGATGCCGCTGCGGCTATGGGCGAAGGCATGTACCAACCAGGCCTGACCATTGTCGTCCCAGAACGGGCAGGGATCTATCCAACCTCTGGCCTCGCGCAGGCAGTGCGGAGCGCTCCATTCCCCCCACGGATCCTCGGTATGGCAGATAAAAATACCTTCATCTGGCGTGCTGAAGCAGACCCACAGCTTGCCATCGTGCCAGCGAATCGACGGCGCCCATACGCCCTTACCCGGCTGATACCGGTCATAACCAGGTAGCGGCAGTTCATCCATAACGTGGTTGATGATAGTCCAATTAACCAGGTCCGTTGAATGCAGGATCGGTAAAGCGGGCACATGGTTAAAACTGGAAGAGACCATAAAGAAATCATCGCCTACGCGCACGATATCCGGGTCGGAATAATCGGCGCATAAGATAGGATTCTGGTATTCAGAAGGGGTCATATTTCGCATCTCCTCAAGCCTTTTCCGGAACGGCGTTTAGCGGCAAATGCGTCTCTGAATGCCCCTGCTGCTGACGCATGGACAGCTCGCGCTGAATTGTCTGCATCATTTTGTCATCCAGCTTATAGAAACGCGCCAGCCACCACAGGAGCAGGTAAGATAGTGATGGACCGAGGGTTAACAGCCCCACAATTCCCATTGTCGCCAGCGGAGTCTGCGCCGTTACGCCCGCCTGATAGCCAAATAGCCCAAGCGAAAAACCTACGGCGGCGCCAGCAACCGCCATGCCCATTTTCAAAGCAAACAGATTACCGGAATAGGATAATCCCGTGATGCGACGGCCAAACTTCCATTCGCCATAATCGGCAGCGTTGGCCATCATGTTCCATTTAAACGGCTGGTACATCTGATGGAAGAAGCCGACCAGGAAGTATAAAGGGAACACCACCGGCAGCCAGGTCGGCGGCACAAAGAACATTACGACGCCAACCAGGACCAGCAGGAGGTTGATATTTTTAAACAGCGATACCGCGCGATAGCGCTTGGCCAGCCATCCGGCGGCGATGCTGCCGATAATCGTGCCAACGACACTGGTGGAAACAAATGCTGATTTCATGGCCGTTCCCGCCGCTGACTCCACACCGCCTAACATCAGGTAGGTTGCATAATAGAGCGTGGCGGCGCTGCGCATAACCCCGGCCATACTGGAGAAAAAAGTAATTATCGCCACAATACGCCACTGGTCATTCGCCAGCAGCTGACGGAGGTCTTCGCGTATGCTCCCCTGCTGTTCAACAGCTGGAGCCACGCGTTCTTTGGTAGAGAAGAAGCAAAAAGCCAGCATTACAATAGCGATCGCGCCCATGATTCCCATTGTCGCCTGAAAACCAAACTGCTTATTTTCTTTACCGAAAAAATCCACCAGGAACAGGGTTGCGACAGAAACCATCAGACCGGCCAGAGATGAGATCGTAAAACGATATGACTGGGCTGAAAGGCGATCCTTCTCATCACGCGTAATGACTCCGCCCAATGCGCAGTAGGGAATATTGATAAAGGTGTAACACAGCATGAGTAAGGTGTAGGTCAGGTAGGCATAAACCAGTTTACCCGATGCGCCAAATTCCGGAGTCGTGAAGGTCATTACCGCCAGCACGGCATAAGGTACGGCAAACCAGATAAGCCACGGGCGAAAATGGCCCCAGCGGGTCTTTACACGGTCTGCAACAATGCCGGTTAGCGGATCGGTAATCGCATCCAGAACCCGCGTCACCAGGAACATCACTCCGACTGCGGCAGCAGAAAGCCCGTAAATATCCGTATAAAACCATGTCAGAAACATGGTTACCGAAGAGTAAACGATACCGCAGGCTGCATCCCCCATGCCATATCCCAGCTTCTCCGCAAATGACAGTTTATTATCGTGATTCACAATATAATCCCTCTCAGATGAAGTGGTATTCACTGTAGAGGCAGGATAAAAACTATCCTATTGTCATTTTTCGCATCGGGTTTATGTTTTCTGTTAACTGAGAAAGTTGTCACACATCTATAAGATTGGTCTTACAAGTTATTGCGTCACCTATTAAAAAGCTGGCGCAAGGCCAGCCTGAGAAGAAAAGTGGAAAGGGGGAGGTTACTTCGCTTTGACGGTCTCTTCGCCCACCAGCCCGATCTTGAGATAGCCCGCCTGATGCAGGGTATCCATCACTTTCATCATCGTCTCGTAATCGACGGTTTTATCCGCGCGGAAGAAGACGGTGGTATCTTTTTTGCCGGCGGTCAGGCTATCCAGGGCGTTAATCATATTCGCTTCGGTAACCGGGTCGTTGCCGAGGAACATGCTCTTATCCGCCTTCACCGACAGGTAGATGGGTTTTTCCGGTCGCGGTTGCGGCTGGCTGGAGGAGGCAGGCAGATTGACCTTCACGTCGACCGTCGCCAGCGGCGCGGCCACCATAAAGATAATCAGCAGAACCAGCATGACGTCGATAAACGGCGTCACGTTGATCTCATGCATTTCGCCGTTATCGTCCAGGTTTTCATTAAGACGCATCGCCATAGCCGATCAACCTACCCGTAATTTCTGCGCGCTGCGCACCGGCTTCACGCCGCTGGCGCTGAGGTCCAGATCGCGGCTTTGCAGCAGGAGTACCTGAGCGGCGACGTCGCCGAGCGAGGCCTTGTAGCTGCCGATCATGCGGGCGAAGATGTTATAGATGACCACCGCCGGGATGGCGGCGAACAGGCCGATGGCCGTCGCCAGCAGCGCTTCTGCGATGCCCGGCGCTACCACCGCAAGATTGGTGGTCTGGGTCTGGGCGATGCCGATAAAGCTGTTCATGATGCCCCAGACGGTACCAAACAGGCCCACAAACGGGGAAATGGCGCCGATGGTCGCCAGATAGCCGTTACCGCGCCCCATATGGCGACCAACCGCCGCAACGCGGCGCTCAAGGCGAAAACCGGTTCGTTCCTTGATGCCTTCATTGTCTTCGGCACCGGCAGAGAGTTCGAGTTCGTTCTGCGCTTCATTGATAAGCTGGGTGGTGAGGCTTTTCGCCTCAAAGGCGCTGGCGATATCGCTGGCCTGATCGAGAGAGCGGGCTTCCGCCAGCTGCTGCTGTTCACGTTTGAGGCGACGCTTGCTGGCGAGGATTTCCGCCCCTTTACGGAAGAAGATGGCCCATGTGACGACCGACGCCAGAATCAGGCCAATCATCACCACCTTAACGACAATATCGGCATGATGATACATACCCCAAACGGAGAGATCCGCCTGCATCAAATTATTACCCACGCTCTATCTCCACGACGATAATCACAAAATCTGCCCACAATAATATCAAAACGACATCGAATTGATAGTGGTTCTCATTAGTATTTACACTGTGCAGCAAATCACGTTTATTTTCCTTGCGCTTACGCAGTAAAAAAGCGGCTAACCGCGGGCCTGGTAAAATTTTCGCCTGTATCGGCGGTGCGCTGGTACAGAAAAGCAGATTCATGTTAGTTTAGACGTCCAGACGTATAAAAACAGGTTCGTCAACATGGCTGATAAACATCTTGATACCGCGCTGGTCAACGCCGGGCGGAGCAAAAAGTACACCCAGGGCTCAGTGAACAGCGTTATCCAGCGCGCGTCATCGCTGGTTTTCGACACCGTCGAGGCCAAAAAGCACGCCACCCGCAATCGGGCCAACGGCGAGCTGTTCTACGGTCGTCGCGGCACCCTGACCCATTTCTCGCTGCAGGAAGCGATGTGCGAGCTGGAAGGCGGCGCCGGCTGCGCCCTCTTCCCCTGCGGCGCCGCGGCGGTGGCTAACACTATCCTGGCGTTTGTCGAGCAAGGCGACCATGTGCTGATGACCAATACCGCCTATGAGCCAAGCCAGGACTTTTGTACCAAAATTCTCGCCAAACTCGGCGTCACCACCAGCTGGTTCGATCCCTTAATCGGCGCCGATATCGCCCGTCTGGTTCGCCCTGAGACCCGCGTGGTGTTCCTCGAATCGCCCGGCTCGATCACCATGGAAGTGCACGATGTGCCGGCGATAGTCGCCGCCGTGCGTCAGGTCGCCCCGGAAGCGATTATCATGATCGATAACACCTGGGCGGCGGGGATCCTGTTTAAAGCCCTGGATTTTGGCATTGATATTTCCATTCAGGCAGGCACCAAATACCTGATCGGCCATTCCGACGCCATGGTGGGCACCGCGGTGGCGAACGCGCGCTGCTGGCCGCAGCTGCGTGAAAATGCCTACCTGATGGGGCAAATGCTGGACGCCGATACTGCCTATATGACCAGCCGCGGCCTGCGCACCCTGGGCGTGCGCCTGCGTCAGCATCATGAAAGCAGCCTGCGCATCGCCGAGTGGCTGGCGCAGCACCCGCAGGTGGCGCGGGTAAACCACCCCGCCCTGCCCGGCAGTAAAGGTCATGAGTTCTGGAAACGTGATTTCACCGGCAGCAGCGGGCTATTCTCGTTTGTGCTCAGCAAGCGCCTCAATGATGCCGAACTGGCGGAGTACCTCGACAATTTCAGCCTGTTCAGTATGGCCTATTCGTGGGGCGGCTTTGAGTCGCTGATTCTCGCCAACCAGCCGGAGCAAATCGCCCACATTCGACCGGATGCTGAAGTCGACTTCAGCGGCACGCTGATCCGCCTGCACATTGGTCTCGAAAATGTTGACGATCTGCAGGCGGATTTAGCAGCGGGCTTCGCGCGTATCGTGTAAAGTGACAGTCAGTGGCAACAATAGCGGACGCTTTTTAGCAAAGCGGCCGCTTTTGTTGCGCCCGGGATCAAGGTGCTCGGGCCTCTTCAGGAGTACACTAGTCAACAATACGGTACCACTTAGGAAAGTCCATGGTTGTCATTCAAGAGATTGTCGCCGCGCTGTGGCAACATGATTTTGCCGCATTGGCGAACCCTCACGTTGTGGGCGTTGTATATCTGGTTATGTTCGCGACCCTGTTTCTGGAAAACGGGCTGCTGCCCGCCTCCTTTTTACCGGGAGACAG
Organism: Klebsiella sp. P1927; assembly: GCF_018204675.1. Lineage (NCBI taxonomy): Bacteria > Pseudomonadati > Pseudomonadota > Gammaproteobacteria > Enterobacterales > Enterobacteriaceae > Klebsiella > Klebsiella sp. P1927. The sequence continues at coordinate 376,783 of NZ_CP073377.1, read as the reverse complement.
CCTGCTGCTGCTCGCCGGCGCGCTGATTGCTAAAGGCGTCATGGACTTTGTGCCCACTATCGCCATTCTGACCGCCGCCGCCAGCCTCGGCTGCTGGCTGAGCTATGTGCAAGGGCGCTGGCTGGGCAATACGCAAACGGTGAAAGGCTGGCTGGCGCATCTGCCGCATAAGTACCATCAGCGCGCCACCTGCATGTTTGACCGCCACGGCCTGCTGGCGCTGCTCGCGGGCCGTTTTCTGGCGTTTGTCCGCACCCTGCTGCCAACCATGGCCGGGATTTCTGGCCTGCCGAACCGCCGCTTCCAGTTCTTCAACTGGCTGAGCGCCCTGCTGTGGGTCTGTGTGGTGACGGGTCTTGGCTATGCGCTGAGCATGATCCCGTTTGTGAAGCGCCATGAAGATCAGGTGATGACCTGTCTGATGATCCTGCCGATTGCCCTGCTGCTGGCTGGCCTGCTCGGCACGCTGTTCGTGGTCATTAAAAAGAAATATTGCAGCGCCTGACGCTTACCTGCCGGGGGGGCCTGCGCCCGCCCGGCCGCCCTTTCCCGGTATTACATCCCCTGCATCGTGCGAATACGCGCGGCGTCTTCTCCCGGCGTCAAACCGAAGTAGCGCTTAAACTCGCGGCTGAACTGCGAAGGGCTTTCATATCCCACGCGCATCGCCGCCGCGCTGGCCTTCATGCCGTCATGGATCATCAGCATTCGTGCTTTATGCAAACGGTAGTTTTTCAGATACTGCAAAGGAGAAGTGCTGGTCACCGCTTTAAAATTATGGTGAAACGCTGACACACTCATATTCGCTTCCGCCGCCAGCCGATCGACGCTGAGGTTTTCGGTGTACTGGCTTTCGATATGCTTGAGCACGCGACTTATCAGGCTGAAGTGGGTCTGCCGGCTGACCAGCGCCAACAGCGCGCCGCCGCAGGGCCCCGTCAGCACATAATACAGAATTTCGCGGACGATTTGCTTGCCAAGGATCCGTGCGTCCAGCGGCCGCTCCATCACGTCAAGCAGCCGTTCGGCAGCGCACAGAATATCCTCCGAGAGTACCGCGGAGTTTATCCCGCTGGAGGCGACCGCGGGCTGAAACAGCGGATCTTCGCCAATATCCATCAGCAGCTCTTGCAGTTGCAGGATATCGACGTTCAGGCGCATCCCGGCGAGGGGCACCTCCGGGGTGGCAAAGGTTTCGCACTCGAAAGGTAGCGGCACGGTCAGCAGTAAATATTCGTTTGTATCGTAGCGAAAAGTCCGCTCATTGATATAACCAATTTTATGGCCCGAAAAGAGAAAAACGATCCCCGGCTGATACATCACCGGCGTCCGGGGCCCCGGTTGCGTTCCGTACAGCAAACGGACGTCAGGCAGCAACGAACTTAACATTTCGTGCTTATCTTTCAGCAGGTTAATCTTCTCCGTTAATGTCCGACATATCTCTGCGTGTTGCATTGCCACCGTCTCTCCCGATGTTTCTTCACCTGTACATTGTGCGCAGGCCGCTACAAATTCTCCAGCCATATGGAGAAATAGGCAAGACATCGGCAGGAATGTGCATTGAGGGTCAACGGCGCCAGGACCACAATAACCTTCATCGGGCAGCGGTATCGTCCCTGTCGACGGTTTTACTCTTTGGAGGACTTAAGCAATGAATAATTTCGACCTGCATACCCCAACCCGCATTCTGTTTGGCAAAGGCGCGATTGAAAAGCTGCGTGAACAGATCCCGGCGGAAGCCCGCGTACTGATCACCTACGGCGGCGGCAGCGTCAAAAAAACAGGCGTCCTGGATCAGGTCCTCACCGCTCTGAATGGCCTGGATGTCCTTGAATTTGGCGGCATCGAGCCGAACCCGTCTTACGAAACCCTGATGAATGCGGTGAAACTCGCCCGGGAAGAGAAAGTGACCTTCCTGCTGGCGGTCGGCGGCGGTTCGGTGCTGGATGGCACCAAGTTTATCGCTGCAGCAGCCCACTACGACGCGGATATCGATCCGTGGGAAATTCTGGAAACCTATGGCAGCAAAATTGCCAGCGCCATTCCAATGGGCTCGGTACTGACTCTGCCGGCGACCGGTTCTGAATCCAACAAAGGCGCGGTCATATCGCGGAAAACCACCGGCGACAAACGCGCGTTTATGTCTTCGCACGTCCAGCCGCAGTTCGCGATCCTCGATCCGGTTTATACCTATACCCTGCCGCCGCGCCAGGTCGCGAACGGCGTGGTTGACGCCTTCGTCCATACCCTCGAGCAGTACGTGACCTACCCGGTTGACGGCAAAATCCAGGACCGCTTCGCCGAAGGCATTCTCCTGACCCTGATCGAGGATGGCCCGAAAGCCCTGCAGGAACCGGAGAACTATAACGTGCGCGCCAATATTATGTGGGCGGCGACGCAGGCGCTGAACGGCCTGATCGGCGCAGGCGTGCCACAGGACTGGGCGACGCATATGCTCGGCCACGAGCTGACGGCGATGCACGGCCTGGATCACGCCCAGACGCTGGCTATCGTGCTGCCGGCGCTGTGGAATGAGAAACGCGATGCCAAGCGCGAGAAGCTGCTGCAGTATGCCGAGCGCGTGTGGAATATTACCGAAGGCTCTGACGACCAACGTATCGATGCCGCCATCGCCGCAACGCGTCAGTTCTTCGAGCAGATGGGCGTGCCGACCCGCCTTTCCGATTACGGTCTCGACGGTAGCTCCATCCCGGCGCTGCTGGCGAAACTGGAAGAGCACGGCATGACTAAACTGGGCGAACATCAGGATATCACCCTGGACGTCAGCCGCCGTATCTACGAGGCTGCACGCTAAGCGCTCCCCGCCTGATTCACCTCTCCTTACGTTAAACAAACGCCGGGGAGAGGTGTTTTTACTACCGTTTTTAGCTATTTCGTCCAGACTTAATGCTACCCCTCGGCGGATCCTGCTTCGCCGAGTTCATTAACAGGAGGAAGGCATGACACATCCAACCGTTATAAAACTGCACGACGGCAACCTGATGCCGCAGCTGGGTCTCGGCGTGTGGAAAGCTGGCAACGAGGAAGTCGTCTCCGCCATTCATAAGGCGCTGGAAGTCGGTTATCGCTCTTTTGACACCGCCGCCGCGTACCAAAATGAGACCGGCGTCGGCAATGCGCTGCACAGCGCTGGCGTCAACCGCGATGAGCTCTTCATCACCACTAAGCTGTGGAACGACGATCAAAAACGGCCGCACGAGGCGCTGAAAGAGAGCCTCAGCAAACTGAAGCTGGACTATGTGGATCTCTATTTAATCCACTGGCCGGTACCGGCTATCGGCCATTACGTCGAGGCCTGGCAGGCGTTGATCGAGCTGCAGCAGCAGGGGCTGACCAAAAGCATTGGCGTGTGTAATTTCCAGGTACCGCATCTGCAGAAGCTGATTGATGAAACCGGCGTCGCCCCGGTGATCAATCAGATAGAACTCCATCCACTTATGCAGCAGCGTCAGCTGCACGCGTGGAACGCCACCCACAAGATCCAGACCGAATCCTGGAGCCCGCTGGCCCAGGGCGGCGAAGGCGTCTTCGATCAAAAAGTCATCCACCAGCTCGCCGATAAGTACGGCAAAACGCCGGCGCAAATCGTCATCCGCTGGCATCTCGACAGCGGTCTGGTGGTGATCCCGAAATCCGTCACGCCGTCGCGTATTGCGGAAAACTTTGACGTCTGGGACTTCCGTCTCGACAAAGATGAGCTGGGAGCGATCGCGAAGCTGGACCAGGGTAAACGTCTCGGTCCTGACCCGGATCAGTTTGGCGGGTAATGCTCTCTCTTGCCATCGCCTTTAGCGCCTCAGCGTTAAAGGCGATGGCAGACCAGATGAATATCCTCTGGCTCCAGCGCAAACAGCGCCGGGTCGGGCTTATCCGCTAAGCGACATCCCTGAGCCAGATAAAAATCGACGGTGTTTTTGTTGGGGATCGACGAGATATAGAGGCCGGACGCCCCCATTTCTGGCAGCTGGTGCAGGGCATACTGAAACAGTCGCCGCCCCCAGCCCTGGCCGCGCTTTCCCGCCCCGACATAAAAGAATAATAGCTGGCGCAGCTCGCCATTCATGCCGCGAGGCAGCGTATCCAGCGCCGCTGCGGCAATCATCTGCTCATCGTCAAAAAAGGCGAAAAAAATACCGCCGCGATCGTAACAGGCCTCGTGAATCGGAGTATAAACCTGACGATCGTGAGGGTCCCAGCCACGCACGTCATAATATTCCCGATAAGCCCGCAGCTGACCGTTATCGAGACGGTAGAGCGTATCGATAATTTCGCTGCGGTCTATCTCCCAGAGCTGGTCCAGTTGTTGTCGCGACAGGATGACCGGCGTCATCACCTCTCTCCTTTTTTCACAGATGTTCCCGGCGAGCGATCCCGCCGGGCCAGCCGCTTAGCGTGATACGGCCTTCGGCTTAACGCGTTTTTTCGCGCCCGCAGCGGCAGGCGTCTGGCGCTGATGGGCGATCGGCGTGTGCTTGGTCAGCGCCGGACGAGTATGGCGGTTCTGGCGACGCGCTTCACGCATTTCGTCCAGGGTTGGCGCTGGCACCAGGCAGTCGCGACGGGAGCCAATCAGGTGCTTCTTGCCCATCGCCTCCAGCGCCTGACGGATCAGCGGCCAGTTTGCCGGATCGTGGTAGCGGAGCAGCGCTTTGTGCAGACGGCGCTGTTTATCGCCCTTCGGCACCACCACCTCTTCGCTCTTATAACCAATTTTACCCAGCGGGTTCTTGCCGGTGTAATACATGGTGGTCGAGTTCGCCAGCGGCGACGGATAGAAGTTCTGCACCTGGTCGAGACGGAAGCGATGCTTCTTCAGCCACAGCGCCAGGTTCACCATATCTTCATCACGGGTCCCCGGATGAGCGGAGATAAAGTACGGGATCAGATACTGCTCTTTACCCGCCTGCTTCGAATAGGTGTCGAACAGCTCTTTAAAGCGGTCGTAGCTGCCCATTCCCGGCTTCATCATCTTCGACAGCGGTCCCTCTTCGGTATGCTCCGGGGCGATCTTCAGATAGCCGCCGACGTGGTGGGTCGCCAGCTCTTTGATATAGCGCGGATCTTCGACCGCGATGTCATAGCGTACCCCGGAGGCGATAAGGATCTTCTTGATGCCCTTCAGTTCGCGAGCGCGGCGATAAAGATTGATCGTCGGCTCATGGTTGGTATCCATGTGCGGGCAAATATCCGGATAGACGCAGGAGAGACGGCGGCAGGTCTGCTCAGCGCGCGGCGATTTACAGCGCAGCATATACATGTTGGCCGTTGGCCCGCCGAGATCGGAGATCACCCCGGTAAAGCCGGGCACGGTGTCGCGAATGGCTTCGATCTCATTAATGATCGAATCCTCAGAACGGCTCTGGATTATGCGTCCTTCGTGCTCGGTGATCGAGCAGAACGAACAGCCGCCGAAGCAGCCGCGCATGATGTTGATTGAGAAGCGGATCATCTCATACGCCGGAATACGCGCATCGCCATAGGAAGGATGCGGCACCCGCTTGTACGGCAGCGCGAAGACGCTGTCCATCTCTTCGGTGGAGAGCGGGATTGCCGGCGGGTTGATCCAGAGGTAGCGCTCGCCGTGCTTTTGCATCAGCGCCCGGGCGCAGCCGGGGTTGGTTTCGTGGTGCAAAATGCGCGAGGCGTGAGCGTACAGGACCTTATCGCCTTTCACCTTCTCGAAGGAAGGCAGCAGCACATAGGTTTTTTCCCACGGTTTGGGCCGCGGCGGTTGCACAGTAATGCTTTTCGCTTCCTGTTTTTTCGGCGCGACCGGTTTGTTATCGGCGCACGGCAGATCTTCACCGTACGGATGCGGGATGGGGTCAATTTTACCGGGCGTATCCAGACGGGTGGAGTCCACGCCGCTCCAGCCGGGCAGCGCCTCTTTCACCATGATGGCGGTATTGCGCACATCGCGGATCTGGTCGATGGTTTCGCCCATCGCCAGGCGATGAGCCACTTCCACCAGCGGACGCTCGCCGTTGCCGAACATTAGCATATCGGCCTTGGAGTCCACCAGCACCGAGCGGCGCACGGTGTCGGACCAGTAATCATAGTGGGCGGTACGACGCAGGCTGGCTTCGATGCCGCCGAGGATCACCGGCACATCTTTCCACGCCTCTTTACAGCGCTGGGTATAGACGAGGGTAGCGCGGTCCGGACGTTTGCCCGCCACGTTACCCGCCGTATAGGCATCGTCATGACGTAGTTTACGGTCGGCGGTGTAACGGTTGATCATTGAGTCCATGTTGCCGGCGGTCACGCCGAAGAACAGGTTCGGTTTTCCCAGACGCATAAAGTCGTCTTTGCTGTTCCAGTCAGGCTGGGAGATGATCCCAACCCGGAAACCCTGCGCTTCCAGCATGCGGCCGCAGATAGCCATCCCGAAGCTCGGGTGGTCGACATAGGCGTCGCCGGTAACCAGAATAATGTCGCAGCTATCCCAGCCAAGTTGATCCATCTCTTCACGCGACATCGGTAAAAAAGGCGCAGGGCCAAAACAGGCAGCCCAGTATTGCGGCCAGGAAAAAAGGTCACGATCCGGTTGGATCAGGGATATTGCGCTCATATTGCTTCCGGGGAAAATGATAAAAAAATAACCAAAAGGGCGTGGATTATAAGCCGGAATGATAGTGGAAATGAAGGAGGATTTTCTCAAACCCTGACCGTGCGCCGGCCAGGGTCAAAGAGGTTACGGCGCGGGATTCACCAGCATCTGGCCGATCGAGCCGCGATCGGCAAGCTCCAGCGTCTGACTCAGATACTGGAACGGGAAGTGCGGCCACGACGGTTGAGCGTAATAGACCAGCAGCTCAACCTGCCCGTCGACCCACACGGTGTCCTTCCAGCCGCGATCTTCCGGGAAAGGAGACGAGCCGTTGACATTACGGATCTGGAACATCACCCCTTCAATATGGAACGACTGCGGGCGGTCGGCGCGCACCGTCCAGCGCTCCCAGGTCCCCTGCTGCGCCGTGATATCGATACGCTGCGGATCCCACAGCTGGCCGTTGATGCCCGGATCGTCGCCAAGGGTGATATCCCGGCTGCGGATCGGCGTACCGGAGAGCAGCTCGGTCGGCAGCAGGCGCACCGGCAGACTGTCGGTCACCAGCGGCAGCAGCCCGGTCGGACGCAGCGTCAGCACCAGCGTGGAGACCAGGATGCTTGACGGTTCAAAAAAACCGCGGATACGGTCGACGATGCTCGCCGCTTCGCCGCAGGTAATGGATACTTCATCGCCGTTAGTCATATCGACCAGAATTTCACGCCGCTCCCCCGGGGCCAGCGATAGCTGCTTGAGCGAAACCGGCGCCGGCAAGAATCCCTGATCGCCGGAAATCACATGCAGCAGTCGGCCATCGCTCATCTGCAGCTGATAGCGCCGGGAGTTGGAAGCGTTCAGCAGGCGCAGGCGCACCCAGCCGCGCGACACTTCAACATACGGGCTCTGCACGCCGTTAACCAGCAGCGTGTCGCCCACAAAGCCGCCGCTGCCCGGTTCGCTATATTCCGGCGTGCCGAAGTTATCCAGCCGTTTATCCTGAATAATCACCGGGAAGTCATCGACGCCATAGTGGTTAGGGATCGGCAGGTTCTTGCTGACCTCGTCTTCCACCAGCCACATGCCCGCCAGACCGTTGTAAACCTGTTTCGCCATCCGGTTCGGCGTGTTGGCCTGATACCACAGCGTCGCCGCGCTCTGGCGGATAGGCAGCACCGGCGCCCAGTCGGCGTTCGGCGACATCATGCGCGCCGCGCCGCCAATCAGCGGGCCAGGCACCTGCAGACCGCGGATGGTCATCGCCACGTTCTCCGTCAGGCGGTTGCTGTAGATAAGCTTGACGTCGTCTCCGTTCCAGACGCGGATCGTCGGCCCCATATAGCGGCCATTGATCCCCCAGACGGGGGCGCGGGTGCCGGGGGTAAACGACCAGTGGGAACGCTGCAGCGTCAGAAACAGCGGCTGGCCGCGACGAGATTCCAGCAGCGGCGGAACCGGCAGCGCAGGCTGCTGGCCGGCGGCATGGGCCTTCAGCGGCGCGGCGCCAGCGCACAGCGCTACGCCGGAAGCCTTAATAAACTGACGCCGACTGAGTGACATATTAACTCCATGACATACTGACAAATGAAAAAGGGAATTCGTTTCCCGCCAGCAATACGCGCGCGTTGGCGGCGTTTCCTGTCTTATTGCTTTCCAGCCGCTTCGCGCTCGGCCACTTCGTTGTCCAGATCAGCGATTTTGGCGGCCATCAGCTCGCGGCAATGCGTCGCCAGCGCGCGCACGTTGTCTTTACCAAACTGAGTGGTATCTACCGGCGGCAGCATTTCCACAATCACCAGACCGTTGTTCCAGCGATTGAGCTTTATTTTATTCGATGTATTCGAGACACACACCGGAATAATCGGCACCCCAGCGGCAATAGCCGCGTGAAAAGCCCCGGTTTTAAACGGCAGCAGGCCGCGGCCGCGGCTACGGGTCCCTTCCGGGAACATCCAGAACGAAATTTTACGCTTTTTAAAAGCGTTGACGACTTCGGCAATAGTGCCGTGCGCTTTGGTTCGGTTATTACGGTCAATCAGCAAATTGCCCGTCAGCCAGTACAGTTGGCCAAAGAACGGGATCCATAGCAGGCTCTTTTTACCTACGGTGACCGTCGGAGCCTGCACGATATTCGACGCCGTCACCATATCATAGTTGTTCTGGTGGTTAGCGATGTAGATCGCGTTGCCATAGCTTTCCGCGTCGGCGGGTTTGCGTAGCTCTACCTTGAGGCCAAATACCGGAGATAAACGGCCAAACAGATGGCCGAAAGTGGCAACGTGTTTTGGATTACGTGGGCTGAACAAGCAGTACAGACAGCCAAGTACGCACACTACGATGCAATAAATGACCACGAAAATTACTCGAAAAATGAATAGCATAGCTACCTCTAAAACCCAAACCGCTTAGAATTATTCGCTGCTGGCAGAAGGCAGGCTCACAAGTTCTGCGCAGGCCGGGACCGTTCTTCCTGGGTCCCTGATGATGGACATTGTTAATCGCAACGCCTGAATAAACAACGATTTTGCGGCATTTTTTCGTCTCCTCCCGTCAAAGACGGGAGGAGACGCGCTTACTCTTCGCTATCGCCTGCCGCGGCACGACGCGGCGAGTCAATTTCCACGCGGTCAATTTTCTGCAGCCCGCGCATCAGCGAACCGCGGCGGCCGCGCTCGCCGGTGACTTTTTGCAGCTCTTCCGGACGCAGTTTGATCTTCCGTTTGCCGACGTGAATGGTCAGCGTACTCTGCGGCGGCAGAACAAACAGATGTGCCAGACCGTCCTGGCCGGCTGCGGCTTCCGCCGCCGGAATGCTGATAATTTTGTTGCCCTTGCCTTTCGACAGCTGCGGCAGATCGCTGACCGGGAACATCAGCATCCGCCCGGCGGCGGTGATGGCCAGCAGCATATCGGACTCATCCTCAATCACCAGCGGCGGCATCACGTGCGCGTTGTCAGGCAGGGTGATTAGCGCTTTACCGGCACGGTTGCGCGCCACCAGATCGTTGAAGGTACAGACGAAACCGTAGCCCGCGTCGGAAGCCATCAGCAGTTTCTGATCGTCGCTTTCCATTAGCATATGCTCCACGGTCGCGCCCGGCGGCAGGGTCAGTTTGCCGGTAAGCGGTTCACCCTGGCCACGCGCGGAAGGCAGAGTAATCGGATCGATGGCATAGCTGCGTCCGGTGGTATCGATAAACACCACCGGCTGGTTGCTCTTGCCCTTCGCCGAGGCTTTCCAGCTGTCGCCCGCCTTATAGCTCAAGCCCTGGGCGTCAATGTCGTGTCCTTTGGCGCTGCGCACCCAGCCCATCTGCGACAGAACGATAGTCACCGGCTCAGACGGCAGCATGTCATGCTCGCTCATCGCTTTCGCTTCTTCACGCTCGTGAAGCGGCGAGCGACGGTCGTCGCCGAAGGCATCGGCATCGGCCTGCAGCTCTTTTTTCAGCAGGTTGTTCATCTTACGTTCAGACGCCAGAATCGCCTGCAGCTGGTCGCGCTCTTTTTCCAGCTCGCTCTGCTCGCCGCGGATCTTCATCTCTTCCAGTTTGGCGAGGTGGCGCAGTTTTAATTCCAGAATCGCTTCCGCCTGGGTTTCGCTGATGCCAAAGCGCGACATCAGGGCCGGCTTCGGTTCATCTTCAGTGCGGATGATCTCAATCACTTCATCGATATTAAGAAACGCCACCAGCAAACCTTCGAGGATATGCAGGCGCTTCAGCACTTTCTCTAACCGATGGTTTAGACGGCGACGCACGGTATCGCGACGGAACACCAGCCACTCGCTGAGGATCTCCAGCAGGTTTTTCACCGCCGGGCGGCCGTCAAGGCCGATCATATTGAGGTTGATGCGGTAGCTCTTCTCCAGATCGGTGGTGGCGAACAGGTGGTTCATCACCTGTTCCATATCCACCCGGTTGGAGCGCGGGACAATCACCAGACGGGTCGGGTTTTCGTGGTCCGATTCGTCGCGCAGATCGTCAACCATCGGCAGCTTTTTATTGCGCATCTGCGCCGCAATCTGCTCCAGCACTTTGGCGCCGGAGACCTGATGCGGCAGCGCACTGATCACCACCGCGCCGTCCTCTTTACTCCACACCGCACGCATGCGCACTGAGCCGCGCCCGTTCTGGTAGATTTTGCGAATTTCCGCCCGCGAGGTGATGATCTCCGCCTCGGTCGGGAAATCCGGCCCCTGTACGATATCCAGCAGTTCGTCGAGGGTGGTTTTCGGCTGCTCAATCAGCGTAATCGCCGCTTTGGCCACTTCCCGCAGGTTGTGCGGAGGAATATCGGTCGCCATGCCTACCGCGATGCCGGTGGTGCCGTTCAGCAGGATGTTCGGCAGACGCGCTGGCAGCATTTTCGGCTCCTGCAGCGTGCCGTCAAAGTTTGGCACCCAGTCGACCGTCCCCTGCCCCAGCTCGCTGAGCAGCAGCTCGGCATACTTCGACAGGCGGGATTCGGTGTAACGCATGGCGGCGAAAGATTTGGGATCGTCCGGCGCCCCCCAGTTTCCCTGACCATCCACCAGCGGATAGCGGTAAGAGAACGGCTGCGCCATCAGCACCATCGCTTCATAGCAGGCGATGTCGCCGTGCGGGTGATATTTACCCAACACGTCGCCGACGGTGCGGGCGGACTTTTTGAATTTCGCGCTGGCGTTCAGCCCCAGCTCGGACATCGCATAGACGATGCGACGCTGGACCGGTTTTAAGCCATCGCCAATAAACGGTAATGCCCTGTCCATGATCACGTACATGGAGTAGTTCAGGTAAGCATTTTCCGTAAATTCATGCAGCGCAAGGCGCTCTGCCATATCGCTCATTAATCGTGGATCCTCAATCTGGGTACCGACCGTTCGGACGGCAAAACTACCCGCGATAATACCCGATCTCACGCCCTGAGTCACAGGCCGTGAGATCGGCTGAGGATTCCGTCACGCTTAATCAGGCCAGCGGCAGATAAATATCGGTTTGCAGTTCATGCTCAGCCACCTCATGGACAAAATTGAGGTAACGGAAGTACACCGGAAAATCCCGTAACGTCTCGCCTGAAGCGGGTAACCAGTCGCGATAGAGAAACCAAACGCTGTTCGCCAGCGTGTCCAGCGAGCCGTGATGGCGCACGACGGCGCAGCGTCCGCCGGGGATTTCGCCGTTAATCACGCCAAAGGCGTTTTCACCAACCGGCCGATCGACCGTACCGCAGATATCAAAACGAAATGCCTCCTGCGGGGTGGTCTGCGGATCGTCCCAGGCGATCCCCCAGGTATCGCTGGTGGCGACGGGCGATAGTCCGCTCGTCTTACGCCAGGCGATAAAACGCGCGGCGGTGGCGTTGACAAGGTCCGGGCTACCGCGATGTTGCAGTACGGCTATCCGGGTGGAGGGGCACGAAATAATGTTGACGTCCATCGACGTTTGCTCCTGTAGCGTATGTTTCGGTACGCGTCGATGCCACTCGGCCCAGTCCGGTTGTTGACGGAATTGGGTCGGGCTTTGGTCAAACGCGGTACGGAAGGCACGACTGAACGACTCCGCATTCTGAAATCCGGCATCAAGGGCAATATCGATGACTTTATCGCGGGGGTTGAACGCCAGGCGCCAACAGGCGCGTCGCAGACGCAACCACTGAATATACCGGTACAATGGAATGCCGGTATAAGCGCTAAATTGCCGGTGAAAATGGTAAGGCGAACTGTGCGCTATCGCGCTCAGCGTCTCCAGCGACAGCGGCTCATCAAGATGGCGCGCAATGTACCTACAGACGCGCTGGAAGCGCCCGACATACGCCGGGCTGGCCTTAATATCGTTCATCGTCTCCTCCTCGCGACATACTCTGACAGAGCGAGGATCGCGATTCCTGACCGATCTTGCGCTTATCCGACGGAGACTTATGGCGCGATTTTACGGATCTGTTTAACGTCGATTTCTACCGAGTTCCAGTCCTTATCGACTTCCCCCTGAATTTCTACTGTGTCCTGCGGGCCGACGGTCACGCCGTTCCAGCGCTTGTGGTCGATATCGACATTGATCACCCCGGAAGCATCCTGGAATTTATACAGGTCATCAGAGATGCGCTCGACGATTTTACCGCGCAGGGTCACCCAGGTGTCATCACGCAGCGACTTGGCGTTCGCCACGGTGGTCACCGCGCCGCTCGGCCCGGTGAAGCCGCCAGCCTGGGTGGTAGTGGTAGTAGACGGTCCGGTGAATCCTCCCTGCCCGGCGGCCAGTACCGGCATGGAAACTAAAGCAATAATCGCGGTCATCGCAGCAATTTTTTTCATCTTATATTCTCCCTTTTGTGTTGGTATGGCTCCTATTACGCCCGACAAAACTTAACGACTTCTTAAGCGGAAAAAAGAAATTTTAATGCTGTACATCACCCGCTTCAACGCGGTTTACTGCGCAAAGAAACGGGATCGTCGGAGGGAAACATGCGCATATTACTGGTGGAAGATGACAAGCTTATCGGCGACGGCATCAAAGCCGGGCTGAGCAAAATGGGCTTTAGCATTGACTGGTTTACCGCCGGGCTGGAGGGCAAAAATGCCTTATACAGCGCCCCCTACGACGCCGCAATCCTTGACCTCACCCTACCCGGCATCGATGGCCTCGATATTCTGCGCGAATGGCGCGATAAAGGCCGCCATGAGCCGGTGCTGATCCTCACCGCCCGCGATGCCCTCAGCCAGCGGGTGGAGGGCCTGCGCCTGGGCGCCGATGACTACCTGTGCAAACCTTTCGCCCTGATTGAGGTGGCAGCGCGCCTCGAAGCGTTGATCCGCCGCGCGCACGGCCAGAGCAGCAGCGAACTGCGCCACGGCAAGGTGATCCTCGATCCGAACCGCTTAACCGCCAGCCTCGACGGCGAAAGCCTGGCGCTGAAGCCGAAGGAGTTCGCCCTGCTGGAACTGCTTATGCGCAACGCCGGGCGCGTATTGCCGCGTAAGCTTATCGAGGAAAAGCTCTACACCTGGGACGACGAGGTCTCCAGCAACGCCGTGGAAGTTCACGTCCATCATCTGCGCCGCAAGCTCGGCAGCGACTTTATCCGTACCGTCCACGGCATCGGCTATACCCTGGGTGACGCATGAAACGACTTGCCCGCCTGAGCCTGCGCCTGCGCCTGACGCTGCTGTTTGCCGTACTGACCACCGCCGCCTGGGGAATGGCCAGCGTTATCGCCTGGCAGCAGACCAGCAAAAAGCTGGATAAGCTGTTCGATACCCAGCAGCTGCTGTTCGCTCGCCGCCTGAGCGTCATGCATTTCGATGAACTGCGCGCCCCGCCCGCCTTGCTCGGGGAAAAGAAAAAGGTACGCCACGGGCACATCGACGACGACGCGCTGGCGTTCGCCATCTTCACCCGCGACGGCAAAATGGTGCTTAATGACGGCGAGAACGGAGAGGATATTCAGTGGAATTCGCAGCGCGAGGGATTCAGCGATGGCTATCTGCGTGACGACGATGACGAGTGGCGTTTCCTGTGGTTAACCACCGCCGACGGCCGCTACCGCATCGCCGTCGGCCAGGAGTGGGATTACCGGCGCGAAATGGCGATGGATATCGTGACCTCGCAGCTCACCCCGTGGATGGTTGCCCTGCCGCTGATGTTCGTGCTGCTCATCGTGCTGTTAAGCCGCGAGCTGGCGCCATTGAAAAATCTGGCGCGCACGCTGCGCCTGCGCGCGCCGGACTCGGCGGATTCGCTCAGCGTGGAGAAGATCCCCGCCGAAGTTCGCCCGCTGGTCGAAGCGCTGAATCAGCTGTTCCGACGCACTCACGACGCCATGCTGCGCGAGCGTCGGTTTACCTCTGATGCCGCCCATGAGCTACGCAGCCCGCTGGCGGCGCTGAAGGTGCAGACCGAAGTCGCCCAACTCTCCCTGGACGATCCCGAAGGGCGTGAGAAAGCGTTGGATCAGCTCCACCAGGGGATCGATCGCGCCACCCGACTGGTGGATCAGCTGCTGACGCTGTCGCGGCTGGACTCGCTCGCCCAACTGGATGATGTGCAGCAGGTCGCTATCGCCGATCTGCTGCAGTCGGCAGTGATGGAGATGTATCACCCGGCGCAGCAGTCCGGGATTGAGCTGCGCCTGCATCTTAATGCCAGCCATATCGTCCGCACCGGCCAGCCGCTGCTGCTCAGTCTGCTGGTGCGCAATCTGCTGGATAACGCCGTACGATATAGCCCGTGCGGCAGCCAGGTCGATATCACGCTCAACGCCCGCGAGTTCCGGGTGCGCGATAACGGCCCAGGCATTAACCCGCAGGCGCTCTCGCGCATTGGCGAGCGTTTTTATCGCCCGCCGGGGCAGGAGGCGCCGGGCAGCGGCCTGGGCTTGTCGATCGTCCGGCGCATCGCCTCGCTGCACGGCATGCAGGTTGATTTTGCCAACGCGCGCGACGGCGGCTTCGAGGCCCGCGTGTACTGGTAGCGAGATTATTGCTCATTTGGCAAAAGACTTTGCACATTTTGCTCATTTTACTGCCCCGCTTCGCGGGGTAAGATCGTCGGCAAATTTTCATATATGAGGGTAAAAAATGAGCAACATCCTGATTATCAATGGGGCGAAAAAGTTCGCGCACTCTAATGGTCAACTGAACGACACCCTGACCGAGGTCGCGGAGAGTTATCTGCGCGACGCCGGGCACGATGTTAAAAGCGTTCGCGCCGAAAGCGAGTACGACGTAAAAGAAGAAGTACAGAATTTCCTGTGGGCCGATGTGGTGATCTGGCAGATGCCGGGCTGGTGGATGGGCGCTCCGTGGACGGTGAAAAAATATATGGATGACGTCTTTACCGAAGGCCACGGCTCGCTGTACGCCAGCGATGGCCGTACCCGCTCCGACGCCAGCAAAAAATATGGCTCAGGCGGCCTGGTGCAGGGGAAAAAATATATGCTTTCTCTGACCTGGAACGCGCCGATGGAAGCCTTCACCGACAAAGACCAGTTCTTCCACGGCGTCGGCGTTGACGGCGTTTACCTGCCGTTCCATAAAGCCAATCAGTTCCTCGGCATGGAGGCATTGCCAACCTTTATCGCCAACGACGTGATTAAAATGCCTGATGTCCCACGGTATATCGCAGAATATCGCAAGCATCTGGCGGAAATTTTTGGTTAACTAGAGGTCTAGCTCTACATATTTCGAGTTATTCGAACCTGGAGTATGACGAGATCCACACAGAAGGAGTTGAGTTAACCATGTTAACAGTGATTGCAGAAATCCGTACCCGCCCGGGCCAGCACCACCGCCAGGCGGTTCTCGATCAGTTCGCGAAAATTATTCCGACCGTTTTGCAGGAGGCCGGCTGCCACGGCTATGCCCCGCTGGTGGATCATGCCGCCGGCGTCAGCTTCCAGACCACAGCGCCCGACTCTATCGTCATGGTCGAGCAGTGGGAAAGCGTCGCGCATCTTGAAGCACACCTGCAAACCCCGCACATGAAAGCCTGGTCGGAAGCGGTCAAAGGCGATGTGCTGGAGACCAGCATCCGTATTCTGCAGGCTGGCGTTTAAGTCCGCCGACTCAGTAATGCCATGAAAAAGGGAGCCTGAGGCTCCCTTTTACGTCTGGCGCAGCGTACAGACTTACACTTCCAGATCCGCCATATCGCCCTTCTCCTGCAGCCAGTTGCGACGATCTTCCGAACGCTTTTTGGCCAGCAGCATATCCATTATCGCCGTGGTCTGCTGCTCGTCCTCATCGCTTATCACCAGCTGCACCAGGCGGCGGGTATTCGGGTCAAGGGTGGTTTCGCGCAGCTGCATCGGGTTCATCTCACCGAGCCCTTTAAAGCGCTGGACGTTTGGCTTGCCCTTCTTGCGCTTTAGCTGCTCCAGCACGCCGGTTTTTTCTTCTTCCGTCAGCGCGTAGTAAACCTCTTTACCGAGGTCGATACGGTACAGCGGCGGTAGCGCCACATAGACGTGCCCCTCTTTCACGAGGGTACGGAAATGTCTTACGAACAGCGCGCACAGCAGGGTGGCAATGTGCAGACCATCGGAGTCCGCATCCGCCAGAATACAAATTTTACCGTAGCGCAGCTGGCTTAAATCATCGCTATCCGGGTCAATACCAATCGCCACCGAAATGTCGTGCACTTCTTGCGAAGCTAACACTTCATCGGAAGAGACTTCCCAGGTATTAAGGATCTTGCCCTTCAGCGGCATGATCGCCTGATATTCGCGATCGCGCGCCTGCTTGGCTGAGCCGCCCGCCGAATCCCCTTCGACGAGGAACAGCTCGGTACGGTTCAGATCCTGGGCGGTACAGTCCGCTAGCTTACCCGGCAGCGCCGGACCGCTGGTCAGCTTTTTGCGCACCACTTTTTTGGCCGCGCGCAGACGGCGCTGGGCGCTGGAGATGGCCATCTCCGCCAGCAGCTCCGCGGCCTGCACGTTCTGATTCAGCCACAGGCTGAAGGCGTCCTTCACCACGCCGGAGACGAACGCCGCGCACTGGCGCGACGACAGGCGCTCTTTGGTTTGCCCGGCGAACTGCGGATCCTGCATCTTCACCGACAGCACGTACGCGCAGCGATCCCAGATATCTTCCGCTGACAGCTTCACGCCGCGCGGCAGGATATTACGGTACTCGCAGAACTCACGCATCGCGTCGAGCAGCCCCTGACGCAGACCGTTAACGTGCGTCCCGCCCTGCATAGTCGGGATCAGGTTCACGTAGCTCTCGGTCAGCAGTTCGCCGCCTTCCGGCAGCCACAGCAGCGCCCAGTCCACCGCCTCCGTCTCGCCGGAGAAGGCGCCGACGAATGGTTTTTCCGGCAGCAGCGGCAGGCCGTTCACCGCTTCGCTCAGGTAATCGTTCAGGCCATCGGCATAGCACCAGCTCTGCTCGCTGTTGTTCACCTGGTCGCGGAAAACAATTTCCACGCCCGGGCACAGCACCGCTTTCGCTTTTAACAGGTGGGTCAGACGTGAAACGGAAAAGCGCGGGCTGTCGAAGAAGCTTTCGTCCGGCCAGAAATGGACGCTGGTCCCGGTATTGCGTTTGCCGCAGGTGCCGGTGACGTGCAGGTCTTCCACTTTTTCACCATTTTCAAAGGCGATGCTGTAGACCTGACCGTCGCGACGCACGTTGACCTCCACGCGTTTTGACAGGGCGTTGACTACCGAGATCCCCACCCCGTGCAGGCCGCCGGAAAACTGATAGTTTTTATTGGAAAACTTACCGCCCGCATGCAGCCGGCAGAGGATCAGCTCAACCGCTGGCACGCCCTCTTCCGGGTGGATGTCGACCGGCATCCCACGACCATCGTCAATGACCTCCAGGGACTGGTCGGCATGAAGGATAACTTCCACGCGTTTGGCGTGGCCTGCCAGCGCTTCATCCACACTGTTATCAATAACTTCCTGACCAAGATGGTTAGGACGAGTGGTGTCGGTATACATGCCCGGACGGCGGCGCACCGGCTCTAGCCCGGTGAGTACCTCAATGGCATCAGCATTATATGAAGATTGCGTCATGGTGTGTATTCGTAGGTCGTTCAGGGCCGTTTAGCGCAGGCCGAGAAATTCGATAATCTGAGTGAAATGATCGTCAAAGCCGACAAATGCGTGATTACCGCCCTCCTCTACCGTCTGCCGGCAAGAGGCGTAGTAATGAACGGCCTGGCGGTAATCAAGCACTTCATCCCCGGTCTGCTGCAGCAGCCAGAGTAAATCCGGCGCTTCGAGCGGGTCGATTTGCATGACTTTGAGATCGTAAATATGGCGAGACTCTAGCACATATTGCTGCCCGGTGTATGGATTCTCATTGTGGCCGAGAAAATTGTTTAGTAGTTCAAACGGCCGCACCGCCGGGTTAACCACCACCGCCGGCAGCATAAAGCACTGCGAAAGCC
Organism: Klebsiella sp. P1927; assembly: GCF_018204675.1. NCBI lineage: Bacteria > Pseudomonadati > Pseudomonadota > Gammaproteobacteria > Enterobacterales > Enterobacteriaceae > Klebsiella > Klebsiella sp. P1927. The sequence continues at coordinate 358,336 of NZ_CP073377.1, read as the reverse complement.
AGGTCGCGTAGTAGCCGCCCAGCGACGACCCTACGACCCCCAGCGGCTCGCCTCCGTGCTCCAGCACGATGGACTCCAACAGCTCCGCCGTTTCCGCCGGGTAAGGCGGCAACTCCGGCACCACCATGGTGATCTCAGGATAGTGCTGCGCCAGCCAGGTCTTTAACGCCGTCGCCTTCGCCGAGCGCGGAGAGCTGTTAAAGCCATGCAGATAAAGGAGCGTCGCCATCAGTAGCCTTCTGAAGCAATATCCGGATGAAACGCGGCGCCTTCCAGGCGGCACACTTCGGTGGTCAGCGTCCCGTCAGGGTGAAGCTCCAGCCAGCGCCAGCCCGGTGACACCGTATCCAGAGTGAAATTGGCACAGTGCGGTTTAAACTGGACGCAGGTCGACGGCGTCGCCATCATGCGCCGGCCATTCCAGTCGAGATCCAGTTCCTGATGAATATGGCCGCACAAAAGATGCTTCACCCGCGGCCAGGCGCTCAACGCGCTGTCCAGCGCGCCGGCATTGCGCAGACTATGCTGATCCAGCCAGCTGCAGCCGGCCGGCAGCGGATGATGGTGCAGCAGGAGTAAGGTATAGCGCTCCGGCGCCTCCGCCAGCTTATGTTCGAGCCACTCCAGCTGGAAGTCGCTCAGCTCGCCATGGGGAACGCCAAACACCTGGCTGTCGAGCAGCAGGATCTGCCAGCGATCGCCGAGAAACACGCGCTTGGCAGGGGAAATGCCCGCCTCCTGCAGGGTGCTGTACATCGCCGGCTGGAAATCATGGTTGCCCGGTAGCCAGACGCAGGGTGCAGCAAAACTCGCGATGCCCTCAGCAAAATGCTGATAGGCCGCGGAGGAGTGGTCCTGCGCCAGATCGCCTGTTGCGACAATCAGATCGCATGGACGCTGTGAGGCATGAATGGCCGACAGTACGGCCTGATAGCTATCCCAGGTATTGATGCCTAACAACGTTTCATGCTTTTCAGCAAACAGGTGAGTATCAGTAATTTGTAATATCCTGACTCTGGCCTCACCAGCCAGAGGTAGGTTTAACAGGCTTTCCAAATGGTGTCCTTAGGTTTAACGACGCTAACAAACCGGAATCGCCATCGCTCCATGTGCTAAACAGTAACGCAGCCAGTCGGCCAAAAACTGGTTAATTTGATGCTTTTCGTCGCGTTGATGCAACTTTTTATTAGGATAATCATATCGCGCTTTGAAGCGAAAGATCTGCTGACTCGAACACACTTCGGCCACCATGGCGTCATGGTAGAGGCGGACGGTCATCGATGGCAGGCTCCAGTAGCTCACTGCAGGCAGAGTCTGCTCTATTGCCACCAGAGTAGTGTAGCGGGTCGATTCAACTATCGTTAACCGATACTGCGCGCTTCCCACCTGATAGCTTACCTTCTCACCCGCTGCATCCGTTCGCGGCAACAGGCGGCGCAACTGCGCGAAGTTGGTCTCGCACAGGCGCATCATCTCAGGGAAGTCAGGTGTATAACGCTTCATTTTGTCCACTCATTTCGTAAATTGTGATAATGCAATTGCAGCCATTGCAAGGCGATGACAGAGGCTGCGTTGTCGATTTTCCCCTCTTCTACCCACTGGTAAGCCTGCTCCCGACTCACCACATGCACCCGAATATCCTCGTTTTCCTCGGCCAGGCCGTGAATGCCTTTTGCCGTCGATGCATCAACTTCTCCCACCAGGATCGATAACCGTTCGCTGGTGCCGCCGGGACTGGCCAGATAGCTTAATATTGGTTTCGTCCGCCCAACTTCAAGCCCGGCCTCCTCCAGCGCTTCCCGACGGGCAACATCTTCCACCGTTTCACCCGCTTCAATCATGCCGGCGACCATCTCCAGCAGCCACGGGCTCTCGCTGGTATCATAGGCGGCGATACGGATTTGTTCGACCAGCACCACTTCGTCGCGCACCGGGTCAAAGGGTAGCAAGACGGCGGCGTGCCCGCGCTCAAAAATTTCACGGGTGATTTCGCCACTCATGCCGCCGTTAAACAGGCGGTGGCGAAAACGGTATAAATCGAGCGAAAAAAAACCACGATATAGCGTTTCGCGTGCAATAATTTCTACATCATTTTTGGAGAAGGTAATTCCCTGCTGCGTGGGTTTGCTCATTGTCATGTCCTGCGAATCTGAAATTAGGGATTTCCAAACCGTTTGGCTACCGTTTTACGGCCCGTATGTTAGATTGGTGCAAATTACCGCCGGATGGCACGTAACGCCAACTTTTTACGGCGGCAGAATCGATACAATCAGCGGAATTTTTCTTAGAATTAGACCAGCGCTAAATGCTTCACAACAAGGAATGCAAATGAAGAAATTGCTCCCCATTCTTATCGGCCTGAGCCTGACCGGGTTCAGCGCCATGAGCCAGGCGGAAAACCTGCTTCAGGTTTACCAGCAGGCACGCATCAGCAACCCCGATCTGCGTAAATCGGCAGCCGATCGTGACGCCGCGTTCGAAAAGATCAACGAAGCGCGCAGTCCATTACTGCCTCAGCTTGGGCTGGGAGCGGATTATACCTATACCAATGGCTATCGCGACAGCAACGGCGTCAACTCTAACGTCACCAGCGGTTCGCTGCAGTTAACGCAGGTTCTGTTTGATATGTCGAAATGGCGCGCCCTGACGCTGCAGGAAAAAACGGCAGGGATTCAGGATGTCACGTATCAGACCGATCAGCAAACACTGATTCTGAATACCGCGACGGCCTATTTTAAAGTGCTGGCCGCCATCGACACGCTCTCCTATACCGAAGCGCAGAAACAGGCTATTTACCGCCAGTTGGATCAAACCACGCAGCGCTTTAACGTAGGCCTGGTGGCGATCACCGACGTACAGAACGCCCGTTCACAATACGATGCCGTGCTGGCGAACGAAGTCACCGCGCGTAACGATCTCGACAACGCCGTCGAAGGACTGCGTCAAGTCACCGGTAATTACTATCCGGAGCTGGCCTCCCTGAACGTGAACGGCTTCAAAACCAACAAGCCGCAGGCGGTCAACGCCCTGCTGAAGGAAGCGGAGAACCGCAACCTGTCACTGCTGCAGGCGCGTCTGAGCCAGGACCTGGCCCGCGAGCAGATTCGTCAGGCGCAGGACGGCCATTTGCCGACCCTGAACCTTTCCGCCTCTACCGGGGTCTCGAATACGCGTTACAACGGTTCGAAAACCAATACCCCGCTCGCCTACAACGACAGTGATAACGGGCAGAACCAAATCGGCCTGAACTTCTCTCTGCCACTGTATCAGGGCGGCGCGGTGACCTCGCAGGTCAAGCAGGCACAATACAACTTCGTTGGCGCCAGCGAGCAGCTGGAAAGCGCCCACCGCAGCGTCGTGCAGACTGTGCGTTCATCGTTTAACAACGTGAATGCCTCCATCAGCAGCATCAACGCCTACAAACAGGCGGTGGTCTCTGCGCAAAGCTCCCTGGATGCCATGGAAGCTGGCTACTCGGTGGGTACGCGTACTATCGTTGACGTCCTCGACGCCACCACTACGCTGTATAACGCTAAGCAGCAGCTCTCGAATGCGCGCTACAACTACCTGATCAACGAGCTGAACATTAAGTCGGCGTTAGGTACCCTGAACGAGCAGGATCTGGTCGCCCTGAACAACACGCTGGGTAAACCCATCTCCACCTCCGCAGATAGCGTCGCGCCGGAAAATCCGCAACAGGATGCCACCGCTGATGGCTACGGCAACACTACCGCGGCGGTGAAGCCGGCGTCCGCACGGACCACCCAGAGCAGCGGCAGCAATCCGTTCCGTCAGTAATTCTCATACTGTGATGCGCATCGCCTGTCCGTCGGACAGGCGATGCGTTAAACGTAAGGCAACGTAAAGATCCCCCGCTTAGCGCCCCTCTTCGCTTCATTTTCCACCACTCATCCTCTATCCTGAGCGTTAACACACGCCATACCACTGGGTCCTGGAAGACAAATATGAAACGGACAAAAAATATTAATCATTCGTCGTTCCGCAAAAGCTGGAGCGCACGCCATCTGACGCCGGTCGCGCTGGCCGTTACCGCGGTCTTTATGCTCGCCGGTTGTGAAAAAAGCGACGAAACGGTGTCGCTGTACCAGAACGCCGATGACTGCTCCGCCGCCAACCCTGGCAAAGCAGCCGAATGCACCACGGCCTACACCAACGCGGTAAAAGAGGCAGAGCGCACTGCGCCGAAGTATGCCACCCGCGAAGACTGCGTCGCCGAGTTTGGCGAAGGCCAGTGCCAGCAGACGCCAGCCCAGGCGGGCGTCGCCCCGGAAAACCAGGCGCAGGCGCAAAGCAGCGGCAGCTTCTGGATGCCGCTGATGGCCGGCTACATGATGGGCCGCCTGATGGGCGGCGGCATGGCGCAACAGCAGCCGCTGTTCAGCTCGAAAAATCCGGCCAGCCCGGCCTACGGTCAGTACACTGACGCCAGCGGCAAGAGCTATGGTGCCGCCCAGCCGGGCCGCACCATGAACGTGCCGAAAACTGCGATGGCGCCGAAGCCAGCCACAACCACCACCGTCACCCGCGGCGGCTTTGGCGAGTCGGTAGCGAAACAGTCGACCATGCAGCGTAGCGCCGCAGGCTCAACGTCCTCTTCTCGCTCAATGGGCGGCTAAGCAACATGGAAAGAGTCAGTATTACCGAGCGCCCGGACTGGCGCGAGAAAGCGACCGAGTACGGTTTCAACTTCCATACCATGTACGGCGAGCCCTACTGGAGCGAAGAGGCGTATTACAAGCTGACCCTCGCGCAGGTGGAAAAGCTGGAAGCGGTCACCGCTGAGCTACATCAGATGTGCCTCCAGGTGGTGGAAAAAGTGATCGCCAGCGATGAGCTGATGACCAAATTCCGCATCCCTAAACACACCTGGGGTTTTGTGCGCCAGTCGTGGAAAACCAACCAGCCGTCGCTCTACTCACGTCTCGACCTGGCCTGGGATGGCATCGGCGAACCGAAGCTGCTGGAGAACAATGCCGACACCCCGACCTCGCTGTATGAAGCGGCCTTCTTCCAGTGGATCTGGCTGGAAGATCAGCTCAACGCCGGCAAGCTGCCGGCGGGCAGCGACCAGTTCAACAGTTTGCAGGAAAAGCTGATCGATCGCTTCGGCGAGCTGCGCGAGCAGTTTGGCTTTCAGCTGCTGCATATGGCCTGCTGCCGCGATACCGTTGAAGATCGCGGTACCGTGCAGTATCTGCAGGACTGCGCCGCTGAAGCGGGGCTGGCGACGGAATTCCTCTACGTTGAAGATATCGGCCTGGGCGAAAAAGGCCAGTTTACCGATCTGCAGGATCAGGTGATTGGCAATCTGTTCAAGCTCTATCCGTGGGAGTTTATGCTGCGGGAGATGTTCTCCACCAAGCTGGAAGACGCTGGCGTACGCTGGCTGGAGCCGGCGTGGAAAAGCATTATCTCCAACAAGGCGCTGCTGCCGATGCTGTGGGAGATGTTCCCCAATCACCCTAATCTGCTGGCGGCCTACTTCAGCGAAGATGCTCACCCGGAGATGGAGAAGTACGTCATTAAGCCAATCTTCTCCCGCGAAGGCGCTAACGTGTCGATCGTTGAAAATGGCAAAGTGGTGGAGGCAGTAGAAGGCCCGTACGGGGAAGAAGGCACCATCGTGCAGGCGTTTTACCCGCTGCCGAAGTTTGGCGATAGCTATACGCTGATTGGCAGCTGGCTCATCAACGACCAGCCTGCAGGGATCGGTATTCGCGAAGACCGGGCGCTGATCACCCAGGATCTGTCGCGCTTCTATCCGCACATTTTCGTCGAATAATGCCGCGCTCCGGCGACGGTAAATGCCGCCGGAGCGCGCTATCATCAGGCGCCAACCAACACCGACAGCATGCTCAGCGAGCCCATCTCGATGCCATCGACCGGGATCGTCATCGCCTCAACGCCATCCCACGTCCCCAGGACATACAGCAGCGGCAGGAAATGCTCCGCCGTCGGATTGGAGAGCGAGCCCCCTTCGTGTGCCAGGTAGTTAACCAGCGGGTGTTGCTCGTCCAGCCCCTGCCATTGCAGATTCGCTTTCACGTAGTTATTGAAGGACTCTGCCCAAGGGTACGGCGTGTTCTCGCCATGCCAGCGGGCGGTGCGCAGGTTATGCACCACGTTGCCGCTGGCCACCAGCATAATGCCTTCATCACGCAGCGAGGCCAGCTTCCGCCCCATTTCGAGATGCCAGGCCGGCGGTTTGGTGCTGTCGATGCTCAACTGAACCATCGGGATATCCGCCTGCGGATACATTTTAATCAGCACGCCCCACGATCCATGGTCAAATCCCCAGGCTTCTGTATCGAGGGTGACCGGCACCGGCGAGAGCAGCTCCACCAGCCGTTGCGCCAGCGCCGGAGAGCCCGGCGCCGGATAATGCGTGTCATACAGCGCCTGCGGAAAACCGCCGAAGTCATGAATGGTCTTCGGCGTCTCCATCGCCGTTACGCCCGTACCGCGCGTAAACCAGTGCGCAGAGACCACCACGATCGCTTTCGGACGCGGCAGGGTTTCGCCCAGTTGAGCCCAGGCGCGGGTATAACGGTTGTCTTCCAGCACGTTCATTGGGCTGCCATGGCCGAGAAACAACGCGGGCATTCGGGTACGGGACATGATGATATCCTTAGGGTGTCAATGTGATGTGCTCACATTACGCGCTTTTGCGCCAGGATAAACTCAGATAACCATGATGATGATCGTCAGAAAATTTGAATGTAATTCGCGGTAAAGGGACGTGTCCCGTACGCGCATCCTCAGGCAATATACTCGTATGTAATTATTTTCACAGGGAGAGAAGCGATGTCATCACCCTTAATATTGACGCTGTTAGCCGGTAGCGCAACCTTCATTGGCGCCATATTCGGCGTGATTGGCCAGAAACCCTCTAACCGCCTGCTTGGCTTCTCCCTCGGCTTTGCCGCCGGGATTATGCTATTGATTTCGTTGATGGAAATGCTGCCTGCCGCGCTGGCCGCCGAGGGCATGTCGCCGCTGCTCGGCTACGGAATGTTTGTTGTCGGCCTGCTGGGCTACTTTGGCCTTGACCGCCTGCTGCCGCACGCCCACCCGCAGGATCTGATGACTCCCGCCATGCCGCGCCCGCGCAACTTACGCCGCACCGCTATTCTTCTGACGCTGGGGATCAGCCTGCATAACTTTCCGGAAGGGATCGCCACCTATGTCACGGCCAGCAACAACCTCGAGCTTGGCATGGGCGTCGCCCTTGCCGTCGCCCTGCACAATATTCCGGAAGGACTGGCGGTTGCCGGACCGGTGTATGCCGCCACCGGCTCGCGCAGCAAAGCGGTGCTCTGGGCCGGGCTTTCCGGCATGGCGGAAATTTTGGGCGGCGTGCTGGCGTGGTTGATTCTGGGGAGCCTGGTCTCGCCGCTGGTGATGGGCGCGATCATGGCTGCCGTCGCCGGAATTATGGTGGCGCTGTCGGTCGATGAACTGATGCCGCTGGCGAAAGAGATCGATCCGCAAAGCAATCCAAGCTACGGCGTCCTGTGCGGGATGTCGGTCATGGGGCTGAGCCTGGTGGTACTCCAGACGATGGGCATCGGTTAAAGCGCAGAAACAACACAGCCCACTAACAAGTGGGCTGTGCTCGGGCGTAGCGAACCGCTATTTAGCTGGCTTTACGCTCATGTTCGCGACGATAGGCCACCAGATCTTCAATCGTGACTACCGCCATATTGTGCTGCTGAGCGAACTTGATGCACTCCGGCGCGCGGGCCATGGTGCCATCGTCATTGGTCAGCTCGCACAGCACGCCTGCTGGTTTAAAGCCAGCCAGGGTCACGAGGTCGATAGTGGCTTCGGTGTGGCCGCCGCGGGTCAGTACGCCGCCCGGCTGCGCACGCAGCGGGAAGACGTGACCTGGACGGTTAAGATCGGAAGGTTTCGCGCCGTCGGCGATGGCCGCGCGGACGGTGGTCACGCGGTCGGCAGCGGAGACGCCGGTGGTCACACCTTCGGCCGCTTCGATGGTCACGGTGAAGCCAGTGCCGTAGGCGCTGGTGTTGTTCTCTACCATCATCGGCAGATCCAGCTGTTTGCGGCGTTCTTCGGTCAGGCACAGGCACACAATGCCGCTGCCGTGACGAATGGTCAGCGCCATCTGCTCAACGGTCATGGTTTCAGCGGCGAAGATCATATCGCCTTCGTTTTCACGGTCTTCATCATCAAGCACCATCACGCCGCGGCCTTCGCGCAGGGCGTTCAAAGCGTGTTCCACACGTTCAAAAGCGGTACCAAAAGAAGAAAGGAGCGTCTGATTCATGGTAAAAAAACCTCATTAAAATTATGGTTACCAGAATCAGGGCAGTCTTAGGAGCGCCGGTTTAGCGGCAAAAGTCAACGCGAGCGGGCCTGGGCCCGACTGTGCCGTTACTCTCTCCCATCCGGACTTTAACCGTCGGCCCCGGAATTACACCGGATCTGCTGACCTTCCCGTAGTCACGGGAAGCGCTCGCGGGCTTTCAACGCCATGGTTGATTTACCGCCGGTGGGGAATTTCGCCCCGCCCTGAGAATAAGCGAGATAACTATAACGCTATTGACTATCCTCGGCAATGCATAAGCTTCAAACATTTCTGGTTTATAGGCGGCCTGGTTCGCACTACAATGATCAATCATCCGACCCGAGCAGGAAACCACCATGATTGACCCGAAAAAAATTGAACAAATCGCCCGCCAGGTCCATGAGTCGATGCCAAAAGGACTTCGCGATCTGGGTGAGGATGTTGAGAAGAAAATCCGCCAGGCGCTACAGTCGCAGCTGACCCGTCTGGATCTGGTTAGCCGCGAAGAGTTTGACGTGCAGACTCAGGTGCTGCTGCGGACCCGGGAAAAACTGGCGCTGCTGGAGCAGCGCCTGAATGACCTCGAAAACCGCCCGGCGGCGACGCCGGGCAGCGAAGAGCAGCAGTAAAAAACGGGCCCCTTGGGGCCCGTTTTGCGTTTGGCTTAATGGGCGGCTTCCGCCTGACTACTCACCTGGCGACAGTACAGTTCATAGCGCTGGCAAAACCATTCACGATGTTCTTCATCCATATTGCCGACAATGGCCTGAAGATCAACTGGCTGGCCCTGGGCGTGCATTCTGGCGAAACTCCGCGCCAAAAAATCAAAATTCTTCATTGAATACATATCGTTATGGTTCATGCGCATACTCCTTCAGCGGTGGATGTTCTGATCAGTCATATGCCTTTTACTCACTTCAGTATTTACGCTTACCTTAACGCGATTTGTACGAAAAATGCGCTTAACATGATTATTTATTGCGCTAAATCATTTTCCACATGATTAAATAAAAACGGCCCGCGATACGTCTATCGCAGGCCGTGATGCTTCACCGTACAAACCGGTGAATAGCGAAAAGCTTATTTGTCGCTATCTTTTTGTATTTTCTTAATAATATTGGTAGTTGAGCAGCCATCTTCAAAGTTGAGCACCAGCACTTCGCCACCGTTCGCCCAGACCTCTTCACTGCCGGCGATCTGCTCCGGTTTGTAGTCGCCGCCCTTGACCAGCAGATCCGGCAGGATGCCAGCGATCAGGCGCTGCGGAGTATCTTCTTCGAAGGAGACCACCCAGTCGACGGCTTCCAGCGCCCCCAGCACGATCATCCGCTGTTCCAGCGGGTTCACCGGGCGGGTTTCGCCTTTCAGACGTTTGGTGGAGGCATCGCTGTTGACCGCCACGATCAGACGGTCGCCCAGCTTGCGCGCATTCGCCAGATAGGAGACATGACCGGCATGCAGAATGTCGAAGACGCCGTTGGTCATCACCACTTTCTCGCCGCGCTTGCGCGCCGCCGCAACCGCCTGTTTGAGCTCCTCTTCGCTCATCACGCCAAAGCCGGTCTCAGCCCGGCCGCGGACCGCGTTTTCCAGCTCGACAGGGGAAACGGTGGATGTACCCAGCTTACCGACCACCACGCCCGCCGCGGCGTTAGCGAAATAGCAGGCCTCTTCCAGGGTGTTGCCGGACGCCAGGGTCGCCGCCAGTACGCCAATCACCGTGTCGCCGGCGCCGGTCACGTCGTACACTTCCTGGGCCTGGGTCGGCATATGCAGCGGCGGACGCCCCGGCTGCAGCAGCGTCATCCCCTGCTCAGAGCGCGTCACCAGCAGCGCCGACAGTTCGAATTCGGCGATGAGCTTCATGCCGCGCTCAACGATCTGCGCTTCATCCTGGCACTTGCCCACCACCGCTTCAAACTCAGAGAGGTTCGGGGTGAGCAACGTCGCGCCGCGATAGCGTTCGAAATCGGTGCCTTTCGGATCGATCAGCACCGGCACGCCCGCTTCGCGTGCGAGTCGGATCATGGTCTGGACGCTGGTCAGCGCCCCTTTGGCATAGTCCGAAAGGACCAGCGCGCCAATAGAGCCCAGCGCCTGCTGAATGCGCTCGTGCATCGGCTGCGGATCGACGCCGGAGAAGCCCTCTTCAAAGTCGAGGCGGATCAGCTGTTGATTGCGCGACAGCACCCGCAGCTTGGTGATAGTCGGGTGAGTCGGGACGGAGACGAAGTCGCACTTCACATTGACGTTGGCCAGCGCCTGGCTCAGCGCGCGGGCGGCGTCATCAATCCCGGTCAATCCCACCAGGCGCGAGGTTGCCCCCAGCGAGGCAATGTTCATCGCTACGTTTGCCGCGCCGCCAGGACGTTCTTCGATATTTTCCACCTTCACCACCGGCACCGGGGCTTCCGGGGAAATACGACTGGTGGGGCCGTACCAGTAGCGGTCCAGCATCACATCACCCACCACCAACACTCCTGCACGTTCAAACTCCGGCAGCGTTACTTTCATGACTCTCTCCTGCGAGACGCAAACTTTGCGCGCGATAATAGCACACCCGATTTTATAGTTAAGCCATCAGCCATTTCTGCCAGCTGGCGCTGACCTGCTCGCGCTCCCGGCTGAAGGCCTCTGGCGCCACGTGTCCCGGCAGCTCCTGCAGGGCCAGGTGATGGAGCGCGTCACGCAAGGTGGTGTACGCGTGCGTTAAGGCGCGCGCTTCCTCTTCGTCCATGATGTCGTTCTGCGCCAGCAGCTCGAGAATACGCACATTATCAGACCAGCGGGTCAGCTTCGGCTTGTCGCTGGCATAGCGTAGGACCAGATACTGGGTAATAAATTCAATATCCGTGATCCCGCCGGCATCGGCTTTGATATCAAAACGATTGGGATGCTTGTTGCCGAGGTGGGCGCGCATCTTCTCGCGCATCTCGCGAACCTCGGTCTGCAGGGTTGCGCCCTCCCGCGGGGTGGTCAGGATATCGCGACGAATGGCGTCAAAGCGCGCCTGCAACGCCGGGTCGCCATAGACCACGCGGGCGCGCACCAGCGCCTGATGCTCCCACGTCCAGGCCTCGTTCTGCTGATAGTCGGCAAACGCGTCAGCGGTGGTAACCAGCATCCCCGCCGCGCCGGAAGGGCGCAGCCGGGCGTCCACTTCGTAGAGAATACCGGACGAGGTGCGGGTGCTGAACAGATGCATGATCCGCTGGGCCAGCCGCAGGTAGAACTGACGGCCGTCAATCTCCCGCTCGCCGTCGGTCATCACCTCCGCCGGGCAGTCATGGAGGAACACCAGGTCGAGATCGGAGCTGTAGCCCAGCTCCCAACCGCCGAGCTTACCGTAGCCGACGACGGCGAAGCCGCGCCCCTGGCGATCGTGCAGGTGGGTCGGCAGGCCGTAGCGAGCCACCATCTGCCCCCATGCCTGCTGCACCACCGCATCGAGGATCGCTTCGGCAAGCCAGGTTAAATGGTCGCTGACCTTCATCACCGGCAGGGTGCCGGCGATATCCGCCGCCGCGATATGCAGCTGCTGCGCCTGCTTGAACTGGCGCAACGCCTCCAGCTGCTGCTCTTCATCCTCTTCCGGCACCCGCAGCAGATACTGACGCAGCTCGTCGCGATAGGCATCGGTCGCCGTCGGCTGATAGAGGGTGTTGGGATCCAGCAGCTCATCCAGCAGCAGCGGGTGGCGCGCCAGCTGGCTGGCGACCATCGGCGATGCCGCGCAGAGCGTAATCAGGTGTTTCAGCGCGCCGGGGAATTCGCTCAGCAGTTCAAGATAGGTGGTGCGGGTGACGATGCCGGTCAACAGCGGCGTGATCCGCGCCAGAGGCAGCGGCGCATCGGCGCGCGAGCAGATTTCGCTCAGCAGATGCGGCATCAGCTGATCCAGCACCTGGCGGCCGCGCGGGCCGATGGTGCGCCGATCCAGCTCTTTGCGGAAATCGGCAATCAGCGCCAGCACGCTGCGGCGGTCGGCGTCGTTTAAATGCGCCAGCGCCGGACTGGCGTCATCTTCTTCCAGCGCATCCTGCCACAGCTCGCGCCAGTACTCGGCCAGCTGCTCATCTGGCGACTGAGCCTCGTCATCGCCGATCAGTTCATTAAACACCCGCCGTACGTTGGCCATATGGTTCGCCAGCTGCGCGCTCAGCGTCTCCCAGTCATCGGTATGCATCCCCCACGCCAGTCTGGCGCGGTTCAGTTCATCCTGTGGCAGGGTCTGGGTCTGTTCATCGTTGATACTTTGCAGCAGGTTTTCCAGCCGGCGCAGGAACAGATAGGCCGCGCGCAGCAGCGTCGCGTCGCCTTCCGGCAGCAGATGCAGCTCATCAATCGCCGCCAGTGTCGGCAATAGCGCGCGCTGCTGCAGCGCAGGTTCGCGACCGCCGCGGATCAGCTGAAAGACCTGAACGATAAATTCAATTTCACGAATGCCGCCGGCGCCGAGCTTGATGTTGTCTTTCAGCCCGCGACGCCGCACTTCACGGGCGATCATGCCTTTCATGTTACGCAGCGACTGGATCACGCTGAAGTCGATATAGCGGCGGAAGACGAAGGGGCGAAGCATCGCGCGCAGTTCGCTGGCGTAGGCGCCGTCGTTATCGCCCATGATCCGCGCTTTCACCATCGCGTAGCGTTCCCAGTCCCGCCCCTGCTCCTGGTAATAATCTTCCAGCGCCGCAAAGCTGAGCACCAGCGGCCCGCTGTCGCCAAACGGCCGCAGGCGCATGTCCACCCGATAAACAAAGCCGTCCTGCGTCGGCTGGTCGAGCGCCTTGATAAGCCGCTGCCCCAGGCGGGTAAAGAACTGGGCGTTATCCAGCTCGCGGCGGCCGCCGCGGGTGGCGCCATGCTCCGGCCAGGCAAAGATCAGATCGATATCGGAAGAGAAGTTCAGCTCGCCGCCGCCCAGCTTTCCCATCCCGAGGATCAGCAGCGGCTGCGGCTGACCCTCGGCGTTGCATGGCGTTCCCCACTCTTTACAGCAGGCGGCGTACAGCCAGTCGCGGGCGGCGACAATCAGGGTCTCCGCCAGGACGCTCAGCTGCTGCAGCGTCTCTTCTTCGCGCACCAGCGACAGCGCCTGCGCCCAGGCGATGCGGACCATCATCTGGCGGCGGAAGAGACGCAGCTCTCGCATCAACCCCGCTTCGTCAGTGACGGCCTGCAGGCGCTCCTGCAGCCAGGCTTCGTAATGCCGCCACTCTTCCGCCGCCGGCGCGGAGTCCGCAAGCTCATTCAGCCAGCCCGGCTGAGCGATCACACTCTGTTCGACAAAATCGCTGAATGCCATCACCGACCTGGCCTGTGGGCTCAGTTCGGCAACGGGAAAATCCGTTGGCAGACGGTCAGCGACCGTCTGCCAGTGCTGCTGTAACTGCGGAGAAAGCGGCATCATAAGGGCTCCCTGGCCTGTAATTATCGTTTTCCACTATGCAGCCAGAACGGCTCGGCAGCCAGCGCCTGGCGACGGAAATATTCAAACACGCTGCGGTCGTCATGCTCTATCGCACGCTGAAGTTCCTGCCAGTTCTCCAGCCACGGCGCGACGGCGTCGCCATAGGCGCCCGCCAGCAGCTGGACGCTGTCGATGTCGCGGGACAGCTTCGGCAACTGGTCAGCGGCATCTTCTACCGCCAGATGCTGCACGGCGCTGCGCAGCTCGGCCGCCACCCGCGAGAGGTGAATATCGGCAAACCGTTTGAACGAGCCGGCTATTTTTTTCTCTCCCGCCTCGTTGAGGAACGGACGCCAGCCGCGCTGGACCAGCCATTCGGTCAGGGCCAGTTTGGCGCCAACGACCTCGGTGCGGAATAACGCTTCGTCGGCGGTGTCCGCAGCCAGCAGAACGGCGTCGGCGTCGTTCAGCAACGCGCGGAGGTGGGTGGTCGCCTTACGCGGCACGATGCCGCCGAACAGCACGAGGGCATGGCGCACGCGGGCTATCGCCAGCAGAATTTCCGCTTTGGCTTTTGCGTTGCCGCGCAGCCAGATCTCGTCGTGATACAGCCAATGCGCCAGGGCGCTCTCCAGCGCCGCCTCCAGCCCTTGCTCCACGCTGGCCTTCGCTGCCACCGGCAGCACCGCCAGCCGGGTCACCGGACGCTCATTGTTACCTTGCGCCAGATGATACCCGCGCGCGGCTTTGCTCAGGCTCCCCTGACGCAGGACGCCGCTCTCCAGCAAACGATGCGCGAGGCGCAGCAGATCGGCGGTCTCCCCGGCGAGCAGCTCCAGCTCCAGTTCGCAGATCGGCTCCTGATGTTCGCCCGCCTTTACTTCGCCGCGATCGAGGGCAATCTCAATCTCACTCTTTCCTTCCTGGATCACCCAGCGTTCACGGGCAAAATCGGTGCTGAACAGCGGCTGGACATGCTCCGCCAGCGCGGCCGGAAGTTCCCCTTGCGGCCAGACCTCCGCCGGCAGGCGCTCAAGCGCCAGCTCCGGTTTATCCAGTGGAATATTATATTCCGGGCGCTGGTGCAGGCCGCCGACCACCCGACCGGCGATTTTCAGCGTCATCTCATAACGCCCCTGATCGCCGCGGATGCGCAGGCCCATATCGTGACGACGCAGCCAGTTATCGGCGGTTTCGTAATAAATGTTCAGCAACTGGCCCGCGGGCGTATGTTTCGCCTCGAGCGCATTGAGCTGCTCGCGCAGCGTCTCTACCCCATCCTGAGCGACGATAAACTTGAGTTCGATTTCTTGAGCCATGACTGAATTCTTCCGCTTCTGTGCTGCGCCGACAAATTGCGGCGAACTTACGACGATATTTTTTGTCAGTAGATAGTATTTTGCGGTGAATCGCCATGCAACGCGCTTTTTGCCGGGCCACCTCTTGGATGATTCCGATTGTGGCGGAAAACTTTGCGTCGCTCTGGCGATGCCTCTACTATCGTTCCACTTTTTATGACCAAACGATGACCTGATGCCAAAATTACGCCTGATTACTTTTACTTTGCTCGCGCTTAGCGCCGCCACGGCGGTTCACGCAGAAGAAAAGCGCTACGTTTCCGATGAGCTGAACACCTGGGTTCGCAGCGGCCCGGGCGATAATTATCGTCTGGTCGGCACCATCAACGCCGGGGAAGAAGTGTCGGTACTGCAAACGAACGACAGCACCAGTTACGCGCAAATTCGCGATAGCAACGGCCGTACCGCCTGGATCCCGCTGAAAGAGCTGAGCAACGAGCCCAGCCTGCGCACCCGCGTCCCGGATCTGGAAAACCAGGTCAAGACGCTGACCGATAAGCTGAATAACATCGATGCCACCTGGAACCAGCGCACGGCGGATATGCAGAAGAAAGTCGCCGGCAGCGACAGCGTGATTAACGCGTTGAAGGACGAGAACCAAAAGTTGAAAAACGAGCTGGTTGTCGCGCAGAAGAAGGTGAATGCGGCAAATCTGCAGCTTGATGATAAACAGCGCACCATTATCATGCAGTGGTTTATGTACGGCGGCGGTGTGCTGGGCGTCGGTCTGCTGCTCGGTCTGGTGCTGCCGCATCTGGTGCCAAGCCGCAAACGTAAAGACCGGTGGATGAACTAATTCGTCTTCTCTGCCAGACTTACGTATCATCTTGCGAAAAACGGATACGGGAGAATCAGGCGTGAAGAGTTATCTGGTCGGTGGCGCGGTGCGTGACGCGCTGCTAGGGCTGCCGGTCAAAGACCGAGACTGGGTGGTGGTGGGCGCCACCCCGCAACAGATGCTAGACGCGGGCTATCAACAGGTAGGCCGCGATTTTCCCGTGTTCCTCCATCCGCAAAGCCGGGAAGAGTATGCCCTGGCCCGCACCGAGCGCAAATCCGGCGCGGGCTATACCGGTTTTACCTGCTATGCCGCCCCGGACGTCACCCTCGAAGCCGATCTGCTGCGCCGCGACCTGACGGTCAACGCCCTCGCCCAGGATGCCGACGGCGCAATTATCGACCCCTACGGCGGACAGAACGATCTCCGTCAGCGCCTGCTGCGCCATGTCTCTCCCGCGTTTAGTGAAGATCCGCTGCGCGTGCTGCGCGTCGCGCGCTTTGCCGCCCGCTACGCCCACCTCGGTTTTCGCATTGCCGAAGAGACTCAGGCCCTGATGGCCGCGATGGTTGAGGCCGGCGAGCTGGCGCATTTAACGCCGGAGCGGGTGTGGAAAGAGACGGAAAGCGCATTAACTACTCGCAACCCGCAGGTCTTTTTCCAGACGCTGCGCGACTGTCAGGCCCTCAAGGTGCTGTTCCCGGAGATTGACGCCCTGTACGGCGTGCCGGCCCCGGCGAAATGGCATCCGGAAATCGACACCGGCCTGCACACCCTGATGACCGTCACGATGGCCGCGATGCTGTCGCCGGATGTCGACGTACGTTTCGCCACCCTGTGCCATGACCTCGGCAAAGGGCTGACGCCGAAGGCGCTCTGGCCGCGTCACCACGGCCATGGTCCGGCGGGAGTCAAGCTGGTGGAGCAGCTCTGCGCGCGTCTGCGGGTGCCGAACGATATCCGCGATCTCGCGAAACTGGTGGCGGAGTACCATGACCTAATCCACACCCTGCCAATTCTGCAGCCGAAAACCCTTGTCAAACTCTTCGACAGCATTGACGCGTGGCGCAAACCGCAGCGCGTGCAGCAGATCGCGCTCACCAGCGAAGCCGACGTCCGCGGACGCACCGGTTTCGAGGCCAGCGATTACCCGCAGGGGCGCCTGCTGCTGGAGGCCTGGGAAGTGGCGCAGTCGGTCTCCACTAAAGAGGTCGTGGCGGCGGGCTTTAAAGGGGCGGAAATTCGCGAGGAGCTGACGCGGCGGAGAATTGCGGCGGTAGCGCAGTGGAAGGAACAGCGTTGCCCCCAGCCGCAAGGCTGAGGGCGCAGGCCTTAGAAGAAGACCACGTACACCGCTGCCGCGACGATAAAGCGGTAGATAGCGAACGGAATGAACGAGATCCGTTTGATCAGCTGCAGGAAGGTTTTAATCGCAATCAGCGCCACGATAAACGCCATCACGAAGCCGACGGCGAACATCGGGACATCGCCCATGTTCAGGAAGCCGATGCTCTTGTAGACGTCCAGCACGGTGGCGCCCATCATCATCGGTACCGCCAGCAGGAAAGAGAACTCCGAGGCCGCATAGCGGCTGACGCCCATCAGCATGCCGCCGGAGATAGTCGCCCCCGAGCGGGAGAAACCTGGCCACAGCGCCAGGCACTGAAAGCAGCCGATGACGAACGCCTGACGGTAGGTCATATCGTCAATCCCGACCGCGCGCGGCTGTTTCGGCTTCAGCACTTCCGCTGCAATCAGCAATACGCCGCCGACAATCAGGGCGTACATCACGTTCACCGGGTTAAACAAGGATTTAATGGTGTCATGGAAAATCAGCCCCATCACCACCGCGGGGATCATGCCGAGAAGGATATGGATAAGCGACAAACGGCCGCTGCCCTGGCCTTCATGCGCCGGCGGTTTCCCGAAATGGATGCCGATCAGGCCGAACAGGCGACGCCAGAACATCACCACCACGGCGAGTATCGAACCTAACTGAATCACCACTTCAAAGGTATTTGCGGTATCACCTTCAAACCCCAGCAGGTGACCAACAATAATCATATGACCGGTACTGGAAACAGGTAAAAACTCTGTCAAACCCTCAACCACACCCAATATTGCCGCCACCAGCAGCGAGTGTATATCGCTCATCCAATTAAACCCTTTAAAAAAGTAAAATGAAAAAAACCAGGAACACGGTATCGTTCAACAGGCACAACCCGGCTGCCAGAGCGCGCGTAATCCGCAGCGTACAGTAAGTACACACGGATTCGTCCACCGTTCTGGAAGGACATCGCCAGTAAAATTGCCTGATGACCGGATGCTATGACCGGTATAAACGCAATTTGTTTAACAAGTATGACCTGAAAAGTTTTGTTTCAGATTAAGGCCACGTTCAATAATCACCCCGACGTTTGCCGCGCGAGCCACGGCGCCAGGTTTGCTGACTTTTATGCGCACCCATGGCGACTGGAATGTTTCCAGCAGCAGGTCGGCCACCTCTTCCGCCACCCGCTCCACTAACGCAAATTTCCCCCCCTCCACATGCGCGATCACGCGCTCGCTGATATCAGCATAGCTGAGGCAATCGCTGACATCATCGCTGGCGGCCGCCTTGCGGTTATCCCATGCAATTTCGATATCGAACACCAGCTTCTGCTCAATGGTTTGTTCCCAGTCATAAACACCGATGGTGGTGATTACCGAAAGTTGCTCTATAAATACAATATCCATCACGCCCTGCCTGCTTTTTAGCTAAACCGGATACCACTTCCGGCGAATTATGCGTATTATCCACAGATGCAGAGAATACAACGACATTTTCAAAACGGAACAGCGTTATGAGTGCAATCGCGCCTGGACTGGTACTCCTCGCCTACCTCTGCGGCTCCATTTCCAGCGCCATTCTGGTATGTCGCCTTGCTGGCCTGCCCGACCCACGCGACAGCGGCTCAGGCAACCCCGGGGCCACTAACGTACTACGAATTGGCGGAAAAGGGGCGGCCGTAGCGGTACTTATTTTTGATGTGCTGAAGGGCATGCTCCCGGTGTGGGGCGCCTGGGCGCTGGGCCTTACGTCGTTCTGGCTGGGGTTAGTGGCGATTGCCGCCTGCGTGGGCCATATCTGGCCAGTCTTCTTTCATTTCCGCGGCGGTAAAGGCGTCGCCACGGCCTTCGGCGCTATCGCCCCCATCGGGCTCGATCTGACCGGGGTGATGGCCGGGACCTGGCTGCTGACCATCCTGCTCAGCGGTTACTCTTCCCTGGGCGCTATCGTCAGCGCGCTGATCGCCCCGTTCTACGTCTGGTGGTTCAAACCGCAGTACACCTTTCCGGTGTCGATGCTCTCCTGCCTGATCCTCCTGCGCCATCACGACAACATTCAGCGTCTGTGGCGCCGCCAGGAGAGCAAAATCTGGACCCGCGTGAAGAAGAAAAAAACGCCAGAGCAGAAGTAATCTCCCCTCCCGGCTCCGCCAGCCGGGGAACTCCCCTGCGCTAATCGCGCCTTTCATCCGCCCTTTTACGCCTCCTCGCCATCAAAGGCGATCATCGCCGCCTCCCCCTTTTGTAACAATACGTTAGCAGCATGGAAAGGCAAAAGTTGCGCTGGCGGCTGGCGGCGCAGCGCAACCCGATCCGCCGCCTTTTCCGCCGCGCCCAGGCTGCGGATCAGGATATTGACGGCAAAGATTATCCGGGTGAATAATCCGGAGCGGTTATGCCGCTTTCCCCTCGCGCCCGTCGCGACGCTCCGGGTTACGGATGACATAAGCGTTTCGTATGACCGGGATAAACTCCCGCCGATCAATACTCATTGCTGCTGTTTTATCTTGATTTTGCAGGGGCGCAACATTGCACGGCACCGTGTTACCACCACTCAAAAAAGGCTGGCAGGCTACGCTGGATCTCCGCTTTCACCAGGCCGGCGGCAAGACCGTTCTCGCCAGCGCCCAACACGTCGGCCCGCTGACCGTCCAGCGCCCGTTTTACCCGGAAGAAGAGACCTGTCACCTCTATCTGCTTCACCCGCCCGGCGGCATCGTCGGCGGTGATGAGCTGACAATTAGCGCGCACCTTGCCCCCGGCTGCCATACGCTGATAACCATGCCTGGCGCCAGCAAGTTTTACCGCAGCAGCGGCGCGCAAGCGCTAGTTCGCCAGCAGTTGACCCTTGCCCCGCAGGCGACCCTGGAGTGGCTCCCGCAGGATGCCATCTTCTTTCCCGGGGCGAATGCCCGGCTGTTTACTACCTTTCATCTTTGCGCCTCCAGCAGGCTGCTGGCCTGGGATCTGCTCTGCCTTGGCCGCCCGGTGATTGGCGAAACCTTCAGCCACGGCACCCTCAGCAACCGGCTGGAGGTATGGGTGGACGATGAGCCGCTGCTGGTCGAGCGCCTGCAGCTGCAGGAGGGAGAGCTCTCCAGCGTCGCCGAACGTCCCTGGGTCGGCACTTTGCTGTGCTATCCGGCTACCGATGCCCTGCTCGACGGGGTGCGCGACGCGCTGGCGCCGCTCGGCCTCTACGCCGGCGCCAGCCTGACCGACCGCCTGCTGACGGTGCGTTTCCTCAGTGACGATAATCTGATTTGCCAGCGGGTGATGCGCGACGTATGGCAGTTTCTGCGCCCTCATCTCACCGGTAAATCTCCCGTACTTCCCCGAATCTGGCTGACTTAAGAGAACGTTATGGAACTGACCCCCCGAGAAAAAGACAAGCTGTTGCTGTTTACCGCCGCGCTGGTGGCGGAGCGTCGCCTGGCCCGCGGCCTGAAGCTCAACTATCCGGAGTCCGTGGCCCTGATCAGCGCCTTTATTATGGAAGGCGCTCGGGACGGCAAAAGCGTGGCCTCGCTGATGGAGGAAGGCCGTCATGTCCTGACCCGCGAGCAGGTGATGGAGGGCGTCCCGGAAATGATCCCGGATATCCAGGTCGAAGCCACCTTCCCGGACGGCTCGAAGCTGGTCACCGTTCACAACCCGATTATCTGAGGTAGCGCCATGATCCCCGGTGAATATCACGTTAAGCCCGGTCAGATAGCCCTGAATACCGGCCGGGCAACCTGTCGCGTGGTCGTTGAGAACCACGGCGATCGGCCGATTCAGGTCGGTTCGCACTACCATTTCGCCGAGGTTAACCCGGCGCTGAAGTTCGACCGTCAGCAGGCCGCCGGCTATCGCCTGAATATCCCGGCGGGCACGGCGGTACGCTTTGAACCCGGCCAGAAACGCGAGGTCGAGCTGGTGGCCTTCGCCGGTCACCGCGCCGTCTTCGGCTTCCGCGGCGAGGTCATGGGCCCTCTGGAGGTAAACGATGAGTAATATTTCACGCCAGGCCTATGCCGATATGTTCGGCCCCACCGTCGGCGACAAGGTGCGCCTGGCGGATACCGAGCTGTGGATCGAGGTGGAGGACGATCTGACCACCTACGGGGAAGAGGTCAAATTCGGCGGCGGCAAAGTGATCCGCGACGGCATGGGCCAGGGGCAGATGCTGGCCGCCGACTGTGTCGACCTGGTGCTCACCAACGCGTTGATCGTCGATCACTGGGGGATCGTTAAGGCCGATATCGGCGTGAAGGACGGCCGGATCTTCGCCATCGGCAAAGCCGGTAACCCCGACATCCAGCCCAACGTCACCATCCCCATCGGTGCCTCGACGGAAGTGATTGCCGCCGAAGGAAAAATTGTCACCGCCGGCGGGATCGATACCCATATTCACTGGATCTGTCCGCAGCAGGCGGAAGAGGCGCTGGTCTCCGGCGTGACCACCATGGTCGGCGGCGGCACCGGCCCGGCCGCGGGCACCCATGCCACCACCTGCACCCCGGGCCCGTGGTATATCTCACGCATGCTGCAGGCGGCCGACAGCCTGCCGGTCAATATCGGCCTGCTGGGCAAGGGCAACGTTTCTCAGCCGGATGCCCTGCGCGAGCAGGTGGCGGCGGGCGTTATTGGCCTGAAGATCCATGAGGACTGGGGCGCCACCCCGGCGGCGATCGATTGTGCGTTAACCGTCGCCGATGAAATGGACATCCAGGTCGCCCTGCACAGCGACACCCTGAATGAATCCGGTTTTGTGGAAGACACCCTCGCCGCCATCGGCGGGCGCACCATCCACACCTTCCATACCGAAGGGGCCGGCGGCGGCCATGCGCCAGACATCATCACCGCCTGCGCCCACCCGAACATTTTGCCGTCGTCCACCAACCCAACGCTGCCCTACACCCTCAACACCATCGATGAACATCTCGATATGCTGATGGTCTGCCACCATCTGGACCCGGACATCGCTGAGGACGTGGCCTTTGCCGAGTCGCGCATTCGCCGGGAAACCATCGCTGCGGAAGACGTGCTGCACGATCTCGGCGCCTTCTCGCTCACCTCCTCCGATTCGCAGGCCATGGGCCGCGTCGGGGAAGTGATTCTCCGCACCTGGCAGGTGGCGCATCGCATGAAGGTGCAGCGCGGAGCGCTGGCGGAGGAGACCGGGGATAACGACAACTTCCGCGTGAAGCGCTACATCGCCAAATACACCATCAACCCGGCGCTGACCCACGGCATCGCACACGAAGTCGGATCCATTGAGGTGGGTAAGCTGGCTGACCTCGTGGTCTGGTCACCAGCCTTCTTCGGCGTGAAACCGGCCACCGTGATCAAAGGCGGCATGATCGCCATCGCGCCGATGGGCGATATCAATGCCTCTATTCCGACCCCGCAGCCGGTGCACTACCGCCCGATGTTTGGCGCGCTGGGCAGCGCCCGCCATCACTGCCGCCTCACCTTCCTGTCGCAGGCGGCGGCAGCCAATGGCGTTGCCGAGCGGCTGAACCTGCGCAGCGCGATCGCCGTGGTGAAAGGCTGCCGTACGGTGCAGAAAGCCGACATGGTGCACAACAGCCTGCAGCCTAACATCACCGTCGACGCCCAGACCTATGAGGTGCGGGTGGATGGCGAACTTATCACCAGCGAGCCGGCAGACGTTCTGCCGATGGCGCAACGATATTTAATGAGATGGTCACTCCCTCCTTCCCAGTACTATGCTGAGGACAGGCTTTCATTCGGAGAACCATCATGGAAAACATTGCGCTTATTGGTATCGATCTGGGTAAGAACTCTTTCCATATTCATTGTCAGGATCATCGTGGGAAGGCCGTTTACCGTAAAAAATTCACCCGACCAAAGCTAATCGAATTTCTGGCGACATGCCCGGCAACAACCATCGCGATGGAAGCCTGTGGCGGTTCTCACTTTATGGCACGCAAGCTGGAAGAGTTAGGGCATTTTCCAAAGCTGATATCACCGCAATTTGTCCGCCCATTCGTTAAAAGCAACAAAAATGACTTCGTTGATGCTGAAGCTATCTGTGAAGCAGCATCACGTCCATCTATGCGTTTCGTGCAGCCCAGAACCGAATCTCAGCAGGCAATGCGAGCTCTGCATCGTGTCCGTGAATCCCTGGTTCAGGATAAGGTGAAAACAACTAATCAGATGCATGCTTTTCTGCTGGAATTTGGTATCAGCGTTCCGCGAGGTGCTGCCGTTATTAGTCGACTGAGTACCCTTCTTGAGGACAGTAGTTTGCCTCTTTATCTCAGCCAGTTACTGCTGAAATTACAACAGCATTATCACTATCTTGTTGAGCAGATTAAAGATCTGGAATCTCAGTTGAAACGAAAGTTGGACGAAGATGAGGTTGGACAGCGCTTGCTGAGTATTCCCTGCGTTGGAACGCTGACTGCCAGTACTATTTCAACTGAGATTGGCGACGGGAAGCAGTACGCCAGCAGCCGTGACTTTGCGGCGGCAACAGGGCTGGTACCCCGACAGTACAGCACGGGAGGTCGGACGACATTGTTAGGGATTAGCAAGCGGGGCAACAAAAAGATCCGAACTTTGTTGGTTCAGTGTGCCAGGGTATTCATACAAAAACTGGAACACCAGTCTGGCAAGTTGGCCGACTGGGTCAGGGAGTTGTTGTGTCGGAAAAGCAACTTTGTCGTCACCTGTGCTCTGGCAAACAAGCTGGCCAGAATAGCCTGGGCACTGACGGCGCGACAGCAAACTTACGAAGCATAAAGGCAGAAATACACCAGTTTAAACAATCATTCATCTGGTTTTGCGAATACTGATATTGATGATACTAACGGCCCACCGGCCTGTTGAGGAACCTGTAAAACGGAAAGGCTCATTGAAGCCGTATATTTTCTGGAGGTTCATCAGGCGCGGAACTCATCGAGGCGCGGGAATAAAATCCCATTCAGACGCCGGATAGATTCAAGCAAGCCAACTTGTCGTCAAAATCGGTGTTGCAAAAACGGGAGTGACCATAGATTCTGTTTTAAGGAGAGCGGATGCTTTATTTAACTCAACGTCTGGAGATCCCCGCCGCCGCGACCGCCAGCGTTACGCTGCCGATTGATGTTCGCGTCAAAAGCCGGGTTAAGGTCACCCTCAACGATGGCCGGGAAGCCGGCCTGCTGCTGCCCCGCGGCCTGCTGCTGCGCGGCGGCGATGTGCTCAGCAACGAAGAAGGCACCGAGTTTGTGCAGGTGATTGCCGCTGATGAAGGGGTGTCGGTAGTGCGCTGCGACGATCCTTTTATGCTGGCGAAGGCCTGCTACCACCTCGGCAACCGTCACGTGCCGCTGCAGATTATGCCGGGCGAGCTGCGCTACCATCACGATCACGTGCTGGACGATATGCTGCGCCAGTTCGGCCTGACGGTGACCTTTGGCCAGCTGCCGTTCGAGCCGGAAGCCGGCGCTTACGCCAGCGAGAGCCACGGTCATCATCATGCTCATCATGACCACCACGCTCACAGCCACTAGCATGTCGACAGCGGAACAACGCCTGCGGCTGATGCAGCTGGCCAGCAGCAACCTGCCGGTAGGGGGTTACAGCTGGTCCCAGGGGCTGGAGTGGGCTGTGGAAGCCGGCTGGGTGCTGGACGTCGCGGCCTTCGAGCGCTGGCAGCGACGCCAGATGACGGAAGGCTTTTTTACCGTTGACCTGCCGCTGTTCGCCCGCCTGTACCGCGCCTGCGAACAAGGCGATATCGCTGCGGCCCAGCGCTGGACCGCCTATCTGCTGGCCTGCCGGGAAACTCGTGAACTGCGGGAGGAAGAGCGCAACCGCGGCGCGGCGTTTGCCCGTCTGCTGAGCGACTGGCAGCCGGACTGTCCGCCGCCGTGGCGCTCCCTGTGCCAGCAAAGCCAGCTCGCCGGGATGGCCTGGCTCGGCGTGCGCTGGCGTATCGCCCTGCCCGAGATGGCCCTCAGCCTGGGCTATAGCTGGATTGAGAGCGCCGTGATGGCCGGCGTCAAGCTGGTCCCCTTCGGCCAGCAGGCCGCCCAGCAGCTGATTTTACGTCTTTGTGACCACTACGCGGCCGAGATGCCCCGCGCGCTGGCCGCGCCGGACGGCGATATCGGATCGGCCACCCCGCTCGCCGCCATCGCCTCTGCCCGGCATGAAACCCAATACTCTCGATTATTCCGTTCCTAGGAGAAGCCATGAACTCTTATAAACACCCGCTGCGCGTCGGCGTCGGCGGCCCGGTCGGCTCCGGTAAAACCGCTCTGCTGGAAGCGCTGTGTAAAGCGATGCGCGATACCTGGCAGCTGGCGGTGGTCACTAACGACATCTATACCAAAGAAGATCAGCGCATCCTCACCGAAGCGGGCGCGCTGGCGCCTGAACGCATCGTCGGTGTGGAAACCGGCGGCTGCCCGCATACGGCGATCCGCGAAGATGCCTCAATGAACCTCGCCGCCGTGGAAGCGCTGAGTGAAAAGTTCGGTAACCTCGACCTTATCTTCGTGGAAAGCGGCGGCGATAACCTGAGCGCCACCTTCAGCCCGGAGCTGGCGGATCTGACCATCTACGTCATCGATGTGGCCGAAGGGGAGAAGATCCCGCGCAAAGGCGGACCGGGGATCACCAAATCCGATTTCCTGGTGATCAATAAAACCGACCTTGCCCCCTATGTGGGCGCGTCGCTGGAGGTGATGGCGAGCGATACCCAGCGTATGCGCGGCGATCGCCCATGGACCTTCACCAATCTGAAGCAGGGCGACGGCCTGAGCACCATTATCGCCTTCCTCGAAGACAAAGGCATGCTTGGCAAATAGGCCTGTTGCACCAGCCGGGCGCAAGCGCGTCCGGATGGTGCAGCCTCTGCTCTCTCTTTATATCATCCTGCCTCCACCTCCGCGCCACGCCTGCCCTGCAATATGGCATAAGGTTTGCTAATTCAAGTCATGCCTAACCATTAAGGAATGACTATGTCATCACTGGATCTTAACCCTGAATTACCCGCGACAACGCGGACTTCCGGTACCCGGGAAACCTTAGAAGATTACACCTTACGTTACGCCCCGCTGAGCTTCCGCCGCTGGGGTCCGGGCGTCGTCGCGGTCACCGCGCTGGGCGGCATCGCCTATCTGGCCGACTTTTCCATCGGCGCCAGCATCGGTATGGCCTGGGGCACCAGCAACGCCATCTATTCGATCCTGGTGGCGGCGCTGGTGATCTTCCTCACCGGCATTCCGCTGGCGATCACCGCCGCGCGCTACAACATTGACCTTGACCTGATCACCCGCAGCGCTGGCTTCGGCTATTTCGGCTCGGTGATCACCAGCATTATTTTTGCCGGCTTCACCTTTATCTTCTTCGCCCTCGAAGGCTCGATCATGGCCCAGGGCCTGCTGGTGGGCCTCGGGATCCCGCTGTGGATGGGATATCTGATCGCCACCCTGATGGTGCTCCCGCTGGTGGTCTATGGCATGAAAGCCCTGACCCGCCTGCAGGTGTGGACCACGCCGCTGTGGCTGGTGCTGATGGTGGTGCCGGTGGTGTGGCTGATTGTCAAAGATCCGCAGCTGGTGGACGGCTTCCTGCATTTCGCCGGTAAAAACAGCGCGTCGACGGTGGATATTACCGCCATCATGCTCGGCGCTGGGGTATGCCTGTCGCTGATCATGCAGATTGGCGAGCAAATTGATTACCTGCGCTTTATGCCGCCTAAGACCGCGGAGAATCGTAAAAGCTGGTGGCTGGCGGTCTTTTCCGCCGGTCCGGGCTGGGTGGTGTTAGGGGCGATCAAACAGATCATCGGCGCCTTCCTCGGCTTCTATCTGTTGACCCGTTTCCCGGCGGTGCACAATACCGAACCGGTGCAGCAGTTCGTCAGCGTCTTCGATAACCTGGTGCCCGGCTGGCTGGCCCTGACGCTGGCGGTGGTGCTGGTGGTGATCTCGCAGATCAAAATTAACGTCACCAATGCCTACTCCGGCTCGCTGGCGTGGACCAGCGCCTGGACCCGCACCACCAAACGCTATCCGGGACGGATTATTTTTGTGGTGGTCAACCTGGCGATTGCCCTGGCGCTGATGGAAGGCGATATGTTCAGCGCCCTGTCGTGGATCCTCGGCTTTTACTCCAACTTCGCTATCGCCTGGGTCGTGGTGGTGGCGACCGACATCTCCTTTAATAAAGGCTTGCTCAAGCTGGCGCCGGCGCAGCCGGAGTATCGCCGCGGCATGATCTACAACGTTAACCCGGTGGGCGTGGTCTCCTTTGGTCTGGCCGCCGGGCTGTCGATCTGCGCCTTCTTCGGTCTGCTGGGGGCGACGCTGGCGCCGTTCTCGCCGCTGATTGCGCTGGTCGTTGCCTTTGTCATGACCCCGCTGATGGGGCTCCTTACCCGCGGGCGCTACTATATTAAGCAGGTGGATGACGGCATCGCCGAGCCGCGCTATGACGCGGCGGGGAACGCCTCCACCACCGTGTATCAATGCGTTAGCTGTGAGGAAGAGTACGAGCGCCCGGACGTGATGCACTCGCACAAGCATCAGGGAGCCATCTGCTCGCTGTGTAAAAGTATGGAGTAGTCAGGAAGGCAGGCCGACGTGACGTCGGCCTGTTTCAGGATGCGTTAGGCGGCAGGCAGCTCGGCCAGCGGCCAGCGCGGGCGAACCGTCACGCCGAGCTCGGCTTTGGCGCCGGTTTGCAGACGCACCATGCCGGCGTAGGCGATCATCGCGCCGTTGTCAGTACAGAACTCAGGGCGGGCGTAGAACACCTCGCCGCCGCGTTTTTGCATCATCTCCGCCAGCTTCGCCCGCAGGGTACGGTTGGCGCTCACGCCTCCCGCCATCACCAGACGCTTAAAGCCGGTTTGCTCCAGCGCGCGGCGACATTTAATCATTAGTGTATCGACGACCGCATCCTCAAACGCCCGGGCGATGTCGGCGCGGGTTTGCTCATCGTCGCCGTTGCTGCGAATGGTGTTGGCGGCGAAGGTCTTCAGGCCGGAGAAGCTGAAGTCCAGCCCCGGACGGTCGGTCATCGGCCGCGGGAAGACAAAGCGGCCTTCGGTGCCCTGGGACGCCATTTTCGACAGCATCGGCCCGCCGGGATAATCCAGTCCCAGCAGCTTCGCCGTCTTATCAAAGGCTTCGCCCGCCGCATCGTCAATCGACTCGCCCAACAGTTCATACTGACCAATACCGGTGACGCTAATCAACTGGGTGTGGCCGCCGGAAACCAGCAGCGCGACGAACGGGAACGCCGGCGGATTATCTTCCAACATCGGCGCCAGCAGATGCCCTTCCATATGGTGTACCGGGATCGCCGGCACGTTCCAGGCGAAGGCTAGCGACCGGCCAACGGTCGCCCCGACCAGCAGCGCGCCGACCAGGCCTGGACCCGCCGTATAGGCGACGGCGTCGATATCTTTCGCCGTCAGACCGGCTTCTTTCAGCGCCGCCTGGATCAGCGGCACCGTTTTGCGCACGTGGTCGCGCGATGCCAGCTCCGGCACCACGCCGCCGTAATCCGCATGCAGTTTCACCTGACTATACAATTGGTTGGCTAACAGACCTTGCTGGTCGTCATAAATCGCGATGCCGGTTTCATCGCAGGATGTTTCAATGCCCAGTACACGCATGAGTTGTTTTACCTCGCTTCAATACCGCGCAGTGTAGGTCCAATGACCGGCGATGTAAAACTTTGCTCACCCCTGGTGCTCTCTTCGTGTATACTCCTCACCCTTATAAAAGTCCCTTTCAAAAAAGGCGCCGGTGCTTTACAAAGCAGCAGTAGTTGCAGTAAAATTCCGCACCATTTTGAAATAAGCTGGCATTGCGGCCAGCGGCAAACCGAATTAATCAAAGGTGAGAGGCACATGCCGGTAATTAAAGTACGTGAAAACGAGCCGTTCGACGTAGCTCTGCGTCGCTTCAAGCGTTCCTGCGAAAAAGCAGGTGTTCTGGCGGAAGTTCGTCGTCGTGAGTTCTATGAAAAACCGACTACCGAACGTAAGCGCGCTAAAGCTTCTGCAGTGAAACGTCACGCGAAGAAACTGGCTCGCGAAAACGCACGCCGTACTCGTCTGTACTAATCTGTTGAGAGCGACGCTCTCAATTCAGACCGAGTTGTAGTTGTAAGGCCGTGCTTCCGAAAGGAATGCGCGGCTTATTTTCGTTTATAGTCATCAGAAATAACGGGGCTTATGGCTGGACGAATTCCACGTGTATTTATTAGCGATCTGCTTGCCAGAACCGACATCGTCGATCTGATCGATGCGCGGGTAAAGCTGAAAAAGCAGGGCAAAAATTTTCACGCGTGCTGTCCGTTCCATAACGAAAAAACCCCCTCTTTCACCGTCAACGGTGAAAAACAGTTTTACCACTGCTTCGGCTGCGGGGCGCACGGCAATGCTATCGACTTCCTGATGAACTACGACAAGCTCGAGTTCGTGGAAACGGTCGAAGAGCTGGCCGCCATGCACAACCTCGAAGTGCCTTATGAAGCAGGCAACGGACCCAGCCAGATAGAGCGCCATCAACGGCAGAACCTCTACCAGTTACTGGATGGTCTGAATGCGTTTTATCAACAGTCTCTGATGCAGCCCGCCGCCGATCCTGCGCGCCAGTACCTGGCGAAACGGGGGTTAAGCAGCGAGGTGATTACGCGCTTTGCCATCGGCTATGCTCCCCCAGGTTGGGATAACGTTTTAAAACGGTTTGGCGGCAATCAGGAAAACCGCCAGTCGCTTATTGATGCCGGCATGCTGGTCACCAACGATCAGGGACGCAGTTACGACCGCTTCCGCGAACGGGTGATGTTCCCCATCCGCGATAAGCGAGGCCGGGTGATTGGGTTTGGCGGACGGGTGCTGGGCGATGCCCTGCCGAAGTATCTGAACTCCCCGGAAACCGACATATTCCATAAAGGCCGCCAGCTGTATGGCCTGTATGAAGCGCAGCAGGATAACCCCGAACCACCGCGTTTGCTGGTTGTCGAAGGGTATATGGACGTCGTGGCGCTGGCGCAGTACGACATTAATTATGCCGTGGCCTCGCTGGGTACCTCGACCACGGCCGACCATATCCAGCTGCTGTTCCGGGTGACGAATAACGTCATCTGCTGCTACGACGGCGACCGGGCCGGCCGCGATGCCGCCTGGCGCGCGCTGGAGACGGCGCTGCCGTACATGACCGATGGTCGCCAGCTACGCTTTATGTTTCTGCCTGACGGCGAAGACCCGGATACGCTGGTGCGTAAAGAGGGCAAAGCGGCGTTCGAGGCGCGGATGGAGCAGGCTCAGCCGCTCTCCACGTTCTTGTTTAACAGCCTGCTGCCGCAGGTCGATCTGAGTACTCCGGACGGGCGCGCGCAGCTGAGCACGCTGGCGCTGCCGCTGATAACCCAGGTCCCGGGCGAAACGCTGCGCATCTATTTGCGTCAGGAGTTGGGCAATAAGCTGGGCATTTTAGATGACGCGCAGCTTGAACGATTAATGCCAAAACAGGCGGAAAATGGCGCGCCGCGTCCCGCACCGCAGCTAAAACGCACGACCATGCGTATACTGATAGGACTGCTGGTGCAAAACCCGGATCTGGCGCCGTTAGTCCCGCCGCTGGAGGGACTGGACTCGCGCAAAATGCCGGGACTGAGCCTGTTCAACGAACTGGTGAAGAGCTGTCTGGCGCAGCCTGGTCTGACAACCGGGCAACTTTTAGAGCAATATCGCGGCACAAAAGAGGCGGCAACCCTTGAAAAACTGTCGATGTGGGACGATATAGCAGATAAAGACATCGCTGAACAAACCTTCACCGACTCGCTCAACCATATGTTTGATTCACTGCTGGAACTGCGACAGGAAGAGTTGATAGCTCGCGATCGCACACACGGTTTAAGCAGTGAAGAACGCCGGGAGCTCTGGACCATCAGCCAGGAGCTGGCGAAAAAATAAATGACAGACAATATCCTTCACGTTGTATCAAAGCAGTAAGAAAACGCAGAACAACGTGAAGGAAAAGTATTTAACGGCTTAAGTGCCGAGTATCGATCGGGAAGCCCCCGACAGCCGCGCAGAGGCGCAGCGGCAATAATATAAGTACGCCCTCGCTTTAAATGTCGACAGCCCGTCTGCCGACACCAATCAAACGAATTAAGTGTGGATACCGTCTTATGGAGCAAAACCCGCAGTCACAGCTGAAGCTTCTTGTCCAACGTGGTAAGGAGCAAGGCTATCTGACCTATGCCGAGGTCAATGACCATCTGCCGGAAGATATCGTCGATTCCGATCAGATCGAAGACATCATCCAAATGATCAACGACATGGGTATTCAGGTGATGGAAGAAGCACCGGATGCCGATGATCTGATGCTTGCCGAAAACACCGCGGATGAAGATGCTGCCGAAGCCGCCGCGCAGGTGCTCTCCAGCGTGGAATCCGAAATCGGGCGCACGACCGACCCGGTGCGTATGTACATGCGTGAAATGGGTACCGTAGAGCTGCTGACCCGTGAAGGCGAAATTGACATCGCCAAACGCATCGAAGACGGCATCAATCAGGTGCAGTGCTCCGTTGCCGAATATCCGGAAGCGATCACCTACCTGCTTGAGCAGTACGACCGCGTTGAAGCGGAAGAAGCCCGTCTGTCCGATCTGATCACCGGTTTCGTCGATCCGAACGCCGAAGAAGATATGGCGCCAACCGCCACCCACGTTGGCTCCGAGCTGTCTCAGGAAGAGATGGATGACGACGAAGACGAAGACGAAGATGAAGACGCCGACGACAACAGCGATGACGACAACAGCATCGACCCAGAGCTGGCCCGTGAGAAATTCGCCGAGCTGCGTACCCAGTACGAGCTGACGCGCGACACCATCAAAGCCAAAGGTCGTAGCCATGCCGCCGCCCAGGAAGAGATCCTGAAGCTGTCTGAAGTCTTCAAGCAGTTCCGCCTGGTGCCGAAGCAGTTCGATTACCTGGTCAACAGCATGCGCAGCATGATGGATCGCGTTCGTACTCAGGAACGTATCATCATGAAGCTGTGCGTTGAGCAGTGCAAAATGCCGAAGAAAAACTTCATCACCCTGTTCACCGGCAACGAAACCAGCGAAACCTGGTTCAACGCCGCGGTGGCAATGAACAAGCCGTGGTCTGAGAAGCTGCTGGAAGTGAAAGAAGATGTGCAGCGCGGCCTGCAGAAGCTGCAGCAGATTGAAGAAGAGACCGGCCTGACCATCGAGCAGGTTAAAGATATCAACCGTCGCATGTCCATCGGCGAAGCGAAAGCCCGTCGTGCGAAGAAAGAGATGGTTGAAGCGAACCTGCGTCTGGTTATCTCTATCGCCAAGAAATACACCAACCGCGGTCTGCAGTTCCTCGACCTGATTCAGGAAGGCAACATCGGTCTGATGAAAGCGGTCGATAAGTTCGAATACCGTCGCGGCTACAAGTTCTCGACCTACGCCACCTGGTGGATCCGTCAGGCCATCACCCGCTCTATCGCGGACCAGGCGCGCACCATCCGTATTCCGGTGCATATGATTGAGACCATTAACAAGCTCAACCGTATCTCCCGTCAGATGCTGCAGGAGATGGGCCGTGAACCGACCCCGGAAGAGCTGGCTGAGCGTATGCTGATGCCGGAAGACAAAATCCGTAAAGTGCTGAAGATCGCCAAAGAGCCTATCTCCATGGAAACGCCGATCGGCGACGATGAAGATTCGCATCTGGGGGATTTCATCGAGGATACCACCCTCGAGCTGCCGCTGGATTCTGCGACCACCGAGAGCCTGCGCGCGGCAACGCATGACGTGCTGGCCGGCCTCACCGCTCGTGAAGCGAAAGTGCTGCGTATGCGTTTCGGTATCGACATGAACACCGACCACACGCTGGAAGAAGTGGGTAAACAGTTCGACGTTACCCGCGAACGTATCCGTCAGATCGAAGCGAAGGCGCTGCGTAAACTGCGCCACCCGAGCCGTTCTGAAGTGCTGCGTAGCTTCCTCGACGATTAATCGTCGCGGGGCATCGTCTACAGCCTGTTAAAAAGCTCCCTACGGGGAGCTTTTTTTATGGCGTTCAGGTGGCCATCCGGGGAAAGTCGCCTCTCTCCGCTACTGGCCGCGGGTTGCCAGGGCATCGTCCAGTTCACGATAGGCCGCCACCAGCTTATCGAGCGTCGCCCGGTTTAAGCCGCTGGGATTAGGCAGCACCCACACCTGGGTCGTCCCGATGGTCATGGCCTGTTTCCCCCACTTCGCGCCGCGCTGGTTAAAGGCCAGCTCGAAGGCCTGCTTGCCGAGCACCGCCAGGGCCTGCGGCTGATACTCCTCAATTTTCCGCACCAGCTCACGGCCGCCGCTGCGCAGCTCCTGCAAGGCGACCTCGCTGGCCTGCACCGTCGGACGCTCTACCAGCATGGTGATGCCGCAGCGCGTATCCAGCAGCTGCAGCTCCTCTTCCGGCCTGAGCTGCCGATCGGTGAACCCGGCCTGATGGATGACCTTCCAGAAGCGATTGCCAGGATGGGCAAAATGAAAGCCGGTATGGGCGGAGGACTTCCCCGGGTTGATACCGCAAAAGACAACGCGCAGGCCCGGCGCAAGGATATCGCTAATCATGTTTTCTCCGGCTGTATGGCTAAAACATGATTATAAAGGATTGAAAATGCATTGTTTATAAAAACAGCAGCTGCGCGCTTTACGCTGGATTGCAATCGCCAGTTACTTTATAATCCCTCGCCACGGCCCCTTAGCTCAGTGGTTAGAGCAGGCGACTCATAATCGCTTGGTCGTTGGTTCAAACCCAACAGGGGCCACCAAATTTTAGCTTTAAAATCATATAATTAAGCCACTCGAAAGAGTGGCTTTTTTGTTCCTGAATTTTAAAATGGCACCACAAACCGCTGAGCAGCGCGCATGGCTTAGCGTGTTGTCGCTATCCCATTAAGAGGATAAAAAGTCCGTTATAACGCAGGGAAAATTTGCGCTTACGCTAAAACAGATAGCATTCTGCCTTAGCAAAATATTGCTCAGAGCATCTCGGGCAGCCCATAACCGCCGCACTCCTGTTGACTTCTGTCTAACTACGCAACGTAGTCTTGAAATATCTTTCATTCCTGCAATGCTGGAATTCATACTACTCACGATAAATGTAACAACACAGGTCAATTTCCGAAAAATAACCATAGCCTGCGCCAGCTGATCGAAATCAACGCGTTCCTCCCCCCGCTCTTATATATAACCCGCTGACTTACAAAAAGGATGAAATGATGAAAATACGGGATATATCAATCAGTACCTGTCTGGCACTGTTATTAATGAATTGCGTAGCTAAACCACCCATGACGACGGAAAATGAAAGAGGCCGCCGCGTTTGCTTTTAATGTCGATGCTTCGCAGGTGTCAATTTCCGATGCGAGGCAGCAGGATGTGAAAACCAACTTTGTAGTCACCATCGGCAAAACCAGCCATCGCTGCTATGTGACGAAGGCCGCCGAGCCGAAGCTTTACAGGCTGATCCCGCTGGGCGGCGGTAGCACCGTCTCGGATGCCATCTGCGCCGGCGCCAACCCGACGCTAGCGAGCAAAACCTGCGACGCCCTGTCGCAAAAAGCGGGCCGCTGCTGAGCCTTTGCGCAGAAGAAGGCCGCTAACTGCGCATTTAGTCACTTTTTCTGCCGTTTTACCGCGGTCGCTTAGTTCAGCGACCGCACCTGCTGATAAGAATTGAGCCGTTCCCGCAGCGAGGTGAGCCAGACATCCGGCTCCTGACGGCAGATTTCGGTGAGGATCGGCGTCAGCACCAGCTCGGCTTCATGGAAGTCGGTCCACTCCGGCGGCTCCAGTGAAAAAGGATCGTTCATCAGCCAAATCACCATCGGCGTCCAGGCGCGCGGATCCAGTTGCAGATAATCCTGACAGCGCATCATATCTCGGGTCCGCGCCTCATCGGGGACGACATCCTTTCCCACCGCGGCGCTACTCATTGCCAGTACTGTTATTCCTGCCATCAGATGTTTCCAAACCCATTTTCGCCAGAAGGCGCGTTTTTCTTTCGCCATTGTTATTATTTTACCTGCCAGTTGTCGCCGGACGATATTCCCGAGAACTCACCTTAATAAGAGCAGATTAATCGTTTGCATTTTTTTTAACAGCAGACCGCGCTGAAGCAAGTGAACGCCCGTTCCTACAGCTGTCATCCAGCTATGCAAATATATTCGTCTGGCTCAGCTCCACAATATTCCCCTGGCCCAAAACGATTTGTGTTACAATTACGCCTTATAACGGCATCGATAAAAATAACCCCCGCCGCACCTGCACCAGGCATCGCCCTTCTTTTTTCATATCAGGATTTACGCCCCCATGAATGCGATAATCATTGACGATCATCCATTGGCACGTATCGCCATTCGCAACCTTCTCGACAGCAACGGTATTACCGTCGCGGCAGAGCTCGACAGCGGCGCTCATGCCGTGCAGACCGCGGAAAGCATGCAGCCTGACCTGCTCATCGTCGACGTCGATATTCCAGAGCTCAGCGGTATCGAGGTGCTGGAGCAGCTGCGCAAACGCCGCTACCAGGGAACAATCATCATCATTTCCGCTAAGAATGAACTGTTCTACGGCAAACGCAGCGCCGACTGCGGAGCAAATGGTTTTGTGAGTAAAAAAGAGGGAATGAATAATATCCTCGCCGCAATCGACGCAGCCAATAATGGCTACAGCTATTTCCCCTTTTCACTGGAACGCTTCTGCACCCACGGCATCACCGATCAGAACCGGCTGGATACGCTGTCAACGCAGGAGATGAAGGTGTTCCGCTATATTCTCAGCGGCGTCGACTACACCACCATCGGCAGCAAAATGAATATCAGCAATAAAACGGTAAGTACCTATAAGGTCCGTCTGATGGATAAATTAGGCTGCAGCACCCTGCTTGAGCTATATGACTTTGCGCAACGCAATAAAATAGGGTGATGGCATGGCGGTTCGTCTTATTTTATCCGTCGTTGTCGGGCTGGCGCTGAGCCTCTCGCCTGCCGCGTATGCCATGAAACAGCTGGAGCTGAAGAGCCATTCTCATATCGCGGCGATCGATATCCCGCTTAGCGGTAAGGAGAAAGCATGGCTGGCGGCGCAGCCGACGCTGACCGTCGGGACCTGGCTTCCCGAGAGGACGCCCATCGTCTATGACGGCGACGAGAAAAGTTATCAGGGCATTAACGCCGACTATCTGGCGCTGATGGCGCACAGCCTCGGACTGAAGGTGATTATCCGCCAGTATGACACCGAGCAGCAGGCGCTCACCGCCCTGGCCGACCGCCAGGTGGATACCCTGCTCACTCAGGTGGCGCACCGGGATGCGCTCGCCCCGGGCCTGGATCAATCCGCGCCGCTGCTTAAAACCTGGCCGACGCTGGTCACCTCGCTGAAATCCCCTCTGCCGCCGCTGACCACTGACCGCCGCGTCACGCTGGCCTGCACCCGCGATTGCGCTTTTTTCGATATTATTCAGCAGGCGTTTCCCAACGCCAAAATCACCCTTTATGATAGCGACTATCAGGCTCTCGCCTCGGTGGTCAGCGGCGAGAATCAGTATTTTATCGGCAACAACATCACCACTGGCCACTGCATCTCGAAATATTTCTCGCAATCGCTGGTTATCGCGCACTATTTTCGTCAGCAGGAGCAACACAACCGCTTTGTCACCCGTGACGATCGGCCAGAGCTGCATCAACTCTTCGACCGTTTTATCCATGCCGTCGACAGCGACACCGCGATGCGGATCATGCAAAACTGGCTCAACCGTGGCGATCTGTCGTTTCTCAATACCCCGCTTACCTTTAGCCCCGAAGAACAGCGCTGGGTGCAGAAGCATCGTCGCGTCCGCCTGCTGGTGAACCCCTATTTTCCGCCATTTACCCTGGTGGATAACGAGGATGAACTGCGCGGCATCATGGCCGATATGCTGAATATTGTCTCACTCCAGACCGGCCTGCAGTTTGACCCTATTCTGGTGCGCAACCGTCAGGCTCTGGCAAAGCGCATGGAAAAAGAGGACTGGGCGATCATGCCCGCCGCCACCCTGACCCCACAGCCGCAGGCCTACGTCACCCTCAGCGATCCGCTTATTAACGTGGCCTTTGTGCTGGTCGCCCGCGGCAGCGCCCCCGACCAGCATCTGCTGACGCGCTCGGCACGGATCGCCCTGCCGGTCGGGCCTATCGCCGCCCATGATCTGAAAGCGCGTTTTCCGCTGATTAACTGGGTGGAAACGGATAACGTTGGCGTCGCCATGAAGATGGTAGAGGAAGGCGAAGTGGATGCCGCCGTAGCCTCGGAGCTTTCCGCCCGCTATATGATCGACCACTACTATCCACAGGGTCTGCACTACACCCGCATTGATGGACTCCCCGTCGCGGCCATTCGGCTGGCCATCCCGCGCGATGAACCGGTGCTGGCCGCCATTCTTAACAAAGCGCTGCAGGTTATTCCGCCACGGGATATTCTGCAGATGACCGAGAAGTGGTCGAAAATCTCCAGTCAGCAAATAGAGAACTGGAGCCAGTACAGCCGCCAGTTTTACCAGCTGATCGCCTTTGCGCTGGTGCTGATCGCCATCAGCCTCGGCTGGGGACTCTCCCTGTGTCGGGAAGTGCGCAAACGTAAAGACTCCCAGCAGCGGCTCGAGGAGGAGCTGGCGCAGAAGGAGGCCCTCTCCTGTGCGCTGGAGCGCGAAAAAGACAAAGCGATTCAGGCGACAAAAGCCAAGAGCCGCTTTCTGGCCAGCATGAGCCACGAGCTGCGCACGCCGGTGAGCGCCATCGTCGGCTTTCTGGAGCTGCTGGCGAAACCGGAGCTGAACGGCGGCCAGCGTAAAGAGGCGATCGAGCTGGCGGGGTCGACGGCGCAAACCCTGCTGGGACTTATCGGCAATATTCTTGATATCGACAAGATTGAATCGGGAAAATACCAGGTTACCCCGCAGTGGAGCGATGTCGCACAGTTAGTGTCGCAGCAGTGTCATACCTTCGACGCGCTGGCGCAGCAAAAGGGCATCGATCTGCACTACCATAACGCGCTGCAGGAAGGGACCATGCTGTGGGTCGACCCGCAGGCGCTACGGCAAATCCTCAATAATCTCATTGGCAATGCGCTGAAGTTTACCGTCGAAGGCGCAATTCAGGTCTCCTGCCGGCTGACGCCGGCGAATGAGACACAGGGAGAGTTGGCCCTCATGGTTAGCGACAGCGGCTGCGGGATCAGTGAAGCAGAGCAGGCCACCCTCTTCCACCGCTATGCCCAGGCGCGCCAGGGACGCCAGCAGACCGGCTCCGGACTGGGGCTGGTCATTTGCAAAGAGCTGGTTGCGCTGATGCAGGGTCGCCTGGAGATGGTCAGCCGTCCGGGCGTGGGGACCACTTTCACCATCACGCTGCCGGTCAAGGCGAGCCGCTGCGCGATCCACGCGCCGCAGGCGTCGCCCGCCAGACCGCAGGCTCTACCCGGGCTGGCGATACTGATAGCGGACGATCACCCCACCAACCGGCTACTGCTCAAGCGCCAGCTCAGCACTATCGGCTATAGCGTCGATGAAGCCTGCGACGGTGAAGAGGCAGAGAATAAGCTCGCCAGCAAACATTACGATCTGCTGATAACAGACCTCAATATGCCGAAGAAAGATGGCCTGGCGCTGGCGGCCTCGCTACGCCGTCGCTATCCGGGCCTGGTAATTTGGGGCGTGACTGCCAGCGCGCTGCCGCAGTCGCGGGAGGCGTGTCTGGCCAGCGGCATGAATATGTGTCTGTTTAAGCCGGTGTCGGTCCAGACGCTGAGTCATGAGCTCAGCCGTTTAGCGGTGGGCCGCGCATCACCTCACGCTACCCGGCACCTGAAGCTCAGCGTGCTGAGCGAGAATACGGGGGGAGACCAGGCGCTGATGAATGAGATGCTGGAGACGTTCCGCGATGCGTCGGCCGCGGATTTACAGGCTGCCGGACAGGCAATCGCCCGGCATGAGCCGCAGATTTTTCTGCGGGCGCTGCACCGTCTGCACGGTTCAGCACAAATTCTGGGGATTACTGCGCTACAACAACTGTGCGCCCCTTTTGAGGCAAAGCGGCCTGATTCGCTGACGCCGGCAAGCTGTCTGGAGGTGGTACAGCGCATCACCGGCGTCATGCGCGAGATCGATGGCGAAATCGACGCCCTGATCGGCCGCTAGCCGTTCCGCTCGGGCAGTCCGCCTGCCCGAGCGTTAAGGGGACATCCTTGTCAGTTTTTTCCTCTGCGCTCTCTCAGGGTGGAACAAGTATCAGTTGCCTGCCACCAGCATCTCGCTATCCACCACAATGCCCTCTTCAGCGCCCTTCAGCACCAGATTCGCTTCGTAATATTTACCGGCTTTCAGCAGTTCTTGCGCCTGCGCTACCGCCTTACGGGTCTGGTTAAGCGGCATCAGATACTGGTTCTCAATCACGCCAATACCGGCCAGACGCAGGGTATCGATAGCCCCTTTCTGATCGCCTTTCGCCAGCTTTTCGTTGGCGGATTGGATAGCGCTCTCTTTTTCCGGCGTGGCCACATAGTCTTCAGACAGGGCGATAGAGGCGTTAATGATCACATAGCGATCGGCGATCATTTTGGCTTTAGCATCAGTTTTCACAAACTTCGCCCAGCTGGCATCATCGGCGGCCAGCAGCGCGGCGGCGTCGTCTGTCAGTTTTTTGGCGCTATCCGGCTGGCCATGGAACAGCGCCAGACGGGCGAACTGGATGTCGCGCATCGCATTCGCGCCCTGCACCGCCACCTGCAGCACATCGGCGGCTTCTTTCTGTACCTGCGTCGTGGCTGCCGCGGCTGGCGCGGCTGGCGCTGCCGTCGCGCTATCTGTTGCCCATACCGGAGAGGTACTCATCATGGTTGCCAGCAGGCTCGCCAGAATGACTTTTTTCATCGTTGACTCCTGATTAAAATCGGTAAGCATCACCAAACGCAGCCAGCTTAAAAAATATCGCGGGCATTGAGAATCAGAGCCCGGAAGTAATATTGCGGGCCTGGTCTGACAGCTGTCAGACCAGGCGTATAAAGTGGCCTCGGCGCTCTTATTTACGCCTGCCGATCGCGCGGCCTACTATTTTCCTCAGACCTTTCTTTTGGCCCGCTGAATAAACCCTCACGCTTTTTATTCAGCGTCAGGCCGCCAACCGGGATCTGCGGAGCAATTATGTTTATGTTTAGCCATTACACCTTAAATGCGTTTAGCCCACGCGTCTTCATTCGATATAAACGGCATGCCTGCCTGATGGCGGTATTGCTGTTTATCTGCGGAGCCTGTTGTCTGGCCTGGCCGTTGGTCGCCGGCTGGTATCTCGCCACAGTAA
The DNA here is from genome assembly GCF_018204675.1 of Klebsiella sp. P1927. NCBI lineage: Bacteria > Pseudomonadati > Pseudomonadota > Gammaproteobacteria > Enterobacterales > Enterobacteriaceae > Klebsiella > Klebsiella sp. P1927. The sequence continues at coordinate 317,763 of NZ_CP073377.1, read as the reverse complement.
CCGGCATGTTATTGATGATCTGCGGCTTCTATTCGCTGTACAGCCTGATTGTCTTCCGCCAGCAGCACTGGAAATCACGCCTGGTGGCGCTGATCTTCGCCATCGCCTGGATCGTGCTCGGCCTGAGCTTTGTCGTCAATCCTCTCAACGGTATGAGCAGTCTGGCCATTTTATTTGGCTTTTTATTTGTTCTCGGCGGTATTTCCCGCATCGTTAACGGATGTCAAACCCGCAAACAAAGCGGCGCTGGCTGGAATATTTTTATCGGCCTGTTGGATTTACTTATCGCCTGCCTGTGGCTGGCCATGAACCCGCAGCAAAGCTGGTTATTTATTACCGCCTTTATCGGCGTTGAAATGATATTTAGCGCCATCGGCTTGTTGGTCCTGCGCAATAAAATGAAGCACGCTCAGGCTTAAGCCCTATTTTGTCACTGGAGAAGAAAATGAATTTACCTAAAGCACTCGTATTGACCGTGGCGGCTACCACATTCTGTCTGATGACCAGCCCGGCGTTCGCGGTTGAGGAAACCACGCCGCAGAATATGACCTGTCAGGAATTTATGGATATGAACCCAAAAAGCATGACCCCGGTGGCCTTCTGGGTAGTGAATCGCAACACCGACTTTAGCGGCGGCGACTATGTTGACTGGCATGAAGTCGAGACCGTTTCGGTACCGAAAATGCTGCAGGAGTGCCACAAGAACCCCGCCGCTAAACTTGGCGATCTCAGCGCGGTCATCAAAAAATAACCCCCCCGGCATCAGGCCGGGGAAACCCGCCGCGCTGCGGCGGGTCCCGCTTTACTCATCGATACCGCATTCGCACGGCAGATGGCGGCCGATAAGCTTGCGATACAAAAACGCCCCGATAATCGCCCCCACCACCGGCGCCAGCAGCGGCACCAGAAAGTAAGGGATCGCCAGCCCACCGGTAAAGGCGATCGAGCCCCACCCGGCCAGACTGGTAAACAGTTTTGGACCGAAGTCGCGCGCCGGATTCAGCGCAAAGCCGGTTAGCGGCCCCATCGACGCGCCGATCACGGCGATCAGCAAGCCAATCAGCAACGGCGCCAGCGGCCCGCGCGGAATTCCGTTGCCGTCGTCGGTCAGGGCCATGATCATCGCCATCAGGATTGCCGTGATGGTGGTCTCCACGGCAAACGCTTGTATAAAAGTGATATGTGGATGCGGGTACGTGGAAAAGACCCCGGCCAGGTTAAGACTGGCGGCAGTGCCGCGCACGATATGCTGACTCTGTTCAAGATCGAGAAACAGCTGGCGATAGAGCCCATACACCAGCGCGGCGGCGCAGAAGGCCCCGGCCGTCTGGGCAACAATAAACGGCAGCACCTTGCGGCGTTCAAAACAGGCGAACAGCCACAGGGCAATGGTCACCGCCGGATTTAGGTGCGCGCCGGAGACACCGGCCGTCAGGTAGATGGCCATGGCGACGCCAAGGCCCCAGATAATACTGATCTCCCACTGACCAAAGCTGGCCCCGGCGACCCGCAGCGCAGCGACGCAGCCCGCGCCGAAGAAAATGAGCAATCCGGTGCCAAGAAACTCGGCCACGCACTGCCCGGTTAAGGTAGAAGTCTGGTTCATTATCGGCATCCTGAAATAGCACGTTAAAGAGAGAGGCTGGCGCGAGCGCCCGTTTAATTCGCCTGACCGGCCAGTAGCAGCCCGGTGGCGACCGCATTGCGCGGCCCTTCTGTTCCCCGAATATTGCCCTGCCCGGCGACCACGCCATAGTGCGACAAGGCTTCCGTGATAAGCTGCGGGATCTCAAAGTCCAGCGATGAGCCGCCCACCAGCACCACAAAGGCGATATCGCGAATGGAACCGCCGGGTGAGACCTGGCGCAGCGCGCGCAGGCAGTTGGTGACAAACACTTTCTCTTTCGCCTGCCGGCGCACGAGACGAATTTTTTCCAGCGGGCTGGCGTTATCGATCGGCACCAGTTCGCCCTCCTTGATGTACACCACTTTGGCGAACACCGCCGGGCTGAGGGCTTCCCGAAAGAACTCCACCGCGCCATTCTCGTGACGAATACTGAACAGGCTTTCCACTTTGGCCAGCGGGTACTTTTTTATCGCTTCCGCCAGCGAAAGATCCTCGAGACCCAGCTCGGTTTTAATCAACAGGCTGACCATATTCCCCGCCCCGGCGAGATGGACCGCCGTTATCTGCCCCTCCGCGTTGACGATCGCCGCATCCGTCGAGCCGGCGCCGAGATCGAGGATCGCCAGCGGCGCCGCACAGCCGGGAGTGGTTAACGCCCCGGCGATGGCCATGTTGGCCTCCACGCCGCCCACCACCACCTCGGTCTGCAGTCGGGCGCTCAGTTCGCGGGCGATAACCTGCATTTGCAGACGGTCCGCTTTCACCATCGCCGCCATCCCGACGGCATTCTCCATGGCGCACTCGCCGGCCATCCCGCCCTGCACCTTGCGCGGAATAAACGTATCCACCGCCAGCAGATCCTGGATGTATATCGCGCTCATCTCATGGCCGGTCAGGGACGCCATTACCTTGCGCACCCGCTCAAGCATGCCGCCGGCGTGAGTGCCCGGTTCGCCGCGGATGTCGCGTACCGGAGCGCAGGCGCTCATCGCCTGCATGATGGCTTCCGCGCCCTCGGCGACATCGGCCTCTCCGCGGCGCTTTTCGCCGCTAATGTAGAGGTTGCCCGCCGGGATCACCCGCGACTGCACGTCCCCCTGCGGGGTCTTGAGCACCACCGCTGAACGGTTGCCAATCAGGGCGCGGGCGATGGGGACGATGGCCTGGGTCTCTTCCGGGCTTAGCCCGAAGAAGGTGGCGATCCCGTAGGGATTCGACAGGATCCGCACCACCTGGCCCGGCGCGGCCACTTCCACCGCCGCCATCACCCCCTCGGGGACCTGCTCCAGCAGCGTCACTTCATCTACCACCGGCAGGGTTTTACGCAGGCGGTTGTTCACCAGCACGCCGTCGTCCTTTTTGAGGATCGCCGCCACCACGTTGATCCCCCGGTCGAGCGCCTCATTGAGCCACCACACGGCGTCAAGGAAATCGACGGCGTCGTCAATCAGTACGATCCACCCCTCGGCATATTGCGCCGCCGGCAGCGTCGCCAGCCGCCCGAGGGCGATAGTCGTCCCCACGCCAACGCCCACCCCGCCCGGCGTCTGCGGGTTATGACCGATCATGGTCGATTCGGTGATAATGGTCTCGGTGATGGTCTCCATCGCCACATCGCCAATCACCGGCGCGGCTTCGTTAAGATAGATGCGAGAGACATCGCTCATCGACCACGGTGTTTTCGCCAGGGCCTGCTCCAGCGCGGCGAGGGTCCCGGCGATATTGTCCCGCGTCCCTTTCATGCCCGTCGTCGCGACGATCCCGCTGGCAACAAACGCCCTCGCCTGCGGGTCGTCGGACGCCAGCGCCACCTCGGTGGTGGCGTTGCCGATATCAATCCCGGCTATTAACGGCATGCTGACCTCCGCTTAGTTTCCTTTACGCAGCTTATGCCGCTGCTGATACACTTCCGCCGACTCCCGGACAAAGGCGGCATTCACTGTCGCATGCCAGGTGTGCTCCAGCTCGTCGGCGATCGCCAGCAGCTCCGCCTGCGAGGAGCGGAACGGGCGCAGCGCGTTATAGATAGCCAGAATGCGCTCGTCAGGAATGGCGATAAGCTCCGCCGCGCGGCGGAAATTGCGCGCCACCGCATGGCGCTGCATCTGCTCGGCAATCTGCGCCTGGTACTCAAGGGTCTGACGGGAGATCCGCACATCCTGCGGGCCCACCTCGCCAGAGAGCACCTTCTCGAGGGTAATATCGGTCAATGGTTTGCCGGTAGGCGTCAGGATATGCTCCGGGCAGCGGGTGGCTAACGGATAATCCTGCACGCGCATGGTTTTCTCGCTCATGGTCACTCCCTTACTAAGTCGACGTGCAGGGTGACGGGCTCGGCGTCCTGCACCACATGTTTGGTCTCTTTGATATGAAATAGCGCGGCTTTGGCCATAAATTTCGGCCGCACCATCTGATCGTTCACCACCGGCACCGGCGAAGGTGACTCTTTGCGCGCATAGCGCGCGGCGTTTTTGCCAATCTGCCGGTAGGTCTCCAGCGTCAGCAGCGGCGCCTGGGAGAACAGCTCCAGGTTGCTGAGCGGCAGCAGATCGCGCTGATGGATGACCGTGGTCCCCTTCGACTGGATACCGATGCCGATCCCCGAGCCGCTCAGGTTGGCCGCATCCCAGGCCATAAAGGAGACGTCGGACGTGCGCAGAATGCGCACCACCCGGGCGTGAAGCCCCTCTTCTTCCACCCCGGCAATCAGCTCTTTGAGGATCGCGCCATGGGGCATATCGATCAGAGTGTGATGCTGGTGTTTATCGAAGGCAGGGCCGACGCCGATCACCACTTCATCGGCGCGTTCATCGGCAGAAGCTACCCCGCCCTCGCGGGTTTTCAGGGTAAAAGAGGGCTGAATTTGGGTTGTCTGTTGCACAGGAATACCGCCTTATTCAATGGTGTCGGGCTGAACCACGCCCGGAATATTTTTGATCTCCGCCCAGCGTTCGGCAGAGATGCGATAGCCGGTGCCCGGCCCCTGATAGTCATTGATGTCGTTGACCGCACTCACCACCTCGAACTGCCGATCGAGAATGGCCGAGGTCTGCAGGTAATCGCCGGTGACCCGCTGGCGCAGCATATTGAGAATATTGCTGGCGATATCCTCAAAGCCGCTGCGGCTCAGCGCGCCGACAATATCGAGGCCGGTGATGTTGCGCTTCATCATCTCTTCCACCGCACTCAGATCCTCCACCACGTTACGCGGCGGCATCTCGTTGCTGCCGTGCGCGTAGGTGGCGGCCTCCACCTCCTCGTCGGCGATTGGCGGCAGCCCCAGCTCGCGGAAAACCGCCTGGATCGCCCGCGCCGCTTTCTGGCGAATGGCAATGGTTTCCGCCTCGGTCACCGGACGCAGGCCGCCGTCAACCATCAGGTCACGCTGCAGGATGTTGTAATCATCAAAATCTTCCGCATCGAAGTTCGAGCCGGCGAACATGTTGTCGTAGTTCGGCACCGCGCTGTAGCCGGAGAAAATAAAGTCGGTGCCCGGCAGCATCTGCATCAGGGTGCGCGCGGTGCGGCGAATATCCGAGTGGGAGAAAGTCTGGTCGTTGGCGGACGCCACTTCGAGGTCGAGCATAGAGGCGATCAGGTTTTCCGCCAGCACCGCCCGAATGCCCGACGGCACAGCGCCGGTCATGCCGATACAGCTCACCGCGCCGTTTTGCAGCCCCTGAACCCCGGCGCCTTTGGTAATGAAGATGCAGCGCGATTCGAGGTAGAGCATCGACTTGCTCTCCGAATAGCCCATCAGCGCTTCGGATCCGGTGCCGGAGGTGTAGCGCATTTTCAACCCGCGGGAGGCGTAGGCCGAAGCGAGGAACGCCTTTGACCACGGAGTATCATCGCCGTCGGTAAATACCGCTTCCGTGCCGTAGACCGACACCGTCTCGGCGTAGCTGGTTAAGCCACGCATGCCCAGCTCCAGCTCGGTGGCCTCTTCCACCGAGCACTGCGTCAACACGCCGGGACGGCCGCACTGCGAACCGACCAACAGCGCCAGGGCGTTAAACGGCGCATAGCGCGCGATACCGACCGTGGTCTCCTGTTCTGAGAAGCCGCGGATCCCGGCCTCGGCGGCGTCAGCGGCAATCTGCACCGGATTATCTTTGAGATTGGTGACGTGGCACTGGTTGGAGGGGGTCCGGCGGGCACGCATCTTCTGCAGCGCCATCATCATCTCCACCACGTTCATCTGCGCCATCACCTCGACCGCTTTGGCCGGCGTGATGGCGGTAGTGATGGCAATGATCTCCTCCCGGCTGACGTGAATATCCACCAGCATGCGGGCTATTTCCACCGCCTCCAGGCGCATTGCCTGCTCTGTGCGCTCAACGTTGATCGCGTAATCGGCGATAAACCGGTCGATCATGTCAAACTGGTCCCGGCGTTTGCCGTCCAGTTCGACGATCAGACCGTTGTCCACTTTTACTGAAGAGACCGGGTCAAAGGGGCTGTCCATGGCGATCAGCCCCTCTTCAGGCCACTCGCCAATCAGCCCGTCCTGATTGACGGGGCGCTGGGCCAGTACTGCAAATCGTTTTGATCTTTTCATTGTTCATCGGCTCAAAAGGTGAAATCCGCAGACGGTAGCGAATACGCCGGGCCAGCGTCGTTGCCGCCCGGCCATTACCGGCAATAGCGGAACTTTAAATGAGCCAGTGGTGAAAAAAATAAATTTAATTTCGTTTCAATTTGGCACACGAAATCTACCGACAGTTTCACTATGAAACTTTACTCCGCCGGCAAAAATAAAAAATGTGATCGCCCGCAATGATATAAATCAATTAATAAAAAACGCCCTTAATTACGTTTTGCCGACGCTATTTTAACCCTATTGACTAAATCATGGCGGGCGACAAAATAACGCTGACAAAAATAAAGCAAGCCAACCGAATGGTAATAGTTTTTTACTATCGCCCCCTACTGACTATTCGCGCCAGCGTTATCCTGGTGCGGGAGAGAATGATGAACAAGAGCCAACAAGTTCAGACAATCACCCTGGCTGCCGCCCAGCAAATGGCGGCGGCGGTGGAAAAAAAAGCCGCTGAGATCAACGTGGCGGTGGTGTTTTCCGTGGTTGACCACGGAGGCAACACGCTGCTTATTCAGCGGATGGACGAGGCCTTCGTCTCCAGCTGCGATATTTCCCTGAATAAAGCCTGGAGCGCCTGCAGCCTGAAGCAAGGTACCCATGAAATTACTTCAGCGGTCCAGCCAGGACAATCTCTGTACGGTCTGCAGCTAACCAACCAACAGCGAATTATTATTTTTGGCGGCGGCCTGCCAGTTATTTTTAATGAGCAGGTAATTGGCGCCGTCGGCGTTAGCGGCGGTACGGTCGAGCAGGATCAATTATTAGCCCAGTGCGCCCTGGATTGTTTTTCCGCATTATAACCTGAAGCGAGAAGGTATATTATGAGCTATCGTATGTTTGATTATCTGGTGCCAAACGTTAACTTTTTTGGCCCCAACGCCATTTCCGTAGTCGGCGAACGCTGCCAGCTGCTGGGGGGGAAAAAAGCCCTGCTGGTCACCGACAAAGGCCTGCGGGCAATTAAAGATGGCGCGGTGGACAAAACCCTGCATTATCTGCGGGAGGCCGGGATCGAGGTGGCGATCTTTGACGGCGTCGAGCCGAACCCGAAAGACACCAACGTGCGCGACGGCCTCGCCGTGTTTCGCCGCGAACAGTGCGACATCATCGTCACCGTGGGCGGCGGCAGCCCGCACGATTGCGGCAAAGGCATCGGCATCGCCGCCACCCATGAGGGCGATCTGTACCAGTATGCCGGAATCGAGACCCTGACCAACCCGCTGCCGCCTATCGTCGCGGTCAACACCACCGCCGGCACCGCCAGCGAGGTCACCCGCCACTGCGTCCTGACCAACACCGAAACCAAAGTGAAGTTTGTGATCGTCAGCTGGCGCAACCTGCCGTCGGTCTCTATCAACGATCCGCTGCTGATGATCGGTAAACCGGCCGCCCTGACCGCGGCGACCGGGATGGATGCCCTGACCCACGCCGTAGAGGCCTATATCTCCAAAGACGCTAACCCGGTGACGGACGCCGCCGCCATGCAGGCGATCCGCCTCATCGCCCGCAACCTGCGCCAGGCCGTGGCCCTCGGCAGCAATCTGCAGGCGCGGGAAAACATGGCCTATGCTTCTCTGCTGGCCGGGATGGCTTTCAATAACGCCAACCTCGGCTACGTGCACGCCATGGCGCACCAGCTGGGCGGCCTGTACGACATGCCGCACGGCGTGGCCAACGCTGTCCTGCTGCCGCATGTGGCCCGCTACAACCTGATCGCCAACCCGGAGAAATTCGCCGATATTGCTGAACTGATGGGCGAAAATATCACCGGACTGTCCACTCTCGACGCGGCGGAAAAAGCCATCGCCGCTATCACGCGTCTGTCGATGGATATCGGTATTCCGCAGCATCTGCGCGATCTGGGGGTAAAAGAGGCCGACTTCCCCTACATGGCGGAGATGGCTCTGAAAGACGGCAATGCGTTCTCGAACCCGCGTAAAGGCAACGAGCAGGAGATTGCCGCGATTTTCCGCCAGGCATTCTGAGTGTTAACGAGGGGGCCGTCATGTCGCTTTCACCGCCAGGCGTACGCCTGTTTTACGATCCGCGCGGGCACCATGCCGGCGCCATCAATGAGCTGTGCTGGGGGCTGGAGGAGCAGGGGGTCCCCTGCCAGACCATAACCTATGACGGAGGCGGTGACGCCGCTGCGCTGGGCGCCCTGGCGGCCAGAAGCTCGCCCCTGCGGGTGGGTATCGGGCTCAGCGCGTCCGGCGAGATAGCCCTCACTCATGCCCAGCTGCCGGCGGACGCGCCGCTGGCTACCGGACACGTCACCGATAGCGACGATCATCTGCGTACGCTCGGCGCCAACGCCGGGCAGCTGGTTAAAGTCCTGCCGTTAAGTGAGAGAAACTGAATGTATCGTATCTATACCCGCACCGGGGATAAAGGCACCACCGCCCTGTACGGCGGCAGCCGCATCGAGAAAGACCATATTCGCGTCGAGGCCTACGGCACCGTCGATGAACTGATATCCCAGCTGGGCGTCTGCTACGCCACGACCCGCGACGCCGGGCTGCGGGAAAGCCTGCACCATATTCAGCAGACGCTGTTCGTGCTGGGGGCTGAACTGGCCAGCGATGCGCGGGGCCTGACCCGCCTGAGCCAGACGATCGGCGAAGAGGAGATCACCGCCCTGGAGCGGCTTATCGACCGCAATATGGCCGAGAGCGGCCCGTTAAAACAGTTCGTGATCCCGGGGAGGAATCTCGCCTCTGCCCAGCTGCACGTGGCGCGCACCCAGTCCCGTCGGCTCGAACGCCTGCTGACGGCCATGGACCGCGCGCATCCGCTGCGCGACGCGCTCAAACGCTACAGCAATCGCCTGTCGGATGCCCTGTTCTCCATGGCGCGAATCGAAGAGACTAGGCCTGATGCTTGCGCTTGAACTGGCTGGCGTCAATATCGTACTGCTTCATTTTGCGCCACAGGGTGGTGCGGCCGATATTGAGCAGCTGCGACATCTCCTGCACCCGCCCGCTGGTCACCCGGGCGGCGTGAATAATAGCTTCCTTTTCGATGGCGCTAAAGGTCAGGCTGGCCGGCAGCAGCGATGACGCGCTATCCCCGCCCGGCCGCTCGGAAAAGAGATATTCCGGCAGATTACTCAGGCGAATGTGGCCGTTGTCGCTGCTGATGGCGATATTCTCAATGACGCTATTGAGCTCAAAATCATTCCCCGGCCACGAGTAGGCCACCAGCTGCGCCAGCGCGTCATCGTCCACTTTCAGTCGCGAAGAGAAACGCTTCTCCAGGCTCTTCAACCGGTTATGCACCAGCGACGGAATACTGTTGCGTCGGGCGCGCAGCGGCGGGATGACGATCTCAAAGGAGTGCAGCGCATAGTACAGCTGGCGGCTAAAGCGGTTCTGTTCCACCAGATTGGCCAGATCGACGGTGGTGGTGGCAATCACCTTCACATCCACCGGGATCAGGCGCCGGGCGTCGAGGCGGGTGAGCACGCCCTGCTTAATTACCTGCAGCAGGGCCGACTGCAGCTCCGGCGCCAGATACTCGATCTTTTCCAGAAACAGGGTGCCGCCGTTGGCCAGCTCAAGGCGGCTCAGGCGACCATTTTCATCGTCGGTAGGGGCGCTGCCCATAAAGTCCTGGCCAAGCACGCTGTCGGCATATAGCTGGCAGTTGACGGCGATGTAGGGGCCGCCCGCCCGTTCGCTTTCATTGTGAATAGCCTGGCTCAGCAGCTCTTTCCCGACCCCCTCTTCGCCGCACAGTAGCACCGGGAAGCCGCCGCGCGCCGCCTGGCGGCCAAAGTGGATCAGGCGTCGGGTTTCCGGATCGTCGGCAGACATCTGCTCAAAGGTGTGGCTAACTTTACCGAGCTGGCTGGTCATCAGCTGCCGCATCTGCTCCACCGGGTGCAGCAGCAGAATAAAACTGTTGCCTTGCGCCTCGACAATCGGTTTTAAGGTGATCACCGCGTCGACAAACTGATGCTGACTTTCAAAGGTGACTTCGACGTGATTCAGGCCGCGGGCGTGTTTGATGGCGCGGCGCAGCAGCGCCGGGAGGGTCACCAGATCGGCGATATTTTTCCCCTGGCTGGCCTGAGCATCAAGATGCAGCAGTCTCGCCGCCTGAACATTGAGAAACTGCAGCACGCCCTGTTCGTTCCACGCCATCACCCCATCGTCCATGCTCTCCAGCAGGCCGTACATCTGATTGAGGTGGCGGTTGGATTCCGCCAGCAGGCTGTCGGTAAGCAGGGAGTTACCCACCTCGCGGGCGATGGCCAGCGTCAGGGAGAGGTCGGCGCTGGACTGGTGCTCGACCAGACAGCAAAGCGAGATAGAGCCGAACAGCCGCCCGTGGTTATCAAACACCGGCGTCGAGCAAAAACTCCATGGCTGTAGCGCCTGCTTAAAATGCCGATCGCCGGCGGTGTTGATCGGCTGGCCCTGCATCGCGGCCAGCGACAGCGCGCAGGTGCCGATAATGCTCTCCGCACAATAGCTGCCGTCGCGAAATCCCAGGGCAGCCAGCTGGGCCAGGGTTTGCGGCTCGCCGCAACGGCTCAGGATGCAGGCGGACTCATCAAGAATAAACAGCGCGCAGGGGCGACCGTCCATAAACTCCCAGGCGTCTTCCAGCGCCGCCTGGCCGATGGTCAGCAGCGCGGTTTTACGCCGACAGATGGAGTCGAAGGTCAGGCCCTGGGCCTGGTGCGGCGTTTGCCAGGTTTCGCGCTGCATAAACTTGCTGCAGCGGTGCCATGACTGGGCAATGACGGAAGAGACCGCCTTCCCGGTATCCTGAGTCTGAACAGTCATATCCTTTTCCGCGTTGTACCATAGAGAACCCCTCCGGCAGCGACTGCCGGAGGGGAGAAAGAAAAACCGCTGACCTGGGCCAGCGGTTTAGCCACCGCGAATTAACGCGCCAGCCACTGCTGGCCTAACAGATCGGCGGTGAGGATAGCGGCATGGACGCTCTCCGGGGTCACCGCAAACGGCATATTATGGATGGTTTCCCCTTCCGCGCAGGTAGCTTTCGCCACCGCGGCGATTTTCTCGTCGATCCCCTCTTTGACGCCCATCTGCGCGAGCGTCACCGGCAGGCCGACGCGCTGGCAGAAGCCCAGCACCGTTTCAATCTCGTCCATCGGGCTGTTCTGCAGCACCAGCTGCGCCAGGGTACCGAAGGCCACTTTCTCACCGTGATACAGGTGATGGCACTCTTCAAGAATGGTGAAACCGTTGTGGATTGCATGGGCAGCGGCCAGGCCACTGCTTTCAAAGCCAATGCCGCTGAGGTAAGTGTTCGCCTCGATGATGCGCTCCAGCGCTTCGGTCACTACCCCGGCCTGCGCCGCCAGACGGGCCTTTTCGCCCTCCGCCAGCAGCGTATCATAGCACAGGCGGGCGAGGCTCAGCGCCGCCTCGGTGGACTGTCCTCCGGCCATGCTGGTGGCGCGCGCATCGTAGCAAGCTTTGGCCTCGAACCAGGTGGAGAGCGCATCGCCCATGCCGGAGACCAGCAGGCGTACCGGCGCTTTGGCGATAATCGCCGTGTCCATCACCACCATATCCGGGTTTTTCGGATAGATCAGATACTCTTCAAACTCGCCCGCTTCGGTGTAGATCACCGACAGCGCGCTGGTCGGCGCATCGGTCGAGGCGATGGTCGGGATCACCACCACCGGCAGCTTCTGGTAGTAACCGATCGCCTTCGCGGTATCGAGGGTTTTACCACCGCCGATCCCGACCACGCCGCGGCAGCCCTGTTTTTGCAAAATCGCCATCAGACGGTTGATTTCCGCATGGCTGCATTCACCGTTAAACCGTTCCGCATGGCAGCGAATATCGTGGCTCTGCAGGCCATTCACCACTTTCTCTCCCGCCAGCTTCATTACGAAATCGTCGGCGATGACGAAGAAGCTCTCCGCCAGGTTTTTGGCATATTGACCGAACAGAACAGCAGCATCAGGACCCTGAAGATATTTGGCTGGAGATTGAATAACTTTTAGCATTCCTTTCACCCTCAAATAAGTGCGCATGTAGACATGATGAGCCCTGGCGTTATCCGCGCCGGCCAGTGAAGCGCGGCCTGAACGGAGCGTACCGGAGCAGTGCGATCACTGTAGGGCCGGCAGGGAACAAAAAAATCTTTCGCCTTTTTGTTCTGATATGAAACACAGGTTAATTTTTTACGTTCCATATTGGAACAAAAAACCCTAGTCTCTGTCAGGATTGCGATCCCGATCCGCTCCTTTGCCGCATAATGCCCTTGCAATCCTCCGTGTTTGACCGCCTTTTCTCCCGCAGTCGGCAGAAAATCAGCAAAAAATTTTTTCCCACCCGCTTCGCCAGCTATCCTGACCGCCGCTTATGGCAGAAGAAAAAAAGCGCGCCAGCTCGCATTTTCACCATATCCTCGGCAAAAACGTTCCATAAAGAAACAAAATCAGGAAGCAATGTTTCGTAATGAAACCCGATCGTCGGGGCATTCTTTTTTTCGTCCGCTCAGCCAGAATCATCATATCGCCAGGCACGCTCCACCGTCAGACGATACCCCTACGCGATGACTGCCTCCGCCAGCAGAGAGGCGGCATCGAACCTTCTCCAACGGAGCACTGAATAATGAAAAAGCTGATTAACCGTGTTGAAGATGTACTGAATGAACAATTACAGGGGCTGGCTAAAGCCCATCCGCAGCTGACCCTGCATCAGGACCCGCTGTATGTGACCCGCACCGACGCGCCGGTGGCTGGCAAGGTGGCCCTGCTCTCCGGCGGCGGCAGCGGACATGAACCGATGCACTGCGGCTATATCGGCCAGGGCATGCTCTCCGGCGCCTGTCCGGGAGAAATCTTCACCTCGCCGACGCCGGACAAAATGTTTGAATGCGCGATGCAAATTGACGGCGGCGAAGGCGTCTTGCTAATTATCAAAAACTATACCGGCGACATCCTGAATTTTGAGACCGCCACCGAGCTGCTGCATGAGAGCGGCATTAAAGTCACCACCGTGGTGGTCGACGACGACGTGGCGGTGAAAGACAGCCTCTATACCGCCGGTCGTCGCGGCGTCGCCAACACCGTACTGATCGAAAAACTGGTCGGCGCCGCCGCCGAGCGCGGCGACTCGCTGGAAGCCTGCGCTGAACTGGGCCGCCGCCTGAACAATCTCGGCCACTCGATTGGTATCGCCCTCGGCGCCTGCACCGTACCGGCTGCCGGGCAGCCCTCCTTTACGCTGAAAGATGACGAGATGGAGTTCGGCGTCGGCATTCACGGCGAGCCGGGCATCGACCGCCGCCGCTTCAGCTCGCTGGACCAAACCGTCGATGAGATGTTCGATACCCTGCTGGAAAACGGCGCTTACAGCCGCACGCTGCGCCAGTGGGATACCGTCAAGGGCGCGTGGCAGGAAGTGCAGCAGAGCAAAACCGCGCTGCAAAACGGCGACCGGGTTATCGCGCTGGTTAATAACCTCGGCGCCACTCCGCTTTCCGAACTGTATGGCGTGTATAACCGCCTTGCCCAGCGCTGCGAAGCGTCCGGCATCATCATCGAACGCAACCTCATCGGCAGCTACTGTACTTCGCTGGATATGGCGGGCTTCTCCATCACTCTGCTGAAAGTGGATGACGAGACGCTGACGCTATGGGACGCCCCGGTTCACACCCCGGCGCTGAACTGGGGAAACTAAGGAGCACGACATGTCACTGAACAGAACGCAAATCGTCGACTGGCTGTACCGCTGCGGCGATATTTTCACCAAAGAGAGCGATTTTCTCACCGGCCTCGATAAAGAGATTGGCGACGCCGACCACGGTCTCAATATGCACCGCGGTTTCAGTAAAGTGGTCGAAAAGCTGCCGTCGATTGCCGATAAAGATATTGGCTTTATCCTCAAAAACACCGGCATGACGCTGCTCTCCAACGTCGGCGGCGCCAGCGGCCCGCTGTTCGGCACCTTCTTCATTCGCGCCGCGCAGGTGACCCAGGCCCACCAGAGCCTGACGCTCGACGAGCTGTACCTGATGATCCGCGAAGGTGCGGACGGTGTCGTCAATCGCGGCAAAGCGGAGCCAGGGGATAAAACCATGTGCGACGTCTGGCTGCCGGTGGTGGACTCCCTGCGCCAGTCCAGCGAGCAGCACCTGTCGATCGCCGCCGCGATGGATGCCGCCTGCGAAGTGGCCGAGCGTGCGGCCCACGCCACCATCACTATGCAGGCGCGTAAAGGCCGCGCCAGCTATCTCGGCGAGCGCAGCATCGGACATCAGGATCCCGGCGCGACCTCGGTGCTGTTTATGGTTCAGATGCTGGCCGCCGCCGCCAAAGAGTAAGGAAATCGCGATGGTAAACCTGGTTATTGTTTCTCATAGCGCCCGGCTGGGCGAAGGTGTCGGAGAACTGGCCCGGCAGATGTTAATCAACGATGGCTGCAAACTGGCGATCGCCGCCGGGATCGACGATCCCGACAGCCCGATCGGCACCGATCCGCTTAAAGTCATGGAGGCGATCGAATCCGTGGCCGATACCGATCACGTGCTGGTGATGATGGATATCGGCAGCGCGTTGCTCAGCGCCGAAACCGCCCTCGATCTGCTCGATCCGGCGATTGCCGCGAAGGTGCGACTGTGCGCCGCGCCGCTGGTGGAAGGGACGCTGGCGGCCACCGTCAGCGCTGCCTCCGGCGCCGGGATCGACAAGGTGATCGCCGACGCCATGAGCGCCCTGGAGGCCAAGCGGGTTCAGCTGGGTTTACCTTCGCCAACTTCTGACGCCGCGCCGGAGCCGATGCTTGCCGACGACGGCGACACAAAATCGGTGTCAGTCATTATTAACAATCACAACGGCCTGCACGTGCGTCCGGCGTCGAAGCTGGTCGCCGCGCTGGCGGGCTTTAACGCCGATCTGCTGCTGGAGAAAAACGGGAAGTGCGTCAAACCGGACAGCCTCAACCAAATCGCGCTATTGCAGGTCCGCCGCAACGATAAGCTGCGCCTGCTGGCCCGCGGTCCGGATGCCGACGCGGCGCTGGCGGCGTTTCAGGCGCTGGCCGCCGATAACTTCGGTGAATCGCCTGCGGCGCAACCGGCAGCGGCTCCGGCAACGCCCGAGCGCGTCGAAGGCGCTGCCCTGCGCTATCCGCTGGCCCTGATCCAGCCGCTCCGCCCGGCTGCCGCCGATGCCGCCCGCGAGCAGCAGCGCCTGCGCCAGGCCATTGACCAGACGCTGGCGGATCTTATCGCCCTGACCGAGCTGGCGGAAAATAAATTTCACGCCGATATCGCGGCGATCTTCGCCGGGCACCACACCCTGCTCGACGATGACGATCTGTTTGATGCCGCCAACGATCGCCTGCTCACCGAACAATGCACGGCGGAATGGGCATGGCATCAGGTGTTGATGGAGCTCAGCCAGCAGTATCGCCAGCTGGATGACCCCTACCTGCAGGCGCGCTATATCGATATCGAAGATATTTTGCAGCGCACCCTGCGCCATCTGCAGGGCGTTCAGGAGAGAGTGCCGACGCCCGGCGAGCCAACAATTATTATTGCCGACAACATTTATCCCTCAACCGTCTTACAGCTGGATGCCAGCTTCGTTAAAGGCCTGTGCCTGCGCGATGGCAGCGAACAGGCTCACGGCGCGATTATCGCCCGCGCGGCGGGGATCGCCTGGCTGAGCCAGCAGGGCGAGGCGCTGAACAGCGTGCAGCCCGGCGAGACTATCGTGCTCGATATGCGCCACCAGCGCCTTATCCGTGACTAAAATTCACGTTGACCGTTACCGCTCCGGGGGCCTGCCTCCGGAGGGTGAGTTTTCGCTTACTCTTCAGGAACCACTATGTCTCAATTCTTTTTTAACCAGCGCGCCAGCCTCGTCAACGATGTGATTGAGGGTACCATTATCGCCAGCCCGTGGAATAACCTCGCCCGTCTGGAGAGCGACCCGGCGATCCGGGTGGTGGTCCGTCGCGATCTGAATAAAAACAACGTGGCGGTGATCTCCGGCGGCGGCGCCGGCCATGAACCGGCGCACGTCGGCTTTATTGGTAAAGGCATGCTGACCGCCGCGGTCTGCGGCGATCTGTTCGCCTCGCCGAGCGTCGACGCGGTGCTCACCGCCATTCAGGCAGTGACCGGCGAGGCGGGCTGCCTGCTGATCGTCAAAAACTACACCGGCGATCGGCTTAACTTCGGTCTGGCGGCGGAGAAAGCGCGCCGACTCGGCTACAACGTGGAGATGCTGATCGTCGGCGACGATATTTCGCTGCCGGATAACAAACAGCCGCGCGGCATCGCCGGGACCATTCTGGTGCATAAAGTGGCGGGCTATTTCGCCGAGCGCGGCTTCAACCTCGCCACCGTCCTGCGTGAAGCGCAATACGCCGCCAGCCATACCGCCAGCATCGGGGTGGCGCTGGCCAGCTGCCACCTGCCGCAGGAAGCCGACAGCGCGCCGCGCCATCAGGCCGGTCACGCCGAGCTGGGAATGGGCATCCACGGTGAGCCGGGCGCCTCGACGATCGCCACGCAAAACAGTGCAGAAATCGTTAACCTGATGGTGGAAAAACTGACCGCCGCCCTACCGGAAACCGGCCGCCTGGCGGTGATGCTCAATAACCTCGGCGGCGTGTCGGTGGCTGAGATGGCGATTCTGACCCGCGAGCTGGCCAACACCCCGCTGCAGGCGCGCATTGACTGGTTAATAGGCCCGGCCTCGCTGGTGACGGCGCTGGATATGAAAGGCTTCTCGCTGACCACCATCGTGCTGGAGGAGAGTATTGAGAAAGCGCTGCTTTCGGATGTGGAAACCGCCAGCTGGCAGAAGCCGGTGCAGCCGCGGACTATCAACGTCGTGCCGTCCACCCTCGACAGCGCCCGGGTGGATTTTACGCCCTCGGCCAACCCACAGGTGGGCGATTACGTGGCGCAGGTGACCGGCGCCCTCATCGATCTTGAAGAACATCTCAACGCGCTGGATGCCAAAGTAGGCGACGGCGATACCGGCTCCACCTTCGCCGCCGGGGCGCGCGAAATTGCCGAGCGGCTCGAGCGTCAGCAGCTGCCCCTGAACGATCTGCCAACGCTCTTCGCGCTGATCGGCGAACGCCTGACGGTGGTGATGGGCGGCTCCAGCGGGGTATTGATGTCTATCTTCTTCACCGCTGCCGGGCAGAAGCTGGGGCAAGGCGCCAGCGTGGCCGAGGCGCTGAACGCCGGTCTGGAACAGATGAAGTTTTACGGCGGCGCCGATGAGGGAGACCGGACGATGATCGACGCTCTGCAGCCGGCCCTGGCGGCGCTGCTGGCCGAACCGGAGAATCTGCAGGCCGCTTTCGCCGCGGCGCAGGCCGGGGCGGATCGCACCTGCCAGTCAAGCAAAGCCGGCGCCGGACGCGCGTCCTATCTCAACAGCGATAGCCTGCTCGGCAACATGGACCCCGGCGCCCACGCGGTGGCGATGGTGTTTAAGGCGCTGGCGGAACGCTAAGCCTTCCCCGGTGGCGCTGCGCTTACCGGGGCGATGTAACACCGCCGAATAGCAGGTCGGGTAAGGCGTAAGCCGCCACCCGACAAAAAACGGCACCGCCGGTAGCCCGGATAAGGCGCGACGCGCCGCTATCCGGGTTTTACCACGATGGCTTTTTACTTGCTGTGCCAGTACGCCTGGGAACGCACCAGCTGCTGATCGATGCTCTCGTCTTCAAAGCGCGCCAGCAGCGATTTCACCACCGCGCCTTCGCCGGTCAGCCAGATAAAATAATCCTCCGCCGGCACCTTCACCTGCGCCAGACGCTCGGCGACGAAGGCCGGATTGTGGCCCACCACCCACTCGATGTTAAAGCCGTCGAGATCCGCCAGATAATCTTTATACGACGCATCGGCGATAGTAACGATGGCCGTCACCTGCGGCCTCGCCGGCAGCTGGCGTAATCCCAGCAGACGACGGCGCAGCGCCGGCATGCCGGACTCATCGCAAACATACAGCTGCCAGGCATAATCTTCCGGCACCACCAGCGAGCCGCGCGGGCCGCCGATCACCAGCTTATCGCCCACTTTTGCTTCCAGCGCCCAACGGCTGGCGATACCGCCATCGTGGATATAGAAATCGTAAGCCAGCTCGTGACGTTCGGCATCGTACAGCGGCGTATAGTCGCGGGTGGCAGGCCGCACGCCTTCCCCCCAGTCAATCCCCTCCTCGGTCACCTGCGGCGGGGTAAATGCCGCGCCCGGCTCGGGGAAAAAAAGCTTGGTATGGTCGTCAAAGCCGTGAGAGGCGAAGCCTTCCAGCGCCTCGCCTCCCAGCACGATACGCTGGAACGCCGCGCCTGCGCGCTCCACGCGCAGCACCGTCAGCTCACGGAAACGCAGCTCATTGCGGACACGCTGCGGGTACTTGTCTGCTTTGGTTTTTGTCATCATCGATTGCCTTCGTGAACGGTAAATAGATATATCTAAACTTGATGCAAATGATAATGATTGCCAACTAAAAAGAATGCAAGTCTTTTTTTGATATAGTCAAAACAAACCGCATCAAAATCCACATCCAGAAAACAATCACATATATATCAACACCTTAAAAAATAAATAGCAACCAGCATTGCGAACATTCATTTTTTAGATATAAATTAGATATATCAAAAACAGCAGGAGGTAACCATGCGACATCATCATGAAGAAGGGCGTGGGCCACGCGGGCGCCACGGTGATCCCAGCGAACACGGCGACCATGGCCGCCGCGGCGGCGGACGTCGCCAGCGTTTCTTTGGCCACGGCGAACTGCGGCTGATCATTCTGGATATCCTCAGCCGCAGCGCCAGCCATGGCTATGAGCTGATCAAAGAGATCGAAACGCTTACCCAGGGGAACTACAGCCCCAGCCCGGGGGTGATCTATCCGACGCTGGATCTGCTCCAGGACCAGGGCCTTATCAGCGTGGAAGACGACAACGGACGCAAGAAAATCCTTATCAGCGAGGAAGGAAAACAGCTGCACGCCGAGAACCAGGAGCACCTGGCCCATATCCAGGAGCGCCTGCAGGCGCGGATGGTCGGCTGCGAGCTGCGCCGGGATCCGCAGATGAAGCGCGCGCTGGAAAACTTCAAAGCGGTCCTCGACCTGAAAGTGAACCAGCAGGCCAGCAGTGCCGCCCAGCTCAAGCAGATCATCGGCATTATTGACCGGGCGGCGATGGAGATCTCTCAGCTCGACTAAGCCTCTTTTTTCACCACCGGCTGCCCCGCGCTGGGGCAGCCCGCACCACGGCGGATCGCCCCGTCTATTGCCGCCAGGCAGAAAATCTCGTCAGCTCAGGAATAAAACGTGCCAATAGTGGCGCAATGAGATTAAATTTTACACAATTCGTCTTTTGCTTTGCATTTATCCCGATTTTCACCGCTTCTGCCGAACTGGCGTAATCCCTGCAATACTTAATCCAGTATCGTGTGATACGTCCGCCCCAGGAGCACATTTTGAACAGGTTACCTTCCAGCGCATCGGCTCTGGCCTGCAGCGCACACGCACTGAATCTCATTGAAAAGCGCACGCTTGATCATGAGGAAATGAAAGCACTTAACCAGGAGGTCAGGGAATACTTTAAAGAGCATGTGAATCCGGGGTTTTTAGAGTATCGAAAATCGGTCACAGCCGGCGGGGATTACGGAGCCGTAGAGTGGCAAGCGGGAGGGTTAAATACGCTTGTCGACACCCAGGGACAGGAGTTTATCGACTGCCTTGGTGGGTTTGGCATCTTCAATGTAGGGCACCGTAATCCAGTTGTGGTATCCGCCGTCGAGAATCAACTCGCGAAACAACCGCTTCACAGTCAGGAGCTGCTGGACCCGCTACGCGCGATGCTGGCGAAAACGCTGGCAGCCTTAACGCCCGGGAAACTAAAGTACAGTTTCTTCTGCAACAGCGGTACCGAATCGGTAGAGGCGGCCATCAAGCTGGCGAAAGCCTATCAGTCGCCGCGCGGTAAATTTACCTTCATCGCCACCAGCGGCGCCTTCCACGGTAAATCGCTGGGCGCGCTGTCGGCCACCGCCAAGTCGACCTTCCGCAAACCCTTTATGCCGCTGCTGCCGGGCTTCCGCCACGTGCCGTTCGGCGATATCAACGCCATGCGCACCATGCTGAGCGAGTGCAAGAAAACCGGCGACGACGTCGCGGCGGTGATCCTTGAGCCGATTCAGGGCGAAGGGGGCGTGATCCTCCCGCCAACGGGGTATTTGCCGGCGGTGCGTAAACTGTGCGACGAGTTTGGCGCATTGCTGATCCTCGACGAAGTGCAGACCGGCATGGGCCGCACCGGCAAGATGTTCGCCTGCGAGCATGAGAACGTCCAGCCGGACATTCTGTGTCTGGCGAAAGCGCTCGGCGGCGGTGTGATGCCGATCGGCGCGACGGTGGCGACGGAAGAGGTCTTCTCGGTGCTCTTCGATAACCCGTTCCTGCACACCACCACCTTCGGCGGCAACCCGTTGGCCTGTGCGGCGGCGCTGGCGACGATCAACGTGCTGCTGACGCAAAACCTGCCGGCGCAGGCGGCGCAGAAAGGCGATATGCTGCTGGACGGTTTCCGCCTGCTGGCGCAGGAGTATCCGGACCTGGTGAATGAAGTGCGCGGGAAAGGCATGCTGATGGCTATCGAGTTTGTTGATAACGAGATTGGCTACGACTTTGCCAGCGAGATGTTCAGACAGCGGGTGCTGGTCGCCGGGACGTTAAACAACGCCAAGACGATCCGCATTGAACCGCCGCTGACCCTCACCCTTGAGCAGTGCGAACAGGTGCTGAAGGCGGCGCGCAAGGCGCTGGCGGCCCTGCGCGTTTCGGTCGAAGAAGCGTAATAAAGTGTCCTTCACCCTCTCCCTCTGAGAGGGTGAAGGATAACCCTCACACCTGCGGTAACAGGCCGATAAAGCTGCGCTTCTGCCGCGGCTGCGACATCATCTCCTCCAGCTTTTCGACGCAGGCTAAATAGTGCGGCGTCTTCTTATGCGCCAGCACCGCCTCATCGTCTTTATAGGCTTCGTAGATAAAAAAGCGGGTTTTCACCTCGGGATCCTGCAGGACATCAAAGCGCAGGTTGCCTGGCTCCTGCAGCGCGCCCTCGTGGTTGGCGCGAAACACCTCGAGAAACTCATCCACCCGCTCGGGTTTAATATTGATCTCCACTAGCGTGACGTTCATTTCAGCTCTCCCTGTTTTTCTTCCTGCCAGAACTGATACGCTTCGCGCGCGTTCAGATTCTCATGCACCACCTTTTTCACCGCCTTAAGCATCGCGCGCGGGGCGCTGGACTGGAAGATGTTGCGCCCCATATCCACCCCGGACGCGCCCTGGTCGATCGCCCGCCAGCACATCTCCAGCGCCTCATGCTCCGGCAGTTTTTTACCGCCGGCGATAACGATCGGCACCGGACAGCTGGCGGTCACTTTTTCAAAGCCTTCCTCAACGAAATAGGTCTTCACAAACTGCGCCCCCATTTCGGCGGCAATCCGGCTGGCCAGCGAGAAGTAGCGCGCGTCGCGGGTCATCTCTTTGCCGACGCCGGTAACCGCCAGGACCGGCATACCGTAGCGATTGCCGGCGTCCACCAGTTTGATGATGTTATTGATCGACTGATGTTCGTATTCGCTGCCGATATAGACCTGCGCCGCCACCGCGCATACGTTGAGCCGCAGCGCGTCTTCCATCGCCACCGCCACACATTCGTTGGAGAGTTCGCTTAAAATCGAATTGCCGCCGGAGGCGCGGAGCACCACCGGCTTATTGGTGGCCGCCGGTACCTGGCTGCGCAGTACGCCGCGGGTACACATCAGCACGTCGGTGTCGGCAAACAGCGGCGCAATCGACAGGTCGATACGCTCCAGCCCGGTGGTTGGCCCCTGGAAGTAACCGTGATCGAAGGCCAGCATCACCGTGCGGTTGCTGTGCGGATTAAAAATGCGCGCCAGCCGCGACTGCATGCCCCAGTCCAGCGAGCCGCAGCCTTTCAGGGTATACAGCGTATTCTGCTGCGGGCGGTCAATACCGAAGTCTTTCCCCTCTTTGATATCGTCTAAATCTGCCATCTCATCCTCCGTCAGAAGTCGTAGTTGTTGATGTTCTCTTTGCTGAACACCACGCGCTCCGGCAGCAGCACGATACCGTTGCCCTTCGCCTCATACTGGTAGCCCTGCACGCTATTCGGTTCGACCTTCAGCGAGCCGATATCTTTCACCTCAACGCTGTCGCCTACGTTAAGATCGCCCTTTTTCAGCAATCGATCGGCGACGTTAACCGCAATTTTGCCCTGCTGAACCACATCCCACAGGCCGAACGCTTTCACCGTGCCGCGCTCAACGTACGGGCGCATCACGTTCGGCGTACTAAAGCCGACGATCGCCACGCCCTGACGCTTGAGGTTCTCCGCCGCCTGCGCCGCCGCCGGCAGCGCATTGGCATCCGGCGCGATAATGGCGTCGAG
This sequence comes from Klebsiella sp. P1927, assembly GCF_018204675.1. Lineage (NCBI taxonomy): Bacteria > Pseudomonadati > Pseudomonadota > Gammaproteobacteria > Enterobacterales > Enterobacteriaceae > Klebsiella > Klebsiella sp. P1927. The sequence continues at coordinate 295,077 of NZ_CP073377.1, read as the reverse complement.
ATCCGGATAGGCTTTTAAGATCCCCTCGGCGGTTTGCAGCGATTTGGTGGCATCGTTATAGCCGAACTGAGTGGTGACGATTTGCCACTGCGGATGCTCTTTTTCGATTTTGGCTTTGGCTTCCTTCACCCACTGGTTCTGGTCGGTCACCGTCGGGCTGGAGTAGAAAAACGCTACCTTGGCAGTAGGCTTCGTCACCTGCTTTTCCGCCATCTCGACCAGCAGGCCGCCAAGCTGCTGCGGCGTGCCCTGATTGATATAGATGCTGCGGCACTCCGGCCTGGTATCGGAATCCCAGGTCAGGACTTTCACCCCGCGCTGCATCGCCCGCTTCAGCGCCGGACACAGGCCGTCCGGCGAGACGGCGGAAACGATAATCGCGTTGTAGCCCTGGTTGACGAAGTTGTTGATAAGCTGCACCTGGCCGGAGACGCTGGGCTCGGTGGGGCCGTCATAGGTGACATCCACGCCCAGCGCTTTCCCCGCCTCTTTCGCGCCGTTGCCGCCGCTGGTAAAGAAGCCGACGCCGACCAGCTTAGGAATAAAGGCGATGCGGTCCGCCGCCTGCGCGGTAACCACGCTCATCGCCAGCGCCAGCACGATCAGTTTTAATTTCATTTTATGCTCCGATTGTTTTATGCGAGAAAAGACGCCGCCAGGTCGCGCGCACCCATTCACGGTGCAGGCTCAGCGAACGCCCCATCACCACCACAACCAACAGCGCCCCTGACAGCGCGCTCGACACCTGGTTGGGGATGCCGACCATCTGTAAACCCTGTTGCAGATACCCCACCAGCAATGCCGCCAGCGCGGTACCCAGTATCGATCCCGAGCCGCCGTAAATATTGGCCCCGCCGAGCACCGCCGCGGTCAGCGCCGGCATCAGCAGGTCGCGGCCTAAATCCGAACGTGCCGAGCCGAAATAGGAGACCATCACCAGCGCCGCGACCGCCGAGGCGACGCCCACCAGGCCATACAGCACGTACGGGATGCCGTTCACCGACAGCGCGGCATAGCGCGCGGCGCGCGGGTTTTGCCCGAGTAAAAAGAGGTGGCGGCCAAAGCGCCCGCGATGGGTCAGCAGCCAGAAGAAAAAGGTGATAATCGCGAACAGCACCAGCGGCAGCGGCAGTCCGGCGAGGGTTAAATTGGCGAAGGCGGTGAAGCTATCGGGAAAACCGCCAATCCCCTCGTAACCGGTCGCGCCGGCCATCCCGGAAAGCAGCAGCGCGCCGCCGCCGTACAGATACAGCGTACCAAGCGTGATCACCAGCGGGCTGATGCCGGTGTAGTGGATCAGCGCGGCGTTGAATAACCCGCACAGCAGTCCCAAGAGCAACGTCAGCGATACCGCGAGCCACAGCGGCCAGCCCGCCTGGGTCATCACCCCGAGGGCGATGGCGCACAGGCCGATGGTCGAGCCCAGCGAAATATCGATCCCGCCGCTGATGATCACCAGCGTCAGCGGCAGCGCGACGATGCCGATGCAGATAAAGTCGCTGGTGCTAAAGAGCAGCATATTGAGATCCAGCATGCGCGGATTCAGCGCGCCGAACAGCAGGATCTCCACGATCAGCAACGCCAGCAGCGCGCTTTCCCAGTTAAGCTTCAGCTTCATTTAAGCCACCTCTTTGCTTTTGCGTTCGGGAAAGCGGGCAACCTGTTTCCCCCCTTTGTTACCGGGCTGGAAACGGCTGTACTTTAGCGCCCGCTGATGGCGGGCCAGCGCCTGACGCAGACGGCCATCGAGCACCAGCACGCCGAGCAGCACCAGGCCGGCGATAAAGTCGTTCCACCAGGCGGGAAGGCGGAACAGCACCAGTACGGTGTCGATTTGGGTGAGGAAAAAGGCGCCGAGAAACGCGCCAAGCAGCGTGCCGGTACCGCCGAGCAGCGAGATCCCGCCCAGCACGCAGGCGGCGATGGCTTTCATCTCCAGGCCGCTGCCGGTCTGATTAGGCACAAAACCAATCTGCGCGGCGAAGACGATCCCGGCGCAGGCCGCCAGCATACCGTTGAGGGTAAAGGCCAGCATCCGCGTGCGGTTGACCGCCACGCCCAGTTGGCGCGCGGCGGCGAGGTTATCGCCAGCGGCGTAAAAATCACGACCAAAGGCGGTGCGCGACAGCAGCCAGCCGCCCGCCAGCAGCAGCGCCAGCACCAGCCAGCCCAGCGGCGACACGCCGATAAACGCGGGCTCCGAGAGCGATTTCAGGCTGTCGGGCAAGCCTTCGATCCATTTCCCGCCGGTCCACAGCAACATCACCCCGCGATACAACCCCAGCGTACCGAGCGTCGCGACGATCGCCGGGATGCGCAGCCCCACGACCAGCAGGCCGTTAAAAGCTCCGGCCAGCGCGCCAATCGCCAGCGCGAAGGCGATAGCCGTCGCCAACCCATAGCCGTTGTTCAGCGCCACGCCGACGGCGATGGCGCATAGCCCAACGGTCGAACCTACCGACACGTCAATATTGCGGGTCAGCATCACCAGGGTCGCGCCCAATGCCAGCAGGCAGAGGATTTGCGAGCTGGAGAAAATCATCGCCAGGGTCTGCAGGCTGAAATAGGCTGGATTGAGCGCCACCAGCACAACAAAGAGCGCCACGATGGCAAAGAAGGCGCTCAGTTCGCGATTCTTGAGTAACGTTTTCATGCCTGCCCTCCAAAGGCCAGGGTCATCATGCGATCGACGGTCACCGCCTGCCGCGCCAGCTCGCCGCTGTAGCGGCCCTGATGCATCACCAGCACCCGGTCGGCAAGGCCAACGAACTCATCCAGATCGCTGGAGATCATCAGCACCGCCACGTTTTGCGCGGCAACGCTTTTCAGCAGCTGATAGATATCGGCGCGGGCGGAGACATCCACGCCGCGCGTCGGCTCATCGACAATCAGCAGTAACGGATTAGCTTCCAGACAGCGCGCCAGCAGCACCTTCTGCTGGTTACCGCCAGAGAGAGTGCGCACCGGCTGATCGCCATCGGCCAGCTTGATCCCCAGTGCCCGGTGATAGCGTTCAACCACCGCCGCCTCCCGTTTCCCCTGCTGCCACCACGACGGCTGATTGAACATCACCGTGTTCCAGCGCACCGGCGCATCGAGAAACAGCCCCGAGACCTGGCGGTCTTCCGGCAGATAGACCAGCCCGCTGGCCAACCTGGCGCGGGTGCTGTCGCAGCTAATCTCGCGGTTCTCCAGCCAGATTCGCCCGGCGCGCGGTGGACGCAGGCCGTATAAGGTTTCGGCAAATTCGGTGCGCCCGGATCCCACCAGCCCGGCCAGACCGACGATCTCTCCGGCGCGGATCTCCAGATTGAGATCGATAAAGCCTTCGCCGGTAAGATCTTCCACCCGCAGCACGGGAAAGTCCTGCGGTTGCGTACGGCGGTTGCCCGGTAGCGACAGCCACAGCTTTTGCGTGTCGCTCAGCGCATGGTCGCGGCTGACCGGCGTCATCGCGTTAATCAGTTGTTCGTCGCGGTATGCCGCGGTCTCGCCGCTCAGCACCACCGCGCCGTCGCGCATCACCGAAATATGGCTGGCAAGCTGGCGGATTTCGGGCAATTTGTGTGAGATAAAGACGATCCCAACGTCCAGCGCCTGTAACGCACGGATCTGGCTAAAGAGCCTCTCGGTTTCACCCGGCGTTAAAGAGGCGGTGGGTTCATCCAGGATCAGGATCCTGGCCTCGCGCATCAGCCCGCGCAGGATCTCGACCATCTGTTGATCGGCTACCTCGAGCGTGCTGGCGCTGGCGTCGAGGTTGATCTGGCAGTTCAACTTCTGCAGTTTGTCCTGCAACCGCGCGACGGTATCCGCCCGCTTCGGCAAACGAAAGAGAATGTTCTCGCGCACGCTGAGGTTGGGAAACAGCATCGGCTCCTGCGGCACCAGATAGATGCCTAACTGATGAGCCAGCGCCGGATTGAGGCGCGCAAACGCGCGGTCGCCGATCGTCAGTTCACCGTTATCCGGGGTTTCGACGCCGGCGATGATCTTCATCAGCGTCGATTTACCCGCGCCATTGCCTCCCATCAGGGCATGCACCTGGCCCGCGCATAGCGTAAAGTCGATGCCCTTCAGCACGGCAACGCCGGAGAACTGTTTGCGGATCTGGCGAGCTTCAAGCAGTGGCTTCATCATCGCGCCTCGATTGAACAAATGATTTTTAAATTTAATAATGTTCAAAAGCGTAGACGGTGAACTATATTTACAACCGTGCGAAGATCACACTTTGGTGCTTTAGATCGTCAGGAAAAAATAGGCCAGCGATGAAAGATCCGTTTTGCCAGTCGGCTCACACTTTCCGACCGCGCAATAGCGAACATATGATCTAAATTTTTATAAGAGTTCAATTTATGAGCGAAAAACGCATTACGGAAGAGAACCGCTACGCCGGGCTGGCGTTAGCCGAGGAAGAGCTGGTGGCGCGGGTGGCGTGGTGCTACTACCACGACGGCCTGACGCAAAATGACATCGGCGAGCGTTTGGGGCTGCCGCGGCTGAAGATTTCCCGTCTGCTGGAGAAAGGCCGCCAGTCCGGGGTGATCCGCGTGCAGATCAACTCGCGCTATGAGGGCTGTCTGGCGCTGGAAAGTGAACTCCAGCAGCGCTTTGGCCTCAAGATTGCCCGTGTGCTGCCGGCGCTCAACACCCCGCCGATGAATACCCGGCTGGGGATCGGCGCGGCGCAATCGCTGATGGGCATTCTGCAGCCGGGACAGCTGCTGGCGGTCGGCTTCGGCGAAGCCACCATGAGCTGCCTGCAGCATCTCAGCGGCTTTATCGGCTCGCAGCAGGTGCGGCTGGTGACCCTCTCCGGCGGCGTCGGCCCGTATATGACCGGTATCGGCCAGCTTGATGCCGCCTGCAGCGTCAGCATTATCCCGGCGCCGCTGCGGGTCTCTTCGGCGGAGGTCGCCGAGATCCTGCGCCGCGAGTCGAGCGTGCGCGACGTGATCCTCGCGGCGACGGCGGCGGACGCGGCGGTAGTCGGCATTGGCGCCATCGATCAGCGGCGCGACGCGACCATTCTGCGCTCCGGCTATATCAGCGAGGGCGAACAGCTGATGTACGCCCGCAAAGGCGCGGTCGGCGACATTTTAGGTTATTTCCTGCAGGCCGACGGCAGGCCGGTAGAAGGACTGGAGATCCATCGGGAACTGCTCGGCGTGACCCTTGATGAGCTGGCGCAGCTGCCGACCATCGTTGGCGTCGCCGGGGGAGAAGAAAAAGCGCAGGCGATTTATGCCGCTCTGATTGGCAAGCGCATTAATGGCCTGGTAACGGAAGAGACAACAGCACGCGCGGTACTCGCGCTGGCCTCCTGACGGCCAGGCGCCGCGCGACCACAGCGAGGCGCATGTCATGAGTTACCTGTTAGCGTTAGATGCCGGGACCGGCAGCATTCGGGCGGTCATTTTCGATCTTAATGGCCGCCAGCTGGCGGTAGGCCAGGCCGAATGGAAACACCTGAGCGTTGATAACGTCCCCGGCTCGATGGAGTTCGACCTTACCACCAACTGGCAGCTGGCCTGCCAGTGCATTCGCCAGGCGCTCGATGCCGCCCGGCTCTCTGCCGCCGATATTCAGTCCGTCGCCTGCTGTTCGATGCGCGAAGGGATCGTCCTCTATGACCGCGACGGCGAAGCCATCTGGGCCTGCGCCAACGTCGATGCCCGCGCCAGCCGCGAAGTGGCGGAGCTTAAGGAGATCCACGACTATCGTTTTGAATCCGAGGTGTACGAGGTCTCGGGACAAACCCTGGCGCTTAGCGCCATGCCGCGCCTGCTGTGGCTGGCGCACCACCGCCCCGATATCTACCGCAAAGCGGCAACCATCACCATGATCAGCGACTGGCTGGCGGCGAAGCTATCCGGCGAGCTGGCGGTCGACCCGTCAAACGCCGGCACCACCGGCATGCTCGATCTGTTCAGCCGCGACTGGCGTCCGGCGCTGCTGGATATGGCCGGGCTGCGCGCCGATATGCTGTCGCCGGTCAAAGAGACCGGCACCCTGCTGGGCGCCGTCACCGAAGCGGCGGCGCAGCAGAGCGGCCTGCGCGCCGGGACGCCGGTGGTGATGGGCGGCGGCGACGTCCAGCTCGGCTGCCTGGGCCTTGGGGTGGTGCACGCCGGGCAAACCGCGGTACTCGGCGGCACTTTCTGGCAGCAGGTGGTCAACCTGCCGCAGGTGCGTACCGATCCGCAGATGAATATTCGCGTTAATCCTCATGTCATTCCCGGCATGGCGCAGGCGGAATCGATCAGCTTCTTTACCGGCCTGACCATGCGCTGGTTTCGCGACGCCTTCTGCGCTGAAGAAAAACTGATTGCCGAGCGTCTCGGCGTCGATGCCTATTCGCTGCTGGAGGAGATGGCCAGCCGCGTGCCCGCCGGTTCCCACGGCGTGATGCCTATTTTTTCCGACGCCATGCACTTTAAGCAGTGGTACCACGCCGCGCCGTCGTTTATTAACCTCTCCATCGATCCGGAGAAGTGCAACAAAGCGACCCTGTTCCGCGCGCTGGAGGAGAACGCGGCGATTGTCTCCGCCTGCAACCTGGCCCAGATTTCGCAGTTCTCCGGGGTAACATTCGAGAGCCTGGTGTTTGCCGGCGGCGGCTCTAAAGGCGCGCTGTGGAGCCAGATCCTCAGCGACGTCACCGGCCTGCCGGTGCGGGTGCCGGTCGTCCGCGAAGCCACCGCTCTGGGCTGCGCCATCGCCGCCGGAACCGGCGCCGGATTGTATGGCGATATGGCCAGCACCGGAGAACGGTTAGTGAGCTGGCACCGCGAGTTCACCCCAAATCCGCAGCATCGCGAGCTGTATCAGGAGATGATGAGCAAGTGGCAGACGGTGTACGCCGATCAGCTTGGCCTTGTCGATAGCGGGCTGACAACGTCGATGTGGCAGGCGCCGGGTCTGGAACGCCGCCAGCGCGTTGTGTCCTCCCCCTCACCCTAACTACCGGTGCCGCTCCGCCTTTCCCCCCTCTCCCTTTGGGAGAGGGCCGGGGTGTGGGGCAACGCTTCGCCGTTCTTTGAATCCCATCACAATCACCGCACTCCCCTTTTCCCTTTTTCTCCACGATGGCTAAATTAGTAACTCATCCGACCACATAACAATAATTTTACATTGGAAGCCACTATGAGCCGCTATCCGTCGCTTTTCGCCCCGCTTGAGCTGGGCTTCACAACGCTCAAAAACCGCGTGTTGATGGGCTCAATGCACACCGGGCTGGAAGAGCTGCCGGACGGCGCGCAGCGGCTGGCGGCCTTTTACGCCGAGCGCGCCCGTCACGGCGTGGCGCTGATCGTCACCGGCGGCATCGCTCCGGCGCCCTCTGGCGTCACCATGGCCGGCGGCGCGGTACTCAACGACGCCAGCCATCTGGCGCATCATCGCCATATTACCGACGCGGTACATCAGGAAGGCGGCAAAATCGCTCTGCAGATCCTGCACACCGGCCGTTACAGCTACCAGCCCGCGCTGGTGGCCCCCTCGGCGCTACAGGCGCCGATCAACCGTTTTACCCCCCATGAACTGAGCCACGATGAGATCCTGACGCTGATCGATGATTTTGCCCACTGCGCCCAGCTGGCGCGCGAAGCGGGCTATGACGGCGTCGAGGTGATGGGCTCTGAGGGCTATCTGATTAACGAATTTCTCGCCGCGCGCACCAACCAGCGCGACGACCAATGGGGCGGCGATTATGCCAGGCGCATGCGTTTCGCCGTAGAGGTGGTTAAGGCGGTGCGCCAGCGCGCCGGCCACGATTTCATTATCATTTACCGTCTGTCGATGCTCGATCTGGTCAACGACGGCAGCACGCTGGCGGAAGTCACCGAACTGGCCAAAGCGATTGAAGCGGCGGGAGCGACCATCATCAACACCGGGATTGGCTGGCACGAAGCGCGCATTCCGACCATCGCCACGCCGGTACCGCGCGGAGCTTTCAGCTGGGTCACCCGCAAGCTGAAGGGCGCGGTGTCGATCCCGTTGATCACCACCAACCGCATTAACGATCCGCAGGTCGCGGAGGATATTCTCGCCCGCGGCGATGCCGATATGGTATCGATGGCCCGCCCGTTCCTTGCCGACGCCGAATTTATATCAAAAGCGCAGGACGATCGCGCCGATCAGATCAACACCTGCATCGGCTGCAATCAGGCGTGTCTCGATCGGATCTTCGTCGGCAAAGTCACCTCCTGTCTGGTCAACCCGCGCGCGTGTCATGAAACCCTGATGCCGGTCCTGCCTGCCAACGCGCCTAAACGGCTGGCGGTGGTCGGCGCCGGGCCTGCCGGTCTGGCCTTCGCCGTAAACGCTGCCGCCCGCGGTCATCACGTCACGTTGTTTGATGCGCTCCCGGAGATCGGCGGTCAGTTTAATATCGCCAAACAGATCCCCGGCAAAGAGGAGTTTCACGAGACGCTGCGTTACTACCGCACCATGCTCGATCTTCATGGTGTCGATCTACGCCTGAACACCCGCGTCACGACAGACGATCTGCTGGCGTTCGATGAGACGATCCTCGCCACCGGTATCGCCCCGCGCCTGCCGGCGATCGATGGGATCGATCATCCAAAAGTGCTGAGCTACCTTGATGTCTTGCGCGATAAAGCGCCGGTTGGCGCGAAGGTGGCGATTATCGGCTGCGGCGGCATCGGCTTCGACACCGCGATGTTTTTAAGCCAGTCGGGCGCGGCCACCAGCCAGGATATCGGCGAGTTCTGCCGCGAATGGGGTATCGATACCAGCCTGCAAACGGCGGGAGGGCTGAGTGCTGAAGGCCCGCAACTGAGTAAAAGCCCGCGACAGATTGTGATGCTGCAGCGCAAAGCCAGCAAACCGGGCGAAGGGCTCGGCAAAACCACCGGCTGGATCCACCGCGCGACGCTGCTGGCGCGCGGGGTGAAAATGATCCCGGCGGTCAGCTATGAAAAGATCGATGATGAAGGGTTACATGTCACTATCGGCGGCGAGCGCCAGCTGTTGGCGGTCGATCAGGTGGTGATCTGCGCCGGTCAGGAGCCGCGCCGCGAGCTGGCGGATCCGCTGCGCGCGGCGGGGAAAACGGTGCATCTCATCGGCGGTTGCGACGTGGCGGCGGAGCTGGATGCGCGTCGGGCGATTGCCCAGGGCACTAAACTGGCGCTGGCGATTTAGCCCTGTCCCGGGGGCGGCGCGATGCGCCTTCCCCGGGCTACCACGATAATCCCGCACGCTAGCCCGGCTAAGGCGACAGCCGCGAGCCGGGGGAAACCGCGACAAGAATCAGCGCTGCTTACGCACCTTGGTTGCTTTCAAAATGACAAACTTATTGTTCGTCGCAATCGTCGTGCAATTACCAAACGCGCGCTTCAGCTTACGGAAGTAATCGAGGTGGCGGTTGCCGACGACGTACAGCTCGCCGCCGTATTTCAGGCTGCGGCGGGCATCGTTAAACATCTGCCAGGCGATATGGTCGGTAATAGCGTGTTGCTGATGGAACGGCGGATTACACAGAATCGCCGTAAAGCGGTCAGGCTCAATGCCGGAGAGCGAGTTGTTGACCATGAATTCACAGCGTGCGATATCGTCCGGCAGATTGCGCTCGACGTTCAACCGGCTGGAAGCCACCGCCATGTGCGACTCATCGGTAAACATGACCCGCGCGTTCGGGTTCTGCGCCAGCGCCTGCAGGCCAATCACCCCATTGCCGCAGCCGAGATCGGCGATCTCGCCTTCTAGATCAGACGGTAAATGCTGCAGGAAGAAACGCGCGCCGATATCCAGCCCGCTGCGGGCAAAAACGTTGGCGTGGTTATGGATGGTCCACGGCGTGCCGTCCAGCTTCCAGCTGTAGGTTTGCGGCGCATCGGCAAGCTCAGGAGCGGTGAAAACGCAGTGGATCAGACGCGCTTTTTTCCACGCCAGCGAGGTGGTGGTGGTGCCGAGGATTTTTTCAAACAGCGCCAGCGTCGAGTTGTGCACATCACGGGCTTTCGCCGCGGCGATGATGCGGGTTTCCGGCGTAACTACTTCGCGCAGGGCGCGCAGCTGCTGTTCCAGCAGCGCCAGCTGTTTTGGCACCTTAATCAGCACCAGCGCCGGCGCGGCCGGTAGCGGGCTCAGGCTATCCTGAAAGCGCACGCTCTCTTCATCGATACCGTTCATCCGCAGGTTGTGGCGGGTCGCCAGCTCGGAAATAAAGGAGTCGTTGATACTGACCGGGTTGCGCTCCGCCAGCGCGCAGGCGAGCGCGCCGAAGCCGTCGTTGAAGATGAGCGTCAGGCCGTCGACGTCATTCACCTGTTGCAGCAGATATTCATCCGCCGCTTCCCATGCCTGAAGCGCTTCTTCTTCAGCGTTAGGTGGGAACCGCTCTAATGTGAATAACTCACCGTTTAACTCTGCCTGGCTCATCGCCTCTCCGCCTCCGGAATAGTAAAACCCGCGAGTTTATACGCAAATCCTGTCCAGTTGAAGAGAGATCGCTGATCATCGCCGCTCAGCGTAGATCGCCCTCGTCATCGGCTCGCAGCAGCGTTATCGACGCGCGAGCGCCGGGCATCAGCTGCTGCAGATAACCTACCAGCCGCTCTCCCGCCTCATGCAGGGCCGACAACGGCATCGCCGGCAGGCTTTCGAGAATAAACCACATCGTCTGCGCGCCGCTGTCCAGCCGGGTGCGCACGCCCTGTCGCCAGTTCCAGCGTCGGCAGGTTACGCCTATATCATCCCGCCAGATGACTTCGCCCGGCTCCGGATATTCCACTACCGGCTCTGCCGATTTTAGCGTATCGAATGGCTCATCGCCGCGGGCAATGGCCAGCCGCGGTTCGCCACGGTAGGCGGCCAGATTTTCCCCACCGACCGGGACGGCATAGCGAATGCTGATCGCGTTGTAGATATCCACCACCGGATCGATGGCCGGCAGGCTCCCCTCTTTCAGCACCCGCTTGCGCAGCGCCTGCGCCGAACAGGGGGTACGTTTCGCCTTCGCGCCGAAGGCGCTGAACGCTTCATCCCATGCCGCCAGGTGCGCTTGCGCCCAGGGCACATCATCCTGCTGCACCGCCAGGCAGGCCTCGGCCAGCGCCTGCTCCGCGACGGCGGGATCGGCCACCGGCGCGCTCTCCACCACAATACTTAATGCCCGAAAGCCCGGCGCCAGGCGGCTGACCGCAGATTCGATTGACGGCGTTACGCTACGCATTCGATAATCCTGTAATGACCAATTTGTTTCATCATAGTGACCAATGAACGTAAAAGTCAATATAACGACCGATTCAGGATCTGATGTCGACCAGGTAAGTCGCGCCGTCGCCACGCGGCTGAAGGCCTACCGTAAAGCGAAAAAAATGTCGCTGGACGAGCTGTCGCGCCGGGCCAGCATCAGCAAAGGTATGCTGGTCGAGATGGAAAAAGAGGCCGCCAATCCCAGCATTGCGATCCTCTGCAAACTCGCCGCCGCGCTGGGCGTCTCGGTGGCGGATATTGTCAATGTGTCAAGCGAACCCGCGTTGCATATTATTCCCGCCGAGCAGATCCCCACCCTCTGGCAAGGCCCGCTGGGGGGCAGCGCCAGGCTCCTCGCCGGCACCGCCGGGCCGAATATGATTGAGCTGTGGCGCTGGGAGATGCAGCCCGGCGAAGCCTTTGCCTCGCCTGGCCACCCGGCAACAACCTTCGAGCTGCTGCACGTGGAAGCCGGCGCGCTGACGCTGACGCTTGGCGAGACCTGCCGCACGGTGGCGGCCGGGGAATCGGCGGTGGCCCGCACCGAAATAGAGCACGGTTACCGCAATGAGGGTACCGCGCCGCTGGTCTTTACCATGACCGTGGCTGAACTGCCCTCCTGACAGACATAATGATAAGACGATGACAAAACTCATTTATTTACAGGGCTATCCTGAATCGCTGCTGGCGCAGGTGACCACGTTAATCGAGCAAGACCGCCTCGGCGAGGTGCTGCAAAAGCGCTATCCGCAAGGGCACGACGTTAACAGCGATAAAGCGCTGTATCAGTACACCCAGGACTTGAAAAACCGCTTTCTGCGCGGCGCGGCGCCGATCAACAAAGTGATGTATGACAGTAAGATCCACGTGCTGAACAATGCGCTCGGCCTGCATACCGCCATTTCCCGCGTGCAGGGCGGTAAGCTGAAAGCTAAAGCGGAAATTCGCGTGGCGACGGTATTTCGCGACGCGCCGGAAGCCTTTCTGCGGATGATCGTGGTTCATGAACTGGCGCATCTGAAAGAGAAGGATCACAACAAGGCTTTTTATCAGCTGTGCTGCCATATGGAGCCGCAGTACCACCAGCTGGAGTTCGACACCCGCCTGTGGCTGACGCACCTTTCGTTAAATCGTTCTGCGTAGTGACGCACTGGTTTTGTCATGACGGCATGATAGAGTGGCGGCAGGTTCCCTTTAACGGAGTTCGTCAACGTTTATGATACGTTTCGCAGTTGTTGGCACAAACTGGATCACCAAGCAGTTTGTCGATGCCGCCCATGAAACCGGCAAATATAAACTTACCGCCATCTACTCCCGCAGCCTCGAACAGGCGCAAGCCTTCGCCAAAGACTATCCGGTCGAGCATCTGTTTACCTCGCTCGATGAACTGGCACAGAGCCCTGACGTTGACGCGGTCTATATTGCCAGCCCGAACTCGCTGCACTTTCCGCAGACCCGGCTGTTCCTGAGCCATAAGAAGCACGTCATTTGCGAAAAGCCGCTGGCGTCGAACCTGCAGGAAGTCGAGGCGGCGATAGCGCTGGCGAAAGAAAATAACGTGGTGCTGTTTGAAGCCTTTAAAACCGCCAGTCTGCCTAACTTTCTCCTACTGAAAGAAACGCTCGCTAAAGTGGGCAAACTACGCAAAGCCTTCATCAACTACTGTCAGTACTCCTCACGCTATCAGCGCTACCTTGACGGCGAAAACCCCAACACCTTTAACCCGGCGTTCTCTAACGGTTCGATTATGGATATCGGCTTCTATTGCCTGGCGTCCGCTGTGGCGCTGTGGGGCGAGCCGCGGGCCGTTCTTGCCACCGCCAGCCTGCTGGACAGCGGCGTAGACGCCCAGGGCACCGTGGTGCTGAGCTATGGCGACTTCGACGTGACGCTGCATCACTCCAAAGTTAGCGATTCCGCGATCCCCAGTGAAATTCAGGGCGAAGACGGCGCGTTAGTGATCGAAAAAATCTCCGAATGTCAGAAGCTGGCGTTTGTGCCGCGCGGCGGTAAAGCCCAGGACCTGACGCAGCCCCAGCACATTAATACCATGCTGTATGAAGCGGAGACCTTTGCGCGCCTGGTGGAGACACAGGATGTGGATCACCCGGGCCTGGCGGTGAGCCGGATCACCGCCAAACTGTCCAGCGAAATTCGTCGCCAGACCGGGGTGATCTTCCCGGCCGATACGCAGCCGCTGGCGTAAAAGAGTGTAAAGGCCTGACCGGCCGCCATTGACGAAAACCGCCCTGTGACATATTTTGTTACGTGCAAAGGGGAGTAACTTCCTTGCCGGTTGATCGTCATTACGATGCGTGCAATACCGCATCCGGTCGCCGGGCAATAACCAAAGCCCATCGCGATGTACTTTGGTTGTTGTAAGTGAGACCTTGCCGGAAGGCGAGGTCTATGCATAAAAGCGCAGCGGCTGCCGTCTTCCGACGTCAGCCGTTTTGTTTTTATGTAAGGAATATCAAATGAATACTGTCGGCACGCCGTTGCTATGGGGTGGATTCGCTGTCGTTGTCGCGATCATGTTGGCAATCGACCTGCTGCTTCAGGGACGACGCGGTTCGCATAGCATGACCATGAAGCAGGCCGCTGGCTGGTCAATCCTCTGGGTCACGCTTTCTCTGCTGTTCAACGCCGCCTTCTGGTGGTATCTGGTGCAAACCCAGGGCCGGGCCGTCGCCGATCCGCAGGCCTTAGCCTTCCTCACCGGTTATCTGATTGAAAAAGCGCTGGCGGTCGATAACGTCTTCGTCTGGTTGATGCTGTTCAGCTATTTCGCCGTACCGCCTGCTCTGCAGCGCCGGGTGTTGGTGTATGGCGTACTGGGCGCGATCGTTCTGCGTACCATTATGATCTTCGCCGGCAGCTGGCTGATTTCGCAGTTCGACTGGCTGCTGTACGTCTTTGGCGCCTTCCTGCTGTTTACCGGCGTGAAGATGGCGCTGGCGAAAGAGGACGACTCCGGCATCGGCGATAAACCGCTGGTGCGCTGGATCCGCAGCCATCTGCGGATGACCGATAAAATCGAGAGCGAGCGCTTCTTCACCCGTAAAAACGGGGTGCTGTTCGCCACCCCGCTGCTGCTGGTGCTGATTCTGGTGGAACTGAGCGACGTGATTTTCGCCGTCGACAGTATCCCGGCAATCTTCGCGGTCACCACCGATCCGTTTATCGTGCTGACCTCGAACCTGTTCGCCATCCTCGGCCTGCGCGCCATGTACTTCCTGCTGGCGGGGGTCGCTGAGCGCTTCTCGATGCTCAAATACGGTCTGTCGGTGATTCTGGTGTTTATTGGCGTGAAGATGCTGATCGTCGACTTCTACCATATCCCGGTTGCCATCTCGCTGGGCGTGGTGGGCGGCATCCTGGCCGCCACGCTGCTGATTAACGCCTGGGTCAACAGGCAGCACGACAAGCAGCGCAAACTGCCAGAGTAATCTGCTACCGCGCCGTCGGCCCTCGCTGGCGGCGCGGTAATCAGCTATAGCAGACGTTCTCGTAACGAGAATACCTGCTCATGTCACAATTATGTTACTACGCAGTTAAAAAATAAGATCCATATTAAAATCACAGTATTTTACGCTTCCCGCCAGTCTTTCTTTCCGTATACTCGACTATGCAAACATCTACTTACATCCTGACATAAACGTAAAAAATAATACGTGGCTGGGATGGCTTGCTACATCACTGGAAGGAATGAATTATGACAACACGCACTCCCTCATCAGGGTGGCTCTCCCGCCTGGCGCAAGGCAGCCTGGTGAAACAAATTTTAATCGGCCTGGTGCTTGGCGTACTGTTGGCGCTGGTCTCTAAGCCTGCGGCTATCGCCGTCGGTCTGCTGGGGACCCTGTTCGTCGGCGCGTTAAAAGCGGTAGCGCCGGTGCTGGTATTGATGCTTGTCATGGCCTCGATCGCCAACCATCAGCACGGACAAAAAACCAGTATACGCCCCATTCTGTTTCTCTATCTGCTGGGCACCTTTAGCGCGGCGCTGACCGCGGTGTTGTTCAGCTTTCTCTTTCCCTCGACCCTGCACTTAACCACCGCCGCCGACAGCATCACGCCGCCGTCGGGGATTGTTGAGGTGCTGCGCGGCCTGCTGATGAGCATGGTGTCCAACCCGATCGACGCTCTGCTGAACGCCAACTATATCGGCATTCTGGTGTGGGCGGTGGGGCTTGGCTTCGCCCTGCGTCATGGTAACGACACCACCAAAAACCTGATCAACGACGTCTCCCACGCGGTGACCTTTATCGTTAAAGTGGTGATCCGCTTTGCGCCGCTGGGGATCTTCGGCCTGGTATCTTCCACCCTGGCGACCACCGGTTTCGAGACCCTGTGGGGCTATGCCCAGCTGCTGCTGGTGCTGGTGGGCTGTATGCTGCTGGTAGCGCTGGTGATTAACCCGCTGCTGGTGTTCTGGAAGATCCGCCGCAACCCCTATCCGCTGGTGCTCACCTGCCTGCGCGAAAGCGGCGTTTACGCGTTCTTCACCCGCAGTTCCGCCGCCAACATTCCAGTGAATATGGCGCTGTGCGAGAAGCTGAATCTGGATCGCGACACCTATTCGGTCTCTATTCCACTGGGGGCGACCATCAATATGGCAGGCGCGGCAATCACCATCACCGTGCTGACGCTGGCGGCGGTGCATACGCTGAATATTCCGGTGGATCTGCCGACGGCGCTGCTGCTGAGCGTGGTCGCTTCGCTGTGCGCCTGCGGCGCCTCCGGCGTGGCGGGCGGCTCGCTGCTGCTGATCCCGCTGGCCTGTAATATGTTTGGGATCCCGAACGATGTGGCGATGCAAGTGGTTGCCGTTGGCTTTATTATCGGCGTGCTGCAGGACTCCTGCGAAACCGCGCTGAACTCCTCCACCGACGCCCTGTTTACCGCCGCGGCCTGCATGGCGGAAGACGACCAGCTGGCGAAAAACGCCCTGCGCGGATAACGCCTTTCCCCTCCGCTATCGGGCGGAGGGGCTCTCTTCCTGTACTGCGTTTTCAACCTTAAACGGATCGATACCGCGCTTTTGCATCCGGCGGAAGCGAATGATGTTCAGCCCGTTGACGATCAGGAAACTGCCTTCTATCAGCGTCCCGCCAATGGAACCCAACCACAGATTATGCGTGACCCAGCAGGCGGTGGAGCACCACATCACGCAGCGGACGGTTAGCCCTTTGCAGCGAAACAGCGCCCAGGTGCTGGCGACGGTGCCAATGATCGGCAGCAGCTCCATGGCATGCTGCAGTTTACCCAGGCCGAGAATCAACGTCAGGAGGATAAAGACTGTCATCACCCACAGGCTACGGGTGCGTAAGGAAATGACCGTGCGAAGCGCATTGAGCCCGGCGCTCATTCCAGCCGGCCCGGCGCCCATCAGGAAAAAATGAACGCCGATAATAGCGCTATAGACCGCCAGCTGTAGCCTGAAACGGCGTTCATCGCGGTTGATAAAGGTGGTAATGCCGATAAGAAAGGCGATGACGCCGACCCCCTGGGCCAGCCAATACGCGGTCATGTAAGCTCCCTGACTGAAAAAAACAAACGGCGCTTCACTGGCTGAAACGCCGCTGTTACGAGCCCGATGGCGCTACGCTATCAGGCCGATACACAAACCAAGCCTCTGGGCGCCAACGCAAATACGCCTTTACAGGGTAACACCGCTTTTAAAGATGGCCAGCTCGCGGAAGTCATTCTGCTCATTACAGGTCGGTTTACCGTTGGCGAAGGCTACAATGGCATCCACAAACTCTTCCAGCAGCTGCGGCATCGTTTTGCCGTGGAGCAGCTGCCCGGCATCAAAGTCGATCCAGTGCTTTTTCTTCGCCGCCAGCTCGCTGTTGGTGGCGATCTTCACCGTTGGCACAAAGCCGCCGTACGGCGTGCCGCGACCGGTGCTGAACAGCACCATATGGCAGCCGGCGCCGGCCAGCGCGCTGGTGGCGACCGCGTCGTTGCCCGGCGCGCTCAGTAAATTCAGACCATGAACCTTCAGGCGCTCGCCGTAGCGCAGAACATCCACCACCTGGCTGGAGCCCGCTTTCTGAGTACAGCCCAGCGACTTATCTTCGAGGGTAGTGATCCCTCCGGCCTTATTACCCGGCGAGGGGTTTTCGTAAATAGGCTGGTCGTGAGCAATAAAGTACTGCTTAAAGTCATTGACCATGGTCACCAGCTTGTCGAAGGTCGCTTCGTCGCGGCAGTGGCTCATCAACAACTGTTCAGCGCCGAACATCTCCGGCACTTCGGTCAGCACGGTAGTGCCGCCGTTGGCGATCACATAGTCTGAGAAGCGGCCCAGCATCGGATTAGCGGTAATGCCCGACAGGCCGTCCGATCCCCCGCACTCGAGGCCAAACTTCAGCTCGCTGAGCTTGCCCGGCTGGCGTTTATCCTGACGCATCACTTCATACAGCTGATGCAGATGCTCAACCCCCGCCTCCACTTCATCGTCCTGATGCTGGCAAACCATAAAGTGCACGCGCTGCGGGTCAAACTCGCCCAGCGTCTCGCGAAAGGCCTCCACCTGGTTGTTTTCACAGCCAAGGCCAACCACCAGCACCGCCCCGGCGTTCGGGTGACGAACCATATTTTGCAGCATGGTGCGAGTGTTGATGTGATCGTCCCCAAGCTGCGAGCAGCCATAGGTGTGGCTGAAGAGATGTACCCCATCGATATCCTCAGCGCCATACGTCTCTTTCAGGAAACGGTTCTGCATTTGTCTGGCCATCGCGTTGACGCAGCCGACGGTCGGCAGGATCCACAGCTCATTGCGCACGCCGACGTCACCGTTGGCGCGACGATAAATCTGTACTTCGCGATCCGCAGGCTGTGGCGGTTGGGCAACCAGGTCCGGTTGATAGCGATACGCGTCAAGGTCGCTGAGATTGGTGCGCGTATTGTGCGCATGAACATGCTCGCCCGGCGCGATATCCGCCAGCGCATGGCCAATCGGCAACCCGTACTTAACGACGTTTTCCCCTTTCGCGATAGCGCGCAGTGCAAACTTGTGGCCGCGAACGATATCCTGGCCGAGGGTGACCGAGTCATTATCAATCGTCACCACGCTACCGGCAGCGATATCCGTCAGCGCGACCGCGACGTTATCCTGCGAATGGATTTTGATGTATTGCATATCAACCGACCTCTGGCCTTAGTTCAGTTCAATGGCGAAATAGTCACGCGCATTGTTAAAGCAAATGTTTTTCACCATCTCGCCCAGCAGCGCGATATCCGCAGGCGCTTCGCCGGCAGCCACCCAACGGCCGATCATCTGGCACAGAATGCGGCGGAAGTATTCGTGGCGCGTGTAGGAGAGGAAGCTGCGACTGTCGGTCAACATCCCGACGAAGCGGCTCAGCAGCCCGAGCTGCGCCAGCTGGGTCATCTGCCGCTCCATACCGTCTTTCTGATCGTTGAACCACCAGCCGGAGCCGAACTGCATCTTGCCTGGCATGCCTTCACCCTGGAAGTTACCGATCATGGTGCCCAGCACTTCGTTATCACGCGGGTTCAGGCAGTAGAGAATCGTTTTCGGCAGCAGGTTTTCTTCGTTCTGCTTGCTCAGCAGCTTAGACAGCTCTTCCGCCATCGGACGATCGTTGATCGAGTCGAAGCCGACGTCTGGCCCTAACAGTTTGAACTGACGGAGGTTGTTGTTACGCAGCGCGCCAATGTGGTACTGCTGGACCCAGCCGCGACGGGCATACTCTGCGCCGAGGAACACCAGCACCGCGGTTTTGAACTGCGCCACTTCGTGTTCGCTAAGGGTCTCGCCAGCCAGGCGGCGCGCCAGAATGTCATCCAGCTCGGCGTCGGTCGCTTCGGCAAACAGCACCACGTCCAGCGCATGATCGGAGACTTTGCAGCCGTGTGCGGCAAAATGATCCAGACGTTTGGTCAGGGCGCTTTGCAGGTCAGCGAAGCGGCGAATATCGGTATCGGATACCTCGCCCAGCTTAGCCATATAATCATTGAAGGTCGCCAACTCGATGTTGAAGGCTTTATCCGGGCGCCAGCTCGGCAGCACTTTGATGTCAAAGGAGTTGTCTTTGGCGACAGCCGCGTGGTGCTCAAGAGAATCAATCGGATCGTCGGTGGTACCGACCATCTTCACATTCATCTGCTTCATGATTCCGCGGGCGGAGAAGGCATCCTGAGCCAGCAAATCATTACACTGGTCCCAGATCTCATCGGCGGTGGATGGCGACAACAGCTTACCTGTAATACCAAAAGGTCGACGCAGCTCTAAATGGGTCCAGTGGTATAACGGGTTGCCAATAGTGTGTGGAACCGTGGCCGCCCAGGCGTCAAATTTCTCGCGATCGGACGCATCACCGGTACACAGACGCTCCGGCACGCCGTTAGTGCGCATTGCGCGCCATTTATAGTGATCGCCTTTCAGCCAGATGTCATACAGGTTTTTAAAGCGATAGTTTTCGGCAACCTGCTGCGGCGGAAGGTGGCAGTGGTAGTCGAAAATCGGCTGATCTTTGGCGTAATCATGGTACAGACGGCGGGCAAACTCGGTATCAAGTAGAAAATCTTCAGTCATAAACGATGTCATTCGCGTGTCCTCTTCGCTCCAGTGCGGGAGCCTTTCAGATGATTGACTACAATGCTGACAAAGTTATCACACCAATTTCTACAGACCGAACTGTTTTTCGTGAGTTAGATCAATAAACGTCGATAAAAAAATGACCGCCCTGGAGCAAAACACCTCGCCAGAGCGCGCCATCTCTGGCTTTCCAGGCAAGGGATAAAGACCACACTAACTTTCCCACTTTTGTGACAGCTCTCAACTTTTAAAGTTGTATGACAAGTTATCTTTCTGCCGTCGCAACATATAAACCGACGGAATGCATTACCGGTGCTTATGGCATCGGCTTATACGGAATGGATACCGACTTTCAACATAACAACTGATGGTAAGGTTCAGGCCAGAGGGGACTACCCTCCTGAATCCTCCGTTTCGCTTTCCCGGCCGCTTATTGCGCTCGGTAAAGGCCGCACCTGATGCGGAAAGATAACAGACGATGAGGTTTACATGCGTAAAATTAAAGGGTTACGTTGGTACATGATCGCGCTGGTGACGCTGGGCACCGTGCTGGGCTACCTGACCCGTAACACCGTAGCGGCGGCCGCGCCGACGCTGATGGAAGAGTTACACATTTCGACCCAACAGTACTCCTATATCATTGCAGCCTATTCCGCTGCCTATACCGTTATGCAGCCCGTCGCGGGGTATGTCCTTGATATTCTGGGGACCAAAATTGGCTATGCCTTCTTCGCCATCGCCTGGGCGGTATTCTGCGGCTCAACGGCGCTGGCCGGCAGCTGGGGTGGACTGGCGCTGGCCCGTGGCGCAGTCGGCGCAGCGGAGGCCGCAATGATCCCCGCCGGCCTGAAGGCCAGCTCAGAGTGGTTCCCGGCAAAAGAGCGCTCTATCGCAGTGGGCTACTTCAACGTGGGTTCCTCTATTGGCGCCATGATCGCGCCGCCGTTGGTGGTGTGGGCGATTGTCATGCACAGCTGGCAGATGGCGTTCATCATCTCCGGGGTATTGAGCTTCGCCTGGGCCATCGCCTGGCTTATCTTCTACAAACACCCGCGCGACCAGAAAAAATTATCTGACGAAGAACGTGACTACATCATTGGCGGTCAGGAGTCTCAGCATCAGACCAATAACGCGAAGAAAATGTCGCCGTGGCAAATCCTGCGCAACCGTCAGTTCTGGGGTATCGCCCTGCCGCGCTTCCTCGCCGAGCCGGCCTGGGGGACCTTTAACGCCTGGATCCCGCTGTTCATGTTCAAAGTTTACGGTTTTAACCTGAAAGAGATCGCCATGTTCGCCTGGATGCCGATGCTGTTCGCCGACCTCGGCTGTATCGTCGGCGGATATCTGCCGCCGCTGTTCCAGCGCTGGTTTGGCGTCAACCTGATCGTGTCGCGTAAAATGGTGGTCACCATGGGCGCCCTGCTGATGATTGGCCCGGGGATGATCGGCCTGTTCACCAGCCCGTACGTGGCGATTGCCCTGCTGTGCATCGGCGGGTTCGCTCACCAGGCGCTGTCCGGGGCGCTGATTACCCTCTCTTCCGATGTCTTTGGCCGTAACGAAGTCGCTACCGCCAACGGTCTGACCGGGATGGCCGCCTGGCTGGCGAGCACCATGTTCGCCCTGGTCGTCGGCGCGCTGGCTGACACCATCGGCTTTAGCCCGCTGTTTGCGGTACTGGCCGTCTTTGACCTGCTGGGCGCGCTGGTTATCTGGACGGTGCTGAAAAACAAACCGGCTGACGATGACTCGACGCCGCTTAGCAGCCGCAAACCGGTCACGCAGAGTTAGATCGAATGGCAAGGTAATCGCCGATCAAGCCGCCTTCTCAGGCGGCTTTTTCATGCCTGCCAGTGGTGGAAAGCGCGTAAAAGTGGTATAACAAATCGAATATTGTCGCCATCTTCCGGGAGCGAATATGGAAATCATTGAACCACGCCGTCTATATCAGCAGCTTGCCGCTGAGCTGAAGACGCGCATCGAACAAGGTGTCTACCTTGTAGGGGATAAGCTGCCCGCCGAGCGCTTCATCGCCGATGAAAAAAACGTCAGCCGCACCGTGGTTCGTGAAGCCATTATCATGCTGGAAGTGGAAGGGTATGTCGAAGTCCGCAAAGGGTCGGGTATCCACGTTATCTCCAACCATCCGAAATACCAGCAGGTGGCCGATGAAAGCCTTGAGTTCGCCAACTATGGCCCCTTTGAACTGCTGCAGGCGCGGCAGCTAATTGAAAGCAATATTGCCGAATTCGCGGCGACTCAGGTGACCAAACAGGACATCATGAAGCTGATGGAGATTCAGGAGAAAGCGCGTAACGAGAAATGTTTCCGCGACTCCGAGTGGGACCTGCAGTTTCACGTCCAGGTGGCGCTGGCGACGCAGAACAGCGCGCTGGCGGCGATCGTGGAAAAGATGTGGACCCAGCGCGTGCATAACCCCTACTGGAAAAAGCTGCATGAGCATATCGACCTGCGTACGGTCGATAACTGGTGCGACGACCACGATCAAATCCTGAAAGCTCTGCTGCGAAAAGATCCCAACGCCGCCAAGCTGGCGATGTGGCAGCATCTGGAAAATACCAAGCAAATGTTGTTCAACGAAACCAGCGATGACTTTGAATTTAATGCCGATCGCTACTTATTTGCCGAAAACCCAGTCGTTCATCTCGATACCGCAGTCAACGGCGCGAAATAAGGCCTTATCCCTCCGGCGCGCCCCCCTGCGCGCCTGTCTGACAGTGAGGCTGGAGTAAGCAAGTCATATATAGTGTCAGCCTGTGTAAATCCTCTCGCCTCCCATCTCCGCAATCAGCAAAATCAACGAGCAACACCTTGCAATTTCTCTGACGGAAAGTCAGGTGATTTGTTACAATTAGATGCATTTTGTCGTTCTGGGGGGTAGGTATTTACTTACTTCAGTCTTATACAGGGAAGCGTTCAGAGCGCCTAAGCAGCGACCATAATCTCATAAAAATCTTGTCGCCCTATATGCCACGCGCTCAGACGTGCCGTTAACCGATGTACCAGGAATCGTGAATGGAACTATTTACCCAGTTATTGAATGCCTTGTGGGCTCAGGATTACGAAACGCTCGCGAATCCCTCCATGATAGGCATGCTGTATTTTGTCTTGTTTATGATTTTGTTCCTTGAGAACGGGTTATTGCCTGCCGCGTTTTTACCGGGGGATAGTCTGCTCGTGCTCGTGGGCGTGCTGATCGCCAAAGGGGCGATGGGTTTTCCGGAAACTTTGCTGCTGCTCACCGCCGCCGCCAGCCTCGGCTGCTGGCTAAGCTATATTCAGGGGCGTTGGCTGGGTAATACGCGGATCGTGCAAAACTGGCTGTCACACCTGCCTTCGCACTATCACCAGCGTGCGCATCACTTGTTTCATAAGCATGGGCTCTCCGCGCTGCTGATCGGCCGCTTTATCGCCTTCGTACGCACGCTGCTGCCCACCATCGCCGGGCTTTCCGGCCTTAATAACGCCCGTTTTCAGTTTTTCAACTGGATGAGCGGCCTGCTGTGGGTGCTCATCCTGACCTCGCTTGGCTATCTGCTGGGTAAAACCCCGGTATTCCTCAAGTATGAAGATCAGCTGATGTCCTGCCTGATGCTCCTGCCGGTTGCCCTGTTGGTCTTCGGACTGATCGGCTCGCTGGTGGTGCTGTGGAAGAAAAAATACAGAAGCCGGGGCTAATGATGGTCATGAAACGCCCTTCCCTGCGCCAGTTCAGCTGGCTGCTGGGTGGTTCTCTTCTGCTCGGCGCCCTGTTCTGGCTTTGGCTGGCGGTGCAGCAGCAGGAGGCCACGCTGGCGATACGCCCGGTTGGCCAGGGTATCGGAATGCCGGACGGTTTCTCCGTCTGGCATCATCTCGATGCCAACGGCATCCGCTTTAAAAGCATCACGCCACAGAAGGATGGTCTGCTGATTAAGTTCGATTCCACCGCCCAGGGCGCGGCGGCGAAAGAAGTTCTCGGCCGCGCTCTGCCACATGGTTATATTATTGCCCTTCTGGAGGACGATAACTCGCCCACCGCCTGGCTATCCCGCCTGCGCGACGCGCCGCATCGCCTCGGGTAAGCTGCCGCCAGACTGCGTTTTTAACCCAGTCTGGTGGTTTCCCGCATTTGTTACTATGCTTAAACCTGCGGGAATCAACGCATTCACGTTCACCAACGGGAACGGGTATATCCTCCGGGTATCCCCTCAGACAATGGAAGGTACTATCCATGAAACACCGCATCGCTCTGCTTCTGGTCCTGACTTCACTTAGCGCCAGCGCCCTAGCCGCCTCTCCCTGCCAGGAAAAAGAGCAGGATATTCAACGAGAGATCAGCTACGCCGAAAAGCATCATAATCAAAGTCGCATTGATGGGCTAAATACCGCGCTACGTCAGGTTCGGGAAAACTGTAGCGACAGTAAACTCAAAGCCGATCATAAGCAAAAAATTGCCAAACAGCGGGAAGAGATCGCTGAACGTCAGCGCGATCTGCAGGAAGCCCGGAAGAAAGGCGATGCGGACAAAATTAACAAACGCCAGCATAAACTCAATGAAGCGCAACAGGAGTTAAAAACGCTGGAGTCTCGGGATTACTAATCACCATTAACTTTCGCAACACGGACCACGCTACAGGAGAACGACATGGCTAAAGAGAATGTGACTGACGACCTTCGTGCAGAACTGAAAACGCTGGCGGATACCCTGGAGGAAGTACTAAATTCCTCGGCGGACAAGTCGAAAGAAGAGATGGGTAAACTGCGCAGTAAAGCCGAGAGCGCGCTGAAAGAGAGCCGCGCTCGTTTGGGTGAAACCAGCGAAGCGATTCTTCGTCAAACTCGTGAGACCGCCGCGCGAGCGGATGATTATGTTCGCGAAAATCCGTGGACTGGGGTAGGAATTGGCGCCGCCGTCGGGCTGGTGCTGGGTGTCCTGCTGTCGCGTCGCTGATTATGGCGAATACTCAACACACGCAGGGACCGGGTCAGCGCGTTTTCTCCATTGGTCAGCGCATCGTCACGCTGCTGGTCGAAATGGTGGAAACGCGGCTGCGTCTGGTCGTCGTGGAGCTGGAGGAGGAGAAAGCCAACCTCTTCCAGCTGCTGATCATGACCGGACTGACGCTGCTGTTTGCCGCGTTTGGCCTCATGAGTCTGCTGGTGCTGGTTATCTGGGCCGTTGACGCTCAGTACCGCCTGCACGTGATGATCGCCACCACCGTTGTGCTGCTCCTCGCCGCCGCGATCGTGGGTATCCTAACCCTACGTAAGGCGCGCCGCTCCACGCTGCTGCGTCTAACGCGTAAAGAGCTGGAGAACGACCGTGCCCTTCTGGAGGAGGATAAATCGTGAATGGCCGACAGGAGCGTGAACGGCAAAAGACGCAGCTGCTGCGCCAGATCCAGCAGCAACGGCTGGAGCTCAGCGCCTGCCGCCGTCACTGGCACGAGGCGACTGCGCCCCTCGACCGCGGCTGGCATACGCTGCTGAGTTTACGTTCGTGGCTGATGGTTGGCAGCGGTCTGATGGCCGTATGGTCCGTACGACATCCGCATTTTTTAATGCGCTGGACCAAACGCGGACTCGGACTGTGGAGCACCTGGCGCCTGGTGCGCGGGATCCTGCGCCAGTCGGCAGTTCGCTAACGGCCCTGAGCGTGGGCGCTTTCCCTGGCGCCCACGCTCTGCCATTTCCCTGTCCCTTACTGCACGCTGTTCGCAGCAACATGCGCCTTTTCCGTAGCGCGCCCTTCTCTACGACGCCCTTTACCTTACGCCATACCAGGTCCGGTGGTGGCCCATCGCGTTCGGTACTCTTTCGCCTCCGCGTACTGATTGCTCAGAAACTTTGAAATAGATCTACAGTTTTCCTTGCTAACAATTCCCTCTCCGCCTCGCTACTATCCTCTCCATCGACAGCAACACCGCGTAACTACGCGGGATTGCACTAAAAAACAAAACCGCCGCCCTTTGGGTTTTCTGGAGTAACAAATGAAAAAATTAGAAGATGTTGGTGTATTGGTAGCGCGTATTCTGATGCCGATTCTGTTTATCACTGCAGGATGGGGCAAAATCACCGGTTATGCGGGAACCCAGCAGTATATGGAAGCCATGGGCGTCCCGGGCGCGCTGCTGCCGCTGACCATCCTCCTTGAGTTCGGCGGCGGTCTGGCGATTCTGTTCGGTTTCCTGACCCGGACCACCGCGCTGTTCACTGCGGGCTTTACGCTGCTGACCGCGTTCCTGTTCCATAGCAACTTTGCGGAAGGCGTGAACTCCCTGATGTTCATGAAAAACCTGACCATTGCGGGCGGTTACCTGCTGCTGGCCATTACCGGACCGGGCGCCTTCAGTATTGACCGTGTACTGAATAAGAAATGGTAAGCGCACTATACTGAATGAATGAAAAAAGCGAGGAGACCACTCCTCGCTTTTGCTATCTGTAGTCTGAAGGAGGAGCAAAGATGGGACAATTAGTCGACGGCGTCTGGCAGGATACCTGGTATGACACAAAATCCACCGGTGGGCGTTTTAAACGTTCCGTTTCCGCCTTCCGTAACTGGCTGACCGCCGACGGCGCGGCTGGCCCCAGCGGTGAAGGCGGTTTTGCAGCGGAAAAGGATCGCTATCATTTGTATGTTTCTCTCGCCTGCCCGTGGGCGCATCGCACGTTAATTATGCGTAAATTAAAAGGTCTGGAGCCTTTTCTCCCCGTATCCGTGGTCAATCCGCTGATGCTGGAAAACGGCTGGACCTTTGACGATAGCTTCCCGGAAGCCACCGGCGATACTCTCTACCAGCATGACTTTCTCTATCAGCTGTATCTGCACGCCGACCCGCACTACACCGGACGCGTGACCGTGCCGGTGCTGTGGGATAAAAAACAGCAGACCATCGTCAGCAATGAGTCGGCAGAAATCATCCGCATGTTCAATACCGCCTTCGATGGCCTTGGCGCCCGGGCCGGGGATTACTACCCGCCAGCGCTGCGGGAACAAATCGATGAGCTGAACGGCTGGATCTATGACAACGTCAACAACGGCGTGTATAAAGCCGGCTTTGCCACCAGCCAGCAAGCTTACGACGAAGCGGTGGATGCGGTCTTTACCTCGCTGGAGCGGCTGGAGCAGATCCTCGGCCAGCATCGCTATCTGACGGGCAATCAGCTAACGGAAGCCGACATTCGCCTCTGGACCACTCTGGTACGCTTCGACCCGGTATATGTGACCCATTTTAAATGCGATAAACGGCGCATCAGTGATTACCTCAATCTGTACGGTTTCCTGCGCGACATCTACCAGATGCCGGGTATCGCCGAGACGGTGAGTTTTCCGCATATCCGTCACCACTATTACCGCAGCCATAAAACCATTAACCCTACCGGTATTATTTCCATTGGGCCGCAGCAGGATCTCAACGAACCGCACGGTCGCGATCAGCGCTTCCGTTGATCTGTCGGGCGCCAGTGATGGCGCCCAATAATTCAGAAAACAGATATTTACCCACCATTCATTCACGTCTATTCTTATTGCGATCGCTTAAAAAACAAGTGATTGACGGTTAATTGAGGCGTAGAAATGGACTGGTATCTCAAGGTATTAAAAAACTATATAGGATTTGGCGGCCGTGCGCGGCGCAAAGAGTACTGGATGTTTATTCTGGTCAACCTCATCCTGACCGGCGTATTGAGCATCATCGATAAAATGCTGGGCTGGCAGCGGGCTGGCGGCGAAGGCATTCTGACCACTATCTATGGCGTACTGGTCTTTTTACCGTGGTGGGCGGTGCAATTTCGCCGTCTGCATGACACCGATCGTTCGGCCTGGTGGCTATTGCTGCTGTTGATCCCGGTCATCGGCTGGCTGGTGATCCTGATCTTTAACTGCCAGCGCGGCACCGAAGGCAACAATCGCTTCGGACCCGATCCGAAACCCTTCTCCTATTAATCTTCCCGCTCCTCCCGTTAACGGGAGGAGCGTCTTCATCACTATCTGCCGGCAAACAGCTTGGGGATCTCACGCAGACACCAAGACTTCGCTTCGCCCATACTGTCCCGTCGCCAGGCCATAATTATGTCAATTTCATTGGTGTATTCCGGGCTGACAACCCGCAAACGTCCTTCGGCAATATCCTTCTCCACCAGCGGATAGGGCATGGTCGCCACACCTAGCCCGGCCAACAGGGCCTGGCGCTTGTCTTCAATGGTGCTCACCGTTAAGCGCGGCTGTTTATCCAACAACTGGACGGTGAGGACGGGCCGCTCGCGCGCGGTATCCGCCACCGCGACGCCGCGGTATTTCACGCGGGTCACTTCCGAGAGCGGTTCCGGCTCCTGGTGGATTGGGTGATCCGGCGCCGCGACGTACACATTGAGCACCGAATAGAGTTTGCGCGAGTTAATCTCCGAGGAGGAACGAAAATGCATATCCGGCGCGACAACGATATCCGCCCGCCCCTGCTCCAGCCGCTCCCAGGCGCCGGCCAGCACCTCGGTGATAATCGATAACTGCGTATTAGATTTGGTCGCCAGTTTTTCAATTAGCGGAAACAGATCCGGGGTGGGCACCAGCGCTTCGGTAACGATCGTCAGGTGGGTTTCCCAACCGCGCGACAGGGCTTCAGCATCGGTGGTGAGTTTATCCGCCGCTTCAAGCAGCACGCGCCCGCGCTCCAGCAGCATTCTTCCAACGTTAGTGAACTTCGTGCGATGACCTGAGCGGTCAAACAGCACCACGTCCAGTTCCTCCTCCAGTTTTTGCATGGTGTAGCTCAGGGCGGAAGGCACGCGTCCCAGCTCATCAGCTGCGGCAGCGAAGCTTCCGCGCCGGTCGATCGCATCCATCACGCGTAACGCTTCCAGCGTTAATGCTCTCTCTTTGGCCATCGCTTTCTCATTCAGGAAATTTGAACATACCGGGCAGAATATCTGGCTAACAATACAGCGTCCATACCTTTACCATTGATTTAGTGTAAAGAGAGGTCAAGAACATGATTACTACCCGAACAGCCAAACAATGCGGACAAGCAGACTTCGGCTGGCTGCAGGCCCGCTACACCTTCTCCTTTGGCCACTACTTCGACCCGAAATTACTGGGCTTCGCATCCTTGCGCGTCCTCAACCAGGAAGTGCTGGCGCCCGGCGCTTCCTTCCAGGCCAGAACGTACCCAAAAGTCGATATCCTGAACCTGATTCTGGAAGGCGAAGCGGAGTATCGCGACAGCGACGGCAACCACGTGCAGGCCAAAGCCGGTGAAGCGCTGCTGATCGCCACCCAGCCTGGCGTGAGCTATAGCGAGCATAATCTGAGTAAAGAGCAGTCGTTAACGCGAATGCAACTTTGGCTTGATGCCTGCCCGCAGCGGGAAAACCCGCTGCAGCAGAAAATCAATGTCGCAGACGCGACGCTGCAGCTGCTGGCCTCTCCGGAGGGCGGGGATAACAGCCTCCAGCTTCGCCAACAGGCCTGGGTCTACCATATCGCGCTGGAGAAAGGTGAGCAGATCAACGTGCAATTACATGGTCCACGCGCCTACCTGCAGTCGATTCACGGCTCCGTCCATGCCGTCGCACAGGAACAGCAAAAGCAGGCTCTCACCTGCGGTGACGGCGCATTTATTCGTGACGAAGCTAACATTACCCTCGTCGCCGATACGCCGCTGCGCGCTTTGCTGATAGATTTACCGGTGTAACAACGGAAGTGATGGAGTCTGTCAGTGAGTAAGAAGAAAAACAGAAAAAAGGCGTCACCAACGCCGTTAGCCCCGGTGCAACCGCAAGTCGCCGGGGCCGCCAGCTTTGGTTATGATGAGATGCTTAGCGAACTGGAAGCCATTGTTGCCGAAGCGGAGATCCGCCTGCGGGATGAAGAAAGTCTCGCCTGAAACGGCAAAATGGCTGGGTTGATTTTCATTAATGGCCTGAAGAAGATATCGGCCCCGCGAGGGGCCGATGGCATTATTCACTCAGCGCGTCGGCAAGATCTTTTTTCACCTGCGTGCGCTGCTCCGGCGTCAGTACCTTATTCACCTCAAAATAGTACTTCACGCGGTAATAACGCACCTGCTGATCAATCTTGCTGAAGGCCGCCAGCTGATCGTTGACCGCTTTTTCATCCCATTTACCGGAATGAATTACGTTTATCAGAGCCCCGTCTTTAATTTCCTGTTGGGAAATCTGCTGGACATTACTCTCCAACTGCTGATGCAGGCTTTTAATTTTCGCGACCTGATCGTTGGTAAGTTTTAAGTGCTGAACAATAGGATCCTGCGCCGGTGCTGGCGCCGCCTTAACGTCTGCGGCCTGAGCCGTGATAGAGAAACCGGTGGTCAACAGCGTGGCAAAGGCAATACGGGTTATCAATTTCATTTTTTTTCCTGAAGTAAAGGTGGCAGAAATAGCGGATTATTATTTCCCAGGGCGCAGTGAATAAATGTAAAAAATGATAGCCAAACATTATATATCCACAGCACTAATATACTTCACTAAAACATATAAAATATGAATGCTGTGTTAATTTATATATTTGACGCCCTAACATCACCAGTTTTTATTTTAATTTCAACAGCAGGCAAAATATTTGACAGCGGTGACTTTTCCTTTAATTTAATTAGCGCATATTACGTTATCCAGCGCATCAAGGATATCATTTAAAAATAGATAAGGAGATTGAGATGTTATTACGTTTTCGCGTATTACCGCTGGTTTTTGTCATCTCGCTGTTAAGCGGCTGCGGCCTGGCTTCTAAAGCCTTTTATTCCGCGGGAGACAAATTATTTCAACCCGGAGATGACGCCGTCGCTTCGATGCAGACGTATTCAGTGGCTCAGTTCCTGCAGCCGTTTACTCTCAACCCGGCGAAGGCCAGCAGCGATTATCTGGGTAAATGGGTCAAGGTACGCGGGGTGATTGTCGACATTCGTCGGAAGAGCGGTATCGCCGGCAGCTACTATTTTATCGTGACCATGCGAGATGAACAGAATAAAACGGATAAACGTCTTACCTTTAATTTTGGCTCGCATAACAGCGCAGACGTAGAGGCTTTAAGCAACGGCAGCGTCGCTACGATCGTCGGCCAGGTTCATCAGGTGCAAGATTCCACGATCCCGACGCTACAGAATCCTAAGGTGGTTAAATAACGGTAGCTGACCGATAAGCCGCGTTCTTTTGGTATAGCGTCGTGGACAGTCATTCATCCTGTCCCCGCTATTCGAATAGCAAAGACCCCGCCGGAGCGGGGTTTTGACATAAAAAGGTGAAACTGACCGATAAGCCGCCTTCTTTTGGTATAGCGTCGTGGACAGTCATTCATCCTGTCCCCGCTTATTCGAATAGCAAAAACCCCGCCGAAGCGGGGTTTTGACATAAAAAGGTGAAACTGACCGATAAGCCGCGTTCTTTTGGTATAGCGTCGTGGACAGTCATTCATCCTTTCTCCGCTATTCGAATAGCAAAAACCCCGCCGGAGCGGGGTTTTGACATAAAAAGGTGAAACTGACCGATAAGCCGGGTTCTGTCGTGGACAGTCATTCATCTAGGCCAGCAATCGCTCACTGGCTCAAGCAGCCTACCCGGGTTCAGTACGGGCCGTACCTTATGAACCCCTATTTGGCCTTGCTCCGGGTGGAGTTTACCGTGCCGCGGACTGTTACCAGCCGCGCGGTGCGCTCTTACCGCACCCTTTCACCCTTACCTGATCCCGCTTGCGCGGGCCATCGGCGGTTTGCTCTCTGTTGCACTGGTCGTGGGCTGTGACACCCCCCAGGCGTTACCTGGCACCTTGCCCTATGGAGCCCGGACTTTCCTCCCCTCCGCCCGTCTCCCCCCGAAGGAGGACGACGACGAAGCGGCGACTGTCTGGTCAGCTTCGGCGCGCAGTATAGAGGGTTTACCGCCCGTTGTCATCCCTCAGTGGTCATCCCAACCTGCAGGGTGGCAGCAATATTACGCGACGCGCGGTAAATATTATCAAACGCCCCGCGAAATGCCTCTTCCAGCGTCGAAACGGAAGTTAACACGCTGAATACGGCATCGATACCGTGCTGGTGAACCACGCCGACATCGTGAGTCAGGCTGCCAGCAATACCGATCACCGGCTTACGGTATTTCTTCGCCACCCGTGCCACCCCCACCGGCACCTTACCGTGAACAGACTGGCTATCGAGCCGCCCTTCCCCGGTGACCACCAGTGAGCAGTCATGGATTTGTTCTTCCAGCTTCAGCGCCTCGGTAACGATCTCAATCCCGCTGCGCAGCTCCGCATTGAGAAAGGCCATCAGCGCCGCGCCCATGCCGCCGGCCGCTCCCGCGCCAGGGATCGACTTCACGTCCACCTGCAGCGACGCCTTAATGACGTCGGCATAATGCGCCAGATTACGATCCAGCTCGACGATCATCGCCTCGGTCGCCCCTTTCTGTGGGCCAAAGATCCGCGACGCCCCACGCTCGCCCACCAGCGGGTTGGTAACATCGCAGGCCACGTGAATCATCCTGTCACGTAAGCGCGGATCGATGGCGGAAAGATCGATCCGGCTCAGACTGCCGAGGTTGCCCCCGCCATGGCCGATCTCTTGTCCCTCGGCGTCACAGAGGCGGGCGCCTAGCGCCTGCATCATACCCGCCCCACCGTCGTTGGTCGCACTACCGCCGATGCCGATAATGATCCGTTCCGCACCATGCTCCAGCGCCTGTAATATTAGCTCCCCGGTACCCCGTGAAGTGGTGATGAGCGGGTTACGTTTGTCGGGCGGAACGAGCCCCAGACCGCTGGCTGCCGCCATCTCAATAAACGCGGTGACGCCGTCGCCGGACATGCCCCAGCAGGCCTTCACTCTCTCACCCAGCGGACCCGTTACCCACGCGAAATGTTCCTTTCCCTGCGTGGCGGCAATCATGGCTTCCACCGTCCCCTCGCCGCCGTCGGCGACGGGCAGGGAAACATACTGTGCATCAGGGAAAATTTCCCGAAATCCTTTTTCTATCGCCTGAGCTACCTCGCTGGCAGAAAGGCTTTCTTTGTAAGAGTCTGGGGCAATGACGATTTTCATAATTT
Source organism: Klebsiella sp. P1927 (assembly GCF_018204675.1). NCBI lineage: Bacteria > Pseudomonadati > Pseudomonadota > Gammaproteobacteria > Enterobacterales > Enterobacteriaceae > Klebsiella > Klebsiella sp. P1927. The sequence continues at coordinate 262,231 of NZ_CP073377.1, read as the reverse complement.
TGTAGCCTGACAGCGCCGCGCAAGGCAAGCATAACAGGGCGCGCAGGGCGCCCTTCTTGTTAGCGAGTGACTTCCACTTTCGCCAGTTTTTCGTAATAGCACGCCAGCGCGCTATGGTCTGCAGTACCGAGACCGTCCGCGCGCAGCGCCTGCATCATCTCCATCACCGCCGCCGTCAGCGGCAGTTGGGCGCCCACGCCGTGTGAGGTATCCAACGCATTGGCCAGATCTTTAATATGCAGGTCGATACGGAAACCCGGTTTGAAGTTACGGTCCATCACCATCGGGGCTTTCGCATCCAGCACGGTACTGCCCGCCAGACCGCCGCGAATAGCCTGATAAACCAGATCCGGATTGACGCCGGCTTTAGTCGCCAGGGTCAGCGCTTCAGACATCGCCGCGATGTTCAGCGCGACAATTACCTGGTTAGCCAGTTTGGTGACGTTGCCCGCGCCAATATCGCCGGTATGCACTACGGAGCCGGCCATCGCTTTCATCAGATCGTAGTATTTATCGAAGATCGCTTTATCGCCGCCGACCATGACCGACAGCGTGCCGTCGATGGCTTTCGGTTCGCCGCCGCTCACCGGCGCATCCAGCATATCAATACCTTTGGCTTTCAGCGCTTCGCTGATTTCCCGACTCGCCAGCGGCGCAATGGAGCTCATATCGATCACCACGGTGCCCGGTTTCGCCCCTTCAATAATGCCGTTTTCACCCAGCGCCACCTCTTTAACATGCGGAGAGTTCGGCAGCATGGTGATGATCACCTCGCACTGTTCGGCAATCGCTTTCGGCGTCGTCGCGGTCTCAGCGCCAGCGGCGATCACGTCGGCAATCGCTTCCGGGTTACGGTCAGACACCACCAGCGAGTAACCCGCTTTCAGCAAATTTTTGCTCATCGGTTTGCCCATAATGCCAAGACCGATAAAACCTACTTTGATTGTCATAATGTTCTCTCTCTTCATCCTGGTGATTATTTTTTAAACGCGTCGGCAAGTTTCTGGGTTGCAGAACGGAAGACGCCCAGATCGCTGCCAACGGCGACGAAGGTCGCGCCCCATTCCAGATAGCGGCGCGCATCGGCTTCCACTGGCGCCAGAATGCCGCTTGGCTTACCGTGCTTCTTCGCGCTGGCGAAGATATGCTGGATAGCGCGCTGCACCTCAGGATGGGCGGCATTGCCCAAATGGCCTAAGGCGGCGGCCAGGTCGCTCGGGCCGACAAACACACCGTCCACGCCCTCGGTCGCGGCAATCGCCTCGACGTTGTCCACTCCGGTCTGGCTCTCAATCTGCACCAGAATGGAAATGTTCTTGTTGGACTGGGCGAAGTAGTCCGGCACGGTGCCAAACATATTGCCGCGGTGGGAAACGGAGACCCCGCGGATCCCTTCCGGCGGATAACGGGTCGAAGCCACCGCCTGCGCCGCCTGTTCAGCCGTCTCGACAAACGGCACCAGGAAGTTATAGAAGCCGATGTCCAGCATGCGCTTGATGATGATGGGTTCATTGGTCGGCACACGGACTACCTGCGCGCTGGAGCTACCTTTCAGGGCCATCAGCTGCGGAATGAGCGTGGTGACGTCGTTTGGCGCGTGTTCCGCGTCCAGCACCAGCCAGTCGAACCCCGCCAGACCCAGCACCTCGGTGCTAATCGGGTTAGCCAAAGCGCACCAGCAGCCAATCTGCACCTGATGCGCCGCCAGCGCGGCCTTAAATTTGTTCGGAAAAATTGCGTTATCCATGATTTTTACCTTGCGTTAATCGTTGCTTACTTCTGCAATTCCATACGTTTGATATCGCCAACCACAAACAGGTAGCAGACCATCATCATCAGCGCGGAGCCGCCAACAAAAATCAGTGCGCCATTAAATGAGTGCAGTTCGCTCACGATATAGCCAATAACCAGCGGCGTGGCGATCGAGGCCACATTGCCAAAGACGTTGAATACCCCGCCGCACAGGCCAACAATCTCCTTCGGCGCGACATCCGAGATAACCGGCCAGCCCAGCGCGCCAAAGCCTTTGCCAAAGAACGCCAGCGCCATCAGCGTAATGACCAGCGGCGTGCTGGCCGTGTAGTTACACAGGATGATGGACGACGCCAGCAGCATTCCCAGCACAATGGGCAGCTTACGCGCAAAAGTCAGCGTGCAGCCGCGGCCAATCAGATAATCCGAAAACAGCCCGCCCAGTACGCCGCCAGCAAAGCCAAACAGCGCCGGAATCGAAGCCACAAACCCCACTTTCAGAATCGACATTCCCTTGTCCTGCACGAGGTAGATCGGAAACCACGTCAGGAAGAACCATGTAATGGTATTCAGGAAATACTGACCGAAAAATACGCCTAACATCATTCGGTTAGTCAGCAACTGGCGGATATAGTCCATCTTCGGCCCGGCCGCCGGGGTGGCCTCTTTTTTATGGTCCATATCGACCACTGCGCCGCCTTCTGAGATATATTTCAGCTCCGCGGCGGACATTCGCGGATGATCGGTGGGGTTATGCACAAACTTCACCCAGATGATGGTGAGCACAAACCCTATTATCCCCATCACGGTAAAGACATGTTCCCAGCCCAGCGCGAAGGTCAGCCAGCCGAGCAGCGGCGAGAACAGAGCCAGCGAGAAGTACTGAGCGGCATTAAAGATAGCTGAAGCCGTACCCCGCTCTTTGGCCGGAAACCAGGCCGCCACAATGCGGGCGTTGGCGGGAAACGAGGGCGCTTCGGAAAAGCCCAGCATAAAACGCATGAAGAACATGGAGACCCCGGCCCAGGCGAGCGGGAACACATCAATAAAGCCTTGCAGGAAGGTAAACAGTGACCAGAAAAACAGACTGTATGAATAAACCTTTTTCGAGCCAAATTTATCCAGCAGCCAGCCGCCAGGGATCTGCATCAGCAGATAAGCCCAGCCGAAGGCGGAAAAAATGTATCCCATCGACACCGCGCTGAGCCCCAGCTCTTTCGCGACTTCAGTACCGGCGATAGACAAGGTCGCGCGGTCGCCATAGTTCACTGCCGTCACCACAAATATCATCAACAGAATTAAATAGCGGGTCGGTATTCCTTTTTTTTCATCTAATGTAGAATCCAAAATCATTTAGACATTCCTCGGGCACAGAACACCTTTTATAATTGTTTTAAGTGGTTTCTGATTTATTTAAAAGACGATATTGAAATTGTCTATTCGCATATCGATCACCTCAAAAACATGACTCAGTATAATCAGCACGCCCCCGCCAGACACTATGCATACCCACAATATAAAGTTATTATTTAAATCCATAATTGTGCTTATGCCATAAGTCATGGGCGCTAATCCACACTTCTTACGATTGCCTGCCCTGCAGAGGTTAGCGTCATAAAAAGGAGTGATGCCGATCACATTTTAAAATCAACTCAGCTGACATCCTTTATTCCATCATACTGATACGTAGCAAATGAATTAGCGTTTTATTTTATTATTAGCACCTGTTTGGAGATGACTGGACAATGGCTGACATTGCAATTCGACAACAATCGCCGACCGCGTTTTATATTAAAGTTGACCCGACAGATAATGTGGCGATTATTGTCAACGATCGCGGCTTAACCGCCGGAACGCGTTTCCCGGACGGCCTGACGCTCGTCGAGCATATCCCGCAGGGTCACAAAGTTGCCCTGGTGGATATCCCCGCCCATGGTGAAATCATCCGCTACGGCGAAGTCATTGGCTATGCCGTACGCGATATCCCGCAGGGAAGCTGGATTGACGAGTCGCTGGTGGAGCTGCCCACCGCCCCGCCGCTGAATACCCTGCCGCTGGCCACTAAAGTGCCTGAACCGCTACCGCCGCTGGAAGGTTACACCTTCGAAGGCTACCGCAATGCTGACGGCAGCGTGGGTACCAAGAATCTGCTGGGTATTACCACCAGCGTGCACTGCGTCGCTGGCGTGGTCGATTACGTGGTGAAAATCATTGAACGCGACCTGCTGCCAAACTATCCCAACGTCGATGGCGTGGTGGGCCTGAATCATCTCTACGGCTGCGGCGTGGCAATTAATGCGCCGGCGGCGGTAGTGCCGATTCGCACCATTCATAATATCGCCCTCAACCCAAACTTCGGCGGCGAGGTGATGGTCATTGGCCTCGGCTGTGAGAAGCTGCAGCCGGAACGCCTGCTGCAGGGCACGGAAGACGTCAAAAGTATCCCGGTGGACAGCGCCAGCATCGTCAGCCTGCAGGATGAAAAGCATGTTGGTTTTAAATCGATGGTCGATGACATTCTGCAGGTCGCCGAGCGCCACCTGGCGAAACTGAACCAGCGCCAGCGGGAAACCTGCCCGGCCTCTGAGCTGGTGGTCGGGATGCAGTGCGGCGGCAGCGACGCCTTTTCAGGCGTGACCGCCAACCCGGCGGTAGGTTACGCGTCCGACCTGCTGGTGCGCTGCGGGGCGACGGTGATGTTCTCGGAAGTGACCGAAGTACGCGACGCCATTCATCTGTTGACCCCGCGGGCGATTAACGAAGAGGTCGGTAAACGTCTGCTGGAAGAGATGGCCTGGTACGATAACTATCTTGATATGGGCAAAACCGACCGCAGCGCTAACCCCTCCCCCGGCAACAAGAAAGGCGGTCTGGCCAACGTGGTGGAAAAAGCGCTGGGGTCGATTGCCAAATCAGGGAAAAGCGCCATCGTTGAGGTGCTCTCTCCGGGGCAGCGTCCGACCAAACGCGGCCTCATTTACGCCGCAACCCCCGCCAGCGATTTTGTCTGCGGCACCCAGCAGGTAGCCTCTGGCATCACGGTGCAGGTATTCACCACCGGTCGCGGTACGCCGTACGGACTGATGGCGGTACCGGTGATAAAAATGGCGACCCGTACCGAGCTGGCCAACCGCTGGTATGACTTAATGGACATTAACGCCGGGACCATCGCCACTGGCGAAGAGACGATTGAGGATGTCGGGCGGAAGCTGTTCGAATTTATTCTCGACGTCGCCAGCGGACGCAAAAAAACCTTCTCCGATCAATGGGGCCTGCACAACCAGCTGGCGGTATTTAACCCGGCGCCGGTAACCTGATCGAGAGCGTAAGGATTTAACCACTTTTAGCCCGGATCTATCCGGGCTTGTTGGTTAGGGATGCTGGGCGGCAAGAAAAGCGCTGATCTCCGCCTGCGTCGAGGTGCCTTCCATGGGGCCGCGTTGGCTAATCGCCAGCGAGCCGCTGGCGTTTGCCCATCTCAGCGCCTCCCGGGGCGTGGCGCCATTGAGGAACAGACTAACAAAGGTGGCGCCAAAGCAATCCCCGGCACCAGTCGGATCCACCACCGGCACGCTGAAGCCGGCGACATGGTGCGTCTCGTTGGCGCTAAAGTAGCTTGCGCCACGCGGCCCGCGTTTAATCACCACATGCTTCACGCCGCGTTTCAGTAGCTTATCAACCAGGACCTGCTCATTGCGTTCCGGATTGAGACCAAAGTAATCCAGCTCGCCATCGCTCGGCAGGAAGATATCGGTGTAGTCGAGAATATATTCAAAGGCCTGCGACATCTCCGGGATGTTCAGCATCTCTTTGCGAATATTTGGGTCGAACGATACTGTGCCGCTGCGGCCTTTAATGTTTTCAATCGCTTTACGCATCGCATCGATAATACGGAACGAGAATAGCGATGACCCCATAATATGAAAATGCTGACACTGATTTAGCAACGCTTCGTCAATGTGGTCGGCAGTCAGCAGACCGCAGGCGCTGTTAGGCATATTAAAAATAAAATCGCGCTGCGCCTGGCTACGATAGCTGACGAAGGCGCTACCGGTAGTCGCTTTCTGCAGCATAGCGATGCCGTTGACGTTGACGCCGTCTTTCTCCAGCCGCGCAATATTCATCTCGCCAAATGCGTCGTTGCCCACACAGCTAAACAACACGGAGCCGAAACCCAGCTTTGCCACCTGATCGGCAAATATTGCCGGCGCCCCGCTGGGATAGGGCCCCCAAAATTCACCGGGACGGGAAAACCCCTGATTCTCTTCCTTGGCGAGAAACTCCACCAGCAGCTCGCCGATGGTGCAAATGGTTACGTTCATCACCGCTCCTGGTTTGTCTTATGCAAAGCCGTGTTGAGCCATGTCAGGCATTCATTGTTGGTATAGCTGTTGGTCAAACCCGCGGCGAGGAAGCAGGCATGGTACTCTGCCGCGACGACCTGAGGGGTCACGACGCTGCTGATCTGCTGTAATTCACCCACAGCATAACGTTTCTCGCCATATACCGGCCGGGAAGCGACAATCGCAATGACTCGTTTACTCTGGGCCACCGCTTCGCTTAACAAATGTGCCGTAACCTCGTTACGCACGCTTAGCGTGCCGTCTTCAGCAATGTGATCCACCGCTATCAGCGCACGTGAAGGGCGGTAATGACCCAACGCCTTCAGCGCCAGTTCGCCCTCCACAATCCGCCCCTGACCGGACAACACCCCGCCAAGCAGAACGGTTTCCCCATTTAAAAACTCCTGCGCCAGCGCGACGTGGCCCAGATCATTTAATAGCAGGCAAAGCTCTTCTCTGTTGGCCAGAAAGGGGATCACTTTACGCAAAATGGAACCCTGGCCTAGAAACAGCGTTTCGCCATTTTCTATCTGCGCCGCCACCTGGCGAGCCATTTCCGTCTCCAGCGCTTTATCTCTGACGGCAGGCGCTTCTCGGGTCATCGCAACCGGCGCGCCAGCCTGGGCGGTATAAATCGCCCCGCCAAAAGAGCGTTTCAAGTAGCCCTGCTGCTCGAGGTAGTTGAGATCGTTACGGATTGTCACCCCGGAAACAGCCAGCATTTCTGCCAGATCGTCGACTTTGATCTCGCCGTTCTTACGAACGATCTCTGCGATGTCCAAGCGCCTTTTCAGCAAGCTGGTTGACGGTTTTGCCACGGTTTATGCCTTATTATTTTCTCCTGGAATAACTTTCATTTTTAAATTTCCCTCTTGCAATGTCAAACCGCGGCTGTAGCCCTATCCCGCCATCAATCAGCAAATCGATATTAATCATGTAGTTACAAATTGGCACCTTACCAACTTAAACTTTAAAAAAGAAACCTTAGAAATACTATTAACTTTCATTTTAAAAAGCAATTCATCATTGTGTGCGGTGGATCACACCTAAAGGCGAGACGATCGTTACATTACTTTCAAACTGAAGGTTATTAAACAGAAATAACTTACAAGATGAAAACAGAGGACTAAAATGTACATCATTTCCAGTAAAAACATGCTATTAAAAGCTCAGCGACAGAGTTATGCCGTGCCGGCTTTCAATATCCATAACCTCGAAACCATGCAGGTCGTTGTTGAAACGGCGGCTGAGTTGCGCTCCCCCTTGATCCTTGCCGGCACCCCCGGTACCTACAGCTATGCCGGCACCGGCAACGTAGTGGCGATCGCCCGCGATCTGGCAAAAAAGTGGGATCTCCCGCTCGCCCTGCACCTCGATCATCACGAGGATCTGGCTGATATCACGCGCAAAGTGCAGGCAGGGATCCGCTCGGTCATGATCGATGGCTCTCACTCACCGTTCGAGGAGAATGTGGCACTGGTAAAAAGCGTGGTGGAGTTGAGCCACCGCTATGATGCCAGCGTTGAAGCCGAGCTAGGCCGTCTGGGCGGAGTTGAAGACGATCTGGTGGTCGATGCTAAAGATGCGCTCTATACCAACCCCGAACAGGCCCGCGAATTTGTCGCTCGTACCGGTATTGATTCGCTGGCCGTCGCCATCGGTACCGCGCACGGCCTTTACACCGCCGAACCGAAGCTTGATTTTGAGCGCCTGGCGGCTATTCGCGACTGCGTTGACGTTCCGCTGGTTCTGCATGGTGCTTCCGGCCTGCCGGATAGTGATATTCGTCGCGCCATTTCTCTGGGCGTATGCAAAGTCAACGTCGCCACCGAACTAAAAATCGCTTTCTCGGATGCGCTGAAAGCCTACTTCCTGGAAAATCCGGGCGCCAACGATCCTCGTCACTATATGAAACCGGCGAAAGCGGCAATGAAAGAGGTCGTTCGCAAAGTCATTCACGTTTGTGGCTGCGAAGGACAACTGTAATCAGCGGATCGAAGGAGCCTTGTTGTGATCCACACCCTGACACTGAATACCGCGATCGATATGAATATCTTTTGCGATCCGCTCCAGCCGGCGGCAGTCAACCGCACCCGGCAAACGGAATATTGCCCGAATGGTAAAGGGGTTAACGTCTCGCTGGTATTACATCATTACCAGCAGCCAACCCATGTCATGGGCATATTCGGCGGTTTTACCGGCCGCTATATCGTTGAGGAACTACGCAAACAGCATATTAATGTCACACCGGCATGGGTCGCTGAACCGACCCGTATAAATATATTTATTAACGACGGCAGCGATGAATACAAACTGGTAAATCCCGGCGCGCGGATTGACGATGAAGGAAAAGAACAAATTCTTCACCATTTACAGTGCGTCGCGCCCGGTGATTATTTAGTTATCAGCGGCAGTCTGCCACCGGGAATAGAGAGCCGGTTCTATAGCGAGATTCTGGTGCTGTGCCAGCAGAAAGGGTGTGAAGTCATCTTAGATATCAGCCACCCGGTGCTGCGCCAGCTGTTAGAGTGGCGTCCACTATTGATTAAACCCAATGACGACGAGCTGAAAGAGATCTTTGGTCTGGATGTCAGCAGCCCCCGGCGGGTACGCGAAGCAATGCAAACGCTCCACCAGCTCGGGGCTCGCAATGTTCTGCTGACCCTTGGCGCGCAAGGGCTCTATTTTTCGAACGGCGCGCAACTGTGGTTCTGCTCGGCACCGAAAATCGAACTGGTCAGCTCGGCCTGCGCCGGCGATGCCGCGCTGGGTGCATTCCTCAGCCATTGGCTTAACACAGACGATATTCCCCAGGCCCTGGCGCTGGCCAGCGCCACCGGCGCTGATGTGGCCGCCTCCGCCGGGCTGGGTAAATTAAACCGTACGCAAGAATTATTACAACAACTTCAGATCGTCCAATTATAAAGGTCCGATTATGAAAAAGATTATTGCCGTGACCGGCTGCCCTACAGGTATTGCTCATACATTTATGGCTGAAGAGGCCTTAAAAACCGCAGCGAAAAAATTAAACGTTGAAATAAAAGTCGAAACCAATGGCGCTTCCGGCGTAGAAAACGCCATTACGCCGGAAGACCTGAAGGATATTTATGGCGTGATTATTGCTGCCGATAAAGATGTTAATGCCGAACGTTTTAATGGTTTACCGGTTATTGAGGTGCCGGTTAAAGAAGCCATTCACCATCCGGCGGAATTAATTAATAAAGTCGTTAACGGTCAGGCGCCGCGTCGTCAGGGATTCTCCGCGGCAACGGATCCAGACGAGAAATATGAGCGAGAATCGTTCGGCCGACAGATTTACAAACATCTGATGAGCGGCGTTTCCAACATGCTACCGTTCGTTGTCGCCGGCGGGATCTTAATCGCTGTTTCTTTCTTATGGGGCATCTACTCCGCCGACCCGAATTCACCGCAGTATAACGTGATTGCCGCCACGCTGATGAAAGTCGGTCAGCAGGCGTTCTCGATCATGGTGCCGGTGTTTACCGCCTACATTGCCTGGTCGATATCTGGCCGCCCTGGCATGGTTGCCGGTTTTGTCGGCGGTCTGCTGGCGAACGCCACCGGCGCCGGATTCCTCGGTGGGATCATCGCCGGTTTTGCCGCCGGGTATTTTATGCTGCTGATCCGTCATCTGCTCGACGGTCTGCCGCGCCAGTACGAAGGGCTGAAGTCGATCTTTATTATGCCGCTGATAGGCGTCCTGGTGATCGGCGTGATGATGGTCCTGCTCGGCCAGCCGGTGGCAGCGATCAACAATGGCATGATGAACTGGCTCAGCTCTTTACAGGAAGCCAACCCGATCCTGCTGGGGATCGTGGTAGGCGCAATGTGCTCCTTCGACTTCGGCGGGCCGGTCAACAAAGCGGCCTATGTCACCGGTACGTTGCTGCTGGGTCAAGGTAACTACTTTTTTATGGCCGGTGTATCTGCCGCCTGCATCACGCCGCCGCTGGTCATCGCTCTGGCGACCACGTTCTTTCCGAAAGGCTTTAGCGAGGAGGAACGCGCCGCCGGGATGGTCAACTATATCCTCGGCTGTACGCACATTACCGAAGGTGCGATTCCCTTTGCCGCCAAGGATCCGCTGCGGGTGATCCCGATGATGATGATCGCCTCCTCAATTTCTGCGGTACTCAGCTACAGCCTGCATATTCAGGTTCCGGCACCGCACGGCGGCTTCTTAATCCTGCCGCTGGTCAGTAAACCGTTGATGTGGGTGCTGTGCATTCTCGCCGGTTCCGCCTGCGGGGCACTTATGCTGGGATGCTGGCGGCTGTGGCAAAAACGCACTGACAAAGCGACAGCTCTTGCTGGCGCCATGAAATAAGGAGCAAGCTATGCAACTAACTTCTGCCGATATTTGTTTCGATCGTCAGGTCAAAACGAAAGACGAGGCGCTACAGCGTGTCGTTGCAGCCCTGACCCATGCCGGACATACGCGGGCAGACTATCTACAAGGCATGCGCGAGCGCGAGGGGCAAATCAGCACCTATCTGGGCAACGGCATTGCCATTCCCCACGGTACGCCGCACAGTCGCGACGCAGTGCTTAAAACGGGCGTTAAGGTGCTGGCTTGTCCGCAGGGGGTTGACTGGGGTGAGGAGCAAACCGCCTATCTGATTGTCGGTATCGCGGCTCAGGACAATGAGCATCTCGATATTTTGCGCCAGCTCACCCATGCTCTGGGCGATGATCGAGTACCTGAGGCGCTGACGCGCGCTGATACCCCCCAGGCGGTGCTGGAAATTCTCGCCGGCGACATTCCTCTGCCAGCAGGCGAAGAACCACAACCCGCGCCGCAATTTGACGAAGAGGCCACCTTTACCCTGCGTAATCCGCACGGGCTACATGCCCGTCCCAGCGCGGTGCTGGTGAAAGCCGTCAAGCAGTGGCGATCGCAAATCCGGGTCGAAAACCTTGATACGCGCTCCGCCATTGTTGATGCCAAGAATCTGATGCGCGTCGTATCGCTGGGCGCCAAACAGGGTCATCGTCTGCACTTTATGGCCAGCGGCAACGATGCGCAGCAGGCGTTAAAAGCCATTGGTGACGCTTTTAACGCCGGTCTCGGCGAAATTGCCGCCCAGCCGCAGCAGGTCTCCCAGGAAGCCGTCAAAACGAAACGCAGCTGGCTATCCCGAATATTTAGTTAATTTTCAATCAATTAAAAACGCCCTGTCTTCCTGGTCAGGGCGTTTTTGTCTCGAAAGACGATACCTTTCACTGCGTTACAACACTATTTATCGATGCAGATCACAAATCAAAACAAAGCCATTTGCGACCAAAACAAAACATAACGAATATATTCGAAAGAAAACGGAGGTTGTAAATGAAAGACATTATCACTCGCCATAAGTCAGGCGAACATATCGGCATCTGTTCAGTATGTTCGGCGCATCCGCTGGTTATCGAAGCGGCGTTACGTTTCGACCTGTCGACCAACAATAAGGTGCTGATCGAAGCGACGTCCAACCAGGTGAATCAGTTTGGTGGCTACACCGGCATGCAGCCGGCCGATTTCCGCGACTTCGTCTACAACATCGCGCGTACCGTCGGTTTTCCGGCGGAGCGCATTATTCTTGGCGGCGACCATCTTGGACCGAACTGCTGGCAAGACGAACCGGCCGCCGTGGCGATGGAAAAATCAATCGACCTGATCAAAGCCTACGTCGCCGCCGGCTTTAGTAAAATCCATCTCGATGCATCAATGTCCTGTGCTGACGATCCGGTGCCGCTGGATCCTGGTGTGGTTGCTGAGCGCGCCGCTCGCCTGTGTCAGGCTGCCGAGGAGACCGCCAGCGATGAGCAAAAGCGCCACCTGACCTACGTCATCGGGACCGAAGTTCCGGTTCCCGGCGGCGAGGCCAGCACCATCGGCAGCGTACATGTCACCCGGGCGCAGGATGCCGCCGCGACGCTCGAAACCCATGAAGCCGCCTTCCGTAAGCTGGGGCTCGACGCCGCGCTGGAGCGAGTTATCGCCATCGTCGTGCAGCCCGGCGTGGAGTTCGACCATACGCAAATCATTCATTACCAGCCGCAGGAAGCGAAAGCGCTCTCCGCCTGGATCGAAAGCACCCCGATGGTCTACGAAGCGCACTCTACCGACTACCAAACCCGCCAGGCTTATCGTGCGCTGGTCCGCGACCACTTCGCCATTCTGAAAGTCGGCCCGGCGCTCACCTTTGCCCTGCGTGAAGCCATCTTTGCCCTCGCCCAAATGGAAAATGAGCTGATCGCCCCGGAGTCTCGCAGTCGCGTGATGGAGGTGATCGACGAAGTGATGCTTAACGAACCCGGCTACTGGAAAAAATACTATCGCCCCACCTGGAGCCAGGCGATGGTCGATATCCACTTCAGCCTTTCCGACCGTATCCGTTATTACTGGCCGCATCCGCGTATTCGCCAAAGCGTTGAGAAACTTATCGCTAATCTGACCGACGCTAAGCTACCGCTGGGGCTTATCAGCCAGTATATGCCGGTGCAGTTTGAACGACTGTCGCTGAATGAACTGAACGCCGAGCCGCACGCGCTGATCCTCGACAAAATCCAGGATGTCCTGCGTGCCTATCGCTACGGCTGTTCTTCTGAAACCGCGTGAAGTTAAGAGGATATATGAGTCAACTGTTTGTTCGTACCGGCATTCATTTCAGTTCCAGTCAGCAGGCACTGGAACACATTGGCGCAGAGATGCTGGCGCGAGGCGTCGTACATGACAGCTATCCCGCCGCCCTGCTCGAACGCGAAGCGACTTTTCCCACCGGCATCGCCCTGGAGAAGCATGCTGTCGCTATCCCGCACTGCGAAGCGATCCACGCGAAATCACCGGCCATTTACCTGATACGTCCGGACATGCCGGTCTCTTTTCAGCGCGCTGACGACGACGGCGAAATCGACGTTTCGCTCATCATCGCGCTGATTGTTGAAAACCCGGCGGCACAGCTGAAGCTGCTGCGCCGGTTATTTAGTGAGCTACAAAATCCGCACACGCTGGAGGCACTGCTCGCCGCTTCCGACGATCGGCTGCCGGTGCGGTTCCAGCAATTAATCCTTGAGCCCGAGCTTAGCGCCGTGGCTTCATAAGATACTGATAATAAAAGGGGTACCCTATGAAACGTAAAGTTATCGTCGCCTGCGGCGGTGCCGTCGCCACCTCCACGATGGCGGCAGAAGAGATTAAAGAGCTGTGTGCAGACCACAATATTGAACTGGATTTGGTGCAGTGCCGGGTCAATGAAATCGAAACCTACATGGACGGGGCGGACCTGATCTGCACCACCGCGCGCGTGGAGCGGACCTTCGGCGACATTCCGGTGGTGCACGGCATGCCATTCGTCTCGGGCGTCGGCATTGAAGCCTTACAACAGAAAATCCTCGGCATCCTCGCGGAGTAAATGCCATGTTTAGCGAAATCATGCGTTATATCCTCGATCTCGGTCCGACGGTGATGCTGCCGATCGTGATCATTATCTTCTCCAAATTACTGGGGATGAAGCTCGGGGATTGTTTTAAATCAGGTCTACATATCGGGATCGGGTTTGTCGGCATCGGGCTGGTCATTGGCCTGATGCTCGACTCCATCGGCCCGGCGGCAAAGGCGATGGCGGAGCATTTCCAGATTAATCTTCACGTGATAGACATTGGTTGGCCGGGTTCATCACCGATGACCTGGGCGTCGCAAATCGCCCTGGTGGCGATCCCGGTGGCCATCGCGGTCAATATCGTGATGCTGGTTACCCGTATGACCCGCGTGGTGAATGTTGATATCTGGAACATCTGGCATATGACCTTTACCGGCGCAATGCTGCATATCGCGACCGGGTCGTACTGGATAGGTATTCTCGGCGTGGTGGTGCATGCTGCTTTTGTGTATAAGCTGGGCGATTGGTTTGCCAAAGATACCCGCGATTTCTTCGGCCTCGAGGGTATTGCGATCCCGCACGGCAGTTCGGCGTATTTAGGGCCGGTTGCCGTCCTCGTGGATACCATCATCGACAAGATCCCCGGTCTTAACCGTATTCACTTTAGCGCCGATGACATTCAGAAACGCTTCGGCCCCTTCGGTGAACCGGTTACCGTTGGCTTCGTCATGGGGCTGGTGATTGGCGCGCTGGCGGGTTACGACCTGAAGGGCATTCTTCAGCTGGCGGTGAAAACCGCAGCGGTGATGCTGCTGATGCCCCGGGTGATCAAACCGATTATGGATGGCCTCACCCCGATAGCCAAACAGGCGCGTAAACGTCTGCAGGCTAAATTCGGCGGCCAGGAATTCCTGATTGGTCTCGATCCGGCGCTGCTGCTCGGTCATACCTCGGTAGTCTCGGCCAGCCTGATTTTCATCCCGCTGACCATTCTTATCGCCGTCGTGGTCCCTGGCAACCAGGTTCTGCCATTTGGTGACCTGGCCACCATCGGCTTCTTCGTAGCGATGGCAGTGGCTGTACATCAGGGCAATCTGTTCCGCACGTTGATTTCCGGGGTCATCATTATGGGAATCACCCTGTGGATCGCCACCCAGACCATTGGCCTGCACACCCAGCTGGCGGCAAACGCCGGGGCCCTGAAAGCCGGCGGCATGGTGGCCTCAATGGACCAGGGTGGTTCGCCGATTACCTGGCTGCTGATCCAGCTCTTTACCTGGCAAAATGTGGTTGGCTTCGCGGTCATCGGCATCATCTATCTGGCCGGCGTTCTACTGACCTGGCGTCGCGCTCGCGGCTTCATCGCCGCGGAAAAAGCAGAAAAAAGCGCTGCCCCGCAACAAAGTACAGGCATGTCTTGATCTAAAAGGGGAGCGTTCGCTCCCCTGAATCTTATAGCTGGAGAATGTTATGAAATCAGTGGTAATCCATGCTGAGGGGAACGTCTGCGTTGAAGAACGCCCTATCCCCACGCTGCAAACGGAAAACGATGTCCTGGTCAAAGTGGTCAGTTCCGGGTTATGCGGCTCCGATATCCCGCGCATTTTCGCCAAAGGGGCGCATTACTACCCTATTACGCTGGGGCACGAATTCAGCGGTTATGTGGAATCCTACGGCGCGGCGGTAACCGACCTGCAGCCCGGCGATGCCGTCGCCTGCGTGCCGCTGCTGCCTTGCTTCCAGTGCCCGCAATGCCAGCGCGAGTATTTCTCTTTATGTAAACAGTATCAGTTCGTCGGCTCACGCAGCGAAGGCGGCAACGCCGAATATGTGGTGGTAAAGCGCGCCAACCTGTTCCGCCTGCCGGACCAGATGCCAATTGATGATGGCGCGTTTATCGAACCGATAACCGTTGGCCTGCACGCTTTTCATCTGGCGCAGGGCTGTGAAGGTAAAAACGTGATTATTATCGGCGCCGGCACCATCGGCCTGCTGGCGCTACAGTGCGCCCGCGAACTGGGCGCCAACAGCGTCACGGCGATCGATATCAATCCGCAGAAGCTGGAGCTGGCCAAAACCCTCGGCGCAACCCATGTGTTCAACAGTCGCGAGATGAGCGGCCAGGCGATTCAGCAGGCGCTGGAATCCATTCAGTTCGACCAGTTAGTCCTCGAGACCGCCGGTACGCCGCAGACCGTCGCGCTGGCGATTGAGGCCGCCGGTCCGCGGGCGCAGCTGGCGTTGGTTGGCACGCTTCATCACGATTTAACCCTCCTGGCAGCCACCTTCGGGCAGATTCTGCGTAAGGAGTTGAATATTGTGGGTAGCTGGATGAACTACTCTGGCCCGTGGCCGGGAGAAGAGTGGCAAACGGCCACCCGTCTGCTGACTGAAAAACGCCTGCAGCTGGCGCCGCTGATCGCCCATCGTGGCGACGCAGAAAGCTTCGCTCGTGCAGTGCAGGCGCTCAACGGCGCGCCAATGCAAGGCAAAATCCTGCTCAAACTCTCTTGACCGCCCGAGCCAGCCATCAGCGCTGGCTCATCCAACCTTTCGAAAATTATCGTTCACCTTTCGTTACCCTTCGATTACACTGAGATGAGTTAATTATCAGGCAAATCAAGATGAACTCATTTGAACGAAGGAACAAAATTGTCGATATGGTGAATACGCAGGGTAGCGTATTGGTTCTAGACCTTTCGAATCTCTTTGGCATCTCTGAGGTAACGATCCGCGCCGATCTCCGCTTACTGGAAGAAAAAGGACTGTTAACCCGTTTTCACGGCGGCGCCGCCCGTGCGGGTAGCGACCTGACCGACGCCGAGAATCAGGAAGTGGTGCTTGAAGACCGCTATCAGCTTGCCAGCGATCCCAAAAAGCGCATCGCCCATGCCGCGGCAGCGATGATCCGTGAAGGTATGACGGTGATCCTCGATAGCGGTAGCACCACTCTTCTTATCGCCGAAGCATTAGTACGGATGACCAATATCACCGTCATCACCAACAGCCTGCCCGCCGCGTTTACTCTGGCAGAAAATAAAGATATCACCCTGGTGGTGTGCGGCGGTACCGTGCGGCACAAAACGCATTCGATGCACGGCACGATTGCCGAACGTTCGCTGCAAGGTATTTGCGCCGATTTGATGTTTGTCGGCGCCGACGGTATCGACGCCACCAATGGCATCACCACCTTTAACGAAGGCTACTCCATCAGCAGCGTGATGGCCGCCGCCGCGCATCAGGTGATCGCCGTGCTCGACGCCAGCAAATTCAATCGCCGGGGCTTTAACCAGGTACTGCCGATGGAAAAGATAGACTGCGTGATCACCGACGACGGCATTAGTGAAAATGACCGTGCAGCGTTAAGCAGCAAAAAGGTGGAACTGAAGATAGTGTAATTGCACGCTGAGTGGAACATCATGGCGGCTGGTTCTACTTAACCAGCCAGCTTCCACCTTTTTTGGCGCCTATGCGAATCAATCTCCCTTTCGCCTGTAGCCCTTGCAGATGACGCTCAACCGTACGTGCTGATATCCCCAAGATCTCCGCCAGCGCTCTCGCCGTTAATTCCGGCTTTTCGGTTAGCAAACGCAAAATTGCGTTTTCCGGTGGGGCTAATTTGACGTCGATTTCTTCCGACATTTCTTCCGACATTTCTTCCGACACGATGAATGAAGTTTCCAGACCTTCTTTCAGCGCCGCCAGGATATTTTGCAACATCCAGGTCACGAATAGCGTGCAATCACTGGTTTTATCACAAGCACCTAAAATGTCGTAATAACGTTCTTGCTGATGGTGGATCAGCGTTTCAACCGGCAGCCAGGCCAATTCCTGACGCCACTGGCTTAGAATCAACGTCTGCCATAAACGCCCCATCCGACCATTGCCATCAGCGAAAGGGTGAATGAACTCAAACTCGTAGTGAAAAACTGAACTGGCAATTAAAGGATGTAGCTCGGTGTGTTCCAGCCAACTGAGTAAATCAGCGATCAATCTTGGGACCTGGGCAGCAGGCGGAGCCATATGTATCACCTGCGTACCGCGATAAATGCCGACGTTTCCGCCACGTAAAGCGCCTGGACGATCAACCAGCCCGGTCATCAGCGTTTTATGCGCCGTCAGAAGATCGCTAATGTTTGCCGCATGCCATCCGGGCATTAATTCATAAGCACGAATGGCATTTCTCACTTCCTGAATATCCTTAGCCGGCGCCAGAACCCGTTTGCCTTCCAGCAGCGCCGTTACCTGTTCCATGCTCAGGCTATTATGTTCAATCGCGAGTGACGCCTGAATAGTACGAATGCGGTTTTCTTTACGCAGCAACGGCGATGCTTCTCCACGTTTCGCCGACCAATGCCCAAGCAATTCCCCAATCTCAACGACAAGGTTGAGGACCGAGGGTGTGATGCTAAACGGCGGTTGGTAACGACTCATCGTTTACTCCCCCTGCTGCTCCAGGGCGTACTTATACAACGCATTTTTCTTCACGCCGTGGATTTCCGCGGCCAGCGCGGCGGCTTTCTTCAGCGGCAGCTCCGCCTGCAGCAGCGCCAGAGTACGCAGCGCGGCCGCCGGCAGCGCCTCTTCCTGAGCCTTGAAACCTTCGACGATCAGCACCATCTCGCCTTTACGACGGTTTTCATCTTCCTTCACCCACGCCACCAGCTCACCAATCGGCGCGCCATGGATCGACTCCCAGGTTTTGGTCAGCTCACGAGCCAGCACCACATAGCGGGATTCTCCCAGTACCGCGCAGATATCCTCCAGACTCTCCACCAGACGGTGGGTCGACTCATAGAAGATAAGGGTGCGCGGTGTTGTGGTCAAATTTAAATGGACACTTTGATCGGGTGTTTTCCCCCCGACAAGGAACATGAAGAGATGACCGACAAGACAACCGACACAACCAAGAATCGCCGAACCTTTGATCCAGCGTTCAAGTTACAGGTGGCGCGCATGGTGCGCGAGCAAGGCGTCAGCGTCAGCCAAGTCTGCCGCGAAATGAAGCTGACCGAAAGTGTGGTCCGACGCTGGGTACACCAACTGGATGACGAGTCAGCCGGCAGGCCGGGGATTGGTAAACCGTTAACGGCTGAGCAGCAACGTATTCGAGAACTGGAAGCCGAAGTCAGGCGACTAAAATCAGACAATGAATTATTAAAAAAAGCTTCGGCCTTCTTCGCACGGGAAATAAAGTGATCCACGATGTTGTCACTGAGTTAGCGAAGCAGGCCCCGATCAAGCAGGTCTGTCAGGCGTTGGACATCAGTCGCTCTGGTTACTACGCAGCGCGTCGCAGAGTCAATACACCCAAACCTATTTGCCAGGACAGCGTGCATGCTCAGGCGGTTTTTCTTGCCAGTGGTCGCACCTATGGCAGTCGTCGTTTGAGTGCAGCCCTGCGTGCCCAGGGCCATGATGTTGGACGTCATCGCTGTCGTACCTTGATGAAAGCCTGTGGACTCAAGGCCTGTTGGCGTCGCAAGTTCGCTCATACCACCGATAGCAAACACCATTTGCCGGTGGCAGAGAACGTGCTCAACCGTCAGTTTGAGCCTGAAGCACCCAATACGGCCTGGGTGTGCGATGTGACGTACATTCGGACCGACAGCGGTTGGCTATATCTGGCCGCTGTGCTGGATCTGTATTCACGTCGCATCGTGGGTTGGTCCATGGCACCGACCATGCCTGCACAGCTGGTGTGCGATGCGTTGAGCATGGCTATTTCGGTTCGCCAACCGGCACCGGGTTTATTGGTTCATTCGGACCGGGGCAGTCAATATGCCAGTGCTGAACACCGGCAATTACTTGAAAACCATGGTCTGGTACTCAGCATGAGCCGCAAGGGTAATTGCTGGGACAATGCCGTGATGGAGCGGTTCTTTCTGAATTTGAAAATGGAGCGTGTCTGGCAGACTCGGTATGCCAACCATACAGAAGCCAAACAAGACATCACCGACTACATCGTTAACTTTTATAACAGTACCCGATTGCATTCAAAACTTGGCTACCGATCACCCGCACAGTACGAAACGCTGGCCAGCCCTGCCGCCCAGTTGCCCGCCTGTGCATAACCCTACCATCTGATCGGCGTGTCCAAAAAAACTTGACCACAACACGGCTCTTCTTCCAGCGCTTTCAGGGTATCGCGGCGGCCTTTCGATTTCGCCGGCAGGAAGCCTTCATAACAGAAACGGTCGGAAGGCAGGCCGGCGGCGCTCAGGGCGGCGATAGCCGCACAGGGGCCCGGCAGCGGCACCACGCGAATATTCGCTTCGCGACAGGTGCGCACCAGATGGTAACCAGGATCGTTAATCAGCGGCGTGCCGGCATCGGAAACCAGCGCGATGTTTTGCCCTTCTTTCAGTTTGGCAAGCAGGGTTTCCGCCTTTTGCTGCTCATTATGGTCGTGAAGCGCAAACAAACGGGCGTTTATCGCAAAATGTTGCAGCAGCAAACCGGTATGACGGGTATCTTCCGCTGCAATTAAATCAACAGCTTGCAGCACTTCCAGTGCACGCTGCGTGATATCAGACAGATTTCCTATCGGAGTGGGCACAATATAGAGCTGCCCCTGAGAATTATCCGCTGATTCGTGTTGTTTCATTGTCTCGTCCGTATTGCCGATTTAATATTGAGCATTGAGCCAAAAAAATATCACTGGACACTTATGGTACCGTCAACATTTCTTCGTTCTAAGCCCGCGCGCTGCCTGCCCATATTGCTGGCGACTCTTATTTTTGCTGGCTGCGGCACCCACACGCAGGATCAAAGCGCGGCGTTTATGCAGGGTACGTCGCAGGCCAACTCCAGTTTCTACTTACAGCAGATGCAGCAAAGCACGAATGATAGCAAGACCAACTGGCAATTACTCGCCATTCGTGCACTACTGCAGGAAGGGAAGAAGCAGCAGGCTATCGACCTGTTTAACCAGCTGCCGGCGAACCTGAACAGCACTCAGGCCCGTGAACAGTCGCTGCTGGCGGTGGAAGTGAAGCTGGCGCAGAACGATTATCAGGCCGCCCGTAATCTGCTGGCTAAGATCGATCCGACAAACCTTGAGCAGCCTCAGCAGGCGCGCTACTGGCAGGCGCAAATCGATGCCAGCCAGGGTAAACCATCGCTGACCCTGCTGCGCGCCTTAATCGCCCAGCAGCCGCTGCTGAGTGACGCCAAACAGCGTCAGAAAAATATTGATGCGACCTGGCAAGCGCTCACCTCGATGCCCCAGGACCAGGCCAATGCGCTGGTGATCAACGCCGATGAAAATATCCTCCAGGGCTGGCTGGATCTGCAGCGGATGTGGTTTGACAACCGCAACGATCCGACGCTACTGAAAGCGGGCGTTAAAGACTGGCAGACGCGCTATCCGCAAAACCCGGGCGCTAAAATGCTGCCGACGGCGCTTGTGAATATGCAAAACTATAAGCCCGCGTCCATCAACAAGATTGCGCTTTTTCTGCCGCTAAACGGTCAGGCGTCGATCTTCGGCCGCACTATCCAGCAGGGCTTTGAAGCCGCCAAAAACGGCGCGCCGTCGGTGACGGGCAGCGCGGTTCCCGCCCAGGTCGCCCAGGTCGCCCAGGCGGCGAATGTGTCCGGTAATGATGATGTGGTGAGTCCGTCGCAGGCAGAAATCAGCGATCTTACCGCCGCCGGAAGCCGCGCTGATCCGGTTCAGGCCCCGACGCAGGACCAGGCAGCGCCTGCTGCGGAACCGGCAGCCCAGGCGCCGGCAACATCCGCCACGCCGCAGACTACCGCTTCCCCGGCCACCCAGCCGGTTACCGCGCCGGCCGCACAGCCGCAGCCCGTGGTCGCAACCGCCGCCAACCCTTCTGCGGAACTGAAAATTTACGACACCACCAGCCAGCCGATAAGCCAGCTGCTCGCCCAGGCGCAGCAGGATGGCGCCACCCTGGTGGTTGGGCCGTTGCTGAAAGAAAACGTTGAAGAGGTTATCAAGAGCAACACGCCGCTCAATGTGCTGGCCCTCAACCAGCCGGAAAAAGTCGAAAGCCGCGCTAACCTCTGCTATTTCGCGCTTTCTCCGGAAGACGAAGCGCGTGACGCCGCCCGACATATCCACCAACAGGGGAAACAGACCCCGCTGCTGCTGGTTCCGCGCGGCGCGCTGGGCGATCGTGTGGTTAGCGCTTTTGCCGACGAGTGGCTGAAGCTGGGCGGCGCCAGCGTCCTGCAGCAGCGTTTTGGATCCACGGCCGAGCTGCGCGCCGGTGTGAACGGCGGCGGGGGCATTGCGCTGAGCGGCACCCCGGTCTCCACCCTGCCATCAGCGCAGAATAGCATCCTCGGCAGTGCGGATGAGATGCCGGTAAGCAGCGGCGGCAGCGTCGATGCGGCCTATATCCTCGCCACCCCGGAACAGATTGCCTATATCAAACCGATGATCGCCATGCGCAACGGCAGCCAGAGCAATGTCACCCTGTACGCCAGCTCGCGCAGCGCCCAGGGCACCGCGGGGCCGGATTTCCGTCTGGAGATGGAAGGCTTGCAGTATAGTGAGATCCCAATGCTGGCCGGCAGCAATCCGTCGCTAATGCAGCAAGCGCTGTCCGCGGTGCGTAATGACTACTCGCTGGCGCGCCTGTATGCCATGGGCGCTGACGCCTGGTCACTGGCAAATCACTTCACGCAAATGAGCCAGACGCCTGGCTTCGAGCTGAACGGCAATACCGGCGATCTGACGGCCAACCAGGATTGCGTGATTAACAGGAAACTGTCATGGCTCAAGTACCAGCAGGGAAAAATCGTTCCGGCCAGCTAAGCAAACAGACCGGTGATGCCTGGGAAAACCAGGCTCGCCGCTGGCTGGAAGGCCAGGGCCTGCGTTTTATCGCCGCCAATGCCCGCGAGCGTGGCGGCGAAATTGACCTTATCATGCGCGACGGCACGGTCACCGTTTTTATCGAAGTGCGCTACCGCCGTAGCGCCCGGTACGGTGATGCGGCAGCCAGCGTCACTCCGCAAAAACAACAACGACTGCTTAAAGCCGCCCGTTTGTGGCTCTGCCGACAGAATGGGAGCTTTGAGACTGTGGATTGCCGTTTCGATGTGGTAGCCTTCACCGGAAACGACATCCAATGGCTAAAAAACGCCTTTGGCGAATAGCGTAATACCAGAAGTAAGGGATCCCGTGCTCGACAGAATCAAAGCCTGCTTTACCGAAAGCATTCAAACCCAAATTGCCGCAGCGGAAGCACTCCCGGACGCCATCTCCCGGGCGGCGATGACGCTCGTCCAGTCCCTGCTTAACGGCAACAAAATCCTCTGTTGTGGTAATGGCACCTCCGCCGCCAACGCACAGCATTTTGCTGCCAGCATGATTAATCGCTTTGAAACGGAACGCCCTGGTTTACCTGCCATTGCACTAAATACCGATAATGTGGTCTTAACCGCCATCGCTAACGATCGCTTGCATGACGAGATCTACGCCAAGCAGGTGCGCGCCCTGGGACACGCCGGCGATGTGCTGCTGGCGATCTCTACGCGCGGAAACAGTCGGGACATCGTCAAGGCGGTGGAAGCCGCCGTGACCCGCGACATGACCATCGTCGCGTTAACCGGCTATGACGGCGGTGAGCTGGCGGGCCTGTTAGGTCAACAGGATGTCGAAATCCGCATCCCCTCCCATCGCAGCGCGCGTATCCAGGAGATGCACATGCTGACCGTCAACTGTCTGTGCGATTTGATAGATAACACTCTTTTTCCACACCAGGACGATTAAGGAGAACACATGAAGGCTCTCTCGCCCCTCGCCATCCTGCTTTCTGCACTACTGCTGCAGGGCTGCGTTGCCGCCGCGGTAGTCGGAACGGCAGCAGTCGGCACCAAAGCCGCAACGGACCCGCGTACGGTGGGAACCCAGGTCGATGACAGTACCCTGGAACTGCGCGTCAATAGCGCCTTGTCGAAAGATGAACAGATTAAGAAACAGGCCCGTATCAACGTCACCGCTTATCAGGGCAAAGTCCTGCTGACCGGCCAGTCGCCGACGCCGGACCTCTCCGCGCGCGCCAAGCAAATCGCCATGGGCGTGGAAGGGACCACGGAAGTGTTTAATGAAGTGCGCCAGGGCCAGCCGATTGGTTTAGGCACCGCCTCGTCTGATACCTGGATTACCACCAAGGTGCGTTCGCAGCTCCTGAGCACCGATCAGGTCAAATCCTCGAACGTGAAAGTAACCACGGAAAACAGCGAAGTCTTCCTGATGGGGCTGGTGACCGACCGCGAAGGCCGGGCGGCGGCGGATATTGCCAGCCGGGTAAGCGGCGTATCCCGGGTGACCACCGCCTT
Source organism: Klebsiella sp. P1927 (assembly GCF_018204675.1). Classification (NCBI taxonomy): domain Bacteria; kingdom Pseudomonadati; phylum Pseudomonadota; class Gammaproteobacteria; order Enterobacterales; family Enterobacteriaceae; genus Klebsiella; species Klebsiella sp. P1927. The sequence continues at coordinate 238,437 of NZ_CP073377.1, read as the reverse complement.
TACCTACATTAAATAAAGCTGCAGTTTCCCGGCTGGCGCTGCGCTTAGCCGGGCTACCGCCCCCTGTACGTTGTGTGCCGGGTAAGGCGTAGCCGCCACCCGGCATCCAATCCGGCTATGCGTACGTTTACGGCAAACTACACCAGCGCCAGCGCACCGACAATCGCCCCGCACAGCGCCACCAGTCCGCCCGTCAGCCACAGCGCTTTGGCTGGGAAGGCTTTACGCAGCATAATCAGCGACGGCACGCTCACTGCCGGCAGTGTGATGAGCAGCGCCAGCGCGGGCGCCGTCCCCATACCCGCCAGCATCATTGTCTGCACAATCGGAATTTCCGCCGCGGTAGGGATCACAAACAGGCAGCCGGCGATCGCCATCGCGATAACCCAGAACAACGTATTATCCACCACGCCATCGGCGTGCGGGAACAGCCAGACGCGCGCCGCTCCCAGCACCAGCACCGCGAGGATATAAACCGGGATCGTGTTCCAGAACAGCGTCCACAGCGCCCGCAGCCAGCGACTAAAGAAGCCGCCCTGGCTCGCCTCCGCCTGTACATCTGGCACCGCTACCGGCTGCGTCGCCGCCTCTTTCACCCATTTCTGCACCAGCGTCGCCACAGTTAATACTGTCGCCAGACCCGCCACCAGGCGAACCAGCGCAAACTGCCAGCCCAGAACAAAACCCATAAACACCAGCGTCGCCGGATTGAGCAGCGGGTTCCCCATCCAGAACGCCAGCGCCCCCCCCATCGACACCTGCTGTTTGCGCATCCCGGCCGTGACCGGCGCGGCGCAGCAGGTGCACATCATGCCGGGCAGCGAGAAAATCGCTCCCAGCAGCGTGCCCTGAAACCGCGATTGTCCAAGGGTGCGTAGCAGCCAGTCGCGCGGAATGAGAACCTGAATCAATGACCCGAGCAGCACGCCGAGCACCGCCGCTTTCCAGACGGCAAGGAAGTAAACCATCGCATAGTCCCACGCCGCCATCAGCGGGTTAGCGTCGGCCTGGGCGAGAATAGATTTACCGATACTGTGGGTTTCCGCAGCGGTGAAGGCTTTCCCGTAGTACGGCTGCCATTTGACGTACCACAGACCAACAATCACGACGAGAAAGAAAAGCGCGGGTTTCCACCATTGAAATGGTGACGCCGCCTGAGATGAAGACTGACCAGCCATAGCATTCCCCAGCAAGAAATGTGGATATGAATTGAAGCCGTGAATACTACGCCGGAAGCCTGCGTTTGCAAACCGCTATTCAGCCTGCCGCGCGGCGCGCTCCCGTAGTTCCGATGATGTCAGAATTCGCACCCCTTCGTGGGTGGGCGACAGCGCCTCCGCCAGCAGGGCGATCGCCACATCGCGGGCCGCAATGGATTTCCAGTTCCCCGGCAAGAGCCGGAACAATGGTGCGAGGAAGGTCTCATTGGCCCGCTTTTTTTCCCGCTCGCCTGACAGCATCGACGGCCTGGCGATGGTCAGCCGCGGCCAGTCTTGCTCAATCAGCGCCGCCTCCATTTCTCCCTTCACCCGATTGTAGAAAAACGGCGAGTGGGCGTTGGCGCCCATCGCGCTAACCACCAGCATATGTTGCGCACCCAGTCGTTTGCCGGTCAGCGCGGTATCAACCACCAGCGTGTAGTCAGCATGGACGAAGGCCTCTTTGCTCCCGGCCTCCCGGCGCGTCGTTCCCAGGCAACAGAAGACGATATCCACCGGGTCAACCACCTGCGCCAGGGCATCGGTCAGCTGGGGATCGTGAGGATTAAAGACACCTTCCGCTGGCGCCAGCGGGCGACGCGTCGGCGCGGCGATGGTGCTTATACGGGGCTCATTCTGCAGCAGCCGGAGTAAGTGACCGCCAACTAACCCGGTCGCGCCGGTTAATAATACCTGACTCATTGGTTCTCCTTTACAGAATTCTCCGCCTTGCACTTTCAGGCTCATGTTCCAGGCTTAATACCTTACAAGGTAAGTATCCACCATCATCATGGAATTACCTCATTGACCATCCAGACAGTGGAGGAAGCATGAGTAAAAAGATAGCCGTCCTCATTACCGACGACTTTGAAGATTCTGAATTTACCTCTCCCGCCGAAGCCTTTAAGCTCGCCGGGCATCAGGTCATCACGATCGAAAAGCAGGCTGGCAAAACGGTGAAGGGTAAGCAGGGAGAAGCCGAGGTCGCCATCGACAGAGCCATCGATGACGTCACACCGGGTGAATTTGATGCCTTATTGCTGCCCGGGGGCTACTCTCCCGACCAGCTGCGTGGTGATGAACGCTTCGTCACCTTTACCCGCGATTTTGTCAACGGCGGTAAGCCGGTGTTTGCCATCTGCCACGGTCCGCAGCTGCTGATCAGCGCCGATGTGATCCGCGGACGTAAGCTCACGGCGGTGAAACCGATTGTGGTGGATGTGAAAAACGCCGGGGGCGAGTTTTACGACCAGGAGGTGGTGGTCGATAACGAACAGCTGGTCACCAGCAGAACGCCGGACGATCTGCCGGCCTTCAATCGCGAAGCGCTACGCCTGCTCGGCGCCGGCATCACGCCGCCAGTGTAATTTTTTCCCGAAACCCAGCGTGTTGTCGGTAAATTTGATTTCGTCCGGACGAATCTCCCATACCGGCGCCGACAGCATGCGGGCCACCGGGAAGCGCTTGACGTAGCGCTGGCGCATTCGCGCCTCTTCGTCACCGCTCAGACGACGGATCTCGCCTTTGAACTGCACGCCGCGGATCAGGGCCACGGTTTTTGGCTGGCCGTTAACCGTGCCGGCCACCTTCGCCCTCTGTCCGGTCATCTGGCCATGGCGGGTGTGCTCCTCGCTGAGCAGATAAAAGGCCACGGTATCCGGGTCATAGACGTAAAAGGCATTCGCGCACCACAGCTCGTCTTCACGGGAGACGCACCAGGTGACGACGTGCTGTTTACTCAGCCAGCGACCAATGGCGGCAAGCGTATCCATCTTTCTTCTCCATTATGCTATGGTGCACACACCTTACCATAGTGACTTTGTGACCGTGTGCTGGTTTCTGTATCTCATTCGAACCGCGGATAATCGCCTTTATACCGGCATCACCACCGACGTGCCACGCCGCTTTCGCCAGCATCAGGCGGGAAAAGGCGCAAAGGCGTTGCGCGGCAAAGGCGACCTGCAGCTGGCCTTTAGCCACGAAGTTGGTGAACACTCACTTGCATTGCGACTGGAATATCGCGTCAAGCAGCTAACGAAGCGCGAAAAAGAGCGCCTCGTTGCCGGAGAGGATGCCTTCGAAACCCTGCTGGCAAGGCTTAAAGACGATTAAAGTGCTCGCTGTATTCTACCTGGCCATGGACGCCGTCGAGGGCGTCATCCGCCAGACGGTGAACCTGGAACGCCTCGGCGCTGTCCGGCCAGCGGCAGCGGAGATCGAAGCGCGCGGCCGGTTCAAAGCCGAAGCGACGGTATAAATCCGGGTCGCCCAGCGTCACCACCGCGGCGTAGCCAAACTCATTCAGCGAGTCCAGCCCTTCATAAACCAGCTGCCGGCCAATGCCCTGTCCGCGGTAGCGTTCATCTACCGCCAGCGGCGCCAGGCCGACCCACTGCAGCTCCTCACCTTCCACCGCCACCGGGCTGAAGGCAACGTAGCCGATCACCTGGCCTTCATCATCCGTCGCCACTACCCCCAGCGTGATCAGTCCATCTTCACGCAGATCGTGCACCAGCTGCGCTTCGGCATCGCGGCCGAAGGTACGACGCAGCAGCGCGTCGATTCCCGGTGCATCAATCCCAATCTCCACTCGAATCAGCATGCCTCACCTACCGATGTCTGTTCAGGTTTCTGCGGGCTCTTCAGTCCAGCTTCGACAAAATCCGCCAGTTGCAGCAACATCACGCGCAGCGCTTTTGGCATCTGCTCGAGCTCAATGGCGTCCATCAAATTTTTTACATACAGCCCCAGCTCCGTATCGCCTTCAATGACCAGACGACGCTGGAAGAATAGCGTATCCGGATCCTGCTTGCGCGCGGCGATCATTAACAGATCGCTGGCGTCGGCGCTGAAGCTGACGTCGGCGTCGGCCTGCTGGCTGACCACCAGTCGACCATCGACTACCGAGGTATACCACAGCAGACCGATGTCACGCACATGAATACTTAACCAACGCCCCTCAAGAAACTCCAGCTCCCCCTCCGCCAGCGCCTGGCGAAACTGCCAGCTCAGCACTTGCTCCAGCACCTGGCGCTTGAGGGCAAAAGGCGCCAGCTTAACCGGCACGCTCATTAAAGACGGGCCAAAGTGGACCAGCCGGGAACGCAGTTTATCCAACACAAGCTTTACTCCATGAATGCAATAGTTCCGCTATTGTGCCATATCACATAAACAACATAGCGGCGTAAATCAACAAAAACGCGATGACGGCCGCCAGTTATTGGCGCCGCCAATACACTTTTAACTGCCTCAAATCAAAAATTGTCACCAGAAGGTTAACTAAAATCCCTGCTCGTTAACCATTCAGCGTCCCTGACGGGCCGCATTTTTCAGGAAAAATTATGGAGCTGCTCTGCCCAGCCGGTAACCTTCCGGCGCTTAAGGCGGCCATCGAAAACGGCGCCGATGCCGTCTATATCGGGCTGAAAGATGACACCAACGCCCGCCACTTTGCCGGCCTTAATTTCACCGAAAAGAAACTGCAGGAAGCCGTCAGCTTTGTGCATCAGCACCGTCGTAAGCTGCATATCGCCATCAATACCTTCGCTCATCCCGACGGCTACGCCCGCTGGCAGCGAGCAGTGGATATGGCCGCTCAACTGGGCGCCGATGCGCTCATTCTGGCCGATATCGCCATGCTGGAGTACGCTGCGGAGCGTTACCCACACATTGAGCGTCACGTTTCGGTGCAGGCTTCCGCCACCAATGAAGAGGCCATTCGCTTCTATCATCGCAACTTCGACGTCGCGCGCGTCGTACTGCCGCGCGTGTTGTCTATTCATCAGGTGAAACAGTTGGCCCGCGCCACGCCGGTGCCGCTGGAAGTCTTCGCCTTCGGCAGCCTGTGCATCATGGCGGAAGGCCGCTGCTATCTCTCTTCCTACCTGACCGGCGAATCGCCCAACACCGTCGGCGCCTGTTCGCCTGCCCGCTTCGTACGCTGGCAGCAAACGCCGCAGGGGCTGGAATCGCGTCTCAATGAAGTGCTGATTGACCGTTATCAGGATGGCGAAAATGCCGGTTATCCGACGCTGTGCAAAGGCCGCTACCTGGTTGATGGCGAGCGCTATCACGCGCTGGAGGAGCCCACCAGCCTCAACACCCTGGAACTGTTGCCGGAATTGATGGCCGCCAATATCGCCTCGGTGAAAATCGAAGGCCGTCAGCGCAGCCCGGCTTACGTGACCCAGGTGGCGAAAGTCTGGCGCCAGGCGATCGATCGCTGCAAAGCCGATCCGCAGAATTTCGTACCGCAGTCCGCCTGGATGGAGACCCTGGGCGCCATGTCCGAGGGGACACAAACTACCCTTGGCGCTTATCACCGTAAATGGCAGTGAGAAACATGAAATATTCATTAGGGCCGGTGCTGTACTACTGGCCAAAAGAGACGCTGGAAGATTTTTACCAGCAGGCGGCAAACTGCAGCGCCGACACCATTTATCTCGGCGAAGCGGTATGCAGCAAACGCCGCGCCACCAAAGTTGGCGACTGGATCGAAATGGCGAAAACGCTGGCCGCTAGCGGCAAGCAGGTGGTGCTCTCCACCCTCGCGCTGGTGCAGGCCTCTTCTGAACTGGGCGAGCTGAAGCGCTATGTCGATAACGGCGAATTTCTGATTGAGGCTAGTGATTTGGGCGTGGTAAATCTCTGCGCCGAACGCAAGCTACCGTTCGTCGCCGGGCATGCGCTGAACTGCTACAACGCCGTCACCCTGCGCCTGCTGCGGAAACAGGGCATGGTGCGCTGGTGCATGCCGGTGGAACTCTCCCGCGACTGGCTGGCTAATTTACTGACCCAGTGCGAAGAGCTGGGTATCCGCAACCAGTTTGAAGTCGAAGTGCTGAGCTACGGCCATCTGCCGCTGGCTTATTCCGCGCGCTGCTTTACCGCCCGCTCGGAAGACCGGCCAAAGGACGAGTGCGAAACCTGCTGCATCAAGTACCCAACCGGGCGCAGCATGCTGTCGCAGGAGAACCAGCAGGTGTTCGTGCTCAATGGTATTCAGACCATGAGCGGCTACGTCTATAACCTGGGCAATGAGCTGACCTCCATGCACGGCCTGGTGGATATGGTGCGCCTGTCGCCGATGGGCAACGAGACCTTCGCCATGCTCGAGGCCTTCCGCGCCAACGAAAACGGCGCTGCGCCGCTGGATCTCACCAGCAATAGCGATTGCAACGGCTACTGGAAACGATTGCCAGGACTGGTGCTTCAGGCCTGATAAACCGCTCACTTTGTTAAAACAGTGCTCAGATTTTAATGCATTATTAAAGATGCAGCTTTTCTGGCTGGCGCGTCCAGGATGCGCCAGGCTGGAAGAAGACCTTCAATCTGATGACGATGCTGTAGCAAAGTGAGCCTTTATGACTGACAAATCTGTTCCATTCTCGGTGCTCGATCTGGCGCCGATCCCGCAAGGATCTTCTGCCAAAGAAGCCTTTACCCACTCTCTGGATCTCGCCCGGCTGGCCGAATCGCGCGGCTATCATCGCTACTGGCTGGCGGAGCATCATAATATGGTCGGCATTGCCAGCGCAGCGACCTCGGTGCTGATTGGCTATCTCGCCGCCAACACCACCACCCTGCATCTCGGGTCCGGCGGCGTGATGCTGCCTAACCACTCTCCACTGGTGATAGCTGAGCAGTTCGGCACCCTGAACACCCTTTACCCCGGGCGGATCGACCTCGGCCTTGGCCGCGCGCCGGGCAGCGATCAGCCGACCATGCGCGCCCTGCGTCGCCATATGAGCGGCGATGTCGATAATTTCCCGCGCGATGTAGCGGAACTGGTGGACTGGTTTGACGCCCGCGATCCGAACCCGCACGTGCGCCCGGTTCCCGGCTACGGGGAGCGCATTCCAGTATGGCTGCTGGGCTCAAGCCTCTATAGCGCGCAACTGGCGGCGCAGCTCGGCCTGCCGTTTGCCTTCGCCTCGCACTTCGCGCCGGATATGTTGTTCCAGGCCCTGCATCTGTATCGCAGCAATTTCAAACCTTCGGCGCGGCTGGAAAAACCGTACGCGATGGTGTGTATCAATATCATCGCCGCCGACAGCAACCGCGATGCGGAGTTTCTCTTCACCTCCATGCAACAGGCGTTTGTGAAGCTGCGTCGCGGCGAGACCGGTCAGTTGCCGCCGCCGGTGGAAAATATGCATCAGCTGTGGTCAGCGTCCGAGCAGTATGGTGTGCAGCAGGCACTGAGCATGTCGTTGGTCGGCGATAAAACTAAAGTCCGCCATGGGCTAGAGTCGATTCTGCGTGAAACCGAGGCGGACGAAATCATGGTCAATGGCCAGATCTTCGACCACCAGGCGCGTCTGCATTCTTTCGATTTAGCGATGCAGGTGAAAGAGGAGCTGTTGGGGTAACACACACGTCAGCCCGGTGGACGTCGCGCCACCGGGCAATAGCTTTACTGATAAACCGGCAGCAGATTGACGCTCGACAGGATATGTACAACCGCATTGCCGAGGCCAAAGAGCAGGATCAGCACAATCATTGGCGTTCCGCCCCAAACGCGGAACTGTGGGCTGCCGAAGCGTTTGCGTGAGGCGTGAGCCAGCAGCGCCGGTACAATCGCCGCCCAGATCGTCGCCGCCAGGCCAGCATAGCCGATGGCGTAGAGGAAACCATCGGGTTTGACCAGTCCGCCAATCATCGGCGGGATAAAGGTCAGCAGCGCGGTTTTAAAGCGTCCCATCGCGCTATCGTCAAAGCCAAACAGATCCGCCAGGTAGTCGAACAGCCCCAGCGTTACGCCGAGGAACGAACTGGCGACAGCAAAGTTCGAGAACACCACCAGCAGCAGATCCAGACTCCGACTATTCAGCACGCCGCTCAGCGCCTGCACCAGCACATCAATGTTGCCGCCCTTCTGCGCGATGTCGATAAACTGCGGACGAGGGATGTTACCCATCGTCACCAGCAGCCAAACGACATACAGACCCAGCGCCAGCAGCGTACCGTAGGTTAAGCAGCGGATGATGGTGCGCGGATCTTTTCCGTAGTATTTCATCAGGCTCGGCACGTTGCCGTGATAGCCAAACGAGGCCAGGCAGAACGGGAGCGTCATCAGCAGGTATGGCGCATAGGAGGCATTCTTCTCCGCAACGTTAAATAACGTCGTCGGCTCGACGTGCCCGAGCAGGCTACCGAAGGTCAGGAAGAAGGTGATCACCTTAGCGCCCAGTACGATAGCCGTCATGCGGCTCACCGCTTTGGTGCTCATCCAGACGATAAACGCCACCAGCAGCGCAAAGCCGAAGCCCGCCGCGCGCGCCGGCACCTTCAGCGACAGTTCACTGAAGGTGTGGTGGAGGATCGAACCGCTCGCCGAAATATAGGCGTAGGTCAGGATATAGAGCACAAAGGCGATTGATACACCGTTCACCAGGTTCCAGCCCTTGCCGAGCAGGTCTTTGGTAATGGTGTCGAAGCTGGAGCCGATGCGGTAGTTAAGATTGGCCTCGAGGATCATCAAACCGGAGTGCAGCATGCAGAACCAGGTGAAGACCAGCGCCGCCAGCGACCAGAAAAACCACGCGCCGGACATCACCACCGGCAGCGAGAACATGCCCGCGCCGATAATCGTGCCGCCGATAATCACCACGCCGCCAAACAGAGACGGACGGGTTGCCGTAGTGGTTAGTGTCGCCATTTACCGATTTCTCCAGTCGAAAATACTTCGCTCACGTTGAGCATGACGCACTGTACCAGTACACGAGTACAAAGGGAATAAAAAAAGCCCCAATCATGACGATCGGGGCTGTATTATTTAGTTTACGCTAGCGGGCGGCGTTGATTACGCATCGCCACCGAAGCGACGGCGGCCGGCTGAGTCATCGCGGCGCGGCGCGGATGCATCGTCACGACGCGGCGCACGGCCTTCACGACGTTCGCCGCTGAAACGACGTCCTTCACCACGACCGCCTTCACGACGTTCGCCACCGAAGCCACGGCCGCCTTCACGACGCTCGCCGCCAAAGCCACGGCCGCCTTCGCGACGCTCACCGCCGCCACGACGTTCGGTGCGCGGCTGCGCATCGCCCAGCAGCTGCATGTTCATCGGCTTGTTCAGGATACGGGTACGAGTAAAGTGCTGCAGCACTTCGCCCGGCATCCCTTTCGGCAGCTCAATGGTGGAGTGAGAAGCGAACAGCTTGATGTTACCGATGTAACGGCTGCTGATATCGCCTTCATTGGCGATCGCGCCAACGATATGACGCACTTCAACGCCGTCATCGCGACCCACTTCAATGCGATACAGCTCCATGTCACCCACGTCACGACGCTCACGCTTCGGACGATCTTCGCGATCGCCGCGCGGGCCGCGATCATTACGGTCGCCACGACGGTCGAAACGATCGTCACGATCGCGGAATTCACGACGTGGACGCATCGGCGCGTCCGGCGGAACGATCAGCGAACGTTCGCCCTGAGCCATCTTCAGCAGCGCAGCAGCCAGCGTTTCCACGTCCAGCTCTTCACCTTCCGCCGTCGGCTGGATTTTCGCCAGCAGTGCACGGTACTGATCCAGATCGCTGCTTTCCAGCTGCTGCTGAACTTTCGCGGCGAATTTTTCCAGACGACGCTTGCTCAGCAGCTCCGCGTTAGGCAGTTCCACTTCAGGAATGGTCAGCTTCATGGTGCGTTCGATGTTGCGCAGCAGACGACGCTCGCGGTTCTCAACGAACAGCAGCGCGCGGCCAGCACGACCGGCACGACCAGTACGGCCGATACGGTGAACGTAGGATTCAGAATCCATTGGGATGTCGTAGTTCACCACCAGGCTGATACGCTCAACGTCCAGGCCACGGGCCGCAACGTCAGTCGCAATCAGGATATCCAGACGACCATCTTTCAGGCGTTCCAGAGTCTGCTCACGCAGCGCCTGGTTCATGTCGCCGTTCAGCGCCGCGCTGTTGTAGCCATTACGCTCCAGCGCTTCAGCTACTTCCAGGGTCGCGTTTTTGGTACGGACGAAGATAATCGCCGCATCAAAGTCTTCCGCTTCCAGGAAACGCACCAGCGCTTCGTTTTTACGCATGCCGTAGGCAGTCCAGTAGCTCTGGCTGATATCCGGGCGAGTCGTCACGCTGGACTGAATGCGCACTTCCTGCGGCTCTTTCATAAAGCGACGGGTAATGCGACGGATAGCTTCCGGCATGGTGGCGGAGAACAGCGCGGTCTGATGCCCTTCAGGGATCTGCGCCATAATGGTTTCTACGTCTTCGATAAAGCCCATGCGCAGCATTTCATCTGCTTCATCCAGTACCAGGCCGCTCAGTTTGGAGAGGTCCAGGGTGCCGCGCTTCAGGTGGTCCAGCAGACGACCCGGGGTACCGACGACGATCTGCGGACCCTGACGCAGGGCGCGCAGCTGCACGTCATAACGCTGGCCGCCGTACAGGGCAACCACGTTCACGCCGCGCATATGTTTAGAGAATTCCGTCATTGCTTCAGCAACCTGTACCGCCAGCTCGCGGGTCGGCGCCAGCACCAGAATCTGCGGTGCTCTCAGCTCAGGATCGATGTTGTTCAGCAGCGGTAAAGAGAATGCTGCGGTTTTACCGCTACCGGTCTGGGCCATACCCAGAACGTCGCGGCCGTCCAGCAGATGCGGAATGCACTCAGCCTGGATCGGAGATGGTTTTTCGTAACCCAGATCGGTGAGCGCTTCAAGGATAGGAGCCTTCAGGCCCAGATCTGCAAAAGTGGTTTCGAATTCAGCCATGTAGTACGTGTGCCTCAAAATTAATGGCGGCCAGTCTACATAACTCATCGTGAAAATTTACGGTAATTTTCATTGAAAAGTGTGAACCGGCTCAAAGTAGGTGTATTAACGAACAACAACGCCCTCACCCGCGAAGGTGATGGCAAGCAAAAAACTATGGGCTGATGTGTTCGTCAGCTATTGCTGGTCCGATTCTGCCAGGTCATCTTGCTCCTGGCCCAAGAGCGATAATTCCAACAATGCGTATCGGTGCTCAACGTAGTTGTGTACGTTGTTGGCGACCGCCAGTTTGAACAGTGCCGTAGCGCTGTCCTTGTCCCCCAGACTTAGGTAGTACTTACCTAAATAGAAGTTGGTTTCACTGAGATGCTCAGCGAGCGAGGTGTTATCCGTTGCGTCTGCCTTCAGACGAGTCATCAGCTCTTTTTCGCTAATGTCGCCAAGGTAGAACTCGACAATGTTCCATCCCCATTGCTCTTTATCCGACTTGTTTAAGCGCTCTCTGAGTGCTTCAAGCGCCCGCTTCTCGTCGAGTTTACGCTCGGCGATATAAAGCCACAGGCTACGGAAAGGATCATTGGGATCGTCTTGATAAAACGCCAGCAGATCATCTTGCGCTAACTTAGCCCGGCCGCCGTAATACAGGGCGATACCGCGGTTCAAGTGCGCGTAGTTGTAAGTTGGATCAAGCTCAAGTACAGAATCAAACGCTTCATAGGCAGCATCAAAATTGCCTGCCTGCGTTAAGTAAATGCCTAAGTAATTGAATACTTCCGGCATATCGGGTCGGATTGCCAGCGCTTGTGAAAAATCATTTCGCGCAAGTGCCCTCAGACCGAGACTATCATACAACACTCCGCGCTCATATAAAAGCTGTGCGCGTTCGTCATCGGATAAAGCCCGACTGGCAAGAATTTGTTCCATGCGTGCCAGAATCACTTCTTGCTGTAAAGTCGGTTGCAATGGTACTGCGAGGACGGCGTCCTTACGCCAGGCGGTGCTACTGCATCCTGCCAGCGTGAGAGCTGTCGCCACGAAACACCAGCGCAAAAAAGGCTTCATTTCCCACTCCCGAAGACAACGATTGGATGAACGTCCTGTTCCCCGGCTGCAAACGAGGCGTCCTGCCCGTAAAACGCCCTCCGCAAAAGCGGAGGGCTAACGGCAACCTTACTCGCCCTGCTCGGCAGCCGGAGCTTCCGGCGCTGCGGCAGACGGAGTCTGTTCAGTTGCTTCTTTAATGCTCAGACGGACACGGCCCTGGCGGTCAACTTCCAGAACCTTAACCGGTACTTCCTGACCCATCTGCAGGTAGTCAGTCACTTTCTCAACGCGCTTGTCAGCGATCTGCGAGATGTGAACCAGACCTTCTTTACCGCCGCCGATGGCAACGAATGCGCCAAAGTCAACGATACGGGTCACTTTACCATTGTAGATGCGGCCAACTTCGATCTCAGCGGTGATCTCTTCGATACGACGGATAGCATGCTGCGCTTTGTCGCCGTCGGTCGCTGCGATCTTCACGGTACCGTCATCTTCGATCTCGATGGTAGTACCGGTCTCTTCGGTCAGGGCACGGATAACAGAACCGCCTTTACCGATAACGTCTTTGATCTTGTCCGGGTTGATCTTGATGGTGTGGATACGCGGTGCGAATTCAGAGATATCGCCGCGCGGCGCGTTAATCGCCTGCTCCATCACGCCCAGGATGTGCAGACGCGCACCTTTAGCCTGGTTCAATGCAACCTGCATGATTTCTTTGGTGATACCTTCAATTTTGATATCCATCTGCAGCGCAGAGATACCGTCGCGGGAACCCGCAACTTTGAAGTCCATATCGCCGAGGTGATCTTCGTCACCGAGGATGTCAGACAGCACGACGAAGTTGTCGCCTTCTTTCACCAGACCCATTGCGATACCCGCCACAGCGGCTTTTACCGGCACGCCGGCGTCCATCAGCGCCAGAGAGGCGCCGCAGACGGAAGCCATGGAAGAGGAACCGTTAGATTCGGTGATTTCCGATACCACGCGCACGGTGTACGGGAATTCTTCAATAGTCGGCATCACGGCCAGTACGCCGCGCTTCGCCAGACGACCGTGACCGATTTCACGACGCTTCGGAGACCCCACCATGCCAGTTTCGCCTACGGAGTACGGAGGGAAGTTGTAGTGGAACAGGAAGGAGTCGGTGCGCTCGCCCATCAGTTCGTCGATGTTCTGCGCATCGCGTGCGGTACCCAGAGTCGCGGTAACCAGCGCCTGCGTTTCGCCACGGGTGAACAGCGCGGAACCGTGAGTACGCGGCAGAACGCCGGTACGAACGTCCAGACCACGGATCATATCTTTTTCACGGCCATCGATACGCGGCTCGCCGGCCAGTACGCGGCTACGAACCACATTTTTCTCGATGGCGTGCAGGATTTCACCCAGCTCGTTAGCGTCCAGGGTTTCATCTTCAGCAACCAGCGTGGCGATGGTTTCAGATTTGATCACGTCAACCTGAGCGTAACGCTCTTGTTTGTCGGTGATACGGTAAGCATCGCTCAGACGGGATTCAGCCAGCGCAGCCACGCGCGCGTTCAGCGCTTCGTTGACCGCTTCCGGCTGCCAGTCCCAACGCGGTTTACCGGCTTCTTTCACCAGGTCGTTGATGTTCTGAATAACAATCTGCTGCTGCTCGTGGCCGAAGACCACCGCGCCCAGCATCTGGTCTTCGCTCAGCAGTTCCGCTTCGGATTCCACCATCAGCACGGCCGCTTCGGTACCGGCAACCACCAGGTCCAGTTTGCTGGACTTCAGTTCTTCCTGGGTTGGGTTCAGTACGTACTGGTCGTTGATGTAACCCACGCGCGCAGCGCCGATTGGGCCATTGAACGGAATACCAGACAGCGACAGCGCAGCGGAAGCACCGATCATCGCGACGATGTCTGGGTTAACCTGCGGGTTAACGGAAACGACGGTGGCGATAACCTGAACTTCGTTAACGAAGCCTTCCGGGAACAGCGGGCGAACCGGGCGGTCAATCAGACGCGCGATCAGGGTTTCGCCTTCGCTTGGACGGCCTTCACGACGGAAGAAACCACCCGGGATTTTACCGGCAGCGTAGGTACGCTCCTGGTAGTTAACGGTCAGCGGGAAAAAGTCCTGGCCTGGCTTCGCTTTTTTCTGACCCACAACGGTAACGAATACCGCAGTGTCATCCATGCTAACCATCACAGCGGCCGTTGCCTGGCGCGCCATCATGCCGGTTTCCAGGGTCACGGTATGCTGGCCGTACTGGAATTTACGAACGATCGGATTAAGCAAAATTCTATCCTTTTTATCTATAAATCACGCCATATCCACGACATAGCGTCTATTGACCCGATCTTCTGCATCCTCGCGACTAATGACAACCTTTACCCGCCCCTGCGGATGAAGCCTCTCATTAGCCGCGCGAACCTCTGCATGAAGATCATTACTAGCAACAATACATGAGTTTTGAATGAATTGCTGCCGCCCGGTCGAAAAAAGGGGCCGTCAGGCCCCTTTTTCTGAAACTCGCAGAATTAGCGACGCAGACCCAGACGCTCAATCAGCGCAGAGTAACGGGCAACATCTTTACGTTTCAGGTAGTCGAGCAGTTTACGACGCTGAGAAACCATGCGCAGCAGACCACGACGGCTGTGGTGATCTTTTTTGTGCTCTGCAAAGTGGCCCTGCAGGTGGTTGATCTGTGCGGTCAGCAGTGCAACCTGAACTTCGGTAGAACCGCTGTCGTTTTCGCCACGACCAAACTCAGAAACGATTTTTGCTTTAGCTTCAACGCTTAGAGACATTTTATAACTCCAAAAATTAAAAGAAAGAAAGGGTGCCGATCTCTAATTCAGCGACCCCTGATGCAACGCCCGAAAATGTTAAAACACGTTAGCGGACGTTAAGCGGCGATATTCTACTCGTAGCAGGCTTTTATCGCAAGAAAAGCGCTTACGCCGGGTATTCCACCACCAGACGACGCGGGGCCACGCGGCCTTCATCGTCAATTTCGCCCATGCCGAGAAACTTGCCGGACTCGCTCTCCATCACCCGCACCAGCCCGTTAAGCGGCGCGCCTGACTGACGTACCGGGTTGCCGTTCTTAAAGTAGACTGCGGAGGTTTCTGGAATATTAACCAGCGGGTAATCCGAGGCCGGGCTGTCCATCGGCATCAGCAGCGGATCAAGCAACTGAGCGGCAGGAATATCCTGCGCCGCCGCCTCATCGACCAGCGCCTGCAGCTGCTCGAGGGTCACCATCCGCTCGACCGGGTATTTGCTTACCGCCAGGCGACGCAGGAAAATCACGTGCGCGCCGCAGCCGAGCTTCTCACCTAAATCATCGATAATCGTCCGGATGTAGGTGCCTTTCGAGCAGTGGATCTCCAGCTCCAGCTCATCGCCTTCGCGGCGAATAAACAGCAGCTCATAGACGGTTATCGGCCGGGCTTCCCGCGGAACTTCAATACCCTGGCGAGCATATTCGTATAGCTTCTTGCCCTGATATTTCAGCGCCGAATACATCGACGGCACCTGCTGCGTCTCGCCGCGGAAGCTGTCCAGCGCCGCCGCCAGCTGTTCGTCGCAAAAAGTCAGCGGGCGCTCTTCCACCACCTGACCGTCGGCATCGGAGGTATCCGTGCGCTGGCCAAGTTTGGCGATCACGCGGTAACGCTTATCGGAGTCCAGCAGATACTGGGAAAACTTGGTCGCTTCGCCAAGGCAGATCGGCAGCATACCGGTCGCCAGCGGATCCAGCGCGCCGGTATGCCCGGCGCGGTTGGCGTTATAAATACGTTTTACTTTTTGCAGCACATCGTTACTGGAGGCGCCCTGAGGCTTGTCCAGCAACAATACGCCATGCACGTCGCGGCCGCGACGACGAGGACGACTCATCAGTCCTCCTTGCTGTCGTCCGGGTTCACACGACGCTCATCGTCGTGTTTCACCACGCTGGTGACCAGGTTGGACATACGCATCCCTTCGACCAGTGAGTTGTCGTAGAAGAAAGTCAGTTCCGGTACGATGCGCAGACGCATCGCTTTCCCCAGCAGAGAGCGGATAAAGCCAGAAGCTTCCTGCAGCGCTTTGATGCCCGCTTTCACCGCGGCTTCATCTTTGTCGTTAAGGAAGGTGACATACACCTTGGCATAGGCCAGGTCACGGGACATTTCCACACCGGAAACGGTGGTCATCATGCCCAGACGCGGATCTTTAATTTCACGCTGCAGGATGATGGCAATCTCTTTTTGCATCTCCTGGGCCACACGCTGCGGGCGACCAAATTCTTTCGCCATAATAAGTTCTCCAGAATAAAGACAAAAAAGGGGCCAAAAGCCCCTTTTTAAAATGATTGCCGGGTGGCGCTTCGCTTCCCCGGCTGCTTAGCCATCAAATGATTAATCGATGCTACGCTGGATTTCGATGATTTCGAACACTTCGATCATATCGCCAACGCGAACGTCGTTGTAGTTCTTCACGCCGATACCACATTCCATGCCGTTACGGACTTCGTTAACGTCATCTTTGAAGCGGCGCAGGGATTCCAGCTCGCCTTCATAGATAACCACGTTGTCACGCAGAACGCGGATTGGGTTGTGACGTTTGATCGTCCCTTCGGTAACCATACAGCCCGCGATGGCGCCGAATTTCGGCGATTTGAAGACATCACGCACTTCAGCCAGACCGATGATCTGCTGTTTCAGTTCCGGAGACAGCATGCCGCTCATCGCCGCTTTCACTTCGTCGATCAGGTTATAGATGACGGAGTAGTAACGCAGATCCAGGCTTTCCGCTTCGATAACTTTACGCGCAGAGGCATCGGCACGAACGTTGAAGCCAACCAGAATCGCGTTGGATGCTGCTGCCAGGGTAGCGTCGGTTTCGGTGATACCACCTACGCCGGAACCGATGATCTTCACTTTCACTTCGTCGGTAGACAGTTTCAGTAAGGAATCGGAAATCGCTTCGACAGAACCCTGTACGTCCGCCTTCAGTACGATGTTCACTTCGTGAACTTCGCCTTCGGTCATGTTAGCGAACATGTTTTCCAGTTTAGATTTCTGCTGACGCGCCAGCTTAACTTCACGGAATTTGCCCTGACGATACAGCGCCACTTCACGCGCTTTTTTCTCGTCACGCACTACGGTCACTTCATCACCGGCAGCCGGCACACCGGACAGGCCGAGGATTTCCACCGGAATGGACGGACCCGCTTCCAGCACTTCGCGACCCAGTTCGTCACGCATCGCGCGCACACGGCCATATTCGAAGCCGCACAGAACAATGTCGCCCTTGTGCAGAGTACCTTCGCGAACCAGAACGGTAGCTACCGGACCACGACCTTTATCAAGGAAGGATTCGATGACCGCGCCGCTCGCCATACCGTTGCGGACCGCTTTCAGCTCAAGAACTTCAGCCTGCAGCAGGATCGCGTCCAGCAGGTCGTCGATGCCGGTACCCGCTTTCGCGGAAACGTGGACAAACTGGCTCTCGCCGCCCCACTCTTCCGGCAGGATGCCGTACTGGGACAGTTCGTTCTTCACGCGATCCGGATCGGCTTCTGGCTTATCGATCTTGTTCACCGCCACTACCACCGGTACCTGCGCCGCTTTAGCGTGCTGGATAGCTTCGATAGTCTGCGGCATCACGCCGTCGTCTGCCGCCACCACCAGAACCACGATATCCGTCGCCTGCGCGCCACGAGCACGCATGGAGGTAAACGCGGCGTGGCCCGGGGTATCCAGGAAGGTGATCATGCCGTTGTCGGTTTCGACGTGGTAAGCACCGATGTGCTGGGTAATACCACCCGCTTCGCCGGAGGCAACCTTGGTAGAACGAATGTAGTCCAGCAGCGAGGTTTTACCGTGGTCAACGTGACCCATAATGGTCACGACCGGTGCGCGCGGTTCAGCCGCCGCGCCGGTGTCACGGTCGCTCATTACGGCTTCTTCCAGTTCGTTTTCACGACGCAGGATAACTTTGTGGCCCATCTCTTCGGCAACCAGCTGTGCGGTTTCCTGGTCGATGACCTGGTTGATGGTCGCCATGGCGCCCAGCTTCATCATCGCTTTGATGACCTGAGAACCTTTCACCGCCATCTTGTTAGCCAGTTCGCCAACGGTGATGGTTTCGCCGATTACGACGTCACGGTTAACGGCCTGCGCTGGCTTCTGGAAGCCCTGCTGCAGAGCGGAACCTTTACGGTGCTTACCGCCTTTACCGCCGCGCACGGCCGCGCGGGCTTCTTCACGATCAGCTTTCGATTCAGCGTGTTTGTTGCCTTTCTTCGCCGGACGAGCCGCTTTGCTGCTACGGCTACGGCCGCGACCGCCTTCGACTTCACGATCGTTATCATCTTCAGCCTGACGAGCATGCTGTGATGTGGTGACGTGATAGTCGCTGCTATCTTCCGGGCTGTCTGAGGTTTCAGACCAATTTTTTTCGTTTTCTTCAGCCATACGGCGTGCTTCTTCCGCTACACGGCGCGCTTCTTCTTCAAGTTTGCGGCGTGCTTCTTCTTCCGATTTGCGCTTCAATTCCGCGGCTTCGTTCTCGCGACGGATCTTTTCAGCCTGGGCGGTTTTGGTCATTTCGTCGGTATGTTGATTGCTCACTTTGTCTTTTTCCGCAGCTTCACGTTTCGCTTTATCAGCGACTTCACGTTTAGCTTGTTCTGCGGCCTCACGTTCAGCTTTTAATTGCGCCTCGCGTTTCGCTGCTTCTTCAGCTTCACGACGGGCCTGCTCTTCCGCTTCACGCTGCGCCTGCTCTTCCGCGGCCAGGCGTTCAGCCTCTTGCGGATCGCGTTTCACAAAGGTGCGTTTCTTGCGGACTTCGATTTGTACCGATTTACTCTTTCCACCGGTACCTGGAATATTCAACGTACTGCGCGTCTTACGCTGTAACGTCAGCTTGTCTGGCGCCGAGCCGTGTTCACGGTTCAGGTGCGTCAACAAAGTTTGTTTCTCTTGCGAGGTCACAGAATCATCAGCCGATTTGCGGATGCCTGCGTCAGCAAATTGCTGTATCAGGCGATCCACAGAGGTCTGAATCTCTGAGGCCAGCGCTTTAATAGTCACATCTGTCATGCTGTTCCTTCCTGCTACAGTTTATTACGCTTCGTCGCCGAACCAACAAATGTTGCGAGCGGCCATGATGAGCTCGCCAGCTTTCTCGTCGGTCATCCCTTCGATATCAGCCAGGTCATCAACGCCCTGCTCGGCGAGATCTTCCAGCGTACAAACACCACGGGCAGCCAGTTTGAATGCCAGGGCACGATCCAGACCTTCGAGATTCAACAGATCATCGGCAGGTTTGTTATCTCCCAGGCTTTCTTCCTGAGCCAGCGCCAGCGTAGTCAGTGCGTTTTTCGCACGCTCACGAAGTGCTTCAACGGTGGCTTCATCCAGACCGTCGATTTCCAGCAGTTCTTTCATCGGCACATAGGCCAGCTCTTCCAGCGAGGAGAAGCCTTCTTCAACCAGCACTGTCGCGAAATCTTCATCAATATCAAGATATTTGGTGAAGGTATCGATAGCGGCATGCGCTTCCGCCTGGTGCTTAGCCTGCAGATCGTCAACGGTCATGACGTTGAGTTCCCAGCCGCTGAGCTGTGAAGCCAGGCGGACGTTCTGACCGTTACGGCCGATCGCCTGCGCCAGGTTGCCCGCTTCTACCGCGATATCCATGGTGTGTTTATCTTCATCCACCACGATGGACGCGACGTCTGCCGGCGCCATAGCGTTAATCACGAACTGCGCCGGGTTATCATCCCACAGGACGATATCGATGCGTTCACCACCCAGCTCAGTCGACACGGCCTGCACACGCGCACCGCGCATACCGACGCAAGCGCCAACCGGGTCGATGCGCTTGTCGTTGGTTTTCACCGCGATTTTGGCACGAGAGCCCGGATCGCGAGCCGCCGCTTTGATCTCCAGCACTTCTTCACCGATTTCCGGCACTTCGATGCGGAACAGTTCGATCAGCATCTCAGGTTTGGAACGGGTGACGAACAGCTGGGCGCCACGCGCTTCCGGACGGACAGCGTACAGTACGCCGCGAATGCGGTCGCCCGGACGGAAGTTTTCACGCGGCAGCATATCTTCACGCAGGATCACGGCTTCAGCGTTGTTACCCAGATCCAGTGTGATATTGTCGCGGTTCACTTTTTTCACCACGCCGGTGATGATCTCACCTTCGTGCTCGCGGAACTGATCGACCACCATCGCGCGCTCGGCTTCGCGGACTTTCTGCACGATAACCTGCTTAGCGGTCTGGGTGGTGATACGGTCGAAGGTAACAGATTCGATCTGATCTTCGACATAGTCGCCGACGTTCATGCTTTCATCTTCGAAACGCGCTGCTTCCAGCGTGATCTCGCGCGTCGGCTGGGTGACTTCTTCTACAACCAGCCAACGACGGAAGGTATCGAAATCGCCGCTCTTGCGGTCGATTTCAACGCGAACGTCGATCTCTTGTTCGTATTTTTTCTTGGTGGCCGTTGCCAGCGCGCTTTCCAGCGCTTCGAAAATTTTCTCACGCGGCAGCGCTTTTTCGTTGGAAACGGCTTCAACAACAGCCAAAATTTCTTTGTTCATCGGGGCCTTTCACCTCAATCCAGACTGTTAAAAGTGGGGAACCAGGTTCGCCTTCTGGATGTTACTCAGCGCGAACACTTCATCTTTGCCTTCGACGGTTACCGTGATCATCTCACCGTCTACCGCTTTGATAATGCCCTGCCATTTGCGGCGGTTCTGAACCGCCATGCGCAGCACCAGCGCAACTTCTTCGCCGGTGAAACGTTGATAGTGTTCGGCGGTGAACATCGGACGGTCAAGACCAGGCGAAGAGACTTCCAGGTTGTAAGCGACAGTGATCGGGTCTTCGACATCCATGACGGCGCTTACCTGGTGGCTCACATCAGCACAATCATCAACGTTGATGCCATCTTCACTATCAATATAGATGCGCAGTGTGGATGTGCGACCGCGAATAAATTCGATGCCGACCAGCTCAAAGCCAAGCGCTTCAACCGGCGCAGTGAGCATCTCTGTCAATTTTTGCTCTAATGTGGACAAACCCACCCCCAAGACATAAAAAAAGGGCGTATAGCCCAGTTATTCTGAAGTCAGATAACAAAAAACCCCGATAAATCGGGGCTTTAGATAACTGAACCCTGAGATCGCCATGGCGATCTGGAACACCTTCCGCAAGAATTCTTTCAAATTCGGCTACGAAGGACACCTAGTCCTCACAGTATATTTGAAAAAGTACTTAATGGGAAAGTGGTTGCGGGGGCCGGATTTGAACCGACGACCTTCGGGTTATGAGCCCGACGAGCTACCAGGCTGCTCCACCCCGCGCCTGAAACGTGGCATATTTTACTCTTTTTGAGCAAAAGACGCAAATACTGCTGGGATTTGGTACCGAAGACGGGACATAAAATCGGGATGAATTGTAACGGCGATTAGTATATTTTGTCAACATGCTTTTTAGCGCCCCCGATTGCCGTTTGTGCTGGTATTTCAGGCTTTTTTAGCAAAAAGATGATGAAGCACTTCCTGTCGCCAGTAAAAGATGGTTAAATGAATACTCACAATTAATGCATAAAAATGCAGTTAAGGTTGTTGGGTCGAACTCACCACAGTCTATCGAGCAGGGTTTTATTTTATGACGACGATTCTCAAGCATCTCCCGGTTGGTCAACGTATTGGTATCGCTTTCTCTGGTGGACTGGATACCAGCGCCGCGCTGTTATGGATGCGCAAAAAAGGCGCCGTGCCTTATGCATATACCGCTAACCTGGGTCAACCGGACGAAGACGACTACGATGCTATCCCGCGCCGCGCGAAAGAGTACGGCGCTGAAGGCGCCCGTCTGATCGACTGCCGCAAACAGCTGGTCGCAGAAGGGATCGCCGCGATTCAGTGTGGCGCTTTCCATAACACCACCGGTGGGTTGACCTACTTCAACACCACGCCGCTAGGCCGCGCGGTCACCGGCACCATGCTGGTGGCGGCGATGAAAGAAGACGGCGTTAACATTTGGGGCGATGGCAGCACCTATAAAGGCAACGATATTGAACGTTTCTATCGTTACGGCCTGCTGACCAACGCTGAACTGCAGATTTACAAACCGTGGCTGGACAGCGACTTTATCAATGAGCTCGGCGGTCGTCACGAAATGTCCGAATTTATGATCGCCTGCGGCTTTGATTACAAGATGTCGGTCGAGAAAGCCTACTCCACCGACTCCAATATGCTCGGCGCGACCCATGAAGCGAAAGATCTCGAATTCCTGAACTCCAGCGTCAAGATCGTCAACCCGATTATGGGCGTGAAGTTCTGGGACGAAAACGTGAAGATCCCTGCGGAAGAGGTCACCGTACGCTTTGAGCAGGGCCATCCGGTGGCGCTGAATGGTAAAACCTTTGCCGATGACGTCGAGATGATGCTGGAAGCCAACCGCATCGGCGGTCGTCACGGCCTGGGCATGAGCGACCAGATTGAAAACCGGATTATCGAAGCGAAAAGCCGCGGCATTTATGAAGCTCCGGGGATGGCGCTGCTGCATATTGCCTACGAGCGTTTGCTGACCGGTATCCATAACGAAGATACGATTGAGCAATATCACGCCCACGGTCGCCAGTTGGGCCGCCTGCTGTATCAGGGCCGCTGGTTTGATTCCCAGGCGCTGATGCTGCGTGATTCGCTGCAGCGCTGGGTCGCCAGCCAGATCACCGGCGAAGTCACCCTCGAACTGCGTCGCGGTAACGACTACTCGATCCTTAATACGGTATCAGACAACCTGACCTATAAAGCGGAGCGTCTGACCATGGAAAAAGGCGATTCCATGTTTACTGCCGAAGACCGTATCGGCCAGCTGACCATGCGTAATCTGGACATCACCGATACCCGCGAGAAGCTGTTCGGCTATGCCCAGTCTGGCCTGCTGAGCGCCTCCTCGGCAACCGGTTTACCGCAGGTTGAAAATCTGGAAAACAAAGGTAAATAATCGCCTGACAATGTTGCTTTCCGCCGGCGGCTCACCGCCGGCTTTTTATTTTGAATGACCCACCAACGTAAAAAAAATGCCATGACGCATTTTTTCCTTATCGCCAGACCAGCAAAACTGTTGACTATAATAGCCTCAATTGATTAATTCATATCTGGTGATACACATCATGAATATTAAACCGCCGATCAGGCCGCAAAAGACCATTGACCGGCTGATCGATGTACTTGAGCCACACGCGACCCCCGTTAACGCGATCGCCAGAAAAAGACTGACATGGGAATATAAAGGCAAAACCCAGCTCTTTATTTTTAAAAAAGGCGAGCTGTCGATTATTCGTAATTCCGACAGGCTACTGATGGTGACCGTCTATGAGCCGCATCTTTTCGGCGTGGCGGAAATGCTGCAGCCCAGCCGCAGCCACAGCCTGCGAGCCGAGGTATCATGCGAACTGCTACGGATCGACCACGACCTGGCTTCGGCGCTTTTTCGTCAGCATAACCTGTGGGAAGAGGTGACCAGCCTGTTGGCTTATCATACCTCGTATATGGTGTATCGTGACGATCTGGTCCTGCAGCAGCGTACCTATTCGGTCATCCGTAACCAGCTGCTGGAGATGATGCTATTAAGCGAAGAGACCCGACAGCGAGTATCTATTCTTGAGTATATTCAGGACAGGACCCTTCTGTCGCGTAGCAGTATTCTCAATGTATTGTCAGCATTAAAGAAAGGCGGTTATATTGCCTTTGCCCGCGGCGGTTATTTACAAAATATCGTCTCACTTCCTGAAAAATTCTGACCTGCACTCCTCCTATCATTTATTGTTATTTGCTGCAGCGGGGAAGATGTTTAAATTTAAACCAATAACCGTTACCGCTAAAAGAACAAAAATTTTATGCTAAGCGCCTGGGTTTCCCGGAAGACAATCTATTCCTGAGTTCGCCAGCAGACGACCACAAACGGCGTTAACCGCCGGGCCTGCACCGGCTCAGGATATGCCAGCGGAAATCGGCCAGACGTGTGCGGCGGTAGCGAGAGTTGCCCCCTCGCCTGCCGCGACCATAACAATGAGATGCACGAACCCGTTAATTATGCCCGAACGCCCATATCGGGCTTTTTTTTATCTGAAGGAATTTAATAATGAAGTCTATTGCTGCAAAAATGGTTGCCGTAACGATCGCTTTGGGAGCCAGCAGCGCTGCCTGCGCAGCCGTTAACCTGCATGGAGAAGCTGGCGCCGAGTTTACCAATCTGTCCGCCAGCTTTGGCGCCGGGGAACCGGGTATGACGTTCAGTTCTCAGTGGGCTCATAGCGACAACGACGGAGATAGTGTAGGACTGGGAATGGGTTATAACTTTAACCTTGGCCCTTTTCTGATGACCCTGGGCGGTAAGGCGGTCTATCTGAACCCAAAAGATGGTGATGAAGGTTACGCCATCGCCGCCGGTGGTGGCGCTGAACTCCCCCTTGGTCAGTATTTCACGCTTTTCGGCGAGGGCTATTACTCACCGGACTCAATGTCCAGCGGCGTTGAGGATTATGTGGAGGCCAATGCCGGGGTACGCCTTAACGTGCTCCCCTCTCTGAATATCGAAGCTGGCTATCGCTATATTGATATGGCAGGGAAAGATGGCAATCGCGATAACACGCTGGCCGACGGCGCTTACGCCGGGGTTAACTTCCGCTTTTAACTCTTCACAGGGATTGCCGGTCGGCAGTCCCTGTTTCATTCTCAGCTGGTCAGCGGCACGCTTTTCAGTACGCGGTTGATCTCTTGTAGGCCTGCAATATTATTCTCTTTGCGGTAAACCTCATTCATGGACGCCATCTGCTCCAGGCGGGTCAGGGCGCCATACACCTTATACGCCTCGCTGTGTCTGTCGAACACATCGCGGCGCTCCACGTCCTGCAGATAATGACTTTTCAACGAATGGTTAAGGCGACTAATCAGTGCCGTATTGTCCTGGAAATAGCGCCTCACCGCCTGGGCATGATTCGCTGTAGTCCCAGACTCACTGGGCGATACCGGTACGGTTAGCGCATTAATCGTCTCCACCGTTTGGGAGGGCGATGTTGAACTGCACCCAGCTAAACCGAGCACGCCGGCGACGATAAGCAACCCGATCTTGTTCATTGTGTCACTTCACCTCTGTTAATTTGACGAGGCGACTTTAACGACAGTAAAAGGAGGCAACCAGCGAAGAGATGTTTATAAATAAATGTCCAGCGGGGACAAAAACAAAAAAAGACGCTTTTCAGCGTCTTTTTTCTGGAATATTGGTACCGAGGATGGGACTCGAACCCACAAGCCCGTTAGGGCACTACCACCTCAAGGTAGCGTGTCTACCAATTCCACCACCTCGGTACAGAATACTTAGTGCGGGATATCGCTGGTCGGCTGAGCCGGCGCAGTTGGCTGAGTTTGCTCCGTTTTCGGCGCGCTCAGATTATCCCACTCACTTCCTTTACTGGTCTTGTTGCTGTTGATATTACCCAGCGCCAGACTGATGATGAAGAACAGCGCAGCCAGGATGCCGGTCATACGGGTCATAAAGTTGCCAGAACCGCTGGACCCAAACAGTGTGCCGGAAGCGCCTGCACCGAAGGAGGCTCCCATATCAGCGCCTTTACCTTGCTGCAGCATAACCAGACCTACAAGGCCAATCGCTACAATAAGGAAAACAACCAAAAGAGCTTCGTACATAATCAACCTGTTCCTTGCGGATTCGCCGCATACCAAGTGCTCCGACCAATAAAGCGGGACGTTTTAACGTTTCCCACTGAAGCGGGTGTGAATACTAACCAAAGCGAATGACCTTCGCAAGGGCAATTTCGACACATTGTATCAACTGCAGAAAAAAACAGCAAAAAGCCAATTTTCGATCATAAAAAAGGCGGCAAGCGCCGCCTTTTTAACCACTTAGCCGGCAAAGCTAAACGCTTTTTACCGCCTCAGCGATGCGGTGCGCAAACTCGTGCACCTGATCTTCATGCTCGCCTTCCACCATCACGCGGATCAGCGGCTCCGTACCCGATTTACGCAGCAGGACACGGCCGCGTTTTCCTAACGCCGCCTCCACTTCCGCGGTCACCGCTTTGACATGCTCATTCTCCAGCGGGTTACCGCTGCCCTCGGTAAAGCGGACATTCACCAGCAGCTGAGGGAACATTTTCATCCCGCTGCACAGGTCATGCAGGCTCATGTGGTTGCGGACCATCGCCGCGACCACCTGCAGGCTGGCGACAATGCCATCGCCGGTGGTGGTTTTATCCAGCAGGATCACATGGCCGGAGTTTTCCGCACCGATGCGCCAGCCTTTTTCCTGGAGCATCTCCAGTACATAGCGGTCACCGACCTTCGCGCGGGCAAACGGGATGCCTAACTGCTTGAGCGCCAGCTCCAGCCCCATATTACTCATCAGCGTGCCGACGGCGCCGCCGCGCAGCTGCCCCTGACGCAATCCTTCCCGGGCTATGATATAGAGGATCTGGTCGCCATCGACTTTATTGCCTTCGTGGTCAACCATAATCACCCGATCGCCATCGCCGTCGTAGGCAATACCCAGATCGGCTTTTTCCGCCAGCACGCGCGCCTGCAGCGCCCGCACGTCAGTGGCGCCGACCTCTTCGTTGATGTTGAGACCGTCTGGCTCGCAGCCCATCGCGATAACCTGGGCTCCCAGCTCGCGGAAGACATTAGGGGCGATGTGATAGGTCGCGCCGTGCGCGCAATCCACCACCACTTTCAGCGTTCCCAGGCTCAGTTCGTTGGGAAAGGTACCCTTACAAAATTCAATGTAGCGCCCCGCCGCATCGACGATACGGCTGGCTTTGCCCAGCTCAGCCGAATCCACGCAGGTGAGCTCTTTCTCCATTTCGGCTTCAATCGCCTCTTCGACATCATCCGGCAGTTTGGTGCCCTCAATGGAGAAGAATTTAATGCCGTTGTCGTAGAAAGGGTTATGTGAAGCAGAGATAACAATCCCCGCCTCGGCGCGGAAGGCGCGCGTCAGGTAGGCGATGGCCGGTGTCGGCATAGGCCCGGTGAACGACGCAGAGAGCCCCGCTGCCGCCAGTCCAGCTTCCAGCGCCGATTCCAGCATATAGCCCGAAATACGGGTATCCTTGCCGATGATAATTTTACGCGAACCGTGACGCGCTAACACTTTGCCCGCCGCCCAGCCCAGCTTGAGCACAAACTCCGGAGTGATCGGCGCATCGCCGACGCGGCCACGAATACCATCGGTGCCAAAATACTTGCGGTTACTCATAACGTTTTTTTCCCTTAGCGGCGAGGGTGGCTTCCACCACGCGCAGCGCTTCTACCGTTTCTTTGACATCATGGACGCGGATAATCTGCGCGCCCTGCATTGCTGCAATGACGGCACACGCCAGGCTGCCGTTCAGCCGCTCCGACGGCCCGACGTTCAGCAACTGACCTACCATCGACTTACGTGACATACCGACCAGCAGCGGCAGACCAAAGTGATGAAACTCCCCAAGCCTGGCCAACAGTTGGTAATTGTGGGAGAGATTTTTACCGAAACCGAATCCCGGGTCGAGCAGCAATTTTTCTTTTGCGATCCCTGCCTGTTCGCAGCGCACAATGTGCTCATTAAAAAAACGCTCAACATCGGCGAAGACGTCCTCATACTTCGGCGCCTCCTGCATGGTTTTTGGTTGTCCCTGCATATGCATCAGACACACCGGCAGTCCGGTTTCCGCGGCGGCCTGCAGCGCGCCGGGCTCGGTCAGCGAACGAATATCGTTGATGATATGCGCCCCGGCCCTGGCCGATTGGCGAATAACCTCCGCCTTGGAGGTATCCACTGAGATCCATACCTCAAAGCGCTGGGCAATGGCTTCAACCACCGGTATCACCCGCGCAAGCTCCTCTTCCACACTAACCTCAGCCGCCCCTGGCCGCGTCGATTCACCGCCGATATCAATGATGGTCGCGCCGGCGTTGATCATCAGATTGGCATGCTTCACCGCCTCAATCAGCGAATTATGGGCGCCGCCATCGGAGAAGGAGTCAGGCGTCACATTTAGAATACCCATCACGTGAGGGTGAGAGAGATCGAGGGTTGAGCCCTGGGCTACAAGTTTCATCACAAAATCCCTGAGACTGAAGAGGTTAAAAAAGAAAAACCCCGGAGCGGACGCCCGGGGTTTTAAGGTTAAACAAGCATCAACAGCGGTAGCTTACTTGTCGCCCAGCTGCTCTGACATGGTGTTGCCCGGGTTCGGCGTACGCGGTTCATCAACCGGACGCGGCGCACGAGGCGTGCCATTGTTGTCAGAGTTGTTAGAAGAACCTGGTTCTTCCCAACCCGCTGGCGGACGAACTTCGCGACGAGCCATCAGGTCGTCAATCTGCGGCGCATCGATGGTCTCATACTTCATGAGCGCATCTTTCATCGCGTGCAGAATGTCCATGTTGTCGTTCAGCAGCTGGCGAGCACGACCGTAGTTACGCTCAATCAGCGATTTCACTTCCTGGTCGATGATACGCGCGGTTTCATCGGACATATGCTTCGCTTTCGCGACGCTACGGCCGAGGAAGACTTCACCCTCTTCTTCCGCATACAGCAGCGGACCGAGTTTGTCGGAGAAGCCCCACTGGGTCACCATGTTACGCGCCAGGTTCGTCGCCACTTTAATATCGTTGGACGCACCGGTAGAAACATGTTCCGGACCGTAGATAATCTCTTCCGCCAGACGACCGCCGTACAGGGTGGAGATCTGGCTTTCCAGTTTCTGACGGCTGGCGCTGATTGCATCGCCTTCCGGCAGGAAGAAGGTCACACCCAGCGCACGACCGCGCGGGATAATCGTCACTTTGTGCACCGGATCGTGCTCCGGCACCAGGCGACCAATAATCGCGTGGCCCGCTTCATGATAAGCAGTAGACTCTTTCTGCGCTTCCGTCATCACCATGGAGCGACGTTCCGCACCCATCATGATTTTGTCTTTCGCTTTCTCGAACTCAACCATCGACACAACGCGTTTGTTACCGCGGGCAGCAAACAGCGCCGCTTCGTTGACCAGGTTGGCCAGATCCGCACCGGAGAAGCCCGGGGTACCGCGCGCAATGATTGCCGCATCGATATCCGGCGCCAGCGGAACGCGACGCATATGCACTTTCAGGATCTGCTCACGACCGCGAACATCCGGCAGGCCAACCACCACCTGGCGGTCAAAACGGCCCGGACGCAACAGCGCGGGGTCAAGAACGTCCGGACGGTTAGTCGCCGCGATAACGATGATACCTTCGTTACCTTCGAAGCCGTCCATCTCAACCAGCATCTGGTTCAGGGTCTGCTCACGTTCATCGTGACCACCGCCCAGGCCTGCGCCACGCTGGCGGCCGACGGCGTCGATTTCATCGATGAAGATGATGCAAGGCGCGGCTTTCTTAGCCTGTTCGAACATGTCACGCACACGAGAAGCGCCCACACCGACGAACATTTCGACGAAGTCAGAACCGGAAATGGTAAAGAACGGTACCTTCGCTTCACCAGCGATCGCTTTCGCCAGCAGCGTTTTACCGGTACCCGGAGGGCCGACCATCAGGACGCCTTTCGGGATTTTACCGCCCAGTTTCTGGAAGCGGCTCGGCTCACGCAGGTATTCTACCAGCTCGCCGACTTCCTCTTTCGCTTCGTCACACCCGGCAACGTCTGCAAAAGTGGTTTTGATCTGGTCTTCCGTCAACATACGGGCTTTGCTTTTGCCGAAGGACATCGCGCCCTTCCCGCCGCCGCCCTGCATTTGCCGCATAAAGAAGATCCAGACGCCGATCAGCAGCAGCATTGGGAACCAGGAGATGAAGATGGAAGCCAGCAGGCTCGGCTCTTCTGGTGGTTCGCCAACAACTTTGACGTTTTTAGTCAACAGGTTATCGAGCAGCTTCGGATCGTTAACCGGAATGTAAGTCGTGTAACGGTTACTATCTTTCTTGGTAACGTTGATCTCACGTCCGTTGATACGCGCTTCGCGAACCTGGTCCTGATTGACCTCTTGCAGGAAGGTAGAATAATCCACCTTGCGGCCATTCGACTCGCTGGGCCCAAAGCTCTGGAATACTGACATCAGCACAACGGCAATGACCAGCCAGAGTATTAGGTTTTTCGCCATGTCACTCAAGGGATTAACCTCTTATTACAACTGTGTTAAAAACAGCGTCAGGATACTCTATATCCAGTTTCTTTCAAACTTTCGTTTGAAATCTGCCGGTTATGGTTTACGCCCGGTCGCTACAATATACACTTCACGCGAACGAGCGCGGGAAGAGTCCGGCTTACGAACTTTGACCTTCGTAAACAGGGAGCGAATTTCTCGAAGATACTCATCGAAGCCTTCGCCCTGGAACACCTTCACTACAAAACTACCACCTGGCGCTAATACATCACGAGACATTTCAAGCGCCAGTTCTACCAGATACATAGCCCGGGGAATATCCACCGCCGGTGTTCCGCACATATTCGGCGCCATATCGGACATGACAACTTGGACTTTACTGTCGCCCACTCGCTCAAGTAACGCTTTCAGGACTAATTCATCACGAAAATCGCCCTGAAGGAAGTCCACACCAACGATTGGATCCATTGGTAAAAGATCGCAAGCGATGATGCGGCCGCTGTTGCCGATCTGCGTGACCGCATACTGCGACCAGCCACCGGGAGCAGCACCGAGGTCGACTACCGTCATCCCCGGCTTAAAAATTTTGTCACTTTGCTGTATTTCATCAAGTTTAAACCAGGCACGGGAACGTAACCCCTTTTTCTGTGCCTGTTGAACATATTTATCGCTAAAGTGTTCCTGAAGCCAGCGGCTTGAGCTGGCAGAACGCTTTTTACCTGTCATTTAACATTCCCGTTCGGGTTCATCGTACTTTACTGCGTAAAAATCGACGCGGTAGTTTGGCGATATATGGGAGATGGCGGTAGAATGACCCGTTTTCAATCCCAACGTAAGCAAAAAAATACGATGAATCTGAGTACTAAACAAAAACAGCACCTGAAAGGTCTGGCACATCCGCTCAAGCCGGTAGTTATGCTTGGCAACAATGGTTTGACCGAAGGGGTACTGGCCGAGATCGAACAAGCGTTAGGGCACCATGAACTCATCAAGGTGAAGATCGCCTCAGAAGATCGCGAAACAAAAGCCTTGATCGTGGAAGCCATCGTACGCGAAACCGGCGCCTGTAACGTACAGGTCATCGGTAAAACGCTGGTTCTGTACCGCCCAACACCAGAGCGTAAAATCTCGCTGCCACGCTAAGAATATCCTGAATCTCGACACAACTTTGTGTAAAACGAGGGATTTCTGCGGCCAGGCGAGCAAAATGCCATGCTCCTGACGTTGATAAAAGGCCGCTATGCGGCCTTTTTCCTTTCTTTACAATCTATAAACATCGTAGCGGGAAATACGCCTTACAGGTATTCAACCTTGGTAATTTCGTATTCCACTTCCCCACCCGGGGTACGGATAGTCACGACGTCATCCTGCTCTTTGCCGATCAGACCGCGGGCGATCGGCGAGTTCACGGAGATCAGATTCTGCTTAAAATCAGCTTCGTCATCGCCCACGATGCGGTAGGTCTGTTCCTCGTCGGTATCGAGGTTCAGCACGCTGACGGTAGAACCAAAAATCACCCGGCCGTTGTTCGGCATTTTGGTGATATCGATAACCTGCGCATTAGACAGCTTCGCTTCGATATCCTTGATACGCCCTTCGCAGAAACCCTGCTGCTCACGCGCGGCGTGATACTCGGCATTCTCTTTCAGATCGCCGTGTTCACGGGCCTCAGCAATAGCGGCAATGATTTCAGGACGACGCACAGACTTCAGATAATCCAGTTCTTCGCGCAGTTTTTCAGCGCCACGTAAGGTCATCGGAATCGCTTGCATTAGTTATACCTCTTTATCATTCCTTCAGGGAACGGATAGCTCCGCTCCGCCACCTGTCCTGCCCACGGGCAGGACACGAGCAAAAAGAAACCGACCCGGGAAACACTCCCCAGGTCAGCAGCAATTTTTCATTTGATGGGTATTTTACCCCGAAGTTCATTATGGGTCATCGTTTACTTTACTGGGCGTTGCACCGTAGTATGACGGCCTGGCTTCAGGTTGTTAGCGCGAGATTATGCGATTTCCCAGATTTATCATCGGATTGACCGCCGGTATAGCGCTTAGCGCTCAGGCGGCGAATATTGACGAGTACATCAACCAGCTTCCCGCCGGTGCGAACCTTGCCTTTATGGCGCAAAAGGTCGGCGCATCGACGCCGGAAATCGACTATCACAGCCAGCAAATGGCGCTCCCGGCCAGTACGCAAAAGGTCATCACCGCGCTGGCGGCACTGCTGCAACTGGGGCCCGATTTTCGCTTTACCACCACGCTGGAAACCAAAGGTTCCCTTGACGGCGGCGTGCTGAAAGGCGACCTGATTGCGCGCTTCGGCGGCGATCCGACGCTTAAACGGCAGGATATTCGCAATATGGTGGCGACGCTGAAAAAAGCCGGCGTGCAGCGTATCGAAGGCAATGTGCTCATCGATACCTCGGTCTTCGCCAGCCATGACAAAGCGCCCGGCTGGCCGTGGAACGACCTGACGCAGTGCTTCAGCGCCCCGCCGGCGGCGGCGATTGTCGACCGTAACTGCTTCTCTGTCTCGCTGTATAGCGCGCAGAAACCGGGCGATGTCGCCTTCATTCGCGTTGCATCCTATTATCCGGTCACCATGTTCAGCCAGGTGCGAACGCTAGCGCGTGGCTCATCGGAAGCCCAGTATTGCGAGCTCGACGTGGTGCCGGGCGATCTCAATCGCTATACTCTCACCGGCTGCCTGCCGCAGCGTAGCGAGCCGCTGCCTCTGGCCTTCGCCATTCAGGATGGCGCCAGCTATGCCGGAGCGATCCTCAAAGCGGAGCTGGCCCAGGCGGGAATCACCTACAGCGGCACGCTGCTCCGCCAGACGCTGGCCAATGAGCCCGGCACCGTGCTGGCAACCAGCCAGTCGGCTCCGCTGCACGATCTGCTGCGGATCATGCTGAAGAAGTCAGACAACATGATTGCCGACACCGTCTTTCGCACCATCGGCCACGCCCGGTTCGGCGTACCTGGCACCTGGCGGGCGGGCTCCGATGCCGTACGGCAGATCCTGCGTCAACAGGCTGGGGTCGATCTCGGCAACACTATCATCGCCGACGGCTCTGGCCTGTCGCGCCACAACCTGATCGCCCCGGCGACCATGATGCAGGTGCTGCAGTATATCGCCCAGCACGATACCGAGCTCAACTTCATCTCCATGCTGCCGCTGGCGGGCCATGACGGATCGCTGCAGTATCGCGCCGGTCTTCATCAGGCGGGCGTCGATGGTAAAGTTTCGGCGAAAACCGGGTCGCTCCAGGGGGTTTATAACCTCGCAGGCTTCATCACTACCGCCAGCGGACAAAAGATGGCCTTCGTGCAATATCTCTCCGGATACGCCGTGGAGCCAGCTGATCAGCGCAATCGCCGCATCCCACTGGTCCGCTTTGAAAGCCGCTTGTATAAAGATTTGTACCAGAACAATTAAAACAAAAGGGCCGCATCAGATGCGGCCCTTTTTGATCCAGAGAAGTCAGGATTAGCGTTTGTAGATGAATTCGACGCCTTCTTCGTCGTCCTCATCCCAGTCGTCATCCCAGTCTTCGTCATCTTCTGCTTCGGCTTCGGCCTCTTCAAGCTGCTGACGGTGATAGTCGTCCCACATAAACTCGACTTTCTCCGGCTTCTGCTCTTCTTCCGCCTGCACGATCGGGTTTTCGATGATGAAGGTCATCACGTCCCAGCATAGCTCTTTCACGCCCTGCTGGCTGGCCGCGGAGATCAGGTAGAATTTCTCTTCCCAACCCAGCGCTTCGGCAATCGCTTTGGCTTTGGCTTCGGCTTCGGCCTTGTCCATCAGGTCAATCTTGTTGAAAACTAACCAGCGTGGTTTGGAGGCTAGCTTCTCGCTGTATTTCTCCAGCTCGCCGATGATAATGCGCGCATTCTCAACCGGATCGGAGCCGTCGATCGGATCGATATCGATGAGGTGCAGCAGTACGCGGCAGCGCTCGAGGTGCTTGAGGAAGCGGATACCGAGGCCTGCCCCTTCCGCTGCGCCTTCAATCAGCCCCGGGATATCGGCAACTACGAAGCTCTTTTCATTGTCCATACGCACCACGCCCAGGCTTGGCACCAGGGTGGTAAACGGATAGTCAGCCACTTTCGGCTTGGCGGCGGAGACCGCACGGATGAAGGTGGATTTGCCGGCGTTCGGCATGCCCAGCATCCCGACATCGGCCAACAGCATCAGCTCCAGCTGCAGGTCGCGTTTATCACCCGGGGTACCCATGGTTTTCTGACGCGGCGTACGGTTAACGGACGATTTGAAACGGGTGTTGCCCAAACCGTGCCAGCCGCCTTTCGCCACCATCAGACGCTGACCGTGTTTGGTCATATCGCCCATGGTCTCGCCGGTGCCCTGATCGATAACCCGGGTGCCGACCGGCACTTTTACCGTCACGTCTTTACCGCGCTTACCGGTACAGTCGCGGCTTTGACCATTCTGCCCACGTTCGGCGCGGAACGATTTTTCAAAACGGTAGTCGATCAGGGTGTTCAGGTTCTCGTCCGCTTCCAGCCAGACATCGCCGCCATCACCGCCATCGCCGCCGTCCGGACCGCCTTTCGGAATATACTTTTCGCGGCGGAAGCTTACGCAACCATTGCCGCCGTCACCTGCTACGACCAGGATCGTTGCTTCATCTACAAACTTCATTTTACTCTCCGTAAATCATTCGCCTGAGCGGGGCAGCGGTACTACCGCCTCTCGCTTACGCCAACGTCCCCAAAGACGATGACCGATGGCGGAATACATCGCGCCCGCAACCACGACAAACGCACCGAGATAACCAATCAGGTTTAACATCGGTCTGGCGAAAACATCGGGCCAGGCCATTGATAATAAATCAGAAAACAGTAGCGTAAACAGTGGCGTCAAGGTGATTAACGCGCTGACCTGCGCCGCCTGCCAGCGCGCCATGGCTTCCGCCAGCGCCCCGTAGCCGACCAGGGTATTCAGCCCGCAAAAAATCAGGCATGCCAATTGCCAACTGCTTAACCGGGAAATCACTCCGGGCTCAGCAAGCGGCAGTAATGCAATCGTACACAAAGTGTACAGCAAAAATAGTATCTGCTGTGATGCCAGACGGCGCAATAACACCTTTTGCGCGACGCCGTAGCTTACCCACACCGTAGCGGCAGCAACGCCGAAAATTACCCCCCACGTGTAGTCCGTCAGGCGGGTAAAGATTTCAATCAGACTGGTATTGAAGAACATCACCAGCCCGCAGAGCAGCATCAACGCGCCCACCACCTGGGTGCCGCGCATGCGCTCTTTCAGAATTACGACGCTAGCCACCATCATCCCCACCGGCGATAGCTGGCCGATGACCTGAGAAGCCGTGGGGCTGAGGTATTGCAGGGAAGAACTAAACAGGATGAAGTTACCGAACAGACCGCCGGTGGCAATCGCTAATAACACCAGCCAGCGCGGCTTGCGAAAAATTCGCATCGGCGGCAGTTTGCCTTTGATCGCGAGGATCGCGCCAAGCCCAATGCTGGCCATCAGGAAGCGATAAAAGACCACCGTAGGCGGCGCCATCACCTCGAGAACCTGTTTCATTGCAATCGGCAACGCTCCCCAACACATTGCGGTGGTAAGCGCCAGAATAATGCCAATCCCAGCCTGCTGCTTCATGCCTGTTTCCCTGCAAAAATTTTCCGGTAGACGAATGTAAAAAGCCCCGCAACGTGTTGCGGGGCTTTCATCCGTTACCGGGACGCGAAAAACTTATTCAGCAACGATGCTGATGAATTTACGGTTTTTCGGGCCTTTAACTTCGAACTTGACTTTACCGTCAGTCAAAGCGAACAGAGTGTGGTCACGGCCGCAACCAACGTTGGTACCAGCGTGGAATTTAGTACCACGTTGACGAACGATGATGCTACCTGCCAGAACTGCTTCACCGCCGAAACGTTTTACGCCCAGACGTTTAGCTTCTGAATCGCGACCGTTACGAGTCGAGCCGCCAGCCTTTTTATGTGCCATTTAAATCTACTCCTCAGGTCTTAGGCGCTGATGCCAGTGATTTTCACATCAGTGAACCACTGACGATGGCCCTGCTGCTTACGATAGTGTTTACGACGACGAAACTTAACGATTTTAACTTTCTCGCCACGACCGTGAGCAACAACTTCAGCTTTGATTACGCCGCCCTCAACGAAAGGAACGCCGATCTTGATTTCTTCACCGTTTGCGATCATCAGCACTTCAGCGAATTCAACAGCTTCGCCAGTTGCGATGTCCAGCTTTTCCAGGCGAACGGTCTGACCTTCGCTTACTCGGTGTTGTTTACCACCACTTTGGAAAACCGCGTACATATAAAACTCCGCTTCCGCGCACCTCTTTATGTGATTCAGAGTGCGCTATAAATATTCACAATAGGGCGCGAATATTACGCAAAACGCGAGCCTTTGACAAGAGCGATTAGCGATCAATGCAGAAAAAAAACACAACTTTCACGACAACGTTTATCTACGGCAATTTTTCAGTACAATCATATCTTCTTTTAATTCTGTCTTAATCCTTCTGTGATCCCACCTGGATTCATGGTAACAGGACATTTGGCCCGGCTTTTGCGATGAATTTAGAAAAAATCAATGAGTTAACCGCGCAAGATATGGCGGGTGTCAATGCGACGATTCTTGAGCAACTCAACTCCGATGTTCAGCTTATCAATCAGTTAGGCTATTACATCGTCAGCGGCGGCGGCAAACGCATTCGCCCGATGATTGCTGTGCTCGCCGCACGCGCGGTGGGCTATCAGGGGAGCGCGCATGTCACCATTGCCGCGCTGATTGAATTTATTCATACCGCCACCCTGCTGCATGACGACGTCGTCGATGAGTCTGATATGCGTCGCGGCAAAGCCACGGCCAATGCGGCGTTTGGCAATGCCGCCAGCGTGCTGGTCGGCGATTTTATCTATACCCGCGCCTTTCAGATGATGACCCAGCTGGGCTCGCTGAAGATCCTTGAGGTCATGTCGGAAGCGGTGAACGTCATTGCCGAAGGCGAAGTGCTGCAGCTGATGAACGTCAATGACCCGGATATCACCGAAGAGAACTACATGCGCGTTATCTACAGTAAGACGGCGCGCCTGTTTGAAGCTGCCTCGCAGTGTGCGGGACTGCTGGCCGACTGCACTGCGGAAGAAGAGCGCGCGTTGCAGGATTATGGCCGCTATCTCGGCACCGCTTTCCAGCTAATCGACGATTTACTCGATTATAGCTCTGACGGCGAGCGGCTCGGTAAAAACGTCGGTGACGACCTGAACGAAGGTAAACCCACGCTACCGCTGCTGCACGCCATGCACCATGGCACACCCGATCAATCAGCGATGATCCGCGGTGCGATCGAGCAAGGCAACGGCCGCCATCTACTGGATGCTGTGCTGGAAACGATGGCGACCTGCGGTTCGCTGGAATGGACGCAGAAGCGTGCCGAAGACGAAGCTGACAAAGCCATTGCCGCGCTGCAGATCCTCCCGGACACGCCCTGGCGCGAAGCCTTGATTGGGCTGGCGCATATTGCAGTCCAGCGCGATCATTAATCCCCCCTCCTTTCCCGCGCGACGCGCGGGAAAGTTCCAGTAAAATGCCATTTCTCTCCCTAAACTTCCGAATATCTTGATAGATTCTGAATATTCCGGCGCTTTAACAGAACTTGTTAGAACCCTACATAGTACGCGGGTATAGTGTCTCTATCGCCCATGTGGGACGATCTGGACCTTTAACACCAGGAGAATTTATGGATAAGTTCATCGACTGGCATCCCGCAGATATTGTTGCGGGATTACGTAAACGGGGAACATCGCTGGC
Organism: Klebsiella sp. P1927; assembly: GCF_018204675.1. NCBI lineage: Bacteria > Pseudomonadati > Pseudomonadota > Gammaproteobacteria > Enterobacterales > Enterobacteriaceae > Klebsiella > Klebsiella sp. P1927. The sequence continues at coordinate 200,490 of NZ_CP073377.1, read as the reverse complement.
GGCAGAGTCGCGACGGCACGGACTAAGTTCTTCAACGCTGGCGAACGCCCTGACCCGCCCCTGGCCGAAAGGCGAATTGATTATCGCCACAGCGCTGGAAACGCAGCCGTGGGTCATCTGGCCGTCACGCTACCACGACCCGGTGACTCATGAGTTTATCGACAGAACGCAGATGATGCGTCAGAAGAAGATCGACAAGTGATGTGATTGCTCGACAGCGCCCCGGAACAACGTCCCGGGGCGCTGTCAGGACGCGGTTACTCGCCCTTCACGCGTTGAATATTGGCGCCCAGGGCCTGCAGTTTATCTTCGATACGCTCATAGCCGCGATCGATATGATAGATGCGATCGACGATGGTGGTCCCTTCAGCGATACAGCCGGCCAGCACCAGGCTCGCCGACGCGCGCAAATCGGTCGCCATCACCTGCGCGCCAGAAAGCTGCTTAACGCCGTGACAGATAGCGGTATTGCTCTCGATCTCCGCGTGCGCGCCCATACGGATCAGCTCCGGAATGTGCATGAAGCGGTTTTCAAAGATCGTTTCGGTGATCACGCCGGTCCCTTCCGCTACCAGGTTAAGCAGCGTGAACTGGGCCTGCATATCGGTCGGGAAGCCCGGGTGCGGCGCGGTACGCACGTTGACCGCTTTCGGACGGTTGCCGTGCATATCGAGGCTGATCCAGTCTTCGCCCGTTTCGATGTCAGCCCCGGCGTCGCGCAGCTTCGCCAGTACGGCATCCAGGGTATCCGGCTGCGCGTTACGGCAGAGGATCTTGCCGCCGGAAATCGCCGCGGCCACCAGGAAAGTCCCGGTTTCAATACGGTCAGGCAGCACACGGTAGACGCCGCCGCCCAGGCGCTGCACGCCTTCGATGGTAATGCGATCGCTACCCTGGCCTGTGATTTTTGCGCCCAGCGCGTTCAGGAAGTTGGCGGTATCGACAATCTCCGGCTCGCGAGCGGCGTTTTCAATAATCGTCGTTCCCTCCGCAAGCGTCGCTGCGCTCATGATGGTTACGGTGGCGCCGACGCTCACCTTATCCATCACAATATGCGCGCCTTTCAGGCGACCGCTGACCGAGGCTTTGACATAACCTTCTTCCAGTTTGATCTCGGCGCCTAGCTGCTCCAGACCACTAATATGCAGATCGACCGGACGCGCGCCGATAGCGCAGCCGCCAGGCAGAGAAACTTGACCCTGACCGAAACGCGCCACCAACGGGCCCAGCGCCCAGATAGAGGCGCGCATGGTTTTCACCAGATCGTACGGAGCACAGAATACATCGACCGGGCCGGCGTCAATCCATACCGAACCATTGCGCTCGACCTTCGCGCCCAGCTGGCTCAGCAGCTTCATGGTGGTATCGATGTCTTTCAGCTTAGGTACGTTTTGGATCTCTACCGGCTCTTCGGCAAGCAGCGCGGAAAAGAGGATTGGCAGGGCGGCGTTTTTTGCCCCGGAGATGGTGACTTCACCCTGAAGGCGAGTCGGCCCCTGAACACGGAATTTATCCATTGATTCTGTTCTCTATTAAAAATTCACATACGCTGCAGGGGATCCCCCACAGCTTAGAAGCCATTGAGTTTGCGGTCTCGCGCCCACTCCTGCGGAGTAAAGGCCTTGATCGACAGCGCATGGATGCGGTTGTCGGCAATATATTCCATCAGCGGCGCGTAGATGCTCTGCTGCTTTTTCACCCGACTCATGCCATCGAACATCTCACCCACAGCAATAACCTGAAAGTGGCTGCCATCGCCAGAGACGTGGACTTCCTGGAGGGGGAGTGCGTTCATCAGCACGGTCTGAATTTCATGATTTTCCATGGGCTCAAATTTATCTGATAGTGAAAACAGCCCAACATCTTAGAGGAAAGTGGCGCGGTCTTAAACAAGCAAAAAGCCCCGGCGAAAAGATTGCCAGGGCTTTCGGAATAGCTTCAGTGCTAAGGCACTGAAAAGATTATGAGATCAGATCGGCAGGCAGGTTGTAAAGACCGATCAGCGTTTGCAGGTTTTCGCTCTTGCCGACCAGCTGCGCTTCCCGGCCCTGACGGCGAATCAGCGCCACAAAATGCACTAACAGCGCCAGGCCCGCAGTGTCCACGCGCGTGGTCTGACTGAGATCGATGATCGCCGTTCCCGCCGTCGCCTGGGCGCGCGCCTCCCAGAGCGGGACCAGCAGATCCTGATCCAGCTCCCCGTGCAGCGCCAGCGTCTCGCCCTCGCTAGTCCAGCTCAGCTGCCCGCTCATTATTTTTTCTGTTCCAGGGTGATCGGCTGCGCAGAGATCGCTTTCAGCTGCGCGGTCAGGCCATCAACGCCCTTGGTGCGCAGCAGATCGCTCCACTCATTCTGTTTGGTGGTGATCATGCTCACCCCTTCCGCGATCATATCGTAGGCCTGCCAGTTGCCGGTCTGGGTATTTTTACGCCACTGGAAGTCAAGACGTACCGGCGGACGACCGTTCGGGTCGATGATAGTGACGCGGATCGGAACGATGGTTGCGCTGCCCAGCGGCTGCTCCGGAGCAATCTGGTAAGTCTGCCCATGGTACATCGCCAGCGCCTGACCGTAGGCCTGCTTCAGGTATTCACGGAAGGCGGCAAAATAGGCCTCACGCTGCGCAGGGGTCGCTTCTTTGTAATAGCGGCCCAGCACCAGCGCGCCGGCATATTTCACCTGTACATACGGCAATAACTCCTGGTCGACGATGTCGCGCAGATAGTTAGGATTAGCTTTAATCTTCGGCTGTTCATTCTTCAGGCGATCGAAGGTTTTCTGCGCCGCTTCATTCATCAGCTTATACGGATTGGACTGATCTGCGGCCTGGACGGCGGTCAGCGGGGCAATCACCAGCATGGCGACCATGAGTAAGCGTTTAAACATATCGTATTTCTCCTGAAATTAATGCGTCGTGCCGGCTGCCGGCGTCGCGTCAGTATGACCTTCTGCCTCGGCCTTATCATTGCCAGAATTCTGATTGTCGCCGCCCTTACTGTTATAAAGGAACTGACCAATCAGATCTTCCAGCACCATGGCGGACTTGGTGTCCTGGATAGTGCCGCCGTCTTTAAGGATAGTCGTCCCGAGGTCCGGGTCTTCAAAACCGACGTTCAGCGCCAGGTACTGCTCGCCCAGCAGGCCAGAGGTGCGGATCGCCAACGAACTGGTATCCGGGATATGGTTGTAGCGCTCATCGATATCGAGCTCCACGCGTGGCAGATAGGTTTTCGGATCGAGCGTAATGTCCGCTACCCGCCCCACTACCACGCCGCCGATGCGCACCGGCGAGCGCGCCTTCAGGCCGCCGATGTTATCGAAAGTCGCATAAAGGCGATAAGTCGGCTCGGTGCGTAGCGAGGTGACGTTCGCCGCCTTCAGGCAGACAAACAGCGCCGCCAGCAGCGCCACCAGTAAGAACACCCCTACCCAGATTTCAGTTTTTTTCGTTTGCATGAACTCAATTCCCAAACATCAGCGCAGTCAGCACAAAATCCAGCCCCAGAACCGCCAGCGACGCATGCACCACGGTACGCGTTGTCGCCCGGCTAATCCCGGCGGAAGTGGGGATAGCGTCATAACCATTAAATAACGCAATCCAGGTTACCGTAATAGCGAACACCAGACTCTTAATCAGGCAGTTCACCAGATCCATTCGCCAGTCGACGGCATTTTGCATCGCGGTCCAGAAAAAACCACCGTCAATGCCTTTCCAGCTCACCCCCACCAGCGCACCGCCCCAGATCCCTACCGCGACGAAGATAATCGTCAGCAGCGGCAGCGAAATGACACCGGCCCAGAAGCGTGGGGAAATGACGCGACGCAGCGGATCCACCGCCATCATCTCCATACTGGAGAGCTGTTCCGTGGCCCGCATCAGGCCAATCTCGGCGGTCAGCGCCGACCCGGCGCGGCCGGCAAACAGCAGCGCGGCGACCACCGGCCCCAGCTCACGCAGCAGCGACAGCGCCACCAGCATGCCAAGACTGGTCTCTGCGCTGTAGGTGGTTAACACCAGATACCCCTGCAGCCCGAGCACCATACCGATAAACAAGCCCGATACAATGATAATCAGCATCGACAGGACGCCGACGTTATAGAGTTGACGAACCAGCAGCGGCGCGTGCTTGCGAAACTCTGGTTTGCCGACAACGGCGTTGAAAAGCATTAATCCGGCGCGTCCAAACGTCGCGGTGGTTTTAATACCGCGATGACCTAGCGCGGCCAGCGCATTAAACAGCATGAGTCGCTCAACTCCCTATGCCTAATAAATCATGGTGATAGTCGCCAGCAGGATAACGGAACGGCACCGGACCGTCGGCAATACCATCAATGAACTGACGAACCCGAGGATCGGTATTCTCCCGTAGCGACTGGGCGCTACCGTGGGCGACAATCTTTTTATCCGCCACGATATACGCGTAGTCCGCGATGCTAAGCACCTCGGGCACATCGTGCGAAACCACGATGCAAGTGACACCCAGCGTGCTGTTGAGTTCAGAAATCAGCTTCACCAGCACGCCCATAGTGATGGGATCCTGCCCGACGAACGGTTCGTCGAACATAATCAGATCCGGCTCCAGGGCAATGGCTCTCGCCAGGGCGGCGCGGCGCGCCATCCCACCGGAAAGCTCAGAAGGCATTAACTTCGCCGCACCGCGTAGCCCCACCGCTTCCAGCTTCATCATCACCGTCGTATGCAGCAGCGCAGGCGGCAAATGCGTATGTTCGCGCAGCGGATAGGCAACGTTGTCAAAGACATTGAGATCGGTGAACAGCGCGCCGGACTGGAACAGCATGCTCATCCGCTTACGCACCGTATAAAGACGCGAACGCGTCATCTGCGGCACGTTCTCGCCATCAAACAGGATCTCTCCCCTGTCCGGCGGGATCTGGCCGCCGATCAGGCGTAACAGGGTAGTCTTGCCGATCCCCGAAGGTCCCATGATCGCAGTAATTTTACCGCGCGGCACCGACAGCGAGATGTCGTCGAAGATCACACGATCGCCGCGTGAAAAGCGGATACCGCGCACTTCAACTAAATTCGCCTGAGTTTGGCTCATAAAATCATCCTTACTAAACACCTGACGGGCAAGCATGGCCCTTTCTTGCGCCACAATCACAACATTTTTACAGAATCTTACCTGCACAGGTTAGCGAAAGCTGGCATTTGTTTTACTTTTGGCACACATAAAGTCAAAATTAAGAATTCGTTACGCTGCGTAGGGATAACCCAGCGAGGCGACGATTATACCTGAAGAAAGGACTTTAGATGCTCTTAGCGACGGCTCTGTTAATTATTGGTTTATTGCTGGTTGTCTACAGCGCCGATCGTCTGGTCTATGCCGCCTCCATCCTGTGTCGTATGTTGGGGATCCCGCCGCTGATCATCGGCATGACAGTGGTCAGTATCGGCACCAGCCTGCCTGAGATCATGGTCGCCACCGCGGCCTCGCTGCACGGGCAGACCGATCTGGCGGTCGGCACCGCGCTCGGATCTAATATCACCAATATCTTATTGATCCTCGGTCTCGCCGCCTTACTCAGGCCATTTACCGTGCATTCTGATATTCTGCGCCGCGAATTACCGCTAATGTTGCTGGTCAGCGTGCTGGCGGGACTGGTGCTCTACGATGGACAACTGACCCGTCTCGACGGGCTATTTTTACTGGCGTTAGCGCTTCTGTGGCTGCTGTTCACCATCAAAATCGCTCGCCTGGCGGAGCGCCAGGGAAGCGATAGCCTGACCCGCGAACAGCTGGCGGAGCTGCCACGCGAAGGGTCGCTGCCGGTCGCCCTGCTCTGGTTAGGGGTAGCGATGATCGTCATGCCGATGGCGACCCGCATGGTGGTGGATAACAGTACAGTGCTGGCAAACTATTTCGCCATCAGCGAACTGACCGTCGGCCTGACGGTGGTGGCGATAGGCACCAGCCTGCCGGAGCTGGCCACCGCCATCGCCGGGGCGCGGAAAGGGGAAGATGATATTGCCATCGGCAATATCATCGGCGCCAATATCCTTAATATCGCACTGGTGCTGGGTTTACCGGCGCTGATCGCGCCGGGGAGCTTTGCGACCGAAGCCTTCACTCGCGATTATGGCGTGATGCTGCTGGTCAGCCTGATCTTCGCAGTGCTGTGCTGGCGCCGTCAGCAGCAGCCGGGACGACTGGTTGGCGCGCTGCTGGTCGGCGGCTTTGTGGTTTGGTTGGCGATGCTGTTTTGGACAGCACCGCTCTTCGTTGAATGATTCGGGATAACATCATGTCGCAAATAGATTTGCCCACGGATTTTGACTTTCAACAGGCAGGCCGTCAGGTGCTGGAAATTGAACGTGAAGGTCTGGCCCAGCTCGATCAATACATAAATGAAGACTTTACCCATGCCTGCGAAACGATTTTCCGCTGCGGCGGGAAAGTCGTGGTGATGGGGATGGGCAAATCCGGCCACATCGGCCGCAAAATGGCGGCAACCTTCGCCAGTACCGGCACCTCGGCATTTTTTGTCCACCCCGGCGAAGCGGCGCACGGTGATTTAGGTATGGTCACGCCGCAGGATGTGGTAATTGCGCTGTCGAACTCCGGCGAATCGAATGAAATCCTCGCGCTGATCCCGGTCCTCAAGCGCCAGCAGGTGAAGCTTATCTGTATCACCAGCCGGCCGGAGAGCAGCATGGCGCGCGCGGCGGATATCCATCTGTGCGTGAAAGTGCCGAAGGAGGCCTGCCCGTTAGGACTGGCGCCCACGTCGAGCACCACCGCCGCGCTGGTGATGGGTGATGCCCTCGCCGTCGCCCTGCTGGAAGCCCGCGGCTTTACCGCTGAGGATTTCGCCCTGTCGCATCCGGGCGGCGCACTCGGCCGTAAGCTGTTGCTGCGGGTCAATGATATTATGCATACCGGTGATGAAATCCCGCACGTCGGCCTGCAGGCGACCCTGCGCGATGCGCTGCTGGAAATCACGCGTAAAAATTTAGGCATGACCGCTATCTGCGATGACGATATGAACATCATCGGTATTTTTACCGACGGTGACCTGCGCCGGGTCTTCGATACCGGCGTTGATATGCGCGATGCCAGCATTGCCGACGTCATGACCCGGGGAGGTATCCGCATCCGCCCCGGCACTCTGGCGGTGGATGCGTTAAACCTGATGCAATCCCGTCATATCACCTGCGTGCTGGTTGCCGATGGCGACCATCTGCTGGGTGTGGTACATATGCACGATCTGCTGCGCGCGGGCGTAGTGTAAGTAAGGAAAAAATAATGAATAATGCTGATGCTCAGTTAGCGACCTGCTACGGGCCGGTAAGCCAGGCGTTTGTCGATCGCGCGGCGAAGATCCGTCTACTGATCCTTGATGTCGACGGTGTATTATCCGACGGGCTTATCTATATGGGTAATCACGGCGAGGAGCTGAAAGCGTTTAACGTCCGCGATGGCTATGGTATCCGCTGCGCGCTGACCTCGGGTATTGAAGTGGCGATTATTACCGGGCGAAAAGCTAAACTGGTAGAAGATCGCTGTCAGACGCTGGGCATTACGCATTTGTACCAGGGGCAGTCGGACAAGCTGCTGGCGTTCCGCGATCTGACGGACAAACTGCACGTGCGGCCGGAAGAAGTCGCCTACATCGGCGACGATCTTATTGACTGGCCGGTGATGGCCGAAGTGGGCCTTAGCGTCGCCGTCGCCGATGCGCATCCGCTGCTGCTACCGCGGGCGAATTATGTCACGCGAATTAACGGCGGACGCGGCGCGGTACGCGAAGTCTGCGATTTGTTACTATTGGCGCAGGGCAAGCTGGATGAGGCCAAAGGGCAATCAATATGAGTAAAACCAGACGTTGGGTTATCATTTTACTGTCGCTGCTCGCGCTGATCCTTATCGGCCTGAATCTGGCGAATACGGACGACACGGCCCAGCCGGAGGTCAATCCTAACGACCCTACGTATAAAAGCGAACATACCGACACCGTGGTATACAGTCCGGAAGGCGCCCTGAGCTATCGGCTGATTGCCGAGCACGTGGAATATTTTTCCGATCAGGAGGTCTCCTGGTTTACCAAACCGGTGATGACCACCTTTGATACTAACAAGGTGCCTACCTGGTCGGTCAGAGCAGACAAAGCGAAGCTGACGAATGACCGGATGCTCTATCTTTACGGGCACGTTGAGGTGAATGCGCTCGCTCCAGATTCTCAACTGCGCAAAATTACGACGGATAACGCCCAGATAAATCTGGTAACGCAGGACGTTACCTCCGATGACATGGTGACGTTATACGGCACCACATTTAATTCCAGCGGCCTGAAAATGCGTGGAAACCTTCGCAGCAAAAATGCCGAGCTGATTGAAAAGGTGAGAACCTCTTATGAAATTCAGAACAAACAAACTCAGCCTTAAGATTGCGCTCGCCGGCGCGTTACTGGCCGCCAGCCTGCCGGCCCTCGCCAAGACGGGCGATACCGATCAGCCGATCCATATCGAGTCCGATCAGCAGTCGCTGGACATGCAGGGCAATGTCGTCACCTTCACCGGTAACGTGGTCGTGACCCAGGGGACGATCAAGATTAACGCTGATAAAGTGGTGGTCACCCGTCCGGGCAACGAGAAAGGCAAAGAGGTGATCGAAGGTTTCGGTAACCCGGCTACTTTCTATCAGATGCAGGATAACGGCAAGCCGGTAAAAGGCCGGGCGTCGAAAATGCGCTACGAGCTGCAGAACGATTACGTCGTGCTGACGGGCAACGCTTATCTGGAACAGCTCGACAGCAACATCAAGGGCGACAAGATCACCTATCTGGTGAAAGAGCAAAAAATGCAGGCCTTCAGCGACAAAGGTCGACGCGTCACCACCGTTCTGGTGCCGTCCGAGCTGCAGGACAAAAGCGGCAACCAGCAAAAGAAGAGTAACTAATCCGTTATGGCAACCTTAACTGCGAAGAATCTCGCTAAAGCGTATAAAGGCCGCCGCGTGGTGGAAGATGTCAGTCTCACCGTTAACTCGGGCGAGATTGTCGGCTTGCTCGGCCCGAACGGCGCCGGTAAAACGACCACCTTCTACATGGTGGTCGGGATTGTGCCCCGCGACGCAGGCAATATCATCATCGATGACGAAGACATCAGCCTGCTACCGCTGCACGCGCGCGCGCGACGGGGCATCGGCTACCTGCCGCAGGAAGCGTCGATTTTCCGTCGCCTCAGCGTCTATGACAACCTGATGGCGGTCCTGCAGATCCGTGACGATCTAACCAGCGAACAACGGGAAGATCGCGCTAAAGAGCTGATGGAAGAGTTTCATATTGAGCACCTGCGCGACAGCCTCGGTCAGGCGCTCTCCGGTGGTGAACGCCGCCGCGTCGAAATCGCCCGCGCGCTGGCGGCGAATCCGAAATTTATTCTTCTAGATGAACCCTTTGCCGGCGTGGATCCGATCTCCGTTATCGATATTAAACGCATCATTGAGCACCTGCGCGACAGCGGTCTCGGCGTTCTGATTACCGACCATAACGTCCGTGAGACCCTCGCGGTCTGCGAACGCGCGTATATTGTCAGTCAGGGACACCTTATCGCTCATGGTACACCGCAGCAGATCCTCGAAGATGAGCAGGTTAAGCGCGTGTATCTTGGGGAAGACTTCAGACTCTGATAGGGTAGAGGTTACAGACGTTTTAGCCGGAGATATTTACCCTGAACATGAAGCAAGGTTTGCAATTAAGGCTTAGCCAACAGCTTGCCATGACGCCGCAGCTGCAGCAGGCGATTCGTTTGCTGCAGTTGTCCACGTTAGAACTCCAGCAAGAGCTCCAGCAAGCGCTGGAAAGTAACCCGTTGCTTGAGCAAACCGATCTTCACGACGAGGTAGAGGCAAAAGAGGTGGAGGACCGCGAGTCCCTCGATACCGTCGATGCGCTTGAGCAAAAAGAGATGCCCGACGAACTGCCTCTCGATGCCAGCTGGGATGAAATCTATACCGCTGGCACGCCGTCGGGTAACGGCGTCGACTATCAGGACGACGAGCTTCCAGTCTATCAAGGCGAGACCACCCAGACGCTGCAGGACTATCTGATGTGGCAGGTTGAGCTGACGCCTTTCACCGACACCGACCGCGCTATTGCCACCTCTATCGTCGACGCCGTCGACGATACGGGCTACCTCACGATTCAGATTGAAGATATTGTCGACAGCATCGGCGATGACGAGATCGGCCTGGAGGAGGTGGAAGCGGTCCTCAAGCGAATCCAGCGTTTTGATCCGGTTGGCGTCGCAGCGAAAGATCTGCGCGACTGCCTGCTGATCCAGCTGTCGCAATTTGCTAAAGAGACGCCGTGGCTGGAAGAGGCGCGGCTGATTATCAGCGACCATCTTGATCTGCTGGCCAACCATGATTTCCGCACTCTAATGCGAGTCACCCGCCTGAAAGAAGAGGTGCTTAAAGAGGCGGTCAACCTAATCCAGTCCCTGGATCCTCGCCCTGGCCAGTCCATTCAGACCAGCGAACCGGAATATGTCATCCCGGATGTGCTGGTGCGCAAGGTGAGCGGCCGCTGGACCGTCGAGCTCAACGCCGACAGCATTCCACGGTTGAAAATAAATCAGCAGTATGCGGCAATGGGCAACAGCGCCCGCAATGACGCCGACGGCCAGTTCATTCGCAGCAATCTGCAGGAAGCCCGCTGGCTGATTAAAAGTCTGGAAAGCCGCAACGATACCCTGCTGCGCGTCAGCCGCTGCATCGTAGAGCAGCAGCAGGCTTTTTTCGAACAGGGTGAAGAGTATATGAAGCCGATGGTGCTGGCTGATATCGCCCAGGCCGTCGAGATGCATGAATCGACGATTTCCCGTGTCACCACGCAAAAATATCTGCACAGTCCGCGCGGTATTTTTGAACTGAAGTATTTCTTCTCCAGCCATGTGAATACCGAAGGCGGAGGCGAAGCCTCGTCGACGGCGATTCGCGCGCTGGTGAAGAAGCTCATCGCCGCGGAAAACCCCGCGAAGCCGTTGAGCGACAGTAAGCTCACCTCCATGCTGTCCGAGCAGGGTATTATGGTGGCGCGCCGCACTGTCGCGAAGTACAGAGAGTCTTTATCCATCCCGCCGTCAAACCAGCGTAAACAACTGGTCTGACATAACCGATAAGGAAGACACTATGCAGCTCAACATTACAGGACACAACGTCGAAATTACGCCTGCGATGCGCGAATTCGTTACGGCGAAGTTCAGCAAGCTGGAGCAATTTTTCGACCGGATCAATCAGGTCTATATTGTGTTAAAAGTAGAGAAAGTGACGCAAATTGCGGACGCGAATCTGCATGTCAACGGTGGCGAAATCCATGCCAGTGCGGAAGGGCAGGATATGTATGCGGCTGTCGATGGTCTTATCGACAAGCTGGCAAGACAGTTAACGAAGCACAAAGATAAACTAAAACAACACTAATTGTCCGGGCCCCCTTGCGCCCGCCGCTGGATATCATCGGCGACGGGCGCGGGGGCGCTCAGGTGAAATTATGATGAACAACGATTCGGCTCTACAACTGAGCAACGTCCTGAACCAGGAATGTACCCGTAGCCAGGTGCACTGCCAGAGCAAGAAGCGTGCTCTGGAAATCATCAGCGAACTGGCCGCCAAACAGTTAAGTTTGCCGCCGCAGGTGGTGTTCGAAGCGATCCTCACCCGCGAAAAAATGGGCAGTACCGGGATCGGCAATGGTATCGCCATTCCCCACGGAAAACTGGAAGAGGATACGCTGCGTGCTGTCGGCGTTTTTGTCCAGCTGGAAACCCCCATCGCCTTCGACGCGATCGACAATCAACCTGTCGACCTGCTGTTCGCGCTGCTGGTGCCGGCCGACCAGACAAAAACTCACCTGCATACGCTCTCCCTGGTGGCCAAACGGCTGGCGGACAAAGCGATTTGTCGTCGCCTGCGCACGGCGCAGAGCGATGAAGAGTTGTATGAGATCATCACCGAAGCAGGAAGCAGCGATGACGCATAACGGCAGTCGCACCTTATCCTTTATCGTACTGAGGAGAAACGGTACATGGTACTGATGATCGTCAGCGGCCGCTCGGGCTCGGGGAAATCCGTCGCTCTGCGAGCGCTGGAAGATATGGGCTTTTACTGCGTGGATAACCTGCCGGTCGTGCTGCTGCCCGACCTGGCGCGGTCGCTGGCTGACCGTAATATCTCCGCGGCCGTCAGCATCGACGTGCGTAACATGCCGGAATCCCCGGAGATCTTCGAGCAGGCGATGCAGAATCTGCCGGAATGTTTTTCTCCGCAGCTGCTGTTCCTTGATGCCGACCGCAATACCCTGATCCGCCGGTACAGCGATACCCGTCGCCTGCACCCGCTCTCCAGCAAGAATCTGTCGCTGGAAAGCGCCATCGACGAAGAGAGCGATCTGCTGGAGCCCCTGCGCTCCCGCGCCGATCTGATCGTCGATACGTCGGAAATGTCGGTGCATGAGCTGGCCGAGATGCTGCGTACCCGACTGCTGGGTAAACGCGAGCGTGAACTGACGATGGTCTTCGAATCCTTCGGCTTCAAGCACGGTATTCCGATCGATGCCGATTACGTCTTTGACGTGCGCTTTCTGCCCAACCCGCACTGGGATCCGAAACTGCGTCCAATGACCGGTCTGGATAAACCAGTGGCCGCCTTCCTCGATCGGCACACTGAAGTGCACAACTTTATTTATCAGACCCGAAGCTATCTTGAGCTATGGTTACCGATGCTGGAGACCAACAATCGCAGCTATCTGACGGTGGCCATTGGCTGTACCGGCGGTAAACATCGTTCGGTTTATATTGCTGAACAACTGGCTGACTACTTCCGCTCGCGCGGCAAGAACGTGCAGTCTCGTCATCGGACGCTGGAAAAACGTAAATCATGACCGTAAAGCAGACCGTTGAAATCACCAATAAGCTGGGCATGCACGCCCGCCCGGCGATGAAGCTGTTCGAACTGATGCAGAATTTCGATGCCGAAGTACTGCTGCGCAACGATGAAGGCACGGAGGCGGAAGCCAACAGCGTGATTGCCCTGCTGATGCTGGACTCGGCGAAAGGGCGACAGATAGAGGTGGAGGCCAGCGGTCCGCAGGAAGTTGAAGCCCTCGCCGCGGTGATTGCCCTGTTTAACGCTGGCTTTGACGAAGACTAAACGTGACGCTTCCCGGCGACGGACGACTGGCGATTGTACCAGCCCCGGCGCCGGAGTAACCCGCTAATAGAGCTTATGCTCGCGCATGAACCCTTCCCCGCCCAGCTGTCGCATCTGGCGTAAGATCCAGGCCTGACGACTGCGCACATAGCCTGACGGCGCATCGGCGCGATAGCGGATCGGGTTCGGCAGCACCGCGGCCAGCAGAGCCGCTTCCCCCGGCGTCAGCTGACTGGCGGGTTTATGAAAATAGCGCTGGGCGGCCGCTTCCACACCAAATATCCCATCGCCGAACTCGGCAATATTCAGGTAGACGGTCAGGATCCGCTTTTTACTCCACACGGTTTCGATCCCGACAGTCAGCCCGGCTTCCAGCCCCTTACGCAGCCAGCTGCGGCCATCCCATAAAAACAGGTTTTTCGCCGTCTGCTGCGACAGCGTTGACGCGCCGCGAATCCGGGTATCATGCCGCTCATTGTGCGCCAGCGCTTTCTCAATCGCCGACACGTCGAACCCCCAGTGTTCCGGGAACTTCTGATCTTCGGCGGCAATCACCGCCAGCCCCATCCATGGGGAGATCTTATCCATGGCAACCCAGTCGGAATGCGCCAGATAATGGAAATCACCGGACAGCCAGGCGCTCACCTGCCGCTCAAGCATCACCGCCGAAAACGGCACCGGCAGCACGCTAAACAGCGCGATCCCCCCGCCCCAGAGGACGGCGGCGATCAGCAGCAGACGCAATGCCAGACGTTTCAGCAGCGCAAAGGGCGCAACGCGGAGCCTCATGCGCTCAGCGCCAGCACGCGGGCCACCAGCTTCTCAATTCCGGTGGCGGCTTGCGCAATGTCCTCCGCCAGCATATACGCCGGAGTGGTGACCACTTTGTTGTCTTCATCCACCACGATGTCGTCGACCGGGCAAGGCACGTGCTCTGCCCCCATCTCTTCCACCACATCGGCGGTATCAAGATCGGTCCCAATGGTCATCCGCAGCGGAAACGCAAAGATCTTCGGCAGCATCGCCGGGGCAATGCACATAAAGCCCAGCGGCTTGCCGGCCTGATGCATCGCCAGCGCCAGGGCCCGCAGATCGGGATCCACCTGGCATTCGCTGCCCTCGGCGGCGAAGCTGCTTAGATTTTTCGCCGCGCCGAAGCCGCCAGGGACGATCAGCGCGTCCAGCGTCTCCGCACGCGCCTGCGCCAGCGGCAGGATGTCGCCGCGGGCGATACGCGCTGCTTCCACCAGCACATTGCGCTGCTCTGGCATCGCCTCCCCGGTCAGATGGTTGATGACATCGCGCTGCGGTTTATCGGGCGCAAAGCACACTGCCTGCGCGCCGTTGCGCGCGATCGCCAGCAGGGTAATCACCGCCTCATGGATTTCACTGCCGTCGTACACGCCGCAGCCGCCCAGTACCACACCAATTTTTTTCATCGCTTTCGCTCCTCCATGCAACTCGCTGAAACCAGTCAAAAATGTCGATTAACTCGCTATGCTTCACATATTTTACTGATTCATGTAACAAATTAGTTAAGCTTTGCTATCTTAATGAGCGAGCAATCCACTTCTTCGGTTGCGCCACGTAACAACATCACTCAAACAACACTGGCTCAACCACCAGTTCCCTGGTGTTGGCGCAGTATTCGCGCACCCCGGTCTGTCCGGGGTCATTTTTTGCTGGCTTTCGCCACCCACGCCTTCAGTACCGCTACATCGTTTTGCCACTCGGATTTCATCTCTTCAACCCATTCAGCGACATTATCAGACCAGGCAGGCAGATCCGGAGTCTGGATCTGCTGGCCCAGCTGCTGGATGTGGCGCAGTCCGATAGAACCGGCCGCCCCTTTGATCTTATGCCCCTCTTCGACAATCCCTTTTTGGTCGCGGGCGGTCAGATTAGACTCCAGAACGGACATGTAGCCCGGCATCATCTTCTCAAACACCGCGAGACCATCGTTGATAAGCTTCGGTCCCACCAGCTCGATATATTGCTCCAGCATATCGGTATCCAGCACCGCGTCGGCTTTATGCAGATCGGCCGCCGGCGCTTCCTGCGCTTCCTCATCCGGTGCATCCCAGAATTTCTTGATCATGGCCGTTAGCGCTGGCACCGATAGCGGCTTACTCAACACATCGTCCATCCCGGCGTCGAGATACTCTTTTTTATTCTTCAGCACGTTGGCGGTGAGGGCGACCAGCGGCGGTAGCTCGTCAGCGGCAAAGCGCTGTTTCAGTTCCCGGGAAATATCCAGTCCGGTCATGTCCGGTAACTGAATATCCAACAGCACAAGGTCATATTCGCCTGGCTCAAACATCTCCAGCGCGGCTTTCCCGGTCATCGCCACATCAACGCTGTTACCCAGTTTTTCCAGCACTGAACGGGCCACAATAACGTTGAGCTCAATGTCCTCAACCAGCAGCACGTTGAGCGCCGGTAATGGCATGTCGTCTTCCGCCAGCGTATCTTCCACTTCTTCCGCAATGGCAGGCGCATGGACGGTAAGCGTAAAGGTCGCCCCTTTACCCGGCTGGCTGGTAACGCTGATATCACCGCCCATATTACGCGCCAGGCGACGCGAGACGGCGAGACCAATCCCGGTTCCGGTGGCCGGTTTGCCGCCGTGGCTGTCTTTGACCTGGTAATACATGGCGAAAATTTTGTCCTGTTCCGCTTCAGGAATACCAATTCCGGAGTCTTCCACTTCGAAGTGCAGGATATCGCCTTCGTCATAGCGCACGCGGACGTTCACCCCTCCGCCCTGCGGGGTAAACTTCACGGCGTTACTGATAAGATTCCACAGGATCTGCCGCAGGCGGGTCCCATCCGTGATTACCTTATGCGGCAGCGGCAGGCTCGGCTCCAGCACAAAGCGCAGCCCCTTCTGCTGTGCCTGCAAGCCGGATAGGTTTTCAAGGTCGGCAAGGAAGCTGGTGAAGTCCACCGGCTGGTTATCGAGCTGCACCTTGCGGCGCTCCATTTTGTCCATGTCGATAATATCATTGAAGATATTCCCCAGCGTCACCGCCGAGACATGGATAGTTTTCAGGTATTTTTCCTGCTCGCTGGTCAGTTCGGTATCCAGCAAAATTCGGCTCAGCCCGACGATCCCGTTTAGCGGGGTACGCAGCTCATGACTGATGGTGGAAATAAAGGTGGTTTTATCCCGGCTGGCGCGCTCAAGAGCGTCCTGATAGCGTTTACGTTCGGTGATATCGCGGCCGAAGCCCATCAGGCCGCGACGCTTACCGACGCGATCGTAGTAGGGGACCTTGCGGATTTCAAAGCACGCTTTGCGGCCATCGGGATAGTCCAGCCACTGCTCATAGGTCAGCGATACATTATGGCGGAACACCTTCTCGTCGGTCTCCAGTACCTTTTCCGCCGCCTCTTCGCTATAGACGTCCTGCGGTTTGAGGTGGATCAGCTGTTTCTCGCTTTTGCCGGTCAGCAGCTCCATCGCCCGGTTACAGCCTGAAAACTCCTTATCCTCATTGCGATAGAAGACCAGGTCCGGGGAAGCATCAAGGAAAGAGCGCAGAAAGGAGGATTGCTGTTCGAGCTGGATCTGCGTCTCTTCACGCTCTTTCATCTCAATCTTCAACTGCTCGAGGGTGGTCTCGCGCTCGGCTTCCGCTTTTTCACGTTCGCCAATCTCCTGATTCAACTGCGCGATGTTATCTTTCAGTTGGACGTTCAGCTTTAGATCGCGCTCACGCATCTCCTCCAGCTTGTCCACCAGCCGCGAAAGACGCTGACGGGACTCTTCGAGCTGCTCCACCACCACCGAGAGAAAGTAGACCGCCCAAGGCGTGATCAGCAGGCCAAAGAAGATAGAGCGGATAACGTCGATACTTTCAACCTGGCCATGCAGCACCATGGTAACCGCCATCTGTACCACGATGGCCAGCACCACCAGCGCAAGAGCCAACAGCATCGAAAAGCGGACCAGACCCAGCTTCATCATCAGGTCGACATAATACTGCGCCAGCATACGAATTTGCTTCATAGGGGATTCCTTCACGACAACTCCGCACAATAATACTCAATTCTGAGCAATGCGCTGTAAGTTGTGCAAAAAATGCGGGCAGGAGTCGATACGGCGGCCGGCCGCTGAGGCGAACCAGCCGCAAAAGAGGGGGATCAGGAGAGGGATTAACGCTTGCTTAACGCCTCCCAGAGTCCTTTCAGGTAGGTCACGCCAAGGGCGCGGTCGAACAGGCCATAGCCCGGCCGTCCGGTCTCTCCCCAGATAAAGCGACCATGATCCGGGCGAATATAGCCGTCGAATCCGTTGTCATACAGCGCTTGCATCACTTTGTACATATCCAGGGAGCCGTACTCTGACGGATGGGCGCACTCGTAAAAGTCTTTATCCTGCATCAGCTTTATATTGCGGACGTGGGCAAAATGAATTCGCTTACGCCGCGTAAATTCGGCCAGGATGGCGTACACGTCATTATCAGGATCTTCGGCAATCGAGCCGGTGCAGAGCGTAATGCCGTTGGCGGGTGAATCGACGGCCCGGCAGATCCAGTCCAGATCGTCGCGGTTTTTGACCACCCGCGGCAGGCCAAAAATGGAGTACGGCGGGTCGTCCGGGTGGATCGCCATTTTCACCCCAACCTCTTCGCAAACCGGGATCACCGCCTGCAGAAAATAAACCAGGTTCTCCCGCAGCTTCTGATCATCCACCGCGCTATATTTGGCAAACAGGGTCTGCACCTCCGCCAGCCGTTCCGGCTCCCAGCCCGGCAAGGCGAAGCCGTTTGAATTCTCAAGCACCTCCTTCACCACGTCTTCCAGCCGCTTATCGATATCTTTCTTCTCAAACGCCATCGTCAGCGAGCCATCCGGCAGGACGTAGTTCATATCCGTCTTCATCCAGTCGAAAACCGGCATGAAGTTATAGCAGATGACTTTAACGCCAAAGCGGGCAAGGTTGCGGATGGTCTGCTGGTAGTTGGCAATATAGCGCTCACGGGTAGGTAGGCCGATTTTGATGTCGTCATGGATGTTGACGCTCTCTATCACCTCCATTTTCAGGCCTGCGGCATGGGCCTGACCGACCAGACGCTCAATTTTATCCACCGGCCATACTTCGCCCACCGCGACGTCGTAGAGCGCGCCGACCACCCCCTCAACGCCAGGCACCTGGCGAATATGTTCTAATGAAATCTTGTCTTCCTCTGGTCCAAACCAGCGCATTGTCATCTGCATTGTCTTCACCTGCTCAACTTAGTTTAATTTACCCTACTACCATACCAGTAATCATAGATGATTGAGCGTTGGCTGTCGTGATAGCGATCACATTCCTGCCGACCGGCTCGCAAGCGGCGAATGCGTCGGCGCATTCATAATTTTTTTCAATTTATTTCAATAGATTAATCATGCCATGGCTTTTTCTGCCGAGCTTTCTCAAATGTGATCCAGGCCTGATTATGATCTTTTGCATACTTGTATGGTAATAAAAGTAGCGTAATTTGTTCAGAAAAAAGACAATGGAAGGAATCAAAATGAGAAGCGTCGTCGTCAAAGAGCCAGGCCAACTGAACATTGAATCACGTCCGGTTCCAGTTCCGGGCGCCCATGAAGTACGGGTGAAAATTGCTTTTGCCGGGATCTGTGGTTCCGATGTACACATCTATCACGGCCACAACCCTTTCGCGAAATATCCCCGCGTCATCGGCCATGAATTCTATGGCATCATCGACGCCGTCGGCGAGCAGGTATCTCCGGCACGCATCGGCGAGCGTGTCGCGGTGGACCCCGTTGTCAGCTGCGGCCATTGTTATCCTTGCTCGGTAGGAAGGCCGAATGTCTGTACGCAGCTCCAGGTCATAGGAGTTCACCGCGACGGGGGATTTAGCGACTATGCCTGCGTGCCGGCGAAAAATGCCTGGCGCATCCCCGAGGCTATCAGCGACCGTCAGGCAACGATGGTTGAGCCTTTTACCATCGCGGCAAATATTACCGCCCAGCTGCAGCCCACGGCGCAAGATATTGCCCTGGTTTACGGCGCTGGCCCGATGGGGCTGACGATCATTCAGGCGCTAAAGGGGGTATATGGCGTTAAGCAGGTGATCGTCGTGGATCGCATTGCCGAACGTCTGCAGATGGCCCGGGAAAACGGCGCCGATCTGACGCTCGATAACACTGACCAGCCGCTCGCGGAACAGCTGGCGCAGCGGCAGCTTGCCCCCACGCTGGTCATTGATGCCGCCTGCCACCCGGCGATCCTGCAGGAAGCCATTCTCCTCGCCTCCCCCGCCGCCCGCATCGGTATACTCGGTTTCTCCGGCGAGGCCTCGACCCTCACTCAGCAAAGCATCACCAGTAAAGAAATTTCTATTTTCTCCTCCCGGCTGAACAGCGGGCGTTTTCCGCTGGTCATCGACTGGATGGAGAAAGGCCTTATTCGTCCGGAGGCGTTAATCACCCATTGTATGCCGCTGGAGCAGGTGAAAGAGGCCATGGAGATTTTTGCTAACGACCGTAAGACCTGCTGCAAAGTGCTGCTGCAGCTGGGTTAAACCGGCATCGTATAGAATAACGGCCGACGGATATCTGCATATCCGCCGCGCCTGATATAAATAATATAATGAGCATGGTGTTATCATGGGAAAAAATATCCGCTGGATTATCGTCCTGTTATTATTTTTAGTATATATGATAAATTATCTGGACCGGGTGGCATTATCCATTACGGTCCCGATGATTGAAAAGGACCTTGCACTTAACGCTGAACAATTCGGCATTATTTTCGGCAGCTTTTTCTTCGGCTACGCGGTATTTAATTTTATTGGCGGTTTGGCCGTGGATAAGTTTGGCGCAACGCTGGTAATGGGCCTGGCGGTCGGTCTGTGGTCGCTGTTTTGCGGCTTAACCGCGGTAGCCACCGGCTTTTATTCCATGCTGGTGCTGCGGGTGCTTTTCGGGATGGCGGAAGGCCCGATCTGCGCATCGGCGAACAAGATGATCAACGGCTGGTTTCCTAAAAAGCAAGCGGCTACCGCCGTCGGCTTTCTCAGCGCAGGCTCTCCGCTGGGCGGCGCGGTCGCCGGCCCCATCGTCGGTTACCTGGCCCTGGCATTCGGCTGGCGCCCGGCTTTTATGATTATTTTCGCTATCGGTATTGTATGGATGATAGCGTGGTTTTTCATTGCCGCTAATTCGCCCGAAAAGCACAAAAAAGTCAGCCAGGAAGAACTTAAGCTGATTAATAAAATGAAAGAAGAAGAAGTCGCGCTGGAAACAATAGAAAATCAAACAGCTCACTCGCTGGGTTATTATTTGAAACAGCCAATTATTCTGGTAACGGCCTTTGCCTTCTTCTGCTACAACTATATTCTGTTTTTCTTTCTCAGCTGGTTCCCGTCCTATCTGGTACAACAGCACCATCTGGATATTAAACAGATGAGCCTTACCACTATGATCCCATGGATAGTCGGCTTTGTCGGTCTGGCGCTTGGGGGCTATATTTCCGATAAAATTTTTAAACTCACCGGGCGCCTGCTGCTGTCGCGCAAAATTGTGCTGGTGGTATGCCTGCTGATGGCCGCTATCTGCGTGGGACTGGCGGGTACCGTCAGCAGCGTCGTGCCTGCCGTTCTGCTGATGTCGGTCTCCATCTTTTTCCTCTATGTAACCGGGGCGATCTACTGGGCGATTATCCAGGACGTGGTGCATAAATCCCGCGTCGGCGGCGCCAGCGGCTTTATCCATCTTATCGGCAGCGTCTCCGGCATCGTGGGGCCGATTGTTACCGGCTATATCGTGCAGTCTACTGGTAAATTTGACAGCGCTTTCGTTCTCGCCGGCACTATCGCCGCGCTTGGCGCCCTGCTGGTGCTGTTCGTGATCAAAACTCCGCGTGTGACGATGAAAGCCAGCCAGGCATAAATGGCAGGAGCGCGATGTCCGGCATTGTTCCCGACATCGCGCTCGTACTTCTCACTCAGCCTGGGGAGCAACCCAGCTACGGCCCAGCGCCGAGCCCTGAGCGCCCTGCTGATTCAGATAACGATCCAGTTCAACCATGCCGGTCCAGCGATTTTCACACCACAGCGGCGCCAACAGCGTGGGCCGACGGGCGCTGGCGGAAATACGGTGGTAGATCACCTCCGGCGGCGTATGGCGGATCATCTCTCCAGCGGTGACGGTATACGCCTCCAGCTCAATGCCATCGAGACGCCCGGCCTGCCACGCTTTGGCCATAATGCTGCCTTTCACAATATGCAGTGGATGCAATTTGATCCCATCCACGCCGGTCGCCACTACCTGCTCCAGCGTCTGCAGACAATGCCCCTGGCTCTCTCCGGGCAGACCGACGATCAGATGCGCACAGACTTTCAGCCCCCGCTCTCGCGCCAGGCGCGCGGTACGCTGATAACAGGCGAAATCGTGTCCACGGTTAATGCGATGCAGGGTCTTGTCATGAGCAGTTTGCAGCCCCAGCTCCAGCCATACCTCATACCCTTGCTGATGGTATTCACTCAGCAGGTCAAGGACCGCCTGCGGAACGCAGTCCGGGCGGGTGCCGACGCACAGGCCAACGATATTTGCGGCACTGACGGCCTGACGATACATTGAACGGAGCACCTGCACTTCAGCGAAGGTGCTGGTGTAGGCCTGAAAATAGGCCAGATAGCGCTTCGCCCGGTTGACGAGCTGCGCCTGATGAGCGAGCTGTTCGGCGATAGAGCGATGCTGCTGCGCCTCATCGGCAAACGATGCCACGTTACAGAAAGTGCAACCGCCGCGGCCCAGCGTGCCGTCGCGGTTTGGGCAGCTAAAACCGCCGTGCAGCGTTAGCTTATGGACCTTTTCGCCATAGCGACGCATAAGATCCCCACCAAACATATTGACTAATTTCTGTAACTGCATAATCTGATAGACCGCCCTCAACAAAGGGGGCCAAGCCTGCCACTTTTCGTCACCGACGGCGATGACCTGGATCAATCGTCAGCGCGGCGACCAACCCTATTGCATAAACAATCAAGATTACTGCAATTTCATTCAACCACCAGGTGATGAGTTTTCCTTATATTTTATCTTCGCATTGCCCTAATCTGCTTTCTGGTAAAAAACGGTATTAATGTCCAGTAGTTAAAAATATTGCAGTCAAATATGCTAATAATGAAATATATTTCAGCGCATATTGGTAATGCAAAGCCGCGTGCACAGTGAGACAGATCACACTAGCCGCACCACCAGCAGGCGTATTCAAAGCATAAAAATTGCCATTATTTTCTTTAATAACAATTAGTTAACTTGGGTATAGCACATTTTTGTATTAATAAGATTGCCATTTGACGTAAGTGTGGATTCCCGATAAGTTGGGAATCCGCTGGAAGCTTTCTGGATGAGCACTCTGCTCATCATATTTATGCAGTAATTGAGATTCCCTCTTAACAGCAAGTCCTCAAACTTGTGTACCGATGCGAAAAGGATTTAAAGAGGGCGAATGCGAGGTGTAAACCCCGTCGCCATGCTCTTTCTGTGCCTGTGCGCAATCGGTATCGGAGGGTGTCCGTAGAGCCTGGGGAGGTTCACTGATATGTTGTACGACAAATCCCTTGAGAGGGATAACTGTGGTTTCGGCCTGATCGCCCACATAGAAGGCGAACCTAGCCACAAGGTAGTGCGAACCGCAATACACGCACTGGCCCGCATGCAGCACCGTGGCGCAATCCTTGCCGATGGTAAAACCGGCGACGGTTGCGGTCTGCTGCTGCAAAAACCCGATCGTTTCTTCCGCATCGTTGCCGAAGAGCGCGGCTGGCGTTTAGCCAAAAACTACGCCGTTGGGATGCTGTTCCTGAATAAAGATCCTGAGCTGGCTAAAGCGGCGCGCCGCATCGTTGAAGAAGAACTTCAGCTTGAGACCCTGTCGATTGTCGGCTGGCGCGATGTGCCGACCAACGAAGGCGTGCTCGGTGAAATCGCCCTCTCCTCGCTGCCCCGTATTGAGCAAATCTTTGTCAACGCCCCGGCTGGCTGGCGCCCGCGCGATATGGAGCGCCGTCTGTTTATTGCGCGTCGTCGCATTGAAAAACGTCTGCAGGAAGACAAAGATTTCTACGTTTGTAGCTTGTCCAATCTGGTCAACATCTATAAAGGTCTGTGTATGCCGGCGGATTTGCCGCGCTTCTACCTGGACCTCGCGGACCTGCGCCTGGAGTCGGCTATCTGCCTGTTCCACCAGCGCTTCTCCACCAACACCGTACCACGCTGGCCGTTGGCGCAGCCGTTCCGCTACCTGGCGCACAACGGTGAAATTAACACCATTACCGGCAACCGCCAGTGGGCCCGCGCCCGTACCTATAAGTTCCAGACCCCGCTGATCCCAGACCTGCACGACGCCGCGCCGTTCGTTAACGAAACCGGCTCCGACTCCAGTTCTATGGACAACATGCTGGAGCTGCTGCTGGCCGGCGGGATGGACATCGTGCGCGCCATGCGTCTGCTGGTGCCGCCAGCCTGGCAGAACAACCCGGATATGGATCCGGAGCTGCGTTCGTTCTTCGACTTTAACTCCATGCATATGGAGCCGTGGGACGGCCCGGCGGGCATCGTCATGTCCGATGGCCGCTACGCGGCCTGTAACCTCGACCGTAACGGTCTGCGCCCGGCGCGCTACGTCATTACCAAAGATAAGCTCATCACCTGCGCCTCCGAAGTCGGCATCTGGGATTACCAGCCTGACGAAGTGGTCGAGAAAGGCCGCGTGGGCCCGGGCGAGCTGATGGTTATCGATACCCGTGCCGGACGCATTCTGCACTCAGCGGAAACCGATGACGATCTGAAGAGCCGCCATCCGTATAAAGAGTGGATGGAGAAAAACGTTCGTCGCCTGGTGCCGTTCGAAGATCTGCCGGACGAAGAGGTTGGCAGCCGCCAGCTGGATGACGACACGCTCGCCAGCTACCAGAAACAGTTTAACTACAGCGCGGAAGAGCTGGACTCCGTCCTGCGCGTGCTCGGCGAAAATGGCCAGGAAGCAGTCGGTTCGATGGGCGATGACACGCCTTTCGCCGTGCTCTCCAGCCAGCCGCGCATTATCTACGATTACTTCCGTCAGCAGTTCGCCCAGGTGACTAACCCGCCGATCGACCCGCTGCGCGAAGCGCACGTCATGTCGCTGGCTACCAGCATCGGTCGCGAAATGAACGTCTTCTGCGAAGCGGAAGGCCAGGCGCATCGTCTGAGCTTCAAATCGCCGATCCTGCTGTACTCCGATTTTAAACAGCTGACGACGATGGAAGAAGAGCACTATCGCGCCGACGTCCTCGATATCACGTTCAACCCGGCAGAGGCCTCCCTCAGCGAGACGGTGAAAGCGCTGTGCGATAAAGCGGAGCAAATGGTGCGCGACGGCACCGTGCTGCTGGTGCTCTCTGACCGCAACATCGCCAAAGACCGTCTGCCGGTACCGGCGCCGATGGCCGTTGGCGCGATCCAGACCCGTCTGGTCGATAAAAGCCTGCGCTGCGATGCCAACATCATCGTTGAAACCGCCAGCGCCCGCGATCCGCACCACTTCGCCGTGCTGCTCGGCTTTGGGGCGACGGCTATCTATCCATACCTCGCCTACGAAACGCTGGCGAAGCTGGTCGACAGCAAAGCCATCGATAAACCGTACCGTGCGGTGATGCTGAACTATCGCAACGGTATCAATAAAGGTCTGTATAAGATCATGTCCAAGATGGGGATCTCGACCATCGCCTCCTACCGCTGCTCGAAGCTGTTCGAAGCGGTCGGTCTGCATCGCGATGTCTCCGAGCTCTGCTTCCAGGGCGTGGTCAGCCGCATCGGCGGCGCCAGCTTCGACGACTTCCAGCAGGATCTGCTGAATCTGTCGAAACGCGCCTGGCTGGCGCGTAAGCCACTGGCCCAGGGCGGTTTGCTGAAATATGTGCACGGCGGCGAATATCATGCCTACAACCCGGACGTGGTGCGCACCCTGCAGCAGGCCGTGCAGAGCGGCGAATACAGCGATTATCAACAATACGCGAAATTGGTTAACGAACGTCCAGCGGCCACGCTGCGCGACCTGCTGGCGCTCAACCCAGGCGAAGACGCTATCAGCATCGACGAAGTAGAGCCGGCGAAGGAGCTGTTTAAACGCTTCGATACCGCGGCGATGTCGATCGGCGCCCTGAGCCCGGAAGCGCACGAGTCGCTGGCGGAAGCGATGAACAGCATCGGCGGCTTCTCCAACTCCGGTGAAGGCGGTGAAGACCCGGCGCGCTACGGCACTAATAAAGTGTCGCGCATCAAGCAGGTCGCTTCCGGCCGCTTCGGCGTCACGCCAGCCTACCTGGTCAATGCCGACGTCATCCAGATCAAAGTCGCCCAGGGGGCGAAACCGGGTGAAGGTGGCCAGCTGCCGGGTGATAAAGTCACCCCGTACATCGCCAAACTGCGCTATTCGGTACCGGGCGTCACGCTGATTTCCCCGCCGCCGCACCACGATATCTACTCTATCGAGGATCTGGCGCAGCTGATTTTCGACCTCAAGCAGGTCAATCCGAAAGCGATGATTTCGGTCAAACTGGTTTCTGAGCCGGGCGTTGGCACCATCGCCACCGGCGTGGCCAAAGCCTATGCCGACCTGATCACCATCGCCGGCTACGACGGCGGCACCGGGGCGAGCCCGCTCTCTTCGGTGAAATATGCCGGCTGCCCGTGGGAGCTCGGCCTGGTGGAAACCCAGCAGGCGCTGGTTGCCAACGGTCTGCGTCATAAGATCCGTCTGCAGGTGGATGGCGGCCTGAAAACCGGCCTCGATATCATCAAAGCGGCGATCCTCGGCGCGGAGAGCTTCGGTTTCGGTACCGGCCCGATGGTCGCGCTGGGCTGTAAATACCTGCGTATTTGCCACCTGAACAACTGCGCTACCGGCGTGGCGACCCAGGATGACAAACTGCGTAAGAATCACTATCACGGTCTGCCGTTCAAAGTGACCAACTACTTTGAATTTATCGCCCGTGAGACCCGCGAGCTGATGGCCCAGCTGGGCGTCAAGCGTCTGGTGGATCTGATTGGCCGCACCGATCTGCTCAAAGAGCTGGATGGGTTCACCGCCAAGCAGCAGAAACTAGATCTGGGTAAACTGCTGGAGACCGCAGAGCCGCATCCGGGCAAAGCGCTGTACTGCACCGAGAACAACCCACCGTTCGATAACGGCGTGCTCAACGCCCAGCTGCTGCAGCAGGCGAAACCGTACGTGGATGAAAAGCAGAGCAAGACGTTCTGGTTTGATATCCGTAACACCGACCGCTCCGTGGGGGCCTCGCTGTCCGGGTATATCGCCCAGACCCATGGCGACCAGGGACTGGCGGGCGACCCGATCGTCGCTCACTTTAGCGGCACCGCGGGCCAGAGCTTCGGCGTGTGGAACGCCGGCGGCGTGGAACTGCATCTGACTGGCGACGCCAACGACTACGTCGGGAAAGGCATGGCGGGCGGTCTGCTGGCCATTCGTCCGCCGGTGGGCTCTGCGTTCCGCAGCCATGAAGCCAGTATTATCGGCAACACCTGCCTGTACGGAGCGACCGGTGGTCGTCTGTACGCCGCAGGCCGCGCGGGCGAGCGTTTCGCCGTGCGTAACTCCGGCGCCATCACCGTGGTGGAAGGCATCGGCGACAACGGCTGCGAATATATGACCGGCGGCATCGTCTGCGTGCTCGGAAAAACCGGCGTCAACTTTGGCGCAGGGATGACCGGCGGCTTTGCCTATGTCCTGGATGAAGATGGCGACTTCCGCAAACGCGTGAACCCGGAGCTGGTGGAAGTGCTGGACGTTGATTCTCTGGCCATCCATGAAGAGCACCTGCGCGGTTTAATCACCGAGCACGTACAGCTTACCGGTTCGCAACGCGGCGAAGAGATCCTCGCCAACTGGCCGGCCTTCTCCGCGAAGTTTGCGCTGGTTAAACCAAAGTCCAGCGATGTTAAAGCACTGTTGGGTCACCGTAGTCGTTCCGCAGCTGAGCTGCGGGTGCAGGCGCAGTAAGGGGTTAAGATGAGTCAGAACGTTTATCAATTTATCGACCTGCAGCGCGTTGATCCGCCAAAGAAACCGCTGAAGATCCGTAAAATTGAGTTTGTGGAAATTTACGAGCCGTTTTCAGAAGGCCAGGCCAAGGCGCAGGCGGATCGCTGCCTCTCCTGTGGCAACCCGTACTGCGAATGGAAGTGCCCGGTGCATAACTACATCCCGAACTGGCTGAAGCTGGCCAACGAGGGGCGTATTTTTGAAGCGGCCGAGCTGTCGCATCAAACCAACACTCTGCCGGAAGTCTGCGGGCGCGTCTGCCCGCAGGACCGCCTGTGTGAAGGCTCCTGTACGCTGAACGATGAGTTCGGCGCGGTGACCATCGGCAACATCGAACGCTATATCAACGATAAGGCATTCGAGATGGGCTGGCGTCCGGATCTCTCCGACGTGAAGCCGACCGGTAAAACCGTCGCGATCATCGGCGCTGGCCCGGCGGGCCTCGCCTGCGCCGACGTGCTGACCCGTAACGGCGTCAAGGCGGTGGTATTTGACCGCCATCCGGAAATCGGCGGCCTGCTGACCTTCGGTATCCCGGCGTTCAAGCTGGAAAAAGAGGTGATGACCCGCCGCCGGGAGATCTTCACCGGCATGGGCATTGAGTTCAAACTCAATACCGAAGTGGGCCGCGACGTGCAGCTCGATGACCTGCTGAAGGAGTACGATGCGGTGTTCCTCGGCGTCGGGACCTATCAGTCGATGCGCGGTGGACTGGACAACGAAGACGCCCCGGGTGTTTACGACGCGCTGCCGTTCCTGATCGCTAACACTAAGCAGATCATGGGCTTTGGTGAAACCGCCGATGAGCCCTATGTCAGCATGGAAGGCAAACGCGTGGTGGTGCTCGGCGGTGGCGACACCGCGATGGACTGCGTACGCACCTCCGTCCGTCAGAATGCGGCGCACGTGATCTGCGCCTATCGCCGTGACGAAGAGAACATGCCCGGCTCAAAACGCGAAGTGAAAAACGCGCGCGAAGAAGGCGTTGAGTTCCAGTTTAACGTCCAGCCGCTGGGCGTGGAAGTGAATGCCAACGGTAAGGTTTGCGGCGTGAAGATGGCGCGCACCGAAATGGGCCAGCCGGATGCGAAGGGCCGCCGCCGCGCGGAGATCGTCCCCGGCTCTGAGCACGTGGTGCCGGCTGACGCCGTAGTCATGGCGTTTGGCTTCCGTCCGCACAGCATGGAGTGGCTGGCGAAGCACAGCGTCGAGCTGGACTCCCAGGGCCGTATTATCGCCCCGGAAGGCAGCGAAAACGCCTTCCAGACCAGCAACCCGAAAATCTTCGCCGGTGGCGATATCGTTCGCGGTTCCGATCTGGTGGTCACCGCGATTGCCGAAGGCCGTAAAGCGGCGGACGGGATCCTCAACTACCTTGAAGTCTGATTAGGTCCGGAGCCTCACGCATAAAAGCCCGATGGTTAACGTCATCGGGCTTTTTTATTGCTCATTCGCCGGGCAAACCGCCGCTTTCAGCGCCGTATTATACCAGCCGCAGATATGCTCCAGGCGGGTAATCGCCGAGCCGACGGTCACCGCCCACGCGCCGCAGCGCATCGCCTCCGCCGCCTGGGCAGGCGTGTTATAGCGCCCTTCGGCAATCACTCTGCAGCCCGCCGCGCTCAGGCATTGCACCAGCGCCAGATCCGGCTCATCCGGCGTCTCCTCTGCGGTATAGCCGGAGAGAGTCGTCCCGACAATCTCAGCCCCCAACTGCCAGCACTCGAGAGCATCGTCGAGAGATGAGCAATCGGCCATCGCCACTTTTCCCAGCTGATGAATTTCTGCTAATAGCGCCGACACTGACGCCGGACGCTGACGCTGGGTGCCGTCAATAGCAATAATATCCGCTCCGCCCTGCGCCAGCGCGTCGATATCTTCCAGCCATGGCGTAATACGCACCGGGCTATCGGGCAAATCGCGTTTTATCAACCCAATAACGGGCACCGTCACTAACGGACGAACGGCCTGCAGGTTGGCCAGGCCTTCGATGCGCAGCGCTACCGCTCCCGCCTGCTCAGCCGCCAGCGCCATTGCCGCGACGATAGCGGGATTATCCAGCGGACTGCCCGGCACCGGCTGGCAGGAGACAATTAATCCGCCATGATGACGGATACGCTGGTCCAGTTGTGCGAGTAAAGACATGTCTGCTCCCTAAAAACTACCTGTGGCGATGACGATACCAGCCATGGGACGCCTCGTTTGTGGCAGAGTTAACAAAGCGGACAGACAAAAAAACAGGCCCCGCAGGGCCTGTCAGAGAAGGGATTCACTTCACCACGCGCAGCGCCGGGCGACCACCGCGCGGCGGCGGCGTGTCGTCAGGATCGTCGTCGTGATTATCCGGCTTATCGCCATCGATCACCGACATCACCGTTTCGCTTTCACTCTCCGGCGCGACGTCATCATCGTTGAGGCTGCTGACGTCTTCGTCATAGGCCGCTTCCGGTTCGAACATCGTACCAGCGCCGTTCTCACGGGCGTAGATGGCGAGTACCGCAGCCAGCGGGACAGACACGTTGCGTGGTACCCCGCCAAAGCGCGCGTTGAAGCGCACTTCGTCGTTCGCCAGCTCGAGATTGCCTACCGCACGCGGGGCAATATTGAGAACGATTTGCCCATCGCGCGCGTACTCCATCGGCACGAGCACGCCCGGCAGCGTCACATCCACCACCAGGTGCGGCGTCAGCTGGTTATCCAGCAGCCAGTCATAAAACGCCCGTAACAGATACGGGCGACGCGGCGTCAGCTGTGATACATCCATTATTTAGCCCCGACCGAGGCGCATTTCACGCTCGGCTTCAGTTAAAGAAGCGAGGAAGGAATCACGCTCAAATACGCGAGTCATATAGCCTTTGAGCTCTTTCGCACCAGCGCCAACCAGCTCCACACCAAGAACCGGCAGACGCCACAGCAGCGGCGCCAGGTAGCAGTCCACCAGGCTGAACTCATCGCTCAGGAAGTAAGGTTTCTGGGTGAAGACCGGCGCGATGGCCAGCAATTCTTCACGCAGCTGCTTACGCGCAGCATCAGCTTGCGCTGCGGTACCGCTCTGGATGGTGTTCATCAGCGAATACCAGTCCTTCTCGATACGTTGCATATACAGGCGGCTTTCACCACGCGCCACCGGATAAACCGGCATTAACGGCGGGTGCGGGAAACGCTCATCCAGATACTCCATAATGATGCGGGATTCCCACAGAGTGAGCTCACGATCCACCAGCGTCGGTACGCTTTGATTCGGGTTGAGGTCAATCAGATCCTGAGGCGGGTTATCCTTCTCCACGTGCTCTATCTCAAAACTGACACCCTTCTCGGCCAGCACAATGCGGACCTGATGGCTATAGATGTCAGTAGGACCAGAAAACAGCGTCATTACCGAACGTTTGTTGGCAGCGACAGCCATGAAAACCTCCAGGTATATTCAGAATTTTGTACTGCTGCCGGCCACTCATGACCAGCCAGATGTAAAAACCCCATTAGCGCGATGTCACCTTCGTTCACGAATAAAACAAAAAATGAACAATCACCAGCATTTGGGCAGAAAATTGGATGATAGTTTACCAGATTTTGAAGACGTTGTGGTGAGGGGATTCTGGAAATGCTGAAAAAGTGGCGAGAACCGGCGCTATGCTTGTGGATAACAGCCGTTTTATCCATAAAAAAACCCGCCGAAGCGGGTTTTTTCGCAAATTGTTCTGCGTGAGCAGAAAACAATTAACGTTTGGAGAACTGCGGACGACGACGTGCTTTACGCAGACCGACTTTCTTACGTTCAACCTGACGAGCGTCACGAGTAACGAAGCCAGCTTTACGCAGTTCGGAACGCAGGGACTCGTCGTACTCCATCAGAGCGCGGGTGATACCGTGACGGATCGCACCAGCCTGACCAGAGATACCACCACCTTTAACAGTGATGTACAGATCCAGTTTCTCAACCATGTCGACCAGTTCCAGCGGCTGACGAACTACCATGCGGGCAGTTTCACGACCGAAGTACTGTTCCAGAGAACGCTGGTTGATAACGATTTTACCGTTGCCCGGTTTGATGAAAACGCGAGCTGCGGAACTTTTGCGGCGACCAGTGCCGTAGTATTGATTTTCAGCCATTGCCTATAATCCCGATTAGATGTCAAGAACTTGCGGTTGCTGTGCCGCGTGGTTGTGCTCGTTACCCGCGTAAACTTTCAGTTTACGGTACATAGCACGACCCAGCGGGCCTTTTGGCAGCATGCCTTTAACCGCGATTTCAATCACACGCTCAGGACGGCGGGCAATCATCTCTTCAAAGGTCGCTTCTTTGATACCACCGATGTGGCCGGTGTGGTGGTAGTACATTTTGTCTTCGCGCTTGTTGCCGGTAACAGCAACTTTTTCTGCGTTCAGAACGATGATGTAATCACCGGTATCAACGTGCGGAGTGTATTCCGCTTTGTGCTTACCGCGCAGGCGACGAGCCAGTTCAGTAGCCAGACGGCCCAGAGTTTTACCGGTCGCGTCAACAACATACCAGTCGCGTTTTACGGTTTCTGGTTTAGCTGTAAAAGTTTTCATTAAAAGCTTACCCAAATAATAAGTTACACGTTGGTGAACACCCAAACGTTTAGTCAGTTGAGGTTCACACGACATTGTCCAGCAAACCTACCCCTTCGAATAGCCTATGCCGGCGCATAGAAAGTTTCGGGAAAAAAACCTTCTCGTAACGTGGGGTCGCAAGATTATAGAGAAGTCGGGGTCAAAGATCGACCCCTTTATGAGATTTTTCAGGCCGCGCCCGGGGCGGCCTTGCGGCCCTGAATCCGCCTGAAAAAGTCCCCTGTCAGGGCATATGCGGACGTTTGAGGTACTCTTCGCTCTGCATCTCCTGCAGACGAGAGAGACAGCGCTGGAACTCAAACTTCAGCCGCTCGCCCTGGTAAATGTCGTACAGCGGTACTGCCGCGCTGACCACCAGCTTTACATGGCGCTCGTAAAACTCATCCACCAGAGCGATAAAGCGGCGGGCCTCGCTCTCCAGCTGCGCGGTCATCACCGGCACGTCGAACAGCATCACCGTATGGAACAGTCGGGAGAGCGCGATATAGTCATGCTGGCTGCGCGCATCCACGCATAGCGTGGCGAATGACGCCGCCAGCGTCTGGTTTTCTACGCCGAGGGTAGGCAGCTCGCGATGGTTAATCTCCAGCGTCGGCCCGGCAGCGCGCGGCGCACCCGCCAGCGCGAGCCACAATTTATCCATCTGTTCGCGGGTGTCGTTATTCAGCGGCGACAGCCACAGGTGCGCCTGCGTCAGGGTACGCAGTCGATAATCGATGCCGGCATCGACGTTCATAATATCGCAATGCTGCTTGATGGCATCGATCGCCGGCAGAAAACGGGCCCGCTGCAGGCCATTACGATAGAGTTCATCCGGCGGAATATTGGAGGTCGCCACCAGGGTGATGCCGCGGGCGAACAGGGCTTTCATCAGCCCGCCCAACAGCATGGCGTCGGTAATATCGGAGACAAAAAACTCGTCGAAACAGAGCACGTCGGTTTCCGCTTTAAAGCGGTCGGCGACGATCTCCAGCGGGTCGCTATGTCCCTGCAGGGTGGTCAGCTCTTCGTGTACGCGCAGCATGAAACGATGGAAATGCAGGCGCTGTTTACGCTCGCCCGGCAGGCTCTGGTAAAACAGGTCCATCAGCCAGGTTTTGCCTCGCCCCACGCCGCCCCACATATACAGGCCGCGGACAGGTGCCGTCCCGGCAGCCGGCTCGCGCTTACCCAGCAGTTTGCCGAATTTCGCGCGCAAACCGCCGCCTGACGCGACCGGCGCGGGCTGCGTCTGCAGTTCCTGGTAAATGGTATCAAGGCGGCTCACCGCTTCTTGCTGGACGTCGTCGGGTTGATGGCTGCCCTCTTTCAGGGCTAAAAGGTAACGCGATGTTGGAGACAGGCTTTGCATGATCTAATTGTTATTCCTTGAAAACCGTAATGCCGAAGCTCACGATTGACGAAAAAAAGGCCGTTCTACACTACGCGATGATACGCCAGGATTCCACTTCTGTGGAATTAGCGGTTATAGTGGCACTATCGGGCGCAGGCGGAGAGCCTAAGAGCCACCCTACGGAACCACAATACAACGGGAGATGTTCATGACCTGGGAATACGCGCTAATTGGGTTAGTCGTCGGTATCATCATTGGTGCCGTCGCCATGCGTTTCGGCAACCGCAAACTGCGCCAACAGCAGGCGCTGCAGTACGAACTGGAAAAGAATAAAGCCGAGCTTGAAGAGTACCGTGAAGAGCTGGTGAGCCACTTTGCGCGTAGCGCCGAACTGCTGGATAACATGGCGCACGACTATCGTCAGCTATATCAGCATATGGCGAAAAGCTCTAACAACCTGCTGCCGGACTCGATGGCAGACGCCAACCCGTTCCGCAACCGTCTGGAAGAGTCTGAAGCCAGTAACGATCAGGCGCCGGTCCAGATGCCGCGCGACTACTCCGAGGGCGCATCCGGTTTACTGCGCGGAGGCGCAAAACGCGATTAAGCCTCGCTGCGATTAAAATATTCTCCGGGCGCGCCCGTCGCGCCCGCTCCTTCCCCCACTTCCCGGCTACAATTTAAACCAGTCCCCACGTTGTTACCTGTGCAAAAATTCAATAACATCAGGTTATTCAGGACATTTTTCCATACACCTCAGGTTACGAGAGCCAGCATCTAATGAAGAAACAGACTTTGCTGTTGAGTGCGTTAGCGTTAAGCATTGGGTTATCGTTGTCGGTCCTGCCTCCGGCAGCGGCATCCTTACCGACTCAGGTGCCCGGCCAGGGCGCGTTACCAAGCCTGGCGCCGATGCTGGAAAAGGTTCTGCCGGCGGTGGTTAGCGTACAGGTGGAAGGCACTGCCTCGCCGACGCTCAATATGCCGGAAGAGCTGAAAAAATATTTTGGCGATAACGCCCCGCAGGAGCAGGCGCAGCCGTTTGAAGGGCTCGGCTCCGGCGTTATCATCGACGCGGCGAAAGGCTATGTGCTGACCAATAACCACGTCATCAATCAGGCGCAGAAGATCAGCGTCCAGCTGAACGATGGCCGTGAGTTCGATGCCAAACTGGTCGGGAGCGATGAACAGAGCGATATCGCTCTGCTGCAGCTGATTAAGCCAGACCACCTGACGCAAATCGCCATTGCTGACTCTGATAAACTTCGCGTCGGCGACTTCGCCGTCGCCGTCGGCAACCCGTTCGGCCTTGGCCAGACCGCCACATCCGGCATTATCTCTGCCCTTGGCCGCAGCGGCTTGAACCTTGAAGGGCTGGAGAATTTCATTCAGACCGACGCCTCGATTAACCGCGGCAATTCCGGCGGCGCGCTGCTGAACCTCAACGGCGAGCTTATCGGGATCAACACCGCGATCCTCGCGCCGGGCGGCGGCAGCATCGGCATCGGCTTTGCCATTCCAAGCAATATGGCGAAAACCCTCGCCGACCAGCTTATTCAGTTTGGCGAAATCAAGCGCGGCCTGTTGGGCATTAAAGGCATGGAAATGAGCGCCGACATCGCCAAAGCGATGAATCTCAACGTTCAGCGCGGCGCCTTCGTCAGTGAAGTCCTGCCAAACTCCGGCTCCGCCAAAGCGGGGATTAAATCCGGGGACGTCATCGTGAGTCTGAACGGCAAACCGCTGAACAGTTTCGCCGAACTGCGTTCGCGGATCGCCACCACCGAGCCGGGTACCAAGGTCAAACTGGGCCTGCTGCGCGATGGAAAGCCGGTCGATGTCGAAGTGACCCTGGATAAGAGCACCTCCTCAACCGCCAGCGCGGAACTGATTATCCCGGCGCTGCAGGGGGCCTCGTTCAGCGACGGCCAGATGAAAGATGGCACCAAAGGAGTGGTGATCGGTAATGTGGATAAAGGCAGCGCCGCCGCCCAGGTCGGTCTGCATAAGGATGACATTATCATTGGCCTTAACCGGCAGCATATTCACTCAATTGCCGAACTGCGCAAAGTGCTCGAAGGCAAACCGCCGGTCATCGCCCTGAACGTGATCCGCGGCAACGAAAGCATCTATCTGCTGCTGCGCTGATTGTCTCTCCGGGCATCGCCGCCATGTGCGATGTCCGGACAACTCGTGCTATGCTGCGCCTGACCATTCATTAACGATATCTGCATCATGCCTGGAAAGTTATTACGTTCAGTACTCATCGGTTTGCTTGTCGGGGGTCTGCTGCTGGCCCTGATGCCCTCGCTGCGCCAGTGGCAGTTGGCGCCGACTACCCAGAACGATACGGCAGACGACTCCCCGGCGAGCTATAACGCCGCGGTGCGCCGCGCGGCGCCCGCCGTGGTGAACGTCTATAACCGCGCCCTTAACAGCACCAGCCATAATCAGCTGACGCTTGGCTCAGGGGTGATTATGGATCAGCGCGGCTATATCCTGACCAACAAGCATGTTATCAACGATGCCGATCAGATTATCGTCGCCCTGCAGGACGGCCGCGTCTTCGAAGCGCTGCTGGTAGGATCCGATTCCCTCACCGATCTCGCCGTGCTCAAAATCAATGCTACCGGCGGGCTGCCGGTGATCCCGATCAATCCGAAACGCACGCCGCACATCGGCGACGTGGTGCTGGCGATTGGCAACCCTTATAACCTGGGGCAGACCATCACCCAGGGGATTATCAGCGCCACAGGGCGCATTGGCCTCAATCCGACCGGCCGCCAGAACTTCCTGCAGACTGACGCCTCGATCAACCACGGTAACTCCGGCGGGGCGCTGGTGAACTCCCTCGGCGAGCTGATGGGGATTAACACCCTCTCCTTTGACAAGAGCAATGACGGCGAAACGCCGGAAGGCATTGGCTTTGCGATCCCGTTCCAGTTAGCGACCAAAATTATGGATAAACTGATCCGCGATGGCCGGGTGATCCGCGGCTATATCGGCATTAGCGGCCGGGAGATCGCCCCGCTGCACGCGCAGGGCGGAGGGATCGATCAGATTCAGGGGATCGTCGTTAACGATGTCGCCCCGGACGGTCCAGCGGCGCAAGCCGGGATCCGCGCCAACGACGTAATCATCTCCGTGAATGACAAACCCGCCGTCTCGGCACTGGAGACGATGGATCAGGTGGCCGAGATCCGCCCGGGATCGGAAATTCCGGTGGTCATCATGCGTGATGATAAGAAAATCACGCTCCATATCGCCGTCCAGGAATACCCGGCCACCAACTAAACGGCTCCCCGTTTGGGGAGCCACGTTAATCGCTAAATACCGGACCGGCCGGGAATCTGACCAGAAACCCGGTTTCCATGAATGCTGGACAATAAAAAGCCGGAACAGCGGTTCCGGCTCTTCTGTTAGGGCGAGATTACTTGTTGACGAAGTCTTCGCCGAGCGCGATATCTTTCTTCAGGGTGTCCAGCATGCCCTCCAGCGCCTGCTGTTCAAAGGCGCTGAGTTTGCCGATAGACTGTCGCTCTTCCACGCCGTTTTTCCCCAGCAGCAGCGGCTGGGAGAAGAAACGCGCATAGTGGCCGTCGCCTTCCACGTAGGCGCACTCCACCACGCCTTTTTCCCCCTGCATGGCGCGAACCAGAGAGAGACCAAAACGGGCAGCCGCCTGGCCCATCGACAAGGTCGCCGACCCGCCGCCCGCTTTCGCTTCCACGACTTCGGTACCGGCGTTCTGAATACGTTTAGTCAGGTCGGCAATTTCCTGATCGCTAAAGCTGACGCCGGGGATCTGCGACAGTAAAGGCAGAATGGTGACCCCGGAGTGACCACCAATGACCGGGACTTCCACCTCGGTTGCCGATTTACCTTTCAGCTCCGCCACAAAGGTATTGGAACGGATGATGTCCAGCGTGGTAACGCCGAACAGTTTGTTTTTATCGTACACGCCGGCTTTTTTCAGTACTTCGGCGGCGATAGCCACGGTGGTATTCACCGGGTTGGTGATAATGCCGATGCAGGCCTGCGGGCAGGTTTTGGCAATCTGCTGCACGAGGTTCTTCACGATACCCGCATTCACATTAAACAGGTCGGAACGATCCATGCCGGGCTTACGCGCCACGCCCGCGGAGATCAGCACTACATCCGCGCCTTCCAGCGCCGGAGTAGCGTCTTCACCGGAAAATCCTTTAATTTTTACATCTGTGGGGATATGACTTAGATCTACCGCCACGCCCGGCGTAACCGGAGCGATGTCGTACAACGAGAGCTCTGAACCTGAAGGCAGTTGGGTCTTAAGTAGTAGGGCAAGCGCCTGGCCGATACCACCGGCAGCGCCAAGGACTGCAACTTTCATCCTAAACTCCTTATTATGGTTAATTTAGTCTTTCGTTATTCCGTCGCCTGGACCTTAATTCACAAGATGAACAATTACAATGATTATGGCTGAAGAATGCATTATTGTGCGTAGCAATAGAACAGCGGCGCACTTTATGCTTCCTGACTGACCATCCAGCAAAGCGAAGTACCGGATCGACTATTGGTTACAATACACCCAGCCAGTTGCGCAAAACAACACCAACTCAATAACATTTCATTTACTTTTACATGGCTTTAAGCGTTGTGATGAGAACATGTTCCTTATACGGTTTTTTTGCTAAAATATGCCCCCTTCATAACATTATTGACCTATCCTTTCGCGGATTATTTGCATAAAAATTCATGGTTATGCATAATGATGTTGATTTTACCACCATAATCTGGGTGACTTATGCGAAGTTCGGCAAAACAAGAAGAACTGGTTAAAGCGTTTAAAGCGCTGCTTAAAGAAGAGAAATTCAGCTCGCAGGGAGAGATCGTCCAGGCGCTGCAGGAAGAGGGCTTCGAGAATATCAACCAATCGAAGGTTTCCCGCATGCTCACCAAATTTGGCGCGGTGCGTACCCGTAACGCCAAAATGGAAATGGTCTATTGCTTGCCTGCCGAGCTTGGGGTACCGACCACCTCCAGCCCGCTGAAGAATTTGGTGCTGGATATCGACTATAACGATGCCGTAGTGGTGATTCATACCAGCCCCGGCGCCGCGCAGCTGATCGCCCGTCTTCTCGACTCGCTGGGCAAAGCGGAAGGCATTCTTGGCAGTATCGCCGGGGATGACACCATCTTTACCACGCCTGCGCGCGGTTTTACGGTGAAAGATCTGCACGACGCCATTCTGGTTCTGTTTGAGCAGGAACTCTGAGTAATTCCCCTCTGGCTACCGTCAGAGGGCGACTCCCTTTTCTTTTGCCTCTCCCCCCTTCCGGCACAACAACTATTTAACACTTAGTGTCATTTACGCCGTCTATACGTTCTTTTACTAACGCGAAAATCGTAAAACGCACAAAAGATCAAATTCGTATACCTTTATGAATTTATTAGAAATAAATCTTATCGCTGTCGCTAACGTGTCATTTTTAATTCTTATCCGTTATAAAAAGCGCAATCCATTGTAACTATTAACGCACAAAACAATTAGCATGGTATTAATATTTTTGGTGATTAGTGTATACTTGGTTTTGTGATGAGGGTCACGAAACAAAGCCCCCCAACAAAAAGATTCGACGAGGTGAACATCATGAAAATCAAAACCACTGTAGCTGCTATCAGCATCCTGTCCGTCGTGTCGTTTGGCGCTTTCGCCGCTGATATTATCAACAGCGAGCAGGCCCAGGGCCGC
Organism: Klebsiella sp. P1927; assembly: GCF_018204675.1. Lineage (NCBI taxonomy): Bacteria > Pseudomonadati > Pseudomonadota > Gammaproteobacteria > Enterobacterales > Enterobacteriaceae > Klebsiella > Klebsiella sp. P1927. Next base: position 161,595 of record NZ_CP073377.1, on the reverse strand, counting down.
GAGGCCATCGGCACGGTTTCCGTCGGCGCGGTAGCATCTTCCCCGATGGATATGCATGAAATGCTGAACAAAAAAGCGCAGGAAGAAGGGGCTTCTTCTTACCGCATTATTGAAGCCCGCACTGGCGACCACTGGCATGCCACTGCTGAGCTGTATAAATAAGTTTTAGACGTCAACGATTAACCTGACAAAAATTCTCTACCGCGGCCCGGCGACATACATCGCCCCGCCGCGGCAAAACAAAGACTGGAGTAAAGATTATGAAACGCGCAATGATCATCGCATCCCTTGGCCTGGCTTCCCTTCTCTCTTTCGGTGCCAGCGCGGCTGTCCAGCAAGTGAACGCAGAACAAGCCCAAAATCTGCAATCCATGGGCACCATCTCCGTATCCCAGGTAGGTAGTGCGCCAATGGACATGCGTCAGGAACTGGCGGCTAAAGCCGAGAAAGAAGGCGCCAGCAGCTACCGTATTATTGAAGCACGTACCGGCGATAGCTGGCACGCCACCGCTGAGCTGTACAAATAAACCCTCGTCGTCTTATTTCGACGACTTGCCCCCGCCTGCCGGGGGCTTTTTTATGCTTGTCGGGCATTAAAACGCAACTCCCCCTCCAGCTCTTCCTCTGCTTCATCAAACAATAAAATCAATGCGCCAAAGCGCCGGCGCTGCTTGTCATTTAAATGGATGAACTCAATATCCAGCGGCAGCGGTAGCAGGCCACCGGTCACTGCGTCCCATAGCGAATCCAGGTTGTTGACCTTATCCTGAGCCAGCTCGAAGGTTCGGGAAAACTCCCGGTAGAAATCCTGTTGTTCGGCGATTTCGTCAAAATCAAACGTATAGGTGGTCATGACAGCCCCTCCCGCTTCTCTTTCTGTCGCCGTTAAGTATAGCGATAAAAAAACCGACGCCTGGGCGTCGGTTTATGGGTTAGCTGCTGGTCAGCACATGCTGGTACTTATGCAACATCTCAACCAGTCGCCGTACCGGCTCGGTGACCTGCGGCGAGGCCTCCCAGACCCGCAGCTTCTCCTGATAGACATCAAGCTCCGCCAGCAGCTGGGTAAAATAGCGCCGACGCTTATCATCGCTGCCGGCGGAGATCACATGGTCCGCGGTACGTCGCAGCTGACGATGGAAGGCGGAGAGATCGTCGTTCACCGGCACGGGCGCATCGCGCAAGCGCTGATGGGCGATGATTAACGTCAAGGCCAGACGGAAACGGGCGACGTCACCTGGGAATTTATTGAGTAATAAAAACAGCTGCTGATAGAGCGCGGGCAGATGATTCTCTTTGCGACGCGCCGAGTTGGTGGTCAGCGAAGAGACCGCCGCGGAGACAAACTGGTTCAGCAGCACCCGACCGGTTCTGGCCCGGGAGTTATCCCTGACAATAAGAATAACCATCAGAGCGAGGAAACAGCCGACGATCTGCCCCAGCGCGCTATCGAGGAACTGGCTGAACTGGAACTGCATCGGGTTATCCAGCACAAGAATGTTGATGGTGCTCGCCAGCGCCCCCAGCGATCCGAGACGCCTTTTCTGCACTTCGATCCCGATAAAGAACGCCATCGCCGCCAGGCTGATGCAGAGCAACAGCATGCTCTGCTGCGTCGCCGGCATGATCACCAGGAAGTACAAGGTGCCCAACGGTAACGCCGCCAGGGTGCCATAGAGGAAGTCTATCGCCACCATACGCGGGTTTGGCAGGCGCATCGCCAGCGCGGTAACCACGGCGATCATTACCATCGCGCCGCTGCCTGAGGTCCAGCCCGTCCACAGCCAGAATAGCGTTCCGAGAATACAGGAGACAGAGGTGCGCCAGAAGTTCACCATCGCGTGATGACGTTCGGCGGATTCCACTTTAACCACCGTTTCGCCGCGCAACACGCCATCCTCGATACGGCTGATTTTAGTATTCCCCACCACGCCGCGCTTAAGCAGCAGGTAACGCGTGGCGGCGCCCACCCAGCTATAAATCGTGACCGGGGTATTATGCTCGCCTTTCCAGGTCAGGAAGCGGCGCATGCGCTTCAGCTGCTGGTGAACATCCTGCACCGTCTCAACCGGCTCGGCGAACAGCTCGCGATAGTCGTCCGTGACCATTTCCGGGCGTGAGTTCTGAATCAGATAGGTTTCGCAAGCCTGGGTGATAAGGGTTAGCGAAAGGGTGTTGATCGCCTTCAGGCGCTGATTGGCCTTTGCCCAGCGTGAGGATTCCATAATCAGGTTACTACGCATACCTTCCAGCGCCGTAGTGCGGCGTACCAGCGCTCCCCAGGCTTGATCCACTTCCTCTTTTTCACCGTGCGCGACGCATAACTGCATCAGCTTATACTGTGCAATTAGCAGATTATCGAGCTCGAGGTCGATCTCTTTTTTAATCGAACGCGGCGAAAACAGGAGATCGGCGACGATGGCGCTGACAATACCGATGACAATTTCGCTGCAGCGTTCGACAGCAAACTGCGGCGCCAGCATCGGATTGGTATGGATGGTAATAATGATAATCAGCGCGGTGTACCCGGCCAGCCCCCAGGCATAGGAGTTTTCGACCTTGACCAGCGACGAAACCCAGGTACAAAACCCGGCCCACAGACAGCAGACCAGCATCATCAACAGAGGCGCGCGGATCATCAGGATGATGATAACCAGCGCCGCAATACAGCCAATAAAGGTCCCGGCAATACGCAACATACCGCGATAGCGGATCGCGCCGGAGTACGGTTCGCCGCCAGCAGCAAAGGCCGGCCCGGCGGCGACGATCGCTGCCGTCAGTACCGCCCAGCGCGGCGTTTCGAGCTGAAAATGGAAACCGACAAACAGCGCCAGCACCACCGCGCATGCAAGCTTAATGGCAAAGCGGAGATGCCGGGGAGCAATGGTATATGTCCCCATAGCGATTAACCAAATTCGCGCAGGCGCATAGCCAGTTTCTGGAAGAAGTTGGCCTGGCTGGTATCACGATCTTCTTGACCGGTGATCACTACCGTCGCCGTGGTGCCCGATGGCCACAGATTCCCCTGCTGGTGATCGAGGCGAATACGCACCGGCACACGCTGCGCCAGACGCACCCACTCAAGGTTGGAGTCGACCGAGGCCATCCCTTTCGAGTCGCTGCTGCTGCTGGCGTTGGTCACCCCCGCAGCGATACTGTCCACCGTCCCTTTAATGGTTTTGCTGCTGCCCAGCGGGGTAATCTCCGCACGATAGCCTGGACGGACGCCCTCCAGTTTGGTCTCTTCCAGATAGGCCATGACGTAAAACGTATTCTCTTTCACCAGCGCCACCGCCGTGGAGCCACGGGTGATAAATTCCCCAGTGTAGACGTTAAGGTTAGTCACCCAGCCATCCGCAGGGGCGCGAATGACCGTCCGCTCCAGATCTAGCCTGGCCAGGTCGCGACTAGCCACCGCTTTCGCCAGCTGATGTTCAACGGTTTGCAGTACGTTGTTCGCCTGATCAATCTCTTCCCGCGACATCGCCTGTACGCCAAGCTTATTACGCCGACCGGCTTCGACGCGTTTTTCCTGAGCTAACGTCTGATAATAGGCGACATCAGCTTCCGCCTGCGCCAGCGCTTTTTGGTAACGAGGTTGGTCAATAACGAACAATACCTGGTCTTTCTTAACCAGTTGGTTATCCTTGACGTTTACCTGAGAAATCAGCCCGGAGACGTCGGGGGCAATCGCCACAATGTCGGCGCTAAAGCGCGCATCACGCGTCCACGGCGAGGCGGTGTAATAAACCCAGGCGCGGAAAATCGCCACGAAGGCCAGAATGACCAGTATCACGGTAATGGCAGTACGGAGGATATTTCTTGTTAGTGTTTTCACATCAACCTCAAACGAACAAGCGCGATATCAAATAAAAAAGGCAGCAATAGAGCGCCGTATTAAACAGTGCTGGGTGCCAGACAAAATCGTAAATGCCGGTCGGAACCAGCAGTCGGTGCACCAGCCAAAAGATAGCCAGCGACAAAAGCAACTCGAAGAAGATCGGCGGAAACGATAAGCCGAAAATCACGATGACAGGAAACAGACTCATGATGACCTTGAATAAGAAGCGTACAGGTAGTGAGCAGATGCGTTTATTATGTAGCTAACAATATATTAACGTAACGATTGCCGCATTATCTACAATGTGTGATCTAAATCACTTTTAAGCCAGAGTGAATAATGGAACGATTAAAACGCATGTCCGTTTTCGCCAAAGTGGTCGAATTAGGTTCATTCACCGCAGCGGCCCGCCAGCTTCAGATGAGCGTTTCCTCGATCAGTCAGACCGTCGCCAAACTGGAAGATGAACTGCAGGTAAAGCTACTCAACCGCAGCACCCGCAGCCTTGGCTTAACTGAAGCAGGTAAAATCTATTACCAGGGCTGCCGTAGGATGCTGTTTGAAGCGCAGGATGTCCATGAGCAATTATACGCATTTAACAATACCCCCATCGGGACGCTGCGCATCGGCTGCTCTTCAACTATGGCACAGAATGTTCTGGCGCGCATAACGGCGAAAATGCTCAAAGAATACCCCGGGCTCTCTGTTAATCTGGTCACAGGCATACCTGCGCCAGACCTGATCGCCGACGGCCTTGACGTGGTGATCCGCGTGGGCGCCCTGCAGGATTCCAGCCTTTTTTCCCGCCGCCTGGGCTCAATGCCGATGGTATTATGCGCCGCTAAAAGCTATCTGGCGCAGGCTGGCAATCCAGAGAAACCGGCCGACCTTGCCGGACATGCCTGGCTGGAATATAGCGTGCGGCCGGACAATGAGTTTGTCATTATCGCGCCGGAAGGGATCTCGACCCGCCTGACCCCGCAGGGGCGCTTCGTGACCAACGACCCTATGACGCTGGTGCGCTGGCTGACCGCCGGGGTGGGTATCGCCTATGTACCCTTAATGTGGGCGATCGAAGAGATCAACCGCGGTGAGCTTGAGATCCTGCTGCCCAGCTATCAGTCCGATCCGCGACCGGTCTACGCCCTGTATACGGAAAAGGATAAACTGCCGCTGAAAGTGCAGGTCTGTATCAACTATCTGACGGAGTATTTTGTCGACGTGGCGAAGATCTATCAGGGCATGCACGGGCGCGGGATCGCCCGGTGAAGCGGTTCCCGGCAGCGCCGGGAACCAGGTCAGGATCAGGCGGTGCCGCCGACGGTAAGGTTATCGACCTTCAGGGTCGGCTGGCCGACGCCCACCGGCACGCTCTGGCCCTCTTTGCCACAGACGCCGACGCCGTTATCCAGGCGCAGGTCGTTGCCCACCATCGAAATCTGCTGCATGGTCTCAATGCCGGAGCCAATCAGCGTGGCCCCTTTCACCGCCTTCGTGACCTTCCCTTTTTCGATCAGATAGGCCTCGGAAGTGGAAAAGACGAATTTACCGGAGGTGATATCCACCTGCCCGCCGCCGAAGTTAGGCGCAAAGATACCGTAGTCGACCGATTCGATAATCTCCTGTGGCGTCGACTGGCCCGCCAGCATATAGGTGTTGGTCATACGCGGCATCGGCAGATGGGCATACGACTCACGTCGGCCATTGCCGGTCGGTGCGACGCCCATCAGGCGCGCGTTGAGTTTATCCTGCATATAGCCTTTCAGAATGCCGTTTTCGATTAGCACGTTGTATTGCCCCGGCGTCCCTTCGTCATCAATGGCCACCGAGCCACGGCGATCGGCGATGGTGCCGTCATCCACTACGGTGCACAGTTCAGAGGCGACTAATTCCCCCATATGGCCGCTAAAGACCGAGGTGCCACGCCGGTTGAAATCGCCTTCCAGCCCATGGCCGACCGCTTCATGCAGCAGGACGCCAGGCCAGCCGGCGCCGAGCACCACCGGCAGCATCCCCGCAGGGGCGGCGACCGCCGAGAGGTTGACCAGCGCCATGCGCACCGCTTCTTTCGCCCAGGCATCGGCCCGCACGTCGCCCTCCTGGGAGGCGAGGAAATAGTCATAACCAAAACGCCCGCCACCGCCGCTGCTGCCGCGCTCACGCTTGCCATCCTCTTCCACCAGCACGCTGACGGAAAGACGAACCAGCGGACGAACGTCGGCGGCCAGAGTGCCATCGGTGGCGGCGATCAGGATCAGCTCATACACCCCGCTCAGGCTGGCTGAAACCTCCTGCACCCGCTGGTCCGCCGCCCGGGCGACTTTGTCTACCCGGCGCAGAATATCCAGCTTCTCTTCCCGGGTCATACTCTGCAGCGGGTCGATGCTGGTGTACAGGGCACGATGCTCTACGGCGCCGAGGGTCTGCACTTTGCCATTGCCGGTGTCGCGCACAATGGTCCGCGCCGCCTGGGCGCTCTGCTCCAGCGCCAGTTTGCTGATCTGATCGGCGTAGGCAAAGCCCGTTTTTTCGCCGCTGACGGCGCGCACGCCTACGCCCTGATCGATATTGTACGACCCATCTTTAATGATGCTGTCTTCCAGAACCCAGGATTCGTGATAGCTCGACTGAAAATAGAGATCGCCGTAATCGAGGCGGCGCTCGGTCAGTTGACCAAGAATGGCAAACAGGTCCTGATGATTCAGGCCATTTGCCGACAGTAATTGTTCACTTACCAGGTTCAGACTCATCGTTATGCTACTCGTTTGTTGCCGCCTGACAGGCGGAAATACAGAAGGCTATCTATTGAGATTGCGGCAATTCCCGGCAATCGTCAAATCATTGCTTTTTATTGCTGCGCGCCTGGCGCAGCACTTCATTGATCTGCGGCTGGTCAATCGGGCCGGTGATGCGGTAGCGCAGAATCGAAACTTTATTCCACAGCGGACCCAGCACTTTGCTGGCGGCAAATACCGCCGCGCCGACGATGGGGTTGACGGCAAAGGCCGCCGCCACGCCGACGGTCGCGGAGATCTCCGGCGCCACCACCGCCTGCAGATCCAGCTGGCGACGCACCAGATCGACCGACCCTTTCATAGCAATATCCGCTTCAAGGCCATCTACCAGCGTATCATCGGTATGCAGTACGCCATCCTTAATCCATGCCGTACTGTTAATCGAATCGAAGTAAAAGCCTTCGCTGAAGGTATCGCTGAAATCGAAACGCAGTTTACGCAGCAGGGCATCCACACTCAGCAGACGCAGCAGCTGGCCAGCGTGCCCGGTACTCAGGTCGGTAAACTGCCCCTTGCCCAGGTGGCTTTTAATGATGCCATTGAGCGACGCGACATCGGGTGACCAGGGCGGCGCGCGCCAGTGCAGATCGTAGTCGATATCAAACGGCGAATCCTTCACCGGCGTGGAGACGCCAAAGAAATCCGCAAATGCATCCGTCTTATTGCCGTGCAGTCTGCCTTTCAGCGAGGTTCGAACCCCTGAAGGGGCGTTCACCCACACGCCGTTGGTCGTCAGCCGGCCAAACCCGGTATCCACCAGGCCGTTGGAGAGCGTTAAGGTATCCCCTTTGATCGCCACATCCCCATCGATGCGGCCATATTTTTGTCCCCACAGCCAGCATTCCGCGCAGCGTAGCTGCAGATCGGGCCAGCCATGGAAATCCAGCCGCGTCGCCGTCTGGGGGGCCACATTCTCTGTTGCGTTCTGGCCGCTGGCGCTGGCCGGATTGAAATAGAGATAACGCACATTTGCCAGCCACGGAGCATTGTCGCGCATCGTCAATGTGGCATTGATCTCACGCCCCTGCGCCTCAACCTGCGAGCCGCCGGCGACCGGCTGGGACATCAGACTGACGTTGTTCCACTGTTGCCCCGCAAGGGCCAGCGACGGCGTACGCAGCACAATGCGCGGTGGAAAGAGCACGCTGCTGCTCACTTCATTTGCCGCGCCGTTCTCGAAGAGCGCCAGCCACTGCGCGCCATCCATCGGCGGCAGATTAAGCTCGATACCGGGCTGATCGGGCAGCGGAGAGTGCCCTTTGCTGTCAGTGGTAAGGATCGCTCTATCCAGCGTCAGCTTATGATTGAGCAACCAGCGGCTGTTAATATGATTCTTCGCCCCGACGGAGCCGGTCAGGTCGAAGCTGCTCAGGCCGCCGGCGACGTTAATTTTGACCGGAAGGGGTTCGCCGGCGGGCTTACTGACTGGCGAAGGTAAGCGACTGCTCACATTCTTCAGATCGCCGTTGATATCGACCTTATAGCTGGCATTGCCATGGTACGGCAGTTCGATGGCGACCTTGCCATCCCACGGGACGCTACCGCTCAACGCCTCACTCACGGCTTTCGGCAGCAGCCCGGTGCGCGACGGCTGCCAGTTGGCATTCATCCCGACATCCACCAGAAACGCTTTTTCACCTTCGCGGGTGGAAAAATTGAGGTTCAGCGGCTGATTAAACCAGGTCGCGCTCAACGTTTGACTATTGAGATCGCCATTCACAAAGCTGAAATTACCGCTCAGGTTCTGCAGCGTAGTATCTAACGGTTTGATAAACAGGCTATTATTCTGCAGGCGCACATCGCCTTTCGCGGTGGTCATCTCGCCGTCGAGGGGGATATTCAGATGTAAGCGAGCGCTCACATCCCCATCCAGCTGCAGGGAATCCAGCGCCGCCCCGAGCGACTCTTTCAGCGGCGTAGTATTAAAGTAAGGTCCAACCTCTTTGCCCGGGCCTTTGATATCGGCATCAATCAGCAGTTTTTCCTGCGCATAGTCCGGGATTGCGGCATCGAGATTGCTGGCGGTCACGTTGCCAAGCATCGCTTTATCCGCCCGCATCCACAGGCCGTTGTTGATAAAATTGAGGTCGATGTTCAGCCCGGTTAGCGCCGGCCAGTCCGGTTGGAAGGCAAAAGTGGCGTTCTTCAGCGGAACATAAACCTGGAACTGGCCTTCATTATGCGGATAAGGAAATAGATGCGGATTGCCGCCATACACCAGCGTCGCATCGCTGGCTTGCCCCGCTTTAATCGCGCCGCTGAGATAGTCCACCAGCGCTTTGCCCATCAGATTTTCCGGGAAATAACGCCATGCCTGGCCACCGTCATTGGTGCTGATGCCCGCCAGAATGCCCAGCCAGGGATCGTCCCCCTGCGGTTGCAGATAGCGGAAGCCGCCGCGGGCGCGTACGCCTGTCGCCTGCACGTCTATATCGCGGCCATCAAGCATAAACCCTTTGTCGTTTTTCACCCAACTGAGCGTGGCTTCGCCAGCGGCTATCTCCAGCGGCGCGCGGAAGACGCCGGCATACGGCATCAGCGCCTTCGCCATATGGGCGCGTAATTCCCCGTGCTCAACGCTGCCATTCAGACTGCCGGAGAAGTGCTCTGCCCCCGGCAGGAGTTTCCACTGCTTCCACGCCAGATCGCTCCACTGCGCCTGAAAACGCGTTTTCTCCGTCGCCTGCAGGGGGATATCGAGAGCCAGCAAATTGATTTTGCCGCCAGGCTGCGTGGTACGCCAGAGTTCGCCCAGAGAAGGCGCCAGCTTATCAGCAAACGGCTGTAACCCGCTCAGGCCGCTGAGGGCCAAATTGCTGGCGCGAATACGTAACTCATCGCTACGCTGACGATCGTCGCCACCAACGTCCTGCGCCGGGATCCATGCCATCGCCAGGGCTCCGCTTGGCCAGGGTTTATCATCGATAGCGATCCGCGTATCGGGAATATAAAAGGCCCAGCTTTGCTTATCATGGGAGAGATGCGCCGTCAGGTTATCCACCGACAAATGATGGACTTCGTTATCGCCCTGCCAGCTGGCGCCCCCTTTTTTCAGCCATACGTCGCCGCTGGCCACATCGCCTTTTTCAATGGTCATCCAGCCTTCGAGGCTGAAGCGGGCGCTTTTCAGGGCGATATTGTCCTGCATCCAGCGTCCCAGCCACGGTTTGACGTCGATATCATCCGCCTGCAGCCAGACCCGGCCTTTATTCAGCAGGCCATCCTCATCGCGAAGATCCATCCGCACCTGCATGACGCCATGCTGGCCGGTGAGGCTGGAGAGGCTGAGCTGCCCCTCGGCGCGATGACGGTTCCTGCCGTTAAGCCATGTCAGCTGCGGAACCGCCAGCTCCGCCCGCTGACCGGAAAGGGTCAGGAAGCTCAAATGGCTGTCGCGCAGAGTAAAGTGATCGAACTGACGTAAAAAGAGATCGCTGATGCGGTCGGTTTTCAGGCTTTCGCCACCGTCATTGGTCTGAATAGGGGTATTGGTATGGGCCTGCAGCTGCCAGAAGGTGAGGTCGCGGAACTGCCAGCGCATATGCAGCAGGCTCTGCCAGACATCCAGCGCCAGGGTTACGCGCTTGACCGCCATTGTGCCGCCATCTTTCAGCCCGACATGGATATCGCGGGCGTCTAACGTCGGACCAAAAGTCTGCCAGCTGGCGGTGATCTGCGAGGCGTCCACCGGCGTACCGGTGAGGGTGGAGATCTTCTCCAGCAGCTGCGGACGCCAGGCGTCGAGCTGTGGCAACACGAGACGCAAGCCACTCACCAGCAGCGCGACGATAACAATCAATGTTGCCACGGTGAGCAATAAAATCCCGGGCAGTCGCCTCACGCCTCTCTCCTTGTCAGCCGCACAATGACGCGGTGTCTTACATCATAACCACATCGAACTGCTCTTGATTATAGAGCGGCTCAATTTGTACCTTCACCTGCTTGCCGACAAAGATTTCCACTTCCGCCAGCGCATGCGACTCTTCCCCTTTCAGGGTTTCCGCCACCGCAGGGGAAGCATAGACCAGGAAGCGATCGGAATCATAAGCATGATGTACGCGGACGATCTCACGCATAATCTCATAGCACACCGTTTCCACCGACTTTACCGTTCCACGTCCGTGGCAGGTTGGGCACTCGTTGCACAGCACATGCTCCACGCTTTCACGGGTGCGTTTACGGGTCATCTCCACCAGGCCCAGCTGGGAGAAGCCGTTAATGCTGGTCTTCACCCGATCTTTACTCAGCGCCTGCTCTAAAGAGTGCAACACCCGTCGACGGTGATCTTCATTGTTCATGTCTATGAAATCAATGATGATAATGCCGCCGAGATTACGCAAACGTAGCTGGCGGGCTATCGCCTGGGTGGCTTCGATGTTGGTATTGAAGATCGTATCGTCAAGATTGCGGTGCCCGACAAAGGCCCCGGTGTTGATATCGATGGTGGTCATCGCCTCGGTCTGGTCGATGATCAGATAGCCCCCGGATTTGAGCTCGACTTTACGCTCCAGCGCGCGCTGAATTTCGTTCTCAACGTCAAAGAGATCGAATATCGGCTGACGGCCGCTGTAGTGTTCCAGCTTGCTGGTCATTTCCGGGATATATTCGGCGGTGAATTCGAGCAACGCCTCATAGGTCAGGCGCGAGTCGACGCGAATGCGATCCAGTTGCGCATCGGCAAAATCACGCAGCACGCGCTGGGCCAGAGCCAGCTCGCCATACAGCTGATAGCGGGTCTGGTTGCGCTTTTTGCGCTCCATCACCTTGGTCCATACGCGCTTAAGATAAGCGGCATCGGCGGCCATCTCCTGCTCGTGAACGCCTTCCGCAGCGGTGCGAATGATAAACCCGCCCTGCTCATCGCAATATTCTGCGACGACCTTTTTTAGGCGCTCGCGCTCGGCTTCGCTTTCAATCCGCTGAGAGACCCCCACGTGGGAGGCGCCTGGCATAAAGACCAGATAGCGGGAAGGCAGGGTAATATCGGTGGTCAGACGCGCGCCTTTGGTACCCAGCGGATCTTTAACCACCTGGACCATCAGGTCCTGGCCCTGGCGCACCAGCTCCGAAATATCGCGCACGGTAAACTGCTTTTGCTCCTCACCGGCGACGCACTCGGTATGCGGCATGATATCGGAGGCGTGAAGGAACGCCGCCTTATCCAGACCAATATCTACAAAAGCCGCCTGCATTCCCGGCAGCACTCGGCTAACACGACCTTTGTAGATATTGCCTACTATTCCGCGTCGCGCTTCACGCTCAATATGGATTTCCTGCAGAATACCGCCATCAATATACGCAACGCGCGTTTCGGATGGCGTTACGTTAACTAATAATTCAGCCGTCATCTTTATCCCTTTCCTTTACGCAGTGAGTTAAAGTTACTGAGCAACTCATACGTTTCCACCAGCGGTAAGCCGACTACGGCGTGATAGCTGCCATTAATCTTCCTGACGAAGCAACCACCCAACCCTTGAATACCGTATGCACCTGCTTTATCTAAAGGCTCGCCGCTGGCCACATAATCGGCGATATCCTGCTCGCTGAGCCGCCGGAAGGTCACTTCCGTGACCACCAGACAGTCCAGCGTTTGCTGCTTATCCGCCAGCGCCACCGCGGTCATGACCTGATGGGTGTGGCCGGAAAGCAAACGCAGCATCGCTGCAGCGTGTTCGGCGTCGCGCGGTTTTTCCAGCACTTCGCCGTTCAAAATGACAATCGTATCCGCTCCCAGCACCGGCAAATCGCGGGTGGCCATCGCCACCCCGGCCTGCGCTTTTTCGCGCGCCAGGCGGACGACATAGTGCTGGGCGCTCTCCTGCGGCTGGCGCTGCTCCTCAATACCAGGAACCAGACGCTCGAAAGCGAGACCAAGCTGAGTCAGCAGTTCCTGCCGACGCGGGGAACCAGAAGCGAGATACAGAGTTGTCATATCAACCTTATTGCACTGCAAATTGCTGACGCACTTTACGCATCAGCAGGAAGAGCCATGGCCAGAGGATGCCGTTTACTACACTACTCCAGAATACTTCCGGACGGAAAGAGACGTTGATCACTAAAAACTCTGCCCAGAAAACAATGATATCCACGGCCAGGGATAACAGCATTACCACCAGCGCCTGTTGCCACAGCGCCAGGTTACGGAACAGCTGATACTTCAGCGCGACCAGATAGGCGACGATGCTTAAAGACAGCGCGCGAACGCCGAGCGTTGAACCGCTGATGAGATCAAGAATAGCCCCCATCACGAAACCCGTCCCCACGTTTACCCGGTGCGGCAACGCGAGGATCCAGTACAGCAGGATCAATAATACCCAGTTGGGCCGGAAAACGCTGATGTCCGCCGGCCAGGGCATAATTTGCAGCAATAGCGCGATAAGAAACGAGAGCCAGATAACCCAGCGTCCCTGGCTACGGTAACTTGCCACTATTGCCCCCCTGCAGGCTGCGACGGCTGAGGCGGCGTCAACCCGGTGGCGGGCGCCGGCATCTGCGGCCCCATCGCATCCGGCGCAGGCAGTACCTGCGGCATCATCTGCATCAGACGTTCGTTAGCCACCCGATGAACCTCTTCCGGGGTCATCGGGTTAGCGCCATTACGATCGGCGCCCCACAGCAGCAACAGATAGCGCAAGCGCTGCAGCCCGGCCGTCGGACGCGCCTGAATCACGGTATAGGCGCGCTGGGTGTCCAGTTTCACCGAGGAGACTACCCCAACCGGATACCCTTCAGGGAAACGACCGCCGAGACCGGAGGTCACCAGCACGTCGCCGACGCGAATATCGGTATTCGCCGGCAGATGCTCAAGCTGGAGATCGTCCGTGCAGCCGTTACCGGCGGCAATGACGCGAATGTCGTTACGCAGAACCTGGATCGGCAGCGCATGAGTGGCATCGCAGATCAGCAGCACCCGGCTGGTCATTTTCGCCACGGCCACGACCTGCCCCACGACGCCTTTATCGCTGATAACCGGCTGGCCTTCATAGACGCCGTTCACGCTGCCTTTGTCAATAACCACCTGATCGCTGTAAGGGTCGTTGACCGTTGAGATGACCTGCGTCACCATTTTTTGCTCGTCCTGGCGCAGCGGCGAGCCAAGCAGTTCACGCAGGCGCGCGTTCTCCTGCTTGTACTGGCCCAGCATCAGCAGATCGCTGTTTTTCAGCAACAGCTCCTGGCGCAGCGCGCGGTTTTCCAGTTCGAGCTGGTCGCGGGTAGCTAGCGTCTGCGATACGCTGTCGAGCAGTTCCCGGGGACCATTAGAGACAAAGTAGAAAGGGCTGACGGCTGTATCCATGTACGTTCTGATTTGACTGAACGTACCCAGGCGGCTGTCGGCGATAATCACGCCAAGCGCCACCAGCACCGCCAGAATAAGGCGAATCTGTAGCGAGGGGCCACGGCTAAAAATTGGCTTCATAGGCTATGCGTATTCTCGTGTCAGTAAAGACCAGGGGCAGCTCGTATGCCGCCCCGGACCTTCAGGCTGACTACTCTTCGCTAAACAGGTCGCCGCCGTGCATGTCGATCATCTCCAGCGCCTTGCCGCCGCCACGCGCTACGCAGGTCAGCGGATCTTCAGCAACCACGACTGGAATACCGGTTTCTTCCATTAACAGACGGTCCAGGTTGCGCAGCAGCGCACCACCGCCGGTGAGAACCATCCCGCGTTCAGAGATATCAGACGCCAGTTCCGGCGGGCACTGCTCAAGGGCAACCATGACCGCGCTCACGATGCCGGTCAGAGGCTCCTGCAGCGCTTCAAGAATTTCGTTTGAGTTCAGGGTGAAGCCGCGTGGCACGCCTTCCGCCAGGTTACGACCGCGCACTTCAATTTCGCGCACTTCATCGCCCGGGTAAGCCGAACCGATTTCATGCTTGATACGTTCAGCGGTCGCTTCACCGATCAGGGAGCCGTAGTTACGACGCACGTAATTGATAACGGCTTCGTCGAAGCGGTCACCGCCGATACGTACAGAAGAGGAATAGACCACGCCGTTCAGGGAGATAACCGCCACCTCAGTGGTACCGCCACCGATATCCACCACCATGGAGCCGGTCGCTTCAGAAACCGGTAAGCCTGCGCCAATCGCTGCCGCCATCGGCTCTTCGATCAGGAAGACTTCACGGGCGCCTGCGCCCTGCGCGGATTCACGAATAGCGCGACGTTCGACCTGGGTTGCGCCAACCGGTACACACACCAGCACGCGCGGGCTCGGGCGCATAAAGCTGTTGCTGTGCACTTGTTTGATAAAGTGCTGCAGCATCTTTTCCGTCACGAAGAAGTCAGCGATAACGCCGTCCTTCATCGGGCGAATCGCCGCGATATTACCCGGGGTACGGCCGAGCATCTGCTTCGCTTCATGACCCACGGCGGCGACGCTTTTCGGCGATCCGGCACGATCCTGACGAATGGCCACCACGGAAGGCTCATTCAATACGATGCCTTGTCCTTTTACGTAAATAAGGGTATTCGCGGTACCCAGGTCAATGGACAGGTCATTGGAAAACATGCCACGAAATTTTTTTAACATACTAAGGGATAATCCTGAAAGCTGGGGCGGAAAACAAAATCCGCTTACTTTACCAACCACACGCAGCAGCGACAAGGCGCAAAAATCACCTGCTGCGGTGAAAATTAGTGCAGTTCATTTCCTTTGTTACAAATTTTCCCGACTCCGTTCATTGCTGAAATCTTCAGCAGCGCTCCACGCCTGAATTTGTAACCTGTCAAAGGAGGGTCACTGGCATTTACATTGCGATGATCCGGCAGGTAGACAAGCACACCCCCTTCACGATGGCGCGCGTTATTCTACGTGAAATCACGCTAAACGGCAGATCAAACCGAGTATCTTTGCGAATATTTTTTCACATTTGTGTCAAGTGGCTGTGAGGCGGCAAAAAATTCCCCCTGCCCGCCCGTGACACCGCATTGGGACAGTACCAACCACTCGCTGCGGCTGCGTACGCCCGTCGCAAAAACTTGCATAGGCATGCCTTTACAGGCTTCCACCAGGCTTTGCACCAGCAGTTGGTTCTCGCTGCGCTTTTCGATGTTGCGCGCCAGACCCGGATGCAGTTTGATCAGCTCCGCATCCAGCTGCTTGATCCAGCTGGTTCCAACCAGGGTTAACCCCGCCTGAACCACTGCCACCCGAACGCCCAGAGCGTTAACCAATCGCATAACCGGCTGCAGACGGCCGATATATTGACAAACATCTGCCTCTGCAAGTTCAAAAATAATCCGCTGACGCTGCGATTTTTCACACTGCATCAAGGCATCGCGCAGCCAGCGCTGGAAACGCGGACGGATCAGCGACTCCACCGACAGCTGGAGCGCCAAATTCTCCTCGGGCCAGAAGCCTAAAAACGGCAGCAGGCGCGTTACCTGCAGGCGGTCATACTCCTCCGCCAGGCCAAACTGCAGCACCATCGGCATGTATTCCGCTGCAATCACCTCTTCTTTACCGTCGTACATCCGCGACATCAGTTCACGATGATGTACCCGCCCGTCGCGGGTGACAGCAGGTTTTTGGTACAACCGCGGCCCGCCGCGGCTCAGCATCTGTTCGATCAGCGTTCGCCAGCGAACGTTGCCGCGACCTTTCTCCGGAAGGGTGTCATCATAGACCGACCAGCTGTTGCTGCCCTGCAGCACCGCGTTGCGCGTCGCCGCTTCCGCATGTTCCATCACCTGCGCCGCCGATTGCCCGCTGCGGAAAGAACAGATGCCGATATGCATCATATCGTCGCGATCGAGGATACGCGTTGGAGGCAGCGCATCCATCGCCTTCAGCAACAGGCCGGCGATACTATCCGCCTCTTTCAACGTACGGTGCGGCAGCAGCACGGCGAAGTCGCTACGGTGATAGCGCGCTAACAGCGCGCCGGGGTAACGCATAATAAAGGTAGAGAGCAGGTTGATAAGCGTAAAGTAATGTTCTTCGGCCGCCGCCCGTCCCCAGTTGTCCCGTAGCAGATCAAACTCCGGCAGACGGATCATCATCACGATGCCGTAGGCTCCCACCTTCTCCTGGTCTTCCAGCAGCGTGGCCAGCTGATTGTCAAAAAACAGGCGGTTATTCAGTCCGGTTTTCGAATCCTGCGCCGCGTAGGAGCGAATAAGCGTATCCATCCGGCTGCGCTGATCGCTGGCGAACTGCAGCTCCGACAGCAGCATATCCAGCGCGCTACTGGTGCTGGCCGGCCATTCATAGACCGACCCGCGCACCTGCGGCCCGCGCTCGCCGCTCAGGATACGCGTGGAACGCAGCTCCAGCAGCTCCTGGCCGGCCAGCTGGCGGCGGATCCAGCGGACGGCGAAGAAAATAATCACCACCATGAAGCCAATGGAGATCGACAGCGGGGCAGTGATCGACAGCGAACGGAAATAGTTCACCATCGGGTCAACGTAGACCAGATGCAGCGTAATACCAGGATGTTTAAGCGACTGAACCGTGATCTCACGGAATTGCTCATGGCTGCCGAGCGGGCGATAGCTATCGGGTCGGGAATGGCTGTAGAGCGGTTTGCCGTTGAGCATGAAATCGATATGCACGATCTCGATCGGCGTCATCAGCTCATCCAACTGCGGTTCAAGCTTATCGAAAGAGGTGGTGATGAGCCGGTTATCCAGCATGGTCGCCACCGCCTGAACGCGGTTTTCGACCTTGTTCTCAATGCCGTTATAAAAACTCAGCGAAGCGCCAATCAGCGTGACAAAGATGGTCAGGCTAGTTAGCAGCGTAATAAAGGCTGAGAACTTCGTCGTTAATCGCATCCCTGTGTTAACTCCGCGAGTGAATGACTACCCGATGAACCATCAGGCTCCCGTGCCGGCGCGCGCCTTGCCGCAAGCATTAACCTTTTAAAGCGCGACGCATACTATCAAAGATGGCGAGTCTGGCAATGGAATGCGTATTATCGGTAAAAGTATGCCGATAGCGAGTATAGTTTGCAGAAAAAATTTGCCAATCGTCGCCAGCCTGCGGCCTGCGCCAGAAGCGCTTTAATTTTAGACGCAGGATGGCAAACCCGCGCCAACGACGCAAATTATTACCGCTATACCGTCTGGCCAGCTTACCGCCCCCTTTTCCCTGCTAAAGATGCCGGGTCATGCGCGGCAAAGGAAACGCCTTGCGCCACTTTCCGATGATTCCTGGACGACCGCGCCTCTGCTTCGGCGGCGGCTCCTCATCCTAATGTGCAATTTTTCGTGACATATTCGCCATTCATCGCCGTCTCCGTCATGCTTAGGAAAACGCATGACGGAGGACACCATGAAAAGAAAAAAACTGACGGAAGCCGACGTCACGGCCGAATCCGTTTTTATGCTCAAGCGGCGCCAGATGCTGAAAATGCTGGGCATCAGCGCGACCGCGCTTTCCCTTCCCGCCGCCGCGCAGGCCGACCTGCTGGACTGGTTTAAAGGCCACGACCGCCCACCAGCGCCAGCGGGCAAGGCCCTGGAGTTTGCTAAACCCGCCGAGTGGCAGGCTAATTTGACGCTTACCCCGGAAGATAAGGTCGCCGGTTACAATAATTTTTATGAATTCGGCCTCGATAAAGCCGATCCGGCGGCGAACGCGGGTAGCCTGCGCACCGATCCCTGGACGCTCACCATCGGTGGCGAAGTGGCGAAACCTCTGACCCTTGACCATGACGATCTGACCAAACGCTTCCCGCTGGAAGAGCGCATTTATCGTATGCGCTGTGTGGAAGCCTGGTCGATGGTGGTCCCCTGGGTCGGCTTCCCGCTGCATAAACTGCTGGCGCTGGTGGAGCCCACCAGCAGCGCGCGCTATGTGGCCTTCAAAACCCTCTATGCTCCGGATCAAATGCCCGGCCAGAAAGACCGGTTTATCGGCGGGGGGCTCGCTTACCCTTACGTGGAGGGGCTACGGCTGGATGAAGCGATGCACCCGCTGACGCTACTCACCGTCGGGGTGTATGGCAAAGCGCTGCCGCCGCAAAACGGCGCGCCGGTCCGCCTGACCGTGCCGTGGAAGTACGGTTTTAAAGGCATAAAATCCATTGTTAGTATCGAGCTGACCCGCGAGCGGCCGCCAACCACCTGGAACCTGGCGGCGCCGGACGAATACGGCTTCTTCGCCAACGTCAATCCGCACGTCGATCACCCCCGCTGGTCGCAGGCTAGCGAGCGGTTTATCGGCGCCGGCGGCGTGCTCGATGTGAAGCGTCAACCGACGTTGCTGTTTAATGGCTATGCCGACGAAGTGGCGTCGCTGTATCGCGGCATGAATCTGCGGGAGAACTTCTAGTGCGTTTCACCGTCAAACAGATCGTCTGGCTGAAGGTTTTACTTCACCTTGCGGGGTTTTTGCCGCTGGTCTGGTTATTCTGGGCCGGGCACCAGGGCTACTTTAGCGCCGATCCAGCCAAGGATATCCAGCACTTTACCGGCAGAATGGCGCTTAAGTTTCTGCTGGCGACGCTGCTGGTCTCTCCGCTGGCGCGCTATGCGAAGCAGCCATTATTGATTCGCGTTCGTCGGCTGTTAGGTTTATGGTGTTTTGCCTGGGCGACGCTGCACCTGACCAGCTATACCCTACTGGAGCTGGGCATTAACAATCTGGCGCTGCTGGGCTCGGAGATTATCACCCGCCCCTATCTGACATTGGGCATGATCAGCTGGGCGATTCTGCTGGCGCTGGCGGTGACCTCCACGCAAGCGATGCAGCGAAAACTGGGGCGTCGCTGGCAACTTTTACACAACTTCGTCTATCTGGTGGTGATCCTCGCGCCGATACACTACCTGTGGTCAGTGAAGATCGTCTCGCCGCAGCCCGTTATATATGCCCTGCTGGCAGCGGGGCTATTGACATGGCGTTACAAGAAGTTCCGCCAGTGGTGGCGCGCAATCCGGTAATGTGCAGTTTCCCGCAGATCCTTTATCAACCGCGACTCTTTTTCAGATAGCGGTTGATAATCTTCCCTGATAAGACCAGTATTTAGCTGCCAATTGCTACGAAATCGTTATAATGTGCGACTTTGGTTTTCCTGACGGGGTTTTCTGACCCTGAAAAGGTGACAAGGGCGCATTGAAGGTATATGTTGTTTTTTACCCGAAAATGGCAGGAGATCGCCACACAATGGCAGTGAAGTTTCACATTTTGCTTTTGAATGGTCCAAACATTAACATGCTCGGTACCCGCGAGCCTGAGAAGTATGGCCCTCTCACGCTGGCTGAAATTGTTAACCGTTTAACATCTGAAGCGGCGGCGCTGAATGTGAGTCTGGATCACCTGCAGTCCAACGCGGAGCATGCGTTAATCGACCGAATTCATCAGGCTAAAGACAACGTGGACTATATCCTGATTAATCCGGCCGCGTTCACGCATACCAGCGTAGCAATCCGTGACGCTTTGCTCGCCGTGAACATCCCGTTTATCGAGATTCACCTGAGCAATGTGTATGCACGCGAACCCTTCCGCCAGCACTCGTATCTGTCAGATGTCGCCGCTGGCGTCATTTGCGGGCTGGGGGCGGATGGTTATTCATACGCTTTACAGACGGCGGTAAAACGCCTGTCACAATCACACTAAACAAAGAGTACGGAACCCACTCATGGATATTCGTAAGATTAAAAAACTGATCGAGCTGGTTGAAGAATCAGGTATCTCCGAACTGGAAATTTCTGAAGGCGAAGAGTCTGTTCGCATCAGCCGCTCTGCACCGGCCGCAAGCTATCCGGTTATGCAGCAGGCTTATGCTGCGCCGATGATGCAGCCTCAGGCGCCTGCCGCCGCGACTGCCGCACCAGCTGCTGCGGCTGAAGCGCCGGCGAAAGCGGAAATCAGTGGTCACATCGTACGTTCCCCGATGGTTGGTACTTTCTATCGTACGCCGAGCCCGGACGCGAAAGCGTTTGTGGAAGTTGGCCAGAAAGTTAACGTGGGCGACACCCTGTGCATCGTCGAAGCGATGAAAATGATGAACCAGATCGAAGCCGACAAAGCCGGCGTGGTGAAAGCCATTCTGATCGAAAGCGGCCAACCGGTAGAATTCGACGAGCCGCTGGTAGTTATCGAGTAACGAGGCGAACATGCTGGATAAAATTGTCATCGCTAACCGTGGCGAGATCGCACTGCGCATCCTGCGTGCCTGTAAAGAACTGGGCATCAAGACTGTCGCTGTGCACTCCACTGCGGATCGCGATCTAAAACACGTATTGTTAGCGGATGAGACGGTCTGCATCGGTCCGGCTCCGTCCGTAAAAAGCTATCTGAACATTCCGGCCATTATCAGCGCCGCTGAGATCACTGGCGCGGTAGCGATTCACCCGGGTTATGGCTTCCTCTCTGAGAACGCTAATTTTGCTGAGCAGGTTGAGCGTTCCGGTTTCATCTTCATCGGCCCGAAAGCCGACACTATCCGCCTGATGGGCGACAAAGTGTCCGCCATCACCGCCATGAAGAAAGCTGGCGTTCCGACCGTTCCAGGTTCTGATGGCCCGCTGGGCGACGACATGGACGCTAACCGCGCCCATGCCAAACGCATCGGCTATCCGGTGATCATCAAAGCCTCCGGCGGCGGCGGCGGTCGCGGTATGCGCGTTGTACGTAGCGACGCTGAACTGGCGCAATCCATCTCCATGACCAAAGCGGAAGCCAAAGCGGCTTTCAACAACGACATGGTCTACATGGAGAAATACCTGGAAAACCCACGCCACATTGAAATTCAGGTGCTGGCGGATGGTCAGGGTAACGCGATCTATCTGGCTGAACGCGACTGCTCCATGCAGCGCCGTCATCAGAAAGTGGTCGAAGAAGCGCCGGCGCCGGGCATCACCCCGGAACTGCGTCGCTACATCGGCGAGCGTTGCGCGAAAGCCTGTGTGGATATCGGCTACCGCGGGGCGGGTACCTTTGAGTTCCTGTTCGAAAACGGCGAGTTCTACTTCATTGAAATGAACACCCGTATCCAGGTAGAGCATCCGGTAACTGAAATGATCACCGGCGTTGACCTGATCAAAGAGCAGCTGCGTATCGCAGCCGGCCAGCCGCTGTCCATCAAGCAGGATGAAGTGGTAGTTCGCGGCCATGCGGTGGAATGCCGTATCAACGCCGAAGACCCGAACACCTTCCTGCCGAGCCCGGGCAAAATCACCCGTTTCCACGCGCCGGGTGGCTTTGGCGTGCGCTGGGAGTCACATATTTACGCCGGTTACACCGTACCGCCGTACTATGACTCCATGATCGGTAAACTGATCTGCTACGGCGAAAGCCGTGACGTGGCGATTGCCCGCATGAAGAATGCGCTGCAGGAGCTGATCATCGATGGCATCAAAACCAACGTCGATCTGCAGATGCGCATTATGAGCGACGAGAATTTCCAGCATGGTGGCACCAATATCCACTATCTGGAGAAAAAACTCGGCTTGCAGGAAAAATAATTCTGCTCTCTCAGCAAAAGGCCGGGTAAACCGGCCTTTTTTCTTTTTCTCTCTCCTCATCTATACCATGCGGTACAATCCCCGCTTTCTTCATCCTCAAGGGACAAAAAATGGACAAACGCTTTGTTCAGGCCCACAAAGAAGCGCGCTGGGCGCTGTGGCTGACCCTTCTCTACCTTGCCGCCTGGCTGGCCGCCGCCTATCTGCCGGGGGTGGCTATTGGCTTTACCGGCCTGCCACACTGGTTTGAAATGGCCTGCCTGCTGGTACCGCTGCTGTTCATTCTGCTGTGCTGGGCGATGGTCAAACTGATTTTCCGCGATATTTCTCTGGAGGACGATGATGCAGTTTGAGGTCATTATTCCCCTGATCGCCTACCTGGTGGTGGTGTTCGGTTTATCCCTCTACGCCATGAGAAAACGCGCCTCAGGTAGCTTTCTTAATGAGTACTTTCTCGGCAGCCGCTCGATGGGCGGCTTCGTGCTGGCCATGACGCTAACCGCCACCTATATCAGCGCCAGCTCATTTATCGGCGGACCCGGCGCCGCCTATAAATACGGCCTGGGCTGGGTGCTGCTGGCGATGATCCAGCTCCCCGCCATCTGGCTGTCGCTGGGCGTGCTGGGGAAAAAATTCGCCATCCTTGCGCGTCGCTATAATGCTGTCACCCTCAATGACATGCTGTTTGCTCGCTATCAGAGTCGCCTGCTGGTCTGGCTGGCCAGCCTGAGTCTGCTGGTGGCCTTTGTCGGCGCCATGACCGTCCAGTTTATCGGCGGCGCCCGCCTGCTGGAGACGGCTGCCGGTATTCCTTACGATACCGGCCTGCTGATCTTCGGGGTCAGCATCGCGCTGTATACCGCCTATGGCGGCTTTCGCGCCAGCGTGCTCAACGACACGATGCAGGGCATGGTAATGCTGATCGGCACGATCGTGCTGCTGGTGGGCGTGATCCACGCCGCCGGGGGGGTTGGCCATGCGGTAGAGACGCTGCAGTCGATCGACGTCAAGCTGGTGTCCCCGCAGGGCGCGGAGGATATCCTCTCGCCAACCTTTATGGCCTCGTTTTGGGTGCTGGTCTGCTTCGGCGTTATTGGTCTGCCACATACCGCAGTGCGCTGTATCTCCTACAAAGACAGCAAAGCCGTGCATCGCGGCATCATTATCGGCACCATCGTGGTGGCGATCCTGATGTTTGGCATGCATCTGGCTGGGGCATTAGGCCGGGCGGTGATCCCCGATTTAACCGTGCCGGATCTGGTGATCCCGACGCTGATGGTTAAAGTGCTTCCGCCCTTTGCCGCCGGGATCTTCCTTGCCGCGCCGATGGCGGCGATTATGTCGACGATCAATGCCCAACTTCTGCAAAGTTCCGCTACGATCATCAAAGATCTGTACCTGAACTGGCGGCCGGATCAGGCGACTAACGAAAAGCGGCTTAAACGCATGTCCGCCGGCATCACGCTCCTGCTGGGGGTCTTGTTGCTGCTCGCGGCCTGGCGGCCGCCGGAGATGATAATCTGGCTGAACCTGCTGGCCTTCGGCGGCCTGGAAGCCGTCTTCCTGTGGCCGCTGGTGCTGGGCCTTTACTGGGAACGCGCCAACGCGGCTGGCGCGCTGAGCGCGATGATCGTAGGCGGCGTCCTGTATGCCGTACTGGCCACGCTGAAAGTGCAGTTTCTGGGCTTTCACCCGATCGTTCCCGCGCTGCTGCTGAGTTTGCTGGCGTTTGTGACGGGGAACAGTTTCGGTCGTCCCGCCCCACAGTCCCCCATTTTGACTACTGATAAATAAAGAGTTTTGCTATGCCATGGATCCAACTGAAACTAAATACCACCGGCGCGAACGCTGAAGATCTTAGCGATGCGCTGATGGAGGCCGGATCGGTCTCGATCACCTTCCAGGATACGCACGATACGCCGGTATTTGAGCCATTGCCCGGGGAAACCCGCCTGTGGGGGGATACCGACGTAATCGGCCTGTTCGATGCTGAAACCGATATGAAAGCGGTCGTTGCCCAACTGGAGCAGCATCCGCTGCTGGGCGCCGGGTTCGCGCATAAGATCGAGCAGCTGGAAGATAAAGACTGGGAACGGGAATGGATGGATAACTTCCACCCCATGCGCTTCGGGGAGCGGCTATGGATCTGCCCAAGCTGGCGCGATGTTCCGGATGAAAATGCCGTCAACGTGATGCTCGATCCGGGTCTGGCCTTTGGCACCGGTACGCATCCGACGACATCCTTGTGTCTGCAGTGGCTGGATGGACTCGACCTCAACGGAAAAACGGTGATTGATTTCGGCTGCGGCTCCGGCATCCTGGCGATTGCCGCACTGAAGCTGGGGGCGGCAAAAGCAATCGGGATTGATATCGACCCGCAGGCTATTCAGGCCAGTCGTGATAACGCGCAGCGTAACGGCGTTTCTGAACGCCTGGAGCTCTATCTTCCTCAGGACCAACCGGAGTCGATGAAAGCCGACGTGGTGGTCGCGAATATCCTGGCAGGCCCGTTACGTGAGCTGGCGCCGTTAATCAGCGTCCTGCCCGTTTCAGGCGGTTTGCTGGGGCTTTCCGGCATCCTTGCCAGCCAGGCGGAGAGCGTCTGTGAAGCCTATGCCGATCTCTTCGCCCTTGACCCGGTGGTCGAGAAGGAAGAGTGGTGCCGGATTACCGGCCGGAAAAACTAAGCGCGATGCGGCCTACGGGCCGCATTTTTGTTTCCAGTAGCCACCAAATAATGCCAGGAAATGAGAGGCAGATCGCACTACAGAGCACTTTTTTGGCTACAAAAACAGCGTTTTATATCGCCATGCGGCCAGTTTATCCAAGAAAAATCGAGAAGTTTTATGATTTTATAAATGGACACAAATTATCCATCATCCATTAAATCAATGATTAATATAAGTATTTATTCATCCCTTTTACGCTAGTCCCGGATTCATTGATCTGCAACAGAGGATTGCTCAAAGTTTGGCCTTTCATCTCGTGCAAAAAATGCGTAATATACGCCGCCTTGCAGTCACAGTATGGTCATTTCTTAACTCATGCGCATCGGACACCACCAGCTCAGAAATCGCCTGATCGCAGCGCCCATGGCTGGCATTACTGACAGACCATTCCGGACGCTGTGCTACGAGATGGGAGCGGGTTTAACCGTTTCCGAGATGATGTCTTCTAACCCACAGGTGTGGGAGAGCGACAAGTCCCGTTTACGGATGGTGCATATCGATGAGCCCGGTATTCGTACCGTGCAAATCGCCGGTAGCGTGCCGGAAGAGATGGCTGCCGCCGCGCGGATTAACGTGGAAAGCGGCGCCCAGATTATTGATATCAATATGGGATGCCCGGCGAAAAAGGTGAATCGCAAGCTTGCAGGTTCAGCCCTCTTGCAGTACCCCGACCAGGTGAAGTCGATCCTGACGGCGGTCGTTAACGCGGTGGACGTTCCTGTGACTCTCAAGATTCGCACCGGTTGGGAACCGGAACACCGTAACTGCGTAGAGATTGCCCAACTGGCCGAAGAGTGTGGCATTCAGGCTCTGACTATTCACGGACGCACCCGCGCCTGTTTGTTTAACGGAGACGCTGAGTACGACAGTATTCGGGCAGTTAAGCAGAAAGTTTCCATTCCGATTATCGCGAATGGCGACATTACTGACCCGCTTAAAGCCAGAGCTGTGCTCGACTATACAGGGGCTGATGCCCTGATGATAGGCCGTGCAGCTCAGGGAAGACCCTGGATCTTTCGGGAAATCCAGCATTATCTGGACACTGGAGAGCTGCTGCCCCCGCTGCCGCTGGCAGAGGTGAAGCGCTTGCTTTGTGCGCACGTTCGGGAGTTGCATGACTTTTATGGTCAGGCAAAAGGGTACCGAATCGCGCGTAAACACGTCTCCTGGTATCTTCAGGAACATGCTCCAGATGACCAGTTTCGGCGCACATTCAACGCCATTGAGGATGCCAGCGAACAGCTGGAGGCGTTGGAGGCATACTTCGAAAATTTTGCGTAATAGAAATAAAGAGCTGACAGAACTATGTTCGAACAACGCGTAAATTCTGACGTACTGACCGTTTCTACCGTTAACTCTCAGGATCAGGTAACTCAAAAGCCCCTGCGTGACTCGGTTAAACAGGCACTGAAGAACTATTTTGCTCAACTGAACGGTCAGGATGTGAATGACCTGTATGAGCTGGTACTGGCTGAAGTTGAACAGCCCCTGTTGGACATGGTGATGCAATACACCCGTGGTAACCAGACCCGCGCTGCTCTGATGATGGGCATCAACCGCGGTACGCTGCGTAAAAAACTGAAAAAATACGGCATGAACTGATACATTTCAGCTATGTTATTGAATAAAAAGGCGCTACTCGGCATGGGATAGCGCCTTTTTTATTAATGTTTATACAGATGTTTATACAGCTTTGTCTGAACAAACAAAAAAGCACCAGAACAATACTGGTGCTTTATGGGGGATGAACCTCTTTCAACGCCTTAATTTATCGGGCTTTTTCCACTGATAGGGTGGCGCTTCCATCCGCTGGCGGTGCCGCTGTTTAGCGGCCAAAACCATAGCTGTTTTAGTGCGGATTACCAGCTTATCCTGCCCGTTAAGTTCATGGCCCAATTGACGTGCCATTTCGTCGATCACAGATTCAATTTTCTTGTGTTTGAGCATATTCAAATCCCGGTAAATTCGGCAAGTCGCTGCTTATGGCTATCGCTCATATCGAATGCAAAATCCTCGTGCTCTGCCTGGAATGTGCCGAACGCCATAAGCGCAGAAACCGCAGGGTCTATCTTGTTAGAGGATTTCTTTTTGTTGGGCTTGATATTGGCGTTGGCGTCGGACTCCATCACCACGTTTCCAATCGCCCAGGCCAGAACCGGATCGCCACGATGGCGCACCACCTTGCGGTTAACAAAAACCTCAAAGGATTTCGCTACCGGACTGAACTTGAGATAGGTTTGCGGGAACGGCTCCACATCAAGCCCCGCCCCCTGTAGCTGGGTGCGCAGGTGTGTGGCGTTCCACGTATCAAAGCCCACCAGCCGGATATTGAATGTTTCAGCGTCGCGCAGGATATCGTCACGGATGCGGTCATAGTCGATACAGTCGCCGGGGGTGGTGCGTATCCATCCCGCTTTTACCCACTGGCGATAGATGGCGCGGTTTTTGTTAGCAACGTTAAGTAGCTGCGCTTCGGGCAGATAGTGCCGGGTAAGAAGCCTGATCTCGCGTTCAAACGGGAAAGCGTAACTCACGCTGGTAATATCGCTGGTTGAGGACAGGTCAAACCCGGCGTAGCACTCCATTCCGGCCAGATCGTCTTCGGTATAGTCGAGCGCACAGGCATCCCATGCGCCGGCCCCCATCCACGGCGTGGAGCCCTGGCACCAGATATTGAAACGCTTGGTCAGCATCTCCACCCACTGCGACGGAATGCCGCGCGCTTTCTGGATGGTGGATTCCAGTTTCGCCGCGTCAACGGACACATGCAGGTTAGGGTTAGCCTTGATCCACATTTCCGGCTGCTCAACCTCGCTTTCGTCGTCCAGTTCGTAGATCAGGACAAACAGCGAGTCATTGCTCTCTTCCCCGGCCAGAATCTGACAGCAGTAGTCATAATGCTGTTTACAGGCGGAGACAACGTTACTCCCGGCTGTCGTGATGGCGAACAAAATCGCCTCAGGACGTGCGCCCATACCCAGCTCAAGGGCGGAATAAACGCCGTTATCCGGGTGAAGGTGGTATTCATCGACAATCGCCAGGCTGGGGTTAGTCCCTTCAATGGTGGCCGCTTTCGCCGCCAGCGGCTTTAGCAGGCTGTTGCTCTTCGGGAAAATGACTTTATGCGCCTGAATATTTACGCGCTTTTTCAGCGGTTTTGACAGCAGGCACATCTGGCGGGCATCGTCGAACACGATTCGGGCCTGATCCCGGCTCACCGCCGCCGTGTAGATATCCTGCTGGCCCTTCTCCATTACCAGAAACCAGTTAGCCAGCATGGCGGCTACGGTGGATTTGGCGTTCTTGCGCGGCACCTCAATAAAAGCGCTGCTGTACTTACGGCGGCCTGTCTCTCTGACTTTAAAGCCCAGCAGGTTAGCAAAGGCGAACTGCTGCCACGGTTCCAGATCAATTGGCTGGCCCCGAAGCGGGCCTTTGACGTGAGGACAGAGCCGGGAGAACGCAATAAACCGCTCTACGGTCGCCGTATCGAACTCATAACGAGGGTCATTCAGGTCGGAAAAGTACCTTTCCACGGCCTGTTTTACGCGCTTACAGGCCGGAATTTCGCCCTTTTTTATCGCATTTGCGTACTCATTCCAGACGGTCAAGCTCGTCCTCCTCTTCCGTTTCCACCGGGTTACGGCGACGGCTTACCGGATCAAAGCCCAGCAGCGACGACATTTTAATCATGATTTTTTCAGCATCGGCCTTTGCACTCAGTGCCGGATTTCGGCTCTCGCCACCCTGGCTGTTAACAATGCTGAACCCACGGCTGGCAAGGTCTTCCACGGCTTTGCGGTACATCGAATAGTTGACGCAAAAAAGCTCAAGGTTGTTCCAGTCGGCGGGTGTCAGATCGCCACGCTCGGCCAGTTGCTTCGCTTTCGCTTTCCACTGCTGCGCGGCTAACTCATCAAGGTAAGCTGGCGGTTTTGGTGGTCTTGCCATAAAAATTTCTCGTTTCCATCGCGTTTTATTTTCAAAAAAATCACCGTGCGTAAAAATTTGAGGGGGCGGGTGGTGCCTGGCGCCCTCGTGTTCGTCCTGAAAACCTCCCCCACCCCATCGGTGCGGCCTGTCAGCGGTTGCGGAAGCATTCCCGCAACTCCCGGTCACGCTCACTCATGCGCTGCACAGGCTGGCGCTCATCGCGTCTGGTGCGGGTCTGCATGAAGCCATCACGGCATCGGGCCAGCGACTGATACAGATTCACCACGTCTTTCTCATTCATGATCAACCTCATACATCCAGTTATTGCGCTGTGCTGCCCGCTCTTCCTGCTCGTGGTACATCCCCGCTTTGCGGTTGGCTTTGGTGATAGGGTCTTGCTGTGTGGTCTTCTGGTTATGATGCGTCTGGCATAACGGCTGGTGATTCCACTCAGGCCAGAACAGAACATCATCACCGCCGTCGATAGGGATGATGTGATCGACAATCTTTGCAGGAACGTAGAGGCCCAACTTCTGGCACTCGACACATAGCGGCTGACGTTTCAGATACTGAGCGCGGTACTTCTCCCATGATGCTGAGTAACCACGGGCGCGACGGTGGCCGCGTCTGGCATCTTCCGCCCGCCAGGCTTCGCGCTTGTGCTCATAGCACTTACCAGACTTCACCCGCTTATTGCATCCCGGCTCAGTGCACCGGCGCATTGGTTGCCACGGCATCAGTACACCCCCACATCGCGATACACAGACCACAATGCAGAGATAGCAAGGGGGATCTCTTTCGCCTCCACATCACTAATCATCGTGCGGTATTCGTACAGTTGGGAAACGTACATAAGGCATCCGATCTTGATGGCAGGAGTAAATTCCAGGCCAGCACCGAACCGTTTACCGATATGCTTCTGGCAGACTTCCAGTGACGCTTCGATGTATGCCTGAATCATTGCATCTTCATAGGAATCATCGTTATCGATGCGACAGTGAAGTTTTGCCTCATCAAGCCCAATTAGTTCACTCACGGCTTAAGCCCTCCCTTACAAAGCAACTCCAGCCTGGTAGCCTTTTCATCAGGAATTGCCGACTGAATATCAAATGCTTTTGCATCATGTCCTTTCTGTTTCCAGATGATCCGGCTGGCGCTGGTTACGTCAGAGCGGTAACGTACCCACATACGAAATGTAACCTCGGACATTTCAGCACCCGCAGCAATCAGCTCACGGCCACTGATCCCCTTAACTTCTGCCCAGACTGTCGCAACGTCGTACCATTCCTGAATGACGCCACCAGAAGGGGTTCGGCTGGTAGTAAAATTCTGAATCGTAACGCGTTGCCTTAATCCTCCCGGCCTCATGACGCATCCTCCTTATTCTCAGAACCGGTACTGACCTTCACTTCCTGCTTCCATGCCTGGCTGTATTCGTCGCCCCCTTCACGCGGCGGCATCCCTTCGCGTTCGCGGGCTTCGTTCGGGTTCATGATCCCGTTCTTGATACCGCGCTCATAAGTTGCGTAACGTTCGGTTGGAGTGGCTCGAAGAAGATCGGCAGAGTCGAACTCCACCTGATAACGAATTCCGGGTACAGGCGATGCCACCAGCAACGCGGATTTAATCTGCTGCTCAAAGTTCGCCAGCCACGGGCGCATTGTCATGGTAAGAAAGGCGCGGCTCGCCTCACTAAAATTGCTGTAGGTGCTGTTGCTGTATTCCTGCAGGAAGATGGGAGAAACGTTAAACATGCGGGCAATATCTTCGATGGTGAAGCGCCGGGAGGCCAGCCACTCAGCATCCTGATTGCTCATGCCAAGCTGCTTATAGTCCATGCCACCTTCAAGGATCGGTGTTTTACCGGCATTTCTGGCACCTTTGTAGCGCTCAAGCGCGTCCAGCGCCTGCTTACCCTTCACACTATCGAGCCATTCAGCAGTAGTGACTACGCCCGCCGCCATCATGCCATCTTTCATAATGCTGGCACCGTGGCGCTGCTGGGCCAGACCTAACCCCAGCGCTTCACGGCAGATGGTGATCGGCGAGCGCCCCAGAAAACCATCATCGGTCGAGTAACGCAGGTGCAGAATCTCTTCCTGCAAGTAGGTGCGCACTGCCCCGGTAAACGGCTCAGTAACAGTGTATTTGTACTTATGCTGGCCGATACGCTCAGGAACAACCTCCCCCGGCGCATACGGATGCAGGGATTCCGGCTGACCGTCGCGGCCCCACTGGATCACCGCATAGGCGTTACCGTTCAGCAGACAATGGCGCATCATCGTGCGCTTGAACTGGTAAGGCGTCTGGCAATCGTTAGGTTGCTCATTCAGGAGAAAATCTACCGGATGATTACTCAACCACTCTCGCGCTTCTCGCCCGTTATCGTTGTGCACGCGGTAGAGATAGCAGGGCATTGTTGCCACTGCCTCACTGATAACTGACACGGCATTCATCACCGCCGGCAGGGATTCCGCAGTACCGGCAGACACATATTCGCCTGATCCGGTATTTGGAATCCCTGCCATCGCCAGAAACTCATCAATCGTCATGCTGCGCTGTTCGGATGGCTCAGATTTACGGCCAAAAGGCCAGATATTCCACATATCACAGCCCCGCTAAGTCAGCCCAGCGTCGGCGGTTATCACCAGCACGGCGCAGTTCAGGATGTTGGGAGAACAGAGAACGGTGCGCAATTTCCACGCCGGACTCAGGGTAAGCAGGCATAGAAGTAACGGTGATCTCCCGCAGCTCGGCAGCGGTAACAGTGCGAATATACGGTGTAGGAGTAATATCCCAGGACTCTTTCAGCGCACGGAACCCGAAGCTCATGCCGGAAATGTCTCCACGCTCCACCAGCTCCAGCACATCATTGCCAAGTTGGGTGTTTGGCGGGGTCAGCTCGAAACGCAGCCCGGTATCATCTTCGGACAACACCAGCGTGCCGGATTTGGTACGCCCCAGCAGTTGGGTATAGTTATGCTCGTACAGTGCACGCACATCGCTACCGGATGCCAGGCTGTCTTTAAACGCCCCCGGCGCAAACTGCTCGCGGAACTCATCCCAGATCACCTCTGACAGGCTGTTCCAGCGCACGGCATAGCCCACCAGCTTTTTGTTGCTGGCGCTCAGTTCGGAGGTACGGATTTCAAAATCGATTGTTTTCATTGTTGGACTCCACAAAGGGCAAAAAGGGGCCGAAGCCCCTTAAACGTCAGATCAGGAACCTGAACCGGAAAGCTCAAGCACCTTGATGGCGTTGGAGTCCACCACACCACCGCCCAGGTATTTATCGGTATGCACCTTGTAGAAACCAGGTTCGGTGATGTTGTCGGGGCGGGTACGCACGCCAGTAGTGTGATCCACGATAAAGTAACCGCGCTTAAAGTCCCCGACTGCCAGGAACGCTTCACCCGCAGCCGCATCAGGCATGGTTTCCAGATATTGAACCGGACGGCCAAGGAGGGTATCGGGAGAGTCAGCGACGAGACGATCACGCCAGATGTAATCCCCGTTGCCGTTTTTCAGCTTTTGCAGCGTAGCGGCAGTATTGGAGTTCATCACCCATACGGCATTTTTACGGTATTTGGCTTTCAGCTTATACAGCAGGTCGATCAAGCCATCAGAGGAAACGGCAGCAGCTTCCATTTTCTCCAGCGTTCCGAACGGACGGGTTTTATCGCTGGTGGCCGCACGCGGATAGGACAGGAACCCTTTGGATTTTTTATCACCGTCGCCGTTCACAAAGTCGGTTTCTTCGGTAGCAGTGAAGGTGTCGGTGATTTCGGAAGACAGCCAACCCAGAATATCAACTTCGGAGAAGTCGAGAATTTCCTGAGTGGTTTTCGGGTAGGCGTAGATCGGGTTGAGTTTGATATCAACGCGCTCCATCTTAGGTGTGCTGGTTTCGGTACGCGCTTCGCCTTCGGTGCCGCGCTTAACGGTAGTGCCACCCACTGATACCAGCTTCTGGTATTCGTTGGTTTTGGTGGTCTTCACCGTAGCGATGGAGCGCATCACGCTGTCATCCTGCAACTGGCGCATGATCTCTTTGTCCAGCTCAGGGATAACGGTATAGCCGCCGTCAGCCTGCACCAACGTGGAGAGAGAGCGGGTATCGCCGGTCATGATGTAGTGGCGCAGCTCATCGTTGCTTACACCTTTACCTTCAACAGAAGTACCAGGCAGATTGCGCTGATCGTCGGCGACGGCCTCAAGGCGGGTAATTTCAACTTCAAGCGCATCAGCCTGGGCGCGGAGTTCATCGAACTGCTTGCCCTCTTCATCGTTCAGGCTTCGCTTTTCGCTGTCAGCTTTTTCCAGCATGGAACGCATCTGGGTTTTGAGTGCGGCTTTCTGCTGGCGTAATTCAAGTAATTTCTTCATGGAGTGGTTTCCGTAACAATTAACGTTGAGACGTGAAACCAGCGCTTGGAGGGATGTCCACCTGGAAAGGAAACCGTCGCAGAACGGGAAAAAAACCAGGTGGACAGTGGCGGCTCACGTCTGAGTGCCACTCTTCAAGATATACATAATAATCAATGAGTAAACACCTCTATGTTGTCGCAAACAGCAGCGAAAACAGGAGAACAAATAATTTACAAGGTTTGATAATATGAACGGGAAAAACACCACTTCTGGGGGATTTTATGGACTTCGATTTTGACGATATGGCATACCCGGATATTTTTTTAATTTCCGGCGAGGAGTTTAAAGGAAGCAGGAACACAGGAAAAAATCAGGTAGATATCCCGTTTACTGACGAACCGCAAATTGAATTGGGTGATATTCTGATTCAGAAGATTGGAAGCCGCGAGTTAAGTCTTAAAGTTGTCGATCTTTCAATATCAAAGAACGGAACGCTGAACGCAGGTACAACGCATCCTCACTTACTTACGTTATCCGTAGAGAATCTTTCTTCCGACGCACACAGGACAGCAAAGAGCATGAATACTTTTAATATTGGCTCCGTCAGTGGTGAGCAAGTTCAAATAGGTGAAAGTAATCATATGCTGGTGAATATCAGTATTACTGAACTTGTCGAGAAAGTAGCTAAATCTGGCGATCCACAGGCTAAATCAATGTTGAAACAGTTACTGGAAAATAGCACCGTTGCCAGTATCGTTGGCGCTGGCGCTTCTGCGCTGTTAGGTCTGCTTTAAAATATGGCCTGGGAAAAAACCAGGCCTTTAGCTTATATGGCTGGATGATTATTCTTTATCCAGCCCCCACTGATAGAAAGCCCAGCTTGCTGTTGATTGTGCGCTATGGATAGCGTTCTCAAGGCCAGAGGTTGGGTACGACAAATCAGCCGCAATCCTCTGTAGAAGATCGAGGTAAGCGCTGGCGTCTTTCGACAACTCTTGCCCCCCTTCTTCCAGCCCAGACTGGTACGATTCCAGATCAAGTTTTTCAGAAGTGACAAAAGCGCTCAGAGCCAGAAAATCCGTCACCGTAATCTCATCTTTATTTGAAAGCTCATCAACGGCGCTGTAGAGAAACTTGAGATCGCTCATATGCCCGTTATCTTTGCCAATCAGTTTCATTAATGACCTCTTTATTTTTCACGTATATATACAAAACTATGTTGGTTCAGTCAGTTCAGTTGGTTCAATTTGTAAAGATTATTGTTTTATAAGGATTATTTTTCGATGAGTGAACCAACAAAGCCCCGATTTGAACCAACATTGGGTATTTTCATGTTGGTTCAGTCCATGAGGTTCTAAAATGTTGGTTCAAACTGCCCGTTTGTTGGTTCAAAACTGCTATTTGTTGGTTCAGTGTTGGTTCATTTTTTTGACATTAAACCCATATAAAACAGCCATATGAACATAACCAATAGACACTGAACCAACTGAACCAACATTAACAACCCTCACATGTGTAATTTATTCTTCTCCACCTTCCGCAACCTGGTGAAGCACATAAACGTTGATTTGACGCCCATCAATACGCGGGGATTTCTGCTGGTATCCACGCCCGCTGGACGGCTCAGAAAGCAAGCCAGCAGCGGCAAGCACGCGGGCAAACTGCCTGGCGTTAAAGCCCTGAGCTATCTCCTTCTCAAACGTTGCGGGGAACGTATAGAACACCAGCGGCGCATCATCATGGCTGCTTTTGCGCTTTCGATACCCGGCCAGATCGCGAATCGGCATACTGGAGGGATCATAGGGCAACGGTGCAAAGCGGCTTAAACCGTAGGCATTCAGGAACGCCTCGCACTGCTCGATGATCTGCTGGTGCTCTTTGTTACCAGTGCCGAACTCTTTCACCCAGGCGTTAAAGCTATGCTGGATAGCGTCACGGCTGGCCTGTTCACTCCATCCGGTGATTGATGCACCAGTTACCAGCGCGGCTTCGAGGATTGCAAAGCGTTCGGCCACGCGGTGTACCTGCTCACCGTAATCCGCCGGGATGAGGCCGCGCCAGCGCGTTTGCGCGTCACGTACCGCCTGTTTAGCCTCCTGCTGGTTAGCTGCCAGCCATTTAACCCACTCACGCCCCGCCGCCCCGTGGTTATCAATCCAGGCTTCTTTCAATGCGTCAGCATGAGCCTTGCCGTTTGGCAGACCGTTAAAGGCCGTCGATTTCTCCATAGGGATGTTGAGCAAGCGCACCAGTTGGCCCGCTTTCACTTTCAGCCCACCAGCAGCCAGGAAGGTTTCAATATCCATTTCCCCGGTACTGATCGCCACAGTGCGCCAGCGTTTAAGCTCCCGATTGCCGCCCTCTTTGGCTCCCTGCAACTTTCCGGCGCCGTTAAACAGGGTGTAAGCAGACGTGGCAACATCTTTGGCACTGCTGCCCTGTCCTACCTCATCAAGCGGTAACAGGCTGTCGTTATGCGCCTCCGCTTCGTTTGCTATGCCAAGCGCAGTACCGTACCAGGTAAGCCGCAACGCATCAGGCTCACCCCACAGGCTGCTCGCAATATTGGCGGTAGTGGTCTTACCGGCGCTCGACTGCTCGAACAAATGGACGCCGAAACCATCAGCACCCACCAGGCCAATAAGCGGCGCGGATAATGCCGCTGCCACGCCCAGCATCATGGACGGATTGCCCCCGGCCAGACGGGCGACGGAATCCCGCCAGGTAGCAGCAGTACCAGCAATGGCATACCCGGAAGATGCAGCGCTGCGACCGTTAAAGAGAATGGGCGTCTCTGGATCACCAATCACTTCACCATCAGGCATGATATATGCGCCATGATGCCAGCCAGTGGTATGGGTGATAATCCATTCCCGATCAGTGCCGCTTTGCTGCAACCAGTCGGCCAGAATCGCCCGGAAGGTGCTTTTAGTGGTCACATTCACCCCACCAGCTTTAAGTGAGCGCCAGCCGTCGCGCTCACCGATATCAGCACAGGGGATCGCCCTGGTAATATCTTCATGGCCACGCGGCGAACGCCAGCGCAAAACAAGATAGCGCTCTGCCCCGTCACTACCGGAGCCGACCACCTCAAGAGGCGAGCACAGCCACGTTTCGTTATTGATGATCTCGCCACTATCCTTGTCCACCTTTGGCGTGATCCAGTACAGGCCATCGCTGCGGCTTTCCACGCGGGGTTTGAGTTCATCGCCCGGTTCAGGCTTTGGCTCCCGTTTTTTCACAGGCAGGTTCACCACAATACTTTCCCCGCGTTCGGCCTCTTCTTTGAGACGTGGAAGCCTGCCCGTCCAGTCCTCCTTCGGCTGAGGCTCAAACATGCCATTAAACAGCCGGGCCTCTTTCACATCCGCCAGCGCCAATTTGGTTGCGATAGTGCTTATCTGCATTTCGGAAAGCTCGCCAGCTCGGATCACACGAACACTGCGACGGCCGTTATCAACGATGTTTAATCGTTCCAGTTCTGCCAGTTGCCTTTTGCCCAGATAAACAGGCGGTACATCATCCCACGCCCTTTTACCTTCGCTCTCGATCCAGTGCTGCACATGTGAATAGGCATCTTCACCCGCAAAGATAATCGCCTCAGTAAATTTATCTTTCGGCAGAAATTTGATATTCGGGGCATTCTTCATCTTCATCAGTGCAACACCTTATTGGACATATCCGCGCCCAGGTCTTCATGCAGGTACTCAAGGTGGCAGCTTTTCACTATCTGCAACCCCATTTCGTTAATATCGCCATCGTCGGTAAAGCAGGTCAGCAGAATATCCCGCAAACGCCTTAACCCCTCATCGCGCCCGAATTCTTCAAAGCAGCCAAAAATCATATATTTCATCAATACGTTTTCAGTTACGCGCGGCTCCAGCGTGAAGCGATAGCGGGCCATATACTTATCGCTTTCCACCAGCAAGGTTGCCGAACCGGTTTCCGCTATCTGGTGAGCAATACAGGTTTCGGTCAGTTTGCGGAACAATGGGCCTATCACTTCAAAAATATCGGTCATTGCGGGATACCTCCGCTCATCTGAAATTTGCCAAGTAATGGGTGATACCAGTACGCCGATCCATATTTGCGCTTCGCGCTGCGCAGAACCTGCCTCGCCACCTCTCTGAACTTGTTATCCGGCGCGATAAAGCCACCAGCTTTCATTCTGACCAGCATCACGCCCGTGTTTTTTGCCAGCTCTTCGGCTTTTTTCGTCGATATGCCGAACTCAGCCGCCAGCGTGGCGACCGGAGCCATACCGGGAGGAATATCTCCCCCCTGGCTTTCGGTGAGTGTGCGCACCTGCTGTTCTAACTCCAGGACGCGGTTAACCAGCAAATCGACACGGTTTTCCAGCTCGTTAAATTTCAAGAGACTGATCATGATTGCTCCCCCGCGTTATTACGCTGGGTACGCACATAATCCGCAGCATCACTACTCTGATTGAGTGCTTGCGCCATTCTGGGAAGGTGACGCAATGCATGGCTTACAAGGATCAAATCACGCCGGGCATCTTCATCGGAATAGTCCTCTGCATTGGTTGCATCAAACGCCAGATTGCCGATCAGTGTGAGCGCACTATTGATGGCAAATGCGCCAGCAGAATATAAATCGCTGGATTCAGCCAAAGCCTCATCAGTGAAGTTTTTAAAATCAGGAGTGCTCTTAACAAGCTGATGGTAAATATCACGCATGGGTCACCTCACTTGCCGCTTTTAGTTCACGAACGCGGGACAACGACATGCTGATCAGATCCATCGCAACGCTGTACTCGGTTTCATCATCAAAATTCATATACAGCGATGTTGAGAGCAACGCTTCCAGGCGGCGCAGTTCATCTTCAATGTCAATTTCCGACCATTTGACCTTACGCATGACGCACCTCCTGAATCGCGGCGCTGTCGAACTCCCACCCGCGGCGGGTGGTGTAATCGAAGAACGCAACGCGGCAAGGAGCCTGAGCGCGGATTTTGGCGGCAAAAACTAAATCCCAGCCGGGGAAAGCGGCGCGGGCTTTAGCTTCCGTGTCAGCATCAAAGCGAAGCACTACTGGGGTGCATTCAGGAGTGTGATCTGGGGTTGCCAGGAATAACCATGTAAATTCCGGGCGAGTTTGGGTAGACTGATTGTCAGCCATAACTGTTACCTCACTTAACGGTTTGGTGAGACGCCTCGGTACTGCTCGAACAGTCCGGGGCGTTGTTTTTTTAGATAGCACCGTGTTAAGGTGTGTACCTATTAAAGAAAACAGTACGCCAATAGGTACGCACATGTCAACACCCATTAAACGAGATCGGCAACCAAAAGGAGCGGGGAAAGCACCAGCGTTCCAGATTCGAATCCCCCCCGAACTTAAAGAGCAATTTGAAAAAGAAGCCCAAGCAGAGAGTGTTAGCCTCGCAAATTGGATGAAGGAATTAGGCCGGGAAGCCCTCCGAAAGAAAGGTATTGAGCCAAAAGGCTGAATAAAATCAGCGGGCGCAGAATTGCGCTGGCTCATTCTTTGACCACCAGCATTAACCCTGGTATGCTTAATCTGTTTCGGTTTTTCGTAGTGACATTGGCAGCTCTGCAAAGCTGCCTTTGTTTTATTCAGCGTCAGCATTCGGCACCTCCGGCAATACACCACCAGCGATCAGTCTTTTCGTTAACCACTGCTCACCCTTCCCCGTCAGCATCGTTGTGAATGAGGCTCTTACCTCGCCATTCGTTTCATACGTTCCCTGGCGAACGGCAAAATAACCGCTATCGATATAACGCTGCATAGGCAGGTTGTGGCGCTGGCCACCATTGATGAGAATCCCCTGTTGCCTCATCCAGCCGAATAATTTGATGGGGCCAAGCCCTACGGCTTTGGCATAGTTTGGAATGGAAATCCCCTTACTGATCTCCGCCACGCGATCAGCGAAATCAACTTTTGGCGCAGCGGCCACCAGCCGGTTTTCAAGTTCGCTTGCCTTTTCGGCCAGATCAGCAGCAAGGCGCAGGGCTTCCGGTAACGTCTGGGGGATATTAGCGGCGGCTTTTGCCTGGCGTTCGCAGTTGATGAAATAGCGGCGCACCTCCCGCCCTTTTTCGTTGCGCTCAACCATTGCCAGCTCTTTACCCATGTCGATGGTGATCAGGTAATCATGTGCAATTTGTTGGCGATATTTTGCGCTCCCCGAAACGGGGGCGCTCAAATTTTCAACCACCGTAAAATCTACACCAGCAGTAAAACCATACTGGCTGATACGCCCCTTAATCCATGTGGTGAAATCACGCCCAACGCCGAGAAACTCATGGAGTTTTTTTGCACTGACCAGCGATACCGTCACGCCGCCAATATTTCCGGGGTTAACCGGAACCAACTCATTTAATTTTTGCATAGCGCCCCCCTTACGCGGATTTACGGTTGTAAGGGGTGTTGACGTTCTCAACAGCAGGTGGATTGCGAACCCACCAAAGAACATCTGACAGAAGCCATGCGCAACTATTACGGCCAAAGTGGCAGCGTGGCGGGAATTTACCTTCGTTCTCCATATACCAGCGGGTGGAACGGGAAAGGCTGGTTATTTCGAAGCATTCACTTTCACGAATACGGCGATCAAACTTAATGCCATATTCTGCGAGAATGGTGCGGCGTTGTTCTGGTGTTGGCGGGGTAAAACGAGTATTTGACATGCTTCCTCCACTTAACGCAATCAGAAGGAGCCTTTCCTGTCTGTTCTTGCGTTGTGGGGGAAGTATTTGTCTAAAGTAAATTAATAAAAATGGCTTCTAAAATTTAAAAAGGCGTGTTTAATTCTAAAAAGGGTAATCTAATGATTAGAACACCCTTTCTAACGTTTAGAAGCTACTACAATTAAAACTTAAAGTGCCTACTAATGTATGAGGTAATTGTGTCAACGCTCTTGACCGGGCATTGTCCGTCAGGAAATAAGTGCACTCTGTCGGAAAGTTCTCTGGCCCATGCTGAGAAATTGTAGCTCCCATCTTTTTTCAAGCACTTTTCATTGAAAATATCAGAACTTGTTTCTTTGAATTTTATTGCAGCACTTAAAATTAATAGTTCATTTCGTGCATGTTTTTCTTTTGCACTTTCTGAGCGTTTATTAATACTATTTTTTGAATCAGAGTCTAAATCAGGTCGTTCAATATCATTGAGCATTGGCAGCTTATCGAAATCAAGGCCGCTTTCCATAAGCCGTTTAATATCATAATTAGTAACCCATAAATCATCATACCCGGCTTCAAACTCATAAGGGTCGAAATTAAACCTCTTGCCATTAGCCTGATCGATAAAAGGTTGGGCTGGCAGAATCTGAATTACTGGAGTTTCACCGCCCGTGAGGCACGGGAAAAATCCGGGGAAAAAATCCTTCACAGGTAAAGATGACTCAAACTGATCGGGCATTACCCGCCACAGACCTAATGCAAAGCCATATCCGACAAGGAACCCTTTACTTTCTTGTTCCGTAAAGATGTCTGAACCAGATAATAGTTTATCAGGTTCAAAATAACGGCCATTAGTAAATTCAATAAAAGAGTGATTCGTTATCGCGCGGGTTTGCCCTGACATAGAATTAAAAGTACGAGGAAAATATAGTGATGAATACCAATCCTTTACATCACTAAAATCTTCACGAAGAAGGATTCGGCAGTGAAACCTTTTCAGCATCATGCTTATTTCGATTTTATTTTCAATAGCAAGGTTGATCAAATCTGACGGTTCAACCCCCAGAAATGATGCACCTCTGGACAATCTACAATATGAAAATGGAATCTTTATTTCTTTTTCTGCCATAACGCTACCCTCAACGCCCCTAATTAACTTGCGAGCCAGGCGGGTAGGGTTTCCCGCTTTTCGGTTGGCCGACCTAGACTCGCAAGACCAGTTTAATCTCTATTCGCTACAGTTAACAGAACCACATTTTGATGATTACCCGCAAGAAGTTCTAAGCGATCATACCACTTATTCAGCGCGTCCAGTTTCTCCGGCAGATACAGACTACGGTTATAAATCGCCATAACCCCTGGCATTGAGTGGCCCAGCAACTGTTCAACAACGTGCGGAGCTATACCCATATTATTCATATGCGTTGCAAGCGTTCGCCGTAGATCATGCAATGTCCAGGGTTCAGAATGCCTCAGTTTTTTATAAACACTACGGCCCCACTGGCTAACCGCTTCGCTATTCTTCACAACCCCAAGAAGGTAGCCGGATGATTTTGTTTCATCGTGGAGCATTTCAATAAATGAACGCATCGCCTCTGGAACTGGACGCACAATCTTTTCACCGCCTTTACTATGCGCTTTTGGTACTGTCCACACCCATGCCTCCATATCCCATTCGGCCCACTCTGACAATCTGGCCTCCTGGGTGCGGCAACCAAACAAAGTGGTGATCCTGAGCAAGTTTGTGTAGTAAGGCAGAAAAGTATCGCCGGACGATATAGCAGCCCATAATCCCCCAACCTCTTTATCTTTCAGTACCCGATCTTTTTTCGCCTGCTTTTTACCAACATCGGGAATACTCAAATCTTCAAGGGCGGTACTGACGGCGTAACGGCGAACGCGGCAGAATTTCAGAGCCTGCTTACACATCTGAAATACATAACCCGCAGCAACTGGCGTTTTCTTTTTCATCCTGTCAAAGCAGTCAAGCCAGTATCGGGTTTCGCAGTCAGCGAGCGCCATTTTTCCAATGTAAGGGTAAATATGCTTGCGTAGCTCCGCTTTATGCCGCTCAACGTTCGCACGGTTTTCTTCCGCATATTCGCGTATCCAGTATTCGATAGCTTCCTGCACCGTGACCGGTTTAAGCGTTTCCTGAGTAGTTAGCGCCAACTGGTGCTTTGGGTCTTTACCTGAGGCCAGCCACTGGCGACATTTATCACGCGAGGAACGGGCCTCTTTGAGACTCATATCAGGGTATCGCCCCAGAGTTAGCCGATGCAGCTTCTGCCCGTCGAGCCGGTAAGTAAACACCCAGCTAATACCACCAGCTTTCGTTACCTTAGCGCTCAACCCGGCACCATCAGCATAAAACTCAATCTTACTGGCCGGGATGCCATGTAATCCCTTTAACTTCCTGTCGCTCAGTTTGTTAAGTTCGCCAGCCATAGACCACCACCCAGCCCAAAGTGTTTATACAAATGTTTATACAGAATTGCTTGCATAATAGCATAAACAACAAAAAGCACTGGAACAATATACAGTCACAATTTCACATAACCAATTGATTTTAAATAAAATACAAAACCCACTCCAAAGCATGAAAACAGCTAATCTGACAGTACGGCATGAACTGATACTAGTCAGTTGCTTGCTTGATATAAAAGGCGCTCTTCGGCATGGGGAAGCGCCTTTTTTATTATCTGCGCCAACAGAACTCATTACTAATTCACCAGCCGTAGCGCAGGCCCTCCCGATAAACGCGCAGCACAGACCACCGCCATTATATTATCCACCAGCGCAGGCGCCTGCTGATAAAGATCGAAGCGTTGCGGATCGAGCAGCCAGTTTTTAATCAGCCCGGAAAAAGCACTGTGTAAAACAATTAATATCATCTCAATGTTTGTTTCGGCTGGCAATATATTGTTACGCACGCAGCACTGCAGGATGCCGCCAATGAGTGAATAATTAAAACCAATACGTTGGCGAATTTCGTATTCCGAAAGCATATCACTGGAAAACTCACAGCGCTGATAAAGAATTTGCATCAGAGCGCGCTGTCGAGGATTCGCAGCAATATAGCGCAGGCCTGCAATAAACCGCTCGCGTAAAGCATTTAGCGGCTCATGTTCGTACTCTATGGCCTGACTGGGCTGAATCAAATCTCTAAGCGGCGGCTGCTGCTGCCACATTTCATTAAACAGCTCCGTCTTACTGGCAAAATGCCAGTACACCGCGCCGCGAGTCACTCCCGCCGCATCGGCGATATCCGTCAGGGTGGTGTTGGTTACTCCGCGCAGGGCGAACTGCTGGATTGCGGACTCAATCAGGAGCTGCCGCGTGCGCTGCGCCTCTTCTTTTGTTTTTCTTGCCATACAAGGCCCCACTTCCCGATAAGCAGATAATATAGGATATTCTTAATTAGAATTAATCTAGCATTTGCCATGAAGTATTATTTAGCAAAAATGCAGACAAGTTAATCCTGATGCGAAAAGAGAATTAATTATTCAAGTGAATATCACCGGAAAATACATTCACTGAAATAATGTCTATTTATCAACTTTTACAATTGCGATAAATCGCAATACTACAGTGACCATTTTTTTGTTTTTGCGTGCCTTGCTGATTGCTTAAAAATAAGTATCTCTTACATCCAACGGCGTTTATTTGTAGGATGGCAAACTGCTTTTTGATTCCCTCTTTCTTTCACAGATTCGCCGCCTGATTGGGTACGTAATCTATAAGGAACCGCCATGACGACTCACGCCAGAGTGACACTTTTATCCGGTTTAATTATCTCGGCCTTATTGCTAACCGGTTGCGATAATTCTGACAACCAGCAACCCCATGCGCAGGCGCCGCAGGTGACGGTCCATGTCGTGAACAGCGCGCCGCTATCAGTCACCACCGAACTGCCGGGCCGAACCTCTGCTTTTCGCGTAGCGGAAGTCCGCCCCCAGGTGAGCGGTATCATTCTGAAGCGTAACTTTGTTGAAGGAAGTGATGTCGAAGCAGGCCAGTCGCTCTATCAGATCGATCCGGCGACCTACCAGGCGGCGTGGAACAGCGCCAAAGGCGATGAGGCCAAAGCCGAAGCCGCGGCCGCTATCGCCCATTTGACGGTGAAACGCTACGTTCCACTGCTGGGTACTAAATATATCAGCCAGCAGGAATACGATCAGGCAGTGGCCACCGCCCGCCAGGCCGATGCCGATGTCATCGCCACCAAAGCTGCCGTAGAAACGGCCCGTATCAACCTGGCCTACACCAAAGTAACCTCCCCCATTAGCGGGCGCATCGGTAAATCGAGCGTCACCGAAGGGGCGCTGGTCACCAACGGCCAGTCGGATGCCCTGGCTACCGTCCAGCAGCTCGATCCCATCTATGTTGACGTGACGGAGTCCAGTAATGACTTCATGCGCCTTAAGCAGGAAAGCCTGCAGCGCGGCGGTGATACCAAAAGCGTTGAGCTGGTCATGGAGAACGGCCAGGCCTATCCGCTCAAAGGTTCACTGCAGTTTTCTGACGT
This sequence comes from Klebsiella sp. P1927, assembly GCF_018204675.1. Lineage (NCBI taxonomy): Bacteria > Pseudomonadati > Pseudomonadota > Gammaproteobacteria > Enterobacterales > Enterobacteriaceae > Klebsiella > Klebsiella sp. P1927. The sequence continues at coordinate 117,326 of NZ_CP073377.1, read as the reverse complement.
CACTGTTGATGAAAGTACGGGCTCAATTACTCTGCGCGCTATCTTCCCTAACCCGCAGCATGTCCTGCTGCCAGGGATGTTCGTCCGCGCCCGCATAGACGAAGGCGTCGATCCGCAGGCTATCCTGGTACCGCAGCAAGGGGTGACCCGCACGCCGCGTGGTGATGCCTCCGTGATGCTGGTGAATGACAAAAACCAGGTTGAAACCCGGGAAGTGGTCGCGACTCAGGCCGTTGGCGATAAGTGGCTTATCACCAGTGGGCTGAAGCCGGGCGATAAAGTGATTGTCAGCGGCTTACAGAAAGTCCGTCCAGGCGTCACTGTCAAAGCGGAAGCGGAGCGTGCGGCGCCGGCCGTGCAATAAGGATACCCAGCCATGTCTAAGTTTTTTATTCATCGACCGGTCTTCGCCTGGGTGCTGGCTATCATTATGATGATTGCCGGCGGCCTGGCCATCCTGCAGCTGCCGATAGCTCAGTACCCGACAATCGCCCCTCCTGCGGTAGCGATCTCCGCCACCTACCCCGGTGCAGATGCCCAGACCGTACAGGATACGGTCACTCAGGTTATCGAGCAGAATATGAACGGCATCGACAATCTGATGTATATGTCGTCGACCAGCGACTCTGCCGGTTCGGTAACCATTACGCTCACCTTTAAATCGGGTACCGATCCCGATATTGCCCAGGTACAGGTGCAAAACAAACTGCAGCTGGCCACGCCGCTGCTGCCCCAGGAAGTACAGCAGCAGGGGATTAGCGTCGAGAAATCCAGTAGCAGCTTCCTGTTGGTCGCCGGCTTTATCTCTGATAACCCGACCACCACCCAGGACGATATTTCTGACTATGTCGCCTCCAATGTCAAAGATCCTATTAGCCGCCTCAACGGCGTGGGCGATGTGCAGCTGTTCGGCGCGCAATACGCCATGCGCGTCTGGCTGGATGGCAACCTGCTGAATAAATACAACCTGACGCCGGTGGACGTCATCAATGCGCTGCAGGTCCAGAACGATCAGATCGCCGCGGGTCAGCTCGGCGGCACGCCAGCGCTGAAAGGCCAGCAGTTGAACGCGTCAATCATCGCTCAGACGCGGCTCAAAGATCCGCAGGAGTTTGGCAAGGTCACGCTGCGGGTCAATGCCGATGGCTCTGTCGTCCATCTGAAAGACGTCGCCCGCATTGAGCTGGGGGGAGAGAACTATAACGTTGTCGCCAGAATTAACGGTAAACCTGCCTCTGGTCTGGGTATTAAGCTTGCGACCGGCGCCAACGCCCTGGATACCGCCACCGCGATTAAAGCGAAGCTGGCCGAGCTGCAGCCCTACTTCCCTCAGGGGATGAAGGTGGTCTATCCGTATGATACGACCCCTTTCGTCAAAATCTCCATTCACGAAGTGGTCAAAACGCTTTTTGAAGCAATTATTCTCGTCTTTCTTGTCATGTATCTGTTCCTGCAGAACATGCGCGCAACACTCATTCCAACCATTGCCGTACCCGTGGTGCTGTTGGGAACCTTCGCGGTATTGTCGATGTTTGGCTACTCCATCAACACGCTGACAATGTTTGGCATGGTGTTGGCGATAGGTCTGCTGGTCGATGACGCTATCGTAGTAGTGGAAAACGTCGAACGTGTGATGGTTGAGGAGAAGCTCTCGCCAAAAGAAGCGACGGAAAAATCTATGTCTCAGATCCAGGGAGCGCTGGTGGGTATCGCCATGGTGCTCTCCGCAGTATTTGTCCCGATGGCCTTTTTCGGCGGCTCAACCGGCGCGATTTATCGTCAGTTTTCAATCACCATCGTCTCCGCCATGGCGCTCTCCGTGCTGGTTGCGCTGGTACTGACGCCGGCGCTCTGCGCCACGTTGTTGAAGCCAGCCTCAGCTGAACACCATGAGAAAAAAGGATTTTTCGGCTGGTTTAACGCCCGCTTCGACCAGAGCGTTAACCACTATACCAACAGCGTCAGCGGTATTTTACGTGGAACTGGCCGTTATCTGGTGATCTACCTGCTGATCGTCGTGGGGATGGCCGTGCTGTTCATGCGCTTGCACACGTCCTTTCTGCCCGACGAAGACCAGGGCGTCTTCCTGACCATGATCCAGCTGCCGTCCGGTGCTACCCAGGAGCGCACGCAGAAGGTCCTGGATACGGTGACTGATTACTACCTGCATAACGAGAAGGCCAACGTTGAAAGCGTCTTTACCGTTAACGGCTTCAGCTTCAGCGGCCAGGGACAAAACTCCGGTATGGCGTTTGTCAGCCTGAAGCCCTGGGAAGCGCGCAGCGGCGATGAAAACAGCGTGGAGTCCATCATCAAGCGGGCCACCGTAGCCTTTAGCCAGATCAAAGACGCCATGGTTTTCCCGTTCAACATGCCAGCCATTATTGAGCTGGGTACCGCCACCGGCTTCGACTTTGAACTGATCGACCAGGGCGGACTCGGTCATACCGCTCTGACCCAGGCGCGCAATCAACTGCTGGGCATGGTGAAACAGCATCCGGATCAGCTGGTTCGGGTACGCCCTAATGGGCTGGAAGATACCCCTCAGTTCAAACTGGATGTCGATCAGGAAAAAGCGCAGGCGCTGGGCGTATCGCTCTCCGATATCAATGAAACGATATCAGCCGCGCTGGGCGGATACTACGTCAATGACTTTATTGACCGCGGCCGCGTGAAAAAAGTGTACGTTCAGGCTGATGCCCACTTCCGTATGCTGCCGAGCGACATTAACAACATGTATGTTCGTAGCGCCAACGGCGAAATGGTGCCGTTCTCCGCCTTTGTCACTTCACGCTGGATATATGGCTCGCCGCGCCTGGAGCGCTACAATGGGTTGCCATCTATGGAGATCCTCGGTGAAGCTTCGCCAGGCAAAAGTACCGGGGAAGCCATGGCGCTGATGGAAACGCTGGCCAGTAAACTGCCGAGCGGCATCGGTTATGACTGGACCGGGATGTCTTACCAGGAACGGCTCTCCGGCAACCAGGCGCCTGCGCTCTATGCCATCTCGCTGATCGTCGTCTTCCTGTGTCTGGCGGCGCTGTATGAGAGCTGGTCGATCCCCTTCTCAGTCATGTTAGTGGTTCCGCTGGGGGTCATTGGCGCGCTGTTAGCCGCCACGCTGCGTGGGCTGAATAATGACGTTTACTTCCAGGTCGGACTCTTGACCACGATCGGTTTGTCGGCCAAGAATGCGATCCTGATCGTCGAGTTCGCCAAGGATCTGATGGAGAAAGAAGGGAAAGGGATCATTGAGGCCACGCTGGAGGCATCGCGGATGCGCCTGCGGCCTATTCTGATGACCTCTCTGGCCTTTATTCTCGGGGTCATGCCGCTGGTGATTAGCCATGGTGCCGGCAGCGGGGCGCAGAATGCGGTTGGCACCGGCGTGATGGGCGGGATGCTGACCGCGACGCTGCTGGCGATCTTCTTTGTTCCGGTCTTCTTTGTGGTCGTCAGACGACGTTTTACCCGGCACGCTGAATAACGCGGCCTGGTTTTAAAGGCGCCCCCTGCGGGCGCTTTTTTTTCGCCTGGCATATTAGCAACCCGCTCAGCTTCCCGCTATCTGACAACCTCTATCGCATGCGGCAGCGCGGGGAGACGATCTTTCTCTCCATCTTTTCTGCATATTCCCCTGCTTATCTTCACGATATTTACGTGGCTCATATATTGAGATGATTTCGGCCTCCGGCCCGGACAATCCGCGGTGATAAAATAAGCCATTCCGTTCTGCACTGGCTCTCAGTACAACCCTGCGGATTATCCAGAGGTAATATCATGAAAAAGTATTTAATCGTGGCGCTGCTGGCCTCTCTACTGGCAGGCTGTGCCCATGACTCTCCCTGCGTACCGGTTTATGACTCGCAAGGCCGCTTAGTCCATACCAATACCTGTATGAAAGGCACAACAGAAGACAACTGGGAAACCGCAGGCGCAATCGCCGGGGGTGCGGCCGCGGTAGCCGGCCTCACGTTAGGGATCGTTGCTCTGACCCGCTAATTCACCCCCGACCAGCAGATACTGGGGCTAGCGTCGAACCTGTATCTGCTCTTCTGCGCATCATCCACATGACAACCGGGCAAATAAACTCTCTGTCCCTTGCTGCATTACGAGCAAATCGACTTTGACGGGTTTCCCCCTGGTGGCAGGACTGTTTATCAACAGATAACAGATAACACAAAAGCAGAAGGCCCAGTCTTTCGACTGGGCCTTCTGCTTTATTTGATGCCTGGCGATTCCCTACTCTCACATGGGGAGACCCCACACTACCATCGGCGCTACGACGTTTCACTTCTGAGTTCGGCATGGGGTCAGGTGGGACCGCCGCGCTATTGTCGCCAGGCAAATTCTTTACAACGTGCCGAACTTTAACCTAAAAAGTGGTGCTGATACCCAGAGTCGAACTGGGGACCTCACCCTTACCAAGGGTGCGCTCTACCAACTGAGCCATATCAGCACGCTAAATTTGATGCCTGGCAGTTCCCTACTCTCACATGGGGAGACCCCACACTACCATCGGCGCTACGGCGTTTCACTTCTGAGTTCGGCATGGGGTCAGGTGGGACCACCGCGCTAGTGCCGCCAGGCAAATTCTGTTTTATCAACACGTTTCACCAACGTATCGATTAATCTGAATCAGAGCTGAAAATTCTCTCAAATCCGCCAAAACATCTTCGGCGTTGTAAGGTTAAGCCTCACGGTTCATTAGTACCGGTTAGCTCAACGCATCGCTGCGCTTACACACCCGGCCTATCAACGTCATCGTCTTTAACGTTCCTTCAGGAGACTTATAGTCTCAGGGAGAACTCATCTCGGGGCAAGTTTCGTGCTTAGATGCTTTCAGCACTTATCTCTTCCGCATTTAGCTACCGGGCAGTGCCATTGGCATGACAACCCGAACACCAGTGATGCGTCCACTCCGGTCCTCTCGTACTAGGAGCAGCCCCCCTCAATTCTCCAGCGCCCACGGCAGATAGGGACCGAACTGTCTCACGACGTTCTAAACCCAGCTCGCGTACCACTTTAAATGGCGAACAGCCATACCCTTGGGACCTACTTCAGCCCCAGGATGTGATGAGCCGACATCGAGGTGCCAAACACCGCCGTCGATATGAACTCTTGGGCGGTATCAGCCTGTTATCCCCGGAGTACCTTTTATCCGTTGAGCGATGGCCCTTCCATTCAGAACCACCGGATCACTATGACCTGCTTTCGCACCTGCTCGCGCCGTCACGCTCGCAGTCAAGCTAGCTTATGCCATTGCACTAACCTCCTGATGTCCGACCAGGATTAGCTAACCTTCGTGCTCCTCCGTTACGCTTTGGGAGGAGACCGCCCCAGTCAAACTACCCACCAGACACTGTCCGCAACCCCGGTCAGGGGCCAACGTTAGAACATCAAACATTAAAGGGTGGTATTTCAAGGTTGGCTCCACGCAGACTGGCGTCCACGCTTCAAAGCCTCCCACCTATCCTACACATCAAGGCTCAATGTTCAGTGTCAAGCTATAGTAAAGGTTCACGGGGTCTTTCCGTCTTGCCGCGGGTACACTGCATCTTCACAGCGAGTTCAATTTCACTGAGTCTCGGGTGGAGACAGCCTGGCCATCATTACGCCATTCGTGCAGGTCGGAACTTACCCGACAAGGAATTTCGCTACCTTAGGACCGTTATAGTTACGGCCGCCGTTTACCGGGGCTTCGATCAAGAGCTTCTCCTTACGGATAACCCCATCAATTAACCTTCCGGCACCGGGCAGGCGTCACACCGTATACGTCCACTTTCGTGTTTGCACAGTGCTGTGTTTTTAATAAACAGTTGCAGCCAGCTGGTATCTTCGACTGGTCTCAGCTCCATCCGCAGGGACTTCACCTACACACCAGCGTGCCTTCTCCCGAAGTTACGGCACCATTTTGCCTAGTTCCTTCACCCGAGTTCTCTCAAGCGCCTTGGTATTCTCTACCTGACCACCTGTGTCGGTTTGGGGTACGATTTGATGTTACCTGATGCTTAGAGGCTTTTCCTGGAAGCAGGGCATTTGTTACTTCAGCACCGTAGTGCCTCGTCATCACACCTCAGCCTTGATTATCCGGATTTGCCTGGATAACCAGCCTACATGCTTAAACCGGGACAACCGTCGCCCGGCTAACATAGCCTTCTCCGTCCCCCCTTCGCAGTAACACCAAGTACAGGAATATTAACCTGTTTCCCATCGACTACGCCTTTCGGCCTCGCCTTAGGGGTCGACTCACCCTGCCCCGATTAACGTTGGACAGGAACCCTTGGTCTTCCGGCGAGCGGGCTTTTCACCCGCTTTATCGTTACTTATGTCAGCATTCGCACTTCTGATACCTCCAGCATGCCTCACAGCACACCTTCGCAGGCTTACAGAACGCTCCCCTACCCAACAACACATAGTGTCGCTGCCGCAGCTTCGGTGCATGGTTTAGCCCCGTTACATCTTCCGCGCAGGCCGACTCGACCAGTGAGCTATTACGCTTTCTTTAAATGATGGCTGCTTCTAAGCCAACATCCTGGCTGTCTGTGCCTTCCCACATCGTTTCCCACTTAACCATGACTTTGGGACCTTAGCTGGCGGTCTGGGTTGTTTCCCTCTTCACGACGGACGTTAGCACCCGCCGTGTGTCTCCCGTGATAACATTCTTCGGTATTCGTAGTTTGCATCGGGTTGGTAAGTCGGGATGACCCCCTAGCCGAAACAGTGCTCTACCCCCGAAGATGAGTTCACGAGGCGCTACCTAAATAGCTTTCGGGGAGAACCAGCTATCTCCCGGTTTGATTGGCCTTTCACCCCCAGCCACAAGTCATCCGCTAATTTTTCAACATTAGTCGGTTCGGTCCTCCAGTTAGTGTTACCCAACCTTCAACCTGCCCATGGCTAGATCACCGGGTTTCGGGTCTATACCCTGCAACTTAACGCCCAGTTAAGACTCGGTTTCCCTGCGGCTCCCCTATACGGTTAACCTTGCTACAGAATATAAGTCGCTGACCCATTATACAAAAGGTACGCAGTCACACCCGAAGGTGCTCCCACTGCTTGTACGTACACGGTTTCAGGTTCTTTTTCACTCCCCTCGCCGGGGTTCTTTTCGCCTTTCCCTCACGGTACTGGTTCACTATCGGTCAGTCAGGAGTATTTAGCCTTGGAGGATGGTCCCCCCATATTCAGACAGGATACCACGTGTCCCGCCCTACTCTTCGAGTTCACAACCTGTGCATTTTGGTGTACGGGACTATCACCCTGTACCGTCGGACTTTCCAGACCGTTCCACTAACACACAAGCTGATTCAGACTCTGGGCTGCTCCCCGTTCGCTCGCCGCTACTGGGGGAATCTCGGTTGATTTCTTTTCCTCGGGGTACTTAGATGTTTCAGTTCCCCCGGTTCGCCTCGTTAACCTATGTATTCAGTTAACGATAGTGCAACGAATTGCACTGGGTTTCCCCATTCGGACATCGCCGGTTATAACGGTTCATATCACCTTACCGACGCTTTTCGCAGATTAGCACGTCCTTCATCGCCTCTGACTGCCAGGGCATCCACCGTGTACGCTTAGTCGCTTAACCTCACAACCCGAAGATGTTTCACTTCTGATTGCGAAAATTTGAGAGACTCGAACACACATTAACTGTGTGTCGTTTCAATTTTCAGCTTGATCCAGATTTTTAAAGAGCAAAATTTCACAATGCACTTCGCAGTACATTTTGAAATTTATTATTTATCAAACAATCTGTGTGAGCACTACAAAGGCAGGTTCTTTAAGGTAAGGAGGTGATCCAACCGCAGGTTCCCCTACGGTTACCTTGTTACGACTTCACCCCAGTCATGAATCACAAAGTGGTAAGCGCCCTCCCGAAGGTTAAGCTACCTACTTCTTTTGCAACCCACTCCCATGGTGTGACGGGCGGTGTGTACAAGGCCCGGGAACGTATTCACCGTAGCATTCTGATCTACGATTACTAGCGATTCCGACTTCATGGAGTCGAGTTGCAGACTCCAATCCGGACTACGACATACTTTATGAGGTCCGCTTGCTCTCGCGAGGTCGCTTCTCTTTGTATATGCCATTGTAGCACGTGTGTAGCCCTGGTCGTAAGGGCCATGATGACTTGACGTCATCCCCACCTTCCTCCAGTTTATCACTGGCAGTCTCCTTTGAGTTCCCGGCCGGACCGCTGGCAACAAAGGATAAGGGTTGCGCTCGTTGCGGGACTTAACCCAACATTTCACAACACGAGCTGACGACAGCCATGCAGCACCTGTCTCACAGTTCCCGAAGGCACCAATCCATCTCTGGAAAGTTCTGTGGATGTCAAGACCAGGTAAGGTTCTTCGCGTTGCATCGAATTAAACCACATGCTCCACCGCTTGTGCGGGCCCCCGTCAATTCATTTGAGTTTTAACCTTGCGGCCGTACTCCCCAGGCGGTCGATTTAACGCGTTAGCTCCGGAAGCCACGCCTCAAGGGCACAACCTCCAAATCGACATCGTTTACGGCGTGGACTACCAGGGTATCTAATCCTGTTTGCTCCCCACGCTTTCGCACCTGAGCGTCAGTCTTTGTCCAGGGGGCCGCCTTCGCCACCGGTATTCCTCCAGATCTCTACGCATTTCACCGCTACACCTGGAATTCTACCCCCCTCTACAAGACTCTAGCCTGCCAGTTTCGAATGCAGTTCCCAGGTTGAGCCCGGGGATTTCACATCCGACTTGACAGACCGCCTGCGTGCGCTTTACGCCCAGTAATTCCGATTAACGCTTGCACCCTCCGTATTACCGCGGCTGCTGGCACGGAGTTAGCCGGTGCTTCTTCTGCGGGTAACGTCAATCGCCAAGGTTATTAACCTTAACGCCTTCCTCCCCGCTGAAAGTGCTTTACAACCCGAAGGCCTTCTTCACACACGCGGCATGGCTGCATCAGGCTTGCGCCCATTGTGCAATATTCCCCACTGCTGCCTCCCGTAGGAGTCTGGACCGTGTCTCAGTTCCAGTGTGGCTGGTCATCCTCTCAGACCAGCTAGGGATCGTCGCCTAGGTGAGCCGTTACCCCACCTACTAGCTAATCCCATCTGGGCACATCTGATGGCATGAGGCCCGAAGGTCCCCCACTTTGGTCTTGCGACATTATGCGGTATTAGCTACCGTTTCCAGTAGTTATCCCCCTCCATCAGGCAGTTTCCCAGACATTACTCACCCGTCCGCCGCTCGTCACCCGAGAGCAAGCTCTCTGTGCTACCGCTCGACTTGCATGTGTTAGGCCTGCCGCCAGCGTTCAATCTGAGCCATGATCAAACTCTTCAATTTAAGTTTGATGCTCAAAGAATTAAACTTCGTAATGAATTACGTGTTCACTCTTGAGACTTGGTATTCATTTTTCGTCCGAGGACGTTAAGAATCCATGTCACTTTGAGTGCCCACACAGATTGTCTGATAAATTGTTAAAGAGCAGTTGCGACGCGCTTTAGCGCTCTGTCGCGAGGTGGCGTATATTACGCTTTCCTCTTTCAGAGTCAACCCGTTTTTCAGGATTTTTCTCTGCAACCGAACCGGCTGTTTGTGTGAAGTGATTCACATCCGCCGTGTCAGTGGGAGCGCATTATAGGGATCCCATTTTTTTGCACAAGCCTTTTTTCGATCTTTTTTTCTGAATGGTGATTTTTCACCCTTTTCGCCGTGTAATTGCACGATTTGCTCAATTTTCACCGTTTTCAGGGGTTGCACAGGGAGATAAAAGCCACCAAAGTCTTCTTATGCTCCCGTATTTTTGAGGTCTATATGTCTGCTCAGCTGCGCCCCTACAAAGCATTTTTCCCACAAATCGGTCTTCGCGTCATGATTGACGCATCCAGCGTCGTCATCGGCGATGTCAGAATTGCCGATGACGTCAGCGTCTGGCCTCTGGTGGCCATTCGCGGCGACGTCAACTATGTATCGATAGGTCAACGCAGCAATATTCAGGACGGTAGCGTTCTCCATGTGACCCATAAGTCCTCTTATAAGCCGGAGGGAAATCCGCTGATCATTGGTGAGGATGTAACTGTTGGTCATAAAGTGATGCTGCACGGCTGCACTATCGGCAACCGCGTACTGGTTGGCATGGGTTCGATCTTATTAGATGGTGTCGTCGTTGGCGACGACGTCATGATAGGTGCGGGAAGTCTGGTACCGCAGAACAAACAGCTGGAAAGCGGCTACCTTTACTTTGGCAATCCGGTCAAACAGATCCGCCCCCTGACAGAGGCGGAACGGGAAGGACTCAAGTATTCAGCAAATAACTATGTGAAATGGAAAAATGAGTACCTGGATCAGGATAACCAGATCCAGCCCTGAGCATCTTCCTGACCATCGCGGATCAATGCTTCTGCCTCTTCCTCTAGATCCCAACGATGTTCCTGGAAGGCGGCCAGCCACTGCGCTGGCCCCTCTGCACCGAAACGCTGCTGCAGGATTTGCCCTGAAATTGCGCAGGTTAATTGCATCCCATTCACCAGCGCGGGAAAAACCACGCCCTGCCGTTCGGCATCCCATGATTCCCGGTCAGGAAACTGAATCGCCTGATTCATGCATTCAGTTCCTGCTGCAGCGTTTCAATGACCGGAGCGATAGCCGGCAGAACGCCGTGCCATAGCAGAACAGCATGGGCGGCTTGCGCCACCAGCATTCCCAGCCCATCGGCACAGTGAACTGCGCCATATTGCTGGCACCAGTGAAGAAACGGTGTCGGCCCTTTCTGGTAAAACATGTCATAGCAATATACGTCAGCGTTGACAATAGATGCCGGGATAGCTGGTACATCACCGTCTATTCCACTGGACGTCGCATTGACGATCAGATCGAATGTTTCCCCGGATAAGGTATCCATCTCCCTTGCGCTAACGCTCCCGGTATGGGCGAAGAGAGTGGCTAACTCACGGGCACGAGAATAGGTGCGATTCACGATCGTGACGGCGCATCCCAGCGACAGAAGCGGCAAAAGAACACCGCGAGATGCCCCACCAGCACCAACAAGCAGGATCCGTTGGCGTGGCTTAATGAATCCCAGGCGTTCCAGATCGCTCAGAAGACCAATACCGTCGGTGTTGTCCCCCAGTAAACGGCCATCTTCCAGGCGTTTCAGGGTGTTTACTGCTCCCGCCAGCGCTGCGCGTTCTGTCAGTTCGTCGGCACGCGCAAAGGCTTCCTCTTTAAAAGGAACGGTGACGTTGGCCCCCTTTCCTCCTTCTGCAAAGAACTGATTCAGAGAAGAGACAAAATCGTCCAGCGGCGCCAGTACACGTCCATAAGGATGAGTAATTCCTAACTGGCGGGCAAACAGCTGATGAATAGCAGGCGACTTGCTGTGCGCGATCGGATTACCAAAAACGGCATAGGTTTCCATGGTTCACCCCTGGCGGAACAGTTCACCCGTCAGGGCATCACGGATTTCAGATGGGTTTTGCCGGCCGCCCGTGGCGCCATCCACCACCGGGAAGCTGTCGCCAAACTGAGCATGGACCTCTGCGGTAGTACGGCACGGTGGTTGCCCGGTGAGATTGGCGCTGGTCGAAACCAGTGGTTTTCCGTAGGCTTCGCACAATTCGATTACCAGCGGATGGTTAGTCACGCGTACGGCCAGTGAATCAAAACGTCCAGTCAGCCAGCGCGGCGTTTCAGGACGCGCCGGGAATACAAACGTCACCGGTCCCGGCCAGCAAGAGAAGATGGCTTCCCGCTGTGAGTCACTTAACCGTGAATCATCAATATAGGGCTTCAGTTGCTCAAAGCTGGCGGCGATAAGGATCAATCCTTTCTCAACAGGACGCTGCTTCAGCTCCAGCAGGCGCATAACGGCCGTTTCGCTGTCAGGGTCGCAGCCGACGCCAAACACGGCTTCGGTGGGATAGGCGATGACATGTTCATTTTTCAGGACCGCCACGGCATGGGCGACGGCTTCTGAGGGCAGGTTATTGTTCACTGATTTATTCCGCCGGGATCGGCTTTCCACATTGTTTACTGGCACAGAAGCGTCTGAGCCCCTGCGCCGTCTTCTTTTCTATTAACAGCGGGTAATGGCATTCAGGGCATTCGCCCGCCACCGGTTTAAAATTGATAACGAACTGGCAATCAGGATAGCGATCGCAGGAGTGAAAGGTTTTACCGAAACGGGAACGACGCTGGACCAGATGGCCTTGTCCGCACTGCGGGCAAGCGATAGCCGTCTCATCGGGTTTATCAATCAGCTCGGTATGTTCACATTCCGGATAGCGGCTACAGCCAATGAACATCCCAAAACGCCCCTGGCGTAACACCATAACCGCACCGCACGATGGGCACTCTTGCCCCTCCAGCACCTTAACGATATGCCCGTCCGCCTGGCTTTTCAGGGGACGAATATAGTCACAGTCCGGATAATGCGAACAGCCGAGAAACGGGCCATGTTTCCCGGAACGGATCACCAGTTCGGCCCCGCACTGCGGGCAGGGCTCATTTTTACGCACCGAAAACAGTGCTGATTTGGTCATAACAACTCGATGTTGCTGCAAAAGATTAATGCAGCATACCTTCATTTACTTCGAAGAGTAATTCTTCCATTTGCTGATAGGCGTTTTCACAGCCCGGGATATTGAACAGTACCATCAGGATGACCCATTTCAGGTCTTCCAGCTCAAATTCTGCCGTATCCAGCGCCAGTACGCGCTCTATCACCATTTCTCGCGTTTCGAGGTTCAACACCTGAATCTGCTCGAGGAAGAGTAAAAACCCCCGGCAACTGGCATCCAGACGCTGGCACTCCTCTTCGGTATATACCCGAAGAGAGAGCGGGTCGGAAGCGAGCTGCATGGGTTCAACGAGACCCTCCTGATAATCAGCCAGTTTCTCGAGCCACATTAACGCGTTATAGATGTCTTCCCGCTCAAAACCCGCATCGGTAAGATCCCGCGTCAGTTTGTCCTGATCCACGCGCATTTCTGCTTCGCTATGGATGTAAGTTTCAAACAAATACATGAGTACGTCGAACATGGCTTGCCCTCCTTAATCGGACATAGCCGCCGGGTACAGCTGCGATCCAGCCTGCTAACTCCAGTTCAAGTAGCTGAGCTACGGTTACTGGCACAGATTGGCCGGCACGTTCAGCGACAACGTCAACAGGTGTTACCTCATCTCCTACGTTAGCCAGGAGCTCCGGAAATGGCAATGCTACAGACGGCTGATCGACGCAAATATTTATCGAATCAGACGTATCAGTCAGCCAGGCCAGCTCGTTATGCCAGTATTCCACAATATCCTCTGGCGAGGTCACTGGCACCGCGCCTTGCTTAATTAACCAGTGCGGGCCTTCCGATCCCGGATTGCCTATCGGGCCAGGCAGGGCGAACACATCCCTTCCCTGCTCCAGGGCGCAGCGGACGGTGACCAGCGATCCGCTTCGCAACGCCGCCTCAATCACCAGCACGCCCAGGCTTAAGCCGCTGATAATCCGGTTGCGCCTGGGGAAATGTGCGGGAAGCGGCGGCGTAATGAGTGGAAATTCAGATACCAGCGTACCGCCATTGTCGATGATCTGCCGGGCGAGGGTTGCATGGCGCCGCGGATAAACCTGACTCAGCCCATTGCCCAGTACCGCGATAGTTTTACCCTCCGCCGCCAGCGCGCCGCGGTGCGCGACCCCGTCAATGCCTAACGCCAGCCCACTGGTGATGGTAATCCCTTTCTGCGCCAGCGTTTCGCTGAACAGTTTCCCCCAGCGGGCGCCATACCAGGAGTGCGAGCGACTGCCAATAACGGCAAGCTGCGCGCTGTGAAGCAGGGCGAGGCCGCCGCTGACCAGCAACGCGCCGGGATAATCAGCGATAGCCTTTAACCGCAATGGATAGCGCGGATCGTCACCCCGTAACAGATGATGATCCGGTTGTCCCAGCCAGCGCCGCGTCTCGTCAAGCTCATGCTCGTCAAGCCGGAAAAATAACTTTGCCTGCGCCGCGGTCATCCCGACGGCATGCAGCGCTTCACGATCAACGCTGGCGGCTGCGCATAAGCGCTGAGCGATCTCTACCATCCTGTCGCCATACAAGCTACTGACCTTCATCAGCCGCAGCCAAATCTCGTCGGGCGTCATCCTTACCCCCTGCCATAAGCGGTATTGACAATCTTTGCGATTGGACAGTGAGACTGTCAATTGCAGGGGGTTTTGTCTAGAATAGAGCTAATAATCTTATCAACTCCTGAATACGACTCTGGAACTTTATGGCAGTTTTGCAAGTGTTACATATTCCGGACGAGCGCCTTCGCAAAGTCGCCGAGCCGGTCAAAGAAGTGAATGCGGAAATTCAGCGTATCGTCGATGATATGTTCGACACCATGTACGCCGAGGAAGGCATCGGTCTGGCCGCAACCCAGGTCGATATCCATCAGCGCATTATCGTTATTGATGTGTCGGAAAATCGTGAAGAGCAGCTGGTATTAATTAATCCGGAAATGCTGGAGAAAGATGGCGAAACCGGTATTGAAGAAGGCTGCTTGTCTATTCCTGAACAGCGCGCCCTGGTCCCGCGTGCGGAAAAAGTGAAGATCCGGGCACTGGAGCGCGATGGTAAGCCGTTTGAACTGGAGGCCGATGGCCTGCTGGCTATCTGTATCCAGCATGAGATGGATCACCTGGTCGGCAAACTGTTTATTGACTATCTGTCACCACTCAAACAACAGCGCATTCGTCAGAAGGTAGAGAAACTGGATCGTTTACGTTCCCGTGCCTGATAACAAGGAATACCGTGTCACAATCACTACGTATCATTTTCGCCGGCACCCCTGATTTTGCAGCGCGTCATCTTGATGCGCTGCTGTCGTCTGAACATCAGGTTGTTGGCGTATTCACTCAGCCTGATCGCCCTGCTGGTCGCGGCAAAAAATTGATGCCAAGCCCGGTAAAAGTGCTGGCAGAAGCCCATAACTTACCTGTGTTCCAGCCATCCTCCCTGCGTCCGCAGGATAACCAGCGGTTAGTCGCCGATCTCGGCGCCGATATTATGGTGGTAGTGGCGTACGGTCTGATTCTGCCTAAAGCGGTGCTGGAGATGCCCCGTCTGGGCTGTATCAACGTTCACGGCTCGCTGCTACCGCGCTGGCGTGGCGCAGCGCCAATTCAGCGTTCACTGTGGGCGGGGGATAGCGAAACTGGCGTAACCATCATGCAGATGGACGTCGGCCTTGATACGGGGGATATGCTGTATAAGCTTTCCTGCCCCATTACCGCAGAGGATACCAGCGGCAGCCTGTACGATAAGCTGGCCGAGCTCGGCCCGCAGGGGCTGCTGGCAACGTTAGCCCAGCTGGTCAACGGCACCGCACGGCCTGAAGTACAAGATGAATCGCTGGTGTGCCATGCCGAAAAGCTGAGTAAAGAAGAGGCTCGTATCGATTGGTCGCTTTCCGCTGCGCAGTTGGAACGCTGCATCCGCGCGTTTAATCCGTGGCCAATGAGCTGGCTGGAAATTGACGGACAACCGGTAAAAGTGTGGCGGGCATCGGTCATCGCCGAAGCCGCTCACGCCGAACCGGGTACTATCGTGGCAGCAACCAAACAGGGTATTCAGGTCGCCACGGGGGATGGGATCCTCAGCCTGGAGTCGCTACAGCCTGCGGGTAAAAAAGCGATGAGCGCCCAGGACTTACTCAATTCCCGCCGGGAGTGGTTTATCCCTGGCACCCGTCTCGCCTGACGGTCGTCTCTTCTGAAGCCCGGGTTCGCCGGGCATTTTTATTTTTGCGCTTATGAAAAAGAATATAAATTTACGCAGCCTGGCCGCCCAGGCTATCGAACAAGTTGTTGAAAAAGGGCAGTCTTTAAGCAACGTACTGCCCCCTCTACAGCAGAAAGTCAGCGATAAAGATAAAGCGCTACTGCAGGAGTTGTGCTTTGGTGTACTACGTACTCTAAGCCAGCTGGAGTGGCTCATCAGCAAGCTAATGGCGCGTCCGATGACCGGCAAACAGCGCACCGTGCACTTTCTGATCATGGTTGGTCTCTATCAGTTACTCTACACCCGCATTCCCCCGCATGCCGCGCTGGCGGAAACGGTAGAAGGCGCGGTGGCCATTAAACGCCCGCAGCTTAAAGGGCTAATCAACGGCGTGCTACGCCAGTTCCAGCGCCAGCAGGAAGCGTTGTTAGCCGAATTTGCTGAGCATGAAAACCGCTATCTTCATCCCAAATGGCTGCTGAAACGCCTGCAGCAGGCCTGGCCGGAGCAGTGGCAGGAGATCGTCGAGGCGAACAACCAGCGCCCGCCGATGTGGCTGCGCGTTAACCGCAACCATCATTCCCGGGATGAGTGGCTTGCCCTGCTTAACGAGGCCGGTTTAGAGGGCTTTACCCACCCTGATTATCCGGACGCCGTACGCCTGGCCACCCCTGCCCCGGTCCACGCGTTACCAGGATTTGATGAAGGTTGGGTAACCGTTCAGGACGCCTCGGCCCAGGGCTGTATGCGCTACCTGCAGCCGAAAAATGGCGAACGCATCCTCGATCTCTGCGCGGCACCGGGCGGGAAAACGACGCATATTCTGGAAGTCGCCCCCCAGTCTCAGGTCATGGCGGTGGATATTGATGAACAGCGTCTGTCCCGCGTCTATGACAACCTGAAACGGCTGGGCATGAAAGCCGAAGTCAAGCAGGGCGATGGCCGCTTCCCTGAGCAGTGGTGTGGCAATGAGCAGTTCGATCGTATTCTGCTGGATGCCCCCTGCTCCGCAACCGGCGTTATTCGCCGCCATCCGGATATCAAATGGCTGCGCCGGGATCGGGATATCGCCGAGTTAGCCCAGCTGCAGGCCGAGATCCTCAATGCCACCTGGGCGCACCTGAAGCCAGGCGGCACGCTGGTTTACGCAACCTGTTCTATTCTGCCGGAAGAGAACGGTCAGCAAATTGCCGCCTTCCTCGCGCGAACTCCGGATGCAGAACTTCACGCAACCGGCACGCCGGCGAGCCCCGGGCAGCAAAATCTGCCGGGCGTGGAAGAAGGTGATGGCTTCTTTTACGCTAAGCTAATCAAACGTCGGAACTAATGGGTCACTGCAGATGAAGATTATTATTCTGGGCGCCGGCCAGGTCGGCGGCACGCTGGCGGAAAACCTCGTCGGCGAGAACAATGATATTACGCTGGTTGATACCAATGGCGACCGTCTGCGCAGCCTGCAGGATAAGTTCGACCTGCGTGTCGTCCAGGGGCATGGCTCTCACCCTCGCGTACTGCGTGAGGCGGGGGCCGATGATGCCGATATGCTGGTAGCGGTCACTAGTTCGGACGAAACCAACATGGTGGCCTGCCAGGTCGCTTATTCATTGTTCAATACGCCAAACCGCATAGCGCGTATTCGTGCGCCTGATTACGTTCGTGATGCGGAAAAGCTCTTCAACTCTGAAGCGGTACCCATCGATCACTTAATCGCTCCGGAACAACTGGTCATCGACAACATCCACCGTCTGATCGAATATCCCGGCGCGCTGCAGGTCGTGAACTTCGCAGAAGGAAAAGTCAGTCTCGCGGTAGTAAAAGCCTATTATGGTGGCCCGCTGGTGGGGAATGCCTTATCCACTATGCGGGAGCATATGCCGCATATCGATACGCGCGTGGCCGCCATTTTCCGCCACGATCGCCCCATCCGCCCGCAGGGTTCGACGATTGTCGAGGCCGGAGATGAAGTCTTCTTTATTGCCGCCTCGCAGCATATTCGCGCGGTCATGAGCGAACTGCAGCGACTGGAAAAGCCGTATAAGCGTATTATGCTGGTCGGCGGGGGCAATATTGGCGCGGGTCTGGCCCATAAGCTGGAAAAAGATTACAGCGTTAAGCTTATCGAACGTAATCAGCAGCGAGCCGCTGAGCTGGCGGAAAAGCTGCAGCATACTATCGTCTTCTACGGGGATGCATCGGACCAGGAGCTGTTGGCTGAAGAGCATATTGACCAGGTGGACCTGTTTATTGCCGTCACTAACGACGACGAAGCCAATATTATGTCGGCTATGTTGGCCAAGCGAATGGGCGCGAAAAAAGTGATGGTGCTAATCCAGCGCAGAGCCTACGTGGATCTGGTCCAGGGTAGCGTCATCGATATTGCGATTTCGCCTCAGCAGGCCACAATTTCCGCACTCCTCAGTCATGTCCGTAAAGCTGATATTGTCGGCGTCTCCTCCTTGCGCCGCGGCGTTGCAGAAGCGATCGAGGCAGTCGCGCACGGCGATGAGAGCACCTCCCGGGTAGTCGGGCGTTCGATCGATGAGATCAAACTTCCACCGGGCACGATCATCGGCGCCGTCGTGCGGGGCAATGACGTGATGATCGCCAATAATAATCTACGGATCGAGCAGGGCGACCATGTGATCATGTTTTTGACCGATAAGAAGTTTATTTCCGATGTCGAAAGGCTGTTCCAGCCAAGTCCTTTCTTCCTGTAATTCCCAGGGCGCCGAACAGGCGCCTTTTTATTATCCCTTATTATTCAAAGGTTAATATTTTGCAGTAACTATCTGCTGGGAATGGCAAATGAAAATACATTTGTTAAACTTACAACGTCAGCTGGCACAAGGAGAATAAAATGAGTTTTTTAAAAGAGTTTCGCGAATTCGCGATGCGCGGGAACGTTGTCGATTTGGCAGTGGGTGTGATCATCGGTGCAGCATTCGGTAAAATTGTTTCATCACTGGTCGCGGATATTATTATGCCGCCACTCGGCCTGTTGATTGGCGGGATCGATTTTAAACAGTTTGCCGTCACGCTACGTGATGCCCAAGGCGATGTCCCGGCTGTGGTGATGCATTATGGGGTATTCATTCAAAACGTTTTCGATTTCATCATCGTCGCGTTTGCCATCTTCATGGCGATTAAATTGATGAATAAGTTAAATCGTAAGAAAGAAGAGGCTCCGGCGGCACCGCCAGCTCCCTCTAAAGAAGAAGTTCTGCTGAGCGAAATTCGCGATCTGCTGAAAGAACAAAACAACCGTTCTTAATCAGCAGAGAAAGCAGAAGGCCAGTGGTAAAAAAGCGATTCGCTTGCTTGCCACTGGCCTCCCGATCAATCCTTCCTGCATGTTTATCTTTACGTTGATAGCTTCCTTTCCCTTTCTTGTTTTTCTCTACGCGCTGCCTGAATAACGGATCGTGGAGAAGTGCCTCAATGGCGTTATCTTTAATTTGTCCTTTAGTATGCTGATAGCGACTCATAGTTACTCCGGTATATGTATAAACTCGGCGCGAGTGTAGATCCGCGCGTTTAAAAAATCAACGTCCGCCATTGCCGTTGCTGGCCCCTTGTTCAAGGGCCTCAAGGATAGAACAGTAAACGCTGCTGTGGGCAGTGCCGCAACAGGCATCGTTGAGCCGCTGCAGAGAGCGGCGCATCGTCTGTAGCTCTTTAATCCGCGCCTCAACTTCACTTAATCGCGCCTGAACGATCCCTTTCGACTCCTGACAGGTATGATGCTCCGGATCGATGCGGATCGACAATAATTCGCGGATCGCTTCCAGGCTGAAACCCAGTTGTCGGGCATAACGAATAAAGCGCAGCCGTTGAAGATCGTTATCCGAGTACAGACGAAATCCTCCCTCGGTGCGTATGTCATGATCCATCATCTGCTGCTTTTCATAGTAGCGGATGGTATCAGGCGTCACGTCGGCCAGTTTTGCCAGTTCACCAATACGATACATATTTACTCCTGATTTATTTTTTGCAGCAACGCATCGGCGTACTCACCGCGTAAAAAGTCGGTGTTCAGACCTGCCTGACGTAACTTCAGCTCGAGCAGGGCAAGGCGTTTGCTAAGTTCGGCATGACGCGGATCGTCCTGACGGACGCCGTTCAGTAAGTCTGCCAGAGCCAACGCTTCTTTGCGTTGCTCCAGTTCCGGAGGAAGACATCCTGCATTTTTCAGAAGGCGATAGCCTGCCCGCAACTCCGCCGGCACATGTGAATCGTCATCGAGAGTCAGCGGTTCTCCGCTGCCGGGTAAATTATCGAACTCACCTTTGGTTTGGGCATCGAGGATATGACGTTCCGCCCACTGATCCAGCAACCACATTCTACGGCTCCAGGGGATGAACAAAAAGAGTACAGATAGTGTAGTGAAATGGGGATGGGGTAGATATAAAAAAACCCGCCAGGGCGGGTTTTTTTACGTTACTACAGATTACTCTGCA
This sequence comes from Klebsiella sp. P1927, assembly GCF_018204675.1. Lineage (NCBI taxonomy): Bacteria > Pseudomonadati > Pseudomonadota > Gammaproteobacteria > Enterobacterales > Enterobacteriaceae > Klebsiella > Klebsiella sp. P1927. The sequence continues at coordinate 97,130 of NZ_CP073377.1, read as the reverse complement.
GCAGCTTCTGCTTTCGGCTCAGCACGATCAACCAGCTCGATGTATGCCATCGGCGCGTTGTCGCCTGCACGGAAGCCACACTTCAGAATGCGAGTGTAACCACCGGCGCGGCTCGCGAAACGCGGGCCCAGCTCGTTAAACAGTTTTGCCACGATCTCGTTATCACGAGTGCGGGCGAATGCCAGACGACGATTAGCAACGCTATCAGTCTTGGCAAGAGTAATCAGCGGCTCAACTACGCGACGCAGTTCTTTCGCTTTCGGCAGGGTCGTCTTGATGATTTCATGACGAACCAGCGAACCTGCCATGTTACGGAACATAGCCTGGCGATGGCTGCTGTTGCGGTTCAGTTGACGACCACTCTTACGATGGCGCATGACCTTATCCTTCTCAGTAAAACCTTAACCTGTGATCCGGTTACTCGTCAGCAATGCTTGCTGGTGGCCAGTTTTCCAGGCGCATGCCCAGAGACAGTCCACGGGAAGCCAGCACGTCTTTAATCTCAGTAAGAGATTTTTTACCCAGGTTCGGCGTTTTCAGCAACTCAACCTCGGTACGCTGTACCAGATCACCGATATAGTGGATAGCTTCTGCCTTGAGGCAGTTAGCAGAGCGGACAGTCAATTCCAGATCGTCAACAGGGCGCAGCAGGATCGGATCGAATTCTGGTTTCTCTTCTTTCACTTCTGGCTGACGTACATCACGTAGGTCAACAAAAGCTTCCAGTTGTTCAGCCAGGATGGTTGCCGCACGACGAATCGCCTCTTCAGGATCGATTGTGCCGTTGGTTTCCATTTCGATGACCAGCTTGTCCAGGTCGGTACGCTGTTCTACACGCGCAGCTTCAACATTGTAGGCAATACGCTCTACAGGGCTGTAGCAGGCGTCGACCAGCAGACGGCCGATTGGGCGCTCATCTTCTTCCGAATGAATTCGGGCAGAAGCCGGCACATAACCGCGACCGCGCTGAACTTTGATACGCATGCTAATAGCAGCGTTCTCATCAGTCAGGTGGCAAATCACGTGCTGCGGCTTGACGATTTCGACATCACCGTCGTGGGTAATGTCGGCTGCGGTCACAGGGCCAATGCCAGATTTATTCAAAGTAAGGATGACTTCATCTTTACCCTGAACTCTCACCGCCAGCCCTTTCAGGTTGAGCAGGATTTCAAGGATGTCTTCCTGAACGCCTTCTTTGGTGCTGTACTCGTGCAGTACACCATCAATCTCAACCTCGGTCACCGCGCAACCCGGCATCGATGAGAGCAGAATACGGCGCAGTGCGTTACCCAGAGTATGGCCGAAGCCACGCTCTAAAGGCTCAAGGGTCACCTTGGCGTGCGTCGAACTCACTTGCTCGATATCGACCAGGCGCGGTTTTAGAAACTCTGTCACAGAACCCTGCATTGTGTCCTCTCTTTGGTACTAAGCTTTACTTGGAGTAAAGCTCGACGATCAGGTGTTCGTTAATGTCCGCAGACAGATCAGAACGCTCCGGCTGACGCTTGAACGTACCTTCCATCTTGCCAGCATCAACTTCCAGCCAGGTTGGCTTTTCACGCTGCTCAGCCAGCTCCAGAGCGGCTTTCACGCGAGATTGCTTTTTCGCTTTCTCACGAATGCTGACAACGTCATTCGCTTTAACCTGATAAGAAGCGATGTTAACAACACGACCGTTTACCATAATCGCTTTGTGGCTAACCAGCTGGCGTGCTTCAGCACGAGTGGCGCCGAAGCCCATACGGTATACAACGTTGTCCAGACGACCTTCCAGCAGAGCCAACAGGTTTTCACCGGTGTTGCCTTTCAGACGTGCTGCTTCTTTATAGTAGTTACGGAACTGACGCTCCAGCACACCGTACATACGGCGAACTTTTTGCTTTTCACGCAACTGCACACCATAGTCAGACAGACGCGGCTTACGCGCACCGTGCTGGCCAGGAGCTTGTTCAATTTTACACTTGGTATCGATCGCGCGAACGCCAGACTTAAGGAATAAGTCGGTGCCCTCACGACGGCTCAGCTTGAGCTTAGGACCCAAATATCTTGCCATTTTCTTTCTCCAACTAACCTGGAAAACGCAGCGTTATACGCGACGTTTTTTCGGCGGACGACAACCGTTATGAGGGATCGGAGTCACATCAGTAATATTAGTGATGCGGAAACCAGCGGCGTTCAGTGCACGAATGGTAGATTCGCGACCCGGACCCGGACCTTTGACCATAACTTCCAGATTCTTGATGCCGTATTCTTTTACGGCTTCTGCGCAACGCTCTGCTGCAACCTGAGCTGCGAACGGAGTGGATTTGCGAGAACCACGGAAACCGGAACCACCGGCTGTTGCCCAACCCAGTGCGTTACCCTGACGATCAGTGATGGTAACGATGGTGTTGTTAAAAGAAGCATGGATATGAGCCACGCCGTCAGAGACTTGTTTTCTTACACGCTTACGTGCACGAATTGGTGCCTTTGCCATTATTCAATCACCCCGATTATTTCTTGATCGGTTTACGCGGACCCTTACGGGTACGTGCGTTGGTCTTGGTACGCTGACCGCGAACCGGGAGACCACGACGATGACGCAAACCACGGTAGCAACCAAGGTCCATCAGACGCTTGATGCTCAGGGTGATTTCACGGCGCAGATCACCTTCAACGACAAATTTACCTACTGCTTCACGCAGAATATCAATTTGTTCTTCAGACAGCTCACTGATCTTAACATTTTCAGCGATGCCCGTTTCAGCGCAGATGGCTTTAGAACGGGTTTTGCCGATACCGAAAATAGCGGTTAAAGCGATAACGGTATGTTTGTGATCAGGAATGTTAATGCCTGCTATACGGGCCACTATGCACTCCTACTATTTAATATGTACGCACCATGCTGAAAAGCCCGTTTTCAGGATACTCAAATGGAAACGTACAGACATACAAAAGATTGGCTGGCTAATCTAGCCAGCTCAATCCAACTTTGCAAGAAAAATATGCGAAAAAATCAGCCTTGGCGCTGTTTATGCTTCGGCTCGGCACTGCAAATCACACGGATGACACCATCACGCTTAACGATTTTGCAGTTACGGCATAATTTCTTGACGGAAGCACGAACTTTCATTTTTACTCTCCGTAACTTCTCGGGCGACCAGTTTTAACGGCCGTAGCCTTTCAGGTTCGCCTTCTTCAATGCAGACTCATACTGACTGGACATCATCAGAGTTTGCACTTGAGCCATAAAGTCCATAATCACGACAACAACGATAAGCAGCGAGGTCCCACCGAAGTAGAACGGCACTTTCATCGCGTCACGCATGAACTCCGGGATCAGGCAGATAAAAGTAATGTACAACGCACCAACCAGAGTCAGGCGAGTCATCACTTTATCGATATACTTCGCCGTTTGCTCTCCCGGACGAATTCCTGGTACAAATGCACCGGACTTCTTCAGGTTATCTGCTGTTTCACGCGGGTTGAAAACCAACGCCGTGTAGAAGAAACAGAAGAAGATGATTGCAGACGCATAGAGTAACACATAAAGCGGTTGCCCAGGCTGCAAATACAGCGAAATTGTTGTCAGCCAGTTCCAACCAGTACCACCCCCGAACCATGACGTGATGGTTGCCGGGAACAGTATAATACTGGAAGCGAAGATTGCCGGGATTACCCCCGCCATATTCACTTTCAGCGGTAAATGTGTGCTCTGTGCAGCATAGACACGACGACCCTGTTGACGTTTCGCGTAGTTTACCACAATGCGGCGTTGACCACGCTCAACGAATACAACAAAGAAGGTCACTGCAAATACTAATACTGCAACCAACAGCAACAGGAGGAAGTGCAGGTCGCCTTGACGCGCTTGCTCGATAGTATGGGCGATGGCCGGCGGGAGTCCCGCAACGATACCGGCGAAGATAATGATCGAGATACCGTTACCGATACCACGTTCAGTGATCTGTTCGCCGAGCCACATCAGGAACATAGTCCCTGTGACCAGACTGACAACAGCGGTGAAATAGAATGCAAAGCCTGGATTAATCACCAGGCCTTGCATACCAGGCATATTCGGCAGACCGGTAGCAATACCGATCGACTGGAATATCGCCAGCACCAGAGTACCGTAGCGGGTGTACTGGCTGATCTTACGACGACCAGACTCCCCTTCTTTCTTCAGTTCCGCCAGCGGTTGATAAACCACCGTCAGCAGCTGCACGATGATCGATGCCGAAATGTACGGCATAATCCCCAGCGCAAAGATAGAAGCACGGCTGAGAGCACCACCAGAGAACATGTTGAACATTTCAATGATGGTGCCTCGCTGTTGCTCAAGCAGTTTGGCAAGTACAGCGGCATCAATACCAGGGATCGGAATAAAAGAGCCAATACGGAACACTATCAGCGCACCGACCACAAACAGAAGTCTGCGTTTCAGTTCGCCAAGGCCACCTTTGGCACTTTGAAAATCTAATCCCGGTTGTTTAGCCATCTGCTACTTATTCCTCAATTTTACCGCCAGCAGCTTCGATAGCAGCACGAGCACCTTTAGTCACACGCAGGCCACGAACAGTTACCGGACGAGTTACCTCACCAGACAGGATCACTTTCGCGAACTCGATCTGGACACCGATAATGTTAGCCGCTTTCAGCGCGTTCAGGTCTACTACATCGCCTTCTACGTGAGCCAGATCGGAGAGACGGATCTCTGCGGTGATCATCGCTTTACGAGAAGTGAAGCCGAATTTCGGCAGACGACGGTACAGAGGCATCTGACCACCCTCGAAACCGCGACGTACGCCACCGCCAGAACGAGATTTCTGACCTTTGTGACCACGACCACCGGTTTTACCGAGGCCAGAACCGATACCACGACCCAGGCGTTTACCCGCCTTTTTGGAGCCTTCGGCCGGAGACAGAGTATTTAAACGCATCTCTTACTCCTCAACTTTAACCATGAAGGAAACCGCGTTGACCATACCACGAACAGCAGGAGTATCCTCGCGCTCTACGGTGTGACCAATACGACGCAGACCCAGGCCAAGCAGCGTTGCCTTGTGTTTCGGCAGACGACCGATTGCACTGCGGGTTTGAGTAATTTTAATAGTCTTTGCCATGGTTTATTTCCCCAGAATTTCTTCAACGGATTTACCACGCTTGGCAGCGACCATATCCGGGGACTTCATGTTTTCCAGACCGTCGATAGTTGCACGAACCACGTTAATCGGGTTAGTGGAACCATACGCTTTAGCCAGAACGTTACGAACCCCAGCGACTTCCAGAACGGCGCGCATTGCACCACCGGCGATGATACCGGTACCTTCGGAAGCCGGCTGCATGAATACACGAGAACCCGTGTGAGTACCCTTAACCGGGTGCTGCAGGGTGCCGTGGTTCAGCGCGACGTTAATCATATTGCGACGGGCTTTTTCCATCGCTTTCTGGATCGCTGCTGGAACTTCACGCGCTTTACCGTAACCAAAACCAACGCGACCGTTACCATCGCCTACTACAGTCAGAGCTGTGAAGGAGAAAATACGACCACCTTTAACGGTTTTAGATACGCGGTTTACCGCGATCAGCTTTTCCTGCAGTTCGCCAGCTTGTTTTTCGATGTGAGCCATCTTACACCTCTACCTTAGAACTGAAGGCCAGCTTCACGGGCAGCATCTGCCAGTGCCTGGACACGACCATGATATTGGAACCCGGAACGGTCAAAGGAAACATCTTTGATGCCTTTTTCCAGAGCGCGTTCAGCGACAGCTTTACCCACAGCTGCTGCAGCGTCTTTGTTACCGGTGTACTTCAGTTGTTCAGCGATAGCTTTTTCTACAGTAGAAGCAGCTACCAGAACTTCAGAACCATTCGGTGCAATTACCTGTGCGTAAATGTGACGCGGGGTACGATGTACCACCAGGCGAGTTGCGCCCAGCTCCTGGAGCTTGCGGCGTGCGCGGGTCGCACGACGGATACGAGCAGATTTCTTATCCATAGTGTTACCTTACTTCTTCTTAGCCTCTTTGGTACGCACGACTTCGTCGGCGTAACGAACACCCTTGCCTTTGTAAGGCTCAGGACGACGGTAGGCGCGCAGATCTGCTGCAACCTGGCCGATCACCTGCTTATCAGCGCCTTTCAGCACGATTTCAGTCTGAGTCGGACATTCTGCAGTGATACCCGCAGGCAGCTGATGATCAACCGGGTGAGAGAAACCTAAAGCCAGGTTTACTACATTCCCTTTGACCGCTGCACGATAACCTACACCAACCAGCTGCAGCTTCTTAGTGAAGCCTTCGGTAACACCGATAACCATTGAGTTCAGCAGGGCACGCGCGGTACCAGCCTGAGCCCAACCGTCTGCGTAACCATCACGCGGACCGAAGGTCAGTGCATTATCTGCATGTTTAACTTCAACAGCATCGTTGAGAGTACGAGTCAGCTCGCCGTTTTTACCTTTGATCGTAATAACCTGACCGTTGATTTTTACATCAACGCCGGCAGGAACAACGACCGGTGCTTTAGCAACACGAGACATTTTTTCCTCCGATTAGGCTACGTAGCAGATAATTTCGCCACCAAGACCAGCCTGGCGCGCTGCACGATCAGTCATAACACCTTTAGAGGTAGAAACAACTGCGATACCCAGACCGGCCATAACTTTCGGCAGCTCATCTTTTTTCTTATAGATGCGCAGACCTGGGCGGCTGACACGCTGAATGCTTTCTACAACAGCTTTGCCCTGGAAATACTTGAGAGTAAGTTCCAGTTCAGGCTTGGTGTCGCCTTCAACTTTAAAATCTTCGATAAAACCTTCTTCCTTCAGCACGTTGGCGATTGCCACTTTCAGCTTGGAGGAAGGCATGGTGACCGCAGCTTTGTTCGCGGCCTGACCGTTACGGATACGGGTCAGCATATCCGCGATCGGATCTTGCATGCTCATCTGTCTTTACTCCCGTGATTCAATTGGTGACAATTACCAGCTAGCCTTTTTCAGACCCGGGATTTCACCGCGCATAGCGGCTTCACGGACCTTAATACGGCTCAACCCGAACTTCCGCAGGAAACCATGCGGACGACCTGTTTGACGGCAGCGGTTACGCTGACGAGACGGGCTGGAATCACGCGGCAGAGTCTGCAGCTTGAGAACGGCATTCCAACGATCTTCGTCGGTTGCGTTCACATCAGAGATGATAGCTTTCAGTTCAGCGCGTTTAGCGAAGAATTTATCAGCTAAAGCCACGCGCTTTACTTCGCGTGCTTTCATTGATTGCTTAGCCATTAAGTAACCCTACCTTACTTGCGGAACGGGAAGTCAAAGGCAGCCAGCAGAGCACGGCCTTCTTCGTCAGATTTCGCAGTAGTGGTAATGGTAATATCCAAACCACGAACGCGGTCGACTTTATCGTAGTCGATTTCTGGGAAGATGATCTGCTCACGGACACCCATGCTGTAGTTGCCACGACCGTCGAAAGACTTAGCGGACAGGCCGCGGAAGTCACGAATACGCGGTACAGCAATAGTGATCAGGCGCTCAAAGAACTCCCACATGCGTTCGCCACGCAGAGTTACTTTACAGCCGATCGGATAGCCCTGACGGATTTTGAAGCCTGCAACTGATTTGCGTGCTTTGGTGATCAGCGGTTTTTGACCGGAGATTGCTGCCAGGTCAGCTGCTGCGTTATCCAGCAGTTTCTTGTCAGCGATCGCTTCACCAACACCCATGTTCAGGGTGATCTTCTCGACCCGAGGGACTTGCATGACAGAATTGTAGTTAAACTCAGTCATGAGTTTCTTAACTACTTCGTCTTTGTAGTAATCATGCAGTTTCGCCATCGTACTACTCCAAATTACTTGATAGTTTCGCTGTTAGACTTGAAGAAACGGACTTTTTTACCGTCTTCGAATCTAAAGCCTACACGGTCAGCCTTGCCGGTTGCCGCATTGAAGATTGCAACGTTAGAAACCTGAATTGCAGCTTCTTTTTCAACGATGCCGCCTGGTTGGTTCAGAGCCGGAACCGGCTTCTGGTGTTTCTTAACCAGGTTGATACCTTCAACAATGACCTTGCCGGAAGACAGGACATTCTTAACTTTACCGCGCTTACCTTTATCTTTACCGGTTAACACGATAACTTCGTCATCACGACGGATTTTCGCTGCCATGATTCGCTCCTTAGAGTACTTCTGGTGCCAGAGAGATAATTTTCATGAACTTCTCGGTACGAAGTTCACGAGTTACCGGCCCAAAAATACGCGTACCGATAGGCTGCTCGCTGTTATTGTTCAGAATAACGCATGCATTACCATCGAAGCGAATGACAGAACCGTCCGGGCGACGAACACCCTTCTTGGTGCGCACCACTACCGCCTTCAGCACATCACCTTTTTTGACCTTACCACGCGGAATTGCTTCTTTGATGGTGATCTTGATGATGTCGCCTACGCCTGCGTAGCGACGGTGCGAGCCACCCAGAACCTTGATACACATTACGCGACGTGCACCGGAGTTGTCGGCGACGTTCAGCATAGTCTGTTCTTGGATCATTTTAGTGCTCCGCTAATGTCAACTACTACTGAGACCCGAAAATTAGGGTCGTTAAAAAGCCCCATATCGAGGGCGCGGCATTATAACACCACAAACCAGATATGGGTAGAAAAAATAAACGGCTCATCGCTGAGCCGTTTATCCGTATCGAGAATGCGTACTCTATTACAGAACCGCTTTCTCTACAACGCGAACCAGCGTCCAGGACTTAGTCTTGGACAGCGGACGGCATTCGCGGATTTCAACCTTGTCGCCGATACCGCATTCGTTGTTCTCGTCATGTACGTGCAGTTTGGTCGTACGTTTGATGAATTTACCGTAAACCGGGTGTTTCACCATACGTTCGATAGCAACAACAATGGATTTCTCCATTTTGTCGCTAACTACGCGACCTTGCAGAGTACGGATTTTATCGGTCATTACGCACCCGCCTTCTGAGTCAGTAAAGTCTTAACGCGTGCAACATCACGACGCACTTGCTTCAGCAGATGAGTCTGTTGCAGCTGGCCACTTGCAGCCTGCATGCGCAGGTTGAACTGCTCACGCAGCAGGTTCAGCAGCTCAGCGTTCAGCTCTTCAACGCTTTTTTCACGCAGCTCTTTTGCTTTCATTACATCACCGTCTTAGTTACAAAGGTGGTTTTGATCGGCAGTTTCGCTGCTGCCAGGCCGAATGCTTCACGGGCCAGCTCTTCCGGTACACCGTCCATTTCATACAGGACTTTACCCGGCTGAATCAAGGCAACCCAGTACTCCACGTTACCTTTACCTTTACCCATACGAACTTCCAGCGGCTTCTCGGTGATCGGTTTGTCCGGGAATACACGGATCCAGATCTTACCTTGACGCTTAACTGCACGGGTCATAGCACGACGTGCTGCTTCGATCTGACGTGCAGTCAGACGACCACGGCCAACAGCTTTCAGACCGAAAGTGCCGAAGCTAACATCCGTACCCTGCGCCAGACCACGGTTGCGGCCTTTGTGCACTTTACGGAATTTTGTACGCTTTGGTTGTAACATCAGCGACGCTCCTTATTTACGGCCTTTACGCTGCTGCTTTTTAGGTTGAGCAGCCGGTTCCGGTTGTTCAACAGCAGCCATACCACCCAGGATCTCACCTTTGAAGATCCATACCTTAACGCCGATTACACCGTAAGTGGTGTGCGCTTCAGAGGTGTTGTAGTCGATGTCAGCACGCAGAGTGTGCAGCGGTACGCGACCTTCACGGTACCATTCGGTACGTGCGATTTCCGCGCCGCCCAGACGGCCGCTAACTTCAACTTTGATACCTTTAGCGCCCAGACGCATTGCGTTCTGTACAGCACGCTTCATCGCACGACGGAACATAACGCGACGTTCCAGCTGAGAAGTGATGCTGTCAGCAACCAGTTTTGCGTCCAGTTCAGGTTTACGAACTTCGGCGATATTGATCTGTGCAGGTACGCCAGCGATATCCGCTACGACCTTGCGCAGTTTTTCTACGTCTTCGCCTTTCTTACCGATAACGATACCCGGGCGAGCGGTGTGAATGGTCACACGGATGCTCTTAGCCGGACGCTCGATAACGATGCGAGATACAGACGCTTTAGCCAGTTCTTTAGTCAGGAACTGACGTACTTTAAAATCGCTGTCCAGGTTGTCAGCGAATTCTTTGGTGTTCGCGAACCAGGTAGAGTTCCATGGTTTGACAATACCCAGGCGAATACCATTAGGATGTACTTTCTGACCCATTGCTAGTCTCCAGAGTCTCAGCGATCGGACACAACCACAGTGATGTGGCTGGTGCGCTTCAGGATGCGATCTGCACGACCTTTAGCACGCGGCATAATGCGCTTCATGCTCGGGCCTTCGTCTACGAAAATTTTCGCAACTTTCAGATCATCAATGTCAGCGCCATCGTTGTGTTCAGCGTTAGCAATGGCAGATTCCAGTACCTTCTTGACCAGTACAGCAGCTTTTTTGTTGGTGTAGGTCAGAATATCCAGGGCCTGCGACACTTTCTTACCGCGAATCAGGTCAGCTACAAGGCGAACCTTCTGAGCAGAAGAACGAGCATGGCGATGTTGAGCTAAAGTTTCCATCTCTTCCTCCTACCTTATTTCTTCTTCGCTTTTTTATCAGCAGCGTGGCCGCGATAAGTACGAGTCGGTGCGAATTCACCCAGTTTGTGACCGACCATTTCGTCGGAAACAAATACTGGAACGTGCTGACGACCATTATGGACAGCGATGGTCAAACCGATCATGTTAGGAAAGATCGTTGAACGACGGGACCAAGTGCGCAGGGGCTTCTTGTCTCCGCTTTCCACCGCTTTCTCTACCTTCTTCAGCAAGTGCAGGTCAATAAAAGGACCTTTCTTGAGAGAACGTGGCATGGCTTATCCTCTAAAATTATTTGCTACGGCGACGTACGATGAATTTATCAGTACGCTTGTTGCTGCGGGTCTTCTTACCTTTGGTCTGCAGGCCCCACGGGGATACCGGGTGCTTACCAAAGTTACGACCTTCACCACCACCATGTGGGTGGTCTACTGGGTTCATCGCAGTACCGCGAACGGTAGGACGAACACCACGCCAGCGTGCAGCACCTGCTTTACCCAGAACGCGCAGCATATGCTCAGCATTGCCAACTTCGCCCAGAGTCGCGCGGCAGTCTGCTTCGACTTTACGCATTTCACCAGAACGCAGACGCAGGGTGACATAAGCACCGTCACGAGCAACGATCTGAACGTAAGTACCAGCGGAACGAGCCAGCTGACCGCCTTTACCTGGTTTCATTTCTACGTTATGAACGGTAGAACCAACCGGGATATTGCGCATCGGCAGGGTGTTGCCTGCTTTGATTGCAGCATCAACGCCAGACTGAATCTGGTCGCCAGCTTTCAGGCCTTTCGGGGCCAGGATGTAACGGCGCTCGCCGTCTTTGTACAGAACCAGCGCGATGTTCGCGGAGCGGTTCGGATCGTACTCAAGACGTTCAACAACTGCCGGGATACCATCTTTGTTGCGTTTGAAGTCAACAATACGGTAAGCCTGCTTGTGGCCACCACCGATATGACGGGTGGTGATACGGCCATTGTTGTTACGACCACCGGATTTGCTGTTTTTTTCCAGCAACGGAGCAAAAGGTTTGCCCTTGTGCAGCTCTGGGTTAACCACTTTAACGACGTGGCGACGACCCGGAGATGTCGGTTTACATTTAACAACTGCCATTGTATTACTCCTCCGACTTACTCAGCGCCGCCAACGAAGTCCAGATTCTGGCCTTCTTTCAGGGTGACGTAAGCTTTTTTCCAGTCGCTACGACGACCGATACGCTGTCCGTGACGTTTAACTTTCCCTTTAACAACCAGGGTGTTAACGACTTCGACTTCGACTTCAAACAGTTTCTGCACAGCAGCTTTGATTTCTGCTTTGGTCGCGTCTTTAGCAACTTTGAGAACGATGGTGTTTGTTTTTTCCATCGCAGTAGACGCTTTTTCAGAAACGTGCGGTGCGCGCAGCACCTTCAGCAGACGTTCTTCACGAATCATGCCAGCATCTCCTCAACTTGCTTAACAGCATCAGCAGTCATTACGACTTTGTCGAAGGCGATCAGGCTAACCGGGTCGATACCGTTCGCATCACGTACGTCAACCTTATGCAGGTTACGTGCGGCCAGGAACAGGTTCTCGTCCAGCTCACCGGTGATGATCAGCACATCTTCCAGAGCCATGTCTTTCAGTTTCTGTGCCAGCAGCTTAGTTTTCGGCGCTTCAACAGAGAACTTCTCGACAACGATCAGACGATCCTGACGTACCAGTTCGGACAGAATGCTTTTCAGCGCGCCGCGGTACATCTTCTTGTTAACTTTTTGACTGTGGTCCTGCGGACGAGCAGCGAAGGTCACGCCACCGGAACGCCAGATCGGGCTCTTGATAGAACCAGAACGCGCACGGCCGGTACCTTTCTGGCGCCACGGTTTTTTACCGGAGCCAGTGATTTCAGCACGAGTCTTCTGAGCACGAGTGCCCTGACGCGCACCGGCTGCATAAGCAACAACAACCTGGTGAACCAGCGCTTCGTTGAAATCACGACCGAAGGTAGTTTCGGAAACAGTCAGCGCGCTCTGCGCGTCTTTCAATACTAATTCCATTGCTATCTCCTCACGCCTTCACAGCTGGTTTAACGATCAGGTCGCTACCGGTCGCACCCGGGACAGCACCTTTAACCAGCAGCAGGTTGCGCTCAGCGTCAACACGTACTACGTCCAGGCTCTGAACGGTTACACGCTCATTACCCAGCTGACCTGCCATTTTCTTGCCTTTGAACACTTTGCCCGGAGTCTGGTTCTGACCGATAGAACCCGGAACGCGGTGGGACAAGGAGTTACCGTGAGTAGCGTCCTGGGTACGGAAGTTCCAGCGCTTAACGGTACCAGCAAAACCTTTACCTTTAGAGGTACCGGTTACGTCAACTTTTTTAACGTCAGCAAACAGTTCAACGCTAATGTTCTGACCTACGGTGAATTCTTCGCCGTCAGCCAGACGGAATTCCCACAGACCACGGCCAGCTTCAACGCCAGCTTTAGCGAAGTGACCCGCTTCCGGCTTGGTTACACGGTTAGCTTTTTTAGCACCGGTGGTAACCTGGATTGCGCGGTAGCCATCGTTAGCCAGGTCTTTAACCTGAGTAACACGGTTTGCTTCAACTTCGATTACGGTTACTGGGATAGAAACGCCATCTTCAGTGAAGATGCGGGTCATGCCCACTTTTTTACCGACTAAACCAATCATTGTTTCAACCTCTCAATCGCTCGATGACCTGATTAACCCAGGCTGATCTGCACGTCTACACCGGCAGCCAGATCCAGACGCATCAGAGCATCAACGGTTTTTTCAGTTGGCTCAACGATGTCAACCAGACGCTTGTGAGTGCGAATTTCGTACTGGTCACGCGCGTCTTTGTTGACGTGCGGGGAGATCAGAACGGTAAAGCGCTCTTTGCGGGTCGGCAGCGGGATCGGACCACGGACTTGCGCACCAGTGCGCTTAGCAGTCTCGACGATTTCCGCGGTTGATTGATCGATCAGACGATGATCAAACGCTTTCAGGCGGATACGGATTCTTTGGTTCTGCATGAGACCAGAGCTCCAATTATTTTATAGACGAAATGATTACTCCTCATACCCATTACGATTGATGGGAGAGTGTAACCGTTCTTACATAGTCCCCCGATTGGGGACATTGTTTGATAACCCAAATGCGATTACCAGGGTTCATATTGAACCGGCCGTCAACTTTGACAGGCCCGCGCATTATACGCAAATTCTGGCGCGACGCAAGTGCTGTTTAGAAAATCATCACCAGGATTTGCGCGCCTTCGCGTTAGCGCGCTGTACGGGGCTGCAATGCGGAGTAAGAGTGCGGATTGTGGGATCCATTCCCGGAAAATGCCTTTTGTGCTGAACGGGAGAGGATGAGCATAGTGACGCAATGTTCATCGATCATTGCGGGGTCAACTATGCTCGCCGCCCTCCCCTTCTTGCTGTGCTATAGCGGTTTGACCGTGGCATTATGCCACCAGGATCTGCGCCACGGTCTGTTGCCCGACCGTTACACCTGTCCCCTGCTGTGGAGTGGTTTACTTTTTTATCTCTGTCTGGCGCCGCACCAGCTGCATGATGCCGTCTGGGGGGCGATAACGGGCTATCTCTCTTTGGCTGCGATTTACTGGCTATACCGCGGTATCCGCGGCTATGAAGGGTTGGGTTATGGAGATATAAAATATCTTGCCGCCCTCGGCGCCTGGCATGGCTGGCGATTGCTGCCGCAGTTGGTCCTGGTTGCCTCGCTACTCGCCGGCATAGCGTGGGCAGGAGCAGGTTTATACGCCAGTTGCGGCAGGAAGAGCAAATGGGGAAGAAGCAACCCGCTGCCGTTTGGGCCATTCCTGGCGGCCGCGGGTTTTTGGTGCGGGTGGCAGACGCTGGCTAGTCTGACACTTTGATCTGCGACTGCAGGTAATTTTGCAGACCGATTTTGCCAATCAAATCGAGTTCGGTTTCCAGCCAGTCGATATGGCCTTCTTCATCCGCCAGGATCTCAATCATCATATCGCGGCTGACGTAGTCATGGACGCTGTCGGCATAGGCAATAGCCTCACGCAAATTTTGCGCCCCTTCCAGCTCCAGCCTCAAATCGGACCGCAGCATCTCTTCCACATCTTCACCGATGCCAAGTTTGCCGAGATCCTGCAGATTAGGGATACCTTCGAGAAAAAGAATACGCTCGATATACTTATCGGCGTGCTTCATTTCGTCGATGGATTCGTGGTACTCAATATCGTTGAGGCGCATCAGGCCCCAATTTTTAAACATTCTCGCATGAAGAAAGTACTGATTAATTGCGACTAGCTCATTTCCCAATAATTTATTGAGATAACTTATGATTTTGACATCACCTTTCATTATATAGTCCCTCCGCTTCCACTCATTGAAGCGTAGTCCGGCCTATAGGGATGTCAAAAGAGAAGCGTGGACTTCAGGCGATTTCTTTGAATTCCGGCATGGTGGTTAATTCATCTTCCATCACTTCACGCGCGGCACGAACACACTTACCGCATTGATTTCCCACGGGAACAAACTTACGTAATTGCTGAAAAGATTGCGGTTGAAACTGGCGCACAACCTGACGAATTTTTTTATCGCTGACGCCATTGCACAAACAAACGTACATAGAAACTCCCGTTCAATTTATGCACAAATATTAAATGAGAATGGTTATGATTACAATAGACCATTTGCTCATTATCCGCCGCAACGCACGATATGAATAGCCAGCAAAAATCCGTTTTTCGCTGAATGACAGACAGCAAAAAGGGCGCCGAAGCGCCCTTTTTAATTCAAAGCTAACGAATTAGCCCAGAACTTTAGCTACAACGCCCGCGCCAACGGTACGGCCGCCTTCACGGATTGCGAAACGCAGACCGTCGTCCATCGCGATCGGGTGGATCAGGGTAACAACCATTTTGATGTTGTCGCCCGGCATTACCATCTCTACGCCTTCCGGCAGTTCGATGGTGCCAGTCACGTCAGTAGTACGGAAGTAGAACTGCGGACGGTAGCCTTTGAAGAACGGAGTGTGACGGCCGCCTTCATCTTTGGACAGGATGTACACTTCAGATTCGAACTTGGTGTGCGGGTTGATGGTGCCCGGCTTAGCCAGTACCTGACCACGTTCGATTTCTTCACGTTTGATACCACGCAGCAGAACACCTACGTTCTCACCAGCACGGCCTTCGTCCAGCAGTTTGCGGAACATTTCAACGCCAGTACAGGTGGTTTTCGCGGTTTCTTTGATACCAACGATTTCAACTTCTTCACCTACTTTGATGATACCGCGCTCTACACGACCGGTAACAACGGTACCACGACCGGAGATGGAGAATACGTCTTCGATCGGCAGCAGGAACGGCTTGTCAATCGCACGCTCTGGTTCCGGGATATAGGTATCCAGGTGGCCAGCCAGTTCGATGATTTTCGCTTCCCACTCTGCGTCGCCTTCCAGCGCTTTCAGAGCAGAACCACGAACGATCGGGGTGTCGTCGCCCGGGAAATCGTACTGAGACAGCAGTTCACGAACTTCCATCTCAACCAGTTCCAGCAGCTCTTCGTCATCAACCATGTCGCATTTGTTCAGGAACACGATGATGTACGGAACGCCTACCTGACGACCCAGCAGGATGTGCTCACGAGTCTGCGGCATCGGGCCGTCAGTCGCAGCAACAACCAGGATCGCGCCGTCCATCTGCGCAGCACCGGTGATCATGTTTTTAACATAGTCGGCGTGGCCCGGGCAGTCTACGTGCGCGTAGTGGCGAGTCGGGGTGTCATATTCAACGTGAGAGGTGTTGATGGTGATACCACGAGCTTTTTCTTCCGGCGCGTTATCGATCTGGTCGAATGCGCGAGCAGAACCACCGTAGGTTTTAGCCAGAACGGTAGTGATGGCAGCAGTCAGGGTAGTTTTACCATGGTCAACGTGGCCGATAGTACCAACGTTGACGTGCGGTTTTGTACGTTCAAATTTTTCTTTAGACACGGCTATATTCCTTACTATAGTGCTCTCCCCTTCGGAGAGAGCACGGGACTTAGGTTTTAATCCTGTGGATTATTTACCACGGGCTTCAATAACGGCCTGAGCAACGTTGTTCGGCGCATCATCATACTTCAGGAATTCCATGGTGTATGATGCACGACCTTTGGTCAGAGAACGCAGCTGAGTTGCATAACCGAACATTTCGGACAGCGGTACTTCAGCGTGGATCTTAACGCCGGTTACTTCGGATTCCTGACCGCGCAGCATACCGCGACGACGGCTCAAGTCACCGATAACGTCACCAGTGTTCTCTTCCGGAGTTTCTACTTCAACCTTCATGATCGGCTCAAGCAGAACTGGTTTTGCTTTCTTAAAGCCTTCTTTAAAGGCAATAGACGCAGCCAGTTTAAACGCCAGCTCAGAGGAGTCAACGTCGTGGTAAGAACCGAAGTGCAGACGGATACCCATATCAACTACCGGGTAACCTGCCAGCGGACCAGCTTTCAGCTGTTCCTGGATGCCTTTATCAACGGCCGGGATGTATTCGCCAGGAATTACACCACCTTTGATGTCGTTGATGAACTCGTAACCTTTCGGGTTAGAGCCCGGCTCCAGCGGGTACATGTCGATCACAACGTGACCGTACTGACCACGACCACCAGACTGCTTGGCGTGTTTACCTTCGATATCGGTAACTTTCGCGCGAATCGCTTCACGGTAAGCAACCTGAGGTTTACCGACGTTCGCTTCAACGTTGAATTCACGCTTCATACGGTCAACGATGATGTCGAGGTGCAGCTCACCCATACCGGCGATAATGGTCTGGTTAGACTCTTCGTCAGTCCATACGCGGAAAGACGGGTCTTCTTTAGCCAGACGACCCAGAGCCAGACCCATTTTTTCCTGGTCAGCTTTGGTTTTCGGCTCAACGGCGATGGAGATTACCGGCTCAGGGAATTCCATACGCTCCAGAATGATCGGCGCATCCGGGTCACACAGGGTGTCACCAGTAGTTACGTCTTTCAGACCGATAGCAGCAGCGATGTCGCCCGCGCGAACTTCTTTGATCTCTTCACGTTTGTTAGCGTGCATCTGAACGATACGACCGAAACGCTCACGTGCAGCTTTCACGGAGTTCAGTACGGTATCACCAGAGTTAACCACACCGGAGTACACGCGGAAGAAGGTCAGGTTACCCACGAACGGGTCGGTAGCGATTTTGAACGCCAGTGCAGAGAACGGCTCGTCGTCGCTTGCGTGACGCTCAGCCGGGGTATCTTTACCGTCGTCCAGGATACCGTTGATCGCAGGTACGTCAACCGGGGATGGCAGGTAATCAATTACCGCATCCAGCATCGCCTGAACGCCTTTGTTCTTGAACGCAGAACCACAGGTTACCAGGATGATTTCGTTGTTCAGAACGCGCTGACGCAGAGCTTTTTTGATCTCTTCTTCAGTCAGTTCTTCACCACCCAGGTATTTTTCCATCAGCTCTTCAGAAGCTTCAGCTGCGGATTCGATCAGGTTCTGGTGCCATTCATCAGCCAGGTCCTGCATGTCAGCCGGGATATCTTCGTATTCGAAGGTTACGCCCTGGTCTGCATCGTTCCAGTTGATGGCTTTCATTTTCACCAGGTCAACAACGCCGGTGAAACCTTCTTCAGCACCAATTGCCAGCTGCAGCGGAACCGGGTTCGCGCCCAGACGGGTTTTGATCTGACCAACAACTTTCAGGAAGTTAGCGCCCATGCGGTCCATTTTGTTAACGAACGCGATGCGCGGAACTTTATATTTGTTTGCCTGACGCCATACGGTTTCAGACTGCGGCTGAACACCACCAACTGCGCAGTAAACCATTACCGCACCATCAAGAACACGCATGGAACGTTCTACTTCGATAGTGAAGTCAACGTGCCCCGGGGTGTCGATGATGTTTACGCGGTGCGGTTCATACTGTTTGGCCATACCAGACCAGAATGCAGTAGTCGCAGCGGAAGTGATGGTGATACCACGTTCCTGCTCCTGCTCCATCCAGTCCATGGTAGCGGCGCCGTCATGAACTTCACCGATTTTGTGGTTTACACCGGTGTAGAACAGAATACGTTCGGTAGTAGTGGTTTTACCGGCGTCGATGTGCGCACTGATACCGATGTTACGGTAGCGTGCGATGGGTGTTGTACGAGCCATTTGATTCCTCGTTTATTTCTTTAGGCGTTCAGTTAAGTTATCCAGAGCGGGCGACTCATCTGAAGCGCCCGCCTGGTGACTATGACTCCGAAGGGATTACCAACGGTAGTGAGCGAACGCCTTGTTGGCTTCGGCCATACGGTGAACGTCTTCACGTTTCTTAACTGCAGTACCTTTGTTGTCTGCAGCATCAGTGAGTTCGTTCGCCAGGCGCAGAGCCATGGATTTATCACCGCGTTTACGAGCAGCTTCAACGATCCAACGCATTGCCAGGGCATTACGACGGACCGGACGAACTTCAACTGGAACCTGATAAGTAGAACCACCTACGCGGCGGGACTTAACTTCGACAGTCGGGCGCACGTTTTCGAGCGCAACTTCGAAGGCTTCCAGTTCAGATTTACCAGAACGCTGAGCCAGGGTCTCCAGCGCGCTGTATACGATAGTTTCTGCAGTAGATTTTTTACCATCTACCATCAGGATATTGACAAATTTAGCCAGCAGTTCTGATCCGAACTTCGGATCCGGCAGAATTTTACGCTGACCAATGACGCGACGACGTGGCATGGAAATACTCCGTTGTTAATTCAGGATTGTCCAAAACTCTAAGAGTTTAGTATGACATTAAGATAAATCAGTTTGGCCTTACTTAACGGAGAACCATTAAGCCTTAGGACGCTTCACGCCGTACTTGGAGCGAGCCTGCTTACGGTCTTTAACGCCGGAGCAGTCAAGCGCACCACGAACGGTGTGGTAACGAACACCCGGAAGGTCTTTAACACGACCGCCACGGATCAGGATCACGGAGTGCTCCTGCAGGTTGTGACCTTCACCACCGATGTAGGAGGTGACTTCGAAACCGTTAGTCAGACGCACACGGCAAACTTTACGCAGTGCGGAGTTCGGTTTCTTAGGAGTGGTGGTATATACGCGAGTACATACGCCACGTTTCTGCGGGCAGGCTTCCAGCGCTGGCACGTTGCTCTTTGCAACTTTGCGCGCGCGTGGTTTGCGTACCAGCTGGTTAATTGTTGCCATTAAATAGCTCCTGGTTTTAGCTTTTGCTTCGTAAACACGTAATAAATCGCCTCATATATTATGAGGACGCAGAATTTTAGGGCGGTGCCGAAAAGGTGTCAAGAAATATACAACGATCCCGCCATCACCAGGCCAACTGACCGGCATGTTTGACTGTGAGTCTGACGAAATCAGTATAGCTAACCCTGCCGACACTGTCCGCAATTTGACCAGCCAGCCCGCGGGCGTCAACGTCGTCTTGCAGCACGTATAGGGTTATGGGGGCGGATTGCAGGATCTCAAGGAAGCGACCATCGGCGATGGCCGCGGTGACGCCGTCAGACAGTAGTACCAGATCGTCGCCGTGCTCCATCAAACGAAGCATCGCTGCGATGTCGGCATGCCAGGGGGAAACACTGAGCGTATGGAGCATGGGGGCCTCAGAAACGCAAAATCACATCAAATTCATGCAGACGGGCGCGCAGGGCATCCGGCGCCAGGCATTCGACATCCACCACCCACGGGGTCGCGGGATCCAGGCCGCGCTCTCGCGCTGAGTCGGCGCACAGCCAGCACTGGTCGATATCATATAGCGACAGCAATTTAAAGGTAGCGATGTAGTCGCGGGCCAGCACAGCGCCAGGCCGCTGTTCGGGTAACAGCTGAAACACGCCGTCGCCCACAAAAAACACGCCAATATCGTCGGTGAGCGCGGAGGTTGCTAATAAGGCATCGAGGCCTTCCCTGCCGGCGGCGCTGCCGTGCGGCGCAGAGGAAAGTACAAAAGCCACACGTTTCATCAGAACTGCACCATCCGATCGCAAGTAAGCGCCGCTTCCGCTAGCGCGCCGAGCCCGCTCAAGGTAAAACCCGGCTGCAAATTGTGGCCAGGCAGAGCGAGCTGTTGCGCTTCGCGTTCGTCCGTTACGCCACGACGCAGGGCGGCCGCCACGCAGATATGCAGCGCGACGCCGTGCTCATCGTGGAGGGATTGCCACCCGCGCACCAGATCGAACTCATCGCTGGCGGGCGCCGTCAACTGGTTAGCGTTAAGCACGCCTTCGCGATAGAAAAAAACGCACGCCAGCTCATGGCCTTCCTGCAGCACGGCCTGGGCAAATTGCCAGGCGCTGCTCGCCTGCTGCGTGCCATAGGCTGGGCCGGTCACCGTGAGGGCAAAACGCATTACTTATCCAGCCCCTGGAAATCGCCGCTTTTGAACTGGCGAATATAGAGGTAGACGGTGTGCTTGGAGATGTTCAGACGATCGGCTACCTGGTTAATAGCGTCTTTAATATCGAAGATCCCTTTCTCGTAGAGATTCAGCACGATTTGACGGTTTTTCGCATTGTTAGACACGCTGCGATCGGCATTCACCTCTTCAATGGTGAACTCCAGCGTCTGGGCGACCAGATCGTCTACCGAAGAAGCAAAGTTCACCGGCGAGTTCACTTCAGGCGTTTCTGGCGGAATAAAGGTGCTCATGATCTGGGAAAACGGCACATCCAGATTCATGTTGATACACAGCAGACCAATCACCCGGTGATCGCGGTTGCGAATGGCAATCGTCACCGACTTCATCAGTACGCCGCTTTTAGCACGGGTAAAGTAGCATTTGGAAACGCTGCTATCGGCGCCCGTCATATCGTGCAGCATGCGCAGCGCAAGATCGGTAATCGGTGAACCGATTTGGCGGCCGGTATGTTCACCATTGGCGATACGGATGGCAGAGCATTTCAGATCCTGCAAAGAATGCAGCACGATTTCACAGTGCGAACCGATGAGCATCGCCAACCCGTCCACTACCGCTTCATAAGATTTGAGAATATCGAAATCGGTCTGGTCAAAGGGACGTTGATCCAGCAGGTCAAGCTCGCTGGTTTCATTGGTTAAAAGCGACCTGGACATGAAAAAAAGCACTCCTTTTCAGGAGCCTGTCGTTATTGTCAGGGCAGGCTCATCATCATTATTAAGCTATCTAAAGTAATACAGCGCCTGAGGATCTTTCCAGTTTTAATTATATCTGCGCTCAATAAAAAAGCCGCCGCCTCTGACGAGACGGCGGCCTGAACCTGATTACTTCTTAGCGTCAGCTTTCGCGTCCGCGGCTTTCGCATCGCCTGCGGCTTCCGGCTGTGCATCTGCCTTCGGCGCCGGTTTGATATCCAGCAGTTCTACATCAAAGACCAGCGTAGAGTTGGCCGGGATGCCCGGGACGCCAGTTTTACCGTAGGCCAGGTCCGGCGGAATAACCAGCTTGATTTTGCCGCCTTTCTTGATGTTCTTCAGGCCTTCAGTCCAGCCCGGGATCACGCCGTCGAGACGGAAAGAGAGCGGCTCGCCGCGAGTATAAGAGTTATCAAACTCTTTACCGTCGATCAGGGTACCTTTGTAGTTTACCACCACGGTATCGCTGTCTTTCGGCGCATCGCCAGCGCCTTCTTTCTCGACTTTATACAGCAGGCCAGTTTTTGAGGTTTTCACGCCCTTCTCTTTGGCAAAGCTGTCACGGAACGCTTTGCCTTTGGCTTCGTTCTCAGTGGCGTCTTTTTCCATTTTCTGCTGAGCCGCGGTCTTCACGCGCGTTTCAAAGGCCTGCAGAGTCTGTTCGATCTCCTGGTCGGACAGTTTGCTCTTATCGGCAAACGCGTCCTGTACGCCGGCGATCAGCTGGGCTTTATCCAGCTTAATGCCCAGTTTCTCTTGTTCTTTCAGGGAGTTTTCCATGTAACGCCCCAGGGACGCGCCCAGCGCATAGGCCGATTTCTGATCGTCATTTTTAAATGCCGATTTACTCTCAGCCGCCGGGGCTGCCTTCGTTGCCGTATCTGCAGCGAAGGTCAACGGTGCATTCAGGGCGACGGCCATTGTGGCCGCCAGCAGCGTTACTTTAAACAGTGATTTCATCCATTTCTCCAGGGCCGGGGCCTCTCACCCCAGGGTTATCGTAAAAAGCAAAAAACGTACTATAGAACGTTGCCGTTAAAATCTACATACGGACGTTCCTGAATATCGCCTCTTTTAGGACTATTTTTGTATGAATAAGTTTCCTGTACGGCGCAGCGATGCTGCGCGCCAGGGGAAACTTAAGTAGAATCCGCCCGCAGGATCAGACTAAAGAGGTTACCCATGCACGATAGCACATTAGAAACGCGCCTTGCGGAGCTGGAAAGCCGGCTGGCGTTTCAGGAAATCACCATCGAAGACCTCAACAAAACCGTGACCGCCCACGAGATCGAGATGGCGAAGATGCGGGAGCATATGCGTCTGATGATCGAGAAGCTGAAGGCGACCCAACCCTCCCATATCGCCTCCCAGGCGGAAGAAACGCCACCGCCGCACTATTGAGGCGTAAAAAAAGCGGGTTTCCCCGCTTTTTTGTCGTCTTCGTGCCGAAGCGCAAAGATTAGTGGCAGCCGCAGCCACCGTGGCCGCCGCAGCCGCCTTTACCATGGTCGTGACCATGATCGTGGCCGTGGCCGCCGCAGCAACCGTCATGACCATGGTCATGATCGTGATCGTGGCCATGCGCGCCGTGCACGTGACCGTGCTCCAGCTCTTCCGCAGTCGCTTCGCGGATGGCGACGACTTCCACATTAAACTTCAGGTTCTGGCCAGCCAGCATGTGGTTGCCATCAACCACAACGTGGTCGTCTTCAACTTCAGTAATTTCTACTGGTACCGGACCCTGATCGGTTTCCGCCAGGAAGCGCATGCCAACCTGCAGTTCATCAACGCCCATGAAGACGTCTTTCGGTACACGCTGCACCAGGTTTTCGTCATACTGACCGTAAGCGTCGTTAGCGCCGACGGCAACGTCAAATTTGTCGCCCACTTCGTGGCCATCCAGCGCGTTTTCCAGGCCGGAAATCAGGGAGCCGTGACCGTGCAGGTAATCCAGCGGCGCGCTTACCGGAGACTCATCAACCAACACACCGTCTTCTGTACGTACCTGATAGGCCAGGCTGACCACCAGGTCTTTTGCTACTTTCATGATATCTCCTGAGATGGGAAGAATAGTGGCGCAGATTGTAGCGGAATTCTGCTGCCGTGTACCCTTTAGCTTAAAAAAAGCCGACGGATAACGCTAGTCGGGATGAAAAATGCCAATCACCTGCTCCTCTTTGCGTACATGCTCACGGGCCTCTTTATCTGCCTCACGCATCTGATGACCGCACTTAACGCACTCAACAACATCGACATTATTCTCACGCCACATTGCCAGCGAATCCTGCGCCTGGCACGCCGGACATTTCGCCCCGGCAATAAAACGTTTACGCACTGCCATAAGATTTACCTTTATTCAAACTCGTCCCAGCCGTCCAGCTGCCGGCTCTCTTTCTGCATTTCGCGCTGGAAAATCTCTTCCAGTTCGCGCCGGGCCTCCCGCACGCGTGATATCTGTACCGTATCAGTATGCACTGGCATTAGCTCGCGCAGCATTCGCATATCGAGGCGTCGGAAGTGCAGCTGCGCGCGCTGGGCCTGGTGAGGATGCATCCCGAGGGTGATGAGCGCTTTGCGCCCCAGCTCCAACGCACTGGAGAAAGTTTCACGAGAAAACTGCGTCACGCCGGCCTGCAGCAGCTCATGCGCCTCAACGCGCCCGCGAGCGCGGGCCAGAATATGCAGATGTGGAAAGTGTTGTTGACACATTTCCACCAGCCGCATGGTATCTTCTGGCTCATTACAGGTGATGACGATCGACTGCGCCTCTTCCGCTCCCGCCGAGCGCAGCAGCTCCAGCTGGGTGGCATCGCCAAAATAGACTTTATAGCCATAGTTGCGCATCAGATTTACCGCGCTGATGTCCCGCTCCAGTACCGTAATACGCATCTTATTGGCCATCAGCAGGCGACCAATGACCTGACCAAAGCGACCAAACCCGACAATAATCACCTGCGGCTTGTCATCCTCCACCCACGGCGCCTCACCGGTATCGTCCGCCGGGTTCAGCCGTCGCGACAATAGCTTATCTATCCCCTTCATCAGCAGCGGCGTCGTCATCATCGACAACGTTACCGCCACCAGCAGCAGCGCCATCTGGTCGTGCTGAAACAACCGCTGAGAGGCGGGCAGCGAAAAGAGGACAAACGCGAACTCGCCGCCCTGGCTTAATACGCCCGCGAACTGCATCCGCTCGGAACTTCGCAGGCCATAGAGACGGGCCAGCAGATAGAGCACCAGCATTTTTACCGCCACCAGCACCGCCACGCTCACCGCCACCCACAGCAGATGGGTATACAGTACGCCAAGGTTCAGCGCCATGCCGACGGAAATAAAGAACAACCCGAGCAGCAGCCCCTTGAACGGATCGATAGCGATCTCCAGTTCGTGGCGATACTCACTTTCCGCCAGCAGCACGCCGGCAATAAAGGTGCCCAGCGCCATCGACAGCCCCAGCGCCTCCATAAACAGGGCAGATCCGAGGACCAACAGCAGCGTGGCGGCAGTGAACACCTCCCTGACCCCCGAGCTGGCGATAAAACGGAACACCGGCCGCAGCAGATAGCGTCCGCCAATCAGCATCCCGGCAAAGGCCAGGACCTTCATGCCGACCGTCAACCAGTTCACATGCTCATCCGCTGAACCGGCCAGCAGGGGCACCAGCGCCAGCGCCGGGATCACCGCCAGATCCTGAAACAGCAGCACCGAAAAGCCTAGCTGTCCCGCTTCGCTGCGGCTCATTCCCTTCTCACGCATCAGCTGCAGCGCCATGGCGGTGGAAGACATCGCCAGGCCGATCCCGCCGACCACCGCCGCCTGCCATGAAAACCCGGTCGTCATCAGCAACCCACCGAGGATCGCCGCGCTGAGCATCACCTGCGCCGCGCCAACGCCGAAGATGGAGCTCCGCAGTCGCCATAGCTTGGCGGGATTGAGCTCCAGGCCGATGATAAACATCAGAAACACTACGCCGAGCTCAGAGAAATGGAGAATTTCATCCACATCGCTGATAAACCCGAGCCCCCACGGACCAATGGCGATCCCGGCCAGCAGATAGCCCAGCACCGCGCCAATCCCCAGTCTTGAAGCCAGAGGGACGGCGATGACGGCCGCGAACAAAAACAACACCCCCGCCAGCAGCAAATCAGATCCCGCCATGGACACCTCCGGCGGCGATGGGGTTGGCCAACCAGTCCCGGTAGGCCAGGGCGCGGCTGCGCAGCTCCTCTGGCTGCTGCCTCCGGGCCCAGTAGACGATAATGGGGCTCATCCAGTGCATACGGCACATGCCGGCGGTCAGTTCAAAAGGACGTAAAATATCGTTCATCGGATAGCGATTAGCATCGCGACGGTAGGCGCTCTCAGGCTCGCCGGTAGTGATCACGCTGCGCCAGTACTTTCCCGCCAGTTCGTTCCCTCCGGCGCCGCTGGCGAAGCCGCGGCTTAACACACGATCCAGCCACTCCTTAAGCAGCGCCGGACAGCTCCAGGTATATAAAGGGTGCTGGAAAACAATCACCTCATGCTGGCGCAGCAGGTCCTGTTCGTAAGCAATATCGATAAAAAAATCCGGATAGTGCGCGTAGAGATCGTGCACGGTGACGTTCGGCAACTGTAAGGCCGGCTCTAATAAAACCCGGTTGGCCACGGAATCCTGAGATTCTGGGTGGGCATACAGCAGCAACACTTTCGCTGTCTGAGACATCATTCCCCTCCCGTAGGTCTTCTGGCGGCCTGCACAGCCCCGGCGTTTTGACACAGCCAGAATGACTTTGTGTATCGTCTTCGTTTTGGGCTACCATGGCGGCCCGGTGAAGCGATTCGCTTCCACACTACATTATCATAATGACAAATTAACATAGTCTGAACATACGGCGCCTTATGATTGTTTTCTCCTCGTTACAAATTCGTCGCGGCGTACGCGTCCTGCTGGACAACGCCACCGCTACCATCAATCCTGGCCAAAAGGTCGGTCTGGTGGGGAAAAACGGCTGCGGGAAATCGACGCTGCTATCGCTTTTGAAAAACGAGATAAGCGCTGACGGCGGCAGTATGACCTTTCCCGGCAACTGGCAGCTGGCTTGGGTGAATCAGGAAACCCCGGCGCTACCGCAGCCGGCAATCGATTATGTCATTGACGGCGATCGAGAGTATCGCCAGCTGGAGGCCGCGCTCCAGCAGGCTAACGAACGCAACGACGGTCATGCTATCGCCACCGTCCACGGTAAGCTGGACGCCATCGACGCCTGGACGATCCGTTCGCGCGCCGCCAGCCTGCTGCACGGTCTGGGTTTCAGCAATGAACAGCTTGAGCGGCCGGTCAGCGATTTTTCCGGCGGCTGGCGTATGCGCCTTAACCTCGCCCAGGCGCTGATCTGCCGCTCCGATCTGCTGCTGCTCGATGAACCGACTAACCACCTCGATCTCGATGCGGTGATTTGGCTGGAGAAGTGGCTGAAGGGCTATACGGGAACGCTGATCCTCATCTCCCACGATCGCGATTTTCTCGATCCTATCGTCGACAAAATTATCCATATCGAACAGCAGACAATGTTTGAGTACACCGGCAACTACAGTTCGTTTGAAGTGCAGCGCGCCACCCGCCTCGCTCAGCAGCAGGCGATGTACGAAAGCCAGCAGCAGCGCGTCGCGCACCTGCAAAGCTATATCGATCGCTTCCGTGCCAAAGCCACCAAGGCCAAGCAGGCGCAAAGCCGGATCAAAATGCTGGAGCGGATGGAGCTTATCGCTCCGGCGCACGTGGATAACCCGTTCCACTTCAGCTTCCGCCAGCCGGAGAGCTTGCCTAACCCGCTGCTGAAGATGGAGAAAGTCAGCGCCGGCTACGGCGAGCGTATTATTCTCGACTCCATCAAGCTTAACCTGGTGCCGGGCTCGCGTATCGGCCTGCTGGGCCGCAACGGCGCCGGGAAGTCGACGCTGATTAAGCTCCTGGCAGGCGAGCTCCAGCCCGTAAGCGGCGAGATCGGCCTCGCGAAAGGCATCAAGCTCGGCTACTTCGCCCAGCATCAGCTGGAATTCCTGCGCGCCGATGAGTCGCCGCTGCAGCACCTGGCGCGTCTGGCGCCGCAGGAGCTGGAGCAGAAGCTGCGTGATTATCTCGGCGGCTTTGGTTTCCAGGGCGATAAGGTGAGCGAAGAAACCCGCCGCTTCTCCGGTGGAGAAAAGGCGCGCCTGGTACTGGCCCTGATCGTCTGGCAGCGCCCTAACCTGCTGCTGCTCGATGAACCGACCAACCACCTTGACCTCGATATGCGTCAGGCCTTAACCGAAGCGCTGATCGACTTTGAAGGGGCGCTGGTGGTCGTATCGCACGATCGGCACCTGATCCGTTCCACCACTGACGATCTGTACCTCGTCCACGATGGTAAAGTCGAGCCGTTCGACGGCGATCTGGAAGATTATCAGCAGTGGCTCAGCGACTCGCA
Source organism: Klebsiella sp. P1927 (assembly GCF_018204675.1). Lineage (NCBI taxonomy): Bacteria > Pseudomonadati > Pseudomonadota > Gammaproteobacteria > Enterobacterales > Enterobacteriaceae > Klebsiella > Klebsiella sp. P1927. Next base: position 68,923 of record NZ_CP073377.1, on the reverse strand, counting down.
AAAACAGGAGTCCCAGAGCGGCGAGCCGCCAAAAGAGAGCGGCAACAGCGCCCAGGCGCGCAAAGATCAGAAGCGTCGGGAAGCGGAGCTGCGCAGCCAGACCCAACCGCTGCGCAAAGAGATCGCCCGTCTGGAAAAAGAGATGGACAAGCTCAACGCGCAGTTGGCCAGTGCGGAAGAAAAACTTGGCGACAGTGAGCTTTATGACGCCTCACGTAAAGCCGAGCTGACCGAATGCCTGCAGCAGCAGGCCAGCGCGAAGACCGGGCTGGAGGAGTGCGAGATGGCCTGGCTGGAGGCCCAGGAGCAGCTGGAGCGCATGCTTCAGGAAGGCTAAACTCTTCCTCTTCATCCTGCCTGCGCGTACGCTGCCGCTGGCAGGGTGGGTTTCTGCCCTCTTCATGGTCTGGCCATCAGCGACATCAATGATTTGTTTTTGCTGTAAGCTGGCGTCACTGGCCGCAAGACCACATATTGGCTAACCCCCTGCATGCCCTGCGCGGTATAGTCATCATCACGTTTATTAATTGTTCTGGTGCTATGGTTGAAATCATCCCCACAGACATGACGCCCCCCGAAAACGATTCGCGTGAGTTCCATCCGATGCGCGGCGTGGGCAATCGTCATCTGCAAACCATGCTGCCGCGGCTGATTCGCCGTAAATTGCGCTTTACCCCGCACTGGCAGCGCCTTGAGCTGCCGGACGGCGATTTTGTCGATCTGGCCTGGAGCGAAGACCCGCACCAGGCGCGCCATAAGCCGCGCCTCGTCGTTTTTCACGGCCTGGAAGGCAGTCTGCACAGCCCGTACGCCCATGGTCTGATCCACGCGGCGATGCAGCGCGGCTGGCTGGGCGTGGTGATGCATTTCCGCGGCTGCAGCGGCGAACCTAACCGCAATCACCGCATCTATCACTCCGGCGAAACGGAAGATGGCACCTGGTTTTTGCACTGGCTGAAGCGCGAGTTTGGTCCCGCGCCGACCGCGGCCGTCGGCTATTCGCTGGGCGGCAATATGCTGGGCTGCCTGCTGGCAGAGGAAGGCGACCGCTGCCCGCTGGATGCGGCGGTGATCGTCTCCGCGCCTTTCATGCTCGAAGCCTGCAGCTATCATATGGATAAGGGCTTCTCGCGGGTTTATCAGCGCTATCTGCTCAATCTGTTAAAAGCCAACGCTTCACGCAAGCTGAAAGCGTACCCGGGCTCGCTGCCCGTCGATTTACGCCAGCTCAAAGGGATGCGCCGCATCCGGGAATTTGACGATATGATCACCGCCAAAATCCATGGCTTTGCCGATGCGCTGGATTATTACCGGCAATGCAGCGCCATGCCGCGGCTCAGCGATATCACTAAGCCGACGCTCATCATTCACGCGAAAGACGATCCGTTTATGGATCACCACTCTATTCCGCCGCAGGAGCAACTGCCCGCGAACGTAGAGTATCAATTGACCGAGCAAGGCGGCCACGTTGGCTTTGTCAGCGGCACTCTGCGTAAACCGGAGATGTGGCTGGAAAGACGCATTCCCGACTGGTTAAACCGCTGGCAGGAGGTTCCCGCATGATTATTCCCTGGCAGGATCTGGATCCCGAAACGCTGGATAACCTGATTGAAAGCTTTGTGTTACGTGAAGGCACCGATTATGGTGAACATGAACGTTCACTTGCCGATAAAGTCGCCGATGTAAAACAGCAGCTGAAACGCGGAGAGGCGGTCCTTGTGTGGTCGGAACTGCATGAGACGGTCAATATTATGCCGCGCGCGCTGTTTAACGGCTAAGGCGACGCCACTACATCGTTTAACCAGGGAGTTGTTATGTCTGCCAAACATCCGGTGATCGCCGTCACGGGCTCCAGCGGCGCGGGCACTACCACCACCAGCCTTGCCTTTCGCAAAATCTTCGCGCAGCTAAACCTGCACGCCGCGGAGGTGGAAGGCGATAGCTTTCATCGCTACACCCGCCCGGAAATGGACATGGCGATCCGTAAGGCGCGGGATCAGGGTAAACATATCAGCTACTTTGGCCCGGAGGCGAACGACTTCGGCCTGCTGGAGCAGACCTTTGTCGACTATGGTCGCCACGGCAAAGGTCAGTCGCGGAAATATCTCCACACCTATGACGAAGCCGTGCCGTGGAATCAGGTGCCGGGGACCTTTACCCCCTGGCAGCCGCTGCCGGAGCCGACAGACGTGCTGTTCTATGAGGGGCTGCACGGCGGGGTTGTCACGCCGCAGCATGATGTCGCCAGCCATGTCGACCTGCTGGTCGGGGTGGTGCCTATCGTTAACCTCGAGTGGATCCAAAAGCTTATTCGCGACACCAGCGAACGCGGCCACTCCCGGGAGGCGGTGATGGACTCGGTCGTCCGCTCGATGGAAGATTACATCAACTTCATTACCCCGCAATTTTCCCGCACCCATATCAACTTTCAGCGCGTGCCGACGGTGGACACCTCCAACCCGTTTGCCGCCAAAGCGATCCCCTCGCTGGACGAGAGCTTTGTAGTGATCCATTTCCGCAATCTGCAGAATATCGATTTCCCCTGGCTGTTGGCGATGCTGCAGGGCTCGTTTATCTCGCACATGAACACCCTGGTGGTGCCGGGCGGTAAAATGGGGCTGGCGATGGAGCTTATCATGACGCCGCTGGTCGAGCGCCTGATGGAAGGCCGTAAGATAGGCTAACCAAAAAACCCCGGCCTGGCCGGGGTTGAGATTCGATACAACGGCAGGCGAAGACTACGCCTCGATCACTTCATAGGAGTGGGTGATGTTCACCGCTTTTTCCAGCATCAGCGCCACCGAGCAGTATTTCTCTGCCGACAGGTCCACCGCCCGGGAGACCGCGGCATCTTTCAGCGCCTTGCCGGTGACGATAAAATGCAGATTAATATGCGTGAACAGACGCGGAGCCTCTTCGCGACGCTCGGAGGTCAGCTTCACTTCGCAATTGGTCACGTCGTGACGACCTTTTTGCAGAATGGAGACCACATCGATCGCACTGCAACCGCCCGCCGCCATCAGCACCATCTCCATCGGGCTGGGAGCCTTATCCCCGGAGTTGCCATCCATCAGAATCTGGTGTCCCGATGCGGACTCCCCGATAAAGGTTAACCCTTCTACCCATTTCACACGCGCTTGCATAAAATTTAACTCCAGTATCGCAATATTCCTGTCAGATTACGCGCACATAACAATTCTCGCAACGGAAGGCGACCTGCGTCATGCTGAAGCGAGACACCAGGAGACATGCGGCGAAAGCTATGCTAAAACAGTCTGGATGCTACAGTAATACATTGATGTACTGCATGTATGCAGAGGAGTTCACATTACGGGCTGTCGAAAAATCATCAGCCAGCTTCCCAGGTATAGGGAAACAATACGATTGCATGCCCGGACGCCGTGTAGTGTCGGCGCCCGGAGATAGCTTATAACAGAGGATAACCGCGCATGGTGCTTGGCAAACCGCAAACAGACCCTACCCTTGAATGGTTCTTGTCTCATTGCCACATTCATAAGTACCCATCAAAGAGCACGCTGATCCACCAGGGTGAAAAAGCAGAAACGCTGTACTACATCGTTAAAGGCTCCGTGGCTGTACTCATCAAGGATGAAGAAGGTAAAGAGATGATCCTCTCCTACCTCAACCAGGGCGATTTCATCGGTGAATTAGGCCTGTTTGAAGAGGGTCAGGAACGTAGCGCCTGGGTACGGGCGAAAACCGCATGTGAAGTGGCCGAAATCTCTTATAAGAAATTCCGTCAGCTGATCCAGGTGAACCCGGACATTCTGATGCGTCTCTCTTCGCAAATGGCTCGCCGTCTGCAGGTCACGTCTGAGAAAGTGGGCAACCTGGCCTTCCTCGACGTGACGGGCCGTATCGCCCAGACGCTGCTGAACCTGGCGAAGCAACCGGATGCCATGACCCACCCGGACGGTATGCAAATTAAAATTACCCGCCAGGAAATTGGTCAGATCGTCGGCTGCTCTCGTGAAACCGTTGGTCGTATTTTGAAAATGCTGGAAGATCAGAACCTGATTTCCGCGCACGGTAAAACCATCGTCGTCTACGGCACCCGTTAAGTTGCTAAGCGGCGTATTGCTCCCGCAGTACGCCGTTTTTGTTTTTCCCTCATGTGGCGCAGGCTGATTTACCACCCGGAAGTCAACTATGCACTGCGGCAAACGCTGGTGCTGTGTCTGCCCGTGGCCATCGGTCTTCTGCTCGGCCATCTCCAGCAGGGGCTGTTATTTTCCTTAGTCCCCGCCTGCTGCAACATTGCCGGTCTTGATACCCCGCATAAGCGCTTTTTCAAACGCCTGATTATCGGCGGCTGCCTGTTTGCCGGATGCAGTCTGGTGGTGCAGTTGCTGCTTGCCCAGGCGATACCCCTGCCGTTTATTCTCAGCGGCCTGGCGCTCTTGCTCGGCGTTACCGCGGAGATCAGTTCGCTGCACGCGCGGCTGCTGCCCGCGTCGCTGATCGCCGCCATCTTTACCCTGAGCCTGGCGGGCAATATGCCCATCTGGGAGCCGCTGCTGATCTACGCCTTCGGCACGCTGTGGTACGGCGTGTTTAACTGGTTCTGGTTCTGGCTGTGGCGCGAACAGCCGCTACGGGAGTCGCTTAGCCTGCTTTACCGGGAGCTGGCGGACTACTGTGAAGCCAAATACAGCCTGCTGACCCAGCATACCGATCCCTCGACCGCCCTGCCGCCGCTGCTCACCCGCCAGCAGAAAGTGGTCGATCTGATTACTCAGTGCTATCAGCAGATGCATATGCTGGCCGCTAACCAACGCAACGATCATAAGCGCCTGCTGCGGGCGTTTCAGATGGGGCTGGATCTGCAGGAGCATATTTCGGTCAGCCTGCATCAGCCGGAAGAGGTGCAAAAGCTGGTGGAACGCAGCCATGCCGAAGCGGTGATCCGCTGGAACGCGCAGACCGTCGCCGCCCGCCTGCGCGTGCTGGCGGATGACATGCTCTATCATCGCTTTCCAAAGCGCTTTCAGATGGATAAACAGATCGAGGCTCTGGAAAAGATCGCCAGACAACATCCGGATAACCCGGTCGGCCACTTCTGCGCCTGGCACTTCAGCCGCATCGCCCGGGTGCTGCATACCCAGCGCCCGCTGTATGCCCGGGACCTGATGGCCGACAAAGAGCGTCGTTTACCGCTATTTCCCGCGCTAAAGAACTACCTGTCGCTAAAATCTCCCGCGCTGCGCAATGCCGCCCGCATCAGCGTGATGCTGAGCGTCGCCAGCCTGATGGGCAACGCCCTGCACTTGCCTAAGCCCTACTGGATCCTGATGACGGTGCTTTTCGTCACCCAGAACGGCTATGGCGCCACCCGGGTGCGTATTGTTCACCGGGCGGCGGGAACGCTCGCCGGCCTGACGATCGCCGGGCTTACCTTGCATTTTCACGTTCCGGAGAGCTACACCCTGAGCGGGATGCTGCTGATTACCCTGCTCAGCTATCTGATCATTCGCAAACACTATGGCTGGGCGATGGTAGGCTTTACGGTGACGGCGGTGTATACCCTGCAGCTGCTGACGCTCAACGGGGAACAGTTTATTATCGCCCGGCTGATCGACACCCTTATCGGCTGCCTGATCGCCTTCGGCGGGATGGTCTGGCTGTGGCCGCAGTGGCAGAGCGGCCTGCTGAAAAAAAATGCCCACGATGCGCTGGAGGCCGACCAGCAGGCGATTCGCCTGATCCTCAGCGCCGATCCAAAAGCCCCCGCGCTGGCCTATCAACGCATGCGCGTCAACCAGGCGCACAACGCGCTCTACAACTCCCTGAATCAGGCGATGCAGGAACCCGGGTTTAATACCCACTATCTGGAAGATATGAAGCTGTGGGTGACGCACAGCCAGTTTATCGTCGAACACATCAACGCTATGACCACCCTGGCCCGGGAGCATACGATGCTGACCCCGGATCTTGCCCAGCGCTATCTCGAATCCTGTGAGATTGCGCTGCAGCGCTGCCAGCAGCGGCTGGACAGCGATGGTCCCGGCAGCGCAGGGGATGCCAATATTATGGAGTCGCCGGAAAGCGAGGCGCCGATCGGTCCGTTAAGCACCCTGGAGCAGCATCTGCAACGCATTCTGGGCCATCTGAATACCATGCACACCATTTCATCAGTGGCATGGCGTCAGCGGCCGCACCATGGCATCTGGCTGCGGAAGATCAGCCGTTAATCACCTTTGCCACGGCCTGAGCAAAGCGCGCCATCCCCTCGGCAATATCCTGCTCGTCGATGATCAGCGAGGGAACAAAACGCATCACGTCCGGCCCGGCGTTGAGCACCATGACGCCGGCGTCGGCCGCGGCATATAGGAAATCACGCGCGCGGCCTTTGTGCTGCGGCTTGAGTTCCGCGCCGATCAGCAGGCCCATCCCGCGTATATCACTGAACAGATCAAACTCGGCATCCAGCCGCTGCAGGTGTTTGACGAACAGTTCGCGCTTCGCGCTCACGCCATCCAGCACCGCCGGGGTATTGATCAGATCGAAGGCGGCGTTGGCGACCGCGCAGGCCAGCGGGTTGCCGCCGTAGGTTGAGCCATGGGAGCCCGCATGGAAGGCGCTGGCGATCTCGTGGGTGGTCAGCATGGCGCTGACCGGGAAGCCGCCGCCCAGCGCTTTGGCGCTGGTCAGAATATCCGGGGTCACGCCGTAGTGCATATAGGCGAACAGCGATCCGGTACGCCCCATACCACACTGTACTTCATCAAAGACGAGCAGCGCCTGGTGCTGATCGCACAGCTCGCGCAGTCCCTGCAGGAAAGCCGGCGTGGCCGCCGTCACGCCGCCTTCGCCCTGAATCGGCTCCACCACCACCGCGCAGGTGTGGTCATCCATCACCGCTTTTACCGCCTGCAGATCGTTGAAGGGAACATGGACAATATCCGCCGGTTTTGGGCCGAAACCATCGGAATACTTCGGCTGACCGCCGACGGAAACGGTAAACAGGGAGCGGCCATGAAAGGCATTATGGAAGGCGATGATTTTGGTTTTATACGGGCTATGGCGGGTCACCGCATAGTGACGCGCCAGCTTAAAGGCCGTTTCATTGGCTTCGGTGCCGGAGTTCATAAACACCACGCGCTCGGCGAAGGTAGCCTCGACAAGTTTACGTCCCAGACGCAGCGCCGGCTCATTGGTAAAGACGTTGCTGGTGTGCCACAGCGTTTCGCCCTGCTGATGCAGCGCCGCCACCAGCGCCGGATGGCAATGGCCAAGCGCCGTCACCGCGATACCGCCGGCGAAATCGATATACTCTTTCCCCTGCTGATCCCAGACGCGGCTGCCTTTCCCCTTCACCGGGATGAATTCTGCCGGTGCATAAATTGGCAAAATAACTTCATCGAATGTGGCGCGGGTGATTGCCGGTTGTTCAGTTGCCATGTCTTGCCCATCCCTCTTCGTTACGCAGATGCGATTATGATAATCTAATCACAAAATATGCATAAAAAATCAGTCAATAGCAACTGAAAATCACCGTTTCAAAAAGTTGGCCAGCAATTGATGGCCCTGCTCGCTGAGGATGCTTTCCGGATGAAACTGCACGCCCTCGAGATCCCATTCGCGGTGACGGATCCCCATAATCTCACCGCTGGCGCTGCGGGCAGTGACGTTAAACTCGGACGGGAGCGTCGGCGGGTCAATCACCAGCGAGTGATAGCGGGTCACCGTCAGGGGATTATTCAGCCCCTGAAACACCCCTTCGCCGTTATGCTCGATAAGCGAGGTTTTGCCATGCATCACCTGGGCCGCCCGCACGATAGTCGCGCCAAACGCCTGGGCGATCGCCTGATGCCCGAGACAGACGCCCAGCAGCGGCGTTTTTCCGGCATAGTGGCGGATAACCGCGAGGGAAATCCCCGCCTCATCCGGCGTGCAGGGGCCTGGCGAGATCACGATTTTCTCCGGCGCCAGCGCCGCTATCTCCTCCAGCGTCAACGCATCGTTGCGCCTGACCAGTACTTCCGCCCCCAGTTCGCAGAAGTACTGATACAGATTCCAGGTGAAAGAGTCATAGTTATCGATAAGCAGGATCATAGCGGCTCCGGAACAATCAAAACCGGGCTATTCTACTCAGATTCCCGCGCTTCGCTTACCACTTTGCGAAAGATCGCCACCAGCGGGGCCAGATCGCCCATCGCGCTCTGCTGGCAGGCCGCACTCCAGCCGGCGGGGTCAACGTCACGCCAGTTAAGAAGGTAGCCGGCATGTATCGCCAGCTGTTCAAAGAAAATACGCTGGGTCAGGCCATTGCCAAGACGAAAAGGGTGCAGCACATTAATTTCACCATAGAACCAGCTCAGGCGTTCGATGAAGGTATCGCGCGGCAGGCCACTGAGATAATCCTCCTGCTCAAGGGCCTGCATCAGGGCATTCCCCTCCTCCTCGATCCGGGCAAAGTGGCAGAATGGCGTATCGCCCAGGTAGAGGTTCACTTCACGCAAGCGGCCCGCCCAGTCAAACAGATCCTGATACAACTGGTGATGAATAGCGCACAGATAGGGTAAGCCGCGTACCCGCGGGCCCAGCGGCAGAGTGGCCGCCCGCAGCGCTGTCATCTCAAAGGCGGCCTGCTGCAGATTTTTAGCCTGGCGGATGCCGAGACGGTTGCGCAACACGTTCAGCGCCGGATAGAGATAAGGATCGCGTTCATCGCCGAATTTATCGCTCATACTCCCTCCGCAACGTCGCCAGACGCGCCAGCGCCTCTTCGGCAGTCAGCGTAACCAGCGGCACCGTCACGCCTTCAAGGCGACGGCTGGCCTGAAAATTGGTATTGCGTGTCTGTTCCCAGAGTCGGGATTTTTGCTTATCGGTGAGTGGACGCATCGTCGCCCCCCTTATCGTCCCCTGTGTGCCACAAGTATAAGCAGCAATTTCAGGTTATGCCGGGAGGTGACCGGGCGCGGCGATAGACCACCGCGCCGCGGGAGGATTAGGGCAGCACTTTCGCAGAGAGGATAACGACCGGTTTGGTCGGCACATTCTGGTACGGACCAACGTTATGGGTCTGGACCTGAGAGATCTTATCCGCAACATCCATCCCCTTCACCACTTTGCCGAATACCGCATAGCCAAAGTCGCGCTGGCCATGGTCGAGGAAGGCGTTATCCGCCACGTTGATGAAGAACTGACTGGTGGCGCTATCCTGATCGGCGGTACGCGCCATCGCGATGGTGCCGCGGGTGTTGCGCAGGCCGTTGTCTGCTTCATTCTTGATCGGCGGGTTAGGCTGCTTCTGCTGCATCTGTTCGTTAAAGCCGCCGCCCTGCACCATGAATCCCGGGATCACGCGGTGAAAGGTGGTGTTGTTGTAGAAGCCGCTGTTGACGTACTTCAGGAAGTTATCCACGGAAATCGGGGCTTTCTGGCTGTTTAACTCAAGCTCAATGTTACCTGCCGAAGTGGTCAGCAGCACATGCGGATCGCCCTTTGCCGCCATGGCCGGGGAGAACGCTGAAATAGCGAAAACGGCAGCCATCGCCGCCAGTGTTGATTTGAGCATGGAAATTCCTTAACGGAGCAGAATAAAAGCGAGTGCCTTGATTCTAAAGAGCCTTTGCATCCTGGGCCAGCCTTTTACCAAATTTTACTTAGCTGTAATAATTGTAACCGCGCAAACGATCTCCTTTGTAGCGAACAAGCGTGATGCAGATCACATTAAAACATGCAAAAGATAACCCATTTCACAATAAACATTTAATTACATCACCTGAATGAATAAAATCTGTCCGCCCGGCGCAGCGTCAACGCGCTTTACCTTTCTATTCACAGGCCAGTCATGACTAACAGCAACCGTATTAAGCTCACATGGATCAGCTTCTTCTCCTACGCCCTGACCGGCGCGTTGGTGATCGTCACCGGGATGGTGATGGGTAACATTGCGGATTATTTCCATCTGCCCGTTTCCAGTATGAGCAACACCTTTACCTTTCTGAACGCCGGTATTCTTATCTCTATCTTCCTCAATGCCTGGCTGATGGAAATCGTGCCGCTGAAAACTCAGCTGCGCTTTGGCTTTATTTTGATGGTGCTGGCGGTGGCCGGCCTGATGCTCAGCCACAGCCTGGCGCTGTTCTCCGCGTCAATGTTCGTTCTTGGCCTGGTGAGCGGGATCACCATGTCGATCGGGACCTTCCTGATCACCCATATGTATGAAGGCCGTCAGCGCGGGGCGCGTCTGCTGTTTACCGACTCCTTCTTTAGCATGGCGGGCATGATTTTCCCGATGGTCGCCGCCGTCCTGCTGGCGCGCAGCATCGAGTGGTACTGGGTCTACGCCTGTATTGGTCTGGTGTATGTCGCTATTTTCGTCCTGACTTTCGGCTGTGATTTCCCGGTGCTGGGCAAAAAAGCCCAGAGTGAAAACAGCCAGCCGGTGGTGAAAGAGAAGTGGGGCATTGGCGTACTGTTCCTCTCCGTTGCGGCGCTGTGCTACATCCTCGGTCAGCTGGGCTTTATCTCCTGGGTACCGGAATATGCAAAGAGCCTGGGCATGAGCCTCGGCGACGCCGGTAAACTGGTGAGCGATTTCTGGATGTCCTACATGATCGGCATGTGGTCATTCAGCTTCATCCTGCGCTTCTTCGACCTGCAGCGTATCTTAACCGTCCTCGCCGGGCTCGCGACGGTGCTGATGTACCTGTTTATCAATGGTTCGCCGGAGCATATGCCGTGGTTTATTCTGACCCTGGGCTTCTTCTCCAGCGCCATTTACACCTCGATCATTACGCTCGGTTCGCAGCAGACGCGGGTCGCTTCGCCGAAGCTGGTGAACTTTATCCTCACCTGCGGCACCATCGGCACCATGCTCACTTTCGTGGTCACCGGCCCGATTGTGGCGGCCAGCGGTCCCCTGGCCGCGCTACACACCGCTAACGGCCTCTATGCCGTGGTATTCGTAATGTGCTTTATCCTCGGCTTCGTCTCCCGTCATCGCCAGAACAACGCTCAGGCGGCGTCTCACTAAGCCTTCGGCCCCTTTGCATCCGCAAGGGGGCTGTTCCTCATAAAAGAAAGCTCCTCGCCACCGCGGTCAGTTTGGATCCAGCTTTGCGCCGGCTGGGTGGTCGCGATCACCCTTCCCTGGCGAATTGACCAGCGCACCGGCACCTGGCAGCGGACGGCCTCAAAGCCATTCTCCGCCGGGAGAATGATCAGGTTAGCCGGGTTGCCGCTGACAATGCCGTAATCCTCGAGGCCAAACGTGCGGGCGCTGTTGTCGGTGATAAGCTGCAGGCCGTCGTTGATCTGCTGGTAGCCCATCAGCTGGCAAACATGGAGCCCCATATGCAGGACCTGCAGCATATTGCCGGTCCCCAGCGGGTACCACGGGTCAAAGACGTCATCATGACCAAAGCAAACGTTGATCCCCGCCGCCAACAGCTCCTTCACCCGGGTAATGCCCCGTCGCTTCGGGTAGTCGTCAAACCGGCCCTGCAGATGAATATTCACCAGCGGATTGGCGACAAAGTTGATGCCGGAGAGCTTAAGCAAGCGGAACAGACGCGAGGTATAAGCGCCATTATAGGAGTGCATAGCGGTGGTATGGCTGGCCGTTACCCGCGGCCCTATCCCCGCTTTCAGCGCCAGCGCGGCAACGGTTTCAACAAAGCGCGACTGCTCATCGTCAATTTCATCGCAGTGAATATCCAGTGGGCGGTCATATTGCTGCGCCAGACGGAAGGCGATATGCAGCGATTCCACACCATATTCACGGGTGAACTCAAAATGCGGGATCGCCCCGACGACGTCCGCCCCCAGCTTGAGGGCCTCCTCCAGCAGCGCCTCGCCGTTGGGGTAAGAGAGGATCCCCTCCTGTGGGAAAGCGACAATCTGTAACTCGACCCATGGCGCCACCTCCTGTTTGACCTCCAGCATCGCCTTCAGCGCCGTTAACGTGGGATCGGAAACATCGACATGAGTGCGGACAAACTGCACGCCATTGGCGATCTGCCACTTCAGGGTTTTCCACGCCCGGGCTTTGACGTCCTCATGGCTGAGCAGCGCTTTCCGCTCCGCCCAGCGCTCAATCCCCTCGAACAGAGTACCGGACTGATTCCAGTTCGGCTCGCCGGCCGTCTGGGTGGTATCCAGATGGATATGCGGCTCGATAAAAGGCGGGATCGCTAGCCCGCCGCGAGCGTTCAATACCTCGTAGCTTTCATCGTGCGCCTCCCCCATCGGCGTGATCTCGCCAAAGCGGCCCTTATCAATGGCTATTTGCCACAGGCCGTCGCGGTCTGCCAGGCGTACGTTCTGAATCAACCAAAGCGGCGCTGCTGTCATATCACCCTCTCTATTCAATACGGCTTGTTTTCTGTCTAACCCCAATCGCGGCTTACCCAATTCTTGTACACAAAATCAGCAAAAAGGAAAAGTCAGCGTTTTCCATGACTTATAAAAATACTGACAAATCAAACGCATACCCATTAAGTGGTAGGTGAAGTTGTCATTGATTTGCATCAATAAGCCTGATGGCTGAATCGTTAAGGTAGGCGGTAATAGAAAAGAAATCGAGGCAAAAATGAGCAAAGTCAGAATCGCTATTATCGGTAACGGCATGGTTGGCCATCGCTTTATCGAAGAGCTTCTCGATAAGGCGCCTGCCGGACAGTTCGACATTACCGTGTTCTGTGAAGAACCGCGTATCGCCTACGACCGCGTCCACCTGTCGTCTTATTTCTCCCATCACACTGCGGAAGAACTGTCGCTGGTACGCGAAGGTTTCTATGAGAAACACGGCGTCAAGGTGCTGGTCGGCGAACGGGCGATCACCATCAACCGCCAGGAGAAAGTGATCCACTCCAGCGCCGGGCGTACCGTGTTCTACGACAAGCTGATTATGGCGACCGGCTCATACCCGTGGATCCCGCCGATTAAAGGCGCGGAAACCCAGGATTGCTTCGTCTATCGCACTATTGAAGATCTTAACGCCATCGAATCCTGCGCTCGCCGCAGCAAACGCGGCGCGGTAGTCGGCGGCGGCCTGCTCGGACTGGAAGCGGCCGGCGCGTTGAAAAACCTCGGCGTGGAAACCCATGTTATCGAATTCGCGCCGATGCTGATGGCCGAACAGCTCGACCAGATGGGCGGCGAGCAGTTGCGGCGCAAAATCGAAAGCATGGGCGTGAAAGTTCACACCAGCAAAAACACCAAAGAGATTGTTCAGCAGGGCACCGAGGCGCGCAAAACCATGCACTTCGCCGACGGTAGCGAGCTGCAGGTCGATTTCATCGTCTTCTCAACCGGGATCCGCCCGCGCGATAAGCTGGCCACCCAGTGCGGGCTGGCGGTCGCCCAGCGCGGCGGCATCATGGTCAACGATAGCTGCCAGACCTCCGATCCGGATATCTATGCCATCGGGGAATGCGCCAGCTGGAACAACCGCGTCTACGGTCTGGTCGCCCCCGGCTATAAAATGGCCCAGGTGGCCGTCGACCATCTCCTCGGCAGTGAAAATAGCTTCACCGGCGCCGACCTCAGCGCCAAGCTGAAGCTGTTGGGTGTGGACGTGGGCGGGATCGGCGATGCCCACGGCCGCACGCCGGGCGCCCGTAGCTACGTCTATCTCGACGAAAGCAAAGAAGTTTATAAGCGCCTGATCGTCAGCGCCGACAACAAAACGCTGCTCGGCGCGGTGCTGGTCGGCGACACCAGCGACTACGGCAATCTGCTGCAGCTGGTGCTCAACGCCATCGAGCTGCCGGAAAACCCGGATTCGCTGATCCTCCCGGCCCACGCCGGCAGCGGCAAGCCATCGATCGGCGTCGATAAACTGCCGGACAGCGCGCAGATCTGCTCCTGCTTTGACGTCAGCAAAGGCGACCTGATCGCCGCTATCAACAAAGGCTGCCACACCGTGGCGGCGCTGAAAGCGGAAACCAAAGCCGGGACCGGCTGCGGGGGCTGTATTCCGCTGGTCACTCAGGTGCTCAACGCCGAGCTGGCGAAACAGGGCATCGAGGTCAACAACAATCTGTGCGAACACTTCGCTTACTCCCGTCAGGAGCTGTTCCACCTGATCCGCGTGGAAGGCATTAAAACCTTCGACGAACTGCTGGAAAAACACGGTCAGGGCTACGGCTGTGAAGTCTGTAAGCCGACCGTCGGTTCCCTACTGGCCTCCTGCTGGAATGAGTACATCCTCAAGCCGCAGCACACGCCGCTGCAGGACAGCAACGACAACTTCCTCGCCAACATTCAGAAAGATGGTACCTATTCGGTGATCCCGCGCTCAGCTGGCGGCGAAATCACGCCGGAAGGGCTGGTCGCCGTGGGCCGTATCGCCCGTGAATTCAATCTGTACACCAAAATCACCGGCTCTCAGCGCATCGGCCTGTTTGGCGCGCAGAAAGACGACCTGCCGGAGATCTGGCGGCAGCTGATTGAAGCGGGATTCGAAACCGGCCACGCCTACGCCAAAGCGCTGCGAATGGCGAAAACCTGCGTCGGCAGCACCTGGTGCCGCTACGGCGTTGGCGACAGCGTCGGCTTCGGCGTGGAACTGGAAAACCGCTACAAAGGCATCCGCACCCCGCACAAAATGAAGTTCGGCGTCTCCGGCTGCACCCGCGAATGTGCCGAGGCTCAGGGCAAAGACGTCGGGATCATCGCCACCGAGAAAGGCTGGAACCTGTACGTGTGCGGTAATGGCGGGATGAAGCCGCGTCACGCCGATCTACTGGCCGCGGACCTCGATCGCGATACGCTCATCAAATATCTCGACCGCTTTATGATGTTCTACATCCGCACCGCCGATAAGCTGACCCGCACTGCCCCGTGGCTGGACAATATGGAAGGCGGTATCGACTATCTGCGCAGCGTCATCATCGATGACAAGCTCGGTCTGAACGACCATCTGGAAGAAGAGCTGGCTCGCCTGCGCGCCGCCTTCGCCTGCGAGTGGACCGAGACCGTCAACAATCCGGCGGCGCAGACCCGCTTCAAACACTTTATCAACAGCGACCAGCGCGACCCGAACGTTCAGGTGGTGCCGGAACGTGACCAGCACCGCCCGGCCACGCCGTATGAGCGTATCCCGGTTACTCTGGTGGAGGAAAAAGCATGAGCCAGTGGGTAAATATCTGCAGCATCGACGACATCCTGCCGGCCACCGGCGTCTGCGCCCTGCTCGGTCAGCAGCAGGTGGCGATCTTCCGTCCCTACCATGACGACAGAGTATTCGCCATCAGCAACATTGATCCGTTCTTCAACGCCAGCGTACTGTCTCGCGGGATTATCGCCGAGCATGACGGCGCGCTATGGGTCGCCAGCCCGCTGAAAAAACAGCGCTTCCGCCTGAGCGACGGCCTGTGCATGGAAGATGCCAGCCACTCTATCGCCCGCTTCGACGCCCGCGTGAAAGACGGACACGTTCAGCTTAAAGCGTAAGTCCTTCTCCCTCCCCCCGGCCACGGGGGGAGATATAAGTAACAGTTCTGACCGACAGCGCATGAGTGCGGGATATGTCGCATGTTTTGTATTACCTTTGCTGCTATTCTACGACCACTCGTTTTCTACCCCTTATTTTTATGAGGTTATTCTGTGGATCACTTACCCATATTCTGCCAGTTGCGCCAGCGCGATTGTTTACTGGTTGGCGGCGGGGATGTCGCCGAACGCAAAGCCCGTCTGCTGCTGGATGCTGGCGCTAACGTCACGGTCAATGCGCTCGACTTCACGCCCCAGTTTCAGGTGTGGGCTGATTCACAGATGCTAACTCTGGTGCAGGGGGAGTTTATCCCCTCGCTGCTGGATAACTGCTGGCTGGCCATCGCGGCTACTGATGATGAGACGGTCAACCAGCAGGTTAGCGAGGCGGCCGAAGCGCGGCGTATCTTCTGTAACGTGGTGGATGCCCCGCGCCAGGCCAGCTTTATCATGCCGTCGATAATCGATCGCTCGCCGCTGATGGTCGCCGTCTCCTCGGGCGGGACATCACCGGTTCTGGCGCGCCTGCTGCGCGAGAAACTGGAGTCAATTCTGCCCCTGCATCTCGGCCAGCTGGCCCGCTATGCCGGCCATCTGCGCGCGCGGGTTAAGCAGCAGTTTGCCACCGTAGGCGAGCGTCGCCGCTTCTGGGAGAAGCTGTTTGTTAACGACCGTCTGGCGCAGTCGCTGGCTAATGACGATCGGCAGGCAGTCGCGGATACCACTGAGCAGTTACTGACGGAGCCGTTGGAGCATCGCGGCGAGGTGGTGCTGGTTGGCGCCGGCCCCGGTGACGCCGGGCTGCTCACGCTCAAAGGCCTGCAGCAGATCCAGCAGGCTGACGTGGTGGTCTATGATCGGCTGGTCTCCGATGACATCATGAATCTGGTGCGCCGCGATGCCGATCGGGTATTCGTCGGCAAGCGCTCAGGCTACCACTGCGTCCCGCAGGAGGAGATCAACCAGATCCTGCTGCGCGAAGCGCAAAAAGGAAGACGCGTGGTCCGGCTGAAAGGCGGCGATCCCTTTATCTTTGGCCGCGGGGGGGAAGAGCTGGAGACGCTTTGCGAGGCGGGCATCCCCTTCTCCGTTGTGCCTGGCATTACCGCCGCCTCCGGCTGCTCCGCTTATTCGGGGATCCCGTTAACACATCGCGATTTCGCCCAGGGCGTCCGCCTGGTCACCGGCCACCTGAAAACCGGCGGCGAGCTGGACTGGGCGAACCTGGCGGTGGAGAAGCAAACCCTGGTGTTCTACATGGGTCTGAACCAGGCGCCGGCGATCCGCGAGAAGCTTATCGCTCACGGCATGGCTGAAGATATGCCCGCCGCCATCGTCGAGAACGGCACCGCTGTGACGCAAAAAGTGGTCAGCGGCACCTTAGGACAACTGGATATTCTGGCGCAGCAGATGGCCAGCCCGGCGCTGATCATCGTCGGCCGCGTGGTCGGTCTGCGGGATAAACTGAACTGGTTTTCGAACCATTAACCTTGCCTCCCATAAAGCGACAGGCATAAAAAAGGGCGGGATATCATCCCGCCCTTTTAGCTGTTGCGTCGCTTACGGCTTGGCGACAAAGCCAATCGCTTCGTATACCGCTTTCAGGGTTTGAGAAGCCCGCGCGCTGGCCTTTTCCGCGCCGTCTTTCATCACCTGATTGAGAAACGCTTCGTCGTTACGGAAACGGTGATAGCGCTCCTGCAGGTCAATCAGCATGCCCGATACCGCTTCGGCGACTTCGCCTTTCAGGTGGCCATACATTTTGCCTTCAAAATGCTGTTCCAGCTCAGGAATAGTTTTCCCGGTAACCGCGGAGAGGATATCCAGCAGGTTGGAGACGCCCGCTTTCTCTTTCAGATCGTAACGCACTACCGGCGGCTCGTCGGAGTCGGTGACCGCACGTTTAATCTTCTTGACCACCGATTTCGGATCTTCCAGCAGGCCGATGACGTTGTTGCGGTTGTCGTCGGACTTGGACATCTTTTTCGTCGGCTCCAGCAGCGACATCACGCGCGCGCCGGATTTAGGGATAAACGGCTCAGGCACTTTAAAAATATCGCCGTAGATGGCGTTAAAACGCTGGGCGATATCGCGGCTTAGCTCAAGGTGCTGTTTCTGATCTTCGCCCACCGGAACCTGGTTGGTCTGGTACAGCAGAATGTCAGCGGCCATCAGTACCGGATAATCAAACAGACCGGCGTTGATGTTCTCCGCGTAGCGCGCTGACTTGTCTTTAAACTGAGTCATGCGGCTCAGTTCGCCGAAATAGGTGTAGCAGTTCAGCGCCCAGCCTAGCTGGGCATGTTCCGGCACGTGCGACTGCACGAAGATAGTGCTTTTCTGCGGGTCGATGCCGCAGGCCAGATACAGCGCCAGGGTGTCCAGCGTCGCCTTGCGCAGCTGCTGCGGATCCTGGCGCACGGTGATGGCGTGCTGGTCCACGATGCAATAGATGCAGTGGTAATCGTCCTGCATGTTTACCCACTGACGCAGCGCACCCATATAGTTGCCAATGGTCAGTTCACCTGAGGGCTGTGCGCCACTAAAAACGATGGGCTTAGTCATGTTTCAATTCCTGAGTTTCACTGTGCGGTAACCCGAGAGCGGGTAAGAGTTCGTTAAACTGGTCGAAGAGATAGTCCGGCTCGCTCAGCGCAAGCGGTTCACCATAGTTATAACCGTAGGTCAGACCAACAGAGCAGCAGCCTGCCGCTTTGGCCGCCTGAATATCATTGCGCGAATCGCCGACAAACAGCAGCTCGGCTGGAGCCAGAGAGAGCTTTTCCGCCACCAGCAGCAGCGGTTCCGGATGCGGCTTTTTATTCTGCACGTCATCGCCGCCAATCACCACGGTAAAATATTTCGCAATATCGAGCGCGTCCAACAGCGGGGCGACAAACGGCGTCGGCTTATTGGTAACCAGCGCCAGCGGCAGGCCTTTGGCATACAGCGCGCCGAGCGTATCGGCCACCGCCGGGAACAGGAAACTGCCCTCTTCCGCCGCTTCGGCGTAATAGCGGTCAAACAGTTTACGCAAAATGCGCAGCTGCTCGTCTTGCGGAATATCATGATCGTCGACGGAAGGCTTACCCATCGCCGCACGTAACGTTGCTCGCTCCTGACGAGCCCAGGTCAGCGCCCGCTCCATCAGGACATCGGCGCCGTTACCGATCCAGGTGATAACGCGTTCTTCTCCCGCCACCGGCAGCTCCAGGGCGTACAGGGCGTTATCAACCGCCGAGGTTAGACCCGGCGCGCTGTCCACCAGCGTGCCGTCGAGATCAAATGCGATGCCGCGGATCGCCTGTAATTTATCCATGACTCACCTTCGCTAATTCACTACGCATTTGATCAATGACTTGCTTGTAGTCCGGCTGACCGAAGATCGCCGAACCGGCAACAAACATATCCGCACCCGCCGCGGCGATTTCGCCGATATTGCTGGCTTTCACGCCGCCATCCACTTCGAGGCGGATGTCGTAGCCGGACGCATCGATGCGCTGGCGCACTTCACGCAGTTTATCCAGCGTCTGGGGAATAAAGGACTGGCCGCCAAAGCCCGGGTTAACCGACATCAGCAGGATCACGTCCAGCTTATCCATCACGTAATCGAGGTAGCTCAGCGGCGTCGCCGGGTTAAACACCAGGCCCGCTTTACAGCCGTGCTCTTTGATAAGCTGCAGGCTGCGATCGACGTGTTCGGAGGCTTCCGGATGGAAGGTGATAATGCTGGCGCCGGCTTCGGCAAAATCAGGAATGATGCGGTCGACCGGCTTCACCATCAGGTGAACGTCGATTGGCGCGGTAATACCGTAATTACGCAGTGACTTCAGCACCATCGGGCCAATCGTCAGGTTTGGCACGTAGTGGTTGTCCATAACGTCGAAGTGCACGACATCCGCACCCGCCGCCAGCGCCTTCGCGGTATCCTCACCCAGACGGGCAAAATCAGCCGACAGAATCGAAGGGGCAATCAAATACTGCTTCATCCGCATCTCCTTGAAATTTATTTGGTCTTAGGCGGACGGTAGAGCGCTAATAGCTCGTCCACCTTTTTACGCGTACCACCGTTGCTGCTGATGCTGCGCCGCACCTTCACAATATGCGTTTCTGCCGCGTTTTTATACCATTCCTGCGTCAGCGGCGTGCGGTGGTTGGAAATCAGCACCGGGATGCGCTTTTTCATCAGCGATTCCGCCTTTTGCGCCAGCAGTACCTGTTGTTCCAGGTTGAAACTGTTGGTGTGGTAGGCGGTAAAGTTCGCCGTCGCCGTTAGCGGCGCATAGGGCGGATCGCAATACACCACTGTGCGGCTATCCGCACGTTGCATGCACTCTTCGTAAGATTCGCAGTAAAACTCGGCGTTTTGCGCCTTCTCGGCGAAATGATAGAGCTCAGCTTCGGGGAAATAGGGCTTTTTATAACGGCCAAACGGCACATTGAACTCGCCGCGCAGATTGTAGCGGCACAGGCCATTGTAGCCGTGACGGTTCAAATACAGGAACAGCACCGCGCGACGCAGCGGATCCTGGCTTTGGTTAAATTCATCACGATACAGGTAGTAGCGCTCAGCGACGTTATTTTCCGGGGTAAACATCTCACGGGCGGCGGCGACGTATTCGTCGGTGCGCAGTTTGACGATGTTGTACAGGCCGATTAAGTCACTGTTGATATCCGCGAGGATATAACGAGAAAAGTCGGTATTAAGAAATACCGACCCGGCGCCCACAAAGGGCTCGATCAAGCACTCGCCTTCCGGCAAATGCTTTTTAATATCGTCAAGCAGGGGGAACTTTCCCCCTGCCCACTTCAGAAAAGCGCGATTCTTTTTCATGCTGCCTAACTAATTACACGTTCTCCGGCTGTGGAGAAAGCTCCGACAGCATCCTGCGCTTAAGACTACCCCACGGCATTATTTCAGGTCAGCCTGAACCTGATGCAGCGGTTTTGCCCATGGATTTTTCGCCTGCACGTCCGCCGGCAGCGAGGTGACAGCACGTTTCGCTTCATCTTTCGATGCATAGATACCGCTCACCAGCACGTACCATGGTTGGCCGTTACGCGACGTTTCATAGACAACATATTTATCCAGCTTCTCTTTCTTCGCCCAGTTGTTGAGGTTGTCGTAGTTAGAGGAGCTGCTGAGCTGCAGAGTATAGTGACCCGACGGCGCAGTTTTCATTGAGCTGACGTCACCTGCCGTCTTCCCGCTCTTCGCTGCCGGCGCTGCCGCAGCTGCCGTTGCCGCTGGCGCTGCGGTCGTCGTGGTCGGTTTGCTCTGAGCGGTGGCCACCGGTTTGCTTTCGCTGACGGACGTTTTCGCCGGAGCGGTGGTCGCCGTGCTTTCAACATGCTTCGGCTGGACCGGCTTCGATTCTACCGGCGTTTTCGCCACGGCCTGTGGCTTCGACTGCGGCTTCGCTTCGATAACGGTATGCTTACGTTCAGCCGGACGCGGGGTCGCTGCTGTCTGACGCTCGGTCGCCTGGCGCGGCGCCGCGGTGCCATTGGCGCCATTCCGGATTGGCGCGACGGTAGCCGGTTCAGTCGGCAGCGTCGAGTTAGCCACGGCGCCGTCCAGTTGGCCCTGCTGCTGGGTCAACGCATTGTTCAGATCGCCCTGAACTTCGATACGCTGCTGGCCCTGCGGCGCAGCCGCTGCCTGGCCCTGCGTCGGGTTCGCGGCAATAGGCGGTACCGTTACGTCCTGCTGTGAGGTGCTGTTAGCGGCGGCAGTCTGGTCCTGGCCCGCAGCAGGCATGCTGGCGGACTGGTCGTCAGACAGATTAATGCTCTTCTCGCCGGAAGCGGTCTGCTGGCTGGAAGATGATGGCGATTTCAGTGCGGAACCGATACCCACGATCAACAGCAGCAGCACCAGAATCCCCACACCCATCATGATGTACTGGCGGGAGGCCGGTTTGGCCGGCGCTTTTTTACGCTTGCGCGGACGACGCTCTACAGGCTGCTCTTCGAGCATCTCCTCGTCTTGCGCATCCAGTTCTTCTTCGAACTCTTCCTCTTCACGCTCGCGACGGGCCTTACCAGCGCGCGTCGGACGGCCTTCATCGGCATCAAGATCAACATCGTCAAAATTGATCTGCGGATCGGCATCACGCTCGGAAGACTGACGGGAACGACCAGCACGACGATCGTTGCGATCGGCTTTCATATCGTCTTCTGGTTTGAAATCATCCATTTAACACCCCACTAAAAGGCTTATGCTCACGATTATTGCACATCACCCGAAATGATAACGCCGCGCGAACGCGGCCAGACCTTCTTATTGTTGCGCCTGCTGAGTATCAGCAATCGCGCCAAGAACCACATCGTGCGGCACTCCGCCGCGCAGCTCGCTGCTTCCTATTGCGAGCGGGAGCACCAGCCGCATTTCGCCAGCCAGTACCTTTTTATCGCGCATCATATGGGGCAAATACGCCTGCGCACTCATTTCCTGCGGGCCGCGTACCGGTAAGCCTGCACGCTTGAGCAGATCGATAATGCGCTGAGTATCCTGCGCGCGGAACTGCCCCAGCCGTTCGGACGTGCGTGCCGCCATCACCATACCTGCCGCCACCGCTTCGCCATGCAGCCAGTTACCGTAGCCCATTTCCGCTTCGATAGCATGGCCGAAGGTATGTCCAAGATTGAGTAAAGCACGTAACCCGGTTTCACGCTCGTCGGCTGCCACAACCTCCGCTTTCAGTTCACAGCAGCGGCGAATGCAGTACGCCATGGCGGTATCGTCCAGCGCCAGCAGCGCATCAATGTTGTTTTCCAGCCAGCTGAAGAATTCACCATCCAGGATCACCCCGTACTTGATGACCTCAGCCAGTCCGGAAGCGAGCTCGCGCTTCGGCAGAGTTTTCAGACAGTTAAGATCAACTACCACGGAAACCGGCTGCCAGAAGGCGCCAATCATGTTTTTGCCGAGAGGGTGGTTCACTGCGGTTTTGCCGCCGACCGACGAGTCGACCTGCGACAACAGGGTGGTAGGGACCTGGATGAAACGCACGCCGCGCTGATAGCTTGCCGCGGCGAAACCGGTTAAATCACCGATCACCCCCCCGCCAAGCGCCACCAGAGTGGTGTCGCGGCCATGTGGTTTTTGCAACAGCGCAGTAAACACGGTATCCATCACCGCCAGGCTTTTGTATTGCTCGCCGTCTGGCAGAATGACGCTGTCAACGTTGACCCCTGACTGCTCCAGCGCAGAGCGGACGGTATCCAGATAAAGCGGCGCCAGCGTTTCGTTGGTGACCAGCATAGCCTGGTCGCCCGACTTGAGTGGCAGGAAGGAAGCTGGATCGTTAAACAAACCAGCCGCGATGGTAATCGGGTAACTACGTTCCCCGAGGGTAACAGTAAGCCTCTCCATAACGCGACATCCACCTCAATGACTATTACTCTGACGCACTTTTATTAAGCCAGAATCAGTTGCTTTCCAGCATATGAATAATCTGGTTCGCGACGACTTTCGCACTCTGATCGTCTGTGCGGATAGTCACATCGGCGATCTCTTCATACAGCGGGTTACGCTCGTCAGCCAGCGCTTCCAGCACTTCACGAGGCGGCGCATCGACTTGTAGCAAAGGACGCTTTTTATCGCGCTGCGTACGGGCCAACTGCTTCTCGATCGTAGTTTCCAGGTAGACCACCACGCCGCGGGCGGAGAGACGGTTACGCGTTTCACGGGATTTTACAGAGCCGCCGCCAGTCGCCAGCACAATCCCCTGTTTTTCCGTCAACTCATTGATAATTTTCTCTTCACGGTCGCGGAAGCCTTCTTCGCCTTCAACATCGAAGACCCAGCCCACATCAGCGCCAGTGCGTTTCTCAATCTCTTGATCAGAATCGTAAAATTCCATGTTGAGCTGTTGGGCTAACTGGCGCCCAATAGTGCTTTTGCCGGCACCCATAGGCCCAACCAGAAAGATATTGCGTTTCTCTGCCATTTTTTCGGTACTACTAAGACTATTCGTTAATGATAAACCCGCTTCGCAGACACCCAGCGCCGCAGGGCATGAACTGAAACCTCATATGCAATAGAGCGAGAGTCAGACTAAAAATTATCTCAATACTCCGGCTGGTTTGGCAACTGAATAAAATCGCCGGACAATAAAGGGAGGATTGATGTCGTACCCGACTCTCAAATCGGTACCCCTTGTATGCTAAATCCGTCCTCACGTCAAACACCTGAAACGTGTTTAGCATGAAAAACCTGCTTAACGTACTGCCAGAATCCGTGGCGTAATAAAGACAACCAGTTCGCGACGTTCATTATCTTTCCCGTCACGACGAAACAGACGTCCCAGTACCGGGATATCGCCAAGCAGCGGGACGCTGTCGCGGGCGGTTTTGTTTTTCTGCGAAAAGATGCCGCCCAACGCTAAAGTCTCGCCGCTGCGAACTTCCACCAGGGTCTCTATCTCCTGCTTATCGATGGCCAGCGCTTCGCCGTTTTCCTGCTTCAGCACCTGGCCTGGCGTATTCTCGCTTATTCGCAGCTTAAGCCGCACTCTTCCCTGCTGCAGCACCGTCGGCGTGACCTCCATGCCCAGCACCGCCTCTTTGAACTCCACCGAAGTGGCGCCGCTTTCGCCACTGGAAACCTGATAGGGGATCTCGCTTCCCTGCTTGATGCTGGCAGGCTGCATGTGGGAGGCCAATAAACGCGGGCTGGCAATAATTTCGACCTGCTGCTTGCGCTCCAGCGCGGATAGCTCCAGCTCAAGCAAGCGACCGTTGATCTTGCCGATGTTAAACCCTGCGCGGGTGCTGGCATCGTTTACCGATACATCGCTGCTTAGGGTGGTGATTTGCCCGGAGCCTGGCGGGCTTCCGGCTTCCGCAAGCCGCCACTTCACCCCCAGCTCACGAAGGCTGGTTTCGCTCATCGACACGATATGGGCGGCCAGCTCCACCTGGCCGACCGGCAGATCCATCTCCTGCGCCCAGGCCTTCAACGCCGGCAGGTGCCGGGCATCATCGCGGATCAGCAGCCGATTAGTCCGCTTGTCCGCCATCAGGTGTCCCCTGGCGCTGAGCAGCTTTCCGCCGCTTTTAGCCAGCTCCTCAGCGTCGGCAAAGTGCAGGGTCACGCTCTCCGCCTGCAGGGGCAGGTTCTGCAGGCGTTTCTCCTGTTCGGCTTCACGCTGCGCCTGATTTGCCTTTTGCCAGGCCTGAGTGTGCGCGTAGATGACCGTCCCCTGCTGTTGCAAAGAGAGACCCGCGCTATCCGCTACCGCCCGCAGCGCCTGGCTCCAGGGAACCTTCTGCAGACGCAGGGAGAGCGTGCCGCTGACGTCCGGCGCGACGACGAGGTTTTTATGGTTCATTTCGGCCAGGGCTTGCAGCACCTGGGCCACTGGCGCATCGTCAATCACCAGCGAAACCGGTTTATCATTGCGGGCGGCGGGGGCCACCGCCAGCGGCAGCAGCAGAAGCAGCAGGCTTATCCATCGCATCATGTTGTTTCCCTTCACGTTGCCAGCGCCACGCTGGCGGTTCACATCCCGAAGACGTGACGATGTCCAGCTCACCGGCCGTCAGCCGGCTCACCCGCCAGCCCGTGGGCAATTGCTCATCCATGCGTACCCGTCGCCACTTTCCGTTCCCATCCTGCAGAAACCCCGTCCAGCCAGCCTCATCCCCAACCGCCCCGCCATAGCGCCATTGCGAAAGCTGCGCCGTGCGGCAGGGATCCTCAACCGGCTGGAAAGGGTCACGCTCGGCCGCCAGCAGCGACAGCGGTAGCCACAGGAAGATCCAGCGTTTACCGCTCATCTTCCGCCTCCAGCAGCAGTCGCAGGCGGAGCGTCTGCGCCTCACGGCCCAGCGAAAACGAACGCGGATTCATCCCGCAGCGCGCCAGCCAGGAAAAAAGCGCGGGTACCGTTGACCAGGACAGGGTCAGCTCCATCTCGCCGCCGCTTCCCTGCGGACGCCAGGCGATAAGCTTCGCTCCGGAGAGCGGAATGGCTATGGGCGAAAATGACTGCGTGTCGATGCGCGCCCCGGGATTTTCCTCGCCGGGGATGCGCAGCGCCATGATCCGCCGCCACTGCGTTTGCAACGCCGCATCACGGGTTACCGCCGCCTGCGGAGGGCGCAGATCGCGCCAGAGCGCCACGCCGCCTCCCGACAGCCCCATTGCGAGCAGGATCGGCAGCCCCGTCCAGGCGCCCCGAAGGTTAATCCGCATCAGCGCGCGCTCCCGTCAGGGTAAAACTGAACTGCCAACGCCCCTCGGCGTCGCGCTGGGTCCCGCCGGCTTTTGCCGGCGCGAATCCCGCGACGCGAGTCAGCGCAGCCTCCACGCTGGTTAGCGCCTGCAGGTTAAGGGCCAGGCCGTCCAGCGTGAGGAGTACGCCCTGGTACTCCAGCCGCGTCAGCCACGCCTGCGCGGGCAGATCTGCCGCCAGCACCTGCAGCCTGGGTTGCCAGGCGGCGATCGCCGATCTGCGCTGGTACTGCTGGCGCTGCCGTTGATGCTGCTGCCACGCCTCACGCATCGCCTGCTCGCGCTGCTTAAGCGAAGCGAGCAGCTGCGCGTCGGCCGTCGTGTGAAGCGTCGCCAGGAAGTCGCGCTGCAGACGCGCCGTTCGGCTCACCAGCAGGCCCATCCCGCCCAGCAGCACAATGCCGATGGTTAACAACAGGACGTAGCGCAGGCGCTGGCGGCGACGCAGGTCGCGCCAGGGAAGAAGATTAACGACATGCGTCATTCCGCCCGCCTCCCAGCGCCAGCCCAAGGGCAATGGCGTAACGATCGCCATCGGCTGGCAGCGGGGGCTGCCGACGGTGAATCACTTGCCAGACATCAAAGCGACTGGCCTCATCGCCCGCGTCAATACACAGGCGCAGCGGAACCTGAAGCTGCCCCGCCAGCTGGCTTAAGGACCCGACATCAGCGCAGGCGTCACTGCCCCAGGCCTCACGGGTCGCCCACAGCCAGTGCTTTTCATCCCGCCACGCCAGGCCCTGGTCTGCCGCAGTCATCCAGGGGAAAAAGGCGCCGAGCGCACTGGCATCCGGTACGATGGCCGCCACCCGCAGCCGCAGCCGCCCTGCCAGCTCCCGCAGAACATTGATATCCAGCCGCTGCGCCGCCGTAACCTGCCAGCCGTCATCCCGCGAGGTGGGCGCATAATCAATACATAGCGCGGAGGCAGGCATTGCCAGCTGCTGGCTCATGGCGCTGGCTACCCACGTCGCCTGTTCCCGCTCCCGCAAGGCGAACTGGGGATACGGAAGACGCTTTTGCAGTGTGCGCACCGCGGGAAAGGCGATACTAACCTGATGCTGCGCCGGTAGCTCCCGCCGCCAGGCGGCCAGCCGCGAACCGAGTGCGCTGACGTCCGCCACCATTCCCTGACGTACCAGCCCCGGCGGCAATGGGATACGCCACCAGCGGCGCAGCGCCCAGTGTGAACGTTCATGCAATAGCGCGACAATGGCAATGCTATCCTGTTGGATATGCATTCCAAGCCGCCAGTTTCTGAAAGCCATGCTTACGATCTCCTTATCCGGCAAAACTGCCCGGCTATATCAATGCACCTGGCTTGCCTTTATACTACCGCGCGTTTGTTTATAAACTGCCCAAATAAAACTAAATGGGAAAACACCGGTGAAGTTCGTAAAGTATCTATTGATCCTTGCAGTCTGTTGCGTACTGCTGGGAGCAGGCTCGATTTTTGGCCTCTACAAATACATAGAGCCGCAACTCCCCGACGTCGCAACCCTGAAGGATGTGCGTTTGCAGATCCCGATGCAGGTCTATAGCGCCGACGGTGAGCTTATTGCGCAGTACGGCGAAAAGCGCCGTATCCCTGTGACGTTGCAGCAAATTCCCCCCGAGCTGGTGAAAGCGTTTATCGCCACCGAAGACAGCCGCTTCTATGAGCACCACGGCGTCGATCCGGTAGGTATTTTCCGCGCCGCCAGCGTGGCGATGTTTTCAGGCCACGCCTCCCAGGGCGCCAGCACCATCACCCAGCAGTTAGCGCGTAACTTCTTTCTCAGCCCCGAGAAGACGTTGATGCGTAAGATTAAAGAGGCCTTTCTGGCCATCCGCATCGAGCAGTTGCTGAATAAAGATGAAATCCTTGAGCTGTATCTGAACAAGATCTACCTCGGCTACCGCGCCTATGGCGTCGGCGCCGCGGCGCAGGTCTATTTTGGCAAACCTATCGACCAGCTGACCCTGAGTGAGATGGCGGTGATTGCCGGTCTGCCGAAAGCGCCTTCCACTTTTAACCCGCTCTATTCGATGGATCGCGCGACCGCCCGTCGCAACGTGGTGCTGTCGCGTATGCTGAGCGAAGGATACATCACCCAGGCGCAATACGATGAGGCGCGCAGCGAACCCATCGACGCCAGCTATCACGCGCCGAAAATCGCCTTCTCCGCCCCTTACCTGAGTGAAATGGTGCGCCAGGAGATGGTGAATCGCTACGGTGAGCAGGCCTACGAAGACGGTTATCGGGTCTACACCACCATTACCCGTAAAAACCAGCAGGCGGCCCAGCAGGCGGTACGCAATAACGTGCTGGATTACGATATGCGTCACGGCTACCGCGGCCCGGCCAGCGTACTGTGGAAAGTCGGTGAAACGCCGTGGGAGACGAAGAAGATCGTCGATTCGCTGAAGCGTCAGTCTGGCTACGGTCCGCTTTTCCCGGCGGTGGTCACCTCCGCGAATGCCCAGGAGGCTGTCGCGCTGTTGGCTAACGGCAACTCCGTTTCGCTGACGATGGAGGGCGTGCGCTGGGCCCGTCGCTTTATCTCTGATACGCAGCAAGGGGCGACCCCGCGTAAAGTCAACGACGTTGTGCAGGCCGGGCAGCAGATCTGGGTACGCAAGGTGGGTGACAGCTGGTGGCTGTCCCAGCTCCCGGACGTCAACTCAGCGCTGGTCTCCATTAACCCGCAAAACGGCGCGATTATTGCCCTTGTCGGCGGGTTTGACTTTAACCAGAGCAAATTCAACCGCGCCACCCAGGCGCTGCGCCAGGTCGGCTCCAACATTAAACCGTTCCTCTATACCGCCGCGATGGATAAAGGCTTAACGCTGGCAAGTATGCTCAACGATGTGCCGATCTCGCGCTGGGATGCGGGCGCAGGTTCCGACTGGCGGCCGAAGAACTCGCCGCCGCAGTATGCCGGTCCGATTCGTTTACGCCAGGGCCTGGGGCAGTCGAAAAACGTGGTGATGGTGCGCGCTATGCGCGCCATGGGCGTAGACTACGCCGCCGAGTACCTGCAGCGCTTTGGCTTCCCGGCGCAGAACATTGTCCACACGGAATCGTTGGCGCTGGGCTCAGCCTCCTTTACGCCCCTGCAGGTCGCTCGCGGTTATTCGGTGATGGCCAACGGCGGCTTCCTGGTCAATCCTTTCTTTATCAGTAAGATTGAGAACGATCAGGGCGGGGTCCTCTTCGAGGAGCGTCCGAAAATTGCCTGTCCGCAGTGTGATTTACCGGTAATTTACGGCGATACGCCAAAATCCAACGTGCTGGAAAACAAGGATGTGGAAGATGTCGCCACCTCCGCGGAACCGCAGAATGGCAACGTGCCGCCGCAGCCGCAGCTGGAGCAGGCCAACCAGTCGCTGGTCGCGCAGAGCGGCGCACAGGAATACGCGCCGCATGTGATTAACACACCGCTGGCCTTCCTGATCAAGAGCGCGCTGAACAGCAACATCTTTGGCGAGCCGGGCTGGATGGGCACCGGCTGGCGCGCCGGACGCGATCTGCAGCGGCATGACATCGGTGGGAAAACCGGGACCACCAACAGCTCGAAGGACGCCTGGTTCTCAGGCTACGGACCGGGCGTGGTGACCTCGGTTTGGATCGGCTTTGACGATCATCGTCGCGATCTTGGCCGGACCACCGCCTCCGGAGCGATTAAAGATCAGATCTCTGGCTATGAAGGCGGTGCCAAAAGCGCCCAGCCGGCCTGGGACAGCTTTATGAAGAGCGTGCTGGAAGGCGTTCCGGAAGAACCGTTAACTCCGCCGCCGGGTATCGTCACGGTGAATATCGACCGCAGCACCGGTCAGTTGGCGAATGGGGGCAATAGCCGGGCGGAGTACTTTATTGAAGGAACCCAGCCCACCCAGCAGGCAGTCCGTGAGGTGGGCACCACCCTGACTGACGGCGGCGGTGAAACCCACGAATTGTTCTGACAAAAAAAGCGCCTGCGGGCGCTTTTTTATTGCTGCTTAGCGTGGACGCTCGTTCAGAGTCGGCCCTGGGCCTGCAGCCATTCCCGCACTAAAAACAGCGCGCTGACGTTACGGGCCTCATTAAAATCTTCTTCATCCAGCAGCGACATCAGCTGCGCCAGCGGCCAGCGCACCTGCGGTAGCGGCTCAGGTTCATCGCCCGGCAGTGACTCCGGATAGAGATCTTCCGCCACCATGATATTCATTTTGCTGGAGAAGTAGGAGGGGGCCATACTGAGCTTCTTCAAAAACGTCAGCTTATTGGCGCCATAGCCAACCTCTTCTTTCAGCTCGCGATTGGCCGCTTCATCCACGGTTTCACCTGGATCAATCAGCCCTTTGGAGAAGCCCAGCTCGTAGGACTCCGTCCCCACGGCATACTCACGAATCAAAATAATGTGATCATCCACAATCGGCACAATCATCACCGCTTCACGGGTGGAAGGCCGCATACGTTCATAAACGCGACGCACACCGTTGCTGAACTCCAGATCGACGCTTTCGACATTAAAGAGGCGCGAACGGGCGACAGTTTCAACATTGAGAATGGTGGGTTTTTGTAATGATTTGCTCATTGTCATCGGTCTATGCTGTGATTAAGCAGTCATTGTGCGATACGCAACACGCTTTCGGCAATCCAAATTGCTACTTATTTACAGAGTTGTAACCTTTTCCCTGCAGGGGGAAAAGTAATAAAGATAAAAAAGTCAATAGCTTGAATTCGCTTTGAGAATTTACCGATTTCTGCGCTTTAACGTTTTTGGTAAGCTTGTGCGCTGCTGCATGACATATTCACTACCCTGTAAACAGGTGCGCCGCTAACACTGCAGCTTGACGTTAGTCTTCACGTTCACCGACGATTTCGTAAGAAAAAAATAACTTTGATGGGATGGGCATGGGCACCTTTCTGATATTCCTTACAGCTCTGCTAATCTGCGTATTGCTCATCGGATGGTGGTATCGCGCTCACGCCAGACGCCGCCGACTCCCCCTACTGCTCGCCTTTAGCGACGCTACCACGCGGCAGCTTCCTGCGGATGAGCGCCAGGCTATTGAGAAGTATGTTGCCGAGTTGAGCCACGCCCAGCAGGTGCCGGCGTCCGGTGCGACCAGCGCGCCTGTCGCTCTGGCGCTGAACGAACAGAGTGATACCGTCTATGCGGTGACACGCGCCATCACCCGCTACGGGATCACCACCGACGCGCCGAATAAATGGCGCTATTTCCTCGATTCGGTTGAAGTTCATCTGCCGCCGTTCTGGGAACAGCATATCAACGATGAAAACAGCGTCGAGCTGATCCCCACCGACAGCCTGCCGCTGGTTATCACCCTTAACGGTCATAGCCTGAGCGACTATCGCCAGGAAGCGCAAAGCTACGCCCTGGAACGCGCTTCGGCCACCCAGGCCTCCATTCGCGGCGAAGAGAGCGAGCAGGTAGAGTTGCGGCAGATCCGTCGGGAAACGCCTGAAGAACACGCTCTGAATCGCCCGGACGGGCTGCGCGAAGCGATCCTGATCGTCGCCTCCTTTCTGTTCTTTTATTTCAGCCTGATTGGGCCAGCTGTCTTTACCCCCTGGCTGGTCGCCGCAGGTTTGTTGCTGCTCGCCGCCGGACTGTGGGGGATTTATGCCCCGCCGCGTCGCGCCGCGCTGCGCGAAATCCATTGCCTGCGGGGCGTCCCTAAGCGCTGGGGATTGTTTGGCGAAAACGATCAGGAGCAAATCAATAACATCTCGCTGGGCATTATCGATCTCATCTATCCTCGCCACTGGCAACCCTGGATTGCCCAGGACCTGGGGCAGCAGACCGATATTGATATCTATCTCAACCGCCACGTGGCCCGTCAGGGACGCTACCTGTCGCTTCATGATGAAGTGAAAAACTTCCCGCTGCAGTACTGGCTACGCAGCGCGATTATCGCCGCCGGCGCCCTGGTGGTGGTGATTATGCTGTGGGCCAGCGTACCGTTGAATATGCCGTTTAAGTTCACCCTGTCGTGGCTGAAGGGCGCGCAAACGATTGAAGCCACTACCGTCAGCCAGCTGGAAAAAGCCCATGTGCGCATTGGCGATACGCTGCGCCTGACCGGTACCGGGATGTGTAACATCCGCACGCCGGGCAGTTGGTCCGCCAAAGAGGATTCGCCGTTCCTGCCTTTCGATTGTTCACAGATTGTGTGGAACGACGCCCCTCCTCTGCCGCTGCCGGAGTCTGACATTGTCAGCAAAGCGACCGCCCTGATGCAGTCCGTCCAGCGCCAGCTGCACCCGGAAACCGACGATGATTCCCGCGTCAGCCCTGCCCTACGCTCCGCCATTCAGAAATCAGGCATGGTGCTACTGGATGATTTCGGCGATATCGTGCAGAAAACTAACGATCTCTGCTCGGCAAAGGATGATTGCCTGCGGCTGAAGAATGCGTTGGTCAATCTTGGCAATACCCGTAACTGGGAAACGTTAACCAAGCGCGCCACCGCCGGCAAGCTGGATGGCGTGAACGTGCTGCTGCGGCCGGTCAGCGCCGAGTCGCTGGAGAATCTGGTGACCACCTCAACCGCGCCCTTTGTGATACGCGAAACCTCGCGGGCCGCGCAGGCGCTGAACAGCCCGGCTCCCGGCGGTTTTCTTATCGCCAGCGATGAGGGCAGCGTACTGGTCAATCAGCCGTGGCCGGCGGTGAGTCTGTATGATTATCCGGCCCATGAGCAGTGGGGCGAACTGCGGCGGCTGGCCGGTATGCTCATGCATACCCCCTTCCATGCCGAAGGTATCGTTACCAACCTGTTTACTGACGCCAACGGCACGCAGCATATCAACCTGCATCGCATCCCCGACCGCAGCGGCCTGTGGCGTTATCTGGGCATCACCCTGCTGCTGCTGTCAATGGTGGGGTGCATGGCTTACCACGCCGTGCAGGCCCTGCGTCGTTATCAACGCCATCGTCAGCGTATGGAAGAGATTCAGAAATATTACGAAAGCTGCCTTAATCCGGTTTTGCTCCCCTCATCTGACTCGCAAGATTAATTTTCCCGGCGACAGGGTGTGATACCCTGTCGCCCATTTTCCGCTCGCTGGAGAGTCATCATGCACTTTGATATCGCCTGGCAGGAGGTCGATACCGTTCTGCTGGATATGGACGGCACGCTCCTGGACCTCGCCTTCGACAACTACTTCTGGCAAACGCTGGTGCCTGAAACCTGGGGGGCCGCCCGCGGCCTCAATTTGCAGGAGGCGAAAGAGGCCATGCGCCAGGAGTATCACGCCGTGCAGCATACGCTAAACTGGTACTGTCTGGATTACTGGAGCGAGCGCCTGGGTTTGGATATTTGTGCGATGACCAGCGAACAAGGTCCGCGCGCCACGCTGCGCGAGGATACCGTGCCGTTCCTTGATGCGCTCAAGGCCTGCGGTAAGCGACGCATTCTGTTGACCAATGCCCATCCCCACAATCTGGCGGTGAAGCTCAAACACACCGGCCTGGACGCGCACCTTGATTTATTACTTTCCACCCACACATTTGGTTATCCGAAAGAGGATCAGCGTCTGTGGCGCGCCGTGGCGGAGGAAACTGGCCTTGAGGCGCACAAAACGCTGTTTGTCGACGACAGCGAGGCGATACTGGATGCCGCGAGGGAGTTTGGCATTCGTTACTGCCTGGGTATTACCAATCCTGACTCCGGACTGGCGGAAAAGCAGTATCTGCGCCATCCGGGGCTGAATGATTACCGACGACTGATCCCTTCGCTTACCCCGAAGGAGAGGCGATGAAAGAGAAGCCCACCGAAACCGTCAGACTGGACAAATGGCTTTGGGCCGCCCGCTTTTACAAAACCCGCGCGCTGGCGCGGGAAATGATTGAAGGCGGCAAGGTGCATTACAACGGACAACGTAGCAAACCCGGAAAAATCGTCGAACTCGACGCCATGCTGACGCTGCGCCAGGGCAACGACGAGCGGACGGTGCGCATTATCGGCATTACCGAACAGCGCCGCCCGGCAAGCGAAGCCGTCAACCTGTATGAAGAGACGGCGGAGAGTATCGAGAAGCGTGAAAAAATGGCCCTGGCGCGCAAAATGAACGCCCTGACCATGCCGCACCCTGACAGACGTCCGGACAAGAAAGAGCGCCGCGACCTGATGAGATTTAAACACGGCGAGAGTGAATAACTCGCGCCAGAAAGAGAGATGATTATGACTCAACACGATCAATTACATCGTTATCTGTTTGAAAACTATGCCGTGCGCGGCGAGCTGGTGACGGTGTCGGAAACCCTGGAACAGATTCTGGCGAATCACACCTATCCCCAACCGGTCAAAACGGTGCTGGCGGAGCTGTTGGTCGCCACCAGTCTGCTGACCGCGACGCTGAAGTTTGCCGGCGACATTACCGTGCAGCTGCAGGGGGATGGCCCTTTACAGCTGGCGGTGATCAACGGCAATAACCAGCAGCAGCTGCGCGGCGTCGCGCGCGTGCAGGGCGAGATTGCGGACGATGCGGATCTGAAAACGATGGTCGGCAACGGCTACCTGGTCATTACCATCTCTCCGGAAGAAGGTGAGCGCTATCAGGGCGTGGTCGGTCTGGAAGGCGATACGCTGGCCGCCTGCCTGGAAGATTATTTCCAGCGTTCAGAGCAGCTGCCGACGCGCCTTATCATCCGCACCGGCGATCATGAAGGCCAGCCGATGGCGGGCGGGATGCTGCTGCAGGTGATGCCGGCGCAGGATGCCCAGACTGCCGACTTCGAGCACCTGGCGACGCTTACCGAGACCATTAAGGCGGAAGAGCTGTTCACCCTGCCGGCAAATGATGTGCTGTGGCGTCTGTACCATGAAGAAGAAGTCACGGTCTACGACCCGCAGAGCGTGGAGTTCAAGTGCACCTGCTCCCGCGAACGCTGCGCCGGCGCGCTGAAGACGCTGCCGGATGAAGAGATTGATAGCATCCTCGCCGACGAAGGCGAAATTGATATGCACTGCGACTACTGCGGTAACCACTATATCTTCAATGCCATGGATATTGCCGAGATCCGTAATAACGCCTCTCCGGCCGATCCGCAGGTTCATTAATCCCCGCATCTTTCTCAGGCACAGGGCGGCAATGTTGTTTGTCGCGTTGTGCCTGACTTTTAATTTATTCGCGAGTTGAATCGATTTTCCCTGAAAGAGTTACGTAATTTAATTTCAGGAAAGCGATTACATTCACATTTCAGCAGTTTTTTTAATTACTTTTTAACCATTGAGAAACATCTAACCCCACCATCCGTCCATTTCCTGAGATAATCCACTCCACTTCGTGACAGGAGTCACCGTTTTTATCGTCATTCTGAGGAATGTCGAGATACGTAAATCTATGAGCCTGGTCGCGGTCAATACCCGGCAATTAACCCTACAATTTACAGCAGTACATCTTGGCTAAGGAGCAGTGACATGCGCGTTAATCATGGTTTAACCCCGCAGGATCTCAAGGCTTATGGTATCAATGACGTCCAGGATATCGTCCACAACCCCAGCTACGACATGTTGTTTCAGGAAGAGCTCGACCCGAACCTGGAAGGCTACGAACGTGGCGTATTAACCACTCTGGGTGCTATCGCCGTCGACACGGGCATTTTTACCGGTCGTTCTCCGAAAGATAAGTATCTCGTGCGCGACGACACCACCCGCGACACCGTCTGGTGGTCCGATAAAGGCAAAGGTAAAAACGACAACAAGCCGCTTTCGCAGGAAACCTGGCAGCATCTGAAAGGGCTGGTGACCCAGCAACTGTCCGGTAAACGCCTGTTTATCGTCGACGCTTTCTGCGGCGCCAACGCCGATACCCGTCTCAGCGTACGTTT
This sequence comes from Klebsiella sp. P1927, assembly GCF_018204675.1. Lineage (NCBI taxonomy): Bacteria > Pseudomonadati > Pseudomonadota > Gammaproteobacteria > Enterobacterales > Enterobacteriaceae > Klebsiella > Klebsiella sp. P1927. The sequence continues at coordinate 33,385 of NZ_CP073377.1, read as the reverse complement.
CATTACCGAAGTGGCCTGGCAGGCGCACTTCGTTAAAAACATGTTCATCCGTCCGAGCGATGAAGAGCTGGCTGAATTCGAGCCCGACTTCATCGTGATGAACGGCGCGAAATGCACTAATCCGCAGTGGAAAGAGCAGGGCCTCAATTCGGAAAACTTCGTCGCCTTCAACCTCACCGAGCGCATTCAGTTGATCGGCGGCACCTGGTACGGCGGCGAGATGAAGAAAGGGATGTTCTCGATCATGAACTACCTGCTGCCGCTGAAGGGCATCGCCTCCATGCACTGCTCAGCCAACGTCGGCGAGAAAGGCGATGTCGCCATTTTCTTCGGCCTCTCAGGCACCGGCAAAACCACCCTCTCCACCGACCCGAAACGCCGCCTGATTGGCGATGACGAACATGGCTGGGATGACGACGGCGTGTTTAACTTCGAAGGGGGCTGCTACGCCAAGACCATCAAGCTCTCTGAAGCGGCCGAGCCAGATATCTATCACGCCATCCGCCGCAACGCCCTGCTGGAAAACGTGGTGGTACGCGCCGACGGCACGGTCGATTTCGATGACGGTTCAAAGACCGAAAATACCCGCGTCTCCTACCCCATCGACCACATCGACAACATTGTTAAGCCGGTGTCTAAAGCGGGTCACGCTACCAAAGTGATCTTCCTGACGGCCGATGCGTTCGGCGTCCTGCCGCCGGTCTCCCGCCTGACCGCCGACCAGACGCAGTACCATTTCCTGTCCGGGTTTACCGCCAAACTGGCCGGCACCGAGCGCGGCGTAACCGAACCCACGCCAACCTTCTCCGCCTGCTTCGGCGCCGCCTTCCTGTCGCTGCACCCGACGCAGTACGCCGAAGTGCTGGTCAAACGCATGCAGGCGGCTGGCGCGCAGGCTTATCTGGTCAATACCGGCTGGAACGGCACCGGCAAGCGCATCTCGATTAAAGATACCCGCGCGATCATCGACGCCATCCTCAATGGCTCGCTGGACAACGCGGAGACCTTTACCCTGCCGATGTTTAACCTGCAGATCCCGACGGCGCTCCCGGGCGTGGATACCCACATCCTCGATCCGCGCAGCACCTATGGTTCCCCGGAGCAGTGGCAGGAAAAAGCCGACCAGCTGGCGAAGCTGTTTATTGAGAATTTTGAGAAGTATACCGATACGCCAGCGGGCGCCGCGCTGGTGGCGGCAGGACCGCAGCGCTAACGGGCGCAAAGGTGAAAAAGCCGGGCTTGCCCGGCTTTTTATTGTGCAACATCCTGAGCAGCTAACCGCGGGCGCGATCAGCTCTCCCTGGCGGGTTTCATCGGCGCCAGCATCCGGTGCACCGGCAGCCAGGCGCGGATCAGTAACCCGCCGCGTTCGCTGGAGCCAATCTCCAGCCGGCCGTTGTGATTGTCGATAATACGCTGAACAATCGCCAACCCCAGCCCGGTGCCGCTGGTGCTGCGGGCACTGTCGCCGCGTACAAACGGCTGAAACAGGTGCTCCCGCTGCTCAGGTTTAATCCCCGGTCCATCATCTTCTACCTGGAACCAGGCCCGGCTCGCTTCGCTGCCGCTGCTGACCTTGATCCAGCCATTGCCATAGCGGGCCGCGTTGACCACCATATTCGCCAGCGCGCGCTTGATAGACAGCGGGTGCATACGTACCGGAATTTCGCCGGCCTGCAGGGCGGTGGCGATTTCCCGCTCATAGCCACTCTCCGCAGCGATCACTTCCCCCAGCACCGCATTCAGATCCGCCAGCTCCATCGGCATCTCCTGCCCGGTGCGCAGATAGTCGATAAACTGCTCGATGATGGCGTTGCACTCTTCGATATCTTTGTTGATCGACTCCGCGAGATAGCCGTCCTGCTCGCCCATCATCTCGGTGGCCAGACGAATGCGGGTCAGCGGGGTTCGTAAATCATGACTGACCCCGGCCATCAGCAGCGTACGGTCATCAGCCAACTGCTTCACGCCCGCCGCCATATGGTTAAAGGCTCGCGTCACCGAACGCACTTCGGAGGCGCCATACTCGCGCAGCGGCGGCGGAATAATGCCGCGCCCGACCTGCAGCGCCGCGTGCTCCAGATCCACCAACGGGCGGTTCTGAATACGAATAAACAGCCAGGCGCCGCCTATCGCCAGCAGCATGATCGCCAGGGTATAGCGGAACAGCGGCGAGAAGTCGCCCTGATGGATCTCGGTCAGCGGCACCCGCACCCAGATATTGGGCGACAGCCAGGTCTTCAGCCACACCACAGGGGAGCTTTTATTGACCTCTACCCGCACCTCTGTGGGGCCACCAAGCTGATGGGCCATCTGCTGACTTAAGAATTCATAATGCTGCGCCCAGCGCAGGCCTGCGTCTTCCGCCGCTTCATTGGAATAGAGCGAAATCCCCAGCTCGCGATAAATTTCACGACGAAACGCCGGGGGCACCACCAGCTGGGTGCCATCCTCCAGCTGCAGTTTGTCGGTCATCAGCATACGCACTTCGTAGGCTAACACTTTATTAAACTGCTGGAGACTCGGCAGGATCGCGAAATTCAGTACCACCAGATAGGTCGTCACCAGGCTGACGAACAGCAAGGTGACGATCAGGAGCAGTATGCGAGCAAAGGAGCTGCGCGGCGAAAAGCGCACGCGTTTCATGCCTTAGAACCGTCCGGGACGAAGACGTAGCCCAGACCCCAGACGGTCTGGATGTAGCGCGGATGCGCCGGGTCCTCTTCCACCATGCGGCGCAGGCGGGAGATCTGTACGTCGATGGAGCGCTCCATCGCAGAGTATTCGCGGCCGCGGGCGAGGTTCATCAGCTTATCGCGCGACAGCGGCTCACGGGGATGGCTCACCAGCGCCTTCAGGACCGCGAATTCGCCGCTGGTCAACGGCATCGGCTCGTCTTCACGGAACATCTCGCGGGTGCCTAAATTCAGTTTGAATTTACCAAAGGCGATAACCGCCTCTTCCTGCGACGGCGCGCCCGGCAGCTCGTTCGCCTGGCGGCGCAGCACCGCCCGGATGCGGGCCAGCAGTTCGCGCGGGTTAAACGGCTTCGGAATATAGTCGTCAGCCCCGATCTCCAGACCCACGATCCGATCGACCTCTTCGCCTTTCGCCGTCACCATAATGATCGGCATCGGGTTACTCTGGCTGCGCAGACGACGGCAGATAGAGAGACCATCTTCGCCCGGCAGCATCAGATCCAGCACCATCAGGTGGAAGGATTCACGGGTTAACAGACGATCCATCTGTTCGGCGTTCGCCACGCTACGAACCTGGAAGCCCTGCTCGGTCAGATAACGCTCGAGCAGCGCACGCAGGCGCATGTCGTCATCCACAACCAGAATCTTATAATTCTCTTGCATTGTTTGTACTCCCAAAGGTTCACTGCAATAGTCAGTGCGTATTCTCAAAAAAGCCCGGCGCGCTCACCAGCTAAATCTGGTATATATTCCAGGCTAAATTGTTACAAAGCATATTTAACAGCAGGTTAAGTATACATTTAATCATAAGACACAGTATTTATCCTGTCGGTATTATTACGCGCTACAAATTGTGCGCAACGACAGACAGTCAGAAGGTTGAACTCACGATGAAAACGCCGCTGATCACCCGCGAGGGATATGAAAAACTGAAGCAGGAGATGGACTACCTGTGGCGCCAGGAGCGTCCGGAAGTGACCAAAAAGGTGACCTGGGCCGCCAGTCTCGGCGACCGCAGCGAGAACGCGGACTACCAGTACAACAAAAAGCGCCTGCGGGAGATCGATCGCCGGGTCCGCTATCTGACCAAATGTCTGGAACAGTTGAAAATCGTCGATTACTCGCCGCAACAGGAAGGTAAAGTCTTCTTCGGCGCCTGGGTAGAGATTGAAAACGATGAAGGCGATATCAAGCGCTTTCGCATCGTCGGTTACGATGAAATTTTTGGCCGCAAAGACTATATCTCCATCGACTCGCCGATGGCGCGCGCACTGTTAAAAAAAGAGGTTGGCGATCTGGCCATCGTCAACACGCCGGCGGGCGAAGCCAGCTGGTATGTCAACGAGATCGAATACGTTAAATAGACAAGAACTTTCCGAGAGACGCCCGGCGCGGCTGGTATTTTTAGCCGTCAGTCCGTATAACTAGTCCCTGTTTTTTGACCCTAAAGATGAATTAAAAGCCATGATGAATGATTCGCTCTGCCGCATTATTGCGGGTGAACTTCAGGCCAGAGCCGAACAGGTAGAAGCTGCCGTTCGCCTGCTTGATGAAGGGAACACCGTGCCGTTTATTGCACGTTATCGTAAAGAAGTCACCGGCGGTCTGGATGACACGCAGCTGCGTAATCTGGAAACTCGCCTCGGCTATCTGCGCGAACTCGAAGACCGTCGTCAGGCGATCCTCAAATCCATCGCTGAACAAGGCAAACTGACCGACGCGCTGGAAAAAGCCATCAACACCACGCTCAGCAAAACCGAACTGGAAGATCTCTACCTGCCCTACAAGCCGAAGCGCCGTACACGCGGGCAGATCGCTATCGAAGCCGGGCTCGAACCGCTGGCTGACCTGCTGTGGAACGAACCGGCCCACGATCCGGAAGCGGAGGCCGCAAAATATATTGATGCCGATAAGGGCGTAGCCGACAGCAAAGCGGCCCTGGACGGCGCGCGCTATATTCTGATGGAGCGGTTTGCCGAAGACGCCGCGCTGCTGGCGAAGGTCCGTGACTATCTGTGGAAAAACGCCCACCTGGTCTCCACCGTCTTCAGCGGTAAAGAAGAGGAAGGCGCTAAATTCCGCGACTACTTCGATCACCATGAACCGATCGCCACCGTGCCGTCGCATCGCGCGCTGGCGATGTTCCGCGGTCGCAACGAAGGCGTCCTGCAGCTCTCTTTAAACGCTGACCCGCAGTTTGACGAGCCGCCGAAAGAGAGCCACGGCGAGCAAATTATTATCGACCACCTGGGCCTGCGCCTGAATAACGCCCCGGCGGACAGCTGGCGTAAAGGCGTCGTCAGCTGGACCTGGCGGATCAAAGTCCTGATGCATCTCGAAACCGAGCTGATGGGCACCGTGCGCGAACGCGCGGAGGACGAGGCAATCAACGTCTTCGCCCGCAACCTGCACGATCTGCTGATGGCCGCGCCCGCCGGGCTGCGCGCCACCATGGGACTCGATCCGGGCCTGCGCACCGGGGTGAAAGTGGCCGTCGTCGACGCCACCGGTAAACTGGTCGCTACCGATACCATCTATCCCCACACCGGCCAGGCCGCCAAAGCGGCCGTCGCCGTCGCCGCGCTGTGTGAGAAGTACAACGTTGAGCTGGTGGCCATCGGCAACGGTACCGCCTCGCGTGAAACCGAGCGTTTCTTCCTCGACGTGCAGAAGCAGTTCCCAAAGGTCACCGCCCAGAAGGTGATCGTCAGCGAAGCCGGGGCTTCCGTTTACTCCGCCTCCGAGCTGGCGGCGCAGGAGTTCCCGGACCTCGACGTGTCGCTGCGCGGCGCGGTCTCCATCGCCCGCCGTCTGCAGGATCCCCTGGCCGAGCTGGTGAAAATCGACCCGAAATCCATTGGCGTCGGCCAGTATCAGCACGATGTCAGCCAGACCCAGCTGGCGCGTAAGCTGGACGCGGTGGTGGAAGACTGTGTGAACGCCGTCGGCGTTGACCTGAACACCGCCTCCGTTCCGCTGCTGACCCGCGTCGCCGGCCTGACCCGCATGATGGCGCAGAACATCGTCGCCTGGCGCGACGAGAATGGTCAGTTCCAGAACCGCCAGCAGCTGCTGAAAGTCAGCCGTCTGGGGCCGAAAGCCTTTGAACAGTGCGCGGGCTTCCTGCGTATCAACCACGGCGACAACCCGCTGGATGCCTCCACCGTTCACCCGGAAGCTTACCCGGTGGTCGAACGTATTCTGGCCGCCACCCAGCAGGCGCTAAAAGATCTGATGGGCAATAGCAGTGCGCTGCGCCACCTGAAGGCAGTGGACTTCACCGATGAGAAGTTTGGCGTCCCGACGGTCACCGACATTATCAAAGAGCTGGAAAAACCGGGCCGCGATCCGCGTCCGGAGTTTAAGACCGCGAAGTTCGCCGATGGTGTGGAGACCATGAATGACCTGCTGCCGGGAATGATTCTGGAAGGTGCCGTCACCAACGTCACCAACTTCGGCGCGTTTGTTGATATCGGCGTTCATCAGGACGGACTGGTACACATTTCGTCGCTTTCTGACCGGTTTGTTGAGGATCCGCACACCGTGGTGAAAGCGGGCGACATCGTCAAGGTCAAAGTGATGGAAGTCGATCTGCCGCGTAAGCGTATCGCCCTGACCATGCGTCTCGACGAGCAGCCGGGCGACAGCCACGCCCGCCGCGGCGGTGGTCAGGAGCGCCCGCAGGGTAACCGCCCGGCCGCAAAAGCCGCCAAACCCCGCGGTCGCGAGGCGCAGCCTGCCGGCAACAGCGCGATGATGGATGCCCTCGCCGCAGCGATGGGTAAAAAACGCTAAACTCTCCCTGCCCCTTTTTCAGGGGCAGTTTTTTTTCATGACCAGGCCATCGCCATCACGCGCAAAACAGCTTCAGTTGTTTCTGATAACCTGCTTTTATTCCACGCCTGAAAGGCAGCGAAATTAATATTTTCATTTCGTTAACTTCAGAAACCTTAATTAAACATTAGATCGCCGAAATAATATTTCGCGCATTTTTGATTACAGGCTGACTTTGCGGCATATCAATAAAAAGGTGATTTTCACTTTAAAAATAGCCTGCAGCGCATCATATGTATTGATGATAAAAACCATTCTCATTATCATCGATTACAGAACGTTTTTTCTTTTTTCGTTGGCTACGGTCCCCGGCGCAACTGCCTCCAGGCGTCCGGAAAATTCTTCTTCGGTTAGCGATAGACAAGTAGGCCCTATGCAATTCACACCTGATAGTGCGTGGAAAATTACCGGTTTTTCTCGCGATATTAGCCCAGCATACCGTCAGAAACTGCTCTCCCTCGGCATGCTGCCCGGTTCCTCTTTTCATGTGGTTCGCGTGGCGCCGCTCGGCGATCCTGTTCATATTGAAACCCGACGCGTCAGTCTGGTATTACGCAAAAAAGATCTCGCCTTAATCGAACTGGAAGCGGTTGCACAATAACGGCTGGCCCGGCACAAGAGTCTGAAATATGCAAAAATTAACCGTTGGTTTAATTGGTAATCCTAATTCCGGCAAGACCACCTTATTTAATCAGCTGACCGGCGCTCGCCAGCGCGTGGGCAACTGGGCTGGGGTGACCGTTGAGCGTAAAGAGGGGATTTTCGCCACCACTGACCACCAGGTCACGCTGGTCGACCTCCCGGGAACCTACTCCCTGACCACCATCTCCTCGCAGACCTCGCTGGACGAGCAGATTGCCTGCCACTACATCCTGAGCGGCGACGCCGACATGCTGATTAACGTGGTCGATGCCTCCAACCTCGAGCGCAACCTCTATCTGACGCTGCAGCTGCTCGAGCTGGGGATCCCCTGCGTCGTCGCGCTGAACATGCTGGATATCGCCGAAAAGCAGCAGGTGCGGATCGATATCGACGCCCTCGCCGCCCGTCTCGGTTGCCCGGTCATTCCGCTGGTATCGACTCGCGGACGGGGGATCGAAGCGCTGAAGATCGCCCTCGACCGTCATCAGGCGAACAGCGATCTTGAGCTGGTCCACTATCCGCAGCCGCTGCTGCGCGAAGCTGACCTGCTGGCGCAGCAGATGTCAGCGCAGATCCCGACCCGGCAGCGGCGCTGGCTGGGTCTGCAGATGCTGGAGGGCGATATCTACAGCCGGGCCTATGCCGGCGACGCTGCCGATAAACTGGATATCGCTCTGGCGAATCTCAGCGACGAGATCGACGACCCGGCGCTGCACATCGCTGACGCGCGCTATCAGACCATCGCCGCCATTTGCGACGCCGTCAGCAATACCCTGACCGCCGAACCAAGCCGCTTCACCGCCGCGATGGACAAAGTGATCCTCAACCGCTTCCTCGGGTTGCCGATTTTTCTCTTTGTCATGTACTTGATGTTCCTGCTGGCGATCAACATCGGCGGCGCGCTGCAGCCGATTTTCGATGCCGGCTCGGTCGCGATCTTTGTGCATGGCATTCAATGGCTGGGTTACACCCTGCACTTCCCGGACTGGCTGACCGTGTTCCTCGCCCAGGGGATCGGCGGCGGTATCAACACCGTGCTGCCGCTGGTGCCGCAGATCGGCATGATGTATCTGTTTCTCTCCTTCCTTGAGGACTCCGGCTACATGGCGCGCGCCGCCTTTGTGATGGATCGCCTGATGCAAGCCCTCGGCCTGCCGGGGAAATCCTTCGTCCCGCTGATTGTCGGTTTTGGCTGCAACGTGCCGTCGGTGATGGGCGCCCGCACCCTTGACGCGCCGCGCGAGCGTCTGATGACCATTATGATGGCGCCGTTTATGTCCTGCGGCGCGCGGCTGGCGATCTTCGCCGTCTTCGCGGCCGCCTTCTTTGGTCAGAACGGCGCGCTGGCGGTCTTCTCGCTCTATGTGCTGGGCATTGTGATGGCCATCCTCACCGGCCTGATGTTGAAGCACACCATTATGCGCGGCGAAGCCTCGCCGTTCGTGATGGAGCTGCCGGTGTACCACGTCCCGCATATCAAGAGCCTGATTATCCAGACCTGGCAGCGCCTGAAAGGCTTTGTGCTGCGCGCCGGGAAGGTGATCGTCATCGTCAGCATCTTCCTCAGCGCGCTGAACAGCTTCTCACTGAGCGGTAAGGTCGTCGACAACATCAACGACTCCGCGCTGGCCTCGGTGAGCCGGGTCATTACGCCGGTGTTTAAACCGATCGGCGTGCATGAAGATAACTGGCAGGCCACCGTCGGCCTGTTTACCGGCGCGATGGCGAAAGAAGTGGTAGTGGGTACGCTGAACACCCTCTATACCGCCGAAGATATCCAGAATGAGGAATTCAATCCGCAGACCTTCAGTCTCGGCGAAGAACTGCTCGCCGCCGTCGATGAGACATGGCAGGGACTGAAAGACACCTTCAGCCTCAGCGTCCTGGCCAACCCCATCGAAGCCAGCAAAGGCGATGGCGAAATGGCCACCGGCGCCATGGGGGTGATGGGCAGTAAATTTGGCAGCGCAGCGGCGGCATACAGCTACCTGATCTTCGTCCTGCTCTATATTCCCTGCATCTCGGTGATGGGCGCCATCGCCCGCGAATCAAGCCGCGGCTGGATGACCTTCTCCATCCTGTGGGGGCTGAATATCGCCTATTCGCTCTCGACGCTCTATTACCAGACCGTTAGCTTTAGCGATCACCCGCGCTACAGTCTGGTGTGTATCCTGGCGGTAGTGTTGTTCAACGTGGTGCTCTTCGGCCTGTTGCGCCGGGCGCGCAGCCGGGTGGACGTCTCGCTGCTGGCCACGCGAAAAACGCCGGCCTCCTGCTGTTCCAGCCCGGCTGGCGATTGCCACTAAGGAGGGACTGTGGCGTCGTTAATGGAAGTCCGCGATATGCTGGCCCTGCAGGGCCGCATGGAGGCGAAACAGCTCAGTGCTCGCCTGCAGACGCCTCAGCCGCTGATTGACGCCATGCTTGAGCGCATGGAAGCCATGGGTAAGGTGGTCCGGATCAGCGAAACGAGCGAGGGCTGCCTCTCCGGCAGCTGTAAAAGTTGCCCTGAAGGGAAAGCGGCGTGCCGGCAGGAGTGGTGGGCGCTGCGATGAAAGGAGTCAGGCCAGGTCGCGCAACGAGGTAAAACGAGTAAGACAGCTATGAAAAACGGGCCAGCAGGCCCGTTTTCTTATGACTGGATTATTTATAAACGTCAGCGTTCGCGTGTACGGTTTTTTCGTTTTTCTGCCCGGCAATCACCACAAAGTATTTCCCACCCAGCTCATCGGCTTTTTTCGACAGATCGCGTCGGGCGTCCATCGGCGACGTCGTCCTGGAGGTCGTAATGCTACCGACCTTGGTCAGATTCATCTTCGCCACGTCTTCTTTTTGGATCTCTTTCGCGGCGAATGCGCCGAAAGAGAGGGTGCCTATCACCAGAGATGCAACCATTCCTGTAACAAGTTTCATAGCCTCTACTCTCCATAAGGTTGTTATTGTAGGTCACGGTGGCGGATTGAAATAATCAACCACCGTAACAACCTAAGTATTGCTAGGAATGGCCCTTTTACCATGGCGCGGCAAAAAAAATTACCCCAGCCGCGTCTTCAGCGCCAGCAGCGGCTCGCAGAAGGCCGCGGGATGGGAAACAAACGGCGCATGCGCGGCCTTATCGAAGAGGATTGACTCGCTTTCCGGCCACAGGTCATCCAGCAACGGGACGATCTTGCGCGGCACCAGTCCATCCAGCCGGCCATACAGCCGCAGAAACGGCATCGGCAGCCTGACCAGCGCCTGACGCAGATCGACGGTTCTGAGGATCTCCAGTCCGCCATTCAGCGCCTCGGCGGAAGGCATCGGCAGCGAGAGCACCGCCTGCTTTAACGCCCGCGCATCCTGACGCGCGCTCTCTGTGCCCATGGTTTGCAGGGCGAGGAATCGCTCGACGGTGCGCTGGAAATCGTCGCTCAGCTGCTGCTGAAATCCGGCCAGCACCTCGGGCTTGATGCCGGGCCAGTCGTCACGAGCCGCGAAACAGGGGGAAGAGGCAACCATCACCAGCGCCTGCACGCGTTCCGGACGCATAATCGCGACCTGGCTGGCCACCAGCCCGCCCAGGCTCCAGCCCAGCCACACCGCCTGTGGAGGGGCCTGCTCCAGCACCCGCTGCGCCATCGCCTCCAGCGACATCGCCCCAAACCCGCCGCTGCGGCCATAGCCCGGCAGATCCACCAGGTGGAGGGTAAAATGCGAAGCCAGCTGCGGCGTGATGCAATCCCATACCTGAGCGTTCAGCCCCCAGCCGTGCAGCAGCACAAGATGACAATCTCCTTCGCCGATTGTTTGCCACCAGATGTCGTTCATCCGTTACCGTTCTCTTTTTACTGGACAGAAGGCCAAATATGCTAACAGCACACAGCTTATGCTGGCTATGCCAAATGCCGCTGGCAGTCGCCCGCTGGGGGATCTGCTCCCGCTGCAGCCGCGCCCTGCTCGCCTGTCCCCCGCTCTGCCCGCAGTGCGGCCTGCCGGCGGCGGCATCCCGTCACCCCTGCGGCCGCTGCCTGCAAAAGCCGCCTCCCTGGCATCGGCTGGTGGCGGTCAATGACTATCGCCCGCCGCTGAGCGGTCTGGTGCAGCAGCTGAAGTTTCACCATCGCCCGGAGCTGGGGGCCGCCCTCGCGCGTCTGCTGCTGCAGCGCCTTCTGCAGCGTGACGATTTGCCGCCAGTAGACGCTCTGGTCGGCGTGCCGCTATGGCATCGCCGTCGCTGGCGCCGGGGTTATAATCAGTGCGACGAACTGTGCCGACCGTTAGCCCGCTGGCGAGGATGCGTCTGGCATCGCGAAGGCCTGACTCGCCAGCGAGCGGGCGCCGTCCAACATTCGCTCAATGCCCGCCAGCGCAGGCAGAACCTGAAAAATGCCTTTCAGCTTGAATTTGCCGTGCAGGGACTCCATATCGCTCTGGTGGATGATGTCGTCACGACCGGCAGCACCGTCGCCGAGATATCCCGCCTGCTTTTGCGAAACGGCGCCGCGACGGTTCAGGTATGGTGTTTGTGCCGTACCTTGTAGACCCCCGCTGATGGGCGTATTATAACCCAGTAAAATAGTCAACTATTAGGCCAACGCTATGATCCGTATTTCCGATGCTGCACAAGCGCACTTTGCCAAACTGCTGGCAAATCAGGAAGAAGGGACGCAAATTCGCGTATTTGTGATTAATCCCGGCACCCCAAACGCTGAGTGCGGCGTATCCTACTGCCCACCGGATGCGGTGGAAGACACCGACACGGCGCTGAAATTTGAACAGCTGACCGCCTATGTCGATGAGCTCAGCGCGCCCTATCTGGAAGACGCTGAAATTGATTTCGTCACTGACCAGCTCGGCTCGCAGCTGACGCTGAAAGCGCCGAACGCCAAAATGCGCAAAGTCTCTGACGATGCCCCGCTGATGGAGCGCGTCGAGTACCTGCTGCAGTCGCAGATTAACCCGCAGCTGGCAGGCCACGGCGGCCGCGTATCGCTGATGGAGATCACCGACGACGGTCTGGCTATCCTGCAGTTCGGCGGCGGATGCAACGGCTGCTCGATGGTCGACGTGACCCTGAAAGAAGGTATTGAAAAACAGCTGCTGAACGAGTTTCCGGAGCTGAAAGGGGTTCGCGATCTGACCGAGCACCAGCGCGGCGAGCACTCCTACTACTAAGCCCTTCCCCCGGCGGCACCCTGCCGCCGGTCCTCCCTGGCCCTTTCTGTGTTACCGCGCAACATCTCCCGCTAAATGACCGGCAAAAACCGGGGAAAGAGTATGACTTAAGTCTCATATTTAACATTTTCCCCCGTCAGGTGATTCTCAACCCTCACATGTTACCCGTATCATCCACTTCAGGCGCCACCGGCAAAAAAATAGCCAGCTATCCTTTCTCTGGGTAAGGATAATGCAAGCGTTTACGGTGCCAGACTATTTTGCTCCCTGACGGAGCGGATGCTCTACAGGTTCGAACTTTGACGTTACCCATAACAAATTAAGGCCAGGTAAATCATGCCATTAGTCATCGTTGCTATCGGGGTTGCCCTGTTGTTGCTGTTAATGATCCGTTTCAAAATGAACGGCTTCATTGCGCTGGTTCTGGTGGCGCTCGCCGTCGGATTAATGCAGGGTATGCCACTGGATAAAGTGATAGTCTCCATCAAAAACGGCGTTGGCGGCACCCTTGGCAGCCTCGCGCTGATCATGGGCTTCGGCGCTATGCTCGGTAAGCTGCTGGCAGACTGCGGCGGCGCCCAGCGTATCGCCACCACGCTTATCAATAAGTTCGGTAAGAAGCATATTCAGTGGGCGGTGGTCCTGACCGGCTTCACCGTTGGCTTCGCCCTGTTCTATGAAGTGGGCTTCGTGCTGATGCTGCCGCTGGTGTTCACCATCGCCGCCTCGGCCCGTATTCCGTTGCTGTACGTCGGCGTACCGATGGCAGCCGCGCTCTCCGTCACCCACGGCTTCCTGCCGCCGCATCCGGGTCCGACCGCGATCGCCACCATCTTCCATGCCGATATGGGCAAAACGCTGCTCTACGGCACCATTCTGGCTATCCCGACGGTTATCCTGGCGGGACCGGTGTTTGCGCGCTTCCTGAAAGGGATAGATAAGCCGATCCCGGAAGGCCTGCATAACCCGAAAGTGTTCACTGAAGAAGAGATGCCAGGCTTTGGCGTCAGCGTCTGGACCTCGCTGGTTCCGGTGATCCTGATGGCGATGCGCGCCGTGGCTGAGATGATCCTGCCGAAAGGCCACGCCTTCCTGCCAATTGCCGAGTTCTTCGGCGACCCGGTGATGGCCACCCTGATTGCGGTACTGATTGCCCTGTTCACCTTCGGTTTGAACCGCGGCCGCTCCATGGAGCAGATCAACGATACCCTGACCTCTTCGATTAAAATCATCGCCATGATGCTGTTGATTATCGGCGGCGGCGGTGCCTTCAAGCAGGTGCTGGTGGATAGCGGCATGGATAAATACATCGCCTCTATCATGCACGAATCGAACATGTCTCCGCTGTTTATGGCGTGGTCTATCGCCGCGGTGCTGCGTATCGCGCTGGGTTCGGCGACCGTGGCCGCCATCACCGCGGGCGGGATCGCCGCGCCGCTGATCGCCACCACCGGCGTCAGCCCGGAGCTGATGGTTATCGCCGTTGGCTCCGGCAGCGTTATCTTCTCCCACGTCAACGATCCGGGCTTCTGGCTGTTCAAAGAGTACTTTAACCTGACCATCGGCGAGACCATCAAGTCCTGGTCGGTGCTGGAAACCATTATCTCAGTCTGCGGCCTGGTGGGCTGTCTGCTGCTGGGGATGGTGGTGTAAGGTCACTCCCGCCACAGAAAAAGGCCGGTCCGCGTGAAGCGGGCCGGCCTTTTTTATCGGACATGCTCTTCGCCGCGCAGAGGAGCGCGCGGCAGGAAGTTATCAGGAGGCGGCTTTCTTGCTCGCGGCCTTGCGCCGTTTATCCAGATCCTTAATCAGCTTATTGACCCGTTCATCGGCAAACATCTGCTCCAGGGTGACGGACAGCTTCCGGCGCCAGTTCGGGTACTCGGTGCTGGTGCCCGGAATGTTAACCGGCGTCGCCATCTCCAGCCAGTCTTCCGGCTGCAGGCCCAGCAGGGCGCTGTTGCTGTCGGCAATATAACGCTGCATCCCCCGGTTGAGGATCCCCGTCATGCTCATCAGCGAGGCCTTATGGCCGGCGCGCTTGGGCAGACAGCCGTACTTATGCAGCGCGTCCAGCAGTCCTTGTTTCGCCAGCTCGCGGTCCTGGTACAGTCCGCGCAGCACCACCTCATCAGGATAGAGGCCCAGCGCTTTACCTAACGTCAGATCGCCGCTTTCCCAGTAGCCGCGGAGAGTGGGCAGGTCGTGCGTCGTCGCCACAGCCATTGATTGCTCCGGGTACAGCGCCGGCGCGCGGAACGTTTTCTCTGCATCACTCTCAAAATAGAGCACCTTATAAGAATAGACGCCGCTGTTGCGTAACTTGCTGACGATCTCCACCGGTACCGTGCCCAGATCTTCACCGATCACCATGCAGCGATGACGCTGGCTTTCCAGCGCCAGAAGCGACAGCAGATCGTCGACCGGATACTGAACGTAAGCGCCATGGTCGGCGGTTTCACCATACGGGATCCACCACAGACGCAGCACAGACATCACGTGATCGATGCGCAACGCGCCGCAGTTCTGCATATTAGCGCGCAGCAGGTCGATAAACGGCTCATAGGCGCGGGCGGCAATGATATGCGGATCCATCGGCGGCAGGCCCCAGTTCTGGCCCAGCGGGCCCAGAATATCCGGCGGCGCGCCTACGGATGCTTTCAGGCAGTACAGTTCACGATCGCACCAGGTTTCCGACCCGCCCTCGGCGACGCCCACCGCCAGGTCGCGGTAGAGGCCGATCGGCATGCCGTCACGCTGGCTGGTTTCCCAGCAGGCGGCAAACTGACTCCAGGCCAGCCACTGCAGCCAAAGATAGAAACTGACGTCATCCTCATGCTCAACGCAGAAGGCTTTCACTTCCGGGCTGTCGATATCCTGAAAGGCCTTCGGCCAGGCCGGCCAGCCCCAGCGCAGCGGGTCCTGTTGTACCTGCCAGGCGTGCAGCGCATCGAAAGCCGCCTGCCAGTAGAGGCTTTCCCCTTCGCGCAGAACAAACTCGCGGAACGCTGTCATCTGCTCATCTTCACGACGAGAGAATTGTTTCCACGCCATACGCAGCGCGGTCATTTTCAGCGTAGTGACGGCGGTATAATCCACATCGTCCGTTTCCCGCGCCGCCTGCAGTGCCTGCTGCGTTGCCGGAGACTGCCACCACGCCTGCGCCTCTTCGCTACGCTGGAAATCTTCAACCGCGTTGACGTCGATATAAATAACGTTCAGCCAGCGACGTGAAGACGGGCTATAGGGGCTGGCGCTCTCCGGGTTCGCCGGATAGAGGGCATGAATCGGGTTAAGGCCAATAAACGACCCGCCGCGGCGGGCGATTTCCGGCAGCATGGCCCGCAGATCGCCAAAATCGCCGATCCCCCAGTTTTTCTCTGAGCGCAGGGTATACAGCTGCACGCAGGTGCCCCACAGCTTTTTCCCCTCTTTCAGCGGCTGCGGCTCATAGCAGCGCGCTGGCGCGACGATAGTTCGGCAGTGCCAGCGCTCCCCCTCCTGGGTGAGGGTCAGGGAGTGGTACCCCTCCGGCAGTTTGGCCGGCAGCGGCAGCGTCTCGCCGCCGCGGGTTTTCCCTTGATACTGCTTACCGTCCTCAGTAGTCAGGATCCACTGATACTCACCGCGTCCTGCCACCGGCAGCGACATTTTTTTGCCGTGAGTGAAAATTTTCACGTTCGGCAGCGGGTTAACCGCCACTTTCGTGGCGGCGGTAGAGCGATGCATCGCATCCAGCAGGCGCTGTTTGGTGACAGCCGCGATAGACTGCGGCTTGCCGTGCGCGTTGATATAGCTGGGGCTGATGCCCGCCGCCAGCGCGGCATTATCGAGGCGTTTACTCTCCATAGGCCTTCCTTTAGCGTTTCGCCTGCCAGATACGTTGCTGATAATCGCGGATCGAGCGGTCGGAGCTGAACATGCCGCAGCGCGCGGTGTTGAGGATAGCCGCGCGGGTCCAGGCCTCCTCGTCGCGATACAGCTCATCTACCCGTTTTTGCGCCGCTACGTAGGCTTCGAAATCGGCCAGCACCAGGTACGGATCGCCGCCCTGCAGCAGGCTGTGCAGCATCTGATCGAAGGCATGCTTGTCGCCGTTGCTGTAGGTGCCGTTCTCCAGCTCCTTAAGCACCGCATCGAGCAGCTTGTCTTTTTTACGCCATTTCAGCGGATCGTAGCCTTTCGCTTTCAGGGCTTTCACCTCTTCAACCGTGTGGCCGAAGATAAAGATGTTCTCCTCACCCACCTGCTCAGCGATTTCCACGTTAGCGCCATCCAGCGTCCCGACGGTCAGCGCGCCGTTCAGCGCCAGCTTCATGTTGCCGGTGCCAGAGGCTTCTTTACCCGCGGTGGAGATCTGCTCGGAGATATCCGCCGCCGGGATCAGTTTTTCTGCTGCCGATACACAATAGTCCGGCAGGAAGACCACCTTCAGCTTATCGCCGACTTTCGGGTCGTTGTTGATCGCTTCCGCTACCTTATTGATGGCAAAAATAATGTTTTTCGCCAGATAGTAGCCCGGCGCCGCTTTCGCGCCGAACAGGAAGACGCGCGGTACGCGGTCGGACTGCGGGTTTTCGCGGATCTCTTTGTACAGCGCAAGGATATGCAGCAGGTTAAGGTGCTGACGCTTATACTCGTGCAGACGTTTGATCTGGATATCGAAGATCGCCTGCGGGTTGATCTCAATCCCGGTACGCTGCTTCACAAACTCAGCCAGATGAACTTTGTTGGCCTGCTTGATATCGCGATAAGTCTGACGGAACGCCGCATCGTCAGCATATTTTTCCAGGTTGATCAGCTGGTCGAGGTCATTGGCCCACTCTTTTTTCAGCGTCTCATCCAGCAGCGAGGCCAGCGCCGGGTTGCACTGCTTGATCCAGCGGCGCGGCGTGATGCCGTTGGTCACGTTATGGAATTTGTTCGGCCACAGCTGGTTATATTCCGGGAACAGATCTTTTACCACCAGATCCGAGTGCAGCGCCGCCACGCCGTTGACAGCAAAGCCG
Source organism: Klebsiella sp. P1927 (assembly GCF_018204675.1). Taxonomy (NCBI): domain Bacteria; kingdom Pseudomonadati; phylum Pseudomonadota; class Gammaproteobacteria; order Enterobacterales; family Enterobacteriaceae; genus Klebsiella; species Klebsiella sp. P1927. The sequence goes on along the minus strand of NZ_CP073377.1, from coordinate 16,047 downwards.
CCCACCACGCACATGTTGGCCATCCGAACCTGTTTGTCATGCACCACCGCCAGCTTCGCCCAGACCTGCTTATCGCCCGGCCAGGTTTTGTCCACCAGCTGTTTAAAGCGGTCGTTGATCTCTTTAATGATCTGCATATGGCGCGGCAGCAGCGCTTTTACCAGCTTCTCATCCCAGCATTCCAACGCTTCCGGCATCAGGGTGTGGTTGGTGTAAGCAAAGGTTTTGCTGGTGATCGCCCAGGCGTCGTCCCAGCTCAGCTGGTGCTCGTCGATCAGCACGCGCAGCAGCTCCGGGATGGCGATGGTCGGGTGCGTATCGTTCAGCTGGATCACTTCGTAATCCGCCAGTTCGGCCAGCTTGCGGCCTGCCAGATGATGACGGCGCAGGATATCGGCCACTGAGCAGGCGCACTGGAAGTACTGCTGCATCAGGCGCAGTTTTTTACCGGCCTGATGGTTGTCGTTCGGGTACAGCACCTTGGTCAGTTTTTCCGCGTCGATGCCCTGCTGCTCGGCGCGCAGGAAATCGCCATCGTTGAATTTGGTCAGGTTGAACGGATGAGCGTGTTTGGCCTGCCACAGACGCAGCGGCTGGGCGACGTTGTTGCGATAGCCAAGCACCGGCAGGTCCCAGGCTTCGCCGGTAATGACGAACGCCGGCTGCCATTCGCCGTTTTTGCTGACTTTCCCGCCGATACCTACCTGGACATCCAGCGCTTCGTTATGACGGAACCACGGGTAGCTGCTGCGCCCCCAGTCGTCAGGGGCTTCCATCTGCTGGCCATCGTCAAATGACTGGCGGAACAGGCCATACTGGTAGTTGAGACCGTAACCGGTCGCCGACTGCCCCACCGTCGCCATGGAGTCGAGGAAGCAGGCTGCCAGACGTCCCAGGCCACCGTTACCCAGCGCCGGGTCAGTCTCTTCTTCCAGCAGATCGGTGAGGTTGACATCGTAGCCTTTCAGCGCGTCGCTGACGCCCTCGTACCAGCCCAGGTTGAGCAGGTTGTTGCCGGTCAGACGACCAATCAGAAACTCCATTGAGATGTAGTTAACGTGACGCTGTCCTTGCGCCGGTTTCGCTACCGGCTGCGCCGCCAGGAGTTCCGCCAACGCTCCGCTGACTGCGCGCCACCATTGACGCTGTGTCATCTCGGAAGCGGACTGTAAACCAAAATGCTGCCACTGACGCGTCAGTGCAGCCTGAAACTGAGCTTTGTTAAATGTAGTCTGTGACATAATGAGATCCGGGTCCTTTACTAAAACGATGGCGCTAGTGTGCCGACCTCCCGATTCATCGTCCTCATCCTGACGGGGATTAGACAGGGAGGAGTGGCGGGGATGAGCGAAAAGTGTGATCCTGAACACTATAGTGTGGGCGAGAAGGCAAAAATATGCTGTAAAAATCACCGCGATATGACAATTGAGAGGTTACCTCCGGTAGCTAAAAATTTGTTACAGGCCAATACGCGTAAAAAATCTTCCAGTTCCTCGCCACGTTATTAACAAAATAAATAGAGGCCCCTGAAGAAATAAGCACCTTTCATCGCATTGACCCGCAAAAAAGATTACTTCTAAGAAATCGCTGACAATAATTTAATAAAAACAAACAACTACTCTTAGCGTAAAATAAATCCACCCACACTCCGCCAGCTACCGCCTGAAAACCGCGGCCGACCAGTCCTGCCTGCGATTTTTTCCCATTCTCAGCCAATGTCAAAATTTGTGACATAGAGCAAATTCAAGAGCATAAACTTCGGACATAACTTGCAATAAATTTCATAATCACCGACCTTATTAGATATTAATTACGAAGCGCAAAAAAAATCGCAACCTCTCTCTTGCACAGCGAAATGTAGAACTATGTTGATTCCGTCCAAATTAAGTCGTCCGGTCCGCCTTGAACACACTGTGGTTCGTGAGCGCTTACTGGCGAAACTTTCCGGCGCGAACAATTATCGTCTCGTGCTGATCACCAGTCCTGCCGGGTACGGTAAGACAACGCTCATTTCTCAGTGGGCCGCGGGTAAAAACGATCTTGGGTGGTTTTCGCTGGACGAAGGCGACAACCAGCAGGAGCGTTTTGCCAGCTATCTGATCGCGGCGATTCAGCAGGCTACCGGCAACCACTGCGCGGCCAGTGAAGCGATGGTGCAAAAACGCCAGTACGCCAGTCTCTCCTCTCTTTTTGCGCAGCTGTTTATTGAACTTGCCGACTGGCAGCGCCCGCTGTATCTCGTCATTGATGATTACCATCTGATCAATAATCCGGTGATCCATGACGCGATGCGCTTTTTCCTGCGCCATCAGCCGGAGAATATGACCCTGGTGGTCCTGTCGCGTAACCTGCCGCAGCTGGGCATTGCCAATCTGCGCGTCCGCGATCAGCTTCTGGAGATTGGCAGTCAGCAGCTGGCCTTTACCCACTAGGAGGCGAAACAATTTTTCGACTGTCGTCTGACATCGCCTATCGAAGCCGACGACAGTAGCCGGCTGTGCGACGATGTCGCCGGGTGGGCCACCGCGCTACAACTCATCGCCCTCTCCGCCCGCCAGAATAACTCCTCCGCCCAACACTCCGCCCGCCGCCTCGCCGGGATTAACGCCAGCCATCTGTCGGATTATCTGGTGGATGAAGTGCTGGATAACGTTGACGCCCGCACGCGCAACTTTTTGCTGAAGAGTTCTCTGCTGCGCTCAATGAACGACGCGTTAATCGTGCGCGTCACCGGCGAAGAGAATGGCCAGATGCAGCTGGAGGAGATCGAACGCCAGGGGCTGTTCCTGCAGCGGATGGATGATTCCGGCGAATGGTTCCGCTATCACCCGCTGTTTGGCAGCTTCCTGCGCCAGCGCTGTCAGTGGGAGCTGGCGGTTGAACTACCGGAGATCCACCGCGCCGCCGCGGAAAGCTGGATGGCGCAAGGTTTCCCCAGCGAGGCCATCCACCATGCGCTGGCGGCCGGCGATGCCAAAATGCTGCGCGATATCTTGCTCAATCATGCCTGGGGCATGTTTAACCATAGCGAGCTGGGGCTACTGGAGCAGTCGCTGGCGGCGCTGCCATGGTCCAATCTGCTGGAAAATCCGCGCCTGATCCTGCTCCAGGCCTGGCTGATGCAGAGCCAGCATCGCTACAGCGAAGTCAATACCCTGCTGGCGCGCGCCGAGCAGGAGATGAGTGTGGAAATGGACACCGCGATGCATGGCGACTTCAACGCGCTGCGCGCGCAGGTGGCGATTAACGATGGCGACCAGGACGAGGCGGAACGTCTGTCAATGGTGGCCCTGGAAGAGCTGCCGCTGGCCAACTATTACAGCCGCATCGTCGCCACATCGGTGCATGGCGAAGTTCTCCATTGTAAGGGAAAGCTGACCAAATCCCTCGCCGTGATGCAGCAGACCGAACAGATGGCCCGCCGTCATGACGTATGGCATTACGCCCTGTGGAGCATCATTCAGCAAAGCGAAATCCTCTTCGCCCAGGGCTTCCTGCAGGCCGCCTGGGAGAGCCAGGAGAAAGCCTTCCAGCTGGTACGCGAACAGCATCTTGAGCAGTTGCCGATGCATGAGTTCCTGCTGCGCATCCGTTCTCAGCTGCTGTGGGCATGGGCGCGCCTCGACGAGGCTGAAGCTTGCGCCCGCCAGGGGATGGACGTGCTATCCACCTATCAGCCGCAGCAGCAGCTGCAGTGCCTGGCGCTGATGGTCCAGTGCTCACTGGCGCGCGGCGATCTGGATAATGCCCGCAGCCACCTGAACCGGCTGGAAAACCTGCTCGGTAATGGTCACTATCACAGCGACTGGGTCTCCAACGCCGATAAGGTGCGAGTGATCTACTGGCAGATGACCGGTGATAAAACCGCGGCGGCCAACTGGCTGCGCCAGACGCCAAAGCCGGAGTTCGCCAACAACCACTTCCTGCAGAGCCAGTGGCGCAACATTGCCCGGGCGCAGATCCTGCTGGGCGACTTCGAACCGGCGGAAATGGTGCTGGAAGAGCTGAACGAAAATGCGCGTTCGCTGCGTTTGATGAGCGATCTCAACCGCAACCTGCTGCTGCTCAACCAGCTGTACTGGCAGTCAGGACGCAAGAGCGAAGCGCAGAAAGCCCTGCTGGAAGCCCTGACGCTCGCCAACCGCACCGGTTTTATCAACCACTTTGTGATTGAAGGCGAGGCGATGGCCCAGCAGCTGCGCCAGCTGATCCAGTTGAACACGTTGCCGGAGCTGGAGCAGCATCGCGCCCAGCGTATTCTGCGCGACATCAACCAGCATCATCGCCACAAATTCGCCCACTTTGACGAAGGGTTCGTCGAGCGACTGCTGAATCATCCGGAGGTGCCGGAGCTTATCCGCACCAGCCCGCTGACCCAGCGCGAGTGGCAGGTGCTTGGCTTAATCTATTCCGGTTACAGCAACGAGCAGATTGCCGGCGAGCTTGACGTGGCGGCCACCACCATCAAGACCCACATTCGCAACCTGTATCAGAAACTGGGCGTCGCCCACCGGCAGGACGCGGTACAGCATGCCCAGCAGTTGCTTAAGATGATGGGATACGGCGTCTGACGACGCCGTTGCCGTTTAGCACAGCTCCAGCTGAAGGTTGTTATCAGTGATCACCTTCAGCACGCCGGCCGGCGGCAGCACGTCGGTATAGACCGCATCGACCATACTGATGCTGCCCATGTTGACCATCGCATTGCGGCCAAACTTGGTATGGTCCACCACCAGCATCACGTGGCGTGAATTCTCAATGATCGCCCGCTTGGTGCGCACTTCATGATAATCAAACTCCAGCAGCGAGCCATCGCTGTCTACGCCGCTGATGCCGAGAATGCCGAAGTCGAGGCGGAACTGCGAGATAAAGTCGAGGGTGGCTTCCCCGATGATCCCGCCGTCCCGGCTACGCAGTTCGCCGCCGGCGAGAATAATACGGAAGTCCTCTTTCACCATCAGCGTGTTGGCGACGTTAAGGTTATTGGTCACAATCCGCAGATCGTTGTGATCGAGCAGGGCGTGCGCCACCGCTTCCGGCGTGGTGCCGATATCAATAAACAGCGTCGCCCCGTCCGGGATCTCGCTGGCCACCCGCCGGGCGATACGCTCTTTCTCCGCCGTCTGGGTCGCTTTGCGATCGTGCCAGGAGGTGTTGACCGAGCTGGAGGGCAGCGCCGCGCCGCCGTGATGGCGGAGGATCATTTTCTGTTCGGCTAAATCGTTCAGGTCGCGGCGGATGGTCTGCGGGCTTACCGCGAACTGCTCAACCAGCTCTTCCGTGCTGACGTAACCCTGTTTTTTTACCAGCTCGATAATGGCGTCATGACGTTGTGTTTGTTTCATGAAATATCCCTGGAAAAATGTCGCCTACCCGACCCCTGTCGGTAAGTCTTTATGCGCGTTTTCGCCCATGTAAGGTATCAACAAACGCCATCGCCAGGCCGGTCGCCAGACCAGCCACGTGCGCGCCGTTGGCGATCGCCATGCCGAAAACGTCAAACCAGCCAGCAATTAACCACACTAAAGAGAAGAGTATCAACCCGCGCTGCAGATAAATACCGCTCTGCGGATCGCGCTCGCCCCGCAGCCAGACGTAGCCCATCAGCGCGTAGACCACGCCCGACAAGCCACCAAACCACGGGCCGCTAAACTGGTGCTGCACGAAGCCGCTCAGCAGAGCGCTGATGACGGTGATCACCACCAGCTTGCCGCTGCCGATGCGCTTTTCCACCGCGCCGCCAAGATACCACCACCATAGCAGGTTGAAGAGAATATGCATCAGCGAGAAATGCATGAAAGCATGGCTGAAATAGCGCCAGGCTTCGAACTGCAGCGAAGGATCGTAGGGCCAGGCCAGCCAAATCATCACCGGCTGATCGCCCAGCAGATTTTGCAGGATGAACACCGCGATGCAGATCAGCAGAATCGCCCAGGTGAACGGACCGGCGTTATGCCGCAGCGTGGCAAAGAAAGGAAAGCGCTGATAGCGCAACCCGCTATTGGTCTGTCCGGACTGCCAGCTCGCCGCCAGATAGCGCGGGTCCGCCGGGTTTTCGAGAAAACGCGCCAGCTCAGCCCTGACGCGCCCGGCCTGACTCTCATCAGCCAGCCAGACGTCGCTCTGGGTATGCTGCTGGATGGTCAGGATAATCCCCTGCGTCGCCATATAATCGACAAACGCCTGGGCCACCCGCGGGTTGGCAAAAGAGGTAATCATTAACATGCAGCGAATCGCTTATTCCACACAAAGGGGGATAGTATACCTGCCAGTCGTTAAAACGTCCCGCGCGCCACTTCCGCCGGGAAATGGCGATGCCAGGCGTCGAACCCGCCGTCAACGCTATAGACCTTATCAAACCCCTGCTGCAGCAGATACTGCGCGGCGCCCTTGCTGCTGTTGCCGTGATAGCACATCACCATCACCGCCGTGTCAAAGTCGTTGTCACGCATAAACGCGCCCAGCGTATCGTTGGTCAGATGAAACGCGCCCGGCGTATGACCCATCGCATAGCTTTGCGGATCGCGGATATCGACCAGTACCGCCGTCTGCTGATGCAGTTTCTGGTGCGCTTCTTCAACATTGATGCATTCAAACTGTTCCATGATTCTCTTCTCTTTCTCGTCATGACGGGCGATGGCCGGCCCAATTTTACCCTGTAGTGTACCGTCAGGCGGTAAAGAAACGCCAATATGTTACACCCATCACTTCAAAATGTTTTTTTGATGTTACCAAAAGCGCGTTTGTTTGCTATAGTGAGCGATATCGAGCATTTATGAGCTTAAACGAAAGTGTGAGAGGGTAAGAACGTGGAAACCAAAGATCTGATTGTGATAGGCGGAGGCATCAACGGTGCCGGTATCGCGGCAGATGCCGCCGGGCGTGGTTTATCCGTACTGATGCTGGAAGCGCGCGATCTCGCCTGCGCCACCTCCAGCGCCAGTTCCAAACTGATCCACGGCGGGCTACGCTACCTCGAACACTATGAGTTCCGTCTGGTCAGCGAAGCGCTGGCCGAGCGTGAAGTGCTGTTAAAAATGGCCCCGCATATCGCCTTCCCGATGCGCTTTCGCCTACCGCATCGCCCGCATCTGCGCCCGGCATGGATGATCCGTATCGGCTTGTTTATGTACGATCATCTGGGCAAACGCACCAGCCTCCCGGGATCCACCGGGTTGCGTTTTGGCGCAGAATCGGTACTTAAACCGGAAATTGTGCGCGGTTTCGAATATTCCGACTGCTGGGTCGACGATGCCCGCCTGGTGCTGGCCAACGCGCAGATGGTCGTCCGCAAAGGCGGCGAAGTGCGTACCCGCACCCGCGCTATCTCGGCGAAACGTGAGAATGGCCTGTGGGTGGTGGAAGCGGAAGATATTGATAGCGGTGAGAAGTTTACCTGGAAGGCGCGCGGCCTGGTCAATGCCACCGGCCCATGGGTCAAACAGTTCTTCGACGAAGGGATGCATCTGCGCTCGCCTTACGGCATCCGTCTGATCAAGGGCAGCCACATCGTGGTGCCGCGGGTGCATACCCAGAAACAGGCTTATATTCTGCAGAACGAAGATAAACGCATAGTATTTGTTATTCCGTGGATGGATGAGTTCTCTATCATCGGCACGACGGACGTCGAGTATAAGGGCGATCCGAAAGCGGTGGCCATTGATGATAAAGAGATCAACTATCTGCTGAACGTCTATAACGCGCACTTTAAAAAGACCCTCAGCCGGGACGATATCGTCTGGACCTACTCCGGCGTCCGTCCGCTGTGCGACGACGAGTCGGATTCGCCGCAGGCCATTACCCGCGACTATACCCTGGATATTCACGATGAGAACGGTCAGGCGCCGCTGCTGTCCGTCTTCGGCGGCAAGCTGACCACCTATCGCAAACTGGCCGAGCATGCACTGGAAAAACTGACCCCCTATTACAAAGGGATCGGCCCGGCATGGACCAAAACCGCGGTGCTCCCCGGCGGCGATATCGGCGGCGACCGCGACGACTACGCGGCAAAACTGCGCCGTCGCTTCCCGTTCATCAGTGAATCACTGGCCCGCCATTATGCCCGCACCTACGGGAGCAACAGCGAGTGGATCCTGAAGGAAGCCAGCGCCCTGAGCGATCTCGGGGAAGATTTCGGCCACGAGTTTTATGAAGCCGAGCTGAAATATCTGGTGGAGCACGAGTGGGTGCGCAGCCTGGATGACGCCATCTGGCGTCGTACCAAACAGGGCATGTGGCTGACTGCCGAGCAGCAGGCGCGCATCAGCGAATGGCTGGCGCAGCATGCGGGAAAGTCTGAACTGTCGTTAGCGTCCTGACATCGCGCGGCGCCAGGAGAGAAATACCCGGGCTATGGCTTGCGCTTGGCCCGGATACCTGTTCACAAATTAAACGAGACTTTTTTTCCAGTCGGCAATGTGACATTTATACTGAGTTCTCCCCCCAATGCCGCAATGTAGCGTTTTAGGGTCGAAAGCCGAGGGTCGTTATCAGCCTGTTCCATTTTAGCGATCGTTGGCTGCTTTACCCCCATAGCCGCAGCCATCTCTGTTTGCGACATTTGCAACTCTTCTCGAAGCAAGTTTAAAGCGACAGACTGGCGTATCTCTGCCGCTTTCGCTGCAATACGCTGCTGGCTATCAGGACTCTGTTTCGCCATGAGTTCTTTTAGCGTGGCCATTATCGCTCCTTAGTCAGGTGTTGGCTGAATTCTCTGTCAGCCAGAGTAATCATCTCTTTGTAAAAACGTTTCTCATTCATGCCATCCTTATTGCCCACACATAAAACGATAGCTTTCCGCAGAGGATCAAAAGCAAAACAGGCGCGGATGGGGAGCCCATGATGCTGAACCCGCAGTTCTTTCATATTCTGAAACGTTGAATCTTTCACCGTATCAACATACGGGCGCCCAAGCTGCGGAGCAAACTCAGACAGGATGAGCATCGTGGCCAACATATCCTCTTTTAAAGCTCTACTTTGTAATTCGAACCAGGCATCAAACGTATCCGTCGTTTCTACATCCCACATAGGCTATGAACGTAAACTTATTGAGCATTTATCGTACTGCTGGCGAATTCACGTCAATAGTATATTCCCGCAATAGCCTGAATCCTCCCCGGCACTTTTCCGAATAAAACGTTCGCCACACAACACAACGGGGCCAAATGGCCCCGTTGTGTTGTGTGGTGTTGCATTGACTGGCTTACAGCCTTACCGGGTCGATATGCCAGATATATTTCGCGTACTCCTGGATCGTCCGGTCAGAAGAGAAGTAGCCCATGTTGGCAATATTCAACATTGCCTTATAAGCCCACTCTTCCGGGTTTTGATACAGCTCGTCGACGCGATCCTGGCAGTCCACATAGCTACGATAGTCCGCCAGAACCTGGTAGTGGTCGCCAAAGTTAATCAGCGAATCCAGCAGGTCGCGGTAGCGCCCCGGTTCTGCCGGGCTGAAGACGCCGGTACCGATCTGCGTCAGCGCCTGGTGGAGCTCTTCATCCTGCTCGTAATATTCGCGTGGTTTATAGCCGCTGCGACGTAGCTCCTCCACCTCTTCCGCGGTGTTACCGAAGATAAAGATATTCTCTTCGCCCACGTGCTCCTGCATCTCCACGTTTGCCCCATCAAGGGTGCCGATAGTCAGCGCGCCGTTAAGGGCAAACTTCATATTACTGGTGCCGGAAGCTTCAGTGCCTGCGAGGGAGATCTGTTCCGACAGGTCTGCCGCCGGAATGATCAGCTGCGCCAGGCTAACGCTGTAGTTGGGGATAAAGACGACCTTCAGCTTGTCGCCAATCTGCGGATCGTTATTAATCACCGCCGCCACATCGTTGATCAGGTGAATAATGTGCTTGGCCATATAGTAGGCCGAGGCCGCCTTACCGGCGAAAATATTCACCCGCGGCACCCACTCGGCCTGCGGATCGGCCTTGATCCGGTTATAGCGGGTGATGACGTGCAGCACATTCATTAGCTGGCGTTTGTATTCATGGATACGTTTGATCTGCACATCAAACAGCGCCTTCGGATTGACCACCACATTGAGCTGTTGGGCAATATAGCTGGCCAGCCGCTGTTTGTTCTCAAACTTGGCCTGACGCACCGCCTGATTGACCATCGGGTAGTCGATATGCTGTTTCAGCTCATCAAGCTGACTCAGATCGGTCCGCCAGGTGCGGCCGATATGCTCATCCAGCACTTTCGACAGCGGCGGGTTGGCCAGCGCCAGCCAGCGGCGCGGCGTCACACCGTTGGTCACGTTGATAAAGCGCATTGGGAAGATTTTGGCGAATTCGGCAAACAGTGACTCCACCATCAGTCGGGAATGCAGCTCGGACACCCCGTTGACCTTGTGGCTGACCACTACCGCCAGCCAGGCCATCCGCACACGGCGGCCGTTAGACTCGTCGATAATCGAGGTGCGGCTGAGGAGGTCGGTATCGTTCGGATACTGCTCCTGCAAAGTCTTGAGGAAATAGTCGTTAATCTCGAAGATAATCTGCAGATGGCGCGGCAGAATTTTACCCAGCATATCCACCGGCCAGGTCTCGAGCGCTTCGCTCATCAGGGTGTGGTTGGTATAGGAGAAGACCTGACAGGTCACCTCGAACGCCTCGTCCCAGCTGAACTTATGTTCGTCGATAAGCAGACGCATCAGCTCCGGTATCGACAGCACCGGGTGGGTGTCATTCAGGTGAATGGCAATCTTGTCCGCCAGGTTGTCATAGGTTTTATGCAACATGTAATGGCGACTCAGGATATCCTGCACCGTGGCCGACACGAGGAAATACTCCTGGCGCAGGCGCAGCTCGCGGCCGGAGTAGGTCGAGTCGTCCGGATAGAGCACGCGGGAGACGTTTTCGGAGTGGTTTTTATCCTCTACCGCGGCGAAGTAGTCGCCCTGGTTGAATTTACCGAGGTTAATTTCGCTACTGGCCTGCGCGCTCCACAGACGCAGCGTGTTGGTGGCGTCGGTGTCAAAGCCGGGGATGATCTGGTCGTAGGCTTCCGCAATGATCTCCTCCGTCTCAATCCAGCGGGTTTTCTTTCCTTCCTGCTGAATGCGGCCGCCGAAGCGCACTTTATAGCGGGTGTTGTGGCGCTCAAACTCCCACGGGTTACCGTACTCCAGCCAGTAGTCAGGAGACTCTTTTTGCCGGCCATCGACAATATTCTGTTTAAACATCCCGTAGTCGTAGCGGATGCCGTAACCGCGTCCCGGCAGACCCAGCGCCGCCAGGGAGTCAAGGAAGCAAGCCGCCAGGCGGCCCAGACCGCCGTTGCCAAGCCCGGGGTCATTCTCTTCATCGATCAGCTCTTCGAGATCGAGCCCCATCTCCGCCAGCGCGCTGCTCACATCGTCATAAATGCCCAGCGACAGCAGCGCATTCGAGAGGGTGCGGCCGATCAGAAACTCCATCGACAGATAGTACACCTGGCGCACTTCCTGGGAGAGCTGCGCGCGGTTGGAGCGCAGCCAGCGCTCCACCATGCGATCGCGAACGGCAAACAGCGTGGCGTTAAGCCATTCATGCTTGTTGGCGATGGCCGGATCTTTACCGATGATAAACATCAGTTTATAGGCAATAGAATGCTTTAACGCCTCAACGCTCAGCGTCGGTGATGCATAGCTAAAGGGTACATTCATAACAATGACTCCAGTGGTTACATCAAGCGTTGATAAAGTTCGCGATAGGAGTTCGCGGCAACCTGCCAGCTAAAATCCATATTCATCGCCTGACGCTGCACGTAGCGCCAGAGCGACGGGCGCGACCAGAGGACAAAGGCGCGACGGATAGCGCGCAGCAATGACAGCGCATTGCTGTCCTCAAAGACAAACCCTGTCGCCAGACCATCGGCCAGATTCTCCAGCGAACTGTCAGCGACGGTGTCCGCCAGACCGCCGGTGCGGCGCACCAGCGGCAGCGTCCCGTACTTCAGACCATACAGCTGGGTCAGGCCGCAGGGTTCAAAGCGGCTCGGGACCAGAATGACGTCGGCGCCGCCCATAATGCGGTGGGAGAAGGCCTCATGGTAGCCAATCTGCACACCCACTTTGCCCGGGTGTTCGGCGGCGGCGGCGAGGAAACCTTCCTGCAGCACCGGATCGCCGGCGCCCAGTAGCGCCAGCTGGCCGCCCTGCTCAAGCAGACCCGGCAGCGCTTCAAGCACCAGGTCCAGCCCTTTCTGGCTGGTAAGACGGCTGACGACGGCAAACAACGGCGCTTTATCATCGACCTTCAGGCCCATGGCAATCTGCAGCTGACGCTTGTTCTCCGCCTTCTCCTCCAGCGTGTCGCGATCGTAGCGCATCGGCAGCAGCAGATCGTTTTGCGGGCTCCAGATACCGTCGTCAACGCCGTTGAGAATTCCCGACAGCCGACCTTCATGATGGCGCTGGCGCAGCAGCCCCTCCATGCCGTAGGCGTACTGCGGCTCGGTGATCTCGCGCGCGTAGGTCGGGCTCACCGCCGTAATATGGTCGGCGTAGTAGAGGCCGGCCTTGAGAAACGAGATCTGCCCGTTAAACTCGAGGCCATGCATGTTATAGAACGACCACGGCAGCTCAATGTCATTCATATGCCAGGAGTAAAACATCCCCTGGTACGCCAGGTTGTGCACGGTAAACACCGATTTAGCCGGGCGTCCGCGCGCCGCCAGGTAGGCCGGCGTCAGGCCGGCGTGCCAGTCATGGGCATGCACCACATCCGGGCGCCAGAACGGATCCAGTCCGCTGGCCATTTCACTTCCCACCCAGCCCAGCAGCGCAAAGCGCAGGACGTTGTCGGGATAAGCGTGCTGGTTGGTATCGTGGTAAGGGCTCCCCGGACGGTCATAGAGATGCGGGGCGTCTATCAAGTAGATCCCCACGCCGTTAAAGTGGCCGTACAGCAGCGTGATCCGCCCGGCGAAGGTATCCCGGCGGGTCACCACCTGGGCATCCACCACGCCGCGACGGATATCGGGAAACGCCGGCAACAGCACGCGCGTATCGATACCCTCCGCGATTTGCGCCGCCGGCAGTGCGCCGATGACGTCCGCCAGACCGCCCGTCTTTAACAGCGGGAACATCTCAGAACATACATGTAAGACCTGCATTAGCGCTCCTGTTTGTGCCCTAATTTCCGCAGCATGTCGCGGGTCACCAGCACGATACCTTCCTCTGAGCGATAGAAGCGGCGTGCATCCTCTTCCGCATTCTCACCAATCACCATTCCTTCCGGGATAACACAGGCGCGGTCAATCACGCAGCGACGCAGGCGGCATGAGCGCCCCACCCAGACATCTGGCAACAAGACTGCCGAATCAATGTTACAGAACGAATTCACCCGCACGCGCGGGAACAGCACCGACTGCACCACCACCGACCCGGAGATAATGCACCCCCCGGAAACCAGCGAGTTCAGGGTCATGCCGTGGCTACCGGAGCGGTCCTGCACGAACTTCGCCGGCGGCAGCGATTCCATATGGGTGCGGATCGGCCAGTTCTGGTCGTACATATCCAGCTCCGGCGTGACTGACGCCAGATCGAGGTTAGCCTTCCAGTAGGCTTCCAGCGTCCCCACGTCGCGCCAGTAAGGTTCGGCGTTCGGGTCGGACTGCACGCAGGAGAGCGGGAAAGGATGTGCATAAGCCATGCCAGCTTCGGTGATCTTCGGAATGATGTCTTTACCGAAATCGTGGCTGGAGTTCTCGTTGCGATCGTCTTCTTCCAGCAGCTCATAAAGATAGGCGGCGTCAAAGACATAAATGCCCATGCTGGCCAGCGATTTGGTCGGGTCGGTCGGCATCGCCGGCGGGTTGGCGGGTTTCTCGACAAACTCAATGATTTTTTCGTTTTCGTCGACCGCCATGACGCCGAAGGCGGATGCCTCTTCAATGGGCACCGGCATGCAGGCCACGGTGCAACGCGCCCCTTTTTCGACATGGTCGATCAGCATGCGCGAGTAGTCCTGCTTATAAATATGGTCGCCCGCGAGGATCACCACGTACTCGGCCTTGTAGCGGCTGATGATATCCAGGTTCTGCGTCACCGCATCCGCCGTGCCGCGATACCAATTTTCGCCATGCACGCGCTGCTGAGCCGGCAGCAGATCGACAAACTCGTTCATCTCTTCGCTGAAGAACGACCAGCCGCGCTGGATGTGCTGCACCAGCGTGTGCGACTGATACTGGGTAATAACGCCGATGCGGCGGATCCCTGAGTTAATGCAGTTAGATAATGCGAAATCGATAATACGGAACTTGCCGCCAAAGTGAACGGCAGGTTTCGCACGCTTAATGGTGAGATCCTTCAGCCGGGTGCCACGCCCGCCCGCGAGGATCAACGCCACGGATTTGATGGGTAATTGACGCGCCAGCATCAGCGGATCGTTTTTTTCAAGCCTAACCATGATTAACTCCTTTTTACACCCCCGCTTTCCAGCTCATCCCGCCGCGCCGCCGCCACGGGTCCAACCGAAAGCTTCAGGGCTTACGACCTTTGAAATACGCACACTCCGTGCGCGGGCCCATGCCAGACAGCCATGATGACCGGATTATCCTCTCCGGCGAATGGAGGAACGGCGCGCCATTCCCCCTCGGGTAAAACCATATCGACCACCTCTGCGGTGGCGTTCAGCGTGAGCAGCCAGCGATCCGACAACTGGATCTGCATACACGCGGCCCCCTGCTGCCACTCCGCGGCAGTCAGGGGCTGGGCGTTGCGATTAAGCCAGCGGACGTTGCCATCCCCCTCCTGCCACCAGCGGTTGCGGGTGAGCGCCGGAATACGACGCCGCAGGTGGATCAGCGCCGCGGTAAAGGCGGTTAATCCCGGGTTCGCCTGGCGCCAGTCCAGCCACGTCAGGGCGTTGTCCTGGCAGTAAGCATTATTGTTACCGTGCTGGCTGTGGCCCTGTTCATCGCCCGCCAGCAGCATTGGCGTCCCCTGAGCCAGCAGCAGCGTCGTCAGCAGCGCATGCGCGCTGGCGCGCCGCCGTTCAATCACCGCAAAATTCGCTTCTAATCCTTCTATACCATGATTGTTGCTGTAGTTATTGTTAGTCCCATCGCGATTCTCCTCCCCGTTTGCCTCATTGTGTTTCTGATTGAAACAAACGCAGTCGCGCAGCGTGAAGCCATCGTGGGCCGTCACCAGGTTGACCGTCGCCGATGGCGGCTTGCCATCGCGGGCAAAGAGATCGCTGGAGGCCGCGAAACGTTGGGCAAAATCCCCCAGGGAGACATTTTGCTGTAGCCAGAAGCGTCGGGCGCTATCGCGAAAATGGTCATTCCATTCAGCGAACAGCGGTGGGAAATTACCCATCTGATAGCCGCCCGGGCCGATATCCCAGGGTTCCGCAATCAGTTTCACCTGCGACAGCACGCTGTCGCGGCGGATAGCCTCGAACAGCGGCGCATCCTGGCGGAATTCCGGCGTCCGCCCCATCACTGAGGCGAGGTCGAAGCGAAAGCCGTCGACATGGCACTCATCCACCCAAAAGCGCAAACACTGGCGCGCCCACTCCACCACGCCGGGGTGGCTAAGATTGAGCGTATTACCGCACCCGGTCCAGTTGTGATAATCGCCATCCTCCCTTACCCAATAATAGCTACGGTTGTCGATTCCGCGCAGGGAGACGGTGGGCCCGTCGAGATCGATTTCCGCACTATGGTTGAGCACGATATCCAGAATCACTTCGATACCGGCGGCGTGCAGCGCCTTAACCGCATCGCGAAACTCATCCAGGGCGCGATCCGGGTCGCTGGCGTAGCGCGGATCCAGCGCGAACCACGCCAACGGGTTGTAGCCCCAGTAGTTGCTTAACCCCATCCGCTGCAGTCGCGGCTCGCTGGCGAACTGCGCCACCGGCAACAGCTCAAGGGCGCTGATGCCCAGCGATTTGAAGTAAGCGATCATCGCCGGGTGGCCCAGCGCTTTATAGGTTCCGCGAATGGCTTCCGGTAGCTGCGGATTAAGCAAGGTGAGCCCTTTCACGTGCGCTTCATAAATCACCGTTTCCCCCCATGGGGTACGCGGCGGTTTATCGCCACGCCAGTCAT